>NZ_JNNU01000001.1 GCF_000732195.1 Neorhizobium vignae
AGGCGTGAAGTTCTAAGCCTACCGCGTGTTCCCTCGATTGCGATTGCTAAATTAAGCCTCCGCCGACCAGCGGAGGTTTTTTTTATAGACCTTGGGGAATGGTAGATCTCGACAATAACCTTCATAATTGCCGGCATGGATATTGAACTCTCTGCACTCGAAGAACGCGCCGAAGCCCAGGAGCACATGGCCGAAGCACTCCGCATCCTGAACGCCGCTATTCGGCGAACCCATAGAGCCGGCCTCTTGGTCCGGGTGGAAGTCCTGACCATGTACTCGCGGGAGGGAACGCTGCCGCAACTGGAGCTCGGCACCCT
>NZ_JNNU01000002.1 GCF_000732195.1 Neorhizobium vignae
CACGGGGCGATCTGATGATCGCGGGTATGAGCGGGCCGTCCGTAACCGAGGACGACCCGCGATACGAGTTGCACTTATAAAGCAATCAGTGTGATCCAAATCTTTGAACGGTCTAACCAGCTATAACTGGCTGACCCTAACCTAAGCCGGGAAGCAAGCGGCCATTTCCAGTCACGCACTCGTCGTGCTCATTTTGTCCCGGCCTGTCCTGCTTCGTTACCTGTCACGGCAATCGCTTCTGGCAACTCATATCTATCCGGATTTCATTGGACTAACTGGCTTGGGCAAGCTCCGAGGCCTTCCTGTAGCATCCGCCTTTCGTGAGCAGCGCCCAAACAACCCTTGCTGTTTTATTCGCCAACGCCACCGCCGCCACCTTGAAAGGGCGTCTCTCAAGTAGTCTAAGTTGCCATGGCGAACCCTTTCCATACCGGCGGACAGCAATCAAGACAGACACAGCTGCGATATAAAGGAGCGAGCGTAACTCTCGGTTTCCCATCTTTGATATCCGCGTCTGTTTGGATTTTCCTCCAGTCGAATTCGACCGCGGTGTTAGCCCCAGCGATGAAGCGAAATGGCGCGCTGATTTAAACGAGTTCGGATCTGGCACGTGCGCTTTGATGGTTGAGGCTATCAAGGTTCCAATCCCAGGAATGCTCGTCAGCCGCTGTACGTCGTCATCCTTTTTAGCTTCTGATGCGATTCGTGCGTCAATGGTCTTGATCCGCGCTGTGAGAAGGTCAATCTCCGAGAATATCTCATCGAGCACAAATCTCGCGCTGGGCGGGATGTTTCTATCCGTCTCAGCTTTGAGAGCCGCTGCCAATTTACCTACGTTGGTGACACCGGTTTCGGCGACTAAACCGAACTCCGCCAGGTGACCGCGTAGTGCGTTTACCGCGTTTGCTTTCTGGCGAACGAAAAGCGATCGTGTGCGCATAAGCATTGCATAGGCCTGCGGTCCCGCGGTTTTGATAGGCACGGCTCTAATACCTGGCTGCCTCAATGCTGTATTGATCGCCGCTGCGTCTGTGGCATCAGTCTTTCCACGGATGACAAACGGCTTGACCCGCTGGGCCGGCAGTATACGGACCTCGTGTCCAAGGGAGCTAATCTCCCGAGCCCAATAATGGGAGCTTCCACACGCTTCCATCCCAACCAGGCATGGATCCAGTTTTTCAAAGAAAGCAAGCAGGTCATGACGGCGAATCTTCCGAGTGAAGATCGTCGCGCCTTGCGAATCTGTGCCGTGCACTTGAAAGACCTGCTTTGCCAGATCGAGGCCTACAGTTAGATGATAATCCAAATCTTGATCCTCTCATTCGATTGAACGACAGGAGCGACGATACAAAAAACACATAAGAATTTTAAAGAGCAAATATAGCGAGGATACCGCCAGACGTTGATGGGGCGGTGGGGTTTAGACCGGCGCAAAGTTTCGGCCTAATACAGCCGGCATGAACATAGAGGATCATATGTCTCTTGTCGCTTGTCTACTTCTATCTGCTCTAGCGCAGTTCATCTGGGTTATTCACCGCCTTCTGGTCATGCGCCAGACATTCCCCCTGCGTCCAGACGCCAGCCCCGCAAACCCCTGCCACGGTGTTGTCGATCGCTTCCTGGTCGGTGGGTGTGGCGCCACGCGCGCCAATCAGCGACGTCCCGATGATTGCCCTAGCCGTGCGGGACAGCTGGCCCTTCGAGGCACTGACCTGTTGAGTTGAGGTACACGCCGCCGCGCTCACGGCACATGCGACGGTTAAAGCGAGCCTTGTCAGCTTCATTGCTCAGTTCTCCTACGGCTTTGTCGGTTGCTGCCTGCATGGTGGCGCGCTCGACGGCGCGGGCCTCGTCCTTGGCGTCCGGTAGCCACCAGACGGCATTGATGGTGGTGAAGACGGCGAAGCCGAGCGCCAGTCCGGCGGCCGCACCGATCGCCATGCTGATCTTGTCGGTGATCATGGTTCTACGGCCGCACGGATCTTGCCGACCGCCGAGACGATGGAGTTCTGAAGCAGGAGACCGAGGATCAGCGTGGCCAGGATGAGGATTGCGATCACCGCCACGACTTGCCAGTCCATGCCGGCGAAGGCCGCGAGGCCAAGGCCACCGAACGAGCCGCCACCACCAAAGAGGCCGAAGATGTTGAACTTGCGCTTTACTTGCGTCTCGACGGCGACCGGCACCACTGGCTTCTCTTCAGTCACCGGCGACGCGGAAAAGGCCGCCATCTGTACCGACGCCCCCGAAATAGCGAGAAGATCCTTGTGCAAAGCCGCTCGAGTCTTCGGCCCTACGTCGCCGTCGACGTTGAGGCCGCGCTCAGACTGATAGCGCCGGAGGTCGGCCTCGGTCGGCTGGTAGCCAAGCAGAACGAGCGAGATCCGGCCGTAGTAGTCGATGCGGTCGACCAGGCCGTTCTTCCCGCCGTTGATCTTCTTGGTGATGGTCTCGATGTCGTTCCGGTCGGCATAGGCGTTCAGGTTCCGGGTCGACCAATACCAGAGCGGTACCAGGCCTTCCCACGGATCGGTGTTAACCAGATCTGGCTGCGCCACGAAGTCCGGCGGGTTGAAGCCCTTCTCCCGGCACCAGTCGCGGAAGGCCGCATAGTTCGACTTGCCGGTGATCTGAATGCCGGCGCGGCCGCGGTAGAGGTAGCCGTCACCATCGGCTGCCGGCGTGTTGCCGAGATCGGTGCGGGTATCATATCGGGCCTGTGCAGCCGTCGGTCCCCAGATTTCCTGATCGAAGCGGAAAGCGCCGCTCTCGTGCATCAGTTGCGCGAGGTAATGCGCGACCCGGTGCGGCCGGTTCAGTCCCAGCCCCAGCCCGAACTTGTCGAGAGCGACGAGGACCGAGTTCATATTGCCTTCGTTGACACGCGATTTTGCAGCCGCGCGGATCTGCGCGGCAGTGATGACGCTCATAGGAATTTCCTTTGTGGTGGAGTTTAGAAGGCCGCTAGCGCCGAGAAGCCGCGCAAAAAGGTCTAACTAGAATTGGGGGGATGACTTATCTCAGGTTGTCTGCAATGTTCCCGCCGCCAAGAGACTGTTGAGGGCTCGAACGGGAAAAACGGGCGAGCCCTCTCTTTTTTCTGAACCTGTTGTTCTGCATCGGGTTGAGGGCCTGCATTACGGCGGACCGATGCAGGCCCTTGCACGGCTTGCCTTAAATCAGTTCGGCCAAACGATAGCCGTGATGCCGCCGATGAACTCTTCAATGGTCGGAGGTGCGATCTCGCCGGCCTCGACCGCCGCGAGCTGCTGGAACATGTGGATCAAAGCGGCATCCCGCCAGGCAATGTAGGCTTCCGCCTCCGCTGCCCATTGGGGATTTGTGCTGCCGACGTAGCTGACGATGGTCATGCGGTTGTCGTATTGCCGCTGAGCCGCGACAGCGTCGAGATGATGATCGAACGCGAGCTTGTAGTGATCAAGCGTCGGAGCAATGCCAGGTAGGATTGCGGTCCCCCAGGAAGTCAACATCAGAAGTTACCCCACTGCGCTCCACCCGCAGAGACAATGGTCTTCTTGCCGGTCAGGTTGCGGAAACGGTATTTCATGTTCATGCCGCTCGGTTGAGAAGCGAGGCTGGCGTCACCCTGATAGAGTTTCTTACCCCCGACATCCGAGATGAGCGCCATCGCTGCGGTTGCCCAGGTAGCGCCGTTGTCTCTGGAGATTTCGCCCACGAAATCGGTGTTCGGGATCAGCGTGTCACTGCCAACACCAGTTTCGATCAACACGCGACCCTTTGCCGGAGAGCTCGTCGAAGCTACGGCTACCGATTCCAGAACCATATCGTCATAGACCTTGGCAGCCGTTTTCCCTTCAATCCCCCTGAAGGCGATGAAGTTACCGGCGGCAAGTGCGGTGTAGGTCGCCGGTGCGGCGACGTCAGCTTCTTGAGCCGTTGCCTTCGAATAACCGGCGATCATCCCCGCTCCAAACTGAGCCTGGTCGAGGATGCCTGACGTAGCAGGGCAATCGAACGATATGATCAAATCCCTAGAAATATCGGGCACGAAAGGCACCCAATCAGACCAATGATCAGTCAAAGCAATGGGAGTGAAGCCATTATTCCCGCCAAAGGTGACGCGCGTAATCGTAGCGGGGTCCATATCCCACGCATTGCCGGCCGCAGCTTTGTGGCCGATGAATACATTCGCTATCTGCTTTTGAGCACCGCTTAGCGATCCTCCCAAACATATGCGAAGGTAATCAGCCGTCTGTCGAAGCATGCTCGCAGAAAGAACCCCCCTGAAGGTGTAAACGGTCGCTATAGCCGCACTGTTGATGCGGGTTCCGCGAAGGGTGGTAATCGTCGTCTTCAGCTCGCGGGGATACCATTGGAAACCAACAGCATCATAGAGAGCCAATTTTGTCTGGGACGACCCATCACCGTAAGCCGCTACAGGTGGCGTGAAATTATCGAAATTTCTCGCGATACCCTTCGAGACACGGAGCTCATCCATATGCCCGTTGAACGGGAGGGTGCCGTCCAGCGCGGCGCCTATAAAAGGGCCAACCGCATGGACGATATAGCTATTGGCATCCGCATATGTTGCACCTTCCTGAACGCCGTTCAGAAACAGTTTGGTTGATCCAGCTTGTCTCAAGAGCTTTATATGATGCCACGCGTTCAAGGCGATGACTGTTGTTCCAACAATACGGTTTGCAGCCGAAACATAGTAAGCAAGAACGTTGGCATTCGTGATGTACAGATATGGCGCAACGGAAGTTGCTGCGGTCCTGAAGTCAAGCAAGGTGTGCTGAACGCCTGAGGCAAGGCGATATATCCAAAAGTCTACTTCAAAGTCGCCTGTACCGAACGCGAAATCACTGGAGCCATCGCCGAGAAGCCGGCAGTTCGCGGTTTGGTCAAACAGGGCCGAGAACCCGCCAAATCGAGACTGCGCATCGCTGATCTGAAACGATCCTTGAGGCGTCCAGTAGTGACGCGGCGATCCGGAGGCATAGTCTTCATAGGCACTGTCTCGGACGGTCTTCTTGCCAGCTACAGGTCCATCGAAATGGAGAAGAGAAACGGTGAACGGGTCACGCCCGCCGTTCGGAAGATTGATGCCGGCCGTGTTGCGATAAGAGTCCGCAAATCCCCCGTTCATCCCCTGTATGCTGCCTGTCAGGTCAGCAAGAGCCAAGGCAAACGCGGCGTCATTCTTGCCGCCTGCGTTCGCAGCCAAAACCTCGATCGCCGTCTGGAGCGTTGCTGGCGCATCCGGAAGCCCGGCAACCGCATTATCGAACGACACGTCGGCTGCCGTTGTTGCAAGCCAATCCTTCGCCTCCTCATTCGTCAACGCCTTGAGGACTTTGCCGGTCTCGCCGTCAAAACCAACAAGCGCCCCGTCCTCCGATGCTGCCGGCCCGGTTACAAGATCGGCGACCAGCTTGCCTCCATCGTCGATCGCCTTGCCGGTATTGCTGCTGAAGGCGGCGACGCGGCCGACCGTAGCGCCACCCGGCCCTATGACGTCACCCGTGCCCGTGCCGTCCATGCCCTTTGCTGCTGCGAGCTGCCAATAGGCGTTGGCAGTCGCCGGGAGAACAGGGGGAGCATTCCCGGTGGTCGCTTGCAGGGCGATCCAAGAGGAGCCGTTGTTCAACACCATGTCACGCACGGCGTAGGCCGTGGCACCGGAATAGGCGCCACGGAAGTTCACGCCGATTTCGCCGGCCGGGATCGTGAAGGTGATCTCGTAGGGATCGCCCGGTTCACCGCTACCCGTCACCACCATCCCGGCATTCGAGCTGGGAGCACCGGTAATGACCGGCTCGAAGCCGATCTCAGGTGCCGGCCCGGCCGGACCAGTGCCGTAGCTGAACGGCCCCGCCCAATCGCCAGAAGTCGCAGAGGCCTTGATGTAGAGATCTGCTGGATTGACGTCGATCGCCAGGAAGGCAAAGCCTGCCGGCCGCTCATTATAAGTCGCGAGGTCGGCTGTCTCGCCCGCCACGTCATAGCGGTAGAGCGTTCCCGCCTCCATCGCCACCAGAAGCCGCGACAGGATATTGCTGTTGGTTTCGAGCTGCTCGCTGAATGCGGTAGCGCGAAGCAGCGCATAGGCGTAGGTGCCGGTCGCGCCGGTCCATTCCAGAGCCGCCGTCGCCGCGGTGTCGCTTTCGATCGACGCCAAGGGCAGCGGGTTACCTTCCGCCTGAACGAAGATCGTGCCGCCGGCCACCTGTGCAATCGCCCAGGCGGTATCGATGCCGGTCACGGCCTTGCTGCCGTTGGTCAGCTGAACCGACCCGGTGATGTAGTAATCAGCCATACGATGGATGCCCTATGAGGTCGGGATGCCGAGGATGTAGTAGCGAATGCCGACGATGCGCGAAGTTGAGTAGTCAAACGCCCAGGCGTTGTTGGTGTACCGCTCCTGGTACGGGTTGCCCTCGTAGGTCCAGAAGGTCGCTTGGTTACTGCCGAGAATGCAGAAGCTGCTGTTCCCGGCGTTGTAGCGTGTCGAGTTGTCGTAGCTTTCGACGAGTCGGGCGGACGGAGCCTTCACCCCTACCCCAGCATCGGCGTCCGACATTACCGTCATGTATTTGACGAACGGAAAGAACCCGGCTCCGTTGAAACCGACCGTGAAGCTCTGACCCGTGTTCACCGCCGGCGGCGTGCGCTGCGACTGCGCGGCGATCGGCTGGTAGCCTTCGGCCAGAATCTGGATTGCCGGCCAGCGGCTATCGAGGACGATGTCAGCGAAGTTCGGCGGGTCGGCAGCGCCGGGACGGAGGAACTGGACGACGTCCTGCACCCCGTCATGGAACTGGTGGAACACCTTGTTGTTGCCGGAAGTCGGCGGCAACTGATCGTTCGACAGGACCAGGTATCGAACGCGGCATGGCCCCGACAGATTGTTGATATAAAGCTTCGTCCCAGAGAACCAGTATTCGCACCTGGTGTCGGTGAAGTAGCCGCTGACCGGGTAGGAGATGACACCATTCTCATACTGCAGCATGTCGCAGATCGTGGTGCTATCGACCGGATAGCCGACCTCTATCTCGGTAAGACCGGACGGCAAGGCAATGTCGCCTGCTTTGATCACCGAGAGCGGGCGTCCAGACGAGTCGAAGGCCAGCTGGGTCGGGGTTGCCGTCCTTGTGTCGTATCCCGGCTTTGCGACCCGACAGAACTCGTCGGTGATCTCTACGGCACGCAACCCGGGGACTGAGGGCATGGGGTCGCTGTCGAGCAGGGGCACGTTCGTCGCAGGGAGCCTCCAGACCACCAGTTTGATCTCATAGGACCCGCCATCGAGCGCGCCGAAGGTGTTTGTGTAGTAACGAATGCCCTTGCCCAACGGCGGGCTGCCGTAAAAGGTCTGGGTGTCATTGAGCCACCAGCCGTTGTTCATCCAGCCGATCATGGTGCGATAGCCAGGCTCTCGCCCACCGGGGTCCTCAGCGCCCTGGGTAAAGACCCTGAAGTTCTCAACGTATCGGTCATCGGAGACGCGCTGGTATTTCAGGTCGTAGACCGGGAGGTCGTAGGGCAGTGCGTCACCGAAATAGGCGTTGCGGATCATGATGTAGCTGAAGCCGGCGACAGATCCCGGCATCTTCTTCTTGTGGTAGTTTGTGTTGCTGGTCCCCGCTGGCCAATAGGTCGTCGAGTTCGGGGAAAACGGCGTGCTATCGATGCCGGCTATCTTTACGTCATTGGTGAATTTCGAATTGACGAGGAAGGAGCTTCTGTTGGCGTCTGGCTCAGAGAAGGGATCAATATCGCCTTTGGTGATCTTCACGCAGGGCTCGCCAACGCTGTCGATCCCAATGAAGGTCTTTGTCATGAGGATACCGTGATACCGTTTTCGTTGATTATGACGCGCCCGTCGTTGAAGTTTAGCTCCCCGGCGTTCACCAGGCCGATGTTGGCGATGTTGAGCTTGAGCTCCCCGTCCTCAAACACCATCGGGTAGCTGGCCTCTCCGCCGTCCGTGACGACGAACTGGTCGACATTGAAGGCGGTCCGGGACTTGATCACGCCCTCGTCGGTATAGAGCTCGATGAAGAAGCCGCTCTCCTTGAACTCATCCTCGATCTCAGCCTTGAGCAGGATGGCATAACGGACGGTTACGCCTTCGGGAGCCGCGACGGCCTGGAATGCCACCTTGCCGTTCGCCAGGTTATTCCCGAACTCGGCGATCAGCTCCTCTGTCACGGCCACGACGTTCGCGATGTCGGAGGTGATGATCGCGACTTCTTCGGTGAAGCTCGCGCCGAGCTGCTGGAGCTTGCGGCCAATGGTTTGGGAAACGCCGCCGTTGATCTGAAGGTTCTGTTGCAGGCGAGCGAGCAGCGTCTCGTTGCGATTGAGGCTGGCGTACAGTTCCGAGAACACCGCCATCACATCGTCGCGCAGATTGCCGAGCCCGACCTCGACATCCGCATTGCCGGCATCTGCGGAGGTTACCGTGATCGGAACGGTCCAGTTGGTTGCGCGGTCGGCGATCAGCCTGTGACGGAACTCGTATTCCGTCAGGTTCACAATGCCTTCTTGAAGGAACGTCACCGTTGCCTGACGATCGACCTGACGGGAGAACTTGTTCGTCGCCTCGGTCTTGATCCACCATTCGAACACCAGCCCGGTGACCGTCACATCCTCAATCGGAGCCCAGGTCATCCGGAAGGCCGGATAGGTACGACCATCGGCGCCGGTGGCTATTACCGCTATAACCGCCCAATCCTGAAGGGCGTTGAGATAGACCGGCTCACCGTTCGGGATCGGCACGTTCGGCGGAATGAGGCCGACCGAGGCGTAGATCTCGCCGGACCGCTCCTGCAGGGACAGGACGACATTGCGCGGGCCGTCACTGGACAACGCCCGGATCGAGCGGCTCTGGACGACGAACACGATTGAGCCGTAGCGTGCGGAATTCCACTGTACCCAGTCGCCGACGCGGATCGTCTGGAAGCGAGGGCGCAAGACGATGTCCGCGGTCACCTCGTATCGGTTCTCATTGTAGTAGATCGAGGCAAGCTGGTTCGCCTGGCGCTTCGAGCGCACTGTCGGGAAGTTGAGCTGGACGTCGCGCGTGCGGCGATCGAGCGCCACCTGTGTCGGATTGCTCTGCGTGTCATAGCCGGCCGGCGACCACATGTTTGCCGGCTCCGGATAGGTGCCGGAGACGGAGTTGGTCAGGTCTGCCATCGAGCGGCGCTTCTGGAACCGCACCGGCTCCGTCACGATCAGATCGTCATCGGTGAATGTCTCGACGATCGGCTGCTCAGTTCCGATGATCGGCCAGGAGCCCTCGACGCTGTCGACGACAATCCCGCCGCAGGACACCATGATGGATTCGATATTGTCGCCGTGGTCGACGTCCGCGTCGAGCAGGACCGAGCAACGGTAACGAGGCTCGCCGCCGGCGTTCTCGTCGCAGATGTTCGCGGCCACGGCATAGCGGTCGATCGGCAGGTCGATCGCGTCCATGTCCATGCCGAGGAACAGGTCATCGTTCCACGAAAAGCCGCGCCGGTAATTGTAGTCAAACACGACCGGGTTTTCCGAGAACTGATAGGTCGAGTAATCGCCCCAGCGATGCGCGCCGGACCCGCCGACAGTGTCGTCCTTGCGGAAATCATACAGGCGGGCGCCGCGGATCTCGAAGAAGAAGTCAGGGAACTGCGAAAGCTTCTCCTGGTCATACGTCAGGCGGGCGATCAGGTAGCATTGGCCGGAACCAACATGGGCAGCTGTCCAGCGTCCGAACGGGTTGGAGTTGGCGATCAGCCCAGGATCGGCCGCTGTCTGGGTGCCGTCGTAAAAGGCGAAGCTCATGCGGCCGGCGTAGTCTCCGGTGACAACAGAGTAGTTCTTGCCATTGGTCGTCGAGAGCTGCAGCTGTTGGCCGCCGGCCCAGATCTTCGAAAGGCCGTCACAGGGAAAGTCGGAGAAGACGAACACCTGCTCCAGGTACATGTTCGACGCGCCATAGGTGTTCACGTAGCAATCATGACCGGCGATCCCGACGAGGCCGCAGGCGACCTTGCGGCTGATGTTCTCGCCATACTCGCGCTCGAACTGCGTGCCGGATGCCTGCTTCTGCGACTTCTTCGCGCGGTCGGCCTGGATCTTGGCAACAACCAAACTGATGCCGATCCCGATCACCGCCTTGGCGATGGCAAGTCCGATCGTGCCGAGTCCAAGCGCTCCACCGATCGCGCCGACGATTGCTGAGATGAACGGCATTTATCGGACCTTGTAAGCGCGCTTGACGGACAGCACGGACATGATTTCGAGATCCGATCCGGTTGTGACCTCGACGCGCTTGCGGCCGATCCTGTCCACGTGGCCGTAGATCGTCTTCACCGCAAAGCCGGTCGAGACGAACACGCCGCAGGAGATCGCGCCGTCCCGCTCGATCACGCCGACGTCGCCGCGCTGGGCCATCATCGCAGGGATCGGCTCGCCTAGCTCGGCTGCAAGAGCCTCCTCCACCGTTTCCTTGAAGCCGGCCTTGCGGAACACCTTGTAGCCTTCCGCCTCGCTCCGGTACTTCTGGAGGTGCGGCAGGATACGGTTGCCCGTGACGGCCTCGATCGCGTCCATGGTCATCATCCAGCAGTCGGACACGCCCCATTGACCGGGCAACGCCAGATGCTTCGCCACAACCGCGTTGAGGCGCTTTTCCCAATCCGAAACTCTCGTCATAGGTGTACTTCCGTCGATAAACGTGATGGATTGCCGCAAACCACAAGGAGACCGGCTATGGCGACACGTGAAGAAGCAGTAGGCGCGGCGCTTGCGGCGCAGGCTTTGGCGTTCGTATCAATCGAAATGCTGATCAGACTAGGACACGGCGACTTGATCGATACGTTGAAGGCCAGCGCACTTGAGACGCTGGACGCCTCGGTAACTGAAGGAACGGGGCTAGACCGGGAAAAGACGCTGGAGCATGCGCGCCTTATTTTGATGGGCCTGACGGCGACGGCGAAGGCCAATAGCGCTCTAGGTGCCGCGTTACGTCAATGACGTGGCGGACCTTGCGGTCCACGATCTCGAACCGGTGGCCGATTGGGTCGGCGATCTTGTTAAGCTGATCAAGTTTCGCTGCAGTCTCTTTGTCATGGGTCATGGCTTACCTCAGGTTCTCGCGGCCACTCGGCCCCAGAAGATATCGACACGGCCGCGCTTGGCCGCATGCTGGAAGAACTTGTCGTCAGGCGCCCGCCGGGCCTGGTCGGTCATGGTGCGGTACCGGCCATTCTTGCGGGAATAGTCGAGTTGTCGCCCTTCGCACCGGGCGACGAGGATGTAACCCCGCTCCGGATCGACCTGGTGCTCAACGACATCAAGGTAACCGCGCGCGACGACCTCCACCTGGAGGAGAGCGCCTGTGTCGGGATGGAAGTGGGCATCCATCACGGTCACCGGCCGGTCGCGATAGTCCTCGCTCTCGATCTGCGTCAGGACGTCCGGCGTCAGCCCATCATCCGGGCTCTCAGCAAGCGTCAGTGTGAAGCCGCCGTCAGCGCTCGTGCCCGTGCCGCCACCAATGTCCGACACTTCGATCAGGCCGAACGGCTTGTAGTCGACACCTGAATAGTTGAACGGCTCGGCGCGGCTGATGAAACCGTAGATGCCGGAGGCGAACTGAAACCTCAGCATCTGCCTGGTGGATATCCGCCCCTGATCGTACAGGTCTTTAGTTTCAGTCGAGAGCGTCATTGTGCTTCCACCAGACGGAAAGAGACGTTGTAGAACAGACCGTCCCTCGGAGCCTCAAAGCTCCCCGGAACCGGGCGCATGACCAGAGCCGGGTTGGCAAATCGAACAACAGTGCCGGCTTGGGAAACCGTCGCAAAAGGCGGCGGCTCGATTGTGATCGTCCGGGTCGTGCCTGCGCCTGCCACTTCGGTTACGCGGCCGATGTGGTAGCGCGTGAGGCGCTCAAGCCCAATCCGATCGCCGATAGCAAGCGACAGCCCCGCATCCACGCCGGACACCGAGAGCACGTTGCCGCCAGTGACCGACACGAGATTGCCGGCATCATCCGCGGGGGCGTGGTTGTTGATATGGTTCTTCGGATACCGTGCGAACGGGAGCCGGAAGAGAACGCGTTGCAACCCCTCCCGGAGAGAAAGCCACCATGCCTCGAACTCGGCATATTGATCGTATCGGAGTGGCTTGGTCGTGAGGGCCACGTCCCATGCCGGGTCGTTCATCTGCGTGTAGTTGATGAGGCGCGCTCCAGAAGGAGACGCTTTCACCGGGTCGCGCAAAATCATGTCGGCCCGGACATAGCCAACATCCGGGATTTCACGAGGGTACGTGATTGCCATCAGATCACGCGCCTCTTCTGCGCATCCTTCACCGTCTGAACAACGCGGGTGGGCAGGTCGGCCTTGAGAGCGGCAAGCTCTCGCTGGACCCTGGCAAGCCCCTCAGGATCAGCGCCGGTGGCGTCGATGGAGATGGAGACCGGAGCAGATACAACACTGCTGCTACCCTGCCCCGCAGCGCCGTTCTGATTGGCAGCCCTCGTTATCCGATGGTTCGGGATGACCTCCTCACCGCCCTTGAACCGCACCAGTTCCGGACCCTTTTCACCGACCCAGGCCATACCTGGACGAGCAGCAGGTGTTCCAGCGGCGTAAAGGCCGATACCGTGCTTGGAAGGGAACGCCCCTGCCCCACCGCCACCGAACAGGCTACCAAGGAAACCGAAGATGCCCCCACCGCCTCCGCCAGAGCCTGCGCTGTTCACTTGGAACAAGGCGTTCAATACGTCATCCAACAGCTTATCAGTTATCCGGTCCAGCACACCGAGCGCGGCATCTCCGAAGGACTTCCACATGCTTTCGCCGTCACGGAGGCCGGCGCGGAAGTCGTCGATGAACCCGCGCGTGGTGTCCTTCGCGAACTCCATCTGCTCACGGATCTTCTCGGTACCGTATTCAAGGGAGGCCATTTGATCGGCAAGATTGGAAATCTCCAACCTCTGGGAGCCGGTCAGCGTGATCCCCCGCGCCTGAGCTTGGTTCAGCAGATCCTGTTCATACCGAAGCTTCAGCGCGGCCTGCTCGGTCAGGCCCAGCGCATCGCGCTCAGCCTGGAGCGAAGCGATCCGACGTTTGGCCCCATCTATGACATCTTCATATTTCTCGGCTTCGGACTTCGGACCCTTCTTCTTTTTCTTGTCTACCGTATCCATCCATTTGGCGAGGTCCTTAAGCGCAGCGGCACCCTTGCCAGCTGCCGTCGATATTCCGTCGCCAATCTCGCCGATATAGTCGCGGTTCAAAGCTGCTTCGACGGCTTTGTTTCTCGCTCCAATCGCGCCATCCATATTGCCAAACCCAGCGTCCCACGGCTTTATGGCGTCTCCCGTGTCGCCGAGCGGCGATATTTGAGCGCCCGCGGGAAGCACCTTATTCAAGGTTTTGATGAGGCTATCAACGCCGGCGGCAGTTTGCTTGATCATCTCGTTAACGCCTTTGATAACGGCGTTAACTGCCCCCTCAATCGCCTTCCCGATAATATTCCCCAGGTTACTCCACACAAACTTGATGTCTTCAAAGGCGGCGACGAATGAGCCGATCACCAGGTTCGCGCCTCGTTTCGCGACGGTGACAACGTCGAAGCCGAGTATCCTCGCCAGTTCATCCCTAAAGATGACCACCGCAGCAACGGCCGCTCCGATACCTGCGATGAAGAGAACGGCCGGGTTCGCGAGCAGGAAAGCAGCCGCCACGCCGCCCAATTGCACGACCAGCCGGCCAAGCCACGCGATGAGGGAAATAACACCTCCGATGATGGTGGGCGCGTAGATCAAGGCGATGGCTGCCGCCGCTGCGACGGCATAAGGGGCGATCTCGTCGAGGACGTCAGCCAAGGCGCGTAACGCGCTGCTAGCCAGCTTGGACCAGTTGACGAGCTGAAGCCCAGCCGCTGCGGCGGCGACGAGCCCGATGGTTACGAGGGAAAGAGGCGACAGAAGCGCCAGGAACGCCTGCGCAAGCCCGGCTACCGGCCGCTCCATCGCACTGAGCACCCCGACGAGTTGGGTGCCCTGCTGGAGGGCGATCTGAAGCGGGTTCATCGACATAGCAGCTGTAACCGCAATGTCTTGGAACTGGGCGGCGATGTTGCCAACGTTCGCCCGGCCACCGGCGCCGCGGTTCTGGTTCGCCGCCTTGTTCATCAGTTCGATCTGCTTTGAAGCATTGGCAGCTGCGGCCCCTTGCTGGGCGTAGGCTTGAGCAGCCGAGGAAGCCGCGCCGGTCGCCCCCCGGTTAGCGCCCGCAAGCCCTTCCGTAGATGCTTCGGCTCGTGCAGCAGCGCCGGCGAGCTTCGTCAGTTCGCCCGTGGCGCGATCGGCGCCCTGAGTGGTGACCTGTACGCCAAGCTGAGCAACATCTGCCATTGGTTGTCCTTTTCGATGAACGAGCGTTATCGTCGCATCCCCACGAAGGAGGATTCGATGCGAGCTATTCTGATATTGATGCTGACTGCCGGAGCCGCTGTTGCAGACCAAAAGACTGAAGCACTGCAACGAGCTGGCTTCATGATCGTCACCGCGTACAACTGCCAAGGCTATGAGCTGTCAGCACTGCCCTATGAAGCAGCAATTCCAAAGGCGCGAGCACAACTAGTCGCCTCCGGCTACAGCGACCGCGAAGCGGACCAGGCGATGGAAAGGTTCAAGTCTGTTGAAAACGCGAAACCAAACGCTGATGGGAAAGTCACCAAGCAGCTATGCGAAATGCTGCTCGACCGCCTGAAATGAAAAGGCCCGCCGAAGCGGGCCAAGTTATCCACATCAACTCACAGACTCGCTAGCTCGACTCCCGGTTGCTGCCGTGCTCTCTTCTCGCTGCCAAGCCAATAGAAGGAATGCACATGGCAACCAAAGAAGAAGTTGTAGCGTCTGGCCTTGTCGGCAATAACGTGGCGTTAGCCGCTATACAGAAGCTGATCGAATTGGGCCACGCGGACGTACTGGCCGAAGTTGAAAAGGAAGCGCTGGGCTCTATCGAGAGCTCCATCGCGACATCCGAAGCTATTGATCGTGATAAGACGCTGGAACACGCGAAAGACATGGTTCCTAAGCTGTTTACCGTGGCGCGAGCAGGTTCCTCGTTTCGCTCGATACTACAAAATAGTCAGCGTTGACGAGAAACTTCCCTTCGGGAGTGACCTTGTAAATCCAGTCGTCACGCCGCTTTTCAAAGTCTTCGACGCTCTCTTTGCGCGGGTCGTACAGCCGATCCGCGTCAAGCATGCCTATATTGGCAACGGACAACGACAACTGCCCGTTATCGACCGCCAATGGAGAAGTGACCGGCGCCGCGGCCATAGCCTTACTTGCGATTACCGGTGCAATAGGTGCGGCCAGAAGAGCCGCGAGAAAAGATCGTCTGTTCATTTCCATCTCCTTAATAAAAGAGGCCCCCTTTCGGGAGCCTCTGTTGCCTATTTTTCTGTTTCCCGCTCCCTGATCGCCTCAGCCTCCCGGTCGATCTCGGAGACATAACGGCTATCCATAGACCGCAGGATCGCCACATCCTCCCGCCGGAGGACGTTTCCGGTAAGTTGCAGCCAAGCCAGTATTTCGGAGGATGAGGCAGGGTTGGCGCCGTTGAAGCCGCTCGCCTGCCCTGCCCGTATATCCCAGAACCACTCCCACAGCATGGCGCCTTCATCGGGAATGTCAGGCTCCGGGCTTTCGACCTCGAACGCATCGTTTCTCTCCCGACGCGTTTCGCCGTCCTTGTCCCTGACGCAGTCATACCGGGCGACGACTGCTACGGCTTCGCAGAGCCTTTCCCCAAGCTCTTCGTAAAATTTGCCCGATCCTCGGATGCTGCCGCTACCTGGTCATAGATCCAGCCCGCTTCAGAGACGACCTCGCGGGCCATCTCGAACGAGAGGACCGGCTTTGAGCCCTTCCAATCGTGGTCGCCCCAATCCCAGGAGGCAATAGCGGCTGCCGCGCGATCGAGATATTCGGCCTCGACTTTGGACGACGTCAGCTTCTTCTTCCGGCTGGCAAGGAACTTGTCTGAATGCTCCCGCACGACCCGCTTGACCGCGTCGCTTTCGGACGATCGGATCATGAAGCGGATGCCGATCAGTTCGTCGGTATCCGGCCCGGTGAGCTTAAGCTCATGGAGATCCTCGGAATTGACGAGTTTCGAAATGTCCATGTTCAGTCCTCTCAGGGGATTTCGGCCGGACCGACGACGATCGGCAGCTGGTTCAGGCCAAGGGTGAAGCGCTCGAGCTCGAAGTCATCGGACCCGCCGCCGGGATACAGCGGCCCGGAGACGACACCGCGGCTGTAGATGATCGTGTTGGTATGATCGGCATCGGGCTTGTCATTCCGCTCGATCTTGATCGCCATGTTGTTCTGATTGAGCGGGTCACCGAACGTGCGAAGGATCACCTGGCCGGCGTCGTCAAAGACAGATGCGACCTCGATAACAGGGTCGCCGGCGTTGGCCGTGCCCTTTTGCTTCTGCGTGACCGCCTCGTCCAGCGTGTTGTAGCTGTTCATGGTGGAGTTCGCGCCGAAGTCACCGACGTTACCCACCTTCCCGACTTGAACCCAAGTGAGCGCAGCGAATGTGCTTGCGATGAGGTCATCATTTTGGGCGGTGGCGCAAACGAACACCTTCGTGCCCTTCTTAGTTGCCTTGTTTGCCATTTCAGGTCTCCGGTTCGAAGGCGATGTAGGGGATGGAGACCGGGATGTTCATCCGGTCCTCGTCCTTGATCGGGCGGGATGCCCAGGGCTCGCTGCTGATCGTGATTTTCACGCCAGAGGCGAATATCGTCTGGTTCTTGAAGCGGCTGATGACCTGGTCTGCGACTTCCTGGGCATCGATGATGGCGGAGCCCAGCGGCCACATGACGCTCACCTGTGCCAAGCCGACCTTCTCCTGCGGGTCGTCGCCCATCGTCACCTGACGGGTTCGGTTCGGCATAAAGTCGAACTTCAGGTACTTGGCCGGCTTGGTCTGCCCCGTCGGCGGGAAAGTGATTCCTGGCGTTGAGATCGGCAGAGCCGCAGGTAAGCCCTCCAGCCGCGTGAGCAGCGCAGCAAAGATTATTGCGTCTGTACCCGTCGCCATGTACCGATACCCTATGTCAGAAAAGCCGCCCCTATCGGACCGCGATGTTCATGAAGCGTTGCATAACGCGTGGCTGATGCTGGCCAACGAGGAAGGCGCGACCGAGTACGGCAACAACACCCTGAAGGCGGCCCGCCTGTCCCTGTTTACCTTCCAGATGACCATGATGATGAAGATGGAAGGGTCTACAGAAGACCAAATGCCTTCCCCACCTTCTCCGCATTCCGGTTGACGTGGACGCTCCAGTTCTGGACCGCTCCACGGACGAAGCCAGCCGGCGCGCGTCCATTCGCGCCATACTCCTGATGCCCCGCGTAGGCAGCCGTGTATCCAAAATAGAGGTCATCCTCTAAGGATGATCCCGCGATGATTGCCTCGATCGTGCCGAAGTCGAAGCTGTAGGTTCGGCCATCGACCGGCTGCGCGCCCGGGTTGATTCGTGGCATTGTCGCCGTGGATGCCATGAGCGAAGCCCACAGGAAGCCGGTATCGAAAGGCAGTCGGCCGCCTTCGCTGTCCAGCGTCTGCATTTCCTTCACGACGTCGGCGGCGCTTTGGTTCCTGACCGCTTCGACGGCCTCCGGCACTTTGTCCGCCCAGCCTGCCACGGCCGCAGAGAACGAGAGCGTTGCCATCAGGCGGCCCTCGCCCTGTAGCGGCGAAGCCCGGCCGCGATGTAGTCGATGTCATATTCCATTCGGCATTTGCATCCAATGCGATGACGGGCCGGCGCCTTCGGATCGTGCGGGTACATCAGCGCCGTACCGTCCGGCGCGATGAACGGCATGTCGATCGGGACGCCCGCCTCACGGGATTGCGCGGCGAGCTTCAGGTGTTGAAGCCGAGGATGCTCGGATCCGGAATGCTTCCACTTCTTGGTGACTTCCGCCGCTGTTATCTTCCCGGCATCGATCTGCTGGCGGACGGCATTATCGCGCACCGAAAACAGTGCCGTCCTGGTTTCCTCAAGTCCGATCATCTCGCCCCGCAGCTGCAGGTTCTTGTCCGACAGTCGGCCGATGATCTTGCCGACCATGGCGGCATCAACCGCCCTGCCCTCACGGATCGCCTTGGCGACGGTCCGGTCAAAGCGCCTGTCCCGCGTCTTTAGGTCGAGATAGGAGCGCATTCCGTCGACATCGCCCGACAGAAGGTTCTCGCGGGCGCGGCCGATGAATTCCACCTGGCGTGACGTTAGCCCAATTGTGCCCCCCTCGCGCCGGCCTGTGACCCGGTTGACCCGGCCGATCACGTCGAGCGCCGTGGAGGTCGGGTTCCTTCCCTGCGACAGGCCTGCCTCGAAAGCAGTCCTCAACGCCAGCCTCTGGTCTTGGGTGATGTTCGTCACCAGTGTCGAAGACTGCTCTCTGATCAGCCACTCTGCTTCCAGGTTGCGAACGCCGAACTGAAACAGCACCCTCGTCCCGTCCGGCGCCACCAGCGACGGCAGGCTCTGGACCATATTGATACCGCCCGCGTTGAACGCTTCGCGGAGTGACATCTCCAAGGCTGCGAAGGCTTCTGGCTCGAACTGCACAGCAGCCACCGCGCCCGCAATATCACCGCGCTCGAGCCGCTCCACGATCGTATTAAGCACGACGGACGACCGGATGGCTTCAATTGCTTCCCTGAACGCGGCTGCGACTTTCGGCTCATACTGAGCGAGCAGTTCCTCGTAGGTCACGTCAGACGCCCTTGGACGATGAAGACGACATTCGTGATG
This sequence comes from Neorhizobium vignae, assembly GCF_000732195.1. GTDB lineage: Bacteria > Pseudomonadota > Alphaproteobacteria > Rhizobiales > Rhizobiaceae > Neorhizobium > Neorhizobium vignae. The sequence goes on from NZ_JNNU01000002.1 coordinate 18,838, forward strand.
CCGTCGTAGTTGTTCGGGTCCCCGGCGATGACGTGGTAGGTCACGTCGCCGGCGGAGACGATATCCCCAGGGGCCGGCACGATCGCGAGGCCGACGGACGAGATGTAGACCTGCCGGTCCGCCGTCGTGATGTTCGTGCCATCGATGTACCGCTGGTCATAGGTCATCGGCACGAGCTTGGCCGGGTGCGCGGTTTTCGTGCCGTCGCCACCCTCGACGGGGTCGGGAGGCGTGATGCGCGTGACGGTGCCCGGTTGGCCGTATTTCTCAATCAGCCGGTTCGCGGTGGCCTGCAGGCGGGCATAGATCGGGTTAGGCATTCGCACCTCGCGAGGAACAATGACAGCTAGCTTCTGTTGTGACCAGCAAACCACAGGAGATTGCGATGACAGAGAAGAAGCCAGACAAGACGAGTGACGATGCGCGCACTGGCAAAGACGCGGACAAGAACCGTGAGGAACTTGTGAAGACGGCCGAAAAGGGCATGAAGGACGCCACTGGTGATTTGCCCAAGGGCGACGTCTAACTACCAAGGTCCCGGGCAGGCACGGCATCAGAAACGGCCACAGAAGCCCCTCAATAACCAGCAAGTCAGTAGCGGACCAGGGCAGCTACTGATGTGTTGCCCGGGGGGGCGACAAGGACGTTGTGTAAGATGCCGTCGATAAGTGCGTAGGTCGGCTTAGGAGTGATTGTAGAAGCGGCCTGGTATTCCGTCTCTTCTTCGATCGATCCTACCTTCACGCGTTCCGCCTTAATTTGAAGTCTGCCATCGAAGTCTGGCGCCAGTGAATCCGGCTTTGCCAGCTCGCGCAGCGCAGCTTCATATGCAGCTTCTTCGATCTCGGGCGGGACTTCATCGGCGGCGATCTCGTCGCCTGCCGCATCGACGGCATCAGTGCGTGGCCACTCCCGCAACTGGGTGCGACCGCCAATTTTCTTGCCGCTGAACCGCGAACGGTACGTGTTGTCGATCCAGACGGAAGCCCGGAGCAGGGCCGCCTGCCGATCTTCGTCTCCGCCGGTCGCAGCCCAAGTTGTGTTCGCTCGTGCTTGGTGGTAGGCGAGCGCCCCTGCCAGCGTCCCATAGTGGTCAGGCATCAGTTCACCTCTGCTGGTTGGAACGCCAGAAGATCGACCGTTAGCCACTGATCATCCGCCAGCTTAACGACAGCGGAGATGGCGGTCGCTACGTCGTCAGTCTCGTTGCCTTCGGCATCGAACAAGTTGGTTATGTGCCCCACCCGGCCGTCAGCAGCGAGAGCTACCCGGCCGGAGCAGTTGATGGCCTCGATCTCGGTCATGCGATCGTCTGAACGCTAGCCACCTCAGTGGCGTGTAAAGGGGAGGCGCAACCGCCGTTAATGATCCCGGAAGAATCCGCGTGGACTTACATCAAGTACAGTGCAAGAAGGATCAGCACGTAACTCACACCCTCCTGAGGTCAGAACATGAAGATCAATCGCATTCGCTTTCTTTTTGCAGCTGCCGCTTGCAGTATCGCTTGGAGTGGTTTGATGACCACTGCCGTCCAAGCGGAAGAGTTCTCTTTCACAGCCACCAACGGCACAAAATCTGCTGTTACCAAAGTACTTGTCTCTCAGGACAAGAAGGACTGGGGATACTTCGACATTGGCAGCGGCATCAAGCCAGGTACCACAGTAGATCTGGTATGGGACAAAAGCACAAATAGCGAAAGCTGCACTCAATGGGTCAAGGCAAACTTTGCCGATGGTAGCGAGTCTGAACCTGCCAAGTTCGATTTCTGCGAAGATCGACTTGAGATCGAGTTCTAAATTTACATAGGCCATGGTGACCGGTGACCGCCTCAAGGGCGGTCACCATGCGCTTGTAAATCAGCGTCACGGGAGCTTTTGCCTCAGCCCCGACGCTTCAACTCTGCCTCGATTGCAGCATTAGCTTCCTCGCCATTGCTGATCGGTTTGTCGCTGAGCTTTGACGCGAGGGAGCGTCGCTCCTGCCAGGTGAGATCGCGCCAGCCGTCGGGGATTGTCACGTCACCGCTGGCATCGGATGCACTAGCACCCCCGATCTCACCGCCCACGATCTGGTCAGCAACAAGCTTCTGCGCACCGGGGGTAATGGCCTCGCCCGCCTGCTCGATCGTCTGCGCCGGCTTCCCGGTTGAGACATCGGTATTGCTGGCCTTGATGCCTATGCCGCCGACGGCTGCGACTTCCGCGTTCGCTGCGAAGTTGCCTTCGCTATCAGCGAGAAGCTGTGCAGTGCCTTCCGGATCGGGCTTGGCAGGTTCGATTTCAGCCAAGGCGACCGAGGATCGGCGAGCCGCCTTTTCAGCCTGCTCCGCCATCTTGTCGAAAGCGGATGCCAAACGATCCATGGCTGTACCACCTGCCCGATTGGCACGTGACCGGAGGATCTGTGCGCGGCTTTCATCGCGGCGAGCGATCGCCTCCGCCAGAAGCGGATCATTTTCATGATCAGTCATGATACTTCTCCAGATTGAGGATGAGATGGAGAGGGGCCGAAACCCCTACCCTCAGCCGTTCGTAACCACGGCCACCATGCGGACGAGCTTCGGGTCGTAGACCCGCGTCCAGTTGGTACCGGTGGCGAGTTCGGCGTCGGTAACACCGGAAGCCGAAGCGGGCGTACCGCTGAAAGAAACGCCGCGGGGGTGCATTACCCAGTGGCGGCGGTACCATACCGTCTCCACGCCCTCGCCGTTGCCGGCAGAGGGAGCGCTGTCCAACTCCACGGGCTTCTTCGGGCCGCCCTCGCCGGTGGCTTCGGCATAACCGATTGCGCCATTGCCGAAGAGGTAGGACGTGTACTTGAAGCCCGAGGTGGTGCCGGCTTCACGCGGGCACTGATCGGACACGTAGACGACCTTGTCGTCCCACATGTCGAAGTCGAGGCCCGTTGCCGGATCCTTGAACTTCTCGATCGCGCGGGCAGCGCGGAGATTGTAGAACACCCGCGAGTGCATGAGCACTGCCGAAAGGGTCGTGCCATACTCGCCGAGCAGAGCATAGGCATTCGCTGCCACCTCTGCGTCGAGATTGACAGGCGTGGTCGCGCCGTCTTCGGAAGCTACGTTCAGCACATTACCCGCCATGCCCGAAGAGGCAAAGACGCCCTTCATCTGCTGACCCATGATGCGCTGTTCTTCCCGCACCCAGTATTCAGCAATGAGCTGAGCCACCGCGTCTAGCGGATCCTCCGCCAGCATGGAGGCGACGAGGTTTGCCGACTGCCAGCCGTTGTTTCGGCGGATTTTCCGGGCCATATCCTGGCCCTGCGTCAGCTTGTTTGGCGTGGCATTCTGTGCCGGATCGTCCGTCGAGACGTTCGAGTTGCCGGTCAGGTCATTCCAGAAGGGCATCTGGACGAGATCGCCAGGACCATTGGCGAAGCGCTGAAGCTCGCCATCGGTGGAAACGATCGGGGAATTGCGAATACGCGAAAGCTGCGCAATGCGCTGGATCGTCGTGGGGAGGAAGAGCGGGCCATAGATGACGTCGCTCAGGCGGGTCGTTGCCATTGCAAGGCTCCTGTCGTTTGGAGGGTGTGGGGTGCTTTAGGTTCGGCCACCCCACTGGGCATGGCCTTGCGATTGTTGGCGCCACTGGCGCCGGGCATTACCAGTACGGCTTTACGCCGACCGCCTCTGCCATCTGTCTGGCTTTGGCGTCGTTCTGGACGATCAGCTCCTGCTGCTTCGTCCGGTTGGGAGTCTTCGGGTCGAACGGATTATCGGTAAAGCGCTTGCCGTCACCGCCTTTGGCGTCGCCGCCGGTGGCTTTGGCGACGAAAGGCTTGCCCTCGTCCAGGCTTGCCCAAGTTCGGACGTAGTCGGTCAGCGGCGTGCGGTCGTTCACGCCGTCATCGGCAAAGACTTGGATCGCCTCATCGTCTTCAACGAGCTTGATCTGGCCCTTCTCCTTCAGGAGCGCCTTGGCTGCCGGAAGGTAGGTCTTGTCGATTCCCGCCTCCAGAAGCGCTTTCGTCAGGCCGTCGTCGACCATCACACGGCGGAGGGTCGTGTCCAGCTTGTTGGCGCGCGCCTCCAGCTTTTCGCGATCCTTTGCGAATTTGGCCTCCAGCTGCGTCTTCTGGGCCGCGAGCCGCTCCTCGACCTTCGGAGGCTCCTTGCCTTCTGCCTGGGTGCGGAGAGTTTCGTAGGCATCGGAGTCGAAGTCTTCCGGCAGGCCTTCCAGCCGGCTTTCGGCGGCCGTGAGCTTGTCACTGAGTGCGCGCTTTTCACCGCGGACGCGATCGAGCGCGGCCTTGAGCGCAGCGGCGCCGGGATGGCTTTCGATACCTTCTACAACGAGAATAAACTTGCCGTCCTTCTCCTCGTAGAGCGAGCGATACTGCTCCTCAACACTGTCGAGGCTGTCGATAATTGCTTTAAGGGCCACTGGCCTTCTCCTTGGTGAAGCCCGGTTACTACCGGACATGAAAAAGCCGCCTTAAGGCGGCGGTAGGTATGCAAAATTTTGGCGATAGCGGAGGCGAGATGCCCAATGATCTCTTTTCACTCATCATCACCTGCGCGATCGCGCTCGTGGTGCTCTGGCTCGTGTTCTTCGTTTTCCGAAAGCTAATCGGCGTGGTGTTGCTGGTCGCGCTGGCAGTAGGCGTGTGGATTGTTTGGAGCGATCCGGCGGTCCTCCAGCAATGGGCGGACGCCGTGATGGACTTCGTCTACCGCTATCTCTGAGGCAGGCCGAGCGCCGCGTTGCGCTCTTCCTCACTTCCGAACCGCTCCTCCTCGATAAGCTTCATCTCCGCCTCGTGGTCCCTCTCGGCGCTGGCGATTTCGCCTCGCTGCAGATTCTCGTAGAGCGTCTCGTATGCGATGGCACCGTTCTGCCACAGCGATACAAGAGATGCCGCCTGCTCCGGAGTTAGCGTTGCGTCCACGAACGACAGGTTCGGCTTGACGGTTACGGTGTCCGGACCTTGCCCGGTCATGACGGCGACGTGTCGCAAGGCCTTCTCCAAGCCTTGCGCACTGGCAAGCGCGATGGAGGTAAGGGTTGCCGTCTCCGCCGCAAAGCGGATCCGCAACGCATCGCCGCTCTCTGCTGTCTTATTCTCTGAGCTGTTGAATAACCGTGCCCCAGACTGGGCTGCGTTCTGGCGCTCGTCCTGGATGGCAACACGGTGAGCCGCGATGCCAGTGCCCGCCGGACCCACGTACTTTACATCGGGCGTTCCCTGCTGATCGCCCTGCTTAATGGAAATGACTGCGCCGGCGCCAACGGCGGAAGGCGCATCGCCATTGATGACGACAAGCGTCTCCTGCCCCGTCATGAACAGCTGCCAGCGATAATCAGCTGAGAGCTGATAGAGCGCGACCGCCGACCGGGCGACGCCGAGCAGTGGCGGCAATTCCGGCGCCAGCGATAGGTCACGAGCTCCCATCACGACAAACGGGATTTCGGCTAGCTTCGCATTGCCCCTGCCCGATGGAGTCACCTCGCCACCGGCGTTCATAGCCGCGCCGGTGTAAGTCTGGACGGTGTAGCTCCGTTCCTTCATTTCCAGCACACGAAAGCGCTGTTCCCGCTCCCAGCGAAATCCCTCTCGCCTCAGGCCGCTTTCGTCGAGGACGAACATCGACCGGTCATCGGCCCAGTTGATCAGTGCTTCGGCCGTGTATCCCGCAAGCCAGGGCAGATCCGAACCCTCCGTGGCAGCGTCAGCCAGCAAGGCATAGCGTCCGGTAGTCAGCAACTCCGCGGTTATACGACGGTGAAGCGCCTCAAGCGGCAGTCCGTCCTTCGTGGCCTTCTCCCATAGCGGCTGCATCGCAGCCGGCATTTCGATCTGCGCCTCAGTCCTGTGGATCACGCCGACCATGCCGTGAATTGTCGGATGAACGATCTCCGGGAATTGTGCCCGCTTCTGGTAAGCGTCGTATAGAGCCCGGCCGCCGTCGGCTTGGGCAGAGAAGCCCGAAGGTTGCGGCAGATAGGCCGTCCCAGCGCCTTTGACTTCCTTCTCTCCGCCCGTCGTGTCGCGCATCAGCGACCATTCATCGGCGCGTTCAAGGTAAGCTGGGTGCTTCGTCTCGATGGCGTCCGTCATCAGGTTCGAAACCTCGCATAAGCCGGAACAATCCCGGACTGTGGCTTGTTGGCCTCCCGTACACAGGAGGTGGCGACGACAGGCGAAAACAATCGAAGTGACAACATCCAGGCTCCTCGTCCGGGCGACGAGACCGAGCCCGGTTCCAAGCAATCCGCTGAAGGCATCTGCCCGAAGTGCGGTGGCTCTGGCGAAGCCGACGGCACGACCTGCTCCGATTGCGAAGGCCGAGGCACCATCACCGTGATCGTGGGAGACGCCTGAGCGCCGCGCCTAATAAAGCCCCTTAACCGTAGCGGATGTTGTCTGCGACTGTCGATTGCCGACGAGGCGGCCGAAGGCTCCTGACGTTGCGTCAACCTGGTCCTTGAAGGCGCCGCCCGGGAATAGGCAGAGCTCATCCAGATAAGCATCGTTCCATTCACCCTGCACGAGGCAGACGTTGCCGGCTTCGCACTGAGAAGAAAACGGCTCGGCTCGCGTGGCCTTGTCGCCGGTTTCCGGATCAGCCTTCACTACCCAGCCGGCAAGCATCGAAACGAAGTCCTTGACCTGAACTTTGCCGGCTTGACCCGGATCCTGTGGCAGGCTGATTACGACGTCAGTGCCGTCGGTCTCGGCAGTTGTCTTGATGAGCCGGCGGACGGCATTGCCTTCGTCTTGTGTGGTGACCACGTGACCGACCACATAAGATCCGTCTGGTGCCTTACCGAGCTTCACACCAGCCGTCTTCGCAGCGGTCGTTTTCTTTGTCGCTGCCAAGTCCCAGTGGCGCACCCATCGCGTCCCAGGCGGCGCCTGCCGGACGATCTTGCCCTCGAACCAATGACGCTTGAACAGCCCACCCTCGCGAGCCGTCGGGCGCTGCTGGTACTGGCCGGCATAACCATAGGACCCTTTGACGACCTTCAGTGCCTCAACCGCCTCCCGGCTGAAGCGCTCCGGCAGTAGCAGTTCGCCATCCGCGGTGCGGGGATCGACGAAGCCAATCCTGGTGGGCTCTCCCGGATCAATCATACGCCCGCTGCTTTTGTAGGGGCTCGGGTCGTATTCCATCGGCAGGCAGAGGTGCACATAGGGCAATCGGAGCTTCAGGATGGTTCCTGCGACGTCGTTCTCGTGTAGACGCTGCATGATGACCACGATCGCTGACCGCTCAAGGTCGTTCAGACGGTCCGAGATTGACTCCCGAAAGATACGAACAGTGTTAGCCCGCTCCACGTCGCTTTCTGCAGTCTCCGTCGAATGCGGATCATCGATAATGACGCGATCGCCGCGGCCACCGGTCATCGACGCGAACGGCCGGCCCTCACGACCTCCGGACCTGGTGTTCTCGAACTTCCCCTTTGCGTTCTGGTCGGATGCAAGCTGCACCTCAGGCCACAGCGAGCGATACCATTCACTCTCGACCAGTCTTCGCATTTTGGTGTTGTCGCGCATCACGTTATCCTGGGAATAGGACGACGTAAGATAACGCATGTGGGCCAGACCCGCCGGTCCCCATTCCCATGCTGGCCAAAATACTGAGTGAAGCAGAGACTTCATCAGTCCTGGCGGGCAGTTGGTGAGGAGCCTTGTGATCTCCCCTCTACTAACCGCTTCGAGATGATCCGCCATTGCCTGAAGCGGCCAACCCCAAACAAGATGGGCTTTCGGCTCGAGAACGTGCCATGCTTCGGCCGCGAAACCAGCCAGGGTCTGGCAGCGCGCCCTTATGCGCTCCGCATCCTTGGCGATCCTCTGCCGTTCAGCTTCAGCGGCTCTCCTCGTCCTCTCCGCTCTGATCGCCTTCATCATCTCCGCTGCCGGTGGCAAGCGGGCCAAAGAGGGATTCAAGTGCATTGAGCTGTTCTTCCGTCATTCGGGCGAGGTCGACGGTCTGGATGGGTCCACCGCCGCGGCCGGTGTGCTGCAGGGAAGCGAGCTTTGGATGCACATACGGCGCCGCTGCTTTCGCCATTTCATCCCGCCTCTCATCACTCGCCTCGGGGTTTCGCATAACCTTGAGCATGTAATCGAGAGGCGTAATGCCTGTCGCAGCGACCCGCCTCTGACGCTCCTGCGTGGCCTTGTTCGGCGCTCCCAACTTGCGGCCGGCTCCATCTCGTTTGCCGCCTCTCGACATGTTTGATTTCCTGATGCAGTTTTGATTGTTTTTCAAAGGAGGACATTTTGGCCCGCCGCCCTACGCTCCCAGAACCACAACCTTCCAGAATGACGCCAGATGATTTGGCTAAGGGTGTACGGCGCCTGCAAAAGAGACTCGACCAAGTTCTCTTATTTGATCCAGAAACCCTTGATCAGGCCGATCCCTATTCAACCGTCCGTCCGCTAGAGGCCGAAATCGAAACCGCGCTGAGTGAAACGTTCGGACACGGCACCATTGAGTACAATCGCTTTGCAGCGGCCAAACGCTTCGACTGGCCCATCGTGATGGGCGGCGGGATCAGACATTCTGAAAAGGTGGCTCACGTCAAAAAGGATAAGCAGAGATCCATCCAGCTCCTGCAAGCTGCCATCGATTTACTTCAGGAGCGGATCGCGGACACAGGCGAGGCCGGCCGCGCCAATGATGCACCAGTTGCCCGGGCAAAGCAGTCCTCCAGAATATTTATCGTACACGGCCACGACAACGAGCCGAAAGAAGCCACAGCTCGCTTCATCAGCGCGATTGGCTTCGAGCCGGTTATCCTGCATGAGCAAGCCAACAGAGGCAGAACTATCATCCAGAAGTTCCGGGAGGAGGCCTCAGACGTTGGTTTTGCCATTGTTCTGATGACACCTGACGATGCCATGCCCGATGGGATGACCCGCGCCCGCCAGAACGTAATTCTCGAATTGGGCTTCTTCCTTGGCGCCCTCGGCCCGGATCGGGTGGCCGCCATGGTGAAGGGCCAAGTGGAACGCCCGAGCGACTTCGACGGGGTCGTTTACATTCCCTTCGACCCAGGATGGAAAGTGGCGGTATCAAAAGAGTTGGAAGCAGCCGGCTATCCGGTCGACTGGAATATCGTCATGCGCCAGTAGACGTCCGGCAAACCGGGCCTTAGCCCGGCTCACCTTATCGGGTGTGCGGGGTCAGCAGCGCATTCGTCCGGGGTCTGCATGGCGATAGGTCGGAGAGTTGACGACACTTTGATCTCAGGACCGCGAGCCCGGCTTTCATTTGCCCTACTTAGGCTCCAGGGGTGTTTATCCTACTTTAACCATACTTGCTAATGAACGCCCCAATTTCGAGCAGGAGCGATACATTCGTTAACCGCACCCGCAAGGAGGACGTCCATGAGCTTCGTCCTAGAGAAGCAGCAGCAAAACGTATTGAAAGCACTACATGCGTATCAGGCAGAGATAGCCGAGATCGAGGGGCAACTTCGATTACGCGCTATGGCGAACGATGTGAGTGACCGCGAACTGGCTTTGCTCCGACGCCTGAAGGCCGAGAAGTCCGAAATACTTTATCGCTACGAGAACCTGAGACACGCGTTCAAGGCTATCCTTGGGGAAAGTTCAATCGCGGCAGAATGAGAAACCCCGCCATTGCTGACGTGGCTGACGAGACGGCTTCCACGTCCCTCCGGGTATATTGCTCCCGGTGCTTTTGGACGCCGGGGAGACCGAAGCCTCACGCGCAACGCGCTCGATTATCGCCCTAGTCGGCCCCTTGCGGGCGTCTGGCTACAAGGACTTCTCCAGACCCGTTACCCAACCACGGCTATTTTCGGCGGCCGTCGCCTACAGCAGGAAGGAACGATCGAGCTTTCCCGATCTTCACGAACGACTGTCCGGCTTCCCGATTAGGGCAGCATTCTCGCTGCGACCGGCGGCTGGCATTGGTTGCGGAGACATGCGTCGAATGTACTTCGACTTCTATGAGACCGGCTAACGATCGGTTCACCAGCAAACACGCTAAACTCCCCGGCCGTTCTTGCCATATGTTAATTGTGACAAACATTCGCATCAGAACGATACGCCGAGGGAATCCCAAAATGCCCGACCGAATTCCAGGAACCACACCCGCGCCTGCAACTGTGCACTGCTGGTCAGAGAACGTCCCCAGCCAGACCTTTTCCTCTCTCGAAAACGCACTCGCCTACTGCAAACAAAATATCGGCGAACTCCCGGCTATCGAAGTGTTCGTTCACTGTGGGGAGATCCCCGAGCCCATTATCAGCGGCGACGAGTTGGCGCGGCTCGTTAGGAATAAGCGACGATCCCTGAGTTAATTGCGGTTCAAGTGCCACCAGTATCCAGCGGCCAGTTCATGCCGCGCGTTTGGCCTCTTCCTCGCGGCGCTTGGCCTCTCGCTGCTTGCGAGCCTCGTTACGCTTGATCGCCCAGGAGAAATCCGTGAACTCGCTGTCGAAGTAGCAGGCCATCGGCTTCGCGTCTGGTTCCCTTGAAGCCGTCTTCTCTTCGATCGGCGCGTCGGCTGCGATGTTATCTGAAACATGCCAAAAAACAGGGGGTAGTGGCAACACAGCATTTTCGCCGTTTTGCATATGCTGGCTATGCTTGCTCACTACATGAGCTATTTCTTTTGGAGGACGGCTCGCGACTTCAGGCTGCGTCCTGACGATCTTGGCACGCCGCGCGGCGGCCGCCATTTTGATCTGACGTTGTTGATGGGCTTGCCGCAATTGGGCCTGATACGGCGTCACCGTGGGGATTTCGACTGACATGATGCATCCAGCATTTAACGTCTCTCGAGAGTGCTTTGCTCGATCGAGGAGATGATGATTGCTTTTGTTGAAGGCATGCGCGACGGTTGAGCCGCGAGGGCTCCTGCGCTTCTTCAGTGATGTCGCGATCCAGCCGCTTGGGACGATGACGGTCCCGTAATCGCTGGCCTGAAGATGATTACTCTGCCTGCCTATTTCAAGAACAGCGATCATGCTTCCGCCCTCACTCGCTCGACCTCGACCGACTTATCGCCCCGGAAAAGTTTCTCTGCCGCAGCGCGCTTGACGTCGCGGATGCCACCGCCTGCGATCTCGCCAGAGCACACGAGGTGGCCGTTGAAATAGGCGAGAACATGCTGCAGGGCGGCCTTGGTGGCTCCTAGCTCGTCCTCGAAGATGATCGGCGCGCCGCCCTCACCGAGGATCGGCTTAGACTTTGCGTCGCGGGCAAAGCGGGTCATGGCCCACCAGCCGCCGCCTCGTGGTGTGGCAAATCCGGCGAACTCGTTCATTCTGCTGCCTCCAATGCTTCAGCACCTTGTGCCGATCGGGCCATGGAAATTAAAAGGTCCCTGAAAGGGTCCGGAGTGCCAATCCGCGGAGAACTGTCAGTGCCGCCACCGCGGGCGCCCACTTCTCCGAGGCGCTTTGCTCTCTGCAGCCCCATGCGCTCGACCACGACCGGGTCAAGGTTTGCTTCCCGGTAGCCCCATTTCAGCGACGGGAGGTCTTTGACGCCGTAAACCACAATCAGGGTCGGCTTGCGTGCATAGTGGCCATACTGCCCTTGCTCGACGCAGCAGGTCCAACCGCCATGATAATCGGCCATGATCCAGCCTCCGGCCCGGTCCGGCGTGTTCAGGTCGAAATGTGGCCATGCCAGAGAACCCCATGGATGCTCGATCACGCCGCCATAAGTGCGCGCGGCGTGCAGCGCCGCCTCGAAGCAGCCACCATCGTCACCGAGCTTCTTGCGCTCGCCGGTGAGCTTCACGGTCAGTGGCTGACCGAACCACATCTTTCCCCAGCGCTGGCAAGGTGGATGGGCTACGACGGGCCACGGGCCGGGATACAGACGGGCGTCACGCTCCTCGTCCCATGGGTCGACACCGTCGAGGCCGTAGTAGGATCCGTTCTTCTGGACATAGAGCGCGGCAATCACCAGTCGCCTCCATCGTTTGGTATATCGATGGTTGCGAGACAGTAGTCGGGATCGGCGCCGCTGCCCCGGCTGTTATCGTATAGGGCTCGCTCCCCGTCCTGACGGTTGCGCATCACACAAAGGCTGCCTGACGCCGAGAACAACCACAGCGATTTAGGCCAACGGCGGGCCAACCGCTGCAAGGTAGCGATCACCCCTCGCTCTTCTTCGGTTGGTTCGATCTCCATCAAAACATCTCCTCCTGCTGGCGCTTCGGCTTCTGCGAGACGTAGCGGGTGTATTCAGCCTCGAATTTCACCGTCTCGACGATCGAGGGGTCGCCGAAGCGAACCTTGATCGAGGCGATCTCGGCGATGCCCTCGATTTCGGATCCGAACACGGTGTTGATCACCTTCCAGTCCTGGGTGGTGGCGGCGACCCTCTCCATCTCCTTCTTGTATTTCTCAGGCCGATAGAGGGTCATGATGGCGTCGTAGTCGGCCTTTGCCCCCTCGCCTCCGTAAAGGTCCTTGGCGATCGGCCGCGGGTTCTGCCGGCGGCCGCTCTCGCCGTTTCTCTGGTTGAGAATGAGCACCGAGGCACCGATCTCATCGGCAAGCGCCTTGAGCTCGACCGTGACCTCGCCCGAAATCCTGTCAGCCGAGAGCTTGTCGTTCTTCGGCTTCACCTTCCCGATGTGGTCGATGACGATGAAGGGCGTCTTGCCATTGGCGCGCTTCTTGATGAACCGGCGGGCATAGGCGACGAGCTTGTCCACTCCTTCCCGCTGGCACCGGATGATGTCGAATGGCTTGCTGTTGATCTCGGTGGCGAACAGAACGCACTTGTCGCGCTCGTAGTCGGTCATGAGGCGCGACGGCTCCCGCTGCTGGCGGACGCTGATCTCGTGAACCTGGGCGATCATCTGACGCACGCATTGGGCGGCGGACTGGTCATAGGAGAGGAACAGCGTCGGGTGTCCGTGGCTCACCGCGTGATAGATGAGCTGCATCGTGAGGCTGGACTTGCCCTCGCCTGACGAGGAGAGCAGTCCGTAGAGGTTGCCGGCCTCGAACACGGGCTCCGACAGCACCTTGGCAATCTCCGGCAGACCGATCGGCACGCCGAGGACGCCGTCGCGCTTGGCAGATGCCTCGAACATGGAGAGGTAGGAGGCGCCCGGCGATGCGATGGAGGTCGTTTCGCGGAAGCGCGCCTTCAACTCCTTGAGGCGCTGCTCCATGTGCTCGATCTCATCGGCAAGCGTGAGAAGGGTGTGGCCCTCGGCGGCAATCTCTCCAGCGATCTGGGCTTCACGGGCAAGCTGCCGACCGAGCGATACGCTCTTAATTACCTCAATGGCGCCGGCGATGTTTCGGCGAACCATAGGATCGGCGCCGAGCATCATGAGGTTCGAGAGATAAGTCGCGGGCGTGACATCGCCGAACCGGTTCGAGCTGACCAGCTTGGGCATGAAGGGCTTGAGCGAGACGGCATTGACGTGCTGTCCGCCCTCATAGAGCTCCAGCGCCTCACGGAACGCGATCTGGTGAACGCCCTCGGCGAAATCGTCAGGCTCAAGCCCGCACTCGATCAGCAGCGAGTTATCGTTGAAGATGCAAGCCAGCAGGAGTTCGGTTGCCTGAAAGGCATCGTCCTCGGTGATTCGGTCGAATGCGTCGCGGTTGCTTAGTGCATTCATCACGCCACCCCACATTCAACCGGAACGAGTCCTAAAGTGATTCGTTGAGTCGGGTGATTCGCGTGAGGTACTGCGTTATGACTACCCGCAGAGAAACGGCCTTCAGCCCCGTGAAATTCAGGCTGAGAGGCAGCGGCCGATACCGCGTTGTGAGAGACGCGCACGAGGCAATCAAGATCCTGGCAACCGAATGGCCGATCGAAAGCAGCCCTGCGATGTCCCGGGCTACTCTTGCCTGCCTCAAATCGTTCAACGAGGATAACGATCCGGACGATGTTCGCCGGGCCTTCATTGCCGCCGCGAGAGAAGCCCATATCGACGTTGCCGCATGAAGCTGTGGGGTTTTGATGTTCGATGTTGATTGGGACGTTCCAGTCTCGGTTGAGCTGCACGGACCGGGAGACCATGACCTGATTTTCTGTACGAGGGACGCAGCCGACTGCCTGCTCCACGACTGGCCAACGGAAGATGGTGAGAATTTCCATGAGGCGCTCCGGATGTTCATGCTCGTCCTCGATGGGAGAGCCGAGCCCGAAGAAGCCCGAATGGCTTTCGTCGCTGCTGCAAATGAAGCTGGGTTGCTGGTGATTGAGTAGGGTCATGCCGCGGCTCCCACGCCCACCTGCGCCTGCCGCTGCTTTGCCTGATGCGCGCCGGTGCGCAGATCCATGAACTTGCGCTGCATCCATTCGATCTGAGGGACGTCGCACTTGTGCCAGCAGGTGCAGACGCCGACCGCTTCGGCCGCGTCCTTCTGCTCTTCCTTGTTGCCCGGTAGCTTGATGCTCTCGCGATCACAGGCCTCGATCGCCATCTTCTTCCAGTCGCTACCCTGGGCGGGCTTTACGCCCTTGCCGTAATAGACCGGGCGCCAGGACGTGGCGGCGATGGTGCCGTATGGGACGCGCATCATCATGCAGATGCCGATGATTGCGCCAGCGATGCCCGTGAGCTGCAGCGCGGCGGGATTGATCGTCATCACGTTACGCTCCTCGCCCGTCAGGTCCGGCTTGCCCTTCTTTGTGAACTGGCGGACGCCGTGCTCCGGCCGTTCGATCGCGACGAAGTCGGGCTTGTGATCCTTCAGGAGGCGGTAGAAGAGGTTCGCGGCGATCGCGTATTTCTCCTCCCACTCGTATTCCTTCACGGTGAAGGTGCCGCATTGGATGGATGAGCGGTGGCGCTCGCTGTCGCGGACAGCCCAGCCGGATCGGGTTGCAAGGTCGAGGCCCATGATGATCATTGCCGCGCCTCCGTTGGGATGAGGCGATAGAAAGAGCCGTTCTCATCCGACAAGCCACGACTGCGCTCGCAAACGATCGACCAGCCGACCGGCGTGAGACGTTTCCTGAGGGAGTAGAGCGTGACACGGAAGTTGTTCGCCGGATCGTCTGGCTTACGGCGCGGCCATACCGCGGAAACGATATCATCCCGCGTCATATGCTTGCCGATAGGACTGGAGAGCGCTGTGAGAATAGCTTTGCTTACCGGCGACGTCTGGGCGTCGATGACGGCCTCTATAGGAGCCGCCTCTCCGATAAAGCCACCGCATGTCGGGCAGCAGAATGATTGAATGCGAGGTGCTACGTTCATTGCTTCACCGGGAGAGAGAGTGACGCATTCGCGCGTCTAGTTGGGCGGCCGGGAGGAGGATGGCCGCCTGGAGGAACTCAGTGGGCGGTGTCGCCGGCGTCTTCGAAGGGATCGCCATCGCTCGCGACTTCCTCTTTCGAACTTGCCGCCTCGATGCGCGCCATGATGTCGGGGATCTCGGTCTCGTATTCGGTCTTGCCGGCGTCGTAGGAGGCCAACCAGAGTTTGTCGTCTGAGCTCCCGGCGTCGTAGCCGGACCGGCGATCGAGGTTCAGCAGGCCGGCCTTGTAGCCCTTGGCCTGGATTAGCTGCTCTTTGTCGACCCTATCGACCTGGGCAAGCAGATCACCGCCGCTGGTGGATGGGATAAGGCCGAGCCATTCCAGGTTTTCGCGATCCGACTTCAAGCGATCGACCGGCTTCTGGTCGTCTTCACCGAAATGGGCCTTGAGGTAATGGTCGAACTTCTGACCGGAGAAGGTCGGATCGGCAGCCTTGGCGACCTTACGGTTTGCCGTCTTCTCGGCAGCTGCTTCCCGCCGCTTCGTTTCCGCCGCCAGTTCCTTGCGGAAATGGTAGGCGAACAGCTTCTGCCGTTCGGCGTCCGTGAGCTTCGTGTTACTGCCGGCCTCAGCCATTGCCTTCACCTCTGGTTTGCTGGTTTGGGATAGGTTTTGACCCTTGCTTTCGCAGCTCGCGCTTCAGCTTCCAGAGCCTCCAGCTTTGCTGCAATGTCCGCCACAGGAGCATGTCCGTGGGCCTCCTCTACTGCCTTGACCTCGTTTTGGAGCTGGTGGATGAGGCGGAGATTGAAGTCGAGGAAAGCACCGCGGACCCGGCGATATGACCGGAGACCGAAGTCCTTGAACTCGCCCTTCATGAGCCGCTTGAAGCTTCGGGGAGACATGCCGCACCACCCTGAAACCTCATCGAGTGCCTGAGTTTCATCACCCCAGCCCTCGCACCTGCGCCTGAACATTTTCTCAGCGAAAAGCTGAGCTTCTTCCGGGCTGAATGCGTCTACTGCTGACATTGTCGCTTTCGCCTTTGAGTTATTGGTTGCCGCCAAATGGTGAGTTTCTGACCACTTCATGGTTCGCGCTCCTGATAGCTTTGCCCCTGTCGGAAGCGCGGAGGATCATGAAGGAGTTGAGATCAAAGCCCGCCCGAAGACGGAGACTGAACGATGGAGAGAGCGGCGCGACGTGCTTGCAGGCTGGCGCGCCACCCTCCGAAATTCACAGGAAAGGGTTTCCCCACTCCTCAGGATTGAAATTGATGTGCTCGGCCTCGACATGAGCCCCGGCGATGTTGAAGAAGACCGCCGTGAAGATGCAGAGAATGCAGAAGATGACGAAAAGCGTGACGAAAGACGCGATCATGCTGAGCCTCCCACAATCGAGATGGCGCGCGTCTTCCCCCGGATGCGGCGGATTGCCCCGCGCTCGTCGAGTTCGTTGATGAGGTGGTGGATCGCGGTCTTGGACGCGAGGCCCAGGAAATCCTTCATCTCGTTGAAGGTCGGGGCCACACCGTCGTTTTCAGCGAGGTAGCCCTTGATGAAGACGAGAAGCTTACGCTGCCGCCCGGTGAGACCGAGTGCGGCCGGCGCTTCCGGCTCGAATGAGTGAGTACAGCACGGGCAGGTTATCATGATGCCCTTCCCTTCCGCCGGCGGATCTCCGCTTCGGCGGCTTCGCGGTTGGGAGCGGAGACCGCGCCGACGTCGGGATCGACGATAATGCAGGTGCCGTCCTGGGTATGGATGATGGAGCGAAATGGTGACGGCCAGTCCTGACCGCAGCAGAGGCAAAGCCCAGAGTTTTTGCTCACGGCGCGAGCCATCGATATATCGAAGTCGCGAGCGCGCTCTATCCGAGACAGCGTGGCCGGCGACGTTCCGACCCGCTTTCCCACATCGCGGATGCCGGCACCCTCGGCAGTGCGGAGCTCCAGCAGTTGAATCCCAGGCACTGTCATGCTCCACCTCCGCAGTCGTCGACGATCTGAAGGTTGATCTCGGTATGCCGGTGAACGATGACCGAGTTCCCCGGATGCTCCGGAACGATGTACAGCTGCCAGGCCAGCGGCGGCTTGCCGCGCGTTGCGAAGCCGGCCCACTGCTCGCGTTTCTTGTCCCAGGTGGTCGGACCGACCACGGCGCCGCACTCAGACGCGAGCCAGAGCTTGCGGTCGCGCGGGGCGCTGGTGATGTCGTGGTTCCAGCTCATGCGAACATCTCCATCTGCCACGGCTGGAAAGAAGACGAAGCCGCATGATTGACGACTTCAGCGAACCGAGCCGCTTCCTGCCAATCGTTGGCGCTCCTGCCCTGCTTCCGAGCTGCGAAGCTCCACGCCATACTGTCGGCGCTGTAGAGGTATTCCCGAACGCCGGGATGCAGCAGGCTCGTCTTCTTGACGCCGAAGCCATGCAGCCGAAGTTCAGGGCGAACCGAACGGATTGCCTGCAGCACTGCCATGATCGCGTGTGGGTCGCCCTGACGCTTGCAGACGGAGCCGACACCGACCCACATCCCGAACTTGAGCCGGTCGCCGTACTGGACAACATGGGTGACGTAGTCGGTCGGCGCGAAGCCCTGGAGCACGGGCATGACCGGCACCGGGAGTTCGCAGCCGAGCAGCGCGTCGTAGCGCTCGACCGTCAGCCGCTGGTGATCGGACATCGTGAGGCCGGTCTTTTCCAGCATCCACGGTTCGCACATGTAGTCTTGAGCAACGGCAGCAGAGATGTTGACCACGCCAGAGTCGTGCAGGCGCTGGACCTCGGCGGCGTATTCTTCGACCGTGTGACGATACCGGCCGTGCTGAGCGAGTTCGGTGAAGGCGCCGCTATCGACAAGGACGTCGCCACAATCGACCGCCTTCCTGCGTCCGCGCAGCCGGTTGATGCTGATGCAGGCCAGATCGAAGTGCTGGGCGTCTGCAGGCTGGTGAAGTCCAACATAGAATTTTACGGCTGCGGCGGTCATTCGGCGGCCTCAACCAGAACAAAATCGTTTGGCTGCACGAGACCGCCGGTGAACTCGGCGATCTTCCTCATCTGGTCGGGGCGCGGTACGCGCTCGCCGTACATCCACTTCCGAACGCCGGACGTGGACATGCCATCCATCACAGCAGCGAACTGCTCTGGGCTTAGATTTTGTTCGGTGAGGTACTGTGCGAGTTTCATAGCCTTAACTTACCCAAAGTGGGTAACATTTGCAACCCCAAAATGGGGCGAGACAGCAAATGGCTGAATTTGCAATGTTACCCGTTATGGGAAACAAGCTTAAATCATTGCGCGAAGAGCGAAATTGGACACACGAGAAGGCAGCTGAGGAGATGGGCGTCTCGCGCAGCCAGTTCATCAAGCTCGAACGCGGCGAGCGCCGCATGACGATGGATTATATAAACCTGGCAGCGAAGGCTTTCGGGATACGGCCGGCCGACGTCATCGATGATACGGAGGAATTTACCGTCCCGCTTATGGGCTACATCGGAGCAGGGGCTGAGATCATGCCGGATTTTGAGCAGGTCCCGCCCGAGGGTCTGGACCAGATTCAGGTTCCTTTCCCGTTGCCTGATGAGATGATCGCGCTCGAGGTGCGGGGGGACTCCATGTTGCCGGTCTACAAGGATGGCCACGTCATCGTCGTCTACCGCGACCAAAAGAAGCCCATCACTTCCTTCTACGGCGAGGACGCCGCGGTCCGAACAACTGACGGCCGCCGTTTCCTCAAAACGATCGTAAAGGGCTCGCCCGTCACACTTATGTCCTTCAACGCCGCGCCAATCGAAAACGTGGGGCTTGAGTGGATAGGCGAAATTTTCGCGGTCCTTCCTCGTTCGCAGCTCAGAAAGACAAGCCGCGCCGGCGGGCTCCAGGGGAGTTTGAAGCTGGGATGAGGATCATCACGCTACTGATGATTTTGGCATTCCATGGCTGCAATATCGTCGGTGCTCGATATGACCAAGCGACCGGCCAGCGATAGCGGAGGGGTACCACATTGGGCGAAATCGAGAGAACAGATCCTCCTCCGATGGACAAGAACGAGAGTATAACCCACGAGGAATTCACAAGGTTCCTAGTTGAGAAAGCGCCCGAGAAGCCGTGCCCCGAATGTGGCGTTAACGATTGGGGCACAAGTCAGATTAGTGGGGACCAGCGCGCCAACCCGGATCTTCAAGTGGCAATAATCGCAGGCGCCTGGACGGACAAGGTTATGCCCGTCCATACACTCAACTGCAGGAATTGCGGATACATCAAGATGTTCTCCGCCCGATTAGTGAATGACTGGGTGGCGAAAAATGGCTAGGGTGGGAGAGGCTTTCTTCGCGACCAGCAATGATAACCGCCAGTCGGCTGGTGGGGGCGCCCCTCCAGGAGGAGATGTTTTGGAAGCACGAGTGTCGGCGCTTGAAAAGAAGTTCGACAAAATCGAATCGAAGCTGGATTCGATCGGCAATGACCTCGCCTTCATAAAGGGCAAGATTGACGGCCTCCCATCGGCGGCGGCGATGGGCGAGATAAAAGGGCGCGTTGATGGTCTACCTACTCTGGGGAAGATTGCGACCTTGTTTGCGTTGGCAGCCAGCGGGATCGCTATCCTGAACAACTGGTCTGCAATCAAAACCGCCTTATTCGGTTGATCTTCACCCTTCCAATTACTCCCCTCAGAGCAAGAACAAGAGAAAGAGATAGACTCTTTCCGTATTTCAGCCTTTCCGTATTTCGTATGACAGGGGTGTCATAGGTGGGTATGACAGCAGTGTCATAGGTCAAGGCTGTAGACGCTCGATCGTCCAGGCTGCCGCCGCACCCTCACCCACTCCTCGGTTTCCAGTTCCTTAAGCGCTCTCGCAACGTGCCGAGGCGAAATACCCAACGCCTTCCCGATAGATTTCATAGCGGGATAGCAGAATGGCCGCTTCGCGCTCAGGCGCAGCGCCAGGTGTATCCCTACGAGTTTTCCATTTCGGCTGACGAATTCATTCCCAACGAGCACGCGCATCCAAGCGTCCCGACGCCGGAGCCACTTGCCCGTTTCCAACTTCACTTGCTGATCCATATGGCAGCAATAGACCTGCCCCATTTTGGGGTCAATCTAATATTCCCCATTTTGGGGTTGTAATCTTCCCCATTATGGGTAATATCCTCCTCATCAGCCGACGGAATGATCTGGCCTAGCCACGAAGAAACCGAAGGCGCCAGCGGGCTCAGTACCGAGTGCCCGCGAAGTTTCAGGATGGGGATCCGCAATGGCATTCGTAACCCGCTACCGCATCGAAGACCTTCAGGGCCGCACGCTCGCCAACGACTTCACCGATGAAGCCGAAGCGGTCGAGCTGGCGAACGAACTTGACGCCGATGTTGTCGAGTACCGCCGGCCCGGCTTCGACCTTCCCCGCCTGTCCCAACAACACCTGATGGCAGCGGAGTGACGGCCATGCAGAATATCAAGTTCATCAGCATTTCGGGCCATGCGACCGAGATCGCGAACCACGCCCACACCGCCTACTGGCGCGGTGAGAGCCAAGGCAAGGACGCGGCCGACTACCACCGCCGCGAGATTGAAAGCTCGCTCCGGCAGATGGCAGCCATCCTCGGCTTCCGCGTCGAACCACTCGAAACAGTCACCCATAAGGAAGCTGCAGCATGACTGAGCAGTCCATCGGCGCGCTTGCGCTCAAGATCGTTGACCCTTGGAAGTGGTGGCAGACCGCCCTCAAGGACCCGTCCAAGATCGGCAGCAAGGATCTGCCCGTCCACGACAGCGACCCGCAGCAGGGCTATTTCCGCGTCCGGTACGGCAAAGACAAGCCGTTCGAGCCGGTCGCGATCTGGAACGAAGACGGCGTCTGGCTCGCCTACCGCTCCGGCCGCGAGGTGAAAGCCGAGGACATCTGGACCTCGTGCTGCCGACACCCGATCAGCCATGCGGCCTACGAAGCCGCGATCGACGGCAAGGGCTGGCCCGACGATGACGCCACGGTCGCGGCCCAGGTGAAGCCGCCGGAGCCCGGCATCGGCGACAACTCCGGCCCGGTAGACGAAGCCGAGACGATCAAGGACCAAATCGAAGCCGCGCTCAAGGGCATGACGGCATACGACAAGATCACCGACGACGAAACCGCCGCCAAGGCGCTGTCGCTTCGAAACCGGCTGAACGAGCTTTCGGGGCAGGCGGACAAAATTCGCGTCAAGCAGAAGGAACCGCATCTCGAAGCCGGCAAGGCTGTGGATGCGAAATGGCAGCCGCTGGTGAAGTCGGCCAAGGCCGGAGCTGACAAGGTTCGCGATGCGATCGGCTCTTGGGAAACCGAGAAGTACCAGCGCCAGCAGGCAGCTCTTCGCAAGGCGGAGGAAGAACGCCGCGCCGCCGAGGAAGCCGCTCGGCAGGCAGCGCCCAACGCCGAGGTGATCGAAGCGCCGCCCCCGGTCGCCGCGCCGGTCGAGGTTGCCCCGGCTCCAATCCGAGCCGCCTACGGCAAGGCAGCCAGCGTCTCCATGAAGACCGTCGTCAAGGACGTCACCGACTGGAAGGCGCTCGCGATCTACATGTCCGAGCACCCCGTCATGCAGGACACACTTCGCACCCTCGCCCAGCGCGCGCTCGACGCCGGCCGCACGAACGTTCCTGGAATCACCACCGAACAGAAGGCTGCAGTACGATGACCGATTTACTCACCCCCGCCCTCGCCGTCGCCGCGGTCAAGTTCAAGTGGCAGAAGGGCGAAGACACCCGTACCTATGACTATTTCGTCCCGCACGGCCTGGACCTCGCCGCCGGCGACAAGGTCATGGTTGAGACCAAGCGCGGCGAGACCGAGGTCGAGGTCGTCGAGATCAAGGCCGAATCCGAGATGGCTTCGAAGCTGATCCTACGCCGCGCCGATCCGGCTCCGGCCGAGACCGCGCCTGCCGCTCCCAAATCGGAATGGGACTTCTGATGAGCAAGCGGAAGTGGGAACCGGGCCGGAAACTGACGCCGCTGGAGGCCATGGCCGAAATCGCCGCCGGCCGTCCCGTCTACTTCCGCCACAAGTGGACGCACAACGGTTGGGCCCGAGGGTGGCAGATCGCCATGCTGATCGGATGCGCGAACGCTGGCGTCATCTTCGAAGCAAAACCAATTCAGGAAAACGTGCAATGAACGCGATCGCCAGAACAGACGCGCCGAAGCCGCTCCTCGTCGAGATGGCGGACAAATACGGCCTCCAGCCAACCGAATTCTCCGCGACAGTGCGCAGCACCTGCGGGATGGCGAAAGCCACACCAGAGGAATTCGCGGCCTTCATCATGGTCGCGAAGGAGTACGACCTGAACCCGCTGCTGAAGGAAATCTATGCCTTCCCGGCCAAGGGCGGCGGCATCGTGCCGATCGTCTCGATCGACGGGTGGGTTAACCTCGTCAACTCTCACCCGGCATGTGACGGTTTTGAGTTCGATTTCGAGCACGCCGAAGACGGAACGCTGATCTCCTGCACATGCCGGATGTACCGCAAGGATCGCGGACGGCCAGTCACCGTCACGGAATATCTCCTGGAGTGCATCAGGACCACCGACCCATGGAAGATGAAGCACCGGATGCTGCGCCATAAGGCGATGATCCAGGCAGCGCGCTACGCGTTCGGATTCTCCGGCATCTACGACGAGGATGAGGGTTCCCGATTTGCGGACATGAAGGACGTCTCGCCTCAGGCGCCGAAGCCGCCGGCACCGCCGAAGCCGCCCGCGCCTCCCGTTCCAGAAGAGCCCATCGTCGACGCCGACGGCGTGGTGATCGAGCACGACCAGCAGGAAGGCGACCAGACCGCCGCCTCGTCCGAGGAAGTCGATGCCACCGTGTTCTTCGAGGCACTCGAGGCAGAGATGGCCCAAGCTGCGACCGCCGAGGACGTCGAGGAAGTCTGGACCGCCCGCGACCCGCTCGCTGTGTTCGAGGGAGACGATATCAACCAGGGCATCGCCAAGGCGATCAAAAACCGCCGCCTGAAGGAAATCGGAGCCTGATATGACCAAGGGCGACTTCCCTGCACTCCGCATGACCATCGAGGGCGGCCGGCTTGTACCGGCTGGCCAATTCGACGCCGAGCGGCTCAATAGCTACCGGCGCGGCACAGTCGTGTTTGTCCGCTTCACCGAGGAGAAGGACCGCGTCCTCGTCCGCAAATGGTGGGCGATCCTGGGCCTGGTCGTGAAGCAGTGCGAAACGCCGTGGAAGACGAAGGAGGAAGCCAGCGAGGCGATCAAGCTCTCGCTCGGTATCGTCAACCTGTCGAAGACGGTCGGCGGCCAGTTCATGCAGTATCCGAAGTCGCTCACCGAGCTAGAGGACCCGGAGATGGCCGAGGCGCTCGAAAACATGACCGAGCTCTTGAGCCGCATGACGGGCGTGGACGTCGCCACCCTCAAGAAGGAAACGGCCCACATCGGCGCCGAGCCTGACCTCGATCAATCCCATTCCGGCGACTTCCCCGCGCCGGATACCGCCGACGACCCCCGCCACCGCGTCGTCGGCCGCAGCAGACGAGAACAGCGCTCCCCCTCCCGCTGGCTCGTCTGCTGCCACCCTTTCCGACGCTGAATGGCTGCGGGTCGCCGCGAAAATGCTCTGGGCGGCAACTCACGTCACCGGCGACACGGACGCCGATCTGCAGCTCCTCAACAACCAGCGGCTCGCGGTGAGCGATCTGTACCCCGCCGGGACGCCGCAGCCCACCAAGGACAAGGCAGGATCCATCTATCGCCAGTGCAAGGCGCGCGTGACGCAGGAGATCGACCGGGAGACGCTGCGCAAGTTCGTCGCTGGCGTCGCCGGCATGGAAGAGAAGGACCTGGAGGCATGAACACGGTCGCCCACACCATCATCATGCGCGCCGCCACCACCGGCCGTCCGATCGCAACGCTGGACGCAGACGCTGAGACCTACCTGATAAACAACGGATATGCCGCCTACAGCCGGAAGCCCCTCATGGTCCTGACGAAGAAGGCGGAGGAATACGCACAGCGGGAGATCGCCTGGAACGCCCAGAAGCAGCGGAGGGCTAGATGAGCCGGTCGACCGACGAATGGATCGCTAAACACGATGACCAGAAGGTGCCGGATCGGGTCAAGGTCCGCGTCTTCGAGCGCGAGGGCGGCATCTGCCACCTGACGGGCGCCAAGATCGACCCCGTCCGCGATGAGTGGGACCTTGACCACAAGATGGCGCTCATCCTCGGCGGCCAGCATCGCGAGAGCAACCTATTCCCAGCCCTTCGCGGTCCTCACCGGAAAAAGACCGCCGTCGAGATGGGCGTCAAATCGAAGATCGCCCGCGTGAAGAAGAAGCACATGGGCCTCAGAAAAACAGAGGGCCGCGGTTTTTCGCAGCGCCTGCGTCAGCGCATGGACGGCACAGTCTACGACAAACAGACAGGCGAGATTATCAGGGAGGGACGGCGGTGACCGCTGAAAGCGTAAAATTGGCTATGGCCGAATGCTCGGCGGGGATGGAACGCTACGACGTCTCGCCCAGGGCGCGCCGGAAGATCGAAGCCGCCCTCACCGCCGCCGGGCAGTCATTTTACCTCCAAGGCGGATCTGCCGACGATTTGCGCGAGGTCCACCTCGGCCAAAATAAGAAATTTGAGCCCGGCATAATGGAAAAGGGTCCGCAACGCGGACCCTTCCTGACAGAAGCAGACAGAGGACCAGTCGCCTGCTTCGTCCGGTCAACAGCACGCAAGTGGAATAGTTCCGTCAGATCCCGGATTTGTCTAACTCGGTCTAGCAAGGAACGCTTCGGAATAGTGGCTGAAGCCGATGCCGGCTTAAACCGCACAGGTTTTGTGGATCAACGCGCAATCCGCCTCGCGTCTCAAATCCGAAAATTCCAATCACTTTTTGAAGGTGCGGCATGACGACCGACAAAAAACCGGCCCCCGAGATGATTCAGTCTTCATCGTTTGGCATCGAAGATCGTGATCGGAACGCCCAGAGCACTGCGGCTGAGACAATCACTACACAAATTATGAAAAGCAGTATGTATGTACCCAAAATTGATCCCCCTAACGAAGATCAACTAGAAGGAGGCACGAAAGTTCCTCCACCATTGAAACGGAGGTGCAGATCAGCGACTGAAGATTACTGCTCCATCCGCGATCGCAATTCCCGCGCCATCTTCGATCCTGGCCAGACCAAAGGCCTCCGAGGCTCTAAGCAGACGGTGACAGACTGGCAGACGGACGCAGTCATGCGCGTGCTCGGATTCGCTTGCAGACCTGTGGATAACAGGGAAAGCGGGGATTGATGGCGAAGCTATCTGACGCACTTGCATATCCTCCTCGGGGCATGTCCCGGGAGGAAGCTGCTCGCTATGTCGGCGTCGGCACCACAAAGTTCGACGAGATGGTTGCTGACAAGCGGATGCCGAAGCCGCGCAAGATCGACGGTCGGGTCGTATGGGACCGCATAGCCCTCGATGCGGCGTTTTCGGATCTCCCGTCCGACGGCGGCAACATGATCGACGAGATATTGTCACGGCGCGGGCTTCATGCCTAACAATGCCTATGGAAGAAGAAAAACGCCCCTACCTGTCGCATTTCCAGGACCGCCACGGGAAGACCCGTTGGCGGTATCGTCGTGGAAAGGTGACCATCTCTCTCAAGGGAAGCCCGGGCGAAGCTGAATTCGAAGAGGCGTATCAAGCCGCGATCGAGGGACGGAAGCCGCGGACAGCGGAAGTCTCGAAGATGCCGGGTGCCGCCGCGCCAGGCACATTCCGCGCCGCTTGGACCAAGGTGAAGCGAAGCCCTGAGTGGATCGCCCACGATCCAGCGACGAAAGCGAAGAACGTGAGGTTGGCTGAGGAATTCCTCGAACTCCCCATCGTTGAGGGCCACCCTGAGCTATGGGGCGATGTGCCGATCAAGGACCTCAAGCGCCGTCACGTCAAGGACATCCTCTCGCATTTCAGCGCCACGCCTCACAAGGCGAAGCACCTTCTGGTAACCATCCGGAAGATGATCCTGGTCGCGCTCGACGAGGAATGGATTGAAACGGATCCGACGTGGAAGCTCAGTTACCGGCCCGAATACAAAGGCTGGAGAGCCTGGACCGATTCGGAACGTGCAATGTTCGAGGCCCGGTGGCCGATCGGATCAACCCCGCGAACGGCCTACGCCTTGGCGCTGTGGCTGGGGAACCGTCGGTCTGACGTCGCTCGCCTGAAATGGGAATGGTTCGATTTCCGCAAGGGAAACGTCACACTGGTGACGAAGAAGGGCGACAAGACGCTCGTCCTGCCCATAACCCCAATGCTTCGCGAGACGCTAGCACCGCTGTCCCGCGACACGGAAACCGTCCTCTTGACCCAATACGGTCAACCGTTTTCGGAAAAGTCACTCACAGGGAGAATGGCCGACTGGACCCACAGCGCCGATCTGCCCAAGGGCTGCACCATGCACGGACTGAGGAAAAGCCTGGGGAAAATGCTGGCCGAAACCGGTGCGACCACCCGTCAGCTTATGGAAACGCTCGGCCATGACGATATTGAGCATGCCGAACTTTACAGCAGAGCAGCCGAGCAAGAGCGGCTCGCGCGTGACGCAATGACGAAAGTCACCAAGCGATATCAGACGAAAAAACCGAAGGGCTAACCGGGTGTCTAACCACCTTGGATAACCACCTAAATAACTACTTGAAAACAAAGAAAAATTGGTGGGCCCGGAGGGACTCGAACCCCCAACCAAGCGGTTATGAGCCGCCGGCTCTAACCATTGAGCTACAGGCCCGCCGATCCGGCAGAAGTGGGGCGCAATGGTCCGCCGTCACCTCGAGGTCCGCTCTAACGCAATTCACGAGATGCTACAAGCCGTTGCCGCAATAGCTTCACAATCAACCGGCAGGTAGGCTCGTCTGGCGCGAACAGGCCGAGCCGATTCCCGTCTCGGCGCGTTCGCGCGGCAGACGGAACATGACGGGCGGTTCCGGGAACAGCATTCCCCCGCCCTGACAGATCGGAGAGAACATCCATGCGCGTTGCGCTTTCGTCGTCACGTCTCGTCCTTGCAGCCGCATTTGCCGGTGCGGTCGCCGCCTCTTCCGCGGGCCAGGTTTTGGCCCAGGATATCCGCCCCCGCGAGCCGGTCATCAATGTGCTCGGCGAGGGCCAGGCTTCCGTTGTGCCCGACATGGCCGTCCTGACGCTCTCGGTGGTTCGCAACGGCCAGACCGCGCAAGCGGCACTTTCGGCGAGCAGCGCCGCCATGAAGGACGTGCTTTCGGCCCTGAAGAGCGATGGCATCGCCGATCGCGACATGCAGACCAGCAATTTCTCGATCTATCCGCAATATCGCCATGCCGAACCGAAGGGTGGCGCCATCGAGCCGCCGCAGGTGATCGGCTATGAGGTGTCCAACACGCTCACCCTCAAGGTCCGCGATCTTCAGAAACTCGGCGGTATCATCGACCGTTCGGTGAAGCTCGGCGTCAACCAGGGCGGCCAGATAGCCTTCACCAACGACAAGCCCGACGACGTGATGACCGAGGCGCGCAAGAAGGCGGTCGCCGAGGCGCTCGCCAAGGCAAGGACGCTGACGGAAGCGGCCGGCGTCAAGCTCGGCCGGATCCTGGAAATCAGCGAGAACTCCATGCGCCCCGCACCGCAGCCGATGATGCGCATGGCGATGGCCAAGGACATGGCCGCCGAAGCGGTTCCGGTGGCCGGCGGCGAAAACACCTATACGGTGACCGTCAACGTCACCTTTGCTCTGGAGCAATAATTACGGGTCGCCGAACAGAGCCGGACGCCCTCCCCAAGGGCGCCCGGCCCTCCCTCGCGCGCAAATGGGCAAAAAATAAAACGCCCCCACCAGATCGTCGGACCTGGTGGGGGCGCTTGTCCTCCGTCAACGGGCGATGGAGACGGAAGGGTTCTTTAGGGATGAAGCCTAGCGGCGAATGACCGGGCAGCCACGCTCGTTGGCGAAGACGACCCGGTCCGGGCCGCGGCGGCCGAAACCGGCAACGATGACGACCCGGCGGCCGGCATCCACGACGCGGGCACGGCGCAGGCCCATCCGGCTTGCCTTTTCTTCTGCCAGCCAGGGAGCGCAGCCGCGGGGCCTGCGATCCGGACGCCAGTCACGATCACCGCCGCGATCCGGACGCCAATCGCGGTCACGGTCGCGATACTGCACCTGGATGGCGAATTCCGGGCCGGCGGCAGCAGCCGTCGGGGCTGTTGCGGAAAGGCCGGTGAGCGCGATGAGGGCGGCCACACCGGCTTTGATGATCATGCTGGTCATAGAATGTTCTCCGAAATCCGGGCCAGGTTCTGCGGCCCCAAAGGTTGTTGCTCTCGCCTTTCCGAGCGATTGGCGCGACCCTAGCCCAAGGGGTCTGAACAACATCCTAACCGGTCATTCAGCCGGTATTCATCTGCCGCTCGGAGCCGAAAGGTCACGGCGAAAGATGCAGCACGACCTGGCGGACATGCGGCTGGTCGCGATGTTCGAAGAGGTAGATGCCCTGCCATGTGCCGAGCACCAACCGTCCGTCCCGGACGGGAATGCCGAGCGAAACGGCCGTCAGCGCCGCCTTGATGTGTGCCGGCATGTCGTCGGGGCCTTCGGTAGTATGGGTAACCCAGCGCATGTCGGGATCGGTGGTCGGCGGCACCAGCCGGGAGAAAAAGGTCTTCAGATCGCGGCGGACATCCGGATCGGCATTTTCCTGGATGATCAGGGAGCAGGACGTATGGCGCACGAACACGGTGAGCAGCCCCTCGCCCACTGGCGTGCGGCGCAAAAAACCTTGCGCCGCGTCGGTGAATTCGTAGAGCCCCTGGCCGCTTGTGGAGATCGAAATCACGGTCTGGGGCATGAGGGGGTCCTTTATCGGCGAAAGCACCGGCAACAAAAATAGAAGCACCGGCAGGGAGACGGCACTCCTATCACCCGCCGGCTACAATGTCAGGAAGGGCTCGAAGCCGCCGAAGATCATCCGTTTTCCGTCGAAGACCTGCGTCCATTCGTCTCCGGAAAACCGCTCGTCCTTCATCACCCTGGCATTGATTTCGTCCCGGCGGGCCCGGCTTTCATAGGTGATCCAGGAGAAGATGACGATCTCGTCCTCCTTGGCCTGCACGGCCCGCGGGAAGGAGGTGAGCTCTCCGTAGGGCACGTCGTCGGCTAGGCATTCCACATAGGACAACGCGCCGTTTTCCATCCAAACGGCACCGGCAAGGCGCGCCATGTCCTTGTAGCGCTCGAGATTGGCCTTCGGCACGGCAAGAATAAACCCGTCGACATAGGGCATGATGTTCCTCCTTGTTGCGTCAACACCCCAAGGACGTGGGAGGGAACGCAAACCCGACAAGTGCGCCCGCTTTTTCTTCATCCTCCAGGGCTTCTTCCCGCAAAACTCCGAGGGGCGGCAAGCGTACGCTCGGCCGCCCGGGCTCCCGTCAGAACTGGCCTGCTTCAGGCGTGCCAAACTCCTCGATGGAATCGACTCGGTCGGGATAGAAGGCGACATGCTCCCTGATCCCGGAAACGGCTTCGTAAGGGTTTTCGTAGGACCAGACGGCATTCTTCGAACGCTCGCCACCGGCCGGAATGCTGAAATAGGAGGCTTCGCCCTTATACGGGCAATAGCTCTGGTGGTCGGTCCGCTCAAGGAGCGACATATCTACATCCTTGCGCGGGATATAATGGACCGGCGGATAGGAGGACTCGCGCAAGGTGAGCGAATTGATGCTGTCGGCGATCACCTTGCCGCCGAGCTTCACCACCACCCGCGCCGGATTGTGCGCAACGGTAATCGGGTGATCCGGCCCTGGAATTTTCTGTGCCCTGACATTCATGGTTCGTCCTTTCGGGTTCGACGCATGCTCCCGATATAGGGCGCCCCGAAACGCCACCAAGCGGCCGAAGCGGAATGCTCCGGCCATCGACGGCGAACAATCGCCGCGTCACCCGTCAGAACGTGGTGATCACGCTGATGCCGGGCGTTTCGGATCTATCGAGCGTCATCAGCCCCGGCACCGCTTCTTCGAGGCTGATCCGCTTGGCGATCAGCTGCTGCGGCTTCATCTTGCCGGCCTTCAGCATGGCGAGCATCGCGTCATAGCGCCAGGCCTGCATGCCGTGACTGCCATAGATTTCGAGCTCGTGGCCGATTACCTGCGCCATCGGGATCGAGGGTGTAGTGTGCTCGCCGAGCATCAGCCCGACCTGCACGTGCCGGCCGCGGCGGCGGAGATTCTTGATCGAATTGAAACAGGTGACCGGATGGCCGAGGGCGTCGATCGACACATGCGCGCCACCTCCGGTGATCTCGCGAACCGCCTCGACCACATCGGCAACCGCGCTCGCATTGATGGTTGCGACCGCACCGCATTGGCGGGCGAACGCCAGCTTGTCTTCGGAGAGATCGATGCCGATGGCGTTCGCTCCAAGCGCCGTGGCGATCATGATCGCCGACAGGCCGACGCCGCCGCAGCCATGCACCGCGACCCAGTCGCCAGGCCCGGTGCGGGCCTGGTCGGCAACGGCGCGGAAGGAGGTGGCGAACCGGCAGCCGAGGCTCGCTGCCGTCGCATCGTCGATCTCCTCAGGCAGGTGCACGAGGTTCGTATCGGCATAGTCGATCGCCACATATTCGGCGAACGAGCCCCAATGGGTAAAACCCGGCTGGAACTGGTTGGGGCAGACCTGCTGGTTGCCGGAATGGCATTCCGAACAATGGCCGCAGCCCGATACGAACGGCACCGTCACCCGGTCGCCTATCTTGAAGCGCATCACGCCCTTGCCGGTCGCCACCACCTTGCCGGCAAGTTCATGGCCCGGCACATGCGGAAGCTTTATATCCGGATCGTGCCCCATCCAGCCATGCCAGTCGCTGCGGCAGAGCCCGGTCGCGCCGACCTTGACCACGACGCCGTCAAATGTCGGCTCCGGATCGGGAACATTGCGGATTTCCGGCGCCTTTTCAAAGGCATCGTAGAACATGGCTTTCATTGGAGGTCCCCATCGCAAAGTGGGTGAAACATAGTCGCAGCAATCTATCGGTCAACCAAGGGTGATCCCCTACCTAAGTCACATTTGCGGATCGGCCGATAGTCATTCCGGAAAACCGCGCTTCCGCCACTCGCTCCTGGGCACCGGAGCACCGACCTCAAAGGCGAAGGAGATTACCTTGGTGGCGTCCTCGTTCACCTCGCAGCGGAAACTGAGTTCATACCATTGTGCCTTCGCCCGAAACTCACTGCGCTTGACCTCCAGAACCGATCCGCTCGATAGCCGATAGGGACGCACCAGGTCCGCCGGAAAAGGCGGAGACGCATGCCACAGCTGAAAGCTTAATTCCGTGGCGCAGAGCTGGCCGGCGCGCACGCCTCGTGGAATGCGGCCTATCGTCGTCGTGGCAATCGGATCGTCCGTAGCGCTCTGCGAAAACAGCGTCTTCGCCTCGGTCAGCTCGACCGGCTTGCCGGGGGTCGGCGTCTTGGAAGGGTCGCTCTTGGGCGAAGCGGTCGGCGGCGCAGTCACGATTTCGGTCTTGGTCGCATCAGGCGAGGTCCCAGTGACCGGGCCGTTCTGCAATCCGTTGGCTGCCGCAACGCCGACCTCCGGCAGCTGGATATCGTCCGGCACCGGATTGGCCGGTGGCGCCTCCACGACGGTTGGGGCCTCTTTCACCTGCTTTACCGGCTCGACGGCCTCCGCATCCGCCTTACTCTCGGCAGGCGGGTTGGTCGTTTCCTTCGATGCATTGCCGGTTTCGGATTTCTTCGGCCCGGCATCCTTCTCGCCGAATTCGAAGACAGGGCGCAGAACCGGCAACGGCTGCTTCTTGGCCTCCTCGGCGGAAGGCGGCGGTTCGGTGGGTTTCTGCTCAGGCGCCGGCGGAGGTGGCTCCTGCTTTTTGGCTTCCGCCTGCTTCGGTGGCTCAGGCGGTGGGGACGGCTCCGCCTTCTTGGCCTCTTCCTGTTTTGCAGGTTCCGGAGGTTTCTTTTCCTCCGGTTTCGCCTCTTCGGCCGGCTTCTTTTCCTCGGCCTTCTTCTCTTCGGCCTTCTGCTCTTCCGGCTTCTTCTCAGGTTCTTCCGGTGGAGGCACGATCTCGACCTGGACGCTTTCCTCCTTCTCCGGCTCGGACTGATCGACCGGCAGGTGGAAGAACAGGGCCGCCGCGAAAACGACGTGCACCAGGATGGAGGCAGGAATGCCCCATCCTATGTCGCCGCGCGGCTTTCCAGATAAATCCGTCATGGCAGCGGATGTAAGATGGAAAGCCGGCCGGATCGAGTCCCCGAGTGATCAAAACAACGCAAAATCCAGCTTTCCGGAAGCGAGTTGCGCTGCCGCCCCTCTTCCAAGGGATTCTGTCCATTGCAAACAAACCGACCATACGGTATGTTTATCTGATGTCGAAAGCTCACAAGCGAGAAAAACAACCCGAACAGGTGCGGCGATCCCTTCTGGACCACGCGGCACGATGCGCCGTGGATGAAGGTCTCGGCAGCCTGACCCTGCAGGCGGTCGCCGACGCGGCATCGGTCACCAAGGGCGGGTTGCTGCATCATTTCCCGAGCAAGCAGGCGCTGATCGAAGCCGTCTTCGAAGACCTGCTCGGCAAGCTCGATATGGAGATCGACCGGCTGATGAGCGAGGATGCAATCGACCGGGGCCGGTTCACGCGCGCCTATGTCGACGCCTTTTTCCAGGTGACCCGCGATGGGGCCGAAAGCCCTTGGGCGGCACTGTCGATTTCCTGCATGACCGATGCACGGCTCAGGCAGCTCTGGTCGGAATGGATGCGCGACCGGCTCGAACGCCATGCGCAGACCGACAGTCACCCGGCCTTCAAGCTCGCGCGCTACGCGGCGGATGGCATCTGGCTCGCCAATCTCATGGAAGCGGACGGTTTACCGGCAAAGGAACTCGCCGAACTCCGCGACCACCTGCAAAACCTCACGATACAAGAGTAACGAAAATGAACCCCGCCCTCCTCACCTACGGCTCGCTCGCCGGTGCAATCGTGCTCGAAGTCATCGGCACGACCTTCCTGCAGCAGAGCCAGCAGTTTACCCGGGCCCTGCCGACCATCCTGATGGGGCTTTGCTACGCGACCGCCTTCTATCTCCTGTCGATCGCCTTGCGCACCCTGCCGGTCGGCATCGCCTACGCGATCTGGAGCGGCCTCGGCATCGTGCTGATCTCGGCCGTCGGCACCATCCTGTTCCGCCAGACCCTCGATACCGCCGCCATCATCGGCCTCGGCCTGATCATCTCCGGCGTCGTGGTGGTCAACGTGTTTTCGAGCTCGGTCGGGCATTGAAAAAATGAATGCCAGGTTTAGGTGAGTGTCCGATATTGCTAGGCGATCTGCTTTTCGCTATGGAAACGGTCGCTGGATCTGAACTCAGCCGTAAGCGTCTAACGTGAAGCAACGCATCCCAACCCCGGATCGTCGGTAGTGGCGATTTTGATCGGATGCATGTGCTCGATATCGATCGACGATCCTCTTCAGGAAAGTATTCTCCATGAAGCTTACGCGCCTCCCCGCACGCTATGCGGCCCTTCTCATGCCGTTCGTTCTGTCCATCCTGATGACTTTTGTCGTATCAGGTGTCGCGACACTCAAGAA
The DNA here is from genome assembly GCF_000732195.1 of Neorhizobium vignae. Lineage (GTDB taxonomy): Bacteria > Pseudomonadota > Alphaproteobacteria > Rhizobiales > Rhizobiaceae > Neorhizobium > Neorhizobium vignae. Next base: position 52,673 of record NZ_JNNU01000002.1, read on the forward strand.
TCTCGGCCTTGCTCCCGAATTCCTGCCGAACTGGATGTCGGCCTGGCTGGTCTCCTGGATCATCGCATTCCCGACGCTGCTGGGAGCTCTGCCAGTGACGCGGCGGATCGTTCAGTCCATGATCCGGCCTGCCTGATCACCAAAAGCAGAAAACCCGGCCTGCTTTCGCGGGCCGGGTTTTGCATTTTCCATATCTGAAATCGCTCAGCTGTCCAGGAAGCTGCGCAGCTTGCGGCTGCGGCTCGGGTGCTTCAGCTTGCGCAGCGCCTTCGCTTCGATCTGGCGGATACGTTCGCGGGTAACCGAGAACTGCTGGCCGACTTCTTCAAGCGTGTGGTCGGTGTTCATGCCGATACCGAAGCGCATGCGCAGCACGCGTTCTTCACGCGGCGTGAGCGAGGCGAGGACGCGGGTCGTGGTCTCGCGCAGGTTCGCCTGGATGGCCGCATCGATGGGCAGAAGCGCGTTCTTGTCCTCGATGAAATCGCCGAGATGCGAATCCTCTTCGTCGCCCACCGGGGTTTCGAGCGAAATCGGCTCCTTGGCGATCTTCAGGACCTTGCGGACCTTTTCGAGCGGCATGGCAAGCTTTTCGGCCAGTTCTTCCGGGGTCGGCTCGCGGCCGATCTCGTGCAGCATCTGGCGCGATGTGCGGACGATCTTGTTGATCGTCTCGATCATGTGCACCGGAATGCGGATCGTGCGGGCCTGGTCGGCGATCGAACGGGTGATCGCCTGCCGGATCCACCATGTGGCATAGGTCGAGAACTTGTAACCGCGGCGGTATTCGAACTTGTCGACCGCCTTCATCAGGCCGATATTGCCTTCCTGAATGAGGTCGAGGAACTGCAGGCCGCGGTTCGTGTACTTCTTGGCGATCGAAATGACGAGGCGAAGGTTCGCTTCGACCATTTCCTTCTTGGCAATACGCGCTTCGCGCTCGCCCTTCTGCACCATGGACACGATCCGGCGGAATTCGGCGATCGAGATGCCGGTTTCCGTTGCGAGATTCTGGATCTCCTGGCGGATGTCGCGGATCGTGGTGTTCTCGGCGCGCGCGAACTCTTTCCAGCCGCGGGCGGCCAGGTTGGCGATCGACTTCATCCAGTTCGGATCGAGCTCGGCACCCTGGTACTGTTCGAGGAACGAGTCACGCTTGACGCCGTAGGATTCGGCGAGACGCAACAGGCGGCCTTCGTTCTGCATCAGGCGCTTGGAGATGTCGTAGAGCTGCTCGACCAGAGAATCGACACGGTTCTGGTTGAGCGACAGCGACTTCACCGCCGTGATCAGCTCGTCCTTGAGCTCCTTGTAGCGGCGCTCCTGGGCGGACGACAACGTGCCGGTTGCCGCCAGACGCTGCTCGACCTGCTGGTCCTGCAGCTTGCGCAGCTTCTTGTAGGTGTCGGCAATCGTGTCGAGCGTCTCCATGACCTGCGGACGCAGCTCGGCTTCCATCGCGGCAAGGGAAAGGCTCGACTCGTCGTCGTCCTCTTCCTCTTCCTCGAGGTTCATGCCTTCGCCGCCGACAGCGGTGATGTCGTCGTCATTGGCAGCGGAGAAGCGAGCCTTGCGGGTCTTTTCCTTCTCCTCGGCGGCCTTGCGGTCGGCCTCGATCTTTTCCGGGCTCTGGAACTGCGGCGCAGCCTTGGCTTCGGGACCGGAATAGGTCGTCTCGAGATCGATGATCTCGCGAAGCAGGGTCGTGCCTTCGTTCAGTTCGTCACGCCAGATGATCAGCGCCTGGAAGGTCAGCGGGCTCTCACAGAGCCCGGCGATCATCGTTTCGCGGCCGGCTTCGATGCGCTTGGCGATCGCAATTTCGCCTTCGCGCGACAGAAGCTCGACGGAGCCCATTTCGCGCAGATACATGCGCACCGGGTCGTCGGTACGGTCGGTCGGCTCTTTCTTCTTCGCGGTCGCGAGCGCAGTGCTGGAGGTGGTGGCGATTTCGCCGCCTTCGCTCTCATTGTCGTCGCTGTCGCCGTCAGCGTCATCGTCGCTGGCGGTGGTTTCTTCCGCCTCTTCGTCTTCGACGACGTTGATGCCCATGTCCGACAGCATCGCCATCGTATCTTCGATCTGCTCGGAGGTGACTTCCTCCGACGGCAGGACCGAATTCAACTCGTCCATGGTCACATAGCCGCGCTTCTTGGCGGCTTTGATCATCTTCTTGACGGCGTCGTCAGAAAGGTCGAGAAGCGGACCGTCGTGCGAGCCTTCGCGTTCGTTCTCTGCTTCTTCGTTTTCTTTGACTTTTGTTGCCATGTATTTCGTCGCTTTCCCTGAACGCTACTTTCGCCGCGCTTCGTGGCCACCGGCTGAAGACGGGGTTGACCGCCTTAGTCGCGAATCACTGTCCAACACGTAACGGAATGACCTTTAATTCCCGATTACCATTCGGCGGCCGTTTTTGACTCAGGACCGTCCTACAAGAGGATCACCGGTCATGTTCGGTGCTATTGACCCACTCCGCCTATTTTGCCTTGAAATGGTGATTCCCACAAATTAACGCCCCGTCAAGCATTTCCATAGGTCATACCCAGGAAAAGTCGAAAATATGCCCTTTGAGGGGCTCCAATAGGGGTACGCTCACCAGATTTAACCGATATGTAGGCGGTAGGCCCTGAAAGACAAGGTTTGCGTAGACATAAAGGCTTATGCTTTTCGTCCGGCATATTCCCTAGCGGGAAGCACCGTCATACTGGGTTACCGTCAGCGTGGCAATGTCGATTTCCGGCACGCATCTCAGATTGATCGCGGCCATCTCCGCGCCGTTCGGCATCGTCGCCTCGCTGAACGGTGCGACACCGCAACTCGCGCAGAAGTAGTGCGTAATCACATACTTGTTGAACTGGTAGGAGGAAAGGTTCTCCCGCGGAGTCGCGAGCTGGAACTGGCCGCGCGGGACGAAAGCCAGCAGCACGCCCTTCCGCCGGCAGAAGGAACAGTTGCATTCTATCGCGGTGCCAAACTCGCCCTCCGCCTCGAAGGCTATGTTGCCGCAATGACAACTTCCCGAAATCTGCATCAAGCTCCCCACTCAGCCGACTCAACGCCGATACAATAGGGCCGCGCCATCATTCGGCAAGGGCGGGTTTCCAAGCCGGCTGTCCCTCAGCCGTGGCTGACGGCGGCCCCCTTCACCCGACCGGAAAGTACCCCGAACCCGTCGATAATGGCTTCCTGGTTTTCCATCCGGAGGATTTCGAGCTGAACTTCGGAAAGCGCGCGCAGCAGCGGCTCGATCTCACCCGCATCGCCCGCTTCGGTCGTTTCGGCGATTTCCCGCTCCAGTTCGATCTTCTGGAGCCTGAGCGCCTTGGTGCGCTTGTGCAGCGACAGCGCCTGCCGATAGCCTTCGCGCGCATCTTCCAGCGCGGCGATCTCGGTCGCAGTCCAGAGCCGCGCGTTGCGCACCTGCTGGTCCAGGGACTTCAGCATCACGTCGAAACCTTCGCCCGCAAGCCGTTGCATCAGGTATTCGCGCGAAAGATTGGCGCCTGACGTCGCGGCCGCCGGCAGCATGGCCGACCAGAAACGCTGCAGGTCGCGATTCTCGAAATCGATCGCGGCGATCTCGTCATATTCCTCCAGCAGAAGCTGGGGGTGGTTGACGATGGTGAGCGCCAGCACGCTTTCCCGAAGCGCCGGCAGGTCGCGGTAACCACGCACGAGGCCAGACCGCGCGAGCCGGTCCGAAACCCCGGCAGCCCGTCCTGCGGCACGCGGTCCCTGCGGCGGACCGCCCTGGCCTGGCCTGCCCCCGCCTGAACCGCGCTGAAAATTCTGGCGCCGGTCGCCTCCGCCGCGCGGGGCCGGCGCGAAGAAGCTGTTCAGCCGGTCTCGGATATCCTGCTGGTAGTGGCGGCGCACATTTTCGTCGGCGATAACGGAAACGATCTGCTTCAGCCGCGCTTCCAGTTCGGCGCGTTTTTCCGGCGTATCGAAACTTGCCGACGACGCCTCGCGCTGCCAGATCATCTCCACCAGCGGCTTTGCATCGTTGAGCACCTTGTCGAACGGCGCGCGACCCTCATGACGGACGAGATCGTCCGGATCCTTGCCATCGGGAAGCAGGGCGAACCGCACCGACCTTCCGGGCTTCAGGAACGGCAGCGCGAGATCTGCCGCACGGCTTGCGGCCCTGAGGCCCGCGCCGTCGCCGTCAAAGCAGAGCACCGGCTGCGGCGTCATCCGCCAGAGCAGCTCGAGCTGGTTTTCGGTAAGCGCGGTCCCAAGCGGTGCAACGGCATTCTCGACACCCGCCTGATGCAGCGCAATGACGTCCATGTAACCTTCGACCGCAATGATCGTACCCTCGCCCTGCCCCGGCTTTCCGACACCTTGGGCCCGCCTGGCACGCGAAAAATTGTAGAGCACCTGCCCTTTGTGGAAGAGCTCGGTCTCGTTGGAGTTGAGATATTTGGCCGGCGCGTCCGGCGCCATGGCGCGGCCGCCAAACGCGATCACCTTTTCCCGCGACGACAGGATTGGAAACATGATGCGATCGCGAAAACGGTCGTAGGAGACCGCGATCCCCTCCCCGTGCACGACGAGGCCGCAGGCCTCGATCTGGTCCTTGGGCACGCCTTTGCCGGCGAGATGTTCCTTCAGCGCATTGCGGCTTTCCGGCGCGTAACCGAGACGGAAGGTCTCGATCGTGCGGCCGGTCAGCCCGCGGTCGCGCAGGTAAGCGCGCGCCTTGGCACCCACGGCGCTCTGGAGCTGGTCCTGGAAGAACTGCGTCGCCAGTTCCATGACGTCGAGCAGCGTCGTGCGTTCCTTCTCGCGCTTCTCGGCCTGCGGGTCCGGCTGCGGCATGGCGATGCCGGCCATGTCTGCGACCGTCTGCACCGCTTCGGGAAAACTCTGCCCTTCGAGATCGGTCAGGAACCGGAAATGGTCGCCCGAAACACCGCAGCCGAAGCAGTGGTAGCGGCCCTTGCGGTCCTCGCAATGGAAGCTCGGGCTCTTCTCGCCATGGAAGGGGCAGCAGGCCCAGTAGTCGCCACGCGACACGTTGGTCTTCTTGCGATCCCACGTCACTCGACGGCCGACGACGGCCGATATCGGCACGCGGTCGCGGATCTCGTCGAGAAAACTGTTGGAAAAGCGCATTTCTACCTCTTGGGGCCAGCTTCCATATAAGCGCAGACCTTCAGGAACGCCACCGCCAAGGGAAATGCTTCCCGCTATTCACAGGCCTGACTAATTTCGGCCCGCGATATCAGAAGAGCAAAAAGGCGGGAATCCGATCATCGGGTTCCCGCCTTTCGCTTATGCGCCGCCTCACAAAAGGCAGCTTATTTCAAAAGCTCTTTCACCACGCCGGAAGCCTTGGCGAAATCCATCTGGCCCGGATGCTTTTCCTTTAGCACCGCCATGACCTTGCCCATGTCGCGCAGGCCCTGCGCGCCGGACTCGGCGATCGCCGCCTTGATCAGGTCCTGCACCTTCTCATCCGAGAGCTGCTCGGGCATGAACCCCTTGATGACGTCTATTTCCTCGCGCTCCTGCTTCGCAAGTTCGGTGCGCCCGGCATCCTGGTAGATCTTCGCCGATTCCTCGCGCTGCTTCACCATCTTCTGCAGGATCTGCAGGATGTCGTCATCGCTGACCGGGTCCTTGCCGAGACCGCGATTGGCAATATCTCGATCCTTGATCGCAGTCTGGATCAGCCGGACGGTCGAAAGCCGGCGGGCGTCCTTGGCCTTCATGGATTCCTTCAGCGCATCGGAAAGCTTGTCGCGCAACATCGTTTTTTCTCCTTGGGAAAAGCTCTGGCGCAGGCAGGGTGAATTGTGGCTTTTCCTTGGCATTCACACCGTTGTCATAGACGACGGTTCGGGGTCGATCAAATCAAATCACCCAAACCGTTGAATTCCAAGGTCTATAATCTCCATGGAATTCTTGGGCTGCGAGATTGACCACCTCGCCCGCTTTGTCTATTTTCCGGCACCTGCACGAGATTTAGAGGTTTGGGCTTGCGCCGGGATTTCCGCGCGCCCGTCTCTCACGACCATAAATGGCCCCCACAGCCTGTCTCTTCAAGGGACGGGACCGGTGAGGCAGAAGGATGGATATGACCGCGACCGCTCCCTGGACCACCAAGAAACCCACCGCATTGCTCGTTCTGGCCGACGGCACCGTGATCGAAGGAACCGGGATCGGCGCCACCGGCAAGGTGCCGGCCGAAGTGGTGTTCAACACCGCGCTGACCGGCTACCAGGAAATCCTGACCGACCCCTCCTATCTCGGCCAGATCGTCACCTTCACTTTCCCGCATATCGGCAATATCGGCACCAACGAGGAAGACGTCGAGGACCTGACGCCGGCAGCCCGCCGCGGCGCGGTCGGCACGATCTTCAAGGCCGACATCACCGAACCCTCCAACTACCGCGCCGCCAAGGATCTCGACGGCTGGCTGAAGGCCCGCGGCATCATCGGCCTCTCCGGCATCGACACGCGCGCGCTGACCGCCTGGATCCGCCAGAACGGCGCCCCGAACGCCGTCATCGCCCATGACCCGAACGGCGTCTTCGACATCGAGGCGCTGAAGGCCGAAGCCCGCGCCTGGAGCGGCCTCGAAGGCCTCGACCTCGCAAAGGAGGCAACCTCCGGCCAGTCCTCGCAATGGGACCAGAAGCCCTGGGTCTGGAACGAGGGCTACGGCGAACTGAAGCCCGAGGATGCGAAATATCACATCGTCTGCATCGACTACGGCGTCAAGCGCAACATCCTGCGCCTCTTTGCCGGCCTCGACTGCAAGGTGACCGTCGTGCCCGCCCAGACCTCGGCCGAAGACATCCTGGCGCTGAAGCCGGACGGTATCTTCCTGTCGAACGGCCCGGGCGACCCGGCCGCCACCGGCGAATATGCCGTGCCGGTCATCAGGAACGTCATCAAGACCGACATCCCGACCTTCGGCATCTGCCTCGGCCACCAGATGCTCGGTCTCGCTCTCGGCGCAAAAACCGAGAAGATGCACCAGGGCCATCACGGCGCCAACCATCCGGTCAAGGACCACACCACCGGCAAGGTGGAGATCGTCTCGATGAACCACGGCTTCGCGGTCGATTCGAAGTCTCTGCCGCAAGGGGTTGAGGAGACTCACATTTCGCTCTTCGACGGCAGCAATTGCGGCCTGCGCGTCACCGGCAAGCAGGTCTTCTCCGTCCAGCATCACCCGGAAGCCTCGCCAGGCCCGCAGGACAGCCACTATCTCTTCCGCCGTTTCATCAACATGGTGCGAGAGAAGAAGGGCGAGCCTGCCCTTGCGGAACGCTAATTTCCGGCGCTCTAAAAAATCCGCAGACGCCTATTGACCTCAACATTGGTTGAGGTCCCATAAACGCCCCTGTTCAGAAACGAACAGGGGTTTTTCATATGAGCGAAATACGCAACGGACGCGTGGTCCGCGTCAACAGGTTCTCGGTGCCGGAAGAGGCACGCCCGCAATTCATGGCGCTTCTCGAGCGCACCCACCGGGTGATGCGCGAGCAGCCGGGCTTTGTCGACGACATGATATTGGAACAGCAGGCGGCCGCCGGCCTTCTCAGCCTGATCACCATCATCCAGTTCGAGGGCGAACACGTTCTCCAGCCGATCATCGCCGCCGTCGCAAGGTCGGACAGGGAAGCGGGCATCGACCGTCAGGCCCTCAGCCGCGAACTCGGCGTCGAGGCGAATGTCGGCTTCTATGCGCCGGTCACGTTCCGCGAACTTCTGCCCGCCTGAGCGTCGCCACGCCGGACGAGCAGGCCCTCAGCGGGCCGCCATCGTCCGGCGGTTCACCAGCAGCCAGAACCGGCCGCAAAGCAGAGCGGCCGCCGCCGCAAGCCCCGTCACGAAGCCGAACCAGACCCCCTCGCCGCGAAAACCGAGCGGGAAGGCGAACACCCAGGCGCAGGAAAAGCCGATCGGCCAATAGGCGATCAGTGCCAGCACCATCGGCACCCTGGTGTCTTTCAGGCCACGCAACAGGCTGGCACCGACCACCTGCAACCCGTCGACCAGCTGGAAAGCCCCGGCGATCACGATCAGCGGCACCGCCAATTCCAGCACGGTCGCGGCATCCTCCTTGCGTATATCCAGGAAGAGATTGCCGAAGAAGCGCGGGATCGTCGCATAGAGCACGCTGCCGATCGTCGTGAAGAGCACGCTGACCACCAGCACAGCGATGGCGGCACGCTTGACGCCGAGCAAATCGCCGCGGCCGTTGGCGAGCCCGACGCGCACCGTCGCCACCTGCGACAGGCCGAGCGGGATCATGAAGGCGATCGCCGCGAGCTGCAGCGCGATGCCGTGGGCAGCGAGTTCCAACTTGCCTATGACGCCCATCAGCAGGGAAGCGGCCGAAAACAGGCTGGTCTCCGCCAGAATGGTGAAGCTGATCGGCAGGCCGAGGACGACGATCTCGCGCACCATGCTCCAGTCCGGCCGCCAGAAACGCACGAAGATCTCGTAGGCACGCATCTTCGGCTGGCTTTCCACATAAAGGAGGGCGGCCACGAAACCGAACAGGTTGGCAGCGACGGAAGCGATCGCAGCCCCGTGCAGCCCCATGTTCGGCGCGCCGAAATGGCCGAAGATCAGCAGATAGGCGAGACCGGCATTGATGAAGAACATCGCGATCGTGACGTAGAGCACGATGCCGCCTTTCTCGAGCCCGGTGACGAAGCTTCGAAGCGCCATCAGGCCGAGTGCCGGGAAAATGCCCCATTGGGCGATGCGCAGGTAGCTCTGCGCGTTCGCCGCGACATCCGGCTGCTGCCCGAGCGCCAGAAGGATGGGTTCGGAAAACCAGAGCAGCGGCGCCGTCAGCACCCCGAAGGCAAGCGCGATCCACAAGCCCATGCGCACCGAACGGCGCACCGAGCGGGTATCGCCATGCCCGAGCGCCTGTGCCACCATCGGCACCACGGCGCTGGTAAAGCCGGTACCGAAGATGAAGACCAGGAAAAACATCTGGGTGGCGAGCACCACGGAGGCGAGCTCGGTCGTCCCGAGCCAGCCGACCAGGATGACGTCGGTCGTATTGATCGCCATCTGCGCAAGCTGGGCGCCGACCAGCGGCACACCGAGCGCAAAGGTCGCGCGCATATGCGCGGACCAGGAATTGTCCGTCACCGCCACGGCCATGGTGGGGGAAAGGCTCGACATGACACTCCTCCGCAGACGAAAAAAGCCGCTTCCAGAAACTGGCGAGCGGCGGATGATGCAGCCTATAGAGGAGCATCATCCGTGCGGCAACACTTACAGGTGATTCAGCAGAATTTTTGGACGTCGGTTCAAGAAATCTGATGAGTGAATTCGTTCTCGGCCGGAACGACGGGCGTTTTTCGTGAAATCCGGCTCAAAAACACCACAGTCGCACCAGCCAGAAAGATCGCCGCCATCATGTAGGGCGCACCCGCAAACTCCACTTTCGCATGCCCGCCCGTAAACGCGCTGAACAGCTGCGTGAAGATCAACGGACCGATGATCGTCGTCAGGCTCGTGAGGCTCGTCATCGCGCCCTGCAGCTCGCCTTGAGCGGATGGCGGTACCTTGGCCGAAGCGATGCTTCGGAGCGCCGGATCGGCGACGTTCTCGATCGTGGTCACAAGGATGATGGCATAGACCATCCACCCCTCCCAGGCGAAGGCATAGCCGGTGAGGCCAAGGCAGGAGAAGCAAAGCCCGAGCACCGCCGTCCTCCATTCGCCGAGCACCGGCACCAGTTTCGGCAGGATGAAACCCATGACGACAGCCGCGCAGATGCCGAAGAGGCCCAGCGACAGGCCGATCTGCCCCTCGCTCCAGCCGTAGCGATAGGCCGACACGAAGGACCAGACCGACGGATAGACCGCATGCGCCAACCAGTAGAGGAACATCACCAGCATGACCCAGCCGATCCCCGGATAGTGGCGCATCTGACGCAGCGCGCCGAACGGACTGGCGCGTTTCAGCTCGAACTTGCGGCGGTTCGCCCTGTCGAGCGTTTCCGGCAGCAGAAACCAGGACGCGACGAAATTGGCGAGCGACAGAAGCCCGGCTCCGAGGAAAGGCACGCGCGGACCGAGTTCACCGAGCAGGCCGCCGATCACCGGCCCGACCGTGAAACCGACGCCGAAGGCGATCCCGATAAGCCCGAAATTCTTGGCGCGGTTTTCGTCACTACTGATGTCGGCGATATAGGCGGAGCAAGTGGCGAAACTGCCGCCGGAAATACCGGCAAGCACACGGCCGACGAACAGCATCCAGAAACTGGTGGCAGCCGCGCAGATCAGGTTGTCGAGCGCGAAAGTCAGCACCGAGGCGAGCAGGATCGGCCGGCGGCCGTAACGGTCCGAGAGGTTGCCGAGCAGCGGTGCGAACAGAAACTGCATGCCGGAATAGATCAGCAGCAGCCAGCCGCCATCGACAGCCGCCGCACTCATGTCGTCGCCGGTCAGTTCGCGCAGGAAGGTCGGCAGCACCGGCATGATGATCGCGATCCCGATGATGTCGAGGAACAGGATCATGAAGACGAGGAAAAGGCCGCGGCGAACGAATTTCGGGTCGAGCATTAAAAATGTCTCTCTAGCAATGGTGTTTTCTGGAAAGACGATCAACTCGCCGGGTTGCCTACATAGCGGCAAACGAAAACGGAAACAATCCGTGAACATTTCAAAGTTTTTGATGAACGGTACAACCTTCACGCATCGTTCGGCCGGCTCGGCGATCTCGATGTCGGGCGCACCCGCCGACAGGATGTTTCCCGTCCGGAAGGTCTCGACAGTCCAAACCGGAGCCCATAGAGATTGGAGGTGACCTCCCTCTCTCCGGCAGACCTCCCTCATGATCGAACTTTTCTGGCGCGGCATCCTGATCGGCCTTGGGGCAACCATCCTGATGGATCTCTGGGCAATCGTCCTCAGTAAGGTCTTTGGCCAGCCAAAACCCAACTGGGCGCCAGCCGGGCGCTGGTTCTGGCACCTGCGCCGCGGGAAGGTCTTTCACGACAGCATCGCCGCCGCCGACCCTTACGAACATGAACTCGCCCTCGGCTGGGCCGGCCATTATGCCGTCGGCCTTCTCTACGGCGTGATCCTTGCCCTCATCATGGGACCGGGTTGGTTTGCCGCGCCGACCTTCATTCCCGCCTGGATCCTCGGCATCGTCACCATCGGCGCCGGCTGGTTCCTGATGCAGCCCGGCATGGGACTCGGCTGGGCCGCCTCGAAGACGCCGAAGCCCCGCAAGGTCCGCGTCCTCAATTTTGCCGCCCACACCGTTTTCGCGCTCGGGCTTTACGGCACCGCCCTGCTGATCCGCTAACCTTCCAGATCCCGCTTCATCCGGTCGAGCATGTCGACGGCATGCGCCGCATAGGCACCGATCCAGCGGTCGTGGATCGCCTTGATCGGCAGCGGGTTCAGGTGGTTCCAGCGCTCCCGGCCCTCTCGCTTCACCAGCACCAGGTCGGCGCCTTCCAGAACCTTCAGATGCTGCATCACGGTGCAGCGGTCGAGCCTGGGAAACCGGGCGCAGAGATCGCCCGTCGTCTGCGGCCGATCCTTCAGCTCGTCCAGAATCTCCCTGCGAACCGGCGCAGCCAGGGCCTTGAAAATAAGGTCATTTTTTTCATCGCTTGACATGTTATATTTTTATAACATTATGAGGCGGGGAGAAACAAGGGAGAAAGATCATGGAACTGAAGTTCAAGGTATCGGGCCGGATCTCGAAACCGCTCGAGGAGGTGTTCGAAGCTGTCGCAGATCCGAAGAAGCTGTCGGGCTATTTCACCACAGGTGGCGCAAAGGGACGGCTCGAACCCGGCGCGACGGTCACCTGGGATTTTCACGATTTTCCAGGCGCCTTCCCGGTCGACGTGGTCGAGGTGGAAAAGAACAGGAAGATTGTGCTGCGCTGGGATGCGACGGAAGGCAATGCGGCCGAACAGGGACCGGAGAACGTCATGCCCGCCGACTACAAGACGACGGTGACCATGACCTTCGAACCGCTCGACGGAAACCGCACGCTGGTGACGATCGCCGAGGAAGGCTGGCGCGAAACGAAGGGCGGGCTGGAAGCCTCCTACGGCAACTGCCAGGGCTGGTCGCAGATGCTCTGCGCCATGAAGGCCTATGTCGAATACGGGATCAACCTGCGCGAGGGGATGTATAAGTAGGCTCTCAGCTTTGCTCCGTCCGTAGGACGGGGCAACACACACGGTTCTCAAGGTCGGTAACCATTAAGGGCGGAGCCCTCTCCGTTAGTCATCCTCGGGCCACGACCCGAGGATCCAAACGCAACCGCCTCCTCAGACATTCCCCGAAAACGTATCGCAGGACTTCATGTCGCCCGTATCGAACCCGCGCTTGAACCAGCGCGCGCGTTGCGCCGAAGTGCCGTGGTTGAAGCTCTCCGGCACGACATAACCCTGGCTGCGCTTCTGCAGCGTATCGTCGCCGATCTGCTGGGCGGCGTTCAGCGCCTCGTCGAGGTCACCGGTTTCGAGAATGCCCTTCTGCTGGGTGAACTTGCCCCACACGCCGGCAAAGCAGTCGGCCTGCAGCTCGACGCGTACCGACATGCGGTTGGCGTCCGCCTCGCTCATCCGCTGGCGGGCCTGGTTGAACTTCGGCAAAATGCCGAGCAGGTTCTGCACGTGGTGGCCGACTTCATGGGCGATCACATAGGCCTCGGCAAAGTCGCCGGCCGCGTCGAAGCGCTGCTCGAGTTCCTTGAAGAAATTGGTGTCGAGATAAAGCTTGTGGTCGCCTGGGCAATAGAAAGGCCCGGTCGCGGAAGAGGCGAATCCGCAAGCGGAATTCACCTGGCCGGAAAACAGCACCAGCACCGGCTCCTTATATTGCTGGCCGTTGGCCTGGAATATGCCGTTCCAGGTATCTTCCGTCTCGGCAAGCACCGTGCGCACGAACGCCGTCGTGTCATCATTGGCCGGCGTGCGGTTGCCCGTCGTCTGCTGCTGCTCGAAGCCCGAGCCATCCATGCCGAGTTCGCCTGATAGCAGCGAAAGCGGGTTGATGCCGGTGATCCAGCAGATGATCAGGATGACGATAATCCCACCGATGCCGAGCCCTCCGCCGCGGCGGCCACCGCCGCCGACCGGAATGCGGAATCCGCCCCGGCCGAGCGGACTGCCGCCCATGGAAGCGCCACGCTGGTCCTCGACATTGTCCGATTGCCGGCGGCCTTTCCATTCCATGTCGTGCCCTCCTGTTCGACCGTATCTTGGCCGATATAACGCTGGCGGCCGCAAAAGCGATCCGTACCAGCATCACATAGCTGAAGATTCCTCCTCAGGCGACCCGCAGGGCCTTTTTCCCCGGCAGGAAAACCGTCAGCAGTCCGAGCGCCGGCAGGAAAGCGCAGACATTGTAGACGAAGCCGATGCCGTACCGGTCGGCGAAGACGCCGAGTACCGCCGCGGCGATGCCGCCGATGCCGAAGGCGATCCCGAAGAAGATGCCGGCGATCATGCCGACCCGGCCCGGCACCAGCTCCTGCGCCATCACCACGATCGCCGGGAAGGACGAGGCCATGATGAAGCCGATAACGCCCGAAAGCGCGATCGTTACCGGCAGGTTGGCAAACGGCATGGCAAGCGTGAACGGCAGCACGCCGAGGATCGAGAACCAGATCACCACCTTCGAGCCGAACCGGTCGCCGATCGGCCCGCCGATGACGGTGCCGAGCGCCACGGCGCCGAGGAAGATGAAGAGCATGATCTGTGACTGCTGCACCGTTACCTGGAAACGCTCAATGACGAAGAACGTATAATAGCTGCCGATCGACGCCATGTAGGCGTTCTTGGAGAAGGTCAGCAGCGCCAGCACGATGAGGGCGATGGTGACCGTGCGCCTGGAGAGGTTGTGGGCATGCAGAACCCGCTTGCGGCCCTTGTTGGCGGCCATGTGCGCCTTGTACCAGCGCGCCACCCACGACAAGATGACGATGCCGAGCAGCGCGATGCCCGAGAACCACGCGACGCTCCCCTGCCCGTTCGGTACGATGATGAAGGCGGCGAGCAGCGGCCCGATCGACTGGCCGAAATTGCCGCCGACCTGGAAGACCGACTGCGCAAAGCCGTAGCGGCCGCCGGACGCCAGTCGCGCGACCCGCGAGGATTCCGGATGGAAGACCGCCGAGCCTATGCCGATCAGCGATGCCGCGACGACCAGCATGAGATAGGACTGGGCAGCCGCCAGCATGAAGAGGCCGATGAAGGTCGAACCCATGCCGACCGGCAGCGAATACGGGAAAGGCTTCTTGTCGGTAATGATGCCGATTACCGGCTGCAGCAGCGAGGCCGTGCACTGGAAGGCGAGCGTCAGGATGCCGATCTGCCAGAAATCGAGGGCATAATCCGTCTTCAGCATCGGATAGATCGCCGCGATCATCGACTGCATGATGTCGTTCAGCATGTGGCAGAAGCTGACCGCCAGGATGATCGGCAGCACCGTTACTTCGGCGGCGGTGGCGGAAACGGGTTTGGATGTTGCATCGGCCATGGAATTTCCTCCGCGCAAGCGGTCGTCATCGCGGATGGCCGTTGCTGCAAGTGTCTTGGAGGCAGGTCTAGTCCCGTAAGCCGGGCCTGTCCATGACAGCAAGGCGCCGAACGGTACGCCTGGAAGAAATTCTTGACGCCCGATTTCAAAACCGGCGTGTCGCCAGCCGCTGCTGCAGGAAAAGCGTTGCGGCGATACCGAGCAGTGTCAGGATCAGGATCCAGCTTGGCCCTCCGGAAAAGACCACCGCGTTCATGATCCGCCCCGGGATCAACGTGAACAGGCCGGCGATCACGATGCCGCCGAAATACATGCCGATGACGGCCGCCTTGTGCGCCCGGATGTTGTGGGCGCGCGCCGAACTGATCGCCCGCCAGGCCCCGACGAGCACGGAGATCGACAGGAGATGGATCGGGCTGAAACCGTAGAACAGATTGATCTCGTGGATGAAGAAGCTGGAGATCGAGGTGATGACCATCAGCACCATCCAGATCTTGCCGAGCAGGCGGTGTAGCGGAGTGCCCTTTCGGTTGAGCAGGATATAAGCACCGAGCACGGAGGCCGGCAGCACGGCCGCGACATGGATCTGGACGGCAAACGGAGCGTCGAGGAGCGGTTGGAGGTTCATGGGGAATACCTGTTCGAAATCACCAAGCGATTGAATTGATCGCCTGTTTCCGCCATGACTGGCTCACCCTCAACCGGAATGGCGCAGACGACGGA
This sequence comes from Neorhizobium vignae, assembly GCF_000732195.1. GTDB lineage: Bacteria > Pseudomonadota > Alphaproteobacteria > Rhizobiales > Rhizobiaceae > Neorhizobium > Neorhizobium vignae. The sequence continues at coordinate 67,900 of NZ_JNNU01000002.1, forward strand.
CAAACTTCGTGAATCACCCGTTTTTGAGCTCCACGCTTCGTGAATTGCAGCTCTTCACCCGCTCCTGGCGCTTCTGGACGACCTTCATTCTGGTCATCCTGATCTTCGTCGTCAGCGGACCCTATGGCACGTTCGAGCGCATGACGCTCGGTATCCGGTTCGGCTACTGGCTGACCGTTCACGCCGTCACCTGGGCCATCGCCATCTCCCTGTCGATCACGGCCGAAATCCTGCTGCGCAACCGTCTCGGCCACACGCTCGCCCGCATGATGATCGGTTCGCTGGTCGCCGCCCTGCCGATCGGCTTCGCGCTCGGCGCCATCGATTTCGCCTTCTTCGGCCGCTGGGCCGAGATGGAAACCGGCTTCCACCGGGCGCTGTTCGCGCTGCCGCTCTGCGCCCTTTTCTGCCTGCTGACCTACACGGCGATGCACCGGCAGATCGCCGAGATTTCCGCGCCAGCCCTGTCTGTATCACCTTCTCCTGCTGAAGCGCCCGCCGCATCGCCCGTTTCCCAACCGGAGATCCTCGCCCGGCTCAAACCCCAGAACCGCGGCGCAATCCTGCGGCTTTCGGTCGAGGACCATTATACCGACGTGGTCACCAGCCGCGGCCACGAACTGGTCCTCCTGCGCTTCGCCGACGCCCTGAAGGAACTTGGACCCACGCCCGGCCTGCAGGTGCACCGCTCCCATTGGGTGACGGATGCCCATGTCGAAACACTGAAACGCGACGGCGGCAGGCTTGTGCTGATCATGAAGGACGGCACGGAGATTCCCGTGAGCCGCACCTATGCAGAGGCGGTGCGGTCGCGGTTCGGCGACATCACTAGTTAGGCGGAGGCCCTACGCCACGAACATGGCCGCGGGAGTGGTGGTGGTTAAATTGTCGAAAAGCCCGGTTCCCCGGCAAGCCACGCCGAACGCTTTTCCTGTCGATTTGGCGATTTATGGGGTTCCGTTCGGAAGAACATTTGCCTATAAGCCGCGTCTAGCCTGAAAAGACATGCGCGCGCGACCCGACCGGTGGTATTCCACACCGCGCCGGTTTTCCGCGCAGGAAAAAAGCGGAAAGATACCCCATGCCCAAGCGCCAAGATTTGAAATCGATCCTCATCATCGGCGCGGGTCCGATCGTCATCGGCCAGGCATGTGAGTTCGATTATTCCGGCACCCAGGCCTGCAAGGCGCTAAAGGAAGAAGGCTACCGGGTCATCCTGGTGAATTCCAACCCCGCGACGATCATGACCGATCCGGGCCTTGCCGACGCGACCTATGTCGAGCCGATCACGCCCGAAGTCGTCGCCAAGATCATCGCCAAGGAACGGCCGGACGCGCTGCTGCCGACCATGGGCGGCCAGACGGCTCTCAACACAGCGCTCTCCCTCAAGAGAATGGGCGTGCTCGACCGCTACAATGTCGAGATGATCGGCGCCAAGCCGGCCGCCATCGACATGGCCGAAGACCGCGCCCTGTTTCGCGAAGCCATGTCCCGCATCGGCCTCGAAACCCCGAAGTCGATGCTGGCCAACGCCACCGACATCAAGGATGCCGACCGCAAGACCCATGAGATCGAGCGCAATCGGGTCAAGGAAAGCCTGACGGGTGCCGAACTGGACAAGGCACTCGACGAGCTCGAAAACCAGTGGAACCTCGGCGAGACCGACCGCAAGCAGCGTTATATCAGCCATGCGATGGCGATCGCAGCCCAGGCGATCGACGTGGTCGGCCTGCCCGCCATCATCCGCCCCTCCTTCACCATGGGCGGTACCGGCGGCGGCATCGCCTACAACCGCTCGGAATTCTTCGAGATCGTCGGCGGCGGCCTCGATGCCTCGCCGACCACCGAAGTGCTGATCGAGGAGTCGGTGCTCGGCTGGAAGGAATACGAGATGGAGGTGATCCGCGACAAGGCGGATAACTGCATCATCATCTGCTCGATCGAGAACATCGATCCGATGGGCGTCCATACGGGCGACTCGATCACCGTCGCGCCGGCCCTGACGCTGACCGACAAGGAATACCAGATGATGCGCAACGCCTCGATCGCGGTGCTGCGCGAGATCGGCGTCGAGACCGGCGGTTCGAACGTACAGTTCGCCGTCAACCCGAAGGACGGCCGCCTCGTTGTCATCGAAATGAACCCGCGCGTCTCGCGCTCGTCGGCCCTCGCCTCCAAGGCCACCGGCTTCCCGATCGCCAAGGTCGCCGCCAAGCTCGCGATCGGCTATACGCTGGACGAACTCGACAACGACATCACCGGCGGCGCCACGCCTGCCTCGTTCGAGCCGTCGATCGACTACGTGGTCACCAAGATCCCGCGTTTTGCCTTTGAAAAGTTCCCGGGCGCCTCGCCGGTCCTGACCACCGCGATGAAGTCGGTCGGCGAAGTCATGGCGATCGGCCGCACATTCGCGGAATCGCTGCAGAAGGCGCTGCGCGGCCTCGAAACCGGCCTGACCGGCCTCGACGAGATCGAAATCCCCGGCTTCGAGGAGGGCGAGAATTCCAAGAACGCCATCCGCGCCGCGATCGGCACTCCGACGCCGGACCGGCTGCGCATGGTTGCCCAGGCGCTGCGTCTCGGCCTTACCGAAGGCGAAGTCCACGAGGCCTGCAAGATTGATCCGTGGTTCATCGCCCAGCTCAAGGGCATCACCGACATGGAAGCCCGCATCCGCGAGCACGGCCTGCCGAAGGATGCCGAGAACCTGCGCATGCTGAAGGCCATGGGCTTCTCCGATGCCCGCCTCGCAAGCCTCACCAAGAAGCGTCCGAAGGAAGTGGCGGAACTGCGCAACAGCCTGAATGTGAGGCCCGTCTTCAAGCGTATCGACACCTGCGCCGCCGAATTCGCCTCGCCGACCGCTTACATGTACTCGACCTATGAAACGCCCTTCGTCGGCGAACTGCGCTCGGAAGCCGAAGTGTCGACCGCCAAGAAGGTCGTCATCCTCGGCGGCGGTCCGAACCGCATCGGCCAGGGCATCGAGTTCGATTATTGCTGCTGCCACGCCGCCTTCGCGCTGAAGGATGCCGGCTATGAAGCGATCATGATCAACTGCAACCCGGAAACCGTCTCGACTGACTACGACACCTCGGACCGGCTCTATTTCGAGCCGCTGACCGCCGAAGACGTGATCGAGATCCTGCGCGCCGAGCAGGAAAAGGGCGAAGTGGTCGGCGTCATCGTCCAGTTCGGCGGCCAGACCCCGCTGAAGCTTGCCGAGGCGCTTGAAAAGAACGGCATCCCGATCCTCGGCACCGCGCCCGACATGATCGACCTTGCCGAAGACCGTGATCGTTTCCAGAAGCTTCTGATGAAGCTCGACCTCAACCAGCCGAACAACGGCATCGCCTACTCGGTCGAGCAGGCCCGCCTCGTCGCCGCCGAAATCGGCTTCCCGCTGGTCGTGCGCCCGTCCTACGTACTCGGCGGCCGCGCCATGCAGATCATCCATTCGGAATCGATGCTGCAGACCTACCTTCTCGACACCGTGCCGGGCCTCGTCCCGGAAGACATCAAGCAGCGTTACCCGAACGACAAGACCGGCCAGATCAATACCCTGCTCGGCAAGAACCCGCTTCTGTTCGACAGCTACCTTAGCAACGCCATCGAAGTCGACGTCGATTGCGTCTGCGACGGCACCGACGTCTATGTCGCCGGCATCATGGAACATATCGAGGAAGCCGGCATCCATTCGGGCGACAGCGCCTGCTCGCTGCCGCCGCGCACGCTTTCCAACGAGATGATCGACGAACTGGAGCGTCAGGCCAAGGCGATGGCCAAGGCCCTGCATGTCGTCGGCCTGATGAACGTCCAGTTCGCCATCAAGGACGGCACGGTCTACGTGCTGGAAGTCAACCCGCGCGCCTCGCGCACCGTGCCTTTCGTGGCAAAAACCATCGGCGCGCCGATCGCCAAGATTGCCGCCCGCGTCATGGCCGGCGAAAAGCTCGACGCGACCTTTGCCGCCTATGGCACCAAGCCCGATCCGCGCAACCTGAAGCATATCGCCGTCAAGGAAGCGGTCTTCCCGTTCGCCCGCTTCCCCGGCGTCGACATCCTGCTCGGCCCGGAAATGCGCTCGACCGGCGAAGTCATCGGCCTCGACACGGATTTCGCACTGGCCTTCGCCAAGTCGCAGCTCGGTGCCAGCGTCGAACTGCCGCGCGACGGCACGGTGTTCGTCTCGGTCCGCGACGAGGACAAGATCCGCGTGCTTCCGGCAATCCGCATCCTGACCGATATCGGCTTCAAGGTTCTGGCAACCGGCGGCACCGCCCGCTTCCTCGCCGAACAGGGCATTTCCGCAACCCGCATCAACAAGGTGCTGGAAGGCCGCCCGCATATCGAGGACGCGATCCGCAACCGGCAGGTCCAGTTGGTCATCAACACGACCGACAGCAACAAGGCGATCTCGGATTCGAAGTCGCTCCGTCGCGCGACGCTGATGCAGAAGGTGCCCTATTACACCACCATGGCCGGCGCCGAAGCCGCGGCCATGGCGATCAAGGCACTCAAGGCCGGCAACCTCGAAGTCCGCCCGTTGCAGAGCTATTTCGCCTGAAAATGACGGCGCGGCCGAGGGAGAACCTTCGGCCGCCGCCTCCCCTTCAACCTGGCCTTTATTTCCGGGACTTCAACCTGAACGGCGCCTAGAAATTCAGCGAAGAGGCTATGCGATCGAAGGAAGAGCGGCTCGACGCTCCCACGCCTCAAACATCGCGTCCGGCTATGGTGACGATGACCGGCGCGTGGTCGGAGGCGATACCCTTCGGTGGCCCATCGCGAAAATGATCGTCGAAGACCTCCACCTTGGTCACCGTGCCGCGCCGGCGCGGGTTGTTCGGATTCAGTCCGTTGGAAACGATCCCGTAGTCGAGGATTGAGCCATGGCCCGAACTGCTATGGGTGATCGGCCGGCCCTGAAGCTGGGTCGGCACGAGGGGCCACGTATCGTAGAGCTTGTAGACATGTTTGAGGAAGGCGAATTCCGGCGGAACACCGTTGGCCGGGATGCTGCCCCAGGAAAACACCCGCTCGCCCTGGGTCAGAATGCCGATCGTGTGCGAATCCGGCCCCTCGTTGAGGTCGCCGAGCAGCAGGACCGGCGCATCGTTGTCGCGATCGATGGCACGGCGGAACAGCCGGTAGACGACGCCGGCTTCCGCCGCACGCTTGGCGACCTGATCCACGCCGGCGGCATTGCGGAGTGAATAATAGGTCTTGATCTTCTCGGCCCAGTCCGTGATCGGATCGACATCGCGCGGATCGACGAATGCGCCCTGTGATTTCAGATGGCACACATAGATATCCATCCCGCCGATCCCGGCCAAGTCGATGCGCGCCGCGACCGGCGTGCGGGAAAACCTGAAATCTGGATCGACGACCGTGTCGACGTCGATATCGGCGACCCCGATCAGGTCGCCGACCTGCGTGAATGGATGACGCGAGGCGATCGCCACCGTGGCATTCACGTAGATCGCACTGTCCTCCCTGTCGAAAATCGGCACGCCGGCATTGTAGAAATGTGGATAACCGGCGGCGGCCACAAGGTCCTTCAGCGCCTCGAACGACACCACTTCCTGAAAGCCGACCACATCGGCATTCATCTGCGCCAGCATGCCGGTGATCCAGGCCCGTTTGGCCTGCCACTGCTCCGGCGTGTAGGTCGATTTGGGATCCCGCTCATGCCAGAAAATGCCCGGCTCGGCGAAATGAAAGAGATTGAAGGTCGCAAATCTGAAATCGGCCATGCCTGCCCTCCCGCAAAATGACGAATGTAAAGACTGATACATCTACTTAAAATTGTAAACATGACAGGGTGATGATAGTCTCCGGGTTGGATCATCCGGGGGGAAACCATGTCAAAGAATATCGTCATTCTGTTCGACGGCACGTCGAATGAAATATCCGCTGACCGCACGAATATCCTCAGACTGTTCGGAACGCTGGAGCGATCCGAAAGGCAGATCGTCTATTACGACCCCGGCGTCGGAACATTCGGTGCGGCGAACTCCTGGTCGAGATACTACCGCAAGGCCTTCGAAGTCTGGGGGCTGGCCACCGGCTGGGGTTTGGACGAGAACGTCAAGGAAGCCTATCGTTTCCTCGTCGAAAACTATGATCGCGGCCCCAAGAACGTCGATGGCCGGCATGCGGACCGGGACCGTATCTATATCTTCGGCTTCAGCCGCGGCGCCTATTCGGCACGTGTGCTTGCAGGCTTCATCCACGCCTTCGGCCTGACAACGAAGTATCACCTCAATCTGCTGGATTACGCCTACAAGACCTACAAGGGCATTCCCGAGCAGGAACAGCGCAAGGAAGACGCCATCGGGGACGAGGACGCATCCTCGGCATTCGCCAGCATGCGCCTCTATGAAAGAATGCTCCGCAACGACCGTCCGCCCATCGCGCTCCTCGGCCTTTTCGACACCGTGGCTTCAGTCATCGAATCAGGCAAGTGGCGCCCGCAATTGAAGACCCATCCCTTCACCCGCAAAAACCCGAGCGTCGAATGCGTGCGCCACGCGGTGGCGATCGACGAGCGGCGCACCATGTTCCAACCGGAATTGTGGATGCCGGACCAGGATTATTGGGGCGGCCCGTTCAAGCCGAAAACCGTTGCCCGACAGGATTTCAAGGAGGTCTGGTTTGCCGGCGTGCACGGCGATATCGGCGGCGGATACCCCGAGGCGCAGAGCGGACAGATTAAGATTCCGCTCGATTGGATGATCCGCGAAACCGGCCCGACAGGTCTCTTCTATGTGACCCGCACGATCAACAATATCGTTCTTGGCAAGAACGCCAACAAATATGTGCCCCTGGATCCGAAAGCCGAGCTTCACAACTCCATGACGACGGGCTGGAAAATCCTCGAATACATTCCGCGGCGCGTTCCCGAAAGCTCGTGGCGCAAGCGGGGGGATCGCAGCGGAATCTATGTGCCGCTCGAAGACCGGCGCTTCATTCCAGACGGAGCAAAGCTTCACGAGTCGGTCAAAACCCGTTTGGACGCTGGCGCCTACACTCCGCCAAACCTCCCTCAAAACTCCACTTTCGTCCCTTGAGCGGCCTGATTCATTCTCTCCGCTCACGCCGCCAAGCGCTTGATCCGGCTCATGTCCTGTCTGAACCGGTCAAGTTCCTCCGCCTTCCGGCCCTCGTCGGGAATGCGCAGCAGATAGGACGGATGCACCGTCACGAAGAGCGTCCGCCCGTCCTCCATGGCGATCGGCTCGCCCCTGACATCCTCCAGCTTCTGGCGCATGTCGGTCAGCGCAAAGAGCGCGGTCGCGCCCATCGCCACCACCAGTTTCGGCTTCACCAGTTCCAGTTCCTGGGTCAGCCACCAGCGGCATTGCCTGACCTCGCCCATGTTGGGTTTCTGGTGGATGCGCCGCTTGCCGCGCGGCTCATATTTGAAGTGCTTCACCGCATTGGTGATATAGAGCGACCGCCGGTCGATGCCGACCTCGCCGATCACGTCGTTGAACAGTTTTCCCGCCGGCCCGACAAACGGTTTTCCCGCCAGATCCTCCTGGTCGCCGGGCTGCTCGCCGACGAACATCACCCGAGCGTCCGGCGGCCCGTCGCCGAACACCGTCTGGGTCGCCAGGCAATGGATGTCGCAGCGCGTGCAATGCCGCGCTTCCTGCTTCAGCGCCGCAAGCGTGCCGGCAGCAGCCACCGGCTCCGCCGGCGCCCTGGCGGCCGCCTCCTGGATGCGGTGATGGAAGGGCAAGGGTTCGCTCGCCGCCTTGCGCGCCATGTCGATGACCTGAGCCTCGGCATTGGCGATCAGCCCCGGAATAAGCTCCGCTTCCGGCAGGTTCTTCCAGTATTTCTTCGGCATCTCGGTAGTCATCATCTTCACCTTCAGTCGCGCCGGGTTGAAGATCGAGGCGTAATAGGTGCGCCACAGCTCGTCCGTCTCGTCGCGCAGGTCGGGTTTCTCCGCCGGCTCGTCCGTCGTGCGCAGCGTCTCGCCGTCCCAGGAGGCCGAGCCCTTCGGCGTCGCGATCAGCCAGTCCATGTCGGTAAACCGCCGCTGGAAGAACGGCGCCACCCGGGCGATGATGAAATGGTCCGGCTCGAACCAGGAGATGAAGCGCCGCCGCCCGGCCGTGCCTTCCTTGAGCGGCAGTTCCTTGAAGCGCACGAAGGCGGTCATCTTGTGATAGTCGCGGCCGACCGATTTCGCCATGCGGCTCGCCGCAACCACGTCCGGATCGGTCGCCATCTGCAGCAGATGTGCGCCATGCCCCGTCCGCCCATGCATCATCCGGAACAGCATGCGGTAGAGCAGCGCGAACCGGGTCGGGTCGGAATGGCAGAGCACCGCCTGCGCCAGCCGCATGAAGGCGGGCTGCACCCTCATCGGCTCGCAGTCCGGTTGCGGCGGCGGCAGATGGTTCTCGTCGAAACCGAACAGCCCGTCGGCATCGTCCATCGTGCGCCATACGACATAGTCTGGCACGATCCCGGCCCTCAGGAAGGCGCGGGCGGCATCGCGCCATTCGGTGAGATCGCCCCTGCCCCGCAGCGAAAACCGGTACATCATAACAACGACAACTGCTCTGGCTTCGGCTCGAACATTGCCCTGAGATCCGTCCGGTCGACCAGTCGATGCGGCGTCCAGCCCTCAGCCGTGATGAACGGCTGCACCTTCCGGAGCGACACGCCGAGCCGCTTCAGATCGTCGAGCCGCAACCGGCCGAACCGCCGCGACGAGAGAATGCCTTTCACCGTCTTGGTGCCGAAACCCGGCACCCGCAGCAGCATCTCCTTCTCCGCCCGGTTGACGTCCACCGGGAACCGTTCGCGATGGCCGAGCGCCCAGGCAAGCTTCGGGTCGAGATCGAGATCGAGCATGCCGCCCGCCTGCGTCGCCGTGATTTCGCCGATCTCGAAACCGTAGAACCGGTAGAGCCAGTCCGCCTGGTAGAGCCGGTGCTCGCGCATCAGCGGCGGCTTGATCAGCGGTAGGTTCTTCGACGAATCCGGGATCGGGCTGAAAGCCGAATAATAGACCCGCTTCAGCCCGTAGCTGCCGTAAAGCCTAGCGCTCGTGCCGAGAATGGTCGCGTCGCTGGCGCCGTCGGCGCCGACGATCATCTGCGTGCTCTGCCCGGCCGGCGCGAACGTCTTCTTCCGTTTCGTCTGCAGCGTCGGATCGGCCATTTCCTCGATCTTCAGCCTGAGCTTGCCCATCGAGCGGCGGATGTTGTCCGGCCGCTTTTCCGGCGCGAACCGGCTGATGCCGCTGTCGGTCGGCAGCTCGATATTGATCGACAGCCGGTCGGCATAAAGACCAGCCTCCTCGATCAGATGCGCGGAGGCCTCCGGAATGCTCTTCAGGTGGATATAGCCGCGGAAATTATGCGTCGTCCTGAGTTCCCTGGCGATCCGCACCATCTCCTCCATCGTGTGGTCGGAGGAGCGGATGATGCCGGAGGAGAGGAACAGGCCTTCGATATAGTTGCGGCGGTAGAATTCCAGCGTCAGCCAGATCACCTCCTCCGGCGAAAAACGCGCCCGCTCCACATTGCTGGACGAACGGTTGATGCAATAGGCGCAGTCGTAGATGCAGAAATTGGTGAGCAGGATCTTCAGGAGCGATATGCATCGCCCGTCCGGCGCATAGGCATGGCAGATGCCAGAACCCTCCGTCGAGCCAAGCCCGCCTGTCGCCGACGAGTCCCGCTTCACGGTCCCGCTGGAGGCACAGGAAGCATCGTATTTGGCGGCATCCGAAAGGATCGCCAGGCGTTCTTTCAGCGATTTCTTCATTAGAATGTTCACTAAATGTTCTTTTTCGACCCGTCAAGTCATTGACAAACGGTGCCGCTTGCAATCTCATGGTGAAGGAGGGGCTCACCGACAAGGTTTCGAAATTCCTAGCGCTCGCTGTCGAAATTCTGTTATAGTGACCTACATTCTGATTTTACGATGGTTCCGAAGTTTCGCTCCGGAACCTGTTTCTTTTTGTGTCCGCGGTATCCGCGGGCATGCGCCTGAAGGACAAGGAAATGGTTGAAAAGGTACCGATGACGCAGAGTGGTTTTTCCAAGCTGCAAGAGGAGCTGCGCTGGCGTCAGCAGGAGGAGCGTCCCCGTATCATCGAGGCAATCGCGGAAGCGCGCGCCCATGGCGACCTTTCGGAAAATGCAGAATATCATGCCGCCAAGGAGGCCCAGAGCCATAACGAAGGCCGCATCACCGAGCTTGAAGACCTGACCGCGCGTGCGGAAGTCATCGACCTGTCGAAAATGTCCGGTTCGAAGATCAAGTTCGGCGCCACGGTGAAGCTCATCGACGAGGACACCGACGAGGAAAAGATCTACCAGATCGTCGGCGACCAGGAAGCCGATGTGAAGGCTGGCCGCATTTCCATCTCTTCGCCGATCGCGCGTGCGATGATCGGCAAGGAAAAGGGCGATTCCATCGAAGTTGTCGCCCCCGGCGGCTCCAAGGCCTACGAAATCCTCGCCATTTCCTGGGGCTGATACGCCCGTGGGCAAACAAGGCGACCCCGCCATCATCGATATCCGTGACGTCGAAGTGATCGCGCCGAATTTCAAGCGGCGCCTCTCCGGCGTCACGTCGACGATCATCCAGCTCGTTCCCGTCCAGAGATCGCTCGGCCAGAAGGTGGCGGCGCTTGGCCCCGGCCTGCCCGCCGACCTGGCCCATATCCGCTATCGGGACCTGTTCCGCCTCTGGTCGCCGCCGCGCGGCAAGCGGTGCCGGATCTGGCACGCGCGCCGCAATATCGAGATGCTGCCGGCGATTTTCATGCGCGACGTGTTGCGCATGCCGATGAAGGTCGTCTTCACGTCGGCCTCCCAGCGCCGCCATACCGGCTGGACGAAATGGCTGGTCTCGAAGATGGATGCCGTGATCGCCACGAGCGGCAAGACGGCGGACTATCTGACCGTCAAGAACACCGTCGTGCTGCATGGCATCGATACGAACCGCTTCTCGCCGCCCTCGGACAAGGCCGACGCCAAGCGCGCCCGCGGTCTCGATCCGGCACAGAAGATCGTCGGCTGTTTCGGCCGCGTGCGGCGCCAGAAGGGCACCGACCTTTTCGTCGATTCGATGATCCGGGTGCTGGCTGAGCGCAAGGACTGGTCGGCGATCGTCGCCGGCCGTGCCACCGGCCCGCATGTGGATTTCGAGGATGGGCTGAAGAAGAAGGTAGCAGCCGCAGGGCTTGCCGACCGCATCCTGTTCGTCGGCGAGCATACCGATATCAACGAATGGTATCGCGCCCTCGACCTGTTCATCGCGCCGCAGCGCTGGGAAGGTTTCGGGCTGACGCCCCTGGAAGCGATGGCAACCGCAGTCCCGGTGATCGCCACCGATGTCGGCGCCTTCCCGGAACTGCTGGTGACGGGCGACGAGGAAACCGGGCTGATCATCGCCCGCGACAGCATCGATGCCATAGCCGAGGCGGCCGCCGCCTTCATGGATGACGAACCGCGCCGCAAGGCCGCCGCGCTCCGCTCCCGTACCCACGCGCTCGAAAATTTCAGCATCGAAGGCGAAGCAAAGCTGCTCGGCAATATCTACCGGATCACGGCTTCCGCTTGAAGAGGTCGATATAGGCGCTCGCCACCGCCTCTTCCGAAAATTGCCCCACCAGCGTCGCCCTGCCCTTTTCGCCAAGACTTGCCGCCAGCTGACGATCTGCGATCACCTGGTTGATGGCGCGCGTATAACCGGCGACGTCGTCGATATCGACGAGCAGCCCGTTTTCTCCGTGCTGCATGAACCACGAAGGACCTTCCGACCGCGAGGAAATCACCGGCTTGCTCTGCGCCCAGGCCTCGAAAATCACGTTGCCGAGCGGTTCGTGGCTGGATGGCATGATGAAGATGTCGGCGGCGGCAAGATAGGGCCTTGTATCCTTGTGCCAGCCGAGGAACCGTACCCGGTTCTCCATCTTGTGCTCGCGCATGACCGCCTCCAGCGCCTCCCGTTCCTCGCCGTCGCCGGCGATCCACAGATAGGCGTCCGGCACCGCCGCCATCGCCTCGATCAGCAGGTGGAAACGCTTGCGCTTGACGAAACGCCCCATCGTCATGATCAGCGGTACGCCGTCCGGCGTATCGGCAACCGACCGCGAGATCGGCGCCACGACCGACGTATCGGTGAAGTTGGAGATCACCTCGACGCCGCGGGTCCAGCCGAGATTGTTGCGCACATGGTCAGCAATGCCTGGCGTATTGCAGACGAGAATGTCGGAATTCTTGAAATAGCCGAGATGGGTCGGATAGTCGCCCAAACGGGAGAGCTTGATGCCCCCCTTGTAGTCCGGCATCAGGCGGGCGCCGCGGGTGGACCACGAAATGATCGCGTCGGCCTTGTCGCGCTTCGCCATCGAAAGCACCTTCATCGGCAGCAGGATGCGATCGATCGACAGGTTGCGGAAATTGCTCTCGACAACGCGGGCATGGGCCTCGACATCCGGCTTCCAGCGGCGGTTCCAGCGCATCACGACCGTCTGGTCGACGCCGCGGCGGTCGAGAGCGCCAACCAGATGCACGAAGAACTTCTCCGCCCCGCCGTCCTTGCCGAAAATATACTGATGAACCCGCATCGATCGTCGTCCTGCCGTTTTCTTTACGCCGCTGTATACCGAAATCGGCATCCGAAGGAAGCTCTGCCGCCACGTTGCGGTTGAAAAACCTGAGCGAGGGAGAAGAAAACAGTTGTCCCGAAAATGCCGGACCTGTCCCGGATATTGCGCCTCAACTCTTCAGCGCCTGCGTGGAGGATGTTATCGGGACTAAAACGACGCTTGTTCCAAAAACCATCCGGCCGCGATATAGCAACGTTTGAAAAGCTTCGACCATCACAAGTCTACCGGCGACGGGCGGCCATAGCGGGCGAAATGCTGCTGCGCCTCCGTGCCGGAAAAGGGTAAAATGCAATCGCTTGAGACCTATGTCATCAATCTGGATGGCAGCAATGACCGCCTGCAGACCATCAGCGACCGTCTTTCAACCTTCGGCGTCCCCTTCGAGCGGATCTCCGCCGTCGACGGCCGCAAGTTCGACCTCGCGACGATCCCGGACTACGACGCCGAACGCGCCGAGAGCTATATGGGCCGCACGCTGGTCGGCGGCGAGATCGGCTGTTACCGCAGCCACCTGAAGGTCGCCGAACATTTCCTGAAGTCCGACGCCCGTTATGCGCTGGTGCTGGAAGACGACGCACTGCCGCTCTGCAATCCGGTCGAACTGCTCGAAGCGGCCCTCCCCGATCTTGAAAAGGTGGACCCCGACTGGCGGCTGATCAATATCGGCAACAACAAGCTGAAGATCGCCACCCCCCTCTCCCGCTACGGCATCGGCGGCCACGATTGCGAACTGGTCGCCGCCCACTATTTCCCGATGACGACGAGCGCCATCGTCTGGTCGCGCGAAGGCGCCCGGCTCTTCATCAAGGAGCACAAAAAGATGTTCGCGCCGGTCGACAATTATTTCCGCCACTGGCTGACCCGCACCGGCCACGGCTACTCCTTCTGGCCCTCGCCCGTCACCACGACGGATGCGGCAAGCGAAATCCTCGCGAGTTCCGGCCGCGCCAGAAAAACCAACAAGCGGAAGTGGTTCTATGCGCTCGCCAAGCAGCGCCGCCTGATGGAAGACAAGCTGATCGCCTTCATTCACAAGATGCGGTTTCGGCCTGCCGGGAGCAAGTGACGAAACGCCGCCGCTCGCGGCGGCGCGCTTCAGATCTCGACCAGGCCCAGCTGTTTGACCTGCCGGATAGTCAGCATGGTGCGCACCGTGTCCACATGCTGGTCGGCGGTCAGCACCTCGATGACGAAGTCCTGGAAGACGGTGAGATTCTGGGCAGCACAGCGCAGCAGGAAATCGCTGTCGCCGTTGACCATCCAGGCCTCGCGTACCATTGGCCATTGCTGCACCTTCGCCGCGAAGGCCTTCAGGTCCGCATCCGACTGCCGTTTCAGCCCGACCATGCAGAAGGCGACGAGATCGACGCCGAGTTTCGGGGCGCTGAGCAGCGCGTGATAACCTTCGATGATGCCGGCTTCCTCGAGCTTGCGCACCCGGCGCAGGCAGGGCGGCGCCGAAATGCCGACGCGTTCCGCGAGCTCGACATTGGTCATGCGCCCGTCGCGCTGCAATTCCCTCAGGATTTTTAGGTCGATGGCATCAAGATCGGCGCGAAGCACTTAGGTCCCCTTCGTTCTGCAGTGCTTTTATCGCAAGCGGGATTTTACGCAACAATATGTCTCCATGAGACGGCCCGCCGTTCCCATGCCAACTGATCTGTTGTTAGTGCAAGGCTGCCCTTGCATTGCTGCATGGATCGATCTTACATGGCGCTTCTATAGCGGCAGACCGGATATCGACCACCTATATGAGGGGCAACGAAACGTCGACCGGTCTTTGAAAGGAAATTGTCCATGTCCTCCCGTCACACCGAGGTCCTGATCATCGGCTCCGGCCCGGCTGGCTATACGGCCGCCATCTATGCGGCGCGCGCCATGCTGAAACCGGTTCTGATCGCCGGCATGGAACAGGGCGGCCAGTTGATGATCACCACGGATGTCGAGAACTATCCGGGCTTCGGCGATCCGATCCAGGGCCCCTGGCTGATGGAACAGATGCTGAAGCAGGCGACCCATGTGGGCGCCGAGATCGTCAACGATCTCGTCACCGAAGTCGAGCTCAACCATCGCCCCTTCACGGTGCGCACAGATTCCGGCCAGGTCTGGACCGCCGAGACGCTGATCATCTCGACCGGCGCCAAGGCGAAATGGCTCGGCATCGAAACCGAACAGCAGTTCCAGGGCTTTGGCGTCTCCGCCTGCGCCACCTGCGACGGCTTCTTCTATCGCAACAAGGACGTAATCGTGGTCGGCGGCGGCAATTCGGCCGTCGAGGAAGCGCTCTACCTGTCGAATATCGCCAAGTCGGTGACGGTCGTGCATCGCCGCGACAGTTTCCGCTCGGAAAAAATTCTGCAGGAACGCCTTTTCCAGCGCCCGAATGTCAACGTGCTTTGGAACACCGAAATCGCCGAAATCACCGGCAAGCCCGCCAAGGCGCCGATGCCGCCCTCCGTCGAGGGCGTCAGGCTGCGCAACACCCAGACGGGTGCGGTGACCGATTTCCCGATCCATGGCGTCTTCGTGGCGATCGGCCATGCGCCGGCGACAGAACTGTTCCAGGGCAAATTGAAGATGAAGCCGAACGGCTATCTCTGGACCGCTCCGGATTCGACCGCCACCGACGTGCCCGGCGTATTTGCCGCCGGCGACGTGACGGACGATACCTTCCGCCAGGCGATCACCGCCGCCGGCATGGGCTGCATGGCAGCGCTCGAGGCCGAACGTTATCTTTCCGGCATCCAGCCGGTTGCCATAGCCGCGGAGTGACGTTGAACGATGGGTGTGCCGCTCGACTGGGATAAACTGCGCATTTTCCACGCGGCGGCGGAGGCGGGATCCTTCACCCATGCAGCCGACAAGCTGCATCTTTCCCAGTCGGCGATCAGCCGCCAGGTCAGCGCGCTCGAGCAGGATGTCGGGGTAAAGCTCTTCCACCGCCACGCACGCGGCCTGATTCTCACCGAACAGGGCGAACTTCTCTATCGCACCGCCCACGACGTGCTCCTGAAGCTCGAAACCGTGAAGATGCAGCTCACCGAGACGACGGAAAAGCCGTCCGGCAAGCTGCGTGTGACGACGACCGTCGGCCTCGGCCAGGGCTGGCTCACCGACAAGGTGCAGGAATTCCTGCAGCTCTATCCGGAAATGTCGATCCAGTTGATCCTCGACAACGAGGAAGTGGACGTCAATATGCGCCATGCGGACTGCGCCATCCGGCTTCGTCAGCCGGTGCAGTCCGACCTCATCCAGCGCAAGCTCTTCACCGTCCACATGCACGTCTATGCGGCTCCCTCCTACATCAACCGTTACGGCGAGCCGCAATCCGTCGAGGATCTCGACCACCATCGCATCATCACCTTCGGGGAGCCGGCGCCGAACTACCTGCTCGACGTGAACTGGCTGGAATATGCCGGCCGGTCATCGGACAATACCCGCACGCCGCATCTGCAGATCAACAGCCAGACCTCGATCAAGCGCGCCTGCCTGCTGGGAATCGGAATTGCCTGCCTGCCGGATTATATCGTCGGCCGCGATCCGGGGCTGATTCAGCTGGCCATCAATGCCGACATCCCGTCCTTCGACACCTATTTCTGCTATCCGGATGAAATGAAGAACGCCGCGAAGCTGAAAGTCTTCCGCGATTTCGTGGTCGGCAAGGCCCGCAACTGGAGTTTCTGACCGGCACAGGTCCGGGACGAATGCCGTGAGAAACCCTATATCCTCGGGGATTTCACGGGTTCTGCGGCCGCCTGATATGTAACCACTGAGCGCATCAAATTAGAGCGTTGCACCTCACGCATGGCTGTCCTGCACAAAAGAGTATTGTTCACTGCACAAAAAACCACCATATCGCACACAGCTGATGCACATGGCGGCTTTTCCTCCCAGTTCCGCCGCAGCAGCTGTTCCCCTCTGGAGGTTTTTTGACCTTCACACTTATAGGGCCCTGGAGCGATCCAGTGGCCCTCTTTTTTTGCGCTGAATTCTGTCGCGGCTCACTCACCGGTTTCCGCCGTCACAATCCCCGTCAAAACTTCTGTTCAATATCCCAGCCATACCCTTGTCGAGCGAAACCCGCCTCCCCATATTGAGTTTAGCTGGCGCGCTTCGGCGACGTCCCTGTCGTCTGTGCCGGCTGTTCCCCTCTGGAGGTTTTGACCTTCACAATTATTGGGCCTCGGAGCGATCCGGCGGCCCATTTTTTTTACAATCTCCCGTTTCCCCGCAAATCGCTCCCTTTAAATCGTCTTCCGGCGATCTATATATCGAGAAGCTCCGATATTGGATCCTCATCATGGACAAGACGGAAATTCTGAAAGCGCTGGCGCATCCGGTCCGGGTCGAATTCCTGGAATGGATGAAGGAGCCGGAACGTCATTTTTGCGATCAGGCGCAGCCGCTCGAAATGGGCATCTGCGCCGGCCAGTTCGAAAAACGCTGCGGCCTCTCCCAATCCACGGTCTCGGCGCATCTTTCGACGCTCGAGAAAGCCCGCCTGGTGAAAATCGACCGGGTCGGCCAATGGGCATTCTACCGCCGCGATGAAAAAACCATCGCGGCTTTCCTCGACGATCTCAGGTCGACCCTCTGATCCCCCTGCCTCTCCTCCCAACAGCATAAGGAATTTTCCTATGGCCAGCATTTTTGATCCGACCAGGTTCGGTGATATCGAACTCGCCAACCGCGTCGTCATGGCTCCCCTGACGCGCAACCGCTCGCCGAAGGCGATCCCCAACGATCTCAACGTCACCTATTACGAACAGCGCGCCACCGCCGGGCTAATCGTCACCGAAGGCACGCCGGTCAGCCACCAGGGCCAGGGTTATGCGGACGTACCGGGCCTTTATCTGCCGCAAGCGATCGAAGGCTGGAAGAAGGTGACGGATGCCGTCCACCGCAAGGGCGGCAAGATCGTCACGCAGATCTGGCATGTCGGCCGCGTCTCGCACGTCTCGCTGCAGCCGAACGGCGGCGCTCCGGTTGCTCCCTCGGCCATTCCGGCCGGCGGCAAGACCTATATCACCAATCCGGATGGCAGCGGTGCCTTCGTCGATACGTCCGCTCCCCGCGCGCTCGAACATTCGGAAATCGCCGGAATCGTTAGCGACTTCGCCAAGGGAGCCCGCGCCGCGATCGACGCCGGTTTCGACGGTATCGAAATCCACGGCGCCAACGGCTATCTGATCGACCAGTTCCTGAAGTCGGGCGCCAACCAGCGCACGGACGAATACGGCGGCTCGATCGAGAACCGGGCACGGTTCCTGGTGGAAGTCGTCGATGCGGTGACCAAGGAAATCGGCGCCGGTCGCGTCGGAATCCGCCTGTCGCCGGTAACACCGGCTAACGGCGTCAGCGATCCCGATCCGCAGGCTGTCTTCAACCATGTCGTCGAGCAGCTCGGACCGCGCGGCCTCTCCTTCATCCACGTGATCGAAGGTGCCACCGGCGGTGACCGCGCCTTTTTCCAGGGCGACAAGCCCTTCGACTATCAGGAACTGAAGAGCATCTATCGCAAGGCAGGCGGCACCGGCGGCTGGCTGGTCAACAACGGGTACGACCGCGAAAGCGCCATCGAAGCCGTCGAAAGCGGTTATGCCGATGCGGTTGCCTTCGGCAAGCTCTTCCTCGCCAACCCGGATCTCGTCCAGCGCTTCCGGGACAACGCGCCGCTCAACGAAGCCGACAAGTCCACCTTCTACGGCGGTGGCGCCAAGGGCTATACCGACTACCCGGTGCTCGAAGCAGTCGCCTGATCGAAACAGAGAAGGGGCCGCTCCCGCAGGCGGCCCCTTCTCTTGCTGCCTACATGGCCATCTTCATGGATATCACGGCTGAGCCGCTCTATGTGTCGTGCCGAAAGTTGAGACGAGCTCGCCACGTCTCCAGTCGACGTCCGAACAAGGGCCTTGATTTCCTTGGCGGCCTGCGCGGAGCGCTGCGCCAGCTCCTGCGCCACAACGGCAAATCCCTTGCCCGCGGCTGACGCTTTCAGTGGGTGGTCGATCCCTCGTCGCCATCCATGACCTCGGCCTCGGGCCGGTCGCCACCCTCGCTGTATTCGGTGTGCCAGATGCCCTTTTCGTCCTGCCAGCTGATCTCTTCTGCATCCCCGCCGACCTGCTGTTCGGCCGCGACGATGCGCGCCGCCTGCAAGGCGTCGGAATGGCTGGGAAAAGTTTCGGAATAGACGTCGCCCTGGCGATAGGCCCAGCCGCCGTCATGCGGCACGACTTTATAGGTAACCTTGGTCATACTCCCTCCTGTCTTTTACGGCTGCCTCGATCCATTCGGATCCTTGTCCTGTCGCGGCATCGGGGTGAGAAATTGAAAAAGGTGCCACGAAGTTCCAAGCCACATCGCAAATCACGTCACAAATTATGGCATCAAAGGCCGCCGACCGCAAATCCTCGAGGCGAAAACGGAACCTTGCTTGATGCCGCAGGTTGCCGCCTTGGATTGTCGCGGACCAAGATCAGGAGTGGAATGTGGGTTTGTTGTCCCTGCTGAAGCTGGAAAGATTTCTTATCCTCGGGCTTGCCGCAGGCTTCGTCGCCTATTCCGCCGAACATTCCCTGCACGCGGCCGGCAAAACGGCTTCGCTGATCGCCGCCGTCATCCTGATCGGCATCATCATCCTCGCCTCCACCCGCGTCGCCCACCATGCCGAAATGCTCGCCCACAAGGTTGGCGACCCCTACGGTACGATGATCCTGACGCTGTCGGCGGTGGCGGTCGAGGTGCTGATCCTCGCCATCATGATGGGCAATACCACCTCGCCCACCCTTGTGCGCGACACGATCTATGCGGCGGTCATGCTGGACATCAACGGCATCCTCGGCCTCGCCGCCCTGCTCGGCGGCCTGCGTCATGGCGAGCAGCCCTATAACGACGATTCCAGCCGCACCTACAGCGTGATGATCCTGACGGCCATGGGCATTTCCATGATCGTCCCGGAATTCATCCCTGGCGATCGCTGGCACTATTATTCCGCCTTCACGATCTGCGCGATGATCGCGCTTTATGCGGTCTTCCTGAAAATGCAGGTCGGCCCGCACAGCTATTTCTTCAGCTACAGCTATCCGCGCGCCAAGCCTGCAACCGGCAGCCAGAAACCGCAAGAGGAAGCCGAGCACCAATCCGCCGCGATCTCCATCGGCGTCATCCTTGTCGGCGTCCTGATCATCGGCTTCCTCGCCGAATCCATGTCCACGCTCATGAACGCCGGGCTGGAGGGCAGCGGCGCGCCGCTGACCCTGATGGCGGTCGTGGTCGCAGCGATTTCCGCAGCGCCCGAAATCCTGACGGCACTGCGCGCGGCACTGCGCAACCGCATGCAGTCCGTCGTCAACATCGCCATGGGAGCCTCGCTCTCGACCGTCATCCTCACGGTTCCCGTGATGGAAAGCATCGCGCTCTACAGCGGCCAGCCCTTCGTGATGGCCATGACCCCGGTGCAGACGGTCATGGTCGCGATCACCCTCGTCGTCGCCGCGATCAACCTCAACGACGGCCAGACGAATGCCATCGAAGGCATGACCCATTTCGTTCTCTTTGCGACATTCGTGATGCTGACCGCCCTTGGTCTGTAGGCGAAAAGGATTCCGGATCAAAGACTTGCGCGCGAGAACGGAATCGGATCGGGAAGAGGTTGAATCAATGTCTGAAATATGGTCGTGTCCGCCGCGGCGAGGCCGGCTTACCGCCGGTCGTCCAGCGTCTGGCGCGGCCCCCGTGTTGCGCATGAAGGAGATTTTCAAATGTCTACACCTCCCTACAGAGCCGACCATGTCGGTTCGCTGCTGCGTCCCGCTTCCGTCAAGGACGCCCGCAAGAAATTCTACGAAGACAAGAGCATTTCCGCCGAGGAACTGAAGGCCGTCGAAGACGAAGGCATCAAGGACCTCATCAAGCTGCAGGAAAGCGTCGGCCTGAAGGTCGTGACCGACGGCGAAGCCCGTCGCCACTTCTGGCACTACGATTTCATGGGCCTGCTCGACGGCCTGGAATTCGTCACCCGCGAAGCCCACAAGGGCGTCACCTTCCACGGCGTCAAGCTGCCGCCGACCTTCCCGACCATCAACGGCAAGCTCGACTTCCCCGACGATCACCCGCATCTGGAACACTTCAAGTTCCTCGCCGCCAACACCAAGGTGACGCCGAAGATCTCCATCCCCGGCCCGAGCGTCGCGCATTACCGCACCGCCCGCGCCGACGTGACCTATCCGGAATACCAGGATCCCGAAGCGCTCTTCGCAGCTCTCGCCCGTACCTATGCCAAGGCCGTGCAGAAGTTCTACGAGGCCGGCTGCCGTTATCTGCAGATGGACGATATCTATTTCGCCTATCTCGGCGACGAGAAGCAGCGCGCCATGAAGCGCGAGGAAGGCTACGATCCGGACTGGCTGATCCAGAAGTATGCTGAGACCATGCACGAAGCGATCAAGGACCGCCCGAAGGATATGCTGATCGGCATGCATATGTGCCGCGGCAACTTCCGCTCCACCTGGGCGGCCGAAGGCGGCTACGATGCGGCGGCCGACGCGATCTTCAACAAGACCGGCGTCGACATGTTCTTCATGGAATACGACACCGAGCGTTCCGGCGGTCTGCAGCCGCTGAGCCTGCTCCCAAAGGGTTCGAAGCAGCGCGTCTATCCGGGCTTCATCACCACCAAGACCGGTGAGCTCGAAACCCTCGACAGCCTGCGCCGCCACTTCGACGAAGCCTCCAAGTTCGTCGATATCGACCAGCTCGGCATCGCGCCGCAATGCGGCTTCGCCTCGACCGAAGAAGGCAACTCGATCACCGAGGACGACCAGA
The DNA here is from genome assembly GCF_000732195.1 of Neorhizobium vignae. Taxonomy (GTDB): domain Bacteria; phylum Pseudomonadota; class Alphaproteobacteria; order Rhizobiales; family Rhizobiaceae; genus Neorhizobium; species Neorhizobium vignae. Next base: position 89,381 of record NZ_JNNU01000002.1, read on the forward strand.
AGCGCAAGCTCGAACTCGTCGTTAAGACCGCCGAAGCCATCTGGGGCACGGCCTGATCTGATATTCGTGGGCCGCGGGTCGAATAACCCGCGGCCGCCACTTGAGAAATCATTGTTCTAGCTTAGGTTCCTATTCGGATTTAACCCGAGGGAGACTGCAACAATGGGTATTTTCGACAAGATCAAGAATGCGATTTGGGGCGCGGATGAAACAGCACCGGCAGCCGAACCTCTGAAACCGGCCGCTCCGGTTTCGGCGTCCGCCGCTCCGGCGTCCAATCCGACGCCCATCCCTTCGGCAACGCCGTCGGCCCCCTCCTCCGCCACGCCCATCGACATCACCCCGATCCTCGACGCCGCCGTCAAGAAGAGTGGCCAGAAGCTCGATTGGCGCAAGTCGATCGTCGACCTGATGAAGGCGCTCGATCTCGATTCCAGCCTTGCGGCCCGCAAGGAACTGGCCGCCGAGCTGCACTATACCGGCGATACCAACGACTCCGCGACGATGAACGTCTGGCTCCACAAGGCGCTGATGAAAAAGCTCGCCGAAAACGGCGGCAAGGTTCCGGCTGACCTCGCCGACTGATCCCCAACTTCGTCCGAACGCACGAAGCCCGCTTTCGCCGGCGGGCTTTTGTTTGCGACCACTCGATAAAATAATCTTGAACGAACCGTGTTCGGCGCTTGCCGATGAACGCCCTAGATGAAGGCCATTGCCAGATACTCTTTCGCCGCGTGCGGGAGTGTCGTTTCAGGCCTTGGCGGTGAATGCCGCCCATTGAAAGGGAGTCCATGATGAAACGCCTCAGCCTTCTCGTGACCGGTTCGGCCCTCTCGCTTGCCGTGTTGACCGGCCCCGTTCCTGCTCAGAACGCCGGTCAACCCGCAGAAACCAAAGCGCCGAACGCCCGTGACCAGAAACCCGCCTTCGCCAACCAGACGCGCGCTCCGCAGCCGACCCGGGTGCCGAAGATCGCGCAGGAAGTGGTCGCCGACGACCTGCCGCATCTCTGGGCTATGGAGTTCCTGCCCGATGGCCGGATGCTGGTGACGGCCAAGCAGGGCGCCATGCACATCATCTCGGACGAAGGCGAGGCCGGGCCGAAAATCGAGGGCGTACCGAACGTGCTTTCCGGCGGCCAGGGTGGCCTGCTCGACGTGGCGCTTGCCCCGGACTTTGCGACCTCCGGCACGATCTTCTTTTCCTTCTCCGAACAACGCGAGGACGGCAATGGTACATCGGTCGCTTCGGCCCGGCTGGTTCCGGACGCCCAAGGCGGCGGCAGGCTGGAAAATCTCAAAATCATCTTCCGTCAGATGCCGAGCTATGACGGCAACAAGCATTTCGGCTCGCGCCTCGTCTTCGGCCCGAGCAACGAACTTTACGTGACCGTCGGCGAGCGTTCCGATCCACAGCAGCGCGAACAGGCCCAGGACATCGCGAGCGGTCTCGGTAAGATCTTTCGCATCGATGTGAACGGCAAGGCCCTGCCCGACAATCCGTTCGTCAATCGGCAGGGCGCCCGGCCGGAAATCTGGTCGCTCGGCCACCGCAACCTGCAGTCCGCCACCCTCGACGGACAGGGCCGTCTCTGGACCGTCGAGCACGGACCGCGCGGCGGCGACGAACTGAACCGCCCGGAAGCCGGCAAGAATTACGGCTGGCCGGAGGTCACCTACGGGATCGACTATAGCGGCAGGCCGATCGGCAAGGGCATCACCGCCATGAAGGAGACGGAACAGCCGGTCTATTTCTGGGACCCGGTCATCGCCCCGTCCGGCATGGCCTATTATGACGGCGACGCCATCCCGGAATGGAAGAACTCCTTCCTGATCGGCGGCCTCGTCGCCCAGGGCATCGTGGTCGTCCACATGGACGGCGACAAGGTGGCCTATGAGGAACGCGTACCGCTCGGCGCCCGTATCCGCGACGTCAAGGTCGGCCCCGACGGCGCCGTCTATGCCGTCACCGAACAGCGCGGCGGCGGGGAATCGACGATCGTAAAACTGACCAAGAGCTGATGGGGGCAACTCGGCGGGCAGCGCTCCACCGCCCCCTCGCCTAGAATTTGAATGCGAGGTGATGTCCGACAAGCGCCCGGTCGATCGTCACCAGCTGCAGCCCTTCGACCTGGCATTGCGCCAGCAGAAGCCGGTCGAAGGGGTCGCGTGTTTCCAGCTCCGGCTCCGCGGCGGTGATGACATGCGGGATATCGATGCGCAGGATGGTGAGGCCCGCGCCTTCCAGAACGATCTGCATGTCTTCAAGCGGCACGCCCGGATCAAGCTTTCCTAGGCGGGACTTGATGTTGCTGCCATCGTCAACGCGAGTGCACGAAACAAAAAGCCCGCCGTCACCGGCGGGCTTCGTGCAGAAATCTGCCGGAGCTTACTTGCAGTTGGCGCAGAAGCGCTGGATGCGCTTGCAGGCTTCTTCGAGCTGTTCTTCCGAAGCCGCATAGGAAATGCGGAAGTTGGGGCCGAGGCCGAAGGCCGAACCGTGGACGACGGCAACGCCTTCGGTTTCCAGAAGCTCCGTGACGAAATCCTCGTCGGTCTCCATGACCTTGCCCGAGGGCGCGGTCTTGCCGATCAGGCCAGCGCAGGACGGGTAGACATAGAAGGCGCCTTCAGGGGACGGGCAGACGATGCCCTTCGCCTGGTTGAGCATCGAGACCACCAGGTCGCGGCGGGCTTCGAAGATCTTCTTGTTGGCCGGGATGAAGTCCTGCGGACCGTTGAGCGCCTCGACCGAAGCCCACTGGGCGATCGTGCAGGCGCCCGACGTCTGCTGGCCCTGGATCATGTCCATCGCCTTGATCAGTTCGAGCGGGCCGGCCGCATAACCGATACGCCAGCCGGTCATCGCATAGGCCTTGGAAACCCCGTTCATCGTCAGCGTCCGGTTGTAGAGCTTCGGCTCCACTTCCGCCGGCGAGACGAACTTGAAGTCGCCGTAGGTCAGGTGCTCGTACATGTCGTCGGTCAACACCCAGACATGCTCGTGCTTGACGAGCACGTCGGTCAGAGCCTTGAGCTCGTCATGGGTATAGGCGGCACCCGACGGGTTGGACGGCGAGTTGAACAGGAACCACTTGGTCTTCGGCGTGATCGCCTTTTCGAGATCGGCGGCGGTCACCTTGAAGTTGTTTTCCTGGCTCGCCTTGATGATAACCGAAGTGCCGCCGCAGATGGCGACCATCTCCGGATAGGAAACCCAGTAGGGCGCGGTGATGATCACTTCATCGCCTGGATTGAGCGTCGCCATGAAGGCGTTGAAAAGAATCTGCTTTCCGCCGGTGCCGACGATCGTCTGGGCCGGGGTGTAGTCGAGATTGTTCTCGCGCTTGAACTTCCGGGCGATCGCCTCGCGAAGCTGCGGAATGCCGGATACCGGCGGATATTTGGTCTCGCCGCGATTGATCGCGTCGATGGCGGCTTTCTTGATGTTTTCCGGCGTATCGAAGTCCGGCTCGCCTGCGCCGAGCCCGATCACGTCGCGGCCCTTTGCTTTCAGGTCGCGGGCTTTCTGGGAAACGGCGATGGTGGCAGAGGGCTTTACGCGGGAAAGTGCGTCGGCAAGAAAGGCCATAATCTTCGTCCTGAAGAGCTGTTGAACACGGCGGCATCGCGCGCCGAAAACCGCCCGTACGCTCTATGTCTAAACTATTACGCCGTTTCAAGCACAAAGCTTGAATGTGAGCCATGAAAGAAGCTGATTAAAACCTTCGAAACCTTGTTTACAGCCGCGTAACCCTTGGCTGCTACAACCAGGAGGGATGGATAACGGAAATCGACGGGCACGGGCATGACGCCGAGAAGCATCTTCGCCAATCTGGTTCGCAGCGACAATGGGTCGTTCTCCACCGTCTACGGTCCTTTCCTGCTGCAATCCGCGCTGCAGCCGATCTTTCGTTCAGGCCCGGAAACCGGCCTTGAAATCGAAGCTTTCGAGGGCCTGCTGCGTGCCTCCCGCGATGGCGAACCGGTCTCGCCGGGCGAGTTCTTTCCGCTCGTTTCACCGGTCGACATGGCCGATGTCGACAGCATCCTGCGCACCATTCACATCTTGAACACCGGCCGGCTTCACCGGTCCCGCGCCGGGATCTTCGTCAAGTTCCATCCCGGCCTCTTCCGCACGCCCCAGGAAATGCGCCAGGAAGTGGATCGTATCAAGGTCGCCAGCCACGAGGCCGGCCTGGCGCCCGATCGGATCGTCTGCGAAATCTCCGAAAGATCCGGCGCGTCCGACGACATTGTCGTCGCCTTCACCGAGCACATGCAGGCGGTCGGCTTCCGCATTGCGATCGACGACTATGGCGCCCGCGATTCCGATCTCGACCGTCTGAAGCGCATCAAGCCGGACTACGTGAAATTCGAGGCCGCATGGGTGCGCGACTTCCTCGACAATTCCGCCGGTTACGCGTTGCTGCGCGTCATCGTCCGGCAGATGCTCGACGATGGTATCGAGCCGATCTTCGAAGGACTCGAAGAGCTTTGGCAGGTGGATCTCTGCGAAGAGCTCGGCGTGCCGCTGATGCAGGGTTATGCCCTGGCGCGGCCCGAACTCGCCCCGACGACATTCAACGAAAGCTTTCCGGAAAGCCTGGCCGACTTCGCGCCGATCCAGGCAACCGGCAATGAAATCCCGCTCGGCGCCAGCCGGGCCGCGACAACCCTACCTCCTCCGGCCCTGGCCAAACCGGTATTCGCAAGGCCTGCCCGCGCTTTTGGCCGCCGCCAATCCAGCGGCGAGTAAGTACCAGGAACCGTAGATTTCACGCTGCGGATGGGTATCGCTGTCATCTCAATATCGGCGCGGAACGCACTCCGACCCTCATTCAGGGACGTGAGCGACAAAAAATTTTCTTTTCGCGTCATTTGCGCCAAAACGGCACAGAAGACCGTTAGGAAAGCATTGCCGGCGATGGAATCGCTTTGCCGCACCCTCGGGGAAGGCTCAAAACCCGCATTTTCCGGGGGTTCCCGCGATTTACAATTTGCCATTGTGGCGACAATTCAAAAAACTTTTTCTTGCCAATTTTCGATAAACACAGCACTCTGTGCAAGTTCGGGCAATTTACGAGCATGGGAAGACCTATAATGACGCGCTCCGAAGGCGCTAAGACTTCGGGCGGTAGGCCGGGGGCGGAGATTTCAAAGCAATTCCTGCCGGTCATCGCGGTAAAGACAGGGACCCTTTCTTAAAGCTGCCTGCCGCCGCCCTTCGGGGCTACACTGTGATGCTGTCCGCCGCTGAACACGGACAGAGAGAAAAGGACCTGCTGCATGGCCGAGACTGGCACTGTAAAATTCTTCAATACCGACAAAGGCTTCGGCTTTATCAAGCCTGACAATGGTGGCGCCGATATCTTTGTGCATATCTCTGCCGTACAGGCTTCTGGCTTGTCCGGATTGTCTGAAAACCAGAAAGTAAGCTTCGACACGGAACCGGATCGTCGCGGCAAAGGCCCCAAGGCCGTCAATCTGCAGATCGCCGGCTAAGCCTTTAGAGGCCTGCCATTTCGAGTTGAAGCCCGGCAGAGATGCCGGGTTTTTTTAAACCGAGGTGTGTTGCGGCTTCGATCCGCCGAGGCCGCGCAGGAATGGATTTGTGCGCCGTTCGTCGCCGATCCGGCTACCCGGTCCGTGGCCGCAGATGAAACCGACTTCGTCCCCGAGTGGCAGAACCTTGTCGCGGATCGAAGCGAGCAGCGTGTCGTGATCCCCGCCCGGCAGGTCCGTGCGCCCGATCGAGCCGTTGAACAGCACGTCGCCGAGATGCGCGAAACCCTGGGCACGGTTGTAATAGATCACATGTCCGGGCGCATGTCCGGGGCAATGGAAGATCTCGAAGACATGCTCGCCGAACGAAACCTTGTCTCCTTCGTTGAGCCAGCGGTCCGGCACGACGTTGCGCACCTCCATCTTGACCCCGAATTTTTCCGCCTGCGTCTCCAGCCGCTGCAGCAGCGGCAGATCCGCCTCATGAGGGCCGATCACCGGGATGCCAAGCGCCTCGCGCAACTCGTCGGCACCGCCGGCATGGTCGATATGCCCGTGCGTCAGCCAGATTTCCTTCAGAGTGACGCCATTTTCCCTGATGACCTCAAGGATGGTCGGCACGTCGCCGCCCGGATCGACGATGACGCCCTGCTTCGTCTCCTCGTCGAAGAGGATCGTGCAGTTCTGCTGGAATGGCGTAACCGGAATGATACCGGCCTGTAACTTGCCCATGATGCCTCGGCCTGAACGATGATGCTTGCCGGGATATACCGCTAAACGGAAGGCATTTCAGCCGAAAAGATCAGTTCGAGGCGAGGGTCGTGTAATGCGCGTTGGCGGAAACCGGCGGCGCGAGCGATACCGTGGCGATCAGGAATGCCGCAATCGCGAGCTTCAGCACGAAAACGGTCACCAGCACGCTTCTGAGCGGATTGGCCGCGCCGGATGTTTCCATCCTGATCGGCGGCAGTGCGCTGAAGGTCTGGGCGGTGAAGGTCTGGGCGGTCGCGGTCGGGTTCGTCATGAGTTTCTCCGGTGCTTATGGCGTGATCAATGAGTTGGCGGCACAAAGGTTCCGTATCCCCATTCTAGCTGTGGCACCCCCGCCACAGCTTGCAGAATCCGCCCGCATTCGGCGGAACCACCGGGACATGCGGGTGTTACCCTGCCAGTCAACATGAGGAGAAAATCCATGACGACTTGGTTGAAATGCCCGGAATTGAAGTGGCTTGGCCTCGGCGCCGTCCTTTCGGCGCTCGCCTTGCCCGCCCAGGCGCAGATGACCACCACCACCGCCTCGGACATTATCGTCCGCTCCGGTCCCGGCCAGAACTATCCGGAGATCGGGATGGCCACCCGCGGCAGCCCCGCCATGATGGACGGTTGCCTCCAGGGTAGCAAATGGTGCCGCATCGACGTCAACGGCATGCGCGGCTGGGTCTATGCCGAGTACCTGACGATCCGCCACAACGGCTCGGCGGTCGCGGTCGAGGAATACCGCACCCAGTATGAAGTCCCGTCCGTCACCTATGAAACGACCGCAAGCGTCGCTCCACCCGCTGCCGTTCCGGGTCCGGGGGATGTCCTGCTCGGCCCGGTCGGTGCGGTCGAGGCCGTCGAACCGCCGGAAACCGTCATCAGCTACATCGAGGAGCACCCGGTCCGGCCGGTCTATGTCCGCAACGAGGTGGCGATCGGCGCGACGTTGCCCCCCGAGGTCGTGATCCAGCAAGTGCCGGACTACGATTACGATTACGTGGTCGTCAACGACCGCCCGGTTCTTGTCGATCCCGGCACCCGCCGTATCGTCCACATCTACGATTGAGTTCCACCATGAAAGGGCGCTGTTCGGCAGCGCCCTTCTCCGTGGCTCGCAGCACCCCGCCCTCCCCAACAAATGCTGTTGATTGTTCAGCCTGATCGCGCTTTATGACGTGCGGCAGGTTACAGTGCGAGATCAGCAATAAGAGCTTCGGCCCCCAAGATCTTCGGACCCTGGGGCAAGCAGCCAAAAAGGGAAAGGAAACGCGAGTGTCGCGCGCATCGACGGGAAAAGCCGTCAAGAAGGTCATGCCGACAATGCCGGCAGTCGACGAAGCCCAGATCGACTTCGAGACCATCGAACTGCTTTTCTTCGCCTACCGTGATTTCGTGTCCGACCCGGATGCGATCCTCGCCAAGATCGGCATGGGCCGCGCCCACCACCGCGTCGTTTATTTCGTCTGCCGCCAGCCGGGCATGATGGTCACCGACCTGCTCGATACGCTGCAGATCACCAAGCAGAGCCTTGCGCGCGTTCTCAAGCAGCTGATCGAATCCGGCTATATACGCCAGATGGCCGGCGCCAAGGACCGCCGCCAGCGCAGGCTCTATCCGACCCTCGCAGGCCGTGAGCTGGCTCTCGCCCTTTCCGAGCCGCAATCGCGCCGTATCGCTCGCGCCATGGAGGATCTGACCCCCGACGCGCGGGCGTCGGTCAAGGACTTCCTGCGCAGCATGCGCGGCCGCGACGAAAGCCTCGAGCCTATCGACAGCGACTTGGATTAAGTGGGACCTTTGAGATGACGACACTGCCCCCTTCCGATGATGCACCTCACCTTCTCGTGGTCGACGACGACACGCGCATCCGCGATCTTCTGAACCGCTACCTGATGGAACAGGGGTTTCGCATCACCGTCGCGGGCGACGCCGCCGAAGCCCGCCGCAAGCTCGAGGGCCTGCATTTCGATCTCATCATTCTCGACGTGATGATGCCCGGAGAATCCGGCATTTCGCTCACCCAGTCGCTTTACCAGAAGAAGACGGTTCCGGTGATCCTGCTGACGGCGCGCGCCGAGTCTGAATCCCGCATCGCCGGCCTCGAAGCCGGCGCCGACGACTATCTGTCGAAACCCTTCGATCCGCGCGAACTGGTGCTGCGCATCAACAATATCCTGCGCCGCAGCACCTCGCCCGACACGCCGAAGATCGAGCAGATCATGTTCGGCCCCTTCACCTTCTCGATCCCGCGCAAGGAACTGCGCAAGGCCGCCGAAACCATCCGGCTGACCGATCGCGAACAGGAGATCATGCTGCTTTTCGCGCTGCGGGCCGGCGACACCATTCCCCGCCACGAGCTGATCGGCGACGATGCCGAGGTCGGCGAGCGCACGATCGACGTGCAGATCAACCGTTTGAGGCGTAAGATCGAAGAGGATCCGGCCAACCCCGTCTACCTCCAGACGGTGCGCGGTATCGGATACAGGCTGAGTATCGATTAGCCGGGAAGAGACCGGCACAGGCTGAAGGCAGGATGGCACTTTTCGACCCTCTCAAACGCGACATGGACCGGCTCACCTTGCCGGGCTGGCGCCCGATGACCCGCTGGCTGCGCCGCCGCCTGCCGACCGGCCTCTACACCCGTTCGCTTCTGATCGTCATCCTGCCGATGCTGCTGCTGCAGGGCATCGTCGCCTCCGTCTTCATGGAACGGCACTGGCGCATGGTGACCGAGCGCCTGTCGGAAGGCACCGTCCGTGACATCGCCGGCATTATCGAGGTGATCCAGGCCTACCCGCAGGACAGCAACTACGACGTGGTGAGCCGCATCGCCAATGACGCGCTGAACCTCACCATCGCCGTCGAGGAAAACGGCCAGCTGCCGCCGCCCCGCCCCCGCCCCTTCTTCGCCATTCTCGACGACATTCTCGCCGAACAGATCACCCGCCAGATCCAGATGCCCTTCTGGATCGACACGATCGGAGACAGCCGGCTTGTCGAGATCCGCATCAAGTTCGATACCAGGGTGCTGCGCGTCTTCGTCCGCCGCGGCTCCACCTATGCCTCCAACACCCATATCTTCCTCGTCTGGATGATCGGGGCGGCCGTCGTTCTGGTCATCATCTCCATCCTTTTCCTGCGCGGCCAGATCCGGCCGATCCTGACGCTCGCGCGTGCTGCCGAAAGCTTCGGCAAGGGACAGAAGACCGACGGTTTCGCTCCCCGCGGCGCTGACGAGATCCGCCGCGCCGGCCTTGCCTTCATCCAGATGCGCGAGCGCATCGAGCGCCAGATGGAACAGCGCACCGCCATGCTCGCCGGCATCAGCCACGACTTGAGGACCATCCTCACCCGCTTCAAGCTGCAGCTGGCGATTGCCGGCAACAAGCCGGAACTGGCCGGCATGAGCCAGGATGCCGACGACATGCAATCGATGCTGGAAGGTTATCTCGCCTTCGCCAAGGGCGAAGCGGAAGAAGATTTCGGCGAACTGCGGTTGAGCGAGCTGCTTGAAAAGCTCCGGTCGGAATTCGCGCTGCACGGCAAGACCATGACCTATGAGATCGACGGCGAGGACGAGATCGCGGTGCGGCCGAATGCCTTCGCCCGGCTGGTCGGCAACCTCGTGTCCAACAGCGAGCGCTACGCCAAGACCCTCCATGTGGATGCACGGCATAGCGCCAAGTGGCTGACGCTGACGCTCGACGACGACGGTCCGGGCATTCCGCCGCAGTCTCGTGAGGACGTCTTCAAGCCGTTCTACCGCCTGGACGAGGCCCGCAACCTTAACGCCTCCGGCACCGGCCTCGGCCTTGCGATCGCCCGCGACATCGCCCGCGCCCATGGCGGCAACGTCACGCTCGCCGACAGCCCCCGCGGCGGTTTGCGCGCCATCGTGCGCGTCCCCGCCTGATCATTCTTTCGAGGAACCGATGCCGATCGATCTTTCCCACATGACCTGGCTGAACCCGCCGCCGGAAAGCCGCGAGGAGAATGGCAGTCTGGTCGCCCGCTCCGGCTTCAAGACCGACTTCTGGCAGGGCACCTATTACGGATTTCACCGCGACAGTGGCCACTTCCTCCATAGGGCCCGAAGCGGCGACTTCACCGCCGAAACCTCCTTCGTCGGCCGCTACGAGGCGCTCTACGACCAGGCAGGCCTGATGATCCGCCATAACGAAAAACACTGGATGAAATGCGGTGTCGAATTCACCGACGGCGCCCCCCATTTCAGCGTGGTGGTGACCAACGGCCACTCCGACTGGTCCGCCTTCCGCCTCACCGACGATTTCGAGGAAATCTCCGTCCGCGTCACCCGCATGGGCGACGCCCTCTTCGTCCAGTACCGAACCGACACGCAGCCGGACTGGCGAATGGCGCGGCTCGCGTTCTTCCCACCCGAGCTCGCCGACCTCTCCGTCGGCATGACCTTCTGCTCGCCGCAGCGCGAAGGCTTCGAGGTGGAATTCCGGTCGTTCAACCTCACTGAGGTCGACAGCCGCGATATCCACTGACGATCCCACAGTCCATCAGACGGGTTGAGGCGCGCCGCCGCTCGGCTACATCAGCTTCCGGCCGTTCGGCACCGGCTGTTCGACGGCGGCAAGCACGATCGCGCCGTTCTCGTCCTCGAAGCCGAGGGTCAGCACTTCCGAGCGGAACGGCCCGATCTGCCTCGGCGGGAAGTTGACGACGCCGAGCACCTGCCGGCCGACAAGCGTTTCCGGCGTATAGTGCACGGTGATCTGCGCCGAGGATTTCTTGACGCCGATCTCCGGGCCGAAATCGATCTTCAGCTTGAAGGCCGGCTTGCGGGCTTCCGGAAACGGCTCGACCTCGATGATCGTGCCGACGCGGATATCGACGCGCTCGAAGTCGGAATAGGTAATCTCTTTAGCCATTCGAACTCACTCAGGCGCCGAGTTCTTCGGCTCTGTTGCGGGCGGCGGCGATCGCCTTGTCGAACAGCGGCTGCATGCCGTCCTCGGCCATCAGCACGGCAAGTGCCGCAGCGGTCGTGCCGTTCGGCGAGGTGACGTTCTGGCGTAGCCTGGAAGCGTCATCGGGGGACTGGTAGAGGAGCTCGCCAGCCCCCGAGACAGTTTCCCGCGCAAGCCGCATGGCGAGGTCCGCCGGCAGGCCTGCTTTCCGGCCCGCTTCCGCCATGCACTCCACGAGATAGAACACATAGGCCGGGCCGCTGCCGGAAACGGCGGTCACCGCATCGATATCCGCTTCGCTTGAAACCCATTCCACCGGCCCGCTGACCTTGAGCAGGGACTGGACCGCTTCGCGCTGGGCGTCGGTAACCTTTGGATTGGCATAGGCGCCGGTCACGCCGCGGCCGATCATTGCCGGCGTATTCGGCATGGCGCGCACCATGGCCGCCTCGCCGAGATGTTTTTCGAGATAGGCAAGCGTCTTGCCCGCGGCCACCGACACGACCACGGTATTCGAACCGACAACAGGCTTCAGGGGTGGCAGGACCGCATCCATGAGCTGCGGCTTGACGGCCAGAAACAGGATGTCGGCGGAAGCACCATCGGGCACCGACGCAAAATGACGCGCGCCGGCCTCCGACATCATCGTCTTCATGGCGTCCGAAGGCGACGGATCGATCACCGTCACGGACGCCCCGGGCACGCCCTTCTTCAGCCAGCCGGACAGCATGGCGCCGCCCATATTGCCGGCGCCGATCAGAATGATGGATCCCAAGTGATCCAAGGCCATCAGCATTCGCCCACGGTTTCGAACAGAACGGCTTCCATGGCGGCTTTCGCCTCCATGCCCGACCATACGACAAACTGGAACGCCTGGTAATAGGATTCACAGGCTTCGAGCGCGCTCGAAAGCAGCACTTCGACCTGCTGGTTGTTGGGTTCGGCGCCGCCGGCCAAAAGCAGCGACTGCCGGAAGATGACGACGTCTTCCTGGCGCCATACGTCGAAATGGCCCATCAGCACCTGGCCGTTGACGTGGCTCAGCAGGCGGATGACCTCATTGACGCGGACGTCGGGAATCTTGATGTCAAAAGCGCAGGCTAGATGCAGTGCTTCGAACTCCTCCATCCAGGAGAAGGAAACATGGTAGTCCGTCCAGCGGCCTTCCACGGTCATGGCGATTTCGTCTTCACCCGACCGTTCGAACGTCCAATCGTTCGAGGCAGCAACGAATTCGATCATATCGACCGGATTCGACTGGCGTTCGATTTCCATTTCCATAAGCGTCATGCGGCACCTTCTTGACCGGAATGAATGCGAATTCGTGCGGTAAAACGCCAAAAACACGCGAACAATAACCGGGAACAACACTGTCGATGATCGTCCGACACTTCCAGAATAACGCAGTCACCCTGTCTGGAGCTTACCAAGTCGTTTCGAATCATCCTTTAAAATCAGTGTACCTAGACGGAGTCCGGCTGCCAGCCCCTCCCTCGGTTTTTACATGGGCAAAACTCCAATCATGTTCGCAGCGGAGATCAGAACGGAGTCATAAGCGACTCTGGACACTGGCTTTTTTGAATGTGTCCACAGGGCATGATTTTTTTCGTTTCAACACCTGCGCCCGCGCCGAAAATCGGTTCGGCACGGTACGATCGGAGAGCCCACACGAATGCGGAACCTCAATAGATTTTAATAGGTGGCTCCGCATTCGCGTGGCCTTCGGCGTCTTGTCAGGGCTTCCGGCCCCTACAGGTGATCACCTCGCCTCGCTGCATGGCTTCGTTCACGATCTCCTTTCGGGAAATCCTGCCACTTGCACGGCTCAACCGAACCCAGCCCGGCGGCCAGGGGGAGGCTTGATAGGAAGGCTTGCCTTTAGCGCACCCTCCATGGCTTTCACCTCCCTGACCTTTCCTGCACGTTACAGGTCCAATCAGGGCGCCGGCCTCCGCCTGCCCGCGAACGTCTCGCGAAACACTCCGGCGACGGAAGCGGGAGGATTGTAGGCATGGGTTCAAAGGGCGGGGAAGGTATTGGGCAAGCCGCATTCCTCTCCCCTTGGGGAGAGCAAGAAAAATCAGGATCTTAGCCGACAATCTAAGTGTCGGATTTTCCGGGAAAGAGGGAGATCATCCCCGGGAAACGCAGATCACTGCCCCGAAAGCTTCGCTTCCAGCGCTTCGATCCGCGCCTTCAGCGCCTCGTTCTCGTCGCGCGCGCGGGCGGCCATTTCGCGGACGGCTTCGAATTCCTCGCGCTTGACCACATCCATATTGTTGAGAAACCGCTCGGCCTGGGCATGGAATGCCGTTTCGACCTCCTTGCGCACGCCCTGGGCAGCGCCGGCCGCATCGGTCATCAGCCGCGCGAAATCGTCGAGAATGCGGTTCGTGCCGGTTGCCATGGTTCTGAACTCCCATATCGTCTGGCCGGCAATCCGGGCCGGCGAATGTCCATAGGGATCAAGTAGGGCCTGTGGGTGCCGCTTGCAAGCATCATCCACCGTTCGCATCAGCACCGGCTTAGATTCACCTTGACCGCCGATGGCCGCAACGCCATGTTCCGGCCAATGCCGCTATCTGGGCCGTGAGCTGGGAACCCTGTAATTTGTACGAAGCGCTTCATCTTTTCGCTCTGATGCCTTTCCCGAATATCGATCCGGTGGCCTTCTCCATCGGCCCGCTGGCGGTCCATTGGTATGGGCTCGCCTATGTCGCCGGCATCATGCTCGGATGGTTTTATGCGCGTCGGCTGGCCGCGAACGGCTCGCTGTGGAAAGACGGCCAGTCGCCGATCACGGCCGCCCAGCTCGACGACTTCCTCGTCTGGGTCGCGGCTGGGATCGTGCTTGGCGGCCGCATCGGCTATATCCTGTTCTACGACATGGGGTCCGTGGCCGCGAACCCCATCCGCGCGATCGAGATCTGGAACGGCGGCATGTCCTTCCACGGAGGCTTCATCGGCGCCACGATCGCGATGATCATCTTCGCCCGCCGCAATGCCATTCCCGTCTGGAGTATGTTCGACACGGTCGCCGCCGTCGTGCCTTTCGGCCTGTTCTTCGGCCGCGTCGCCAATTTCATCAACGGCGAACTCTGGGGGCGCCTCAGCAGCGCACCCTGGGCCGTCGTCTTCCCGACCGGCGGCCCATTCTCGCGCCATCCGAGCCAGCTTTACGAAGCCGGCCTCGAAGGCATCGTGCTTCTGCTGGTCCTTGCCCTGCTGATCTTCCGGTTCAAGGCACTGAAGGTCCCGGGTACCATCGCCGGCACCTTCGTCATCGGCTACGCGCTCTGCCGCATCTTCGTGGAATTTTTCCGGGAGCCGGATGCGCAGCTCGGTTATCTGCTCGGCACCAATTGGCTGACCATGGGCATGGTGCTGTCTCTGCCGATGATCGCTGCGGGTGTCTGGGCCATTCTCCGTGCCCGCGCGGCGGTAACGTCCGCGGCGAAGGCCTGAGGGAGGCACGCCGTTGAGCACCCCCCTCACCGAAAAAATCAAGACCCTGATCCGCACCAACGGCCCGATCAGCGTGACCGACTATTTCGCGCTGTGCCTCGCCGATCCGGAATACGGTTATTATCGCACCCGCGAGCCTTTCGGCCGCCACGGTGATTTCATCACCGCGCCGGAGATCAGCCAGTTATTCGGCGAGATGGTCGGCGTCTTCATGGTCCATGCCTGGCAGCAGCATGGCACGCCGACCGGCGTCAGGCTGGTGGAGATCGGCCCCGGCCGCGGCACGATGATGGCCGACATGCTGCGGGTGATCAAACGCATCGCGCCCCGGTTTTTCGAAGACCTGCACGTGCATCTGGTCGAGACCAGCGAGCGCCTGCGCGGCGTCCAGCGCATCACGCTCGAGGCCTTCTCCACCAAGATCTCTTGGCACGACAGTTTCGAGGAAGTCCCCGAAGGATTTACGCTGATCGCCGCCAACGAATTGTTCGACGCGATCCCGATCCGCCAGTTCGTCAAGACACCGACCGGTTTTCGCGAACGCCTCGTCGGACTGACCGCCGAGGACGAACTCGGTTTTGCTGTAGGCATCGCCACGCTCGACCCGCAGCTGCTGCCCTCGCCCATAGCCGGCATTCCCGATGGCACGATCTTCGAACTTTCCCCCGCCCGACAGGCGGTGATGCTGACGCTGTGCGAACGCTTGCGGATCTTCGGCGGCACGGCCCTGATCATCGACTACGGCCATCTGGTCACCGGTTTCGGCGATACGCTGCAGGCGGTACGCCACCATGACTACGATCCCCCGCTCGAAAATCCCGGCGAAGCGGATCTCACCAGCCATGTCGACTTCGAGGACCTCGCGCGCATTGCCGTTTCCACGGGCGTTCACCTGAACGGCGGCCTGCGCCAGGGCGATTTCCTGTTCGGCCTCGGCCTTGCCGAGAGGGCGACCGCGCTTGCCAAGGACAAGGAACCCAGCGAGCAGCGCCTGATTGCCGCCGCCGTCGACCGGCTGGCCGGTGAAGGTGCCGGCAAGATGGGCGAACTCTTCAAGGTCATCGCGGTATCGAGCCCGGCATTGAAGCTGATGCCGTTTCGGGCGGTGGAGTAAACAGCGGCCGTCAATTCATCAATCGATTGACATCCGCCCTTTTCTTGCGCCACTCTCGCCCTAGATCGAAGCAGCGGGCAGGCCTTGAGAGAACGCCCAAAACCTCTTCAAATCAACGGGATAGACAACGCCGATGCAGGACATACCCTTGCCGGAGCCGATCGAGAGCCCCCTCTTGAACGACAGGGCCGGCGCCCGTATCCGCCACGGTTTCTTCACCCGCAAGGGCGGCGTTTCGGAAGGCCTCTATGCCGGTCTGAATGTCGGCGTCGGCTCGGACGATGACCGCGAAAAAGTGGTCGAGAATCGCACACGGGTCGCTGCCTGGTTCGGCCTGCCCCTCGAAAAGCTCGCGACCGTGCACCAGGTCCATTCGCCCGACGTCTTCGTGGTCGACGAGACCTATGCAGGCGAACGGCCGAAGGTCGACGCGATGGTGACGAGCGTGCCGGGCGTGGCGCTCGGGGTGCTCGCGGCCGATTGCGGCCCGATCCTGTTTGCCGACGGCGAGAATGGCGTGATCGGCGCTGCCCATGCCGGCTGGAAGGGTGCGTTGACCGGCGTGCTCGAGAACACCGTCGAGGCGATGATCTCCCTGGGTGCGGCGCGCGAGAACATCACCGCCGTCCTTGGCCCCTCGATCGGTCCGGCAAGTTACGAGGTCGGACCGGAATTCGTCGAACGGTTCCTGAGCTACGATCCCTCCTACGAGGCTTTCTTCACGCCGTCATCGAATGCGGGACATTCTATGTTCGACCTGCCGTCGCTGACCATCCGGCGGCTGGCAGCAGCAGGCGTAAGGGCCGAAAGCCTCGGTCTCGATACCTATCCGGATGCGGAACGGTTCTATTCCTACCGCCGCACCACCCATGCCAAAGAGCCGGATTACGGCCGCCAGATTTCAGCAATCGCACTTCGGGAGAATTGATATGGCCCTGCATTTCGAGAGGAGCGAATACGCCGACCGGCTGACGCGGCTGACGGAGAAGATGCGCGCCGACAAGCTGGATGCGCTTTTGATCTTCGCCCAGGAAAGCATGTACTGGCTGACCGGCTACGACACGTTCGGCTACTGCTTTTTCCAGACCCTGATCGTCAAGGCCGACGGGGCGATGACGCTGCTCACCCGCTCGGCCGACCTGCGCCAGGCCCGCCACACCTCGATCGTCGAGAACATCGTCGTCTGGGTGGACCGGGTGAATGCCGACCCCACACTCGACCTCAAGAACCTGTTGAGCGACATGGACCTTCTCGGCGCCAGGATCGGCGTCGAATACGATACCCACGGCATGACCGGCCGCGTCGCCCGCCTGCTCGACAACCAGCTCGCCACCTTCGGCCAGATCAGCGACGCCTCCTATCTGGTCAGCTCGCTGCGCCTCGTCAAAAGCCCGGCCGAAATCGCCTTTGCCCGCCGTGCCGCCGAGCTTGCCGACGACGCGCTCGACGCGGCGCTGCCGCTGATCAAAGCCGGCGGCGACGAGGCGGAAATCCTCGCCGCCATGCAGGGCGCCGTGTTTCTCGGCGGCGGCGATTATCCCGCCAACGAATTCATCATCGGCTCCGGCGCCGACGCGCTGCTCTGCCGCTACAAGGCCGGGCGCCGCAAGCTCGACGCGACCGACCAGCTGACGCTCGAATGGGCAGGTGCGGCCGCGCATTACCATGCGGCGATGATGCGCACGGTCATCGTCGGCGAGCCGTCGCCGCGCCACCGCGAGCTCCACAAGGCGTGCCTCGAAACCATCACCGCGATCGAGGAGGTTCTGCGCCCCGGTCAGACTTTCGGCGACGTCTTCGACACCCATGCCCGCATTCTCGACGAGCGCGGCCTGTCGCGCCATCGCCTCAACGCCTGCGGTTATTCGCTCGGGGCCCGTTTCTCGCCTTCCTGGATGGAGCACCAGATGTTCCACTTCGGCAATCCGCAGGAAATTCTGCCGGACATGACGCTGTTCGTGCACATGATCATCATGGATTCCGACAGCGGCGCCGCGATGACCCTCGGCCATACCTACCTGACGACCGAAGGCGATCCGCAGCCACTTTCCCGCCATGCTTTGGAGCTCATTCAGCGCTGAACGCTACGAAAATCAGGCAATTGACAGGTTGGGAACGCCAACCCTAAGCTCCGGCCGAGGAATCTACGGCAGGGAGACGGGCATGCGGCTTTTCGGAACACTGCTGTCCGCTGCCCTGCTGGCGGTTGCGCTTGCCTCCTGCAACACGACGGAAGCGTTGACGCCGCAGGCGAATGTCGGTGGCGGAGGCGCCAGAACCTCCTCGCCCGTGACCCAGGCCGAAACCGACCGCATGGCCCGCTCGGCGCAGCCGGAAACCTACAATAGCAGCGGCGGCTATCAATCCGGTCCCCAGAACACGCTGGAAGCCCAGGCCAGGGCGCTGGAATCCGGCAACACCGTCTCGCCCGCCTCCTCCGGCCCGCCGCCCCAATGGCAGGGCCAGCAGCAGGCCATGCAGCAGCCCGAGACGGCGGCCGCTCCGGCCCAGCAAAAATCCCGACAGCAGCAGAGCGCCTCGCTGCCGCCCGCATCGGGCCCGACGGTCCGCTTCCTGCCGATCATCGGCGCTCCGGTCCAGGCGGTAACGCCGCTGTCCCGCCAGCTCGGCGCCCAGGCCCGCGCCAACGGACTGACGATCCGGCCGTCGAGCGACAGCAGCACCGAGCATATCCTGAAAGGCTATTTCTCCGCCTTCTCCGACAGCGGCAAGGTCACCGTCGTCTATGTCTGGGATATCCTCGACGGGTCCGGCGCCCGGCTGCACCGCATGCAGGGACAGGAAAGCGTGCCCGGCAGTGGCCAGGACCCCTGGACGTCGGTCCCTGCTTCGACCATGGAAACCATCGCCGCCAGGACGATCCAGGAGTATGTGGCCTGGCGCCAATCCCAGGGCTGAGCGGTCTGGCCGGTCGATCCTGGACTGAACCTCAAAAGCCACGGGTCACAGTTTCTTCATAAAAAAGAGTGAGCGGGTGCGAAACGCACTTGCATTCGAAGGCCGCGGCGGTAAAAGGCCCGCATCCAGCTTCAAAACAGGCGGACCGCAATGAAGGTTTTCGCAGGCAATTCGAACCGGCATCTTGCCGACGCGATCTGCAGCTATCTTAATGTTCCAGTCGGAAAAGCCAGTGTCAGGCGATTTGCAGACCAGGAAATCTTCGTTGAAATTCAGGAAAATGTGCGCGGGGAAGACGTTTTCGTCATCCAGTCCACGTCGTTCCCGACCAACGACCACCTGATGGAACTGCTGATCATGATCGACGCCTTCCGTCGGTCATCGGCCAAGCGCATCACCGCTGTCCTGCCCTATTTCGGCTATGCCCGCCAAGACCGTCGTGCCTCCGGCCGCACGCCGATCTCGGCCAAGCTCGTCGCCAATCTGATCACCGAGGCCGGTGCCGACCGCGTGCTGACGCTCGACCTGCATGCCGGCCAGATCCAGGGTTTCTTCGACATTCCGACGGACAACCTGTTTGCCGTGCCGATCCTGGTTCGTGACGTCAAGGAACATTACGATCTCAAGAACGTCATGGTCGTTTCGCCCGACGTTGGTGGCGTGGTGCGTGCCCGTGCGCTCGCCAAGCGGATCGACTCTCAGCTCGCCATCGTCGACAAGCGCCGCGAGCGCGCCGGCGAGTCCGAGGTGATGAACATCATCGGCGAAGTGGACGGCAAGGACTGTCTACTGATCGACGACATCGTCGACTCCGGCGGCACGCTCTGCAACGCCGCCGACGCGCTTTTGGCGCAGGGTGCAGCGAGCGTCACGGCCTATATCACCCATGGCGTCCTCTCCGGCGGGGCGGTCGCCCGCATCTCCGCCTCCAAGCTCAAGGAACTGGTGATCACCGACTCGATCCAGCCGACCACGGCAGTCCAGTCGGCGCACAATATCCGGGTGATCAGCACCGCCAGCCTGCTCGGCGAGGCGATCAAACGCACGGCGATGGAAGCCTCGGTCTCCAGCCTGTTCGACTGACCTTCTTCTGCTACAAGTATTTGGATAGACTCGCCTTCGAACGCAAACAGAGGGTGAGTCGCAATGTCTTCCTTGATCGGCCTGTCGAAGAGACTGGCCATTTTCCTCGTCATTCCGCTGCTACTGTCGGCCTGCGTCGATGGCGGCAGCAGGCCGGGCGGCTATTATCCGCCGGAACGGCCCCGGCCGGACTGGAACCGGCCCCAGAGGCCTGATCGCCCGGACTGGGATCGCCCGGGAACTCCGGATCGCCCCGGTCGGCCAGACCGGCCCGACTGGGATCGCCCGCAACGACCCGACCGCCCGGACTGGAACCAACCCGGCCGGCCCGATCGTCCCGACCGGCCGGATCGTCCGGACTGGAACCAGCCCGGCCGTCCCGGAAGGCCCGAGGAACCCCGCTTCTGCACGCGAGAGTACCGTCCCGTCTGCGGCCAGCAGGGTGGACGCACCCAGACTTTCCCGAACGCCTGCGAAGCGGCAAACGCCGGCTTCAGCGTCGTCGCGTCCGGCGAGTGCCGCCGCTAGAGAGCCTGCTTGAAGTAACTGCAAATCGTCTACGGAAAACGCCGGAACCAGGTTCCGGCGTTTTGCTTTGTGCCAAAGCTTCGGCTAGAAGGCGCTGCGAAGAAGGAGACAAGCATGGCCGCTCGCGACCGTTATTCCCGAAAGCTCGAATGTTCCCAGTGCGGCAATGTCGGTTTCGCCGAGGTTTCCGAGACCGACGACAGGCGGCAGGGCAATCGCGATTTTCGCATCGATGAGCTGCCGAAAGGTTTTCTGACCGAATTCGCCTCGACCGATCCGCGCAAATACATGATCCGCTGCAGCCAGTGCGGCCACAAGTTCCGTTTCGAGCAGAAGACGGTCTATGCCCCGGGCGGCGAACCGCGCCGCTGAGGCCAAGGTCAGGCGACCTTGGCGGCCTCCGCCGATCGGATTTCACCGCCGGCCTCGCCATTGACGAGATGCTCGATCAGCGCCCTCGGGCCAGGTCTGCCAAAAAGATATCCCTGCACCTGCATGCAGCCCTCCTTGCGCAGGAAGGCCATATGCGCATCCGTCTCCACCCCTTCGGCAAGCACCGGTATGTGAAGGCTCGAGGCGAGGATGAGGGTCGAGCGGACGATCGCCGCCGACTGGGAATTATCCGCAAGCCCATCCACGAAGGTGCGGTCGATCTTGATCTTGTCGAAAGGGAAGGACATCAGCGTCGAAAGCGACGAATAACCGGTGCCATAGTCGTCCATGGCGATCTTCACGCCGAGGCTCTTCAAGTGGCGAACGGTCTGCAGCGCCCGCTGATGATCGGCGATAATGCCGGACTCGGTGATCTCGAGCTCGAGCCTCTCCGCATCCAGTCCCGTCTCCTTGAGGATGTCGCGGACCTTGTTCGGGAATTTCGGATCGGAAAGCTGCTGGCCGGCGACGTTGACGGCGAAGCAGAACGGGTTTTTCCAGGTCGCCGCCTCCGCGCAGGCGCTCCGAAGCACCCATTCGCCGAGTTCGACGATGAAGCCGGTGCGCTCGGCGATCGGGATGAACTCGTTGGGAGACACAAGTCCGCGGACCGGATGGTTCCAGCGCAACAGAACCTCGAACCCGATGACCTCGCCGGTGAACGTGTCGTTCTGAAGTTGGTAGTAGAGTTCGAACTGGCCCGCCACGAGCCCGGAACGCATGTCCATGGCGAGCGCGTTGCGTTCGCGGGCGGCCTGATCCATCGAAGAGTCGTAGAAGCGGATGGCATTGTCGCCCGACTGTTTGGCGCGGTACATGGCGACGTCCGCCTGGGCCACGAGATCGTCGACCGTCTTCGCGTCCCCCGGATAGAGCGCAATCCCGACGCTAGAACCGACGGTGAGCGTGTTGCCGTTCCATTCGACCGGCTTGCAGACTTCCGCAAGCAGCCGACCGGCGAGCAACATCGCGTCGGAGCGCCGGTAGTACATGTGTTTCAGCGCGACGAACTCGTCGCCCCCGACACGGGCGATGAATTCGCCCTCACCTGCCGCCTCGGCAAGCCTGCCACCGATCGTGCGCAGCACCTCGTCGCCAGCGGCATGGCCGTGGACGTCGTTGATTTCCTTGAAGCGGTTGAGGTCGAGCGAGAGAACTGCGATGCGTGCGGCCATATCCGCCGGTCGCGCCGCGATCTCCGCAAGCTGCTCGTTGAACGCGGCGCGATTGGCAAGACCGGTCAAAGCGTCGTGCAGGGAAAGGTGGCGATACTGCTCGACGGCAGCCTTGGTCATGCGGGCATCGATCAGATAGGTGGCCGCTGTCAGCGCCAGCAGGATCAGCATCAGCGACAGCACGGCGAATCCTAGCACCAACGGCGGTACGACCTCATTCGGCAGGACGGCATTCGGATCGAGAACGACATCGATCGCCCCCATGGCGGTGAAATGGGTCGTAGCGATCGCAAGGATCATCGCCAGGATCGAACCGTACTTGCAGAACCGCGTCACCGGATGCACGACGCGATTGGTCACCAGAGCGCCGAGAACGGCGGCAAAGATGAGCGAGGCGACAACGTAGGACTGGTTCCAGTCGATGACGCCTTGCACTTCATAGGCGGCCATGCCCGTGTAATGCATCGCAGCGATACCGAGCCCTATGACGACGCCGCCGGCCTCCGCAAGCAGGGATCGGCCGCCATAGCTTGCAACACCGAAGCCGATCGTGGCGCTGGCGACCGCGATCATGAAGGACAAAAGCGTCTGGGTCGGGTCATATCCCGCCTGCCCGCCTCCGAGATAACCGAGCATCGCGAGGAAGTGCGTCGTCCAGGTTGTCGAACCGCCGATGAAACCCGTCAGGAACACCCAGATGCCCTTTTCCATCCCGCCGCCGCGCCGGGCTCTGGAAAAAAGCCGGATGGTCAGGAAGGACCCGACCACACAGATCAATACCGCGCAGGCGATATAGCGGAGATCGTGCTCGACGAAGATGCAGGAGAAAACGCGAAACATGAATGCTTGATACTTTTCAACTGTTTTGATTGAGAAGTTTTAGCACCGAAACATGTTCTAAACGTTCCTTGGGATGGTAAATGCCGGCTGACTGGCAAACGTAAGGCCGGTATAAGAAGGTGTGGACAGATCGTCAGATCATTGGATCGGCTGCCCGTTGACGCTGAAGCTCTTGCCGTCCTCGAACTTGATGTCCCAGCGCAGGCGGCCATCCGGCTCAGTCTTCGCCATGCCCTTCGCCATCATCATCGCGAACGAAACCTGGTTGAATTCGGGGTCGTTCTTGGCGGCGGCCTGGAAATACTGGATCAGCTTGTCGATGTCGCGCGCAAGAATCGAGGTTTCGAGCGTGTAGCGCTCCTTCTCGTCCGGATAACCCTTGACCTTGCCGGAGGCTTCGACATCGTAAAGCGCCGATTTCGCGGCGACCCGCGGGAAATCGATTGTCAGCTGTCCGTCGTCGAGAAAGGCCCTGCCGAGACGCTCGCCCTCCGCTTCCGGCAGCGGAGTGGGTTTCGAAAAGTCCATTTCCATCAGGGTGTCGATGAACCGCTGGAAGTTGAGGTCGGCGATCCCGACCTCAACTTCCGCCATGTCGGGCACAAGCTGGGCGTAGAGCGGAGGGATGATGCCGGCAGGCGTGGAGATGTTCTCGACGCGCGCCCCGAAGCCGATCCGGGTTGCTGCGGCTGGCTCGCTCATCGTGAACAGGTAGTCGAGCTTGTTGATGCCGAAATCGCCGATCGGGCTTGCCACGGTGAACTGGTTGAAGGTGATCTTTTCCGAGAGCGCCGTGAAGAACGGCATTGCGCCACGTATGAGTTCCTTCAGTTTCGCGACCTCGGCCTGCGAGGGCTTTTCATCGTTGACGAGTTCCAGCACGAAGGCGACGAGATTGCGAATCTTCTCGGCCACCACGCCCTGGACACTGACGTCGAAATCGAGGCTTTCGGCGCGGATCTGCACCGGCGGGGTTTCCGACGTCACAATCCGTTCATAGAAACGCGAGAACGAGCCCTTGCCGGTGAAATCGGTGCTCCCGGCAACGGCACTCGCCGAGGATGCGAGTGAATAGTTCGTGCTCGCGAAACTCGCCTCGACCTCTTCCGGGCCGCTCTTCGAGACCATGCGGATCGGGCCGGACGTCGCCTCGCCCGAGCGCAGATAGCTGATCGCCGGATCGAAAATGCCGGAAAACACCATGTCGGTGACGGAATAGCTCAGATTCGTCGGCTTGCCGTCGGGCATCTTGCCCTTGACGGTGAAATTCATGTCGCTGTCGCTGTTGAACTTCCACTGGCCGTTGTCGAGGGGCGCGGCGAAGACCGAAAGCGGCTTCAGACCGGAAACCGTGAAGTCTTTCTTGTTGATGGACTTGAGGAGCTTGGCGAAATCGTAGCTGATCTCGTAGCGCTCGCCGGCCGGCTTGACGGTCAGGAAGCCCGTGGACTTGACCGTATCCGGCAGGAAGTAGATGAGGCTGTCCTTGAGGGTTCGGGCACCCTTGTCGTTGATTTCAGCCGCCGCAACCGGATATACGCATGACGCAGCCATCAGGCCGGCCGCGATCAAAGTCCGTTTCATGAATCAAGCCCTTCCCTCGTTCAACCGGCACCAATGTGGAAGACGAACCGGCGAAGTCAAGCGCAGGCCCTTTGTTTTCAGGCCGAAAAGCTTGCACATCCTTGCTCGTTGTATTATAGCGCGCCGGTCCGCGTAGACACCCTTGGAGGCAACGCGGATGAAGCGCATCGGATGGTGCCCTTCGGTTTGACGCGAGCCGACAACGCTTGCCAAAAACTCTCCAAACAACCTCGAAAGGATATGCCATGAGCCACGCATCTTACGAGCTCAAGGCCGAGGCGCGCGAACGGGTAGGTAAGGGGTCCTCCCGTGAACTTCGCCGCAACGGTTTCATTCCTGCTGTCATCTATGGTGACAAGCAGTCCCCCCTCGCGATCGCTCTGTCGACCAACGAAGTGACGAAGCGCATCCATGCCGGTGGTTTCATGACCACCATTGCCACGATCGAAGTCAACGGCGAGAAGATCCAGGTCCTTCCGAAGGACTATCAGCTCGATCCGGTCCGCGACTTCACCATGCACGTGGACTTTCTGCGCGTCTCGGGCAACACGGAAGTTTCCGTTGAAGTTCCGGTTCACTTCGTCAACGAAGAGAAGTCCCCGGGCATCAAGGTCGGCGGCGTTCTCAACATCGTGCGTCACGAAGTCGAGCTGCTTTGCCCGGCCAACGACATTCCGGAATTCCTGACCGTCGACCTGACGGGCGCGAAGATCGGCGATAGCCTCCACATCTCCGCCGTCAAGCTGCCGGCTGGCGTACGTCCGGTCATCTCCGACCGCGACTTCACCATCGCGACGATCGTCGCCCCGGCTGCAGGCGTTGCCGAGGAAGAACCGGCTACTGCTGAATAACCAGGCCGAAATTCTTGAAATGGGACCCGCTTTCGCAAGAAAGCGGGTTTTTTATTACCCGCTGAATACAGTTTAGTAACGCTGCTTCCGTAATTCGCTCGAATCTTGGTACTCTCGTTTCAGTGAAGTTTAATGAATACGTGAAACGATGCACGCTACTTCAAGCATGACGGGAAAAGTCCGGCGGCAGCCAGACGATGAATGCGGGGAAGACGGTGACTCATTCCGTTGAGAGTCGTTTTATTGCGATCATTTCAGGCGCCCTCCTGGTCGTCGTTGCACCGCTGTTCACGCTCTTCTTGGCGCTTTCCTCCCAGCAGGCCGCCGAGAACCTCAGCGAACATGTCAATGTCGTGCTGGTGACCAATTCCCAGGCCCTCGGCAAACCGCTCTGGGATCTCGACACCGACAGCATTCACCAGGTCGCCTCGATGCTGATAGCCGATCCCGCCATCAACGGCGTGCAGATCAGCGACAATACGGGCAAGCTGAATATTTCCGAAGTCGACGTCAATCCGGCCGATTTCCGTGGCCTTGAAGCAATTTCCGAGCCGATCTTCTACAAATCGCAGCAGGGCACCCGCAATGTCGGCAGCATTACCGTCTATGTACCCAAGCTTGGCTGGTTCTCCGCCCTGCACCAGATGGAAATGGCCTTCATCTCCATCTTCATCATCACCATCCTGACGGTCTTCGGCGCAGCGATCCTCGGCAATCGCGTCATGGTCATCAAGCCGCTGATGCGGTTGACCGCCGCCATTGAGGCAACCCGCAGGCTCGGTTCGCGCCACCATGTCGACTGGCGCTCGAACGA
The DNA here is from genome assembly GCF_000732195.1 of Neorhizobium vignae. Taxonomy (GTDB): domain Bacteria; phylum Pseudomonadota; class Alphaproteobacteria; order Rhizobiales; family Rhizobiaceae; genus Neorhizobium; species Neorhizobium vignae. The sequence goes on from NZ_JNNU01000002.1 coordinate 115,389, forward strand.
CGAGATGGGACGGCTGGCGAAGAGCTTCAACGAAATGCAGACGCTGCTAGAGCGCGAGGAGCGCGAGCTGAAGCGCGCGCATCAGCAGACGACGGAAATCTACAACCTGACGCCGGCCATGCTGTTTTCGCTCACCCAAGGCGACCAGATCGCCGCAGTCAGCGACTATTGGCTTCTCGCGACCGGCTATCGCCGCGAGGACGTGATCGGCCATCCCTTTTCCGAACTGGTGGCCCCTGCGGACCGCCAGATTTATGCAAGGCGCAAGCAGCAGGGAAAATCGAGCGGCCCGGCGATCGAAGTCACGGTCCGGTTCCTGTGCGCCGACAGCCGCCTGATGGACGTGTTGATCGTCGAGACCGAGCTCGGCACGGCCGGCGGCAACATTCCCGGCTCGCTGAGCGTCATGACGGACGTCACGGAACTCAGGCAATCGGAACTGCGCAACCGTCAGCAGGCCATCTCCGACCATCTGACCGGGCTCCTGAATCGTCAGGGTTTCGAAGCGACGCTCGACCAGAAGATCGTCGAGGCCGACAAGGCGCGCACCGAGGTCGCCTGCCTGTTCGTCGATCTCGACCGCTTCAAGGCGATCAACGACAATCTCGGCCATGCAGCCGGCGACGCCGTGCTCTGCCAGTTCGTCGAACGGACGCGGCCGATGCTCAACGACGGCGATACCGCCTCACGCCTCGGCGGCGACGAATTCGCCATCCTGATCACCGGAGACGGTGCCGAACGCCGCGCGACCGAACTCAGCCAGAAGATCGTCGACATGTTCGAGGTTCCCTTCCGGATCGAGGGAACCGGCGTGCGGTTGAGCGCCAGTATCGGCCTTGCCTTCTATCCGAGCCATGCCGCCAGTGCCGCCGAACTGCTGCAAAAGTCGGACATGGCCATGTATGCCCGCAAACGCGACGGCAAGAACGGCGCGCAGGTCTACGATCCCGCCATTCTAGACCAGACGCGGGAAAGGGCCGAAATCGAGAGCGACATCGAAGTCGCCATCGCCGCGAGCTGGTTCGAGGCGCATTTCCAGCCGATCGTCGACATCGAGACCGGCATCCCCTCGGGCTTCGAAGCGCTGATGCGGATGCGCCATCCCCGCAAGGGCCTGTTGTCGCCGGCCGGCATCATCAGCGTTGCCGAGGAGACCGGCTCGATCGGTCAGATCGGCAACCTCATCCTGGAAGACGCGATGGCGAACCTCGCCCGCGTCTCGCGCCTGCCCGGCATGGACGAGACCTATGTCGCGGTCAACTTCTCGCCACTGCAATTCGAGCCCGGCCTGCCGGCACGCCTTGCCGGCCTGCTCGGCCGCTACGGCATCGATCCGTCGCGCCTGGTGGTGGAAATCACCGAAGCCGTGCTGATGCACGACAACCCGGAAATCCGCACCATTCTCAACGAACTCCATCGCTTCGGCTGCCGCATCGCGCTCGACGATTTCGGCACCGGTTATTCGTCGCTGAGCTATATGAGTCGTTTCCCGGTCGATATCGTCAAGATCGACCAGTCCTTTATCCGCTCGCTCACCGAACAGACGGGCGACATAGGCAGTAAGAACAGGATGCTAGTCGAAGGCATCAGTGCTATTTCTCATAAGATGAATTGCAAGGTCGTCGCCGAAGGCGTCGAGACGGAAGAACAGCGCTCGTTGTTACGGCAAATGGGCATCGACTATGCGCAGGGCTATCTTTTCTCGAAGCCCCGCGAAATTTCCGAACTGCTCTCGGCCCTCTCCGCCCGGCAGGCCGAGATCGAGTCCATGGCGAGCTGACAAGTTCTCACCTCCGGACCAGATGCCGGGTCAGAAATGACAACATGTGCGTTTGGAAGGTGGACAGATGAAAATCGCAGCGCCGCTTCTTGCCAGCCTCAGCCTCGCGTGTGGCGCCCATGCCCAGCAGGCCATCGTCTTTTCGACCGAGTCCTACCCGCCCTTCAGCTACCAGGAGCCCGGCGGCAACTATCGCGGCGTGGGCATCGACCAGGTAGACATCATCATGCAGGACGCCGGCACGCCTTACACGCTGGAGATCATGCCCTGGGCCCGCGCGATCGCCATGGCCGAGACGCAATCCATGCACTGCGTCTTCGCCGCCGCCCGCACGCCCGACCGCGAGCCTCGTTTCAAATGGGTCGTGCCGCTGTTCATCGATCGCAACATCCTTGTCCGCCATGCGGGTTCGAAGGCCGCGGCGACCACCCTGGACGAGGCCAAGCAATATACGGTCGGCACTCATCGCGCCGATTATACCGAGGGGCTTCTGAAGAGCTTCGGTTTCCCGAAGATCGATCTCAGCGCCAATGTCGATACGACGCTCAGAAAGCTGCTGCAGGATCGTATCGACCTGATGCCCATGTCGGAAGGCGTCTATCAAAAGCTCAAGGCCGACGGAACGCCGATCGAAAAGGTCATCCTGTTCTCCGAACAGCATCTCGGCATTGCCTGCAACCCGGACGTACCCGACGACCTGATCGCCAGGATGCAGGCGGGTCTCGACCGCCTCATCAAGGACGGCATCCAGAAGGCAATTCTGAAGCGCTACGGCATAGACGAGATCCAATAGAAGCTCAGACGTCGAAACCGGTTGACTTTGGCGGCGTTTCGCGGTGGTGAAAGCCAGCAGTCAAGGATGGATGTCTCCATGCTCATCATCGCCGGCCTCGGCAATCCCGGTTCCCAATATGCGGGCAACCGCCACAATATCGGCTTCATGGCGGTGGACGCGATCCAGCGCCGGCCTGGCTTTTCGCCGTGGTCGAAGAAGTTCAAGGCGTTGATCTCGGAAGGCGAGCTCGCCGGCGAAAAGGTGCTGCTGATCAAGCCGCAGACCTTCATGAACCTCTCCGGCGAAGCGGTCGGTGAAGCCATGCGTTTCTACAAGCTCGGCCCGGAAAACATCATCGCCATCTATGACGAACTCGATCTGCCCGCGGCCAAGGCCCGGATCAAGACCGGCGGCGGTCATGGCGGCCATAACGGGGTGAAGTCGCTCGACGCCCATTGCGGCCGGGAATACCGAAGGCTTCGCCTCGGCATCGGCCATCCGGGCGCCAAGGAACTGGTGCACAACCACGTGCTCGGCGACTTCGCCAAGGCCGACCAGGCCTGGCTCTCCCCTCTCCTCGACGCGCTCGCCGACAATGCCGAGATGCTGGCGAAGGGGGAAGATTCGCAGCTGATGAACAAGCTGGCGCTCGCCGTCGGCGGCAAGCCGGACGAGGAAAAACCGAAGCCTGAGAAGAAGCCCGCCACCAAGCCGGCCGGGCAATCGCATATCCACCAGGCCCGCGGTGGCGGCAAGCCGAACCTGCCGACATCAGGCCCGATGGCCGAGATGCTGAAAAAGATGTTCGGCGGCAAGAGCGAATGATCTCGATGCCCAACCCCGACTTCACGATCCGCCCGGCCCGCGACGGCGACCTTACCGACCTGATCGAACTCTATCACCACCTGAACCACGATCCGGACCTGGAGCCGGCGCTTGCCGGGGAGCGTTTTGCCGCCATTCTCGCTCACCCCGGCATGACGGTGTTGATCGGCTTCGCTGACGGGCGCGCGGCGGCGACAGTAACGCTGATCGTGGTGCCAAACCTCACCCGCAAGGGCGCGCCCTATGCGCTGATCGAAAATGTCGTCACCCACGCGGACCACCGCCAGCGCGGTTATGCCGGCGCCCTCATTCGCACAGCCGTCGATCAGGCCTGGAGCCACGGGTGCTACAAGGTCATGCTCTTGACCGGTTCAACGGACCCGGCGACGCTGCGCTTCTACGAAAACTGCGGTTTCCTCCAGAACAAGACCGGCTTCCAGATCCGCCGCACGTAGACGGCCCGGTATCGCTCCGGTCAAAGGGGTGGCGCGCCGCTTTCGGAGCGGCTAAGGGAAGCCGACTGAAAACGGAAGCGCGACATGAACCAGGCCACGAATATCGATGCCATCACCGGCGAACTCGTCACCCTTCGCGACTACTGGCGTTACGCCATCTCCCGCTTCAATGCCGCCAACCTCAGCTACGGCCACGGCACGACGACCGCGGGCGACGATGCGGCCTTCCTGATCCTCGACAGCCTCGACCTGCCGATCGATGCGCTCGATCCGTTCCTCGACGCGCGCCTGCTGCCGGCCGAACGGCGGCTGCTGGCCGAGCGGATCGACGCCCGCGTGACGACCCGCAAGCCGACGTCCTACCTGACCGGCCACGCCTATATCCAGGGTGTGCGCTTCCTCGTCGACGAGCGGGTCATCGTTCCCCGCTCCCATATCGGCGAAATCCTGTTCAGCGAATATCTCGGCGAAAACGGTTCGTCCTTCCTGCCGGATCCGCTGAGCGTCGAAAGCGCCGTTGACATCTGCACGGGATCGGGATGCCTCGCCATCCTCGCCGCGAAATTCTTCCCGAACGCCGCGGTCGATGCGGTCGATCTGTCGCCCGACGCCCTGGAGGTGGCAAAGCTCAACGTCGCCGAACACGACGTGGAAGACCAGCTGGCACTTCATCAAGGCGATCTCTTCGCGCCGCTCGGCAAACGGAAGTACGACCTGATCATCACCAACCCGCCCTATGTGGATCACGAGGCGATGGAAGGCTTTCCGGAGGAATTCCGCTCCGAACCGGCCATGGCCTTCGACGGCGGCGTCGACGGGCTCGATATCGTCCGCCGTCTTCTGGCGGAGGCGCCGGCACATCTGAACCCGGAAGGCGGCATGATCTGCGAAATCGGCTCGGGCCGCGAAATCCTCGAGGAGGAATTCCCCGACCTCGATTTCCTCTGGCTGGAAACCGCCGAGTCCCAGGACGCGGTCTTCTGGATCAGCGCCGAGGCGCTCGGCGTGAAGGCGGGAAAGAAGAGATAAGTCTTATTCTTCCGGCTCGGTGATGAACATCAGCGGGAAACCCGCCTCCTTGGCGAGGTCCACCGCCTCCTTCGCCTTGGTCTCGGCGATATCCTTGGTACAGACCACGACCACCGCCAGTCCCATCCGGTGGGCGGTCAGCATCACCCGGTAGCCGGTTTCTTCGCTCATCCGGAACACGGCTTTCAGCACCATGGTCACGAATTCGCGCGGCGTGTAGTCGTCATTGACCAGCAGCACCTTGTAGAGCTTCGGCCGCTCCAGCTTGGTTTTGGTTTTGGTCTTCGGTTTTACGGTGGTATCTTCGGCCATCGGCGGTTCCTGATGACAAGGGCCTCTGCGGAAGCATGCCCGCTATATCGCACCGCAACCGGGAAATTTCAAGCAAGCGGATGGCAAACGGCGGATCAACTGGCGTCGAGTAACAGGCATTCGCGGCCCTTTGCACGCACTATAGAGGCGGCCCGCTTGTCGAAGGTCGCGAACGTGTCGCCCCCGAGCTTGCGTCCCTCGAATTCGATCACTCCATCGGCGAAGTCGCCGCCTGCTTCCAGGAACGTGAGACCAGCTTCGACCGCAGCGCGATCAAGCGCGACGGTCTTGACGCTCATCCAGGCCTGAATTGCTGTGACAAGGTCGCTCTGGCTTTTTTTGTAGAGCCGACGAAGAACCCATACCATTTCGCACAGGGTCTGATTCGAAATGGTCACCTCGTTCGAGGCCAATAGAGCCTGGGCTTTCGGGCTTTCGACTTCATGATCGAAGATCATTGCCCTCAAAAGGATATTGGTATCGACGATCAGGCTCATTGCTCGGCCTCACCGGCGTAGCTTGCCGCAATCGCCTCGTTGATCTCGTCGATCGAATAGCTTTTGCCGGTCGTATTCTTGAACATTCCGAAGACGCTTTCGATCGGCAGCTTGCCGGAAATCGGATGGATCATAGCCTGCCGCTTCGGTTGGAGATCGACATCAATCTCGTCGCCGGGCTTGATGCCAAGGTGATCAAGAACTTCCTTTTTCAAGGTAACCTGCCCTTTTGCGGTGACTTTCAATCTGACCATCGCCATTCTCCATTGATTTAAAGTAAGGCAAATATGCCTTACGCGCAAGGATCGTCTGACAGCAGAGCCTTGACCGCTCCGGCACTTTCCCCCATAGCCACACCAACGAAATTTCTTCAGATACAGGGTCCGGACCCATGGGTTTCAAATGCGGTATCGTGGGCCTGCCGAATGTCGGCAAGTCCACTCTCTTCAATGCGCTCACCAAGACGGCCGCCGCCCAGGCGGCCAACTATCCGTTCTGCACGATCGAGCCGAATACCGGCGAAGTGGCGGTTCCCGATCCGCGCATGCAGAAGCTGGCGGCGATCGCCGGCTCCAAGGAAATCATCCCGACCCGCATTTCCTTCGTCGATATCGCCGGCCTCGTGCGCGGCGCATCGAAGGGTGAAGGCCTCGGCAACAAGTTCCTCGCCAATATCCGCGAAGTGGATGCGGTCGTGCACGTGCTGCGCTGCTTCGAGGACGACGACATCACCCATGTCGAGGGCCGCATCAACCCGGTCGGCGATGCCGACACGATCGAGACCGAGCTGATGCTTGCCGACCTCGAGAGCCTGGAGCGCCGCGTCGAGCAGACCCGCAAGCGCGCCGCCAGCAAGGACAAGGATTCCGTGGCGCAGCTGCCGGTCATGGATGCGGTTATCAAGCTGCTGAACGACGGCAAGCCGGCGCGTCTGCTCCTGAAGACGCTGGCGCCCGAAGAGATCGAGATCCTCAAAGGTCTCAACCTCCTGACTTCACACCCGGTCCTCTATGTCTGCAACGTCGCGGAAGCCGATGCCTCGACCGGCAACGAGCATACGCAGGCCGTTGCGGCCATGGCCAAGGAACAGGGTGCCGAATGCGTGATCATCTCGGCCGCGATCGAATCCGAGGTGGCTCAGCTTCCCGAAGAGGAAGCGAAGGAATTCCTGTCGGCGCTCGGGCTTGAGGAAGCCGGTCTCGACCGGCTGATCCGCGCCGGTTACCACCTGCTCGACCTGATCACCTATTTCACAGTCGGCCCCAAGGAAACCCGCGCCTGGACGATCGTGCGCGGCACCAAGGCACCCGCCGCCGCCGGCGTCATCCATACCGATTTCGAACGCGGCTTCATCCGCGCCTTCACCATTGCCTATGACGACTACATCACCTTCAAGGGTGAAGTCGGCGCCAAGGAAGCCGGCAAGGGCCGCGACGAAGGCAAGGAATATGTCGTTCAGGACGGCGACGTGATCCACTTCCGCTTCAACACCTGAGACCGTGGGCGGGAGGGCCACATGACGGAAGCCGCATACTATTTCGAGGATTTTACCATCGGGCGGGTTTTCCCGCTCGCATTCAAATCGGTGACGGCAGCCGAGATGGTCGAATTCGCCACGGAATTCGATCCGCAGCCCATGCATCTCGACGAGGCGGCCGGCAAGGCAAGCATTCTCGGCGGCCTTTCGGCCTCGGGCTGGCATACCGCGAGCATGTTCATGCGCATGATGTTCGACGGCTGGCTGTCCAGTTCCTCGTCGGAGGGATCGCCGGGCATCGAGTTCATGGAATGGAAAAAGCCGGTTCTGGCTGGCGACACGCTGTCCGGCCGCTCGACCGTGCTCGAATCCCGCTCGCTTCGCTCACGCCCCGGCATCGGCATCGTCAAGTTCCTGCACGAGGTGGAGAACCAGCGCGGCGAGATCGTCATGCGCGGCGAGAACCCGATCATGATGCGGCTACGCGACGCCCGGGAGGACGCTGCATGAGGCTGATCGAGCTTTCTCCACCCGGCCAGAAAGTCATCACCGGTACGCTTCTCTTCACCGCCGAGGACATCATCCGCTACGCGAAGAAATTCGACCCCCAGCCCTTCCATGTGGATGCCGAAGCGGCGAAGAACTATGTTTTCGGCGCTCTCTGCGCCTCCGGCTGGCACACCTGCGCCGGCTGGATGAAGACCTATATCGCCTATTGGAAAAGCGAGGTGGCGCGGCTCGGAAGCGAGGGAATTGCAGCCCCGAAGCTCGGTCCTTCGGCCGGTTTCAGGAAGCTGCAATGGCTGAAACCGGTCTATGCCGGCGACAGCGTCACCTATTCCGTCACCTTGTCCGAGAGCCGTTCGCTCGCTTCGCGTCCCGGCACCTGGATCAACATGACCGTCTGTGACGGCGTGAACCAGCATGGCGAGGTGGTGATGCGCTACGAAGGCACTGTGCTGGAATTCGCGTGAGGGGGCTCCCCTCACCCGAAACGCCTCCGCAGCCGCTGCGTCAGTGACCTGAGAACTCCACCAGCGTTCTGACTTCCACGCCGAGCGCTTCGAGCTTCCTGCGGCCGCCGAAATCCGGCAGGTCGATGACGAAGCAGGCCGAGACGATCTCGGCACCAAGCTGACGCAGCAGCTTTACCGCACCTTCCGCGGTGCCGCCTGTGGCAATCAGGTCGTCGGTGAGGATCACTTTCTCGCCGGCCTTCACCGCATCCACATGGATCTCCATCTCATCGGTGCCGTATTCGAGGCTGTAGGCCATCCGGACGGTCTGGTGCGGCAGCTTGCCTTTCTTGCGGATCGGCACGAAACCGGCACTCAGCTGGTGCGCCAGCGCGCCGCCGAGGATGAAGCCGCGCGCCTCGATGCCGGCGATCTTGTCGATACCCAGGCCCGCATAAGGTGCCACCAGCTCATCCACCGCCTGCCTGAAGGCCACGGCGTCGCCGAGCAGCGTGGTGATGTCCCGGAAGATGATGCCCGGTTTTGGATAATCCGGGATGGAACGGATGGCGGCGGAGAGAGCGTTCTTGGAAGACATGTGACCCACATATTTGGCGGCAGGAAGGAGGCCGAGCCTAGCAACTGATGGCTCCCCTCCCAACAAAAAAGGCGACCCGCAGGCCGCCTTTTCGCGATCATGAGGTAAAACCTCAGTGTTCCTTGCTGGCATACACCGACTTCTTGGTCAGATAGATCAAGCCGGTGAAGATCACCAGGAAGATCATCACCATGAAACCGGTACGCTTGCGATCTTCCAGATGAGGCTCGGCGGCCCACATCAGGAAAGCCGAGACATCCTTGGCGTACTGATCGACCGTCTGCGGCGCGCCGTCATCGTAGGTCACCTGGTCGGCGCTGAGCGGCGGAGCCATGGCGAGCGCTGCTGCGCTGGCGAAATACGGATTGTAATGGGTGCCCGGAGCAACCTCGACCCCGGCCGGCGGCTGCTCGTAGCCGGTCAGCAGCGAATGGATGTAATCCGGTCCGCCTTCCTGGTACTGGGTGAATATGTCGATGACGAACTGCGGGAAACCGCGGGTCACGCCGCGGGCCTTGGCGATCAGCGACATGTCCGGCGGCGCTGCGCCGTTATTGGCGGCAGCGGCGGCCTGGGTGTTCGGGAAGGGCGACGGGAAGTGGTCGGACGGAACGGCGGTGCGCTCGAACATCTCGCCATCGTCGTTCGGGCCGTCCTGAACCTTGTAGTTGGCCGCAAAAGCCTTCACCTGGGCTTCCGAATAACCGAGATCCTCCAGGGTGCGGAAGGAGACCAGACGCATCGAGTGGCAGGCGGAACAGACTTCCGTATAGACCTTCAGGCCGCGCTGGAGCTGGCCCTTGTCATAATGGCCGAACGGGCCCGCGAAGCTCCAGTCGGTTTCCTTGGGATGGTGGATCGGAAAATGCGGCGTTTCCGCGTGTTCCGCAGCCGGAGCCGCAGCGTGATTTTCCTGCGCCACGGCCGAGGCAACGCCCATTCCCGCCAGAAAGGCCAGCGAGACGAGGCTTGTAACAAGCTTGTTCATAATTCTAATCCCTCTCGGTCGCAGGCGTCAGGCGCGGGCTTCGGCGGATTTGCCGTTCTTTTTCTCAAGAACCGCTTCCGTGATGGAGTTCGGAATGCGCCTCGGCGTTTCGAAGAGACCGAGCAGCGGCATGATCACCAGGAAGAAGCCGAAGTAGTACAGCGTGCCGATCTGCGACAGCGCGGTGAAGATGCCTTCCGCAGGCTGGGAACCGAGCCAGCCGAGCATGATCGCATTGGCGACGAACAGCCAGAAGAACAGCTTGTACCAGGGACGGTAGACGGCGGAGCGGACCTTCGACGTGTCGAGCCAGGGCAGGAAGAACAGGATGATGATCGAACCGAACATCACCAGAACGCCGCCAAGCTTGGAGTCGATGAAGAGAACGTTGAACGTAATTGCGCGCAGCATGGCGTAGAACGGCAGGTAGTACCATTCGGGAACGATGTGAGCGGGGGTCTTCAGGGCGTCGGCCGGGATGTAGTTGTCCGGGTGGCCGAGGTAGTTCGGCATGTAGAAGATGAACCAGGCATACACGATCAGGAAGACGGAGACGCCGAGCGCATCCTTCATCGTCGCATAGGGCGTGAAGGCGACGGTGTCGGTCTTGGTCTTGACCTCGACGCCGGTCGGGTTGGTCTGGCCGGTGACGTGCAGGGCCCAGATGTGCAGGATGACGACGCCGGCGATCATGAAGGGCAGCAGGTAGTGCAGCGAGAAGAAGCGGTTCAGCGTCGGCTGATCGACGGCAAAGCCGCCGAGAAGGAACTGCTGGATCCATTCGCCGACCAGCGGGAAGGCCGAGAAGAAGCCGGTGATGACGGTCGCGCCCCAGAAGGACATCTGACCCCAGGGCAGAACGTAGCCCATGAAGCCGGTCGCCATCATCAGCAGGTAGATCACCACGCCGAGGATCCAGAGGATTTCGCGGGGTGCCTTGTAGGAGCCGTAATAGAGGCCACGGGCGATATGCAGGTAGACGGCGACGAAGAAGAACGAGGCGCCGTTGGCATGCATGTAGCGCAGCAGCCAGCCATGGTTGACGTCGCGCATGATCTTCTCGACCGAGTCGAAGGCGATGCCGGTCGAAGCGGTATAATGCATGGCGAGCACCACGCCGGTGATGATCTGCACGATCAGCATGACCGACAGCATCGCGCCGAACGTGTAGGCATAGTTCAGATTGCGGGGAACGGGGTAGGAGATGAAGCTGTCATGGATCATGCGCGGCAGCGGAAGCCGCGAATCGATCCACTTTTCGATGCCGGTCGATGGCTGGTATGTGGAATGACCGCTCATAAATATTATCCCCTCACCCGATCCTGATCACTGTGTCGGACGCAAATGCAAAAGTCGGAATGGCGAGGTTCTGCGGCGCCGGGCCCTTACGGATACGGCCGGCCGTATCGTAGTGAGAGCCGTGGCACGGACAGAACCATCCGCCGAAATCGCCGGACTGGCCGAGCGGAACGCAGCCGAGATGGGTGCAGGAACCGATCATCACGATCCAGTTCTCCTTGCCCTGGCCGGCGGAACGATCGATATCGCTTGCCTGCGCGTCGGCCGGCAGATTGGCGTTGCGGGCGACGGGATCCTTGAGATCCGCCAGCGCCACGGCATTCGCCTCTTCCACTTCCTTCGGCGTGCGGTTGCGAATGAAGACCGGCTTGCCGCGCCACTTGACGGTCAGCGACATGCCCGGCTGGAGAGCGCCGACATTCACTTCGATGGACGCGAGCGCCAGCGTCGAGGCGTCCGGGCGCATCTGGTCGATGAAGGGCCAGGCAACCGATACAGCGCCGACAGCGCCGGCCATGCCGGTGGTCAGATAAAGGAAATCACGGCGAGTGGGCTCGCCCAGTGTTTCGCTATGTGTGTCGTGCTCGCTCACGGCTCAATCATCCTTCTCACGCAATTCGCGGAAACCGCTCTGCCCCCGTCCGGGCGAATCTCAGTTGAACACAATTCGACCATAGATTCCCCAGCAATCCGGCGCGTTCTATGCTTGATCGCAAAATATGTCCAGCCTTGGCAAGGGGTGCCGGCCAGTTTGTCGCCGGAAAACCCGGAGGGTTCCGGACCAGCGTGACAGGCAGAGCACAGGCCTGAGAAACATGGCCTCCGACGGCCTGTTCGGCCCGGAAAAATCAGGCGCTTTTCAAGCGAAACGGCGGGGATGGCGCACTTCCCGTTAACTCCCCTCACGGGCATTGCATTGCAACAAATCGGGCCTCATGTTAGGCCAAGCCCACGACAGAAGGCGGCCGTCCCGGACATACCCGAATGAGACAAACACTATCGGTTGCCATCTGCGTCATCGTGTCGCTTGTGCTGATGGCGATCGGGACGCGTTACATACACCCCCACTGGATTTTGGGAACGCTTTACAGCCTGCAGCTGCACGCGGCACTCGGCTGCGTCGCGGCCATGGTCGTAGCCCTTCTCGTCAAGCGCCATTTTCTGGTCTGGCTGCTGTTCGCCGCCACGCTCCTCTTTGTCGGCCACGCGGTGCTGATGAGCCGCGACTTCGCCGCACCGATGACACCCGCAGAGGTGGATGCACCGACCATCAAGCTGATGTCCTTCAACATCCTCAACGACAATTTCGCCAATGCGGAAGACATCGTCGAAACGATCCGGTCGTCCGGCGCCGATCTGGTCAACGTCATGGAAGCCGCCCCGCTCAGGGTCTATATGGACGAGCTGGCGAAGACCTATCCCTATCGGGTGGGCTGCGGCCTGCTGATCGAGGACTGCGACCAGCTCATGCTATCGAAGGTGCCGATCGAAGCGCCGACGGTACAGTCGCTCAGCGAGATCTTTCCGGATCGCTTTATCCTCGCCAAGGTGACCATCCGCGGCCAAACGATCCATTTCGTCGGCATGCATACGACCAAGCCGTATTTCGACAATTTCCACTCCGTGGAACTGACCCGCGCCGCTCTCGCGATCAGCGAGACGAGCGGTCCCCTGCTGCTCTCGGGCGATTTCAACGCCTCGAGCCTGGCGCCGAACATGCGCCGGTTCCTCCGCAATGCCGACCTGACGACTGCCGGCTTCGAGCCCGCCACATGGCCGATCCGGGCGGGCGCCTTCGGCGTGCCGATCGACCACGTCTATGCGCGGGCACCGCTCAAGATAAAGTCGCTGACCCGCATTCCCCAACCGCACGGCTCAAACCACTTCGGATTGATCGCCGAGATCGCCGTTACCGGACAGTGAGCCGGGGTGTTATTGGGCGGCGTCTGCGGCGAGGAAACCGCCCGACTGCCTTGCCCAGAGCTCCGAATAGAGCCCTCCCCGCGCAATCAGTTCGTTGTGTGTGCCGTCCTCGATGATCCGACCCTTGTCCATGACGATCAGGCGGTCGAGGGCTGCGATCGTCGAGAGCCGGTGGGCGATGGCGAGCACGGTCTTGCCGTGCATCAGCCGCTCCAGGTTCGACTGGATCGCCGCCTCCACCTCCGAGTCGAGGGCCGAGGTGGCCTCGTCGAGCACCAGGATCGGCGCATCCTTGATCATCACGCGGGCGATCGCCACGCGTTGGCGCTGGCCGCCGGAAAGCTTGACGCCGCGCTCGCCCACATGCGCGTCGAAACCCTTGCGGCCGCGCTGGTCTTCGAGAGCCGCGATGAACGTGTCGGCTTCAGCCTTGCGCGCCGCCTCGACGAGTTGCGCCTCCGTCGCATCCGGCCGGCCGAACAGGATATTGTCGCGGATCGACCGGTGCAGCAGCGAGGTGTCCTGCGTCACCATGCCGATCTGGGCGCGCAGCGATTCCTGCGTCGCCCCGGCGATATCCTGCCCGTCGATCAGGATACGGCCGCCTTCGAGATCGTAGAACCGCAGCAGCAGGTTGACGAGGGTCGACTTGCCGGCGCCGGAACGCCCGACGATACCGAGCTTCTCGCCCGGCCGGATGGTGAGCGACAGATCGTCGATGACGCCCTTCGCTCTGCCGTAGTGAAAACTGACGTTCTCGAAGCGGATTTCCGGGCGCTTCACCACGAGCTGCGTCGCATTGGGCGCATCCACCAGCCCGATCGGCTGCGAGATCAGCTCGGCCGAGTTCTGGATCGTGCCGATATTGCGCATGATGCCGTTGAGCTGCGTCATCAGCCGGCCGAGCAGGAAGTTCAGCCTCAGCATCAACGCCATGGTGAAGGCGACGGCGCCGGACGAGATCAGGCCGGAGAGCCACAGATGCACGCTCATCGCCGCCATGGTGACGATCATCGTGCCGGAGAGGAAGGCCATGGAGGCGCGCACGCTGGTCAGCAGCCGGGTGAACGCGATGATCGTGTCCTGAAAGCTCTCGAACCCGGAGAGCATGTAGCGGTCGTTCGCCTCGTCGCGGCCGAACAGCCGAAGCGTCTGGATGTTCGAATAGGCGTCCACCATGCGGCCACTGATCATCGATCCGGCCTCGGCGGAGGCCTTGGAGTGTTCACGAATACGCGGCACGTAATATCTGGCGAGCACCGCGAAGATCGAAAGCCATGCGACGACGACCACCGCGAGCCGCCAGTCGAGCCCCGCGACCAGCGCAATGGTCGAGACAGAATAGATGCCGACGAACCAGACGCTTTCCATGAAGGAGGTCAGAACGTCGCCGGTCGCCTGGCCGGCCGACCAGACTTTCGTGACGATGCGGCCGGAGAAATCGTTCTGGAAGAAGGAGAGCGACTGGCGCGATACGTGGATGTAGGATTGCCAGCGCACCAGGTTGTAGAAACCGGGCGTGATGATCTGCTGGTCGACCAGCGCCGTCATCAACCCGATCAGGAAGCGGCCGATGCCGACCACGAGCGCCATGACGACCAGTTCGGTCCCGTGGTTGGCAAGCAGCCCCGACCATCCCTCCGAAGGTTGGGTCGTGTCGAGGATATCGACCAGCCGGCCGACATACCAGAACATCGCCGCCTCGACGCCGGCGGCAAGCCCGCCGAGCACCAGCATCGCGAAGAAGGGAAGCTTTGCCTGGCGGACATAGAACCAGATGAAGCCGAGCAAGCCCGCAGGCGGCTTCAGGTCGTCCCGCCTCGCAAACGGCTTGATAAAGCTTTCGAAGATGCGGAAGACCGGTTTCAACATGGACCGGATATAGGCGGATTCTGATCATCGGCAAAGCGAAAGCGGCCAGGCGCCGGCTTACATTTTCTTAATGTAAAACCCCAGCCATGTGGGCTTTCGTGCCGGTTGGACATAATCATGATCAATCACTATGATTGCCCAAAAGGAGTTCCCATGGAAACCCGTGTTCTGACTGCACATGTGCCGGTTCAGCTGGCCGAGAAAGTGGACGAACTGGCAAACCGCCTCGAACGCTCGAGAGGATGGGTGGTCAAGCAGGCACTCGCGAACTGGGTCGAACTGGAAGAGGAGCGGCGGCGGCTGACATTGGAAGCAATGGCGGACGTGGATGGGGGAAATCTGGTCGATCAGGAAGCGGTCGAAAGATGGGTTTCCAGTCTGGGAACTGACAAGCCTCTGCCGCGTCCCCTCTGATGGATTTGAAGTGGTCGTCAAAGGCGGTAGCCGACCTCGACCGCCTTCATGATTTTCTGGCTGCGGTGAATGCACCCGCGGCGGCGCGCACGGTTCAAAACCTGGCTGCAACACCCAAGAAACTCATCCATCATCCGCGGCTTGGTGAAAGGCTGGATGAGTTTGCACCGCGTGAAATTCGACGCCTTTTGATCGGTGATTACGAGTTGCGATACGAGATACAGGGCGAGACGATTTTTCTTCTTCGTATCTGGCACACCCGCGAAAACCGAATCTGAATTCCGCGGAAGCATCCCTTAGAATATTTACCTTAGAGCGAGAGATGGGACGGCAGCGGATTACTCCGCCGCCGCCTCTTCGATCACGTCCTCATGGCCGATGAAGCCGCCGGACTGGCGGTTCCAGAGGTCGGCATAGATGCCGCCGGTGGCAACCAGCTCGCGGTGCGTGCCGGCCTCGATGATCCGGCCGCGGTCGAGCACGATCAGCCGGTCCATTTCGGTCAGCGTCGACAGCCGGTGGGCAATGGCGATCACCGTCTTGCCCTCCATCAGCGCGAACAGGTTCTCCTGGATCGCCGCTTCGACTTCGCTATCAAGCGCCGAGGTCGCCTCGTCGAGCACCAGGATCGGCGCGTCCTTCAGGAAGACGCGGGCAATCGCGATGCGCTGCCGCTGCCCGCCGGAAAGCTTCACGCCGCGTTCGCCAACATGCGCATCGAGACCCTTGCGTCCCTGCATGTCGGCAAGCCCGTCGATGAACTCCCAGGCATTCGCCCGCTTCGCCGCCTCGATGATGTCCGCATCGGTCGCGTCCGGCTTGCCGTAGGCGATGTTGTCGCGGATCGAGCGGTGCAGCAGCGAGGTATCCTGGGTGACCACGCCGATCAGCGAACGCAGGCTGTCCTGGGTCACGGTC
Organism: Neorhizobium vignae; assembly: GCF_000732195.1. GTDB lineage: Bacteria > Pseudomonadota > Alphaproteobacteria > Rhizobiales > Rhizobiaceae > Neorhizobium > Neorhizobium vignae. The sequence goes on from NZ_JNNU01000002.1 coordinate 131,507, forward strand.
GATATGTCCTGGCCATCGATGGTGATGCGGCCGCCCTCCAGATCGTAGAAGCGCAGCAGCAGGTTCATCAGCGTCGTCTTGCCGGCGCCGGAGCGGCCGACCAGACCGACCTTCTGACCGGCCGGGATATCGAGCGTCAGGCCTTCGATGACACCCTTGCCCTTGCCATAGTGGAAGTGCACGTTGTCGTAGCGGATATGACCCTTTTTCGCGGTGAGCGTCGAAGCACCCTTCTGGTCCACCACGTCATGCGCCTTGGTCATCATCGACATGCCGTCATAGACGGTGCCGATGTTTTCGAAGAGTGCCGACACTTCCCACATAACCCATTGCGACATGCCGTTGATGCGCATCGCAAGGCCGATGGCGATCGCGATCGCCCCGATCGAGATGGCGCCGTCCAGCCAGAACCAGATAGACAACGCGCCGACGGTAAACAGGGCAGCACAGTTGTAGAAGTAGACCAGCGCCTGGAAACCCGTCACCTTGCGCATCTGCGCATGTACGGTTTTCAGGAATACGTCCATCGCGTCTTGCGCATAGGCCTCTTCCCTTCCCGCATGCGAGAAGAGCTTGACGGTCGCGATATTCGTATAGCTGTCCACGACCCGACCGGTCATCATCGAGCGCGCATCCGCCTGTTCCGCCGAGATCTTCCGCAGACGCGGCACGTAATAGGCGACGGTGACCGAGTAGAAGACGATCCAGAGGACGAGCGGCACCGCAAGGCGCAGGTCGGCCGCCGCGACGATCGCGATCATCGAGACGAAGTAGGTGAAGACGTAGACGAATACGTCGAGCACCTTCATCACCGTTTCGCGGATGGCGAGCGAGGTCTGCATCACCTTGGTCGAGACGCGGCCGGCAAACTCGTTGGCGAAGAACGTCATCGAGTGGCGCAGCAGGAACCGGTGCATCTGCCAGCGGGCGATCATCGGGAAATTGCCCATCAGGATCTGGTGCATGATCAGCGAATTGAGGGTAGCGACCGCCGGCAGGCCGATCAGCACCACGAAGGCCATGAAGAACAGTTTCGGCCCTTCACTTTCAAGGAAGGTTGCCCGATCGGCATTGGTCAGCCAGTCGACGATATCGCCGAGGAACTGGAACAGCGCCACTTCGCCGATCGCAATCAGCATCGTACAGGTCGACATGATGACGACCCACGGCCAGACCGGCTTGGTATAGTGCCACAGGAAGGCCGCGAGGCCGGCGGGCGGTAGTGAGGGCGCTTCGTCCGGATAAGGATCAACGCGCCGTTCGAACCACGAGAACATGAAAAAAGCTCCGTAAATCGGATTGCCGTGCCGGCTCGGCACGCAAGGCGGCCGGAATCGGGCGGCGAAACTTAGGATATCGAGGCCGGATGCCGGCCACGTAACGAATCAGGAAAGGAGAAGTTTGCGAGAAACCGCGAAACGCCTAGGCCAGAAAGTGAGTAATCCGGCGGCGGAGGCGCGAAAGCACGGTCATATCCATGTAGGCCTCCTTGAATGGGCGTTGAGTAACGCAAGTCTTCTAACCTTTCGGACACAAATTGGGAAGAGCAAATCGCCGTATCCCGCCACCCTGAGCTTTTCTGTTGCCTGATCGTCACAGCCATGCCGCGCATCGAAAGGGCTTGAGACCGAACACCGGTTTCCCGTAAGGACGGGCATATGAGCAACATTTCCTCTGGCCTGCACATCGCCCTCTATCAGCCGGATATCGCCGGCAATACCGGCACGATCCTCCGGCTCGCCGCCTGCCTCGGCCTGTCGGTCGATATCATCGAGCCGGCCGGCTTCGACATTTCCGACCGGAACCTGAAGCGCTCCGGCATGGACTATCTGGACAGCGTCACGCTTGCTCGCCACGTCAACTGGCAGCGCTTCGACAAGTGGCGCAAGGCGAACGGCCGGCGCGTCGTGCTTGCCTCCACCAAGGCCGCCGTTCCCTATACCCGCTTCGAATTCAAGCCGGACGACATCCTGCTGTTCGGGCGCGAAAGCGCCGGCGTGCCTGATCACGTGCACGAGGCGGCCGACGCCCGTATCCTGATCCCGATGGTCGAAGGTCAGCGGTCCATCAACGTCGCCATGTCGGCGGCCATGATATCAGGCGAGGCGCTGCGGCAGACGGGTTTTTCTTCTTCATTGACCTAGGCTCCGGTTTTCTTTCAGGGAGCCTCTGCTATAAAACCTCAAGTAATATTGAGGTCAACAGCATTGACGAAGAAAAATCCAATTACCAGGCTGGAGCTGGAACTGACGGTCGGCGAAGTGGCGACACGCAGCGGTGTCGCGGTCTCGACCCTGCATTTCTACGAGACCAAGGGGCTGATCCAGAGCCGCCGCAACCGCGGCAACCAGCGCCGTTATCCCCGCGTCGTGCTGCGCCGGGTCGCGGTCATCAAGGTCGCCCAGAAGACCGGCATACCGCTTGCCGACATCGCCGAGGCGCTTTCCGTCCTGCCACACGACCGGCCGCTGACGGCAAAGGACTGGCAGCGCCTTTCGGAAACCTGGAAACGCCAGCTCGACGCGCGGATCGCGAGCCTCACGGCACTGCGCGACCACCTGACCGGCTGCATCGGCTGCGGCTGCCTGTCGATGGAGGACTGCCCGCTCAGGAACCCGCTCGACATGCTCGCAAAAAAGGGCGCGGGGGCGATCTTGCTGGAAGCGGACGAGCACGTGGCTGCGGATTGATTGCGCGGATAGCCTACACCCTGCTCCCGCCCGTTTAGCATCTTTCGAGAAACACATGTCAAACCGATCGAGGCCCATGGGCCAGACATCGGAGATCGCATATGTTTCCGCAATCGGGCTTCGTACTTCCCAGCCCCAGGCCATCAAGGACCCAGATGCGCAACCTGCTTTGCTACACGATGACTGTTGCCACCCTTGCCCTAACGGCTCCGTCCGTCCACGCTCAGGAGGCCGAGCACTATACCGCGGTCAGCAAGACGGCGATGAGCGTCACCGGGGACGTCTGGCTCGACGACTTCGGCATCACCTTCGAGAATGAGGAAACCCTGGAATTCTCCGATCTCGTTGCCGACAATTTCCGGGTGGACGGCAGGCGGGTGCCGGGATCGGTCTATCGCGTCGCCGAACCGGCCGATCCGGAGCTCGAAAACGGCAACCAGCTCTGCGGATCGGGCGACGTGACCTATGTCGCCAACTGGGCGTCGGCCAAGGGAATGTCGGCGATCGCCGTATTTACGGGAAGAAATCCGCCGAAGAGCAGCGCCGAAATGTGCGCGCTTTACACCTATGAGGACCCGAAGTGACGGCTCGGATCAATCCGCAGTCGGCAACCTGCGCATGGTGAATTCGATCTGGTCGCCTTCGAGCTGGCGCCAGCTTTCCACTTCCGTCCAGTAGGCTGCCTTCGGAAATTCGTGAAACCATTCGCGCGCCTTTTCGCGGGCTTCTTCCCGCGAGAGCTGGAAGGTCTGCCGTACGAACATGCCCTGGCGCTCGCCGGCTTTTTCCTGCCGGTGGCGATCGATCCTGCGTTTCAGCCCGTCGAGCGGCGGGGGTGTGAACTTTGCCATGAAAGCCTCTGATCAGCACCTGTTTATGCGGTAAAGATAATGCCAGGCGAGACGCTTTGCGAGTCTCATTTTCTACCTGCGACAACCGATGGAATGGTTCGCGAAAGCCAGAACTGCTAATCCCCGATCGGAAAAATGCGAATCGCGCCAAGGGGATGGCGAGAGGAATAGAGACATGGAACGGCCGGTATTGCCCAAGGGATTGCCCGAGGACATCGAAGACAAGAAGGCGGCGGCGAGAGCCTGGTTCGAGAGCCTGCGCGACACGATCTGCGCCTCGCTGGAAGGCCTCGAGGCCGAACTGACCGGACCTCTTTCCGATCAGGAGCCGGGCCGCTTCAAGCCCAAGGACTGGCTGCGCGACGGCGGTGCCGGCGGCGGCGGCAGGATGTCGATGATGGAGGGGCGCGTCTTCGAAAAAGTCGGCGTCCACACTTCGACGGTCCATGGCGAGTTTTCCGCCGATTTCCGCAGCCAGATGCCGGGCGCCGAGGAAGACCCGCGCTTCTGGGCGTCGGGCATCTCGCTGATCGCCCATCCGGTCAATCCCAACGTGCCGACCGTCCACATGAACACCCGCATGGTGGTCACCTCGAGCCAGTGGTTCGGCGGCGGAGCCGACCTTACCCCGGTCCTCGACCGCAGGCGTAGCCAGACGGACCCCGACAGCACGCTCTTCCACCGGGTCATGGAGATCACCTGCAAGCGCCACGAGGCGGTCGCCGACTATGATCGTTACAAGGCCTGGTGCGACGAGTATTTCTTCCTGAAGCACCGCAACGAACCCCGTGGCGTCGGCGGCATTTTCTTCGACTGGCTGCATCCGGCCGAGGAAAAAGGCGGCTGGGATGCGGATTTTGCCTTCGTGCAGGACGTCGGTCGGGCCTTCAATCTCGTCTATCCGAAGATCGTCCGTGCCAATTTCAACAAGCCATGGACGGAGTATGATCGCGACGAGCAACTGATCCGCCGCGGCCGCTATGTCGAATTCAACCTGCTCTACGACCGTGGCACCATTTTCGGGTTGAAGACCGGCGGCAACGTCGAGTCCATTCTGTCGTCACTGCCTCCGGTTGTAAGGTGGCCTTAGATCAAGGATCACAAAATTAACGATTTTGGGGTATAAACGGGCTCCAATATCTCATCCTTAACAAATGCGATTTCGGAATCGATGCGATGATGGTAGCGTCCCCTTGGTTGTACCGGAGGAGGATCGCCATGATGGCACCGAATAGCATGCCAATGCCGGATGCGTCTGAGGACAAGGACGCCCGTTCCCTTGATACCGCTGACATGATCGACCGCCTCGCGACGGAAATGCGCGCGAGAACCGGTGGTGAACTCCCCCATTCCTTTTATGTGGACCAGGTAAGGCGCCAGCTTGCCGGCAAGTCGGTTGCCATGTCGGCCGCCAATGACGAGGCGGCGCGGGAAAAGGGTCAGGAACAGGCTTCCGTCTTCCACGCCTGGGCGCTTTCCGAATAAACGTCGGGAACGGTCCTTGTAGTTTCCGAGTTATCGAGACTGGCGCCGGCGGATAATGGGAGATATCCGCCGCCTCCAGTCCAACGCTAACAGGAGGAAATGTCATGCGACTGTTCGAATGCGGGACGCTCGTGCCCGGTTGCCAGTGGCATACCCGTGCCGACGAGGACGCCGAAGTGGTCCGCCGCGCCGTGGAGCATCTGCGCACGGTGCACGGCGAAGAGATCATTCGCGAAAACATGGTCGAGAACATCAAGGCGCGCATTCGCGACGAAAACGGCGCGGCCGCGGCCTGACGCCGAGCGCGCTCCAAGGCGCAAGCCGTTCTGCCGCAGAACGCTCGCGGCCTCACTTCCGAGCGATGTCAGGGCAGCGAGTTGCCTGACATCAGAGCGAACTCCGGATCATATCCTCCAGCCGGGCGGTCAGCGCCGCCCGGTCCAGGGTGAAATTGCGCTCCACCCAGAAGTCTTCCAGTTCCTTCAGAATTTCCCCCACCCGCTTTCCGGCGGGCACGCCGGCTGCGACGACATCGGCGCCGCCGAGTGGAAAGACCGGCTTCGCGTAGTTCTCCGCCCTCTTCAGCAATACCGACAGCCGCGCGGATCTGCGCATCGCCGCCGGATCGCCTTCGGCCGCGGTTCGCGCAGAGGCAAGCGCGAGTTTCAGCCGCATGACCAGCCCCTCCGCACCTTGCCGGTAGAGCAGCCGGTCAAAGCCGACATCAGTCACCTCGTCCGGTGGCACCGGCGCATTCGCCCAGGTAGCAAGCTGCGCGGCCTCCGCATTCGACATCTTGAGCCGCTTCGCGAGGGCATCCAGCCTCTCGACATCCGGCGGAACGATCGCCGCCAGCCGCAATATCGGATCGAGCGCCCAGCCGAGCGACTTCTCGGCCGCCACGAGGCCGTGGATGCCGTCGATACCCCACTTTTCCGTCTCCGGCAGGATTTCGGTGAGCACGCCTGCCTGCCGCATCCACAGCAGCGCGCGGGAAGGATCAGCGGCGGACAGCAGCTTCTTGGTTTCCGCCCAGACCCGCTCGGCCGATAGCGTCGAAAGCTTGTCCTTGGCGCGAGCGCAGGCCCGCAAGCCATCCGCATCCGGCCGGCCGGACCCGTAGTGGGCAAAGAAGCGGAAGAAGCGCAGGATGCGCAGGTAGTCCTCGGCGATCCGCTCGGCAGCCTCGCCGATGAAGCGGATGGTGCGCGTCTCGATATCCGGAATTCCGTTCACAAGATCGATCACCGTGCCCTGAGCGTCCGCATAAAGCGCGTTGATCGTCAGATCCCGCCGTTCCGCATCCGCCTGCCAGTCGGTGCCGAAGGCGACCTTGGCGCGCCGGCCGTCGGTCTCGATATCGCGCCGCAACGTCGTGACTTCGAAGCCGTGGCCGTCGATGACAAGCGTTACGGTGCCGTGCTCGAAACCGGTCGGTACCGCCTTGATCCCGCCCGCGACCGCGCGCTCGACGACCTTTTCCGGACGAAGCGTGGTGGCGACGTCGACATCGGCAACGGGAAGCCCCATCAGCGCATTGCGCACCGCACCGCCCGCCACCCGCGCCTCGCCGCCGTCGGCATTGAGGAGGGTCAGGATGCGCTGCAGCGCCGGATCCCGGAACCAGGCCTCGTCGGCTACACTGGTCATGCATAAAGCCTTTCATAGAGCGTGCGCAGGATACCCGCGGTAATGCCCCATATGTTTCGGTCCTCGTAGGGCATCACGTAGAAATGCCGCTCCTTGCCGTCCCATTCGCGGCTGCCGCGCTGGTGGTTGGCGTCGTTCATCAGGAACGACAGCGGAACCTCGAATACGTCGTCCACCTCGGCCGGATTGGGCGTGATCTCGAAGCCGCGCCTGACCACGGAGAGCACCGGCGTTATGCGGAAACCCGTCGCCGCGTAATAGGTCGGCAGGCGCGACAGCGTTTCGACGAAGGAACGGTCGAGGCCGATCTCTTCTTCCGCCTCGCGCAGCGCCGCCTGTTCCGGCGACCTGTCCTCCGGATCGATCCCGCCGCCGGGAAAGGCGATCTGGCCGGAATGCTTGCGCATCGTCGATGTCCGCTGCGTCAGGATCACCTTCGCCTCGTCGCCGTCGTCGACGACGGGCACCAGCACCGCCGCGTCCTTCAGCTTCAGCCCCGAGGCGAAATCCACCAGCGTCGGATTGAGCAGATGGTCGCCGTGATCGCGCCAGGCATGGTCGATCGGCCCGCCGTTCTGGTTCAGCGCCCGGCGGCGGAAATCGCCGGCTGAAAAGAGGGGAAAGTCACTCATTGCGATAAGGCGTCCAATTCGGCCTTGGGCATCACGGGAAAGACCTCCGTTCCGGAGCGGACGGAGAACATCGGCACCCCGTCTATCACGATCGCCTCGCCCAGTTCCACGAGATCGTACATGACCGCGCGGGAAACGAGCGCCTCCAGTCGGCCGCGCACCGTGAGATAGGGTTTCAGCTCGCGGTTTTCGCCCGAGATTTCGAAGCGCAGGGGATGTTCCGCGCCTGCCTCGACCACATCACCGACATTTGTCCTGAACGTGAGCAGCTGCCGGCCCTCACGTTGCGTCACCTGCATCTCGACCGCGAGGAAGGGCGCGTCCACCACCCGGATGCCGACTTTTTCCACAGGTGTTACGAGGTAGGTCCTGCCGTCCTCGTCCCTGCGCAGCACCGTTGAAAACAGCCGCACCAGCGGTGCGCGGCCGATCGGCGTGCCCATATAGAACCAGGTGCCGTCGGCACGGATTTCCATGTCGATATCGCCGCAGAAGGGTGGATTCCACTTGTCGACGGGCGGCAAACCGCGCTTTCCGTCGCCGGTTTGCTCGGAAGCGCGCGAAATCAGGGCCGCAAGCCCTGCGGCATCGGGTGCCGAATTTATCGTCTGCGCTGCCATCTTTCAGTCCCGGTTCGACCTTAAGCATTCACCAAAGCAATTGTTCCTCACGAGATAGTCATTCAATACGTGCTTGTCAGCCATGTTTCGGGGAATAAGTTTGATCGGATAAGCCGGATGCTGCGATGCAGCGATTCGATGCCGGGATATGAGAGCCCGGTCTTGGAAAGCCAGTCGGTTTCTGAGTGCCTGCCGGTTCTGGATGCCAGCCAGTTTTGGATGCCAGTTTTCGATGATGGAGAGCGACATGGGCCTGATGAATTCCACCGATACCGTCCTCGATGAGAAAGCCATCATCGCCGCCGCCGAAATGGCCCTTTCAGACATCGCCGCCATCCGAGCCGAAATCGCCAAGGTGATCTTCGGTCAGGAAAAGGTGGTCGAGAACACGCTGCTGGCCGTCCTCTCCGGTGGACATGCACTGCTCGTCGGCGTGCCCGGCCTTGCCAAGACCAAGCTCGTCACCACGCTCGGCACCGTGCTCGGTCTCGGCGCCAACCGCATCCAGTTTACCCCCGACCTGATGCCCTCCGACATTCTCGGCTCGGAAGTGATGGATACGGACGATGCCGGCCGCCGCTCCTTCCGCTTCATCAAGGGCCCGGTCTTCGCCCAGTTGCTGATGGCCGACGAAATCAACCGCGCCTCGCCACGCACCCAGTCGGCGCTGCTGCAGTCCATGCAGGAATACCATATCACGGTGGCCGGCCAGCGTTACGATCTGCCCGCCCCCTTCCACGTGCTCGCGACCCAGAACCCGCTGGAGCAGGAGGGCACCTATCCGCTGCCGGAAGCGCAGCTCGACCGCTTCCTGCTGCAGGTCGACGTGCTTTATCCGGAACTTGCCGCCGAGCGGCAGATCCTGCTCGAAACCACCGGCCTTTCCGAATCCAAGGCGCGTGGCGTCATCGACGCTGCCCGCCTCCAGGAAATCCAGGTGCTGATCCGCCAGATGCCGGTCAGCGACAAGGTGGTCGACGCGATCCTGTCGCTGGTGCGCTCCGCTCGCCCCGGCCATGGCAATGCCCATACCGACAAGCATGTCGCCTGGGGTCCCGGCCCGCGCGCCGGCCAGTCGCTGATGCTGACGGCCCGTGCCCGTGCCCTCTACGAAGGCCGTCTCGCACCATCGCTCGACGACGTCTATGCGCTTGCCGAGCCGGTGCTGGAACACCGCATGGCGCTGACCTTTGCGGCACGCGCCGAAGGCATGTCGGTCCGCGACGTCATCGCCGGTCTGGTGAAGCAGGCCCGCGGCTAAGTCCGCCGGCTAGAAAGGAACCTGCGTGGCATCCACCATTGGCCAGATCGTAGAGCAGACACCGAGTAGCGAACTCCTCTCCCGAGCCCAGGCCCGCGCGACGCTTGTGCCGGACTGCATGGTGGAAGCCAAGCGCATCGCCAACACGGTGATCGCCGGCTGGCATGGCCGCCGCAAGCGCGGCATCGGCGAAAATTTCTGGCAGTTCCGGCCATATGCCGAAGGCGAAAGCCTGTCTCGCATCGACTGGCGTCGCTCCGCCCGCGACGACCATACCTATGTCCGCGAACGCGAATGGGAAGCCGCCCACACCGTCTGGCTCTGGGCCGACATGTCGCCGTCGATGATGTACAAGTCGACGCTCGCCATTGCCTCGAAGGAAAGCCGGGCGCTGGTGCTGATGCTGGCGCTGGCCGAAATCCTTGCCCGATCCGGAGAGCGGATCGGCTGCCCCGGCATCATGGAGCCGGTATCGGCCCGCAACGCCGCCGAACGGCTCGCCGCCTCGATCATGCACGCACCGTTGACGACCGGCCTGCCGGACACCGCGATGATCCGCGGCCATAGCGACATCGTGCTGATCGGCGATTTCCTCGACGACGCCGACCGGGTGATGGAACGCATTGCCCCGCTCGGCCGCCGCGGCCTGCGTGGCCATGTGGTCGAGATCGCCGATCCGGCAGAGGAGACCTTCCCCTATACCGGCCGCACCGAGTTCACCGATCCCGAAACCGGCGAAAAGCTCGTCTCCGGCCGCGCCGAGATGATACGCGAGGATTACCAGCGCGCCTATTTCGCCCGCCGCGATGCGCTGGGTGAATCGCTGCGTCGCCTCGGCTGGAGTTTTGTCTTCCACCGGACCGATCATCTCGCCTCCGAGGCACTGGTCGCCGTGCATGGTTACCTGTCCGGCTTGCCGGCGCAAAAACCCGGCGGAGGCAGGTCATGAGCGCGCTCATCTTCGCAAATCCCGCCATTCTCCTCGGCCTGATCGCGCTGCCGGTCATCTGGTGGCTGCTGCGGCTCACCCCGCCGCGCCCGAAGGCGGAAGTCTTCCCACCGCTCCGGATTCTGGCAACGGTCCTGAAGCGCGAGGAAACGCCGTCGAAGAGCCCCTGGTGGCTGACTCTGCTGCGCATGGCTCTGGCCGCCGCCGTGATTCTGGCGATCGCCGACCCGGTCATGAACCCACGCGCCAATTCCCTGAATTCCGGTGGGCCGCTGGTGCTTGTCGTCGACAATAGCTGGGCGACCGCGGCCGACTGGGAGCGCCGCGTCCAGACCGCCAACCTGTTGATCGATGACGCCGAAAGCGCCGACGTGCCGGTGTCCATCACCTTCACGGCCGATGCCAGCCATGAGGCCGTGCCCGGCACCGCAGCGGCTGCCCGCGACAAGCTGACGGCCGCCACTCCCAGGCCTCTGGTTCCCGATCGCGCCCGCACCGCCCAGGCGATCAGGGAGGCGATGAACGGCACCCGTCCCGGCACCCTCGCCATCCTCTCCGACGGCATGGCCGCCGCAAGCGACGACGAGGCGATGTCGGCGCTATCCGCCCTCTCGCCCGCCGAAATGCGGCTGATCGAGGGCGACGGCCACAGCGCCGTGGCGCTGACCGACGCGGTCAACAACGCCGCCGCCATGTCGGTGACCGCGACGCGCCTCTCGACCGCATCGGCGCAGCAGATGAACGTCAACGCCCTGGACGCGCAAGGCCGCGCGCTCGCCTCCGGTACGCTGCGCTTCGATGCAGGTGCCGCGACCGCCACCGCCGAGATCGCCTCGCCGTTCGAACTGCGCAATGATTTCGCCCGCCTCAATATCGACGGGCTTGCCACGGCCGGCGCAGCACACCTGCTCGACGATGGCTTCAAGCGCCGCCGCATCGCGCTTCTCGCCGGCGAAAGCGGCAGCGATTTCCAGCCGCTCCTGCAGCCGCTCTATTACATCAGCCGCGCGCTCCTGCCTTATGCGGACGTCATCCAGCCGAACACCGCCGATCTTTCGGTCGCCATCCCGCAGATCCTGCAGGGCAATCCGTCCGCCATCATCCTCGCCGATGTCGGTCGCCTCCCTGCGGAAACCTATGCGCCGCTGCAGCGATGGATCGCTCAAGGCGGCACGCTGATCCGCTTTGCCGGTCCGCGCCTTGCCGCCGCCCCCGCCGACGATCCGCTGGTGCCGGTCATCCTGCGCCAGGGCGAACGCGCTCTCGGCGGCGCCATGTCCTGGTCCGAGCCGCAGTCGCTCGCAGATTTCCCGGGTTTCGGCCCCTTCGCAGGTTTGCCGCGCGCCGCCGACATCACGGTCACCCGTCAGGTTCTCGCCGAACCGACGCCGGATCTTGCCGAACGCACCTGGGCAAGCCTTGCCGACGGAACGCCGCTCGTCACCGAAAAGGAAGTCGAGGCCGGCCGCATCGTGCTCTTCCACACCAGCGCTGAGGCAACCTGGTCGAACCTGCCGCTGTCCGGCAATTTCGTCGAAATGCTCCGCCGCCTGGTGCAACTCGCCCGCGCCGGCGGTGCCGCTTCGTCCGGCTCGGCAGCGGAGGGGACCGCAGCGACCCTGGCGCCCTACCGGCTGCTCACCGCCGACGGCGTCCTCACCACAGAAACCGGAACGGCCCGTCCGATCGCGATTGCGGCCAACCAGGTGCCGGTCGCAAGCTTCGACCATCCGCCGGGTCTTTACGGCACCGAGGACGGTTTCTCTGCCGTCAACCTGCTGGCACCGAAGACCGTCATAGCCCGCTTCGATCCGACCACGGCCGGCCGGCCGCTGGTGCGCGAAGGTCTTGCGGGCGGCGAAGCCGTGTCGCTGCGCCCCGCCCTTTTCGCAGCCGCCTTCGCGCTCCTGATCCTTGACAGTCTCGTGGTGCTCTTCATGAACGGCGCCTTCTCCCGCGTGCCGACCCGCAGCCGGACAGCCGGCAGTGCTGCGGCGATGATCGCCGCACTCGCTTTCGGCCTCTTCGCCCTGATGCCCGGCCAATCGCAAGCGCAGGAAATGGCGCCCGGCGCCGGCGCCAAGCCCGGTGACGAGCAGATTCTCGAACGGCTGGATACGACCCACCTCGCCTATGTCGTGACAGGCGAGAGGGACGTCGACAGCATTTCCGAACAGGGACTCGAGGGCCTCAGCCAGTTCCTGACCTACCGCACGACGCTGGAACCCGGCGCCCCTGTCGGTCTCGACATCACCAAGGACGAACTCGCCTTTTACCCGATCATCTACTGGCCGATCTCCGCCACCGCGCCGATGCCCAGCCAAGCGGCGATCTCCCGCATTGACGCCTACATGCGCAATGGCGGCACGGTGCTCTTCGACACCCGCGACCAGTATTCGTCGCTCGACGGCGGCGGCACCACGCCGAATGGCGAGCGGCTGCAGGCGATCCTCGCCAATATCGACATCCCGCCGCTGGAGCCGACGCCTGCCGACCATGTGCTGACCCGTTCCTTCTACCTGCTCACCAATTTCCCCGGCCGCTATACCGGCAGCCCGCTCTGGGTCGAGGCGCGGCAGGAAGCCAAGAATACCGGCGCCCAGCTCTCTTCCAGCGGCGACGGCGTCACCCCGCTGCTGATCACCGGCAACGATTTCGCCGGCGCCTGGGCCGTGGACAGTCAGGGTGGATCCGTGCTGCCCACCGTCCCCCCGGACGAGATGCAGCGCGAATACGCCTATCGCTCCGGCGTCAACATCATGATGTACATGCTGACCGGCAATTACAAAGCCGACCAGGTGCATGTCCCGGCGCTTCTCGAACGGCTTGGCCAGTAAGGACAGCCGAACATGGCCATCGAATTCGCACCCTTCTTCTCCTGGCCGATCCTCGCCGCGCTCGGCGTCTTCGCGCTGATCCTCGCAGGCCTTGCCTTCTGGCGCGGCATTCGCGGCGCCACCTTGCGCACGCTGGCGCTCGCCGCCCTGCTTCTGGCGCTCGCCAACCCGACGCTCTTGCAGGAGGATCGCGACCAGCTTTCGACCGTGGTGCCGATCATCGTCGACCGCTCGCAGAGCCAGGATACCGCCCAGCGCAAGGAACAGACCGACGAGGCGCTCGTGAGCCTCCAGGATCGCTTCTCCCGCTACCCGCGCATCGAGACGCGCGTCGTCGAGGTCGATGACGACGGCGATTCCGATACACCGTCCACCAAGCTTTTCACCGCCCTGCGTTCGGCGATCTCAGACGTACCGCCGGCCCGTATCGGCGGCGCGGTCCTCCTCACCGACGGCCAGATCCACGACCTGCCCGGCATCAATCAGGACCTCGGCTTCAACGCCCCCGTCCATGGCCTGATCACCGGAAAGCCGGACGAGTTCGACCGCCGCGTCGAAGTGGTCCGTGCCCCGCGCTTCGGCATCGTCGGCGAGGAACAGGAACTGACGCTGCGGGTCTTCGACGACGGCCGCACCGGCGGCGGGCCGGCGCAAGTCACCGTGCGCATGAACGGCCAGCAGACAGCAACGCTGCGCGCCACGCCCGGCCAGGAGACACCCTTCTCTTTCACCGTGCCGCGCGGCGGCAACAATGTCATGGAGTTTTCGGTCGCCGAGCTTCCGGGCGAGGTGACCATCGCCAACAACCGCGCCGTCCACGTCATCGACGGCATCCGCCAGAACCTGCGCGTGCTGCTCGTCTCCGGCGAGCCGCATGCGGGCGAGCGTGCCTGGCGTAACCTGTTGAAGTCCGACGCCTCGGTGGATCTCGTCCACTTCACCATTCTGCGCCCGCCGGAAAAGCAGGATGGCACGCCGATCAACGAACTGTCGCTGATCGCCTTCCCGACCCGCGAACTGTTCGTCGAGAAGATCAAGGATTTCGACCTGATCATCTTCGACCGCTACAAGCACCGCGGCGTGCTGCCGATCCTCTATTACGACTACATCGCCCAGTACGTGAACAATGGCGGCGCGCTGCTGATCGCCGCCGGCCCCGAACATGCCGGCGAGGATTCGATCGCCTCGACGCCGCTCGAACAGGTCCTGCCGGCCGCGCCGACCGGCGAAGTGCACAGCGCCGCCTTCTATCCGCATCTGTCGCCGGAGGGCGAAAAGCACCCCGTGACCCGCGGGCTCGACGGCTCCAACGCCAATCCGCCCGCCTGGGGCCGCTGGTTCCGCACCATCGACGTCGACACGCCGCAGGGCCAGACGGTCATGGAAGGCGACGGCGACCGCCCGCTTCTCGTGCTGAACCGCCAGGGCGAAGGCCGCGTCGCCATGTTGCTGTCCGACCAGGGCTGGCTCTGGGCCCGCGGTTTCGAAGGCGGCGGCCCGCATGTGTCGCTCTATCGCCGCATCGCACACTGGCTGATGAAGGAACCGGAACTTGAGGAAGAGGCGCTGACCGCCCGCGCGGTCGGCCGCACGCTCGAAGCGACCCGCCAGACGATCGGCGACGATCCCGGCCCGGCCACCATCAAATACCCGTCCGGCCGTACCGAGACCGTGCCGATGACGGCAGCCGGCCCCGGCCAGTACCGGCTCGAACGCCGCATGGAAGAGACCGGTCTGTTCGAGGTCACCAACGGCCAGTTCTCGACGCTGGTGCATGTCGGCACCGTAGATGCACCGGAATTCAAGGCGATGATCTCGACCGAAGCCACGCTGAAGCCCTATGCCGACAAGACCCGCGGCCTCGTCACCCGCGTCGCGTCCGGAGACAGCATCTCGCTGCCGGATATCCTGCCGGTACGCGGCGAAGTGCGCGTCCACGATCCCGACCGCATGGTCATCCGCATGACCGATGAGACGGTGCTGCGCGGCATCAACACGCTGCCGCTGTTTGCCGGTTTCGCCGGCCTCTCCGCCCTGCTCTTCGCGGTCGCGGCCATGTGGTGGCGCGAGGGTCGCTAAAGGCATGACGCAGCTTGATGTGACCGCCTCGCCCTCCCCCGAGGAACTGGCCGTGATCGGCGAAGGACTGGCCGCCTTCAACGACGCCGACGTCGGCCCCTCGGAACGCAAACCGCTCGCCGTGCTGATCCGGGATGTCGAGGACAAGGTGATCGGCGGGCTTTCCGGCTACACCGCTTGGGGCTGGCTGTTCACGCAATGGCTGTTCATTCCCGACTCGCTGCGGGGTGAAGGCATGGCCGGCAAGCTGTTGAGCCAGGCCGAGGAGGAAGCCCGCGCCCGCGGCTGCCACGGCGCCTGGATCGACACGTTCAGCCCGGTCGCCCGCAAGGCCTATATGCGCCAGGGCTACGAGATCTTCGGCGAGCTGCCGGAATTTCCGAAGGGCCGCACCCGCACCTTCCTGAGGAAAGCTCTGTAGTCTATCCATTCGCTCCGAAAATGGGACGAAGAAGCGCCGCATGGATATCGACCTGAAACTCACCGAAGGCATGAACGCGGACGAGGAGGATTTCATCCTCGAACGGCTGATGACACACAATGCTGTCACTTTCGGCCCCAGCAACCGTCGGGAACTGGCGGTGCCGCTGCATGGCGAGGACGGCGACCTGATCGGCGGACTAACCGGCTATACCGGCCGCGGCTGGCTCTATATCTCGATGCTCTATGTGCCGGACGAGTTGCGCGGCCAGGGCCTCGCTGGCCGCATGCTCGACATGGCGGAAGCCGAAGCCAAGGCCCGCGGCGCGATCGGCGCCTATATCGACACCATGAACCCGGCAGCGCTCAAGCTCTATCTCAAGCAGGGTTACACCGAGATCGGCACGCTGAAGGGCCTCGAAGGAGGCCATTCGGTGACGTGGCTGGAAAAGCGGTTCTGACCGGCGCTTAGGCCAGGGAAACCTGGCGCGTCTCCGCATTGATCATCGTGGCGGCAACCGCCGCGATCACCAGCAGGCCGGCGAAAATGCCGATCGTCAGGCCGAGACCCTGGACCACGACATAACCGACCAGCGAGGGCGCCAGCAGGCCGCCGAGACGGGCCATCGCGCCGGCGGCTCCCATGCCGGTCGCCCGCGACGCGGTCGGATAGAGTTCCGGCGTATAGGCGTAAAGCGCACCCCAGGTGCCGAGCAGCGCGAAGCTCATGATCAGCAGCGCGGCCCCGACCAGGAGGGCACTCGGTGCGACGACGAACATCAGGCAGCCGAGTGCCGAGAGCAGGCAGAACCCGATCAACGTCGGCTTGCGGCCCCATTTTTCCACGCCATAGGCGGCGAGCGCATACCCTGGAAGCTGGGCGAGTGCGACCAGGACCAGAAAGCCGTAACCTCGCACGAAACCGAAGCCCTCGCCGGCGAGCCTTGCCGGCATCCAGGTAAAAACGCCGTAATAGGAGACCGAGACAAGGAACCAGATCGCCAGGATCATGATGCTGCGCTGGCGCAGCTCGCCCGAGAAGATGCCGGTCGTCTTGACCGCCGGTGGCGAGACGAGGTTGGTTCCCGCCCCGAGCGGCGGATGGCCATTGACAGCGAGCATCCGCTCGACAATCGCCTTGGCCTCCTCGTTGCGGCCGGAGCGCAGCAGGTAGAGCGGCGATTCCGGCACCAGGAAACGCAGGCCGAGACCGGCGACCGCCGGAATGGCGGTGACCGCGAAGATATAACGCCAGGCATCCGCGACGCCGGCAAGGCTTGCGGCCCAGGCGGCGAGCGCGACGATCAGCGTTCCGATCGCCCAGAAACCTTCGAGCAGAACCAGCCAGCGACCGCGGTTCCTGGCGGGCAGGAATTCCGCCATCATCGCATAGTCGACCGGCAGCGTGCCGCCGACGGCAGCGCCAGTGAGAAAGCGCAGCACAAGCAGGATGGTGAAATCCGGGGCAAAGATGGAGAGCGTGCCGAACACCGCGTCGCAGGCGACCGTGACGATCAGCACCCGGCGGCGGCCGATCCGGTCGGCGAGCCTGCCGAAACCGAGCGCGCCGAGCAGCATGCCGAGAAAGAAGGCCGTGCCGGTCTGCAGCGCCTGCGGCACGGTCAGCCCGAAACTTGCCGCGATAGAGGCGGCGGTGAAACCGACCGCCAGCACCTGCATCGCATCGGCCGTCCAGACGAGGCCGAAAACACCCATCAGCCGTCGCTGATAGGTCCCTGCCCCGGCGCGGTCGAGCGCCTCGTCCATGGTGATTGCTGCCATCGGCCTGTCCCCTCGCGCTTTCCGAATCGTGTGGCCGGCATGGCCGACCGATCTTAGAAAGGCTTAAAGGAATTGGCCTATCCGCGCCAGCCGATGACGCCTTTCAGCCGCGGATGGACATCCTCGCCGAGCGGCACGACCAGAACCCGGCCGGGATCGACAGGGCCTGGGAATTCCAGCGCGCCATAGGCAACCTTCTCGAACCCGAGCGGGCCGTAATAGGGCGGGTCGCCGACCAGGATCACCGCTTCGGACCCCTTGCGTTTCGCCGCTTCGATGGCAATCCGCACCAGTTCGCGGCCGATGCCCTGGTTCTTGTGCGACGGCCGCACCGCAAGCGGCCCGAGCAGATGGCCTTTCACCGAACCCGCATGGATCGGCGTCATCCTGACCGAAGCGATCGTTTCGCCGTCATCGGCACAGACGAAGGAGAGTGTCCGGTCATGCGGCCCCTGCTCGCGGATACGGGCGGCCGCGCGGGTATGGCGCCCGGGGCCGAAGGCTTCCGCGTTGATGAGTTCGATGACCGCGTCATGGGACGAGTCTTCCGTGAGATAAACGAGGTCGTGCTTATAGAGAACGTTGTGCTGAGACATGGATGGACCGAAGCCGTAGGATAGAGAGCGGACAGGACAAGGGATCTCGATGACGCCATTGGCCGGCGTCTTGGTCGATAATCAGCGTCGTCGCAGTGCCCGTACTTCGGTCATGGAGGGAATTATCCTTGAAATCCGGAAAGCGAATTAGCAGGAAAATTTCTGGTCGTCCAACGCAAAAACACAGCGTTCAGAAAATCGCGCCTCGTATTCGGCCGACAGTGCCGTATCTTGGCAGCCAATGGACAAATGAAGGAGATCGCCATGGGCAGGCTCGTTGAAGGAAAGTGGCAGGACGTCTGGTACGACACCAAGGAAAACAAGGGCCATTTCAAGCGGGCCGAATCGCAGTTCCGCAACTGGGTGACCGCGGATGGCGCGGCCGATCCCTCCGGCAAGCAAGGTTTCAAGGCCGAGGCCGGACGTTATCACCTCTACGTTTCCTATGCCTGCCCCTGGGCGCACCGCACTCTGATCTTCCGCAAGCTGAAGAAGCTCGAGGAGCTCATCTCGGTCTCCGTCGTTGATTACCTGATGCTGGAAAACGGCTGGGAGTTCAAGAAACGCGATGGCGCCACCGGCGACCACCTGTTCGGCTCGGACTACCTCTACCAGGTCTACCTGAAAGCCGATCCCAATTATTCCGGCCGCGTCACGGTGCCGGTCCTGTGGGACAAGCTTGAGAACACCATCGTCTCGAACGAAAGTTCGGAAATCATCCGCATGTTCAACAGCGCCTTCGACGGACTGACGAGCTCGAGGGCGGATTTTTATCCGCAAGCGCTGCGCGGCGAGATCGACGCGCTCAACGCCGTCGTCTACGACACCGTCAACAACGGCGTCTACAAGGCAGGCTTCGCGACCGCCCAGGACGCCTATGAGGTCGCCGTCACCCGGTTGTTCGAAACGCTCGACACGCTGGAAAAGCGCCTCTCAGGCAGCCGCTACCTGTTCGGCGACACAACGACGGAAGCCGACTGGCGCCTGTTCACCACGCTGCTGCGCTTCGATCCGGTCTATGTCGGCCACTTCAAGTGCAACATCCGCCGCATCGCGGACTACCCGAACCTGTCCGGCTATCTCGCTGATCTCTATCAGCAACCGGGCGTCGCCGAGACCTGCAATCTCTTCCACATCAAGCACCACTATTATGGGAGCCACAAGACCATCAACCCGACCGGCATCGTCCCCGTCGGCCCGGTCATGGATCTGGATACGCCGCATGCGCGGGAGAGAGTGAAGCGGGTGGCATGATTTGACGCATCCGCCTCTCACCAGTAATCCGCCCTCTCCGCCTCGCCGCTCAACTCCCGCAACCGCCGCAGCGTCGCCGCAGTCGTATCCTTCGGTAGCGCATCGAGCGCAAAGAACCCGCTCTCGGCAATCTCCCGGTCCGGCAAACGCGGTGCGGTCTGCTCCACGGTGACCCGGTAGAGCAGGACATGGTCACGCCTGCTGGCATTGCGGTTGTAGTAAGCGTGGAAAAGCGCGATCTCCCCGCGGATTTCGAGATTGCCCTCCTCGCGCAACTCCTTGCGCAGCGCCTCAAGCGCCGTCTCCCCGCGCTCGACGCCGCCGCCCGGCATGTACCAGCCGGGCACATAGGTATGGCGGACGAGGAAGATGCGGCCCCCGGCATCGAAGCATGCGGCGCGCACCCCGAGCGTCATGCCGCGGGTCAGCATGAAAACCCGGTGCAGCAGCCAGACGACGACCCGGGTCCGCAAACCGCGGATTTCCGGCACGCCTTCGCCGCTCATTCATAACTCCGGGAGCGTCCAGAAAATCGATAACGATTTCCGCCCTCATGCGTTATGTGTGCGCCATGTTCAAATTCGCGCATATTTCCGACATCCATCTGGGGCCGCTTCCAAAACTCACGCTTCGCGAGCTGTTCTCGAAGCGGATCACCGGGTTTGTGAACTGGCACCGCAATCGGCGCAAGCACCTTTTCGTCAATACGCTCGACCTGCTTTTGAGCGATTTGAAGACGCGCGAACCGGACCAGCTGGTCATCACCGGCGATCTCGTCAACCTGGCGACCAAGATCGAGACGCGGCTTGCCGGCGAGTGGCTGCACACCATCGGCGAGCCCTATGACACGACGGTCGTGCCCGGCAACCACGACGCCTATGTTCCGGGCGCGCACGACAAGTCGGTCAACGAATGGTATCCGTTCATCAAGAGCGACGACGATCCGGCCGAATGGCCCGAAGACGACCATATCTTCCCGACCCTGCGCCGGCGGGGTCCGCTCGCCATCATCGGCTGCTCGACCTCCAATGCCACCCTGCCCTTTTCAGCGTCGGGTTATTACGGCTCGCGCCAGGCGCGCGAAACCGTCAACCTGTTGAAACAGGCAGGCGAGGAAGGCCTCTTCCGGGTGGTGCTGATCCACCATCCGCCGATCCGGGGTGCGGCCTCCTCGCACAAGCGCATGCTCGGCATCCGGCGTTTCGCGGCCGCGATCTCCACCGGCGGCGCGGAACTGGTTCTGCACGGCCATACCCACCTCAACACGCTCTATTGGCTGCGAAGCCATACCGGCAACGTGCCCGTGGTCGGCATCGCGTCGGCGTCTCAGGGGCCCGGCGGGCACAAGCCGCGCGCCGCCTACAATCTATTCACGCTGTCCGGCGAGGACGGTGCCTGGAACCTGCTCTGCGAGCGTTACAGCCTCACCGAGCGGGGCGACGGCGTCGCGCTCGACAACAGCCGGCTTCTCTACGGCCACGAGCCGGCGACGATGTCGATTCCGCAAGTGGCGAGAATGTTGTAGAAACAATGCCGTGATTGTTGCGGAATCGCCACAATCTCGTCATAACTAATAGCTCGTTCTGGTTATTGCAGTATATCATAGGTAAATCGCCCCTATCCATGACCCAATCGAGCCCATCGACCGACATCCGGCGCGATCTCGTAGCGCTCCTGCCGCGCCTGCGCCGATTTGCGCTGACGCTGACGGGAAGTGCGGCCGAGGCCGATGATCTGGTGCGTGAAGCGGCAGGCCGGGCGATCCAGAAAAGCCATCACTGGAAGGGCGAAGGCCGGCTGGAAAGCTGGCTTTTCAGCATGATCCGCAGCACATTCGTGGACGAAGCCAAGAAGCGCCGTCGCGCTGAGGGCAATGCCGCCGGCGACGCTGCCACGGCCGGAAGTTCCCGTCCGTCGAAGAAGGACACTCTCGCTTGCCTGCCGGACGGGCTGGCGAGCGTTTTCCTGCTCGCCGATGTGGAAGGTTTCGCCTATGCGGAGGCGGCAGCCATTCTCGGCATCCAGCCGGATCTCTTCGCCGCCCGCCTTTGCACCGCACGTCTCAGCCTGGCGGCCGCCGCCGCCGAAACGAGCGAGCGGAGAGCGTGAGGATGAACATTCCCCAGCCGTCGCCGCTCGAACTGCGGCTTTCCGCCTATATCGATGGCCGGACCAGCGACGATGACAGGCATGACGTCGAGGAGTTTCTGGTCAACGACCCGCAGGCCCGCTCCCTGCACGATGCGCTGAAGCGCGGCGCCGATCTCGGCCGGCGCGCGTTTGACGAGATGCTGAAGGAGCCGGTGCCGCTGGATCTGGTGCGCACCATCAAGAATGCGCCGCTGCCGCGCCGGGCCGTACGCCTGCCGAACGGGCCGCGCCCGACGCTTTCCTTCAAGCCGTCCGGCCTGCAGGCGGTCGCCGCCTGCGCCCTGTTTTTCGTGCTCGGCGGCGGCATCGGCTATATGATCGGCGGCAACCCGGCCGTGCCGCAGTTTTCGATGATTTCCATGCCCGGCAGCAGCAGCCGAGACTGGCTGGACGATATCATCGCCCATTACCGGCTCTATGCGCGCCAGACCAATCATCTCGTCGAAATCCCCGCCGAAAGGCCAGCCGATATCCTCGAATGGCTGACGACCAATACCGGCGTCGGTTTTCGGATCCCCGATCTCAGCGACAGTGGCCTGACCTTCCAGGGCGCCCGCCTGTTTGCCGCCGGCGGCGGGCCGGTCGGCCAGCTTCTCTACCGACGTACCGATGGCGATGGGGCCGGCGACGTGATCGCCATTTCCTTCACCAAGACCCGGCCCGAGGGCAGCCGCTCGATCGAGGAGATCCGCAACGACACGGGCCTCGTGTCCTGGGTCACGCCGCTGGCCACCTACATGATCGTCGGCCCCTCGTCCGCGGCAGATCTGGATGATATCGCGGCCAAGGCGGCGGGGCTGATTTAGGCTACGACATACGGAAACGTCAGGCTGACTTTAGCGCGCCTTAGAATCAAGCGAGTTATCTGTGGGCAGTGAACTGCAGTAAAGTTAAAATTAATGACAAAAAACGTGGATGCATCTGCCGGCGAAGATGTCTTCATCACAGCCATCAATAATGTTCAAGCTTTATTTTCTTAATAATTGCCCGAAGTATGTTGCTGCAAATATCATCAAAGTAAGAAATACAGCGCAAAAAATATACCAGGCAAATGACGCAATGACTATGATAAAAGCGCCACCGAGCAAAACTTCACCCGAGCCGCCGTATCGCCCTTGCTGCGGATGCCAATATGTCGCCAACAATACCGCCAAAGAGAAAATTATAATCCAAAAGCTATCCTTCATGAAATTCTGGAATTTATAACTTTCATTCTTGACTTGAGTAAAAATAGAAAAATAACGTACGATCAAAATAAAAAATAAAAATGAAATAGAAAATACAATAATCGGAAATAAATATAATGAAAGAATCAATCTGCAACGTAACAAACTTGTATCTCGCTCAAGAATCAACAATGAATTAATGCTTGAGCTGGCAGAATTCAAAACTTCTTCGCAGAAAGAATCGCCTAAGCGGAAAAAACCAATAAAAATACCCGAGATAAAAAAAATAAAAAACGAATATATGAGTATTTTTCGGAATAAAATTTTTAATAAATAAAACTCAGGGATATCAAAAATCGAGAATATCCTGAAATATGATGATTCATCATCATTCACGGCAATAACCTATTCTTAAAATCAGCCGAATAGCCACGACGTGATGAAAAATTAATTCGCGTCCTATGCGTGCTGTGGTTCCTGGCACTTACGTTTGATGCCCCGCTACACTACGGGCAAAATTGCACGTCAGGCGAGCAAAAAAATAACTCTAGTTCTAAACTTCCTGCGAAAACCAAGAGGCCGCCCAGATAGTGGAGCGGCCCCCGGGCAATTTTTACAGGCCCGACCTTCCTCAGCGCCCCTCGATCACCCGGTTCGCCGCCGAGACGATCGCCTCGAGCGAGGCTGCGACGATGTTCTTGTTGATGCCTGCGCCGAACAGCTTTCCGTTCGGGTGCTCCATCTCCACATAGGCGATGGCGGACGCATTCGAGCCGTGCTGCAGCGAATGTTCGGAATAGTCGGCGACCGAAAGTTCTATGCCGAGATAGGTCGACAGCGCGTTGATGAAGCCGTCGATCGGCCCCGTGCCCTTGCCTTCGATCCGCCTCGTCTCGCCGCCGTCGGTGATCTCGGCGGCAACCACGCGGATGCCCTTGTGGTCGGTGCCGGCCGGATAGGTGTGGTGATCGACGAATTTCAGCCGTCCGCCGGGCTGCTCGACATAGCGCTCGATGAAGCTCTCATAAATTCGCTTGGCGGGAAGCTCCACGCCCTCTTCGTCGGTGATCCGCTGAATCTCCTCGCGGAACTCGACCTGCAGATTGCGCGGCAGGTTCAGGCCATAATCCTCCGCCAGGATATAGGCGATGCCGCCCTTGCCCGACTGCGAGTTGATGCGGATGATCGCCTCGTAGGAGCGCCCGACGTCACGCGGGTCGATCGGCAGATAGGGCACTTCCCAGACCGGGTGATTGGCGACCTTGATCGCCTTCATGCCCTTGTTGATCGCATCCTGGTGCGAGCCGGAAAAAGCCGTATAGACCAGTTCGCCGACATAAGGGTGCCGTTCGGGAATGACCATCTGGTTGGAATATTCGTAGACCGCCTTGATCCGCTCGATATCGGAGCAATCCAGTTCCGGATCGACGCCCTGCGTGTACATGTTCAAGGCCAGCGTCACCACGTCGACATTGCCGGTGCGCTCGCCGTTGCCGAACAGCGTGCCCTCGACACGGTCCGCACCCGCCATGAGGCCGAGCTCGGTCGCAGCGATGCCGGTGCCGCGGTCGTTATGCGGATGCAGCGAGATGATGATGTTCTCGCGGTTGTCGAGATTGCGGCACATCCATTCGATCTGGTCGGCATAGACGTTCGGGGTCGCCATCTCCACCGTCGAGGGCAGGTTGAGGATCAGCTTGTCCTCGGCAGTCGGCCTGATCACCTCGGTGACCGCATTGCAGATTTCCAGCGCCACTTCCAGCTCGGTGCCGGTAAAGCTTTCTGGCGAATACTGGAAGCGAAACCCGCCACCAGCCTTGGCCGCCATATCGGTGATCATCTTGGCCGCATCGACGGCGATCTGCTTGATGCCGGCGACGTCCTTGGCGAACACCACGCGGCGCTGCAGCTCGGAGGTCGAATTGTAGAAATGGATGATCGGCTTGTGGGCGCCTTCCAGAGATTCGAAGGTGCGGGTGATCAGTTCCGGCCGGCACTGGACCAGGACCTGCATGGACACGTCTTCCGGCACGCCGCCCTCTTCCACGCACCAGCGGGCGAAGTCGAAATCGGTCTGCGAGGCGGACGGGAAACCGATTTCGATTTCCTTGAAGCCCATGTCGAGCAGCATGCGGAACATGCGTGCCTTGCGGTCATGGCCCATCGGGTTGACCAGCGACTGGTTGCCGTCGCGCAGGTCCACCGAACACCAGATCGGCGCCTTGGTGATGGTTTTCGAGGGCCAGGTGCGGTCGGGAATGTTGATGGGCGGATAAGCGCGGTATTTCAAAGCCGCGTCGGGCATCCCGGATTTCTGGCCGGATTTCTGGGAATGAGTCTTGGCGTCCATTGTCGTCGTCTCTTCTCGCTTCACGCGTCGCTCGGCACCCGTCTGGGCAATTGGCCGTCGTCGATGCGGACCTTTAGCGGTCTTTTGTGGCTCGGTCTTGAATGTTCGTGAGAGGAGCTCTTATGCCGGGCGGGCCTTCGGCCGCCGGGCGCTCCTCAACGGACCCGGCAACCGCGCGTAAGGTCGAGGCTAAGAAGCGAGGAAAGCGCAAATACCATCGTCCCGGCCGCGGTGCGGCGGGTAGACGAACGGTCGGACATGATTGCGCCTGTCATGGTCATGGGTAGGATGTATAACTGCGTGTCCGGAATGAGGCAAGGGCTCGTCTACTTTTTCAGCGCTCGCATAAACTGCTGCAGCGCCATCATGACTCCGCCGGCCACGAGGCCCCAGAAGGCTCCGGAAATCCCGGCGAAGGAAAGGCCTGATGCCGTCACGAGGAAGGTGATCGCCGCCGCTTCGCGCGTTTCCGGGTCGCGATAGGCCGCAAAGGCCGCGTTGGCAAAGGCGCCGATCAGTCCGAGGCCAGCCACCGCCTGCAGCAGGATCGGCGGAGCCAGCGATACGAAGGCGATGATGCCGCCGGCGATCAGGCCGAACACGATGTAACCGAAGCCGGCGACGATCGCCGCCCAGTAGCGTTTGGCGGGATCGGGATTGGCGTCCTCGCTGGCGCACATCGCCGCCGTGATCGCCGCCATGTTGACCGGCACGCCACCGACCAACCCACCGAGGATCGAGAAGATGCCGGTGCCGACAAACATCACACCTGCCGGCGGCTCGTAGTGATGCACCTTCAGGATCGCCATCCCAGGTATGTTCTGCGAGGCCATGGTGACGATGAACAGAGGCAGCGCCACAGAGATCACCCCATGCAGGGTAAAGACCGGCGTGACGAAGGTGAGGCCCGGATGGATCGCCCGACCGATCTGTCCCATCGCGTCCGGCGGAAGGTCGACGCCGAAGATCAGCACCAGGATCAGCGCGCCGAGCGAGGCCGGCACCGCCCAGAGCCGCCACCTGGAAACCACGACCATCCAGGTCAGCACGATCGGCAGGCCGAGCGCGGCATTGAAGGCGACAGCCTTCACCGGCGCGAGGCAAAGCCCCAGGAGAATGCCGGCCAGCATGGCGTTGGCGAGTGGCGCCGGAATCAGCCGGATCGCCCGGCTGAGCGGCCGGAACAGGCCGGAGAGAATGATCAGGACGCCGCAGACCACGAAGGCGCCGACCACGGCCGGAAACCCGCCCTCGATCATGCTGATGCCGGATAGAAGCGCTGCCCCCGGCGTCGACCAGGCGATGCTGATCGGCATCCGGTACCAGCTCGAGAACACGATCGCCAAGACGCCCATGGAGATTGACTGCGCCAGCAGCGCCGAGGCTATTTCCGGTGCGGTCGCACCCATCGCCTGCAGCCCCTGCATGATGACTGCAAACGAGCTGATGAACCCGACAAAGGCTGTGAGCAGCCCCATCATCAGGGCTGGAACGGAAAAATCCTTGAACATGCGGGCGGGGACTCATGAATTTGAAAGTCTGCAATCGAACATAGGCCGACCGGCAAAAGCAAGGCGCGTTTGCCGCAAAAGGGTACGGCCGAGCGGGAAAGCCATGCCTTCAACCGGCCATTTGCCTCTGCCGGCAATCGGCCGCGCCTTTGTTCGTGCCTGCGCATATTCGCATCTGTTGATAATTTGGAAGGAGTTTGGCGGTAATCTCTGGACCGTGCGCCCGTTGCTTCCGGTCGGTCCGGCCATGCAACCCGGATTGCATCAACGCCCGGGAAACGCAATGACGGCAGCTCACCTTGCGCCAGCGATCGAGATCGGACAGGAAACCGCCTTTTCCCGCGATCAGCTTTATTTCATTCTGTCGGCACTCCCGGATCCATGCTTCGTCCTGACCCGCAGCGGCCGCTATGCCGCACTTTTCGGCGGCAAGGACACCCGGTATTATCACGAGGGCAGCCATCTCGTCGGCAAGAGCCTCTACGATGTCCTCGTCGTCGAGAAGGCGCAGCGCTTTGTGCGGGAGATCGAAAAGGCGCTCGCATCGCGTGCCCTGCATATCGTCGAATACAGCCTCTCCGGCAGCGACGTGAAGGGGCTGCAGAACGACGGCCCCGCCCACTCGATCTGGTTCGAGGGACGCTTGCAAGCGCTTGATTTTCAGGTCGACGGCGAGGATGCGATCGTCTGGGTCGCCAGCAACATCACGGAAAAGAACGCCGTCGAGAACCAGTTGCGCCACCAAAGCGAGACCGATGCGCTGACCGGCTTCTTCAACCGCCGAAAGCTGATGGACGTGCTCGCCCTGAAGTTCGAGCTTTTTCGCGACGAGCATATCCCGACATCCGTGTTCATGTTCGACATCGATCACTTCAAGACCGTCAACGACGACTTCGGCCATGCGGTCGGCGATGCGGTTCTGAAAGCGATCGCTAGCGTCTGTCGCCTGGAATTGCGCAAGACCGACTTTCTCGCCCGCCTCGGCGGCGACGAGTTCGTCGTGGTCATGCCCGCCACCCGGCAGGAGCATGGCATCGTCATCGCCAACCGGCTGCGCCAGCGCGTCGCCACCGAGGTCCGGGAGGCGCTTGGCCATCACGCCACGATCAGCGGCGGCTTGAGCGAATTTCTGCCGGCGGATGCTTCCTTCGAGGACATTCTGAAGCGCGCCGACGACGGCCTCTACCTTTCCAAGCGTGCCGGCCGGAACCGGATCAGCCCCGCATAGGCACGGCCGAAATCCCCTCCAGTACAAAACAGAATGCTGAGCATCGGCGACACACGCGGATCGGCAAGCGTCATTCCCAGGTAGAACCACATACCCCATCGGTAGATCATCACTTTAGGCATGTTGTTGAAGATCGATATCGTCGGCAAATTGCTACCACCTTTGCGGAGCACGAGATGACCTGCTTTTCCTGCGGGGGGCAGACTGCCCCGTGGACATATATGCCACTCGACCCGATCAAGGGCGCCGAAAACCCGTATAAAGACTTCGTGGTCTGCACGGAATGCGGGCTCGGCGCCGTAAGCCCCATGCCCCGCCCGGAAGAAATTCCGTCTTTTTACGATACCGCCCGGTATTACACCCACGGACAGGGCCATCTTACGGAGGTCGATCAAACCCTCGTCGACAGGGCGCTGCTCCACGCAGCCTGGCGCCTCGACAAGGGCCGGTCGCTCGATCCCGAGCGCATCGCCGAGGATCTGCCGCCAGGCGCCTCGATATGCGACCTCGGCTGCGGCGGCGGTGAGCTCCTCGGCCGTTTCAAGGCGCTCGGCTTCAACGTCCTCGGCGTCGAGCCGGATGCAGCGGCAAGAGCCGAGGCGGCCAAGGCGGGCGTCACGGTGCTTGCGGGCACCTGCGAGGAGCTTCCGGCCGATCTCAAGGGACAGAGCTGCGATCTCGTGATCATGCGCCATGTGCTGGAACATTGCCGCGACCCGATCCTGGCGCTTCAGAAGGCCTTCTTCCTGACGCGCCCGGGTGGGATACTGTTCTGCGAAGTGCCCAACTGCGCGGCCACCCATTTCAAAAGCCTCGGCGTCTGCTCGGCCATGTTCGACGCGCCGCGTCATCTCTATTTCTTTACGCCCGCCTGTCTTCGCAAGGTGATCGGCCTGGGCGGCTTCACCTTCTCCGGCTTCCAGTACATGGGTTATACCCGCCACCACCATGCAAGCTGGCGGCAATGGGAGGCCTC
Organism: Neorhizobium vignae; assembly: GCF_000732195.1. Classification (GTDB taxonomy): domain Bacteria; phylum Pseudomonadota; class Alphaproteobacteria; order Rhizobiales; family Rhizobiaceae; genus Neorhizobium; species Neorhizobium vignae. Next base: position 159,995 of record NZ_JNNU01000002.1, read on the forward strand.
GATCTACGACCGGACCCGCGAATATACCCCCCGTCCTTCAGGCAAGCGGCATACGTTGCTGCGGTCGATCCAGCTTCTCCTTTCGACGGCGTTTGCCTCCGACGAAAAGAAATACGATTCCGTCGCCGTGTTCGGCCGCCGGCCGGCAGTACCGGAGCGCGCGCCGGTATAGGCAGTTCCCATGCGTCGATGCGGCCAGGCGGCGGGACGAGATCGCCGAAGTTGGAGGCAAGGTTGCACCCGGATGACGCGAAAGGCGTCGTCTTTGGGGGCGCCAGTGGCGATGGTCGATGCGGCAAGCGTTTTTCCCGTCCTGCCGGTCTTTGGATCGGCGATATCCGCGCCAAATCTAACTGATGCGAGGATAAATTAGACAATCTTAAATTTTGTCGGCGACAGTGAGGGACACCATCGGAAATCTCCATGACCTTGCTGCCCTTCATATCGAAATCGTCTGGCCTTCGGTTCTTCGGCCTCGGCTATTTCTTTCCGGCCATCCTTGCTGTTGCCGGCCTCTTGGTTGGGGTGGTCCGCGCCGATATCGAAAAACGCGAACAATACCACGTGGCGCAGCAGGTCAAGGCAGCCGAGCAACTGGCCCGGGTTGCGGCCAGCCTGGAGACCAATATCCGTGGCAACGTCAACCTGATCTATGGGCTCATCGCCGCGATTGCCGCCAATCCGAACATCAACCAGCCGCAATTCACCGCACTCTCCGAGCGGATTTTCGGGGTTCCGTCCCAGCTGCGCAACGTCGTCGCAGCCAAGGACCTGGTCGTCGGCCTCGTCTACCCCGAAGAGGCGAACAAGAAGGCCCTCGGCCTCGACTACCGCACCAACGAGCTCCAGCGTGATGCCGTGATGAGAGCCGTGGAGCGGCGGACGCTCGTCATCACCGGCCCGGTCAATCTGGTACAGGGCGGCCGGGGGCTGATTGCCCGCTATCCGGTCTTTTCGCTTGCCAACGGGCGGTTCTGGGGCGTCGTCTCGGCGGTCATCGACCTCGACAGGCTCTACGCGGACAGCAACGTCAATACTCAGCGCCAGGCGCTGGACATCGCAATCTCGCAGCGGCCCATCCCCGCCGAGCGCGACATATTCCTCGGAAACGGCGCTATATTTTCGCAAGACCCGGTCAGATCGAGGATCGAGCTTGGCTACGACACCTGGTACCTCGCCGCAGTCCCGAAAGACGGGTGGCAGAGCTCTCCGCCGGACATGTTCAGCTTCCGGATCACCGCCCTTCTGATCGCCTTCTGCGTCGCCGCCCCGCTCTTCTGGGCCGGGCTGTTGATGAAACAGCGCCACGGCCACATCCTCACCCTGCAGCAGCGCGAGGAACAGCTGGAAACGCTGTCCCAGCGCCTCGAACTTGCGCTTCAGGCCTCCGGCGTCGGCGTCTGGGAATATGAACCTTCGACCGACACGCTGATCTGGGACCAGCGCATGTGCGAGCTCTACGACGCGCCGGACAGGGATGTCCGCGAATACGTGGACTGGCGCGATGCGCTGCATCCCGACGACATGGAAGCCGCCGAGGCCTGCTTCCGCAAGACGCTCGAGGATGAAACGAGCTACCGTACCGAATTCCGCGTCGTCTCCCGCAACGGCGAGATCCGTCACATCCGTGCGCACGGAGCCACCTACCGGACCGCGGCAGGCGTCAAGCGGGTGGTCGGCGCCAACTGGGACGTCACCAGGGACGTTACGCTGCATTCCGAACTGCGGCAGGCCCAGACGAAGGCCGAGTTGCAGAACGACGAACTGCGTTCGGCAAGGCGCACGCTCGAACATCAGTCGCTGCACGACGCCCTGACCGGCCTGCCGAACCGGCGCTTCCTCGACCAGTTCATGACCGCCGGAGAGAACCAGGCTGCAGGTCACCGGCTGGCATTCATCCACATCGATCTCGACCGCTTCAAGGAGGTCAACGACACGCTTGGCCATGCGGCGGGCGACGCGGTCCTGAAGGCGGCCACGTCCCGCCTGCTCGAACTGATCGACCACGACGAGTTCGCCTCGCGCATCGGCGGTGACGAATTCGTCGTCGTGACCGGGGGGCCGGAACCGCAGCGCCGGGCCGAATACCTCGCCCAGTCGATCGTCAATACCCTTGCCCGCCCCATCGATATCGGCGGGCATGAATGTCGCATCGGCTGCAGCGCCGGCATCGCCTGCCAGTCTGCAGCCGGCGAGGAACTGAGCCAGCTGCTAATCAATGCCGATATCGCGCTCTATGAAGCCAAGAAGCGCGGCCGCAACCGAGTCGAGGTTTTCTCGAAGGAACTGCGCTCGGCGGTTGTGCTGCGCAAGCGCATGTCCGACGAGTTCCTGAGCGCGCTCGAAGGCGACCAGATCATCCCCTTTTTCCAGCCTCAGTTCGATGCGCATTCGCTCGCCATAGTCGGCGTCGAGGCGCTGGCGCGCTGGCAGCATCCCAAACGCGGCCTGCTGGCACCGGACAGTTTCCTGGCGATTGCCGAGAGCCTGCACCGGTCGGCCGATATCGATGCGATCATTCTGGAAAAGGCGCTCTTCCAATCGGCGAGATGGAGCGCGCTCGGGCTCGATATCCCGCATCTTTCCGTCAACATCTCGGCGCAGCGCCTGAAGGACGAGAGGCTGTTCAAACGACTGGCCGAACTGCCGATCGCGCCCGGGACCCTTTCGTTCGAACTTCTCGAATCGATCTCCTTCGAGGATCAGGACAAGGACCTGAGATCCGCCATTCTCGACCTCAAGGCGCTCGGGATCGATATCGAAATCGATGATTTCGGCACCGGCCATGCCTCGATCGTCAGCCTTCTCGAACTCGGGCCCAAGCGGCTGAAAATCGACCGCAAGCTGATTGCGCCGCTCGAAGCCGCCGGCTCGCAGCGCCGACTGGTCGCCTCGATCATCGAGATCGGCCGCTCCCAGGGCATCGAGATCGTCGCCGAAGGGGTGGAGACGGCAGCGCATGTGGACATCCTGCGCAGCCTCGGCTGCCAGACCCTGCAGGGATACGTCTTCGCAAAACCGATGCCGGCCGACGAGTTCATCACATTCGCGACGGACTGGCGGGCAGGCAACCATACGTGGTTCGCGCCATCGGCGGCGCTGGTCCGCTGAGCGAACCGCGTTCGGAAAAAATCGCGCCTCGCAAAACAGATGTTGACCCGGCCCCTGGGGCTGCCCCGATAGGAGGAGCGGTCAACAACCGACGAGGTGATTCCTTGAGTTCTTCCGCACACTACCTGAACCCGTCCGACGCCGCCGAACGGCTCGGCATTTCCCCGAAGGCGCTGCGCCTCTATGAACAGCGCGGCATGATCGCCCCGGTGCGCACCGCGGCCGGATGGCGGGCCTACGGCCCGCACGAAATGGCCCGCGCCGGCGAGATCGCCGCGTTGCGAGCCCTTGGCCTCAGCCTCGCACAGGTGGCGCGGGTGCTGAAAGGCGACGCGCAGGACCTTGCTCCCGCGCTTGCCGTCCATCAGGCGCGGCTTGAAACGGAGGCCCGCCGGATCGCCGAGACGGTAGAAAAAGTCCGCAGCCTGCGCACGGGCCTTGCCGGCGGCGAGTCGCCCCGGGCCAACGAGTTGACGCGTCTGACGCGTCCGGCGGCCGAGATCGCGGCAGCGTTCAATCTCCCCTGGCCCTGGGGCGGCGAACCCTTCGAGCTTAGGGATGTGAGGCCGCTCAACTACATCATCGGCCCGCTCGGCAGCGGCAAGACCAGATTCTCCAAGGCAATCGCCGAACATCTTCCGGGCGCGATCTTCGTAGGTCTCGATCGCGCCGCCAACGACGCCGCCGAAGCCCGGGCAGGAATGGAAACCGATCCGGCGCTGAAGCTACGCGTCGAGCAATCGCTCGCCTGGCTTGTCGAGGAGGGCGCTACGGCAACGCCTGCCCTCACCGCCCTCCTCGTCGCCATCGAAGCCGACGCGGCCCGCATCCCGGTCATCGACATGATCGAGCAGGGTCTGGACCAGCCATCGCAGGAGGCGGTCTCGGCCTATCTGCGCAACCGCCGTCCCGGCGCCTGCCCGCTCTTCATCATGACCCGCTCCTCGGCGATCCTCGATCTCGGCGCCGTCGGACCGGACGAGGCGATCATCCTTTGCCCCGCCAACCACAGCCCCCCGAGCCGCGTCGCACCCGTCCCGGGTGCACCGGGTTACGAGGCCGTCGCCACCTGCCTTGCCGCTCCCGACGTCCGCGCCCGCACGGAAGGCGTCATCGCCTGGCGTCCGCAGGTCGCCTGAACCGCAGGCGCCATCCTCGATACACGAGAGCCGCAAACAACAAAAAGCCCCGCCGGCGGCAACCGGCGGGGCTATTCAATTCACAAATGGCGGCGAAAGATCAGATTTCGCTCTGCGACGTCACGATCCTCGAAACCAAGCCGTAGGTCTTGGCTTCTTCGGCCGACAGCCAGTAGTCGCGGTCGGTGTCCTTGGCGATCTTTTCGACCGACTGGCCGGTTGCTTCCGCAAAGATCCTGTTCAGCCGCTCGTTCATCTTGATGATCTCGCGGGCCTGGATCTCGATGTCGGATGCCATGCCGCGAGTGCCGCCGGACGGTTGATGAAGCAGGAAGCGGGTGTTCGGCAAGCAGATGCGGCGCTCCTTCGGAACGGACACGTAGATCAGCGCACCGGCCGATGCGACCCAGCCCGTACCGATCATCCAGACCTTCGGCTTGATGAACCTGATCATGTCGTGGATCGAATCGCCCGATTCCACGTGGCCGCCGGGCGAGCTCACATAGACGCGGATGTCGTCGTCGCTGGCCGCGGCAAGCGCCACGAGCTGCGTGTTGACCTTCTGCGCCAGTTCCTGGGTAATCGTCCCATAGATGAAGATCGAACGCGACTTGAAAAGATTCGCTTCCGTTTCCTTGCCGAGCGGCAGTTCCTTGGTCTTGTCGTCCTTGTCGTCTTCGTCGTCGAGCACGCTGAGAGTCTCCTGCATCAGATTCATATACCGGACATAATGTGTTCGCCGCCGTAAAACAATGGAGCGTAGAGTCTAAGACGGAACCTTCCACGGACTAAGGTGAATGACGTAGTTACCGAGCCTCCAGCCGCCGCAATTGCGATGGACAGCCACCGGGCGCTTGCCTATCTTCGCAAGTCATTCCGCATGCACATAATTTCCAGGGGACCCAAATGCTGAAACGCCTTTCGCTCACCGCCGCCGTTCTTGCCGCCGCCACAGTGCCGGCCTTTGCGCACCTCAATCCCGCCGAGCATGGCTCGTTTCTCGCCGGTTTCTCCCATCCGCTTTTTGGCGCCGACCATATCCTGGTCATGGTTGCAGTAGGCCTGTGGGCGGCGCAGATCGGAACGGCGAACAACCGAAATGCGCTGTGGATCGTCCCCCTGGCTTTCGTCGGCACCATGGCCGCCGGCTTCCTCCTCGCCCTCGGTGGCGTCAGCCTCCCCTTCGTCGAACCGGCGATCCTCGCGTCGGTGATCGGCCTCGGTCTGCTCGTCGCGACCGCCGTGAAACTGCCGGTTTCGGCGGCAGCGGCCGTCGTCGGCGTTTTTGCGCTGTTCCACGGCCACGCCCATGGCGGTGAACTCGGCTCGGCAGGCGCAGTGCGGTTCGGCATCGGTTTCATGATCGCCACCGCCCTCCTGCATTCAGCCGGCATCGCGCTCGGCCTCGGCATTGCCCGCTTCAGCCCTTATATCGCCCGTATCCTCGGCGCTGCGACCGCGCTTCTAGGCCTGTCGCTGGCCTTCGGCTGAGCCCGAAGATTACCGAAATGTAAGGGATTCCGGCTTTGAAATGCCGGAATCGCTGCCTACCTTCTTGTGCATGGCAAACGCCTGCAAGGAGGCAAGCATGTCACCGGAAGAACGCCAGCTTCTGACCGCCCTTTTCGACCGCGTCCGCACCGCCGCCGCAACCCCGCGCGACCGTGACGCCGAAACGCTCATCGACCAGGCCACCCGCGAACAGCCCTACGCCACCTACTATCTGGCCCAGGCCGTCATCGTGCAGGAAAAAGGCCTGGAAGCCGCCGCCAACCGCATCCGGGAACTGGAAGACCGCGTCCACCAGCTCGAAGCGGAGACAAGCGAACATCACCGCGCCGAACAGAGCGGCGGTTTCCTGAGCTCGATCTTCGGCACCGGCCAGGCCCAGCAGTCCTCGATTCCACAGCCCGGCATCCGACCCGCTCCCCAATCAGGTCCGTGGGGCAGCGCCCCGCGCCAGAACTACCGCACCGGCAGCGATTATGACGACGGTTATCGGACGCCCCCGCCGTCCGCCGCCCCCTGGAGCGGCCAGATGTCAGCCCCGTCGGCCGGCGGCAGCTTTTTGCGCGGCGCGCTCGGCACCGCAGCCGGCGTCGCGGGCGGCATGCTGCTCGCCAATTCGCTGTCGGGCATTTTCGGCAGCCACATGAACTCGCTCGGCTGGGGCTCGCCCCTCGCCGGTGCGAACCCGTTCGGAAGCGGCACCGCCCCGGCCGAGGAAACCGTCATCAACAACAACTATTTCGGCGATGACGCGATCCGCCAGGCCTCGGATGACAAGAGCGCCGCCGCCAACACCAATGACGCAGCCGACAATTCCGGCTCGAACGCCGGTTGGCAACAGGCCGATTACGTCGATGACGATTTTTCCGACGACCAGGCGGATTTCGACAACAGCGACTTGGGCAGCGATGATTCGATGGACGTGTAGGTTGGACTCTTCGCGCCCCCAATTACCATTAGCCCTTCCCAACGAATTGATTTGAACCAAGGGCAGGAGCGCTGACGCGGGTTAGGACCCTGCCCCTTGTGGGGAGGGGTCTTCCCGCTACCCACGTCCTCGATACGTCGCAACCCCCTGCTCCGGCAGCCACACGCCGGCCGGGGCCTCGCCCGTCTGCCAGAACACGTCGATCGGGATGCCGCCGCGCGGATACCAGTAGGCACCGATCCTCAGCCACTTCGGGGCGAGCAGGTCGACGATCCGCTTGGCGATATAGATCGAGCAGTCCTCGTGGAACGCACCGTGGTTCCTGAACGAATGCAGGAACAGTTTCAGCGACTTCGATTCCACCAGGAACCCGTCCGGAATATAATCGATGACGATATGGGCGAAGTCCGGCTGGCCGGTCATCGGGCAGAGCGAAGTAAACTCGGGCGCCGTGAAGCGCACCACGTAATCGGTGCCCTGGTTGCCGTTCGGTACCTTTTCCAGCACCGCGGTTTCGGGGCTCTGCGGAGCCTCCACCTGGGATCCGAGCTGCGAGAGCCCGCTGACATCCGTCATCGTCATTTGCCTGTTCCTTCGAATTCGACCTTCTGTCCATGTGGATTTTCGCTTTCGGGCTCCACATGGATCGCCAATGTGGAGCCCGCAATAATCTCTTTGATCGCATCTTCCAAGCGGTCGCAGATCGCATGTGCCTCTTCGACGCTCATATCCGCCGGCACGACCAGATGAAAATCGATGAAAACCGCTGCCCCGGCCCGGCGCGACTTGAGATCATGGACGCCGAGCGCGCCGACTGAATGGGTTGCGATCGCCTCGCGCACCGCCGCCTCCTCGTCCGGCTCCAGCGCCCGGTCCATCAGCCCTCCGATGGAATGGGTGATCACCTTGTAGCCTTGCCAGAGAATGTTGATCGCGACCAGGATGGCAAGTACCGGATCGAGGATCGCATACCCTGTTGCAATAGCCAGGATGAGGCCGACGAAGACCCCGGCCGAGGTGACCACGTCGGACATGATATGCTGGCCGTCGGCCGCCATCGCCGGCGAATAATGGGTGGTGCCGACCCGGATCAGGGTTGTGGCCCACAATGCATTGATGACCGCCGCAAGCCCGTTGATCGCAAGGCCGAGCACCGGCGCATCCGGAAGTCTCGGCGCAGACAGCCCGTCCCAGGCTTCGCTGATGATCAGGATCGCCGCAACGATGATCAGCGCGCCTTCGACCACCGCCGACATATATTCCGCCTTGTGATGGCCGAACTGATGGTCGTGGTCGGCCGGCCGCTGCGCATAGCGGATCACGAAATAGGCGATGAAGGCGGCGGCGACGTTGACTAAGGATTCGAGCCCGTCCGAGAGCAGCGCGACGGAGCCCGTCACCCACCAGGCCAGCATCTTCAAGGACATGACGCCGAGCGACAGCGGCATGCCCCAGAAGGCCAGCCGCTCGACGATTTTGACTTCCCTCGCCACGATGTCTTCCTTTTTGCGCGTGCGAATGATTTGCAGGACCGAAGGCCCAAAACGGCGAAACCGCCGCAACGAGATGGTCTCGCTGCGGCGGTTTCGATTAGCCTGCATATCGCTCACATGAGCGGCTTTGTCAAAGGGCCGGCTGGCATAATCCGGGCTTGTCGGATGGCGTCGCGGCGGCCACGTCCGCCTCCTCCTCGATGTGCTGTCAGCCTACCCGAAAACCACCGCCATCCGGATACTGTCGATATACCGGCCGTCGATCTTCACCGCATCCCGCGCCACGCCTTCCCGCACGAAACCGACCTTTTCGTAGAGCGCGATGGCACGCACGTTGTCGGCATGCACATGCAGCTCGACGCGGTGGAAGCCGCATTCGCGGGCCTGCCCGACAGCGGCGCGGATCAGCCGCGTGCCAAGCCCCTTGTCACGATAGCCGGGGATGATCCCCATCCCGAGCGTGCCGCAATGAGCAGCCGTCGGGCGGGAATGCCGGCGGATGTCGCACCAGCCGACCACTTCGCTGCCGACAACGGCAACGACTTGTGGATGGCCGTTCTCGATGTTGTCGAGCACGAAGGGCCGCACGTCTTCAAGCGGCGGCGCCTCCAGGAAGCTCAGGTATTTTCGCTCGCGCGAGACCGTGTCGAGTGCCTTGTGAAAACTCTCGATATGCTCCTCGCGGATGGATTCGATCGGGATTGTTTCTGACAACATTCTTACGCCGCCTGGGTCTTCGCCCGCCGCGACAGATGCGCCACGACGTTTTCGATCATCCGCATGCCGGCGTCGCCCCCGAGCGTCATGATCGATTCCGGGTGGAACTGCACAGCAGCGATCGGTTCCTTGACGTGCTCGATGCCCATGATCGTGCCGTCCTCGCTTTCGGCGGTGATCATGAAATCCGGATGCAGCGTCTTCGGGTCGGCGAAGATCGAGTGGTAGCGCCCGACCGTCACTTCCTTGGCAAGTCCAGAGAACACGATGCCCGGTTCCAGCACCCGGATGCGCGACGGCTTGCCGTGCATCGGCACCGCAAGATGCCTCAGTTCCCCGCCATAGGCTTCCGCAAGCGCCTGCAGGCCGAGGCAGACGCCGAAGATCGGCAGGCCCTTCGACCGCGCCATCTTGATCGTCGCCTTGCAGTCGAAATCCTTCGGATTGCCGGGACCAGGCGACAGCACGACGAGATCGGGATCGAAGCGGTCGAACACCTCTTCCGGCACCGGCGTGCGAACCGTCGAGACGGTGGCGCCGGTCTGGCGGAAATAGTTGGCGAGCGTGTGGACGAAACTGTCCTCGTGGTCGACGAGCAGGATTTTCACCCCCTGCCCCACCCGCGCCACGTCGCGGCCGACCTTGGCGGCATTGCCGGCCCTTGCATCACGGATCGCTGTCAGCATGGCGGACGCCTTCAGTTCGGTTTCAGCCTCTTCCTCGTTCGGATCGCTGTCGTTGAGCAGCGTCGCGCCGGCACGCACTTCGGCAATGCCGTCCTTGATGCGGATCGTGCGCAGCGTCAGCCCGGTATTCATGTCGCCGTTGAAGCCGACCATGCCGATCGCCCCGCCATACCAGGCGCGCGGGCTTTTTTCGTGGTTCTCGATGAACCGCATCGCCCACAGTTTCGGCGCACCGGTGACGGTGACGGCCCAGGCATGGCTGAGGAAGCCGTCGAACGCGTCCATGTCCGGCCGCAGCCGGCCTTCGATATGGTCGACCGTATGGATGAGCCGCGAATACATCTCGATCTGCCGGCGGCCGATCACCTTCACCGAACCCGGCTCGCAGACACGGCTTTTGTCGTTGCGGTCGACATCCGAGCACATGGTGAGTTCGGACTCGTCCTTCTTCGAATTCAAGAGCTTGAGGATCTGCTCGCTGTCGGCGATCGGATCTTCGCCGCGCTTGATCGTGCCGGAGATCGGGCAGGTCTCGATGCGCCGGCCCGACACCCGCACGAACATTTCCGGCGAGGCGCCGACCAGATATTCCTGGTGGCCGAGATTGATGAAGAAGGAATAGGGCGACGGATTGATCGCCTTCAGCCGGTTGGAAATTTCCGAAGGCTTCGAGTCGCAGCGCTCCATGAACTTCTGCCCCGGTACCACTTCGAACAGGTCGCCGCGTCGGAAACTTTCCTTCGCCTTGGTGACGAGAGCGGCATATTCGCCCGGCCGATGGTCGCCCTTCGGCGGGATCGCATCGGTGCGCTGGAAGGGATCGGGCGCGATCTCCTGGTCCTTGCCTTCCGTCGTCACCCCGTCCTTGGAAAAGTCGTAACGATCGATCCAGGCCTTGGCCGCATGATGATCGACGACGAGGATTTCATCGGGCAGGAACAGAACCATGTCGCGCTGGTCTTCCGGCCGCTGCATCGACAGCTTGATCGCATCGAACTGGAAGGCGAGGTCATAGCCGAAGGCGCCGAACAGGCCGATTGCCGAATCCGCTTCCGAATGGAACAGGTCGACGATCGCCCGCAGCACGGAAAACACCGTCGGCATCTTCGAGCGCTCTTCCTCGGTAAAGACGCGGGTCGGCTCGTTGACGGTAAGGTCGAGACGGCGGTCGGTCCGCGCCCCGAGCGTCAGGTCGGCCACGGTTTTCAGCTTGTCGGCGACGAAGCCGAGCAGCACCTCGCCGCGGCCGTTGAAGGCCTCGATCCACACCTTGCGGCCATTCGACGAAATCCCGAGCGGCGGATCGGCGATCGCCGTGTCCCAGCGGGTGTAACGGCCAGGATATTCGTAATTGGAGGAAAACACCGCGCCGCGCCGCTCGTCGAGCCTGTCGACATAGGAGGAGATCGCATCCGCATAGGGAGCGGCGCGCCGCTGCCGGCTGACCGCAATCCCGCCCCTCGTCTCGTAAACCTCCGAACCGTCATCCCGAATGATCGTTACCATTGTCCTGCCTCTCCAATGTCTTTGCCCGGGTCTCTGCGGCGGATAACAAAAAAGCCGCCTCGGGTTCCGGGCGGCTTGTGGTCTTGTCGATGGACATGACTGGTCAAGGCCGCGTTGAGCGAGCCGGCCACCAGTTAGCAATGTTCATCGAATTCATCATGGGGCGAATTGTTAGCTGGGGTTTTTGAGCCGCGCAAGCGAATTTCCATGCCCCGCAAACAGAAATTCTGCAGGTACGATGCGACCAAAACCGGCGATCGGCGTTTATTGTCCCTTAAGGCTCAAGGAAACGCGGCCGAGAAGGATACGGCATGCAGCATTCGTGGATCGCAATTCTGGCAGGCCTGCCCCTGATCGTTGGGGCGGGTGTGCCGCCCGAAAGACCGATACCGCAGGCGCAGCATTCCGGTGCTCCGGCGGGCGTCGTGGAGGTGAATTTCCTGACCCGCCTTCTGCAGGACGGATCGCGCGATCCGTCGCCCCGACGCCGCGCGTCCCCACGATCCCAGGCGCGCGGTGCAGTTCCGCAACCACCGGCTCTGGCAAACGTTCCCCTGCCGATCCCGAAACCGGTCGGAGACGCGGCGAAGCCGACTGAAGCACCCGAGCAGGCGGACAACACCGCCGACAAGCCGGTCTTTCAGGAAGCCCCGCTGCCTCAGACCCCGCCACCTGTAGCCCTGCCACCTGTGGCACAAAACCGGCCGAGCGAAAATCCGCCGAGCCCGCCCCCAAGCCCGCCTGTCGTCGAGCAGCCCGGCACGGCCTCGGAACCCGCACATCAGGTGGAAGTTCCCAAGCCGCTGCCGAAACCCGGCACCACGGCTGCCGATGTGCAGCCGGCAGACAAACCCGACCAGCCGGTGGCACCGGGACAGGATGCGGCCATGCCGGACGCGGCTAAACCGAACGAACCCAAGTCGGACGGCAAGCAGCCGGAGGAGCAAAAGGCCGAGGCGCCGCCCCCGCCGCCTCCGCCGCCGCTCGTCAAGGAAAACCCCGAAGAGCTCAAGGCCTGCCTTGCCGAACTCACCTCGCTCGGCACCAAGTTCGAGCCGACCGATCCGATCGACGAAGGCGGTGGCTGCGGCATCGAAAGTCCGATCGACGTGACGGAGGTACTGCCCGGCGTCTCGCTGGGCGGCGCGACGATGCGCTGCAAGACCGCGGCCTCAATGGCGCATTGGCTGAAGGACACGGTGCAGCCGGCGCTCAACATCGCCATGCCGGGCCGTCGGATCACCGGCATCGTGCCCGGCTCCACCTATGCCTGCCGCCTGCGCAACAGCGCCTCGGCGGGGAAGATTTCCGAACACGCCCGCGGCAACGCCTTCGACGTCGCCGCCTTCAAGCTGGACAACGGCGAGAAGTTGGAGATGAAGCCGCGCGACGAAGACTCCACGATGGAAGGCGCCTTCCAGCGCACCGCGACAGCAGGCGCCTGCCTCCACTTCACCACCGTCCTGTCACCGGGCAGCGACGCGGCCCACCAGAACCACCTGCACCTGGATGTGCTGGAGCGGAAGGACGGATATCGGTATTGCCGATAATTGGTTTTCCACCGATCCTTGATGCGCGCAAAACGCGCGCACCCCTCGCGTAAACCTTGATATGGAGACGACAGCGCGGCCTATCTCCTCCTCCAAGGCGGTTCTGGCGCTCAAGCCCTCAGAACAGCCCCTCCACGAAACCGTCCTCGTTCAGAAAAATCCGTTCCGCAGACGGCACGCGTGGCAGGCCGGGCATGGTCATGATCTCGCCGGTAATCGCGACCACGAAGCCGGCACCGGCGGAAAGCCTGACTTCGCGCACATGCACGATGTGGCCCTCCGGCGCGCCGCGCAGGGCGGGGTCGGTGGAGAAGGAATATTGCGTCTTGGCGATGCAGATCGGCAGGTCGCCGTAACCCTGCTCCTCCCAGGCCTTCAGCTGGTCGCGCACACCCCGATCGGTGGTGACTTCGCCGGCGTGATAGATCTTCGAGGCGATGATCTCGATCTTTTCGAGAAGCGGCAGGTGGTCGGGATAAAGCGGCTGGAATTTTGCCTGCCCACCCTCGGCAAGCTCGACCACCTTGAGGGCAAGCTCCTCGATGCCGGCAGACCCTTCCGCCCAATGCCGGCAGACGATGCCGTCCGCACCGTGCCGCGCCGCGTAGTCCTTGACGGCGGCGATCTCGTCCTCCGTATCCGAGGTGAAATGGTTGATGGCGACGACGACCGGCACGCCGAATTTCCGCACATTGGCAATGTGGCGGCCGAGATTGGATGCGCCGCGCTTCAGCGCCTCGACATTCTCGCGGCCGAGGTCCTCTTTTTTTACCCCGCCGTTCATCTTCAGCGCCCGCACGGTGGCGACGATGACGGCCGCATCGGGCTTCAGTCCCGCCTTGCGGCACTTGATGTCGAAGAACTTCTCGGCCCCGAGATCCGCCCCGAAACCCGCTTCCGTCACCACATAGTCGCCGAGCTTCAGCGCCGTGCGGGTGGCGATCACCGAATTGCAGCCATGCGCGATATTGGCGAACGGCCCGCCATGCACGAAGGCCGGATTGTTTTCGAGCGTCTGCACCAGGTTCGGCTGCATGGCGTCCTTCAGGAGCACCGTCATCGCCTTGTCGGCCTTGAGATCGCGGGCGAAAACCGGCGAGCGGTCGAACCGGTAGCCGATGACGATATCACCGAGCCGCCTTTCAAGGTCCTTGAGGTCGGCCGCGAGGCACAGGATCGCCATCACTTCCGAGGCAACGGTGATATCGAAACCGCTCTCGCGCGGAAAACCGTTGGCGACGCCGCCGAGCGAGACGACCGTCTGGCGCAGCGCCCGGTCGTTCATGTCCATCACCCGCCGCCAGCTGATCCGCCGGGTATCCATGTTCTCGGCATTGCCCCAGTAGATATGGTTGTCGATCATCGTCGACAGCAGGTTGTGGGCCGAGGTGATGGCGTGGAAATCGCCGGTGAAATGCAGGTTGATGTCCTCCATCGGGATCACCTGCGAATACCCGCCGCCGGCCGCCCCGCCCTTGACCCCGAAACAGGGGCCGAGCGAGGGCTCGCGCACGCAGATCACCGCCTTCTTGCCGATCCGGTTCAGCCCGTCGCCGAGGCCGACGGTCGTGGTCGTCTTCCCCTCGCCCGCCGGCGTCGGGTTGATCGCGGTCACCAGGATCAGCTTGCCGTCCCGCCGCTCGGAAAGCGACGCGATGAACTCCGCCCCGACCTTGGCCTTGTCGTGCCCGTAGGGAGCAAGCGCTTCGACGGGAATCCCGAGCTTGGCGCCGATCTCGACGATCGGCTTTTTCTTCGCGGCCCGAGCGATTTCGATGTCGGATCTGACCTCTGCCATGCGTTCCCCGCTCCCCGTTCTTTCCATCGAACCCAAATATGCCCGTTTGGTTATGATTAGCGGGGGAAAGGGGATGTGGGAATAGCGGCTGGAGCGGCAGTCACAACTTCTCCCCGACAAAGAAAAGGGCGGCGCGATTTCTCGCACCACCCTCCCCAGGCGCCCCCGCCGATGTTTGAGATCAGAACCGCTGGGTGAGCGAGACTTTGAACGTCCGGCCTGGTTCGGAGTAGTAGTCTGCGGTGGTCGCCGGTACCGTCGTGCTCTTGTTGTTTAGTGCATCCCAATACTTCTTGTCGAAAAGGTTGTAGATGCCGGCATTGATGCGCAGGCCTTTGACTTGCTCGGGCTCCCACCATGCCGTCAGATCGACAATCCCATAACCCGCTGCCTTATAGGTGGCGCTGGACTTGTAGGAGACGTTGCCGACACCTGTCCACAGCACGTCGACGCCCCAGGTCTCGGTCTCGTACCCTGCGCCGACAATTGCCTTGACCGGTGCGACAGAAGCGAGGTGGGTGTGGTTGACGAGATCGATACCGCGGGTGAATGCCAGCCCGCCGCGGATGTTGAAGCCGCTGTCGAAGCGTTTGTGAGCCGAGAACTCTGCCCCGAAGATTTCCACCTTCGAGAGGTTGATCTGCTGCTGAACAAAGAGATAGTCGAGCGGGTTGAGACCAAGACCGATGATTTCCGCAGCCGTCAGGTTCCGCCCTTCGATGAAGTTCTTATAGCGGTTATAGAAGAAGTTCACCGAACCGCCGAAATTATCGTCGCCGAGGCGCGAGCCCACTTCGAACCCGCTGCTGGTTTCCGGCTTCAGATCGGGATTGCCGATCGACGCATAGCTGCCGACGCTTCCATAGCTCAGATAAAGTTCGGTCGCCGTAGGCGAACGGAAGCCCATCGCCCATTGGGCGAAAAGCGTGACGTCATCATTGAGCTGGTATTCGGCCAGCAGCTTGGGTGAAAATGCGCTATCCTGCGAACCGCCGGGCATGGAAGGGTTGGATGCATTGTTCGTGAACTCAGGGGTGTCCCTCGGCGAATGATCATACCAGTCGAAACGCAAGCCTGGCGTCAACGAGAAGCCGCTATCGCCAAACGCCATGCGGTCCTGGGCGTAGATGCCGATCTTCGTGCTGTCCACATCCGGCATATCCGCCTGGTTGGTGTGCAACATGCCGCACCCTGCGAAGACACCGCCATAGGGCGGAGCGGCCGGGCATGAATCGACGCCCGCGGAATATTGCTCGACCCTCGACAGGAAGATGTTCGTGCCGAGCGTGAAGACGTGGTCGACCGTTCCCATCCGGAAGTTGTTATCCAGGAACCCGGTAAAGCCGACGCCAGCTTCTTCTATCTGGTTGTCGCGCGTATAGACGCCGGGAACCGTCGTAAAGCGGAACGAATCCTGGGTAAGCGCCCGCTCCTGACGCTGCCAGTAGAGCGTCGCTTGGGCAGCGTCGATCACTCCGTCAGTGCTCTGCGCTTCGTATTCATAGTCGAGCGAAACGCGCGTCCGGCGGTTTTCTTCGCCGGATTCGTGGCTTCCGGGACGATAGTTGCCGGTCAGCGTCTGCGCCTGGCGCAGATCGATATCCTTCTCGGTCGAGAACCGCTCGGCGGTGAAGCCGAACCGATGACCGGATTCGGTATCCTGACGCAGCTTGAACAGCAGGTTGCTCTGATCGTAGTCGGCCGGATTGGTCGCCGTGCGGGTCGGGCCGTAGCCGCCGACCGAACCGTGGTTCTGGCGCTCATGCCCCTTCTTGTAGGTACCCAGAAACATGATCGAGGTGTTCTCGATCTTCTTTGCGACCGCAGCACCTCCGTACCAGCTCTTGTCCGTGCTGTCATAGCCGGTGCCGACCTTGCCGCCCCAATCCCTGCCCTCGCCGATGAGATCTTCCGGCTCCAGGGTGCGAGCCAGAAGCGCGCCGCCGAGCGCCCCGTCGCCCAGACGGCTCGAATCCCCGCCCTTCACCACATTGACTGTCGTCAGCGCAAAAAAATCAATGGTATCGGCGCCGCCGTTATTGCTGCGCGCGTTGTCACGCAGGTAGGTCAGCGGAATGCCGTCGACGAGTGTCGTGACACGGCTGCCCTCCAGACCGCGGATGTTCAACGAGTTCGTTGCACGGCTGAAATTCACGCCCGGATCGATCGTGCGGCCCAGGTCCTCGATGCTTCGGATCTGCTTGTTCTCGATCTGCGCTTCGGTGGTTTGCGCGGCGAGCGGCGTGCTCTCTGGATCCCCCGCCTTCACCCGTTTCCCCTTGAGCACGATCGGCTTCAGCGTCGTGTCCGTCTGCGGCTGCGTCGTCTGCTGCTGGGCGGCAGCATCGCAGGCGAGGGAAAACACCGCGAGCGCGGTGCAGGTGGCGAGGGTGGATCGCAGACGTCGCGTGACCATGACTATCCTTTCAAACAGGGCACACGAAACCGTTGGCGCGCGCGAACGCACCGGAAGGCGGCGGCCCTTTTCAATTCTGGCAAGAATGTGGCGGGAGGCAGAAAATGCCTTATTCATGCCATTAGAAAACATGAGTATTATTGTCAATTATTAAAACATGAGTCTAATGATCATATTTATGCGAGCACGGTTCCATGACAAAAATGCAACAGGCCCCAATGCAAGAAGGCCCGGATCGCTCCGAGCCTTTTGGTTCCGGGATGGTTACTGTGTTCCGCCTGAAAAGCAGCCACCGCCCGGCGCTTCGCTAGGCTCAGCGCGTTCGGCGCTCTAAAGCTCCATCGGAGCGTTTTGCCGGCAGGCCGTCGCGCGCCCCAGCGCCTCGCTTTGGCTCGGCGCGTTCGTCACTGCAATCGATTCACTGGATCGATTGCTCCGGCTGCGCCGGACCGTTCCTCACCCCTCCCCGATCGCGATCAGGCTGGCGTTGCCGCCGGCGGCAGCCGTGTTGACGGAGATCACCTGCTCTTCGGCAAACCGCATCAGATAGGCAGGCCCGCCCGCCTTGAAGCCGGTGCCGGAAAGGCCGGAGCCGCCAAAGGGCTGGGTGCCGACCACGGCGCCGATCATGTTGCGGTTGACGTAGACATTGCCGGTATCGAGCGCCTCCGTCACCTTGCGGATCGTCGCCTCGATGCGGCTGTGGATGCCGAGCGTCAGGCCGTAGCCGGTGGCATCGATCGCGGCCAGCACCTTGTCGAATTCCTTTGCCTTCCAGCGCACCACATGCAGAACCGGGCCGAACACTTCCTTGGTCAGCGCCGAGGCACTGTCGAGCTCAATGATATGGGGGGCGAAGAAATTGCCGGTCGCCGGCGCGCCTCCGGCATAACGTATCTTCTGTTTTTTCGCCCGCATGTCGGAGACGTGATCGGCCAGCATCTTCGTCTGGTTCTCGTCGATGATCGGCCCGACATCGGTATTCTGCTTGGCAGGATCGCCGAGATTGAGTTCGGCCGCCGCCCCTTCGATCATCTTCAGCATGCCGTCGGCGATGTCCTCCTGCAGGAAGAGGATGCGCAGCGCCGAGCAGCGCTGGCCGGCCGAGCGGAAGGCGGAAACGACCACATCGTCCGCCACCTGCTCCGAAAGTGCCGTCGCATCGACGATCATCGCGTTGATGCCGCCCGTCTCGGCGATAAAGGGCACGATCGGCCCGTCCTTGGCGGCCAGCGCCCGGTTGATCGCATGCGCCGTCTTCGTCGAGCCGGTGAAGGCGATGCCGGCGAGCCTGGGATTCGCCGTGATCGCCGAGCCGACATCCGGGCCACCCGGCACCAGCGCCAGCACCTCGGCCGGAACACCTGCCTGGTGAAACAGCTTGATCGCGTCGTAGGCGATCAGCGGCGTCTGCGGCGCCGGCTTTGCGACCACCGTATTGCCGGCCACCAGCGCGGCGGAAATCTGCCCGAGGAAGATCGCCAGCGGGAAATTCCACGGCGAAATGCACCCGAACACCCCACGTCCGCGCCAGAAATGGCGGTTGTCCTCGCCGGTCGGTCCCGGCATCGGCGTCGGCATGGCGAACAGCTCGCGGCCCTTGTCGGCGTAGTAGCGGCAGAAATCCACCGCCTCGCGGATTTCGGCAATGCCGTCGTCCAGCGTCTTGCCGGACTCGGCGGCCAAAAGCGCCAGCAGCCGGTCGCGGTTTTCCTCCATCAGCCCGGCGGCCCGTTCCAGGCAGGCGGCGCGGATTTCCACCGGCTGGCGCGACCAGGCCCGGAACGCCTTGGCCGCGGCGGCAAAGGCGGCATCCACATCGGCCGGCGCCGCATCCCGCACGGTGCCGACGATCTTCGACCGGTCGGCAGGAGACCGCACGGGCTTATCCTCGCCCTTGGAAGCAACGCCCGCCACCAGCGGTCCGGCCTTCACCTCCGGCCAGGCCCTGGAAACGCTCGCCATCAGCCGCTCGAGTTCGACCCGGTGGCCGAATTCGAAACCGGCGCTGTTCTTGCGTCGGCCGTAGATGTCGGAGGGCAGCGGGATCTGCTTGTGCCGCGCGCTGATGCCGTCATCGAGGCCGAGCCGTGCGGCCGGCCGTTCCAGCAGCTTTTCGACCGGCACCTGGCGGTCGCCGGCAACAGCGACGAACGAGGAGTTGGCACCGTTTTCGAGAAGCCGGCGCACGAGATAGGCGAGCAGGTCGCGATAACCGCCGACCGGCGCATAGATGCGGCAGGCAATCCGATCGTTGCTTTCGAGAAGATCGTCGTAAAGCGCCTCGCCCATGCCGTGCAGCCGCTGGAATTCGAAGCCGGTGCGGTCGGGACCGGCAAGCTCCAGAATGGTCGAGACGGTCAGCGCGTTATGGGTCGCAAATTGCGGAAAGATCCGCGCCCGCTTGGCGAGAAGCTGCTGGGCGCAGGCGAGATAGGCAAGGTCCGTCGCAGGCTTGCGGGTCCAGACCGGATAGTCCTCGATCCCACGCTCCTGCGCCCGCTTCACCTCGGTGTCCCAATAGGCGCCCTTGACCAGCCGCACCATCATCCGGCGGCCATGGGTGGTGCAAAGCTGGTCGATATAGTCGATCACCGCAGGCGCCCGCTTCTGATAGGCCTGGATCGCCAGGCCAAAGCCGTCCCAGCCGGCAAGCGACGGGTCCGAGAACACGGCGGCGATCACGTCGAGCGACAGTTCCAGCCGATCGGCCTCTTCCGCATCGACGGTGAAGTTGAGCTGGTGTTCCTTCGCCATCCGGGCGAGGTCGAGAAGGTCGGGGACCAGTTCGGCCATCACCCGGTCGTGGTGGGTGGCGAGATAGCGCGGATGCAGCGCCGAAAGCTTGACCGAAATGCCCATCCGGTCGGGAAGCTGGCGGCCCTTGCCGTGTTTTTTCATATGCACGCCGATCGACTGGATCGCATCCGCATAGGAGCGGAAATAGCGCTTGGCGTCTTCGGCGGTGCGGGCGCCCTCGCCCAGCATGTCGAAGGAATGGCGGTAGCCTTTCTCCTCGCTCTTGGCGGCGCGCACGAGCGCATCCTTCATCGTCTCGCCGAGCACGAAATGGTGGCCGAGGAAACGCATCGCCTGCTTGGTGGCGGTACGCACGGTCGGCAGGCCGACGCGCTTGACGAGGCCGCGCAGGATTCCCTCGGGCGTTTCGCCCGGGCCGATGACGCGCGCCGAAACGGCAAGCGCCCAGGCGGATGCCGACACGAACCAGCTGTCGCCGGAAGCCTCATGGGTGCTCCAGCCACCCTCGCGCAGCTTGTCCTCGATCAGCCGGTCCTGGGTCAAGGCATCGGGCACGCGGAGCAGCGCCTCGGCAAGCACCATCAGCGCCAGCCCTTCGCGCGTCGAAAGCCCGTATTCGCGCAAGAAGTCCTCGACGCCGCCGACCTTGCCGGCCCCGTCACGGATGGCATTGACCATCCGCCGCGCCCGCTGGTCGATTGCCGCGTCCTGCGCCGAACTGAAGCTGGTGCGGGCGGCGAACTGCCGGATCAGCCGGTCGTCGTCACCGGCATAGGGCGCATTGAAGGGAATGAAGGGCTCGGTCAGAATCTGGCTCATACGCATCTCCGTTTCATTCTCTCCATAGCGGGAATTCCCTGGTGATTCCGGCTGATTTTTATGGCATTAACAAAATATCTCACGGCAACTTAGGTAAAATCTAGCGAAACATGAAGGACATCGACCGTCTCGACCGAAAAATCCTCCGCGCACTCCATAAGGAGGGGCGCCTGAGCAATCTCGAACTCGCCGATCGCGTGTCGCTTTCACCGACGGCGACCGCCGAACGCGTCAAGCGGTTGACCCGCGAAGGATACATCACCGGTTATAGCGCTTTGCTGTCACCGGAAAAGCTCGGGCGCAATCTGCTCGTCTTCGTGCAGGTCAAGCTCGACCGCACCACGCCCGACGTTTTCGATGCGTTCGCCGCCGCGGTGAAACGCAGCGACGACGTGATGGAATGCCACATGGTGGCAGGCGGGTTCGATTATCTCGTGAAGGCCCGGGTCGCCGGGATGGAGGCCTATCGCCAATTCCTTTCGGAGGTGATTCTCCCGCTTCCGGGCGTCAGGGAGACCCACACCTATGCCGTGATGGAGGAAGTGAAGGGAACTGGATATATCCCCGTATAAATCTTGACCCGGTAACTCCATGAATTCATGGAAATAAAGTGAGCCTATATCGGAAAAAGTGGTGATATCTGCTGCAGCGCACGAAATTTCGCTGGCTATTCAAATCGATTTGTATATTTCTTAACCATCACATAAACCATCTGTCAGCTTCGCCCGCATGATCACTTTGGAACGGCAATCGATTCTGAACAGCGAGATTTCCGCCGCGGATTCGCGGGTGGAAATATTTGCTGCCATGAAGCGTGTCGCCCACGAGTTCGGGTTTCGCCACATCACGCTTTTCGCCGCCACCAGAGCGGATGAGACACTGTTGTCGCGGATGATCATCGAGACGACGCTGCCGGCAAGCTATGTCCAGGAATTTGACCGCCGCCGCCTTTTGAAGCTTTGTCCGGTTGCATCGATCATCTCGAAATCCGCCCTTCCCTTCTGTTGGTCGATCGACGATCCGGAAACCGTACGCGGTTTCCCGGTTCCGGCCGAGATGGACGAACTGCAGCGCCGCTACGACATCATCACCAGCGTCGCGATGGCGGTGCATTCGATCGATGGCGGCCGCTTCATGCTGCGCTTCGACGGCGTCCGGCATCGGTTGAGCCAGGTGGAACTCAACGAGATCGGCATGATCGTGCTGCATGCCTTCGATGTCTTCGACAAGATCCGCCGCAGTGCCAGGACCGGTACCGCGGGGCCCCTCACCACCCGCGAGCTGGAGGTCGTCCGCTGGACGGCGCAGGGCAAGACATCCTCCGAGATCGGGCGGATTCTTTCCCTCTCGGATCATACCGTTAACGCATATATGACCAATGCCATAAAGAAACTGGATTGCGTCAACCGCACCCAGTTGGTAGCTAAGGCATTGAGATTGAGACTCATAGTGTGAGGTTGGGGCGTTTCTCCCGGCCTATGGGAGAAAAAGATTGACGTTTTGGGTCGAATACACCGAAAAACGCGTCAATACTCAATACCTGGAAGTGGGACTCTCGACAGACGAGGTGGTTGAACTTGCCTCGGCCTTCCGTTTCTACGGTTATTGGCGAATCGATCTGGACAGCGGCCACTTCTTCGTGACCGAAGACGTCTGCCGCATCTTCGGACTGGAGCCGAAGAATGGCCCGATGAACATGGTCGCCTTCACCGCGCGCATCCATCCCGACGACATGCCGCAGCTGATGGAAACCTTCGAGCGCGCCAGCGGCGAGCGCCTGACCTATCACAATATCTATCGCATCAAGGCCGACGCGGAGGACTATAAATACGTCCGCAGCGTCGGTAAATTCCGCGACAAGCCGGGCACGAGCGGCGAGGTCGTCGGCATCACCTACGAGTTCTTTGCCGAACGCCCCGGCGTGACGTTTTTTCTCGACGACCAAAATCCGCCGAAAACCTGACCGGCGCCGACCGGCTTACCGGTCCAGCACCGAGCGCAATTCCACCAGGTTCGAGCGGACCCGGAGAGTATAGAAGCCCATCACCGCCAGATGGCTCGGCATGATCCAGCCGTCCTCGCGACCGTTGGAGATGATCGCCGGCTGGATCCGCAGCGCCGATTTGAACTGCGATAGCGTATCGGTCCAGAGCGGCCCGATATTGCGCTCGCGGATCACCTGGGAGAAATCCGCGCCTGCTGCCGAAAGCACCGCATAATAGCCGTAGAGCTGGCCATAGGCGAACCAGAAGCGGTCGTCGGCGCGGGTATCGAACCAGCCGGCATTGTAGTTCTCCGAGCGCTCCCGCAGGATCGCCGACGTGCCGCCGAGATCGTTGGCGATCCGGTCGATGAACTGGATCAGGTTGTCGGCGCGGCTGTCGAAGGTCGCGTTGCAGGTGGTCAGATCGGTGTTGAAGGCCCTCAGCTTGTCGATCGCCGCGCGATAGTAGCTCGGGGTCGGGGTCTTCGGCCCAAAGGGGCTGAGCCCGAAATACCAGGAATATTCGTCGAACTGCAGGTTGCCGCGGGCATCCTGGAGATTGTTGTTGATGCTCGACGTACCGCGCACGCGCCCAAGCGAATCGACAAGTTCCGTCGATGTGCGCCGCACCGCCTGATTGACCCCACGCTGGAACGAGGCCTTGTTGTCGAGGAACGGGGTGTGATCCCAGTCGATACCGAAGAACCCCAGCCGATAGAGCAGCATCGAGGAAATCCAGGCATTCTGGTTGACGTTCATGTCGGTGAGATCGGCGGCGGCATCGACGATCGCCGAGGACTGGCATTGTCTCGCCCCGGTCGCCGGAGCGGTCGCGTTGGCGCTTGCAGGAGCCGTTGCCGGCAATTCCTGGCCGGCCGGTACGTTGCGCTCCGACCAGCGATAATTGTCGACGAAATTCGGATTGAAATTGGTCCAGACCTGCGTCTGCCAGAAGAAATAGCCGTAGAGCCCGAACATCAGCACCAGGATGGCGAGAATGGGGCCCTTCACCATCCAGTGGCGCTGGCGGTACCAGCCGTGTGCGGCCAGGAACGGCCACACGATCCAGGCGATCAACAGCCCTATGCCTCGCCCGACGGCCTGGCCGATCCCTTGAAAGAAGGCGGTAATCCGGTCGAGCATCGCTGTCTCCTCGTGAGGCGGTGTGCATCCGATTTGGCTTGGCTCACACATATGTGCTCGGCGTCACAAGCACAACGGGGGCGCAACGTTTCGCCGCAACCGACAGGAAACGGCCGCGCAGCCGATCCTCGGCAGTCCTATTGGGACCGGACGAACTTGAAGCCGAAAACGGTCGGCAGCCGAAAGCCGGCCGTTCCACGGTCGGCCGCCTCCTCCGCCGCCTCCGGGGGAAATCGTTCGGCAAATGCCTGGTCGGCGCGCTGCCGCCGGCGGTCGAGACCGTGTAATGTCAGCAGCCCGCTTGAGAAGCGCTCGACCTCGGGCTTCAGATGCGGAAAGAGTTCGGGCTTCAGGCCGGCATCGCCATGCCCGCTGGCATCGGCAACCATCCGGTAGAGGATCAGAAGGTTTTCCGTATCGGTGGTCAGCTTGTGCAGAAGGATGTTGCAGGCGCCCACCCGGGCGTTGAGCCCGGCGACGAAATCCTGGAAGACCTTGATGGCGGGTTCGGTGCGGCCGACCACATCCAGGCCGGTCATTGCGGCGCCGTTATCGCCGCGCAGCTTTTCGATGATCTCCGGTCGGTGGTCGATGAGCGTCACCAGATCGCCCTCGCTCTCCTTGCGCTGCCCGATCAGGAAGTCGCGCTCCTGCCGCATAAGACCGGCCAGCAGATCGGCACGCCTCAGAAGCTCCGCCAGCCGGTTGAGCGGCACGGGGCTGCGCCAGCGCGCCTGCTGGTGGCGGTGTCTGGCGGCCCCCGAAACGTAGCCGATCAGTGTTTCGAAGCGGGTCGGCAATTCCCGATCGTCGAACTCCCGGGCGCAGATGCCGATCTCGGCTGCCAGATCCGCGACCAGCCGGGCCATCGCCGCCTCGATTGCCTGCCGCTCGGGTATCTCGGCCGTCAGCCGCTCCGCCTGCGCAGCCGGCTTCTCCTCGTCCGGCAGGGAGAGATCCCGCACGGTTTCGGCAAGCAGGGACGAGACCGGGCCAAGCGCGGCGCGCATTGCAGCCAAAAGGCCGCTGATCCGCTCGATCTCGCCGTCGAAATTCTTAAAAGCCGCCACGCGCATACTCCCGCCGTCGGAAGGGAAGATAACGCCATCGCGAAATTATGCTACGCGAGCTTGGCTGGATTGCCGGGAAAAATTGGGATAGCCCGTAGAAATCAAAGCCCGAGCTTGGCGATTTCCGCATCAAGACGGTCCTTCGCCTTTTTCGGCATCTTGGCGCTCTTGACCGCATCGAGATTGGCCGGCGCGTCGCCGACGAGGATCACCGCGACCATGCCCATGCCGAAATGCGGCGTGCATTTGAAGACATAGGCGCCCGGCTTGTCGGGTGTAAAGGAAACCTCCTGGCTGATCTTGCCTTTGATTTCGGTGACGCCTTCCGGCACCAGGCCGGGCATCGAAACCACATCATGCCCCTTGTCGACCGGCACGAACTTGATCGTATCGCCCGGCTGGGCCTTCACGGCAGCCGGCTCGAATACCATGGCCTCGCCGTCGCTGCCCTTGTTGAGCATCTTCACCTCGATCTCGGCGCTGAAGGCCGGCAGGGCGAACAGGGCGAGGCTGGTGGCAAGCGTAAAGGTTTTTGCGGTCTTGCGCATGCAAGGCAACTCCTGCTGGGAACCACTGCCCATCGGGCCGAGGCGTTTCGGATGCGGCATTTAAATATGTTGCCGGCCCCAAACTTTGACCAGCGTCAATTTCCGCCCCATCGCCGCGGCATTCCGTCTCACACGGTGAACGGAGTTTTAAATTCCGGGCATCACTCGCAACGCATCTGAGCTTCCCAGTGCCGCCGGCAGAGCGAGACATATTTCTCGTTGCCGCCGACATCCACCTGAGCGCCTTCGCGCACCAGCTTGCCGTCCTCGTCGACCCTCACCACCATGGTCGCCTTGCGCCCGCAATGACAGATGGTGCGCACCTCGCGCAGCTCGTCGGCGATCGCCAGCAGCTCCAGCGAGCCTGGAAACAGTTTTCCCTGGAAATCGGTCCTGAGGCCGTAGGTCATGACCGGGATGCCGACCCGATCGGAAATCCGCGCCAGCTGCCAGACCTGTTCGGGCGACAGGAACTGCGCCTCGTCGACGAACACGCAGGCGATCGGCTCCTGCCCATGCATCGCCTCGAGGTCCGAAAAGAGGTCGTCGGACGGCCCGAAGGGAATCGCGTCTGAAGAGAGCCCGATCCGCGAGGCGACCCGGCCCTGCCCGGCCCGGTCGTCCAGCGATGCGGTGAAGATCGCGGTGCGCATGCCGCGCTCGCGGTAGTTATAGGATGCTTGCAGAAGCATCGTCGACTTGCCGGCATTCATGGTGGCGTAATGGAAATAGAGCTTGGCCATATCTGCCTTCTGATCGCGATCGGGATTCGTGAAAAGCCGTCTCGGCCGAAAACCACAGGAAACTGTAGACTGCGCAACGCTGGGGGAGAAAGTCACAAATGTCGCAAATGCACCCCATTGTCCGCCGCGAATGCGCGCGCTTGCCTCGGCGCAGCATATATTGATAATGGCGGGAACCAAAAAAACGGGAGCAGCCCATGCGCATGACTACCTCACTGAAGACCACGCTCGCCGCCGCCGTATCGATCCTTGCGATCGCCGGCACCGCATCCGCCGCCGAACCGGAAGCCTGCAAGACCGTCCGGATCTCGGATGTCGGCTGGACGGACCTCGCCTCGACCAACGCATCATTCATTCTGGTCCTCGAAGCGCTCGGCTACAAGGCCGACGTCAAGACCCTCGGCGTTCCGGTTACCTATTCTTCCATGAAGAACAAGGATATCGACATCTTCCTCGGGAACTGGATGCCGGCCCAGCAAGGCGCAATCCAGCCCTATCTCGACGACAAGTCGATCGAGAGCATCGCCGTCAACCTTGAAGGCGCCAAGTACACGCTCGGCACCAATGCCGCCGGCGCCAAGCTCGGCATCAAGGACTTCAAGGACATCGCCACCCATAAGAAGGAACTCGACGGCAAGGTTTACGGCATCGAGCCGGGCAACGAAGGCAACGGCATGATCGTGTCGCTGATCGAAGCCAATACCTTCGGCCTCAAGGGCTTCGAAGTTGTCGAATCCTCCGAGCAGGGCATGCTGACCCAGGTCACCCGCGCGGACAAGGAAGGCAAGCCGATCGTCTTCCTCGCCTGGGCGCCGCATCCGATGAACGTCGCCCATCAGATCACCTATCTCGCCGGCGGCGACGCCACCGTCTTCGGTCCGAACTACGGCGGCGCGACGGTCTATACCGTGGCCCGCGGCGGTTACACCGCTCAATGCCCGAACGTCGGAAAACTCCTCAAGAACGTGAAGTTCTCGCTCGACATGGAAAACACCATCATGGGCAAGATCCTCAACG
Organism: Neorhizobium vignae; assembly: GCF_000732195.1. Classification (GTDB taxonomy): domain Bacteria; phylum Pseudomonadota; class Alphaproteobacteria; order Rhizobiales; family Rhizobiaceae; genus Neorhizobium; species Neorhizobium vignae. The sequence goes on from NZ_JNNU01000002.1 coordinate 186,932, forward strand.
ACGGCGAGGACGCCGACGACGCTGCCAAGGTTTGGCTGAAGGCCAACCCGAAGGTCATCGAGCCCTGGGTTGCCGGCGTCACCACCTATGACGGCAAGGACGGCCTCGCCGCCGTCAAGAAGGCACTCGGTCTCTAACAGTCCTGAAAATGTTTCCGGGGCGGCGGATCGCCTGCCCCGGAGCCCGCCCTTTCTCTCCCTATGGACGGCAGTTTTCTCGTGGATTGGATCGCAGATCATCGAATACCTATAGGTTCCTGGGCGAAGGCGGTCGTTGACTGGTTGACGGCGAATGCCGACTGGTTCTTCGACTGGCTTTCTTCCGTTCTCCTTGGAGTGATCAACGGCCTTTTGTGGTGTCTTGCGACGCCGCATCCGCTGTTCGTCATGGCCGCCATGGCAGGGCTTTCCTGGTGGCTGCGCCGTTCCCTCGTATTGGCGGCCTTCACCTTCTGCGGCCTGCTCCTGATCTTCAACCAGGGCTACTGGAAGGAAACCACCGAAACCCTGGCGCTGGTGCTCGCCTCGACCGCGGTCAGCATGCTGGTCGGCGTGCCGCTCGGCATCGCCGCTGCCCGCCGGCAATGGTTTTACGAAGCCATGCGGCCGGTCCTCGACCTGATGCAGACGCTGCCGAGCTTCGTCTATCTCATCCCCGCGCTGATCCTCTTCGGCCTCGGCATGGTTCCAGGCCTGATCGCCACCGTCATCTTCGCGATCCCGGCACCGATCCGCCTCACCCGACTCGGCATCGTCTCGACCCCGAGTTCGCTACGGGAAGCGGCCGTCGCCTTCGGCGCCACCCCGTCGCAGATCCTGCGCAAGGTGGAACTGCCCTTTGCCATGCCGCAGATCATGGCCGGCCTCACCCAGACGATCATGCTGTCGCTCTCCATGGTCGTCATCGCGGCGCTGGTCGGCGCCAACGGCCTCGGCGTGCCGGTGCTGCGCGCACTGAATACCGTCAACGTGGCGCGCGGCTTCGATTCCGGACTCTGCATCGTCATCCTGGCGATCATCCTCGACCGCATGTTCCGCACATCGACGGGAGACGGCCAATGAGTGACTGCGTAGTCTTCGACAATGTCGACATCGTCTTCGGCGACAAGCCGGAACGGGCGCTGGCGATGGTCGACCAGGGCAAGACCCGCGACGAGATCAGTGCCGCGACCGGCATCGTCATGGGTGTCGCCAACGCCTCGCTCACCATCCACGAGGGCGAAATCCTCGTGCTGATGGGTCTGTCCGGCTCGGGCAAGTCGACGCTGCTGCGCGCCGTCAACGGGCTCGCCCCCGTCGTGCGCGGCAATGTCAGCGTCGCAACCCCCTCAGGTCCGGTCGATCCCTACAAGTCGAGCCCGAAAGTGTTGCGCGACCTGCGCATGCACACCGTCTCGATGGTCTTCCAGCAGTTCGGCCTTCTGCCCTGGCGCACGGTCGCGGAAAATGTCGGCTTCGGCCTGGAGCTTGCCGGCGTTCCGGATGCGGAGCGTGCCAAGCAGGTCAACGAACAGCTCGAACTGGTTAACCTGACCAAATGGGCCGGCCGCAAGGTCGGCGAGCTCTCCGGCGGCATGCAGCAGCGCGTCGGCCTTGCCCGCGCCTTTGCCACCGGCGCGCCGATCCTGCTCATGGACGAACCCTTCTCGGCGCTAGATCCGCTGATCAGAACCCGGCTGCAGGACGAGCTGCTCGAATTCCAGCGGCGGCTGAAGAAGACCATCCTCTTCGTCAGCCACGATCTCGACGAAGCCTTCCGGATCGGCAACCGAATCGCCATCATGGAGGGCGGGCACATCATCCAGTGCGGCACGCCGCAGGAGATCGTCCGTGCGCCTGCCGACCAGTATGTCGCCGATTTCGTGCAGCACCTCAACCCGATCAGCATGCTGACCGCCGGCGACGTGATGCGGACCGGGGTAAGCGCTGTGGCAGGCGCCACGGCCGTCTCCGCCACCGCGCTGCCGACGACGCCGCTCGTCGACATCCTAGATGCGCTGTCGCGTCAGCCGGGCGCCATCGGGGTGGTCGACAACGGCACGATCATCGGCAGCATTTCCTCCGACGACGTGATTGCCGGCCTGACCCGCCATCGCCGCCGCGACGCCCAATAAGCGGAGCTGCAAAGTCACCTTTCGTTTCGCCGCGCCGGATGCTATGCCGACGCCGAATGCGGCCGCCCCGCGGCGGACGAACAGGAGATCGACGAATTGGCCGACGACCAGCAGACCGACAAGCCGCAGGTGCTGCGCGATACGGATGACGAAGCCCGCCGGCTCGCCCGCACGCTGGTGCGCGGCGCGCGTTACATGGCGCTGGCGGTCCTCGATCCGGAGACCGGTTTCCCCTCCGCCAGCCGCGCGCTCACCGGCACCGATGTCGACGGCGTGCCGGTCATCCTCGTCTCAAGCCTCTCCGGCCATACGAAAGGCCTGGTTGCCGATCCGCGCTGCTCGCTTCTGGCCGGCGAGCCAGGCAAGGGCGATCCGCTCGCCCATCCCCGGATCACCGTCCAGTGTCTCGCAGAGGGTGTCATTCGCGATACGCCCGAACATGGGCGCGTGCGCCAGCGTTTTCTGGATCGCCATCCTAAGGCTGCATTGTATGCAGATTTCGATGATTTCCGGTTTTTCCGAATCACTCCGCAGGCAGCGTCCTTGAACGGAGGATTCGGCCGTGCATACATGCTGACCGGATCGGACCTGGTGATTCCCGAACCGGGGACGACAGCGGAATGGTTGGACCTGCAACAAAAGTTAAAAAATATGTCGGAGCAAGCGAAAAAAATTGCCGCTCGTCTCGGCACGGAAAACGGGAAAAACTGGCGCTTCGGAGGGGTTGACCGGGCGGGAATCGACCTTATCGCGGGAGATTTTCAACTCAGGCACGAATTTGACTTCCTTGCGGAGTCTCCCCATGCCGTTCTTGATTATGTTTTTGATATCGCTAACATACGATAACTGGTTACCTGAAATTTAGGGATATACAATCCCTTTTGCTCCTTGATAATTTTCACCCATAGGACGATGGGCCGAATTTTGGAGCGGGGGGACCGCTTTGGAATACGATGGGAATTTAAGACATATGGATACGATGGCACTTTCTGAGCATTCCAACGCAGCCGCAGGCCTGCTGTCCGCCATGGCCAACCCGAAACGGTTGATGATCCTGTGCTGCCTGGTGAAGGGCGAAGTCGCCGTAGGCGCGCTTGCGTCGCAGGTGGGCCTCAGCCAATCGGCACTGTCCCAGCACCTTTCCAAGCTGCGGGCCCAGAAGCTGGTGAAGACTCGCCGCGATGCGCAGACCATCTATTACTCCAGCTCGTCGGAATCGGTGATCAAGGTCCTCGAGACCTTGGAAGAAATCTACTGCGCGCCGGTGCAGAAGAAATCAGCAGCCGCGTGAGAATGACAGCGCTGACATGACGTCACGCTGCTCTGCCCCAGCCCCCGCCATGACGGTCGGGGACTGGGGCGTTTCCATGCCCGGCCGACACGGCCGGTTATCGAGCCTGCAAGCGCAAGGTCCAGGCATTTTCATGTGTCAGTGCCTGGCCATCTGATGCAGCGTGGCGGTCACTTTCTGCCAATCGTAGGGTTTGGAAAAGAACACGCTGCGCTCGGGCAGATCGCCCTCGTCCAGCCGGACCTGCCCTGACACGATGATGATCTCGATCGGCGGCCAGCGGTCGCGCACGGCAGCCGCCAGCTTCATGCCGTTCATGCTGCCCGGCATGTCGATATCGGTAAAGACGATGCGGATATCGGTGCGGGTTTCAAGGATCGTCACCGCCTCGTCGGCATCAGCCGCCTCCACCGCCTCGAACCCCGCGTCTTCCACGAGGTCCATTGCCATCATGCGCAAAAGGGGTTCGTCCTCGACCACGAGGACTACCTGTCTTTTTGGCGGTGCGGATTGTCCCATCCGGTCAGTTTGCCTGTGCTAGCTGAAGGAGCACAGCTGTCATCTCAGCGCTGAACCCCGGATGATCATAACTAACGAGGACACCGCCGGTTCCGATCAACCCCATCCGAATGAGCTTGGAACCGAAACCCTTGCGCTCCGGCTCGCGCGGGAGCGGGCCGCCGGTCTCCCGCCAGGAAAGGTGAAAGATCGCGCCGTCTCCGGTGCCTTCGATGCGCCAATCTATCGCCACCCGCCCTGTATCGTTGGAGAGCGCCCCGTATTTCACCGCATTTGTCGTCAGCTCGTGCAGGAGCAGGGAAAGCGAAAGCGAGCCTTTCGGCCCGAACCGCACGTTCGGACCCTGTGCGTCGATCCGGTCACGCACGCCGATCCCGTTCATCGTCCGGTCGACGACTGCGTAGACCGAGGCGCTGGTCCAGTTCTGCTCGAACAGGATGTCGTGGGCGGTGCTGAGCGCATGCAGGCGCTTTTCGAAGGCCTCCACGAGACCCCGCTCCGCCACCGGCCTGAGCGTCTGGGTGGCGATCGCCTGCACCATCGATAGCGTATTCTTCAGGCGATGGCTCATTTCCCTGTTGAGCATCTGCTGCTCCAGCTCGGCCTGAACCCGCGACATTGCGATCTGGATGCGATTGCCGAAGCTGCGGACGAAGGAAATTTCCTCCTCGACCCAGGGATAAGGCTGGTCGTGATGGATGAAGGCGACGAGCCTGAAGCGCCCGAGGTCGAAGATCGGCACGTTGACGAGCACGCGGATGCCAAGCGCAAGAAGCGCTGGCGCATGGTCGCGGGTACGTGGGTCGGTGGCGACATCGGCGATGACCACGGCCTCGCCGCGCTTCAGGTCGTCGACGAACGACCCGTAGTCCCGGAAGTGGTGCAGCCCGGCAATGCTCTTGATGCCGGGCGCGCACCATTCGGGCGGCACCGACACCGTCTCGTCCGCTGCGTTGACGATGCCGAAACCGGCCCGCGTCGCATCGAGCGCCTTGGCCATCAGGTCTCCGGCAGCGATCGCCATCGATTCCATGTCGCTGAGGTCGCGCAGCCTGTCGCCGACATCGAGCAGGGCCTGCACCCGGGCGGCCTCCCGTTTGGCAGCGGTCACGTCCCTGACCGTGCCCATCATCTTGACCGGCCGCCCCGCCTCGTCATGGCGGAAGCTGGCATTGCGCGCGATCCAGCGCACGCCGTATCCCGGCACGCGAATGCGATATTCGACGTCGAGCGGCGCATCCCCCTGCTGCCGAGACGCATCGTCGGACTGCAGGCCCTTGTCCTGCGGCAGCACCATGTCCTCGAAGACCCGCGCCGGATAGGTCTCGGCGATGGGCACGTGGAAGATCCGGCAGAACTCCCGCGAGACCCGCATCATCGAGGTGGCGATATCGATTTCGAACGTGCCGATCCTTCCCGCCTCCTGGGCCGCCAGGCTGGCATTGACGCTGGAGCGGATATTGGCGCTAATGGTCTTCTGGCGCCGGAACAGGTCGTCCTTGCGCTGCGAGATGCGCCGCATTTCGAGAAGCGCGACGACCTGCCGGGCGAGCGCCTGCAGCGCCGCCTTCTGCCCCTCGTCGAGCCCCTGCGGCCGCGGCTGGACATCGATGACGCAGAGAGTGCCGATCACCACCCCATCCGGCGTGATCAGCGGCGCGCCGGCATAGAAGCGGATATGCGGTTCGCCGGTGACCAGCGTATTGGTGCGGGTGCGCTGGTCGAGCTGCAGGTCGGGGATGACCAGCACCTCGGAACTGCCAAGCGCATGGGCGCAGACAGACTGCTCTATCGGCGTATCGCATGCCTCGAACCCGACACGCGCCTTGAACCACTGCCGGTCCCTCTCGACGAGGCTGACGAGCGCCACGGGCGTGCTGCAGAGCGTGGAGGCGACGAGCACGATATCGTCGAACTCAGGCTCCGGCTCGGTGTCCATGATATTGTAGGCGTCGAGCGCTTCCAGTCGCTCGATATGCATGTCTTCGTTGGGATCGGGATCAGCCAATGAGAAGTCTCGGAATTGAAGTTTAAGGCGATATTGGCAGCTTTCGCCAAAAGACCAGAGAGAGGCAATCAAATTTCACGCCGGTGGAAACCGCGTTGAAATCTTGAGCCTTTGTTGGAATTCCGAAGGCCTGGGCCGCCGGCTGCCGCACAAGCGCCCTGACCTCAAGACTGGTCCGGACCGTTTTTGCCCGGACGCGGAGATTCGAGACGGCCCTCGCTCCGAAGGCGGTTGACGCCCCCAATCCCGCTGATAATTTGACCATGCAGTCAAAACTTGGTGCAATGACGCCGACCGGGAAATGGCCACCCGAAGAAACCGAATGGCCATGGAGAATGTCATGTCCAACCGCCTGAATACTACGCCCAACGACCTGCGGGCGTTCTGGATGCCGTTTACGGCAAACCGCCAGTTCAAGCAGGAACCCCGCCTTTTCGTCGCCGCCAAGGATATGCATTACACGACCCATGACGGCCGCCAGGTGCTCGATGCCACCGCGGGCCTCTGGTGCGTCAATGCCGGCCACTGCCGTCCGAAGATTACCGAGGCAATCCGCGAACAGGCTGGCGAACTGGATTATGCGCCGGCTTTCCAGCTGGGCCATCCGAAAGCGTTCGAACTCGCCAACCGCCTCGTCGATATCGCCCCCGAGGGGATGAACCACGTCCTCTACACCAATTCCGGCTCGGAATCGGTCGAGACCGCGCTGAAGGTGGCGCTCGCCTACCACCGCGTGAAGGGCAACGGCTCGCGCTTCCGCCTGATCGGCCGCGAGCGCGGTTATCACGGCGTCAATTTCGGCGGCATCTCGGTCGGCGGCATCGTCTCCAACCGCAAGATGTTCGGCACGCTTTTGACCGGCGTCGACCACCTGCCGCACACCCACCTGCCGGGCAAGAACGCCTTCACCAAGGGCGAGCCGGAGCATGGCGGCGATCTTGCCACCGAGCTTGAGCGCATCGTCACCCTGCATGACGCCTCGACCGTCGCTGCCGTCATCGTCGAGCCGGTCGCCGGTTCCACCGGCGTGCTCATCCCGCCGAAGGGCTATCTGCAGAAGCTGCGCGAGATCTGCACCAAGCACGGCATCCTGTTGATCTTCGACGAAGTCATCACCGGTTTCGGCCGCCTGGGCGCCCCGTTCGCGGCCCAGTATTTCGACGTCAAGCCGGACATCATCACCACCGCCAAGGGCCTCACCAACGGCGTGATCCCGATGGGCGCCGTCTTCGTCACCTCCGAGATCCACGACGCCTTCATGACCGGTCCGGAGCACATGATCGAGTTCATGCACGGCTATACCTATTCCGGCAACCCGATCGCCTCGGCTGCCGGCCTGGCGACGCTGGAAACCTACAAGGAAGAAGGCCTGTTCGACCGCGCCCGCGACATCGCCCCCTATTGGGAGGAAGGCCTGCATTCGCTCAAAGACCTGCCTAATGTCATCGACATCAGAAACCTCGGCCTGATCGGCGCCATCGAACTCGACCCGATCGCCGGCGAACCCACCAAGCGCGCCTTCACGGCCTTCCTGAAGGCCTACGAAAACGGCCTCCTGATCCGTACCACCGGCGACACCATCGCCATGTCCCCGCCGCTGATCGTCGAAAAGCACCATATCGACGAGATCTTCGGGAAATTGCGCGAGATTTTGACGAGCAATATCTGACGGCTTTGCCTCAGCACGGAAAAGGCGGCCTCAACGGCCGCCTTTTTTGTCTTCCTCATTCCTGTGCTTGTCCCAGAAATGAGGAGTGAGAGGTTGCCACACCGCCACCCGCCGGAACCCAGCGGATGGCAATATCGACCAGAGCCTCAGCCCTTGAAGAACGCCAGCAGATCCGCGTTGATCACATCCGCATGGGTCGTCGCCATGCCGTGCGGCAAACCTTCATAGACCTTCAGCGTGCCCTTCTTGAGCAGCTTGACCGCAAGCAGGGCCGAGTCGGCGATCGGCACGATCTGGTCGTCGTCGCCATGCATCACGAGAACCGGCACATCGATCGCCTTCAGGTCTTCGGTGAAATCGGTTTCCGAAAACGCCTTGATGCAATCGTAATGGGCCTTGGTGCCGCCCATCATGCCCTGCCGCCACCAGTTCTGGATCACGCCTTCGGAAACGGTCGCGCCGGGGCGATTGAAACCGTAGAACGGGCCGGCCGGCACGTCGCGGAAGAACTGGGCGCGGTTGGTCGCAAGTGCAGCGCGAAAACCGTCGAAGACTTCGATTGGCAGGCCGCCCGGATTGTTCTCCGTCTTCAGCATGATCGGCGGCACGGCGCCCATCAGCACGGCCTTGGCCACCCGGCCGCCGCCGCCATACTGGGCAACGTAGCGGGCAACTTCGCCACCGCCGGTCGAATGGCCGACATGGATGGCGTTTTTCAGGTCGAGATGGGCTGCGAGTTCCGCGACGTCGGCAGCATAGGTGTTCATTTCGTTGCCGGTTTCGGTCTGGCTCGAACGGCCGTGGCCGCGGCGGTCATGGGCAATGACGCGAAAACCCTGGTGCAGGAAGAACAGCATCTGGCCATCCCAGTCGTCGGCCGAAAGCGGCCAGCCGTGATGGAAAACGATCGGCTGGGCATCCTTCGAACCCCAGTCCTTGTAGAAGATCTGCGTGCCGTCCTGGGTGGTGATGAAATTGCTGGTCATGGTCCTCTTGTCCTTTTGAAACTGATTTTCGAATGACTGAGACATGAATGTCGGGCGCGACCGCAACCGGGCGGAGGGCCGCACCAGACATTCATAATACCGTTGCGTGTCGTTCCGTTGAACCACACCCTTCGAATTATCGCGATTTTCATACCTCGATATTTGTTATCGCGATAAACATCTGAATAGCGCCACTTTTTAATCCTGTCTACAAAAATATTTATCGCGATAACAAATTTATGCTATCTACATTCCCACGAACCTGGAACAGCCCCGGAGCCAGCATGTCCGCCTCCCCCCTTCCGCTGCTTGACGATCAGCTCTGCTTTTCGCTCTACACCGCCAATATCGCCATCAACCGCGCCTATAAGCCGCTGCTCGACGATATGGGTATCACCTATCCGCAATACCTGGTCTTGAGCGTGCTGGGTGAACAGGACGGCTCGACGATCGGCACGATCGCCGACCGGCTGGCGCTGGAGTCGAGCACGATCACTCCGCCGGTAAAGCGGCTCGAACAGGCCGGCCTCCTCGAGCGTCGTCGCAGCAAGACCGACGAGCGCCAGGTCCACGTCTGGCTGACCGATGCCGGCCGCGCACTGATCGCCAGGAGCAAGTGCCTCGGCGACACGCTGATCGAACGGTCCGGCATGACGCCCAAGGAATTCCAGGCCTTCAACCACCAGGTCCGGACCTTCCTCGGCGCTTTGGAACGTAAGGACTGAAGCTTCGCAGAAAATCGCGAGATCCGGCCAGTCTCTGCATTTTCTCGCCAATTTTTCGTGAAAATCACAAAAATCGAACCCGTTTTGTTATCTTCTTGCGCAATCCCGGCGGAATTCATACAGAATTGGCGGCCGGTCGCCGGAAGCCAAACATGGCTCGGCACGGTATCGACCGCATCGTCTCTTCGTCCTTGGCACGACCGCGCCCGGCGCGACATCGAAGACGGAAGGCAGGGGATGCGGCGTTCACCGCGGGGCTCAAAGCCCCCACCCAAGGAGACCAAGATGAACCTCAAGACGCTACTGGGGGCAACTGCCCTCGCCTCGCTCGTTTTCGCGCCGCTTGCCCATGCCGACATCGTCATCGGTCTGATCGCCCCGCTCACCGGCCCCGTCGCGGCCTATGGCGACCAGGTGAAGAACGGCGCCGAGACCGCGATTGCCGAAATCAACAAGAAGGGCGGCATTCTCGGCGAAAAGGTCGTCCTCAAGACCGCCGACGACGCGGCGGAGCCCAAGCAGGGCGTTTCGGCCGCCAACCAGCTGGTCGGCGAAGGCATCCGCTTCGTGGTCGGCCCCGTGACGTCGGGCGTCGCCATGCCGGCTTCCGATGCGCTTGCCGAAAACGGCGTGCTGATGGTCACCCCGACCGCCACCACCCCGGCTCTCACCACGCGCGGCCTCACCAACGTGTTCCGCACCTGCGGCCGCGACGACCAGCAGGCCGTAGTCGCCGCCAATTACGTGCTCAAGACCTTCAAGGACAAGAAGGTCGCGATCATCAACGACAAGGGCGCCTATGGCAAAGGCCTCGCCGACGCCTTCAAGACGGCGCTGAATGACGGCGGCGTCAAGGAAGTGCTCGATGACGCCGTCACCCCGGGGGACAAGGATTTCAGCGCGCTGACGACCCGCCTGAAGTCGCAGAATGTCGACGTGATCTATTTCGGCGGTTACCATCCGGAAGGCGGCCTGCTCGCCCGCCAGCTCGCCGATCTCGGCGTCAAGGCGACGATCGTCGGCGGTGACGGCCTGTCGAACAGCGAGTTCTGGAACATCGGCACCAAGGCGGCGGGAGGCACCGTCTTCACCAACGCTTCCGATGCCACCAAGAGCCCGGATTCCAAGGCTGCCGCCGAAGCGCTCGCCGCCCGCAAGATCCCCGCAGAAGCCTTCACCCTGAACGCCTATGCCGCCGTGGAAGTCATCAAGGCCGGCATCGAAAAGGCAAAGAGCGCCGAGGATACGGAAGCGGTGGCCGCGGCCATCAGGTCCGGCGAACCGATCGCCACCGCCATCGGCAAGCTCACCTATGGCGAGACGGGCGACCTCACCTCGCAGAGCTTCTCCCTGTTCAAATGGGAAGACGGCAAGATCGTCTCCGCCGAGTGACATCCTTCAAATCGCACGATCAGCGGGCGCCTTCGGGCGCCCGTTTGTTTTGGTGAACGCGCCTATAAGCGTCGAAGCCGGCCCCGATAATGAACAGCCTTGCCAATCAGCGGCAGCATGATCGGCACGTCGAAGCAGAAATCAACACCCTCCGCCCATTCCCGTGCCTCGCTTTTCGGCGCAAGAACCATCGGCATCGGCACTGAGAAGACCGACCACCTACGCATCACCATCGTCAGCCCGGAAGCGTCCGAAGGCAGATCGAAATAAAATCGCATCGGCCCGAAACGCTCGCAGACATAGCGCCCGCGCTGGCTGAGTTCGCTGCTGAAAACATGCCCGCCGAAATCGCGCGTCCAGCGTTCGACGCCATCGTTTTCCGAGAAAGCGACATGTAGCGGATGCTCGCCTTCCGGCGGAAAACCCATGATTGCCGCGACAAGTCGCGCCGGAAATGACCGCCCGCGCTCCACCGTGGCGGTGCCGGCCGCTCCCACATCGCCGAAAACGTTATGCATTTCCCGCACCGGCCCCGGCATCATATGGAAAGCCTCGCCCATTACCCGCAGATAGAGCGGCAGATAGGGGCTACTCTCGATCTCCCGGAAGATCGCAAGCCGGTCGAATTGCGGGGTGAACGCTGCCAATGACAGCTCTCCCGCAGCCGGTCGGGCACCGGCAGCTACCGTCCCCTGCGCTATCGCATTCGCGATCAATTGCGCCGCTATCGTCGGGATTTCCGGCCCGCAGCCATCTTCGGCGATCAACGTCCAGCGCCGGCTTTCGAACGCACCGCCAAGTGAGCCCTTGAGCTCGATCGCCATCGCGGAGCGATCCGTCCCGAACTGTGTGCTGAGCTTCTGCAGCGGCAGCAGCCAGCGGGCAAGCGGCCTGAGCGACGCGAACCAGCCCCATTTTACCGGCCAACTCAGAAGCCAGAGCGTCAACAGTTGAAACGAAAACTCCGGCCCGGCACGGAAGATGGTTGCAGGTCGGCCCGGTACCCTTGCCGGCACGAGATCATGATCCGGCACATCCGACAGCGCGACCAGCCGCGAAATGGGCACCTTGCCGCGTATGCGGTAGTGTACGCGCTTCAACCGGTGCCAGCCGGTCTCTTGCTGCCAGCGCCGGCCGTGCCAGAGCCGCACGGGCTTGCCCACATAGCTGAGGATCGCCGCCGCGACGGACGAACCTGCCGTCGCACGGTTCGAAGCGCTGATCGACATTTCGACGGAGCACACGTCCTCCATGTCTTGTGCCAGTTCATCAATAACGGCACCGGACATGGCAGGCACGCTGGAGGCGCCGGCCATCGCCACGACCCCGCGAGCACGCGCCGTCTCATCCAGCCCCGAAATACCGCTGACGAAATCCCGCGCATCGGCCAGATCGATGTAATGGACCCCACAGGCGATACACGCCTGCGCCACCTGATAGCCGCTGCCCTGAAACGGCCCGGCTGCATCGATGAGCAGAAACGGGCGATGTTCCTCAAGGATCGGCGTCAGATCTCGGTTCCTATCCGCCACAATTGGCGTCGCATTCGGCAAATCCTCTGCAAATCGCTTGGCGGCCTCGCCATTCCGGCCAGCCACCATCACCATCCAACCATCAGCAGCGAGCCGCAGCGAAAGTCGCGCGCCGAAACCGCCATATCCGCCAAGAACGATGACCGTTTTCACAACACGCGATCTGCATAATCCGCCGGCGGAACCCAGCAGGTCTCGCGCTGACCAAAAATCCGGTAGCGGTTGCGGGCAATCCAGAGATAGAGCGGATTGCGCAGGAAAGGCGGTACCAGCCCCAAAATGGAAAGCACCTTCCAGGGCCAGCCAAGCCCGGCATAGATCGCCAGCACCGCATCACTGTCGCGCAGCGCCTCGTCACCCTCCACCAAGATCAGCGTTTCCGGATTGGCGGGATCGATGCCGAAGCGGCGATAGAGCGCAGCTCCCGCTTCGTTCTGCATCGAGGTGAGACGGAGCCGCCGCGCCCGGTCGTGACGCAGCACGAACTGGGCGTTGGTCGAGCAGAGAATGCATTGCGCATCGAAAACGATAATCGGGCCGGACAGGTCTTTGGCACTCATGGCGTCACCTTATTCCGACAGATCAAAGCCAGGCAATCGATATCGGTTTGCAGACTTAACGTTGCTCCCTCACTCGATATGCACCGCCAGCGTCCGCTTCAAAGTCTTTAGCACGACGCTCGTGGTAAATTTGCGGATATTCGGGTTCATCTCCATCATCCGGTCCGCCAGCACGTCGAAATGCTCGACGGACTGGACGAGGATCACCAGCGTGAAATCGCCCCGGCCGGACGTACCCCAGGCCTCCTGCACCTCCGGCGTATCCGCCAGCCAGCGCAGGAAAGGCGGCATGAGCTCCGGCCGGTCGCGCTCCAGCTCCACCTCGACCAGCATGGAAACGGCGGTGCCGACCTTTTTCGGATCGACGATCGAAACGTCCCGCAGGATCACCTTGTCCTCGCGCAGCTTCTGCAGCCGCCGCTGTGCCGAGGACGGCGAGAGGCCCACACGCTCGGCAAGCTCGTTCAGGGTGATGGTCGCATCCTGCTGCATGAGCTTGAGGATTTCACGATCGGCTTTCGTCAATGCCATTGAGAGGATTTCCCGCCTGTCAACAAATTCCGGGAAATATTCCTGATCATGAGCATGAATTCAGGAATTCTGCCGGCTTTTCGTTGGCATCTTAACGCCATGACACAGAACCAGCCACACCCTTCCGCCGACGGTATTCTCGCTGCTTCGAAAAGCATCGATCCCGTCTTCACCAACAGCCCGTTGATCGAGCAGCAGACGGCCAACACGGCTCTCGGCCTTCGCCTGCTGGCGAAAGTGGAAACGCTCAATCCGATCCGCTCCTTCAAGGGACGCGGCACCGACTGGTGGATGCGGAACGAACCGGCCGGCGATCACCCCGTCGTCTCTGCCTCCGCCGGCAATTTCGGTCAGGGGCTCGCCTATGCCGGCAGGGCGCGGGGCCGCAGGGTGGTGATCTTTTCCGCCACCACCGCCAATCCCGGCAAGATCGAAGCCATGCGCCGGCTCGGCGCCGACGTGCGGCTGGAAGGCAGCGATTTCGACACTGCCAAGGCCGCCGCGCGTGCCTATGCCGAAGCGAATGGCTGCCCGTTTGTCGAAGACGGCGCATTGCGGGCCATCGCCGAAGGTGCAGGCACGATCGCACTGGAGATCACCGAGCGCCTCTCCCGGCAAGCCGTCGACCTCGACGCCATTCTCGTGCCGCTCGGCAATGGCGCGCTTCTGACCGGGATCGGCGCCTGGATCCGCGCCCGGGCACCGAACTGCAAGGTCATCGGCGTGGTTGCCACCAATGCACCCGCCATGAAGCAATCCTGGGAGACCGGCCGGCTCATCTCCACGCAAACCGCAGCGACCGCAGCCGATGGCATCGCAGTTCGGGAGTGCGTTCCTTACGCGCTGGACTGCATGAGGACGACAGCCGATGACGTCTGGGAAGCCAGCGAGGCGGCAATCCGCCAGGCGCGGGATTTCTGCCGCATCCATTACGGCCTCGTCGTCGAGGAAGCCGGCGCCGCCGGCATTGCAGGTCTTCTGGAAAACGGCGCGAACCTCAAAGGCCGAACCGTCGCCACCATCCTCTGCGGTGGCAATGTTCGCGCGGATATCGCATGACATCCCGCTTGCATCGGTCGCCTCTCCCCGTTTCCTCATGGAACGGCTAGGTTAGGCGACCGATTCAGCGCGAGGAGCCTGCCATGACCACCCGTCTCGAAACCCTCATCGACCAGGGCACCGGCCGCGAACCCGCCGATATCGTGCTGAAGGGCGGACGCTTCTTCGACCTCGTGACCGGCGAACTCGTCGCCTCCGACATCGCCATCTGCGCAGACCGTATCGTCGGCACCTGCGGCGACTACACCGGCAAGACCGAGATCGACATTTCCGGCAGGATCGTCGTGCCGGGCTTCATCGACACGCATCTCCACATCGAATCATCGCTCGTCACCCCGCACGAGTTCGACCGCTGCGTCCTGCCCTACGGCGTCACCACCGCGATCTGCGATCCGCACGAGATCGCCAACGTGCTCGGCACCGAGGGCATACAATTTTTCCTGGATTCTTCGCTCGAAACGATCATGGACATCCGTGTCCAGCTCTCCTCCTGCGTGCCCGCCACCCATCTGGAGACGTCCGGCGCCGATCTGCCGATCGAAAAGCTGCTCCCCTTCCGCGACCACCCCAAGGTCATCGGCCTGGCCGAATTCATGAATTTCCCGGGCGTCATTTACAAGGATCCGATCTGCCTCGCCAAGCTCGACGCCTTCTACGGCGACCATATCGACGGCCACGCGCCGCTGCTGCGTGGGCTCGATCTGAACGGCTACCTCGCAGCCGGCATCCGCACCGAGCACGAATGCACGACCGCCGAGGAGGCGCTCGAAAAAATCCGCAAGGGCATGCACATCCTGGTGCGCGAAGGCTCGGTCTCCAAGGACCTGCACGCCCTGATGCCACTCCTCACCGAGCGGCTGTCACCCTATCTCGCGCTCTGCACCGATGACCGCAACCCGCTCGACATCGCCGAACAGGGCCATCTCGACTACATGATCCGCACCGCCATCGCCCACGGGGTCGAACCACTCGCCGTCTACCGCGCCGCCTCGATTTCCGCCGCCCGCGCTTTCGCCCTGCGCGACCGCGGCCTCGTCGCCCCCGGCTGGCGGGCCGATCTCGCCGTCATCGACAGCCTTGAAAACTGCAAGGCCGAGATGGTGTTCTCCGCCGGCCGCAAGGTGACCGACGAGCTCTTCGCCACCCGCAAACCCGTCGCCCCGGTCGGCCTCGACAGCGTCAAGGCGCGTCCCGTCCAGGCCATGCATTTCGGCGTGCCGGTGAGCGAGGGCGAGACGCCCGTCATCGGCGTAATGCCCGGAAAGATCATCACCGAACACCGCCGCTACCGCCTGCCCGCAATCGGCAACCAGACCGGTCTCGATCTGTCCCGCGACATCATCAAGGTCGCCGTCATCGAGCGGCACGGCAAGAACGGCAACCATGCCAATGGTTTCGTCCAGGGGTTCGGATTGAAGAAGGGCGCGATCGCCTCGACCGTCGGCCATGACAGCCACAATATCTGCGTCGTCGGCGTCAGCGAGGACGACATGGCGCTCGCCGCCAACCGTCTGGGCGAAATCCACGGCGGCTTCGTGGTGGTGGAAGATGGAAAGGTCACCGGCGAAATCGCCCTGCCCGTCGCCGGCCTGATGAGCCTTGAGCCGTATGAAACGGTCCGCGACACCCTCCACCACCTCCGCCATGCCGCCTACGCGCTCGGCACGACGCTTCAGGAACCCTTCCTCCAGGTCGCCTTCCTGCCGTTGCCGGTCATCCCCCACCTGAAAATCTCGGACAAGGGCATGGTGGATGTGGACAGGTTCGCGCTGATCGGGTGAAGCATCAAAGCCATTCGTTAGCGACAACCATTCGGGCTCCAAAGAGGGAAGATAAAAGTCAAAAAACGGAGGCTTTGATGCCATTTGTCTTCCGCTCGGGAAAGCTGAAGTTCTTTTTCTACTCCAACGAAGGCGACCCGCGTGAGCCTGTGCATATCCATGTCCGAAGCGGCGGCGCCAATGCAAAGATCTGGTTGGAGCCGACTATCGCAGTGGCATCCACTGGGATGATTTCGACGAAGACATCTCCATCGCCGGCCCTCTGGAAGGGCGCGGCGACAGGACGGTGAAACGTCCTGCCGCATAAATCCCGTTAGGATCGTCCATGGGCAAGCTAGAGCAGATCGAGAAAGGCGATGCGGAAAGCAAATTCCACCGTCTCGCAGAGGATGCCTTGACCGAATTCCGTGCGGGGAAGACAAGGTCGCGTTGAGCGGGCGCCGCCCCTCACCGCCGCCTCAGCACCATCCCCGCATGATAGAGCACCCCGTCGCGAAAATCCCCATCCGCGGTGAACCCCGTGTCGTCCTTGTAGTCGATATGGTCGCCGGCCACCCAGTAGCGACCCTCATAGGCCTTTTCGCGGGTGCCGCGCGCTTCCACGTAGCGGCCGTTCGGCAAAAGCTCGTGGCGGATGTGATTGTCTTCGTTTACCCACATGCCCGCATAGGGATGTTCAGCCATGGTTTTCTCCTCTTCCTCGATGTCGTGTGCAAGCGCCGTAAACGTCGCGATGAAGGCGAAAGCCGCGGCAAAGGCAGCAAACGCGAGCGGAGCCCGGAAACCTGAAGGGGCGCGAAAAAGCCTTTCAGCCATTGAGATATTCCCTCCTGAGCATCCGTTCGCGGCGGCGTCTTTGCGTGCCGCGGGAGCGTTTGAGGAAGCCGCCGGCAAAATCGGCGGCCCAATGGAAGGGGCTTTCAAGTAAGCGCTGAAAGTTGCTCATCACCATCTCCATTTGAGTCCGGGCTGGTTCGATCGGACCAGCCGAATATGGTGGAAAACAGCGGGCGAGCGGTAGCTCAGTCCTCCGGCATGATTGCACAATCCTCCGAAGTTCAGTTGAAATGGCCAACGGCGCCACCATATGATGCCCACACCAGACCGCAGACATCCTGTATTTTACGGCATCCGTACCTTCGAACGAGGCCCGAAGATGGAAAAGCTCGATCAACTTGCTCGGCTGATTGCACAAAACACCGATGGCGACGGCGTGTTCGATACGGCGATCCCGCGCCTGTCGATGATCCGCATCTCGAAGCCGACCGAGCCGCTGCACGTCATCCATCAGCCGGCGGTGTGCATCATCGCGCAAGGGGCGAAACAGGTCATGCTGGCCGACGAAATCTTTCGCTACAGCCCCGGCCAGTATCTGGTCGTCTCGGTCGACATGCCCGTTACAGGCCAGGTCATGGAGGCGACGGCGGAGGAGCCGTATCTCTGCCTGCGCCTCGATCTCGACCTGAAGCTGCTGAGCGAGATGCTGGTGGACATGCCGGCTGCGCCAGGTGTCCCAACCATGCGCAAAAAATGCATCGGTCTCAGTTACACCACACCGGAATTCCTGGACGCCGCACTCCGCCTCGCCCAGCTTCTCGATAAGCCCGAGGAGATCGCCTATCTCGCGCCGCTGATCGAGCGCGAACTGATGTTCCGCCTGCTGCGCGGCGATCAGGCCGAGATGATCCGCCAGATTCTGGCGCCCGAAAACCGGCTGTATCAGGTCAACCGGGCGATTTCCTGGATCCGCCAGAACTTTTCCGCCCCCTTCTCGATCGAGCAGGTAGCGGTCGAAGCGCGCATGAGTACGTCCTCGCTGCACCAGCATTTTCGCGAGGTGACGGCGATGAGCCCGCTGCAATACCAGAAACAGCTGCGCCTGCAGGAAGCCCGCCGCCTCATCCTCGGCAATGCCATGGACGCCGCCACTGCCGCCCATCAGGTCGGCTATGACAGCCCTTCGCAGTTCAGTCGCGAATATCGCCGCCTGTTCGGCGCCCCGCCGATCCAGGATATCACCCGGCTCAGAAGCGAACCCTCCCGTTACGCCGAGGCCTGAACCGCCCAAATCTCTCTTCCAGAAAATATTCAACCGATCGGTTGACAATAAAAGGGCATGGGCGCATATTCAACCACATGGTTGAATTACAGACACATCCGATCGATACGGTCTTCCACGCCCTCAGCGACGGCACGCGCCGCCGCATGCTCCGCGAGCTTGCACAGGGCGAGCGCACGGTCAGCCAGCTGGCCGAGCCGCACGAGATGTCGCTCGCGGCGGCCTCGAAACACATCAAGGTGCTGGAAAGCGCCGGGCTGATCCGCCGCGAAATTCAAGGCCGCACCCATCTCTGCCGCCTCGAACCCGGCCCGCTCGCGACCGCCCATGAGTGGCTGACCTTCTATGAGCGCTTCTGGACCGACAGGCTCGATATCCTGGAACGCCTTCTCAGGGAGGAGGACGCCCAAAAGAACGCCCGGGACCAGACCCAGAAGAATCCGTTGAAATTCCCTGCGTCCCAGAAATCTGAAACTGAAACGGGAGAAGACCAATGAACGACATGACATCATTGAACAAATACGGCGCTGTAGCCGAACCTTTCGCCTTCACCATCCAGCGCCGCCTGCCGGGTCCCATCGAGAGAATCTGGGCCTACCTCACCGACAGCGATCTTCGCCGCCAGTGGCTCGCATCGGGCATCATGCCGGCACAGGCGGGCAGTTCCTTCGAACTCACCTGGCGAAACGACGAACTGGCCGGCTCGGCCGAAGGCAGACCGGAAGGCTTTCCCGCGGAACACAGCATGCAGAGCGAGGTGATCGCGTTCGAGCCTCCGCATCGCCTCGTCTTCTCGTGGCCGCCGCGCGGCGAAGTCAGCTTTGAACTTCAACCGGCCGGCAGCGAAATCCTGCTCACCGTCACGCATCGGCGGATCTCCGATCGCCGCAACATGGTCATGGTCGGCGCCGGCTGGCACATGCATCTCGACATCCTGGTCGCCCGGGCGACCGGCGCCAAGCCTGAACCGTTCTGGGAAGGCTGGAGCCGCCTCAAGGAAGAATACGACCGCCGCATCCCGGCCTGAAGCACGTTGTCGCCTCCGCCCCATGGTTCAGGGAGGCCCCAGAGAGCCGGGGCGGAGGTTTCAGTCAAAGGTCCGCGATGGCGCCATACCCATGGAGATACGACATGAGCACCCTTTTTACGGGCGGATGCGCCTGCGGCGCGCTTCGTTATGAAATCTCCGCCGAACCGGCGGTCATGGTCGATTGCCAGTGCCGCCAGTGCCAGCGCGAAAGCGGCACAGGCCACGCCTCCCACCTCACCTTCCCAAGCGCGGCCGTCAAGGTCGAGGGCAATGCGACCCATTGGGAGGCGACCGGCGACGGCGGAACCGTCAAGAGGCGGGCCTTCTGCCCCACCTGCGGTTCGCCGGTCTATATGACGTTCCCGGCTATGCCGGACTACTTCGTCATCCGCGCCGGCAGCCTCGACGATCCGAGCCTGTATAAGCCGCAATTCGTGACCTGGCACGCCGCCGGCCACGCCTGGGATCATCTCGATCCGGCCCTGCCGAAATTCGAGAACATGCCGCCAGCTTGAAGAACTTTCACACCCGGGCGCAGAACACGTCGAGGGCATCGAGCTTCACCACGCCCTTTTCGAGCCGCGACACGAAGCCCGGCAGGTTAACCGGCAGAATTTCGCCGAGCCGTTTCGGCAGGGTGAAATCCTGTGTTCCCCGGGTCAGGTTGAAGATGAACAGCAATTTCTCGCCGCCCTTCTCGCGCACGAAGGCGAGCAGGTCCTGGTTGGTATCGAGGAAGGTCATGTCGCCGTCGATGAGCGGCGGATGCGCCTTGCGGAAGGCGAGTGCCGCCCGGTAGTGGTGCAGCACCGAATCCGGGAGCGCCTCCTGCGCATCGACGGCACGGCGCGCATGGTCGGCCGGCACCGGCAGCCAGGTCTTCGAACCGGTGGTAAAGCCCGCATGCGGCTCGCCCGCTTCCCAGGCCATCGGCGTGCGGCATCCGTCGCGGCCCTTGAAGGCCGGCCAGAAGCGGATGCCGTAGGGGTCGCGCAGATCCTCGAAGGTGAGTTCCGCCTCGGTCAGCCCCAGTTCCTCGCCCTGATAGAGGCAAATCGAGCCACGCAGGACCGAAAGCAGCGTGATCGACAGTTTTGCGACCCGGTCCTGCTCGGCCGGAGACTCGGCGAAGCGGGTCACGTGGCGAACGACATCATGATTGGAAAACGCCCAGCAGACCCAGCCATTGCTGACGGTATCGGCAACCGTGGTCATCACCTTGCGGATATAGGCCGCGTCGAAGGCAGGACCTAAGAAATCGAAGGTGTAGCACATGTGCAGCTTGTCATTGCCGGTCGTGTAGAGCGCCAGCGTCGAAAGTGAACGCGGGCCGTCGCCGACTTCGCCGACGGTCGCACGACCTTCGTAGCTGTCGAGCAACGCTCTCAGCCGCTTCAGGAAGTCGATATTTTCTGGCTGCGTCTTGTCGTAGAGGTGGTTCTGCATGGAATAGGGATTGGTGTCCGTCTCCATGCCCGCGCCGTCGGTGTCGTAGACCATCGGCGGGTTGTTGCGCAGTTGCTTGTCGTGGAAATAGTAGTTGACGGTATCGAGGCGGAACCCGTGCACGCCGCGGTCCAGCCAGAAGCGCACCGTGTCCAGCATGGCGGCCTGGACCTCGGGATTGTGGAAATTGAGGTCCGGCTGGGCGATCAGGAAGTTGTGCATGTAATATTGCTTGCGCACCCCGTCCCATTCCCAGCCCGGCCCGCCGAAGATCGACAGCCAGTTGGTCGGCGCCGTGCCGTCCGGCTTCGGGTCCGCCCAGACATACCAGTCGGCCTTGGGATTGGTGCGGCTGGAACGGCTTTCGACGAACCACGGATGCCGGTCGGACGTGTGGGAAATCACCTGGTCGATGATCACCTTCAACCCCAGGCGCTCCGCCTCGGCCATCATCTCGTCGAAGTCGGTGAGCGTACCGAACATCGGATCGACATTGCAGTAGTCGGAGACGTCGTAGCCCATGTCGGCCATCGGCGAGGTGAAGAAGGGCGAGAGCCAGATCGCATCGACGCCGAGCGAGGCGACATGCGGCAGGCGCGCGGTAATGCCCTTGATGTCGCCGATCCCGTCGCCGGTCGAGTCCTGAAAGGAGCGCGGATAGATCTGGTAGATCACCGCGCCGCGCCACCAGTTTGCATCGACTGCCTTCACTGCCTGTGTCGCCATCGTCCGACTCTCCTTTCTTAAATGTTCCAGCCCAACCTAGTGCCCCCCGTTCAAAAGACAACGCATAAGCAGGGCTCTGCGACGTTCCGAAACCACTCTCTTGCCACGGCTGAAACTTCGGCCTATGCGAGTTAAAAAATGCGGGAGGGATGCAATTGGGCGGACGGCTTCTTTCGATCGGCGAGTGCATGGTGGAGCTGTCGCAGGCGGGCGAAGGCCTGCTGCGCAAGGGCTTTGCCGGAGATACCTTCAACACCGCCTGGTATGCGCGCGCCTGCCTGCCGGCCGAATGGTCGGTGGATTATTTCACCGCTGTCGGCGACGATCCCCTGTCAACCGAAATGCTGTCGATGATGCGGGATGCCGGCATCGGCACGAGCTTCATCCGCCGCATCGAGGGCAAGACGCCCGGCCTCTACCTGATCACGCTGAAGAACGGCGAACGCACCTTCAGCTACTGGCGCGACACGGCCGCCGCCAGGAAACTCGCCGACGACGCGGACCATCTGCGCGCCGCGATCGAAGCCGCCGACATCCTCTATTTCTCCGGCATCACGCTGGGCATCCTTAGCCCCGAAGCGGTCGAGACGCTGCTGTCGGAACTGCGCCGCGCCAAGGCCTCCGGCAAGACAGTCGCCTTTGACCCCAACATCCGCCCCCGCCTCTGGCCGAGTAAAGACTACATGCTGAAGACGATCGAAGCCGGCGCACGGGCCGCCTCCCTCGTCCTGCCGAGCTTCGACGACGAGACCACCCATTTCGGCGATGCGACCGTCGCAGACACCATCGCCCGCTACCACGCGCTCGGCGTCGAAAACATCGTGGTCAAGAACGGCGCGGAGGGCGCGACGCTGAGCTTCGCCGGCGCCGCCGTCGTCCATGTCCCCTCCGTCAGGGCAGAGCAGCTCGTCGACACGACCAGCGCGGGCGACAGCTTCAACGGCGCCTTCCTGTCGCGCCTGGTCCGCGGCACCCCGCCGGCGCAGGCCGCCGCCTACGGCGCCTCGGTCGCGTCCGTCGTGATCGGCCACCACGGCGCCCTGATCAGCCCGGCGCTGCTGCCGGGGTAAAACGCCACCGGACGTATCCGGACACGCCGGTCAAGGGCGCCGAAATCGACCCCCGTTGTCGGCTGATTTTTGGGTGGCGCGTCATACATCAATTTTCAGTCATTATCTGAAAGAGTTAGGGCGGCTTACGATTGCTCCCAACGAGGAAATGAAATGCGTATCGCTCTTGCCGTCCTGACCGTCCTGTCCCTCTCCCTATCCCAGGCTGCACACTCAGCCCCCATCGATGCCCTGACCAAGGCCGAAGAAAGAACTTATGAGGCATGGGGAAAGCTCGGCTTGACGGAGCGCCTGGTGACCTTCGTCACTGCGCCCTCCACCGGCTACGGCATCTATCAGGAAAAGCAGTCCAGCATTTTCAAGCAGGGTGAAAAGGTCATCACCTATGTCGAGCCGATCGGCTACGGATGGAAAGAACTTCCCCACGACATGTACGAACTCAACTTCGTATCGGACCTGAAGATCAAGGCGGCCAACGGCGACGTCATGCTCGACAAGAAGGCCTTCTCCACCAATGTGCTTCAGAGCCACAACGCCAACATGGAATTCTCCATGGATTTCACCCTGACGCTGACCGGCGCGCCGGCTGGCAAATACACCTTGACCTATACGATCCACGACATGAGCGGTGACCAGACCTCGACATTCGATCAGGACTTCACCATCGCCGCCGATTAACCGCCCCCGGCGCCGGCTGCCCTCGCTCGGAGGTCAGCCGGCAACCCGGAACGACACCGGAAACCCGCGCATCACCGAATTGGCGACGGTGCAGACGCTTCTGGCCCGCTCGATCAGCGCCCTGGTGTCGGCACCATCGCCCGAGGTGCAGATAACGTCGAGCTCCGCACCGACGGCGATCAGCGGCGTGCCGTCGAGCTCCAGCGTGACGCTGACCGCGATATCCTCGATGTCGATATTCATCTCGTGCGCCGCGTATCGGAGGTCGTTGCAGAAGCACCCGCCGATCGCCAGCGCCAAAAGCTGCCCGCCATTGAACCCGAGATTGCGCCCGCCAGCCTTCCCCTCCGCCCGATCGACGACGATCGTATGGCTCCCGGCCCAGCCCAGGGCCGCCTCGGTTCCGGCCACGTTGCGAAGCTCGACGGTCGACGAAATCATGGGCAGTCCTCCTGATCGGATCGATAATCCCATTGAACGCGCGGCAGTTCAATCGATAAGCGGAAGCCTTGAGAGATCATCAAAAAGGAGACGTAGCCAGAAAAATCAATTCATGATTGCATGAATGCGAAGGTTGTAACTAGGTCCCACCGGAAAGTAGCAACTATGTGTGAAAAGCCGATCATACCGCCTGCTGTTGCTACGGAACAGACTGACTCGTATCGAATATATGACGCGATCTGGCGAAATATGGACCGCGAAAATAACCTTATCAACCAACGTCTTGGATGGGCAATATTTTTTAGTGCTGGTATCTTCTCGGCCTCGGCCGTGGTCGTCAACATAATGATGAAGCTCGTCGATACGAGACTCGCCTATCTAACGACTTGGATGATCGCCGGTTGCTTTCTGCTGGGATGTTTGGCTGCCCTTGGCGTGTATTTCTCTCTCCGCGTCCTGAGAGGGGTCGATGCTGCGCTTGAGCAAATCGAATATCTGCGTGAGAGGTATCAACGAGACGAGGCCAAATTCAAAGCGATCAGCCTGCCGCGCCCGTTTGGCGAAAAGAAGGATATAGACCGAGGCCGTAGCGCCTCCACAATTTTTCCGCAAACGCTGGTGCTGATCTGGTCAGCGGCTTGGGGCTTCAGTGTATTAGCGGCGGGAATATTCGGAACTTTGGCGGTACTTGGCATTCCTATTGTTGAACCGCCCAGTTCCTCGGTGTCGCCTCTCCGTGTCTTGGTTGCCCCCTTCATCAGCCTGTAACAAACTTTTCCGATAGAGGGCCGACAACGCTCCGTCACGCGCGAGTCGTGGACGGATCGGCAACCGGGTTCGGCCTTCCATGACAAGAATAACCATCGTGACGGATGCCTGGTACCCTCAGGTGAACGGTGTCGTCCGTTCGATCGAGAATACCAATCGGGAACTTGCCCAGATGGGCGTCGATGTGACGATGGTGACGCCGCAGGATTTCACCAGCGTTCCCTGCCCCACCTATCCGGAAATCCGTCTCTCGGTCGCCACCTACTGGCAGATCGCCAGCGCCATCCAGGCGTCGATGCCGACCGCCGTGCATATCGCAACCGAAGGCCCGCTCGGGTTGCTTGCCCGCCGCTGGTGCCTCAAGAACAACATCCCCTTCTCGACCAGCTACCACACCCGTTTTCCGGAATACGTGTCGGCGCGCTTCCCCATCCCGGTCCGCTGGCTGCACGGCTTCGTGCGCTGGTTCCACAATGCCGGCAATGGCTGCATGGTGGCGACCGCCAGCCTTGAGCGCGAGCTTTCGAAGCTCGGTCTCAAGAACCTCTTGCGCTGGAGCCGCGGCATCGACCAGACCATGTTCCACCCGATGGATCTCGACGAGCGGCCCTTCGACCTGCCGCGCCCGATCTTCATGACCGTCGGCCGCGTCGCGGTGGAAAAGAACCTGCCCGCCTTCCTCGATCTCGACCTGCCCGGCTCCAAGGTCGTGGTCGGCGACGGCCCGGCCCGCGCCGACCTGCAGAAGCGTTATCCGAACGTGCTCTTCACCGGCATGAAGACCGGCGAGGACCTCGCCCGCGCCTATGCCCAGGCTGACGTCTTCGTCTTCCCCTCGAAAACCGACACGTTCGGCAACACCATCCTCGAGGCGCTGGCCAGCGGCGTGCCGGTCGCTGCCTACCCCGTCACCGGCCCGATCGACATCATCGAGGAAGGTTCCGGTGCCGGCGCGCTCCACGAAGATCTTCGCGCGGCCTGCCTTGCCGCGCTCGACTGCTCGCGCGAAAACGCCCAGGCGCTTGCCCGCAAATTCACCTGGGAAGCCGCGTCGAAGCAGTTCCTGAACAATGTGATGATCGCGCAAGGGCGCCCGAAGCTGGCGGCACCGCGAGGCGGAATTCGGCCTTCGGCGGTGTAGTGTCGGAGCCAGGCTCTGCCACCTCATCCGGCTGCAGCCACCTTCTCCCCGTTCCGACGGGGAGAAGGACACAAGACGCACGGCTCCCTATTCCCCGGAAGAGCGCCCAGAGCGAGCCGCCATTTACAGCGATGAGAGGGGCGAAAACGGCGCGGCATATCCCTTCGCCCCGCAAGCGGGGAGAAGGTGGCGGCAGCCGGATGAGGGGCAGCACCGGGCAAGCAGCCAAACGAGGGCCGCAAAAGCCTACCGCTTCTTCTTGCGCCCTTCGAAGGGGTTCTCACCCGCCTTGAAATGCATGCGGATAGGCACGCCCGGAATATCGAAATCGGCGCGCAACCCGTTGATCAGGTAGCGGATATAGCTTTCCGGCAACGCGTCGGGCCTGGTGCAGGACACCATGAAGGCCGGCGGGCGGGCCTTCACCTGGGTCATGTACTTGAGCTTCAGGCGGCGGCCGGAGACGGCCGGTGGCGGATGCTGGGTCTGCACGCCGTCGAGCCAGCGGTTGAGCCTGGCCGTCGAGATGCGCTTGTTCCACACCTTGTCGGTATCGATGATGCTCTGCATCAGCTTGTCGAGCCCGTAGCCCGTCTGGCCGGAAATCGGCACGGCGCGCAGGCCCCGCGCCTGCGGCAGCAGCCGCTCCGTCTTTTCGCGCAGATCGGCGAGCACCGCCTGCGTGTCCTCGACGAGATCCCACTTGTTGAAGGCGAGCACGGCGGCCCGGCCTTCGCGCAGCACCAGGTCGACAAGCTGCAGGTCCTGCTTTTCAAAGGGAATGGTGGCGTCAAAAACGATCACCACGGTCTCTGCGAACCGGATCGAGCGCAGCGCATCGGCAACCGAGAGCTTCTCGAGCTTCTCCTGGACCCGCGCCTTCTTGCGCATGCCGGCGGTGTCGAACATCTTGATGGTGCGGCCGCGCCATTCCCATTCGACCGAGATACTGTCGCGGGTGATGCCCGCTTCCGGTCCGGTCAGCAGCCGATCTTCGCCGAGGAAACGGTTGATCAGCGTCGACTTGCCGGCATTCGGGCGGCCGATGATGGCGACGCGCAGAGGCTTGGTCTCGTCATATTCCGGCTCGCTCTCGTCCTCGTCCGCAAAATCGGAATCGCGAACGTCGATATCGGTCTCCGCCTCATCGACCTCTTCCGGAAACGCCCGTTCTTCACCCAGCGCCTCGACGATCGCGTCGCGCAGGTCGATCATCCCCTGCCCGTGTTCGGCCGAGATCGGCACCGGTTCGCCGAGACCCAGCGTATAGGCATCGTAGAAACCGGCGTCGGAACCGCGCGCTTCCGACTTGTTGGCGACCAGCACGACCGGCTTACCGCTGCGGCGCAGCAGTTCGCCGAACGTCTTGTCGAGCGGCGTCAGGCCAAATTTTGCATCGACCACGAACAGCGTCAGGTCGGCGTCATCGACCGCGGCCTCGGTCTGGGCGCGCATCCGGCCTTCGAGCGTCTCGGGGCCTGCCTCTTCGAGGCCGGCGGTGTCGATGATCGTGAATTTCAGGTCGATGAGCTTCGCGTCGCCCGGCCGGCGGTCGCGAGTGACGCCCGGCGTGTCGTCGACAAGCGCCAGCTTCTTTCCAACCAGGCGATTGAAAAGCGTGGACTTGCCGACATTCGGGCGTCCGACGATGGCGACGGTGAAGCTCATTCTCTTATCCTTAAAGCCCTGAGCGAAATCCGTCAGGGCGCCTTGCCGGAGGAGGCGATGTTGTCGAGCATGATCTGCGCACGGTTGGCAACATTGCGCGGCGCAGAGGCGTCATTGGCGATCTGCTGGAACCATTCCTTGGCCTGCGCGATCTTGCCGGCCTTGTAGGCGGCAAGACCAAGCGCCTCGCGGGCGGAATTGGCAAGCGGATTGGCGGGCACCGCCATGGTTTGCACTTCAGCGGCCACCTGTTCGTAGGTGCCGTTGTCGATCAGCAGCCAGGCGGCGCGCATCCGGGCGAGGTCGCGCATCGCCTGCGGCGCCTTGGCGTCCTTGCCGACCGCCGAGAAGGTGGCGATCGCGCCTGATGTATCGCCCTTGGACTGCTGCACCGAACCGGCGCGCAACTTGGCGAGTACCGGATAGGCGCCGGTGCCGTCCTTTTCAAGCGCCGCGAAGGCGGCGAGCGCCTCGTCGTTCTTGTTGTCCGAGGCAAGCTTCAGGGCCGCCAGGAAACGGTCGCCGGACTGCGAGGAATTATGCGTATCCCAGTATTCGTAACCGCGATAGCCGGCAGTTCCGACGACGATCAGCACGGCGATACCGATCACGACCCTGCCGTAACGCTGCCATGCACCCCTGAACTGATCGGAGCGAAGTTCCTCGTTCACTTCGCGAATAAAACTGTCGTCGTCCTGCGCCATCAAAGTCTCCGGCCCAACCGGCCCATCATGCGGAAAAGCGCCTTCTAGCCTATTTTCCCGGAGATGTAAGGCCCCCCTTAACGCCTGTCGCGCAAAAGTGGGCGCCGGTTTTGCAAAGGCGGCAAGCGCAAATCGAAAAAGACCCGCCCGGGGGCGCCCGTTGGCGGCCTTTCGGCAGGAATCCGCACTTAAATCAAACCGCTCAAAGCTTTGCCTTATTCAGCGGCCACAAAGCCGGCTGCCCTTCGCCATGATTCAGGTACCCGATGCGTTCGCTTGCCCTTCCCCTCGCCCTCTGTCTTCTCGCCGCGCCCCTCACAACCAATGCCGCGGACAAGCCGAAACAGCTGGTGATGGTCTCCTTCGACGGCGCCGGCGCCAATCATCTCTGGCAGCGCAGCCGCGATCTCGCCGCGCGCACCAATGCCCATTTCACCTATTTCCTCTCCTGCACACTGGTGATCGAGCGCGCCAATGCCAAAAGTTATCAGGGGCCGAACGAGAAGCCCGGCAAATCGAATATCGGCTTTGCCCAGACGGCTGCCGAGGCCCGAGAAAGGCTGGGCCACGTCTGGCAGGCGCATCTCGAAGGCCACGATATTTCCAGCCATACCTGCGGCCATTTCGACGGCAAGGACTGGACGGCAGCCGATTGGAGCGCCGAGTTCAGCACCTTCCACGACGTGCTGACCGATGCCTGGAAGACAGCAGGCGCCAGATCGGAGGAACCTCCAGGCTGGAGGAATTTCGTCGCGACCGGGATCACCGGCTTCCGCGCTCCCTATTTCTCCACCAGCCCCGGCCTGGTCGAAGCCGAAAGACGGGCCGGCATCCGCTATGACGCCAGCCTCGTCACCAAGGGGCCGATGATGCCGGAAGAAAAGGGCGGCCTCATCCGCTTCGGCCTGCCGCTCATTCCCGAGGGCCCGTCCAATCGGCCGATCATCGCCATGGACTACAACCTCTTCATCCGCCATTCCGGCGGCATCGACAATCCGAGCAGCTCCGCCGAATTCGAGGACCGCGCCTATTCCGCCTTCAGGGCCGCCTTCGACAAGGAATATGACGGCGACCGCATCCCCCTCCAGATCGGCCTGCATTTCGTCGAAATGAACGGCGGCGCCTATTGGCGGGCAATGGAGCGGCTGGTGACGGAGGTCTGTGCACGCGAGGACGTCGCCTGCGTGAGTTATTCGGAGGCGATCAGGCTGATCCGCGAACGGGAAAAACCGCGGATGGCGTCGGGGCTTTAAAGTTCGATCGGCCTGAGAGTTTGACGCAAAGCCCCCTCCCGGCCTGCCGTCCACCCTCCCCACAATGGGGAGGGATATATGCGGCGCGCTCGCCGCTCCAAAAACGAGACCCCTATCATTCACCGAAACGATCACCACGATGATCGTGCGGAAGATGGCGTGCGGTGACATGCGTTATTTGGCGCCGACATCGCCGCGGGTCTCCCTCCCCCTTGTGGGGAGGGTGGCCGGCAGGCCGGGAGGGGTCTTTGCCGGGGACGATTTCACCCACCCGCGAAAAACCCGCCCAACCGCATCAATGCCTTACCCAGATCCACTTCCCCGTCCATCCCCGCCTCGCCGAACCCATCCCATAATCACCCCGTCATCGGATGGAAACCGGGTTCGCGAACCGGCATCCTCCTCCAAGGGTTTTCGGACCCCGGTTTCCGGTGATGGCTGTCGAACGTGGTGGAACGGGAACTGACAACTCCCGGAAAGCTGCAGCAAACAGTCGGGGCAGGCGGAAAGCCTGATATCCAATACGCCGAAATACCCCGCCTGCCCCATTCCCAAACCAAACCGCGCCGGACGAACGTCCTGCGTGGCCAAAACTGCTGAGTTCAATGGCGACCACTACGGCCGGTCGGCTGCGATCTCGCCGCCCTCGGCTTCCCGCTCCAGGTAATGCTGGTCGATGATCGGCAGCGGCTCATCGTAGATCACCGCTTCGAATGCCTTGAGGCGTTTGTAGATCGACATCAGCTCGACGATCGTCGTCCAGGAATTGATGAGATATTGGAACGACGTGCGCACCTGATCGAAAACATTGCCGACCTGGGTGAAAATCCCCAACGTAACTTTCCCGGCCGCGATCGACGGAATCAATACCATAAGGCTGTAGAGGTCGTCCGCGCGGAGATAGAAGAAGCGGGCGATATTGAAATAGAGATAGTGAAAATAAAGGCGGAAATAGTTTTTCTGGACGTTAGCGAAAAGCTCCGCCACGGTTGCCGGCTGGGCGCGATCCTCATGGTCTTCACCGTAGACCAGTTCCTTGCGGTAGGCGGCCTCGACGCGCTGGTTGCGGAACTCAAGACCAGGCAGCTTGATTCCGACCAGCGCCAGGAAAAGAGTACCGAACAACGACCACACGATCGCCGCCCAGACCAGAGCGTGGGGGATTTCGCCAATAACCGGCAGTTCGGTAATCGTATTCGAGAAGGAAAACAGCACCGGCATGAAGGCGATCAGCGTCATGATCGCCCTGACAAAACCTACGCCCAGTCCTTCGACAGTCAAAGAAAAACGCATCGTGTCTTCTTGCACGCGCTGTGACGCCCCTTCGATGTGGCGCAGCCTGGACCAGTTCGCCATGTAGAATTCGTTCATCGCGGTACGCCAGCGAAAGATGTAGTGACTGACGAAGAACAGGTTCAACACGCTCACGGTGATGGACACGAAAGCAATACCCGTGATGCCCAGCAGGCCGGTATAAAGCTGGCCTGCGGTAACCGGAGCAGTCTTCGCAAGCGCCTGCTGAACAAGATCGTAGTAAGGACCGTACCAAGCATTGAACGCAACACTGACCTGTACGGAAAAATACGTAACGAATACGATCAGTGCGCTTCCCAGCACCGACCAATATTGCCAGCGGTGAGGAGCATACCAGAACCAGAAGGCAGCAAAAATCGCAGTGGCCAGGATATAATACAAGTAGAACCAAAGAAACGGCCCCGACCAGAAAAGCGAGACGTCCACTTCGGCATTGGCATCACGCGGAGCAAAACCAAGGGCTGGACCGATTGCATTTCCGCCCCCATACCAGAGTCCTATGGCTAGGACGGCCCACAGAAAGGCCGAGATGAAAAACACTTTGGGCCGGGGAAAGAAGGAATGGAACACGGAGCTTTGGCTTTCCTGAGTTCGAGTCGGCTGGATGTCGGAAACGACTGTTGAGCCGGAAACTAAGGCAGTTCCAAGGGAGCGGCAATGGCCGCGCCGCTTTGTTACACAATTGTAACCGCGGGATTATTAGGAAGCGCTGCGCGCAACCGGGAGTGCGAGGAGAACGCACACGACAAGTGCCGCCGCCGCAATCAGCGTCGGGGCGACAAAACTGCCGCCGCTTGCTTCAGCGATCCAGCCGGCCACAAGCGGACCGATGATCTGGCCGGTGCCGAAGGCGGCGGTGGCGGAGGCGAGCGCGCGGCGCGGGCTTTCCGGCGAGAGTTTCCGGCCGATCTGCAGCCCATAGGCGGTGATCACCATGAAGGTGACGCCGAGCAGCAGGCCTCCGACGAGCGCCCCGGCGGTCGGCGGCAGCATGACAGAACCGAGCACCCCAACCATCTGCAGCCCGAGCGCCGCGGTATAGGCCTTGGCGAGCCCCAGGCGATTGACCACCGGCCGCCACAGGATCAGCGAGACGGCGGCAGCCGAACCGGTCAGGAACCAGGCGAGGAATTCGACGATCGGACCGGCATTGCCGATCCGGGCGATGGTGACGAGGAAGGTCGCGGTGATCACGTAGCCGAAGCCGAACAGGCCGTAGGAGGCGGTAAGCAGCACGAGTGGCCTGCGCCATTCGAGCGGCGGTTCGACCGTCGAACCCGTGCCGATCGCCTGTTTCGGCAGGATCCAGGCGACTGCGGCGAGCACGACGAGCACGATCCCCGCACCGGCAAGCCAGTTCATCCGCCATCCATGTGCGCCATCGCCGGCCATCGCGTTGACGACGAAGACCAGCGCCGAAGACAGTGCGATGCCGAGCCCGACACCGCCGAAATGCAGGACGTTCACATTGTCGCGGCCGACAGCATAGGGCAGCACGATCGACGAGGTGAAGATCATCGCAAGCGCGCTCGCAAGCCCTGCCAGAAACCGGATGACGATGAAGGCGACGACGGAATCGGTCACCGTCATGGCAGCGAGCAGGATCGCGGTCGCCAGAAGCCCGCCGAGCGCCACCTTGCGCTCGCGCCCGGCCGCCCAGCCATAGGCCGACAGGATGGCGCCGGCGAGGTAACCGGCGAAATTACCCGCGGCGATATAACCCGCGTACGCTGCCGAAAGCGGGATGCCCGTCATCATCCCGGGCAGGATCGGCGTGTAGAAGAAGCGCCCGAAACCCATCGCCGCCGCCATGGCGATCGAGCCGGCAAAGCCGATCAGCAGGGGGCGGTGCGAATAACTCGTATTGATCTGAAGCATGGCACGGTTATCGCAGCCGCGCCCAGCCGCGGCAAATGAGGAATTTTCATTGCAGCGATGCACCGGAATGATGGATCGGTATACAAGCGATCGTGCATGTGCCGCGACGATTTGGTGCAGCGCAAGACCGAAACTGTCTTGCTGCTGACATGAAAGCGAGCCAAGCTCCGACCCATCGCCATCGGGGCGCGGAGGCATGCGCATGGAACATGACCTGACCCTATCCGAAGTACTCGTCGATCCATTGATCACCCAGCTTCGCCAGGCCGACGCTGTCGGTTACGCCGCTTTTGCACAATTGCTGCAGAGCGCGGCACGCGTCCATACGCGCCAGATGCTTGGAAACCTTCAGACCGAGCGTACCGACGCCTTCCATCGTCGTGTCGATGCCGCGTCTGGCGGCAACAAACACAACTGACCGATCTGCCGTAACGGCAGCACTTTTCCGTAACGGCAGAAGTATTCGCTCAATCCGCAAGCGTCAGGATCAGTGGCCCGTTGCGGGTCGCGACGATCGTGTGCTCGTATTGCACGGTAGGCGCCTTGGGATCGCTGTAAAGCGTCCAGGGATCGCCATTGCCGCCGTCCTCGGCCCAGTTGGCGCCGAGCGACAGGAACGGCTCGACGGTGAAGACCAGTCCGTCTTCCATCGAACGCGTCTCATGGCGGTCCGGCCAGGTCGGGATTTCCTTCGGCTCGTCATGCAGCGTCAGCCCGATGCCGTGGCTCGAAAGATTGGTGATCAGCGTATAGCGGTTCTTCTTGGCGAAGGTCCCGATCGCATTGCCTATGCCGGAAAGCGGCTTGCCGGCCTTGACCTGCTGCAGCCCGGTCCACAGTGCGCGGCGGCCGTCGCGGCAGAGTTTTTCGATCTCGCGCTTCACCGGCGGCACCGCGTAGGAGGCACCGGTATCGCCGAAGAAACCGTCCTTCATCGCAGACACGTCGATGTTGACGAGGTCGCCCGCCTGGATCACCCGGTCGCCTGGAATGCCGTGGGCGACTTCCTCGTTGACGCTGATGCAGGTGGCGCCGGGAAACTGGTAGCAGGTCTCAGGCGCCGATTGCGCGCCGTTGTCCTCCAGGAACTTGCGGCCGATCGCGTCGAGCTCCCGGGTGGTGATGCCCGGCTCCAGTGCCTTTGCCATCGTCTCCATCGCCCGCGCGCAAAGCCTGCCGATATCCTTCAGCTTGGCCAGTTCGTCTTCGGTGGAGATAACCATGGTCTGCCTAACGTCCTACGCGTCCTAACTCGATCAGGCGCCGGTTTCGCGCCATCGGCCGAGCCCGTCAATTCTTTTCTGACGACCCCAGTTCTTTTCTGACAAGCGGTGCCACTTTCGTGCCGTAGCGCTCGATGCCGCGCATCACCTGGTCATGCGGCATCGGACCGATCGCCATCTGCAGCAGGAACCGGTCCATGCCGAAAACCTTGTGCGCGGCGATGATCTTTTCGGCCACCAGTTCCGGTTCGCCGAGGAAGAGATTGCCGAGCGCCGAGCGCGCCTCGTCGAAATGCGCCCTGTTGGTGGGACCCCAGCCGCGTTCGCGGCCGATGCGGTTCATCACCTCCGCCTGCGGGCCGTAGAACTGGTCGGCGGCCGCCTGCGTCGTATCGGCGATGAAGCCGTGCACGTTGATGCTGGTTTTCAGCTTGGCCGGATCCTGGCCGGCGCGGCGAGCCGCCTCCCGGTAGAGGTTGAAGAAGGGTGCGAAGCGCGGATATTCGCCGCCGATGATGGCGACCGCGAGCGGCAGACCCATGGCTCCTGCCCGCGCCACCGATTGCGGTGTGCCGCCGACGGCGATCCAGATCGGCAGTTCCTTCTGCAGCGGGCGCGGATAGACGCCGCGGCCGTTGATCGGCGCGCGCTTCTCACCCTGCCAGGTGACAATCTCCTCGTCGCGGATGGCGAGCAGCAGGTCGAGCTTTTCGGCAAACAGCTCGTCGTAGTCGCCGAGGTCGTAGCCGAACAGCGGATAGGATTCGATGAACGAACCGCGGCCCGCCATGATCTCCGCCCTTCCATTCGAAATGAGATCGACGGTGGAAAACTGCTGGAAAACCCGCACCGGGTCGTCGGATGAGAGCACCGAGACGGCACTGGTCAGCCGGATGTTTTTGGTGATCGCCGCAGCTGCGGCAAGCACGGTAGACGGCGACGAAACCACATAGTCGGGGCGGTGGTGTTCGCCGAGCCCGAACACGTCGAGCCCCACCTGATCGGCAAGCGCGATCTCCTCCAGCAGATCCTTGATCCGCCTTGCGCCTTCCGCACCCTTGTCCAGTGCTGCGGCATCGACATCGCCAAAAGTATGAAGCCCGAGTTCCATCTTGCAAAAATCCATTCGTTGATGCCCGTCAGATAGTTATCGGGCGCGTTCGGCGCAAATGCTATTCTTTCGAAGGGAACGTTCGATGGAATGGATGGGTACGGATGCGGCGGGCGCCGCCGGTCCCGTGATTTGGCAACCGGCACGGGACTATGAGATTTTGGGCGCAAACATAGGTTTAGATTCTAAGAAAATGGTAATCCATCGGGCATATTCTTCCCGGCCAACAGGAACAGCGTTTAGGCAATCGAATGAATGACGGCACCGGAAATCGGCCTCACTCGGACTTTCCGAACCTGCAATCATCGAACGACATCCTTATCGTCGAGGATTCCGCCGCGCTTTCGGCCCTGCTGCGACAGCGGCTCGAGCGGGAGACTGCCGGCAGGACCTTTTGCTGTGCGAGCCTGGAGCAAGCTCGCACGCTGCTGGCGGGACAGAAATTCACCCTGGCGCTGACCGGTCTCAACCTGCCCGACGCGCCCAACGGTGAAATCCTTGCCCTGCTTGCCGAATACGCGGTTCCGACAATCGTCTTCACGGCAACCTCCGAGGCGGACGCTACGATCCGCTACTCCGAGCGGAAGATCATCGACTACATCGTCAAGAGCGACAACACGACGGTGGATACGGTCGTCAGGACGGTGAACCGCATCCTGACCAACAGCGCCTTTTCCGTTCTCGTCGTCGATGACGCGAGATGGGCCCGCTCCGGTCTGGTCGAGATCATGCAGCGGCAGAACTTCCGTGTCCTCGAAGCCCTTTCGGGCAAGGAGGCCCTGGACATGCTTGCCGACAACCCATCAATCGAACTGGTCATCACCGACTACAACATGCCGGACATGAACGGACACGAGCTGACGAGGCGCATTCGCGCAACCCGGCCTTCGGACGAATTGCGTATCATCGGGGTTTCCTCTTCGTCCGACCGCGGCCTTTCCGCAAGTTTCCTGAAAGCCGGCGCGTCCGATTTCATCTACCGTCCCTTCGTCCCGGAAGAGCTGCAGTGCCGCATCGACAACAATGTCGAAACGCTGACCCAACTGAAGCGGCTGCGTTACCTGGCGGAACGAGATCATCTGACAGGTCTCGCAAACCGCCGCTTTTTCTTCGAGAAGAACCCGCCCCTGGAGCCTGCACCGGCAAACGACGCGGTTGCCATCCTCGACATCGACCATTTCAAGTCGGTCAACGACACCTACGGCCACGAGGCCGGCGACCAGGTGCTGAAGCGTCTTGCCAGCACCCTCAGGGAGATGACCGTCGACAAGCGATACCTCGCAGCCCGCCTCGGCGGCGAAGAGTTCGCAATCTACATGAAGGATACCAATGCCTTCCAGGCCCATTCCTTCTGCGAGCAGGTACGCAGCCGCGTCCAGGCGACGAGCATCCCGTTGCAGGACAAGGACATATCGGTGACCATCTCCATCGGCGTCATGGAGATGGAGGAGCGAGAAACGTTCGGAAACCAGCTCAACGCCGCCGACCAGCTTCTCTACATGGCGAAAATGAACGGCCGCAACCGGGTCTATTCGAGCCTGACGATACCGGAAGCGCTGATCCCTCAGCCACACGAACCCCATAACTCAGTGACCCGGCGCCCCGGCACCCGGTGAATTGCCAAACGA
This sequence comes from Neorhizobium vignae, assembly GCF_000732195.1. Lineage (GTDB taxonomy): Bacteria > Pseudomonadota > Alphaproteobacteria > Rhizobiales > Rhizobiaceae > Neorhizobium > Neorhizobium vignae. The sequence goes on from NZ_JNNU01000002.1 coordinate 223,236, forward strand.
CGTTTCGAATCCGTTTTCAAGGACTTCCGGCGGCCTTTTGAATCAATCCCGAAAGCGCCTCAAGGCGGGCGAAGCCGCCCAAGCCTGGCCCGGGCGGCGGCTCATGCTTCAGAAGGTCTTGGCGACCTGTTCGAGCTGGTCGGCGACGATGCCCCAGCCGTCCGTGAAACCCATCTGCTCGTGGGCCTGCTTGTCTTCCTCCGTCCAATGAAAGGCCGTTGCCGTGTATTTCGTGCGGCCGTTGCCGAGGTCTTCGAATTCGACGACCGCGGTCATGAACGGCTTTTCCGACGGCACCCAGGCGCTGGTATAGGCGTCGGTGAAGACCAGCTTCCTGTTGGGTACGACTTCCAGGTAGATTCCGTAATTGGGGATCTTCTCGCCGTTCGGCCCTTCCATCAGGATGAAGCTCGATCCGCCGGCCCGCAGGTCCATTCGGGCCTCCGTCACTTTCCACGGCAGCGGGCAGAACCACTCGCCCATCCGTTCCGGCGTGGTCCAGGCCTTGTAGAGCTTGTCGGCCGGAACGTCCATTTCGCGGACGATCTGCAGGGCGTGCTTGGCGGTATTGGCGGTCATTGTCGTCTCCCTTGAGGTTTTACAAAACATCTCATCCGATGTTGAACCTAGGACGTGTGGCGAGCACGATATCCGACAAGTGTCATGGAATTTTTTCGGCCCATGGGCCAAATATCCTCGGGAACGGGATGGCAGGCATCGGGAGGGAACCGTGACCGAGTTCAGATTCGAGGCTGAAATCATCCATTGGCGTGGGCCCTCGCCCTTCTTCTTCGCGCCGCTTCCCCTGGACCATGCCGAAGAAATCAGGCGGCTGTCAAAGCTTCTGAGCTACGGCTGGGGCGTGATCCCGGTCGATGCCACGATCGGCGGCGTTTCGTTTTACACCTCGCTATTCCCGAAGGACGAAACCTATCTCCTGCCGCTGAAGGACGCCGTGCGGAAAAAGACCGGCATCACGGCCGGCGATACGATCGCGGTCGAGATGACGCTTCGGCCGCCGCGGCGGTAGCAGGGGCGTGACTCGCCCGTCTACACCGCCGGCGGCGTGACCGCGCCGAGCTTGTCGATCTGCTGGCGGATATGGGCGCATTCGGCGGCGGAATTGGCAAGTGCGATCGCCCGGTCGAAGGCCTCGCGGGCTTCGGGTCTGCGGCCGGCCTGCATCATCAGCCCGCCCTTGACCCCGTGGAAATAGAAATAGCCGTCAAGCTTTTCGGCAAGCGGCGCGATCATGTCGAGCGCCGCCTCCGGGCCTTCAAGCTTGGAGACCGCGACGGCCTTGTTGAGCGTTACCACCGGCGACGGCTGGATGCGTTCCAGGAGGCCGTAGAGCATGGTGATCTCCTTCCAGTCCGTATCCTTCGGCGTCGGGGCGCGGGCATGCAGCGCCGAGATCGCCGCCTGGACCTGGTAGGGGCCGGGCTTGCGGTGGCGGATCGCCTTGTCCAGCAGCGCCAGCGCCTCGTTGATCAGCTTGCTGTCCCAGCGGCTGCGGTCCTGGTCCTCGAGAAGCACGATCTGGCCGTTGGTGTCGATGCGCGTTTTGGCACGCGAATGCTGCAGCAGCATCAGCGCCAAAAGGCCCATGATCTCCGGCTCGGCCGGGAAGATGCGCAAGAGCAGCCGGCCAAGCCGGATCGCCTCGTCGCAGAAGGCGGCGCTGTCGGGATTGGTGATGCCGGCGGAATAACCCTCGTTGAAGACGAGATAGATCATCGCCGAAACGATGCCGAGGCGTTCTGCCCGTTCCGCCGGCCCCGGCGTCTCGAAAGGCACGCCGGCCTTGGCGACGCGCGCCTTGGCACGGGTGATGCGCTGTTCCATGGCGCTGTCGCCGACGAGGAAGGCCCGGGCGATCTGCGCGACGCTGAGCCCAGAGACGATCCGGAGCGCCAGCGCGATCTGCTGGGTCGCCGGCAGGTCCGGATGGCAGCAGATGAACATCAGCCGCAGGATGTCGTCGCGGTAATGGGAGTTGTCGAGCCGCTCGGCCATGTCGCCTTCGGCATCTGACAGATCGGAGAAGGCTTCCTCCTCCGGCAATGGATCGTTCTTCGAGCGCTTGCGGACCACGTCGATGCCGCTGTTGCGGCCGACGAAGATCAGCCATGCGGTCGGATCGCGCGGCGGCCCCTTGTCCGGCCAGGTCTTGATGGCGCGCAGGCACGCCTCCTGAAAGGCCTCTTCCGCGGTATCGAGATCGCGGAAGTAACGAAGGAGCGCGCCGAGCGCCTGCGGCCGGGCGGCCGTCAGGGCAAGTTCGACCCAGGCAATATCCGTCATGTCTTGGTCTCGCTATGTTTGAACTCGCCGGGATGGAAGACGTAGAAGGGCCGGATTTCATAGGAACTGGAGCCGGGATTGACCGCCGAAAGCTTCTTCGCGAAGCTGACCGCCTCTTCCAGTGCCTCTACCTCTAGCGTGTAGAAACCGAGCAGCACTTCCTTGGTTTCCGCAAACGGCCCGTCGAGCACCAGCGGTTCGTCTTTGCCTTTTCGCACGGTGGTGGCCGCCGTCGTCGGCATCAGCCGCCCGACCGGACCGAGCTTGCCGGCCTGCGCATAGGGTGTCTGCACCTCGATGAGCCGTGCCATGACGGCATCCTCCTCTTCCTTGGACCAGGCGAAGACAGTTTCCTCATGGGCGTAGCAAAGGATGGCGTAAAGCATGCGTGTCTCCCTCTCACATAGATGACGAAGGATTAGCGGCTCACCCGACAGGACGCAGCAATTTTTTGATGGATCAGGGCCGACCGGTCGGGCTGGTGCCGAACGTTTCGCGGAAACGGCGCGAGAAATGCGACCGAGACGCATAGCCCGCGGCCTCTGCCGCAGCGACGCTGGAAGCGCCCGAGGATATCGCGTTCTGCCCCGCCTTCAGCCGCTCCCGGCGCAGGATGGCCCGGAACGAGGCGCCCTCTAGGGAGAGCCGACGCCGCAGCGTCGAGGCACCGATCCCGAGTTGTTCCGCCACATCGGCGACGCTCCACGGTTCGGACGGGGCGGTGGCGATCAGCCAGGCGATCTCCTCCGAAAGGCTCTGGCGGAACAGCATCCGCGCTTCCGGCATCGGCCGCAGCAGGGCCAGAACCTCGGTCATGCGCAGCCGCTTGATCGTCTCGCCGATCGTGCCGTCGGCAATCGTTGTTGCAGCATGGCAGAGCGCTTCCACCAGATCTTCGCCGAGCGGCAGGCCGAATGAACCCGCCTCGCCGCCTTCCATTCGCTCCGTTGCCGAAAGCGGCGCAATCCCCTCCGGCAGCGATGGAACGTCGAGCCGCAGCGCCACATACAGGCCGTTCGTTTCGTCCGGTATGTTAACGACATCCATCGGCACTCCGCCGGGCAGGACGAACACCGACCCAGCCGGAAAGACCTGCGTCCGGTCGCCAAGCCAGACTTCCTTCTGGCCGTGGAGAACGATGCAGACCATCGGGCAGTCCAGTTCCAGCGCCTTCACCTTTTCCCGGTCGAAACAGCAATAGATGAACAGCTGCTCCGCATAGGCGTTCATGCCGGGCTCGAGCTTGCGTGCCACCATCGGGCGCAGGCGGTCGAGCAGACGGCGGGAAAAATCGGGAAAGCGCTGGGTGACGATCAGGTTCATGGCCGCAGTATAGCGCAGGATGCGAAACGAAAAACATGCCTGTTGAGCGTTTCGGGCTCAAGCCGGCAAAAATCCGGCACGGGCGGATGACGGAATGCGGGCAGAAGGCGGTGGCTTCAACGCAGGAGACTTTTGATGAAGACCTTAGCCACCCTTTCCACTCTTTCCGCCCTGGGCACGTCCCTTGTCGCCGCGGGCGCGGCCCTGTTCGCCCTTTCAGGCCCTGCCCATGCCGCAACCGATCTCGAACTGTGGCGGCTCGATTGCGGCTCGGTCGTGGTCAAGGACCTGTCGAGCTTTTCCGACACGTTCGCCTATGCCGGCCAGACCCGCACCCTGACCGACAGCTGCTACGTGATCCGCCACGGCGCCGATTACCTGCTCTGGGATACCGGCCTGCCGGTGGCATTGATCGGCAAGGCGCCGGACCTCTCACAGCCGCTGGCACCGTCGCTCACCATCGACATCCCGACGCAGCTTGCAAAGATCGGCATCAAGCCGGACCAGATCGGCATCGTCGGCATCAGCCACAACCACTTCGACCATATGGGCCAGGCCTCGACATTTGCGAAGGCAACGCTGATGATCGGTGCCGGCGACTGGGAAAGCCTGCACGAAAATCCCCTGCCCTTCGGCGTCATGCCGGCGCTCGTCCAGCCCTGGATGGACGGCAAGGCGAAGCTCGATCCGGTCTCGGGCGACCGCGACGTGTTCGGCGACGGTTCGGTGATGATGCTGGCCATGCCCGGACACACCAAGGGGGAGACCGCGCTGCTCGTCAAACTGCCGCAAAGCGGACCGGTGCTGCTCTCCGGCGACGTCGTGCATTTCGAAGAGCAGATCGCCAATAACGGCGTGCCGCCCTTCAACATCGACCGGGCCGAAAGCCTCGCCTCGATGGAGCGCATGAACGGGATCGCCAAGCAACTGAACGCAAAGCTGATCATCCAGCACGACGCCGACGACATCAAAAAACTGCCCACCTTCCCGGCCAGCGCCCGCTGACTTCGATGAGATCGCCACTGGCGCATCGCGCGCCGGTGGCTATATTCCGCGGGAACAAAATCTCCACCTCCCAAGGAACCCCTACATGGCCGACCTTTCCGCCTTCCCGATCACGTCCAAATGGCCCGCCGAAAACCCGGACGTGCTGCAGCTCTATTCGACGCCGACGCCGAACGGCGTGAAGGTGTCGATCATGCTCGAAGAAATCGGCCTGCCCTACGAGCCGCATTTCATCAATATCGGCGCCGACGAGACCTGGGGACCGGAATATCTGTCGCTCAACCCGAACGGCAAGATCCCGGCGATCCTCGATCCGCATGGCCCCGGCGACAAGCCGCTGGCGCTGTTCGAGAGCGGCGCGATCCTGATCTATCTCGCCGAAAAGACCGGCAAGCTGATCTCGTCCGATCCGGCCAAGCGCTACGAGACGATCCAGTGGGTGATGTTCCAGATGGGCGGCCTCGGGCCGATGTTCGGCCAGCTCGGTTTCTTCCACAAGTTCGCCGGCAAGGACATCGAGGACAAGCGCCCGCGCGACCGCTATGCCAAGGAATCGCACCGCATCATCCGCGTGCTGGAAACCCGGCTTGAGGACCGCGACTGGATTATGGGCGACGAATATTCGATCGCCGACATCGCCATGCTCGGCTGGGTCCGAAACCTGATCGGCTTCTACGGCGCCGGCGAACTCGTCGAATACGACAAGCTGAAGCGTGTGCCGGAATGGCTGGAACGCGGCCTCGCACGGCCCGCCGTCCAGCGGGGTCTCGACATTCCGAAACGTCCGGCCTGATCAAATACCGCAGCGGCCCTAATTCATGGGGAGATGGAGGTGACAACAATATGCCCAAACCCACGCTTCCCATGGAAGGGTCATGCCGCTGCGGACAGGTGCGGCTGAAGATCAGCGCGCCGCCGATCCTGACCATGGCCTGCCATTGCACCGGCTGCCAGAAGATGAGCGCCAGCGCCTTCTCGCTCTCCGCAGCTATCCCCTCTGAAGGTTTCGAGGTGACGCAAGGCGAGCCGGTGATCGGCGGCCTGCATGGCAGCGACGCCCACCACTATCACTGCCCGCACTGCAAGAGCTGGATGTTCACCAGGCCGGTCGGCATGGACTGGTTCGTCAACCTCCGTCCGACCATGCTCGACGACCCCAAATGGTTCGCGCCCTTCATCGAAACCTACACATCCGAAAAGCTGCCCTGGGCGGCCACTCCGGCCGTGCATTCCTACGAGAATTTTCCGCCCATGGAGGCCTATGAGGGCTTGGTGAAGGAATTTGCGGAACGGGATTGATTTTTTCGCCGCCCCCTGTCGGAATCCCCATCCCTCCTTCGTCCTAGTGTCGTCCGGCATGGACGAGAACGATCCGAACAGGAGGGAAAATCATGGATACGAATGCCCAGACGAACGACAATCAGGCAGCTTCACCCGTCCGCGGCGGTGTGGTCGCCTATCTTCAGGTCGACGGCGCGATGAAGGCGGCCGAGTATTACAAGAAGGCCCTCGGCGCCGAGATCGAATCCTTTCATCCGGTGGATGACCAGGGCCGCACGATGCACATCCATCTCTATATCAACGACAGCTCGGTCATGCTCTGCGATCCCTATCCGGACTACGGCCATCCCCTCGAAAAGCCGCAGGCCTTCACCATGATGCTGCCGGTCGACGATATCGATTTCTGGTGGAAACGCGCCGTCGACGCCGGCATGACGGTGGAGACTGAGCTGCAGGTGATGTTCTGGGGCGACCGCTACGGCCAGGTCCGCGACCCTTTCGGCGTCGCCTGGGCGATGAACGCGCCGGTGAAGGGCTGACCTCTTCCACAAAAAACCGGCACGCCGCCGGTGATCCGGCGGCGGGGCTTTATCGGCCTATCGCACCACGAAGCAGCTGATCGCCTTGGCCTGCAGGACCGAGCAGGCCCGCGTCGCTGAATCGCCATCCGCAAAACCGGCGAAACGGGCGCGGTAGATTTGCTTGCCGCCGTCGGCATAACTTTCGACGCTCGGCGTGAGACGGCCATACCCCTGGGCGAGCAGCGGCACTGCCTTTTCGAGCAACGCGGATGCCTGATCGCGGCTGGTGGCAGCGGCGATCTGGATGCGCCAAGCCGCGCCCGCCGGTTGAGGGGGCGTCATTGTCTGAGACGACGCGGTCCTGGATGGTGCGGTCGGGGATGGCACAGTGTCCGGAACAGTGGCCCGGGGCGTTGCATAGAGGTTGGCGATCACGGTCTTCGGCGCAACGCCGAGCGTGATCTCCTTGCGCGGCGAAGGCGTCGCAAAGGCCAGCGGCATCGTGTCTTCGGCCGGTCGTTTCTGGGTTTCGAATGCCACCAGACCGCCGGATGCCGCATTGTTGCCGGGCACATACCGGTCGAGAAGCGCCGCCATCTGGTCGTCGCGCTTGCGGGCGGTCTTGCCGCCCATGACGACGCCGATCACCCGCCGGCCGTCGATGGTGACGGCGCTGGCGATATTGTAGCCGGAGGCGTTGGTAAAGCCTGTCTTGACTCCGTCCATGCCGGGATAGCGATACATGAGGTTGTTGTGGCCGCGCAGACGCTTGCCGCGGAACTCCATGTTCCTGGCGGAAAACAGCTGGTATTCCCGGGGAAAGTCGCGGATGAGCGCAAGCGCCAGCTGCGCCATGTCCCGGGCCGTGGTCACCTGGGAGTCGTCCGGCAGGCCAGACGCGTTGCGGAACACGGTGCGGCTCATGCCGAGCGCGCGGGCCTTCCGGGTCATCATCTCCCCGAAACGGTCTTCCGAACCGCCGAGATAATCGCCCATCGTCGCCGCCGCGTCATTGGCCGAGCGCACGATCATGCCGTTGACGGCCTCGCGCACGGTGATCGTCCGACCCGCGGGCACACCGAGCTTGGAGGGGATCTTGGACGCCGCATTCGGCGTCATGGGGATGTCCTGGTCCCATTTGAGGCGGCCCTCGCGCAGCGCTTCGAAGGTCATGTAGAGCGTCATCATCTTGGTGAGCGACGCAGGATGGTTGATTTCGTCGGCATTCTCCGACGCCAGAACCTTGCCGCTCTTCACATCATAGATGAAATGGGCGTAGCCGGCCTCGGCCGTACGGCTGACCGCCACAGAGGCGCCAAGCACCAAAAGGAAAGCCAAAATCTGCTGAATTCGAAACATGCCCGCCCTCTTTAAGTCGCCGGCGAAGATAAGGCAACGAACATGGTGCGAAAATGACGCATTGCGGATTTAAGTCTAATTTTAACAAGATGGTTAATTGAAAATAAGGACTTAGGCATTTGTCAGCGTCCTCCTGACCGCATCCTTCCAGCCACGAATCTTGGAAGCGCGGGTCTTTTCGTCCATCTGCGGCTCGAATCGCCGCTGCCGCGCCCAGCTTTTCGCGAACGCCTTCTGGTCCGGCCAGACACCTGCCTTGGAGCCGGCAAGCCAGGCCGCCCCAAGCGCCGTCGTCTCGAGGATGGTCGGCCGGTCGACGGGCGCGTCGAGGAGATCGGAGAGCCGCTGCATCGTCCAGTCGGAGGCGACCATGCCGCCATCGACGCGCAGCACGGTGTTGCCGTTGGCGTTGCGCCAGTCCTTCTGCATCGCGTCGTAGAGGTCACGGGTCTGGTAGCAGACCGCCTCCAGCGCGGCGCGGGAGATTTCAGCGGGACCGGTCGCACGCGTCAGGCCGAACATGGCGCCGCGCGCCTCCGCGTCCCAGTGAGGTGCGCCGAGCCCTGTGAAAGCGGGCACCAGGTAGACCTCCTGCTGAGGATCGGCTTGCTCCGCCAACTCCCCGGTTTGGGAAGCTCTTTCGATGATGCCCAGCCCGTCGCGCAGCCATTGCACGGCGGCGCCGGCGATGAAGATCGAGCCCTCCAGGGCATAGGTCGTCTCGCCGTTCAGGCGATAAGCGATGGTAGTGAGCAGGCGGTTCTTGGAGCGAACCATGTCGGCGCCGGTATTGAGCACCGCGAAACAGCCGGTGCCGTAAGTGGATTTCATCATGCCCGGTTCGAAACATGCCTGGCCGATGACCGCCGCCTGCTGGTCGCCGGCAACGCCGAGGATCGGGATCGCGGCACCGAACAGGCTTTCGTCGGTGATGCCGAATTCGTCGGCGCAATCCTTGACCTCCGGCAGCATGGCGGCGGGAATGCGCAGGATGTCGAGAAGATCCTCGTCCCAGCGATTGTCGGCGATGTTGTAGATGAGGGTGCGCGAGGCATTGGTCGCATCGGTGACGAAGCTATTTCCACCCGTCAGGCGCCAGATCAGGAAGGTGTCGATCGTGCCGAAGCAAAGCTCGCCCTTGGCAGCCCTCGCCCGCGCACCCTTCACGTTGGCGAGCATCCAGGAAAGCTTGGTGCCGGAAAAATAGGGATCGAGCAAAAGGCCGGTGCGGCGGGTGAACAGCTTTTCGAGGTCCTGCCGTTTCAGCTTCTCGCAATAGCTGGCGGTGCGGCGGTCCTGCCAGACGATGGCATTGTGGATCGGCTTGCCGCTCTCGCGTTCCCAGACGACGACCGTCTCGCGCTGGTTGGTGATGCCGATCGCGGCAATCTCGGAGGCCTTGAGCTTGGCTTCCTTCAACGCCTGCCTGACGGCCCACAGAACGGTTTCCCAGATCTCCTCCGGATCATGCTCGACCCAGCCGGATTTCGGAAAAATCTGGGTGAATTCCTTCTGGCCGATCCCGGCAATCCGCATGTTACCATCAAAAACGATCGCCCGTGTCGAGGTCGTCCCTTGATCGATCGCCAGAACATAACCCGCCATGCCGCTCCTCCCAGTCCATGCAATGCGCCGGACGGTTTGAGCAGAAGGAGCGGAAAGGGTCAACGAAAATGGCAAATCCTGAAGGGGACACGCAGTCTGCGTGCCCCCGAGGCAGAGATCACCGCGATTTTTTGTAAAGCTTCTCGGCGATCTCGAACATTTCCTCCGGCGCGTAGTCCGGTGTGAAGGCGGAGGGCACTCCGACGAGCTGATGGATCTTGCCGCCCTCGGGCATGCCGTCGACGACTTCAAGTTCGCCGGGTGGGTCGAGCGGCAGGGCGACTTCGCCATTGCCCCAGATGCCCGCCATTTCCTTGTAGTCTCCCGGGCTGAACGTGTAGAGGCGACGATGCGACCCCTCGTCCAGATACTTCTGGCATTCCGGGATATTGCCGAGCGGAATGTTGGGGGTCGGCAGGAACTTCTTGATGTCGACGCCGGTGATCTTTTCCAGTGCCAGCGCATAGGCGTGCGCGTGGACCGAGCCCCGCACGAGGAGGTAGCCGCAGACTTCACGGCCGGTCGGGTCGGAAAGCGTTTCATAGACACGCAGCTTGTGAAGACGCGCACCGCATTCCAGGTGGAAATTGTGAAGCAGATCGACCACGACATTGCCAGTCGTGGTGATGAAGTCGTTGTTCCAGGAGACGCCATTGCTGTTGACAGGCATCGCACCACCGGCCCCGGAGAGGAAGGCGGCAGCAAGGCGAATGTCCTTCATATCCTCGAAAGGCGCTCCGGAAATGTCGCCACCGTTGCCGGCATCGCCGTCGGGAATGTCAGGGCCGTTGTTGAGCATCGCCACGCCGTTGCTGACGAGCTCGACATGGCCGAGTTCCTCGGCCGTTATGCTGGCCACCAGACTGTAGAAAGGACGCAGCTTTTCCTTGGAGCGGAAATTGAAGCTCTGGAACATATAGTTCCCGAGCGTGGACATTTCCCCGTATTTGCCGCCCAGGAGCTCCTGGAGGGCAGCGGCCGCATTGGGATCGGCCCGCTTTGGCGCAGGAAGTTCCGCCTGCAGCTTGTCGACGCGCATGAACATTGGGTGGTCCTTTCGTTGGAGATATCGCCCAACCGGCCACTTGCTCGAATGTTCCTCGCCATTTCGACCAGCGTCCGTTTTGACCGGTAAGGCTTCCTGACGATGCCGATTGCAAGAAGGCGGAATTTGCGCATAACCTGTTGTGATCATTGCGGCGCACAAGAACGCCGCCCAGGAAGGCTGGATCGCAGGGAGATTGGGCATGAGCAGAACCGTCGTCGTCACCGGCTCCACAAGCGGCATCGGGCTCGGTGTTGCAAAGGCATTCGCGGCCGAAGGCGCCAATGTGATTATCAACGGTTTCGGACCGGCGGATGCGATCGAAGCGACCCGCGGGGAACTCGATGCGCTTGGGTCCGGCCGCGTGCTTTATCACGGCGCCGACATGACCAGGCCGGACGAGATCGAGGACCTGATCGCGACGGCGGTCAAGAATTTCGGCACGGTCGACGTGCTGGTGAACAATGCCGGTATCCAGCATGTGGCGAAGATCGAGGACTTTCCGCCGGAAAAATGGGATCAGCTGATCGCCATCCTGCTGACATCGGCCTTCCACACCATGCGTCATTCCATTCCCCTGATGAAAGCGGCCGGCAAGGGCCGCATCATCAACGTGGCGTCCGCCCACGCGCTGGTCGCCTCACCGTTCAAATCCGCCTATGTGGCCGCAAAACATGGTATTTTGGGACTAACCAAAACGGCGGCCTTGGAACTTGCGGAATTCGGGATTACCGTTAATGCGATATGTCCGGGCTACGTGCTGACGCCGCTGGTCGAGAAGCAGATCCCCGACACCGCCCGCGAGCGCGGCATTACCGAGGCTCAGGTAAAGACCGAGGTGATGCTGAAGCTGCAGGCGACCAAGGAATTCGTGGCGATCGACGAGGTCGCGCAGGCGGCGATCTATCTCGCCAGCGATGCGGCAAGAAGCATTACCGGCACGCATATCTCGATCGACGGCGGCTGGACCGCCCAGTGACTGGCGAGTAACTGGATGGACCAGTAACGGAATACAAGAGCCGGCAACGGCGGACGAAGGAGAGACATGAGCGAAGCCATCCGCTTCATCGTGAACGGAGAAGAGATAACCCTTGGAGATTTCGGTCCGACGGAAACCCTTCTCGACTATCTTCGCCTGAGGCGGCGGCTGACAGGTACCAAGGAAGGCTGCGCGGAGGGCGACTGCGGCGCCTGCACGGTGCTGATCGGGCGGCTCACGGAACATGGCCTGCGCTACGAAAGCGTCAACGCCTGCATTCGGTTCCTGGGCTCCTTGCACGGCACCCATGTGGTCACCGTCGAACACCTGGCCGGCCGCGACGGCGCGCTGCATCCCGTGCAGCAGGCGATGGTCGATTTCCACGGCTCGCAATGCGGCTTCTGCACCCCCGGCTTCATCATGTCCCTCTATGGCCTGTGGCTTTCGAACGGCACGCCGACGCGCGCCGACATCGAAAGCGCGCTGCAGGGCAATCTCTGTCGCTGCACCGGCTATGAGCCGATCATCAAGGCGGCCGAGCACATCTCCGTCAACCGGCCGAGCTCGCTCTTCGATCCGCTGGAACGCGACCGCATCCAGATCATGGCGAAACTCTGGGGCATCCACTCGGGCAACGACACGATCACCATCATCAGGGATGGCGCCCGTTCGATCGTGCCGGCTTCCGTCGCCGCCTTTGCCGATATCCTCGCCGACGAACCCGAGGCGACGATCGTCGCCGGGGCAACCGATGTCGGACTGTGGGTCACCAAGCAGATGCGGCTCCTCAACCCTGTGATCTTCATCAACCACCTGACCGAACTGCAGTCGATCACATCAGACGAGACCGGCATCACCATCGGCGCCGGCGTCAGCTATACCCAGGCTTTCGACGTCCTCTCGGACGAGATCCCCTCGCTCGGCCGGCTGATCGATCGGATCGGCGGCTGCCAGGTCCGCAACATGGGCACGATCGGCGGCAATATCGCCAACGGTTCGCCGATCGGCGACACGCCGCCGCCGCTGATCGCGCTCGGCGCCGAGCTGACGCTGCGCTCCCATTCCGGCCGCCGCACCATCGCACTCGAGGACTATTTCCTGAGCTACGGCAAGCAGGACCGCCTGCCCACCGAGTTTGTCGAAAAGGTCTTCGTGCCGCGCCCGGCGGAAGGCAGCCATTTCGCCGTCTACAAGATCTCCAAACGCCGCGACGAGGACATCTCCGCGCTCTGCGGCGCCTTCCACCTGACGCTCGATGCTGACGGCAAGGTCGCAAACATCCGCATCGCCTTCGGCGGCATGGCGGCGACCCCGAAACGGGCGAAACACGTCGAGGATGCGCTTCTCGGCCAGGAGTGGAACTGGGGCGCCGTCTCGGCCGTGCGCGACGCTTTCGCGGAGGATTACCAGCCGCTGACCGACTGGCGGGCGACCGCGGAATACCGCAGCCTGACGGCCAAGAACCTGCTCACCCGCTTCTTCCTGGAAACCGCCGGCGCACCTGCGGAACTGCGCCGTTTCGAGCTGGAGGAAGCGTGATGGACAAGACCACGTTCGATACCAAACCGATCATCAACGGCCGCATGCATGTCTCGCTGAAACATGATTCAGCACATAAGCACGTCACCGGAACCGCCGAATATATCGACGATATTCCCGAACCCTCAGGTACGCTGCACGGCGGCCTCGGGCTTGCCGACCGGGCGCATGCGGACATCGTCTCGATCGATCTTTCGGCGGTCAAGAGCGCGCCCGGCGTCGTCTGGGTAATCACCGCGGAAGACATTCCGGGCTTCAACGACGTCGCCTCGACCGGCCAGCACGACGAGCCGCTGCTCGCCACCACCAACGTGCAGTTTCACGGCCAGATCATCTTCGCCGTCATCGCCGAGACCCGCGATCAGGCCCGCCGCGCCGCAAAACTTGCAAAGATCGAATACCGCGATCTGCCGCACTGGACCGATATCGACAGCGCCCGCGAGAACGACGCGCCTTATGTCGTCGAGCCGATGACGCTGAAGCGCGGCGAGCCGGAAACGGAGATCGAAAACGCGCCCCTGCGCGTCCAGAACCACATGTATATCGGCGGCCAGGAGCATTTCTACCTGGAAAGCCACATCGCACTCGCCGTTCCCGGCGAGGATGACGAGGTGATCGTCTGGTCCTCCACCCAGCATCCGAGCGAGGTGCAGCACATGGTGGCGCATGTGCTCGGGGTGGCCAACAACGCGGTGACCGTCCAGACCCGCCGCATGGGCGGCGGCTTCGGCGGCAAGGAGACACAGGGCAACCAGTTCGCGGCACTCGCGGCAATCGCCGCCAAGAAGCTGAAGCGGGCGGTGAAATTCCGCCCCGACCGCGACGAGGACATGTCGATCACCGGCAAGCGCCACGATTTCCGCGTCGACTACGACGTCGCCTTCGACGGGGAAGGCCGCATCCATGCGGTCGATGCCACCTATGCGGCGCGCTGCGGCTTTTCCGCCGACCTTTCCGGCCCGGTCACCGACCGCGCCCTCTTCCATGCGGATTCCAGCTATTTCTATCCGCATGTGCGCCTCACCTCGCAGCCGCTGAAGACCCATACGGTCTCCAACACCGCGTTTCGCGGTTTCGGCGGGCCGCAGGGCATGCTCGGCGGCGAACGGATCATCGAGGAGATCGCCTATGCGGTCGGCAAGGATCCGCTCGACATCCGCAAGCTGAACTTTTACGGCCAGCGCGGTTCGAACCGAACGATGACGCCCTATCACCAGGACGTCGAGGACAATATCATCGCCCGCATCGTCGACGAGCTGGAAACCTCGTCGGACTACCAGGCCCGCCGGCAGGCGATCCTGGAATTCAATTCGCACAGCCCGGTGATCCGCAAGGGCATCGCCCTGACGCCGGTGAAGTTCGGCATCTCCTTCACCATGACCGCCTACAATCAGGCGGGCGCGCTGGTGCATATCTACAATGATGGCTCGATCCACCTGAACCACGGCGGCACCGAAATGGGCCAGGGCCTCTATACCAAGGTGGCGCAGGTGGTGGCCGATACGTTCCAGGTCGATATCGACCGGGTGAAGATCACCGCGACGACCACGGGCAAGGTGCCGAACACGTCCGCCACCGCCGCCTCGTCCGGCACTGACCTCAACGGCATGGCCGCCTATGACGCCGCCCGCCAGATCAAGGAACGGCTGATCGATTTCGCCATGCGCCAGTGGAAGGTCGGCCGCGACAAGGTCGAGTTCCTGCCCAACCGGCTGCGCATCGGAGGCGAGATCGTGCCCTTCGACACCTTTGTCCGGGCCGCCTATTACGACCGCGTGCAACTGTCTGCCGCCGGCTTCTACAAGACGCCGCGCATCCACTGGGACCGCAAGGCAGGCCGCGGCCGGCCGTTCTACTACTTCGCCTATGGCGCCGCCGTTTCGGAAGTCTCGATCGACACGCTGACCGGCGAATACATGATCGAGCGCACCGACATCCTTCACGACGTCGGCAAGTCGCTCAATCCGGCGATCGACATCGGCCAGGTGGAAGGCGCGTTCGTGCAGGGCATGGGGTGGCTGACAACCGAGGAACTGTGGTGGGACGACAAGGGGCGGCTGCGCACCCACGCGCCCTCCACCTACAAGATCCCGCTCGCCTCCGACCGGCCGAAGATCTTCAACGTGCAGCTCGCCGAATGGGCCGAAAACGCCGAACCCACCATCGGCCGCTCCAAGGCCGTCGGCGAACCGCCCTTCATGCTGGCGATCTCGGTGCTCGAGGCCTTGTCGATGGCGGTGGCGAGCGTGGCGGATTATTCGGTCTGCCCAAGGCTCGACGCGCCGGCGACGCCGGAACGTGTGCTGATGGCGGTCGAGCGGCTGAAGGCGATGTGAGGACGCCGGCTAAGGCCTCAAGGCACCCCATCCTGATGCGGGATGGGGGTTTGCGCCAATCTGCGGACCCGCCACGGAACGAAACCGAGCACCAGCGCGCAGCCTGAGATGATCACCGCAGCGCCGACGAATTGGATCGCCGACAGCGGTTCGTGGAGCACGACGGCGCCGACGAACACCGCAACCACGGTGACGACGAATTCGACGCTGATCGCCCTGGTCGCACCGATCGAGGCGACGAGCTGGAAGTAGAGCACATAGGTCGTTGCACTCATCACGCAGCCGGAGATGAGAAGGTAGAGGAAATCGGTCGCCGAAGGCATGGCCGGGACCGGAATGACGAGCAGAAGCGGCAGGGTGATGATCCCGCCGAACAGGAACGACCCGATCGTCACTTCGAACGGCCCTGCCCCGCGCAACCGGTGGCTGGCGTAATTGCTGCCGAACGCGGCAGAAAAGCAGGCGGCGAGCGCCGCGGCGCAGCCGACCACGAAGGACGTGGTGACCGGCACCGCCGGAAAGCCGACGAGCAGCAATATCCCGACGACACCGAGCAGAAGTCCGGCAAGCCCGGTGGCGCCGATGCGCTCCAGCCCCCAGACATGGCTGATCAACATCGAAAACAGCGGGATCGACGCGACCAGGATCGCGGCCATCGCGGTGCCGATCAGCGGCGTCGCGTAGGACAGGCCGATCAGCTGGCCCGCGACCGTCGTCGCCCCGACGATCAGGAAGGGCTTCCAGCCGACACCGAAATCCAGCCGGCGGCGCGTCAGCCGAGCCAGGGCAAACAGCGTAAAGCTCGCGATGAACGCGCGAATGGTCACCGCCCCGACCCAGCCGAAGGCGGCAACCACCTTGAGCACGACGAGAAAGGACAATCCCCACGCCGTGGCGAGGAAAACATAAATGGCGAGATCGCGAGGCTTCATGAAGATCTTCGGTTTCGAGCGTTACGATGCTTGGACGTCGGAGCCCGAAACATCCTTTGCCCTCCCATGGAATAAGAAGCCCCGTGGCGTCAATGCGCCGGCATCCGGAACGTGAAGCGCGTCTCGGTCTCGTCCGATCGCAGAACAGTATCGCGGATATGGTTGCCGTGTGGGGGCCGGCCAGTTTAAAGTGATGTCGTAGAACCGCATCGGCAGGATATGGATGCTTCAGCCCGCCCTCCCCACCTTCATCGCCGCTCATCCGCGCACAATCCTCGTCGAACTCCGCGAGGCCAAGGGCTCTACCCCCCGCGAGGCCGGCACCTTCATGCTGGTGGCGACCAAGGCGATCTGGGGGACGATAGGCGGCGGGCAGTTCGAATATATGGCGATCGACAATGCCCGGGCGATGCTGTCGGGCGGCGGCGAGGCGGTAATGGACATCCCGCTCGGCCCGGAGATCGGCCAGTGCTGCGGCGGCCATACCCGGCTTGCGTTCCGGCCGCTGACGCCGGAGTTGGCGGAGATGCTGGAAAGGCGCCTGCGCGACGAAGAAGACGACCGGCCGGCGGTGACGCTGTTCGGATCGGGCCATGTCGGCCAGGCGCTCGCAAGGGCGCTGGCCCCCCTGCCCTTCGCGGTAACCGTCGTCGAGACCCGCGCCGAGGCACTGGAAGACCTGCCGGCCGAAACGGAAACACGCCTGACCGCGATGCCGGAAGCCTTTGTCGAAAAGATTCCCGCCGGCGGCGCGGCAATCATCCTCACCCATGACCATGCGCTGGATTTCCTGATCGCCCAGCGTGCATTGGCGCGCACCGACCTTGCCTATGTCGGCATGATCGGCTCGCGGACCAAACGGGCCACCTTCGCCAACTGGTTGAAGCGCGAGGGCTGCGGTGATGACATGCTGCCCCGCCTGGTGCTGCCGATCGGCGGCACGGCGGTCAGGGACAAGCGCCCGGCCGTGATCGCGGCACTCGTCGCCGCCGAATTGCTGGAAACCTACGCCGCTCGGCAGGCGCGGACCTCAAAGCGGCAGATCCCGACCGTCTGAGCGCCGTTTCCCGTCCCAGAATGCCGCCTCACGGTCTTGCGGCCCGGCTTCCGGGAGCGCGAGATCACAGCGCAGATCGTCCGGCAGCGCCGGGATGCGTGGGCTCCCGGGTCGCAGAAGCCGCTGGAAGAACCGGCGAAACTGCCGCCACGCAAGGACCGGGCGGGAGGGTTTCAAAGGCAAGGCAGGGGCGCTTGCGGACAGCATGGTTGCTCCACATCGACAGTGAGGATGGATCGGTTGCAATCATGAATGGAGCCGATTGCCGGAAAATTCCAATTCAAATACAGTGGGTCGCGATCAAGAGAACTTATCGATGAAATTGTCACGCCGGTTTCCGCTGAATGCACTTCGGGTCTTCGAGGCCGTCGCACGCCTGGAAAATTTCACCCGCGCCGCGGAAGAACTCGGCATGACCCAGACGGCGGTGACCTACCAGATCAAGCTCTTGGAGGAGTTTCTCGGCGACACGGTGTTCCTGCGCCGGCCGCGGGCACTGCAACTCACCGAAACCGGCGAAAAACTGCTTCCCAAGGTGGCGGAAGCGTTCACCCTGCTGACCGAGGCGGTGCAATCGACACGGCACGGCATCGAGGAGATGCTGGAAATTCACTCGCCGCCGACATTCGCGTCGCAATGGCTGTCACCGCACCTCGGCGCCTTCCAGACCGAATATCCACAGATCGCCGTGCGCCTGGTGCGCCAGATGGACGCCGCCGACCAGCAGCGCACATGGCCCGACATCACCATCCATATCGGCGCTGAACCGCTGGAGGCCCTGGTCTGCCATCCGCTTCTGCGGCTGGACTATTCGCCGATGCTGGCGCCGCAGCTTGCCGACCGCGCCGGCGGCATCAGGCAGCCGACGGATCTTCTGAAATTGCCATGGATCTCCGACACGAGGGGGTGGTGGCGCGAGTGGTTCGATGCCGCCGGCATCGGCCCGGAATCGATCCGGCAGACGGGTCTCAACGCCTTCGGCGCGCTTGACCTGGAAGCCAAGGCCGCGATTGCAGGCGACGGCGTGGCGATGCTGAGCCCGTTCCTCTTCCGGGACGACCTCGCCTCGGGGCGCCTCGTGCAGCCTTTCGATCTCCGCGTCGGCGACGGCAAGACCTATTGGCTCGGCTACCAGCCGGCGCGGCGAAACACCGCCAAGATCAAGGCCTTCGCAGCCTGGATCCAGACGGCCCTTGCCCAAGACCTCGCGGCCATGGGGACAACCCGTGCTAAACAACCGGCGGACTGATCTCTGTGGCTTGCCCTTCACACCAGAGCCAGCGGTCCGCCTGTTTTCGGAAGATGTAGAGCGCCCGGTGGA
This sequence comes from Neorhizobium vignae, assembly GCF_000732195.1. GTDB lineage: Bacteria > Pseudomonadota > Alphaproteobacteria > Rhizobiales > Rhizobiaceae > Neorhizobium > Neorhizobium vignae. Next base: position 241,843 of record NZ_JNNU01000002.1, read on the forward strand.
GGCCGTTCGATTGCTCGCCCGCAAACTCGATTTCTTCCCGGCAATCAAGCAGGACCGCGACGGCGTGATCGCGCGCGATAATCCGCACTATGTCCATCTCCAGCTTCAGGAAACGCGGGCCGTTTCCGGAGCAATACCGATCCAGATACTGGCAACGGTCGCAGACCTCGCCGTGCGCGTCGATATAGGTAAACTCTCTGCCAAGGAGAGCTTCCATGTCCGCCCGGGACTGCCGCATGAGGGCGGAGGTCCTCGCCTGCAGGAGCTCGGCTATATGATCGTCGAGGTCCAAAGGCTGAGCTGCCATTCCACATCCCTTAAAGTCGAAGCAGGCCTGATCGGCCTGCACCGGATAGAAGCCGGCGGATGGCGTCCCGTCAAGCAGGCAGGTCAGGCAGACAGGCCTCATTGGCTGCCCGTTCAAAGATTCCGCTGCGACTGAATGCGCCTGGTCGCGTGAAAGGCGCCCTCGTCCTGCGGACCGCGCCTGTCGCGACCGTCGAGCAGGCCGAGGTCGCGCTGCCATGATTGCGGCATCTCCTCGAGATCGAGATTGTTGCGGCGGACCGCCAGCCGGCGGCGGATCGCATCCGTGATGCCGAGCTTCGGGAAAAACTGATCGAAGGGCCAGTTGAGGATGGAAAACATCTCTTGCCTCCAACGGGGATACCCCGTTTTCATTTGATGATTGTGGAGGTAGATTGCGCCGGAAAATCTCGTCAATCCAATCGAATTACCGTCTGTACGGATCAAGAGAACTTATCCATGAAGATGTCGAAGCAGTTCCCGCTGAATGCCTTGCGGGTGTTCGAATCCGCGGCCCGGCTGATGAGTTTCACCCGGGCCAGCGAGGAGCTGGGGCTCACCCAGACGGCGGTCAGCTACCAGATCAAGCTGCTGGAGGACACGCTCGGCGAACAGCTCTTCCTGCGCCGGCCGAGGCAGGTTTCGCTGACGGAGGCGGGAGAACGGTTGGCCCCGAGGATCGCGGAAGCATTCGCGATCATGGGCGATGCGCTCGCCACGCTTCACGACGCATCGGAGGGCACCCTGATCATCCATTCGACGGCGACGTTTGCCTCGCGCTGGCTGGCGCGCCATCTCGGCACCTTCCAGCTCGAAAATCCGGGCATTGCCGTCAGGCTGGAGACATCGCAGGAGATGATCGATTTTTCGCGGGCGCAGGCGGACATCGCGATCCGCAGCGGCAAGGGCGAATGGCCGGGCCTGCGCGGGCATTTTCTGATGCGCAATCATTTCACGCCCATGCTGAGCCCGGATCTGGCTGCCACGATCGGCGGCGTGACGAGGCCGGAGGATATCCTGAAGCTCAGGATCATCGATCCCGGCGATCCGTGGTGGCCGTTCTGGTTTGCCGCAGCCGGCGTGCCGAAGGTCGACCTCAGCGGTCGGCCCGTGAGCAGAATGGGGGCACAGGTCTTCGAGGCTGCCGCCGCGGTCGCCGGCCAGGGGGTCGCGATCCTGCAGCCGGAATTTTATACCGATGACATCGCCCTTGGGCGGCTGCTCCAGCCGTTCGACATTCTCGGCTATGACGGCAGCGACTATTGGCTCGTCTATCCGGAAGCTCGCAGGAACTCCAAGAAAATCCGTGCCTTTCGCGACTTCATGCGGAAAACCATGCCGACGTTCCGGGACTAGCAGTCAGTTTTCTATCCGCCGCTTTGCTGGACGGAAAACTGGCTCGACATGTTCGCTCCTGGCCGCTGGCAGCGGCTAGTAGCTCATATCCGGCGCGTAGAAACAGCGCAGCGTATCTTCGGTTGGGTAGAGGCAGAGATGATATTCCTCGTCCTGGCTCCGCCTGGCCTGGCTCTGCGGCAATCTGAAATCATGCGGGCGGGTGATCAACCGATGATCCCCGGGACCCAGGATGATCTCGTAGCCACCTTCGATGATCTTGACGTTTTTGGTCGAGATCATCTGGCAGTCGCCGGTATGGTTGTCGCCGTTACAGCAGAAGCCGTCATATTTCCACGTCGAGCCGTTCGAACCGTGTGCCTCGTGGGCACTGGCCGAACCAACCTGGACGCAGGACGCGTACGCAATCATCACACCTGTCAGAATACCACGCATGTGCTTAGTCTCCGTTGATGAATGCCCCCATCACCGGCTCAAACCGCACGCATTACCAAGCTTTCGCCGGCTGACTTGCAATTGTCACAATACGTGAGTCGGCTTGACGTACGAACCCTTACTTATCGCGATGCACAATTCAGAACTTGCTACTATTGCCAATCCTGCAGGATGGCGCGGAGTGAACTCGAAGTCGATAGCCACAGTTCCGTGCCGGAACAAAAAGTGTTCCAGACAACCCCCTCTTCCCTTGGCCGGCTTTTTTCCCCAAAGTGACGAGTCGGGGGGCAAAAGGGGAAGACTGAATGTACGAATATGCCATTGCTTGGGAGTGGCTGAGTTTCGCCGCCCGCTGGTTCCATGTCATCACGGCGATCGCCTGGATCGGCTCGTCGTTCTATTTCATCGCGCTCGATCTGGGGCTGACGAAGCGCCCGAACATGCCCGCCGGCGTCTATGGTGAGGAATGGCAGGTGCATGGCGGCGGCTTCTACCACGTCCAGAAATACCTGGTGGCGCCAGCGCAGATGCCCGAGCACCTGACCTGGTTCAAATACGAGAGCTACTTCACCTGGATTTCCGGCTTCCTGATGCTCTGCATCGTCTATTACGGCGGCGCCGACCTGTTCCTGATCGACCGCACCGTGATGGATCTCGCCCCCTGGCAGGCGATCGGCCTGTCGCTCGCATCGCTGTCTGTCGGCTGGATCATCTATGACCTGCTCTGCAAGTCGCCGCTTGGCAACAATACCTGGGGGCTGATGGCCCTGCTCTTCCTGGTGCTGATCGTGATGGCCTGGGGTTATACGCAGATATTCTCCGGCCGTGCCGCCTTCCTGCATCTCGGCGCGTTCACGGCGACGATCATGTCGGCCAATGTCTTCTTCATCATCATTCCCAACCAGAAGATCGTCGTCGCCGACCTGATCGCGGGACGCACGCCGGATCCGAAATACGGCGCCATCGCCAAGCAGCGCTCGCTGCACAACAACTACCTGACGCTGCCCGTCATCTTCTTCATGCTCTCGAACCACTATCCGCTGGCGTTCGCGACCCATTTCAACTGGGTGATCGCCGCACTGGTCTTCCTGATGGGCGTGACGATAAGGCACTGGTTCAACACCACCCATGCCCGCAAGGGCAAGCCGACCTGGACCTGGCTGGTGACGGTGCTGCTCTTCATCGTCATCATGTGGCTTTCGACCGTTCCGAAAGTGCTGACCGGCGAGACCGAGACCTCTATGACCCCCGCCGCCCAGAAATTCGCCGCCAACGCTCATTTCGTCGCAGCGAGGGACGTGGTGCAGGCGCGCTGTTCCATGTGCCATGCGGCTGAACCCGTTTACGAGGGCGTCAGTTTCACCCCCAAATCCGTCAGGCTGGAGACGGATGCCGAAATTGCCGCCCACGCGCGGGAAATCTACATCCAGGCCGGCCGCAGCCACGCCATGCCGCCGGGCAATGTCACGGCCATCTCGCCGGAAGAGCGCAAGCTTCTGGTGGCCTGGTACGAAAGCGCGATATCCCGATGACCCAGATGCTGATCCGCGGCCGGCTGCTCTCCTTCAAACGCGCGCCCCTGTCGCTCACCGATACCGACAGCTACCTCTATGAAAGCGACGGTGCGCTGCTGGTGGAGGACGGCAAGATTTCCGTGGCCGGCAGTTACGGAACCGTCAGGGCGATTGCGCCCGAGGGCGTCGAGGAGATCGACCACCGGCCGCATCTGATCCTGCCGGGCTTCATCGACATGCACCTGCATTTCCCGCAGATGCAGGTGATCGCCTCCTATGCCGCCAATCTGCTCGAATGGCTGAATACCTATACGTTTCCGGAGGAATGCCGGTTCGTCGAAAGCGAGCACGCGGCCCGCATCGCCACGCATTTCTACGACGAGCTGCTGCGCCACGGCACGACGACCGCGGTGGCCTATTGCTCCGTGCACAAGACCTCGGCAGACGCATTTTTTGCGGAAGCGCTGAAGCGCGGCATGTGCATGGTCGGCGGCAAGGTGATGATGGACCGCAACGCACCGCAGGGCCTGCTTGACACCCCGCAGATGGGCTATGACGAGACGCGGGCCGTAATCGCAGACTGGCACGGCAAGGGGCGCAACCACGTCGCCATCACGCCGCGCTTCGCAATCACCTCGACGCCCGGCCAGATGCAGGCGACCCAGGCGCTGGCTGAGGAATTTCCGGATCTGCATATCCAGACCCATCTTTCCGAAAACCACGAGGAAATTCGCTATACGGGCGAACTCTATCCGGACGCCAGGGACTATACCGACATCTATGCCCATTACGGCCTTCTCGGCCCCAAAACCCTGCTCGGCCACGCGATCCACCTCTCCGAACGCGAAGCCGATGCGCTCTCGGAAGCCGGCGCCGTCGCCGTCCACTGCCCGACCTCCAACCTCTTCCTTGGCTCCGGCCTGTTCCCGATGAAATCGCTGATGCGGCGGGAAAAGCCGGTCCGGGTGGCGGTCGCGACCGACATCGGCGGCGGCTCGAGCTATTCGATGCTGCGGACCATGGACGAGGCCTACAAGATCCAGCAGCTTCTCGGCGAGCGCCTGAACCCGCTCGAAAGCTTTTACCTGATGACAAGAGGCAATGCCGAAGCTCTGTCGATGGCGGACAATATCGGCACGCTGGACCCCGGCACCGATGCCGACCTGGTGGTGCTGAACGCCGCCTCGACATCGGCCATGCGGCTGCGGATGGAAACGGTGAAGACGCTGGTCGAAGAACTCTTCCTGCTGCAGACCATGGGCGACGACCGCGCGGTGGTCGAGACCTACGTGGCAGGCAAGGCGATGAAGGGTGGGCTGGCGGCGGCCTGACGCCTGAGACCATGGCCGCGGCCGAGTTGGTTGGGACGCGCCGCCTCAGCGCTTTTTCGCGGCCTTGTAGATCTCGGAGCGCTCCCGCCTGCCGATGGCAACGACCACCACGGTGATCCTCTCATCCTCGACACGATAGACCAGCCGATATCCGGCCGGCCGCAGTTTGATCTTGTAGAGGTCGGCCATGCCCCTCAGGGCATCGGCCGGTACGCGCGGATGCAAGAGCCTTTCCGCCAGCTTCTTCTTGAATTGCTCCCGGAGCGTCGCGCCGAGCTTGTCCCATTCCTTGCGGGCGGAGGGAAGAAATTCCAGCCTATAGGTCATCGAGGCTGACCGGCACGCCCTTTTCCGTTGCCCGCGCCTTTGCGATCTCGGCGAGCGCCTGATCGTCGAGAGCATCGATCATCGCTTCGTAGGTGCTGGCTGGCACCATATAGGCCATGATTCGGTTGTGATTGAGGATGGCGACCGGAGCGCCGACGGCATCTTCAACGATGGCTGTCGGGTTCTTCTTCAGGTCGGAAACGCTGACGGCAATCTCGGCTTCGACGCGCTGCATGGTTTTCCCTGCTGAATAAACCTGAATTTGGACCGGATTTGAGTGTCAATTTCCGCATGGAATATCATATCTTTCAGGAAAAATCGACAGGGGTGAAATGATCTGTTCGCGAAGGTCGCGCGGAAGGCTCCGCCCCCTCATCCGCCGCCGGCACCGTCTCTCCATTTGCGGGGTGAGAGGGGTATGCCGCGCGGTCTCCAATCCTGTCCAACGATGCGCGGGGCAAGTCCCCTCGCCCCGCGTCCGGGGAGAGGGTGAGGGGCAAACCGGAAGCGATGCCCCAGCCTTCGCTCACACCGTCGGCACGGTGCCGCCGTCGATCGTGTATTCGGCGCCGTGGATCGACGCCGCGCGGTCCGATGCCAGGAAGGCGACGAGTTCGGCGATTTCCTCGGGGAAGGCCGGGCGGCCGATGGGGATGCCGCCGAGCGCGTCCATGATGCTTTGGCGGGCGGCGTCCGCATCGATGCCGTTGGCGATGGAGATGCGTTCGACCAGGGCTTCGGACGCCTCGGTGAGAATCCAACCGGGGGCCACGGCCGTCACCCGCACGCCCTTCGGCCCGAGTTCCTTCGACAGCGCCTTGCTATAGCTGGTGAGCGCCGACTTGGCGGCGGCGTAAGCCGTCGTCGCCTCATACAGCGGCAGCCGGCGCTGGATCGACGAGACGTGGATGACGACGCCCGAACCGCGCTCGATCATCTGCGGCAGCAGCAGCCGGTCGAGCCGGACGGCGGGCATAAGGTTGAGGTCGAATTCGGCCCGCCAATGCTCTTCGGTGAGCGCCGCAAAACCGCCGCCGGGCGCCGACGAGCCGCCGAGCGTATGGATGACGATATCGACACCGCCAAAAGCCTCCAGCACGGCGTCGGAGAGTTTTTGTGCGCCTTCCGGCGTCGAGAGGTCGGCCTGGACGTAGAGGTCCGGAGCAAGGCCTTCGGGAAGCGTGGAGCGTGAGGCGGTGGCGGTGACGGCGCCAGCTGCGGAAAGCCGGCGCAGGATCGCCGCCCCCGCCCCCTTCGTGCCGCCGGTGACGAGCACCCGCCGGCCGGAAAACTCGTCGGCGATGATCGGGAATTTCGGTGCGGGGCCCATCAGCCGATCTCCAGATGCGCGATGCGGCCGCCGGCCAGCGTGACGTGATAGTGCAGCATGGCCGGGCTGCCCGGGAACGTGCCGCTGACCAGGGCCGCGACGGCATAGGTCTCGCCATCCTTCTCGACGTTTTTCACCTCGACGGTGGCGCGGTATTTGCGCGTCGTCTCCTCCATCCAGGCGCGGATTTCGGCGGGGCCGCGCATCTCCTCGCCCTCGTCCTTCACCACGGCGGTTTCGGGAAACGAGGCAAGCATGTCATCGATATCGTGTCGGTTCTGGGCAGCGAAATAGGCTGCCAGTGCCTCGGGCAATGGCTGGGTCATATCTGTCCTCTATCTGTCGAAAGAACGGGGCGCCGCCGTCCGGAATGCAATCGCGTTGCTTCACGGCCAAGATGGCGTTAGGCTTCAACGATGACAAGTACGCACGAAAAAGTAGGGTACTTACCCGAACGTAAGGCCGCCGAGACCATGACGCCGTCGAGCGCGGCCGAAGGCGTCGAGAACGTGTTGCGCATGCTGGAAGGACGCTGGAAGCTGGTCATTCTCTTCCACCTCTTCGGCGGCAGGGTGCTGCGCTTCTCCGACCTCGAACGGGCGATCCCGGCGATCTCGCAGAAAATGCTGATCCAGCAGCTCCGGCAGATGGAGGCGGACGGTATCGTGCGGCGGATCGTCCATCACCAGGTGCCGCCCAAGGTGGAATATTGCCTGACCGACTGGGGCCAGTCGCTCTGCCCGGCGCTCGACGCGCTGCTGAAATGGGCGGCGATGAAGCCGGAAGCAGAGCCCCCCGCGATTGCCTGAGGAAAGCCGGCGGACAAGGCCGGGATGCCGATCATTTTCGATGACCGGCGCTCAAAAATTGTGCTAATTCCTTGGCCGCCTTGTCTCCCCGCCTTCGAAAGCAATCCGACTGATGTCCAAACCGCTGACCATCGCAGACCTTAAAAATCTTGCCCGGCGCCGTGTGCCAAAAATGTTCTTCGACTATGCCGACAGCGGCGCCTGGACCGAGGGGACCTACCGGGCGAACGAGGAAGACTATTCGAAGATCAAGCTGCGCCAGCGCGTGCTGGTCGACATGACCAACCGCACGCTCGAAACCACCATGATCGGCGAAAAGGCGGTCATGCCCGTGGCGCTCGCCCCGACCGGCATGACCGGCATGCAGCATGCCGACGGCGAGATGCTGGCCGCCAAGGCGGCGGAAGAATTCGGCGTGCCCTTCACGCTGTCGACGATGAGCATCTGCTCGATCGAGGACGTCGCCTCGGTGACCACCAAACCCTTCTGGTTCCAGCTCTACGTGATGAAGGACCGCGGCTTCGTGGAACGGCTGATCGGCCGCGCCAAGGCGGCGAAATGCTCGGCGCTGGTCGTCACAGCCGACCTGCAGATCCTCGGCCAGCGCCACAAGGACCTGCGCAACGGCCTCGCCGCTCCGCCGAAGCCGACGCTCAACGCGGCGCTGCAGCTCGTGACGCGCCCGAGATGGTGCCTGGAAATGCTTAGCACCAAGCGCCGCGGCTTCGGCAATATCGTCGGCCATGCGAGCAATGTTTCGGACCTCTCCTCGCTCGGCGCCTGGACGGCGGAACAGTTCGACCCACGGCTGTCCTGGGACGATATCCGCTGGATCAAGGACCTCTGGGGCGGCAAGATGATCATCAAGGGCATACTCGACGAAGAGGATGCGCGCGCCGCCGCCGACACCGGCGCGGATGCGATCATCGTCTCCAACCACGGCGGTCGCCAGCTCGACGGCGCTCCGTCCTCGATCAGCATGCTGCCGAGGATCGTCGAAGCGGTCGGCGACCGGATCGAGGTGCATGTGGATGGCGGCATCCGCTCGGGCCAGGACGTGTTGAAGGCCGTGGCGCTCGGCGCCCGCGGCACCTATATCGGCCGTCCCTTCCTCTACGGCCTCGGCGCCATGGGCAAGGAAGGCGTCACCACAACGCTCGAGATCATCCGCAAGGAACTCGACATCACCATGGCGCTCTGCGGAAAACGCGATATCCAGCATATCGACCGCAACATCCTCGCCAACATGCCGTTCTGACGACTGAGAAGCCGCCCGCTTAGAAGTGTCACGAAACCCGGGTTTTAAGTCACGATCGCCCGGTCATTGGCGACACGGTCAGCAAATAATGGAATTGAAAGGCTCACTTTAAATCGACAGGGAAACGGCGTTTGCGATACCGGTCCGTGACGGTGGCGGCAACATCAAATTTCAAGGCGAAATGTCGCCCAACATGAACGGATTGTTTCCTCCCTGCGTGTCGGATGGAAGTTGATCCGACGACGATCGCAATTCCCAAAATCAATTGTCTCCATCCGGGATGAAAAGTTCGTCCCGGACAGACATCACCGGGCCGTCAATCGAATTACGTCGATTGAGGTGCCTGTCGACCATAGCTCGCACATCGCCGCAGATCCGCCTGCATTGATGGCAAATGCATACATTGTGAGCGGCGATGAGCCTATAGCATGGGCATCAGTGAACCACGGAGAGATAGAATGAAGCTCGGCGAAAGACTGAGAAAGTATGTAGAGCTACGACGCGCCGTCCGCGAGCTCGAGGGTCTCGATGATCGAACCCTTCACGATATCGGAGTAGCCCGATCTCATATCCGCGGTGCCGTCGAGGGCCGCTGAATGCGCGCTGTGGTTTGGGGTATGAGAGCCATGCCTGAAGCCGCAGAGCGTTAAATGATCGATCGAATGGTCCGCTGCCGTAGCGTGACCGTCGCGGAGTTTCCCGTGCCCATGGCTCAAGCGATCGCGCTGTATCGACAGTAAACGTAAGGGCGATCGAGGACAGCCGGCTTACCAACCAACGACCCGGCGGGGGGATAGCTGCCGCTATCTCAGCACCAGCCGCCCTTGCCGGCGCCCGGCCGCCTGGCGAGGCCCTCGTTGACAAGGACATCGGCGAGCGAGCGGCCGTTGCGCGTCACTTCGCGCAGCTTGTGGCCTTCGACCTCATCCTCGTTGCCCTGCCAGGTGACCAGCTCGAACGGGCCGGAATCGAGGAAGGCGCGCACCCGCAGCTCCGCATCGCTCGCCTTGATCCGTTCCGCCTCGCAACGCGGCTTCTTGATGTCGGGTACCTCGATGCCGACCAAGCGGATCTTCTGGCCGTGGAACACGAAACGGTCGGCGGCCACGACGCAGTCGTCCTGTTTGGCCGAACCGCACAGATAGAATTTCGCCTGATAGGCGCCTGCAAGGTTCTCATTGCTCTTCGGCGGTTCGGCAGGTTTCTGTATCTCGTCGAGGATCGGCTTGCCGATCGGCGCCGGCGGGATGATCGCGGCGGTGTGGCTCTGGTCGGGAACAGCGATCGGCTTCGGCGGTACCGGCCGATGCGACGGCCCGGAACTCGCCTGGACAGGCTTCGCCGGCACCGGTTTTGCCGCAACCTGGACCGGCTTGCCCGAAGTCAGGCCGGCGACGAAACGCCTCGCCTCCGCAGAATTCTCATAAAGCGCGATGCCGCCGGCCACCAGCGCCAGCGCCCCGAGCCAAGGCCAGAGCGACGAACCGGAGCCCGACGACCGCTTGGGCGCGCTTCTGCGCCGAGAACCGGATTTGCCGCGCGTTTGAGCCATGACGATCTCTCCTGTCGAATCGGAAAGAAGTATCGGAGGGAAGGATTGCCGAAAGGTTTCGGGAAAAGCGGTTCAGTAGTGGAAACGGCATTGGAGGAAGATCAGCCGCGGCTGATCTTCGCTGCTCTCCACGCGGTAGACCAGCCGGTGTTCCTGGGTTATGCGGCGGGACCAGAAAAAACCAGATGGAAAGCGTATCATTGATATTGTGTATCAGTGTGTATAAAATCACCAGATGAAGAGCGCTGAGGTGATTGCGCTGCTGCGCAAGGATGGCTGGATCGAGGTCGCCCAAAAGGGCAGCCACATGCAGTTCAAGCATCCGCAAAAGCCCGGCCGTGTGACCGTGCCCCATCCGAAACGCGATATTCCGCTCGGCACGCTGCGAAGCATCGAGAAAAAGGTCGGGCTGAAATTGAGGTTATCATGAGCAATTATATCGGCCTGATCCACAAGGACACGGAAAGCGGTTACGGCGTCTCCTTTCCGGATTTTCCGGGTGTCGTGACCGCGGGTTCGACGCTCGACGAGGCGCGGATCATGGCGGAGGAAGCGCTTGCCTTTCATGTCGAAGGCATGGTCGAGGATGGCGAGGCCATTCCCGAACCGTCGAGCCTCGAAAGCGTGATGGCCGATCCCGCCAACCTTGATGGCGTGGCGATCCTGGTGACGCTGAAAACCCAGGCGGCCAAGGCCGTACGCATCAACATCACGCTGCCCGAAGACGTGCTGGAACGGATCGACCGTTTCGCCGCGGATCAGGGTCTGTCGCGATCGGGTTTCCTTGCCCGCGCCGCAAGCCGCGAGATCGAACGCGACGCCGGCTGAAGACCTACCCCGCCCTGCCCGTGGCGAGCGCCACCGCCCAGTCGGCGCGGCCGTTTTCGGCGGCGAGGCGCGACATCGCAAGATGGTCGTAGGCGACGTTGCGGAACTGCGGTGTCCAGCCGGCGGAGGTCTTTTCCAGGATCGCGTAGGACGCCATCGTGTGGCCGGTCTCGACCTTATGGATGTAGGGCATGTCGTCGTTATAGGCCGGGCAGCCGACGCTGCCGGGATTGACGATCAGCCGACCGTCGGAGAGCTGCACCGCCCGAGGAATATGACTGTGGCCGCACAGGATCAGCGGCTGCTGGATGCCTGCCGCCAGCGCCTCGATCTCTTCCAGCGGCTTCAGGAAGACATGGCCTTCGCTGGACACCTGCTCCAGCCAATAGACGTTGTCCGATTGCGGCGTCGCATGGCAGAGGTAGGCCTCGTCCCGATAGACGGCGCTGAACGGCAGCTTGCGCAGCCATTGCAGGTGGCGCGGGGCGAGCTGGGAAAAGGCATGCACCTCCCAGGACGGCATGGCATCCGCCGGGTTCTCGATCAGGTAGCGGTCGTGATTGCCGCGCACCGTCAGCGTCGCCATCGTATCGAGAAGCAGCAGCAGGTCGGCGGTGCGCCCGGCTTCGAGCGGGCCGCTGAGGCAATCGCCGAGATTAACGATGTCGGTGATGCCTTGCGCATGGATATCGGCAAGCACCGCCTCGAGCGCCGCGCAGTTGCCATGGATATCGGCGATCACGGCAAAGCGCATCAGCTCCCCCGATAGGTGGAATAACCATAGGGCGAGAGCAGCAGCGGCACGTGATAATGCGCCGTCGTGTCGGAAATGCCGAAGCGGATCGGGATCACGTCGAGAAAGGCCGGCTCGGCAAGTGCAACGCCCCGGGCTCGAAGATAGGCGCCGGCATGGAAAACCAGTTCGTATTCGCCGGCAAGAAAGGTCTCGCCGATCAGGATCGGCCCGCCATCGACGCGGCCGTCGCTATTGGTGACAATGGTCTTGAGTTTTTCGCGAGTCTCGCCGTTCAGCCGGTAGAGGTCGATCGAAAGCCCCTCCGCAGGCGTACCGCTCGCAGTGTCGAGGACGTGGGTGGTGAGGCCCGTCATAGGCTTGGCTCCGCGATAAAATAGGGGGTGTCGAAGAAGGCCTCCTCGTAGTTCGCAGAGGTATTGTCCCTGTCCACCACCAGGAAATCGCTGACGACGCCGATCGCCATCAGCGGATGATGCCAGGCCTTTGGGAAATAGTTGACGCCCTGGTGCGGCTGCACGAGGAAAACCTGCGGTTTGCCCGGCCGGCCGTCTTCGTCATGGGAAACCGCGATCAGGAACGGTTGGCCCGAGATCGGCGAAAAGCTCTGGCTGGCGAAAGGATGCCGTTCCATCATGGTGATCGCGTAAGGGAACTGCCGCGGCTTGCTGCGGAAGATGCTGAAGATCAGCCGCTCGGGCTCGCCGATCACCACAGGCTCGGCGAGCGCGTGATAACGCTCGGTCGTGCCGCCGTTGATCAGCCGCATGGTCGCCGGATCCGCCTCGATGACATCGCCGAAGGGCGCGAAAGCTTCTCTGGTGAGGGGCAGGATTTCCAGGTATTCGGTCAATTTATTCGCCTTAAGTCATTCACCTTGGGCACGCCAGTTGCGCAGGGAGTCGAGCTGCGAAACCAGGAGCGGCAGGGAGGTTTTCACCGTATCCAGAACGATGGGAAGCTCCAGCTCGTAATAATCATGGACGACGAAATTGCGCATGCCCTTCATTTTCGACCAGGGAATTTCCGGATGATCGACGGGGAAGTCTGGATGATGGGTCATGATCCTGGCGGCACTCTCGCCGATCAGGATCAACGCCATGCCGACCGCCATCTGCGTGCGAATGTCGTCGAGAAACGTTTCCTGCTCCATGCCGGCCACGAACTCGCAGGCCTGAAGTGCTGCGGAGTGCATCTGGTCGAGATATTCCCTCAGTCGGTCAGCACTCATATGGGCGCTGCTTCCGACAGGATCCGGTCACGCATCGAATGGCGGATGCCCCCGGACGTGACGAGATCGACCTTGATCTTCAGCAGCGTTTCGAGCGTGTCCTGCAGCCCGCCGAGGTCAAACAGGGTGGCGCCGGGAAGCGCATCGACAAGGATGTCGATATCGCTGTCCGGTCCGTCCTCGCCACGGGCCACGGAGCCGAAGACGCGTGGGTTGGTCGCATTGAAGCGTTTTGTCGCTTCGCGGATCGCTTCCCGGTTTTTTTCCAGCACTTCCGACGGTCTCATGACGGCGTCACTCCTGATGTCGCCAATATAAGCGACGGAAGGGATCGAGGAAAGCAGCCTCCAAGACCTCAATGTCCCGGAAGCAGCGATTGCAGGCGCAGGAGCGCGATCTTTTCCACCTGGGCGGTGGCGGTGTCGAACTCCTCGTCTACCGAATTGTCGATGCGCTTCTCGAAGGCGGCGAGAATGTCGTCCTTGGTCAGGCCCTTGACCGCGATGATGAAGGGGAAACCGAATTTTTGCGTATAGGCGCTGTTAAGCTCCGTGAACCGGGCGTGCTCGGCAGCGCTCAAGCGGTCCAGCCCGGCGCCGGCCTGTTCCTTTTTGCTGTCCTCGGTGAGTTCGCCGGCAATCGCCAGCTTTCCGGCGAGATCCGGGTGGGCACGCAGCACGCCGAGGCGTTCCTCACGGCTGGCTTTCCGGAAGGTCGAGGTCAGCGCGTCATGCACGCTCTTCGATGTCAGCGGCACCAGCATCAGCCCGGAATCGTAGGCCCGTTCGGCGATGAAGGGCGAGTGCTCGAACACGCCGCCGAACATCGCGACGAAATCCCCGCGGGCGGTCATGGCGTGCCCACCGGCTTGTGGTGTTCGTGCCAATGCCTGGCAATCTCGATGCGCTGCGGGATCCAGACCTTGTCGTGGCTGAGTACATATTCGATGAAACGCTTCAGAGCGGCAGCGCGGCCGGGCCGCCCGACGAGGCGGCAGTGGAGACCAACCGACATCATCTTCGGCGCGCCCTCCTTGCCTTCCTGGTAGAGCACGTCGAAGGCATCCTTCAGATAGGTGAAGAACTGGTCGCCGGCATTGAAACCCTGCGGCGTCGCAAACCGCATGTCGTTGGTCTCCAGCGTGTAGGGGATGATCAGGAACGGCTTGCCGTCGAGGCCCTTGACCCAATAGGGCAGATCGTCCGCATAACTGTCGGAGGAATAGAGGAAACCGCCCTCCTCCATGACCAGCCTCAGCGTGTTGTCGGAAGGCTTGCCCTGGTACATGCCGTAGGGGCGCTCGCCGACGAGCTCGGTATGCAGGCGTACGGCTTCGAAGATATGTTCGCGCTCCTTCGCTTCCGGGAAATCCTTGTATTCCAGCCAGCGATAACCGTGGCTCGCGATTTCCCAGCCGGCTTCCTTCATGGCGGCGACGGCTTCCGGGTTGCGGGCCATGGCGAGTGTCACGCCATAGACTGTGGTCTGCACCTTGAGCTCGGTGAACATTCGCCAGAGCCGCCAGAAGCCGGCGCGGGAGCCGTATTCGTAGATCGACTCCATGTTGAGGTTGCGCTGACCCGGCCAGGGCGCGGCACCGACGATTTCCGACAGCAGGTTCTCCGAGGCCGGATCGCCGTCCATGATCGAGCTTTCGCCGCCCTCCTCGTAATTGATCACGAACTGGACCGCGACATGGGCGCCGCCGGGCCACTTCGGATCGGGAGTGGAACGGCCGTAGCCGACGAGTTCGCGCGGATAGTCTTTTGCCTGCATGGATCACCTTCGACGAATGAGGCCGGACGGTAGCGCACCCGTTCCGGCCATGTCGAGATGGAAACGTCCTCTTAGAGGCCGAGCGCCCGAAGGATCGCGACTGAGGCGACGCCGAGTGCCACGGAAACGAGCATCGGCAGCCGAAGTGCCGCAAAAGCAGTCACGGCACAGGCCATGGTTTCGGCAATCCCGGTGGCAAAAGCGGTCGGCGCGACGACGGCCATCAGCACGGCGGGCGGTATCGATTCGATCACCTTGCGGCGGCTGCCTTCCAGCGAGACGTGGCGAATGAGGACGAGGCCGCTCAGGCGGGTGATCACGGTGGCGGCGGCCATGGAGAGGATGGCGACGAGCGTGGCGAGATCGACGGTCATGGCGTCACCTCCACGTCCCGGGTCTTGCCGGTAATCATCGCGGCTGCGAGCCCGGCGACGGCGCCGGCGGCGATATACCAGACGCCGGGGATGAAATGCTGGGTGGCGACGGCGGCGGCGCCGCTCGCCAGCAGCACGGCCCCGGTCTCCGGCCCTTTCCAGAAGCCCATGACCAGCACGATGAAAACCGCCGGAAAGGCAAAGTCGAGCCCGAGCACCACCGGATCGCCGAGAAAGGCGCCGAGGGCAGCGCCGGCGAACCCCGAAAACACCCAGGCGAGGTAGAAGGGCGCGACGAGGCCTGCGAACCAGGCGGGGGTAAGCTTTGCTACCTTGGCCCGGAATTCCGCCATCGCCCAGATCTCGTCGGCGAGGAACAGCATCGAGAGGTAAGGCGCCGGCTGGTGGAAACCGCCCATTCTGGTGCCGAGCGAGGCGCTCATCAGCACGTGGCGGATGTTGACCAGCAGGGCTGCGAAACCGACGCCGGTCCAGGAGGCCGGATAGGTCCAGATATCCATCGCCACGAATTGCGAGCCACCGGCAAACACCAGCGCGCTCATGAGCCCTGCTTCCACCGGCGACAGGCCCTTGGTGGCCGCAACCGCGCCGAAGACGAGACCGATCGGGATGACGGCGGCGATCAGCGGCGAGATCGCCCGCATGCCGCCCAGAAACTCCTGAAATCTTGTATTGTCATTCACGTCGAAAAACCTCCGATGAGGCGGAGGTCTTTAAAGATCAGGCGGATAACCGTCTTGAACGAAAGTGATCAGCGGGCCCGATACTGTCCCGGAGTCAGCCCGGTGCGGGCCTTGAAGTGTCGGGTGAAATGCGCCTGGTCGGCAAAACCGCATTCAAGGGCGATCTCGGCAGGCTGGCCACCCTCCCTCAAGCGACGTCGCGCGGCACGGATGCGGATATCCGTGAGGAAGGAATGCGGGGTGATGTGGAATTCCTTGCGGAAGGCGCGGATGAGATGGGCGCGGCTGAGACCCGCGACCGTTGCCAACTCCTCCAGCCCCACATCGGAAGCAAAATTCTCGACCAGGTAGTCGCGAGCCTGGCGCACGGCGGTGCGCTCGGTGGTATCGACCGGCACGATGATCGAGCTGCCATGGCGGCAGAACATCGCATCCAGCACCAGGAACATCGCCTGGCTGGTCTCAAGCGCGCCGGAGCCCTCTTCCAGCGTCCGGTGCGCCTTGTGGAAAGCGTCGGCGAGCGCCTGGTCGTGAAGGATCTGCTTGCCGAAGGCCGGCGTGCCCTGGAAGGATTTGCCGGTGACGTCTTCGAGGATTTCGCGAAACAGCGCCATGTCCGGATAGATCATCCGGTAGCGATAACCGCCGTCGCCGGGCGCGCCGTCGTGGATCTCGCCGGGATTGATGAGATAGAGATCACCCGGCCCCGAGCTTTCGCTTATGCCGCGGATGGTCGCCACCTGCGCGCCGCGTTCGATGGCGCCGATGCTGAACGTGTCATGCGCATGCGGCGCGAATTCATGGGTGAGGAATGTGGCGGACAGGCATTCCATGCCGCCGAAACGGCTGTCGCGCCAAAAGCGGGTGATTTCCGCCGGGGCGAGCGGCATGTGGTCGGCTGCCTGTTCCTGGGAGACATTCTGCGTCGCGCGGATATAGCAGATTTCCGCGCCGCTCTCTTGAACAAAAGTGACCGTTTGAGCCCTTTCAGGCGATCTTGCGTGCCGCCACGCGGCCCATCGGGTGCAGCGAATGCACCTGGAAGGGCGCGCCGGGCTCCTCCTCGATGAACAGCGCCAGATTGGCGATTTCGACCGGCTTTTTCAGATAGGGCTCGAAATAATCGCGAAGCGCCAGATCGAAACGCGGCATTTCGACCGGCGACAGCGGGCCAGTCAGGGTCATGTGGAAGCGGAATTCGTCCATCACGTAAGGATGGCCCCAGCGGTGCAGGTTGGCGAATTGCGGCGCCGAGAGATCACCAGAATCGCTGCGCTCCAGCTCGGCTTCGCTCAGCGGCGTGCGGAAATTGTCGAACTCCTGGACGACGGAAGCGGCGAGAAACCGGGCGGTATCGCACGGGACGACCGGCGCAAGGCCGAAGAAATTGCCGAGCCGGACGACTTCGAGCTTCGGCAGCTCGAACGGGCTGTGGGTACCCGCAAAACGCATCAGGTGGCGCAGCAGCATCGGCTCGGTGACGTCCGGCGCCAGCCGGAACGGCGCCTTCAGCGTCGCATGGAAACCGTAGCGACGCGGCAGCGCGGTATTGAAGGCGATGTCGTGAATGCCGATGCCGCGGATCGCCGGCGGTTCCATCGCCTCGCCCGAAAAGGCATTGCGACCGAGCCACTGGGCCGCGGCAAGCGTCAACGGA
Organism: Neorhizobium vignae; assembly: GCF_000732195.1. Classification (GTDB taxonomy): domain Bacteria; phylum Pseudomonadota; class Alphaproteobacteria; order Rhizobiales; family Rhizobiaceae; genus Neorhizobium; species Neorhizobium vignae. Next base: position 259,385 of record NZ_JNNU01000002.1, read on the forward strand.
TCATGCGCCGGAGGCGTGAAATGAATGGCATAGCGCATGCGTCACCTTCTGAACGTCCTTTTCAGCAACCCCGTGTTTTACGCATTGCTCAACAATCCCTGCCGTGGGGGTTAAGTGATTTGCGTGACAGAATAACGACGCGAAGGACCGAAAGTTCGCGTTTAACGCGAGGCGACGGCAAGGTGACTGGCGAGCGTGAACGACGCCGGAAGCCGCATTTCCCGGCCGTTCAGGGCGTTGAGGGCGGCATCGGCCAACCTGTGCGCGATACCGAAGCTCACCTTGAAACCACCTGTGAGCGTGATCACTCGGGCGTGATCGGGATGGGCGCCAACCATGGGATCGCGGTCGATCGCCTTCGGCCGCAAGCCCGCCCAGCGTTCGACGACCGGGGCCCGGGCCAGGGCCGGCACCAGCGCCCGGGCGCGCGCGATGAGCTCGTCCAACTGAGAATCGGTCGAGGACGGGTCGTCGAAGACATCTTCGCTGGTGCTGCCGACCGCGACGTGGCCGCCCTCATGGGCGACCACATAAAGGCCGTTCAGGAAGATCACCGGCAGAGCGGGGTCGATATCGGCCTTGAGGAGCGCTGCCTGCCCCTTGACCGGCTGGCCGAGCGGATGCTTCAGCGGCGGCGAAATGCCATGAAGCAGCGAAAAAGATCCGTGGCCGGCCGAGACGATACAGTGGCCGAAGGCGACGGTTTCGCCGTTGCGGAATATAATCCTATTCCCCGAGGGGTCGATCGCCTCCGCCTCCAGGCCTTCGACGATCCGAACATTGCCGGCCGTCCGCAGATAAGCGACCAGCGCCGCGACGAGGCCGCGCGGCGAAAGCCGGGCGGCAAACGTGTCATGCACCAGCCCGGCAGCCGCGAATGAGGCATCCGGCCACCCTTTTTGCGGGGGACGGTCGAGGACATGCCAATGGAATCGGCGATCGCCGCGCCGCCAGCAGGCTTCCGCATCGGCCGAGTGCCCGAGCGCGATCTTCCGTAAGTGCGGCTTCGGCAGAGGGATCAGCCGGCCGGAGCGACGGTAGCCGCAGACGACGCCGGTCTCGGCTTCGAGCTCGATGATCTCGTCTTCCAGCGATAGAAGCGCATCGAACTGGAACTGTTTCTTGTCGTTCCACTTGTCGGGCATGTGCGGCATCAGGGCGCCGAGCAGCCCGCCACTCGCCCCCTGCCCCAGCCGTCCCGAATCGACAAGCACGGTACGGATACCGAGCCGCTCGGCCTTGACCGCCGCCCACAGCCCCATGACACCGCCGCCGAGGATGACGAGATCGGCGGAGGCGGGAAGGACATGAGATTGACCGCCGGAGCCGGCAGGATTATCCGCATGTCCCATGAGCGACCGTGATCCTGAAATTCGTGTGACCGAAAGCCAGACCTTGGACTGGCATGACGGCGATATGCCCTATTCGCAAAAGTTTGGCGACCACTTTTATTGCCGCACTGACGGTCGGCTGGAATGCGGCCACACGTTTCTGGCCGGCAACGGCCTGCCGGAGCGCTGGGAAAGGCATCGAACTTTCCGGATCGGCGAACTCGGCTTCGGCACCGGGCTGAACTTCTGCGAGACCTGGCGGCAGTGGAAGCTTGTCCGCCCCGCAGGCGCGAAGCTTCATTTCACCTCGTTCGAGCTTTACCCGATGCAACGCGACGAAATCGACCGGGCACTCGCCCGCTGGCCGGAGATCGATGCGGAGCGGCAGGCGCTGATCGAGGCCTGGCTGGATGCACCCGCCGGCCATGTCGTGATCGACGCCGACGCCCAGACCCGGCTGACGGTCGTCTGCGGCCCCGCGCTCGAAGGCGTCACCGTGGCCGAGGCGGATTTCGACGCCTGGTTCCTCGACGGATTTGCGCCGTCGCGCAATCCGGACATGTGGTCGCCGGAAATCATGCAGGCGATCTACGACAAGACCTTATCCGGCGGTACGTTCGGCACCTATGCGGCCGCGGGCTTCGTGCGGCGGAACCTGCAGGCGGCCGGTTTCACGGTCGAGCGGCGGCCGGGCTTTGCGGGCAAGCGCGAGATGTTGTGCGGCATCAAACCGGCGCCCTGATCCAAGGCAGCCCAACGCAAAACAGCCGGCCCTGAGACCGGCTGCAATCCATTACCTCGCACGGTCAGCTACTGGCAGACGCGCAGGCTTTCCATGTGCCAGCCGCCGTCATAGGCGTTGCGGACGCGGCGGTCCTCGTACCAGCAGCGCGGCCGAGGCGGCGGTGGCGGATCGATGTAACGCGGCCCGCCGTCATTGGCGAGGGCACCGCCGATCAACCCGCCGATGACGCCTGCGGCCAGGCCGCCGGCGATAATGGCGCCGTCATTGTTACGATGTCTGCGAGGAGGCGGAGGACCACGACGGTCATATCGGTCATATCGGTCGTACCGATCGTAGTGTCTGTCCCACTGCTGGGCCGCAGCGTCACTCGCCGGCAATACGATGCTGGTGCAGGCAGCGGCCAGGATCAGCGCCGAGACAATTATCTTCTTCATCACAAGCGTCTCCGTTTCCACCGAGCGCGCCTGCAAACGGCAGGAAAAGGCCCGATATTCCAGAACAATGCACATCCCCTGCTTAACGGTCCCTGAACGGAAAAGCCGCTCGCGGCAGAAAGCCACTGTGACACGATCCACGGGGAGGTCCCGGCCGGCTCTGGAAAGCAGGGCGCCCGGGCGAGGTCCCGTCCCGCCCCGACCGGCGGCGTAACTGGGTTGTCCCTGGTTAACGGTCAAACGCGCGCATGCCGCGCCCGTTCGAGCCCGGACCGCCCTACCCCATCCCCTGGAATTACAAAACACATGCCGGCCAGTATTTCTCGCCACTCATTGTTGGGCCTTCCCGTGCGTGTAGCGCCTTCATACTTTTGCGGGAAAGTTATCGACGCATGCACGGGATCGGAGCATTAGATGAACTTCACGGACTCCCACCATATTCATGTCCTCGGTGGTCAATATGCGGTGTCTGCCGATCCGGATATGATCCTGATGACCGTGCTCGGCTCCTGCGTCTCGGCCTGCATCTATGATACGGTCACCAATATCGGAGGAATGAATCATTTCATCCTGCCGACGAGCGGCGGGCTGGATGTCGCCGAGCGCCCGGAACGTTATGGTGATCTGGCCATGCGCACGCTGGTCGACGACCTTTATGATTTCGGTGCCGAACGCCGAAACCTCAGGGCCAAGCTCTTTGGCGGCCGCACGCGAAAATCGAGCGGCTACGATCCGGGATCTCTCAATTCCGCGTTCGCCAGACGGTTCCTTCTGGAGGAGGGCATCAAGCTTGTCGACACCAGCCTCGGCGACGATCTGGCGCGCTGGATCAGCTTTCAACCGACAACGGGCAGAGTGCAGATGAGGATTACCGACACCATGCCCGTTCCCTCGGTTGCCGGGACGGCGCGGGAGAGGCGATATTGACCGGCTTGGTGACGTCCCCTCGCCGCATGAGCTGGGACTGTAGTCCTGCCGGCCAAGGGTTCCGGCAACCTCCCGGAGAGACGGCTATTCCCGGCCCGTAATCCGCCGGGGATCGTCGATGTAACAGATCAGCGTCGATGCGATCATCAACGCGACATACGAGAAAAACAGCTTCCAGAACATGTCCCAACTTACAACCCGAATGCCCCAGAAGCAGAGGATCAGGACGACAGCAAGCGCGATCGTCGCGGCAACGCAGATGGGGCGAAGGACGGAAACGATGCGGGTAATCATGACGGTTCTCCTAGCTTCCCGAGATCTACCGCACAGCGCCAAGTTGTCCAGCGCGAGCTTCCGCCAGGGTTAACTTCCTTGTGGCAGCAGGCGAGCGCCTCGAGCCGCAAACCCGGCTCAGTTCGAAACGGAACTCACGATCGCACCGCCGAGCCAGTTGCGGACCTTGGCTTCCAGTGCCTCCGGGCTGATCGGCTTGGAAAGATAGTCGTCCATGCCCACCTGGAAGCAGAGTTCGCGGTCGCTTTCGAGCGCATGCGCCGTGACGCCGATGATCGGCGTATGGGTACCCGTCTCCTGTTCGAGCTCACGGATCTTCTGGGTCGCCTGATGCCCGTTCATGACCGGCATCGAGACATCCATGATGATCACCGCCGGATCGTGCTTTTTCCACGCCTCGACCGCTTCCGCACCGTTCTTGACGATCTGGAACAGCCAGCCGGTGGTCTGCAGGATCTGGGTGAAGACGATCTGGTTGACCTCGTTGTCCTCGGCAACCAGCACGTCCAGCGTCGGCGCCGCCTGCATGGGTGGCGTGGAGACCGGCGCCGCCGGCTGTTCGGCAATCACCGGCGTCGAAGCAACCAGCGTCGGTGCGGCAACCGGCGCGATGGTCCGCACCGTCACCTGAGGCCGAGCAGCCGCCTGCTCCGCTTCAACCGTCCGGCGCTTGGTGCGGATCGAGCGGACGACGTCGATGATCGTGCTGCGCAGCAGGTTGGCGCGCGCCGGCTTCATCAGATGGGCCTGGACGTTGAGGGCGGCAAACATGCTGTCGTCGCCGGCCATGTCCATCGAGGTCAGGAAAACCACGCCGGTTCCGTCGAAGCGCGCATCGCGCCTGAGGTGTTTTGCGAAATCGAGCCCGTTCATCTCCGGCATGTGGTAGTCGAGCACGATCGCATCGACGGTGACGCCGATACGGGCGGCTTCGCTGAGGATCGCCAGGCCCTCGGCGCCGCTATCGGCTGCGACCGTGTCGAAGCCCCACATGGTGAGCTGCTCGGTGAGGATACGCCGGTTGACGGCATTGTCGTCGACGACGAGAATCCGGGCGCCGCTGGTATTGATCGGCAGGGTGGTGAGCACATTGCGTTCGCTGACCACCTGGAACGGCAGATGCACGGTGAAGACCGAACCGCGACCGACTTCGCTCGTCACGTCGATATAGCCGCCGAAGAGTTCGGTGAGGCCGGCGGTGATCGCCAGGCCGAGACCGGTGCCTTCGTGGCGGCGCGTCGAGGACGTATCGACCTGCGAGAATTTCTCGAAGACCGATTTCAGTTTCTCTTCGGGAATGCCGAGCCCGGTATCCTCGATGCGGATCGACAGCATCATCTCGCCGGGGCCTTTCGCCTCCGACCTCAGGTCGATGAAGACATGTCCCTTTTCGGTGAATTTCACCGCATTGCCGACCAGGTTGGTGATGATCTGGCGGAAACGGCCCGCGTCTCCCATCACCGTCTCGCGGATGGACGCGTCGCCGCGCACGATGAGCTCGATATCCTTCTCGGCGGCGGAGGAAGACAAAAGCGTCGCCACGTCCTCGATCGCCTCGACAGGATCGAACGGCGCCTTGCGCAGCTTCATCTGGCCGGCATCGATCTTGGAGAAGTCGAGAATGTCGTTGATGATCGTCAGGAGCGCGTTGCCCGACTTGACGATGATGTCGATGAAGGTCTTCTGGCGGGTGTCGAGATTGGACTTGGCGAGCAGTTCCGCCATGCCGAGCACGCCGTTCATCGGCGTGCGGATTTCGTGGCTCATATTGGCGAGGAATTCCGACTTCGCCCGGTCGGCGGCCTCGGCCCGCTGCAGGAGGCGGGTCAGTTCCTCCTCGCGGCTCTTCATTTCCGTGACGTCGGTGAACACTGCCAGCCAGTGGTCGCTGCCGGTCAGCTTGGCCTCGACATGGATCCACCTGCGGCCTTCGATGCGGAAAGCGGCAAAGACCGGCTTGCCGGCTGCGACATTGTCTTCCCAGGCTTGCAGCGTCGCCGTCGCCTCCTCGGGCGTGCCGAGATCGCCGCGCTCGACGCAATGGCGGAAGAGATCGCGCCACTGCCCCCCGGCGCCCACCATCTCGGCCGGCATTTCGAGCATGGCCGGCAGCGCGTCGTTGGAGAAGATGATCTCGCCGTCATGCAGGATGAGCAGCCCTTGCGACATGGCGCTTGTCGCGTCGCGCATCAGCGCGCCGTGGGTCTCAAGCGCGGCGCGGGCTTCCTGGATCTCCTGCTCGCGCTTGCGGACAGCCGTGATGTCCATGTAGCTCAGCAGGATCTTCCCGCCGGAGAGCCGGGTGCCGGAGATGACGATCACCAGACCGTTGGCGCTTTTCACTTCGATCGGCGGCCGCTCCTGGCCATCGGTCAGGGCGGCGATGCGCTCCCGGTAGATTTCCTCGAAGCTCTGCGTCGAGCCACTATAGATGCCGTGGTCGAAATTGACCTTCAGGAAGTCCCGGTAGGAACGGCCGGGCAGATCGAACTGCTCTCCGGCATCCCAGAAGGAATAGAAGGCCGGGTTGGCGTATTCGAACAGGAACTGCTCGTCGAGGATCGCCACGCCCACAGGCATGGTGTGCAGGATCGTCTGCAGATCCTTGCCCATCTTCTCCGCCTTGTTCTGCGCCTCCTTGATGCGGGACACGTCCATGCGCGAACCGACGAGGTTGTGTGCACCGTCATTGGTGGTCACCCGGCGCAGATGCGTGATGACCGGGACGACTGTTCCGTCGGGAAAGGTGATGTCCTCCGACTTCTCGATGTCCTCGCCTGTCATCACCCGGTCGTTCTCGATGCGGAAGCGATCGGCCGCGTCGGGGAACATTTCCGTTTCGGTCTTGCCGAGAAAATGGCTTCTGGGCTTGCCGAGCATCGTCTCGTAGGCGGCATTGGCATAGGTGAGCTGGCGGTCGCTGTTGCGCACGAACACGGGCACCGGCAAGTCCTCGAGGACGGCGCGGAACAGGTCCGTCTCCGAGACATGGCTGCGCAGGAGCATTTCCTGCTCCTTGAATTCGGTCACGTCGTGGCGGATGGCGATCAGCAGGCCGTTTTCGAGGCGCTTGTTGATGCTCCGCAGCCAGCGCCCGTCGGAAAGCTGGTCGGTGCTTTCGGAATAGGGAAGCTCGAACGGCTTCATTCGCTCGGCGATCCACGCGTCCTTGCTCGGCACATTGGGACCGAAACTCGCCGGCGCCACGCGCTGGCGGCGATCATAGGCAAATCCGAGGATATCCTTGAGGGTGATCCCCGGTTGGATATCGATCGAGATCGACGCAAAATGGTTGATGAGCTGGGAATTGCAGTAGAGCAGAACGTTGTGCTTGTCGTAGATGCCGATGCCCATTTCGAGCATGTCGAGGGCGTCGTCGAGAAGCGCATTGTTGAACGGCGCGATGGACTTTGCACCGGTGAGCGGGGTGCCGGCATGCGGGGCAACCACCTTCGGTTCGAACACGGCGTCAATGCCCGGAACCGCCGCAAACGTGCCGAAGAGATAGGTGTGGTCGTCCTCCGTGAGGAAACGCTCGATATGGATCTCATGGCGGACGACGCCCGAGCGGTCGAAGCAGAGCGCCGTCTCGTCGGTGCCGAATACGATCGCCCGGCATTCCTTTTCCTTGCGGTCGGCATCTTCCGAGACGCCTGCAAGGCCGCGGCTGGTATTGCCGGCAAAATCGCTCGGATGCATGCCGAAAAGGCGTGCATAGGCGGCGTTCACCGCCACGTAGATGAGGGCGCTGTCCTTGATGAAGGCGGGCTCGGCGAGATCGTTGATCCGCTCGCACGCCGTTTTCAAGAGTTCGCTTTCCGTGTCCACCTTCCTCCGCTCCTTCGTGCCGGCCGATATCCGGCTCGATTCGTTTGTCTCCCAATCGACTGATAACACCATAGCGAGTGTTAATATCGTGTTGTTGAAACGGTATGACTTATCATTTTTGGCATTTATCAATCGGAAGCTCCGACATGCTGCCGAAAATACAGCCTCAGGTCGAGTAGCAGTGTTGGTCGCCCGCGGCTCTGATGAAGGCCGTAGCGGCGCGATCGGAAGGAAAATCGGAGGCTTAGCCGGATTTGCCCTGCCAAATCTTTTCCATGAGATTGCCACGATCTCGCCATGATGCCCATCGGCGATTGCTCAGGCCTCACGAAAATCAACCGAAAGCGGCATCAAGCTGAACGTCCGTTCAGACTATCGGAAAATCGTCTTCATCAATCCGCCGCCTTTGCACGCCACGATTTCTGGACCCCTTGAGGACAAAAAGGGAAAGGAAAAGACATGTCGGCATTGAAGAAGACGATATCACTCGGCCTCGTCGCACTGTCCGTAGCGGGCGCCCTGACGGCGACGGCTCCGGCGGCAGAAGCCCGCGACCGCCACAATCGCAACGTCTGGCCGGGCGTGGCCGCAGGCCTTGCCGGCGGCATCATCGGCGGCGCGATCGTCGCCGGATCGCAGCGGCCGGCCTATGCCGAGCCCGAATACGTGGAGCCGGAATACGACTACGCTCCCCCGCCCCCGCCTCCTGTCTATTACCGCCGCGCTTATTATCGCGACTACCCGCCGGTCTGCGAACTCGAATGGCGCCGCAACCGCTATGGCGAGCCCTATCGCGTCGAAGTCTGCTCGCGCTGATCCGCTAGGTTTATCGCATACCGACAGAGCCTGTTTCCGCCGCCGGCGGAGGCAGGCTTTTTGCTGTGGTGGAGACATTCTGCGCGCCGTTGCGGCCGTAGCCGCGAAGTCGCTCCATTTCGCGATGGCGAAACATCTGCTTGACTTTTGCCCGGAAAACCACCAAATGCGCTCCAGCTTTCACCTTCCGGCCGCCGCGTGAGTTGGCCCCGCGTCATTAAAGACACCGCGAAGAAGGAACAAGGCGCACAGATAGATCGCCCTCGATCCCGGAGGGTTTAAGCGCTGGAGAGCAATTTCCAACTTGCAAGTTCCCACTTCACGCGGGGTTCTTGACGCCAAAGGCAGACCGGACGGCATGGTGCCAGTTCGGCGATACGCTTTTGGCGCCCCGAAAAGGTATTCGACTTGACGAATTTCCATGAGCTTGGTCTGTCCAAGCAGACCGTAGCCACTCTGTTTGCGCTCGGTTACGAAACACCGACCCCGATCCAGGCCCAGGCGATCCCCCAGCTTCTCGAAGGCCGCGACATGATCGGCCTTGCCCAGACCGGCACCGGCAAGACTGCCGCATTCGGTCTGCCGATCATCGAAATGCTTGCCAAGGACCCGAAGCGTCCTGACAACCGCACCACCCGCACGCTCATCCTTGCTCCGACCCGCGAACTGGTCAACCAGATCGCCGCCAGCCTGAAGAGCTACGTGCGCGGTACGCCGATGAAGATCAACGCCGTCGTCGGCGGCGCCTCGATCAACAAGCAGCAGCTGCAGCTCGAAAAGGGCACCGACATTCTCGTCGCCACCCCAGGCCGCCTGCTCGACCTGATCGCCCGCCGTGCCATCGGCCTGACCGCGGTTCGTTACCTCGTTCTCGACGAAGCCGACCAGATGCTCGATCTCGGCTTCATTCACGATCTGCGCAAGATTTCCAAGATGGTGCCGAACAAGCGCCAGACCCTGCTCTTCTCGGCCACCATGCCGAAGGCAATCGCCGATCTTGCGTCCGACTTCCTCAAGGATCCGGTCCAGGTCTCTGTCACGCCTCCGGGCAAGGCTGCCGACAAGGTCGAACAGTTCGTCCACTTCGTGGTCGGCAAGAACGACAAGACGGACCTCCTGAAGAAGTCGCTCGAAGAAAATCCGACCGGCCGCGCCATGGTCTTCCTGCGCACCAAGCACGGCGCCGAAAAGCTCTCCAAGCATCTCGAGCATATCGGCTTCAAGGTTGCCTCGATCCACGGCAACAAGAGCCAGGGCCAGCGCGAGCGCGCCCTGAAGGCCTTCCGTGACAACGAGATCCGCGTTCTGGTCGCCACCGACGTTGCTGCCCGCGGCATCGACATTCCCGGCGTTACCCACGTCTTCAACTACGATCTTCCGGAAGTCCCGGACGCTTACGTTCACCGCATCGGCCGTACCGCACGCGCCGGTCGCGACGGCATCGCGATTGCCTTCTGCGCTCCCGACGAAGCGCGTCTGCTGCGCGACATCGAGCGCCTCATGAATATCGAGATCACCGTCGCATCCGGCGAACGCCCCGAAGGCGGTCGTCAGCCACGCGGCGGTGCCGGCAACAACAACCGTGGCGGCGCGGCCAATCGCGGCCGGGGCGGCAACGGTCAGGCACGCGGCAACGGCGAAGGCCGTCCCGAGCGCCGCGAACGTCCGGCCCGCAAGCCGTTCTTCGCAGCGGAAGGTGCCGAGGGTGGCGATCGTGCCCAGCGTCCGGCCCGCCCCCAGGGTGACCGCCCGCAGCGCGACAACCGCCGCAACGACGATTTCCGCGGCCAGCGCCGCGGTGAGGACGCGCCGCGCCTGGAAGTCGACAACGACCTGACGACCACGTCGGATTTCCGCCCGGCCAAGAAGCAGTTCGGCTCCCAGAACGGCGAAGGCCGCCCGGCACGCACCGAGCCCCGCAAGGAACACCGCAAGGGCGGCAATGGGGCCCAGAACCCCCATGCCGCACACGGCGCCCATGAACCCGCTGCCCAGCGCAACAACCGCGGCCCGCGCGTCGAAGCAGCCCGCCCGGCCACTGGCAACGGAGGCCCGGTAAAGTTCGGCAACGACAACCGCTCCGGCCAGCAGGGTCGCACGCGCCGCCCGGCGTAACGAGACCACGCATAGGCACCAAGCTTAAAGAGGCCGCTCGCGCGGCCTCTTTTTTTGTCATTTGACTGCAGCGTTTCCGCCGTCCGCATAGAGCGCCGACCCTGCCACGAAGCTCGCCATCGGGCTCGCCAGGAACAGTGCGGCCCGGGCGATTTCCTCGGGCTGAGCGATGCGCTTGAGAGCATGCAGGCCTGCCGCCCATTCCTTTTGCGCCGCGTCGCCGCCCATGGGGGTGTCCGTTCCGCCGGGCAGCAGCGCATTGGCGCGTATGCCCCGCGCTCCGTAGTCGGCGGTAATCCCTTTCACCAGACCCATGATCCCGGCCTTCGATGCGCCATAGGCCCCCATGCCGGGGATGCCGACGCTGGTGCCGACGAAGGTGGAGGTGAAGATGATCGACCCACCGCCGCGTTCGAGCATGGCCGGGATCTGCAAACGGGCGCCGAGGAAGGCGCTCGTGAGGTTCATGGTCAGGGTATGCTGCCACTCCTCCAGCGTCACTTCGCCTAGCGGCTTGTAAGGCCCGACCGTACCGGCGTTGTTCAGGGCGATGTCGAGCCCACCGAACCGGTCAAGCGCGGCTTCGAGCAATGCCCGGTGGGTCTCCTCGTCCACGACGTCGCCTGCCACGGCGACCGCACGGCCGCCGGCCGCCTCGATCTGCGAAACAAGCTTCTGGAGTTCCGCCTCGCCTCGCGCGTTGACAACAACGGCAGCCCCTTCCCGGGCGAAGAGAAGGGCGGCGGCCCGGCCGATGCCGCTTGATGCGCCGGTAACGATGGCAACTTTGTTGGTCAGCATGATGTAGCTCCTCTTGGGTTTACATCCGCTGTCTAAGGGGCCACGGTTCACACCGACACCCGTTTCCTGACCGAATGAAATCCCTTCAGGCCTTCCGGTTCACCATGTAGACGCCCGCCACCACGATCACCGTGCCAACGATCATCGGCAGGGTCAGCGGTTCCCCGAAAAGGATGGCAGCCTCGATCGCCACCACCGGGGGCATCAGGTAGATGAGCGAGGCGGCGCGGGACACCTGGCCGCGGCGGATGAGGTAGAGCAGCAGGCCAACGGCGCCCATGGACAGGCCAAGCACAGACCAGGCCATGGCGAAGATCGCCTCATGCGTCCAGTCGAAGCGCAGGTTTTCAAGGCTGAGCGCCAGTGGGATGGTGACGATCAGCGCGCCGACGAATTGCAGCGTGGCGATCGAGAACAGGTCGCCCTCCTGCAGGTGCCGCTTCTGATAGAGCGTGCCGTAGGTAACCGACGTCATGGCGACGAGGTTGATCAGCACGGGAACCGCAAGTCCGGCCAGTCCGCGCTCGAAGAGGTCGAGAAGCTGCGGCGAGATCGCGATCAGAATGCCGGCAAAACCGAGCGCCAGGCCGACCTTCTGCAAGGGCTTGAGTCGCTCTCCGAGGAAAAGCGGTGCGACCATGGCGGTCAGCAGCGGCTGCAGGCCGGCGATGATGCCGGAAAGCCCGGCCGGCACGCCCTGCCCGATCGCATACCAGACGCCGGCGAGATAGAGCCCGTGCAGGAAAACACCCGAGAATATCGCATGGCCGAGCTGGGCCCGGCTCTTCGGCCATTTTGCCCGCATGATCAGGCAGACCGCGAAAAACGCCGCGGCGGCGAGTGCGTGCCGCCCGGCCAGGAACGTCAGCGGGTCGGCGTGCACCGCCGCATATTTCGCGACGATCCAGCCCGTGGACCAGAGGAAGACGAAGAGGGCCGGAGCCAGGCGGTCGAGCATGATGGGGATGTCCGGCGGAGATTTCGGCAGCGGCCGTTGTCATGGAAGCCGCCTGCTTATTCCCACCCCGTTTCATCGTCAAAGCAGAAAAACTGATGATTGCAATGAGCGGCGCTTGACCACTGCCTGAACAGGACTTGGGCAGCTGATGTTTTTCAAGGCAGGAGACTTATTCACCTCCTCCTAAAGTAGGGAGCTTGCCGAGCGCCAGAATCAGCGCATTTACTGGCGGGGGGAGCGTCGAAGCTGTATTTTTTTGACGCGCGGAATTCTTTTCCGCCAATTGCGCACAGTTCTTGCATTGCCTTCACCGTTGTACTCTTATGGCCAAAAAAGGGGAATGCGCCTTTGGCATTTGACGAAATGTTGACTGCGGAAAACCTTCCGCGACCGCCATACAAGACCTATCATGAATGGTATGCCAGTCAGGATGCTGCGCACCTGATCCGCAAAACCCAGGATGCGGAAAACATATTCAGAAAGACGGGCATCACATTTGCGGTCTATGGACACGCGGACAGTTCCGAAAAGCTCATCCCCTTCGACATCATTCCCCGCATTATCTCGGCTCGCGAATGGCGCAAGCTTGCGCAGGGCATCGAGCAGCGGGTTCTCGCGCTCAACGCCTTCCTCGACGACATCTACCACAAGCAGGAGATCATCAAGGCCGGCCGCATTCCCCGCGCGCTGATCGAGAGGAACGTCACCTTCCTTCCCGAAATGATCGGCTTCAAGCCGCCCGGCGGCGTCTACACCCATATCGTCGGCACCGACATCGTGCGCACCGGCGAGGACCAGTTCTACGTGCTGGAAGACAATGCCCGCACGCCGTCCGGAGTTTCCTACATGCTGGAAAACCGGGAAACCATGATGCAGATGTTCCCCGAACTGTTTACGCTGAACAAGGTGCAGCGGGTCGAGGACTATCCGCGGCTGCTGCGCCAGTCGCTCGCCTCGCTTGCCCCTCCCGGCTGCAAGGGCCGGCCACGCGTCGCGGTGCTGACGCCCGGCATCTTCAATTCGGCCTATTACGAACACTCGTTCCTCGCCGACCAGATGGGCGTCGAGCTCGTCGAAGGTGCCGATCTGAGGGTCATCGACGGACGCGTCAAGATGCGCACCACCCGCGGCTACGAGGCGATCGACGTGCTCTACCGCCGCGTCGACGACGACTTCCTCGATCCGATGACCTTCCGCGCGGATTCGGCGCTCGGCATTCCCGGCATCATGGACGTCTACCGGGCCGGCAACATCACCATTGCCAATGCCCCCGGCACCGGCATCTGCGACGACAAGGCGATCTATTCCTACATGCCCGAGATCGTCGAATTCTATACGGGCCGCAAGGCGCTGCTCGAAAACGTGCCGACCTGGCGCTGTTCCGAGCCCGACAGCCTCAAATACGTACTGGAGCACATCGAGGAACTGGTCATCAAGGAAGTGCACGGTTCGGGCGGCTACGGCATGCTGGTAGGCCCGACCGCCAGCAAGAAGGAGCGCACCGACTTTGCCGAGAAACTGGCGGCCAGGCCGGACAACTACATCGCCCAGCCGACACTGGCGCTGTCCACCGTGCCGATCTTCGTCAACAAGGGGATTGCCCCCCGCCACGTCGACCTGCGCCCCTATGTGCTCGTTTCCGACAAGGTGAAGATCATCCCCGGCGGTTTGACCCGCGTGGCCCTGAAACAGGGTTCGCTGGTGGTCAATTCCAGCCAGGGCGGCGGCACCAAGGACACCTGGGTACTGGAAGATTGAGGTCGTAGATACATGCTCGGAAGAACTGCAAACGGCCTCTACTGGATGTTCCGCTACATCGAGCGGGCGGAAAATATCGCCCGTCTCGTCGATGCTGGCCTGCGCGTATCGCTGACCCGCGCCGGCTCCTCCGACGAGGACTGGCACGGCGTGCTCGAAAGCGCCGGCGTGCGCGAAGCCTTTTCGCAAGTGCATACCGAACTGACCGCGGCGGATGCTATCGACTACCTGCTGCGCGACACGTCGAACCCGTCGAGCGTCATGTCCTGCATCGAATTCGGGCGTAACAACGCCCGCATGGTGCGCACCGCGCTGACCCGCGAAACCTGGGAGGCGACCAACGAATGCTGGATCGACCTGAAGGCCCGGCTTTCCCGCAAGCTGAAGCAGACGGACCTGCCGGAACTGATCGACGTCATCAAGCACCGCTGCGGCCTCATCCGCGGCGCCTTCCACGGCTCGATGCTGAGAAACGACCTCTACAATTTCTCCCGCATCGGCACCTTCATCGAGCGCGCCGACAACACCAGCCGCATCCTCGACGTGAAATATTACGTGCTTCTGCCGGCCGTCAGCCAGGTGGGTTCGGCGCTCGACAATTTCCAATGGGAATCGATCCTGCGCTCGGTCTCGGCCCACCGTTCCTACGGATGGGTCTATGACGGCGAATATCAATCGGCCAACATCGCCGATTTCCTCATCCTGAAGGTCCAGATGCCGCGTTCGCTGGCCTACTGCTACGAGAAGATCACCAGCAACCTCGATTATCTGGCGCAGACCTACGACGAGCGGCTGAAGGCGCATGAGACTGCGGCAGCAATCCGCTCGACGCTGAAGCGTGGCTCGATCTCCGACATCATGGACCAGGGCCTGCACGAATTCCTGGAGGATTTCGTCAGCCGCAACAACCAGCTCAGCGCCGAAATCACCGAAGGCTACCGTTTTTACCAGTAGGCCCAACAGGCACAGGATTTACCGCACATGCGGCTGAAGATTTCCCACACGACCGAATATCTCTATGACGAGCCGGTGCCCTATTCGCTGCAGCGGCTCAGGCTGACCCCGGTCGACGGCCCCGGCCAGAAGGTCATCAACTGGTCGATCACCGTCGATGGCGCCAAGATCGAGGCGGGTTACGCCGACCAGTTCGGCAACCGGGTCGAGCTGGTCTCCACCGAGGGCACCGAACATATGATCCGCATCGTCGCCTCAGGGGAAGTGGAGACCCACGACCGCGCCGGCGTCTTCGGCCCGCACCAGGGTTTCTGCCCGCTCTGGCTGTTCCTGCGCGAGACCGCACTGACCAAGCCCGGCAAGCTCATCCGCGAACTCGCCAGGAGCCTCAAGGGCGACAGCGAGCTTGCCAAGATGCATGCGCTGATGGAGACGCTCCACGAGACCGTCGCCTATACGCCAGGTACGACCGGCACCGAGACCACCGCCGAACAGGCGCTGGAGGCAAAGACCGGCGTCTGCCAGGACCATACCCATATCTTCATCTCGGCCGCCCGCGTACTCGACATCCCGGCTCGCTATATTTCCGGCTACCTGCTGATGGAAGGCACGACCGAACAGGCGGCAACCCATGCCTGGGCGGAAGTGCACCTGCCGGGCCTCGGCTGGGTCGGCTTCGACGCTTCCAACAAGATCTGCCCGAACGACAGCTATGTCCGGGTCGCCTCCGGCCTCTGCTACCGCGACTGCGCCCCCGTCTCCGGCATGCGCCTCGGCCCGGCCGGCGAGAACCTCAAGGTTTCGCTGACGGTGGCGGCGGGGCAGAGGCAGAGCCAAAGCCAGAATGGACAGGAGCAGAGCCAGACGCAGGCGTGATTCAAACTCTTGCGTCTATAGCGTTGAGATAGCCGAGGGTACTGTAGGCACGGATTGCTTCGTCCGCTGTCAGCAGCGGTACGCCCAGGTGGCGCGCGGTTGCTGCGATTATTCGATCCGCTGGATCATTGTGAAAACCACCGGGCAGCCTTACGCTTTCGACCGCAATCGCCGGCTCCAAAGGCACGAGTCTTATCTTGGATGTCCCAGAACCTTACCGGTGTCAGAACAGCAACCGGCCGGCCCCGCTTCGTGATCGTGATGGACTCGCCACTCTCGTTCATTTCGTCGATCAGGCGAAGGCGGGTCGCCTTGAACTCCGCAGCAGCAATAGTCTTTGCTTTCATGACTATATCTCCTGTACAGATTACCACTAAATAGTCATATTCAGCTTCATTCAATACGTCGCAAGCTCGACACCATCTCCGCATGCTCTAGTCCCGCCCCATAAAAGAGGTGGCGCATGCTGTTTGGGCAATCGGTCTTCCAGTCGGTGCTGACGCGACTGAAGCAGGAGCACGGCGAGGACGAGGCCGAAGAGACCGGCACGGGCTTCCGCATCAAGGGGCTCGGCATGGGGTTCGTCGCGCCGGCGGATGACGGCCCGGCGGTGACCGCCACGGGGACCGAGGCCTATTTCGCCTTCCTTCCCGACGTTCCCGAGATCGCAATCGAATCGGTGCTGGCGCAAGAGGAGCCGCAAGAGCCACCACCGGCACCGGTCATCCCCGCCCACCTGTTGCGGCTGACGACCGAGGAGATCGCCGCGGAGCTTGACATCACGGCTGCCGACACGGAGGCGACGCTCGGCGAAAAACGCCGGCATTTCGCCAAGGCCAACCATCCCGACGGGGTTGCGCCGGAATTCCGGGAGAATGCCAATACCCGCATGAAGACTGCCAACCTGCTGATCGACACCGCGATCAAAGGCCTCTTCTGGCGCTAGCTCAGATCCTGGTCCTGCGGCGCATCGACAGGTTTCTCCGCCGGCGGCTTTTTCCTTTCGATGAACAGCTTGTAGGCGGCGTAGGCACCCATGGCGCCGACGATGATCGCCCAGAAGGGTTCTCCGGCAACCAGTTCGAATATCGCCCACGCGGCGCAGACCGCCGGGATCAGCACCCGGCGCCAGAGCGGCTCGTAGAAGGGATGGTTCGGATCGATCATAGTATTACTCCCGGCCAGTCGTTCGCTGCCAGTCCTTCACCGTAAGTCATTCTCCGGCAGCCTGCATGCTCTGGCGTGAACCGATGATATCCTGGTCGACGATCGAAAATGCAAGGTTGAGATGTCCCTCGAATACCAGGGAAGGCTCGTCCGGCACGACGGTCAGGCCCGGCATGCCGCCGAGCCGCACCACATGCGTCTGCGCCAGCCCCTCCTCTATGCCCGCCTGCAGCAGGTCCTGGTAGCGCGTGCCGGGACCGGTGATGAAGACCGGCATATGGCCATGCAGACTGAGCAGCCGCGAGAGGCCATAGCCCAACGCGGCACCCGCATTGCGGAACGCGAGCTGTGCCATGCGATTGCCCTGCCGGGCGCGGGCGGCGATCTTGTCGATTTCGGCAACCGGCACGAATTTCGCCGGGATCGTATCCAACGGCACCTCGAAGGCGGCGCGCAGGATGGCATAGAAGCCGGCATAGGCCTCGACGCAGCCGCGCGCACCGCAGCGACAGAGCCCGCCATTCGGCATATGCAGCATGTGCCCGAAATTGGGCGCCGAGATTTCCGGAACCCCGCCTGCGACCCGGCGTGCGATCCCGAGCCCGATGCTGTGGCCGAGCGAAAGCGCCGCGAGAACAGGCTCGCCGCCGCCCTGCGTCTTCACCTGGCGTTCGAGCAGCGCGCCCGCCACCAGCAGCGTCTCGTTGTTGAGGATGACCTTGGCATGCCAGCCGTCCTTCAACGCCGCGGCAAAATCCACCGGCTGGGAACCGAAGACCGGCGACCAGACGAGCACCGGTTCGCTCGGATGCGCCAGCCCCTTGCTGCTGACCGATACGAGGAGCACGCTGCCGCGGTCGATGCGGGAGCGTTCGACGGCCCGTTCCAGGCCCGCCGAGATGGCAGCCAGGAAGGCTGCCGTGCCGCCTTCGCCGCGGGGTTCGCTGAACCGGTCGAGCAGCGTGCCTGCATAATCGATCAGCGAATATTGAATCAGGTCCGACGAGATGATGACGGTGATGAGATAACCGCAATTGCGGCGCTGGCTGAACAGCACGCGCGGCCGTCCGCGGCCGACGGTCGCCTGCTGCTCGCTCTTTTCGATGATGCGGGCACGCTCCAGGTCGGCGGTGATAGAGGAGATCGTGGCCGACGCCAGGCCGGTCGCATCCGAGATCTCCGTATGCGCGAGCCGGCCGTGGCGACGCAGCGCAGACAGCACGAGCGCGCTGTTCTGCTGCCGGACCAGTTCCGTGCTCGATTTCGCCAGCATTCCCGCCTGCAGCCTCCCTCACTCCATCTGTCGATACGGCAGTGCCTTCCCCTCCACAAGTGCCGATTGACAGCCCTCAGAATCTCTGACATCTAATTTCTCGACTGTCGAGAAAAAAGCTGAATGCTTTCTCCGGCAGATTATCTGGCGGGGGGAGAGCACGGAGGCTAGCGCCCATCCGCCGTCACTCGGGAGGACATTATGAGATCATTCGTAAAGCTGATGGCCGGCGCGGCCATCCTCGTTTCCATGCATACCGCCGCCATGGCGGCCGATCTCGTCGTCGGCGTTTCCTGGTCGAACTTCCAGGAAGAACGCTGGAAGACCGACGAGGCCGCCATCAAGAAGGCGCTTGCAGCTGCCGGCGCCAAGTATATTTCCGCTGATGCCCAGTCGTCCGCGGCAAAGCAGCTCACCGACGTCGAGTCGCTGATCTCGCAGGGCGCCAAAGCCCTGATCGTTCTGGCGCAGGATTCGAGCGCCATCGGCCCGGCGGTCGAAAAGGCAGCAGCCGAAGGCATCCCGATCGTCGGTTACGACCGCCTGATCGAAAACCCCGCCGCCTTCTACATCACCTTCGACAACAAGGAAGTCGGTCGCCTGCAGGCACAGGGAGTCTTCAAGGCAAAGCCTGAAGGCAACTACGTCTTCATCAAGGGCTCCTCTTCCGATCCGAACGCGGACTTCCTGTTCGCCGGCCAGATGGAAGTGCTGAAGGCTGCGATCGACGCCGGCAAGATCAAGAATGTCGGCGAAGCCTATACCGACGGCTGGAAGCCGGAGAACGCCCAGAAGAACATGGAGCAGTTCCTGACCAAGAACAACAACAAGGTCGACGCGGTCGTCGCATCCAACGACGGCACTGCCGGCGGTGCGATCGCGGCGCTCGACGCTCAGGGCTTGGCAGGTTCGGTTCCGGTCTCCGGCCAGGACGCCGACAAGGCGGCTCTGAACCGCGTGGCGCTCGGCACCCAGACCGTATCCGTCTGGAAGGACAGCCGAGAACTCGGCAAGAACGCCGCTGAAATCGCTCTGGCGCTTGCCGGCGGCAAGAAGCTGACCGAGATCAAGGGCGTCCAGACCTTCGAAGGCGGTCCGAAGAAGGTCAAGATGCAGTCGGTCTTCCTGAAGCCGCAGGCGATCACCAAGGACAACCTGAACGTCGTCATCGAAGCGGGCTGGATCAGCAAGGCTGAAGCCTGCCAGGGCGTCAAGGCCGGCGCAGTGGCTGCCTGCAAATAACGCATGGCTTTGCGCAGACGATAAACTCACCGACGCCGCAGCACTTCTGCCGCGGCGTCGGTTTTCGGCGTAAGATGGCGCGGCCGCGTAAAAGGGACCCCCAGCGGGTTACTCGGCGGCTGAACGTCGCGCAGGCGTGATCCGGCTCGACATCTTCGAGCCGCAGCGCCTCGCTAAAGTGGGGAACGGCGAATCATGGCCGAGACAATACAGTCCACAACGAATTCCAAGACATCGGGAGCGGCAGGACAGGCGGAAGGCAATATCGTTGCCCGCTTCTTCCGCGCGACCGAGATCGACACGCGCATGCTCGGCATGATCGGCGCACTGCTGATCATCTGGGTC
The DNA here is from genome assembly GCF_000732195.1 of Neorhizobium vignae. Classification (GTDB taxonomy): domain Bacteria; phylum Pseudomonadota; class Alphaproteobacteria; order Rhizobiales; family Rhizobiaceae; genus Neorhizobium; species Neorhizobium vignae. The sequence continues at coordinate 279,249 of NZ_JNNU01000002.1, forward strand.
GGGTTCCATATCCTGACGGGCGGCCTCTTCCTGACGCCGCGCAACCTCTGGAACCTCTCGGTGCAGACCGCCTCGGTCGCCGTCATGGCGACCGGCATGGTGCTCGTCATCGTCACCCGCAACATCGACCTTTCGGTGGGCTCGATCCTCGGCTTCACCGGCATGATCATGGGCGTGCTGCAGGCCCGGCTCCTGCCGGAACTGTTCGGCTTCAACCACCCGGCCATCTGGATCATCGCGCTGGCCGGTGGACTGATCGTCGGCGCGCTGATCGGCACGTTGCACGGCGTCATCATCGCCTTCCTCGGCGTGCCCTCCTTCATCGTCACGCTCGGCGGTCTGCTCATCTGGCGCGGCGCCACCTGGTTCGTAACGAGCGGCCAGACGGTCGCGCCGATGGACGTCAACTTCCGCCTCATGGGTGGCGGCACGGAAGGCTCGATCGGCGCCACCTGGAGCTGGATCGTCGGCATCATCGCCTGTCTCGCCATCATCGCGGCGATCATCAACGCCCGCCACCAGCGCAAGCGCTTCTCTTTCCCGCGCCGGCCGGTCTGGGCCGAATACGTGCTGGTCGCACTCGGCTGTATCGTCGTGCTCGGCGCGGTGTGGATCGCCAACCAATATTACTGGCCGATCGCCATCGCCCGGCGTTACGCCGAGGCAAACAACATTGCCTGGCCGGAAGGTGGCCTGCTGATCTCCCAAGGCATCGCCATCCCGGTGCTGATGGCGATCGCCGTCGGCATCGTCATGACCTTCATCGCCACACGCCTGCGCTTCGGCCGTTACGTCTTCGCGATCGGCGGCAATCCGGAAGCAGCCGAACTCGCCGGCATCAAGACCCGCTGGGTGACGGTCAAGATCTTCGCGCTGATGGGCATGCTCTGCGCCATCGCCGCGGCGATCTCCACCGCCCGCCTCAACGCCGCCACCAATGCGCAAGGCGAGCTCGACGAGCTCTACACGATCGCAGCTGCGGTCATCGGCGGGACTTCGCTTGCCGGCGGCATGGGATCGATCGCCGGCGCCATGCTCGGCGCGCTCGTCATGCAGTCGCTTCAATCGGGCATGGTGCTGCTCGGCATCGATTCGCCGTTCCAGCGCATCGTCGTCGGCATGGTGCTCGTCACCGCCGTCTGGCTCGACACCGTCTACCGCGCTCGCGCCAAGTAACAGGAGTTTTCATCGTGACGGAACAAAACACTCCGCTCGTGGAAATGAAGAACATTTCCATCTCCTTCGGCGGGATTCACGCTGTCGAGAATGCCTCGGTCGATCTTTTCCCCGGCGAGGTCGTGGCGTTGCTAGGCCATAACGGCGCCGGCAAGTCGACGCTGATCAAGGTCCTGTCGGGCGCCTACAAGCGCGACAACGGCGACATCATGATCAACGGCGAGGCCGCCGATATCCGCAACCCGCGCGACGCCAAGAAATACGGCATCGAGACGATCTACCAGACGCTCGCCGTTGCCGACAATGTCGATGCCGCCGCCAATCTCTATCTCGGCCGCGAGCTGCAGACCAAATGGGGCACGCTCGACGACGTGGCCATGGAGGCCAGCACCCGCGAGGTGATGGGGCGCCTGAATCCCAACTTCAAGCGCTTCAAGGAACCGGTGAAGGCGCTCTCCGGCGGGCAGCGGCAATCGGTGGCAATCGCTCGCGCCATCCTGTTCGACGCCCGCATCCTGATCATGGATGAACCGACGGCAGCGCTTGGGCCGCAGGAGACGGCGCAGGTGGGCGACCTCATCAAGCAACTGAAACGCGAAGGCATCGGCATCTTTCTGATCAGCCACGACATCCACGACGTCTTCGACCTCGCCGACCGCGTCTTCGTGATGAAGAACGGCAAGGTGGTCGGCCATGCCCGCACCGAGGACGTCACCAAGGACGAGGTGCTCGGCATGATCATCCTCGGCAAGGTGCCGCCCGGCGCCACGCCCGGCCCCGGCGCCATGAAAGTGGCATGACTGCCGGACGGAATTGCGCCGCCCTTTGAAGCCCGCCGCTGATCAAGGGTGGCGCAGAGGCGGAACCGGGTTCTCCCGGTTCCGCCTTCTCTTCACAGCAGGCCGCGTCCCGTTGCGAAATCGGCAGGCTGTTGCCAGTCCCGGCATCTTGGAACTCCTCTCCTCCTCCAACGTTGGCTTTTCTGAAACCCCAACACGGAGGATCAAAATGCCTGAAGAACGGACTGCGCAGGAAGTCATCGAGCACAGGGGAAAGCCGCTGAGGACGGCACGACATTCGCCGGCCGGCCCATATGCCAAGGAGCGTCTGATCGACAGGGAGAAGACGCCCGGCGCCGGCTCCATGGCCGAGCCCGATGCGAAAGAGGTGGATGCGGGGTCGGAATAGCAAACGATCTATTCGGCGCCGCATGGCCGCACAACAAGGCTGTGTGCGACGCCGTGGCGCTTGCCCGCTCGGGCACGGATCGGTAACACCGTTCGGAACGATCAGAACGAGCGGGCCGGACGGGCATGGCAGACGAGACCATCACACTTTACGAGGCGATCGGCGGCGACGCGACAGTGCGGGCGCTGACAAAACGCTTCTACGAGCTGATGGACACGCTGCCGGAAGCGGCCCATTGCCGCGCCGTCCATCCGCCGAGCCTCGAAGGCAGCGAAGCGAAACTCTACGACTATATGACCGGCTATCTCGGCGGCCCGCCGGTCTATGTGGAAAAACACGGCCACCCGCGGCTGCGCTCACGCCATTTCGGCGCGGCGATCGGGCCTCTCGAGCGCGACGAATGGATGCTCTGCTTCCGCCGCGCCATGGACGAGACGATCGAAAATCCGAAACTGCGCGAGATCATCTGGCCGCCGATTGAGCGGCTGGCTTTCCACATGCAGAACAAGGAATAGGCCGTTGCAAAGACTCCATAAATTGCGGCCGTTGATTCTGTTTGTGAGCGGGCTGATGGGCGCCGCGGGCGTCGCTCTGGCCGCAGCGGCGAGCCACGGTGGCGACACGGTTTTCTTAGGCTCCGCCTCGACCATGTGTCTGGCGCATGCGCCGGTCCTGCTCGGGCTCTATCTCGGCCACCGGCATGTTCGCACGGCAACGCTTGCCGCGCTGGTGCTCGGCCTCGGCACGATCATCTTCGCCGGCGATCTCGTCTCGCGCCACTATCTCGGCGACCGGCTGTTTCCGATGGCCGCGCCGCTCGGCGGAACGGGGATGATGCTGGGCTGGCTGATCGTGGCGGCGGGAGCGTTATTGAAGGCGCGGGAGGTTTAAGGCGCCTTCTGGCCTGCCCTCTACCGCTTAAACGCTAGCACCCGAGCGCTCTCGGCCGAAGCGGCTTCCACCACCGTTCCCCGAACCGGCTTCGGCAGCACCACCACATTGGTCATATCCGCGGCCGCCTCGGCCCGGGCCGTCAGCAGTGCGTAAAGTTCCGGCACCAGCCCGTCGCCATTCTGTTCGGCAAGCTTGTGCAGGCCGATGAAAAGGCTGGTGTCACGACGTTCTTCGTTCATCATTGCGTTCCTTCATGGTCTGGAGCGCCCGCTCCAGACTGGATTTGGAGCCGTTGCGGAGCGGCACGAAGGTGACACCGAACTTCTTGCAGCCGGTCTTCACCCTCAGACACGCATCGTGGCTGATACAGTCGATGGGGCAGAAGACGCAGTCGACCGACGGCAGGACCGTGTCGATACGGGAGACCGCCTCGCGAAGTCCGCCGTCGTGGTGGATCAGTTCGGCGCCGAAATTGCTGGCGATCTCCCTCAGGTGCGCCACCTGACAGTCACGGCCCCCGACATAAAGAAAGCTGCGGACGTCCGTCACGCCCGGTCCCCGCGTTTCCGGGCCTTTGGCCTCCGCGCCGGAATTGCCGTGTCTGTGCTTCTGCTTCTTGGCCATATGCCCCTCGCCGCCGATTCCGCTCACGCTTCGGTTCCTCGATGGCCGGCACCATATTAAAGTTGATTTTCAGAGTAAAGATTAAAGTGGACTCTTTTTATCATGATATATCGGGAGGCCTGACATGGCATCGTCATTTCCAAAAATTTACCGTTTGATAAATTTTTATGCTGTGCTACCTTTTGCCCAATAGTTGTCCATGAATCCATAAAAGAGGGAACTTAGGATGGAACGACTGGGAAACGGTCCGAAGGCCGGGATCGAGGCTGGCCGCCTCACCGCTGCCGACTATGAGGCGAATTTCGCCGATCTCCACCCGCGTCTCGACAGGCACGAGGCGCTGGTCGAATCCGATCGCTGTTATTTCTGTTACGACGCGCCGTGCATGACGGCCTGTCCCACCTCCATCGATATCCCGCTGTTCATAAGACAGATCCAGACGGGCAATCCGCTGGGATCGGCGAAGACCATTTTCGACCAGAATATTCTGGGCGGCATGTGTGCCCGCGTCTGTCCCACCGAAACGCTCTGCGAACAGGCCTGCGTGCGCAACACCGCCGAGGACAAGCCGGTCGAGATCGGCAAGCTGCAGCGTTATGCAACCGACATCGCCATGGAACAGGGCCGGCAGTTCTACAGCCGCAAGGCTCCGACCGGCAAGACGATCGCCGTCGTCGGCGCAGGCCCTGCCGGCCTTGCCGCAGCACACCGGCTCGCCATGCACGGCCATTCGGTCGTCATTCTCGAAGCGCGCGAAAAGGCCGGCGGCCTCAACGAATACGGCATCGCCACCTACAAGGCGGTCGATGACTTCGCCGCCCGCGAAGTGGATTACGTGACCGCGATCGGCGGCATCGAGATCAGGAACGGCCAGGCGCTCGGCCGGGATTTCTCGCTCTCCGACCTGACGGCGCAATACGACGCCGTCTTCCTCGGCATGGGCCTTGCCGGGGTCAACGGCCTCGGCATCGAAGGCGAGGCGCTTGCAGGCGTCGAGGACGCGGTGGATTTCATCGCAGCCCTTCGCCAGGCAAAGGACAAGAGCGTTCTGCCGATCGGCCGGCGCGTCGTCGTGCTTGGCGGCGGCATGACCGCCATCGACGCCGCGATCCAGTCAAAGCTGCTCGGCGCCGAAGAGGTGACGATCTGCTATCGCCGCGGCAAGGAGAACATGAACGCCTCGCCCTACGAGCAGGATCTGGCGACCGCCAACGGCGTCATCATCCGCCACTGGCTGGCGCCGAAATCGATCATCGGCAAGGACGGCACGGTGGCCGGCATCGAGGTGGAATACACCGCGATCCGCGACGGACGGCTGATCGGCACCGGCGAGACCGGCGTCATCGCCGCCGACCAGATCTTCAAGGCGATCGGCCAGACCTTCTCCGCCTCGGGCCTCGGCGCGCTGCAGTTCGAGAAGGGCAAGATCGTGGTCGATGCCGAGGGCCGCACCTCGATCGAGGGCGTCTGGGCCGGCGGTGACTGTATCGGCACCGGTGAGGACCTGACCGTGTCGGCCGTCGCGCAAGGGCGCGACGCCGCGGAAAGCATCGCAAAAGCCCTGGCTGCCGCGGGGCAGCCGGCAACCGCAGTGGCTTGAGGGGAGATCGAGACAATGGCTGATATCCGCAACAACTTCGTCGGCATCAAATCACCCAATCCGTTCTGGCTGGCGTCCGCGCCGCCGACCGACAAGGCCTACAATGTCGAGCGCGCCTTCAAGGCGGGCTGGGGCGGCGTGGTCTGGAAGACGCTCGGCGAGGAAGGCCCGCCGGTCGTCAACGTCAACGGCCCGCGCTACGGCGCGATCTGGGGTGCCGACCGCCGCCTGCTCGGCTTGAACAATATCGAACTGATCACCGACCGCGACCTCTACACCAACCTTCGCGAGATGAAGGAAGTGAAGAAGAACTGGCCGGACCGGGCGATCGTCGCCTCGATCATGGTCCCTTGCGAGGAACAGGCCTGGAAGGCGATCCTGCCGCTGGTCGAAGAGACCGAGGTCGACGGCATCGAGCTCAACTTCGGCTGTCCGCACGGCATGTCCGAGCGCGGCATGGGTTCCGCGGTCGGCCAGGTGCCGGAATATATCGAAATGGTGGTGCGCTGGTGCAAGCAGTACACCCGCATGCCGGTCATCACCAAGCTGACGCCTAATATCACCGACATCCGCCACCCTGCCCGCGCGGCCAAGCGCGGCGGTACTGACGCCGTCTCCCTGATCAACACGATCTCGTCGATCGTCTCGGTCGATCTCGACACATTCTCGCCCAACCCGTCGGTCGGCGGCAAGGGCAGCCATGGCGGCTATTGCGGCCCGGCGGTGAAGCCGATCGCGCTCAACATGGTGGCCGAAATCGCCCGCGATCCGGAAACCTACGGCCTGCCGATCTCCGGCATCGGCGGCATCACCACCTGGCGTGACGCGGCCGAATTCCTGGCACTCGGCGCTGGCAACGTGCAGGTCTGCACCGCGGCGATGACCTACGGCTTCAAGATCGTCCAGGAAATGATCACCGGTCTGTCCGACTGGATGGACGAAAAGGGCCACCGCTCGCTCGACGACGTCATCTGTCGCGCGGTCCCCAACGTCACCGACTGGCAGTACTTGAACCTCAACTACATCGCCAAGGCGCATATCGACCAGGACGCCTGCATCAAGTGCGGCCGCTGCCACATTGCCTGCGAGGATACGTCCCACCAGGCGATCACCAGCATGGTCGATGGCGTGCGCCATTTCGAGGTGATGGAAGAGGAATGCGTCGGCTGCAATCTCTGCGTCAACGTCTGTCCGGTCGAGAACTGCATCACCATGGAAGCCCTGCCCGCCGGCGAACTCGACAAGCGCACCGGCAAGGTGGTCGACCCGACCTACGCCAACTGGACCCAGCATCCGAACAACCCGATGGCAAGGCAGGCCGCCGAGTAAGCCCTATCCTATGCCCCGGTCAGCTCGGCCGGGGCATTTTCGTTCTGGCACTCCTGATCAGCGACGCCATGCGATCACGGGCGAGCGCGGCCTTGTCGAGCTTGAGGTGTTCGCTGAATTCCACGGAGCCGTGTTCCGGCGTCTTCAGAAAGCAGCGGTAGTGCATGCCGCCCTCGCCGTCACTTTCCGCCTCGACCGTTGGCGGCGGCAGACGGTCGGGATCGATACGCTCCTCGTCATGGGTCCAGAGCCAACGGCGGGTGACGATCCAGCCGCCGTCGCTTTCCTGCCGGACCGAGACGATCGGCCGGGCAAGGGATCCGGACGCCAGCCAGCCTCCCACCCCCCAGAAGAAGGCGAGGACGAGCGCCCTGAACGGCTCTTGCGCTATGCCGCTGCTGCGGAAAAACACCCAGGTCATCAATCCGAGAATGGCGAACCAGGCAACGATGAAAAGCCAGCCATAGAGCGGCCGCAGGTTCCTAAAAAGCAGTCTCTCCATGGCTATTGCCTCCCAAGACTTCTTTCGATGCGGCGATTATATCACGACCCGGGGCACATGCGAATTATCTGAACAACGAGTACAAAAACAAAGAGGCCCGGCGGTTGCCGGGCCTTCTTCGTTTCAGTGATGCGATGCACATTAGATCGGGCGGTTGGCGCCGTCGAAATAATCGCCGCTGTTGACGTCGGCCTGGATGTTGGCCTTCTGAGCGTCGGCCTTCTGGCCGATGCTGCCGGTGTGAACCTGATCGACGGTGGCGGAAGCCTTGGAGGCGCCGTCATAATAATCGCCTTCAGCAAGAGCGACGGAAGCGAAGGAGGCCGAAGCGATAAGGGCTGCGGCGATGGCGGAAGTGATCTTGGTCATGATGGTAGTCCCTTCAGAGTTACCCGCGGCTTCAAAGTTTGCGACCTGGCCTGCGGGGATTGTTTCGGTGTCTTGAATGAGCTGCAGTTAGTTCGGGCGGTTTGCGCCTTCAAAGTAGTCGCCACGGCCGACGGGAGCCGGGATCTGGTTGGCGTTCTGCTGGTCCTTGGCAATGCTGGCGGTCTGCATGTGGTCGACCATGGCGGAAGCCTTGGAAACGCCCTGGAAATAGTCGCCTTCGTCAGCGAAAGCTGCACCGGCGAACGAAACCGAAGCGATGAAAGCTGCGGCGATTGCGGAAGTGATCATGGTCATTGTCTTGGTCCTTTTAGGTTTGGAAGTCCGGTCTGCGTTACGTGCGGTTTGGGATACGGAGCCGGATGGATTTCAGTTTCACGGCCTCGAACGATTTTTAGTTCGGGCGGTTGGCGCCGTCGAAATAGTCGCCGCTGTTGGCGTCTGCCTGGATGTTGGCCTTCTGAGCGTCGGCCTTCTGGCCGATGCTGCCGGTCTGAACCTGATCGACGGTGGCGGAAGCCTTGGAGGCGCCGTCATAATAATCGCCTTCAGCAAGAGCGACGGAAGCGAAGGAGGCCGAAGCGATAAGGGCTGCGGCGATGGCGGAAGTGATCTTGGTCATGATGGTAGTCCCTTCAGAGTTACCCGCGGCTTCAAAGTTTGCGACCTGGCCTGCGGAGATTGTTTCGGTGTCTTGAATGAGCTGCAGTTAGTTCGGGCGGTTTGCGCCTTCAAAGTAGTCGCCACGGCCGACGGGAGCCGGGATCTGGTTGGCGTTCTGCTGGTCCTTGGCAATGCTGGCGGTCTGCATGTGGTCGACCATGGCGGAAGCCTTGGAAACGCCCTGGAAATAGTCGCCTTCGTCAGCGAAAGCTGCACCGGCGAACGAAACCGAAGCGATGAAAGCTGCGGCGATTGCGGAAGTGATCATGGTCATTGTCTTGGTCCTTTTAGGTTTGGAAGTCCGGTCTGCGTTACGTGCGGTTTGGGATACGGAGCCGGATGGATTTCAGTTTCACGGCCTCGAACGATTTTTAGTTCGGGCGGTTGGCGCCGTCGAAATAGTCGCCGCTGTTGGCGTCTGCCTGGATGTTGGCCTTCTGAGCGTCGGCCTTCTGGCCGATGCTGCCGGTCTGAACCTGATCGACGGTGGCGGAAGCCTTGGAGGCGCCGTCATAATAATCGCCTTCAGCAAGAGCGACGGAAGCGAAGGAGGCCGAAGCGATAAGGGCTGCGGCGATGGCGGAAGTGATCTTGGTCATGATGGTAGTCCCTTCAGAGTTACCCGCGGCTTCAAAGTTTGCGACCTGGCCTGCGGAGATTGTTTCGGTATCTTGAATGAGCTGCAGTTAGTTCGGGCGGTTTGCGCCGTCGAAATAGTCGCCGCTGTTGACGTCGGCCTGGAGCTTGCCGTTCTGGCCGATGCTGCCGGTGCTGATGTGATCGACGGTAGCGGAGGCGGCGGGAGCGTTCTTCTCGGCGCCCTGGTAGTAGTCCCCTTCGGCGAGAGCGGCAGAACCGAACGAAGCCGAAGCGATGAGGGCGGCGGCGATGGCGGAGGAAATTCTGGTCATTGTCTTGTTCCTTGCATGGGGTGGAGCCGAGTTTCTCGAAGCCCCTCCGTGTGTTTGATCTTGTCTTCCGAAGCTCGTTGCCGCGCTTCTGATGCTCAAGATGGTGCAAGTCGGCCGTCGGGAATAGACAGCAAGTTGCGGACGTATTGTTCGCAAATGTTGAACGATTTAAATTTTATCGTTCACACAAAAAGCATGCACCTGCGTGGGGATTTGGCGGGAGGATTACCGGGAGCTGTCTTCAGCGGGCTCGTTCAGCAGGTCGAGCATGGCGCGCAGCGCGCGGGTAACGTGGCGCTCGCCGTGGAAAAGCGCCGAAAACTGCCGCAGCGGCATCGGGAAATCGGCAATGTGAAGCCGGCCGGAAAAGGAGTGGGATGATGCTGCCCGGCTTGAAAGCACCGTGGCGCTCAACCCCGCCTCCACCGCCGCCATCGCCGCTTCGTTCGACGGCATTTCAAGGACAACCGACAATGACTGCGGCTCGATGCCGAGATTGATGAGTTGCGCCTCGAAGGCGGAGCGGGTGCCCGATCCCAGTTCGCGCATGATCCAATTGGTTTCCAGAAGATCGCTCGAGCGGATCTTTCGCCCGTCCGCCCAGGGGTGGCGGCTGCCGACGACCAGCACCAGCCTGTCCTCCGCCACCTTTCGGCGTTTGAGCCCGACCAGAAACACTTCGCCTTCGACGACCGCGAGTTCCGCCGCCCCGGTCAGCACCGCATCGGCAGCACTCTGGGTATTGCCGACGGTGAGCCGGAGATCGACGCGCGGAAACCGCTCGTGATAGCTGACCAGCCGGGCGGGAAGCCAATAGCTCGCCACCGTCTGGCTGGCATGGACACGCAGGATGCCCGAGGCCGACCCGCCGAGATCGGCAAGCACATGCTCGGCGGTCTGTGACCGCTCCAAAACGGCGCGCGCCTCTGGCACGAACAGTTTTCCCGCTTCGGTGAGTTCGATCCGCCGCCCGACCCGGTTGAACAGGATCACCGCATGCCGCGCCTCCAGGGCCGAGATCGCCGCGCTCACCGCCGACTGCGTGAGGTTCAGCGCCTCAGCCGCGCGGGTCACATGTTCGCGGGTGGCGACTTCGAGAAAAATTCGGAGCTGATCGAGGGTCATCGTCTCAAAACCATTCGTTTTTATCGAACGATATCAGAAAACTTATCAATTGGATTTGTGTTTTTGTAAAAGAGAGAATGATTTTCGACGAATTGAGACTCTCGTGGAAAAATCATGAAGCCGATCCAGCCGACTGCGGAACAGCGCGCCCACCTCTCCTCTCCCTATTGGCCAGCTTTCACTCAGCTTCTTCCTGGACTTCTCCTGACCGCCGCGATTGCTATGGTCGCCCTCACCGTCCGCAACCTCACAGGCTGGACGACGCTGAGCCCACTCATCCTGTCGATCGTCTTCGGTATGCTGATCCGAAATCTGGCCCCTGTCCCGACAGCCGTCGAGCCAGGCATCGGCTTTTCGCTGAAGCGAATCCTGCGTTTCGGCATCGTGCTACTCGGCCTGCAGGTGACGGCCGGCCAGATCCTCTCCCTCGGCGGCGCAGGCCTTGCCATGGTGGCGCTGACGCTGGTGACCACCTTCGTGGCGATCCGTCTGGTCGGCCGCGCCATGGGCGTCGACAGGTCGCTGACCGACCTGATCGCCGCCGGCACCTCGGTCTGCGGCGCCTCGGCCGTCATCGCCGCCAATACGGTGGTGCGCGGCAAGCAGGAGCATGTCGCTTATGCGGTCGCCTGCGTGACGCTGTTCGGTTCGCTGTCGATGCTCGCCTATCCGCTGCTCGCCGCCCCGCTCGGGCTCGACGCCCGCGGTTATGGCCTATGGACCGGCTCCACCATCCACGAAGTCGCGCAGGTCGTCGCGGCCGCCTTTCAGGGCGGCGATGTGGCAGGCCAGTTCGGCACCATTTCCAAGCTCGCCCGCGTCGTCATGCTGGCGCCGCTGATCATGACGCTGGCGCTCGCCATGCGCTCCGGCGCTGAAGGCTCATCGAAGGCCTCGGCGCCGATGCCGTGGTTCGTGCTCGGCTTTATCGGGATGATGCTGGTCAACAGCGCGGTCGCCATTCCTGCCGGCGTGAGCCAGACGCTCGTGACCGCGACGAGTTTTCTGCTATCGATGGCATTGGCGGCCATGGGCCTGCAGACCGATATCCGCAAATTGAAGGCGGAAGGCTGGCGGCCGCTCGCGCTCGGCGCGTTCGGCTGGCTATTCATCGCGGTTTTCGGCTACGCGATGCTGAAGCTGTTCGCATTTTGAGGAAAAACAGATCGAAGAAACACGGGCCGCGTCACCACTGGCGCGGCCTTTCGTCATCTATGGTCAGCAGGGCTTCGGCTGGTCGTTCTTCGGCTCGGAATCCCGCACTGCCTCGTCGTGATACCAGCAATTGGTATCGACGACGCTCAGGGCGACATCGTGGATTCCAGTCGGCACGGTCCGGCCGTCATCCAGCCGCCGTCTCGGACGAACCGGAAACTGGTAGATGGTTGCTGACTCACGATGGATGTGAATTGTCATCCTATCGTCTCCTAACTCCAAAGGTGCATTCAAACACACACAGAGCACAAATCTGCACATTTTTTGTGCTTATTGCACGATTTTATATCATTTTAGCGACTCGCGCTAGGCGCTAAATGAGTGGTGGCGCGGTCCCGGCGATCTATTTTGCTCACAGGAACCTCCGGCGGGGAAACGTGTGCCAACCGACGCCGGTTCCGAGCAATCTTGATAGAACCTTTAAAACTCGGAGATTCCATGAGAACGTGCTGATCTACAGCACCTTTAATCCCTCTCAGCGCTCCGCCTGCGACCCCTCGTTTACACTTTTTTAATCCAAAACCGTCGCTCCGATGCAAACTGGCACGGGAAATGCGTTCTTCTGGTTACCCCGGAGGCGCGGTATCGTCGCGATGCCGCTTCCTCAGGATGGCTCAACCATGAACGTCACGGCCTGAGAGATAAAATATGACCAAGTATAAGCTCGAGTACATCTGGCTCGACGGGTACACCCCGGTACCGAACCTGCGTGGCAAGACGCAGATCAAGGAATTCGACACCTTCCCGACGCTCGAACAGCTGCCGCTGTGGGGCTTCGACGGTTCGTCGACCATGCAGGCCGAAGGCCGCTCCTCCGATTGCGTGCTGAAGCCGGTTGCGATTTATCCGGATCCGGCCCGCACCAACGGCGTTCTCGTCATGTGCGAAGTCATGATGCCGGATGGCGTCACGCCGCATGCTTCGAACGCCCGTGCGACCATTCTCGACGACGAGGATGCCTGGTTCGGTTTCGAGCAGGAATACTTCTTCTACCAGAACGGCCGCCCGCTCGGCTTCCCGGAACAGGGCTACCCGGCTCCGCAGGGTCCGTATTACACCGGCGTCGGTTATTCGAATGTTGGTGACGTCGCCCGCGAAATCGTCGAAGAACATCTCGATCTCTGCCTCGCCGCCGGCATCAACCATGAAGGCATCAATGCCGAAGTGGCCAAGGGCCAGTGGGAATTCCAGATTTTCGGCAAAGGCTCCAAGAAAGCCGCCGACCAGATCTGGATGGCACGCTACCTGCTGCAGCGCCTGACTGAAAAGTACGGCATCGATATCGAATATCACTGCAAGCCGCTCGGCGACACCGACTGGAACGGCTCGGGCATGCACTGCAACTTCTCGACCAAGTACATGCGCGAAGTCGGCGGCAAGGACTATTTCGAAGCGCTCATGGCTGCCTTCGACAAGAACCTGATGGACCACATCAACGTCTACGGCCCGGACAACGACAAGCGCCTGACCGGCAAGCACGAAACCGCTCCGTGGAACAAGTTCTCCTACGGCGTTGCCGACCGCGGCGCCTCGATCCGCGTGCCGCACTCGTTCATCAAGAACGACTACAAGGGCTACCTGGAAGACCGCCGTCCGAACTCCCAGGGCGACCCCTACCAGATCGCATCCCAGGTTCTGAAGACGATCGCCGAAGTCCCGACCAACCGGGCTTCTGCCGCCGCCTGATAAAGGCCGGTACTCGACAATACGGAAACGCCGGCCTTGTGCCGGCGTTTTTCGTTTCCGGCCTTGAGGTGAGGATCAGGCTTTGCGCGCCCGCAGCCCGTCGATGAAGAGCTGTTCGAGAAACCGGGCCGCATCCTCGAAACGCCCCTCTCCCGCATAATCCTGGCCGAGCACGGCGCGCACCTGCACGTCGAAGTCGGCATAGTGCTGGGTGGTCGACCAGATCGAGAAGATCAGGTGGTATGGATCGCATTTGGTGATCTTGCCGGATCGTGCCCAGGCGCGGATTACCTCCGCCTTTTCGTCGACAAGCGCCTTCAGCGGGCCCTTCAGCTCGTCCTCGATATGCGGCGCGCCCTGCAGCACTTCATTGGCGAACAGCCGGCTTTCGCGCGGGAAATCGCGGGCCATTTCCAGCTTGCGGCGGATATAGGAGCGGATCTCCGATTCCGGATTGCCCTCCGCATCGAAGGCACGCAGCGGCTCCAGCCAGGTGGACAGGACCCGGTCGATCAGCTGGCGGTGGATCGCCTCCTTGGTACGGAAATAATAGAGGAGATTGGGTTTCGACATGCCGGCCGCCTCGGCGATCTGGTCGATCGTGGCGCCGCGGAAACCGTTCTGGGAAAACACGTCGAGCGCCGCTTCGAGGATGCGCTCCTCCTTCTCCTCCTGGATGCGCGTGCGTCTCTGCGTCTTCGCCGCCCTCGGGATGGCCATGCCTGTCCTTGCCCTCTTCCGCGTCCACCCGGCGCTTTCGAAATTCCTCTGGATTTTTCGTGATTTTCGTCTTGAGTGGCGCGGCGGAAATAGTAATGTTTTACCAAGCGGTCAAATTATCGGCGACAAGCGGAATAAACGCAATGCCGATCTTCGCATGCCCTCTTATCAGATCGGGGCGCCATGCGAAGGACCGACGGGAACGACAAGCATGCCGCCCGCAACGGGTGGACGTAAAACAGGCGAGGATGAAAAAATGGTGGCAGCACCCGGCGAGAACTTGCGCATCAATGGCGATCGTCTGTGGGACATGCTCATGGACATGGCGAAGATCGGCCCCGGCATTGCTGGCGGCAACAATCGCCAGACGCTGACCGATGCGGACGGCGAAGGCCGCCACATCTTCAAGAGGTGGTGCGAGGCCGAAGGTTTGAGCGTCGGCGTCGACAAGATGGGCACGATGTTTGCGACCCGCGCCGGCACCGATCCGGATGCGCTACCGGTCTATGTCGGCAGCCATCTCGACACCCAGCCGACCGGCGGCAAATATGACGGCGTTCTCGGCGTGCTCGGCGCGCTGGAAGTGGTGCGCACCATGAACGACCTCGGGATCAGGACGAAACACCCGATCGTCGTCACCAACTGGGCAAACGAGGAAGGCGCGCGTTTCGCGCCGGCCATGCTGGCCTCGGGCGTCTTCGCCGGCGTGCATTCGATCGACTATGCCTATGGCCGCAAGGATCCCGAAGGCAAGACCTATGGCGACGAGCTGAAGCGCATCGGCTGGCTCGGCGACGAGGAGGTCGGCGCCCGCAAGATGCACGCCTATTTCGAATACCATATCGAACAGGGACCGATCCTCGAAGCCGAGAACAAGCAGATCGGCGTCGTTACCCACTGTCAGGGCCTCTGGTGGCTGGAATTCACCCTGACCGGACGCGAGGCGCATACCGGCTCGACGCCGATGAACCTGCGCGTCAATGCCGGCCTTGCCTTCGGCCGCATCCTCGAAATGGTGCAGGCGGTGGCGATGGCCGAACAGCCGGGCGCCGTCGGCGGCGTCGGCCAGGTGTTCTTCTCGCCGAACTCCCGCAACGTGCTGCCGGGCAAGGTGGTCTTCACCGTCGACATCCGCACCCCGTCCCAGGAAAAGCTCGACCGCATGCGGGCGGTGATCGAGAAACAGGCGGCCGAGATCTGCGAACCGCTCGGCGTCGGCTGTTCGGTCGAGGCGGTCGGCCATTTCGACCCGGTGACCTTCGATCCGGTCCTGGTCGGCCGTGTCCGCGAAGCGGCCGAAAAACTCGGCTACAGCCATATGAACATCATCTCCGGCGCCGGCCACGACGCCTGCTGGGCCGCCAGGGTGGCGCCCGCGACGATGATCATGTGCCCCTGCGTGGGCGGGCTCAGCCACAACGAGGCGGAGGAAATTTCCAAGGAATGGGCGGCGGCGGGAGCGGACGTGCTCTTCCATGCCGTGCTGGAGACGGCGGAGATTGTGGTGTGAGCTGATGCGCTTTTCGGTGAACACGTCCGCATCTTTGATGGACAGTTGCTCATCTTCGATGAGCTCCCCCTCATCCGACCCTTCGGGCCACCTTCTCCCCGCTGGGGAGAAGAGGGAGTGCGCCGCGCTGGCACCTTTAAATCCACATCGTCGCATGCGAGGTTCAGGCAGGGTCGAAAACGGTAAGGCAAGAAACATCTTCTCCCCAGCGGGGAGAAGGTGGCCCGAAGGGTCGGATGAGGGGGTGCGCAGCATGCCAGCAGATGACATTACCAAACGGCGCCCCGGAAAAACAAAGCAGGCGCGCCGGCTCCGCAAGAACGAAACCGAGGAAGAATACCGCCTCTGGAGTGAGCTGCGAAACCGCCTCCTGAACGGCTACAAGTTCTCGCGCCAGGTTCCTCTTGGACCTTATGTGGTCGATTTTATCTGTCGCGAGGAACGCTTGGTCGTCGAAATCGATGGCTTCCATCACGCAGAAAGCCAACCCGATATAACCCGGAGAGGGTGGTTCAACGCAAAAGGCTACTCCGTCCTGCGCTTCTGGAACCACGAGATCACCCGTGAACGACGCGCCGTGCTGGACACGATATTAGCCGCATTGGACGGTCAAATGACCGAGCGCTGCGACACAGCACGCTACTATCCGTCAAATCTCACCGAAATTGAAAAGACAGGGGAACAACAATGACCACAGTCATCAAGGGTGGAACCATCGTCACGGCCGACCTGACCTACAAGGCGGACGTGAAGATCGACGGCGGCAAGATCATCGAAATCGGGCCGAACCTTTCCGGCGACACCACGCTGGATGCCGCCGGCTGTTATGTCATGCCGGGCGGTATCGATCCGCATGTACATCTCGAAATGCCGTTCATGGGCACCTATTCCGCCGACGACTTCGAGAGCGGCACGCGGGCAGCGCTTGCCGGCGGCACGACCATGGTCGTCGATTTCTGCCTGCCCGAACCCGGCCAGTCGCTGCTCGATGCGCTGAAGCGCTGGGACAACAAGGCGACCCGCGCCAATTGCGACTATTCCTTCCACATGTCGGTCACCTGGTGGGGCGAGCAGGTCTTCAACGAGATGAAGGCAGTCGTTTCCCATCACGGCATCAACACCTTCAAGCATTTCATGGCCTACAAGGGCGCGCTGATGGTGAACGACGACGAGATGTTCGCCTCCTTCCAGCGCTGCGCCGAGCTCGGTGCCCTCCCCTTGGTTCACGCCGAAAACGGCGACGTGGTCGCCGCCATGCAGACCAAACTGATGGACGAGGGCAATAACGGCCCCGAGGCGCATGCCTATTCCCGTCCTGCCTCCGTCGAGGGCGAGGCGACCAACCGCGCCATCATCATCGCCGACATGGCGGGCGTCCCCCTCTACGTCGTCCACACGTCCTGCGAACAGGCCCATGAAGCGATCCGCCGCGCCCGCCAGAACGGCATGCGCGTCTACGGCGAGCCCCTGATCCAGCACCTGACACTCGACGAGAGCGAATATTTCAACAAGGACTGGGACCACTCGGCCCGCCGGGTGATGAGCCCGCCCTTCCGCAACAAGCAGCATCAGGACAGCCTCTGGGCGGGTCTTGCCTCCGGTTCGCTGCAGGTGGTGGCAACCGACCACTGCGCGTTTACGACCGACCAGAAACGCACCGGCCTCGGCGATTTCCGCAAGATCCCGAACGGCACCGGCGGCCTCGAAGATCGCCTGCCGATGCTGTGGACCTATGGCGTCGCGACCGGCCGCATCACCATGAACGAGTTCGTGGCGGTGACCTCCACCAACATCGCCAAGATCCTCAACGTCTATCCGAGGAAAGGCGCGATCCTGGTCGGCGCCGACGCGGATATCGTCGTCTGGGACCCGAAGCGTTCGAAGACCATCACCGCCAAGAGCCAGCAGTCGGCGATCGACTACAACGTCTTCGAAGGCAAGGAAGTGACCGGCCTGCCGCGCTACACCCTGACCCGCGGCGTGGTCGCGATCGAGGACGGGGCGGTCAAGACGCAGGAAGGCCACGGCCAGTTCGTCAAGCGCGAGCCTTATCCTGCGGTCAACAAGGCGCTATCGACCTGGAAGGAACTGACCTCGCCGCGCAAGGTGGAACGGTCAGGCATTCCGGCCAGTGGGGTTTGAACGGGAAACCGATGTTCTTTCCGCAGAATTCCCCCCGGTGTGCCGCGGCGCGGCCGTTACCCCTTCACCAGCCCGTCCAGCTCCGGCAGCAGCACGACGCTTTCCTGTTCGTTCGGGTCGGTGCGGGCGATCACCGCCGAACAGGGCGCGTCGGAAATGTTGGCCGGCAGATGCGGCACGCCGGCGGGGATGTACATCATCTCACCGGCCGAGAGTTCGGCGCATTCCTCCAGCCGGTCGCCATACCAGGTGACGGCGGAGCCGGAGAGGACGTAGATGGCCGTCTCGTGGGTTTCATGCAGATGCGCCTTGGCCCGCGCGCCCGGCGGGATGGTGAGGAGATGCATGCAGATGCCCTTGGAGCCGACCGTTTCCGCAGCGATCCCCTCGAAATAGCTCAGGCCCTGCTTGCCGTCATAGGCGGCGCCCGGCTTCACGACACGGCAGGTGGGTTTTGATGCACTGTCCATTGGCAAATTCCTCTGTCGAACGGGATCTGCCGTCAGCATATCATGGCGGTGCGAGGACGGGAGCCGGGACAGCCGAAAAGCGCGCGCTCCCGCATGCGGCAATGATCGGTAGCTTGCTCAACGACGATATCTATACTGTACGCTTGGCAGACGGACTTGAATGGGGGACTTTCTGGAAATGTCGTTGAATACCATCTGCTTCAGCATCGCGTCGGCGGTCATTGCCGCAATGTCGATTGCCGTTCCCGCCAGGGCAGCGACCTTCCTCGACAGCGCCTATGGCAGCAAGGAAGGCTGCACCTACGCCAAGACCGGCGAATCGTCCGGCGCCGACGACTTCCTGCTGCTGAACGATGATGGCGTGACGACCTCCGTTTCCGCATGCGAATTCAAGGGCGCGGCGAAAAAGACGGCGAACGGTTTCACCATCAAGGCACAATGCGATGCCGAAGGGGAAAAAGGGCCGGAAGACACGGCGACGCTCACCAAATCCGCCAAGGGCTACACCGTCAGCTTCACCGACGGCACCAGACTGGGACCCATGCCGAAATGCCGATGAACAATGCTCCATCCTCCGTCGTCTCGGCCAAAAAGCTTGGCCTCACCTTCGAGACCAGTGACGGGCCAGTCCATGCGCTGTCGAATGTCGACCTCACGGTGAACAAGGGCGATTTCGTCTCCTTCATCGGCCCGTCTGGCTGCGGCAAGACCACCTTCCTGCGCGTCATCGCAGACCTCGAAAAGGCGACGGCCGGCGAGATCACCGTCAACGGCATGACGCCGGAAGAGGCGCGCAAGTCCCGCTCCTACGGTTACGTCTTCCAGGCGCCGGCGCTTTATCCCTGGCGGACGATCGAGAAGAATATTGCCCTGCCGCTGGAGATCATGGGCTATTCGGCAGCCGATCGTAAAGCCCGCATCGAGCGCACCCTCGATCTCGTCAACCTCGCAGGCTTCGGCAAGAAATACCCCTGGCAATTGTCCGGCGGCATGCAGCAGCGCGCCTCGATCGCCCGCGCGCTCGCCTTCGACGCCGACCTGTTGCTGATGGACGAACCGTTCGGCGCGCTGGACGAAATCGTCCGCGACCACCTGAACGAACAACTTCTGAAACTCTGGGCGCGGACGCAAAAGACCATCTGTTTCGTCACTCATTCCATTCCGGAGGCGGTCTACCTCTCCACCCGCATCGTCGTCATGTCGCCGCGCCCGGGCCGGGTGACGGACGTGATCGAATCGACCTTGCCCAAGGAACGCCCGCTCGAAATCCGCGAGACGCCGGAGTTCCTGGAGATAGCCCATCGGGTGCGAGAGGGATTGAGGGCGGGGCATAGTTATGAGGAGTAGAGCTTCCCATTCCGGTGGCCACGCCCCGAAACCTTGGAGGACCGCGGCATGAAACCCGACTCCTTCCGGAACCGCATCGTCCCCGTCCTCACCATCCTCGTCGCCATCGTCGCCGTCTGGTACGTCGCCGCCTATTTCATGAACGCGCCGTTCCAGCGCGATCTCGACCGGCGGGCGAACGTCACCTCCACCACCGTGGAATTCATCGGCAAGACCATGGTGCAGCCGAAGCCTATCCTGCCGGCGCCGCATCAGGTGGTCGGCAACGTGTTCGAGAACACGTTTCTGCGCAGCGTCACGTCCAACCGCAGCCTCGTCTACCATGCCTGGGTGACGCTCTCCTCGACCGTCCTCGGCTTCACCATGGGCACGCTGACCGGCATCCTGATCGCAGTCGGCATCGTGCATCTGAAGGCGCTCGACCGCAGCCTGATGCCGTGGATCATTGCCTCGCAGACCGTGCCGATCCTTGCAGTCGCGCCGATGGTGATCGTCGTGCTCGGCGCGATCAACATCACCGGCCTGATCCCCAAGGCGCTGATCTCCACCTATCTCTCCTTCTTCCCCGTCGCGGTCGGCATGGTGAAAGGCCTGCGCTCGCCCGAGATCATACAGCTCGACCTGATGCGCACCTATTATGCCAGCGGCGCCCAGACCTTCTGGAAACTGAGGGTACCGGCCTCGATCCCCTTCCTGTTCACCTCGATGAAGGTGGCGATCGCCGCAAGCCTGGTCGGCGCGATCGTCGGCGAGCTGCCGACCGGGGCCGTCGCCGGCATCGGCTCGAAACTGCTGGCCGCGGCCTATTACAGCCAGACGATCGATATCTGGGCGGCGCTGATCGCCGGCTCGGTGCTTGCGGCACTTCTGGTCACCATCGTCGGCATCATCGCCAAGATCGTCGATCGCTCCATGGGCGGGAGGCCGGCATGAAGCGCGTTCTTCATTCCTGGCAGGGCGCAGTTGCCCTGGTCCTTTGCCTCGTCGCCCTCACGTCCCTGCCGCTGATGGCGGAAGATGCACCCTCACCTTTCGGCACCGGCGCCATCGTCATGGTTTTCCTATTGGTTGCCGGTGCGGCGCTGGTGTCGTTCACCAAGCTCTCCCAGCCCCTCCTCGCCACGATCCTGTTCGTCGCGGCCCATCTGGCCGTCTGGCTGCTGCTCGCGGGCATTACCGGCAACGAGGGCAAGGCGACGCTTGCTTTCTTCCTGCTGGTCGCGGCCTGCTGGCTGCTCGCCTGGCGCTGCGTCACTGTGTTGTCCCACATAAGCCCCAAGTCCGGCGCCGGCGATACGTTCCTCCGGCTGCTGATTCCGGCGATCTTCGGTGCCTGGATCCTGATCCTCTGGGAAGCAGCGACGCGCGGTGCCGGCATCCCCTTCATCATCCTGCCGCCCCCGTCCTCGATCGGCGCAAGGCTCGTAAGCTCGGTGCCGATCCTCTGGGCCGACGTGCAGCAGACGATCTTCAAGGCGGTGCTGTTCGGTTATGTGGTCGGCTGCGCGTCCGGCTTCGTCGTCGCGATCCTTGCCGATCGCATCGCCTTCCTGCGCCGCGGGCTGCTGCCGATCGGCAATATGGTCTCGGCGCTGCCGATCATCGGCGTCGCGCCGATCATGGTCATGTGGTTCGGCTTCGACTGGCAGTCGAAGGCCGCGGTCGTCATCATCATGACCTTCTTCCCGATGCTGGTGAACACGGTGGCGGGGCTCGGTGCCTCGGGCGCCATGGAACGCGACCTGATGCGCTCCTACGCGTCCGACTACTGGCAGACGCTGATCAAGCTGCGTCTGCCGGCTGCCATGCCCTTCATCTTCAACGCGCTGAAGATCAACTCGACGCTGGCGCTGATCGGTGCGATCGTCGCGGAATTCTTCGGCACGCCGATCGTCGGCATGGGGTTCCGGATCTCGACCGAGATCGGCCGCATGAATGTCGACATGGTCTGGGCCGAAATCGCTGTTGCAGCGCTCATCGGATCGGTTTTTTATGGCGTCGTGGCGCTTGGCGAAAGAGCGACGACGTTCTGGCATCCGTCTAACCGCGGTGGTTAGGCGCTGAAATCCGGCCCGTTTCGGCGGGTCCGGCAAACCTCAGAGGGAAGGATAAAAAACATGAGAAAAATTCTCGTTGCACTGATGGCGGGCGCCATGTCGCTTGCCGCAGCCCAGGCGGCGATGGCCGCCGACAAGGTGACCCTGCAGCTGAAATGGGTGGCTCAAGGCCAGTTCGGCGGCTACTACGTTGCCAAGGATAAGGGCTTCTACAAGGATGAAGGCCTCGACGTCACCATCAAGCCGGGCGGCCCGGACATCGCCCCCGAACAGGTTATCGCCGGTGGCGGCGCCGACGTGATCGTCGACTGGATGGGCGGCGCGCTCGTTGCCCGCGAAAAGGGCGTGCCGCTGATCAACATCGCACAGCCCTATCAGAAATCCGGCCTGCAGATGATCTGCCCCAAGGACGGCCCGGTAAAGACCGAAGCCGACTTCAAGGGCCGCACGCTCGGCGTCTGGTTCTTCGGCAACGAATATCCGTTCTTCGCCTGGATGAACAAGCTCGGCCTCAAGACCGACGGCGGCAAGGACGGCGTCACCGTCCTGAAGCAGAGTTTCGACGTGCAGCCGCTCATTCAGAAGCAGGCGGACTGCATCTCGGTCATGACCTATAACGAATACTGGCAGGCGATCGACGCCGGCTTCAAGCCGGACCAGCTTACCGTCTTCAACTTCTCCGCCATGGGCAACGACCTGCTCGAGGACGGTCTCTACGTGATGGACACCAAGCTCAAGGACCCGAAGTTCAAGGAGACTATGGTGAAGTTCGTCCGCGCGTCGATGAAGGGCTGGAAATATGCCATCGCCAATCCGGCTGAAGCCGCCGAAATCGTCATGGACAATGGCGGCCAGGACGAAAACCACCAGAAGCGGATGATGGGTGAAGTCGCCAAGCTGATCGGCACCGGCACCGGCAAGCTCGACACCGCCACCTACGACCGAACGGTCAAGGCGCTGCTCGACCAGAAGATCATCACCAAGAAGCCGGAAGGCGCCTATACGAGCGAGATCACCGACGCCGCATTGAAATAATAATCGCCGCCGACCTACTAAAAGAGAACGCGCGGCTCCACACCGCGCGTTTTTGAAATTTTTCTCACTCAAAACATAACTAAAACTCATTCGTCTCATAAGGGCGACGGATTGATTTGTGCAACGCAAACACGTAAAAGTGCAGCGTTGATGAATCTTTCGCTGCCGGTCTTGTAACCGTTTTACGCGGCTACCACCTTGATCCGGGTCATCGTACGCTGAGGGGGCGTTACGTGACCGGAGCGGTTCCCAGCGGAATATTTGCCCCTTACCTTCAGTTTGAAAGTAACCGCATGTTTCGCAAGTTTACCAAGTCTGCCGGTATCCCGGCTCTTCGCCTTGCACTCGGCGCCAGTATCGCGCTTGCCGCGGTCTCCGCATTGATCCCCAATTCTGCCGTTGCGCAGGACGCGGCGGCGCCGGCCCCGGCGCAGACGGAAATCAAGCTGCCCTCGATCATTGTCACGGAAGCGGTCGAAAAGCCGCTCATCGACCGCGTCATCGCGACCGGCACCGTCAGGCCCGTCGAGGAAGTCTATGTCCAGCCGCTTGTCGAGGCCCTGTCGATCAAGACGCTGAATGCCGATGTCGGCGACGAGGTGAAGGCAGGCAGCGTGCTCGCCACGTTGAACGAGGACGCGCTGATCCTTGAGAAAAGCCAACTGCAGGCCAACAAGGCAAAAGCTGAGGCCGGTCTTGCGCAATATAAAGCGCAGGTGATCGAGGCCGAAGCCAACCTGGCAGACGCCAAGCGCCAGCGCGACCGCACGCAACGCCTGAGCCAGAGCGGCACCAGCACGGTTTCGCAACTCGAACAGGCAAACGCGCTCGTTGAGGTATCCGACGCCAAGCTGAACGCCGCCAAGCAGGCGGTGGCGGTCGGACAGTCCGATATCAAGGTGGTGGATGCGCAGATCGACGACATCAATCTGAAGCTCGCCCGGACCGGCGTGAAGGCGCCCGTCGCCGGCGTGATCTCGGTGCGCAATGCCAAGGTCGGCGCCATCGCCAGCGGCACCGGCAATCCGCTCTTCACGATCATCAAGGATAGCGCAATCGAGTTGGTCGCCGATCTTTCCGAGACCGACATCCAGAAGATCAAGGCCGGCCAGAAGGCGATCGTCACGGTCGCCGGCGGCAAGGTGAAGATCGAGGGCAAGGTTCGGCTCGTCTCCCCGACGGTCGATCCGGTGACCCGCCTCGGGGCGGTCCATATCGTCATCGACGACAAGAGCGGCGCGCGCTCGGGCATGTATGCCAGTGCCGAGATCGTCATCGCCGAGACCAATGCCCTGGCGCTGCCGCTCTCCGCCGTCACCACCGGGCGGAACGGTTCCACCGCCCGCAAGGTCGAGGACAATGTGGTCAAGCAGGTGAAGATTGAAACCGGCATCCAGGATGGCGGTTTCGTGCAGGTCGTCAGCGGCCTTACGGCCGGTGACATTGTCGTTGCGAAGGCCGGCGCCTTCGTTCGGGACGGCGACAAGATCGCCCCGGTCCCGGCCGAACCCGCCACCATCGCGAACTGAGGTTGAGCCGCATGAACTTCTCCGCCTGGTCGATCCGCAATCCGATTGCGCCGCTGCTCGGTTTTGCCCTGCTGCTTGTTGTCGGCATTCAGTCGTTTTACGCGCTGCCGATCACCCGTTTCCCGAATATCGACGTTCCGGTCGTGTCGATCACCGTCACGCAGAGCGGGGCTGCCCCCGCCGAGCTGGAAATGCAGGTGACGAAGGAGATCGAGGACGCCGTTGCCTCGATCAGCGGCATAGACGAAATCCAGTCGACGGTGACGGACGGGCAGTCGCAGACGGTCGTCGTTTTCCGCATCGAAAAGCCGACCGCCGAGGCCGTGCAGGACACCAAGGACGCGATCGACAAGATCCGCAGCGACCTGCCCGCCGGCATCGAGGAACCCGTCGTCACCAAGGTCGACGTCGAAGGCCAGGCTATCCAGACATTCGCCGTCTCCTCGCCGAACATGACCCTCGAGGAACTCTCCTGGTTCGTCGACGACACGGTCAAGCGCGCCCTGCAGGGCCAGGCCGGCGTCGGCCGTATCGACCGTTACGGCGGCTCCGATCGTGAGGTCCGGGTATCGCTGAACCCCGCCAAGCTGGATGCCTACGGCATTACCGCTGCCGATGTCAGCACCCAGATGCGCGGCACCAACGTCGATCTCGGCTCGGGCCGCGGCCAGGTGGCCGGCAACGAACAGACGATCCGCACGCTCGGCGATGCCCGCAGCGTCGCTCAGCTTGCCGACACGACCATCACGCTGCCCAACGGCCAGTTCGTCAAGCTGACCGAACTCGGCACCATCACCGACACCTATGAAGAGCCGAAGTCCTTCTCGCGCTTCAACGGCACGCCGTCGGTCACCTTCGCCGTGTTCCGCGCCAAGGGCGCAAGCGAGGTCTCGGTCGCCGAAACCGTCGCCACCAGCCTCGACGAAGTGCGCAAGGCCAATCCGAACGTCGCGATCGAAATGGTCGACGACTCGGTCTACTTCACCTACGGCAATTACGAAGCGGCCCTCCACACGCTGGTGGAAGGCTCGGTCCTCGCCGTCATCGTGGTGTTCCTGTTCCTGAGAAACTGGCGCGCGACGCTGATCGCAGCGGTCGCCCTGCCGCTGTCGGCGATCCCGACCTTCTGGATCATGGACCTCATGGGGTTCTCGCTGAACCTCGTAAGCTTCCTGGCGCTGACGCTCGCGACCGGTATTCTCGTCGATGACGCGATCGTCGAGATCGAGAACATCGCGCGGCATATCAAGATGGGTAAAACACCCTACAAGGCCGCGCTCGAAGCCGCCGACGAAATCGGCCTCGCCGTCATCGCCACCAGCTTCACGATCATCGCCGTGTTCGTGCCGGTGTCGTTCATGCCGGGCGTTCCGGGCCAGTACTTCATCCAGTTCGGCCTGACCGTCGCTTTCTCGGTGTTCTTCTCGCTCGCGGTTGCGCGACTGATCACGCCGCTGATGGCCGCCTATCTGATGAGCCCCGAAGACGGGATGGAAGACCATCACGACAACGATGGCTGGATCATGAAGGCCTATACGCGCCTTGTCACCGGCACGACCCGCCGCTGGTACTGGCGTTATACGACGATGCTCGCCGCGATCGGTTTCCTGATCGGCTCCGTGATGCTGCTATCCCAGGTCCCCGGCAGCTTCCTGCCGCCGGACGATTCCTCGCGCGTCGTGCTGTCGGTGGAATTGCCGCCGAATGCGACGCTCGACGAAACGGGCGCCAGCACCGACGTCATCTATAACGCGGTTCGCCATATCGACGGTGTGGAGAGCGTCTTCATCCTCGGGGGAGCGTCCCCGAAGGGCGACCTCGAACTGCGCCGCGCAACCGTGCGCGTCATCCTGGAGAATATCGATCATTCGCTGGTCAAGACCCTGGTCAACAAGGGCCTGGGATCGATCCCCTTGATCCGCGACGTCGTGCCGAGATTGAAGGAAAATGGCCGCACGCGTCCGCAATGGGATGTCGAAAAGGACATTTTCGCCGCCGTCAGCTCCATTCCGGACGTGCGGATATCCAAGGTCAACGACCGCGCCGAGCGCGACCTTTCGTTCAACTTCCTCTCCACCAACGAGGCGGACCTGAACGACGCCGTCAGCATGCTGGAATCGAAGCTGCGGGCCTCGCCGGTCCTTTTCAACGTCTCCTCGGAAGGCGCCCTGCCCCGTCCGGAACTGCAGATTCGGCCGCGTATGGCGGAGGCTTCGCGCCTCGGCATCACGCCGCAGCAGATCGCAGAGACGGTCCGCGTCGCAACCATCGGCGATGTCGATGCCAACCTTGCCAAGATCTCGCTCGACGACCGGCAGATCCCGATCCGTGTCCAGGCTTCGCTCGACGTCCGGCGCGATCTGGCCTCGATCCGGGCGCTCAAGATCAAGACCGCCGCAGGTGCCAGTGTGCCGCTCTACAACGTTGCCGACATCGACTATTCGGAAGGTCCGAGTTCAATCAAGCGCAATGACCGCAACCGCGTCGTAGCGATCGGCTCCGACGTGCCCTTCGGCACCGCGCTGGATACCGCATCGGCCGAATTCAAGCGGATCGTCAGCGAGACCGAGTTGCCGAAGACGGTTCGTCTGGCCGAAAGTGGCGATGCCAAGGTGCAAGCCGAAATGCAGCAGAGTTTCGGCAACGCGATGCTGATGGGCCTGATGCTGGTGCTCGTGGTGCTGATTCTGCTCTTCAAGGATGTCATCCAGCCCTTCACCATCCTGTTCTCGCTGCCGCTTGCGATCGGCGGCGTGGCGGTGGCGCTGATCATTACCCAGAACGCGCTGTCGATGCCGGTCCTGATCGGTATCCTGATGCTGATGGGCATCGTCACGAAGAACGCCATCCTTCTGGTGGACTTCGCGATCGAAATGAAGCGTCAAGGCCTGGAACGGGTCCATGCCATGGTGGAAGCCGGCCGCAAGCGCGCCCGTCCGATCATCATGACCTCGATCGCCATGTCTGCGGGCATGCTGCCCTCGGCGCTCGGCGTCGGCGAAGGCGGCTCCTTCCGTGCGCCGATGGCGATCGCGGTGATAGGCGGCATCATCGTCTCGACGGTGCTCTCGCTTCTCGTCGTGCCGTCCTTCTTCCTGATCATGGACGACCTGTCGCGCCTGCTCGGCAAGATCTTCGGCCGCATGGTCGGCAAGAAGGAAGAGGAGGACTTCGGTCTTTCCAACGAGGAACTCAGCCAAGAGGCTCGCAAGAACGCGCAGTCGATCGCGTCCCTGGAAGAACGCCTCAACCAAATGGAACGGCAGACGAGCGCCAACGACGATCGTTCTCCCGGTGCCCAAGCCAGCAGCAAGGTGCTGCGCCTGCCGCCGCTGGCCGCCGAATAACCCCATCTCCGAACCGTATTTTCGACAACGCCGGGCCCCTGGGCCCGGCGTTTTTCGTTGGAACAGGCCAACTCGCGGAGATTGCAGAAAAAAATTACAGATTTGATCGATGTCAAATTCAGATTTCATGAACCTGTTATTTTAGCGATATCGGGAATGCGCGGCGGTTCAGGTTATGGAAGAGACGGCGGACATGATGAACAGCAATTTCAAGCTCAACAACAGGGACCGGGCCGTCCTGATGAAGACGCCTTTCCTGACCAGTCTGACCGGCAATTCTCTCGTCCGGATGATGTCGACCATGAGTGTCGTCAGTCTGACGAACCGCAAGTCGATCTTTCGCGAGGGCGAGGATGCCGACGCTTTCTACTGCGTTCTCAGCGGCTACGTACGACTCTACCAGCTCAATCGTGACGGCCGCGAGGCGGACATCCGTATCTGCAGCCCGGGCGACACGTTCGCCGAATGTCTTCTCTATGGCGGCACCAAGTACCACCATCATGCCCAGACGGCCGAAGCTACGACGCTTGCCCGCTTCGACATGCAGGCGGTGCGGGACCTAGCCGAACAGGAGCGGGATATCGCCAAGGCGGTGATCACCTCGCTCTCGAAACACCTCATAACCACCATGGACTGTGTAGCCAACGACAGGTTGCATACGGCACCGCAGCGGGTGGCAAATTATATCCTGACCCGGTGCCCGGTGGACGGCGGCCCGGCGTCCATTCGCCTGCCTTTCCAGAAGAACCTGCTCGCAGGCATGCTGGGATTGGCTCCCGAAGCGCTCTCCCGCGCATTTTCCACTCTCCGGCGGACCGGAGTGACGGTGCGCGGGCGCGTGATCCAGGTCGGCGACGTGCAGGCCTTGCGCGAAATCTGAAATTCGAGGGAAAGCGAGACCGGCCGGGCGGGTCCGGGCTCTCTTTGGATGCATGCTGCGACACTGGCGGCGGGACCGCGGCATGCGGACAAGGCCGGTGGCTTCGAGGAGCCACCGGCCTCGATTCTTTAAAGCCCGCCCTGCTCCTTTAGGAACCGGACCACATGGTCCACGCCGACGCCGCGCTTCAGGTCGGTAAACAGATGCGGCTTGGCCTCGCGCATGCGATACGCGTCCCGGTCCATCACGTCGAGATCGACGTCGACGTAAGGCGCGAGATCCTTTTTGTTGATGATCAGCAGATCGGAGCGGGTAATGCCGGGACCGCCCTTGCGCGGAATTTCCTCGCCCTGGCAGGTGGAGATCACATAGATGGTGATGTCGGCAAGATCGGGCGAAAAGGTCGCCGCGAGATTGTCGCCGCCGGATTCGATGAACACCACGTCGAGGTCGGGTATACGCTCGTTCAGGCCCGCGATCGCCTGCAGATTGATCGTCGCATCCTCGCGGATGGCGGTATGCGGGCAACCGCCGGTCTCGACGCCGACGATGCGGTCCGAAGACAGAGCCTGCATACGCACCAGCGCCTCGGCATCTTCCTTGGTGTAGATGTCGTTGGTCACGACCGCGACGGAAAAATCCTCCCGCATCGCCTTGCAGAGCTTCTCGGTCAATGCCGTCTTGCCCGAGCCGACAGGGCCGCCGATGCCGACGCGCAGAGGTCCATTCGTCGATTTCATGTGTCGTCCTTTCATTCTTTCATGTCCCAGCTTAGGCCCGCTTTCAGGAGCGGAAAAGCCGCGAATGCTGTGTTTCATGCCGGAGAGAGGCGATTTCCGCCTGCACTGCCGCGCCGCCGAGACCGTCGAGTGTCGTCCGGCTGGCCTGCTCTGCAATCTGGCTGACCAGGTCCTCGATGTCCGCAAGCACGGCCACCCCTTCCACCTGCCCGGAAACCCCCAGCCTGATACCGGCAGACACCGATTGCGAGACGGCGGCATGCAGATAGGCGGCAAGCGCCTGGGCCGCCGGCACGCCATGCCCTGCCGCAATCGCACCGACTGCGACGGGGAAGGGCACGGCCGGCGGCAGGCGGTCGAGAACCGAATGAGGCCATGCGGATGCCGCCGCGGCGAACGCCTTGCCGAGCGACAGCGTCTCCGCGTGGCGCTCTGCTGAGCCGGCAAGCGCCAGCCCCAGTTCGGCTGTCTCCTTCAACGCAGCCCCGTCCTCGAACCGCCGCCAGGCTTCGCCGAGCAGCACGGCGTCGTTCCACAAGGCGCCGTGCCGCAGCAGGCTCGACAGCCAGGCGATCAGCCCCGCCGCATCCTTGACAAGGCCATCGTGCACCGCCCGTTCGAGCCCGCCCGAATAGGCGAAACCGCCGATCGGGAAGGCCGGCGAGAGCCAGGCCATCAGCCTCAGAAGCACCTTGGTGTCGAGGTTGGTCACGAAGGTTCAATGTCCATGATGGTCGTGGCCGTGAGAACCATGCGAATGATAGGCGCCACGGGCCGGCTGGAAACCTTCCTCGACCTCGGCAACCGTGGCGCCCAGCCCTTCCAGCATCGCCCGGATGACATGATCGCGCAGGATGAGGATACGCCCCTCCTCGATCTGCGCCGAGAGATGCCGGTTGCCGAGATGCCAGGCGAGTTCGATCAGATGCAGCGTATCGCGGCCCTTGATTTCGAAGAGCTTTTCGGGGGCTGCCTGCACCTCGACCGTGTCGCCGTTGTCGAGCACCAGCCGGTCGCCATGATGAAAGAGCACAGCCTCCTTGAGGTCGAGCATCACCATCTCGCCATTGGAGAGATGCAGCAGCTTGCGGCGCAGATGCCGCAGATCATGAGGCAGCGTGACGATATCGACTGGTGGGTCGGTGACCACGCCGGCCGGATGATAGGAATGGACGTGCTGCATGGAAAACTCCGGGATCAATTGAAAAGCTTGAGGGATAGCGTAAGCGTCTGCGGCAGCGGATTCCAGAGGCCGGTGCGCAATCCGGCGGCACGAAGTGCCGCGGCGGCCCAGGTGTTGCAGCCGGCAAACGCGTTGAAGTAGCCATTCGCCTCGAAGAACCGGTCATTATCGCCATAGCCCGCCTCCGGCACCACAGCCACCTCGCCTGCCTGACGGCTGAAGCTCGTCTGGATGAACGCCAAAAGCCGCTGGAATTCCGCCGCCTCCAGGTCGATCGGCATCACCGCCGGATGGCTTTCATCGATCCCGCCGGCAACGTCCACATGCATGACCGAACTGTCGATCGTCAGTGCCCGCAATACCGGAATCGGCTTCAAGTCCGCCCAGGTCGGCGTTTCAAGATAGAAGGCCCGCCCACCCCAACCGAGCACCAGCCATTCCGCACCGGGACTGGCAACGGGGATTCCGGACCGCCCCAAAAAAGCAAAGGCGTCGCGGGTATCTTCAGCGAGCGGAATGGCAATGTCCGTGTGGATCGGGTTGGAAAGAACCAGAATGCGCCTTTGCGCCACCGGTTCCGCCGCCCGGCTCGGCGCAAACAGCGGCCGCGGGATGAAGGTCCCGACGGCCCCCGCGACAACCACGAACAGAACCGCGGCAAGGAGCCAGCGCAAGAACGTCTTCATCAATGGGCTCCGAGGTGCCAGCGCCTCAGAACAGGAAATAACGTTGCGCCATCGGCAGCACGGTCGCAGGTTCGCAGGTGAGCAACTCGCCGTCGGCCCGCACTTCGTAGGTCTCCGGGTTGACCTCCACATGCGGCGTCAGCGAATTGTGGATCATCGAGGCCTTGGAAATGCCGCCTCGGGTGTTTTTGACCGCCACCAGCTTCTTCGCGACGCCGAGACGCTGGGCAAGACCGCCATCGAGCGAAGCCTGGCTGACGAAAGTGACTGACGAATTGGTGCGCAGCTTGCCGTAGGCGGCGAACATCGGACGGTAGTGCATCGGCTGCGGGGTGGGGATCGAGGCGTTCGGATCGCCCATCGGCGCCGCCGCGATCGAACCGCCGAGCAGCACCATTTCCGGCTTTACGCCAAAGAAGGCCGGGTTCCAGAGCACGAGATCCGCCCGTTTGCCGACCTCGACCGAACCGATCTCATGGGAAACCCCATGGGCGATGGCCGGGTTTATCGTATATTTGGCGATGTAGCGCTTGACGCGGAAATTGTCGTTATTGCCGGTTTCTTCCTTCAAGCTGCCGCGCTGGCGCTTCATCTTGTCGGCGGTCTGCCAGGTGCGGATCGCGACTTCCCCGACGCGGCCCATGGCCTGGCTGTCGGACGAGATGATCGAGAAGGCGCCAAGATCGTGGAGGATGTCTTCGGCAGCAATCGTTTCCTTGCGGATGCGGCTTTCGGCAAAGGCGATGTCTTCCGGGATCGACGGCGACAGGTGATGGCAAACCATCAGCATGTCGAGATGTTCGGCGAGCGTGTTGACCGTATAGGGCCGGGTCGGGTTGGTGGAAGACGGGATGACGTTCGGATTGCCGCAGACCTTGATGATGTCGGGCGCGTGACCACCGCCCGCCCCTTCCGTATGGAAGGCGTGGATAGTGCGACCCCGGATGGCGGCGACGGTATCCTCGACGAAGCCGCTCTCGTTCAGCGTATCCGTGTGGATCATCACCTGCACGTCGAAGGCGTCGGCAACCGTCAGGCAATTGTCGATCGCGGCCGGCGTCGTGCCCCAGTCCTCGTGCAGCTTCAGGCTTGAGGCACCGGCGAGGATCATCTCCTCGAGTGGAGCCGGCAGCGAGGCATTGCCCTTGCCGGCCAGCGCCAGGTTCATCGGGAAGGCGTCGAAGCTCTCTATCATCCGCTCGATATGCCAGGCGCCGGTGCAGGTGGTGGCAAGCGTTCCATGCGCCGGGCCGGAGCCACCGCCGAGCATGGTCGTGACACCGCTCATCAGCGCCTCCTCGATCTGCTGCGGGCAGATGAAGTGGATATGCGCATCCATGCCGCCGGCCGTCAGGATCTTGCCCTCGCCGGCAATCGCCTCGGTAGACGGGCCGACGATGATCGTCACGCCCGGCTGGGTATCCGGATTGCCGGCCTTGCCGATCGCGTGGATACGGCCGTTCTTCAAACCGACGTCAGCCTTGTAGATGCCGGAATGATCGACGATCAGCGCATTGGTGATGACGGTGTCGACGGCGCCTTCCGCCCGCGTCGCCTGGCTCTGGCCCATGCCGTCGCGAATGACCTTGCCGCCGCCGAACTTCACCTCTTCGCCATAGATGGTGAAATCCTTCTCCACCTCGATGAAGAGCTCGGTATCGGCAAGCCGCACCCGATCGCCCGTGGTCGGACCGAACATGCTGGCATAGGAGGCGCGGGACATCTTGTGGGGCATGGGATGGACTCCATTACGACAACGGTTGCGGTGTTTTATGCAAATTGGTCGCGTCAGCCGGGGGCGGGGGCAATTCTACGACTCTCTCGGGCAGCGCCCTTATGAGCGCGCGCGTCATGCTTGCCAAATCGTTGGCAATATACAGGCGCTCGCCGGCATTCACGAGGAATTCATCGGGCAACGAACGGAACAGCCGCAACTGGACGGTCACACTTCTGTCGGCACTGTCGTGGACGTGTTCGTATTTATAGGTGTAGCCGGCTGTTTCTGCCGCTTTGACGACATATTCCAGGCGCTTACGGATCTCCTCGTCATCCATTGAACCGATGGCGAGAAAATAGGAAACCACCATTCTCTTGACATTCACCTGAACATACAGACGCTGGTCGAGGCCGTAGGCGAGGACTCGGTATTGGCAATAGTGGTTGCCGTCATCGTATTTGATGAGAATCCTTGTCCTCGATGACACAGGTTTCGCGGAGTAGGAAGCATCAAGCTCCCGAAAATCGTCCTCGTCGCAATCAACGATACGCAACGCCTCGGGAATTTCCTTCATCAGATAGGTTGCCGTGCGCTCCTTGAGAAACGCCACGCCGACACTGAATTTCGTATAGAAGATCAGTGCGATGACACTGAGACCCGCCGCACATGTCTGGGCAAGTGTCAAAGCGGTCGTCACGAGACTCGCATCGACGCCGGTCAACAGCGAGAACAAGACAACCGATATCGAGAGCAGGAAGATGAAGAAGGCAAGAACCGTTATGATAACCTTCGCGCGACGGGGAATATAGACTATGTGTTCGCTATTCATCGGACGCTTCGCTCAGCATGTTCCGCATCAATTCCCCATCGCCTCGGTCAGCTCTTTCAATTCGGCGGTGCGCTTGCGGGTCAGGTCCGCCTGGCATCCTGAAATCAGCATCGGTTCCATCGAGCCGCCATGGGCCTGGAAGCCGAAGGAGATGCACTGAGCATCGCGATAGGCGACCCAGGCGCGCTGGGCTTTCACGAGCGCATCCTCGGCCCCCTTGAGATCGGCCGAACTATCCGTGTCCCAGTTTTTCATCGCCTTGCGGGTTGTCTGGTATTGGGCGTTCAACGCCTTGTCGGCTGCATCAAAATCCCGCTGCGAGCAGATGTTCATCTCCATCTGTGTCTTAGGGTTCTTGCAATTGGCCTTCGGCTCCTGGGCAAATGCCGGCAGGGCGCAGAACCCCAGGCAGACGGCAGCAGCCATGAAAACGGATTTCACAGCGCACCCATGATCTTCTGCTGGAAACCGTAGACTTCGCGCTTGCCCGAGAGGGGGATCAGCGTCACCGAGCGGGTCTGGCCGGGTTCGAAACGCACCGCGGTTCCGGCCGGGATATCGAGCCGCATGCCGCGCGCCTTGTCGCGGTCGAAGGAAAGCCCGTTATTGGTCTCGAAGAAATGGTAATGGCTGCCCACCTGTACCGGCCGGTCGCCGGTATTAGAGACCTCGATAGACACGGTCGGAGCACCAGAATTGAGCTCGATTTCGCCTTCTGCGGCAATCACTTCACCGGGAATCATGAATCTCTCCTTCAAGCCGCCTTGGGCGCGCAGCCCTCGGCCTTGAGAACACGTTTGGTGGATGCCGGATTGCTTAGCAGTGCGGCCGCCGGACGCACCGGCCGGCGCACCAGCTCGCCTGAACAATTCGGGCAGGTGCCTTCCAGCACGTCGGTCGCACAATCGGCGCAGAACGTGCACTCGAAGGTGCAGATCATTGCTTCGCGGCTGTCCGGTGCAAGGTCCTTGTCGCAGCATTCGCAGTTCGGGCGCAGTGCCAGCATGGGCCGCCTCCTCAGCGGATCGGTTCGTGCACGGTGACGAGCTTGGTCCCGTCCGGGAAGGTCGCCTCCACCTGCACGTCGTGGATCATCTCGGCGATGCCTTCCATCACCTGATCGCGGGTGACGACATGCGCGCCGGCTTCCATCAGGTCGGCGACCGAGCGGCCGTCGCGCGCGCCTTCCACCACGTAGTCGGTGATGAGCGCGATCGCTTCCGGATAGTTGAGCTTGACCCCGCGTTCCAGCCGGCGGCGGGCGACGATCGCCGCCATGGAAATCAGCAGTTTGTCTTTTTCTCTGGGCGTCAGGTTCATGGGGTTCCCGCAGTAAGATCAGATGTTCCAGACTTTCGGCACTGGCGCGCCGTTACGCAATACGGAAATTGCCGGTGTCAGGATTTTTCTCAGATCAAAGCCGGTCGGCGCCACCAGCCGGGCGATCAGCTTGCCGTTCCAGTGGCTGGCCCCGCCAGTCCACAGGCTGGCTCCGCCGGGTGTGTCGTCGAGAATCTGGCGGAGTTTCGGGAAGAGCATTTCGGCGAGCGGGCCGGTATAGAACAGCGTCGCGAAGGCAACCTGGCCGGAAAGCACGGCGGCGGCCTGGGAAAGTTGCTCGATCTCCCCCTCGAATTTCATCTCTTCCGCATGGATCAACTGGCCGGAGCGGCGCACCCGCCAGCGGTCGCGGAAGAAACCGTTCTCGACGGCCTCGCCCATCGCCTTGCGGCCGAGCAGGACCGCCTCGACGGCCAGGAATTCCGACGTTTCGGAGAGATCGACGTCAAGCCGGCGTGTCAGCGAGGACTGGTCGAAAAGGATGGTTTCCTGAGGAAGCCAGTGGACCGAGGCGTCTTCGCCGACGGTGACGTGGGTGGAGACGGAGGCCGTGCCGGACGAGGCCTTGTAGATCTTTTCGTTCGCCTGGGTGGTGACCGACAGCCTTGTGGAGGCGGCAGCGGCGACGGACCATTCGATCACGTCGCCGCCCGTCAGCCCCCCCGACGTATTGATTAAAATCGCCTCCATTTCAGGCGAAAATGTTTCCGGAAGGCGAATTTTTGCGCAGCCTTCCTGATAGAATTCGGCGAGCCGTGTCCGCCCGCCGAAAGCCTTGGTTACAAGGCGTCCTGCACCCCTTGCCCGCTGCGGCGCATATCGATCGGCTGGTTGCTGTTGCACGTCGTCCCCTGAAGATCGGCTTCGGTTCCGCAGCCCGAAGCAACGCCCGTGCCAGACTTGGCCGCAGAACCGTTCCTGGCGGATGCTGCGGTAGCGATGACGTCGGTGCTGTCGGCCTTGCCGAAGAAATCCCACATCCGCGAGGCCGGATCAATATTGGCGTCGAATGCCGGCTTGGCGACGGTGACCGCGGCCACCTTGGTCACGCTCGCGGCACCGTCCTTGGCAGCGGCGATCACCGCTTCCGTGGCGGCAACCGGCTTCGGCCAGTCATGCGTGCCGTCGGCGAAGACGTAGGATGCGACGCGTGCACCGTTCTTGCAGGTACTGTAGAGACTGAAGGTCACGCCGTCGACCGTCTTGGTGTCGCCATTGCCCTTGCAGCCGTCGAGTTCGGTCCAACGCTGGACTGCTGTCTTGAAGCCGTACTGCCAATAGGCGCTGCCGCCGCCCGCGTAAGGGTTGGCTGCATCCTTGACGCCGGCAAAAGCCATGATCGAGATGGGCCGGCCCGGATTGCAGCCCTGTGTATCCGGACCCCATTTGCCGTCGGTCTCGACCGGGCGTCCGGCGCGCAGCGAATGCACGAAGCCGGCGGCGGCGAAATCGTCATGACCGGAGCAGAGATAGGCCGACAACATGCGGCCGCCACCGGAATAACCCGAGGCATAGATGCGGGCCGGATCGATGCAGAATTGCTGCTTTGCGGTGTTCAGGGCCTGTTTGATATAGGCAATCTCGTCGAGACCGCCCTGCTGTGCGGTGACGAAAGGTACGTTCCAGGCATAGGTGCCGGCGGAGCTTCCAGACAGGCTGCCCTGCAGGGCCAGAACGATGAAGCCGTGTTTCTCCGCGACCTTGTCCCAGGAGCTTCTGTTCAGCTGCCCTTCAGGGTTGCTGTGGCTACCATGGAGATCGAAAACCAGCGGAACCTTGTCCTTGCCGGTATAGGATGAGGGAATGAAATAGATGGCCGACCGGGCAATACCGTCGGTCTCGATAGTGATCCTGTGGCGACCGGCTTCCATTGGCTGGCCGCAGCCTGCGGCAAGGGCGCTGCCGGTCATTGACCCCAGAAAGGTCGTGGCGCCCAAAAAAACCGCTCCTACAGCAACCATGCGTGTAAGAGCGGAACGAGAGAAACCGGCAACGCGTACAAAGACCATCAGCGCCTCATCATGGGGTGCGGGGGGTTGTCAACAAAGATGCGGAATGCCCTGAAAACGCAGCGTTGTTAACATATATTAGCTGGCTTTGAAACGCACGAAGTGCTGCAACGCGATACAAACATTCACCAGTAAAAATACTAGTCTCAGACGGTCAGATGCCGCCTTGCTTCTGCCGTATCCAGAGTCTCGGCCGCGCCTTCGTGCACAATCTCGCCACGATCCATGATGTAGACTTGGTCGGCCAGCTCCCGACAGAAGTCCAGATACTGCTCCACCAGGAGAATGGCCATGCCGGTGGAATCGCGCAGGTAGCGGATCGCCCGGCCGATATCCTTGATAATAGACGGCTGGATGCCCTCAGTCGGCTCGTCGAGCACGAGGATCTTCGGACGGGTGACCATGGCACGGCCGATCGCGAGCTGCTGCTGCTGGCCGCCGGAGAGGTCCCCGCCTCGCCGGCCGAGCATCGATTTCAGCACCGGAAACAGCGAGAAGATCTCGTCGGGAATGAACTTGTCCTTGCGGGCGAGCGGCGCATATCCGCTTTCGAGGTTTTCCTGGACGGTGAGCAGCGGGAAGATCTCCCGGCCCTGCGGCACGTAGCCGATGCCATGCTTGGCGCGGTTATAGGGTGCAAGACCGTTCAGCACCTCCCCCTGGAAGCTGATCGTGCCGGCGCTGACCGGATGCTGGCCGGTGACGGCGCGGAGAAGAGAACTCTTCCCCACGCCGTTCCGCCCCAGCACGCAAGTGATCTTGCCCATATCCGCATGAATCGAGACACCCCGCAGCGCCTGCGCCGCGCCGTAGTGAAGATTGACGTTGTTGACTGTCAGCATGTTAGCGCCCCAGGTAATTCTCGATCACCTTCGGATCGTTCGAAACAAAATCGATCGAGCCTTCGGCGAGCACCGAACCTTCGGCAAGGCAGGTCACCTTGACGCCGAGTTCGCGGATGAAGCCCATGTCGTGTTCGACGACGACCACCGAACGAGTCTTGGCGATTTCCTTGAGCAGCACCGCCGTCTCGGCCGTTTCCGCATCGGTCATGCCGGCGACGGGTTCGTCGACCAGAAGCAGTTTCGGCTCCTGGGCGAGCAGCATGCCGATCTCCAGCCACTGTTTCTGGCCGTGGCTGAGGTTGGCGGCGTATTCGTCCTTACGGTGGATCATGCGGATCGTCTCGAGGATCTCCTCGATGCGCGCCTTGTCCTCCGGCGACAGCGTGTAGAACAGCGTGGCGAAAACCCCGCGCGACCGGTTGAGCGCCAGTTCCAGATTGTCCCAGACGGTGTGGCTTTCGAACACGGTCGGCTTCTGGAATTTGCGGCCGATACCGAGCTGGGCGATATCCGCCTCGTCTTGTCTCGTCAGGTCGATCGTATCCTCGAACAGCACGGTGCCGGTATCGGGCCTCGTCTTGCCGGTGATGATGTCCATCATCGTCGTCTTGCCGGCGCCGTTCGGGCCGATGATCGCCCTCAGTTCCCCGGGCTCGACGACGAAGGACAGCGAGTTCAGCGCCTTGAATCCGTCGAAGGAGACCGAGACGTTTTCGAGATAGAGCAGGCTTTTCTGTCGTGTTTCGGAAATCGTGTTCATGGTGTCCTGTCCCCGCCTATTCCGCCGCCTGAGCCTGGGCGACCGTCTCAGTACCGCCCCTGCCCTTTTCGGCCTCCGCCGCAGCCTTCAGCGCCTTGCGGGCCTTGAAGCCGTGCTGGATCGTTCCGACGATGCCCTTCGGCAGGAAGAGCGTGACCGCGATGAACAGGCCGCCGAGCGCAAACAGCCAGATCTCGGGGAACGCACCGGTGAAGAAGCTCTTGCCGCCATTGACGAGGATCGCGCCGATGATCGGCCCGATCAGCGTGCCGCGCCCGCCGACGGCCGTCCAGACGACCACTTCGATCGAGTTCGCCGGCGCGAATTCGCCCGGATTGATGATGCCGACCTGCGGCACGAACAGCGCGCCGGCAATCCCCGCCATCATGGCGGACACGACGAAGGTGAAGAGCTTGATGTTCTCGACCCGGAAGCCGAGGAAACGCACCCGGCTTTCCGCATCGCGCACGCCGACCAGCACCTTGCCGAACTTCGAGCGGACGATGGCGGAGGCGAGGATGAGGCAGAGCGACAGCATCAGTGCCGACATGAAGAACAGGACCGCACGCGTCCCGTCCGCCTGGACGGAAAAACCGAGAATGTCCTTGAAGTCGGTCAGGCCGTTATTGCCGCCGAAACCCATGTCGTTGCGGAAGAAGGCGAGCAGCAGCGCGTAGGTCATCGCCTGGGTGATGATCGACAAGTAGACGCCGTTGACGCGGGAGCGGAAGGCGAACCAGCCGAACACGAAGGCGAGCAGGCCGGGCACGACGAGCACCATGACCATGGCGAAGACGAACCAGTCGAAACCGTACCAGAACCAGGGCAGTTCCTTCCAGTTGAGGAAGACCATGAAGTCCGGCAGGATCGGGTTGCCGTAGACGCCCCGAGAACCGATCTGGCGCATCAGATACATGCCCATCGCATAACCGCCGAGCGCGAAGAAGGCGCCGTGGCCGAGCGAGAGGATGCCGCAGTAACCCCAGACGAGATCGAGCGCCAGCGCGAGCAGCGCATAGCAGAGATACTTGCCGAACAGCGACATCACATAGGTCGGGATATGCAAGGCGCTGTCGGGCGGGGTCAAAAGGTTGAGTGCCGGCACCAGGATGCCGATGGCCAGAAGGATGCCGACGGCGGCGACGATACGGCCTTCGAGGGCGCGGAAAACAAAGCCGGAAATCATGCTTCCACCGCCCTTCCCTTGAGCGCGAAGAGACCGCGCGGACGTTTCTGGATGAAGAGGATGATCAGCACCAGGACCAGGATCTTGCCGAGCACGGCGCCGACCGAGGGTTCGAGGAACTTGTTGAGCACCCCGAGCGACAGCGCGCCGACCAGCGTGCCCCAGAGATTACCGACGCCGCCGAACACCACGACCATGAAACTGTCGATGATGTAGCTCTGGCCGAGGTTCGGCGAGACGTTGTCGATCTGGGAAAGCGCGACACCCGCAATGCCGGCAATGCCGGAGCCGAGCGCGAAGGTGAAGGCGTCGACCCACGGCGTCTTGATGCCCATCGACGACGCCATGCGGCGGTTCTGGGTGACGGCGCGCATGTTGAGGCCGAAGGAGGATTTTTTCATCACCACCAGCAGCGCCACGAAGATCGACAGCGAGAAGGCGATGATCCACATGCGGTTCCAGGTGATCGTCATGCCGCCGACCGGGAACGAGCCGGACATCCAGGACGGATTGCCGACTTCCTGGTTGGTGGGGCCGAAGATCGAGCGGATGGTCTGCTGCAGGATCAGCGAGACGCCCCAGGTGGCGAGCAGCGTTTCGAGAGGCCGGCCGTAGAGAAAGCGGATGACGCCGCGTTCGATGACGAAGCCCACGGCGCCGGTGACGAGGAAGGCGACGGGAAGCGCG
Source organism: Neorhizobium vignae (assembly GCF_000732195.1). Taxonomy (GTDB): domain Bacteria; phylum Pseudomonadota; class Alphaproteobacteria; order Rhizobiales; family Rhizobiaceae; genus Neorhizobium; species Neorhizobium vignae. Next base: position 319,569 of record NZ_JNNU01000002.1, read on the forward strand.
ATCGCCAGCGACCAGTCGAACAGTCCCGGAGCGCTGTCGCGGATGACCTGCTGCACCACGAAGGTGGAATAGGCGCCGAGCATGACCATCTCGCCATGCGCCATGTTGATGATGCCCATGACGCCGAAGGTGATCGCCAGCCCGATCGCCGCCAGCAGCAGGACCGAACCGAGCGAGACGCCGTACCAGACGTTCTGGCCGATATCCCAGAGCCGTTGCCCGCTTTCGATACTGGCGATCGCCGCATCGACGTCAGCCTTGAGGCTCGGATCGAGCGACGCGGATGCGCCCATCAGGATGCCGATCGCGTTGCGGCCCCCATAATTCTTGATCGTCTGGATCGCGGCCCGCTTTTCGTCGACAGAGCGGTCGGAGGAGAGCAGCGACACGGCGCGCGCCTCTACCATGCGGGCCTTGACCTCGCCGTCCGTCTCCTTGGAGATTGCGGTTTCGAGGAGCTCGAGGTTTTCGGCGCTCGGCGAGCGGAGCACCGCATCGGCCGCCTGCAGCCGGACCCCACGATCCGGGCTCAATAGCGTCAGGCCACCCATGGCCGAGCGGATGACGCGGCGAAGGCTGTTGTTGATCTTGATCTTGGTGACCGCGTTCTTGGCGGCCTGTCCGGCGGAGGCGCCCGTCACCGGATCGATCAGCTCGTAGTTGGAGCCGGCCGACTTGCCGATGAACACCAGGTTGTCGGACTTTCGGAAATAGAGGTCGCCCTCGGAAAAGGCATTGAGCGCCGGCACGAGCCGGGCATCGCCGGTGGCGGCGAGCTGGCCGATCAGTTTTTCAGCTTCGCCAAAATCCGCCTTGGAAAGCGCGTCGATCAGCGACCTGGGATCGGCGCCTGCACCGGATTGTGCATAAGACGGCAACGCCAGCGCGGACACAACGCAAAGAAAAAATACGCGAAGAAAAAATTTTATCATCATGACATCGCCCCTCATCCGCCTGCCGGCACCTTCTCCCCGCAAGCGGGGCGAAGGAGATCCGTGGCGACCTCCTGCCCGTCAGTGGACGGCTCAGGAAACGTTGTGCCGAAAGGCACTCCGCTCTCCCCGCGAGCGGGGAGAGGGTTAGGGTGAGGGGCAATGACTGCCCCATCAAATCAGCAGAGACTGGGATCAGCTGCCCTTGCCGCCGCACTTGCCGGAAGCAACGTTGAAGTTGCCGCAGGACATCGGCTTGCGCCAATCGGAGATCAGGTTCTTGCTGTCCGGCAGGTAATCGGACCACTCGTCGCCGACCACAGGTGCGGTTTCCTGAACGATGTCGAACTGGCCATCAGCCTGGATTTCACCGATCAGCACCGGCTTGGTGATGTGGTGGTTCGGCATGACGGTGGACGTGCCACCCGACAGGTTCGGAACGGAGACGCCGATGATCGAGTCCAGCACGGCATCGGTGTTGGTGGTGCCGGCAGCCTCGACGGCCTTTACCCAGGCGTTGAAGCCGATATAGGCGGCTTCCATCGGATCGTTGGTGACGCGCTTGTCGTTCTTGGTGAAAGCCTTCCATTCCTTGATGAATTCGGCATTCACATCAGCATCGACGGACTGGAAGTAGTTCCAGGCGGCCAGGTGGCCGACGAGCGGCTTGGTGTCGAGACCGGCGAGCTCTTCTTCGCCGACCGAGAAGGCGACGACCGGAATGTCTTCGGCCTTGATGCCCTGGTTGCCGAGTTCCTTGTAGAACGGAACGTTGGCATCGCCGTTGATGGTCGAGACGACGGCGGTCTTCTTGCCGGCCGAGCCGAATTTCTTGATGTCGGAGACGATCGTCTGCCAGTCGGAATGACCGAACGGCGTGTAGTTGATCATGATGTCGGACTCGGCAACGCCCTTCGACATCAGATAGGCTTTGAGGATCTTGTTGGTCGTCTGCGGGTAGACGTAGTCGGTACCGGCCAGAACCCAGCGCTTGACGCCTTCTTCCTTCGCCAGGTAGTCGACGGCCGGGATGGCCTGCTGGTTCGGGGCGGCTCCCGTGTAGAAGATGTTGCGCGAGGATTCTTCACCCTCGTACTGGACAGGGTAGAACAGGATCGAGTTCAGCTCTTCGAAGACCGGCAGGACCGACTTGCGCGAAGACGAGGTCCAGCAACCGAAAACGGCGGCAACCTTGTCCTTGGAAATCAGCTGGCGGGCCTTTTCGGCAAACAGCGGCCAGTCGGATGCCGGGTCGACGACGACGGCTTCGAGCTTCTTGCCGAGTACGCCGCCCTTCTTGTTCTGCTCGGCGACGAGCATCAGCATGACATCCTTGAGGGTGGTCTCAGAGATGGCCATGGTGCCCGAAAGCGAGTGCAGAACACCGATCTTGATGGTGTCGTCAGCGGCGAAAGCACCCTGCAGCGCCGTCGTCGACATTACGGCAGCGAGCAGCGCGCCACCCAGTTTGGATTTGAATGTCATTGGTTCGAACCCCTCTTCTCGTTCGTCCGCAACGAAGAACTTAACCGTTGCTTAAGCGACTATCGGTTGCTGCATCGCAAAACCGTATACGTCGAATGACGTACCGGAGGGGGAGAAGGGGGAAGAACGGCGCCGGGGTGGGAGCCCGGGTGGCATCTTCGGGCGAAACAGGCCGTCACGGCCAGTAACGAGCGCCCTCATGATATATTAACCATATACGATATATTAACTATATTTCGATTGTATAATCCGACGCTTAGTTAGGGCGTGAGGAGTTGTTTCCGGTGTAAGGTACTATGAGTAGCATCCTCACAAATGCTGGAGCTACTTCTGCGCTCCAAATGCTTCGCTCCCTCGACAACCAGATGTTCGGGGCAGAGCGGGAGGTCGCGACCGGCTTACGTATCGAACAAGCCTCCGACAACGCGGCGTATTGGTCGATCGCCACCACCATGCGATCTGACAATGGTGCTCTCTCGGCCGTGCACGACGCCCTTGGCCTTGGAGCCGCAAAGGTCGAGACGGCCTATGAAGGCATCGCTGCGACCACCGATATCCTGGCGGCGTTCATGGCCAAGGTCGTCTCCGCCCAGCAGGACGGAATAGACAAGAACAAGATCCAGGAAGAACTGGAGCAGTTGAAGCAGCAGATCGTCTCGATATCCAACTCCGCAAGCTTCGCCGGCCAGAACTGGCTGCGGTCGGACATGCAGGGTCAGGCCAGCGAAGCAGGCGCGAAGACGTCTGTCGTATCATCGTTCAATCGCAGCGAGGACGGGACCGTTTCCGTCGGAACCATCGACGTCGATCTGTCGAAACTCGTCCTGTTCAAGAATGGCGGCGGCGGAATTCTGCAGAAGGAACCTGATCCGGATCTCGGTTATGGCCTCGGCACGATCGGTGGATTGCTCGGATTTTCGACATCGGGTTATGGCGACGTGCCAGGCCCGGTATTCGACCAGCCCTTCACGATTACGAAATTCGACGTCGTCACGGTCGCCTTTTCAGTGGGTACGTTCAACGACACGTTCGTGATCACCAAGACTGTCGTCGACCAGGCACTCGGAGGCCAGATAGGATATGGCTTCGACGGAGATATCGAAAGCACGGCGGATTGGGCGAAAGTCCTCCTTCAGGCAACGTTTCTCAACAAGGCGCCCCCCGACATCCTGTTTGCGGCTCAGGGCGGCGCGCCGAATATCTTCTTTCGCGCCACCCTTCCTCTCGCCGCAGAGCTGATCACCGTTCAGCCGCCCGTCCACACCCGGACGCTGCCGCCGGAGGGTATCGATATTCTCGATATCGACGTTACCGATCCCGACATCGACTTTCCGACAATCACCTTGGTTCTCGACGAGATGCAGCAGAAGGTCATATCGGCCGGTGCCTACCTTGGCTCGCTGAGGTCGAGGATCGCGATGCAGGAAGACTTTGGAAACAGTCTCGCGGACAGTCTCGACAGAGGCATCGGACGCCTCGTCGATGCGAATATGAGCGAGGCATCGAGCAGGCTCAAGGCACTGCAAGTTCAGCAGCAACTGGCGACCCAGTCGCTTTCCATCGCCAATTCGGACGCGCGAAACATCCTGTCTCTCTTCCAGTAATGAGACCGCCATCCTCGACGGCAAGGAAGAAACGCCGGGTCGATCCCCCCGGAGGTGAGACGTAACACTTTGAGGACCGGATCAGGTGAGAGGTTCAACGAGCGATTGAACGCAGCGATGATCGGTTCAGCCGCGGCCTGGAAGACTTCGTGTCCGGCAACCGATGGCGGGGGAAATTCAGGCGTGCACGATTTCGGCCCTGGTGCCGGGGTTAAGGCTTTGAAGAGTGAATGTCGCATCGAGCTGTTTTGCCATCGCTTCGACAATCCCCGTACCAAGTCCGGGCTGCGAGTGTGCCGGATCGTCTGGAATGCCGACGCCGTCGTCGTCCACCGAAAGCGACCAAAACCCATCGGCAGAACGGTAATCAACCACGATTTTGCCATTTCGCTGGTCGGGAAACGCATGTTTCAGCGCGTTGATGACGAGTTCGGTGACGATAAGGCCGAGACTGACCGACACATTCGCCGTCGCAACACTGTCGTCCACATTCACTTTGATCGATATTTCCTCAGGATCAAAAATCATCGACGCGGCGAGGCTTTTGCAAAGTTGCGTGAAGTAGGTCCGCAGTTCGACATCGCCGGCATTTGTTGCCGCCAGCTGTCGCTGAACCGCTGCGATCGACATGACGCGTCCATGCGCGAGCGTTAAATGCGAACGGGTTTCTTCCGACTGAACCTTGCGGGCGCTTTGCAACAGGATGCTCGCGATGATCTGGAGACTGTTGGCAACCCGATGCTGGATCTCCCGCAGCAGGATTTCCTTTTCCCGGAGCAGGTCGTCCCTGAGCTTTTCGGCGAGGCGCACATCGGTGACGTCGGCGATGGAAAGGAGCACGCGGACCCCTTCAACATCGCCGTAGTCCAGCTTCTGGGCACTCAATACCAATTGTCGGGGGGGACGGTCTTTTCGTTTCAGGTCCATTTCATAAGCGTTGATATCTGCGCTTCCCGACGCCGTGGCCTCCAGCAGCGACGAGAGGCTTCGTACATTCCACTCACCGTCACCAAGCTCGGAAAACGGGCGGTTGGAAACAGCTGCGGGATCGATCTCAAATTCGCGGCAGAACGAAGAACTGCCGGCCAGCACCATCAACGTCCCGTCCAGCAGCAAGAGCGGCGCGGCGGAGGTGGAAACGATTGCGAGGCCAAGGCTCATCACACCTGTTGGCGGAAGAGGAGCGGCGATAGTCATGGATAATGTCCCTTTAAGGGACCGGAGGCTCGCGGAGCGAAAGCCTTCCCCGGCATGGAATTCGCTCGAGCAAGCGTCAGCCTTTTTGTAAGCCAACCTACGTTAGCATAGATGAGCGAAATGCGCAAAGAAATCGACCTATGGGAGTATTCCCGAGGCATCAGGCTTTCGCCGGTGCGAGTTGCCAACCGCCATGAGCGCCTGTGGGCATCGTTCCACCGTTCAAGGCCTCGGATTGGTGAAGTGCTACATCCTCCCGAGGAGCATTGCGCGTGCGATATATGACCTGCCAGGTAATCGACGCGGCGACCGACGGCATCTATCCCAGGATCCGGCTCTGCAACGTGAAAAGGATCAATCCATGCCCGTCACCTACCTCATTCGCTTCGATATCTTCCCAGGCCAGCGCGACCGCTTCCTCGCTCTTCTGAACGGCGTGCTCGATGCCATGCGGCACGAACCGATGTTCCACAATGCCGTGCTGCATGCCGATCCCGAGAACGAGAACCACATGATGCTCTACGAGACATGGGAGGATCATCAGGACGTGCTGGACGTGCAGTTGCAGCGCCCCTATCGCCAGGCATGGCACGCGGCCCTGAGCGATCTCCTCCCCGGACCTCGGGATGTTTCGATCTGGCATCCGATCCGCAGCGACCGTTCGGCACAATTCCGCTCCTGACGGACGGCCGTCGCGGTTTGTCTGCCGGGTTGATGTCCCTGCCCCTTTGGGTCATTCTTCGGTATCCTCCCTGGCTTCGAGGATCTGAACATGAAGCGCGGTCTATTTTTCGGCCTGATCGCCGCCGCTGGCCTGCTCGCCGGAGCGGCATTCGTCGTGGTCGGCCAGACCAAAGTTCCGCCGGAAGCGATCCAGTCGTCCGTCATCCGCTCTCCCCAACTGATGGACCGAGCCTGGACGCTACCCGTGGCGGCCACCTTCGGTCCAAACATCACCTGGCAATCGAACGGCTCGCGATGCGGTCCCGCAAGCATTGCCAATGCGTTCCGCTCGGTTGGCGAGGACGAAACGACCGAGGCCGAGGTGCTGGACGGAACCGGCATGTGCTGGACCGGATTCTGCATCATCGGGCTGACGCTGGATGAACTTGCCGATCTCGCCCGCATGAAAACCAAGCGAAAGGTTTCGGTTCTGCGCGATCTGACCGCCGACGAATTCCGCGAGCATATGAAGCACGCCAACGACCCGGGTCGCCGCTACATCGTCAATTTCACGCGTGAAAAGATCTTTGGAGCAGGCGCCGGTCACCATTCTCCGATCGGAGGATATCTGGAAGCCGAGGATCTGGTGCTCGTCCTCGATGTCAACGAGGACTACAAGCCCTGGCTTGTCGAGCGGCAACGGTTGTTCTCGGCAATGGACACGCTCGATGGAGACAAGAAGCGCGGCCTGCTGCTGATCGAATGACAGGATCAGCCCCACCATCCCTGCCGTGCCCGCTTCGGGTCGTGACCGTTCCCGTGTCCTGAATTCGTTCCACGGAGGGAACATTTCCCCGCCTCGTACGCTTGCCCTCGGATCCGCCAACCGCCCGAGGAGCTCAAACCCGATGATCAATGACCTCTGGTACAAGAACGCCGTCGTCTACTGCCTCTCCGTCGAGACCTTCATGGATGCCAATGGCGATGGGATAGGGGATTTCCAGGGTTTGCAGCGGCGGCTGGACTATCTCTCCGGCCTCGGCGTCAGCGCCATCTGGCTGATGCCGTTCCAGACCTCGCCCGGCCGCGACGATGGTTACGACGTCTCCGACTATTACAATGTCGATCCCCGCTACGGCACGCTCGGCGATTTCGTCGAGTTCACCCATGGCGCCAAGCAGCGCGGGATCCGGGTGCTGATCGACCTCGTGGTCAACCACACGTCCAACGAACACCCGTGGTTCCAGGACGCCCGCAGCGACCCGAAATCCCCCTATCGCGACTGGTATGTCTGGTCCGACAAGAAGCCCGCGAATGCCAACGAAGGCATGGTGTTTCCGGGCGTCCAGAAGACCACCTGGACCCATGACGAGAAAGCCAAGCAATATTACTTTCACCGCTTCTACGAGTTCCAGCCGGACCTCAACACCTCCAACCCGCATGTCCAGGCGGAAATCCTGAAGATCATGGGATTCTGGATCCAGCTCGGCGTGTCCGGCTTCCGCATGGATGCGGTGCCCTTCGTGATCTCCGAAAAGGGTGCAGAGGTGACGAAGCCGAAGGAGCAGTTCGAGATGCTCCGGACGTTCCGCGAATTCCTGCAATGGCGGCTCGGCGACAGCATCATCCTTGCCGAAGCCAACGTGGTGCCCAAGGAGAACCTCGCCTATTTCGGCGAGGACGGCGACCGCATGCAGATGATGTTCAACTTCCACGTCAACCAGGCGCTGTTCTATGCGCTTGCTTCCGAAGATAGCCGGCCGCTGGCAAAGGCGATCAACGACACCTACGAGCGTCCCGCCACCGGCCAATGGGGCCTGTTCCTGCGCAACCACGATGAACTCGATCTCGGCCGGCTGACCGAGAAGCAGCGCCAGAAGGTGTTTTCGGAATTCGGCCCCGACAAGCATATGCAGCTCTACGACCGTGGCATCCGTAGACGCCTGGCACCGATGCTGCAGGGCGACCGCCGCCGGCTGGAGCTTGCCTACAGCCTGATGTTCTCCCTGCCCGGCACGCCGGTCATCCGCTACGGCGACGAGATCGGCATGGGGGACGACCTGTCGCTGCCGGAGCGCAACTGCGCCCGCACGCCGATGCAATGGTCGACCGAGCCGCATGGCGGATTCACCAAGCACGACAAGCCGATCCTGCCGGTGATCAGCGGCGGTCCCTTCGGTTTCGAGCACCTGAACGTCGCGCACCAGCGGCGCGATCCGAACTCGATGCTGAACTGGATGGAACGCCTGATCCGCATGCGCAAGGAAGCGCCGGAAATCGGCTGGGGTGAATGCGTGCCGCTGGAGACCAGCGATCAGGGCGTGCTGGCGCTACGCTACGACTGGCGCGACAATTCGGTCCTGGTCGTCCACAACCTGCATTCGACGCCGGTGGAGGTGGAGTTTTCGGTGGGTCTCGGCGACCATGGCGAGAAACTGATCGACATTGCCGATGGCGGCAACAGCAAGGCCGAGAAAAACGGCAGGCACACGCTGCTGCTCGATGCCTATGCCTATCGCTGGTTCCGGGTCGGCGGCCTGGATTATCTCCTGAAGCGCAAGGAAATCTGACCTATCCTCCCGCCCTCACCTCGCGCACGCCCCGCCCGGTCTTCTGCCGCAGCAAGGCCCGCAGCGTGACGCCGTCGGCATAACCGACGAGCGCGGCGATCTCGTCCGGGCTCTTGTCGCTGGTCTTCAGGAGATGCACGGCGCGCTCGACCCTTAGATCCTGAAAATAGGAAAGCGGCGTCTTGCCGAGCACCTGCTGCATGCGCCGCGCCAATGTCCGCTTGCTGGCGCCGACCGCACCGGCCGCGTCGTCGAGCGAAAACCCTTCGGAAAGCCTGCCGCGTGCCCAGCGTTCGAAACGCTGCACCAGCGGGTCGGCATGCGAAAGATGGTCGGTAATCACGTAAGCCGACTGCGACGGCCGGCTGTCGACGATGAGGTAGCGCGCCACGAGGCCGGCAAGCTCCGGGCTCACCTGCCGCACCAGCCAGAGCGCCATGTCCATGTGGCCGAGCGCGGCGCCGGCCGTCACCAGCGCGCCGGATTTCACCAGCATGCGGCCGTCTTCCAGCTGCACGGACGGATAACGCTGGCGGAAGAGCGGCGCGAGCCACCAGCTCGTCGTCGATTTCTCCCCGTCGAGAAGGCCGGATTCGGCAAGAACGAAGGTGCCGACGCAGGCGGCGGCGATGTTCATTCCGGCCGCCTTCGCCTCGCGCAGCAGCGCCCCGGCGTCCCGGATTTCGGGACGGTCAAGCGCCGGCACCAGCACGTCCGGCATCTGGCAGGCGATCGCCGGCACGACCAGCCAGCCGCCGGCCTTGGGATCGAAGCTTCCCGAGATCGGCACGGCAAGTCCGTGCGCCGTCTTCACCTTCTTTCGCACTCCGATCACCGACACGTCGAAGGTCGGCACCTCGAGCGACAGCATAACCGACAGCGCGTTCGCCATCGAGAACACGTCGAGCATCGTGGAGAGACCGGTATCGAAGACGGGGTCGAGGGCGAGGACTTGCAGCTTCATGGCAAGAACACTATCAACAATGTCAATATTGACAATAGGCAAGCGGGCCTGCGCGGGGGAATATCACCCCTGAAATACGTCGCCCGAGCGACACCGTTGCGATAAGAAGAGACGCATGAACATGGATGTCACCACGATCGGCTTCACCAAGACGACCGCCGAGGATTTCTTCGGCCGCATCAAGGCGGCCGGCGCCAAACGGGTCCTGGACGTACGCCTCCACAACACCTCGCAGCTTGCCGGTTTTGCCAAATCCGACGACCTCGCCTTCTTCCTGAAGACGATCTGCGGCGCCGGTTATGTGCACGAACCGCTGCTGGCGCCGACCGAGGAAATCATGACCGCCTTCAAGAAGCAGAAGGGCGACTGGACGATTTTCCAGAACGATTTCATGGGCCTGATGGCGGAACGTAAGGTGGAAAGTCACCTGAAGCCGGAAGCCTTCGACGGGTCTTGCCTGCTCTGTTCCGAAGACACGCCGCATCATTGCCACCGCCGGCTCGTCTGCGACTACCTGAACGGCAAATGGGGCGGCAAGCTCAGCGTCCGCCATCTCTGAACACGTCCGATCAACCTGATCCTATGCAACGCCGGGTGACAGCCTCCCCGCGCGGGGAGCGCCTTGCCATGACCTACGACACCATCCTTGCCATCGTCCTCTTCTCGCTTGTCGGCTCCGTGTCGCCGGGGCCGAGCAATTTCATGCTGCTCGCCTCGGGCACCAATTTCGGCTTCCGGCGCACCGTGCCGCAGATCCTCGGCATCACCATCGGCTTTTCGTCGGTGCTGCTGGCGGTCGGCTTCGGTCTCGGCGCGCTGCTGACGGCCTATCCGCCGCTTGGATTGGCGCTGAAGATCGCCGGAGGCGCCTACCTGCTCTATCTCGCCTGGCGGATTGCCATGTCCCGCTCCGTCTCCAGCGATAGCGCGAGCGCCGCCCGCCCCCTCACCTTCCTCGAATCCGCCGCCTTCCAATGGGTGAACCCCAAGGCCTGGGTCGGCGCGCTCACCGCCATGGCGGCCTATGCCAGCGCCGAGAACCCGTTCGTCTCGGTGGTGCTGATCACGCTCGTCATCGCCGTCATCAACCTGCCGAGCGTCGCCGTCTGGGCCGGCTTCGGCGTGGCACTGCGGCAGTTCCTGTCCGATCCGGTACGGCTCAAATGGTTCAACATCGTCATGGCGCTGCTGCTGGTGGCAACGCTCTGGCCGTTGCTGAAATAGCCGCAGGTGCAGGCTCGGACGATCGTGCAAGAACTGCGGAGAACCTTGATACCGGTCGGCCGCGCATCCGTTGCATAGATCCCGTGCCTGCAGCGGCATGCCGCCGCTGCCTCGCACAGAGGATCAGCAAAATGACTCACATCACTGAAAAAGTGGTTCTTATCACCGGCGCCAGCAGCGGTATCGGCGAAGGCACGGCGCGCACCCTCGCCGCCGCCGGCGCCAAGGTCGTGCTCGGCGCCCGCCGCACCGACCGGCTGGAAGCGCTGGCCGAAGAGATCGCTGCCCATGGCGGCACCGTCCGCATCCGCGGGCTCGACGTCACCGACCGCCAGGACTTTCAGGCCTTCGCGGAATTCGCGCTGGCCGAATTCGGCCGCATCGACGTCATCGTCAACAATGCCGGCCTGATGCCGCTGTCGCTGATGTCGTCGCTGAAGGTCGAGGAATGGGACCGGATGATCGACATCAACATTCGCGGCGTGCTCTATGGCATCGCTGCCGTCCTGCCGGTCATGAACGGCCAGGGCTTTGGCCAGATCATCAACATCTCGTCTGTCGGCGGCCTCGGCGTGGTGCCGACCGCAGCGGTCTATTGCGCCACCAAATACGCGGTGCGGGCGATCTCCGACGGGCTGCGCCAGGAGAATGACAGGATCCGCGTCACCTGCGTCTATCCGGGCGTGGTGGAATCCGAGCTCGCCGGCACGATCACCGACCCGGTCGCGGCGGATGCGATGAAGACCTATCGTAGCATTGCGATCACCCCCGATGCGATCGGCCGCGCCATCCTGCATGTCATCGAACAGCCGGAAGACGTGGATACAAACGAGATCGTGGTGCGCCCGACCCGCACGATGTAAGCAGGCGCATGGATGCGGTGGGGATTTACCGCACCGCATCATACTCTGCTTGCAAAACGCCGCGCCACAGCCGAAAGTGCACAATTGACGGTCTTTCCTCAAAAGGTGCTAGAAATTAGGCATGGCAGCGCGGCAACGCATCATTCCCGTCCGGCGTGAATACAATCGTTGGGTCGCCAACCAGACGCTGGAAGACTACGCCCTCCGTTTCACCGCCAAGAGCGCCCGCCGGTTTTCCTCCAGCCGCATTTCCCAGACCGCCATCGGCGCCATTTCCTTCCTGGCGCTGGAGGCGATCGGCGGCACGATCACGCTTTCCTACGGAACCACCAACGCGTTTTTCGCGATCGTCGCCGCCGCCATCGCCATGCTGGTGATCGGCTGGCCGATCAGCCGCTATGCGATCCGCCACGGAGTCGACATCGACCTGCTCACCCGCGGCGCGAGCTTCGGTTACATCGGCTCGACCATCACCTCGCTCATCTATGCGAGCTTCACCTTCATGCTGTTTGCGATCGAGGCCTCGATCATGACCGGGGCGCTGGATCTCGCCTTCGGCATCCCGCCATGGATCGGCTATATCATCAGCGCCGTGGTGGTGATCCCGCTGGTCATCTATGGCGTGCAGCTGATCTCGCGCTTCCAGCTCCTCACCCAGCCGTTCTGGATCATCCTCAACATCCTGCCCTTCGTGTTCATCGCTTTCATGGACTGGGAGAAGTTCGACCTCTGGCGCGCCTTTGCCGGCATCGGCCATTCGAACGCCGAGGTCAGCGGCCCCGCCCCCTTCAACCTCGTCGAGTTCGGCGCGGCTTCCGCCGTCATCCTGGCACTGATGCCGCAGATCGGCGAACAGGTCGACTTCCTGCGCTTCCTGCCGCCGGAGGGACTGCGGAAATGGCGGCACCGGTTCGCGGTGTTCCTCGCCGGCCCCGGCTGGGTGGTGGTCGGCGTGCCGAAGCTGCTGGCGGGTTCGTTCCTGGCAGTGCTGACGCTCTCGACCGGCGTGCCGATCCGCGAGGCGGCCGATCCGGCGCATATGTATTTCGCCGCCTTCGGCTACATGATCCCGAACGATACGGCGGCCCTGCTGCTGATGGCGGCCTTCGTGGTCGTCTCGCAGCTGAAGATCAACGTGATGAATGCCTATGCGGGCTCGCTCGCCTGGTCGAACTTCTTCTCCCGCCTCACCCACAGCCATCCCGGCCGCGTCGTCTGGCTGGTCTTCAACGTGGTGATCGCGCTGCTTCTGATGGAGCTCGGCATCTACCGGCTGCTCGAAGCGACGCTCGGCATCTTCTCGATCATCGCCATGGCCTGGCTCTGCACCATCTCGGCCGATCTCATGATCAACAAGCCGCTGGGCCTGTCGCCCGAAGGCATCGAGTTCAAGCGCGCCCATCTCTACGACATCAACCCGGTGGGCTTGGGCTCGATGTTCGGCTCGGCGGCGATAGCGCTCGCCGCCCATTTCGGCCTGTTCGGCCCGCTGATGGCCTCGCTCGCCACCTATGTGACGCTGATCGCCTTCCTGATCTCTCCGGCGCTCGCCTTTGCCACCAAGGGCAAATTCTATCTCGCCCGCAAGCCGCGCCAGAGCTGGAAAAGCGTCGGCTCGATCACCTGCTCGATCTGCGAACATCCGTTCGAGCACGAGGACATGGCCTGGTGCCCGGCCTATGCCGCGCCGATCTGCTCGCTCTGCTGCTCGCTTGACAGCCGCTGCCACGACATGTGCAAGCCGCATGCGCGGCTGAACACGCAAGTCGGCGCGGTCGCCCGCTCCTTCCTGCCGGAGAGCGTCATCACCCGGCTGACGACGCGCCTCGGGCGTTATGCGACGACGGCGGTGCTGTCGATCTCGGCAATCGGCGCGATCCTCGGCATGATCGCCTATCAGGTGAGCCAGGCGACGCCGGTCAATGCGGAGGTCATCTTCGGCACGGTGCTGATCGTCTTCTTCGTGTTCGCCATCATCGCCGGCATCGTCTCGTGGTTCTATGTGCTCGCCCATGACAGCCGGGTGGTGGCGGAAGAGGAATCCTCCCGCCAGAACACCCTGCTCTTGAAGGAAATCGCCGCCCACAAGAAGACCGATGCCGCCCTTCAGGACGCCAAGGAAACCGCCGAGGCCGCCAACCGCGCCAAGAGCCGTTATGTCGTCGGCCTCTCCCACGAATTGCGCACCCCGCTCAATGCGGTGCTCGGCTACGCCCAGATCCTCGAGCGCGACGAGACGATCCCCGCCCCGCGCCAGTCGGCGATCAAGGTCATCAAGCGCTCCGCCGACCATCTCTCGGGCCTGATCGACGGGCTGCTCGACATTTCCAAGATCGAGGCAGGCCGGCTGCAGGTCTATTCCAACGAGATCAACATTCAGGATTTCCTCGACCAGATCGTCGAGATGTTCGGCCTGCAGGCGCAGGCCAAGGGCCTCACCTTCGAGCACGAACGCACCCGCTCTCTGCCCCAATATGTTCGTACCGACGAGAAGCGGCTGCGCCAGATCCTCGTCAACCTGCTCTCCAATGCGATCAAGTTCACCGACGAGGGCACGGTGAAATTCGATGTCGCCTATCGCAGCCAGGTCGCCACCTTCACCATTTCCGATACCGGCCGCGGCATTGCCGAAAAGGATCTCGGCCGCATCTACGAACCTTTCCAGCGCGGTGAGGCGGAAAGCGTGCGCCCGATGCCCGGCCTCGGTCTCGGCCTCACCATCACCCAACTGCTGACCAATACGCTCGGTGGCGAGATCGCGGTCGCCAGCACCAAGGGCGAAGGGTCGATCTTCAAGGTCCGGCTGATGCTGTCGGCCATCGAGCGGCCGAACACGGCGCCGGCGGCGGAAAAGAAGATCGTCTCCTATACCGGCCCTCGCCGCACCATCGTGGTCGTCGACGACAACGAGGACCACCGCGACCTGATGCGCGAAGTGCTGGCGCCGATGGATTTCGTCGTGCTGACGGCAAACAGCGGCCCGGACTGCCTGACGCTGATCGAGGGCGTGACGCCGGACCTGTTCCTCGTGGACATTTCCATGCCCGGTATGAGCGGCTGGCAGCTCGTGGCCAAGCTGCGCGAGAACGGCCAGGTGGCGCCGATTCTCATGCTCTCGGCCAATATCGGTGACGGCGTCGCAGCCCATTCCGGCGACGAGGGCCACAATGACGCCATCGCCAAGCCGGTGGACATCCGCAGCCTCGCCGACAAGCTCGCCGCCCATCTCGGCCTCGTCTGGGTCTATGAGAACGAAACCTTGCTTCCCGCCGTGGTCGGCCCGAAGAAACCGATCAAAAGCCCGGGGACGAACCATGTCCAGGACCTTTTGCGGCTCGGCGAAATCGGCTACGTCCGCGGTATCGAAGCAAAACTTGCCGATCTCGCCCGGGAGGAGGAACACCGTCCCTTCGCGGAAGAGCTCGGCGCTTACGTGCAGGCCTTCGATCTTGCCGGTTATATGAAATTCCTGAGCCGCCTTGAGGCAGAAAGGACGAGTGATGGCTGAAACTGCTCTGCCGCGCGACATCGTCCTTCTCGTGGACGACAGCCCCGAGACACTGGGCTTCCTCACCGAGGCGCTCGAAAAATCCGGTTTCTCGGTTTTGATCGCCACGACCGGCCAGTCGGCGCTCAACATCGTCGAACGGATCACGCCGGACCTCATCCTGCTCGACGCGGTGATGCCCGGCATGGACGGGTTCGAGACCTGCCGGAAATTGAAGACCAATGGCGGCGTGACGCAGGTGCCGGTCATCTTCATGACCGGCCTCACCGAGACAGAGCATGTGGTCAACGCGCTCGATTCCGGCGGCGTCGACTACCTCACCAAGCCGATCAATATCGACGAGCTGCGCGCCCGCATCCGCGTGCACCTTTCCAATGCCCGTTCGGCCCAGAGCGCCCGTGTGGCGCTCGATGCGGCCGGCCGCCATCTGCTGGCCGTCAAGGCGAACGGCGCCATCCACTGGTCGACACCGCAGGCGACCCGGCTGATCAATGCGGCGACCAACAGCGACGATGGGCTCGACATCGTCTCCCGCCGAATCTCCGCCTGGATGGCCGAGCGCGACAAGCCGGGCTTTGCCCGCGACGCCGCCTTCGCCCTCGTCCAGAACGGTCAGGCGAGCCTGCAATTCTCGTTCCTGGGTGCCATCGGCGCCGACGAACATCTCTTCCGCCTGACGGCCGCCAACAAACGACCCGACGACGAGGTGCTGCGGCAGCATTTCCCGCTGACCCAACGCGAATCCGAAGTGCTGCTTTGGATCGCCAAGGGCAAGTCGAACCGCGACATCGGCGATATTCTCGGACTTTCGGCCCGCACGGTGAACAAGCATCTGGAACAGATCTACGTGAAGCTCGGCGTCGAAAACCGGGCCTCGGCCGCAGTCAAGGCCGCGCATGTTCTGCACGAGATGTGAGCTGACAGTAAGACGGCTCTCCAATACCCCAAGCAGACCTCGTGGAGGCCTGTAGCCAATTCCACTACTTCAGCACTGTAACGGTCATCGTGGTATCTGCGATTTTCCCATCGCCGAAGGGAGCTCTCAGCACGAAACTGTCCTCTCCTACATAGCCTGCTTTCGCAGTATAATAAGCAACCAAGCCCATAACTTTAACGGTCCGGCATCGCTCAAGCTTTCCTGACGAACTCGGGAAGACCGGTTGGCGAACGATTTCGAGACGTCCGTGTTTGGGCGCTTCGACAATACGGGCAACCGGTACGTCAGCCAAACTGCAATCGTTGTTGATATGCCAATGCTGGCCCAGCTTTGTCCGAACACCGCTCATGACGGTTCTGGACAGGGACACCTTTTTGAAACTGTCGGAAGCCTCCGCCACTCCGCTTGCCCCGATGGCAAACACAGCAAGTGTCAAAGCGGCAATCATATCTCTCATCATCTACCCCCAGCTGAGATTTTTGACAGCGATATTCCATCCTGGCGAGAAATCAATCAGAGGGACGCAAAAAACGTCTCACAAGCAAAAAGTGCCGCGAATACCGTGCGATGGGCCAGCCCGCCCCGGGGCAGAACGCGTTCCCTGCCCATTCTTCGTGTGGAAACGGCAGCAATCCTCACCGCCCTTCCCTCCACTCCCCAAAACGCAAAGAAGCCCGGCTTTTGGCCGGGCTCCCTCTGAAATTCGGCTTGGCCGATAACGGCTCAGCCCTGCGGGAAGTAGCTGTACTTGCCGTCCGGACCCTTCTTCCATTCGTACATGATATAGCCCGGGATCTTCGGGTCGCCCTTCGCGTCGAAAGCAATGTCGCCGAGAACGGTCTTGAAGGGACCCTTTTCATGCAGCGTCTTGGCAACGGCTTCGGCGTCGTCAGCCTTGCCGGTTGCCTTGATGCCGGCAGCGATGACCTGCACGGCTGCGTAGGAATACAACGTGTAGGCTTCCGGGTTGAAGCCAGCTGCCTTGAACTTGGCAACCAGGTCCTTGTTGGCCGGGTTCAGCGTCGGGTCCGGGCCGAAGGTGTTGAGCGTGCCTTCGACGGCGTCGCCGGCGATCGAGGCCAGTTCGTTGGAGACGATGCCGTCACCCGAAACGAGCTTAGCCTTGAGGCCCTGGTCCTTGGCCTGGCGGATGATCAGGCCGGCTTCGGTGTGGAGACCGCCCCAGTAGATGATCGAGACGCCAGCTTCCTTCATCTTGGAGATGAGAGCCGAGAAGTCCTTGTCGCCGACGTTGACGCCTTCGCGGATGACTTCCTTGAGGCCCTTGGCGTTCATTGCCTTCTTGGTTTCTTCGGCAAGGCCCTGGCCGTAAGGCGTCTTGTCGTCGATGATGGCGATCTTGGCGGTCTTGAACTTGTCGGCGAGGTAAGCGCCGGCAACGCCGCCCTGCTGGTCGTCACGACCGCAGGTACGGAACACGTTCCACAGGCCACGCTCGGTGAAGACCGGGTTGGTCGCAGCCGGGGTGATTTCGAGCATGCCGTTTTCGGCATAGACTTCCTTGGAAGCCGGAATCGAAACGCCGGAGTTGAAGTGGCCGACCACGTACTTGACGCCGTCGGATGCAAACTTGTTGGCAACCGAGATGCCCTGCTTGGGGTCCGACACGTCGTCGCCGAGGACGATCTTGATCTTTTCGCCGTTGATGCCGCCGGCGGCATTGATATCGGCTGCTGCCTGTTCGGCACCCTTCTGGAGCTGCGCACCGAAGGCGGCGTTCGGACCCGTGAGCGGACCGCCGACGCCAATAACGATGTCGGCCCATGCGCTACCGCTGAAGGCGACCATGGCCGTCAGCGCAACCGCGGAAAGAAGAGACTTCTTCATCGAGTTACTCCCAATTTTTTAGGTGAGCTGATTTTTCGAAACCGGGCGCAATACCCACCATCACTGCGCCGGAAATGTTCCACTCTAGGTTACTTATCGTTTCAACCCGAGCTAATCTGAGGGCAGAAAAGTTCGGCTGTCAATCTTTCTTCTTGAAGGAGAAAGCGGAAGCAGGCTCGTAGAGCCAATAGTAATTCTGCACCATCTGGCGCGTCCGCCGGATGCGGAATCCGGCGCTCGAAAAGACGAGCAGGATGGCCACGTCGATGACGCAGTAGAACGGGCTGATGAAGGGCCCCTGGAACAGCGCATAGTGCAGAAAACGCATCGCGACGCCGAGTAGCAGCGTATAGACCACCACCGTCGGAAAGCCGTTCCAGCCCTCGGCGGCGGCCCTGCCCGAGCGCCAGGCAGTCCAGAAACCGATGATCAGCACGAGGAAGCGCAAGAGGTACCGCACGCCGGTGTCGCTTTCGAAAAACAGTCCCTGCATCCTAAATTCCTCCGGCTGTCGTTAACACAACCTTAACGATCAATGTCGTCCACCCTCAAGGTAAGCGGCGCGCACTTCCGGATTGGCGAGAAGCTCTTTTCCGGAACCGCTCATCGTCACCTTGCCGTTGACCATCACATAGCCACGGTCGGAGAGTTTGAGCGCCGCGAACGCATTCTGCTCGACGAGGAAGACGGTCAGACCCTCTTCCTGGTTGAGCTTCTTGATCGCCTCGAAAATGCCCTTGACGATCAGCGGCGCCAAGCCCAGCGAAGGCTCGTCGAGCAGGAGCAGCTTCGGCCGCGCCATCAGCGCGCGCCCGATCGACAGCATCTGCTGCTCGCCGCCCGAAAGCGTGCCGCCGCGCTGGCTCTGGCGCTCCTTGAGCCGCGGGAAGAGCGTGAAGATCTTCTCGACGTCCTCGTTGAAATATTTGAGATTGTCGAGGCCGGCCCCCATCTGCAGGTTCTCGTAGACGGTCATGCGCGGAAAGATGCGCCGGCCTTCCGGAGACTGGGCGATGCGGCGCCGCGCGATCAGATGCGTCGGCAGCTTGGTAATGTCCTCGCCGTCGAAGACGATCGTACCGGCGCGGGCCTGCGGACTGCCGCAGATGGTCATCATCAGCGTCGACTTGCCGGCACCGTTGGCGCCGATCAGGCTGACGATCTCGCCCTTGTTGACTTCGACATCGACGCCTGCAAGTGCCCGGATATTGCCGTAATAGGTCTCGACAGCCTGGACTTTCAGAAGGTTCTCGGCCGCCATCAGTGATTGCCCCCCTCGAGTTCTACCGCAATCACCTCTTCCACCTCGTCATCCTCGACGCCGAGATAAGCGGCGATCACTCGTGGGTCGTTCTTCACGTGGTCCGGCGAGCCGTCGGAGATCTTCTGCCCGTATTCGAGCACCACGACGTGGTCGGAAATCTGCATGACCACCGACATGTCGTGCTCGATCAGCAGGATCGACACGCCTTCATCGCGGATCTGATGCAGGAGCGTGTTCAGCGCCGCCGATTCGCGCGGGTTGAGGCCCGCCGCCGGTTCGTCGAGGCACAGCAGTTCCGGGCCAGTGCACATCGCGCGGGCGATTTCCAGGCGTCGCTGGGCGCCGTAGGGAAGGTCGCCGGCGGGATCGTCGGCGCGATCGGTCAGATCGGCCTTGTCGAGCCAATATTTCGCCTTCTCTATCGAGGCATCGACGGCCCTGCGATAGGTCGGAAAACCAAGGAGCCCGAGAAGCGTGTAGCCCGACGCTTTCATCAGCGCGTTGTGCTGCGCGACCAGCAGGTTTTCGAGAACCGTCAGGCCGGAGAACAGCCGGATGTTCTGGAAGGTGCGGGCGACGCCAGCGAGCTTCGGGATCTCGAAGTCGCGCAGGCGTTCCAGCAGGAATTCCTTGCCGTCCCTGCGCTGCAGGGTGAGCATGCCCATGGTCGGCTTGTAGAAGCCCGTGATGCAGTTGAACACCGTGGTCTTGCCGGCGCCGTTCGGGCCGATCAGCGCGGTGATTTCGCCGCGCCGCGCTTCCAGCGACAGGTCGTTGATGGCCATCAGGCCGCCGAACTTCATCGACAGGTGCTCGACCTTCAGGATCGTATCGTTCGTCATCGTTGTCGTTCCGAGAGCCATCAGCCGTGGCCCTCCTTGGTAAAGCTTCCCGAGACGGCTCTGCGTTCCTTGAGGAAGGCGGTCGGTTCTCGCGATCCGACGAAGCCGCGCGGCTTGAACAGCATGACGATGATCATCGCCAGACCGAACAGCAGCATGCGATAGAGTTCAGGCGTGAAGTCCGGCCCGAACACGACCTTGAGGAAGGACATTTCGCGCAGCACTTCGGTGCCGCCGACCATCACCATCGCGGCGATCGCGATGCCGGTGAGCGACCCCATGCCGCCGAGGACGACAATCGCCAGGATCACCGCCGATTCCAGGAAGACGAAGCTTTCCGGCGAGACGAAGCCCTGGCGGGTGGCGAAGAAGGCTCCGGCGAAACCGCCGAACATCGCGCCGGTCGCAAAGGCGGTCAGCTTGGTGGTGACGGTATTGATGCCGAGCGAACGGCAGGCAATCTCGTCCTCGCGCAGAGCTTCCCAGGCCCGGCCGATCGGCATGCGCCGCAGCTGGATGGTGACATAGGCGGTCAGCATGCAGAGCGCCAGGATGATGTAGAACAGGAAGATCTTGTAATAGACCGAGGATGGCGACAAACCCCAGGCCTTGACGAAACTGCTCGCGCTGCCCGTATCGAAGGACCAGATGCCGAAGAACGACGCCTTGGCAATGCCCGAGATACCGAAGGTTCCCTTCGTCACATCGGTCCAGTTGATCAGCACCAGTCGGATGATTTCCCCGAAGGCGAGCGTCACGATGGCGAGATAGTCGCCCCTCAGCCGCAGCACCGGGAAGCCGAGGATGACACCCCAGAGCGCGGCGAGAATGCCCGACATCGGCAAGAGCAGCCAGAAGGAAAAGCCGAAATAGGAGGACAGCAGCGCGTAGGAATAGGCGCCGACCGCATAGAAGGCGACATAACCGAGGTCGAGCAGTCCGGCGAGGCCGACGACGATGTTCAGGCCCCAGGCGAGCATCACGTAGATGAGGATCTGGATGCCGAAATTGTCGACATATTTCAGCGAACCCTGCTTGCCGACGATGAGCAGCGACAGGAAGGGATAGACCAGCAGGAAAATCAGCGCGATCTTGAGGAAATGCCGGTGGAAGAAGCTCTTGCTCTCGGAAATTTCCAGAACGCCGCTCTTTGCCTTGGCGAGCTTGCGCTGGTCGAGATGCGGCTTGATGAAGCCGACGGTGAGGAAGCGGCCGACTGCCGCAACCAGCACAAAGATCGCCAGCAGGCCCCAGCGGGTGCGCCAGACGAGCGCGTTGTTGATGTCCTGGTAGGTCTCGATGCCGACGAACAGCAGGAACATGAGGAAGGAGATGACGCCGGCGAAAATGCCTTCCCGCACCGCCTTGGCAAGCACGCTCGGATGACCGGTTTCGGTTGCAGCTGTCATGTTACACCTTCTCCACTTCCGGCCGGCCGAGAATGCCGGTCGGCTTGAAGATCAGCACGAAAGCGAGGATCGCGAACGTGGCGACGTCCTTGTAGGCGATGGAGAAATAGGCCGACCACAGCGACTCGATGAGGCCGATCAGCAGCCCGCCGAGAACCGCGCCCGGCAGCGAACCGATGCCGCCGAGAACCGCCGCCGTGAACGCCTTGACGCCCGGGATGAAGCCGTCGTTGAACGAGGCGACGCCGTAATACATCAGGTACATCGCACCGGCCACGGCCGCGAGTGCCGCACCCATGATGAAGGTGATCGAGATCGTCCGGTCGACGTCGACGCCCAGCAGCGCCGCCATCTTGCGGTCCTGTTCGGTCGCCCGCTGGGCGCGTCCGAGCGGCGTCTTGTTGACGATGTACCAGAAGGCGAACAGCAGCACTGCGGTGATGATGACGATCAGCACCTGCTTCAGCGAGATGGTGATGCCGCCGATATGGAAGACGTCGGTCACCATCGGCGGGATCGGCTTGTTGCGCGGGCCCTGCGTCACCTGGATGAAGTTGGAAAGCACGATCGACATGCCGATCGCCGTGATCAGCGGTGCAAGCCGGAACGAACCGCGCAGCGGCCGGTAGGCGACCCGCTCGATCGTCCAGTTCCACAACCCCGTCATCAGCATGCCGACGAGCAACATCAGCAGCAGAAGCAACGCCACCGGAATACCGGCGAAGAAGGAGGTTGCGATCAGAAAGACGATGAGAGCGGCAAAACCGCCGAGCATGAAAATATCGCCATGGGCGAAGTTGATCATGCCGATGATGCCGTAAACCATCGTATAGCCGATTGCCACAAGGCCATAGATGGATCCAAGAGTCAGCCCGTTGATGAGCTGCTGGATAAAATACTCCATATATTTTCCCCTGGATGCGATCCCGGAAGGGCCGCATCTCGTTTATTTGCCCCTAGCGGGTTCTTACGTTCTTTGGCGCATTCCATAACGTTTTCGTAAGGAATGTGAAGACAAAAAGCCGAGAGATCGACAAAATCGAGGCAGTTCTCAACAATCTGGCCACACAAAGATCGGAAATTCCAAAAAACCGGCAGCGGCTGTCGAAAAATTAGCCAAACGACCCCGCATGCGAAATTTAAGATCGCCTCGAAATTGACCGCAAACCCCTATCCGGCTCCCCAAGTGAGCCCCTGACGGATCAATCGGCGAACCCGCGGGTCAGCCCATGCTCGCGGCCCATTTCCATCAGCTCCTCGAAGACCGAGCCGGCAAAAGAGCGAGGTACGATAATCTCGAACGTATCGGCGCCTGTGCGGGCGACATTCGCCGTCGCATGGCAGCACAACATTGCGGCGGAGTGCCCCTGCTCGAAGACCTCCGGATGCAGGTCGACCGCAACGCAACGGCCAAGAATTTTGCGCACGCTCGGGCCGGAGATTTCCATCAGCGCCCGGCCGTCGCTCTGATCGACCACGGAGGCGCCGGCAATGGCGGACAACATGCCGGCGACCGTCTCGGCGCCGACCGTCCGCGATACGGCAAGCCATTCGGACGGGCCGCAGAAGCGCGGCGCGACATCCTCGGCATTCCACAAGGCCTCGGCGACAGCTGTCTCCTGGCCTGCGTGGGCGAGGACCGAGAAGATCACGGGCCGGCGAATGACTGATAGGTGGTTCGGATTCGGATCCGTCTCGAAGCCGGAGATATGATCCTCGAGGACATGCCGGTGGAGAAGGTTGATCGACATCGGTGGCCCTCAGAGATGCAGTTTGCTGTTTTCGGGATCGACGAAGACCGGCGGGCAGACTTCGCTGAGCACTTCCGAACCGCGTAACCCGTCCCAGACCATGACCCGCTCGCCGATCCGTTCGCGCCCGGACTTCAGCATGCCGAGCGCGATGAAATGCCCGAGCGTTGGCGAAAAGCAGGCCGACGAGACGAAACCCTGGTCGTTGGCGAGCGACGGCTTGGCGCCGTCTTTGAGCAGATGCGCGCCGGCCTTGATCTCCTTGTCAGCCTCGACCGGCTTCAATCCGACCAGTTGCAGTCGGTCCGCGGCTGTCAGCCCGAATCGCATCGAAAGCCGCTTGCCGATAAAATCCGGCTTCTGCATCGCCATCATCCGGCCGAACCCGACATCGTCCGCGGTGGTGCGGCCGTCGAGCTCGCTGTGGGTGACATGCCCCTTCTCGACGCGGAGCACGTTCAAAGCCTCGACGCCATAGGCGCAGATTCCCTCCTCGCGGCCCGCATTCATGATCGCGTCGGCGACCGCCTCGCCGTAGCCGGCGGGCACCGCGAGCTCATAGGCGAGTTCGCCCGAAAAAGAGATGCGGAAGAGCCGCGCCTTCAGCCCGCTGCGCAGCGTGACCTCCCTGGCGGCGAGGTAGGGGAAGGCCGCATCGGAAATATCGTCCTGCACGACGCGGCTCATGATGATCCGCGCCTTCGGTCCGGCGAGCGACATCTGCGCCCACTGATCCGTGGAGGAGACGAAGCGCACGTCGAGTTCCGGCCAGAAGGTCTGCGCCGAGAATTCCAGATGCGCGAGAACTTCCGCGGCAAAGGCCGTCGTCGTGGTCATGACATACTGATTTTCGGAAAGCCGGCTCACCGTTCCGTCGTCGAAGACGATGCCGTCCTCGCGCAGCATCAGCCCGTAACGTGCTCTTCCGACCGGCAGCTTGAGAAAGCTGTTGGAATAGATGCGATCGAGAAACTCCGCCGCACCCGGCCCGAATATCTCGATCTTGCCGAGCGTGGAGACGTCGCAGAGCCCGGCATGGGTGCGGACGTTAAGGACCTCGCGATCGACGCTTTCCCGCCAGGTCTTTTCGCCCTCCCGCGGGAACCAGGCAGACCGGTACCAGAGACCGGATTCGACGAAAGTCGCGCCGTTCTTTCTCGCCCAGCCGTGCAGCGGGGAGGTACGGACAGGGGCCGCATGCTCGGCCCGCGCAGTGCCGGCCAGAGCGCCGAACGATACCGGCGTGTAGAACGGCCGGAATGTGGTGGTACCGATCTCGGCCGGCGACACGCCACGCATTCCGGCGACGATGCCGGCCGTGTTGACATTGCCGAGCTTGCCCTGGTCGGTCGCCATGCCGGCCGTCGTATAACGCTTCGTGTGCTCGATATGGCGGAAACCTTCCCGCTGGGCGAGGCCGAGGTCGCCGACATGCACGTCGTTCTGGAAATCGACGAAAGCCTTGTCCCGGGCGCCCGGTACATACCAGAGCGGCGCGAAGGACGGGTCGTATTCGCCCTCGACCTCGGGTGTTTCGAGGGACCCCACCAGCCTGCCAAGCGCTTCGAGTGCGGCATGCGCCTTGGCCGCACCATCCGTCAGGCATTCGCCGAGCGACGTCTGGCCGGCAGCCGCACCGGCAGCCACGAAAGCGCCCCCGACGTCAGGCGCGAGAAATGCCTGCTTCTCGTCCGACCACACGGGTTTGGCGCCGCGCTGGCACATCAGATGCACGATCGGCGACCAGCCGCCGGACATCGCCAGCGCATCGCAGCCGATGACCTCCTCGAATCCGGAACGCTCGGCGATCAGCCCCTCGATCCGATGCCGGCCCTTCGTGGCAATCACCGATCCGTTGCGGATGATGCGGAGGCCGTCCGGCACCGGATCGGCCGATTGCGGCCGCGCGTCGATGATCGCGGTGACGTCGACGCCCTTTGCGAGGAGATCGGCGGCCGTGCGGTACCCGGAGCCGCCATTAGTGAAGACCGCGACCTTGCCGCCGACGGCAACGCCGTAGCGGTTGAGATAGGTGCGCGCGGCCCCAGCCGTCATCACACCCGGCTTGTCGTTGCCGCCAAACACGAGCGGCCGTTCCTCAGCCCCGGTGGCGAGGATCGCGCGTTTGGCAACGATGCGCCACAGCCGCTCCATCGGCAGGTCCGGCGATGGCGAGGCCACATGTTTCTGCACCCGCTCGACGGCGCCGAACACCATGTCGTCATACCAGCCGAACACGGTCGTGCGCGGCATCAGCGTCACGTTCGACAGCGACGCCAGTTCCTCGACGACGTCAGCCGTGAATTCCGCAGCCGGTCGCCCGCCGACCGCAGCGCTTTCCGACAGCAGCGAACCACCGAACCTGAACCCTTCGTCCGCCAGAATGACCCGGACCCCGGCTCGCCCGGCCGCGAGCGCCGCCATCAGCCCGGTCGGTCCCGCGCCGATCACCAGCAGGTCGCAATGCGCCCAGGATTTTTCGTAACGGTCCGGATCGGCCTGCATCGTGGCCTTGCCGAGCCCGGCGGCACGGCGGATCAGCGGCTCGTAGAGCTTTTCCCAGAGCACGCCCGGCCACATGAAGGTCTTGTAGTAGAAACCGGCACCGAGAAACGGCGAGAAGAGATCGTTCACCGCGCCGAAATCGTGCTTCAGCGACGGCCAGCGGTTCTGGCTGGCGGCCGCGAGACCATTGTAAAGCTCGACCGTCGTCGCACGGGCGTTCGGCTCGGCCCGCGCGCCGGACCCGATCGTCATCAGTGCGTTCGGTTCGGCGGACCCTGCCGTGACCACGCCGCGCGGGCGGTGGTACTTGAAGCTGCGGGCCATCAGCATCTGATCGTTGGCAAGCAGCGCCGAGGCGAGCGTATCGCCGTCGAACCCCTTGTAGCTGCGGCCGTCGAAGGTAAAGGTGAGCGACTGGCCGCGATTGATCGCGCCGCCGGATCCGAGACGATAGGAGGTCATTCGTCAGCTCCCGCGCGCTCTAATTCCGCGGCATCGGTCACGCCGAAAACCTCATGGGTGAGATTGTCCCGCTCGACCACCAGAAAACGGCGGCAGCCGGCGACGTGATGCCAGTATTCCAGAATTCGCCCCTTCGGATTGTCCCGGACATAGACGTAACGATGCCAGGCCTCGTCCTTGGCGGTCGGCGAAGGCCGTTTCGGCGCGGCGGCCCCGCGGATCGAAAACTCTTCCTTGGGTCTGGTGCCGCAATGCGGACAGGTGATCAGGCTTGCCATGGGGGATCTTGCTCAGTGGAGGTTCGGCTGGGGGCCGCGGCCCGCTTCGTCGATCGTGTAACCGCGCTCGAACCGGTCGAGCCGCATGAAGCGCGAGACGTGATGCGTCTCGTTTTTGGCGATCAGGTGGGCGAAACAGAAACCGGAGGCCGGCGTCGCCTTGAAGCCGCCGTAACACCAGCCGCAGTTCAAATAGAGATTGTCGATCGGCGTGCGGTCGATGATCGGGGATCCATCCATCGACATGTCCATGACCCCGCCCCAGCTTCTGAGCACTTTCGCCCGCGACAGGCCAGGGATCAGCGACACTCCCTCCTCCATCGTGTGCTCGACGGTCGCCAGATTGCCGCGCTGCGCATAGGAGGAATAGAAGTCGATCTCGGCGCCGAACACCAGCCCGCCCTTGTCCGACTGCGATATGTAGAAATGGCCGGCGCCATAGGTGATCACATGGTCGACAACCGGCTTCAGCCCTTCCGAGACGAAGGCCTGCAGCACATGCGATTCGATCGGCAGTTCCAGATCGGCCATCCGCCCGACGGTGCTCGTATTGCCGGCAGCGGCGAGCGCCAGCTTGTTGCAGCCGATGAAGCCCCTGGTCGTCTCCACACCCACTACGAGACCGTTCTCGCGGCGGATGCCGGTCACCTCGCAATGCTGGATCAGATCGACGCCGCGGGCGTCCGCCCCACGGCCGTAACCCCAGGCGACCGCATCGTGCCGCACGGTACCGGCTCGCTTCTGGTAGAGCGCCCCCATGATCGGGAAACGGGCGTGGTCGAAATTGAGATAGGGCGCTTTCCGGCGCACCTGCTCACGATCGAGCAGTTCGGCATCGACGCCATGCAGGCGCATGCCGTTACCCTTGCGGGCATAGGCGTCCCGCTGGCCGTCGGAATGAAAGAGGTTGAGCATGCCACGCTGGGAGACCATGGCGTTGTAGTTGAAATCCCGCTCCAGCCCTTCCCAGAGCTTCAGCGAAAATTCGTAGAACGGGTTGTTGCCTTCAAGCAGGTAGTTGGAGCGGATGATCGTCGTGTTGCGCCCGACATTGCCCGACCCGAGATAGCCCTTTTCGAGCACCGCGACATTGGTGATGCCGAATTCCTTGGCAAGGTAATAGGCGGTCGCCAGCCCGTGCCCGCCGCCGCCGACGATGATCACGTCGTAATGCGGCTTCGGCTGCGGTTCGCGCCAGGCCGGCTTCCACATCCGGTTGCCGGACAGCGCTTGCTTGAAGATCGAATAGGCCGAATAACGCATGCTTTTCCCTGTCTCTCGCCGCGCTCACATTCGCATATGCGAGACAAAGGACAAGCGCAATCAGGACATCGAAAAGCCTGCATGCGACGAAACGCCCAGGCGTTGCGTCAAAGGCACGGCGCATCGAAGCGGGCATGTTTCTCAAGGGCCGTCTCAGGTTTTTCAAGGGCTTGACCGCTTCGGCCTCCCCGTTTCCGCCGTAGGCCTTAGACTCTTGGCGACCGAACGGAGACAGTCATGGCCGATACGACCGCAAATCTGAACATGCCCTTCATCCTGCCTTCGCAGGCGCAGAAACACGTGACCCACAACGAGGCGCTGCTGCGGCTCGACGCGCTGGTGCATCTGACGATCGTCGCGGAACTCGCAAACCCGCCCGGCGCACCCGAGGAAGGCGCCTGTTACCTGGTATCGACTGGGGCGACCGGCGCCTGGACCGGCAAGACGGGGCGTATCGCTTCCTGGCAGGACGGCTACTGGGCATTCCTGACCCCAGGCGTCGGCTGGCGCGCCTGGTTCGCCGCTTCCGAGAAGCTCAAAGTGTTTTCGGGCGCGCTCTGGCAGGACATCCCCCTGCCCGCCAGCGGCCACGTCGACGAACTCGGTATCAACGCGACGCCCGACAGCACCAACCGGCTCACGCTCGCCTCGCCGGCAAGCCTGTTCAGCCACGCCGGTAACGGCCACCAGATCAAGGTCAACAAGGCAGCATCGACCGACACGGCCTCGCTGCTCTTCCAGTCGAACTGGACGGGTTATGCGGAAATGGGCCTGGCCGGCAGCACCGAGTTCTCCGTCAAGGTCAGCGACGGGACGACATGGAACACCGGGCTGTCGATCTCCCCCAGCGGCCGTGTCTCGCAACCCAACCAGCCGGCCGTTCGCGCTTACCGCATCGGCACGAGTATCACCCCGACGGCCGGCCAGCAGAGCGGCTTCACCACGCTTGCCCTCGATCGGGGCGGCTTTTCGCTGGGCGCTGCGGTCGGCGGCGGCGGCAATCGGGTCGTGGTGCCGGCCGACGGCCTGTACCTCGTCGCCCTCAATCTCGCGGTGCTCTCCTCGTCCGGCCATGCCACCAGCCTGGTGCTCAATGCAACGCAGACACTAATTCTGATGCATGGCGCCGCCGGTGGAGCACAAATGCAGTCCGCAACGGGAATTTTTTCCTTTTCCACCGGGGATTACCTGACGCTCGGGCATACAGGAACGGCGCAACTGGAGCTGGGCGCCGGAAAAACAGAGTTATCTTTGGCGATGCTGCAATAACAGCAATCTCTAAAATTATATTCATACTTAACGGACGGTTAACTTGGGTGGTGACTCCGGATTGGAGGTATTCTATTAAGAGCCACTGTCGCCCTCAGGGCGCCGGGCGTTGGGTGGGGTGGCTGGTTTTGAGTGTTCCTGATCTGCATGACGACACCGCCGACGGGTCGAGCGGCTGGCGGCGCATAGAGCCGCCGCTGATCCTCATCCGCCATTCGGGGCTACCCCGTAAATCCGGTGGCAGCCTTCGAACGCAGCTCGCGGCAAAGCGGGCGATCGACATCGGCGTCTCGCTTTCGGCCCTGATCCTGCTCCTGCCTCTGATGCTGCTCGTGGCGCTGGCGATCCGCATCGACAGCGACGGGCCGGCGCTCTTCACCCAGATACGCTGGGGCAAGGACGGTCGCAGGTTCCGGGTCTACAAGTTCCGTTCGATGCGCACCAATCTCGGCGATGCCCGGGGGATAGCCCAGACGGTCAGGGACGATCCGCGCGTCACCCGCGTCGGCGCCCTCATCCGCAAGGCCAATATCGACGAACTGCCGCAGTTGCTGAATGTCCTGAAAGGCGACATGTCGCTGGTCGGCCCGCGCTGTCACGCGATCGACATGCTGGCGGCCGGCATCCCCTACGAGTGCCTGGTTGCGGATTACCATCACCGCCATTCGATGCGGCCGGGCATGACCGGCCTGGCCCAGATGCGCGGTCTTCGCGGACCGACGGACCGCCCGGGCAAGGCGCGCGCCCGTATCGCATGCGACCTCTATTACATCGACAATTTCTCTGTTTTCCTCGATCTGCGTATCATGCTGGGCACCCTGCTCGCCGAATTTCGGGGCGGCAAAGGCTTCTGACAGGCCGCTCTCGAACGACCGCCGGTCGCCGAAACGCCGTCTTTTCCTCGACAAGTGAACGCTTTTCGCGCTGCCTTCCTACACGCAGCGCGATTGTTGCCACAGTGGGAACAAATGCTGCTGCCTGTTTAGTCAAATATTAAAACTGGGCAGCTAGGCTCACCGACGTGGTCTTGCGTTGTGTAGAGAGTCCAATGACCGAATTGATACGTCCCCGAGTTAAATATGTCATCGGCCCCGATGGCAGCCCCTTGACGATCGCCGACCTGCCGCCGGCCAATACGCGCCGCTGGGTCATCCGGCGAAAGGCAGAGGTGGTAGCCGCGGTTCGCGGCGGCCTGTTGAGCTTGGAAGAAGCCTGCGAGCGTTACACGCTTACCGTCGAGGAATTCCTGTCCTGGCAGTCCTCCATCAATGACCACGGCCTGGCGGGTCTGCGCACCACACGCATCCAGCAATATCGTCACTGACGCCGAATTCGCGGGCCTCGAGCCCGCACCGGAAACCCAAAGGTGCCGCTGCAACGATCGCAACGGCACCTTTCGGTTTCTGAAAGACGGCTCAATTCTGCCCGGGTCCGATCCGGGACAGCGATGGCAGAAGCCCGGCGATAACGGCTGAAGCGGCGTAGAACCAGAGGCCCGGCTGCGAGACCGCAACAGCCAGGCCGCTGCTCTTTGCCGCAAATACCACGATCGCCACCAGCATCACGTCCATCATCGACCATTTCGAAAGATGCGGCATGGCGCGGCGGAAAAATCCTGCTTCCGCCGCCCGTCCGGAAAGCTGCACCGCCAGCCCGGCCAGCTTGACGATCGGAAAAACGATCGAAAACAACCCGACCACCAGCGACAGCGCCAGATCTCCCTCCCGGAAAAGCACCGGGACCAGCTCCAGCAGAGACGGCGTTTCGCTGAAGAAATAGAGCCGCTCGAAACGGATGATCGGCAAAAAGAGCCCGAGCGCAAGAAAGATCGCGGCCAGCGCGAGAAGAAGCGGCCGCAGCCAGTTCATCGTTTTCTCCGTTGACGATGTGTCACCCCTGATGGGGCGGGCCGGGCTATTTCCCTTCGGCCCTCCCCGTATTACACCATCGGCGAACGGACAAAAGCGGGACAATCATGAATATTACTTTGGAAGAGACACGGTCGGGCGGTCGTTATGTGGCCGAGGTCGAAGGTCATTATGCCGAGATGACCTATTCGCGTGCATCCCCGGAACTTGTCATCGTCGATCACACCGGGGTTCCGGATGCGCTTCGTGGCAAGGGCGTGGGTCAGGCGCTCGCGCTGCATGCGGTCGAAGAAGCCCGCAGGGGCGGCTGGAAGATCATCCCGCTCTGCCCATTCTTCAAGGCCCAAGCGGAACGCCACCCCGACTGGCAGGATATCCTTCGTTAACACGGGATGCCGAGCCCGAATCACAATCGTTAACGAGTACCAAAAATACGGAAATGGGGCCCGGCACCGCGGCACCGCCCCAGATTATGACATTTCCGTCGTTGATGCCGCCCGACTTTGTTAAGCCCGGGCGCGCATGCCGCCATCGCGCTCTTCGAGCGCCGAAGCCTTGGCGAATTCTGCTTCCGCTTCCTCGAGCGCCAGTTCGGCGTTTTCCTCCTGGACCTTCAGTTCGCGAATCGAGACCTGAAGATTGTCCGCGCGCTGGCGGGCCGCCTTTGCGAAGGTCGGATAAGCGAAGTGATTCCGGTCGGTAATCCCGGATTTCTTCTCTTCCAGAGTGATCTGATGCTCGAGTTCTTTAGACATTCTCTCGAATTCGGCCATCATCATCTGCAATTGCTGCAGTTGACGGCGCTTTTCGGTGACCTGAAAGCTTTTCAGGCGAACCATGCTGTCACGCGACTTCATACGCAATACTCCGTGGATAGCGAGACCCAGGCCCGTGTATCCGGATTGGTACACTCAGGATCAAAAAATTCTCGCGGCGTTAATAAATTAAGGCTCGCGTTAACCTTTCGTTTACGGGCATCATTAATGATAAACCGGATCGTTTAAGGGTCGGTAAATGCCAGGGCCTAAATTGGCCGCGACAATGTCTGAGTCGAATGAATCACTTAGCGGAATTTCCTCATCCGCGGATTCAATCCTGGTGATGGCCAAACTTGAAGGGAAAACAGGTTGCTACTAATCTTGCTTAACGAAATCATGAACCTTGCCAGGTTGAATCATAATTTGTTAACCATTTAGTGGCAGCTTCCAAATCAGGCTCAGTCTGGATCCGTATCGAGTAAGGGGGCAAAGATACCTTACGCGGCGGTAAAGGGGAAAAATATGCGGGTTCTACTCATCGAAGATGACAGCGCGACTGCCCAGAGCATCGAGCTAATGCTGAAATCGGAAAGCTTCAACGTCTATACGACCGACCTCGGTGAGGAAGGCGTCGACCTCGGCAAGCTCTACGACTATGACATCATTCTCCTCGACCTTAACCTGCCCGACATGTCGGGTTATGAAGTGCTTCGCACTCTGAGGCTTTCGAAGGTCAAAACACCGATCCTCATCCTGTCCGGCATGGCCGGTATCGAGGACAAGGTCCGTGGTCTCGGCTTCGGCGCCGACGACTACATGACCAAGCCCTTCCACAAGGATGAGCTGGTCGCTCGCATCCATGCGATCGTCCGCCGTTCCAAGGGTCACGCACAGTCGATCATCGTCACCGGCGAACTGATCGTCAACCTCGACGCCAAGACTGTCGAAGTCGGCGGCCAGCGCGTTCACCTGACGGGCAAGGAATACCAGATGCTGGAGCTCCTCTCGCTCCGCAAGGGTACCACGCTCACCAAGGAAATGTTCCTGAACCACCTTTACGGCGGTATGGACGAGCCGGAACTGAAGATCATCGACGTCTTCATCTGCAAGCTGCGCAAGAAGCTCGCCAATGCCGCCGGCGGCGCAAACTATATCGAAACCGTCTGGGGCCGCGGCTATGTGCTGCGCGAACCGGAGGCGGAATACGCCGAAACCGCCTGAGCCGCCTGAAAATCCCCTTTCGAAACGTCCGCCTGGTTTGCCAGGCGGACGTTTTGTTTTGATCCGCCTGCGGATCCAAAACGAAACGCGAGCCGGCAATCATGCAGGCTGCCGCCAGTCGAGTGGATGTATGGCTTTGAGAATCAGGCGGCCTGCGCCAGGGCCGAGAAGACCGAAGTCAGGATCTTGCGATCGAACGGCTTCAGCAGGAAATCGTCCGCACCGGCGCGCTTGCCGGCCATCATCTTCTTCAGGTCCGCTTCGATAACGCAATAGAAGATGCGGATGCTCTTGCCGTTCGGCATCGCCCGGATGGTGCCGATGAGTTCAAGCGCACCTTCCAGAGCTGCGTCGACGATCAGGAAATTGGGAAGCTCGGCATTGCAGCGCGTGGCCGCCTCTCGCGCAGTGCCGGCCTCGACCACGAGGAAGCCCAGTTCCGACAGGATTCGCTTTCCGACCGTGCGTACGATGTCCGATCCGTCGGCAATCATTAAACGCTGCATCGTATCCCCCTGACGCTGAACCCGCTCTGGTCCCGAGCATCTATCATTAAGGGGATGGCACTAATGAATGGTTACCCTTCGGTGCCAAACAACCGCAGATCGTCTCAAGCGGCCACGGTCTCGGCAATGAAAACGATCTTGTCTTCAGAAACCACATGGCTCAGTTCCATGCCGGACTCTTCCGCGAGCAGCACCGTGTAATAGGGCTGGATCGAATGAGCATCGATCGGCTCATCGAGAGTACCGCTGGCGATCTCGACGAACTTGGCCGGAACGCGCATCATCCGTCCCTTGATAGTGAGGATGAATTTCGCGTCGTATTCCGGATTTTCCAGCGTCACATCGATGGAGCCGCCGCGGGGAATGCCGGCATAGGCGACCAGGAAGAGGTTGAGGAGCAGCTTGACGCGGTTCTTGGCGATGATCGCCCGCGGGCCGTTCCAGGTGACCTCGGTCTTCTTTTCGGCGATGGCGAAATCCTTGGCGGCCTTCTCGGCCTCGCCCGTATCGATCGAGGCGCCGACCGAGCCGGAGGCACCGAAGGCGAGCCGCGCGAACTTGAGGCGTACGGAAGCGTTCAGGGCCGAGGTGCGGATAAGATCGAGCGCGTCGCCGTCGGCCGCACCTTCGTCGAGAAGCTCGAGGCCGTTGTTGATCGCGCCGACCGGGGAGATCACGTCATGGCAGACACGGCTGCACAGAAGTGCCGCGAGATCTGGCCCGGCAAGGGTAAGATTCGGATTCTTCGGCATGTAGGTCTCCTGTTTGGGAATGCTCCCCCCGTATTCGCCTTGCCATCTGAAGGTTGCGCGAGGGTGTAGCAACGTTCCTGGCCATAATGACACCATATTTGGTAAACCGATTATTAAGATCATGGCTTCAAAATGGCCGGGCCTTAAGCATGATGCAAAAGGCGTGCCCCTGGATGATACAATCATGGATCTGACAATGCGCATCCACACCCCTTCCGCCCTCGCCCGTTTCGCAGCGACGGTGTTTGCCGTGATCGCAGCCGTGGCGGTCTTCGCAGGCCCGGCATCCGCCCAGCAGGGCTCCAACCAATATTCCGCCCAGGAAATCGTCGATGCCGGCCACGGCTTCTTCGGCTCCACCAGCGGCGGCCTTGCCAAGGTTGTGGAAAACGCCTTTTCGCAATACGGCCTGCCGAACGGCTATATCCTTGGCCAGGAAGGCTCGGGCGCGTTCATCGCCGGCCTGACCTATGGCGAGGGCGAGCTCTATACGAAGAATGCCGGCCAGCACCCGGTCTTCTGGCAGGGTCCTTCGCTCGGCATCGACTACGGCGGCCAAGGCACCCGGGCGATGATGCTGGTCTACGATCTTCCCTCGGTGAACAGCCTCTATGCCCGCTTCGGCGGGGTGTCGGGCTCCGCCTTCGTGGTCGCCGGCGTCGGAATGACGGTGCTGCGCAACAACAACATGATTCTCGTGCCGATTCGCACCGGCCTCGGTGCTCGCCTCGGCATCAACGTCGGTTATCTGAAGCTCACCCAGTCGCCGACCTGGAACCCTTTCTGAAAATCGCCATTGTCCTCTCCGGACAACAGAGGGGAATTCATGTTTTGCACCACAGCGGCCGGTAATCCGGCCTTCTGCCTGAAGGGCGCTTGCCGGTTGAATGTGACCATGCTTAAACAGCCTGCGCATTCCCATCCTGACCGCGAAACGGCCTCATCGTGATCCAGTTTGCTCTTCTGTTCGGCTTGGGTTTCCTGAGCGCCGCGCTTGCGGTGATGCTGGTTGCACCGGCGGTCCACAATCGCATCGTGCGCTACACCGAAAACCGCATCAAGGCGACGCTGCCGATCAGCCCGCAGGAAGTCCGCGCCCAGCGGGACATGGCCCGCGCCGTCTATGCGGCCGAGAATGCCCGCACCAAGCAGGAACTCGTGCAGGAACGGGACAAGGCGGTCGCACTGCAGATCAAGAGCGACAGGCTGGCCGAGGAAGCCACGCAGTTGCTGTCCGAGATTACCGACCTGCGCGCCCAGATCGACACCATGGATGTCGAGGCTGCGGAGGCCCGTTCGCGCCTGCGCCAGGAAGACAGCTATATCCAGCAGTTGAAGGCGGCGCTCGAAACCGCCGAGGAAACCGTTGCCGCCAAGGATCTGGAGATCGAGAAGCTGCAGCAGCGCCAGCTTCTGATGATCGCGGACGCCGACAATTTCCGGATCGATCTTTCCACCCGCGACACGGAGGTCGAGAACCTCAAATTCCGCGTCACCGCCTTGCGTGACGAACGGGATACCCTGCGCAACGACGTCCGGCTGCAGACCGCCCGCGCCAAGGACGCCGAGGCACGGCTTGCCCAGGAAGAGCATCGCGTCCAGCGGCTCGAGGACAAGCTTGCCAAGGAAATCGCCGACCGTGCCGACAGGGAGACGGCGCTGGAGCGCCGGCTCGCCGAGATCGGACGACTGCGGGACAAGCTGAAAGGCGCCAGTGCCGAAGCGCGGGATTCCAGTCGCGCCCTTCGCGAGTCCACGGCTGTCCGCCCTGTCATAAAAGCGACTCCGAGAAAGAAGATCACCCCGGAGGACATCAACCTGCGCGAAATTCCGCATGCTCCGCCTCCGAGACAAGCCCGGGTTTCCGGGCAGCCGGACGTCGATCCCGTCGTGGCCAGAATGGCTGAAGACGCCCGTAACCGGGCAGCAGCGCTCTCCGAACGCCTGCAGAAGGGCGGCGGCAGCGACGAGGCCATTCGCCAGGAGCTGGCCTCCATAGCCGCGAGCATGGTGGCCATGACGGCAGAGTCCGAAGGGTCGTCATCGCCGATCCACAAGATCCTGTCCGGCAAATCCGGAAACGGCAACCGGGAGAGCCTGGCCGCAAGGTCGAAGAAGACGCTCGCGACCGCGCGGGACGCCAACACCTGAGACTCTATAACCTGCCTTGAGCCATGGCGATCTCGTAGAGCGCGATGCCGGTCGCCGTCGCCGCGTTGAGGCTGTCGAGGCCGGGCGCCTGGGCGATCCGCGCCGACTGGATGCGGGTTAGCACCTCAGCCGGCAGCCCCTCGCCTTCCGTGCCGGTGATCAGCACCATACGCTCGGAAGGCGGCACATCCCGGATTTCCACCGAACCCGTAGGCGAGAGCCCCCACACCGCAAAACCGCTCTCCATCAGCCCCGCCAGGATGTCCGACATGCTGCCGTGTCGCGCATAAGGCACCGACAGCACCGCTCCGACCGAGACGCGCAGGGACTTGCGATAGAGCGGATCGCAGCAGCTCTCATCGAGCAGTACCGCATCGGCACCGAAGGCGGCAGCATTGCGGAAGATCGAGCCGATATTGTCGTGATTGGAAATGCCGAAGGCCGCGACCACCAGCGCCTTTTCGGGCAGCGCCGCGATCAGTTCGGAAGCCGTCCTCTCCTGCCGGCGGCGGCCAAGCGCCAGCACGCCGCGATGCAGGTGGAAACCGGCGATCTGATCGAGCACCGCGGCCGAAGCGACATAGACCGGAATATCTGCCGGAAAGCTGGCGAGGATCTCGGAAAGCCCCGCAACCCGGTTTTCGAGCAGCAGGATCTTCTCGGTCAGAAAATCGCCGCCGGAACCATGCGCCGCGGCAAGCATCCTGAGCACCACGGTCCCTTCCGCGATGAACCGCCCTTCCCGCCCTGTAAGGTCCCGCTCGCGGATCGACCGGAACTCGGCGATCCGCGGATCCTCCGCGTCATCGATGCGAATCGGCGCCATTATTGCGGTATCGCCACCGTCACATCGGCGACGATGCGGCCGGCGGCGATATCGTAGATAAGGACCTTCTGGTCGCCGGTCAGCAGCCCGTAGAATAGGATCTGGCTGCCGGAGAGGGATACGCCCTGCACCACGAAGCCGGCAGGCAGTTCGGCGGTTGCAGCAAGCGGCTGGCCGGCGGGCACCGAGAACCCGCCAGTCGAAGCGATCGTCCCGGGCGTGGCAGGCCGCTGCGTGACCTTGTAGACAATGGCGCCAAGGACCGCCATAAAGCAGACGAACAAGATCCCGCCCGAAACGAGTATCAGAAGCACCATCTTCCGGCGGATTTTCTCCATTGCCGGATCAAGCGGCTCTTCCTGTTCCTCGATCTCGGGTTGGGGCATGAGGGCGGCGTCCTTGTTCTTGTCGAATGCTATCGGAATGATTGAATGAACGATCCCTTTAAAGAAGCCGAGCGTGCAAGGAAAGTCCTCACCGCCTCCGACGAGGCCGAAGGACGGCTGGATGCCTGGCTGACCTCGGTGCTGGACGGCGAGTTTTCGCGAAACCGGATCAAGGCGCTGATCGAACAGGGCGCCGTCAGCCTCAACGGCAAGCCGGTCACCGAGCCGAAGAAGAAGATCAATGCCGGCGACACCGTCGAGATCGATCTTCCGGAACCCGAGGATCCGGAGCCCAAGGGCGAGGATATCCCGCTTGAGGTTCTCTACGAGGATAACGACCTGATCGTCATCGCCAAGCCCGCCGGCCTGGTCGTGCATCCGGGCGCCGGCAACTGGACCGGCACGCTGGTCAATGCGCTGATCCATCATTGCGGCGCGAGCCTTTCGGGCATCGGCGGCGTCAAGCGCCCCGGCATCGTTCACCGGCTCGACAAGGATACGAGCGGTGTCATGGTCGCCGCCAAGAACGACATCGCCCACCGCCACCTTGCCGACCAGTTCGCCGACCACGGCCGCTCGGGGCCCCTGGAGCGGGCCTATCAGGCGGTCGTCTGGGGCCGCCCGCGTGGGCTCAAGGGCACGATCGACGCGCCGCTCGGCCGTGCCGGTGACCGCACCAAGCGCGCCGTGCAGAAGGAAGACAGCAGCGACGCCCGCGAGGCCATCACCCATTACCAAGTGATCGAACGTTTCCACGAAAAGCCGGATGCCACAGCGCTTGCCGCGCTGATCGAATGCCGGCTGGAAACGGGCCGTACCCACCAGATCCGCGTCCACATGGCCCATATCGGCCACCCGCTGATCGGCGACCAGGATTATTCGGCCGGCTTCAAAACCAAGGCAAACCTGCTGCCGGACTTCGCCAAGGGCGTCGTCAAC
Source organism: Neorhizobium vignae (assembly GCF_000732195.1). Lineage (GTDB taxonomy): Bacteria > Pseudomonadota > Alphaproteobacteria > Rhizobiales > Rhizobiaceae > Neorhizobium > Neorhizobium vignae. The sequence goes on from NZ_JNNU01000002.1 coordinate 357,814, forward strand.
CGCTTTCCGCGCCAGGCGCTGCACGCCTTCCTGCTCGCCTTCGAGCATCCCCGCACTGGCGAAGTGATGGAATTCGAAGCACCTATGCCGGAGGACATGGCAGAGCTGATCGAAGCGCTGAAGGCATGAAACGGGTGGTCTGAGGCGTCGTCGAAGAGTATATGACTCCACGACATTCACGAGGCATTCCAAGGTCCTCCATGAGCCAGCTCGCCGTCAGAAAGCTCCTCGACACCGACCTGATCCAGGTCCGCGACGTCGTGTGCGGCGGCGAGTGCCGGCATCGCAGCGGCGAGGAATGCTCGCATGCGACGAGCCTCGTCTTCCCCTATCGCGGCGTCTTCATGCGCCATGTCGGCGGTGACGACACGGTGGCGGAGGCCAATCAGGTCCTGTTCTTCAACTGCGACGAGGCCTACCAGATCAGCCATCCGGTCGAAGGCGGAGATTCCTGCCTGAGCATGGACGTGCCCCAAGCGATGCTGGAGGAACTGGTCCCGGCCGAGCACCGCAATCCCAAGGGATCGCGCTTCGTCTTCAACAAGCAGCGTCTCAGGATCGACGAACGCGCCCAGGCGCTGGTAGCGCTGCTGCGCCACAGCCTGATGCGCGGCGCCGCCGAGACGCTGGAGGCGGAAACATTGGCCATGACGCTGGTGCGCCGCTCCGTCGGCGTGCGCACCGCCCGCGCAGCGACCGCCAGCGCCGGACGTCAGAAGCTGGTGGATCGCGCCAAGCTCGCCCTCTCCTCCGATCTCGCGCGCCGCTGGACGCTGGCCGAGATCGCCGGAGAAACCGGCGTCTCGCCGGTCTACCTGACCCAGGTCTTCCAGCAGGTGGAGGGCACCCCGCTCTACCGCTACCAGCTTCGCCTGCGGCTGGCGCGAGCGCTCGATCTGCTCGGCAGCTATGACGACCTGACCGACCTTGGGCTGGAACTCGGCTTTTCGAGCCACAGCCACTTCTCCTCCGCTTTCCGCCAGGCCTATGGCCGCACGCCGGCGGAATTCCAGAGATTTGCGGGGCTGAGATAGCAGGGCGCAAAGTCGCTAAAGATTCTGACAGCGGAAGACTCTGCCAAAATGCTTTTCTTCTCTCGTAACGTCCACATCGGGAGAAGGCACCATGAAAGAGAACACCTGCGCCGCCTGCGACTGCGAACTCGATTCGACCCGGATCGCGGTGAAGATCGGCGGCAAGACGGTCGAGGTCTGCTGCGAGGAATGCGCCGAAGCACTGCGGGAAGCGGAAGTCGCAACCCGCTCGGCCCAGGCGGCCAGCAAGTAGACGTCAGCCGACACCCCAACAACCGACATCGAGGCGGGCGGCAGCCGCCCGCCTCCTGAACGCCGGCCGCGGATCGCCGGCACCCTTTCCTTTCAGGAGAAAGATCATGAAGAACAAGAACCGGGCGGTCTTTGACCGCGCATCGGAACGCTACCACCTTGTCTTGGATCTGTTGCCGGTGGCGGCGGCCAAGCCAGCAGAAACCGACGATGCGGCAACCGTCGAGACATCACTTCTGCGCCACCTGATCGCCGTCGTCGCCACAAAACTTCGCCAGCACCGGAACCGGCTGGCGCTGCTCGAGCTGACCGATGATCAATTGAAGGATGTCGGCGTTTCGCGCAGCCAAGCCTATGGCGAAGTCAGCCGCTACCGCCTCGGCAACGCGCACGGGCTGGAACGCAAATGCCCTTGAAACCCTGTAGAAATAGGCAAGGCAAAGACATGCCGAAATAAATCCGAATCATGGTCGGAATCGTCCCGACTATCCACAAGTCAAAGCTCCGTCAAAGTTTTGCTTTATTTGTCCCTATTGCTGCAGTGCAAAATAAATATCCGCACCGCTAAAATAAACATCTGGGACAAGCTGTGCATCGTGCGCGATGTATTTGCCAGTCCCACGACAAATAGAAGACTTAGGGACGCGCAAGATATGAATTCAAGCCTCCGGAAGTTCATCTTTCATGACCTGCAGACGATCGAGGGCTATATCGACCCACCCGACGCGCTGGTTTTCCTGTCTCTTCTGCAGGCACAAAAGAATAATGGGTTGGATGGGGGCATTGCCGAGATCGGCGTCTTCTACGGGCGCTCCTATTTCCTTCTGAAGAAGGTCAATAACGGCGAGGACAAGATCCTGGCGATCGATCTCTTCGATATCGGCCGGGTGTCGGACGGGGCGCCGACGCAATACGGCCAGTTCCTCGCCAATGGCCGGCGGCTGGGTTTGGACGTGGACGAGGAGTTGATCCTCAGGGGCGACAGCACCCTGATGCAGGCTGACGAGATTACCAGCAAGGTCGGCCGCACCCGCTTCTTCAGCATCGACGGTGGCCATACGCTGCAACATATCGCGGCCGACAGCCGGCTCGCGACGGACACGCTGGCCGACCACGGCATCATTGCCTTCGACGATACGTTCAATCCGGCCTGGCCGGAAGTGACCGTCGGTGTCGCGGACTTCCTGCGGGAGCGCAAGGACACGTTCTCGACCTTCTGCATGACCAAGTACAAGACCTACGTCTGCCGCAAGGAGTTCCACGAATTCTATATGAGGGCGATCGCCGAGGCCCCGGACCTCCTTGCCTTCGACCATGTGGAAACGGAATTCCTCGGCTCGCAAGTGGCGCGATTGCACAATCCGATGAGCCGGCGCATGGTGTATGAACTGATGGTACGGTCGGGCATGCGGGCCTTTTCGGAACGCGTATACCGGTAGGCACTGTCCTCTACGGAGCTACTGAAAGGCTTGCGGTTCGCCCTCGTAACGGGACAACTCCGTGCGGCCCTTAACCTTTTCGCTGTCTTGTGAAAGCCAGTCGGATTTGCTCTATTTCCGATTGCACGGCTGCATGGACCGAATATCCGCCAGCCTTGCAATCGTTGAGGTCGTTGGCTGTCCATCGACGTCTTTCAGGGCGAATAGGCGGGAGGGCATGTTGCGCATTGGGGGATGGCATCGGCGATACCGGCTGTCTATATCCGGTCGATGGCTCACGGCCGCTTTCCTGTGGCTCGCGCCCATAACCTCCGTGCCGGCATTCGCGCAGGAGGTCGCCGTCGCCACGCCGGGGGAAAATTTCCGCGAGAGCTATGACGAAAGCGCTGCGGTCTCAGGAGGCGTGGTCGTCGGCCTGAGGCTCGGCGATACGTCCGGAAAGCTCGATCCCGAAAACGTACGCTTCGCCATGACGCAAAAAACGCTGGTATGCGTCCGCGCCCTCACCCGCGACGGCCGCTACTCGGCCAATAACGAATATACAATCACGAGTACGCAGACGGCAAAAAGCGTCCGGATTTCTCCGGTAACGCGAAAACATAGAGCAGCTCTGTCCGGCTACGACGGCAGGGACTACGCTCTCAAGGTCTTCGAGGCGAAAGGCAGCGACTGCATTCCGGATGGCGCGCTGCATTTCCCCCAGCTCGGAACCGGCGCGAACGCCGATGTGCTAACCATCATGATCAATGCGAGCTCCCGAAGGGTGACCCTGGAGGCGCCGGCAGGTGCTGCCGACGTCGTCTGCGGCGCGCCGGCCGGCGGGGCGCGGATCGCCTTCGACCAGGAATGCCGGGTCAACGTTCGCGGCGTCCAGGATGAGGCGGCCCGTTTCGTTATCGCCATGGATGACGGCTTTGATACCGAAAAGGAACCGGTGCTCGTGTCGCTGAGGCACGCCCGATGACGATCGTGTGGAAGCGCGTTTCGATCTCGGCGAAATGGTTGGCGAAGTTTCTGAGCACGAAAGGTGCGACCAGTCTGATCATCATCGCGGCGATCCTGACCGTCATTGCATTCTTCACGCTTAAACATCTGTCCAGATCGGAGCTCTACGCTTCCGTCGAGGCCGTCTCGGAACTGGTGCGCTTCCGCGCCGTCAGGCCGCTGATCGCCACGATCCCCCTCAACGGTGCGACGCTGATCGCCTCGGCGGAAGGCTGCGCTGCCTTGGCCGGCGATCCGGCACCGCGCGTCACCGGCCTCTTGCGACCATCGGAAGGCGCCATCGTCAGCTATCGTGCCGGTGCCGACCGGATCGCCATCCAGATCGTCGGTGGGTTCACCAGCCGGAACGGGGCGAGGATCGCAGCGACCTTCCAGTCTTCCGGCAGGCCTGACTGCGAACTCGTGGAACCCGTGACGGTCCGGATCGGCAACGCAACCGAACTGGTCCGGCCGCTACCGATCGCCGGTCCGGCGGATATCGGGCAGGAATTCGGCGTCCCGGTCATGCCGACAGGCACCGCCTCCCGCGTCTATGACATCATGTGGGAAGGGCGGGTCAGGGTCTTTAACCGCACTTATTTCAGCGAACGGCTTGTGCCCGTGGCCGATTCCGAGTTTCCGCTGCCCGTCGGCAGCCGCCTGTCCGGCGGTGATAATCTCGATCCGCAGCAGCCGATCGACCCCTCCATTCCCGCCTGGTACGGTACGGCGATGCCGGGCGAGAACGGGCTGAATATTTCCGTGACGACCATCTCGAAGAAGCTTCAGCTCTACCGGCCAGGCACCCGCAGGGACGAAATGGAGACGCTCGGTCTCAGCCTGCTGACCAGCACGTTCTCGGATCCCGTGGTCCTCGTCGTCACGGGTCTGGTCGCGATCTTTACCGGCGTGCTTGGAGCGGTCACGAACTGGATGGGATTCTGGCCCGATCCGGAGAAGAAGAAATGAAAATGAGGGCCCCGTCTCGTCCAATCGGCATTGCATTGGGACTTGCGGCCCTGCTTCTCTCCGACGCCCGGGCGGAACCCGTATCGGTCCGCTCGCGCAATGGCGAGATCGGGCAGGCCTGGCTGTTCGGCTCGGCAGGCATCAATCCCGGCGAATGCTGGCTCGCCGTTCCCGCCCATGTCGTCGCCTCGCCGGAAACCAAGGAGTTGCAGCCGTTCTTCTTCACCGATCGGAATGCGGTGGGCGGAGAAAGCGCACGACCGGTCTCCGGCGCCATCGATGCTCCGAAGACGCCCATGGAGGAGCGCGCCGCCGACCTCGCCTTCGCGCGCGTCGCAAGCGGACGCAAGGACGGCGCCTGCCTGTCGCGGCTCGGTCCGCCGACCTTCGTCTATAACAACCTGCTCGCGTCGGCTCCGCGCATGAATGTCTTCAGCATGCTACGAACCAGCTACGGCAATTTCGAAGTCGCCCTGAAGCGCGGAGGAGTCGACGAATATGGCGGTGCGATCCTGCAGTTCCAGGTGCCGGATACTGCCGACAAGAGCTTTCTCCAAAAGGGGCTGAGCGGGGCGATCGTGATGAGCGAGCGTTCGGGAAGTCCGGTCCCCTTCGCGATGATCACTCGGGTGCCGGCCGACCAGTCCGGCGTCATGGCGATACGCTTCGACTACATCCGCGAACGGTTTGCGGCGATCGACAGCAGCGACTCCGCCAAGCGGCGCGGCAACCGCGCCGCAGCGGATGGCGTGCCTTATACCGTGCTTGGTTACATCGCCCTGCTTCTCAAGGGCAGCGACGGCCCGTCCGCTCTCCAGTCCGGGTCCGGCTGCTTCCGGGCCGCGGCAGATGGCGGACGCGGCGACGTCGAACTGACGATCGAACTCGCCGACACGCTCGACCGGGTCGAGACGATAGAGTTCCAGCATCAGGGGAACTGCACAGGCGGCACGAGAACCTTCTGGGTCGACGAGCGACGGCCGGGAGACAGCGCCTGGAACTATGTCGGCAAATGCCAGATCGGCAGCGCCGGGGCATCACCCTGCCGTGTCAGCCTCGCTGGGCCCCGGCAGCTTCGCCTGCGGATCGAGGCCAAGGAACCGGTGAGCCTGTCCGGCCTGAAGCTGCGCTGACGTCCGCGCGTCAAAGCAGCTTGGCGGACACCGCGAAAGGCCAAGCGTCGGCGCATTGGAACGTGCCGGCAAGTTCGGAACCGGACTTCAACTGAATGTTGAGCGAACACTCCCCCTGCGGCAGGTTGGCCCGGCCGAGCCAGTTCAGGCGGGAGCCGACGATGGTCGTCTTTCCCTTGTAATTGTTGTTTCGGTCATTGAGGCCCACCATCGGATACCAGACTGAATTGCTGGTACCCGGCTCGGCGCCGTCAATCTCGAAGACCAGGCCGTTCTGCATCAGCTGCCAGCTGCGCATGATATAGGAACGCTCAAGCTCTCCCATCTTCTTTTCATTGCCGGACGCCGCCTTGATGGCGGCCGTGAGCTGGGGCGGGATCTCCACCGAGAAGCGGATCTGCGGCAGGGTCGCCACGGCGGTGCGCAGTCCGAGATTGCGGATATCGGCATTGTCGCTGTCGAGCGCGAGACGGGTGCAGATGCGCTGGATGGCAGCGTCACCCCCGGCGACCGCCTTCTCCACATAGGCAAGCCGCAGGTCCGGATCAGGATCGTTGCATTGCTCCCGCCAGGCCTTGAGCTCTCCGGCCCGATCCTGGGCATCCTGCGCCAGTGCCAGCGCCGGCGCAAACAAAACGAAAAACATCGCCAGACCCCTGGTGCGGCGCATCCCGGAAGCACATTTTTTCATAGCACCCGTCCCCTCGTAGCAAGCCGTTGCTGGCGCAGATCCCCACCCATCGTTAAATTGCAAGTTTGGTTCTTTCAATACCAACAATCGAAGCAGGAATATTACCAAGACGTAATGATATAACGCTTCCGTGATCACTTGAATCACGGTTCTGCCGTACTTATCTGTCACTTGGGTCGGTGCGGGGTCGAAAATGACCCGCGCCGCTTGGCTCGCCTTCAGCATGCACAGCTAGATCAAAAAGGGAGCCGATATATAGATCGGAAAGGGGTGCTTTATGGCCCGCAATACTCTGCCTTCCATTACCGCCGGCGAAGCCGGCCTCAACCGTTATCTCGATGAAATCCGCAAGTTTCCCATGCTGGAACCGCAGCAGGAATACATGCTGGCGAAACGGTATGCCGAACATGCCGACCGGGATGCGGCCCACAAGCTGGTCACCAGCCATCTGCGTCTCGTGGCCAAGATCGCCATGGGTTATCGCGGTTACGGCCTGCCGATCGGCGAAGTCGTGTCCGAAGGCAATGTCGGCCTGATGCAGGCCGTCAAGAAATTCGACCCGGAACGCGGTTTCCGCCTGGCCACCTATGCCATGTGGTGGATCAAGGCCTCGATCCAGGAATACATCCTGCGCTCGTGGTCGCTCGTGAAAATGGGCACCACCGCCAATCAGAAGCGCCTGTTCTTCAACCTGCGCCGGTTGAAGGGCAAGATCCAGGCGATCGACGAAGGTGATCTGAAGCCCGACCAGGTGGCCGAAATCGCCACCAAGCTGAACGTCTCCGAGGAGGAAGTGGTTTCCATGAACCGCCGCCTTTCGGGCGACGCTTCACTGAATGCGCCGATCCGCGCCACCGAAGGCGAATCCGGCCAGTGGCAGGATTGGCTGGTGGACGACCACGAAAGCCAGGAAGCCGTGTTGATCGAGCAGGATGAGCTCGATACGCGCCGCCGCATGCTGGCCAAGGCCCTGAGCGTGCTGAACGACCGCGAACGCCGCATCTTCGAGGCCCGTCGTCTGTCCGACGATCCGGTAACCCTCGAGGAACTGTCGGCCGAGTTCGACATCAGCCGCGAACGCGTCCGCCAGATCGAGGTCCGCGCCTTTGAAAAGGTGCAGGAAGCGGTCCAGAAGGAAGCGCTCGCCCAGGCGAACGCCCTGCGCGTCGTCGACGCGTAAATCCGGCTCGACGCCGACGATAAAATAGGGGCTGCTTCGGCGGCCCCTTTTCTTTATCTGGCATCTGTGAACTCGGATGGAGAAGCAGAGATGGCCGCGCAGATCACGCTCAGGGAACTTGCCGGCAGCTATGCCATCGCGCGGCTTGGAGCCGCTGACCCCATTCCCGCATGGGCGGATGGCGACGGTTTCGTCAGCATCAGCCGCACCGAGGACGAACTCTCGATCGCCTGCCGCGAGGAACGCGTGCCTTCCGACATCAAGCAGGATGGCGGCTGGACCTGCTACAAGTTCCAGGGACCGTTCGCGTTCGGAGAAACCGGCATCGTGCTCTCGGTGATCCGACCGCTGTCGGAAAACGGCATCGGCATTTTCGTGGTCTCCACCTTCGACGGCGACCACCTCCTGGTTAAGACGACCGACAAACCAAAGGCCCGCGAACTGCTGCAGGCCGCAGGTCACACGCTTCTCTGAGCGATACCAGACGACTAAGCATATTCCGCGAGCGCAGCGAGTTCTTGAGCGGGATAGCTTACACGGAGCAGCAGCATTGCGCCCGTCAAGAAAAAACCGGCGATGTTTCCACCGCCGGTTCCTGAATGCTTACTGAGTGCCGGCTGTCACTGCCCGCTGGCGGTCGCGCCGAGCGTGCCCCATTCGCGGATCGCCTCGTTGAAGGCGCGTTCGCCTTCCGGGCCCTTCTGGAGGGTCAGCAGCGCGCGGCGGCCGTTGCGATAGGCGATCGGGATGTCGATCCAGTTGCGGTTGCGCAGGAGTTCCAGATTGGTCGTGCGTGCGTCCGGGAAATCGTTGAGCGCGATCATGTGGAAGTCGTCGGTGATCTTGGCGGGCACCGCGATCAATGCATTGCCGCGATCCTGCTCGCTCGCCTTCATGGCGATGCGCTGCACGCTTTCGATCGCGCCGCCCTCGAAATCCGGCGGCACGGCGAAGACGATCTCGACCAGGTGGCTCGCCGGCAGCGACGGATCGGTATTGCGCTTGAAGGTCATCAGCGCCGTCAGACCCCTGCCGGGCACATTGATACGTCCCTGGACGACCGGTTCCTGCCGGCCGTTGGCGCCAGCCTCGCGCTGCAGCGACCAGGAGACCGAACCGTCGAGGGCCGTCGGCGCCGTCTGGCCGATCCGCTCCTCATACAGGAACATCTTTTCGCCTGCGATCGCCGGAGCATTCGCCGAGGCCGCCGAAGGCGGGCTGGCGGGCGGCGTGGCGGCATTCGGCGCCGGCACCGCCGGTGGCGTCTGAGGCGGTACCGCATTGGCGCTGCCGTTCGGAGCGTGCGGGGCCGCAGGCGGTGCGCCCGGAGCGGTCGCCGGTTGCCCCGGAGGATTGGCGGGCGGAGCATTGAGCTGCGCGACCGACTGGCCTTCCGCATTCTGCGCCAGGCCGGCGGTGATGCCCGGCCCCTCGTCAACCTCGCGACCGTCGGCCATCAGCCGCTGCGTGAATTTGGTCCCGGCTGTCGATCCGTCCGCCGTTCGCGGCGCGGCAGGCGGATTGGCCGCACCGTTCAGGGGCGGTGTGGAAGGGTTAGAAGGCGTCGAAGGGGTACGATTGGGCTGCGCTGCCGCAGGTGCGGGCGTCGATGTCTGCTGCGCCGTCTGGCTTCCCGACGCACTCGACTGGATCAGGCCGTCGACCATGTCGTTCAGCGAGTCGCGGTTCAGCCAGATCGCGTAACCGCCGCCGCCGACAAGTGCCAGACCGACGATCGCCAGCACGATGCCGGCATAGTTGCGCTTGCGCACCGGAGTGACCCGGTAGGGCCTGGCCGGCGCATGCATCAGATCGTCCGCATCGGCATCCGTGTGGAGCGTGCTGCGCGCGCCACCGCCCGAAGAAGACGGAGGAGCATCCTTGTTGAAGCCGATCAGCTCCTCGAGATCACCCCACGGATCGCTGTCGGCCGGTTTCGCCGGCGTTACAGTGGCCTTCTTGGCCTGTTGCTCATCGAGATACTCGGCGAAGGGATCAATGGCGGTCGCCGTTGCCACTCCTGCGGCTGCGCCGGATTGCTCCGCGAGCTCCGGCAGATCGGCCACCGGCGGCATGCGGACCGAATCGGCCGACACATGGGTCTCCGGATCGAAATGAGCGCCGCCCGGAACCGCGGTGCCGCCATGCGCATGATCGATCGGCACGACAGGACCGGCGGTGATCAGTTCCGGCACATCGTTCCATGCAGCGGCGACGACCGTCTCCTGGCTCGACACCGGAGGCTCGGCCGGAGCCGGCACTTCCCAGCCCCAATCCTCGTCTGCCGGCTTGGCCGGTTCCGGCGCCTGATTAGCCTCGACAGGCTGTTCGACCTCCATCCGGTCCTCGACCGGATGCTGATCCTCAAACGGATGCGGTTCCCTGTTCCATGCCTCCACGAACTCGGGAGCGACCTGCTGAACAGCCTGCTCGCCGCGTGTCGGATAGGGGAAATCGTCGTCGGTCGATTCGCTCACGGCGGATTCGTCCGGCTCGGCGGCAGCATTGACCGCTTCCGGCACAACCGGCTCTGAGGCCGTCAGGGGTGCGGCCGTCGGGAATTCGATCGTGCTCTCGTCAAAAGCCTGCGAAGGCTCGGGCGCCGGTTCGGAATGATCGTAGGGTGCCGGTTCGACTGGCATTTCCTCCGACGGCACGTCGTCCCGCCAGTCGCCATACTGCTGGGCGGCGTGCTCCTGCTGATCGGAAACCGCCGTTACCTCTTCCTCCTCGTCAAGGACGGCCGGCTCGGAGACCGGAGGCTCCACGTCGGCGGGTTCCTGCGCGACCGGCTCCGGCTCGGCGGGTTCGGCATGGGCGACGACCGGTACCGGCTCTTCATAACCGTCTTCGTAAAAGACGGGCCGTTCTACGCGAACGGAAGGGGCTGATTCGGATGCGGCCGGCGTCTCTGCCGGCTCATGGGTTTCCGGCGCCTGAGCCGGTTCGGCAGCGTGCTGCTGGTCGTCCTGGTATTCCGAGACCTGCTCGGCCGGAGCAGCCTCACCGGCCGTCTGGGCATCTGCGGCGCTTGCGCCGTCGGCTACCGGTTCCAGTGCTTCGGCATGTTCGCTCTCGACGTCGACGATGGCGGCTTCGAGCTTGTCGAGCTGTCGCCGCAGCATGTCTTCAGGCGGACGCGGCTTCATGTTCTCGAGTTGCCGCTGTACGGCGCCACGAGCTTTGTCATACACCTTCGCGCGCATCTCCGGCGTATTGTTCGCCAGACCGTCAACGGCGCGGCGGATCACCGCTACAAAATCAGCCATCAGCACTTTCTCATGTAAGCCGGCCCGAAGGCCGGCCGAATGGTAATCAATTCTTGACTTTAATCTTCAAACGGGTCGGTCACAAGTATGGTGTCGTCCCGCTCCGGGCTGGTGGAAAGTAGGGCAACCGGCGCCCCGATCAACTCCTCGACCTGGCGCACATATTTGATCGCCTGGGCCGGCAGATCCGCCCAGGAGCGAGCCCCGACCGTCGATTCCTTCCAGCCTTCGAGGGTGACATACACCGGCTCTACACGAGCCTGAGCGCCCTGGCTTGCAGGAAGATGATCGATCTGCTGACCGTCGAGCATGTAGCCGACGCAGATCTTCAACTCGTCGAGGCCATCGAGCACGTCGAGCTTGGTGAGCGCGATGCCGGTAATGCCGTTGGTGGCGACCGACTGACGCACCAGCGCTGCATCGAACCAGCCGCAACGGCGCTTGCGGCCCGTGACCGTACCGAATTCATGGCCCTTCTCGCCGAGGAACTGGCCGATCTCGTCCTTCAGCTCGGTCGGGAACGGGCCTTCGCCGACTCGGGTCGTATAGGCCTTGGTGATGCCGAGAATATAGCCGAGCGCGCCCGGCCCCATGCCGGAACCGGCAGACGCCTGGCCGGCGACCGTGTTGGACGAGGTGACGAACGGATAGGTGCCGTGGTCGATATCGAGCAGCGAGCCCTGAGCGCCTTCGAAGAGGATGCGCGCGCCCTTGCGGCGCTGCTTGTCGAGCAGTTCCCAGACGGTTTCGCGGAAGGGCAGCACACGGTCGGCGATCGAGGTCAGTTCCAGCATGATCGCCTCGTGCGAGACTTCCTTCTCTCCCAGACCACGGCGCAGCGCGTTGTGATGGGTGAGGATGCGGTCGACCTTGCCCGGCAGCGTCTCCATGTCGGCAAGGTCCATGACGCGAATCGCGCGGCGGCCGACCTTGTCCTCATAGGCCGGGCCGATGCCGCGGCGGGTGGTGCCGATCTTGGTGCCGCTGTTGGAGGCGGCATCCTCGCGCATGCCGTCGAGTTCACGGTGCAGCGAGAGAATCAGCGTGGCATTGTCGGCGACCCGCAGGTTCTCGGGCGTGACCTTCACGCCCTGCGCGCCCAGCTTTTCGATTTCCGCCAAGAGCGCATGCGGATCGAGCACGACGCCATTGCCGATCACGGCGATCTTGCCGGGACGGACGATGCCCGAGGGCAGCAGCGACAGCTTATAGCTGACGCCATCGATGACGAGCGTATGGCCCGCATTGTGACCGCCCTGGAACCGCACCACGATATCGGCGCGTTCGGAAAGCCAGTCGACAATCTTGCCCTTGCCTTCGTCACCCCATTGCGAACCAACCACGACTACATTCGTCATCTGTGCTTCCTGTATTGTGGGCCAAGCCCCACGCGACCACACGCGCACCTTCCGCAGATCAGTATTGATATACGGTCGATGCGCCAATTTGATTTTACATGCACCGCCTTTGGCGGATGAAAACCGTTCAGAGGCATTGCAAACGGCCGCATCTATAAAGCCTCGGCCGACGGAAAGCGACCTGTTTGTCACTTAGGCGTGGTTTTTACGTGACAAAAGCGTGGATCGCACGCTATTTCCCGCCCGCCATCCCTGAAATCGCCGCCATATTCCGGCGCCGGAGATCATTTTGCATAAAAAGGCCTATCTCTCGCTCATCATTGCAACCCTGGCCTGGGGCGGCAATGCGGTAGCGGGCAAGCTCGCCGTCGGCCACGTCAGCCCGATGATGCTGACCTTCTGGCGCTGGTTTTTCGCCGTCGCCATCATCTTTGCGATCTCCGTACCGCAGTTGATCAAGGACTGGCCGGTCGTCAGGAAGAACCTGCCGATTCTGCTCTTCCTCGGCGTCGTCGGTTATGTCGTCTTCAATGCTGCGCTCTATACCGCCGTCAATTACACCACGGCGATCAACGTGACGGTCGAACAGGCGGTCATCCCGATGCTGATCTTCGTCATCAACTTCGCGCTGTTCCGGATGAAGGTCTCCTGGGCGCAGATCCTCGGCTTCACCCTGACGCTTCTCGGCGGCGTCCTCACCGCCGTCCACGGCGATCTGAGCGCGCTGGTGACGCTGACCGTCAATTTCGGCGATGCGATCATGATGATCGCGATCGTCGCCTATGCGATCTACACGGTGGCGCTCAGATGGCGCCCGAAGGTCGATTGGCGCACGCTGATGGCCATCCCCTCCTTATTCGCGATGATCTTCTCCCTGCCGCTGGTATTCTGGGAATACTCGGCCGATCGCCTGATCTGGCCGGACACCGAGGGTTGGATCGTGGTGCTCTACACCGCCATTTTCGCCTCTCTGATCGCCCAGGTGCTCTACATCAAGGGCGTCGGGGAGATCGGCGCCAACCGCGCCGGGCTGTTCATCAATCTCGTGCCGGTGTTCGGCACGCTGCTTTCGGTCGCCATCATCGGCGAGAGCCTGCAGCTCTTCCATGTCGTCGCGCTGGCGCTGGCGCTCGGCGGCATCGCCATCGCCGAATGGGGAAAACCCCATATGGACCGGTAGTCCTGCTGGAAACGAAAACCGCCGGCCCTTGCAAACGAGCCGGCGGTTTTCAGATCCTCGACCGGTAACACCCCGCCGCCTGCGGAGGCGTTTGGGGAAAACCGGCTGGTCGAAAGTGCTCCTCAGCTGGCCATCGCCAGTCGTCCCGGGGCGAACGAGCGCTGATCGCGCACGTTGGTTCGGCTCACTTCGAAGCGCGCCAGCAGTTCGGAAAGACGGGTGCTTTCTTGCGCCAGAGAGGCGCCGGCCGCATTCATTTCCTCGACCATGGCGGCGTTCTGCTGGGTCATCTGGTCCATGTGGTTCACGGACGTGTTGATTTCCGAGAGACCCACCGCCTGCTCGTTTGCGGCGATGGCGATCGCCTCCATATGCTGGTTGACCGCCGCGACCAGCTTGGCGATCTCCTTGAGACCGTCGCCGGTATCATTGACGAGAACCACGCCCTGGTTGACGGCGGCTTCGGAATTACCGATCAGCGTCTTGATCTCCTTGGCGGCCTTGGCCGAGCGCTGCGCCAGTTCGCGGACTTCCTGGGCAACGACCGCAAATCCCTTGCCCGCCTCGCCTGCGCGGGCGGCTTCCACGCCTGCGTTGAGGGCAAGCAGGTTGGTCTGGAATGCGATCTCGTCGATGACGCCGATGATCTGGCTGATCTGGTTCGACGCCATCTCGATCTTCTGCATCGCATTGACCGCATTGGAAACGACGGTGCTGGAGTTCTGCGCGCGGGAGCTCGCATCGCGGACGATTTCCCGCGCCTCGCTCGCTCTTTCGGAGGTCTGCTTCACGTTGGTGGTCACTTCCTCCAGCGCCGCCGCCGTCTGTTCCAGCGATGCGGCCTGCTGTTCCGTACGCTTCGAAAGCTGGTCGGAAGCGGTCGAGATTTCGTCGCTGCCGCTGCGAACGCTTTGGGCGGTCCGGTTCACGCCTTCGAGCGCAGTCCGCAACTGGCGGACCGAGCTGTTGAAGTCATGGCGCAAGGTTTCGAACTGCTCGGAAAATTCCTTGTCGATCTCGCACAGCAGATCGCCGGCAGCAAGGCGCTTCAGACCGGAGGCGAGTTCCGAGGTGGCCTGGGTCAACCGCTCCTCGGCTTCGGACTCTGCCCTGCGCTGGAATTCGATGCGTTCAGCCTCGGCGGCCTTGCGGGAGTGTTCGGCATCCGCCTCGAGCTGGCGGTTCTGCTGCGCAGCCTCGCGGAAGATTTCGACGGCGCGCGCCATATCGCCGATCTCGTCGGTGCGGGCGGCACCGGGGATTTCGACGGAAAGGTCACCGCCGGCGAGCGTGCGCATCACACCCGTCAACCGGCTGATCGGATTGGCGATCCGCACGATGACCGTGTAGATGCCGAGAAGCGAAAGCGCAAAAGCGATAACGGTCGCAACACTGTAGACGATGATGGATTGCTTTGCGGAAGCAGCCTCTTCTGCCGTCAGTCTCGTCATCTCGTTGAGCGAGGCGGAGGCCATATCGGCGATTGAAGCTTGTGCCGGCGCGGCGGGCTTGCGCCAGTCGTCGACCGCCATGTCGAAGGCTTTGCCGGCTTGGAATGCCTTGAGTGCAGCATTGCGCTGCTCGGCATACGGTCCGCCGAAATAAGTCGTCTGCGCTGTCCGGTGGAGCGTCTTGATCTTCTCCGGGGTTGTCTCGGCGTTGGAAAGCTGGGTAATGACATCCCATGCCGTTGCCACGCGTGCGTCCTGAACAGCAATTTCCGTCAACTTGTCCGCCGCAAGCGGCTGTTTGGCGATCAGCGCATTGACGAAGGTGGAGTTGGCGGTACCGAGCTGCGTGCGCGCAGTCCAGGCAAGGGAGCGTATCTGGGTGAACATGATCATCCCGGGCCCGCGCGCATTGATGCTGGCCTCGACCTGATTGGCGGCCTTTTCGAGATCGGCCAGCATCGTATCGGCAAGTCCGAGCACCGCTTTTCCGAGCGCCGGATCGCGGTCCTTGACCGCCTGCGTGAGCGCCGTGTCGACATTTCCACGATAGCCGGCCCACTGCGTATAGGCGTTGAGGACGGGAGAGATCCCACCGCGCAGGCTTGCCTGCTCGACGTCGGCGGTCAGGGTCTTCACCGCCGAAAAGGCTTTGTCCATCGACTCCCGGCCGGTATCCATGTTCTTGCGGCTGGAGGCGACTTCTGCAGGTTCCAGCTTGATGGCCGACGAAATGCCGCCGCGCTCGCCGCGCAGTCCGATCAGCGCATTGAAAAGCGCTTCGTCAAGCTGTGCCAGTTCCGAGAGCTGCGTGGAATTTTGGTAGCGACCGATCTCCTGAGACAGCATTCTGCCCATGAGACCCAGTATGCCCAAGCTCAGAACAACAAAAGCCAGTATCAAAGTATGCTTGATTGAAATCCGCACCTGCATCACTCCTTAGTTAATACATTCGCCGCTCGGTTTGCGGGCAATCAGCAATTCGGATTGCTGAACCACCCGGCAGCGGCTCCCGGCCTGGACGGGAGAGATAATACAACCTCGTATAAAACATTAAATATTCAATTAAATACAAGGCGTTCCGGAAGCCTGTGGAATCGTTTCCGCAACTTAGGCATCACATTCACCGAATGGCGAAAACCCGCCTCCCCGTATGAAGGAGACGGGCCGGTCCGTCGTGCTGCAACGGACGGGAGCGAGGAGAGCCGCTCCGGATCAGATAAGATGACAGATTGGAATGATCATACCACGCCCGCCGGTCGGGCGCCGCACCTGATCGCCGGACATGTCGATCATCGCGCTGTCATGGCCGAGGATCACGTCGCCGCGGCCGGCCGAAATCGCCAGCACCCGTTCGATGCGGCCTTCCCCACCGATCGCGTATTCGATCCGCAGAGCCTCCGGCGACCAGCCGAGCAGAATGAGGTGATCGCGCTTCAAGTCGGCGCAGTCGAGGCAGGTATTGGCGCGCATCTTGGCCAAAGGCATGCCGGCGACCGTGTCGAAATAGCTGTCGAGTTCGGAGATGGCGCTGTTGACTGCGGAATTGACCCGCAGCAATTCGCGCCGCTGCGAAAATGTCAGCGTCCTATCATCCTGGACGCCGTGATGGCGCTCGGTCGCCACGCCTTCGGTCAACATGCCCGCGAAACCGGTGACGCCGGCCGCCCGTGATTCCTTGCCGACAATCAGCGCCGTCAGGACCACGGCGGAAATGATGAGCTTCTTGATCATGGCTGCACCCTTTTCTTCAGACGGCTTGGATGCCGTTTCTTGAATGAGTTCACCCTAGCGCTCGGGTTTTTCGGGGCGCTTAAACAGATAGCTGCAATTTGAGTGAAATCGGCTTTTTCCCGACTTGATACAGAGGGTGCGAAACAGCGTGCTCAAAAAGGCAGCGGAGTAGGCGGAAATTGATGCTTTTCGAGATGTGCCCGATCTCCTACCCCTCAAAAACGAGATGCAGAAAGGCAGGACAGCATGGGCAAGCCATTTTACTGGAACGAACTCAATTCACTCGATTTCGCCGGCCTTTCGCCCGAAAAGACCATCGCCATCCTGCCGATCGCCTCGACCGAACAGCACGGGCCCCACCTGCCGATCGCAACCGACGTGGCAATCGCCAACGGCATGCTGGCGGAATTGAAGGAGCAGCGCCCCGACGATCTCGATTTCCTCGTTCTCCCAACCCAGGAGATCGGCAAGGCGAACGAACACGTCTACGGCCCCGGCTCGCTGTCCTTCGGCCCGGAAATCCTGATCCCCGCCTGGACCGCGATCGGCGCCAAGGTGGCGGAAGCCGGGGTGCGGAAGCTCGTCTTCGTCAACTCGCACGGCGGCAATGTGGATATCATGAGCATTGTCGGCCGCGAGCTGCGCGTCCGCCACAAGATGGCGGTGATCGGCACGCAATGGGGACGCTTCGGCCACCCGCCGGGCCTGATCAGCGAGCACGAGCAGAAATACGGCATCCATGGCGGCGAAGTCGAAACCTCGCTGATGCTGCATTTCCGTCCCGAACTGGTGCGGATGGAGAACGCGCAGAACTTCGTCTCCAAGGCGGAAAGCCGCTCGAAATACATGCAGCCGGCCCCGCCGCACGTGCTGTCCTGGGTGGCGCACGACCTGAACCCCAACGGGGTCGTGGGCGATGCCTCGAAGGGGACCGCCGAAAAAGGCGCTCTCATCTGCCGCCACCAGGTCGCGGGCTTCATCGAGATGCTGCGGGAATTCGAAACCTTCCCGCTCGACGAACTCTACTCGCGTTAACCCTCGTCGCGTTGCGCGTCCCGGCCATGCGGCTGGGGCGGCAGATGGCCCTTGGCCTGCAATTCGGCCACCATGGCCGCAAGTTCGGACAGCAGGAATTCCACGAACAGGCTGGTCGCCGTATCGAGCGTGGTCCGAGCGCGGGCGAAAAGCTTCATCGGCTGGTGGCGCGCGTGCGGGTTGGCGATCGGCCTGAAGATCAGCTCGCCGCGGCGGCATTCCGACAGCACGTCGAGAGGATTGAGCAGCGTCAGGCCGGTGCCCGCCTTGACCAGCTTTTTCAGCATTTCCGAGGCATTGCTTTCCACCAGCGGCTCCACCGCCACCGACAGCGGCGACAGCGCCAGATTGATGATGTTGCGCAGGCTGGTGCCCGACTGCGCAAGCACCAACGGCTCTTGGACGACATCCGCAAGGTCAACCGGCCCATCTTCGGCCGCCAGCCGATGCCCTGGCGGCATCACAACGCCGATCGGTATGTCGAAATTGGCGAGCGTGCGGATGCCGGGCGTCGCGGGGATGTTGAAGCCGAGCCCGAAATCCACCTCCCCCGTGATCACCGGCTGCATCGTGTTCGACGGTCCGTCGTTGCGCAGGAGAACCCGCACGCGCGGATGCTGCGCGACAAAGCGGGCTATGATCTCGGGAAGCGGCCCTGCGGCGAGCCCGACGGTCGAAACCAGCGTCACCTTGCCGGCCTGCGGCATCTTGAGACCGCGGATGCGCGCTTCCATCCGCTCGTAGGTCTTCAGCACCTCCCGGATATGCTCGATGCAGAGTTCCCCGGCTGCCGTCAGCTTCAGCCCGCGCGGCATCCGCTCGAAAAGCGGCGCCCCGAACTCTTCCTCCAGAGCCAGAATCTGCCGGTTGATCGCCGACGACGCGACGTTCAGCCGGGCCGCCGCCTTGCGGATGGATCCGCATCGGGCGATTTCGTCGATATATTGAAGTTTTCGCGAGTGCAGCATTTTCTCCGAAGCCCCTCGTTGCATGTTTTTTGATCATGCACCACAATTTGGCAGATGAAAATTAGAGCGCTGCCCTAAAGGCATCAATGTGAACGAATTTTGATGCTTTTCAAAGAGCGACGCAACCGTACAAATGCTCATCATAAGCCGCTCTCACGATGCCGCACGGTTTAACAGGGGAACAAAGCGACATGTCCAAATCATTGATGATGAAGAGTTTTTTTGCTGCAGTCGGTCTTTCGGCGGTGGCCCTCGCCGCCCAGCCGGCC
The DNA here is from genome assembly GCF_000732195.1 of Neorhizobium vignae. Classification (GTDB taxonomy): domain Bacteria; phylum Pseudomonadota; class Alphaproteobacteria; order Rhizobiales; family Rhizobiaceae; genus Neorhizobium; species Neorhizobium vignae. The sequence goes on from NZ_JNNU01000002.1 coordinate 376,757, forward strand.
GCCGCACTCGATGAAGTCTCCTACGGCACCAACTGGCTTGCCCAGGCCGAGCATGGCGGCTTCTACCAGGCCGTTGCCGACGGCACCTATGAAAAGCGCGGCCTGAAGGTGAAGATCGTGCAGGGTGGCCCGAATGCCGCCAACCGCGCACTCCTGATCGCCGGCAAGGTCGATTTCTATATGGGCGGCCCGCTCGGCGACATGGATGCCGTCAAGCAAGGCATTCCGCTGGTCAGCGTCGCCTCGATCTTCCAGAAGGACCCGCAGGTCCTGCTCGCCCATCCCGACGCGGGCGTCGAAAAGTTCGAGGACCTCGCCAAGATGAAGACCATCTTCATGGCCAAGGAAGGCTACACCACCTATTTCGAGTGGATGAAGAAGAACTTCAAAGGCTTCAAGGACGAACAGTTCAAACCCTACACGTTCAATCCCGCCCCCTTCATCGCCGACAAGGCCTCCGCACAGCAGGGTTACCTGACCTCCGAACCCTACGAGATCGGCAAGCAGGCCGGCTGGACGCCGAAAGTCTTCCTGATCGCCGATGCCGGTTACGGCCCCTATTCGACGATGATCACCACCACGCAGCCGATGATCGACAAGAAGCCGGATGTCGTGCAGCGTTTCGTCGACGCCTCGATCGAGGGCTGGTACACTTACCTCTATGGTGACAACAAAGCCGGCAACGATCTGATCAAGAAGGACAATCCGGAAATGACGGATGGCCAGATCGCCTATTCCATCGCCAAGATGAAGGAATACGGCATCGTGGTTTCGGGCGACGCCGAGACCAAGGGCATCGGCTGCATCACCGACGAACGCTACAAGAAGTTCTTCGAATCCATGGTATCGATCGGTGTTCAGCCGGCCGACCTCGATTACAAGAAGGCCTATTCGACCAAGTTCGTCTGCAAGGGCGTCGGCATGGCGCTGAAGAAGTAGTCTCGGAAGAGCGCAACGGTTCATTCCCTCTTTGCTGTGCCTGGCACGGGAAAGAGGGAATTGCCGCCCTGTCCCGACTAAGTTCAAGGCCCGCAATGAGCACGTCCCAAGCCCCGTTGATACCCGCCCCCGGGGAGACACGCAGACGCCCGCTGGTCGTCATGCGCTCCGTCTCGAAAATGTTCTCCAGCGGCACGCTGGCGCTCTCCGACATGTCGCTGACGGTCGAGGGGGGCGAGTTCGTCAGCCTGCTCGGCCCCTCCGGCTGCGGCAAATCGACGGCGCTGCGCATCATTGCCGGCCTCGGCGACGTCTCGACCGGCACGATCGACTGGCCGAGTTCCCGCATCAATTCCAAAGGGCTGCCGGAAGGCGACATTTCCTTCGTCTTCCAGGAGCCGACGCTGATGCCGTGGCAGACTGTTTTCGGAAACGTCTACCTGCCGCTGAAACTGCGCGGCGTCTCGAAATCCTCCGCCCGCGACGAAATCATGAAGACGCTTGCGACCGTCGGCCTCCAGGACTTTGCCGATGCCTATCCGCGCGAACTTTCAGGCGGCATGAAGATGCGCGTCTCGATCGCCCGTGCGCTGGTCACCAAGCCGAAGCTGCTTTTGATGGACGAGCCCTTCGCGGCGCTCGACGAAATCACCCGTCAGAAACTCAACGACGACGTGCTTAGGCTCTGGCGCGAGACGGGCATCACGGTGATATTCGTCACCCATTCCGTGTTCGAATCCGCCTATCTCTCGAACCGCATCGTGGTGATGAAGGCACGCCCAGGCCGGGTGCACGCGGATTTCCCGTTGAAAACGAGCATGAGCCGCGACGCGCACTACCGCACGTCCGAAGACTACCGCCAGGCCTGCGAAAAGGTCTCGAACATGCTTCTCGAAGCGATCGGCGGGGAGGAACATTGATGACCGACACCGATATCGCCCTTGTGCCGCCGAAGCCGGGCTTCCTCAGCCGCAACCGCGATACGCTGCTGCGCACCCTCGTCCCGATCTGCGTGGTGATCTGCCTCGTCCTCCTCTGGCAGTTCATCATCACCGTCAACAGCATCCCTCAATACATCCTGCCGGGGCCGTTGGCGGTCGCGAACTCGCTCTACAACGACTGGGGCACGCTCTCGCCCGCCCTGTGGGTGACGACGCAGATCACCATGCAGGCGCTGGCGCTGGCGCTGATCGGCGGCGTCAGCATTGCCGTCTTTCTCATCCAGTCGAAATGGATCGAGACCGCCTTCTATCCGATCACGGTCATCCTGCAGGTGACGCCGATCGTGGCGATCGCGCCGCTGATCCTGATCTATGCGCCGACGACCCAGGTGGCGCTTTTGATCTGCGCCTTCCTCGTCGCCTTCTTCCCGATCCTGTCGAACATGGTCCAGGGCCTGAAGAGCGTCGACCACAACCTGCTCAACCTATTCGATCTCTACGGCGCCTCGCGCTGGCAGACGCTGCTCTACCTGAAACTCCCCTCCTCGCTCCCCTATTTCATGACGGGCCTGAGGATCGGCGGCGGCCTGGCGCTGATCGCCGCGGTTGTTGCGGAGTTCGCGGCGGGCTCGGCGGGCGCAGGTTCCGGCCTTGCCTTCCGGCTGCTCGAATCCCAGTATCGCCTCAACATTCCGCGCCTGTTTGCGGCACTGATCCTGCTGTCCTTGCTCGGCGTGGTGATTTTTGCGATCACCTCCTTCATCTCCTGGTTTTTCCTGCATCGCTGGCATGAAAGCAGCCTGAAAAGAGAAAACTGATGACTGCCTTCATGACGCTTCCCGACGCCCGCCGTTTCGCGCTCACCAATGCGACGCTGCCGGCCGTCCTCGTCAAGGGCCTGCCGGTTGCCGCGAAGGACGGCCTCGTGGAGGCCGATCTCGTCATCGCGGACGGGACGATCGAGGCTATCCTGCCGAAAGGCTCGGCACCCGCCGATCTGACCATTGCGGATATGCGCGGCGGCATGGTCTGGCCCTGTTTCGCCGACATGCATACCCATCTCGACAAGGGACATTTCTGGGACCGCCGCCCCAACCCCGACGGCACGTTCGAAGGCGCCTTGATGAACGTGCGCGAGGACCGGATCGCCAATTGGTCGGCAGTGGATATCCGAGCCCGCTTCGAATTCTCACTGAAAAGTGCCTACGCTCACGGCACGAAACTCATCCGCACCCATCTCGATAGTATTCCGCCGCAGCCGGATATCTCCTTTCCTTTGTTCGATGAGCTTCGCGCCGAATGGAAAGATCGGATCGCGCTGCAGGCAGTCGCCCTGCTGCCGTTGGAATGCGTGCTCGACGAAAGCGTCTTCGGCGGCATCGTCGCGACGGCGAAGCGTTATGGCGGACTGCTCGGCGGCGCCACCCGCATCCTGCCGGATTTCGAACGGATCCTCGACACGCTCTTCAAGGCGGCCGCCAACAACGGCCTCGATATCGACCTGCATGTGGACGAGACGGAAGACAGACAGGTCCTGACCCTGGAAGCCATTGCCGAGGCTAAACTCCGCAACCGTTTCGAAGGTTCGGTCACCGTCGGCCATTGCTGCTCGCTCGCAAGGCAGGACGACGAGACCGCAGGGCGTGTCATCGACAAGGTGGCCAAGGCCAACATCTCCGTCGTGTCGCTGCCGATGTGCAACATGTACCTTCAGGACCGCCACGCCGGCCGCACCCCGCGGTGGCGCGGCGTCACGCTGTTCCACGAATTGACGGCCGCCGGTGTGAAAACCGCCGTCTCCTCCGATAACACCCGCGATCCGTTCTACGCCTATGGCGACATGGATCCGGTCGAGGTTTTCCGCGAGGCGGTCCGCATCCTGCATCTCGACCACCCGCTCGACACATCCGCCCGCGTCGTGACCTCGACGCCCGCCGAAATCCTCGGCCGGCCGGATATCGGGGTTATTGCCGCAGGCGGCCCCGCCGACCTCGTGCTGTTCAGCGCGCGCCGCTGGAGTGAATTCCTTTCCCGTCCGCAGGCCGACCGCATCGTGATGCGGAATGGCATGGGCATCGACCGTCGCCTGCCGGATTACCGTGACCTGGACCCGATTTTGGACAAGTGAACATGCCGGACTACGCACAGATCAAGAAAGAACTCGAAGGCCTCGCACTCGAGGACAATCCGGCGCTGGTGCGCCAGAAGAGCCGCGATTTCTACTGGTATTCGCCGATCCTGAAGGAAGAGCTCGAAAACGTCACCGCCGATCTCGTCGTCTCGCCGAAAAGCGAGGAAGAGGTGATCCGGGTGCTGAAGGTGGCCTATGCCCATGGCGTACCGGTCACCCCGCGCGGCGCCGGCACCGGCAACTACGGCCAGGCCATGCCGCTCTCCGGCGGCATCGTGCTCAACCTCATCAACATGAACAAGGTCAAGGAAATCCATCCGGGCCGCGTCATCGCCGAACCCGGCATCGTGATTGCCGAACTCGACCGCCAGACCAGAGCCCATTCCGGCCAGGAGCTGCGCTTCCACCCCTCGACCGCCCAGACGGCGACGATCGGCGGCTTCGTCGCCGGCGGTTCCGGCGGCGTCGGCTCAATCCATTGGGGCGGCCTGCGCGACCTCGGCAATATCCTGCGCCTGCGCGTCGTCACCATGGAAGCCGAGCCGCGCGTCCTCGACCTGACGGCCTGGGACCTGCAGAAGGTCACCCACGCCTACGGCACCAACGGCATCATCGTCGAAGTCGAGATGCCGCTGGCTCCCGCCTATGAATGGGTGGACGTGCTGGTCGGTTACGACGACTTCATGGACGCGGTGCGCTTCGGCGATGCGCTGGCCCATAAGAACGGCCTGCTGATCAAGGAAATCGCCCCGATCGCAGCACCCATCCCCTACGACTATTTCCCGCGTCACAAGCCGTTCCTGCGCGACCGCAACCAGTCGATCGTCGTGCTGATGGTAGCGCCGCATTCCATGGACGCCTTTACCGCCTTTGCCGAACGCCAGAAGGGCGAAATACTCTTCCGTTCCGACAAGGTCGAAAGCATGAAGGGTATCCCGCATGCCTACGAGCTTGCCTGGAACCACACGACGCTGCGAGCCCTGAAAGTCGATCCAGGGTTCACCTACCTTCAGGTCCAGTATCCGGGACCGGACCATGTCGCCAAGGTCGAGAAGATGGTGAAGCTGTTCGGCGACGAGGTGCCGGGCCATCTGGAATTCATCAAGTTCGACGGCCGCATGCAGTGCTCCGGCCTTCCGCTGGTGCGCTACACGACCAGGGAGCGGCTGGAGGAGATCATGCAGATCCACCGCGACAACGGCTGCCCGATCTTCAACCCGCACCGCTACACGCTGGAAGAAGGCGGCATGAAGCAGACGGACGTGGTCCAGCTCGCCTTCAAGAAGGAGACCGATCCGAAGGGTCTCCTCAACCCCGGCAAGATGATCGCCTGGGACAATCCCGATTTCGATTTCTCAGCCGGCAAGAACTACCTCTTTCCGGGCCTTGCCGCAGCGGGTGGCTGATGCGGGTCCTGCTCATCCATTCGCATCCGGTCGAGGAAAGTTATGGCGCCGCCCTGCACAGGCAGGCGCGCGAGAGCCTACTGAAAGCCGGCCATGAGGTGGATGACTGCAACCTCTATGCCGAAGGTTTCGATCCGGTCATGTCGCGCCATGACCGGATGACTTACCACGACTACCCCAACAACCTGTCGCTGGTGAAACCCTATGTCGATCGGCTGCAGGCGGCGGAAGGGCTGGTAATCGTTACCCCGGTCTGGAATTTCGGCTGGCCGGCGATGCTGAAAGGCTATTTCGACCGCGTCTGGCTGCCGGGCATCACCTTCGAGCTGAAGGACGGCAAGCTCACGCGAAAACTGCATATCGACAAGGTGGCGGTGGTCACCACCTACGGCGCCACTCGCTGGCGCGCCTTCCTCGCCGGCGACCCGCCGCGAAAACTGTCGAAACGCGTGCTGCGGGTCCAGACCAACCCCGCCCGGCCGGTGAGATTTCTGGCCCATTACGACATGAACAATTGCACGCCGCAGACGCGGGCGGCGTTTCTGGACAAGGTGAAGCGCGAGATGGAGCGGTTCTAGCTCTCCATCTCACGACGGCGCATTATCAACAGGGCATCTGCCTCCACCATTGCGACACGGATCTCCGCGTTCTGCAAGGGACCGATGGGCTCACCGGCATCGCGCTCGGAAATGAACAGAAACCGATCCACCTCCGCCCCGGCCGCCGTCACCGTCCGGTAGGTTTCCCATCGCTGATGGATCCTCGCCGCGACCCGCAGCGACGGAACGTTTTCCGGGCTGACGATCGAGACGATCCGCCCGAAACCGAGACTGCCGAGACCAAAATCACGGCAGGCGGCGACCGCCTCGGCGGCATAACCGCGGCCGAGCCATTCGCGCCGAAGATGATAGCCGATCTCCGGCTCCAGGCCCTTGGGGTCGGCTGCAGCGTAACGCCGCAATCGCCGATCAGCTCGCCGGTCGCCTTCTCGACGACACCCCAGAGGCCGAAACCGTTTTCCCCATAACTTCGAAAGGCAAGCTTTTCGAACCAGGCTTCGGTCTCCTCGAAGGTCTTGGCGCGAGGGTAGAAACGCATGCTCTCGGCATCGCCGAAGATGCGATGCAGGATCCGCAGATCGGCCTTGGTGATCTGCCTTAAGGTCAGCCTTTCCGTCTCAAGAACCTCACGCATCCTACGCTCTCGATCATCGCCATATCGCCCCGCCACTCTTTACTTGAACACGCTTTTTTGCGCTATTTCCCCATCGCGAATCTTCATGTTCAGGGACAGACAGACGATGACGGACCAGGTTTCACCACTCGCCAGCATCTTGCGTCCCTTGCATCCCCGCAATCCTGACGAACATCACCGGGTCGCAACCCCGCTCGAACTGCTGTTCGACCTCGTGTCGGTGATCGCGATCGCGTCCGCCGCCGCCGGCCTGCACCATGCGATTGCCGAAAACCATGCGGCGCAGGGGGTGATGACCTTCGTCATGGCCTTCTTCGCCATCTGGTGGGCCTGGATGAACTTCACCTGGTTTTCCTCGGCCTATGACAATGACGATGTCGTCTACCGATTGCTGACCATGGTGTTGATGGGTGGCTCGCTGACGATTGCCGCCGGCATTCCGGCGCTGTTCACCGAGGCGCCGGATTTTACCCTGGTGATCTATGGTTACGCCGTCATGCGCATCGGCATGATCATCCTGTGGCTGCGGGCCGCCTATCACGGCCCGGCCTGCCGGCCGACTGCGCTTGGATATGCGATCGGGATCTTCCTCGTCCAGCTTCTCTGGCTGAGTTTCCTCTTCCTGCAACCCATCACCTTCGGCCTGTCGTATCTCCTCTGGGCGCTCGGCGTGGCCCTTGAACTGGCCGTGCCGGCCGTCGCGGAACGGCTGAGCGCCAATACGCCATGGCACCGTCACCACATCGTCGAGCGTTATGGCCTGCTCAACATCATCGTGCTCGGCGAGACCCTGCTTGCCGGCTCGATGGCGCTTCGCCAGTTCGCCGGCGAGGTCAATGTCATGCTGGTACATACGGCGCTTTCCGCGCTGGTCATCGTCTTTTCGCTCTGGTGGGTCTATTTCGCCCGCGAGGAACAACTCACCAGCCATCACCTCAGACGTTCGCTTCTCTGGGGCTACGGCCATTTCTTCATCTTCACTTCCGGCGCCGCGGTCGGCGCGGGTTTCGCCGTGCTCGTCGACATCATCACCCACCATTCCGAGGTCTCCATCCTCGTCGGCGACTATGCGGTGGCGATCCCCGTTGCGATCTATCTGGCGAGCCTGTGGTTCGTGCGCGACCGCTATGTCTGCATCGGCCCGGCGCGCTACACGCTCGCGGTGTTTGCCGTCCTGACGCTGGTCGCGCCGGCAATCGGGCTCGGGCTGGAAGGCATTGCGGCCACGACCGCGCTCGGCGTCATCGTCCGCAACCTGTTTGCCGGGCGCGCCTATTTAGCGCCACCGACATCTCATCCCGACCATTAAACTTTTCCTTAAATTTTACCGGTTATTAATCTCTGGAAACCGAGAGATTAAGCGATGCGTATTGCGTTTTTCATCGCCCTCATGGCTCTGTCCCTGTCTGCCTGCGCCTCGGCGCCGAGCCGTGTCACCAATGCCTGCGCGATCTTCGAGCAGCGCGACGGGCTGTTCAACAACTGGGCGCGTGACGCCAAGAAGGCCGAGCGGGAATTCGGCGTGCCGGTGCCGATCCTGATGGCGACGATCTATGTGGAATCCGGTTTCCAGCCCTATGCGCGGCCGCCGCGCACCAAACTGCTCGGCTTCATTCCGTGGACGCGCGCCTCGACGGCCTATGGTTACGCCCAGGCACTCGACGGCACATGGCTGAGCTACCAGAAGGATACCGGCCGCTGGAGCGCCAGCCGCACCGATTTCGGCGATGCCGTCCATTTCGTCGGCTGGTATCACAACCAGAGCCATCTCAAGAACGGCATCCCGCTCACCGACAGCTACAACCTCTACCTCGCCTATTACACCGGCCAGGCCGGATACGCGCGCGGCCAGTTCGGCAACGGCGTCAAGCAGACCGCCCAGAAATCCGCCGGCATGGCCGCCAAATACGAAGCCCAGCTCAGAAGTTGCGGCTACTGAGCGAACCCTAGCGGCTCACGACGATGCGTGTGTTCGACACTCCGTGCCGGCTGGCGAGCGAGAAGAATGTCGCTGCATTTTCAGGATGCAGGCGGATGCAGCCATGAGAGGCAGGTCGGCCGAGGCGCTTCGTCTCGAAGGTCGCATGGACGGCATAACCGCCGTTATAGAACACCGCATAGGGCATCGGGGCATTATCGTATTTGCGCGAACGGTGATCCCTGGACAGCCACTTGGCGCCCCAGTTCCCCGTCGGCGTCGAATAACCCGGACGCGCGGTCGAAACCTTCCATTCGTAAACCACCACACCGTCCTGCTCGACGGTCATGGTCTGCGACGACAGGCTGACACTGGCAACAAGACTTGCAGAAAAGGCAGCGGGTGCGAAAAATTGCGCACAGAAGAGCGCCATGGCTCCCATCACGATACGACGCATAGAAAACCCCCAATAAAAAACCCTGGAGCAAGCGATACCCTATTCAGCTCAAGGAATATTTAAAGTCGGGGCCGATATTCAGCGCAAATCACAAATGCGATAGCCGGCACTGCAATAAAGCGATCACATAATCAATAAACACTGAATACCGATGACCTTTCGCCGATGCGGCTCGCGCTGAGGCGACATCTCTATTGGGAGTTGCTTTAAAATACCTTCGCCGCCGTCACTTCCACTTCGACCAGGAATTCGGCGCGGGTGAAGCCACCGACAACGATCAGGGTCGAGACCGGTTTCGGATCGAGCGTATAGCGGTCCCGCACCGCCATATAGGCGGGAAAATCCTCGCGGCTGGTGACGAAGCCGGAAATGCGGATGACGTCCGCATAGGTCATGCCCGCCTCCTCGAGGATGGCGCCGATCGCCTTGAAGCAGAGCTCGGCCTGGCTTGTGATATCCGGCGGAATCTTCTCGTCGGTGCCGATGCCGAGCTGGCCGGACGTGACGAGCAGGCTGGCGCCTGGCGGCACCAGCAGACCGTGATTGTAGGCACCGAACGGCTTGCGGACGGACGGAGGATTAAAGGTCTCAATTGCCATAACCGACGATACCCTTGATTTCGAGGAAGTCGTGAATGGCCCAGTCGGCATATTCGCGGCCGTTGCCGGATTGCTTGAAGCCGCCGAAGGGCGCGAAGAGATCCCATTCGGGATAGTTGATGAACACCGAACCGGCGCGAAGCCGCGCCGCCACCTGGCGGGCATGGGCGAGATCGCCGGACTGAACATAGGCCGCAAGCCCGTACGGTGTGTCGTTGGCGATCTCGATCGCCTGTTCCTCCGTCTCGTAAGGGAGGATCGACAGGACGGGCCCGAAGATCTCTTCGCGGGCGATGGTCATGTCGTTGGTGACGTTTCCGAACACGGTTGGGCGGATGTAGTAGCCGCGATTGAGGTTTTCCGGCCGGCCGGGGCCGCCGGTGACCAGCGTCGCACCTTCCGCGATGCCCGCCTCGATCAGCCGCTGGATCTTGTCGAACTGGGTCTTGCTGACCACCGGGCCGAGATCGGTACCGTCGGCGCGCGGATCGCCGGTCTTGAGCTTTTCGGCGGCAGCCTTTGCGACCTGAAGCGCCTCGTCGTGACGCCTGGCCGGCACCAGCATGCGGGTCGGCGCATCGCAGGACTGGCCGGAATTGCCGAAACAGGCGGTCACGCCGTCCGCCACCGCCTTTTCGAACTCCGCGTCGGCCAGGATGATATTCGGCGACTTGCCGCCGAGCTCCTGCGCCACCCGCTTCACCGTATCGGCAGCGGTCTTGGCGACAATGATACCGGCGCGGGTCGAGCCGGTGAAGGACACCATGTCGACATCCGGATGGCCGGCCATCACCTGGCCCACGTCCGGACCGGTGCCGTTGACGAGGTTGAAGACGCCCTTCGGCGTGCCGGCCGCCTCCATGACCTCGGCGAAGATGATGCCGCTGATCGGCGCGATCTCCGAGGGTTTGAGCACCATGGTACAGCCGGCGGCAATCGCCGGCGCTACCTTGCAGACGATCTGGTTGAGCGGCCAGTTCCAGGGCGTGATGAGAGCGCAGACGCCGATCGGCTCTTTCACGATGGTCGTCGTGCCGCGTGTCTCGGTGAACTCGTAGGCTTCGAGCGCCTCGATCGTCGCCTTGAGATGCCCCTGCCCGGCAGCGGCCTGCGCGTCCCGGGCAAAGGCGATCGGCGCACCCATCTCCTGGGAGACGGCCTGGGCGATATCCTCGTAGCGCTTTTCGTATTCGGCAAGGATGCGACGAAGCAGCGCCAGCCGCTCCTCCTTCGACCACTGAGAGAAAGCCGGGAACGCGGCTTTGGCCGCCGCCACCGCCTTGTCCACATCCGCCTTGGAGCCGAGCGCGATCCGCGTATAGGCCTCTTCCGTCGAGGGATCGATGACGTCCAGCGCGACCGGGAGGGCCGGTTCGACCCAGGCGCCGTCGATGAAGAATTTCAAATGGTTGCTCATGGGAACCTCCGGGCAGCCAGAGACGTGATCGAACCACTATCGGCGATCACCATGTCCCTCGCAAGCCCGGAGAAGCTGTTCGCAAGACGAAGTGCGGAGACTTGTTCCATCGCCACGCAGCACTCGGCAGCCGCCGCCTTTGCACCTGCAGGCGAGGGGAGCCGAGGAGTTTCAACAAGCCCTAAATGTTCGTAAAACCCGTCGAAACACATCAGCAACAATACCGCTTCATCCGAACTTAAAAGCTCGATGTTACGGAATAGATCGACCTTGCGCCGACCCGGGGAATTTCCGCAGCGCTGGGCCATGGACGCGGCAGATCAACACGGCTTTCAGAAAGCAGGCAGGCCCGATGCGACGCAGCCTTCTCCCTCTCGCCCTTTTCGGGCTTTTTGCGCTGCCCATGGCCGGCGCACAGGCGACGGCCCTCACCGACGACCTTCAGGGTCTTTCCAAGCAGCAGGTCGAGGACAGCGTCGAGTTCGCATTCGGCAATGCGCTGTTTTTCCTGTTCCATGAAGCCGGACACATGCTGGTTTCAGAATTCAACCTGCCGGTTCTTGGCCGGGAGGAAGATGCGGTGGATACGCTTTCCACGCTGCTCCTGCTGGAGGCCGACGACGAAGTTTTCGACACGGCGCTGACCGATTCCGTCGATGGCTGGACATTTTCCGCAGAGGCCAGCGAGGCTGCCGAAGAGGAACTGCCGATGTGGGACGTCCACGCGCTCGACCGCCAGCGCGCCTTCAGCATGGTCTGCATGATGGTCGGAAAGGATGCGGAGAAATTCAAGGAATCGGCCGATAACCTCGAATTTCCGGAGGAACGCCGAAGGCAGTGCGTCGGCGAATATCTGAAAGCCCATGACAGCTGGTTCGGCGTCCTGAAACCGCATCTGCGCACCGACGGGCAGAACAACAAATTTACGATTACCTACAAGAAGCCGAACAACAGGGAACTCGAGGACTACGCAGACCTGACGAAGACGGCGAAGGTCCTGGATATCCTCGCCGAGCTTCTCTCCGGGCTCTACAAGCTGGACGACGGCATCAAGCTGACGGCCGCCGAATGCGGCGAGCCGAATGCCTATTGGTCGGCTGGCGGTCGGGAAGTGATATACTGCTATGAGCTGATGCAGTGGCACATGCAGACCGTCGCCAAATACTTCAAAGAAGAAGAGGGAAAAACCGACGAGAGCCAAGAGGCGGTCGAAGACGAGAAAAAACCGACCCTTCAGAACCTGTTCGGCAAGGCAACGGCCCGCCGGTAGCGAGCGCGGGCAAAAGTAAGCCCGGCATCAGCCTTCACAAGCCTGACGCCGGGCGGTTTTATTGTCGTGTTCAAGCGCCATAGGGCGCAAAGAACGTCTTGGCGGCCTCGATCTCGTTCGGGCGGATCTCATGTCCGCCGCCATGCCATTCGAGCGTGACCGTGTCGCCCTGCTTCCTGAAATAATCGGCAAGGTCGGTGGTCTGCGCGACGGAACTGATCGGATCGTGCTGGCCGGCCGTGATCAACACATGGGCCTTGTCTTCGGCCTTGCGGTCCTTCGGCTTGAACGGGATCAGCGGATGCATCAGCACGCCCGCCTCGAACAGGCCGGGCTTCTCGATCATGATATTGGCGAGAATATTCGCGCCGTTCGAAAAACCGAGGCCGAGCACGGCCGAAGATTCGTAGCGCTCGCGGTTGGCGGCGACGAATTCGCTCATCCGCTCGGTCGCCCGGGCGAGATCCTCGCAATCGTAGACGCCTTCAGCCTTGCGGCGGAAGAAGCGCGCCGCACCGTGTTCGGAAATGTCGCCGCGCGGCGAGATCACCGTGGCGCCCGGCAAGAGCCGGCCGCCGAAATCGAAGAACTGGTTTTCATCGCCGCCGGTGCCGTGAAAGACGAACAGGATCGGCGCTCCAGGAGCACCGGGGCGCGCCCGGTGCACATAACTGTCGTAACTCATGATGGTCTCCTTGGACGCGTCGTCTGGTTAGGCGTCCAGCGGTTCGAGATGTTGTTCGAGCGTTGCCCGCAGATGTGCATGCTGTGCGGGCAGCTTCAGGGCCTCGCCGAGATGAGCGGTATCCTCGTCGCGATCGAAGCCGGGTTCGTTGGTGGCGATTTCGAACAGCACGCCGCCCGGCGTGCGGAAATAGATCGCCCAGAAGTAATCGCGGTCGATGACCGGGGTGACCTGGTAACCGGTATCCATCAGCGCCTTGCGGACTTCGAGTTGCTTTGCGCGGTTCTCGACGGCAAAGGCGATGTGGTGGACCGAGCCGGCACCGAGATTGGCGCGGGCAATGTTCGGCATGGTTTCGATGTCGATGACATCGGCACCGTTGCCGCCCGGCATGATCAGGCGGGTCACGCCATCCTGAGCATCGGCTTGGCTGTAGCCCATGAACTTCAGGAGTTCGGCGGTAGCGCCTTCATCGCGAAGACGAAGCGAAGCGGAATGGAAACCGCGGATCGCATGATCTTCGGTAATGCCGTTGCCGATGAACTGCTTGCGGGCATCGTCCTTGACTTCGACGAGCGCGAAACCGTCGCCATCCGGACCGGAGAAATGCAGGCGGTTTTCACCGAATGCGCTGTCGGCCTTGATGCCTTCTGCGCCAGCCTTCGTCAGCCGGTCGGTCCAGAAACCGAACGAGCCTTCCGGAACCGAGAAGAGCGTGGTGCCCACTTCGCCGGTACCTTGACGGCCACGGGCGATATGCGGGAACGGGAAATAGGTCATGACAGAACCGGGAGAACCGACTTCGTCGCCGTAATAGAGATGGTAGACATCGGGAGCGTCGAAATTGACAGTCTTCTTGACCCGGCGAAGGCCGAGCGTATCGGTGAAGAACTTGTTATTGGTGCTGGCGCTGGCAGCCATCGACGTGACGTGGTGCAGGCCTTTGATCTGGTCGAGCATTTTAAACCCCTTTCTAGGAGCCGCCTGTGCGGCCCGCTTTCTGAGGTAAAGATGGTGGAACGAGCGGCAATTGGATAGACGCGACGATCCGAACGCATTGTTCACTCTGCGTAGACGACCATTGGCTAATCGTTCACAGATCTAGACTTGTTCCGGCAGACGCCAGTCGACCGGATCCTTGCCGATCGACTGCAGATAGGCATTCGCCTTGGAGAAGGGACGCGAGCCCAGAAACCCGTTATGGGCCGACAGCGGCGACGGGTGCGCCGAGCGGAGTACCAGATGGCGTTGCTGGTCCACGAAAGCCGCCTTCTTCTGCGCATAGGAGCCCCAGAGGATAAAGACGACGCCGTCGCATTCGTCGTTGACGGCGCGGATCACCGCGTCGGTAAACCGTTCCCAGCCCTTGCCCTGATGGGCAGCGGCCTTGCCTTCCTCGACCGTCAGCACGCTGTTCAGCAACAGCACGCCCTGTTCCGCCCAGTGTTCGAGGAACCCGTGTTTGGCCGGCGGGATGCCAAGATCCGTCTCCATCTCCTTGTAGATGTTGATGAGCGACGGCGGGATGCGCACACCGGGCCTCACGGAAAAGCAAAGCCCATGCGCCTGGCCGAACCCGTGATACGGATCCTGGCCGAGGATGACGACCTTGACCTCGTCGAGCGGCGTCAGGTCGAGCGCGCGAAAATACTCCGAGCCTTTCGGGAAGATGCGCTTGCCCGCTTGCCTCTCGGCGACGAGAAAGTGCTTGAGCTCGCCCATATAGGGATCGGAGAATTCCTGCCCGAGCACGAGCTTCCAGCTTTCCTCGAGCTTGACCTCGCCCTCCGCCATGTCCTGTTCCTTAAATGACGTGGTGGTTCGAGCGAGAATGCCAGTCCCAGGCCGAACGGATGATATCGTCCAGGCTGTATTTCGGTTCCCAGCCGAGCACCGCCCGCGCCTTGTCGTTATTGGCAACGAGAGAGGTGGAATCACCTTCGCGCCGGCCGGTATATTCCACCGGGAACGGCTTTCCCGAAACCGCCGAAATCGCCGCCAGCAGTTCCTTCACCGTCGTGCCGGTGCCGGTGCCGAGATTGAGTTCCACCGTTTCGCCACCGGCGAGAAGGTAGTCGACCGCCCGCACATGCGCGTCCGCGAGGTCAAGCACATGGATATAGTCGCGCACGCAGGTGCCGTCGCGGGTGTCGTAGTCGTCGCCGAAGACCTTGAACCCCTGGCGGCGGCCAAGCGCCGCTTCGATCGCGAGCGGAATGGCGTGCGTCTCCGGCGTATGCCACTCACCGATCCGGCCCTCGAAATCAGCGCCGGCGGCATTGAAATAGCGCAGCATGACGGACTTCAGGTCCTTGTAGGTGCCGTAATCCTTCAGCGCCTGCTCGATGATGAACTTGGTGCGGCCGTAGGGATTGATCGGCGCCTGTTTGTGCGTCTCGTCCATCGGCACACGGTCCGGCAGGCCGTAGGTGGCGCAGGTCGAGGAGAACACGAAGGCTTTCACACCCGCATCGATCGCCGCCGACAAGAGCGTCAGCGCCCCGATGACATTGTTGTCGTAGAAGGCGACCGGGTTCTTGACCGATTCCCCCACCTCGATCAGCGCTGCGAAATGCAGCACGGCATCGGGCTTGTGCTTGGCAAAAACCTCGTCGAGCCGGGCGCGGTTGCGGATATCGCCCTGCTCCAGCTCACCCCAGCGCACGAATTCCGCATGTCCGTTGGAGAGGTTGTCGAAGACGATCGGTTGATAGCCCCGCTCGGCGAGCACCAGACACGTGTGAGAACCGATATAGCCGGCCCCGCCGACAACGAGCACTTTCTTCTGCGACATCATTTTCCCTGCGGTTATTGAAGCCGGCGGCACTATAACCGGCGGCGCTTAAATGGGAAGGGCGGACGACCATGAGAAATTTGGGTGGAGACGCCGTTCCCGAACTTGTCTATCCTGCTCAGGATATTCCATAGGTCATTTCATGCGTCTCCTCTTTCTCGCCCTCGGATGGCTGTTCGTCGCAATCGGCATTGTCGGGGCTTTCTTGCCTGTCTTGCCCACCACGCCATTCCTGCTTCTGGCCGTCGCCTGTTTCGCCCGCTCCTCGCCGCGGCTGGAGGCATGGCTGCTCGACCACCCGAAATTCGGACCGTCACTGCGCAGCTGGCGGGAAAAGGGTGCGATCGCGCGGAAGGCGAAGATCGCAGCCATTTCGCTGATGGCGGTGAGCTACGCGGTCTTCTGGTTCGGCACCTCGCCGCCGCTATGGCGGGCGGCACTGGTGGCCGCGGTGATGCTCGGTTCCGCGACCTTCATCGTCACCCGGCCCGATACCTGAATCCTGACAGCTCAGCGGTGCCGCGATTGCGGCAGGACGTAGGGGATGTGGGCGGCCGGCAGGCGACCCACGGCGCCGGCGATGCCATAGACGTTGGCGATGATCTCGTCACTGACCGTTTCCAGGCAGGCGCCTTCCGCGACCACCCGGCCGTGGTTCAGCACCACCAGATGGTCGGCGAATTCGGCTGCCAGGTTGAGGTCGTGCAGGATGGCGAGCACGATGCCGCCGGCATTGGCGAAGTCGCGGGCGATTTCCAGCACCGAAATCTGGTGTCCGAGATCGAGGCTGGCGGTCGGCTCGTCGAGGAACAGCGCCCGCGGCATGCCATCAACAACCGGCTGCGGCACCTGCGCGAGTGCGCGGGCGAACTGCACCCGCTGCTGCTCGCCGCCCGACAGCGACGGATAGGGGCGGCTTTCGAACCCGCGCAGGCCCACGCGTGACAAGGCCTGGCGCGCTTGTTCGGTCGGATTGAGCGCCCCTTGTGCGACAGCGCCCATCCGGACGATTTCGAGGGCGGTGAACGGGAAGGCGAGCTGCGTCGCCTGCGGCAGCACCGCCCGGCGTTTGGCAAGTTCGACCGGCCGGCAGAGATCGACACTGGTGCCGTGATAGCTGACGAAGCCGGCATCCGGTTTCATCTCGCCGGAGATCACCTTCATCAGCGTCGATTTTCCCGCGCCGTTCGGGCCGATGACGACGGTGAACTTGCCCGGCTCGAGATCGAGGCCGACATTGTCGAGCAGGTTGCGGCCCGAGCGGGCGACAGTGACGTGTTCTGCGGAAATCATGGCATGTCCCGCATGGTGATGCCGTTCTTGCCGAGCAGCAGGAAAAGGAAGACCGGAGCGCCGAACAGAGCGGTGATGACGCCGATCGGCAGTTCTGCCGGAGCGGCCACGGTGCGCGCGACGCTGTCGGCAATCAGCAGCAGTGCCCCTCCCGCGAGCGCCGAGCCCGGCAGCAGAAAGCGGTGCGACGGACCCATGACGAGACGCAGCAGATGCGGCACGACGATGCCGATGAAACCGATCGAGCCGGCGACCGCGACGGTGGAGCCGCAGGCAGCTGCGACCGCGACGATGACGATCTTCTTCAGCCGCTGCACCGGAATGCCCATGTGGAACGCGGCCGCATCTCCAAGCACCAGCGCATCGAGCCCGCGCGCCACGAAGGGCATGATCACCATCACCGCGCCGATGAAGGGCAGGATGGACAAGACCCGGCCGAACGTGGCCCCCCCGAGCGAGCCGAGGTTCCAGAAGGTGATGT
This sequence comes from Neorhizobium vignae, assembly GCF_000732195.1. Taxonomy (GTDB): domain Bacteria; phylum Pseudomonadota; class Alphaproteobacteria; order Rhizobiales; family Rhizobiaceae; genus Neorhizobium; species Neorhizobium vignae. Next base: position 394,282 of record NZ_JNNU01000002.1, read on the forward strand.
CGCGCAGCTGCCGGTCGTCGGCCATGACGATCATCAGACCCATCAGCGCCGCCGAAAGCGCACCGATCGCGATGCCCGACAGGATCAGCGTCGTCGTAGAGGTCCGCCCGTCGCGGGTGGCGATGATGTAGAGAGCCCAGGTGTTGAAAAGGCCGCCGAAGAACGCCATCAGCGGCAGGAACTGGTTGCCGAGCACCATGGCGACCGGCGCCAGAATGCCGTTACCAAGCACGATCGCCGCAACCGCGGCAAGCCCCGCGCCGGACGTGACCCCGACGATGCCGGGATCTGCAAGCGGATTGCGGAACAGGCCCTGCATCATTGCGCCGGAGACGGCAAGCCCTGCCCCGACCAGAAGGCCGAGCGCGGTGCGCGGCAGGCGCACCGCCTCGAGGATCACCCGGTCCTGGGTCGAAAGGCTGGCGCTGTTACCGGTCGCGTAGGTCCAGAGATCGCGCAGGCCGACGCCCGTCGGACCGACGCCGAGCGAAAGCAGGCAGGCGGCAAACAGTATCACCGCCAGCAGAAGAAGCATGACGACGCCCTGGCGCGTCCGGTCTCCATCGGCAGCAACGCGAGAAGGCATCGCCAGCGCCTTCATCATCAGTTGATCGCCCCGGGATAGATCTGGGCTGCAAGCGCACGGGCGGCGTCCGGCGTGCGCGGACCGAAACCGAGCAGCAACAGGCCGTCCATGGTAACCAGCGCCTTGTTGGCGGCAGCCGGCGTCGTCTGCATCGAGGGAACCGCAAAAACCTGTTCCGGCGTCATGACGTGATCGCCGCGCGACATGGAGAGCACGACATCCGGCTGGGCCGCGATGACGCCTTCGTCGGCGAGCGGCTTGTAGCCGTTGATCGTCGGCGCGGCATTGATACCGCCGGCCATTTCGATCACCGCGCCCGCTTCCGTATCGGCACCGCCGGCCATGACGCGGTTGTTGGCGAGCGACAGCACGAACAGAACCTTCTTTTTCGGGCCGGTGATCCTGGCAACGTCGGCGGCGAGTTTCTTCAACCCGTCTTCCGTCTTGACGGCAAGGGCGTCGGCCTTGTCGGAAAGCCCGACGGCCGCTCCGACGTCACGGATCTTCCTGCCGATCGCTTCGGCCTTCGGCGGCGTCGGGATGACCACCATCGGCACTTCGCTGGCTTTCAGGATTTCGATGACCGGCGGCGGGCCGGAACCTTCCTCCATCAAAATGAGATCGGGCTTCTGGCCGAGGATACCTTCGGCAGACAGGGCGCGCATGTAACCGACATCGGGCTTGGAATTGGCCGCATCCGGATAGAAGCTCGTCGAGTCCCGTGCTACGATCCGGTCCTCGGCGCCGAGCGCATACAGGATCTCGGTGATCGTGCCGCCGATGGAGACGATCCGCTTGGCTTCCGGATTGCCCTTGTCGGATGCAGCGGCGACGCCCGCGACGAGACCGGTGCCCAGGAGGACGGCTGCGAAAAGCCCCCTCAAGGTGAAGGAAGACCCCATGATACTCTGCTCCTTGTCTGCCCAAACCGAGGCGCAATATGCCTCAGATCCGCCTGGCCTACGGCGATAACTTGAGTTGACTACGCAAGTTTTTTGGGCTTTTCAAGGGGACCGGCCGCAGATATCTTGAGCCGAAAGTGAAACTTTAAGTGAGGGACTATCCATGTACATTGCCATGAACCGATTCCGCGTCGTGCCGGGCTACGAAGAAGCATTCGAAGCCATCTGGCGTGGTCGCCAGGGCCGCCTCGCGGAGCTGCCCGGTTATGTGGAGTTCCATATGCTCAAGGGCCCCAAGGCCGAGGATCACACCCTCTACGCATCCCATACCGTGTGGGAAACCTTCGAGGACTTCCAGGCCTGGACGAAGTCGGAACAGTTCCGCGCGGCCCACGCGAATGCTGGCAACAACCGCGGCAAGGTGGAATATCTCTCGGGTCCGCATTTCGAAGGTTTCGAAGTGATCATCCACGAAGACAAGAACGGCGTGCGCGCCGACGCTGCCGCTTGAGGTCCCGATGAACGCCGTTTCCGAAATCAGCCCCGACCGTCGCGAACGGGCTCTCGCCGCCCTGGCGGAAAAGCCCGACGGCGTCGTCGAGGCGATCGCCGCCAATGCCGACGTGACGCCCGCCGAGATCCTCGAAATCCTGCCGAAGGGCGCTGCGGTCATCGCGGACAAGGAGAAGTTCGCGGATATCTGGACCGAGATGACGAGCTGGGGCGAGGTCCTGTTCATCGTCCATACCGACGACATCGTGCTGGAGGCCGAAGGCACCCTGCCCGCCGGTTCCGAAGGCCATGGCTGGTTCAACATCCATGGCGACAGCCCGATCGGCGGTCACATCAAGAAGGATAATTGCGCCTCCGTGACCTTCGTTGACCGCGCCTTCCATGGCCGCCGCTCCTGCTCGGTCTGGTTCATGAATGCCAAGGGTTCGGCGATGTTCAAGGTGTTCGTCAAGCGGGATGCCGCGCGCGAACTGATCGCCGAACAGCTTCAGAAGTTCGAAGCACTGCGCGACAGTTACGCTTGAGCGAAAGGCGGTTCCATGAGTTTTGATGATTCGGGCGAAAAATAACCGCCCGAATCACTTCCCGGCGGAACTTTTCGTTTTCCCCTGCATTTGAACGCCATGGCAGGGCTTGCGGAGTGGGTTGGCTGCGTGATGATCGTTTAGCCAAATGCCGCGCTTGAAGGTGGTTGTCATTGAAACAGGCGCCGCCGCGCCCAAAGGCGGACCGATCCCTTGGCCACTCTGTGGCCAGCGATCTTTAGTGGCGCGGCGCGCTTCAACGGCTTTCAGCTTTCATCGGGTCCCAAAATCTGCCTAGAGGGCCGGCACCCATTTCCAGAAAACGCCTTCCATCCGCTCGGGATAATATTTGAATTCGCATTCGAAGCGGCGCCCATAGGCCTCGGCCGCTTTCAGGGCCGCCTCGCTCACCGGCTTCATGCCGGTTCCGGGCGCAAACCAGTCTTCCATCAGGTCATCGGGAATATAGACGCCGATCCTCAGCGGGAGGGCGGTCAGCGTTGCATCGAGTTCTTCAGGGGGCATGGCTTCTTCCTCCACGAAAAGGCGGGCGCTCCGAAGAACGTCCGTCTTTCCGGGAAGTTCCGGTCTCGGACCGGCAGCCCGATCGGGGCATCGAGGCAAATCCGCATCCCCGTCAGTGGTGAGGGGCGTGATCCGGCTTGCCCTTGCGCTTGGTCGAGGCGAAATCCTCGAGCTGCTTTTCGCTCATGGATTTTTCCATGCTCTTCGAAGCACCCTTGAGTTCGCCCTTCTTCATGTCGCCGCGTTTCGCGGCAAGTGCCGCGCCGGCTGCCTTGTGCTGTGCCTTGGATTTCGCTGGCATATCTGCCTCCTCGAGTTTGCGCACCAAAATCCAACAACCTGCCGCGGCTTTGGTTCCCGCATGCGCGACCGGGGAACCTGTCGTATCCCCAGGGGTTGAGCTATGAGCCCGGATGAATGTCTGGAACGGCTCTCGACACAGCAGAAAGGGACCATCGCCATGGACGCCAAACGCACGCCCACCGACAGCGCCAAGACAAGTGACGCGCTTCAGGATCAATTGAATAACGAGCAATTGGACACGACAAATCCGGAAGCGCTGAAGGAAGCCGCAAGGCTCGGCAACAAGGATGCCTATCTCGTCGAGACCGATCTCGAAGACCGGGAAGAGCGCGAAGACGGCGACCAGCCGGACGGCCGTCCGAGCCCCATGGCGAATGCCGACAACCCCGAAGCTTGAAGCGTCACGACAATCTCAAAACAACTCGAAGCGGAACCTCCGGGCCTGCCCGGGTGTTCCTCTGCGCGAAGCCAAATTCGGAGATCCCGTCAATGAATGCCGAAGCGAACGCCGCGCAGAACCTGCCGAGGGAGAAGGCCACCCATCCGGTCGACACCATGCCGGGGATGGAAGTGAAGGCCGCGCCGACGCTTGCCGACGCGGATTCGGAGGCCTTTGTCGCCGAGGCGGTCGAGGACCTCGCCAATTGCCATATCCCGTTCCTGCTGGCCGGCACGTTCGCCATCAGCGCCTATACGGGCATCACCCGCCAGACGAAGGACCTCGACATCTTCTGCAAGGCAGGCGACTACGCCCGCATCCTCGCCCACTTCAAGGACAAGGGTTATCATATCGAGGTGGAGGACGATCGCTGGCTCGGCAAGGTGAAGAAGGGCCGGCATTTCTTCGACGTCATCTTTGCCGCGTCGAACGGCACCATGCCGATCAGCGACGCCTGGTTCGAAAACGCCCGCCAGATCGAGATGAACGGCCACAAGGTCCGCATCATCGCGCCCACCGAACTCATCTGGTCGAAATGTTTCGTGCAGCTCCGCCATCGCTATGACGGCGGCGATATCGTCCACATGATCCTGCGCGCCCACGAGCAGATCGACTGGGAGCGGCTGCTGAACCACATGGAAGTGCATTGGGAAGTACTGCTGATCCACCTCCTGAACTTCCGCTGGATATACCCGACCGAGCGCGACAAGGTTCCCGACTGGCTGCTGGACGAACTGCTCGACCGCCTGAAGGCGCAGCGCGAACTGCCGCTGCCGCAGATGAAGATCTGCCGCGGCCGCATGTTCAGCCGGGTGGATTTCGAGATCGACGTCAAGGAATGGGGTTTTGCCGATGTGGGCGGCGAAGGCGACCTTCGCGATGGCGTCGAAGAGGAAATGGCCCAGGGAGGCGCAGCGTGAGCAAGGCAACGGACGCTAAGAGCGACACGGCCCAGACGGAGGCAAAAAAGGCTGATACCAACAAGGCCTCAACGAAGAAGGCGAACGGCAAGCAGCGGATCGCCGCAATGGGCGACCTGCACATCAAGGAGCACGGTTCGGCCTCCTACAGGGAACTGTTCAGCGAGATTTCGCAAACCGCCGATATCCTGGTCCTGACCGGCGATCTGACCGATCTGGGCAAACCGAAGGAGGCGGAGATACTGGCCGCCGATCTGCGCTCCTGCTCGATCCCGATCGTCGGAGTGCTCGGCAATCACGACTACGAATGCGGCTGCGTCGAGGAAATTACCCATATCCTGAAAGAGGCCGGCATCCACCTGCTGGAAGGCCAGGCGGTCGAGATCAACGGCGTCGGGTTCGCTGGCGCCAAGGGCTTTGCAGGCGGCTTCGGCCGCCACATGCTCGGCTCCTTCGGCGAACCGGCGATCAAGGCGATGGTCACCGAAAGCGTCGAGGAAACCATGCGCCTCGAAAACGCGCTGCGTCAGGTCCGTTCGGAGCGGGCCATGGTCATTCTGCATTACGCGCCGATCCGCGAGACCGTGGTCGGCGAGCCGGAGGAGATCTATCCCTTCCTCGGCTCATCGCGGCTGGCGGAAACCATCGACCGGTTCCCGGTAAAGGCCGTGGTGCACGGCCATGCCCATCGCGGCACTTACGAGGGCAGGACGCCGGGTGGTGCGCCGGTCTACAACGTCGCTTCGCATATCGAGAAGCCGAGCGGGAAACCCTATGCGCTACTGGAACTTTAGGACGTTTAGCGACCAACCCCTGCGGGTTGGACGGCGCGACGGGCCTACTCGTTCATCTAGGCTCCAGGAGCGCAGGATCGCGCCGGCATTTTGACAAGGGTAGCTGACGGGTGGAGAAAATCTGCTTGATGCTTCCGTCCTTGTCGCTCGAAACGTTCATGCAGAAGCAGGCGTAGCCGTGACTGTAGTTGATGGTCACATGCTCGCCCTCGGCCATATCCTTGATCTTGTCCATGCCTTTCGCTTCGTAGCCGCCCTGGAGCATGATCAGCCATTCGTTCTGGGCGTCATTCAGCGTCCAGTTGCGAGGGCTCGGATTGATCAGCCAGCCGCAACGTGTTTCCGCAAGCACCGCTGCCGGCACGAGCAGGCAGGAGAAACATATCGCAAGCAGCTTCTTCATCATCGCCTCCCGTTCAACACACGAATACGCTGCGGTGATCGGGGTGTCCACGGCGACCTGATGCCGATCCGCTCAGATATGCAGCGCATGCCCCAGCGCCTTCAGCGCCGACTCTGCAAATGCCTCGGACTGCGTCGGATGCGCATGGATCGTCCCCGCAATATCCTCCAGCCGCGCCCCCATCTCGATCGCCAGCGAGAACGCCGCCGAGAGTTCGGAAATCCCCGCCCCGACACCTTGAATGCCGAGTACCAGGTGATTGTCGGCACGCGCAACGACCCGCACGAAGCCCTCTTCGGCCGACAGCGTCATCGCCCGTCCATTGGCGGAAAACGGGAACTGCCCGATCTTGATCTCGCGGCCCGCCGCCCTCGCCTCGTCCGGGGACATGCCCACCGAGACGATTTCCGGGTCGGTGAAGCAGACGGCGGGAATGGCGCGCTTGTCCCAGGAGCGGCGCTTGCCGGAGACGATCTCCGCCACCATCTCGCCCTGAGCCATTGCCCGATGCGCCAGCATCGGCTCGCCGGTCACGTCGCCGACCGCGTAGATGCCGCGCATCGAGGTGCGGCACTGCTCGTCGATCCGAAGGAACCGGCCGTCCATGTCGAGTTCCAGTTCCTCCCGGCCCCAGCCTTCGGTGACCGGCTTGCGCCCGACCGTCACGAGGATCTTGTCGGCGGCGATGCGCTTTTCCTCGCCGGAACCGGTCTCCGCCAGCAGAGCCTCGCCATTCGAGGACAGGCCCTTCACCTTGGTGCCGAGCAGAACCTCGACGCCTAAAGCCGCAAGCCTCCTGGCGACGGGCTGGGTAAGCTGCGTATCGTAAAGCGGCAGAATGCGATCGAGCGCCTCGACGATCGTCACCTTCGATCCGAGCTTGGCAAAAGCGAGCCCAAGTTCAAGGCCGATATAACCGGCGCCGACCACCGCCAGCCTCGCAGGCACCTCGGTCAGGGACAGTGCACCGGTGGAGGAGACGACCTTCTCCCCGAACGGCAGCATCGGCAGCTCGACCGGCGCCGACCCCGTGGCGATGACGACATTTTCAGCGCGGATGACCTGTTCGCCGGTTTCCGTCTCCACCGCGACCGTCTTGCCGTCCCGGAATTTCGCCCGGCCGACGACGATCTTGACGCCGGCCTTCTTCAGGAGACCAGCGACACCAAGCGTCAGCCGGACGGTAATGCCGTCCTTCCAGGCCATGGTTTTGGCAAGGTCGATGGCCGGATTGTCGGCCTTGATGCCCATGGCATTTTTGCCGGCCGCCATCGCGACGGTCTTCGCAAAATCGTCGGCCGCATGGATGATCGCCTTGGAGGGAATGCAGCCGATATTGAGGCAGGTGCCGCCCGGTTTCGCCATTTCGACGATGACCGTGTCGACCCCCAGCTGGCCGGCCCGGATGGCGCAGACATAACCCCCCGGACCGGCCCCGATGACGAGGAGCTTGCAGGTGATCTCTTTCATTGTTCTTCTCTCACCTCACTCCTCGACGAAGATAAGCGCCGGCGTTTCCATCAGCGCCTTCAGGCGCTGCACGAATGTCGCGGCATCCCAGCCATCGATCACCCGGTGATCGAAGCTGGAGGACAGGTTCATCATCTTGCGCGGCACGAACTGCGTCCCGTCCCAATGCGGCCGGACGGCGAGCTTGTTGACGCCGATGATCGCCACTTCCGGATGGTTGATGACCGGCGTCGAGACGATCCCGCCCATCGCGCCGAGCGAGCTGATGGTGATCGTCGAGCCCGACAGCTCCTCGCGCAGTGCAGTGCCGTTCTTGGCGGCATCGCTGAGGCGCGCCACTTCCCGGGCGCAGTCGAAGATGTCGCGCGCCTCGGCGTGCTTGACCACGGGCACGACGAGCCCGGAAGGCGTCTGCGCCGCGATGCCGACATGCACGCCGCCATATTGGCGGATGATGCCGGCCTCGTCGTCATAGAGCGCGTTGATGCCCGGCTGCTCGGCGATCGCTTTCACCATCGCCCGCATCAGGAAGGGCAGGATGGTGAGTTTTGGCCGGCCGGGTTTCTGGGTGCCGTTCATCCGGGTCCGCAGCTCTTCGAGCGCGGTCATGTCGATCTCCTCCACATAGGTGATGTGGGGGATGCGGGATTTCGACAGCGCCATCTTCTCGGCGATGCGGCGGCGCAGGCCGACGACCTTGACCTCCTGCACCGCCTTGTTCGGCTGCAGCCCGGCGGTAACAGTCGCACCGCCGCCCTGGCTGTTCAGGAACGCATCCAGATCCTCATGGGTGATGCGGCCTGCCGGACCCGTGCCAGGGACCTGCCGAAGGTCGATCCCCGCTTCCTTCGCCCGAAGACGGACGGCCGGCGGCGCCAGCGGTTTTTCACCTTCCGCGCGGGGTGCGCCGGTGGCATGAGGCAGAGTTTTAACCACTGGGGACGGCGCAGCGATCTCAGCTTTTGGTTTAAGAGGCTCAACCTTTTTCTCGGATGTCTGTTCGAGAGCCGCAACGGGCGGAATAGCCGGCTTGACCCGTGACTCCTCCCCGCTATCGCCGCCCTCGACCTCCGGCTCGTCTTCTTCGCCCTCGCCCGCGATCCTGATCTTGAGGATGACGGTGCCGGTGGCGATGATATCGCCGATCTCGCCGTGCCGAAAGGTCACCTCGCCGTCCACAGGCGACGGGATTTCGACGGTCGCCTTGCCGGTCATCACAGCGGCGAGCACCATGTCCTCGCGCACCAGATCGCCGACATTGACGTGCCATTCCACCAGTTCCGCTTCCGCGACGCCTTCGCCGACATCCGGCAGCTTGATGAGTTTCTCCGCCATGTCTCAGGCCTCCATCATGTCGCGCAGCGCCCGGCCGACACGGGCCGGCCCCGGAAAATAATCCCATTCCTGTGCATGCGGATAAGGCGTGTCCCAGCCGGCAACCCGGATAACCGGCGCTTCGAGATGGTAGAAGCAGTGCTCCTGCACCAGCGCCGCCAGTTCAGCCCCGAAACCGGAAGTGAGCGTCGCCTCGTGCACCACCAGGCAGCGCCCGGTCTTCTTCACCGAGGTGACGATAGTATCGAGGTCGAGCGGCATCAGGGTGCGCAGGTCGATTACTTCCGCATCGATGCCGGTCTCCTCGGCGGTCGCCTCGGCCACATGCACCATGGTGCCATAGGCGAGCACGGTCACCGCCGAACCCGGCCGCCGCACCACCGCCTTGCCGAGCGGCACCACGTAATGTTCGGCCGGCACCTCGCCGAGCGGATGGCCGGCCCACGACGTTACCGGCCGGTCGTGATGACCGTCGAACGGACCGTTATAGAGCCGCTTCGGTTCGAGGAAGATCACCGGGTCCGGGTTCTCGATCGAGGCGATCAGCAGCCCCTTGGCGTCATAGGGATTGGAGGGCACCACGACCTGCAGGCCGCAGACATGGGTGAACAGTGCCTCCGGGCTCTGGCTGTGCGTCTGCCCACCAAAGATGCCGCCGCCGGTCGGCATGCGCACGGTGATGCCGCAGGTGAAATCGCCGTTGGAGCGATAGCGCAGCCGCGCCGCTTCCTGGGTGAGCTGGTCATAGGCCGGATACATGTAATCGGCAAACTGGATCTCGACGCAGGGTTTCAGCCCGTAGGCCGCCATGCCGATCGCGGCGCCGACAATGCCGGATTCGTTGATCGGCGCATCGAAACAGCGCGTCTTGCCGTATTTCTGCTGCAGCCCCTGGGTGCCGCGGAAGACGCCGCCGAAATAACCGACATCCTCCCCGAACACGACCACATCGTCGTCACGCTCCATGGAGACGTCCATGGCGCTGCGGATCGCCTCGATCATCGTCATGCGCGGCATGGAGGGACCTCCGATAGAGCAATGCTGGAGCAAGCCGCCCCCTCACCCGGCCTCTGCTTCGCTCGGCCACCCTCTCCCCGCCGGGGAGAGGAGGGTCGGAGACCTTGCGGCATATCCTCCTCTCCCCAGCGGGGAGAAGGCGCCGGCAGGCGGATGAGGGGGAGCCACGCCCGGGAAAGGAAATGATCGAAAATGCCAATCATCCTCACACCCCCGCCTGCTGCCGCTGCCGCTTCAGATGCGGCGGCATCTCCGCATAAACGCCTTCGAACATGTCCCGCATCGACGGCCTTCCGCCGGAATGGAGCGTGCCGTGGCGCTCCGCCTCCTTCTGGGCGGCGACGACCGTGTCGCGGATTTCGGCCTCCATCTGCTTGTGGCGCTCCTCGCTCCAGGTGCCGATGCGGATCAGGTGGTTCTTCAGCCGGATGACCGGATCGCCGAGCGGCCAGGCTTCGGACTCTTCCTTCGGACGATAGGCCGACGGATCGTCCGAGGTGGAATGCGCCCCGACGCGGTAGGTGACGTATTCGACCAGCGTCGGGCCGATATTGCGCCGCGCCCGCTCGGCCGCCCATTTGGCGACCGCATGCACGGCCAGATAGTCGTTGCCGTCGACGCGCAGCGACGGCAGGCCGTAACCGAGGCCGCGGGCGGCAAAAGTGCCCGAGCCGCCGCGGGCCACACCCTGGAAGGTCGAGATGGCCCACTGGTTGTTGACGACGTTGAGGACAACGGGCGCCCGATAGGTGGAGGCAAAGACCAGCGCCGAATGGAAGTCCGATTCCGCCGTCGATCCGTCCCCGATCCAGGCAGCGGCGATCTTCGTGTCGTTCTTGATTGCCGATGCCATGGCCCAGCCGACGGCCTGCACATATTGCGTGGCGAGATTGCCCGAGATCGTGAAGAAGCCGTAGTCCTTGGCCGAATACATGATCGGCAGCTGGCGCCCCTTCAGGGGGTCGGCATCGTTGGAATAGATCTGGTTCATCATCTCGACCATCGGATAGCCGCCGGCGATCAGCAGGCCGGCCTGGCGGTAGGTCGGGAAGTTCATGTCGCCCGGCAGAAGCGCCTTGCGGAAGGCGCAGGAGACAGCCTCCTCGCCGAGATGCTGCATGTAGAAGGACGTCTTGCCCTGCCGCTGCGCCATCAGCATGCGGCTATCGAAGACCCGCAGCAGCATCATGTGCTTGAGGCCCTCCATCAATTCCTCGGGCGTCAGCGACCCGGCCCAGGGACCGACTGCCTCGCCCTCGCGGTCGAGCACGCGGATGATCGAATAGGCGAGGTCGCGGATCTCCTTCGGATCGACGTCCACCTCCGGCCGCCGCACCGAGCCGGCCTTCGGGATCGGCACATTGGAGAAATCCGGCTTGCCGCCCGGCCGCACTTCCGGCTCGGGCACATGCAGGCTCAGTCTCTGTCCATCCGTCATTCGTTTCTCCTCCCAAAGAAGCGATCAAAATCCGTCGTTCAACGCGGCGCCATCCGTAGCGCTCCGTCGAGGCGGATCACTTCGCCGTTCAGCATCGGGTTTTCGATAATGTCGCGCACCAGCCGCGCGAATTCCGCCGGCCGCCCGAGCCGCGGCGGAAACGGCACCGATTTCCCAAGCGAGGCGCGCACCTCGTCGGAAAATCCGGCCATCATCGGCGTCTCGAATATGCCGGGCGCGATCGTCATCATGCGGATGCCGTCGCGGGCAAGCTCGCGGGCGATCGGCAGAGTCATGCCGGCCACCGCCGCCTTCGAGGCGGCATAGGCCGCCTGCCCGATCTGCCCGTCATAGGCGGCGACCGAAGCGGTGGCGACCAGCACGCCGCGCTCGCCCTCCTCGTTCGGTTCGGTCCTCGCAATCGCCTGCGCCGCCAGCCGGATCACGTTGAACGTGCCGATCGTGTTGATCTCCAGCGCGCGGGCAAAACTTTCGAGCCCGTGGACGCCTTGCTTTCCAAGCACTTTTTCCGACGGCGCGATGCCGGCGCAGCAGACCGCGCCGCGGATCGACCCGTTGGCGGCCTCCGCCCTGGCGACGGCATTTTCGACCGCTTCTCCGCTGCGGACATCGGTCTTCACGAAGATCGTGCCCTTGCCGAGTTCCTCGGCTCTCGCCTGACCGCCGGCCTCATCGAGGTCGAGCAAAGCCACGCAACCGCCGGCTTCAACAAGCATTTTAGCTGTCGCTAGCCCAAGGCCGGAAGCCGCACCGGTCACCAGAAAGTTTCCGCCGTCTATGCGCATCCCGATCCTCCTCAGTTCGCCAGGCCGCGGGCGATGATGATTTTCTGGATGTCGGACGTGCCCTCGTAGATCTGGCAGACGCGGACATCGCGATAGATGCGCTCGACCGGGAAATCGGAAATATAACCGTAGCCGCCGAGCGTCTGGATCGCCGCGGAACAGACCTTCTCCGCCATTTCGGAGGCAAACAGTTTTGCCATGCAGGCCTCGTCGAGGCAGGGCTCGCCGCGATCCTTCAGCCTTGCGGCATGCAGGACCAGTTGGCGGGCCGCCTCGATCTGCGTCTTCGCATCCGCCAGCCGGAAGGCGACAGCCTGGTGGTCGAGAAGCAGCTTTCCAAAAGTCTTGCGCTCCTTGGCATAGGTAAGCGCCACGTCGAAGGCGGCCTGCGCCATGCCGACGCATTGGGCTGCGATGCCGATCCGGCCCGCCTCCAGTCCCGACAGCGCGATCTTCAAACCCGCGCCCTCGGCACCGATCCGCTGGCTTTCGGGAATGCGCATATTATCGAACATCAGCGCCGCGGTGTCCGAAGCCTTCTGGCCGAGCTTGTCCTCGACCTTGGAGATCGAAAATCCGGGCACATCCGTCGCGGTGACGAAGGCGGAGATGCCGCGCTTGCCGGCGCTCGGATCAGTGACCGCGAAGATGATCACCGTGCCGGCGATCTTGCCGGAGGTGATGAACATCTTCGAACCGTTGATGACATAGTCGCCGCCGTCTCTTGTAGCACGGGTACGGATGGCGGCGGCATCCGAGCCGGTATCGGCCTCGGTCAGCGCAAAGGCGCCGATATGGCGGCCTTCGGCGAGCGGCCTGAGGAACCGTTCCTTCTGGTCGTCGGAAGCGTGCATGTCGAGGAGGGAGCAGACCGGAGAATTGTGGACGCTGACCAGCGTCGAGACCGCGCCGTCGCCCGCCGCGATTTCCATCAACGCGCTGGCATAGGCGACATAGGAACAGCCGACGCCGCCCCATTCCTCCGCCGTCCGCATGCCGAGAAACCCGAGTTCGCCGAGCTGTTTCAACACGTCCGGCTCGATCGCGTGCGACTTGTCACGCGCGGCCGCGCCCGGTTTCAGGACCTCCCGGGAAAACTCCGCGGCAGTCGAGCGGATAAGCTCTTCTTCCTCAGTCAGCATGCACTGATCTCCTCCCCGAAACCGCCTGCATGAGTGCTAAATTAGGACTGAACCGGTCCGCCGACCACTCCCTGGAACTTGTTATTTGTTGCTCCCCCGCGTAATTTTATTGCGCCAGCGCCCCACAATGGAACCCGAAGCGACTTCGCCCGTTTGCCGGTCTCTCTCAACCAGGGGCTGGCCAGCATGTCGGAATTGAATACCGTCACCGAGTTTCGTGCGTTTCCAAAGACTTGGGGCGCCGAATATGTCGCTGCCGGCGAGGTGCGGTTCCGACTCTGGGCGCCGGGCCAGGAGACCGTGACGCTGCGGCTGAACGGCGACGACACCGAGATGAGCCGCAGCAATGACGGCTGGTTCGAGCTGCTCGCCACAGGCATCGCCCCCGGCTCCGAATATGCCTATGTGCTCGCCGACGGAATGGTCGTCCCCGATCCCGCCTCGCGCGGCCAGAAGGACGGCGTCGACGGTCCCTCGCTGGTAATCGATCCGACCAGCTACACCTGGCAGCATCCCGAATGGCAGGGCCGGCCGTGGGAGGAAGCGGTCGTCTACGAGATCCACATCGGCACGTTCACCAACGAGGGTACGTTCAAGGCCGCGATCGAGAGACTGCCTTATCTGGCCGAGCTGGGCATCACCATGATCGAGGTCATGCCGGTCGCCCATTTCGGCGGAAACCGTGGCTGGGGTTATGACGGCGTGCTCCTCTATGCGCCGCATGCCGCCTACGGCCCGCCGGAGGATTTCAAGGCCTTTATCGATGCCGCCCACGGTCATGGGCTGACGGTGGTGCTCGACATCGTGCTCAACCATTTCGGTCCGGAAGGAAACTATCTGCCGCTGCTGGCGCCCGACTTCTTCCACAAGGAGAAGATGACGCCCTGGGGCGCTGCAATCGCCTATGACGTCGAGCCGGTGCGGCGTTACATCACCGAATGCGCGCTCTACTGGCTGGAGGAATTCCACCTCGACGGGCTGCGTTTCGACGCCATCGACCAGATCGAGGATTCATCCGAAAAACATGTACTGGTCGAGATTGCCGAGCGCATCCGCGCGGAGATCCCCGAGCGCGCCGTCCATCTGACGACCGAGGACGCCCGCAACGTCACTTTCCTGCATCCACGCGACGAGGATGGCAAGGCACCGCTCTTCACCGCCGAATGGAACGACGACCTCCACAACGCCGTCCATGTCTTCGCGACCGGCGAGACGCATGCCTATTACAAGGATTTCGCCAGGGAACCGGAAAAGCTTGTGGCGCGGGTGCTCGCCGAAGGTTTTGCCTACCAGGGCGAAGTCTCGCCGCAGACCGGGGAAAAACGCGGCGTTTCGAGCCTGGATCAACCGCCGGTCGCCTTTGTGGATTTCATCCAGAACCACGACCAGGTCGGCAACCGGGCACAAGGCGAAAGGCTGATCGAACTGGCCGGCGCCGACAGGGTCAAGCCGCTGCTCGCCATGCTTCTCCTGTCGCCGCATATCCCGCTCCTCTTCATGGGCGAGGAATATGGTGAGACCAACCCCTTCCTGTTCTTCACCGATTTCCATGGCGATCTCGCGAAAGCCGTGCGCGATGGCCGCCGCAAGGAATTCGAGGGCCATGCGGGCCACGAAGGCGAGACGGTTCCCGATCCGAACGCCAGAAAGACCTTCGATGTCTCCCGGCTCGACTGGAAGAAGCTGGATTCGGCGGACGGCAAGGACTGGCTGGAATTGACGAGGACGCTCCTGAAGCTGCGGCAGGAGATCGTTGTTCCCCTGCTCGGCTCCGCGAGCGGTCGCTCCGGCAAGGTGCTGAGGACGGACAAGGGGTTCCTTGCCGTATCGTGGACTTTTCCAAAAGGCACGATCTCGATGGCGATCAATATCGGCGAGAAGGCGCAGGCGTTGCCGGACCTGCCCGGCAAGGTGATCTTCGCATGGCCCGAACAGGCGAAGGACCTGCCGGCGAACTCGGTCCTCGTCCGCGCCGGAACCGCGGGAGACGCCGCATGATGATTCCGACCGCCACCTATCGCATCCAGTTCCGCAACGGCATGACCTTCGATCGCGCCGCTGCCCTTGTGCCCTATCTGAAACGGCTCGGCATCAGCCACCTCTACGCCTCGCCGATCTTTACGGCCACGACCGGCTCCACCCACGGTTACGACGTGACCGATGCCAACGAGATCGAGCCTGCGATCGGCGGACGCGACGGGTTCGAGCGGATGGTGAAGGCATTGAAGGCCGAGGGCCTTGGCCTGATCATCGACATCGTCCCGAACCACATGGCGGCATCGCTCGAAAATCTTTGGTGGCGCGATGTCGTCGAAAACGGCGAGAAGAGCAGATACGCCCGCCATTTTGATATCGACTGGACCAGATCCCTGACCCTGCCCTTCCTCGGCGATACGTTCGAAAAGGTGCTGGAAGCCGGGGAGATTTCCGTCAAGGCCGATCCGAAGACCGGCAAGCCGGCACTCGCCTACTACGACACGCTCTATCCGCTGGCACCGGCGAGTTACGCCGGCCATCAGGAAGAGGTGCTTAAGGTCGCCGATCGCGCGGCGATTGCCAAACTGCACGACCAGCAGCCCTATCGGCTGATGTCCTGGCGGGATGCGCCCCGCGAACTTTCCTACCGCCGTTTCTTCGAGAT
The DNA here is from genome assembly GCF_000732195.1 of Neorhizobium vignae. Classification (GTDB taxonomy): domain Bacteria; phylum Pseudomonadota; class Alphaproteobacteria; order Rhizobiales; family Rhizobiaceae; genus Neorhizobium; species Neorhizobium vignae. Next base: position 410,040 of record NZ_JNNU01000002.1, read on the forward strand.
CACCGGGCTTGCCGGCATGCGGGTGGAGGACGGCACCGTGTTCGACGATACCCACCGGCTGATCCTCGAACTCGTCCATAGCGGCAAGGTGGACGGCCTGCGCGTCGATCATGTCGATGGCCTTGCCGACCCGAAAGCTTATCTCGAACGCCTCCGGCACGAGGCCGGGCCGGACTGCTACATCACCGTCGAAAAGATCCTCGGCGAGGGCGAGCATATCCCGGCCGACTGGCCGATCTCCGGCACGACTGGCTACGAGTTCATCGCGGCCGTGAGTGACGCACTGGTCGATGGCCGAAAGCTGGACGATCTTCGCGGCGCATACGAAAAGGTCTCCGGTCAGCCGGTCGACATGGAAGCCGAGCTGCGGGCCGCGAAACTCTTGATGGCCGACAACAATTTCGCCGGCGAGGTCTCGACCCTGCTGAATATCGCCATGCAGATCCAGCCCACCGAGGACCGTGAATCCGCTCTGTCGGAAGCGTCCGTTAAGGGAGCGCTGCGCGAACTGCTGGTCGCCTTCCCGGTCTACCGCACCTATGGCACGCGGGAGGGCATTCCGCATGAGGGCCGGGAGATGCTGGCAAAGGTTCTCGACAAGGTGCGCAACGGCCCGAACCCGCCGGAGGATGCGGCGCTCGCCTTTCTCGAACGCATCCTGGTCGGCGATGTCGAACAGGCGGCCGCCGGCAAGGCGTCGATCTTCCGCACCCGGTTCCAGCAGCTTACCGGCCCGCTGATGGCGAAATCGGTGGAGGACACGCTGTTCTTCCGGCAGCACATGGCGCTGGCGCTGAACGAGGTCGGAGCCGAGCCCCTGCCCCGCCGCTTCTCGCTCGACCGTTTCCACGCGGAAATGCAGACGCGGCTGGAAAAGCAGCCCGATGCGCTGTCGGGCACCTCGACCCATGACACCAAGCGCGGCGAGGATGCCCGCGCCCGACTTTATGCGATCACCGAGGCCCCTGACCTCTGGGCCGAAGCCGTGGATCGCTGGCGCAGGATCAATAGCCAAGCCGCCCGCGCGCTGGATGACGGCCCGGCACCGGAACCGGCTGTCGAATGGATGCTCTACCAGGCGCTCGCCGGCGCCTGGCCGAACGACCTCCACACCGAAGACGCGGCAGGGCTCGAGGCACTGGAGACGCGTTTCCTCGCCTATGTCGAAAAGGCGCTACGTGAGGCGAAGCAGCGCACCAACTGGGGCGATCCTAATGAGGCCTACGAGAAGGCGGTCATGGACTATGCCCGCACGCTTCTGTCACCTGACAACCAGGCTTTTCTGACGGACTTCAGGGACACGCTAGGCCCCTTCATCCGCGCAGGCCTGGTGAACAGCGTCACCCAGACGATCATCAAGCTGACGGCGCCGGGCGTACCCGACATCTATCAGGGCAGCGAAGGCCTCGACTTCAGCCTCGTCGATCCGGACAACCGCCGGGAGCCGGATTTCGACGCTCTCCGGCGGCGACTGACGGAGGGGGAAAAGCTTGTCTCTACCGAGGAGGAGGAATGGCAGAGCGGCCGGCTGAAACAGCATGTCATCGCCACCCTGCTGCGCGTTCGCCAAGAGGCACCGACACTGTTTCGCAGAGGCGAGTACCTGCCCCTCGCGGCATCGGGCAAGCGCGCCGACAACGTCATTGCCTTCGCACGCGCCGATATGGACGATGCCTTCATCGTCATCGTCCCGCGGCTGGTGTTCAGCGCGCTCCACGCGGGGTTTGCCCCCTCACGCTCCGAACGCTGGGCGGAAACCGAGATCGCCCTGCCCGAACAGGTGGGCCATCGCCGCTACCGCGACGTCTGCACCGGCGGGGTGATCGACCCCAAGGACCGCATCACTATAAACGAGATGTTCGCCGACCACCCCTTCGCGCTTCTGCTGGCGGAATGATCCGCCGGCACGTCAGAAGAACGCCCACAAAAATAAGGCGCCGATCCTTGGGGGACGGCGCCTTATCGGTATGCTTCAGCTTTGCTTCTCACCGATCAGCCAAGGCCGATGAAGGACAGAACGGCGAGAACGATGACGACGGCTCCAACGAGCCATACGATACTGTTCATGACTGTCTCCTTTCTCAGTTCGCGACAGGTGGAAGCAGTGCCTCCAATTGGGTTGTTTCAATAAATCAAGCGAATCCGACGAGATTCAAAACCGCGATGACGATAACGACCGCGCCGACCAACCAAACGATGCTGTTCATGACGTTCTCCTATTGATGTCGTGAAATTGAACGGCGACCGGGGTAAAAGGTTCCGGTGAAACATGCCCGGAACAAACGCGCCTGGCGTGGGTTGAACGAGCGTCCAGCGGAGTTCTGCTCCGCCAACAGGGTGGGACAAAATGGCGGGTGAGACTTTTCAGAACGGCATGACGGGCGGCGAAACCAAGCCACCACGCGTCGTCATCATCGGCGCCGGTTTCGGCGGGCTGGCGACGGCTGGAGCGCTCGGCAACAGCGCCATAGACGTGACCGTCATCGACCGGCGCAACCACAATCTCTTCCAGCCACTTCTCTATCAGGTGGCGACCGCCGCGCTGTCTCCCGCCGACATATCGGAGCCGATCCGCCGCACGCTGGGGCGCTTCAAGAACATCAACGTCATGCTGGCGGAAGTCACCGGCGTCGATGCGGCCGCCAAGACCGTGATGCTCGACAACGGCACGTCAGTCCCTTACGACCGCCTCGTCATCGCCACCGGCTCGGATTACAACTATTTCGGCCACGACGACTGGCGCGCCTGGGCACCGGGGCTGAAGACCATCCACGAAGCAAGGCTGATCCGCCAGCGCCTGCTGCTCGCCTTCGAGAAGGCAGAGCTGTCCCACGATCCGGAAGAAAAGAAGGCGCTGCTCACCAGCGTCATCATCGGCGGCGGTCCGACCGGTGTCGAAATGGCCGGCGCGATCGCAGAGCTCGGCCATTTCATGATAACCCGAGACTTCCGCAAGCTGGAGCCCGATCATCTGCGGGTGATCCTCATCGAGGCCGGCCCGAAGATCCTCGCGGCCTTCCCGGACAATCTCACCCAATATGCGATGAAGGCACTCGAAAAGGCCGGGGTCGAGGTGATGACCAACCTGGCCGTCGAATCCGTCACCAAGGATGAAGTGGTTGCCGGTTCGCAGCATTTCCGCACCAGCTGCGTCATCTGGGGTGCTGGCGTCAAAGCCTCGCCCTCGGCCAAATGGCTCGGCATCGAGGGTAAGGCGGGCGGCCGCATCCCGGTCGAGCCGGACCTCTCCATCACCGGCTTTCCGGATATCTTCGCGGTCGGCGATACGGCGCTGGGGCTTGGCGAAGACGGCAAGCCGCTGCCCGCCCTTGCCCAGGTCGCCAAGCAGCAGGGGCAATATCTCGGCGAAGCGCTGCGGGCGAAGCTGCTCGATGGCAAGGCGCCCCAGCCTTTCCGTTTCCAAAATCGCGGCAACACCGCCGTCATCGGCCGCAATGCCGCGATCTTCGATTTCGGCAAGTGGACGCTGAAGGGTCGGGTCGCCTGGTTTCTCTGGGCGCTCGTCCACGTCTATCTGCTCGTCAATTTCGAAAAACGCCTGCTGGTCAGCGTACAATGGATCTGGCGTTACCTGACCCAGCAGCGCGGCGCCCGCCTGATCGACGAAAATGCCGCAACCTCGGTTCCGTCTTCCACGCAAAGGACAGAGACATGAACACCGCCAATCCTCAGCTCGAAGGCCTCTATCTCGCCGTTGCCGCGATCAACCGGCTCCTCGCCGAAAAAGGCGTCCTCTCCCACGAAGAAATCCAGGGCGCACTGCAGGCGGCCGAACGCACGGTGCTTGCAGACGACAAGCCCCTTGCCGTGTCGACCTCCCATCAGAAGGCAATCGCCTTTCCGATCCGGCTCCTGCTTCTGGCAAACGAGGCGAGCGAACAGGGCACCAAATTCTGTTTCGAGGATCTGGCCCGGGAAGTCGGCCGCCGCACCTGATAAAATCTACCCGCCAAACAGGAACGGCGGCGTGAGCCACGCCGCCGTTGTTTGCGTGGGAGGAGAGCTTGACTACAGGATGGGCTTGCCGCCGGTGACGGCGATGGTCGCGCCGGAAACGTAGCTGGAAAGCGGATCGGCGAGCATCACATAGGCCGTCGCGAGCTCGGCCGGCTGGCCCGGGCGTTTCATCGGCACCTGCTTGCCGAAATTCTTCACCCGGTCTTCCGTCATGGTGGAGGGGATCAGCGGCGTCCAGATCGGTCCCGGCGCCACCGTATTGGCGCGGATGCCCTTTTCGGCCAGCAGCTGTGCGAGGCCCGCCGTGAAATTCTGAATTGCGCCCTTGGTGGTCGCATAGGCGAGCAGCGTCGGGTTCGGACTGTCGGAGTTGATCGAGGCCGTGTTGATGATCGCACTGCCCGGCTTCATGTGGGGCACCGCCGCCTTGGTGAGGTAGAACATCGCATGGATATTGACCTGGAAGGTCAGTTCCCATTCCTCGTCGCTGATGTCGCCGATTTCGGAAAACGTGGCCTGATGGGCGGCATTGTTGACGAGGATATCGATCCCGCCGAACTCTTGGACAGCCTTGTCGATGATCGCCCGGCAATGCGCCGCGGTCTTGATGTCGCCCGGCACCAGCACCGCCTTGCGGCCGGCCTCCTCGACAAAGCGCCTGGTGTCTTCGGCATCCTCGTGTTCGTCGAGATAGGAAATCAGGACGTCGGCACCCTCGCGCGCATAAGCGATCGCCACTGCCCGGCCAATGCCGCTGTCGCCGCCTGTAATCACCGCCTTCTTGCCGGCCAGCCGGCCCGCCCCCCGGTAGGAGAGTTCGCCGTGATCAGGCACCGGATCCATGCGCCCGGTAAAGCCCGGCATCGGCTGCTGCTGTTCGGGAAACGGCGGAGTGGGATACTGGGCCATCAAAATCTTCCTTGTTGTCGAGGTAGCGAACTGATCGCCCCCAACCGGCCTCGTCTGAAGATGTTCCCGATCAAATGCACAATCAGGAAAGGAGAAATCGCGACGCGACCTCGCCAGTGGGCTCACGCCCCAGGGCTGATTGCCCCGTCGCCGCGCCGCAGGCGTTTCAGCTGATTGACGATCCGCAGCGAGCTTGCGGCCCGTGCCGCCGAGGAATCCGAACTCTTCGACAGTATCCGCAACATGTCCTCCGCCTCGTCTGCGGAAATGGTGCCCCGGGCGGCCAGACCGTCGATCAGCATGAGCATCGCCCCTTCGATCGCGAGCGAGCGGCGGCGCGTTTCCATTTCGATTTCATCGGCATCGGACATTGCAGGCTCCTTGAATTGTCACCTGTCGAATGGTTTGGGGAGAAGATTGTTCCTCACCATCCTGCCTGGTCTTATCGCAAGCCTCGAAGTCCTGTCGGCAGTCAGTGGCCGTTCTGGGCATCATTCGACGATGACGCCCCCTTGTCGACCTTGCCGGGGCCTGCCTTGTAGAAATACTGGCTCGCGACGAGCCAGCCCTTCAGGGGCCGCATCGGCGCAAGGCAGGTAAGGAGCAGGAAAGGAAGCGAGATCAGCAGATGCACCCAGAATGGCGGCTGGAAACTGGTCTCGATCCAGACCGCAAGCGCAATGCTCGGAATGCAGCCGAAGCACATGACGAAGAAGGCGGGACCGTCTCCGGGGTCGGCGAAAGAATAATCGAGGCCACAGACCTCGCAAGCCGGCCGCATCGACAGAAACCCGTTGAACAGATGTCCCTGGCCGCAACGCGGGCAACGGCCGCGCGGGCCGGTGCTATGGGGAGGAAGAGGCGCCCAATTCGCGTCATGGGACATGGCAATCTGCCTTTCGTGACAGGAGATAAAATTTGCTTCGGATACTTATCCGGCAGACCTCTATAACAAGCCGTTCCCTGCCGGGCGCAATCTCGGCTTTTTGAGGTTCGGCACGAAACTTCTGTCATCGATCTATGGCAGGCAGCTCCAAAACAATAGTGTGGCGTCGATCGAATCGCTGCCCTTCACCTTAGACGGTATTTCATGGCTTCAGAATTTTCAGGCCTCGGCATCGCCCATCAGGGCCGTTTTACCCGGCTGAAGTGGCATCGCCTGCGCCGCAGCTTCAAGGACCCGCTGTTTTCCGCCGGCGTCATGGCAGAGGGTTTTCGCCTGGGCGCATCGACCGAACTCGATCTGCGCGTCCGCGCCGATGGCGGCTTCGTCGTGCTGCACGACGAGGAGCTCGACGGTGAAACCACCGGCCACGGCCTCATCCGGGAGGCTTTGCCCGAAACCATTCGCGGTCTGACGCTTTTGCAGGGCGGCCATCCGCCCATCGTCAGCGAGGATCTCGCGAGGATGCTTCAAACAGCGCATCCGGACGCCCTGCTGCAGTTCGACATGAAGGACGGACTTGAGGTGATCGGCGCGCGCGGCATGGATCATCTCGCCGATCATTTCGGCGGTGCCGGCCCCTCGATCATCGTCAGCGGCGCGGATCTCGATCTTGTCATCGCCATCAAGCAGAGGTTGCCCGGTCTCAAGCGCGGCATCGACCCGACCGGCAAGCTCATGGAAATCTATCTCCACCAGGGACTCAAGGCCGTCGAAACGGATCTGCGCGCGGATATCGCCGGCCCGACCGAGCCGGACACCATCTATCTGCATTGGCAGCTGGTGCTGCAGGCAGCCAAGGACGGGCTCGACCTGATCGGCCTCTGCCACGATGCCGGCAGGCTCGTCGATGCTTGGACCTTCAACCTCAAGAACCCGGACTCCGGTTTCGACGAGGCCGAAGCCCGCAGCTTCTCCGCCCTGATGGCACTGAAGGCGGATCAGATCACCACCGACGAACCGGTCGCAACCGAACGCGCCTGGGCAGCCATCTCCGGCTGAAGTTCATCAATCGTCGAAGCCGAACGGATCGCGAAACACCCGCCGGCTGACCAGCTTGAGACTGCGGTCCGGCTGGATGATGTAATTTTCCTCGACCCGCTGGCCGAGTTCGTTGCGGAACTCGTGCGGCACGACGCTGCCGATCGGCGACTTGGTGAGCTTGGTGCGCGGCTGGCCACGATAGGTGATGCTGCCGGGGATCGGCCGGATGCCCGGACCTATGTCGATTGCGCCGGTGGTTCCGCCTCCGTCCGTGCTGCAGCCGGCAAGCGCGATCACGAGACCGGTTATGGCGATGATGTTTCTCATGGGTTGATCCTTCCCGATGTCCCGCTGACGCGGTGGACTCACTGAACTTCGCGGATATGCGGGAGGTTCCATACCACCTGCCGAGCCGACAATTCCTCTACCCATCGCCAAAATATCCGATACATCTGTGGGCCGCCAGTAACGCAATGGGGAGAATGACGACCGTGACGAAAACCTTTGGAGCGATGTCGATCGCCGAGCTTTCCGCGCTCATCCAGATGGGCCGGGTCGATCCCGTCGAAGTCACGGAATCGGTGCTGACCGGCATCAAGGCGCATCCGGATAAGGCCGTGTTCATCTCGCTTCTCGAAGATCGCGCGCTTACGGAAGCGCAGGCCTCCTCGAGGCGCATGAAGGAAGGCCGTTCCCTCGGCCTGCTCGACGGCATTCCGATCGGCTGGAAGGACCTCTTCGACATCGAGGGACTGCCGACCACCGCCGGATCGAAAGTGCTGAAGAAGGCCGCGCCTGCGACGAAGGACGCCGCCATCGTCGACCTGCTGAAACAGGCCGGCATGGTCGCGATCGGCCGCACCAACATGAGCGAGTTCGCCTTTTCCGGCATCGGCATCAATCCGCATTACGGCACGCCGCAGAATCCGCACGGCAAGGACGCGCCGCGCATTCCCGGCGGCTCCTCCTCCGGTTCGGCCGTCGCGGTCGCGGCAGGCCTGGTGCCGGTCGGGATGGGCACCGATACCGGCGGCTCGATCCGCATCCCGGCTGGCTTCAACGGCATCGTCGGTTACAAGGCGACCCGCGGCCGTTATGCGATGAACGGCGTCTATCCGCTGGCGACCAGCCTCGATTCGCTCGGCCCACTCTGCCGCACGGTGCAGGATGCGGTCTGGATTGATGCGGCCATGCGCGGGCTTGCGGCACCGCAGACCGCCCGCCAACCGGCACAACCCCTCGATATCGTCATCCCCACCAATATCGTCTTTGACGGCACCGAGCCGGGCGTGGTGGCCGCCTTCGAAGCGGCGATCGAGCGCCTTGCAAAGGCCGGGGCCAGGATCACCCGCCTCGCCTTTTCGACCTTCGACGAGCTTCCGAAGCTCATGGCGAAATACGGTCCGATGGTGACCGCCGAAGCCTTCGCCCTGCATCGCGAGAAGCTGTCGGGACCGGATGCCGAGGAGATGGATCACCGGGTCGTCGCCCGCACCCGCCTCGGCGAAAAGACCAGCCTGTCGGACTATATCGCCATCGTCGAAAACCGCGCCCGGATGATCGCCGAAACCGAAGCACTGATCGGCGACCGCTTCGTCGCCATGCCATCGGTCGCCCATGTGGCCCCGCCGATCGCACCGCTTGAAAGGGACGACGAGCTGTTCTTTGCCACCAACGGCAAGACACTGCGCAATACCGGCTTCGGCAATTTTCTCGACTGGTGCGGCGTCTCCATCCCCTGCGGCACCGGCGATGCCGACATGCCGGTCGGCTTCCTTCTGTCGGCCAATGCCAACGGCGATGAAGCACTGCTGCAGGCCGCGATGGCCCATGAGGAAATCATTCGAGGGTAGGAACGGCGGAGCCGGATCGGCTCCGGCAGACATCGGTGTCTCGGCAAAGCCGGCAAAACGTGCCAGGCGCGCCGCATGGAAGAGTTGCCTCCCCGCGCAGCGAACTAAGGAACCGTTTCCCCGTAACCGGGACCGCGGCAGTTGCCTTTTGCTTGTTCCAATATCCTCGAGAGCCTAGCCTCTTCCTGGATTTTGAGGAAAGCAGCGCACCATGCAACTCGATTTGAACGGCAAGACGGCATTGATCACGGGCGGCTCCAAGGGCATCGGCCTCGCCTGCGCCCAATCTCTCCTGTCGGAAGGCGCACGCGTCGTCATCTGCTCGCGTTCCCAGGCGAATATCGATGCGGCTCTGGCAAAACTGCCCGGCGCAATCGGCTTTACCGCCGATCTGATATCGGAGAACGAGGCGCTGTCGCTCGTTGACAAGATCGAAGCAGACGTGGGAGCGCTGGATATTCTCGTCAACTGCGCCGGAGCTGCGCAGCGCGCGCCGCCCCAGGACCTGAGCCCGGCCCACTGGCGCGCCGCGATGGACGCCAAGTATTTCTCCTACATCAACGTCATCGATCCGGTGGTCAAACGGATGGCGGCCCGCCGGACGGGTGTGATCGTCAATGTCATCGGCGGTGGGGGCAAGGTCGCATCGCCAATCCACCTTCCCGGCGGGGCCGCCAACGCGGCGCTGATGCTGGCGACCGTCGGCCTTGCAAACGCCTACGCCGCCAGCGGGTTGCGCATCGTCGGTATCAATCCCGGCAATACCGAAACGGAGCGGGTAACCGAGGGCCTTCGGGCGGAGGCCACCCTCCACGGCATCAGCGAACAGGCGGCCCTCGAAAAACTGGTCCAGCGCATCCCCCTCGGCCGCATGGCGACGCCCGAGGAGATCGCCAACGTCGTCACCTTCCTGAGTTCTTCGAAGGCAAGCTACGTCACCGGGGTCGTGATCGGCATGGACGGCGCCCTCAATCCGATCGTCGTCTGACGGAAACTCTCGGACCCGGCCTGCGCCGGTAAGCCAATGGTCGCATCAATGGGCTGCGACCGCGATGCCTTCCAATCATTTCCCTATTCAGTCATTGAAGATGCAGGTCGATAACATGAGCAGCAATTCCGAGTTCCTCTGGTATATCCCGAACGACGTGAAGGCCGGTCATCGCGGCGATTCCTCAACCGAGAACCACAACAGCCTGGAGACGCTGACCAGCCACGCCAGGGCGCTGGAGGAGCACAGCTGGAGGGGCGCGCTCGTCGGTACCGGCTGGGGCCGGCCGGATACATTTACCATCGCAACCGCTCTTGCCGCCCGCACCACCACGTTCGAGCCGCTGATCGCGATCCGCCCCGGCTATTGGCGGCCGGCGAACTTCGCCTCCGCCGCGGCGACGCTCGACCACCTGAGCGGCGGCAGGGTGCGGGTCAACATCGTCTCGGGTCAGGACAACCTCGCCGCCTATGGCGATAGCGAGGGCGATCAGGCGCATCGTTATGCCCGTACCAAGGAATTCATGCGGCTGGTCCGCCGGCTGTGGACCGAGGAGAACGTCACATTCAAGGGCGAGCATTTCCAGGTGACCGGTTCCACGATCGAGCCTCGCCTCCAACCCCGCGGCGACCGCAAGCACCCGAAACTCTATTTCGGCGGCGCTTCGGAAGCCGCAGAACGGGTGGCCGCGACGGAAGCCGACATCCAGCTTTTCTGGGGCGAACCGCTCGACGGCGTGCGGGAGCGGATCGACCGGTTGAAGACACTGAGCAGGCAACTCGACCGTGACCTTCCTCCGCTTCAATTCGGGCTGCGGATCACCACCCTCGTCCGCGACACGACGGAACAGGCCTGGGCCGATGCCGAGGCCAAGGTCGCCGAGATGGCCAAAGGCAAGGCCGGCAACTGGAACGACCATGGAAAGCCGGTCGCCGTCGGCCAGCGTCGGCTGCTCGAACTGCACGAGCGGGGCGACGTCCTCGACGACAACCTTTACACGGCGCCCGGAAAATTCGGCGGCGGCGGCGCCGGCACCACCTGGCTCGTCGGCTCAGCCGAAGACGTCGCCCGTTCGCTGCGCAGATACGAAGATCTCGGCATCACCCATTTCGTGCTCTCCGACACGCCTTATCTCCAGGAGATCAAGCGGCAGGGCGACCAACTGCTGCCGCTTTTGCGCGGTTGAAGCGCAACAGCGGCCGGCCGCCGCCCTCATCCAGGTCTCGGCCTCGCCGACCGCAGCTCCCCATTGCCCAAAGAAAAAGCAACGGCTCCGGAAGCATCGTTCCGAAGCTTTTTGATGTGGGCGCGGACCCGAAACGCAGGCTTCCGAAGGTGGCAAGACAATTTCAGTGGGTCTCGGTCATACCTTTGGATAGGGGCAACAGTCCCCTTGTGCAATAGTCTCACCGCCTGCCTCGGCGTTAGACTCCGATCATCGAAGAAGCACATTGAGATGGAGGAGACTTAGGATGCAGATCCCAAAGTCCGCGCAGACACCGCCCCCCGACCCTTCGGCAAAGCGCACTGATGTTTCAAGATATCGGGCGTCGGAGATCGACCTCGAAGGACTTGTCGCCGGAGAGGTATCGCGAGATCCAGACCAGTCGGCACCGGAGCCCAACCTCCGTCAAATCGCCGTTGGCGGCCTGGCCCCGTGGCAAATGCGCAATGTGCAGGCCTATGTGGACTTGTATCTCCGCTCGACAATTCGCGTCGAGGCTTTGGCCGGCCTCTGCAACCTGAGCAGCGGCCATTTCCAGCGGGCCTTCAAGGCAAGCCTTGGCGAGACGCCGCACAAATACGTCACCCGCAGGCGCATGGAAATGGCCTGCCGGATGATGGCCGACACAGCTGAACCTCTCTGCCGGATCGCCCTGGAATGCGGCATGACCGACCAGGCGCATCTAACCAACAGCTTCCGCCGTCTTTACGGAATTGCTCCCAATGCATGGCGAAAGCGGATGCTGCTCGAAAAGTCGGGGTATGGCGTTCCGGAGACGACCGTTGCTCCGCTCAACTGACAAACAAGACGAAGCCGCGCTTCACCCGTCAACCTCGTTGCCGCTGGCTGTGCGCGTTATTCGGGACTGCCGTGAGTGATGGCAGTAGCCTGCGACCACACGGCAAGCCAGCGGCCCTCGCGATACTCGTAGCTGTCGGTATGCCAATAGCCGTTGGGGGGCACATGATGCCCGCCGAAAACAACGGCCAACCGGGCCCGGTAGCGGATGACGGCTGCAGGGCCGTAAAGACGGACGGCGATTTCCTCCGGTTCCCAGCTGAGATATTTGATGTGTCCGGATGCGATCGCGCCGAGATATTGGTCCCGCGACAGAACCGCGCCGATCGGCGTGATCAGCTGGAAATCCCCCGCGTGATGGGCTTGTGCCGCTGCCACGTCGCCACTGACCAGGGCGCTGAGCCTGGCCCGTTCGGTCTGGCGGATTTGGTCTTCTACGGTAGCAAGGCTGCGGGTCACGGGCGTCTCCGGTTTTCAGGACAAACAGGATGTGGCGGCAGCAGAGGGCGCTCCGGCCAAACCTGGGGCAGGAAGACCCCCCATCACTCGGGCGCCACCTCGAATAGACAAATGGATCAAAATTGTCTAATCGTCTTTTGACCAATAAGACGCCGAGTGTCAATATGTCCAGATGAACGAAACCGATTCCAAGACAGACCTGATACTCGATGCCGCCCTGCCCGTTTTCGTCCGTTTCGGATTTCGAAAGACGACCATGGCCGATATTGCCCGGGCCGCAAAGATATCGCGGGCCTCGCTCTATCTCTGCTTCAACAGCAAGGAAGAACTGTTTCGGGCCGGGTCGAAGCGCGCGCATTCCAGGACGATGAACGACGTCACGGCCGCGCTCGCCCGCCCCGGCGGCATCTTCGACCGCATGACGACCGCCATACGCACCTTCCAGGAAGGACTGATCGCGCCATTCGCGGGTAGCCACAATGCTGACGAGCTTTTCGCCGCCAGCAGCGAACTGGCGCCCGACATCGCCCTGGAGGCACGGACAAGGCTGCTGGACCTACTGTTCAAGGCACTGAGCGAAGCCGAGGAAAACCGGGAGATCGACCTCACCGCCCTGCAAACCCAACCCACGGAACTGGCAGCACTGGTTGTCGCGGCGATGGATGGGATCAAGCATACGCGCGGCAGCGGGCCGGAGTTCGAGGGCGGCATCCGTTTGTTCATGGCTCTGTTGAAATTGGGCACTGCTCCGCAACTCGGCCGAACCGGTACCTGAACGGATTACGGCTCGGGCTTCTCTCCGCGTGGAAGACAGTTTCAGGTTATTGCAAGGAGGTTTAATGGTAGCGGGAGGCAGAATTGAACTGCCGACCTCAGGGTTATGAATCCTGCGCTCTCACCAACTGAGCTACCCCGCCACAGGGATTGCGGAAGTTCCGGCGTGGCCGGTTCCGCTTTGGTCGTGCGGCTTATAAGTCCCCCGTCACCAAAGTGTCAAGCAGGGTTTGGGCAAAAAACCGGCGGCAATTTCACCGCAACCGGCAAGTGCCGGCTTCAGGCCGCGACCGGCGTCGAAAGCAGGGCTTTCAGAGCGATTTCGGCCTCGGCTGCGCGTTCCGAACGCTCGATGAAACCGCCGCCATAGACGCGCGCATCCGCACCTTCGGCCGAATAGAGCACGCAGGCCTGGCCCGGTGCCACGCCCGCCTCGCCGATTGCCAGATCGACATAGACGCCGTGATCATCGCAGTGGAGGGTGGCCGGTGTCGGCGGACGCGTCGAGCGCACCTTGGCGAAACAGGCAAAACCGCCCTTCGCATCCTCACCGAGCGCGCCGTCGCCGATCCAGTTGACGTCGCGCAGATAGACGCGGTGGGTATCGAGCGCTTCCTTCGGCCCGACGATCACCCGGCGTGAACGGGCATCGAGATAAACGACGTAGAGCGGCTCGCCGGTGGCGATGCCGATGCCGCGGCGCTGACCGATCGTATAATGCACGATACCCTCGTGGCGGCCGAGCACGCGCCCGTCCATATGCACGATATCGCCGGCAAGCGCCGCGTTCGGCTTCACCTTGTTGATGATGTCGGCGTATTTGCCCTGCGGCACGAAACAGATGTCCTGGCTGTCGGCCTTCTTGGCGACCACGAGGCCCATCTCCTCGGCAAGCTCACGCACCTGCGCCTTCGACATCCCGCCGAGCGGGAAGCGCAGGTAATCGATCTGCTCCTGGGTCGTTGCGAACAGGAACCAGCTCTGGTCGCGATCGCTGTCAATCGGGCGGAACAGCGCGCGGCGGTTCGGGTTGCCCGGAGACGGATTGGCGGAGGAGCGGATATAGTGGCCGGTCGCCAGCGCATCGGCGCCGAGATCCTTGGCGGTCGCCAGAAGATCGGCGAACTTGACCGTCTGGTTGCAGGCAACGCAGGGGATCGGCGTTTCGCCCATCGCATAGGCTTCCGCGAACGGATTGATCACCGTTTCCCGGAACCGCTTTTCGTAGTCGAGGACGTAATGGGGAATGCCGAGCGTTTCGGAAACACGCCGCGCATCGTCGATGTCCTGGCCGGCGCAGCACGAGCCGGCGCGGTGCACGGCCGCGCCGTGATCGTAGAGCTGCAGCGTGATGCCGAGCACGTCATAACCCTGGCGTTTGAGCAGACCTGCGACGACGGAGGAATCCACTCCCCCCGACATGGCAACGACAACACGTGTGTCTTCCGGCCTCTTGTCAAAATCCAGCGTATTCACGAGTAACTCTCTCGGTCTCTCAAGCGCCGGTCCATGATGGGAGGGCGACATGTTCAGGGCCTGCGGCGGGATCGGCCGTCGGAGGCAATTGTTGTGGGATATAGAAAGGATTGATCCCGGACGCAAGGAGGGCGGGCAATCTGGCGGTTATCACGGACTCCTCCCTTGCCTTCGGCTCGAGCCCGAGGATGACGAGGGACCCAATACGCCCTTGGCGATCTCGGTCATTTTGTCGGGTCGAACCCGAGGATCGGCCGGGACACGTCGTGTGCCTCGATTGAAATTAGTTAGGTGACACGCGACGTGTCCCGTTCGGTGTGTTTTTCCGCGCAACTCCGGTCCCTCTGCGGCGATATGGAATTTAACTCCGTGGAAATGAGCACGGATGCCATACCGGGTTGTGTGCGACACACGCACGCCCCGCCTTGAGGCGAGAGGGGGACCATTTTCTGCGCAGCCCCTGACGACCCGCTTGCATAACGGCGGTTCGCCAGATCACCGGTCCCATCTCGCCGGTTATGCGGGCCGGTGTAGCCGAAACGGGACGCGGGAATTGTAGGCATGGGTTTGGCGGGCGGGGATGAGAAAGAGGGTAAGTGTTTGATCGGACTGGTGGGGAAGTGCCGGCTATACCCGGATAGCAGGTGGCTGAGCGGAGATTGCGGTATCCCCTGGGACTTAGGACCTCACGACTGCAGCGCCCCATGCCGCACGGCTTTGCCGGCAGCTGACCTGAGGCTGCTGGCCGCACCTTCCGCCCGCACCCGCGGCAGGCTTGCCGGATATTCGCGCTGGATGAAGTCGATGATCTTTTCGCGCACCTCGCATCGCAGGTCGAACGTTCGCGGAGCATTGGAGGCCGAGACGAGGATGCGGATCTCCATGACGTTTTCCCTGAAATCCGTCACCTGCACGGCCACCACCCGCTTGTCCCAGAGCTTTGACGTTGCGGCAATCTCCTCGACCTTGCGACGGACCGCATTCACCGGAACCGAATAGTCGAGATAGATCATCACCGTGCCGATCAGTTCAGAACTATCGCGCGTCCAGTTCTGGAACGGGTTTTCGATGAAATAGCTGAGCGGCAGGATCATCCGCCGCCAGTCCCACAGTTTCACCACCACATAGGTCGAGGTGATCTCCTCGACATTGCCCCACTCGCCCTCGACAATCAGCGCGTCGTCGATGCGGATCGGCTGGGTGATGGCGAGCTGGATGCCCGCGAAAATGTTCTTCAGCACCGGCTGCAGCGCAAGGCCAAGCACGACACCCGCCACGCCGGCGGAGGCGAGCAGGCTGACGCCGTATTGCTGCACCGCCGGAAAGGTCATCAGCATCGCGGCGATGGTGATCGCCACGATCACCACGCTCGCGATCCGTTCGGCGATCCGCGATTGGGTGACATGGGTGCGGGCGAGCAGATTGTCCTCCGCATCCAGCTTGAAGCGGCGCAGATAAACGATCATCCACACATGCAGGGCGATCTTTACCATCCAGCCGACGACGACGATGAAGCCGAGCAGCAGCAGGTGGCGGATCACCTCCGCCTGCCCGGCACTGAGCGGAGCGATGGTCGCGCCGAGCGACAGCGTCCAGGTGAGGATCGCCAGCCGCATCGGCCGCCGCGTACGCAATACCAGCGACCGCCAGAACAGGTCCCTGCTCTCCACCAGCCGCGTCAGAAAGCGAAATCCGAAGCGCTGGATCGCAAGGCCGATCAGAAATGCGACGGCCATGACGCCCCAGCTGACGAGCCAGTCCGGCAGCCAGGACGTATCATTGCGGAATTCCTGAATGAAGCGTTCCATGCCCCCTCAGCTAGGGTGCAATGCAGCATCGAAAAGAGCGGCCGCAAAAATTTCATGATTTGAGAGTCTTCTTGACCTGGGGTGATTTGGGACAACAGGGCGATCAGGGACGGAGAGACAATGCAATTCGACCTCATGCGCTTTGTCGACGCGCAAGCGCCGGTCTATGGGCGCGTCATCGGCGAGCTGCGCGATGGCAGAAAGCGCTCCCACTGGATGTGGTACGTCTTCCCCCAGGTCGCCGGGCTCGGCTTTTCGATCATGTCCCAGCGCTTCGCGATCGGCTCGAGGGCCGAGGCGACAGCCTATCTGGAACATCCCCTGCTTGGGTCCCGGCTCATCGAATGCACCGAAGCGATGCTCTCCCATCCGGGCCTTTCGGCGTACGCGATCCTCGGCTCACCCGACGACATGAAATTCAGGAGCTCGATGACCCTGTTCGAGGCAGTCAGCGAAAAGGGCTCGCCTTTCGAGCGAGCCCTTGAACAGTTCTTTGACGGTGAGCGCGACGAAAAGACCGTCGCGCTGCTTCGAAGTTAAGCGGCCGCCTGGATCGCCGAAAGCTGCCAGTCGTTGGCGGGCTTGCGCACGAAGGTCCAGACTTCGACGGTTTCGGTCACCGCGTTCGGATCGCCTTCGGCGACTGCGCCGGTTTTGCGGTCCTTCATGTAGTCGATGCTCGAATAGCGCATCGCGACGGTCGCATAGTCCTGGCCGTTTTCGCGCCAGGCTTCCGCAAGGTCGCCCTGCAGCAGTTTCACGTCCTTCACCTCGTTCTTGACGCCGTTGGTGGCGTTCTCGCCGAGTTCCTCAGCCAGGTAGGACATCGCTTCCGGCGTGGTGAGGCTGCGGAGCTTTGCATAGTCTTCATCGCCATAGGCAGACTGGACACTGGTCAACAGCTTCTCGAACTGGTCGAGGTCGCGGTTGGTGATGCCGATCTCGTCCGTCTGGGGTCCGGCCTGGCGCGGCGCGGCATTGGAACCGCCTCCGAAACCGCCCTGACCGCCACCGCCCAGAGACCCGATCTTCGGAATCTGGAAGGACGAGGTATTCTGGCTCGGCGCCTCATAGGCGTTGCGCGGCTGGCCAAAGCCGGTATTCACCCCGCCCGCCGGGCCGCCGGCCGTCTGTTGACGGCGCGCGAACCAACGAAAAGCCAGCATGGCGAGGCCACCGATCAGCGCGATCTGCAGCAGCATGCCCAGCATACCGGCCATGCCACCAAAACCCGTGCCCATGAACATGCCGATCAGGCCGCCAAGGGCGAGACCGCCGAGCAGGCCGCCAAACATGCCCCCGAACAGGCCGCGGCGAGGCTGTGCCGCCTGCTGGCCAAGGCCGTTCTGCGGGGTCGTGGCGTTCTGCTGCGTATTGGGCGTCATCGTCCGGTTGATGCCGGTCGGCGCCGTGGGTGCGGTGTTGGTGGTCGCCGGGGCCGAGAAAGTGCGCGTGCCGCGGCTGCCGAAGCCACCGCTGGCGCGGCGCGCCTCAGCCATGTCCACGGCGGTCAAGGAAACCGCCATTCCGATCGCCAGGATCGCGAACAGGTTCTTGAAACGCCGAAGGTTGGATAACATCGTTTTCTCCTCATAAACCGCTCAAGCGCGGTATTCCCTGTTCATATAGAGAGGCGGCCATCCGAATTTTAGGCCCATCCTCCATTTTTCCCGTCGAAGTAGATAACGGAGTTTGAAACGGGAGCCAAGCGCCAAAAATACAACCCATGGAGGATGTTATGGCGCAGATGGTCGCAGCCTCGCGGCAGAACGAAAAAAGCCCGGCGCGCGATGCACCGGGCTTTCCCGAATATCCTGGGAGGAGATCTTACTCGACGTTGAACGCCAGCGGTTTGGCCTGGCGGATCGCCGGGTGGGCGGTCAGTTTCGCCAGCACCTCGGCCGGAACCGGACCATCGACGTAAAGAAGAGCGATCGCGTCGCCGCCTTCCTGGTCGCGGCCGAGATGGAAGTTGGCGATGTTGACGCCGGCATTGCCGAGCGTCGTGCCGATGAAGCCGATCATGCCGGGAACGTCGGTATTGGCGATATAGACCATGTTGGTGCCGACATCCGCATCGAGGTTGATGCCCTTGATTTGGATGAAGCGCGGCTTGCCGTCCGAGAAGACCGTGCCGGCAACCGAGCGGGTCCTCGTGTCGGTGGTGACGGTCAGCTTGATATAGCCGTCGAAGACGCCCGACTTGTCGCGCTTGGCTTCGGACAGGATGATGCCCTTTTCCTTGATCATGATCGGCGCCGAAACCATGTTGACGTCGGAGACCTGGCTGCGGATGAGGCCGGCGAGCAGCGCGCTCGTCAGCGCCTTGGTGTTCATGCCGGCGGTCGAGCCGTCATAGAGGATCTCGATTTCCTTGATCGCATCCTCGGTCACCTGGCCGACAAAGGCGCCGAGCACGTCGGCAAGCCGGATGAAAGGCTTCAGGCGCGGCGCTTCTTCCGCCGTGATCGACGGCATGTTGATGGCGTTCGAGACCGCGCCCTTGATCAGGTAGTCCGACATCTGCTCGGCGACCTGAAGTGCGACATTCTCCTGCGCTTCCGTGGTCGAGGCGCCGAGATGCGGGGTGCAGACGACGTTTTCGAGACCGAAGAGCGGGCTTTCGGTAGCGGGTTCGACTTCGAACACGTCGAAGCCGGCACCGGCGACGTGGCCGGACTTGATGGCTTCGGCAAGGGCTGCCTCATCGACGAGGCCGCCACGGGCGCAGTTGATGATGCGAACGCCGGGCTTGGTCTTGGCGAGCGCTTCCTTGCCGAGGATGCCGCGGGTCTTGTCGGTCATCGGGACGTGCAGGGTGATGAAGTCGGCCTGGGCCAGAAGCTCGTCGAGCTCGACCTTGGTGACGCCCATTTCTTCGGCGCGCTCGGCCGACAGGAAGGGGTCATAGGCGAGAACGTGCATGCCGATACCGATCGCCTTCTTGCAGACGATGCCGCCGATATTGCCGGCGCCGATGACGCCGAGGATCTTGCCGGTGATCTCGACGCCCATGAAGCGCGACTTTTCCCACTTGCCGGCCTGGGTCGAGGCGTCGGCGGCCGGAAGCTGGCGGGCGACGGCGAACATCAGGGCAATGGCGTGTTCGGCCGTGGTGATCGAGTTGCCGAACGGGGTGTTCATGACGATGATGCCGCGGCGCGAGGCAGCCGGGATATCGACATTGTCGACGCCGATGCCGGCGCGACCGATGACCTTGAGGTTGGTCGCGGCCGCGATCAGCTTTTCGGTAGCCTTGGTGGCGGAACGGATCGCAAGGCCGTCATAGTTGCCGATGATCTCGGCAAGCTTTTCCTTGTCCTTGCCGAGCTTCGGCTGGAAATCGACTTCGACGCCGCGATCGCGAAAGATCTGGACGGCGGTTTCCGACAATTCGTCGGATACGAGAACGCGAGGTGCCATCAGTGGGCCTCCTGAAAAAGTTTCTGCGTGAATGAGAAAATGGGCTCCGCTTCGTCAGCGGAGCCGTTACGCGACTTGCTTTAAGCGGCGGCCTTGGAAAGCGCAGCCTTCTGCGTTTCGAAAGCATAGGTGAGCCACGGCATCAGAGCCTTCATGTCGGCTTCTTCGATCGTGGCGCCCGCCCAGATGCGAAGGCCGGACGGCGCATCGCGATAGGCACCGATGTCGAGCGCGACGCCTTCCTTTTCGAGGATCGACACCATGCCCTTGGCAAAGGCTTCCTGCGCGTCGGTATCAAGCGCGGCAACATCGGCGTCGGCGATCTTGAGGCAGACGGAGGTGTTGGAGCGCGTTGCCGGATCGACGGCAAGGTTGTCGATCCAGGCATTGGCGGCCACGAAATCGTGGATGACCTTGGCATTGGCATCGGCGCGGGCGATCAGGCCTTCAAGGCTGCCGACCGACTTTGCCCAGTTGAGCGCATCGATATAGTCCTCGACGCAGAGCATCGACGGCGTGTTGATCGTCTCGCCGACGAAGATGCCTTCGATCAGCTTGCCGCCCGAGGTGAGGCGGAAGATTTTCGGCAGCGGCCAGGCCGGGACGTAGGTCTGCAGGCGCTCGACGGCGCGCGGGCTGAGGATCAGCATGCCGTGACCGCCCTCGCCGCCCAGAACCTTCTGCCAGGAGAAGGTGACGACGTCGAGCTTGGCAAAGTCCATGTCCTGCGCAAAAGCCGCCGAGGTGGCGTCGCAGATCGTCAGGCCCTTGCGGTCGGCCGGGATGAAGTCGGCGTTCGGAACGCGGACGCCCGAGGTGGTGCCGTTCCAGGTGAAGACCACGTCACGGTCGAAATCGACCGTGGAAAGGTCCGGAAGCAGGCCGTAGCCGGCTTCGATCTTGCGGACGTCCTTGAGCTTCAGCTGCTTGACGACGTCGGTGACCCAGCCGGCGCCAAAGCTTTCCCAGGACAGCATGTCGACGCCGCGCTCGCCGAGCAGCGACCAGAGCGCCATTTCGACGGCACCGGTATCGGAAGCCGGCACGATGCCGATGCGGTAATCCGCCGGCACGTTCAGAATTTCACGGGTGAGGTCGATGGCCTGCTTGAGCTTTGCCTTGCCGACCTTGGCGCGGTGCGAGCGACCGAGCGGAGCATCGGAGAGCGCTTCGAGCGACCAACCGGGACGCTTCGAGCAAGGGCCAGAAGAAAAATGGGTGTTGTTTGGACGCAGGTCCGGCTTTGCGGCGTTTGCCATATGGCTATCCTTCCAGATAGATGGCCCTTCGTTGGGGAAGGGTGTCCCGCCGCTGTGGTTATGCCGGAGCGCCTTCACAGTCAAGCGGGGAATGTCGCCCCCGGACAAATTTTTGCCGCAGCTTTGTCGCCGCAAACGCAAAAAGCCGCCCGAAGGCGGCTTTCGCTTGGAGATGAGGCAAGCTTACTTGTAGACGATCTGCTGCGGCGGGGGCTCGTAGGCCGGCGGCGTGTCGCAGCCGCCGAAGATGTAGCGGGCACCGACGCGGGCTTCATGCGAATAGAAACCCTTGTCCTTGCCCGGACCGCCGCCCGAGGCGAAACCGAACATGTCGCCGCCCGTGACATGGCGGAAACGGTAGCCGACATCGGCCTTGACGTTGCAGGTGACGTCGATCGACGCGCCGGCCATGAGCGCGTAGGTGAAGCGCCAGCTCTTTTCGCCGCCATGCGTGACTTCCGGGTCGCAACCCGCGCCGCTGTCGGCGCAGGAGGTGTTGCGCAGGTTCGACCACTTGACGTAGGTGCCGCCGATACCGCCACCGACATAAGGTGTGAAGTAGCCATAGGTGCCGAGATCGACATAGGCGTTGGCCATGAGCGAATAGGCGTGCATCGAGGCCAGGTCGGTCGACGTACATGCGACGGCGCAAGCACCACCGCCGGCGCCGCCACCGGACGTGGAGCCGCGGAACTTGCTGTTGAACATGTAGTCGAGGGTAACGTCGGTGCGCAGGTAGCTGTTGATCTGGTAACCGACACCGCCGCCGAGCGTGAAGGCGTCGCGGAGATCGGACCGGCCGAATTCCGCAAGCGCCACGCCGGGCGTGCCGGTACCCTGGTAGAATTCGGTGCCGCGCGACTTCTTGAAGGAATAGCCGACGTCGCCACGAAGGTACCAGCCGGTAGCCTCCTGAACGGTCACTTCCGGCGCATCCTGATAAGGCTCCGGCTGCGGCTGGTAAAGATCGGCGGAATTGGCGGCACTCACCGTTAGTGTCAGCGCAAAAGCGCTGGCCAGCAACTTTTTCATGGGTTCATCTCCAAAGCTCGTATCGCGTATGGCATGCAAAGCGGGCAGCCAACGGGTTGATCCGCTGTGGATGATGCTCGACAAAGGTTAAGTCTCGCTTAACCATGCTTGTTTACCGCGCGTTTTCCTAAAACCGCAGGCAATTCTACAAGTAACGGCGTGCCTGAGACTTGCAGAAGGCATCGCATCCGGGGGATTCCGGTCTTTTCCGTACAAGGAAAGATCGGCCCTCCACGGCGCCGCGCGGAACTATTGATCTCACCTGCTTCAGTAGAAAATAGTTAGCAAATGGTAATTTAAGCTTCGATAAACAATTAATTATTTATAAACTATAGATAGTTATTTTTAGCACATTCCGAAGGGGGAAATACCGGGGAATCGATAGTGCCGAAGGACTGGTGGGAGCACACGTGAGCGCCGAGAGCATTCTGAACTCGACGCCTGGATTGCCGATACAGTCAATCCGCAAATATCTTTTGCGCCAAACAAGCAACTCCAGTCGGTGAACTACTGCGATGGGATTGCGCGAGTGCTCTTCCGGAGAAGATGACCGCGTGTAGCTGCGGCGAAAGGCGCCGCAAAAGAGAGAACTGTCCATGAGCAATGTCAAAACATTCGGCATAGCATTCCGACTGGCTATCGGGTTCGGCTTTTTGCTTCTCCTGATGATCGGCCTGACTTTTTATTCCACCGTCGAAGTCAAGATGATCGACGACAACCTTGCAACCGTAAACGACGTCAACAGCGTCAAGCAGCGTTATGCCATCAACTATCGCGGCAGCGTGCACGACCGGGCGATCGCTATCCGCGACGTGACCCTCGTCACGTCCGAGGCCGAGCGCAAGGAAGCGGAAGCGCTTATTGCCAAGCTCGCGGCATCCTATGCGGAAAACGAGAAACGCATGGCGGAAATGGTCAGCGCCCCCTCCGGTGCAACGGATCGCGAAAAGACGATACTGGCCGAGATCGCCGACATTCAGTCGAAGACCAACCCGCTGGTCGGCCAGATCATTTCGCTGCAGGAAAAGGGCGACGGCGATGCCGCCCGCAAGATCCTGCTGGAACACGCCCGCCCGCTCTTCGTCTCCTGGCTTGGCGCCATCAACAAATTCATCGACTATCAGGAGGCGCTCAACAAAACGATCGGCGGCGATGTCCGCAATGCGGCGAGCGGCTTTAGAAATATTGCGCTGGCCGCCCTCGGCATAGCCGCACTGCTTTCGATCATTGCCGCCTTCTTGACCGCCCGCTCGATCATCGGACCGCTCTCCAAGCTGCAGCAGTCGCTGAAAGCCATGGCTGCGGGCAACCTCGAAGGCGACCGGACGATCGAGGCGCGCGGCGACGAGATCGGCATGCTGGCCCGCGCCGTGGCCGCCCTTCGGGAGGCCATATCCGCCAAGGCGGAGCGCGAGGCGGACGCCGAGGCGAAGCGGACCGTTGGAGAACGCCGCAGGCTGGAACAGGAAGCCACCGAGCGCAGTGCGCTCGCAGAACAGACGAGCCAGGCGGTCCGCCAGCTCGCCGACGCTCTGCAGGCCCTGGCAGACGGCGATCTGACCCGGGAGATCAACACACCCTTCACTCCCTCGCTCGACCAGTTGAGGGCCGACTACAACGCCGCGGTGGCGAAACTTCGCGAAGCGATGCAGAAGGTTGCCGCGAATGCGAGCGCGATAGCCGCCGGTGCCCAGGAAATCCGCTCGGCCTCCGACGACCTCGCCAAACGCACCGAACAGCAGGCGGCCTCCGTCGAGGAAACCGCAGCGGCCCTGGAAGAGATCACCACGACGGTTTCCGACTCGAGCCACCGTGCTCAGGAGGCCGGCAACCTGGTGCGCATGACCAAGGAAAATGCCGAGCGTTCCGGCCGGGTCGTCCGTGATGCCGTCGAGGCGATGGGCAAGATCGATTCGTCCGCCGTCGAGATCGGCAACATCATCGGCGTCATCGACGAGATCGCTTTCCAGACCAATCTGCTCGCACTCAACGCCGGCGTCGAGGCTGCCCGTGCCGGCGAAGCCGGCAAGGGCTTCGCGGTTGTGGCGCAGGAAGTGCGGGAACTCGCCCAGCGTTCCGCCAAGGCGGCAAAAGAGATCAAGGAACTGATCCACACCTCCAACGACCACGTGAAGAGCGGCGTGGCGCTGGTCGGGGAAACCGGCAAGGCCCTGCAGGAGATCGTCATCCAGGTCCAGCAGGTCAACGGCAATGTCGAAGCCATTGTGGAGGCCTCGAAGGAACAGTCGACCGGCCTCAAGGAGATCAACACCTCGGTCAATACAATGGATCAGGGAACCCAGCAGAACGCGGCCATGGTCGAGGAAACCACCGCAGCGGCCCACAGTCTTGCCCGGGATGCGGAGGGCCTGTTCCAGCTTCTGTCGCAATTCCATATCGGCGGCGGCGCTGCAACGGGAACCGCTTCACATCGGGGCTCGCCCGCACCCGCATCCGGCAGCAGCCGCCCGGCGGCATCGCCGGCCCGCCGAATGGTTGCCAAAGTCGCGCAGTCGTTCCAGGGCAACGCCGCTGCCGCGAAGCAGGATTGGGAAGAATTTTAGAGGCAGCAAGAACGGCGATCGGGCCATCCCGATTTTCCGCGTAAAAATAAAGGCCACCCGCGAAAACCGCGGGTGGCCTTTTTCATTGGAATTGGGTCTTCAGGCCGCGTTGCGGACGTTGGCGATGACGCCGACCAATCCATCGACGATGCGCTCGATCTGTCCGCGGTCGTCGCCTTCCGCCATCACCCGGATCAGCGGTTCGGTACCGGAGGGGCGGATGACCAGGCGGCCCCTGGCAGCAAGCTCGGCCTCCGCCTCGGCGATCGCCTGACGCACGATCACATCCTCCAGCGGCTTGCCGCCCTGGAAACGAACATTCTTCAGAAGCTGCGGCACGGGATCGAAACGGCGGCAGACCTCGCTGACCGGCCGGCCAAGGCGCTTTGCCCGCGCCAGAACCTGCAGGCCGGCGACGAGGCCGTCACCGGTCGTGCCGAAATCGGAGAGTACGATATGGCCGGACTGTTCGCCGCCGACGTTGAAATCGTGCGTGCGCATATGCTCGACCACATAGCGGTCGCCGACCTTGGTGCGCGCCAGGTCCAGGCCCTTGCCGTTGAGGAAACGTTCAAGGCCGAGATTGGACATCACGGTCGCGACGATGCCGCCGCCTTTCAGCTTCTGGTCCTCGGCCCAGCTCTCGGCGATGACGGCCATCAATTGGTCTCCGTCGACGATCTCGCCGCGCTCGTCGACGATGATGACGCGGTCGGCATCGCCATCGAGGGCGATGCCGATATCGGCACGCACTTCATGCACCTTCTTCTGCAGCGCTTCGGGGCTGGTCGAGCCGCAGTCGAGATTGATGTTCGTGCCGTTCGGCTCGTTGCCGATCGTCACAACCTCGGCGCCGAGCTCCCAGAGCGCCAGCGGAGCCACCTTGTAGGCCGCACCATTGGCGCAGTCGATCGCAACCCGCAGGCCATGCAGCGTGACGTCGCGCGGCAGCGTGCGCTTCACATGTTCGATATAGCGGTAGATGTCGCCCTCGACGCGCTTCGCCCGGCCGATATCGCCGGACTTGGCGAGCTGGGAGTGCAGGTCGCTGTCGAGCAGGTCCTCGATGCGCATTTCCAGCTCGTCGGAGAGCTTGTAGCCATCGGGACCGAACAGCTTGATGCCGTTATCTTCGTAAGGATTATGCGAGGCGGAGATCATCACGCCGACATCGGCGCGCAGCGAGCGGGTGAGCATGGCGACAGCCGGCGTCGGGATCGGCCCGAGCAGGAAGACGTCGAGGCCGGCAGCGGTGAAACCCGCCACCATGGCGTTTTCCAGCATATAGCCGGAGAGGCGCGTATCCTTGCCGATCACCACCCGGTGGCGATGATTGCCGTTGCGGAAGATCGTGCCGACGGCGATGCCGACGCGCATCGCAAGATCCGGCGTCATCGGATGGATGTTGGACTTTCCGCGAATGCCATCAGTGCCAAAATAGCGGCGTGTCATATAAGCTCCTTCGTCATCGCGCCTGAACGTCGCGGTCCTTGCAGGGATCGAACCCGCAGTATGTTAGACGGTAAAACCGGCCTGAAGCTTGGCTCATGCCACAGTTTAGCGGCACAAGCACATAAATTAGCATCAAAATCGATTATATCCCGTTACTTATAACAAAACCTTCCAAGCAAAAGCCGCCGTGGATTGCTCCACGGCGGCTTTTGGATTCAGTCGGCTAAGGATCAGTGCGGCTGCGGTTCCAGACCGCTTTCCGGCTCCCCGCCCTTCGATTCGTCCTTCTTGGAGCCAGCCGAGGGAACAGCCGAACCGCGGGTCGGAGGTGCATCGTCGCCGAGATCGCGCGAAGGCTTCTGGCCCTTGATCAGCGCCTTGATCTCCTCGCCCGAAAGCGTCTCGTATTCGAGCAGGCCTTCGGCAATCGCGACGAAGTCGTCGTGCTTCTCGGTAAGAATGCGGCGCGCCTCGGTATAGGCTTCGTCGATCAGACGGCGAACCTCGGTGTCGATCTTCTGGGCAGTCGATTCCGAGACGTTCTTCGATTGCGAGACGGAATGACCGAGGAAGACTTCCTGCTGGTTCTCGCCATAGGCGACCTGGCCGAGCATGTCGGAAAAGCCCCACTGGGTGACCATCGCGCGTGCAAGCTTGGTCGCCTGCTCGATGTCCGAGGATGCGCCGGAGGTGATGTTTTCCTTGCCGAAGGTCAACTCCTCGGCGACGCGGCCGCCCATCATGATGACCAGACGCGAGACCATCCACTTGTAGCTCATCGAATAGCGGTCGCCTTCCGGCAACTGCATGACCATGCCAAGCGCGCGGCCGCGCGGAATGATGGTCGCCTTATGCAGTGGATCGGCGACAGGCACGTTGATCGCGGTCGTGGCGTGGCCGGCTTCGTGATAGGCGGTGAGCTTCTTTTCCGCTTCGGTCATGGCCGACGAGCGACGCTCGGCGCCCATCATGATCTTGTCCTTGGCATCTTCGAACTCGCTCATGGTAACCATGCGCTTGTTGCGGCGCGCGGCCATCAGGGCGGCTTCGTTGACGAGGTTCATGAGGTCCGCCCCGGAGAAGCCGGGCGTACCACGGGCCAGGACCTTGAGGTCGACATTCGGAGCCAGCGGCACGTTGCGGGCGTGTACCTTGAGGATGCGCTCGCGGCCGACGATATCCGGGTTCGGCACGACGACCTGACGGTCGAAACGGCCTGGACGCAGCAGCGCCGGGTCGAGAACGTCGGGACGGTTGGTCGCGGCGATCAGGATGATGCCTTCATTGGCTTCGAAACCGTCCATCTCGACGAGGAGCTGGTTGAGGGTCTGTTCGCGTTCGTCGTTACCACCGCCGAGACCGGCGCCACGATGACGGCCGACCGCGTCGATTTCGTCGATGAAGATGATGCAGGGCGCATTCTTCTTCGCCTGCTCGAACATGTCGCGCACGCGGCTTGCACCGACGCCGACGAACATTTCGACGAAGTCGGAACCGGAAATGGTGAAGAAGGGAACGTTGGCTTCGCCGGCGATCGCACGGGCGAGCAGCGTCTTACCGGTGCCCGGAGGACCGACAAGCAGCACGCCGCGCGGAATACGGCCGCCGAGACGCTGGAACTTCTGCGGGTCGCGGAGGAATTCGACGATTTCTTCGAGATCCTGCTTGGCTTCATCGACGCCAGCAACATCTTCAAACGTCACGCGACCATGCGCTTCGGTGAGAAGCTTGGCCTTGGACTTGCCGAAGCCCATCGCGCCGCGCGAACCGCCCTGCATCTGCCGCATGAAGAACAGCCAGACGCCAAGGATGAGCAGCATCGGCAGCAACGTGCCGAGATAGCTGAGGAAACCCGAGGATCCGTCCGTTTCCGGGCGCGCGACGATGGTGACGTTTTTCGCCTGCAGCCGATCCATCAACGAATCGTCGATGACGGGCGAATAGGTCTGAAACCCCGAGCCGTTTTCATTGTAGGTGCCGAGCACCCGGTTGCCCGTGACGACGACATCCCGCACTCGTCCCGAATCCACATCCCGCAGGAACTGCGAATAGGGGACCTCACGCGAGGTGGTCTGCGACGGTGCCGTCTGGAACATGCTGAACAATGCGACCAGCAGGAGGGCTATGATGACCCAGAGGGCGATATTACGAAAGTTTGGGTTCATTGAACTCCCCGGACTGCGACGGCCAGCTTCTTGGCGGCCGCCTTGCTTGCCGCATAACATAGGGTTGCGGCAAGTCCTTGCCAAGGCGAACCGGTGTCGCCGCCTACCTTTTCCGCGAGGAATCCTTAACTGGTAGCCGGGGGAAAACGTCGCATCCGAGCAAAACCGCGAACTGAATGCCAAGGGTAAGCTCGAACTGCGGCAAAAAACGGTCGAAAGGCGCAAGGAGAGGCTGGACGATACTTCGTTCGGCCACTCCTTTGTTTTTGCGATCCTCCGTCGAAAGGAGGGCATTGGATTCGATGAAAGGCATCGCAGCGACGGCGCGCATGGCGATTGCGGGCGGCACGTCGGGAAACAGCGCCGATGCTTCGTCGCGATCCGGCGGGGTCGGGCCGACGACGATGTCGGCAGAATCCCGGTTGGTGATCCGGTAGCGACCGTCCCAGATTGCCGTATCGCCGGGAGAAACGTGCAGCGGCAGTATGCCGCGGTTCTCGCGGACGAGATAAAGCCCGTCGCGGCGGCGGTCGAAGATCACCCGGCCGGCCGTCAGGCGGCCCGGCTGGCCACCGTCGAGAAAGGCCATGATCCGGTTCATGCTGTCGCTGCCGAGCGCATGCTCCCTCCCCCCGAGCACCGCTGCGAGCAAGGAGAGCGCATGGCGCCGCACGGCCTCGTCCCCCTGTAGGCCCACTGGGGCAAGATGCGCCAGCACGCCTTGGCGGATCGTCACATGCTCCCGCACAAGCCGCGCCGCCTCGTCGGAAAGCGCCGTGCGCCGCGCGGCGGCGATGGCCTGGGCTGCTGCGTCAAACCGATCCTCCCGCGTCAGCCGTCCGCGTACCCGCACCCGTTCGTAATGCGGATCGAGATTGCTGGGATCGTCGATCCAGCCCTGCCCTTCCCTGGTCAGGAAGTCACGGATATCGGACCGACGCGTCTCAAGAAACGGTCGCAGCAGCCAGCGGCGGCGATCGAGGAGCACCGCCCTGGCCATGCCGGCGAGCCCGGAATTTTCATCGCCTTCGCCGCGGGCGGCACGCATGGCAATCGTTTCGGCCTGGTCGTCGAGCGTGTGGCCGGTAACGATCGCCGTCGCATCGACCTCGTCGGCAACTTCGAGCAGCAGCCGGTAGCGCGCCTCGCGGGCCGCCGCGGAAATGCCGGTTCGCGGCTTCTCGCCCTCCCAGCGGCGGATGAAATGCGGAATACCCAGCCGGCCGCAAAGGGCTGCCACGGCATGTGCCTCGTCCGCCGATCCGGGTCTCAGCCCATGATCGATCGTCGACGCGAGAAGCAACAGGCCGGAGCCGGGGAGATTGGATTTCGAAAGGGCGACCAGAAGCCCGCAGGAATCGCTGCCACCGGAAATCGCGACGAGAAGGCGCGCTGGTCTGGAGAGATCGGCGATCAGCCGTTCGGCCGCCTGTTCGGGGGACAGGATCTTCGGTCCCGCGGTCACGGGAGGATCAGCAGGCCAGGCGCTTCTGTTCGCTGCCCACCTTGGCGAGCACGGCCTTGGGCGCGCTCGGATAACGCCGGGTGACTTCCTTGAGGGTTGCGCAGGCCGTGTCGGTATTGTCGAGTGCGGCAAGCGACATGCCGAGCTTCAGCAGCATTTCCGGCGCCTTGGGCGACTTGCCGTAGGTCTGGTGCGCGTTGAGGAAGGTCTTGGCGGCGTCGTTGTATTTTCCCTGGGAATACTGCGATTCGCCGAGCCAGAAGCTCGCATCCGCCACCTTGGCGCCCTTCGGATAGGCGGCCAGATAACCGTTGAATTCCTTCTCGGCGAGCGGGTAGTCGCCGGCCAGAACATGGTTGTAGGCGGTCTGATAGGCATCGTTCTCGCTGCCGAGCGACGCGGTCTGCTGCGGATCGGTTCTGCCCGTCGGTGCCGGCGTCCTGCCTGTCGTCTGCGAGCCGGTCTCGACGCCCGGAAGCCCGGCGGCATTGTTGGCACGGTCGTTGCGGCTGGCGCCGCGCGGATTGCCGTTCTGGTCGAGATCCATCGAACCGAGCGTCGTCGGAGGCGGCGCTCGGCCAGGTGCGGTTGCTCCGCCAACGCCCTGACCGGACGGCGATTCGATGATCCGTGCGACATCGTCGGAGGATTGGGCGGGAGCAGTCGTTTGCGGCAACGGGGGCTGGGCGGAGGGAGCGCGGTTGGACGCCACGGCCGGTTTCCCGGCCGCGTCGTCCACTTCGGTGCGCTTCTTCTTTTCCAGGTCCTGGAAGCGGAATTCGTTGTCTTCCTGCGTCTTGCGCAGCTGCTCCTGCATCTGCAGCAGCTGAAAACTCATTTCCTCGATCCGGCCGTTCAACTGGCGGACCTCTTCCTGGAGCTGCTGGATACGGACGGCCTCATTGCTCTGCGCCAGAATGACCGGGGGCTGAGTGGTTTCCCGCGGCTGTTCTGCAGCAGGCTGATTGCTGCCCTGGAAGAGTTTCGGCAGCGACAAAGCCCCGGCCGGGGCGCTCGTCGCCATCAGCCCCAGCATTGCTGCCAAGACAAGTTTCTTCATCTTTGTCCGTCCTGCTCTTTAGTCTGCGCCGGATTGGCGCGAGAGGAGATTTTTCCAACTGCCGGCAAAAAGCAACCGAGCTCCCCGTCAAAAATCCCGGAAAACAGGGCCAAACTATGGAAAAAACAAAAAGGCGGCCCGAAGACCGCCTTTTATTATCCGCCTGTGGCGCGGATCACATACCGGCGCCGCCGAGAACGGTGACGGCACGGCGGTTCTGCGACCAGCAGGAAATGTCGTCGCAGACGGCAACCGGGCGCTCCTTGCCGTAGGAGATGGTCTTCATGCGATTCGCCGGAACGCCGCGCGAAGCGAGATATTCCTTCGTGGCGGCAGCGCGGCGGGCGCCGAGCGCCAGATTGTATTCGCGCGTGCCGCGTTCGTCGGCATGACCTTCGACGGTGATCGCGTAGTTCGGATAGCGGGCCAGCCACTGGGCCTGACGGTCGAGCGTCTGCTGGGCGTCGGCGCGGATCGAGGTGCTATCGGTGTCGAAGAAGATGCGGTCGCCGACATTGACGGTGAAGTCCTGGGTCGAGCCGGGGGTTGCGGCGCCGGCGCCGTTGAGGCCGAGCTCACCCGCATTGTTCGGCAGGTTCTTCTTGTTGGCGCAGCCGGCGAGCGCAAGTGCCAGCGTCAGCGCGATGACGGCAGGATTGCGGGCGAGGATCTGCATGCGGCTCATCGCCGAAGTATCGATGCGGCTCATGGCCGGTCTCTCCTTGATCAGTATTTCAGAGTTTCCAGATTCTAACCGGGTTCGGTTAACCATGATCAAATTCTTATGGTTAACAAAATATTCCCGATGACCATTTTCGTTCATTTTCAGCAGATTGGGGCGGGAAAGAGGCGCAAATACGCCTCTTTTGCCTCAATTACCTATTCAAGCAGCGGCGACCAGGCCGGGTCCGAACCGTAGGACGGCGTCTTGACCTGGAGTTCGTTGTAGCCGGTCAGGTCGATGGAATAGAGCTGAGGACCGCCGGCGCCGGCATTCTGGCGGAAGAACATCAGCACGCGGCCGTTCGGCGCCCAGGTCGGGCCCTCGTTGTGGAAGCCGCTGGTCAGGATGCGTTCGCCTGAACCGTCCGGCTTCATGACGCCGATCGAGAACTTGCCGCCCGACTGCTTGGTGAAGGCGATCAGATCGCCGCGCGGCGACCAGACCGGCGTCGAATAGGAGCCGTCGCCGAAGGAGATGCGGGTCTGGCCCGAACCATCGGCATTCATCACGTAGATCTGCGGCCGTCCGCCGCGGTCGCTTTCGAACGCGATGCGGCCGCCAT
Source organism: Neorhizobium vignae (assembly GCF_000732195.1). Classification (GTDB taxonomy): domain Bacteria; phylum Pseudomonadota; class Alphaproteobacteria; order Rhizobiales; family Rhizobiaceae; genus Neorhizobium; species Neorhizobium vignae. The sequence continues at coordinate 441,941 of NZ_JNNU01000002.1, forward strand.
CCGGTGCATAGGACGGCGAGGTGTCGATCGCAGCCGTGGAGGTGAGCCGCGTCGTGGTGCGCGACCGCAGGTCCATCGTATAGATGTTGGAATTGCCTTCCTGCTGCAGGCTCATGATGACTTTCTGGCCATCCGGAGAGAACCGCGGCGAAAACGTCATGCCCGGGAAATTGCCGACTACCTCGCGCTGTCCGGTCTCCAGCTGCAGCAGGTAGACCCGCGGCTGGTTGCCCTCAAACGACATGTAGGTGACTTCCTGCCGGCTCGGCGAGAAGCGCGGCGTCAGCACGATATCCTTGGTGTTGGTGAGCATGCGGACGTTGAAGCCGTCCTGGTCCATGATCGCCAGCTGGCGCTGGCGGGCGGTCTTCGGCCCGCTTTCGGAAACGAACACGACGCGAGTATCGAAATAGCCGTTCTCGCCGGTGATCTGCTTATAGATCGCATCGGCGATGATATGCGCGACGCGGCGCCAGTTTTCCGGCTGGGTAAAGAACTGCTGGCCGGTCATCTGGCTGCCGGCAAACGTATCCCAAAGGCGGAACTCGGCACGCAGGCGCCCGTCGCCTTCGCGGGTGATACGGCCTGTCACCAGCGCCTGCGCATTGATGACCTTCCAGTCTTCGAAGCGCGGTGCCTTGTTGGGGTCGGCGATCTTTTCGATGAACGCGCTTTTGTTGATCGGCGCGAAAAGCCCGGAGCGTTGCAGGTCCGCGGCGATCACCTGGGAAATCTGGGCACCGAGCTCGTTGTTCGACAGGAAATCCGTCACCGCGATCGGCAGCGGCTGAACATTACCCTTGTTGATGTTGATCTCGACAACAGCGTTGGCCGGGGTGGCGGCCATGAAGGCCGTCAACATCCCCGCGGCCACCATCACGGCGCGGAAAAAAGAGCTCTTGATCATTTACACAAGCCTTTCAGCTTAACACGAGAGTTTCGGGGCAGGTTCCGCGTCATCTGTTTCTGCATCGGTTCCATACCTGCCGGCTCACAATGCGAACTCCGACGGATCGAAGTTCAGCACCAAAACGTTCCAACCTTTTTCGCCTTCATATTTTGCGGCGGGCAAATTCTTGAGCGGCGCGGATTTCAGAAGGGCGCGGCGCGTGCTGCCCTCGACCGCACGCCGGGTTCCTTCCGGTCCACCGGTCGCCGTCACCTCCGGCTCGCCGACGATATTGCCGGACTGATCGAGCTGGACGCGGATCTTCACACGCACTTCGGAAACGCCGGTCAGCCCGCCGACGAGCGACCAGTTGCCCTGGATCTGCCCCTTGACGTTGTCGATCTCGCTGGAGCTGAGGCCGGTGCCGATCGTCTTGGTATCGCCGCGGCTGGCGACCTGCGTCGAACGCTTGGCGCCACCGCCGGCGGCCTCTTGCTTATTGAGCATAGCGGCGATCTGGTCGGCGTTGAAATCGCTCGCCATGGAAGACGATGACTTGGCGGTTTCCTGCTGCTTGCCTTCCTTCTTGTCGGACGGCTTGACGGATGCGGTCGCCTTGTTGTCGGTCTTGGCCGTCTCGGCTGCCTTGGCCGTATCCGGCTTCGTCTCGGCCGGCTTTTCAACGGGCTTGGCCTGCTCCTTCGGCGGTTCGGGCTTCGGCGGCTGCGGCTTCGAAACAGGCGTCGGAACCGCTTGCGGCAGTTCACCCGTTTCGGACACGTTTTCGGTCTGCACCGGCGCGGGGGTCGGCTTGGCGGCCTCCGGCTTTGGCGGCGTAGGCTCGGGCTTCGGCGGAGTAGGTTCCGGCTTCGGAGGCGTGATCTCCGGCTTGGGCTGCGGCAGGGCGGCCATCTCGGTCGGCTTCGGAGCCGTCTCCTCCTTGACGATGTCCTTGACCTGGTTCTGTGCCGGCGTCGGGGTCGGCGTCGGCCGTTCCACCGGCTTCGGAGCCGCCGTGGTTTCGGTCGGCTGCGGCTTGGTGGTCGGCGTCGGAGGCGTCTTCAGGTCGACGTCGTTCTCGCCGGCGTTCTGGGCGTTCTCGACGATCTTCTGGTTCTTGGTTTCCTTGGGCGAAGGCTTCTGGCTGGCAGGCGCCTTCTTGTCACCCTGCTGGGTCTGGGTGATCGATTCCACGGAGACGATGTCGACGGGAAGCGCGTCGACTTCGGCCACGTCGAAAGTCGCGGGCGCGCTCAGCGAAACGAGCGCCAAGCCGAGTACCAGCGTGTGTAGGACCAGCGATGTGCCGAGACTGACCTTCATGGCGCCGCGATCACTTCTCCTGTTCCTGCAGGGTCACGAGGCCGATATTCTTGTACCCGGCAGAAGAAATGCGGGCCATGACCTTCATGACGACGCCGTAGGCCGCGGTCGTATCGCCGCGCACATAGATACGTTCGTTATAGCCTGTGGTGGCAATCGCCTGAAGCTTCGGCACGATCTCGTCGAGGCCGATCGGCGTTTCCTGCAGGTAGATTTCGCCCTTCGGATTGACCGAGACGGTGATCGGTTGGGTGTCGGCGTTCATCGCCTTCGCCTGCGTTTCCGGCAGGTCGATCGGCACGCCGACGGTCATCATCGGTGCCGCCACCATGAAGATGATGAGCAGCACGAGCATGACGTCGACAAGCGGCGTCACGTTGATTTCGCTGATCGCACCGCCGCGACGTCCGCCGCGCCTGCGACGACCGCCACCCGATGACTTTGCTCCTCCGGCCGACATACCCATGAGACGTTACTCCTTGAGCCCGAGAGGCTTTTACTGCGCCGCCTGGCGCGGCTGCAGCTTCTCGTCGATCTGACGCGACAGGATGGCGGAGAATTCGTCCGCGAAACCTTCCATGCGGCCAGAGAGCTTGCCGGCGTCGGCGGTGAACTTGTTGTAGGCGATGACCGCGGGAATGGCGGCGACGAGGCCGATCGCGGTGGCGAGCAGCGCTTCGGCGATACCCGGTGCGACGACTGCGAGGTTGGTGGACTTCGACCCGGCGATCGCCTGGAACGAGGTCATGATGCCGACGACGGTGCCGAACAGACCGATGAACGGACCGGCCGAGCCGATCGTCGCCAGCGAACCGAGGCGAGCCTCGTAGGTTTCCGCTTCACGCGACATGGTGACGTCCATCGCCCGGTCGATACGCATCTGCAGGCCGATCGGCGACCGTGCGCCGCGCTCGAAACTCTTCTTCCACTCGCGCATGGCGGCGACGAAAATCGCGGCAAGACCGGTGTTCGTCCGTTCCGACAGGGTGCGGTAAAGTTCTTCCAGCGACTGGCCGGACCAGAAGACCTGCTCGAACTGGTCGAACTGGCGCTTGGCCTTGCCGAAGCTGATATATTTGTCGATCACGATCGCCCAGGTCCAGATCGATGCGCCGATGAGACCTATCATCACCAGCTTGACGACCAGACCGGCCTGCATGAACAGCGACCAGAGGCTCACTTCGCTCGCCGCTGCCGCCAAACCTACCTGTTCCATCTACTATCCCCGAATCCAAACGCCCGGCTTTGAGGACCGGGCGGTTCAAAAGCGCGCTCTCGCGAGTATGTCTTTGATCGCCGGAAGCGCTTAGCCCTAACCCCAAGATACCCTGAGCTTCAAGCTTGGCTTCTCGCTTTCAATTTTGGTCAAAGGAAGGCGTGCGTTGCACAAATTCCTCATGTCTCAGTAAGACACCATTATCGTTAACGAAAGGTTTAGACAGGTCTTGCAATCGCGAGTTCCCAGATCACTTGAAGTTGGAACAAGGAAAGCCGGCAACTTCCAACTTAGTTTTTTCTCATTCACGGGTTATGACACTGTGAGAATCGGATTCCCGGGGGCACACCATGTGGCGCGCAGTGATGATAGCCTTGACGATGTTGATCGCGGTGCCGGCCCATGCCGCCTCGTTCGACTGCAAGGGCGTCCCCTCGCCTGATGAACTGATCGTCTGCAACGATCCCCTGCTTTCAGCGCTCGACACGATGCTTCCGCGGGTCGAGGAAAAGGCTAAACAGGAGAAGAGCGCGGAGACCCGCCAGGTTATGCGCGACTTCACCAGCGACCGGTCAGCCTGCGGCTCCGACCGATCCTGCGTTCTGAGCACCTATGTTGCGGTCCTGGGAGAGCTCGGCGGGCCTAAGAGCATCCCGGCAGACATCACCGCCAGCACGATCGCGGGCGGCCGGGCCAAACCCTCCCCGACATTGCCCGCCAAGATCGGCCAATGCTCCGTCACCAACGTCACCGCGGTCCATCCGCGGGTCGGCCAGGATTCCGTCAAGGACGAGGATTACGACGCCGGAACCGGCATCGAATACGCCAATGAGGGCTATCAGGTTTCCTATGCCCGCGAGGATGGGCTGATCGCCTCCAAGCCCGGCGACAAGGTGACCATGTGCCTGATCTCCATTCCCAAACGCTGCCCGCAGGGCGACGACCGGGGCCGCGAATATTTCGTCACCAACGCTCGCACCGGGCAGAGCTGGGCGATGGCCGATTCGCAGCATGCCTGCGGCGGTCCATAGGTCCCGTCTAGACCGGATCCACCTGCTCGGCCGGGCGCCCGAGAAACTTCTCCGCCACGCTTTCCGGCAGTCGGCGCGGACGCCCGTTCTTGTTGATGACGGCGATCACCACTTTCGCGGCGATCAGCAGCGTGTCGCCGCGACGGATCTCCTGGCTGAGCACCATCTTGGCGCCACCCGCCTTTTCCGTCACCGTCTGGATGATCAGGATGTCGTCCATGCGGGCCGGCTGCTTGAAGTCGATCTCCATCCGGTGGACGACGAAGACCAGCCCCTCCTCGTCGGCGGAAAGCAGCGCGCTCTGCTCGCAGCCGAGGCACCGCAGATAGTCGGTACGGCCGCGCTCCAGGAAATGCAGATAACGGGCGTGGTAGACGAGGCCGGAAAAATCCGTGTCTTCATAATAGACGCGCTGGGCCAGCCGATGACCGCCTTCCATCAACTCGCCCGATAACAAAAAATTGTATTCCTTCATGGCCTTGCCTTGGAAATTTCCGCTACTCCACTGGATATGCGCGCAATGCCGCCCCAGTTTTGACGTCCTGTCACATATCCTCCCTATCAGGAAATAAGTCGAAAACCAGCGGAGAGTAACCCATGAAGATTGCAGTCCTGGGCGGTGACGGTTTCGTCGGCTGGCCGACATCGCTTCACCTGTCCGACGCCGGTCACGAAATCCACATCCTCGACAATCTCTCCCGCCGCTGGATCGATACCGAGCTCGGCGTCCAGTCGCTGACGCCGATGGACAGCATCCAGGAACGCACCCGCATCTGGCATGCCGAAACCGGCCGCCGCATCCATTTCCATCTGATCGATCTCGCCAGGGACTACGAGCTCCTGAAGGGCTGGCTTTCAAAGCACCGCCCTGACGCCATCATCCACTTCGCCGAACAGCGGGCCGCGCCCTACTCGATGAAGAGCGACCGGCACAAGAACTACACCGTCAGCAACAATGTAAACGCCACCCATAACCTCTTGAACGCGCTGGTGGAACTCGATCTCGACGCGCATCTCGTGCATCTCGGCACGATGGGCGTCTACGGCTATTCGACGGTCGGCGCGGCGATCCCGGAAGGCTACCTCCCGGTCGGCATCGAAACGGCCGACGGCCGCACAGTTTCCCAGGAAATTCTCTATCCGAGCAATCCAGGCTCGATCTACCACATGACCAAGTGCCTCGATCAGCAGCTCTTCCAGTTCTACGCGAAGAACGACGGCTTGCGGATCACCGACCTGCATCAGGGCATCGTCTGGGGCACCCATACCGAACAGACCCGCCGCCACCCGCAATTGATCAATAGATTCGACTATGACGGGGATTACGGGACGGTCTTGAATCGTTTTCTCATCCAGGCGGCCATCGGTTATCCGCTCACCGTCCACGGCACAGGCGGCCAGACCCGCGCCTTCATCCACATCCAGGATTCGGTCCGCTGTATCGAGATCGCCCTGAACAACCCGCCCGCCCGCAGCAGCCGCGTCGAGATCTTCAACCAGATGACCGAGACCCACCGGGTGCGCGACCTTGCCGAGATGATCTCGAAGATGACCGGTTCGAGGATCGCCTGGCTGCCCAACCCCCGCAAGGAAGCGCCGGAAAACGAGCTGGTGGTGAAGAACGAAAAATTCCTCGGCCTCGGTCTCGAACCGACAACGCTCGGCGAGGGACTGCTCGGCGAGATCGTCGACGTCGCGAAGAAATACGCCTATCGCGTTGATAGATCACGCGTTCCGGCCGTTTCCGCCTGGACCAGGGATATTGCGGCGAAGGTGGAGCATGATCCCGAGGGTGTGAGGTTGAAGTCTGTGTCGTGAGGCACCCCGCCCCATGACCAACGCGTTCGTCACCCTCGTCACCAACGCCGACTACGCCATGGGGGCAACCGCGCTGGCGCGCTCCATCCGCCGCACCGGGACCGAGGCCGATATCGTCGTCCTCCACACCGGCGGCGTTGAGCGCCCTGCCCTCGCCCCGCTCGAAGCCCTCGGCTGCCGCCTGATCGCGGTGGAACACCTGCCCCTCTCCGACGCCTTCAACGAGCGGCATCAGCGAAAAACCCTCCACGGCACCGCGCCCTTCACCAAGGGCCGCAAGCCGGATTTCCACACACCGCTCGACAATTTCTGCAAGCTCCGGCTCTGGCAGCTCACCGAATACGAGACTTGCGTGTTCATTGACGCCGACGCGCTGGTGCTGAAGCCGATCGACAAACTGTTTTCCTACCCGGAATTTTCCGCCGCCCCGAACGTCTACGAAAACCTCTCCGACTTCCATCGCCTGAACTCCGGCGTCTTCGTCGCCAAACCTTCCGACGAGACATTCGACAGGATGCTCGCGGCGCTGGACCGGCCGGACGCCTTCTGGCGGCGCACCGACCAGACGTTTCTGGAGAGCTTCTTCCCGGATTGGCACGGCCTATCGGTTTTCATGAACATGCTGCAATATGTCTGGTTCAACATGCCGGATCTCTGGAACTGGGAGAGCATCGGCGTGCTGCATTACCAGTATGAGAAGCCTTGGGAGAAGGACCATCCGAAGGCCGAGCGGCTGCGGCCACTGATCGACCTCTGGCATGCATTTTACGAGGATCGCGAGATCCCCGCCCTCTCCACCTTGTCGAAGCCGGGAGAGACGCCATGAAGGTGCTGATATCGGGCGGGACGGGCCTGGTCGGTCGCTACATCGTCGAAGGCCTTATCGATGCCGGATACCAGGTGATTGTCGGAGGGCGCAGCCCGCCGGCGCCTGGCTTCTTTTCCAAACCCGTCGAGTTCGCCTCCCTTTCGCTTGATCCCGACCTCGACCAGATCGAAGCTTTCGACGATGCCTATTTCTTCGTCCATGCGGCCTTCCACCATTTGCCCGGAAAATACCGCGGGGGCGAAGGCGATGATCCCGATCGCTTCCGGCGGCTGAACCTCGATGGCACCGTCAAACTGTTCGAGACCGCCAGGAAGGCCGGCACCCGCCGGGCGGTCTTCCTGTCGAGCAGGGCCGTCTATGACGGGCAACCCGCCGGAACGGTGCTTGACGAAGACCTGCCTTTGAAGCCGGACGGGCTCTACGGCGAGATCAAACTCTGGGCCGAGGGAGCACTGGCAGAGCTTTCGGCCCCCGGCTTTGCCACCTCGTCTCTGCGGCTCACCGGCGTTTACGGCAATCTGCGCCCCAACAAATGGGACGCTCTCTTTTCGGATTACCTGGCGGGTCGGCCTGTTCCGTCGCGTGCGGGAACGGAGACGCACGGCCGCGATGTCGCCGCCGCCGTTCGTCTCATGCTGGAAACCGAGACCGGCAAGATCGCCGGCCAGGTGTTCAACGCCTCGGACATTCTGACGGATACCCGCGAAATCCTCGGCCACCTGCCGGTCACCCATCACAACCTGCCGCCGCCGGCCGATCACGGCCCCGTCAACGTCATGTCGACGAACAAACTGAGGGCGCTCGGCTGGCAGCCGGGCGGAGCGGCGCTCTTGCAGCAGACGATCGCGGATCTTGCAGCCGCTTTCAATGCGACTGCGTAAAGCGACGCATCTTCGCCTCGTTCTTTGCCTTTTCGATCGCCTTCTTGTGCTCCTCGGCCCATTTCTGGCCGGCGTCGCCGCCCCAGAGCAGCCAGGCGATATAACCGGTCGAGGGATTGTCATCGTCGCCGAAGTTCTCGGCGCGCTTGTCCGCCTTGTGACGGGAAAAATAGCTCACCATCCGCCGCACCGTCTTTTCCGAGATCGACTTGCGGTTCTTGAGATCCCGGGCTCTGGCCACGCCCACCATCGTGCCGCCTCGGCGATATTGAGAGCGGAGCTTCAACCCTTTTTCAGCGGCCTGCGCCACTTCGGCGGGCGGGATATGATCGGGGATTTCGCTATCCATGGGTCTTCCTCAGTTCGGATTCGCTCTTGAGAACGCGGTCACCGTCTTCCTGGCGAATGAGGAACGCGGGCTCATCGGCATCCGCTTTGCGTTTGATCGTCTTGCCCTTGATCTTGCGCTCTACGTCGCTGGTGAATTTCTCGGCAACCTTGCCGTTGGCCTCGGATCGCCCCCAGGTCCACGCGACCTCGTTTCCGATCTCGATCTTCTGCATGGCATTCTCCTTTCGAGGGAGAAACGGAAAGCAACAGGCAGATGTTCCCGCCGGAATGGCGGCGCGCGGAAGCGTTTTCGGCACGCGCCAGCCGAAGGGCGCCGATGGCGACCTCTCAAGTCCGGCCGAATGCGGAAAAAGATCGAATCTAAGACTTCAAGTCGAGGTCGCCGTCGCGCCAGACGAGGTGGCGCGGACTGACCGGCAGGTTCTCGATCTCCTCGGCGATGAAGTAGGGCGGGATGTCGAGCGCCCTGAGCGCTGCGGTCGTCGCCGGCACCCATTTGAATTCCAGATCGTGCTCGTCCTTGACGCGGTGGACGATATCCGTCGGATGAAAGGGAAACGTCTCGGGGATGTCCATGAGATAATAATAACCGAGCTCATGCCAGTCACGGTCTTCGTAGTGGAAGAAATTCTCGACCGACCAGAGCAGCCGCCCGACCGCCACCTCGACGCCGATTTCCTCGACCATCTCGCGTTTTAGCGTCTCTTCCGATGTCTCGCCGATCTCCGCCCTCCCGCCCGGAAAGGTCCAGAAGGCTTCGTCGACGGCGCGATGCACCAGCACATGGCCATCACGGAACCCGAGCCCAGCGATCCGCATCTGGAAGATGCGCTTGCCCTTGGTCTTGATGCGGATGCGAGTGCGCCCCATGCGGTCTACCCCAGTTCGATCACGACGATTTCCGGCCTCGAGCCCACTCTCACCGGCAGAATGGAACAGCCGAGGCCCCGGGACACGATGAGATCACGCTCCCCCTCACGATAATGTCCGGCCGGATAACGCCGCGAGCCCTGCGATGCAGCGGCGGGCTGCCAACCCAGAATATTGATCTGACCGCCATGTGTATGACCCGAAAGCGTCAAACTGACCCTCTCGCTCACCTGCGGAAATATGTCCGGCTCATGTGCCATGAGCAGCACCGGCGAGTCGTCGTCAATCTGCGCGAGCGTTCGAGGAAGATCATCGATTCCCCTCGTCCTTATCTGCTCGAAATCTTTGACGGAACGCGGAGCCATCTGGTCGCCGAGGCCCGCCAGCCAGAACGATTGCCCGTCTTTCTCCAGCCTGACGGCCTCGTTGATGTAGGTCGGTATTCCAACGGTCCTCAGTGCAGCCGCCGCGATATTCTCAGTGAGGGGATTTCTCTGGAAGAACAAATCATCATAATGGTCATGGTTGCCGAGCACCGCATGAACGCCAAGGGGCGCGTTCAGCACCGAGAGCGCCCGCGACCAATCCGCCGACGGGATATGCTCGGTCAGCAGGTTCATTCCCGACACGTAATCGCCGAGCAGCAGGATGACATCCCCGTTCAGCGCATTGGCCGCCGAACAGATCGACCCGATCCGGTCAAGGCTCATCCTCGGCTCGCAGGCATGGATATCCGCAAGGACGACAACGCGCAGCTTCAATCCCGGCGTCCATCGCCTGGGCGTGACGGCATATTGCGTCAGCCGCGGCCGTGCCATCACCTCCACGAAAGGATAAGCGGCCAGAGCGAACAGGGTCGCAACTCCTCCGGCAAAGGCCTTGAGCAACGTCCGCCTTGTGAGCACTCATTCATCCTCGAGATTCATCCGGAACTGTGCTGCCTCGAGATCCTTCGGCGGCTGCATTCCCAGATGTTTCCACGCGTTTGCGGTCAAAACGCGGCCTCGGGGCGTGCGCTGGATGAAACCCTGCTGGATCATGTAGGGTTCGATGATGTCCTCGATCGCATCGCGCGGTTCGGACAGGCCCGCGGCGATCGTCTCGATGCCGACCGGGCCCCCGCCGAAATTGACGGCGATCATGTTGAGGTAGCGTTTGTCGAGTTGGTCGAGACCCATATTGTCGACCAGAAGACGGGTCAGCGCCTCGTCGGCGATCTCCTTCGTCACCGCCTCGGCCTTCGCCACCTCGGCGAAATCGCGCACCCGGCGCAAGAGCCGCCCGGCGATGCGCGGCGTGCCGCGCGCGCGCCTGGCAATCTCGCGAGCGCCTGCGTCGGTCATCGGAAGGCTCATCAGCCGTGCACCGCGCCGGACGATCAGTTCCAGCTCATCGACCGTGTAGAAGGACAATCGGATGGGAATGCCGAACCGGTCGCGCAGCGGTGTGGTGAGCAGGCCGGCCCGGGTGGTGGCGGCAACCAGCGTGAATTTCGACAGATCGATCTTCACCGACCGCGCCGACGGCCCTTCGCCGATGATCAGATCGAGCTGGAAATCCTCCATCGCCGGATAGAGAATTTCTTCCACCGCCGGGTTGAGCCGGTGGATTTCGTCGATGAAGAGCACGTCCCGCTCCTCGAGATTGGTGAGCAGAGCCGCAAGATCGCCTGCCTTGGCGATGACCGGGCCGGAGGTCGAGCGGAAATTGACGCCGAGTTCCTTGGCCATGATCTGCGCCAGCGTCGTCTTGCCAAGCCCCGGCGGGCCGACGAACAGCACGTGGTCCAGCGCCTCGCCGCGGTTCTTCGCCGCTTCGATGAACACCTTCAGGTTGGCGCGCGCCTCCGCCTGGCCGGTGAACTCGTCCAGCGACTGCGGGCGCAGCGTCATATCCAGGTCTTCGCCCCGCTTTTCCGGCGTTATCAGGCGGGCGGGTTCACTCATGCGAGAAGTTCCATTCCGGGCACCTTGCGTGCCGCCTTTTGATCGAAGGTCTTTGTCGATTCACAGCCTTCCTCCAACGAGCGGCAGGCGATGACGGCATCGGCAAAGTCTGCATTGTTGGCCTCGACAAGTCGAAGCGCCTTTACGACAAGCGTATGGTTCTCGACCATAAGCCCTCTCGTGTGAAGCAGCCTGTCGATGGCAAGTGTCACGTGCTTCCTGCTGAATCCGTATTGTGACCTGAGGGCCCAATCAAGCTCAAGCAGACCAATCAGGGTGATAAAAGCGGAATAACCTCTTCCAAGGCCTTCCCCAAATTTGAGCGCTGCTGCCCGCTGCGATGGGTCATCATCGAGGAAAAGCCGCAGAACGACATTCGTGTCGAGCCCAAAAACGGTCATGCGGCCGCATCCGCTTCTTTATCATCCTGCGTATCGACCGCATTCGCACCGCCGGCTTCCAGCACGGCGGCATCGATCTCATCGAGCGTCGCCCGCCCTTTCGGCGGTTTTCCAAGGAGCCCCGCGAGGTCGTTGAAGTTGACGTTCTTAGGCGTGATGACGACCTCTCCATTGACCAGTGAGTAAATCATACGGTCTCCCGGCTGAAGGTTGAGAGCTTCGCGCATCTCCTTCGGAATGGTCACCTGGCCCTTCGGCGAAAGCGTAACTTCCCACCACATACATCACCTGTTCCGACAAATTGCCATTCGAAGGAAATTTTATCAAACTTCCGACAGATCAGCAAATCACCGCGCCAGTTCCTTCAGCCCCAGCCGGATGAGTTTGGCGCTGTCGCCCCCCTCTCCGCCGTTCTTGAGCGCCGCCGCAACCGCGTTCGCGGCCTGGTCGCGCGAGTACCCGAGATTGGTGAGCGCCGAGACGGCATCGGCGACCGGCGCCGCGGCCACCCCCTCGCCGAGTTCCTGCTTGAGGCCGATATTGCCCGATGCCTCGCCGGCAAACGCGGGCGCCTTGTTCTTGAGCTCGGTGACGATGCGCACCGCGACCTTCGGCCCGACGCCGGGCGCACGCGAGACGGTCGTCTTGTCCTGAAGGGCGATGGCGTTGGCGAGCTCTGAGGGCGTCAGGGTCGAGAGCACCGCAAGCGCCACCTTGGCGCCGACGCCCTGCACGCTCTGCAGCAGGTTGAACCATTCCCGCTCCAGCGCCGTCAGGAAGCCGAAGAGCTTGAACTGGTCCTCGCGCACATAGGTCTCGATGAACAGCACCACCGCCTCGCCGACCGAACCCATCCTCGACAGCACCCGCGACGAACAGAAGACCTCGTAACAGACGCCGTGAACGTCGACGAGCACATAGTCGTCGCCGATCTCGTCGATAGTGCCTTTGAGCTTGCCGATCATGAAAGATGTCCGTCAGGGATGGGTTTCGGGGGAGATGATGTCGAGCGAAGGGAAATAGGCGCGGTAACGGGCGGGATCACGGGTCAGGAGGCGATGGGAACGGACCAGCGCGTGGGCGCCGATCAGGAAATCCGGCAGGGTTCGCTCGCGAAGGCCGCCGGCCCTGCGATATTGCACATGCGCCATGCCTGCCTGATAAGCGGCAGAAAACGGCACGGGCTCCCGCACGAGACTGAGGCGCGACAACAGTAGCATCAAGTCTTCCTCGCGCGGCGCCATGCTGGCGAGCTCCGCCCAGACGATCGGCGTCAAAATAAACTGCACGTCCGGTTTAAGGTTCAGGATAATCCGCGACGACCATTCCTTGAATGAGGTCTCCGGTCCGAAGACGTCGATAAAGATGTTCGTATCAACGAGGACCGAGGTCATCGCGCGGCCCTCTCAACCACTCCATGAATTCATCGGTGGTCATTCCGTCCGTGTCGAACATCCCGGATCGGCTTTTGAGCCAAGCTTCGAAATCTTCGGCAGATTCGATCTTGCCGGTCGAGACGACGACCAGCCTCGCTCCCTTGTCGTCCGCGACAAAATCCACCTCCGAACCCGGCCCGATATTCAACCGGTCGCGGATTTCCTTGGGGATCGTAACCTGGCCTTTTTCCGTCACGCGCATGGTAATACCTCTGAGGTATTACTTATCGGCCAACCCAGAACAAGTCAAGAACAAACTAGCCTGCGAGTGCCGCGCGCATGCGCTGGCCGCCGCGATTGTGGGCGTGGCAGATGGCAATCGCCAGAGCGTCCGCCGCGTCATTGCCCTTGAACTCCGCTTTCGGCATCAGGATCTTCAGCATCATGTGGATCTGCTGCTTTTCGCCGTGGCCGACGCCGATCACCGATTTCTTGACCGCATTCGGCGCGTATTCGGCAACCGGCAGCCCGGCTCGTGCCGGCACCAGCATGACGACGCCTCTCGCCTGGCCGAGCTTCAGCGTGGCGACGGCGTCCTTGTTGACGAAGGTCTGTTCGACGGCCGCCTCGTCCGGCTGGTAGGCATGCACCACTTCCGCGAGCCCGTCATGCAGCTGGCAGAGGCGGGAGGCGAGGTCCATGTCGCCGTCGGAGGTCACGGTGCCCGACGCGACGAATTTCAGGCTGTTGCCGAGCGTCTCGATAATGCCCCAGCCGGTGCGTCGGAGCCCCGGGTCGATGCCGATGATGCGAATCGTGCCTGTCATGCCCATACCCTATCCTGATGCCCCAACCAGTGCCACGAGAATGTGAACAAACCGAAAACGCGAATGGAGGGCCGTTTACCCTCCGGTAACCATGTCGGGAAGGTTTGCCCCCTTTCGGGTCGCCGGTCGGCAACGCCCCTGCGCCTCGCGCGTTGCAAATCGCGGCTTGGACGCAATGTGAGGAGGCAGCCATGACAGGCAGACATCATTCCCTATCCGTCAAGGTGATCGGGCTTGTGCTGGCGCAGAATGGGATTCTCGCGGGCCTCCTCTTTTACGCCGCCGGCGAGCTGACGTCTTTCGAGATGCTATGCATCGCCGCTTCGCTGGTAACGCTGACCCTCGTCACCATCTTCCTTGCCGGAGCCCTCATCAATCCGTTGCGCACCATCGCCGGAACCGTCTCGGAGGTCGCCGCCGGCAGGACCGCGGTGCCGCGCGAACACCTGGCCCGCACCGATGAAATCGGCTCGATCTACAGGGCGCTGGAGCAGCTTTGCCGCAATCATCTCACCCGGCTCGTCAAGGACGAAGAAGCGCGCGAGCGGCAGGAGGCGGAGGAGGCGCAAGCTCGCTTGCGCGATCTCGAGGCCGCCGGAGAGGAAGCACGCGCGCTGAGGACAGTGGTCGAGGCGCTGGACGGCGGCCTGCGGCGCCTGGCGGTCGGCGATCTGACCGTGCGGATCGACATGCCGTTCCCCGAGAGATACGAGGGCCTGCGTGCGGATTTCAACCATGCCCTGACGATCCTGGAAGACGTGCTCGGAATGATCGGCAGCTGCGCCCACGGCCTTCACACGGACTGCGTCGAGGCTCGCGACGAACTGACGAAAACCGCCGAGGCCGGGGGCCGGCTGACGGCAACCATCGCCAAGACAGCTGCGGATGTCGGCAAGCTTGCCGAAACGCTGAGCGTGCGAAGGATGCAGGCCCGGCACGCGGCCGAAATCGCCAACAATGCCCGGCTCGACATGCGCCCGCCCAAGGAGATAATACAAGCCGCAACGGCGGCGATGGAAGCCATCCGCCAGGCGTCGCTCAGGATCGAGCCAGCCACCGCTACGATCCGGGAGATCGCCTTCCAGGCCAATATGCTCGCCCTCAATGCCGGCCTCGAAGCGGCCCATCCGGGTGAGGCCGAGATCGACTTCAAGACCGTGGCGGAGGAAATCCGCGGACTTGCCGAGCGGGCCGCCGAGGCGGCAAAGGAAATCTCCGGCCTGTCCCGAAGGTCGGCCGAAGCGGCCGAACTCGGAGGCAAGTCTGTCGAGAAGGTGGGCGCAGAGCTGGATGCGATGACGATCTACGCGGATGCCTTGCACGGTCACGTCGCGGCACTCGCGGCAAGCTCGAGCCAGGAGATCGAAGCGGCCGCAGCCGTCAGAACCACGATGGCGACGCTTGGCAGGGCGAGCCGCGACCAGATCGGCGCGCTGGATGCGCTGACGACAAAGCTCGGCCGCATGAACCGTGATATCGGCGCGATCGATCATCATGCAGGGCGCTTCACGCCCGTCACGATCCTCCATGCGGGAGGCGTGACGGTACCGGAGAGCCTCAAACCGGTGAAACCCGGTTCGTACCTGCGGCTGGTCAAGTCGTGATATGGGGGCTCCGCTGCGCGCGGTTTTCGGGCGCTTCTTTTTCTGTCGGCCGCAGGGGTCGTATTCCTGGACGAGGCTGCCTAAATAACTGGAACACCCTGTCAGTTATTCCGCCTCCAGGACGCGCCGATGATCCCCTTTTCCATTCTCGATCTTTCACCCGTCGGTGAAGGTTATTCCGTGAGCGATGCGCTCGACCAGTCCCGCCGTCTGGCGATCAAGGCCGAGGAGCAGGGCTACAAACGCGTCTGGCTTGCCGAGCACCATGGTATGCCAGGCATTGCGAGTGCCGCAACCGCGATCGTCATCGGCCATGTGGGTGCCGCCACCAAGACCATCCGCGTCGGCTCCGGCGGCATCATGCTGCCCAACCATTCGCCGCTCGTCATCGCCGAACAGTTCGGCACGCTGGAAGCGCTGCTGCCGGGGCGCGTCGATCTCGGTCTCGGCCGGGCGCCGGGAACCGACATGCGCACCGCAAGCGCGCTGCGCCGCAATCTCGATGCCGGGGCCGAGAGTTTTCCGCACGACATTCTGGAACTACAGCGCCTGCTCGGCACGCCCGAAAAGGATCAGGGCCTGCTCGCCACCCCGGGCATGGATTCGCATGTGCCGATCTGGCTGCTCGGATCGAGCGTCTACAGCGCCCACCTCGCCGCGGCGCTTGGCCTGCCCTATGCGTTCGCCTCGCATTTCGCACCCGACATGCTGATGGAAGCGATCTCGATCTACCGCGACCGCTTCCAGCCGTCGCTCGAACTCGACAAGCCCTACATGATGGTCGGTGTCATGGGCGTTGCAGCCGAGACGGATGCCGAGGCGCAGCGCCACTTCACCTCGTCGCAGCAGCAGTTCGTCAACCTGCGCAAGAACGTCCGCACCCGCTTCCCCAAGCCAGTCGACAGCATGGAAGGTTTCTGGACGCCGATGGAAAAGATGAACGTCGAGCACACGCTGCGTTACGCAGCAGTCGGCTCCGTTGCGACCGTCGAGGCAAAGCTCAGGGATTTCCTGGGAGAAACCGGCGCCGACGAACTGATCATCTCCATGCCGATCCACGATGTCGACGCCCGGCTGCGATCGGTCGAATTGTTCGCGACGTTGCCGATGATGGAAAAAGTTCGAGCCTGAAACAAAGGCGGGCTGGTCATGCCAGCCCGCCCGGTAAAGCCGTGAGGTCGAGAACGGATCAGGCCGAAAGCTTGGCCATGACTTCTTCGGAAACCTCGAAGTTCGAATAGACGCTCTGCACGTCGTCGTCGTCTTCAAGGTTGTCGATGAGCTTCAGCAGCGACTGAGCCTTTTCTTCATCCACTTCGATCGTGTTCTGCGGCCGCCAGATCACCTTGACCGTCTCGGCCTGGCCGAGTGTCGCTTCGAGCGCCTTCGACACTTCGCCGAGGCTTTCGAAAGCGCAGATGATCGTGTGGCCGTCCTCGTCGGTGGTCACGTCGTCGGCACCCGCCTCGATCGCCGCTTCCATCACCTTGTCCGCATCGCCGACGCTCGCCTTGTAGGTGATTTCGCCCACATGGTCGAAGGAGAAGGAAACCGAGCCGGTTTCGCCGAGCACGCCGCCGGCCTTGGTGAAGATCGAGCGGACGTTGGAGGCGGTGCGGTTGCGGTTGTCGGTCAGCGCCTCGACGATGACGGCGGTGCCGCCCGGGCCGTAACCTTCGTAACGGACGGAATCGTAGTTTTCCGCATCCGAACCGGAGGCCTTCTTGATCGCCCTGTCGATATTGTCCTTGGGCATCGACTGCGCCTTGGCGTTCTGGATCGCCAAGCGCAACGCCGCGTTCATGGTCGGATCAGGCAGACCCGTCTTGGCCGCGACGGTGATTTCGCGCGCAAGCTTGGAAAACATCTTCGACCGGATCGAATCCTGCTTGCCCTTGCGGTGCATGATGTTTTTGAACTGTGAATGGCCAGCCATGGCACCCCTGACACTTTAACTTGTTCTGGAATGGCGCCTTATAATTTCGAAGCCGAAGCCGTTCAAGGGCATTTCCTGGCTAAGTCGAGGCTTTTCCCGATACCGCCTCTCCGAGACAAGGCCCGGAACAAAGCCAAAGCCTTGCCGTTTGTTCACCGAGACGAACAACAAAGGAGATAATCCATGGCAAGCCTGACCGAAGCCCGCGAAGCGCCCGAACGCCAGCTCTGGGACGAGATCAACAATATCCATGCCGGCATGCTGGGCATCGAGGGTTCGCACATGCATTTCCAGCCGATGGCGCCGAATGCCGATCCGAAGTCGAACACCATCTGGTTCTTCACCAAGTCCGACACGGATCTGGTGCGCGCCATCCAGGCCGGCAGCCGCGCGCATTTCGTCGTGATCGGCAAGAGCCACGACTACCATGCCTGCCTGTCCGGCACGCTGGAAGTCCGCAACGACCGCGCCAAGATTGACGAATATTGGAGTGCGGTGACGGCTGCCTGGTTCGAGCACGGCAAGGAAGATCCGCTTCTCACGCTGCTCGCCTTCCGGGTGGACGACGCAGAGATCTGGGCGTCAACCGACAGCACGCTGAAATTCGGCTGGGAAATCGCCAAGGCCAACCTGCATGACGAGAAGATGCCGGACGTCGGCGTCAAGCAGCACCTCGCCTTCCCGCAGTTCCACTAGGTCACGGTCATGCCGCAGGGGGCGTTCACAGCCCCTGCGGCACCAATATCGTCGGCTTTTTCGGCAGGCTGCGCATCGACACCCGGATCGTCGGTTCCCTGGCGTAGGCGATATCGAACCTGGCGTCGAACATGGCGATGAAATTGTCGAGCGGCGGCCCCCAGCGATGCATAGGCAGGATCAGCGACGAACGCAGCCTCTGAACCACCCGGCTCATGCTGTCCGCCCCCATCGTCAGGCCGCCATCAACGGGCACCATCAGGATGTCGAGGCGTCCGATCTCGGTATACTGCGCCTCATTCAGCTCGAAATGCAGATGGCCGAGATGGCCGATGCAGAGGCCAGCGACCTCGAAGATGAAGATCGAATTGCCGTTTTCCTCGATGCCGCCGCCCCAGTTGCGGATATCCGACACGACGTTGCGGACATACACATCCCCAACCATGACGCGATGCTGCGCCTTCTCGCCCGGGACATCGCTCCAGCCGCGCAGAACGTGCTTGATCCCGGGATCGGGGCTGAGCGTGTAGTGGGTGGAATGGGCCTTGTTCATGGTCGCGACGTCAGGCAGCCGCGACGGTCGGTAGGCGCCGCTATAGTCGGTGGCAATGCCGATCCCTTCGGGCGTTTCTATGAAATAGGTGGAATGACCGACAAAGGTGATCTTCACCTCTTCCCTCTCGGCCAGCGCCAGGTTCCTCCTCGCCTGGACGAGCTGCAGGTCGGAGGGGCTGAAGCTTGCGAAGGTGACGCCGGGCAGCTTCTGGGCAATCGCCTGGCATTGGCTGATGGGCAGGCCGTCCTGGGCGAGCGCTGTGAAAGCCGACAGGAGGAGGCCGGAAAGACCGAGTGCGAGAGCCCGTAGCATCATGCTGATCCCAAAGAACTGCGTTCATGCTCATTCCCGGCGAAAACATGCGGCAACGCGAAAGGCCGGTCCAGCCGCAATCGCGAAGGCTGGCCTCACAATTCTGTCATTGGTGGAGGTCATGGAATTGATTATTGAAAAGTATCGGCAGCGCCCGACATAAGCCCGCCGGCAGCCGGATCGAGAAAGCTTGGGGATATTTTTTCATGAAGCACGACATTGCAATCAAGACCCGGGACGGCGTGGCCAAAGCCGCGGTCATCAAGCCAAAAGACGGCGCGGCGACGACCAGGGGCGTCATCCTCTACATGGATGCCTTCGGACCCCGCGAGGCCCTCTACTGGATGGGCCAGCGCATCGCCGATGCCGGTTACACCGTGCTCGTTCCCGACCTCTATTACCGGTCCGGCGAATATGGTCCGTTCAACGCCCGGACCGCCTTCAGCGAGGAAGCCTCGAAGACCCGGATCAGGGCGATGATGCAGACCGCCACCCAGGCACTGACGGCGCAGGACGGCGCCGCTTTCATCGAAGCGCTGGAGGCCGAAGGCGTTACCGGCGCGATCGGAACGGTCGGTTACTGCATGGGCGGTGCCCGCGCGATCACCGCCGCGGCCCACTATCCGGAACGCATCAAGGCGGCGGCGAGCTTCCATGGCGGCAATCTCGCAAGCGACGCCGAAGACAGCCCGCACAGGCTGGCGGGTGAGATCAAGGCACGCGTCTATGTGGGCGTCGCCGGCATCGACAACAGTTTTCCGCCGGAACAGTCAGCCCGCTTCGCGGAAGCTTTTCGCATCGGCGGCGTCGATCATGCGGTCGAAAACTATGTCGGCATGGCGCATGGCTGGACCGTGCCGGACCACAGCGTCTACGACAAGGACGGTTCCGAACGCCACTTCAAGCGCCTGCTGACGTTGTTCGAAGAGACCCTCTGAAACGACAAAGGGGCGGCTTCGGGCCGCCCCTGATTTCATTGAACGTCTAGCACTGAATGTCCAGCAATCCGGGCAGTGACGCAGCATCACCCCAAACAGGGATTGCGTGGCATCCAGCCTACTTCCGGCGCTCGAAATTGCTGCTGTTGGCCAGTTTCGGCTTGTCCTTCTTCTTGAAAGGCTTGTCGTCTTTCTTGAAGGGCTGGGCGTCCTTGCGGAACGGCTTGGCTTCCTTGCTGAAGGGCTTTCCGTCGCGTGCCTCGGCTGCCTTGGGGCCGCCAGGGCCTGCCGCGTTGGACGTATTCTTCCGCGGCTTGCCCCTCGACCAGTCATCGCCGTGAGGCTCTTTCGGGCGGTCGTCGTAGGACTTCTTGACATAGGGCTTGGCTGGGGCCGGACGGCTGAGGTCCGGGGCGCTGGTCAGGCGGGTGACGCGGATGCCGCGTTCCAGCGCCTTGTCCTTGCCGATCGCCTGCATGAAGGCGTCGGCGTGATCGGCGGCGATCTCGACGAAGGTTTCGTCCTGCTGCATCTTGATGGCGCCGATCTCGCGCTTGGTGACGTTGCCGTTGCGGCAGAGCATCGGGATCAGCCAACGCGGCTCGGCATTCTGCTTGCGGCCGACCGACAGGGAGAACCATACGGCCGGGCCGAATTCGTCGCGCGACGGGCGCGGCGTCATCGGGAAGTCGCCCTCACCGCCGGTCCGCTCGCGCGGCTTGCGGGTATCCTGCTGCACGGAGATCTCGATCAGGTCCTCCGGGGCCGAGTATTTGGTGCGGTAGAGACTGACGAACGCGGCTGCCAGCTTTTCTGCGCCATGGCTCTCGACCAGCTTTGCGATGAGGTCCTGCTCCTCCTCGCGCGGCTTTTCGGTGAAGATCGGATCGGCCAGCAGACGCTCGTCGTCGCGACGCGTCACCTCTTCGGCCGACGGCGGGCGGGCCCAGGTTGCGGAAATGCCGGCACCGCCAAGCAGGCGCTCGGCCTTGCGGCGGGCATTGACCGGTACGATCAGGGCGCTGATGCCCTTGCGCCCGGCGCGGCCCGTGCGGCCGCTGCGATGCAGCAGCGTTTCCGGATTGGACGGCAGGTCGGCATGGATGACCAGGTCGAGACCCGGCAGGTCGATGCCGCGGGCGGCGACGTCGGTCGCGATGCAGACGCGGGCGCGTCCATCGCGCATCGCCTGCAGCGCATGAGTCCGCTCGTTCTGCGTCAACTCGCCGGACAAGGCGACGACGGCGAAATTGCGGTTGTTGAACCGCGCCGTCAGATGATTGACGGCCGCGCGGGTCGAGCAGAACACGATCGCATTGGTCGCTTCATAATAACGAAGCACGTTGATGATCGCATTTTCGCGGTCAGCCGATGCGACGGCGAGCGCGCGGTATTCGATATCGACATGCTGCCTTTCCTCGGCAGATGTCGCGATGCGCACCGCGTCGCGTTGGTAGCTCTTGGCAAGCTTGGCGATGGCGGCCGGAACTGTTGCCGAGAACATCAGGGTGCGGCGCTCGGCGGGGGCCGATTCCAGGATGAATTCCAGGTCCTCGCGGAAACCGAGATCGAGCATCTCGTCCGCCTCGTCGAGCACGGCGACCTTGAGCTCCGACATGTCGAGCGCGTTGCGGCGGATATGGTCGCAGAGACGGCCGGGCGTACCGACGACGATATGGGCGCCGCGCTCGAGCGCGCGCCGTTCGCTGCGGATGTCCATGCCGCCGACGCAGCTGGTGATGACCGCGCCGGTCATCTCGTAAAGCCATTCCAGCTCGCGCGTGACCTGCATCGCCAGTTCGCGGGTCGGGGCAATGACGAGCGCCAATGGCTGCCGCGCCGGGCCGAACTTCTCCGCGTCGCCGAGCAGGGTCGGAGCAATAGCCAGGCCGAAGGCAACGGTCTTGCCCGAACCGGTCTGCGCCGAAACCAGCGCATCGGAATGGATGAGAGCCGGGTCGAGCATGGATTTCTGGACGGGGGTCAGCGTAACATAGCCCCGTTTCGCCAATGCCTTGGCGATCGCCGGAACGGCGCCGTTGTAGTCGGTCATCTAAATCTGTCTTTCGGATTTTCGCGCGCAAAGCGCTGTGGCTGCAACACTCGCAGCCGAACTTGCGCCGTTCCTACTTATTTGCAGGGCAAATGTCAAAGAGCATGTCTGCGGGAGGCCCCGACCAAGGCCGCTATTGACGCCATAGGCTTAATATCTGACGTAGATCCACCCGTGCACGGGGAAGCCGAGCGGAGAAAATATGTCCCGTATTCTGGAACAGCAGGCCGAGCTTCAAGCACAGGCCGATGCGGTCGTCAGCACCCTCGGCCTCGACGATATCCTGCGCGCCGTGGGAAATCCGGTGCGCGTCGGAAGCTCCGCGCTTGGGGTGATGGTCCGCCGCGATATCGACATCACCACCGTCTGCGAGACGCTCGATGGCGCGACCCATGCCGCCGTTGCCGGCATCGGCCGCGACCTGACGCTTCATCCACGCATCGGCGCGCTCAGGTTCCGCAACGACTCCGGCTTCTGGAACACCGCGCCGCAGGACTATCCCGACGGTCTCTATCTCGGCGCCACCTATCGGACGGAAACCGGCGAAGACTGGAATCTTGACATCTGGTTCGTCGACGAACCGGACCGCCAGCCGGACCTTAAACATCTGAAGACGCTCCTGCCCCGCTTGACCGACGCGATGCGGGAAACGATCCTCGTCATCAAGGCCGACCTCGCCGCCATGACACCGAAGGGCGGCAAGCCGGCCCCGAGCGCACTCGTCTATGACGCGGTGCTGGATCATGGTGTGAAGACCACCGCGGAATTCGAGAGATGGATGGCCCGCACCGGTGATCGATAATGAGAAAGCGCAAATACGACGTCGTCTCGTGGTACGAGCAGCCGGAACCTGAAATATGCCCCTTGTGCAATCGGCTGATCCCTGACGATCAGCGCGACGAGCATCATCTCGTCCCCAAGAGCCGAGGTGGGCGGCAGACGCAATTTCTCCACCGCATCTGCCACCGGCAGATCCATGCCCTGTTCAGCGAGGCGGAACTCGAAAAGTCGTATTCGACGATCGAGGCCCTCCTTGACCATCCCGAGATCAGCAAATTCGTCAACTGGGTCGCCAAGAAGCCGCCCGGCTTTTACGACGGCACGAAACGCAGCAACCGCCGTCGTTAGTGTCGAAACCTACCGCCAGAACGACGGGATCGTCTCCGCAAGCCGCGGCCCGATCCGGAGCGGCTCGATCTTTTCCGCAAGCCCGGTCGTATCGGAAATCTCGATGCCGAGGCCGCAGATGGTCGCGGGTCCGGTCGCCGCCTCGAAACGGCCCTTCGGCATTTTCGAGATGAAGCGGTTGAGCGGTTCTTCCTTATCCATGCCGAGCGACGAGTCGTAGTCGCCGCACATGCCGGCATCCGACATGTAGCCGGTGCCGCCGTTGAGGATCTGGCAATCGGCCGTCGGCACATGCGTGTGGGTGCCGACCACCAGGCTGGCGCGGCCATCGACGAAATGCCCGAAGCACTGCTTTTCGCTGGTCGCCTCCGCATGGAAGTCGAAGATGATCGCGTCCGCCTGCTCCTTTAAGGGCGCCGCGGCAAGGATCGTCTCGGCGCTCTTGAAGGGATCGTCGAGTTCGGGATGCATGAACACCCGGCCCATGATGTTGGCGACCAGAATGCGCGCGCCATTGCGGGCGTAGAAGATGCCCGATCCCTTGCCCGGCGTGCCGGCGGGATAGTTGGCAGGGCGCAGGAACTGCTCGTGGCGGCCGGCAAAGCTCACCGCCTCCTTCTGGTCCCAGACATGGTTGCCGGTGGTCACCACGTCGGCGCCGGCATTGATCGTCTCGAGAAAGATATCCTCGGTAATGCCGAAACCGCCGGCGGCATTCTCGCCGTTGACGATGACGAAATCGAGTTTCAGGTCGGCGACGAGGCCCGGCAGCTTTTCCCACACCGCCACGCGGCCGGTCTTGCCCACCATGTCACCCAGGAACAAAAGGCGCATTCTTATCCAATCTATGCGCGGCCCATGTCTTCAAAGGGCCGGTAACCGCTCTCCGTCAGGATAGCGTCTAGTCTGATATCGTGAGGTTCAATGGGAACTGATGCCACTTCCTGGCAGTCGAAGGCAATCCCGATCAGCTTCGGGTTCAGTCCTTTTTGCTGCAGGCGATGGATCGCCCGGTCGTAATAACCGCCGCCATAACCGATCCGGTGTCCCGCCGCATCGAAAGCCGACAGCGGCACCAGCATCACCTGCGGCTCGAGTTCAGCCGCATCCGGCCCCGGGCCGAACGTGCCGAACACGCCCGCCACCAGTTCGGCGCCACGCACCAGTTCGCGAAAGATGATCGTCTTCTTGTCGAGAATGACGGGCACGCAGAGCCGCGCGCTGCGGTCCCTCAGATGCGCCATCAGCGGCCGCACGTCGACTTCCGAGCGGATCGGCAGGAAGCCCGAAACGATCGCGCCGGCGTCGAGGCTGATTGCTTCGGCCCCGTACGACGCGATGGCCAGGCTCTTCTCGATGCGCTCGACCGGCGCAATGGCGTCCCGCGCGGCAAGCCGCGCGGCACGAAGCTCCACCTTGGTCTTCAAGACGTCCGTCATACCTTGTCCGACCGCCTGACGAGCAGCTTGTCGATGCGGCGGCCGTCGAGGTCGATCACCTCGAAGGTCCAGCCGTTCTTGGTGAAACTCTCGCCGAGTTCCGGCAGGCGTTTCATCTCGTCGAGCACGAAGCCCGCAACCGTCTCGTAGCCGGGATCGTCTCCGAGCGAAAACCCCATCTGGTCGGCGAATTCGTCGACCGGCATCCAGCCGGCGATCAGGAAAGAACCGTCGTCGCGGGCGATGATCGCAGGTTCCTCGTCGTTTTCCTCCTGGAAGACGCCGGTGATCGCCTCGAGGATGTCGCCCGAGGTGATGATGCCTTCGAAGTGACCGTATTCGTCATAGACCAGCACCATATGGGCCGGCGCGCGGCGCAGCGCCTGGATGACGTCGAGGGCTCCGGTCAGATCGGAGACGACGGGCGCTTCGCGCATGATGCCGCGGATATCCAGCATCTTGCCGCCGGCGATGAAATCATAGGCGTCCTTGACAAAAAGCGTGCCCATGATCTCGTCCGAACTGCCGTTGCGGATCGGCAGGCGGGAGCGCTGCGTGGCACGAAGCTGTTCGCGGATTTCGTCCGGGCCGTCCTCGATATCGATGACCTCGACATCGCGGCGCGGCGTCATCAGGCCGCGGGCGGTGCGGTCGGCAAGCCGCATGACGCCGGAGATCATCGCGGATTCTTCCGTCTCGATGACGCCGGCGCTCTGGGCTTCGGCAAGCACGGTGCGGATTTCCTCGTCGGTGACGCGCTCGCCCTGCTCGCCCCGCTGGCCGAGCACGGTCAGCACCAGCCGGCCGGAAACATCGAGGAACCAGACGATCGGGGCGCCGACAGTCGCGAGCATCTTCATGGCGGGCGCGACACGGGCGGCAACCGCCTCCGGGGCCCGCAGTGCGATCTGCTTCGGCACCAGTTCGCCGACGATCAGCGACAGATAGGTGATGAAAACGACGACGGTGCCGACGCCCAGCCAGTCGGCGAGATTTTCGGACATCCCCTGCGCTTCCAGCCAGGTGGTCAGCCGCGCACCGAGCGTGGCGCCCGAGAATGCGCCCGAGAGCACGCCGACAAGGGTGATGCCGATCTGGACCGACGAAAGGAAGCGGCCGGGATCTTCCGCAAGGCTTATGGCTGTTGCTGCGCCGCGATTGCCTTGCTCGGCCATGATCCGAAGCCGCACCGGGCGGGAGGAGACGACGGCAAGTTCCGACATCGCGAGGACACCGTTCAAAACGGTGAGGGCAATGACGATGAGTATTTCGGTTAACAAGAGAAACTCTTTGATTGGAACAATATGCCTGCACGCGAAACCGAATGTGCCGCTCCGAGGAACGGCCCGCCTCAATACGACCGCGCCGAAGCGCTTCGTCCGCGATGTTTCGCGCACAGTTCAGAGAACCGAGGCCGGTTCTCGGAGCTATGCACCTTCACTCGCATCCCGAAATCATAGGGTCGCCATTCGGGCATTGCAATGGTTGGAACAAAATGAACGGCTCGGGCCGTCGCAAAACCCGCACCGCTGCTTGTCGCCCGGCCTAGTGGAGGCTGACCGTCAACTCGGCGCGGGTGCCCGAAAGAGAGGGCACATAGTGGATGGTCGAGCCGAGCGTCGCGGCCATCGACTTGACGATGCGGCTGCCGAGCCCGGTGCCCTTGGGCGCATCGCCCTCGCGCCAGCCGATCCCGTCGTCCTCGACGGCAAGAAGCGCGCTGCCCTCGTCCTGACGCTTGAGCAGCACCCGCACTTCGCCTTCGGTGCCGGCCGGATAGGCGTATTTCAGCGCGTTGGTGAGCAGTTCCGTAACGATCATGCCGACCGAGACGGCGCGGTCGGAGGTCAGCGACAGCGGTTCGGCATCGAGGCGGATCGACGGGCCCTGGTCGTCGTTGACGGAGCCCTGCACCTCGCGCACCAGGGTGCCCAGATATTTGTCCATCTCCACATGCCGGACGTCATCGGAGGTATAGAGGCTGCGATGCATGCCGGCGATCGCGCTGATGCGCGCCTGCGTCTCGGAAAGCGCGGCCTTCACGTCGTCGTTCTTGCTGCTGGACGCCTGCAGGCGGATGAGCGCCGCGACCAGCGCCAGACTGTTGGCGACGCGATGGTTCACCTCGGCGAGCAGAACCTCGGCGCGCTCCTTGCCGAGGCGGATCTCCTGCTCGGCCTTTTCCTGGGCGCGCCGTAGCTCGGCATTGGCGATGCCTTGCGCGATTGCGCTCTCCATCAGCGGCCAGAACTCGTCGCCGACCGTCTTGATGACATAGTCGGACGCGCCGCTCTTCAGCGCATCGATGGCGATCGTCGCGTCGCTGGAACCGGTGACGTAGATGACAGGAATGGCCGAGCCCTGATCCCTCAGCCTGTGAAGGATATCGAGCCCGGTTTCGGTCTTGAGATAGTGATCGAGGACGATCGCATCGACACCGCCCTTTTCAACCGCGTCCATTGCCGATGCCGCATTGACGGCATGGACAACCTCATATCCGGCGCGCCTGAAATGGCGTTCCGCCAGTCGGGCAAGCGCGAGATCGTCATCGACATAGAGTATGGTCTGCGGCATCGCGTCTCGTTATTGTCCGGGTATCTGCATGACGGCAAAGAACAGTCCGAGCTGTCGGATGGCATGCGCAAAACTGTCGTAGTCCACCGGCTTGGTGATGTAGACGTTGGCGCCGAGATCGTAGCAGCGCTGGATCTCCCGCTCATCGTCCGTGGTCGTGAGGATGACCACCGGCAGACGCTTCGAGTGTGGGTTGGACTTCACCTTCTCGAGGATGTCAATACCCGACATGTCCGGCAGGTTGAGGTCGAGAAGGATCAGCAGATGGCGGTCCTGATTCGAGTTTCCGGAACGGTCCGCGCCAAGAATAAAATCGAGAGCCGCATTGCCGTTGGTAAAAGGAACGATCTCGTTGTTGACGCCGGCGCGGCGGACATTCTTCTCGATCAGGCGCGCATGGCCTTCATCGTCCTCGATCATCACGATGGTGACTTCTTTACCGGCAGCCTTCATGACCCGTTACTCCTGACATACTGGGACAAATCCGCGGGGAGCCGGATGACGAATGTCGTCCCGCCGCCCATTGTGGACGTGACCGTAATCTCACCGCCTAAATTTCTGACTAATGACCGCACATGCGCGAGCCCGATGCCCTCGCCCTGCTGGTCCTGAACTCCCGAGCGGCGGAAAAGCTCGAAAACCCTCTCGTGATCTTCCGGAGCGATGCCCCGGCCATTGTCCGCAACCTCTATTCTGATCCCGGCACGGCCGATCGCCATGGCCTTGACGGAAAGGTTCAACGGCCGATCCGGATGTTTGTACTTCACCGCATTGTCGAAGAGATTGCCGAAAATCTGTTCCATGGAAAATCGGTCGGTAATAAGGCCCCGCGCTTGGCCGACCGATATATTCACCTCGCCGCCGGCCTCGCTGACCTGGTGATAGACGCTCGCGGCCGTCGCTTCCAGCAACGCCCCGAGATCGATCCTCTCCGGCTTCAGCTCGCGCCGCCCGTCGCGGGAAATCTTCAGGATGGCGTTGATCAGCCCGTCCATCTTCTTGGTGGACGAGCGGATGAAGGCGATCGCCTCCGGCAGATCCTCCTCGACGGCGACACGGGCCTCGTTCACCTCGCTCTCGGAAAGCGGCGTGCCGTCGGCCAGCACGTAGGTGCGGATCGATTTCAGCATCGTTTCGAGTTCGCTGGTGAACCCCATGATGTTGACCAGCGGCGCACGCAGGTCGTGCGAGACGATATAGGCATAGCGCTGGATCTCGCGATTGGCCTGGATCAGATCCTCCGAGCGCTCGTTGACGCGCTCCTCCAGCCCGGCATTGAGCTCCTCGACCTCCGACCGCGCGCGCTGAAGCTCGCGGACATGCTGCCCGACGATCAGGATCGCGCCGCCGATGACGAGGATGATCATCAGGCCGCCGCCAATGGTGATCCATTGCAGCGCCGACGCAGAATCGTTGAGGTCGTCGATCCCCGTCCCGATCCGTCCGTCCATGTCGCGGAGCAGCTTGCCGAGGATCGCCGTGATGCCCTCCATCAGCTGGCGACCGTAGGCGCCGCGGATGACTTCGATCGCCCCGACGGCATTTCCCTTCTGCACCATCTCCACAGTCGATTGCATCTCGGCGAGCTTGTCGTCGATGAGCGGATCGAGTTCGGCAAAGGGAACCTGCATGCCGCCCAGATTGGCAGCGGATGTCTTCAGCCGCTCGCGCAGTCGCGGAATAACCGCGCTCGCGGTCGTATAGGGCTTCAGGAACTCGGCATCCTGCGTCAGCACGAAACCACGCTGGCCGGATTCGGCCGCACGCAGGAAAAGCTGCATGTCGGCCGCCGCGCTTCGAAGCTCGCGCAGCTTCACCACGTCCTGGAAATAGACCTGCGTCGTGCGTGCGAGAAAAAAGGACGACAGCACGATCGCCACCAGGACGACGCCTCCGACCAGAAGCATCAGCAGCGAGGATCGGGCGAAGGTGGAATTCGTAAAGGGCATGGATACCGGGCGGCAAGAACGGGAGGGCAAGTGAACGGGAGAGAGAACTTGTCGCTGCGACGTCCGTTGTCAAGCAAGGGCCGAAGAATGAACCGATCGGGAGTGGATATCGGCTGCCGCGGCAGCTTTCGCCGCCGAACTGTTCACGCGGAAGTGCGGGTCGCTTGGTCTTTGAGTTTTACAGCGCCTGCAAGAACGGTCTGATTCCGCCCGCCGGCCTTGGCCTCCAGAAGCGCTGCATCGGCCCGCGTCAGCAGCGTCGACACCGGCCCCTCGACGGGCGCGCCCGCGACGCCGATCGAAACCGACACGAGGCCGAGGATGCGTCCGCCATGTGAAAGCGGCGTGGTGGCGATCTTCTGGCGCAGCCGTTCCGCAAGCTCGAAGGCGGCTGGTTCCGCCGCATCCGGCAGGAGTATCGTGAATTCCTCGCCGCCGAAGCGGTAGCAGGTCCCCGCCTGGCCCACAGTATCGAGCATCATCTGCGCGACATATTGCATCACCATGTCGCCGGCATCGTGCCCGTACTCGTCGTTGAAGCGCTTGAAGCGGTCGATATCCATCATCAGGCAGGCGAGCGGTTGGCTCGCGTGGTCGCGCCCGTGGCGCGCGAGCGTCTCGTCGAGGCAGCGGCGGTTGAGAAGGCCGGTCAGGGCGTCGCGCACGGCAAGGTTCGTCAGCCTGTCGCGAAGCTGCAGGTTGGCGACCGCAAGGCCGATATTCTCGGCGATCAGTTCGAGATAGAGGCGCGAGCCCTCCGCCGCCATCTCATGACCGGGACGCTCTTCGAAATAGAGAAGGCCGATCGTATCGCCCTGCGCCGTCAGGGGAACGCAGAGCCCGGCGACATCGCTTTCGCCGAGATGCTGGCAGGGAATATCGCCATGGCCGTGACTGCTCAGGTGCGGCCGTCCTCGGCGCAGGCTCCAGCAGGCGCTGGTCGGGAAGGATGTGGCCGAAAGCTGCGGATCGAGCCAGGAGCCGATCTCGGTGAGCATCGTCCGGCTGTCGTTCAGCACATAGAGCTGGCCGGCGAGGTTCGGAAAGATCTGCGGCGCGAAACGGGAGACGACCTCCGCCAGCTCGCCCTGCGTCTGGCAGGCCTGCAGGCGATGCATCATCTGCAGAATGAGATCCTTGGTCAGCTGGTCGGCCCGCCGCTCGGCATCGAGACGATCCCGCTCCAACCCGTTTTCGCGGAAGATGTGGATGGCCTGGTTCATCTCGCCGATCTCGTCCCGCCGGCGGTCGAGCGGCACTTCCACGGCATAGTCCTGCCGGGCGAGCCGGGTGACGATGCTGGTCATGCGGGTGAGCGGCATGGCAACGCGGCGCTTCAGCACGAAATAGAGAACCCCGAGAAACAGCGCTGCGGTGATGGCGAGCATCGTCTTGGCGGCAAGCCCCCACCAGTCGCTGCGCGACTGTGCGAGCGCGACCGCAGTCTCGGTGCGCGCCTTAACCAGTTCGCGGAAGCGGGTGACGGTTTCGAGCAGCCCGGTCTGCAGGCGGTCATGCTCGGGACCGAACAATGCCTCCTGGGCCCCGGCCCGGTCGCCGTTCTGGTAAGCGGCTATGGCGGCGTTCTCGAGCCGGTCGAGAGCGTCCGCGTCCTGCCCCACCTCGACCAGCGCGGCAAACTCGGCATCCGAGGCACCGAGTGCCTTTATGCCCTTGATCGCCTGTTCGAGCTCCTGCTCCTCGGCCTCCTTGCGCAGGAAAGCCTGGAGATGGCGATCCTCGCCGCGCATCACGTAAAGCCGGGCTTCATCGGTGCGCACTTCCGCGCCGAGCGCCAGCCCTTCCGAAAGCTCATTGAGGGAGAGGTGTTCCTCGACGGCGATCCGCTCCTGGTTGGCGCTTCCGGCAGACAGCAGGAAGGCCGTGCCCGACAACACGGTCAGGAGGACGGTGACGCCATAAGCCCAGTTGGTGATCTCGTTGATACGCATGCCGGGAAGATAAAGCCGTCGTTTGAAAAGAGGATTAAGAGCCTCGCCCAAACCGCGATCGGGCCGCCCAAGTCTGCGGCATGGTAAATAAATTAGAATTCCCTTAAATACATCCGCCCGCGCGGAGGCGGCTGATCGAGCAACGGCTGAAATCGGAGGAAGAAATAAGTGCGATCCACGGCAACCGATGGATGTTTACGATCCTGGGTGCCTACAAACGTAGGTGGGCGCCGTGTGTCCAAGCCCACGGGCCTGGCCAGGGACAGCTCCCTTTGGATCGAGTATGGCCCCAGGGATTGTGGTTCCTGTCGTGAGGCGCAGACCGCGTCGTCAATATATGTGGGATTGCCAGCCCGCACCAGTGGCGGAAAGTCTTTATTATCGACTTCGGATCAGTTCACCTGCGCCGGCATCCGGCCGTTGAGCTTGGCGGTCAGTCCGTCGAGCCGCGAGGCGAGTTCGCCGAGCGCCGAGACCACAAGCTGCTCGTTGCGCTGCTGTGTTTCGAGCGCGCCGTCGCGATTGGACTTGAGCGACGCGACCTCCGCCTCGAGCAGGCCGAGCTTGCGGGTCACTTCCGAAAGCTCGTCCATGATCATGATGCCGGCCATCACGGTGATGCGCAGATCGCCGATCTCGCCGAATTGGCCTTTGAGGTGGCCGACATAACGGTCGAACCGGTCGGCGAGTTCGGTCAGGTGGTCTTCCTGCCCTTCCTCGCAGGCCATGCGATAGGCCTTGCCGTCGATCATTACCGTTACCTGGGCCATGGCATTCCCTTTTGATCCTGCATCAGCGGTCGAGCACGGCGCGGATGGTTTCCATCGCCGTCACCAGACGCCGGGAGACCTCCCGGTTGACTTCTTCCAGGCGATTGGCGCGAAACTGCGACTGATCGAGTTCCTGCGCGAGCCGTGCCCGGTCCGCATGCACGCGGCGGACCTCGCCTTCCACATCCTGGGTCTCACGCTGGCGTTCGATACGCGCATCGACGGCGCTCTCCAGACCGCCGATCGCCGTCCTGAGTTCCGAAATCACCATGTCGATCGTCTTTTCCGACGGCATGCGAAGCTTCCTGTCGATACGCGAAATGCGCCGAATCGATACGATCGGCCTCTCCAACAAGGGCGGAAGACTATTCACCGCCCGCAAGCCGGTCAATCAATCCAGGGCCTTCAAAAGCGTCCTAACTGTGGATCGTCCCCTATGTTTCTGCCTCTTGCCACATGCTGCATGGAATTCAGGCAGCTGCAGGAAAGTTCGTCATCACCCGTTCGGAAAGACGGCGCTTTTGTTGACTTGCGCGTTGCACCTGCTAAGGATCAGCCGCTCTTAGGTGGTCCCCGGGCCGCCCTCCAAGTGGTCCCACGAGGACCGTGACCGACACCCGTAAAAAGCGGATTAGCCATGACCTCTCTCGACAAACATAACCGGATGGCGAACGCGATCCGATTCCTCGCCATGGATGCTGTAGAGAAGGCCAATTCCGGCCATCCCGGCCTGCCGATGGGCGCTGCCGACATCGCGACCGTGCTGTTCACCCGCTACCTGAAATTCGACCCGAAGAACCCGCTCTGGGCGGACCGCGACCGTTTCGTGCTGTCGGCCGGCCACGGTTCGATGCTGCTTTATTCGCTGTTGTTCCTCACCGGTTACGAGGACATGACGATGGAGGACATCAAGCAGTTCCGCCAGCTCGGTTCCAAGACCGCCGGCCACCCGGAATACGGCCATGCCTCGGGCATCGAGACCACCACCGGTCCGCTCGGCCAGGGCATTGCCAACGCCGTCGGCATGGCGATCGCCGAGCGCAAGCTGGAAGAGGAATTCGGCTCCGACCTGCAGAACCATTTCACCTATGCGCTGTGCGGCGACGGCTGCCTGATGGAAGGCATCAGCCAGGAAGCCATCGCGCTTGCCGGCCACCTCAAGCTCAACAAGCTCGTGCTCTTCTGGGACAACAACTCGATCACCATCGACGGCGCCGTCTCCCTGTCGGACTCGACCGACCAGGTGATGCGCTTCAAGTCCGCCCACTGGAACACGATCGAGATCGACGGTCATGACGTCGACCAGATTTCGGCTGCGATCGAAGCCGCACAGAAGTCCGACCGCCCGACCTTCATCGCCTGCAAAACCATCATCGGCTTCGGCGCGCCCAACAAGCAGGGCACCCACAAGGTCCACGGCTCGCCGCTTGGCGCCGAGGAAATCGCCGCCGCCCGCAAGGCGCTGAACTGGGAGGCGGAAGCCTTCAGCGTTCCGGCCGACGTTCTCGATGCATGGCGCCTCGCAGGCCTGCGCTCGACCAAGACCCGCAAGGATTGGGAGGATCGTCTGGCCTCGACCGAAACCGCCAAGAAGTCCGAGTTCGTGCGCCGCTTCGCCGGCGACCTGCCGGGCAATTTCGACAGCGCCATCGACGCCTTCAAGAAGAAGATCGCCGAGAACAACCCGACGGTCGCCACCCGCAAGGCCTCCGAGGACGCGCTCGAAGTCATCAACGGCATCGTCATCGAAACGCTCGGCGGTTCGGCCGACCTGACGCCGTCCAACAACACCAAGACCAGCCAGATGAAGTCGATCACCCCGACCGATTTCTCCGGCCGCTACATGCACTGGGGCATCCGCGAACATGCGATGGCCGCCGCCATGAACGGCATCTCGCTGCATGGCGGCCTGATCCCCTATTCCGGCGGCTTCCTGATCTTCTCGGATTACTGCCGTCCGTCCGTGCGCCTCGCAGCCCTGATGGGCATCCGCGTCGTGCATGTCTGGACTCACGATTCGATCGGCGTCGGCGAAGACGGCCCGACCCACCAGCCGGTCGAGCAGGTCGCGGCACTGCGCGCCATCCCGAACCTCTTGATGTTCCGCCCGGCCGACGAGACCGAGACGGCCGAATGCTGGCAGCTGGCGCTCAAGGAAAAGCACCGCCCGTCCGGCCTGGCGCTGACCCGCCAGAACCTGGCGCCGGCCCGCAAGACCTATGAAGAGAAGAACCTCTGCGCCCAGGGCGCCTACGAACTCGTCTCCGCGGCCGACGCCAAGGTGACGATCTTCGCCTCCGGTTCGGAAGTCGAACTGGCGCTGAAGGCCCAGGCGACGCTGGACGGCAAGGGCATCGCGACCCGCGTCGTTTCCGTCCCCTGCGTCGAGCTCTTCTTCGACCAGCCGGAATCCTACCAGGACGCGATCATCGGCAATGCGCCGGTCAAGATCGCCGTCGAGGCGGGCGTCCGCGAAGGCTGGGATCACTTCATCGGTCCGAGCGGCACCTTCATCGGCATGAAGTCCTTCGGCGCCTCGGGCCCTGCCAAGGACCTCTTCAAGCATTTCGGCATCACCGCGGAAGCGGTTGTCGCCGCAGCCGAAAAACAGCTCGCCTGAGCAAAGACTGACCATGAAAGGGGCGCGTCTAGCGCGCCCCGCCAAGACAGACCGCACATTTTCGGGAGAATGACATGACTGTGAAAGTTGCCATCAACGGCTTTGGCCGCATCGGCCGTAACGTTCTGCGCGCAATCGTCGAATCCGGCCGCACCGACATCGAGGTCGTCGCCATCAACGACCTCGGCCCGGTCGAGACCAATGCCCACCTGCTCCGCTACGATTCCATCCACGGCAAGTTCCCGGCCGATGTGAAGGTCGAGGGCGACACGATCACCGTCGGCGGCGGCAAGCCGATCAAGGTGACCGCGATCAAGGACCCGGCGACCCTGCCGCATGGCGAACTCGGCGTCGATATCGCGCTCGAATGCACGGGCATCTTCACCGCCCGCGACAAGGCCGCCCTGCACCTGACCGCCGGCGCCAAGCGCGTCATCGTCTCGGCGCCTGCCGACGGGGCCGACCTCACCGTCGTCTTCGGCGTCAACCACGACCAGTTGACGAGGGAACACCTGGTCATCTCCAACGCATCCTGCACCACCAACTGCCTGGTTCCGGTGGTCAAGGTCCTGGACGACGCGATCGGCATCGATCATGGCTTCATGACCACGATCCACTCCTACACGGGCGACCAGCCGACCCTCGACACGATGCACAAGGACCTTTATCGCGCCCGTGCAGCCGCCTTGTCGATGATCCCGACCTCGACCGGCGCCGCCAAGGCCGTCGGCCTGGTCCTGCCGCACCTGAAAGGCAAGCTCGACGGCACCTCGATCCGCGTGCCGACCCCGAACGTCTCGGTCGTCGACTTCAAGTTCGTCGCCAAGAAGACGACCACGGTTGCCGAAGTCAACGAAGCGATCAAGGCCGCGTCCAACGGCGCGCTGAAGGGCATCCTCGGTTACACCGAAGAGCCGCTCGTCTCCCGCGACTTCAACCACGACAGCCATTCCTCGATCTTCGCGATCGACCAGACCAAGGTGCTCGAAGGCAATTTCGTCCGCATCCTCACCTGGTACGACAACGAATGGGGTTTTTCGAACCGCATGGCCGACACGGCTGTTGCGTTCTCGAAGCTGATCTGAAACCTAACCGGGCCGCCTTCGGGCGGCATCGGCAAGATATGGACCTCCTCCCGCAAGGGAGGGGGTTTTTGTTTACGGGGATGTCGGTGACGGTGATGCTGGCTTCGATAGAAGTGCGTTCGGAGCGAAGTCAGCGGCCGTGGAGCGCCCATGGCGTCATTGGGCAGTGACGGGACTGTCCGTTTGGGGCACCGCCCCACCAAAGCGGACATTCGTTTGTGCCTTGCCCGCCAGTTTTTTTCCGGCCTGAGGCTGCCGTTGCCAACGCCTATACTAACGTCGACTTCCGGGAGGGCGCGATGGGAGCTTTAGGCCTGGTTGAGGTCAGCGCAGCGGGACCATGAGGCTTTGACACAACGCGTTTGTTGTTTAGAACTCAAGATTTTGCCGTTACAATCACGCCTTACGTCGGGATACTTTCTAACCGTGCAAAGAAACACCTCTGACCGCCCGAACGATATGTTTCGCCCAGCAATTATGAAGCTTCCCGCCGAGTGGCCGCTATCCGTTCCACGGCTCGATGAAGACTGGCATTCCGTTGGGCAGCACCATTAAAGTCCCAATGCTCGCTAGCAAATCGGCTGAGGTATGCGTTGTAGCCGAGGCCGACCTTGGCGGTACCAGTTGGTAGCAGTTCAGCCCTTGCTTGACGATTTCCATGCTGTTGAACGCAATGTAACAGATACTCTTTCGGATCGGCGATTTGTGTGTCGTTCGGCAGCGCGTGAGTCGGTACTCCGAGATATTTGCTTAAGTTGCCGTGATCTGCCAACAACCATGCTTCGACTTCGGTCACCGCGATATTGAAACTCATTTTGTTTGGAAGCGGCTCAGTCAGTTTGGCGTAATCTATCCAACTTTTTCTAAGACTCGGTGGGCAGCCTGCACGGTCTAGGTCGGTTAGAATGAACACGTGATAGTGCTGAGCGAGCCTGCAGTAATTGCCGAACTTATTCCTTATCCAGCCGAAACCACCTTGGTTTGGCTGCAGTTCTGTCAAATACACTTCGCCCAGCAAGTCGCGTAGCAGACGAACAATGACGGCACCGCTCAAAGGGTCTTCGACACAGTAGTACACAATCATAGATCAAGCTTCAGTTGCATGCCAACAGGGACACCGCGTGCATGGGGAAGCACGACCTCTGCCGGAGAGAGTCCGGCCGACAACGCGGCGTTTTCAGCCTCATTTACCTTTCTGGTATTTGAACCGTCGTCTGAGGGCTCAATGACGATTATACCGTCTGCATCAATTCCAGGATTCGACAGAAGAGCGGAGCTGTGAGTAGAGATGAAGACTTGCCGTCCAAAACCACCCGACCTCCGACGTCGCACAGTATCTATCAAATACGACAATTGCCGGACCACTTCTTCATTAAGTGAAAGCTCGGGCTCCTCAAGTAGCAATGGTGAATCGCCCGTTTCTTGAAGCAACCAAAAAAGCGCGATCAATCTAAGAGTTCCGTCGGAGAACTGATCCTCCCTCTGTCGCGCACCACGCGGACGATGATGCTTGAACTTGATTTCCAGATGGGGTCTACCCGTGACCTCGTCTTTTAGGAATTTCAAGTCCTCCATTTGCGGGACTACTGATCGCAATGCCTTTTCTATCTTCTTCAGCCGAGAATTCCGTGTTCGCTCCTGCGTCGCGGAGACACGCAACAAGAATTCTTGGCCAAATGGATCATCTTCAAGCGTTCGGCCGCTGATTTCGTCCCCAAACTTGAGAAGCTGAGGAACGAGGTGGTAATATGTTATTGATCCAAAGAACTCCGCCAGAGCGCGAAATTCCTTGTTGCTATTGACCTGCTCAAGATAGCTTTGTTGACGTTGATCCTCGTCTCGCGCATCTTCAGAATTTGGGCGTTGTAGTAAGTTTGTT
Organism: Neorhizobium vignae; assembly: GCF_000732195.1. GTDB lineage: Bacteria > Pseudomonadota > Alphaproteobacteria > Rhizobiales > Rhizobiaceae > Neorhizobium > Neorhizobium vignae. The sequence goes on from NZ_JNNU01000002.1 coordinate 479,190, forward strand.
TTCTCGCCATCTTCGCCGATACGATTCACAATCTCTTTTGTGATGAAAGCGCGACGACTCTTTTCAAACCCGGAGCTCGGAATATTGAAACCTATAACATAGTTCCAACCACCTAATCCCTCTTTATGGACAACATCGATATCGATCAGAACCTCTGTATCTTTTCGTGCGTGCAAGCACCGAATTTTCGAAATTCCGCCTCGTCCCTCAACAGCTTCTTGAAGTCCACCGCCTTTCGATTTTCCAAGATCGCGAAGGAACCGCATCACGTCAAGAAAGTTGGATTTGCCTGACGCGTTTGGTCCCAACAGGTAAACGACATCCGAGATGTTTTTTACCTCGGCACTTCGGAAATTCCGCCAATTCTTGATTTTAATTCTCGATATACGCAAGGCGATGGCCCTTTAAGTTACTCAGTCAAACCTATACAGCCTCGGCCATTTCTACAATCCAGCTTGTGGACGCCGCGCGCCAAGGACACAAAGCAGAGTTCCGCAGCACAACTCACCACCAGATTTTTTCACCCTCGATCATCCCCACCCCTCCGACCCATGCCTACAATCCCCTCCGCTCCCACCACCGGAGTGTTTCGCGAGACGTTCGCGGGCAGGCGGGGGCCGGCGCTTCCACCCGAACCGTAACGTGCGAGGATGGTGGAAGAGGTGAAAGCCATGGGTTAGGGCAACCTCAACCCTATCAAGCCTCCCCCTGGCCGCCGGGCCGGGTTCGGTTGAGCCGTGCAAGTGGCAAGGTTTCCCGAAAGGAGATCGCGAACGAAGCCGCGCAGCGAGGCGAGGTGATCACCTGTAGGGGCCGGAAGCCCTGACAAGACGCCGAAGGCCACGCGAATGCGGAGCCATCTATCAAAATCTATCGAGGTTCCGCATTCGTGTGGGCTCTCCGATCATCCAGCGTCCCCAAAAGTGGGCACCGGTTTTGGGATAGGACGCTGGGCAGAAAAGTGAAAAGCCAGCGGCACCAAGGCACGAGTCCATCTTTTTCCCGCCCCTGCCCTTCTCTTGCCGGAATTGTTCCCGCCTAATCGATCAGTCGATTCGCCTGGCCCTCGGCCGGGATCTGCCCCATTCTTGCATGGCCGTGTCGCGGCGTGGCACAGTTCCGGTTCCGGGGCTGCGGACGGGGATCGTGTCGGCGAGAGGTGCGAAGGAAGGGACTTATCGGTGGAGGCGTTTTACATCATCCTGCTGGTCGGCACGGTCCTGGTGCTGGCGGCTGCCCTGTCCAGCCTCCTCGCCTTCCGCTTCGGCGCTCCCCTCCTGCTGATCTTCCTGTCGATCGGCCTGCTCGCCGGCGTCGACGGCCTCGGCATCAATTTCGAGAACTATTCCTTTACCTTCATGCTGGGCTCGCTGGCGCTGGCGATCGTGCTGTTCGATTCCGGCTTCATGACCCCCATCCATTCGTTTCGAATAGCCGCGGCTCCGGCGATCACGCTTGCATCGGTCGGGGTGTTGCTGACGACCGGCATCTTCGCCCTCGGCGCGACGATCCTCCTGGACTTCAACTGGCTCGAGGGCCTGCTGCTGGGATCGATCGTCGCCTCGACGGATGCGGCCGCCGTCTTCTTCCTGCTGCGTGTCAGCGGCATCAACATCCGCGACAAGGTGCGCTCGACGCTGGAGGTCGAGTCCGGCACCAACGATCCGATGGCGATCTTCCTGACGATCGCGCTCGCCGAGCTTCTGGCGACCGGCCAGGGCCTTTCCGGCCTCGACCTGCACTTCCTGTTCCTGTTCGTCGAGGAAATGGGGCTCGGCGTCATCTGCGGCCTGTTGGGCGGCATGATGATCGTCTGGGTGCTGAACCGCTTCACCTCCGACCGGGGCCTGGCGCCGATCTTCGTGCTGACGCTCGCCCTGCTGGTCTTTTCCTTCACCGGCGCCATGGGCGGCAGCGGCTTCCTGGCGGTCTATGTGGCCGGCATCTATTCCGGCAATCGCAAGATGTTCGCAAAACCCCAGATCATCCGCTTCAACGAGGGACTGACCTGGCTTGCGCAGATCATCATGTTCCTGGTGCTCGGCCTGCTCGCCACGCCCTCGCAATTCCCGGCCATCCTTGTGCCGGCGATCGGGCTGGCGCTCTTTCTGATCTTCGTCGCCCGGCCGATCGCGGTCTGGCTGAGCCTGCTGCCTTACGATTTCACCCAGCAGGAGACCAGCTTCCTCGCCTGGGTCGGCCTGCGTGGCGCCGTCTCCATCCTGCTTGCGATCATGCCGGTCTTGAGCGGCGTCGAAAATGGCCAGCTCTTCTTCAACGTCACTTTCATCATCGTGCTGGTCTCCCTCCTCGTCCAGGGCTGGACCATCAAGCCGGTCGCCCAGAAACTCGGCCTCATCATTCCGCCGCGCATCGGCGCCGTCGACAAGATCGAGCTCGACCTGCCGGGCACCGCCCATCACGAGCTGATCTCCTACCGCGTCATGAAGGACAGCCCGATCCTGCAGGGCGAGCGCATTCCCCGCTGGGCGATGCCCTCGCTCGTCATCCGCGACGGCCGCAGCATGCGTTACCAGTATGCCGGCCGGCTGAAGGAGAACGACCAGGTCTACCTGTTCATATCGCCCGCCTATTCGAAACTGCTCGACCGCATCTTCGCAAGCCAGGTGCCGGTCGACGAGGACGACGCGGAATTTTTCGGCGCCTTTGCGATCTCGCCGACGAGGCCCGCCAGGGAACTCGATGCCGCCTACGGCCCCGGCCTGCTCTCCGCCAACGAGCAGAACATGACCGTCGGCGACCTGGTTACCTCGCGGCTCGGCGGCCGCGCGGACTATGCCGACCGCATCCGCTTCGGCTCGATCATCCTGATCGTGCGCGAACTCGACGAGCACGAACATGTCCGCAGCATCGGCATCTCACTGGAGCCGGTGGAGCCGGCGACCAACCTGCCGATCTTCATCAACATGCGCGAGATCGCCCACCGCGTCCGCGATCTGGTCCGCAAATACCGTGGCAAGAACGTGCCGGTGAAGCCGGGCGCCGTGCCGCCCGAGGGCCCGGCATAGAGTGGCGAAAGCTCAAACAGAGTCCTCCACCCGCCGCGTTGTCGCGTTGGAATCGGCATGCAGCCTATCCGCGACAGACGGAATGGAAATGGTTGCGACCAATCGTCTTGCGTCGCCGGTCAGGCATAGTAAGGTCCGCTACGAACTTTCCGAGTAAATGGATTAGCATCATGCCGGCCTTCAAAACCCTTGACGACCTCACCGATATCGCAGCCAAGCGTGTGCTCGTGCGCGTCGATCTCAACGTTCCCGTTTCCGACGGCAAGGTCACCGACGCGACCCGCATCGAACGCGTCGCCCCGACCATCCTGGAACTTGCCAAGAAGGGCGCCAAGGTCATCCTGCTTGCCCATTTCGGCCGTCCCAAGGGCGAGCCGGTCGCCGACATGTCGCTGTCGCTGATCGTCTCTGCCGTCAACCAGGTCCTCGGCCACAAGATCCTCTTCGCCTCCGACTGCATCGGTCCGGAAGCCGAACAGGCAGTCGCCGGCATGAAGAACGGCGACATCCTGCTTCTTGAAAACACCCGCTTCCACAAGGGCGAGGAAAAGAACGATCCGGGTTTCACCGAGGCGCTCGCCAAAAACGGCGATATCTTCGTCAACGACGCCTTCTCCGCAGCCCACCGCGCCCATGCCTCGACCGAGGGCCTCGCCCATCACCTGCCCGCCTATGCCGGCCGCACCATGCAGGAGGAGCTCGAAGCGCTCGAAAAGGGCCTCGGAAATCCGGCCCGCCCGGTCGTCGCGATCGTCGGCGGCGCCAAGGTTTCCACCAAGATCGACCTGCTGCAGAACCTCGTGAAACGGGTCGACGCGCTGGTGATCGGCGGCGGCATGGCCAACACGTTCATCGCGGCACAGGGCATCGATGTCGGCAAGTCGCTCTGCGAGCACGACCTTGCCGACACGGCCCGCAAGATCATGGCAGAAGCGAAAGCGTCCAATTGCGCCATCGTGCTGCCGGTCGACGGCGTCGTCGCCCGCGAGTTCAAGGCTGGTGCCGCCAACGAAGTGGTGGATATCGGCAAGATCCCCGCTGACGCCATGATGCTCGACGTCGGGCCGAAGTCGGTGGCGGCCGTCAACGAATGGATTTCCAAGGCCTCGACGCTCGTCTGGAACGGCCCGCTCGGCGCCTTCGAGATCGAGCCGTTCGACAGGGCCACGGTCGCCGCCGCCAAGCATGCGGCAGAGCAGACCAGGGCCGGCAAGCTCACCTCGGTTGCAGGCGGCGGCGATACGGTCGCGGCCCTCAACCACGCAGGCGCCGCCGACGACTTCTCCTATGTCTCGACCGCCGGCGGTGCGTTCCTGGAATGGATGGAAGGCAAGGACCTGCCGGGCGTCTCGGTGCTGATCAAGACCGCCTGATCTTTCCCGAGTTAACCGGTTTAAAAAATTTTAGATCTTTTAAACGATTGAAAGCATTTCAATCGTTTCAATAGCTTACCGGAGGATTTCCCTTTAAAATAACTTCTGTTATCCGCGACTGACAGCTTGGGAGCGACGAGCGCTTTGTGCGCCAACTTTAGGGACAGGAGTGTAGTATGGTGGACGCGAAGATGTTGAACAAGATGAGTTCTGCGCCCGGGTTTATCGCGGCGCTGGATCAAAGCGGCGGTTCAACACCCGGAGCATTGCGGCTTTATGGCGTGTCCGAGTCCGACTATCAGGGCGACGATGAGATGTTCCGCCTGATCCATGCCATGCGCGTCCGCATCATGAGCGCGCCCGCCTTTACAGGCGACAAGGTTATCGGCGCCATCCTGTTCGAGCGGACCATGGACGGCGACGTCGACGGTCAGGCCGTTCCCTCCTATCTCTGGGAAAAGCGCGGCGTCGTGCCGTTTCTCAAGGTCGACAAGGGCCTGAATGCCGAGGAAAACGGCGTTCAGACGATGAAGTCGATGCCCGATCTGGATGCTCTCCTGATCCGCGGTCGCGAAAAAGGGATATTCGGGACCAAGATGCGGTCGGTGATCGGCCATGCCGACAAGGCCGGCATCGCTGCCGTCGTGGAGCAGCAGTTCCAGGTTGCCCGTCAGATCATCGGCCAGGGTCTTATGCCGATCATCGAGCCCGAGGTTTCCATCAAGAGCCCGACAAAGGAACAGGCTGAAGCGATTTTGCGCGACGAGATCGCACAGCAGCTCGACAAGCTTCCCGCAGGCGAGACCGTCATGCTCAAATTGACGATCCCGACGGTTGCCGATTTCTACGCTCCGCTGGTCGCCCATAAATCGGTCGTCCGCGTCGTCGCCCTTTCCGGCGGCTACAGCACTGCGGACGCCTGCGAAAAGCTCAGCCATAACCACGGCATGATCGCAAGTTTCTCGCGCGCTCTGGCGGAAAACCTCCGTGCCTCGATGAGTGACGCGGACTTCAATGCGAGCCTGGCCAAAACGATCGATCAGATCTACGCCGCAAGCGTCAACAAGTCCTGATGCGGTTGCGGAGCCTGGCTCTGTTCTCGGGCAACGTGTTACCGGGGGAAGTTGAGAGGAATCTAGAAAAGGCCGCTTGAGGAGCGCCTTTTCAAGGAGGAGGAAGAAGGCCGCTCCGGAAACGGAGCGGCCTTTCTGTCTGCTGCGACCTTGAAGCGGCCGTGAACCGAACGGGCAAAACAGCGTTCATTGCATGATGGAGGTTGCCCATGACGGAAATTGAAGAAAAGGTCCGCAGGCTTTTCGAGGAATACGGCCGAACCAGCAACGACGCCCTGAAGGACGCGGCATCGGTGGATGTCTCCGGCGTCGCAGCGTTCTTCGCCGCCTATTTTGTCGGCTCGACACCACAGGCGGTGTTCGGTGGAGCCAATGATGCGGCATTCCGGGAGGTGATCCCGCAAGGCTTCGCCCGATATCGCGATGCCGGCGGCAAGCGGATGGACATTACCGGCGTGAAAATCACCTGCCTCAACGATCTTCACGCGCTTGCGGAAGTCGGGTGGGATTTCTCCTACGTCAACAAGGCGGGCGAAGCCGGCAATGTTCGGTTCACCAACTTCTATCTGGTGACGATCGCCGATGGCGACCCCAGGATTTTCGCCTATATCACCGGCGACGAGGAGAAGGCGATGCGTGACCACGGTCTTGCCTGAGCCGATGATGCCCCCCGCTTTCATTCCGTTGATGACCGGGATCAAAAACATTGGCTGGTCAGAAAGGTCGATGAGGCTTTAAATCCGGCATCGCATCCGGAGAGTTTCGCCATGCCGACCGCTGATTTCGTCACCGTCGATGTCTTTACGACCGAACGTTTCGCCGGCAACCCGCTCGCCGTGGTGCCGGATGCGCGCGGGCTCACCGACCGGCAGATGCAGAAGATCGCCATCGAATTCGGTTATGCCGAAAGCACCTTCGTCCTGCCGCCGGAAAACCCTGAAAACAGCGCGCGGGTACGCATCTTTACCCCGACAATGGAAATTCCCTTTGCCGGCCACCCCAATGTCGGCACCGCCTACGTGCTCGGTCAGCAGCGCGAACTGTTCGGCAAGCCGCTCGCCGATACGCTCCGATTCGAGGAGATCGCCGGTCTGGTGGAGATCAAGCTGCTGCGGGAGGCAGCCGGTGTGATCGGCGCGACGATCCGCGCTCCGAGACCGCTGGAGACCGGGGTCGAGATCGAACCGGGGCTCATCGCCGGCTGCGTTTCGATCGACGAGAAACACATCCGCACCACCACCCACAAGCCGGTCTTCGCCTCGGTGGGCCTCGCCTTCGCGATCACCGAACTCGATGGCCTCGAGGCACTTGCCGCCGCCCGGCCGAACATCACGGTCTTCCACGAGGCAGCCGCAAAACATACCGGTCCCGAAGGTGACTTCCCCATCTTCCTTTATGTCCGTAGCCCGGAAAATCCGTTCGCCATCCGCGCCCGCATGTTCGCGCCGCTCGACGGCATCATGGAGGATCCGGCGACCGGCAGCGCCTCAGCCGCCCTCTCCGCCTTCCTGGTAACGCGTGCGCCGGAGAAGGACGCCCGGGTGCATGTGACGATCGAACAGGGGGTCGAGATGGGCCGCCGCAGCATCATCGAGCTCGATGTGGCCAAGACGGCCGGCACAGTTACCGACGTCACCATTACCGGCCGCTGCGTGCCCGTCATGCGGGGCTCGATCGACGTCTAGAGAGTGGTGAATTCGCGCAGGATCAGCGCGGCGCTCCAGACCGCGAAGGTGACGATCGCCAGCTTCCAGAAATCGCCCCGGCGCCTCAAGCCCGGAAGGTTGAGCGGCTTGATGATCTGCACCAGCATGGCGAAGATCAGAAGGACCGCGATTGTCTTCGTCATTTGGTCTTGCCGATCTTATCCGCCATAGGCTGGACATTTTTGCGCTCCACCACAGATAGATGTGGAGGGGATTCGGGGAATAGGTAATCCGCTTCGCTTTCGTTAACGCCCGGTTCATCAGCATGCAACAAGCTTGCCTGCGGAGCCGTGATTGATCGCATTCACGCAAAGAGCTGACAGTAGCAAAGATGAGACGAAACCTCCTTCCAATCCTCGCCCTCCTTTGCGGTACGCTTCTCCTCTTCCTCGGCAATGGCCTGCAGAGCCTGCTTCTGCCGGTGCGGGGCGCTCAGGAAGGTTATTCGAACGAAGTGCTCGGCCTGCTCGGCACCACATGGGCATCCGGCTTCGTCATCGGCTGCTTCGTGGCGCCCAACGTGGTGCGCCGCATCGGCCATGTCCGCGCCTTTTCCGGCTTCCTGTCGCTGATATGCCTGAACGTGCTGCTGACCGGGCTGATGGTCGACCAGAATACCTGGCTGGTGCTGCGCGCCATCACCGGCTTCTGCACCGCCGGGACATCGATGATCATCGAAAGCTGGCTGAACGAACGCGCCACCAGCGAAAGCCGCGGAACGATCTTTTCCTTCTACATCTCGATCACCCTTTTCGGTGTCGTGGGCGGCCAGCTGATGGTGCCGTTCGCGGATATCGCGACGCCGACGCTGTTCATGATCTGCGGCATCCTCTACAGCCTCGCCGCACTGCCGACGACGCTGTCCAAGGCGGCCTCGCCGCAGCCCCTGAAGCGCGCCCGCCTCGATCTGCGCGGCCTTTTCCGCAACTCGCCCATCTCCTGCATCGGCATCCTGCTGATCGGCGTCGCCAACGGCGCCTACGGCACGCTCGGCGCGGTCTTCGGCACGCGCGCCGGGCTTGACCAGGGCGCGGTGGCGGCGATGGTCAGTATCACGCTCTTCGCGGGCGCCATCATGCAGTTTCCAGCGGGTCGGCTGTCCGACCGCATGGACCGCCGCCACGTGCTTGCCGGCCTTTCGGCCGCAGCGGCCCTCGCGGGCCTGGCGATTGTCGCAACCCGACCCTCCGGCACCTACGAGATCGTCGTGCTGGTGGCGATCTACGGCGCTGCCGCCAACGCGCTCTATCCGATCGCCGTCGCCCATGCCAACGACTTCGCGGCCCCCGAGGACTTCGTCAAGGTCTCCGGCGGCCTGCTTCTGCTCTACGGCATCGGCACGATCATCGGTCCGACGCTCGGCGGCCCGGTCATGACCTGGGCCGGTCCGCATGCGCTGTTTGCGGTGACGACCGGGGCGCATCTTCTGGTGGCCGCCTATGCTATCATCCGCAGCCGCCAGCGGGCGCCGGTTCCGATCGCCGACCGCGACGCCTATACGACCGCGGCGGCTTCGACCTCGCCGCTTGCCACGCCCGAGAGCCTGTCGCTCGACCCGCGCGCCAAGACCGGCGGCTCGACGCCGGACAATGCAAGGCCGGAAACCAGTGCCGGAAAGGAGGCATCATGAGTTTCATCGACGATGACCGACCGAAGAAACCCACCACCCACGAACTCGGCAGCGACCTCTCCATGCTGTCCGTGGACGAGCTCGAATCGCGAATCGACCTGCTGAGGCAGGAGATCCTCCGGTTGGAAGCCGAGAAGGAGGCAAAGGCCGCAGGTCGGCGCGCAGCCGACAGTCTGTTCCGTTCCTGAACGTCGGGCTCCCTCAGGGAATTTAAGTATTTCCCCTTAGCTTTAAGAGTATATTAATCATCATCTGAGAATATGGAGACGTTCAGGCTTCCTGGACTCAGACAGTTTCACCATTCGGCGAATGGTCTGATTTCTCCCTGTTTTACCTTGAGAGCCGCGTTTCCGCGGCTCTTCTTTTTTGGAGCGACGCCGGCCCGGACCAGGCTCTACGCCTTTGACTCCGCCCTGGCACCAGTTTCAGCCGGCTTTCATACAGAAACAAACTGTTGTATTGGACGCCAAAATGCGTCTCATTTCAGGAACATGGTCGTTGTTTACCACTTCCTGTGGGTATTAACCTTTCCTTAAGAAACGCCTTGCGGATTTCCATTATAAGTATCATCTTCAGGTCAGTCAGAACGGCATGGGAACTTTTATCCGCCGTTGTCATTGCCTGAATGTGATTGCGTTGAGCAGGATGATTTCGATGTCCGAACAGGGATTGAATACCGTAAGTTTTGCAGGCCGTGCCGCTGCGTCTTCGCAGTTCAAGGCGCTCTACTCCGAAGGTATGTCGCTGGTCGAGGAGACCGCGAGCTATCTCGACGGTACGGGCCGTGCGGCTTCGAAGGTTCTGCCGCGCATGGCATCGGTTCTCTATGCGGCCGAGTCCATGCGGCTGACCACCCGCCTCATGCAGATGGCCTCCTGGCTGCTTCTGCAGCGCGCCGTCAACAATGGCGAGATGAGCCGCGAACAGGTCATGTCGGAAAAGAGCAAGGTTCGCCTCGACGGCTTCAACGTCGACCGCAATGCTCCGGGCTGGCTCGATCTGCCGGAAGGTTTCCGCGATCTCGTCGAGCGTTCGCTGCGCCTCCAGAACCGCGTCGCCATTCTGGACCGCGAAATCTACCGTCCGGCCGACCCGGCAGTTCTGCCGGACAACGAAAACAGCGTTCGCGCCCAGCTCAACCTGCTGCGCACCGCCTTCGGCAACTGATCTGACGCTCTGCCTAATTACAGCCGGTGCACATTTTGTGCCGGCTTTTTTCACGACCGCAGAAAGTTCTCCGCATACGCGGTAATCTCGTCCCTGTTCGTCAGTCGCGCCTTCTGACCTGAGAAGCTTTCATAAAGCTTCAGGTGAGCGTCGAACGAATTCCAGTTGTTCTTTCGAACTCTGTATTCCGAAACCCATTTGACCAGCCCGTCGAATGACTCCTGGCTCTCGCCGCCCTGAATGCCGCGGCGCATGATATTCGCCACGCATTCCTCCTCGCTCAGAACGAGCCAGATCAGCGTCGTTGTCCTCGGCAGGGCGATGCCGACGTAGAGGCCGTAGACGCCTTCGATCAGCCAGGCCTCACCCGCTGCTATCGTCCGGACATCCTCGTGCACGACCGCCCTGTCGCGCGCAATCCCGTAGCGACCCGGCTCCCAATGCACGTCGTCAAGGTGAACGAGCGGCAAGCCAAGCGGCTCTGCCAGCCGCCGCGCCAGCCAGGTTTTGCCGGAACCGCCATTCCCCATGATCACGATCCGCCGGAACGTGGTCATACTATCGGATTGCTCTTTCAAGGGCTCCTCCCCTGTCAAAAACACCGCAAACGAAAAAAGCCCGGCTCGCGCCAGGCTCTCTTATTTCGTCCGCCAAGAAGCGTATTAGAGGCCGAGGCCGCCGAAACGCTTGTTGAACTTGGAAACGCGGCCGCCACGGTCCAGCATCTGCTGGTTCCCGCCCGTCCAGGCCGGATGGGAATTGGGGTCGATTTCCAGGTTCATGGTCGCGCCTTCCGAACCCCAGGTCGAGCGGGTTTCGTATTCGGTGCCGTCGGTCATGACCACTTTGATCACGTGGTAGTCGGGATGGATGCCAGCCTTCATGTCGATATTCCTGCGCTTGCGAGGTCCATTTGTCGCAATTGCGAGCGAGAGGCCTCTTTAATAAATGAAGCCGCAGACCGGTCTGGTCACGGCTTCCCAATTCGATGCGGAGCCTATACAGGAAGGTCGCCGGAAGTACAAGTACCCGTAAGGCCGAGAATTGAGCCTTTCGAGCCTATGGAGATGACGTGGCAGACGCCCGAGAAAACCAGCCGAGAGGCAAAGCCCTGAGACCGCTCGCAAGGCTCCTTCCCTACCTTGCCCGTTATCGTTCGATGGTCGCCGCGGCAATCGTTTTCCTCGTGCTCGCCGCAGCAACCACGCTTGCTCTGCCGCTTGCGGTCCGCCGCATGGTCGACCACGGTTTTGCCTCTTCCGACGGCCATTTCATCAACAACTATTTCGGCATGCTTCTGGCGCTGGCCTCCTTGCTCGCCGTCGCCAGCGCCATGCGCTACTATTATGTCATCACGATCGGCGAACGGGTCGTCGCCGACCTGCGCCGCGAGGTGTTTTCCCATGTCACGTCGCTGTCGCCGTCCTTTTTCGACGTCAACCAGTCTGGCGAGATCGTCTCGCGGCTGACCGCCGACACGGTCCAGATCAAGTCTGCCTTCGGCTCCTCCGCCTCCCAGGCGCTGCGCAACACCATCCTCTGTCTCGGCGCGATGGGCATGATGATCTACACGAGCCCGCGGCTCTCCTTGCTGGTGCTCGGCGCGATCCCGCTGATCGTCTTTCCGCTGGTCGGTTTCGGCCGTTCGGTCAGAAAGCGTTCGCGCGCCGCCCAGGATACGCTTGCCCAGACATCGGCCTTCGCCTCCGAGGTGATCGGCGCCACCCGCACTGTCCAGGCCTTTGGCGGCGAGACGACCGCAAACGGCCGGTATGGCAGCACCGTGGAAAGCGCCTATGACGCCGCCCGCACCGCGATCAAGGCCCGCGCGCTGCTGACCGGTTTCGGAATTCTCCTCGTTTTCGGCAGCATTGTCGGCGTACTCTGGTATGGTGCCCAGAGCGTTCTGGCCGGCACCATGACCGCCGGCACGCTCGGCCAGTTCGTGCTCTATTCGGTGATCGCCGCAAGCTCGCTCGGCCAGCTATCGGAAGTCTGGGGCGAGCTTTCCTCAGCCGGCGGGGCCGCCGAACGGCTGACCGAGCTGCTGCACGAAGTCCCGGCCATTCGCGACGCGGAAAATCCGGTCGCGCTTCCCTCCCCGCCGCGTGGCGAGGTCGAGTTCGAAAAGGTCTCCTTCGCCTATCCGGCCCGCGTCAGCGCCATCACGCTGAATTCGCTCTCCTTCAAGGTGAGATCAGGGGAAACGGTGGCGATCGTCGGTCCCTCCGGCGCCGGCAAGAGCACGATATTCTCGCTGCTGCTGCGCTTCTACGATCCTTCGGCCGGGTCGGTGAGGCTCGACGGCCTTGACCTGCGCCAGGCCCGGCTCGCCGAACTGCGTTCCCGCCTTGCCATCGTACCCCAGGACGTGACCATCTTCGCCGCCTCCATCCATGACAACATCGCCTTCAGCGCTCCGGATGCCAGCCGTGAAGCTGTCCGTGCCGCGGCCATCGCAGCCCAGGCCGACGAGTTCATCTCCAAACTGGACAACGGCTATGACACCATGGCCGGCGAGCGGGGCATTACCCTCTCCGGCGGCCAGCGCCAGCGCATCGCCATCGCCCGCGCGATTCTCAAGGATGCCCCGGTCCTGCTGCTCGACGAGGCGACCTCAGCGCTCGATGCGGAGAGCGAAACACTGGTCCAGAAGGCGCTCGACGGGCTGATGAGGAACCGCACCACGCTGGTCATCGCCCATCGCCTGGCGACGGTTCTGAAAGCCGACCGCATCCTCGTTCTGGAGGACGGCAGGATCGTCGAGGAAGGCACCCACCAGAGCCTGATCGCCGAAGGCGGCCTCTACGCCAAGCTTGCCCGCCTGCAGTTCCACGACATCGAACGGCAGACCGCGACCGCGCTCTGATCATTCACGCCAACGTGTTCCACCCTGTCCGGGCTGGAAAGTGAACCGGGCACGCGGAGTGCCTACCTATTGCAGAAACGTTAGTATCGCAGATACGATTGCCGCCAGAAGCTTGAGGTCATGAATTTCAGTCAACTGCCGCCCAGCCTGTCCCTCGACGATTGCCTGGACAAGATACAATCCCGAACCTTCCGGTTCTTCTGGGATGGCGCCCATCCCGAATCGGGCCTGCCGTTCGACAAGTGCTTCGTCTCGGGCGCCCCTTCCCCCAATATCGTATCCGTCAGCGGCGTCGGCTTTGGGGTCCTTGCCATCATCGTCGCCTGCGAACACCAATGGATCACCCGTTCGCAGGCACTGGCACGGATATCCACCATCATCGACCGTCTGAGGCACTCACCAACCTTCCACGGGGCATTCGCGCATTTCATCGACGGCTCGACCAGCGACGTCATCCGCTTCTCCGGACGTGACGACGGCGGCGACCTCGTTGAAACGGCGCTGCTGATGCAGGGCCTGATCTGCGCGCGGGAATATTTCGCCGGCGAGACCGCTCGGGAAGAGAAATTGCGGGCGGACATCACCCGACTGTTCGACGAGGTGGAATGGGACTGGTTCACCCGCGGCAAGGATGACGCTCTCTACTGGCACTGGAGCCCGAACTACGACTGGGCCATGAACCTGCCGATCCGCGGCTGGAACGAGGCATTGTCCTGCTACGTCCTGGCGGCCGGTTCCGGCACCCATCCGATCAAGCCGGAAAGCTACCATGCGGGCTGGGCGCGGTCGGGCGCCATGCTGAACGGCGAGACCTATCTCGGAACGGCGCTTCCGCTTGGCGAGCCCTATGGCGGCCCGCTTTTCATCTCGCATTATTCCTTCTGTGTGCTGGATCCGCGGGGCCTGAGCGACCGCTATTGCAGCAACTATCAGGACCAGGCCGTGGCGCATACGCGCATCAACCACGACTATTGCATGAGCGTGCCCGATTATGCGGATGCCGGCGTCTGGGGCCTCAGCGCATCCGACGGACCGCAGGGTTACGGCGCCCATTCGCCGACATTCGATCGCGGCGTCATCGCCCCGACCGCCGCCCTGTCGAGCTTCCCCTTCCTGCCCGCCGAGGCAGAAAGCGCCATGCGCGCATTGCTTCAGTATGGCGATGGCAAGCTGCTCGGCGCATTCGGCTTCGTCGACGCGTTCGTCCCGAAGACTGACTGGGTGGCCGGCACATATCTCGCGATCGACCAGGGCCCGATCATCGCGATGATCGAAAATTATCGATCCGGCCTGCTCTGGCGCCTGTTCATGAACGCGCCCGAGGTTCGTCGCGGCCTGGAGCGGCTGGGCTTCACGTCGGCCACCTATTCCATCTCGACAGAGCCACCTAATCCGGGCGCCTGAACGTCCACTTCACCACATAGTCGCCGTTGCGTTTGATCTTGGTCTTGGTGCGCACCTCGACCGGCCCGCCGAGAGCGGCTTCGGCCTCTTCGAAGGCCTGGCGCGCCTCGGCAATCGCCTTGTGATAGGCGCTGTTATCGCGTTTGGGGCTTTCGGCGACCGCTTTCATCACGGCGCTCATATCCGGCTTGTTTTCGGCCATCCCTTAAGTTTTCCCCGTCGCCGGATTATCGCTCGGTGAGCTTCAGCTCGATGCGGCGGTTCTGGGAGCGGGCGTCCGGCGTATCGCCTTGGGCGAGCGGCTGGAATTCCCCGAAGCCGGCGGCGACGAGGCGATTGGCCGGCACGCCCCTGGAAATCAGATACTTGACCACCGAGGTGGCACGGGCCGAGGAGAGCTCCCAGTTGTCGCGGTAGCGGCCGGAACCGGTAAGCGGCGAGTTGTCCGTATGCCCGTCGACGCGCAGCACCCAGTTGATTTCGGCCGGGATTTCCTTGGCGAGATCGAGAAGAGCCGCCGCAAGCTTGTCCATCTCCACCCGGCCGGCCGGGTCGAGTTCGTTGCCGCCGACCGGAAAGAGCACTTCCGACTGGAAGACGAAGCGGTCGCCGACGATGCGGATGTTCTCGCGGTCGGAGAGGATCTCCCGCAGCCGGCCGAAGAAGTCGGAGCGGTAACGGTTCAACTCCTGGACACGCTGCGCCAGCGCGACGTTGAGGCGCCGGCCGAGATCGGAGATCTGCGCCTGAGATGACGCATCCTTGGCTTCCGAAGCCTGCAGCGCCTGTTCGATGGCCGCGATCTGGGCCCGCAGCGCGGAGATCTGCTGGTTGAGCAGTTCCACCTGGCTTGCGGCGCGGGCGCTCAGTTGCTGTTCCTGATTGAGCTGGTTGGTGAGGTCGCCGATGCGGGCATTGGCGGCGCTGCTGCTGCCGGAGCCCTGGCTCAGAAGCTGCTGCAGGCGCGAGCGGTCGGCCTCGGCCGTGGCAAGCGACGACTGCAGGTTGGCAAGCTGATCCTCGACGTCCTGGGTATTGCCCTTTTCGAGCGCCAGCAGTTCCGTCAGTTCGGCGATCTGGCTGTTCAGCCGGTTCAGCACCTCGTCACGCCCGGTGATTTCGCGGCTGAGCAGGAATTGCGCCAGCACGAAGACGGTGAGCAGGAACATGATGGCAAGCAGCAGCGTGGAAAGCGCATCCACGAAACCCGGCCAATAGTCGACGCCCCGCTCGCGACGGCGGCTCTTGCCAAGCGCCATCGTTTACTTCCCCCCGATCTTGTCGGAAAGCCGGTCGAGCGTGCGGCGCAGGGCCTTTGATTCCTCCTGCTGCGCCTCGATCCAGTCGCGCAGCATCTGCTGTTCGTTGCGCATGTTCTTGACCAGGCCCTGGATGCCTTCGGCAAGATTCGCCATCGCCGACAGCGACCGTTCGTTCTGATGAGCGTCGACCGGGCCCTTGGTCTGGGCGGAGGCGAGCGCGCGCAGCTGTTCCGTCAGCGCCCTCAAATCCTCCGAGGAACCGCTCGCAAGCGTTTCGGCGACCGCAGGCGGCATGTCCGATCCAAGGTCGGTCACCGACGACAACCAGTTTTCAAGTTCCGTATAGAAGCGGTTCTGGGCGCGGCCCGCCTGCAGGTCTAGGAAGCCCAGGATCAGCGAACCTGAAAGGCCGAGCAGCGAAGACGAGAACGCCGTGCCCATGCCGGCGAGCGGCTGGGCAAGACCGCTCTTGATGGCGGCGAGCACGTCGTTCGAACTGCCGGAATTCGGATCGAGCGCCCCGATGACGTTGCTGATCGAGCCGATGGTTTCGATAAGTCCCCAGAACGTGCCGAGCAGGCCGAGGAAGACGAGGAGGCCGATCAGATAGCGCGACGTGTCGCGTGATTCGTCCAGGCGCGTGCCGATCGTATCAAGGATAGAGCGGAAGGCATTGGTCGACAGCGCCATCCTGCGGCGGCTGCCGATCAGGGTGCGCATCGGCGCCAGAAGACGCGGTTCACGGCCGACCTTGTCAGCGTTACCGGCGGCGCGGAAGGAATTGAACCAGCGCACTTCCGGCATCAGGGCGATCACCTGGTT
Source organism: Neorhizobium vignae (assembly GCF_000732195.1). Lineage (GTDB taxonomy): Bacteria > Pseudomonadota > Alphaproteobacteria > Rhizobiales > Rhizobiaceae > Neorhizobium > Neorhizobium vignae. The sequence goes on from NZ_JNNU01000002.1 coordinate 495,525, forward strand.
GAAAACCAGGATCACGCCGATCAGCAGAACGCCGAGAATGAGGCCGTTCAGGCCGGGATTGGTCTGGAAGGCGTGGGCAGCCTGGCGGTAGAGGATGGAAGCGACGAAACCGACGATGATCAGGAAGATCAGCATCGTCCATAAGAATGATGCCGGATTGGACAGTTTGTAGGCATAACCGCCGCGGCCCGTTTCAGACGCGTCCAAATCGTCCACTGTCGCATTCGCCATAATATGCTTCACCTCCGGTAGTCTGCCGCGCCGGAGGCTAGTTGAAAATTGCGACGAATTGAAGTGCAGAAGCTTAGGAAAACAGTCAGCTATTCACTACTGGAGCTCTAAGCCGGGCGGTGGCGCAAAAATGCCTCAGCGGGTCGGAACGGGTCGGTTGACGACCTCGACCAGCGCCTTCTGGATAAGTTCGTTGCCGGCCACGACATTGCCGCTGCCGAAGATATCGGTGGCGCCCTTCATGTCGGAGACGAACCCGCCCGCCTCGCGGATGAGGATCAGGCCAGCGGCCATGTCCCAGGGAGAAAGATCGGTTTCCCAGAAGCCGTCGAGACGGCCGGCAGCCACATAGGCAAGGTCGAGGGCGGCCGCGCCGAACCGGCGCATGCCGGCCACTTCGCCCATCACGTGGCGCAGTTCGACGAGGAACTTGCCGTGATTGCCGCGGCCGAGATGCGGCATGCCGCAGCCGATCACGCAGTCGGACAGCACCCGGCGGGCAGCGACGCGGATGCGGCGGTCGTTCATGAAGGCGCCGCCGCCCTTTTCGGCGGTGAACAGCTCGTCGGTCGCAGGATTGAACACGACGCCGGCAACCACTTCCCCGTTGCGCTCGAGCGCGATGGAGACTGCGAACTGCGGAATGCCGTGCAGGAAGTTGGTGGTGCCGTCGAGCGGATCGACGATCCAGCGATGCGCGCCGTCGGTGCCCTTCAGCTCCTCACTCTCCTCGCCGAGGAAACCGTAGGTCGGACGCGATTTCAGCAGCTCGTCGCGGACGATCTTTTCTGCCTTCAGATCCGCCTGGGACACGAAATCGCTGGGGCCTTTCACCGAAACCTGCAGGTTCTGCACCTCGCCGAAATCTCTGGAAAGCGACTTGCCTGCCTTGAGGGCAGCCTGAACCATGACGTTGAGAAGGGCAGAGCGGGCCATGCGGGAAATCCTTGGGGTTGTCCCGACTTGTCGTCTGGACGGGACGGCGTTTTATGAGCGATTTTGTGATTGGCGGCTTCAAGACCATAAAACAGCGCGAAATTCAAGCCGTCCGCCGGAATGCGGGTATTGCTGCCGCCGACCGCGTCTGTAAAATTGGTGCTCGACGGCTCCGGAGGAATGCAGAATGAAGGCCACGCTGCCGCTGACCTTGAGCCTGGCGCTGCTCACCACCATGATCGCGGCGTCGCTCGCCGCATGGCTCATGATAATGCCGGGCACCGAACTCGCGGTGCATTTCGGCCTCGACGGCAGGCCCGACCGCTATGCGCCAGCGCCTTTTGCGCTATCGATCATCCCCGTCGCAGCGCTCCTTTCGACCTGGATATTTGCGCTCGCCCCGCGCTTCGACCGCAAGGCTGTTGATAAGCCGGTCCTCTATACGGCCCTTTGGATCTTCGTCATTACCGCGCTGGCGGGAGGCCACGCACTGATCGTCGGTCACGCATTGTCGGGAAACTGATCGAGCGCGGTTGTCGATCCTCGCGTCAAGCCATGGGAAGGACGAGGAGATTGTCCACCGCATCCGGGCGCTTCGCTTTGGCTCGGCCGTCGCGCCTCACCCACGCCGGAACTTGTTCGCCGCCTCGATCGCGCGGCGCTGCTGATCTTCGTTGATCCCGAGATAGAAATCCTCGAGCTCCGGGTCCTGAAGGCCGGCCCGGCGCGACAGCACGTACCACTTCGCCGCTTCGACCGGATCAGGCCGAGTGCCGAGCGCGTTGACATAGAGATGCGCGAGCTTGTTCTGGGCGACGACATTGCCGCGATGGGCGGCGATCCGCAGCCACTCGAAACCCTTTTCGTAATCGCGGTCTCCCGCCACGCCGTTGACCAGCCAGAGGCCCATGTCGAGCTGCGCGGTGTCGAAACCGGCCGTTGCGGCGCGCTCCAGCCATTCGCGGGCCCGCGCCTTCTTTTCAGCCGGAAGGTCCTTCAGCGTCACATAGACCTGCGCCACCGCATATTGGCTGTCGGCGACGCCCTGCCTTGCGGATTTTTCGTAGAAGGGCAGCGCCCGATGCAGGCCCTTGTCGCCCGGATTTTCGGAAACCAGGATCTGCGCCCAGTTGAATTGCGCCGAAGCATTGCCGGCTTCGGCGGCCTTGCGCATCAGATCGTCGGCTTTTGACTTGTCGCGGGGAACATCGCGCCCGGTCATCAACAGCAGCGCATATTGGAACATGGCCGCCGGGTCCCCGCCTTCCGCCCCCTTCTGATACCAATATGCCGCCGTCTTCGCATCCCGCTTGATGCCAAGCCCCTTGGTCATCATTTCCGCGACCAGCGTCTGGGCCGCCGCATCGCCGGCCCCGGCGCGGGTCAACGCCTTGTCGAGCGCCGTCACATACATTCCGCGCTGGTAGGCTCCATAGGCATCGTCCACGGTACCGGTATAAGCTTTTTCAGGCGGCGCGGGCGGCAGGGCTGCCCCCATCCGCTGGTAGAGTTCGACGCCGCCCGAGGGAACGATCCCGCTCGGCTGGCCATCTGGCTCTCTGGTTCCCTGCGCAGAACCGGGAACCGGCTGGATCTCGACCCGCCCCTTTTTCATCGGCTGGAAATTGGGCTCCAGCGGCCGGGTCACGGCCCTGGAGTTCGCCTGCGCCAGCGCAAGGCAGGGCATTGCCGCCGAAGCGATGAGCGTCGCCAGCAGCCCTTTCAGAATCACGCGGGAAAGGCGGTTCGACGGCATGGGCTCCATCAAGCCTCAAACCGTGGCGCTTTTTCGTCCAGAATTGCGTTGACTTCGGCGACGGCGGCGCCTGGGCTCCGGGGGTTGGAAAATACCGCCTCCCTGAGTGCCACGAATTCCGCGCCGGTCTCCGCGACGGCAAGCGCCGAGGACGTATCGGTGCCGCCCATGACGATGCAGGGAATCTCGATCATCGATGCCCACCATTCAGCAAGCGCCAGGTTCTTCGGATGCGCTTCGGGCTTGATGTCGCCGTCGAGCTTGCCGAAGAAGATATAGTCGGGGCGATGTTCGCCGATCGCCAGCGCCTGATGCCGGTCGGCCGCCCCGCCGGTGCCGACGATCATCTTCGGCACGAATTTCTCGATCGCCTCCCCCAGCTCGGTGAGGTCTCCGCCAAGATGCAGGCCATCCGCCTTGATGCGCCCGGCCACCCGGCTGTCCCCACAGATCAGCGCCGCAGCACCCGCCGCCTGGATCAGATCGACCAGCGCTTCCGCACGCTTCTGGAACGCCTGGTCGTCGAGCCCGTATTGCGGCACGATCACCGACGCAACGTCGCCCCCGGCAAGCGCTGCTTCGAGATCCTTGGCCTGCTGATCGGCATCGTCATATTGCGGCACGATCAGCACGAGGCGGCAGCGGTCTTCCTGTCCGGTCATGTTTCTTCCCGTTCGGCGGATATCGGCTTGTGAAAATCCGCACTCGTTTTCTGTCCGCAAATTCGATAGACCGGACGGCCTGCCGGATCAACCATTCCCTCATCGCCCCCGAGTCTTCATGCCCGATACGCTTAGCCTCGCGTTCTTCACCTTCGCCATCCCCGCCGTTCTGCTTGTCGGCCTCTCGAAAGGAGGCATCGGCGGCGCAATCGGGCTACTCGGCGTGCCGCTGATGTCGCTCGCTGTCGATCCGGTCAAGGCGGCGGCGATCTTCCTGCCGATCCTGATCGTCATGGATATCGTCGCGTTATGGTCCTGGCGGAACTTCAACGACCGCAAGACGCTGCTGATGATCCTGCCCGGCGGCATCATCGGCATCGCGCTCGGCTGGGCGACTTCGGCCTATGTCTCCGACAATGCGCTGCGCCTCGTCATCGCCGTGGCGACGCTCCTGTTTACCGTGCGTTACTTCTGGCAGGTATACAGCCCCCGATCCAACCAGCCGAGGGCTCCCCTGCCGCACCGCCCGGGCGCCGCCACCTTCTGGGGCGCCTTGTCCGGTTACGCGAGCTTCGTCGCCCATGCCGGCGGGCCGCCGTTCCAGATCTACGTCCTGCCGATACGGCTCGATCCGAAAGCCTATACCGGCGCCAGCATCCGCTTCTTCGCGATCGTCAATGCGGTCAAGGTCATCCCCTACTTCTTCCTCGGCGCACTCGACGCGGAGAACCTCACCATCTCCGCAACCCTTCTGCCCGTGGCCCTGATTGCGACCATGATCGGCGCGGCCGTCGTCAAGCATCTGAAGGCGGAGACCTTCTATCCGATGACTTACGGTCTGGCATTCTGCGCGGGATTGAAACTGTTGTGGGACGGCCTGCCGTTCTGACCCGGCAAAGCAAACGCGGAGCAGCTAAAAAAGCAGCGCAAAATAAGGCGAGCAACATTATTGCGATGCACAATAAATCTTGCCGTTACCGAGCGTTTACCGTAAGTTCAACGCATGACAAGCGTTGACCCCTTTGCAGCCATAGCTGATCCCAACCGGCGGTATCTGCTGGAGGAATTGCGGCGCGCCCCGAAAACCGTGAACGAACTTGCGCAAGGACTGCCGATCAGCAGGCCTGCGGTGTCGCAGCATTTGAAGGCTCTTCTGGATAACAATCTGGTGAATGTGACGGCGGAAGGCACGCGGCGCATCTATTCCGTCAACAGCAAGGGCTTCGACAGGCTGAACCTGTGGCTGGATCAGTTCTGGTCGTGACGACCGGTTTTTAAACCGTGGGAATTTTGGCTCCCTTCCACGACCAGAACCTTGTCATTGTTATTTCTGGATTATTGGTTTGCCGCTTTTATTATTCGCCTCTGACTGATGAAAAAACCGGGCGAGCGGCGGGGTTCTCCTACTGAGGAACTAATGACGCGTAGATGCCTTTAGGCGCTGCATTTGGTCCTTGATGCGCAGCTTGCGCCGCTTGAGTTCGGCTATTTCACGGTCGTCGGCGGAGGGGGACGCTAGAACGGTCTGGAGCTCCTCCTCCAAAGCACCGTGCTTCTTTTCAAGCGATGCGATATGAGCCTGGACGGTCATGTGGCATGTTCCTTCCTTAGTCACCTACCACGGCATTCCCTAATGCCGAGGCTTCAGGTTTACGAAGGAAGTGTGACACGATCGGCCGGCTTTGTCGAAGGTGAAATCATGGTTTCAAGTGGGCAAATTCGTGACCTTGTCTAACTTCCCGTTAACGCGGTTTGGTGGTAGAGGCTTGCGGAGAATGCCGGCGACCGCTGAAATGCCGGGCGTGAGAATGGGGACTGGAATATGGCAGATCAGGAACAGGCGGATGTCCGGCTGGTGCTTGCGAAACTTCGACAGGAACACGAGGATTACGACGCCGCCATTAACGCCATGATCCAGGTCGGCTGCGACGCTCTTCGCGTGCAGCGCATGAAGAAGAAGAAACTGTCGCTGAAAGACAAGATGACTCAGCTCGAAGACCAGATTGTTCCGGACATCATCGCGTAAGGGTCCCGCCATGTCTGAAAGACCTGCCGTCGCCATCATCATGGGCAGCCAGTCCGACTGGGAGACCATGAAGAACGCCGCCGACACGCTGGAGGCGCTCGATATCGGCTACGAAGCCCGTATCATATCGGCGCATCGCACGCCGGAGCGGATGATGCAGTTCGCCAAGGGCGCCCGTGCCGAAGGTTTCCAGGTCATCATCGCCGGCGCCGGCGGTGCGGCCCACCTGCCCGGCATGACTGCCGCCATGACCCCGCTTCCGGTTTTCGGCGTGCCGGTTCAATCGAAGGCGCTGTCCGGCCAGGACAGCCTGCTGTCGATCGTCCAGATGCCGGCCGGCATTCCGGTCGGCACGCTTGCGATCGGCCGGGCCGGCGCCATCAACGCCGCGCTGCTGGCAGCCGCGGTTCTCGCCCTCAACGACGACGAAATCGCCGACCGGCTCGACGAATGGCGCGCCCGACAGAGTGCGGCCGTTGCCGACTATCCAATCGACGAGGCTCCATGACTGTCCACACGATCGGCATTATCGGCGGCGGCCAGCTCGGCCGCATGCTGGCCATGGCCGCAGCCCGGCTGAATTTTCGGACGATCGTGCTCGAACCGCAGGCCGACTGCCCGGCAGCCCAGGTCGCCAACGCCCAGATCACCGCCGCCTACGACGATCCGGCAGCGCTTGCCGAACTCGCCAGCCGCTGCGAGGTCGTCACCTACGAATTCGAGAACGTGCCGGTCACTGCTGCCGAGGCGCTGCAGCGCTCGGTGCCGGTCTATCCGCCGGCCAAGGCGCTCGATGTGTCGCAGGACCGGCTGACCGAAAAGCGCTTCCTGAATTCCTGCGGCATCGACACCGCCCGATTCCATGCCGTCGACAGCCAGTCCGACCTCGAAACGGCACTCGCAGATTTCGGCGGCCAGGGCGTCCTGAAGACCCGCCGGATGGGTTATGACGGCAAGGGCCAGCGCGTCTTCCGCTCCGCCGACGACAAACCCGCCGGCGCCTATGATGCGCTCGGCGGCGTGCCGCTGATTCTCGAAAGCTTCGTGCCCTTCGAGCGTGAAGTGTCGATCATCGCCGCCCGCGCCAGGGACGGCACGGTCGCCTGCTACGATCCGGCCGAGAACGTCCACCGCAACGGCATTCTCCACACATCCACCCTGCCCGCGAGGATCTCTAAGGCGACGGCGAAGACCGCCCGCGAATCGGCCGAGAAGCTGCTCGCCGCGCTCGATTATGTCGGCGTCATCGGCATGGAGTTCTTCGTGATGGCGGATGGCACGCTGATCGCCAACGAAATCGCCCCGCGCGTCCACAATTCCGGCCACTGGACGGAGGCCGCCTGCGTCATCTCTCAGTTCGAACAGCATATCCGCGCTGTCGCAGGGCTTACTCTCGGCAACCCGCACCGCCATTCCGACTGCGTGATGACCAACCTGATCGGCGACGATATTCTGGACGTGCCGGCCTGGCTTCTGAGGAAAGACGTCCTCGTCCACCTCTATGGCAAGACGGAATCCCGACCGGGCCGGAAAATGGGCCATGTGACCGAATTGAACGGCCTGAAAACGCCGTCACAAGGTTGACACGCAGATTGCCTCGGGTTATCTGCACGCCCAACTGAGAGCGTGCCCCCTCGAAGAATCTTGGCGGCGCGCTTTTGATTGATAGACATGCGGCTTCGAGCCCACAGACTGCTGGACCAGGAAAATGAAGATCAAGAACTCGCTTAAGGCGCTGAAGGCTCGTCACCGCGATAACCGTCTGGTTCGCCGCAAGGGCCGCGTTTACATCATCAACAAGCAGAACCCGCGCTTCAAGGCTCGTCAGGGCTGATACAGGCAATCGGCTTCGGCCTCGACCGCAGCCGATCAAATTGTCGATAACACGACAAATCGGGTTTGACCTTCAGCGCAGGCGGATTACCTTATCCGCATGCGCTATTTTCGTTTCAGCACCCTGATTCTCGCCGCGAGCCTCGCCGCTTCGTCCGCTCACGCCCAGACAGCGACGCCCAAGCCGCCCGCAGCCCCCCCTGCCGCCGCCCCGGTCATTCCGGCTGTCGCCCAGAAACCGGGCAAGCCCGTGGATCCGTTGTTCGACGCCCTGAAGCGCGAACGCAATCCGGAAAAGGCACGCGGCATCGCCAGCCAGATCATCGCCGACCTCAACGACTCGGGCAGCGCCACCGTCAACCTGCTGATGCAGTGGTCTGCGACCGCCATCAAGGAAAAGCGCAACGCCGCGGCGCTCGATTTCCTGGACCAGGTGACCGTGCTCGATCCCGCCTTTGCCGAAGGCTGGAACCGTCGCGCCACGCTGCATTACACGATGGGCAATCCGCGCAAATCCATGGCCGACATCGCCGAAGTGCTGAAGCGCGAGCCGCGCCATTTCGGAGCCCTGGCCGGCATGGCCGGCATCCTCAGCGAAGCCGGCAAGGACGATCTGGCGCTGAAGGCATGGCAGGACTATCTCGCCGTCTACCCCGCCGACCGCGACGCTCAGGAAGCCGTCACCAAGCTTTCCGAGAAGCTCGCCGGCAACCGGACCTGAAGCCCTACGGCAGCCCATCCATGATGATCTTGCCCCTTGCCATCGCCGGCATTGTTGCCGCCGCGTTTTGCTTCACCGCCTGGAAGGCGAAGGCGATCGAGACCGAATTTCCGAATACCGGCGAACTGATCGACGTTGGCGGCTTTTCCTTGAATTCGCTGCATGTGCCGAAGCCTGCCGGCGCCGATCTCCCGGCGATCGTCTTCATTCATGGGGCGAGCGGCAATTTACGCGATCAGGAGGCGGCCTTCCGCAAGGCGCTCGAAGGCCGCGCCGAAATGCTCTTCGTCGACCGGCCGGGCCACGGGTATTCCGAGCGCGGCGGCCCTGAAAACGATTTCCCGGACGGCCAGGCGGCGGCGATCGCAAGGTTGATGGAAAAGCGCGGCATCGACAAGGCGATCATATCAGGCCATTCCTTCGGCGGCGCGATTGCCGCGAGCTTCGGCCTCTACCATCCGGAGAAGACCGCCGGTCTGCTGTTTCTGGCGCCAGCCACCCATCCCTGGCCCGGTCGGATCGACTGGTACTACAATCTCACCGCCCGCCCGGTCATCGGCCGGCTGTTCAGCCATCTTCTCGCCCTGCCGGCCGGCCTCATGGTGATGAAGGCCGCCACGCGCTCGGTCTTCCATCCCAACCCCTGTCCCGAGACCTATCTTCGCGACGGCGCGCCATATCTGGTCCTGCGCCCGAACGTGTTTCGCAGCAACGCCATCGACGTCGCCAACCTCAACGGCTACGTGACGCGCGTCGCGCCGCGATATACGGAGATTGCTGCGCCGACGGTGATCATCACCGGCGACAGCGATGCGATCGTCGCGGAAGAAATCCATTCGCGCGGCCTTGCCCGCGATATCGCCGGGTCCGAACTCGTCTCCATCCGCAATCTCGGCCACAAGCCGGATTATCTGGCGATCGATGTGGCGATTGCGGCAATCGAAAAACTCGCCGGCCTCCCCCGCGACCTGAAGGCCGCCGCCCACATCGCGGAAGCGCGCATCGCGCCGGCCGCGGAAGACTCGGCTCCCGAGATGGATCTCTCGATCGAGAAAACCTGAGCCTTGCTCGGACGACGCCAGCCCGAAGCAAGCTGACCGTCCCAACCTCCGGCCACACGGAATCGGAGAGACGAGATGCAGATCGGCAGCATTGGCAGTAACCACCCGGCTCGGCCTGCGAAGCAGGACGGAGCGTCGGCCTCGACGGATGCTGCAACAGCCGCGTCGTCCGGTCCATCCGGCCCCAAGGATGAGCCCTACGATCGCCTCGTCCATGGCCTGACCTCGCTGAAGAAGGCGAGCGACGAGGCGGACGAACAGGCAAAGGCCCGCGCCAAGCAGAAGCTCGATGACGCCAAGCAGCAGCTCGAGTTCATGCGCCGCTGGGGGTTGGATCCGCAAGTGATCGCCAGGCAGGCGGCCCAGCTCGGCGTCGTCGTTGCCGGCGCTGCCCGCGAATTCACCGAGGCGCTGACCGGGAGCGGCAGCGGCGCCATGCCCTCCGCCAACGCCCCGCTCAGTGCAGCGACGTCGGATCCGATCCTGAATGCCGGCGAACAGGCCGCAGCCGCCGATAGCGCCGCTGACGAGCCGACAGAGGATGACAAGCCGGTCTCCTATGCCGAGCAAGCCTATCTCGACGAAATGGACGAGACGCCGCTGGAGGCGCCAAAACTGTCGCTGGACGACATCAGGACGGCGGTGGAATTCAGCACCGTCGCCCGCCAGATCAAGGCACTTCTGGAAGAGGCGGCCCGCAGGCTGCGCGAGCAGAACAACACCGCCACCGTACCCGGCACCCAGAGCCTCGACGCTTCGGTGAACACGCTGACCGGCACGGTCTCCGCCATGCCGACAGTCAGCATCACCGTCTGACGGCCCATCATCGAAACTGCGCACAACAAAAAACCGCCGGATCGCTCCGGCGGTTTTCGTTTGTCGGGGCGTTGCGTCTCAGATGCCGCTCTGGCCGTCTGAGCCGATATAGGCGATGCGCAGCATGTTGGTGGCGCCGGGCGTGCCGAGCGGAACGCCGGCCGAGATGATGATCCGGTCGCCGGGCTTGCCGAAGCCTTCCGACACGACGATGCGGCAGGCGCGGTTGACCATGTCGTCGAGGTCCGTCGCGTCATGGGTGACGACGCAATGCATGCCCCAGCCGACCGAAAGCCGGCGTGCCGTCTGGACGATCGGCGACAGCGCGATGATCGGCACCTCCGGACGTTCGCGGGATGCGCGCAGGCCCGTCGTGCCCGACGAGGTATAGGTGACGATGGCCGACAGTTTCAGGGTTTCTGCGATCTGGCGGGCGGCAAGCGAGATGGCGTCCGCACCGGTCGCCTCGGGCGTCGCGCGCTGTGCATAGATGATGCTCGGATAAAGCGGATCCTGCTCGACCGTGCTGGCGATCGACGCCATCATCGACACCGCCTCGACCGGATACTGGCCGGAAGCCGATTCGGCCGAGAGCATGATCGCATCGGCGCCTTCGAAAACGGCGATCGACACGTCCGAGACCTCGGCGCGGGTCGGAACCGGCGCGGTGATCATCGATTCCAGCATCTGGGTTGCGACCACGACCGGCTTGCCGGCGCGCCGACACAAGCGCGTCAGCTGCTTCTGGATTCCCGGAACGGCTTCGATCGGCATTTCGACGCCAAGGTCGCCGCGCGCCACCATGACGGCATCGGAAAGCTCGATGATCTCGTCGATGCGCTCCAGCGCCTGGGGCTTCTCGATCTTCGACATGATGCCGACGCGACCGCGGGCGATCTTGCGCACTTCGGCAAGGTCATCGGGGCGCTGGACGAAGGAAAGCGCCACCCAGTCGACATCGTCGGTCGCGAGAACCGCGTCGAGGTCGATACGGTCCTTTTCGGTCAGCGCGCCGACGCCGAGCAGCGTATCGGGCAGGCTGACGCCCTTGCGGTCGGAAATGCTGGTGCCGGCGACGACCTTGCAGACGATGCTCTTGCCATCGGCCTTCTCGGCCTTCAGCGCCAGCTTGCCGTCGTCGATCAGCAGGCGATGGCCCACTTTCACGGCTTCCAGGATTTCCGGATGCGGCAGGAATACGCGGGTCTCGTCGCCTGGTTCGTCGCGGTTGTCGAGCGTGAAGGTCTGCCCCGGAGTGAGCGTCACCTTGCCCGCTGCAAACTTGCCGACGCGGAGCTTCGGGCCCTGAAGGTCGGCGAGAATGCCAATCGGCCGGCCGCAGCGCGCCTCGACGGAGCGGATGCGCGTGATCAGCGTGCGCATCAGGTCGTGGCTCGCATGGCTCATGTTGATGCGGAAGAGATCAGCCCCCGCTTCATGCAGCTTCTGGATCATCGCCTCTTCGGACGAAGCCGGCCCGAGGGTGGCGAGGATCTTTACTTTGCGGTTGCGCCTCATCAGTTGTGGCCTTCTTGTGTGCCAGGCGTGTCCGAAAGCTGGACCATCCAGCTTCCCTGACGGCCCGTATCGTATTCCTTGAAGCCCATGCGCTGGAAGCCACGGGCAAAACAGTCATTGACGCCGACGACTTTGAACTCGTTCTCCGCGACGCACATGTTCACATTGCCGGTCCAGCGGCCGCCCCGGGCCGCGTCCTCGGCATAGAGATAATAATAACGCGACTGCAGTTCGCCCTCGATCAGCGTCGCGCAGGTGGAGGCCGGAACCTGCCACCAGCCTTCGGTGGTCCAGCCCTCCGTGGCGCGATAGCCGATCGCCACGCCGACGAGGTTCTGCGTGGCGTTGCAGACACGGAAATCCGCATGCGCGACGGTCGCCGCCAAAAGCGGAACGCCGAAGGCGACCATGGCGGCAAGCGCCGAAGCGGAAACGAGGGAGCGAAGAGTGGCTTTGGGGGATTTTTTCGACACGGTTTCCGTCAGGACTCCATGGTTATTCGTGAAGCACTTTCTTCGCGCGGCGGAGTCGGAAAGTCAACGTAACTCTAATCGATTAGTCCGTCTCATGCGCTCAATCCAAGCTGATCGTCGCCCCAACACGGCTTGCGTCGCGGCTTTCCCCATGCCATCAACACCCGTCTTCCGACCGACCTTTCGAAACCGTTTCATTTCCGATGGCGATGCAGGACTTCATTCCTTTCGAGATCATAGAAGGCGATTATGACAGCGGCATGGTGCTGCTCGCCGACCATGCCATGAACCGCCTGCCCGCCCGCTACGGCAGCCTCGGCCTGCCGGCGAGCGCCTTTCACCGCCATATCGCCTTCGACATCGGCATCGAGCAGCTCACCCGCCGCTTGGCGGCGATGTTGAACGTGCCGGCAGTGCTCGGCTGCTTTTCGCGCCTGCTGATCGATCCGAACCGCGGCGAGGACGATCCGACCCTGATCATGAAGATTTCCGACGGAGCGATCATTCCCGGCAATCATCCGATCACGCAGGAGGAGTGGGATTTCCGCCTCGACACCTATCACCGGCCCTATCACCGCGCCGTCGAGCGCACGATCGCCAAGGCAGGTGCGTCGGGCCGCGCGCCGCTCGTCCTGTCGCTGCATTCCTTCACGCCGTTCTGGAAAGGCGTCGCCCGCCCCTGGCATGCGGCGGTGCTGTGGGACAGCGACGACCGCGCCGTGACGCCGCTCCTCCGCCTGCTCGACGAACCGGGCGACATCGTCGTCGGCGACAACGAGCCCTATGACGGGGCGCTTAAAGGCGACACGATGTACCGGCACTGCATGGTGTCGGGAACCCCGCACGCGCTTCTCGAGGTCCGCCAGGACCTGATCGGCGACGAGACCGGCATCGCCGCCTGGGCGGAAAGGCTGGCGCCGGTCTTCAAGACACTCAACGCCGACCCCACATTGCATGAATACAGGATTTTTCCCTCGCGCACCGGCCCCTATCCGGTGTGACACGACACCAGGAGGTGCGCCCATGAGCGAACTCACGAAAGAACAGCAGACCGAATTCGAGGCGGCCGCCTTCCGCCGCCTTGTCCAGCATCTGCGCGAGCGCACCGACGTTCAGAATATCGATCTGATGAACCTTGCCGGCTTCTGCCGCAACTGCCTGTCGAACTGGTATCGCGATGCCGCCAGCGATGCCGGCGTCGATCTCTCCAAGGACGCATCCCGCGAGATCGTCTACGGCATGCCCTACGAGGATTGGAAAAATCTGCATCAGGCGGAAGCCTCGAATGCACAAAAAGCCGCATTCGACGTCAACAAGCCGGCCCATGGCTGATCGATTTGCCGATTGGGCTTGACCTCGCGGCGGCTTTTCGGCAGTTGACGACCATTCATTGAAATCTACACGATCAGGAGGCCCCGATGTCTGATGCTCATGGCGTCGCCCGCGACCAGCTTCGCGCATTTATCGAGCGTATCGAACGACTGGAAGAAGAAAAGAAGACCATCGCCGACGACATCAAGGATGTCTACGGCGAAGCCAAGGGCATGGGCTTCTAAACCCCCTCAGATCGTATGTTATTGATGTAGAATCAATAACTTAGAATGACCATATATGTTGCCGGCCGTGTGTGCAAGCGGCCGAAGGGACAAAAGAGAAGGGACAACAATGGAAGAAGTCGCAACGACCGGAGACATCAATGTCGCCGCTTCCGAACTACGCCAGTTCATCGAACGGATCGAACGTCTGGAAGAAGAGAAGCAGACGATCGCCGACGACATCAAGGACGTATTCGGAGAGGCCAAGGGCCGCGGCTACGATACGAAGGCGATGAAAACGATCATTCGCCTGCGCAAGAAGGACGCCAACGAGCGCCTCGAGGAGGAGTCCATCCTTCAGACCTACATGGCCGCCCTTGGAATGGAATAGCTCGAACGGGCGCCCGACAAGCGCGGAGCGCCCTTCGTTCACATCGCCCGCCGTGGCGCGAGGCAACCTTTGCGCCACGGTACCACAGTGCAGAATACCTAGAGCCGCGTCGGCCTAATTCTCGCAGCAGGCTTCAGTGGTGCACGCATCGCGAGCAATGCTCGATAATTGTTCTGGAACTGCTTCTGCAGCCGGTTCGGCTGCTCTTCGACAAGGGCGTCGGCGGCACGTTCCTTGACCCTTTCCGGAGTCATCAACTCGAAACGACTTATCGTCTCCTCGCCTTTTGCCGTGATACCGGCAATCAGAATTTGCCGCAGGCCGCCGATCGAGTAGTCGAGATGGGCGCCCGGCGCGTCGAAGTAAGGATGAACGATTTTGAAGCGGCAGCGTCTGTATTTACGATGCCAGACTTCGATGGGATCGTAAGTGTCCTTCCGGTCCGTGTTGCAAGCATAGCAGGCGAGAACGAGATTTTCCGGCCGGAACGTCCACTTCGGATAGACCGCCTTCGGTGCGACATGGTCTCTCGCAGGATAGTCCTCATGAAGATACGAACGGCAGTAGGCACATCGACGGCGTTGCTGGACCATCAAGAGCGTGGTGACGTCGCGTTTGAAGCGGCCCACGCGGCCCGTCGTCCGTTCCCAAAGGGTCGGTTTCGCGCCATCATCCTTTCTTGACAGATTCTGGACAAGCGCCCAGTCGTAGGCGGGAACGCGTATTCTGATCATCGAATCTTCCGTCGATATGCCTTTATCTCTTCCACGACGATCTGCAGAGGCTTGTCGCCAGCCAGATCCAGTGCAGAGGCCTTTCCCAGGAACGCATCGAGGAACCCGACATCCTTGCCTCCGGCCTGTACGTGTTCGAGAGCCGTAGCCAGATCCTCGTAGAAAAGCGTGCTCGACGCGGACGGAATTCCCAGCACCTGGTAGAGAACGGCTTCGGAGCCCCATCCTTCGAAGCGGGCGTCCACCGCCTCGAGCACCACGCCCTCGGCGTCTCCTGTGACTGTGACGACGCTGGCGCGCCCTTTCGGCAAATTGGAGATGAGGTGCGGAGAATGTGTTGCTACCAGTACGTGGCACCCCTCAGCGTGATCCAGCGACTGCGAAATGAGTTCGATATATCGTTGCTGCCACGTTACGTTCAGGCTGACTTCGGGTTCGTCGATTAGAACGAGCGATCCGGGACGGGCGTACGAAATAAGCTTCGATCCGGTGGCAAGAATGTTCTGCTCGCCTGAACTGAGGTGCCCGAACTCGATTTCGAAAGGCGCGCCAAACGACACGGATGGCGACACGTTGAATCCGAGTCTCTGGGCGAAAGGAGCAAGATCGCCAAACTCATCGGCCAAAAACGCGCCGTCCCGATAAGGAAGATCATCCAGCGAAATCGCCAAGGTCGACTTCCTGCTGTCTGGATGCCTGATCCGCGCGGTCGCACCGACCAGCCCTACGAACAGCCGGCGTACGTGATCCGCGTAGCTCCGTACGTTCTCTTCCGTCGGTTCGATGCGTGACGCGCGGCGGCCGAGCCGCTGACGTACGCGGTCACTCCATTCGACGTCGTCCAACTGCAGTAGTCCGGTCAATTCACCTATCGAGACTTTCGGAAACATGATCCAGATTTCCGCGGCCGCATTTTGGACAACCAGAGAAAGCCAGCGACGAAATGCGGCCAGCCTTGCGCGATCCGCACCCATGTTCAGGAGTGCTTCCGCGACTCCGCGCTCAACCGCGCCGGTCGTCATCAAATTGCTGCTCTGGCGCGCTCCGAGATAAAAGTAAAAGTCCTCTTTACCCTGTGTTTTTTGAAAGTGGAAACGATCGGATACAAGATTGGAAATCGCGAGCACGCGGCTAGGAAGTCGTGCTCTCGCGTCGTCGCGATATAGCGTACCGAGCCCGACTCTGCCCGTGGTCTCTCCATCGTGGACGTCCAACCCGCGGCAGAAGCCCCGACCTTCATATTCTGGTGGTTTGCGAAATCCAGACGCGTTGTAGATCAGTCCTAAAAGATTCGCGATAGATGCAAGGATCCGGCTCTTGCCGCTTCCGTTTTGGCCAGCCAGGATAGAAATATGGGTGGTCGCAAGATCGGCATGCTCGCTCACGAGGTCGAAATATCTGTTTACGTCCGTGAAGCGCCCGCGCCTGACGATGAATGTAGTTGCCACTGCCGACGCCTGCCCTTCCTGGCGGCGTCGAGGACCCGTCTACCAGCCGTCAAGTTGCGATCTCGCATATGTGGACGATATTTTCGAAGACCACCACTGAAAATTGAATACTTTCAACAACTGTCCAATGCATATTGAGGCTCGAGACCACGGCGGCGTCCCAAGGCTCTCGAACCTTGCCATAGGCAACCGTCCTTCAGTTGATCGGCTTTAGACTGTCAGGATTGAGACCGGACAGGCGTACCAGCACTCGCATCTCGCCCGCCGTGATGAGAACGAGGTCGCCCAGATCCGTCATGACCCTCCCGGTGTGTTGCTCGTACTGCAGGCCCATACCGGCGAGCACGCGGTCGTCGTGCAGACGAGCCACGAGGCTCGAGAGTGCATGTCGATCATCGCCGCTGATCTGCCCTCTTATCTCGGCGGCCACGTCCTCGAAGGAGAAGTTTTCACGATCGCGGAGGTCGACGCCCGAAAGCTTGTGAAAGAATGCGGCCAGCGTGTTGTAGCGCAGTCGGGCCAGCCGTCCGTCCTCAAGTTCCGTCCTGACAGCCGACTGATCGTTGAAGTCGAGATTTTCCAACAGAATTTCGTCGATCCTGCGCGCCCGCGTGCCCTTTCGCGCGGGAGGCCGGGCTCCATTCCGCTCGCCGTCACGCGCCCGCAGGTAGTCCGACAGCCCTTCATCGTGGGCGATGGTGTCCTTCGTCGGCCCCGGTGGCTCCGACCGGGGCGAGAGATACTGCTTCAGCTTCCTGTATTCGTGCACGCTGAGTGCAACCAGTCGACGATGTGGATGAAAGTACGTCGTGCGCCAGCCCTTCTTTCTCGCCAGTTCGAGCGCGCGACCGGAAACGATGTCGTCGCAGGCCTCCTTGAGCCTGGCGAGCGTGCCCAGGCGTCTGTCGCTGCCGTTATCCTTCGCCTCCTGTACAAGCCTCGCCATTATCTGCGCGGACAACCGCCCGTCGGGTTCCTCGCTCATGCGCGGGCCTCAGACGCGGGAGGCAGTCCTCGCAGCGACCCTAGAAGCGCGCCAGAGGGACGTTCGGCAGCCTCCCGGATTCGATGCGCGACTGCCTCGATGGCAGGCTGTGGAATGCCAGTGCGGCTTTCGTCGAGTACCCGTTGGAACTCCTCGACTTCCCCAAACATATCAAGGAGAATGTCGCCTATCGCCACGAGCGCTTCGACCTTGTCGCTCTCCGGGATCCTGTGCATCACGTCTTCCAGCTTGTTGGCACGCAATATTGCGCGCACCTGC
The DNA here is from genome assembly GCF_000732195.1 of Neorhizobium vignae. Lineage (GTDB taxonomy): Bacteria > Pseudomonadota > Alphaproteobacteria > Rhizobiales > Rhizobiaceae > Neorhizobium > Neorhizobium vignae. The sequence continues at coordinate 512,930 of NZ_JNNU01000002.1, forward strand.
TTCTCGGCTTCGAGAGGAACTACGGGCGGCAGCTCGATCGCGGCCGCCGGAATGATCACGACGTCCCTGATGACCGAGAGCAGCAACTCGAATTCGTGGACCCTGTTTTCTACCGTCTCGACCTTGTCGAAATCGAACATGGCGTTGGCGATGACGACGCTATTCGGCGAGCGGCCGGCGATTCGGGCAGCCTTCGCCGCGGCGTCTATGCGCCGAAGGACGTCCTGCTCCAGCCGAAGCTCGTCGGTCAGGTTCCGACGGAGCCCTTCCTCGGTCGCGCGGCCCTTTTCGAGAGCCTTTACAGGTCTACCCGCGGCGGACTCCTTCCCGATCCTTTCATTCAACTCGATGCTACGGGCTCCGGACATCCGCAGTTCGATCGTGAGCAGATTGATGCGATTAACGACGCCTGCGCGGAAAGCGTAGCCAGTGCCACGGTACATGCATCCCCCGCAGGCGCGTGGTCGCCACACTGGAATTCGATGTCCCCCTTTGATCCTTCCGGTCGCGCAGTCACCGACGATACAAAGGCCATGCATGAAGATATCGAGAAAGGCCGGTCGCTTGCCCGTGACGACCTCGCGCATGCGAACGGCGGCAGGGGATTCGGCTCCGGCGACGGCCTCCACTTGCTCCAGTATGGACGTCAGAGCCTCCGGCTGGTTCTGCGCGATCCCTTCAATCAACGCGGCGTCGTAAGTCCCGTGCTGCGTGATGGCGTGGATCCGGCGACTGCGAACTCGATTGTAGGTGTTCGCGGCTTCATTGGAGGCCTGACCGAGGAGCAGCCGCAGCACGCTGATCGGCACCCCGCGCTCTTCACCATTCGTCACTAGGCTTCGGCGATGGTCATGGAAGGTGGTCAGCACCAGATCGCGTTCCAGATCGACTAACGGGTAGTCGCGGCCGAGCCTTTCGGCGACGATCGGCTGCGCGTATTTGAGAAAGGCCTTGTAGTAGGTCCGCATCTTGGCGTCCGACAAGACGTCCTGGAACATGCCGGGGAAGCGAAAGAGATGGAACACGTTGGAGAAAAGATCTTCGTCCGTCTCGGCCGTCCTCGCCCTGTTGTCGACGGCCGGCACCGGCTTGTTCATGGGGTTGTAGCGGATCTGAAGATCACGAAGCTCGCAGATCGGTTCGATCAGCTCTTCCGGCAGGTAGACGCTTTCGTACGCCCCGCTTTTGGCGACGCACAGGTACATGGCGTTGACAGGTGTCCGCTTGGCGTCGTCGAGACGAAGGTATCTGATCGCGAACTGATCACGGCCAGCGATCGCACACGGAAGCGTATTCCGGCTATGCGTCATCGTTACGGGATCGTAGGTTTGCTCGTCGCCTTCGCCGCTATCGAGCCAGCGAACCGTTCTCAGCCTATGGCCGGTTCGCAGGGAGACTTCCAAGGCAAGCGGAGCCAACGGCCAGAACATGCGCTCGAAAACACCGTCAGGATTCCGTACGACGGCATAGGATGTTGAAAGACTTCTGGCGAATGCCCAGCCGCCCGAGCGGTTGATTTCGATAAGAAGATCGATAACCTCCTTCTCAAGCGCCCGCCCTGCGCGGCCCCGTTCCTTCTTCTTGGAAGGAAGGCGGTCGAACATGGCGTCGAATGGGCATGGAACATTTTGATCATATCCGCCCCTGGCCGCGCCGGCCTTCCAAAGATCCTGCATTTTCGACATCGCCGACCTAGCCGAATCCGATCCAACGGCGAGACATCTCGACAAGAGAAATTCGTAGAACGTCTCATGGGGTGCGACCTCCGACCTAACGTGATGATGGCGTGTGATGTCGCGAAGACGACTGATTTGCAGTTCGGGTCCGAGCAGGATCGAATAGATGAGAAAGTAATCGAGCGCGTCGCGTACGGCGCGCATGTTCTGGACCTTAAAGGTCGGCAGCAGCTCCCGCATCTCCGCAGCCAACTGCCGCGTATGGTCCGGGATCTTTATTTCGTTCCAGTCCCGCCCGAGGATGCGCGACGCCTTTTTCAGATTGGACGCCGTAGGATGTTCGATCCACCGGAACGCTTCGATTGAAGAAACCCGCTTCCTTCCGTCCAGCAGCCGCGCCTCTCCGCGCTCTCTAAAGTCGACGTCGAACGCCTCGGCCAGAACCGTGTAGACATGATTGATAGACGACGAGCGGCCCTGGTCCGCCGTTCCGTAGTGCATCTTCATATGGAACAGTGCCGCGGGGCAGAACCGGCGCTCCGACCACATCGTGCTCGAAAGCGCAGCCATGACGAACGCGCTCGGGACCTGGCGCAGGGACGTCAGATCGCGGTTAAAGGTCGCCAATATGCCGTCGGCGACATCGCGAGAATGCGGAGGGACGGAAAGCAGCAACAGAAGCGGCCGGAGGTGGTAAGGCCAAAACGCAAGTATACGGTCGTAGAGCCGCAATGGAAACAGCCACACCCCTCTGGCTGCAAGGAATTGCGCGAACCAGATCGGCGCGTACGCCCGACCCGTTCCCGTTCCGGCGAATACCCCTTTGGATCTGGCGACCGGTGCGGCGTTGCTCTCCATCAAACCGGCCAGGCTACTAAGCGCGTCGATGGCGCGGGGCCTCCCAAGGAACAGCGTAGTCTCCAGATCCGACATGCCCAGGGTCTCGCGCTGTCCGAGACGAATAGCATCGTCGAGATCATCGTTCAAAACCCGGTCGATGATCTGAAGCTGGGTTTCTCTAGGCAACGTCGCAACGAAATCGCCCATAGCGCCCGAGTACGTATTCTGCCAGCGTCCGCCTTTCGCCGGCCCGCCGTGAACCAGTTTCAGGTCCACCAGAGCTTTTACGACGGGCGAGTTCTCGAAGACGTGAAGCTTGCTGCCTTTACCGCGCAGAAACAGGCCTAGAAGCGTGTTGTGCCGCTCTACCACGTACCTTTCGTTGAAGTTCAGCAGACCGTACTTCTGGACTATCTGGCCGTATTCCGTCTTCAGCAAGGCTCCCAGTTCGCGGCGCACGGTCCTGTCGAACTCCCACCACAGGGCCTCAAGATCGATCGTCTGCGGGTTTGCGAGCAGTACGATATGGTCGGAGACGTTGACCGTACATCCTCCATCCTCATCGAAGTACTTCACGTGAGATTCAGAATAGACTTCCATTTATTTATCTCCCTGATGCAAGTTTCGAGAAGATGTCCGCCAACCGGCGCCCGTAGTCTTCTTGCGACTGCACGTCGGCATGCCGCAGGACGAGCTGTTTTTCCGAAGGAGACATCCCGAGCTTCGCTTCGGCGTACCAGCCGGTGAAGTGACGGAATCCGTGTCCGTGTCCACCCTCGTCGATGAATGGTTCGAGGCCGATCCGTGCGCAGGCGGCGCCGATCGCTCTCCGAAGCATCTGCTGGCGCATCGGCTTTCCCCGATGGGCCAAGTTGCTAGGATTGATCCAGATATACGGATGCTTTTCGTCCGTGCTGAGCTCCTCGTGAAGGGCGTGGATGGAAGGCAGAAGACGTGCGAACTCCTTGGCGTACCGGTCCACGACCCAGAACCCCCACGACAAGCCGCGCGGATCGAACAGCAGCATTCCCTTCCAGCCGAGGCGCTCCTTCTTCGATAGCTTCCAGAGGCGAGACGTCGCGCTATATTCCAACTCGAGAACCTCTTTCCGGGACCGCGCACCCCTGGTACCGAAGCTCTCGCCCGTCCATGTTGACGCCTCGGGATGCGCGTAGATCACGAACGGGTTTCCATCGTTCGAACCGCTGAACCTTCCGGCGTAGCTTGGTGGAAGCACGTCGCAACGCCACATGTGCAGCGCCTCAGAGAGGCGGGGGCCGGTGGCGGCAAGAAGGCAATAGATGGCTCGATAAACCAAGTTCGGCTCCGAAAAGATTAGATCGTCCATCTGGCTTTCGGTGGGGAACCGTATGATCTGTTTCGCCTTCCTGGTCGAAGGCATCGCGATCTTCCCGAGATCGATAGGGAAGACAGCCTCCAACTCCTGAAGTTCGAGAAATCTCTCGCGCTGAATTTCGAGATGCTGTAGGAACGCAGCCGTCGGACGAACCGGCATTCTCGTTTCAAAAAGTCGGCTCTCAGACCCCAGGGCCCGAGCGAACGGCGAGTCCAGAAGATCTTGCTTCCGGCAAAATCTGACGTAGGTGCGAATGTCCGAAAACTCGATCCGTACCGTCTCGTAGCCCACGCTTTGTGGTCCGGTGAGCCGCCAGCCTAGATAGCTCCAAATCACGACGTCGACTTCTTCATCGGTTCGGATCGACAACCCCGATGACCGCCAGAAGACATATAGAGAGCGGACCGTAACGAGCATTCGGTGCAGGGCTTCAAACTTCTCGACCCCGGCCCTATTGAGGGCAAATCGGTATGTGTCCGATGGAACGCTGACCTCTCCTCGCTCTAGGACCACAAGAATGGGCAACGGCACATCCATGATGCCACCGAACCTTTTCAATCGGACCGGAACGTCGATAACGATAGCGGTAGCGTCAGGAGCCCTTTGGTAGGCGTCGTTCAGATTTTCGTCCATGGTGGCTTTCTTAAACGAGCTACAGGTGAGAGGAGCCGTGAATGACGTGGGAAACCGCCCTGTGGACTGCCTCCGCCTCTCGGTAGTGCTGTTTCAAACGGAACGGAGGCGACGCGACCGCGAACGCAGCGGCTTCTCCGTCATTCTCGAGCTACTATTGTTCGGCGAGCCGCTCCTTCCGACATTGTTAATCGGATGGACGTTGCCACTCTCCGCCACCGTTCCTCTAGTTTCTGAGCACGAAGGAGCGCTCGGTGAAGACGCAGCCGAACTTGTCTTCGAGAAGTGGCTGCAGCTCGTCAGCCATGAGCATCCACACAGTTCCATCGGCGCAATACGGGGCTGGAACGGCCAGCCCGACGTCCCGAAGAAAAAGGGGGATGATAAGATCCGAGGCTTCGAATGTCTGGAACGTCACCGTCTCATCGGCGTTGGCCGATTTTTGCGTGACGCTTGTGAACGGACCGATTTCGCCGGCAAGACGAGCGGCTTTACCCGAAAGGCGATGCTCGAGCAGCGGATCGACGCCGGCCATTTCGACGTAGCCTTGGAGGCCTTCGATCGAGCAGAAATCCTCGTCGCCAAGTAAGCTGACCGGAACTCCAGGCCACACGATCATTGCGTCGTCGAGATATTTAGCAATCCATTGCCAGCGGCCTTCGGATTCATGATTCACCAGCAGCATTCGGCGAGCAGTGATGACCTCTCGTACCTCCTCCGCTTCGTCACGCCCGCCTACGAACACCACAATCTTTCCGAGAACGTCATCTGAAAGCAGGGGCAGCCCACTTACGAAGCCGACGCTCCCGTCCCCCAAGGGAATCAGAAGCTCGATGGCGTACTCGCTATCATTCTCCCAACTGAAAACACCTTCAAATTCCGCTTCAGGTCTGCCGTCGATGACGTCGCCAGAGAAACTTAGCTGTTTGATGTAACCTGCCTCTACGGCGACACCATAGAGTGCCGGACGGAAGTCCAGGTGGTCGGACAGATCGACCGCGGCCAAATTTTGAAAGACCAGCCGAGCCGACTTCAGGATCCTAAAGAAGCTATTCGGAAAACCCGGTACGAGCGCCCCGAGACGCAACTGGGCAACAAGCACATCGAACTGGTCGGCATTGGCGGAAAGCAGCCCGTCGCTGGGAAGCGGGCCTCTCACCTTATGGCTACGTATCCGGTCGCGCCAGCGATCCGACCTCTCGTCGACGACATAGATCGCCCAATCTTCTATCGATCCAGATCGCCCTTCTGCAGACGTATTGGGAAGTGTGTCTGATAGTTCTCCAAAGCTCATCGTGCCTCGCAAGTTTTCCTCTTCACGCAAGGTGGCTCGTGTGTGTCCCACCTGCACACACGAGGCTGCACATCCCGCGCCGGCGGGTCAACTTCGGCCTAACATGCTGGAATCCTTCCCGTTCAGAGATCGGCGTCGAGCAGAGGCCTCCGTCAGGCGGCGGCGTCGAATCCTTAAGGGGCACTGTTTTTCCAGCGAAACCGGCTTCAGGATTTTTCGGCCCGTCGTACGCGAGTCCTTGGTCGACAGTGCAATCGACAAAGGACTCGATGATGTGCAATTTTTTTATAAAAAAAAGGAAAAAAGTGTGGACCGCCGAGGCCCACGGCATTTGACAGAGCCGCAGGGTGCAAAAAGTCTGGAAATCGAATCAGTAGGCCGACTAACTTCGGCTCTGCGCACGAGGCCTTGGTGCGACGCTAGCCGCGAACCCAATCGACGCCAAAGGTCGGGAAGTGGGTCGCTCGGCGACTCTGCACCCATTCCGGTCGGTCCTGTATAGCCGTCGTTCGAATAGCATCGCCCCGCATCGAGGCCGCAAACCTAGTCTCCGAGCGACACCTCCGTCTCGACGCCCAGTTTTCGCAATTTGGTAAGAAGCAGTTCAGCGACACCGGCTCCGTTGACGAGGACGCCAAGCTCCGCGCCCTTTGCTCTTGATCCGTCAACAACGGTCGACAGCCAGTTGAAACTAGTTATCGCCACCGCGTCGCTGTCCCATGCAAGGAACTTTCCATGCAGCTCGGGGACTTGCCGGATCGCGATACCGCGCCGCTCGACTTCCTCTGCCCTAGGCGCCCGTCCGCTCTCCACGAGTCCTTTGCTCGGGCGCTGGTAGCTGATCAGCGGTTTCCTGCCGAGCTGGGCTGCACGTTCCATGGGAACGAGGACAGACGTTTCGGCCGCCAGTCCAAAAAGATCGCAGCCGACGACGATCGAGTTTCTCGCCCGGTCACGCGCCATCGTGACGCACGCATAGTGGTCACCATCGGACATCAGGTTGAGCGCATGCGTTCCAGACTCCGCGTGTCGGCGCGAAACTAGCTTCACCGCGTTCCAAGAGTGGTTCAATCTCCGTACGACAGCAGGCCAGGACCCCGACGCCGGCAACTGAGCCGAAATCAGGTGACTTAGGATTTCCGACGTCAATCGCGGGCTGACCGTTTTGAATGACACGTCGATCGCGGTGAACCACGACGACAGGAAATTGCAACTCCCCACGATGGTAGTCCACCGCCCCGTCGTCCGGTCATCGAAGACGATTGCCTTCGCGTGGGAGCCCGACGAATTTGGGGAGAGTTGCACCCGCACCCGAATATTCGGCGGAAGGGAGTCGAGAACCTGGTTGGTCTCCTGGATCGGCCGGGGCTTCTCCGTGGCTTCGGGATCTGAGTGCAGACCCCATAACAAATCGACGCGCACTTTTCGTTTGGCCGCGCGTTCGATGTCGGGAAGCAACCGTCGGACGACCTCCGGGTGAAGGAAGCATGAATGGATGACGATGTGGGTCTTGCTCGCCGCCAAAGCGCTTTCTAGCGCCGCCAGATGTTCCGGGCCGCCTACAATCAAGTTGTCCGCCCCCACGTTGTCGCGGGCGACGTCGGGAAGCTCGGAGAACGAATCTAGGTCCGCGTCCTCGAGCGCAAGCTCCGATATCAGAGACGCGGCCATTTCGATTTCTGCACGGAGCTTCAACGGCGCGTAGCTCGGCAATCCACGGCGAACCTCGTCGTACGTCAGGACAATTCGCGCGAACGTTCGCGATGGCGCTCGGTTTGCCGGGACAAATCCGTCGAAACCTTCGCTCGAATTTAAGTAGATCAAATCTCGGACACCCGGATCGTCGTAGTTCAAGGTGAAGTGGATCGGATCGAGGACTTCGGCGTCTTCGGGTAGCTCTGGTTCATAAACAAGTTCGAGATCGTCGGTTCGGAGCCAAGTCCCGGTGACACGGTCCATGCATAACGAGGCGTATCTGGTCTCTCTCCTCAATTCGGGACGTAGTTCGTCCTCGTCGGCGCGTTTCACACCCACGGGCGTCGCAGCAAACAATGTCTGGTCCCCGCTGGAACGAACCTCGATCCATCCAGATCGAAGCAGATTGATCAGCGACTCGATAACCAACCTCGGTGGTAGGTTCGCCAAAGATGCAAGGTCTGCTAGCGACCGTCGGTTTGCCTTCAATTCGACGAGAAGCATATGATCAAGAAGGCTCCACCTTCTTCCCAGGCTAACCTGATAACCGATGGCAGCCCGAAAGACGGGCAGGTAAAGGATTTTCATCGCGGCGCCTCCACCCATCCAAGGCGTTTGGCGGTTCTGGCCTGAGCTAGCCGATTCATCAGGCGTCCGATGTACGCGTATTCTTCGTCGGGCGAGGTATGCTCGGTACAACGAGAGCTGAAGAAGTCCCAACTGCCGACAATAATCAGTTTCTGCTTCGCCCGGCTCAGCAGCACGTTCATTCGGTTCGCTTCCTTCAGAAAGCCAACGCTCTTCCATGGGACGAGCGGATTGTTTCGAACGAGGCTGACGATTACGACGTCCGCCTCGCTGCCTTGAAATTCGTCGACTGTCGCTCCCATTCGCTTGCCATGATTGAGATCGAAAGGCGGTAGGAACATGTGCTCGAGAAGCCCCGTCCTCTTTTCATGAAGGACCGCCTGTCTGATCGCGACTAGCTGATGGTTATACGGTGAGAGGATCTGGACCTCGCAAGGAGCGTCGCCGCTTGCCCGAATTTGCGACAGCACGCCGACAACGGCGCGCGTTTCGGCCGGGGATTCGAAGATGCCGTCTCTCTCCCCCTCGGCGTCCTCCTCCTTCTGTTTCCAGGGAACATTGCACCAGACGATCCGCTGCTCCGGCAACCAGGAATCCCTTACTATCGTGAAAGGCGGAGCGCCGACGAACTTGTCGTGCGTCTCCTGAGGCGACGACAGGATGGTTTCGCTGGGTGTGTCCGCTGGATAGAAAACTTTTCCGACAAGATCCGCGATATCGGGATGCATTCGATGCTGGTCTGTGAGCGTCGCGGCAGGGCCACGGGACCCCGATTCATCAAGGCTATTTTGAAAGATCCGAGCGAATAGATCTACCATTCGTCTCCATTGATCGCATCGCTCCTCGAAGGATCCTGTTCCCTCCTCGTCGTCGACGATCGACTTGTCTACCAGTCTCGGCGCAAACTCTTCTCCTGTTTCTATAGCCCGCTTCACTCGCAACGCGTCGCCAAGCAGATCCTTGAAAATCTTCGAGTTGAATGGGGGAAGCTGGAAGTGATCGCCGATCAGAAGTATTCTATGGCTTTCGGTCAGAGCGACGGCCATATCAAATCCATGCGCCTTTCCGGCCTCTTCGATGATCGACCAGTCAAATCTGCGGCCCCTTTCCGAGAGGTCCGCCAAATCAGGCGAGTTCAGCGTCGTGAACGTTACGTTGGCCGCGTCCTGAATGAGCATCTGCATCGTGCGCAGCTCGACATCGGCTGCTTCGTCGTGAAGGGCGGATTCCGGTATGAGCGCAGCAAGCCTTGACTTCAGGCGGTCCGGAACGCGGGAGGCGAGCTCGCTCCCCTGAAGCCTTCGAACCATGGACTGGGTGACCGGTGCGACGTCGTGCTCGGTCGGTTCTTTGGGACCCAGCCGAAGGAGTATAGGTCTGTTGTCCTCGTCCATCGTCATGAACAGTTCGCTAAGTTTTTTGCGCACGTCGTCGACGGTGTGATGCGAATGCGCCGTCACCAGAATCTGAGCCGATGTCTCAGCGTTGAAAAGGCGATCAGCGAACGCCTTAATGAGCGTGGTCTTCCCCGTTCCGGGCGGCCCCTGAAGAGCGAACGAAGGCTGAGTTTCCCACAGCCGTTTCAGAGCCTCGTCCTTCGATCGGTCAAGTTCGATCTGGGTGCGGCTCTGCGGCTCCTGGTCGCCGCTGGGACGACTCGCACCCAGCGGGTCGCCTAGAAGCCTCAAAAGGCTCTCGTGCGACCTTAGATCCTCTATCGCCTCGAACCGCCGTTTGATCTGCGCGATCGTGCCTCCGTGGTTTCGGGCAAGGTACATGAGCGAGTTCCGCACAGGGGGATTGCCTGCTGCCCGGAAAATGTAGCGCGGTCCATCCGCTTCCGAGCTCGAAAGCAAGAACCTCCAATCCGCCGGCACGCTTTCGCTGTCCACCGTCTTGCGTTCAAGAAGGGCGTAGGTGTCACGATTTGGATCGTCGTCGTCATCCGTGCCGACGACCTCCGCGCCGAGTTTGAACCAGTCCCGCAACTGCTCCGACGGGCGTGCCAACCCAAGATGCTGTGCCAGCAGGTTTCGACTCGCTTCTTCCCGAGGCGTAACGACAATGGTCGTGTCCTGCTGAGTGTGGTGGATGTCGAGGACCTGCACCGGGCAGATTCTGGCCGCGGTAAGCACCGTATCCAATTGCTGGGTGACCCGGAAGAAGTCGTGAACGAGCTTCAGGTGCGGTTGGATTTCCCGTTTACTGATGGAGAATGCGAATACCTTGTTCCACGGAGCGCTTCGGTCACGAATAGTCTGGTACGTCTTCCTGACATCAGGATAGGAGATGATCTCAAGGCGACGCTGACCCAGACTGAAATACTGGTCGTCCACCAGTGGCCTAGGGACCGCCTCTATTGACTCGCAGTAGGCGATGTCCCAGGTCTCAAGCGTGCTCAGACGCCACGGCTTAACTTTATATTCAAGCTTTTCTCCGCGAATGACGAAATGAGGATACGGAAGGCTCCTTGAGGTCACGCGCGGATCTCCGCGCAGGTCCTGTTCCATCCATTCCCGTTGTTTGGACGGTTCGTCGGCCTTTGCCGTTCTCCCTGAACTGATTTCGATCGACTTCGACAAGTTGGTTCCCGGACCGAGTCTCACCGAGAGAACCAGATTGCGACCGAAACCGGCATTGACGACCGCCAAGTCCCGGATCAGATTCCGGATCTCGGAGAGCACCTCATTCGACGATGCAAGGCGATGTTCATGATCTTCTTCGAGCAGCCGGAGTATTATGTTCTTTTCACCATCACGCAGCGCTTGCAAGCCGGCGACGGCGGAACGTATCGCTTCGCGTTTCTTGATCGTCCTTGCTGAAACTCCGAACAACTCGGCCGCGACTAGCCCGAAGTCGAACCAGTCAGTTGCCGTGGAGTATTCTCCGTCTGCCTTCTCGAGTTCCGGCGCCACGACCTGTGACATGCGAACGACCTTGGCAACCGCGCCATCCGTGCCGGCGACGCGAAGCGACCATTCGAAACCGCTCAACCTAAACTCGCCCGCGCCGTCGGGATCGACGAAAATTGACGCCGGCGATAGCGCGCGATGCAGCGTGCCTTCTGTATGGAGAAGAGAAAGGGCTTCGGCGACCCTTAAAAGGCCTTCCCACAGAGGTCGTCTCCTACCCAGTTCATAAAGGTTCGACAACCATGGAGATCGCGTCCGATCGCGAAGGACTTCCGACAGCAAGACACGTCTGCCGCCATCAAGAACAGCGTAGAATTGCTTCTCATCGTAGTTGAGGTCTTGCAGCCTGACAAACAATTGCGCAGCTCCAGGATAGCCTTGCAGACGGGATAGAGCCCGAACTTCGCGGTTCCAAAGAGCTTTCATTTCAACATGGTCGCCGCCACGTTTCTTCCAGATTTTTACATAGTAAAGATCGCCGGAATCCTGCGCCATCCAAAGGTCGGGAATACCGCGAACGGGGTCGCCGGAAATAATTTTCTTGTTCAGGCGGTACCGTCCACCGACCGTGTTCTCGACCATGCTTCCATTTCCCCGCGAATCTATTATCAATCTAAGCAAGGTTGCAACCTAAGCGCAAGCAATGAGGGCCTGGAGACATATGTTCGCTCCCGACGACAACATGGACGACTTGGCGGATAACTGGCCGTCGTTTCAGAACCGCGTCACAGTCTTCCTCGGTGCAGGGGCCTCGATCGGCGCCCAGAATCAGAGCGGCAAATCTCTACCCAGCGCATACCAACTTCGAAATGACCTGTGGGAGAAGTACAAGTGGCGAGCTTCCGACGGTATCTTCGACCCCGCCTCGCTGCGGCTCATGAGCCTAGAGCATGCGGCTGCAATAATCGAGGCGAAGACAGGGCGGACCGTTCTCGGAGAGTATCTTCAGGAAGCCTTTTCATGTTCGAAGCCTTTGTGGCAGCACCTTGTGCTCCCACACCTCAACCCAGCATCGCTGTTCACCACAAACTATGATCAATTGATCGAGCTCGGGTATTCGGGTTGTGGAAAAGTTCTTGATGTCATTTGCTCGAACCGCAAGCCAATGGCCGCTCAGACGGCTCTGTTCAAACCGCACGGGAGCCTGACCCACATCAACCAGCCGGTCGGTCAAGGAGGTCTGGTAATTACGCAGTTCGACTACCTTGAAATGATATCGGACTATCGCAAAATGTTGCAGAACGCGATGACCGGATTTTCTTCGACCTGCGTTATAATAATTGGATATTCGTTTGGCGACATGGACATCGGGTCTGAGCTCTATTCGCTTCGGAAGAAAAGCGATGGAATACCTTGGTACGCGGTATTTCCACGTGCGGATAAAGAAGTCCGAAGGATGTACTCGAAGAGGTTCGGGATCGAGCAGATCAACAGGACCTTCGAAGGTTTCCTCGCAGATCTCGACGACCGAATCGACTTCGTCCCCGCCAACTTCAAGCACTCAAACAGAGCCGACCTTCGCGATCGCGGCATCATACAATAGGCCACCGCGCTCCAGTGGCCAGCCGCTCCTTTGCGAATAAAACACCAATAAACCGTTCGTGCATCGAGGTCACCTAGCATGAGTGCCGACGTTCTCGACATCCTTAAAAGCTTCCGCGACAGAACCCCTTGGACGGTCGCTAGGCGGATACTTCAGCAGATTGGCGTCGAGCGAAGCAAAAGCTGGGACCTGACCTTGGAGCGGGCCGACAACGCGATCGGTAAGTTCGAAAGCAAGGAGGACGACATCCTGGAAGCATTGCGGATGCATGCGATTTCCGGGGAAAAGCTCGCCAGCTTTTATGAACTCGACGCTGAGACCATAGCAACGATACGGGCGAAAGCTGCCGAGATCGTCCCGCCGTCGAATCCGTTCTCAGCGTCCTATCCGGTCACACTTTCCGAAAAAGCACTGAAAAAGATGCCTGCCGGCCTCGTTCTCGCCGCTGTCGAACGGACCGAAACCGGCACCGGTCTGGTGTTCGCGTCCGCTCGCGTCGTCACGGTACGCGAGCCCATCAGCTTGTCGTCCCTGGACGAAGGGATCGCCGCGGAACTTGACGACTACGAGGAGATCATCGGCGTCAAGACGGTAAGGTTTCAGGCGTTCGACGTCATATGGATTCCCGACGAGGGCAGCACGATCGATGTCCGCGTCGATTTCCCGGAGGGCACACTTGGAGAAGTTGCTCTCGCGGCTCGAAAGCTCTCGGTGCAGGCGTTCGAAACTACAATCGGTGTGGCGCTGCCGGAACCCACGAACGTGTTCGCGCTCATCGATCGGATGTACGGCGACAGCTCGGAAGGAATCGTCGTCGAACTCGGCTTCGGCACCACGACTGCCTCTATCAAGCGTGAGAAGATGCGGCGCAAAAAGCTCGATCTGCGCAACGAGACCTATCACAAGGGAGGCAAGGCTGCGCTCGGCACGCCGATCGAGCCGTTCAAGGTCAGCATCATCTGGCGACGTCCGCTCGGGCCCAAGCTATTTTCGGAACCGGAGCTGTCCTTGAACAGCAACTCGCGGGCCGCAGGCTCGACCGAGCCTGTCCTCGACCGTGTTGTAATCCGGAAATGCATGGGCAATGATGATTTCGATTACGTTCGATCTCGCATCGCTTACCATCTTGGATGGTAGCGTTCGGAGCACCCTGTGACCCTGAATGAAATTCGCGAAGAATATCGCAAGATTTGGGGGGGGCTGCCCGTTGGAACACTGTGCCTGGGGATCATCGACTTCGTGGCTTCGACGCCGCCGGAAGAGCTTCATTTCCTGACCTTCAAAACGCTGTCGACCGCGGTTGGCAAGGACGGCCCGGACTACGACGTCCTTGCCGCCGTAACCATTCTTACATCTTCCAAGCTGGCGATCTTCGACGCCCACGCGATGTTTGTGGACGACGACGAGACGGAGCATGAGCTTACGCCGGATGAGTTCGCGGAAGCGAAGCGCACGGGAACACTGATACATCCTGAGACCGGCAGCCCAGTGGCCGATTTCGAATCCCACGTCGTGCCATTCTTCGCTCCGACTGACGCGATCTACCGCGAGCTGTCGCATGGCTGAGAAGGAGTTCACGCTGGCTGCAATCAAGGCCGCCGCGTCCAACCCGACGCCGGTCGGCATTATGATCGAGATGGCGTTTGCGGAAACCCACGAGGAACGCCTTGACCTGGTCGAGAGGGCGGTCGACTACATCACGCAGGAGATGGTGAAGAACCGCCACGTTCACCAAGACAAGTCCGAGGACGCTCTGACGATCGACATCGTCAGCCATCTGAAGACGATGGGATTCCAGGCAAGCCACGACACTCAGTATGGGGGCCATTGCGACGTCGTCGTCGAGGCAAGGGACGAATTCCTGTGGATAGCCGAAGCGAAGAAGCACGACAGCTACGACTGGCTTCTCGACGGCTTCGAACAGTTGGACCGGCGCTACAGTACAGGCCTGCCGGGGCAGGACTCCGGGGAGATGATCATCTACTGCTTCGGTGCACGCCTGGACAAGGTCATGGCGGAGTATCGAAAACGCCTTGCCGAAAAGAGGGCCGATGTGGCGTTCGAACCCCCGGAGGACAATGCTATCGTCCTCCGATCGGTTCATGATCACGGCAACACAGGGCGCCCCTTCAGGGTGCGGCACAAGGGGGTACCGCTGCATTTCAAACCAACTGTCTGAGTCCCCACAGACTTAGTTGACCGTCGGATATGCCTGCGGATCGGATTCAATAATACTCGCGAATATATCCATAGGCCTTCTCGAACAGCTCGGCGTCTTGATGAAGCTTGTACCGGAAAAGCGTCTGTCGTAAGGCCTTCTTAACTTCGCGTTCACCCGCATGGGTGGCTTGCCACCCATCAAACCTGACAGCGCGTACGATCTCGTCGATATCATCCACAACCCGCTTAACCATCACCGGCGTGTCGCCGTTCCGGACCTCATCAAAAAGTGCGGTCAGCGCCGCTTTGCCACGATCTATATCCTCTTCCTCTGGCGTCTCGCGCTCGATTTTCACCACGTCTTTTGCAAGAGCAAGGAGTTCCTTCAGGAAATCGATCGACAGCAACAGTCCCTGCTGGTGCCGGTTCCTCAGGTCCTCAAGGCGCTCGCCCAACGCCTTGAATTTCGGATTGCCAGCGTGTTTACGGAGGCGCCCCGCCAGCTTGACAGAAATTTCCTTGGCCTTTTTTTCGGGGTCCGGATTGCCGAGCACGGCCTCAAGCAGTTCGGCGTCAAGGACCAGCGTGTCGAGATCGTCCCGCACCGCGTCCACATGGACGTTCTCGTGGATCAGCTCGATGGTCTTGGCACCCAGCCGATGCCAGAGTAGCCGCCCGGTGCCGCTGGAGGGCTTCAGTGATTCGTAGACTTGGGCCAGCCAGCGATAATCTGTCTCGTACTTCGTCAGCACCGGATCGGGTGATAACGCCTCCCAAATCCGTGCCAGAACGCTGAAATCCGCTGCGAATGCGTCGCGCAGCTCGTTGTTCGGAATGCACTCCTGCGCAGCGATCAGACCTTCGTATCCGGCAAGACTGCGGTCAACGCCCGCGAAGTAGGCGAGGCACTTCTGGAGCGCGGTCGGCAGAGCATTGATAAGCTCTGCGATATTCGACACCGCCTTTTGCACGCCTTCTTCGTCGAACTTCAGCGCCTGCGCGACATCGTCGAAGATGCCGAGGTAGTCGACGATCAGACCATGGGTCTTTTGCTCGCCGTAGGGGCGGTTCGTCCGGCAGATCGCCTGCAAAAGCGTGTGGTCGCGAAGCGGCTTGTCCAGATACATCGTCTGCAGAATTGGCGCGTCGAAACCGGTGAGCAGCTTCGACGTTACGATGATGATCTTCAGCGGGTCCTTCGGATCGCGGAAGCGATCAAGCAGCTTTTCCTCGGCATCCCGGTCTCGCTTATAAGCCGCATATTCCGGCTCGCCGCTGTTGACGGAGATCACCACGTCCGACACCTCGGGCGGCAGAAGCTTGTCCAGTTCCTGCTTGTAAAGCAGACAGCTCTCGCGGTCGAAAGTTACCACCTGCGCGCCGAAGCCGTTCGGGGCGACCTTCTCCTGGAAGTGCTTGGCGATATCGGCGCAGATCGCACGGATGCGGTCAGGCGCCTTGACCAGGATCGAAATCTTGGCCGCCGCCTTGCCCAGACGATCCCTGTCCTCGTCGGTCAGGCCCTGCGTCAGTTCGGCATAGGCTTCCTCGATGGCTTTCTGGTCGATGTGCAGATTCACCAGCCGCGGTTCGAAGTGCAGTTCCTTCGTCGCCCCGTCGCGAATCGAGTCGTTCAGGCCGTAGCGGCTCATATAGCCGCCAACGTCTGTTTCGCCGCCGAAGGCGTAGAAGGTATTCTTATCGGCGCGATTGATCGGCGTGCCGGTCAGGCCAAACAGGAACGCGTTCGGCAGTGCCTCGCGCATCTTCCGGCCCAAATCGCCTTCTTGTGTGCGGTGCGCTTCGTCCACCAGCACGACGATGTTGTCGCGCTCGTTCAGCACACCGCCGGCCTCGGCGAATTTGTGGATCGTGGTGATCACCACTTTCCGCGCATCTTTCGCCAGCAGATCGGCCAGATCCTTGCGACTTTCGGTGCGCACCATGTTGGCCATGTCTGCGGCATAGAAGGTGCCCGCGATCTGGCTGTCGAGGTCGATTCGGTCGACCACAATCAACACCGTCGGATTCTTAAGCGCCGGGTGCAGCCGCAGTTTACGGGCGGCAAACAGCATCAGAAGCGATTTGCCAGACCCCTGGAAATGCCAGATCAGCCCCTTGCGCGGCTGGCCCGCCACCACCCGCGCGACGATCTTGTTGACGCCCTCCACCTGCTGATAGCGGGCGATGATCTTGATGCGATGCTTACCTTTTTGCGTCGCAAAAGCAGTGAAGCTGTCGAGCATGTCCAGCACCATCGCCGGCGGCAGCATCGACGCAGCGGCCTTTTCCACCGCACCCATCGTCTGAGGACCGTCGCCGTCGCGCCAGGGACCCCACATGTCGACCGGCATCCGGACCGAGCCATAGCGGAACTCCTTGCCGTCGGTCGCCACCGAAAAGACGTTGGGCACGAACAGTTCCGGCACGTTGCGTTCGTAGTCGTCATGCACCTGAAGCGCAGCATCGAGCCAGCTTTGGCTGGACCGCACCGGCGTCTTGGCCTCGATCAGTACCAGTGGCAAGCCGTTAACCAGCATCACCAGATCGGCGCGCTTTTCGGTCTTGCCGGCGCGGATGGTGAATTGCTGGGTGACGACGAAGCTGTTCTGTTCGATATCCTCGAAATCGATCAGGCGGATGGTGACGTGTTCACCATCCGCGCCAAACGGCATTGAGCGTTCGCCGAGCAGCCAGGCAGCGAATTCTTCGTTCGCCTTCACCAGCCCATCCGACCGCGCGCTCATAACGATGGCGCGCAGGCGGTAGAGCACATCATCGGCCCGGCCGGGGTTGGCGGCGATGTCCGGGTTCAAGCGGATCAGGGCATCACGCAGATCGGGTTCAACCAGCACTTCCTGTGGCTGCCGGGGAAGGTCGGCGGGGGCGACGTAGTGCCACCCGAGGCCAACAATCCGATTGCCAGCCCTAGCGAGGCCAGGGCTGAGATCCCGCGGTCGGTGGCTCGACGGGCCCGCGAGGATATCGCGGAGATGGGCTTCGACTGTGTTGTTTTCATTAAAGCTAGCGATCCGTCGAGCGCGCTCGTTCGGATAAGACGAGCTTTCTGCTCCGGGTTCGATCCCGATTAGCTGGATTGGATCGAGAAGCGCCTGCAATTCTGACTGAGTTTCTTCAGAGTTCAGCAAGCGGCCCGCACCATTCGCTGGGATCGCAACTGTCAGGATAATGCTACCTTGCTTCACCGACACTGTGAGTATGTCCTTTGGAGATGCATCGATGACCGCAGCAATCGCCACCAGCAAGCGTTCCTTGTCCTTCTCGAAATCCTCTTTAGTTGTGTCCAGTTTCAGAGTGACAAGCTGCTTCGGCCCGAAATCGCTGGGTACACCCTTGTATCTGGCCACCCAAGGGAGTGCTTTGTAGTCCTTGAGCGTCTTTTGATCCCAGTTTTCGTCATGAGATCGAGTATGGCACAGGCTGCATAGAACCAATAGGTTCTCAAACGAATGATCTTTGGTGGCGGACCAAGGTACGATGTGAGCCTTCTCCAACGACACGTGTTCTCCGCAGACGCAGCAACGATGTCCGCATTCGACCATGAGTTTTCGCTGGATGTCCATTGGGACAGGCGGGCGCGTCGTCATTGCAGTTGCCTTCCCCGGCCAACTGTCGAGCCTAGTCGAAAGCAGAAGAGGTAGTGCTCGGCGGGGGCGATGTAATGCCACCCGAGGCCCGCGATCCTGCTGCCCGTACGGGCGGGGCTGATGAAGAGTTGCGCCAGGCGGGCCGAGGCGGCGTCCGCAAGAAGGTTGCGCAGATGAGTTTCGACCATGTTGGACCCGTTAAACGACATCCGCAAACTCAGCCTCAACAATGCGCTTCATGACTGCACGTAACTCAGCAATCCTTTTGGAGAGACGATCTCCTTGACGACGGATTTCCTGATAGGCTTGAAGCCAATTTCTTTGCTCAATTACAGGTACGGCGGGAACTAAAAACGCTGAAACCTGTGCCTTGTTTATCGAGGCAAGGTTGCTCGAGCGCTTTGCACATTTGCGAAAATAGGACTTCCCGTAAACACTACGAGCAATCGCAGCCAAAAACCACGGATCCAGAATACCAATGTCAGTGCGGACAGCAAAAACATGATTCTGGTGAAGGCAGAGTGGAATTTCGGCCTGCCATACGGTTCCTCGGCCGAGCTTGTCCAAGTCACCGCCTTCAGTCATCAAGACATCGCCAGATTGAAGCGAATATCGTTGAACTCGATTATGCTCTACCGTGATTTCTTTTACTTCCGACAGGTCAAGGAAGCCGTCCTTTACATTCGCAACGCTCAGATAGGGTAGATTGATTGTGGCAGCGCCAGAAGGTTTACCCTTAGCGAGCCCCGTTCTGATCTCTGCAATCAGGGCGAGCGGCCGCAGCTCGTAACCCTCCGGGTTGCTCCCATACTTCTCTCCGAATTTTGCAAGAAGCGATGCGGTTTCGAGTTGGTCCAATTTTGCACGCGCATCCAGTAGTGCCTCAATGGCGCTGTGGGATGCCGTGAAAGCCTCCATCAACCGTGCCTGCTCCTGGACTGGCGGTAGCAGGAACTCTTCTGCTGCGAGTGCCTTCCAGTTGATCGTGGGCGACAGCGACCCAACAGAAATGCTTAAGGCCCGTTCCATGAACAGATCGCTCTGCATGAAGAAGGGCAGCAAATCAGGAAGCATCACGCCGGGCTTGGCGCGCAGCACCATGGCGTGCGCCGAACAGATGCCCTCGAAATCAGCCACCGCCACCTTGCGCTGATAGACCCTTCGCTTGCCGAAGATGATATCGCCTGGCTGGAACCGCAGCTTGGTCGACTCCACATCCGTGGGTTCGCCCCAGCGCCGGATGCGGAGGCTGTCGGGATCAACATGCTCCAGACCGACATAGCGTTCCACCCCGGCCTCGGCAGGGTTGTCGACACGGTCGTTGATCTGCGTGGCGATCTCGTCAAAGCGCACGCGCGTCCACCCCGCCGGGAAACCCGGCCGCTCAAGCATCGGCATCCTCCGCAGGCGTCAGGCCATCGAGCATGTCCACCAGCGCGTCCATGCCGGACCAGAACTCGCGCCTTTCCTCGTCAAACGCCGCCCAGGTCGTCGCCAGCGTGGCGCCCGCTTCCGACACCGCCGCCTTGGGCCGCTTTACATTGCGCGCAATCGACAGGTTGCCATCGGCCGCCAGTACATCGGCCACGCTGGCAACCGAGGCGAAGCCGGGTTCATCGGCAAAGGCCTCATAAGCCGACAGGATTCGCGCCTGATGATCGGCGCGCAGGAAGCTTTGCGCCCGTTCACGTGAAATCTCTGCCACAGCATCGATGAACAGGATGCGCCCCCTGCGCGCATCAGGCTTGGTGGACCGGCAGATCAACACACAGGCCTCCATCGGCGAGTTGTAGAACAGCCCCGGCCCCAGGCCCAGCACGCATTCCACCTGGTCGGATTCGACCAGCCTGCGCCGCATTTCCGCCTCTTCGTTGCGGAACAGCACGCCATGCGGAAACAGAATCGCGCAGCGCCCGGTCTTCGGGTGCATCGAAGACAGGATGTGCTGGAAGAAAGCGTAATCGGCCCGCCCTTGCGGCGGGGTGCCAAGAAAGTTGCGACCCCAGGCATCCTGCTGCCACGCGCCGCGGTTCCATTTTTTTATCGAATAGGGCGGGTTGGCGAGGACGATGTCGAAGGTGCGCAGCCGGTCGCCCTGCACGAAGGCGGGCGCGGCCAGCGTGTTGCCACTGGCGATGTGGAAATCATCTACGCCATGGATTACCAAGTTCATCCGCGCGATAGCGGCGGTTATGGTGATCAGTTCCTGCCCGTAAATGCCGGTGGTGCGGATGTCGCCGCCGCGCCGCTTCACCTCGGCTAGGCACGAGATCAGCATGCCGCCGGTGCCGCAGGTCGGGTCATAGATGCTTTCGCCCGGCTGGGGTTCCAGCATCTGCGCCATCAGATGAACGAGGGTTCGGTTGGTGTAGAACTCCTGCGCGGTGTGGCCGCTGTCGTCAGCGAACTTCTTGATGAGGTATTCGTAGCCGTTGCCGAGCTCATCCTCCGGCACGGCGGCAAGGGTCAGGTCGTGCTTCGAGAAGTGCTCGATCAGGTTCTTCAGCGTGCTGTCGGGCATCTGGGCCTTGTCGGTCCAGTTTGCATTGCCGAAGACGCCTTGCAGGCGCTCGGGGTTGGCCGCCTCGATGGCCAGGAAGGCCGACAGAAGCGCTCGGCCGACATCGCGCGGTGCTGCACGCACGTCTTTCCAATGCGCGCCTTCGGGGATCACGAAGCGGTCGTTGGCCGTGTCAGTGGCATAGCCCTCGTCCCCGGTTTCATCGAGCGCCTGCTGGTAATCCTCATCCCAGACGTTAGACAGGCGTTTGAAGAACAGCAGAGGGAAGATGTACTGCTTATAGTCGCTGGCATCAACCAGCCCGCGCAGCAGCGTGGCGGCACCCCAGAGATAGCTTTCAAGCTCGCGTTGAGTCAGCGCGCTCATTGCAGCCACCCTCCTTCGGTCAGAACCTTACCCAGGTGGTCTTCGGCGGCGCGCGCATCGATCAGCGCTGTTTTGAATGCATCGACGGCCTCGGCCAACGGCGGGATGTCCTGCCCGATGGGCGGCGGGACGTAGCGCGAGATGTTCAGCGTCCAGCCTTCCTTCTTGATCTCATCGAGGGTCGCGACTTTGGCGCGATCTTCGCCGTCTTCGAAGGCGTGGTACCAGGCGACGATCTGGTCGCTGTGATCCTGGTCCAGGAAGTTCTGCGCCCGGCCTTTGCGGAACAGGCTGGACGCATCGATGATCAGGACCTTGTTCTTGCGCTCGGCCGGTTTCTGGCGGCGTAGGATCACCACGCATCCCGCGAGCTGGGTACCGTAAAACAGGTTCGGTGCAAGACCGATGACCGCCTCGACCATATCCCGTTCAAGCAGAGCCTGCCGGATAGAGCCTTCAGCAGATTTTCGAAACAATGCTCCCTGTGGCAGGACAACGGCCATACGACTGTTTCCTGATGATGCCATCGAAGCGATCATATGCTGAACGAAGGCGTAGTCGCCGTAGCTCTCAGGCGGGATGCCGTACTGGGCGCGGCCCCACGGATCTGCCTCCCATAGATCACGCCCCCATTCCTTTAGAGAAAACGGTGGGTTCGCGATGACGCAGTCGAAAGTAGCGAGGCCGCCCGTGCTTGAATCAGTGAAAGCCGGAGTTCGCAATGTGTCCTCACGAGCGACCTGAAAATCCTCTATTCCATGAAGGACAAGGTTCATTCTCGCAATGGCCGCGGTAGTCAGATTCCTTTCCTGGCCGTAGATCTTGCCGTAGAACGTACGCGGGTCGCCGCCGTTGCGCATCACGTGCTCTATCGCTCCGAGCAGCATACCGCCTGTACCGCAAGCGGGATCGTAAATGCTCTCCCCTTCCTTAGGTTCGAGAATCTCGACCATCATGCGCACGACGCCCCGAGGCGTGTAGAACTCACCAGCCTTGTTCCGTCTTGTGACGTCGGCGAATTTCCCGACGAGGTACTCGTAGGCGTCACCTAAGAGGTCGGCACTCACAGCCTTGTTGCCGAGCTGGATCTCTGTGAATCCTTCGATCAGATCCTTAAGAAGCTCATCGCTGAATTTTTCTTTGTTACCCCAATCCGCTGACCCAAAGACCCGGAAGAGTGTGTCCGGGTTGGCCCGTTCAATTTCCTGCATCGCCTTTTGCAAAGCCGTGCCGACGTTGGAAGCCACGCTCCGCAAATCCTTCCAATGGCAGCCGTCCGGAAGTACGAATCGATGCACCTCCGGAAACTGAGAGGGATCAACGTCGCCATAGACCTCCCTTGCCTCCGCCAACTCTTCATCCCAAACGTCCGAAATTCGCTTAAAGAACAGCAGGGGGAGGATGTAACCTTTCCAATCGGTTCGGTCGACGGCGGATCCGCGCAACGTGTTCGCTGCGTCCCAAAGGGCAGATTTCAGTTCCTGTACACTCACGTATTCAATGCTCACGGGCTCAATATCAGCTCAGACTTTCAACTCATATTTAACCGGCGATGTCTTGCCCAGTCCTTTCGTGAACTGATCGATATCTGCCTGATGCTCAGAGTGCGTCGAAGCTCGCATGTTTGACGGGTCAGAAGGACTTTGTACTGAAGAGAAACGCTGTGGGAAAAGGCCGGAAAGGACGAGTGCCGACTACTCGGGTTTCTCCTTAGGAGGCACGTTGAGGCCGAGTAGATTGGCAACACGAAGATTTTGTTGAATATCGTCAGCCAAGGCTCGCTCCAGGGATTCACACAGATAAGAAGCGTGCGAGCCGGCATCACCACGTAGATCTTCTAAATCTTGAAGCAAATCTGCCAAGGTCACCCGCATTGCATGGCCGCATGAAATCTCGGTCTGGATTGCTAGGGTAAGGTTGCGGGAACGAAGTCGTTCCTGATCTACATCAAGCGTTTTGGACACGATTAGCTCCCGAGTTGATTGCAGAGGCTGAAGCTCTCGATGCGGGAGCATAAAGGTAGCCTCCCTTCTGCATCGTGAAGGGGGAAGAAGTTTCCTTTTTGCGCCGAGAGAATGGCAAGTGCATCACATCGGAACGCCAGGGACCTCAGACGCCGCCACCACCACGCATCAGACCATCGAAAACCGTCAATCTACTGACGGTGTGAATCGGGTTCACTATGCTCAACACGGATGATCCATCCTCATGGTTCGACCGCCTGGTCGAAGTCAGTGGAGCCGATCTCTTCAGGGCCATTGAGGAAGTCGAAAAGCTGGTCGTCATGGCTGGTCCCCTTCTAGCCGTCCGCGAACCCCACTCGCTTCCTGCTGATCAAGCAGGTCCGGAGGAGGGATTCGGGCGAGTTTAAGAGGTCGATCATAGTCGTGATTTCAGGCATCCTGAGCACGAATTCATATATGCCCAAGCGGCCCAGCGGTTCGCCCGCGGGGTCCATTAGCCGGAATGCTTCGCGATAATCTGACGCTGCTGCTTCCGACAACGCCAGTGTCGCAAAAAAATGCATGCCAATATTGGACCCAGATATCACCTCATGGCCATAAACGGTGAATTCCATCCTGCAGTCGCCTTTCAACTGGCGTGTCGAGGCACGCGAATCTTACCGCGATGGGTTCCCACCTTCAAATTTTATCGATCGTCATCTGTCGGTCGACGACGAGTTCGGCTGCTAGCCGCATCAGCCGAGTCTTTTCCTTCGTTAAGAGATCCTTGGTCGCTCGATATTCCCGAGCAAGGATATTATCGACTTCGGCGCGCATCTCGGGCGTAGGGAGAAAAGATCCATCGACGCGATCGGCACTCACCTGGTAGCGGAGCCACTTTCCAAGGCCATAGCTCCCCACCAAGCGATAGGCCAGCCGGGTCGCCTGGTCGAGATCGCTGCCCTCGAAACCGCCGGCTCCGATCGACCTACCGCCGAACACCACCTCCTCGGCAGCGGTGCCTCCGAGCATAATGCGAATCCTTGCCAGCAGGTCCTTGTCGACTGGCAGCGCCGTGTTCCGCATCTGGTAATGGACACGTCCGCCGTCCTGAACGGGCTCACCTTCGATCATATGGGACTCCACCCTTATGTTGATCACGTCCGCCATCCCCGACGCCATCGTCATCAGCGCGTGACCGACCTCGTGCACGCAGATCCGGTGAACGACCGTTTCCGGCAGCGGGATCTTCGCTGGAAGGCTCGCCTTGACGTCCTGAATGCTGACGACGCCCTGCCGAATCCTTGCTACCCGCTTTGCGGCCCGCGCAAGCCTTTCCAGGTCGGCAGGCGTCGCGAGTCTTAGGTTGTCGGTGACCTGACGGAGATCCGTTGCCGATAGGGAATGATTGACATGATAGGCCAAAATCTCGGCGCGCTCCTCCTCTTCCGGAAGATCGAGATAGACGTGCTTCTCCAGCCGGCCTGACCTCTGAATTGCGTTGTCGATCAGGTGTCCATAGTTCGTCGCCCCGACAATGATTGTTCCAGGCTTCTCGAGCGCATGCGTCGTCAGATCAAGAAACCTGCCGATCACGTTGCCCTCGTAGAACGCGTGGTCTCCGCGCATAGTCGAGCGATCGCCGATCGCGTCCAGTTCGTCTACGAGCAATACCGCGCCTCGACGGGATGTGGCGTCGGCAAAAGACGCGGACATTGCGGCCAGCATGTCGCCTAGGTAGCCTTTATTGGAGCCCTGCCAGGCGCCGACCGACGTCGAAACAAGGTCGAATCCTAGTTCGTTAGCTAGTGCGGTCGCGAACAGGGTCTTGCCAGTTCCGGGCGGGCCAACTAGCAGGATCCCTCTATCGACGTCTGACCAGGGAAGCCTACCTTCCCGCCAGTCTGCCACGTCCTGCTTTATAGCACCAACCCAGTTGCGAGCGGGTCCATACCCTGGGAGATCGGAAAGCTTAGGAGAACGGTCCGCTGTCGAAACGGGCTTTTCGAGGCCGGCCAGGTCGAGACCCTCCAACGATTTCCTGGCTGTGAGACCGATCAGGATCTCCGCCGGCTGCCGTGCGATTGCTTCTGCAAGCGGCATGTCGATTTGCCCTAAGCCCAGTACCCTTCGCGCGGCGATGACGTGCTTGGCTGTCGGCGCATTTACTTCCACGATCACATCTGCAGCTAACTGAAGGGAATGCCTCACGCCCTCCAGCGCCGTTGCGAGGTAGATAACCTGATGTTCGGGACGGAAAACTGTGAAGTCCTCGACGCCTTTGCCGGCTGTGCGACGCAGCGACTCTCCGATGATGTATACCGGCCGACGGAAGTCGTCATAGTACGAACGGTCCCGGCCGCCGGTCATCATGACCGTCGCCGCCGATTTTGCGTGCCAAATCCATTCTTTATCGACAAGGCATACAATGATCCCCGCAGCGTTGTTCTTGAACTGATCCGTCCCGCGAAGCGCGTGCCGAAGAGAGCAAAGCATGAGGAACTTCGGAACGTTTCTACTGGTCTCCAAGAAGACCTTATTGTCGAGGCGGTGATGCATTCAAACCGCCCCTGCCGCCTGGAGCCCGTTCACAATCGGCAGACTGATTCGGGATGCAAAGAACGTCTGGGAGATGAAACAGGAAGGATTCAGCACGATTAAAACTCCATTGGATGAAAATTTCATCCAATGGATGGCGTCTTCTGCTCGGCGTCAACATTTTTTTCCATCGATTTGCGGCGCCTGTGGATACATGCCATTGAATCCTTATGCTGATGGTTCCGCCAGAAATCCTGCAGGTCGCAAGAGCATTCCTTGGCTTAAGCCGGGAGCAGGTCGAGAAGCATTCGGGAATTTCGCGAGCAACGGTCTATCGCGTCGAACGGGGCGTGCGCGCTCTTCCCCAGTACGCACTACTGGTTCAGCACTTTTATGAGCAAAGTGGGATCGAATTCATAGCTCCTATCGGCGATCGTGGATGGGGTGTGTTCAACCACAATACCGCTGCGAACGCACGCGAACTGAACCGGTTTGACGACGCCGAGAAATCGACCGCCGAAGCTCCAGCGGAAGCGGCGCTTCCTAATGAAACGAACACCTGATGATAAGCCCATGATCAACGCGGCCAGGTAAAGGAGAAACATCGGCCGGCTGCCATCGGAGTGTCAAAGCCCGTCCTGCGGACGGGTCCATGCGACCTAAAGGTCGTACCGGACGGGCTGCGCCCGACAGTTTTTCTCGATTCGAATGAAAGCATGCCGGCCCTGCGCCAGCGAGAGGACACGCTAGTGCCGGCATGCATTCGAATCAAGGAGAAGCGGAATCCGCCTAGTCGGCGGATAAGTTGTTTTGCGAAGAACAGATATAACATGCAGGGGTTTAAGGCTACGACACGAAGATCATGAAAAAGGTCATCGCCCTGCGCAAGAAGGACGACCAGGAGCGCATGGAAGAGGATCTGATCCTCGATACATACCTCCAGGCGCTCGGCATGATCGAGGCCCCTGCCGACCAGGACGCCGCCTGAATTTTCTCAGGCGTGCAGACCAACAGAAATCATGAAAAAACCCGCCATTTCGGCGGGTTTTTTATGGTCTTCGATCAGGCGGGCGATCAGTTGTTCGGGCCGCTGAACCGGTTCGGGTCGATCGCCACCGTGGCGGCAACCGGCCTGAAGCCGCCGCCGGAATAGCCTGCCGAATATTCGTTGTTGAGGGTCCGGCTGACGACGCGCGGGGCCTTCATCGAGGCGGCCGCACTGGCACGATTGTTGTTGAGAGCCCATTTCGCCAGCGCATCGCCCGTCAGCGTGCCGCCATTTGCCGACTGCGGGGCATTCTGGTTCGGACGGCCGCCCTTGGCAGGGATCGGAAGCGCGCTTGTCGAAGCCGTGACCGGGCTGCGCGGCGTGTCGAAACCGTCGCCGAACTGCACGCCCTTGTTGGAATGGATCACCTTCGGGGAAGCCGATGCAGTTTCGATCGGCTTCTGGACCGGCATCGCAGCCGCCGCCATTGCCGGAGCAGGCTGGGCCGGAGCAACAGGCGTAGGCACCGCCGACTGGCGCGGCGGCTCGACACTCTGGGCAAGCGCCGCAACGAGGGCCGGCGTCAGCTCCTGCTGTTCCTCTGCCTTTGCGGCGGGAGCCGCAGCGGCGATGTTCGGCCGCTGACTGGGAAGCGGAACGGACGCGAGATCCTCCGGCGGCTGCATCGGGCCGACGGACGCGGTCATCACGCCGCTTTCTGCATCACCCTTGAAGCCGCGCGGTCCAAGCAGCGTCGGAACCGGAATATTGTAGGTCGAAAGATCGGCGAAACTCTCGCCGCCGGGCTGGACCGGAGCTGACGCCTGCAGGGCGAGCGCCTCCTGGGCCGGGTTGCGTGCCGGAGAATAGAGCGCAGTGGCAAGCCCGCCGCTGTCCGAACGGAAGGCCGGGCGCGAAAGGGGTACGGGCGCTGAAACCATCTGCGCCTGCGCCGGAGGCTGGGCCTGGTTCTGCATCTGGCCTGTCAGAGGCGAAGCCGACGCAACCGCGACGGGAGCTTCGCCCTCGTCGTCCGCAGCAGGCTTTGCAGCCGGAGCCGCACGCCGCGCCACGGCCGGAGCAGCGCTTTCCTCGTTATCCTCCTCCTCGTCGGCACCGCCGCCGCCGAACAGGAATGCCAGAAGGTTAGGCTGCCGCTTGCGTTCCGAGTCGCCGCGGATGCCGCCACCGGCGGTGCTGGCGATCTGGATCGAATCGGAGCCGACACGCCGCTTGTAATCCGCCATCGCGGTTTCGTAGCCGGGAAGCGGCTTGCCGTCGGCGGGAAGATGGATCGTATTGCCGTTCGGGAAGATCTGCACCAGTTCCTGGCGCGTCATGCGCGGCCAGGCGCGCACGCCGCCGACGTCGAGATGCACGAAAGGCGAACCCGAGGTCGGGTAATAGCCGACGCCGCCGACCTGCATCTGCATGGCGAGCCCGCGCAGGGTCGAGAGCTTCACGCCCGGAATGTAGAAATCCATTGCCTTGCCAAGCATGTGCTGGCTGTTCTTGGCCACACCGGTGGTGCGCGAACGGGTGCGCAGCATGTTGTTGGTGGTCGGCGAACGATAGGCGGAGACCACGTGGATGTAATCGGAGGCGCCGGAACGGCGATAGACTTCCCAGACGAGGTCGAAGAGCCGCGGGTCCATCCGGGCCGGTTCGTTGCGGCGCCAGTCACGCAGGAACTGGTTGATCTGGGCGAGGCCCTTGGGATCGAACTTGCCGTTCCGCTTGAACGTGATGACGGCTTTTTCGCCGGTATGGACGAAATAGAGCTTGAGGCTTTTGTCCTGGGCCGCGGCACCGCTTGCGGAGACCGAAAGCACGGGCAGTGCCATCAACGCCAGCAGGGTAAAGGCCATGACGCGCCGGGTCAGACCGACAAAAAGCCCAGCTTTGCCGCCGCGCCTTTTCTCACCCGAAGGCGCTTCTTTTGCATACTGATCCGGCAAAACGATCCCCGTCCTGTCGACAACGTCCCACGTTGCCTCAAATGACTGTCAATTGCGGTGACACGATGGCAAATGTGCCACACATGTACAAGCTTCTCACGTATAGTCAACAATTGACTAATCGAAGATTGACAGACGTTGACAGGACATCCTTGCGCGAAGGTTAACATTAGCTAATACATTAGGAATTACGCGGCTTCCTTCAGCGGATCATCGGGATCGATGCCGTAATCCTTGAGTTTGCGGTAGAGTGTCGAGCGTCCGATGCCGAGTTTACGGGCAACCTGGCTCATCTGGCCGCGATAGAACTTCAGGGCAAAGCGGATCAGCTCCTCCTCGACATCGGCAAGCTTTCTCACTTCGCCGGTCTCGTCGGTGCTGACGATGACGTTTTCCTGGGGATAAGCCGCGGCGAGCATCGCCTTCGCGTCCGGCCTGCCGGCGCGAGCCTTGTCGCTGTTGGCAAATACCGGCGAATCGGCAAGCGCCTCGCGCATGGCGTGGTCGGACAGGACGCCCGGTGCGGGCATGACGGCGGTCGCCGCCAGTTCCGCCTGCCTGAATTCCGGGATTTGCGCGGCGATCTGCGGAAAATCGTCCTCGGTGAGTTCGGTGCCCTCGGCAAGCACGACGGCGCGGAACACGGCGTTCTCGAGCTGGCGGATGTTGCCCGGCCAGTCGTAGGCCGTCAAAAGCGCCAGCGCGCCGGCGCCGACCGACAGCGTCCTGTTGAGCTTCTGTTCAGTCGAGAAGCGCTCGGCAAAAACGCGGGCGAGATGCGGGATGTCTTCCTTGCGGCGGCGCAGCGCCGGAATGGTGATCGGGAAGACGTTGAGGCGATAATAGAGGTCCTCGCGGAAGCGACCGGCCCGGACTTCCTCGATCAGGTCCTTGTTGGTCGCCGAAATCAGCCGGACATTGACCTTCTGGACCTTGGAGGCGCCAACGGTCTCGACCTCGCCCTGCTGGACGGCGCGCAAGAGCTTCACCTGCACGTCGAGCGGCAGTTCGCCGATCTCGTCGAGGAAAAGCGTGCCGCCGTCGGCTTCCACGAACTTGCCGGTATGTTTTTCCGAGGCGCCGGTAAAAGCGCCCTTCTCGTGGCCGAAGAGGATGCTTTCCACGAGATTGTGGGGAATGGCGCCGCAGTTGACGGTGATGAACGGCTTGCCGGCGCGGTCGCTGTTCGACTGGATGGCGCGTGCGATCATTTCCTTGCCGACGCCGGATTCGCCTTCCAGCACCACCGGGATGTTGGAATGGGCGGCGCGCTGGGCGAGATCGATGACCCTCAGCATGTCCGGGCTCGCCGAGATGATGTCGCCGAAGCCGACCGCCCCGGTGCGATGGCGCCGCCCGACGCGGGCCTTTGATTCCTTCTGGTCGACCTTCAGGGCATTGGTGATCGAGGCGCCGATCCGTTCCGGCGATACCGGCTTGACGACGAAGTCGAAGGCGCCGGCGCGCATCGCCTGCACCACGTATTCGATGCTGCCCTGGCCCGTCTGGACGATGACCGGCGTTTCGATGCCGAGCTCGCGGATGGCGGCGAGGAAGGTGAGGCCATCCATTTCCGGCATCATCAGGTCAAGCACGATGACATTGATGTCGGTCGCGGTGCGTTTCAGGAACTCCAGCGCCGCAAGTCCGTTTTCGGCAAGATGGGCGGCATGGCCGTAACGTTCCACCGCATTCTTCAACAGGCGACGCTGAATCGGATCGTCATCGACAACGAGGATTTGCGCAATCATGCTCGGCTCCCAGCAATGGTCATCATGGCCCTTTTAGGCTGTTATGCCGCTGGTTGTGTCAGAAAGCCTTGAACATCCCCTTTTGAGAAAAGCTTGCATTTTAACGGCCGGCAAGGAAAACAGGCGCAACAGGTTGAGAAGGAAAAAGCGATGAGAATGTCCGCACCCGCCCTCCCCGAAATTCCGGCCGCGCCCACCGCGGGCGCTGCCGCCTCCGACCCGGCGCTCGGCCTCCTGCCGGTCTGGAAGCTCTCGGACCTCTATGAAGCCAAGGACGCCCCGGCCTTCACCGCCGACATGGAAAAGGCAAACAAGCTCTCGATCGCCTTCGAGGAAAAATGGAAGGGCAGGCTTGCCGAAGCCGCGACGAAGACCGGCGCTGGCGGCATCGGCGAGGCGCTCAAGGAATACGAGGCGCTCGACGACCTGCTCGGCAAGATCGGCTCGTTCGCCGGCCTCACCTATTTCTCCGATACGTCGAGCCCGGCCAACGGCAAGTTCTACGGCGATGTGCAGGCAAAGCTCACCGACCTCTCCGCGCACCTGCTGTTCTTCGCACTGGAACTCAACCGCATCGACGACGCGGTGATGGACGCCTGCATGGACCGTGATCCTGCCGCCGGCCACTACCGTCCCTGGCTCGTCGACCTCAGGAAGGACAAGCCTTTCCAGCTCGACGACAAGCTGGAACAGCTCTTCCTCGAAAAGTCGATGACCTCCGCCGCCGCCTTTAACCGTCTCTTCGACGAGACCATGGCCGAACTCCGCTTCGAGGTCGACGGCGAGAAGCTGCCTCTGGAAATCACCCTCAACATGCTGCAGGAGCCGCAGCCGGAAATCCGCGCCAAGGCAGCGGCAGCCTTGTCGAAAACCTTCGGCGACAACCTGCGCGTCTTCACGCTGATCACCAATACGCTCGCCAAGGACAAGGAAATCTCCGACCGCTGGCGCGGCTTCGAGGACATCGCCGACAGTCGCCATCTGGCCAACCGCGTCGAGCGGGAAGTCGTCGATGCGCTGGCCGAAGCCGTCAGAGAAGCCTATCCGCGCCTCTCGCATCGCTATTACGCGATGAAGGCAAAATGGCTCGGCATGGAGCAGCTGAATTTCTGGGACCGCAACGCGCCGCTGCCGGAAACCCCGAACGCGCTGATCTCCTGGACCGAGGCTAAGGATACCGTACTCAACGCCTATCGCGGCTTCGCGCCGGAAATGGCGGATATCGCCGGCCGCTTCTTCGAGGAGGAGTGGATCGACGCGCCGGTCCGCCCCGGCAAGGCGCCGGGCGCCTTCGCGCACCCGACCGTGCCCTCCGCCCACCCTTACGTGCTCGTCAACTACATGGGCAAGCCGCGTGACGTGATGACATTAGCCCACGAACTCGGCCACGGCGTGCACCAGGTTCTCGCCGGCGACCAGGGCGCTTTGATGTGCCAGACGCCGCTGACGCTGGCCGAAACCGCTTCCGTCTTCGGCGAGATGCTGACCTTCCGCGCGCTGCTGGAAAAGACCACCGACAAACGCGAGCGCAAGGCCATGCTCGCCCAGAAGGTCGAGGACATGATCAACACGGTCGTGCGTCAGATCGCCTTCTACCAGTTCGAGCGCAAGGTCCACACCGCCCGCAAGGAAGGCGAACTGACCGCCGAGCAGATCGGCGAACTGTGGCTCTCCGTCCAGGGCGAGAGCCTGGGACCGGCGATCAAGATCTCGGAGGGTTATGAAAGCTGGTGGACCTATATCCCCCACTTCATCCACTCACCCTTCTACGTCTATGCCTATGCCTTCGGCGACTGCCTGGTGAACTCGCTCTACGCGGTCTACAGACAAGCCGCTCCGGGCTTCCAGCAGAAGTATTTCGAGCTCTTGAAGGCCGGCGGCACCAAGCATCACTCGGAACTGCTGAAACCCTTCGGCCTCGACGCCACCGACCCGTCCTTCTGGTCCAGGGGCCTGTCGATGATCGAAGGCCTGATCGAGGAGCTGGAGGCTCTGGATCGGGCGTAAGGCCCAAAGTCCCTCACCCTAACCTTCTCCCCGCATGCGGGGAGAAGTTGGCGGCAGCCGGATGAGGGCACGCACCCTGCATAAGGGGCAATTGGATATCGCAATGGAATGACAAATCACTCCCCGTTCGCGCTCTTTCGTGACGATCCCGCCGGCCGGAGCCTCGTCTTCGACCGGCCGAAGGACATCGTCATGGCCCGGACCGCCGCCGAGGTGCTGCCCGCACTTCGGCGCCTGGAAGAGGCGCGCCTCGCCGGCCAATGGCTGGCAGGCTATATTTCCTATGAGGCCGGATACGTCTTCGAGGACAAGCTACGGCCGTTGATCGTCGACGACCGGCCGACGCCGCTGATTGCCATGGGCATATTCGATCACCCCTCGGGCAACGAGCATCCGCTTGCGGGTCCGCCCGGCACCGTCGTCGATGATGGCTCCTCAGAGGGTTCGTTTCTCAGCGAACCCCGCGCGATGTGGGATCTGGACACCTACCGGGAACGGTTCAACCGGCTCCACCGGCACCTGCGCAACGGCGATTGTTATCAGGCGAACCTGACAATGCCGGTTACCGCCCGCTGGCACGGCGATCCGCTTGCCGCCTTCTGGTCCCTCGTCGCCCGCCAGCCGGTGCGCTACGGCGCGTTCGTCGATCTTGGGGGAGTTTCAGGAGATCCGGTCATCCTGTCGCGCTCGCCGGAACTGTTCTTCTCGGTCGATGCGGATCGCTTTATCGAGACCCATCCGATGAAGGGCACCGCCCCGCGCGGCGTGACGGACGAGGAAGACGAAGCGATCATCGCGGACATGCTCGCCGACGAAAAGACGCTCGCGGAAAACCGCATGATCGTCGATCTGCTGCGCAACGACATTTCGATGATCAGCGAGGTCGGCACCCTCTCGGTGCCGAAACTTTTCGCGATCGAGACCTATCCGACCGTCCACCAGATGGTCAGCCACGTGCGGGCGAAGCTGCTGCCCGAGATCGGCTTTCCGGACATTCTTGCGGCTCTCTTCCCCTGCGGCTCGATCACCGGAGCGCCGAAAATGTGGGCCATGCGCATCCTCGCCGATCTCGAAAAGGCACCGCGCGATGTCTATTGCGGCGCGATCGGCTGGTGCGATCCGGCCGGCCCGATGCGTTTTTCGGTGGCCATCCGCACGATCACGCTTTTCAATGACGAAAAAGCCGTCTTCAATGTCGGCGGCGGCATCGTCTTCGACTCGAAGGCCGAAGCCGAGTATGATGAGTGCCTGTTGAAGGCACGCTTTGCGGTGGGCGACCAATGGATTTCTCGCTGATCGAAACAATGCGCTGGGAACCGGGCGACGGCTTGCTTCGGGTAGACCAGCATCTGCGCCGGCTCAGCCGGTCGGCGGACGCGTTGGGTTTCCGCCAGCCGCCGGCGGATACGCTGAAACAGCTTCAAGCGGCCACGGCCGGCGCAGAGACGCCGCTCCGTGTCCGTCTCGTCATGACCTATCGCGGCAAGATCGAGATCACCACGACGCCGTTCACGCCCCTGCCCGCCGATACGCTCTGGCGGATCCAGGTCGCCAGGACGACGCTGCCCTCGGACGATCCGACCTATCGCCACAAGACCTCCCGCCGCGAACTCTACGAGGCCGCGCGCGACGAATTTACGCCCGAAGAGGCCGATGAGGTGATTCTTCTCAACGAGCGCGGCGAGGTCTGCGAAGGCACGATCACCAACGTCTTCGTCGAACAACCGGACGGCTCGCTCCTCACGCCGGCGCTCTCGAGCGGCCTGCTACCCGGCATCCTGCGCGCCGACCTGATCCGCGAGGGAAAAGCGAAAAGCCATGTTCTCCGGCTCGCCGACCTCGAAAACCGCCGCTTCTTCGTCGGCAATTCGCTGCGCGGCCTGATCCCC
This sequence comes from Neorhizobium vignae, assembly GCF_000732195.1. Taxonomy (GTDB): domain Bacteria; phylum Pseudomonadota; class Alphaproteobacteria; order Rhizobiales; family Rhizobiaceae; genus Neorhizobium; species Neorhizobium vignae. Next base: position 547,197 of record NZ_JNNU01000002.1, read on the forward strand.
GCCGAACTCGTCGCCCAGGCGGCCCGATCTGAAATGCCGGCGGAAGCCCCTCGGCAGGCCGCCCGCCCCGCCAAAATGGCCCGAGCGGGCCGGTAAATGGCCGCATCCGAAACCCTTGCGGATCATCTGCTTGCGCTCGAGATCGCGCTGCAGAGCCGCGAGGTCCGCGGCTCCGAACAAAAGCTGCGCGAACTGCTGGACCCGGAATTCCGCGAATTCGGCCGCTCCGGCCTCGCCTACACGTTCGAGGACATCGTCACCCGCCTTGTCGCAGAGATCGGCCCGGACAACACGTCGATCTCCGATTTCAGCGCTACGATGCTGAGCGACACGATCGCGCTCGCCACCTACCGCGGCACCCGGGTCAACGACGACGGCAACAGGCTCTTCGCCAACCGCAGCTCCATCTGGCGCCTCGACCCCGACGGCAAATGGCGCATGGTTTTCCACCAGGGTACGGCCTCGAAGCCCTAACCTTGGCCCAGACCGAATAAAAGGGGCTCGCGCCGAGCTTGTCGCAGCTCTCAGGAAATCCGCAGCGACGCACGCCTCCTCGAATAACGACCGCGATTCATCCCCCGAAAATCGACAGGCTCTTTATTGTGACGAAGTTTTATGATCTAGAGCGCCGCGAATTGCCCGAGTGCAGCCTTTAATTTCCATTCCACTGCCGAATAAGCGGGGCAGCGGCCCACCGGGCCGCGATCAAGGAGAAAGACATGTCAGAGACTACCTATCCGGTTTATGGCGAAATCACCGGTCCGATCGTGATGATCGGTTTCGGCTCGATCGGCCGCGGCACGCTGCCGCTGATTGAACGCCATTTCAAGTTCGACAAGAGCCGGATGGTCGTCATCGACCCGCGCGAAGAACCCTCCGACATGGAGATCTTGAAGAAGCACGGCGTTCGTCACATCAAGGAATACGTGACCAAGGAGAACTACAAGGAACTCCTGAAGCCGCTTCTGACCGAAGGCAAGGGCCAGGGCTTCTGCGTCAACCTGTCGGTCGACACCGGCTCGCTCGACCTGATGAAGCTCTGCCGCAAGCTCGACGTCCTCTACATCGACACGGTCGTCGAACCCTGGCTCGGCTTCTATTTCGACAAGAACATGAAGAACTCCGAGCGCACGAACTATGCGCTGCGCGAAACCGTGCGCAAGGAAAAGGCCAAGAACCCGGGCGGCGCGACCGCCGTTTCCACCTGCGGCGCCAACCCCGGCATGGTTTCCTGGTTCGTCAAGCAGGCGCTGGTCAACCTCGCCAACGACACCGGCCTGAAGTTCGACGAACCGGATCAGCACGACCGCGAAGGCTGGGCCAAGCTGATGAAGAAGCTCGGCGTCAAGGGCGTCCATATCGCCGAGCGCGACACGCAGCGCACCAAGCACCCGAAGCCGCTCAACGTCTTTTGGAACACCTGGTCGGTCGAAGGCTTCATCTCCGAAGGCATGCAGCCGGCCGAACTCGGCTGGGGCACCCACGAGGAATGGATGCCGAAGAACGCCAAGAAGCACAAGAAGGGCAGCAAGGCCGCCATCTATCTCGAACAGCCGGGCGCCAATACCCGCGTCCGCAGCTGGTGCCCGACCCCGGGTCCGCAGTACGGCTTCCTCGTCACCCACAACGAATCGATCTCGATCGCCGACTATTTCACGGTGCGCGACAAGGACGGCGAAGTGACTTTCCGCCCGACCTGCCACTACGCCTACCATCCCGCCAATGACGCGGTTCTGTCGCTTCACGAGATGTTCGGCAACGGCGGCACACCGCAGCCGGTCCACCACGTTCTCAACGAGGACGAGCTGGAGGACGGCATCGACGAACTCGGCGTCCTGCTCTACGGCCACGAGAAGAATGCCTACTGGTTCGGTTCGCGCCTGTCGCTCGAAGAAACCCGCCGCATCGCGCCTTACCAGAACGCCACCGGCCTGCAGGTGACGTCGGCGGTTCTCTCCGGCATGGTCTGGGCGCTCGAAAACCCGACCGCCGGCATCGTCGAAGCCGACGAGATCGACTACAAGCGCTGCCTCGAAGTACAGCTGCCCTATCTCGGCCCGGTCGAAGGTCACTACACCGACTGGACCCCGCTCGATGGCCGCCCGGGTCTCTTCCCGGAAGAGATCGACGAGAAGGATCCGTGGCAGTTCAAGAACATCCTGGTTCGCTAGTCTCGCGAAAGGGTTCGCTGATTTCGCGAACGGGTTCGCTGATCCAATAAAGCACAGTGGAAACCGCCTGCCCTTCCGCAGGCGGTTTTTTGCATGTTGAAAGCTCTTGCCTTTTCAAGGCCACATCTTGCGTTACATAGGGCGATGGCGGCAAGGTTTCTCAACCGACGCCGGACCGAATCGCGGGAGACAGATCATGAAATTCAAAGTGAGCTTCGCGCTCATCGCCGCAGCCAGCTTGACGGCCTGCGTTTCTTCCCCTCCGCCGCAACAGATGGCGGCCGTGCAGCCGCAGGGCGTCGAAGGAAGCTGGGTCGATCCGAACGGCATCGTTTCCTCGTTCCAGGCCGGCACGTTCAACACCCGCTCCAGCGACAGCAATACGCTGCTCGCCTCGGGCACCTATACCAGCCTCTCGCCGACGCTGGTCGAGATCAACATGACCTCGCTGGTGCGCAAGACCCAGTCGCGCGTCAACTGCTCGCTGGTCAGCATCAACCAGCTCAACTGCACGCAGGATAGCGGCGCCCAGTTCTCGCTCGCCCGCCGCAGTTGAGACGACACATCCTCGTCACGATCATCGCGACCCCGCCTCGGCGGGGTTTTCGCGTTTTGCGCGCATTCACTTCCGAATACACTATCGTCACATTTCCCTTGAACCCACCATCGGTTGATGAAAACATGCCCGCCGGAACGGTTGTCACATTGCAAAACTAGAACAGATAAAAGGGCGGCACAGCCGTCCCAATTAAAAAGAGGAGAGATCAGATGAAGAAGACATTGGGGCTCGGGCTGCTGACCGCGTCGGTCATGGCTCTATCAAGCGGCGCGGCATTTGCCGATTTCGAGCTCAATATCCTGCACATCAACGACTTCCATTCGCGTCTCGAATCCATCAATGCGACCGATTCCACGTGCTCGGCAGAGGATGAAGGCAAGGGCGTATGCTTCGGCGGCGCAGCCCGCCTGCTGACCGCGATCAACCAGACCCGCGACGCGCTGAAGGCTGAGAACAGGAACGTCATTCTCCTGAACGGCGGCGACAACTTCCAGGGCTCTCTCTTCTACACGACCTACAAGGGTGCGGCCGAAGCCGAAGCGCTGAACGCCATGAAGTTCGACGCCATGACCGTCGGCAACCATGAATTCGACGATAGCGACGACGTGCTCGCCACCTTCCTCGACAAGATCCAGTTCCCGGTCGTCACCGCCAACGTCGTGCCCAGCGCCGCCGCCAAGATCGGCAACCGCATCAAGCCGTCGCTGGTACTGACCGTCGGTGGCCAGAAGATCGGCATCGTCGGCGCCGTCACCAACGACACCCCTGAAATCGCCAATCCTGGCCCGAACATCACGATCGCAGACGACGTCGCCAAGATCACCGAAGCCGTCCAGTCCCTGAAGGCTCAGGGCGTCGACAAGATCATCGCGCTGACCCATGTCGGTTATCCGCGCGACCTTACCATGATCGCCAAGATCCCGGATGTCGACGTCGTCGTCGGCGGCCATACCCACACGCTGCTGTCGAACACCGCCAAGGGCGCCGAAGGGCCCTACCCGACCTGGTCGGACAACCCGGGCGGCTACAAGGTCCCGGTCGTCCAAGCCTATCAATATTCGAAGTATCTCGGCGACATCAAAATCGTCTTCGATGACAGCGGTGTCGTGAAGTCGGCCGAGGGCGAGCCGATCCTCATGGACAAGTCGATCACCCCGGACCCGGCCTTCCTGGCCCGCGTCGCGGAACTGAAGAAGCCGATCGAGGACATGAAGAAGAAGGTCGTCGGCGCCTCCGAAGCCGTGATCGACGGTGACCGCCGCGTCTGCCGCGCCAAGGAATGCTCGATGGGCAACCTGGTCGCCGATGCCATGCTCGACCGCACCAAGGGCCAGGGCATCACCATCGCCATCCAGAACGGCGGCGGCCTGCGCGCCTCGATCGACGCCGGCGAAGTCACCCAGGGCGAAGTCGTCAGCGTCCTGCCCTTCCAGAACACGCTCGCCACCTTCCAGCTCACCGGCGCCGATGTCGTCAAGGCGCTGGAAAACGGCGTCAGCCAGATCGATGACGGAGCAGGCCGTTTCCCGCAGGTCGCGGGTCTCAAATATTCCTTCGACAAGTCGAAGCCGGTCGGCTCCAAGGTCAGCGACGTGCAGGTCAAGGACGGCGATAAGTTCGTCGCCATCGACCCGGCCAAGAGCTACGGCGTGGTCACCAACAATTTCATGCGTGCAGGTGGCGACGGTTACGCCATCTTCAAGACCGGCGGCAAGAACGCCTATGACTACGGTCCGGACCTCGCCGACGTGACGGCGGAATTCGTCGCTGCCCGCAACCCTTACAAGCCGTATACGGACGGCCGTATCACCGACCTGACCCCGGCAAGCTACACGCCGCCGCCCAAGCCCGCGCCCGCCGCTCCGCCGGCAGCTGCTCCGGCTCCGACGGCTGCCGCTCCTGCTGCCCCGGCTCCGGCTCCCGCTGCACCTGCCGCACCTGCCCCCACGGCAGCAGCACCCGCAGCGCCGGCACCGAACACGATGGCAGCGGCACCGGCCGCACCGGCGGCCCCTGCTCCGGCAGCAACGCCTGCACCTGCCGCGCCGGCCCCCAACACGATGGCCGCAGCTCCGGCAAAGCCTGCTACGGCAGCGGCACCCGCCGCTGCAAAGCCGGCCGGCCCGACCAAGTACACGGTCGTCAAGGGTGACTCGCTGTGGAAGATCGCTGAAGCCACCTATGGCGACGGCGAGAAGTGGACCGAGATCGCCAAGCTCAACGCGCTGCGCCATCCGAATGTCATCCAGGTCGGCGCCGAGCTGGAACTGCCGGCAAAATAAGCCGCGGCATCGCCGACAAGGACAATTTGTCTCGTTTCTTCAACCGGCCCGGGGTTTCCCGGGCCGGTTTTTCTTCCTAAGTATTCCGCAGATGAAGCGCCTGGCTATCGTTCAACCCGAAAGTGTCCGCATGACCTCCCATTCCGCTCCCATGCCCTCCGATCATCCGAAGGTGAGCTTCGGCAAGGTCGGTGTCCTGCTCGTCAATCTCGGCACGCCGGACGGTACGGACTACTGGCCGATGCGGCGCTACCTGGCGGAGTTTCTGTCCGACAAGCGGGTGATCGAATGGTCGCGGCTCTACTGGTATCCGATCCTCTACGGCATCGTGCTGAACAAGCGGCCGCAGAAAGTCGGCAAGGCCTATGAGGCGATCTGGAACAAGGATCGCAACGAAAGCTACCTGCGCACCTATACCCGCAGCCAGGGCGAGCTGATGGCCGAGCGGCTGAAGGACCTGCCAAATGTCGCGGTCGACTGGGCGATGCGCTACGGCAAGCCGTCGATCGCCGAGCGCATCGACGCGCTGAAGGAAAAGGGCTGCGAGAAGATCCTCCTCTTCCCGCTCTATCCGCAATATGCGGCCTCCACCACCGCTACCGTGAACGACAAGGCCTTCGAGCACCTGATGAAGCTGCGTTGGCAGCCGGCGTTACGCACCGTGCCGCCCTATCACGACGAGCCGGCCTATATCGAGGCGCTGGCGGATTCCGTCAGGGCGAAATATGCGGCGCTCGACTGGGAGCCGGAAATGCTGATCGCCTCCTTCCACGGCATCCCGCAATCCTATTTCAAGGCGGGCGATCCCTATTACTGCCATTGCCAGAAGACGGCGCGACTGCTGAAGGAGGCGCTCGGCTTCACGGACAAGAACTTCATGATCACCTTCCAGTCCCGTTTCGGGCCGGAGGAGTGGCTGCAGCCCTATACCGACAAGACGGTCGAAAAACTCGCCCATGACGGCGTCAAGCGGATCGCGGTGATGAATCCTGGTTTCGTTTCCGACTGTCTGGAAACGCTGGAAGAGATCGCCGGCGAGGCGGGCGAGATCTTCCTGCATCACGGCGGCGAAAAGTTCGCCCATATCCCCTGTCTGAACGACAGCCCCGGCGGCATGACGGTGCTCGAAAAAGTCGTCCGCCGCGAACTTCAGGGCTGGGTGTAAGCCGGCTCATTCCAGCCGCCCCTGATTTTATTGCCTCTCCGGATTCAGCGTTTTCAGCGGGCCGGCAGGTCGATCACATCGCCGTCTGCCGGAATCAGCAGGCGCGATGGGCCGATTCCGGCCGAGTGAGCGGCCTCGCGCAGATGTGCACGCGAAACGGTGGCATGATCGAGCGCCTCCATATGCGTGGCGACAACCGTGGCCTCAGGCGCGGACCGGCAGAGTTCGATCGTTTCCGCCGCATTCATGACGATGAGGTCGCCATCCCAGAGGGCGCCGCAGGAATGGCTGACGATGACATCGGGCACGACGCGCTTCACCGTCTCCAATACCGGCGGATAAAGAACCGTATCGCCCGCCCAATAAATGAGAGGCTCACCGGGCGCGGCAAGCGTCAGTCCCATCACCGACCCCATCTTGTCCCGGACCGGACCAAGCCCGTGGCTGCCCTCGCAGCGCGTGATCGTAATGCCTTGCCAGACGAGCTCCCCCTCGAGCGGCGCCACATCGATAAAACCTTCTGCCGCGATTGCCGCCTCGTCGCCGGGCTGACAGATCAGCGGCAGATGTTTCGGGACACGTTGTTTGGCCACCGAATCGAAATGGTCCGTATGGAGATGGGAGACGATCACCAGTTCGACACCCTCCAAGACCTCCTCCACCGAAAGCGGCAGGTCCGTCAACGGGTTGGCGGATTTCCCGGTATAGGACGGCAGGCTGTGACGAGGTGCGAAATAAGGATCGATCAGGATGCTGCGGCCCGCATAGGAAAGCTTGAGCGTCGCATTGCGGATCAATTGAAGCTTCATCGAGGCACCTCGTACGGGGAGAATGCGAAGCCTAGGCCGGTTGGCCGTGATGATCCAATGACTGTTCTAGATGAGACAGCCACTTTATCAACGCGTCTCCTCGGCCCTGAATCCTACCGTCGCCGCCCTCCAGAAGTCAGGATCTTCATAATCCGTCGGATCGGCGATGCCGGCGAGATGGAAAGCCTCTCGACGCTCGACACAGGTGCCGCAGCGGCCGCAATGGCGGGCACCGCCCTTGTAGCAGGACCATGTCTCGGCAAACGGCGTAGCGTGACGGGCGCCGTCGGCGACGATATCCGCCTTCGCTCCATGGACATAAGGCGCAAGCAGCCGGACCGACGCGTAGCCGTCCAGCGCATGATCCTGCATCGCCTGGAAGGCGTCGATGAAACCGGGCCGGCAGTCGGGATAGATGAAATGGTCGCCGCCATGCACGGCGATCGCCACCGCATCGGCGTTTCGCGCCGCCGCCACCCCGAAGGCGATCGACAGCATGATCGCATTGCGGTTCGGCACCACGGTCACCCGCATCGTCTCCTCGGCATAATGCCCGTCCGGCACCTCTACGTCGTCGGTCAGTGCCGAGCCGGTCAACCGGCTGCCGATCCCGCGCATGTCGATGATCTCGTGGAAGACCCCGAGCCGCGCGGCGCAGGCGGCCGCGAAATCGAGTTCCTTGCGGTGCCGCTGGCCATAGTCGAAGGAGATCAGCCCCAGCAGCTGCCGTTCGGCGGCAATCCTGTGGGCGAGCGAAACGGAATCCAGTCCGCCGGAGCAGACGACGATGGTTTTCATGGGCTTTCATCCTTGTTTTGACCGGGTAGGCTGCGACCGGGAGTTCGAACCCGCTTCCTAGACCGGCAACGCGTCCTTGTGAATAACCCGGGCGACATCGACAGCGGTCGAGCTGTCATTTCTTCCCTGTAAAGAACGTGCTAACTCATCACGTGTGATCTGGCGGACTTACCGCCTGCAATGGAGGAATGTCATGAACTTGGGCGGCTTGGGCGGCTTCGATATTACCGTGATTGCCTTGGTCGTTTTGGCCGTCGCGATCTTGTTCGCCAGCATCAAAACTGTTCCGCAGGGCTATCGCTACACCGTGGAAAGTTTCGGCCGCTACACCCGTACGCTGGAGCCCGGCCTCAACATCCTGACGCCCTTCATCCAGCGCATCGGCGTGCGCATGAACGTCATGGAGCAGGTACTCGACATCCCGACCCAGGAAGTCATCACCAAGGACAATGCCAGCGTCTCCGCAGATGCTGTCGCCTTCTATCAGGTGCTCAATCCGGCCCAGGCCGCCTACCAGATTTCCAACCTGCAGAACGCCATCCAGAACCTCACCATGACCAACATCCGCTCGGTCATGGGCTCGATGGATCTCGACGAGCTGCTCTCCAATCGCGAAGTCATCAACGAGCGCCTGCTGCGCGTCGTCGACGAGGCGGTAGGCCCCTGGGGCATCAAGGTCACCCGCGTCGAGATCAAGGACATCCAGCCGCCGGCCGACCTCGTCGAATCGATGGGACGCCAGATGAAGGCCGAGCGCGAGAAGCGCGCCCAGATCCTCGAGGCCGAAGGTTCCCGCAGCGCCCAGATCCTGCGCGCCGAAGGCGCCAAGCAGGCGGCCGTCCTCGAAGCCGAAGGCAAGCGCGAAGCCGCGTACCGCGAGGCGGAAGCTCGCGAGCGTCTGGCGGAAGCCGAAGCCAAGGCGACCCAGTCCGTCTCCCAGGCGATCGCCGCCGGCGACGTGCAGGCGATCAACTATTTCGTGGCGCAGAAATACATCGAGGCGCTGGCGGCGATCGGCAAAGCGCCCAATTCGAAGATCGTGCTGATGCCGCTGGAGGCTTCGTCGATCATCGGTTCGCTCGGCGGTATCGGCGCCATCGCCAAGGAGGTTTTTGGCGATGGTTCGGGTCCCGCCGCACCGCCGCGCCCGCCGGCCGGCCCGCGTCCCCAGCCCGGCCCGCGCACCACGCCGGTGCTCAATCCGTTCAACCCGAATTCCTCAGAGACCTGAGCCATGCTGCATGATGCTGTGGTCAATCTCGGTCCCTGGAGCTGGTGGATATTGGGCGTCGTGCTCTTGTGTGCCGAGCTTGCGGCACCCGGCGTCTTCCTGATCTGGATCGGCGCGGCCGCGATCGTCATCGGCGTCCTGTCTTTGGCGCTCTGGGACGCGGCCTTCTGGGGCTGGCAGGTTCAGCTTCTGCTCTTCGCGGTACTTTCCGGCGCCTTCGCACTGGCCGGCCGCCGTTTCTATTCCAGCCGCAACCAGGCGACGGACGAGCCCAATCTCAACAGGCGCGGCGAAAGCCTCGTCGGCCGCACCGCAACTCTCCACGAACCGATCGCCGAGGGACGCGGCCGCATCCGGCTCGACGATACATGGTGGTCGGTGATGGGACCGGACCTGCCGGCCGGCACGCAGGTGAAGGTGGTGGCGGCAAGCGGCCGCGACCTGACGGTCGAAGCGGCTTAGTTCTTCCGGTCGGAAAGCGGCTTAAAGCGGCTTGGAGCCTGACGGAATATCAGGCGACGCCAACGCGCAGCAGATCGTGGAAATGAACGATGCCGACCGGCTTGCGCTCCTCATCGACGACAAGCAGCGCGCCGATGCTGTGCTTGTTGAGCAGCGCCATGGCCTTCGTGGCAAGCGTTTCCTTGCTGACGGTCTTCGGGTTGAGCGTCATCACGTCGTCGACCAGCGTTTCGCGCAGATCGAGATGAAGGTGCCGGGAAATATCGCCATCGCTGATGAAGCCGCAGAGGCTGCCATCCTCATCGACTATACCGACGCAACCGAAGCGTTTTCGCGACAGTTCCTCGATCGCCTCCAGCATGAGGACGCCCTTTTTGACCAGAGGCATGCGATCACCGGTATGCATCAGGTCGCCGACATGGCTCAACATCGCCCCGAGCTTGCCGCCCGGATGGTAGACGCGGAAATCGGTTGCCGAAAAACCGCGCGCTTCGAGCAGCGCCACGGCAAGCGCATCGCCCAGGGCAAGCTGCATCAGCGTGGAGGTGGTCGGCGCCAGACCGTGCGGGCAGGCTTCCTGTTCCTTGGGCAGCAGCAGAACGACATCGGCTTCGCGGGCAAGCGTCGAAATCTCGCCCGACGTCATGGCGATCAGCGGAATGGAGAAGCGGCGGGTGAAGGAAACGATGCCCTGGAGCTCGGCGGTCTCGCCGCCCCAGGAGAGCGCCAGCACCACGTCGCCCGAGCCGATCATGCCGAGATCGCCGTGGTTGGCTTCGACGGGATGGACGAAGAAGGAAGGTGTGCCGGTCGAGGCGAGGCTGGCGGCGATCTTGCGGCCGATATGTCCGCTCTTGCCGATGCCGGTCACGACGACCCTGCCGTCGATATCGCCGATCAGTTCCGCGGCCTTTCGGAAGGCGTCTCCGAGGCCGTTCTGAAGTGCCAGCTCCAGCGCGTTAAGTCCTTGTTTCCCGAAGGAAATTGTCCTCAAGGCGGAATCGACGAGGTCGTTCTCGACCAGTTGCAAAGCTCTCTTGATCATGGGCAAGCCTTAACTCTTTTCACACCTCAAGTCTATCGGCTTTGGCACGGGACCACTAAGTTGGCCGCCGCCCATGGCGTCGCAACCAAACGTTAACCACATGGCTTTACGTTTGGGTAAGCATTTGCGATTGCCCGGGCAGGCCTATGAAGATCACCACAACGACAGGCGGAACGCGCCAGAGGCGCCGGACGGCACTCGGCCTTCTGCTGGCCTGTTCGGCGCTTGTTTCGCCCGCGGCCGCCCAGACCCGCAATGTGTTTCCGCCGCAGAACGGCTCTCTTCCCTCGGTCGCGAACACCACGTCGCCGACTTCGAACACGGCCTCCAACACAGCATTGAGAGGCAGCACCTCGGCGCAGCCGGCGACCAACGCCACCAATGCTGTCGACGACCAGAACCAGGACGATCCGAATGTCGCCACCGGCACCACGCCCGGCCGCAACCAGGCAGCCAACCAGGAGCCTCCCTACGAGGACGACCTGAACCAGCCGCGCGAAGAGCCGCTCGACCGTGGCGCCGAGCCTGTCGAAACCCAGGAACAACCCCGCGAGCCGGGCGACCCGACCGGCATTCGGATGGGCAGCTTCCTGCTCCGCCCCTCTATCAACCAGAGCATCGACACCGAGACCCGGCGCTCGAACGGCACCAAGATCCGCCGCGATTACCTGTCGACAGCGATCCGCGGCAGCTTGACCTCCGACTGGTCGCGCCATTCGTTGACGGTTACCGGCGAAGGCACGCTGGAGCGAAATCTCGGCAGCAGCAGCCAGGGCGAGCAGCCGGAAGCGAACATCAATGCGGACCTGCGGCTCGATCTCTCCAACGATACGGTCGCCCATATCACCGGCGGCTACCGGTTCTCCCGCGAGGACGACTACGACCCGAATGCGCTCGGCGGCGCGTCCACCCAACCGGGTGTCCATGAATTTACCGGCGGCGCCTCCGTCCAGCGCGACTTCGGCAAGATCCGCGGCACCGCCGCACTCGATCTGTCCCGCGCGGCCTATACGGATGCGAAACTCTCCGACGGCACGATCGTCAGCACCGAGGATCGCAACCGCACCGGCATCGACGGCCGTCTGCGGCTCGGCTACGAACTCTCCCCGGCGCTCGTCCCCTATGTGGAAGTGGCAACCGGCCGCACCTTCTACGACCTCAGGCGCGACAATTCCGGTTATGCCCGTTCCTCGCAGAGCTATGCGGCGCGCACCGGGGTCGAATTCGATCTCGGCGAGAAACTGCGCGGCGAAATCGGCACCGGTTACGAGATTGTCGACTACGAGGACGACCGCCTGAAATCGGTCGGCGCGGTCACCTTCAACGGCAGCGCCACCTGGTCGCCGCAGCGCGGCACCAATGTCGATCTCGGCCTGCGCACCACGGTGCAGGATTCGACCACGCCCGGCCAGAGCGGCTGGGTGGAATACCAGGCGACGGCAGCGCTGACGCACGAGATGCGCGACAACCTCATCGCCCGGCTGACGGGCAGTTCGACCCTGCGCGATTTCCCGAGCGGCGGTCCAAGCGACGAGACGGTCTGGATCGGCGGCGCCGGCCTCACCTGGGCGATCAACCGTTATCTCGACCTGACCGGCGACGTGGAATACGAGCAGGCGGAAGGCGGCGGCGCAGACGACAAGATCGTCCGCGCCGGGGTCGGCCTCACCTTGAAGCGTTAAGCTCCGGTCGGGCGGCGATCCATTCCATCAGCGCGTTCTGCGCGTGCAGCAGGAAGGCTTTCGCCGCTGTGCTCCGGCAGGCGGGATGCGTCATCGCCTCCGCGGTCACTTCCTGCCCTCGCGCCACAGGCGGACAGGGGATGAAGATCGCATCCTGACGGCAGCGATCGAGAACCTCGGCCGATATGCGGTAGTCGGCGACTTCGCCTTCCGGCGCGCCACCCGGCCAGCTATCCGTGAAGATGACGTCCGCATCCTCAAGCTCGCGCATATCCGTACTCAGCCGGAAATTGGGATTGAGGAGTGCGGGATCGTTGACATGCCAAACGTCCGGATAGACCTGCACCACCTCGATCGGCAGCGAGATCGACGCCTCCACCCAGGACCGCAGAATATTGGCGTCCGGCGCCACGCCGACGATCTTCAGCCCTTCGATGCCGCCACGCTTGCTGTCGACATAGGCGAGGTCTCCGAGGGTCTCACACGGATGATTGGACCGCGTCCGGGCATTGATGACAGGGGCTCGGGCATTTGCCGCAAGTTCCCGGAGCGCGGCGAGGTCGGGCGTTCGGATGACGATCATGTCGAACCAGTTGTCGAGGTAACCCGCCAGATCGGCAATCGCCTCACGCCCGCCGAGGCTGGCCGGCACATGCGTGCAAATGCCGCCCATCGCCTGGATTCCGAGATCGAAGGCCGTCGTATTGCGCCAGCCGCCATCGTCGACGATCAGGGCGATCCGCCTGCCCTCGAGACTTTTCGGCATCCGCCGCTCCCGCCACGCTTGCCCAAGCGCGCCGGCACGATCAAGGATCGCCGCTATGGCACCCGCCGAAAGATCGTGGAATTCCAGAAAATCGAGATTCGCAGAGACAGCCATGTCACTCGGCACCGTGAAAAAGAAAACCCCTCATAGCAGGACCATGAGGGGTTTGCGTGACGTCTAACCGGCAGACTGCCGGTCGGAAAATTTTACTTCAGCGAGGCGAGCAGTGCCTTCATCGGCCCTTCGATCGCAGGGCGAATGTCGGGACGCTGCAGCGCGAAGGCGAGGTTGGCCAGGATAAAGCCATCCTTGGCGCCGCAGTCGAACGTATCGCCCTTGAACGGATAGGCCGCGAATTCCTGGGATTTCAGGAGCGCCAACATGCCGTCGGTAAGCTGGATCTCGTTGCCGGCGCCGCGTTCCTGGGTTTCCAGGATCTTGAAGATTTCCGGCTGCAGGATGTAGCGGCCGTTGATGTAGAGGTTGGACGGAGCCGTTCCCTTGGCGGGCTTTTCGACCATCTGGGTGATCTTGAAGCCTTCCCCGACCGGTGCGCCGATGCCGACGATGCCGTATTTATGCGCCTGTTCCGGATCGCATTCCTGAACCGCGATGACGTTGCCGCCACTCTCTGCATAGAGATCGACCATGCCCTTGAGGCAACCCTTGCCGCCGGCCATGATCATGTCGGGAAGCAGGACCGCAAAAGGTTCGTTGCCGACGATATCGCGGGCGCACCAGACCGCATGACCGAGGCCGAGCGGTACCTGCTGGCGCGTGAAGCTGGCGGTGCCGGCAACCGGTAGAAGGCCGGCGAGCAGCGTCAGCTCGGCATTCTTGTTGCGCTCGCGCAGCATCTGCTCCAGTTCGTACTGGATGTCGAAATAATCTTCGATAACCCCTTTGCCGCGACCCGTCACGAAAACGAAGTGCTCGATGCCCGCTTCGGCCGCCTCATCCACCACATACTGGATGACCGGCTTGTCGACCACGGTCAGCATTTCCTTCGGCACCGCCTTGGTCGCGGGGAGGAAGCGCGTGCCCAGACCTGCTACCGGAAACACTGCCTTACGGATCTTTTGTTGTTGTGCCACTCATGCCTCCTGAAAGCACGTCATTGTGCGAATATTCAAATCTCGGCATCTAATGACGAATTGCTACTGTTTCGCAAAGACTGCCGCGGGTCCGGTTTCTATGGTAAAGAATTTGTTGACCCAATCCTGTTATTACATCGTTAAGCCGCATGCCACTCTTGCCGTCAGGCTTGGTAAAAGAAGAATGGACCCGACTGCCGATGAAGACGCTTCGCACCAACCTCTTTCGTGGGTTTGCCTTCTCTCTGATCGCCGGGCTCGCCGCCGCGGCCATGCCGATAGATGCTCAGGCAGACGCCGGTTTCAAGACGTGGATCGCAAAATTCTACGACACTGCAGCCAAAAGCGGTATCAGCCGTTCCACCTATGACCGAGCCTTCGCCGGCATCAGTGAACCCGATCAGGACGTGCTTGAAAAGGCGAATTTCCAGCCGGAATTCAAGTCCAGGATCTGGGACTATCTCGACAGCCGCGTAAACCCCTATACGGTCAAGATCGGCCGCGAGATGGCCGCCAGGCACGGCTCGACGCTCGCCTCCCTGGAACGCCATTTCGGCGTCGACAAGAACATCCTGCTCGCCATCTGGTCGATGGAATCCAATTATGGTGCAGCACTGGAGAATCCCGACCGCCTGCACCACGTGCCGCAGGCTCTGGCGACGCTTGCCTGGGGCGACCCCAAGCGCGCCAAGTTTGCCCGCAACCAGCTCATCGCCGCACTGAAGATCCTGCAGTCGGGCGATATCACGCCCAAACAGCTGACCGGCTCCTGGGCCGGCGCCATGGGCCATACCCAGTTCATCCCGACCAGCTACCTGCTCTACGCGATCGATGCCGACGGCAACGGCAAGCGTGACATCTGGCATTCGATCCCGGATGCGCTTGCCACCTCCGCCAACCTTCTTGCCAAGAACGGCTGGCAGAGCGGCAAGACCTGGGGTTATGAAACGGTGCTCCCGGCCAACGGCGCCCGTCACGAAGGCCAGACCAAAACGCTCGGCGAATGGGCGAAGCTCGGTTTTACCCGCGCGAACGGCAAGAATTTCCCGCGCGGCACCGACCGGGCGACGCTGAAGCTGATGGCCGGCGAGAGCGGCCCGGCCTTCCTGATGCTCGGCAATTTCTTCACCATCAAGAAATACAACGCCGCCGACAGCTACGCGCTGGCGGTCGGTCTGCTCGCCGACGAGATTGCCGGATTCGGCGGTGTCCAGCAGAGCTGGCCGCGCCCCGAAGGTACACTGGACATCAAGCAGAAGTTCGAACTGCAGAACCGCATGAAGCAGCTCGGTTATTACGACGGCGAAGTCGACGGCAATTTCGGCTCCGGCTCGAAGGCGGCGATTTCGGCGATTCAGAAACGCCTCGGCATGCAGCAGAACGGCGAGCCGTCAAAGTCGCTTCTCGAAGCTTTGCGTTGACAAGAAGGTGCTTCGCGCCACATCGTTTAAGGGAATCTCCCGCGAGACTTGCGGGGCGGCGGAGGCATGAAGGCTTTGCATAAATCCGGGCAAAAAGAGACCGTCGAGAACGGTGCCTGGCGGAACAGGCCTCGACGAAACAAGGGCGTGCGAAACTGGGGATGGGTGCGCCTGGCCCTTCTCCTGCTCGCGGTGCTGGTCGCCCTGCCGGCCGCCTCGCCTCCGGCGGCCGCCCAGGAGCCCATCCCGCGCCGTAATCTCTTCGATTACCTGTTCGGCGGCCCGCGTTACGAGCGCGACGACCGCTATGAGCGGCCCGCCCCCTACAGCCGCCGCCGCTACGAACGCGACGGCTCGATCATCGAGATGAAACCGCGGCCCCGCCGCAGCACGGGACGAGCCGCCGCTCCCCGCCCGGTGCAGCCGATCGCGCCGCCGGCGCCGGAACCGGTCGCCAAAATCGATAATGCCAAGCAGGTTTTGGTGGTCGGCGATTTTATGGCCGGCGGCATCGGCAGCGAACTGGAAACGGCGTTTGCGACCGCTCCCGGCGTCGCGATCACCGAGCGCAGCGACGGCTCCTCCGGTCTCGTGCGCGAAGATCATCTCGACTGGGCGACTGAGCTTCCCGCCATGATCGACGAGGTGAAACCCGCCGTGGTCGTGATCATGCTCGGGGCCAACGACCGCCAGCAGATGACGATCGGCAGTACGAAGGAAAAGTTCCGCAGCGACGCCTGGTTCAAGGAATACGAGCGGCGGGTGACCGAACTCGTCGGCATAGTCGCCTCCCGCAAGCTGCCGCTCCTCTGGGTCGGCCTGCCTTCCTTCCAGTCGCCGACGGCGACCGCAGACGCCGTGACGCTCAACGCCATTTACCGCAACCAGGTGGAAAAGGCCGGCGGCGAATTCGTCGATATCTGGGAAGGTTTCGTCGACGAGGACGGCAAGTTCGTCATCACCGGTTCGGACGTCAACGGCCAGCAAGTGCGCCTGCGCGGTTCCGACGGCATCACCTTCACCAAGGCCGGCAAGCAGAAGCTCGCCTTCTACGTGGAAAAACTGGCCCGCCGGCATCTCGGCGAAATGGCAAGCCCCGATGTCGTCAAGCTCGACGGTTCCAACCTGCCGGCTCTATCCACCCTTCCCGCATCGCCCGGCCAGGCCGTGCCCACCCATCCGATCAGCCTCTCCGACCCCGAGCTCGACGGCGGCAAGGACCTTCTCGGCGCCGCCCCGCTCCCCTCCGTCCTCGCCGAAACGCCGCGCGACAAACTGGTCAGGCGCGGCGAACTCGCACCGGCACCGGCCGGGCGGATTGATGATTATCGGGTCCCGGCCGTGAGTGCGGCGCGCTAGGGATACCCATTAGCGAGTGACGGGTCACGCACGGCGTCGGATAGGAGCGAAACCGCGCCACATCCAATCTCCCCCTTGTGGGGAAGATGCCCGCAGGGCAGAGGGGGGTGCTGCGGCATACTCTTCGACAGTCGAATTCGCGGCGCCCCCCTCTGTCACCTTCGGTGACATCTCCCCCACAAGGGGGGAGATTAGCGGAGCTTGCTGCACCGGCTCACATCAATCGTCTGCCCAGCGAAATTCCCGCCACCTTACCGCGGCAGAACCGAGCTTCCCATCAGCGCCTCGTCGATCGCCCGTGCCGCCTGGCGGCCTTCGCGGATCGCCCAGACGACCAGCGACTGGCCGCGGCGCACGTCGCCGGCGGTCCAGAACTTGTCGACCGAAGTCTTGTAGTCCTTGTCGTTGGCGACCACGTTGGTCGAGCCGCGGCGGTCGACATTCAGGGTCAGCTTGCCTTCGAGCTCGTTCAGAACACCGTCAGTCAGCGGACCGGAGAAGCCGATGGCGATGAAGGCGAGATCGGCCTTGATGATGAAATCCGTCCCGGCGATCGGCTTGCGGCGTTCATCGACTTCGCAGCAGCGCACGCCAACGAGCTGGCCGTCTTCGCCGACGAATTCGAGCGTCGCCACCTGGAATTCACGCACCGCACCTTCGGCCTGGCTGGACGAGGTCCGCATCTTGGTGGCCCAGAAGGGCCAGACGGCGAGCTTGTCTTCCTTCTCGGGCGGCTGCGGGCGGATGTCGAGCTGGGTCACCTTGACGGCGCCCTGGCGGAAGGCCGTGCCGACGCAGTCCGACGCCGTATCGCCGCCGCCGACGACGACGACATGCTTGGCGCCGGCCAGGATCGGATCGGCCGCCCAGGCGACACTTTCGATGTTCTCGCGGCCGAGGCGGCGGTTCTGCTGCACGAGATAGGGCATCGCGTCATAGACGCCATGTAGCTCGACGCCGGGAATGCCGGCCGGACGTGGGGTTTCCGAACCGCCGCAATAAAGCACGGCGTCATGCTCGGCGATCAGCTTCTCGACCGGGATGTCGACGCCGATATTGGCGCCGTAATGGAAGGTCACGCCCTCGCCGGTGATCTGCTCGACGCGGCGGTCGATGAAGTTCTTTTCCATCTTGAAGTCGGGGATGCCGTAGCGAAGCAGGCCGCCGGCCTTGGACTCGCGCTCATAGACATGCACTTCATGGCCGGCGCGGCCGAGCTGCTGGGCAGCCGCCAGACCGGCAGGACCGGAGCCGATGATCGCCACCTTCTTGCCGGTATGGACCGTTGCCGGCTGCGGTGCGATGAAGCCGAGCTCATATGCCTTGTCGGCGATCGCCTGCTCGACCGTCTTGATCGCGACCGGCGCATCCTCGAGGTTCAGCGTGCAGGCTTCCTCGCAGGGGGCCGGGCAGACGCGGCCGGTGAATTCCGGGAAGTTGTTGGTGGAATGGAGGTTGCGGATCGCCTCCTCCCACTTGTTGTTGTAGACGAGGTCGTTCCAGTCCGGGATCTGGTTGTGAACCGGACAGCCGGTCGGGCCGTGGCAATAGGGAATGCCACAGTCCATGCAGCGCGCCGCCTGCTTGGTAATTTCCGCATCCGACATCGGGATGGTGAATTCACGGAAATGGCGGATGCGGTCGGAAGCCGGCTGATACTTGCCCACCTGCCGGTCGATTTCCAGGAAACCCGTTACCTTGCCCATGTTTAAACCCTCAATCCGTCCTGCGCTCTGGCAGCCGGTTAAAACCTAACAAACCGCGCGAAACTTATTCCGCAGCGACCCCCATCCGCATCCGCTCCATCTCGACAAGCGCACGGCGGTATTCGACCGGCATGACCTTGCGGAATTTCGGGCGGTATTCGCTCCAGCGGTCGAGGATTTCCTTGGCGCGGTTGGAGCCCGTGTAGTGCAGGTGGTTGGAGATCAGCTGGTAGAGGCGCTCCTCGTCGTGGCGCGTCATGTCCTCGGAAACGTCGACGCGTCCCTTGTGCATGAGGTCGCCGCCGTGATGGTGCAGCTTCTCCAGCATGTCGTCCTCTTCCGGAACCGGCTCGAGTTCGACCATCGCCATGTTGCAGCGCTTGGCGAAATCGCCGCTCTCGTCGAGCACGTAAGCGACGCCGCCGGACATGCCGGCCGCGAAGTTGCGCCCCGTTTCGCCGAGCACGACGACGATGCCGCCGGTCATGTATTCGCAGCCGTGGTCACCGACACCCTCGACGACCGCGATGGCACCGGAGTTGCGAACCGCAAAGCGCTCGCCGGCAACGCCGCGGAAATAGCACTCGCCGGTAATCGCGCCGTAGAGCACGGTGTTGCCGACGATGATGGAGTTCTCCGCGACGATCCGAGAGTTCTCCGGCGGGCGCACGATGATGCGGCCGCCCGACAGCCCCTTGCCGACATAGTCGTTGCCGTCGCCGACCAGATCGAAGGTGATGCCGTGCGCCAGGAACGCGCCGAACGACTGTCCGGCCGTGCCGCGCAGCGTCACATGGATCGTGTCGTCCTTGAGGCCCTTGTGGCGCCAGCGCTTGGCGAGCGCACCCGAGAGCATCGCGCCGACGGAACGGTCGACGTTCTTGATCGGCACTTCGAAGACCACAGGCTCCTTGTTTTCTAGCGCAGCCTGCGACTTCTCGATCAGCTTGCGGTCGAGAATGTCGTCGATCGGATGCTTCTGGCGCTGCGTCCAGTAGGTCGCCTCCTTCGGAGCCTCCACCTTGTGGAAGATCTTCGAGAAATCGAGGCCCTTGGACTTCCAGTGAGCGATCATCTCGTCCTTTTCCAGAAGCTCGACCATGCCGATGATCTCGTCGAAGCGGGTGAAGCCGAGCGAGGCCAGGATCTCGCGCACTTCTTCGGCAACGAAGAAGAAGTAGTTGATGACATGCTCCGGCGTACCCTTGAAGCGCTTGCGCAGGACCGGGTCTTGCGTCGCCACACCCACCGGACAGGTGTTCAGGTGGCACTTGCGCATCATGATGCAGCCGGCGGCGATGACGGGAGCCGTCGCGAAGCCGAATTCGTCGGCACCGAGCAGCGCGCCGATGATGACGTCGCGGCCGGTCTTCAGGCCACCATCGACCTGCAGGGCGATGCGCGAGCGAAGCCCGTTCAGCACCAGCGTCTGCTGGGTTTCGGCAAGGCCGATTTCCCAAGGCGAACCCGCATGCTTCAGCGAGGTCAGCGGCGAAGCGCCGGTGCCGCCGTCGAAGCCGGCGACCGTGATATGGTCGGCGCGCGCCTTGGCGACACCTGCGGCAACCGTGCCGACGCCCACTTCCGAGACGAGCTTGACGGAAATGTCCGAGGTCGGGTTGACGTTCTTCAGGTCGTAGATCAGCTGCGCCAGGTCTTCGATCGAATAGATGTCATGGTGCGGCGGCGGCGAGATGAGGCCTACACCCGGCGTCGAGTGACGGGTCTTGGCGACCGTCGCATCCACTTTGTGGCCGGGCAGCTGGCCGCCCTCGCCGGGCTTTGCACCCTGCGCCACCTTGATCTGCAGCATGTCCGCGTTGACCAGGTATTCCGTCGTGACGCCGAAGCGGCCGGACGCGACCTGCTTGATCGCCGAGCGTTCCGGGTTCTGAGAACCGTCCGGCAGCGGCATGTAACGGTCGCTCTCCTCGCCGCCCTCACCGGTGTTCGACTTGCCGCCGATCCGGTTCATGGCGATCGCAAGCGTCGTATGCGCCTCACGGGAAATCGAGCCGAACGACATGGCGCCGGTCGAAAACCGCTTGACGATATCGACCGCCGGCTCCACGTCGTCGATCGAAACCGGCGTACGGCCGATATCGACCGCCGACTTGATCTTGAACAGGCCGCGGATGGTGTTCATGCGGACCGCCGTCTCGTTCACCATCTCGGCGAATTCGCGGTAGCGCTCCTGGCTGTTGCCGCGCACCGCATGCTGAAGCGTCGCGACCACATCCGGCGTCCAGGCATGGCTTTCGCCGCGCATGCGGTAGGCATATTCGCCGCCGATATCGAGCGTCGTCGCCAGGACCGGGTCCTTGCCGAAGGCCGCATGATGGCGGGCGACGGTCTCCTCCGCGATCTCTTCGAGGCCGACGCCTTCGATGTTGGACGCCGTGCCGAAGAAATACTTCTCGACCAGACCGGACGACAGGCCGATCGCATCGAAGATCTGGGCGCCGCAATAGGACTGGTAGGTCGAGATGCCCATCTTGGACATGACCTTGAGGATGCCCTTACCCACCGCCTTGATGTAGCGGTAGACGATTTCCGAGGAATCCACTTCCTTCGGGAATTCGCCGCGCGCGTGCATGTCGGTCAGCGTGTCGAAGGCGAGATAGGGGTTGATCGCCTCGGCGCCGTAACCGGCCAGACAGCAGAAGTGATGGATTTCGCGCGGCTCGCCGGATTCGACGACGAGGCCGACCGAGGTGCGCAGCCCCTTGCGGATCAGGTGATGATGCACGGCAGCGGTCGCCAGCAGCGCCGGGATGGCGATGCGGTCCGGACCGATCTGACGGTCGGAAAGCACGATGATGTTGTAGCCGCCCTTGACCGCCGCTTCCGCACGTTCGCAGAGACGATCGAGCATTTCCGGCATGCCTTCGGCGCCGCGCTCGATGTCATAGGTGAAATCGAGCGTCTTGGTGTCGAACCGGTCTTCCGTGTGGCCGATCGAGCGGATCTTTTCCAGATCGCCGTTGGTCAGGATCGGCTGGCGCACTTCCAGACGCTTGGCGTTCGCCGCACCCTCGTGGTCGAGAATGTTCGGACGCGGGCCGATGAACGACACGAGGCTCATGACCAGTTCCTCGCGGATCGGGTCGATCGGCGGGTTGGTGACCTGCGCGAAGTTCTGCTTGAAATAGGTATAGAGCAACTTCGACTTTTCCGACATGGCCGAGATCGGCGTGTCGGTGCCCATCGAGCCCACGGCTTCCTGGCCCGTCGTCGCCATCGGCGACATCAGGATCTTGGTGTCTTCCGAGGTGTAGCCGAAGGCCTGCTGGCGGTCGAGCAGCGACACGTCGCGGCGCAGCGCCCGCGGCTCCACCGGCTTCAGGTCTTCGAGGATGAGCTGGGTCTTGTCCAGCCACTTGCCGTAGGGATGCTTGGTCGCAAGCTCGGACTTCAACTCGTCGTCCGAGACGATCCGCCCCTTTTCCATGTCGATCAGCAGCATCTTGCCCGGCTGCAGGCGCCACTTCTTGATGATGCTCTCTTCCGGCACCGGTAGAACGCCCGATTCCGACGCCATGATGATGCGGTCGTCGTCGGTGACCATGTAGCGGGCCGGACGCAGGCCGTTGCGGTCGAGCGTCGCACCGATCTGGCGACCGTCGGTAAAGGCAACGGCGGCCGGGCCGTCCCACGGCTCCATCAGGGCGGCGTGGTATTCGTAGAAGGCCTTGCGCTCCGGCGACATCGACTGGTTGCCGGCCCAGGCTTCCGGGATCAGCATCATCACGGCATGCGCCATGGAATAACCGCCGCGCACGAGGAATTCGAGCGCGTTGTCGAAACAGGCGGTGTCCGACTGGCCTTCGTAGGAGATCGGCCAGAGCTTGGAAATGTCCTCGCCGAACAGCGGCGAAGAGACCGACGCCTGGCGCGCCGCCATCCAGTTGACGTTGCCGCGCAGCGTGTTGATTTCGCCGTTATGGGCCACCATGCGGTAAGGGTGCGCGAGCTTCCAGGACGGGAAGGTGTTGGTCGAGAACCGCTGGTGCACCAGCGCCACCGCCGTCTCGAACCGCGGGTCGGCCAGGTCCTTGTAATAGGCGCCAACCTGATAGGCCAGGAACATGCCCTTGTAGACGATCGTCGAGGACGACAGCGACACCGGATAGAAGCCCATGTCGACGCCGCCGAATGCGTCATAGATGCGGTTGGAGATCACCTTGCGGATCAGGAACAGCTTGCGCTCGAAATCGTGGTTGGTCGCAGCATCCTTGCCGGCGCCGATGAAGACCTGAACGTGATGCGGTTCGGTGGCGGCGATATCAGGCGCCTTCGACAGCGAAGAGTTGTCGACCGGCACATCGCGGAAGCCGAGGAACTGCTGCCCCTCCTCTGCGATGACGTCTGCGATCACCTTCTTGTAGTGCTCGATCTCATCCGCCTTGCGCGGCATGAAGATGTGGCCGACGGCGTATTCGCCGGCCTTCGGCAGGGTGACGCCCTGGGCCGCCATTTCCTCGCGGAAGAAGCGGTCGGGTATCTGCACCAGAATGCCGGCGCCATCGCCCATCAGCGGGTCGGCGCCGACGGCACCGCGATGCGTCAGGTTTTCGAGGATGAACAGGCCGTCCTTGACGATCTGGTGCGACTTCTTGCCCTTCATATGGGCGATGAAGCCGACGCCGCAGGCATCGTGCTCGTTGCGCGGGTGATAGAGGCCCTGGGCCATCGGCAAACCGCCGGCGACAAATGGAACGCGAACTGTCGTCTCGGCCGACATCGGGGCTTCAGCGCCTGACATCTCGGAGATGGTCTTCGTCATCGTCATTCCTCCTGTTGGCCGCCTTCGGCAGCGGGCAAAGTGGCTTTCAAATATCTCTTGGGGATGACAGCCAAGCTCCATCCCGTGCTTCATGCGATGGCGCCGCTCCAGCGTCAGTTGCAGCCTTGCAGTGCAACATAACCCGGATCGGCGTGAGCGTCAGCGGAAAAAGACGCGTCCATCATCGCTTCATTTCCAGAAATTAGGACAGCACTTCTGTCCTAATTTTCAAAATTTATGCCATAGAAGTTAATCGGCGACAAGAGCGCTTGCTAAAAATCTGCCCCTTTTGGCGACAGAAGATTACGCCAAATGCCGTAGATGTCGAAATTTAATTACGTTCGGGCGGTTTTTAAAGCGTGCCACTTGCTGACCTAACCGTTTTGGCCTTTCGGCAGACCTCGCCGATTGATTACCGGTTCAAAAAGATTAATCTCCGCACGCCTTCCAAGACAAAGCTTCCAGGGTGATTTTTCAAAATGTTTTTCGCTTCTGACAACTGGGCCGGCGCCCATCCGTCCATCAACGAACGCCTCTCGAGGGAGTCGACCCGGTTTGCCGCCGCCTATGGCAACAGCGACCTCGACAAGGCGGTCGAGGCCCGGTTCAACGAGATTTTCGAACGGGACGTCTCCGTTTATTTCGTCTCCACCGGCACGGCCGCCAATTCGCTGTCGCTCGCCAGCATCGCACGGGTCGGCGGCGTCGCATTTTCCCATTCGGAAGCCCATGTGATCGAGGATGAATGCGGCGCGCCGGACTTCTTTTCCGGCATGCGCATGGTGCCGGTCGAAGGCGAAGACGGCAAGATGGAGCCGGCAAAGCTCAGCGCCCGCATCGCCGGCTTCCCGCAGGATTCGCTGCATCACGGCCGCGCCGCCGCCGTCACCCTCACCCAGGCGACCGAAACCGGCACCATCTATACGCTTGACGAAATCGACGCGATCACCAGGATCGCCAAGGCGAACGGCCTGCCGGTCCACATGGACGGCGCCCGTTTCGCCAACGCTCTGGTCTCGCTCGACGTCTCGCCCGCTGAAATGACCTGGAAACGCGGCATCGACATCCTCTCCTTCGGTGGCACCAAGAACGGCTGCTGGTGTGCGGAAGCGATCGTCTTCTTCAATCCGGAACTCGCAAAAGACTTCGCCTTCATCCGCAAGCGCGCCGCCCAGCTGTTCTCGAAGACCCGCTTCATCTCGGCCCAGTTCGATGCCTATCTTCAGGACGGCCTCTGGCTCAACATGGCAAGCCACGCCAACAGCATGGCAGACCGGCTGCGCGCCGGCATCGGCTCGCTGAACAGCACAAGGCTTGCCTGGCACACCACCTCCAACGAGGTTTTTGCCGTGCTCAACAAGGCATCCGCCGAAGCCGCAGAAGCCAAGGGCGCGAAATTCTACGGCTGGCCGGTGCCGACCAACATGCCGGAGCCGGTCAGGGAGGACGAAACCCTGATCCGCCTCGTCACCTCGTTTGCCACCACCGAAGAGGACATCGACCAGTTCCTGTCGATCTGCTCGGCGGGCTGAAGCCTCAGCCTACGCCTGATGCTGTGGCGCGATCTGCGCCACGATCAGGCTCGACAGCGCCTCCGTGAGCGCGGCATCGGCGCCGCGCCGCGGAACCAGCACGAACTCCACGTCTTCCAGCACCGGCAGCCGGTCTGCCGGGATCTCCTTCAGCCCCGCCGGCGCCATGCTGCGCGGCTGGACCAGCACGCCCATGCCGGCCCGCGCCGCAGCGGTGAGCCCACTCAAGCTGCCGCAGGTGCAGACGATCCGCCACGCCTTCTTTTCCCGGTCGAGCGCTTCCTGCGCCACCCGCCTGGTAATGCTCGGCGGCGGAAAGGCGATCAGCGGCAGCACATCGCCGCGCAGCGCCAGATCCGGGTCGCGCGCCAGCCAGACCAGCGGCTCGCGATAAAGCAGCCGGCCGTTCGTCTCGCCGATATGCCGCTTGGCGAGCACCAGGTCGAGATCGCCGATATCCTGCATCTGATAAAGCACCGCGGAGAGCGCCACGGTCAGCTCCAGGTCGACCAGCGGATAAAGCCGGATGAAATCTTCGAGGATCGAGGTCAGCCGGCTGGCCACCACGTCTTCCGAAACCCCGAGCCGCAGCCGCCCGCGCAACCGGCTCTCCCCGAACAGCGAGGCCACCTTGCCGTTCATGTCCAGCATGCCCCGCGCATAACCGAGCAATGCCTCGCCCTCCGCGGTCAGCTTCACCTGATGCGTATCGCGAAACACCAACTGCCGTCCGAGCGACTTTTCCAGCCGCTGGATATGCTGCGTCACGGTGGATTGGCCGATGCCAAGACGCGCCGCGGCCTCGGTAAAACTGCCGGTCTGCTGCAGCATGACGAAACTGTTCAAGTGGTGAAGGTTGAGCATGGCTATCCGAAATCATGATAACTATTAGTGTTTGCATTCTGCTTCATGATAAGTGAAGAGTAAATCCTCAAATCCGAGGAATCCGCCCATGAGCCGTTTTCTGCCGGACCGCTTCACGGTCCTTCTCGTCTGCACCGTCATTCTCGCCTCGGTCCTGCCGATCCATGGCGTCTACGCCGACTGGTTCAACGTCGCGACCGACATCGCCATCGGTCTCTTGTTCTTCCTGCATGGCGCGCGCCTCTCGCGCGATGTCGTGGTGGCGGGCATCCTGCACTGGCGCCTGCACCTGACGATCCTGCTGACGACGTTTGCGATCTTCCCGATCCTCGGGCTGATGATCGGCTTCATTCCGGACGACATCCTGGCGCCGCCGCTCTATGCCGGCATCCTTTTCCTCTGCGTGCTGCCCTCGACGGTGCAATCCTCGATCGCCTTCACCTCGATCGCCGGCGGCAACGTGCCCGCAGCGATCTGCGCCGCTTCCGGCTCCAACATCTTCGGCATGTTCCTGACGCCGCTTCTCGCCGGCATCCTGCTCTCGACCACGGGCGACGCGGGCTTTTCCTGGGATGCGCTCGAAAGCATCCTGCTTCAGTTGCTCGCCCCCTTCGTCCTCGGCCAGATCCTGCAGCCTTGGATCGGCAACTGGATCCGTTCGAAGAAGAAGATCCTTGTCCCCGTCGACCGCGGCTCGATCCTGATGGTCGTCTATCTCGCCTTCTCGGAGGCGGTGATGGAAGGCCTGTGGCACACCTTTTCGGCGCTCGATATCGGCGTCGTCATCCTGGTCGACATGGTGCTGCTGGCAGTCGTGCTCTGCATCACCATGTTCGGCAGCCGGGCGCTGGGCTTCAACAAGGAGGACGAAATCACCATCACCTTCTGCGGATCGAAGAAGTCGCTCGCAAGCGGCGTGCCGATGGCCAACGCCATCTTCGCCGGCCAGTCCTCCTCGATCGGCGCCATCGTCCTGCCTCTGATGCTCTTCCATCAGATCCAGCTCATGGCCTGCGCCGTCATCGCCCAGAAATATGCGAACCGCCTGAAGGTGAAGAAGGATGCCGTCGCGGCCCCGGCTGCGGCTTGAGGGCCGGCGGCGTCGATCAGGGCTTGCCGATCAGCGCAGCTGCTCTCGCCCTGATCTGGGAAAGCTCCCGGGCGGAAACCCGGCCCTTGCGCTGCGCATTGAGCGCCTTCCAGTCGAGGCTCTTCAGCTGGTCGGCAAGGACCGTGCTGTCTCCGTCGTCACCGATCGCCACTTCGAAAGGATACCCCTTCCGCTTGGTGGTCATCGGGCAGCACAGCATCAAGCCGAAGCGATTGTAGCTTTGAGGACTCAACACGACGGCGGGCCGGCGCCCGGCCTGCTCATGTCCCGCTTGCGGTGAAAATTCCAGCCAGACGATATCGCCGGCCTCCGGAACATAGGACGCAGGCGTCATAGCGCTTCCTTGCCGACAGGCGCTCCAAAATCAATTTCCTCATGGAGGTTGTCCGGTGTCATGCCTGCAATGAGCTGATCGAGATCGAGCTCCGCGTCCCGCACCACCTCAATGATGATCCGGCCGTTTTCCTCCGACACGTCCACGACCGTATCGATCTGCAGCTGAGCCGCCTCCATGACGGCGGCGGGGATGCGCACCGAGGCGCTGTTTCCCCATTTCTTGACGGTGACGCGCATGAGCCTCTCCCATGTAGAAACATTGTTGATACAGTGGGGGCACAAGCCGCACCGGTCAATGAACCTACAGAACGAAAAACGGCCCTTCCCCCAAGAGGAAGGGCCGCATTGGGCTTGCTCGACTATATCGACCGGAAACCCGGCAGCGGGTTAGTTGACCTGCTGCGGGGTAACCTGGGCCTCGATCGTCTTCGGAGCGACTGCGTCTGCGGCAATCGCGATGCGACGGGGCTTCATGGCTTCCGGAATGTTCCGGAGGAGGTCGATATGGAGCAGGCCGTTCTTCAGCGAAGCGGATTGCACTTCGACATGATCGGCAAGCTGGAAGCGGCGCTCGAAGGCGCGCTTGGCGATGCCGCGATAGAGATATTCGCTCTGTTCGGCAGCGGTTTCGTCTTCGCTCTTTTCACCCTTCACGGTCAGCACGTTCGCATGGGCTTCGAGGCTGAGTTCCTTTTCGTCGAAACCGGCAACGGCCATGGTGATGCGATAGGTGTTTTCACCGGTCCGCTCAATATTGTAGGGCGGATAGCTCGGGGTCTGGTCAGCCGGCCCGCGATTGTCGAGCAGGTTGAAAAGGCGGTCGAAACCGACGGTGGAGCGGTAAAGGGGGGTAAAATCGACGTGACGCATGGAGTCCTCCTTGGGAAGCGACGTTGCGGTTTTCATCTGGGTTTGCGCATCCCTTCATTGGCGATGCGGTCCCGTTCCGCGGACCCGTTTGGCGTCCGCAGAGTTCAAATGGGGATTGGTTTTCGCGGCTTCAAGGCCCCGGTTCGCGGCGCGATTTACGAGTGAACCTGAGATGAACAGCCCGTTTCGAGCCGGTTCAGGAGCGTTTTGATAGAAGTAACAGTGGAAGGCAGACTGTCTCTCTCGACCGAAGCTCCATTCGTCCCTTCGCTTCGGTCATCAATTGCCGGAATCGCTTGGGGTATCCCTAGACCCCGCGATTCCGGCTTCTTTTTCCTGCCGAACTACTCCCTCAGTCCTCCGCCCGCGTCTCCAGCGGCGCGCCCGGCAAATAGAGCAGGATCGGCCTGATTTCGTAGACCGCCGTCGGATTGGCACGGCGCAGATCTCGTGCCGCCGCAATGGCTCCATCGATCGTCGGAAAATCCACCACGTAGAGGCCGAGCAGCTGCTCCTTGGTTTCGGCAAACGGACCGTCGATAACCATCCCCTCGCCCTTGCCCCGCAATGTTACGGCCTGTTCCGTCGGCCCGAGTCGAGCGGCAGGTCCCAGGGATTTCTGCGCAACCAGACGGTCATTGACCTCCAGCAGCTCGGTCATCAGCGCCTGATCCTCCTCCTCGGTCCAGGACTGGACCACTCCCTCCTCGTGATAGGCAAGGATTGCGTAATACATGGCTTGTCTCCCTCCTTATACCTCGACTGACGCCAACCATCCTCCTCGCACACTCCCGTGCTCCGGCGGGCCGACGGACATCCAGAAATCTTCAAATGCGGTTGAATACACATGTTAGACCGGCAGCGTGCAAGCCCTCCGATGTCTTCGACATCGTCTGGCACGCCACCGGCTGGCGCCAGCCGCGCTTTTTCCTTGACGTCCCGCCGCCGCTGGCTGACCCTGCCGGCATGAGCGAAGCGGCAGATTCCATCGACAACATTCTCCACCCCACGCCCGGCAATCCGGCTCCGGCCAATTGCACGGCCGGCTATTTTACCGGTCATCGAGGCACCCGGTTACGCTACGGCCTGTTCCGCTCCGGGATGTCGCCGGCGGCCGGCACCGTCGTGCTCATGCAGGGCCGCAACGAATCCATCGAGAAATATTTCGAGACGATCCGGGATCTGAACGCCATGGGCCTGTGGGTCGCGACCTTCGACCTGCGCGGCCAGGGCGGATCGCAGCGGCTGACGAAAAATCCGCGCAAGGGCCATGTCCGCCGCTTTTCCGACTACGAGCGGGATCTCGAGATCTTCCTCGAACATATCGTGCTTCCGGATGCCCGCCTGCCCTTCTTCCTGGTTGCCCACTCGACCGGCGCCCTGATCGCGCTCTCGGCTGCCCCGCGCCTTTCGAACCGCATCAACCGGATGGCAATTGCAGCCCCCTATATCGCGCTCTCGGGTCAGGGTGTCCCGGAAGGCTTCATCCGCACACTTGCCGGGATTGCGAGTTGGACCGGTTTCGGCCGCGTCTCGATGGGCGCCGACCGCAGCAACCGCGCCTTCGAAGGCAATCCGCTGACCTCCGATCCGAAGCGTTTCGCCCGCAACGTTGAGATCGGCGCCGCCCATCCGGAGCTGACGATCGGCCCGCCGACGGCCCGCTGGCTGCACGAGACGTTCAAGGCCGCTCGCCGCATATCCTCCCAGTCGCATCTGACCAGGATCACCATTCCGACCCTGATCCTCGCTCCCGTTCTCGATGCCATCGTCCCCTATGCGGCGCAGGAGGAACTGTCGCGCAATTTCCGCGCCGGCCAGCTGATCACCATCAACGGCGCGCGCCACGAACTGTTTCACGACAGGGATATCTACCGCGCCCAGGCGCTGGCGGCGATCGAGGCCTTCATGCCCGGCCAGGATGGCGGTTTCGGGCTCTCCGAGACCGCCGCGTGATCCTTCTCCGCTTGGTGACCTACTTGCCGGAAAGCAGCTTCATGGCTTCCGCATGCACGGCCTTGCTGCCCGCCGCAAGAATATTGCCGCCGTTTTCCGGGCGCCCGCCGTCCCAGGTGGTGATGATGCCGCCCGCCTGCTCGATGATCGGAATCAGCGCACCGACGTCGTAGGGCTTCAGGTTGTTCTCGACGACGATATCCACATGGCCGGAGGCGAGCAGCATATACGCGTAGCAATCGCAGCCATAGCGGAACAGCCGCACCTTCTCCTCGACAGAACGGTATTTCGCCAGATCGTCGCCGCCGAAGATATGCGGCGAGGTGGTGAAAAGGGTGGCGGCGGCAAGGCTGCCGCAGTCGCGCACCGAAATCTGCTGCCGCTCGAGGTCCGGGCCGGAATACCAGGCATTCGTGCCGTCGGCGAAATAACGCTCGCCGATGAACGGCTGGTCCATCAGCCCCATGGCGGCGCGGCCGTTCGACTGGAAGCCGATCAGCGTGCCCCAGACCGGCAGGCCGGAAATGAAGGCGCGCGTACCGTCGATCGGATCGATCACCCAGACATGCTCGCGGTCGAGGCCGACATTCCCATGCTCCTCGCCGAGAATGCCGTGTTCGGGAAAGCGTGCGGTGATCAGAGCCCGGATCGCCGTCTCGGCGGCGCGGTCGCCCTCGGTCACCGGGTCGAACCCGCCCTGCTCCTTGTTGACGACGGAAAGTCCGGTCCGGAAGCGCGGCAGGGTCTCGGCCTTGGCAGCATCGGCAAGCGCATGGAAGAAATCGCGATCGGGAAGCATGGGGAAATCCGCTGTTGGAATGAAGACCTGTTCTAAAACACCCGCCCGAAGCATGGAACCGGATTCGAGCCGAATGCGCAGAAATTCAAAAAATGATCTTTCGCTGCCGCAAATCTCGGCAATCCGCCTAAAAATGGCGCATATTTAAGCAACTAAAAAAGTTGCTTGACATTTGTGCAGCGCACTCGTAGCTTCAATGCACAGTCTTTGACTGTAAATACCCTCCTTGGGTGTTTCCTCCCTAGACTTAGCCGCGCCCACAAGCGCGGTTTTTTTTGCCCGCGATCGAGCCGACAAGTCGGCAATTCCGCCGGCGACAGACCAAACCTGTGGAAAACTTTGTGAACGTTATTCGGCTGCGAGCGCGCTGTCGCCTGCGAAGTCGATGACGAATTCCGCCATCTGCCGCATGAAGGTGGAAAGTGCAGCCGCGACCATCGGGAATTCCGGTCGTCTGGCAAGCGTCATCTCGTCCACGTAGAGCGCGCGGTTGACCTCGATCTGCAGCGCATGCAGACCGCGCACCGGCCGGCCGTAGTGTTCGGTGATGAAACCGCCGGCATAGGGCTTGTTGCGCACGGCGCAAAAACCCATGCCGTCGAGGAATTGCATCGCCGCCCGAGAGAGCTCGGCAGACGCGCTGGTGCCGTAGCGGTCGCCGATGATGAAGTCGGGCCGCACGTCCGAACCGGAAAGGCGGATATTGCCCGGCATCGAATGGCAGTCGATCAGGATGGCGAGCCCGAAGCGGGCATGGGTGCGGGCGATCAGTTTGCGAAGGCAGGCGTGGTAAGGCTTGTAGATCGTTTCGATGCGGGACATCGCCTCGTCGACCGGCAGCCGGCGGCGGTAGATTTCCATGTTTTCGGCGACGATCCGCGGAATGGTGCCCAGCCCGCCCGCGACACGCATGGAGCCGATATTGACGAAAGGTGGCAACGGCCCGTCGAACATGCGCGGATCGAGCTCGTAGGGCTCGCGATTGACGTCGAGATAGGCGCGCGGGAAATGGGCCAGGAGCAGCGGTGCGCCGAGTTCCGGCGCGTCGGCGAAAAGCTCGTCGACATAGTGGTCCGCGGAGCGGCGGATGGCGAGCGAATCGAGGCCGCTCTCGGCAAGAAATTCAGGCGGGTAGAAGCTGCCGCTGTGAGGCGAATTGAAAACGAAGGGGATAGTCTGCGTGGCGGGCTCCCTCACTTCGAAATGTTCAAAATCACCTGCGTTGCAATCCATCCTGCCTTTACCATGTCACGAACTTGTTCAGGAACTCATGTTGCCAGTTGCCCGAGGCGAAGTCCATACTATCTATACCCTACCAAATCCTCTTACACCCTCATTAAACGGATGTTTACCGCGCGTAGGCAGTGTAAGAGATACCGACAACTCTAAAAATTTGCATTGGATAACGGTCCTGGAGATGATTCAGAAAATCCTTCTCGCCGAAGACGATAACGACATGCGTCGTTTCCTGGTGAAGGCGCTTGAAAAGGCGGGCTACAAGGTCGCGTCCTTCGACAACGGCGCGAGCGCTTACGATCGCCTGCGCGAAGAGCCCTTCTCGCTGCTCCTGACCGACATCGTCATGCCGGAAATGGACGGGATCGAACTTGCCCGCCGGGCGACGGAACTCGATCCTGACCTGAAAGTGATGTTCATCACCGGCTTTGCGGCCGTCGCGCTGAACTCCGATTCCAAGGCGCCGAAGGATGCCAAGGTGCTGTCGAAGCCCTTCCACCTGCGCGATCTGGTGGACGAAGTGAACAAGCTTCTGGCGGCCTGAGGCCCCGAAAGCCCTGATCTGCAAGGCCTTCAAAAAACCTTCGCATTTCATGGCAAAAACCTGTTGACGGCCCGACCAGTCTATGGTCTATGCGCCGCCACGGATGGGCGTGTAGCTCAGCGGGAGAGCACTACGTTGACATCGTAGGGGTCACAGGTTCAATCCCTGTCACGCCCACCATCCAGTTCAAAACGTTGAGAAATCCGCTTCGGCGGATTTCTTCGTTTCTGATCCTTCCCTTAATCTATTCGTTTCAAAACGGTGCACTTGCGCCCGAAATCCTTCACCAGCCTTGCTGGCGATTTGGTCATCTGCGCCTGTTATGGTGTTACGACATCAAGGAGGTGTAGATGGCGCAGTTCAAGAATTCGGAGCATCTCGTCCAGACGAAAGCACCCGCCTTCGAGAAGGATTGGATGCCGGGGCAGAAGGTGCCGAATGCGGGCATATACCGGTGCAAGACCTGCGGCGACGAAATCGTCGTGCACAAGGACGCGGCCATCCCGCAGATCCACCACGAGCATACGGTCCTTGGACCGGTAATCTGGAAGCTGCTCGTTTTCGCCCAGAAACATCCGTCGCGCCCCTGACCTCCGCATCTGCGCAGAACGGTTGCCGCCGTTTCGAGACCGGTCTCTTTTTTCGCCGGAGCGTACCGAATCGGCCCTAACCCGCCTCGCAACACGACATCGAATATGCCAAATGCGACCCACCGCGTCATTGATGCGGATTTTCCCCAATTTGCCCCGCCCGACCTTCGGCGGGGCTTTTTTTGTTTCAGCGGCACGACGCCCCGCGCTTGACGCCCGGGGATGCCAGGGGAATCAGAGAATCGCGTTGCCGGCCGCAAAGGCGAGCACGACGAAAATCAGGAAAACGACGAGGAAGATGAAGAACAGGATTTTCGCGATCCCTGCCGTCGCGGCGGAAACACCCGAAAAGCCGAGGAAACCGGAAATCAGCGAGATGACCAGAAAGATGAGAGCCCATTTCAGCATGGAATTTTTTCCTTCACGTTGATGGTCCGATAACGCGAAGAAATGTTCCCGAGTTCCATAAACGTGCCACCCGGAAGCCTCGACTGCGAAGCGGGGAATCTCCAATATCTCCCTGCCGCTGCGCGATATCCGCGAAACGCGAATTGGATTGCGACACATGATATTGAGCACCGAATACGACCGGATGCTGTCTCTTGCCAATAAAGCCGCCGTCGCGGCCGGGAATGCAGTGATCGAACAGTGGGAAGCATCCCGCTGCAAGGTCCGCTTCAAGGGGCCAAGCGATATGGTGACCAGCGCCGACCTGCTCTCGGACGAGATTATCCAGGCGGCGATCAAGGCCGAGTTTCCCCTCCACCGCATTCTCTCGGAAGAAGACGCCGACCGCCACCGCTTCGATTACTCTGGTCCCTTGTGGATCATCGACCCAATCGACGGAACCGCGAATTACGCAAGGGGACATCCCTATTTCGGCATTTCGGTCGCTTTCGCCATGGATGGTAACGTTCTGGCGGGTTGCGTCCATGCGCCGGCTTTAGGCGAAACATTCACCGCAGCGAAGGGCCAGGGCGCCTTTCTGAACGGCCGCCCGATCCGGACGTCCTCGCCGGATAGCCTGGCGCGTTCGATCGTCAGCACCGGTTTCCCGCATGAAAAAAGCGATCCGGGTCCGCTGCTGGAACGGGTGCGGATAATTCTGTCGATGTGCCAGGACATCCGGCGCGGCGCGTCGCCGGTTCTGGATATCGCCTATGTCGCGGCCGGACGGCTGGATGCCCACACGGAAACGCTGTTCCCGTGGGACGTCGCAGCCGCGGGGCTTATCGCGACGGAGGCTGGCGCAACCCGCAGCCACCTTGCAGGCGTTTCTGAAAACGTTCCGCCTGATCTATCCGGAAACGCGGTCCTGTTCTCCTCGCCTGCCATTCACGATGAGATTGCGGCACACCTTCGGCGATGAAGATCCCGCACAATCCTGAAAGCCACGGAACTTTTTCACGCGGCTTCGTTGCGGTATCCAGGGCTATTGGAAGAGGTGCGCCGTTCCCGCCACGCCGATCGTCACGCGATCCCCTGAGACCAGCGTCTCGCGGCTCGGGATGTCGAGCCGGAAGGAGAAGCCCTGCGGACCGCCGCCGAGCGTGATCCGGACGTCCGAGGTCGGGCCGCAGAAGTTGATCTCGGCGATCGTCCCGGAAGCCCCCTCGCCGCTCTCCCGAACCCCTGCCTGGGTGACGGTGATCTGTTCCGGCCGCAGCATGATCTCCGCCCGGCCGCGATAGGCGACGTCATCGACCGGCAGGACCCCGAGCGGGCTTTGCGCCCGTCCGTCGGCGACATCGGCGGGCAGCACGATCGCCTCGCCGAGGAAGGCGGCCGTCGCCGCATCGACCGGCTTCGAATAGACCTCGCGCGGGCTTCCCACCTGCGCGAATTTTCCTGCCCGCATCACCGCCACTTGGTCGGCGAAGGCAAGCGCCTCGCCCTGGTCATGGGTCACCAGCAGCGTGGTGATGCCGGCTGCGGTCAGCACGTCGGTCACCGCCTTGCGGGTCGTGGCCCTGAGTCCCGTATCCAGGGCCGAGAAAGGCTCATCGAGCAGCATCAGCCTCGGGCTGCGGGCAAGTGCTCGCGCGAGCGCTACGCGCTGCTGCTGGCCGCCTGAGAGCTGGTCCGGCTTGCGGGCGAGCATGGCCGGGTCGAGCCCGACCATGTCCATCAGCTTGGCGATGCGGGCATTCTTCACCGAGGCCTCCGCCTCCAGCCCGAACCCGATATTCTGCCGGATCGTCAGATGCGGAAACAGGCAGCCGTCCTGCGCCACGATGCCGATGCCGCGCTTGTGGGCCGGCACCTGGGAACGACCATCGGCAAGCTGCTGGCCGGCGAACACGATGCGGCCCTCATCCGGCGCGTCGAAACCGGCGACCAGGCGCAGAAGCGTGGTCTTGCCGCATCCGGACGGGCCGACGATCGCCGTGCGGCTGCCCGCGGTGACCGAAAGATCGACACCGTCGAGGGCTGCGACGGAACCATACTGTTTGCGCAGGGAGGTCAGGGTAAGAAACGTCATCGCCCGGCGATCTTTTTCGATTGGTGATGGAGAAGAAAGGTGAGCGGTAGCGAGAAGGCGACCATCAGCACCGCATAAGGCGCTGCACCGGCATAGTCGATCTCGCCGGTCAGCGCCCAGAAGGCCATGGCGAGCGTGCGGGTGCCGTTCGGCGCCAGCATCTGGGTGGCGGTGAGTTCGTTCATGATGCCGAGCGAGGAAAGCGCGACGCCGGCCGCAGCCCCCGGCGCCGCAAGCCGGATCGTCGTCGCGAGCAGCGCGTTGCCCGGCGAACGCCCGAGGCTCGCCGCCGCCTGTTCGATCTCGACCGGCACCTGCGCGATGCTGGCCCGCAGGCTCACCAGCGCCCGTGGCAGGAACATCACCACATAGGCAAGCACGATCGTCGCAACGCTCTGGTAGAGCGGCAGCATGACCCGCACGGTGATGGTCACGAGCGCCAGCGCCACCACGACGCCGGGCATCGAGCTTGCGAGGTAATAGCAGCCTTCGAGGAACCGGCTGGCTCGGGTGGGCCGGCGCACGGAGAGCCAGGCGATCGGCACGGCGGCGGCGGTCGTCGCAAGCCCGCCGACCAGGCAGATGACCAGCGTCTGCCACAGTGCAAGCCCCACCTCGTCGATCCGCCACACGCCGGCACCCCCGGCGATCAGCCAGCGACCGAGCGTCAGCACCGGAACGCCGAGTGCAAAGGCGGCGGTCGCAGCCGGCAGAAGAAGAGCGACGTATTTCCATCGGCCGAGCCGGGCAATCTTCGGCCGGCGGGCGACGCCGGATCCGAGCCGCGCATAGCGGCTGCGGCCGCGCAGCGAAGCTTCGAGGCCGAGCAGCACGAAACAGCAGAACACCAGCACGAGCGCCAGCATGTAGGCGGCGACACCGTTATAGGTCGACTGGAACTGGTCGAGAATGGCGGTCGTGAACGTATCGAAGCGGATCATCGCAAACAGACCGTATTCGGCCAGCAGATGCAGGCCGATCAGCAGCGCGCCGCCGCAGAGGGCAAGCCGGAGCTGCGGGAGTACGACGCGCCGGAAGACGGCGAAGGGCGCCAGCCCCAGCGAAGCCGCCTGGTCTTCCAGAGCCGGATCGAGCAGCCGGAAGGCGGCGGAAAGCGGTAGATAGAGAAAGGGAAAGTAAGCGACGACCGAGATCGCCACGCCGGCGGGAAGGCCGTTGAAACCGGGCCACATCCCGATCCAGGCGTAGGAATGCACGAAGGCGGGCACGGCAAGCGGCGTGACGCAGAGCCAGGACCAGAACCGCGCGCCCGGCAGGTCGCTGCGTTGAGTAAGCCAGGCGAGCGCGACGCCAAGCACCGCGCAGATGGGAATGGTGAAGACGACGAGCAGGATCGTATTGGCCAGCAGATCGCCGACCCTCGAGCGGAAAATCAGCTGCGAGGCCGTCTCCCAACCCGTCACCACCGCTGCCCATAACACGAAGCCGAGCGGCAGGAGCGCCAGCAAGGCTACCAGGATCGCAATCGTCAGCGTCCAGGACGACGCCGCCGGCAGGCGGTGTCGCGGCGCGATGGAGATCCTGGTATCTGTGGTGGAAGTCATTGCCGGTCCGAAAATACGAGACATCGCAGGTACGCCCTGCGATGTCTCCATGCAACTGTTATCGGTCGCTTGTTAGAGCAGGCCGGCGGCGGTCATCATGTCGGTGACCTTGGCGTTGTTGAGGGTCGAGGGCTCGACCTTCGGGGCTGCCAAGTCGGCGATCGGAGTCAGCATCTTGTTGGAAGCCTCGCCCTTGCCGACGGCGTATTCAAAGGAAGTGCCGTCGCGCAAGATCTTCTGGCCGCCCTTGCCGGTCACCCACTTCAGGAATGCCTGCGCCTGTTCCTTGTGCTTGGAGGACGCAAGGACCCCGCCGCCCGAGATCGACACGAAGGCGCCCGGATCCTGGTTCTTGAAATAATGCATGCCGATGTTCTTGGTGTTCTCGCCGGTCTTCGCGACGTCGCCGAAATAGTAGTAGTGATAGATCAGCGCGCCTTCGAACTGACCGGCATTGACCGCCTTCATGGCAGTCGAGTTGCCGCGGATCGGCGTCGCATTTTCCTTCATGCCCTTCAGCCAGGCGGCGGTCGCTTCTTCGCCCTTGAGCTGCAGCAGCGCACCGACGATCGCCTGGAAATCGGCGCCCGACGGAGATGCCGTCCAGCGGCCCTTCCATTCCGGCTTGGCAAGGTCGAGCATCGACTTCGGCAGTTTGTCTTCCGTCAGCTCGGTCTTGTCGTAGACGAAAACGGTCGAGCGGGCGGCGATACCGACCCAGTTGCCGTTGGCCGGATGGAAACCCGGCAGAACTTGGTCGAGGGTCGCCTTGTCGACCGGCGCGAAAAGACCTTTGCCATCGACCAGCACCATGGCCGGCGAATTTTCGGTCAGGAACACGTCGGCCGGCGAATTGGCGCCTTCCTGGACAATCTGGTTGGCAATTTCGAGGTCGCTGCCCTGGCGGATGGTGACCGCGATGCCGGTCTCTTCCGTGAAGGCCTTCACCCACTCCTTGGTCAGCCCTTCGTGCTGGGCATTATAGATGGTGAGACTGTCTGCCACCTGCGCCGAAGCCGGCGACGACAGGGACAGAACGGAAAAAGCCAGGGCAACGCCCGCAGCCACGGTGAATGAAGTCTTCAAGATCGCCTCCGCAAGAGAGTCAGGAATTTGACGCGCCCGTCATAACCAAAGCAGAGATTTGTGGTCAACTTTATTTCCATGGCAGGCGTAACAAAAGCGTGATTTACGCTTAAAATACAAACGGATACAGCAGGCGGCACGAATTGATCGCGGCACCGGTTCGTGGCATGCAAATTGTACTTGGGCGGAAATTGCCGCCAGCGGCATCGTCGCAATCTTCCCGCGCGCGGACAAGTTGGTGAGTTGCCGCATGCGTGCCGACGCGGATTTCCGCGCAGGCACACGAATCAGCTATGGCTAATTCGAACACATCGGGAACGGGCATGGCTGTTGCTTATCTGGAAAAGCTGAATGATGCGCAACGACGTGCGGTCGAGCACGGCTCGGACGTGCCGAACGGCGGTCCGGCCGCGCCTTTGCTGGTCATCGCCGGCGCCGGTTCCGGCAAGACCAACACGCTCGCCCATCGCGTTGCGCACCTCATCGTCTCGGGCACCGACCCGCGCCGCATCCTGCTGATGACCTTTTCCCGCCGCGCGGCATCGGAAATGGGCCGCCGCGTCGAGCGCATCTGCGCGCAGGTGCTGGGCGCAAATGCCGGCATCATGACCGACGCCCTTGCCTGGGCCGGCACCTTTCACGGCATCGGCGCACGGCTGCTCCGCCTCTATGCCGAACAGATCGGCCTCGACCACGACTTCACCATCCACGACCGGGAAGATTCCGCCGATCTGATGAACCTGGTGCGCCACGAACTCGGCTTCTCGAAGACCGAGAGCCGGTTTCCCACCAAAGGCACCTGTCTGCAGATCTATTCCCGTGCCGTGAATTCGGAGACGCCGCTGGACGAGGTGCTGAAACTCCATTTCCCCTGGTGCTCGGCCTGGGAACCGCAGCTCCGCGAACTCTTCGCCTCCTATGTCGAAGCCAAGCAGGCCCAGAACGTGCTGGATTACGACGACCTCCTGCTCTACTGGGCGCAGATGATGAGCGAACCGGCGATCGCGCAGGATGTCGGCGGCCGCTTTGACCATGTCCTCGTCGACGAATACCAGGACACCAACCGCCTGCAGTCATCGATCCTGATGGCGATGAAACCTGGCGGCATAGGCCTCACCGTGGTCGGCGACGATGCCCAGTCGATCTATTCCTTCCGCGCCGCGACGATCCGCAACATCCTCGATTTCCCGAACACCTTCGATCCGCCGGCCAATATCGTCACGCTCGACCGCAACTACCGCTCGACCAACACGATCCTCGCCGCCGCCAACGGCGTCATCGATCTCGCCCGCGAACGCTTCACCAAGAACCTCTGGACCGAACGCCAGTCGGAGGAACGCCCCCGCCTCGTGGCCGTCAAGGACGAGACCGAACAGGCCAATTACATCGTCGAAAAAATCCTCGAAAACCGCGAAACCGGTATGACGCTCAAACAGCAGGCCGTGCTGTTCCGCTCTTCGCACCATTCCGGCCCGCTCGAAGTCGAGCTCACCCGCCGCAACATCCCCTTCGTGAAATTCGGCGGCCTGAAGTTCCTCGACAGCGCCCATGTCAAGGACATGCTGGCCGCCTTGCGTTTCGCCCAGAACCCGCGCGACCGGGTCGCCGGTTTCCGGCTGATGCAGCTCATCCCCGGCATCGGCCCGCAGACGGCTGGAAAAATTCTCGATGCCATCTCCGCCGATCCGGAACCGCTGGCAGCGCTCCAGGAAATCCCGGCCCCACCGCGCTCCGGCGCCGACTGGCCCGCCTTCGTCGACATGCTTGCGGCCGTCCGAAGGGGCGCGGGCTGGCCGTCCGAAATCGGCCTTGCCCGCCAATGGTACGAGCCGCATCTCATCCGCATCCACGAGGACGCCGAGACCCGCAAGGCTGACCTGCTGCAGCTCGAACAGATCGCCTCCGGTTATACGTCGCGCGAACGGTTCCTTACCGAACTGACCCTCGACCCGCCGGATGCGACCAGCGCCGAATCCGGCACGCCTCTGCTCGACGAGGATTACCTGATCCTCTCGACCATCCATTCGTCGAAGGGCCAGGAATGGCGCTCGGTCTTCCTCCTGAACTGCGTAGACGGCTGCATTCCCTCCGACCTCGGCGTCGGCTCGACCGCCGAGATCGAGGAGGAACGCCGGCTTCTCTACGTCGCTATGACGCGGGCGAAGGACCATTTGCACCTGATGACGCCGCAACGTTTCTTCGTTCACGGCCAGGCCTCGCAGGGCGACCGCCACGTCTATGCCGCCCGCAGCCGCTTCATCCCGGCGACGCTCCTGCAATTCTTCGAAACCGCCGCCTGGCCGGTCGTCGCCCAGATGACCGACGCCGAACGCCAGGCCCGCCACCAGGTCCGCATCGATGTCACCGCCCGCATGCGCGGCATGTGGCGATAGGCGGGCCGGAGGCGCGCCTCTTGTCATGAGCTTCTAACTCGACTGTGGGATGAGCGGACGATCGCAGCCGCAACATGCCGCCGACCAGCCGGATATCGAGGACCGAATTCCCATGGACAGTATCGAAGTCTTCGACGGGCATAACGATGCGGTCCAGTTCATGGTGGACTACAAATCAACCGGCCGCGATTTTCTGGCCCGCTCTGAGGAAGGCCATCTCGATCTTCCTCGCGCGATCGAAGGACGCCTGATGGGCGGGTTGTTCGCCCTGCACGCCTCCCCGGAACACAAACCGGAAAACGACCTGATCGTCACCAGCGACGGATACGAGGTCCGCTACGCCGCCGCCGTGCCTCTGGACCACGCCCGCCTTCAGATCGACGCGCAGCTTTCCGCAATCGGCGGACTGATCCGGCGTTCGAACGGCCGGATGCGGCTGGCGACCGATCTCGATGGCATCAGGACAGCCCGGGCTGAATCCGCTTTTGCCGTTGTCCTTCACATGGAGGGCGCCGAAGCGATCGACCCGGACCTCGATTATCTCCATCGCTTGCACGAAGCCGGGCTCCGGTCCCTCGGCCCGGTCTGGAGTCGACCGAACATCTTCGGTTACGGCGTTCCCTTTGCCTATCCAAGGTCTCCCGACACCGGCCCCGGACTGACCGATCTCGGCAGGAACCTCGTCAGGACCTGCAACGCTCTCGGCATCATGATCGACCTTGCGCATCTGAACGAACGCGGATTCTGGGACGTCGCGGCCTTGAGCACCGCTCCCCTCGTCGCTACCCATGCCTGCGCCCATGCCATATGTCCCTCGACCCGCAATCTCACCGACCGGCAGCTCGACGCCATCCGCGACACGGATGGCGTCATCGGCTTCAACCTCGCCGTCTACGACATACGCGCCGACGCCCATCTCGACGCGAATACGTCGCTCGATATTGTGGTCCGCCACATTGAATATCTCATCGACCGCATGGGGGCGGACAGGGTCGCCCTCGGCTCGGACTTCGACGGCACCGTCATATCCCGCCACATCAGGGACGCGAGCGGCCTGCCGCATCTCTTCGATGCCATGCGCAAGGCCGGATTTGACGAGCCGACGTTAAGAAAATTCGCCTTCGACAACTGGCTCCGTGTCTTCGGTCTGACCTGGCCGTCCTGATCGGGACACACGCCGGACGGCGGCCACGTCGCAATGGGCTTGTCCCCTCGCCTGTCGCATTGACTCGACCGGAACCGGGTGGGAAACAACCGGCGTCATTCAGACGGGAGGAGAACCGATGACCGGCCGCAAAATCGTATTGGTTCAGGGCGCCTGGGGATCGAGCGCGAGCTGGACGCCGGTCGCCGACATCCTCCGGGGCATGGGCCATCAGGTCTTCGTACCGAGCCTCACCGGGCTCGGGGAGCGCACCCATCTGTTTTCGGGCGCCATCAATCTCGATACCCATATCGGCGATGTCTGCGGCCTCATCGAAGCGGAAGGCCTCGAAAAATTCGATCTCGTCGGCCATTCCTATGGCGGCATGGTGATCACAGGCGTCGCCGACCGTTTCGCGGCCCGCATCCGCACGCTGACCTATCTCGACGCTTTCCTGCCGGAAAACGGCCAGTCGGCGCTCGATCTGCTCGGTCCGGAAGTGGCGATGGCCAACCTTGCCATGGCCGGCGAACTCGGCGGCGTCGCGGTACCGCCCCCCGCCCGTCACGCGAACCGCGTGCCGGAAGATCTGCGCCACTACATGACCGGCCGCTCGCCGCAGCCTTTCGCGACGATGATCCAGAAGATCAAGCTGTCGGGTGATTATCAAAAGATCACGAAAAGGCTTTACGTCTCGGCCAATATCGACCAGTCGAAGATCTTTTCCGGCATATACGCCAAGGTTGGCGCCGATCCGTCCTGGGCATCCATGGAAGTGCCGAGCGGCCACATGCTGCAGCTCGAAATGCCGGAACAGGTCGCCGGCATCATCCACGACTTCATCGGCTGACTTTGCGCCCGATCAGTCCGACGAAACCGAAAGCGGCGGCGAAAACAACCGCCGCCGCACTCGGTGTCACTTTACGATCGGCTTGATCGACAACAGGATGTCGACCAGTTCCTTCTGGTGCTTTTCCTCGTCGCCCTTGGTTCCCCAATAGGTAACCACGAGGCCCTTGGTCGGCGACGTCTGGATCAGTGCAAGCCCGACGCTCACCGGGCCGCTCTCGTCCTTGCCGTCCCAATCCAGCGTGGTCATCTGCATGCCGTTGAACTCCTCGACCGGAGTTTCCTTCAGCGTCTTGGGATCGACGGTGACGCCA
This sequence comes from Neorhizobium vignae, assembly GCF_000732195.1. GTDB lineage: Bacteria > Pseudomonadota > Alphaproteobacteria > Rhizobiales > Rhizobiaceae > Neorhizobium > Neorhizobium vignae. The sequence continues at coordinate 590,204 of NZ_JNNU01000002.1, forward strand.
ACCTCCTTCAGGAAATCGATGGCTTCCGAAACGGTCTTGTCCATCGACTTCAGCTCCGCGACATCGGCGGAAAGATAGACGGCATCGTCACTGGACGTGGCATCGACGCCGGTGTCGGTTTCCTTCGGGTTCCAGCTGTCGGGGATCTTGATGCTGGCGATCGGAGCGTCGCTCGGGAACTTGAGTGTTTTCGCCTCAGCCAGCATGGGAGCGGCCATGACGAGCATGGCAATCAGGAGAGCTTTTTTCATCTGTGAATCCTAAAGAGATGGGGACCGCAGATGCTTCTACCAGCGGCGAAAACCCGTTTAGCACACAGCCCTTTAAGAATGGGTGGAGCAAACACTCAAAAAGCCGGTGAATTCCGCCAAAATTGCCGCTGGGGTTACAGCCGTCCTCGTCGGCCCTGAGGGCTGGCCTAGTTGGCCTCCCGCCCGCCGCCGCGCCGTTCCAGCAACTCGATCTGGATCTGCTGCATTTCCGCCAGCCGCTCCCATTGATGCGCCATCTGGTGGTCGATCTTCTCGTGCAGCTGGCGGATTTCCAGTTCGGCGCGCAGGTTGATCATGTAGTCGTTCTCGGAGCGCATCCGGTCCTTTTCCTCCTGCCGCCGTTGGCTCATCATGATGACCGGCGCCTGCAGCGCCGCCAGGCACGAGAGCACCAGGTTGAGCAGGATGAACGGATAGGGGTCGAAAGGCTGGGCGAACAGGCCGACGACGTTCACCGCCATCCACACGACCAGCACGCTGAGAAAGCTCAGGATGAAGGTCCAGGAGCCGCCGAAGGAGGCGACCTTGTCGGCCACCCGCTCGCCGAAGGTGGGGTTGCGCTCGAGCAGGCCGGCGGCGCTCTTCTGCACCGTCGAGGCACCCTTTTCGAAACTGTCGAGCACGCGCCTGTCGAGATCGGAAAGCTCGCCGCGCTCCTCGTCGAGAAGCTTTTCCACGTAGCGGCGGCGGAAACGGGCGAGGTCCTCGTCGCAGATCAGGCTGTTCTCATTGCAGTCCTTCACCTCCTCGACGATCATCTCGGCAAGATGCGGCCGCAGATATCCGGTCCTGTGCATTTTCGAGAGTGGAAAGGTGCGGCTGCAGACGATGCATTGTCCGGTCTTGGCGGACGTCATGTGCCTGCCCATGTCAGGCCTCTTCCTTCGTCTTCTTCGCATGCGCGTGAAGCGGCGACAGGTGGAAGAGCCGCGGCGAGAATTTCGCCCGGAACTCTTCCGAACGGCCGATATAGATGAGCGTCACGCCGTCGAGACGACCGAGCACGTTCAGCAGCCGTTCCTGGGTTTCCGGCTCCAGGCCTTCCAATACGTCGTCCATGATCAGCCAGGCCGGCTTGCGCAGCACCGCGTTGGCGATCGCCAGCGATGCCTCCTCGTCCTTGTCGAGCAGCCGGTCCCAGCGCTCCACATCGTCCAGCCTGCCCACGAGACGGCCGAGCCCGACCTTTTCGAGCGCTTGCGTCAGCGCCACGTCATCGGCGCCGGTCAGCCCGGCGGGAGAGATCATCACCTCGCGCAGCGTCGCCGTCGGCAGGTATCCGTCCTGCGGCATCATGATCATGCTGTCCACCGGCGGCAGGCCGATCTCGCCGCGCCCCCAGGGCCAGATGCCGGCCAGCGCCTGGAAGAACAGATGCCGGTCGGCGCCCGGATCGCCGTTGACCATCACCCGTTCGCCCGGATTGATGGCGCAATCGCCTTCCACCACGCGCACCCCGTGCCCCGCCTCGGCCAGCTCGGGCTCGCCATAGACCGTCACCCCGCAAAGGCTGATGCCCTCGCCTTGCTCCGCCTCGCGATAGGTAATCACCCCGCCCTTCTTGGTCGGCGTATCCATGAGCAGCAGCGCGTTGCGGAAAGAGGAGACGCGGTTGAGCGTCGCGCGCCAGTCGGCGATGACGCTGAAATTGACGACATACCAGCGCAGCGCCTGGTTGACCTGGTTGAAGGCGCCGACCGCCATCATCAGCCCGCCGAAGGAAAGCTCGCCCGAAAAATACATCGGCGAGGCGATGATGATCGGCGCCACCAGCGCCAGCCAGCCGAACCCGGCCGACACCCAGGTGAGATTGGCGAGCGCCCAGGCAAGCTTGCGCAGCATGCCCAGCACTCCGTCGATCGCGAAATGCACGCGGGTGAGCTCGTTCGCCTCGCCGCGCGCCAGCGCGATCGGTTTCAGGTTCTCGTTGGCACGCACCAGGGCCGAGCGCAGGTCCGCTTCGCGCGCATAACGCTCCGCGTTCAGCCGCGGCAGCAGGTTGCCGACCACGTTGCTGAGCACCGAGCCCAGCAGAGCATAGAGGATCGTCGTCCAAACCATGTAGCCGGGGATCGAAATGGCACGGCCGCCGAAATGGAAGACGAAATCCGACGAGATCGCCCAGAGCACGCCGATGAAGCTCGCGAGCAGTATGGTGGAGTTGACGAGCCCGATCGCCAGCGCCGTGGTGTTTTCCGCCAGGATGCGCGTGTCCTCATGCAGCCGCTGGTCGGGATTGCTGGCGATCGTGCCGGCCCCGGCGAGCTTAAGCGCCCGGCCGGGCTTCAGCCAGACGTCGGCGAGATCGCGCGCCAATCCCTCGCGCATCCGCATGGCGGTGATCTGGTTGAGCCATTGCTGGACGACGTTGAGCAGGGTCAGCGAAAAGGCGATGACGCCGAAGACGACGAGCTGATTGAGAAATTCCGGCATGTCGCGCCGTTCCAGCGCATCGTAGAACGGCCCGTTCCACTCGTTCAATCGGTATGTCGCATAGGTGGTGGCGAAGATGACCAGGAGCAGCGCCACCGTCAGCACGAGGACGCGATTGCGCACCGGCGCATTCCAGAATGCTCTGCCCATCATGCGGAGCTGACCACCCAGGGAAAGTTCGAAGGCCGGCACTACACCTTCGGAATTCTGCGACATCTACTGCGACTCCTGCAAACACCCTCGTCACCCTCAACTTAGCATGCGTTTGCGGCTTGCGCAGCTTCAAGGGGATCGGCTCCCCCTATATGATGACGCAATCGCAATTCCTCACCCTGCCCCACCAAAATTGAGCAACTCGTCTCCGCGGAGTCCGCAGCAGGGATGATCCTGGGAGTGCGCGGCATTCCCTATCCCGTTGATACGGCAGGACAATCGCATCCGGAATGTAAAGTGGCGGTGGCGTCCCCAACCCTCCCCCACAAGAGGGAGGGACTCTACGGACTGCCCCCCGCCAGCCTCCACGCATCCCAAAATCCCTTGCAATTTTTGCAACAGAATGTTAATGACCGACCAGTCAGTCATAATCGAGAACACCCGATGGCCGAGAGGAAGAGAAAGAAACGCGATCCGCAGCAGCGTCGGGCCGAAATCCTGGCCGCCGCCTTTGCCTGTTTCTCGGAGCGCGGTTTTGCCGCAACCCGCATGGAGGATGTTGCGGCCCGTGCCGGCATCGCCAAGGGCACCGTCTACCTGCATTTCCCGGACAAGGAGGCGCTGTTCACCGAGCTCGTCTCCGGCACCGTCTCTCCCATTCTCGGCCAGATCGACGGGCTGGCGGCCAACGAGGCGATCCGGCCGCGTTTCGCCGTCTCGATGTTCTACACGCTCTTCAAGCGCGAGGTGCTGGAGACCGATCGCCGCCACCTGCTGCGCCTCATTCTCGCCGAAGGCCCGATGTTCCCGGCTGTCACCGAATTCTACCACCGCGAGATCATTTCGAAGGGCCTCGGCGTCCTGCGCATCCTCCTCAAGCGGGCGGCCGAGCGCGGCGAGCTGCGCAACCCGGCGCTCGCAGAAATGCCGCAGATCATCATGTCGCCCGCGCTGCTGTCGATCATCTGGGCGACGCTTTTCGAGCGTTACGAACACCTCAACACGCAAAAGCTCTTCGACACCTTCCTCGATACCCTGTTCGTGCCGGAGGCAAGCGCGCCATGAGACGCATCCTCGTCATCGTTGTCCTCGCTGGCGCCACCCTCGCCGCCCTGCCCTTTCTCCTCGCAGACCGGGCTCTGCGCCCCTATCAGGGCTGGATCGAGGCCGACACGCTGTTCATCGGCACTGAGACCACCGGCCGCCTGACGAAACTCGACGTCGCCGAAGGCCAGGCCACCGAAGCCGGTACGCGGCTCTTCAAACTCGACTCCCTGAGCGAAGAGGCCGCCGTCGCAGCAGCCAGTGCAACGCTTGCCCAGTCGCAGGCAGCACTCGATCTTGCGCAGGCCGCCCAGAAGCGTCCGGAGGAGATCGACGTGCTGCGCGCCTCCGAACGGGAGGCTTCCGCCCGGCTGGAGCTTGCCGAACAGGATCTCGACCGCACCCGCGTGCTGGTCGAGCGCGGCACCTCCACCCGCGCCAATCTCGACACCGCGACCGCCACCGAAGCCGCCAACCGCGCCGCCCTCGACAACGTCCGCAGCCAGATCATCCTCGCCGCCCTCCCCGCCCGCGACGAAACGCTGCGCCAGACGCGCGAAGCCGTCGCCACCGCCCAGGCCGAGCTCGCGTCGGCGCAGGCAGCCCTTGCCCGCCGCTCGGTTTCGGCACCGGCCACCGGCAGCATCGAGACGCTCTATTACCGCGCCGGCGAGGTCGTCCCGGCGGGCCGGCCGATCGTGGCGCTTCTGCCGCCCGAAAACCTCCGCATCCGTTTCTTCGTACCCGAAACCGAAATTGCCCGGTTCTCACTCGGCCAGCCGATCCGCGTCACCTGCGACGCCTGCCGGCCGACCGAGGCAAAGGTCAGCTTCATCGCCAAAACCGCCGAATACACCCCGCCGGAAATCTACAGCCTCGAGGAACGAGCCAAACTCGTCTACCGCGTGGAGGCGATCCCGGCCGATCCGAAGGCGCTGCGCCCCGGCCAGCCGGTCGACGTCCTGCCCGGACCACGCCCATGACCGACGCCACCATGACGGTCGACGCCCCCGAAACGGTCATCGACGTCCACCACCTCACCAAGAGCTTTGGCGGCCGAAAGGTGGTCGACGACGTTTCCATGTCGGTGAAGAAGGGCCGCATCCACGGCTTTCTCGGCCCCAACGGCTCCGGCAAGACGACCACCATCCGCATGCTCTGCGGCCTGCTGACGCCCGACAGCGGCGACGGCACCTGCCTCGGGTTCGACATCCTCACGCAAAGCGACCGCATCCGCCGCCGGGTCGGTTACATGACCCAGAAATTCTCGCTCTACCAAGACCTGTCGATCCGCGAGAACCTCGAATTCGTCGCCCGCGTCTACGGCCTGCCCGATCCGCGCGGCAAGGCGGGTGCGGCCATCGAACGCCTCGGCCTCAAGGGTCGCGAGAAACAATTGGCCGGCGAGCTGTCCGGCGGCTGGAAACAGCGCCTCGCCCTCGGCGCCTGCATCCTGCCCGAACCCGCGCTCCTCCTCCTCGACGAACCGACCGCCGGCGTCGATCCGAAGGCCCGCCGCGATTTCTGGAACGAGATCCACGCGCTTGCCGCCGATGGCCTCTCCGTGCTCGTCTCCACCCACTACATGGACGAGGCCGAGCGCTGCCACGAGATCGCCTATATCGCCTACGGAAAGCTGCTGGCCGAAGGCACTGTGGACGAGGTGATCGCAGGCACCGGCCTCGTCACGTTCACGGTCTCCGGCCCGGACGTCCACCATCTGCAATCCGAACTCGAAGACCGGCCCGGCATCGAGATGATCGCCCCGTTCGGCACCAGCCTGCATGTCGCCGGCCGCGACGCGACGGCGCTGGAAGAGGCGATCGCCCCCTATCGCGATCGGCCGGGCCTCACATGGGAAAAGGGCGAACCGACGCTCGAAGACGCCTTTATCGACCTGATGCGCCGCTCGGAGGACAATTTCAAATGACCCCGGCGCCAGACAGCATGAACGGCAACGGAAATGGCGGCTCCTTCGGCCGCTTCTGGGCGATGACCGTCAAGGAATTCATCCAGATGACCCGTGACCGCATCACGCTCGCCACCATGGTCATGCTGCCGATCATGCAGCTTTTCCTGTTCGGCTTTGCGATCAACACCACGCCGCACAACCTGCCGACCGCCGTGCTGATGCGCGAAGACAGCGATGTCGGCCGCTCCATCCTCGCCGCCCTGAAGAACACCGATTTCTTCGAGATCAGGTCGGTCGTTTTCCGCGCCGAGGACATGGACGCGCTGCTGCAATCGGGAAAGGTGCTGTTCGTCGTCGAGATCCCCGAAGGTTTCGAGCGGTCGCTGCGCCGCGGCGATTCGCCCTCGCTGCTGGTCGCGGCCGACGCCACCGACCCGGTCGCCGCAAGCTCCGCGCTCGGCGCGCTCTCCGGCATCATCTCGACGGCGCTTGAAAACGACCGCCAGGTCACCTTCGCCGAGCCCGTGAAGCCCGCGTTCCAGATCGTCCAGCACCGCCGCTACAATCCGGCCGGCTCCTCGACGCTCAACATCGTCCCCGGCCTGCTCGGCACGATCCTGACGATGACGCTGCTGATCTTCACCGCCCTCTCCGTTACCCGCGAGGTGGAACGCGGCACGATGGAGAACCTGCTGTCCATGCCGATCAAGCCGCTGGAGATCATGCTCGGCAAGATCGCGCCCTATGTGCTGATCGGCCTCGTCCAGGCGCTGGTCATCATCGGCGTCGGCATTCTGGTCTTCCGTGTGCCGATCCTCGGCGATCCGCTGTCGCTGGCCGCCGCGACCGCCCTCTTCGTCCTCACCAACCTGTCGATCGGCTACACGTTCTCGACGATTGCCGCCAACCAGCTGCAGGCCATGCAGATGGCGATGATGTTCTTCCTGCCGAACATCCTCCTCTCCGGCTTCATGTTCCCCTTCGCCGGCATGCCCAATTGGGCGCAATGGATCGGCGAGGCGCTGCCGCTCACCCACTATATCCGCATCGTCCGGGCGGTGATGCTGAAGGGCGCCAGTATCGAGACCTTGGCCTATGACACGCTGGCCCTCGCCGGCCTGATGGCCGTCGCCATGCTGATCGCGGTCCGCCGTTTCCGCCGCACGCTGGATTAGTCCGGCTTGCCGGGCGCTAACGGCCCCGCCTTGATCGCGTCGGCGAACTTGCGCATCAGCCGCACGAGGTCGCCGATCTCATCCGGCTCCCAGTCTGCAAAAACGCCGCTGCCGAGCCTCTCGCGGGCCGCATCTATCCTGTCCGTCATCGCCTTGCCCGCTTCGCTGATGACCGCCTCGCGCACGCGCTTGTCGGAAATGTTTCCCTGCCGGTTCACCAGCCCCAAGCTTTCGAGCTTCGCGACCTGGCGACTGACGGTCGTGTAGTCGCGCCCGGCCCGGTCAGCCAGATCCACCACGCCGATCGGTCCGAACCGCTCGATGACGACGAGCAGCGGAAACAGCGCCCGGTCAAGCTTGATTCCCGCCTCGCTGATCAGCACGTCGTCGCGCTGCGGTTGGTTCATCACGCTCAGAATATCGAGCACCGCGCCGTGCAACTCGCGAAGCTGCGCCCCAATATGTGTATTTTGCACATTGTTTGTTGACGGCATCATTGTCTCCTTATATATGTGCATTATACACATAAATTCTGACATCGAAAGGAAAACCGCCATGAAAGCGGCCATCGTACAAGCATCCGGGCAAGCGCCTGTCTATGGAGACTTCGCAGAACCGGTACCGTCATCGGACAGGAAATGCGTGACGGTCACCGCCTCGGCCATCAGCCAGGTCACTCGAAGCCGGGCCTCGGGCAAACATTACAGTTCCTCCGGCCTTTTCCCCTTCATTCCCGGTATCGATGGCGTTGGGCGGCTGGATAGCGGCGAGCGGGTCTATTTCGTCATGCCCTCGGCGCCCTACGGCGGCATGGCTGAAAAGACGCTTGTCCCGCCCGGCCAGTGCCTGGTGCTGCCCGACGATCTCGACGACGTGACGGCGGCGGCCATCGCCAATCCCGGCATGTCGTCCTGGGCCGCCTATAAGGAACGCGCCCGCCTCCAGCCCGGCGAAACCGTGCTGGTCAACGGCGCCACCGGTGCGTCCGGACGTCTTGCCGTGCAGATCGCCAAATATCTGGGCGCAAAGAAGGTCATCGCCACGGGCCGCAATACCGAAGCACTGCGCGAGCTCGCAGATATCGGTGCCGATGTGACGATCCCGCTCGTCGAGGATGACGCGGCCTTGGAGAAGGCCTTCAAGCAGGAATTCGCGCAAGGCGTGGACATCGTCATCGACTATCTCTGGGGCCTCAGTGCGCAAACCCTGCTGACTGCCGCAGCCAAGGCGGGAGCGGAGTCGGTACCGATCCGTTTCGTCCAGGTCGGCTCCGTCAGCGGCTCGGACATCACCCTGCCGAGCGCCGTCCTGCGCTCGTCGGCGATCGAATTGATGGGCAGCGGCATCGGCAGCATTCCGCTCGACCGCCTTTTCGCTTCGATCGACGGGCTGCTCGGCGCCACCCTGACCGGCGGCTTCCGCATCGCAACGAGGACGGCTGCCCTGTCCGACGTCGCGCAGGCCTGGACGTGGAACGACAGCAATGCACGCACCGTGTTGATCGCGGGTGCAGGATAAGCTCCAAATCCGCCTTGCATTATTCTCGTGCAGCGCACAAAATCCGTGCAACGATCATCGATCGGCCAGCGTAAAGGCCGGCAAGGGGCAGCCAAAGGGGCAGTATGTCGATCAAGGCGAGTATCTACCACCTTACCCATTACATGTACGACAAGCCCGTCCGTCTCGGACCGCAGATCATCCGCCTCAAACCGGCCGCCCATTCGCGCACCAAGGTGCTCAGCCATTCGCTGAAGGTGACGCCGTCCAACCACTTCGTGAACCTGCAGCAGGATCCCTACGGCAACTACCTCGCCCGATTCGTCTTTCCGGATCCGGTCACCGAGTTCAAGATCGAGGTCGATCTCGTCGCCGACATGACTGTCTACAATCCCTTCGACTTCTTCGTCGAAGAGGATGCAATGAAATGGCCGTTCAGCTATCCGCCGGAACTGGTCGAGGACCTGTCGATCTACATGGTGCCGGAGCCGCCGGAACCGGCGCTGGTCGATTACCTGAAGACCTTCGACATGTCCCCCGGCCAGCCGACGGTCGATATGGTGGTCGGCATCAACGCCCGCCTGCAGCAGGCGATCGGTTATGTCATCCGCATGGAACCCGGCGTGCAGACGCCGGAACAGACGCTGACCTCGGCACTAGGCTCCTGCCGCGACACCAGCTGGCTGCTGGTGCAGATCCTGCGTCATCTCGGCCTCGCCGCCCGCTTCGTCTCCGGTTACCTCATCCAGCTGACCCCGGACCTCAAGGCGCTCGACGGCCCCTCCGGCACCGAAGTCGATTTCACCGACCTGCACGCCTGGGCGGAAGTCTATCTTCCCGGCGCCGGCTGGGTCGGCCTCGACCCGACCTCCGGGCTTCTGACCGGCGAAAGCCATATCCCGCTGGCAGCCACGCCGCATTTCCGCAACGCGGCGCCGATCTCCGGCGGTTATTTCGGCGAGGCGCAAACCTCCTTCGCCTTCGACATGAAGGTCAACCGGGTCGCCGAACATCCGCGCATCACCAAACCCTTCTCCGACGAGTCCTGGGATGCGCTGAACGACCTCGGCGAACAGGTCGACCGCGTGCTGAAGGCGCAGGACGTGCGCCTGACCATGGGCGGCGAGCCGACCTTCGTGTCGATCGACGATTTCGAATCCGGCGAATGGAACACCGATGCAGTCGGCCCGACCAAGCGCGAAAAGGCCGACATCCTGATTCGCAAGCTGCGCGAGCGTTTCGCGCCGGGCGGCTTCCTGCATTACGGCCAGGGCAAGTGGTATCCGGGCGAAAGCCTGCCGCGCTGGACCTTCTCGCTCTACTGGCGCAAGGACGGCCGGCCGATCTGGAGCAATCCGGACCTCGTCGCCGAGGAAGGCCGCAATTACGGCGTCGGCGAGCAGGATTCGGAAAGGCTGCTCACCGGCATCGCCACCGAACTCGGCATCACCCCCGACATGGTCGTGCCGGCCTATGAGGACCCGGCCGAATGGATCATCAAGGAAGGCTCGCTGCCGGACAATGTCGATCCGTCCAACTCCAAGCTCAAGGACCCGGAAGAGCGCAACCGCATCGCCCGCGTCTTCGAACGCGGCTTGACCAGCCCGAGCGGTTATGTCCTGCCGGTCCAGGCCTGGAACGCGAAGGCGACCGGCAAGCGCTGGATCAGCGAGAAATGGCGCACCCGCCGCGGCCGCATCTTCCTGGTGCCCGGCGACAGCCCGGTCGGTTACCGCCTGCCGCTCGGCACATTGCCTTACGTCCCGCCCTCGCAATTTCCCTATATCCACGAGGCCGACCCCTCCATCCCCCGCCAGCCACTGCCGGACGTGATCGTCCCGGCCGGCCGCGCCATGCCCGAATCCTCCTTCAAGGCGGGTGACGCGGCCAATCCCGGCCGCGTCGAACAAACCCTCGGCGAGATCGGCGGCGCGGTGCGCACCGCAATTTCGGTCGAAGCCCGCGACGGCCGGCTCTGCGTCTTCATGCCGCCGGTGGAAAAGATCGAGGACTATCTCGAACTGATCGCCGCTGCCGAAAACGCCGCGACCGCACTCGGTCTCGCCGTCCATATCGAGGGCTACGCGCCACCCCACGACGAGCGCATCAACGTCATCCGCGTCGCGCCCGATCCGGGCGTCATCGAGGTCAACATCCATCCGGCCGCGAGCTGGAAGGAAACGGTGGCGACCACCACCGCGATCTACGAGGAGGCCCGCCAGAGCCGCCTCGGCGCCGACAAATTCATGATCGACGGCCGCCACACCGGCACCGGCGGCGGCAACCATGTCGTGGTCGGCGGCGCCAATCCCAACGACAGCCCGTTCCTGCGCCGCCCCGACCTGTTGAAGAGCCTGGTGCTCCACTGGCAGCGCCACCCGTCGCTCTCCTACCTGTTCTCCGGCCTGTTCATCGGCCCGACCTCCCAGGCGCCCCGCATCGACGAGGCCCGCCACGATTCGATGTACGAGCTGGAAATCGCGCTCGCCCAGGTGCCGGCCCCCGGCCAGGGCGTGCCACCGCTTCCATGGCTGGTCGATCGGCTCTTCCGTAACCTTCTGACCGATGTCACCGGCAATACCCACCGGTCGGAAATCTGCATCGACAAGCTGTTCTCGCCGGACGGCCCGACCGGCCGCCTCGGCCTCGTCGAGTTCCGCGGCTTCGAGATGCCGCCGAATGCCCGCATGTCGCTTGCCCAGCAATTGCTGGTCCGGGCGCTGATCGCCCGCTTCTGGAAGAACCCGCTGCAGGGCCGGTTCGTGCGCTGGGGCACGGCGCTCGCCGACCGCTTCATGCTGCCGCAATATGTCTGGGCCGACTTCATGGACGTCCTTCAGGACCTGCGCGAAAACGGCTTCGACCTGCGTCCCGAATGGTTCGAGGCACAACTCGAATTCCGCTTCCCCTTCTTCGGCGAGGTCGAATACGAAGGCTCAAAGCTGGAACTTCGCCAGGCTCTCGAGCCCTGGCACGTGATGGGCGAACAGGGTGCGATTGGCGGCACCGTGCGGTATGTCGATTCGTCGGTCGAACGCCTCCAGGTTCGGCTCGAAACCGCCAATCCGTCCCGCTACACCGTCGCCTGCAACGGCCGCGCCGTGCCGCTCAAGAGCACCGGCACGTCCGGCGTTTCGGTTGCCGGCGTCCGCTTCAAGGCCTGGCAGCCGTCGGCCGGCCTGCACCCGGTCCTGCCGGTTAATACGCCGCTGACATTCGACATATATGATACATGGTCCGGCCGTTCGATCGGCGGCTGCATCTATCACGTTGCCCATCCGGGCGGGCGTAGTTATGACACCTTCCCGGTCAACGGCAACGAGGCGGAAGCACGCCGACTCGCCCGGTTTGAACCATGGGGTCATACCGCTGGAAGTTATACGCTTCTGGCCGAAACGCCCTCGCCCGAATTTCCGCTGACGCTCGATCTGCGCCGGCCGCAAGGAGTCTGAAACGCCCGATGTCCAAGGCACCGGCAACCGAACGCAAGGCAAAAGGGGGGATCGCTGGCGATCCCCTTCTCGGTTATGCCGCATTGCCCGGCGTTGCCGACGAGATGCTCGATGCGAACGGCCAGATCCGGCCGGTCTGGCGCAACCTGATCTCCCATCTCGGCCGCATGACCGAGCACGAGCGCCGCGAGCGTTTCGCCCGTGCCGACCGTTACCTGCGCGATGCGGGCGTCTTCTACCGCACGTACGGCGCCCAGGGCAGCGGCGAGCGCAACTGGCCCATCAGCCACGTGCCTGTCCTCATCGACGGCCGAGAATGGGAGACTGTCTGCAAGGGCCTGACCCAGCGCGCCGATCTTCTGGAGGCGCTGATCGCCGATATCTACGGCGACAACAAGCTGGTGCAGGAGGGTTTCCTGCCGCCGGCGCTGATCGCCGGAAACGCCGAATTCCTCCGCCCGCTGGTGGGCGTCAAGCCGGTCGGCGGCCATTACCTGCATTTCTGCTCGTTCGAGATCGGCCGCGGACCGGACGGCAACTGGTGGGTGCTTGCCGACCGCACCCAGGCGCCGTCCGGCGCCGGTTTCGCGCTCGAAAACCGCGTCGCCACCACCCGCGCCTTTTCGGACATCTATGCCGAATCGCATGTCCACCGCCTCGCCTCCTTCTTCGGCGCCTTCCGCGATGCGCTGCAATCCCACAAGCAGAACCCGGAGGACCGCATCGCGGTCCTGTCGCCGGGCCCTGCCAACGAGACCTATTTCGAGCACGCCTATATCGCCCGCTATCTCGGCTTCATGCTGCTCGAAGGCGAAGACCTTACCGTCGTCAACGACCGCGTCATGGTCCGCACCGTGGCCGGCCTCAAGCCCGTGGGCGTACTCTGGCGCCGCCTCGACGCGGCTTACGCCGATCCGCTCGAGCTCAACCAGCACTCCCATATCGGCACCCCCGGCATGGTGCAGGCGCTGCGTGCCGGCGCGCTCACCTTCGTCAACGCGCTCGGCTCCGGCATTCTAGAGACCCGCGCGCTGCTGGCATTCGCGCCGACCGTCTGTCGGCGGCTGATCGGCGAGGACCTGATCATGCCCTCGATCGCCACCTGGTGGTGCGGGCAGAAAAAGGAACGCGAGCACGTCGCCAAGAATATCGAGCGCATGGTCATCGGGCCTGCCTATTCCCGGCTGCCCTTCTTCGACGACAACGGCCAGTCGGTACTCGGCTCGTCGCTGCGCAAGACGGCGAGGGACACGGTCGGCGACTGGCTTGCGACCGAAGGCGCCAAGCTGGTCGGCCAGGAGGTCGTGACGCTTTCGACCACGCCCGCTTACGTCAACGGCAAGCTCACTCCTCGGCCGATGTCGCTGCGGGTGTTTGCCGCCCGCACGGAACACGGCTGGCAGATCATGCCGGGCGGCTTTGCCCGCATCGGCGCCGGCGACGACGTGGCGGCGATCGCCATGCAGTCGGGCGGGGCCGCCGCCGACGTCTGGATCGTCAGCGACAAGCCGGTCGCAAGGGCGACGCTCCTGCCGCCCGAGGAAAGTTTCACCCGCAACATGCCGGGCAGCCTGCCGAGCCGCGCGGCCGACAATCTCTACTGGCTCGGCCGGTATATCGAGCGGGCCGAAGGCGCCCTGCGCATTCTGCGCGCCTGGCACCTGCGGTATGCGGAGTCTGCCGATCCCAACGCACCGCTTCTGGCCGATGTCACCCGCTACCTGAAGGGCATCGATGTCGAGATGACCAAGGCGGTGCCGGCATCGCTTCTGCGCAACATCGACAGCGCCATCTATTCGGCGAGCAACATTCGCGACCGTTTCTCCCCGGACGGCTGGCTGGCGCTGACCGACCTTGCCAAGACCGCCCGCCGCTTCCACGAAATCGTCCATGCGGGCGACGACGCCTCGCATGCGATGACCGTGCTCCTGCGCAAGCTTGCCGGCTTTGCCGGTCTGGTGCATGAAAACATGTACCGTTTCACCGGCTGGCGTTTCCTGTCGATCGGCCGCCACCTGGAGCGCGGCATGCACATGACCCGGCTGCTCGGCCACATGTCAGGCCCCGACGCGCCGGATGGCTCGCTCGACATGCTGCTCGAGATCGGCGACAGCGTCATGACCCACCGACGCCGCTACAACGTCAATACGGCAAGGCTGACGGTCGCCGACCTCCTGGCGCTCGATCCCCTGAACCCGCGCTCGATCCTGTTCCAGCTGAACGAAATCCGCACCGAGGTGGAGCAATTGCCGAACGCCTTCGTCAACGGCCAGATGTCGCCCTTCTACCGCGAGGCGATGCGGCTGCATTCCGGCCTTGCGGTGATGACCCCGGAGGCCATGAACGACGATACCTACCAGAAGATCGAACTGGAAATGGAGAAGCTGTCCGATATCCTCGGCCAGACTTATTTCAGCTGATGCTTTACGATCTCTCCCTTCACATGGGTTATACCTACGACGTGCCGGCCTCGGGCGCCCGCCACGTGATCCGCCTCCTGCCGCTCTCCCTGCCCGACCGGCAGCGGTTGATCGCCGGCTCGATCACCGTCGGCCCGCAGGCCGACGAGCGGACCACATTCATCGATTTTTTCGGCCAGCAGGCAACGTCCGTGCTGCTGCGTGCGCCGCACGAAACGCTCGACATCCGCATGCAGGCGCGCGTCATGGTGGAAACCACCTCGATGACAGCGGACCTGTCGCCGGAACTGGCGACGCTGGGCGACGAACTGGCGGATTTCTGGTCGGTCGATGCCGCCTCCCCGCATCACCTGACGGGCGCAAGCCCGCGCCTTGCCGAGGAACCACTGATCGCCGCCTATGCCCGCGAGATCATCAAGCCCGGCCAGACCGTGCTGGAGATCGCGCTTGGCATCTGCGCCCGCATCCACAAGGACTTTACCTACGACGCCAAGGCGACCGAGGTCGATACGACGCCGAAGGAGGCCTTTAGGCTGAAGCGCGGCGTCTGCCAGGATTTCACCCATATCATGATCGTGGCGCTCCGCAGCCTCGGCATTCCGGCCGGTTATGTCAGCGGCTTTCTGCGCACCATTCCGCCGCCGGGCAAGGAACGCCTCGAAGGCGCCGACGCCATGCATGCCTGGGTACGGGTGTGGTGCGGCGAGACCATGGGTTACGTCGAACTCGATCCGACCAACAACATTCCGGCCGGCAGCGACCATATCGTTGTCGGTTACGGCCGCGACTATTCCGACGTCGCCCCGGTCATCGGCATGCTCAAGGGTTACGGAAATCAGAACGCCGTGCAGGCAGTGGACGTCATTCCGCTGAAATCCTGAAATCCCGCTCCGTTTTGGCGCTGATTCTTATCATTTCGTAAAATTGCAGCGAATGATTTAGGCCTTCCTACACCCGCCAGGAATACACCGGGGATGTTCAAATGAATTGAACCCTGGGGGCTAATGATGAAGCACACACTTTTTGCGCGGCTGGCAAAGGACCGCGCCGGTAATTTCGGTATCATGACAGCTGCAATGCTTCCCGTCCTGTTGGCGGTCGGCGGCGTCGCGGTCGATCTGACGCAGGCGATGGATCAAAAGAACCAGCTCCAGGCTCTGGCCGACGGCGCCACTCTCGCTGCGGCGTCCGCCATGGCCGCCAAGGGCACCATGACGACGGCGGAAGCCCAGAAGCTCGGCACCGACATGTATATCGCCCAGAAGATAGAGGCGCTCAAGAATTCCGGTCTTTCCGCTGAGGCGCTGGCTGCGGAAGAGGCCAAGCTCAGAGCGAACACCCAGACATTGGTAACCTCCTCGGGCAATTCCACGACGGCTGCCAGCTACGAGGTCCGCATGAAGTCGAGCTATGATGTGCCGCTCAGCGGCCTGACCTCGCTCCTCGGCTTCCAGACCGCACGCGTCAGCGTCGAAAGCGTCGCCGCAAGCGGCCGCGAAGGCAACGCCCTCTCCATGTACCTGGCGCTCGATGAATCCGGCTCGATGGCAGATGACACGAACACCGTAAACGCAACCGCCCCGACGAAGCCCGGCTGGGTTTACGGACCATACCAATGCGGCAACAAGAATTCCAAGACCTGCGAGGGCTGGCATACGGGAGAAGTGCCGAACTACATGACGAAGATGGCGTCGCTTAAGGCCGCCGCTGGCGTCATGTTCGCCGAACTCGAAAAAGCCGATTCGAACCATGTACTGATCCGTGTCGGCGCCGATTCCTACGACGACCAGACGAAGGCCCAGCAGAGCATCCAGTGGGGCACTTCCCTGGTGGACAGCTATGTCAAGAAGCTGCCGGAACCACCGTCTGGCGGCACCGACGCCAGCGGCGCGCTGACCAATGCGCTGAACGCTCTGAAGAATGCCAACGCCACCGAAAAGACCGCCCATGACGGCAAGGGCAACACCAATTTCGACCGCTACATCGTCTTCATGACCGACGGCGAGATGACCGGCAACAGCGGGACCTGGAACTCGACGATCGACGCCAAAGTTCGCGACATCTGCCTGAACGCGAAAAGCGACGGCCTGACGGAGGCCGCAAAGCTGAAGCTGAAGAACGGGCAGCAGCTCACGGAAGAGGAAATGGCAAAGGGCATCAAGATCTACACGATCGCCTTCATGGCGCCGGACAGGGGCAAGAAGCTGCTCAACTACTGCTCCAGCGGCCCCGAATATTATTACGAGCCGACCAACATGACGACGCTGGTGGAAAGCTTCGGCGAGATCGCCCGCAAAGCTGCCCAGACCGGCACCCGCCTGACCAACTGAACCGGCCTTCCGGAAAGGCCGCAAGGACGCCCCGCCCTCACCGGCGGGGCGTTTTTCGTTGGTCTTGTCCGAGCGATACACGCAAAGATAAATCGGTCATTGCGCAGTGTCATAACGGTGCATAAACTGTCCTTATACATCTTGCCAGATGGACTGAATCGGACGCCCTTCCTCCCGCTCCCCAGAAAGTTGGCGACATATGAACAACACGTCTTCTCCGGTCGAAATTCCTCAACCGGCCCCCCGCAGCTCCCGTCCCGAGATCATGGCGGAAGAGATCATCGAGCGCCTGACCTACCGTATCGGCAAGGACGCGAAAGTCGCCAAGCCGCACGACTGGCTGACCGCCACCATCCTGGTGGTGCGCGACCGCATCATCGATACCTGGATGGAATCGACCCGCAAGGTCTATCGGACCGGCGGCAAGCGCGTCTATTACCTGTCGCTCGAGTTCCTGATCGGCCGCCTGATGCGCGATGCCGTCAGCAACATGGGCCTGATGCAGGAAATCCGCGACGCGCTGTCGTCGCTCGGCGTCGATATCGACGTGATCGCCGTTCTCGAACCCGACGCCGCGCTCGGCAATGGCGGTCTCGGCCGTCTGGCTGCCTGTTTCATGGAGAGCATGGCGACCGTCGACATCCCGGCCTACGGCTACGGCATCCGCTACGTCCACGGCCTGTTCCGCCAGCAGATGGCCGACGGCTGGCAGGTCGAGCTTCCGGAAAGCTGGCTCGCCCACGGCAACCCCTGGGAATTCGAACGCCGCGAGAGCTCCTACGAGATCGGTTACGGCGGCACGGTCGAAACCGTCGGCGGTTACGACGAGACGCCGCGCTACGTCTGGAAGCCGGCCGAACGCGTCATCGCCATGGCCTATGACACGCCGGCGGTCGGCTGGCGCGGAAAGCGCGTCAACACCCTGCGCCTCTGGTCGGCCCAGCCGATCGACCCGATCCTGCTTGACGCCTTCAACGCCGGCGACCATATCGGCGCGCTGCGCGAAAGCAACAAGGCCGAAAGCCTGACCCGCGTCCTTTATCCGGCCGATGCCAACCCGGCCGGCCAGGAACTGCGCCTGCGCCAGGAGTTCTTCTTCTCGTCGGCCTCGCTTCAGGACATCCTGCGCCGCCACCTGCAGCAATATCCGGACTTCACGAACCTGCACGAAAAGGTCGCGATCCAACTCAACGACACCCACCCGGCCGTGTCGATCGCAGAGCTGATGCGGCTGCTGACCGACATTCACGGCATGGATTTCGAGCAGGCCTGGTCCGTCACCCGCCAGACCTTCTCCTACACCAACCACACGCTGCTGCCGGAAGCGCTGGAAACCTGGCCGGTCCCGCTGTTCGAGCGCCTTCTGCCGCGCCACATGCAGATCGTCTATGCGATCAACGCCCTGATCCTGATCGAGGCGCGCAAGCAGAAGAGCTTCTCCGACACCCAGATTCGCGCGATCTCGCTGATCGACGAAAGCGGCGACCGTCGCGTCCGCATGGGTAACCTTGCCTTTGTCGGCTCCCATTCGGTCAATGGCGTCTCGGCCCTGCATACGGACCTGATGAAGGTCACGGTGTTCTCCGACCTGCACACGATGTATCCGGCCCGCATCAACAACAAGACCAACGGCATCACCCCGCGCCGCTGGCTGATGCAATGCAACCAGGGCCTCACCTCGCTGATCCAGGAAGCGATCGGCGACGAGTTCCTCGACAATACGGATGCGTTGCAGGGGCTCAACGCCCATGCCGACGACAAGGCCTTCCAGGAGAAGTTCGCCGCCGTGAAGCGGGCCAACAAGGTGCAGCTCGCCAACCTCGTCGGCAGCCGCATGGGCATCCGCATCGATCCGTCGGCGATGTTCGACATCCAGATCAAGCGCATCCACGAATACAAGCGCCAGCTGCTCAACATCATCGAAGCCGTCGCCCTCTACGACCAGATCCGCTCGCATCCTGAGATGGACTGGGTGCCGCGCGTAAAACTGTTCGCGGGCAAGGCGGCGCCGAGCTATCACAACGCCAAGCTGATCATCAAGCTGGCCAATGACGTGGCGCGCGTCATCAACAACGACCCTGCCGTCCGCGGCCTGCTCAAGGTCGTCTTCGTGCCGAACTACAACGTCTCGCTCGCCGAAATCATCGTTCCGGCCGCCGATCTTTCCGAGCAGATCTCGACCGCCGGCATGGAAGCATCCGGCACCGGCAACATGAAGTTCGCACTGAACGGCGCGCTGACCATCGGCACGCTCGACGGTGCCAATGTCGAGATGCGCGATCATGTCGGCGAGGAGAATATCGTCATCTTCGGCATGACCGCCGACGAGGTCGCCAAGGTCCGTTCCGACACCTACCAGCCTCGCGCCATCATCGAGAAGTCACGTGAACTCGCCCAGGCGCTCAACGCCATCGCCACGGGCGTTTTCTCGCCGGACGACCGTTCCCGCTTCACGGCCCTCACCGACGGCATCTACAATCACGACTGGTTCATGGTCGCCGCCGATTTCGACGCCTATGCGGACGCCCAGCGCAACGTTGACCAAATCTGGTCCGACCCTAAATCCTGGTATTCTAAGACAATTCGCAATACCGCCCGGATGGGATGGTTCTCCTCCGACAGAACTATTCGTCAGTATGCGTCGGAAATCTGGAGAGCCTGATGAGAAAATCGCCGCGCGTCGATGACGGGAGAGCCCCTGGCGAAATACCGTTATCCGAGATCGAGGCGATTCTGGAAGGCAGGCATACCAATCCCTTCGCCGTCCTCGGGCTTCACAAGCTCGGGGACGGTTTCAGGGTCCGCTGTTTCGTACCGGGAGCGGAAGCGGTCACCGCCCTTTCGCTGAACGGCACCGAACTCGGCGAGCTGACGTGCCGACACGAAGCCGGATATTTCGAAGGCCTCGTCAACGCCACCCACCTGCAGCCCATCCGCTACCGCGCCCGCCGCGGCGATGACGAATGGGCCGTCACCGATCCCTATACGTTCGGCCCCGTGCTCGGCCCGATGGACGACTATTTCGTCCGCGAGGGTTCGCATCTGCGCCTGTTCGACAAGATGGGCGCGCATGCCCTGAAACACGAGGGCGTCGAAGGTTTCCATTTCGCCGTCTGGGCGCCGAACGCCAAGCGCGTTTCCGTCGTCGGCGACTTCAACGGCTGGGACGGCCGGCGGCATGTCATGCGCCTGCGCGTCGATACCGGCATCTGGGAAATCTTCGCCCCCGACATCAGGCCGGGCGCCGCCTACAAGTTCGAAATCGTCGGCAAGAACGGCACCGTCCTGCCGTTGAAAGCCGACCCTTACGCCCGTCGGGCCGAACTGCGCCCCGATACCGCCTCGGTCACCGCGCCGGAACTCTCCCAGAAATGGGACGACGCGGCCCACCGCGAATTCTGGGAAAAGGCCGACCACCGCCGCCAGCCGATCTCGATCTACGAAGTGCATGCCGGCTCCTGGCGCAAAAAGCCGGACGGCTCCTTCCTCTCCTGGGACGAGCTTGCCTCGGAACTGATACCCTATTGCACCGACATGGGCTTCACCCATATCGAATTCCTGCCGATCACCGAACATCCCTTCGATCCGTCCTGGGGCTACCAGACGACCGGGCTTTTCGCCCCGACGGCCCGCTTCGGCGAGCCGGAAGGATTTGCCCGCTTCGTCAACGGCTGCCACAAGGTCGGCATCGGCGTCATTCTCGACTGGGTGCCGGCGCATTTCCCGACCGATGCCCACGGCCTGCGTTTCTTCGACGGTACGGCACTTTACGAACATGCCGATCCGCGCCAGGGTTTCCACCCGGACTGGAACACCGCGATCTACAATTTCGGCCGGCTCGAAGTGCTTTCCTACCTCGTCAACAACGCACTCTACTGGTCGGAGAAGTTCCATCTCGACGGCCTGCGGGTCGATGCAGTCGCCTCCATGCTCTATCTCGACTATTCGCGCAAAGAGGGCGAATGGGTGCCGAACGAATATGGCGGGCGCGAGAACCTCGAAGCGGTGCGATTCCTGCAGAAGATGAACTCGCTTTCCTATAGCGCCCATCCGGGCGTGATGACGATCGCCGAGGAATCGACCTCCTGGCCGAAAGTCTCGCATCCCGTGCACGAGGGGGGCCTCGGCTTCGGCTTCAAGTGGAACATGGGCTGGATGCACGACACGCTGAGCTACCTGCAACGCGAGCCGATCCACCGCAAACATCACCACAACGAACTCACCTTCGGTCTCATCTACGCCTATTCCGAAAACTTCGTCCTGCCGCTGTCCCACGACGAAGTAGTGCATGGCAAAGGCTCGCTGATCGCCAAGATGGCCGGCGACGACTGGCAGAAATTCGCGAATCTGCGGGCCTATTACGGTTTCATGTGGGGTTATCCCGGCAAGAAACTGCTGTTCATGGGCCAGGAGTTCGCCCAGTGGAGCGAATGGAGCGAAGCCCGCTCGCTCGACTGGAACCTGCTCCAGTACCATCCGCACGAGGGCATGCGCCGTTTGGTCCGCGATCTCAATTTCTGTTACCGCTCCAAGCCCGCGCTGCATGCCCGCGACTGCGAGGGCGAAGGTTTCCAGTGGCTGATCGCCGACGACGCGGAAAACTCCGTCTATGCGTGGCTGCGCATGTCGCCGGGAGAAAAGCCGGTGGCGGTGATCAGCAATTTTACGCCCGTCTACCGTGAAAATTTCCGCATCCCCTTGCCAATCGAAGGCAGATGGCGGGAAATCTTGAATACCGACGCCGAGATCTACGGCGGCAGCGGCAAAGGCAATGGCGGTCGCGTTCAGGCTGTGAACGCGGGAGGAACCGTTCAGGCCGAAGTCACGCTGCCGCCGCTGGCGACGATCATGCTCGAACTGGAACAAGCATAAGGGACCTTGGGAGGGAAACGATGAACGAAAAGAGAATTCAGCCCCTGTCGCGCGATGCAATGGCCTATGTGCTTGCCGGCGGCCGAGGCAGTCGCCTGAAGGAACTCACCGACCGCCGCGCCAAGCCTGCCGTCTATTTCGGCGGCAAGGCGCGCATCATCGATTTCGCGCTGTCGAACGCGCTGAATTCCGGCATCCGCCGCATCGGGGTGGCGACGCAGTACAAGGCCCATTCGCTGATCCGCCACATGCAGCGCGGCTGGAACTTCTTCCGGCCCGAGCGCAACGAGAGCTTCGACATCCTGCCCGCCTCCCAGCGTGTCTCCGAGACGCAATGGTATGAAGGCACCGCCGACGCCGTCTTCCAGAACATCGACATCATCGAAGCCTATGCGCCCGAATACATGGTCATCCTCGCCGGCGACCACGTCTACAAGATGGACTACGAATACATGCTGCAGCAGCATGTGGACAGCGGCGCCCAGGTCACCGTAGGCTGCCTGGAAGTGCCGCGCATGGAAGCGACCGGTTTCGGCGTCATGCATGTCAACGAGAAGGACGAGATCATCGCCTTCGTCGAAAAACCCGCCGATCCGCCCGGCATTCCCGGCAATCCGGATTTCGCGCTCGCCTCGATGGGCATCTACGTCTTCCACACCAAGTTCCTGATGGACGTCCTGAAGCGCGATGCGGAGACCCCCGGCTCCAGCCGCGATTTCGGCAAAGACATCATCCCCTATATCGTCGAGCACGGCAAAGCCGTCGCCCATCGTTTCGCCGATAGCTGCGTCCGCTCCGATTTCGAGCGTGAGCCCTACTGGCGCGACGCCGGCACGGTCGATGCCTACTGGCAGGCCAATATCGACCTGACGGAAATCGTTCCGGGATTGGATATCTACGACAAGTCCTGGCCAATCTGGACCTATGCGGAAATCACCCCACCGGCGAAATTCGTCCACGACGACGAAAACCGCCGTGGTTCGGCGACCTCCTCGGTCGTATCCGGCGACTGCATCATTTCCGGCTCGTCGCTCAATCGAAGCCTGCTGTTTACCGGGGTGCGCGCCAATTCCTATTCCCGACTCGAAGGCGCGGTCGTGCTGCCGAATGTCAGGATCGGACGACGCGCGCAGCTTCGTAATGTCGTCATCGATCACGGTGTAACCATTCCTGAAGGCCTGGTGGTCGGCGAAGATCCCGAACTCGATGCGAAGCGTTTCCGCCGCACCGAAACCGGTATCTGCCTGATCACCCAGGCAATGATCGACAAACTGGATCTGTAACGTCTTATGCAAGTGCTTTCGGTCGCGTCCGAAGTCTATCCGCTCGTGAAGACCGGCGGGCTGGCCGATGTGGCCGGCGCGCTGCCGCTTGCCCTGAAGGGGCATGGCGTTTCGGTCAAGACGCTGATGCCCGGTTATCCGGCGGTGATGCGCGTCGTCAAGGACGCCAAGCTCCGTCTGAGTTTCGAAAACCTGCTCGGCGCCAGGGCCGACGTGCTCGAAGTCGAGTATCAGGGCCTCGACCTCCTGATCCTCGATTCCCCGACCTTTTTCGATCGGCCCGGCGGCCCCTACGTCGACGCCGCATCCAAGGACCACTTTGACAACTGGCGGCGCTTCGCGGCCCTCTCCAAGGCCGGCGCCATGATCGCCCAAGGGGCGATGGCGGGCGGCGAAAAGGGCTGGCGACCGGATGTCGTCCATGTGCATGACTGGCAGGCGGCGATGGTACCGGCCTATATGCGCTATTCCGCAGAACCCGAAGTGCCGACCCTCATCACCATCCACAACATCGCTTTCCAGGGCCAATACGGCGCCGATATCTTCCCCTATCTCGAACTTCCTGCCCATGCCTACGGCATCGAGGGCGTCGAATATTTCGGCGGCGTCGGTTTCCTGAAGGCCGGCCTGCAGACGAGCTGGGCGATCTCCACCGTCAGCCCCTCCTATGCCGAGGAAATCCTCACCCCCGAATTCGGCATGGGGCTGGAAGGCCTGCTGACCCTCCGCCAGGGCGATCTCCACGGCATCGTCAACGGCATCGACGCCGACATCTGGGACCCGGCGACCGACCCCGCCGTGAAGGCCCACTACAATGCCACCACGCTGAAGACCCGCGCCGAGAACAAGCGGGCGGTCGCCGAACGCTTCGGCCTCGACCACGAGGCCGGGCCGCTCTTTTGCGTCATCTCGAGGCTCACCTGGCAGAAGGGCATGGACCTTCTGGCCGAAACGCTTGATGACCTCATAGGCATGGGCGGGCGGCTAGCGGTGCTCGGCTCCGGCGACCGGGCGCTCGAAAACGCCTTCCACGCCGCGGCAAAACGCCATCCCGGCAAGGTCGCCGTTCTTTCCATCTATGACGAGCCGCTTTCCCACCTGATGCAGGCGGGCTGCGATGCGATCGTCATCCCCTCCCGCTTCGAGCCCTGCGGCCTCACTCAGCTCTACGGCCTGCGCTACGGTTGCATTCCCGTCGTCGCCCGCACCGGCGGCCTGAACGACACCGTCATCGACGCCAGCCACGCGGCAATCGCCTCCAAGGCCGCGACGGGCGTCTCCTTCGGGCCGGTCACCACAGACAACCTGCGCCGGGCGCTTCGCCGCACCGTTGGCCTCTACCATCAGCCGAAGGTCTGGACGGGGATGCAGAAGCAGGGCATGAAATCCGACGTCTCCTGGGAAAAGAGTGCCGGGCTATACGCCGAGCTCTACAAGACCCTCATTGCCAAAAAAGGATCATGACCATGATCAAGACCGTTTCGACGACACCCTTTCAGGATCAGAAGCCGGGCACCTCCGGCCTGCGCAAGAAGGTTCCGGTCTTCGCGCAGGAAAACTACGCGGAGAACTTCATCCAGTCGATCTTCGACAGCCTCGAGGGGTTCGAAGGCCAGACGCTGGTGATCGGCGGCGACGGCCGCTACTACAACCGCGAAGTCATCCAGAAGGCGATCAAGATGGCCGCCGCCAGCGGCTTCGGCAAGGTCATGGTCGGTCAGGGCGGCATCCTTTCGACGCCGGCCGCATCCAACATCATCCGCAAGTACAAGGCCTTCGGCGGCATCATCCTCTCGGCCAGCCACAATCCCGGCGGCCCGACCGAGGATTTCGGCATCAAGTACAATATCGGCAATGGCGGACCGGCCCCGGAAAAGATCACCGACGCGATCTTCGCCCGTTCCAAGGTCATCGATACCTATAAGATCGCCGAGGTCGCCGATCTCGATCTCGATGCGATCGGGACCTTCGACGTCGCCGGCATGGCGGTCGAGGTGATCGATCCGGTCGCCGACTATGCCGAATTGATGGAACAGCTCTTCGACTTCCCGTCGATCCGGTCGTTGATCGCCAGCGGCGTCAACGTGGTCATCGATTCGATGGGCGCCGTCACCGGCCCCTATGCGCGGCAGATCCTCGAAAACCGCCTCGGCGCCCCGGAAGGCTCGGTGCGCAACGCGGTTCCCCTGCCGGATTTCGGCGGCCACCACCCGGACCCGAACCTCGTCCACGCCAAGGAACTCTATGACGACGTGATGAGCCCCGGCGGACCGCATTTCGGCGCCGCGTCAGACGGCGACGGCGACCGCAACATGATCGTCGGCAAGGGCATGTTCGTCACCCCTTCCGACAGCCTGGCGATCATCGCCGCCAACGCCACCGTGGCGCCGGGTTACGCCCGCGGCATCGCCGGCATCGCCCGCTCGATGCCGACCAGTGCCGCCGCCGACCGCGTTGCCGAAAAGCTCGGCATCGGCATGTTTGAAACCCCGACCGGCTGGAAATTCTTCGGCAACCTGCTCGACGCCGGCATGGCGACCGTCTGCGGCGAGGAAAGCTTCGGCACCGGCTCCGACCACGTGCGCGAGAAGGACGGCCTCTGGGCGGTGCTCTTCTGGTTGAACATCATGGCCGCCCGCAACGAAAGCGTCGCCGAGATCGTCAAGTCGCACTGGGCCGAATACGGCCGAAACTACTATTCCCGCCACGACTACGAAGAGGTCGATTCGGACGCTGCCAACCTCCTGATCACAGCCCTGCGCGAAAAGCTCTCTACCCTCCCCGGCCAGACTTTCGGCGCTCTGAAAGTCGCAACCGCGGACGACTTCGCCTATCACGACCCGATCGACGGCTCGGTCTCCAAGAACCAGGGCATCCGCATCCTCTTCGAAGGCGGCTCCCGCGTCGTCTTCCGCCTCTCCGGCACCGGAACTTCGGGCGCGACGATCCGCGTCTATGTCGAGCGCTACGAGCCGGACGCGTCCCGCCACGCGATCGACACCCAGGAAGCGCTCGCCGACCTCATCACGGTCGCCGACCAGATTTCCGACCTCCGCAGGAGGACAGGCCGCGACAAGCCTACCGTGATTACGTGAGCCTATGGCAAAAGCGACGATCCAGGGCGGCGTGACCTTGACAGCAGACGGCGCCGAGTTCGCCGTCTGGTCCCACAATGCCGAGCGGATCGAACTCTGCCTTTTCGATGCCGAGGGCAAACGGGAAACCGCCCGCCACCGCCTGGTGCGCGGTCGCGACGACATTCATCGCATCTCGGTGCCGGCGCTCGGTGCCGGCGCCCGTTACGGCTACCGTGCCTGGGGCGCCTACGATCCCGACAACGGCTCCTGGTTCGATTCGTCGAAACTGCTCGTCGATCCCTATGCCCGCGAGCTCGACCGCCCCTTCCGCCACGACGCCCGGCTCTCGATGTTCGGCGTCGATACCGCCGATCTGGTGCCGAAGGCGGTCGTCACGCGCGATCCGCTCGCCAAGATCGGCCGTCCGATCCTGCCGCCGGGGGGCTTCGTCTACGAGGTCGCGGTCAAGCCCTTCACTATGCTCCATCCGGCGATCCCGGAAAAACAACGGGGCACGGTCGCAGCCCTAGCCCATCCCTCGATCATCGCGCACCTGAAGAAGATCGGCGTCGATGCGATCGAGCTGATGCCGATCACAGCTTGGATCGACGAACGCCACCTTCCCCCGCTCTGCCTCACCAACGGCTGGGGCTACAATCCGGTCGCCTTCATGGCGCTCGATCCGCGCCTCTGCCCCGGCGGCATCAGGGAACTGCGCGAGACGGTCGCAACGCTGCACCAGGCCGGCATCGGCACCATCCTCGACCTCGTCTTCAACCATACCGGAGAGAGCGACCGCTTTGGCGCGACGCTCTCCATGCGCGGCCTCGACAACCGCTCCTATTACCGCCATGTCCACGGCGAACCCGGCCATCTGGTCAACGATACCGGCACCGGCAACACGGTCGCCTGCGACCACCCTTATGTCCGCCGGCTGATCATCGACACGCTCCGCCATTTCGTCGTCCATGCCGGCATAGACGGTTTCCGCTTCGACCTCGCCCCGATCATCGGCCGCACGGAAAGCGGTTTCGAGGCCAAGGGAGAGACGCTGAAGGCAATGATCTCCGACGAGGCGCTGAAGGACCGCATCCTGATCGCCGAGCCCTGGGATATCGGCCATGGGGGTTACCAGCTCGGCAATTTCCCGGAACCCTTCCTCGAATGGAACGACCGCGCCCGCGACGACATGCGCCGCTACTGGCGTGGCGACCAGTGGACGACGGGCGCGCTCGCCACAAGGCTCTCCGGCTCGTCGGATATTTTCGAAAAATCCGGCCGCAGCCGCACTGTCAACTTCCTCGCCGCCCATGACGGCTTCACGCTGATGGACCTCGTCTCCAACGAGCATAAGCACAACGAGGCGAACGGCGAACAGAACCGCGACGGCCACGGCGAAAACTTTTCCTGGAACAACGGCATCGAAGGCGAGACCAACGATGCTGCCATCAACGAGAATCGCCGCCGCGATGTCGCGGCCTTGCTCTCCACCCTGTTTGCCAGCCGCGGCACGGTCATGCTGACCATGGGCGACGAAGCCGGGCGCAGCCAGCGCGGCAACAACAACGCCTATTGCCAGGACAATGCGATCACCTGGTTAGACTGGAGCAAGATCGACAAGACGCTGATCGAACACACCGCCATGCTCGCCGCGCTCCGAAAACGCTTCGCGGTCTTTTCGGAAACCTCCTTCTTCACCGGCAACGGCGATGTCGAATGGCTGTCCGCCTCCGGAAAGCCCATGGAAATCGGCGACTGGGAAAATCCCGGCAATCCGGTGCTCGGCATGGTGCTGAAGACGCTCGACCGGCAGACCGACAGAGACACCCGCATCGCCATTCTCTTCAACCGCGGCCACGAGCAGGTAAGCTTCGCGCTTCCCGGCTGGGGATGGAAACATTTTACCTCCCGCGAGCTATGGAATCAGGTGCTTCCCGCCCGTTCGGTCCGTTTCTGCATCGAGGATTGACGCACCGCAAAAATCGCTCGCCAACCAAGGCAAACCCTGTAAAGTCCGCCAGCCATCAAAGCAGTTCCGGGAAAGTATCAAGCGGTATTCCGTCGGAAATTGCGTCAGCTTTCGGGAAGAAATCAGTGAGGTCGCATGCGTGAAATTTCGCTAACCGAGGTCGGGGGTCTGGTTGGCACGGAAGTCGGCGTATCGGATTGGCTCACGGTGGATCAGCCGATGATCGACCTCTTCGCCAAGGCCACCCACGACCACCAGTTCATCCATGTCGATCCGGAAAGGGCAGCTGCCGAAAGCCCCTTCGGCGGCACCATCGCCCACGGTTTCCTGACACTGTCGCTGCTGTCTGCCATGAACTTCGACTGCGTGCCGAGGATCCGTGAACAGACGATGGGCATCAATTACGGTTTCGACCGTATCCGCTTCATGTCGCCGGTCAAAAGCGGCAGCCGCATCCGCGGCCATTTCACGCTGGCCGAGACCCGCTTCCGCGGCGCCGGCATGCTGATGACCACCTACGACATCTCGATCGAGATCGAGAACGAGAGGAAACCGGCGCTGACCGCCATCTGGATCACCATCATCCAGTTCGATCCGAAAGACCGGCCCGAAGGAGTGTAACCGCCATGGCGTCCGAAGAGGAAATCAGGCAGGCGTTCCGGGAACAGATTGTCGGAGGCCAGATCCTCGGATCCCCTTTTACGGCGCGGCTCGGCAAGTTGATGCTCGAACATCTCGACCGATCGACCGAAGTGGGCAGGCGAATTTTGAGCTGGGAAGGAGATCCTGCCACACGCGGCGACCTGGTGCCGACGCGCCTCGCCGGCGCCCTGCATGCGCTGGTCATCGATGGCAAGGACGATCGCCTGAAGGCAGCCTATCCGCCGAACGATGTGAACGACGACGTGCTTTGGATGGCGATCGCCAGGGCCTTCGAAACCCATGAAGGCTTCATTCTCGAGCGCCTGAATTTCGCCCCGCAGACCAACGAGGTGCGCCGGTCGAGCAGCCTGCTCGCGGGCTTCCTCACCGTCACCGATCTGTTCGGCAAGCCGCTGATCCTGTCGGAATTCGGCGCCAGCATGGGCCTCAATCTCAATTGGGACCGCTACCATTACGATCTCGGCGGTTTCCTCTGGGGCGATCCGTCCTCGCTGGCCGACTCAAGCCCGATTGGCAGGGTCCGCCCCCGCCCGATGTAGAGATCACCATTACGGACCGCGCCGGCTGCGACCTCAACCCGCTCGACCCGAACTCCCCGCAAGACAGCCTGCGACTGCTGTCCTACATCTGGGCCGACCAGGCGGACCGGGTGGAACGCACTCGAGCAGCGCTGCAGATCGCCAGAGAGCACCCCGCTCTCGTCGAAAAGGGCGACGCGCTTGCCTGGCTGCGCGACAAGCGGCTGAAGGTACTCGAGCCCGGCACAGTCCATGTCGTCTACCATTCGATCGCCTGGCAATACCTGCCGCCGGACGCCCGCGCTGTGGGCGAGACAATCATCGCAGAAGCCGGCCGCCGTGCGACGGAAGATGCCCCACTCGCCCGGCTGCAGATGGAAATGGACGACGATCCGGACAGCGCAGCACTCAGTCTGCAGATCTGGCCGACTGGCGAGACCCGCGAACTCGGCCGCATCGATCCCCACGGCCGCTGGGTAAGGTGGAAGGGCTGGGAAGCTTGAGCGACCTGAATCCCGCCGAGATCGAGCAGACGAAGCTCCTGGCGAACGCGCTGGATCGGGCCTCGACGGCCTGTTTCACGGTCGGGATTGCAACACCGCTTGCCGGCTACGTCTACAATCTGGCAGTTTTCAATACTATGTCCGGTTCTCGTATGATTTTCAGCCTCGTCGGTTGGCTTTTGAGCGCTGTGCTACTACATTACTTGGCAAGACGAGCACTCAGGAGACTAGCCTGATGGATTTCTGGTTTTTTTACTCCGTGGTCTTGCCCGCAGTCATCGTCCTGATCGGCTACATAGCCGTGCGCCTGCACGAGTGGGATCTCGACCGCAAGCACAAACCTCGCCAGCCCGGCGAGTGATCCCCGCTGCCTAAGCTCCCATTTCCATCAGCACGAAACCGATGAGCGGCAACAGCGCCGCGCCGATCGTGATGTAGGCGGTGCGGGTCGGCGTCAGGCCGAAGCCCGCGCCGGAAATGCCGGCCCCGATCAATCCGGCGATCGGGATCGAGAGGCCCCGGTCGATCCCCGGCACCAAGAAGGCGATCGCTCCCGCGACCGACGCGCAGGCGCCGATCAGGGCACCTTTCCAGATCTCGATTCCGGAAAGCTTTGCGGCAATCGCCCCGCCGATCACCGCCGCAACGACGGCAATTGCCATCAGTGTGAATTGTCCCATGACATCCTCCCCATTCTCATGAGAAGAGTGAGGTTCTGTAAGAGCAAGTCAAGTGAGGCTATTGTCTTAGACGGCCGCGTCCTGCGCGCCTTCTGCCAACAGGCCGAAAGCATAGTCCGAAAACGACCGCCAGACCTCCACGCGGAACGCGTCCTCCACGGTCCGCAGCAGCACGATCTCGACCTTGCCCAGAATGGTCCGCGAGCAGGCGCCGACCGGGAAGACCTTCAACGACAGATCCTGCGGGCAGCCGGCATTGATCGCCGCCGCAGCGCCAGGGCCAGACACCAGGATCGCCGTGTTGCGGTGGGAAACATCCGTTGCCGAATGCAGCGCGCCGGAATTCTTCGCGGCCTGCATCAGCCCGCCGTTCGCCTCCGCGATTACCAGCCATTCGTCCGGCCCGAGCCACAGCGCCGAGCGGCCATGAGCGGATGCCGAGGCTTTCGGCCTGACCGGCAGATCGACGCCGAGCGCCGAAGAGAGCGCCGCGACATCCTCGGCCCTGGCGCGCAGCGAAATGCGCTCGGCGGGCGGTGCGGCTTCGAGACGGACGGTCGACGAACCGCCGTGGAAGCCGGAAAGAGGCGAAGTGCGGTTTGCCAGATCAGCCATGGATGCGGCCTCCATCCTTGTCGAAGAACACCATGTCGGTCACTTCCACTTCGATCGTCCTGTCTTTCAGCGGCACATGGAGCGTCTCGCCGATCCGCGCCCTTCCGCCGGCGACCAGCGCCAGCGCGATCGAGCGACCGCAATTCTCCGACCAGTAGGCGGAGGTCACATGGCCGAGCATGGTCATCGGCTTGGCCTGGTTGGGATCGGCGACGATCTGGCCGCCCTCCTCCAGCACCAGCGACGGGTCCTTGGTCAACAGCCCGACGAGCTGCTTGCGCCCCTCGCGCACCAGGTCCGGCCGCTTCAGCCCGCGAATACCGACGAAATCCGGCTTCTTGGAAGACACCGCCCAGCCAAGCCCCGCATCGTGCGGCGTCACCGTGCCGTCCGTATCCTGTCCGACGATGATATAGCCTTTTTCGGCGCGCAGCACGTGCATGGTCTCGGTGCCGTAGAGGCAGGCGCCCATCGGCTCGGCTCGCTCCCAGATTGCCTTCCAGACGGCCGGGCCGTAGTCGGCGGGCACGTTGATTTCGTAACCCAGTTCGCCGGTGAACGAGACGCGGAAGAGTCGCGCCGGCACGCCCATCACGCTGCATTCCGCCACGCTCATATGCGGAAACGCCTCGTTGGAAATATCGACGCCCTCGACGAAGGGCTGGATGATCTCCCGCGCCTTCGGCCCCTGCACGGCGATGACGGCCCATTGCTCGGTGGTCGAGGTCAGCCATACCCGAAGATGCGGAAATTCCGTCTGCAGATAGTCTTCCATGTGATGCAGCACGCGCGGCGCGCCGCCGGTCGTGGTCGTCACATGGAAGCGGTCTTCGGCAAGCCGGCCGACGACGCCGTCGTCATAAACGAAACCATCCTCGCGGGTCATGATCCCGTAGCGGCTCTTGCCGGGCTTCAGGTTGTCCCAGGCATTCGTATAGAGGAGATTGAGGAACTGCGCCGCATCGGGACCGACCACCTCGATCTTGCCGAGCGTCGAACCGTTGAACACGCCCGCCACTTCGCGCACCGTCCGGCACTCACGGTTGACGGCGGCCAGCATGTCCTCGCCGCGCTTCGGGTAATACCAGGCGCGCTTCCAGTTGCCGACATCCTCGAACTCGGCGCCCTCGGCAGTTTCGAGCGCGTGCATCGGCGTCTTGCGCGCCGGATCGAAGAGTTCTCCGCGCGAATGGCCGACCAGCGTGCCGTAGGTAACCGGCGTATAGGGCGCCCGGAATGTCGTCAGCCCCACCTGCGGGATCGGCCGGTCGAGCATTTCGGCGGCGATGGCGAGGCCGTGCATGTTGGAAAGCTTGCCCTGGTCCGACGCCATACCGTTGGTGGTAAAGCGCTTGATATGCTCGATCGAATGCATGCCTTCGCGCACCGCAAGGCGGATGTCCTTGGCGGTCACGTCATGCTGGAAATCGACAAAGGCTTTTACCGTCGTATCCGGCCCCGCGCCTTCCGCCGCACCGATCATGCCGCCCGTCCATTCGAACCGGTTCTCTCCGGACAGCCCGACCGAACCGCCGCCTGCCGCAATCGCCTCGTCGATCAGTTCGGCCAGATCGTCCGTGCCGTTGCAGGAGCCGACGGAAACGCAATCCTGCGCATAGATATTCGGCAGGAAACGCTGGTTGACGTCGTCGAACCGCAGTTTTCCGCGCGACTGCGAAAACAGGTGCACAGAAGGCGTCCAGCCGGCCGAAACGATCAGCGCATCGACAGCTATTCTGCGGGCATCGCCGCCGCCGTTGCGCGCCACGGTCATCGAGGAAATCCGCAGCCGGCCGCCGGTATCGGTTACCGAATGGCCGCTGAGCACGGATATGCCGAGCCGACGGGCTTCCGCCAGCAGTGCCTCGCCGGGATCGGCACGGCAATCGACGATCGCCGCGATCGAGACGCCCGCCCGCTTCAGGTCGAAGGCGGCCTCGTAGGCCGAATCATGCGCCGTATAGACGCCGACCTGTCTGCCGACCGCGACGCCGTGATGGTTGAGGAAGGTGCGTGCAGCAGACGCCAGCATGATGCCCGGGCGGTCGTTATTGGCAAACACCATGTGCCGCTCGATCGAACCGGTCGCCAGCACCACTTTTTTCGCCCGCACCTGCCATAGCCGCTCGCGCGGCAGGTCCTTGCCGGGCTTGGCGACATGGTCGGTCACCCGCTCCGCGAGGCCGAGGAACCCATGATTGTAATAACCGAACACCGTCGTGCGGGTCAGCACCGTCACGTTCGGCATGGCCTTCAGCTTTGCCGCCGTCGCCTGCGCCCAGTCGTAACCGTTCTGCCCGTCGATCGTGGTCGCCGCGTCGTAATGCAGCGCGCCGCCGACTTCCGGCTGTTCGTCGACCAGGAAAACGCTTTGCCCCGTCGCAGCCGCCGAAAGCGCCGCCGTCAAACCGGCAACGCCGGCGCCGGCGATCAGCACGTCGCAATGGGCGTAGCGGTTGGCATAGTGATCGGGATCCTCTTCCGTCGGCGCGACGCCGAGGCCGGCCGCCCGTCGGATGAAGGGTTCGTAGATCTTCACCCAGGCCTCGCGCGGCCACATGAAGGTCTTGTAGTAGAAGCCGGCCGCAAAGAACGGCGAGAACAGATTGTTGACCGCTCCGACATCGAACTTCAGCGACGGCCAGCGGTTCTGCGAGGCGATCTTCGCCCCGTCGAAGACTTCCTGCACTGTCGCCCGCACGTTCGGCTGACGCCGTGCCGCATCGCGCGATACGTCGATCAGCGCGTTTGGTTCTTCCGGACCGGCAGACAAGATGCCGCGCGGCCGATGATATTTGAACGAGCGGCCAAGCAGATGCACGCCATGCGCCAGGAGCGCCGAGGCAACCGTATCGCCTTCCAGCGCCGTATAACTCTTGCCGTCGAAGGTGAAACGCGCCGTGCGGGCGGGCGTCAACCGGCCCGCACCCTTGATGCGGAAGGTGCCTGAATTGGAGGAAGCGCTCATCGTGCGTCTCCTTCGGTCGCTTCATAGGTCTCAACGGTCTTTTCGGAGGCCCCGGTTTCGGGGAGCAGCTGCTTCGGCATTCCCGCCTTGTAGGTCGTCAGGAACCTGTCGCTCACCGTGTCGCGCGCCGCATTGAAAAACCGGCCGCAGCCGTGGATATGCCGCCAGCGTTCATAGGTGAGGCCTTTTTCGTTGTTGCGCAGGAAGAAATATTCCGCGAATTCCTCGTCCGAAATCGCTGAGATGTTCTCCGGCCGCGCAATATGCGCCTCGCCGGCCCAGCGGAATTCCAGTTCCGAGCGGTCTTCCTCGCAATAGGGGCAATGGATCAGCAGCATCTTGATGTCCCTGTATTAATGCGCGACGGCGGCAGCCGCCGCCTCGTCGATCAGCCGTCCCGTCCGGAACCGGTCGAGCGTCAGCCCTGCCGCCAGCCGGTGTGGCTCGCCCTTGGCGATGAGATGCGCGAAGAGATTGGCCGAACCCGGCGTCGCCTTGAAGCCGCCGGTGCCCCAGCCGCAATTGACGAACAGGCCCGGCACCGGCGTGACGCCCTGGATCGGCGAACGGTCCGGCGTGTTGTCGGTAATGCCGCCCCACTGGCGCATCATCTTCACCCGCCGGAAGATCGGGAACAGCTCGCAGATGGCGTCGAGCGTGTGGGTGATGATCTGCAGCCCGCCCGTCTGGGAATAGGAATTGTACTGGTCGGTGCCCGCGCCGATGACGAGTTCGCCCTTGTCCGACTGCGAGATATAGGCATGCACCGTGTTCGACATGACGACGCAGGGGAAGATCGGCTTCAGCGGCTCCGAGACCAGCGCCTGCAGCGGAGTTGAATGGAGCGGCACCCTGACGCCCGCCATCTCCATCACGACGGAGGAATGCCCGGCGGCCGAGACGCCGATCTTCTTCGCCCCGATAAAGCCCTTGCTCGTCTCGACGCCCAGGACCTGGCCGTTCGGGCCGCGACGGATGCCGGTCACTTCGCAATTCTGGATGATGTGAACGCCGCGATCCGAAGCCGCGCGCGCATAACCCCAGGCGACCGCATCGTGGCGGGCCGTGCCGCCGCGCCGCTGCAGCGCGGCGCCGTTGATCGGGTAACGCGCCGTCTTGGCAATATCGAGCGGCGGCACATAGGCCTTGGCCTGTTCCGGCGTCAGCCATTCGTTGTCGATGCCGTAGAGCCGGTTCGCATTGATATGCCGCTTGAAGCTCTGCATGTCGTGGGTGTTGTGCGACAGCATCATCACGCCGCGCGGCGAATACATGACATTGTAGTTGAGATCCTGGCTCAGCCCCTCCCAGAGCTTCAGCGAATGCTCGTAGATGTCCATGCTCTCTTCATAGAGATAGTTGGAGCGGATGATCGTCGTGTTGCGGCCGGTATTGCCGCCGCCGAGCCAGCCCTTTTCGATCACCGCGACATTGGTGATGCCGTGTTCCTTGGCCAGGTAATAGGCAGCGCCCAGGCCATGCCCGCCGGCGCCGACGATGATCACGTCGTATGCGCTGCGTGGCTCCGGCGAGGTCCATTGCGCTTCCCAGCCCTTGTGGGCACGCATCGCCTCGCGGGCCACGGCGAAAACCGAATATCTGCGCATCTGGCCTCGAACTCCTCGGATCGTCAGCCCTAATCGCAGGGCCGGCATTTGGGTAGTGCCATACCCATCGCAAATCAATATGCGTCGCAATGGCTCTATTGCGACGCATTCGCCTTCTCCATCGACACGGGCAAGATCGTCCACCGATTGGAGGATATCCAACCGAAGTGCCGGAGGCTGCGGCGCCCGGCCGAGATCTTGCGAAACCGGCCCGGACAACCACCGGATCAGTCGCCTCCGGCTGGGTGGCATTCGGATCATCGGCCGCGACAGGCTCTTCCCATTCATGCAGCCCCGCAAAAGGCGGCCGAATTGGCGCAATCAACCTTAATGCGTCTGGACTTTGCACATCTCTTCTGCTATTTGCCCTCATCAATCGCACGGCTCCAGGCCGGGCGGACGTTATTCTTTCGCCTCGAATCGTACCGATCCAGGCGAGCAACAAACCAAAGGAACGGGATTCACGTGCAGGTACTAGTCCGCGACAACAACGTCGACCAGGCGCTCCGCGCTCTCAAGAAGAAGATGCAGCGCGAAGGCATTTTCCGTGAAATGAAGATGCGCGATTATTACGAGAAGCCGTCGCAGAAGCGTGCCCGTGAAAAGGCAGAGGCTGTTCGTCGCGTTCGCAAGCTGGCCCGCAAGCGCATGCAGCGCGAAGGCCTGATTGCAGCTCCGGCTCGTACGGTTCCAGCACGCCCGGCTCGTTGATCGGCCGTTTTTTGGACGTTTTCATGTGCTCTCAGGGCGGTGGCGACATGGGCGCCGCCGCTCTTTTGATTTGGTCCGAGACTTCCAATGCCTTTGCCCCGACATGAGGAAATGCGCCTGATGGCCGCCAAAAACACCGTTCTCTATCGTGGAACCGAAATTTCCGGCCTCTTGAACCATGTTTCTCCCGTCCGTCGCAAAACAGCGTTACCTGCCGCACTGATCGCCCTTCTGGCGCTCGCCGGCTGCTCGACCACGACCTCGACCGACATGATCACCGTCGATCGCGCCCAGGGGTCCCAAGAGAACATCGCCTCGCTCTCTTCCGTCATCAGTTCCAGCCCGCAGGATCCGGAAGCCTACAACGTCCGTGGTACCGCCTACGGACGCGCCGGCGAGTTTTCGAAGGCGCTGGAGGATTTCAACCGCGCCATACAGCTCAATCCGCAGTTCTACCAGGCCTATGCCAACCGCGCCCTGGTCTACCGCAACATGGGCAAGCCCGTCGAAGCGGCCAACGACTATAACCGCTCGCTGCAGATCAACCCGAACTACGACGTCGCCTATATCGGCCGCGGCAATATCTATCGCCAGGCCGGCCGTACCAACGAAGCCTTCAACGACTTCAACAAGGCGATCCAGCTGGAAACCACCGACGGCCGCGCCTGGCACAATCGCGGCCTGATCTACCAGCTGCGCGGCCAGCACGCCCAGGCGATCGACGATTTCTCGAAA
The DNA here is from genome assembly GCF_000732195.1 of Neorhizobium vignae. GTDB lineage: Bacteria > Pseudomonadota > Alphaproteobacteria > Rhizobiales > Rhizobiaceae > Neorhizobium > Neorhizobium vignae. Next base: position 627,093 of record NZ_JNNU01000002.1, read on the forward strand.
GCCATCTCGCTGTCGGCGAATTCGCCGGAGCCCTATAACGGCCGCGGCATTTCCTATGTCGCCTTGAACGACGACGACAACGCGTTTGCCGACTTCAACCGCGCGATCGAGCTCAACGACAAGCTCGCCGAATCCTGGGCGAATCAGGCACTGGTCTATGAGCGCCGCGGTGACAAGGCGCGCGCCTACAAGTCCTATTCGCACGCCATGCGTCTCGACCCGAACTACAAGCCGGCCCAGGACGGCGCAGCCCGCACCCGCGCCAGCACCTGATATCCCGCCTGTCGGCCGAGCTGATTTTCGCTCTGCCTCAGATATAAAGCGCCGCCATCTTGCGCCAGGCACCGGCCCGGTGCGCGCGGCCGTTCCAGACATGCATGCGATGCCCGACACCCTTTTCGGAGAGAACCTGGCTGAGATGCTGGTTGTTATCGAGGAACGGGTCGGCATCGCCGATCGTCAGCACGATCTCCACCTGCCGCAGCCTTTCGAGCTGCCATCCGCTGCTGATCCCGGGCAGGAAATGCGACGGGGTGTGGAAATAGACGGTATCGTCGTAGTATCCGTCGAGCAGGTCGCCGAACGCTTCGACCTTTAGCGTCAGATCATAACGTCCCGAAAACGCGACGAGCTTGCGGAACAAATGCGGATGGCGAAAGGCGATGCTGGCCGCCTGGAAGGCACCGAGGCTGCAGCCCTGCACGATCGTGCAGTCATGTCCGTTTCGGCTAGCCATCAGCGGCAGGACCTCGTTGAGGATATAATCCTCGAATGCCGCGTGCCTGCGGATCCGCACCGAGGGATGCTGGTTTGCGTCGTAAAAGGTCTCGGCCGCCAGTCCGTCGACGCAATAGAGCTGCAGCTGGCCGGCGCGGACCTTGTCGGCGAGGCTTCCGACGATGCCAAGCTCTTCATATTCCCAGAAACGCCCCTCGCGGGTCGGGAACATCAGCACCTTGGCGCCGGCATGGCCGAACACCAGGAGTTCCATGTCTCGATGGAGCCGCTGGCTGTACCAGCGCAGATATTCGCGGTTCATGACACCTTGAAAAACTGTCCGACCCTCTCGCGAAGGGCCGCCTCTTGCAACACGCTACCAGGATAATCGAAATGTCCGGCGTCCAGGATGAAGATTTCATTAAATTTTGATTTCGGAATTGCGTTGGCGACGGCGAACTGGCAGGGCGGCGCAACCGCGGGATCGAACAGCGCGACGCTCGTCAACATCGGCACCGTGATGCGGCTCGCCGCCACCGCCGAATCATGAAGGCGCAGCGTCTTCAACGCATTGCCGTATTTCGCCTGATAGGCCTGGACGGAGGCAGCGCTGCCGATGCTTTTCAGCTTCAGCCGCAATTCCTGGTGCCCGAAGGTCGGCAGCGACAGATGCCCGCGGTCGATCCGGCTGTCGAAGGGGATGGCAAGCCCGCCGATGCCGCCGCCGAAGCTGATGCCGCTGTAGCCGATATGGCCGGACAGCCAGGGATAGAGGGCAATCAGCATGCTGACCGCGACCCACAGGTCGTCGACGCAACCTCCGATGATGTAGCGGTCCGGCTTGTCGATATCGTGCAGAACATGCCAATGGGAGTCCGGCGAGATCGGCGGGCGGCTGCTGCGGGACATGCCGCGGAAGCAGGGAAACAGGACGGCGCTTTCTTCGACCGGAATATCGAGATCCGGCGCATCGCGCCCGCCATATCCATGGCCGACGACGAGCCCGCGCCTGATCTTCCCCTCCCGCGGCAAAAGAAGCCAGCCGCCGATCGGAAACCGGCCGGTGGACATATAGGCAATGTCGAAGACATGCCATTTCGGATGGTCGAGCCCGCTCTTGCGCAGGCCCGGCTCCGGATCGACGGTCATCGCCCGCCGGTAGCGGTCCTTCCAGAACGTATAGAAACCCTGCGGCGCCGGAGGCGGCACCACGGCCTGAAGCTCTTTCAGCCCCATGCCATAGGTGGGATCGAAATCGAAAGGGTGACTGGTGGGGATGGTCATGCTCGAAAAATTACCGGCAATTCGCATCATCCCGGTCGAAGACAAAATCGTCAGGAAGCCGGCCACGGAATTTTTCCAATCGCGTGAAAACCTCTTCACGGGAAACCTGGGAGAGAGGCTGCTGCGATTCCCGCTGAGAAAGCTCTTCGGCTGCGCGTGTCTGATCGGCAATCTTCACCATTCTGGCCTCCTGCTCCCTTCCAATCTCGCACGAAGCGTCTTCACAAAAAAGCCCGGCATTGCCGGGCTTCTATTCACTGCTCACTATCCGCTAAGCACTCAATGCTTCATCGCCTTGACGATGTCCTCGGTCATCTTCTTGGCGTCGCCGAGCAGCATCATCGTACCATCCTTGTAGAACAGCGTGTTGTCGATGCCGGCATAGCCCGAGCCGAGCGAGCGCTTGACGAACAGGCAGGTCTTGGCCTTGTCGACGTCGAGGATCGGCATGCCGTAGATCGGCGAGGTCTTGTCGTCGCGGGCCGCCGGATTGGTGACGTCATTGGCGCCGATGACATAGGCGACGTCGGCTTGCGCAAACTCCGCATTGATGTCTTCCAGCTCGAAGACCTCGTCATAGGGGACGTTGGCTTCGGCAAGCAGCACGTTCATGTGGCCAGGCATGCGGCCGGCGACCGGATGGATCGCGTACTTGACCTCGACGCCGTGGCTTTTCAGCGTATCGGCGAGTTCTCGCAGCGCATGCTGGGCCTGAGCGACAGCCATGCCATAACCCGGCACGATGATCACCTTCTCGGCGTTCTGCATCAGGAAGGCCGCGTCGTCAGCCGAGCCCTGCTTCACCGTCCGCTGCACGCCGTCGTCGCCGGCGGCAGACGCCGTCTCGCCGCCGAAGCCGCCCAGGATGACCGAGATGAAGGAGCGGTTCATGCCCTTGCACATGATGTAGGAGAGGATCGCACCCGAGGAGCCGACCAGCGCGCCGGTGATGATCAGCGCCAGATTGCCGAGCGTAAACCCGATGCCGGCGGCCGCCCAACCGGAATAGGAATTCAGCATCGACACGACAACCGGCATGTCGGCGCCGCCGATCGGCACGATCAGCAGCACGCCGAGCGCCAGCGCCAGCACCACGACGAGCCAGAAGTCGAAATGGCTCTCGGTCTGCACCAGGCCGAAGATGAAGACGACGACCAGCACCAGCAGGCCGATATTGATGAAGTGCCGGTAGGGCAGCATGATCGGCTTGCCGGACATCCGCCCGTCGAGCTTCAGGAAGGCGATAACCGAGCCGGTAAAGGTAATCGCGCCGATCGCAGCACCAAGCGCCAGTTCGATCAGCGCCTGGCCATGGATATGGCCGATCGCGCCGATGCCGAAGGAATCGGGGGCATAAAGTGCCGCCGCCGCCACCATCACGGCGGCAAAGCCGACCAGCGAGTGGAAGCCGGCGACGAGCTGCGGCATCGCCGTCATCGGAATGGTGCGGGCGATATAGGCCCCTGCCCCGCCGCCGATGCTGAGTGCCAGAACGATCAGGATGAAGCCGCCGAAGGTGGGTGTGGCGAGCAGCAGGGTGGTGACGATGGCGATACCCATGCCGACCATGCCGTAGACATTGCCCTTGCGGCTGGTCGTCGGGTGGGAAAGCCCCCGGAGCGCCATGATGAACAGCACGCCGGACACGAGATAGAGGAAAGCTGCGAGGCTCTGCGACATGGTATCCGAACCCTCAGCGATCTTTTTTCTTGTACATGGCGAGCATCCGGCTGGTCACCAGGAAGCCGCCGAAGATGTTCACCGAGACGAGCACAAGCGCGACGAAACCGAAGCCGGTCGCAAACCCGCTCGCCGAGACGCCGACCGCAAGCAGCGCGCCGACGACGATGACCGAGGAGATCGCGTTGGTAACCGCCATCAGCGGCGTATGCAGCGCCGGCGTCACCGACCAGACGACGTAATAGCCGACGAAGATCGACAGCACGAAGATCGCCAACCGAAACACAAAGGGATCGATCGCCCCGCCGGTTGCCGCACTCGCCACTTCCGGCGCCTGGGCGGCTGCGGTCATCACGGCGCTGACGGCCTGGTCGAGCTGCTCCAGCGCCTTGTCCATTGCTTCACTGGCCATCAAAGCTTCTCCTCGGCTGTGGCATCCCCGGCGTTCTCGGCGTCAGCGACGGCAGGCTTTTTGCGAGCGCGCACCGGTTTGGCGTCTGCCGTGGTCACGACCGGGTCAACCGTTGCGACTGGCGCAGCAGCCGGAGTTTCGATGACAAACGCGGCTGCAGCCGCGGCGAAGTTTGGATGCACGACCTGGCCGCCATGGGTCAGCATGGTCGCCTTGACGAGTTCGTCCTCGGTATTGACCGCAAATTCCTTGGTGGTCTTGTCGACCATGGTCTCGATGAAGGCGAACAGGTTGCGGGCATAAAGCGCCGAAGCGGAGGCAGCGATACGGCCGGCGACATTGGCATAGCCGATCACCGTCACGCCCTCGACATCGGCGACCTTGCCCTTTTCCGAGCCTTCGATATTGCCGCCGCGCTCTACCGCGAGGTCTACCGCCACAGAACCCGGCTTCATCGACGCCAGCATGGCGCGCGACACCAGCTTCGGCGCAGGCCGGCCAGGGATCAGCGCGGTGGTGATGACGATGTCCTGTTTGGCGATGTGCTCGGCGACCAGGGCCGCCTGCTTGGCCTGATATTCGGCCGACATCGGCTTGGCGTAACCGGCGGTGGTTTCGGCCGCCTTGAATTCCTCGTCCTCGACCGCGATGAACTTGGCGCCGAGCGAGGCGACCTGTTCCTTGGCGGCGGGGCGAACGTCGGTGGCCGACACGACGGCGCCGAGACGGCGGGCCGTGGCGATCGCCTGCAGGCCGGCGACGCCGGCGCCCATGACGAAGACTTTTGCGGCGGGAACGGTGCCGGCGGCAGTCATCATCATCGGCATGGCGCGGCCGTATTCATGGGATGCGTCGATGACGGCGCGATATCCGGCAAGGTTCGCCTGGGAGGACAGCACGTCCATCGACTGGGCGCGGGTGATGCGCGGCATCAGTTCCATGGCAAAGGTGGTGAGCCCGGCTTTCGCCATGTCCGCAAGCGCCGCCTCATTGCCATAGGGGTCCATGACCGCGAACACCACGGCGCCCGCCTTGTAGGACGCCATCTCCGCCGCCGTCGGACGGTTGACCCTTAGAATGATATCGGCCGTCCCCACCTCTCCGGCGCCGGCAATGCGGGCACCGGTGGCTTCGAAATCCGCATCGCGAACACCAGAGGCGAGGCCGGCACCGCTCTCGATGACGACCGCGAGCCCTAGACCTGTAAGCCGCTTGACGCTCTCGGGCGAAGCGGCGACGCGCGGTTCGTCAGAACCTTCACGGCATACAAATACGATCTTCGGCAAAGACTGTCTCCTCCCAGTCGATATCGCAAGGCGGGCGAAATATTCCGCCCTGCCTCAAAGCCGGTGGCCGGATTGGCCGAACCGGATCAACGCAGCAGGAAAACGCCGGCTATATTGAGAATGATGAAGACGAGCAGGCTGCCGATGAAGCCCGCTCCAGCGAAGAAACCGGCAGCCATGGCGATCATCAGGACGACGATGACCATCGTGCCCCATTTCGCACCGGCGAGGAAGGCGTTGTAGGTCCTGTCGTGTTCCGCATAATCCATGGGAGCACCCGTTTCCACCGGCCCGCTATGGTGATTGTCCATCAGTCCCGTCTCCTTCATCAGCCGCACGCGCCCGCTCGATCGAAGTGTCGGCGCCTGCAGGAAAACCCTTGTCGACATCCGGAATCATGCATTGTTCGGCACGATGGAGGTCACTTCAGGCCTTACACAAAGCCATGGGAAAGCGCAATGCCGCCACAATGGCTTCCGGTACGCCGAAACGTCGGCGCTTCAGGTCAGATAGGACATTTCGGGGGAATTCGGCCGCCCGGCGATGCGGGCCGTCGGCAGGATGGTGAGCGGCGCGGTGTCGAAATTGGAGGAGCGCGCAAACAGCAGGCGGCGTTCATAGGCCTCCGACTGAAACGCCGGGAAGCGCTTCATCATCTTGGAGCGCAATTCGCGGGTCTGCGATGCGAGCAGCATCAGATCGAAATCGTATTGCGGGATCCGCCGGGGCGGCACCACCGGCTGGGCATAGAAGAACCGGCGATAAAATGCCGCATGCGCCGGACGGATCGGCTGCAGCACACGGTCCGCGTCGAAATAGATCGCCGCGACAGGCGTCAGCCGCACCGTCAGGTAGGGCATGGCCGAAAGTTCACTGGCATATTCCGGGGCGATCGCAAAACGGGCCGAGTCGATCAGCGTCATTCCGGCGTCCAGGAGGCCGTTCACCGCCTCGGGGAAAATGCTGATCGACTGGCAGACCCTGTGCTCCGGCGTGACGTGGTGGAGGCGGATCGTGCTGACCAGTTCCTCGTCGTAATAGACGCCGAAGACATGCGCATTTTTATCGAAATCGATCTCGTCGATGAGCTTGGTCGCCGCGACCGGCAGCACGTTATGAGTCTTGTAGGCCCTGTATCGCAGCCTGGCGATATCCTCGAAATCTTCGTTGCTTTCGATCCGCCGGTATTCGACATGGTCGAGTGTGGAGAGAAGCTTGGCTGAAAAGTTTCCGTCAGAAAAGGTTTGGCCTAGGGGCATTTGGGTCTGTTCCATGTGCTTTAACCATGGATTAACCCTAAAAGACCCATAGCCCGCAATGAAAGGACCGCAAATTGAATAAAATTCTAAACATTATGGTTAACAAACGGTTAAAGACCGCTCGCGAGCGTATCAAACCGTTAACACTGTTCTGATTTCAGGCGGGATTTAGCGCGCTGCGGCCCGAAGAGGCGAGGCCTGTGCATTTTTGGCACCACGCCGGATCGAGGAGAGCTTGGCCGCGGGAGCAGCCTCGGCCGCCAGTTCGATGATTTTTTCGGAAGCGACCGGCATCGAGAACACGTAACCCTGGACCAGATCCGAGAACCGATGGCGGTTGATCAGCGCGAGCTGTTCCTTGGTCTCCACGCCTTCGACGACGATCTTGAGGCCGAGTTCGCGGGACAGATGCACGATGCCGCGCAGGAGCTTCAGCTTGCGCTGGTCCTCGGCGATGTTGCGGATGAACGCCCGGTCGATCTTGACCACGTCGAGCGGCAGGGAATCCAGATAGCTGAGGCTCGAGAAGCCGGTGCCAAAATCGTCGATCGCGATCGTCACCCCGGTCACGCGGAACTGGTTAAGAATGGCGCTGACCGCCACCGGCTCGTCCATGAAGCAGCTTTCGGTAACCTCGAGATGCAGCCGCGACGGGTCAAGCGAATAGCGCTTCAGCACGTCCGCAACATAACCGACGATATCGTCGTTGCGCAGGTCCTGGATCGAGAGGTTGATGGAAACTGCCATCGGCTCCGGCCAGGTCGCGCAGTCGCGGCAGGCCTGGTCGAGCACCAGATGGGTGATATGCGAGACGAGCCCCATGTCCTCGGCCATGGGGATGAAGACGTTCGGCCCCACCATGCCGCGCTCCGGATGGCGCCAGCGCACGAGCGCCTCGCTGCATTCGATGCCGGAACCGTCGGGGCGATACATCGGCTGGTAGACGACATGCAGGCCATGGTTCTCGATCGCCTGGCGAAGGTCGACGCGGAGCTTCTGCTCGTCGATATACTGGGCGTCCATTTCCGAAAGGAACACCGTCAGCGTGCCGTTGCCGGTGGATTTCGCATGGTTGAGGGCAAGGTCCGCCTTGATCTGCCAGTTTTCCATGTCGAAGTCCTGCGACGGCAGGATGACGCAGCCGCTGTTCATCGAAACGGGAAGGCGAAGCCCGTCGACGTAATAGTCGCCCTGGATCTCGGCATGGATGCGGCGGACCTGACGCTCCAGCTCGCAACTGTCGTCGCCGCCGGTCAAAAGCACGACGAATTCGTCGCCGACCAGACGGCCCGCCAGCAGGCCGTCGGTCTTCAGCGCCGAAAGCCTTGCCGAGATCGCCGCAAGCAGCCGGTCGCCGACCACATGGCCGCGCAGGTCGTTGACATGCTTGAACCCGTCCACGTCGAACATCGCGAGCGCCGCCAGGGCTTCGCCCCGCCGCTTCAGCTTCCTGGTCGCAAGATCCGCGAAGTGGCCGCGGTTCGGCAGGCCGGTCAAGGCGTCGAACCGAACCATGTGCAGCACCTTTTCCTCGGCTGCGAGACGGGCGGTGACGTCTTCGAAGATCAGCACGACACCGCCGTCGGTGCGCGGGCTGACCGAGAATTCGAGATGGCGGTCGTCCTTGAACTTGAAGAGCGCGCGTTCGAGCGAGCCGTCGGCCAGTTTGGAAAGCTGGCGCAGGATGGTCTCGGGCGCATTCTCCGCGTCCTCGCAGAGCACGGCGGCGAAATCGCGGTCCTTGAGATCGCTCTTCTTGTCGAGGCCGAGCAGATCGCGGGCACGGCGGTTGATCACCTGGATCTTGCCTTCGCCGTCGAGCATCACCAGGCCGTGCGAAATAGTCTTCAAGGCGATATCGAAGCGGCCGGCAATGATCGCCATCTTCCGCGACGCGATGACGTTTTCATAAAGGAATTCGCGCACGCCGTTGGCCATCGACCTCGTGGTCAGGCCGAAGGGGATGAGCAGCAGCGACATCAGCGCCAGATGCAGATCCTCGGTGAACAGGCAGGCGATCAGGATCGGGCCGCAGCAGCCGAGCGTCTGGAGATCGACGGCGATGCGCGAGCCGTAATTGCGGCCGACGATCGACATCATCGAGCCGAGCGTCATGGCGATGCAGGTGAAGCCGACGAACGGGTTTTCGAGCACGAGCAGAGCGTAGCCGCTGGCGATGCCGAGCAGGAAGGCTGCGAGGAACGCGCCGATCACATATTGCTGCTCCCAGGCGGCGATGCCGTCATAGGTGAGCGCCCCCTTGTCGACCTTGTCGAACCGCTGGAACCAGTACATGCGATAGGCAAAGACCGCCGCGAAGCCGCCGGCGAACAGGAGATAGAATTGCGCACCGCTATAATGGAAAACGAGCAGGCACCACAGGACGTGAACAACCACGCCGGTCCATAGTGTGCCGCGATTTCCAAATAGCGACGTGACGAACGACAGATACACATCCGTCGACAGCGTCTTCGCTTCTGTCTCTTTCATCGGGTTCATCCCTTGTCTTCCGGTCGACACTGCGGGAAACCCTTTAAAATTTGCTTGTCCGCGGGCCGAAGCCCCCCTTTCATTGGGGGGTTCTTGATAGCTTGCTGAATAAATTGACAACAGGATAGCTAAAATTTCGACCACGCAACCTTCGGCAGAGGCGCAACCTCTTCCCGGTTTGCGCAACGCCTTTCGATCCCTGCTTTTTGTAGACGAAAACCCAGGCTTTTAGGACTTTCATTTTATTAGACCTTGGTTTACATCGCCATGCCAGGGCGGGCGGGATAAGAGAGACCCGTTGAATTGGGGAAACCATGGCTGCACTGTTGAAGATCAGCGGTCTCATCGACCGCCTCAGCGAAATTATTGGCAAATTTTCCGGCTATCTCGTTCTCGCCTGCACCCTTATCAGCGCCGGCAATGCACTCATCCGCTACCTCTTCAACTACAGCTCGAACGGCTGGCTTGAAATCCAGTGGTATCTCTTCGGCTTCATCGTGCTTCTGGGGGCTTCCCACACCCTGAGGCTGAACGAGCATGTGCGCGTCGATCTCATCTACGGGGCCGTTTCCGATCGCGCCCGCCTGTGGATCGATACGATCGGCCTGATCGTCTTCCTCATTCCGGCCTGCATCTATCTCGCCTGGCTTGCCTGGCCGTTCTTCGCCCTCTCCTATGCGCAGGGCGAAGTGTCCTCGAACGCCGGCGGCCTTATCCGCTGGCCGGTGAAACTCATCATCGTCGCAGGTTTCAGCCTCCTGGCGCTGCAGGGGTTTTCCGAACTGGTAAAGCGTATCGCCGGTCTTTTGGGCGTCCTCCAGGTCGATACGACCTACGAAAAGCCGCTGCAATAACACCATTTTCGGGGGATAACCGCTCATGTTCCAATACGGTATAATGCCGCCGGCAATGTTCCTCGGCATGATCATCTTCATGCTTTACGGCTTCCCGGTCGCCTTCTCGCTCTCGGCCGTCGGCCTTTTCTTCGGTCTTCTGGGCATCGCCACCGGCCATTTCGAGTTCGCCTTCATGCAGGCGCTGCCGTTCCGCATTTTCGGCATCGTCTCCAACGACCTGTTGCTCGCCATTCCCTTCTTCACCTTCATGGGAGCGATCCTCGAGCGCTGCGGCCTGGCCGAAGATCTGCTCGAAGGAACCGGCAAGCTGTTCGGCGCCGTACCCGGCGGCCTCGCCTATGCGGTTATCGTCGTCGGCGCCATCCTCGGCGCGATCACCGGCACGGTCGCCGCGTCGGTCATCACCATGGGCGTGATCTCGCTGCCGATCATGCTCAAATACGGCTACAATTCGCGGCTTGCGACCGGCGTCATCGCCGCCTCGGGCACGATCACCCAGGTCATCCCGCCCTCGCTCGTCCTGATCGTGCTGGCCGACCAGCTCGGCCGTTCCGTCGGCGACATGTATCTCGGCGCGATCGGACCTTCGATCCTGCAGGTGACGATCTTCATGCTGTTCATCCTCGGCCTGTCGATCTTCCGGCCGAAGGACGTTCCGCCGCTGCCGCCGGAAGCGCGGGGCGAAATGAACATGGCCCTGGTCATGAAGGTCCTCTGGGGCATGGTCCCGTCGATCGTGCTGATCTTCCTGGTGCTCGGCACCATTTTCATGGGCCTCGCGACCCCGACGGAAGCAGGCGCGCTCGGCGTCGTCGGCGCCATGGCGATCGCCGCGATGCACCGCCGCCTCACCTGGGACCTGCTGCGTCAGGGCATGCATTCGACGATGACGATCACCTCCATGGTCGTCTTTATCCTGGTCGGTGCCACCTGCTTCAGCCTGGTCTTCCAGGGCATGGACGGCGGCCTGTGGATCGAGCATCTCCTGTCGCACGTTCCCGGCGGCGCGCTCGGCTTCCTGATCTTCGTCAACATCTTCATCTTCTTCCTCGCCTTCTTCCTCGATTTCTTCGAGATCGCCTTCATCGTCATCCCGATGCTGGCGCCGGTCGCGAGCGCTCTCGGCATCGACCTGATCTGGTTCGGCGTGCTGCTGTGCATCAACATGCAGACCAGCTTCATGCACCCGCCCTTCGGCTTTGCGCTCTTCTACCTGCGCTCGATCGCGCCGAAATCGGTCAAGACGAAGGATATCTATCTCGGCGCCATTCCGTGGCTCTGCATGCAGCTGGTTCTCGTCGCCATCGTGATCTTCTGGCCCGAGTCCGTCACCTACTGGCTGGACAAGGCGCCGGACGTCGATCTCAACACGATCAAGATCGAGATCCCCGGCTTCGGCAACGGCGGCGGCAACCAGATGCCGAATTTCGGCCTGCCCCCGATGGACGGCGCCCCGGCCCAGCCGGGACAGCAGGGCCTGCCCGGCATGCCGAACTTCGGCGAGCCACCGAAGATCAACCCCTAAGGGCGGCTCCGTTCACCCTTGATCGGGACATATCTCAAGGAGGACAGAGTTGGCGCTCTGTCCTCCTTCGCTGTTTCTGCCCGGCGATGGAGCCCGGCGACGTTCGGCCAGCCCGGAACCCCCTCCATTTCCAACCTGTCTTTTGGCTGTACCTCTACCGCAATAGTCGTATGCGGATCGAGGTCCGGCGCCATATCCCGGCGCAGTTAACACTTTGGTAGCCATACTAAGCGGCCCGCCGACCCTATAAAGTTTGACTGACGGCACGACGTCGACGTCGCTCGTCCCCAAACCGGTTTAGCTGAAGCGCTCGGGGCCTGACATGCAGATAAGCCACGTATTGCCGAATGCTATGTACGTTGTGCGAAGGTCGATCGGTCGGACCATAGTGGAGCCGTTGCGGCGCAGACGGCTTGCGAGAGAGAGGTATGTCTTCATTCACCGCACCGACCGGGGGTACATCTTCAAACTCGATCCCGCACAAAGCATAGACGAGGCTATCTTCGTCGAGGGCTGTTTTGAAGGACGGTTTCTGGAATTCCTCCATGGCCGTTTCGAGCGTGGCGCCGTGGCGCTCGATATCGGCGCCAATATCGGCAACTACGCCATTCACCTCAATCGAGACTTCGCCGAGATCCATTGCTTCGAACCGCACCCCGAAGTTTTCAGGCGGTTGACCGACAACATTCGCTCCAACCGGCTCGATAACATCCGGCTGCACCAGGCGGCTCTCAGCGATTGCAACGACACGCTGACGTTCCGCGAAAACCTCGCGGGTGACCTGGGCGCCAGCGGCTTTGCGGAGGATGACCCGCCATCGGGCCGTAGTCGTATCCTGCACGTGCCGGTGTTTGAAGCCGACAAACTCGTCAACCAGCTCGGAATAACCAGGGTCGATTTCATCAAGGTCGATGTCGAGCGGTTCAAGCTGCGGGTTCTGAAAGGACTTCGTGCCACCATCGCCGTCAACCGGCCTATCGTGTCCTTCAAGTTTCATGGCCATCTGGCAGGGCCTGATGAGTTAGGCAAGCTCTCCATCTGCCTGCCGGACTATCAATTCTACGACCTGGAATATGCGCCTGCATCGGCTTCAACGCTGGAAAAACTGAAATGGAATTTCCGCCATGGCGGCGCGCCGGTTCTCAAACGGTTCGACCGCCCCGAGGCGCGGACCTACGAAAACATCCTGGCTTTTCCCTCCCAGGAAATCTTCAGCCGCTTCACGAACCGCCCTTCGAGCTCCACCTCCTCGGCTTGACGCTTCCCCCCGGCATCGGCCCAACAAAAACCCCGGACCTTTCGATCCGGGGTTCCTGAAATGAGACTGGCCTGATCTGGGATCAGAGCTTGCCGCTGCGCTGCTGGATCATCATGAACGTATCGAACGTGTATTCCGACAGCTGCATCCAGAGGTAACCTTCCTTCTTGAAGGCGACCTGGTCTTCGTAGATCTTCTTGAACGTCTCGTTCGAAGCCGAGATGTCCTTGTAGACCTCGAGGGATGCCTTGTAGCAGGCTTCGAGGATTTCCTGGCTGAACGGGCGAAGGGTGGTGCCCTGCGAGACGATCTGCTTGATCGCCGTCGGGTTCTTCGCGTCGTATTTCGCCATCATGCTGGTATTGGCGAAGGCGCAGGCATCGGTGAGAGCGGCCTGGTAAGCCTTCGGCAGGGCATTCCACTTGTCGAGGTTGATCAGCGCGTGGATGACCGGGCCGCCTTCCCAGAAGGCCGGATAGTAGTAGTACTTGGCGACCTTGTAGAAGCCGAGCTTGTGATCGTCATAGGGGCCGACCCATTCCGCAGCGTCGATGGTGCCCTTTTCCAGCGCCGGATAGATGTCGCCGCCGGCGATCTGCTGCGGCACCGCACCGAGCTTTTCCAGCACCTTGCCGGCAATGCCGGCGATGCGCATCTTGACGCCCTTGAAGTCGTCGACCGTGTTGATTTCCTTGCGGAACCAGCCGCCCATCTGCGCGCCGGTATTGCCGGCGATCATGCCGTAGAGACCGTGCTTGGCGTAGAATTCGTTCATCAGCTTGTTGCCGTTGCCTTCGTAGAACCACGAGTTCGTCAGGCGGGCATTGAGGCCGAAGGGGATAGCGGTGCCGATCGCGAATGTCGGGTCCTTGCCTACATAGTAGTAGGAGCAGGTGTGGCACATTTCGACTGTCGCATTGCTGACGGCGTCCGCTGCCTGCATGGCCGGCACGATTTCAGCGGCGGCAAACGGCTGAATGGTGAAATTGCCGTCGGTTGCTGCGGCGACATGCTTGGCGATGTCTTCCGCGCCGCCATAGATGGTGTCCAGCGACTTCGGGAATGAAGACGTCAGACGCCAGGTGATTTTCGGGTTCGACTGCGCGATGGCCGGTGCGGCGAGAACTGTCGCGGCAGCTGCGCCGGCGCCGGTGACGGCAGCCTTTTTAAAGAATGAACGACGATCCATGAAATACCTCCCAGTAAGACAAACCGTAAGGATTAGTAGGAATTATCCGTTCCACTCCCCCGATCCTGCCGCGAGGTAAACATTTTGGCCTATGGGTTGCAAGCGCCGGAGCTAATATTCCTTAATGCGGGAACGTCTTTTGTCCTTAGACTTTCGTAGCGTCCTGCCCAAACTGGATTCACAAGATATTTCAAGCGCCAATGCTCATTCTTTGGGCAGCGCCTTGCCCCGAAGCGGGCCTCGATCTTGACTTGAAGCGCGGTGCCGCGGCACAACGAAGAAAGACGCGATAAGCCTCGTTGGAGAGCCTGATGCCGAAACCGATCGTCGCCCTGCCCGCCGATATCCGCACGCTGGATGGAGCGATCTGGCATGCCTCGCCGAACCAGTATGTCCAGGCGGCGCTGAAAGTGGCGGATGTGATGACCTTCATCATTCCGGCTTTCGAAGAGGGCAACGAGACCGACGCCATCCTCGACCGGGTCGATGGTGTGCTGGTTTCCGGTTCGGCGACCAATGTTCACCCGTCCCTCTATGGCAAGCAAGCGAGCGACGGCGACGGTCCCTTCGACCCGGCCCGCGATGCGACCTCTCTCCCCCTCATCCGCCGGGCGATCGATCGCGGCATTCCGCTGCTCGCCATCTGCCGCGGCATCCAGGAACTGAACGTGGCCTTGGGCGGCACGCTGGCGAGCGAAATCCAGGAGCAGCCGGGCATCTGGGACCACCGCAAACCCGATGTGAAGGAGCGCGACGGCATGTATGCGATCCGTCAGCCGGTCTTCATTGAGGAAGGCTCCTGCATCGCCAACTATCTCGGCCTGACAGGCGAGGTCCAGGTCAACTCGCTGCATCGCCAGGCGATCGCCGAAACCGCCCCTCGGCTGAAGGTCGAAGCGACGGCCGAAGACGGCACGATCGAGGCGGTTTCGGTCATCGACGCCAAAAACTTCGCCGTCGGCGTGCAATGGCATCCGGAATACTGGGCGGAAACCGATGCCCCGTCACGAGCGCTGTTCCAGGCCTTCGGCGATGCGGTCCGCGCCTATGCGGCCCGCAAGGCGATTACCGACGTCGCCGCCTGACGCTCGCAATGTCGCAGCTTGAAGCTCAGGCCCGCGGCCGGTGTACGCCGGTCGACTGACGGATGCGCATTTCCGGCTTGATCAGGTGGATGCCGTCCGGCTCGTGGCTGCCGGCGAGGCGGTCGAGCAGGGCGCGCGCCGCAAGCCGGCCGACTTCCGTCTGGCCGTTCCACACCGTCGTCAGTGCAGGCGTCGCGATCGAGGCCTCTTCCAGATCGTCGTAACCGGTGACGGAGATGTCGTGGCCGGGCATCAGCCCGGCACGGGCAATGCCGTTCATCAGGCCGATCGCCACCAGATCGTTCCAGCAGACCGCAGCGGTCGGCTTCTGCGGCAGGGAGAGGAAATGCACCGCCGCCTCGAACCCGCCCTGCTTCGAGCGCGGCCCGGGAATGCGAAGGTTCGGATCCACCTCGATGCCCGCCTTGCGCAGCGCGTTGACATAACCCTGGTAACGGTCACGGCCGGTCGACGTCTGGTCGGTGCCGCCGATCATGGCGATCACCCGATGCCCAAGGCCGATCAGGTGGTTGGTGGCAAGCGAAATGCCGTAGCTGTCGTCGCCGCGATAGGTCGGCAGTTCGACGCCCTCCATCGAACGGGCAACCAGAATGGCCGGCATGCCGTTCTCTTCGGCAAGCCTCATATCCTCGATCGGCGTGCCGATCGCCGGCGACATGATCACCCCGTCCCCGCCGAGCTGCAGCAGCGTTTCGATGAAGGTGCGCTGTTTCTCGACCGAATCGTAATGGTTGGACAGGATGAAGGTATGACGGCTGCGATCGAGCTCGCTTTCGATCGCCTTGAGGATTTCCCCGTAGAACGGGTTCATGATGTCGTGCACCACGACGCCGATAATGCCGGAACGCGAGGTGCGCAGACTGGCTGCGCGACGATTGTAGATATAACCGAGCGCTCTTGCCTGTTCCTTGATTTTTTCCCGGGTATCGGCCGCCACGAGCGGGCTGTCGCGCAGAGCAAGCGATATCGTGGCAGTCGAAAGACCAAGGCTCTCGCCAATCGTCGACAACTTGATCTTTTGCGCCATTTCCCCCACCCGCAATGGCCGGCATCGCTATCCGACGCTCGAATTAAACTTTAAATAAACAATTTAATTCCATGCGACAATCCTGTGAAGGCGAAAATTGGAGGGAAATCAGCCCCTCTCGTCGGAGGACTCCGACTGAAGATTTTGTTCGATGGTTTTCAGGAGCTTGAGGAGGGTGCGGATCTCCTTGTCGGAGAGGCCTTTCGCGGCGATCGAGCCGCACTCGGAGACCGAGCGGCCGATCTGTTCGACGGTCTGCAATCCGGCTTCCGTCAGATGCACCTTGGTGAGACGCCCGTCGGTGCCATCGGCGCGGCGTTCCAGAAACCCCTGCGCCTCCATGCGGCCGATCGTACGCGTCATGGTCGGGGCCTTGACGCCGAGCCGTATGGCGAGCTGGCCAGGGGTCATGCCGTCCTCTTCGGCAAGGATCAGGATGACGCCGTCCTGGCCGGCATAAAGCCCGCTTTCGCCGAGGCTGCGGCTGAGTGCTGTGCGCATGGAGCGGGCGGCCTGGGTGATCGCCGGCGCAAGGTCGGTGGCCGAAAGGCCTTCCAGTTCCTTCTTCTTGCCGGACTTGGCTTTTTTATCGCCCTTCTTCTTGCTCATTCGCTCCGCCCGTTTTGCCCTAAAGAAGTAGCCGTTATATCTGTGGCGCGCTACCCATATCGAAACCGGGAAACCACCGCCAGATGTCGCACCCTTCGCCACGCTATCATGACAATGATACGACACTTGCGTCCACAGAAAGGCGAGACTGGATCGCCGTCCTGCCGCTCGGCGCCCACGAACAGCACGGACCGCACCTGCCCTTCGAGACCGACACGCTGATCGCCGAAGGCCTCGTCGCGCGCCTTATCCCTGCTCTGCCCGCCGGCCTGCCGGTGACATTCCTGCCCGCGGAGCCCGTCGGTTATTCGATAGAGCATATGGATGTCGCCGGCACGAAGACGCTTGCCTTCGATGAGGCCGTTTACCGCTGGCTCGGGCTTGCCGGCGACCTTCACGCCAAGGGCATCGGCAAGCTGGTGCTGCTCAACGCCCAT
This sequence comes from Neorhizobium vignae, assembly GCF_000732195.1. Classification (GTDB taxonomy): domain Bacteria; phylum Pseudomonadota; class Alphaproteobacteria; order Rhizobiales; family Rhizobiaceae; genus Neorhizobium; species Neorhizobium vignae. Next base: position 644,229 of record NZ_JNNU01000002.1, read on the forward strand.
GGCGGCAATTCGCCGCTCCTGACCATCGTCGCGACCGAGGCGCGGGTGCGATTCGGCATGCTGGTCGTGGCGACGAGCTGGACTCGCTTCGGGCAGCCAGACGGCTGGATCGCACCAGCGGACAAGGCAGTCGACATCCACGGCGGCGACATCGAGACTTCGGTCATGCTGGCGCTCCATCCGGACCGGGTCGATATGGCCAGGGCCGAGAACTTCCCGTCCCGCCAATCGGATTTTTCCCGCGACTTCAAGCATCTGCGCGCCTACGGCCCGCACGCCTTCGGCTGGAAGATGTCCGACCTCAACCCCACGGGCGTCGCTGGCAACGCGGCCGCGGCAACGGCGGAACGGGGGGATCTGCTCGTTGCGCATGCCGTCAGGGGGATTATCGAACTGCTGGAGGACGTGGCGCGGTTCGATGCACAAGACTTTAAGTAGTGGAATAAACCGGAGTGCTTGTTTATCATGGCGCCGCACCGCATATTTCTGACGAAATCCAGCAAAAGAGGAAATTCCAATGCGTATTTCCATTGCGGAAGCAGAAGGCAAACTCAGAGAGCTTGTGAACCTTGCCGAACAAGGGGAGGAAGTCGTCCTAACTCATGATGGGGCGCCCTCAGTTCGCTTGGAGCCAGTTATACATTCGGCCGGTACCCAATCGGAGACGGAAGCGATCGCGGCGGAATTACGGAAGCCATTGCTTCTGGCAGCCGAAGGAAAGCCCTTGAGCTATGCTCAAAAGACGAGGATTTTGCAGGAAATTCGCGAGATGGCGAGGCACAGAAACTTGCCGTCAGATACTGATGCTGCACGAAGCCAAGACTTTCTATACGACGAGCATGGCTTGCCCAAATGATCGTACTCGACACCTCGGCCATTATCGCAATCATCACAGGTGAAGCGATGGCCGAGCGATGCGCCGGCGTTATCGCAGCCGAATCGTCAATCATCATGTCTGCCGGAACCCTCACCGAGTCACTTATCGTCGCAGCACGCCGAAAACTTTTGATCGAAGTCAGAAGCTTGATATCAATCTCAGTAACGCAGATCATTGATGTAACACGGGAACGTGCCGCCCTTGCGGCCGCGGCCTACGCCTTGTTCGGCAAAAGCTTTCACCCCGCCTCGCTCAATTTCGGCGATTGTTTCGCTTATGCGACAGCCAAGGAATTCAACTGTCCGTTTCTCTATGTTGGTGACGATTTCGCGAGAACAGACGTAATTCCGGCAATACCGTCGGCTTCCTGACCCGGAGACATCAAGCCGCCGAGGCCCCTCATCGACCGCTACCCGAAGGTAACGACCATGCCTGCCGGCGGTCGCAATTCCGATGTGATCTTATAACATACAAACCCTTTGAACTCGTCCCGGCTTGCCCTTATATGAGACGAACAAAGCTTCCGCGCCGATCAGGCGCTCTCAAGTCCTCGAGGTTTTCATGACCGAAACAGCCACCGTCAAGCCCGTTCCCGTCACCGTGCTCACCGGTTATCTCGGCGCCGGCAAGACGACGCTTCTCAACCGCATTCTCTCCGAAAGCCATGGCAAGAAATACGCGGTCATCGTCAACGAGTTCGGCGAGATCGGCATCGACAACGACCTGATCGTCGAGTCGGACGAAGAGATTTACGAAATGAACAACGGCTGCGTCTGCTGCACCGTGCGCGGCGACCTGATCCGCGTCGTCGAGGGACTGATGCGCCGCCCGGGCCGCTTCGACGGCATCATCGTCGAGACCACCGGCCTTGCCGATCCGGTGCCGGTCGCCCAGACCTTCTTCATGGATGACGACGTGCGCGCCAAGACCGAGCTCGATGCGGTCGTCGCACTCGTCGATGCCAAGCACCTGCCGCTGCGCCTGAAGGACAGCCGCGAAGCCGAAGACCAGATCGCCTTTGCCGATGTCGTCGTCATCAACAAGACCGACCTCGTTTCGCCGGAAGAACTGGCGATCATCGAAGACGTCGTGCGCGCCATCAACCCGACTGCCCGCGTCTACAAGACCACCCGTTCCGGCGTCGATCTCGCCCGCGTGCTCGACCAGGGCGCCTTCAACCTGGAACGCGCGCTCGAAAACGATCCGCACTTCCTGGACCACGGCCATGACGACCATGTCTGCGGCCCCGATTGCGACCATGACCATGGGCATGACCACCATCATCATGACCACGATCATGACCATCATGCGCATGACCACGATCATCACGACCATGATCATCACCACCATCATCACCACGGCGAAATGTCGCCGATCCATGATGTGACGGTGAAGTCGATCTCGCTGCGCGGCGGCGAGATGAACCCGGAACGGTTCTTCCCCTGGATCCAGAAGATCACCCAGACGGACGGCCCGAGCATCCTGCGCCTCAAGGGCATCATCGCCTTCAAGGGCGACGAGGAACGTTATGTCGTGCAGGGCGTCCACATGATCGTCGAGGGCGATCACCAGCGTCCGTGGAAGGATGGCGAGAAGCGCGAATCGCGCCTCGTCTTCATCGGCCGCGATCTCGACGTCGACAAGATCGAAAAGAGCTTCCGGGCGTGTGAGGCACAAGCTGCGTAATGCCGACTGTTGCACCGCTTGATCTGGAAGGCCATGTCGTCGCCGCGCATTTCCTCGGCGACGTTCCATTCTTCGCCACCGCCGCCGGCACGATCCACCGCCTTGATGGCGGCGAGAAAGTCACGGAGGCTCATCAGGGTCTGCTGACCTGCATCCGCGACCCTTTCAGCGCCACGCTGCTGACCGGCGGCGAGGACGGCAAGGTGATGCGCATCGGCAGCAATGGCGAGGCGACCCTGATTGCCGAAGCGCCGCGCAAGTGGATCAGCGTCGTTGCCGGTGGCCCGCAGAATGCGGTCGCCTATGCGTATGGCAAGTCGAGCTTCGTGAAACAGAGCGACGGCACGCTGAAGGAATTTCCCGAGGAACGCAGCGTCGAAGGCCTCGCGTTTGCGGGCAAGGGCCTCAGGATCGCCGCCGCCCGTTACAACGGCGTGTCGCTGCACTGGGTCGGCACCAATGCGCCGCCAGTCGACCTCGAATGGAAGGGCGCCCACAACGCCGTCACCTTCTCGCCAGACGGGCGCTTCCTGGTGACCACCATGCAGGAAAACGCCCTGCACGGCTGGAAGCTCGACGGCAAGCCCGGCGAAAACCGCCACATGCGGATGACCGGTTATCCGGCCAAGGTGAAATCGCTCTCCTGGTCGCCGAAGGGCAAGTGGCTTGCGTCGTCGGGCGCGCCGGCGGCGATCGTCTGGCCGTTTTCGGCAAAGGACGGCCCGATGGGCAAGGCGCCGCAGGAACTCGGCACCCGCGCCAATATCATGGTTACGTCGGTTGCCTTCCATCCGGCCGAGGAAGTGCTCGCCATCGGTTTCATCGACGGCATGATTCTCGGCGTCAGGCTCGCCGACGCAAAGGAAGCTTTGCTGCGCCGTCCCGGCAAGGGCGGCATTACCGGATTGAGTTGGAGCGCCAACGGCAAGCTCGTCGCCTTCTCCTCCGATGCCGGCGATTGCGGCGTCATCGATATTGCAGCCTGAAAGCATGCAGCACGAATAACCGCGGCGGAAAAATCTCCGCCGCGGCCTGGTCCATGCGGGATGGGCAGGCAGCGTGTTAGAAGTGGTATGGGTGTCAGGCTCTGCTGCCTGCCCGATCGCTCCGGTGTTTTCCGAAAGGCGGGTAACGGAGGGTCTGGATCCGAAACCTTGAACCTTTCGGTGGTCGGCGCCCTGACGGCGCCTTCCTCACCTTTACGACCATCACCGGACGCCGGTTGCTCTCCGTGGGATGCGACCCGGTTCCGTGCCCTGTGACGCGACCAGTATAGCCGCAGCCGCACAGGCGGGGATGACGCAGGGTTATTTCGGCGCGAATTTGCTTCAAACGAAAAGGGAATTTCTGTTCGCCGCAGCGAAATCTTCCCCGCCGTCACGCCGCCTGGCGGTCCCCCTCGAACGTATCGATGCCGTCCCGGCCGTTGCGCTTGCGGGCATAGAGCGCCAGGTCGGCCCGCTGCAGCAGGGTTTCGAGTTCGCCAGGACCGCATATCTCGGTTGCCACGCCGATACTGAGTGTCGGCTGCACGACAAGGCCCTCCATTTCGGCGAGGGAAGCGGCAAAGGCCGTGCGGATCTTCTGGGCCGTCTCGACGGCTTTTTCGACCGGGCATCCTTTGAGAACGATCACAAACTCGTCGCCCCCCTGCCGCGCGAAGAGATCACGGCTGCGCAGGTGCAGGGATGCCGAGGAGGCGAACCGCCGCAGGACTTCGTCGCCGACCGCATGACCATGCGTGTCGTTGAGCTGCTTGAAACGATCGACATCGATGAGCATCAGGGCCACCGGTCCCTGCTCGAGACCAGCATAGGAACGCATCAGACCGCCGCGGTTGAGCACGCCGGTCAGTGCATCGCGGTCCGCCAGATAGGACAGCTTGTTTCCCGCCCGTTCGGCCGCCATCAGATTGATGACGATGCTTCGCAATGCCAGGAAGGGCGCCGCCCAGAGCCCCAGCCAGGCATCGGCGCCGTTGCCGGGAGCAAACAGGCCGCCTTCGCCGATCCAACCCGTCGCCGCAAGCACGGTGCGAACCGCAAAGATGGCGGCAGTCGGCAGGTAGATCGCCGCCACCAGCCATGCCGACCGCAGCCTTTCCTGCCGTGCGAGACGAATGCCCTCCAGCATCACCAGGAGGTCGCCGAGAGCGCAGACGAGCGAGAAGATGGCGATGCGCGGCGCAGTACTCGCATCGTCCCGCCACAAGAGGATCAGCGGCGCCGAAAGAACGGCGAGGATGAGCCAACTCAGGCCCCAGCGGGGCGGACGGCCGCCGAAAAGCCGGACGGAGACGATCAGCAACAGATAGCCGACCAGGATCAGGTGATTGCCGATCAGGATCGAGACGACATCCGGCAGCACGTTTCGAAGACCGACGCTGAACAGGCCGGCTCCGATGGCGATGCCGCTGGCGCTCCACCAGAACAGCCAGCGTTCGAACCGGCCGCTGGAATAGGCGATCATCTGGACCATGCCCAGGACCGCGCAGGTCATAGCCGAGACGATATAGATCGTCCGCAGATCCAGCATGAAACACCCCCAATGGCGACGCGAGGCATGCTAGCTTCAGACGGTTACGATTCAGTGTGCCCGGTCATTCAAGTTTATGCGAACCGGCTTCAAACGATGCGGACAGCTCCGATGATTTCGGCAAGCAGGTTGTGCAGGTCATCGCGATAACCACTGCGAGCCGAGGGGCCGCTTTCGTCTGACGTCATCACTACGGTGAGGCCGAGCGACGGCACGATATAGAGCATCTGCCCGCCATAACCCCAGCCGAACCTGACCTCCTCGCCGCCGATATTGCGCAGGAACCAGCCGTATCCGTAACCGTCGCCGGAAAAGCGCGAGTTGGTACGCGGCGTCCAGGACTGATCGATCCAATCCTTCGAGACGACCTGGCGGCCGTCCTTGGTCTTGCCGCCGTTGCGGTAGAGCTCCCCGAACGCCAGAAGCGAGCGGGCGGTCATCGCCATCTGGTTGCCGCCGAGATAGATGCCCTGGCGGTCGCGTTCCCAGGAGCCGATCCGGAATCCGTCGACCGGCTCCAGCCATTCGCGCGCCAGCGCCAGCGTCGATTTGCCGCCGACCCTGGTGAGGATCGCCGAAAGCAGGTGACTGGAGGCGGTCGAATAGAGCATCGAACCGCCGGGGTCGTCGTCGAACGGCTGGGCGAGCGCGAACCGCACCCAGTTGCGGCTCGCGATCCAGCGGCCGTAGTTCGGCCCCGACAGCCGCCCGAGCCCCGCCTGCATCGAAAGCAGATTGCCGATGGTGATCGTGTGGATGCGCGGGTCCGGATTGGCCGGCAGGTCGGCCTTCAGGATCGGTGCGATCTTCTGGTCGGGACCTTCGAGCAGCCGGCGGTCGATGGCGATGCCTGTCAAAGCCGAGATGATCGATTTCGAGGCCGACTTGATGTTGGTGGAGGCGTCCAGCGAATGACCGTTGAACGCCCGCTCGGCGAGCATTTCGCCGCTACGGGCGACCAGAACGACCTTCAAGGGCTCCAGCTCCGCCGCACCGCCGAGCACGGCATCGAGCGTCACGGGCGGCTGCGGCACAGGTGCCTGGGGCGCGCTCTGGGCAAGGCTGCGGGCCGCAGTCAGGGCGAATGGCAGGGACAGGAGAGTTGCGCGGCGTGTGATCATCCTGCGAAGCTAGAACGGCCAGGCGGTCGAGACTATGGCGGAAAGCGTGGATTCACGCAGAGATGATGGGACGTGAAATAGGGAGCTGCCGCTGCGGCATCCCCAACCCTCGCCCTTGTGGGAGAGTGGCCGGCAGGCTGGAGAGCGCCACATCGACGGTAGAGCAGAAACGGAAAGCAGTGTATTGGACCATCCCGACCGTCTTCATCGTTGCGTAGCCGATTCCCTCACTGGACCGGACCCGCAGCGCCGGGACAGCCGTTTATACGATCGGATACGACATGGCCAAGGCGCCCAAGACTGAACATTCCGAACTTGCCGGCGAATTCACCGACGACGGCATTACCGTGCTGGTCGATATCTACCGCCCCGCCGGCACCCAGGGCGACTGGACGCTCGAAGTTATCACCGAAGAGGATGACGTCACCACCTGGGAAGAACCGTTTCCGACTGACCGCGAAGCCTTCGACGAGTTCCTGGCAACGGTCGAGCGCGACGGCATCCGCTCCTTCTTCGGCGAACCCGAACCCAATCCCGCGGTGCATTGATGAAGAATGTCGAAGACCTCACCACATCTGCCAAAACCATGCACGACCGCTACGCGTCGGGGCGCATGGACCGCGAAATCGTTCGCCAATGGGTGTTGGGTCTGAGCATGTATCCGGAGCCCTATGGCAGGCATATCCAGGAGGCGACCGCCTGGTTCAAGCCTTCGCGCGACGACCTGGATCCCGTGGAGCTGAAGATCGCCGACCTTGCCAAGCTGCAGGCGATCTATCGGCCGTAGGACATCCCCTCAGGAAATTCCGCCGTATCCGGACTTCAAAGCCCCGCTTCGGCGAACACCTTGACGATCCAGTCGAGGAAGACGCGCACCCGCGGCGAAAGTTGGCGGTTCTGCGGATAGAGCGCCGAAAGTAGGGTCGGCGGCGGCGGGAAATCGGCAAGCACTTCGACGAGCACGCCCTCGTCGATATCCCGCTGCAGGCGATAACGCGGCGCCTGTATGAGCCCGAAGCCGCGGCGGGCGAGATCGACCATCGTGTCGGAATTGTTGACCGTCAATCGGTTTGGAAGGGTGACGTAGCGCACCTCGCCGCCAACCATGAATTCGAGCGGCATGATCTGGCCCGTGCGCGACGACAGGAAGCCGATGGCGAGATGCCCCTCCAGCGCATCGGGTGATTTCGGCATGCCATGTTTCTGGACATAGGCGCGGCTGGCGCAGGTGATTTCGGTGATGGTTCCGAGCCTGCGCATGATCAGCCCGCTGTCGTCGATCTCGCCTGCCCGGATGACGCAGTCCACGCCTTCGCGAACGAGATCCACCAGCCGGTCGCCCTGACCGATCTGCAGTTCCAGGAGCGGATAGCGGTCGAGGAATTCATGAAGGCGCGGCAAGAGGAAGGTGCGGGTCAGGAACCCGTGCGCATCGACACGCAGCAGGCCGCGCGGCTGCGCATCGCGAAAGATGTTCTCCGCCTCGTCCACTTCCGCGAGAATCGCGAGGCAACGCTCGTAGAAGGCCCGACCGTCGAGCGTCGGGGTGACGTAGCGCGTCGTCCGCTCCAGAAGTCGCGTGCCGATCCCCTCCTCGAGCTGCTTGACCGCTTCGGTGACGGTCGAACGGGCAAGGCCGAGATCCGCGGCCGCAGCGGAAAAGCTGCGCCGCTCGACAATCCGGACGAAGAGCTGCATGCGGTCGAGGCGATCCATGACCTTGTTCACCACAGGCGAATTCTGATGTCAATTCGCCGCCAATTGTTCTTGGGCCGTGTCAGCAATATCTCCTGCCCACCAACCAAGGAGAGACCCAATGACCACCAACGGACAACGCGTCGCGATCGTCACCGGCGCTTCCAAGGGCATCGGCAGAGCCATTGCGCTCCGCCTCGCTGAGGACGGCATCGCCGTCGTCGTCAACTATGCGACCAGCCGGCCGGCTGCCGACGAGGTGGTTGCACAGATCGAAGCGGGTGGCGGCAAGGCGGTCGCGGTGCAGGCGGATATCGGCAGCCCGACCGCCGCCGCAACCCTGTTCGATGCCGCCGAACAGAACTTCGGCGGTGCGGACATCCTCGTCAACAATGCCGGCGTGATGCGGCTTGCACCGCTCGCCGAGATGGACGACGAGGCCTTCGAAACCCAGCTCGCCATCAATCTGACCGGCACGTTCCGGGGCATCCGCGAAGCAGGCAAGCGCCTGCGCGACGGCGGCCGCATCATCAACTTCTCGTCGAGCGTGGTCGGCGCCTATGGTCCGGCCTATGGCGGTTATGCCGCCACCAAGGCCGCCGTCGAAGCGCTGACCCATGTCGCCTCCAAGGAACTCGGCCGGCGCAAGATCACCGTCAACGCGGTCGCGCCGGGCCCTGTCGAAACCGAGCTGTTCATGACCGGCAAGACCGAGGAACTGGTCCAGAATATCGTCAGGACCATCCCGCTCAGCCGGCTCGGGCAACCGCAGGACATCGCCTCCGTCGTCTCCTTCCTCGCCGGCCCGGACGGCGGCTGGGTCAACGGCCAGGTGCTGCGGGCCAATGGCGGCATGATCTGAACCACCTGAACCAAAGGACAGAACAATGCCATTCGTGAACATCAAGACGCCGGAAGCGGCCCTCAGCAAGGCGCAGAAGCGGGAGATCGTCCACCGTATCACCGAGATGCTGGTCGAATACATGAGCGAGGCCGCGCGGCCTCACACCATGGTGCTGATCGAGGAGGTCAAGGACGGCGGATACGGCCGCGCTGACGAGATTTTCGTGATCCCGGATGCCTATCGCGCCAAGGATAGCGACTGAAATATTGGACGCTCACGCTCTCGCCTGGTCCTTCCACCGGGCGGGTGTGACCGGGGCGAATGCTTGTCGTCAACGGCGACACTGCCGCTCTGCATGCCTTGAACTGAAAAAACAAGGCCGGCGCCACCTGGCTGGCGCCGGCCCCGCCCCCACCGACCTTTTTGCTTTTTTTAGAAGCGGTAGGTGACACCTGCCCCGATCAGCCAGGGATTGATTTTCGCCTTGCCGCTCAGCGGCCCGAGCACGTCGTGATCGGCCTTCCACTTGGTTTCGAGGAAAATCTTCTTGACGTCGAAATTCACGCCCCAGTGCTGGTCGATCATGTAGTCGAAGCCGACCTGCAGGGCCGCGCCGACATTGTTCTCGACGTCGAGATTGTGGAAGCCCGGCTTTTCCGACTGGTTGTAGAAGAGCGAATAATTGACGCCGGCACCGACATAGGGCTTGAACGCGCCGAAATCGGTAAAGTGGTATTGCAGCGTCAGCGTCGGCGGCAGAAGCCAGGCGCGACCGACCGGCACACCGACGGCACCGTCTTCCTTGATATTCGCGAAGGTCGTGCCGAGAATAAGTTCGGCGGCGATATTGTCGGTGAAGAAGTAGCTGATATCGAGCTCGGGGATGACCGAGTCGGAATAGGACAGGTCCGAACCCGGCACGCCGTCGACCGAGCCGCGGTTCTCAGTGATGACGCCCAAGCCGCGCACGCGGATTTGCCAGGGGCTCGATGCCGCCGCCGGCTCCTCCGCCGGCGGGGCAACGGAAACGGGCGTCAGATCCGCCGCCGCTGCCCCGAATGCGAAAAAAGCCGCACCCGCGCCCGCGATCCATCTCAGATGCCGTACCCCGTTCGTGTTCATGTTAAGCTCTCCTGCTTGCGTTTTGATCTTGCAGGGAGAGGCTTAGGAGCGATCATCGAGAGTCGGATTGATCAGGATCAACCGCGACCGCCGGATGCGCGGCTGCAGCCCGAAAGGGAGAATTTGTCGCACGAGAAACCCCGCCTCCCCTTCAGGACGTTCCAATCGGAACGCTCCACCGGGGAGACGGGGTTTGGGCAGATCGTCGGGGCGCGAGGCCTTGAGTGCTGAATCCCTTGGGGTCGAAGCTCGACCTTTGTCAGGCCAGCTTGCGCCCGTTGGCGACGATCATGCCAGCGGCACCTTCCAGCCAGCCTGCCTTGAGTTCGAGCGCCAGGAAACGCGAACGCTCGAAGGGGCCGGGCATGACGAGATGCCGGGTTTTGTCGGCGAAGAAGCCGAACCGTTCATAATAGGCCGCATCGCCGACGAGCAGGATCGCGCCGTGGCCACGCTTGTGGGCCTCGGTGATCGCCGCACGCATCAGCGCCGCCCCGATGCCCTTGCCTTCATGAGCCGCGTCGACCGCCAGCGGGCCGAGCAGCAGCGCATCGATGGCCTGGCCTTCGGACGAAATGCCGGCCTCGACGTTCCAGAGACGCACGGTGCCGATCACGTGGCCGGCGCCGTCGCGGGCAACGATGGCGAGCCCTTCGGCCGGCACGCGGTTGCGGCGGATCTTTTCCGACGACTTCCGGCGACGATCCGGGCCCATGGCGCGGTCGAGCAGGGTTTCGCGGGCGACCACGTCGGCCGGAGTCTCGGCGTCGATGGTGAAAGTGGAATTCGGCGCAAACAATGCGCGTACAGAATCAAGAACAGCGGCCATCGTGGCCTCCCGTACCCAATACCGTTATGAGCGGCGATGAAGAGGAATTGTGAATTTGCCGCCCCGGCTGGTTACGGGGCCGGCGGAAGTGATACGTCAGCCAAGCTTAGATGACGTAGGCCTTCAGGGGGTCGAAACCGTTGAAGGCGACGGCCGAGTAGGTCGTCGTATAGGCGCCGGTGCCTTCGATCAGAACCTCGTCACCGATGGTGAGCGTCACCGGCAGCGGATACATGTTCTTCTCGTACATCACGTCGGCGCTGTCGCAGGTCGGGCCGGCGAGAACGCAGGGTTCCATCTCGTCGCCGTCCCGCTCGGTGCGGATCGGGTAACGGATGGCCTCGTCCATGGTTTCGGCCAGACCGCCGAACTTGCCGATGTCGAGGAAGACCCATCGGTGGTTGTCGTTGTCCGACTTCTTCGACACGAGGACGACTTCAGCCTTGATGACGCCCGCATTGCCGACCATGCCGCGACCCGGCTCGATGATCGTCTTCGGCAGGTTGTTGCCGAAATACTTGCGCAGCGAAGCGAAGATCGCCTTGCCGTACTCCTCGGCCTTCGGCACGTCGCGCAGGTACTTGGTCGGAAAACCGCCGCCCATGTTGACCATCTGCAGAACGATGCCCTGCTTTGCGAGCGAACCGAAGACGCGCTTGGCATCGGCAAGAGCCGCATCCCAGGCATCGACTTTGGTCATCTGCGAGCCGACATGGAAGGACACGCCGTAGGACTCAAGGCCCATCTGGTGCGCGTAGACGAGCACGTCGACGGCCATCTGCGGCACGCAGCCGAACTTGCGCGACAGCGGCCATTCGGCGCCTTCGCCATCGGTCAGCACGCGGCAGAATACCTTCGCGCCGGGAGCGGCACGGGAAATCTTTTCGACTTCCTCATGGCTGTCGACGGCATAGAGGCCGACGCCGAGCGCGAAGGCGCGAGCGATGTCGCGTTCCTTCTTGATCGTGTTGCCGAACGAGATACGGTCGGCGGACGCGCCGGCGTCGAGCGCCATCTGGATTTCGGCGACCGAGGCGCAGTCGAAGTTGGAACCCATCGAAGCGAGCAGCTTCAGGATTGCCGGTTCCGGGTTGGCCTTGACCGCGTAATAGATCGCGCTGTCCGGCAGTGCATGACGGAAGGCGTTGAAATTGTCGCGCACGACGTCGAGATCGACAACAAGAAACGGTCCTTCGGGACGCTGGGTCTTGATGAAGTCAAGGATGCGAGCAGTGGTCATGGTCAGTCCCTTCAAATCTCAAAGCTCCGGCTGTGAACCGGAGGACAAAGGACGAATGAGAATGCGCCAGGACCCGATCGGTGGAGACACCGGTTCCTTGACACGCTCAAACGCGCGATAAGTGGATCAGCGTTCTGCCACGAACAATGATCCGGCTTTGTCTGCCATGGATTGGAGGGAGGTCCCTACCGCACTTCCGGCAATGATGGTGTGCCTCTTCAGTAACCCCCGCTGATGGAAAGCAGGGAGAGAACAAAAAGGCCCGCACCGTCGTTGCTTCAGATGTCCTCGCATTTCCCGGATGGCCGGAATAGCGACTGGAGGGGTTAGTTCCAGGTACCTTACCGATGACCTCACCAAATAGAGGGCCGGCGGACACCCACGGGCACGTGCGACTTTGGGCTGACCGGGAGATAAGAATATTCGCGGTCATAATCAAGAGTTTTTTTGCCCGTCGCCGAAAATTCGCATTGCACAATTCCGTGCAAAATCCCAACTAGGATCGACCAGACCAAAAGGGGCGACATTTGGACACTCTAACGCGCATGCGGGCCTTCATCGATGTGGTTGAAGCAGAAGGCTTTTCAGCCGCAGCCCGGCGGACCGGACGGTCGAAGGCCCTGCTCTCGAAATATGTGCGCGAACTGGAGGACGATCTGGGCGCCCTGCTGCTCAATCGCACCACCCGCCAGTTCTCGATGACCGAGGCCGGCCACACCTATTACAGGACCGCCGCCGACATCCTGAAAGAGATCGACAATCTCGCCGACCTGGTGCGCGAGAACAATGCCGATCTGAAGGGACGCCTGCGCGTTTCCGTGCCCCGGACCTTCGTCGACGCCGAGGTCGGCCAGTCGCTGATCGATTTCGCCAAGAGCCACACGGAAGTATCGCTGGAAATCGTCGCCGAGGACCGCTTCGTCGACCTGATCGAGGAAAATTTCGACCTCGCGATCCGCATCACCAAGCTCGAGGATTCGGGCCTTATCGCCAGAAAACTCTCCGACTTCCGGGTCTATACCGTGGCGACCGCCGATTTCGTCGCCAAATACGGCCCGCTCGAACACCCCCAGGATCTGAACCGCGTCCCCTTCATCATCGACACCAATTCCCGCTGGCACAACAATGTGCGGTTCACCGACAAGGACGGCTCGACCATTTCGGTCGCCGTAAGCGGCCCGGTCGAGATCAACAGCCCGCAGGCGACGCTGCGTGCCGCCCGCGCCGGCCTCGGCGTCGCGATCATCCCCGATTTCATCGCCAACGCCTCGATCCAGTCGGGCGAACTGGTGACGCTGTTCGACGACTATATTGCCAAGGACCGCGGCATCTATGCGGTCTATCCGCATCGCCGCTACCTGCCGGCCAAGGTCAGGAGCTTCGTCGACTTCCTCTCCACCTGGTTCCGCCGCCAGCATTGACGAATACGAGGCGCCTACGGCGAATGAGGTAACGCCTCCGCGGCATGTCGGCCTATTGGCCGGCTTGCCCGCGCTTGTTTCCGATCCGCATATTGGGCCGGTGTTCGAAGTGCCTGGGACCGCGGAGGATCGATATCCATGCAGAAAAGCCTGGCAATGTTCGTGTCGGCCCCGGTGATCGAGGCCGGGAGCGGCAAGCTGGTGCTCGACAAGAAGTTCGTCTCGGGCATGGCACTGCATGTGCAGCACTGGTCGGGGCCGGTCACCTGCTTCATCCGGCGCGGTGCGACCGACATACCTTTCGGCGATCGTTACGACATCGGCGAGCTCGATTTCCGGGTGCGCATCCTGGAACCGGAGGAACGGGTATCGGTGGACCATCTCGCCGATTTCGACCTCGCGCTGCTGTCGGGAGATTCCTACCTCGACCTCTTAGCCCCCGAGGCGATCCGGAAAGCCCGAAGCGCCGTGGTCTACTCGATCGAATACACCCACCAGACCCGGCTGCAGATCATCTCGCTCGACGACACGCGCAGCCTGCCGCGTAAAATCTACGGCATGGCCTGGACGGTGATGCAGGAATACAAGCGCAAACGCGCCTTCCGCGCCGCCCGCGGCATCCAGGCGAACGGTTACCCGGCCCACACCGCCTACCGCGACATGGGCGGCAGCCAGCTCCTTTACCTCGACAACCGCATGAAACCGGCGATGTTCGCGACGCCGCAGGAGATGAACGCCCGAAAACGGCATCTCCTGAGCGGCGAGCCGTTACGGCTCATCCATTCCGGGCGGCTCGAACCGATGAAGGGCGCGCAGGACCTCGTTCCGATCGCCAGACTGCTTGGCGAACGGGGCGTCGATTTCACCCTGACGATCTACGGCGAGGGAAGCCTTTCCGGTGCGATCAGCGCCGACATCCACAAGCACTGGCTTCAGGACTGCGTCTTCCTCAAGGATCCGGTCGATTTCGAGCGGGAACTCGTACCCCTGACGCGCAACCAAGCCGATATCTTCCTCAGTTGCCACAGGCAGTCGGATCCCTCCTGCACCTATATCGAGACGATGGGCTGTGGCGTTCCGATCGTCGGTTACGACAACAGGATGTGGTCGGCACTGATGGCCGAGGCGAAAGCCGGCTGGATCGCGCCGCTCGGCGACATCAGGGCGATGGCCGACCGGTTGGCCGCCCTGGACAAGGACCGCGCATCCATTGTGGAGCGGGCCGAAAACGCGCTTCAGTTCGCCCAGGGCTGGGATTTCGAGAGCCAGTTCCGCAAACGCATGGAGCATCTGGAAAATCTCACCCGGCACTAGACCGGGGCTGGACATGAGACCCGTTCGAGTCGAAATTCCGTCTCATTTGCGCTGCACTGCAAGAGCGGACGAACCGGGAGCCACACGGCGAATGCGATATCGAGTCTTGACCATTGCCGCGCTGACGGCTGCCTGTCTTCCACTGCCAGCTGTCGCCCATCCGCATATCTTCGCCGAAGCGCGGCTCGAAGTGGTGGCCGGAACCGACGGCAACGTCGCCGAACTGCACAATGTCTGGCGGTTCGACGAGGTCTTTTCGTCGAGCGTGCTGCTGGATTTCGACAAGAACACCGACCTGAAGCTCGACGCGAAGGAACTTGCGGCGCTCGGCGAGGTGATGCGCAAGTCGCTCGGCGACTACCACTATTTCACGACGATTACCATGAACGGCGCGACCGTCGGGGTGCAGAAGCCGGACGTGATCCACGTCTCGCTCGACGGCAACCAGCTCCTTGTCCTGTTTGCGGTCAAGCCCGAAAAGCCGGTGCCGCTCAAGGGCCGACTGACCTTCGGCATCTACGATCCTTCCATGTACACCTCGATCGACTTCCCGACCGACGGCGACCTGAGCGTCAAGGGCGACGGCTTTTCGCATTGCCAGCACAAGGTGGTGCGCCCCGACCCAGACGAAGTGATCTCGCAGAACAGCAAGTCGCTGACGGACGCGTTCTTCAACGACCCGACCGGCACCGATATGTCGAAGCTTTTCGCCACCCGACTGGAACTGACATGCTGACGATCCGCCGTGCCCTTTCCCCTTCGGCCATGATCCCTGCCCTCCTCGTTGTCGCGGCGGCAAGCACCCTGATGACGGGTTCGGCGCATGCGCAATCACCGCTCGGCGTCGGTTCGGCCGAACCCTCGTTCTCGATCGGCGGGCCGCTCGGCCCGTTCTTCGCCTGGATCAATTTTTACCAGCAATCCTTCTACCGGGCGCTGACCGGCTCGCTGAAGGCGATGCGCGAGGATCCCTGGGCCTTGTCCGGCCTGATCGGGCTGTCGTTCGCCTATGGCGTCTTCCATGCCGCCGGCCCCGGCCACGGCAAGGCGGTGATCTCCTCCTACATGATCGCCAACGAGGTCGAACTCCGGCGCGGCGTCGTCATCTCCTTCATCTCCGCGCTGCTGCAGGGGGTGGTCGCAGTCCTGCTGGTCGGTGCGGCCTATCTGGTGCTGCGCGGTTCGGGCATCACCATGACGGCGGCGACCCAGGCGATGGAGATCGCCAGCTTCGCCATGGTCGCCCTGTTCGGCGCCTGGCTGCTGGTGAAGAAGATCCGGGCGCTTCGGATGCGTGTCGTCAGCATGCCCATGGCAGCCCCCGCCGGGAATGGGCGCGGCGCCACCGGGCTCAATTTCCAGGCAGTCGAGATCGACGACCACGACTACAGGGGAACCGGCGATTACTGCGAGACCTGCGGCGTCAGCCACATGCCCGATCCCGCCCTTCTGAAGTCCAGGGATTTCAGCCTGCCCGAGGCCTGGTCGGCGATCGTTGCGGTCGGCCTGCGCCCCTGCTCCGGCGCCATCCTGGTGATGAGCTTCGCGCTTTTGAACAGCCTCTATCTCGGCGGCGTGCTCTCGGTTCTCGCCATGTCGATCGGAACGGCAATCACCGTCACCATCCTCGCCACGCTCGCCGTCACCGCCAAGGACCTCGCCGTCCGCTTTGCCGGCCCCGGCTCGCGCACTGGGCGGCGTGTCACCCATGCGATCGAGATCGGCGGTGCCTTGTTCGTGCTGCTGGTCGGCCTGTCGCTGCTCGGCGCCGCCCTGCAGGCCTGACGCCGCCACCTCTCCGACGCGAATCCGCGGTGCGGACCCTTTAGCGACCGCGATTACGCTGGTAGCGTGCCCGCAGCCAGAAGATCGCGAAGAAACCGAGCAGCAGTATCGAGCCGACGACGACGGCCAGCACCGGGGAAAACTGGGCGATCCACATGACGACCGTCGGCAGGAAATAGATCACCAATCCGATGCCTGCGAGGATCACCGCCGCGGCGATTGCCTGCGATTTTACCTCGGGCGTCATGCGCTTGCTCCTTTTGCGAGTTGCGCGCGGATATCTTCCAGCCGCCGCTTCTGGGTGCCGTCCGCCTCGAAATTCTCGGGCGAAAGCCATGCTTCGAAAGCGGCTTTCAGGAGCGGCCACTCCCCATCGATCATCGAAAACCAGGCGGTGTCGCGATTGGCGCCCTTGGAGATGACGTGCTGGCGGAACACGCCTTCAAAGGTGAAGCCGTAGCGACGGGCGGATGCCTTGCTCGGCTCGTTCTCGTTATGGCATTTCCATTCGTAGCGGCGATAATCGAGCCCTTCGAACACGTGCCTGGCCATCAGGTAGTGCACTTCGGTCGATAGCGGCGAACGCTTCATGTCGGCGCCGTGCGCGACGGAGCCGACCTCTATGACGCCGTTCTTCGGGTCCGGCCGCATGTAGCTTGCCATACCGACCACCTTGCCGGTGGCGTTGTCGCGCGAGACGAGCGTTACGAAATTCGAATGGACGCGGGCGTTTTCCAGCCAGTCCCCGAAGGCACCGACATCGGCAAAATCATCGTTGGGGAAATATTTGAGAAGCGGATTGATGCCCTCGGCGCCGCCGAGCCCGTCCCACAGCGCCTGGAGGTGGGTGTCCCTGTCATAGGGTTCGAGCGTCACGAACCGGCCCTTGAGGGTGACAGGAGCCGGGGCGGCAACTTTGTAGTTCTTCAGATCGCGCATATCAGCCTCTTGCATCGTGGCTGAGGCTTAGGCCAGCAACGGGGGAAAGGCAACCGGTGGGCAAGGCCCTGCCCACCGGCTAGGTTACAAGAGATCGCGAAGACGCGCGAAGGCAGATTGAAGACTATGACTTCGTCGTCAAGGTCGCCCATCCGGATATTCCGCCGGCCCCTTGATCTCGATCTTATTGCCGAACGGATCATGAATATAAAACGAATGCCCCATGCCTCGAGCCCCGCCGTGGAAAGCCTCCTGAGAGATTTCGACACCGTGGCTTTGCAAATGCAGGCGCAGTTCGTCGTGATCGAAGGGGCTGGTGGCGATGCAGATGTGATCCACGTTGCGGCCACCGGCGACCGGCGGAGAAGCCTTTTTCCCGCCCGGATGCGTTATGTCCCATAAAACGATCAGCGACGACCCGCACCAGACCTGTTCCATCCCGAGGGCCGGGTACGAATAACCCGGCCGGCAGCCCAGGACGGCGCAATAGAAATCCAGCGCGCGCTCCATGTCGTCGATCAGAAGGACGACATGATCGATGCCGACAGGAGAAAAAGGCATTGCCACGACGGGCCGCCTTACGCCGTGACCTTGGCCGCGGATACCGTCGCGTCGATATGGGCGATCAGCGCATCATCCAATCCGAGGCGGCCGGCGAGCAGATCGAGATAACCGCGTTCGGCGCGGGTGTCCGGATCGATGGTCAGCCGCGAGGCGGCGTAGATCTCGACCTTCTGCTCTTCAGTGCGGGCAGCGGCCACGAGGTCGTCGATATCGACCGGATTGGCGAGTTCGTTCTCGATGAAGGCTTCGGCCTCGGCGCCGAGATCGACCGCATGCACCTTGTCCATGATGTTGGCGCGCTCGCCGGCATCGATATGCCCGTCGGCCTTGGCGGCGGCGATCATCGCACGCACCAGCGTCAGCGCGAAATCGTTGGTGAGGGCAGGAGACTGCGGATGGAAGGGCGAATCGGCCGGCGGCGAAAGCAGCGGCTTGTCGGCCTGAGGCGCGGGCTGAGGTACGGCTTCGGGAGACTTGCCGGACTGATAGTTCTTGTAGGCGAGATAACCGAGGCCGGCGATCGCCGCGATGCCGCCGACGGCGGCAACATTGCCGGCGATGTTGCGGCCGGTCTTGGTGCCGAGGACGGCCGCGAGGATCGCGCCGGTGGCGAGCGGATTGCTCTTGGCCAGCTGGGTCGCTTGCCCTGCCCGGTCTCTCACGCTTCCCCCCGACATGCCCGGAATCTGTGACCCCAGAAATTGGTCGAGAAGTTTCTTCGCGTCGAACATCGCACATCTCCCTGTTGTGTTTCCGGGGAAAGATAGGGATGCGATTGTGAAATTACAAAGACGGGTTGCGGGGTTTTACGCCTTCAGCGCCGCCGCTTCCGACGCGAGCTTGGTAATGCCGGCCCAGTCGCCTGCCGAGACCAGCTCTTTCGGCGCAACCCAGGAACCGCCGACGCAGATGACGTTCGGCAGCGACAGGTAGTCGTTGGCGTTCTTCAGCGAAATGCCGCCGGTCGGGCAGAACAGCGTGCCGGCGAGCGGCGACGACAGTGCCTTCAGGTAGGCGGCACCGCCGGCCTGTTCGGCGGGGAAAAATTTCAGCACCGCGTAGCCGGCCTCGCGCAGCGTCATCACTTCGCTGGCGGTCGCAGCACCCGGCAGAAGCGGCACGGCAGAGTCCTTGGCGGCCGAAAGCACGCCGGGGGTCACGCCGGGCGAGACGATGAAGGTCGAGCCTGCCTTGACGGCCGCTTCGTAGTCGCGGGCGTTGAGGATGGTGCCTGCGCCGACATTGGCGCCTTCAACTTCGGCGGCCACCGCCTTGACCGCATCGAGTGCGGCCGGCGTGCGCATGGTGATCTCGATCGCCCTCAGGCCGCCGGCGACCAGCGCCCGCGCCAGACCCACCGCCGACTTGGCATCGTCGACGATCAGCACCGGCACCACCGGCTGCAGTTTCAGGATGGAAAGCAGCTTTTCCGTCTTGCCGGTCATGGGTCAGGTCTCCGCTAAAACGATTGAAACTTTGAGGTCGAGATACCTCTCAAGCCCGTCATTGTCGAGAAAAAACAGGCCTTCGCCGTCGAACGGGTTTGCGGAAAGCGGAGTTTGCACTAGGGTTGCAACAATTGTTGAAGTTCCCGAGGCGGCGGGCAAGGCATGGCCAAGGAAATCGAACGGAAATTTCTGGTGAAGAGCGACGGCTGGCGCTCGGAGATCTCGTCATCCTCCGATTTCCTGCAGGCCTATGTCGCATCCGGCGACGACCGTTCGGTGCGGGTGCGGATCATGGACGGCAAGCGCGCCAAGCTGACCATCAAGATCGGTCGGGAACTGCTTGCCCGCGACGAATTCGAATACGAGATTCCGCTTGGCGACGCCGAGGAGATGGCAAACGCCGCCGTGGGCGTGGTGCTCCAAAAGACCCGCCACGAGGTCCGTCACGAGGGCTATACCTGGGAGGTGGATGTCTATGACGGAGCCTACAAGGGACTGGTCGTCGCAGAGGTCGAGGTGGAGGACGAGGGTGCCCTGCCCGACATTCCGGACTGGATCGGCGAGGAGATCACCGGCGACCGGCGGTATTCCAACATGGTGATGGCGACCGAAGATTTGAGCGGAGAATTGTGTCATGGCGTACCGTCTGCGGCCCGCTAAATCCTTTACCGACGAATTCCGCTCGGTTGCGGAAAGCCAGCTTTCCCACGCGATCCGGCTGCTGGAAGACCAGCCGGACGGGCCGCACGAAGCAGTGCACGACGCGCGAAAACGCTTCAAGCGGGTACGCGCCCTCTACCGGCTGATCCAGCCGGACGCAAAAATGTTCCGCCGGCATGAAAACGCCCGTATCCGCGACATGGCGCAGACGCTGTCGGCCGTGCGCGACGCCACCGCGCTGGTCGAGACGGTCGACTATCTCGCCGGCCATGCAGGTTCTCCCGAAGAGCTTGCCGCCCTCACCGCGGCCTCCAAGGCGCTGACCGAACGTCGTGACCGGATCGCTTCGGAGGAACACGACCTGCCGGCCAAGATGGCGGCCGCCGCCGACACCTGCCGTGCGGCGATCGCGGCCCTCGACGACCTCGATCTCGACGACGATCCGCACAAGACGGCCAAACGGCTCGCCAGGGCCTGGAAGGACCAGCGCGAGAAGGCGCTCGGCGCATTCGCCGGCTGCGAGGAACACGGCGATGCGGAGACCTATCACGAGCTGCGCAAATGCGGCCAGACCTACTGGATGCACCTGTCGCTGCTCGGCGGGATCTGGCCCTCCGCCATGCTCGCCAAGCAGCAGCAGGCCAAGGCCCTGGTCGATCTGCTCGGCCACGAACACGATCTTTCGGTGCTGACCGGCCTCGTGAACGAAAACCCGGAACTGTTCGGCGACAGCGACACGCTGGCCCGGGTGCTCGGCGCCATCATCACCCGCCGGCAGGCGCTGCGGCACGAGGCGCTGCAAGCGGCCCATGAGGTGTTCGCCGACAGCGCCGAGACGGAAAGCGGCCTGATCGCGCTGCTATGGGAAAAGGCGGCCACCGCGCCGCGCAAGGAGCGCCGTGCGGCAAAGCTGCACAGGGCTGTAGCGACGCACGAGAAAGAAACCGCGTTGCGCGGATAGTCCGGAAACTGTATTTCAGCGCCATGACCGAAAACATCATTCAAACCCGCTCGGAAGCGACGGGCGCCTGGCTCGTTGCCGCGCTCTATCATTTCGCGCGTTTCGACCGCTATGACAGTTTCCGCGAGCCGCTGCAGGCGTTCTGCGACGAGAACGGCATCAAGGGCACGCTGCTGATCGCCCGCGAGGGGATCAACGGCACGGTTGCCGGCTCCGACGCGGCGATATCAGGCCTTCTCGCCTATCTGCGGGCCCAGCCGGAATTCGCAGGCCTCGAGCACAAGGAAAGCCGCGCGTCGAAGATGCCCTTCCTGCGCATGAAGGTGCGGCCGAAGAAGGAAATCGTCACCATGGGCGTCGAGGATATCGACCCCAAGCGCATCGTCGGCACCTATGTCGAGCCGAAGGACTGGAACGCGCTGATTTCCGATCCGGAAACGATCGTCATAGATACCCGCAACGACTACGAAACGGCGATCGGCATCTTCAAGGGCGCGGTCGATCCGCAGACCAAGACGTTTCGCGAGTTTCCCGACTGGGTGAAGAACAATCCCGGCCTCCACAACAAGCCGAAGATCGCCATGTACTGCACCGGCGGCATCCGTTGCGAGAAGGCCACCGCCTTCATGAAGGAACAGGGCTTTGACGAGGTTTTCCACCTGAAGGGCGGCATCCTCAAATATCTGGAGGAAGTGCCCGCAGAGGAAAGCCTCTGGGAAGGCGCCTGCTTCGTCTTCGACGAGCGGGTCTCCGTGGAGCACGGGCTGAAGGAGGGCAACCACAAGCTCTGCCACGCCTGCCGCAGCCCGATCACCGCGGAAGAGGTGACGTCGCCCCATTACGAGGAAGGCGTCTCCTGCTCCCACTGCTACCCGACCCGCACCGAGGAAGACCGCGATCGCTACCGCCAGCGGCAGCTCCAGATCGCGCTCGCCAAAAAGCGCGGCGTGAGGCATATCGGCGGCTAAGGCTTGCCCGCGCCAGCCGGCTGGCGCGAGCGGAACGTTGCTGTTTCAGGCCGCCTGCGGCACGCGGGCGATCACCTTGATTTCGAAATCGAAACCGGCGAGCCAGGTGACGCCGACCGCTGTCCAGTTCGGATAGGGTGCCCCGCCGATCGCCTTTTGCCGTACGGCCATGACGGTTTCCAGCTGGGCCTGCGGGTCGGTATGGAAGGTCGTGACGTCAACAATGTCCTGAAACGTGCAGCCGGCCGCCTTCAGGACGGCCGTCAGGTTGTCGAACGCCAGTTGCACCTGGCGCTCGAAGTCGGGTTCCGGTGAACCGTCTACCCGGCTGCCGACCTGGCCGGAAACGAATAGAAGGTCTCCAGAGCGGATGGCCGCCGAATAGCGGTGCTCCTCGTAGAGTGCATGCCGACCGGCAGGGAAGATCGCCTCGCGTGTGCTCATTGTTTCATTCCTTTATTGGAGGCCGGTTTCCGTAGCGCGACGCCACCGGGGATGGTGCACACGGCTTGAGCTGGATGTCCGGCCTTGGCTTCGTCATACGGACGCTTACATACGCCGCGTATGCGCCCCATATCTCAATATACGCCACGTATGTCAATTGGCATACGTGGCGTATATGGAATGAAGAGGTGGTCTCAATCGTCCGCCCACGACAGTGTAGCGGCACTTCGCCAGGCCTCTTTTGGAGCCCCGTAGCGCCACCTCTCGATCCTCGGGCTTCACCCGAGAATCCAGACCTCAAAACCCAGTGCCCCGCGCCAGGCGTATGAAACTACGCCGCCCCGCTCATGCCCCCCGGCAGGCGGTTGCCGCGGTAGATGATGTCGATTTCCTGCGACGACATCGGCTTGCCGAACATGTAGCCCTGCAGTTCGTCGCAGCCGGTCAGGCGCAGTTGAATGGCCTCGGCCTCGGTTTCGACGCCCTCGGCGGTGACCGGGATTTCCAGCGAGCGGGCGAGCGCCACGGTCGCCTGCAGAAGATCGACGGCGCGGCCGCCCTCTTCCAGCGCGTGCACCAGCGACTTGTCGATCTTCATCCGGTCGAAGCCGAACTGGCGCAGATACCCGACGCTCGAAAAGCCGGCGCCGAAATCGTCGAGTGCGATCTTCACCCCGAGCTGCTTCAGCTTGGCAAGCGCAGCGCGGGCGCGTTCCGGGTTCTGGATGAAATAGCCCTCGGTCATTTCGAGCGTGATGCGGGAAGGATCGGCGCCGGTCTTGCGGAATACCGAAGCGACGTGCACGGCAAATGCCGGATCGCGGAACTGGCCGGGGGAGATGTTGACCGCGAGCTTGAGTTCCGGCCACAGCGTCAGCGTCTCGCAGGCGCGGTGCAGCACGAACAGGCCGAGCTGGTCGATGAGGCCGGTCGATTCGGCGATCGGGATGAAGACGTCGGGAGATACGGGGCCGTAACCGGTGCGGTGCCAGCGCGCCAGCGCCTCGACTCCGATGATGCGCCAGGTCCTGGCATCCACCACCGGCTGGTAGACGATGGTGAGCTCGCGGCGCTCGATGGCGATCCTGAGGTCGATCTCCAGCAGGTTGCGCTCTTCGCGCTCGGCATCCATTTCCGGCCGGTAATATTCTGTCCGGCCGCGGCCGGTTTCCTTGGCGTGATACATGGCCATGTCGGAACGCCGCACCAGTTCCTCGCCGGAGACCTTGCCGCGCGGCGAGATTGCGACGCCGATGCAGGTGCCGATGGTCGCGACTCTTTCGCCGATCACGAAGGGCTCGCCGAAGAAGCCGAGAATATGATCGCTCAGCGTCTCCACTGCCCGGCCGATATCCGTGGCCGCGAGCGCGATGGCGAACTCGTCGCCGCCTACACGGGCAAGGATCGCAGTCTCTCCGACCAGCGTCTTGAGGCCGGCAGCAACGCCGCGGATAAGCTTGTCGCCGGTGCCGTGGCCATAGGCATCGTTGACCTCCTTGAAACCGTCGAGATCGAGATAGAGCAGCGCCACGTCATTGTTGTTGCGGCGGCTCTGCAGCACCAGCGCATCGAGGGAAGCGAAGAAGCCAGCGCGGTTGAGCAGCCCGCTCAGCCGGTCGCTCATGGCAAGATGCCGCGCGGCCGCCTCATCCGCCGTCAGCCGATTGAGCGTATTGCTGCCGCTGACGAAGAGGAGCAGGAAGAACAGGCCGACCATGGCGAGCGCGCAATAGACGAGCGGCCGGACCTGGGCATATCCCATATCGCCCGGCTTGCGCGAATGCCAGACGAGCCGCTGCAGCGCCTTGCCGTGGATATTGCGGATCTCCACCATGTTGGGGATCGTATCGCCCGCACCGGCAAAACGAAGCCCCCCGATGACATAGGTTTCCGAGAGCTTCAGGATCTTCTTCTCGTCAAGATGGCGGCCAAAGATCAGGAACCGGCGCCCTTCGACGGGCTGGGCGAGTTCACCGGATTTCTGGCGGATGAGCGCCACGCCAACGGCCGCGACGCCGTTTTTGGTCCCCACGAAACCCACCGCCTCCGGCACCGTTTCGGCGCCGGCACTGCTTGCCTTGTCGAACAGAGTCCAGAGCGAGGTGTCGAAATAATTCCGCGGCGCCCAGGTGACCGGCGCGCCGTCCTGATAGGCCATCAGAACGTTGCGATTCGTATCCATGATCAGCGCCACGTCGAAAAGATCGCTGTTGGCGGTCATGTCGCCATAGTTGCCGACGACCCAGGCATCGTCGCCTGCATAGACGAACTGGGCGGCGTCGTCCCACGCCGCGTAGTCGTTCAGCGTCGCGTGCAGCTGCTCCTGGAACGTCTGGATCGCGCCCGAGGTCGTCTCGCGCGAGCGTTCGTCGTCAAGGCGATTGGCGTAGTCGGCGATGCGGTCGAGCGCGGTCAGGATGAAGATCGTCACCAGCACCACAACCACCGCGAATGCAAGCAGCATCGACGTCACGGCGGAGCGACGGCCAAGTGTTGCGGAGCGGCGAAAGCGGGACGGAAGAAGCCGCATCTAAGACCTCATGAATCCCTACATCTTTCGCGGGTATTCCTTCAGATAGCGTTAAAGGAAAAGGCCGCCCCCCACACTTGAGAGCCGGCCCACCAAGTATTTTCGAAAATTCTATATTATTACCAGGCGGCGATGACGGCGCCCTTGAACTGGGTGTTGACGAAGTCCTTCACCGGAGCGCTGTGATAGGCTTCCACGAGCGTCTTGACCCAGGCCGCATCCTTGTCCTTGGACTTGACGGCGATGATGTTGATGTAAGGGGCCTTTTCGCCTTCCTTGGCGACCGGATCGGTCTTCGGGTTGAGGCCGGCTTCCAATGCGTAGTTGGTGTTGATGACCGAAGCGTCGACATCGTCGAGCGAACGCGGCAGCTGGGCGGCGTCGAGTTCGGCGAACTCGATCTTCTTCGGATTCTCGGTCACGTCGGCCGGGCCGATCTTCAGGCCCTTGGCGGCATTGACCTTGATCAGGCCCTGGTCTGCGAGGATGAGCAGCGCGCGGCCGCCATTGGTCGGGTCGTTCGGGATGGCGACGGTGGCGCCCTGCTTCAGGTCGGCAAGGCTCTTCACCTTCTTGGAATAGACGCCCATCGGGAAGTTGACGGTCTGAGCGACGCTGACGATGTCGAACTTGCGATCCTTGACCTGGTTGTCGAGATAGGGCTGGTGCTGGAAGGAATTGGCGTTGAGTTCGCCGTCCGCCAGCGCCTGGTTCGGCACGACGTAGTCGGAGAATTCGAGGATCTGGATGTTGAGGCCTTTGGTGGCCGCGACTTCCTTCACCTTTTCCATGATCTGCGCATGCGGGCCGGGGGTGACGCCGATCTTGATGTCTTGGGCAAGAGCCGGGGCGGCGGCGAAGGCGGCGAGTGCCGCGGCGATGATGAGCTTCTTCATAAGTGTCTCCTTGGGTTTGCTTATATGCGCCAGTCTTCTTGGGTATGTATTGGGAGGCTGGCTTTCGGAATGATCTCAGGTCTTGCGGTTGCGCTTGTCGAAGCGGCGTGCGAGCGCGTCGCCAGCGCTCTGGATCGCCTGGACCAGCACGATCAGCACCACGACGACGGCCAGCATCACGTCCGGCATGAAGCGCTGGTAGCCGTAACGGATGCCGAGATCGCCGAGGCCCCCGCCACCGACTGCGCCGACCATGGCCGAATAGCCGACCAGGCTGACGAGGGTGAGCGTCAGCGCCAGCGTCAGACCGGGCTTGGCTTCCGCCAGCAGCACCTTGAAGACGATCTGCAGCGGCGTCGCCCCCATGGCGCGGGCGGCCTCGATCAGGCCCTTGTCCACCTCGCGGATCGCCGCCTCGGCAAGTCGCGCGACGAAGGGAATGGTCGCGACCGTCAGCGGCACGATCGCCGCATAGGTGCCGATCGAGGTGCCGGTGACGAGGCGCGTGAACGGGATGATCGCCACGACCAGGATGATGAACGGCGTCGAGCGCGCCGCATTGACGATCGCACCGATGATGCGGTTGCTGACCGGTGCGGGAAAGAGCTCGCCCTTGCCGCTGGTCGCCAGGAACACGCCGATCGGCAGGCCGATCAAGGCGCCGATGATGCCGGCGACCGCCACCATCTGCATCGTCTGGCCGAGCGCCTTCAGGAGCAGGTTGAAGAGCATGTCAGGCGACATAACCGAGCACCTCCGTGGAAAGGCCGGTTGCGGCATAGAAGCGTTCGGCGCGCTCCCGAACGGCAGGGTCGGCCGGATAGGCAACAACCAGCGAACCATAGGGCTCGCCGGCGATTTCCTCGATCGTGCCGGCGAGAATGTTGACGTCGGCGCCGAGTTCGGTGACCAGCCGCGCAGTCAGCGGCTGGAAGGCCGTCGCTCCGAAAAAGATCAGCCGCACCAGGACGCGGTCGCCGGCGGACGGCTGCGGCTTCAGGTTGGAGCGAATCCAGTCCGGCAGATTGGTGCCGAGCGCTGCCGACAGAAGCGAGCGTGTCGTCTCATGCTTGGCACCGGTGAACACGTCGAACGTGCGGCCGGCCTCGACGATCTTGCCGCGGTCGATCACCGCCACATCCGAGGCGATGGTCTTCACCACCTCCATCTCGTGGGTGATCAAAAGCACGGTGAGGCCGAGTTCGGCATTGATGCGCTTCAGAAGCGCCAGGATCGACTGCGTCGTTTCCGGGTCGAGCGCCGAGGTCGCCTCGTCCGAAAGCAGCAGTTTCGGCGAGGTGGCGAGTGCCCGGGCAATGCCGATGCGCTGCTTCTGGCCGCCGGAGAGCTCGGCCGGGTAACGATCCGACTTGTCGCCGAGGCCGACCAGATCGATCAGCGGCGCCACCTTGGCACGGATTGCCTGTCTGTCGAGGCCGGCGATTTCGAGTGGCAGCGCGACGTTGTCGAAGGCGGTGCGCGACGAGAGCAGATTGAAGTGCTGGAAGATCATGCCGACCTGGCGGCGCAGATCCCGAAGCCCGTTTTCCGACAGGCCGCCCACCTCCACACCGTCGACGACGACGCGGCCGGAGGTCGCCTTTTCCAGCCCGTTGACGAGGCGGATCAGGGTCGACTTGCCGGCGCCCGAGCGGCCGATAATGCCGGTGATCGCGCCACGCGCCACGGAAAGGTCGATGCCGTCAAGCGCGGTGAACTGGCTCTTGTCGTCGGCACCGCCGAAGCGTTTCGTCACCGCTTCGAAAGTAACCATCGACGTTGGTGAAGACAGTGGTTGTTCAGGCGGTATCGACACGGCGCCGTGCGGCGCCTCGAGCAGGGTTTGAACTTTTATGGACATCGGAAACTCTTTTACGGACCGGCCGGCGCAACGGTGACACAAGGGGAACATCCCACTGGTCAGTCACACATTCGGCTCACGCGTCGATATAATAGTCTGCCCATGTCTCGTCCACACGCAGCCGCCACTCGGCCGACAATCCAGTGCTCTTATTGCACCGCAGCGTCGCCGGGCCGAGAAACGAATTTCCAGATATTGCGGTGGATGGAAAATATTCGGACGGATTAGCGGCAATCCGCGTCACGACGCCAGTTTCAGATCCGGACTTGCAAAGCTCTCGAAGGTAGGCCGGCTGAAAACATAGCCCTGCACGAGCGACACGCCGAGATCCCGCAGGACCTTGAGCTCTTCATGCGTTTCAACTCCTTCGCAGACGGCAACGACGCCGAATTCGTCGAGCATCGCCAGGCTGTGTTTGACGACGACGCGCTTGGCCGCGTCCTGATCGATACCGCGGATCAGCTCCATGTCGAATTTGACGATATCCGGCTGGAATTGCGAAAGCAGATTGAGCCCTGAATAACCGGCGCCGAAATCGTCGATCGCCGTCTTGAACCCCATGTCCTTGTAGGTGCGCAGAATATTCAGGAGATGTTTCACATCCACCTGCTCGCCCTCGGTGAACTCGAAAATGATCCGGTCCAGCGGAAAACCCGCCTGCGTGGCCGTCGCAAGCGTCAGTCGGATACAGGCCCGCGGCTCGTAGACGGCGTTCGGCATGAAATTGATGGAAAGCTTGGTATCCGGAGAATCAGCGCCCAGGCGCGCCGCGAGCTGAATGGCTTTGACGCGACACTGCTGGTCGAACGCATATCGGTTATGCTCCGTTACCTGCGACAGGACCGACATGGCGCCCTCTCCGCCGAGCCCGCGAACCAGAGCCTCCTGCGCGAAGACCGTACCGGTTCGCAGATCGACGATCGGCTGGAAAGCCATCGAAAATGGGATTTCGAAACCCTCGCCCTCACGGCATCCCACGCAACCAGCCATCGCACTATCTCCAGCAATCAGAAGGCGATGGGTATCACAGCATCCCTTAAAAAAGGATCTTCGCATTTACGCAGATTTATGGTTGCCTTTCGGAAATAACGACGCGAGTTCGCGGTACCACTTGCCGCTTTTCTTGATTGTCCGTTCCTGGGTCTCGTAATTCACATGCACGAGGCCGAACCGCATGCGGTAGCCCTCCGCCCATTCGAAATTGTCCATCAGGCTCCAGGCGAAATAACCCTTCATCGGGTAACCGTCCCTGATCAGGTCGGCGACCACCGAAAGGTGCTCGACATAATAATCCAGACGCGGCTGATCATCCACCTCGCCGCCCGCCGGCTCCATGTTGTAGCAGGCGCCGTTCTCGGTGATGTAGCAGTCCGGCAGCTCGTAGCGGCGGTAGAGATCCTCGACCAGCAGTTTCAGGCCCGGCGCATAGACTTCCCAGCCGATATCCGTCTTGACGTCGCTGGCGGGCTTGGCCTCGACCGTCCAGGGGAAATCGCCGGAGCGCGTCGCATCATCATGCACCCGGTCCGGCTTGTAGTAATTGAGACCCCACCAGTCGAGCTTCTGGCTGATGATCTTGAGATCGCCCTCTTCGACGACCGGCATGCGATCCCCGAGCGCTTCCAGGAACGCTTTCGGATATTCGCCCTTGAAGACCGGATCGAAAAAAGCGCCGTTATGGAACTGGTGGGCGCGCTCGGCGGCTGCGAGATCTGCCGGGCTGTCGGAGCCGGCGATGATCGACGCGGCGTTGATGACGGTGCCGACCGGAACGTCCGGCGTCACATGCCGGATCGCCTCGACGCCGAGCCCGTGGGCAAGGTTGACATGGTGCATGGCGGCGAGCGCCGCCTGCATGTTCTTCTCGCCCGGCGCATGAATGCCGTAGAGGTGGCTGAGCCAGACGATGCACCAGGGCTCGTTGAAGGTGGCAACCGCATCCAGCCGGTCACCAAGCCGCGCCATCACCACCTTGGCGTAACGCTGGAAGGCGTAGGCCGTCGAGCGCGCCGCCCAGCCACCCTCGCCCATCAGCGAAAGCGGCAGGTCCCAATGATAGAGGGTCGCATAGGTCTTGATGCCGCGCGCCTTGCAGCCGTCGATGAGGCGATCGTAGAAGTCCAGCCCCTGTTCGTTGATGCGGCCGGTGCCGTCTGGGATGATCCTCGGCCAGGCGATCGAAAAGCGGTAGGCTTCGACGCCCATTTCCTGGATGAGATCGAGATCCTGTTCCCAGCGATTGTAATGATCGCAGGCGACGTCGCCATTATGCCCCTGATAGACCCGGCCCGGCATCTTCGAGAACGCATCCCAGATCGAGGGTTTGCGGCCATCCGCCTTGGTGGACCCTTCGATCTGGTAGGACGCCGTGGCGACGCCCCATAGGAAATCGCCGGGAAACCCAGCCGCGAATTTTTGGGGATCGGGCGTTTTGGGATTGGTCATGGGAATGCCGCCATATCTGGTTGCGCAAGGTCTGCCGGACCATCTTTCGCGGCGATTTAACCAAGCGGCGCGCGGATGTACAGATGAGAATTCTGAAACGTTGCAGATCCGCTGCCTGCTTCCTCCCCGTTGCGGGGAGAGTCTTCTTCTCGTGAGGATCTTCTGCAGGAAACCCCTCCCGCTGCCGGCCACCCTCCCCACAAGGGGGAGGGTTAGGGATGCCGCGCTTACCTCGGGCTACCTCACTCTTGGCTGCAGGGGTTACAAGTCATGATTTATCACAGCCAAATCATGACCTTGTTTGTTATTTAGCCGCTTACAGCTTCACCCAGGCCCCGTTCTTCTTCGAGGACGCAACGCATGCCTCGACGAACGCCACACCCTTCACGCCGTCGTCCACGGACGGGTAGATGACCGCCTTGTCGACCGCGACGCCTTTCTTGACGGCGTTGATGGCGCGGGCGGCTTCCGTGTAGATGGTTGCAAAGGCTTCGAGGTAACCTTCCGGGTGGCCGGACGGGATGCGGCTGACGCGAGCGGCGGACGGGCCGGAACCGGCACCGTTGCGGGTGATCAGGCGCTTCGGCTCGCCGAACGGCGTGAACCACAGATAATTCGGATCGGCCTGCACCCATTCGATGCCGCCCTTGGTTCCGTAGACGCGGATCTTCAGGCCGTTCTCATGGCCGGGCGCCACCTGGCTGCACCAGAGCATGCCCTTGGCGCCGCCTTCGTAGCGCAGCATCACATGGGCGTTGTCGTCGAGCCTGCGACCCTCGACGAAACTGTCAAGATCGGCCGCGAGACTTTCGAGCGTCAGACCGGTGATGAAGGCGGCGAGGTTATAGGCATGCGTGCCAATATCGCCGGTCGAACCGCCGGCGCCCGACTGGGCCGGATCGGTGCGCCAGACGGCCTGTTTGGCGCCGGTCTGCTCGACGGCCTCGGTCAGCCAGTCCTGCGGATACTCCACCTGCACGACGCGGATTTTCCCGAGATCGCCATTGGCGACCATTTCGCGCGCCTGGCGCACCATCGGATAACCGGTGTAATTGTGGGTGAGGATGAACAGCGCGCCGCTTTCGTCAGCCGCCTTCTTCATCTTCCTGGCGTCGGCGAGATTGGAGGTCAGCGGCTTGTCGCAGATGACGTGGATGCCGCGCTTCAGAAATTCCTTGGCCGCATCGTAATGCACGTGGTTCGGCGTGACGATCGACACCGCCTCGATGCCGTCCTTCAGCCGCGCTTCGCGGATCGCCATCTCCTTGTAGGAGCCATAGGTGCGCGACGGATCGAGACCGAGATCGCGGCCCGAGGCGATCGCCTTTTCCGGCGCCGACGACAGCGCGCCGGCGACCAGGTCGAACTGGTCGTCCAGTCTGGCCGCCATGCGATGCACCGCTCCGATGAACGCCCCCGCTCCACCACCAACCATTCCGAGCCGGATGCGCGGCTCCCGCGCCTGTTCGTCCTTGCCTTCGATTGCCATGATATTTCTCCTTATTCGATTTCTTGAAAACCCTGTGGTGGATTTCGCCCTGCGATCAGGCTAGTTTTCCGCCGCGAGACAAAAGGACACCCCGACCGTGAACACCAAGCCCCGCCTCCGCTGAGGCTCCACGTATTTGAAACAGCCGCCCGTCGAACGATAGGGCGCCTCTTGCAAAATCCATGGAAAAGGTCCGGTCATGCCCCTTCTCGACGCGACAGCCACGCATCCCATTACCCTTCCCGACGGCAGGCTTTACCGCGATACGGTTTACCTGAAGAACGTCATCGATCACCCGCGCATGGAGATCGGCGATTACAGCTACTTCACCCATTCCGGAGAGCATGACGAAACCGCCGGCATACTCGCGCCCTACCTTTTCCGCGACAGCCGGGAACGGCTGGTGATCGGCAAGTTCGTGCAGATCGCCAGGGGCAGCTATTTCATCACCAGTTCCGCAAACCATCCGATGACGGGTTTTACCACTTATCCGTTCCGCATCTTCAAACCCGAGACGTTCGGATACAAGGACTTGCCGGTCAGGGACACGATCATCGGACATGACGTCTGGATCGGCCACAACGCCGCGATCATGCCCGGTGTGAACATCGGCCATGGGGCGATCGTCGCCGCGGCGTCGGTGGTCGCGCACGATGTACCACCCTATGCGGTTGTCGGCGGAAATCCGGCAGGTCTCATCCGTATGCGTTACCCCGCGGAGATCATCGCCGAACTTCTCGAGCTTGCCTGGTGGAATTGGTCGTTCGACAAGATAGCGGCAAATCTGCCCGCGCTCGAAAGTGGCGATCTTGTGGCCTTGAAGAGAGCTTGACGACATCACGACACGCCCACAGCAAGGCGGATGAAAAGTTCGGGAGCCTGTTCTTGCCTGAGTTCGTTTGCCATGAATTTCTCCCGAAACTGAAATCGGAACTCCACGCCCCTCTGTCACCCCGTGACATCTCCTCCACGAGGAGATCAACCGCGGACGCTTTGCCTCATCCATTTTATTGGGGCTCAACAGTACTCCATCCGATCTCCCCCTTTGTGGGGGAGATGCCCGGCAGGGGGAGACACGGCATCTCTCGGCTCAGCTGTTAAAGCCCCAGCATCCGCCGGTTGGCCGCCTCGTCGGTACCGCCGCTGGCAAAGTCGTCGAACGCCTTTTCCGTGACGCGGATGATGTGCGCCTTCACGAATTCGGCGCCTTCGCGGGCTCCATCCTCGGGATGCTTCAGCGCGCATTCCCATTCGACCACGGCCCAGCCGTCGAAATCGTTGGCGGCCATTTTCGAGAAGATCGAACCGAAATCGACCTGGCCGTCGCCGGGCGAGCGGAAGCGGCCGGCGCGGCCGACCCATCCCTGGTAACCGCCGTAAACACCCTGCCGGCCGGTCGGGTTGAATTCCGCGTCCTTGACGTGGAACATCTTGATCCGGTCCTTGTAGATGTCGATGTTGTCGAGATAGTCGAGGCATTGCAGCACGTAATGCGACGGATCGTAGAGCATGTTGGCGCGCGGGTGGTTCTTCACCCGCTCCAGGAACATCTCGAAGGTGACGCCGTCGTGCAGGTCTTCGCCGGGATGCGTCTCGTAACATATGTCGACGCCGCAGGAATCGGCATGGTCGAGGATCGGCGTCCAGCGCTTGGCGAGTTCGTCGAAGGCGGTCTCGACGAGACCGGCCGGGCGCTGCGGCCACGGATACATGTAGGGCCAGGCAAGCGCGCCGGAAAAGGTCGCGTGCGCCTTGATGCCGAGGTGCTTCGAAGCGGTGATCGCCATCTTCACCTGCTCGACGGCCCAAGCTTGGCGCGCCTTCGGATTGCCGCGCACTTCAGGTGCCGCAAACCCGTCGAAGGCTTCGTCATAGGCCGGGTGTACCGCGACGAGCTGGCCCTGCAGATGGGTCGCAAGCTCCGTCACCTCGACGCCATTGGCGCGCGCGACACCGGCGAATTCGTCGCAATAATCCTTGGAGGCGGCAGCTTGTCTGAGGTCGATGAGCTGGCCGGCCCAGGTGGGCACCTGCACGCCGAGATACCCCTTGTCGGCCGCCCATTTGGTGATCCCGTCCCAGGTATTGAACGGCGCCGCATCGCCCGCAAACTGGCCGAGAAAGATGGCCGGGCCCTTGATCGTCTTCATGATGTTTCCTCTTCAGAAATTGGCGTGCCTGGACTGCTTCTCCTCCCCCATTCCTGTCCTCGGGCTTGATCCGGGGATTGTCACAGGAATCCAGTGCGCACAAGTCTTGGGCGCGGAAGAGGCTTTTCACGGCGCAGATGCGCCGTGGCTGGCTTCCTGCGACAAGCACAGGAATGATGGTGAGGTTGTGGCCGTGCCTGCCAAAATAAAGGCGGGCACGGCAGTGTTAGCTATCAGAACGGCGAATCCGGGAAGTAGAAGTTCTTGGCATTTTCCTTCGTCACCAGCGTGGCGTCGAGAATGTAGGTGCCGCTCACCGGAACCTTGTCGTAGAAATTGCCGGCGGTGAGTTCCATGGCGGTCGCCACCATTGCCGGCGGATAAAGAACGTCGACCGGGATCATCTTGTCGCCGTCCATGACCTTCTTCACCATGTCCTTGGAGCCCGCGCCGCCGACCACATACTTGATGTCGGTGCGCTTGGCCTGGGAGATGGCTTCGAGAACGCCGACGGCCATGTCATCGTCCTGGCACCAGACCACGTCGATCTTCGGATACTTTGTCAGGAAGTCCTGCATCACCTTGAACGCGTCGTCGCGGCTCCAGTTGCCGAACTGGCGATCGAGGATCTTCACCTTGGAGCCGGCAATGCCCTTGTCGAAACCGTCCTGGCGCTGCTGGTCGATCGGGATCGGCAGGCCGCGGATGACGACGACCTGGGCGTCCGGCGTGGTCTTCTTGATGTATTCGCCGGCGACCTGGCCGAGCGCCGGGTTGTTGCCGGCAACGTAGAGGTCACGGATGGTGCTGTCGTTGACGGAGGGCGCGCGGTCGACGAGCGCCACGAACGTGCCCTTGTCCTTGACCTGCTGGATGGCGTTGACGAGCGGATCCGGATCGGACGGCAGGATGACCAGCGCGTCGAGCCCCTGGACCGCGAGGTCCTGCACGGCGTTTGCCTGGCTCGCCGCGTCCGGCGAGGTCTTGACGATGACGTTCAGGCCCGGATGCTCCTTCATCAGGAGCTTGGCGACGCGTTCGGCATGGAACACGACGCCGGCAGTCCAGCCATGGTCGGCAGCCGGAATGGAAACGCCGATCGTCACCTTCTTGTCCTGTGCGAAGGCGGTGCCGGCGAGAAGCGCCAGCGAGGCCACGGCCAGTCCCAAAATTTGTCTGCGCATTGTTTCTCTCTCCCACGATATCAGGGTCTTTAGTATTTCAGGACCGGGCGCGACCCATCAGCCCGGTCAATTTGCGTCTTGACCTATATCCGCTTCAGCGGCCTATTTCCGCATCAGCGACCTTTGAACCAGCATGGCGATGATGATGATCGCTCCCTGGATGGCGCCGATCAGATATTCGCTGACGAAGTTGGACAACAG
The DNA here is from genome assembly GCF_000732195.1 of Neorhizobium vignae. Lineage (GTDB taxonomy): Bacteria > Pseudomonadota > Alphaproteobacteria > Rhizobiales > Rhizobiaceae > Neorhizobium > Neorhizobium vignae. The sequence goes on from NZ_JNNU01000002.1 coordinate 679,438, forward strand.
CATGATGTTGCCGACGATTTCCAGAATGAAGGCGCCGCAGATCGTGCCCCAGATGCGCCCGACCCCTCCCCGAAGCGCCGTGCCGCCGACGACGACCGCGGTGATCGCCTGCAGTTCCCAGAAGCTGCCTGTTGTCGCCGATGTCGAGCCGAGGCGCGGCACGTAGAGCAGCACGGCAACCGCGACGCAGAGCCCCTGGATGACATAGGTGACGGTGCGCACCCGGTTGATCGAAATGCCGGAATAGCGCGCTACGTCCTCGTTCGAGCCGACCGCGGTGACATGCCGGCCGTAGCGGGTGCGGTAGAGCACGAAGGCGGCGATGGCGGCGGTGACGAAGATGACGATGATCGGGATCGGCACGCCGACGAACGAACCGGAATAGACCGGCCGGTAGAGCGCCATGATGTCCCGGTCGCGCACGGTAATGGCGCCCCCCTGGCTGAGCCAGGTAGTGAGGCCGCGATAGATGCCCATCGTGCCGAGCGTGGCGATGAACGGTTCGATCCTGCCTATCGTGGTGATCAGGCCGTTGGCGAGCCCGCAGGCGGCGCCGATCGCAATCGCCAGCGCCATGCCGGCGGTGAGCGCCAGCGCGGGGTCGGCGATCGTCCCCGAGTTCAGGAAGAGGATCATCAGGCTGGCGACGAAGGCGAGCATGGCGCCGACCGAAAGGTCGAGCCCGCCCGAAGTGATCACATATGTCGCGCCAAGCGCGATGACGGCGATGAAGGAACTGCGCGTCACGACGTTCAGAAGATTGGCGGACGTCATGAAGTTCGGGTTGGCGAAATAGCCGAGCACCAGGAGAAGGGCGAGCGCGATGAACGGCGCGATCGCCGCCATGTCCCAGTCCTTGGAGGTTTTCGGTGCCTTGGCCGGTTCGCTAACGACATTCGCCATCACGCGGCCTCCCCTTTAGTAACGCCCGTGGCGAGCACGACGATTTCGTTTTCGTTCATATGGTCCCCCGTCACTTCGCCGACGATCCGGCCGGAGCGCATGACGAGGATGCGGTCGCAGATGCCGATCAGTTCCGGCATTTCGGAGGAAACGACGATGATCGAACGCCCCTCCTCGGCCAGGTTGGCGATGAATTTGTAGATCTGTTCCTTGTTGCCGATATCGATGCCGCGCGTCGGCTCGTCGATGATGACGATCGACGGATCGAGCAGCATCATCTTGGCAAGCAGCAGCTTCTGCTGGTTGCCGCCCGATAGCTGGCCCGCGAGGATATCCTTTCGGCCGGTGCGAATGTCGAAATCATGGATCGCCTTGTCGAGCGCTGCACTTTCGCGCTTGCGGTCTATCTGCAGGACGCCCGCAAACTTGCTGAGTGACGCGAGTGTCAGGTTGACGATCAGGTCTTTGGTGAGCAGCAGGCCCTTGCCCTTGCGGTCTTCGGAGAGATAGACGATGCCGGCCTTGAGGCTCGCATGCACGTCCCTGAAATTGACGGGCTTGCCGAGATGGCGGACCGTGCCGCGGCTCGGGCGAAGGCCGACCATGCCCTCCATCAGCTCGGTACGTCCAGCCCCGACGAGACCGGCAAAACCGAGGATCTCACCCTTTTTAAGCTGGAACGAAGCGTCCTGCGCATAACCGGGGACGTTGAACTGCTCGACTTCGAGGACCGTCTCGCGGGCTGCGGCCGCATGCCGGTCCGGATAGAGCTTCGCGACGTCGCGGCCGACCATCAGCCGCGCCATGTCCGCGGGCTGGATTTCGCTCGTATTGTGAGAGGCGACAAGCCTTCCGTCGCGCAGCACGGTCACCCGGTCCGCAATCTCCTTCACCTCCGGCAGGCGGTGGGAAATGTAGAGCACACCGACGCCCTTGGCGCGGATCTGCCGGATGACCTTGAGCAACGCCTCGGTCTCATGGGGTGTGAGCGACGCGGTCGGCTCGTCGAAGATGACGATGCGATGCGGCACCAGCAGCACGCGGGCGATCTGCACCAGCTGGCGCTGGGCGATCGACAGGCGGCTGACGATCGTGTTCGGATCGATATCGCTGCCGAGATCGCGGACAGCCTTGGCGGCACCTTCGTTCATGGCGCGGTCGTCGATGAAGACGCCCTTGTGCAGCTCGCGGCCGAGATAGATGTTCTGGGCGACGGTGAGGTCCGGCGCCAGCAGGATTTCCTGGTGCACCAGCACGATGCCGCGATGCTCCGCATCGACCGGACCGGAAAAGGTGACCACCTCGCCGTCGATCTTCATCTCTCCGCGGGTCGGCGGCTGGTTGCCGGCGATGATCTTCATCAGCGTCGATTTGCCGGCGCCGTTCTCGCCGATGATCGCGTGAACCTCGCCGGCGCGGACATTGATATTGATGTCCTTGAGGACCTCGATGATGCCGAATGTTTTGGAAAGGCCGGTCGCTTCGAAGAGCGGCACGACGGGGCTCGCCTCCACAGAACTCATCGCGCAGCACCCATGACCATAGAGCAGCGCATGGCCCGACAGCGAACCGCTGCGTTACCGACAGCACGCCTGTATATGATAATCTGCACCCAAGCTCCTCCCATCAGAACGCTAGCCCAGATTCTGAGGTACGTAAAGCAGATTTGCCAAGCTCACACGCGAACGTGGGGACACTTTACGCAAACCTCCTGCCGGTTGTCGTTTGTCGCGTTGTTGCCCTTCTCCAACGGCAGCGTCCGCCCTCATCCGGCTGCGTCCTGCGGACCCTTCTCCCCGTTTTTAGGGGGAGAAAGGCTAGGGTGACGGGCAATCCGCTCAAACGTAGCGATTGACGACGTTTTCCAGGTATTCCTGGCGGCCGGACTTCGGTTCCGGGTTGATGTCCTGCTTCTCGACCCAGGAGGCGATGTCGTCGAGCTTGTATTCGCCGCGCAGCATCTTCTGGTATTCCGGGCTGTCCCACTTCTCGTAGCGGGCATCAAGCGGGGCCTTCAGCGCACCGTCGTCAAGCATCTTCGCCGCCGCCTTGATGCCACGGGCGCAGCAATCCATGCCGCCGATATGGCCGATCAGCAGGTCCTCGGGATCGAGCGACTGGCGGCGCAGTTTCGCGTCGAAATTGGTGCCGCCGTTCTGGAAGCCGCCGCCGGCGAGCACATGGTAATAGGCGAGCGCCATTTCCGGCACGTTGTTCGGGAACTGGTCGGTATCCCAGCCGGACTGCATGTCGTTGCGGTTCATGTCGATCGAGCCGAAGATCCCGAAGGCGTTGGCCATGGCGATCTCGTGTTCGAAGGAATGGCCGGCGAGGATCGCATGACCCTGCTCGATATTGACCTTCACTTCCTTGTCCAGCCCGTGCTTCTGCAGGAACGCGTAGACGGTCGCGACGTCGTAGTCGTACTGGTGCTTGGTCGGCTCCTGCGGCTTCGGCTCGATCAGGATCGTGCCTTCAAAGCCGATCTTGTACTTGTATTCGACCACCAGATTGAGGAAGCGGCCCATCTGGTCGAGCTCGCGCGACAGGTCGGTGTTGAGCAACGTCTCGTAACCCTCGCGGCCGCCCCACAGCACGTAGTTGGCGCCACCGAGCTTCTTGGTGGCATCGAGGCAGGTCTTCACCGTCGCGGCGGCAAACGCAAAGACGTCCGGATCCGGATTGGTGGCGGCACCCGACATGTAGCGGCGGTTGGAGAACAGGTTCGCCGTGCCCCAGAGCAGCTTGACGCCGGTCTCGGCCTGCTTCTTTTCGAAATAGTCGACGATCTCGTTGAGGTTCTTCGTGTTTTCGGCAAAGTTACTGCCTTCCGGGCGCACGTCGGCATCGTGGAAGCAGTAGAAAGGCGCGCCGAGCAGCCGGAAGAATTCGAAGGCGACATCCGCCTTCATCTTCGCCGCTTCCATCGTGTCGGAGAACCACGGGCGCTGGAAGGTCTGGCCGCCGAAGGGATCGCCGCCCGGCCAGGTGAAGGTATGCCAGTAGGCGACGGCAAAGCGGAGGTGATCCTCCATGCGCTTGCCCGCGACGATCTCATCCGGGTTGTAGTGCCGGAAGGCGAGCGGATTGGTGCTGCCCGGGCCTTCGTATTTGATCTTCTGGATGTCTCCGAAAAAGCCTGTGCTCATGGGGTGTTCTCCTATCGAATAATTGAGAGTGCCAAAGATCCCCTTCTGCCTGCCGGCATCTCCCCCACAAGGGCGGGAGAACGCTGGTGGCACCGCCTTGCCCAATCGGAAAAGCGGAACTCGGGGCAATAAAGCCCCTCCCCCTTGTGGGGAGGGGTTGGGGAGGAGTTTTTCAACACACCTCCAAGTGGAAGCTGTTCAATGCGCCAGCGACTTGATCGCCGGGTAGAGCGCCCGGTAGCGGGCGTATGCGGTCTCATAAGCCTCCGCCAGCCCGGAGACCGGCTCGATGGTCTCGTCCGTCCTCGGTGCCGAGCAGACGGAAAGCGGGTCCGCCCCCGTCGCCGCAATCAACCCCAGCCGTGCGGCGCCGAAGGCAGCTCCGAAATCGCCGTCGGCCGGAATATCCACCGGCACGCCGAGAGAGGTGGCGATCGACTGCAGCCAGTAGCGCGAGCGCGAACCGCCGCCGATTGCGGTAACGCGGGAAATCGAGGTGCCGGCGGATTTCAGCGCTTCGAGATTGTCCCTGATCGCGAAGGTCACGCCTTCGAGCACCGCCTGGGTCAGTACCGCGCGGCTGCTCTCGTGTTCGAGGCCGATGAAGGCGCCGCGGATGGCCGCATCGTTATGCGGCGTGCGCTCGCCGGAAAGATAAGGCAGGAAGGTGACGCTGGAGGGAGCCTTCAGCGCATCGCCGAGTTCCTGGGTGAGTTCGGCGGCGGTCTTGGCCGTGATGTTGGAATACCAGTTGAGCGCGTCGGTCGCCGACAGGATGACGCCCATCTGGTGCCAGGTCTTCGGCAGCGCGTGGCAGAAGGCATGCACGGCGCTTTCCGGCTTCGGCAGGTAGGAGGCGTTGGCGGCAAACAGCACGCCGGACGTGCCGAGCGAGACGAAGGCGTGGCCCTCCGCGACCGTGCCCATGCCGCAGGCGGACGCCGCATTGTCCCCTGCCCCGCCGGCAATCACGACGCCTTCGGCCATGCCCCATTTGTAGGACAGTTCGCCGCGCAGCTTGCCGGCCTGTTCGGTGCCCTCGACCAGCGACGGCATCTGTTTTTCGTCAAGGCCGGTCGCGGCAAGCAGTTCGGGCGACCATTTGCGGGCACCGGTATCGAGCCAGGACGTGCCGGCCGAATCCGACATTTCGGAAATATGCTCGCCGGTCAGCCAGAGGCGCAGATAATCCTTCGGTAGCAGCACCTTGGCGACCTTCGCGAAGATGTCCGGCTCGTTCTTGGCGACCCAGGCGAGCTTCGGGGCGGTGAAGCCCGGGAAGACGATATTGCCGGTGAGCTTGCGGAAGATCGGGTTCGCATCGAGCGCTGCGGCTTCCACATGGGAACGGGTATCGTTCCAGAGGATGCAGGGGCGCAGCACCTTGTCTTCGGCATCGAGCAGCGTCGCGCCGTGCATCTGGCCGGAAAGCCCGATACCCTTCACCGCCCCGAGTTCTTTCGGGAACTTCGTCTTGAGACCGGCGACGGCCTCTTCGGTGGCGCGGATCCAGTGGGCAGGATCCTGCTCCGACCAGCCGGAATGCGGACGCGAGACGTCGAGCGAGCCGCTCGCCGAACCGATGATCTTCTGATCGCCGTCGATCAGCATCGCCTTGACGCCCGAAGTGCCGAGATCGAGACCGAGATACATGGTGCAACTCCCTCTTCTGCCTTCAGGGCAGATTGTCTTTCAGAAAAATGTCGATGCGGATGCGTTCCTGCGCTGCGAGCACCGGCAGTCCGTCGGCCTTGGCCTTCAGCACGCGGATGGCGCTGCGGACTTCGTGGCCCGCATCCTGGTTCAGCACCGCGTCGATGACCCCGTCGGCAAGTGCCGCACGGGTCGAGGCGGTCAGTTCGTGGGCGATGACGAGCGGCCGGCGGACAGCGCCCGCCTTCTGTAGCGCGCGGATGAGGCCGCGATTGCCGGCGCCGAGACTGTAGATGCCGGCGATGTCCGCATTGCGGCGCAGCGCCTCCGACACCATCGCCTCGGACAGCGCCGGATCGTCGCGGCCTTCGAGGACGGGCAGAATATGGACGTTCGGATAGGCGTGCGCGATGACGGTCGAAAACCCTTCGAGCCGCTCGCGATGGTCGCGCACCAGCATGGAACCGGCAAGCACCGCGACGGTCGCCCCCCGTTCGTCCATCAGGGGGCCGCTGAGGAACCGTCCCATCAGGCTGCCGGCGGTGCGGCCGGCCGCGATATTGTCGATGCCCGCATAATGATCGCGGGAGGAATCCGGCAGATCCGACACGAGCGTCACCATCGGGATTCCGGCCTCGCTGAGGCGGCGGGCAGCAGCGCGGACTTCCGGCGCGTCGATGGCGACGAAGGCGACCCCGGCCGGCTTTTCGGCGAGCACGGTTTCGAGGGCGGTAACCAGCGCGCCCGGATCGAAGGGCGGCACGTCGACAATGCGAATGTCGGTGCGCTCGGAACTGGAGCGGGCAACGGCGCCGCGCACTTCCTCGTGCAGGCCGATCATGAACGAGTTGTCGTTGGCCGGCAGGATGAAGACGAAGGAATAGGTGCGGCTTTTGGCAAGATTGGCGGCAGCGAGATCGCGCACATAACCGAGCGACGTGATCGCGTCTTCGACCTTGCCGCGGGTGACGGAGCGCACGCCCGGCCGGCCGTTGAGAACCCGGTCGACTGTCGCAAGGCTGACGCCCGCAATCTTCGCGATGTCGTGGACAGTGGGCTTCATGAATTCCTCCGCCGACCGTGTTAGCGGAAATCCTGAGGTACGTAAATCAAAATTTGAGGTACGTGTTTCACCGAAGCTCGAACACCCAAAGAAAAAGGCCGTCACTTGCGTGGCGGCCCCTTTCCCGGCGGTGGAATGCTGCAATCAATGCCCTCCGCCTCCGGCGCCCGCAGGGCGGGCCGGCTTGGCGATCAGGAAGACGAAGAAGATCAGGCTGCCGAACAGCCCCGTCAGGATGAAGAAGACATCCATGAAGGAAAGCAGCAATGCCTGCTGGGTGATGATTCCGGAGAGCTTCTGCAGCGCGACGGCGCTGCCGTCGAGGCCGAAGGAATTATAGTTGGCGCCGACGCTGTCGAGCCAGTTCATGGCAGCCGGATTGCCGTAGTTGACGTGTTCGGAAAGCCGGGCGTAGTGCTCGTCGGAACGTTGGGTCAGCGCGGTGTTGATGACGGCGAGGCCGACCGCACCGCCGAGGTTGCGGGTCAGATTGAAAAGGCCGGACGCGCCCTGGATGCGCTGCGGCGCAAGCGTCCCGAGCGCGATATTGCTGATCGGCACCATGCACATCATCATCCCGAACCCGCGCAGGATCTGTGGCAGAAGCAGCTCGTAGAAATCCCAGTCGGCCGTGATGCCGGTCATCAGGTATGTGCCCATGGCAAACGAGCCGAAACCGACGGCCATCAGGATGCGCAGATCGACACTGTTCGACAGCCGCCCGACGAGCGGCGCCGAGACGAACATGGCGATGCCGGAAACGAACATCGTCTCTCCGATCATCAGCGAGTCGTAGTGGCGGACGCGACCGAGATAGAGCGGGTAGAGATAGGTGAGCCCGTAGAGCCCGACGCCCATGATGAAGGAGAACAGAGAGCCGAAGGCGAAATTGGCGTTGCCGAAGGCCCTGAGATCGACGATGGGGAACTCGACCTTGAAGGCACGCCAGAAGAACACCACGGCGCCGATGACGATGAAAACGGTGCCGATGACGATCTTGTCGTCGCTGAACCAGTCCTTGTTGTTGCCCTCTTCCAGCACGTATTCCAGCGCGCCGAGGAAGACAGCCATGGAGGCGAGCCCCCACCAGTCGAACTTCTTCATCAGCTGCAGCTGTGGCTTGTCGAAGTCGATCAGCGTGAAGGTGACGACGGTGACGATGATGCCGGGGATGACGTTGACCAGAAACAGCCAATGCCAGGAGAAGGAATTGGAAAGGTAACCGCCGACGGTCGGGCCGATCGTCGGGGCAAGCGTCGCGACGAGGCCGATGATCGGCGACACGATGCTGCGCTTCGACGGCGGGAAGATGGTGAAGGCCGCCGCGAAAACCGAAGGGATCATGCCGCCGCCGATGAAGCCCTGGATGGCACGATAGACGATCATCTCGTCGATATTCGTGGCAGTGGCACAAAGGATGCTGGCCAGCGTGAAGCCCGCCGCGCACATGGAGAACAGGATGCGCGTCGACATGATGCGGGCAAGAGTGCCCGACAGCGGGATCATGATCACTTCGGCGATCAGGTAGGAGGTCTGCACCCAGGCGATTTCATCAGAGCCGGCGGAAAGGCCGGCCTGGATTTCCGCGAGCGATGCCGAGACGATCTGGATGTCGAGGATCGACATGAACATTCCGAAGACCATCGCGAAGAAGGCGATGAGCTTGCGTCTGTCCATCGGCTGGTCGGCCGGCATCGCCATAGGGGGCGTACCCGCCGTGGCCGTTGCTCCTGCCATGGCCGCTTCTCCTTGGTTCTCTTACTTGGCAGCGACGGCGCTGATCCCGGGCGCGGTGCGGGTGTCGACGTCGACGACGACGCTCAGGCCGGCGCGAAGGCGCTGGCGCTCGAGGTCTTCCTTGGGGATCGAGATGCGAACCGGAACGCGCTGCACGACCTTGGTGAAGTTGCCGGTCGCGTTTTCCGGCGGCAGCATCGAGAAGACGGCACCCGAAGCCGGCGCGATCGACACCACCGTGCCGGTGATGTTGTGATCCTCATAGGCATCCACATGCACGCGGACCTTGGAACCCGGCTGCAGGTTGCCGAGCTGTGTCTCCTTGAAATTCGCCTCGATATAGAGCTCGGTCAGCGGCACCAGCGACGCGAGCCGCTTGCCGGTCGAGACGAGGTCGCCCGTCTGGACCGAGAGGTTACCGATGACGCCGTCATAGGGCGCCTTCAGGATCGTGAAGTTCAAGTCGCGCTGAGCCTGGTCGCGGGCGAGTTCCTGGGTATGGATTGTATTGACCGCTTCGTCGCGCTGCGCATGCAGGAGGCCGATATTGGCCTGGGCCGACGCGACGGCCGCCTGGCCGGCGACGAGATTGGCACGGGCCTGTTCGAGCGCGATCTCGGCGGTGTCGAGAGAAGCTGCCGTGCCGACCGCGCTTTGCTGCAGACTGCTGGCCCGCTTCTGATTGATCTCTGCGCCGCGAACGGCCGCCTCGAGAGCGCCCTGCTGCGCCTGGGCCTGCTTGACCGAAGCTTCACCGCCGATGATCTGCGCATCGATGCGGGACACGGCAAGATTGGCCGACTCGATGGCGGCCTGCGCCTTGCGCAGCGCCAGCTGATAGTCGCCGTCGTCGAGCGTCACCAGCGGATCGCCTGCCTTGACGGCCTGGTTCTCGACGACGTTGACCTTGGCGACGTAACCGGAAACCTTCGGCGAAATCACCGCAATATCGCCTTCGACATACGCGTCGTCGGTGGAAACCAGGAACCGACCATCGATCCACCAGTTGTAACCATACCAGCCAGCGCCTCCGAGGAGGGCAAGCGCAATGACAGGCAACAGCAGACCGCGACGTTTCTTCTTTTCGGGCGCCTCGGCGACCGCGGGGGCCGCAATCGCCTCGGCAGCCGCAGGCTGTTCCGCAGCCGGGGAGCCTTTGCGGGCCTCGGCCTTGGGAAGGTCAGCATTTTCCGTCGTCACGGCGCGCAATGCGCCGGAATTCTGAGAGGACGTCATCTTCTATCTACCGTCTTGGGAGCGTCTTATTCCATCGAACCGATCGGTTCAGCGAGCTTGACATAGACCCATCGATGACACATATCAAGAGCAATCGAACCGCTCGGTTCGAAAAGGTTAAAAAAGGGCATCGAAATGGCCAGGCAGACAAGGAAACTGGAAAGATCCGATCCGGTTCCCGCAGGACGTTTCGCAGCGGGCGAGGACCCGGCGAAACGGGAACAGATTATCGACGGCGCGAAACGCGTCTTCATGAAGCTCGGCTTCGACGCCGCAAGCATGAACGACATCACCCGCGAAGCGGGCGTTTCGAAGGGGACGATCTACGTCTACTTCCAGAACAAGGAAGACCTCTTCGGCGCTATCATCGCACGTGAGCGCGAACGGATCACGCTGCGTATGCGCGACATTCTCGCCGGCAGTGAGGAAGTCGAGGACGGTCTCTACCGCTTCGGCATGGGGTTTGCGACGCATATCACCGCATCGCAGGTAATAGAGGCGATGCGCATCGTGATCGGCGTCGTCGATCGGATGCCGAGTGTCTGCCGGCACTTCTTCAACTCGCCGTCCCAAAACGTCCGCACGGTGCTCGATGACTTCATCAAGCGTCACGTCGCCCTCGGCAATCTCAAGGTGGAGGATACGGATCTCGCAGCCCGTCAATTCATCGACATGGCGAGCGGCACCTTCTTCAAGCTCCGCCTTTTCGGCGACCTCGACGACGTACCGCCGTTCAGCGAGATCGACCGCGTCGTGACGGGCGCGATCCGGGTCTTCATGGCAGCCTATGGCGTCCATGACAATTCCGTGACCGCAAAAACGAAAGAACACGCCTGATTTCAGGAGGTTGTAGCGCAACCTCCTCTTGTCTTCCGCGCATCAATCCTTAAATCGGTGAGGCAATTACGCCTTGCGATTGAAAGAAGGGAACATTGATGCAGGATATCGTCGTGCTGGTTCAGGATCCGGCCGCCTGGGTGGCACTTATCACCCTCGTCGTCATGGAAGTCGTGCTCGGCATCGACAACCTCATCTTCATCTCCATCCTCACCAACAAGCTGCCGCCCGAAAGCCGTGAGCGTGCCCGCAAGATCGGCATCGGCCTGGCACTCGTCATGCGCCTCGCCCTGCTCGGCACCGTCGCCTGGATCGTCCAGCTTACCAACCCGATCTTCGAGGCCTTCGGCCACGGCTTCTCGTGGAAGGATCTGATCCTGATCGCCGGCGGCCTTTTCCTAGTATGGAAGGCGACCAAGGAAATCCATCACTCCGTCGATGTCGACGACCACAAGGAAGACCTGGTCGGCGCCGGCAAGGAAGTGGTCCGGATGAGCTTTGCATCTGCGATCGGCCAGATCCTTCTGCTCGACCTCGTCTTCTCGGTCGACAGCATCATCACCGCCGTCGGCATGACGCCGCATCTGCCGATCATGGTGGTCGCCGTTGTCGCCGCCGTCACCGTCATGCTGATCGCCGCCACCCCGCTTGCAAACTTCATCGAGAAAAACCCGACCATCGTCATGCTGGCGCTCGCCTTCCTGCTGATGATCGGCGGCACCCTGATCGTCGAAGGTTTTGGCGTGCATGTGCCCAAGGGCTACATCTACGCCGCCATGGCCTTTTCTGCCGGCGTCGAAGTGCTCAACATGGTGTCGCGCAACGCCCGCAAGAAAAAGAAGGGCGGCGGAACGCTGCATTGATCTTCATGCATCAAGGGCGCCTCGCGGCGCCCTTTTCATTTGCTTGCTGCGTTCTCAGCAGGAGACCAGATTGATCTCCAGCTTCGATCCCGTGGCCTCGGCATAACGCCGAAGCGTTGACAGCGAGGGAGAAACTCCGCCACCTTCCAGCCTTGCAATGGCAGACTGGGTCGTGCCTAGTCTTTTGGCCAATTCAGCCTGAGACAGGTTCGCCTTGGTCCGGGCACGCACCAACTCCTCGATAAGCTGGAACTCGGCGTCGGCTTTCTCGTATTCCTCGCGGAATTCCGGATTGTTCATCAGCTTTTTTTTGAGGTCTGCGATCTTGGTCATGGCTTTACCTCTTTCATTCGCTGCCTTGCTATTTCGAGAGCTCGTGCTGGGGTTTTCTGCGACTTCTTGACGAAGACATGCAGGACAACGACTTTGCGCCCGGTCAGCGTAACGTAGATGCCTCGGGCGATACCTTCGGACGCTTTGGCGCGAAGCTCCCAAAGCTTGCCCTCAAGATGTTTGACATGCGGCTCCCGCAGATTGTCCAAGCCAACATTCTCGATGGCTTCCAAAAGACGGAGGAGACGCGCCTGAAGACCGGCAGGCAACGCCTCAATTTCATCATCGACGGCTTGATGGGTTTCAACCGTCCATATCATCTATGCTATATAGCCCATTTGAGATAACCCAACAAGTGAGGTCTCCATAGGGAAGAAACCGCCCTCAGTTCTTCGCCAGCTCCCGCTCGACCGCCTCGACCAGCCGGCTGTCCTGCGCGTCGACATCCGGCGCGAAGCGGGCCTTGATTTCTCCGTCGCGGCCAATCAGGAATTTTTCGAAGTTCCATACGATCTCGCCGTCCTCGACCTCCATGCCGAAGCCCCGCAGCTTTTCCTTCATCGGGCCGTCGCCGGTGGTCGGCACGCCCGAGGTGGTGAGCGTCTGGTAGAGCGGATGCTTGTCCTCGCCCTTGACGGAGATCTTCGAAAAGATCGGGAATTTGACGTCGTAGGTGAGCTGGCAGAATTCGACGATCTCGGCTTCCGTGCCGGGCTCCTGGCCCTTGAAATTGTTGGCCGGGAAGGCGGTGATCACGAAACCATCGCCGCGCTTGTCTTCGTAGAGTTTTTCGAGGCCTTCATACTGCTTGGTCAGGCCGCATTTCGACGCGACGTTAACGACCAGCATCACCTTGCCCTTGTATTCGGAAAGCGTGGTCTCGCGGCCGTCGGCCAGCTTTACCGGCACGTTCAAGACATCAGTCATCGACAAATCTCCATTCAAAACAAATTGGTCGCTTTGCCGCGATACCCTATCGAAGCGGTTCCCGTTGTCCAGTGGACAGGCCCCCGCCCACGGCGCGCCGGAACTTTGGCCCCATCGCCGCATTGACGGGCGGCGCGGCAGCGCCACGTTATCCTGCCGGCGGCGATCCTTCCGCCGGTCCTCTCGACATCAAGGGCGGCATGACCACTCAGCAGATCCTCGCGTTTTCCGTCATCGCCATCATGATGGCGGTCTTCATCTGGGACCGGTTTCGCTACGACCTGGTCGCCTGCTGCGCGCTGGTGCTGGCCGTCGCACTCGGCGTCGTACCGGTCGACAAGGCGTTCTCCGGCTTTTCGGACGATATCGTCATCATCGTTGGCAGCGCGCTGGTGGTCAGCGCCGGCGTGGCGCGGTCGGGCATCGTCGATATCGCCATCAAGAAGTTCTTCCCCAACCTCAACACGCTGAACACCCAGCTCGCCCTGCTGATGATCGTCGTGGCGGTGCTTTCCGCCTTCATCAAGAACATCGGTGCGCTGGCGATCATGATGCCGGTCGCTTTCCAGTTCGCCAGGAAATCCGGCGCCTCGCCGTCGAAATACCTGATGCCGATGGCGTTCGCGGCCCTGCTCGGCGGGTTGATGACCCAGATCGGCACCTCGCCCAATATCGTCGTGTCGCGGCTGCGCGAAGAGCTGACCGGCACGTCTTTCACCATGTTCGACTTCACGCCGATCGGCGCGATCCTCACCGTCGTCGGCATCACCTTCCTGCTCTTCTTTCACTGGCTGGTGCCAAGCCGCACTCGGGAGAACAGCTCGATCGAAGAGGCGGTGGAGATCACCAACTACACGTCCGAGGTCTCCGTGACGTCCGATTCCACGCTCCTCGAAAAATCGATCGGCGATCTCCTGAAACTCGGCGACGGCGAGGTGCTTGCAACCGCCGTGCTGCGCGGAACGGCCCGCATGTCACCCTTCCCGGATCTCGTTTTGCGCGAAGGTGATGCCGTTCTCCTCGAAGGCCCGTCGGTCGCGCTGGACAGGATCGTCTCCGGCGGCAAGCTGAAACTGTCCGGCAAGCCGCTGAGGGAAAACGGCCAGGCACAGGCGGACGTGATCTCGGTCGAGGCGATCATCACCCAGGAATCGCCGCTCAAGGGTCTGTCCGCCAAGGAACTGGCGCTCTCCTATACGCGCGGCATCAATCTTCTGGCGATCAGCCGGCGCGGCGAACGGCTGAAGCAGCGGCTGGGCGAGCTGACGCTGATGGCCGGCGACGTGCTGGTGCTGCAGGGCAGCCGCAAGAACCTGCCCGCGGTGCTTCAGGACTTTTCTCTGCTGCCACTGGCGCAGCGGGAAATCCTGCTCGGGACACAGCGGCGCGCTTTCATTCCGCTGGTCATCCTGGTGCTGGCCATGACCGCAACCGCCGTCGGCATCGCTCCGGTTCCGGTTGCCTTCTTCACGGCCGCTCTCGGCATGGTGGTCTTCCGGGCGATCCCGCTCAACGATTTCTATAAGTCGGTCGACGGGCCGATCCTCGTCATGCTGGCAGCGCTGATCCCCGTTTCGGATTCGCTGAGGACGACCGGTGGCAGCGAGCTGATCGCAGGCTGGCTCGGCCAGGTGGCCGCGACGCTTCCGGCCTGGGGGGCCCTGGGGCTGATCCTCGTCACGGCCATGGCGGTGACGCCGTTCCTCAACAATGCCGCGACGGTGCTCGTCATGGGCCCGATCGCCGCGAGCTTCGCCACCAGTCTCGGTTTTCGGCCGGAAGCCTTTCTGATGGCGGTAGCGATCGGCGCCGGCTGCGATTTCCTCACCCCGGTCGGCCACCAGTGCAACACGCTGGTCTTCGGCCCCGGCGGCTACAAGTTTTCCGACTATCCGCGGCTCGGCCTGCCGCTTTCTTTCCTGATCATCCTCGTCAGCGTGCCGGCGCTGCTCTATGTCTGGCCCGTAAGGTAGGGTTCAAGGCCAAAAACCTTGACGCTCGCGGCTGAATATGGCCTAAGCCTGCGCCAATCCGCATTTCAAAAACAGGCTTGGCGCCTTTCAGGCCGCCACAGATAGAGCATTCTTCATGATCGCCACGAAGCCCCGCGTCCGCATCGCCCCCTCGCCGACCGGCGAGCCGCATGTCGGCACCGCCTATATCGCGCTCTTCAACTACCTCTTCGCCAAGAAACATGGCGGCGAATTCATCTTGCGCATCGAGGATACCGATGCGACGCGTTCGACGCTGGAATTCGAGCAGAAGGTGCTGGACGCGCTGCGCTGGACGGGCCTGACCTGGGCAGAAGGCCCGGATGTCGGCGGCCCCTACGGTCCCTATCGCCAGTCCGATCGCAAGGACATGTACCAGCCCTACGCCCAGCAGCTGCTCGACAAGGGCCATGCCTTCCGCTGCTTCTGCACGCCCGAACGGCTTGAGCAGATGCGCGAAGGCCAGCGCGCCGCCGGCAAGCCGCCGAAATACGACGGTCTCTGCCTGAGCTATACGGCCGAGGAAGTAACATCCAGGATGGCGGCCGGCGAAGGCTCGGTCATCCGCATGAAGATCCCGACCGAAGGTTCCTGCGATTTCCACGACGGCGTGTACGGCGACGTGTCGATCCCGTGGGATTCGGTCGACATGCAGGTGCTGATCAAGGGCGACGGCATGCCGACCTATCACATGGCCAACGTCATCGACGACCATCTGATGAAGATCACCCACGTGGCGCGCGGCGAGGAATGGCTGGCCTCGGTGCCCAAGCACATCCTGCTCTACCGCTATTTCGAGTGGGAACAGCCGGTGTTCATGCACCTCTCCCTGATGAGGAATGCCGACAAGTCGAAACTATCGAAGCGCAAGAACCCGACCTCGATCTCCTATTATTCCGCGCTCGGCTACCTGCCGGAAGCGCTGATGAACTTCCTCGGCCTGTTCTTCATCCAAATCGCCGAAGGCGAAGAGATGCTGACCATGGACGAACTGATCGAAAAGTTCGATCCGGACAATCTCTCCAAGGCCGGCGCGATCTTCGACATCCAGAAGCTCGACTGGCTGAACGGCCGCTGGCTGCGCGAAAAGCTCTCGCCGGACGAATTCGTCGCGCGCGTGCTGGAATGGGCAATGGAGAACAGCCGCCTGACGGAAGGCCTGAAGCACTCGCAGAGCCGCATTTCCAAGCTCGGCGAACTACCGAACCTCGCCGGCTTCCTGCTGTCGAGCGATGTCGGCCTGACGCCGGCCTCGTTCGCGGGCCTGAAGACCAGCCCGGCCGAGACGCTGGAAATCCTCACCACCGTCCAGACGGATCTCGAAAAGATCCTCGAATGGAATGTCGAGACGATCGACGCGGAACTGCGCGCCGTCGCCGACAAGCTCGGCAAGAAGCTGCGTGTCGTCACCCCGCCGCTCTTCGTCGCCATGTCGGGTTCGTCCCGCTCGTTGCCGCTGTTCGATAGCATGGCGCTGCTCGGCCGCTCGGTTGTGCGCCAGAGGCTGAAGATTGCAGCAGCCGTGGTGGCCTCGATGGTGGGCGACGGAAAGTAAGGTATACGCTGCACTCCTGTGGCTGTTGATGGGCGCTTCCCCCGCCGTCATCCTCGGGTTCGACCCGAGGATCCATGCCAAGCCCGAAAGGGTGGATGCAGGGAGGCGCACCGCCAGAAAGAATGGATCCTCGGGTCGAGCCCGAGGATGACGAATGTGGGACTGTGCGGAGATCAAGCCGAGCCGCTAAACCTGCAAAACCAACAAACCTGCCCGAAGAAGGCGAAATACGATGACCGAGAACACGACCGAAACCGCCCTCTCCTCCGACGCCACCCAGGTGCGCGCCCAGAAACTCGCTTTGCTTCGCGAAAAGATCGGCGACGTCTATCCGGCGCATTTCCACCGCACCATGACCAATGCGGAACTGGCCGAGAAATACAAGAACCTGGAAGCCGACGTCGAGACGCAGGACATCGTCACCGTCGCCGGCCGGGTCTATTCCTCGCGCAATTCCGGCATGTTCATGGATATCCATGATGCGTCGGGCAAGGTTCAGATCTTCTCCCACAAGGACACCACGCCGCAGGAAGCGCGCGACCTGCTGCCGATGATCGACATCGGCGACATTATCGGCGTCACCGGCGTCGTGCGCCGCACCAAGCGCGGCGAGCTGACCATCAACGCCCAGAACATCACCATGCTCACCAAGTCGCTTCTGCCCATGCCGGAGAAGTGGCACGGCCTGTCGGACGTCGAGCTGCGTTACCGCAAGCGCCATCTCGATATCATGACCAACGAGGAGTCGAAGCTCCGCTTCCAGCAGCGCAGCCGCATCGTCTCGGGCATCCGCCGCTTCATGGAAAACGACGGCTTCATGGAAGTCGAAACGCCGATGTTGCACTCGGTCTATGGCGGCGCCACCGCCGAGCCGTTCAAGACGCATCACAACACGCTGAAGCTCGACATGTACCTGCGCATTGCGCCGGAACTGTTCCTGAAGCGCACGCTGGTCTCCGGCCTCACCGACAAGGTGTTCGAGATCAACCGCAATTTCCGCAACGAAGGCGTCTCCACAAGGCACAATCCCGAATTCACGATGATGGAGTGCTACTGGGCCTACGCCGATTACGAGGACATCATGGACCTCGTCGAGCGCCTGTTCTCGACGCTCGCCATGACCATCCACGGCACGACGGAAGTGAAGTTCGGCGACAAGGAACTCTCCTTCAAGGGTCCGTTCAAGCGCGTGCCCATGCCCGACGCCGTCAAGGAAGCAACCGGCATCGACTTCCTTGCCATGAAGACCGACGAGGAAGCCCGCACCGCCGCCAAGGCTGCCGGTTTCGCGGTCGAGAAGGACTGGACCTGGGGCGAATGCCTCGCCTTCATCTTCGAGGAAAAGGTCGAGGGCACCCTGATCCAGCCAAGCCACGTTACCCACTTCCCGAAGGACATCTCGCCCTTCGCCAAGGAAGTCCCGGGCGAACCGCGCCTCGTCGAACGCTTCGAGACCTATTGCAACGCCTGGGAACTGGGTAACGCCTTCTCCGAGCTCAACGACCCGGAAGAGCAGCGCAAGCGCATGGTCGAGCAGCTCGAACAGGCCCATGCCCGCGGCGAAAAGGACAAGCAGCTCGACGAGGAATTTCTGGACGCCATCGACCAGGGCATGCCGCCCGCCGGCGGCCTCGGCATCGGCGTCGACCGGCTGGTCATGCTGCTGACGGACTCACCGTCTATCCGCGACGTGATCCTGTTTCCGGCACGGCGCGCCAAGGCGGACTGATCGCGATCTCACGGACGAACCACAACCACGGTCGTCATCCTCGGGCTTGACCCGAGGGTCCATAGGGCCGGGCATCTGCGGATGCTGGATCCTCGGGTCGAGCCCGAGGATGACGACGGAGAGCTCGGTTACTCCCCTCTCAATGCACGACCTTCTCGGCCGCGTCCTTCGCATCCGACGCCGACGCCGCCTGGGCGGGTTTCGCGGGTGCGGCCGGAGCCGGTTGGCCCCTGAGCTTTGCAAGCCATTCGGCGCCGGCGGCGTCCGCGTCCGTGGCGCTGGCGGCCTTGGCCGGAGCCGCCTCGGCATGCGTCGCTTCCGGCGGCTTGGCATCGGAACGAACCGCATCGCCATCGGTCTGCTTCGACCAGCGCTTGCCGCCTTCAGCAGACGTGCGAGGCGCAGGCGCGGGCTCGGATGCCTTGGCCTCAGCTTGGGATGCCTTCGGCGCCTCCTGCTCGCCGCTGCCGGAGAACAGACCGGTTATCGAGGCAAGGAAACCGCCCGCCTCCTTTTTCGGTTCGGCGGCTGCGACCTGGGCAGGCGCGGCCGGCTTCTGGTTGCCTTGACCCTGATTGGCGGCGGCCTTGTTCTGTGCTGCCGGTGCCGGATGCGTGTCGGCGGCCGGGGCAGCATGGGTGGCGGCAGCCGGGACAGCGGCATGGGTTTCAGCCGCAGCATTGCCGGCAGGCGCATGGGCGGCCTCGGCTGGCGCTTCTGTCTTGGAGCCGAAGATCATGCCTGTAATGGAGTTCAAGAAACCGCCGCTTTCCTTGGCGGCGACTTCGTCGCCGTGACCTTCGGCGGGCGCGCCGTGGGCGTCGGCAGGGGTCCCGTGGGCATCGGCTGCAGGCGCCCCGTGGCCGCTCGGCGCGCCGTGGCCGTCAGCCTTCTTCGGTTTTTCGCCGTGGCCGGCGGGCGCACCATGTTCGCCGCCCGGCGTGGTGACGGCCGGATCGACGCAATCGGCGTGATCGGTCAGCCGGGCGGTAAGCGCCTCGACATCCTCGAGCGGCAGGTCGATTCGCATGCCGTAATATTCGCCGTTCGAATTGGCGGTGCCGTCGAGGTAGTATGCCGAATAAGGCTGGGCATCGGTGCCTTCGGGCGCCTTTTTGGGATCCGGGATATAGACGACCTGAGCGCCGATTGCGCGGCCGCGCATCTGGGCACGATCACGGGGGCCGGCCTTGTCGATCATCGCCACCTGGACCAGATCCGCCTTCTCCTTTTCCTGGACCGCCTTGGCGACGCGCAGGGCCGTGCGGATGCGCGCCAGGCCATCACCGGTTCCATCGCTCACCACATATTTGCGGACCCAGTAGCGCTGGTCCCGCTTGATCTTGACCGTTTCGAGGGCGGTACATTCCAGCCCGTTGATCTCCAGATAGGAGGGGCCGAGGATCTTGTCCGTGCCGATGAGCACCGCAGCCGCACCGCTGCCGCCGCCGAGCACGACGATGCTGCCCATGAGGATGAAGACGAGCTTCTTGGAAAACCGGAACTTCAGACCCTTCACTTGCCGAGCTCCGGCATGGTCAACTCCATATCTACGCAAAACAAAAGGATGGAATAGTGCCGGGATAGTCGCCTATTCTTGTTGAGGAAGCTTTAAGCCGAGGGATTCTTTTCGACCCGAGAAGATCTTTCTTGCTATCGGCCTGCTCCATTCCGAAACGGTCCGGCTTTTGACGTGTCCCTCTTGCGCAAATCGAACCGCGGGTATATACCCGCTCCATGCCGAACGACACCTGCCACTGCATTCTGCTGCGCAAGGCCTCCCGAAAGGTCTCGTCTTACTACGACGAGGCCCTGGCGCCGCTCGGCGTCAACATCGGGCAGTTCAGCCTGCTGCGCAACATCAACCGGCTGGCGCCGATCTCGCTGACCGATCTCGCCGTCCAGGTGGAACTGGACCGGTCGACGGTCGGCCGCAATGCCAAGGTGCTGGAGCGCATGGGCCTGGTGGCGATCGGCCATGGCGAGGACCAGCGGGAAGCGATGCTGACCATCGCGCCGAAGGGGGCGGCGATCCTGAAGCAGGGCGCGCCCCTTTGGGACAGCGTCCAGGACGATATCGAGGCCCGGCTCGGGGCCGAGAAAACCAGGCAACTGCAGGAACTGCTTGCAGCCCTCTGATTTTTAACCGGAAGCGGGTATATACCCGATTTTATCAGCTGCCAGTGCGGCAACGACCAGGAAAGGGACAGACCATGATCTCCAATCGCGCCGCCCGATGGATGGCAGCCAGAAACCTGCACTATGGATGGGTGGTCGCGATCACCACATTCCTGACGATGCTCGCGACCGCCGGCGCCATGGGTTCGGCCGGCGTGATGATCCAGCCGCTGCATCAGGAGTTCGGCTGGGATATCGCCGACATCTCCTCGGCGATGGCCGTGCGCCTCGTGCTTTTCGGGCTGCTCGGACCGTTCGCCGCCGCCTTCATGAACCATTTTGGCGTCCGCCAGGTGGTCACCTTCGCCCTGGCTCTGATCATGGGCGGCATTGTCCTGTCGTTGTTCATGACGCAGGTCTGGCAGCTCGTGGCGCTCTGGGGCGTGGTGATCGGCGTCGGCACCGGCATGACGGCGCTGGTCCTCGGCGCAACGGTCGCGACCCGCTGGTTTTCCAAGAGCCGCGGCCTTGTGGTCGGCCTCATGACCGCCAGCAACGCCACGGGCCAGCTCGTCTTCCTGCCGTTGCTCGCCGCCATGACGGAGGCCTATGGCTGGCGTACCGCACTCACCTTTACGGTCGCCATCATCTCCGCCGCGATGCTGCTGGTGCTGCTCTTGATGCGCGACTATCCGTCCGATGTCGGCCTGCCGGCCTATGGCGAGACCGCAGTGACGCCGGCGCCCAAGCAGGACCACAAGTTCTGGGCGACGCTCTATTCGCCGATCGGCGCGCTGCGTCACGCCTCGACCAGCGGCACGTTCTGGGTTCTGTTCGGCACCTTTTTCGTCTGCGGCCTCTCCACCAACGGCCTGATCCAGACCCACTGGATCTCGATCTGCGGCGATCTCGGCATGGCTGCGGTCACCGCCGCCAGCACGCTTGCGGTGATCGGCATCTTCGACTTCTTCGGCACCATCTTCGCCGGCTGGCTGTCGGACCGCTATGACAATCGCTGGCTGCTGTTCTGGTTCTACGGCCTGCGCGGCCTGTCGCTGGTCTATCTGTCCTTCTCGGGCTTCAGCTTCGTCGAACTGTCGGTCTTCGCGATCTTCTATGGCCTCGACTGGGTGGCGACCGTGCCGCCGACCGTAAAGCTCGCCGCTGCCGAATTCGGCCGCGAACGGGCCGGACTGATCTTCGGCTGGGTGTTTGCCGGCCATCAGATCGGTGCGGCCACCGCTGCCTTCGGCGCCGGGTTCCTGAAGAGCGACTTCAACACCTATATGCCGGCCCTGCAGATCGCCGGCGTGATGTGCATGATCGCCGCGGTCTCGGTCCTGCTGCTGCGCAAGCCGGGCGCTGCCAAGCTGGTGCCGCAGCCGGCCTGATGACGCCACACCTCTCCGGCGGTCGGCATCGGCCGCCGGAGATTACCTGCCGTTGCAAAACTGCAAACTCGCCGGATATGATATTTGGTGCGCAAAGCGAGCCGCGTCGCCGCGGGAGGCACCATGTCATCGATCACTTCGGGCAACGCCGTTCAATATGTCGACAGCAGCAAGCTCGCGGCCCGCGGACGCCTCAACAGGGAATACACGATCGCCGAGACCGGCTGGTTCCCCTGGGTGGCGCGGCAACTGCCCCTGAAACCGGGTGCCCGGGTCCTGGATGTCGGCTGCGGCCCGGCCTGGTTCTGGGCCTCCGTGATCAAGGATGTACCCGAAAATCTCGACCTGACGCTCGCCGATCAGTCTGCCGGAATGGTGGAGGAAGCCGTTGCGCGCTGCACGCCCCTGCCCTTCGGATCGGTCGTCGGCCATCAGGCGGAAGCTGCCGCCCTGCCCTTCGGAGCCGATAGCTTCGATGTCGTCATTGCCATGCACATGCTCTACCACCTGCCCGATCCGGCAGCCGGGATCGCGGAAATGTTCCGGGTGCTGAAGCCAGGCGGTTTTCTTGCCGTCACCACCAATGGCATGGGCAACATGCGCGGCATCTACGAACTCACCGCCGTGTTCGGCAGCGAGCCGTTCGATCCGAGCGCAGCCGCCTTCGGATACGACAGGGCCGAAGAGCTGATGCGCGCGAGGTTCGGCAATGTCGCCTTTGCGCAGCACCCCGCAAGAATGCGGATCACGGAGCCGGAGGACGTGTTTCTTGCCCTGACGTCCTACCCGCCCGGCGACAGCGCGGACGAGGCTCAATTGAACGCGTTCCGGCAAGCAATCGCCGCCGCATTCGAGCGCGGCCACGGTGTGCTCGCGGCGGAGAAGGAAACCGGCCTGTTCGTCAGCAAAAAAGCCGGACTGAATCCGGCGCGAGCCTGAGCCTTCGCAATACAAAAAGGCCCGTCGCGAGACGGGCCTTTCTTCATGCCGGCGGTGGAAGCTGGTATCAGGCAGCCGCGAGGGTCAGTTCCTTTTTGACCATCTGGCGCAGCGACGCGAGGTCCTTGGCGAAGGCGCGAATGCCTTCCGACAACTTTTCGGTCGCCATGGCGTCCTCGTTCAGCATCCAGCGGAAGGACTTCTCGTCGAGCGACTGCAACGGCTCCGCATGGAATGTTTCCGGCACGAGCTTGCGCTCCAGCTTGCCGGTGTCCTTGTCGAGCTCGTCGAGCAGAGCCGGGCTGATCGTCAGTCGGTCGCAGCCGGCCAGCGCTTCGATTTCACCGGCATTGCGGAACGAGGCCCCCATGACAATCGTCTTGATCCCGTTCGCCTTGTAGTAATTGTAGATGGCGCGCACGGAGACAACGCCCGGATCGGTCTCGGCCGTATAGTCCTGGCCGGTCGACTTCTTGTACCAGTCGAGAATGCGGCCGACGAAGGGCGAGATCAGGAACACCTTGGCTTCCGCGCAGGCGATTGCCTGGGCCTGGGAGAACAGAAGCGTCAGGTTGCAATCGATGCCTTCCTTCTGCAGCACTTCCGCGGCGCGGATGCCTTCCCAGGTGGAGGCGAGCTTGATCAGGATGCGGTCGCGTTCGATGCCGCGCTCCTTGTAGGAGGCGATGATCTGGCGGGCCTTGGCGATCGACGCTTCGGTGTCGAAGGAAAGGTCGGCATCGACTTCGGTCGAAACGCGGCCTGGGACCAGCTCGGACAAGGCGGCACCGACGGTGATCGCCAGGCGGTCGGCCACGGCGGACACGACGGCGTCCGGAGTGCCGGACTGCTTGCGGCCCCAGGCGATCGCTTCCTTGACCTTGTCGGCGAAGATGGGCGTGCCGAGCGCCTTCAGGACGATGGTCGGGTTGGTGGTGCAATCCACGGGCTTCAGGCGGGCGACCGCCTCGATGTCGCCGGTATCGGCAACGACCGTGGTCATGGAACGAAGCTGCTCTAGTTTAGACGTCATCCGAATATTCCTCGATATATGGAGAACTAAACGCCTGTTGCGCGATTTGGCTCCTTCGGCGCGTTGGCAGAACTATCCTCCGCCCACGGTTAAAAAGTCAAGACATTTGTTCTTCGGAATTGACATATGTGTCAGTTGGAACAAGTATCGTCTCGCTTGTCCCTCATCGTCCCGGAGGCCCGTTGGCTAGGCTCAGACGCGAGACCCATACCGCCTATTCCGAAGCCGCTTCCATGCGGCTGCGCGCGGCATGGCTTTATTATAACCAGGGATTGACGCAAAAAGATGTCGCCGAACGGCTGGGGTTGAGCCGCTCGACGGTGATCCGCCTGCTCGACGAGGCGATGAAGCGCTCCGAAGTGCAGATCTGGATCAGCGAAGGCATCGACACCTGCGTCGAACTGGCGATCCGGCTGGAAAAGGCCTACGGGCTCGACGAGGCCGTGGTCGTGCCGGCGCCGCGCGACAACAGCGCCACGGCGCTTGCAAGCTCGGTCGGGCTGGCGCTCGGGCAGTTCCTCTCGGAAGTGGTGCAGGACGACATGACGATCGGGGTCGGCTGGGGCCGCACCATGACCGCCTCGCTCGGCAGCTTTCGCCCGCCGCGGCGTGACAATTGCAAGGTCGTGTCGCTGCTCGGCGGCATCGTCGCGGTGCACCAGACCAATCCGATCGACTACACCTGGCGCTTCGCCGGGCAGCTCGGCGCCGAATGCTACATGTTCCTGGCGCCGCTCCTGGTCGATTCGGTCAAGACCAAACGCGCGCTGATCGAGCAATGCGGGCTCGACACGATCTACGATCTCGCCGAAAACCTGGACCTCGCGGTGGTGAGCTGCGGCGATATCGGCCCTCACTCGACGTCGCTGTCGGAAGGCTTCATCTCCAAGGCGGAGCTCGACCGGCTGATCGCGGCCGGCTGCGTCTGCGACACGATGTTCAACTTTCTCGACGAGCAAGGCCGCTCCGTGGATCACAAGCTGAACGAGCGGGTGATGTCGGTGGATCTCGATACGCTGAAAAAGGCCCGGCACATCGTGCTGTCGTCGGGCGGCGCGCACCGGGCGGTGGCGATCCGCGCCACGATCCGCAGGATCGGGTGCCATACGCTGATCACCGACGAGACTGCGGCCAGGGAGTTGTTGCGGCTGAACGAACCCTCCGAGACCGCACAAGGGACAGCCTGACCACCGGCTGCGCGTGAACGGAAGGGCAATCAGGCGGCGGTCAGGAACTCTACTCCGAGGGAATTGATCCGCCGCCAGCGGACTTCGCATTCGAAATGTCGGCCATCTGACAAGGCGAGGCCGAAGCTTTCCGGCACGGACAAGGCATTCTCGATCTTGATCAACGCGCCGCCGGCCGAAATTTCCTTCACGATGCAGTCGAAGGTCGAATGATCGCCATTGAAGATGATCTTGGCGCCTAGAAAGCTTTTCGATCTCTGGTGTCTGCGCTCATGCACCTGACGGCGTCCTTCGACAATTATTTCAGGCGTCGCTTATAGGCTTCCATGGGCAATCCCGCAATCCTCGGAGGCCGCCCATGGCTTTTCAGGCAACGTGGTATCTACCGGCTTGCGGCCGGCAACGGAACCTGACCGCCGAACTCACGCCTTCGGCTCCTTACGCATTTCCTGCTTCCCAGCCCAGGATCGCCCGCTTGCGCGTCAGCCCCCAGTGATAGCCGGTGAGTGCCCCGCTCTTGCCGAGCGCCCTGTGGCAGGGCACCACGAACGAGATCGGGTTTGCTCCGACCGCCGCACCCACTGCGCGGCTCGCCGTCGGCTGGCCGATGTCGTTTGCGACGTCGGAATAGGTGACGGCCTTGCCAAACGGGATCTTCAACAGGCTCTGCCAGACGCGCACCTGGAAGTCGGTGCCAATAAGCACGACCTTCAGCGGCCGGTTGCAGGACCAGTTCGCACGGTCGAAGACGCGGTCGACATAAGGCGCCGTCATCTCCTGGTCGGGAACGTATTCGGCGTTCGGCCAGCGGCGCATCATGTCGTCGAGCGCCGCCTGTTCATGGCCGAGATCCGCAAAGGCGAGGCCCGAAAGGCCGCGATCCGTCGCCATGACCAGTGCCTCGCCGAAGGGCGACGGGTGAAAGCCGTAGCGGATCGTAAGCCCACCGCCGCGCGCCTTCCATTCGCCGGGCGACATCGCCTCATGGGTGACGAACAGGTCGTGAAGGCGGCCTGGACCGGAGAGGCCGAGCTCATAGGAGGCTTCGAGCAGCGGCAGTTCCTCCTTGCCGAGCAGGCGTTTGGCATGATCGAGGGTCACGGCCTGAAGGAAAGCCTTGGGCGACAGCCCGGCCCACCGGGTAAACACTTTCTGGAGCTGGGTCGGTGACTGGCCGAGTTCGGAAGCGATCGCCTCGAGCGACGGCTGGTCGCGATAATCGAGCGTGATCATCTCGATGACGCGGCGGACAGTTTCGTAGTCGGAACCCTCGGGCGTCACGTCGATGGGCGGCGAATCGATCTGGGCGAGAGCGTTCATCATCTGTCTCCTCTGCAGCGCCACGCACCCGCCAACCTGGACCTTGGGCGCGCAAGAACCGCTGTGCAACTGGTATGCTGCTTAGATGCGCCTTCGGCTTGACCGAAACCACCCGTTTCTTGCCCTATGGCAGGTTTTCCATCCCGCCTAAACCCGCTGCCTGACGGTTGCCAGGGCTCCTCTGAAGGCCTTGGCGAAACTTTCCCGGTCGTCCGGATTGAGGAAGGAGCCGATATCGGTGCCGCGCCCCTCGCCCGTCACATACATGGAGGTGATGCCGAACTCGTCGTGGCGGCGAACGTTGAAGCGCGCCCAGAACGGATTGAAGCGATGCTCCACGACACGTCCCGCCGGCGAGAATTTCCGGATCGAAAGGTTGCTGCGCGAGACAGTCACTTCCTCGCGCGCGCGGCCAGAGCGGTAGCTCATCTTCAGCGCGATATAGAGGCCGAGGAAATCGAGCCCGAAGAAGAAGCCGATCGGATAGGCGCCGGTGATCAGGAAGAAGCCGCCATAGAGAAGGCAGATGCCGCCCGTCAGCACCAGCACGACACGAAAACCCGTCTTGCCGAGCGAACGATAGGGCGTCAGTTCGGCTGCGAAAACAGGCTGATCCTCGGAAACGTCCACGTTGATTTCCCTCCTGCGGGATGCCTATACAGACATATGGCGACTCCAAAGATCAAATCCAAAACCAGCACCCAGCAAAAGTCAAATCACGCGCCCGAGCGACAAGGGGCAGTCAAGGCCGCACCCAAGGCTAAACGTTTCAAATCCGCCTATTCGAAAGCGGAGATGGAGGAGATCTTTCGGCGCTTCTCGGTGCAGCGGCCGGAGCCGAAGGGCGAGCTGGAGCACGTGAACCCATTCACGCTGGTCGTCGCGGTGGCCTTGTCCGCCCAGGCGACCGATGCTGGCGTCAACAAGGCGACGAGGGCGCTCTTCAAGATCGCCGATACGCCGGAAAAGATGCTTGATCTCGGCGAAGAGGGCGTCACCCAGTATATCAAGACGATCGGGCTTTACCGCAACAAGGCGAAGAACGTCATCGCCCTCTGTCGCATGCTGATCGACGAATTCGGCTCCGAAGTCCCAAAGACGCGCGAAGAACTGATCCGCCTGCCGGGTGTCGGCCGCAAGACGGCGAATGTGGTGATGTCGATGGCCTTCGGGGTGCCCACGCTGGCGGTCGACACACATGTTTTCCGCATCGCCAACCGGCTCTTGATGGCGCCGGGGACGACGCCCGACGAGGTGGAGGAAAACCTCCTGAAGGTGATCCCAGACCAGTATCTCTTCCACGCCCACCACTGGCTGATCCTGCACGGCCGTTATTGCTGCAAGGCGCGAAAACCGGAATGCGAGCGCTGCGTGATCGCCGATCTCTGTCGCTCGCCGGAAAAGACCGTCGACGTGCCGGCGCCGCTTGTGGAATTGCCGCAGCAGCTAATCGGCGAGGCCGTCGAGTAAGACCGCGATCGCGGCCTCGTAATCCGCGCGATTGCCGCCGCAATCGATGGCGATCGCCGCCCGCTCGAAGGCAGCCGAGATCAGCACCGTCAGCGGATCGAGAAGCGAAAGCGCCTTGGAACCGGCCAGCAGGTGGGAAAGCCCCACCTTGAGACCCGCCTCGGCCGGATCCTCCCCCTCTCCGGAATCGATCGCCGTTTGGGCCGGCGCCTCCCGCAACAATAACCGCGTTCGCCCTGGCACAGTCATCGCGTCGAAATAGGCGGAAGCACCCTGCAGGAGGGCTTCCCGTGCCGAGGAGGCCTCTGCCGAACGCGCCTCGATATCCGCGGCGACCTCATTCGCCTCGCGTTCGATCACCGCCCAGAACAAAGCCCGTTTGTCGGTGAAATGATGGTAGAGGGCACCGCGCGTGACCTTGGCCGCCGCGACGATCTCAGGCGTTGCGGTATCCGCATAACCCTTCTCGACGAAAAGCGTCCGCGCAGCATCCAGCAGCGCCGTCCGCGTGCCATCGGTCCGTTCTCGATTGCTGCGCGCCATTTCCCTACCTTCCCATTTACATACAAACAGAATGTATCTATAAACATACAGACAGAATGTATCAGGAAGCACGGAGAAGCGAAAGCCATGAAAACGAACAGCTATTATCCCGTCATCATGACCGACGACGTTGCCGGCACGGCGGCCTTCTACAAGGAGCATTTCGGCTTCGAGGCACTGTTTTCCGCCGACTGGTACGTGCACCTGCAGTCCAGGGAGAACGGGCACGTGACGCCCGCCATCCTCGACGGCAGCCACGAGACGATCCCGGAAAGCGGGCGCGGAAAGGTTTCCGGGCTGCTGCTGAACTTCGAGGTGGAGGATGTCGATACGGTCTACGCGCGCCTGACGGCGGCCGGTCTGCCGATCCGCCGCGACATCCGCGACGAGGATTTCGGCCAACGGCATTTCATCACCGCCGACCCGAACGGCGTATTGATCGACATCATCACCCCGATCCCGCCGAGCGCAGAATTCGCCGCCCTATACGACGCTTCTTCCCTACCCGCCTAGAGCTTGAAGCCGGGGTCCCGCTTCGAGACCGCCTTGTGGAGATGCACCATCAGGCCCGCGGCAAACAGCGGGGTCAGCAGGTTGACGATCGGGATCGCCAGGAAAAACGCGATCAGAAGGCCGGCAAGGAACACGGTGGAGGAATGTTTCGAGCGGAAGG
This sequence comes from Neorhizobium vignae, assembly GCF_000732195.1. Lineage (GTDB taxonomy): Bacteria > Pseudomonadota > Alphaproteobacteria > Rhizobiales > Rhizobiaceae > Neorhizobium > Neorhizobium vignae. Next base: position 708,088 of record NZ_JNNU01000002.1, read on the forward strand.
CGCGTGCTTCCGCGGGCGTGCGAAACCGCATCGCCGCAAACTCGAAGAACTCCCGGCCGAGCAGATAGCCGGTCACCATGAAGAAGGCGATCAGGTTGATGCCGGGGATGAACAGCAGGAAAAGGGCCACGATATTGCCGACAATGACGACGCCCAGAAACTGGATCGAGCCGATGATCGCCTGGGCGAGCGGCATCGCCTTGCCGGGCGCATCGTTCGGATAATCGCGCTTCTCGACGACTTCGGCGACATCGTCGAGGAACAGGCCGGCGATCAGCGCCGTGATCGGCGCGATCAGCAGAGCGAGCGCCAGCGCCAGCCCGATCCCGGCAGCAATCGCCGCAAACAGGGTCAACCAACCCGCCCAATCCGGCAGGTCCGGGAAAAAGGCTGCAAACCACGGCCAGGCATAAAGGATGAAGACTTCGCGGAGCGCGAACCAGAGACCGACCAGCACGAGGGCGGTTAGACCTAGCGTCTTCCAGAACACGGAACGGGTTTCGGGTGCGAAAAGGTTGGCGAGCGAAAGGCGTGCGGCGTCGAGGATCATCGGCGTCTCCAGGTTGGCGGGAGAGATGTAGGTGGGAGGGAGCGGCGGAGCAAGGAGGGGCAGCAAGCGAGGCGACAGTATCCCTGCCCCCTGTGAGAGCTGCCGCTATAACACCGCAAACATGCCCGACCGGATTGGCGTGGGCGGTGGGAGGACACGATGCCGGCCCGGCAGGCGCCGGTTAATTTTCGGCCGGCAGCCGAATACAACTTTAATTGTATATTAATACAACTTTAAACATCTCCACCCCGCCGGAAACTCTCCGGTTGGCTTCCGGTTCAACCGCGTGCACGCTGCAATCCAGCGGCTGACGAACCGCTCAATTTTGCCTTCGGCTGACATATTTTTTGGATTTGTTCGGAATGATCTCTTTTGTCGTCCGGCTCAGAAGCCGTGCACATTTCATTGTTGAGAGCAATGTCGTCGGGAAAAATGCGACCTTCCTGGGTGCACGCGCAAGCCGCAGAAAGGAGGCTAGGCAAAGGCTCGGAATCCTGATCGCGGGCTTCCTTGCGGTCTATTTCATCGTCGGCGCGCGCCTCGTCCAATACGGCCTCGCCGAGCCGGCCGCGACGGGAGCAATTTCCAGCAATCCCGTCGCCTCCAGGCCGGACATCGTCGATCGCAACGGAGCGTTGTTGGCCACCGACCTCAACATGACCTCGCTCTACGCCGACCCGCGCAGGATCGTCGATGCGGACGAAGTCGTCGAGAAGCTTGCCTTCGTCATCCCCAACCTCGACTGGAGCGAAACTCACAAGAAGCTGCGATCGCATACCGCATTCCAGTGGCTGAAGCGGCAACTCACCCCGAAACAGCAGGCGGATATCCTGGCGCTCGGCATTCCCGGCATCGGCTTTAGACCGGAGAAACGTCGGTTCTATCCAGGCGGCGTGACCGCCTCTCACATCGTCGGCCATGTGAATGTCGACAACCAGGGCCTGGCCGGAATGGAGCGATATCTGGATCAGCAGGGTCTTGGCGATCTTCGCCTGGCCGGACTGACCGGGGGCGCCCCGCTCGAACCCGTCAGGCTGTCCATCGATCTCCGCGTCCAGAATATCGTCCGCCAGGTCGTCGCCAACGCGATGACCGCCTACAAGGCCGAGGCTGCGGGCGCGGTGGTTCTCGATGTCGATACCGGCGAGGTTCTGGCGATGGCCTCGGTGCCCGACTACGACCCGAACGAACCGTCCCGGATGCTGCCTGACGGCAGTGTCGATAAGGACTACGAAAAGGGCTGGTTCAACCGGATAAGCAACGCCACGTTCGAGATGGGCTCGACGTTCAAGAGCTTCACTCTGGCGATGGGGCTGGACGAAGGCAAGATCACCCTGAATTCCGTCGTCGACGCGTCCCGGCCCATCCGCATGGGCGGCTTCACCATCAAGGATTTCCGCGGAAAGAACCGGCCGCTGACGATCTCCGAAGTCTTCCAGTATTCATCGAACATCGGCACCGCGGCGGTCGCGGACAAGGTCGGCATCGAGGGCCACCAGCAGTTCCTCACGAAGCTCGGGCTTCTCTCCAGGATGGACACCGAGATGCCGGGCGTGGCGACGCCAACCCAGCCGAAAACCTGGAAGAAGATCAACTCGGTCACGATCTCGTTCGGCCACGGGGTCGCGACCACCCCGCTGCAGACCGCGGTTGCCGCCGCCGCCCTGATCAATGGCGGCACACTTGTTCCTCCCACGTTTCTTCCCCGCTCCCGAGAAGAGGCCGAACAGGTTTCCCGCCCGGTGATCAAGCAGGACACCAGCGCCGACATGCGCTACCTGTTCACCTGGAACGGCGTGAAGGGCTCGGGACGCGGCGCGCAGGTCGAAGGTTTCCACGTCGGCGGCAAGACCGGCACGGCCGACAAGGTGATCAACGGACGTTATGCCAAGGACATCAATTTCAATGCCTTCGTCGCAGCCTTCCCGATGGACAGGCCGAAATACATCGTGCTTTCGATAATCGATGCTCCGCAGACAGGGGAACACGGTGGGCGGACGGCCGCATCCACCGCCGCCCCGATGATCAAGGAGATCATCGGTCGATCAGCGCCTTTACTCGGCGTACAACCCCGTTTCGGATCTTCGGGCGCGCCAAACCTGCTGGTGAACTATTAGGCTGCGGTGTCTCGGCGATTGCGGTGACCGCAAATGCACGGAAGCGCCCCGTCTTGCCAAGCCGGGGATCCTCCCTACACCATCCCCCGCAACTCCTCCCGATGCCTGACCATCGCCAGGAACCGCCGGTAATCCCGTCCGTACTGCTCGGCCCGCGCGGGGTCCGGCTGCAGCTCCGTCCCGCCCGCATCCATGGCCTGCCCCGCTTCGAACAACGAGCCATGCACCCCGCCGGCCACGGCAGCCGCCATAGCCGTGCCGAGCAGCACCGCGTCGCGGTTTTCCGGGATCACCACCTTGCGGCCGGTGACGTCGGCGTAGAGTTCGACCAGCAGCGGGTTGTTGACGTGGCCGCCGGTGACGTGGAGGGTTTCGAACCGGTAGCCGTAATCCGAAAGCGCATCGAGAATGTGCCTAATGCCGAGCGCGATCGAGACGCAGGTGCGCCAGTAAAGCCGGCAGAGGCCGTCGAAGGACGTATCGAGCGTCAGCCCGCTGATGACGCCGGTCGCGTGCGGGTCGGCAAGCGGCGAGCGGTTGCCGTGGAAATCCGGCAGGACGTGAAGGTTCGGGGCGATATCGCCGTCGGTCTCGGCCCGCAACTCGCCGACGCGGGCGATGATGCGGCCGTGGAGCTCCGCCGTCGGTTCGCCGCCGGCAGCGTGCATCAGCACGATATGATCCAGCAGCGCGCCTGCCGCCGACTGTCCGCCTTCGACCAGCCAGTGGCCGGGCAGGATTGCCTCGTAATAGGGACCCCAGAGGCTGCGGCCGGGTTTGGAATCCCTCGTGAAGGCGACGATGCAGCTGGACGTGCCGCCGATCAGCGCCACGCTGGTCTCGAGCTTCGAGCCACCCGACGCGCCACCCGAGACCCCACCGAGCACGCCGAAGGCGCCGGCATAGGCGTCGATCATGCCGGGGGCCACCTGCACTTTCGTATCGAGGCCGAGCCCTTCGGCCGCCTGCCTGCTGAGGCTGCCCAGACTTGTCCCGACGCCGATCGTCTCGCCCGGCAGCCCGCCCTTTTCGAGCAGGTCTTCGAGGTCGGCAAGCGCCAGGTAATCGGCGCTCCAGCCGGGGCTTTCGTGGGCGAGATAGTTCCACTTGGCAGTCAGCGTGCAGCGCGAACGGGCAGGCGAGCCGGTTGCCTTCCAGGTGAGGAAATCGGCGAGATCGAAGAAATAGCCCGCCCTCGCCCAGCTCTGCGGCAGATGCTGTTTCAGCCACATCAGCTTCGGCATTTCCATCTCGGGCGACAGCGAGCCGCCGGAAAATTCCAGCACCTTGTGGCCGGTAGCGGAAAGCTGGTCGGCTTGTTTGATCGCCCGATGATCGAGCCAGACGATGGTGTCCTGATTAGCCTTGCCCGTCGTGGAAACCGTAAGCGGCCTGCCCTCGCGGTCGCGTGCAACGAGCGAACAGGTGGCATCGAAGCCGATCGCGGCGATACGGTCCGCCGCAATACCCGCCTCGGCCATCGCCTCTTTCACCGCGCGGCAGGTGGCTGCCCAGATGTCCTCGGAATCATGCTCGGCGTGATTTTGTTTCGGGCGGAACATCAGGATCGGATGCTTGGCCTTGGCGAGCAGGCGGCCGCTGCGATCAAAGACGCCGGCGCGGGCGCTGCCCGTGCCGATATCGACCGCAACGAGGTGATCACGCATCCGGATTCGTTTCCTGTCCCTTGTCGCCTTGCAGTTCCACGGATCGCACTAAAGCGCGGTCGAAGAAACGGAGCCGCTGCGACCCTCTATATGTTTTTGGACAAGGTGGATCAAATCCGGCATCGCGTCAAACACGACTTCTGGCGAAAGCGCGTCGATCCGCTCCCGGTAGCCGGGAACGCTGGCATGCGAACCGCCGACGAAGGCAAAGACCGACATGCCCGCGCTATGGCCCGCCTGGATGCCGGCGGGGCTGTCCTCGATGACGATGCAGTCTTTGGGGTCCGCGCCCAATTCGCTTGCCGCGTGCAGGAAGAGATCCGGCGCCGGCTTGCCCTTTTCCACCATCGTGGCGGAAAAGATGTTCGGCTCCAGCTTGTCGATCAGGCCGGTCAGCGACAGGGACAGGCGGATGCGCTCCGGCTGGCTGGACGAGGCGACGCAACGGCGGAAACTCAAGCCATCCAGCGCTTCGGCTATGCCCGGCATCGGCTGCAACTCGGCGCGGAAGCGGGCATAGAGATCGTGGCGCATGTCTTCGAGGAAACCATCGTCCGCCTCGACGCCGAATTCCTCCCGCATCGTCTTTGTAACTGTGCCGAGGCTGCGGCCGAGGAAGCGGCGATAGGCCTCCGCCGCATCCATCTCGACCCCCTTGCGGCGCAGCGCATCGACCAGCACACGCACGGAGACGGGCTCGCTGTCGACGAGGACCCCGTCGCAATCGAAGATCACCAGTGGTCCCGCCGACTGTTGCACGTCCATTCCCCGCTATTTGACGAGCTTGCCGCCAAGATAAAGCTCGAGCGTCTTTGCCGTCCCCTCAATCCAGAGCGTCTTCAGCGCGTGCGCAAAGCGGGTGCGGAACAGCTCGGATTTTGCAACGTCTCCAAAAATGTCGCCAAGCGCAAGGAAGGCGGCCGGGTTATCCTTGGCCTTCAGCGCCGCGGCGTTCAGGCGGTCGGCGCTGGCGTCGTTGAAGACGATCGGCTTGCCGCTGTCGGACGTGCCGGCGAAATAGCGGCACCACAGCGCCGAGACCAGCGACAGGCCGACGATATCCTGGCCCTTGGCAAGCCGGTCGGCGGTCGACGGCAGGATGAATTTCGGCTGGCGGTTGGACCCGTCCTGCGCGAGCCTAGGGATTGTGTCACCGATCTTCGGGTTGGAGAAGCGCCGCTCGATCAGCTTGTAGTAATCAATGAGGTTGGTATTCGGCACCGGTGGGATGACCGGGATGATCTCGTCCTTTTCCAGCTTTTCGAGGAAGGCGCGGATCAGCTTGTGCTCCATCGCCTCGTGGACGAAATGGATGTCGAGGAGCGCTGCCGGATAGGCGATTGCCGCATGGCCGCCGTTGAGAATGCGGATCTTCATCAGCTCGTAGGGCGCCACATCGGGCACGAACTGGACGCCCACCTCTTCCAGCCGCGGACGGCCGGAGGGGAACTTGTCCTCCATCACCCACTGCTTGAATTCCTCGCAGAAGACCGGCCAGTTGTCGTCGATGCCGAAATCATTTTTGAGGATGTCGATCTCGCGTTGACCGGTGGCCGGCGTGATGCGATCGACCATCGAATTCGGGAAGGCGACGTTCTCGTGGATCCAGTGGGCGAAATCCGGGTCGGAAAGCTTGGCGAGGCCGATGACGGCATTCTCCGTCACCTCGCCGTTTCCGGGAATGTTGTCGCAGGACATGATGGTGAACGGGGCGATCCCCCGGGCCTTGCGCTCTTTCAGGCCAGCAAGAATCAGGCCGAATACGGTCTTCGGGTTCGCGGGGTTCTTCCCATCTTCGGCGATCGCCGGATGGGCCGGGTTGAACGCGCCAGACGCATCGATGAAATAGCCGCCTTCGGTAATCGTCATCGACACGATGCGGATGTTCGGGTCGGCCAGCGTCTCGATCACGGTCGCGACGTCGCCGGGGGCGATGATGTCGATCATCGGCGCGGTGACGCGGGCAGCGGTCCTGTTGTTGTCCTGCTCGACGACGGTGGTGAGGAAATCCTGGGCCTTGAGCTTGTCGCGCATGGCCCCGTCTGACGGCATCACGCCGGCGCCGATGATCGCCCAGTCATGCGCCTTGCCGGTGTTGAACAGGTCGTCGAGATAGATCGCCTGGTGGGCGCGATGGAAATTGCCGACGCCGAAATGCAGGATACCGGCGGTCAGGCTTTTGGGATCATAGGCCGGCACGGCGGCGGTGGCCGCAGCGTCATTCAAGCTCGCCAGCGAAAGCTTCACAGTCATTGTCTTTACTCCAGTCTCGCGCTCAGGCGCGAAGGGCCAGGCCCTTGTCATCAAACCGATGCAGCTTGGTCTCGTCGGGCGTCATGTAGACCGTGTCACCGTGATAGGCGCCGAATTCCCCGTCACAGCGCGCGGTGATCTGGCCGATGCCCTCGACATCGAGGTGCAGGAACGTGTCGGCGCCCAGATGTTCGGCGACCTTCACGGTGCCGCGCCAGATGCCGCTGTCCTTCGACAGGCCGAGATGCTCCGGCCGGATGCCGGCGGTCTTGGCGTTCTTCGACTGGGCGTAAGTGCCGGTGACGAAGTTCATGTGCGGCGAACCGATGAAGCCGGCAACGAACAGATTGCGCGGGCTCTTGTAGAGTTCGAGCGGCGAGCCGACCTGCTCGATATTGCCGCGATTGAGCACGACGATCTTGTCGGCCATGGTCATAGCCTCGACCTGGTCGTGGGTGACGTAGACCATCGTCGTCTTGAGCTGGTGGTGCAGGTCGCTGATCTCCAGCCGCATCGTCCCGCGCAATGCGGCGTCGAGGTTGGAAAGCGGCTCGTCGAAGAGGAACGCCGAGGGTTCGCGCACGATGGCGCGGCCGATCGCGACGCGCTGGCGCTGGCCGCCGGAAAGCTGCGAGGGGCGCCGCTCCAGATAGTCGGTGAGGTTCAGCACCCGGGCGGCATCCGCCACTTTCTTGTCGATGATGGCCTTGTCGAGTTTCGCCATCTTCAAGGGGAAGGCGATGTTGTTGCGCACGCTCATATGCGGGTAGAGCGCGTAGGACTGGAACACCATGGCAAGCCCGCGCTCGGCGGGTGCCGCGTCCGTGACGTCCTTACCGTCGATCAGGATATGACCGGCGGACACGTCTTCCAGCCCGGCGATCAGGCGCAGAAGCGTTGACTTGCCGCACCCGGACGGCCCGACAAAGACGACGAATTCGCCGTTGTTGATTTCGAGGTCGATGGACGGAATGACCTTGGCCTCGCCGAACACTTTCGACACTTTTTGGAGCGTGATGCTGCCCATGTCCGTTTTCCTTACTTAACCGCGCCAAACGTGAGGCCGCGAACGAGTTGTTTCTGCGAGAACCAGCCGAGGATGAGGATCGGCGCGATCGCCATGGTCGAGGCGGCCGAAAGTTTTGCCCAGAACAGGCCTTGCGGGCTGGAGAAGGAAGCGATGAAGGCCGTCAGCGGCGCCGCGTTGGTGGTCGACAGCCGGATCGTCCAGAACGACTCGTTCCAGGCAAGGATGATGTTGAGGAGCAGGGTCGAGGCGATGCCCGGCACCGCCATCGGCGTCAGCACATAGACGATTTCCTGCCAGAGGCCCGCCCCGTCCATCCGCGCCGCTTCCAGGATTTCGCCGGGAATTTCGCGGAAATAGGTATAGAGCATCCACACCACGATCGGCAGGTTGATCAGCGTCAGCATGACCGTCAAACCGATGCGGCTGTCGAGCAGGCCGAAATCGCGGAACAGCAGGTAGATCGGCACCAGAACCGCGACCGCCGGCATCATCTTGGTCGACAGCATCCACATCAGGATGTCCTTGGTGCGCTTGGTCGGCGAGAAAGCCATCGCCCAGGCGGACGGGATCGCGATGATAAGCGCCAGGATGGTGGAGCCGACCGACAGGATCACCGAGTTCATGAACGGCTTCAGGTAGTCGCGTTGCGTCTGGACCGTGATGTAGTTTTCGAACGTGCCGGACGGCCAAAGGCTGAAGCCCGCAATCGCTTCCGGCTCGGTCTTGATGCTGGTGATGATCGTGTAGAGGATCGGGAAGAAGATGATCAACGCGACGATCCAGGCGGCGACCGTGGCGCTGATCTTGTGTCGTGTCGTTACGTTGCGTGCCATGATCTTCTCCTACCGGTCCAGGTTCTTGCCGACCGCGCGCATCAGGAAGAAGGCGACGATATTGGCGAGCACGACTGCGATAATGCCGCCTGCCGAGGCGCCGCCGACATCGTAGCCGAGGAGCGCCGTGCGGTAGATCAGGAAGGCGAGGTTGGTGGAGGCGTAACCCGGGCCGCCATTGGTGGTGACCAGGATTTCCGCATAGACGCCGAGCAGGAAGATCGTCTGGATGAGGATGACGACCGTGATCGACCGCGCGAGATGGGGCACCACCAGATAGATGAAGCGGTTGAGGAAGTTGGCGCCGTCCATCTCCGCCGCTTCCTTCTGTTCGCCGTCGAGCGACTGCAGGGCGGTCAGCAGGATGAGCGTCGCGAACGGCAGCCACTGCCAGGCGACGATGATGACGATCGAGAAAAGCGGATATTGCGCGAACCAGTCGATCGGCCGGAGCCCGAAGAATTTCGAGATGTCGGCAAATACCCCGTAGCTCGGGTTCATGATCATGTTTTTCCACACCAGCGCGGCGACCGGCGGCATGACGAAGAAAGGCGAGATGATCAGGATGCGGACGATGCCCTGCCCGAAGATGGGCTGGTCGAGAAGCAGCGCGATCGCGATGCCGCCGATGACGGTGATCAAGAGCACCCCGCCGACGATGACCAGCGTGTTCCAGATCGACTGGAAGAAGGCGGGGTCCGTATAAAAGAACTGGTAGTTGAAGAGACCCGTGAAGCTGACATTGGACGGATCGAGCAGATTGTAGTTCTGGAACGAGAACCACAGCGTCATTGCCAGCGGTACGATCATCCAAACCAGAAGAAGCAGAACGGAGGGCGCCATCATCAGGCGCGCCAACGTCTTGGTGTTTTGCGTTGCCATATCAGACGCCCTCCCGTGGAACGTGGTCGTTCCAGTTATCCCGCGCCTTTTTCTTTTGGGGAAGGAGACGGTCGCGGGATGCAGCTTTTTGTTGTTATCTGGTTGTCTTTGTCCGATTGCCTTGCCTGATCATCGTCCGCTCCGAGCGGGTGACATCGGCAAGATCCGGCTGTCCGGCGCAGGAATGACCGGACAGCCAAGGCTCTGGAGGTTACTTCGGATAGCCGGCGCGCTTCATTTCGCGCGTCGTAGCCGTCTGGGCCTGGGCAAGCGCATCGGCGACCGTGGACTGGCCGGCGACGACCGCCGAGAACAGCTGGCCGACATTGGTGCCGATCGCCTGGAATTCAGGGATCGCCACGAACTGGCCGCCGGTATAGGGCACCGGCTTGACGGTCGGCTTGGTGATGTCGGCAGCGTTCATCGCGGCAAGCGTCGGAACCGCGAAGGCGGCAGCCTTCTTGTATTCCTCGTTGTTGTAGAGCGAGGTGCGGGTGCCCGGAGGAACGTTGGCCCAGCCTTCCTTGGAGGCGACGAGCTGGGTATATTCCTTGCTGGTTGCCCAGGAGATGAACTTCTGCGCCGAGTCAGCCTTCTTCGAAGAGTTCGGGACCGCGAGGTTCCACGACCACAGCCAGTTGCCATGGTTCTTCATCTCGCCCTTTACCGGGAAGAGCGCGTAACCCACCTTGTCGGCAACCTTGGAATCCTTTGGGTTGGAAACGAAGGAGGCAGCCACGGTGGCGTCCATCCACATGCCGCACTTGCCCTGCTGGAACAGCGTCAGGTTTTCGTTGAAGCCGTTCGAGGAGGCACCGGCCGGGCCGGCATCCTTCATCAGGTCCACGTAGAACTGCAGCGCAGCCTTCCATTCCGGCTGGTCGAACTGCGGGGTCCATTTTTCGTCGAACCAGCGGCCGCCAAACGAGTTGGTCAGCGCCGTGATGAAGGCCATGTTCTCGCCCCAGCCGGCCTTGCCGCGCAGGCAGATGCCGTTGACGTCCGCCTTGCGGTCGGTGATCTTGCGGGCCGCATCGCCGATGAATTCCCAGGTCGGGTTTTCAGGCATCTTCAGGCCGGCCTTCTCGAACAGGTCCTTGCGATACATGATCATCGCCGACTCGCCGTAGAACGGTGCGGCATAGAGCTTGCCGTTGACCGTCAGACCGCCCTTGATCGCCGGCAGGATGTCGTTGGCGTCGTATTTGTCGCCGAGCTTGTTCAGCTCGAGGAGCCAGCCCTGCTTGGCCCAGATCGGAACTTCGTAATTGCCGATCGTCAGGATGTCGTATTGGCCGCCCTTGGTGGCGATGTCGGTGGTGACACGCTCGCGCAGCACGTTTTCTTCGAGCGTGACCCAGTTGATCTGGATATCCGGGTTCGCCTTGGTGAACTCGGAAGTCAGGCCCTGCATGCGGACCATGTCGCCGTTGTTGACCGTCGCGATGGTGAGAGTTTCAGCCGAAGCCGCGGTGGAGAAAAAGCCGGCAAGCGCCAGCGCCGAGCAAGCGCCCAGCAAAATCGTCTTCAATGTCATATCTTCCTCCCAGAAGATGAGTAACGAGCATTCGCTTTGCTCATGGGCAATTACCCACATAATGACGAAAGAAGTCAATCACCAATCGTCGCTGCATTGCAGCAGACATCGGTTATCCGATTGATTTTGCTATTAGTAATTTTTGCTCAGCAGGCGAGCAATTGCTCCGCGGTCGCCTCGTCGGTGATCACGCCGTTGATGATTTGGCCCTTGAGCGCCGCGGAAATCGCCTGGAACTTCCTGCGTCCCTGCGCCAGACCGATGACGGAGGAGGTCTGCCGCGAGGGGATCGGCACGCTGGCGACGCGATCGTTGATGGAATTGGCGAGAAGCCGGCCCTGATTGTCATAGACCCAGCCGCAGATCTCGCCGGCCGCGCCTTCCCGGACGAGCTTTTCCATTTCCTCCTTGCCGAGGAAGCCGTCGACGCAGAGTGGCCCGTCGGGCCCAAGTTCGCCGATACCGACGAAGGTAACGTCTGCCTGCGCCCCGAGTTCGAGCGTCGAGCGCACCAGCGCCTGGTCGTGCAGGGTCTCGCGCTCCTCGGCCGAGGAACAGAGAACCGGCAGCGGCATCGGAAAATGACGCGCCTTGATGGCGTCCGCCATGGAAAAGATGACGTTGTAGAAGGCGGCCGATCCATCCGGTCCGATATTGCCGGTGAGCGACACGATCCGGTGCTGCGGGCACTCCATCGGCGGCAGCTGGTCGACGGCAGCCTTCAGCGTCCGGCCCGTGCCGACCGCGATGACGATCGGGTCCGGGCGCTTCAGCCAGCGTTCGATCTCGGCGGCGCCGGCTTCGGCGATCCCGACAGTGCTGGAGCCCCCCAACGGATCGCTCGGCACCACCTCGACATGCTTGAGGTCGTATTTCTTGCGCAACGCCTCGGCGAGTTCCAGGCAGGCGGCGATCGGGTGGTCGAGGCGCACCTTGATCAGCCGTTCGGCAACCGCGAGCGACACCAGCCGCTGTGCCGACTGCCGCGAAATGCTCATGGCCGCGGCGATCTCGTCCTGGGTGCGCCCGGCGACATAATAGAGCCAGCCGGCCCGCGCCGCATCATCGAGCCGCCCTTGCGTATCAGACCGTTTTGCCATGGCAGAATTCTCCTCCGCCTGTTGCTGCCATGGTTTCGGATAGTCTGTCAAACGGTTGGAAGGGCGGGGAAGAGCGATGCAACCTTTATGACATAGCCGTGCGGGAACCTCGTGACGACCGTCCCCTCACCTCAGGCGCAGCGCATCGTTTATCAATCGTCCCATGAGATCGTATCGGGCACGGTGAGCTTCTTTGGACGCCTCCAGCCATCCGGCGGCATCGATCTTCGTCAGGTCGAGCGGATGGCCCGCCCGCTCCGAAAGCTGTTTCAAATATTGCAGCTGGGTGCGGCCGTTTCCTTCGCGAAAAGGATGGACGTAATTCACGTCGCCGATAATACGGGCAGCCTCTGCCACAAATACCGATCGCTGCAGATCTCGCAGGAAATCGGATTCACGATGCGACGATGAACATCTGCCATGCCGGTTTCGATATATTGCCGGAACTGGAATTGGCTCTCGCCCTTGGAAATCTCGACAAGGCGCACCTGCCCCGCCCATTCATAGAGGTCCTGGAAGAGATGGCGGTGGATCGCCTTCAGGTGTTTGAGATCGAAATCGCCTTGCGGGATGCCTTCCTGAATCCGCGACCACGCCAATTGACGTTCGACTCGATCCAACTCGTTCGCGTCCTGAATATCCAGCTTGTTTCTTAAAACGCCAGTACCGGCGTAAACGTAGGGGTCGTCGCTCATAGAGAACGCTGGCCTACCTTCGACGAAGAACGGGGGTAAAAACCTCTTCTTTTGCCTGCATCCGTTTTTTTGACTGTTCGAGAATATAGGCCCGCTGCTGCTCCGGCGAAAAACCTTCCCGCTCGAACATCTCGAACATGGCGTAGTCTTCAGCGTCGAAGGGATTCCCCTCGATCATCTGGAGATGCGCCGCCTCCAGCGTGCGCTGCCGGATCGTGTCCTTGTCACTCATACGAGAAAGTTTCCCCAAAGCCGAATACCCGGATTGCTAATATTTCAAAATACCAGAAATCCGGGTAGCCAGCAAATTTCGGCAGCGTGGAAAAGCCTCACGCCACCTGCACGACATGCCCCGCGGAAACCTCACGATATTCGCGCTTTGGCGGCACATAGTTGACCGGGCGGATCGGGCTCTTGATCTCGTCGGTCGACATGTTGCGCTTGATCCGCCGGCGGGACGGATCCGGCACCGGCACCGCCGACATCAGCTTCTTCGTATAGGGATGCTGCGGGTTCTCGAACACCGCCGCACGCGGGCCGATCTCGACGATTTCACCGAGATACATCACAGCTACCCGATGGCTGACCCGTTCGACGACCGCCATGTCGTGGGAGATGAACAGGAAGGCGAGATTGAGGCTTTGCTGCAGGTCGAGGAGCAGGTTGCAGACCTGCGCCTTGATCGACACGTCGAGCGCCGAGACCGCTTCGTCGGCCACGATGATCTTCGGGTCAAGCATCAGGGCGCGGGCGATCGCGACGCGCTGGCGCTGGCCGCCGGAAAACTCATGCGGGAAACGCGTCATCATGTCAGCGGAAAGGCCGACCTTCTCCATCAGGCTCGCCGCCTTGTCGCGGGCCTGCTGTTTGGTGCCGAGGCTGTGCTCGACATAGGGTTCCATGACAGCCGAACCCACGCTCATGCGCGGGTTCAATGAGGCGAACGGATCCTGGAAGACCATCTGGATCGACCGGCGCATCTGGCGCAGCGTCGGCTGGTCGAGTTTCATGACCTCATAACCATCGAGAGTGACCTCGCCGCTGGTCGGCGTGATCAGGCGGGTGACCGATCGGCCGGTGGTCGACTTGCCGCAGCCCGATTCGCCGACGAGCGACAGCGTCTCGCCCGGGAACAGGTTGAAGGAGACCTTTTCGACGGCGTGCACGGCGCCGGACTTGCGGCCGAACAGGCCGGAATGGATGTCGAAACGGGTCGTCAGGTCCTTGACGTCCAATATCGGCGTCTTGCCCTTGCCGACGGTGTCGGTCACGTCGGCGAGCGGCTGCTGTTCGCCGGTCTTGATATCGACGATCGGGAAACGCAGCGGAAGCTTGCGCTCGCCCATCGAACCGAGCCGCGGCACGGCGGAGAGAAGCGCGCGGGTATAGGGGTGCTGGCCACGGTGGAAAATGTCGCTGGTCTCGCCCGTCTCGACAGCATCGCCGCGATACATGACGATCGTGCGGTCGGCGACTTCGGCCACCACGCCCATGTCGTGCGTGATGAACAGGACCGACATGCCCTCCTCTTCCTGCAGCACCTTGATGAGGTCGAGGATCTGGCCCTGGATCGTCACGTCCAGCGCGGTTGTCGGCTCGTCGGCGATCAGCAGCTTCGGGCGGGCGGCGAGCGCCATGGCGATCATCACGCGCTGGCGCATGCCGCCGGAAAACTGGTGAGGGTATTCGTCGAAACGCGACGAGGCGTTCGGGATGCGCACCTTTTCGAGCAGCCGGATGACCTCGGCCTTCGCATCGGCATTGCTGATGTCGGTATGGACGGTCAGTGCCTCGGCGATCTGCTTGCCGATCGGGAAGATCGGGTTGAGCGAGGTCATCGGCTCCTGGAAGATCATCGAGATGTCTTTGCCGCGCACCCGGCGCATCTGCTCTTCCGGCAGCGACAGCAGTTCGCGGCCGTTGAGGAAGACCTGGCCTTCGATCTTGCTCGTGTTCTTCGGCAGCAGCCGCATGATCGACAGGGAGGTGACGCTCTTGCCCGAGCCCGATTCGCCGACGATCGCCACCGTCTCGCGCGGCGCCACGTCGAAGGAGATGTTGCGCACCACAGTGCGCCATTCGTCGTTCACGCGGAACGAGGTCGAAAGATTGCGGACCGACAGGACGGGGGTCACCGAACCGCCGCCCTGTTCCATGGAAGTTCCCGAAAGCAGCATGGAGATCTCCTGGTTCAGGCGGCGAGCGCGGTTTCGGCGAGGGTCACCCAGTAGCTGACGCCAAAGGGAATAGCCTCGTCGTTGAAATCGTAAGCCGCGTTGTGGAGGCTCGCGGTATCGCCATTGCCGATGAAGATGAAGGCGCCCGGGCGCTTCTCCAGCATGTACGAAAAATCTTCGGCGCCCATGTGCGGCGCCATGCCGGTCTGCACCGCTTTGGGACCGGCAACCTTGGCCGCGATCTCGATGGCAAAATCCGTCTCGTTGTCGTGGTTGAAGGTGACCGGATAACCGCGGCGATACATGATATCCGCCGTCGCACCATGGGCGATCGCGGTCGATTGAGCCACTTCGCTCAGGCGTTTCTCGGCAAAATCGCGGGTTTCCGGCAGCAGCGTGCGCACCGTACCGGTCATCTTCACGAAGGCCGGAATGACGTTGCTCGCCTCGCCGCCATGGATCGAGGCGACGGTGACGACGAGCGACTTCAGGGGGTCGGTCTCGCGCGACACGATCGACTGCAGCGCCAGCACGATATGCGAGGAAACCAGGATCGGGTCGATCGAATTGTGCGGCTGGGCGGCATGGCTGCCGCGGCCGTGGATGGTGATCTCGAACGAGTCGGCGGCCGCCATGATGCCGCCCTTGCGGGTGGCGAAACTGCCGACCGGAAGGCGCGGCTCGTTATGCATGCCGTAGACTTCCTTGATGCCGAATTTCTCCATCATGCCGTCGTTGATCATCGCCAGCGCGCCCGCGCCGCCCTCTTCCGCCGGCTGGAAGATCACCGCGACCGAGCCTTTGAAATTGCGGGTCTCGGAAAGGTATTGGGCTGCACCGAGCAGCATCGCGGTGTGGCCGTCATGGCCGCAGGAATGCGCCTTGCCCGGCGTCTTGGAAGCCCAGGGCTTGCCGGAGGTTTCGAGGATCGGCAGGGCGTCCATGTCGGCGCGGAAACCGATCACCGGCCCGTCGCCCTGGCTGCCCTTGATGATGCCGACGACGCCGGTCCTGCCGATACCGGTCTCGACGACGTCGCAACCGAATGCCTTCAGCTTTTCGGCGACGAATTTCGAGGTCTCGTGGACGTCGTAAAGCAGCTCCGGATTCTCGTGAAGATGGCGCCGCCATTCGGCGACCTGATCCTGCATTTCGGCGACGCGATTGATGACCGGCATTATACGGACCTCATTGTTTTTCTGCTGTTTCCCACTCTGGTCGGAGCGGATATTGCGACGCGAAGACACGATTTTGCAAGCTTCAATTTTCCGGCTTGAACGGAAAATAGGCCTATGCTTAGATGGCTCAAAATTTGATCATGCTCGCCAAAAGCGGCAGGATGTAACTTGTTCTTAAGGTAGTTTCGGAGGAGGGACGGACAAGAAATACGCTGCGAAGTCAATAAGTTGAGGAAGGCGACTTCGCAGTCCCGAGGCATAAAAAAGCCGGCTTGACCGGCATGCCCAACCACAACTCATAAGAGAACGACAAGGGGAATAGCAGCATGAAAAACCTTAAACTTCTTCTGGCCGGCACCGTTGCCGCCCTGGCCTTCGCAGGCTCGGCAGCCTACGCGGCCCGCGGCACGGACGGGGACCTGAAGATCCTGTTCTGGCAGGCCGTCTCCACCATGAACCCCTACCTCTCCGGCGGCACCAAGGAAGTCTACGCTTCCTCGATGGTCATAGAGCCGCTCGCCCGCTACGACGAGAAGGGCGAACTGGTGCCCACGCTGGTCACCGAGATTCCGACCGTCGAGAACGGTGGCGTCGCCAAGGACCTGATGAGCATGACCTGGAAGATCAAGCCGGGGGTCAAATGGTCGGACGGCACGCCTTTCACGGCTGACGACGTCATCTTCACCTGGAAGTACTGCATCGCGCCGGACGGCGGTTGCGCCCAGGCCGCGCAGTACGAGGGCGTCAAGAGCGTCGAGGCTCCCGATCCGCAGACTGTCAAGATCACCTTCACCGAACCGAAACCCTATCCCTACAGCGCCTTCGTCGGCGCCCAGTCGCCGGTCATCCAGAAGAAGCAGTTCGAAAACTGCGTCGGCGCCAAGGCTCCGGGCTGCACCTCGGCCAATTTCGGCCCGATCGGCACCGGCCCGTTCGTCGTCAAGGAATTCAAGCCCAACGACGTCATCACGCTGACCGCCAACGCGAACTACCGCGATGCGGCCAAGCCCGCCTTCGCGTCCGTCACCCTCAAGGGCGGTGGTGACGCCGCGTCCGCTGCGCGCGCCGTTCTCGAAACCGGCGAATACGACTATGCCTGGAACATGCAGGTTGAGCCGGAAATCCTCGCCAAGATGGTCGCAGCCGGCAAGGGCAAGCTGGAAACGGCCTTCGGTACCCAGGTCGAGCGTATCAACCTCAACCACTACAATGCCGATCCGTCGCTGGGCGCCAAGCGCTCCACCAAGGAAGCCGGACCACATCCGTCGCTCTCCGACCCGGCCGTCCGCCGCGCCCTGTCGCTCGCCATCGACCGCAGCATCATCGTCGAAGCCGGTTACGGCGCTGCCGGCAAGGCGACCTGCAACATCGTGCCCGCTCCGGCCGCTGTCGCTTCCACCAAGAACGACAGCTGGTGCCTGAAGCAGGATATAGCAGCCGCCAACAAGCTGCTCGATGATGCCGGCTGGAAGAAGGGCCCGGATGGGATCCGCGCCAAGAACGGCGTCAAGCTCTCCTACCTCTACGCCACCTCCACCAACTCGGTTCGCCAGGCGACCCAGGAACTGGTGAAGGACATGTGGTCGCAGATCGGCGTCGGCGCTGAACTGCGCAATGCCAGCGCCTCTGTCTTCTTCGGCGGCGACCCGGCAAGCCCGGATACCTTCCAGAAGTTCTATGCCGACGTCGAAATGTACACCAACAACTTCGACGGCACCGACCCGGAAAAATATCTGGCGGAATGGCTGTGCGACAAGGTTCCCAGCCCGGCAAACGGCTGGCAGGGTCAGAACATCCCGCGTTACTGCAACCCGGCCTATGACAAGCTGGTCGGCGAACTTTCGAAGACCGCCGAACTCGACAAGCGCGCCACGCTTGCCAAGCAGCTCAACGACATGCTGACTGAGGAAGGCGCGCATATCCCGCTCGTCCACCGCGGCAGCGTCTCCTCGCATTCTCTCAAGCTTGCCGGCGTGAAGATGAATGCGTGGGATAGCGAACTGTGGAACGTCGCCGACTGGTCGCGCGCGAAGTAATGCCGATCGCCGGGCCTGCCCTTGAGGCAGGCCCGGCGCCCGCATTTTCTTCTCCGTGCTAGTCTGGAGACTTATGGATGTTCACATACACTTTGCGGCGATTGCTCTTCGCAATCCCGACGCTGCTGATCATCAGCTTCGTCATTTTCGCGCTGCTTGATCTTGCACCCAACGATCCCACCGGCGACCTGCCGTTGACGATCCCGCCGGAGGTCCGCGAACAGATCCGCGCATCGCTCGGCCTCGATCAGCCATTCTTCTTCCGCTACCTCTATTGGCTGCAGCAATTCTTCATCAACGAACCGCTCAACATCCTCGAACGTATGACCGGTTGGCAGTTCGGCGACGGCGACCGCATGCGGGTGCTTTCCTGGGCGACCAGAAGCCCGGTGGTCGACCTGATTGTCCAGCGCCTGCCCCAGACGTTGTGGGTCGTCGGTCTTGCCTATGTGTTCGGAGTGCTGATCGCCGTTCCGATCGGCGTCATCTCCGCCTACAAACAGTATTCGATCTTCGACCAGATCGGCACGTTCGTGTCGATGGTCGGTTATTCGGTACCGACCTTCTTCACCGGCGTGCTGCTGGTGGTGATCTTCTCCTCCTATCTGCAATGGTTCCCGTCGGTCTATGACACCAACCTTGTCGTCACCGACTTCTCGAGCTTCGTCCAGCAGATCAAGCAGATGGCCTTGCCGGTGGCGGTGCTGTCGCTCTTCAACGCTTCGCAGATCACCCGCTTCGTGCGGGCCTCGATGCTGGACAACCTGCACCAGGACTATGTGCGCACGGCGCGAGCCAAGGGCGTGAAGGAAAAGTCGGTTCTGCTCATCCACGTTTTGCGCAACAGCCTGATCCCGGTCGTCACCGTGATCGCGCTCGGCGTGCCGACGATCTTCTCGGGCGCCATCATCACCGAGCAGATCTTTCGCGTGAATGGCCTAGGCCAACTTCTGATCATCGCCGTCCAGGGGGCCGACATCCCGCTCGTCCAGACCCTGACCTTCATCTTCGCGGTGCTGATCGTGCTCTTCAACCTTATCGCCGATGTGCTTTACGGCATTCTTGACCCGAGGATCCGTTATGACTGATGCGACCGTCGCAACCGCGCCGCCTGCCAAGGCGGCAACTCCCACCCGATCGGCCCTCGCAGACATCTGGCGCCAGTTCCGTGCCCATAGAGGCGGCGTCGTCGGGCTTGTCGTCTTTACCTTCATAGTCCTGGCGGTCTTCGTCGGCCCGTATATTCACCGCGTGGCCCCGAACGCCATCAACATCCGCGACAAGAACCAATGGCCGTCCCTGGCTCACCCGTTCGGTACCGACAACCTGGGCAAGGACATGCTTGCCCAGGTGCTCGCCGGCGGCCGCATCTCGCTTGCGGTCGGCATCACGGCCATGCTGCTGGCGCTCTTCCTCGGAACGCTGGTCGGAGTGGTTTCCGGCTATATCCGCAGGCTCGACGGGCCGCTGATGCGCATCACCGACCTGTTCCTGGCCTTGCCGCTGCTGCCGTTGCTGCTCGTCATCCTGATGCTGTTCCGCGATACCCTTCGGGCTGCATTCGGACCCGAAACCGGCATCTTCATCCTGATCGTCTTCGTGATCGGGATCACCAGCTGGATGCACACCGCCCGCATCGTGCGCGGCGACGTGCTGGCCGTCAAAAGTCAGGAATTCATCCTGGCGGCGAAATCGAGCGGCATGCGGGAATATCGGATCATCCTCAAGCACATCCTGCCGAACGTGCTGAGCTCCATCATGGTTTCCGCGACCTTGGGCATCGCATCGGCGATCATCACGGAATCGGCACTGAGCTTCCTCGGCCTCGGCTTTCCCTCGGATTTCCCCACCTGGGGACGACTGTTGTTCGACGGGGCAAACTTCCTGCAACTCACGCCTTCGCGCGTTTTGTGGCCGGGACTGGCAATCTCCGCCACGGTGCTCAGCGTCAACTACATGGGCGACGCGATCCGCGACGCGCTTGACCCGAGGGCGCTCAAGCACTGATCTTGCGGCACTGACACGATCCGAATGGCGGCTGCAAGGCCGCCATTTTTTCATCGGAGCCAGCTCAAAACAGCCCCTAAAAAAACTTTAAAAAAAGTTTCGAACCGCCGGAACCTATTTTAAGGGCGCTCGTTATACCAGTGTTCGAAGGCGACCCCCCGTCCCCCGCCCTACAAAGCCTTCGGACATACTCTTCAATCCCCCTCGAAGAGACGAACTGGCTCGGCTCCGTCAATCGGAACCGAGCCAGCTCAGTTTTGTGGGTAATGGTCGCGGCGACAGGACGAGATTTCGGCAAGTAATTTCGTCGCGAGACGTCAAGGCCGACCGCGAAAACCACTCACGAACCACCAATCGCTGCCGACCCTCTTTCAGTCCCCGCCGCTCTCCAGCGGAAATACCAGCCGATAGCTAATGCGGTCGTTGGAGATGACGTATTGTGCCTTGCCGTTGACAGAGGCCGGCACGACACGTTCCAGCACGGTGCTGCCGAAATGCGCCTTCAGCGAGTCCTCGTTGTCTTCGGGACTCCGGTTGGCGTCCAGCACCTCGTCCCAGATCATTTCGAGCGAGTCATGGCCGTTGAGATGCATGCGGGTGCAGGTGACGTTGATCACCCTGCCGCTGCGCAAAAGCGAGCCGTGGCTGACCGCGTTGACGATCAGCTCATGCAGCGCCAGCCCGATATGCAGCGAAGCGTTCGGCGTCAGAAGAATGTTGTCGCCGTGGACGCGCACCAGATGCTTGTTCTCGGGCAGGTATTTCTCCGTCTGCTGCTGCACCAGTTCGAAGAAATAGGCGCCGCGCCAGCTGGAATCGGTGATCAGGTCCTGGCTCTGCGAAAGGGAATAGAGCCGCCCCCGGAACTTGTGCAGAAACAGTTCCAGCGAGCCCGAATAACGGGCCGTCTGCAGCGCGATGCTCTGGATGATGGCAAGCAGGTTCTTGGAACGGTGGCTGACTTCCCGCAGCAGCGCACGCAGCAGCCGCTCGCGATGGCGCTCTTCGGAACGGTCGATGATCGTGGTGACGAAATGCAGGCCGCCATTGGAGAATTCCACCGTCTGGACCCGGAATTCGTAAATCTGCTCGGTGCCGATGGTAATCTCGATATGGCCCTTACGCCCGGCTTCCGCCATGCCGTCCTTGAGGGTCGCGAGCTTTGCTCCAACCTCCTCGCCGAACAGGCTGACGTCGGTGGGTGTCTTGACATGCTCGACAGCCCAGATCTCCGGAAGATGCGTGACGAAGAGGTAATTCCGGCCGGCGTCCTGGATCATGATACTGGCGCCGAGATCCACGAGTGCCGGCATGAAAAATTCACGTAACTTGTCATCACTCTGACCAGCCTGCTGCCATGTCAGGGGATGCACCAAATTCCTCACTCCGTCCGCGGGCTAGCTGGGAAAACCGGGCGCCTGCTGAACGCATGGATACCCGCATTTATGAGCATGATTACCGGCCTTTTATAGGACGTCAAACGCGCCGGAACAACCCGACGACCAGCGATATCAGCAGCAGTGCAAGAAAGAGGAAAAACAGGAGCTGGGCGAGACCCGTTGCCGTTCCCGCAATGCCGCTGAAGCCGAGCGCACCGGTGATAATCGCCACGAGCAGGCAGACAAGAGCATAATACAACATAGGTTTTCCTCTTCGGATGCGCCAGAACGCTCACCAGTTGTATATTGTTCCGGCCTGCCGGCCCGACCGCCGCCGATGGGATCAAGCGGCGGCCTTGACGGCTTCGTTAAAGAACAGCGCCTGGCTGATCAAGGCCTTCACCATGTCCGGATTGAACGGCTTGGTGACCAGGAAGGCCGGTTCCGGGCGCTCGCCGGTCAGAAGCCGTTCCGGAAAGGCGGTGATGAAGATCACCGGCACACTCGAAGACCTCAGAATTTCGTTGACCGCGTCGATCCCGGAGCTGCCGTCGGCAAGCTGGATGTCGGCCAGTACCATTTTCGGATGCGAGGACTGAAACAGCGATACCGCTTCCTTGTGGGTGCGGGCGATGCCCGTGACGCGGTGGCCGAGATCCTGCACCATCTGCTCGATGTCGAGCGCGATCAGCGGCTCGTCCTCGATGATCATGATGTCGGTTGCCACCTGCCGCGAGATTTCGCGGGTCGCGTCTTCAAGCAGGCGGTTCACCTCGGCGGTGCTGACTTCCAGGACTTCGGCGGCTTCCTCGATGCTGAAACCTTCGACCGAGACCAGCAGAAAGGCATGGCGCGACTGAGAGGGAAGCATCGAGAGATTGGCGGCCGCGCGCTGTTCCCAGGCGAACGGCGATTCGATGGGGCGAATCTCAATGTTCGTGGAACCAAAAATTGTAACAAAGAGTTTATAGAGCGAGACACGGTCCTTGGACGTTTCGGGGAATATCGAAACGTCTGCGATCAACGCTTCCAGGACCGCGGCAACATAAGCGTCTCCCGAAGTCTGTGATCCGGTGACGGCGCGAGCATACCGACGCAGATATGGAAGGTGAGACGCAACGCGTGTGGTGAGTGACATACAAAATCTCCCTCGGTGCCCAGCGGGCAATTGACCTGTTATGAACGTGGGCCTGGAAAAAAAGTTCCGCAAGAGTGGAACTTTTTTTGCCGCCAGGAATTCCTTTGCCCGACGATATCGCAACAGGCTGCCCGCGTGATGAGTGACGACAACAGAAAAAAAGAAGAGATGACAGCAATCCAATCCCAAGAAGTCCGACCCGGAGCGGTGCCGCCGAATGCATCAATATCCCGTAAGTTACGGGACTTCTACGACGCCGTACAGGAAGAAGGGATTCCGGATCGTTTTCTCGATCTTCTTGAGCGTCTTGAGCAGGCGGAGAAGAATGCCAAGCCGGTGAACGCAAAATGAGCAAGGAAGACGAGATCGACGATCGCGGCTTCAAGCGCGACCTTCTCGCGTCGCTGCCCAACCTGCGTGCATTCGCCGTATCCCTGACGGGCCGTCACGACAAGGCGGACGACCTTGTACAGGATACGATCATGAAAGCCTGGGCCAACCAGACCAGCTTCACGGCCGGAACCAACATGCGGGCCTGGCTGTTCACCATCCTTCGCAACGAATTCTACAGCCAGATGCGAAAGCGCGGACGCGAGGTGCAGGACAGCGATGGCCTGTTCAGCGAGCGGTTTTCGGTCCATCCGGAACAATACGGCCGGCTCGACCTTCAGGATTTCCGTAAGGCCCTCGACAAGCTGCCCGACGATCAGCGCGAAGCGATCATCCTCGTGGGTGCCGCCGGTTTTGCCTATGAGGAGGCAGCTGCCATCTGCGGCTGCGCCGTTGGCACGATCAAGAGCCGCGTCAGCCGCGCCCGTACCCGCCTCCAGGAACTGCTCGGCGTCTCCGGCGAGGGTGACTACGGCCCCGACGCAGGCGATGCGGCGATCACGTCACGCGCTTTTGGCAGCTAGTCCCGAAAAATCCGAAAAAACGCCGCTCATGTCCGGGCGGCGTTTTTGACGGCTTCGACGAGGTGGTGGTCGTTGAACGGTTTGGCGACGACGGTTATTCCGTCCCAGCCCGTCACACCATCCATATCATCGACACTGAGCGTGGTGAACACCAGCCCCGAGCCCGAAGCTCTCAGCCGAAGCGCAGCCTCTCCGCTGATCAACCCTGAATCGATGACGATAACATCGAACCAGCCGCGTTCGAGTTCCACGATAAAGGTATGCGGCGTGGCGACCTTAACCTCGGAGGCAAACGCCTCGGTGAGAACGGTCTCCACTTCCATGGCCACCAGAAATTCCCGATCGACAACGAGGATTCGCAACAAAAAAGTCCGCCTGAAATTTCAACAACGAAATCGGGCTAAACCATCGAAAGATCGCGGGGTCATTCACAAAAGACACAGGGCGCGGGAAACCAGCCTACTAATTGTTCGCGGGTCGCTCTTTCGTCGACAGCAGGCTCTGCATAACGGGAAATACGGCCGCCTGCGCGAGGCAGGCGTCCGTTCATCCCATCGTGTCGGCAATATCAGTTTATTCGGCCGGCTCGGAATATCGGCGGTTCGAAGTGCCCATGGTCCTCACCGCAAGGAAGCCGAGACCGCCGACCACTGCGGCAAGCAGCAGCGGGCGGGATTTGACGAGCAGCGGCAATGCCGTCAGAGCCGCCGTCATCATCAGTGCCTTGGAACTGTTGGAAGCTGCGGCATCCCGCTTACGGCGCTGTTCGGCACCGTTGGCGATCACGACGCCCAGATAGACGGCGAATGCCAGCACAAGCGCACCGCCGGCAACTGCCAGCAACGCCATCGACGTTCCCCATATGCCGGCGAGATAGACCGCGAGCGCCGCCACCAGCAGTCCATAGGCGGTCAGCACGAAAAGCAGCACCAGTGCGTAGAGGATCGCGTTTCTTCTGAGCCTGCGCGTGAACGCCGCGACATCCATCGCGGCGAGTGAAGCCAGCAGGGGACCGAGTCCTGCCATCATCAGCGGCGCGTCAGCAGCGCGAACAGGAAGCCGACGCCGGCGGCGATGGCGACGGCCTGGATAGGGTTGGCGCGAATCTGGCGCTCCAGGTCCCTTTCCATCGACAACGCCTGGTCGCGCGCAGCTTCCACCATCTGCATAGAGGCGTCGGCGGCGTCGCTGGCGACGCGACGAGCCTTGCCCTTGTATTCGCTGGCCTTCTCATTGCCCACGGCAGCAACGCTGCGGGTAAGCGCTGCGATATCGTCGCGAAGCTGCTGGATCTGGGCTTCGACATCCTTGCTGGCTGACGAAGTCTGGCCGGTGCCGGTGCCGGTGCCATTGCGGGCGAAGTCGGTCGTGGGGTTGGCTGCGGGCATATCGGATCTCCTGTTTTGCGGACCTTAGAGGATGCGCGCCGCGAAAGGCTTTGCGCGAAATCAAACGGCGTCGGAAACGTGGAGCGGGATCGGTTCCCCAAGCGAGCGGCGCATACCACTCGCTTCACGGTTCTTGTCGCCGCCGTTGAACGCTGCAAAGGCACGATTGTTCCCCGGCGCGGTTGCACCGAAGCGAAAATCGCCAAACGTCTGGAAAACTCAGGTGGCCGGCGGCTCGGGCCAGGCGGAAACGCCCCCGATCCATTGTTCGAAGGCCCTGGAGAGTTTCAGCACGAGCAGGTCGTCGTAGCGCGGGCCGACGATCTGCAGGCCGATCGGCATGCCGGATTTCGAAAAGCCGCAGTTGATCGACGAGGCCGGCTGCTCCGACATGTTCCACGGTACCGTGAAGCCGATATGCTCGAAAGGTTTCGAGGGATCGTTGGTCGGCGAGGCCCACTCCGCCGGATAGGAAACGATCGGATTGGTCGGTGAGATCACCGCATCCACGGTCGTGAACAGCTTTCCGCAGGCTTTGCGCATCTCGATCGTCTGGTTGAAGCCGCGCACCGCCTCGACGCCGGAAATGTAGGTGCCGCCTTCCGCCCACTGGTAGATATAGGGGAGGATCAGCGCCCGGCGCTCTTCCGGCATTTTCTCGATATCGCCCCAGAACCGCGCGCGCCAGAAACTGTCCAGGCCGTCGAGCATGGTGCGGGTCATGACCGGTTCGACCGGGATGATGACCGCCCCCGCCTCCTCGAAGCGTTTGGCGGCGGCCACGACAGCATCGCGGACCTCGTCCTCGACGGCAAGGCCGATGCCGGCGTCGAGCATCAGGCCGATCTTCAAACCTTTGACGTCGATGTCGAAATCCATCCAGTCGAAATCGTTGGGCGGCAGCGAGGTGCCGTCGCGCCAGTCGGGGCGCGACAGCGTCGCCATGGAGAAGGCGGCATCTTCGACGGTGCGGGTCATCGGTCCCGCGCAGCGGCCGACATAATAGGGATCAAGTGGAATGCGGCCCTGGCTCGGCTTGAAGCCGAACAGCCCTGTCCAGCCGGCCGGCAGGCGCACTGAGCCCCCGATATCCGTGCCGATATGCAGAGGGCCGAAACCTGCAGCGCCGGCGGTCGACGCGCCGGCGCTCGATCCGCCCGGGTTCTGGGTAAGGTCCCAGGGATTGCGGCTGAGGTGATGGAAGCTCGACAGGCCGGAGGAGAGCATGCCGTAGTCCGGGCAGGTGGTTTTGGCAAAGATCACCGCGCCGTCCTCTCTCATGCGCGCGGCGATGGGCGCGTCTTCCGTGGCCGGCACCAGTTCGACCGCAGCGGTCCCGAGCGGCACCGGCTGGCCCTTGGTGGCGATCAGTTCCTTCAGCGTCACCGGGATGCCGTCCAGCGGCCCAAGCGTCGCCCCTTTCGTCCACCGCTGGGTGGAGGCTGCAGCCTGCGCCCTGGCGCTGTCCGGATCGTAGAGATAGAGCGCTTGAACATGCGGCTCGAAGGCGGCGACGCGATCCTCGACCGCCAGCCAGTATTCCGAGGGCGAGAGCTTCCTGGCCGAATAGAGATCGAGCAACTCACGGATCGTCAATTTCAAGAGGTCATTCATCGCAATATCTTCGTTTTTCGAAATCAGGAATTGTCGCGGGGATCGAGGAGGTCGCGCAGGCCGTCGCCGAGCATGTTGAGCCCGAGCACGGCGAGCGCAATGGCAAGCCCCGGCATCAGCGCCAGCCACGGCGCCTGGCCGAGGAAAGTCTGCGCATCGGCCAGCATCCGCCCCCAGGTGGGCGTGGGCGGTGGCATGCCGAGACCGAGGAAGGACAGGCCGGCTTCCGTCAGGATCGCCAGGCCGAGCTGGATCGTCACCTGCACGATGATCTGGTTGGAGATGTTCGGCAGCACATGCACGAGCGTGATCTTGGCTTTCGGGCGGCCCATGCTGACGGCGGCGGTAACATAGTCCCGCGTCCAGATCTGCAGGGCGGCGCCGAGCGCGAGCCGCGCGAAGACCGGCACCATGAACACGCCGATGGCAATGATCGCCGTGAACCGGCCCGATCCTATGAAGGCGCCGAGCATCATTGCCGACAGGATCGGTGGGACCGCGAAGATGATGTCGCAGCCGCGCATGACGACGAGTTCCAGCCAGCCGCGCCGCATGGCGACGACGACGCCGATGGCCGTTCCGACGCTTGCGCCGAGAAGCACCGCGAGAATGGAGGTCGAGAGCGAGTTCCAGGCTCCGACCATCAGCATCGAGGCTACGTCGCGGCCGAACTGGTCGGTGCCGAGGAAGCCGAAATCGAGTGGAGCCTTGAGTTTGTGGACGATGTTCATTTTCGTCGGCGGGAACGGCGTCCAGACGAGCGACAGCAGCGCCACGGCAAACAGCGCGAGCGTGATGACGAGCCCGATAAGGAAGACAGGGCGGCGAAGGAGTTTCCTCATTGTGCCCGCCTCATTGTGCACCGGCCCTGAGGCGCGGATCGACGACCAGGTAGGCGAGATCGACCAGGAAATTCATCAGGATCACCAGTGCCGAGAAGAACAGCACGACATCCTGCATGACGATGATGTCGCGCTGGGACAGCGCCTGATAGGCAAGCCGCCCGAGGCCCGGCAGGTTGAAGACGTTCTCGACCAGCACCGCGCCAGCGATCAGGAAGGTGAATTGCAGGCCGAGCATGGTGAACACCGGCACCAGCGCGTTCGGGACGGCGTGCCGCCAGATGGCGATACCCTCGCTCAGGCCCTTGGCTCGGGCGGTGCGCACGAAATCCTCGTTCATCACCTCCAGAACCGCGGCCCGCGCCACCCGCGTCAGCACGCCGGCCTGCGGCAGGGCGAGCGCCACGGCCGGCAGGATCAGCGCCTTGAGGCAGGCAAGAAATCCTGCGTCCCAGCCGGGAAACCCGCCGGCCGGCATCCAGCCGAGCATGGTGGAGAACAGGATGATCAGCAGCAGCCCGACCCAGAAGGCCGGCACCGCGATGCTGATATAGGAGAACAATCCGGCGACGAAATCGAAGGCACCGTTATGCTTGCGCGCCGCCTGCACACCAAGAGGAATGGCGATCGCCACCGAAAGCACGATGGCGATCAGCGCCAGCGGCAGAGTGACCGCAAGCCGCTCGCCGATCAGCCCCGCAACCGGCACGCCATAGGTATAGGACTGCCCGAGATCGCCCCGGAAGACCCCGGCGAGCCAGGCGAGGTAACGCACGGGGAGCGGCTGGTCGAGGCCGAGCTGCTTCTGCAGCGCCGCGAGCGTTTCCGGGCTCGCCGAGGTACCGAGCATGATCGCCGCCGGATCGCCGGGCAGCAGGTCCATGACAGTGAAGATCAGCAGCGAAACGATGAGCAGCGTGACGGCGAGGCTCAAGGTTCGACGGATGAGGAGGGAGATCATGAGCGACGCACTCCCGCTGATCTCCCCCCTTGAGGGGGAGATGTCACCGAAGTTGAAAGAGGAGGGGAGCGGCGATGCGACAAGGAAATGGGACGACGAGTGTGTCGAGAGGTCGCCCCCCTCTGCCCTGCCGGGCATCTCCCCCTCAATGGGGGAGATCGGTCTGCGGCGCGCACCCCAATCAAATTCATAACTTGAACTTCACTCTACCCAATGAACATCCGTCAGAACGTTCGACGGGATCGGCTCGTTTTCCCACAGACCCTTCACCTTACCATCCCATACGCCGAGCTTCGGCATGACGAACAGGAAGAGCGCCGGTACGTCGTTGGCAAGGATGGTCTGCGCCTCGCCGTAGAGCTTTTCCTGTCCGGCGGCATCGGAGGTCATCTCGACCTTTTTCAGCACGTCGTTGAAGGCCGGGTTCTTGTAATTGAAGTAGTAGGGATCGCGGGAATAGATGTCGATGTCCATCGGCTCCGCATGGGCGACGATGGTCATGTCGTAGTCGGCAGCCTTCAGCACGTCGGCAACCCATTTCGCCGGGAACTCGGTGGTCTCGATGTTCATCGTCACGCCGATTTCCGCAAACATCGCCTGCAGCACCTGCGACGTCCGCTGCGCATAGGCCATCTGCGGCGCCTTGATGGTGAAGGTGAAGCCGTTCGGGAAGCCGGCCTCGGCCAGCAGCGCCTTGGCCTTGGCGGCATCATAGGGATAGACGCCGGTCAGGTCCTTGTAGCCGCGGTCGTTCGGCGTGTAGTGGCTGCCGATCGGCGTGCCGAAACCGGACCAGGCGCCTTCGACCACCGTGGCGCGGTCGACCGCCATCATCAGCGCCTGACGCACCTTTTTGTCGCTGAACGGCTTGCGGGTATTGTTCATGCCGGCAACGACCTTGAGCTCGGTATTGCCGATGACGGTCGTCAAACGTTTGTCGCCTTCGAAGGACTTGATCAGTTCCGGCGCACCGAATTCCGGGAAGGCATCGACATCGCCGGCCTTAAGCGCCGCGGCCTGGGCCTGCGGATCGCTGATGAAACGGAAGGCGGCTGTGTCGAGCTTCAGCGAGACGGCCTTGTTCCAGTAGTCCGCGTTCTTGGCGAGATCGACCTTGGAGCCCTTAGACCAGCTGACGAACTTGAATGGGCCGGTGCCGATCGGGGTCGTCTTGTTGTCGGCGGCCGATTTCGGTTCGACGATGGTCGAGGACGGCCAGCCGAGCCAGTAAAGCAGGCTGCCCGCCGGCTGCTTGAGCTTCAGGACGAGCGTCGAAGCATCCGGCGTCTCGACCGTGTCGATCGAGGCGAAATAACGCTTCTGCGGATTGACGGAATCAGCGCCACGGGCACGGTCGATCGAGAACTTGGCAACCGCGCTGTCGAAGGCGACGCCGTTGTGGAACTTGACGCCCTGGCGGAGCTTGAACGTGTAGATCAGACCATCCGGCGAGATCTGCCAGCTTTCGGCAAGCTGCGGCTTGATCTTGCCGTCCTTGTCGATCGTCGTCAGGCCCTCGAAGATGTTCTGCCAGGTTACCTGGCCGATTGCGACCGGTGCGGCGACCGTCGGATCGAGCCCGGCCGGCTCGATTGCCATGCCGACTGTGATCGCGGTCTTTGCCGCCGCCTCCGCGCCGGTTTGCCCTAAAAGCAGGCCCGCGCTCATCGCAAAGCCAAAAGCTGCACTCTTCAATATGGTAGCAGAGCCCAAAAGCGTCATCCTGCCCATCCGTCATCCCCTTTTTTTGGAACGAGACCCGCCTGATCGGCACCTGCGGGATCGTCGATTGCCAAAAGTGTGTCACTTCGCAGGTGCACACACAATGCAGAATTTTGTGTTCTCTGTGTAGCCGAAAACGCTACACGAAATGCAATTAGGCGCTGGCCCTTTTGGGCGCCGATTTGCGCGTATCGGCGCCGCGCATGAAGCGCTCGATGAAATCGACGAGCTTGCCCGCCGCGAACGAAAGCTGGCGGTCCGGCGCGACGCAGAGATCGATGGGCGTGCGCACCGCCTTGCCGGCGGTGATCGGCACCGCCGCAAGCTGGCCTGCATCGATTTCGCGCTGCACCGCAAGCGCCGGCAGCAGTGTGACCGCGGCGCGGCGCAACACCAGTTCCTTCAGCATTTCCAGAGAACCGGTGACGAAAACCGGATCGAGCTCAAGCCCGTCCTTGGCGAACAGGTCCTCGAAAGCCTGCCGGGCGCCAAAGTTCTTGTCGGGCAGAGCGAGCGGCATGTGGATCAGGTCGCGCAGGGTGAGTTCCCTCGCACCGGCGGACGGATGGTCGGCGGCCATGATGACATCATAGGTGATTTCGGAGCGCAGCCGCACCTTCACCCCGGATATCTTCGGCGCAAACAGGGTCACGACCAGATCGGCTTCGGCGGCGGCGAGCGCCTCGACAGCCTCGCGCGCACTGGTGATCGCCACCTCGAACCGCAGCTTGGGATAACGCAGGCTGAATTCCGCAAGCACCGGCGCGATCAGGTTGGCGACCGTCGCGCCGTTGGCATAGATCACCACCTTGCCGCGCTGCAGGCCCTGCAGGTCGTCGATCAGCTGGTGGACATGTTCGAGTTCGCGCAGCGTCCGCCCTGCCCGCGCCGCCAGCAGCTCGCCGGCGGCGGTCAGCTTAATGCCGCGATTGCTGCGCTCGACGAGCGGCGTCCCGAAATAATGTTCGAGGTTCTCGATCTGGCGCGAGACGGCGGTGGCAGCAACGTTGAGATTCTCGGCTGCTGCCCGCATCGAATTGGTGCGGACCAGTTCGTCGAAATACATAAGCGCCCGAAGCTGCATGCGATCCTGCCGGCTGAAACATGTCGCCCGGAAACGGGGACCGGTTCCGGGATAGGGACATAGATAAAATCGAGACGCTCGTCAGCCGCGGCGAAAACCTTCGCTGGCGACGAGCAGCTGGCGGGTATAATCGGCTGAAAACTCGCGGTTTTCCAGTGCTTTCCGCGGCACCGTCTCAACCACCTTGCCGGTTTTCATCACAGCCAGCCGCTCGCACATATGGCTGATGACACCAAGATCGTGGCTGACCATCACGAAGGTGAGGTTGCGGTCGCGGCGCGCCTGTTCGAGCAGATTGAGGATTTCCGCCTGGATCGAGGCGTCCAGCGCCGAGGTCGGCTCGTCGAGCAGCAAGATCTTCGGCTCCAGGATCAGCGCCCGGGCGATCGCGATGCGCTGCCGCTGGCCGCCCGAAAGCTGGTGCGAATAGCGGAACCGAAAACCCGACCCGAGACCGACCTCGTCCAGCGCCCGGTTGATGCGCGTCTCGATATCGGTGAAACCGTGGATGACGAGCGGTTCCAACAGCAGCCGGTCGACCGTCTGGCGTGGATGCAGTGAACCATAGGGGTCCTGGAACACCATCTGGACGGTGCGGTAGAACTCCTTGTCGCGCTTGCGGCCGGAATAGGGGCGGCCGTTGACGCTGAGCGTGCCTTGGTCGAAGGAGGCGAGGCCCGAGACAGCGCGCAGGAGTGTCGATTTGCCGGAACCGGATTCGCCGACGATGCCGAAGGATTCGCCCGTGCCGATATCGAAGTTCACATGATCGAGTGCCGCAAACTCATCGTATGTGACGACCATGTCGCGGATGGAGAGAGCCGATGTCATAGCGCCCACTCCGGCTTGCGGTCGAGCACGGGCAGCGGGTGCCGGTCGGAACCGATGGTCGGCAGGCAGTTCAAGAGCCCGCGCGTATAGGGATGCTGCGCATCGGCGAGATTGGCGGCCGGCAGTTCCTCGACGATCCGGCCGGCATACATGACGATGACCCGGTCGCAGAAGGAAGAGACGAGCCTGAGATCGTGGGAGATGAAGATCAGCCCCATGCCGCGGTCGGCCACCAGCTTGTCGAGGATATCCAGCACTTCGAGCTGCACGGTGACGTCGAGCGCCGATGTCGGCTCGTCGGCGATCAGCAGTTCCGGACCGCAGACCAGCATCATGGCGATCATCGCCCGCTGCCCCATGCCGCCGGAAACCTCGTGCGGATAGAGCGAAAAGACCCGCTCCGGATCGCTGATCTGCACAGCCTCCAGCATGGCGAGCGCGCGGGCCTTGGCTGCCGAGGTCGAGATCTTCTCGTGCGTCTTCAATGTCTCGACGATCTGCCGGCCGATGGTCATCACCGGGTTCAGCGAATATTTCGGGTCCTGCAGGATCATCGCCACCTTCTTGCCGCGCAGGTCGCGCCGCTCGCGGGCCGGCATGGTGAGCAGATCCCGGTCGCCGAAAGCCAGCTTCCGTGCGCTGATCCTGGCGTGGCCGGGGGTCAGGCCCATGATCGCGCGCCCGGTCTGCGACTTGCCGGAGCCGGATTCGCCGACGATGCCGAGCCGTTCGCGGCCGAGCGCGAAGGAGACACCGCGCACCGCCTGCACGTCGCCCGTGCGGGTCGGGAAGGTGACGCGCAGATCCTCCACCGTCAGAAGCGGCTTGACCGGCACCGTCATTGGCCTGCCTCCTTCGGATCGAGCGCATCGCGTAGGCCGTCGCCCAGCAGGTTGAAGCCGAGGCTGACGATCAGGATCGCAAAACCCGGCATGGCGGCGACCCACCATTGATCGAGGATGAAGCGGCGGCCCGAGGCGATCATCGCGCCCCATTCGGGAAGCGGCGGCTGAGCGCCGAGACCGAGGAAGCCGAGGCCCGCGGCGGTAAGGATGATCCCGGCCATGTCGAGCGTGACGCGCACGATCAGCGACGAGATGCAGAGTGGCATGACGTGGCGCAGCACGATGCGGAAGGGCGAAGCGCCCATCAGCTTCACCGCCGAGATGAATTCCGAATTGCGGAAGGTCATCGTTTCGGCCCTCGCGATACGGGCATAGGGCGGCCAGGAGGTCACCGCGATGGCGAGGATCGCGTTCTCGATGCCGGGCCCGAGGGCTGCGACCAGCGCCAGCGCCAGGACGAGTTTCGGGAAAGCGAGGAAGATGTCGGTGATCCGCATCAGCACCGCATCGATCCAGCCGCCGGCATAACCGGAGACCGTGCCGACGATGAGCCCGATCGGGGCTGCGATGATCGCCACCAGCACGACCACCAGCAGCGTCAGCCGCGAACCGTAGAGCAGCCGCGAGAGGATATCGCGGCCCTGGTCGTCGGTGCCAAGCAGATAGCCCGGCGAGCCGAGCGGCAAGAGGCGGGAATTGCGCAGGTCGCCGACGACGGGATCGTGGGGAGCCAGAACGCCCGCGAATGCGGCGACGAATATGAGCCCGAGGATGATCGCGAGCCCCATCAGCGCCAGTCGGTTTTCGGCAAACCGGCGCCAGACGATATAGGCCCGCCCGAAACGCGCCTGGCGGCGCGAGGTCGGCCGGTCGGAGAGAAGCCACTCGCGGCTATAGGGTTTGAGGGAGGTTTCGGTCGCACTCATCGGCTACGCGTCCTCGGGTCCAAAGTCCGATAGAGAAGATCGGAGAAGATGTTGATGCCGACGAAGACCGCTCCAATCACAAGCGTGCCGCCGAGCACCGCGTTCATATCGGCATTCTGCAGCGAGTTGGTGATGTAGAGGCCGAGCCCCGGCCAGGAGAAGATGGTCTCGGTCAGCACCGAGCCTTCCAGCAGGTTCGCATAGGACAGCGCAATCACCGTCACCAGCGGCACGCCGGCGTTGCGCAGCGCGTGGAACCAGATGATCCGCGTTTCCGACAAGCCTTTGGCGCGTGCTGCCACCACATACTCCTGGGAAAGCTCGTTCAGCATGAAGGAACGGGTCATGCGGCTGATATAGGCGAGCGAGAAATAGCCGAGCAGCGCCCCGGGCAGCGCGATGTGCCGGAACAGGTCCCACATCACCTCCCACTGACCCTGCATGGCGGCATCGAGAAGATAGAAGCCGGTCTGCGGCGTGAAACTGTATTCGTAGACGATGTCGACGCGTCCCGGGAAGGCGACCCACCTGAGCTGCGCATAGAAGAGCACAAGTGACAGCAGCCCGAGCCAGAATATCGGCACCGAATATCCGATCAGGCCGATCACACGGACGATCTGGTCCGCGATGCTGCCGCGCCGGACCGCCGCGAGGACGCCGAGCGGAATACCGAGGACCGAACCGATCAGCGTACCGATCGTCGCGAGCTCCATGGTAGCGGGAAAGACCCGCTTGATATCTTCGAGCACCGGATTGCTGGTCAGCACCGAGGTGCCGAGATCGCCGGAAAGCGCCTGTTTCGTGTAGATGACGAACTGTTGATAGAGCGGCAGGTTGAGCCCCAGCTCGATCCGGGTCCGTTCGACGAGATGGGCCGGCGCCCTGTCGCCGACGATCGCCAGCACCGGATCGATGGGGATGACCCGGCCGATGAAAAAGGTGACGACCAGGAGGCCGAATATGGTGGTGACCACCGTCACCGCGAAACGCAGGACGGAGGCCAAGGCAGACGAAGCACGGCGCCTATTGCGCCGTGTCGCCACGGATGTTTCGGGTAAGGTCAAGGAACTGGCCTCTCAGGCTTAATCCTTGGAAACCGAGAACACGTAGTTGGTATCGAATGTCGGGCCGAGCTTGAAGTTCTTCACACCCTTACCGACGCCGGCGACTTCCGTCTGCTGGAAAATCAGCGCGAACGGGCCGCTCGCGAGCAGCTTTTTCTGCAGGCTCTGGTAGATCGAGGCCCGCTTTGCCGAATCCCGTTCGAGGAAGCCCGACTTGGTTTCCTTCGTCAGCTCCGGAATGTCCCAGGCGTTACGCCATGCGAGCGTCTTCGAGGTGCCGTCGTCGGCATTGTTCGGGTTTGAGGTGAAGGTCTCCGCGTTGGAATTCGGATCCCAGTAGTCGACGCCCCAGTAGCCGATATACATGTCGTGGGTGCGGGCGCGGTACTTGGTCAGCGTCTGCTTGCCATCGCCGGGAATGATTTCCAGCTTGATGCCGGCCTGGGCGAAGGTCTGCTGGATGGACTGCGCGATGCCGGTGGTCGGCTCGTTGTTGCGCACGTCCATGGTCACCGAGAAACCATCCTTCAGTCCTGCCTTGGCGAGCAGTTCCTTGGCCTTGGCGACATCGAGCTTGTAGGGCTTGTCGTCGATCGAGCCGAGAATGCCCTTCGGCAGGAAGGTCTGGTGGACTTGACCCACGCCCTTGATGAGGGTCGATGCGATCGCATCGTAATCGACGAGATATTTCATCGCCTCGACGACTTCAGGCTTCTTCAGGTTCGGGTTCTTCTGGTTCATGCTGAAATAGAAGACCGAGCCCTTCGGCGTGCTGGTGATCGTCTGCCCCTTTTTCGAGACCGCCTCGATATCGTTCGGTTCCAGATTGCGGGCGACGTCGATGTCGTTGTTTTCAAGCGCCAGACGCTGCGCGGCGCTTTCCTTCATGTGACGATAGACGACCCGGTTGAGCTTGGCCTTCTCGCCCCAGTAATTGTCGTTACGCTCCAGCACGACCACTTCGTTGGCGCGCCATTCGCGGATCTTGTAGGGACCGGAACCGGCGAAATTCGTCTTCAGCCAGGCATTGCCGTAGTCGTCGTTGGTGACGTGCTGACTGACAACCTTCTTGTCGACGACCGCAGCAACCGTCGCGGTCAGGCAGTTCAGCACGAAGGACGGCGCATAGGACTGGTCGACGGTAAGCACGAAGGTGCTCGGATCCTTGGCGATCGCCTTCTGGGCGACGTTGTCCTTCTTCAAGCCGAACTGGTTGAGGATGAAGGCCGGCGGACCGTCGATCTTGACCGACCGCTCAAACGAATAGGCGACGTCCTCGGCGGTGATCGGGTTGCCGGAGGCGAATTTCAGCCCCTGCTTGATCTTGAACGTGTAGGTCAGGCCATCGTCGGAAACACTCCAACTCTCGGCGAGGTCCGGCGTGACCTTCGAGGTGTCGTTGATGTCGAGGCGGACGAGGCGGTCGTAGCTGTTGCCGTTGATCTCACCGGCCGAGAATTCGAACGCCTGGCCCGGATCGAGCGTGATGATGTCGTCGAAGGCGAGCCCGATGACGAGCGTGTCCTTCGGCGTCACCGCGAAAGCCTGCGGTGCGGCGAGCAGCATCAGCGACAGCGCCGCGCTCGTGGACAACACGCGCAGCCGCTTGTTGAGTGTATTGATCATGGTCTGCATTCCCCTGTTTTTTGTTCGTTGGACCTTTGGAAAGAAGCCTATTCGTGCCAGGCCTTCCCCAAAACTCTGAGCCAGTTTTCCCGGCATAGCTTTTTCAGCTCTGCGTCAGCGTAGCCCGCTCCCTTGAGCGCCGCAACCAGATTTTGATTGCCCGCAGCATCATGTATTTCTTCGGGAATCGAGGCGCCGTCGAAGTCCGATCCGAGCGCCACGTGATCGATGCCCATGCGCTGCACCAAGTGGTCGATATGGCGCACCATGTCCGAAAGCGGCGTGGCGACATTGTCGCGCCCGTCGGGGCGCAGCATGGTCACCGCGTAGTTGAGACCGACGAGGCCGCCGCTTTCCTTGACCGCATCGAGCTGTTTGTCGGTGAGGTTGCGGGCGACCGGCGTCAGCGCATGCGCGTTCGAATGGCTGGCGATCAGCGGCTGGTCGGAAGTCCTGGCGACATCCCAGAACCCCTTCTCGGTAATGTGGGCGAGATCGATCAATATGCCGAGCGTGTTGCAGGCCTTGACCAGTTCGAAGCCATGGTCGGTGAGGCCGGGGCCGGTGTCGGGCGACATCGGATAGGCGAAGGGCACGCCATGGCCGAAAATGTTGTGGCGGCTCCAGACGGGGCCTAGCGAACGCAGGCCGGCGGCGTAGAAGACTTCGAGATTGTCGAGATCCGCATCGATCGCCTCGCAGCCTTCCATATGCATGACGGCGGCAAAACTGCCCTCGTCCATCGCCTTGCGGATATCGGCGGTCGAATGGCAGAGCCGCCAGGCGCCGGCGCGGTCGAGGCGGAGCGCAATTGACGCCATTTCGAGCGCGGTCGTCAGCGACGGAAGATGATCGAGCGGGACGGATAGCGGCGTGACGTAGTGACCCTTCTGATCGGGTTCCTTCAGAACCAGTTCGCCGGACGGGATATAGATGGCGCAGAGGCCGCCTGCGAGACCGCCGGCCTTGGCGCGCGGCCCGTCGATATGGCCGTTCGGGGTGCCGGTTGCAAATTCGGCAATCGGGTCGCCGCCTGCCTTCATGTTCCGCCAGAGCCGCAGGAGCACGTCGTTATGGCCGTCGAACACCAGTTCCATGAAGTCTATTCCCGATTGTCTTGTGAAAGTTCCAAGGTGAGCAATGCGGCGATCCTAGCCAGCCGCTCCTCTTTCGCAAGCCGGAAAACGCGTCAAGCCGTCCAGCTCCCCTCGCCCGCCTTCTTCAGCATCGGGGTCCTGAAAACGCTTGCCACACGCGGCCGCCATTCCTTGCCGAACGCATCGAGCTTGTCGTGCCAGCGCTCCGATTGCAGCATGGCCGCACCGATGACCACCGGCTCGATTCCGAGCGAAGCCATCAGCGTCAGGCCGGAGACGATCGAGGT
The DNA here is from genome assembly GCF_000732195.1 of Neorhizobium vignae. GTDB lineage: Bacteria > Pseudomonadota > Alphaproteobacteria > Rhizobiales > Rhizobiaceae > Neorhizobium > Neorhizobium vignae. The sequence continues at coordinate 745,868 of NZ_JNNU01000002.1, forward strand.
GCCGCTGGAAATCACGTCGTCGATGAGGGCGACACGCCTGCCCTTTATCAGCGGCAGCATGCGCGGATCGGCATAAAGCCGTTTCTGCTGTTCCGGTGTGGTGATCGAGGACAGCGGCACCGACAGGTTTTCGTCGTACCAGAATTTTCGCGAGGTCCCGAGCGGCACGTAGCGCAGGTGGCCGAGCGCGCGGGCGACGGCAGCCGCAAGCGTCAGACCCAAAGTCGGCAGGCCGACGATGACTTCCGGGCGAAAAGCGGCGATCTTCGGTGCAAGATCGGCGGCAAGCGCATCTTGGACGTCGAAACTCGCCTGGTTGATGATGAGGGAGGCGAGCGCATGCTCTCCGTCGGCGAGCGGCCGGATCGGCAGCCTGATCTGGCTGCCGTCATCGAGCGTTGCCGGGAAGAAGCCGGAAAACGGCCCGGCCCGATCGAACGAACCTGCCGGATGGACGTCCTGCCAGAAATCATGCGGCTGCATTCGCTTTTCCTATTCGAGAATTTCGAGGATCGGCGATTCCAATAGCGTGCCGGTGGCGACGTCGGCAATGCCGCGATCCGTCTGGTGCGGGCCGGGATTGCAGGCAAGCGTCGCGCCGAAACAGGCCTTGAACACGAGATAGGGCGGCTGCCAGTCGACGAGGCGGTCCATGGCGGCGCGGATTTGTCTGAAACCTTCGGCCACCTCCGCCATCGGCGCCTCCGAGACGAGGCCGGAAAGCGGCAGCGGCAACAGCACTTCGACCTTGCCGCCGGTTGCCACCGCCATGCCGCCGCCGGCCTCGATCACCGCATTGGCAGCAGCGGCCATGTCGGCCGGATCGGACCCGAAGACGGTGAGGTTGTGGCTGTCATGCGCAAGCGTGGTGGCGAATGCACCCTTCCAGGTGCCCCAGCCGGTCAGGAACCCAAGACGGGTGCGGCTGTCGGCGCGGCCGTGGCGGTGGGTCACGGCGATCAACGTCGTGCCCTCCGGGGGTACCACGTAGCCATCGACGACATCCGCATCCGTCTGCCCCCAGTTCGTGAAGCGCGGGCGATCGATCGTCGCGAGCCTGACTCTGCGGCCCTCGGCGGGCAGTTTGAAATCTTCCGCCCGAAGCGGCTCGAGCTTGACCGAATCCTGCAGAACGCAGGGGTCGGTCGCATGGAGTTCGACCGTCATCACGCCGTCACGCGCGATCAGCGTGCCGCTGGCAAAAACGTGGCGGGCGCGGAAATCCGCAAGATCCTCGAAGAGCACGATATCGGCCCGGCGACCTGCGGCGATCAGGCCGAGGTCGGTGCGACCGAGGCGCGCCGAAGCGTTGAGTGTCGCCGCCTGCAGCGCCCATTCCGGTTTCATGCCATAGCGCACCAGCCGGCGCACCACGTCGTCGAGGCCGCCGCCCTGAACGAGATCGTCCGGAAAAACATCGTCGGTGCAGAGCGTCACCGTCTGCGGCAGGCGGCCAAGTGTGTTGAGTGCCTCGACGAATTCCGGCAACAGATGATCGTGGGATCCGCGCATCTCGATGGTCAGGCCCGCACGCAGCTTGGCCATCAGGTCGGCAGCGGAGACGAGTTCGTGGTCTGACGTAATGCCCGACGCCATGAAGGCTGCGAGGTCAGGCCCTACGAGACTGCGGGCATGGCCGCAGACCAGCTTTTCGGACACCAGCGCCGCCTGGACGATGGCGCTCATGCGCGGATCGCGATCGATGACGCCGCGCATGTTCATGACTTCGGCAAGCCCGCCGATCTTGGGCCAGAACAGCATTTCCTCGATCGTCGCCGCGTTGAAATCGGCGCCGGCCATTTCGAGACCGGGCGCCGACGGCACGCAGGACGGCGCCAGAACGACGGCGCGCAACGGCAGCGGCTTCGCCGCCTCCAGTGCCCAGGCCACACCTTCTGTCCCGTGCACATTGCCGAATTCATGCGGGTCCCAGACGACCGTCGTCACCCCGCGCGGCAGCACGGCGCCCGCATAGGTCGCCGGCGTCACCATCGAACTTTCGATATGCATATGCGTGTCGATGAGACCCGGCGAGATGAACGTGCCCGTCGCGTCGATGATCTCCGCGGCATCCGAGCGGGAGCCGGTCTCATGGACGCTGGCGATTAGAGGGCCGACGAGGCCGATATCGGCCGCACGCAGCTCACCGGTCACCATGTCGACCAGCGTCCCGCCCGATATCAGGATGTCGAACGGCGCATCGCCACGCGCGGCGGTAACGGCACGGTCGCGCAGGCCCGGTTCGGTGAATTCCTGTACACTCGAGATGATACTCTTCACCAGCTTGCCTCTGCCCGCAGTGTTTCAAGAATGATGGCTCTCGCCTTTTCGACGTCGATATCGACGCCATAGGCCGCGTTGAATTCGCCCCGGCCGGTGCGCGTCTCGACCACGGTGCGGCCGCGCGTCAGCGTGCCGGACAGTTCGACATCGATGCGCGCCTCGCGCCAGGTGACATGTTCCGGAAAGGCGAAGGCGACGGCCGCGACCGCATCGTAAAGCGCCATGGCCGGACGACCACGGCTGGTGGCGATCGCCACGAACCCGGCGAGAAGATCGGCAACCAGGTCCGCGTTACGCCCGCCAGCAGCCCGGATCGGCGCCACATCGTCCGGTGCGCAGAGCACCTTGCGGCAGAGATCGAGATCGATCATCCGCAACGGGATCTTGTGAGCGAGCACGATCGCCAACGCTTCCGGGTCGGCAAAGGCGTTGAACTCCGCGGATGCGGTATGATTGCCGTTGGTGACCCCGCCGCCCATCCAGGTGAGATCGGTGATTTTGGCCGCAAGATCCGGCCGGGCGAGCGCCAATGCCGCGATATTGGTGAGCGGGCCAAGCGCCATGACGCGGCGTTTGCCCTCGCCCTTTTCGAGCCAGGAACAGAGCGCCTCGAAGGCATCGGTATGAAACGCATCCGGCGCTTCGGGCAAGGCCCGGCCCGCGGTCGGGATACCGGTCTGGCCTAGTATGCCTGTCGCAGTCTCCATTTTGGCCAGCACCGGTGCAGCGCGTCCGGCATGGACCGGGAAGGGCCAGACGAAAGCGGAGGCCGCGCCGGCTGCATTGCGGCGGACATGCTCGATAGGCGCGTTGCCGAAGACCAGTGAAACGCCGTCGACGCCGAGCCCCGCATGCGCTGCGACCATGATCGCAGCGATGTCGTCGAAACCCATGTCCGTGTCGATCCAGATACCCATGTCAGCAAATCCTACACGAATCGCGAGAGCGGCGCGGCCTTTTCGGCCGGCAGGTCGAAGGTGAGGCCGGCACCCAGCGCATGCGGCGGCTGGCTTGCCTCGACCTCTGCCTTGATCGGGCCAAGCGCGGTATCGAGCAGGTATTCCCGTGCGTCGCCGGCGAAGGAAGTACCGCGCACGGTGCCCTGGAAAGGACCTGTCCCCAGGGTCACCATACGCGGCCGCCAAGCAAGGCCCGCCGCTGAAGGGGCCTTGCCCGAGAGATCGATGAGACCTGCGCTGGTCTTCATCTTTCCGTTTTCGAGCGGGAAAATGTTTTCGAACCCGACGAAGTCTGCAACGAAGGACGATGTCGGGCGGTTGTAGATGTCTTCCGGCGAACCGATCTGCTCTATCTTACCGCTCTTCATGACCACAATGCGGTCGGCGAGCGCCAAAGCTTCGGCCTGGTCGTGAGTGACGAAGATCATTGTCACGCCGGTCTCCTTCTGGACGCGCTGCAGCTCGGTGCGCATTTCCAGCCGAAGGCGGGCGTCGAGATTGGACAGCGGCTCGTCGAGCAGCAGAACCTTCGGCTCCATCACCATCGAACGCGCGAGCGCCACGCGCTGCTGCTGGCCGCCGGAAAGCTCGGCCGGCTTGCGGTTGGCGAACGTCGAAAGGCCGACGGATTTCAGGCCGGACTGGACCTTCGTCTCGAGCTCCGTACCACGCATGCCCTTGAGCTTCAGCCCGAAGGCGACGTTCTCGTAGACGGAGAGATGCGGGAACAGCGCATAGGACTGGAACATCAGGCCGACAGCGCGTTTGTTGGCGGGCATGCGGGTGATGTCGGCACCGTCTAGGCGGACATGGCCGCTTTTCACCGCCAGCAGGCCGGCGATCGCCCGCATCGTCGTCGTCTTGCCGCAGCCGGAAGGGCCGAGCAGCGCGATCAGTTCGCCTTTGCGGATGTCGAGATCGAGGTTCGCGACGGCGACGGAATCGCCATAGGCGAGCGTCAGCTTTTCGAGCGAGAGATAGGACGCATCAGACATAACGGGAGAACCCCAGGAAACGTTCGGCAATGAAAACGATGCCGATGGAGAGGAAGGCGAGCAGCGACGAAAGCGCTGCGACGGAGGGATCGAAGACGATTTCCATATAGGCGATCATGTCGACCGGCAGGGTGCGCACGCCAGGCCCCGAGAGGAACAGCGACACCGGCACCTGGTTGAAACTGGTAACGAAGCCGAGGATGAAGGCCGACATGATGCCGCCGCGGATGTTCGGCATCACCACCCGGAAGAAGGCGCCGAGCCGCGAGGAGCCGAGCAGCACTGCCGCTTCTTCAATATCGGAGCGCAGATTGTCGAGGCTGGCCGAGACGACGCGCACCGCATAGGGAAGCACCAGCGCAGTGTGGGCGAGGAACAATGCCAGCGTGATGCCGACCTGGAAGGGGACGACAATGTAGCGCAGCAGCGCCAGGCCGACGATGATGCCCGGAACGATGATCGGCGCCGAAACGATGGTGCGGACGATCTCGGCGCCTGGCAGCTTGTAGCGCGACAGGGCATAGGAGGCCGGGATGCCGAGGACAAGCGCCGCCGCCGTACCGCCGATCGCCAAAAACAGCGACATGCCGAACGAGGCACGGAAACTCTCGACCGTGAAGACCTTGGCGATCCAGCGCAGCGAAAATCCCTGCGGCGGGAAGGCAAGCGTCTCGCCGGCCGAGAAGGAGGCGGCGACGATGATCAGGAACGGCCCGATCAGGAAGGCGATCACCAAGAGAAGCGTGATGGGGATGAAGAGGCTGCGCGCGGTCATGCCTGGCTCCTCTGCTTGTTGCGGGCCGTGGCGACCCGCTTGAGGAGAATGTTGGCGGCAAAGCTCATGACGATCAGGATGAAGGCGATGACGCTTGCAGCGACGAAATTGTTGGAGACCGCAACCTGCTGGTAGAGCAGCGTTTCGAGCATCAGGACCTTGGAACCGCCGAGGATCGCGGGGGTGATATAGGCGGTCAGCGAGCCGGTGAAGACCAGCGTCCCGCCGATCACGAGGCCTTCCTTGGTGAGCGGCAGCACGACCTTCCAGAACACCTGGAACCAGTTGGCTCCGAGGACGCGGGCTGCCGGAATGGCGTCCTTCGGCATGTTTTCGAGCGCCGAAATCAGCGAGATGATCATCAACGGCAGGAAGAGCTGCAGCAGGCCGATGAAAATAGCCGTCTCCGAGAATAGGATGCGCAGCGGCGCCTCGGTGATGCCGAGCGCCTGGAAAGCCTGGTTGACGATGCCGGTGCGGCCGAGGATGACGATCCAGGCATAGGTGCGGGCGACCGGCGAGATCATCAGCGGCAGCACCACGAGGCCTGTGACCTTGCCCTTGGCGCCGGGTTCCAGGCTGACGATCGCGAACGCCGCCGCATAACCGATCACCGCAGAGGCGACCGTAACGAGGGCGCTGAGCCTGAGCGTGCGCAGGAACACTGTCTGGTTCAGCGAATTGGAGAAGAAGTCCGTATAGGCGGAAATCGTCCAGCCCCCGGTCGGCGCGCGAAATCCATCCGATAGCAGGATCACGACAGGCACGAGAAACACCGCCGCCGCGAAGATCGCGGCCGGCAGCGCAAGTGCCAGCGCTTCAGCCCTGTTCTGGAACATGGTGGTTCGATCCTGTTCAATAAGTCGGGATGCGGACAGGCATTTGCGCGCTGCCCGCATCCCTCAGCCTTGGGAGGCTATTCCGTGGTTGCGTTGACCTTACTGGCCGACCTTCTCGTTCCAGGTCTTGATCCAGCCGGCACGGTTATCGAGTGCGACGGCGGACGGGATCAGCTTCAGGCTCTTTGCCGTTTCCTCGCCATAGGTGAGGTTGTTGGCGATCGCCTCCGAAAGCTTGACATCCTTGTTGGACGGGCTGTCGATCAGCTTTTCGGCGAGCTTGGTCTGGACTTCGGTCGAGAGCCAGAAATCCATGAACTGCAGCGCGAGGTCGCGGTTCTTGGAGCCTTTGGTGACGGTCATGACGTTCATGCCGCCCGTCTGGCCTTCCTTCGGCATGGCCCAGGCGATCGGGAAGCCGAGCTTGGTGAAAGGCGCCCAGGTGAAGCGGCCGATCGGCGCTGCCCAGATTTCTTCCTGCTGCATCAGCTGCACCAGCTGCGACGACTTTTCGTAGAAGGTGACGATCTCGCCCTTCTTGGCGCCAACCGCTTCGATCGGAGCCTTCAGGTCCGGGGTGTCCTTGGCAAGCGCAAGGCCGAGCATATAGAGCGCCGGCGGGCCCTGGTTGGTGGTGACGTTCGGCCATGCGACATGGCTTGCATATTCCGGCTTCAGAAGATCGGCCCAGCTGTCGATCTTCATCTTGTCGGAACGATAGGCGATCGAGGTGGCATAGAACGTGTAACCGACGCTCATGCCGTCGCCGTTCGGATCCTTGGCAATGTCATAGAGCTTGCCGAAATTCGAAAGCTTCGATGTGTCGACCTTGTCGATCAGGCCGGCACGCGAGGCAGCCAGCGCATCCGCCATCGAGATGACGGCCATGTCGACGACCGGGTTGGCCTTGTTGGCCTCCATCTTGGCGAGGCGCTCGACGCTGTTGCCGGTCTCGACAACCAGCTTGCAGCCGCAGATCTTCTGGAAGGGTTCGTAGACGATCTGCTTGTATTCGTCCTGGGCGAGCGCATAGACGGAAATCGTCAGCGTTTTTTCCTGGGCGAGAGCCGGGGTTTGCGCGGCACTCATGGCGAGCATCAGGGCGGCGCCCGACGCAAGAATGACCTTGTTCATGATGTGATTTCTCCTGCTGTCGGCGTGTTGGGGGTTGAGGCATGCAAATTCGGTGTGCGGCCGGCGTACGGGGCGGCCGTCGACTGGCGTATGATGAGCTGCATCGGGACGCGGTCCGTCTCGGAGATGACGTTGCCGGTCGAAACCTCCTCGGCTCCGTTCTCGGCCTCTCCCTCCGGCTCGATCGCACGGATCAGCGCGGCAATCGCCAGATCGGCGATCGTCGCCATGTCCATCCGTACCGTGGTGAGGGCCGGCGTGACGACCGCCGACCAGATAAGGTCGTCGAAACCGGTGACGCTGACCGTTTCCGGCACGCCGATGCCGGCGCGCTGCAGCTCCGTCAGCGCCCGAAGAGCCGAAAGATCGGAGACGGCCGCAAAGGCCGTAAAACCCGCCCTGGCCTTGTCCGCCAGACCGAGCGGGCAGCCTTCGCCCGAAACCGCCTCGACTTTCTCGATCCACATTGTATCGCATTCGACCTGCGCGCCGAGGCCGGCCTTCAGCCCGCCGACACGGTCGTTCTGCACGTTCGAGGAGGCGCTGGTACCGATCAGCAGGACCTTGCGGTGGCCAAGCTCCGCAAGATGGCGCCCCATCTGGCTGCCGCCCTCCCAATGGTCGGCCGAAACGGTATTGCCTGGCGTGGAAGGCGTGTCGATGACGGCAACGGGGCAGCCGACATCGGCGATCCGCGTGCCGCGCCGGGGAACGATGACCATGCCGTCGACGCCGCGTTCCAGAAGCCGGCCGATCGCCTCGGTCTGCGCCGCGATATCGCCACGCGAGTTGGCAATGAGCACGCCGTAGCCGGCATTCGAGGCGGCGTTCTCGATCGCCTGGGCGATCTGCGGGAAGAGCGGGTTGGCGATATCCGGGAGGACGAGCCCGAGGACCCCGGTACGGCCGGTGCGCAGCGCCCGGGCGGTCAGGCTCGGCACGTAACCGAGTTCGCTTGCCTTGGCCCGCACCTTCTCGATAAGCTCCGGCGACACGCGCCCCTTGCCGGAAAGCGCATTCGACACGGTCGCCGCCGACACGCCGAGGGCGGCAGCGATGGCGCTCATGTTCGGTCCGGGACGGGGTAAAGCCATAGGATGCTCTGATTAAACGTTTAAGCACGAATACTTTGCTCGAAAGGCTTTGTCGAGTCGTTTGTAAATGCCAGTCCGGATATCCCCAATGCGGCCTTGACTTCCCAAGCCCCGACCTGTGGAAATCCTTGGGTATTGATGGGGGACACTGATGCAGGACGACGAGACAACCGGCCTTTCCGCGACGGCACTTTCGGAAGCAATCCATGATGGCCGGGCCTCCTGCGCCGGCGTGATGACCTCCTATCTCGAACGGATCGACAGGCTCAATCCCGCAATCAACGCGATCGTCAGCCTGCGCGGCCGGGACGAGCTTCTGGCCGAGGCCACGGAACGCGACGCAGAGCTTGCCTCAGGCAAATCGCGCGGCTGGATGCATGGCATGCCGATCGCCATCAAGGATCTCTGCGAAGTGAAGGGCATCCGCTGCACCTATGGCTCGCCGATCTTTGCCGATTTCGTGCCTGAGAAGGACGAGGTGATGGTCGAGCGCATTCGCGCGGCCGGCGCGATCATCATCGGCAAGACCAACACGCCGGAACAGGGGCTCGGCTCGCAGAGCTACAATCCGGTGCACGGTATCACCAGGAACCCCTACGACCTGACCAAGACGGTCGGCGGCTCGAGCGGCGGCGCGGCGGCGGCCCTTTCGGCACATCTCCTGCCGGTCGCGGATGGCGGCGACATGATGGGCTCGCTGCGCAATCCCGCAGCCTTCAACAATGTCGTCGGTTTCCGCCCGAGTTTCGGTCGCGTCCCCACCTCCCTGAAGCTGGAGAACTTCATGGGCCAGCTCTCCGTTCTGGGCCCCATGGGCCGCACGGTGCGCGATGTCGCCGCCCTGCTTTCGACCCAGGCCGGTTACGATCCGCGCGATCCGCTATCCCTGCCGACCGAGGACCTGACGCCGAATGACAGCCGCGACTTTTCAGGCGCCCGCATCGCCTGGCTGGGCGATCTCGGCGGCTATCTGCCTTTCGAACCCGGCGTGCTTGACCTCTGCCGGGCGACGCTTCCGGTCTTCGAACAGATCGGCTGCGCGGTGGAAGAGTTCGTTCCGGACTTCGCCATGGACGATCTCTGGCGCTCCTGGACGACGCTGCGCAGCTGGCTGACCGCGAGCGGCATGCGCGACAACTACGACGATCCGGAAAAGCGCGCCAGGATGAAGCCCGAGATGATCTGGGAAATCGAGCGCGGGCTCGACATGACGGCGCGCGAGGTGCATTTCGCCTCGAAACGCCGCAGTGCCTGGTATCAATACCTGCTGACCGTGTTCGACCGGTACGATTACCTGATCCTGCCGTCCGCCCAGGTCTTCCCCTTCGATGCGGAAACCCATTGGCCGAAGGAGATCGGCACCCGGACGATGGACACCTATCACCGCTGGATGGAGGTCGTGGTCCCGGCCTCGATGGCCGGCCTTCCGGTCGCCGCCATGCCCGCCGGCTTTGGCGCAAACGGCCTGCCCGCCGGCATCCAGATCATCAGCCGCCCGCGCGCCGACAAAGCGGTGCTGGAGATTGCGCTTGCCTATGAAGCGGCGACCGACTGGCTGGATAGGCGGCCGAGGCTTTAGACGAGACGGGGGCCGTCTTAACCCTCCCCCTTGTGGGGAGGGTTCTTGATGCGGAGCGAAGCCCCTCCCCACAAGGGGGCAGGGCTCCACGCACCGCCTACCACCCCACCACTTCTTCCCGGTACCGCCCGATCTCCTCGACCAGCCACGCCCGAAAAGCCACCACCGGCCGGAAATCCGCCTTGCTGAGCGGTGCCACAGCATAATAGGCGCTGGGGCTCGTCACCTGATGCGGGAACGCCTCGACAAGCTGGCCGCTCGCCAGTTCCGAGTCGATCAGGAAAAGCGGCATCAGCGCAACACCGAGGCCCGCGATACAGGCCTGGGCGACGTTGCCGAACTGTTCGAAGCGCATTCCCTGCGACGGCGTGCCGGAGATGCCAAGGCTTTCGAACCAGTGGTTCCAAGCCCCCGGCCGCGAGGCCATGTGCAGCAGCGGCAGGCGCATCAGATCCTCGGCCTTCTTGATCGGGTGCGAAGCGAGGAACGACGGCGACGAGACCGGCGCCACCATTTCCTCCATCAGGAACGTGCATTCGGCCCCAGGCCAGTCGGGTTGCCCGATATGGATCGCCATGTCGATGCCGTCACGATCGAAATCGAAGACGCCGATGCGGGTGGCGAAATTCAACGTGATTTCCGGGTGGCGGGCGACGAACTGCGGGATGCGCGGCATCAGCCAGCGGGTGCCGAAAGTCGGCAGGATTGCCAGGTTCAGCTGGTCACTATGTCGTTTGGTCATGGCCTGCAACGAGGCGGAGCGGATCTGCGACAGTGCGTTCGCCACCGCCTTGGCATAGTCGGCGCCTGCGGAAGTGAGGCTGACGCCGCGGCTGGTGCGGTCGAACAGCTGGATCCCCAACTGCTCCTCCAGGCCGGAAACCTGCCGGCTGATCGCTCCTTGCGTCAGCGACAGCTCTTCCGCCGCGCCTGAGAAACTGCCGAGCCGGGCGACGGAATCGAAGGCCGCGAGCGCGGAGGTGGAGGGTAACAATTTTCGTGAGAGGCTGACCATCGCCTATTACTATAGATCATGGCTTGATGAGTAAACGGTGCTTGCTCTCCGGCGCCAGGCTGGCGATAATTCTTTAAACTTCAATTTGCCAGATTTCAAACCGGAGGCAGACCCTTGGCTTTTTCCTGGAACGATCCCTTTCTTCTCGAAGAGCAGCTGACCGAAGAGGAGCGGATGATCCGTGACGCGGCGGCCGCCTTCGCCAAGGCCGAACTCCTGCCGCGCGTCCAGGAAGCCTATCTCGACGAGACGACCGACAAGGGCCTCTTCAAGCTGATGGGCCAGACCGGGTTGCTCGGTGTGACCCTGCCGGAAGAATACGGCGCTGCCAACGCTTCCTACGTCGCCTACGGCCTCGTCGCCCGCGAGATCGAACGTATCGACAGCGGTTACCGCTCGATGATGAGCGTCCAGTCCTCGCTGGTCATCTATCCGATCTTCGCCTACGGCTCCGACGAGCAGAAGAAGAAATACCTGCCCGGCCTGGTCTCCGGCGAGCTGATCGGCTGTTTCGGCCTGACCGAGCCGGATGCCGGCTCCGATCCGGGCGGCATGAAGACCCGCGCCGAGAAGATCGAAGGCGGTTACCGCCTGCGCGGCTCGAAGATGTGGATTTCCAACGCGCCGATCGCCGATGTCTTCGTCGTCTGGGCGAAGTCTGAAGCCCATAACAACGAGATTCGCGGCTTCGTGCTCGAAAAGGGCATGAAGGGTCTCTCGGCCCCGAAGATCGGCGGCAAGCTGTCTCTGCGCGCCTCGATCACCGGCGAGATCGTCATGGACAGCGTTGAAGTCGGCGAGGATGCGATCCTGCCGAACGTCTCAGGCCTCAAGGGTCCCTTCGGCTGCCTCAACCGCGCCCGCTACGGCATTTCCTGGGGCGTGATGGGTGCGGCGGAAGACTGCTGGTTCCGCGCCCGCCAGTACGGTCTTGACCGCAAGCAGTTCGGCAAGCCGCTCGCCGGCATGCAGCTCTACCAGAAGAAGCTCGCCGACATGCAGACCGAAATCACCCTCGGCCTGCAGGCTTCGCTCCGCGTCGGCCAGCTCATGGACCAGCACAAGATGGCCCCGGAAATGATCTCCATCGTCAAGCGCAACAATTGCGGCAAGGCGCTGGATATCGCCCGCCAGGCCCGTGACATGCACGGCGGCAACGGCATCCAGATCGAATATCACGTCATGCGCCACTCGCAGAACCTGGAAACGGTCAACACCTACGAAGGCACGCACGACGTCCACGCACTGATCCTCGGCCGCGCGCAGACCGGCATTCAGGCGTTCTTCTGAGCGGAAACTTTACCGCTTCGACAAATCAGCCCGGCCGCTTCCAGCGCGCCGGGCTTTTACATATCGGCGTTTCAGCCGAATGGCGGTCGCGGGTTCACGCGCGCGCGTCCAGGGTGACGAGAAGTTCATCCAGCTGCCCGAACTGTTCGGGCATCGCACCTTCCATGCCGGCGCAGGATTCGTCGGCGGCTTCCCTGGAAGGATAAAGTTCATGCAGGACCAGCAGCGTCTTACCGCTGTCCTCCTCCTCGAAGCTGACCGTAGTGACGGAGCCGTTTTCGCTTTCGTCATTGGTCCAGACGAGGCGCGAGGGCGGCGACACTTCGAGATATTTTCCGAAGAAGGTCATGGAGTTTGCGGCGTCCTGTCCGAACGTGACACTATAGCCTCCCCCGGCGCGAGCATCCATCTCGCAGGCGAGAAGCGGGACGCCGCTGGACTTGGGCGCCCACCACAGCTTGAACAATTCGGGCTTGGTCCATGCATCGAACACGAGGCGAACCGGAGCGTTGAAGCTGCGCGTCACGACGAGTTCACGCTCGGACCTCCGTTCGACCGCGGTGCGGCCATTGCTCGCTTTTTTGTCCATTGTTGCCTCCCCTAGCCCCGCCGGGCAGCTTCGATTGTCGCAACGTCGATCTTTCGCATTGTCATCATCGCCTCGAAGGCGCGCTTTGCCTCGGCGCCGCCGACAGCAAGGGCCTCCGTGAGCACGCGTGGCGTGATCTGCCAGGAGACGCCCCATCTGTCCTTGCACCAGCCGCATTCGCTTTCCTGACCGCCGTTACCGACGATGGCGTTCCAGTAGCGATCGGTCTCTTCCTGGTCTTCGGTCGAGATCTGGAAGGAAAAAGCTTCGTTGTGCTTGAAGATCGGGCCGCCGTTCAGGCCGATGCATGCCACTCCGGCAACAGTGAATTCCACCACCAGCACGTCTCCCTGCTTGCCATCCGGATAGTCGCCGGGCGCGCGCATTACGGCGCCGACCTCGCTATCCGGAAAAATCTCGGCATAGAAGCGGGCAGCCTCCTCGGCGTCCTTGTCGAACCATAGGCAGATCGTGTTCTTCGCCATTGCATTTCTCCCTTTCGATCCTGGTTGCACGGCCGCCGATCGCGACCGTACCTTAAAGACGCACGTGCTTTCGGTAATCCTACATCCAGCCGAAAAAACTCAAATCTCCCTCACCAGCCGCGCCGTTTTTCGTCATTGGAGAAATTCCCGCCTTCGGTGTATCAGTGAAACGCTGCCGTGATCGGCGGCGAGGAAATGAAACAAAGGTCATTTTGAAGAATGCACGCCATGGAGAATGCGGCGGAAGGGGCCGGTGGCGGTTTCAATGTCGGCGAGCGTCTTTGTCTGGTGCGCAAGCAGCACGGCCTCTCGCAGCGGGCGCTGGCGGTCAAGGCGGGTGTCACCCATTCCCTCGTCTCATTGATCGAGAAGAACAAGGTGAGCCCCTCGGTCGCCTCGTTGAAGAAGATTCTCGAAGCAATCAACTACCCGCTGACCGACTTTTTCGCGCTGACGCTGCCGCCGGTCGACCAGGTGTTCTACCGTGCCGATGAACTGACGCCGCTTTCGACCGGCGCTTTGACGCTGCTGCAGGTCGGCGACGCCAAATCCCACTCGGTGCAGATTTTCCACGAGTTCTACGAGCCCGGGGCCGATACCGGCGAGACCATGCTGCAGCATGAGGCGGAAGAAGGTGGCGTGGTCGTCGCCGGCGAATTGGAACTGACCGTCGGCGGCCAGACGCGCATTCTCAAAAAGGGCGACGCCTTCCTCTTCGACAGCCGCCAGCCGCACCGATATCGCAATGTCGGAACCGAGCGCTGCGAGGTGGTAAGTGCCTGCACGCCACCCTATCTTTAAGGTGGGCAGAGCCCGGATTTCATTCAGCACCTTTTGGACATTGCCAATGAATGTTGATTGTTGCTGTCAATTATTTTAGGTCAGAACCCGATATTCCCGCACCCTCTCCCAACGCCTTGAAAACGGCGTATCCAGCCTTGAAATGAAAGTGGACACCATGCACAGCTATCCCGACGTCAAGCTTTTCATCAACGGCGAATGGCGCGATGCCATCGGCGGCGAAACCATCGATGTTTCCGATCCCGCGACGGAAGAAGTGATCGGGAAAATTGCCCATGCCCGCAAGGCGGACCTGGACCTGGCGCTGGAAGCCGCCGAAAAGGGCTTCAGGATCTGGCGCGACACCTCCCCCTTCGACCGCTCGAAAGTGATGCGCAAGGCCGCCGACCTGCTGCGCCAGCGCGTCGACCAGATCGCCTATTACATGACCCGCGAACAGGGCAAGCCGCTCGCCCAGTCGAAGATGGAAGTCATGGGCGCCGCCGATACGATCGACTGGTTCGCCGAGGAAGCCCGCCGCACCTATGGCCAGGTCATCCCTGCCCGCTTCACCGGCGTTTCGCAACTCGCGATCAAGGTGCCGGTCGGCCCGGTCGCCGCGTTTACGCCCTGGAATTTCCCGCTCAACCAAGTGGTCCGCAAGCTCTCCGCAGCCGTTGCCACCGGTTGCTCGATCATCGTCAAGGCGCCTGAGGAAACTCCCGCTTCGCCTGCCGAACTGATCCGCGCCTTCATCGATGCCGGCGTGCCGGCAGGCGTGATCAACCTCGTCTACGGCATTCCGGCCGAGATTTCCGAATACCTGATCCCGCATCCGGTCATCCGCAAGATCTCGTTTACCGGCTCCACCCCGATCGGCAAGCATCTGGCAGCCCTTGCCGGCAAGCACATGAAGCGCGCCACGATGGAACTCGGCGGCCATGCACCGGTGATGATCTTCGACGATGCAGATCTCGAAAAGGCGATCGAAGTCACCGCCATGTCGAAATTCCGCAACGCCGGCCAGGTCTGCGTCGCGCCGACCCGCTTCCTCGTTCAGGACGGCATCGCCGACAGGTTCACCGCCGGCTTCGTCAAGGCGGCCCAGGCGATCAAGGTCGGCAACGGCCTGGAAGACGGCGTCGGCATGGGCCCGCTCGCCAACGAGCGCCGCATCCCCGCCATGGAAGCGCTCATTCAGGACGCCATCACCCATGGCGGAGAGTTGAAAACCGGCGGCCACCGCATCGGCAACAAGGGCCACTTCTTCGAGCCGACGGTGCTTTCCGAAGTACCCACCTCGGCCAAGATCATGAACGACGAGCCTTTCGGCCCGGTCGCCATCATCAACCGCTTCTCGCACTATGACGATGCCATCGCGGAAGCCAACCGCCTGCCCTTCGGCCTCGCCTCCTACGCCTTCACCGGCTCGGTCAAGACCGCCCATGCGCTCAGCCGCCAGGTGGAAGCCGGCATGCTGACCATCAACCACAACGGCCTCGCCCTGCCGGAAGTGCCGTTCGGCGGCATCAAGGATTCTGGCTACGGCACGGAAGGCGGCTCGGAAGCCACCGAAGCCTATCTCGAAACCCGTTTCGTCAGCCAGATGAGCTGATCTGAGGGTTTTCGAACCGAGTTCTCGACGCCGGTCGGTGCTGACGCATCGGCCGGCGTTTTCTTTTGCCCTTGCCGGTTTCATTCGAGTCGAATACCAAAACAAACAGTGAACACCCGGACAAGCCCATGGCCGAGACTGAGACCGAATCAGCACCGCTCCTGAAGGAAATCTTCAACCGCGACCGCCTCGAGCATTTCGCCCGCGAGACGATCGCCGTGCATCCTGATTTCGACGGCTCCCGTTTCCTGATGCTCGCCTCCATCGGCCTCGACGATCTCAGCATCATGCAGCGGTTGCGGCAGATCGCGGTCGTCTTTCACGACGTTCTGCCCGGCGGTTTTGCGACCAATCTCGAAATCCTCCGGGCCTTAGCGCCGCGCATCAACCACGGTTTCGCCTCCATGGTCCTGCCGGAATATGTGGCGCTCCACGGCCAGGACCATTTCGACCTGTCGATGGATGCGCTCGCCTTCTTCACCCGTTTCGGCTCGTCTGAATTCGCCGTCCGGCATTTCCTGCTGAAGGACCTCGCCCGGACGCTGAAGGTGATGGAACGCTGGTCGCGGGACGACAACGAGCATGTGCGCCGGCTGTCGAGCGAAGGCTGCCGGCCGCGCCTGCCCTGGTCGTTCCAGCTGAAAGACCTGATTGCCGACCCCTCGTCCGTCGCGCCGATCCTCGAAAACCTGAGAAGCGACCCGAGCCTTTACGTGCGCAAGTCGGTGGCCAACCATCTGAACGACATTACCAAGGACCACCCCGCCTGGGTGTTCGACAGGATCGCCGACTGGCCGAAGGATGACCCGCGCACGGCCTGGATCATCAAACAGGCGCTGCGCACGCTGATCAAGAGGGGCGACGCCCGGGCGCTCCACGTCTTCGGCGCCGGTCACATGGCAGAGGTGAAGATCGAGAATTTCGCGGTGACACCCTCGTCGTTGAAACTCGGGGGCGCGGTGAAGATATCGGCCAGGCTCGTATCGACCGCGTCTGCGCCGCAGAAGCTCGTCATCGACTATGCGGTCCACTACGTGAAGAAGGCGGGCGGCACGTCGAAGAAGGTCTTCAAGTGGAAGGAGATCACGCTTGGTGCCGGCGAGAGCTGCGAACTCACGATCAGCCGTGCCATCCGCGACTTTACCACCCGTATCCACTATGCCGGCCGGCATCCCGTCGAGCTGATGGTCAACGGCGAGGTGCTGGCGGATAGCGCGTTTGAGCTGACGACTTAGAGCGCGAACACTTTTGCCCGCCGCAGCGTCACAAAACCACCCTCGCCCGCCTTGACCGGCCGCTCCGGCTCGACGTCGAATTCCAGCTGTTCGCCGGTCTCCGTGGTCGCCAGCACCCGCCGGCCGTCCGGACGGTCGAGAACGCGGGTGATGCTGGCCGGGATGCCCGGCCCCTGCGCGGACCAGTCGAGATCGGCCGGACGCGCATAAAGTTCCGCCTTGCCGTCCGCCATGCCGGAAACGTCGATCGCAGCACCGCTCGCATAAGCCTTGCCGTCGCGTACTTCCGCGGCAAGCACGTTGGCGTCGCCCAAGAACTTCATCACGAAGGCCGATTGCGGATTGCGGCAGACGTCTTCCGCCGTGCCCTGCTGGACGATATGGCCGTCTTTCAGGATGACGACGCGGTCCGCGAGATCCAGCGCCTCCTCCTGGTCGTGGGTGACGAAGATCGTGGTGATGCCAAGCTCGCGGTGGATCTCGCGCAGCCAGCGGCGCAGGTCATGGCGCACATTGGCATCGAGCGCGCCAAATGGCTCGTCAAGCAGCAGCACCTTGGGATCGACCGACAGCGCCCGGGCCAGCGCCACGCGCTGCCGCTGGCCGCCGGAAATCTGCGCCGGGAACCGGTCGCCGAGACCTTCGAGGCGCACCAATCTCAGCAGCTCCACGACGCGCGCCTCGATCGCCGCCTTTTCGCGCTTCACCTTCGAGACCTTCATGCCGAAGGCGATGTTTTCCGCCACCGTCATATGCGGAAACAGCGCGTAATGTTGGAAGACGAAACCGACGCCACGATCGCGCACCGGAATGTCGGTGGCGTCCTGGTCGCCGAAATAGATGTGGCCGCCATCGGCATATTCGAGGCCGGCGACCATGCGCAGGATGGTTGTCTTGCCGGAACCGGACGGACCGAGCAGCGCGACGAGCTCGCCGCTTTCGATCTCGAGCGAGACGTCCCGCACGGCGCGAAAGGTCTCGAAGGTTTTGACGACGTTTTCGAGGCGGATTTTCATTGGGTTTTCTCCGCGGGACTGGCGACCAGAGCCGGGCGACGGACGCGACCGGCTCCCTGGCGCTCGAGTGCCACCTTGGCGATGATGGTGAAGACGGCGATGAGCGCCAGGATGGAGGCCGCGGCAAAGGCGCCTGCCGCCTGGTAGTCGTGGTAGAGCAGCTCGATATGCAGCGGCAGCGTATTGGTCTGACCACGGATATTGCCCGAGACGACCGAGACCGCCCCGAACTCGCCCATGACGCGGGCATTGCAGAGCACGACGCCGTAGAGCAGCGCCCATTTGATGTTCGGCAACGTCACAGAGAAGAAGGTGCGCCAGCCGGACGCGCCGAGCGAGGTGGCTGCTTCCTCAAGATCGCGGCCCTGCGCCTGCATCAGCGGGATCAGCTCGCGGGCGACGAAAGGGGCGGTGACGAACATCGAGGCGAGGATGATGCCGGGGATCGCAAATAGGATCTTGATCCCGTATTCGTCCAGCATCGGACCGAAGACGCCCTGCAGGCCGTAGACGAAGAGATAGGCGACGCCCGCGACGATTGGCGAGACCGAAAACGGGATCTCGATGACGACCAGCAGGAAACGCCGGCCCCAGAAATCGAATTTGGTGATCGACCAGGCGGCTGCGATACCGAAAGCCGTGTTGACCGGCACGGCGACGATTGCCGCAAACACCGTGAGCCCGATCGCATGCAGCGTATCCGGATGACTGATCGTGTCGCGATAGACAGCCCACCCCTTCGAAAATGCCTCGACGCCGATAACCACCAGCGGCGCGACGATCAGCAGGGCGACGATCACCAGGACGATGCCGATCAGCATCCGGCGGAAGAGCGGCTGGTCGCCGACGCGCGGCGGCTTTCTGCCTGTACGGGTCGCGCCCATGGTCACCCCCTCACCGTGTAGCGAAGCGCGCGCGACTGCATCCAGTTGGTGAGCGCGAGCATGACGAAAGCCGCGATCAGCAGCACCGAGGCGATGGCGGCGGCGGCCTGGTAGTCGTATTCCTCCAGCCGGATGAAGACGAGAAGTGCGGTGATCTCCGTCGACATCGGCTGGTTGCCGGCGATGAAGATGATCGCTCCGAACTCACCGAGCGAGCGGGCAAAGGAGAGCGACACGCCGGCAAGCAGCGCCGGGGTCAGAAGCGGCAGGATGACCTTGCGGAAAATCTCCCAGTCCGAGCCGCCAAGCGACTGCGCAGCCTCTTCCAGCGCCGGATCCAGATCCTCCAGCACCGGCTGCACGGTGCGCACGATGAACGGCAGCGAGGTGAAGCACATCGCGATCATGATGCCGAGCGGCGTATAGGCGACCTTGATGCCGAAGTCGGCGAGGATGGAACCGAACCAGCCATTGGTGGTGAAAAGCGCCGTCAGGGCAATGCCGGCCACCGCCGTCGGCAGCGCGAAGGGCAGATCGACCATGGCATCGACGATCCGCCATCCCGGGAACCGATAGCGCGTCAGCACCCAGGCGAGCGCCAGGCCGAAGAACAGGTTGAAGATGGTGGCGCCGAGCGCCGAAAGCACGGTGACGCGATAACTCGCGAGCGCCCGGGACGAGGAGACGATCCGCCAGTAATCTTCGGGACCGAGGCTCGCGGCCTTGAAGACCAGAGCTGCCAGCGGCAGGACCACGATCAGCCCGACATAGAACAGCGTCACCCCCAGCGACAGGCGTAACCCGGGCAGGACATTGCGTCTCAAGCGATCGTATCCTCTTTGCACGGCAAAGCCCGGCGAACTTTCGTTCGCCGGGCGAGGCTTGGTTGAAGTCCAGTCTGCGCTTAGCGGCTGCCGTACAGCTTGTCGAGGGTGCCACCGGAGGCGAAGTGTTCCTTCTGGATCTTGTCCCAGCCGCCGAAGACGTCATCGACCTTGACGAGGCGGATTGCCGGGAACTGATCCTTGAATTCCCCTGCGACCTTTTCGTTCTCGACACGATGGCCGAACTGGGCAGCAATCCGCTGGCCTTCCTCCGTGTAGAGGAAGTCGAGATAGGACTTTGCGAGCGCTTCCGTGCCGTGCTTCTTGGCAACCTTGTCGACCACTGCAACCGGGAATTCGGCGAGCAGGCTGACCGACGGGATGACGCTCTGGACCTTGTCGGCGCCGTACTGCTTGACGATACCGCGGGTCTCGGCCTCGAAAGTGATCAGCACGTCGCCGGTTTCGCGCTCGACGAAGGTCGTGGTAGAGGCGCGGCCGCCGGTATCGAAGACCGGAACGTTGTCGAAGATCTTGGTGATATAGGCTTCGATCTTCTCCGCGTCGCCCTTATACGCTTCCTTGGCCCAGGCGTAGGCGGCGAGATAGGTGTAGCGGGCGTTGCCCGAGGTCTTAGGGTTCGGGAAAACGGCGTGCACGTCAGCGCGAGCAAGGTCGCTCCAATCCTTGATGTTCTTGGGATTGCCGGCACGCACCAGGAACGACGGGAAGGAGTAGAAGGGCGAGGCATTATTCGGGAATGCCTTGGTCCAGTCCTTGGTCACGAAGCCTTGTTTGGCGAGGAAATCGATGTCCGTCGACTGGTTGAAGGTCACGACGTCGGCTTCAAGACCTTCGACGATCGAACGGGCCTGCTTCGAGGTGCCTGCATGCGACTGGTCGATGGCGACGCCAGGATGGCTCTTGATGAAGGCCTCGTTCTCGGCGACGAACAGCTCGCGCGAAACGTCGTAGGAGGCGTTGAGCAGCTTCGTCGGAGACTGGGCCAGCGCGGGGCTAACAAAAAGCGCGGCCAAGGGAGCAACAAGTGCGGTGCCGAGGATCAGGAGGCGGTTCATGCAAGTCTCCGGTGTTGGATTGTGCCGGTGAAACTACCGGTACGCCCAGCAAACGGCGAGGAACCGCGGACTTTCCTTTGTTACGACGTTAGAATTTTTGTCCATTATCCGCCATAAACGGCGGAGCTTTTCGCGCGTCATCCAGACCGGTGCCGCTTCATGGAATGAGGCAGCACCGGGAGCGTCGGCAAAGCCCTGTCGTGGCATCGTCAGGCGACGGCGCGCGGGACATCCATCTCGTGGATGGCCTTCCTGATCTCCGTGCGGAATTCAGGAGTGTCCTGGTGACCATGCACGGAAATGGCATGCTGCACGGCTGCGTTGACGAGTTCATCCACATTGTCCGCCGCGATCGCAACGGTGCATTTCATCTCGCTCGGAAATTCGCGGCAATCGATGTATTGGCGTCCCATGTCTGCCTCCATCACAAGCCCTGAACCGACTGGCCAGAGGATGAGAATTTACTCCCTTTGCGCAGAGGAAACAAACACCGTCGGCCTGATCAATCGGCCTAGCTCGTCCTGCCGGCCTTCTCGCGCAGCATCCGGATGATGGCGGAAAAGTCGTCTGCGCCATGCCCCGCGCGCTCGAACTGGGCATAAAGCTCGGCCGCGTGGGCGCCGAGCGGCGTGGCTGCGCCAGACTGTCTTGCGGCCTCCTGCGACAGCGTCAGGTCCTTCAACATCAGCGCTGCGGCAAAACCTGGCCTGTAGTCGCTGTTGGCCGGCGAGGCGGGCACAGGACCCGGCACCGGGCAATAGGTGGTGAGCGACCAGCACTGGCCTGACGAGGTGGAAGCGACGTCGAACAGCGCCTGATGCGAAAGGCCGAGCTTTTCCGCCAGGCCAAAGGCCTCGCAGACGCCGATCATCGATATGCCCAATATCATGTTGTTGCAGATTTTTGCCGCCTGGCCGGCGCCGGCGTCGCCGCAATGGACGATCTTCTTGCCCATCGCCTCGAGGATCGGCTTGCCCAGGGCGAACGCCTTTTCCGAACCGCCGACCATGAAGGTGAGCGTGCCGGCCGCCGCCCCGCCGGTGCCGCCGGAGACGGGTGCATCGAGCGAGATGCAATTCATGACATCCGCCAGTTCATGTGCCTTGCGGGCGCTTTCCACGTCGATGGTCGAGCAGTCGATGACGAGAGTGCCCTCGGGGATGAGCGTGGTGAGATCGGTCCACACGGCCGTGACGTGCTGCCCCTTCGGCAGCATGGTGATGACGCATTCCGCATCGCGCACCGCCTCCGCCAGCGCGCTGGCAGCCTTCACGCCCGTCTCGACGGCCGCCTTCACCGACGCTTCCGACAGGTCGAAGCCGCGCACCTCATGACCGGCTTTCACGAGATTGGCAGCCATCGGCCCGCCCATATTGCCGAGGCCCACGAAAGCGATCTTGGTCATGCCTTCCTCCCGTCTTTCTTGTCCTAAAGCCTGTGATCCGGAAACAGCACCGGATGGCGCGCTGTAAAATAGCGGTCCAGATCGGCCTGCTCGACCTCCTCCAGCGTCGCCGGAGACCACTTCGGATTGCGGTCCTTGTCGATGATCGCAGCGCGCACGCCCTCGTAGAAATCGTGGTTGCGCAGGATTTCGACGCCGGCGGTGAATTCCCGCTCCAGGCATTCGACGAGGCTCGAACTTTCGCGGCCGCGCCTGATGAGTCGTAGCGCGAGTTTGAGGCTGGTCGGCGAGCGCTTGGCGATGACGTCGCGCGTCCTGATGGAGAATTCATCATCCTCTCTATTCAGGGCCTCGACAACCTCCTCGACCGTATCGAAGCGAAAAACCCGGTCGATCAGGTCGCGATGGGTCTCAAGCTGGCTTTCGCCCGGCGTGACGGCGAAACGATCGATCACTGCCCTCACCTGCTCGTCGGATGCGCCGTCCTTCAGTTCTCCCAGCGCCTCGACAAGCGGGCCGAGCCGTTCCGAGGGCACGTTCACGTCGGCAAGGTTGGTATAGATGGCGTCCGCTGCGCCGATCACTTCGCCTGTCAGCCCCATCCAGGTGCCGGTCTCGCCGGGCGCGTGGGGAAGCAGCCACGTGGCGCCGACATCCGGCACGTAGCCGATACCGGTCTCGGGCATGGCAAGACGGGTGCGTTCCGTGACGATCCGGTGTTTCCCGTGCGAAGCGATCCCGACGCCGCCGCCCATGACGATGCCGTCCATCAGCACCACATACGGCTTCTCGTAACGAGAGATCATGTAGTTGACGGGAAACTCCTCCCGCCAGAACCGCGTGACGTCAGGATCGTCCGACTTGCCGCTTTCGTAGATGACCCGGATGTCTCCTCCGGCGCAGAGGCCGCGCTCCCCCTCGCCCTTGACGACGACGCAGGACGCTTCCGGATCACCAGCAAATTCCTCCAGCGCGGCCTTCATCGCCCGCATCATGGCGAAGTTCAGGCTGTTCAGCGCCCTCGGCCGGTTGAGCCGGATGACGGCTGCCGAACCGATACGGTCGATGAGGACTTCGTCGCTCTGGGAAGATGTGTCGGACATGCGTTTCTCCGGTCTACCGATTGTCCGCCAGGATCATCTCGGCCGCCTTTTCGGCGATCATGATCGTCGGCGAATTGGTGTTGCCGGAGACTATATTAGGCATGATCGAGGCATCGGCGATACGCAGCCTTCCGACTGCACGCATTTTCAGGCGAGGATCGACGACGCTATCCGGATCGGATCCCATACGCGCGGTGCCGACCGGATGGAAGATCGTCGTGCCGATATCGCCGGCCGCCTTTTCGAGATCCGCATCGGTCTCGTAGGAGGGGCCGGGCTTGTATTCCTCCGGATGATAGCGCGCAAATGCCGGCTTCTTGACGATCTCGCGGGTGATCCGGATCGACCTGACGGCAACGTCGCGGTCGGCGGCGGTCGACAGGTAGTTCGGATGGATGCCCGGGGCCGCGGCGAAATCCGGGCTTTTCAGATGAACGGACCCGCGGCTCTCGGGACGAAGATTGCAAACGCTCGCAGTCATTGCCGGGAACGAGTGAACCGGTTCGCCGAACTTGTCGAGCGACACCGGCTGGACATGGTATTCGAGATCCGGCGTCTCCTTGTCGGGGCCGGATTTGGTAAAGATGCCGAGTTGGCTCGGCGCCATCGACATCGGCCCCGAGCGCCGGAAGGCGTATTCCAACCCGATCGAGGCCTTGCCGATCAGGCTCGACGCCTTTTCGTTGAGGGTCGGAACGCCGGTCACCTTGTAGACGAGGCGGAGTTGCAGGTGGTCCTGCAGGTTCTCGCCGACAGCCTTGACCTCCTTGACCACTTCGACACCCGCGTTTTGCAGGACATCGCCGCGGCCGATGCCGGAGAGCTCGAGGACATGCGGCGTGCCGATCGCGCCGGCGCTGAGCACGGTTTCACGTCTCGCATAGGCCTTCTTCGCCACCCCATCGTGCTGGAACTCGACACCCTTCACCTCGCCGTTTTCGACGATCAGGCGGCGCACGTGCGCCTTGGTGAGTACAGTCAGGTTCGGCTGCTTCATCGCCGGGCGCAGGAAGGCCTTGGACGTATTCCAGCGGATCCCGGAGCGCTGGTTGACGTCGAAATAACTCGAACCCTCGTTGCTGCCGCGATTGAAGTCGTCGACGATCGGGATGCCCGCCTCTTCGGCCGCCTTCTGGAAACTGTCGAGCACCGCCCAGCGGAGACGCTGCTTTTCGATGCGCCATTCACCGCCGGCGCCGTGCATGTCGTCGGCGCCCTTGTAGAAATCCTGGCTCTTCTTGAAGATAGGCAGGACATCGTCCCAGCCCCAGCCGGTGCACCCCATCTGTCGCCACATGTCGTAGTCGTAAGCCTGGCCGCGCATGTAGATCATGCCGTTGATCGACGAGCAGCCGCCGAGGATCTTTCCGCGCGGATAGGAGAGCGAGCGGCCGTTCAGCCCGTCTTCCTTCTCGGTCGTAAAACACCAGTCCGTGCGTGGATTGTTGATGCAGTAGAGATAACCGACGGGAATATGCACCCAATGATAGTTGTCATTGCCGCCCGCTTCGAGGATCAGTACGCGGTTGCCCGGGTCCTTCGAGAGCCGATTGGCCAATACGCAGCCCGCGCTGCCCGCCCCGATGACAATGTAGTCGTAATTTTCCATGCTTATGCTCCAGGAAGAAGCGCCCTGCGAGCCATGCCCGCAAGCCGCATCCCTGCGCCCTCCCTCTATCTTATCGTCTATGCTCGAACCCGAGCTTCCGGCCGAGCCGGGAGGCGTAGAATTCCCCGATAATGCCGCGCCGGAAAACGAGGACGCAGACCATGAAGATCACGCCGGTGACGATCGTCACCGGGAATTGCGAGGTTGCCAGATAGTTTTGCAGCGTGACGACCAGACCGGCGCCGAAGATCGGCCCAATCAGCGTGCCGATACCGCCGAGAAGCGTCATCAGGATCACTTCGCCGGACATCTGCCAGGCGACATCCGTCAGCGTCGCGAACTGGAAGACCAGCGATTTCAACCCGCCCGCAAGGCCTGCCAGCGCCGCCGACATCACGAAGGCCCCGAGCTTGTAGCGGGCGACGGAGTAGCCGAGCGAGATCGCGCGGGGCTCGTTCTCGCGGATCGACCGGAGGATCATGCCGAAGGGCGAGTTGATGAACCGCCATATGATCACCATGCCGATCAGGAATACGCCCAGCACGAAGTAATACATGTTGGTCGAGCTGTTGAGATCGATGAAACCGAACAGATGGCCGCGCGGCACCGACTGGATGCCGTCCTCGCCTTGGGTGAACTCCGCCTGCAGACAGAAGAAGAAGAACATCTGCGACAGAGCGAGCGTGATCATCGCAAAATAGATGCCCTGCCGGCGGATCGCGAAGAACCCCATGATCAGGCCGAGCAATGCTGCGCCCACGACGCCGGTCAGGATACCGAGTTCCGGCGGAAAGCCCCATTCCTTGACCACATGGGCGGTAAAATAGGCCGCGCCGCCGAAGAAGGTCGCGTGGCCGAAGGACAGCAGCCCGGTATAGCCGAGTAGAAGGTTGAAGGCGCATGCAAACA
Source organism: Neorhizobium vignae (assembly GCF_000732195.1). Classification (GTDB taxonomy): domain Bacteria; phylum Pseudomonadota; class Alphaproteobacteria; order Rhizobiales; family Rhizobiaceae; genus Neorhizobium; species Neorhizobium vignae. Next base: position 771,364 of record NZ_JNNU01000002.1, read on the forward strand.
GCGCGAAGCACAAGAGCTTCATCAGGAAGATCGGGTAGAAGAACATCGGCGCAAGGATCAGAGCCGCCAGGCCGATGATCACGAAGATCGTGTAGGTCCTGGAAGCGGTGGCCGAGCGCTCGATATGCGGCTTGGTGGCGGTTTGGGTCATCTCGCTCATCTCACGCATCCCGTCCGAAAAGGCCGGCTGGCCGGAGTAGAAGCACGATTGCCATGATCACGAAGATCACGATATTGGACGCTTCCGGATAGAACACCTTGGTGAGGCCCTCTGCAATACCGAGCATGTAGCCGGTGATGATGGCGCCCATGATCGAGCCCATGCCGCCGACCACGACCACCGCGAAAACGACGATGATGATGTTCGTGCCCATCAGCGGCGAGACCTGGTAGATCGGCGCGGCCAGCACGCCGGCAAAGGCGGCGAGCGCCGCACCGAGCCCGTAGGTCAGCGTCAGAAGCACCGGCACGTTGACGCCGAAAGCCTGCACGAGCACCGGATTTTCGGTCGCGGCACGAAGATAGGCGCCGAGCTTGGTCTTCTCGATCAGCAGCCATGTACCGATGCAGGCGACCAGAGACACGACGACCACCCAGCCGCGATAGATCGGCAGGAACATGAAACCGAGATTGGTACCGCCGGCAAGCTGCGCCGGCACCGCATAGGGTTGGCCGGCCGCGCCGTAGAGATAGCGGAACGTGCCCTCGATGGTCAGCGCCAGGCCGAACGTGAAGAGCAGGCCGTAGAGCGGATCGAGATCGTAGAGCCGCGACAGCATCGTTCGTTCGATGATGGCTCCGAACAGGCCGACGACGATCGGCCCGAGGATCAGCGCGACCCAGTAGTTGATGCCGAAATATTCCAGCATCAGCATCGCCGCAAAAGCGCCGAGCATGTATTGCGCGCCATGGGCGAAGTTGATGACACGCAGAAGGCCGAATATGACCGCCAGGCCGAGGCTCAGGAGTGCGTAGAAGGACCCGTTGATCAGGCCGATCAGGAGCTGCCCGAGAAAGGCCTGCAGCGGTATGCCGAAGATCATCGTCACAGCGTCACACTCCCAGCACTTTATGCAGCATGTCCATCTTGCCCGGCAGCTCGCCGACCGGGAAATTCGCGACCATCCGCCCATGGTCCATCAGGTAGAACCGGTCGGCCACCCGGCTCGCGAAGCGGAAATTCTGCTCCACCAGGAGCACCGTCATGCCACGCTCCTTCAGCGTCTTCAGCACCTCGCCGATCCGCTGCACGATGACCGGCGCCAGGCCTTCGGTCGGCTCATCGAGGATCAGCAGCTTGACGCCGGTACGCAGGATGCGGGCGATCGCCAGCATCTGCTGCTCGCCTCCGGAAAGCTTGGTGCCGGGACTGGAGCGGCGCTCCTCAAGGTTGGGGAAGAGTTCGTAGATTTCCTCGAGCGACATGCCGCCTTCAGCCACGACCGGCGGCAGCATCAGGTTTTCCTCGACGGTCAAGGTCGAAAAGATGCCGCGCTCTTCCGGCACGAAGCCGATGCCGTTATGCGCCGTGCGATGCAGCGGCACGCCGAGCATATCCTTGCCCGCGAAGCGGATTTCGCCCTTCCGCTCGCGGATGATGCCGACAATGGTCCGGAGCGTCGTTGTCTTGCCGACGCCATTGCGGCCGAGAATGGTGATCGTCTCGCCCTCGCCGACCGTCATGTCCACGCCGTGCAGGACATGGCTTTCGCCATACCAGGCATTGAGGTTGGAAACTTGCAACAACGGTGCCATCAAGCCTCCTCCGTGCCCATATAGGCGGTGCGGACGCGCGGGTCCTGGCTGACGGTGGCATAATCGCCCTCGGCGAGGATTTCGCCGCGCTGGAGCACCGTCACATGGTGGCAGATGTCGGCGACGACGGAGAGATTGTGCTCGACCATCAGCACCGCACGGGTCTTTGCCACCTCGCGAATGATGTTGGAAACGGTGCCGATATCCTCCTGGCCCATGCCGGCCATCGGCTCGTCGAGCAGCAGCACCTTGGGATCGAGCGCCAGCGTCGTGGCGATCTCCAGCACCCGCTTGCGGCCGTAGGAAAGGTCGGCGGCGAGCGCATTGCGTTCGCGCTTCAGGCCGACCGACTCGATCAGTTCGTCGGCCCGCGCATTCAGCCGGTCGAGCGAGGAGAGCGGCAGCCAGAACTGCGTCGAAAGCCCGTTCGGCCGTTGCAGCGCGACGCGCACGTTGTCGAGCACCGTCAGATGCGGGAAAACCGCCGAAATCTGGAAGGAACGGACGAGCCCCATTCGCGCGATCCTGTCCGGCGGCGTTTTGGTGATGTCCGTACCCATAAACGTGATCGAGCCCGCCGTCGGCTGCAGGAACTTGGTGAGCAGGTTGAAAACGGTCGTCTTGCCTGCCCCGTTCGGGCCGATCAGCGCATGGACGTGCGCGTGGCGGACATCGAGATCCACGTTCTTCACCGCCATGAAGGCACCGAAGCTTTTCGAGAGGCCGCGGGCGGACAAGACCACCCGCGGCTCTTCTTGTTTTGCTGTCGCGGCGAGCGCCATTACTTCACCAGATCGCAGCCGCTCTTGGCGGGATCCATGTAGGCGTCCTTGCCCGGGATGGTGGCGAGTACGGTGAAATAATCCCAGGGCTCCTTGCTTTCGCCCGGCTTCTTGACCTGCAGCAGGTACATGTCGTGGATCATCCGGCCGTTCTTGGCGACCGTGCCGCCGCGGGCGAAGAAATCGTCGACCGGCATTTCGTGCAGTGCCTTGGAAACGGCATCCGCATCGTCGGTGCCGGCCTTCTGGATCGCCTTCAGATACTGGGTGACCGCCGAATAGGTGCCGCTATGGACCATGTTCGGCATCTTCTTGGTGCGGGCGAAGAACTTCTTCGCGAATTCGCGGCTCTTGTCGTCGAGGTTCCAGTAGTAACCCTCGGTCAGGGTCAGGCCCTGGGCCGCCTGCAGGCCGAGGCCGTGCACTTCGGCGAGCGTGAAGAGCAGTGCCGCGAGCCGCTGACCGCCGGCAGTAATGCCGAATTCCGCCGCCTGCTTGATGGCGTTCGACGTGTCGAGGCCGGCATTGGCAAGGCCGATGACCTTGGCGCCGGAGGACTGGGCCTGCAGCAGGAAGGACGAGAAGTCGGTGGTCGCGAGCGGATGGCGGACCGCGCCGACGATCTTGCCGCCGGAGGATTTTACGAAGTCGCCGGTCTGCTGCTCGAGCGAATAACCGAAGGCATAGTCGGCGGTCAGGAAGAACCAGCTGTCGCCACCCTGCTTGACGAGAGCGCCGCCGGTGCCTACCGCGAGCGCATGGGTGTCATAGGCCCAGTGGAAACCGTAGGGGCTGCAGGCCTTGCCGGTCAGATCGGTGGTCGCCGCACCCGTGACGATGTCGATCTTCTTCTTTTCCTTGCCAATCGCCTGCACCGCAAGTGCCACCGACGAGGTCGTCAGTTCCATGATCGCATCGACCTGCTGGGTATCGTACCACTGGCGGGCGATGTTGGAGGCAATGTCCGCCTTGTTCTGGTGGTCGGCATCGACGATCTCGATCGACGCCCCGAGAACCTTGCCGCCGAAATCCTCGACCGCCATCTTGGCCGCCTCGACCGACGACTTGCCGCCGAATTCGGAATAGACGCCCGACTGGTCGTTCAGGATGCCGATCTTGACCTTGTTGTCGGACGCACTCTGCGCGAATGCCGCGCTGCTTGCGAGAACGACAGCCAGGGACGTTGCAAATGACGTCAGAATTGACTTGTGCATAATTTCTCCTCCCAGAGAATAGGCCCAGAAAATTTGAAGGGTCTGTTCAAAATTGGTGAGCCGCTCTCCTCAAAGCGGCTGCTCCAGATTGCATGGTTCAGGAAAACGGCCGTTGACGCAAGCAGGCCGCTGTAATTAATTGCAAACAGCATCTGTGCATTTTTGAACAGACGGGAACGAATTGAGCAATAATCAGAACTTCACCTGGGACGATCTGCAATATTTCCTGGCCGTGGCCCGCAGCGGACAGCTGTCCACCGCGGCACGTCAATTGCGCACCAGCCACGCCACCGTGTCCCGGCGCATCGATCGGCTGGAGTTCGCCCTCAAGGTCAAACTGTTCGAGCGCAATCCACGTGGCTATGTGCTGACCGGCATGGGCCAGCGCTTCATCGAGACGGCGGAACGCATCGAGACCGAGGCCGACCGGCTGCAGGCGGATGTCGCCTCCGGCACCACCGCGCAGCGCGGCGTGGTTCGCTTAAGCACCCCGGAAGGATTTGCGAATTTCTTCTTCGCCGACAAGATCCGCAGCTTCTGCGACAGCCATCCCAACATCTCGCTGGAACTGGTGACGATCCAGCAGATCATGTCGCTCTCGCGCAAGGAAGCGGATATCGCGGTCTCGCTCGACCCGCCGAAGGACGGGCCTTATCTGACGGAAAAGCTGACCGACTACAGCCTCAACGTCTACGGCGCGAAATCCTACCTGGCCAAGGCCAGTCCGATCCGCAGCCGGCAGGATCTGCTGTCGCACCCATTCATCGGCTATATCGAGGACATGATCTTTGCGCCCGGGCTCGACTATCTTGGCGACGTCCATCCGGGCATCAAGGCGCGTTTCCAGAGCTCCAGCATCTTTGCGCAACTGACCGCGACGCTGAACGGTCTCGGTCTTTGCGTGCTGCCGAACTTCATCACCCGCACGCGGCCGGATCTCGAAATCGTGCTCGCGGACGAGGTGGAACTGAGACGCGGCTACTGGCTGATGTGCCATCGTGACCTGAGCCAGATCCCCCGGGTGCGGATGGTCAGGGACTATATCTTCCAGTCCGTCAAAGCCAATCAGGACGCCTTCCTCAGGAATTACCAGGTTCCCGAGGAAGGCGCTCGCCGTTACTCCGCTGCCATCGGCAGGTCGTCGCGGCTGTCGAACAGGTCGCCCTGATTTGCGGGCGACTGGTCGTCCTTGTTCTTCTTGGGCTCGCGGCCGAAGAAGAGGGCGTAGGCGGCGGGCAGGACGAGGATTGTCAGTACCGTTGCAACCAGGATGCCGCCCATCATCGCGTAGGCGAGCGGCCCCCAGAACACGCCGCGTGAGATCGGGTACAGCGCCAGCACGGCGGTCAGCGCCGTCAGCATGATCGGCCGGAAACGGCGTACGGCCGCGCCGACGATCGCCTCCATCCGCTCCATGCCCGCCGCGATGTCCTGGTCGATCTGGTCGACCAGGATGATCGAGTTGCGGATGATGATGCCGAGCAGCGCGATGACGCCGAGGATCGCCACGAAGCCGAACGGCGCACCGGTCATGAGCAGCGCCATGGCAGCGCCGATGATGCCCAGCGGACCGGTGGCCAGTACCAGCATCGCCTTGCCGAAATGCTGCAGCTGGATCATCAGCAGCACGAGGATGACCAGGAGCATGATCGGCGCCTTGGCAGCGATCGAGTTCTGGCTTTCGGCTGCATCTTCCGCACCGCCCTGAATCTCGACATGATAGCCGGCAGGCAGGGTGGCGCGCAGGTCGGCCATGCTGCTGTAGAGGTTCATCGATACCTGGGTCGGTTCGACGCCATCCGGGAGCGTTGCCTTGACGGTGATCGTCGGCAGGCGGTCGCGGCGCCATTCGATGCCCTGTTCGAGGACCGGCACGACCTTGGCAATCTGCGAGACCGGGACGAAGCCGCCGAAATCCGTCGGCACATAGACCGACTGGACCGCCGAGAGCAGGTTGCGGGTGGCATCCGGTTCGCGGACGACGATCGAAACGGTTTCCTCGCCGTCGCGGAAGTCGCTGACCGGAGCTCCGGAGACTGCCGTCTGCAGCATCTGGCGGACACGCTGCGAGGTGACGCCGAGGGCCCTGGCGCGATCCTGGTCGATGACCAGTTTCATGGCCGTCACCGGTTCCATCCAGTCGTCATGGATCGCGCCGAACAGCGGCTGCTGCTGGTAACGTTCCTTGACCTGGTCGGCGATGCGGCGCACTTCCGCCGGGTCCGGGCCGGTGACGCGCATCTGAACAGGCCAGCCGACCGGCGGGCCGAGGAACAGGCGGTCGACCTTGCCGCGCACGGTCGGGAAGTCCTGCGCCAGGATGGCGCGCAGCTTGACGATCAGACGCTCGCGGGCGTCGACGTCCTTCGACATGATCAGGAGCTGCGCGTAGTTGGGGTTGCGGAGCTGCTGGTCGAGCGGCAGGAAGAAGCGCGGTGCGCCCTCGCCGATATAGGTGGCGACGAAGGTCTTGTCCGCGTCAGGCAGGATCTTGTCTTCAAGGGCTTTCGCCTGGCGTTCGACTTCCTCGATCGCCGTGCCTTCCGGCAGCCACAGATCGACCAGGATTTCAGGCCGAGAGGACTGCGGAAAGAAGCTCTGCGGGATGAACTGGAACGACCACAGGCTGCCGACGAAGGCGCCGAGAGTGAGAAGCAGGACGATCGCCTTGTGACGCACGGACCAGCCGACCGCGTGCCGGACGCCGCGATACATCCGGGTGTCGTAGGCATCGTGATGGGTGCCTGCGTGCGCCCGCTGCTTGAGGATCATGTAGCCGAGCCAGGGGGTGAAATAGACGGCCACGAACCACGACACGACGAGCGCGATGCCCACCACGTAGAACAGCGAGCGCACGTATTCGCCGGCGGTGGAATCGGCGAACCCGACCGGGATGAAGCCGGCGGTGGTGATCAATGTGCCGGTCAGCATCGGAAAGGCGGTGGACGAGTAGGCGAAGGTGGCGGCATCGAGGCGCGCGAGCCCCTCCTCCAGCTTCCGTTCCATCATCTCGACGACGATCATCGCATCGTCGACGAGCAGGCCGAGCGCGATGATCAGCGCGCCGAGCGAGATGCGCTGCAGCTCGATGCCCATGTAGAACATGATCGCGAACGTGGCTGACAGAACCAGCGGAATGGTGATGGCGATGACGATGCCCGAACGCCAGCCGATCGAGATCAGCGAGACGATTAGGACGATGACGAGAGCTTCCAGCAGGGCCTGGGTGAACTCGCCGACCGCTTCCGTGACGACTTCCGGCTGGTTGGAGACCTGCTCGACGGAAACGCCGACCGGCAGCGTCCGTTCGAAGCGCTCGTAAGTGGCTTCGACCTCGTGCCCGACGTCGGTTACCTTGAAGCCCTTCGCCATGACGACGCCAAGCTGGACGCTGTCGTGGCCGTTGAAGCGGAACTTGCGCTGATAGGGGTTTTCGAGGCCGGCGGTGACGGTGGCGATATCGCCGAGCCGGATCACCTGGTCGCCGGCGCGAAGGCGCAGCTCGCGGATATCTTCAGGCGTCGTGACGCCGCCTTCGACCGCAATTCGCACCGAGCGCTCGGCAGTCTCAACGCTCCCGGCGGGATCGATATTGTTCTGGCCGGACAGTGCGTCGCGGATGTTGAGGACGGTAAGGCCGCGCTCGGCGAGCGCCTTGGACGATACGTCGATGAAGATCTTCTGCGGCTGGTCGCCGAGAATGACCGCCTTTTCGACGCCGGGCGTGGCGAGCAGCATGTCGCGGGCCTGGATCGCGAACTGCTTCAGTTCAGGATAGCTGTAGCCTTCACCGCTGATCGAATTGAGGGTGATGTAGGTATCGCCGAACTCGTCGTTGAAATAGGGACCGAGCAGGCCGGCCGGCAGATCCTGGGTGATGTCCCCGATCTTCTTGCGGACCTGGTAGAAGGCGTCGTTGACCTCGGCGGTATTGGTGTCGCCCTTGATCTGTACCGTGGTGATCGCCACGCCGGCACGGGTATAGGACTTGACCCAGTCGAGATGCGGGGTTTCCTGCAGCTTTCGCTCGACCTTGTTGACGACCTGGTCCTGCATCTCCTGAATGGAGGCGCCGGGCCAGACGGTCTGCACGACCATGACGCGGAAGGTGAAGTCCGGGTCTTCCTTCTGCCCCATGTTCATGACGCCGAGCGCACCCATGACGATGATAAGGCCGAAGAGAAAACGGGCGATACTCGGATGGGCGATCGCCCAGCGGGACAGGTTGAACCTGCCCTTTTCCGGGGGATTGGCCTGATGAGAGGAGCTCATGGTCTTGGGTCCTTTAAGCCGGGCGATCAGGGCGCGAGCGAAGCGGTGGTAAGGCTGCTGACGCTGCCGAAGCGTGAGGCGATGTTTTCGGGCAGCTTGACCTTCATGTCTTCCTTCATGAACTGCGTGCCGGCCGAGACGACGAGGTCGCCCTTGGCAACGCCGTCGGCGACACGAACGCCGTCGTCGGAGAAATCGGCCACCTTGACGGCGCGCGAACTGACGGTGCCCTTGCCACGGTCGACGATCCAGACGACGGACTGGCCGTCCTTCTTGGAAAGCGCGGCAAGCGGAACGGCATAGGTCGCGACGGCATTGTCTTCGTCCGCCTCGATCGTCGCGGTCATGCCGAGCAGGACCCGCGCATCCTCAGGCAGGCTGACGCGAACCGCGAAAGTGCGCGATTGCGCGTCGGCGCTGCCGGCCACTTCGCGGACCTTGCCGTCGAGCACGAGATCGGAGGCCGACCAGAAACGGGCCTTCACCGTCTTGCCCGGCTTGAACTGAGCGACGTCCATTTCCGGAACGGCGATCTGCACTTCCTTGCTGCCCTCGACGGCGACGGAGAGAACCGGCGTGCCGGACGCGACCACCTGGCCGATATCGGCGCTGACCGCGGTGACGATGCCGTTCTGGTCCGACTTCAATTCCGTATAGGCGACCTGGTTGCGGGCCTGGTCGAGCGCCGACTGGGCCGATTCCCTTTGCGAAATGGCCTGGTCGTTGGCGAGTTGCGCCTGCTCGAACTGCGATTGGGAGGAAATGCTCTTCTCGACAAGCGTCTCGGCCCGGCGACGGGCGAGGCCGGAGATTTCCACCTGCTTCTGTGCGGACGTGAGATCGGCCTCGGCGCGACGCACCGCGAGCTGGTAATCGACGGCGTCAAGCTTTGCGAGCACATCGCCGGGGCGAACGCGCTGGCCGACATCGACGAGCCGCTCCGTGATCTTGCCGGCGACGCGGAAGCCGAGGTTCATTTCGGTGCGCGCCTTGACCGAGCCGGAGTATTGAAGCCTGCGGCCGTGATCGGCAGCAGCAACCTCGGTCACCTTGACCGGCCGGACGACTTCCGGTGCTTCAGCTTTCTTCTCTTCCGAGCAGGCCGTCAGCGCGCTGAACGCGGTCGCGACCAAAAGGCCTTTGATGAGAAACGAGACATTATGTCTGGTCTTTACGAAAAACATGATTCCGCACTCCTGGTGGCGGGTTTTCGATCAAGACGCCCCCTTGGCGCCCCGGAATTATTTCAGGCGAACTATCTTATCTGAGGGCCCTGAGGCCGAATTCCACCAGGTCCTCGGGCTTGCCGATCCGGCTCTCCAGAAGACAATCCGCAATGAGCTGCGGATGACAAAGTATGACCACGGACGACATGAAGCATTCGGCTGCGAGCTGGTGATCCTGCTCACGGAATTCGCCGGCTTCGATACCGTCCTTGATAATGGCCGCAATAACCACACGGATGCGTTCGAGATGCAGCTCGATGACCGGCCATTGCTGCTCGATGGCGATCACCACCATTTCATGCACCTTCTTCTCGTCGAGCATGGTCTCGAGCGTGAAGCGGTGCTGCTGCAGGACGTGATTGCGCAGCCGTTCGGCTGCGCTCACCGGCCGCTTCGCGTTGGCGAGCGCCGCCTGATAGCTGCCGTCCAACATGCGGTGCGCCAAGGCCTGATGGATGTCGGCCTTGGACGAGAAGAAACGGTAGATATTGGCGGGCGACATGCCGAGATCGCGCGCAATATCCGCCACGTTCGTCTTGGTGTAGCCGTAGTGCTTGAACAGCCGCTCCGCCGCATCGAGGATGCGGCCGACATTTTCCTGCCGCGACGTGTCCAGGGTATTTTCGGTGGTATCCATACCGCTGAAGTCTTTCGTTTTACGTGTGACGATTTTCATATTTCGTCAGTCGTAAAGGAAAACCTGTCATTCGTCAACCCATGTCGGCTCGTCCCAGTTTGGGCCCAAGATAAAAAGTTTGGTAAACAGGGAACCAAAGATGCGGCTTGGACATTATGTCGCGTTAGACCACGGGTTTCGTGGGCCGGGGAAGAGTAATGATCCTGTTGCATAGTCACAACTTTTCGTTGTTACAGCGCATTAGACGAAAAACTGCGTGGGTTGGGGACGATTGATGAGTGTGCCGAAAAGTTACGAGGTTTCGTTGCTTGACGAGGAACGTTATCGTCTTCTCGTAGACGCCATCACCGATTATGCGATCTACATGATTGACCCTGACGGCAAGATCGTCAGCTGGAATCCCGGCGCCCAGCGCTTCAAGGGATACGAGGCATGGGAAATCCTCGGCGAGCACTTTTCCCGCTTCTACACACCGGAAGACCGGTTGGCGCGGGCGCCCGAGCACGCTTTGCGGACCGCTGCGACAGAAGGCCGCTTCGAAAAGGAAGGCTGGCGGGTCCGCAAGGACGGCGGCCGCTTCTGGGCTCATGTCATCATCGATCCGATCTGGGGCCGCTCCGGCGAGCTTCTCGGCTTCGCCAAGGTGACCCGCGACCTGACCGAACGGAAAAAGGCCGAGACGGAACTCCGATTGAGCGAGGAGAGATTCCGGCTCCTCGTCCAAGGGGTCACCGACTATGCTCTCTACATGCTCGACCCGGACGGTTGCGTCAGCAACTGGAACGCGGGTGCCGCGCGCATCAAGGGCTATACGGCGGACGAAATCGTCGGCCAGCATTTTTCAAAGTTCTACACGCCGGAGGATCGTGAGCGCGGCGAACCCAGCCGCAGCCTGGAGACCGCGCGGCGCGAGGGCCGATTCGAGAAGGAAGCCTGGCGGCAGCGCAAGGATGGCACGCGTTTCTGGGCGCATGTGATCATCGATGCGATCCGCAACGAGGAAGGCACGCTTCTCGGCTTCGCCAAGATCACGCGCGACATCACTGAAAAGGTCGAGGCGCAGAAGGCTCTCACCCAGGCGCGCGAGGAACTTTTCCAAGCCCAGAAGATGGAGGCGATCGGCCAGCTGACCGGTGGTGTCGCCCACGACTTCAACAATCTGCTCATGGCCGTGCTGGGCAGCCTGGAAATCCTGAAAAAACGCCTGCCCGACGATCCGGCGTTGATGCCGTTGCTGGACAATGCCATCCAGGGTGCCGAACGGGGCGCAGCGCTCACCCAGCGCATGCTCGCCTTCTCCCGCCGGCAGGAATTGAACATGCAGGCGATCGACTTACCGGCACTCGTAGGCGGCATGATGGATTTCGTTCAGCGCTCGCTCAGCGCCTCCGCTTTCGTGGAAACCCGGTTTGCCGAAAACCTGCCGCACGTCGCGAGCGACCCCGTCCAGCTCGAGACCGCCCTTCTGAACCTTGTCGTCAACGCCCGAGACGCGATGGCCGGCGGCGGCACGATCGTCATCAGCGCCGAGGAGTATTCGGCCGACGAGAAGACCGAGAGATTGAAACCCGGCGAATATGTTCGGCTCTCGGTCGCCGACAGCGGCGAAGGCATGGACGAGGAAACCCTGATCCGCGCGACGACGCCCTTCTTCACGACCAAGGGTGTCGGCAAGGGAACGGGGCTCGGACTTTCCATGGTGCAGGGCTTGACCGAACAGTCGGGTGGCAAACTCGACATCGAAAGCCAAAAGGGCAAGGGTACCACTGTTTCGCTCTATCTGCCTGCGGCAGATGCAAACGATCGTCCGCAGTCTTCGGAGAAAAACATGCCTTCACCAGTTGCAACTCCCCGGGGACGCCTGACCATTCTCGCCGTCGATGACGACGCGCTTGTCCTGATGAACACCACGCTGATGCTGGAGGATCTCGGCCATACCGTGATCGAAGCCTATAGCGGCACCGATGCCCTGAAGGAGCTGAGAAGCGGCGCCCATGATATCGATCTCGTCATCACCGACCATTCGATGCCGCGCATGACCGGCTCGGAACTGGCAGCCGTCATCCGCGAAGAAAGACCGGGCCTTCCCGTGGTGCTGGCAACCGGCTACGCCGAACTGCCCACCGGCGGCGACAACCGCCTGCCGCGACTGCCGAAACCCTTCTCGCAGAACCAGCTTGAGGAGATCATCGCCACGGTTCTCGCCGGCGGGCGCTGAACCAATCGCCCTCTCCATGCGTTGTCGTGCCGTGCAAGAACGGAGTACGACAATGGTCTTCAAGCATCAGCATTTTCACGAGACATCCCCTGAGGTCGAGGCGGAGTTTCCGCCAAGCGCAACGCTCGAAGGGGCGGTCTCCGATGCGCTGGCGTCTGCCGGCGGTATCGATGCAAGCGACGTCGCCGTCATCGCCAGTGGATCCGAGATCACACTGAGCGGGACAGTCCAACTGGAGACCGAAGTAGCGCGAGCCGAGGAAGTGGCACTGAGCGTTGCCGGAGTGACAGGCGTTCGCAACGAAATCCGTTTCAACGGCATTGCATGATCCAGCCGACCGAAATGATGAATAAGAATGGCCCGGACGTTATTGCGTCCGGGCCATCTTTTTGGCTCCGGCCTATCGCGGCAGGGCGTAGGCGATCACGTAGTCACCGGGCTTGGTGCCGACCGAGCCGTGTCCGCCGGCCACCATCACCACGAACTGGCGCCCGTCGTCGACCGCATAGGTCATCGGCGTCGCCTGACCGCCGGCCGGCAGCCGCGCCTTCCAGAGCTCGCGACCGTTGGTAAGGTTGTAGGCACGCAGGTAGTTGTCGACCGCAGCGCCGAGGAACGCCACGCCACCCTTGGTGATCATCGGCCCGCCGATGCCGGGCACCCCAACCTTGAAGGGCAGCGGCAGCGGCGTCATGTCGTAGACCGTGCCGTTTCGGTGCTTGTAGGCGATCTCGCCGGTCCTGAGGTCGACGCCCGAGACGTAGCCCCACGGCGGCGCCTGGCAGGGGATCTGCAGCGGTCCGAGGAACGGCCCCATGAAGACGCCGTAGGGTGCGCCCTCGTTGCGGTTGAGGCCCTGTTCGCTGGCTTTTTCGTCCGCGCCCTTCGGCGGAATGTCCGCGCGCGGCACCAGCCTCGAGGTAAAGGCGAGATAGGTCGGCATGCCGAACATCACCTGCCGTTCCGGATCGACCGCGACGCTGCCCCAGTTGAACGTACCGAAATTGCCCGGATAGACGATCGTCCCCTTGAGCGACGGCGGGGTGTATCGGCCGAGATAGTTGTACTGGTGGTACCAGATGCGGCAGACCATCTGGTCGAACATTGTGATGCCCCACATGTCCCGTTCCTCGAGCGGCCTTGGCTTGAACGACAGGGCCGAGGTCGGCTGCGTCGGCGCGGTACGATCTTCCGGGATGGCACCTCCGGGCGCCGGTTCCTCGGTGATCGGGATGATCGGTTCTCCGGTGCGCCGGTCGAGCACGTAGATGTCGCCCTGCTTGGTCGGACCGACCAGCGCCGGCACCACCGTATTGTCCGGCCTGGTGATATTGAGGAGAACCGGCTGGGCGGGAACGTCCATGTCCCATAGATCGTGATGCACCGTCTGGCGCACCCATCGATCGGCGCCGGTATTCAGATCGAGCGCGACGATCGAGGAGGAATATTTCTCGACATGCTCGCTGCGGCCCATGCCGAGCTGGTCCGGCACCTGGTTGCCGAGCGGGATATAGACGAGGCCCAGGTCCTCATCGACGCTGAACACCGACCAGCTGTTCGGGGAGTTCGTCGTGTAGGTCTGGCCGGGCTGCAGCGGCTGCGTCTGAGACGGGTTCCCCGAATCCCAGTTCCAGATCAGCTGCCCGGTATTGACGTCGAACGCGCGGATGACGCCGGACTGCGACTGGGTGGAATAGTTGTCGTTGACCGCCCCGCCGATGATGATCTTGTTGCCGGCGATCGCCGGTGGCGAAGTTGAGTAGTAGTAACCGGCCGGATTGTACCGCATGCCGCTGGTGAGCTGCAGCGTTCCTTTGTCGGCAAAGGAGGTGCAGACCTGACCGTTCGCGGCATCGAGCGCGATCAGCCGCGCGTCCGAGGTCGGCAGATAAACCCGTTCCGCACAGGGACTGCCGGCTGCGGCGGCCGCGTCCTTGTAATAGCTGACGCCGCGGCAGGTCTGGTGCTGCCGGTCAGGGTTCATGCCGGAATTCGGGTCGTATTTCCATTTCTCCTTGCCGGTCGTCGCATCGAGCGCGATCGCAAGATTGTGCGGCGTGCAGAGATAGAGCGAGTTCCCGACCTTGAGCGGCGTTACCTGATAGGTCGTCTCGCCCACGTCGTCGGGCCGCTTCACATCCCCGGTCTGGTAGCGCCACACTTCCGTGAGGTTGGCGACGTTATCGACCTTGATCTGGTCGAGCGGCGAGTAACGCTGCCCAAAAGGCGTGCGTCCATACTGGTGCCATTCGCCGGGCGGCACATTGCCGCCCATCGGCGGAGCGGCGGCGACGGACTGTTCGGGAAGCTCGCCGCTGTGGTCCAGCGGATCGAGGAACATGGAGACGATCGCGACGACGATCGCGATCATCAGCGAAATTCCGAGCGGCAAGGCGCTCGCGCCATAGCGCATGCCGGTCGGGCTTGAAAAGCCGAGCGGGGTGCGGACCCAGGGGGTCAGAAGCCAGAGGCCGAGGAGGATAATCAGCCCGCCACGCGGGCCGAGCTGCCACCAGTCCAACCCGACTTCCCAGACCGCCCAGACAAGCGATGCCAGCACCAGCACCGCATAGACCCTGAGCGCGATGGCGTTCCTGAGAAAAAGCAGGATAGCGGTCAGCACGAAGCCGAGGCCGCAGATGATGTAGTAGGCGCTGCCGCCGAGCAGCACCAACTGCCCGCCGCCGATGGCCAGCGCCACCCCGATCAACGTGAAAAGGATCGCGGTAATCCTGATAGCCATATTCAAAACCCTGTCCAAACGCGAAACTGCCGGGCGCGAAACACGTCGCGACACCATCCGAGCCTTCAACCCAACCTCTATGCAAAAGTTCCAACCTGTGCTGCCGTCATGCAGATTTAAAGGAACAGTCATACGCGCAAGCCGGTTGTGCCTACGCTTAAGGGAGTCCGAAACTGAAATGACCTACGAACTTTATTACTGGGACGGCCTTCAGGGCCGCGGCGAATTTGTGCGGCTGGCGCTGGAAGAGGCTGGAGCCAACTATGTCGATGTTGCCCGTACCGATCGCGGCACGGGAAGGATGATGGACTATATCCACGGCAAGCATGGCTACGACATGCCCTTCGCACCACCCTTCCTGAAAGATGGCGACCTGATCATCTCGCATGTCGCCAACATCCTCAACTATCTGGGGCCGAAGCTGGATCTGGTTCCGGAGGATGAAAAATCACGCATCTTCGCCCACGGGCTGCAACTGACGATTACCGATTTCATCACGGAAGTGCATGACACGCACCATCCGATCAGCACCGCCGATTATTATGAGGATCAGCGGCAGGAGGCAAAGGCGCGTTCCAGGGCCTTTCTGAAGCACCGGGTGCCGAAATTCATCGGCTATTTCGAGCGCATCATCGCCGCAAACCCCACAAGGAGTGGCCATGCGGTGGGTGACGCCCTGAGTTATGTCGACCTGTCCCTCTTCCAGCTCGCGGAGGGCCTCAACTACGCCTTCCCGCGCGCCATGAAAAACTTCGACGACGATTATCCGAACGTCGCCAAGCTGCGCGATGCGGTCGCCGGACGCCCGAATATCGAAGCCTATCTCAAGTCGAAGCGCCGGCTCGCCTTCAACGAGTCGGGCATATTCCGGCATTACCCGGACCTCGACCAGGACCCGCTCTGATCGGCTAGATAAACGCGAAAACCGGGGCGATCGTCACCAGGACGACCGCCACCGCGATCAATGTGAACTTCATGACGACCTCCAAAAGGAAAAGCTGTCGCGATGCGGCAGCTCAGTTGGTTTCTTCTCCCAGTTCCTGCAGAATTTGATGCCGCGCTCGGTTTAGGCGGCTTTTCACCGTGCCCACCGCGCAATCGCAGATCTCCGCCGCCGCCTCGTAACTTTCCCCGAGGATCGCGACCAGCGTCAGCACTTCACGATAATGCGGCGGCAGTTTCTCGAGCGCACGCTGGACCTCCCGGGCTCTCGCCGCCATCTCCTGGCTCGCCGCAACCGGCGTGTCCCCGGAGATGTTCTCCTCGATCCCCGGCGCCTCACGGCCAAGCACCTTGGCACGTGTATAAAAGGTGTTGCGCATGATGGTGAAAAGCCAGCTTTTCAGCTTGGTGCCCGGCTCGAACTTGTCGAGATTGGCGAGCGCTTTCATCAGCGTCTCCTGCACCAGGTCGTCTGCATCGCTGGGATTGCGGCAGAAAGTACGGGCAAATGCGCGGAGAGCGGGAATAAGCCTTACTATGTCTGCACGTGCAGGATCACCATTCAACTGTGATTCAGACACCGTTGCCTACCTCTCCGAAGTCTTCATGGCTGCTGGAATGACGGGGGCAAACGCATGCCTTGCGTATTTGGTTCCCCTAAGATGAATGCCCTGTTCATCTTCGTGGCGCAAACCGCGCTTCACTCAAGGGAACAAACAGGTCGGCAGGCCGGTTGATAGGACTTTCACGGAGTTCTGATCGTGGCACCGCGTGCAAACTGGAAAGGGTACCTGAAGGTCGGAGAGCTGAGCTGCCCGGTGGCGCTTTATACGGCCGCCTCGACATCCGACCGCGTCAGCTTTCACATCATCAACCGGGAGACGGGCAACCGCGTCCATCGCCAGATGGTGGATGCCGATACCGGCAGGCAGGTCGAAAGCGAGGACATCGTCAAGGGTTACGAGGTTTCGAGCGGCCAGTACGTGTTTCTCGAGCCGGACGAGGTGAAGGCCGCGGTACCGGAGAGCGACAAGACCCTCGATCTCGAAACCTTCATACCCTGCGACGGCATCGACACCATCTTTATCGATCGTCCTTATTATCTGGCGCCGGCTGATAAACCCTCCGCCGAGGTGTTCGAACTGATCCGCCAGGGGCTGAAGGAGAAGAATGTCGTCGCACTCGCCCGCACCGTACTCTTCCGGCGGCTGCGGACGCTGCTGATCCGCCCGAGCGAAAAAGGCCTGATCGCCAGCACGTTGAACTACGACTACGAGGTCCGGTCGGCGAAGGACATCTTCTCCGACATCAAGAGCTTCAAGATCGAGGGCGAGATGCTCGATCTCGCCCAACACATCATCGACACCAAACGCGGCGAATTCGACCCGAGCGAGTTCGACGACCGTTACGAGGCAGCACTTGCCGAGCTGATCAAGGCGAAGATCGAAGGCCGCAAGCTCAGGAAGCAGCCGAAGCCGGAACCGAAGAAGGTCTCCAACCTGCTCGACGCCCTGCGTCAAAGCGCCGGCGGCAAGAAAACCCCTCCGAATAAGCCCGCCAAGAAAACCGTATCTCGCAAGACTGCCGCCCCGCAGAGAAAGGCGAGCTGATCATGGCGCTCGAAACCTACAATCAGAAGCGGAACTTCAAGGCTTCTCCCGAGCCCCAGGGGAAAGTCTCCGGCCGCAAGGCCAAGGCATCCGGCAACAGTTTCGTAATCCAGAAACACGATGCCACCCGGCTGCACTACGATTTCCGGCTGGAAATGGACGGCGTGCTGAAAAGCTGGGCCGTCACCCGCGGGCCGAGCTTCGTGCCTGGCGAAAAACGGCTTGCGGTGCATGTGGAAGACCACCCGCTCGACTATGGCGGTTTCGAAGGCATGATCCCCAAAGGCAATTACGGCGCCGGCGCCGTGCTGCTCTGGGATCGAGGCACCTGGGAACCGATCGGCGATCCTCACAAGGGCTATAAGAAAGGCCACATGGAATTCGAGCTGAAGGGCGAAAAGCTGGAAGGCCGCTGGCACCTGATCCGCATGGCCCAGAGGCAGGGCGAAAAACGCGAGAACTGGCTGCTGGTGAAGGGCGAGGACGAATTCGCCCGCGCCGAGGGCGACAAGGACATTCTCGACGAAATGCCGCTTTCTGTGAAGTCTGGCAAGACGCTGGACGAAATCTGGGGCCGCAAGGCACCGCCGGCAAAGACTACGACCAAACCGAAAGCGAAGACGAAATCCGATCCGGAACCGGAAAAATCCGACATCGCGGCTTCGAAGATCAAGGGCGCCCGGAAAGCCGAGCTCCCGGATTTCGTCGAGCCGCAGCTTGCGACGCTGGTGAAGAGCGCGCCCTCCGGCAAACGCTGGGTCCACGAGATCAAGCTCGACGGCTATCGCCTGCAGGCCCGTGTCGAAAATGGCAAGGTAAAGCTGTTGACGCGCACCGGGCTGGATTGGACGCACAAGTTCGGAGACGAGATCATCACGGAATTCGGAAAGCTGGGCGCGACCGATGCTATCGTCGATGGGGAAGTGGCGGTCGAGGCCGGTTCCGGCGCCACGGATTTCTCCCTGCTACAGCAGGACCTCAGCGAAGGCCGGGACGACCGCTTCACCTTCTACGCTTTCGATATTCTTCATCTGGACGGTTACGACCTGACCGGCGCAACGCTCCTGAAGCGCAAGGAGGCGCTGGAAACCCTGCTGGCCGGCAGCGGTCCGGCCCTGCGCTACAGCGAGCATTTCGGCGACGAAGGCGGTCTGGTGCTGAAACATGCCTGCCGGCTGAGCCTCGAAGGCATCATCTCCAAGATCGCGGATGCGCCCTATCGCCCCGGCCGCGGCCGCGACTGGGTGAAGTCGAAATGTTCGGCCCGGCAGGAATTCGTGGTCGCGGGGTTCGTCCCCTCCTCCGTGTCCCGGACTGCGATCGGATCGCTGGTCATGGGATATTACGACAAGGGAAAGCTGCGGCATGCCGGCCGCGTCGGCACGGGTTATTCGAACGCCGTGGCGCAATCGCTGTTCAAGCGCCTCAACGAGATCGGCGCCGACGAAAGCCCGTTTGACGAAAAGCTTGCCGGGGTGGAAAAGAAGGATGTCGTTTTCGTGCGGCCCGAGCTCGTGGCGGAAGTGGAGTTCCGCGGCTGGACGGCGGATGCGCATATCCGCCATGCCTCTTTCCGGGGCTTGCGCGAAGACAAGGACCCGAAGGATATCGTCCGGGAGGGCGGGCCAGTGAACGTAGCGGAACAACCGAAGCCACCGAAGCGGACGGTCAATCTCACCCATCCGGATCGGGTCTATTGGCCGGATGCCGGCGTGACCAAGGCAGGGCTTGCGGATTATTACACCGAAGTCTGGCGGTTGATGGCACCCTTCGTGGTCAACCGCCCGCTGGCGCTTTTGCGGGGTCCCGACGGCATCGGCAGCCAGCTTTTCTTCCAGAAACATGGCTGGAAGGGCATGACCAAGAACGCCGTGCTCGTGAAGGACCCCGCCGATCCGGCGGAAGAGGATATCACCATCCGCAACCTCGACGGGCTGCTCGGCCTTGTTCAAGGCGCGACGCTGGAAATCCACCCCTGGGGCTCCAACCTCGACGACTGGGAAAAGCCGGACATGGTCAATATCGACCTCGATCCCGGCGAAGGCGTGTCCTGGACCGATATCATTGCCGCAGCCCACGATGTGAAGCGCCGTTTCGAGGATATGGGGCTGGTCGCCTTCGTCAAGACTTCGGGCGGCAAGGGCCTGCATGTCGTCGCACCGGTCAAACCCAAGGCGGAATGGCCGGAGGTGAAGGCTGCGATGAAGGCGCTGGCCGACGGCATGGCCGGCGACGATCCCGACAAATATGTCTCGACGATTACCAAGTCGAAGCGAAGCGGCAAGATCCTCATCGACTACCTGCGCAACGGCCGCGGCAACACCGCGGTGGCCCCCTATTCCACCCGTGCCCGGCCCGGCGCGCCGGTCTCCATGCCGGTCGAGTGGGACGAACTCGGCGGCGCGATCGGTCCCAACTATTTTACCGTCATCAATACCCCGGCCCGCATTGCCCAGCAGACGAAGGATCCGTGGGGTGATTTTCGCAAAGCGGAAGCGGTGATCGAGTTCAAAATGAAGAAGAAGCGGTGAAGGCTGAGGGAGACGGTGCGTCTTGCCAATCGGCAAGGCAGAGGGGGTAGGTCCCCACATGTTTCATCGGCAATTGAATTCGCAGCACCACCCCCTCCGTCACCTCCGGTGAGATCTCCCCCGCAAGGGGGTAGATCAGGGTGTCTCACCGCCCCTTTCGCTCAGCCTCCAGGCTCTTCTTCAGCGCGGCGGTGATATCGATCACATTGCCGGTGCGCTCCGGCGCCTTCTCCTCGACCTTCTTCCGGGTCTTGCGGCTCTTCTTGCGTTCGGCGATGATCTCGAGCAGCCGGTCCTGGACCGGATCGTCCGCCATGGAAGGCTTCCAGGCTTCGGTGCGCTCGTCGATGATCTTCTTCATCATCGACAGATGCTCGGCATCAGCCTTTTCCTTGGGTTTGTTGACAGCGTATTCGTCGGCGTCGCGTACTTCGTCGCCGTAGCGCAAGGTCCAGACGACGATGCCCTTGTCCTTGGGCAGCAGCAGAACCGCTCGCTCGCGACGATACATGACGAGCCGGGCGATGCCGCCGGTACCGGTTTTTGCCATGGCCTCCCGGATCACCGCAAACGCCTCGGCGCTCACCTCGTCGTCCGGCGCCAGGTAGTGCGGCCGGTCGTACCAGATCCAGCCGATCGAGCCCGCCGGCACGAAAGTTTCGATATCGATCGTACGGGTGCTTTCCAGGCCGACATCCTCGATCTCCTCGTCTTCGAGAAGAACGTAGTCGTCCTCGCCCTTCGGATAGCCCTTGACCTGATCGTCGTCCTCGACCGCCTCACCGGTCTCGGCATCGACATACTGGCTGAGGACGCGATTGTTGGTCTTGCGGTTGATATTGTGGAACCGCACCTTGGCGCCTTCGGAGACGGCCGGCGTCATCGTCACACGGCAGGTGACCAGCGAGAGCTTCAGATAACCTTTCCAGAATACGCGCGGCGCCACGGAAAACTCCTTCGTTTGCCCGATAACCCACGCCGCCTTCGCTTGGTTCCGGAACAAACGTTAGATCCAATCCGTTTTCGTGATGAAACAAGCCAGGAGGCAACCAGATGAGCATCAACAGCACCCCGAACTCTGCGCACAACGACTCGGACAAGAAGGCCGAGCAATCGGTTCGTGAGCGCGGTGAAAAGAAGGAGCTGGACGAGCAGCTCAACGAGGGGCTGGAAGACACGTTTCCGGCGAGCGATCCCGTGTCGAGCACGGTGACATCCATTCCCACCGGCACGGCGAAACCGCCCAAGCACTGAGTTTCCAAAAAACCTCTGGAACAAATGAAGCGGCTCCCGGATAGGGAGTCGCTTTATTTCATTTGTCCTCTGTGACTTTTTCGGGATATCCGAAGTTGGCCGTAATGATGTATGGAAAGCTAATGTAGAGTTATGGCGGGCGGACATTGTCGGGCAACGGATCTGCCGGCAGTGATTACGTCAGAGGTCGGGATGACGAAACAAGACACTCCGGTTGCGGAACAGGACGTCAGAATGGGACGGCGGGTCAACCGCAAGGTCTCGGTCCTTCTGACCGAAATCGAGAAGGAAGAGATTCCCGCTCGACTGCTCGACCTGGCGCGTGAGCTACAGAGAGCACTCAACGAAAAGACCGACGGCCACACCGATTGATGCTGTCCGTTGGATGGACCCGCCTCAAGCAATCAGAGTTGGGTTGACACCAGGTTATCGACGCGCACACGGCCACCGACCACGCCTCGAGGCCCGTTCGGGGCGAACCGACCGCTACTGTCCTCGATCACCGTATAGAGCTTGTCGCTGCGGAAGGCGCTCGCCATCTCGGTCGAATTGCCCTCGCAGGGCGATGCATCGATTTCCATGAAATCCAGTTCCGCCTGACTCGCCACGAGGCGCGCATCGCCTGCGGTCTTGGCCCGAACCACCACTTCGCCATGCGCTGGCGAGTTCTGCCAGTTCGGATCGCCAGGCGCAGCCGTCGGCACCAGCCGATAAATCTTCAGCCTGTCCTGCATGTCACTCTCCCGTCTTAAGCAGTTTTCTAGTTTAACACCTAAACGCGGCTCGGCCGTTCCGGTTCCATCAACTCGCGCGGAACTTTTCCGGCAACCATGGGTTTCTCCGTTGCGGGCGATCATGCCCCTGAGAAGGAGAAAGCCGATGAAGAATGAGCAGCCGAAAGCTGGCCGTCCCGGCGAGACCTCGCAATGGCCTCGATGGGAGGGCCCGGCGGAAAGCCGGCCAAGCGGTTATCTTCAGGGCGAAGCCAATATCTTCGCCGAGGGACCGGAGCAGGAAAAGCAGATCGGCAAGGGACCGGACGGTTACGAACGTCCCGACGATCTGATCGCACAGGACGTGAATGAGCAACTGACGCAGGACGCTTTTCTCGACCCGACCAACATGACGGTCTCGGTGGAGAAGGGCGAAGTGACACTGGAGGGGTACGTTGCCCATCTTGCGGACAAGGCACGCGCTCAGGACGTCGTCCTCGACATCCAGGGTGTCGTCGCCTGCCGCAACAATCTTCGAATAGCCCCCGAAAGGCACTGATCCGTGGAACCTGTGAGGCGGTCACTCGTTAGATGCCTCGCAATCCCTGCCTCAAGAATACTCATCAACAAGGAGAGACACCAATGGCCAACAAGACCCTCGACGACCTTTTCCATGAAACCCTGAAGGACATCTATTACGCCGAGCGCCAGATCGTGAAGGCGCTGCCGAAGATGGCGCGGGGCGCCCAGGATCCCAAGCTGAAGGCGGCATTCGAAAAGCACAAGGAAGAAACCGAAGGCCAGATCGATCGCCTGAAGCAGGTCTTCGAGATCATCGGCAAGCGCGCCCAGGGCAAGACTTGCCCGGCCATCGACGGCATCATCGAAGAAGGCGAGGAAATCCTCGACGAGTTCAAGGGCACTCCGGCCCTCGACGCCGGCCTGCTCGCCGCAGCGCAGGCGGTCGAACACTACGAGATCAGCCGCTATGGCACCCTGCGCGCCTGGGCTCAACAGCTCGGCCACCGGGATGCGGTAACGCTTCTCGAACAGACGCTCGCCGAGGAAAGCAAGACCGACGAGGCTCTGACGACCCTTGCCAAGACTGCTGTCAACACGGCAGCCCAGAAGGCTGCGTGACATTTCGAGCGATCGGAAGAAGGGCGCGGCCTCGGCCGCGCCTTTTTCGTGACCCGAAGATACAAAAAAACCCGGCAGCCGCCGGGTTTTTTCTCCTTGCCGGCCTCCTCAAGCCGGGAAAGATCGCCTCAAGACCGAAGCATCCGATTGTCCGTGCATGGTCGGAATCGGCAACATCTCGCCGTTCGGCGCCTGTCGGCGGAAAATCTCCACCCGGCCGCTTCGGTCGCGTGCCACATGGGCCTTGGCAGCCTCCATGGCGAGTTCATAGGTGTGGTAATAAGACGCAGACTGGACGCCGTCTATGACATAGACCCAACCGGTTGCGTGTGGAACGATATCGCAGTATTTTCCCATTGGATGTGTCTCCTTCCCGGCGGCCATAAGTACATTCGACAGCCAAAAGTTCCGCGTCCGGGGAAGTTTTTTTCGAGTGTTGGCCGCGTTGTGGCCAGTTGCGATTTTTCGTTTTTACCAGGGAACTTTTCTGCACTGCGCACGTTGGGGCGCTTGGGCGAATGGAGACAATAATGGCGGAATCCGAAGAAGTCTGGATCAAAAAACGGGCCTACACTTTGTGGGAAGAAGAAGGCTATCCTTCAGGCAAGGATCGGGAGCATTGGGAACGGGCAAAGCTGGAATATGCGACGCTCGGGCCGACCGCTTCCAAGAAGCCTGCGGCAGGGTCGCGCGGTAAGTCCGCCGCGGTGAAGCCGCCGAAAGCGGCCTCGAAGGCTGCAGCTTCCAAACCGGCTGCGAAAACGGCCGCAGCCAAGGTTTCTCCGGCGAAGACAACGTCCAAGGCCCCAGCGTCCAAGGCACCGGCCGCTGCCGCGCCAGAAGCCGCCGAACCGGCCAAGAAGCGCTCCAAGAAGGTTCCGGCTGGCGCTTGACGCCGCCCGGCCACCCAATTTCACCATCATCGTTACTGGTCGCGGCGGCTGAGATCATCGCGACCGCGGGTTCGTTTATCCTGGAAAATCGAAATGGCTTTTGCGTCTGACCTGGTCTCGGTTCCGCCCCGACGGCGGAACGTTGGCCCGGGCGAAAACGTTCTGAAGGGCGAGACTGGCAGATGGCGGAGGCACGCATGATGAACGCTTACGTCCCGATCGACGAACCCCGTCGAGATGAGCGAAGCGCAGTGGGACAGGGGATCGATACTGATTATGGAAAGCGGGGGCTTCCCGGCATGAGAATTCTTTCGGTCACCTCCGAAATCTTCCCCCTGGTGAAGACGGGCGGCCTTGCAGACGTGACCGGGTCTCTGCCCAAGGCGCTTAGCCCCCTCGGCATCGAGACCACCTCTCTAATCCCCGGTTATCCCCAGGTCATGCAGCAGCTGAAGAGCGCCATGCCGCTGGTCACCTTCGACAACCTGCTCGGCGAAAAAGCAGCGCTCCTGCATACCCGCGTCGAGGGCCTCAGCCTTTTCATCCTTGATGCGCCCGCTCTCTACGACCGGCCCGGCGGCCCTTATGTCGACGAACAGGGCATGGATCATCCCGACAACTGGAGACGGTTCGCCGCACTTTCCCTCGCTGCGGCAGAAATCGCCGACGGATTGCTGCCGGGTTGGGTTCCGGACCTGGTTCACACTCATGACTGGCAGTCGGCGCTGACTTCCGTTTACATGCGCGAACGCGGCTGTAAGACGCCGGTGGTGCTGACCATCCACAACCTCGCCTTCCAGGGTCAATATCCGGCCGGCGTGCTGATGAGCATCGGCCTGCCGCCGGAGGCCTATTCCATGAACCGCATGGAATATTTCGGCGATATCAGTTTTCTGAAGGGTGGCCTCCAGACGGTCGATGCGATCACCACCGTCAGCCCGACCTATGCCCGAGAAATCCTCACCCCGCGCTTCGGCATGGGCATGGACGGGGTCCTGAATGCCCGCGTCTCCCTCCTGCGCGGCATCGTCAACGGCATCGATCTCGATATCTGGGACCCGTCGACGGATCCGCACCTCCCACGCAACTACGATGTCGGCACCCTGCGCCGCAAGCGCGAGAACCGCGCCGTGCTGCTTCAGAAATTCGGACTGAACCCAGCGCAGGAAGGCCCCCTGTTTTCCGCCGTCAGCCGGCTGACCTGGCAGAAGGGTTTCGACATGTTCGCCGACACGGCGGATGAGATCATCCGACACGGCGGCCAGGTAATAGTCTTCGGACAGGGCGACCGCGAGATCGAGCGGGCACTGTCGGATACCGCCGCGCGCTTTCCGGGCCGGATGGCGGTGCATTTCGGCTACGACGAACCGACGGCGCACCTGGTCCACGGCGGGTCTGACGCCATCGTGCAGCCCTCCCGCTTCGAACCCTGCGGGCTGACCCAGCTCTACGCGCTGCGCTACGGCTGCGTCCCCGTCGTCTCCCGCACCGGCGGGCTGTCGGAAACGATCATCGATGCCAATGACGCAGCCATGTCCGCGCGCGTCGCTACCGGTTTTCAGTTCCATCCTGTGACCACGGACGGACTGAGGCTCGCACTTCGCCGCGCGCTGCACGCCTATGCCGACCCGAAAATGTGGGCACGGCTGCAGAACCAGGGCATGAAGGCGAAATTCTCCTGGGAACGCAGTGCCCAGCAATATGCCGCGGTCTATGCCAATCTGGTGCTGAAATCCGGGAATGTTGCCTCGACAAGCTCGGATATCCGTCGCGCGACAGTATAGTCCTCCCGCCAGCGGACAAAAAGAAACCGGCTCGAAAGCCGGTTTTTCATGGGGCGAAGGGAAGAGGTCCGAAGGCCTCACGGCCTCCGGAAGAGTGCCAGACTACGCCCCTCAAGCTCGAAATCCTTTTCCTTGGTGATCACCAGGCCGCGCTTGGAAAGATCGGAGGTGGTGAGTTCAAGCACCCAGCCACCCTCGCCGAACTGCGGGATACGGAACGGCACATTGCCCTCGAAAGGGTTGAAGAGCAGCAGCACGTCGTGCCAGATGCCCTCCTCTTCGCGAAGATCGGTTCGGCCGATATGGAGGCCGAGCGTGGAGCCTTCGTCCCACTGCTCCGGCGTCTGAAAACCGCCACCGGCGTTGAACCATTTGATCTCCAGGCCGTCGCGCCAGTTCTCGCGACGCAGCAGGGGCTGTTCGCGTCGCAGCTTGATGATCTGGCGGGTGAACTCGCGCAACTCCTCGCAGGTCTCGGGCAGGTTTTCCCAATGAACCCAGGAAATGTCGCTGTCCTGGCAATAGCCGTTGTTGTTGCCCATCTGGCTGCGGCCGAACTCGTCGCCGGCAAGCAGCATCGGCGTGCCGTGCGAGAAGAACAGCGTGGCGAGGAAATTGCGCTTCTGGCGATCGCGCACCGCATTGATGCCCTCGTCCTCGGTCGGACCCTCGGCACCGTAATTGTAGCTGCGGTTGTCGTTGTGGCCGTCGTTATTGTCCTCGCCGTTCGCGTCGTTGTGCTTCTCGTTGTAGGAAACGAGATCGTTCAGCGTGAAACCGTCATGGGCGGCAATGAAATTGACGCTCGCCCAGGGACGGCGGCCGCGCTGGTCGTAGAGATCGCCGGAGCCGAGCAGGCGGGCGGCGAAGTCCGTCGAGACATTGGTGCCCTTCCAGTATTCGCGCACCGTGTCGCGATACTTGTCGTTCCACTCGGCCCAACCGGGGGGGAAGCCACCGACCTGGTAACCGCCGGGGCCGATATCCCAGGGCTCGCCGATCAGCTTCACCTTGGAGAGCACCGGATCCTGGGTGATGGCGTCGAAGAAGCCGCCACGCTCGTCGAAACCTTGCGGCTCGCGACCGAGGATCGTGCCAAGATCGAAACGGAACCCGTCGACATGCATGCTCTCGGTCCAGTAGCGCAGCGAATCCATGATCAGCTGCAACACGCGCGGATGGGAGGTGTTGACGGTGTTACCGGTTCCCGTGTCGTTGATGTAATAGCGGTGCTGGTCCGGCATGGTCCGGTAATAGGAGAAGTTGTCGATACCCTTGAACGACAACGTCGGCCCGAGCTCGTTGCCCTCCGCGGTGTGGTTGTAGACCACGTCGAGAATGACCTCGATCCCCGCATCGTGGAACGATCGCACCATGTCGCGAAAACCCTGGATGCCCTTCGGGCCGTAATAGCGGGAAGCGGGCGCAAAAAAGCCCAGCGTGTTGTAACCCCAGAAATTATGGAGCCCCTTCTCGAGCAGGTGCTGGTCGTCCGGGAAATAATGGACGGGCATCAGTTCGACGGAGGTGATGCCGAGGCTCTTGATATAATCCACCGACGCCTTGTGGCCCATGCCCTCGAACGTGCCGCGCAGGTCCATCGGGATAGCGGGATTGAGTTGGGTGAAGCCCTTCACATGGGTTTCGTAGACGATCGTCGCCGGCCAGGCGATGCTCGGCCGGTTCCGGTCCTGCCAGTCGAATTCGTTCGGATCGATCACCCGGCATTTCGGCATGAAGGGCGCGCTGTCGCGCTCGTCAAAAGTGAGATCCTTGTCCTCGTGCAGAAGGTCATAGGCAAAATGCGCCTCGTTCCAGTCGACATCGCCGACGAATTCGCGCGCATAGGGATCGATCAGAAGCTTGTTCGGGTTGAAGCGATGGCCGTTTTCCGGGTCGTAGGGGCCGTGCACCCGGAAACCGTAAAGCGTGCCGGGCTTCAGCCCCGGCACATAGCCGTGCCAGATTTCATGGGTGTATTCGGGCAGTTCGAGCCGGGCGATCTCTATCTTGCCGGTAGGGTCGTAGAGACAAAGCTCCACGCGCTCCGCATGCGCCGAGAAAATCGCGAAGTTGACACCCTCGCCGTCATAATTGGCTCCGAGCTGGAGCCAGGAGCCGGGCTCGATAACAAAGTGGTTTGATTTCGTATCCATGCCGCACCCAGTTGAAAGACTGCCGTCATAATGGTGCGGCACAGCATTTCGTTCCCTGTATGGTCACATAAACTGCCGTTCGCATAATCCTTATGGATTGCCGGATCCCGTCTGCGGCGGATTTCCGGGCGCCGTGTTGGTGGTTCCGGATGGCGATGTCGCCGGGCTCTGGCCGCCGGTTCCGGTCTGCGGCGACGGACTGCGATCGGTAGGCGCCGTGTTGCCGGGTTGCGACGGCGGCGTGTTGTTGATCGGATCCTTCTGTTTCTCGCCGCTGTCACTGCAGGCACTCAAAAGCGCAACGGTCGACAGGGCGATGATGAGACGCTTCATGTCTGGTCTTCTCCATTGGACTTGCGAAACGCGGCCTGCCGGCGATGCGCATCGAGCGCGATCACCTTCTCGACCGCCGCGACGTCCTCGGCGCTCGCGGCCGGGATCGGATCGCCGGCGATCGCTTCCAGCACTTCGGGCGCCAGCGCTCCGTTGCGAATGACGTATTCCAGCGCCTCGCGGGTTTGCCGTTCGGCCTTCAACTGGGCGTAAAGGGCGAGGATCAGCCGGTCGCGCGCATCGCGCCGATTCTCACTGCCCTTCGATCTGGCGAAGTCTGCCATGGTCTTCCTCCATGTTCCTGCTGAAGGATGAACTTTCGGTCCCGGCGATTGTTCCCTCCGCCAGAACCTCCGCTATCTCCTTGAAGACGCGAAGCACGGGACAAGGAGGAAACCATGTCGACACTGACCCCGCACGAACTGGAGGGGCGCCTGAATGCCCACCGAGAACTGCTGATCGAGCTGTTGTCCGCGATGATCGGGGGCGAAGTGACCATCACGTCCCTGCTCAAGCGGCTGCGCGACGACGCCACGTTCAAGGACAATGAGGAGGATCCGGGTGCGATGCCGGAGGGCGCATTCGCAATCGAGAATTCGGCGGCGCGCGAGGTGCGGTCGATCCTCGACGCGGCACGCGCCCGGGCTGCAGCCGACGAAAATTGACGTCCCGTTAACCGCGCCCAGTCACATTTAAGGCGATCCCGCCACGTTTATGGCCATTTCGTGGAACTACAATGCGACTTTCTCGTTCATTCACGACCGAAGCGATGGAGGCGACGATGGTCAGAGAATGGGTAGAAGCAGCAGGCTTTGTTCTGGTGATCGCCGCCTGCTACATGATGGTCATCCCCGTCTGAGTTTCAAGCTCCTGGGGAGGAGAGAGGCCTTGATCTAAGGCCCACTGCTCTCGCGGCCGGCAAAGAAGGCCGCGAGAGCGGCAAAATCTTCTTCATTCAATTTTTTTGCCACCTCCGTCATCAGGTGGCTGAAGGAAGACCCGCCTCGCACACCTGCATGGAAGAGGCGGAGCTGGCGCTCCAGATAAGGGGCGTTTTGACCCGAGATCCGCGGATAAGCAGGATTACCGCCGGGCTTTTCGTGGCAACTGAGGCAGGCGGGAATTTTGTCTGCCGCTCTTCCCCTTTCCGCGATTTCGCGACCCTTTTCCACGAGCTTTGGATCAACCGGCACCGAAGGCCTTTGCGGTCTTGCCTGCTTGGCATAATAGGCAGCGAGCTCCGGCAGGCTGTCCTCCGTCAAAGTCCCGACCGCGACCTTCATGATACCGCTCGCCCGCTCACCATGCGCATAGGCGCGCAGGCTGTTGAGCAGGTAGGCTTCCGACTGCCCGACGAGCCGCGGAATGACGCTGTTGCCGTTGAGCCGCTTTTCCGCATGGCAGCTTTCGCAGGTGATCGGCAGCGGTGACACTTCGCCCGCGGTACCGATACCATGCAGGCCGGACGCCTGCAGATAGGCATTGCCGTCCATGTCCGGCAGCTTTCGGAGAAACGCCACCATGTCCCAGACCTCGTCGTCGCGCGCCTGCGCCGGCCAGGCTGGCATGCCGGTGAAGCGCACCCCGTGCTTGACGATCTCGAAGAGCTGCGCGTCGCTCCAGCCTGGAACCACCGTCTTCAGATCCGGCGGCGGCGGCAGCATGGCGAGCACGGCGCCGGAGCGCCCCTGTGCCGGCGAGCCATGACAGATGGCGCAGCCGGTCTCGAAATGCCCGGCGGCCCCCGGCAGCAGCGCCGGGTTGTCGAGCGGCGGCACTTCGATGGAAAGAGCCGCGGTACGGATCGAATTGCGCATCACCCAGTGCAGGAACCAATCCGTGATCCCCCAATGACCGGTGCTTGCCTTGACGCTCATCAGTCCGGACCAGGCGAACCCCAGCCCCAGAAGCGGCGCCACGATCACCAGGACCGCGAGATATTTCCAGCGAATCGTCATCCGGCTACTCCTCCCAAAAGCCACGGCCGGCGCTTTTGCAGGCAACGCCGCCAGCCTGCGATCCCCAGCGGCGGAGCGCCGCGGCGAAGGCATGTGCCTCGGCCTTTCACCGTAAATCGGATGGAGAGAAAGGGAAAGCAGCACGCCGAAGGACGAAGGTTGGGGCTTCAGCAGGAGAGCCGGGAAAATTCGACACCGAACGCGCCATCGGGAATTTTGTTCCAGCCGCCGGATAACTTTGTGTAACCGGCTGTGAAAAAGATGGAACGAATCCTGCGACGATGGGTTTGCTCCCCTGTGAACGGGCAATCGCCCAGCATTCGCGACGGGAGAAAATCATGATGCACTTTCTAAAAACGCTTAGAAACAGGCTCACCGGCACTCATCAGAAGAAAACTTTCGCCGTGGCCCATCTGGAAGAACTGCAGGTCGTCGTCCCTGATGCCGTGGTCCTTCCGTTGCCCAAGTCGCCTCGTGAGGAAATCAGCGTCCCCGCCTCCATCAACGGCCGGGACCTCTCCACCGGCCGTCTGTGAGGCCGGCCGGAACTCTGCGAACAACGAACTGCCAACAAAAAGGAGACCAGCATGACCACCATCGAGTCCGCCAACATCCTGATCCTCGCGGCCGACGGCTATGAGCGATCGGAACTGCGCGTCCCGCTGGAGGAATTGAAAAAACGTGGGGCCGGCGTCAAGATCGCGTCCATCAAGGCGGGCGAGATTAAAAGCTGGGACAAGACGAACTGGGGCGATACCGTCCCGGTGGACCTGGAGGCCAAGAACGTCAACGCGGAGGACTTCGATGCCCTTGTGTTGCCGGGCGGACAGATCAACCCTGACATCCTGCGGGACAACGAAGATGCGATGAAGGTCGTGCGGGACTTCGTGAAAAGCGGCAAGCCGGTCGCAGCGATCTGCCATGGCCCATGGTTGCTTGTGGAGGCCGATGCCCTTCGCGGTCGCAAGGCGACCTCCTATCATTCGATCCGCACCGACATCCGCAATGCCGGCGCATCCTGGAAGGATGAGGCCGTCGTGGTCGACAACGGCATAATTACCTCGCGCTCGCCCGAGGACCTGCCGCAATTCGTGGCGAAGATCGTCGAGGAAGTCCAGGAAGGGCGCCTCAATCGCCGGGCAGCATAACGTGACCTAGCTCGGCTCCGGCCGTCCGCAACCTCCTCGCGGGCGGCCGACACGGAAAGTCTAGGCCTGCTTCAGAAAGGCTAGAAGCCGCCTTTCGTTGGCGCGCAACTCCGTCGGCCGCGTCAGTGCCACCTTATCCCGCATCACCTTTTCCAGCGGAGACACATCCTCCGAAAGTGCCAGAATGCTCGGGTGGATGTAGCTTGAGCGGCAGACCGCCGGCGTGTTGTGCAGCGCTTCCGCCGCCGCCTTGCACATCGCCTTGATCTTCGGGCGTCGGCCCTCCTCCTCCACCGCCTCCCAGGCCGCCATCAGCGCGGCGAGACTGCCGCCCCAGGTGCGGAACGTCTTGGCCGAGACCGCGAACCCTGCGGCCTTGGCAAGATAAGCGTTGAGCCGGCCTGAGTCGATCGGACGCGGCGCACCCTGCTCATCGGGCCAGGAAAACAGCTGCCGGCCCGGCAGGTCGGCGATTTCTTCCAAAATGCGCTGCAGGCGGGGATGTTTCAGCGTGTGCTGCACGCGGCGGCCGCCCTTGGCGACGAAGCGCAGCGTGACTGACTCGCCGGACAGCGTCATGTGGCGCTTCAGCAGCGTCGTCGCGCCGTAGGTCTTGTTCTCCTTGGCGTAGAGACGATTGCCGACCCGTAGATGGGTCGCGTCCATCAGGGCCACCAATGCGGCGATCACCGCATCGGACTTGTCGAGGCCAAGCTCGAGGTCGCGTTTTGCCTTGCGGCGGATCCGCGGCAGAGCCTCGCCGAATCGGACGAGCTGATCGAACTTGCGTTCGCTGCGAAAGTTCTGCCAGTCGGAATGATAACGATACTGCTTGCGGCCCCGCGAATCGTAGCCGGTCGCCTGGAGATGTCCGCGCGGATCGAGGCAGATCCAGACATTCTCATAGGCGGGCGGCAGGCCGAGCGATGCGATCCGCAGGCGATGCTCCGCGTCGGAGAGCAAAGTGCCGTCGGGCAGGCGGTAGGTGAAACCCTTGCCGCGCCTGAGCCGACGGATGCCGGGCTCCGCATCGCTGACATAGGTAAGGCCGATGGTCCTGAGGGAATCCTGATCGATGTCGATCGTGGTGAGCATGGCGTCCATGGCCGACCAAACGGCGAGGGCCGCACCTTCGTTCCGGCGCCCACGGTGATAACCGCTAGATGGCTATGTCCTTGAGAGTTTCGACGCCCTCGCCTCGTTCGAAGGCCAGGCGCGGCGCATTCAAGGACCAGCGAAGCCCTTCGTTGCGGAAGTCGATCTCGACCTGGCCGGCAAAAGCCGCCGCCGCATGACGCCTGATGATTGTCGTGCCGAACCCGGTGCGGGAAGGCTCGTGGACTGCCGGTCCGTCCCTCTCTTCCCAGACGAGCTCAAGCCGGCTTTCGCCATCATCTTCGTCGACCATATCCTTCCAGGCGATGCGCACTCTGCCATGCGGCACGGAGAGCGCGCCGTATTTCACCGAATTGGTCGCAAGCTCATGGAGGATGAGGCCAAGGTTCTGGACCGCTTCGGCCTTGAGGATGAAATCCGTGCCTTGCAGCTCGACCCGGTCGGCAGCGTCTGCGAAGGTGCTCATGTGGATTTCGATGACGCGGCGGATGGACACCCCGGCCCACTGTTCCTTCGCCAGCGCCTCGATCGATTTGCCAAGACCTTGCAGGCGGGTGCTGATCGCCTTCTGGAACTCCTCCATCGTGGTATCCTGGCGTGCCAGCTGGCGCATCATCGCCTGGATCAGAGTGAGGATGTTCTTGGTCCGGTGAACCAGTTCGTGCAGGATGAGATGAATCCGATCTTCCGCCTCGCTGCGGTCGAAGGAGGCATTCGAAAGAGCGATCGCTACCTGGTTGGCCTCGCGGATCTTCGTCTCCACGGGAGAGACGATCTCGCCCTTGCCGATCCGTTCGGCCATTTCGGCGATCTGCCGGATCGGGATGCGAAGCTGGCGGCCGACGAACCAGGCGATCAGCATGCCGAGAGCGAGGAAGATCGCACCGCCAGCGATCAACTGCCGCCAGGTGGTAAGGATGCTCGCCTGCGCCGCATCAATCGGCCCCCAGACGACGGCCTTCCACGTCCACCCGGTAATCTGGGCGTAGCCGTACATCTGCCGGCGGTTGCCGTCGACATCCTCGATCGTACCCTTGAAGCCAGTCATCAGCTTGAGCATATCGGAGGGAAACGCCGTGCCGGAACCGAGCGCATGAGCGCCGAGGGAGGTCACTACCTTTCCGGCCCCGTCCACGACCGCGACCGACCAGCCGGCAGGAAGCCCCTCCGTCGAGATCAGCTTCTGCAGGTCCTCGGCATTCTGCGTCATGATCATCGCGGCGCCGGAATGCGAAATTTCCTTGGGCAGCGGCATCGTGACGTTGAAGACATGCTTGCCGCTGGTGGCGCCGAAAAACACGTTGGAGACTTCGGTCACGCCGCTGTTCAGAGCCGATTGCAGTGCGGCCATGTTGGAAATCTTGCCAAGCGGCGCGTCGAACGACAAGCGGGTGTTGAGCCGCTGCTGTCCATCCGCATTGACGACGAGAACATAGAGCGAATTGGACCGGAGGCTGTTCTGGGTTCGATTGTGGAAGGCGCGCAGGTCGCCAGCCTCAAGCTCCGGCGAGGTGACAAGCAGGCGAAGCGTCGTCGCCATGTCCTGCAGCTCACGGTCAATGGAGCGGGCGATGAGCTGAGCGTCTTCGGCCGTCTCGGCCGCAAGAATCTCCCGCTCGTTCGCCTCCAGCTCCGTCATCAGGTAACCGACGAAAATCAGCAATGGCAGGGCCACGCCAGCCGCCAGTGCGACCAGATAGGCACCGATCGGCGCCGTTGGAAAAAACCGCGAAACTCTAAACATTCCGCGTCTTTACCCTATGGAAAAAAGCTGCAGGTGCCTGTGCCACCTGCCGGCATTGTTCATTTCCGTGTCCCGTCATCCGCTAATATTCTAGCGGGTCTTATCTAACTGGTTTTAGAAGCCGGGCCAAGGATTGATTGCCGGCGATATGGTTTTCCGGAATGCCGCGGCTCAGGTATTCCGAGGCCGCTCCACCACGTCGAAATTCATGTCCCAGTCTTTTCCCGGCCCCTTTTTGCCCGGAGGGTTGCGGTGTTTTGTTGCGTCGTCGGAGCCGGTAATCACAGTCGGTTTGGCGC
The DNA here is from genome assembly GCF_000732195.1 of Neorhizobium vignae. Taxonomy (GTDB): domain Bacteria; phylum Pseudomonadota; class Alphaproteobacteria; order Rhizobiales; family Rhizobiaceae; genus Neorhizobium; species Neorhizobium vignae. Next base: position 805,832 of record NZ_JNNU01000002.1, read on the forward strand.
TTGCGACGCCGTTTGACTTACCGTCCGCCTGGGACTTGGCGTACTGTCCCTCGGCATCCTTGTGGATTTTGGCCCTATCGCTTTTGTCGGTCATGATGTCTCCGTTCCGAATGAAGTCAGGCCACCGGCAGCGGCCTGACGCGTGAAACAACCGGGTTCAGACCGTCGTCGAACCCGCCAGCGTATCGGTCGAATTATTGTTGACGCGCAGGTTGTTCTGGACGTGCCGCACGCCGGAAACGTCATCCACCAGATCCTCGGCGCGGCGCTTGTCCCAGCGGCTCGACACGAAACCGTCGAGTGTCACTTCGGATCCCTGTACCGTCACGGTGATGTTCGATGCGTCGAGCATTGGATCGTCGCTCAGGCGATCATTGACGTCCTTCCTCGATACGGGCGTCAGAGCGTTGATAGCCTTTCGGACCCTTGCCGCGATGTTCATCCATCTTCCGGCGATGTTCGGCATCTTCGTCGCCGAACCAGGAGGCGACTTCATCGCCGGCGCGCTCCATGAAGCCGCGCTTGCGACCATAGTCGTCGGAGCCGCGGAAGCGGCTGTCCGAACCGGAACGGCCTTCGCCACCGGAACGGTAGTCAGAGCCGTATCGGTCACCATAGGCCTGGTTGACGCGGTTGCGACCCGGCTCGTAGCTGAACGACGAAGGCCGGCCGCGATAAGACTCGCGAGCCCAAGCCTGCGACCGCTCCGAATCACCATAACCGGCCTCGAACCCGCCATCGTCGGATGCCCATTGTTCACTGCGGCCGTAGCGGGGAAACCGCGAACGGTCGTCCTCCCGGCTTGAATCGCCATACTGCTGGTCGTCACTGGAACCGCGAACATAACCGGTATCGCCCGGACGGTAATCGCTGGAGGATTCGCGGGCGAAATCGCGCTCGTCGCGCGACCGGTCGTTTCGATACCCGCCCGATTGGGAATGATTTCCACTAGCCATTGTCTGTCTCCTCGGTCTGGTTTGGTCCCGCTCGCATGGGACACAGACTCAACCCCGCCTCCCCGGGATTGTTCCCCCTTTTGGAGGAATGCCGGAGATCAATCGGTAGAAACGGCCATGACCATGGAGAGGCCCGGAAGAATTTCACCGGCAGCGATTTCCGCCGGTTCGACATGGATGACGGTGCCGGAAACGGGCGGTGCCGCCTCTTCACTGGCCGTCAGATTGGCACGAAGCTGCAGCAGGCGGTCCGCCAGACGCCAATCGACGGCAATCACCCCTTCTTCGGTATCGAGTACCCTGCCCGAGTGAGGAGGGACGGCGAGAAGTCCGGGAACAACGTGCTCGCGCCGCTTGGCGATCAGGGTGCGCATGCGGTCGCGATGCAACTGCCCCTCCGGTGCGCGAGCGCGATCCCAATGCAGCTTCGAGCGATCGAACGCCTCCACCGCGTTCGGGTCAAGGAGAGTCTCCAGGTTCGGCCCATCCGCCGGGATTCCACCGAAACCCGCCCCTTCGTTGATACGGCTGTCCCAGACAGTTTTGGCAAGTTCGCCTTCGTAGTCGCTGAAGAAGTGGAAACCCTGGGTCTCGCAGTAGTCCTCGCCCATGAACAGCAGCGGTATCTGCGGCGAAAGGATCAGGATCGCTGTCAGCACCCGCAGCATCCGTTGATCGGCAAGCGAGACCAGCCGTTCGCCGGAAGCGCGATTGCCGATCTGGTCATGGTTTTGGAGGAAGTTGACGAAGGCGACGGGCGACAGGTGACCGCTGGGCTCACCGCGCGCTTCGCCATCAAAGCCGGCTTCGCCCTGACAGATGAAACCCTCCGCGAGGCCCCGGGCAAGCTTGCGCACCGGCTCCTCAGCAAATGTGCCGGCAGAGCGGGCCCTCTCGCCGGTTGCGATAACTTGGGCGGCGCGGCGAACGTCGTGGTTCCAGCCAGCGTCATAGAGCAGGGCCTTGCCGGCCCGGTTGCGCTCCAGGTAGTGGGTGATGTTGCGATGATCATCCATCACGAGATGCCGGCGTCTTCCCGTCACCTCGCGCTGAACCCGCTTTGCCAGTTCCCACAGGACGTGCATCTGCGACGCCTCGTCCTCGATCCGGTCGACCGCATCCAGCCGCAAACCGTCGAGATTGTATTCTTCCAACCAATAGAGCGCATTCTCGATGAAGAACTGCCGCACCGGGCGATGGCCGAAATTGATCACCGGTCCGGAGGGCGTCGCACCATCCGGATCGAAAAAGGACGGCAAATAGGCATGGAACAGGCTGCCAGGCGGACCTAAGCGGGCGTAGACGACATCGAGGACGACAGAGAGGCCGTGCCGGTGCGCCGCATCGACGAAGGCCTTCATATCGTCCGGTTCCCCATAGGCGTGATGCGGCGCATAGGGCAGCACGCCGTCGTAACCCCAGCCGCGGTTCCCGGGGAACTGGTTGACCGGCATGATCTGCAGCATCGTCACGCCGAGCGAGGCGATCTCCCGCAGACGCTCGGCCGCGGCGCGAAAAGTCCCCTCCGGGGTGAACGTGCCGATATGGACTTCGTAGAGGACCGCCTCCTCCCAGGCATGCCCGCTCCAGTCCGGCATATGCCAGTGATAGGTGGTCGCATCGACGAGCAGCGACGGTCCGTCGATGCCGCCGGCCTGGGCACGCGACGCCGGATCCGCGATCACGACGCCGTCGGGCATCACGAACCGGTAGGGCGTACCCTGCTCGAGGCCACCCGTCGTCAGCGTGAACCAGCCCTCGCCTGCCGGCAGCATCTCTCGATTGCGGCCGGCGATCTGCACCCGCAGGCGCTCCAGGTCCGGCGCCCAGATCCGGAAAAGCACTTCGCCATCGCCCAAGTATTCGGCGCCCCAGGACTTGGAAAAATTGCGGCGGGACGGCTGGCCAAAACCCTCGTTTCGCGAATCGAACGGCGTAAAATCTCGGGTCAGCGACATGACATCTCCTTGGCTGCAACTGCTCCAAGGAAATACGAGTCCGCGGGAAAAAGTTCCCCTATCTGTCCTAACCTGTTGTTATATATACCTTAAAATAAGGCAGAGAACCGAGGTCAAAAGCGGCCTCCCGCTTATTCGATACGGTTGGTCGTCTCCGGATCGAAGACTACGGCCTTGTCGAGATTGAAGGCGAACGGGAACTTCTGGCCGAGCTCGACATGCACGTCGGAACGGGTACGGGCGGTGAAAGTCGCGCCGTCCAGCTTGCCGGTGACGAAGGTATCGGAGCCGGTTGGTTCGATCATCGTCACTTCAGCCTCGATCCGGGCAGTGGCGCGGGCCTGCGGATCGACGAGACCGGCATCGGTAATCGTCTCCGGACGCAGGCCCAGAATGACGTCCTTGCCATCCGGAAGGCTGGTGGTCACGGAAGGCGGCATGGCGACCCTGACACCGTCGTTTCCGAACAGCGCGATGCCCTGCTGGCCATTGGCGCCGGATACCTTGCCCTTCAGCATGTTCATCGCCGGCGAGCCCATGAAATCGGCGACGAAGAGATTGGCCGGACGGCCATAGATTTCCGCCGGCGTGCCGACCTGCTGCACCATGCCTTCTTTCAGCACGACGATCTTGGTGGCAAGCGTCATCGCCTCGATCTGGTCATGGGTGACGTAGACGATCGTGGCGTGGGTGTTCTGGTGCAAAGCCTTGATTTCGGCGCGCACTTCGACGCGCAGCTTGGCGTCGAGGTTGGAGAGCGGCTCGTCGAACAGGAAGACGCGCGGCTGGCGCACCAGCGCCCGGCCCATGGCGACGCGCTGCCGCTGGCCGCCGGAGAGCTGGCTCGGACGACGCTTCAGGAGATGCTCGATCTGCAGCGTCTTGGCCACCTGCTTGACCGCCGCCTCGCGTTGCGCCTTCTCGACGCCGCGCATTTCAAGCGCAAACGCAATGTTCTGTTCCACCGTCATGTTCGGATAAAGCGCATAGGACTGGAAGACCATGGCGATATCGCGCCGCGAGGGGTGCAGGTCGTTGACCACCTGGCCGTCGATGACGATGTCGCCCGACGACGGCGGCAACAGGCCGGCGATCGCGTTGAGCAGGGTAGACTTGCCGCAGCCCGACGGGCCGACGAGAACCAGGAAGCTGCCCTTTTCGAGCTCGATATTGATGCCCTTCAGAATCTCGTTATTGCCGATCTTCTTGCGAATATCCTTGATTTCAAGAAAGCTCATGTGCGGTTATCCCTTGACTGCGCCGGCCATCAGGCCACGCACGAAATAGCGTCCGGCGACGACATAGACGAACAGCGTCGGAAGCGCTGCGAACACGGCAGCCGCCATATCGACATTGTATTCCTTGACGCCGGTGGAGGAGGCAACGAGGTTGTTGAGCGCCACCGTCATCGGCGAGGACGTGCCGGACGAGAAGGACACGCCGAACAGGAAGTCGTTCCAGATATTGGTGAACTGGTAGATGATCGTCACGACGATGATCGGGCCGGAACTCGGCAGCAGGATACGCCAGAAGATCCGGAAGAACCCGGCGCCGTCGATCATCGCGGCCTTTACCAGCTCGTCCGGAAACGCCTCGTAATAGTTGCGGAAGAACAGCGTGGTGAAGCCGAGGCCGTAGATCACGTGGACGATGACGAGGCCCGTGGTGGAGTTCGAGAGCCCGAACGTGCCGAGCACGCGCGCCATCGGGATCAGGACCGCCTGGAACGGGATGAAGCAGGCAAACAGCATCATGCCGAACATCAGCTTGTGGCCCGGGAACCGCCACTTGGTCAGCACATAACCGTTGAGCGCACCGAGCAGGGTGGAGATCAGAACCGCCGGAACCACCATCTTGATGGAATTCCAGAAGTAACCCTTGATGCCGACGCAGCTGACCCCGATGCAGGCCTCGCCCCAGGCACGTACCCAGGCGGCGACCGACGGATCGCGCGGCAGCGCCAGCATGTCGCCGCCGCGGATTTCGTCGAGCGACTTCAAGGACGTCGACAGCATGACGTAGAGCGGCAGAAGATAGACGAGTGCCAGGATGATCAGGGCTGCATAGATGAAATAGCGGGCGGTACGGGCTCCGCCGGCGCTGACGGTTTCTTGTGTCGCGCTCATTGCTTTCTCTCCCGCAGTTCCGAATAGAGATAGGGCACGATGATCGCGGTAATGCCCATCAGCATCATCACGGCGCTCGCCGATCCGACATTCATCTGGTTACGGGTAAACGTGTAGGAATACATGAAGGTCGACGGCAGCTCGGTCGCATTGCCCGGCCCGCCGCCGGTCAGCGCGATGACCAGGTCGTAGGACTTGATCGCCATATGCGCGAGCACGATGAAGGCGGAAAGGAAGACGGGCCGCAGCAGCGGAATGATGATACGTCGATAGATGGATACCGTCGAGGCGCCGTCGATCTGGGCCGCCTTGATGATCTCGCCGTCGATGCCGCGGAGACCGGCCAGGAACATCGCCATGACGAAGCCTGACGCCTGCCAGACCCCGGCAATGACGACGGTGTAGATCGCCATCTTGGGATTGACCAGCCAGTCGAACTTGAAGCTTGTCCAGCCGAGATTGTGCATGGTGTTCTCGAGCCCGAGGCCGGGGTTGAGGAACCATTTCCACGCGGTACCGGTGACGACGAAGGAGAGCGCCATCGGATAGAGGAAGATCGGCCTGAGCAGGCCTTCGGCGCGGATCCGCTGGTCCATGAGGATCGCGATGCCGAGCCCGAGGATGATGCAGATGCCGATATAGAGAACCCCGAAGATGGCAAGGTTCTGCATCGCCACATACCAGTTCGGCTGCGACCAGAGGCGGAAATAAGCGTCGAAACCGCCCCATTTGTAGACCGGCAGGATGCGGGAGGTCGTGAAGGAAAGATAGACCGTCCAGAGGATGAAGCCGTAGACGAAGACGAGGATCACGGCGAACGACGGCGCCAGCACGATCTTCGGCAGCGCGTTGCGCAATCCGTCCGCAAACGAGCGGCGCTGTCTCTGCGGCTCAAGCACGGGAACCGGTTCGATTGTCGTCATCATGACCTCCGGCAGACACCAGAACTAAGAGATACCGGCAAGCCGGAATTTGAAAAGTGGCCGGGAAATTATCCCGGCCACTCGGCTGTCAGAACTTTCGCGCAGACGCGATCACTTGGCAGCCTTCACCGCTTCCGGCAGGCGCTTCAGCGCTGCTTCGGTGGTGAGCTGGCCGTTGAGGTGCTGGGTGATGACGTCCAGCATGGCTTCCTTGATGGCAGCCGGCTGAGCGTAACCGTGGGCAAGCGAGCCCATCAGCGTGCCCTTGGAAGAAGCTTCCGTGAGATCCGCCATGCCCTTCTTGCCGCAATCGTCGAACTTTTCGTTCGAGACGTCTGTACGGGCAGGAACGGAACCCTTGACCGTGTTGAAGGCGATCTGGAAGGCCGGATCTTCGACGGCGGACGCCATCTTGAGCTGAGCCTTTTCGGCGTCGCCGCCAACGTCGAACATCATGAACTGGTCGGCGTTGAAGAGGACCGAGCCCTGCGTGCCGGGGAAGCGGATGCAGACGAAGTCGGTGCCCGGCTTCTTGTTGGCGCGCAGCCACTCGCCCTTGGACCAGTCGCCCATTTCCTGGGCGCCGGCCTTGCCTTCGATGACGAGGGCGGTCGAGAGGTTCCATTCGCGGCCCGAGAAGTTCGGGTCGAAATAGGTGCGCAGCTTCGACATCGTGTCGAAGACCTTCTTCATCGTATCGCCGGAAAGTGCCGCCGGATCGAGATCGAGAACGGCCTTCTTGTAGAAGTCCGGACCGCCGGTCGAAAGCACGACGGCTTCCCAGAGCGTGCCGTCCTGCCACGGAACGCCGCCGTGAGCGAGAGCGGTGAGGCCCTGGCTCTTGAAGGCGTCGAGCAGCGTGATGAGCTCGGCGATGTTGGTCGGAACCTTGCCGCCAGCCTTGTCGAGTGCCGCCTTGTTGATCCACAGCCAGTTGGTGGAGTGGATGTTCACCGGAGCAGCGATCCAGTGGCCGTCATACTTCGAGAAGTTCTGCAGAGCGGCCGGGATAACCTTGTCCCAGCCTTCCTTCTTGGCAAGGTCGTCAAGGTTTGCGGCGACGCCCATTTCGGCCCAGTCCTTCAGGTCGAAACCGAGAAGCTGGACGGCGGTCGGCGGGTCGCCGGCCGTGACGCGCGCGCGCAGCGCTGTCATGGCAGCAGAGCCTGCACCACCGGCAACCGGCATGTCCTTCCAGGCGACGCCCTGCTTCTGGAGGTTTTCCTTCAGCACGTTGAGCGCGGCGGCCTCACCACCCGAAGTCCACCAATGCAGGACTTCGACCTGTTCTGCGGCTTTGGCGGCACCGGCGGTCATGGCGATAAGCGCCGCACCGGCGGCGAGTTTGGCAATCATTCGAATATTCATTGAGAATCTCCCTTTGCATCCGGGCTCCTCTCCGGATATCGCGATTTATAACGATATAATTACAGTCAGTGTCAACCCGCTCGCAGGATTTTTTACATCACAATGCGACAAGGCTAACATGAGGAAAAAACTGGCAAAATTGGTAGGCGGCGATTTTTTACTCAGGAATCGAGAAAAATTCCTGGCGACTTTTGAAAAATTTGTAACGATATAGATGAGGCTCGCTCCGGTTCCGGGGCGAGAGCGGAGGAGAAGAGGATATGTCGCTGAAAGACTGGGGGGACAAAGGTCGGCGAGCGAAGCCGGAGCGGGCAGCCGCAAAATCCGGCGTTGGCGCAAAGCCCACCCTTAAGACGATCGCCGAACTGACAGGGCTTGCGGTCACGACAGTATCGCACGCGCTTGCCGATGCACCGCAGATCGCGCTCGAAACACGCCAGCGCGTCCGCAAGGTCGCAGCCGATATCGGCTACCTGCCTGACCGGGCAGCGCAGGGCCTGCGCACGGGCCGCACCAATGTCATCAGCCTCGTCCTCGATCCGCACGAGGAAATCCTCGGCTATGCCACCTCGATGATCAACGGTCTGACCGAAGCCTTGCGAGGCACGGCCTATCATCTGGTCATAACGCCGCATTTTTCCGATACGCCGCAGATCGAACCGGTGCGCCATATCATGCGCAACCGCATGGCCGACGGCATTGTCTTCACCCGTACCGAACCCGCGGACGAACGCGTCAAGCTATTGATGGAAAACGATTTTCCGTTCATCTGTCACGGCAGGACCGAGCTTGCCACCGCTCACCCCTATGTCGATTACGACAATTACAGTTTCGCCTATCAGGCCGCGAAAAAGCTGATCGCCGCCGGTGCCAGCAAGCTCTCGATCATCCTGCCGCCGGAGCGCTTCACCTTCGCCCATCACCTCAAGCACGGCTTCATGACGGCGGTACGCGAGGAAGGTGTTGGGTTCGAGATCGCCAAGGGCGTGACGCTCGACAGCAAGTCGGACGACATCCGCGACTATCTGTTCCGCCGCATGGGCGAACCGGAGCGTCCTGACGGCTATATCTGCGGCGGCGAGGTGTCGGCGCTCGCCGTCATGGCATCCGCCTACGACCATAAGCTGGAACTAGGCAAGGATATCAGGCTGGTGGCGAAACAGACCTCGGGCCTTTTCGACCAGATCCGCCCCCGCGTCGAGACGATCTACGAAGACCTGGCTGAAGCCGGTTTGCTGATGGGAAAACTGCTGCTGAAGCGGATCGCCAGCCCGGCCCCCATCCACGAATTGCAGGCGCTCCAGACGGTCTGACCGCCCGGAGCGCTGTTCGCATGACCCGTCAGGACGTCATGCGAAAGGTTTCAGCGCCGCGCGGTCTGTCGCGCGGCGCTGTCCGCAGCTTCTCAATCCTCTTCCTGGAAGACGACCTCACGCTTTGCCTTGACGCTCGGCAAGAAGACGATGACGAGGACGAGGGCCGCGAGGAAGAGGAGGGCCGCGCTGATGGGGCGCGTGACGAATGTCGTCGGGTCGCCGCGCGAAAGGATCATCGCCCGTCTGAGATTCTCTTCCAGCAGCGGACCGAGCACGAAGCCGAGCAGCAATGGCGCCGGTTCGCAGCGCAGCTTCAACAGCGCGTAGCCGATGAGGCCGAAGAAGGCGACGGCATAGAGGTCGTAGACGTTCGAGTTGACGCTGTAGACCCCGATCGAGCAGAAAGCCATGATGATCGGGAACAGCACGTAGTAGGGGATGGTGAGCAGCTTTACCCACAGCCCGATGAGCGGCAGGTTGAGGATGACGAGCATCAGGTTGCCGATCCACATCGAGGCTATGATGCCCCAGAAGAGGGCCGGCTGTTCGGTTGCCACGTTCGGGCCTGGAACGATGCCCTGGATGATCATCGCGCCGATCATCAGCGCCATGACCGGGTTGGCCGGAATGCCGAGGGTGAGCAGCGGGATGAACGAGGTCTGCGCACCGGCATTGTTGGCCGATTCCGGACCGGCAACCCCGGCGACTGCTCCGTGGCCGAATTCTTCCGGATGTTTCGAAACCTTCTTTTCGACCGTGTAGGACGCAAACGCCGCAAGGATGGCGCCGCCACCCGGCAGGATGCCGAGGATCGAGCCGATGGCCGTGCCGCGCAGGACCGGGCCGACCATTGCCTTGAAATCCTCCCTTGAGGGCATGAGCTCGCTCACCTTCGCCATCAGCACGGAGCGGGTCTTTTCGTTTTCGAGATTGCGCAGGATTTCCGCGATGCCGAAGACGCCGACCGCGACCGCCACGAAGTTCAGCCCGTCCGCATATTCGCGGATCCCGAGCGTGAAGCGCGGCGTGCCGGTGTAGATGTCGGTGCCGACGAGACCGAGCAGCAGGCCGAGCGCCACCATCGCGAGCGCCTTGACGATCGAACCGTGGGCGAGCGCGATCGAGGAGACGAGGCCCACCACCATCAGCGAGAAATATTCGGCCGCGCCGAACTGCAGCGCGATCTGGGTGAGCGGCGGCGCAAAGATCGCGACTAGGAAGGTCGATACGGTGCCGGCAAAGAACGAGCCGATTGCGGCGATCGCCAGAGCTGCCCCCGCCCGGCCCTTGCGCGCCATCTGGTAACCGTCGATGGCGGTGACGGCAGACGAGGACTCGCCCGGCATGTTGATCAGGATCGCCGTGGTCGAACCGCCGTATTGCGCGCCGTAATAGATGCCGGCGAGCATGATCAGCGACGAGACCGGCTCGAGCTGGAAGGTGATCGGCAGAAGCATGGCGATCGTCGCCGTGGCCCCGATGCCGGGCAGCACGCCGATCAGCGTGCCGAGCAGCACCCCGATCAGGCAGAAGAACAGGTTCTCCAGCGACGTCGCCGTTGCAAAACCAAGCGCTAGATTATTGAAAAGATCCATCACTCAAACCTCAATAACCGAGCCAGGGCCCGAAACGGCGGAACGGAAGGCCGAGGCCATAGCTGAAGACGGCGACCGAGAAGACCGTCAGCGCCGCCGACAGGACGAGTGCGGTAAGCGGTTTCATGCGGCCAGAGGCGAAGGAGGCTATCAGTGCGGTAACGAAGATCGACGGAACGAAGCCCAGCCCGCGAACGGTAAGGCCGAAGAAGATCGGCGCCGGCAGGATGAAGACCATGCCGCGCAACGCGAGCGCCCCGATCGGCCCTCCGTCTACCCGCATCGACTGGATGAGGATGATCGCACCGAACAGGATGAGCGCGCAGGCGAGGATGAAGGGAAAATAGCCAGGCCCCATGCGCAGCGCCGTACCGAGCTCCAGTTCGAAAGACTGGTAGGCAAAGAACAGGCCTGTCGCGATCAGCAGCAGCCCGCAGATCAGATTGGCAGTGTCGAATTTCAGCGAATTCATGGTGTCTCCGTGAAGTGGGAGATGCTTTTGCCGGACGTGCCCCTCGTCCGCCTGCTGGCACCCTCTCCCCGCTCGCGGGGAGAGGAATATGCCGCACCGGTTTCCCGGATCGCAGACGATTGAGCCTGGCAGGTCCCCTCTCCCCGCAAGCGACGAGAGGGTGAGGGCAGACTACCTGCGGAACCCTTAGTCCGCGTACTGGCCAGCGGCCTGGATGACCGGCTTCCAGCGAGCGATTTCGTTCTCGAGCTTGGCCTTCAGCGCCGCCGGAGTGGCGTCGTTGTCCGGCGACGGTTCAGTGCCGAGTTCGGCGAAGCGAGCGGCCACGTTAGGGTTCTTCAAGGCAGACTTGAGGGCCTTGTTGAGCTTGTCGATCGCCTCTTTCGGGGCGCCCTTCGGCGTGTAGAGACCATGCCAGATGCCGACCTGCATGTCGGGCAGACCGGCTTCCTTGACGGTCGGGATGTCCTTCAGGACGCCGAGACGTTCCGCGGACGTGACCGCATAGGCCTTTACCGTGCCGCCCTGGATCTGCTTGGTGGTGTTGGTGGTCTGGTCGCACATGATGTCGACCTGGCCGCCGAGAAGATCGGTCATCGCAGGACCGGTGCCCTTGTAGGGAACGGTGACGAGCGACGTCTTGATCGAGCTCATGAACAGCATGCCGCAGAGATGCGAAGCGGCGCCGATGCCGGCATTTGCAACCGTCACCTTGTCGCTGTTGGCCTTGGCATATTCGATGAGACCCTTGAGGTCGGTCGCCGGCATGTCCTTGCGGGCGAGAAGCGTCATCGGAACGTCGGTGACGAGGCCGACATAGTCGAAGGCGTTCAGGGTGTCGTAGGGCAGCTTGCGATAGAGCGAAGCGCTGGTCGCCATGCCGATATGGTGCAGGAGAACGGTGTAGCCGTCCGCTTCGGCATTGGCGACGCGGGCAGCGCCGAGCGTACCGCCGGCACCGCCGACGTTTTCAACGACGATCTGCTTGCCGAGATCCTTCGACATGGATTCGGCGACGAGGCGCGCGACGGTATCGGTCGGGCCGCCGGCCGCAAACGGCACGATCATGGTGATCTGGCGCTCGGGATATCCCTGCGCATTCGCCGAAGCGGAGAAAAGGGAAAGCGCCGCAAGAGCGGTCGCGCCGATAACGGCGTTCAGGATTTTCATCGGGCTCCTCCAGGATGAAATGTGGCACAGCGGGCGCGCAAATTTCCTCCGGCGCCAACCTGAGAGCCATTTGCGGCAACGGGCCGCGCATATGCAATTATGACGGAGACGTTAAAACAGCATTTCCGCACATACCGCGTCGCACCATGGGTGGATTCGGGAACAATCGGCAAAAAGCATGGGTGGAAATCCACACATGCCTCCATTATCAGCCGTCCCGGTCATCCTGCAGCATGTGTTCCGGACCGAGCAACTTCTTGTCGAGCCCGTATTTCTGCATCTTCTCGTACAGTGTCTTGCGGGAGATGCCGAGGGATTCGTAGACCGGTCTCAGCGCGCCGCCATGCGCCGCGATCTCGCCGGCGATCAGGTTGCGCTCGAAGGCTGCAACCTTGTCGGCAAGCCGCCCTGCCCCATCCTTTGTGCTGCCGGTTTCGCCCGGCTTCGGGTCGAGACCGAGCACCAGGCGGTCGGCGGCGTTGCGCAGTTCCCGGACATTGCCAGGCCAGTCGCGCTGGGCAATCGCCGAAATCACCTCGGCCGGCACTTCCATATCGTCGCGGCCATAGCGCGCCGCTGCCTCCCGCACCAGTTGGAGAAAGAGAAGCGGTATATCCGATCGCCTCTGCGCCAGCGACGGCACATGGATGGTGGCGACGTTGAGACGGTAAAGGAGGTCGGCGCGGAACCGACCCGCCGCCACTTCCGCTTCGAGATCCACCTTGCTGGTAGCGATGAAGCGCACGTCGAGCGGCACGGTTTCGTTGGAGCCGAGCCGGGTGATGACCCGCTCCTGCAGCACGCGCAGGAATTTCGCCTGCAGATCGACCGGCATCGAGCCGATCTCGTCAAGCAGGATCGTGCCGCCGCGGCCATGTTCGAACTTGCCGTAACGGGGTCTCAGCGCTCCTGGAAAGGCGCCGGCCTCATGGCCGAAAAGTTCGCTCTCGATCAGGTTTTCGGGAAGAGCTGCGCAATTGATGGCGATGAAGGGCCGGTTGGCGCGCGAACTGATGTCGTGGAGGCCCCGCGCCACCACTTCCTTGCCGGCGCCGGTTTCGCCGATGATCAGCGTATCGGCATCCGTGGCACCGATGGCGCGAATCCGGTAACGCAGATCGACCATGACCTGGGTGCGGCCGGGGAGCCGGGCTTCGACATCGTCGCGCTTGCCGGCAACGGCCCGTAGGCGGCGGTTTTCCAGCACCAGGCTGCGCCGGTCGAGCGCGCGCCGGATGATGCCGGCGAGATGTTGCGGCGTGAACGGCTTTTCGAGGAAATCGTAGGCGCCTTCCCGCATGGCCTTGACCGCGAGCTGCACGTCGCCATGGCCGGTCACCAGGATGACCGGGATCTCCGCATCGAGCTCGCGGATCTTCTGGAGCAGAGTCATTCCGTCGGTGCCCGGCATGCGGATATCACTGACGACGACGCCGTCGAAACCGAAACCGGTCAGTTCCAGCACATGATCGGCATTGGAAAAGGTCAGAACCGCCAGGCCGAAGAGCTCCAGCGCCTGCGCCGTCGAACGGCGCAGTTCTTCCTCGTCGTCAACCAGCAGAACCCTTTGCTCGCTCACTCGGCTGCCTCCAGAAGATTGCCGTCGGCAACTTCGAGTTCGATCAGGAAGACCGCGCCGCCTTCCGGATGATCGGCAACGCTCAGGCTGCCGCCGAAATCCTTGATGATGTTATAGGAGATCGACAGACCCAGCCCCAGGCCCCTGCCGACACCCTTGGTCGTGAAGAACGGATCGAAGATGCGTTCGTGGATGGCCGCGGCGACGCCCGGCCCGCGATCGCGCACCGACACCATGACCCTGTTGCCCGCCTGCTCGGCGGAAACCGTGATCCGCCGATCGTCGAGGCCTTCGACGGCATCGGCGGCATTGGTGATAATGTTGACGAGCACCTGTTGAAGCCGCACCGCGCCTGCCTTCACCGCGGGAATAGCGGAATCGATCTCGATGTCCAGCTCCGCATCCGCCGCCTTCAGGCGCGCCGCGACGATCTCCAGCGTGTCGCGCATCACGTCGTCGAGCGCGACGGGCCCGAGCTTCTCGTTCGGCTTGCGGGCGAAATTGCGCAGGTGCCTGCTGATCGAGGCCATGCGGTCGATGAGCGCCGAAATGCGCCGGACATTGTCCCGCGCGTCGTCGGTGCGTCCGAGATCGATCAGCACGCCGGCCGTTTCCGCATAGGTCTTGGCAGCGGCGAGAGGCTGGTTGAGTTCGTGCGACAGGGCCGCCGACATCTGGCCGAGGCCTGCGAGCTTGCCCGCCTGGATGAGGTCCGCCTGGGTCTGGCGCAGCCGCTGTTCGGTAAGCCGCCGTTCGGCGATCTCCTCCTCGATGCGGCTGTTGACGCGGGCGAGATCTGCGGTGCGCTCGGCGACGCGGTGCTCGAGCTCGTTGCGCGCTTGTGCCTGCAGCATCAGGCGTTCGTTGAGCCGCGCACGGCGCTGAAGGACGATGGCGAGCCCCAGGCCTGCAAGGCAGAGCGTCAAAAGTGCTGCAACCGTTGCGGTCTTCGCCTGCGTATGGACCGAACCGGTATCCATCAGCACGTTGACGGTCCAGCCCGCATCCGGCATCGGTTGCGATACGACGAGATATTCCTTCTCGAACCCGCCATCCCGGATGGTCATGACATCGCGCCCTGCGAAGCTGCCGCGCTCGACCGGCAACTCGCGGAGCTTGGCGTCCGCATACCGCCGGGACGCCTCGGTACGGGCGATCCGGTCGGGCGTCAGCGGCAGGATGCTCGCATAAAGCCATTCCGGACTGCCGGTCATGAAGATGATGCCTTCGGGATCCGACACGAAAATCCGGTCGTCGCCGCCGCCCCATGAGGCTTCGAGGATGTCGATATCCACCTTGAAGACGATCACGCCGCGAATGGCGCCGCCGATCTCGATCGGCGAGCCGAAATAGTAGCCGCGCTTCAAAGACGTCGTGCCGAGCGCGTAGAAGCGCGATTGGCGGCCCTCTGCCGCATCCTGGAAATAGGGCCGATAGGTGAAATTCTCGCCAACGAAGCTGACCGGGCTGTCATAATTGCTGGCGGCGATGGTCTCGCCGTCCATGGTCATCACGTAAATATCGGAGGATTTCAGGAGCCCGTTGATCTCCTTGAGATAGGCATTCGTCGTCGCCCGCAGCGTCTCGTTCTTCGGATCGAGGATCACCGCCTCGATATTCTGCTGATCGGCGATCAGAGCCGGCAGCGCCTCGTAGCGCTTCAGATGGCCGTCGAGCGCCGACACCGCCAGGCGTAAAGTCGTGCCTGCCTGCACTTCGGCCTCCTCGATATAGCCGCGCGCGAGGATATCGCTGCCCTTGAAGACCAGCGCAAGACCGACCGCCACAAGCAGGGCCAAAGGCAGAAGAATGCGATATCTCAACAGGTCCGGGTTCCTCCGTTCATTTTCCCGCCCGGGCTGACGGGAAAACGGTATTCTAACCGCTGCCCTGCTGATTTCCATAAAATCCTTCCGGCATTGGGCCGGCATCCGGGACGGTGGTCGCTGGGGGTGTCTGGAGGGGCCGGCAGACGTGATCGGATCGTGCAAGCATTCCTCGTGTTCTCGCAATAATTTCCACCCTACCGCTTGACTTCACGACTGATCGTGCTTCGATCACAGGCGCAAATGGGGAAAGCCGCAAGGGCGGCGCAAGGGGTTTTCAATGGTCTATATACTCGCACTTTTGATCGGTGTCGTCGCCGGCCTGCGCGCCATGACCGCACCTGCAGCAATTGCCTGGGCCGCCTATCTCGGCTGGCTCAATCTCTCCGGTTCCTGGCTCTCCTTCATGGGCACGATCTGGGCCGTCGGCATATTCACCATCCTTGCCGTCGTCGAACTGGTCACCGATCAGCTCCCCTCGACGCCGAGCCGCAAGGTGCCGCAGCAGTTCGGCGCGCGACTGCTCATGGGAGCGCTCACGGGTGCTGCGATCGGCACGCCCTATGGCGGCTGGATCGTCGGCCTCGTCGCGGGCATCGTCGGCGCCGCAATCGGCACCTACGGCGGCGCCGCCGTCCGCGGCAAGCTGGCCGCCAGCTTCGGCAAGGATCCGCCGGCCGCCTTCATCGAGGACGCTGTCGCCATCGTGGCGGCCTATCTCATCATCGCGTCCCTGCCTGTCGCGGCCGCGGTATGAAAACCTTCGACGCAATCATCATAGGCGCCGGCCAGGCCGGCCCCTCCCTCGCAGGGCGCTTCAACGACGCCGGCAAGACGGTTGCGATCATCGAGCGCAAACATGTCGGCGGCACCTGCGTCAACACCGGCTGCAAGCCGACCAAGACACTCGTCGCCAGCGCCTATGCCGCGCACGTCGCCCGCCGCGGCGGTGATTATGGCGTGGTTCTCGACAGCCCGGTGAAGATCGACATGCCGGCCGTCATGCGACGTTCGCACAAGGTGACGCTCGACTCGCGCCAGGGCAACGAGAGCTGGCTCGAGGGCATGCCGAACTGCACTCTGATCCGCGGCCATGCCCGGTTCGAGGATAAGAACACCATCCGCGTCGGCGACGAACTTCTGACCGCACCGCAGATCTTCCTGAATGTCGGCGGCCGTGCCGCGATCCCGGATTTCCCGGGCGTCGGCGACGTGCCCTACATGACCAACAGCGACATCGTCATGCTCGACCGGGTGCCAAAGCATCTGGTCATCGTCGGCGGCAGCTATATCGGACTGGAATTCGCCCAGATCTACCGCCGCTTCGGCGCCGAAGTCACCGTCGTCGAAAAAGGCCCGCGCCTTGTCGGCCGCGAGGACGAAGATATCTCGCAGGCGATCCGTGAGATCCTCGAAGCCGAAGGCATCCAAATCCGCACCGGCGCCGAATGTATCCGGTTCCGCAGCCACGAGGACGGCGTCGCCGTGGGCGTCGATTGCACCGAAGGCGCCCCGGAAGTGATCGGTTCCGACGTACTGCTCGCGGTCGGCCGCCGGCCGAACACCGACGATCTCGGCCTCGACAAGGCCGGCGTCGAACTGGATGCGAAGGGCTACATCAAGGTCGGCGACGACCTCTCGACCAATGTCGAGGGCATCTGGGCGATGGGCGACTGCAACGGTCGCGGCGCCTTTACCCACACTGCCTATAACGACTTCGAGATCATCGCCGCAAACCTCTTCGACGGCGAGAGCCGCAAGGTCTCCGACCGACTGGTCGGTTACGCGCTTTATATCGATCCGCCGCTCGGCCGTGTCGGCATGAGCGAGGCAGAGGCCCGCAAGTCCGGGCGGAAGGTGCTGGTCGGCCGTCAGTCCATGGCAAGGGTCGGCCGTGCGGTCGAAAAGGGCGAAACGCAGGGCCTGATGAAATTCGTGGCCGATGCGGACACGCACGAGATCCTCGGCGCCGCCATCCTCGGCACCGGCGGCGACGAATCGATCCACGGCGTGCTCGACATGATGAACGCCCGCGCCACCTACGATACGCTGCGCTGGGCGGTGCCGATCCATCCGACGGTCTCGGAATTCTGGCCGACCGTGGTGCTTGGTATGAAACCGGTCTGAAACCCTATTTGGAACACGACTACAATTTTATCGATCGCCTGAAGCGGCCAGCAAGCATTTCCGTCTATGAACGGGGGCATCAGTGTCCCTGTTCATGATGGAAACAGATGTGCGGTTTTGCGGGTTTCGTCGGTGAGGCATACGGCTCCGGAAATCCGGAGGCCCTGCTGTCTTCCATGGCACATACGATCGCCCATCGCGGACCGGACGGACAAGGCATTCTCGCCGCTCCCGGCCTGGGCCTGGCGCATGTCCGGCTGTCGATCGTCGGGCTTTCCGACGGCCAGCAGCCGATGACCGACGCCGACGGCCGCTTCACCATCGTCTTCAACGGCGAGATCTTCAACTATGTGGAACTGCGCGACGAGCTGAAGGCACGCGGCGTCGACTTCCGCACGGGCAGCGATACGGAGGTCCTGCTCCAGCTTTACGCGACCTATGGCGAAGCCTGTCTCTCGCGCCTTAACGGCGATTATGCCTTCGCCATCTGGGATCACCGCGAGCGTCGGCTGATGCTCGCCCGCGATCGGATGGGGGTCAGGCCACTCTTTTACACGGAGCACAGGGGCTTGCTGTATTTCGCCTCGGAGATCAAGGCGCTGCTGGCAGTGCCAGGCATCGAGGCCGAACTCGATCCCGTGGCACTCGACCAGATTTTCACGCTCTGGACGCCGATCGCGCCGCGCACCACCTTCAAGGGCGTTTTCGAACTCGAACCGGGCCACCTGATGATCGCCAAAAACGGCCGGACTGAAACCCGGCCCTATTGGGTGCTCGATTTTCCGGATGCGGGCGATCACCCCGAGATCGACCAGTCCGTCCGGGAAGAGGAATTGCGGGCGCTTCTGGCCGATGCGACGCGGCTGCGCATGCGCGCCGACGTGCCGGTCGGCGCCTATCTCTCCGGCGGGCTCGACTCCTCGCTGATTGCGGCACTCGCGGCACCGATGGCTCCGAATGGCCTAAACACCTTCTCCGTGACCTTCGATGATGCCGAACACGACGAAAGCGCCTTCCAGCGGCAAGTCGCAGAAGCGCTCGGCACCCGTCACCACGCCGTCGCCAGCGGCGCGGCCGATATCGCGGCAAGTTTCCCGGATGTGATCCGCTTCACCGAACGGCCGGTCCTGCGCACCGCACCGGCACCGCTCTACCGCCTCTCGGGCCTTGTCCGCGATGCCGGCATGAAGGTCGTCCTGACTGGTGAAGGTGCCGACGAGGTGTTCGCCGGCTACGACATCTTTCGCGAGGCACGCGTGCGCCGTTTCTGCGCTCGTCAGCCAAGTTCGAAGATGCGGCCGCATCTCTTCCGCAAGCTCTATCCCTATCTGCCCGGGCTGAAGCAGCAGTCGGCGGAATATCTTGCCGCCTTCTTCGGCGCCGGCAACGATCCGGCAGGCGATCCGCTGTTCTCCCATCGCCCGCGCTTCCGCTCGACGGCGGCCGCCAAGATCTTCTATTCCGACGATCTCCGCGCCACGCTCGGAAGCTACGATGCGGCCGAAGAGCTGGCCTCCCGACTGCCGGCGAATTTCGGCCGCTGGCATTCGCTGCATCAGGCGCAATATCTCGAAAGCCGTTTCCTGCTGCCCGGCTACATCCTGTCGAGCCAGGGCGACCGGATGGCGATGGCGCACGGCATCGAAGGCCGTTTCCCCTTCCTGGACCACCGGCTCGTGGAGTTCGCCAGCCGGCTCGCTCCCGGCATGAAGCTCAAGGGCCTCGACGAGAAGCACATCCTGCGCCGTGTCGCCAAGGACCTGTTGCCGGATGTCATCAGCCAGCGCCCGAAACAGCCCTACCGCGCACCGGACAGCCGTTCCTTCACCGGCAACAACGCCCAGGCCTATGTCGGCGAGATGCTGGGCGAACAGGCAATCGCCGCCTCAGGCCTCTTCAATCCGAAGGCAGTTGCAAAACTCCATCAGAAATGCCGCCTGGCCCCGATCTCCGGGTTCCGCGACAACGCCGCTTTCGTCGGCATATTGTCCACTCAGCTCTGGCTGAAGGGTTTCACCCGATCCGCCGCGGACGAGGCGCATCCCGTTCGCAAGGCTGCTTATTAGCTCTTGAAAATCTTCAATTAACTTAAAATTCACGACAATTCGCCATGATCGCCAGAGTGTGTCCAATTGTAGGTTCTTTCGCTGTGGCGGAAGGGCGGAGGTAGTCCATGTACGAGCCGAAGGAGCCACATACTCGGCGGTCGGCATCGGCCCGGGCGTTGCGCCATCGCAGCGAATACCAGAACTCCCTCCTGGATCATCCAATCGTTGAAGAAGAACCAGAAGAACGCCCCTCGCCGCGCAACCGGCCTCGTCCTTCTTCTGTACCTGACTATCGAACCCGTTCGGACTATCATCGTGAACCGCCCGCCCACGAACGGGAAGATGACGACCGGATGCGATATGAGGACATTCCGTTTGAAAAACGGATCGAGGCACAGCTTCACAGCCTGACGGATATCCATTTCACCGACATCATCCGGTGGCTGCGCAAGGGCTTCCTGCGCATCATTGCCGCCGCGATTCTCGGCGCCGTGCTGGCGCTGCTTTATGCCGCCATGGCCTCGCCGCGCTATACGGTCAGCACCGAGATCATCATCGATCCGTCCAACCTGAACCTCGTTTCCGACGACGTATTCTCCGCCAACCCACAGCGGGATTCCCAGCTGCTGGAAGTCGAGAGCAAGTTGCGGGTGCTGACGTCGCGCAACGTTTTGACCAAGGTCATCAACGACCTCAACCTCACCGAAGACCCGGAGTTCAACCGCCCGGGGCGGCTCGACGGGTTGCGCCGCCTCACCTCGTCGCCGACCGCGCCCGAAAACAGGCAGTTGAGCGTGCTGCGCCAGCTCGAAAAGCAGATTACCGCGACCCGCGACGACGGATCGTTCGTCGTCGTCCTTTCGGTATGGACAGGGGACGCCGAGAAGTCGATCAAGCTGTCGAACGCGATCGTCTCGGCCTTCGAAGGCGAATTGTTCAAATCCTCGTCGGATAGCGCCGGCCAGCTTGCAATCGGCCTCAACAGCCGGCTCGACGAACTGCGCCGCTCTGTGACGGAGGCGGAAGAGAAGGTCGAGCAGTTCAAGCGCCAGAACGGCCTGCAGTCGACGGCCGGCGAGCTCACCAGCACCCGCATTTCCGGCGCGCTCGACACCCAGGTCCTTGACGCCCAGCAGCGGCTGATCCAGGCCGATACCCGCTACAAGCAGCTGCAGTCGGCCTATGCCGACAGGCGGGTTGCGAACTCGGCCGTGTTCGACTCCGCCACCATGATTACCCTGCGCGCCAGCTATAGCGCCCTGCAGCAGCAGATCAGCTCGATGACGCTGGTCTATGGCAACCGCCATCCGCGCCTTGTCGCCCTGCAGTCGGAGCTTGCTTCCGTCGACCGCGCGATCTCCGAGGAGGCCGCCCGTCTTCTCCAGTCCGCCAAGACCGATGTCGATCAGGCCAACAGCGCCCTGCAGGAACTGCGCCGCAAGTCCGACGCCTCGCGCTCGACCGTGTTTACCGAAAACGATGCGCAGGTGCGCCTGCGTGAACTGGAACGGGATGCCCGATCCAAGGCAGCCGTCTACGAAACCTATCTGTCGCGGACGCACCAGATCAGCGAGCGCCAGCAGATCGACACCAGCAATGTCCGGGTGATTTCGCCGCCGATGCCGCCGCAGTCGAAGAGCTGGCCGCCAAGCTCACTGCTGATGATGATCGGCGGGGCTTTCGCCGGCGCCGTTTTCGGCGTGCTGCTGGCCCTCACACTCGGCCTGTTCGGCCATATGCGCGAAGCCAGCCGCGAACTCGTCTGAACTCACTTCTTCGGAACCAGCGCCCCGTGCAGTTCCGGCAGCCATGACTTGGTGGTTGGGTCCCAGGGGCCGAATTCGTGCGACGCGAAATCCCAATAGGCCCAGCTCATGCCGCGTCTCTCGATCTCTTCCCGCATGATTCGCGTGAAGGTCACCCGGTCGGGGTAATAGGCGAGCGAATTGGAGCCGAATTCCCCGACGAAGATCGGCCGGTCGTTCTTTTTCCCCCATTCGACCGCCATGTCGAGCGGCGTCGTGATCTCCTCGATCTGGGCCTTCTCGCAGCAGGATGTTCCAAGCCACGGTCTGGACCCCTCGATCCAGGAGGCGCCCTGCATCGTGAATTTGAACGGTGCGTAATTGTGGATGGTGACGATCAGGCGGCGGTCGTCGGCCGGGATCGCCAGCCTCTCGAGCCCCCAGGCAGTGCTCCATTCCGCCGGATCGACAATCAGGAAGCGGTGAGGATTTGTCTTGCGGATTACCGCGAGCGCCTTGCCCAGCAGCTCGTTCCAGACCTCCTCCGTCTTGCCGTGCGGTTCGTTGTAGATCTCGAACAGGACCGTGTCGTTGGGCAGGCTCTGGTATCGCCGTGCGAGCTGTTCCCAGATCGCCAGGAACCGCTCGCGGCTCCTCTCCACGCCGATCGCGACCTCCTCCGCCTCCAGGGGATCGCCATCCATCTCATGGTAATGGTGGAAGTCGATGATGATGTTGAGGCCCCGGGACAGCGCGTTGTTGATCGCAAAGTCGACCCGCTTCATGAAAGTCTCGTCGAGCTTGTAGGGTTCCGAGAGGGCCGCATGGCTGCCGAAACGGATCGGCAGCCGGATGGTCTGGAAACCGCCTTGCCGGACGGCCGTAAACAGCTCGGTGGAAAGCCTGCCGCCCCAGGCGCCTTCGCTCGGCGCCTCCAGCGTTCCGCCGAAATTGACCCCTCGTCCCAGCGCCTTGCTCTGCGCGGCCGCCGTCAGCCCGGCGATCTCTGGCGCGCGGGCTTCGGAAAACGGCTTCAGCACGAAATTCTGCCCCTGCGCACCGGCAATTCCGAGTGCCATCAGCACAAGAAATCCGGCAAGCCGACAAGATATTCCCAGCATTCGAGATCTCCATTGGCGCCTGCAAGCCTGCCAGGGATTGCCGGCTGAGCGCAAGTTCCGTTTCGACACCATCAAGGTCAAGCAAACCGGCTAAATTTATGCAGTTATGATGAACGGCCCAAATCTCGCACTATCGCAGTCACGGCCCTCGAAGTCGGCTTCGGCCGGTCTGGACGAACCCCGCAGCAGCGGCCGCCGGATATGGATGCTGGCGAGATTCGGCGGTTTCTGTTACGATTCGCGCGCGAAGAGAACGCGGCGGCGGGTGGATGGCGAGAGACACGGACGAAGTTGCGTCTTCTGGAAATTTCGGCGCAAAGCTGCTGTTCTGCTGTGTCGGGTGTTTCTACTGGATCACCCTGACGCCTTTCGTCGATACCAGCCTTAATCCTGCCCTGGCGAAGCCTGCTCTCTGGAGCCAGCTGCTCGCCTACGTTCTGTTCCTGATCGTGGTTGTCTATGCGATGACCCCGAGGGTGCGGAGCGTCATCTTCCAGCCCCGCCTGCTGCTTGCTTTCGTATTCGGGTGGCTGTTTCTGACGGCGGCACTTTCGGTCGACCCGCTCGGTGCCGTCAGGCGCGTCCTGATTGCCCTCACCGTCTGCATCAGCGCCAGCGCATTTCTGATGCTGCCGAAGGGCGAGAGCCAGTTTGCAAGGCTTGCCGGCGGCGGCGTCATGCTGATCGTCGGCCTTTGTTATTTCGGCGTGCTGTTTCTTCCGAGGCTTGCCGTCCATCAGCTGACCGACTTTCTCGAGCCGCAGCATGCGGGCCTCTGGAAGGGAATCTACGTCCAAAAGAACGAGACAGGCGTCGTCATGGCGCTCTCTTGCTTCGTCGGCATCTACCTGATGTCCGCATGGTCCCGGGTCATCGGACTGCTCCTGATCGCGGCAAGCTGCCTGTTCCTGCTGAAGACCGGAGCAAAGACCTCGACCGCCATGCTGCCCGGCATCTTCATCCTCAGCATCTTCTTCGAGCGGTGGCGCTGGATCCGCATTCCTGTCGTCTTCGGCGGCGTCGGCCTGCTCAACCTGGCGACCGTCGGCGTATCGACGATCGCGCCGCTGAGGGAGATTGTCGCGGCAACCGGGATCGATACCACCTATACGGCACGCGCCGACATCTGGCGGCTGGCACTCGATGCTATTGCACAGCAACCGATCACCGGTTATGGCTTCGGCTCTTTCTGGGGTGCGGAGAGCCTCGTCAACAGCGACATGCGCACCTTGAACTGGGCCGTGCGCGCGGTGGACGCCCACAATGCCTATGTCGATGCCGCCATGAACGCCGGCATACCGGGATTGATATTGATGGTGATATGGGTCTTGGCTACTCCCCTTAAAAATCTGGCGGCAATCGACGCCGCAAAAAACTTCACGCCGCTCACGAGGCTTTTCTTGAGGATCTGGCTTTTCTCGATCTTCCTGGCCTGCCTCGAAAGCGTGTTCCTTGCCCGGTCGGGGCCTATCTGGTTCACGATGATGGTTGCCATGTTCGGCCTTGGTTACCAGGCCCGCTACCGCATCATAGCCTCGAGGAAGGCCGAGCCCGCCTATGGACCAGCATACGCCTGAAATGTCCGAGCAAGCACCCGTAAAACAGCGGCAGCGGACGTCCGCCTTCGGCATCGAGTTCTCCACCTGGGACGCCGGCAGGATCGTCGACACGATCGTCTCCGAACCGGTTCCGCCCGGCGAGGGCCTGCGGTTGCTGGTGACCGCCAATCTCGATCACATCGTGCAGCTGAACAGGAATCCGGCCTTCAGGGCCGCCTATGACAAGGCCTGGCTGACCACCGTCGACGGCGCCCCCGTCCTCCTCTACGCGCGGCTGCGCGGGCTGGCCGTTCCCGGCCGCATCACCGGTGCCGACCTCTTTCCTGACATCATCGAGCGCCTGAAGCCGGGCACTCACCGGCCCCTGCTTTTATGCTCGAGCGAAACCACGGCCGCGATCCTGGACGAAAAACTGCGCGCGCTCGGCTTTTCCGAACACGTCATCGTCACGGCACCGCCGGCTTTCGAGCAGAACGAGGCGTTCGGCCGGGAACTGGTGTCCAAGCTTCGGGAAAACCGGGTGACCCATATTTTCTTCGGCATCGGCGCCCCGAAATCCGAGATCTGGATGGACAAGCATCGCGCCGACCTTCCCGATTGCTACGGCTTCGGTTTCGGCGCCGGGCTGGATTTCTATGCCGGCGTCAAATCGCGTGCTCCGGTCTTCCTGCGGAAAGCCGGGCTGGAATTCCTCTGGCGCGTGGCGACCGAACCGCGCCGCCTGGCACGGCGATATTTCGTCACGTCCTGGGCATTCTGTTGGGCCGTCTACAAGGATCTGAAAGCCGACCGCCCGGATACGGACAAGAGCCGTTAGGCGACCCCGATCCGCTTCAGCGTATCGATCACCGTCTCGACCTTGATGCCGCGCCGGCGTACCTTGTCGACCACTTGCGAGAAGAAAGCCGGCGAACAGCCGATATTCGTCGGGTCCTCACGCACGTCGTGGGTATAGAAGATCAGCCAGCCACAGCGCCGCTCGACATCGTCCAGCATCCTGTCGATCGACGCGGAGTCGTTGCTGCAGTCATAGAGTTCCTGCGCCTTCAGATGGGCAAGGTCGATGAGTCCGGAATTGGTGCCGACCTTGATGCCGCGCAGACCCGGATAGTGGTGCATCAGCGCAAGCTTGGAGGGGACCGAGATCATCCCGAAAGGATAAGCAAAGGAAACCGGCTTTGCGGAGCCGACGATCCGGGCGATTTCCTCGTCATTGCGCCTGACATCGGCCATGAGATCGCGACGGGGTGTTTTCTGGACATTGATATGGCCGTGGGTGTGGCCGCCGATCTCATGTCCCTTTTCCGAAAGGGCAGCAACCATCTCCTCATCGACGATCAGCTGGCCGTTTTCGACGCGCTGCATCAGGCCGCTCGCCAGATAGAACGTGCCGAGCATGCCGGCGTCCTCAAGAGCGGGAGCCGCGTTTTCGAAGACCGAGACAGGAAAGTCGTCGAAAGTGAAAGCAACGACAGGCGCATCCAGCTTCAACAGGTGTGGGCGAAAATATACGTGCCGCCCGATCTTGCGGGATACTCCCGCCAGTATCTCGGAACCGGACATTTCCCAGAACTTCGGCTTTTTCATCTACCCCCATCCATTGCGGTCGGATCTCCCAGAGCTTGAGAACATAATGTCAAATACTTACAGTTGTCTCAATCTCCGGCGCCACAGAAACGGCATTTCCCGCGATCCCTGCCGCCTGAAGAAGATGGATGAACCTTTCGGCGGATTTCTCGACGCTGAATTCCGCGGCGCGGCCCTGGAGAACTGCGCTTTCGGGCGGCGCTTCGAGTGTCATCGCCATGGCCTGCGCAAGCGCAGTCGCGTCGCCGACCGGCACCAGCCGTCCAAGCCCGCCATCTTGCAGGATCTCGCGCGGACCATATGGCGCATCCGTTGCGACGACGGGCACGCCGCAGGCCATGGCCTCGATCAGTGCGTTCCCCAGCCCCTCGTGCGAGGAGGAGGACACGAAAAGCGAAGCCCGGGATAGGATCGACAACGGATCCGGATTGTGTCCCGTCAAGCTGACGTCCTGCGAGAGGTTCAGGGCTTCGATCAAAGCCTCCAGATTGCCGCGCTCATCGCCTTCCCCGACGATCGTCAGCCGGGCCTCGCGCGTCCTCCTGAGCTGCGCGAACGCCTCGATCAGCGTCGCATATCCCTTTTCCGGAGAGAGCCTCCCGACCGAGACGACGTGGCCCGGTTCCGGGGCGCGGCCCAGCTGCTCGATCCTCCGTCGCATCTGCGGTGTCAGCACGGCATTAGTGCCAAGATTGGCGACTTTCGCGGGCGGCACGCCGAACCGGTCGATGAGGTCGTTTCGCGCACCGGCCGTCAGCGTCAGGACGAGATCGGCCCGTGGATAGGCAAACCGGATCAGCCTGTAGGCCAGCCTGTTCTGCCAGTAGGGATCGCCGGTTCGCGCCTGCAGGGGGCTTGCCACCTCCCGCAGGACGATCGATGGCCGCGCTTGCCTCGCAAGCCCTTGGGAGGCAAGGACCACCAGGACATTCGCCGCCGCCTCGGAAGACACCAGCGCCCTCGGGCGCCCCGTGACCAGCAACCTTCGCAACGCGGCAGGCGCAAAGGCGAGACGCAGCTTGCGGCCATTGCCGAGATCGATAACGGGCACGTCGGCGCGGATCAGATCCCGCAACGGACCCGAACTCTGAAGCGTAACGATTGCGCTCGGAAATCCCTGACCCTGCAGTTCGTTTGCCAGCAGGATGGCGTCGCGTTGGGCACCGCCGCCATCGAAACCACGCACGAGAAAACAGATTCGGGCTGCGACCGGATCAACAATCCGAGAGCTATTCATAATCATCACATGCCCTATGATTATTGCGTTTGTTCCTGCTAAGGAAGGATCTACGTCACTCCCGGCGATCGGGCCTACCCTAGAGGGTTAGCGGTTAATTCTGACCAAATGCATATTATTGGGCGACGAAATTGAGCGATAGACATGCCTCGGTGTATTTAGCCTCGCGGGCGACCTCGGCCATCATCAATCTCGTGTCGGTTTCCATCTTCACGCGCATGACCAGCGCCGAAGTGTACGGCCAGTACATCGTCGGGTTTTCGATATGCATGATGGTCTACAGCCTGGGCGTCCAGTGGATCGTATTCGCCCATTTCGGACGATACGACCCCAAGGAAGCCGATAGGCTCGCAGGGGCGCTGCTGCTGGTGTCGGGGGTGGTGATGTTGCCGGCCATCGGCTTCATCTACCTGTTCTACCTGTTTGGCACATTGCATGCCGATGTTGCGGTCAGCAGCAGCCTGCTGGTTGTTTGCTTCACCTTGTATTTCGTCGCCATCGAAATCAGCCGCGCTCACCTTCTTGTCCGGCTTGTTGCAATCGCGACCATCGCCCGCGCCGTCTTCTCGTTGTTATTCGGTTATATCGCCGTCCTCGAGTTCGACACGCCCGGCGCATTGCTGGCAGGCGTAGGGCTCGGTTATGCGCTCGGCTCCGTGCCGGTTTTCCGGCATTTCAGCCGCACGATATGGGCGTCCGGCTTCGTCTGGCCCCGGAGCAGCGACGTGCGGCGGATGTGGCGCTACGGCTGGCCGCTTGCCATTGCCTTCGGCGCCTCAGCCGCCGCCATGAATGTCGACCGGCTGCTGCTGGCGGGCCTCTACAATACCAGCACCGTCGCCCCTTACGGGACCGTACTCGACCTCATGAAGCAGACGTTCCTGGTCTTGGCCGAGGCGATCAGCGCGGGATATATTTCGAGCGCCAAAAACCTCCATACGGAGGGGAAAGGGACCGAAGCGCGGCATACTCTCAAGCGCGCCTTCATCACGCATTGTTATATCGTCATTTTTGGCACAACGTCCTTCATCCTGCTCGGCGACGTCATCTTTGCGATCCTGCTTGCTCCGAGCTATCTGCCGGTCGTTACCGAGATTATGCCGATCCTGCTCGTTGCGAATGCCATTCTCGTCATGCGCGCCCACTATTTCGGTCAGATCATCTATTTTAGCGGGACAACAAACCTGGAACTGGTCGCGTCTGTCGCGATGCTGGCCGTCACCGGAACGCTGAGCTACCTGCTGATCCCTTCATACGCCGCAGTGGGCGCCGCCATCGCCTTTACGCTCGGGCAGGCGGCGGCGCTGTTGATCTGCCTGGTCTACGCGTCGGGGAACCTGCGCATGCCTCTCGACCTGCCGCGGGGCAGCCTGCTGCTGGCTCTCGGCATAGCTCTGGTCGCGGTCGGCAAAGGTGTCCAGTTCCTGGCGGAAGAGCCGGCTGCAAGCGCCATCAACTTCGTCCTGATCGCCATCGCCAGCGCCTATATCGCGCTGCGCTGGAACCTGTTCGATGCCCGCTCGCTGCTTCAGCGCGTTTATCCGCGACGCGGTTAGACGCCGCTCTCGGAGTGCAGGAAATTCGTATAGCGCTCCAGCATGAGCTCGCGGCTGTGATGCTCCCGGTGCAATCGCGCAAAATCGTTCCGAAGCTGCGCAGCGGGATAATTCGCAGCGAGATTTCTGACCGCATCGGCAAGGCTGGCCGGATCGCAAGGCGGATGGAACCGCGTCATGGCTGCGTTCTCATGCCCGTCGCCGATGCACAGCACCTCCCGCAAAACCGGAAGGTCGGAGGCGACGACCGGCAGCCCGGCCATCGAAGCCTCCACCCCGGCAAGGCCGAAAGTCTCCCAGATCGATGGGAACACATAGATATTTCCGGCCGTCAGGATGTCGCCGAGCGCATCCCGCTCGATAGAGCCGACCAGATGGAAGCGCTCCGCGACACCCAGAGCGCGCGCTTTTTCCTCCAGCGCCTGCCGGTTCGGGCCGTCGCCGGCGATGATCAGATGCATGCCCGGCAGCATCCCGAGCGCATCGACCAGGACTGCGTGATCCTTCTGATCCACCAGCCTCCCGGTCGCGACCAGCACGAAGGTATCTGGCGCAATGGAAAGGCGCTGCCGCCAGTCGACCGCTTCGCGAGCCGGCGGAATGGGATCGACCCCGTGCGGGATCAGAATGAACCGCCGCCGGTAGGCAGCAGGCCATTTGCCGAACGACGCGCTGGTGGAAACGGAATTCGATACGAAATGGGTGAATATCCCGGCCGAACCGAACAGCCAATCAAGTGCCTTCCAGTGCCGGCGAATACCCTCCGGCGCCGCGGTGTGATGGGCGGCGCGCACCGGCACGCGGCCCAGAAAGCCGAAAAAACCGCCGAAGACAGAGGCCGCAGCCTGGTAGGTGAAGATCGCGTCGTATTTTCCCGACAGGATAGTCCAGCCAAGGCGTGCAAGATTGCGAAGAGTGGCGACCGCTCCATGACCGGTGTCGAGAGGCAGCGTCTGCACCTCGAAACCGCGGGCGTGCAAGCCGGTCTCCACCATCTGCACGAGGGTACGCACGCCCCCCATCTTGTCATGGGTTACCAGCTGGAGAATCCGCTTCCCCGAAGGAATTAGGGTATCGGCAGCTTTTGGAAAAGCTGAGCTGAATTCGTGCCTCATGACCCGGACCTTAAGGTTGAAATCTTAAAATCTGAACAGGGAGATCATTCAGATTTCTCCTATCCGCTTTTCTCCCGGATCGAAAGCTCGCCTGCGCGGTTTGAGAAAGGATTTTGAGCAATCCACGGCTGCGCCACCCGGCTTTCCTCACTTGCAAAGTGGAAGAGAAGTAGTAGTCTTCGGCTATTGCCGGCTGAAGACAAGAGCGCGCTGGCGACTGGAAGACAGGAAGCGCTTTCGCCACCATTTGGGAGGCTGAAAAGATGAATGCAGCAGTCCTGACCAATACTTTCGAGCCGACGGAACTGGCATTTCTTCAACGCTTGTTCAACAAGATCTGCGCAGAGCGTGGACTTGCCGGCGGCAGCCTCGCTGCAAACAACCTCGCAGCACAGATCATTCAGCTTTATCAACAGGGCGTGCGCGATCCACGGGATCTGCAGATCCATCTCGATGCGGATGCACACTTGAGAACCTGACGTTTGGCGCCAGCCGCCATCGTATCGGCTGGCCACCCTCCATCTATCTCTTGGCCATCAGGTCCCGTTCGTCCCGCATCAGGAATACGCGGGTGATAGCGTCGAGATTGGCTTCCAGCCAGTTGGCCATTGCGATCTCTTCGCCAAGGATGCGTTCGAAAACCGCCTTCGCCTCCATTTCATCCAGCTCGTCGGCCGCTGCAATCAGGACCCGGTAACTGGCGATTTCCATGTGCTCGAAGGCATAGCTTGCCATTGCTCCCTTGACGACCTCGTCACTGGTCAACATGCCGCCGACGCCCTGCGCCTTGGCCGCGAGCTTGGCGGCCATGTCCTTGATCGCCGATACGCCGCCGGTTGCCGAAAAATGATCGAGGAGCATCTTCAGCGCCTGGGCGTGTTCCTCCGTCTCGTGCAGGTGCTGTTCGATACGGGTCTTGAGGTCGGGATAACTCTCGATCCGCCGGGACTGGGCGGCAAGGGTCGTGATCGCCTGTTCCTCCATGGCATGCGCGGCACGCAGCCACGCGAGGAAATTGTCTCGGGCATGGGTCATTCGCTTCTCCTCCCAACTGGTTGCCCAAATCGATTGCTTTTGGGAATGCAGGACAGCCTGATTCAACCCCTGAAGCCAGGCGAAGTTCCTCTTCGCCTCGATGCCTGGAACATTGCCGCCCTTTGCGAATTGTCCAGTAATAAAATCACCAGCCATAGAGGCGAAGTCATGTCACGCGAGATGAGGGCAAATTCCATCGTTGGAGGGATTACCATAGTGCTCCTCCTGATGGCCGTGGGTTATTATTTCACTGGCAGGTCGGATGATACGGCACAGGCTCCGGCACCTCCTGCGACAAGCGATAGGGCGCAGACGCCGGCTCCGGCTCCGGGAACAGACCCGACCAGCACCGGCGCCACGAACCCTTAGGGCCAATTTGCGAGGAACAATCGCCATGCCGGGCGGTTGTGAGATGAGTAACAGGGAGTTTTCCATGATACCCGATCCTCGCGAACCCGGTGAACGCCCGCCTACGCCGGCGCCCAACTGGACGCCGGCCTCACCGATCGGCGAACCGGAACCGGATCGGCTGCCGGATGAGACGCCGTTGCCCAATCCCGACGAGAATCCCAATCCGCCAGTCTATGTGCCGTCCGGCAATCTGGCATCCAGTTGAAGAGGTACCGGAGCGACAGCGCCGGTAGATCGATCATGAACATCCATGGCCATACACGTGCAGAGCCCAGGCAAGCGCAGGACGAGAGCCGACAGAAGCCCATGACGGGCGGCCTCGGGAAGCTGCTGGGTGCCGCAGCTCTCATCCTTCTCGGGCTCATTGTCGCAATGGAAGTCTTCAGAGACGGCGACAACAATTTCATTGCACCCAACCCGCCTCAGCAAACGGTTATCGAGTAACGCCCTCACCTTTCAATCCATCCGGCTATGTGGGGAATATAGCCTTGGAACAAAGGACAAAATCCGCGCGTTCATGTGCCATTCCAAGATGAGGTGGCGCGGTGGATATAGCAAGGCAATCGATCCCGACCCGGGATGCAGGATTTTCATTCGAACCCATCATCCGGCCCGGCCGGAATGCCTGGCGCAGAGCGCAGGCCGAAAAGCTCGCCTTCCTGATCGATGGCGACGACTATTTTCGTCGGCTAGATCAGGTATTGAGGCTGGCGGAACGTTCGATCTTCATCGTCGGCTGGGATTTCGATCCGGACATCGTCCTTCGTCCGCGCGACCCCGACGGGGAAACGATCGGTGCCCTGCTGCGCAAGATGGTCGAGGAAAAGCCCTCGCTTGAAATCCGCATCCTCGTCTGGGGCATGGGACCTGTTTATTCCGGCAAGAGCCTCAAGATGTTCGGCAAGATGGATTGGAAAGACCATCCGCGGATCTTCCTGCATTTCGATTTCGACCATCCGCTGCGCGCCAGCCATCATCAGAAAATCGTCGCGATCGACGATCGTACCGCCTTCCTCGGCGGCATCGACCTGACCGCCCGCCGCTGGGACGACCGCGCCCATGCGATCGACAACCCGCTGCGCCGGGCGCCGGACGGAACGGCCTACGGTCCCGTTCACGACATACAGACGATCGTGACCGGCGAAACGGCCAAGCTGATCGGCGACGTCGCACGCCGTCGGTGGAAAAAGGCGACACGCCAGGTCCTTTCCCCCCTCGATATGCCGGCCACAAATCCCTGGCCGGCAGACCTGGAACCGGCGCTGATCGGCTGCAACACCGGCTTGGCGCTCACCGAGGCGTGGAAATGGAGGGGCCATCGCGGCCACCGCGAGGCCATCCGGCTGACCCACGACGCGCTGAAGGCAGCCAGACACCATCTCTATATCGAGACGCAGTATCTCGCCTCCTTCGGCGTGGCGCGAACGCTCGCCAAACGGCTGAGGAAGGCCGACGGCCCGGAGATCCTCGTGATCGTCACGCGTGAATCCCATGGCTTCCTGGAAAAGCTGATGATGGGCCACAATCGCAACCGGCTGATCCGTCGCCTCAAGCGCGCGGATCGTTACGGTCGCCTGCGGGTTTTCTTTGCCGCGGTTTCCGACGGCCACGGTGGCGAGCAGGAGATCATCGTTCATTCCAAACTGATCATCGTCGACGACCAGTTCGTACGGGTCGGCTCTTCCAATCTCAACAACCGCTCCGAAGGTCTGGACACCGAGGCCGACCTTGCGATCGAGACCGCGGACCCGGCCGGCCGGCAAGCGATCGCCGCGCTCCGCAACGAGCTGATCGCCGAACATCTCGATGCCCAACCGGCGGAAGTTGCGCGGATCATCGCGGAAACCGGCTCCATTCTGGCGGCCGTCGACCGGCTGAACGTCAAGCCGCGCGGCCTGCGAAGCTACGACGTCGATAAGGACAAAGGCGAAACGGAATCTCTGGTCGGCACGGGGATCATCGACCCGAAACAGCCCTTCTGGCCGATTCCGGAAATCAAGTCTGGTTTCAGGCGGCTTTTCGCCCGCCTGTCACATCACCGTCTGCTCTAGGAACTTGCCGCCTCGATGACGATAATAAGCCTCGGCGACGAGAAACGTCGGCACCCCGACCGTGAGCGGCACGAAAAAATAGAGCACGCGGAAGGCGATCAGCGCGCCGATCGACGCGGATGTCGGCAATATCCCGAGCATGGTCGCCTCCAGCACGCCGAGCCCGCCCGGCACGTGGCTGATCAGCGAGGCGATGTTGGCGGTGACATAGGCGCTGGCCACGGCCAGGTAGCCGGCATCGGTAAAGCTTGCCAGAAGCTGCTGGATGGAAGCCGTGACGCAGGCGAAATTCAGCGTGCCGATGACGATCTGGCCGAGCGCAAGCGGCATCGCCGGCGGCTCGAAACGCCAGTTGCGCAGGACAAGCGGGCGGCGCACGAAGGCACAGATCAGCAGATAGGCCGCCGGCCCGGCGAGGCAGAGAAGGCCAACCATGAGCCGTGCCGTCCCGTCGAGGCCGAGCAGATTCGCCGCATCGCCCTGTTGGAAGATGAGCGCCAGTCCGGCGAGCGTTCCAAGACCAAGGCCGACGGTCACGCCGCAGAACACGATGACCTTGGCGATATCCTCGCCGGTCAGACCCCAGCGTGTGTAGAACCGGTAGCGCACGGCGCCACTACTGAGCGCCGCAAGCCCGACATTGTGGCCGATCGACAGTGCCGTGAAGGAGGCGAGCGAGGTCTGGCGCAGGAGAAGAGGTTTGCCGGCATAACGCACGGCGAGCGCATCGAACCCGCCAAGGCAGAGATAGGAAAGGATGACGAAAAAGAAGGCGCTCGCCAGCCGGAACCCGGCGATCGACTGAACGGATTCCTCGATCTCGTCGAGCGAGTAGCGACCGAGACTGCGATAAACGAGGAAGCCTGCGAGACAGATCGCGGCGCCGATCAGAAGCTTGAGCAGATGGCGTCTGGCGATCATGGTCCCTCACGTAAACGGCTGTATAAGGACGGGAACGAAACCGAGGCCAAGGTGTTCCCAGCGCCATGACGGATCAGACAGCACCATCGCCCTCCACGGCCCGCCTCACCCCCGCAAGGCATCGCCTGAAAATCCTGAGCTACAATGTGCATAGCTGCATCGGTACCGATCGCCGGCTCGACCCCGCCCGGGTGGCCGAGGTCATTGCCGCCCTGGAACCGGATATCATCGGATTGCAGGAATTGGATGTCGGCCGAAGCCGCACCGGCGGCATCGACCAGGCGCATACGATCGCCTCGTTGCTACAGATGGAATTCCACTTCCACGCGGCGCTCAACGTTGCCGAAGAGCGTTACGGCGACGCTATCCTGACGGCCTTGCCGGCAAGGATGATCAAGGGTGCCGGCCTGCCCTCGCATGGCGAGCAGCGCGGTGCGGTCTGGGTGGAAATAGAGGTCGGCGAGCACAAGCTGCAGGTCTTCAACACTCATCTCGGCCTGCTGGGCGGCGACCGGATGCGCCAGATCGGCGAGATTCTCGGGGCCTCCTGGATGGGTAGCCCGGAATGCCAGGACCAGCCGAAGATCCTGATCGGCGATTTCAACGCCATTCCCGTGACCGGAACCTACAAGGCCGTCGCCCGCCAGATGGCGGATGCGCCGCTCCTGAGCGGGACGAAGCCCAGGGCCACCTTCCCATCGCGGTTTCCGCTTCTGAGGATCGACCACGTCTTCGTCTCCAGCGAAATCACCCCGGTCGCGACTGAGGTCGTTTCGACGCCGCTTTCCCGCCAGGCCTCCGACCATCTGCCGCTCCTGGTGACGGTCGAGCTTTGATCCTCAGTGGGACAGGGTCCGGCTGAGCCGCCGGGCCTCCTTCAGAAGACGCACCACGTCCTGGTCCGTCGTCTCCGTGAAGTCGCCGTAGTGCAGGCTGACCGCTTCCATGCGGTCCGGCGCAGACAGGCAGACGATATCATCCACCTCTTCCTGCAGCGCTTCCAGCAATCGGCGGGGCGCGACGGGCACGGCGATCCGGATCGATGCGACACCCATGTCCTTCAAGGCATGAATGCCGGCGCGGATCGAGACGCCGTTGGCAATGCCGTCGTCGACGAGAATGATGTCGCGGCCCGTGTGGTCATGCTCGCTCGGCTCGTCCTCGCCGAAATACATCCGGTGGCGGCGCTCGATTTCGGCGAGCTGATGCTCGCGTTCCGCAGCAAGATAACCGGGCGGCACGTGGAAATGGCGCGCAGCCTCCTCGTTGACGACGATATGCGGCTCGCGGCCGTCGACGACAGCGCCGATGCCATATTCCGGATGACCGGGCGCGCCGATCTTGCGAACGATGAGGAGATCAAGCGGCAGCCCCAGACGTTGCGCCACCTCGAAGGCAACGGGAACCCCGCCGCGCGGCAAGGCGAGGATCACGGCATCAGGAAGCGGCGCCGCCTGCATGGCTTCCGCCAATTGCCTTCCGGCATCCTCGCGATCGATAAAGGTTGGGCTTTGACCGGACATATCATCCTCCCGAGACGGTGCTACGGCATCTGCCGTTGCCCTTGGTTCGTTATGCCAGCCCCGAGCGATCATATCACCGCCGGGGCATCGGACAACCTTGGGGCATGGTTTAGGTTCCACTCCGCGACCGGCTGTCCCGTTTTGAAACACGAGAATGAAAGCGAGAGGGGAACAAAACTCACGATCATGTGTTCAAGACGGGTCGGGCGCATGACCTCCAAGCGACCGACAGCGTCATAAGTACCCTCCCCAACTAGGCGCTTCCCTCACGGGAAGCGCCTTTTTACCATATGCGGCGGTTCAACGCAGGGCTGCGGCATTCGGGCACGCGGCGTTGGCGCATATTGATCTCTTGACGACCTCCGCCGATTGTCATCCCATCAGCACGGACGGACTTTTGGCCGCCGCCAGAAAAGGGATAACGCCATGTTCGAGGCCTTCGACGCGACGCTGCTGGCGCGGATGCAATTCGCTTTCACGGTTTCCTTCCACATCATCTTTCCGGCTTTTTCGATCGGATTGGCCAGCTATCTCGCCGTGCTGGAAGGCTTGTGGCTGTGGAAAAAACAGGCTGTCTATCTGGAGCTTTTCGACTTCTGGAAGACGATTTTTGCGCTCGCCTTCGGCATGGGCGTGGTCTCCGGCATCGTCATGTCCTACCAGTTCGGCACGAACTGGAGCGTGTTCTCCGACAAGGTCGGCCCGATCATCGGCCCGCTGATGGGTTACGAAGTGCTGTCGGCCTTCTTTCTGGAGGCCGGGTTCCTCGGCATCATGCTGTTCGGCCGCAACCGCGTCGGCCCCGGCCTGCATTTCTTCGCGACGCTGATGGTCGCGGTCGGCACGCTGATTTCGGCGACATGGATATTGTCCGCCAACTCCTGGATGCAGACGCCGCAGGGTTTTGCGATGAACGACAAGGGGCAGTTCATCCCCGCCGACTGGTGGGCCGTCATCTTCAACCCGTCCTTCCCCTATCGCCTCGTCCACATGGTGCTCGCTGCCTACCTGACGACCGCTCTGGTCGTCGGCGCCGTGGGCGGGCTTCATCTTCTGCGCCGCACCGCCCCCTTGCGGGCTGGCACGATGTTCTCGATGGCGATGTGGATGCTGACACTGGTTGCGCCGATCCAGATCTTCGCCGGCGACCAGCACGGCCTCAACACGCTGGAATACCAGCCGGTCAAGGTCATGGCGATGGAAGGCCATTACCAGAGCCACCCGGACGGCGCGCCATTGATCCTCTTCGGCCTGCCGAACCAGGCCGAGCAACGGATCGACTACGCGATCGAAATCCCCAAGCTTTCGAGCCTCATCCTCAAACACAGCCTGGATGCGCCGCTCAACGGTCTCGACACCGTGCCGCGCGAATTGCAGCCTCCGGTCCCGATCGTCTTTTGGTCCTTCCGCATCATGGTTGGCCTCGGCTTCGCCATGCTCGGCCTCGGCCTCTGGAGCCTGTACTGTCGGTGGAAGGGCCGCCTCTACACTTCCGAATGGCTGCACCGGGCCGCGATGGTCATGGGGCCAGCCGGTTTCGTCGCCGTGCTCGCCGGCTGGGTCACCACCGAGGTCGGCCGCCAGCCCTACACGGTCTACGGCCACCTGCTGACCGCCGATTCCGTCTCGCCGATTGCAGCCGCCGCCGTCGGCTCTTCGCTGGTCGCCTTCATCATCGTCTATTTCCTCGTCTTCGGCGCCGGCACCTTCTACATCCTGCGGCTGATGTCCCGCCTGCCGCGCGATCCGAGCGATGATCTCGACGGCGGCCCGATCCGCACTGCCGGCATCACGCCCGGCCCGCAAACCCCGGCACTTCAGGCAGGAGCCCGTCATGGTCATTGACCTTCCCTTCATCTGGGCGGCCATCATCGCCTTTGCGGTGCTCGCCTATGTCATCCTCGACGGCTTCGACCTCGGCGTCGGCATCCTCTTCCCGCTGTTTCCGGAAAAGCGCCATCGCGACGTGATGATGAACAGCGTCGCGCCGGTCTGGGACGGCAATGAGACCTGGCTCGTGCTCGGCGGCGGCGGTCTGATGGCGGTCTTTCCGCTCGCCTATGCGACGATCCTGCCGGCACTCTACGCACCTATCATCGCCATGCTGATCGGGCTGATCTTTCGCGGCGTTGCCTTCGAATACCGCTGGCGCACCGGCCGGGCGCAATATCTCTGGAACTGGGCCTTTTGCGGCGGTTCGGTCGTGGCGGCGCTCGCGCAGGGCATCGCGCTCGGCGCACTCGTACAGGGCATTCCGGTCGAAAACCGCGCCTATGCCGGCGGCTGGTGGGACTGGCTGACCCCGTTCTCGGTCGCCACCGGCCTCGCCGTGGTGATCGGTTACGCGCTGCTCGGCTCGACCTGGCTGGTGATGAAGACGATGGGCGACCTCCGCGACAAGGCCCGCAGCCTTTCCTATATCGCCGCCCTCGCGACGCTCGCCGCGATGGGTATATTCAGCCTCTGGACGCCGTTCCTCGAACCGCTCTATCTGCAGCGCTGGTTCTCCTGGCCGACCGCGACCTTCAGCGTCATCGTGCCCCTGCTGGTCCTCGGTTGTTTCTGGCTTCTGCTCACGGGCCTCAAGAACAACCGCGACAGCCGGCCGTTCCTTGCAGCCCTCGGGCTTTTCGTGCTCGGTTACGCCGGCATCGGCATCAGCTTCTATCCCTATATCGTGCCCACATCCGTGACGATCTGGGACGCCGCGGCACCCGACGAAAGCCTGAGCTTCCTGCTGGTCGGCGCACTGATCCTGGTGCCTTTGATCCTTGCCTATACGAGCTATGCCTATTGGGTATTCCGCGGCAAGATCGATCCGCATGAGGGCTATCACTGATGGCCGGCGGCGAAACCTTCAGGCGGCTCGCCTGGTTCGTCGGTCTCTGGGTGGCCGGCGTCGCCGCGGTCGGCAGCGTGGGCATGATCATCAAATTCTGGCTCGGCGCCTAACGCCGCGTCAGCGCCACCACGTAACGCGTCGGTTCCTTGCCCGGATTGAAGAAGACGCAATCGGCTGGCGGGCCGAGCAGAAGGCAATCGCCTTCGGAGAGGTGATGCATCACCGCCCCTTCCTGGAAA
This sequence comes from Neorhizobium vignae, assembly GCF_000732195.1. Lineage (GTDB taxonomy): Bacteria > Pseudomonadota > Alphaproteobacteria > Rhizobiales > Rhizobiaceae > Neorhizobium > Neorhizobium vignae. Next base: position 844,238 of record NZ_JNNU01000002.1, read on the forward strand.
TCGAGCCGGCCGGACAGGACCCAGATCTGCTGGTGCTGGAAGGCGAAGGCCGAAGCCGGATAGGGCACCCGAACGCCAGGAGGTAGCGACACGTCCAGAAGCTCCAGCATGGAATTCGGCGGAGAGACGGCGCGGCGGATATAACCGGTTTCCGGATCGGTCCAGACCGGCTGTTCCGCCTGCAGGGCGACACGCTCCTGCGCCCGCTCGGCGAGCGCCAGCAGAACCGAAAGCGGCAGGCCGAAGGCGCCCGAAAGCCGGCCGAGCACGGTCGCCGTCGGGCTCGCCTCGCTGCGCTCGATCTTGCTGATCATCGCCTTGGATACGCCCGAGCGCTCCGCAAGCTCGGCGAGCGACCAGCCCCGCGCCTCCCGCTCGATCTTCAGCCGGATGGCGATCGCCTGGACCGGGTCATTGTCCGTCTGCTGCAAGCGGCTTGCCTTTCAATGATCGTCTTCTATAGTAGACAGATAGATCCTATAAGAGACAACGCTCGTTCGCAACGAGGAATTCAGGGGAACGACGGTGACGCGCGAAATCCGTTTCAACGCCTTCGACATGAACTGCGTCGGCCATATCCAGCAGGGTCTTTGGGCGCATCCGCGCGACCAGTCGCACCGCTATGCGCAGCTCCGTTACTGGACGGACTATGCGAAGAGGCTGGAGGCCGGCCTGTTCGACGGCATATTCCTCGCTGACGTGCTCGGCGTCAACGACGTCTTCGGCGGCAGCAACGCGGCGGCCCTGAGGGGCGCGGTGCAGGTACCGGTCAACGATCCGCTGCTGCTGGTGCCAGCCATGGCCGCCGTCACCGAACACCTGTCTTTCGGCATCACAGCCAACCTCACCTATGAGCCGCCGTTCGTTTTCGCCCGCCGGATGTCCACCCTCGATCACCTGACGGGTGGCCGGATCGGCTGGAACATCGTCACGGGTTATCTCGACAGCGCGGCCAAGGCGATCGGGCTAGAGGGTGTCGCCGCCCATGACGACCGCTACGACCTCGCCGACGAATACATGGAGATCATGTACCGGCTCTGGGAAGGAAGCTGGGAGGACGACGCCGTGGTCTTCGACCGGGCGAACCACGTCTATGCCGAGCCGGCCAAGGTCCACAAGGTCCATCACCGCGGCAAGCAATACGGCATCGAGGCGATCCATCTCTGCGAACCCTCGCCGCAGCGCACCCCGGTCCTCTACCAGGCCGGTTCCTCGACCCGCGGCCGGCAGTTCGCCGCCACCCATGCCGAGTGCGTCTTCGTCAACGGCCAGAAGATCGAAGGCGTCAAGGGTATCGTCGACAACATCAGAGCCCGCGCGGTCGAATACGGCCGCAGCGCCGAGGACGTCAAAGTCTTCGTCGGTGCCACGATCGTCACCGCCCGCACCGAAAAGGAGGCCCGCGAAAAATTCGAGGATTATCGCGCCTATGCGAGCTCCGAAGGTGCTCTCGTACATGCGGCCGGCTCGCTCGGCATCGACTTTGCAAGATACGATCTCGACGAGCCGATCGAGACCGGCAAGAGCTCGGCGATCGTCTCGAACGTCGAGGCGATGACCCGCACCGCCGGGCCGCAATGGACCAAGCGCAAGCTGCTCGAACAGATGGTGCTCGGCAGCCGCCAGGCGCCGATGATCGGCTCCGCCGAGCAGATCGCCGATAACCTCGTCGCCTGGATGGATCAGGCCGGCGTCGACGGCTTCAACCTGTCGCGCACCGTTGTGCCGGAATGTTTTGACGATATCATCGAGCTGGTGATCCCGATCCTGCAGGAACGCGGCCTCTACAAGACCGGCTATCGCGAAGGCACCTTCCGTGAAAAACTGTTCGGAACGCAGCGCCTGCCGGACCGGCATATCGCCGCCACATATCGCAGCATGGGATAAACTGATGAGTGCCGCGACGACCCTGGAAACGCCGGCCGAAGGCCGCTGGTCGATGCTGGCTTTGCTGTGCCTTGCCGTCGTGCTTTCCTTCTCCTGCTGGTTTTCGGCAAATGCGATCGCGCCGGAGCTCAAGCGCGCCTGGCCACTGTCGGAAAGTGCGGCCGCCTGGCTGACCAACGGCGTGCAGATCGGCTTCGTGATCGGCGCACTGACGGCAAGCCTGTTCAATCTGCCCGATCTCATCCGCATGAACCGGCTGATGGCGGCTTCCGCCCTGCTTGCCGCGCTCTCCAATGCCGCCTTGGCTCTGGAACCAGGCCCGGCCGGCGCCATCCTCTGCCGCATGGTTACAGGCTTCGCGCTGGCCGGCGTCTATCCGCCGGCATTGAAACTCGTCTCCACCTGGTTCATCTCCGGACGTGGCTTGGCGCTGGCCGGCGTCATCGGCGCGATTACCGCCGGCTCGTCGCTGCCGCACCTCTTCCGCGGCATGTCGTCGGCGGTCGACTGGCACAACGTCGTCCTCTTATCGAGCGGTGCGACGCTGGTCGGCGCCATCGTTCTCCTCGCCTTCACCCGCGAAGGCCCATACCCGTTCGGCAAGGCTCTGTTCGATCCGCGCCAGATCGGGCGGGTGCTGAAGGACCGCAACCTGCTGCTCGTCAACGGCGGTTATCTCGGCCACATGTGGGAACTTTATGCCATGTGGGCCTGGCTGCTCGCCTACCTGACCGCAGCACTCGACAAGGGCGGCACCGGCATCAGCAGCGAGGCCTCGCTGCTCACCTTCATCGCGGTCGCCTCGGGCGTGTTCGGTTGTTTCGCCGGCGGCGTGCTCTCGGATCGTTTCGGCCGCACCGCCACCACCGCCGGCATGATGATCGTCTCCGGAACCTGCGCGCTGACCATCGGCTTCGTCTTCGACGGGCCCTTCTGGCTGCTGGCGCTGGTGGTGATCGTCTGGGGCATTTCGGTCATCGGAGATTCCGCGCAATTCTCCGCCGCAGTCACCGAACTTGCCGACCGCAATTACATTGGCACGGCGTTGTCGCTGCAGATGGGCATGGGTTTTGCGCTCACCATTTTCATGATCTGGCTGATGCCGCATCTGGCCGCGCGGCTGGGCGGCTGGCGCTGGACGTTCGTGTTGCTGGCGGTGGGACCGATCTTCGGGGCCGCCTGCATGCTGATCCTGCGCGGCCGGCCGGAAGCCGTCCGGCTCGCCGGCGGTAGGCGCTGATCGGGCGACAAGGCGCGGTCGAAGGAATTTGCTTGCGCGAATTATTCGAGCGTATAATAAGCCGTAACGCCGTGCGAGAACGGCATGCCCGTTCCTCAGGAGATGACCCGTGAACCGCCGCACCTACCACAGGGCAAGCGAGGCCGAGCGGCGCGAGGACCTGATTGCCGCGACGCTCGATTGCATCGCCGAATTCGGCATCCAGGGCGCGACGGTACGCCAGATCGCCATGCGCGCCGGCGTCACCGGCGGGTTGATCCGCCACTATTTCAGCAGCAAGGACCAGATGCTGCAGGCGGCCTACCGCAAGGTGATGGCCGGCATGACCGAAGCGGCGGTTGCTGCCGCGATCGAGGGCGAGACGGCCCGCTCGCGGCTGCGCCGCTTCATCGTCGCCAATGTGACGCCGCCGGTGACCGATCCGCGCACGCTGTCGCTCTGGGCCGCATTCATCAGCCATATCCAGATCGACCAGAGCTTCGCAGCCATCCACCGCGAAAACTATCTCTCTTTCCTTGAAGCTCTGGAGACGCTGCTGACCGCCTTCTTCGTCGAGGAGAAGCGGGCTCTGAGCCCTGCCCAATGCCGCACCTATGCGATCGGGGTCAACGCGCTCGTCGACGGCCTCTGGCTGGAGGGAACGCTGGCTGCCGACACCTTTGCGGAACACGAACTCGCAGAAAATGCCCTGATCTCCGTGGAAGCACTGCTGCGCCTGCAGCCCGGCGAGCTTTCGGCCGAACAACGATAAGAAAAGGAACCACCGATGCGTTATGCCTCGATCACCGACCGCCTCGCCCATCTCGGCTCCGGCCGCTGGGCACTCCACCTGACCGCCCGCCGCATGCAGGCATCGGGCGAGGAGATTATCGAACTCACCATCGGCGAACCGGACGTCAAGCCGGACAAGGCTCTGCTCGACGAGGCGGCGCGCGCCATGTATGCCGGCCGCACCCGCTATTCCAACGGCCGCGGCGAGCCGCCGGTGCTGAAGGCGCTGGTCGAGAAATATTCGAAGCGTCGGCCAGGTGTCTCAGAGCGCAATTTCCTCTGCTTCCCCGGCACCCAGACCGCGCTCTACGGCGTCATGACCGGCCTTGTCGAAGCCGGCGACGGCGTGCTCGTCGGCGATCCGCTCTATGCGACCTACGAAGGCGTCATAGCCTCCACCGGCGCGCATATGATCCCCGTACCGCTGCGTCCGGAAAAGAAATTCCACCTGCAGGCCGAGGACCTCGAACGGGCAATCACGCCGGAGGCCCGAGTCCTCCTCCTCAACACGCCGCACAACCCGACCGGCGCGGTGCTGACCGCCACCGAGATCGCCGCCATCGGCGAGGTCTGCCGCAAGCATGACCTCTGGATCGTTTCGGACGAGGTCTATGAGCAGTTGATCTTCGAAGGCACGCCCTTTGCCTCCCCCTTCGATATTCCGGCACTGGCCGAACGCACCATCGTCGTGTCGTCCATCTCCAAGTCGCATGCAGCGCCGGGCTTCCGCAGCGGCTGGGCCGCCGGCCCGGAGGAGTTCTGTGAAAGACTGCTGCCGGTGTCCGAGACCATGCTCTTCGGCGTGCAGCCCTTCATCTCCGACATGACCGCGATGGCGCTGTCGCAGCATTTCGACACCGCCGACGTGATGCGGGAAAACTATCGCCGCCGCGCCACGATCGTCGAAAAGGCCTTTGCCGGCAGCAATCTCGTCAAGCCGATGCCGCCGGAAGGGGGCATGTTCATCCTGCTCGATGTGACCGCAACCGGCCTGAACGGCGAGGAATTCGCCTGGGAACTGCTGCGTGAGGAAAAAGTCGCCGTCATGCCCGGCACCTCCTTCGGCGACCAGGCCGCCGGCTTCTTGCGAATCTCGCTAACCATGCCGGAAGATGTGATCGCGACCGCCATGGAGCGTATCGCCAGCCTCGCCGGCCGCATCGCATCTACCAGCAAGGACCGCGCGACGACCCCGTTGGCATGAGCGGAGTCACGATTGATCTCCAGGAGCGGGACGGTCTATGCTCGCTTCCGGTTGGTTTGAGAGCTGCATATCGAAGGAGCGCAACATGCCCCACGTAATCGTAAAAATGTTCGAGGGACGCTCCGAAGAGCAGAAGCAGGCGCTGACGGCAGAAGTGACGAAGGCGCTGATGTCCGCCCTCGGTTCTACCGAAAGCTCGATATCCGTCGCCATCCAGGATGTCGCCAAGGACGACTGGACGGACAAGGTCTATGTGCCAGATATCCAGGGACAGCCTGAGCTCATCTACAAGAAGCCCGGTTACGATCCCTTCAAGTAATCGGCTGATCCCGGAAAATTGGCGGCCTCCTCCGCCGGAGGCTCCCAGCCGAAGACGCTGCGGCCGCCCCATTCGTGCGACTGGCGGAATTCGCCGGCGACGATCTCCTTGAGGTCCGGGCCTGTCACATACCGTTCCATCTGCCGGGCCTGGTCGTCGAGCCGCTTCAGCGCCTGCAGCTCCTCTTCGCGGCCAAGCCGCGCCTTGCCGACCGCCGACTTCATCACCTTGATCGTTTCGTCATAGACCTTCAGCGGAACCGGAAACGGATGCCGGTCCTTGCCGCCATGGGCGAGCGAGAAGCGCGCCGGATCGGAAAACCGGCAGGGCGCGCCATGCACCACCTCGGCGACCATGGCGAGCGCCTTGACCGTCCGCGCCCCGACACCCGGCATCAGCAGCAGGTTCTCGAAATCTTCAGGCCCGCGATCGGCCGCCGCCGCCAGCGTCCCATGCAGCCGCCTCATGTTGACGTCCTCCTCGCGGACATCGTGATGAGCCGGCATGATCAGGTGCGGCAGCATCGGCTGCGCCGTTTCCTTCGTCTTGCGAGCCGGCTCGATGGCGATCACCTCGCGGACGATACGGTCCGGCCCGAGCGTCGCGAGCAGATCGAGCTGGCCTTTGCGGGAGGCCTCGGCGCGGTGGTCGGCGAGGTTGACAATCTCGCCCTGCTGTCGGCCCTCGATCGCCGCATGCGGGGAATCGACGAAGCTTTTCAGCCCCTCGGAAATCCAGTGGTAACGCCGCGCCTGGCGCTTGTCGCCGTTCATGCCCTGCTGCACCACCACCCATTTTCCGTCGTCGGTTACGATGAAACCGTGCAGGTAAAGATCGAAACCGTCCTGCACCGCGGCGCTGTCCACCTTGGCGACCAGACGGCTGGTCGTCGCAAGGTTGCTGCCGTCGATGCCGACGCGGTTGCCGACGGCGATCAATTCGTCCGGCGTCTTGCGGGAGCTCTGGCCGCGGCCTCCGCAGACATGGATGCCGAGTTCGCCGGCCATCGGCGTCAGCCCGCGCTTGAGCGCGCCGAGGACGCTGGTGGTGATGCCGGAGGAATGCCAGTCCATGCCCATGACGCAGCCGAAGGACTGGAACCAGAAGGGATGCGCCAGCCGCCGCAGCAGTTCGTCGCGGCCGTATTCCATGACGATCGCCTCGGTGATCACCGCGCCGAGCTTGGTCATGCGCTCGCCGAGCCACCGGGGAACCCGGCCGCCGTGAAGCGGAAGATCGGCGCTGCCTGCTCTTTGAACCATGCTCCGCTTATATACGGCCGCCAGTCGTCACGATAGGGAAAAGTTCTGCAAACGTTCCTGCAGCAGCCCGATCGTCGGAACGTCTGCATTGGCAAAGGCGAAGCGCAGATAATCCTGCTGGCTGTCGCCGAAATAGGCGCCGGGAATGCAAATGATGCCGGCCTGCCTGGCGAGCTTTTCCGCCACTTCGGCCGAGCTTTTGCCCGGGAAGGGGTGCCGCACGAAGGCGAAATAGGCGCCTATCGCATCGAGCTTCCAGTCATTGACGGAGCGCATCACCGCCTTTAGGGCATCGGCGCGGCGGCCGATCTCCTGCCGGTTCTCCTCGCGCCAGTCGGCGAGAAGCGGCAGAGCCTTGGCGACGGCAGCCTGGGCCGCCCTCGGCGCGCAGATCTGCAGGTTGTCCATGATCTTGGCAATCTGTTCGACCGCGACCGGCCCGGCGGTGATCGCCCCGAGCCGGTGGCCGGGGATGCAGAAGGATTTCGAAAAACTGTAGAGGCTGATCAGCGTGTCTTCCCAGCCGTCGAGGCTGAACAGCGTGTGCGGCGCCTGGTCCGCGGCCGGCAGAAAGTCGCGATAGGTCTCGTCGAGGATCAGCCAGATGCCCTTGTTCCGGCAGAGCCTGAAGATCGCGTCGAGCAGCGACGGCGGATAGATCGCCCCGGTCGGATTGTTGGGCGAAACGAGCGCCAGCGCCCGCACCTCGCCGGTGATCGCAGCTTCGAGCCCGACAAGATCCGGCAGGAAACCGTTCGCCGCATCGCAGGCAATGAACGCGGTCTTGACGCCCATCATCGCCAGCGTCGTTTCGTGGTTGAAATAGAAGGGCTCGGTCATCAGCACCGTATTGCCGGGGCCGGCCACCGTCATCGCAGCGCAGACGAAGGCCTGGTTGCAGCCAGACGTGATGTGGATGTTCCCGAGCCCGATGCCTGCGCCATAAACCTCCGAGACATGCGCCGCATAGGCGGTTCGCAGGACTGCCTCACCCTCGATGGGTCCATAGCCGGTAAAGGCGGTCGAGGACGCCATCTCGCCGAGCAGATTCAACATCTCCGGGTGAGCCGGATAACCGGGCACCGCCTGCGACAGGTCAATCAGCGGCCCCCTGGACCCGTCATAGGCACGCCCCCAGGCGGCAACGGAGGGAACGGGCGGCGGGCTGAGCTTTTCGATAAGGGGATTGAAGGCGGGCATGATTTTCCGAGAACAGGATTTCCAAGACAGACGATTGATTGCCTTTCTTGTTTATCAGATTATCGGGCGACGCAAGGAGAACCGGATATGGCCGACGACATTCAGCCCGAGGATTCAAAGCTCACCCTCACCAAACGGAAATGGGCAGAGCAAGGCAAGTTCCTGACCGGCCGGATCACAAGGCCGGAAACCGACCGCCTGCCGCCCGGCCAGCATCTGGTCAAGAACTGGCCGGTACTCGATCTCGGCCAGCAGCCGCAGGTTTCGACCGAACGCTGGAAACTCGACGTGCGCGGCCTCGTCAACAACCGGAAAACCTTGGACTGGGCGGCTTTCCAGGCCCTGCCCCAGACCGAGATGCGCTCCGACATCCATTGCGTGACCACCTGGTCCCGTTACGACAACAACTGGAAAGGCGTCTCGACGCACGATTTCCTCGATCTCGTCGATCCCCAGGAGGAGGCGGTCGCCGTCATGCTGACGAGCTATGACGGTTACACCACCAACCTGCTGCTTTCGGATTTCGCTTCGCCGGACGCAATCATCGTCACGGAGTGGGAAGGCAAGCCGCTCACCGAGGAGCACGGTGGGCCGGTGCGGCTGGTGGTGCCGCACCTCTATTTCTGGAAGAGCGCCAAATGGCTCAACCGGATCGAATTCCTGGATCGGGATCAGGCCGGCTTCTGGGAAAAGAACGGCTACCACCTGCGTGGCGATCCCTGGTCCGAGGAGCGTTATTCGGACGACTGAGGATCAGCCGAAATTAACGAGGTTCAATCCCGGCAGCGGGCCTCCCGGGAACTGCGCCAGCTTGGCCCCGACAGCAAGCGGGCCGAGATCGATGCTGAAAAAGCCGAGCTTCTCCGTCAAGGCGGCGACTTCCGTCTTGGCCGCGGCATCGTCACCCGAATAGAACAGCACCCGCTTGCCGCCCTCGGAAGCGGGATCGGCCTCGACGAGCTTTGCAAACAGATGATTGAACGCCTTGACCACCCGGGCACCCGGCACGAGGTCCGCGACAATCTCGCTGGAAAGACGGCCGTTGAGTTCGGCCGGTTTGTAGAGCGGCGCCTCGATCGGATTGTTGGCGTCGATGACGATCCGCCCGTTCCAGTCCGGCAGGCCGGCAAGGGCCGCCGGCAGCTTCGTCCAGGGCACCGCGATCAGCACCATGTCCGCACTTGCGGCCTCTTCGATCGTGCCGGCGGAAATCCAGGGCGAGAGCTCAGCCGTCAGTGCTTCGAGCGAGGCCGGGCCGCGGCTGTTAGCGATGGTGGCACGCACGCCGCTGCGGGCAAGAGCGCGGGCGAAGGCTGCGCCGATATTGCCGGCGCCGATGATACCGATGGACATGTGCGATACTCCTTGTGGTTTCGATGACAGGAATATCGCTTCTGGATTGGCGCTTGATTAGCCGGTAATAATGCCAATCATCTTCAAGCAACCGTTGAGAATGACCCGCCGTGGAAAGCCTCGCCAATCTCGAATCCTTCATGCGCAGCGCCGAACTCGGCGGTTTCTCGGCTGCAGCCAGGCGGTTGGCGCTGACGCCCGCGGCCGTCAGCCGCAATGTCGCGATGCTCGAGAGGAACCTCGGCACCCGCCTCTTCCAGCGCAGCACGCGAAGGCTGAAGCTGACCGAAGCGGGCGAACGCTTTCTGTCGGAGATCCGCGATCACGTCGAGGCGCTGCAGACCGCGATCGCTGAGGTCTCTTCGGACGGAGCGGAACCGGCCGGCATGCTCAAGGTCAGCATGAGCCCGCATTTCGGAACGGACTATATTCTGCCGCTGCTACCGGAGTTCATGGCGCGCTACCCGCTGATCCGCCCGGACTGGGCGTTCGAAAACCGGCAGGTCGATCTGATCGCCGAAGGATATGACGCAGCGATCGGCGGCGGGTTTGAACTGACGCCCGGCGCGGTCGCCCGGGTGCTGGCGCCGGCCCATATCGTTCTGGTCGCTTCACCGGCCTACATGAGGGACAGGCCCATGCCGGCCCATCCGGCGGATCTTGCGAACCTCGACGGCATCCATATGCGCTCTTCCAATACCGGCCGTATCCGCCAATGGGTGATGCGAAATGCCGGCGGCGACGAAGTACCGGTTGCACTGAAGGAAAAGATGGTGCTCAACGACCCGGCCGCCATTGCCCACGCCGCAGACCTCGGCCTCGGCGTCGCGATGATCGCGATGCCCGATGCCCTATCGTATCTGGAGAGCGGCACGCTCGTCCGCCTGCTGCCCGACTGGTATGCGGATATTGGGCCGATATCGATCTACTACGCCAGCAAGACCCTGCTGCCGGCAAAGACCCGGGTTTTTGTCGATTTCGTGGTCGAGCATTTCCGGAAGGAACGTCTGGCCGAACGTTTCGCCGGCAGCCTCGGGGCATCGAACATGCCGAAGAGAAGATAGGCGCGCCCGGCCGGAACCGGGTGCGCCAGATCGATCAGATCAACTTTTCGAGCGTGATCGGCAGGTCGCGGACGCGTTTGCCGGTTGCGTGGAAGACCGCGTTGGCGATTGCCGGCGCGACGCCGACGATCCCGACTTCGCCGACACCCTTGCCGCCCAGCGCCGAGGCGCCGTAGTCAGGAATGCCGACCGAGATCACCTCTATATGCGGCACGTCCGCGTTGGTCGGCACGAGGTAGTCGCCCATATTGTTGTTGACGGTGCGGCCGTTGCGCTGGTCGACGAGACCTTCCTCGAGGAGAGCCTGGCCGATGCCCATGATGATGCCGCCCCGCCATTGGCTTTCCACCAGCCGCGGATTGTAGAGCCGGCCGCAATCGAAGGCCGAGACGATCCGGGATACCCGTACCGTCCCAAAATCCTCGTCCACCCGTACTTCGGCGAAATGGGCGCACCAGCTGTGCATGGAATATTCGCCCATGGTCGGCCCCTGGACCTTTGCCATCGTCGTCCAGGCCTGATGTTGTTCCTGGACGGTCGCACCCTCCGGCAGCGTGTTGCGACGTATCTCGATCTCGTCGCGACCGAGCGCCGCCATCAGCTCCGACAAGGTGAGTGACGGACCCCGGTCACGGGGCACGGCGATGCGGCCGCCGCTGAAGGTCAGCGTATTGGCGCCGGTATCGCGCAGCGGCGATTTCTCGTCGTTGAGTGCCAGTCCGATCAGTTCGTCACGGGCCGCCGTCGCTGCCTTGTGCACGGCGCCGAGGATGGAGCCCGCCAGCATCGAGCCGCCGGCAATCGCCGAGCCCGGCAGCCGGGAATCGCCGAGATGGACCTCGACCTGATCGACGGGAATGCCGAACACTTCGGCTGCCGTTTGGGCAAGGATCGTATAGGTTCCCTGCCCCATGTCGATCGCACCGCTGACGACCTCGACGCGGCCATTGCGCAGGATGCGGATCATCGCCTCGCTTGGCGCCTGTATGACCGGGAACGTGCCGCAGCCGATGCCCCAGCCGACCAATTGGTTGCCGTCGCGCATCGAGCGTGGTTCATGGCTGCGCTTCGACCATCCGAAGGCCGCCGCACCTTCGATCAGGGCTTCGCGCAGCCGGCGGGTCGACCAGGGTTTTCCCGACTGGTAATCGCGATCGGCATAGTTCTTCAGCCGCAGTTCGAGCGGATCCATGCCTAGCTTGTAGGCAAGTTCCTCCATGGCACTTTCGATGCCGAAGGCGCTGGGGTTCTTGCCCGGACCGCGTAGCGCGCCGGGCGTGACGGTATTGACCGGCACGACCCGATGCTGGGAGGAGAAATTCTCGATCCTGTAGAGGATCGGCGTCGCCGCCCCGGTCTGCTCCGGCCAGTCCGCGTAGGTAGAGGTCTCACTCGCCCCGCGATGCACGATCGCCTGAAGGACGCCGTCTTCCGTCGCGCCGATCTTGATCGTCTGGCGCGTCGCGGCGCGACCGCCATAGTTGGTGAAATTCTGCGGTCGCGTCAGCGCAAGTTTGACCGGCCGCCCGAGCTTCCTTGCTGCGAAAGCGGCCACCGCGCCATGGGCAAGGGCCGCACCCTTAGAGCCGAACCCGCCGCCGATGAACGGCGAGATCAGGCGGACATTTTCGTAAGGGATGCCGAACCATTCGGAATAGCTTCGCGCCATGCCGTGAGACCACTGGCTCGGCTCCCACACCGTGATCTGGTCGCCATCCCACTTTACGGTGAGGCCATGTGGCTCCATGGCGACGTGATATTCGCGCGGCGTCGAATATTCGCCTTCGATCTGAACCGGTGCGGCAGCAAGTGCGGCCTCGGCATCTCCCCATCCGGAGGTGAGATTGTCCATCACCTTGCCTTCGCCGGCCGCCGTATCGTTGAAGCTTGCGACATGCGGTGCCTTCTCATAGGTGATGCAGATCAGCCTTGCCGCCTCGACCGCCTGTTCGCGGCTTTCCGCGACGACGGCGGCGATCGACTGGCCATTGTACTGCACCTGCCGCGGCAGCGGATAATACGGCTGGTTTTCCGGGCGATTGCCACCCCAGTCGGAGGCAACCAGGAGACCCATGTCGTCATCCGGTGTCAGCACCATCAGCACGCCCGCGGCCGCAAGCGCCTTTTTTGCATCGACCGAAACGACGCTACCGGCCGGAATGGTGCTCTGCACAAGGATGGCATAGGCAAGGCCTTCGACCGGATATTCCAGCGCATAGGTCGCGCCACCGGTGACCTTCAGATTGCCTTCGAAGCGCGTTTGACGCCCGCCGACAGTCCCGTCGGAGGCATCGCCGTGTTTGCGGGGTTCCATGATGGTCATGCGAGACCTCCAACTTTCAGGATGGCGCGAGCGACGACGCGCGGCGCAAGTTCGATCTTGTAGTGATTGGCGCCGTGGCTGACGGCGCCGTCCATGGCGAGCCGGCTGGCTGCCTCGACGGTTTCCGGGCTGAGCACCGTGCCGATCAGCGCCTGTTCGACGGCGCGCGCCCTCCACGGCTTGGTGGCCACACCGCCGAGAGCGACGCGGAGATCCCGCACCGTCCGGCCGTCCGCTTCGAATTCGAGGCCGACCGCGGCGCTCGCCGCCGCAAACTCATAGGACTGCCGGTCGCGAACCTTCAGATAGGTCGAGTTCCTCGCCGCCGCCGAGGCCGGGACGGTGATCGCGGTGATCATCTCGCCGCGTTTCAGCACGGTTTCCCTCTCCGGCGTATTGCCGGGCAGAAGGAAGAAGTCATCGACCGATACCGTCCGCCCGCCGAGTTCGACCACCGCGTCGAAGGCGATGAGCGCGACGGCGAGATCGCCCGGATAGCTGGCAATGCAGGTATCGCTCGTACCGAGGACGGCGTGGTTACGGGTGATACCGCCCATCGCCGAACAGCCGGAGCCGGGATTGCGCTTGTGGCAGGCCGGAAACACGTCCGGTTCGCGGAAATACGAACAGCGTGTCCGCTGCAGCAGGTTGCCGCCGATCGTCGCCATGTTGCGCAGCTGGGCGGAGGCCGCCAGCGACAGCGATTCCGAAACCGCCGGGAAAGCGGCGCGGATGCCCGCGTGATCGGCAACCTCGCCCATCTTGGCAAGCGCACCGATCCTGGCGCCGTTCGCATCGACCTCGATCCCGCCGAGACCGGAGAGATAGGTGATGTCGATGACCGTTTCCGGTTCCATCACGCCGCATTTTGCAAGATCGAGCAGCGTCGTGCCGCCGGCAAGCAGCACTGAACCGGCCTGGAGCGCCGCCTGGCGGGCTTCATCGGCCGAGGAGGCTCGGAGATAGGAAAAGTCTCTCATCACGCCATCTCCGCCGCTTCGCGCACCGCCGCGACGATGCTGTTATAGGCTCCGCACCGACAGAGATTGCCGGACATGTATTCGCGGATTTCCTCGTCGGATCCCGCATGGCCCTCGCGGATGCAGGCGACCGCCGACATGATCTGGCCAGGCGTGCAATAGCCGCATTGGAATGCGTCATGCTCCACGAAAGCCGCCTGGACGGGGTGCAGCTCGCCGTTTTCGGCGGCGATCCCCTCGATCGTGGTGATCTGCCGGCCTTCGACCTGGGCTGCGAGCGTCAGACAGGAAAGCACACGGCTGCCGTCGACATGACAGGTGCAGGCGCCGCACTGGCCCTGGTCGCAGCCCTTCTTGGTGCCGGTCAGCGCCAGATGTTCGCGCAGGGCATCGAGCAGGGTGACGCGCGGTTCGACATCGAGGTCGTACCGCCTCCCGTTGATATCGAGCGAAAGATGGATGGTTCGTGTCATGGATCAAGCTCCTGCCATTGTCACGAGAATGAGAACTTTAAAGTCTGGAACGGACTAGCCGACTGGCTGAGATGCCCTAGATCATGCTCGGCGAGAGAAGCGCCGGCACATTTCGGCATGACATCCGTCCCCCTCTGGACTAAGAAGTGGAAGGCACTCCAGATAACCGGAGGAGCCTCCGTTTAAACTAGTGGCTTACGAATTTTCGTCAAGCCCCCATTTGCCTGGAGCAGTATTTTGGCCTCGGCCGAGCCGAAGACGACATCGCCCGCATCGACCAAGCTTCGCGCCGATGCCCGCCGCAACCGCGACAGGCTAGTCGAAGTCGCGGCCGCAGCATTTGCGGAAAAGGGTGTCGAGACTTCACTGGAAGATATAGCGCGGCAGGCCGGCGTCGGCATCGGCACGCTTTACCGCCATTTTCCAAGCCGTGAGCATCTCGTCGAGGTGGTCTATCGCCGCGAGCTCGAAGGCCTGGCGAGCGCGGCCACCGAGCTTGCCAGGCTACATTCGCCGGACATGGCGCTCGAGGAATGGATGCGGCGCTTCGTCGGCTATATCGCCACCAAGCGCGGGATGGCCAACAGCCTGCGCATTCTCATGACATCCAACTCCTCCCTTTTTTCCGAGGGCTCGGGCCTCATCCGCGGCGCGCTGGAAAGTCTTTTGAAGACTGCAGGCGATGGAGGATATATCCGCCGCGACATCGAAACGACCGATCTCCTGCACGCGCTGTCGAGCATCTATTCCATCCCGGAATCGCCCGAATGGCGTGAGCGGTCGCATCGCCTGATCGGCCTGCTGATGGACGGCCTGCGGACCCGGAGATAGCGCCTCTTCCGTGCATCGGATCTGCGCCCGACCTGCTTGTCACAGGGCTAGATTTCGCATCTCGTTTGAACGGAAAATCAAGCAATCTCGGATTGACAGGTAGCCTGTTACTGAGAAAATCCGATTTCAATATTATTGTTATAAAATAAGCGGATAGCACAGACGAAATTTCGAATTTTTTGCGCTGAAAATCGTCAAGAGTCATTATATACTATCAAAATTCAATCTGTCGTTAAAGAGTTTGAACCTAAGCTCCCGGCTAACGCGCGACCGCCATCCGGTGTAGCGCAGGAGCCGGTATGAGACCGGTTCTCTTCCCACACCGCCAGATATCAGATCTGCGCGTGAAAACGCGTTGCCTCATTCGAGGCTTCACCAATCCGGAGCCGAACCTCATGTCCCGTCTCTCCATCCGCAGCTCGCTCATCGCCGTCTTCGGCGCGATCGCGACGCTCGTCGCCGTTCTCGCCTGGGCAGCCATTTCCTCACTCTCCAATGTCGCTGGAAACCTCACCACGATTTCGCAAAACTCGATGCCCAGCGTGCAGGCCTCGAAGAATATAGAGACGGCCATTCTCGGAATGACGGTCGCCTATATGGGGCATCTGACGACCACGTCGGATTTCGGCATGGACGCTGCGGAAAAGCTGATCGCCCAGCAGTCCGACTCGCTCAAGGCTGCTCTCCAGACCTACAGGCCGCTGATCTCCAGCGATCAGGAAAAGCAGATCATCGACCAGACCCAGACGGGCATCGACAAATACGTCCTCAACGGCCAGAAGATGCTGGACTTCTCCCGCAAGGCTTCCGATGCCCGCGCCCGCGTCGAGATGGAAAAGATGCGCGTCACAATCCAGCCGGTCATGGAAGCCGTTACCAAGCTGGTCAAGTCGAACACGGACGAGGCGGCCCTCGAAACCGCCAAGGCGGAGACGACCTATTCCACCGCGCTCGCCACGATGGAGACCATCCTCGGCGTCGTCTTCCTGCTGATCGTTGGCGCGGCGGTCTATGTGCTGTCCGGTATCGCCCGACCCATCCAGCGCATCACGGCGTCGATGAGCGGCCTTGCCGCAGGCGACACGGCAACCGAGATCCCCTTCGCGGGCCGCAGAGACGAAGTCGGGGCGATGGCCGGTGCCGTAGAAGTCTTCCGCCAGGCCGCGATCTCCAACAGGCTGCTTCAGGAACAGGCCGAAGAAGCCCGCGCCCAGGCCGAAGCCGACCGTATCCGCCTGCAGGAAGAGGCGGAAGCCTCCGCTCAGGCCCGCCTCCAGCAAGCGACCTCCGGCCTTGCCGCCGGCCTGCGCCGCCTTGCCTCCGGCGATCTCGCCTTCCAGCTCAACGAGCCCTTCGCTCCGGATTTCGAAGACCTGCGCGAAGACCTGAACTCCGCCGTGTCCCGCCTCGGCGCAGCCCTTTCCGAAGTCGCCGACTCCGCCCAGTCGATCGACAGCGGTTCGCGTGAAGTCAGCCAGAGCGCCGACGACCTTTCCAAGCGCACCGAACAGCAGGCAGCTTCGCTTGAAGAGACCGCAGCCGCCCTCGACGAGATCACCGCCAACGTCTCGAACTCCTCCAAGCGTGCGGACGAGGCAAAGACGATCGCCCTGCAGGCAAATTCCAGCGCCGCCCAGTCGGGCGCCGTCGTCGCCAACGCCGTCGATGCCATGCAGCGTATCGAGCAGTCGTCCAGCCAGATCTCCAACATCATCGGCGTGATCGACGAGATCGCCTTCCAGACCAACCTTCTGGCGCTGAATGCCGGCGTCGAAGCGGCCCGAGCCGGTGAAGCCGGCAAGGGTTTCGCGGTCGTCGCCCAGGAAGTCCGCGAGCTGGCCCAGCGTTCGGCGAATGCGGCCAAGGAGATCAAGGATCTCATCCGCAAGTCTGGGGCCGAGGTCCAGAACGGCGTCAAGCTCGTCCGCGAGACCGGCGATGCGCTGAAAACGATCGAAAGCCACGTCGTCACCATCAACGAGCATATCAATGCGATTGCCACCGCGGCCCGTGAACAGTCGGTCGGCCTCGCAGAGGTCAACTCGGCCGTCAACCAGATGGACCAGGTGACGCAGCAGAACGCCGCGATGGTCGAGGAAACCAATGCCGCCGGCGCCAACCTCGCATCGGAAAGCACGAAGCTTCGCGATCTGCTGACCCGCTTCCAGCTCTCCGAAGGCGGCCGGCGTTCCGGCATGCAGCGACCTGCCTATGGTTCCGCCCCGGTTGCTGCCGGCCGCAACGCCGCTCCGCAGGAATCGCCGGCCCGCCGCCTTGCACAGCGCGTCAGCAAGTCCTTCGGCGGCGCCGCGGCTGCCGCAACCGCGGAATCCCAGTGGACCGATTTCTGATCCGAACGCGGTCCTGACTGTCTAACTGTCGCTCTTCGACGGCCCGGCCTCTGCCATCTGGCGCAGAAGCCGGGCCGTTTCGTCATTGGCGGGAAAGAAGGATTCGACCGCCAGTTCCGACAGCGTCACGTCGACCGGCGTGCCGAAAACCGTCGTGGTCGAGATGAAGGACAGAAGCCCTGCCTCCGTCCGCAATTCCATCGGCACGACGATGCCCGCATAATCATGCTTTGGCGCCGATTTCGACGCCCCTTTCGGCATCGGATAGCCCGAAAGTTCGTCCAGCAGTTTCTGAAGGACACCGTCACCCGTCGCGGCAATCTGCTGGTGCAGCCGTTCAAGCAGGTGGTTGCGCCATTCGCCGAGATTGGCAATGTGAGGCGCAAGGCCCTGCGGATGCAGGCTGAGCCGCAGGACGTTGACCGTCCCCTCGATCAGCGCCCGGTCGGCGACATCAACAAGCAAAGGTGCCACTGCGGCATTTGCGGCCACCAATGTCCAGTGCCGGTCGACCGCGAGCGCCGGGAACGGCTCATGACCTTTCAGCACCATGTCGATCGCCCGGCGCGCCGGCTGAAGGGCCGGATCGTCGAGCTTGCGCTCGGCAAAGACCGGCGCAAAACCGGCAGCGAGCAGCATCGGGTTGCGCTCGCGGAGCGGCACTTCGAGTCGCTCCGCGAGATGCAGGAGCATGTCCCGGCTGGGAGCCGCCCGCCCGCTTTCGATGAAACTCAGATGGCGTTGCGAGATATCGGCCTCGAGCGCCAGGTCGAGCTGGCTCATGCGCCGGCGGCGGCGCCAATCGCGCAAGTAATCGCCGAGGGGGCGGGCGGGTGCAAGGGCCGTCATGCGGCAGCCGGGACCTGGTCAAGGAAACCGTAGACCAACTTCAGGCGGCCGTGTTCCAGGACGGCGAAATCCGTGCCCTTGATCGGCGCCTCGCCGTCCACGGGGCCGAGCCCCCAGGAGAAGCGCAGATTGTCGTCATAGCCGTCGGCCGTGCCGATCAGCGTGAAGCGGAAGCCCGGAAACCGCGCCTGGACGCCTTCGACCAGCCGGTCGACGCCCTCATGGCCTTCGCCGCGCATCAGCGGATCGATATAAAGCCCGTCTTCCGCCCAGGTCTCGGCGATCATCGCCTTGCGGCGAACGGCATCCGTCTCGTTCCAGATGGCGAGATAACGTTCGGCTTTGGTGTTCGCATCGGTCATGTCTTTTCTCCTTGAGATCGCCCTGCTCGTTGCAAGCAGGGCGACCATGCCGGAGCGGCTGCATCGTCTCAATTACGCGGAAGGTAATATCTATCGCGCCGAAAGCGCAAGCCGCGCACCGAGCACCACGAAGGCACCGGCGAAGATACGGCGCATCCAGGCAAGAATATTCGGCCGGGAGATCACGTGGTTTCGCACCGAGGCGGCAAACAGGCCGTATACGACGAAGACGACGAAGGTCATCAGCATGAAGACGAGGCTGAGCTCGGTCATGCGCAGAACGGGCGCGGCCTCGTCCTGGCGGACGAACTGCGGCAGGAAGGCGAAAAAGAAGATCGACAGTTTCGGGTTGAGCGCATTGGCAAGGATCGCGGAGACTATGACCTGCCATGCGGATTTCGGTCTCCTGTCCGTCTCGACGGTCAGTGCGCCTTTCTCTTTCAACACCTGCCAGGCCATGACCAGCAGGTAGGCGACGCCGAGATATTTGATGATTTCGAAGGCCAGGGCGCTGGCATGCAGCAGAGCGGCGAGGCCCGAGACTGCCGCGATCATGTGCGGCAGAATACCCAGCGTGCAGCCGAAGGCAGCGACAACGCTCACCCGCGCGCCACGCGACAGGCCCGCGGCGAGCGTGATCAGCACACCGGTGCCCGGCGACGCGACGACGATGAGGGAAGTGATCAGGAATTCCGGGCTCATGGGTGATCCTTTCGAGGGGTTTCCCCATGGCTACCGAAGATCCCCGCCCCGATCTTGAACGAAATTGCAGGCCGGCGATTGCCTGGAGAGACCCAGGAACCTATCGTCGCGCCATCTCATTGCGGACCGGATCTCATGACCTCTTCTCCCAAAGACCTCGACATCGGCTATGACGTGCCAGCCGCCGTCGGCGACATGCTGGCCGACATCCAGACGCCGGCGTTGATCATCGATCTCGATGCCTTCGAGCGGAATGTCGAGCGGATGAAAACTCATGCCGAGGCGATGGGTGTGCGCCTGCGCCCGCATGCCAAGACCCACAAGTCGGCGGATGTCGCGCTTTACCAGATGGCAAACGGCGGCGCCGTCGGCATCTGCTGCCAGAAAGTGTCTGAAGCGGAAGCGCTGGTGCGCGGCGGCGTCACCGACGTGTTTGTCGCCAACGAGGTCGCCGATCCGAAGAAGATCGACCGGCTGGCTCGGCTTGCGAAGAGCGCCCATGTCACCGTGTGCATTGACGATCCGGCAGTCGTTTCAACGCTTTCCGAAGCGGCCAGCCGGCATGGCGTGACGCTCGACGTGCTGGTGGAAATCGATTGCGGCGCCCGCCGCTGCGGCGTGCTGCCCGGCGCACTAGCCGTCGAACTCGCAAAAACGGTCGCCGCCGCGCCGAACCTCGCCTTCGTCGGTATCCAGGCCTATCACGGCAGCGCCCAACATATCTACGATCCGGCCGAGCGCCGCGCCGCCATCGACAAGGCGATCGGCATGGCGCGGGAAACGGCCGAGCTGCTGCGCGACGCGGGGCTGGAACCGAAGATCATCACCGGCGCGGGGACCGGCACCCACAATCTCGAAGGCGCATCCGGCCTCTACAACGAAATCCAGCCTGGCTCCTATATCTTCATGGATGCCGACTACGCCCGCGTCCGCGCGACGGAGGGCAACGGCACGGTCGGCGGCTTCGAACATGCGCTCTTCGTGCTGACCTCGATCATGAGCAAGCCTGCCTCCGGCCGCGCCATCTGCGACGCGGGCCTCAAGGCGCACGCGATCGACAGCGGCCTGCCGACGGTCTTCAAACGCCCCGATCTCAAGTTCGTCAGCGCATCGGACGAGCACGGCAAGATCGAGGACCTGCAGGATACGCTGAAGCTCAACGACCGGCTGGCGCTTGTGCCCGGCCATTGCGACCCGACCTGCAATCTCTACGACTGGTATGTCTGTGTTCGCAACGGCCGCGTCGAGGCGCTCTGGCCGGTCTCCGCCCGCGGCAAGCTCTACTAGAACCGGTGAATACGCAGGCCGAGCACCTTTTCCGAGATGACCACCACCGCCATCGTCAGCACGATCGAGCAAGTCGAGACGGCCGCCGCTTCCGGCGTAAAATTGGTGCGCAGGTAGTCGAACAGCTGGATCGGCAGCGTCGACATGCCGACGCCCTTCAGCATGAAGGAAATGGTAAAGACGTCGAACGAGATGATGAACGCAAACAGGCAGCCGCCGATGACGCCCGGCTTGATCAGCGGCAGCATGATCCGCCGGAACCGGGTGAACCGCCCGGCCCCGAGGCTCTGCGCCGCAAGGCTCCAGGCCGGATCATAGCTTTCCATCGAGGCCGAGACATTGATGAACACGAAGGGCAGCGTGATCAGCACATGGCCGACGATCATGCCGACCAGGTTCTGCGTGCCGAGGCCGACCGAATAGACGAAGAACAGCAGCGAGATCGCGGTCAGCACTTCCGGCAAGAGCAGCGGCGCCAGCATGGCGACCCGCACCGTTTCCTTCAACTTGCCGGCATGGGTTACGTAGAACATCGCCGCCATCGTGCCGATGATGCCGGAGATCACCGTGGTCATCGCCGCGATCCACAGCGAGGTGCGGATCGCCCGCATGAACACCTCGTTGTTGAAGAAGACGAGGTACCAGCGGAACGAAAGCCCCTGCGGCGGGAAGGTCAGGAAGGCGCCGGCATTGAACGAGGCGATCACCACGACCGCGATCGGCGCCAGCAGGAATGCGTAGATGATCAGGCAATAGACGGTGAAGAACGGTTTCGACATCTCTATGCCTTCCATTTCATGACGGTCAGCCGCCCGAAGATGACGACGAAGATCGCCCCGGTCACCGACAGCATCAGCGCCAGCGCCGAACCGAACGGCCACTGGAACGTATCGATCAACGCATCCACCACCGTCACCGCCATGGTTTTTACGCGCAGGCCGCCGATCAGCGACGGCGTCACATAGGCGCTGAGCGACAGGACGAAGACGAGGATGCAGCCGGCCTGGATGCCCGGCAGCGACAGCGGCAGGGTGATGCGCCGGAACGACGTGACCTTCGATGCTCCCAGCGAACGGGCGGCGGCCTCGAGCGATGGATCTATGCCCTGGATAGCGCTCATGATTGGCAGGATCATGAAGGGCAGGAAGACATGCACCAGTGCGATGATGATGCCGAGCGCGTTATACATCAGCGGCAGCGGCCCATCGATCAGCCCCCAGCCGGTCAGCGTGCGATTGATGATGCCGTTATTGCCGAGCAGGATCGTCCAGCCATAGCTGCGGATGACGATGCCGACGAGCAGAGGCGAAAGCACCAGCGCATAACCCAGCGCGCGGAAGGTGGAGGCCCCGCGCGCCAGTTGCCAGGCGACGGGATAGCCGAGAACCAGGCAGATGAAGGTCGTCAGGAAGCCGATCCACAGCGTGTTGATCACCTGCTGGACGTAGAAGAAGTCCGAGAAGAACTTGCCGTAATTGCCAAGCGTGAAGCCCGGCCCATAGGGCGTGCCCTGCCCGGGCATACGGAAGCTCATGACGACGATATTGAGATAGGGCAACACGAGGAAGACGCCGAGCAGGATCGCGGCGGGTGCGATCAGCAGCAGCGGTCCGAGCCTTTTCCTGGACGGGACATTCATGCCACGGTCCCTAGCGGCCAGAAGCGTTCGGCGGGTGCATGCACCAGCACCTGGTCGCCATCGGCAAACCGCGTGCGCGGGAACGTCTGAACGTTGACGACAGCACCGCCCGCAAGCTCCAACCGGTAATCGACGAGACTGCCGGAATAATAGCTGGAGAGAACCTTTGCCGGCGCGCCGGTCGCACCCGAATGGATCGGCAGCAGTTCGAGCGCTTCCGGGCGCAGAGCCAGCATCAGCTCGGCCCCGTCGGCAAAATCTCCGCTGACCGGCACATCGCCGAAGGCGGTCGAAACGATGCGATTGCCGACCTTGCCGCGGATGATGTTCACCTGCCCGACGAACTCGGCCACTTCCAGATTGGCGGGCCGCTCGTAGATCTCCGATGGCGTGCCGATCTGGGCGATCCGGCCGCCGAACATCACCACGACCCGGTCGGACATGGTCATTGCCTCGGCCTGATCGTGGGTGACGTAGACTGTGGTAATCCCGACCCGGCGTTGCAGATCGCGAATGAAGACCCGCATCTCCTCGCGCAGCTTGGCGTCGAGATTGGCGAGCGGCTCGTCGAGCAGTAGAATTTTCGGCTCGATGACGAGCGCCCGCGCAAGCGCCACGCGCTGCTGCTGGCCGCCGGAAAGCTGGCGCGGATAGCGCTCCGAATAACCGGTGAGCTGCACCATATCTAGCACCTTGGCGATGCGGGTGCGGATCTCGTCCTTCGGAATTTTCCGCATCTCCAGCCCGAAGGCGAGGTTCTTTTCGACCGTCATATGCGGGAAGAGCGCATAGTTCTGGAAGACCATGCCGATATCGCGCTTTTCGACCGGCACATGCACGACGTCGCGGCCGTCGAAGCGGATCGCCCCTGCGGTCGCGTCCTCGAAACCGGCAATCATCTTCAGCGTCGTCGTCTTGCCGCAACCGGACGGCCCGAGCAGCGAGATGAACTCGCCCTCAGCTATCCTGATCGAAATGCTGTTGACCGCAGGACCCTGCCCGTAGTCCTTGGTCAGCTTTTCGATGCTAACCTCTGTCATGAAATTCCACTTTCCAATTGAAGTGCCTGACCCGAAAAAAGCCGATCATGATCTGCTTTTGAAGGCAGACCATGATCGCAGCGGGGGAAATCACTTGATGGTCTTCGCCCAGCGTTCGGCGAGCTCGCCCTGCTTTTCGTTGACGAAGTTCCAGTCCCAGGTGAGGATTTTGTCCATGTCGGCACCGGAAACCGGCACGTCGACCTTAAGATCGGCCGGCACGATCACCTTGGAATTGGTTGGCGAGATGAAGAACTCCTTCATCATCATCCCCTGCACTTCCGGCGAGAGCAGGAAGTTGGCGTATTGATAAGCCAGCTCCTTTTCCGGGCCATTGGCGAGGATGTTGATGGTCTGGTCGAACATGAACATCCCCTCTTCCGGGATCACACAGTCGACCGGCAGGCCCTGGCGGCGAAGACGGGCGATTTCGCCGAAGTCGAACGGTGCGACGACGATCTCGCCGGAGGCCAGGCCGGTCGACATGTTGAAGTCCACCTGGATCACCGAGCCGAGCTTCTGGAGAGCGGCGAAACCGGCATCGACGTCATACTGGTCCTTGCCGAAGATCTTCGAGAACAGCAGCAGTTCCATCTTGCCGGCGCTGTTGGCGAAGTTGTAGAGGCCGATCTTGCCCTTGAATTCCGGGTTGTTCCAGAGATCCTTCCAGGACTTCGGCTTGGTCTTCACCAGGTCCGTGCGGTAGCCGATGCCGATCGGCGAAACGGCGCCGATAGCGCCCCAGCCGTCGGTCTTCTTGGCGAGCGGATAGAGGTCGGCGTAGTTCGGCAGCTTGGTGAGGTCGAGCTTCTCGAAGAAACCTTCCTTGCGCAGGCCCGAGGCGAAGACCTCGTTGGTCATCACCATCGAATAGGGAGGCTTGGCGGCCCCCGCCGCCCGCAGGTTGGCGCCCCAGACGCGGCCGTTGCCGACATCGAGCGTCACGGCGACGCCGGTCTGCTTGGTGAAGGCGGGACCGACGGTCGAGCGCCAATACTGTTCCCATACGCCGCCGAGCGTCGGTACGACCAGCGTCTTCGCTTGAGCCCGCGCCGGAAGGCCGAAAAGTCCGGCAGCAGTCAGCGCACTCATTCCGGCAAGCGCTTGCCGCCTTGTCAAATCCATCATGTCCAGTTCCCCTTGTTGCGATCTTTGATCGATATGTGCCGGCGGTGTTCCGCTTCTGCGCACGAGTTCAGTCGAGTTCAGTCGGTCATCAGCCCTTCGAAAAAGCCTGCTTCGTCTTCAGGTCGATATATTCGCCATAGGTGATCGGTTCATATTTCGCCCCGCCCTCTACGAACGGGGCCAGGCACTCGATCACCGTATCCTTGGACGGATTGAGGAAGAACGGGATCGACTGGCGGCGCGCCGTGCCCTTGAAGCCGGTGGGCGGATTGGCGACGCGGTGCGGTGTCGAGACCCATTCGTCATTCGTCCAGCGCATGAAGGCGTCGGCGATGTTGATCACATAGGCGCCGTCGATCGACGGGGCATCCAGCCAGTCGCCATTGCGGTTGCGCACCTGCAATCCACCGGCCGAAGCCTCCGAGCGCAGAATGGTCATGAAGCCGTAATCGGTGTGGACGCCGGCGCGCATCTGGCCCGGCAGCGGCGATTCGTCCTGCTCCGGATAATTGATGACGCGCAGTGCCGAGAGATGGTTTTCGAAGGAAGGTTCGAAATAGTCCTGATCGAGCCCGATCGCCTGGCAGAAGATCCGGCGCATGTACCTGGCGAGGATTTCCATTTCCTTGAAATAGTCGCGGAACGCCTGTTCCAGCCCCTCCGGGCGGTCCGGCCAGGTATCGCCAGGAAGGTTCTGGCCGAAGTTGAGGCTTTCCTTGTAATCGCCGGGCGTCTTGATGCCGAGCGTCGCGGCAAGCGCCTCCTCGGCGATCGGCGAAAAGGCTACGCCGCCCGGAACGCCGGTGCCGCGGCCCTGAGTCTTCTTCCAGTCCTGCGGGTAATCGAAAAAGGCGCGGGCGAGATTGTAGAGCCTCGACGTCACCTCCGGCGAAACGCCGTGGCCGGTGACGAGGAAGAACCCGGTATCGCGGCAGGCCGTCTCGATGGCTTTGACGACGCCAGCGGCGCCGGCTTCGTTGCGGATGAAGGAGCCCACGTCGATGACTGGGATGCTGGGAACGGCACCATTGGATGACACAGGGTTGGCGCTCGAAACGGGCATGGCCTTCCTCCAATTTACGTCTGACAAACAGATGTTGACAAAAACATCTGTTGTTGTCCATAACAAAATTAACGAAGTTGCAACGTGGTTCTCGCCTCAAGGACGATCGACTGAACATGGATGACCTTGCGCCACAGGAAGCGGCCGTCCTGGCAATCATCAAGGACAACCCGTTCGCGGGCCAGCAGGAGATCGCCACCATGCTCGGGCTGGCGCGCTCCACGGTCGCCGCCCATATCGTCCAGTTGATGCAGAAGGGTTACATCCTCGGCCGCGGTTACGTGATGCCCGCCGAGACCCGCGCCGTCTGCATCGGCGGCGCCGTGCTCGACCGCAAATACCGCGCCAAGCAGGAATTCGTCTTCGAGACTTCGAACCCGGTCGACGGCGTGCGCAGCCTCGGCGGCGTTGCCCGCAACGTCGCGGAAAACCTTGCACTTCTCGGCACCACGACCAGTTTCGTGTCGATCGTCGGTGACGACGAAGGCGGCCGGGCGGTGGTGAAGCACATGCGCGACCGCGGCATCGACGTCAGCCAGATCATCACCACCACCGAGCGCCCGACGGCGGAATATGCCGCCATCCTCGACACCAAGGGCGACCTCGTCCTCGGCATTGCCGACATGAGCATTTTCGACCTGCTGCTGCCGAGCCATATCGAGCGCATCTGGCCGCATCTCGCCGCCGCAAGCTGGGTGTTTTCCGACTGCAACCTGCCGGCCGAAACGCTTTCCGCTCTGATCGCCAAACGCCAGGGCGCCCGCTTCCGGCTGGCTATTGACGCCGTCTCGACGCCCAAGGCCGCGCGCCTGCCGAGGGATCTCACCGGCATCGACCTCCTGTTCATGAACATCGACGAGGCGAACGCGGTCCTCGGACGCAAGGCGCACGAAACGATCGACGACGCCAGAGAGGCGGCACTTGCCCTGCAGGCGGCCGGTGCGCGCGAGGCGGTCGTCACCATGGGTCCGCGCGGCATCGCGGTTGCCGGCACCGAAGGCGCCCGTACCTTCCCGGCCGTGCATGCCAGGCCAATCGACATCACCGGCGCCGGAGATGCTATGATCGCCGGAACGCTGCACCGGATCCTGCATGGCGAAGATACCTACACTGCGGCCCGCACCGGCGCGCTGCTCGGCACCCTGACCACCGAAAGCACCGCGAGCGTCCATACGGAACTGTCCGAACGCTTCCTGGAAGCCAATATGCACCGACTGGCTGGCTAATTTCCGGCCGCTCGAAACGATCTAAGGAATACCGAAATGGCCCTCATCAAACCGAAGCTGAGCCGCGAAGTGGCCGAAACACTCGCATCCGGCGGCCCGGTCGTGGCGCTGGAATCGACCATCATCACCCACGGCATGCCGTACCCGGCCAATCTCGAAACGGCCCTCGGCGTCGAGGCGGTGATCCGCGAGAACGGCGCGATCCCGGCAACCATCGCCGTCGTCAACGGCGAGTTGCGCGTCGGCCTCGAACACAGCGAACTGGAAGAACTCGCCCAGGCGAAGGGCGTCGTAAAAGCCTCCGGCCGCGACCTCGCCGTCGCCATGGTGCGCGGCCAGTCGGCCGGCACCACGGTTTCCGCCACCATGCTGATGGCCGATCTCGCCGGCATCGACATTTTCGCCACTGGCGGCGTCGGCGGCGTCCATCGCGGCGCCGAACAGACCTTCGACATCTCCGCCGACCTGACCGAACTGGGCCGCACCAAGACCGCCGTCGTCTGCGCCGGCGTGAAATCCATCCTCGATATCGCCAAGACGCTGGAATATCTCGAAACCCAGCGCGTGCCGGTGATCGCTTATGGCACCGACGATTTCCCGGCCTTCTTCACGCGCAAGAGCGGCTTCAAGGCTGACCACCGGCTCGACACGCCGGAGGAGATCGCCAGGGCGATGTTCCTGCACCACCAGCTCGGCACCGGCACCGGCCTGATGATCGCCAACCCGATCCCGGAGGCAGCAGCCCTCACCCCCGATTTCATCGACGGCACGATATCCGACGCGGTGCGGGAGGCGGAGGAACGCGGCATTGGCCGCAAGGAGCTGACGCCCTTCCTGCTCGCCCGCATCAACGAGCTGTCCAAGGGCGAGAGCCTGAAGGCCAATATCGAGCTGGTGAGGAACAATGCGCGGCTCGCCGCGAAGATGGCCGTCGCCTATGCGGCGCTGAAGAAGGCCGGCAAATAGTTCAAGAACAAGGGGAACTGCCCATGAACCAGCAAATGAACGGCTACGAGACGATCCTGTACGAGAAGGACGCCACCGACAAGTTCGCGACGATCACCATCAATCGTCCCGACAAGATGAACGCGATGAACAAGACGGTGATCCGCGAGATCGACGCCGCGGTTGCCACAGCCGTCGCAGACCCCGACGTCAATGCGCTCGTCATCACCGGCACCGGGCGCGCCTTCTCCTCCGGTTACGACCTGCAGGGCGGCGATTTCGATGTCGATATCGATTTCTGGCGCGAGGACATGTCGGAAAATGCCGAGGCGCTGCTCAACATCTGGCGCGCCCCGATCCCGGTCATCGCCTCGGTGAACGGCTATGCTCTCGCCGGCGCGCTGGAACTGATGATGTGCTGCGATCTGGCGATTGCCGCCGACAACGCCAAATTCGGCGAACCGGAAGTGCGCCACAATTCCGGCCCGCCGGCACTGATGATGCCCTGGCTGCTCGCCACCCGCGACGTGCGCTGGCTGATGTTCACCGGCGACATGGTGGATGCAGAGGAGGCGCTGCGCATGCACCTGATCAACAAGGTGGTGCCGGCCGACCAGCTCAAGGAAAAGACCGAGAACCTTGCCCGCAAGCTGGCCCGCATGCCGGTTCCGGCACTGAGATACACCAAGGCCTCGATCAACAACCAGCAGATGGTCGCCGGCCTCCTGCCATCCTTCCAGTACAATATCGAGGCGATTGCCGCTCTTCACGTCACCCGGCAGGGCCGCGAGTGGATGGCGAACCTCGCCAAGATGTCGCTGAAGGAATACCTCGCCTTCCGTGACGATCCCTTCAAGGGCCTCGACTGAGGCCCAGGCCATGACGGCCAACACGCCTGAGGCGATGCAGGCTCTCATGGCGCCGCGCTCCATTGCAGTCGTCGGCGCCACCGAGCGCGCCGACGCCTCCTCCAGCTACGTGATGAAGAACCTGATGCGCTTCGGCTATCAGGGGCACATCATTCCGGTGCATCCGAAGGCCGGGACGATCTTCGGACTTCCCGCCTCGCCCTCCCTCTCGGCACTGACCCATCTGCCCGATGTGGCCGTGATCGGTATCGCCGCCGACAAGGTGATCGCGGCCCTTGAAGAGGCCGGAAGTACCGGCGTCAAGGCGGCGGTCGTGCTGGCCTCCGGTTTTGCCGAACTGGACGAAGCCGGCCGTGAGCGGCAGCGACAACTGGTCGAGATCACCGAGCGCTACGGCATGGCGATCTGTGGCCCGAACTGCCTCGGCCTCTTCAATCTCGGCTCGGGCGCCGCACTCTATTCCTCCAGCCTCTCGACCAATCTCCAGAAGGGCCGCTTCGCGATCCTCTCCCATTCCGGCGCCAGCGCCATCGCGCTCGGCAATACCGGCCGGTTCGGCCTCAGCCACATCGTCTCCTCCGGCAACAGCGCCGCGACCGACATTCCGGACTACCTCGATTTCCTCGCAACAGATGAAGATACCAGCGCCGTCGGCATCGTCCTCGAGGCCATCCGCGAACCGGAAAAACTGGCGGCCGCGATGGAGAAGATGCATGCGGCCAACAAGCCGGTGATCGCCCTCCGCGCCGGCCGCTCGACCCGCGGCGCCCAGGCGACCGCCGCCCATACCGGTTCGCTCGCCGGCAGCAACGACGCCTACCGTGCCTTCTTCCGCCGGGTCGGCATCATCGAAGTGCCCGACATGGACGGCTTCATGGAAACGGTGACGCTTTGCCTGACGCTGAAAGACAGGCCCGCCAAGCCGGGCGTCGCGATCGTCGGCGTCTCCGGCGGCGGCGTGGCGCATGTCTCCGATATTGCCGACGACGTCGGCCTTTGGCTGCCCGACCTGCAGCCTGAAACGGGTGCCCGGGTAAAGGCGCTACTGCCGCCCTTCGCTACACCCCAGAACCCGCTCGATACGACCGGCGCCGTCTTCGCCGACGGCGGGATCTATCGCGATGTCCTGCACGCGCTCGCCGACGATCCGTCGATCGGCCTCATCGTTGCAACGCAGGACGCACCCGCCGGCCTCGACGATTTCTGCGCCTCGGAATATCTCGGCATCGCCGAAGCGGTTTCCGAGTATGCTGTAACGGGCAACGTGCCGGTCGTGTTCATGAGCAACCTCTCCTCCGGCCATCACCCGGATGTCGAGGCGAGGCTTTCGAACGTGCCGGTGCTGCGCGGCACGAAAAGCGCGCTGACGGCCGTTCGCAGCCTGATCACCCGGAGCCACGCCGTCTCCTGGCCCGGCAAAGTGGCGGCGATAAAGAAAGCCCTTCCCGCGGGTGCTTTGACCGAGTGCGAAGCCAAACAACTGCTCGCCGTGGAAGGACTGCCGGTCCCCAGGGAACAACTCGTCACCAGCGCCGATGCGGCCGCCGAAGCTGCAAAGCAGCTTGGCTTCCCGGTGGTCATGAAGATCGAGTCGCCCGATATCCCGCACAAGACCGAAGCCGGCGGCGTAAAGCTCGGCATCGCGTCGGAAGTGCAAGCCCGCACCGCCTTCGATGCGATCATGGCAAACGCCCGCGCCTATGCTCCCGACGCCGCGCTGCGCGGCGTCTCGGTGCAGGAAATGGTCACGGGCGGAATCGAGGTACTGGTCGGCCTTGTCCGCCACGAACCCTTCGGTTTCGGCCTCGTCGTCGGCATCGGCGGCGTGCTGGTGGAACTGGTAAAGGACAGCGCCTTCGACCTCGTGTCCATCGACCTCGCCCGCGCCGACGCGATGATCGGCGACACGAAACTGGCATCGCTGCTGGAAGGCTATCGCGGCGCGCAGAAGGCGGATCGAAAGGCGCTCGCCGAACTGCTGGTCAAGGTATCGGACTTTGCAGCCCGATACGGCGACGATATAGAGGCGATCGATCTGAACCCGGTCGCAGTCCTTCCGGAAGGCAAGGGCGTGCGCATTCTCGATGCATTGATCATTCCGCGGAAGATGCCGTGACGGTGAGCTGGCGCTCACTATCGGCAACGACGCTCCACACCCTCATTCCTGTGAAAAGCACAGGAATGAGGGTGAAGTGCTACACCAGCCGCAGCTTCGGGTTAGCCTCCGCCCGGCCGAACCATGACAGCCGCTCGGTCAGCAGCGCATAAAAACCGTCCGCATCGACGTCGCGCATGAACATCGCGTTCTTCGGCCGGCCGGACACACCCCACCAGTCGGCGACGGTCATGCCCTTGGTGAGTTCGGACTCCGTTTCGATCTCCACATTGCAGAGCCGACCGGAATAAAGCTCCGGCTTCAGGAGATAGGCGATCACGTTCGGATCGTGCAGCGGCCCGCCGTCGCTGCCGTATTTTGCCACGTCGAAGCGCTCGAAATAATCGAGCCAGCCGACCACCGCATCGGAGAGCGGCGTGCCGATCGCCTGGACCGCGGCGACGCGGGCGCGGGTCGTCAGCGTCTTGTGGGTGACGTCGAGCGGCATCATCACGATCGGCACGCCGGAGCCGAACACGACGGCTGCCGCCTGAGGATCGACATAGATGTTGAATTCCGCGGCCGGCGTGATGTTGCCGCCCTCGAACAGCCCCCCGCCCATCAGCACGATCTTTTTGATACGGCCCGCGATCTCGGGAACCCGTGTCAAAGCCTTGCCGAGATCGGTGAGCGGCCCGAGCGTGCAGACGGTCACCGTGCCGGCCGGTTCGGCGGTGAGTGTCTCGATGATGAAATCGACGCCATGCTGTTCCTGAAGCGGCATGGTCGGCTCGGGAAGATCGGCGCCGTCGAGGCCGGTCGCGCCATGCACATGTTCGGCGGTGACGAGCGGTCCCGTCATCGGCTGGCTGCAGCCGGCAAACACCTTGATGTCGGGGCGGCCGGCCAGCTCGCAGATCTTGCGGATGTTCTTCGTCGTCAGCGACAGTGGCACGTTGCCGGCGGCGGCGACGATCCCCAGAACCTCGATTTCCGGACTTGCGAGCGCCAGCAGGATGGCCAGCGCGTCGTCCTGGCCGGGGTCGGTATCGATGATGATCTTCTCTGCCATGCTGGTCACTCTCGGATACGGTAACGGTTACGCGACATGGGTGAGCGGCTCCCTCGCCCGCCATTTCGCAACGAGATCGGTTTTACGCTTTTCGAAACGCTCGACGGATGCGAGCTTCACATGGCCGAAGCCGCGAACCATGTCCGGCAGCCCGGCAAGCTCGACGGCAAGCGCATGATTGCCGATATCGACCCCGGCCGAAAGCTCGGTCACGAGATCGAAATAATCCGCGATGAGCTGCCGCTCCATCCGCCGCTCGCCCGTGCGGCCGAAAGGATCGAAGGGCGTGCCGCGCAGGAATTTCAGCTTTTCAAGCACCCCGAACGCGGAGCGTATCCATGCGCCAAAGGCGATCTTCGCCGGATGGCCGGTGCGCTGGTCGATCTTGGCGATCATCGGCGGCGCGAGGTGATGCCTGATCCTGAAATCGCCTTCGAACTGCTCGGCGAGCTTCTGTTCAAAACTCCGGTCGCGATGCAGCCGGGCGACTTCATACTCGTCCTTGTAGGCCATCAGCTTGAAGGCGTTCTTCGCCACCGCTTCGGCAAATCCGGTCACGCCGCGCAAACGCATCTCGGCCGATTTCGCGATATCCACGAGACCGGTATAGCGCGCCGCATAGGCGGCGTTCTGGTAAGCGGTCAGGAAGCCGACACGGCGGGCGACGATCTCGTCCAGCGTCTCGGCCTTCGGTTCGCTCTTGGTAAGCCCTGCCTCACGGGTTACGGAGACCAAGTCCACGGCAGCACGACGGCCCCAGCCGAAGGCGGCGCGGTTCATGGCGATGCCGGTGCCATTGAGCTCGATCGCCTTGTCGATGGCGGCAAGGCTGATCGGCACCAGCCCACGCTGCCACGCATGACCGAGCAGGAACATGTTGGCGGCAATCGCGTCGCCCAGCAGCGCGGTTGCCATGTCGGTTGCGGGAACCGTCTCGACGGCATCGTCTCCGGCGGCGCGGCGCAGCGATTTCAGCGTCGCCTCCTGCCGGAAATCGATCGTCGTATCCTTCACGAAGGAAGCGGTCGGCGCAAAATGGTCGTCGATA
Organism: Neorhizobium vignae; assembly: GCF_000732195.1. Taxonomy (GTDB): domain Bacteria; phylum Pseudomonadota; class Alphaproteobacteria; order Rhizobiales; family Rhizobiaceae; genus Neorhizobium; species Neorhizobium vignae. The sequence continues at coordinate 876,821 of NZ_JNNU01000002.1, forward strand.
ACAGCCCGCGTCTTGTTCTTTGCGAACGAAGCGAGCGAATTCTTCTGCGCGGCGACGACGATATCGAAGCCGAGCACGAGGTCGCTCTCGCCGGGACCGACCCGCACCGCGTTGATCAACGCGGGGTCCGTCGCCAGCCGGATATGCGACACAACCGAGCCGTTCTTTTGGGCAAGGCCGGTCTGGTCGAGCGTCACCAAGGCCAGCCCGTCGAGAAGGGCCGCCTGGGCCAGGATGGCGCTGACGGTGATGACGCCGGTACCGCCGATGCCGGCAAGCAGCATGCTGTAGGGCGTCTCGAAGGTCGCGGTGAAAACCGGCAACGGCAGGTCGTCCGTCTTCACCGATTTCGACTTCGCCGCCGGCTTGCGGATGCTGCCGCCCTCGACGGTGACGAAGCTCGGACAGAAGCCCTTGATGCAGGACAGATCGGTATTGCAGCTCGACTGGTTGATACGGCGCTTGCGGCCGAATTCGGTCTCCTGCGGCTCGATCGAGATGCAGTTGGAGACGGCGGAACAGTCGCCGCAGCCTTCGCAGACCAGTTCGTTGATGAAGGCGCGCTTGTCGGAGACCGGATAGGCGCCGCGTTTCCGCCGACGGCGTTTTTCCGCGGCGCAGACCTGGTCGTAGACCAGCACAGTGACGCCGGGGATTTCGCGCAGTTCGCGCTGCACCGCGTCAAGCTCGTCGCGGTGATGGATGGACACTTCGCGCGGCAGATTGCCCTGCCAGACCTCCGGCCGCTCGGCGACCACGACGACGCGCGCCGCACCTTCGGCCAGCATCTGGCCGACGATACCCGGCACAGTGACGTCGCCGTCATGCTTCTGGCCGCCGGTCATGGCGACGGCGTCGTTATAGAGGATCTTGTAGGTGGCGTTGACCTTGGCCGCGATCCCGGCGCGGATGGCAAGCAGGCCCGAATGGAAATAGGTGCCGTCGCCCATATTGACGAAGATATGCTTCTCGTCGGTGAAGGGCGACAGGCCGATCCAGGCACCGCCCTCGCCGCCCATCTGGGTGAAGGTCGAGGTGTTGCGGTCCTCGTTGCCGATGATCATCATGTGGCAGCCGATGCCGGTCGAGGCACGGCTTCCTTCCGGCAGTCGGGTCGAGACGCTGTGCGGACAGCCGGAGCAGAAATAGGCCTCGCGCTTCAGGGCAGTCGCCTCGACGCCCATGGCGATCGACATTTCCTCCACGAAACGCGCCCTGGCCTGCAACGCGTCGTCGAGCGTGCCGAGCCGAGAGAGGATGGCCTTGGCGACCGAGAGCGTACCGATCTCGCCGATCGCCTGCAGCAGGGTCGAACCACTCTCGCCGGCCTTGCCGAACACGCGCGGACGCCGCTCGGTGGGCAGGTTGAAAAGCTGTGCCTTGATCTGGTCTTCAAGGATCGAGCGTTTTTCCTCAACCACGAGCAGTTCGTCGACACGGGAAGCGAAATCCGCGATCCCTTGCGGCTCCAGCGGCCAGACCATCCCGACCTTGTAGAGCGCGATGCCGAGTTCTGCGGCACGGGCTTCGTCGATGCCGAGCAGCGCCAGAGCGCCTAAAAGATCGAGCCAGGATTTGCCGGTCGAGACGATGCCGAGCCGGGCGCGGCCCGTGCTTCCCCAGATGGCGCGATCCAGCCGGTTGGCGCGGGCAAAAGCCTGCACGGCGAGCATCTTGCGCTCGAGCCGCAGTTCCATCGCATGCGGCCCGTCCGGCCAGCGCAGCGAGAGGCCGTCCGGCGCGAAGGTCTCGTCCGGGATGACGATCTGCGGTTTGTCCGGATCGAGATCGACGGTCGCCGAACATTCGACGATCTCGGTCTGGCATTTGAAGCCTATCCAGGCACCGGAATAGCGGCTCATCGCATAACCGAGCAGGCCGTATTCGATATATTCGCCGACGCCGGCCGGCGACAGCAGCGGCACCATGGCCGAGATCAGGTTGTGCTCGCTCTGGTGCGGCAGGGTGGAGGATACCGCGCCATGATCGTCGCCGACCAGCAGCAGCACGCCGCCGTTCGGGTTGGTGCCAATCGCATTGGCATGGCGGATCACGTCCATGCTGCGGTCGACGCCCGGCCCCTTGCCGTACCACATGCCGAACACGCCGTCGTAACGCACGCCCTGGAACATGCCGGTCTGCTGCGTGCCCCAGACGGCGGTCGCAGCCATGTCCTCGTTGAGGCCCGGATGGAATTTCACATGGGCTGCATCGAGAAACTTTTTCGCACGCGCCATCTCTCGGTCGAAGCCAGCGAGCGGGGAACCGCGGTATCCGGAAACGTAACCGGCCGTATTCAGGCCTCGCGCCAGGTCTCGCTGACGCTGAATCATCGGCAGGCGCACCAGAGCCTGGGTGCCCGACACCAGGATGCGACCTTTTTCCAGCGTATAACGGTCGTCGAGGCTGACCTTGCTATCCGAGGGAGCCGTATCCGGCGCGGGATGGATCGACATCTAGGCCTGGCCCACCTGCTGCACGGACACCGGCGCCTCGAAGACCCGGCCGCGATTGAGAATATAGTTCGGATCGAATGCGGATTTCAGCCGGCGCATGGTGGCGATCTCGGCCTCGCTGCGGGCATATTTCAGATACTTCACCTTGTCGGTCCCGATACCGTGCTCGGCGGAAACACCACCGCCGACCGCCTCGATGCCGGAAAAAATCGCCTCGGCGATCTTTTTCTCGTGATGGCTGAACATGCAGTAATGCAGGTTGCCGTCACCCAGATGCCCGAAGATATAGGTCCGCGCCTCCGGATCGATCTCGTCGACGGCGAGTGCGGCCTTGTCGAGGAATTCCTGCATGCGGGAAAGCGGCACGGAAATATCGAAGCCGATCATCACGCCGGTACCGAACAGATAGTCGTTGATGCCGTCGCGGATGCCCCAGAGCCCGTTGAACTCGCGCAGCGAATTGGAGAGCACCACGTCGGTCGCAAGTCCGTCTTCCAACGCCGCGGCAAGGGCCGCTTCGAAACGCTCGTTGTCCTGATCCGGCGCCTGGCCCTGGATCTCGACCATGGCATACATGCCGGCCCCTTTTTCGACCGGCGGGCGGATGCCCATATAATCGACGGCGCCTTCATAGACATTCGGAAAGATCGCCTCGAAGGCGGAGAGCAGACCGGACAGCTCGACCCGGAGCTTCGCCAGCAATTCCTGCGCCGCCTTCAGCGACGGCAGCGCCAGGAAGGCGTTGCGCTCGACCCGCGGTTTTGGATGCAGCTTGAGGCAGGCGCGGGTGATGACGCCGATCGTGCCCTCGGTGCCGATGAACAGCGGATTGAGATCGTAGCCGGAATTGTCCTTCGGCAGGCCCTTGAGCGAGGAGAGGATCGTCCCGTCCGGCAGCACCGCTTCCAGACCCATGACCTGCGCCCGGTACATGCCGTAACGCAGAACCCGGATGCCGCCGGCATTGGTGCCGATATTGCCGCCGACCGTGGCCGTGCCGCGTGCACCGATATCGACGCCGAAGAACAGGCCGACATCGCTCGCCGCCTCCTGCACGACCTGCAGCGGCGTGCCCGCTTTGACGATCATCGTCTGGGCCGCGACGTCGATCGACTCGACGCCGTTCATCCGTTCGAGCGAGATGGAGACCTCCCCCTCGATGGGCCGGGAGGAGCCGGAAAGCCCGGTACGTCCGCCCTGCACGACAACCGGCTGGCGCAGTTCATTGGCTGCGGAAAGAATGGCGGAAACGTCTTCGGTATTGCGCGGGCGCAGGACGGCGGCCGGCCGCGCGCCGCGAGCAGTCGCATCCGCAGCATACCCATCCGAAATCGCATCGCCGGTGAGGATCGCAGCGGCATCCAGCCTGCTTTCGAGACTGGCGACAAGACGGGTCACGCGGTCAGAGGACAAAGGCTTCCTCCCCCGCAAAACCTGCGCCACAGCTCTGCGCCCCGGCTCGGCCGAATGCGATTGCGCCCATTCTCTCGTTCCCCTTGCTTGTTGGGGGGCGAGGTTATTCCCATTCCCCTATTTGTCAAACCTATATTTAAAAAGCAGTAGCCTTTTTGCCTTGCCCGTGGCATCACTATGGCAGGAACCATGGGAAGGGTGACATGATCCTCAAATACGACGAGGTCGTCCGTACGGGCATCGCCAGACAGGTATCGGACAATATCCGTTCCGCGATAATGGACGGCCGGCTGAAGATCGACGAGCGCCTGCCGACCGAGGAAGAACTTGCCCGAAGCTTCGGCATTTCCCGCCCGACGGTGCGCGAGGCCCTGAAGCGCCTCGCCGCACAGAATCTCATCCACTCCAAACGCGGACCGACCGGTGGCAATTTCGTCAAGCGGCCGGATCCGGAGGGCCTGTCCAAGGCGATCACCGGCGCCGCCACCCTGCTTGTCGGCATCGGCGCCTTCGACATCGAAGAGATCATCACCGCCAGGCTTGAGACAGAGGCTGTCTGCTGCCGGTTGTCTGCCGCAAATCGCAGCGAAACCGACCTCGCAGCGATGGAAGCGGAGATCGCGGTGCAGCTTGACGAGGCGATCAGCGACGAGGATTTCTGCGCTTCGGACGTCCGCTTTCATAGGGCACTGGTGGACTCGACCGGCAACGGCCCGTTGAAGCTGATGATGTACACCGTCATCGAGGCCTTCATTCCGATCACCAACATGATCGTCTTCCGGGTACGCGAGCGCCGCCACGTCGCCTCGCTGCACCAGGAAATCGTCGATGCGGTACGCAGCCGCGAGGATGCCAAGGCTGCCGATGCGCTGGCCCGGCTGCTCGCCTACGTGCGCGAAAGCTATTCCGCCGTGCTCGACGCGCGCGCCAAGCGCGATACCGCCGTGCAGGCCTCCGCCTAAATTCAATCACACCGGGATATCGGGAGAGAGACATGACCGAGACCTTCACCGCCATGGTGATCGATGCCGTCGACGGCAAGCCGAAAGGCGCCTTCAGAGAAATCTCGATCGCCGAGCTTCCCGACAACGACGTGCTGGTCGAGATCGCCTATTCGACATTGAACTACAAGGACGGACTGGCGATCACTGGCAAGGGCCGCATCGCCCGGCGCATGCCGATGATCGGCGGCATCGACCTCTCCGGCACCGTGGTCGAATCCCGCTCCCCCGAATGGAAGGCCGGCGACAAGGTGGTGCTGAACGGCTGGGGCTTGTCCGAAACCGAATGGGGTGCCTTTGGCCGCTACCAGCGCGTCAAGCCGGAATGGCTCATCCGCCTGCCCGACGCCTTCTCGATGGAACAGGCGATGGCGATCGGCACGGCGGGTTATACCGCAGCGCTCTGCGTCGATGCGCTGGAGAAATGGGGATCGATCAAGCCGGGTGAAGGCGAAGTGCTGGTCACCGGTGCGGCCGGCGGCGTCGGCTCGGTGGCAATCGCGCTGCTGGCGGCCCGCGGCTACAACGTCACCGCATCTACCGGACGGCCGGAAACCCACGACTACCTCGCCTCGCTCGGCGCCACCAATTTCATCGACCGCGCCGTGCTTGCCGAAAAGGGCGGCCCGCTGCAGAAGGAACGCTGGACCGGCGGCATCGACAGCGTCGGCTCGACCACCCTCGTCAATGCGCTCTCCCAGACGATGCGCGGCTGCGCCATCGCCGCCTGCGGCCTCGCCGGCGGGGCAGATCTTCCGGGAACCGTGCTGCCGCATATCCTGCGCGCCGTCACGCTGATCGGCGTCGACAGCGTCATCGCCACCCGCGAACAGCGGCTGTCGGCATGGGCGCGGCTCGCCCGCGATCTCGATCCCGCCAAGCTGGCGGAGATCACCACGACCGAACCGATGTCCAACCTGCCGCAGCTTGCAGAGGATATTGTTGCCGGTAAGATCCGCGGCCGGGTGGTGATCGACGTGACGAAGTAGAAAACGGCATTCTGCCTGGCGGCTCAAGCGATCAGACGCCGGGCAAGACTGCCCCTCCGCCCGACACACTTCCCTAGCTTTTTACCGCATCGCCTCATGATCACTACGTCCACGCAGATCGATCAGGGGCGGCTTTCCATTCACGGCATAGAGGCGCTAGAGATAGCTCCGGCAGAAAATCGCCTGACGTGGGAGAATGTTCTTGAGCAATGATCATACGGCCTTCACCGGTCGTCGCGAGGATATGAGGCTTATTACCGGCCAGGGCGCATATACCGCCGACAAGGTGCTGGATAACCAGCTTTACGCCGCATTCTTGAGAGCCGATCAACCGCACGCACGCATTGTTTCGATCGATGTCGAGGCAGCCCTCGCAGCACCGGGCGTCCATATCGTGCTGACCGGCAGGGATGCGCTCGAAGCGAACCTGATCGCCCCAGGCCCGCTGGTCTCCTTCCCCGGCGTCGACGGCATGAAGATCAAGGCACCACAACGTTATGCTCTGTCGACCGACCGCGTCCGTTTCGTCGGCGAACCTGTTGCGATAGTCGTGGCCGACAGTGCCGAGGCGGCTGCCGATGCAGCCGAGTTGATCGCGATCGACTACGAGGACCTGCCGGCGATCATCGACCCCGAGGCTGCGCTGGAGGACGGCGCGCCGCAGCTTTTCGACGATGTGCCGGGTAATCTCGTCTTCCTGCACAGTTTCGGCGACAAGGCGACAGCCGATGAAGCCTTCGCCAAGGCCGCGCATATCTCGACGCTGACGGTCGAGTCGCAGCGCGTCGCCGCCAACCCCCTCGAACTCAAATCCTTCATGGCGGCATACGACGCCGAGACGGACGTCTTCGACGTCTATTCCGCCAGCCAGGGCACGGGCCTTGGCGACGGTCTTGCCCGCTTCACGGGCCATCCGCCGGAAAAGGTGCGGCATCACATGGGCGATGTCGGCGGCAGCTTCGGCATCCGTGGCGCACCCTATCCCGAATATGCGGCAATCATGCTCGCCGCAAAGAAACTCTGTCGGCCGGTGCGCTGGACCGCCAGCCGCACCGAAAGCTTCCTCGCCGATTATCACGGCCGCGCAGTCCGGTTCACCGGTGAGATGGCGCTCAGCGAAGCCGGCGAATTTCTCGGCATCCGAATGAACGTCGTCTGCGATCTCGGCGCCTACCATTCGCCGGCCGGAGCCTTGATCAACGTGCTGAACCCGATGTTGACCGGCACGGGATGTTACCGCATTCCCGCCGTCTTCGGGCTCAACCGCCTCGCCTTCACCAATACCTCGCCGATCGCCGCCTATCGTGGCGCCGGCCGTCCGGACATCAATTATTTCATCGAGCGGCTGGTCGATCAGGCCGCCACCGATCTCGGTATGGACCGGATCGAGATCCGCCGGAAGAACCTGATCCCCGACGATGCCTATCCCTACACGACGCCGACCACCGTCTACGACAGCGGCGGCTATGTCGCGATGCTGGAAGAGGCCGTATCGATCTCCGATTGGAGAGGTTTCGAAGCCCGACGGAAAGAGTCCGAAAAACGCGGCAATCTGCGCGGCATCGGCCTGGGCGTCTTCATCGAGCCGTCCGGCGGCGGCCATATGCCGGAGGAAACCGAGATCCGCTTCGAGGAGGACGGCACGCTGACGCTCTATACGCTGTCCGGTTCCGCCGGCCAGGGCCACGAAACGGTGCTCCCCCGACTGGTCGCCAGGGAACTCGGCATCGACGAGAACCTGATCAACCTGCGCGCCAACAGCGTCCACGCGCCTCACAAGCTCAAGGGTGCGGGCACGATGGGGTCGCGCACGATGGCCTCGCACGGCGCGTCCTTGACCATCACCTCCCGCGAAGTGGTGAAGAAGGGCCTGAAGCTCGCCGCCGAGGCGCTGGAAGCCTCCGAAACCGACATAGAATTCGATGACGGCCACTACAGGGTGGCCGGCACCAACATGTCTATCTCGCTTCTGGAGCTGGCCGCCCGCAACCTCACGCCGGATGGCAACGCGCTCGACACGCTGGCGTCGATCCAGCCGGAGCGCAATTTCCCCGGCGGCGTGCATGTCGCCGAAGTGGAGATCGACCCGAATACCGGCGACACGAAAGTCACGTCCTATATCGGCGTCGACGATGCCGGCCATGTCATCAACCACACGCTGCTCGAAGGCCAGATGCATGGCGGTCTTGCCCAGGGCGCGGGCCAGGTCTTCGGCGAGCAGATCGTTTATGACCGGGACAGCGGCCAGATGCTGACCGCGAGCTTCATGGATTATTTCATGCCGCGAGCCGATTTCATGCCGACGCCGCGTTTCTTCGACCTGCCGACGCCCTCGCCCACCAATGTGCTCGGCGTCAAGGGCGGCGGCGAGGCCGGCACGACGGGAGCGCTACCGACGTTGATGAACGCCATCCTGGATGCGCTGCGGTCCGCCGGCGTCAAGGATTTCGATATGCCCGCAACGCCTTACAGGGTTTGGGAGGCCCTGAAGGCGGCCAGCGAGGGCGTTCGATAGGTTTGCCCGAGCGCCGGTCATCCATCAGTGGATTGCGCATACGCCTTGCGGGACGTTAGAAGTCCTTTCCGCGAACTGGAACGCAAGGCGTCGACGCAATGACACTGGACGACATCACCGACACCGTCATCGACCGGGCCAAAAACAGCCGGCGCTTCATCGTCGCGGTCGCCGGCCCGCCCGGCGGCGGAAAATCCACGCTCGCCGACGCCCTCCACGAAGCCCTGCTGGCGCGCGGCGAGTTGGCGGAAGTCCTGCCGATGGATGGCTTCCATATGGACAACGGCATCCTGGAAGCCCGCGGCCTGTTGCCCCGCAAGGGGGCACCGCAGACGTTCGACGTGCGCGGTTTTGCGGATATCCTGAGGGCGGTGCGGCAGGGTGACGAGGAAGTGCTGGTGCCGGTCTTCGACCGATCGCGTGAGATCGCCATCGCCTCGGCCCGTCCGATTTCGCCCGATACTCATATCGTTCTGGCGGAAGGCAATTACCTACTGATCGACGAAGCGCCCTGGTCGCGGCTTGCCGAGATGTTCGACTTCACGATCTTCGTCGGCCCTTCGGAGGACGTGCTGCGCGAGCGGCTCAAGGCGCGCTGGGTGCATTACGGGCTCGACGAAGCCGCTATTGCCTGGAAACTCGACGGCAACGACCTGCCGAACGGCCGCTACATCCTCGCGCATTCAAGGCCGGCCGACATCAGACTCGAAAGCTTCTGAGACCCACCGTCGGATCGATATGGCCGCGCGCAACGTTCCCGGCACAGTTGGATATGCCGGGCTTAAAGAGCCACTCCCGTCTCCCGGTCGAAGACATGCACCTGTTCTGCCGGGATGTTGGCTTCGAACCGCGCGCCGTAGCGGGCCGGATATTCGCCGTCGACAATCGCGACCACCGGGTGGCCGGCAAGGTCGAAGATGATGTGGGTCTGTGCGCCGGTCGGCTCGACCAGCAGCGTCTGCCCGGCAAGCGCGGTCCCCCCGACGCCGGGGCTCAGATGCTCCGGACGCAGGCCGACCTTGATCGCCTGGCCGCGCTTCACCTTGCGGTCCGGCGCTATGCGGATCGCGGTTCCGTCGCCAAGCCGCGCGGAGGGTTCGCCGCCATCGCCGTCCACGGTGCCGTCGAGAAGGTTCATCGCCGGAGAACCGATGAAGGCGGCGACGAAGAGATTGGCCGGCTTCTTGTACAGTTCCATCGGCGTGCCTTCCTGCTCCACCCGGCCCTGGTTGAGGACGACGATGCGGTCGGCGAGCGTCATCGCCTCGATCTGGTCGTGGGTGACGTAGATCGACGTCGTCCCGACCTTCTGGTGCAGCTGCTTGATCTCGGCACGCATCTGCACGCGCAGCTTGGCGTCGAGATTGGAGAGCGGCTCGTCGAACAGGAAGACGGCCGGGTTGCGGACGATCGCCCGGCCCATGGCGACGCGCTGGCGCTGGCCGCCGGAAAGCTGCGCCGGCTTGCGGTCGAGCAGTGGCATGAGGTCGAGCATGCGGGCGGCTTCGGCGACGCGTTCGGCAATCACCGGCTTCGGGGTCCCGGAAAGCCGCAGGTTGAAGCCCATGTTTTCGGCGACCGTCATGTGCGGATAAAGCGCATAGGACTGGAACACCATGGCGATGTTGCGCTCGCGCGGCGTAAGCTCGTTGACGACAGCATTGTCGATGATGATCTCGCCGCCGGTGATTTCCTCAAGCCCTGCAATCATCCGCAGCAGGGTGGACTTGCCGCAGCCGGAAGGCCCGACCAGCGCGACGAACTCGCCGTCTTCGATCGCCAGCGACACTCCATGGATGACCGGGAGTGCCCCATAAGCCTTGCGGACTTGTCTCAGTTCGACGGATGCCATGCGAATTACTCCGGGTCGGGGCTCAGGACTTCACAGCGCCGGCGGTCAGACCGGCGATGATGTGCTTCTGGGCCAGGAAAAAGGCGATGATGGTCGGCAGAATGGTGAGCGTGATGAAGGCCAGCACCAGCTGCCATTCGGTGCTGAATTCGCCCCGATAGATCATGATTCCGAGCGGCCAGGGGTAACGGCTCTCGGAATTCAGCATGATCAGCGGCACGATATAGCTGTTCCAGCTGCCGACGAAGGAGATGATGCCGACGGTCGCGATGATCGGCCGCGACAGCGGCAGCGTGATATGCCAGAAGAAGCGCATGTAGCCGCAACCATCCACGAACGCCGCGTCAAAGAGTTCGGACGGCAGATTGCGGAAGTAGTTGCGGAACAGCATGATGCTCATGCCCATGCCGAACGCGACCTGCGGCAGCACCACGCCCCAGTAGGTATCGACGAGCCCCAGATCGCGGATGCGGATATAGAGCGGCAGGATGGCGGTCGCTGCCGGAAACATCAGTCCGATCAGGAAATAGTTGACCAGATAATCGGTGCCGAAGAAGCGGATATGCGCGAAACAGAAGGCCGCCATAGCGCCGAACGTCAGCGTCAGGAATACCGTCAGCAGGGCGATGATCAGCGAATTGCTCATCTGCAGCCAGTAGCGCTTGCTGATGATGATGTCCGTGTAGTTCGACCACTGCCATTCCGTCGGCAGCCCGAACGGGTTGCCGCGCAGTTCGCCGAGGGTCTTGAAGCCACCGAGTGCGGTGCTGATGAGCGGCACCACCACGATGGCCGCGACGACGATCAGCGACACGTACATATAGACCTGCGTGCCGGCGCGGATGCGCTGGCCGGAGGTCGGCGCGCTGGCGGCATCGATGGGCTGTGCTGTCAAGATATCAGTCATTGCGCATGAATACCCGCTTGTAGCTGAAGGCGAGCGTCACGCAGATCACGAACAGCACCACGCCGACGGCGCTGCCGAACCCGACCTGCATGCGGGTCACCCCGAAATTGTAGAGGAACGTCACCATCGTCTGCGTCGAGTTCGACGGACCGCCGCCGGTCAGCGGCATGATCATGTCGAAGAGCTGCAGCGAGCCGACGACCGCGAAGAAGACGGAGAGACGCACAGTGGAACCGAGCAGTGGCAGCGTCACCAGCCGGAACTTCTGGAAACCGGTCGCACCGTCGATGTCGGCCGCTTCCAGCACGCTCTTGTCGATCGCCTGCAGACCGGCGATGAAGAGCATCATGTGAAAGCCGAAATACTTCCAGACGACGACGCCCAATATCGCGTACATCGCCGCGTCCCGGTCGGCCAGCCAGAAAGGCGGTTCGACGCCGATGAAATGCGAGATGCCGGCGACGAGACCGAAATCCCCGTCATAGACGAAACGCCAGATCATGCCGGCCGCGACATCCGCGAGCACGTAGGGCAGGAAGAAGATCAGCCGGAAGAACAGCGCGCCCTTGATCCGGCTGGAGATCATCGTCGCCAGCCAGAGCGCCAGCGGCACCTGCACGCAGAGCGAAGCGAGCACGATCAGGCCGTTGTTGATCAGCGCCTGGGTGAAGGCGCTATTGCGGAAAATGAGCTGGTAGTTGCGCCAGCCGACCCATTGCGTCGGGCTGCCATAGCCGTTCCAGTTGTAGAAGGAATACCAGGCGGCCTCGCCCATGGGCAGGATGACCAGCACCGTGAACAGAAGAAGCGCCGGCGGCAGGAACAGGATCAGCACCGGCCACTTGCTGTTGGCAAGGGACCGTTTGCGGCGCCGCGATACCGCAAGTGTATTCCCGGATGGGACGGCATTGGCAGACATCAGCATATCGCTCATCGATTTTTGAGCCTTTCGGGCTGCGCAAGACGCCGTCAGGCGAGGACGGGAACCGGCGCTCCCAGGGTTGCTGGAACCTTTGGGGAGCGGGAGCGCCGGCGCTGCGCTTACTTTCGCTCGAGGGAGTAGGCGTCCTCGATCTGCTGCGCCGCGTCAGCCGGTTTCATGCTGCCGGAGACCACCTCGACACTGACGTCGTTGACGATCGCACCGACATTGGGGCCGAGGTCCTGGTCTAGGAAGTTCTGGTGCCAGGTTTCCTTGGCAAGAGCGTCGGCAACTTCCTTCAGCAGCGGCTTGGAGATCGCTTCGCTGGCACCCTTGGTAACCGGCATGATCTGCGTATCCCGGGCAAGCACCTTCTGCACGTCAATGCTTGCCATGTAACGAAGGAATTCCTCGGTTTCGGGCGGTGCGTTCTTGGTGACCGCCCATCCGTTGAGGCCGCCGAAACTGTCGGTGGTCACGCCGGCGCCTCCGCTGACGACGGGGAACGGAAAGCGGCCGATATTGTCGTCGGCAAGCCCTTTGCGGCTCGTCGAATTCGACGCCTGGGTTGAGGGCGTATTCTCGAAGCTCAGGATGAGCGCGGCCCGGCCGTCGCCGAACGTGGCGAGCGCATCGTTCCAGGTTGCCCCCAGATAGCCGTTCTGGAACGGCTCAAGCTTGCCGAGTTCGGCCAGGCGCTCGCCGGCCTTGACGAAAGGCTTGCCGGCGAAGCCGTCGTTCTTGCCGGCCTTGGCATCGGCGAAGCCCTTTTGTCCCGCCTCGCGCATCGAGAGATAGCTCCAGTAGAAATGCAGGGGCCATTTGTCCCGCCCGCCGCCGGCAATCGGCGTCACGCCTGCCTGCTTGAGCGCCTTGACGGCACCGAGGAAATCGTCCCAAGTCGCGATCTTCGAGGCATCGACGCCCGCCTTCTTGAACAGTTCCTTGTTGTAATAGAAGGAAACCAGACCGCTCTTGGAGGGCGAAGCCCAGACCTTGCCATCGAAGGTCAGGCCGTCGACGGCGGAGGCGTTGACCGACTTGCGCCATTCCCCACCGTTTGCATCGAGCGCCGCATTGATCGGCCGCAACATGCCGGTCTCGGACTGCGCCTTGAGCACGCCGCCGCCCCAGCTGTAGAACATGCTCGGCGCATCTTTCGACTGCAGAAGCGTCGGCAGCTTGGCCTTGAACGCCTGGTTTTCGAGGAATTGCAGTTCGACCTTGACGCCGGGGTGCTTGGCCTCGAAATCCTTGGCGATCTGGCTCCAGACCGCTATGTTCCCCGGCACCTGCTCGACATGCATCCAGCGAATGACGCTGTCCGCTGCAGCAGCGCCAGCCGTAAACACGCCACCCGCAAGGGCAATGGCGGTCGCGGAAATCAGACGCATCCTGTGATATCTGTTGGACATTGAAGGCGCTCCTCCCAAAGCTTTATTCCTGTATCCGAATTAAATAATCGGCAAGCCTGTCGCATCTGTCAATAGCTCCAAGCGAGATTACCGGATTTTGGCGAAATTTGCGCCTTTCGCTGCTTTTATCTATTGCACACCGCCCAAAATCGGCTCTAGAACAAGGCGAATTTAATTTGCACCTCGAATTAAATAGCGTTCGGTGCAAAACCCGACGAGTGCGCAGAAGAGATGAAAACCGCCGATCCAGAACTCATGCGTGCGATGAACCGCCTCAGCGTGCTGGATACGATCCGGCGTCGCGGCCCCATTTCCCGCGTCGAAATTTCCGAGCGCACCGAACTCTCGACGACCACCGTTTCGGCCATCACCGGTTCGCTGCTTGACGACGGGCTGATCCTGACCCGCCACGAGGGCGATATCCGCAACGAGGCCGTGCGAGGCCGGCCGCGCGTCATGCTGGAGGTCAATCCGGATGCCGCCCGCGTCGTCGGCGCCAAGATCGCCGCAAGTCGCATGGTCTTCGTCGTCACCAATTTTCGCGGCGACGTGCTCTCCCAACTCGCCCTGCCGATCCGTATCGACCGCCAGCCGATCGCTGTCATCGCCGATCTCGTCGAGGATGGCGTGCGCCGCTGCGTCGTCGATGCCGGCCTGTCGCTGGAGGATGTCGACAGCGTCTGCCTCGGCCTTCCGGGCGTCATCGAACACCGCACCGGACATATCCGCTCGAGCCCGATTTTTCGCGAGATCAACATCGATTTTGCGGCGGAAATGTCCACGCGCCTGTCGACGCCGACCATCGTCGAGAGTGACGCCCATGCCATCACGCTTGGTCATCACTGGTTCGGAAAGGCCCGCGATCTGGAGGACATGGTCCTGATCTCGCTTGAACAGACGCTGGGCCTCGGCGTGCTGCACGGCAACCGGCTTTTCCGCGGTGCCGGCGGCCTCAGCCACAACCTCGGTGATCTCGTGCTCGGCATGGGACCTCAGGGCATCGTGCGGCTTTCGAGCCAGGCGGGCGAGAGCGCCATCCTCGGCGAGCAGCAGACGGACGGGCGTTTTGCCGAAGCAGTAAGGCTCGGCCGCGGCATGACCCATGTCCAGGCGCTCATCCAGGCCGACGACGACCGGCTGATCGGCGCGGCCGTCCGCGCCGGCGAGGCCGTCGGGCTGACGATCGCCAACATCGTCACGCTGTTTGCGCCACCGCGCGTCATCCTCGTCGGCTCGTCGCTGGCGCTCGGCGAACCGTTCCTGAACAGCCTGCGCGATGCCTATGCGCTCGCCATTCCGCCGTCGCTGAAAGGCGTCAGCGAACTCGTCTTCGACGATTCGACGGATGATTTCTGGGCGCAGGGAGCGGCGGCCGTCGCGCTTTACGAACTTTACGAATCGCCCTGGAGCACCACCGGGCCGGCGCTCTGACGCGCCAGACATCAGCAATCATCGGGAGGAAACAATGGACAAAGTCGGTATCGGCATCATCGGATGCGGCAATATCTCTGGCGCCTATCTGAAGGCGATGACATCAGCCTTTCCGATCCTCGATATCCGCGGGCTGGGCGATCTCAACCGCGACCTGGCCGAGGCCAAAGCTTCCGAATTCAATCTCCAGGCCCGTACCGTCGATGAGCTGCTCGCCGATCCGAAGATCGAGATCATCGTCAACCTGACGATCCCCAAGGCGCATGTCACTGTTGCCCTGCAGGCGCTTGATGCGGGTAAACACACCTATTCGGAAAAACCTCTCGGGATTAATTTCGCGGAAGGGAAAAAATTGGCGGATGCCGCCAAGGCCAAGGGTCTGCGCATCGGCGCTGCGCCCGACACCTTCCTCGGCGGCGGCCACCAGACGGCCCGTGAACTGATCGACCAGGGCGTCATCGGCCTGCCCGTCGGCGGCACCGCGACCTTCATGTGCCCCGGCCACGAGCGCTGGCACCCGAACCCCGCCTTCTATTACGAAGTCGGCGGCGGCCCGATGCTCGATATGGGTCCCTATTACATTACCGATCTGGTCAACCTGCTCGGTCCCGTCTCGCAGGTCGCGGGTTTCGCGATCACGCCCCGCCAGGAACGCATCATCACCAGCGAACCGCGCAACGGCGAGCGTATTCCAGTGCATGTGCCGACCCATGTGGCGGGCGTCATGGCCTTTGCCAATGGCGCGGTGGTGCAGATCGGCATGAGTTTCGACGTCGCCGGCCACAAACATGTGCCGCTCGAAGTCTACGGCACCGAGGGCACTCTGATCGTGCCGGATCCGAACCGTTTCGAGGGACCTGTCGGTTATCTGAAGAAGGGTGGCCAATTCGAGGACCAGCCCACCACCTTGCCCTATGCGGACGGCAACTACCGCTCGATCGGCGTCGCCGACCTCGCTTATGCGATCCGCTCCAACCGCCCGCACCGGGCGAACGGCGATCTGGCGCTGCATGTGCTGGAGGTCATGGAAGCTTTTCATACGGCCTCCGCCGAAGGGCGCACGATCAGAATCACCACGGCGACGGAGCGGCCCGCTCCGCTGTCGGAATCGCTCGTTGACGGCCAGCTGGCGAAATAATTCTGGAGGACGACTAAAATGCGTGAAGCACTTATCGTATGGGGCGGCTGGAGCGGCCACGAACCGCAGGAATGCGCCGAGATCATCAAGGACATGCTGGAGGAAGACGGGTTCAAGGTCTATCTCGAACATTCGACCGAGGCCTTTGCCGACCCTTCGATCCATGATCTGAGCCTCATCGTGCCGATCATGACCATGTCGAAAATCGAGAAGGAAGAGGTGAAGAACCTCGCGGCAGCCGTTCAGAGCGGTGTCGGCATTGCCGGTTATCACGGCGGTGCGGGCGACGCTTTTCGCGAGTCGGTCGACTACCAGTTCATCATCGGCGGCCAGTGGGTCGCCCATCCCGGCAATATCATCGACTACACGGTGAATATCACGAGGCCGGACGACCCGCTGATGGAAGGGATTACCGATTTCCCCTACACGTCCGAGCAATATTACATGCATGTCGACCCCTCGAACGAGGTGCTGGCGACGACGACGTTTACCGGCGACCACGCCTACTGGATCGACGGCGTCGTCATGCCGGTGGTCTGGAAGCGGAAATACGGAGAGGGCCGCGTCTTCTATTCCTCACTCGGCCACCAGGCGAAGGAATTCGACGTGCCGCAGATGAAGACGATCTTCCGCCGGGGCGCGAACTGGGCGGCAAGGTGAGATTGGACTGAGACGGCGCCGCATCCGATCTCCCCCCTTGTGGGGGAGATGTCCGGCAGGACAGAGGGGGTGCTGCGGCATACTCTTCGCCAGTCGAGTTCGCGGCGCCGCCCCCTCTGTCACCTCTGGTGACATCTCCCTCACAAGGGGGGGAGATTGGGAGTGCGCCGCGCCATCACATCCGCTTCAGCGCCGCAAAGATCTCCGCAAAAACCGCATCCATCCGATAAAACACCGGCGGACAACCGATCGGCGACGGCACCGTCACCTCTTCCCCACCCGCATATTCTTTCCCGCTCCACACATGCACCCAGGTCACCCCCTCCGGCAGGTAGACGCTCCGCACCTCCCGCGCCGCATGCCAGACGGGCGCCACCAGCAGTTCCGAACCATAGAGATAGGCATCCTGGATAGCGTAGGTCTTCGGATCATGCTCGTGATGCAGGAAAAGCGGCCGCTGCACCGGCAGGCCCCGAGCGGCGGCCTCCGCTGACAGCGTCTTCAGATACGGCGCCAGATGCACGTAAATCCGCGTCATCCGCGCGAAATGCGCCAGCACCTCGGGGTCCTGGTCGATCTGGATATTGTCGCGCGGCCGGTTGCCCTCGTGGCTGCGCATGACCGGCGTGAAGGCCGCCATCTCGGCCCAGCGCATCAGGAGTTCCGGCGTGCGGACATTGCCGAACAGGCTCGTATAACCGCCGATATCGGAATGGTGATAGGCATTGCCGAGCAGGCCTGACGAGAGGGCAGCGCACATCACGGTGACGAGCCCGTCATGTCGGGAAAAATCCACCGACTGATCGCCGCCCCAGAGCAGCGGGCAATGTTTCTGCACGCCGGTAAAGCCGGCGCGCATGAAGAATAGCGCCTCGCCCGCCTTGCCGCGGCTGGCGATGGCTTTCGCGTTGACTTCGGCCCAGAGCGTCGGCCAGGCATTGTGCATCAGCTTGGCATCGATGCCGTTCGCAAGCTCGACATCGATCGGCAGGTATTCGCCGAAATCGGCCATCCAGCCGGTCAGCCCGAAATCGAGCATCCGCCGGCCGATGACTTCCTCGGCAAACCAGTCGGCCGCTTCCGGATTGGTAAAATCGACGACGCCGCAATCGAACTCGCCGAAATCGACGATTGCGGTTCGACCGAGCTGATCCTTGGCGAAATAGCCTGCAGCTTCAGCCTCCGGAAACAGCGAGCCATCGACGCAGAGATAGGGATTGACGTAACCGAGGAAGCGGATGCCCTCCTCGTTCAGTTCGGCGATCCGCTGGCGCAGGCCCGGATAACGCTCCTCGTTCGCCTGCCAGTCCCAGAACAGCCGCGATCCGAACGAAGTCTGGCGAAGGCCAACCCAATCCTCGCACCAGAGGCCCGATACCTGCACGCCGGCATTGCGCATCTTTTCCAGCCGCTCGAAGGAATTGACGCCGTCCTTGAGGCCGATGATCGCGCCTTTGTAGACCCAGTCCGGCAGCTCCGGCTGACGCCCGAACCGCAGCGACAACGCCTCGACCAGTTCGACGAAATTCGGCGCGGCAAACAGTTCGATCCGATCCGGCACCGCCCAGGCTTCGATCTCGTGAAAGGTCTTGCGCCGGAAATCGAAGACGGAATAGGCGGTCGTCTCCACATGCAGCGCATAGCACGCCGAGGAAATGTAGGTCGGCTGAGGGTAGTTGGTGTTGTAGTAGTCGCCGCCCGCCTTGTCCTTCAGGTCGGACTTGAAGGTGATCTCGCTCGTCTTGTCGCGGCCGACGCCGGGCTCCGAGGTCCAGAGCGGAAACCGGCGGCCGCGCATGTCGAAATACGACATCTGCTCGCCGCCCCCCCAGACATGCTCGTCATTCTCTGCATGGATGCGGATCCAGAAGCGGTTGATCGTCTCGTCCAATGAGCGGAAATGCACGGCGGTTTCGGAAACCGTCAGCTCCAGCCGCGGCGACCGGCCCTCCGCCTCGGAAAGGCTGATCGTGTTGCCGTCGACCTCCGCGTGGCGCAGCGCGCTGCGCTCGACGATGTAATCCTCGACCTCGAAATTGCCGCGGTACATGTCCATCCGCTCCTGCCCCTGGCCGACGAATATGCATGGCGCGGCAGCGCTGTGTCGCAGGATGCTGCGGCCGTTCAGCGAAATGGAAAACCCGTCTTGTGTTGTCTCGAATTTCATCGTGTCGGTACTCGATTGTTGTCTACCGCAGCCGCGATACGTAGCGCGCCACGGAATGGTCGAACCATGTGCGGGAAACCTCGGCCAGCGCTCCGTCCTGTGCCAGGCTCGTCCGAAGCACGTGGGGGATCGGCGAGCCCGGCTTCTGGCCGAAAACAGGCGGCGCCCAGTCGGGCACGGTGTCGAGATCGATCTTGTCTTCCGCCCTAACGATCCACAGGCCGAGCTTGGTGCGATAGTAGAGATAGAGGGATTCCGACAGCTCTTCCGGCGCAATCGCCGCCACATAGGAGCCGTCGAGCCAGATCTCTTCGAGCGCCGCGACTTTGCCAGACAGTCTGCGGATACGGCGAATCCGATGTCCTTCCGGCGAAAAGCCGAACCTCGGCAGGCCCTTGGGTTTGTCGAGCCGCATCACGTCGAGCAATTCCGCGGTCGGCAGGCCGCCGCCCTGGATGAGTTCCAAGCGGAACATCGCATAAACGCTCTTCGGATCGCTGATCGCCCGGACGTAGTTGCCTGATCCCTGCACCCGCTCCAGGAGCCCGCGGTTCTGCAGTTCCGCCAGCGCCTTGCGCAAGGTGCCGACAGCAATGCCGAGCTGCACCGCCATGTCGCGCTCGGGGGCCAGCTTTTCGCCATCGACAAGCCGGCCGGCGGCGATGTCGCGAACCAGCAGTTCGGCGATTTGCAGATAGATCGGCAGGCTGCCCGGATAACTGTCCATAAGCCGTTTCCCCCTCCCCGGGAATGACGCACTCAAATTGATACACCATTGATTTACACAAACGCGGATGATATTCAAGGGTCAGGAGTTGAGGAGAATCTGATGACTGTCGTGCCCATAACATCGCCGGATCTCGATGCCGCCGAGGTATCCTGGTTCGCCGCCCTGTGCTCAGACGACTACGCCTATCTCGGCGTGCCAGATGACGCGCTGAAGTCTAGCTGGGAACATTGCTCCGACATCGTCAGGCGCACTGAGGCGCTCGGCTTTCGCAACATCCTCTGCCCGTCTTCCTATCAGGTCGGTCAGGACACGCTGAGCTTCGTCGCCGCCTGCTCGCAGGTGACCGACAGGATCAATCTGCTGGCGGCCATCCGCTGCGGCGAGATGCAGCCGATCATGCTTGCCCGCACCGTCGCGACGCTCGACCACATGCTGAAGGGCCGGCTGACGCTCAACGTCATCAGCTCCGATTTTCCCGGCGAAGTCGCCGACAGCGCCTTCCGTTACCGCCGCAGCCACGAGGTCGTGCAGATCCTTCGCCAGGCCTGGACGCGCGACACGATCGATCATCAGGGCGAGGTCTACAATTTCAGGGGCGTCACCACCGAGCCGGCGAGGCCCTACCAGCAGAACGGCGGCCCGCTCCTCTATTTCGGCGGCTATTCGCCGGACGCACTGGAGCTCTGCGGCGCCCAATGCGACGTCTACCTCATGTGGCCGGAAACCAGGGACCAGTTGGCCGAGCGCATGAAGGCGGTCCACGCCCGCGCCGCCGCCCATGGCCGCACGCTCGACTACGGCCTTCGCGTCCACATGATCGTCCGCGACACCGAGAAGGAGGCCCGCGACTACGCGGAACACCTCGTCTCCAGGCTGGATGACGAATACGGCCAGCTGATCCGCAGCCGCGCCCATGACAGCACCTCGCTCGGCGTCTCGCACCAGGCGAAGGCCCGCGAACTCGCCGACAAGTTCGGCTACGTGGAACCGCATCTCTGGACCGGCATCGGCCGGGCTCGCTCCGGCTGCGGCGCGGCACTTGTCGGCTCCGCCGACCAGGTGCTTTCGGAAATCGAGGCCTACCAGAAGATGGGCATCCGGGCTTTCATCTTTTCGGGCTATCCGCATCTCGACGAGGCGGAACATTTCGGTCAGAAGGTCTTGCCCGAGCTCAAGACCTGTTCGCTGCCGCATGCCTATGGTCGCGTGCCGGCCGAGACACCCGCAACGCCGCTCGGCAACGGGAGACGACACTGATGACCCCTCATCACCTGGATCGCATTCAACTTTCGCCCGATCTCCAGCTTAGCCGCCTCGTTTACGGCATGTGGCGGATCGGCGACGATGCCGACACCTCGCCGAAACATGTCCAGGCGAAGATCGAAGCCTGCCTGGCGCAGGGCATCACCACCATGGACCAGGCCGACATCTATGGCGGCTACACGGCGGAAGCGATTTTCGGCGCAGCGCTGAAGGCCTCGCCTTCGCTGCGTGACAAAATCGAGATCGTCACCAAATGCGGCATCGTCGCGCCGGCCGCCCGCCATTCCGGCGTCCGCGGCAAGCACTACGATACCAGTGCAGCCCATATCACCGCGTCGGTCGAGGCCTCGCTGCGCGATATGGCGACGGACCATATCGACCTGCTGCTGATCCACCGGCCCGACCCGTTCATGGATCCGGACGAGACAGGCCCGGCGCTCGACGCGCTGGTCGTATCCGGCAAGGTGCGCGCCGTCGGCGTTTCCAATTTCCGTCCCTGGGATTTCTCCCTGCTGCAATCCTCCATGGAGGCCGAGCTCGTCACCAACCAGATCGAGATCAGCCTTGTTGCGGCAGGCGCCTTTACCAATGGCGACCTCGCCTATCTGCAGGAACGCGGCATCGCGCCGATGGCCTGGTCGCCGCTCGGCGGTGGCTCGCTGTTCAAGAATGAGAGCCTGATGTCGGTCCTGGACCGGATCGCCGCCGAACAGGGCGTCGATGCGACGGCCGTCGCGGTCGCTTGGCTGCTGGCCCATCCCGCCGCCATCCTGCCGGTGCTCGGCACCAACAATCTCGCCCGTATCGCCACGATCGCCGACGCCGCGAAGGTGACGATCGATCGCCAGACCTGGTTCGAACTCTACACAGCCGCAATCGGAAAGCAGGTGCCATGATGATCACTGCCGACACCGCAAGCACGCTTAGCGAACAGATCTTTATTCCGGACGCATCGACCGCGCGGCATTATCGCAACGCGCTCGGAGCCTTCACGACCGGCGTGACTGTGGTGACGGCAACGACCCCGAATGGCCCGATCGGCATGACCGTCAACAGCTTCACCTCGGTGTCGCTCGATCCGCCGCTGGTTCTCTGGTCGCCGGCCAAGAGCTCGTCGCGCCACGCGGCTTTTACGGCCGCCAGCCATTTCGCAATCCATGTGCTCAGCGCGGACCAGGATTTGCTCAGCGCCCGGTTCACGCGCGGCGGCCTGGGGTTCGAGGAGCTGTTCTGGAACCAGAACCACGAAGGCGTGCCGGTCATCCCCGGCACGCTGGCGCGCTTCGAATGCGAACTCTCCTCGATGCACGATGCCGGCGACCATACGCTGATCCTCGGCCGCGTGCTGCGCGCAGCCCACCGCGAGGGCGATCCGCTGTGTTTCTCCCGCGGCACATTCGGCCGTTTTGCCAGCGCCACCAGCCAGTAGACAATAAAATCCCCCACCGGAAATATTGACCCGCAGGCGCGGTTGGGCCAAGTCAGTTTTGCGACAAACCAGCCAGGACCGACAGGGCAACCCATGACAATCATCAGACCGGATATCAGCGCCCGCGCCGCGGCAGCGCCCCGCAGCGGCATTGGCGAAATCGTCACCTATGCCCGAGGTCGCGAAAACCTGATGCCGCTCTGGATCGGCGAAGGCGACCTGCCGACGCCCGATTTCATCACCCGCGCCGCCAGCGAAGCTTTGCTCGCCGGAGAAACCTTCTACACCTGGACACAAGGCATTCCGGCGCTGCGCGAAGCGATCGTGCGTTATTACCAGCGGCACTATGGGCGGGACTTGTCGGTCGACAACATCTACGTCACCGGCTCCGGCATGCAGTCGATCGTGCTCGCCATCCAGACGGTCGCCTCCGCCGGCAACGAAATCGTCTATCTTTCGCCCGCCTGGCCGAATGTCGTCAACGCCATCGGCGTTTCGGAAGCCAAACCGGTCACCGTCGAACTCGGCTTTACCGACGGTCGCTGGGTGCTCGATATCGAGCGGCTGAAGGCAGCAATCACCCCGAAGACCAGCGCGATCTTTATCAACTCGCCGTCCAACCCGACCGGCTGGACCGCCACCCACGACGATCTCAAGGCGATCCTCGATCTTGCCCGCAAGCATGGCCTGTGGATCATCGCCGACGAGATCTACGGCCTCTATTATTTCGAAGGCGCCCGCGCGCCGTCTTTCATGGATGTCATGGAGCCGGAAGACCGGATCATCTTTGCCAATTCCTTCTCGAAGAACTGGTGCATGACCGGCTGGCGGGTCGGCTGGATGGTGGCACCGGCGGAAATCGGCCAGACGCTGACCAACCTCATCCAGTATTCGACCTCGGGCGTCGCCCAGTTCATGCAGAAGGGAGCGATCGCCGCTCTCGAAGAGGGCGACGATTTCATCCGCACCAATATCGAGCGGGCGCGAAAATCCCGCGACATCCTCTGCGACGCGCTGATCGCCACCAACCGGGTGGAAACGCTGAAGCCCGAGGGCGCCCTCTACGCCTTCCTGAAGATCGACGGCGTTACCGACAGCCGCGAGGAGGCGTTCAGGATCGTCGACAAGACGGGCGTCGGATTGGCACCGGGAACCGCCTTCGGTCCGGGCGGACAGGGTTTCATGCGCGCCTGTTTCCTGCGCGATCCGCTGCAGGTCGAGGACGCCGCCAACCGGCTCAGCGATTATATCCGCGGCCGGTGATACCGGTTGCAACTCGCCAAGAACTGACCTTCGGCCGCGCGAGATCCCCCCGCGCAGTTTCCTGCCGTGGCTTTTCAAAGATCGGAGAGCCCACACGAATGCGGAACCTCAATAGAGTTTAGTAGGTGGCTCCGCATTCGCGTGGCCTTCGGCGTCTTTTCGGGACTTCCGGCCCCTACAGGTGATCACCTGGCCTCGCTGCGTGGCTTCGTTCGCGGCTTCCCTTCGGGAAACCTTGCCACTTGCACGGCTCAACCGAACCCGGCCCGGTGGCCAGGGGGAGGCTTGATAGGAAGGCTTGCCTTTCAGCCCACCCTCCATGGCTTTCACCTCCCTGACCTTTCCTGCACGTTACAGGTCCAACCAGGGCGCCGGCCTCCGCCTGCCCGCGAACGTCTCGCGAAACACTCCGGCGACGGAGGCGGGGCAATTGTAGGCACGGGTTTCAGGGGTGGGGACAATCGCAGCGGGATTTTTTTGCGGGCGTGCCGTGTGACGCCCGCCCGATCCGTCGCGTGTATGAACTTCAGAAATCCGCTTCAGTCCCCGAAATCCTCGGCGGCGGCAGAACGCCCGCCGGCAATGATCTCACGTTTGCCGACATGGTTGGCCGGGCCGACCAGACCTTCCTGTTCCATACGCTCCACCAAAGAGGCGGCGCGGTTGTAACCGACAGAAAGGCGGCGCTGGATATAGGAGGTCGAGCACTTGCGGTCCTTCATGACCACCTTGACGGCCTTGTCGTAAAGCTCGTCGCTGTCGTCTCCGCCCATCGCGCTCTTGTCGAACACGGCTTCCTGGTTCGAAACGTCCTCGTCTTCCTCGTCGTCTTCGTCCTCGGTGACCGTGCCGAGATAGTCAGGCCGGCCTTGAGTCTTGAGGTGGCGAACCACCAGTTCCACCTCGGCATCCGAGACGAACGGCCCGTGGACGCGGGAAATCCGTCCGCCGCCGGCCATATGCAGCATGTCGCCCTGGCCGAGCAGATGTTCGGCACCCTGCTCGCCGAGAATGGTGCGGCTGTCGATCTTGGAGGTGACCTGGAAGGAAATGCGGGTCGGGAAATTCGCCTTGATCGTGCCGGTGATGACATCGACCGAAGGACGCTGGGTCGCCATGATCAGGTGGATGCCGGCGGCGCGAGCCATTTGCGCCAGCCGCTGGATCGCACCTTCGATATCCTTGCCGGCGACCATCATGAGGTCGGCCATCTCGTCGACGATGACGACGATGTAGGGCATCGGCGAGAGATCCATCTCCTGCTCTTCGTAGAGGATCTCGCCTGTCTGCCGGTCGAAGCCCGCCTGGACGCTGACGGTGATCACCTCGCCTTTTTCGCGGGCACCAGCGGCGCGCTGATTGTAGCCGTCGATATTGCGCACACCGAGACGCGACATCTTCCTGTAGCGATCCTCCATCTCGCGGACCGCCCATTTCAGCGCCAGCACGGCCTTCTTGGGATCGGTGACGACCGGGGTCAGCAGGTGCGGAATGCCGTCATAGACGGAGAGCTCCAGCATCTTCGGGTCGATCATGATCAGCCGGCATTCCTCCGGCCGCAGCCGGTAGAGAAGCGACAGGATCATGGTGTTGATGGCGACCGACTTGCCGGAACCGGTGGTGCCGGCGACGAGCAGATGCGGCATCTTGGCGAGCTCGGCGATAACCGGTTCGCCGCCGATCGTCTTGCCGAGGCAGAGAGCCAGCCGATGCTTGGTCTCCCAATAGTCTTCGCATTCGATGAGCTCGCGGAAATACACGGTTTCGCGGGTCGCGTTCGGCAGTTCGATGCCGATGACGTTGCGGCCGGGCACCACGGCGACGCGGGCAGACAGCGCCGACATCGAACGGGCGATATCGTCCGCAAGGCCGATGACGCGCGAGGATTTGACGCCCGGCGCCGGTTCGAATTCATAGAGCGTCACGACCGGACCCGGACGCACGTCGATGATCTCGCCGCGGATGCCGAAATCCTCGAGAATGCTCTCGAGCAGGCCGGCGCTCTGCTGCAGCGCATCCGGCTGCATCGCCTGGCCGCGCTCGCCTTGCGGCTCCTGCAAGAGCGAGATCGGCGGGAATTCGTATTCCGCTTCTGCCGGCCGGACGGTCCGAGGACGTGCGATTTCAGGCTGAACGGGAGCCGGTTGGATGGCGACGGATTCGACGGCCACGAACGGCGCGGGTACGGGTACCTGCACGACAGGCGCAGGCGCAAACACGGGTTCGACGACGACCGGTGCCTTGGCTTTCGCCACACGCTGCGGAGCAACCCGGACGGGCGCGACGGGCTCGGGCGCCTTGACCGGCTCCGGTCTCGGCGACGTCGCGACGACCACGGTTCTCGCCGCCGTCCTGCGCGGCACTTCGCGATAGAGATCGGTAACGGGCGCGCCCGGGTGGACCACCACGACCGGCAGGACTTCCGGCTCGACCGACGGGGCTTCGGCCTCGATGACATTAGGCCCTTCGAGTTCGAAGGGCATGGCATCCCAGAAGGCGAAATCGGAGATCGCGATATCCTGGCGCGGCACTGCGATCGGCGCTGCCTCCGCAAGCCGCTCGGGCTGTGCGACGGCGACGGCTGGCATTTCCGGCACATGGTAACGCATCGTCGCCGCAAGCTGCTGCAGGCCCGCGATCTGTTCGATCGGCGCTGCGAACGCCTCTCCGGCGACCTGCGAATCATCCGTAGCCGGGGTCAGGAACGCTTCGGACGGGATGATGTCGATCTGCTCGGCAGCCGGCACTTCGGCCTGCTCCGCAGGAGCCTGTCCGACATTCGCCTTGCGGGCCAGCGCGCTTTCGGGCGTGCGGGTGAACCGCACGTTCGGGGCCAGCCGGAAGGCCGCCTGCCAGGGCGCCTGCTCGATCGCCGACTGGTTGAGATCAGCCAGATTCTGGCGGCGAAGACCCGGCTGCGCCGGATCGACAGCGTCGTCTTCGGCGTTGGAAAGGTCAGAACTCTGAGGATGATTATTGCGTGAGAACTGCATGACAACCAGACGAGATACGGGAAGGGCACATTCTCACAGGAAATAGAAAATAAAGGTTAACTGGTCCTTTCCAAGCGGCGAATGATGTCATGAAATGATCGGAGTGCCTGCGACCCTTGCCAAGATTGTTGCACTGCGTCATCACTATAGGAATGCCGGCACCCGATCTCACCATTCTGGTTATCGACGAAAATGCCATCCGCGCTTCCATCATCGAGGAAGGGCTGCGGGAGGCTGGGCATAGCAAAGTCACCATCATCCACGAGGTTCAGGGCGTCGCGCGCATCATCGAAACGTTGAAGCCGGACGTCATCGTCATCGATATCGAGAACCCCAATCGCGACATGATGGAGCATCTGTTCCAGTTGACCCGCACCGTCAGCCGGCCGATCGCCATGTTCGTCGACCGTTCCGATACGGCCTTGATCGAAGCGGCGATGGACGCGGGCGTCTCGGCCTATGTGGTCGACGGGCTGAAGAAGGAGCGCGTCAAGGCGATCCTCGACATGGCGGTCAGCCGCTTCAACGCCTTCAGCCGGCTCCAGCGGGAACTCGCCGAGGCGAAATCGGCGCTCGAGGAGCGCAAGGTGATCGAGCGGGCCAAGGGCATCCTGATGAAGATGCGCGGCCTGTCGGAAGAAGACGCGTTTGCGCTGCTGCGCCAGACGGCAATGAACGAAAAGAAGAAGATGTCGGACATCGCTCAAAGCGTGGTCACGGCAGCGGGCCTGTTGATGTGATGGTTCCGAGCACCGAAATGTCCGGGAGAAAGCCGGAGTGAACATGATGATGAAGACCGACCGATCCGGAAGCAACCTCTCCGCGCCTGCCCGTTCGAACGGCGAGGGGCCGAAGGTCCTGCGCGCCGGGTTCATCCCGCTGGTCGACGCGTCCGTGCTGATCGCCGCCGCCGAATTCGGCTTTGCCGCGAAGGAGGGACTGACCCTCGATCTCGTCAAGGACGTGTCCTGGGCCAATGTCCGCGACCGCCTCGCCTTCCGCCAGTTCGACGTCGCCCACATGCTGTCGCCGATGCCGGTCGCCTCCATGCTGGGGCTCGGTTCCAACCCCTCGCCCACCGTCACGCCGTTTTCGCTCGGCCGCGGCGGCAATGCGATCACTCTTTCGACGCGGCTTTTCGAGCGCATGCGCGAGGTGGGCGGGATATCGGAAACCGCAGGCGCCCTGGAGAACGCAAAGGCGCTCGCCAGCGTGCTCGAAGCGATGAGGGAACGCGGCGAAGCACTGCCGATGTTCGGCGTGACCTATCCCTTCTCCTCCCATAATTACGAATTCCGCTACTGGCTTGCCGCCGGCGGAATAGACCCGGACAGGGACGTAAAACTCGTCGTCGTGCCCCCGCCGATGACCTCCGACGCACTGGCAGCCGGCGCCATCGACGGCTTCTGTGTCGGCGCGCCGTGGAACATGGTCGCATCCGAACGCGGGGTCGGCCGGATTGTCGCCGCCAAGCAGGATATCTGGCCCTCGGCACCGGAAAAAGTGCTCGCCATGCGGCCGGAATGGGCGGAAAGCCATCCCGAAACCGTCTCCCGTCTCATCGTCGCGCTCGATGCCGCGGCCCGCTGGTGCGACAGGGCCGAAAACCACGACGCGCTCGCCGAAGTGCTCGCGGGACCCCGTTTCATCGCAGCGCCGGTCGATATCATCCGCCACGTCCTCTCGGGTGCGTTCAACCTGGATGCCAAGGGCAATCGCCGCGTCATCGCCGACTATTTCACCTTCCACCGCGGATTTGCCAACTATCCGCGGCCGAGCCATGCACTGTGGCTCTACAGCCAGATGATCCGCTGGGGTCAGATCGAATTCAGCGAACAAGGCCTGCGGTCCGCGGCTGAGGCCTATCGCCCCGATCTCTACCGGGCCGCGCTTGGCATCGGCCCGACGGAACCGGACGTCGGCATCGAAGGGGACCGAAGCGGTGACCGCTTCATGGACGGCCATGTGTTCGACCCCTCGAACATGATGGATTACGTCCGGGATTTCGCCGTCCGAAGCTCTCCCGCTGCCCGTTCCGACCGTCAGGACGTCTGAAATTCCGGCAAGCGCTGCACAGCATTTGGCGCCCTCAGTTTGGCAATCGCACAAAAATATTGCAGCGCGATAAGCTGATGACAATTTAAGCCAAAACTTTCAGAACCGAAATTCTGTTGTTTTTCAGCGATCTAGCAGGTCGATCGAAAACTGGCACGACCTTTGCTTATTAGAAACTGCTCCCGTCAATGGCGACTGGAGCAGATAGGCGCGTGATAAGCGCTTCCAAAGACATCGACGTCGCAAGGTTTTTGCTGCCCGGAACTCATCCCAGTTCCCAGGCGCGCGATCTCCGAGCGGCGTTTTTTTTGTGCCTAATTCCTAAGAACCAGCAGAGGGAACCTGCGCATGACCAAGATTTTGACGACCGGCATCACCCGTCGCAGCCTGATCAAGACCACCGCCACCGCCGCCCTAGTCGGCGCCGTCAAGACCGCATTCCCGTCCGGCGCCTTCGCAGCCGCGGCCGGCCCGGAAGTCAAGGGCATCAAGCTCGGCTACATCGCCCTCACCGACGCCGCGCCGCTGATCATCGCCAAGGAAAAGGGTCTTTTCGAAAAATATGGCATGCCGGACGTCGATGTCGCCAAACAGGCCTCCTGGGGTGCGACCCGCGACAACCTCGTGCTCGGCGGTGCCGCGAACGGCATCGACGGCGCCCATATCCTCTCGCCACTTCCCTACCTGATGCACACCGGCAAGGTGACCCAGAACAACAAGCCCGTACCGATGGCGATCCTCGCCCGCCTCAACCTCGACAGCCAGGGCATTTCTGTCGCCAAGGAATATGCCGAAACCGGCGTGCAGCTCGACGCATCCAAGCTGAAGACGGCGTTCGAGAAGAAGAAGGCCGAAGGCAAGGAAATCAAAGCGGCGATGACCTTCCCGGGCGGCACCCATGATCTCTGGATCCGCTACTGGCTCGCCGCCGGCGGCATCGACCCCAACAAGGACGTCTCGACCATCGTCGTGCCGCCGCCGCAGATGGTGGCAAACATGAAGGTCGGCAACATGGACGTCTTCTGTGTGGGCGAACCCTGGAACGAACAGCTCGTCAACCAGGGCATCGGCTTCACGGCGGCCACCACCGGCGAACTCTGGAAGGGCCATCCGGAAAAGGCGCTGGGCCTGCGCGCCGACTGGATCGAGAAGAACCCGAACGCCGCCAAGGCCCTGCTGATGGCCGTCATGGAAGCCCAGCAATGGGCAGACAGCATGGCCAACAAGGAAGAGATGGCCGACATCCTCGGGCGTCGCCAGTGGTTCAACGTGCCGTCGAAGGACGTCCTTGGCCGTTTGAAGGGCGACATCAACTACGGCAACGGCCGCGACGTGAAGGGCACCAGCCTGTTCATGAAATTCTGGAAGGACAATGCGTCCTTCCCGTTCAAGAGCCATGACGCCTGGTTCATGGCAGAGAACATCCGCTGGGGTTACCTGCCGGCCAATACCGACATCAAGGCGCTGGTCAACCAGGTGAACCGCGAGGACATCTGGCGCGCCGCCGCCAAGGATCTCGGGGTCGCGGCAGCAGACATCCCGGCTTCTTCTTCGCGTGGCAAGGAGACCTTCTTCGACGGCAAGGTCTTCGATCCGGAAAACCCCTCGGCCTATCTCGACAGCCTTTCGATCAAGGCGGCGTCCTGATTTCCCCACCTCCGGCGCGTGGACGCACGCGCCGGCCTTTTCCCTTTCTAAGGAGCGCGCCGATGTCCGCCCTGGCAAAAAAAGAAAATGTACCCGCAGTCGCTACCGCAAAGCCGGCAGCCAATATCGTCCCCTTTTCCGGCAAGCCCGTATCGAGGATCGATTTCAGGCAGATCGGCATGACGGTGCTCCGCAACGTGGTGCCGCCGGTCGTCGTGCTGGCGCTGATCCTGCTTGTCTGGCAGGTCCTCTGTTCGGCGCCGGATGCCTCGCTCCCCTCGCCGCATGTGGTCTGGACCGAGGCCTATGACCTGATCGCCTATCCGTTCTTCGTCTACGGTTCGCAGGATATAGGGCTCGGCTGGCGGGTACTGGTCTCGCTGCAGCGCGTCGCCTACGGGTTTGGCCTCGCCGCCGTGACCGGGGTCATCGTCGGTGCGATCATCGGACAATCGATCTGGGCGATGCGCGGTCTCGACCCGATCTTCCAGGTATTGCGCACCGTGCCGCCGCTCGCCTGGCTGCCGCTGTCGCTCGCAGCCTTCCAGGATTCGAGCCCCTCTGCGATCTTCGTGATCTTCATCACCTCGATCTGGCCGGTCATCATCAACACCGCCGTCGGGGTGCGCAACATCCCGCAGGACTACCGCAACGTCGCGCAGGTGCTGCGGCTGAACCAGATCGAATTCTTCTTCAAGATCATGCTGCCGTCGGCCGCGCCGTACATCTTCACGGGCCTGAGGATCGGCGTCGGCCTCTCCTGGCTCGCCATCGTCGCAGCCGAGATGCTCACCGGCGGCGTCGGCATCGGCTTCTTCATCTGGGATGCGTGGAACTCGTCGCGCCTGCCCGACATCATCGTCGCGCTCGCCTATATCGGCATTGTCGGTTTCGCCCTCGACAAGCTGGTTTCCGCGCTCGGCAAGATCATCACCCGCGGCGCTTCGGCAAACTGAGGAGCGGACCATGAACGCCTATCTCAAGCTCGACCATATCGACAAGCATTTCGACCGCGGCGGCAATCGCGCCGAGGTTCTGAAGGACATCAACCTGACGATCTCCAAGGCGGAATTCGTCTCGATCATCGGCCATTCCGGCTGCGGCAAGTCCACGCTGCTTAACCTCATTGCCGGGCTGACGCCCGTCTCGGCGGGCGCTGTGCTGCTCGAAAACCGTGAGGTCAACGCACCGGGTCCGGAACGCGCCGTCGTTTTCCAGAACCATTCGCTGCTGCCCTGGCTGACGGTCTACGAAAACGTCAACCTGGCCGTCTCCAAAGTCTTTGGCCGCACCAAGACCAAGGCGCAGCGGCATGACTGGGTCATGGAAAACCTGGACCTGGTCCAGATGGCCCATGCCAAGGACAAGCGCCCGGCGGAAATCTCCGGTGGCATGAAGCAGCGTGTCGGCATTGCCCGGGCTCTGTCCATGGAACCGAAAATCCTGCTGCTTGACGAGCCCTTCGGCGCCCTCGACGCCCTGACGCGCGCCCATCTGCAGGATGCGGTCATGGAGATCCACAGCCGTCTCGGCAACACGATGGTGATGATTACCCACGATGTCGACGAGGCCGTGCTGCTGTCCGACCGTATC
Organism: Neorhizobium vignae; assembly: GCF_000732195.1. Lineage (GTDB taxonomy): Bacteria > Pseudomonadota > Alphaproteobacteria > Rhizobiales > Rhizobiaceae > Neorhizobium > Neorhizobium vignae. Next base: position 908,660 of record NZ_JNNU01000002.1, read on the forward strand.
GTGATGATGACCAACGGCCCGGCCGCCAAGATCGGCGAAGTGCTCGACGTGCCGATCCCGCGCCCGCGCAACCGCATCGAGCTCGCCTCCGACCGGACATATCTCAAGTGCCGCGAGGCGGTGCTGAAATTCCTCTACGAACGCCACCGCTTCGTCGAAGCCGCGGAGTAAGAACCATGACAGAAAAACTCGTTATCATCGGCAATGGCATGGCGCCGGGGCGCATGCTGGAACACCTCTTCGAACAGGCGCCTGGCCGCTACGAAGTGACGATCTTCAACGCCGAACCGCGCGTCAACTACGACCGCATCATGCTCTCGCCGGTTCTCTCCGGCGAAAAGAGCTTCGAGCAGATCGTCATCCATGGCGACGGCTGGTACATCGACCACGGCATCACGCTCTACAAGGGCCACAAGATCGTCGCGATCGACCGTGCCGCCAAGACCGTCACCTCCGATCATGGCGTCACCGAAAGCTATGACAAGCTGGTGATCGCCACCGGCTCCGTGCCCTTCATCATCCCCGTACCGGGCAAGGACCTGCCGGGCGTCATCACCTATCGCGACCTTGACGACGTCCAGGCCATGCTGCTCGCCGCCCAGTCGCGCGAAAAGGCAGTGGTCATCGGCGGCGGCCTGCTCGGCCTTGAAGCAGCCGCCGGCCTTGCCCAGCGCGGCATGGATGTGACGGTGCTCCATGTTATGCCGACGCTGATGGAGCGCCAGCTCGATCCGGCCGCCGGCTACCTCCTGCAGAAGGCCGTCGAGGAACGCGGCATCAAGGTGATCTGCAAGGCCAATACCAAGGCGATCATCGGCAATGGCAAGGTCGAGGGCGTCGAACTCGACAACGGCACGATCATTCCGGCGACGCTGGTGGTCATGGCCGTCGGCATCCGCCCGAGCGCCGGGCTTGCCAAGGAAGCAGGCCTCGCGGTCAACCGCGGCATCGTCGTCGATGCCGGCATGCAGACTTCGGACGGCGACATCTATTCCATCGGCGAATGCGCCGAAGTCGGCGGCATGGTCTATGGCCTTGTCGCGCCGCTCTACGAGATGGCCCGCGTCGCCGCGTCCCACCTGGCCGGCGACACAAAACCGGCCTTCGTGCATTCCGACACGCCGACCAAGCTCAAGGTCACCGGCATCGACCTCTATTCGCTCGGCGACTTCGCCGATGGTGACGACCGGCAGGAAATCGTGCTTCGCGACGCCACCGCCGGCATCTACAAGCGCCTCGTCCTGAAGGACAACCGCATCATCGGCACGGTTCTTTACGGCGAGACCTCCGACGGCGCCTGGTTCAACGACCTGAAGAAGAAGGCGACCGATATCTCGGAGATGCGCGACACGCTGATCTTCGGCCAGGCTTACCAGGGAGGGTCCCCGCTGGACCCTATGGCGGCCGTTGCAGCCTTGCCGGATGATGCGGAAATCTGCGGCTGCAACGGCGTCTGCAAGGGCAAGATCACCTCGACCATCACCGCGAAGGGCCTGACATCGCTCGACGACGTGCGTGCCCACACCAAGGCTTCCGCCTCCTGCGGCACCTGCACCGGCCTCGTCGAACAGCTGATGGCGATCACGCTTGGTGACGCCTACAATCCGAAGGCCGTGCAGCCGATGTGCACCTGCACCGAGTTCGGCCATGACGACGTCCGCCGCCTGATCAAGGCGAAGGGCCTGAAGACCATCCCGGCGGTCATGCAGGAACTCGAATGGAAAACCTCCTGCGGCTGCGCCAAGTGCCGCCCGGCGCTCAACTACAACCTCGTCTGCGACTGGCCGGATGAATATGCCGACGACTACCAGTCGCGTTACATCAACGAACGCGTCCACGCCAACATCCAGAAGGACGGCACCTATTCCGTCGTGCCGCGGATGTGGGGCGGCGTCACCAATTCGCAGGAATTGAGGGCGATCGCCGACGTGGTCGACAAGTTCGAGATCCCGATGGTGAAGGTCACCGGCGGCCAGCGCATCGACCTTCTCGGCATCGAGAAGGAAGACCTGCCCGCCGTCTGGGCCGATCTCGGCAAGGCCGGCTTCATCTCCGGCCAGGCCTATGCCAAGGGCCTGCGCACCGTGAAGACCTGCGTCGGCTCCGATTGGTGCCGTTTCGGCACGCAGGATTCAACCGGCCTCGGCATCCGCATCGAGAAATTCATGTGGGGCTCCTGGACACCGGCGAAGCTGAAGATGGCCGTCTCCGGGTGTCCGCGAAACTGCGCCGAAGCGACCTGCAAGGACATCGGCGTCATCTGCGTCGATTCCGGCTTCGAGATCCATTTCGCCGGCGCTGCGGGCCTCGACATCAAGGGCACGGAAGTGCTCGGGCTGGTGAAGACCGAGGACGAGGCGCTCGAATACATCGTCGCCCTCACCCAGATGTATCGCGAACAGGGCCGCTATCTCGAGCGCATCTACAAATGGGCAAAGCGCATCGGTCTCGACGAGATCCGCCGCCAGATCATGACCGATACGGAGAAGCGCCAGGCCTATTACGAGCGCTTCGTCTTCTCCCAGAAATTCGCGCAGGTCGATCCCTGGTCGGAGCGCGTCTCCGGCAAGGACAAACACGAGTTCCGGCCGATGGCGACGGTCGGTTATTCGCATGCAGCCGAATGAGGAGATGGACATGAACTGGATCGCAATCGGCAAGCTGACCGACATTCCGCTCCGCGGCGCGCGCTGCGTGAAGACGCCCCAAGGCAAGATCGGTGTGTTCCGCACCGCCGCCAACGAGGTCTTCGCCATCGAGGACCACTGCCCCCACAAAGGCGGGCCGCTCAGCCAGGGCATCGTCCACGGCACCTCGGTGACGTGCCCGCTCCACAACTGGGTGATCTCGCTCGAAACCGGCAAGGCGCTCGGCGCCGACGAAGGTTCGGTCCGGACCATCCGGCTCGAACTGCGCGGCGAAGACATCTTCATGGCACTCGAAGAACAGCTGGCCGCTGCCGAATAAACGGGGCGGCCATTTCAAACGACTAAGCTCTAGGGAGACGAGAAAAAAATGTCCTATGTGACACCCGCGGAATTCGTGACGAAGATGATCGACGCCGGCGAGGCGAAGATCTTCATGTCCACGCGCGACACCCTGATCCGGGCTTTCATGGCGGGCGCCATTCTTGCGCTTTCCGCCGCCTTCGCCGTGACCATCACGGTGCAGACCGGCAACGCGCTTGCCGGCGCGGTCCTCTTCCCGGTCGGCTTCTGCCTCCTCTATCTGATGGGCTTCGATCTCCTGACGGGCGTCTTCACGCTTGCGCCTCTCGCCCTGATCGACAAGCGGCCGGGAGCGACCGCCGGCGGCGTGCTGCGGAACTGGACACTCGTCTTCATCGGCAATTTCGCCGGCGCCTTCCTCGTTGCGGTGATGATGGCGATCATCTTCACCTTCGGCTTCAGCGAGGCGCCGAACGAGGTTGGCCAGAGGATCGGCCACATCGGCGAAGGCCGCACGCTCGGATATGCCTCTCATGGCGCAGCGGGCATGCTGACGCTCTTCATCCGCGGCGTTCTCTGCAACTGGATGGTTTCGACGGGTGTCGTCGCCGCGATGATGTCGACCTCCGTATCCGGCAAGGTCATCGGCATGTGGATGCCGATCATGCTCTTCTTCTACATGGGCTTCGAACATTCCATCGTGAACATGTTCCTGTTCCCGTCGGGCCTGCTGCTCGGCGGCAAGTTCTCGATCATGGACTATCTGATCTGGAACGAGATCCCGACCGTCATCGGCAATCTTGTCGGCGGTCTCACCTTCGTCGGTCTGACGCTCTACTCGACCCATGGCCGAAAGAGCGGCAAGCAGAGAGTTCCGGCTGGCCGTATCGTCAATCCTGCCGTCGTTCCGGCGGAGTGAACCGATGGGGGCGGGCCTTCTGGAAACGGAAATGCAGGCGGGTGGAACCACCACCAGGACGACCTGCCCCTATTGCGGCGTCGGCTGCGGCGTGATCGCCACAGTGGCGGACTCTGGCGCCGTGACGGTCAAGGGCGATCCCGAGCATCCGGCCAATTTCGGCCGGCTCTGCTCGAAGGGCTCAGCGCTCGCCGAAACCATCGATCTCGACGGACGCGTGCTCTTGCCCGAAATCGGGGGGCGGCAGGCGGATTGGGACGAGGCGCTCGATCTCGTCGCCCAGAAATTCTCGCAAACCATTGCCGAACACGGGCCGGATTCGGTCGCCTTCTACGTCTCCGGCCAGTTGCTGACCGAGGATTACTATGTCGCCAACAAGCTGATGAAGGGGTTCATCGGTTCGGGCAATATCGATACGAATTCAAGACTTTGCATGTCGTCCTCCGTCGCCGGCCACCGCCGCGCCTTCGGATCAGACACCGTTCCCGGCACCTACGAGGACATCGAGCTCGCCGATCTGGTGATCCTGACCGGCTCCAACCTCGCCTGGTGCCATCCGGTGATCTACCAGCGACTGGCTGCGGCCAAGACCGCGCGGCCGGGCATGAAGATCGTCGTCATCGATCCGCGCCGGACGATGACCTGCGACATCGCCGACCTGCATCTAGGCATCCGGCCGGATGGCGACGTGGCGCTGTTCATGGGCCTGCTCGCCCATCTCGCACAAGGCCCGACGATCGACCAGAACTATATCGCCGCACATACGCAAGGGTTTGGCGAAGCTTTCACGGCGGCGGCAGCACTTTCGTTCAGCGAGCTCATGGAGCGCACCGGCCTTCCCGCCATGCAGCTCCGCGAATTCTTCCGCCTGTTCGAGACGACCGAGAAGGTGGTCACCTGCTACAGCCAGGGCGTCAACCAGTCGTCGTCGGGCACCGACAAGGTCAACGCCATCATCAACTGTCACCTCGCGACCGGCCGCATCGGCCGGCTGGGTATGGGTCCGTTTTCGCTGACCGGCCAGCCGAACGCCATGGGCGGCCGGGAGGTCGGCGGGCTCGCCAACATGCTCGCTGCCCATATGGCGATCGAAAGCGCCGAGGATCGCGACCGGGTGCAGCGCTTCTGGGCCTCTCCGCGGATCGCCGAAAAGCCGGGCCTGAAGGCCGTCGACATGTTCCGCGCCGTCGCCGAAGGGCGGATCAAGGCGCTGTGGGTCATGGCCACCAATCCGGTCGTTTCGATGCCGGATGCCGATGCGGTCGAGGCCGCCATCAAGGCTTGTCCTTTCGTGGTGGTCTCCGACATTCTTCGAGACACCGACACCGCCCGCCACGCGCATGTTCTGCTGCCCTCGCTCGGCTGGGGGGAAAAGGACGGCACGGTCACCAATTCCGAGCGCCGCATCTCCCGCCAGCGCTGGTTTCTGTCCGCGCCCGGCGAGGCCAGGGCCGATTGGTGGCAGATGGCAGAGGTCGGCCGGCGGATGGGCTTTGCCGGTTTCGACTATCAAACACCCGCCGATATTTTTGCCGAGCATGCGGCGCTTTCGGCCTTCGAGAATGAGGGCAGTCGGGATTTCGATATCGGAGCGTGTGTTGAAATCGGCAAAGAGGGATACGACGCACTCGGGCCCTTTCAGTGGCCCGCTGCGCAGGAAAATCCTGCCCTCCCGAGGGATGGCGACAAACGCTTCTTCGCGGATGGCGGCTTCTTCCATCCGGATCGCAAGGCACGTTTCATCCCCGTCCAGGCTCCGGCCACCGACCGCACCGACGAAAAATACCCGCTGACGCTGAACACCGGCCGCGTCCGCGACCATTGGCACACGATGACGCGGACAGCCAAAAGTGCCAGGCTTTCCGGCCATATCGCAGAGCCTTTCGCTGAACTCCATCCGCGCGATGCGATGGAACTCGGCATTCGCGGCGCCGGCCTGGTCGAACTCGAAAGCCCGCATGGCAAGGCCATCGTCCGGGCGCTGGTGACCGAACGCCAGGCCCGCGGAAACATCTTCGTGCCGATGCACTGGAACGACCAGTTCGCCGCAAAGGCGCGCATCGATGCGCTGGTCGCACCCGTCACCGACCCCTTTTCCGGCCAGCCGGCGTCGAAGAACGTCGCGATCGCCGCCCGGCCATTCGCCGCTTGCGTCTACGGCTTTGCGGTTTCCGCCTCCAAGCCTTTGAACCCACAGGCAGATTACTGGGCGCTCGCCAAGGCCGAGACCGGCTGGCGGATCGAACTCGCGTTCGCTGACCCGGTCGAGGATTGGGTAACGTGGTGCCGGGGAACATTCGGCATTCCGGCCGGGATCGAGCCGCTGGGTTATGCCGACCGTCAATCCGGCGATCTGCGCCTCGCTTTCTTCGACGGCGGAAAGCTGCTTGCCGCCCTTTTCCTCGCGAACGAGCCGGTCGCCGTCGCACGCAACTGGGCGATCGGCCAACTTGCCGTGGAACACGCCGACCTGCGCAAACGCTTCGCCATCGTCGCCGGGCGCCCCGGGGCCGACCAGCCGGATCCCGGCGCCACCGTCTGCTCCTGCTTTTCGGTCGGCGTCAACCGGATCATCGGCGCCGTGCGAGGCGGCTGTCACAGCGTCGAGGCGGTCGGGAAAGCAACCAATGCCGGCACCAATTGCGGCTCCTGCCGCGCTGAAATCAGGGGGATCATCGATGGATGTCTTGCAGCCGCCGCGGAATGAAATGCCCGCCCGCATGGCGCCACTCGCCAAACTTCCGGTCTTCTGGGCGCTCGAGGGCCGCCGCGTCGTCGTCGCCGGCGGCTCGGATGCCGCTGCCTGGAAGGCCGAGCTTCTCGCTGCCTGCGGAGCGCAGGTGCATGTCTATGCGCAGCAGCTTTCCGAGACATTCGGGAAGCTGATCGGACGCGGCGCGGAACATCCGAAGGGCGAGTTCATCCATCACCCGCAGGCGTGGAACACTTCGATTTTCGAAGGCGCCGCGATTGCGATCGGGGATTGCGAAGATGAGGACGAGGCGCGAGCCTTCTTCGAGGCCGCCCGCGCGGCCGGCGTGCCGGTCAACGTCATCGACAAACCCGCCTTCTGCCAGTTCCAGTTCGGTTCGATCGTCAACCGCTCGCCGGTCGTCGTTTCCATTTCAACCGATGGCGCGGCGCCGATCCTGGCGCAGGCGATCCGCCGTCGTATCGAGACCCTGCTGCCGGCCTCGTTGAAAAATTGGGCGGAACTCGCCCAGTCGCTCAGGGAAAAGATCAACGACCGCCTGACGCCCGGCCCGCAGCGAAGAGCCTTCTGGGAACGTTTCGTGGACCGCGCCTTCGGCAGCGAACCGGGATCGGGCAGCGAAGCCGATATTCTCGCCGACGCCGGCCGCGTCGCATCCTCGGCCCAGAAGGGCCGTGTCACCCTTGTCGGCGCCGGCCCCGGCGATGCCGAACTTCTGACGCTGAAGGCAGTGCGCGCCCTGCAGGCGGCCGACGTCATCCTGTTCGACGATCTCGTCTCCGACGAGGTGCTGGAACTTGCGCGCCGCGAGGCGAAACGGATGCTGGTGGGAAAACGCGGTGGCCGGGTAAGCTGCCGCCAGGAAGACATCAACGACATGCTGGTGAAGTTCGCCAAGGCCGGCAAGCGCGTCGTCCGCCTGAAGTCCGGCGACCCGATGGTCTTTGGCCGCGCCGGCGAGGAAATCGCCTGCCTGGAGCGGGCAGGCATCCCCGTCGATGTCGTGCCGGGCATCACTTCGGCAAGCGCCATGGCCTCGCGGCTCGGCGTGTCGCTGACCCATCGCGACCATGCCCAGGGCGTCCGTTTCGTCACCGGTCATTCGCGCAAAGGCGTGCTGCCCGACAATCTGGACTGGAAAAGCCTCGCGGACCCGCGAACCACGACCATCTATTACATGGCAGGGCGCACGGCGGGCGAGATCGTCAGCAAGCTGACGGACGCCGGCATGACGCACGACATGCCGGTCGTGATCGTCAGCGCAGTGACGCGGCCGAACGAGCGGCGCTGGGCCGGACGGCTGAGCGAAATGGCCGCGGCCATGGCGGAGATCGGCATCGACGAACCCGTGCTGATCGGCATCGGCCACGTATTTCGCAAGGCTGATTTTGCCAACTCCGCGCAGTGGAGCGACCAGACCGCGGCAAGCGCCTGACAAAAAGGGGCGGTAAAACCGCCCCTCTGGATCACAGGTCAGCGAGGCGCCGAGGCGGAGCCTTCCTTGTAATATGAGACGTAGCTGCTGTGCAGCCGCTCCGGCGAGCCCGGATCGGCATAGCGATGCAACTCCGACATTTCCGTCTTGTTGAGGATCACGCCCACCGTTTTCGAAGCGATCTGCGGTTCGGACCGGATGATCGACTGCACCGCCTTCGCAGGGGTCACGCCCCACTCGGTGACGAAGACGAAACCGTCGACATAGGGCTCGAAGGCCTTGGCATCGATTACCGGCAGGAGCGGGGCCAGATCGACGACGATGACGTCGAACGTATCCTTGATGCTTTCGAGGAAATGGCTCATGCCCGAAGAAGCGAGGAGTTCGCTCGTATGGGCGAGCTGCTTGCTGCGCGTCGTCATCGGCAGAATCGTCAGGCGCGACCGGCGGTCGACACGTGCGGCATTGGTCCATGGCGTCTGCTGGAGCACCACTTCGACCAGCCCGACTTCCGGCTCCGAGGCCAGCATGCGGCTGAGACCCGGATTGCGCAGGTCGGCGTCGATCACCAGCGTGCGAACGCCCGTCGAGGCGATCAGCCCGGCGAAATTGGCCGCGACCATGGATTTCCCTTCGCCCGGCAGGCAGGAGACCACGCCGATCACCCGGCACTTCCGATCCTGCAGCATGATATCGCATGCAAGCTTGGCATTACGCAGCGTCTCGGCAAACTGGGACCGCGGCGCCTCGACCGCCACCCGCATCAATCGCCGGAACGAGATCGGGTTGCCGGGAGGTGCTCCCGCCGCTTCGGCTTCGGTTGTTGCCGGCGGCGGCGTTTCCTCCGCACTGGCGCCGCTGACCATCGGCAGGTAGCCGAGGAAGCGAAGGCCCAGTTTCTCCTGCACATCGTCGCCCGTCCGGAAGAACCGCTCGCGGAATTCCAGGAGCGTCGCCGCCGCACCGCCGATCAGCAGGCCGAGCACGATGGAAAGCGCCATGGTCAGCGTCTTGCGCGGGCTGGAGGGGGCCGTCGGCAGACCGGCGTCGGAGATCACGCGGGCCTTGGCGATCGGGAAGGATTGCCGCTGCGTCGCTTCCTCGAAGCGCCCAAGATAGGATTCGTAGAGCGTCTTCAGCGCCGCCGCCTTCTGCTCCAGTTCGCGCAGCTGGACCATCGAGACATTCGCTTCCGAATTGCGGCCCGCAACCCGGTCGATACTCTCACGCAGCGATTTTTCGCGCGAACTCGCCACTTCGAATATGTTGCGGAAGCTGCCGGTCAATTGCTGCAACTCGCGGTAAATCTGCTGCGCGAGTTCGCTCTTTTCCGCCTTGAGCGCGACCGCCTGGGGATGGTTGGCGCCGAATTGCTGGATGATGCCCTGCTCGCGGTCGGAAATGTTGATGTAACGCTTCCGGAGGTCCTGAATGACCGTGTTGTCGGTATCGCGAGCCGAAATGACGGCATTCTGAACGGCTGCGTCAGGCCCCTTGTCGATGATCGCCTGATATTGACTATAGCGTGCCGAAGCGGTTGCTGCATCGGCCTGCGCCACGATCAGCTGGCTGTTGAGATCCGACAGCTGCTGGGTCGAGAGGAGTTCGCCGCGCGGCGAAACCAGACCGTGCTGGGTCTTGAATTGCTCAACGGCAAGCGAGGCCTGCTGCGAGCGGGTGTTGAGATCGTTCAGGCGCTCCTGCAGCCAGAGCGAAGCCCGCTCCGTCGCATCGAAATTGGCGTTGAGCTGTTCGGTGAGGTAGGATTCCGCATAGGTCCGCGTGATCATCGCGGCAAGCTGCGGATCCGGCGAACGAACGGACAGTGCGATCACCGAGCTGCGGCCGACACGCTCCACGGTCAGCGATTGCTGCAGGACGGCCGCCGCCTTTTCGCGGCGGCCCATCCGGATATTCTCCTCGGAAGACGGCGGGCCGCCGGGTGTCAGAAGCGCGACGATGCTGCGGACGGCGCCCTTGGCGAGATCGACCGGCGACTGCGGCGGATTGACGACCGTCTCGTTCTGATCGAGCTTGGCCTTGTCTACCACCCTCACCGCCAATGCCTTGGATTTGAGGATCTCGACTGCGCTCGACATGCGGTTGTCGATCTGTTGGGCCGTCTGGCTGTCCTGCGGGTCGTCAGCATAACGGGAAAGGTTCTCGTCGATGAGGATCTGCGTCAGGGCGGTGTAGATCGGCTGCGCCATCACCAGGTAGAGCCCGGCAAGGGCAACGGTGGCGATGAGGCAGACGACGACGATGCCCGAACGGCGGATCGCAGCCGCCCAGAGCTTATCGAGATCGATGAACGTGTCGTTATCCCGCGTTTCGCTCGGGAATATCGTTCTCGGTCGGAAGTTTACCTGATCCATAGGACCCGCTTTCTGGAGCTTTGGGGGACGGATGGCGGATTGCCGCCATCCGTCTCGTATGACTTGAATACGCGTCAGGCGGCTTTGACCCGCGTTTCGTGCGACATCATCAGTTGCTTGATGGAGGCGTAAATCTCGGCCCCCATATCCTGACGCAGCATTGCGAAAGCGACATTTGCTTCGATAAAGCCGCGCTTGCTGCCGCAGTCAAATGTGCGTCCCTGATAGGGATGCGCATGGAACGGCTGGACCTGCGCAAGCTTGTGCATGCTGTCCGTCAGCTGAATTTCGTTGCCGGCGCCGCGTTCCTGCCGGGCAAGCAATTCGAAGATTTCCGGCTGCAGAATATAACGCCCATTCAGGTAATAATTGGACGGTGCCTCGGCAGGTTTCGGTTTTTCGACCATCTCCGTCACCTCGAAACCATGCGATACGCTGTGGCCGACACCTACGATACCATAACTCGACGTCTCTTCCGGCGCACATTCCTCGACCGCAAAGACATTGCCGCCGACTTCTTCATAAAGCTCCATCAGTCCGGCCATGCAGCCCTGCGGACCGTAGGAAACCATGTCGGGCAGAAGCAGCGCGAACGGTTCGTTACCGACCAGTTCGCGGGCGCACCAGACCGCATGGCCAAGGCCGAGCGGCACCTGCTGGCGCGTATAGCTGACGGTGCCGGCAACCGGCAGCATCTTTTCGAGCTGGGTAACCTGGACCGTCTTGCCCGAGCGGGTCAGCGTCGCGACGAGCTCCGGCGCGCTGTCGAAATAGTCCTCGATCGCGGTTTTGTTGCGACTGGTCACGAAAATGATGTTCTCGATTCCCGCCTGCATGGCTTCGTCGACCGCATATTGAACGACGGGTCGATCGACGATCGTCAACATTTCCTTCGGCATGGCCTTGGTGGCCGGCAGGAACCGAGTGCCATTGCCTGCGACGGGTATCACCGCCTTTCGAACTGGTCTTTTCATGTCCATTCCTTCGTCCTTTCTGAGGGCGCCCCCGCCCTATTGATCGGATTTTCAGTTGACGTCGGCCGTTTCACCAGTCGACGCATGCGAACGGCGATCGGCATGCGCAGAAGTCGGAGCGCACGTGGGTTCTCGATTGCCGTTTTCAGGAAGCCGCCGACGGAACCCTTCTTGATTTCGTCGACGAGCGTGAGAAATGAACCCGCTTCGAGGATGCTGCGGGTGCGCCTGCGCTGGGCAGCCGAGGCTTTGGCATCCAGCTTGTAGCGGGAGAGAAAAACGCGGTCGGAGGCGAGCATCGCGTCCAGATGGCTCTGCTCCAGGACGCGCGAGATCGAGTCCTGGCGCAGGTGATAGACATATCCGATCTCGGGCACGATCGCGCACCGCGCACCGCTCGCCAGAGCAGAAGCAAGCAGCAGATAGTCCTCGCCCACCCGCAGCGCCTCGTCGAAACGCAGCCCGTGCTCAACGAGAAACGCGCGGTCGAAGATCGGCTTCATGTAACCGAAGTTGAAGGTCGATTGGAAAATCACGTTCGAGCCGATGAAATCGGCAAGCGTCAGCATCGACCGCTGCCTGAGCGCCTCTTTGGAAAACATCGCATGGGGCTCCCCGTGGTCGAACGGGATGACGTCGAGATTGTCGACGACGATCTGTGCCTGCGCATCCTCGGCCCGCTTCAGCATGGTCAACAGCCTGACGGGATAAACCGTGTCGTCGGAATCGAGAATGGCGACCCAACGGCCCCTCGCCGCAGCAAGTCCGGCGTTTCGGGCCGCAGCCGGCCCGCCGTTCACCGCCTGGGCGATCAGCCTGACCCGTTGATCGGAATAGCCTTGGGCGATTGCCCGCGTCCGGTCCGTCGAGCAATCGTCGACGACGATCACTTCCAGCGTTACGCCCATCTGCGCAAGCGCACTGTCGATGGCACGCGCGAGCGTCTCCTCGGCATTGTAAGCCGCAATTACAAAGCTCACGTCGGGCTGGAAATCCGGGGCCTGCATATCGTGCATCGTCATGTGGCTTCGGCGGCTCCGTATTGGCGGATCTCGCGGATGCCGAGCGTGCCCGTGACCGCGCCGGCATGGAGTGCCGCACGAAGAGCGTAGCGCGCACGGGTGACCGGCGAGGGAATGGTTGCCGCCGTCACTGCCAGGCAGTAACCGAGCTTCAGCGCAGCAAGCGCGGTCTGCTTGATCCGGCCGAGGCCGGAATTCTTTGTCGCAAGGATGCGCCCATGCGTCTGCCCGGAACGGAACCTGCGCTTGGCGAGCCAGGAAAAGCTTGCCCGGTTTTCAGGAACCAGTTCCTCGACCATTGCATCCGATGCAAATTCGATCCGCCCGCCCGCATCCGTCAAGGCGGTGAAGAAATGCGTATCCTCGCCGCCGCTCTGGCCGAGCGAGAGCGCGAACCTGCGGCCCGCAACGACCGGCGAACGCATGTGGAGAAGGGTATTGCAGGTATAACCCGTTCTGATCTGCCCGCCGACCCAGACGGGCATGGTCGAATGAAAATCGCCCTTGCGCATCCAGTCGGCGCTTTGGGTTCCATAGACTGCCCTCACCGGCCCGAGAACCGTATCGGCTCCGGTCAGTCTCGCCGTCGATACGAGCCCGACCAGCCATTCCGGCTCCGCCGTCTCGTCGTCGTCGATGAAGGCGAGGTAGTCCGCATCGCTTTCGGCGAGGCAGGCATTGCGGGCAATCGAGATGTTCGACTTCGGGCAATGGACATAGCGGATCGGGAACGGCGAACGCTCCCGCAAACCATCCACCAGCCCGCTTGCGCTCGGGCTCGCATCGTTGTCGGCAACGATCAGGCGCAGTTCCGCGCCCGCCGGGACGGCAATCTCGAAGAGCGAGATCAGCGTCTCCACGAGTTCCGGGCGTCGGTAGGTGCAGATACCGATATCGATGCGGAACGGCCTTTCCTCTGCCGCCATCAAGCGATCCTCCGTCGTCGGATGCTGATCAGTTCCAGCCAGAAGCCGGCCGACCAGGCGAAATGCATGATCATCGCCGAGAGCGAGGCGAGCGGGCCGTAGGGGTTGTTCTGACCCACGGCCAGCCAGAAACCGTAGCCGATGCAGGCGGCGGCCCAGATGACCATCGGTATGGCCGCCCACCAATAGAGAAGCGCAAGCAACGCCCCGACAACGACGGGCGCCACCGCGAGCGGGATCGCCTGCCTGAGCTTCGGGATCGAGCGATGTTTGATCAGGTTCCTCGCCCGGCCGCGGCCATAGGCGAGATATTGCCGGAACAGCGCCGGAGCACTCGAACGCGGATAATAGGTCATGTAGGTCTTAGCGGTCATCCAGATGCGGAAGGCATCGGCGCGCAGCCGGAAATCCAGCTCGGCGTCCTCGTTATGGCTGAAGCTATCGTCATATCCGCCGACCGCCCGGAAGGCTTCGATCCGCATCAGCGCATGGTGGCCGTGATCGACCCATTCGCCGCCACCACCGGCGCGATGTTTCGATCCGCCGTTTCCGAGCTTGGAATTCTGCGCCACCGCGGTCGCCTTCTGGAAAGCGCCGAAGCCGACCGTCTCCATGCCGACCACCACGGAATCGGCATCCATGTCGATCGCCTCCTGCAGAAGCGTGCGGCAGTAGTCTTCCGGGTAGTCCCCATGCGCATCGATGCGGATGAGAAAGTCCCGGCCCTCGCCGAACCGATCGACGGCGAGGTTGATGCCAGCGCTCTGGATGCGCTTGGGATTGTCGAGCAAGACGACGTCCCGGATCTCCGGGATGAGGCTCTGGACGATCTCCGGCGTGCCATCCTGGCTGCCGCCGTCGGCAACGACGATCAGCATGTCCATGTCGCCGCGCTGATCATTCAGCTTGTGCAACAGCGGCGCGATCGTCGCCGCTTCGTTGAGGCACGGGATCACCAGAAGCGTCCGGATATCGGACATCTGGGCATTGGAGTGAGAACGCGAAACCATACTCCACCTCACGTTTGCACGGTCGAAACGGCCGGCAGGTCTGCCGGCGACGAAACGTTGGGATGTAAGGCCGCGAGCCGCGAGACAAGCGCGCGGCAATCCGCCGGCCCGGTCACCCACTGGCTGCGCTCCACGGCGGCAAGCCGGGAAAAAAGGTCAAGGTAACGCGCGTCCGTCATCTCGTTGAACAGCGCTTCGAGGGTTTCTGCCGTCACCTGATTGCGCACCAGGCCGATGCCGCGCTTGCCGATGAAGCGGCCGGTCTCGGTGCCTGCCAGCGCGATCGGAACCGCGCCGTGCAGCCCGCCTTCATAGAGCCGGTTCGGCAGCAGCCAGCTGGAATTCAGCCCTTCCTCGAAGAAATCGATCGCCCAGGTGAACTGCACGTCGCCATAGATCGCAGAAAGATCCTCGGGATTGCGGTAGGCACCGTGGAACTCGACATGCGGGGCGGCAGCAACTTTCGCATCGAAATCGTCGAACTCGCTGTAAGCCGGGCGGCCGCGCAACACGATCTCGACCTTTCCGTCCATGCGGGCCGCGAAGTCGATCAGCATATCGAGCGACTTGCGGCAGCGGATCGCGCCAAACCAGCCGATCCGCCAGGGCCTCCCCGGCTCTGGGGGGCGGGGCTGGAGCGGCCCGGAAACCAGTTCCGGATCGAGGGCAAGCACCTTGTTTTCCAGAAGCAGAACCGGCAGGTCGAGGCCGGAACGCGGCTTGAAGAAATTTTCCACGAAAGCCGGGGAGCTGGTGATCAGCAGGCTGGCGCCGCGGCCGAAAAACAGCTGCGCCTGGCGCATCAGGCGGCCCTTCATTCCCTCGTCGAGAAGCAGGCGGTGAATATCGAGGCATTCGTAGACGACGGGAACCTGGCGGCTGAACATGGACGCGGCGCGTCCGGCAAGCGCCAGCGTCTCCAGATTACGGGCGATGATGACGTCGGGGACGGCGATATCAGCCAGGGTCCGCTTGAGCCTCATGCGGGCGGCAAGAACTGCTCCGATACGCTGCGCAAACCGCCCGTCCGCGGTCTGCCCGAGTGAAACGGTCGTCACATCCCGCTCGTCGGCAAGCACGTTCGAGCCGCGCTCGAAGCCCGCGACGGTGACGGCCGCACCGCCGGCCTTCAAGGTCAGCACCCGCCGCCGTATGGCCGCGTCGGCCATGTCATGCGCGAGATAGAGAACGTTCAATGTCAAATCGTCCAACTCCATTGTCGAGCCGCCCGGGCGGTTCAGCCGAGCGTGCAGAGCACGGATTCAGGAAAGCGGCATTTCTCGCCGATCGCGGTAAAGGAGATCCGGTCCACGGTCATCGAGGTCGGCTGGGTGTAGGAGAATGCGCCCATCCACTGTTTGAGCGTGTCGGTTCCCCATAGGCTGAGAAAGATCTTCTGGGGGTTTTGCGGGATCTTCGTCTTGTCCGTCACTTCATGGACGAGCTTGCCGTTCACGAAGTAGCGGAGGCGGCTCTCCTCCCAGATGAAGGCATAGTCGTTGAAGCCCTGGTCCGCGCCGCCCGCGACCGGCACGAGCTTCTCGTTGTTGCCCTTCGCGGAAACATACTGATTGAGCTGGACCTGGCCGGTATTCTTGCCGAGCACTTCGAAGTCGATCTCGTCATGCGGTTTCTTGTCGGTCGGGCCGATATAGGTGAAGAACGCCGAATTGAGCCCTGAGCCCGTCGCGGATTTCATGCGCACCTCGTAGGTCCCATACCCAAAGCGCGCCCTGGTCTGGATTTCACCGCATGCGAAGTCGCGATCGCCGGTCTTGTCTCCGGTGAAGCTGAGCTGCAGCGCGCCGCCCTCGACCTTCACCTGCTTCTTCGACCAGGTGCAGTTCTGGTGCTTGCCGTTGTTCCAGCCGTCCGAGACGTACCAGATGGAACGATCGAGGCTATCGAAGTTCTCCACGAAGGACTGACCCGCAGCACCCTGTTGGGCGTATGCTGCGGGAGAGAGGAGTCCAGACACCGCGGCAGCGATGATAACCTGGCAGGTTAGTTGAATCTGTCTGGCCTTGGCCGTCATGTTTCACCTATGCTGTTGCGTCATTAAGGGTTCGCCGGGATGGTTTGCCTGGCGGGTGAGTGGGACTTGGCGGCCGCCGAAAGCTTGGCCTTGCGACCGCGGCTGCCCGTCAACACCTCGTACAGACCGCGCATTCTGCGCGAGAAGAGACGATTGCTGACAAGAAGAATGAGGAAGCTTCCGCCGACCGCGGCCGCATAGAAGACGGGATAAAGGGCATCCCCTGCCACCCGGTTCCACACCATCCACATCACGACGAGCAGCGGGTAGTGGGCGCAGAACATCCAGAAGCTCAGGCTTCCGGTGGCTGCAAGCCGCTGGCCGACCCAGGAACGGATGACGATCGCCGACATCAGCCAGAAGCCGCCGGCGCCGACAATCGAAAGCGCACTGCGCGCCATGTCGAGAGGCCAGGGGAAATCCGGGCCGGTCCAGTAGAGGCCGATGGACAGCAGCACGGCAGCGGCAAGCATCGCAGCCGTACCCAGCACCGCATACCGGTCCGCAACCTTGAGATCCACCCGGTTGAGCGCCAGGAAGATGCCGAGGGTGAAGCTGAACAGGATCGATTTCTTCAGGACGATGCCGAGCATCAACGCGGGCGTGATCGCCAGCAGGAACAGCACGCCAAGCGTCACCGCCGGAAAGCGCCGCACCGACATGGCAAGGATCGGCGACAGGATGATGCAGACGATCAGGTCGCGAAGAAAGTAGAGAGGAATATTGATCGGCAACCCTTCCGTGGCCAGTGCATTGCTCAAGAAATCCCGCGTCGAAAGGTTCCAGAGATCAGGGAAATACCCAAACCCGATTCCCATGGGCTGGACGACGAGCACGGCTGCAAGCAGACCGAGGTTCCATAATAGAAAAGGCACCAGGACAGTCCTTGCCTTGGAGCGAAGCGTCTTGGCATAGTCGAACGCCTCCCAGCCACGCTGGAACAGCAGGTAGCCGGAAATCGCGCTGAGGCACGGCACGCCGATACGGAAAAGGCTATCCCCGAGGAAAACCCTGAACCAATCGAACAGACCATTCAGCCCCAGGAAGGGGCTGGTCGCGGGATCGTGCGGCACGTGGACGAAAAGTATGCCGGAGATCAGCAGGATACGCATCAGATTGATACGGGAGGATATGTTTGGATCGAGAGTCAAACGAGTCACCCTTTTTGGGCAGTGCCTCCCGTCACCACCATTTCAATCAGAGCAGACTTGAGCCCGCAGTCACGCAAAAAGGATCAGGCCGAGTTTGGCACAAAATGTGGCAGCGCAGCAAAAAAGCAACCTGCGCGTAAATACCGGGGCGCGAAGAAGCATCCGCCCCGGCGTCGGATACGGCTTCGGGGACTTATGGTTTTCAAGGGTTCAGAGCCTACTTCAGGGCTCCCAATGCTGCACCGCAAAAGCACAAAAAAATATTTTTGCAATAGGCCGAAACGGCTAAACCTTTCGTATCCATGTACCTCCACGCCCTGAAGCGGACTTTGAATGTGGCAAAATCTGGGCAAATCTGGGACATAATCGGATGAAGGCCCCGCCGGCTTCGTCGTCCCGATCCGCGGCGGCGGGCGGCATCGAAAATATTTTGCAAACAGCGCGTTCAATCAGCGAATAAGCAGCAATTGACGGGTTTGCCCCCCGGCTGTACCGCCGCTTACCGCCTCCAGCTAACGGTTCGTTAACTGCGCTATGAAGATGCCCAGGGCCATCGGCAGATCATCGCGAAAACAGCGCCAGCGTAGTGCCCCGGGGACCGATCCGAGGTCTTCTCAGGCCCGCAGTCTTGCCAGATTGCAGTCCGTGACAAATTTCAGCCTGAATGTAACGGTCTTTGATAACGCGTTCGGCCGACGCCAGTGTGATCGTCCTGGCGGTCGCCATATGATCAAATCCTGTTACGGGAGGTCATTCGATACGGCAGCGCACTGCCGGCAACCCGGGGCCCGACAAACGTCTGAGGCTTGTAATTCTTTGAAAAGGCAGGGGCAAAACATGGCGACGTTCACGGTTGTTATCCCATTTTTCCAAAAAGAAGCCGGCATTCTCCGCCGCGCACTGAAATCGATTTTCGATCAGAGCTATCAGGACTTCGATATAATCATCGTCGACGACGAGTCGCCCCTCTCCGCAGATATGGAGCTTCAAGGCACTGAAGATGCTTGGAGATCCCGTATCCGGGTAATCCGCCAGCAGAACGGCGGGCCGGGTGCGGCACGCAATACCGGCCTCGACAACATCCACGCTGCCACTCGTTACGCGGCGCTTCTCGATTCGGACGACGTCTGGCTGCCGGATCATCTGAAGAATGCGTTTGAGAGCATGACCCGCTTCGATGCCGAGTGCTACTGGGCCTCGATGCAGGCAAGCGCCGAGTTCTACTACCACTTCGGCATGGCCGAACTCGAACAGACGGAAGGCGGTACGCGGCTTTCTGAAAGCCCGCTCCTGATCGAAATGCCGGATCTCGCAAGCGTCATGCTGAAGAACTGGAGTTTCCTGCATCTCTCTTGCATGGTCATCGCCCGGCCGGTCTTCGAAACGGTCCGTTTCGAACCCTCGCTACGGCTGGCGGCCGAAGACGTACTGTTCTTCGTCGACTGCATCCTGAAATCGAAGCGAACCCTGCTCTGCGACGAGGAGGGTGCGGTTCGCGGTATGGGTCTCAACATCTTCCACAGCATCGACAATCGCTCCCCGCAGTTCCTGCGACAGCAGTTCAACACCTGGGTGGCGCTCGATACGCTGGAGGAGCGTTTCCGTTCGCGCCCCAGTGACGTCGCCTCGATCGCATCCTACAAGAACACGGCCCGGCGGCAGGCCCTCTGGAGCCAGGCCGGACGGGTGAAACGCCGCCAGGCGCCGGACCTCGGCCTGCTCGCCCGGTGGGTGATGCGCGATCCCGCGCTGATCCGGGCAGCATTCGAACTCGGGGCCGGCAAGCTCGGCCGCAACGCACGCTAAATGCCTGTGTTTCCTTTTAATTCCATCATCCCACGGAGGCCCGCATGAAAGCGTACTACTGGGAATCACATCACGGCAATTTCGGCGACGACCTCAATCTCTGGCTCTGGGATGCGTTGCTTCCCGGTTTTCGGGACGTCCACCCCGAGATCCTGCTGGTCGGCGTCGGCACCGTACTCAATCCGGTCCTGCTGCCTGCTGGCCAGAAGAAGCTGGTCATCGGCAGCGGTTACGGTTATGGCACGCCGCCTGATGTAACTGACGCGGCGGGATGGGACGTGCGGGCGGTCCGCGGACCAATGACGGCGGCCAAGCTCGGCATTTCACCCGACAAGGCGATCACCGACCCGGCAGTGATGATCGCCGACATGCCGGAATTCCAGAACCTGCCGAAAATTCACAAGAAGACCTTCATTCCACATTGGGAATCCGCGGAATTCGGCATGTGGAACGCCGTCTGCGAGCCCGTCGGCCTCACCTATCTCGATCCGCGCGGCGAGGCGAAATCGGTCATCCGCCACATCGCCCAGTCGGAGCTGATCATCGCCGAATCCATGCACGGTGCGATCCTCGCGGATGCCTTCCGGGTGCCGTGGGTGGCCGTCAGCAGCTCCCGTTCCATCAACAATTTCAAATGGAACGACTGGGCTGCATCGGTGGGGACGGTTTACCAACCTCGCTACGTGCCAGTCTCCACCCGCGCAGAAGCGGTGGCCAAGCGTTCGCGCTTCTGGGGCTTCAGCTTCGACGGTCAGCAACCCGCCCATGAGGCGGCGTCGGAGCCGCACAGCGGCGAGGTCATTACCCGGACGCCCTCGCGGACCGGCCTTCGCGGCATGGCGAAGCAGTTGCTTGCAGCTCCGTCGGTGCTTGCGCTCTGGCAGGCAAGCCGCGCGGAACCGCGGCTCAGCCCCGTCGAGGTTCTGAACGAGCGCAAGGAAAGCTTCCGGACGATGCTGGAAGGGATACGCCGCGACTATTTTTGAGCGGCAGGTATGCCGGGCAGAAGATAGCGCATGCCGACCGGCTGTGCCTGCGGCTTGGACGACCCGGCGCGCAGGAGATCGAGCTTGTCGAGGAAGATGCCCGTCGCAACGGCCGGCAGGACCTGTGGGCGGGAGAGCAGGTGCCGGATGGCCGCGCCATTCCCCGCCTGCGACTTGATGTCGAGGAACGCGCGCAACTCGTATCGGTCGCGCGTATGGTCGCGATGCCGGACGATTACCGCCCTTTCCTCTTTGCTGAGCGCCGGGTCTGCCAGGAGCGCGTCGTCCGCCTCGTAGAATTTGCGCAGGTCGTCGGTATGATGCCGGCTGCTCAGCGAATCCTGGCGCACGATGGCGCCGTAGCCGCAATGCTCGATCACCTTGTAGCGCGCGCCCTTGGCGAGCGCCCGGGCGTAGAAGTCGTAATCCTCGCCGAAACGCATGTTCTCGTCGTAGCGGAGGCCGTGGGCGTCGAGGAACGCCCGGCTCATCACAGGCTTCAGGAAGCCGGTCTCGCCGCGTTTGACACCGCGCCTGGAGATGTTTCCTTCCACGAATTCGACAAGCGACATGGTCCGCGCCCGGGTCTCGAACCGTTCTGGACGGACGGGCTCGCTCGGTTCGTAGATGAAGGCGATATTGTCGGCGATGAGGTCCCAGTCCTCCTCCTCCAGCATCGGCGCGAAGCGGCCGGGGAAAAAGAAGTCGTCGGCATCGAGGATGCCGATCAGCGGCGCGCTCGATATGGCAATCGCATGATTGCGGGCAGCTGAGGGGCCGCGATTCTTTTCGAACGAAACAACGGTGAGCCGTCCCGACTTGTCGTCGGCCTTGCGCGCGACATCGGCGGTGCCGTCGGTCGAGCCGTCATCGACCACCACGACCTCGCTGACCCGAGCCTCGTTCAAGGCGGATTGGATCGCGATTCCAATCGTTTCCACGGCATTCTTGACCGCGATGATGACGCAGATCGTCTGAGAAGCGTTTTCCGCCATAGCCCACTCCATGTTGCATCGCGACGCAACTATGGGCCCAGGAAAATGGCCCTCGTGTGAAACTGGCAGAAAAAAGCGCGATTTCGTTCAGGTATCGCCGGCCGGGAGGTGCGGAGCGGGATCGGTACGCAACCCGTCACGCCGGCTGCCGTCCTTAGAGCTTTTGGGCGTCGCAGCGGAATCCGAAGTTACGCCTGAATCCCGCAACTGCCTTTCACGGCGCACCAGATAGAGGATGGCGACGAAATATCCCGCCTGGATCAGGACGGCACAGATCAAGGTCTGCATAAATGCCGTATAGAGCGACCCCGTGATAAAGTACGCAGCCACCGCGAACACGAGCAGAGTCCCTGTCATGCTGATAAAGACGCGCGGCGCGTACATGATCCTTCCTCCCGAACATAAATGTTCTGCTCTTGGCTTTCAGGCTCCTCTCCCGATAGATCAACCATATGAGTCTGGCGAAGAGGATTCAAGTTTTCCGATCCCGATAGTGCCAGCTATTGGTGAAACTTTCGTAAGGTCGTCGAGGTTCCCCATAAATACTGCAGGCAATGGATCGATCTCTATCTCTCGACCACAAGCCTCCCGCCTCGATTTTGCCATATTTTTGCCCGGATTGCACCAGGTTGGAACGAATTCCGCCGCCGGTTCTCTCAACCCACGTCAAACCCGATCAACTTTTGTTACAAAGCTCACGCGAACCCGCCAACCATTGTTGCGCTGCAGCATTGTATTGCGACGCAACAGGAGTGGGCCTTTGGTCCCAGGTGCAAGCTACTTTGGTCCCCCTCGCCAAGAAGCTGCGCGTTTTATGACTAGGCGACCGACAGGAGAGAGCGCAGGGATAAGTTTGGACCAAGATGCGAATATTCGCTACGTGGCCAATTTTACACGCCTTCTACAGTATTGACTGTACTTCCCGCGTATATCTCCCAAGTTGTTTCCGCCCAATCGCGGGTGGGGAATCGCCCTCCGCCCCCTGCCCGAGGGGTTGGCGGAAAAGTTTGATCTTCATCAAATTGCGAACACAGATTTATTATCACATTAACGCTCAATGACGCGCCGTAATGGCACCGACTATCGCAAAACCTAAGTGGAGTTCACTCTATGAAGTCAGCGACACGTTCGGCAGGTTCGCCGTTCTCAACGTCAGACCAAGCCCGCATGACTCTCCCAACTGGGGGCTTGGTAAAACGCAGCTTCGATATCACCGCCGCCGTTCTAGCCCTTATCCTGTTCAGTCCGATCTTCCTGATGATCGCGGCGTTGGTGAAGTTTACAGACCATGGCCCTATTCTCTATGGCCATCCCCGGATCGGCCATAACGGCCGAACCTTCAAATGCCTCAAGTTCCGCACGATGGCCGTGAATGGCGACGAAGTCCTGCGAAACCACCTGAAAGCCAACCCGCAAGCCGCGGAGGAATGGCGAGCGACGCGCAAACTCAAGGCCGACCCCCGCGTGACGGTTGTCGGCACCGTGCTGCGCAAGCTCAGCCTCGACGAGCTTCCGCAGCTTCTCAACATTCTGCGGGGTGAAATGAGCGTTGTCGGCCCTCGCCCTGTGGTCGACGAGGAACTGAACCTCTACGACAGCTTTGCAGCCTACTACCTGAGCACACGCCCGGGCCTCACCGGGCTTTGGCAGATCAGCGGCCGCAATGACGTTTCCTATGACAGCCGTATCGCGTTCGATACCCATTATGTCCAGAACTGGTCGCTTATCGGTGATGTCGCCATCATCGTGAAAACGATCCCCGCCGTCTGCATGGCGCGCGGCAGTTACTGATCATCCGTTGCCTCTGCTGAAGCGTCGGCCCCTTGACGGGATCGGCGATTTTGGCGGGCTTCGAGCGCGGACCTGGTTCCGCGCCTTTTGAAGGAAAAATCCATGCAGACACAAACCGCCTCCGTGAGGGGCCTTCGTGCTTTATGTTTTCTGGCCGGTGCGATCACAGTCGCCCTGGCCGGTAGCGCGACTGCGGAAGAGGCTGGCTATCGCCTCGGCGTGATGGACAAGCTGCGCATCCGCGTCGCGGAATGGCAGCCGGCCGACGGCACGATCCGCAACTGGGATGCGGTGAGCGGCGACTATACCATCGGGCCGACCGGATCGCTCTCCCTTCCCTTCATCGGCGACCTCCCGGCGGCCGGCAAGACGGCGAGCGAGGTGGCGAAAACCATCGGCGAGGAGTTGCGCGGCAAATTCGCCTTGCGCAACCTGCCGTCGGCTTCAGTGGAAATCGCACAGTTCCGCCCGGTTTTCCTGGCCGGCGACGTACATACGCCGGGCGAATATCCCTTTACTCCCAACCTCACCGTGCTGAAGGCCATCAGCCTCGCCGGCGGCCTTCTCCGATCCGATTCAGGCCAACGTTTCGCCCGCGATTTCATCAATGCCCGCGGCGACGCCTCCGTCTACGATTCCGAGCGCGGCCGTCTTCTCGCCCGCCGTGCCCGGCTGCTGGCGGAAGTCGCCGGCGCCACCGACCTGAAAGTCCCCCCGGAACTCAAGGACGTCAGCAACGCCGAAAAACTGATCGCCAGCGAGGCGTCGCTGATGAAATCGCGGCGCGACCGGTACGAACTTCAGCTGAAGGCGCTGACCGACCTGCGCTCGCTGCTCGAAAACGAGGTCCAGTCGCTCAGCCAGAAGGCCGAGACCCAGAAGCGGCAGCTGCAGCTCGTTAGCGAGGATCGCGAAAAGATGGCGAAGCTGACCGAACAGGGACTTGCGACATCCAGCCGGCGCATCACCGCCGAAGAAAGAGCTGCGACCATCGAAGGCAACCTGCTCGATATCGACACTTCCACCCTTCGCGCCAAGCAGGATATCAACAAGGCGAATCAGGATGAGATCAACCTGCGCAACGACTGGGAGGCCCAGCGCGCCCAGGAACTGCAGAACACCGATGCCGAACTCGAAAAGCTCGGTCTGCAGCTCGGCACCAGTCACGAACTGATGTCGGAGGCCGTGGCTCAGTCGGCCGAGGCGCTGAAATTCGACACTTCGGGCAAGTCTGCTACCATCAAGTACACGGTGGTGCGGGACGACGGTCAGGGGCCGAAAGAGGTTGTCGTCGGCGAAAACGACAAGCTTCAGCCCGGCGACGTCGTTAAGGTCACCGCCGAGCTCCTAATGCAATGAGGATCGCATGAGGATTGCCAAATCTGCGCTGATCGATCCGGCTCGCAATGAAGTCTACGGCGTGGCTGCGGTCGCGCTGTCCTTCTTCGTATTCGCCTATTCGAGCCGGTTCGGGCAGATTTCGATCCTCGCTTATTACGGCGTCTGGTTCCTGCTGCTGCTCGCCGATTATCGGCAGGCCCTCGGCAACTACCTCAGATATCTCTGGATATTCGGGTTTGCGCTGTTCTGCTTCATTTCCGCCTTCTGGTCCCCGGCCTTCGGCATCTCGCTGCGCACCGCGATACAATACCTGACCCATGTGGTCTGCGCGCTGGTCGCCATGCGCACGATCAGCGTGCTGACATTGACCCGCGGCGCGATCGTCGGCACGGCGATCGTGCTCCTGTTTTCCATGCTGTTCGGAACCTACCTCTATGACGCGATCGACGGCAGCTACAGTTTCGTCGGCGCCTTCTCCTCGAAGAACCAGCTCGGGTTCTACGCCTCGCTCGGCCTTCTCTTCGCGGCATCCTATCTGCTCATCTGGCGGCAGAAAGGTCTCTGGTTGATCGCCTCGGGCTGCGTCGGCCTCCTGAGCGCCTATTGCCTTCTCGCCTCTCAATCGGCGACCTCCGCCATCACCACTGCCGGCGTTGTGGCGCTTTGCGTCGGTTATATGCCCGTCGCCCATCTTTCCCCCAATCACCGCAAGCTGCTGGTGGCCGGACTGGTGGTGATTGGAGTGGTCGCGATAGTCGGAGCGCTCCAGATCGGCGCCGTCGACGCGGTCCTCGGCATATTCGGCAAGGATTCGACGCTGACGGGACGGACCTATCTCTGGCAGCAGGGGATCGAGGCCATACGCGAGAACCCGATTCTGGGCACCGGTTATCAGGGCTACTGGGTTCCTGGCTTCGCCGATGCCGAGAGACTGTGGGACGACTTCTTCATCACCGCCCGCAGCGGGTTCCATTTCCACAACACGTTCATCGAGGTGGCGGTCGAGACCGGCCTCGTTGGGCTCGCCCTGCTCTGCATGATCATGCTGACGAACGTCTTCGGCCATCTGAGCGCGATGCTGAGGCGCAACCGAGATCCCGGCTCGACGCTGTTATGCGCGCTGAGCGTTCTGTTGCTGATACGGGCTTTCGTGGAGGTCGACGTCCTCTTCCCCTACCAGATCGGCTCGTTCCTGATGTTCTACGCCGCCGGCAGGCTTACCCTTCGTCAGAAGTCCGACGCATTGACCTACCCCTCCAGGCCCCGGCGGACCATCATCGCCTGAGCTTTTCGGAAAGGTGTTCGGCGAGCCGGAACGCCAGCGCCACGGCTGGCAATGTCGGATTGGCATGACCTCCCGTCGGGAACAGGCCGCTGCCGGCGAGATAAAGATTGTCGATGCCATGGACGCGGCAATCGGCATCGGTCACGCCATCGTCGGGGTTCCCGGACATACGGCTGAGGCCGATCTGGTGATAGCCGTCGAATGCCTGGCTCAACACCGCCTGCCGCCGCTGGAGGGTGTCATGCAGATATTCCAGTTTTCCGAGCCCGGTTCGTCGTAACCACGTATCGAGTATCTCGTGCGATTTCAGGACTGAACTCAAGTCCTGCTCGGTGACGCGATAGTCGACGACAAGACCAGCCTGGGTGCCCCCTCGGCCCTGAGGTTGCAGGTGTACCCGGCTTTCCGGATTGGGCACCTGTTCCGCATGGTAGCGAAGCAGATAGCGGCCTTTTGGATTGATGAGCGTGCGCCACGGTTCGATGCGTCGTTCCAACATGTTGAGAACCGATCCGAACAGATTGAACAGGGTGCGGCGATCGGTGCGGATATTCCGCCAATGCTGTCGGCGGTCGATATTTTCAGGCCCCCTGGCCGTCGGCGCCAGGCCGTTCGAGAGGCGGCGATAGAGACCGAACATCTTCAGGAACAGGTAGATGAGTGACAGGGCACCCGAACCATGCACGGGATCGGCAATCGAAATCGCGTCGATCCAGAAGACGCAGTTGAGGAGCTTCTCCTCCGCCTGGATCGCCGGCGTGACCTGCAGCCTGCGACGGAAGATATAGTTTTCGTCGTCGATATCGAAGGCGAAGTGGCTGGCGAGCCTGGGCTTGTCGAATTGCAGCACGGCAATGTAGCCGGTGAGGTGCCCCTGGTAGAAGCGGCCAAGCGGACCGTCGGGGCCGCCCAATGCCTCCGGCTGCCTCTCCCTCAGGGCGAGCAGCAGGCGGGCATTTTCCAGCCCTCCTCCGGCGAGGACGAAAGTTCTTGCCGTGATCTGGCTTTCCTGGCCGGCGCTGTAGGCCGTGAGACTTTCGACACGCGCGCCGGACGCATCGAGCGTGATGCCGGCGACGGTCGCGTTCACGAGGCGAATACGCCTGGACGCCTTGAGCCTCTCTGCGTAAATCGGCCCAAGATCCGGAAAACGGCTCCACCGCTCCAGGGCGTTCGTGTCGATCCCATGATCCGAGACACCGAGCGGTTCAAAAGCAGGCTCGCCGGCATTGCAGTTGAGGAATGTCAGCGCTTCCGGATAGTGGCGGCGAAGCTTCTCGTGGGAAATTGGCCAACCGGAAAACGGCACATGATCCCGCACCTCGAAATCCAGTTCGTCGAAAGTGACGCACCGGCCGCCCCAGAGCGCCGACGCACCACCGATGCCCGGACGGGACATCGCCATCGAAGGAGCATGATGGTCGTTGGTGAATTCGATATCGCCGGCACCGGCATCTTCCGTAGCTCCGCCCGCGCCCATTTCGAGCAGGGTCACCGTGAGCCCGAGTTTCTCCAGCTTCAGAGCGAGCGCCAACCCGACGGGGCCTGCGCCGACGATGCAGACATCCGTCGTTTCCGTCTCAGAATCTGCTGAAGCCATGTATGCCTTTGAGAGAGAACCCCGCATCACCAACAGATAGAGCTGGCTTGCAGAAATGGAACTGCCCATTCGGATTAGGCTTGGGCAACTCACGGCTTCGGATATCGAGCGCTACTCCTTGAGTTATAGAGCCCCCAAATCCCAGGTTCCGCGGCCGCACCGGATCGGCCACCCGCGACTTTTTCGAACCACGACAAAAACGGCGGGCGTCCTGACTGCCGTATCTAGGCGATGCGTTGCGAGCGCGTGAGCGGAGCGACCGCCGACGATCCATCTGCCGAGCGGGCAACGCGGCCCTCGACCGGATGAGCCGGATCGGTAAAGCCCGGCGTCGACGGATGGCTACAGCAGGATCTCCATCATTGGCGACGGTTCGTTCTTTTAGAAGCTGACCGCCTTCGGCTCGATGGCCACCAGTCGGCCGCCCTCGATCTTGTAAAGTCCGATCTTGCGCTCCGCCATTCCGCTCGGCGTGAAGCGGAACAAGCCCGTAACGCCCCGAAACCCCGTCTTCGTCGTCAGCGCTCCCGGCGTCAGGGCCGTTGCACCCTTGCCTCTGACGATGCCGGCAGCGACCGCGATACTATCGTAACCCTCCGCGGCATAGACCGAGAGCGACCGCTTGTTGAAGCGGCGATATCGCTCGCCGATCAACAGGGAGGCCTCCGGATCGGCCGCCGCGATGATGACATTGGAGGCAGCCGGATCGGCATAAAGCTCTATTGGCCAGTGGCTGGTTCCGACCACAGCCAGCTTGGCGAAAGAGGCCCGGACACCCTTGAGAATGGTTCCGACCGCCGGCGAGTCCCCCATCAGCACCAGGGCACCCGCATCATCGAGCAGGGCCTTGTTGCGGGTTAGGAGGTCGCCAAGCGGCGCGGCTGGATCATAACGGACCACACCGATCAGCGCGCCGCCGGCCTGGCCGACCGCGGATCTCAGGCGCTCCTCGTCGACACCGGCTATGCTATTGGGCGCCAGGACGACAACTCTCTTATGGCCGGAGGTGATGGCCGGACGCACGCCCCGCGCAACACTCGCCACCTCATCGAACCCGAAATTGAAAACGTTTGCGCCAGCCACAGGGCTTGAAAGATTGATCAGTGGCGGTCGCTGATCGGCCGGAATGGCCGCAATCGCCGCCGTCGTCGCCTGCGGCGCATAGCTGATCAGCAGACCGGAATTGCGTGCTCTTGCAGCGGCGAGCGCCGGGGCCACGGCAGCCGGTCCCTCCGCCACGTCGATCACCTTGATCTTCATGACGCCGGCATCGTCAAGTTCGCCGATGGCGAGTGCCGCACCGTCACGGATGTCGCGCGCAGCACCCTCATAGATGCCGTTCGGCGCCTTGGTCAGTAACACCGTGACTTCCGTCGAGCCGCGCCCGAATGTTTCCTCAACCACGGATGGCGGCGGCTTCAGCGCCTTGTCGTCGAGAACCTTGTCGGCAACGGACGAGGATTCGCATCCGGACAGGATCGCGACAGCCAACAAACCCAGCAGCGATATACGTATCGGACGCAGGCGCGTCGTCATTCGGAAGGCCTTATGAGTAACGTCAGCGAGATCTGAAGGGTAAAAAAACGAATGTCCTTGCGGCATTTCCTGGACCACTCTGCGGCCTTCTTGGTTGTGGTAACGCCATGCTATCCCAGACAAAAATCATTAACAAGCACCTATCTCGAAATATAAAATTTTATACGTTTTATCTCAAATAACTTATTTATAGATTATCTATCTTCAAAAACCAGAAATTCAGCGGAACTTGCTAGCATCTCTCTATCAAGGGAGATAAAAAATGGCGAATAAGAAGAATACCCTGAAAATCGCAATCGCTACCGCCCTCACATTACCATTCATTGTTTCCACCGCAGTCTCCGCTCCAATCGCAAAGCAGCAGTTTCCGACAAATACTGGAGCCGGCGTGGCGGTTATCGGAACTCATGTCCTGGAATATCTTCCGACACCGCTCTCCATCATGGCTTCGCTTGCGTTCCGGAACGTACAGGTTGCCGCAGCATTTCAGACATTCAGCCAGCTCGGCTCGACGATCGCTCTGCCCGCGGCGAGACCTGCGAACGTAGTCGAGGTCGCAATCAAGCCGGCCGACATGTCACCATCCAGGCGCGTAGAGCCGGCAGCGCCCAACGGCGCCGTGTTCGATACTGTCGCCATCCCCTTCAAGCGCCTCGCCGCCTTGAAGAAGCTCGCGCCCGCCCTCGAAGAAATGGACAGCGGCACCGCGGTAAAATGCAACGGCAAGGGCTGCAGCCCAGCCTTCGCCGCCATCCAGCTCGTCGGTCTGAACACGTCGCAATCGTCGATCCGCGACAAGCTCAACGCCGTCAATGCCGCGGTGAACCAGTCCATTCGCTACCGCACCGACCAGGACGCCTACAAGGTTACCGACCGTTGGAGCACACCCCGGGAAACGCTGAGCCTGCAGCAGGGCGATTGCGAAGATTTCGCCATCCTGAAAATGGCGGCACTTCGCGCGGAAGGCGTCGACCCCGACCAGATGTCGATCGTCGTCCTGTTCGACCAGAAGCGGCACTTCTACCACGCCGTCCTTTCGGTCGAAGCCGGCGGCAAGTTCTTCATCCTCGACAACATGCGCAACCAGGTTCTCCTGGATACGCAGCTTCCCGACTACATGCCGCTCTATTCGATCAAGGGCGGCAAGGGTTTCCTGCACGGCTCCCGCCGCAAGGACCAGAACGTCGCCATGGCAACGCCGCTGGAAAAGATTGCGCCAGGCGAAGGTGTAAACTTCTGAGCTTTCCGGGCCGGAATGCGATGCGTTCCGGCTCTGGACGTCAATAACGGGAAATATAGCCGATCAGCATCGGCTTTTCGTGTGCCGGGGCAAGGGCCAGGTTGATCTGCCCCTTGATGACCTGTCTGGCGCAGGAAATCGTGAAACCGGTATTCAAGGTCTTGCCGCGGTTCATCTGCAGCGTATCCATTGCGTCTTCGATCTGCGTGTCGATCGAGAACTTCAGGGTCTTCATCAGCTGCGACGGATCCTCCCCCACCAACCGCTGCCGAAGCATGACAAGAAACGGTTCGTTGAAGAACTGCAGCCGCTTTTCCCGTGTCAACACAACCGTCGGGGACGGCGATGCCTGAACCAGCGCACCGAGATTTTCGAGCGACGAGACATCCTCGACCGTCGCAAGCCGTCCAAGCGCCCATTTGAGGCTGAGGACGCGCAGCAGCGAGGTGAGATTGCCCCCCTCCGGCATCTGGGACGCGGTGTACTGAACCAGATCGCCGGTGGTTATCTTGCCTGCGGCCGACATGCGGCTGAGGCCTTCCCAATAGATTTTCTCGAGCCGGATACCGCGGCGCTCGCCATTGCGCGCCACGACCGCGCGAAAACGCGGCTCGACTTCTTCCTTGTCGATGATCGGCAGCGGGTCGCCCGCAGGTTCGATGCCGGACATTGAAAGCGCACCTGATTTCATTGGAGAGCTCTACCGTTCGGTAAGCGCATCGGAGCGCGCCCGATTGATAGGCTTCATGAGATAGCTGAGGACTGTCTTGCGGCCCGTCATGATTTCAGCGGATGCAATCATGCCAGGAATGATCGGATAGGACTTGCCGTTGCGTTCCAGCTCGGACTTGTTGGTCTTGACCTGGACGAGGTAATAGGTCTCGCCCTTTTCCTTCTCAACGATACTGTCGGCTGAAACGTTGGTCACTTCGCCGTCGAGCCCGCCGAAGATCGCGAAATCATAGGCCGTGATCTTGACGATGGCCGGCTGCCCGCGGCGGACGAACGCGACATCGCGCGGTGATATGCGGGCTTCGATCAGCAGCGTGTCGGCCGTCGGAACGATGCCGGCAACCACACGGCCCGGATCCACATAGGCGCCGATCGTATTGACTTCCAGGGTATTGACGATGCCATCGACCGGCGAGCGAATATCGGTGCGCTTGACGCGGTCCGAAGCCCCGCGGATCGTTTCGTCGATGACGGAGAGCTCCGCGAGGGCCTGCGCCTTGTCGGTCAGCGCCTGCTGGCGGAGAGCCAACGAAATTTCCCCGACCTGGAGCTTTGCTTCTTCGACGGCACCACGAAGGCGTATCAGGCTTTCCTGATAGACCTTGAGCTGGCCTTGCTGGTCCGTAAGCTGGCTTTCGATCGTCAGAAGCTGCGTCTGCGAGACCAGACCTTTTTTGGCGAGAGGACCGTAAAGATCGCGCTGCCGCGTCGAGGAGGCGATATTCTGTTCAAGCCGATCGATGTTGGCATTGGCTTCGCTGAGTTCGTTCTGCCGCTGCTTCATGCGCTCCTGAAGCACATCGAACTTGTTCTTGTAGCTGGCCTTGTTGGCCTGGAACAGCCGATCTTCGTTGTCGCAGACGGTCTTGGCGACCGCCAGGACATCGGCCGGACAGACGAACGGCTGGTCGTATTCGCCTTTTTCTTCCATCTGCAGGCGGGCGATCTTGGCTCCGAGCGCCCTTGCCTTGGCAACGGATTCGCCGAGCGTGGATTCGGTTGTCGTATTGTTCAGCTGAACGATCAGATCGCCCTTGCGGACAATCTGGCCGACCTGGACGGCTATGTCCTGGACGACGCCGGCTTCGGACGACTGGATGATCTGCGTCTTGGAAACGGGAATGACCTTGCCTTCGCCGCGGGCGATCTCGTCGATTTCCGCAAGCGCTGCCCAGGCGAGGAACGTCGCCATGCAGGCCGCCACCAGGCCGACCAGCATGCGGGCGAAGAACGGGGGATTGTCGTGAACGCCTCTGCTCACGGCTTTGCTCCCTTGCGCTGCATCGCCTCGAGCACGGCCGCCTTCGGCCCGTCGGCGACGATGCGGCCCTTGTCGATCACCACCAGCCGGTCGCACAATTCCAGCATGCTGAAGCGGTGCGTGGCGATCAGCAGCGTCGTCTCGCGGCTGAATGCGGTCGAGAGCTTGGCGAGGAGATGACGCTCGCTTGCAAGGTCCATGGCGCCCGACGGCTCGTCGAGGAAAACGATCTTGGGCTTGGTCAGGAGCAGGCGGGCAATCGCCAGAGCCTGTTTCTGGCCGCTGGAGAGGTTGCTGCCGCGTTCGCCGACCGGCATGTCGAAACCACGCGGATGGTTGGAAACGAACTCGTCGACGCCGGTCATGCGCGACACATGGAGCAATTCCTCGTCCGTCGCATCGGCACGGCCGATCAGCAGGTTTTCCTTCACCGTGCCCGAGAACAGGTCGGACGATTGCCCGGCCACCGCGACCGCGGAACGAACCTCGGACATGTGATACTGGCGGATATCGACGCCGTCGATCAGCAGGCGACCATCGGACGGCAGGAAGAGGCCGTCGAGAAGGCGGCCGAGCGTCGTCTTGCCTGAGCCGATGCGGCCGATGATCCCGACCCGCTCGCCGGGAGCGACGGTCAGCGAAAGCTGATTGATAACCTTGTAGTCAGATCCCGGATACTGAAAGGAGACGTTCTGGAAGCTGAAGCCGCCCCGCTTGATCTCGCGGTTCACGAAACCCACCGTGGACGGACGGTCCTCCGGCTGTTCCATGATCTTGTCGAGAATCTTGAGCGACGTCATCGCCTGCCGGAAACGGGCAAGCGCCATCGCGATCTGGCCGAGCGGCGCGCCCGCGCGGCCCGCCAGCATGACGGTCGCGATGATCGCGCCCATTGCCAGATGACCCTCGGAAAACTCGTAGGTGCCGGCAATCACGATCAGAACGCTGACCATCTGCTGGACAAGATTGGTGAGGTTTACGGCATTCGAGGAGACATGCTTGATTTCCTCGCTGGTGCGGCTCGAGAGCTTCATCAGCTCCTGCCAGCGACGCAGCATGCCCGCTTCGGCGCGAAGGCTCTTCACGGTCTCGATGGTCGAAATCGTCTCGACCAGCAGCGACTGGCGGCGCGATGCTTCGTTGGTGGCGGCCGCCATGCGGTGGCCGATCTTGGCCTGGGCATGCAGACCGATCAGCACGGACAGCACCAGCGCCACGGCCGGGATCACCACAAGCCAGCCTGACAGCATGTAGATCACGATCAGGAAAATGAACACGAACGCCGTGTCGATCAGCAGACCGACCGTGTTGGACGTGAAGAACTCACGGACGAATTCGTACTGCGTGACGCGGTTGGCATATTCACCCGTCGACAGCGGACGCGACGCGAGCGTCGAGTTCAGCACCTTGTCGAAGATCATCTGGGAAAGACGCAGATCCGCGTTTCGCCCGGCATGATCGATGAGCGCGGCGCGGGCGGTCTTCAAGAGGAAATCGAACGTGTAGGCAAGCGTGATGCCGATGGCGAGCACCCAGAGCGTCGGAAACGCCTTGTTGGGAAGCACGCGGTCATAGACGTTCATCGTGAACAGCGGCGAGCCGAGCGCAATCAGATTGATGAACAGCGCGGCCATGATGACGCGCATATAGGTGCGCCAATAGGGAACCAGCGCCCGCAGCAGCCAGTGCCGGCGCTCTATTTCCCCGGCCGTGCCAACCGAGGCATTGTCGGAGGCGTTCTGATAATAGAGCGTGAAGGCGAAACCGAAGCTCGGTTTTAGCGCCACGAGCTCCTGACGCGTCAGCTTGACGGGATTTCCCGAGGCCGGAACCAGATCCGTGACGTAGTTTCCATCGGCATCGGTTTCCAGCAGCGGCAGGACGCCGCCGTTCTCAAAGACGATGATGGCGGGGCAATCGAAATTGCCCTCGCGACACTCGCGTTCGCCGTGACGGATGACTTCCAGCCCGATGCGCTGCGCCAGATGTTCGACATCGTCCAGTTCAAGAGATTCGGAAATCTCATCCGGCAATCCGGAAAACAGGACGATGTCTGATGTCGGGCGCCCGTAAAAGCTCGCAACAGACCTGAATGCAGTTTTAAATGTCCGAAACGGCGTCGTGTCTGCGTGGTCGAGCTTTACGTTGAGCATTTGGTCCTTGCCAATCCGTTACTGTCGGATCGGCGCCAGGAGATCCATGGGCATGCCAGCCTTTTGACGGGAGTCAACTTCGACATAGCCAGGATTCGTGACGCCACCCGGGACAGCAAACTCATTCCGGGCATACGCCTCAGCCTGACCGACGGGCTTCAGCTTCATTGACTGAAGCAGGCTGCCCGATGCGGCCAAGATCTTGTATTCGGCGAAAAGCGAAGCAAATCGTGCGGTTTCCGCAAGAATGCTGGTGTTGAAACGGGTGTTCTGGGCATCCAGCACGTCGAGAAGCGAACGCTGATTGACCTTGAACTGCTCGCGATACGAAGAAACGAGGCTGCCGTTCGTCGAGGACTGGCGCGCCAGGATCGTCGACAGTTCGCCGCGACCGCTGCGCTCGTTCCATGCGGAGCGGATGGATTCCTCAACCTCGCGATGGGCCTGCGCCAGACCGTAACGCTGTTCGCTGGCGCGACGGATCTGTTCCTGCTCGCGCGCCTGGTCGATGCCGCCGCGATAGAGGTTCCAGCGGGCGGTCACGCCGACCTGAACGTCGTTGGTATTGCCCTGGTTGCCATCGATGTCGTTGCCGACGCGTGCGCTACCCTGAAGGTCGACCTTCGGGAGATAGTTGGCGCGCGAACCGCGAACGCCTGCATCCGCCGCATCGACGTCGGCATCGGCCGCGTGAATCTGCGGGCTGTTCTTCTTGGCGATGAAGATAGCATCGTTGAGCGTCTTCGGGATGAACTTCGCGAGCGATACCGGCACCTTGACCGGACCGATCGGCTCGCCGACGGTCTTCAGGAAGCGGATCTTCGTGAGTTCCAGCTCTTCCTGGGCTTCTCGCAACCGGGCCCGGGCCGCTTCGAGGCGCTCACGGCCCTGCAGACGGTCGGCGTCGGTCAAGGCACCGCCCTGGATGCTGGCGCCGATATCGCCGAGAATCTGGTTGTGGGCAGCGACGTTCTGCTGGGCGATACCGACGATCTTGGACTGCAGGATATACTCAAGATAATCTTGAGTAACCTGAAGAGCCAGCGACTCGGACCGCTCGACGACGCGGAACGAAGCGCCATCGACGCGCGATGCCTGCTGCTCCACCTGAGAGCGGCGGCTCCCGCCGTCAAACAACGTTTGAGTAATTGTCAGGCTCGCATCGGAGCCTTTGAAGTTTTCGTAGTCGCGTGTCAGCGTGCCAGTACTGCTGTTGGACAGTCTACGACGGCTCACACCCGCCTGCAAATCTATGGAAGGAAGGTAAAGACCCCGCGCCTGCCGCAACTCGAACTCGACCGCTTCACGGTTTTCTACCGCCTGCATGATCTGCGGGTTGGTTTTGAGTGTCTTTGCTACCGCTTCATCGAGCGTCATCGCGTTGGCAGGTGCGCTAAACACAACCCCCAAGGCTACGGTCGCCAGCAGCGTCGCTAGAATTCTTGTGCTCTTAAACAATCGGATGCCCCTCGCCGATTAAAATCCCATGTCGGCATTCATATACTGCGGCGATTTCGTTGGGAAGTATTATCATTTCTAATTCAGCGGCCCAAGCCTGCTTCCGATATTCATCACTCTAGGGTTAATTACCAAATGGAAACCAACCATCCATTTGTTTTTTAACAAAAAATTTATAAATCCAACCGATTGGACGCAAAAGTAGATAGTCCCGCACGTTTTCGCAGGCGTATACATTTACCTCCTGTGTAGCCGCCGGGACACATGGACAACTGCTCTTCCGCGGTGGATGGATACACGCCCCCCACCCCTGCTAATTGTATAAATTCAGAACAGTCATTGATTGTTCGAGTTCTTTAGCAAGACATTACTTAAACAAGAAAAGGCGCTTGCGCGCCTTTTCTCCGGTTTCCGACTTGCAACGCTCTTCACTTTATACGTGCGAGATGTTCGCCGAGTGCTTGTCGTCGTCGAAGAGGATCTTGACGGCTTCGGTGTAGTTCTGAAGCACGGCGACGTCCTTCCAGCTGTCGGTCGCGACCTGAACACTGACGGTCGTGTCGTTGCCGGCGATCGTCGTGCGGACATTCGCGGCGGCCTCTTCACCGGTTGCCTGATGACCAAGCAGGGTGTCGAGAAGCTTCGAAACATCGACCGCATCGCCTTCGCTCGACTTGTAGTCGGTGATGATGTCGGCCATGTCCAGTTCGTGCAGGGCCGAAGGATCGAGCACGAACGTATCCGCGCCGGCACCGCCGGTCATCTGCGTCAGGCCCGGCATGGCGGCGAGGATGTCGTCACCATCGGTCCCGACCAGGACGTGATCGGGCGCATCGCTGAACAGAGTGTCGAACCCGACCTCGACGAAGGAGCCGGTCGAACCGTCGGCATAGGTGAACGAGCCTTCCGCAAACAGCGCCTGGCCGTCGATATACCCTTCCGCACTGTCGGCATCGAGCGAAATGCCGGTGATGCCGTAGTCGTTCAGACCCTTCAGCTCGCCCTCGTCGCTGACACCGTTGCCGTTGGCATCCTGCCAGACCAGCAGCTTGTCGAAGCCGGTGTCGGACGCATCGATCTTGCCGTCATGATTGACGTCAAGCGTCGAAAGCGCCGCCACACCGCCGGCATGAGCGCCACCGGCAAAGTTCGGGGTGAAGATTTCCGAACCGTTGTCGATCTTGCCGTTGCCGTCGACGTCAAAGGCAAGGATGCCGTCGGTCTTGGTCCAGGCCACCTGATCGAGCTTGCCGTCAGCATTGATGTCGAACTTCACGCCGTCATCGACCGAGGTGAAGGCGAAGCCGTTGTGGTCGAGGTCGAGGATGATGGGGTCTGCGGCGGCGACGAAATTAGCCGCCGAAAGCTTCCCGTATCCCACGTTATTGAGCGTCATAACGTGCTCAACAATTATCTGGCTCGAGTTTGGACTTCCAGACGCAGGATCAGTTACATCGTTAATCTGGACCATATAAATCCCGGCATGTGCATTATTCGCCTGGGTATTCTGATAGACTACAAATGTATAAATTCCCGGTCCCGGAAAATCCTTGGTAGCCGCAGCAATTATATCCTCAACATTGCTTCCATCGTTATCCTGACTAAGGGACCCCAAGGTGGCTCCGCTATATTCAAGAGCTATAATTTTCACGCCGGCCGCAACATCGGTATTCTCTGAAGTAATAACCTGAAACGCACCACCCAGAACATCAGCGCCAGCCAAATTCAAGGATATCTTGTCGCCTACGGCATCAAAATTAGTGACCTTTGCATCGGTGGTTCCAGATGGGTTAAGCGTATCGTTGCTGTAAATGATCTTGTCGTAGTTCGTCATGTTTACGGTTTCAGACCCCGTGACTGTGATGGTGTCGATCTGATCATCCACCGGCGTTACAGCGACGCTTATAGTAGCAGTTGCCGCCGTCGAATTATCTTCATTGCCATCCTCCAGGCTGACGCCGAAGGAGCCGGAAGTGGTTTCCGAACCGTCATGCCTAAAGCTCACAAGGTTGTCGGCAAGCTGTTGAGCTGTAAACGTCGTTGCAACAATACCGTTGACTAGAACCAAACCATTCGTCGTGGACGTTACAGTAAAGGTCACGCCAGTGCCGATGTCATCCGGATCACTGAAATAGAGATCCTGGGAAGTTACAGCAACAGTGGCACCTTCATTGACAGCAAGGGCATGATCGCCGGTGATAACCGGCGCGTCATTCACCGCATTCACGGCAATCGAGATCGAACCTGTGGAAATTTCTGTATCCTCGTAAACGAGGCCGTCGGAGAGCATAGCGCTGTCCAGAACCTTTGCCGCCACGCTAAGCGTGAAGCTGCCGGCAAAATTCTGCGGCGGGGTCATCGTCAGGCCGGCGGTGTTGATCCCGGCGGCATTCTCGATAACCCAGACCCCGCCGACCAGCGTGCCTTGGTTGAAGGTCGCGCCGGCCGGAAAGCCCGTCAGTTCGACGCGCGTCACCTTTTCCGACCCATCAGTGTCGCCAAGGGCAATGTTGAGCCCAATGGCGGCCGTGCCGTCTTCGTTACCAAGACCAGAACCGGAAATCGTCGCCGCATCCGCGACAGGGCGGATGTTGAGCGTGATGGTTGCCGAAGCCGTGGTCGTGCCGTCGCTGACCGTGTAGTCGATCGTGGTGATACCGCTGGCGTTGGCTTGCGGCGTGTAAACCATGTCCCCGTTCTGATAGAGCCAGCCGCTGCCCCCCGGCCCCGACGTGATGGTTGCCGCGGTCGGGTACAGAGTGTCCCCATCAACATCGGTGTCGTTGGCGAGGATATTGGCGCCGGACGTCGTATGGTCCTCGTCGACGAAAAAGACGTCGTTGTGCGGGGTCGGGGCATCGTTGACCGGCGTGACCGCGATGCTGAACGTGTCCGAAACATCGTTCAAGCCGTCGGTTGCGGTTACCTTCACGTCGAAGCTGCCATTGTAGTTCAATGGCGCAACACCGCTGAACGTCCGTGTCCCGGCATCGAAATGCAACCATGTCGGCAATGCCGAACCATCGCCGAGGGTGGCCGTGTAGGTCAGTGCCGAGTCGACATCCGAGAACGCGTCCGCCGGAAGCTGGAAGGAAATCGTGCCCTCCTCCGCAATGCTCTGGTCGGTAATCGGATGAGCGAGAATGGGCGCTTCGTTGACGTTGGTCAGCTGCACGCTGAAGGTTTCGGAATAGCTGCCGTTCTTGCTGTCCGTCACCAGCACGGAGAGGCCGATTGACGGGGTCGCCTCATAGTCGAGTACCGCACCCGCAGCGACGCTGATCTCGCCGGTCGAGGCGTTGATCACGAACCTGCCGTCTGCCGACGTCAGCGACGTAGAGCTATCGGCGAGGATGAAGGCATAGCTCAGCGGGTCGATAGAACCGTTCACATCGACGCCATGAACACTGCCGACGATTGTGCCCGCAGCTGAGTTCTCCGCAACGGTAAGACCCAAAGTCGTCAGATCCGTCGGCGCCTGCTCGATCAACTGGGCTGCAGAGACCGTGCCGTCGAAAAACTGGAAACTCTCGACGCCGGTCGCCTTGAGGACAGGTCCGCCATTCGGGAGCGAGATCGTGAACTCGCCGGTGGCGGGATCCTGCGTGACGGTCACGTCCTTCCAGACGCTTTCGCCCGCCTCGTCACCGATGACAAGCACGTCGGCTCCCCCGGCACCCTTGACGACCACGCTGTGGCCGGAAGCAAGCTCCGAGACGTTGAAGGTTTCATCGCCCTCTCCGCCTTCGTAGGTGATGGTCGAGGTAAGCAGAGAAGTTCCCGCAAAGCTGCCGTTGACGTCAAGAGTATCGGCACCGCCGCCGCCCTGAATGACGATGTCTTCGATCTCATTGACCTCGACGGCCAACGCCCCGTTCACGGTCAGCAGAATTTCGGCCAAACCGGCATATGGAGCCCCGGGGTGAGCGGCGTTATAGGCCGCGACGCTCCAGATCGCATACTGCTCGCTTGCGGAGGAGCCGACAACACGCAACAGGTCACGACCGCCCGCCAGTTCAGTGCCGCCATCGACGACATCCAGGCCGTCGCCGACGGACCACTGTATCGTATCGTTACCATCTCCGCCACTGATGATGTCGTCGCCCTTGCCGCCGACCAGCGTATCGTCGCCGTCCTCACCGTAGAGCTCGTCGGCACCGCCGCCGCCTTCGATATGGTCGTTGCCGCCACCAGCGAAGATGGTGTCGTCGCCGGCGTCGGCCGGGTTCGGGTTACCATCGTCTTCGCCATAGAGCCAATCGCCGCTGGAGCCACCATAGATCAGGTCGTCGCCGCCCTCGCCCTTAGCCGTACCGCCGCCATTGCCGAGGATGAGCACGTCATCACCGGAACCGGCATAGAGGTTGTCGCCAACATTGTCGTTCCCACCGATGAGAAGATCCTTGCCTGCACCACCGAGAAGCGTGTCGGAACCCGCACCACCCTTGAGAATGTTGTCCTTTCCGTCACCGGCCAGAATATCGTCGCCGATACCGCCCGTCAGGTTTTCGATATCGACCAGCGTATCCGTTCCGACGGCATCATTGACGCCGTTGCTATCGATTGCGCTGTGGGCCGGAATAGCGGCCGGCCAAGTTGCGGCGTCGCCCAGGTTGGCGAGCACACCCGTCGTCAGCGACGAGTAGTCTGCGGTGTCGCCGCCGAAAGCCGAAGCGATAATCGCTGCAGCGTCACCCGATGCAGGGTTGGATGGCCGGTTGAAGCCAACGGCACTGTTGGTGCCGCCGTCGAGCAGATCGTCGCCCTTGCCGCCGACCAGCGTGTCGTTGCCATCTTCGCCATAGATCTTGTCGGCGCCGAGACCACCCCAGATCACGTCGTCGCCATTGCCACCCGTCAAGGTGTCATTGCCGCCAAGCCCTGAGATCAGGTCATTGCCGTCGCCGCCGTTGATGATATCGGCGGAATTCGAACCGCCGAGAATGTCGTTGCCGTTACCGCCTTCGAGGGTGATCGGTCCGCCGTCCGCGGTGGAACCTGCAGCCAGAAGAATGACGTCGTTGCCATCGGTACCGACGATCTTTTCGACGCCGGAGAGATAACCCGGAGCCGTGCTGTAATCGGCCACGAAGCCCGGTTTGCCGTCCCGCTCGAGGACGATCGTGTCGTTTCCTGCGCCACCGATAACCTTGTCGGCAGTGCCCGCAAGACCGGCGATATTGACAGCCACGAGACTGCCGTCACCCAGCTGAATGTTGCGGGTACCGGAACCGGTCACATCCGCGCCAAGAACGAAGGTATCGTCACCTTCGCCGCCGTCGAGGATATCCGCACCGAGGCCACCGTCCAGATGGTCACTGCCGCCATTGCCGGTGAGCTTGTTGGCTTCGCCGCCACCGATGAGAATGTCGGCGGCAGAACCACCCATCGCATCATTGATGCCGGTCACATTGTCGATGCCGATAACCTTGTCAGTGACGAGAGCACCGTCGGTTGCCCGGTCGCCGGCTACCGTCTGTCCGAGCACCGTCTGCGCTGCGCCATCGAGATTGACGAAGACGCTCGAAGTCAGGTTCGAGTAGTTGATGGAGTCGATGGTTCCGGCCGCATCGACACGGACCACGAAGGTATGCTCGGCGGTCGTGTCGTGATCCGCATCCGTCGCGTGATAGGTGAAGGCCAGATCGATGTAATCGGCAGTGCCGATCGGCGCCGGGTGATCGAGCGGCTGCAGCAGGTTGAAGGTGTAGCTGCCGGAAGCGAGATCCGACAGCAATACGTTGAAGACCACAAGATTGGCGTCGGCCGCACTCGCCGGAATGGTCCCGCCGATATAGCCCACGAGATACGCGCCAACGAATGCAAACTGTACCTGCGCGCCGTTCGAAGTCAGGTTGGGCAAGGCGCCTGCGGGACCCGATACGGTTACGTTGTTAGCAGCGACCGGCTTTGCGAACGTCAACGAACGATCGTTATTTCCGGCATTCGAATTGGCGTCATCGCTGCCCCAGGAAACGGAGAGCGCCACATTGCTAAGCGTCTGGACGCCGTCTTCGAATACCGTCTGGATGGCGGGAGCCGCCCCGATAGTCGGCACACCATCGGCGACATCGATCTTGAACGGCTGGTCGACAAAGTCTCCGTCACCGTCATAGACACGGGCGACGAGATCGAGCGTGAGGCTATCGCTGCCGGCCGGATGATCGAGGTTCTGATGGAGAGTGACGACAAAGCTGCCAGGATGGACCACGGATACGATAAAGACCGGATTGTCGACCGTATCGCCATCCTTGAAGGCAACGAGTTGCTGATCAACGCCGTTGGTGGTCAGTATGGCATAGTGCAATCCAACGCCATCCGAGGTCAGGCCAGCATTGATGATCGGATCGCCGTTTACGTCTGTGCCAATAGCGACGTGGTTATTTTTGTCTGCCCCAATCTTCACATTCAGACTGTCGAAGTCGAAGGAAACCGAAGGCAGTCCAACCTCGGACACATTGCCCGAACCGGCAGGCCCGGCAATGATCGGGCTATCGTCGATGACATTGACCTGGAAGTTGTTCTTGAC
>NZ_JNNU01000003.1 GCF_000732195.1 Neorhizobium vignae
CACCACCTCTCGGGACATCATCACCCCGCGCCATGCCGTGCCACAAAGCGCACCGGGCGAACTTCGCGGACCGGCTAAACGGCTTGCCCTGCACTGCAGGAGCTTCTTGCACTGGACGAAGCCGTTTGGAAAGCTCGTATCTCGAGGGAGGGTGGCATGACTGGCGCGATAGCGGACTGCGCAATCAGATGATGAACGACGGCTCGTCGAACGAACCGGTTCAGATCGCCGTTGCTGGCGCGTTCGAGCGTCTTTGGCGAGTAACCCTCGTCGAGCGCTGATTGTCGTAGGCGACCTGGGAGGGAAACCACATCATCTGCCAAGACATTGCTTCGCTCTGAAATCCAGTCCTCCAGCCAATCGTCGATGATACGCATGTCGTCACCTTCGAAAATTCACCTCTATTCCGCAAGGCCATAATTCCCGAAGCGACACTGGGTTCCAGGACCGGCACCTTTCCAGTCCCGTTCCCCTCGTTCATACGCTGTACAGGTCGATTGCAGACAATGCCATTCCGAGAGCGGATAACTTTCTGCCCTAAGATTGGAGGTGCAAACTGCTGGATGCTCGCTGCAAGGAAATTTTCACCGCATACGTCGACCGTGAATACGGCGACACGCCATTGGCTATTGAGCACGCGCTTTGCCTGGCGTTCGAGCAAGGCACTCAGGCGGCAAAGCGCCGAGAAGATGCCAGTTCCTGTCCCTATAGCGCGGTTTCTGATCCAGAGCCCTTTCTCGCGTGGGTGGAAGGTTTCGGGTGCCGTTCCATTCGGTGAGCCTGTTGCTGGCGCGCGGTACCAGGACGGCTACAAATACGTCGGCGGTGTCGTGGCCAGCTTCCAGCACGACGTCGCCCGATCGTCGGCTCGAGGTACCAAAGAGCGCCGACAGCGCTTGTTGTACTTCTCGAAGGCCGGGCTGCCCTTGTTGTCCCCTTCACACGACGGGGCAATGCGTGCTCACCCTGGCAGATCCGTTGCCGAGTGCCGCAGCCACGTTGATGACCATCGGCCTGGCAGTCCGTCCTCGTCTTGCCGAAAAATCTCCTCGGCGCACCGCGTGTCAAGAACAGGGAGAAATCTCCAGCGACCCGGCTTGCTGCAAGATCCTCCAGCAGCGCTACCGTCTGGACGTCTAAGCAAGCGCGATGCGGGCTGCGCCACAGCCGGTGATCTTCCAACGGAACGGGTGTTGGCAGACGTCCGTCAAACCCTCTTTCCCGCCGCATCGAACAGATGGAAACGGGCGGCGTCGGCCGTCAGGGCCATGGTCTCGCCGATCCGGATGCCGGAGCGGCCTGGGACGCGGAAGACGACAGGACTTTCGTCAGCCGTCAGGGCATGGACGTAGCTTTCGGCGCCAACCAGTTCGACCGCCGCCACCTGGACTTCGGCCCTGACAGGCCCGGGAGCATTGCCGTTGACGATCACGATGTCCTCCGGGCGGATGCCGATCGTGGCGGCATTGTTCGGCAGTCGCGCCTCCGGCGACATCTTCCAGCCGGCGCCGTTACCGAGTTTCATGAGGTTCATGGACGGCGAGCCGATGAAGGTGGCGACGAAAGTGGTCTCGGGCTTCTCATAGAGTTCGATCGGCGTGCCGACCTGCTCGATGCGGCCGGCATTCAAGACGACCAGCCGGTCGGCGAGCGTCATCGCCTCCATCTGGTCGTGGGTGACGTAAATCGAGGTCGTTGCGAGCGAGCGCTGCAGGCGGCGGATCTCGACGCGCATCTGGACGCGCAGCTTGGCGTCGAGGTTGGAGAGCGGCTCGTCGAAGAGGAAGGCGGCCGGCTTGCGCACGATGGCGCGGCCCATGGCGACGCGCTGGCGCTGGCCGCCGGACAACTGGCGCGGCTTGCGTTCGAGGAATGGCTCGATCTCCAGCGCGCGCGCCGCCTCGGTAATGCGGCGGTCGATCTCATCCTTCGGGGTGTTTCGGTTCTTGAGGCCGTAGGCGAGGTTCTGCCGCACGGTCATGTGCGGATAGAGTGCGTAGTTCTGGAAAACCATGGCGATGTCCCGCTCTGCGGGTTCCAGTTCGTTGACGCGCTTGTCGGCAATCGTGACCTCGCCGGAAGAAATGCCTTCGAGACCCGCCACCATGCGCAGAAGGGTGGATTTTCCACAGCCGGACGGGCCGACCAGCACGATCATCTCGCCGTCTTCGATATCGAGCGATACGCCCTTGATCGCCTCGATATTGCCGCCATAGACCTTGCGGACGTCCTTGAGTTCAATCCTTGCCATTACTTCTCGGTCTCCACCAAACCTTTGACGAACCAGCGCTGCATCAGCACCACGACGATGACGGGAGGAATGATCGCCAGGATCGCGGTGACCATGACGTAGTTCCAGGGGGTTGAGGCATCCGCGAAATCGACCATGCGGCGCAGGCCGATGATGATCGTGTTCATCTTCGCGTCATTGGTGACCAGCAGCGGCCACAGATATTGCGTCCAGCCGTAGATGAACAGGATGACGAAGAGTGCCGCGATATTGGTCGTCGACAGCGGCAAAAGGATATCGCGCATGAAGCGAAACGGTCCCGCATTGTCGATACGGGCCGCCTCGACCATCTCGCCCGGGATCGTCAGGAAGAACTGCCGGAA
Source organism: Neorhizobium vignae (assembly GCF_000732195.1). Lineage (GTDB taxonomy): Bacteria > Pseudomonadota > Alphaproteobacteria > Rhizobiales > Rhizobiaceae > Neorhizobium > Neorhizobium vignae. The sequence continues at coordinate 2,614 of NZ_JNNU01000003.1, forward strand.
GAGAAAGGTGGCGGTCGCCGACGCCATCAGCGGCAGCGTCAGTCCCGCATAGGTATCGATCAGGCCGAGATCGACGATGACCTTGTAGGTCGGCAGGATGCGCACTTCCACCGGCAGCATCAGGGTGATGAAGATCATCCAGAAGAAGCCCATGCGGAAGGGAAAGCGGAAGAAGACGATCGCAAAGGCCGAAAGAAACGAGATGACGATCTTGCCGATGGCAATCGCGATCGCCACGACGAAGCTGTTGAACAACAGCCGCTCGAGGCTCACCCCGACCACGCGCTCGACGCCGCCCGAGATGGATTCGGTGTAGTTCTCCATCATGTGGCCGCCGGGCAGCAGCGACAGCGGCGGACGGATGATGGCGGTCGACGTCGCCGTCGAGGCGATGAAGGTATAATAGATCGGAAAGGCGACAATGACGATGCCGAGGATCAGCATCAGATGCCCCATGAGGGTGGCGAGCGGGCGGTTCTCAATCATCGGGTCACCTCAACCATAATGCACGCGCCGCTCGACGAAGCGGAACTGGAAAGCCGTGAGCGCGATGACGATGACCATCAGCACCACCGACTGGGCGGCGGACGAGCCGAGGTTGAGGTTCACGAAACCGTCGTTGTAGACCTTGTAGACGAGCGTCTCGGTCGCCTTGGCAGGCCCGCCGCCGGTCACGGAATGGATGATGCCGAACGTGTCGAAGAAGGCGTAGACGGTGTTGACGACAAGCAGGAAGAAGGTCGTCGGCGCGAGAAGCGGGAAGACGATCGTCCAGAAGCGGCGGCTGCCGCGGGCACCGTCGATTGCGGCGGCCTCCAGCAGCGATTTGGGGATTGCCTGCAGGCCGGCGACGAAGAACAGGAAATTGTAGCTGATCTGCTTCCAGGCGGCAGCAACCACGACCAACACCATCGCCTGATCGCCGTTGAGCAATGGGTCCCAGGCAATGCCATTGCGTCTGAGAAGATAGGCCAGCGTCCCCATGGCCGGATTGAACATGAAAAGCCACAGCATGCCGGCAACTGCCGGCGCCACGGCATAGGGAATGATCATCATGGTGCGGTAGAAGCCCTTGCCGCGCACCACCAGATCCGCCGCCGTCGCCAGCAGCAGCGCCAGGCCCATCGAGAGCAGGGCGGTCGCGACGCTGAAGACGATCGTCACCTGCAGAGCATGAAGGTAATTCTCGTCCGACAGGATCAACCTGAAATTTGCCAATCCGACGAAATTGCTCTGCAGGCCGAACGGGTCTTCCCGCATGGCCGATTGATAGAGCGCCTGGCTTGCGGGCCAGAAGAAGAAGATGACCGTCAGGACGATCTGCGGCGCGACCAGGAAATAGGGTAGGATCTTGTTCGGAAAGACGACGCTTTGCACGGGCGGGCTCCCTTGGGATGCGAACGGGGCCGCCCGTGCCGGCAAGACACGGGCGGCCTGCGATGCTTACTTTTCGATTGCCTGCTGGATCGCGGCATTGCCGCGTTCGACAACCTTGTTCAGCGCCGTCTTGGCATCCTGTTTTCCGGCCAGCATCGCTTCGAACTCCTCGTTCATGATGTCGCGGACCTGCGGCAGGTTAACGAGGCGGACACCCTTGGAGTTCTCGGTCGGCGCCTTGCCCATCATCTGCAGGAGCGGTGCCTGGCGGCCGGGGTTCTTGTCGTAGAAGCCGGACTTCTTGGTTTCGTCATAAGCGGCCATCGTCACCGGCATATAGCCGGAGACCTGGTGCAGGCGGGCCTGGATCTTGGTCTGGGACAGGAAGTTGAAGAATTCCGCCGTGCCCTTGTATTCCGCATCGCTCTTGCCGGCGAAGACCCAGAGGCTGGCGCCGCCGGGAATGGTGTTCTGCGGCCGGCCGGCGCCCTCGTAATAGGGAAGCTGGCCGATGCCGTAGTTCATGCCGGTCTTGATGATGTCGCCGAGACCGCCGGAGGATTCCGTCATGATACCGCATTCGCCCGACGTGAAGAGCTGCTTGGCTTCCGAAGTGCGGCCGCCATAGCGGAAGGTGCCGTCCTTGCCGAGATCGGCGATCGACTGGAAGTGCTTGACGAAGAAGTCGGAGTTGACGGCGAGCTTCACGTCCACGCCGGCGAGACCGTTTTCGTTGCTGCCATAGGAGACGTTGTTCCAGGCGGCGAGATTTTCGGTCTGGATCCAGGTGAGCCAGGTCGAGGTCATGCCGCAGGGGGCAGCACCGCTGGTCTTGATCTTCTTGGCCGCCTCGAACACCTGCGGCCAGGTCTTCGGCGGGTTGGCGGCATCGAGGCCGGCCTTCTGGAAGATATCCTTGTTGTAATAGAGGATCGGCGACGAGGAGTTATAAGGGAAGGACAGCATGGTGCCGTCCGGCTTTGAATAATAGGCGACGATGCCGGGCAGATATTGCGACTTGTCGAACTTGTAGCCGCCCTTCGTCAGGACGTCGGCGACCGGCACGATGGCACCCTGGGCACCCATCATCACGCCGCTGCCTGCGTCAAACACCTGGATGATCGCCGGCGGCTGCTTGGCACGGAAGGCGGCGATGCCGGCATTCAGCGTTTCCGGATAGCTGCCCTTGAAGACAGGAACGATCTTGTAGTCCTTCTGGCCCTCGTTGAATTCCTTGGAAAGCTGCTCGACGACCTCGTTGTTGGCGCCGGTCATGGCGTGCCACCATTGGATCTCGGTGACGGCCATCGCGCTCGACGCCATGAGCAGCGATGTGGTTGCGGCAGTTGCTGAAGCAAGAACGATTTTCATGGATGTTTTCCTCCCTTGACCATGAACCGAAGACTGGGTCCGACAAGGACCCTTTTCTGCGCGCCGCCGACCTCAAGGCTCGGACGGCGCGTGAATGAAGCGGCTAGGCGGCCGCCGAATCCCCTGCGCCGACACCGGCGATGCGTTTGAGATCGCTGACGGCACCCGGGCCGGCGGCAAGTACCGGCGCGCCCTTGGTGAGCCGCCCGCCTTCCGTGGGGAAGGGCAGGTACCAGCCGCCTGCCTCCTCGACGATGCAATAGCCGCCGAGGCAATCCCAGGCGTGCATATAAGGCTCGTAATAGCCGACCAGCCGGCCGGCGGCGACATAGGCGAGCATCAGCGCGCCCGATCCCAGCCGGACGAAATTGCCGCCTCCCTCGAGGAGATCGTTGACGATCTTGCCGACCGCGGCCGGCGTGACATGGTGGTTGGCGCCGATGCCGGTCAGCCCGTTGCGGATCGTCTTGCGGCCATCGAGCGAAAGCCGCTTGCCGTTCAACGTGGCGCCCTGTCCGGCCGCTGCGGAATAGATTTCTTCGTAGCAGGGCACGAAAATGACGCCGACGACCGGCTTCCTGTCGTGGAGAACGGCGATCGAGACGCACCAGTTGGGCATGCCGCTGACAAACGGGCTGGTGCCGTCGATCGGATCGACGACCCAAGTATAACCGGAACTGCCCTCGGCAAGCCCGTATTCCTCGCCCAGGAAGCCGTCATCCGCGAACGTTTCGGACACGCGGTCGCGGATGAGGTTTTCCACCTCCCGGTCGGCGATCGAAACGACATCCTGCGGATCGCCCTTGGTTTCGATGACCAATGTTTCGCGCCGGCTGAAATAGTCGAACGCGACCTTTCCCGCTTCCCGCGCAACCTTTTCGGCAAGCGCGTGGCGATCCCTGATGTGCTGCTCGTTATTGTTCATGAAGAAACGTGTCCCTGTCTGCGGATCTTTCATTCCGCGATGATGGCGATGCCGCGGCTCTTGAGGCCGATGGCGACCTGTGTGCCGGGAGGAAGAGGGCGGTCGACCGACGGGTCGACGATGAACAACGTCCCGCCGCTCGTTTCCGCCTCGTATTCGATATGGTCGCCGAGATAGGCCGTGTGCCTGATCCGCCCGAAAAAGGCGGCGCTTTCGGCCGGTTCGACCGTGATGGCATTCGGCCTTACCGCGAGCTTGCCGCGGCCGGGCCTCGCACCGCGCGCCGGCACGACATGCCTCAGGCCTTCGATGCCGACGGTCGCCTGTGTGCCCGAGATATCGATGATCTCGCAGGGCACGACATTCGCCTCGCCGATGAAGTCGGCGATGAAGGACGAAGCCGGTGCTTCGTAGAGGTCGCGCGGGCTGCCCTCCTGGGCGATCTCGCCGTCCTTCATCACGATGATCTTGTCGGAGACCGCGAGCGCCTCGTCCTGGTCGTGGGTGACGTAGACGGCAGTGAACTGCAGGCGTTGCTGAAGCTCGCGGATTTCGGTGCGGACGCGGCGGCGCAGCCGCGCATCGAGGTTCGACAGCGGCTCGTCGAGCAGCAGGACCTGGGGTTCGAGGACCAGCGCGCGGGCGACGGCAACGCGCTGCTGCTGGCCGCCGGAAAGTTCAGCGGGAAGACGGCGTCCCATGCCCCCAAGGCCGACGAGTTCGAGCCCGTGTTCGGCCTTTTCACGCGCTTGCCTCCTGTTCAGCCCGGACGACTCCAGCCCGTAGGCGACGTTGTCGAGCGAATTCATGTGCGGGAAAAGCGCGTAGGACTGGAAGACCATCGAGACGTCCCGCTCATTGGCCGGCAGCATGGTGACGTCCTTGCCGCCGATCAGGATGCGGCCGGAGCTCGGATGTTCGAGGCCGGCGAGCATGCGCAGCGTCGTGGTCTTGCCGCAGCCGGATGGGCCGAGCAAAGTCACCAGCGTGCCGGGCTCGACCGTCAGCGACAGGTCTTGAATGGCCGTGAAGGCGCCGAAAGTCTTGCGGACGTTCTGGAAGACGACGGATCCGGCCTGGGTGAGGCTCATGCGATTTTCTCCTGCTGCAGGGAGGTCGGAACGCGGGGGGGCAAGGCCGAGATGCGGTTTTCACGCCGCAGCCGCCGTTCACCGACGATCAGTTGGAAGCCGGCGATGACGGCAATCATCACCACGATCAGCATCGAGGAATAGGCGATCGCCACGCCGTATTCGCCGTTTTCGACCAGGCCGACGATATAGGAGGTCGCCATGTTGTACTGGGCGCTGACCAGGAAGACGACGGCGCTGATCGAGGTGATGGCGCGGACGAAGGAATAGACCAGTGCTGCGGTGATCGCCGGCCTCAGGAGCGGCAGGATGACCTTGCGGATGGTGCGGAAGCTGGTCGCTCCGAGCGTCATCGAGGCTTCGTCGAGGCTCTTGTCGAGCTGGCTCATGGCGGCGATGCCGCCGCGCACCCCGACCGGCATGTTGCGGAAGACGAAGCAGGCGACGAGGATCAGGGCTGTGCCGGTCATTTCGAGCGGCGGCAGATTGAAGGCCATGATGTAGCTGATGCCGATGACCGTGCCGGGAATGGCGAAACTCATCATTAGGGCGAACTCGAAGAGTTCGCGGCCGGCAAATTTCTGCCGCACGATAACATAGGCCGTGGCCAATCCGACGGCAGCCGTCAGCGGCGCCGAGATCAGCGCGATCTCCATCGTCGTCCAGAAGGAATTCCAGGCAACCCCCGTCCAGACCAGCGAACCATCGCGGACGGTGACGGAGAAAGCCTTGGCGTAATGGGCAAGCGTCAGCGTGTTGTCGAGGCCCCAGGTCTTCACGAAGCCGCCAAAGATGATCATGCCGTAGACGACGAGCGTGAAGATCATCCAGGGGATGACGAGCATGTGTACAGCAATCGAAAGCGGGCGGGGCAGCGCGATATGGGCGCCGCTGTCGCCCTTGCCGGTGACGGTCGCGAAATTCTTGCCCGAAAGCCAGAGCCGCTGGGCGAGGAAGGCAGACAAGGTGAAACAGAGCAGGATCATCGCAAGCACCGCGGCGCGGGCCGGATCGTTCTGCGAGCCGACGACGGCGAAAAAGATTTCCGTCGAAAGCACGCCGTGACTGCCGCCGAGCACCAGCGGGTTGCCGAAATCGGCCATGCTTTCGATAAACCCGATCAGGAAGGCGTTGGCGAGGCCGGGCTTCATCAGCGGCAGGGAAACGCGCCAGAAGGTGCGCCAGCGATTTGCGCGCAATGTCTGGGAGGCCTCCTCCATCGAGGGGCTCACGCCTTCGACGACGCCGATCAGCACGAGGAAGGAAATCGGCGTGAAGGAAAGGACCTGGGCGATCCAGATGCCGGTGAGGCCATAGAGCCAGCGGCTCGGCTCGATGCCGAAGACCGACGAAAGGCCCTGGGTGACGACACCGGCGCGGCCGAACAGAAGCGTGAGCGCAAGGCCGATGACGAAGGGCGGTGTGATGATCGGCAGCACGGTCAGCAGCCGCAGACCTTTCTTGAAGGGAAAATGCGTGCGGGTTGCGACCAGTGCGAAGGCGAGACCGAGCAGCGTCGAGCCCGCAGCCGTCATGATCGCCAGGAAAAGCGTGCGCCAGGCGATCCCGCAGCGTGTGCCGCCGACAAGACAATCGAGGCTCCAGATCGAGGATTCGGCGATGTTGCGGCTGAATCCATCGAAATTCACCGAACCGTCGAAGTCTTGGAAGGCACCGATGAACATGCTGCCGATCGGATAAAAGACGAAGACCGTGACGAGGAAGATCAGCACCGAGATGGTGGAGACGACAAACGCGTCGCCGCGCATCACACCCCTTTCGGCAAGGCCGAAGGAAAAGAGCAGGACGAAGACCACGGACATCAGGACGGCGCCGGCCCCCATCGACGACTGGCCGCCGGCGAGCTCACCGAAGAGCGTCTGGGTGATCGTCCAGCTCCAGCCGGTATTGCCGATGGCGAGCCCCTGAAGCGCGAGAAAGACGATGCCGAAGCCGCCCGCCCAGGCGAGAAGCGTGCCGCGCCGCATCGGGTCTGACACGAACCGCGCCGCGGCGGCGCCGAGAAGTGCGAGCAAGGCGGCCAACAGCCAAAGCCGGCCGTGCACGAAGATCTGCAGCATCCCGGGAGCAGCCGAGGCCGCCCCCGGGAAGTCCCCCAGCCAGGAGAATGACAGAAAACCCTTCTCGATCCGGTACCACGGCAAGACGACCATGGCCGCGGCGCCGAAGGCAAGGACAAGGTCCAGTCTGCGATTGCGATTGTCCATGGCCGGCCGCGACCTCATCGAGAGCATGGAAAGTCAGGTCGCGCTACAGGCCGAGCCGCAGCGCGACGATGGCGATCGGGATCAGTTGGCGCTCGCGCCGATTTCCTTGTCCCAGCGCTCGAGCAGCTTTTTGCGGGTGTTCGGGTCGCCGTATTTGGTGAAGTCGTAGTCGATCAGCTTGATGTCGGCGAACTTCGGCGCTTCCTTCGGCACTTCCGCCTTGGCATTCGACGGAAGCTGGAAGGACTTCGCCTCTTTCATGTGCGACTGCACGTCGGCCTTCAGCGCCCAGTCATACCACTTCTTGGCGTTCTCCAGGTTGCGAGCGCCCTTGACGATCGACATCGAGCCGATTTCGTAGCCGGTGCCCTCGCAAGGCGCGATCGCCTTGACCGGGAAGCCTTCGACCGTCTGAGCCACCGCATCATGCATGAAGACGATGCCGATCGCCGTCTCGCCGCGGGCGGCCGCCTTGACGGGTGCCGAGCCGGACTTGGTATATTGCGAAACGTTGGCGTTGAGCTTCTTCAGATAGTCATAGGCCTTGTCTTCGCCCATGATCTGCACGAGCGTCGCCAGCGCCGTGTAGGCGGTGCCGGACGAATTCGGGTTGGCCATCTGGATCTCGCCCTTGAACGAGGCATCGAGAAGGTCGGCCCAGCACTTGGGCTCCTTGTAGTTCTTCTGCTTGAAGAGTTCGGTATTGTAACCCCAGCCGAGCGCGCCGGCATAGACGCCGACCGTGCGGAAGCCGGAGCTTTCGGCCTGCTTCTTCGCCCAGTCGTTAAGCTCCCCGAGAAGCGGCGACTTGTATTCCTGGGTCAGTCCTTCGGTCGCGGCCTGCAAATGCGGGTCGCCCGTGCCAGCCCACCAGATGTCCGTTTTCGGGTTTCGGGCTTCAGCGCGGATCTTGGCATAGGTTTCACCGGACGACAGGCGAACCATGTTCACCTGAATGCCGGTATCCTTCTGGAACATCTGCTGCATCATCTCGCAGATGACCACGTCGGCAGAGCAGATCAGGTTGAGTTCTTCCGCGGCACGAGACGCCGATACGTTCGTAGTCAAGCCGGCCGCCAAAGCGGCAACGGCTGTGAGAGCCAAGCGCATGATTATCCTCCCAGATTATGGCGATGCCTCCACATCACCCGCCTTTGCAAGCGTGTGCAATGGTTCCACGTCGCTGTGGATCTTGTCAATAACAATTTGCTAAAGAATCGAACCAGCGGCCGCATTTCCTGTCATCTGCTTGTTGCACTCGCTTGCAAAAATAGGCATTGATTGAGGCAAGGGAGAGGGCGATGAGCCGCAAGATTTTTGTCAGCGCCAAGGAAGTCGCTGACCGGGCCGGTGTGTCCAGGTCGGCCGTTTCGCGCACGTTTACGCCCGGTGCAAGTGTTTCGGAGGAGACAAGGCGACGGGTGATCGAGGCGGCCGAGGCTCTGGGTTATCATGTCAACCACCTCGCCCGCGGGCTGATGCGCAATGAAAGCGGCATCGTCTGCCTGATCGTTTCAGAACTCGACACGCCCTACCGCGCCAGCCTCATCCGGGCGCTCACCGGCCAGCTCCAGAGCGCCTCGAAGATCGCCATGCTGATCAATACCGACCGCTCCGACGACAGCGTCGACCAGGCGCTCCGCCAGGCGATCAGCTACCGCGCCGATGCGTCGATCATCCTCTCCGGCATGCCGGACAGGTCGATCACCGATCTCTGCCTGAAGAGCGGACAAAGGCTTGTGCTGATCAACCGCGACGAGGATCGGGAGGGCGCCCTGATGATCAACCTCAATGATCGTGATGCGGCCCGGCGTAGCTTCATCGCCTTGCTGCGCGCCGGCTGTCGCAACTTCGCCTTCGCCAATTCCGAAGCGATGACGCCGAGCCTGATGGCCCGCGAGGAGGGTTTTCGTGCTGCCGGTCGCGAACATGGCCTGGAGGTGACCGTCGAGCGTTTCGGCTCGACCACCTATCAGAGCGGCGCGGTGCTGGCACAGCGGCTGCTCACCCGCGAGAAGCGGCCGGACGCAATCTTCTGCGTCAACGATCTGCTTGCCTGTGGCTTGATGGATGCCGCCCGGCATCAGTTCAACCTTGTGGTACCGTCCGAACTCTGCGTCGTCGGCTTCGACGACATCGAGCAGGCATCCTGGTCCTCCTACAATCTGACGACCTTTGCCCAGCCCGTCGACCGCATTGCAGCCGAAGCCGTGGCCTGGCTCGATCAGGTCACGCCGGTTCAGATGAACTCCCGAAGACTTGATGCCGACCTCATCTGGCGCGGATCGGTGAGAGGCGGCTGAAGCGGCATGTGAGCATAGGCCAGGCCGTGCTCGCCTGCCTCACCTGGTACCGGAGAGGTTGAAGGCGGGGATCACCTGGCCTTGCGTGCGGAACAGTTGCTCGAGCTCGGCCACATCCGGGCATGCCGGGACGGACTGCAGAAAGGCCGGGTCGACCTCGTCATTGGGGAGCGCGATGACCGCCGCGGCAAGCAGCGTCACCCCTGCCTCGATCTGTCCACGGAGCTGGGGAAGAAGCGTCTTTGCGTGAATGAGATTGGTATTGGCGATCGGGCTCATGGCATGGCCCTCCCGCCTCAAGGCAGGTGAGAGGTCGACGATCGCGCTGGTGTCGGTCCGACCATACCAGACGGCCAGACCTTCGCCTCGGCTGGCGATGTCGGCCTGGAAATCCGCCTGTTCGATGGCAAAGCCGCCCTCCGACGTTTGCAGAGCGCGAGGCGCGGCAATGCGGTGGATGCGGATATGCCACGGGTTGGCCGGAACCAGCCATGTCTCCACCGTGACGTCGCTCCAGGGCTTCCAGCGGGAATAGAGCCTGTCGCCGGCGATCAGCGCCTGCTCGAGCGTTTCGCGCATGCGGAAATGCACGCCGTCGTCGGAGAGGCCCAGCATCCCGTCAAGACTTGCGGCCGCGAAATGCCGGTCATTGGCCTCGATGTTGAAGGCGTAGCGGGTGGAATAGACGAATTTCGAGTATTTCTCGTTGGCGCCGCGCATCTTGTCGTGCTGCTGACCGGAGGCAAGGACGACGACATTGCCGGGCGTATGCATGGCGACCATGCCGGGCTCCTTGAGCGGAACAGGATTCGCAAAGGAAGGGGCTGGCGCTTCTTCTGCCAGCCAGAACGGATGGTCGTTAGGCAGAGCCAGCGGCAGGAAGAATTTCAGCGCCCAATAGGGAGAGCCTGCGGAGTTGTAGCTCTCGCTCATCAGCAGATTGGGATAGCCGTAGCCGATCGACAACACGCCGTCGCGGTCGGCGATCGGAAGCGTCGACCACCAGCGGATATGACGCATGTAGTAGCCCTTGATCTCGGCCCAGGGCAGGGCCTCGACGCCCGCAAACGCCAATGCGCCCCAGAAGCCACCTGCGGCAAACCGGTATGTCTGGCTGCGCCCGAAGGCAAGCGCGGCACCATCCGGGCCGAACCAGTGGCGGATATCCCGGGCAAAGACACGGGCTCGCTCGCGATAGGCATCGCCGCGCGCAGTATCGGCCTTCGCGAGCACCGAATAGATCAGCGCATAAAAATGCAGGGCGAAGGGGATATAGTGGTCGACGCGCTTGACCGGCCCGTCGCGATACCAGCCTTCGCCGAGCCGGAAGGCCTCGGTCTCGTCGAGATAGGTCTCCGTCATGGACCGGTCGAAGCTTATGCCGACGCGCGTCAGGCCGAGATCGATGAGAACCCGGAAGAATTTCCAGTTGTTGTCGATGAATTCCTTGTCGCGGGCCGACAGAAGATAGGCTGCGACGGTTTTCTTCTCTCCTTCGCCGAGCGGATCCCAGATATGTTCGGGCACCATGGCAAGCGCAAAACCGACCGCGGCCAGTTCCACCTGACGCTGGTCGCGATCTGAGATATCGCCCCAATATTCCGGATGAGAGGGATCGGTGCCGTTTGCAAGGCCGCGGCGGTAGAGGTCCCAATGCGGAAAATCATGGCCTCCGGCTGCGAGCGGCACGATCCCCCAGAGCGGTCGGGCGAAACCTTCAAGGTCGGCCGCGGCACGGTCGAAATGCGCCCCGGTCGCGCTCAGGCGGACCCGTGCGCCGCCTTGCGAAAAATAGGGAAGAAGCGGTTTGAACAGATCCAGCACCGCCTTGCCAAGGTCGGCTCGGGAAAGAAGAGGGTTCCCGCAAAGGGGATTGGCTCTAACTGGGTCGTAGATCACGGGCAAACCATTTTCATCGAAAAAAAAGAGACCCGCGGAGGACATGGCCTCCGCGGGTCGGGCTGTTACTTGATGGCCTTCACGCCGTCGGTCATTTCCTTCAGACCGCCGTCGATGGAGATGTTGTCGGTCATGATCGAGTCATGCGCACGGTTGAGGACTACTTCGATCTTTGCGGCATTCGGATTGACGGCCATTTCCAGGAAGGACTTGCCGGACTGCAGCGCGTCCTTGCTCGCCTGGTCCTGGGGGAAGCCCGGCAGCGATGCGATCTTGGCCGTGACTTCCGGCGTGCGGACGGTCGGGATCGTGCCGGTGCCGGCGATGATGGCCGCCCCTTCCGGGCCGGTGACGAACTTGATGAAGTCGAGCACCTCGGCCTTGTGAGCGGAGTTGGTGTTGACGGCGAGACCGGAAATCTGCGCTGCGGTCGTGCCTGCTGCCACGCCATCCGGATGCGGGAACTTCACGATCCCCCAGTTTTTGCTCTTCGATTCACCGGAGGCGACCTTGGCGATCTGGGTGCCGACGAACCAGGTACCCATCGGCAGCATGCCGATCGTGCCGTTGAAGAACAGCGCCGAGTAGTGGGTATTGGAGGTCTTCAGCGACCCATAGGACGGAACGACACCAGCCTTCTGCAGGGCAAGCGCGCGCTCATACCAAGGCTTCAGGAAAGCGTAGTCCGGACCCGCGAGGGTCTGCTTGCCGTCGAGGATGCCGGGAAGCTGAACCGTGGAGCGCCATGTGTGGAAGAGCGCGCCGTAGGTCTTGTTCGCCCCCATGCCGCCAGCGAGCTTTGTGGCGATCTGGTCGAACTGGGCCCAGGTCATGTCGTTGGTCGGGTAGGTAACACCGGCCTTGTCGAAAATGTCCTTGTTGTAATAGACGACCCAGAAATCCGACCGGAACGGCAGGGCATAGATCTTGCCGTCGATCTTGAGCTCCTCGACGAGGCCGCCGAAGGATGCGGGATCGATCTTCTGTTCCGTCATGAAGCCGGAGAGGTCCGAGATCGAGCCGGCGCGGACGAGGTTCGTGTAGTTCGGAACGTCCTTGACGGTGACGATGTCGATATCCTTGGAGCCGCCCGCGAGCTGCGTGGCGATCATCTGCTGGTAGTCCTGCGAACCGAGGTCCACGGATTCGAACTTAACGTTGGGATTCTTGGCCTGGTATGCCGCTATGAGCGGCTTGTAATAAGCCACCTTGTCCCAATCCCACAGCGCCCATTTGAGCGTCACGGCATTGCCCGACTGTGCGTATGCCGAGCTCGCGACCGACGTCGCCATGGCGAGACCCGCTATCGCCAACCTCACCGATCTCCCGAGTTTTTCCAAATACATTCCGTTCTCCTTCCCTGAAGTGTCTCTGGATTAGATATGCTTAGCGTCACCAGCATGCGGTTCGCGATGCGCCTGTATTGCCATTGGCAGGGCTAGAACCATGACCGCTGCCCGATGGACGCCGAATGTGACGGCGAACATTCCGAGTGAAAAATTGAGGGTGGCCGGCATGAACACGGACACCGGATAAAAAACGATATGCGCGAGCCAGAGCGCGGCCACGAATGCAAGCGCGCCGAGCGCCGGCAGCGGTCGCACGACCGAGGCGACGGCTGCCAGCCGCAGCAGCATCGGCGCCGAAAGATCACGCATCACCATCAGCACGACGAGATGGCAGGCCACGACGACGATGAAAACCGTTGCGATCAGCGCAATCGTCAGCGGCAGGGCAAGGACGAGATTGTCTTTCGCGGTCGCGGCATAGGTGACGATCGCATAGACGCCGAGGCCGATCGCAAGGGTGAAGGCCAGGCCCCACGCGGTCGCACGCCAGAAATATCGGAAAAACGCTTCGACGAAATCCCGCAGGAGGTAGGTGTTGCGGTCTTCGACGAAGGCGACCGAAACGCGGGCGGTCGCAGCGATCGCAGCGGGGATGGTGACGACGAAGAGTGCGGCCAGAATGAACAGGATGTTCAATTTGACCATCTCCCACCATTCGCGGGCGAATGTAGCGGCGAAAAGGGCAATACCGGTCTTCTTCGGCGCATTCTTCGGAATGCCCGGTCCTTCCTTCGTCCACATGTCACGCAGCCATTGCATGGCCGTTTCCTCCCGCTCGCCTAATAAAGGATCGAGCGCTCCGTTTGCCTGTCAAACAACTGCATATTGGTGGTGTCGACGACCAGCTTGACCTCGTCGCCGATCGCGCCCCTGAACCGGGGCGACACGCGCGCGATCAGGCTGCGTCCTCCGGCGATGATGTTGAGATGGATTTCCGAGCCCATCGGTTCGGCCAGTTCCATGACCGCGCTGAAGGGCGCCAGGTTTTCCGGCGCGATATCGGCCGGCGGCAATTCGTGAAAATTCTCGGGCCGGATGCCGATGACCAGATCGCGGCCTTCGTAGGGTGCGATGCGGCTTCTGTCGAAATGGGCCGGCAATGGCAGTTCCCGCCCGTCGAACAAGGCAAAATATCTCTCACCGCGCCGCTCGATCACCGATGGCATCATGTTCATCTGCGGTGCGCCGATGAAGCCGGCGACGAACATGTTGACCGGCCGATCATAGAGGTTCTGCGGCGTGTCGACCTGCTGGATATGCCCGTCCTTCATCACCACGATGCGATCCGCCATGGTCATCGCCTCGATCTGGTCGTGGGTGACGTAGATGAAGGTGGCATGCAGACGCTTGTGCAGCTTGGTGATCTCGGCGCGCATGGTGCCGCGAAGCTTGGCGTCGAGATTGGAGAGCGGTTCGTCCAGCAGGAAGACCGCCGGATTGCGCACCATGGCACGCCCGAGCGCGACGCGCTGGCGCTGGCCGCCGGACAGAGCCTTAGGCTTGCGGTTGAGAAGGTGCGTGATGTCGAGGATCCTTGCAGCGTCCTGAACCTGGCTGTCGATGAAATCCCGGGAGACTTTGCGAAGCTGCAGGCCGAAAGCCATGTTCTTGTAGACGGTCATATGCGGATAAAGCGCATAGTTCTGGAAGACCATGGCGATGTCGCGGTCCTTGGACGGCACATCGTTCATCAGGTCGCCGCCGATCTGGAGCTCGCCGCCGGAAATCTCCTCCAGCCCGGCGATCATCCGCAGCGTCGTCGACTTGCCGCAACCCGAAGGGCCGACGAGAATGATGAATTCCTTGTCGGCGATCTCCAGATCGATGTCATGGACGACAGTGAGGGCGCCGTAGGACTTGTTCAGTTTTTTCAGTGAAATGCTGGCCATCGGATTCTCTCACCAATAGGAAGACCAGGCGCGCGAGAGGCGCGTCAGGGCTTCCATGTAATAATAGTCGCCCCAGGAGACGCACTCGTCGACGCCTTCGCCGCGGCAGGTGTTGTAGGGCGATTTTTTGGAATAGGTCCCGTTGAGGACAAGGCCGTTGGAGATGGCCGGATCCTTGACCGCATAGTGCTCGAAAAGGCTTTTCATCATGCGCCGCGCAAGCTCGCGGTAACGCGCGGCGGCGTCGGCCTCGACAAGGTCGGCCATTTCGAGCAGTCCGCAGGCGACGATCGAGGCCGACGACGTATCGCGCGGCTCGCCGTCTCTCTCGGAGAACACCAGGTCCCAGTAAGGCACCATGTCGGCCGGCAGCTTCTTGACATAGAAATCGAGAAGCCGGTCGAACGTTTTGCGATATTCGTCGATCGGCTCGTAACGATAGGAAAGCGCCATTCCGGCAATGCCCCATGCCTGCCCGCGCGCCCAGAAACTGTCGTCCTTGTAGCCCTGTTTCGTCGCACCGCGCACAGGCGCCCCGGTAACCGGATCCATGTAGAACGTATGATAGGTGGAATTGTCCGGCCTGACCGAATTGGCCAGCGTCGTGCGGGCATGGATGAGCGCGATGTCGCGGTATTTCGCATCGCCCGTCTCGCGGCTTGCCCAATAGAGCAACGGCAGGTTCAGCAGGCAGTCGATGATGTAACGGTATTCCTCCGCGACACCCTTGCGACCCCAGGCCTGGATGAACTGGCCGATCGGCTGGAAGCGCTCGATAAGCTGGTCCGCGGCCAGGATGGCTGCCTTGCGCCCATCCTCATCGCCGACCAGCTTCCATGCCGCGATGCACGACGGCGAATAGAGAAAGCCCATGTCGTGGTGGTCGGTCTCGATGCGGTTCTCGATCCTATGCAGGAAGCTCTGCACCTGGATCTGCGCCGCATGCTGAAAAACCTTGTTGCCCGTATGCTCGAACGCCAACCAGATTTCTCCCGGCCAGAAACCCGCGGTCCACTGGGTATTCTCGACGGCGGGATAAAAATTGCCGACGCTGGAATGGTTCTGGGACGCATAGGTGAAGGCCGGCAGATTGCGCCGGATCTGGGCGACGGCGAGATCGAGCGCTGCCTTGACCTCGGCATCGGTGATCGGTTGGGGAGCGATCTGCACAACGGCATTCATGACGTTAACCCTTGAGGCCCGACGAGGCGACGCCTTCGACGAAGAAGCGCTGCAGCGACAGGAAGACGATCAGGACGGGAATGAGGGCGACGACCGATGCCGCCATGATCAGCCCGTACTCGGCGGAATATTGCGAGATGAACATGCGCAGGCCGATCTGGATCGTCTTCAGCTCGGTCTTGGTCAGATAGATCATCGGACCGAGGAAGTCGTTCCAGGTGGTGACGAAGGTGAAGATGGTGAGCGTCGAAAGTGCGGGCTTCGACAGCGGCAGCATGATGCGCGCCCAGATCTGATATTCGTTCATGCCGTCGATGCGCGCCGCTTCGCAAAGCTCCGTCGGGATCGACATGTAGAACTGCCGCATGAGGAAGACACCGAAAGCGGTGAAGGCCTGCAGGCAGATCAGTGCCAGGTGCGTATTGTTCAGGCCGAATTCGCGCATCAGCAGGAACTGCGGCACCATGTAGACCTGCCAGGGCATGGCGATGGTCGCGATATAGCCGAGGAAAAGGGTGTTCTTGTAGGGAAAGTCGAGCTTGGCAAAGGCGTAGGCGGCGAAGCTCGACGTCAGCAGCTGGAGCAGGGTGACGATGATCGTCAGCTTCGATGTGTTGTAGATGAAGAGGCCAAGCGGGATCTTCGTCCAGATGTCCACGTAGTTCTGCCACTGTGGTTGCGACGGAATCCACTCGATCGGGAAAACGAAGACGTCTCGGCTGAGTTTCAGCGAGGCTGACAGCATCCAGGCGAAAGGCATCAGCATCACGGCGGTGATGACGATGACAGTCGCATAGACTGCAATGCTCTTGGTGGTGACCTTGCGTCCGGCAATCTTCACGGATCAATCCTCCCTCTGTCGGCGGAACTGGACGACCGTGACCGCCAGTACGAGAAAGAAGAGAACGAGCGCGATCATGCTGGAATAGCCGAGATCCCAGGAAATGAAGGCTTCGTTGTAGATGTGATAAACGAGGACCAGCGTCGAGGTGCCGGGGCCGCCCTGGGTGATCATGTAGATCTGATCGAAGACCTTGAACGACTGGATGGTCAGCATGACCGTGACGAAGAAGGTCGTCGGCCCGAGCTGCGGCACGGTGACATAGACAAACTTCTGCCACGAATTCGCACCGTCGAGATCGGCCGCCTCGTAAAGCTCGGAATTGATGCCCTGCAGCCCGGCGAGATAGATGACCATGTAATAGCCCATGCTCTTCCAGACGCCGAAAAGGATGACCGTCACCATCGCCCAATGCCGGTCGGCTGCCCAGCCCGGCATGTCCTTGGGGTCCAGGCCGAGCGTATAGAGGATCATGTTCACCGGCCCCATTTCGGGGTTGAAGATCATGTTCCAGACCACGGCGACGGCCACCAGCGAAGCGACGTAGGGAAAGAACATCGCCGTGCGGAAGAAGTCGCGCCCGAAGATCTTCTGATTCAGCAGGATCGCCAGGCCGAGCGCGCAGGCGAGCGTCGCCGGGACCGAGACGACCGTATAGATGATCGTGTTCCAGAACGCGGCAATGAAGACCTTGTCTTCGAACAGCCGCCAGAAATTGTCGAGGCCAGCGAAGGTGATCGCATTGGAGCCGTCCCAATGCATGAACGCCAGCACGAAGGCGAACAGGATCGGCCCGAGCGTAAAGACGGCAAAACCGAGGAAATTCGGGGCGAGGAAGGAGTAGGCGACCAGCGCGCTCTGTATCTTGCGCCGGCGGCGCGACAACACCTTGCTCGGCCGCCGGGACGCGGCCGGCGCATCACCTGCGGCAATGGTCGAATTCGATATGGACACTTTATCCCTCCTCGAACCAGGATGCTCCGATCGATGCCCAAGGGCTATCCACGGCCCGCCATTGTGTCACGAGCGTGCCGCCTCCCTACCGAGGGGATAGCACATCTCTCACATTGGTCAAACAAATTTATGGATAAATCATATGAATTCTGTAGTCATCTTAAAATACGTATGATAGGTGGCGAATGAGGTCGTTTATCGGTCGCATGGAGGAAGGCTGATGTTCAGCGAGATCGCCGGGTTTTTGCCGCCGGTTTTGGCGGACTTCATGCCCGGCGCGCCGATCGGCGACCGGGCCGCCTGGGATGCCGTACCCGATGATATGCGCTCCGCAGTCATCCGGGATGCGGAGGCGGCGCTTGGCCGGCCGTGGTCGCTCATCAAGGCTTCCGACTACCGGGAATATTCGCTGAACGGGAACCGCTCCCGCTTTGAGGCGCTGTATTTTTCGCGGCGGCGGATGTTGAACGATCTGGTTCTTGCCGAACTGCTCGAGGCCAGGGGGCGTTTCATCGATGCAATCGTCGACGGTGTCTTCCTGATCTGTGAGGAAAGCGGCTGGCAGCTTCCGGCTCACAACGCCTACGAGCGGGGCGGGCAGCGGTTTTCATTGCCCGATACGGAGCAGCCGGTTGTCGATCTGTTTGCGGCCGAGACGGGTGCCCTGCTGGCGACCGTGGCCGCTCTGATGAAAGATCGGCTCGACGAGGCCAGCCCCCAGATCGTCGCCCGGATCGAGCGGGAGGTCCGGCTGCGCATCTTGTCGCCCTATCTCGACCGGCATTTCTGGTGGATGGGCAACGGCACTGAGCGAATGAACAACTGGACGGCGTGGATAACGCAGAACGTCCTGCTTTCGGCCTTTGCCCTGAAGACGGAACAGCACCTGCGGCGGCAGATCGTCGGGAAGGCCCTTTCCAGCCTGGACGCCTTCGTCAAGGATTACGCGGAGGACGGGGCCTGCGAGGAGGGCGTGGTTTATTATCGCCATGCGGCGCTCTGCATGGCCGGAGCGATGGCCATCCTCGACACGGTGGCGCCGGCTTCGATGACGCCGCTCTGGAAGGCTCCCAAAATCCGCAGCATGGCGGAATATATCGTCAACATGCATGTGGCCGGTCGCCGGTATTTCAATTTTGCCGATTCCGCCGCGGTCATAGAACCATGTACCGTGCGCGAATATCTGTTCGGCAAGGCAGTCGGGTCTGATGTCCTGGCGGCATTCGCCGTGCGAGATCGCCTGTCGTCGGAGCACAAGCATCTGCCCGAGGAGTGGAACCTCTGGTACCGCGTGCAGGAACTGCTGGTAACGCCGGCAGCCAGCGGAAAACCGAAGCCGGCAGGCGATGTGTTTTATCCGGGAATTGGCCTGTTCGTTGCCCGCGACGACCACTTTGCGCTCGCCGTCAAGGGCGGCAACAATGGGGAAAGCCATAACCACAACGACGTCGGCAGCCTGACGGTCTATAAGGACGGCAAACCGTTCCTGATCGACGTCGGCGTCGAAACCTACACGGCAAGAACCTTTTCCTCCGAGCGGTACGATATCTGGACCATGCAGTCGGGCTTCCACAACCTGCCGACCTTCGGTGGTGTGAGCCAGGCCGCCGGCGCGGATTTTTCGGCGCGCAATGTCCACGCCGGGTTCACCGAAAAACAGGCGCAGATATCGCTGGACATAACGTCCGCCTATCCGGCTGAGGCACACGTCCGATCCTATCGGCGGACCGTCACGCTTCGGCGCGGGCAGGAGATCGAGGTCGCGGATATCCATGAGGGCGAGCTGCCGGCGGTGCTTTCGCTGATGACCTGCGTCGAACCGGCGATCGACCGCGCCATTCATTTCGAC
The DNA here is from genome assembly GCF_000732195.1 of Neorhizobium vignae. Classification (GTDB taxonomy): domain Bacteria; phylum Pseudomonadota; class Alphaproteobacteria; order Rhizobiales; family Rhizobiaceae; genus Neorhizobium; species Neorhizobium vignae. Next base: position 21,872 of record NZ_JNNU01000003.1, read on the forward strand.
GGTCTCGGCCGCATCGACCTTGATGGAGCCGGCGAGATCGAGGTCGACGCAATCGATATCGACGATGCCCGCCTGCGCATCTCCTGGCCCCCGAGAATTTATCGACTGCGCATCCCCTTTGCCGGGACCTGCCTGAAACTGCGGATCGTCTGAGGAGGACGAGCATGGAACTGACACTGAAAGTCGTAGATGTGGCGGGCGAGGTTCGCGCCAGGGCAACAGGCACGGACGAGACATATCTCGTCTATCGTGACAGCTACAACGAAGGCGATCAGGTCGTCGTCGAAGGGTCCGAGCCGGGATATCTCATACTCGCGCTCGACGACGCGATGACGCCCGCGATCGTCTATATGAAGGGGCAGAGCTATGCGCTCGGGGTCCCCTTCGGTTCCAAGCGCATTCCTTATTCTCCGCGGGCCTTCGAAGGCAGGATCCACAGACTATGCGTCCGCAAGGCGCGGCCGGAGGAGATCGCGGCACGTCGGAACCTGGCTTTCAATCCATGGGACGACCACGCCAATGCCACCATCTTTCCGCACGCCAAGGCGAATGTGGAGACACGCGGGGAGGCGGTCTTCGCCGCGCGCAACGCCATCGACGGGGAAAAGGCGAACGACGATCATGGCTTCTGGCCCTACACGAGCTGGGGGATCAATCGCGATCCCGATGCGACGCTGACGCTCGATTTCGGCCGGCCGGTGAAAATCGACGAAATCGTCCTCTACCTGCGAGCGGACTTTCCGCATGACGCGTGGTGGGAAAAAGTCAGCGTCACCTTCTCCAACGCCGAGACCGCATGTTTCTCGCTGGTCAAGACGGGTGCGGCTCAGTGTTTCCCGGTGAGGGAGCAGACCGTGGAATGGATCAGGCTGCACAGCCTGATCAAGGCCGACGACCCGTCGCCCTTTCCGGCCCTGACCCAGATCGAAATCTGGGGACGCGAGGCGGATATGTAAATCAGCGGCGAATGTTGCCATCGGTCCCGTAAAGCCTTGATCTACGGAGATGTAATGCAGATCGGGCGGGGTCACGATCGGCGCCGATGATGACCCCGCCCTCGTTGCGAGTTTGCAAGTAAAGTCAGGCGCTTGCCGCCTTTTCAACGGGGTCAACCTTCGGTGCTGTTTCACATCCTGGAACACGGATCGAAGTGCGTCAATTGTCGATTCTTTGAGTTCCGCGCCAGTCTCGAAGCGAACGACCGTGTTGGTGGAGACACCGGCTACGCCGTAGCGGACGCCTATCTCCTCATAGTGCTGATGAGGCTGAAGAATTTCGCGCTGCTGTTCGTATGCCTTACGCTCGTCGTAGGCCAGACCGAGAAACATGCCTTCCTTGTCCCTCACGAGCGGGGACCGCTCGTTGACGTCATGAACGACCTCGTGCAGCCAACGAAGGGAAGTGTAATCGCCGATCAGCAGAATACCGTCATGGTTTTTCAGCAGGCCATAGGATAGCAAGCAGGTTCATCCTTTTCCGGCTACGGTTGTTTCAAGTTCTGCAATTAAATGCCTGGTCGGGTGGTCCAGGGATCGATGATTTCGATTCCGAACCCTTCAAAATCCTTCGTATTGCGCGTGACGAGAGTGAGATCGTGCGCTATCGCGGTGGCGGCGATCAAGCCGTCCATCGAGGCGAGCCCGCGACCGCTTCGCTTCGCAAGCCCCATCAGGTCACCCCAGGCCAGAGCGACCGGCTCATCGACGGGAATGACGCGGTGCTCAAAACGGTGTGGGAGATCCCGGGCGAGCCATTCAGCCAACGCATCGCGTTTTCGCCCGGTGTCCATCAGGGCAACGCCCCGGCGAATCTCTGCAATCGACACGACACTGATGAAGGCGCGATCCTCATCAAGCCCATCCAGCCATTCCAGAACGTGGGCTTCAGGGCGCGGTTTTGTCACCTCGGACAGTACATTGGTGTCGAGCAGCAGTCTCACAGCGGCAGATCACGTGGTTCATCGCGTTGACGCTCAAGGTCCAGGTCAGCGGCGCGGAGTGGCGATTCCATCAGAAACTCAGCGAGCGTTCCCTTGCGCGCAGTTTTCCGCTGCCATTCTTCGGCAGAAACGACAACGACACTTGGCCTGCCATTTCGCGTGATCGTCTGGGGCGCGGATTGCGCGCGTTCGATAACCTCCGAGAGCCTTGCCTTGGCGCTGGCGACCGTCCAGCTTTTGTCATCCTGTACTGATGTCTGCATTGTTCGCTCCTGACTACAGTGACTATCATGACTATATTAGATAGAAACTCCAAAAATGCAAACGGCAGGATGGGGGAGGTGATAATTTTAACCAGGCGATCGAACAGCCGCCGGCTCGGTCGCTCGTCGTCTTGCCGGTCCTCGCCGGCTGCGCATCCTCGCGGATCAGGATGGCTACCACCGTATCGGCTTGTGACGCTCGGCGGCGCGCGCGAACTCACGGGCCGGCCGACATTCCGGCTCTACGGGTTGTAGTGATGGGGCGGCGGCGGTCACCAGAAGGGCTCGACACCGGGCTTGCGGCATCGGCGTGGGCGGTGCGCCGCGTTACTGCGCCACTTGGCGCATTGTCGGCGGCAGCCGAGCGATTCGGCAGGGATTTGGACGCGCCGCCTTTGCCCGAAGCCGGCACGACGGAAACGCGCGACGCGGCGCGCGCGTTCAACTCCATGCAAGAGCGCTTGCGCAGGCTCATCGAAAACCGCACGCGATTGCTTGCCGCCATTTCGCATGATCTGCGCACGCCGCTTACCCTGCTGCGGTTGCGCGCCGAAAATGTCGAGGACGCCGGCGAGCGCGAAAGAATGCTGTCGGCCATTGCCGAAATGGACGCCATGGTCGGCGCCGTGCTCGACTTTGCGCGCGATGAAGCGAAAACCGAGCGCGCGCGCCCGACCGACGTGACCGCGCTTATTCAAAGTATCGTGGACGACATGGGCGATGTCGGACTTCCTGTCGAAATGGAGCCATCGGAACCCATCATCCTGGAATGCCGACCGATGGCGCTCAAGCGCGCGCTGGCCAACCTGATCGAGCTACCGATCGATGCACCGGGGAAATCCCCAAACGCCGTGCCGTTCACCAGCAGCGCCTCGGTCACCGCCGGTGATTGATGCACCTTTGCGATATCATCCGGAAAGCCGTCGCCAATTTCCAGAAGGTTCGAGATCCCGTACATCGTCACGGCCGCCTGGACGTCGGAGGATTTGTCGAGAAACTGCCCCTTGTCGAAGCTCTTCTCGCCGTTCGTCATGCCCATCATCTGCGACACATATCCGCCGGCGGAATCCCCGAGCACGCCGATGCGGGCAGGATCGATACCGTATTCGTCCGCATGTTTGCGCAGATAGCGGATCGCAGCCTTACCGTCCTCGACGAGAGCTGGATACTTGTTCGGAACCGTGCGGTATTGCGCAGCCGCGACCACGAAGCCCGCCTTGGCGAGCGGCATGCGTAGGTCTATGAACTTCTCATGAGCCGCCGAGATAAAGCCGCCGCCCGGAAAATAGACAATCGCCGGTTTCAGATCTTTGGTCCGCGGCACGAGCAGCGACATTTCAAGCTGGGTGACGGCTCGAACCTGCTTGATTTGCGTAAAAACCACGCCGCTGATCTCATCGATCTGGCCTTGTGTTTCTTCGACGCGGACAACCTGCGCACCCTCTGCGTAGCCCGGAAGCGAGTTTATCGTCAGCTTGAACAAGACTGCTGGCCACTGTGGTTGCTCCCCAAAACAAGGTGCCAAGAAGTATCTTCTGATTCGTCTTCATTTCGATTTTCTCCTACGGATGGGATTAGATCACGCCTTAGACGGTGGTTGGTACATTGCATATCAAGAGCCCGCACGTCCGGCGGCTACGTTACGCTCACGCCGGCGTTCGCTTGGATGCGCTTTCGACGGTCGTCCAGAACTTCTCGGCCAACTCCGTCATCCGCGATCGGGATCGGATCAGCACGATCTTGACCGGCACCATCCACTTCTCGTCGCCGGCGATTGCGAGCTTTCCTTCAGGCTCCAGCTCGGAACTGGCAAGGCTGCTTGGTATCCAGGCAACGCCTTTCCCTTCCAATGCCAACGCTTTCAAGACCATTGCCAGATGGGATGTGAACACACGAGCGAGATGCAGTTCGCTCCCCACGTGGGGCAGATTGGCGGCCAAGATTCGCCCCATTCCTGATTTCTCGTCGAACGAAATATGTGCGACCGGATCCGATGGCGTGCCTGGCAGCTTGTAAATCGGCGCTCCCTTGTCATTCTTCTGCGCAACCGGGAGAAGGACGTCGCTGGCAAGTTCCATGTACTTGAAATCTGCGTCATGCAGACGAATTTCGCTGTTCGGATGGAAGTGGCAGAGCAGAAACTGGGCTCGGCCTTCTGCCATCATCCTCTCGCACTCGTTCATATTATCCGAAAGGAGCCGGATCGGGACGGTCGCCACCGACGAGCCCAGACTTTGGACCCAACCCGGGAAAAAGGTGAAGGACAATGCATGCGTCGCCGCAAACGTTAGGGTGGCGGTCGCCGCCCGTTCGTGGCTCAAGTCCTGAACGGCCCGTTCGATTCTTTGAAGAATATCGTTTGCGGCATCGAGCATGATTTCGCCGGCGGGCGTAATCCTGATGCGGTGTGTCGAACGGTCGACCAGAACCGATCCGCTCCAATCTTCAAAAGCCTTTATCCGTCGACCAAAAGCGGGCTGGGTGATGTTGCGCAGCTCCGCTGCCCTCGAGAAATTGAGGGTGTCGGCGAGTGCTCGCAAGTCCAAAAGCCAGGCAGTATCCATCTCATCCTCTCACTTCCAGCACCAATTGAAGCCGAAACGGCATTGGACCGTCAATCGCTTGTTCGCGAATGTTGCGTTGAGGAGTGCCGTTGTTGGAGACGACGGCAAATGGGAGGAAGAAATGAAGTTACTACCGATCATAGCGGCCTTTACGCTATCAGTCACCTCGGTTTTTGCGGCCGATTACCCAGAGCGCAACGTATTCATGGTGGTTCCCTACGCAGCGGGCGGGCCAACCGATACCATTGCCCGGCTGACCGCAGACGCCATGTCGAAGTCTCTCGGCAAGCAGATCGTCGTGGAGAACGTTGCGGGCGCAGGTGGAACGATCGGTGCCCGGCGCGTGGCGGACGCCGACCCCGACGGTTACACCATCCTCGTCCATCATATCGGAATGGCGACCGCACCAGCCCTCTACAGACAGCTACCCTACAAACCGACGGAAGCTTTCGAACCGATCGGCCTCGTCAGCGACGCCGCGATGACGGTGATTGCGCGCAATGAGTTCCCGGCTTCGACGTTTCAGGAACTCGTCGCCTACATCAAGCAGAACGGTAACAAGGTAACCTATGCCCATGCCGGGATCGGAGCCGCGTCCCACCTCTGCGGCACGTTGTTCATGTCAACCATCGGAACCCAGATGACGACCGTTCCGTACAAGGGAAACGGCCCGATAATGACGGATTTGCTCGGCGGCCAGATCGATATGACCTGTGACCAAGCGACGAACACGGTCGGTCCGATCACGCAGAAGCAGGTGAAGGCATATGCGATCACCAGTGATGCACGGGCTGCCACGCTGCCCGACGTGCCGACGACCACCGAGGCCGGATTGCCTGAATTCAAAGTCGGGGTCTGGCATGGCGTCTACGCGCCCAAGGGCACTCCGAAAGAAGTCCTGGACAAGCTGACGACGGCACTCCAGGCCGCAATGGAAGACGCTACCTTGAAAGAACGCTTCGCGCAGATCGCCACCATGCCTGCGACGAAGGAGCAGGCGACCCAGGAGGCGCTTCGTACGAAGCTCGATTCCGAAATCAAGCGGTGGGATCCGATCATCAAGGCTGCCGGTCAGTTCGCAGATTAACGGTGATGCTTCGACTGCGGGGTAAAGCCCGCAGTCGAACGGAGGACTTCTATGGATATCAAGAATGTTGCCGCTTCCGGCACGCTGCTGGCTATCGGGATCGGGTTCGGCATTTCGTCCGTGTTTACAATGGACGTCGGCTCTGCACTCAGAATGGGCCCGGGCTATTTCCCTCTGATCCTGTCGATCGTCATCACGGTGATCGGCATCGCCATCGGCATAAAGGCCCTCAGGGACACTGAAGTCTTTCACCCGCAGATCGCACCCTTGCGGGCTCTGGCCGCCGTCATCATCGCGCCGATCCTGTTCGGCCTGACCGTCCGTGGCCTGGGGTTTGTGCCAGCGGTTGCGCTCACCTCGTTGTCTGCGGCAACAGCGGCGACCGGGCAAAGGCCGCTCGTCGTTCTCGCCATCACGCTCGGCATTACCGTGTTCTGTCTGGGCGTCTTCTATTATGGCCTTGGGCTGCCCGTCCGTCTTATCGGCCCCTGGTTGGGAGTTTAGGCTATGATGGACCTCATCGGAAATCTCGGGCTCGGCCTGAGCGCCGCGCTGACGCCCTACAATATCCTCTTTTGCTTCGTGGGCACGCTGCTCGGAACGCTGGTGGGCGTTCTCCCGGGGATAGGCCCGACGGCAACGATCGCCATGCTCCTGCCGATCACCCTGTCGCTTTCGCCCGAAACATCCCTGATCATGCTTGCCGGCATCTACTACGGCGCACAGTACGGCGGCTCGACGACGGCAATTCTGATCAATCTGCCGGGCGAGTCCTCGTCGGCCGTGACGGCCCTGGATGGATACCAGATGGCACGGCAGGGGAGGGCCGGGCCGGCGCTTGCGGCCGCGGCGTTGAGTTCCTTCTTTGCCGGCACCATCGCGACGGTGGTCGTGGCCGCCCTCGCACCGCCCTTGACCTCGATCGCTTTGAAATTCGGCTCGCCCGAATATTTCGGGCTGATGGTGCTGGGTCTTGCCGCTTCCATCGTTCTTGCGCGCGGATCGGTGTTGAAAACGATCGCCATGGTGTCGATGGGCCTCGTCTTCGGACTTGTCGGAACCGACATCAATACCGGAGCGATGCGCTTCACGCTTGGTCGACCGGAACTGGCGGATGGTTTGAATTTTGTGGCCGTCGCCGTCGGGCTCTTCGGAATCGCCGAAATCCTGCGAAACCTGGAGACCACGATCGAGCGAACCGCGGTCATCAGCCGTGTTGCAGGTCTTTGGCCAAGTCGCGCAGATTTCAAGGCTATGATCGGGCCGGCTTGCCGGGGCACATTGCTGGGTTCCGCCTTAGGGGTTCTTCCGGGCGGCGGTGCAATCCTGGCGTCCTTCGCATCCTATGCGCTTGAGAAGAAGATCTCCAAGACGCCAGAGCGCTTTGGTAATGGCGCGATCGAGGGTGTGGCGGGACCGGAGGCCGCCAACAATGCCGGGGCGCAGACCTCGTTCATTCCGATGCTGACCCTTGGCGTGCCGGCCAATCCCGTTATGGCACTGATGATCGGCGCGATGATCATCCAGGGCATCGTGCCCGGCCCGCAGGTCGCGACCGAACAGCCCGTCCTGTTCTGGGGATTGATCGCCTCGATGTGGATCGGCAACCTGCTGCTGGTGATCCTGAACCTACCGTTGATCGGCCTGTGGGTGAAGCTTCTGACGGTTCCCTACACGGTGCTCTTTCCGGCCATCCTCGCCTTCGCCTCCATCGGCGTCTACAGCGTGAACTCCAACACGTTTGATCTCTATGTGATGGCGGCGTTCGGTGTGTTCGGTTACGCATTATCGAAGCTGGATTTTGAGCCGGCGCCGATGCTGCTGGGCTTTGTCCTCGGCCCCCTGCTGGAAGAGCATTTGCGCAGGGCGATGACGATTTCGCACGGCGACGTTTCCGTCTTCTTTACCCGGCCCATCAGCGCAGGACTTCTGACGGTTGCCCTCATCGTGCTGATCGTCGCCTTTCTTCCTAACATCGCGAGACGTCGCAAACAGATCTTCGTCGAGGAAGACTGATAGAATTGGAGCATGACTTTGGAAAACAGAACCAACCGCATACACAAGATCGCCTCCATCGCCGGAGATGGCATCGGCAAGGAAGTCGTACCAGAGGGCCTCCGCGTTCTTGAAGCGGCATCCAAAAAGTTCGGCTTCGAACTCCAGATCGACACTTTCGAGTTTGCCTCCTGCGACTACTACGTGAAGTACGGACAGATGATGCCGGAGGACTGGAAGGCGCAGATCGGCAGCCATGACGCGATCTTTTTCGGTGCGGTTGGCTGGCCGGAGATCGTTCCCGATCATATTTCGCTCTGGGGCTCGCTGATCCAGTTCCGGAGGGAGTTCGACCAGTATGTGAGCCTGCGGCCGGTCCGGCTGATGCCCGGCGTCACCTCGCCCCTGGCCGGGCGAGGACCTGGTGATATCGACTTCTACGTCGTGCGGGAGAACACCGAGGGTGAATATTCATCGGTCGGCGGGCGCATCTTCCCGGGAACCGAGCGGGAAACGGTTCTCCAGGAAACGGTGATGACGCGGATCGGCGTCGATCGGATTCTGAAATTCGCCTTCGACCTCGCCCAAACCCGCCCGCGCAAACGGCTCACCTCTGCGACCAAGTCGAATGGCATCTCCATTTCGATGCCCTATTGGGACGAGCGCGTCGAGGAGATGGCCAAATCCTATCCGGATATCACCTGGGACAAATACCATATCGATATCCTCTGCGCCCATTTCGTGCTGAACCCTGACCGCTTCGATGTGGTGGTGGCGTCCAACCTATTCGGTGACATCCTCTCTGATCTTGGGCCTGCCTGCACGGGAACGATCGGCATCGCGCCATCGGGAAACATCAATCCGGAACGGAAATTCCCATCTTTGTTCGAGCCCGTCCACGGATCGGCGCCGGACATCGCTGGGCAGGGGATTGCGAACCCGATCGGCCAGATCTGGTCGGCAGCCATGATGCTCGACCATCTCGGAGAGCATGATGCCAGCGCTGCCGTGATGACAGGGATCGAGACTGTTCTTGCTGATGGGAGGCTTCGCACCCGCGACCTGGGCGGCAGCGCCGACACGGTCACATGCGGAAAGGCCGTTGCGGACACTCTCGGGTAATATGGGGTTGCAGTAGCAGTGAATGTGCCAGCATCAGCTCTATGAAGCCGAATTTGCATTGCCACCATCGCTTCTATGGAGGCGACCAAAGCCGTTAACCCACTGTAATCAGGCGCCCTAAGCTAAGGCTTCACCTGCCGCTTTTCAAATGGCAATGCCAAAACGGCATCAATATAAGTCGTCAGAGCATTGGAATTTGCAGCCGCGCCCGGCTACCAAAGAGGCAACAGTCCGGTCGTCTGATCGCTACGAAGTTGCGGCGGAACGCCACCATTCACTATCTACTTTAAACTAAAACGGAGGTTAAAATGCGTATCATCGACGTCTGCGAAGTCACCAAACCAATCGCTTCGCCTATCCGCAACGCCTATATCGACTTCTCGAAGATGACGGCGAGCCTCGTCGCCGTCGTCACCGATGTCGTGAAGGACGGGCGTCGCGTCGTTGGCTATGGTTTCAACTCAAACGGCCGTTATGGCCAGGGCGGCCTGATCCGCGAGCGGTTCAAGGACCGCATCCTGCAGGCAGACCCGAACAGCCTGCTCAACGACGCCGGCACCAACCTCGTTCCGCACAAGATCTGGTCGACTATGATGATGAATGAAAAGCCTGGCGGTCACGGCGAGCGCTCGGTTGCGGTCGGAACGCTCGACATGGCGGTCTGGGATGCGGTCGCCAAGATCGAGGGCAAGCCGCTGTTCCGCCATCTCGCCGACATGAAGGGCCGGGAAGCCGACCCGAAGGTCTTCGTCTACGCCGCCGGCGGCTACTACTACCCCGGCAAGGACAACAGCGCGCTCCGCAAGGAAATGCGCGGCTATCTCGACCGCGGCTACAATGTCGTTAAGATGAAGATCGGCGGTGCCTCCATTGACGAAGACCGTGGCCGCATCGAGTCTGTGCTGGAGGAAATCGGATCCGAGGCGAAGCTTGCGGTGGATGCGAACGGCCGCTTCGATCTGGAGACCGGCATCGCCTACGCCAAGATGCTGCGAGACTATCCGCTCTTTTGGTACGAAGAAATCGGCGACCCGCTGGACTACGCGCTGCAGGCCGCCATCTCGGAATTTTACGACGCCCCGATGGCGACCGGAGAGAACCTCTTCTCCCATCAGGATGCCCGTAACCTGCTGCGCTACGGCGGCATGCGGTCTGACCGCGACTTCCTACAGTTTGACTGCGCCCTGTCATACGGTCTCGTCGAGTACCTGCGCACGCTAGACGTGCTGCGCCAGTTCGGTTGGTCACCGTCGCGTTGTATCCCTCATGGCGGCCACCAGATGTCGCTCAATATCGCTGCCGGCCTTGGGCTGGGCGGCAACGAGAGCTATCCAGATCTCTTCCAGCCCTATGGCGGCTTTCCGGACGGCGTCAAGGTCATCGACGGCCACATCACCATGCCGGAACTGCCGGGCATCGGCTTCGAAGGCAAATCCGACCTGATCAAAGTCATGCGCGAACTCGCCGAATAGTGGCGTCGGACGTTGGGAGCGTTCATGAAGCTCCTGACGCTTTCTCTTCCAAGAATTCAAAGCCATGATCTGTGACGTCGGACAAGCCGCTCTCGACCATCATCGTCTGGAGCCGGGGAAACCCGGCATTCAGACGACCAAGCGGATTGATACGCAAAGCGATCTGGCGCTCGCCTATTTTCGGTTCACAGCATGATACGCGTATCAAGCCCGTACTGGGGCGGTGCGCCGAGATGGTCGCGCAGGGTCGTTCCCTCATAATCCCGATGAAACAGTCCGCGTTCCTGCAGGAGAGGGACCACCTGATCGACGAGCGCATCGATACCGTCCTCGTAGACGTCGGGCGACAGCCAGAAGCCATCGGCCGCACCCGCCTCGAACCAGGTCTGCATATGGTCGGCAGCTTCGACCGCGGGGCCGGCGATGACTGGGTGATAATCGATCACGCCATGCGCCAGAATATCCCGCAGGCTCCAGCCCTCCCGGGCGATGTTGAGGGCACGGGGCGACCGGGGATCGCGCGGCGAAGGGCGAGCATTCGCAAGTTGAGCCTGTGACAGCGGCTCGTCGAGCCGTGCCGCGTCCAGCTGCAATCCCAGCATCTGCCCGAGATATTCTACGCGCTGCGGGAAGGTTTCCCCGCTGACCGCAATCCGGCGATCAAGCCCGCTTCGTCTGTCGGGCGTGATCGTCGTCATGAGGCCAGGGAAAAACTTTATCTCGTCAGGATCGCGACCAACACGTTCCGCAGCGTTGCGGAGCGCGATGCGCTGGGCACGGGCCGCCTCGATGGTGTAGACCGCCCCGATCACGCCGCTTGCATAACGGGCCGCGACCTCCAATCCCTGGTCGCCCCCGCCTGCCTGGAAGATGACGGGCTGCCCCTGTTCTGACGGCGGGAGGGGCAGCGGACCGCTTGAACCGACGTGATTTCCTTGGAGATTGATGGGCCGGATCCTGAAAGGGTCCGCGAAGCGCCCAGATGCGGCGTCGTGCAGCCATGCTCCCTTTTCCCAGCTGCCCCACAGGGCCTGAACGATCTGGATCGACTCGTGGAGCCGCTGGTACTTTTCGCCGCGGGACGGCAGGTCGCGACCGTAATTAGCCGCGATCGCGGGATCGCTGGTCGGAACAGCGTTCCATCCTGCCCGGCCGTGGCTCATCAGGTCGAGGGCCTTGAATTGGCGCGCCAGATTATAGGGCTCGTTGAACGTGGTCCAACCGGTCGCGACCAGCCCGATCCGCTCGGTGCCGCGCGCGACGGCAGCAAGCGTCATCATCGGATCGATGTTAATCATCGGCGCTTCGGATTCGACATTGCCGGTCAATACCGGAAAGTCCGGCATGAACAGGAACTGAAACTTGCCCCGTTCCGCCGCCTGGGCGTAGCGCACCTGGCTGTCGAAGTTCGTGTAGTTCCGGGGATCGACCCCGGCCATGCGCCATGCACCCGGCTGGGAGCCATAACCGTTTCCGAAATGCATTCCGATCATCATTTTACGCGACATTATCGATTCCATGTTCCGGCGCCCCGCGGCTTACGGGCCGCGGGTCATCAGTTTTTTTACCGGGGATTATATCCGTTGCTACCAATGGCGATCTACAGGAACAGGGCCCTGTTCAAACGCACGAGATAGCCCGCGTCGGGATCGCTCTTCGTATCGCCAAGCCTCTCCTGAACCGCAGCGACGGAAAGGTCTCGCCGCTTTGGCAACCGGGATCTTTCCGCGGCGGCGAGTGCATCGGGAATCTCGATGGCCGTGAGGTCTGTGCAGTAAACCGGAGATCCTGGCTGCTGGCGCCATGACTCCGAAAGCGGTCCGGCATCGACCGCCTCGAATCCCGTATCACCGACAAGCGCCATGGCGACAAGTCGGTCACGTTCATTGTCTGCAGCGACCGGTATGGCGATGCGATCCGGGTGACTCGCAGGTTTTCCCAGTCGGGCGAAAGAATCGGAACCGATTGCATTCGAAGCCTTTGCGACTGGTCGGCCCAGTTGTCTGGATACCCAGACGCTCTCGGCTTCGCCCGCCTCGATGTCGGCGATCTCGGTGTCGCGCATCGGATAATAGTTGGACGTGTCGATAACGACGACGTCCTTTGGAAGAGCGGCAAGTTTGGCAGCGATTTCGGGCAGGCGGTTGAGAGGGATCGAGAGAATCAGGACGTCCACGTCCTCGACGGCCTGTTCGAGCGTTACGCCGCGTCCGCCGAATGCAAGCACTGATGGCGCGATCGTCTCAGGACCACGTGAGTTTGCCACCTTCACATCGTACCCAGTTCTGCTGAGTTCACGGACCAGCGTTTTTCCGATGTGGCCCGCGCCAAGAATACCAACTTTCATGATGTTTCCTGCCCTGCTCACGCTGTTACGGCGCGGTTGCGGGCGACGATGTCGTCGTGGGTCAGGCTCTCGCCCCCTTCCATGAAACCCTTGATCAGAGTCTCGCGGTTGTCCGCCGAGCGGTTCGGGTCTGCTTTTCCAAGAGCCGTTTTCAGCTCGTCAGCCGTCAGTTCCGTGCAATAGGCAGGCGTGCCCGGCTGCTGTCGCCATGAGGTCGCAAGGCCCCCGGCATCGAAGGCGTCGAAGCCTGTCGCCTCGACCAGTTCCAGCACGCGCGATTTCTTTTCAGGATCGTCGCCCGCGACCGGAAGGGCGATGCGGCCGGGTTGCGTCTTGTCTGCGCCTTTCTTGGCAAGGGTCTCGGCAAGCACCGCGTTCCACGCCTTGATGATGGGCCGCTCGATCCGCTCGGTGACCCAGACCGCCTCCGGCTTGCCGTCATCGATCTCGGCGATCGCACCGTCGCGGAACGGATAATAGTTGGATGTGTCGATAACGACGACGTTCTCGGGAACGGTCTGAAACAACGCGGCGAGATCGCGATGCGCTGCGAACGGGATGGAGAGGATCACCGCATCCACACCTGTTACGGCATCTTCCCGGGTCGTTGCCGTCGCACCAACTTCGGCGGCAAGGTCGCGGATCGATTCCGGCCCCTTGGAATTGGCAAGCTTGATCTCGTGCCCTGCCGCCGCGAGCTTGCGTGCCAGTGTCGAACCGATGTTGCCTGCGCCAATGATTCCGACCTTCATTGTCACTCCCTTGCTGAGAGTATTGAACTCAACGCACTCCGACGGAGACGTGACTTTTCTTACTCCGAAGAATAGGTATAGCTAGATGATACGGCAAGAACCGACTTGAAGGTGGGTAGCCCACCCGGAGGTAAGTATGGCTATAGAGAGAGACTGGCGCTGCGACGATCCCAAGCAGCAGTTGATCTGGGCAGCAGCGACCAGGGACGCTCTTCAGGTCCTTGAGGGCAAATGGAAAATTGTCATCATCTGCCAGCTGTTTGGTGCGAAGGGGCCGCTAAGATTTTCGGAACTTGAGAAGCGTGTAGAGGGCGTGAACCAGAAAATGCTCATCCAGCAACTCAAAGAACTGGAGAAAGACGGTATCGTCACGCGAACCGTGTTTCCTCAGGTTCCGCCCAGGGTAGAGTATGCGCTCAGTGAGATGGGGATCGCCCTTGGTCCATCCATGGCGGAACTGATTGACTGGGCTTTTATGCGACGTGACGCACGTGCTGCAGTGTCGCAGGATCCCGCGTAAGCGGCAATACCACTCCCAGCGACCCGGGCGTCGCGCATTGATTTTTAGCAGGCCGTTCGAAGGTTTGCGGGTCGAAGAGAGGGGAGACGCCAACAGGCGCTTGCCCGAAGGAATTAATCGGACAATCCATGCTCCAACAGGAGTCTGGCTGCATCGCGGTTTGCTTCAACAATTCCACCGTTAGGAATGGATTGTGCCATCACAAACGAACCCTGGACGAGTGACAGGATTTGGATGACGGCTTGCTCAGGCTTATCTAAAGCGAGCGGCTTAATCAGCGATGCAACGAATTCATGCAGTTCCGTGAAATACTCGGCAATTGTCGCCTGAACCTCTGGAGTGTTTGCCTCGGGTCCGAATTCTGCCAATCCTCTCGCAAACGAACAACCGCGGAAAGTAGGCGCGCGCAGCGGTTCATCTATCGCGTCGAAAATCGCGAGCACCCGCTCAGGCGGCGATAGGCCAGGCTTTTCGGTCGCCGCGGCGAGCATCCGGAACCAGATGACTCTCTTGTGGCGCAGATAGGTAGCGATGAGGGTGGCCTTCGAGGGGAAGTGCTTGTAAAAAGTCATCTTCGCCACACCGCTCTCGGCGATGATCCGATCTATCCCGACAGAATTGATGCTAAGCCGGTAAAACAGGGCAGACGCAGTCTTCAATATGCGTTCTCGCGGAGCGAGGGCATCGAGCGATTTTCCATCCACATCCACAAACTCAAGCACGCTGCGCGTCTGCATTTACGTCACCTCAGATCCTTGGCCGACATGTAGACAGACTATTCTGTAAATTTGGGGATTGCAAATACATACAGGTCTGTCTATTCGTTGGCTACGACCAATGGATTTCAAGAGAGAAAACTGGAGATGAGCGGAAAAGTCGTTGTTGTGACCGGCGCGAGCAGTGGTTTCGGAAACCTCACGGTGTTGGAACTCGCAAGGCGGGGACATACGGTGGTTGCGACCATGCGGGACGTCGAGGGAAGAAATGCCAAGGTCCGAAAGGACCTTATAGACACGGCGAAAGCCGAAGGACATGTGCTGCAGGTCCTTGAAATGGACGTTGCCGACGAGGCCTCGGTCAATTCCACGATCGATCAGGTCGTGAAGCAACACGGAAAGATCGACGTCCTTGTCAACAATGCTGGATTGATGCCGGTTGGGGTCACGGAAGCCTACACGGTTGCGGACATCGAGCGGCTTTTTTCGGTCAATTTCTTTGGCGCCGTGCGGGCAGACCGCGCCGTTCTGCCGCACATGCGTGCCGCTGGTAGTGGGTTGCTTGTTCACGTGACATCCCTGATGGGTCGGGTAGTTTTCCCGTTCTTCGGCACCTACTCCGCGAGCAAGTTCGCGCTTGAGGGCCTTGCTGAAGCTTATCGGTATGAACTGAAGGGCTTTGGGATCGACTCCGTCATCGTAGAGCCTGGGCCATTCCCGAGCAACCTCATCTCGTCCAGCCCGGAGCCATCAGACCAGTCTGTGCTTGCTTCCTACGGCGAGGTCGCGGCGATACCAGGTCAGATCAAAGCTCACGCCAACGATGGTCACGATGAGGCCAATCCCCCGCGCCCCCAACGCGTGGCCGATGCCATCGCGGAACTGGTTGAAGCCACGGAGAGACGTCCATTGCGGACGGTGGTCATGCCTGAGGGCATGGACTTCGGTGTTCATCGACTGAACGAGGCCGTACGCCCGATCCAGAACGAGATGCTCACCTCGTTCGGCATGTCAGACATGCTGTGACGGGCTCTGGACGATGAGCACTCTCTACAGCACGAAAGTCACCGCGATTGGCGGCCGCTGCGGAACTGTCCGCAGCGAGGACGGGCTTCTCGACCTCCCTCTCGCGCTACCCGCGACGATGGACGGCAAGGGCGGCGCGACCAATCCTGAGCAACTGTTCGCAGCGGGCTATGCGGCCTGCTTCGAGAATGCAGTGATCCACGTCAGCCGCAACAAGGCGAGCAGGGTTAAGGATACCGACATCGTGGTGGTGGCCGAAGTCGGCTTGCGACCCGATGGCAGCGGTGGTTTCGTCCTTACGGTGGCGCTTGACGTCGCGATTAACGGCCTCGACCAAGTAACGGCTGAGGAGATCGTACAGGCGGCGCATGCGACGTGCCCCTATTCGAACGCGGTAAGGGGCAATATCGACGTCGCCATCACCGTTAAGACGACCTGATGTCGATGCAGGAGGCGGATAGGACGGAAGGGCAACAACGCGTCGATCCCTGACCTGCAGATCTGGCTCCCGCATATCCCCCGTCAACGGCTAGCGTAGCTCGAAATCCGCCCTGCGATCGATATCGTCTTCGGCCTCGACAAGCCCGCGCAGCCTTCAAACGACCCGTCTTAAGCAAGGTCGTCAATTGCAACCGACCGGGTCCGGAACTCTTAAGGAGATTTAATATGACCGCTTATGCCATTTTCATTCAAGAACGTAGCCGCGATGCAGCTGAACTGCAGACTTATGCGGAAATGTTGAGGCCATTGCTGGGGGAATCGGGAGGAACCGTACTCGCCGCCCACGGCCCTCAGGACGTTCTGGAGGGGGCAACTCCCGACGGTGTGGTGATGGTCAGTTTTCCCACTATGGAGGCGGCACGCGCCTTTTACGACAGTCCCGGATACCAAGCTGCCGTAAAACATCGGTTTCTCGGGGCGGACTATCGGTCCTTTATCATAGGCGGGATCAAGTAGGTTTGCCTCGCTTCCGATCCCGTAAACGTCATCAATAGTCTCCGGCCTTCTGGGCGGGCGCCAGTCCATCGTCCGCTCAGATCTTCCTTTCCAATGTTGGGAAGAAACGGCAGACAAGGCCGCCCAGCGTACGATGTGCACCTATCATCAATGAATGGAGGTAGTCGTGGGACCAAGCACGGCAGGTTTGCCGGTGGCTGGGATGCCAGCCAATTTCGGTGCAACCGCGGTTGTATGTGGGGGAGAATAGGCGGGCCACAGCATAGAATAGGTGGGCGGGTAAACAGGTAGTTGAACTGGCGAAGTTGCGAGCCTAGGCCGCTAGCTTTGGAAGACGCTTTTCAACCAGCCGCAGGAATGGTTGGTTGTGAGCCCCCGCACTACTCTGCGGAACGCCATAAGCGCCGAAACTACGATCAACCGCTAAATTCCCGTCAAGAAACATAAAATCCAAATTCGACAAGTGCAAAGCACCGCCAGTAGAAGATTTCCAAAGGGTATTCGAACGTTTCCAGCGAAAATTTCGAGAGCGTCCTGGCCACTTTTCTCGGCTACAGATACGTTGGCCGACGATGTGTTGGTCCTCCCTTTGGCTTCTGCGAACATTTCTCAGCCCCACATGTTGGACAGCGGCGCTGCGGCCAGCTTGTCGCCGAACGGCACCACATCAGTGCTGTCATAGAGGACGACCCCGAAGGCGAAACGATCGCCGCAGGCCTCTGCAAGTGCGCGGAGCCCTCTGAAATCGCCGGCCTTGACCGTGGCGCTGGCCTTGACCTCGATGCCAGCGATCATCCCATCGTCGCGTTCCAGTACAATGTCCACCTCGCGCATGTCCCGATCCCGGAAATGATATGGTGTCAACCGCAGGTTCGACGCCGTCATTAGCTTCAGAACTTCGGAAAACACGAAGCTCTCTAGCAGCGCGCCGAATGTTCCGCGATCCGCCTTCACTCGGTCGAAGGTGAGCCCGCGCACACTGGCCAGCAGGCCTGAGTCGAGGAAATGCAGCTTGGGCGTCTTGACAATACGCTTCAGCGTATTGGTGAACCAAGGCTGTACCGTTGCGACTAGAAACACTTGTTCGAGCAGCCCGACATAACGCTGCCCCGTTTTGTGACTGACGTTGATGCTGCCGCCGAACTGCGAGTAGTTGACCAATTGGCCTGTGTGTTCGGCCAATAGCCGCACGAACTTCGGCAACTCGGTCAGCTTCTCCACATCGGCAATGTCCCGCAAATCTAGGGTCAGGATAGAAGTCAGATAGGACCGTGCCCAATCTTGCCGTCGTCGTTCGCTGTTGCGGCTGATCGCTTCAGGGAATCCCCCGAGCAGAACGAGTTGGACGAAGTCGTCTCCGATGATAGAGTTCTGCGGGCTCTTTAGCTTCCCGTCGAAAAGGTGCTCCAGAAAGGACGGCGTCCGGCCTTCGATCTCGGCCCTTGCCAGCGGCAGCATTCGGATGGTCTCCATTCGCCCAGCCAAGCTGTCCGCAATCCGCGGTAAAGTCAGCACGTTTGCTGACCCGGTAAGTAGAAACCTGCCCGGACGATAGTCCTCATCGATTGTCTTCTTGATCGCCAGCAGCAGGTCTGGCGCACGCTGAATCTCGTCGATGATGGCTCTATCCAGGCCCCGAATGAAGCCGGCAGGATCGGATTGCGCGGCCTCAAGCACTGTTTGATCATCGAGCGTGATGTAGGTTCGGCCAGCTTCTCCCATCTTTCGGACAAGTGTGGTCTTGCCGGCTCGGCGCGGTCCCACGATGAGGACGACTGGAGTATCCGAAAGGGCTTCCTCTGCCCGCTGCTCTACAAACCTCTCGAACATGCCTTCCTCGGATCTCGGACGATTGGGACTATCGCCCTCGGCTGATTGGAAGTCAATGTCTCGCCAATTGGAACTGACCTTGAGGCGCAGATCGCGGCTTTCGTCGAGCATTACAATCACCGCCGATACCACGAGAGCCTCGACAATCTCACCCCGGCCGACGTCTACTTCGAGCGCGGCCAGACCATCCTGCTCGAACGTGAAAGGATAAAACGCGACACCATCAGACTACGCCGCTTGAACCGCCACGCCAAAGCGGCTTAGATCAAACCGCAACCGAGCCGGAAACTCCAGTCTTCCAGAGCCGAAAAGTCTCAAATCATTCGACGACGGACAAGTTTCGGGAAAATCGTTGCTGGACGCGCAATACGCAGCCGAGGAGTTGGAAGAGACCGCTAAGCTCTACCTGTTGGTCAGAGGTCTCAACGTGTCGTCGCCGAATTGATGAACTATCTGTCTGATAGCCGCGAGTCGCAAAGGGGACGAGATAAACCGTAAAGCCAGCAGCTTGGTGAGGCAATGGGGTCACATCTTCGTTCTCTTGATCAGTTTGCGAAGCTCGCGATGTGCATATGATCATACCAGCTAGGACGTCCGTCGCTTCAACCACGCCGGCGGTTGTCCATGAAAGCCACCGTCCAACGCCCTACCGCAGGTGCAGTTTCGTTCTGTAGAAATGCCCGAGATCGCGTCGATCAGAGTCTTCTCAATCAAGTCGTGCAGGCCTTCCTTGTAGTAGATCTCGTTCATGCTGCCGGGTCCGAAATGGACGACGGCCGGGGCCATGCCGGCGCCGAAGTTGATCACCGGGGCGATAGACGCGAAGCACATTTCCGCCTCGCGGGCGAAGACCACTTCCGGTACCAGCGGCGTGCCGACGATATCGCCGCCCTCGCGCGCATAGGCGCGGATTTCCGCCGGCGTCTCGAAACGAGGGCCTTCGGTGCAGACGAACGTGCCGCGTTCGATCACCCGGTTGCTGTAGCGGTTTGCGGCGGCGATCAGGTCGGTGCGCAGGCGCGGGCAGAAGGGGTCGGTGAAATCGACGCGCACCCAGCATTCGCTTTCGTCGAACAGCGATTGGGCGCGTGACTTGGTCTTGTCGAGAAAATCGTCGGAGATGACGATATCGCCCGGACGGATGGCCGGGTTGACCGAGCCAATGGCGTTCTGAGAGATGATCGACTCGACGCCGAGTTCACGCAGCGCCCAGATATTGGCGTGATAGTTGATCTTGTGGCTCGGCAGCGTCAAGTTTTCGCCGTAGCGCAGGATGACGGCCGATTGCCGGCCGCCGATCAGGCCGAGCAGCACGGGCGCTTCGCCCCAGGGTGTCGAGACCATTTCCAGCCGGCGGTCTTTCAGGAGATTGTCGGAGGCGGCGCTGGTGATGAGCCCGACAGGTGCATCCGTCATGGTTTGGTCCTTTGTCATTGATGTCTGTAATGTTCGTGGATTGCGTGACGGATGGCCGGCTCATCGACAGTGAGTAGTCGGCCGTCCTCGAAGATCATTCGGCCGGCCACCATGACGCCGCGCACATGCTGCGGTCCTGCATGGTAGACTAGGTCGGACTGGACCCGCTCGGGGTTCAGGCCAAGCGGGTGGCTGACGTCGAGAATGACGAGGTCGGCCTCTTTGCCAACTTCGAGACTGCCGATTTCGGTTTCCCAGTTAAGCACCCGCGCGCCTTCGAGCGTCGCCATGGAGAACGCATCCCCGGCGCCCACGATCGTCCCATCAAGGCTTGCCGCACGCTGCAGCAATACAGAAAGCTTCATCTCCTGGAAGAGGTCGAGGCAATTGTTGCTGAGCGTGCTGTCGGTGCCGAGCCCAACCGGAATGCCGAGCCTTCGGAGCGCCGGTACAGGGGCGATGCCGCTCGCGAGCTTTGCATTGCTGCCCGGATTGTGGGCGACGCCTGCGCCGGTCTCGGCAAGAATATCCATGTCCGCTTCATCGACCCAGACGCAGTGGGCAAGAACCGAGCGACGGTCCAGCACACCGAGGCGATGCAGCCATGCAGTCGGCGACTGGCCGTACTGCTCCATGACCATCTCGTTTTCGCGTCTGTTTTCTGCGACGTGGATGACGAAGGGCAGGTCGAGCTTGTCGGCTTCACGCTTGACCTCCCGTAGGAGCGCCGGCGTGCAGCTATAGGGCGAATGGCCACCGAGATAGAAGCGGGCAAGGCCGTTGCCTTTGTGAGCCTCGATAGCTTCCTTGGTTTCTTCCAGCGCCAGAGGCCAGTTCGGCCGGCCGTTGCGACGAAGTTCGGGAGAGTTGACGAGTGCGCCACTTAACGAGCGCATGCCGATCTCGGTGGCGACCGAAGCGAAGACGCCGGCGCCGTAGCGGGTGCAGTCGCAGGCGGTGGTAATGCCGTTGCGGGCCATTTCCATGATCGCGAGATAACAGCCCCGCCGGTTGTCCTCGACGGTGAGGTGCGAGGTGTGGGGCGCGAGTGCTGCGGCCCATTGGAACAGGTCGCCCTCATCGCAGCAGCCGCGATGGGTGGACAACCCGCCATGCGCATGGGTGTTGATGAGGCCGGGAATGATCACGCGGCCGCCGACATCCTGCCGCCTGACCGGTTCCGCCTGCGGCGGCAGGTCGGCCAGCGCGCCGGCCCAGATGATCTTGCTGCCGCGGATCAACAGTGCTCCGTCCGGATAAAAGCCGCCGGGCAGGCCGGTGCAGAGAAAGGCGTTGTGAAGCAGCGTCAGCATCTCTCAGGCCTCCAGCAGAAAACGACGGCCGTCGAGCGTCAGGCCGATCTCGGTCGAGACCGGCGTCGAGGCGATGACGCCGCCGTTTTCCATGGTAAGCGGGCCGTCATGGCCAGGCACGATGATATCGGCCATCGCCGCGATGCGGCGGATGCTGGCGCGAGCCACCTCCTCGTCGAAGGCACCGGCCGGCGCGCCGGCTTCGATCTCGCCGCGATGCTTGATCGCGTCCTGGGCGAGCACGACGCATTTGCCGGCAACGGTCATGACCAGTGAAACATGGCCGCCGCTATGTCCTGGCGTCTGGATCATCCGGATGCCAGACAGCACTTCCAGTTCGCCTGAGACAAGGGTCAGCAACGGGCTGCGCAACAGACCCTCGACTTGGAAAATCGAGATCGCCGGATCGTCGTGCTTGTGGTCCTGCACATAGGAAAACTCGCTCTCGTGCAGGATGATCTCGGCTTTCGGGAAACACTCGACATTCGCCATGTGGTCGAAATGCAGGTGGGAGAGGACGATCGTGCGTATTTCGTCGCGTTCTATGCCGCGGTCTTTGAGCGCTGCCATCAGGCCCGGCCGATCGCCGCTGCCGCCGGTATCGAAGAGGGCGTAACCTTCGCGGCTCTTGAGGAGCAGGATCGTGCTCCAGCCTAAGAAACCGCGAGTGCTGCGTCCGGGAAAGCCGGGGACCAGGATATCATAGGTGGCGGACTTCGCCATCGCTCAGCCCTCCATCTGCCGCAGGCGCGGGTCTAGCAAATCGCGCAGGCGGTCACCGACGAGATTGGTGCCGACGACGGTGAAGAAGATCGCGAACCCCGGGATGGTCGCCACCCACCAGGCATTGCCGATATAATTGCGTCCTTCCGAGATCATCGTGCCCCAGGTCGGCATTTCCGGCGGTACGCCGAGGCCGAGGAAGCTCAGCGACGATTCGAACAGGATCATCTTGGCGACCAGCAGGCTGGAGATGACGATGACTGACGACATGACGTTGGGCAGCAGGTGGCGCGTCAGGATATGGGTGGCGGAAATGCCCATCATATGCGCCGCCTGGATGAATTCCCGCTCGCGCAGGACAAGGCATTCGGCGCGAACGACGCGGGCGTATTGTACCCAGTTCGTGAGGCCGAGGATGGTGATGATGTTCCAGAGGCTGGGACCGACAACCGCGGCGACCGCAAGTGCCAAAACCAGGAAGGGGATGGCGAGTTGGATATCGGTCAGCATCATCAGTACGCGGCCGGCATATTTGTCCTCGTAACCGGCGATCAAGCCGAAGGTGACGCCGACGATGCCGGAGATAACGACGGACGCGACCCCGACCATCATCGAGACGCGTGCACCGATGATGATGCGGCTAAAGATGTCGCGGCCGAGCGCATCGGTGCCAAACAGATGGATGCCTTCGGCATTGCTCCAGAATGGCGGCTTTAAACGCTGGAGGATCTCCTGGGAACTTGGATCGTAAGGGACGAGCCAGGGACCGAAGATCGCGACAAATAACGCAATCACGATGATCGCGAGGCCGATGGCGGCGAGGTGGCTCGCCAGATAGCGCTTCAGAAATGCGGTCATTTGTTCCTCCGCAGCCGCGGATCGAGAAAGCCGTAGGAGAGGTCGACCAGAAGATTGATGGCGACGATGACGACTGCCATGAACAGCACGAAGGCCTGCACTACCGTGAAATCGCGATTGGCGATCGCTTGGATGGCGAGCCGGCCGATGCCGGGATAGGCAAAGACTTCTTCCGTGATCACCGCGCCGCCGAGGAGAGCGCCGACCTGCAGGCCGATCACCGTCAAGGTTGGGATCGCGGCATTACGCAGCGCGTGGCTGAGGATGATGCGGCTTTCGCGGACACCCTTGCCGCGTGCGGTGCGTACGTAGTCCGATTGCAGCACCTCGATCATCGACGAGCGAAGCAGGCGGGTGATGATCGCGGTCGAATAGGTGGCAAGTACGATCGCCGGCATGATCAGATGTTGCCAGCCGCCGCGGCCCGAGGGTGGTAAGATATAGAAGGTCTCGGAAAACAGCAAGATCAGCATGATCGCCAGCCAGAAGGCCGGAAAGCTCTGCCCGATCAGCGAGATCAGCAGGCTTGCCCGGTCGATCGCCGAACCGCGGTTGGCGGCGGCGAGGATTGCGAGCGGGATGGCAACCGCCAGAGACATCACGAACGCCATGCCGCCAAGCTCGAGGGTCGCCGGGACCCGCTCGAGCACCAGGCTCATTGCCGGTTGTTCGTAACGCAGCGACATGCCGAAGTCGCCTTGGACGGCGCGGCCCAGGAATTCGAAATATTGGACGAGCAGCGGCCGGTCGAAGCCCATCAGGTGACGGAAACGCTGGATTTCCTCGACCGGGGCCTCGGGTGGCAGGAACAGCGCGGAAGGATCGCCGCCGATCCGGATCAAGAAAAACACGGCAACCGACACGCCGAGCAGCACGACGGTGGCATAAAGCAATCGGGATATCAGAAAATTGGCCAAGACCTTGGTTCACTCCGGGTGACATTCGCGGCCGGACGGGATGCCCGGCCGCGAATGGACGTTTATCAGTAGTGCGCCTTGCGCAGGTCGATCATTCCATCGGCACGCGGCGTCCACGAGAGCTTCTTGTCGAGGCCGTAGATCAGCGGCGGCTGCACCATCGGCAGGTGCGGCGCGTCATCCTTGATGATCGCCGCGGCCTTGGTGTAGATGCTCTTGCGCTCGGCCGGGTCGATGGTCGCGGCGCCGGCGTCGAGCAGCTTGTCCAGGTCCGGGTTGCTGTAATAGCTCTGATATTCGCCGGTATGCAGAAGAGGCGCCCAGACAAGGTTCGGGTCGCGGCCGCTCCAGCCCGGGAAGGTGATGCCTTCGCGCCCCTTCTTTTCGGAGACCTGGCCCCAGACGCCGGGTTCCAGATATTGGATATTGGCCTTGATGCCGACCTTGGAGAGGAAGCCCGCTGTCGCCTCGACGATCTCGCTGTCCTTCATGTAACGGCCCTTGCGGGTCATCAGCGGAATCGTGAAGCCGTTCGGATAACCGGCTTCTGCCAGAAGCGCCTTGGCCTTGGCCGGATCGTAGGGGTAGGGCTTCCAGGACGGGTCGTAGCTGAAGGCATTGCTCGGCAAAGTGAGCGCGATGCGCGTGCCCATGCCGTTCAGCAGCGCCTGCTGGATAGCATCGACATCGACGGCGTAGTTGATCGCCTGACGAACGCGCTTGTCCTTCAGCGGCGTGTCCCGGGTGGTGTCGAAGGCCAGGAAATAGAGAAATTCGCTGGGAACGGAGACGACCTTGGTATCGCCGCTTTCGAGTGAGGCGATGTCTTCCGGCGGCACGTCGACGGCGATATCGACGCCCTCGCTCTTCAGTTCGGCGATACGGGTGCGGGTTTCCTTTATCGGCCGGAAGATCACTTTGGCGATCGACGGTTTACCGCCCCAGTAATCGGGATTGGCTTCGAGCACGACGCGTTCGTCCCTCTTCCATTCAACGAAGCGATAGGGGCCTGTGCCGACCGGCTTGGCGCCAAGATCCGCGCCATTGTTCTGCGCCGTATAGGTCG
Organism: Neorhizobium vignae; assembly: GCF_000732195.1. GTDB lineage: Bacteria > Pseudomonadota > Alphaproteobacteria > Rhizobiales > Rhizobiaceae > Neorhizobium > Neorhizobium vignae. Next base: position 46,755 of record NZ_JNNU01000003.1, read on the forward strand.
GCGCAACGATCAGGGCCGGGAAGCTTGCCTCGTAAAGCGATAGCAGCATGGTCGGGAATGGCTTGTCGGTCTTGATGTCGATCGTGTAATCATCGACGACGGTGACAGCCTTGATCTGCGAGATGCGCGAGTAATAGGGCGCCTTGAAATTCGGATCGAGGGCGCGGTCGAAGGTGTATTTGACGGCGGCTGCGTTGAATGCCTCGCCGTTGTGGAACTTGACGCCTTCGCGAAGCTTGAAGCGCCATGTCAGCGGATCCGGATTGCTCCAGGACGTCGCGAGTGCCGGCGCGATCTCGCCCTTCTCGTTTTGCGTGACCAGGCCGTCATAGATCTGGAAAAGAATGTTGGCCGTCGGGAAGGCCGAGTGCTTGGCCGGATCCATGGAATAGGCATCGGCTGCCTGTGCGATCACGACCGTCGAGGTGCTTTGGGCTGCTGCGACAAGCGGCATCGATACGGTTACGGCGGTGCTTATCGCGCCGGCCATAAGATGTCGTCTCAGAATATGATTCATCTGTTCACCCTTTTTTCTTCTTGCGTTTGATGGAGCCACGCGGCGTCCATCGAATGGATCTCTCGGCCTTCCTTAAGCGCACTTCCTCCCGGCTGAACCCCTTGTGAGGGCGATAGCCGCAAAGTGATCCAGGCATTCGATGCGCAGGATCATCATTTTGCCTGCCCTTGTGACGGGCAGTTCCTTGTCGTCGTGAAGTGATAGAGCGAAGCCGCAGTCAGTCTCGATCGCGACGTCGAATCCGGCAAGCGGCGTCAGCTCGGTGAGCCGTTTCGTTCTTGCCGATGCCCCGTTGATCAGATGCAGCACCATTCCATCCGGATGGGCGTAAAGGATCGTTTCGACCGCAAGAGGTGCCGTGGTGCGAACCGGAGCGGCGCCCACGTGGCGTTCGATCAGCACACTCAGCAGCTTGCGATATTCCGGCATAGAATGACGATGGTAAAGCGAACCGATACGCCATGGCAGCCAGATCGCGTGGCCTTTGTAAAAATCCCGTTCGATCAGGCCCGGTTCCTTGCCGGCACCTTCCACCATCGTAAATTCCGGGGCGTTGTTGGCAAACGGGCCGATGAGACGAAGGTCGTCATTGCTGTTGCCATCGGCGAATGGTGTCCAGAATTCACCGGCCGCCGGAACGCGTGGGATGCCGCTCAATGCATTTCGGAACTCCAAGCGTCCGAGGGCGAGATAGGCGCCTATGGCCGTGCGACCATTGCCGGGAAGGGCAGGTAGGCAATGAAGTGGCGCAGATTGCCGCTCATGGCCGGCCTCGTCGGCGGCGCCAAGATCGGCGCTTGCGAGCAGCTTGCCGCCGGCGGCCACGTAGGCATCCAGGGTCGCGGCGTCCACATCGGAGAGGCACTCCACGGCGGGGAGGATGACGAGGTCGTAGCGGCCGAGTTCGGCGACCGTCAGGCCGGGGGCGACCAGGATGTCGAACGGGTAGCGCAGGTCCGAGATGATTTCGCAGAAGCCGCGGAATTCGCCGATATGTCCGTTAGCCTCTGCTTTACCGGCCGGCCGGCCGGCATCTGTGCCCCACAGTCTGCTGTCTTCCGATCGGACGATTGCAACGCGCGCCGGGCTCTTGAGATCGCGATACCAGCGCGCATTCTCCTGCAGGTACCGACCGAATGTCTGAAGTGCGGGCACGAAACGCGCATCTTCCTGATTCAGCATGCCGTTGACCGCCGGCGCCGTCGCGGCACCGTGAGCAGCCGCCTGGATGAGATTGTGGATGAGGCAGGCATCCGGCATGGCCGATTGCCGGCTGGCGAAGACTTCCGATGTCGTCTGGATGAGCAGCGGCGCGTGATCGGGCTTCAGCGCCCGCGCCGTCAGTGCTTCTTCGGCAGCCCAGAGGTTCCAGATCGGCTGTGGATCGACCGGGTTCGGCATGACGGGGTTCGAAACCTGGGAGCCGATGATGTCGGTGATTGCGGCCATCCGCCGGATGTTCCAACCGTCATGGACGTGGTGATAGGGTACAAGCGCTGCGGCCGGATTGCATGCCCGGATGAAGCTCCGGACCCGACCCATGTAGTCTGCCAGAAAGTCCTGCCGCCATGCCTCGTAGGCCGGAATACGGCGATCCGGTGCCGGAACAGATTCTCCAGTGGCCCTGAAAACCAGATCCTGACATCGGTCGCAGTAACAGCGCGGCACATGCAGATAGTTGAAGAAGAACCCATTGGCGGAGGGGTAACGGCTCAGGATTTCACCGAGAATCGAGAAGGTTTCCTGCTGCCAGAACGGACCGGTGGCGCAGATCTGCGGCATATTCCAGACGCTGCTGACGCTTCCGTCCGGCTTGCGAACGAACCAGTCGGGATGCCTGTCTTCCATGCCGGCGCGGCCCTTGGAAATATCCATCCTCACCAGTGTCCGGATACCGTCAACTTTCGCGGCGACCAGGAAATCGCCGAGAAAATCGCTTCGGACATGCGGGTTGATCGTCTGCGAGGAAAGGTCGGTCGGGTACCAGGCCGAAAACCCGCCGCCCATGACGATGCAGGCATTGGCGCCGACGCTTTTGATTTCATCGATCAGGCCGTCGATCCTCAGGGTCGAGGCATCGGTTTCACGCAGCAGATGCTGGAAGAAGCGCAATGGCTCCCGTGTCCAAGCTAATGACATGAGCAGCCTCCCGCCCAGCCGGTGTTGAAACGGCTGCGCATCTTGCGGATCGGACCTTCCAGAGCATGCGTGGCCGCCTGCGCCGCCTTGCCGTTGATGCGTCTCCTGTCGGCGATCGCCTGCGCCTCGTCCCAGATTGCGGTTTCGTCGATTTCAGTCGAGCGACCGTTTGATACCACGACGCGGCCGGCAATCATCACCCGATCGATTGCTGCGCCACTCTCCGAAAGGACCAGCTGGCGGACCGGATCATGGAGAGGCGAAAATGCCGGCGCCTTGCGTTTGAAGAAAGTGATGTCGGCCGCGCAGCCGGCCTCAAGCCTGCCCGTCATCTTCAATCCGAGCACGTTCGCGCCGCCAGACGTGCCGAGCCGCAGCGCACTCTGAGGTCCCAGCCAGGCGGTCTCGTCATCTAACCGAAGGCGGTGAACCAAGGCCGCCCATTTCATCGTTTCCAGAAGATTGGCGCTGTCGTTGCAGCAGGCGCTGTCGGTGCCGAGCCCGATGCGGATACCCTTGCCGATGAGATCCGGGAGCGAGCAATAACCACTGCCGAGCCGCGCATTGGAGACGGGGTTATGGATCACAGTCGCATCGGCTGCAGCGACCCGGTCCGCATCGTCCGGCTCCAGCCAGATCGAATGCACAAGGTTGGTGCGCGGCGTCAGCAGGCTGAGATCGTCGAGATGGGCGATCATACCGCCGCCGTAAAGCTTGAGGCCAATTTCCCGCTGCAGCCTCGTTTCGAGGACATGGGTGTGGAGCAGCGTATCGTGCCTGCGGCTGAAATCGGCCGCAGCGGTGAGGAGATCATCTGAACAGCGTTGCGGGCCGGAAGGACCGATGGCGACGCGGATCCTGCCGTGCGCAGCATCATGCCAGCGATGAAAGAAAGCCTCGGCGATCGCCATCTGCTTGCGAGCGGGGAGTGGCGTGCGGGTGCCGTAGGCCGAAAGGTCGAGGCCGGCGAGGTCGTCTTCTTCGAAGGGCATGGTTTCGACGACGCTTCTATCGGAGACGACAGGAGCGATTACGGCCCGCATACCGCTGTCGCGCCAGGCAGATGCGACGGCATCCAGCGCTTCGCCATCAATATCGGGCGAAATGCGGACGTGATCGAGAGCGGCGGTCGTGCCGGTCCGCATCATCTCGATCGCACCAAGCATCGTGGAAATGTAGATTTCGCGCAGGCTTCGCTTTTCGCGTCCAGCTGATGAGGTCAGTGACCAGAGCTCGAGGGGCAGGTCGCCGGTAGTGCTGCGAACGAGATTGTCGGGCGAGTGGCTGTGGCAGTTGACCAGGCCCGGCACCGCGATCAAGTCGCGGGCGTCGACGAATTCGCGATCCTGAGAAGGACGTGAACCAGCCGGGTGCATGGCTGCAATCAGAGCGTCATCGATCTCAATCGAACGCTGTTCCGCGTGAAAACGGCCAGTCTCTTCTATTAGACACAATGCGCTGTCGAACCAGTATCCCGGCAAGTTTTTTCCAATCGGATTCGTTCCCCGGCGCTTTCAGCGTCCTTGCCCCTAGTGTTTCCAGTTGGACGAAAAGGGGAATATGCGGTTTTGGAAAATATCAATTTCCGGTTCGCCGGCTAAAAAAGCCCGCAGGAACGGCACGTAAATTGCTGACATTGCCTCATGGCTTGTGATCGACGGGCGGAGCGTTAAGCTGATGATCAATCGCGCGCCAATTTGCGCAGGATGTAAGCAATGAAGTACGATTTGCGGTGAACAAGTTCCAAGACATTCTGTCGTTTGTGCGCGTGGCTGAGCTGGGTGGCTTTACTGCGGCCGCCAAGGCGCTCGCGTCTTCGACCTCCGCGGTCACCAAAAGCGTGACGCGTCTGGAGGAAGGGCTCGGTGTGCAGCTCCTGCATCGAACCACACGGCGCATGCATCTCACCGAATACGGCACCGAATATTACGAGCGCTGCCGGCAGATCCTGATCGATCTTGACGAAGCGGAGGGATCCATCAAGGAAGCGAATATCGCGCCGACCGGTCCAGTCCGGATTGCGTTGCCGCCCTCATTCGCACGGATGACCGTCATTCCGGCGCTCCCGGAGTTTTACGAACGTTATCCGAACGTGGTGCTCGACCTCTGCCTCAAGAGCCAGACCGCAAACCCGATCGAGGGTGGTTTCGATCTCGTGGTCCATTCCGGCCGTCTCGCTGATTCCCGGCTAATCAACCGGATACTAGTGCGCGGCGCCCAAAAGACCGTCGCTGCTCCGAGTTATATTGAGAGGCATGGTATGCCCGAAACGCCAATGGATCTCGTAAAGCACAATTGCATCACCGGCGCCTTCGGCTCAAACTGGCATTTTCGTGGGAAGAAGGGCAGTGACGAGGTGATCCGTGTCTCCGGTGGCCTCATCACGGATAGTGGCGATATCCTGCGGGAGGCGGCTATCAACGGCCTCGGTATTTCCCAGGCGACATGGTGGCTGTTCCGCAAGGAGATGCAGCGGGGCCTGCTGGTGCCCCTGCTGCAAGATTACGAGATTGAGGCGGACCCGATTGCGATCGTCTTTCCGGCGAGCCGTCGGACACCTGCAAAGGTGCGCGCAGTCGTTGATTTTCTTCTTAAAATTACTAGATGTGACACGCCATAGGTGTGAATCGGCGCCGAAGGTTGCCCCTATGATCGGGCCCGCAGAGCCTTGATCTACCAACAGGTCGCATGTCCTTGAAGGATCGCTTTCTGCGATTGCGGTTGGTGACAGGTAACGGACACTTTGTGTGTTACGCGGGCGGGTGTCTTGGATGCTCTACGCCGAGCAGTTACGCGTCGATCAATCTGGGCATCCTTGCGAGATTGCAGGCAGTCATTGTTAGTGTGAACTGGGCACTGAGCGAACCGCTCTCCGTATCCAAACCACGCGTGCCCATGCCCCTGTTCAACATCACAAACAGGAATCATGTTTCGTCTTCAGCGTCCATAGATGAGTTTTTCAGCCGCGTGCTAAGTGTCTCGGAGTCCGATTTCCACCGAGACCGCCGAAGAGGACGTGCCTGAAAATCGCTCGGAAGTCCTACTCAGCGCCGCGGAGCATCCAGCGTTGGAAGGGACTTCGCGTGAGCGGCCGCTTCGCCAGAGTAGGGGAAGTCCTCACCGAGCTGGCGGTCGCCGTCATAAACTTTGAAGGTCGGTCCCTCGAGCTCAACAATCCTATAACCGTTGACGAACTCGACCTTCGGCGTTTTCCATCCCATATCAGCTTCCTTCTTAGAATCTCTAAAGCCGCAGCACGCGCTCGCCGGCACACTATAGCATTCTTTGCCCCGGAATCACCAAGACGACTTGCACCCGCTCATGTTTATCAGGAGCTTGGTAAGTGGCACCATTAACGCGGTACGCCGATCCGATCAAAACGGTTTCGTTACAACAAACGCGATGATCGCTGAAAGCCCGAGGATCATTGCCGTCAGGACCGTAGCGAAACCGGCCATAGACGAGGCTGGCGGCCTGAGACGCCCGGAAATCATCCTTTAGACCGCGATCGTGCGACAACGACCAATGCCGGCGTCGAAACAAGTCGATCGAAGCGAGGGGATCTGGCGATGATCTCCGGTATCGCGTAGGCCAACGCCAGGATTTCTGCCCTGGTGCCGCCTAATCCGGCGACGATCGCAGCGATATGCGCGGATCTAACAGCCGATAGAACATCGTCACCGACGTCGATATGTCTGGGACGCTGAAGTGGCTTCGATGTCGTCAAGTGCGGACGACGGATCGTGATCAACGTCACGCCCGGCCGCCAACCGCCGGCGAAGGTCCGCTTCCCGGGGGGTAGTCAGCGCCATCCGGACGCAAACTCGGCCAACTCAATTTCGACGAGCCACGCTTGGAAGACGATAGGTGCCGGAGGGACCTCCAAAACGTTTTGGTTGACTCTCAAAACGTTTTGGAGAATGTTTGCTTCAATTCGGGAGAAAGATTTTGGCTAATCTGAAACAGCTTGCACATTCGCTCGGACTGTCGATTACCACTGTGTCCCGAGCACTTGATGGTTATTCCGACGTGTCCGCGGCCACCCGCGCGCGGGTTCGTGAGGCAGCAGAGGCAGCAGGTTATCGGCCGAATGCCTCCGCTCGTCGGTTGCGCAAGCAGCGCGCTGAACTGGTCGCCGTGACGCTGCCGAGTGATCCTGGCCACGTAGGCCCCCCTCATTTCCTCGACATGTTGTCAGGCTGCGCCGAACATCTCGCCGCGGCCGGTCTCAATCTCGTTATCGCGCCTGTGCCACGGGGTGTCAGCGAACTTGAGATATGCCAACGTTTCGTCGATGGGCGCCGCGTTGACGCCATGCTGCTGGTCCGCACCAAACGCAAGGACGAGCGCGTCGAATACCTTCAGTCGCGTGGCATTCCCTTCGTCACCAACGGCCGCACCGAGAGCCTGATCCCCCATCCGTTTATCGACGGCGATGGTTTTGCCGGGTTCCGCGCCGCGACGCTGCGCTTCCATGCGGCGGGGCATCGGCGCATCGGCCATATCGCCGGGCCCCAGGAATATTACTTCGCGCATGTCCGTCGCCGCGGCTGGCAGGCGGCGATGGAGGAATGCGGGCTTGCGGCCGATCTCTGCGCCGAAGGAGCGCCGCTCGAACAGGGCGGTTATCTCGCAGCCTTGGAACTGCTGCGCCAGCCGTCGCGGCCGACCGCCCTTGTCTGCGCCACCGACGAAATGGCGATCGGTGCGCTGCGGGCGCTGCGCGAGGTCGATGGCGGTAACCAGATCAGCATCGTTGGCCATGACGATCTGCCGATGGGTGCCTTCACCAGCCCGCCGCTCTCGACCATGCGCATGACCGGCGAGAACCTCGGCGCGAGCTTCGCCTCGCTGCTGCTGCGCGCCATCGCCGGAGAGCCCGCCGAAGAGCTCCAGGAGCTTCACGCGATCGAATTCGTCGATCGCGACAGTCACCGCCGCCCGCCACTGGCGGCATAGACAGCAGTGCATTCAAGACAAAGAACAATGAAGGAGGAGAAGATGAAGCGTATCGTGTCACTTACAATTCTGGCTTCGACGGTGCTGGCGTTCGCCTCGCCGGTGCTTGCCCAGACGGTTTTCGTATCCACCCAGCTTCGCCCGATCGAGGAGGCGACCGTGGTCCGGCAGGACCTTTTGAAGGATGCCGGCAAGGTCGACTACGTGGTCGAGGAGCCGCCGCAGTTCGCAGTGCGCATGGAGGCCGAAGCGCAGGCCGGCAAGCACACCGTCAGCCTCGTCGGCGCGCTGCATGGCGAGCTTTCGCCGCTCGCCGACAGGGGCCAGCTCGAACCGCTCGACGAACTTGCCAAGAAGCTCGCCGCCGGCGGCATGCCGCAATCGGTTCTTGATCTCGGCAAGCTCGGCAAGCCCACGCAGCAGTATATTCCGTGGATGCAGGCGACCTATGTCATGGCCGCGAAGAAGGAAGCCCTGCAATACCTGCCGAAGGGCGCAGATATCAACGCGCTGACCTACGACCAGCTGATCGAATGGGGCAGGAATATGCAAGCTGCCACCGGCCAGCCGCAGATCGGTTTCCCGGCTGGTCCGAAGGGCCTGATGGCGCGTTATTTCCAGGGCTATTTTTATCCGTCCTTCACCGGCGGCGTAGTGCGCACCTTCAAGAATGCAGATGCCGCAGCCGGCTGGGAGAAGCTGAAGGCGCTCTGGGCCTATGTCACCCCGAACTCGACCAATTACGACTTCATGCAGGAACCGTTGGCCTCGGGCGAGGTCATGGTCGCCTGGGACCATGTCGCTCGCCTGAAGAACGCCATTTCGGCGGCACCGGATGACTATGTCGTCTTCCCGGCACCAGCCGGCCCCAAGGGCCGCGGCTACATGCCGGTTCTGGCCGGGCTTGCCATCCCCAAGGGCGCACCGGACACGGCAGGGGCCACGAAGGTCATCGAAACGCTGACGACGCAGAAAACCCAGCTGCTGACGGCTTCGAAGGTCGGCTTCTTCCCGACGCTCAACGTCCAGCTGCCGCCGGACCTCGACAAGGGCGTGGCGCTTCTCGCCGGTGCGGTCACCAAGACGCAGGGCTCCAAGGACGCCGTGATCTCGCTTCTCCCGGTCGGCCTTGGCGACAAGGGCGGCGAATTCAACAAGGTCTACATGGACGCCTTCCAACGCATCGTGCTGCAGAACGAGCCCGTCGCCGACGTGCTCGTCAAACAGGGCGCCACCATGGCCAAGCTGATGACGGACACCAAGGCACCCTGCTGGGCTCCGGACGCCAAGAGCGACGGTGCCTGCCCGGTCCAGTAATCCTCCCGGGAAGCGTCCGGGCGCGAATGCCCGGGCGCACCTTACCCTTCAACATGTCCGAGGCGGGAGCCGATGACCCAAAACCGACCCTGGATCCCCTATCTGCTGATCCTGCCGTCAGTCGCCTTTCTGGCGCTGCTCTTCGTCGTGCCTCTGGTGCAGACGATCTGGCTGGCTCTCTCGGACAACGGCGCACCGTCGCTGGCGAATGCCGAGCGCATGGTGACCGATATCAATTTCACCCGTTCGGTCAGGAACACCTTTCTGTTGACGATCGTCGTCGTGCCGGTGCAGATCGCTATCGCGCTTGCCATGGGTACGATGGTCTCCAAGGTCGGCCGCGGCCGCGAGACCATTCTCTGGATCTGGACCATCCCGCTTGGCATTTCAGACCTCGCTGCCGGCCTCGTCTGGCTGTCGATCCTGCAGAATACGGGCTATTTCAACTCGCTCCTCTTCAGCCTCGGTGTGATCGGCCGGCAGGCGAGTTGGCTGTCCTACCAGACACCGATCGCGCTTTTCATAGCGATCGCAGTTGCGGAAATCTGGCGCGGCACGGCGATCGTCATGGTCATCATCGTCGCCGGTCTCAACCAGGTACCGAAGGAATTCAAGGAAGCCGCCGAGATCTTCGGCGCCGGCCCATGGACGCGCTTCTGGCGCATCACCCTGCCGCTGATCCGGCCTGCCCTGCAATCGGCGCTGATTCTGCGCACCGTACTCGCCTTCGAAGTGTTCGCAGTGGTCTACGCGCTCGGCGGGCGAAATTTCCCGGTCCTCGTCGGCGAGGCCTATAACTGGCAGAACCAGAACCAGAATTACAGCGTCGCGGCGGTCTACGCGGTGCTGATCATGATCATCTCGCTTGCGGCGACGCTGATCTATCTGAAGGCCCTGAAAGTCGATCCGGAGCGCTTGCCATGAGTAAGGAAACCATGAGCACGATCAAGGCCAGTCCCGCAAGCTTCGCCTCCTCCCGCCGCTGGCTCCTCTGGAGCGGTATCGCGGCGCTCTGCGCCTGGGTTTTGGTGCCGATCTATCTGGTGGCGCTTGGTGCGCTCGGCGGTCGGCAGGGCGTCTATATCTGGCCGAAGACGGGATTGCCGACCGGAATTTCGCTCGAACCCTTCATTCTGTTCCTGACAACCGAAGGCGTCGTCCAGTCCTTCCTCAATTCATTGGGAGCGGCGGGCATCACGGTAGCGCTGTCCATTCTGCTCGGCGCGCCGGCGGGTTATGCTTTGGCCCGCTACGATTTCCGGGGCAAGGACAGCTACCGGCTTCTGGTCCTGTTGACCCGCGCCTTCCCCTTGGCGATCCTGGCGCTGCCGCTCACCGTCTCCTTCATCCGACTCGGCCTCTATGACACGATCATCGGCGTCGGCCTCATCCACACGGTGCTGGCGCTGCCTTTTGCGGCGCTCGTCACCCAGGGCATATTCCTGGGCGTTCCGAAAGAACTCGAAGAGGCCGCCTGGGTGTTCGGCTGCACCCGCGTCCAGGCCTTTTTCAAGGTGGTCGCGCCGCTGGCTTTGCCCGGCATCGTCGCCACGGCCGTGTTCGCCTTCGTCATCTCCTGGAACGAGGTGTTCGCCGCCTCGGTACTGACGGTGCGCAACCGCACGCTCACGGCCTATCTGCTGACGGTGCTGTCGGAAAGCCCGATGCATTACCGCTTTGCCGGCGGGCTTATGCTCATTCTTCCTTCCGTTGTCTTCATCTTCGCGGTCAGGCGTTACCTCTTCGCGATCTGGGGCATTTCCTCCAAATAACGGGACCATCGACATGGCCAATATTGTCATTGACCGCATCCGCAAGAGTTTTGGCGCGTTCCAGGCGCTGAAGGAGGTCTCGCTGACGATCAACGACGGCGAGTTCGTATCGCTGCTCGGTCCCTCGGGCTGCGGCAAGACGACGCTCCTGCGCATCATCGCCGGTCTCGAAACCTCGACCTCGGGCGATGTCCGCATCGGCGACAGGTCGATCATCGGCCTGGCGCCCAAGGATCGCGGGCTTGCGATGGTCTTCCAGAACTATGCGGTCTTCCCCCATATGACGGTCTACGAAAACGTCGCCTTCGGACTGCGCATGCAGAAGGCGGACGAGGCGCGGGTGAAGGCGCAGGTGGAGAAGGCGGCCGGTCTGTTGCATATCGAGCCGTATCTCGACCGTTACCCGAACAAGCTTTCGGGCGGCCAGCGCCAGCGCGTGGCGGTTGCCCGCGCGCTGGCCGTCAAGCCGAAGGTGCTGCTGATGGACGAGCCGCTCTCCAACCTCGACGCATTGCTGCGGCTCGAAATGCGCACCGAACTGAAGACCGTGCTGCAATCGGCGGGCACGACGACCATCTATGTCACCCACGACCAGACAGAGGCGATGGGCCTGTCGGATCGTATCGCCGTCATGCACAATGGCGTCGTCGAGCAGGTCGGTCATCCGGTCGAGATCTACAATCATCCGGCCACGCGCTTCGTCGGCGGTTTCATCGGCAACCCGCCGATGAACTTCATCAAGGTGCCCGTCTCGAACGGCCAGGTGGCGGCAGGCGAAGAACAGCTTGCGGCGCCGAAGGATGTCGGCAATGAAATCGTGCTCGGCCTGCGCGGCGAGGCGGTCGAACTGGCGCCGCTGCCCCAGGGGCTGGAGATGAAGGTGCGGGTCGCCGAGCCGATGGGCTCGCACCTGCTGCTGACCGGCTCCATCCACGACCAGCCGGTGCGGGTCATCCTTCCGGCATCCGAGACCGTGAAGAGCGGCGATACGATCGGCCTGAAGCTCGACAGCAAGCGCATCACCTGGCTTTCGCCCGAAAGCGGCAGGTCCATTCCGGCCGTTTCGGCCTGAGCATACCGGAGTACCCGACATGAACGTGCATATCACCGAGGCGAAGCGCATCCTCGTCGCCAATGACCGCGGCGGCTATACGGTGCCGACCGACCGGCTCTACCCCTTCCAGTGGAACTGGGATTCCGCCTTCGTCGCCATGGGTTTCGCGCTTTATGATACCGACCGTGCCTATCGCGAACTGGAGCGGCTGATCGAGGGCCAGTGGGCGGACGGCATGGTGCCGCATATCGTCTTCCACCAGCCGAGCGAGACCTATTTCCCCGGTCCGAGCGTCTGGCGCACCCGCCACACGATCCCCACCTCCGGTATCACCCAACCGCCGGTCTTTGCGATCGCGCTGCGCAAGGTTTTCGAGGCGGCCGGCAGCGGCGCCGAGGCACGCACCCTGCCGCTCTACGAGGCCGCGCTGAAATGGCATCGCTGGTGGTATTCCGCGCGTGATCCGGAAGGCACTGGCCTGGTCGCCCTGCTGCACCCCTGGGAGAGCGGCAGCGACAACTCGCCGGCCTGGGACATCGCGCTCGCCCGCGTGCCGACCACCACCGACACGCCGGTCGTGCGCAAGGATACCGGTCACGTGAACGCCTCGATGCGCCCGCGCGACGAGGACTATAACCGCTTCATCCATCTGGTCGACACCTATGCCGCCTGTGGTTGGGATCCAGCGAAACAATGGGAAAAGGCGCCATTCAAGGTGGCCGAGATCCAGACCACGGCTATCCTGCTGAAGGCCGGCGAGGACCTCGAACATCTCGCCCGCGAATTCGGCCGGATGAAGGATGCCGCCGAGATCGCCGCCTTCAACGAGCTCACTCGCAAGGCGATACTCGCGCAATGGCGTCCGGCCCTGTCCCGCTTCGTGTCCCGCGACCTGATCTCTGGCGAGGATATCGAAGCCGCGACACAGGCGGGCTTCATCCCCCTCCTGGCGCTCGACTTGGAAAAGAATATCGCCGATGCGCTGGTCGATGAGATGAAGGCCTGGTCGAGGGGCCTCAAAGTCGCCTTCCCGACCACCAAGCCGGGCATCGCAAGCTGGGAACCGAAACGCTACTGGCGGGGCCCTGCCTGGGCGATCATCAACTGGCTGCTGATCGACGGCTTCAAGCGCAACGGTCAGCTGGAAGCGGCCGAAGAGCTGCGCATATCGACGGTCGCGGCGATCGAGGCGGAAGGTTTTGCCGAATATTTCGACCCGGTGACGGGCGAAGGCTGCGGCGGCCTCGGCTTTTCTTGGACGGCCGCCGCTTATATGTGGCTTACGTGGGCATAAGGTTCACAATTCTGGACCTGCTGCGCCATCAGGGGGAGCTGGTCCGAGTTCCCGACACCCAATCTTGATAACCGGCGGCGGCGGTTGCGCTTCAAGAAGGGTGGGCTCTTGGGTTTCCAAGGCTGTACAAATCAGATTCATGACTGTCTTTTGGAGACAGTCATGGGTGTTTTGGATCGTGTAGTCCTTCAGGACGAGCAGTGGGAGCGGATATTATCTTGCACTGCGGCGGACACAGGGCACGATCCGAGCCGATAAGCAGGATTGGAATCCGTGGGTCGAGTTCTTCCAGCGAAGCCTGCAGCGGCAGAAACAGCGGCTGGAGCGCAAGATCGAGCGCGAGCGCATCCTTCGTGGTGATCTGCCGGAGCTGTCCATCGCAATTCTCGAATTGGCTCGCGAGCGTGGAAGAGTGACCGTGATGGACGCGGCCAAGGTCACAGGCGCAAGCAGAAATACCGTCAAGGATTCATCTGCGCGCATTAAACTCGCAGGGGCATCTAGCCCTTCATGGAGCAGGCCGCGGTACCTGGTACGGCCTGAGCTGACCAAGGAGAATGACCGGCAGACCGCCAGTGTGTGAATCAGCGTCGAAGGTTGACCCCTATGATCGGTCCCGTAAAGCCTTGATCTACTGAGATGAAATGCAGATCGGGTGTGGTCACGATCGTCGCCGATGATGTCCCCGCCATTTTTTTGCGAGTTTGCAAGTAAAGCCAGGCGCTTGCCGCCTTTTCAAACGGGGTCAACCTTCGGTGCTGTTCACAGCGGATTGGGGCTTAAGAGCCGGGCCGGCCATGCGGCTGACCCGCTGCGGCATCAGCTGGAAAACGCTTTGAAATCCCTCAACACATCCCGGTAGCGGATCTGGCTTCCTCTCAGGTGGTCGCGCATGGCATTGCGCGCCGCCTCCTCGTTGCGATCCGAGATCGCCACCACGATCGCTTCATGTTCCGTATGGATCATGCGGCGGTAGGCGGTCTGTTCTCCGGACCGTTCCCCCGGCGTCGCCCTCGATTGCGGAATGGCCGCGGTGCCGTGAAATTCCAGATGCTGCCGGAACAGCGGGTTGTTCGTGGCGTCGGCGATGGCGAAATGCAGCGCAAGATCCGCCTCGCGGATGGATTCGTTCCGCTCGATGCATTGCAGAATATGCCGATGACAATCGAAGATAGCTTCTTCCTGCGCCGGAGACCGGCGCATTGCCGCCAGACCGGCAGCCTCGATCTCCAGCGGAGCCCGCACCTCGAGCACCTCCAGGTCGGACGATACGCGCGCCCGGTCGATTTTGCGACCGGAGGGAGGTGAGCTCTCCTGGCTGAGCACATAAATTCCCGCGCCCTGCCGCACTTCGACAAGCCCGTCCGATCTGAGCGCCGCGACCGCTTCGCGAACCACCGTACGGCTCACGCCATGCGTCTCCGTCAGTTCGACTTCGCTTGGGAGTTTGTCGCCGGGCGAGTACTGACCGCTGGCAATTGCAGTCCGGAGGCTTTCCCCGACCCGTGAGACCAGCGATCCCGGTCCTTTGTTCCGATCCTTGGTCTGGGTTGTCACGCTCAATCCCCGTTGCAACGACGCGACGCGTCTGCGCCGTATTCATCACACGTGTATGACAAATTGGGGGCCATATCAATGCGGGAGTGAATTCCATTTATCCTGAGAGGCATCGATCCGCGCCGGAGAAGGCCGAAAACAAAAGCTGGACGCTTAAATTCGTCTGCTGTATTTCCTCAATTTGCTGAATGTCAAAAATTGGTATGATGACATTGACCCACCGAATTCCGATTCCCGGCGGCATTTTTCCGAGTCTGGAAGCCGGCCTGCAAAACGAGTGACGAAATGCGGACAGATCCAGAAGTTTCCGAATCCGAGATGGATCGGGAAGCCAGGCTGCAATTCCTCACCTGGGAGCGCAGGCCTGCAGATATCCAGGGCGATCTCCAAAAGAGGCTGAAGGAAAAACTGGCACAGTCCGCAGGAGCGCGGATCGCAGAGACCGCCTACATCGCGAGCGACGCCCGCATTTTCACATCATCTCTGATCCTCGGCGATCGTTCCTGGATTGCGGGGCACGCCCTCGTGCGTGGAGACGTTGAAATCGGCTCCAATTGTTCGGTCAACCCCTACGCATGCATCTCCGGAAAGGTCCGGTGCGGTAACGGCGTGCGTATTGCCTCGCTCGTGTCGATCGTCGGCTTCAATCACGGCTTTGACGATCCGGACATGCCGATCAACGATCAGCCTCACGAGACGCTCGGCATTACGATCGGCGACGATGTGTGGATAGGCGCCAATGCGGTCATTCTGGACGGTGTGACGATCGGGAGGGGGGCCGTTATCGCCGCCGGGGCGGTTGTCACCAAGGACATTCCGGATCTGGCGATCGCGGCGGGCGTGCCGGCCAAAGTCGTGCGCCGTCGCGGGGAAACGGCAGCGGCCGGAAAATCGCGCCGGGCCGAGGTCGAGCATGCGCTGGTGCGGATCAGCAAGATGGCGGAAGCCGAGTGGCGGGATGTGCGGGAACGGCATCTGACGCCCCGCGGTTATCTGTCGCCGGATGCTGACGGCGTTGCGCGCATGAGCGTCAGGCATGAATGCGATGCGATCGAGATCGCGGCCGGTTTTGGAGAACGGCCTTCGGGGAGCGAGGCGCAGACGATCATCGATCGCCTGCAGGCGCTTCAGGACCCGGTAACCGGCTTTTTTCCCGATCCGTTTCGGCTACCCGATCCTGCGAAGAACATCCGCGATGATTCTCCTTCTCTCTATAACGTGCTGGCGGTCGGTTATACGCTGGAGATACTTGGCGCCCATCCGTCTCACCCAATCGCCGGCGTCGAAATGGACGCCGTCGCGCTTTGCGACTGGCTGGAGGCCTTGCCCTGGAGCCATCGTGCATGGTGGTGCGGCGACCGGGTGGACGCTATCGCCACCGCGCTTTATTTCAACGCCCGGTATTTCAGAAGCGGCAGGGGAAAGGAAATCCTCTTTGGCTGGCTTTCGACCCATATCGATCGTTCCACCGGTTTGTGGGGGAAGCCGACCGCCGAACAAGGTCTGCTGCAGCCGGTAAACGGCTTTTATCGCCTCACCCGCGGAGCCCATGCCCAGTTCGGCATCCCTGTTCCTCTTCCTGAAGCCGCGATCAATTCCGTCATGGCGCACTATCGAAGCAATCGCGGTTTTTCCGGCCCAACCTATACGGCCTGCAATCTGCTCGATACGATCCATCCGCTTTGGTTGTGCCTCAAGCAGACGGATTTCATGCGCGGCCAGGCGGAAGCAGTGGCTGAGGACATCATTCTGCGTTCGCCGGACCGGTGGCAGGAAAAAACAGGCTTCGCCTTTGCCGACGGTCAGGCAGGAAGCCTGCAGGGCACGGAAATGTGGCTTTCGACCCTCCATCTTGCCGCGGACCTGTTGGGCCTGGCTGAAAACTTCGCCTTCGTTCCCAAAGGGGTGCATCGGACGCAACCGGCGGGCATGGGGCTGTAGCGCTTGCAGGCGTTTTTGTCGCCTAGCGGAATCGCGGTGGTCGTGGCGGCGAGTTTGAATGGATCTCGTGCACTGGTGCGTGCTTCCCCAGCAGCCTCAACATCTTTTTTTCGTCCTCCAGCCGCATTCCGTTTTTGCGGCAGTGTTCGGCGACGTCGTGGTCGCGTGGCCCGGGAATTCTGACCTGCCGATGGGTATCCTTTTTCATGACGCTTCCTCCTAACTATAAACGCCGCCATCTGACAAATGTTCGTTAGAAGTAACTAAAATTCAACCCCTGCCGTCACAGGCCCGCATCGAAAAAAGCCCCTCTGCAGAGCAGAAGGGCTTTTTTCGTATCAACGCCAATCCCGGTAATGGCGCCAGTCGCGATGGCCTCGCCATTCCCAGCGAGGCGGTCCTCGGTGGTCCCATCGATCCCGCCGATCCCATCGATGGCTGTAGCGGGGCGGCGGCGGCCGCCAGCGGTTGGGGCGGCAATCGCCCCACCGGTTCAGGTGGTAACCGCGGCCGCAAGCCCAATCGACCTTTTCGGCGATGGGTTTTGCCGGGACGGCAATGTTTCCGATCGGCATGGCATGTGCCGCGCCTCCGAAAAGACCAGCTGCGATCAAACTGGCCGCTAAGACTATCCTGCGCATCGGTTTCCTCCAGAAATGCACACGCTGACAGATTGCGGCGCGATCCTTGAACCGTTGCTGAAGCCCGCATTCATCTGAGCTTCAGCTTATGTGCATTTGCTTGAGGGCTCCCTTTGCACGCGTCTGCTCAAGTCCCGACAGGCTCTCTTTCACGAGAGTACGCCGGGGTGCCTTGAAGAAGGATCGACTCTGGTCTCAGCCGGCTTCACCGATAACGCGGGCGGTCCCGCCCGTCGTCGCGCGAGTCGGAATCGTCCGAAGACACTCTTCTCTCAAGCCGGTCCAGCACCTGCAGCAGAAGATCCGCGCAATCCTTTGTCGGTTCGCCGTCGGCGCAGCGCAGGTCGATCGTGGTTCGCCCGTTCTCGATGCGGAAGCGCGCGCCGCGCTCCCGTGGCGGTCGATGGCCCGCCATCGGAGGCGTGCGCCACTCGTCTCCGTCCCGGTCAGCGGCCGGTTCACGAGGATCGGGCGACGGCCCGTTCGAGGCGCGATCCCGCTCAGCCTGCGGCGGGGTGCCGGGAGACGCGTTGGGCGTATCCTGCGCGAGTGTCAGGTTGGCCGACAGCGAAAGAACGGCCGCTGCCGTGATGAGAAGACGTTTCATGTCGAGCCCTCCGGTTCCGGATGACCAACAACAATGACAAGGGTTTGTTTGTTCCGCTGGACGTTCGTGCAACGGCCTTCGGCTTTCATGGCGCGGACGGTGCGGTCGAAACTCTGTCGTGGGTGGGAGGTCTCAGACGAGGTAGTGGATATGGGGTCGTGAATGGTGCGGCGAGGCTTCTACCCGTGCTTCGACGGAAAATACGTCCCTCAGCAGAGTCTCGGTCAGCACCTCTTCCGGTGCCCCGCAGGCAACGATCCTGCCGCTCTGCAGGACGATCAGCTGATCGCAGAACATTGCTGCATGATTGAGATCGTGAAGCGCGATGATACTCGTCATCGGCAGGCCGGAAACCAGCCGCATCAGGCCGATCTGATGCTGGATATCCAGATGGTTGGTCGGCTCGTCGAGGATGAGTTCCTTCGGCGATTGCGCCAGCGCCCTTGCGATATGGGTCCGCTGCTTTTCGCCGCCGGAAAGGGATTGCCAGCGGTCGTTGCGCTTATGGGCCATGCCGGCACGCGCAAGAGCGGTCTCGACGGCTTCGTCGTCGGTGAGCGACCAGCCGGAAAATATCGACCGGTGCGGAAACCGCCCGAGCTTCACCACGTCCACGACCCTCAGATTGGCATTGGTCGTGGCGTGCTGTTCCACGAAGGCGACACGCTTTGCGATCGAACGCCGCCCGATCGTCCTGAGATCCTTGCCTTCAAGCGTGATGGAGCCTGAATGCGGCAGTTTCAAACCCGCCAGCAGACGCAGCAGCGACGTCTTTCCGGAACCGTTCGGTCCCAGCAGGCCGAGCGTCTTGCCCGGCTGCGCCTCGAACGAGACGCCGTCGAGCACGGTCTTCCTGCCAATTTTCCAGGTGAGGTTCTCGGTCTTGATACTCATGACGCGCGTTGGAACCGGTAGAGGATGATCGAAAAGAAGGGCACGCCGACCAGCGCGGTGACGACGCCGATCGGCAGGACCTGCTGCGGGATGAGGGTGCGTGACGCAATATCCGCCACCACCATGAAAACGGCACCGATAACGGCGCAGGCCGGCAGCAGACGGACATGCAGTGGTCCGACCGCAAACCGCGCCACATGCGGTACGACAAGGCCGACAAAGCCGATCGAGCCGACCATGCTGACGATCGTCGCCGTCATCATCGCCGTCAGGGCGAAAAGCACGATGCGGGCGCGCGCCACATTGACACCGAGCGACGCCGCCGCTTCGTCGCCGAAGGCAAAGGCATCGAGCACGCGGGCATAAAGCAGGCAGGCCACCAGCGCGATGCCGACGATGATCGAGACCAGTGTCAGTTCCGGCCAGCGCACCCCGCCAAAACTGCCAAGCAGCCAGAACATCACGTCGCGCGCCTGCTGGGCATTGCCCGACGTGGTGACGATGTAGGAGGTCGAGGCATTGAAGAGCTGCGAAGCGGCGACACCGGCAAGAATGGTGCGGTCCGCACCGCCGCGCGTGCCGTTGGATAGCAGCGCCACGAAGAAAAAGGCCGCGAAGGCGCCGGCAAAAGCGCCTGCCGACAATGAGACCGCGCCTGCGCCAACACCGAGGATGACGATCGCGACGGCTCCGGTGGACGCCCCGGCGGAGATACCAAGAACGTAGGGCTCGGCAAGCGGGTTGCGCAGCAGCGACTGCATGATCGCTCCCGACAGGGCGAGGCCCGCACCGCAAAAGGCCGCGACCAGCGCCCGGCTGAGACGGTAGTCCCAGATGACCGTCTCATGGATGCGGTTGAGGCCGACCGCCGTCCAGCCCAACCGGTTGGTGACCGCAGAAAAGGTCGTCGCGAGCGGGATCGGCAGATCGCCGATCCCGACGCTGATGCCGACGACGAGACCGATGGCTGCAAGCGAAGCCCCCAGCACGGCAACGAAGGCGAAAAGCTGCTGAAGGGAGCGGCGCTTTTCCGTCACTTCAGAAGACCGATGGCCTTTAACTGTTCGGCCACTTGTTCGGCGCCATAGATCGTGCGCACGGTCGGGTTCATGGCCTGACCGTCCATCACCACCATTGCCTTGTTTTTCACGGCGGTGATCTGGCTGACGGCCGGATCGGTGGTCAAGAACTTGATCTTTGCTTCCGGTTTGTCGAGCTCCCAGCGATTGCGATCCAGATTGGCGACGACGATCACGTCCGGATTGGCAGCGATGATGCTTTCCCAGCCGAGCGTCGGCCATTCGGCTTCGGCGGTGACGGCATTGCGGCCGCCCAGGACATCGGCGATGAAGCCGGACGCTGCGTTCTTGCCGCCAAGATAGGCATCGGCCGACGGGCTGGGGCTGGAGAACCAGAAGACGTAGGAGAGGCTTTTGCCGTCCTTCGATACGCTGGAGCGGAGTTTGGCTTCGCGCGCCTTGAAGTCGGCGATCAATGCCTGGCCGCGATCAGCGACATCGAAGATCTGCGATAGTTCGTCGATTTCCTTGTAGAGCAGGTCCATGTTCCAAAGCTGGGCGCGGCTGCCGTACTGGTCCTTGACCTCCTTGGTGCTGAGGCAGGTGCTGGGCGAGAGATAGCTCGGAACGCCGACCTTGTCGAAATCCTCGCGCTTGGCGACCTTGCTGCTCGGGCCGACCAGGCTTGGCAAAGCGGCCGCCACGAAATCCGGGTTCTCCGCCAGGATCGATTCGAAGGTCGGGAATTCGACGCTCAGAAGCTTGACCTTGGCATTGGCTTCGGCAAGCTGCGGCAAAACCTTGCTGGGCCAGAAGGCGGTGCCGGCCATCTTGTCCTGGAGGCCGAGCAGCAGCAGGATCTCCGCGCTGTTCTGGCCAAGCCCGATTGCCCGCTCGGGCGCCTTCTGGAAGCTGACCTGCGCGCCGCAGTTTTCGATGGTGAGGGGATATTTCGTCGATGCGAATGCCGAGGAAACAGTGAAGCTGGATGCAGTCGCGATCAACAGCGCGGTCAAGGTGGATTTTAGCGTGAGCATGGCAGGTCCTGGTTCAAGTCTGCCACGGCGAATAGCCGTTCCTGCTCATTTTAACAAGAGAACGCCAGTCACCTTTGATGTCGCAAATTGAGCGGCCTGCGCCTTATCTCCCCCAGCTAGGCCGGAAGGCGCAGCGGGGTGATGGCGTCAGGTGTGGGCATAGATGCCATACAGCGCGATGAACATGTAAAGGCAGAAGGCTGCGACCGCGACACCGGCGATAAACATGACCAAGCCGCGACCGGCGATGACTTTGCGCTTTTTTTGGGGTTCGGAATCTGCCGATGGTGACAATCCGGTCGGCGTTTCGCTGTTCCTTGGCGTTTCGCTTGGCTTCATCGTCTATCACTTCGTCTGGTCGATGGCGTGCGGGGATGGCGGTGTTTGGGAACCCGCGGGCTCGCCCGGGTGCAGGAAAAAGAAATAGCCTGCACCGATGACAAGTGCGGCCGCCAGAATGGCGGTGACAAATTTCATCATGTTGTTGCCGGCCTTTCTGGACGTGTCGTTCATGAAGGCTCCAACAGGCGGATCGGGGAATAGTTCCTCGACCAATGCCGGGAGCTCATGACGGCGCCCCAGATCGAGCTGGTCTTCAGGCGGCTGCCGCAAGCAGGACGCTTGCGACGATCAGGCAGCCAAGTGCTACGTTCAGTCCGATGTAAAACGCCATTTCATGTTGGTGGCCGGGTTTGTGGTGCATCTCGTTCTCCTCCTGAAAGCCAAACCTGCCGTCGCGTTGGAAAGTTCCGGCCGGCATTGTCATGGCGCTGAAAAGGATTGCACGAAGGAGACCGGGAAGACGCCGCCTAGTCTCCCGCTGCCCCAAGCCCAAGCGGCCCATTGATCCTGTTCAAGGCTTCCCCGAGGGATTTGACCGCTTCCATCGTTACGGCCTGGGCCGACATCAGCATTGCGAGGTCAGCATCCTTGCCCTGGTGGGACAGGGCGAGGGAGCGCTTGTGCAGCTGCTGGCTCATGGTGCTCAGTTGCGTAAAAGTATTTTCGTCCATCGTCATCCTCCGAAGTCTGCGCGGTTTTAAAGCCCCCAGCCGGCATTCAGTTCCAATCAGCGAGCTGAACGGCAGAATTCGTAGGCGGCGAACCTAGACATGCGGGGATCGTCCGCGTGCCGAAGGCTCCGGCTCCCGCTCGTTGGTAGGAGCCGGTTCGTCGTTTCCAGGTCACTGCTGCGGCAGAACCACATTGCTGTCGGTAGTGCTTTTGACCGGCTTCTGCCCTGGGACATGAGACATGCTGCGCGTCTTGCTTTGCAGCTCATCACCCTTGACCCTCGTTTTTGTCTGCGATTTGCTGAAGGTGCCCTGGTCCATGGCCTGCGCCTTTGACTGCGCCTTCAGCTGCTCGGGGTTCTCGTTGATCTTGGTCTGGCTCCGGGCCTTGCCCTCGGCCGTCGCCGCACTCCCCCCAGAGCCGATCGAGGCTGTCGTGCCATCGTCGGTCCGACAGGCTCCGGCGGTGCCGAGTGTGCTTGCCGATGTGCCGCCTGCGGCGGCACTGCCACCGGAGCCGACCGTGCCGGCCGCGTTGCAGTCCTGTGCAAACACAGGTGTCGTGGCGACCGAGGCCACAAGCACGAGGCCTGCCAGAGTTATCTTCTTAGACATGCCTATCTCCTTCATTTCCGAGGCTTGGTGACGTCGCAGGTGCCGTCCGACCGGCGGGTGATGACCGTTCCATCGGGCCTGGTGACGCTTGCCGTCGAAAATGCCTGATTGCCGGCCGTGCCGGTGGTGACGGACGAGCCGGCGCTGGACGAAGCCGAGCCGCCGCCCGAGTGCATGGTGGTTGTCTTGCCGTCGATTGTCGTCGAGGACGAAACGCTGCCGCCACCTGCTGTTACCGATGTGGACGTGCCGTTGGCGATCGAACCCGTGCTTTCGATGACGGTGCAGGTGGTGCCGTCGTCAAGCTTGATGGTTTCGGTGGCAAAGGCGGAGATCGCGGTAATGGTTGCCAGGATCAGCGGCAGTGCGAACGTGCCTTTGTATGCGAATGATGCCGAGGTCATTTCGGCTCTCCTATGGATAGGACGAAGGCGGAACAATCCGCCCTCGTCCGATGGATGGGACTAGCAGGAAGCGCCGTCTTTCTTGGCCTGGCCCGGAGGACATGCCTTCTTGCCCTGTCCGTGTTCCTGACCGGCTGCGCCAGCAGAGCTGCCGCCGGTTCCGACCGAACTGGTCGACATTCCGTCCTTGGCGGACGTGCCGCCGGTGCCGAGCGTCGATGCGGAGCCCGAGCCGCTGCCCGAGCCCGCCGCCGAACCGCCGGTGCCGACAGAGCTGCTGGACTGGCCATCGCCCGCAGACGTGCCACCGGTGCCGAGCGTCGATGCCGAGCCGGAGCCGCTGCCAGAGCCCGCCGCCGAACCGCCGGTGCCAACCGAGCTGCTCGACTGGCCGCCGCCGGCGGAAGAACCGCCGGTGCCCAGGGTCGAAGCCGAACCGGAGCCGCAATTGGTGGTGCCTGGCGCGCAATTGGTTCCGGCGGAACTGCCGCCCGTCCCGACCGTGCTGCTGGAGGTGCCGCCGCCAGCGCTGGTTCCTCCGGTGCCGACCGTGCTGCTGGTCTGGGCGAAGGCAGACAGGGTAGTGCCCGCGAGAAGCGCCGCGGCAAATGCCGCGCGTGTAACGATGTTCATATCTTATCTCCTTGGGTTTCCTCATGCTTCCGACCGCGACAGCGTTTCCGAAGCTGCGGGACAAACAGGCTGTCGGCGGCGCATGTTCCCGCCCCGGGGCTTCAGTCCGATCAGGGCTTAGACCTTAGTCCTTGGAGGCGTCGACCAAGGTCTGGTGCGAGGGGGAAAGGTCCCGACCGCGGAACTTCGGCGGCACTCGCGGTGTTCTTGGCGTCTCGGAAAGGGAGGTTCAGATGGAAGAGAGTGTATATCAGGCCCGTTGGCTGCTGATCATCATGGCTTTGCTCGCTGTCGGCTTGACTGCAGTCGGAGCCGCGGCCGGGTAAGCCGTCGCATTGTCATTCCGCCAGAAAGGGTCCAGCAAGGCCGGCGCTTTTGACCGCAGCCTCTGCGATATCGAGGCGGGTCTCTCGGTGTCGGGCATAAGAGACAGGCAACCGAAGCACCTGACGCCGGATCAGGATCTCCCTTTTTCCAGCAAGTCTTTCAATAGAGGCATGCCGGGTTGCATTGGCTACCCGGCATGCCCGATCGTGTTACTTTACAGCCAGCGCCTCGTTGATTTTGCCGGCGTCAGCCTCGAGGTTCTTGTAGGTTTCCTCCAGGCTCAATTCGCCCACGATGAGCTGGCTCATGCGCTGGACGATCTGCTGATAGATTGCCGTCGCGCCTTTTACGCGTTCGAACTCCCGCGCTGCTTGCGGAACGTTCTTCTTGTTATCCAGGAAGACGGCCATGGATGCCTTGGCGTCGTCGCTTGAGATCTTGTATTGCGGGTTCTTGATGTCCGCTCCCGTCAGGATGACGTAGGTCTCGGCGATTTCGCGCTGTACCTTCTCGGAGCCGAGAAATTCGATGAACTGAGCGACCGCTTCGGGATGTTCGGTGCGCTTGAAGCCGACGATCGCGGTCGCGCCCGGCATCGCATAGCAACCCGCCTCGCCGCAGGGTGCGTTGATTGCCGTCCACTGGAACGCGTTGCCGATCTTCTTCTGGAAGGGGTTCACCATCCAGTTGCCGGCAAGGTAGGTGACGACATTGCCGTTGACGAATTCATCGCCCATGTTCTTGTACTGCGAACCGCCGGCGGCCCCCCACATTTCCTTGGGGAAACTGCCGTTCTGGGTCCAGGAATAGAGGTCGGCGATATATTTGCGGGCGGCCGCGTCGGGGAAGCTGAACTTGCCGTCCTTCAGATAGACCGAGCCGTAGGAATAGGCGCCGCCGGAGAAGCGGTGGCCCGATCGGTCCATGGTGAAGGGGATCTGCGCGCCCGTCGCCTTTGCGACGCGGGCCGAGGCTTCGACGATCTCCTTGAACGTCGCCTTCGGACCGGGCAGCGGTTCGCCGGCCTGCTCGAACAGGGTCTTGTTGACGAACGGAAGGTTCAGCGTCTGGGACGCGACATAGCCGTTGATCGATTTCGGGTCGTTGATGTTGGGCAGGCGGAGCTGGTTGAGGCTCTCCCCGTGCAGCTTGGCGAAAGTGTCCGGGTCCGTCATGTAGGAACGCATGTCGAGATAATAGGGCGCGAGCTGCCAGTCGGTGATCTTGGCGAGGTCCGGCCCCTTGCCTGCCGCCAGCTGCACCGGCAGCTGCTTCACCACCGCGTCATAGCCGGACGACACGAAATTGACCTTGACGTCGGGATGTGACGCCTCGAATTCCTTGCTCAAGGCGGCCATGCGCTCGACATAACCCTGGTCGTCGTCGGTGAACAGGAAAGTAATGGTCTTGGTGTCCGCCATGGCCGCGCCCGAAAGGGCGAAGGCCGAGAATACGAACGCACTTATCCCTGATAGAAGTCTCTGCATTTTCCATCCTCCCAATGAAAATATTTTCACAATTCGGAAGGTTTCCTTTCGGACTTTCCTTCGAATTTCTCCTTTTTGAAGCTTGACAATCCAAACGTCAAGCTGTCTTGTCGCCCTAAATTCGAAACAGCTCACGAAGCTGATGCAGCGACTTTTATTCTATGAAAATATTTTCATGATCTGAGGGAGGCAGTCATGGAGCATTCACCTGCAGCCGCAGGCCGTCCGGGCGGTGCCAGCTATCACGTCGCCCCCGGCGAAACCTTCACGGCGTGGGTCGTCTCGGATTTGCGCCAGGTCTATTTTCCAGGTGAACCGGCGCCGGCGGAGGATCGCGTCAACTACCGCTTCATCAACGGTTTCGTCGATGTCGGCGACCTGCCTTGCAGGAAGGCCTTCCAGGCACAGATGATCGGACGGGAAATCCGTGCCGAGCATGACTGGAAACCGGCGTCCCTCAACCTGCCCGGGCCGAACCGCCGCGTCGAGTTCACCGGCTTCTGGCACGTGCCGACCCATGTCAGCCGCTGGCTGCGCGGCAGTTTCCGCGCCGAGGCTGCCCGCGACGTCCCGATGCGGCTGAGAACCTGCGGCGGCGTGCGGATCTGGGTGAATGGCGAGGAACAGGTGCGGTTCGAGCCCTTCCGGCGTAACGTCGAAAGCGAGACCGATATCGTCCTGGCGCTGAAGGCCGGCGACAACGACATCCTTCTCTTGACCGACGACCTTGCGGAGCGGGACACGATCTGGTTCTTCGAGCTGGAACTAGTCGATACCCAACCGCTGGACATCGCCCTGCCCACCGCGCTGGACCGGCAGGAAGTCCGGCGGCTCGAGCTCCTTGCCCGCGCCATCCGTCCAGCCGCCGACGTTTTTGTCGACCGCCCGCTGGAAATCCTCTTCGACACCCCGCCTGGGGCCGATCTGCCCGTCGGCATCGAGGTCTACAACCATGGCCATGACCGAGCCGTGCTGGCGAGGGCGGACCTGATCCTGGGTGCCGGCGAGACACTGCTTGTCGCTCCCGCGATCAAAGGCCTGCCGGACGGATATCACGGCATCCGGCTGAAGATCGGTTCCGGCGCCGCAACCGTGGCCCGCCATATAGACGCCGCCTTCATGAGTGGCCTCGACCTGCCTCAGGCCGCCGCGACGCTTGCCGAACGCAAACGCGAGGCGCTGGCCTTCAGCGCCCGTTTCGGT
Organism: Neorhizobium vignae; assembly: GCF_000732195.1. Taxonomy (GTDB): domain Bacteria; phylum Pseudomonadota; class Alphaproteobacteria; order Rhizobiales; family Rhizobiaceae; genus Neorhizobium; species Neorhizobium vignae. Next base: position 73,185 of record NZ_JNNU01000003.1, read on the forward strand.
GCCGAGCGGATCGGCCGCGTCCTTGCCATGGCTGCATCAGGCGAGGTCGACCGCGAGGCGATGGACAGGATCATAGCCGCCACGCTCGAGATCATCGACCGGCGGGAGGATTGCTCGGATTTCGTGATGGTGCCGCTGCTTTGGCTCCTCGGGGAATATGAGCATGTCCTGTCACCGGAGACGGCGGCAAACATCCGGGCCTCGGTCGCCGGCTACCGCTATTGGGTGGACGAGCCAGGCAACGACGTCATGTGGTTCTGGAGCGAGAACCATGTCCTGTGCTTCCACACGAGCCAGCTGATCGCCGGCGGATTGATGCCGGATACCGTGTTCTCCGCCTCGGGCAGGACCGGTCGCGAGCAGGCGCAGCTGGCGGAAGGCCGGCTTCGCCGCTGGTTCGACAGTGTCGAGGCCCACGGCCTCGCCGAATGGAATTCCGCGGCCTATTATCCGGTGGATTTCATCGGCCTGCTCGCCCTCGAACGCTGGGGCGGGGACGATATCGCCCCGCGCGCCCGGCATCAGCTGGATCTGATCTTCCGGATGATCGCGCTGCACACGCTGGCGGGTGTCCCGGCCGGCTCGCAGGGGCGCGCCTACGACAAGGAACTGCGGGCCGGGCCTCTCACGGAACTTGCTCCATTCGCCCGCGTGGCATTCGGCAGCGGCTGGCTGAACGGCGGCGTCGCCTCCCTGCCGATGTTCTGCGCCGGCTCCTACACCCCGCCGGCCGACCTGCCGGACTATGCCCAGCTGGTGCAGGGACGCTCGATCGAAGCGCGTTATGCCCAGGGGCTCGAAAGCGGCAAGCTCGTGCTTTTCAAGACGCAAGCTTCGCAGCTCTCTACGGTCATTGATCACAAGACTGGCCGGCGGGGCCACCAGCAGCACGTGCTCGATATCCGGCTTGCCGGCCACCCGATGGCGAGGCTCTGGGTCAATCATCCCGGCGAGGACGACCCCTGGGGCACGCAACGCCCCTCCTATTGGGCCGGCAACGGCGTTCTCCCCCGCGTCATGCAATATCGCGACGTCGCCATGCTGATCGCCGACACCGAAGGCACGCGCCATGCCTGGACCCATGCCTATCTCGGACGCGACGGTCTCGACGAGGTCGTCATGCACGGGAACTGGCTGCTCACCCGCTCGGGTCGGGGTTTTGCGGCGCTCCATGCGACGAACGGACTTGACCTCGTCGCCGAGGGCGCGACCGCCGGGCGCGAGGCACGCTCCGAAGGTGCGCTCACCGGCTGGGCGGCCGTGGTGGGTGCGGGCGACGAAGCGGCTTTCCGTCGTTTCGCCGAACGTATCCTTGCCACCTCCATCTCGTTCGACACCGATCGCAAGGTGCTGAGCCTTTCTCCGCCGGGCCGCGAAACATTGGCTCTCTCCTATGCCGGCGAATTCACCGTCAGCGGACAACCGCGACCCTTCATCCACGATCAGCCCGTGCCGATCCTGACCTATGACAGCACGGCCGCCGGCGACAGCGATCATCCATTCTATGCATAAAGGACATTCCGACCGATGGATTCGATGACCCTCAACAAACCGGCCCTGCAGGAGACGATCGATCAGGTCGCGGTTGCGTTCAGCCGCCTCAAGGGCATCAAGGAAGGCCTTGCCGGTGCCGATGCGGACGGCGGCATCCAGTTCGACGAATGGGACTGGGAAGTCGGCGTCGGCCTTTACGGCTTCCTGCGCCGAGCGCTTGCCGCCGGCGACCGGAAGGCCGTCGACGATCTCGTCGCCTGGTACGGCCGGCAAATCGGCCGGGGCCTGCCGCCGCGGCAGATCAACAGCACGGCGCCCATGCTGCCGCTCGCCATCCTCATTGACCATGTCGACCGGCCGGATTTCCGCGCGCTTGTCGAGGATTGGGCGGACTGGCTCGTCCACCGGCTTCCGAAGACCGAGGACGGCGGTTTTCAGCACGTCGTCAAGGAGCGGCTGAACGATGGCGAGCTCTGGGACGATACGCTGTTCATGGCCGGCCTGTTTCTGGCACGCGCGGGTGTCGCCTGCGGGCGTCGCGACTGGATCGACGAGGCCGTCTACCAGTTCATGGTGCATGCCCGTTATCTGTCCGACCCGGTCACGGGCCTGTGGTATCACGGCTGGACATTCAACGGCCGGCACAATTTCGCCAAGGCCTTCTGGGCGCGGGGCAACGCCTGGATCACGGTTGCCATTCCCGAACTGTTCGAGCTCGTTCCCGACCTTAAGGAAAAGGACAAGCGTTTCCTGTCGAATGTGCTTGCGAGTCAGGTGCGCTCGTTGAAGCGACTGCAACGGCCGGACGGCATGTTCCATACGCTGCTCGACGACCCGACGTCTCCCCTTGAAACATCGGCGACGGCCGGGATCGCCTACGGCATCCTGCGCGGCATCGACGCGGGCATCCTCGATGCGTCCGACCGGGTGCATGCGGAGCGGGCGCTGGCGGCGGTGCTCTCCCAGGTCGATGACGAGGGCGTCGTCCAGGGCGTTTCGGATGGCACGCCGATGGGGCACGATCTGGATTTCTATCGTCGCATCCCCAACCTGCCGACCCCCTATGGGCAGGCATTGACGATGCTGCTTCTGACGGAAGTCCTGCTCGAGGGCGAGGAGGGCGCATGAACAGGTTCCCGTCTCTTCTCGTCGAGCCCGTGCAGGAGGACGAGACGGTGCGCATTCAGGCGGCGATCGACCAGATGGCCGCGCGTGGCGGCGGCTGTGTGGAACTCACCGAAGGCATCCACAATACCCGCGGCCTAAGGCTGCGATCCGGCGTCGAGCTTCATCTGGCGGTGGGCGCGATCCTGCGTCCGGCGGCCGACTACGGAGCTTACGAAGAGACATCGGTTTCGGTTGTCGCCGAGAAGTCGAACCGTGCCATGATCGTCGCAGGAAACGCGACGGACATAGCCTTGACCGGCCCAGGACGGATCGAGGCGGGCGGCGGACATTTCATCGCCGGCAACGACGAGGCGATGGGCACCTTTGTCCCGGCGGAGTTCCGCCCGCGGGTGGTGGTCTTCGAATCCTGCCGCGGCGTCCGCATCGAGAGGCTGGAAGTCGTCGATTCACCCATGTGGACGCTGCATCTCGTCAATTGCGACGACGTCTATGTCGGCGGCGTGAAGGTATCGAACAACCGGCGCCTGCCGAATACCGACGGCCTCGTGCTCGACGCCTGCCGACACGCGGTTGTGGAGGACTGCGTCATATCGACGGCCGATGACGGCATCTGCCTGAAGACCAGCGCCGGACCGGACGGCCAAGCGATCGGGCAATGCGAAAACGTGCTCGTGCGCCGCTGCCTGGTGGAAAGCAACAGCTGCGCGCTGAAGATCGGCACGGAATCCTACGGCGATTTCACCGACGTCGTCTTCGAGGACTGCAGCGTCCACGATTCAAACCGGGGGCTGGGGCTGTTTTCGCGCGACGGCGGGCATATGACCGATATCCGCTTCTCCCGGATAGAGGTCGATTGCCACGAGACGCTCGATGGTTTCTGGGGATCGGGCGAGGCGCTGACGGTGACGGTGGTGGATCGCATCCCCACCCGCCGGGCCGGTGCCGTTCGAAACCTCGTCGTCGAGGACCTGAGTGGCCAAATGGACGGGGCGATCGCACTCGTTTCGACGTCCGCTGCGAAAATTCACGGCACCAGGCTTTCGCGGCTGCGACTGCGGCAGCGAAAAGGCCTGCTCGGCACCGGACTTCGTTATGATCTGAGGCCGACCCATGCGGATATCGCACCGAGCGCGGACGCTGCCGGCCGGGCGAATGCATGGACGAAGGGCGCGGACGGACGGGTGGTCGGTCTTGTCGACTACCCGGGGGGCATGCCGGCGCTTTTTACCGCCGGCATAGAGGGGATTGCGATCGAGGAGACGCATTTCGAGAGGCCGCAACCGATACCGGAAGGCTGGAACGTCGAAAGCGTCGTCCATAAAGTGACTGAACCTGACGGGAGCAGGGAATGGGAAATCTGAAACTTATAAATGTCACCAAGGCGTTCGGCGCGCTGACCGTCCTGCACGGCATCGACCTGACGATCGACGACGGCAAGTTCGTCGTGTTCGTCGGTCCGTCCGGCTGCGGCAAGTCGACCCTTCTGAGGATCATCGCGGGGCTGGAGGACATCAGCGCCGGCGGCATCGAGATCGGCGGGCGCGACGTCGTCCAGCTTTCTCCGGCGGAACGGAAGATCGCCATGGTCTTCCAGTCCTATGCGCTCTATCCCCATATGAGCGTGCGCAAGAACCTCGCGTTCGGGCTCGAGAACCTGAAATTCAAACGCGGCGAGATCGAGACCCGGATCGGGGAGGCGGCCCGCATGCTTGCCATCGAGCCCTATCTGGATCGCAAGCCGCGGCAACTTTCCGGCGGCCAGCGGCAGCGGGTCGCGATCGGACGCGCCATCGTGCGCAACCCCGATATCTTCCTCTTCGACGAGCCGCTCTCGAACCTCGACGCGGCGCTGCGGGTGCAGACAAGGGCGGAAATCACAAGGCTGCATCGCCAGCTGAGAACGACGATGATCTACGTCACCCACGACCAGGTGGAGGCGATGACCATGGCCGACGAGATCGTCGTGCTGAACGGCGGCCGGATCGAGCAGGTCGGAACGCCGCTCGAACTCTTCGACAACCCGCGGAACCTCTTCGTGGCGGGCTTCCTGGGCTCGCCGCGGATGAACATGCTGAAGGGCAAGGTGACTGCGGTCGGCGAGGCCGGCGTGACGGTCGATGTCGGCTACGGCGCGCCGCTCACTGCGTCAATCGATCCCGCCGCGGCGAAACCAGGCCAGGCCGTGCTTGTCGGCATAAGGCCCGCGCATTTCGCGGTCGGCGATGAAGGGCTGCCGTTCGTCGTCCAGTATCACGAGAGCCTCGGGACCGAGACCTATGTCTACGGGACGCTCGAGGGGCGGGACGAGCAGATCATCGTTCACCAGACCGGCCATTTCGCGCCGCGTCACGGCGACGTTCTGCGGATTGCGCCGCTATCCGGCCGGGTGCACGTCTTCGATCCCGACAGCGGCCTGGCTTTGCCGCAGACCGTTAGCCAACGGAGTGACGCCCATGAGCACGCCTAAGGCGACCGATCTCGGCGGCCGCGCCCTCGACTTCGTCATGGGCGTCGTCGAGGCGCCCATCAACGGGTTCGAGCGGCTGATGGGCAGGAAGCGGATGCCCTATCTGTTCCTCGCGCCGAATCTCATCCTTTTCGGCATCTTCACTTTCCTGCCGATCGCCATCGCGGTTGGTTACGCCTTTACCGGCGGCACCGGCCTTTTCGTGTCGGAGCGGCCTTTCGTCGGCTTCGACAATTTCCGCCAGCTCCTGCAGTGCGAAGACTACCTTCGTCCGGGGAGCTGCCGCGAATCCCTGTTCTGGACGGCGGTCTGGAATACGCTCTGGTTCGTCGGTTTCAACGTTGCCGCGACCCTGCTGGCGGCATTGGTGACGGCTCTCATCCTCAACCGCGCGATCGCCGCGCGCGGTTTCTTCCGAGCCATGTTCTTTTATCCCGTCCTGCTGTCGCCGGTCGTCATCGGCCTGATCTGGAAATGGTTCCTGGATCGCAACGGCCTGCTCAACGCCTTCCTGCAGATGCTCGGCGTACCGCCGGAAATCTTCCTGCTGGACGTCGGCTGGTCGCGATTCTTCGTGGTCGTCGTTTCGGTCTGGTTCCACATGGGCTTTTATACGCTGATCCTTCTGGCCGGCCTGCAGGCCATTCCGAAGGATCTCTACGAAGCCGCCTCGATCGACGCGGCATCGCCCCGGCGCACGCTTTTCCGGATCACCCTTCCGCTTCTCGGGCCGAACCTGCTCGTCGTGCTGATCCTCCTGATGATCCGTTCGGTTCAGATCTTCGACGAAGCCTGGGTGCTGACCAATGGCGGCGGGCCCGGCACCGCAAACAGCTTTATCGTCCAGTACATCTACCAGATGGCTTTCGGCAGCGACCTGCGTCTTTTCGGCCTCGCCTCGGCGGCATCGGTGCTGATGGGTCTCGTGCTGCTCGCCCTGACGCTCATACAGCTGCGGCTTGGCCGCAAGATGGAGTCCTGACCATGTCGCAAGGCCTCTCACCCATCGCATTCCTGAGACGCACCCGCCGGCCGGGCCGGATCGGCGTCACCGACGTTCTCTCCTGGGCCTGGCTGATCCTGGGCACGATTGCCGTGCTCATTCCGGTGGTCTGGGCGGGGTTGTCCTCGTTCAAGCCGGCTGCCGAGATCACCCGCTTTCCGCCGACGCTGCTGCCGCGTGCAGCGGTCCAGCAGACCGTCCCCGGCTTCGACGCACCACTCAGCCTCTGGACCGTCGATGTCGATGGCCAGTCGCGCGAGATGGCGATGGTCCGGCGCATCGGGCTGAAGGCCCAGATGGTCGATCCGAGCAATCCCGGACCGCCGGTCAGCGTCGACGTCAAGACGATGTCGCCGGTCCAGCGGCTCACCATCGCGACCGAGAACTATACCGATCCGCTCACCCGGTTCGACTTCCTCACCTTCCTGAAGAATTCTGTCTTCGTCACCTTCGTCGCGACGCTGCTGACGCTCGTCGTCAACGCGCTTGCCGCTTTCGCGTTGTCGAAATACCGGTTTCGGGGCGAGAAGGCCATTTTCGTGCTGATCATCTCGACGCTCATGATCCCCCTGACGGTGGTCATGGTGCCGGCCTATCTGGTCGTCGTCGGGGTGGGCCTGGTGGACAGTCTCTGGGGCATCATCATCCCGACAATCGCCTCGCCGACCGGCGTCTTCCTGCTGCGCCAGTACATGCTCACCATTCCCGACGAACTCATCGAGGCGGCGCGTGTCGACGCGGCAAGCGAGTTCCGGATATTCTGGCGCATCGTCCTGCCGCTGACGGCGCCGGCCCTCGCGGTGCTGGCGATCTTTTCCGTCCTGTGGCGGTGGAACGACTTCCTCTGGCCGCTGATCGTGCTCAGCAGCCGCGAAAACTTCACCCTGCAGGTCGGGCTCAACGCCTTCCAGGGGGAATTCTCCGTGCAGTGGAACTACATCCTCGCCATGACCTTCCTGAGCCTGGCGCCAGTCACGGTCGTCTTCCTGTTCCTGCAGAAATACATCACCACCGGCATTGCCGGCACGGGAATGAAGTGAGGTTCACCTGCGGGGCGGCGCGACGCTGCCCCGCAGAACCAGCTTGCAGCCGAGCTCCAGCCGGTAGGCCGGCCGCAGCGGGTCGTTGGCGACGAGCCGCTGTTCCAGAAGGCTGATTGCAGCCGCCCCCAGCCGGTCGGTCGGCAACTGGACCGTCGACAGCGGAGGCGTGCTGAATTCCCCGGGCACGATATCGTCGAAGCCGAGCACGGACATGTCTTCCGGCACACGGATGCCGAATGCCGCAAGCGCCCTCAGGCAGCCGAGCGCCAGGTTATCGGCGGCGCAGAAGATCGCGGTCGCGCCGCGCAGGCGGCTATCTTCGGAAAGCAGCTGGCGGACCGCCTGCTCGCCCTGGTGGGGCTCGTATCCCTCCGCCTCGACGATCATCTCCGGCAATACGGCAAGGCCGGCTGCGAGATGCGCATCGGCGTAGCCGTCATACCGGCGGCGGATAGTGGTCCTGCCCTTCCAGGTCAGATGCAGGATGCGGCGATGGCCGAGCGAAAGCAGGTGTTCGGTTCCCTGGCGGGCGCCGAAGCGGTTTTCCCCGGTGACCGTATCGACCAACATCGAAGGGTCCTCGCCGTTGAGGATGACGAGCGGCGCCCGCCCTGCCGCAAGGGCGCGGATCAGCTCCGGCTGATCGTCGTTGAGGATGACGATGCCGTCGACGTTTTCGGCCTGCGCCATGCGGCGCACCTCGCCCGCGTCGATCCGGGTGCCGGCGCTGACGAAAGGCACGATCCGAATGCTGAGCCGCTCGCATTCCTGGCGCAGGCTGTTGAGCATCGTCCAGCTGACGAGATTGACGTCGCTGTGAGGCGCCGCATCGCTGGTGATCGCCAGGAGGATCGTGCGAAGCGTGGCGATCGTCGCCCGGCTTCGACGCTTTTCCAGATATCCCAGCCTTTGCGCGGAATTGAGCACCCGCTCCCGAACCTCTATGGATATCGGCGCGGTTCCGTTGAGAACATGGGACGCGGTACTGAGCGAGACACCGGCATCCAGAGCCACATCTTTCAAGCCCAACTTGGCTTTCAACAGAATTTCTTTCGATTTGAGCTGGGTTTTTGAAGCGCCGATACGAGCAGACGATGTCTCGCATAGTTCGTGCAGGCGATTTGGATATCTGCGCGCACGATCCGTGGCCGAAGAGGTGCCTCATCTCCCTGATGCGATGAACTTCGTCCATCATGCATGCTCACGGGGCTCCGACGCAAGACAATCTTGACGCGGCCTTTCGTCGAAAAGCCGCGTCGCCGTTATGGTGGGAGCGGTCCCGTCTTCCAGCCAAGCATCTGGGTCCGACACCGGATGCCTTGGACTTTATTCGCCGATGACGATCGACTTGCCTTCCTTGGCGGCCCGCACGGCTGCGTCGGCCAGCATCAGCGCGATCACACCGTCTTCGGCGGAAGGCGAGGGGGCCGAGCCGCTTTCGAGGCTGTCGATGAAGGCGGAAATTTCCGCTGCGTAAGCCTCGGTATAACGCGTCATGAAGAAGTCGTGCAGCGGAGGGCGGGTATAGCCGTCCTTGTTGGCGATCTCGATCGAGACCGGCCGCTGGTTTTCGGCGGCGACGGAGCCGAGCGATCCGTGCACCTCGATGCGCTGGTCGTAACCGTAGCTTGCCCGGCGGGAGTTGGAGATGATCGCCTGCCTGCCGCTTTTCGTGGTCAGGATGAGGCTTGCGCTGTCATAGTCGCCAAGCTCGCCGATTTTCGGATCGACCAGCACGGCGCCGGACGCCATAACGCTGTGGATTTCCTCGCCGAGCAGGAAACGCGCCATGTCGAAGTCGTGGATCGTCATGTCGCGGAAAATGCCTCCGGACACCTTGATGTATTCCGCCGGCGGCGGGCCGGGGTCACGGCTGGTGATGGTCACCATCTCCACCTTGCCGATCCTGCCGTCGTCGATCGCCTGTCGCACGGCGCGGAAATGCGGATCGAAGCGGCGGTTGAAGCCGAGCATTACCTTGGCGCCGGTCCTGCGAACCGTCTCGACGCAGGCTTTGGCGCGGTCTACGTCGAGGTCGATCGGCTTTTCACAGAAGATTGCCTTGCCGGCCTTGGCGAAGCGTTCGATCAGGTCCGCATGGGTATTGGTCGGCGTGCAGATGATGACGGCGTCGATATCGCGATCGGCCTCGACCGCGTCGATCGTGCTGACCTTGCAGCCGGTGCTGTCGGCAATTGCTTGCGCCGCGTCGGTCATGGCATCCACCACCGCGACGAGTTTTGCTCGCTTGTCCTGCGCGATGGCGCGCGCATGTACCTTGCCGATCCGGCCTGCGCCGAGAAGCGCCAATTTCGTGACCATGATGTCCTCCCGTGACATTGTCCGCTGTTTCAGCCAGACCCGCCTGCGCGGGCGACGCAGCCGTTTTCCCTGCTGCGTTTCAGACTGTCCAAATTGAAATTTGGAATATATGTTCTATTTTGCTAGTTTGTGATTTCATCCATGTCAAGGAGAACGGAAGGACCGAATGGAGGACAGGGCGCCGGCCAGCATCAAGCAATTCGAAGAACGGCTGATCGACGTTTCGGAAAGCCTGCCGAAGCGGCTGCGGCAATGCGCCGACTATGTTGCGGCGAACAAGGACCGGATTGCGGTATCTACGGTGGCCGAGATGGCGGAAGGGGCCGGCGTGCAGCCTTCGGCCTTCATGCGCTTCTGCCGGATCCTCGGTTTTTCCGGGTTCTCCGAAATGCAGCGGCTGTTTCGCGAGTCCTACGCCGGCGGCTGGCCGGACTATTCGACGCGGCTGAAACATCTGCGGGAAAAGGCCGAGGGCAGCGCGTCAGCGCTGCTGGGCGAGTTCGTCGATGCTGGCCGCGCTTCGCTCGAAAACCTCCTGAAGACGATCGATCCGAAGACCCTGGACGATGCCGTCGAGGCGCTGGCGAAGGCGCAAATGATCCACATCATAGGCCTCAGGCGCTCCTTTCCGGTCGCGAGCTACATCTCGTATGCATTCGAGAAGATGAACGTACCGGCCATGCTGCATTCCGGCGTCGGGGGGCTCGACAACCACAATGCCATCCGGACCGGCGACGTGCTGCTGGCGGTCACCTTTTCTCCCTATTCGGCAGAGACGGTCGATATGGTCGAGGCGGTGAGCGCTCGGGGCATCCCGGTTGTTGCCCTGACCGATACGATCGTCAGCCCCTTGCGGAAGTTCGAAACGATCACACTTTCCGTCTCGGAGGTTGATTTCGGGGCGTTCCGCTCGCTGTCGGCGACGCTCTGTTTGGCCATCGTGCTGTCGGTGGCGGTGGGCACAAAACGGTCTGAGTGAATGTTTATGTTGAAAAGCTAGAAAATAGAATTTATAGTTCATTTCTGATTGGAGGCGGCCGGGGAGGATCGGCCGGATCCGGGCGGTATCGACGGGCATAAAGCCCAGCCGCGAGGGAGGAAGTCTTGACGTCACTGGATCTCATCACGATCGGCCGTTCGTCCGTCGATCTTTACGGCGTGCAGGTCGGCGGGCGTCTGGAGGACATGGCGTCCTTCAACAAATATATCGGCGGCTCGCCGACGAACATCGCCGCCGGTGCGGCAAGGCTCGGGCTGAAATCGGCGCTGATCACCCGCGTCGGCGCCGAGCATATGGGCCGGTTCATTCGCGAGCAGCTGATCCGCGAGAAGGTCGACGTGCGGGGCGTCAAGACCGATCCGGAGCGCCTGACGGCGCTCGTTTTGCTCGGCATCCGCGACCAGCACCAGTTTCCGCTGATCTTCTATCGCGAGAACTGCGCCGACATGGCGCTTTGCGAAGACGATATCGATCCCGGCTTTATTGCGGAGGCCGGCTGCGTCTGCGCCACGGGCACCCATCTTTCCCATCCGAACACCGAGGCTGCCGTCTTGAAGGCGTTGCGGCTCGCCCGCGAGAATGGCGCCCGCACGGCCCTCGACATCGACTATCGCCCGAACCTCTGGGGCCTTGCGGGCCATGAGGCAGGCGAAAGCCGCTTCATCGAGTCCGGCAAAGTGACTGCCAAGCTGCAATCGAGCCTGCACCTGTTCGATCTGTTGGTCGGGACCGAAGAGGAATTTCATATCGCCGGCGGTTCGACCGACACGCTCGAGGCGCTGAGAGCGGTTCGCTCCGTTTCCAAGGCGACGCTGGTCTGCAAGCGCGGCCCGATGGGCGCCGTCGTTTTCGAAGGCGCTATTCCCGATAGCCTCGACAAGGGCCAGACGGGGCAGGGTTTTCCGATCGAGGTCTTCAACGTGCTCGGCGCCGGCGACGGCTTCATGGCGGGCCTGCTGAAGGGCTGGCTTACCGGGGAGGACTGGCCGACAGCGCTGAAATACGCCAACGCCTGCGGCGCATTCGCCGTCTCGCGTCACGGTTGTACGCCGGCCTATCCGAGCTGGGAAGAGCTGCAATATTTCTTTCGCACCGGTATCCGGGACAGGGCGTTGCGCAAGGACGGGGCGCTGGAGCAGGTTCATTGGTCCACCAACCGGACCGGCGAGTGGCCACAATTGCGGGTCTTTGCCTTCGATCACCGCATGCAGCTCGAAGCCATTGCCGATGAGGCCGGCCAGAGTTCGGAGCGGATCGACGAGTTCAAGGCGCTCTGCCTGAAGGCCGCGCTCGACGTTTCGGATGGCAGACACGGTTACGGCATTCTTTGCGACGGGCGGCTTGGCCGCGAGACGCTTCACAAGGCGACGGGCACGGGGTTGTGGATCGGCCGGCCGGTGGAATGGCCGGGCTCGCGCCCGCTTACCCTGGAACCAGAACTTGGTCCCGACTTCGGTGGCATCACCGAATGGCCGGTCGAGAATGTCGCCAAGGTTCTCTGCTTCTACCATCCCGATGATCCGGCCGAGATGCGGGAGAAACAGGAAGAGGTGATCCAGCGCCTGTTTGCCGCCACCCGCCGCAACCGGCTGGAAATGCTGCTGGAGGTGATCCCCTCCAAGGTCGGACCGGTCAACGATCGAACTGTTGCCGATATCATCGAGCGTTTTTACGAGATCGGCGTCTATCCCGATTGGTGGAAGCTCGAACCGATGAAGAGCGAGGCCGCCTGGGCGAATGCCTGCGCCGCGATCAAGAAGCACGATCCCTATGTGCGCGGTATCGTCGTGCTCGGGCTCGATGCGCCGATGGCGGAGCTGGAGGAAAGCTTTGCCACCGCGGCGCGCTTCGACCTTGTGAAGGGTTTTGCCGTCGGCCGGACAATTTTTGGCGATGCGGCGCGGCGCTGGTTTGCCGGCGCGATCGGCGACGACGAGGCGGTGGCCGACATGGTGCGTAAATACCGCGAACTCTGCACGGCCTGGGACACGGCACGCGCAAGAGCCGGCAGCGGAGGAGGAAACGGCCAATGACAAGAGTGAGACTGACCGCCGCGCAGGCGATGGTGCGCTATCTCGCAAACCAGATGACGGAGGAAGGTGTGCCCTTCATCGCCGGCGTCTGGGCGATCTTCGGGCACGGCAATGTCGCCGGCATGGGCGAGGCGTTGGCTGGTATCCGGCCGGACCTGCCGACCTATCGCGGCCAGAACGAGCAGTCGATGGCGCATGCGGCGATCGCCTATTCCAAACAGCTGCGCCGCAGCCGGGCGATGGCGGTGACCTCCTCGATCGGACCGGGCGCGCTCAACATGGTGACGGCGGCGGCCTTGGCGCATGTGAACCGCCTGCCGGTGCTTTTCATTCCGGGCGACGTCTTTGCCAATCGTGGTCCGGATCCGGTCCTGCAGCAGATCGAGGATTTCGGCGACGGTCTTGCAAGCGTCAACGACTGCTTCCGGCCGGTCAGCCGCTATTTCGACCGCATCAGCCGGCCGGAACACCTTCTGACCGCGCTGCCGCGCGCCATGCGGACGTTGACGGACCCGGCCGATTGCGGACCGGTGACATTGGCCTTCTGCCAGGACACCCAGGCCGAGGCCTATGATTATCCGGAGAGCTTCTTCGAGCCGAGGACGTGGCATTGGCGTCGGCCACGGCCGGATGAGAACGAGCTTGAGCGTGCGGTCGAGGCGATCAGGGCCGCAAAGAACCCGGTCATCGTCGCTGGCGGCGGCGTGCATTTTTCGGGCGCGACCGGGACGCTCGCGGCATTTGCGAGCCGGCACAATATCCCGGTCGTCGAGACGCAGGCCGGCAAGTCGGTGCTGCCCTGGGACCATGCATCCAATTTCGGCCCGGTCGGCGTGACGGGCGCTTCGAGCGCCAATACGGTTTGCGAAAACGCCGATCTGGTGATTGGCGTCGGCACCCGGTTCCAGGATTTCACCACCGGCTCCTGGGCGCTCTTTAAGAATCCCACGCGCCGTATCCTGTCGCTCAATGTGCAGCCCTATGACAGTGCCAAGCACGAAGCGATCCCGCTCGTCTCGGACGCGAAGGTGGGGCTGGAGCTGATCGGCGCGGCGCTCGGCGATCATCGTTTCCAGGGAGTGGATGCCGGCCTCAAGGATGACTGGTTCGCCAAGGCGGATGCGGTCACCGCTGCCCCCAAGGACGGCAATCTGCTGCCGACCGACATGCAGGTGATCGGCGCGGTCCAACGGGCCTCGCACGACAATACCGTCGTCATGTGCGCGGCCGGCACCATGCCGGGTGAACTGCACCAACTCTGGAAGGCGGGCAGGCCGCTCTCCTACCACATGGAATACGGCTTCTCCTGCATGGGCTACGAGATCGCCGGCGGGCTCGGCATCAAGATGGCGGAGCCCGATCGCGACGTGATCGTCATGGTCGGCGACGGCTCCTACATGATGATGAATTCGGAGCTTGCGACTGCCGTCGCGATGGGCGTCAAGATCACCGTCGTGATCACCGACAACCGCGGTTACGGCTGCATCAACCGGCTGCAGATGGAGACCGGCGGCGAGCAGTTCAACAATCTCTATGCGCATACCAACCAGGCGAACCCGATGCAGATCGATTTCGCCGCCCATGCCGCCGCAATGGGTGCCGATGCCCGCAAGGTCTCCTCGATTGCGGACCTCGAAGCGGCATTGAACGGCGCGCGGGAAGCCAAAGTCGCAACCGTGATCGTCATCGACACCGATCCCTACCCGACGCCGGAAGGCGGGGGCTACTGGTGGGACGTCGCGGTGCCGGAGGTTTCGGACCGCGCCGAAGTCACACAAGCTCGCGCCGCCTACGAAGCGGCACTCAAGGAAAGACGCTGACATGATCCTCTACGGCACCAATCCCATCGCCTGGTCGAACGATGACGACCGCTCGCTCGGCGCTCATATCAGCCTCGACCAGTGCCTCGACGAGACCGCGAAGATCGGTTTCGACGGCATCGAGAAGGGCCACAAGTTTCCGCAGGAGCCGGCAGCGCTCAAGGCGGTACTGGAGCCTCGCGGGTTGCGTTACGTTTCCGGCTGGCATTCGCTGAACCTGCTCGTCAACTCGATTGAGGACGAGAAAAAGGCGATGCAGCCGGCGCTCGATCTCCTCAAGGCGATGGGTTCGAAAGTCATCATCGTCTGCGAGACGTCGAATGCCATCCACGGCGACGACGGCAAGGCCGTCAACGACCGTCCGAAGCTCCCTGACAGCGACTGGAAATCCTTCGGCGCCGGTGTCGAGGCGCTGGCGGAATTTGCGGCCGGGCAGGGCATCAGCCTCGTCTATCACCACCACATGGGCACGATCGTCGAGAGCGAAGCCGAGATCGACAGGCTGATGGCCCATACCGGCCCGCATGCGAAACTCCTGCTCGATACCGGCCATTGCCTGTTCGGCGGTGGAGATCCCGAGCGCGCCGCGGAAAACCACATGGCCCGCGTCGGGCATATCCACGCCAAGAACGTGCGGCCCGATATCGCCGCGCAGGTGCGCAACGAAGGCCTTTCCTTTCTCGAAGGCGTCCGCCGCGGCGTCTTTACCGTCCCGGGCGACAAGGAAGGCGGCGTGAGTTTTCCGCCGGTGCTGAAGATCGCTGCCGACCATGGTTATGAAGGCTGGCTGGTGATCGAGGCCGAACAGGACCCGGACGTGCGCAATCCCTTCGAATACCAGAGCATGGGTCTTTCCTCGCTGAAGGCGATGGCGCAAGCCGCCGGCCTCGACAAGGGGAGGGGCAACGCATGACGAACCTGCTGCGCAAGCCGAAAGGCGCATCCGGCAAGGTGCATGACGTGACGCCGAAGGATGCCGGCTGGGGTTATGTCGGATTTGGCCTCTACCGCCTGAAGCCCGGCGAAAGCGCTACGGAACAGACGGGAGATACGGAAGTCATCCTCGTGCTGGTCGAAGGCAGGGCGGATATCTCTGGAGGAGGCAAGGCTTTCGGCGAGCTTGGCGACCGGATGAACGTCTTCGAGCGCAAGCCGCCGCACTGCGTCTATGTACCCGCCGGTTCCGACTGGAGCGCCAGAGCGACCACCGAATGCACGCTCGCTGTCTGCACCGCGCCAGCCAAGCCCGGACGCGAAGCGGCGGTGATCGGGCCGGAAGGGCTTTCCCTCAATACCCGCGGCAAGGACGCCAATACCCGCTACATCTTCCCGATCGCCATGGAAGAGCGGGACGTCGCCGACAGCCTGCTGGTCACCGAGGTGTTCACGCCGGCCGGCAACTGGTCCTCCTATCCGCCGCACCGGCATGACGAGGACAATTTCCCCGACATGACCTATCTGGAAGAGACCTATTACCACCGGCTGAACCCGGCGCAGGGGTTCGGCTTCCAGCGGGTGTTCACCGAAGACGGCGCGCTTGACGAGACCATGGCCGTCTCGGACCACGATCTCGTGCTGGTGCCGAAGGGCCATCACCCTTGCGGCGCCCCGTATGGCTACGAGATGTATTATCTGAACGTCATGGCCGGCCCGATCCGCAAATGGCGGTTCAAGAACCACCCGGACCATCACTGGATCTTCAAAAGAGACAATCCTTAGGCCGGTTGCCTGGGATGCTCGGCAATGTCGCCGATCTCGGCCATATAGTGGTCGAGCTTGTCGAGCATCTCGCGGAAAACGCCCGCATAGGCCGGATCGTCGGCAACGTTCCGCAGCTCGTGCGGATCTTCCACGCAGTCGAATAACTCCCATTCCGGCAGGGCGCCGTTCGGTCGAGCGCCCGGCTGTCCCAGATCGTCGTTGTACCAGTAGATAAGCTTATAGCGGGCGTCGCGCACCCCGTAATGCGCCCAGGCGCCGTGGATGGCATCGTTGTGCATCCAATAGCGATGGTACACCAACTGCTGCCAGTCGCCCGGCGTCCGCCCCTCCAGCACGGGTCGCATCGACCGCCCCTGCATGAAGGAAGGCGTCCGTACCCCCGCATAGTCCAGGAAGGTAGGCGCGAAATCGACGTTGCAGGCGAGATCGCGACTGGTCCTCCCGGCCGGGATCGCCGCCGGGTAACGCGCCAGGAACGGCATCTGCAGACTTTCCTCGTACATGAAACGCTTGTCGAACCAGCCGTGCTCACCAAGGAAGAAGCCCTGGTCGGAGGTGTAGATCACCAGCGTGTTCTCGGTCAGGCCTTTTTCGTCGAGGTAGTCGAGCAGGCGGCCGACATTGTCGTCGATCGACTGAACCGTCCGAAGGTAGCGCTTCATATAACGCTGGTATTTGAATTCCGCGAAAGCCTGTGGATCGGTGAAGGTGTAATTCCGGCCGGTTGCAGCACACACTACCGTGATGCTTTCGCCGCTTTTAAGTTCGGGCACGCGGCGAACCGGGATCTGGTCCAGCATCAGCTCGCCCGCAAAAGCCGCCGGCCCCTCCGGCTGCACCAACCCGAGATCCTCCCAGTTGAGGTCGGAACGGACACGCATGCGTGCGGCCGCCGCAGCCTTCGCGCGGCCGTAATAATCGTCGTTGAACGTCGATGGCAGCGGAAGATCTTCCTCGGCCCAGAGATGATTGTGTTTGTTGTCGGGCACGAAATTGCGATGGGGCGCCTTGTGGTGGCACATCAGAAAAAAAGGACGGCCATCGCCCTGTTCGATGAAATCGATCGATTTGTCGGTAATGATATCGGTGACATAACCCGGAATTCGCTGCCGGCCATCGCGATTGATGAAGGCCGGGTCCCAATAATCGCCCTGCCCCGGAACGACGGCCCAGTCATCGAACCCCTTCGGCTCGTGGAGATGACCTTCGCCGAGATGCCATTTGCCGAAGATACCGGTGCGGTAGCCTGCCGCCTTCAAAAGCTTGGCCACGTTGGGGAGACGATTGTTCATATGCGTCACGAGCGTGGTGACGCCATTGACGTGGTTATGCGTGCCGGTCAGGATCGCGGCCCTCGACGGCGTGCAGATCGAGTTCGTCACATAGGTCGCGTCATGTCTCACACCCTCCCTTGCCAACCGATCGATATTGGGGGTGTGGTTGAGACCTGCGCCATAGGCCGAGATCGCCCGCGCGGCATGGTCATCCGACATGATGAATATGATATTCGGTCGCAAGTATTCCTCCCTCGCATGCGGCAGGAATACGGATGATCGCAACCATCGAACCCGTCGCCGCCTTGGTCAAGGATATAGCGTCGGGCCATGCGCAAATAATGCAATTTCAGATGCAAGCGATGCCGAAAACTGATCGCTGCCGATCGCTTGGGCCGATCTCCGATGGCTTGTTGAAACCGCGCCTCCCAGGAGGAGCACTTCATCCGTCAGAACCGGCCCTCGAACCTCGATGGCCGTGCAAGACGTCGCATGCTTCTGCAGATCAGGGGCATGTTGCACGTGATCGCGCGGTGGCCGCTGTATCAACGAGAATGGCGAAAAGGGCTTACCGGCGTCAGTGAGAGAGAGGCTAAGCGGCGGATGCAGGCGGAACCGTTCCGTCCGGTGTGAGGCCGTCGACCGCGTTGGGGAGGTTCTCTGAGAGACGTTTCAGGATTTCCTCTTCGGACATGCCGGTTCGCGTAGCGATGTCTCGCAGGACGTCTGGTCCCAGCGCTGCAGCCAGTTCACTGTTATTGATCGGATCGTTCGCCCCGGGCTTGACCCAAGACTCGGCTTTCTTCTCCTGTCCGGCCTGTCGAAATTGGTCGAGGAGGTCGCTCAATCCACCGTTAAGTATCGACCCGATGCTGCCACCGCTGACCAGGCTTCCAAGTCCGCCTCTCCGCAACCTGTCAAGAATGTCGTCGATTCCGCCATCCGATCGAGGGGCTGCATTCGCCGCGCTGCCCGGTGTCGCTCCACCCGACGACGTCCGTTGGCGCTCGGCAACGCCTTTCAGGATTTCGGCGATCCGGTCGCGGTTCTGATATCCTGCGACTGCGAGGACGGCGAGAAGTGCTTTGAGTGATCCGCTCGGCATGTCTGGTCTCCCTGATCTCGGCGATAAACGAGCCATCCTGCCTGTGGTTCCGCATGCGGCATCCTGATGAACCAGAAAACACCTCGCTGCAGCGTGAATATCGTTGCCGATCGCCTTTTAGTTGGTGTCGAGCATGGTTGTCGCGTCCCTGGATCTCCATGGAGCGTCTCTGTCGGGTGTCGGAGCAGGGCGCCTGGTCTACATGCCTGTCTGCGTGTTGGTGTCGGCCTTGGCAGCCTTGGCAGCTGCGCTACCTCTGTCGAAAAACGGGAGAAAGCGATGAAAGTCCAGAAATTCAATATCGCCGACGCGAACCTGGTGAGGTCTCCGGGACAGGATGCCGATATCTTCGTGGGAAACCTGGTCGACGAGAAGAACGGCGGGCCGATCACCATCGGCTACGGCCGGTACGCACCGGGCCAGTCGCTCACAGAAACCATGGCGGTCGATGACGTCATGATCGTTCTGGAAGGCCGGCTTGCAGTTTCGACGGGAGCTGGCACCGTAACGGCGGGTCCGGGCGAGATCGTCTATATGCCCAAGGGTGAGTCGGTGACGATTACGACGGAGGGGGAGGGAGCGCTCACAGCTTACGTGACTTATCCCCACTGGGCGGAGGTTCACGGCTAGCATCCGCGGGACGAGCCTTCCAGCGAACTCGTTTCGGTGTCGGCGCGCCGATCTCCAAAAGCCTCGGCATTTCGCCGCATTGCAGGAAGCGCCTTCACGTTTTGAAATAAACGGTCACCGAAAATGAGTTTCCATTCTGTGCCAGTGCGGTCATGTCTTGTGAAAGCTCGTATGAGCATTGCTCGACGACACACGAATCAAAGAGCCGACAGCATGGAAAATCCGGTTGCACTGAATCGTCTTTCCGAGAACACGGTCTTCCGTAAAGGCGATGTTTTCGTCCTCTTCGGCGAACTGTTCGGCCGCGGATACGCCACCGGCTTGCTGGAGGAAGCCAGGCGGGCCGGAATGGAGATTGTGGGGATCACCGTCGGGCGCCGCGACGAGAACAACGCGCTGCGGCCGCTCGACGCCGAGGAACTGTCTTCTGCGGAGGCCCGGCTGGGCGGCAGGATCATCAACATACCTCTTATGGCGGGTTTCGATCTCGATGCGCCCGCAGGCGGCCCAACTCCCACCGATCTCCTGGCAAAGATGACGCTTGAGAGCTGGGAACACGAAAAGCTCGACTGGGACTATGTCGGGCAATGCCGCGACATCGCCACTGCGCGTTTTACGGAGTCGCTTTCAAAAGTCATGACCGTTCTCGACGGAATGATCGCCGCTGGCCGCAATGTTTTTTTCGCCCACACAATGGCCGGGGGCATCCCGAAGGCGAAGGTATTCTTGGTCGTCGCCAATCGAATCTACAAGGGGACCGGAACCCGTCACATGTCGTCGCAGACCTTGCTCGACAGTGACATGGGAAAACTCATCCTGCAGAATTTTGACGAAGTCTCCGCAAACACCTTTCGCCATCTCATTGATTTCAGCGCGGCGATCCGCGAGCGCGTGGAGGCTTCGGGCGGTCAAATACGATATACGGCCTATGGTTACCACGGATCGGCGGTCCTCATTGACGGAAGCTATCGTTGGCAGACCTACACCAACTACACCCAGGGTTACGCGAAGATGCGGCTCGAGGGCATTGCAGAGGAAGCCTGGGCGACAGGGATCAAGGCAACTGTCTATAACTGTCCCGAAATCCGGACCAATTCGTCCGATGTGTTCACGGGTATCGAGCTGCCCCTGATACCGCTGCTGCTTGCGTTGAAGAAAGAAAACGGTGGTCAATGGGCAGACGAACAGTGGCAGGCCTGCCAGCAGCTTCTGGCTGACGGCTTAACCATGAAGGATGTGTTCCGGAAGATCACCGACATGCAGGCCAGCGAGGTCATGCGTCCATTCTATGACTTTTCCGCATGGCCCATGGCAAACAGCCAGGCACAGGCCGATTTGACCATCGGCACGTCCAACGCGATCACCCAGATGCATCGGGATAGCAAGTTGATGATCAGCGACCTCCTGAGCGGTCTCGTTGTGAAGGCAACCGGGCAGCTCATTTTTGGCGAGTCGTCCGAACCCTCCGGTCCCGTCCTGTGGCTCAACCACGATATCGTGGCTCGGCGACTTAACGCTTCCCACCCGCATTCGAAGTCTCCCGCCCCGCTTATTGCGCAAGGAGTGGAATCCTCGCACATCGAGATAGCGTGACGGCTTACCGGCTTAGCTTGGAAGCCGGGTGTTTTGGCCATCAAACGACGAATCTTGCGACAGGTACGCGCCTTCACCTCGGTCATGGAGGCAGTCGTTGCAGCTGCCCGAAAGCGGCCATAGCTGGTGACGATACCCGTGCGGCAATACGCGTCATCGACTTCAATTCGGGCAAAGCCGACGCGGAGCTGCGCCCGCCATTGATGACCTCAAAGCCGGCTCTGACACCGATGCCTTACTTGAAGTCCGGACGGTCGGCATATAAATTATCCCAATGCTTGATCGTTCATCCCAGTCCCCGACGCAAGTTCCTACGGATGCACTAAGCGAAGTTCTACAGGACTTTCGCCTGAGTGGAGTCAACTACGGCCGCTGCGAGCTACGTCATCCATGGAGCATCGCCTTTGCGCAGCAACAGCTGCTTCGCTTTCATTTCGTCAGTGAGGGGCCATGCTGGATCCATACCGAAGCCCAAGGATGGCAGGAGTTGCAAGACGGAGATTTGGTGTTGTTGCCACAAGGTGTCGAACACCGACTGGCCAGTAAGCCCGATGTTGTAGGGGACTCGCTTAAGAGCTGCCAGGTCACCAAGTTGGGGGGCAATGTCTGCGAAGTGGTGCAGGAAGGAACAGGAGCGACGAGCACCTTGTTCTGCGGTTCCATGGCTTTGGGTGCGAATGCCCTCAACCCGTTGATCGCTCTGATGCCACCGATCATCAAGGGTTGTGATGTTGCTGGCAATGATCCGATCGTCGGCCCCCTCCTCGCCGCCATGACGGCAGAGGCGTCGCAGCCCCAGATAGGCAGCGCCACGGTCTTGTCACGCATGGCGGACGTACTCGTCGCGCGGCTTATTCGCTGCTGGGTCAATTGCAGCGGAGCCTCGACCAGCGGCTGGCTCGCCGCGATCCGTGATCCTCATATCGGTCGTGCGCTGGCAGCCATGCACCGAGATCCCGGCCATGACTGGACGCTTGAGACCCTTGCCGGCGTGGCAGGTCAATCGCGCTCGATCTTCGCGGAACGCTTCAGCGCCATCTTAGGGGAGGGCGCGGCACGGTATCTCGCCCGTCTGCGCATGCAGCTTGCACGAGAGTTGCTCGGTCAAAACATGTCGGTTGCCGAGGTCGCTTCTCAATTGGGCTATGAATCCGAAGCTTCTTTCGCGCGCGCCTTCAAGCGCATCACCAGCGTTTCACCTGGCGTTGTGCGTCGCACCATTTCCGGACGAACGGACATGGAATTCGGACTTTAGGACACATATCATCCTGGAAGACTCCGCTATTAAGACCTCCAAACCTTGGAGGTAATTCAATGACGGACACAACATCACAGCTTGACGGCCCCGCGATTGGTCTCGATTCTACCGTCCCGAGTACATGGAGCCCTACGACCTGGTTTGCCGTTATTTCAATGGCAGCCACAAGCTTTGCGCTGGTATCCGCTGAATTCCTGCCGGCAGGTCTGTTGACGCCAATGGCGCGTGACCTAGGCGTCAGCGAGGGAACCGCCGGTCAGGTTGTCACCGCCACCGCGTCTGTTGGCGCGGTGACGGCCTTGTTGAGCAATGTTCTCATCGGCAAACTGAACCGGAAGACTGTCCTGGTTGGCCTAAGTGCCTTGGCTATTGGTTCCAATCTCGTGGCCGCGCTCGCGACGGATTTTTGGTTATTGTTGTTGGGCCGAGCCGGGCTGGGGATCGCGCTCAGTGGTTTCTGGGCGCTTTCAGTTGCCGTCGTGGCCAGATTGGTTGGCACCAATGCGACAGGTCGAGGCATGGCTATAGTCACCCTCGGCGTCTCTCTTGCCACCATAGCTGCACCATCTATGGGTGCTTTGATCAGCGATTGGCTCGGCTGGCGTGCCGCCACGGCCATGACTGCAGGGCTCGCAGCGATTGCGATGCTGCTCCAGATACTCAGCTTGCCGACACTACCCGCAAGCACGAGCAATAGTCTTTCCGACGTCTTCCGGCTGACGAAACGGCGCACTGTTCAACTGGGAATGCTTGCCATCCTCTTGCTGATGACGGGACATTTTGCCGGCTCGGTCTACGTGCGACCCTTCCTTGAACAAGTGACGCTCCTTGGCACCGGGCCGATTGCCTTGGCGCTCCTCGGGTTTGGCATCGCCGCTGTGATCGGCAATGTCGCCGGCGGCCGACTGGCAGACGCAAATATCCGCATGGCGCTTGCTGTTACCGGCGTATTGATGGCGTTTTCGGCGCTTGCTCTCGTCCTCTGGGGTGCACATAGCGGCATCGCGTTTGCCCTGGTTACAGTTTGGGGTTTCGCCTTTGGGATGGCTCCGGTGGTCCTGCCTACCAACTTGTCCCGGGGCGCAGCGGACGCCTTGGAGGCTGCTGGCAGCCTGATGGTCGTTTCGTTCCAAGTCGCCATCAGCATAGGTGCGCTGTTCGGCGGCTATGTGGTCGATCACTATGGTGCCTCAGCGCCATTGACATTTACAGCCGTCTTAGCGGCATCGACTATCGTTCTGGCGTTGCTTCAGCCCCGCAGCTGACTCTTGGAGCTCCGGCCGAGGTGAGAAGAAGAGGCGAGGTCTCAAGTGGCCGGAGTGCCGGGTGACGCTAAATCCGTGACATGGCGGTGCTTTTCTCGCTCCGGCGAGGAAGCACCGCCCGGTCGCCGATGACCGCGACAACAACAATCTCGATTGAGCGGCGCGTAAGATCGGTGCTCACGACTAGCACGGCAGGTCTGCGCCTCCATTTCGGTCATTCAGTCTTTCTGCACCTTGCGTCGCAAGCTGCCGTTGATGCGGATGAGCGAGTCTCCTTTCGGACGAAGGTCATCCGCTACCTGACGTGGGAACGTTCTGAAGCAAATGCCCGCCCGTCACACTCTCCGCCGGAGTGTCTCGGATGGCCGCTCGCCATAGGTCTGGCGGTAGATGCCGGCGAAGCGTCCGAGCTCCCAGAAGCCATGGTCCAGAGCGACGTCGGACACTTTCGTCGCAGCCGGATCGCATTGCAGGAGGGTTCGCCGGACGGCATGCAGCCTATAACGCATCAGATAATGCGCGGGGCCGATACCAAGCGTCTCATGAAAGGCTCTTTGAACGCTTCTGAGAGGAAGCCCCAGCGCTCGGCACAAATCGACGACATGCACCGTCTCGGGAGGCTCGTTGTCGAGCCAAGCCTCTGCTCGACGGACAATTGTGGCCCTCGTTTCGCGAGCAAAGTCTCCATGCTCGGGGAGACCATAGGCCGCAACAAGAAGATAGGGATAGGCAAGCGCCCGTTTGAGTAGCTCAGCGCGCGCCTTGCCGTCAAAATTTTCCGGGCGAAATGCAGCTCGCGACAAGCTGGCCAATGCGGCGCATGCCAGTTCCGCCACCGGCGCGGGCGCGCGCAGAAGCGCGCTGCTTTCAAGCAACAGATCGCCACCCGCCACGCCTTCGGCAATGCGGGCGAGTTCAGCCGGCTCCATCGAGAGCGCCGAATATTCGAAAGTGCCTCTCATGCTACCGAAATTTTCGCGCACTGGCTGGTGCAGCGTTAGGTCGCCGGCCATCCCCTCGACACACTCATAGTACGCGGAGCTATCCCGTCCGTAGTGCATGCCGAGGAGTACATGATCGGTGTGCGTCGTGCCACGAAACCGATGATCCGACACGAACTTGCCGGAGGTGAAGCTGAAGTCTCCGGCTACCAGTGTTTTGGTCTCCCCCCAGATCGGGCCGGCACGCAGCGGTATGAGCTCAAGGTCGACGCCGCGCAACTGGCCGCATAGCTCGTCGAAACTTCCAAAGGTATTTCCAAATGTAAGGACTTGATCTTGCATGAGGACCTCCCCGATCCATGCTGATTGATCCAAGCGGCATTGCACTTTACCAGAGTTTCTCCCTTGGCGCGAATTGCATAGTTGCACCCAATTAGGTGGCGTATCCTTGCAAAGACAGCACGGCGCGGTCCATCGCCCCGCGCAACAACGAGGGAGGAGGAGATGATGTCGGTTTGGAAGGGTCTGTTGCTTGCGCATGTCTTCATGCTCTGTGCCGGCATGGTACAATCTGTGGTCGCTGATCCGCTACCAATCGAGATCGAAGGAGGTACCGTACAAGGCTTCACCCAAGGAAAGGTCGACGTGTGGCAGGGAATCCCTTATGCCGCGCCCCCGGTTGGCGATTTGCGCTGGCGGGCGCCGCAGCCTGTGGAGGCTTGGCGCAGGACCCTTGTTGCAGACAGCTATGGCCCGTCCTGCGTCCAACCCGACATCGAGTTCGTGTCGGAGGACTGTCTTACCGTAAACGTGTTCCGGCCGGCCGATGCAGCCGGACCGCTGCCGGTCATGGTCTGGATTCACGGCGGTGCCATGGTGCGTGGCGGCGCAAACATCTACCCGATGCAGGCTGTCACCGCGCAGGGCGTGGTCGCCGTCAGCATCAATTACCGCCTCGGCAGGCTTGGATTCTTCGCCCACCCGGCGCTCGCAGTCGAAGGCGAACCGCGCGGCAACTATGGCTACCTCGACCAGCTTGCCGCCCTCAAATGGGTCCAACGCAACATCGCGGCATTTGGAGGCGACCCGAATAGCGTGACGATCTTCGGCGAATCCGCCGGCGGCGGGTCGGTGTTTGCACAGCTCGTCTCGCCGATGTCGCGCAGCCTGTTCGCGCGCGCCATTCTTCAATCGCCCGGCACGCCCGGCGCCCGGCCGTCGGAGATTCCGAGTTCGACCCTGGAGGAAGCCGAACAGGTCGCGGTCGACTACGCGAAACTGCTCGGTATCGAAGGTGCCGACGAGGGTGCGGCGCGCAAGCTGCGCAGGCTCTCGGCTCAAACGCTCGTCGCCGGCGCCAGCGGTGAGGAGGTGCTTGCTGCGCTCAGCGACAGGACAGTGGTTCCGGGCATGGCGATGTCGATCATCGACGGCGAATTCCTGACGGAGACTGTCGAGTCCGCTGTGGAGAACGGCAATTGGGCCAAGGTGCCGATCATGATCGGCGCCAACAGCCGCGACCTCGGCCTCGGTGCCGATCCGACGAAGGAAGCCGTCTTCGCTCAGCTCGGATCATTTGCCGAACAGGCGAAGGCTGTCTACGATCCAGACGGAACGGTCGACCTCGATGAGCTGAAGGTCCAGGTCTACATGGACATGACCATGGTCGAGCCGGCGCAGCATGCGGCGGACCTGGCCGCCGCCGCGGGTCAGCCGACATGGCTCTACCGCTTCTCCTACGTCTCCACCGTGCAGAGGTCGAAGTTGCCGGGAACGCCGCACGGCATGGAGATTCCATTCACGCTGAATGTTCCCGCGGCGGTGATCGGGGCGGCCAATGTCACCGACGAGGACCTCGCGATGGGAGCAGCGGCCAGCGGCTACTGGGTCAACTTTGCCAAGACGGGCGATCCCAACGGCAAGGGCCTGCCCGAGTGGCCGGCGCATCGGGTCGGATCGACGCAGATCCTCAACTTCACCAACGAGGGTGTTGTGCTGATGGACGACCCGAGGGCGGCGAGCCTCGCTGTCTGGAAGCAGTTCCAGGATGCGCGCTGATCGAATGCCTCGGCGCCGCTCGGCGTAGTTGGGCGGCTATGGCTTTAGCTGCAAGGAAGGAGTGGGAAATGCGCAGACGCAAATTGCTGATCGGCCTTGCCGCGATCGCAAGCGGATGGACCACTTTTGCAACGGCCGATGCCTGGACGTTTCTTGGTAGGCGCAAGGTGCGCTGGGCCGCCGATCACGACGTCATCCACGTCGGAGCACAAGAGGCGCGCTTCGACCACATCCTGATCAAGGTCGAAGGCAACGGCATTTACATCTTCGACCTCGACGTCCGCTATAGCAACGGGGCTCCCGACCACATCCCGATGGGCCTGCACATTCCCCAGGGCGGCCAGAGCCGGGTGATCAACCTGCGAGGCGGCGACCGCAACATCCGCAATGTCAGTTTCACCTATCGCCGTCCTGGCGACTTCGACGGCCCTGCCACGGTCGAGTTGTGGGGCCAGCAATAATCGAGGGGCCACACTCTGAGATGAAGCCTTTTCAAACTGAGGCTGCGGGGCAACGGGATCTCCAACACTGCAGGCGCTTCATCGAAACGCGACTTAGCCGAAGGTCAATTTCGTGCGGCGGATCAGCAGGCTGGCTAAGGCCGCCGCAGGTGCCCGCAGTCGCCTCGACGTAAAAAATATCGCAGCGATCATTGGGCGTATCAGCGAAGCCATAGTCCGCACCGACAACTGAAACGAGGGCGCCGGGCTGAACGGACGCTTGCCGCTACTTCGCCCCGATAGCGGACCGACGGCTGTCGGCCCCCTGCAAACCCAGATTTTGCGCGTTTTTCCTATGGCCAATGGTTGGCCTGAGGAGAACTTAAATGGGTATTGCACAATATGATCCTGCCGCGTTGGGCAGACCGGCATGGAACGCCGGCCGACAAGTGGGCGTGAAGAAGCCGCTAAAGCAGCGCCAAATCTGGGCGGTCCGCTTCTTCCTAGACCGAGAGGGGCGAATGAGAGACCGCGCGCTGTTCGATCTCGCCATCGACAGCAAGCTCCGAGGCTGCGATCTCGTTAAGATCAAAATTGGGACCCTCGTCACATGCCAGGAAATTCGTACTCGTGCCATGGTCGTTCAGCAGAAAACTGGACGTCCAGTTCAGTTCGAGATTACGTCCGAGGTCAGGGCAAGCCTGCTTGCCTGGCTTCAGCGTAGGGGAGGAACTGTCGATGACTACGCGTTTCCCAGTCGAGTCGATCACGCCGATCACCTCAGCACTCGACAATATGCCCGGTTGGTTGACGAGTGGGTGACGGCCATTGGGCTGAGGCGTGAGGACTACGGAACACATTCGCTTCGACGCACGAAGGCTGCAATGATTTACAAGGCGACAGGCAATCTTCGTGCGATCCAGATTCTGCTCGGACACACCAAGATCGAGAACACGGTCCGGTACCTCGGGGTCGACATAGAGGATGCGCTGGAACTGGCGGAGCATACAGAGATCTGAGAATGTGCGGCCTCGCGCCAAGCGGGGCCGCGCGTCGGCAGAAAGCAGCTAAGCGCCTCCATGTCCGTCGTACAGCCCGCGCTGGCGCCTTCCTGGAAGCAGACATCGACTCGCAGCGAGCCGGCCGAGCCTGGAAGCTGAGTTCAACACGATGGACGACCACCTCGACTGAGGTTTGGCAGGTATCAGGACTTGGCGAACAAGGTCTCGCCAAGCGGGCGCACCTTGTCCAGGAACGCTTCGCTTCCACAAGCGAAGCGAAGCTTGGAGGTCAGCTCTGTGTGATCCCAGTCGATCGTGTGGGCGACGCCGAGATTGGCGAGGATCGGGAGTGCGGCCATGACATCCCATGTCGAGTCCCCCAACGACAGATATCCGTCTGTCTCGCCCATCGCCACTTCGATCAGCGACATGGTGGCAGACCCGCAAAGCCGGAAATTGATGCCGAGATCATCCGAGATGAAGCGGATGGCTTCGAGCCGGTCGGCAGTTGAAACTGTAGGGTGGAAACTGAACCCCGTTGATGCCCGCGACAAGTCGAAGGGCGGCAGCGGCTTCATCACCTGTCCATTGAGGCGTGTTGGCACCGTATCACCCCCGACAAGGGTTAGGCCGCAAACTGGTGCATGGATCACCCCGAACACCGGTCGCCGGTTCTGGTAAAGCCCGATCGAGACCGCCCAGTTCTGGCCACCGCGCACGAAATTGAAGGTCCCGTCGATCGGGTCGATGACCCAGATACGGCCCGACGTTCCGGGGACATCGCCACCTTCCTCGCCGAAAACACCGTCGTCCGGGAAGGCATCCAACAGACGGGCGATCAGAAGTTCCTCCACCTGCCGGTCTGCCTCGGTGACGAGGTCGAGGTGTCCCTTGCTCTCAACAGGAAGATCGGCCAGCGATCGGAAGTGGCTCAGCGCCAATTCTCCGGCCTCCCTCGCGATGCTTTCGACGACGACCTCGACCGAGCGCGACGGCAGAGCGGTCTTGTGGATGTGAATGTCAGCCACGGGCGCGGTTCCTCAACCGGGCCATCTGGGCGACGTCGTCGCCCATCAACTGATCCAGCTCACCCTCGCGAACCCACCGGACGACCTGGTCTTCGACATCAACCCCGTATTTCATCATCTTCTCGTGGTGGCCGCCGGGGAGATAGGTGAAGACGGCAATGCCTTCGTCGTGAAGCTGGCGGGATTCGCCGCTGGCGAAATGGTAGATCTCGATATTCATCGCATCGAGCTTGGCCTGACGGGCAAGCGCCGCTGGGTCGATCAGTCGCGAATGCATGAGGCCGACAGTCGGCACCTCGGGAATTGCTTCCTTTGCGGCTTTCAACTGGACAAAGTCGAAGGAGGAGAACTGCAGAAGGTCAGCGCAATCCATCTCGTCGATCAGGGCACGCAGCTTGGGAATTATCACCTCGTTTCGGTCATAGATCTTGAGTTCGAGCTGATAGAGGATTCCAAGTTCGCGGCCGAGTTCCAGTGCCTCGCGCAGCGACGGCACGCGCTCGCAGGCGAATTCAGGACTAAACCAACTGCCGGCATCGAGTTTGGAAAGGTCCGCATAAGTCATCGTCTGCACGATGCCATGGCCGTCGGTGGTGCGATCGACGGTCTTGTCGTGCATGAGAACCAGCTCTCCGTCCGCCGTCATGCTGAGATCGGTCTCGCAGGTGGCGAGCGGTCCGCCATGGTCGAAGGCCTTGCGAAAGGCAGCGAGCGTGTTTTCCGGAGCGCCGGCGCTGTGGCCACGGTGGCCACCGACGCGCAGGGTCTCGAGGTTCATTCTAAGCGGGTTCATATCTTTTCTTTCTTTAATTCAACGGAGGCGGGCGTCGAAACGATCGCGCAGATAGTCTCCGAGCAGACTGATGGAGAGTGTGGTGAGCACGATAACGACCCCCGGAAAGGCGGCGATCCACCAGGCGATCGCCAGATAAGTGCGACCATCCGCGACCATCAGGCCGAGACTGGTTGCAGGCGGCTGAATGCCGAGGCCGAGAAAGCTCAACCCGCTTTCGAGCAGGATGATCTCCGGGAAGTTAACGGTAAACTGCACGATCAGCGGCCCGGCGATGTTGGGCAGCATGTGACGGAAGTAGATCCGCTTGGCGGGGACGCCGACGATACGGGCGGCTTCCGCATAGCCTTCTTCCCGTGCGCTGATGACCAGGCCGCGCGTCAGCCGCGCGTAGCGTTCCCAGTTCTGGAAGCCCACCAGGAAGACGAACAGGAGTGGGCTGGAGCCGAACATCGCAAGCACGCCGAGCGCGATGATGATGAACGGCACCGAAGCCATCGCATCGGCAAACCCCATCAGGACGTTGTCGACCCATCCGCCAAAGTGGGCGGCCAGCAGACCAAGCGTGGTGCCGATCAAAGCGCAGACGACCGAACCGACAAGTGCAATCATCAGGGTCGTCTGGGTGGCCACCAGCACATTACTCAACACATCGCGGCCAAGATAGTCCGAACCCAGCAGATGGCTTGCCGACGCAAAGGGCCAGGCGAAACGCGACAGCGGATTTTGCGCGAGATAGTCGAACGGCGACATCCAGCGCGCCGTAACACCGATGACGCCAACGATGCAGATCCACAGGCAACACAGACCGACGCTGGCCGGCAGGCCGCGAAACGGAGCTCGCAAGGATCCGCGGATCGTGCGGGATGAAGTCACGACCGTCATGTCATTGCTTCCTGATCTTCGGATTGAGGACGACGTAGAGAACATCCACAGTAAGGTTGATGACGACCATGAAGGCTGTGAACAGCAGGACCATCGCCTGTGCCACCGGCAGGTCACCGGTACTTGTCGCGTTGACGAAGCCGGTCCCGAGCCCCGGCCAGGCAAACACGGGTTCCACCAGCACGGCACCGCCGAGAAGGCCGCCGGCAACGAAACCGAGCGTCGTCACCATCGGGATCGCGGCATTAGGCAAGGCATGGCGCAGAATGATCTCGATGTTCGGGACCCCGTCCGCACGCGCCGCCGCGATGTAAGGCTGCCCCAGCACATCGATCAGGGTTGACCGCATGAAGCGGGCGACAGCGGCGGCGTTGTAGAGGGCGAAGGTCGCTACCGGCAGGATCGCATGCCTCCATGTCGAGCTGCCGGAACTTGGCAGCACGCGCAGCCAGACCGCGAACGCAAAGATGAAGACGAGGCCGAGCAGGAAGTTGGGAATGCTGTAGCCAAGCACGGCGCCGGCCATCACGCCCTTGTCGACGGCAGACTCCCGGTGCATTGCCGCGATGATGCCTGCCGGAATACCGATCAGCAGGCTGAGGATAAATGCAGGCACCGTCAGCGCGAACGTCTTGGGGATCCGCTCGCTCACGACCGTGAAGACTTCACGGCCATCCGCAAAGGAGATGCCGAAGTCGCCACGCAGCGCGTTCGCGACATAGAACAGGTATTGTTCGAAGATCGATCGATCCAGGCCCCACTTGGCGTTGAAAGCGGCAAGAGCTTCGGGGCTGGTGCTGTCGGACAGCATCTGCTGGGCAGGATCACCGCTCAGGCGCAGCACGATAAAGACCAGCGTAACCGTGAAGATCAGCACGAGTATCGCCCTGAAGGTCCGGGCAAGGATGAACCCGACCATCACGCCAACTCCTTCCGTGGTGGCGCAGCGGCCTGCGGTTTCATCGGCCCGGCGAATTCCTCCGACCGGTGGCACGCTGCCCGTTGCGCGCCGAACGCCCGGAGCAGTGGCGTCTCTATGGTGCATCTGTCGATGGCGAAAGGACAGCGGGAGCGGAAAGCGCAGCCCTGCGAGACCTTGTCCGGGTCCAGTTCGCCCTTGATCGGCGGCTCGATATTTCGGATCGAGGGGTCAATCGTCGGGACAGAGGCGAGCAGAGCGCGGGTATAGGGATGACGCGGCTGCTCGTAGACAGCCCTGATGTCGCCGGTCTCGATGACCCGGCCAAGATACATGACTGCGATGCGATCGACGAGATGGCGCACGATCCGCAGATCATGGGTGATGAAGACATAGGCGAGATCCCGCTCCTGCCAGAGCGATCGCAGCAGGGCCACGACTTGGGCCTGAACGGAAACATCAAGCGCTGAGACCGCCTCGTCGAACACGACCAGCTTCGGGTCGAGGATCAGCGCGCGGGCAATGACGACACGCTGGCGCTGTCCACCAGACATCTGGTGCGGGAAGCGGGTCATCATGGCGCTGGACAGGCCGACGCGCTCCAGCATCGCGGCCGTGCGCTCCTGGGCGGCCGCTTTGCTGGCGGCCCGGTGGACCAGCAGTCCCTCGGCGACCTGTTCGCCGATCGTCATCTGCGGATTGAGGGCCGCAAGCGGGTTCTGTTGCACGAGCGATGTGCGCTTGCGGAAGGCTATCCAGTCCTGAGAACTCCGGTCGTCGTGATCGACACCCTCGAAGCAGACGGTGCCCCGAGTCGGCGAGGTAAGGCCGAGAAGGAGCCGGCCGAGGGTGGATTTTCCGCTCCCCGATTCACCGACGATACCGATGCGTTCGCGGGCCATGAGGTCGAAGCTGATGGAATCGGCCGCGAGCTGGCTGGTCGGTCTGGCGAAGACACCGGTCTTATGATGGTAGGCCTTGGTCAGATCGCGGGCGCGGAGCAGAGGCGCGGTCATGCCGCCACCGGATGGTAGCACGAGGCCTCGTGAACGCGACCGATCGCAGACGGTGAAGGAAAGAGGGCGGTGCATTCGCCCGTTGCGCGCGAGCAGCGGGGATGGAAATGACATCCCTTCGGCAGGCTGTCGAGGAGCGGAACGGAGCCAGGGATGGGAACGGGCGGCTCGAGATCGGCGGGGTCGATGCTCGGCATGCAATCGATCAGCGCCCGCGCGTAAGGATGTGCCGGGCGCTGCAGCAGGTCGGCTACCGGCGCGGTCTCGACGACCTTGCCGCAATACATGACTGCCGCATGGTCCGCGAGGCGGGCGATGACGCCAAGATCATGGGAGACGATGATCAGCGCCATGCCGGTCTCGGCCTTCAGTTCTTCCAGCAGATGGAGGATCTGGGCCTGCATGGTCACGTCGAGCGCCGTGGTGGGCTCGTCGGCGATCAACAACTGCGGCTTGGCGGCAAGGGCATGAGCAATCATCACGCGCTGGTTCATGCCGCCGGAAAACTGATGCGGATAGGCCCGCAGCCGGGATTTGGCGCGGTCAATACCGACCCGTTCCAGCAGGCGCATGGCCTCGAGCCGGGCGTCGTTCCCCTTCAGGCCCTGATTGCGGTAGAGCGCGGATTCGAGGTAATAGCCGATCGTATGGACCGGGTTGAGACTGCTGGTCGGATCCTGGAAGATCATCGCAATCGTCGGATCGGCGGCCCTGCCGGATTTGCTCGGATCGCGTTCAAACTCGATACTGCCGCCGGTGCGTTCGATACCGCGCGGCAGCATGTTGGCGACCGCATAACAGGTCATGCTCTTGCCGCAGCCGGACTCGCCGACCAGTCCGAGCGTCTGTCCGGCCTCTAGGGAAAAACTGATCCCATCGATAATCTTCATGCGGCGTGACGGGACCTCGACGACGAGATCGCGGACGGTCAACAGCTTTGACATAAGGTATTCTCCGCAGAGGCGGTGCGCAGGAATGCGCACCGCCAACGCATCGGGTTGTGTTTCAAGAGAAGCTCAGGTTGTTGCGGAATTCCATCATCTCGAAGCTGATTGGCTTCCATTGCACGTCCTTGCGGGCGGCGTAGACGTCGAACGGCTGGTAGAGAATAACGGCCGGCGCCTCCTCCTCGAAAATGTCGCGCAGGCGGTTGAAGGCGTCGAAGCGTTCCTTGCCGTCAGGCAGTTGCGCAACCTTCACGCACAGGTCGTTAAATTCCGCCGGTGCTTCCCAGCCCCAGCGCTTCTGAACGCCACGGCCCGGACCGAATTCGGAGACGATAGTCGTATAGGCATCGGTTAGCGACATGCCGTTCGACCAGTTGCGCATCATGACGTCGTCGTCCTTCGGATTTGCACCCGGAGCGTAGATCTTCGGCTCGACGGTGACGCCGATTGCCTTCCACATCTCGATCATCATCATCAGGGCGGGGATGGCATTGGCGTAGTAGTTGCCCATCGTGTGATAGGTGATCGGCGTACCGTCATAGCCGCTTTCCTTGACCAGTCGCCTGGCCTCCTCGACGTTGTATTCCAGGGCACGGCGATTGGGATCGAAGGTCTTGCCCATGTGTGGGAAGTTCATACCGGCGGGAATGGAGGCCTTGTTCTTCCAGAGCGCTTCGACCATCAGCGGGCGATTGACGGCGAGTGCAAGGGCGCGGCGCAGGGTCTTTGACTTGAACATCGGCTTGTTCATGTTGAACGTGAACATCTGGAAGTTCTCGATCAGCGTGCCGCGCGTCTCGATGTCTGAATAGCCGTCGATCAGCGCAATGTCGTCGGGCGTCAGCGTCGTGATGATGTCGTATTCACCGCTGATTAGGCCGGCGACGCGGGTCGCAGGCTCGGCAACCACCTGATAGGTGATCTTCGAGGCGGTGGGTTTCATGCCCCAGTAGGCGTCGTTGGCCTGGAGGACGACGCGGTCGTTGGCCACAAACTCGACGAACTTGTAGGGACCGGTTCCGATCGGCTTGTTGCCGAAGGCGACCGCGCCAAGGCTCTTGTAGTAATCCTTTGGCACGATGCGGCCAAGCCACGAGGCAAGGAAGCGCTCGATGAGGAAAGACGGCGTCTTGGTGCGCAGCACGACGGTATACTTGTCCTCGACGACCGGCTCATCCCAATCCGGCGAGAAAGCACGGCCGTTCGGGATGGTCTTGATCGCGGTGTCGCCCCAGAGTCGCTCTGACGAGAACGTGTAGGCAACGTCCTCGGCGGTCAGTTCCATGTCGTTGTGGAACTTGACGTTCTGGCGCAGCTTGAACCGGACGGACTTGTCGTCGATCCGCTGCCAGCTCTCGGCGAGCTGCGGAACAAGCTCGATGCCGCTGCCTGGCGCGCCATTGCCGAACCAGTCGCGAGTGATCAGCGTGTCGAAGATCTGGTTGACGATGCGGGGGCCGACATTGCTGATCGCGTTGATCGGCTCGAGCGAGGCCGGGACGCCGTTAACGCCGATCCTCAGCTCGCGCGTTTTTTGCGCAAAGGCAAACCTCAGGCTCGTGGTGGATGCCAGCGCCATGATGCTTGCGCCGATGAAGAGGTTTCTGCGATTGGTCTTGAGCATCTGTTGTCTCCTGCGTGGGACGATGCGGTTTAGGGAAAGTGGATGCGTCTAGTTCGCGATGACGAACTTCTTGCGCAGCTTTTCAGGGGCTGCGTCGATGATGGATTTCGCGCCTGCATCGGTGGCGATGACCCCGATGTCTTCGATCTTCGCGGTGACCGACAAGCTCGACTTGGTGAACTTCGAATGATCCGCCACAACGATCACACGCCTCGACACCTCGATCATGGCGCGCGCCACGCTCGCGTTGACCGGCGAGACCGTGCAGACCAGGCCTCGATCGATATCGATCGACGCGGCGTTGAGGATGAGCTTATCGACATTGAACTGACGGATGGCCTGCTCGGCCAAGGGGCCCCAGAAGGAACGGTTCGTTTCGGTGTATTCGCCGCCGATCGCGTAGATGTTGCGCCCCTCGACGCGCGCCAGCTCGGCGATGATATCGATCCCGTTCGAAATGCAGGTGAGGCCACGTCTATCCGCCAGCTTCTTGGCAACTTCCAGCGCCGTCGTGCCGGCGTCGAAGAGGACTGTATCGCCATCAGCGATCATGCCGGAGACAACGGAGGCGATGGCAACCTTCTCCGCCTGCTTCCAGACCAGACGCGCAGCATTGGTCGAATCCTGCGCGACCTGATTGAGCATGACCGCCCCGCCATGCGTCCGGCGCAACAACCCAGCCTCCTCCAGCTCCGCCAGGTCGCGTCGAGCCGTGGCGACCGAGATCGAAAACCGCTCCGTGAGGGTGCGGTTGTCGATGAAGTTATGCTCGCGCAGCAGATCGATGATCTGCGCCTGACGATCTTCGGCCTGAGTCAGCACGGGTGTTCTTCCCTGTCACCAATTGATAGATATCGCTCATCGTTTGAGCGATATCTATCGTTATTAGGTGACGTCCGTATGACTGTTTACGGTGTTTTGTCGGATTTAAATTTTGACCGAAGACGGTGCCATCATGATTTGCCTGAGTGATACCGCTCGCCGCTCGTCGTTGCGGCCATGTAGCATCAGCCACTCTCGACGTTCTGGGCGCAACCGAGCGGAAGGCTACATCTCCAGATGACACCACGTCCCTTTTGACGCTCAGGATGAAGCTATCAAGGCATCATCCTTGACCGCCTCGACGAGGAATCGAAGACTGTCCTGACGCAGAGCGGGATGTTCCTTCGAGGTGGATTAGACCACGTGGATGGGCAGTCGCGTCGGTGAAGCGCATAAAAGCATTCCTGACCGACATAGGGGCGCAAAGCGGAAATGATGTCCGTTTCGGGGACGACTGCAGACTGGCGTGTTTCAGCCCGACGTTTGCCGTAAGCCGACATTCTGCTCCCGGCCCCACAGCGGAAATGATTTCCGCTATGCGCCTTCATGTCAGTCATAGGAGACGTCATAATGCTTGCCTAAAGCAGACATCGCCCCGCGGCCGTGTCACGTCGCCTGCGCGTCCAGAG
This sequence comes from Neorhizobium vignae, assembly GCF_000732195.1. Lineage (GTDB taxonomy): Bacteria > Pseudomonadota > Alphaproteobacteria > Rhizobiales > Rhizobiaceae > Neorhizobium > Neorhizobium vignae. Next base: position 109,445 of record NZ_JNNU01000003.1, read on the forward strand.
CGGTCATCCGCGTGCGAATGACGGCGGAAGCAAAAGCCCCACCGCCATTCCATTCGCGTCGTCTTCTTTGGAGACTTAGATCTCGGAGAGAACCGTCAGATCGCCGGTCCGCCATACATTGTCGACCGTATTGCGGGTGATGACCCAGACATCACCTGCCCGGATCAGCTCGACGTCGTAGCGGTTCTTCATCAGATAATGGCGCGAAGGATCACTGCGGGGAACGTGCTGGGCCTCCACGAGCACATCCATGCGCGCCGTGTCGCCGTCGATCGTCACACGCGGATTGCTGACGGAATGGGTTGTATCCAGCGTGCTGAGCGACGTCGAAAGGGCCGCGACGATGACATCCCGGCCTTCGATGACCGGATATTCGAACCCGGCCTTGGCGGCCGCCGGCCGGAAGTCTGAGACCGCGTTTTCTGCGAGTGACGACGATAGAAGCTCCTTGTCTCGGAGGTCGATACCAGCCGCGAAGCGATACAACGCTTCGACGACAGCCAGCTTGTCGGCGGCCTCCTGAGTGAGAGATGGCGAGACTGTCATGAACATACTCCTTCCTGTGCGGGGGCTTGCGGATGCAAGCCTTCCCCGGCATCCACGCCTCAGGCGCAGATGTTCGTTGTCTGATGAGATTGTGAGGTGGGCCTGCTACTCGAGATCGGCGTCGATGCGCTCGATCCGGCCCTCAGAATTGATCGCGATCTTGAGGATGCCGACCTCGTGGCCGAAATCTCCCGTGAAATCGAGACGGACATTTGAGTTGAAGTCGTCCGGAGTCTCGATGGACAGCAGCCTGCTTGTGGTGTTGTACCCAACAAAGAACCGCTCGAGATAGATCCGGACGCCGGCCCTGCCGACGAAGGCGTCGCCGACCGAAACATCGTTGATGACGGCATCGGCAGCAAACAGGGACAGTGCGCCCTCAACGTCGAAGGCGTTGGCGGTCGCGATGAAGGATTCAACAAGCTTCTGCATCGTGCGTTCCTCAGATGTCGACGATCGTGGTATCAGCGATGGTCTGAGCGAAGCCGCTCCCGAACACAACTGCGGGCGTGTGGAAGCCGGGGCGGACTTCGCCTGCGAGCACACGGCGGCCAGCTTCGGCCGCAGCCATCGCCGTAAAAGTGTAACCGTTGACCGTGTCGAGAAGCGAGCGGATCACCTGGCCTTCCGCGTCTGTGATTTCGACGGCTGCCTGGTATCGGTTCGCGAGACGATCCTCTTCGCTCGGTCCATCCGGAAGCTGCGAGAGATCGCCCTGAGGGAACCCGTCTCCAGTCACATGCACAAAGGTCTCGACATTGGGGACGTCCGTCGACCGCCAGATCGTGATGAGATCGGGAAGCGTCACCGGGAAACAGTCGACCTCACCCTTGCCAAAGTCGAATTTCCGAATGCCCTCGGCAGGAGTGCTGACGAGCTTGCCGTCGATACGAGCCAGGGTCTGGGTGGTGACATTTTCCATAGCGCTGATTGCCGACCCGCGCGAGAGACCACCTGCGACATGCAGCGCGATCCTGATTTTGCGGGGGTCGCGGACTGTCTCGACAGCGTGCCCGGCTAGGCTGCCGAGCATTGCTACGCTGCCACCACCGCCTGGCATCAGCATGATCCCTGCTGCCTTCGCCTCGTCGTCCAGGATTTCGGCCAGACGGTAGCTGTCGAGTTCGGCAGCAGTATCAAGATAGTGGACGCCATTGCGGATCGCCGCACGCATCAGGACTCCGGCGGTCCGCAGGAAAGGCCCGGCGCAGTTCACCAGGACCGAAATATCGGCAAGGCCTTTGTCGATCGCCCCGGCGTCGTCGAGGCCGAACACCCGGTACTCAACGCCGAGCTCGGCGGCAAGCCTGGAGAGGGTCGCTTCGCTGCGGCCTGCGAGAACGAGAGGCGTGCCTGCTTTCGCATGTTTTGCTGCCATGCGGCCGGTATAGCCGGTCGCGCCATAGATCATCAGCTTTGTCATGTCAGTGCTGCCATTCCTTGTGGACGAATTCGAGGCCGTAGCCGTCCGGGTCGCGAACCTGGGCGGCGTAGTAACGCGGGTCGTAATGAAGCTGCAGGACGGGTGGATGGATCTCCGTTGCACCGGCGGCCATGGCGGCGTCGAAGGCTGCATCGACCTGGGCGGTGCCTTTGGCAACGAAACCCACGTGAGCCGCGCGACCTTCGACGACGCCTTCGCGAAGCCAGAAGAACACCCTGCCGTGCGCGCCAAAACCCTTGAGGTCGGGGTGGCCGGGAGGACCATCCTTGCCGTCGTAATCATGTGCGTGGACGATCCCGAGCGACGCCAGCGCCGCCTCGTAGAAGGCGATCGATCGGGCGATGTTGCTCACGGATATAAAGACATGATCGAGCACGCTGCTCTCCTTTGGTCAGATGATGTAGCCGCCGGCGACTTCGATATTTTGGGCGTTGATCCAGCGGTTCTCGCTCGATAGAAGGCTGGCCACGACCCCGCCGATCTCTTCGGGTTCGCCAACACGGCCGAGCGCGGTCTGGCCCGCGAGCATCGCCTCGAACTCGTCGTTCAGGCCGCCGCCGAGTTCGGTGCGGATCGCGCCCGGAGCTATCGAGTTCGCCCGGATGCCCCGCTCGCCGAACTCCTTCGCCATGTAGCGGGTCAGGACTTCGAGGCCACCCTTAAACGAGGCATAGGGCGCGACGCCTGCGGTCGCCACGCGCGATGTGGCGCTGGTGATGTTTATGATCTGGCCGTCATCCGCCATAAGCGGAAGCAGGATCTGGGTCAGGAAGAATGGGCCCCTGAGGTGGACGTTGAACAGTCCGTCGAACTGCTTTTCCGTGACTGTGGCGATCGGATTGAAGAGGCCATATCCGGCGTTGTTGACTAGATAGTCGAAGTCGCCACGGCCCCAGACGGATTGCAGTTGGGCGGCGACGGCATCACGAAATGTAGGGAAGGTACTAACGTCTCCGACATCGAGCTTCAGGGCCACGGCCCTGCCGCCGCTCTGCACGATCGTCTTCACGACCTCCTCTGCTTTTTCGGGATTGCTGTTGTAGGTGACTATCACACCCATGCCCTTTCGGGCGCATTCCACGGCGGTACTCGCTCCGAGGCCTCGGCTGCTTCCGGTGACGATGACGATCTTCATGGGGCTTCCCTTCCCTGTTCGGTATGACCTGAAGCTAGGCCGATGCCATCTCTGCCGCTCACCCATTTCTCTTTGTTTCTTGCCTATTTGTGCTTCACGCTTGCGGTCGCGTCCCCGGTCTGACACGCTCGCCTCTATGGAAAAGCAACTTCAGGAACTGCGCAGCTTGGCCTCGTCGGCCGAAAACCGCCGGACGGAAACGGGAATTCCCCGCTTCGCCATGGTGCAGGGCGAGATACCGGAACATCGGCTTTCGGCCGTCTACGAGCCGATGATCAACCTGATTCTGACGGGCTCGAAGACGATGACGGTCGGCGAACGGACCTTCGCCTACGACCCCGCCACCTATTTCGTCATGTCTGTCGATCTACCCGCCGTGGGGTCGGTGCATCCGTCGGTCACGGGGGAGCCGTATCTGGCGGTCAGCCTAACGCTCCACCCTCCGACGGTCGCGGCGCTGATCAGTGACCTGCCCGTGCAGGTATGCAGCAAGCTGTTCGGGTCGGGTTTCTCCGTTGCGCCCGTTAGCGAGGAATTTCTCGATGCCTGGGTGCGGATGCTTCGGCTTATGGGCCGGCCAGACGAGGTCGCGGTGCTCGCGCCTGCCTACGAACGGGAGATCCTGTTCCGGGTGCTGCAGGGACCCTTGGGCTGGATGCTTCGGGACATCGCGACGCCCGACGCGGCGCTCTCACGGATCAGCGTCGCGGTCCAATGGATACGAGAGAATTTCGCAAAGCCCTTGAGGGTCCAGGCGCTTGCCGAGATGGCGGCCCTGAGCGTCTCGGCATTCCACCGCCACTTCAAGGCTGTCACGGCGCTGAGCCCGATCCAATACCAAAAGCAGGTTCGCCTACTCCATGCCCGCACGCTTCTGATGGCAGGAGAGGGAAGCGCAACATCTGTGGCCTTCTGTGTCGGCTACGAAAGTCCGAACCAGTTCAGCCGGGAATACGCTCGGCGGTTCGGGCTACCCCCGTCCAAGGACGTAATACGTCTTCGTGGCGAGGCCGCGTAACTGTGCCTATGCCGGAGATGTCTATTTTCGACCGCTTAGCGCCGGCATCACGGACGTTCGTGTGGGCCGCAAGACTTCCCCAAAGCAGACTCTTGGCTTATTTGGGCTGAATGTTCGATCTGGGTGGTTTTCGGACAGTCTGGTTTGAAGGATCGTCAACCGATAAGCTGCCGTCCGTCTCACCCTCGAAGCTCGTCGCAGGCATATCGGTACGTCTTCAGACGCCACCTTGCCGATATCTCGGCGGGAGTTCTGCGATGGGCAGATCGTCGGCCTTGAACGGCTTACCGCTGGACCAGGGAAGCATGTTCAGCACTACACCTAAACTCGTGCTGATTGCCCCAAACACGAGCTTGCCAAGCGGCTTTTTCCAACCAGCAAGAAGCGCACCGAGCGGTTTGAAGATCAAAAGTGGGATTAAGCCGAACGGTAGGATCAAGAAGGTCAGCACCATCGGGGCCGCCGCCTCCATCATAGGGTCGCCGCCGTATCGAAGGCGGAGATGCGGGTTACGGGCGACTGCAAACGGAATCAGTTCTTCCATGAACCGAACGTAGTCGGCGGACCGATCGAGGCCTGTCTCTCCCTGCCAATCCAGCGAGGATAGCGCCCTTGACGCGAAGAGCGTCCGCAAACGCGCGCTGTGGACTGGAAACCCAGTGGTGCCGACCCCACTCGTAACGTGAAGGTGCAGGAAACGAAACGAAGTCCATGGGACGAGTCTGACGGACCGTCCTTGCGTCACCGAAAGGCCTTGGGCGTCGATGACGTAGGCCATCGTGATCCCTGGCGAGCTTTTATGATGAATATGGACTTTCGCGGTAAAGCGGTAGGTCGGAGGGTCGTCCGTCTGCAATTGAGCTCTCCAATACTGTCCACCAATGGAAGTGCCGCGTGTCCCGCGGTTGACTGCTTACGGGAGACTATAGATCAGCCGCTACCGTCTCCTACAAGGGTCGGTTGCTGAATGGCGGCTTACCGCAAAGGGGGGCTGAAACCCGCCAGGCTGCAGTCGGCCCCAAACCCGCCTTCCATGCTTTGGAAATATGCCGAGCTTGTGGGCCGTTCGCGGGAAATTTCTGAGTATAAGGAGCGCCCGCACATACAGCGACGGACTTCACCCCGTCACGGGCGCGATTGGCGCGTCGCGGGTCACCAACGCTAACGAAGGAACCCATCCCGTCCAAACTCATCCCATCCAGAGAGGTTTGAAGCCTCGTCGGAAACCGCCTGCGTAGGCGGCGAGGTTTTTGCGCGCTGCTTCAGCGAACGCGTGAGTTTCGCCTTGTATGCGGCCCGTCGCCTGTTTTCCGCTGCCGCTGTCGCGTCATGCTCCCGCCATTCCTCAACAACACCCGGTCGAGAATGTCTTCGACTAGCTTGGGATCAAAGACGTGGAACGTGATCTTTTTAGCCCGGCCACGCAACTTGACAGTTCGCGTTCCCGCACTGGGCAGTCGACCGTCTGCGAGCCAGCGGTGTCTCTCGCTCGTCTTAATCGCCAGGATGTCCTGTATTTCGCGCGGGATGACAGGCAACGTTTCGATGTCCTCCAGCGCTCTGGAGACAATGGTCGACGCGGCTTGAAACTCGGTCTTCGCGTTCGCGGGCATCGACAGGATCAGCTCATGTCCTTCGAGGATGAGCGATTTCTTCGATGTCACCGGGAGCCGTGCTCGCATCTCGAGAAGTATCCCTTTCGCACGGACTGACGACCCCAGCGTCGCTCCGGGCGTCAGTGTCCATGTCCTGAGGAATTCGATCTCGTTCTTTTCGTGCTTCGGCATGAAGCTTAGATGGGTTTCACATTCGGCCACATCAACGTTCGTTACGTCAGCGAGCCATTCGGGGGACCATGACGCTGCAGGGGCCATCGTAAGCGCGGCGATGTCAATGCGACGTTCGGCACCTCGACTTGGTGACCTGACACGCGCCATCACCTTCGACTTATGATTATTTTCGGGCAAACGAACGAGCGAACGACCCGCGCCGACTGGACGGCGACTTGAAAAATCAAGCGAAATCAATGCATGGTAGGGTGCCCGGCGACGATTCAACAGAGCGTAATCAGTTATCGAGATGAAACCGCTCCTTGCAGAGTGCGATCATCTGGCGCACCGGAGCCCAGTCGCCGAGTTCCTCGCGATAGATCACCCCCGTCCGCGTGTGCCTGTAATTGAGGTTGACCGGCACCGGGACGATGCGTGGGCAGGAGGTTGCCAGAACTGCCGCATCGGGCAGCAGGCAGAGGCAATCGCTCCGCTGAAGTATGGACAATGTCGAATGCAAGCTCTCGCAGCTCAGCCGGATGTCGGGCTCCCGCCCCAGCCGCTCGAAAAGACCGTGCTGCGTGGTGGCCTGATAGATCGGAAGCTCGGAATGGACGAGCCAGGGATAGTCGAGCAGGCGCTCCGGCGGAACCGCTCCTGCCGCATCGCGCGCGGCGAAGATCGGATGATCCTCACGTGCCATGACATTGTTGATCACTTTCGTCAGCGGAAGTGCGACGAGGCGGAAGTCTTGCGGATCATCGATCGTCATTCCCGTGAACAGCATGTCGAGGCGCCCCTCGAGGAGATCGGTGAGCGAGTTCGCATAACGGCTGTTCCTGAGCTCGAACACGATCTTGGGGAATCGTTGCTGCATGTCGACGAGCAGTTCCGGCAGGATTGCGGGACGCCACATCGGTCCGGCGCCGATCCGCAAATAGGCCTTGCCTATTGCCCTGTCGGACATCAGTTCCTGCTCGGCCACTTCCCAGTGACGCATCATCCGCAGCGATTCTGACAGGACTCTCTCCCCGAACAGCGTCGGACGGACGCCGCGTGCGTGCCGCTCCAGAAGCGGCCGCCCGAAATGGGCCTCCAACTGGGCGAGAGATCGAGACAAAGCGGGTTGCGTGAGGTTCAGCCGTTCGGCGGCGCGACGCAGACTGCCTTCCTCGACGATCGCCTGAAGACGGAAGAGGTGGGTGATCTGATCCAGCATGGCAAGTGATAAGCTTCATTTATCGGTAGCGCCGTTAATTGCATTTTTCGTGCATTGCCTCAACTGGTATGGCTTCGGGATGCCAAGAATGTGTATCTGGCAGAATCTTATTCGCTACATGCAGCCTGTCTGGCCGGGGAGCGGGCAAGTCAGGCTCTCGGGGAGGAGAGCATGCGAAACCGATTGATTTTGTCCGCCTTGACGGCGGCTTTTTTATCCGTGCCGCCGGTCGCACAGGCAGAGGTCGGGAACACTCCCGAAACGCTTGCGATCGCCGGCATTCTGGATAACGACACCTTCGACCGTGCCGGCCTTTCCATCGGCCATCGCGCCCAATATTGGATGCCGGTCTTCGATACCTTGCTCTACACGGCCCCCGACGGCAAGACGATGCCGAACCTGGCTACCGAATGGCGCTTCAACAGCGATGGCACGGAGCTGACGCTCAAGCTGCGTGAGGGCGTCAAATTTTCCGACGGAACACCGTTCAACGCGCAGGCGGTGAAGGCAAACCTCGAGTACCTGCGCGATGGCGTCGGGCAGAACACCTGGATGGCTGGCGCCATCAAGGATGTCGAGATCGTAGGCCCTGCCGAACTGAAGCTGCATCTCAAGGAGCCAGATCCGGGCATGCTCTTCAATCTGGCGACGGTCGGCGGCGCGATGGCGAGCCCCGCGACCCTCGGCAAGGCTGATTCCAAAATGCTCCCGATCGGCTCCGGGCCTTACATCTACGACACGGCACGCTCGGTGACAGGGCGGCAATACGTCTACAAGCGTAATCCGGATTATTGGAATGCCGGCGCCTTTCCGTTCGAAACCATGACGATCACCCCGATCAACGATCTCAGCGCGCGGATGAATGCGCTGAAATCCGGTCAGGTGGATGCCGCCGCGGGCGAAGGGCAGGTCGTCACCGAGGCCGAGGCGAGCAAGCTGACGGTTTCCAGATTGCCCGTGGACTGGCTGGGTCTGTTTCTCTCTGACCGCGACGGCAAGATGGTGAAGGCGCTGTCCGACGTCCGGGTCCGGCGCGCCATCAATATGGCATTCGATGAAAAAGCGATCCTGAAGTTCGTCGCCAGGGGTTACGGCGAAGTCACCGATCAGCCTTTCGTTCCGCCGAGCGAAGCCTTCGATCCATCGCTGGACGGGACCTATCCATATGACCCGAAGGCGGCCCGTGCCCTGCTTGCCGAAGCGGGTTATCCAAACGGCTTCAGCGTCACGATGCCGGATATCGGCACGCTTGCTCCCTATACGCCGATCATCACCCAGCAACTCAAGGATATCGGCGTCACCGTCAGCTGGGTGAAAGTTCCGCCGAACGTCACGATCGCCGAGTTGCTGTCGGGCAAATACCCGATGTTCCTCTTCCGTCTGGGCAGCCAGTCGCCCTGGGCCGACTTCAACAAATTCGCCTTCGCAAACTCCCCCTGGAATACGTCCAAGGCAAAGGACGAAAAGCTGGAGGCTCTCCTGAAGAAAGCCCAGTACACGCCTCCAGGCAAGGAGCAGAATGCCGCGATGCAGGCCGCCAATCGATACATGGTCGAGAATGCCTTCTTTGCGCCGTGGTTCCGGATCGACAGCATTTACATTTCCAGCGCGGAGGTGAAGGTCCAGATGCAGGCGCAGAACATCGTGCCTTGGCCGCGCAATTATGCGCCTGCAAAGTGAGTTCGGACGCCGATGATACGGTATCTTCTGAAACGGGTCGCCTCCGGCATCGCGCTGCTTTGCCTGGTCTCGACCATAACCTTCATGATGGTTTTCGGCGCCACGGGCAACGTCGCCCGCAACATTCTCGGTGAGAACGCGACGGCCGACCAGGTGACGGCGCTGAACAGCCGGCTGGGGCTCGACCGACCGCTGATGGTCCAATTCGGGGATTGGGTGAGCCATGCCGTTCGCGGCGACCTTGGCCCGTCATGGACGATGAGCGAGAGCGTGGCGTCGGCACTTGCAAGCCGGCTGCCCGTCACCCTGTCGATGGTGACGATCGCCGTGGCGATGATGGCGCTCCTTTCGGCAATGCTCGGCATCGCCGCGGCTGTCCGCGGCGGCTGGGCGGACCGCGCCATCCAGATCGTCAGCGTCGCAGGTTTTGCCATGCCCAACTTCTGGCTTGGCCTGCTGCTGGTCCTTACCTTCTCGGTCAAGCTCGGTTTGTTGCCCGCGACCGGTTATGTTTCGTTCAGTGCTTCACCGTCCGCCTGGGCGGCTTCCCTGGTGCTTCCCGTGACGGCGCTGGTGCTTTCGGGAATAGCTTCGGCCTCCCAGCAGATCCGGGGCGCGGTCATCGACGCGCTCAAGCAGGATTACGTGCGCACACTCCGCGCCCGCGGCGTCAGCCCGCGTTCGGTGCTCTATCGCCACGCGCTGCGCAACGCGATGCCGGCGGCGCTGACCGTGCTTTCGGTACAGTTCATTGCTCTTCTGGGCGGCGCCGCCGTCATCGAGCGCGTGTTCGCCATTCCCGGCATGGGCTCGTTGACGGTCTCGGCTGCCCTGATCGGCGACGTTCCCGTGCTCATGGGAGTGGTCGTGACCCTCATCATCGTGGTCGTTCTGGTGAACATACTGATAGACTTCCTCAACGCATGGGCAAATCCGAAGGTGAGGATGTCATGAGCGACATCAACACCGCCCAGCCGCCAATGCCCGCCGCTTCGCAGCGCCGTCACTTCGTCCGCTCGGTGCTCACCAATCCGACAGGCCTTGTCGCCTCGCTGGCGCTGCTGATCGTCATCGCATCGGCGATCTTCGCGCCTCTGCTTGCACCCAACGATCCGTCCGCCGTCCAGATATTCAAGGTCAATGCCGTCGCCGGCGACGGTTATCTCCTCGGCGGCGACGGTTCGGGGCGCGACATATGGAGCCGTCTCGTGCATGGCGGCCGCAACACATTCCTCGGCGCGCTGATCACGGTCGTCATCGCCGCATCCATCGGGGTGACGGCGGGGCTCTTCGCCGGCTTTTACGGCAGGAAGCTCGACCTCGTGGCCCGCTGGATCTCCGACGGCATCATGGCGCTGCCGGCGCTGATCGTATTGCTCGCCTTCTATCAGGCGCTCGGGGCCTCGATCTACCTGTCGATGGCGGTCTTCGGGGTGATGCTGTCGCCGGGCTTCTTCCGGCTTACGCGCAATCTCGTCAACGGCGTCAAACACGAGCTCTATATCGACGCGGCGCGGGTCTCGGGTCTCAGCGACCTCAGGATCATCACCAGGCATATCCTGCTTTCGGTGCGGGCGCCGGTGGTCATCCAGACCTCCATCGTCGCCGGGATCGCGATCGTCGTCCAGTCCGGCCTCGAGTTCCTCGGGCTGGGTGACCCCAGCACGCCGACCTGGGGCGGCATGCTGCAGGACGCCTTTTCCAACATCTATGTCTCGCCGCAGGCGATCCTCTGGCCGGGGCTGGCAATCACGGCAACGGTGGCTTCGCTGGTGCTGCTTGCGAACGCCATCCGGGACCGCATGCAACAGGGCGGCGTTCAGGTCAGAGCGCCGAAGGTCCTTCCCCTGGCGGCGAGCGAACCGCTGCCGCCAACCACATCCGATATGCTTCTCGACGTGCGGGATCTGGTCGTAGCCTATCCTGCGAACGACGGCTGGCGCGAAGTCGTCAAGGGTGTGAGCCTCAGCCTCAAGCGAGGCGAAGTCCTGGGGCTCGTCGGCGAAAGCGGATCGGGCAAGAGCCAGACGGCCTTCGCCATCCTCGGACTTCTGTCGCCCGGCGGCCGGGTTCTCTCCGGCTCCATCCGGTTCGACGGCATCGATCTCGGCAAACCTTCCGGGGATGAGGTCCGGGCTCTTCGCGGCAAGCGCATCGCCTATGTTCCCCAGGAGCCGATGGCCAATCTGGATCCGGCGTTCCGGATCGGATTCCAGCTCGTCGAGCCGATGATGACGGTGCTCGGAATTTCGCGGGCGGAAGCGACGCGACGGGCGCTGAAACTGCTTGCCCGCGTGAAGCTGCCGGATCCGGAACGGGTATTTCGCGCCTATCCGCACGAGATCTCGGGGGGCATGGCCCAGCGCGTCCTCATTGCCGGTGCGGTCGCCTGCAGCCCCGACCTTCTGATCGCCGACGAACCGACGACTGCGCTCGACGTAACCGTGCAGGCCGAAGTGCTCGATCTTCTGCGCGACCTGCAAAAGGAGTTCAACATGGCGGTCATGCTGGTGACCCACAATTTCGGAGTCGTGGCGGATAGCTGCGACCGGGTGGCCGTCATGAAGGACGGCAGGATCGTCGAAATCAACACCGTGGCCGACCTCTTCGCCGCGCCGTCGCACGACTACACCCGCATGCTTCTCGATTCCGTCCTCGAAGCTGGCAGGACGCGCACATATCGGCCACCGATGACGGAGGGGATGCGGGCATGAACGATCGCATCCTTGTCGATTGCCGCGACGTCAACGTCCATTTCGGCGCACACCATGTCCTGAAGCACGTCAATCTGACCATCCGTCCCGGCGAAACCGTGGGGCTGGTGGGTGAGAGCGGATCGGGCAAGACGACGCTCGGGCGCGCCATTCTCGGCATCGGCCCCGTCAGCTCCGGCGAGATATGGTTCGACGGCGAGAATATCGCTGGAGTGCCGCCTCGCTCACGCAAGGGCCAGGCGGCCATCCAGGCGGTATTCCAGGATCCCTACAGCTCGCTCAACCCGTCGATGACGATCGAGGACATCCTGACGGAACCGATTGTCGCGCGCGGGCTTGCCTCGCGTGCCGATGCCTCCCGGCAGGTCCGAAAGCTGCTCGATCAGGTCGCCCTGCCAAGCGATGCGGCGGAACGGTTTGCCCGCGAGTTTTCCGGCGGCCAGCGCCAGCGGATCGCCATCGCCCGGGCGCTGGCGCTGTCTCCACGGCTCATCGTCTGCGATGAACCGGTCTCCGCACTCGATCTTTCCACTCAATCCCGGGTGATGGATCTGTTCATCGAGATCCAGGAGCGGACGGGTGTCGCCTATCTGTTCGTTTCCCACGATCTGGCTGCGGTGCGCCACATTTCACATCGCGTCGCGGTGATGCGCTTCGGCGAGATCGTCGAATTCGGAGAATGCGATCAGGTGACGGCGCGCCCCGCTCACGACTACACGAAGCGTCTGCTTCTCGCCGCGCCCGTCGCCGATCCCGCAAGGCAGGCGGAACGGCGCGCCGCGTTTCGCGCCCTTGCAATGACGGCCTAAACCATGCGCGCCATCGTCCTGATGTTCGACAGCCTCAACCGCCGTCTTCTGCCGTCCTATGGCGACAGGACCGCGCATGCGCCGAATTTCGGGCGGCTTGCGGAAAAGACGGCCACGTTCGACCGCTGTTATGCCGGTTCCATGCCCTGCATGCCGGCGCGGCGCGAAATGCATACCGGCCGATACAACTTTCTCCACCGGTCCTGGTCACCGATCGAGCCGTTCGATGACAGCGTGCCGGAATTGCTGAGAAACGCCGGGATCTACACCCATCTCGTCACCGACCATCAGCATTATTGGGAGGATGGGGGGGCGACCTACCATACGCGCTTTTCGTCGCACGAGTTCTTTCGCGGCCAGGAAGGCGACCTCTGGAAAGGCATTGTCGAAGGTGTGGATCGCACGCGTCTCGTCGACTTCCTCTACCAGATGAAGCGGCACGACCCAATCAACCGGACCTATCTCAGGGACGAGCGAGACCACCCGCAAACGCGGACATTCGATGCCGGCCTGCAGTTCATCGAGACCAATGCCGGCCAGGACGACTGGATGCTGCAGATCGAGACTTTCGATCCGCACGAGCCGTTCTTCAGCTATGCCGAATATCACGCGCTCTACCCCGATACCGGCGAGGATTTCGACTGGCCGCCTTATGATCGCGTCACCGAGGCTGAAGAACGGGTTCTCCAGGCGCGGCATCGCTATCTGGCGCTGCTTTCGATGTGCGACCGCAATCTCGGCCGGCTGCTTGACATGATGGACGAGAAGAACATGTGGGACGATACGATGCTGATCGTTTGCACGGACCATGGCTATATGCTCGGCGAAAGGGGCTGGTGGGGTAAATCCGTCATGCCGTGGTACGACGAGACGATCCACACGCCCTTCTTCGTCTGGGATCCGCGGGCCAGGGTTGCCGGCGAGCGGCGCTCCGCGCTCGTCCAAACCATAGACATAGCGCCGACGCTCCTCGACCTCTTCGGCCTCCGGCCGACGCCTGATATGCAGGGAAGGCCGCTCCTCGAGGCGGTCAGAAACGATGCTCCGGTCCGCAACGCGGGACTGTTCGGGAATTTCGGGGGGCACGTGTGTGTCACCGATGGCCGTTACGTCTACATGCGATGCTGCGCCGCCGAGGACAATTCGCCGCTCCATGAATATACGCTGATGCCGACCCACATGCGCGCCCGCTTCTCTCCGGACGAACTGTCGAAGGCGGAGCTCGCGCAGCCTTTTTCCTTTACCAAAGGGGCTCCTGTCCTGCGCATACCGGGATGGACGATCCGGGGCCCCTGGGTCTTCGGGACCCTGCTCTACGATCTTGAGACGGATCCCGAGCAGAAAAATCCGCTCCGGGACGAGAGAATCGAATTGCGGTTGGTCGAGTTGCTTGTCGATCTGATGCGTGCCTCCGATGCGCCCTCCGATCAGTTCGAACGGCTGGGCCTTCCGCAAACGGGACCGGTGGGGACCGAACACCTGCTCATCGACAGACAATGGGCGCAGGTCGTTTCCGGCCAGCGGACCGTGGCGAAGGTGAGCGATTTCCCTCAAGGCGCTCGGGTGGCGAATATCCCGATCGCGAAGCTCATGGCCGACGAAACGACGCGCCGCATCCTGATTGCGGAGGTTTCTCGTCTTGCGAACGGGCAACTGCCTGCCCCGCTCGCCGCAAAGACGCTCGTACAGGCCGCGACGGCCTGGCCGGAACTGGACTTGGAAAAGCTCGAGGCGATCGAGCGCGCGCTTACCGAGCAGGTTTGAACGGAGGGATCGATGGCATCGACACTGGATCATCTGACGAAATCGCCCTTCAATCTCGATCGCGAAGCCCTCGACTGGGTGACCCGGACGTTTCAGGCTCTGGACGATACCGCCCGTACAGCCCAGCTTTTCAATCTCAGTTCGCGCGGTGATGACCGCGAGGCCGAGATCGCCCGCCTCGGCGATCTGCAGCCGGGCGGCATCACCCGCTATTTCGGTGCCGCCGGTAACAGGGAACGCGAACATATGGCCGCGATCCAGGCCAGGGCCAGAGTGCCTTTGCTGGTTTCCGCCGATCTCGAAGGCTCCCGCATGAGCCTCCCCTTCGGCACGGCCGTCCCCAATCCGCTGGCCCTGGCCGCCGTCGATGAAGTTGAGCTGACCGAGGCGATTTCCGACCTGATGGCGCGCGAAGCCCGTTCCGTCGGGATCAACTGGTCCTTCACGCCGGTGCTGGATATCAACGCCGCCTTTCGCAGCCCGATCGTCGCAACCCGGGGATATGGCTCGGATCCGGCGCTGATCGAACGTCACGCGCTGGCGCAGATGCGCGTCTTCCAGCGGCTCGGCCTTGCCGCAACCGTGAAACACTGGCCGGGCGAAGGTTATGACGAGCGCGACCAGCATCTGGTCACAACCATTAATCCGCTGTCGATGGAAGAATGGCGCGCCACCTTCGGCCTGCTCTATAAGGCCGCCATCGATCAGGGCGTCAAGTCCGTCATGTCGGCGCATATCGCACTGCCGGCCTATGTCTTGGAACGCGATCCGGATGCCGGCGAAGAAGCCTATCTGCCGGCTTCAGTCTCTGCCCCGCTCAATATCGCACTCCTGCGCGGCGAGCTCGGGTTCAACGGCCTGATCGTCTCAGACGCAAGCGAGATGGCAGGTCTCTCCGGCGTGATGCCGGCGCACGACGCGAAGATCGAGATCATTGCGGGTGGCTGCGACATGGTCCTTTTCTCCTCCAAGCCGGAGGCTGAAATTGCTGCGGTGCGTGACGCCGTCCAGTCCGGGCGCATTCCGGCAGAACGTTTCCACGATGCGGTCACACGCGTCCTCGCCCTCAAGGCGTCGCTCGGCCTGCATCGCGCAGTCGAGATGCCGGTTTATGCCGGTGCGGCTCCCGCCCAAAAACTCGCCCACGAAGCTTTCGCTCGCGCCCCGACTCTGGTGAAGGACAGGAACGGCACGGTGCCTCTCGATCCCGAAAAGCATCGCCGCATCCTTGTCGTTTCCGGCGGGATCGTCGAGCCGATGCAGAATGCGAGGCTGGATTTCAAGCTGCCGGACATGCTGGCTGCCGAGGGTTTCGAGGTGACCCTCCATTCCTATGGCACGCCGCTCGATGCGGACGGGCACGATCTCGTCCTCTATCTGTTCGGCGAAGAGACCCTTCTGACGCGCGGGCGAATCTTTCTCGATTGGCGGGCACTTCACGGAGATTTCAGGGCCGCCATGAAACGGCCGTGGACAAGCCTGCCGACCGTGATGATCTCCTTCGGTTTTCCCTATTATCTCTACGACGCTCCGCGGGTGCCGACCTATATAAACGCCTATTCCACCCATGAGGCGATGCAGGCCGCAGTGGTCGAGGCGTTGATGGGGCGCAGGCCGTGGAATCGCAACAATCCCGTCGATCCCTTCGCCGGAGCGCCGGACGCGCGATACTGACGGCCTCCGGCATGCACGCCGGGTGAGGGACATGTGCAGCTCGCCGATCAACCAGACCGCGGAGCCACCTGCGATCAAAGACCATTGTCCTTTCCAGCTGCAACGTCATAGGCAACCCTGAAGCCGGTATTGCTCGATGCGCTATCCGGGGAGAGACCCATCCGCGCTGCGATCCGGTACCGATAGCAGTAACTCTTGTGGCAGAGGAACGAACCGCCCTTCAGCACCTTGTCGGAAAAGCGTTTCGCATGCTCGTTCCGCGCCTTTGCCTGTTTCGAGAGCGAGCGCACCTTGAAAGGGTCGGCGGTCCACTCCCAGACATTGCCGGCGAGATTGTAGAAGCCGGCCTCATTCGGGGTGAAGCTGCGTACCGGCGCAGTGCCGAAATATCCGTCCTGGAGCGTGTTGGTGTCGGGAAAACGGCCTTGCCAGATATTGCAGAAGATCGCCTCGTCGGTCGGCTCCTCCTCGCCCCAGGGATACCGCCGGCGGCGGTTTCCGCCGCGCGCGGCATGCTCCCATTCCGCTTCCGTTGGCAGGCGCCCGCCGACCCATTGCGCGAACGCGAGCGCATCGTTCCAGGAAACGTGGGTGACAGGATGGTCAAGCCGATCGTCGATGGAACTGTCCCGACCTTCCGGCTGCCGCCATGTGGCATCATCGATGCGCGTCCACCAAGGGGTGCCGACGACACCGCCCGTCGCAAGGCTGATGTCACCGAGCAGCGGCGCGAACACGGCAGAGGAGCCGAAGCGTTCCGATTCCGTCACATACCCGGTCGCGTCGACGAATGCGGCAAACCTGCCGATCGTGACCGTCTCGGCCTCGAGGTGATAATCCTGCAGCGAGACCTTGCGCTCCGGCCCCTCGCCATCGGTGGAAATCACCGGATCATGCGTTCCGACGAACGTGTCGCCACCCTTGACGGCAATCGTTTGCCCACGGATGCCGCGAGAGATCGTGTTTGCGGATGTGTCGAATATTCCCTGCCCCGTTTCCCGTCTCGATCCTGAACAGCATCCACTCATCGCATTTTCCCGATAGGCCTTTATTCTTTCTACGGACTCGGACGGCAGCCTCATCGTCCCCATCGACGGCTTCGCCTTGATAAATCTATTAACGCCCGATCGCGGGAATGCCAAAAGCAATCGGACGACGCGGGCTGAAAACGCGGTCATCTTCTCGACGTTGTGCACCTGCTCTTCGCAGTTGCGAACGGCACCACAAAACCAACATCATTTCCAGCCAACTAGATTGCCGGCGGTTTGCAGCCTTGGCGAAAGGCGGCCGGATCGCGCCGTCGGACGAGAGATCGACTCGTTCGGTCATTGGGGAATCCGCACGAGGCTGCCAGGGGAAAATTGCATGGAGAGATCGATGACCGAAGTGTCCAGCAGATAGGCCTTCCCATTTTAATGCAGCAAGGAAATCTCACGCACCATGGGCGCGGAACCTGCGGCTTGAAAAGGAGCCGGAACTCCGAGAAAGAGGGTAGCTACGGAATGATGTCGCTCACGTACGATCGGTATTTGTCGCGAAGAGGTCGGTCATGAGCATCGCTGACCGCCTGGTAACCGGAAGTCTCTGGGTCTCCTTCTCGAGGATCATCGTCAATGGATTGTCGACCCTCAGTACCATCATCCTGGCCTGGTATCTCCTGCCGTCGGATTTCGGCCTCGTAGCGCTTGCGACCACGATGCTCGCCATCGTGACGACGATAACCGAGCTTTCGTTGAACGAAGCGCTTATCCGTCACGAGGATCCGGGAGAATCCCATTTCAGCGCCGCATGGACACTGGGTGCGGCCCGCGGCCTGATATTATGCGCCTTGTTCGCCGCTTTCGCCTATCCGGCGTCCCTCATCTACGACGAGCCGCGCCTTTTCGACGTCCTCCTTGTCCTGAGCCTTAGCCTCCTCATCAACGGGTTCGCAAATCCGCGAAGGATCATGCTCCAGCGGGACCTGATTTTCTGGCAGGAGTTCGTCCTGAACGTTGCCCAGAAGGTTGCCGGATTCGTGGCAACCGTCGCCATCGCCGTGATCTATCAAACCTATTGGGCGCTTGTGATCGGCACATTGGTGATGCAGATCACCAATGTCGTGGCGTCCTATTTCATCCTGCCGTTCCGGCCCCGGATCACCTTCTCCCATATGCGCGAGTTCTTTTCGTTTTCGATCTGGATTACCGCCGGGCAGATCGTCAACACGCTCAATTGGCGTTTCGACTACCTGCTCATCGGCAAGCTGCTGACCGGCTCCGCCCTGGGATATTATTCGCTGGGAGGCCAGCTCGCGATGACGCCCACGCGCGAAGCGACCGCGCCGCTGACCGCCACCATCTATCCCGCTTTTGCCAATGTCCGCCACGATCCCGCGCGTCTCGCCGCAGCCTATCAGCGAGCGCAGGCATTGCTGACGGCGGTCGCTTTGCCGGCCGGCATCGGGATGGCGGTCATCGCAGATCCCCTGGTCAGGCTCGTGCTTGGTGAAAAGTGGCTTCCGGTGATTTTCATCATCCAGGCGCTGGCCTCCGTTTATGCGCTGCAGACATTGGGATCTCTCAATCAGCCCCTCGGCATGGCGCTGGGGCAAACCCGGACCCTGTTCATCCGCGATGCGCAGATGCTTCTCGTCCGGATCCCGGTGATTACGATCGGCCTGGTGTTCTGGGGGCTTCCGGGGCTGATAATCAGCCGTGTGCTCACCGGCCTTTTCAGCGCTTTCGTGAACATGATCATTGTGAAGCGCTTCATAAGCGTTTCGGTCTCCGCACAGCTATGGGCAAATTTCAGAGCGCTTGCCAGCTCGGCCGTCATGGCTGCCGGTGTAACGCTTGCCGATCGCTCCATGGGAGTCGAAACAACACATACCGGGCTGGTCCTACAACTTGCCGCCCTTATCTGCCTTGGAGGCGTTCTCTATTGCGGCACCAGTGTCTTTCTCTGGCTGGTTATGGATCGACCAAACGGTCCGGAGACGGAAGTCAGAAAGATCGCCGCCAAGGTATTGTCCAAAGTCAGTCACGCCTGATCGCGGGGCTTGTTCTTCTAAACTTTTGAAAGAGAGGCATAATGTCAGGTGCTCAGCAATCCGAACTTATCACCAAGCTTCAGGACAGGACCCACGATTGCCTTAAGGAGTTCATCCGGCCTGATGAAGCGATAGCGATACTGGACTTTCCCGATATCAGGAACTGCGGAGATTCCGCGATCTGGCTGGGAGAGATGGCCTATTTGCAGCAGCGGTACGCAAAGCGGCCTTCCTACGTGTGCACGACCGATGATTTCTCACCGGATGAACTCAAGAGCTCTGCCCCGAACGGCCCGATCTTCATCCATGGGGGCGGCAATTTCGGCGACATATGGGTGTTTCATCAGGATTTCCGGGAGCGCGTCATGGAGCTGTTCCCCGACCGGCAGATCGTCCAGTTTCCGCAGTCGATTCACTACAAGTCCGCAGAACGGCTGGAGCAAAGCAAGCGCGCGATCGGCAAGCACAGGAACTTCGTGCTCCTGGTGCGCGACGAGGAGTCGTTTCAGTTCGCCAAGGAAAATTTCGATTGCCAGGTCTATCTCTGCCCGGACATGGCCTTCTGTATCGGCAAGATAGAGCCCGCCGCGCCGGAGTTTCCGGTCCTCGCAATGCTCCGCCAGGACAAGGAGCAGGTCGGTACAGTCGACTTTTCCGCCTATCCGGACATCCCGAAAGAGGATTGGATCACCGAAAGCCAATCGAAGGTGCGTGTTGCAAAAGCGCTCGGGGCGGCCTCCGCGCTGCTGCATCTCACCCCTTCCGAAATGCGGCTGCGCAAACTGGATGCAGCGGCCAACAACCGCTTCCAGCGCGGCATACGGCAGATTTCCCGCGGCAAGGCCATCGTGACCGACCGGCTGCATGTGCATATCTGCTCGCTTCTCATCGGACGCAGCCATGCCGTGCTCGACAATAACTACGGAAAGATCCGCCGATTCATGAACGCCTTTTCGGGAGGTACCGATCTCTCCTACAAGGCGACCTCGCTCGACGACGGCATCAGATGGGCAAGAGAACAGGCGGGTGTCGCGGCATGACGCTGCCTGAGATCAACGACCGGAGGCTGTTATGAGTGTTGTGACCTTCATCATCCCTGTACGGCATCAGGCCAACGCGCGCGACTGGGGCATCCTGAAGCGAAACCTGACGCAGACCGTGGCATCCATCGCGAACCAGACCAATCCTGACTGGCGGGGAGTGATCGTCGCCAACAGGGGTGCGGATCTTCCCGTCCTGCCGGAGAAGTTCTCGGTGGCATGGGTGGACTTTCCGCCGAACGACATCCACGAACGGGGCGATGCGACGGAAGAGGATTTTCTCGATTCCTTCCGCGCCGACAAAGGCCGCCGCGTGCTTGCGGGCATGCTGACGGCCCGCGATTGCCGCTTCTTCATGATCGTCGACGATGACGATTTTGTCAGCGCCCGAATTACCGAATATGCCGCCCGGCACCCGGACGAGAACGGCTGGACCATCGACAAGGGCTATATCTGGGACGACGGCGGCAGCATTCTGTTGTGCCGCGACCAGTTCAACCACTATTGCGGAACGTCGCTGATCATTCGTTCGGACCTCTACGGACTGCCGTCAAAGGCGGAAGACGTTTCCCTTCCATGGATCAAGGACATGCTTGGCAGCCATGTCCGCATAGAAGCGATTCTGGCCGAACGCGGTACGCCCTTGAATGCCCTGCCGTTCCGGGGTGCGGTCTACCGTGTCGCCCATAAGGGATCGCACAGCAAGGCGCCCAGCCTGATCCATATGTATTTCCTGAACAGGAACGTTCTCAAGCGGCCCGTCCGGATTCTCAAGAACCTGACGAAGCTCCGACCGCTGTCGGCGGGGTACAGAAAAGAGTTTTTCGGGCTCGCCGCCGGAAAGACGGAGTAGATATCGCGGCGTCGGCACCGATCACATTACCACTTCGCGCTGAACCCGACCTTGGCGCCGATGCTGTTGCTGGCGCCGAAGTCCCTGAGGCTGGTGCGGGCGAAGGCTTCCCCGTGGATTGCATACCGGTCGTCGGACCAACTGAGCGAGCCGCCCAGGCTGAGGCCGCCCCAGAGCGGCTGGTTCTCGCTGACGACGTCGATACCGGAGACCTCGACATTCGAGCCGTCGAGGAAGTCGTAATAGAGATTGGCGATGCCGTAGAATTTCGAGCGGCTGATCCTTCCCGTCGCGTCCTTCCAGCCGCTGTCGTAATCGGCCGAGACGCCGAGGCGGCCGGTCAGGCTGTCGGCATCGTCCAGCGATACGGCGGCGCCATAGGCGTCGGTGAAGTCGTCGAACCGAACGGAGGAATAGGCCAGCTGCGCCTGCGGCGTCAGCGACCACTGGCGCGTCAGCGCGATCTTCTGTCCGCCTTCGACGCTCAGGCCATAACCGAAGCCATCATTGCCATCGGCAAGTGTGGATTGGAGCGTCCTGGAGTTGAGATTGCTGTCATACGAGGTGATGGCGGCCTGGGTATCGACGTAGAAGCCGCTATTGCCGAGCCAGGTCAGGGTGCCGTTAAGCCATAGCCTGTTGTATCGATGCTGCCTTTGCCAAAGCGCGAGGAGATATCCGCGGAGGCCGTCTCGAAGTGAAAGTTGAGACCGCCGATCAGCGCGCCGCTCCTGCCTTCATGCAGCATGCCGTCGACGCCCGCCTGCATCGTCCAGGTGTCCACATCGTATTCGGTGCCGGTTGTCGACGTTCTCGGATTGAGATGCGCGTGCGCGCCGTCGATGCGGGTCCAGATCGCCTCGATCGGCTCGTTCTCCGCTTGTCCGATGTCGATCGCCCGTCCGCTGCTGCGCTGGCGCAAAGTGCCGAATTCGTTGAGCGTCTGCAGAACTCCGGCATAGGTCTCGTAGAGAGGAACGCTCGGCGCATAGACCATACCGATCCCTACGCCTGCCGGATTGAGCAGGGTCGAACGCAGATACCAGTCACCGTCGGCAGGCGTGCTGACGCCGCCCTGGTAAAGCCGATAGGCGTAGGCTCCGCCGACCACGGCCTGATCGCCCTCGAACACATAGTCGCCGAGCAGCGAAAAGGTGCCGGCGGACGTGCCCCCGACATCGACGATCTTGATGCCTTCGACGGTTTGCGCGCCACCGCCGCCGAGATTGATGACCGTGACGTTCGTCGTGCCTGCGATATTGCCCGTCACCACGAGGAGGTCGCTCGGCGAGGCGTCGCCCCCGAGCACGGCCTCGACTTCGAGCGTGCCGCCCGTGCCGGTGTAGTTGCCCGCGATCGTCAGCGTGCCGATCGAATTGCCGGGCGCGATCGTACCACTATTGGTGACATCGCCGAAGATCGTGCCGGTGCCGCCGAGAATGCCGGCTCCCGATGTCGTGACCGGGCTGGTGATCGAGCCGTTGACGGCAAGCCGGCCACCGCTCACCGTCGTCGCGCCGGTATAGGTGTTGACGCCCGAAAGCGTTTGGCTGCCGCCGGTGACCGTCAGTCCGCCCGTGCCGCCGATGACGCCCGCGAATGTGTCGTTGGCATTGGTGATCGTCAGGGTTTGAGCCCCGAGCACCACTGTGCCGCTGCCGGCCAGGCTGCGGATCGCCGGAGCCGCGGATGCCGAAACGTCAAAGGTGCCGTCTGCCACGACCCGGCTGGAATTGGCAACGGCGCCGGCGCCGGTAAGGGCGAGGCTGCTGCCGAATTCGATCTGCGTCTCGCCTGAATAAATGCTGTTTGCCTGCAGGTTGAAAATCCCGCCGACACCGGTGACGGTCAGGCCGCCGATGCCCGACGTTGCGTCGGTTCCCACGGCAAAGCCGGCGGTATCGATCGTCAGCCCGCCGGCGAGAAGGTTGAGTTCGGTGCCGGAAAATCCGTTGATGAAGGTCGCGTTAGCGACCGTCGCGCGCAGGATGCCATCGTTGAAATTGGCCTGGCCTGTACCGCTGCCGATCCGCAAGGTTTGAGCCTGCAGCGTGCCGCCGCTGCTGATGTTAAGCGTGCCGGACGACTGGACGCCGCTGCCCAGCACCGTGTTGCTGACCGTGACGACTTTCCCGCCGTTCGCGATGTTGAGCGTGCCAGCACCATTGACGCCGATATTGAAACTCCCAACATTTACGTTCCATTGTGACCCTGCTCCGGTGACAGTCGCGATTCCGGTACTTCCGACCGAAAACCCAAGTCGGCTGGTGTTAGTGCTGGTCAGAGTGCTGCCGTTCTGGATCGTCAGAACGCCGGGCAGTGTACCGGTTTGGCCTACGGATGTGGTCCCCACCGACACGCTGACCGGCCCACCGACGCCGATGACGGCTGAATTTGGCGGCGTTACGCCCGTAGTACCAATGTTGACGGATTCAGCTGGAATGGGAGGGATTCCGTTCGACCAGTTGCTCCCGTCCATCCAGTCAGTGCTTGTTCCTCCGGTCCAAAGATCGACCGCGGAGGCCGAGCCCGTGGACAGGGCCATAAGCGCCGCCAAGCAGATCCCCGAAAGTAGCGCCGGTTTCCTGGTTCCGTGAAACCCATAGCCAGTCCGCATGATACAGCCCCCGTAAAATGCATTTTGAGATTGATTTCGGACAATGTGATCAGGATTCGCAATTCGCGTGATAAAAAATGACGAATGTTAAGAAAACATGACCGACCCTGAAAATCGGGGGGTCTGCGGAAAATGGCGGCGACGACACTGCGCCCGGTACCGCAAGGCACTCAGCCTGATCCATATGGATTTCCTGAACAGGAACGTTTCAAAGCAGCCTGTCCGGAGTCTCGAGAATTCGATGAAGCCCCGGCCGCTGTCGGCGGGGTACAGAAAAGAGTCTTTCGGCTTTCAGCCGGAAAGACGGGGTAGATATCGCGGCGTCCAGTCTAACCTCGGGATCCGCTGACGAGCATGGCAAGACGACGGCGCGGCGATGCGGATTGCTGGGAAAAGCGTGGCGCAGCGGCGGTCACGGCGGAAGCGACCGGACCTGACGGCCGGCCGCTTCGGATTTCGTCGCGGTGATTAAACTGCGCCGCGGGTTTCCACGTAGATCGCGTAGACCGAGTGGCTGCTCGCCATATAGAGGCGGTTCCTTTTCGGGCCGCCGAAGACAAGGTTCGGGCATCGTTCCGGAAGCTTGATGAAGCCGATCGCCTTACCGGTCGGGTTGAATATCTTGACGCCGTTCAGATCCTCGGGCCTGGCGCCTGCAGCGCCGTTCGCTCCCCAGCCGCACCAGAGATTGCCATCGACGTCGACCTTGAAGCCATCGAGACCGCCGTTGTCGTCGGCCGTCACCAGCGCCGTCTTGTTCGAAAGCTTCACGCCGTCTGCGCCGACATCGTAGCTCCAGACTATGCGGAATGGCGATGCGCGCCCTTCGACGATGTAGAGCTTCTTTTCATCCGGTGAAAATGCGAGGCCGTTCGGGCCCTTCAGTTCGTCGGTGACGAGGCCAAGCTTGCCGTCCGGCGTTATGCGATAGACGGAATGCGGCAGCTCCGCCGTGCCCTTCTCGCCCTCCCACTCGCCGGCGATGCCGAAGGGCGGGTCGGTGAACCAGATGGAGCCGTCGGATTTGCAGACGATATCGTTCGGGGAGTTGAGCCTCTTGCCGTTGTAGTTGTCCGCGAGCACGGTGATCGATCCGTCATATTCCGTGCGGGTGACCCGGCGTGTCAGATGTTCGCAGGAAAGCAAGCGGCCCTGGCGGTCGCGGGCGTGGCCATTGGCATAGTTGGAGTTGGCGTTGTAGACGCTCCAGCTTTCATTGGCTTCGTCATAGCGCATGACCCGATTGTTCGGAATGTCGCTGACAAGCAGATAGCGCCCGTCGCCGAACCAGACCGGACCTTCCAGCCAGCGAGCGCCGGTTGCGACCTGTTCGAGCGAGCTGCTGGCGACACGATATTTCGCAAAGCTCGGATCGAGGATTTGGATAGCCGGATCGGGATAGATGGGGCTCGGCGTAAAGCCGATCGCCTGGGCGGATGCCGTTTTCGGGAAGGCGGTTGCAAGAGCGGCCGCTGAAAGCGTCATGATGTTGCGGCGTGAAAAATTCACGTTGAAATCCTTCGATTATGGATAGTTGATTTCATATCAATTTGACCGGTTTGACGGGGAACCGAGACCATGGTCCGCCTCCCAGTTAAAGGCAGTCCATTGTGCGCCGCAACAAACGAGATTGCTTTCTGCCGCCTTTGGTTAAGCAGTGGTGAAATCCACCCGCAAGGTCCGAATGTGCATTTGACGCGCTGCGGCAAGAGTAAGATTTTATTATGAAAAAGCGCTTATGAAAAACGAAGGATCAAGTTCGATCACCCTGCGCATGATGTGCACCGCCCGGCACGGCTCCGGCTTTTTCAATTTTCGATGCTCTGTCGCTCTTTCAGCGTTTTTCGAGGTATCTGATGCTCAAGAATTTGAAGATTAAAACAAAATTTCTCATGGCGATTGCCATCCTCGCGGTCATTTCCCTCGCAGGCCTGATGTATGTCACCAGCAGGTTCAGCGCCGCCAACGAGGCCTATTCCGGCTTCCTGCAGAAGGAAAGCAACGCGGCGACCTTCGGACCCCGCGGCGCGGCCGGCATGTGGACCGCGACGACATGGCTGAGCCGTGCGCTCGCCCAGGACCCGGCAAGCGCGGCATTCCAGGATCTTTCCGGCCGGTTTTCCAAGGAATTTGCCGGCGCCCGTGACCGGTTGAGCCAGATCCCGGCGCTGGTGCCGAGCCGCAAGGCTGCGATCGACGAACTGCTTGCCGGTGCGGACGCACTGAAGGCGATCGGCGACGATCTTCTCAAGGCTCATACCGCAGGCGAGGAGGAAAAAGTCCGTACGCTCTCGGCCAAGCTCGATCAGGCGATCGTCGATCTCTCGCCGAAATTCGGCGCCAACAATGGCGCCATGGCGGAAATCCTCAACAACGGCGCCAAGACGCTGAGCCAATCGGTGTCCAGCACCATCACCTATGCGATCGGCGGCATGCTTTTCGGCATCGCGATCGCCGCCGTCCTGTCCATGACCATCGCCCATAAGGGCATCACCGCGCCGATGGCCCGACTGCGTGAGCGTATGGCTTCGCTGGCTGCCAGCCAGACGGAAGCTGCCATCGACGGCCTCGACCGCAAGGACGAAATCGGCGAGATGGCCAAGGCCGTCGCCATCTTCCGCGACAACGCGCTGGAGCGTGCCCGCCTGGAACGGGAAGCCGAAGACAATCGCGGCCTGTCCGAGCGCGAGCGCATGGAGCGCGAAACCCAGAAGACGCGCGAAGCCGCCGAGATCAAGTTCGCCGTCGACAATCTGGCGGAGGGCCTGAGCCATCTGTCCGACGGCAACGTGTCCTATCGCATCGAAAAGCAGTTCACCGCGTCGCTGGACGGTGTCCGCAACGATTTCAACGCCTCGGCTACCAAGCTGCAGACGGCCCTGGAGCAGGTGGCGGAGAATGCCCGTAGCATCCAGGCCGGTTCTGCGGAGATCAAGGCAGCCGCCGACGATCTGGCGAAGCGCACCGAGCAGCAGGCGGCCTCCGTCGAGGAAACCGCCGCGGCTCTCGAAGAAATCACCACAACCGTCAAGGACGCCACCAAGCGCGCTCAGGAGGCCGGCGCGCTGGTTGCCCGCACCCGCAGCGGAGCGGAAAACTCCGGCGAGGTCGTCCAGCACGCCGTCAAGGCGATGGAACAGATCGAGAAGTCCTCCGGCGAGATTTCCAACATCATCGGCGTCATCGACGATATCGCCTTCCAGACCAATCTTCTGGCATTGAACGCCGGCGTCGAAGCGGCCCGTGCGGGCGATGCGGGCAAGGGGTTTGCCGTCGTTGCCCAGGAAGTGCGCGAACTCGCCCAGCGCTCCGCCAAGGCCGCCAAGGAGATCAAGGCACTGATCACGACGTCGAACGAGCAGGTCAACGCCGGGGTGCAGCTGGTGGGCCAGACCGGACAGGCGCTGGTCACGATCGTTGCCGAAGTGCAGGAAATCAACCGGCACGTCAACGCGATCGTGGAGTCGGCCCAGGAACAGTCTTCGGGCCTTCAGCAGATCAACACGGCCGTCAATCAGATGGACCAGGATACCCAGAAAAATGCCGCCATGGTCGAGGAATCGACCGCCGCAAGCCATGGTCTCGCCAGAGATGCGGCATCGCTCAACGAATTGCTGGCCCAGTTCAAGCTGCCCGGTCAGCGCCACGTTCCGCGTCCGGCCGATCGCCGCGACACGCCGGCTTCCTCGCCGGCCCGCAATCTGGCCCGCAGGGTTGCCACCGCCTTCTCCGGCGGCTCCGCGGCCGCTGCGGTCAGCAACGACTGGCAGGAGTTCTAGGCGCGCCTTTGAGGGGCTATCTGCGTCCTAAGTTATTTGTATCCACGCCTGAGCGCCTGCGGGGGCTGTCCCAAGCTTCTCAGGAACGCTCGCCGCATTCGCCCGGCGTCGCCGAAACCGGCGGCCTCGGCAATATGTTCGAGCGGCGCATGGCTGGTCTCGACCGCCGTCCGCGCCGTTTCCAGCCGCAGGCGCTCCACGGCCTTGGCGGGTGTCGTGCCGGTTTCGGCTGCAAACGCCCTGGCAAAGTTGCGCGGGCTCATCGCCGCCTGGTCGGCGAGGCGCTCGACGGTCAGCCGCTCGGCCAGATGCTCGCGCATCCAGTCGATCAGCGCCAAGAACCTGCCCGTGTGTCCCCCGAGTTCGACGAGCGCTGAAAACTGCGACTGGCCACCCGGCCGGCGCTGATGAACGACGAGCTGCTGTGCCGCCCTTCGCGCAATGTCCGGTCCCAGGTCATCCTCTATCAAGGCAAGCGCCAGGTCGATACCGGCGGAAATGCCGGCCGAGGTCCAGACAGGACCGTCCTGGACATAGATGCGTTCGGCGTGCATTTCTATCTTGGGGTAGCGCCGGGAAAAGTCGTGCGAACTGTTCCAATGGGTGGTGGCCCGGCGCCCGTCGAGCAACCCGGCTTCGGCGAGCAGATAGGCCCCGGAACAAACGCTCGTCAGGCGGCGTGCGCTTGTGCGTCTCAGCCATTCAAGAATGTCGTGCACGGCCTCCATGGAGCGGATGATCTCGCCGCCCGAGATCATCACCGTGTCGAACGGCCCATCCGCAAGCGGCGCAGCCGAAAGTTTGAGGCCCGACGAGCTCTCGATCTCTCCACCGCCCGGCGCCATCAGCACCAGGTCGTAACTGCCCGGCCGGAATCGCTCCGCCATCTCGAACGCCGACGTCGGCCCGGCCGCATCGAGAAGCTGGAAACCCGGATGCACCACGAGAGCAATTGTGCGAGCCATGGCAGTTTTTGCCCGATTAATGTCATTTCAGTCAGACGATAGCAGCGGTAACTTTGCCTGCAAACAGAGGCAACCGATCGATCGGCGAAACTGTCATGAAATGGCGCTTTGTTCTTGCGGGCGGGTTGGGACTTGCTGCGGTTCTCCTGGTGGTCGCCGGGGGCTGGATAGTCTCTCTGCCGTCCGGCTCATCGGGGGGCGACGCCAAACCTGTCCCCGGCGAGGAGACGCGTGCCACGGTCGAGGCCTTGAAGCTGCGGAAACGCGCCCGTCCCGTGATCGCCATCGTCGGCATCAACGACGGGACGGAGATCACCGACTATCTGATGCCCTACGGAATCCTGCGCCGCGCCGATGTGGCCGACGTGGTGGCGTTGGCGACGCATCCTGGGCCGATGGCGCTCTATCCGGCTTTGAAGGTCGAACCGCAGGCGACGATCTTTGAATTCGACAGGCAGCATCCGGAAGGCGCCGACTACGTCATCGTCCCGGCCATGGTGCGCGAGGATGATCCGGCAGCGTTGCGCTGGATCAGGAGCCAAGCCGACAAAGGTGCGATGATCATCGGCGTCTGTGTCGGTGCCAGGGTGGTTGCGGCCACCGGCCTTCTCGACGGCCGAAAAGCCACGACCCACTGGTATTCGCTGGAGGCCATGCTGGAGGAACATCCGAGCATCCGCCATGTCGCCGACCGCCGCTATCTCGTCGACGGTCGCGTTGCGACGACGACGGGCATCAGCGCCTCCATGCCGATGTCGCTGACGCTGATCGAGGCGATCGCGGGCCGGGAGAAAGCCCAGTCTGTCGCGGCCGAGCTGGGCGTCGCGGATTGGGATGCGCGACATGACAGCGGCGCCTTCGCGTTCACGCGGCCCTTCGCATTGACGGCAATCGGCAACTCGCTCGCCTTCTGGCGCCGGGAAACGCTCGGCATCGAACTGTCTCAAGGCGTGGACGAAGTTTCGCTCGCTCTCGTCGCGGATGCCTGGTCGCGCACCTATCGCTCGCGCGTGATGACCTTCGCAACCGGCGCGGATGCCGTGGAGAGCCGCGGCGGTATCCGCATCGTTCCCGACCAGGTGAACACAAGCGCGTCGGCGGTGCCCGTGCCCGGAGCGCCGCTTGCCCGCAAACCGGCGGAAGCGCTGGATGCGACGCTGAAGGCGATCGGTGAGCGCTATCGGGAAAACACGGCCGATTTCGTGGCGATGCAGCTCGAATACAAAAGACGAGTGACGCCGCGGTAGATGGTGGCGGTCTGCGTTTTGCGTCTCGACACGGGAGGGAGGAACTGGTCATGAAGGCGCTCATCGCAGGCGCGGGCATCGGCGGATTGACGATCGCGCTTCAACCTAGAACAGATCGGGTCTGATTCCGGCGGCATCGAGCAGGAAGTCGCGGCTTGCTTCCAGTTCCGACCTCAGCCTGGCGATGTCATGACCAAGCAGCGTGCCCTGCCATTTGCGGATTTGGCCGGCGCAAAGCACCGTCGAGACGTTGGACCGCTCCATCAGCGTGACGATGGCACCGGGGACGTGATTGAGCGGGGCGACGTTGATGGCATTCGCATCGAGCAGGATGATGTCGGCTTCCTTGCCGGGCGTCAGCGTGCCGGTCTTGTGATCGAGCTTGAGGCCTCGCGCGCCTTCGATCGTTGCAAAGCGGATAACGTCGATCGCCGACAGCAGCTTCGGGTATTCCTCGCCGCGCAGCGCCTTGTCGTTCGCCAGCATTCGCTGCAGCGTGATCGCCGAGCGCATCTGGGTGAACATGTCGGCGGTCATGGTGCATTCCACATCCGTCGACAGGGACGGCTGAAGGCCGAGGTCGAGCGCCTGTTGCAGCGGCGGGTTGCCGTGCCGCATCTGCATCTCGATCGGTACGGAGAGCGATATATGCGAGCCTGCGTCGGCAGCGCGCTTCCAGGCCATGTCGCTCATGCCCGTCATGTGGATGAAAATGTTGTCCGGCCCGAATTTTCCGGCCTCCGCCAACTGGTCGAAGATCGGCTGCATGCCGAACGTGCCGACCACATGCAGGGCGATCGGAATACCGAGTTCTCGGCCGAGCGCCCAGGCCTCCTCATGGAACGGCAGATAGATTTCGCCGCCCATGACCATGGTCAGCAACTGGTCCTCGCTCGCAAAATGTTCGGCCTTGATGCGTCGGGCGTCGCCCGGATATTTTGAAGCATCGCCCCAGCCTTCGAAGTAGCCGAAGACGCCGCGCCGCCCGGCATCGCGAAGCGCCGTGATCGCCGCATCGGAATGTTCCGGCGAATGGTGGATCTGGCTGACGTCCATGACGGTCGTCACGCCGGCATCGATCTGGGACAGGCCGCCGAACAATTCCGAAATGTAGACATCCTGCGGCCGGTAGAGGACCGAGAACTTTTGGAGCATCCATTCGTAGTAGTTGGCAGCACTTTCCGGCCGCCCGTCATTGATCAGGATCGCGTCGGCAAGCAGGCTTCGAAGCGCCGTCTCGAACTGGTGGTGATGGGTGTCGACGAAACCCGGCATGACGACCATGCCGAAAGCCTCGATAATTGCGGCTTCCGGCGCGGTGATCGATGCTGCAACTTCGACGATCCGCGATCCGCGGATCAGCACGTCGCCTTTGGAAAAATTGCCGACGACGTTATCCATGGAGAGCACCGCGCCTCCGCGGATGAGGGTAAGGCGATCGGGATCGCCAACGCCGACCGGCATGCTGGCCGGCGCGGCGGTGATCCTTCCCGAACCGCTGCCGAGTCCCGCCGGCGCATGCGTCCGGTTATTGCAGAATCTGCACATGGTCTTCCCCTCCCAAGGTAAAAACAATCATGCCCACCACAACCGAACCGGCGGCGGGAGGCTTGCCCGGTGTGCGTCTCTCAGCGCGCGGCTGCCTGCCAGAGCGCGATGGTCGGGTAATCCTTGCCGGTCCAGTGTTTCAGCTTTTCCGCGAACTCGCGCTGGAAGGAAAGCGGGCCGCTCTTGGCCATATAGTCCTCGTCGTAGATCGCGATGAAGATCGTCAGCGACAGGAAGAAATGTGCGCCCATTTCGAACAACGCCACATAGTCGTGGTTGACGAGCGCCTCGCGTTCCGCATCCGTCAGGGAGTTGATGGTCGAGATTTCCGCGTCGTTCAGCTTCGGGCCGATCGACTGCTCCCAGCTGGCGACGAGCGACCGCGGGTCTTCCTTGTAGCGGCGAAGCAGTTCCGGGTCGCGGTCGACGGTGAAGAGGAACTTGTTCACATAATACTTGCTCATGCGGCTGTTCCTTCCGGATACCAGGTGAAGTATGCCTCCATCGTGTGGAAGAGGTCGAGATTGTCATGATAGGCGGTCGGGATCGGCCCGGCGATGCCCATCATCAGGATCAGATCCATGAAGCCGTGGGTGGCGTTACCACTGGCGCTCATGCTTTCATGGGTCACATTGGCGAGGATTTCCTCGATATTGCCGGTCGACAGCCATTCGATCGCCTTGCGGTCGAATTCCGGGTCCGGTCCGGTTTCCTTGAACTGCCGCGGTCCGCCCAGTTCGAGCGACAGGTGCCCGCTGCCGACGGCGGCGATGCGTTTGTCGGACGGGAACTCGTCGATGATCTCGCGGATGGCGCGGCCGAGATCCCAGAAGCGTTTCGGCGAAGGCAGCGGCGGTGCAAAGATATTGGTGTAGATCGGCACGACCGGGAGGTCGGCGTCGGGACGGGTGGTGATGATCGGGCAGATGATCGAATGGTCGAGCTTCAGCTCATGGCTGAAGGCGAAGTCGAAACCGCGGTCCATCAGGCCCTGATGCATGAAGTTCGACAGTTCCTCATGGCCTTCCAGCACATATTTCGGAATGCCGAACTCGCGCTCTTCATTATAGAAGGTGGCGTCGTAGCGCGGCGCCTTGCCGATCAGGAAGGTCGGATAGTTGTCAAGGAAGAACTGGTGGAAATGGTCGGCGCCGACCATGACCAGGATATCCGGCTTGGCGCGGGTCAGGGTCTCGCGATAGGCCTCGACCTTGCGTTTCCATTCCGCCGCCTGCGGCATCTGCTGTTCCGGCGGCATGGTTGTCGCCTTCAGGTAAAAAGGGTGGTGGGTGGTCGCAAGGACCGCTGCCAGGGTTGCCATCTTCTCCTCCGAATTTGTCCTGTCTGTTAGACCGAATTCCTAACCCGTCACAGCCGCCGTCTCTGTGTCCAGCGCCGGCCAGGCTGTCGGATTGCTTTGCAGCGCCGAGCGGATCTCGTCCCCGTGCTGGTTGACGACCGGCGCGGCCCGCACCGTGTTTGCGTGTTCCCCATCGAACGAATAGGCGGGCCGGACCGTCTGCTCGGCACCTTCGATCCGGCCTGCGACCGGCACGAACATTTCGAGATGCTGCGCCTGCGGATCGTTCACCACATCCGGGATGGTGTTGATCGGCGCGAAGGGCACGTCGAACTTCGAGAAGCGTTCCACCCATTCCGGCCGCGTCCTGGTGGCGAAGATCGCGTTGAGCTCGGCATTCAGCGCGTCGTAATTGTCGATGCGCTTCAGCCGCTGCGAGAACCGTTCGTCCCTGGCGAGCGCCTCGCCCTCGATCGCCTCGACCAGCGCATCCCAGAATTTGTCGAGCGAGGACAGGTGGAAGGCGAACAGCTTGTCATCCTTGCAGCGGACGATGAAGGCCTGTGCGAGGCGCGGGCGGTCGACGCCGCTCGGCTCTTCGCCAAGGGCGAAATAACCCATGAAGGGTTCGACTGCGAAATGCATCATGGCCTCGATCATGGAAATGTCGATGCGCTTGCCCTTGCCGGTGCGGCCGCGTTCGATCAGCGCCGCCGAGATGCCGAGCGAGGCGTATATGCCGGTGATCGCATCGGCGAGCGCGGGGCCGATGAAGCGCGGTTGTTCGGGGTCGATCGAGACGCTGAGAAACCCGCTGACGGCCTGCGCGACGGAATCGTAGACCGGCCGCTGCGCATAGGGGCCGTCCGGACCAAACCCGCTGATCGAGCAGTAGATCAGCCTGGGATTGATCTTCGACAGGGTCTCATAGTCGGCGCCGATGCGGCCTGCGGCGCCGGGGCGGAAATTCTGGATGTAGACATCGGCCTGGGCGATGAGCTGGTAGAAGATCTCGCGGTCCTGCTCGCTTTTGAGATCGAGCCCGATCGCCCGTTTGTTGCGGTTATAGGCCTGAAAATGGGCGCTGTAGAAACCTGTCTTGAAGCTTCGATAGGGATCGCCATTGCCGGCCGACTCGATCTTGATGACGTCGGCGCCGAGATCGGCGAGCATCATCCCGGCGCAGGGGCCGGTAATGAACGTGCCCTGTTCGACGATGCGGATTTGGTCCAGAGCTTTGAGCATGTCCAGGTCCTAGTTCTCGTTTGCCACGAAGCCGTCAGGCGCGGGGCCGTCATATTCGATGGCGCTGGCGGCGGCGGCGGACATGACGAAGCCGATCGGCCTCGTCTGTTCCTCGAGCAGGTGACCGATCAGCCCGGCGGTGCGGGCCAGAAGCGGCACGCCCTTCAATGCTAAGAGCGGGTATCCCGCATCGAGCAGCACGCAGGGGATGGCGCTCGACACATTCATGACCAGCGGCCTGCCGATGATCTCGGGGATGAGCCTTTCGACCGTCTTGGCGATTTCGCAATGGATGCCGGCGACGCCGAGTTCGCGCGCGATTGCCAGCAGGCGCTCGGCGCGCGGGTCATGGCCTTTGTGCAGGGGGTGACCGTAGCCGGGCACCGGTTTCTTCTGTTGCTTGTAGCCGCGAAGCAGCTTTTCGGCGGTCGCCTCGACCGAATTGCCGCTCGCTTCCGCCTCTTCGCGGATATCGCGGAAGAAGGCCCCTGAGGTCTCGGACGCCCCGAGAATGACCGAACCGCAGCCGAGAAGGCCGGCGGCGACGGCGCCCTGAACCGCTTCGGGAGAGGCGGCGAGCGTCATCCGCGCCACCTGCACGCTCGGCACCAGGCCATGTTCGGCGATCGCCACCAGCGTCGCGTCGAGCATGCGGCGCTGCTTTTCGTCCGGCAGAGTGCCGGCGACCAGCAGCCAGGTATATTCCGTAAACGAGATCGAGCCGATCAGGTTGTCGACGAGGTCGTGGCCTCGCACGATGATCGTCTCGGGATTCGAGGTGCAGATCGCCTGATAGGGCGCGGATTGCTTGCCGATTTTCATGCTGGTGTCCTTGGAGAATGGTTAGTCTGCAGCACTCGCCTTGCCGGCAAAGCGGCTGGCCCAGCGGTCGAACTGATCCATGAACTGCTGCAGGAAGAGGCGGGTTTCCTCATTGGTCACGTCGCCTTCGGGCGTAATGAGGCCGGGCGGCAGATGGATGAACGCTTCGGGTAGCCCCATCACGGCAACGTCGAGGCAGCCGAGAATGGCACGCAGGTGCTGCTGCGCCGCTGCGGTGCCGATCCGGCCGTAGGAAGCGCCGGTGATCGCCGCCGGCTTGCCGGCCCAGGCGCTGCTATCCCTGGGCCGCGAAGCCCAATCGATGGCATTTTTCAGCATCGCCGAGATCGAGCGGTTGTGCTCGGGGGTGACGAAAAGCAGCGCATCGGCTCGCCTGATCTCGGCCTTCAGCCTTTTGACCTGCGGGGGTGCGCCGGCATCCAGCACGTCCTGGTCGAAGATCGGCAGGTCACGGATCGTCACCCATTCGAATTCGACGTCGGGCTTCGCGAGCCGCGTCAGGGCAAGGGCGAGCAGTCTGTTGAGCGACGCTTGCCGTGCGCTTCCGACGATGACTGCGATTTGCAATCGCGCCATGAAATCCTCCCACGCCATTTCTAAATTTATTCGCTTGGCGAATTTATATTCGTATAATGAATTTCGATGACGCGGAGTGTCAAGCCCTGTCGCGAGAGCTTTGAAAAATTTCAGAGGACGAGTTGGCTGCGAGGGATCAGCGGGCGGTGGGGTTGGCTGGCGCCAGTGAATGCACGAGCGCGGGAAAACGGCTGAACAGTTGCGAGAGCCGATTGGCCGCCAGTCGCAGTTCCGGCAGGCGCTGTTGGACCAGTTCCTCCGGCGTCAGCCGGGGCGTGTAGCCGGAACTGTTGATCGCGCAGACGACCCGTCCGGTATTGTCCTTGACCGGTACGGCAAGCGCGGTGATGCCGTAATCGAGCTGATCGACAGTGATCGAATAGCCCTTTGCGCGGGTCTCGACCAGGATTTCCCGGAGTTCCGCCTCGTCGGTCACCGTGTAGTCCGTCAGCTTCAACGGCGTATAGGCCTGGAAAAACCGGTCCATCTCCTCTTCCGCAAGAGCCGCCATCAAGACCCGGCCCATCGAGGTCGCGTAGGCCGGATAGGTGACGCCGAGGCTGGCATTGCGCCGCACGCCGCGGCTTTCGGAAAGATGGGCGATGTAGAGCACGTTCGTCCCGTCGAGCACGGCCATGTTGGCGGCATCGCCGAAAAGCGAGGTGATCCGGTGCAGTTCGGGAGTAACCGCTTCTTCGACATTGAAGGCGTTCAGGTAGGCGGACCCGAGGGTGAGAATGCGCGGAGCCAGGAGAAAGTGCTTGTTGTGCCGGCGAATGAAACCGAGCGCTTCGAGCGTCAGGACATTCCGCCTGACCGTGGCGATCGACATGCCGACCTTGCGGGAGAGCTCGGCCAGCGTCATCTCCGGATCCTTGGCGTCGAAAGCCTCCAGAACCGACAAACCCCGTGCCAACGCCTCGACGAACTCGGGCGAATTGCTGTCAAT
This sequence comes from Neorhizobium vignae, assembly GCF_000732195.1. Lineage (GTDB taxonomy): Bacteria > Pseudomonadota > Alphaproteobacteria > Rhizobiales > Rhizobiaceae > Neorhizobium > Neorhizobium vignae. Next base: position 145,210 of record NZ_JNNU01000003.1, read on the forward strand.
CATCGGAATTTCTCCTGCTACACGGCATTTCGTTCGCACACGGGATTGACAAGCGCAAGACCTGCCGCCTATCGTTATGCGAATATTTATTCGTCTAGCGAATTTTTCTTGGGAGGGAAAAGCTATGAAGACAAGGCGCCAGTTTCACAAGCTCGTGGCGGTAACGGCTGCGGGTCTTGCCGCCCCTGCAATCTTCGGGAGCAAGGTCTTTGCGCAGGACAAGCCCATCCGGGTCGGCGCGAGCGTGTCGCTGACCGGTCCGCTGGCGAGCACCAAGAACGGCCAGATCGGGTACGAGCTCTGGCGCGACGACGTCAACGCGGCAGGCGGGCTTCTCGACCGCAAGGTCGAACTGGTGATCTACGACGACCAGAGCAGTGCCGCCAACGTGCCGGCGATCTATTCGAAGCTCGTCGATGTGGACGCCTGCGACGTGCTGTTTTCGCCTTATGGCGCCAACCTTTCCGCGCCGGTCATGCCCTTCATCAAGCAGCGCGACCTGTTCATGATCGGCATGTTCGGCCTTGCCGGCAACGATGTCGCCAAGCACGACAAGTTCTTCCACAGCGGCCCGTGGGGACCGAACTCCGGACGGGATTGGGCCCGTGGCTTCTTCGACCTGGCCAAGGCGCAAGGGGTCAAGAAGATCGCCATCATCAATGCCGACCTGGAATTTTCGAAAAACGCCGCGAAGGGCGGCGCGGAAGTCGCCAAGGAATACGGCATGGAGGTCGTGTTCAATCAGAGCTACCCGCCGAACACGTCCGACTTCTCTTCGATGATCCGCAACATCAATGCCGGGGACCCCGAGGCGATCTTCATCGCCTCCTATCCGGCCGACAGCACGGCGATCATCCGCGGCGTCAAGGAAATCGGCATTTCCGACAAGGTGAAACTCTTCGGCGGCGCCATGATCGGCCCGCAATACGGCGCGCTGCTCGGTTCGCTCGGTCCCGAACTCAACGGGCTCGTGAACTCGCATACCTTCGTTCCGGAGCCCACCATGCAGACGCCGGCGATCAAGAGCTTTTTCGACCGCTACACGCCGATTGCCGTCAAGCAGGGTGTCGATCCGCTCGGTTTTTACATTCCGCCCTTCTATTATGTCGCCGGCCAGCTGGCGGCGGCCGCGATCACCGGTTCGAAATCGGTCGATCCGGCCAAGATGGCGGCCTTCCTGCATGCCAATGCCGTCGATACCATCGCCGGCAAGATCGCCTTCAACGAGATCGGCGACTGGAAGGAGCGCCGCGTCCTGATGGTGCAGCTGCGCGGCATCAAGGGCAACGATCTCGAACAGTTCCGCAATCCGGGCCACCAGGTCATCCTCGACCCGCCATCCCTGAAGACAGGCGATCTCGCGGCGCCTTACAACAAGGCGCGCGCCAGCTAATCCTTCAACCGATCCAGAGAGCCGGTGCAAGGCCGGCTCAAGGGCCCTATCAATGTTATCGATCGACATTCTGCTGAACGCCATCGTGACGGGCATTCTGCTGGGGAGCGTTTATGCATCGCTCGCCCTGGGGCTCGGGATCACCTTCGGCATTCTCCACATTCCCAATATCGCCCATCCGACGCTTGTCGTCGCCGGCGCGTTTTTCGTCTATACGCTGACCCAATGGGGGCTCGATCCGATCGTCGCGGCGGTGATCGGCCTTGTGCCCTTCTATCTTCTCGGGGTTGTGCTCTACGCCTTTTATTCGGCTGTTTTCGAACGCAAGGGCGGCGCGAACGTGCTGCAGAGCCTGACGCTGTTCTTCGGCCTTTCGCTGGTGATCGAGATCCTGTTGTCGCTCGGCTTCGGTTCCGAGCTCAAGTCGGTCAGCGTTTCCTATATCGGCTCAAGCCTCAAGATCGGCATCCTTACCGTCCCCTATCGGCTGCTGATCCCCGCGCTTCTCGCTCCCGTGACGATCGCCGCCGTGTGGCTTTATCTCAGCCGCACCAGTTCCGGCACGGCAATCCGCGCTGTGGCCCATGAGGAGCGGGCGCTTTCGATCGCCGGCCTCAATCCCGCCTCCGTCAAGCGGCACGCTTTCGGCATCGCCACAGCGACCGCCGTCATCGCCGGAGCCGCCCTGATCATGGTCGGCCCGATCGAGCCCTTTGCCGGGCGTTTCCAGATCGGCCGCGTCTTCGCGATCGTGGTGCTCGCCGGCATGGGGTCCATTCCCGGCAGCCTGGTGATCGCCATCATCATCGGTATCGCCGAAGCGCTCGTCTCCAGCTACCTCAATCCCTCCTGGTCCCCCGGCGTCGCCTTTGCGATCCTGCTGCTGGGCCTCGCCCTCCGCCCGCAGGGCCTGTTCGGAGCTGCGCGATGAAAAAGAATTCCCTCCTCTTCCTCGCGGGCGTCATCATCGTGCTTGCGTTAGGTTTCCTGATGCCGTGGCTGCTCAGGAACCCGTTCTATTTCTTTGCGGGCTACGTGGTCCTCCAATATGTGACGATCGCCACCGGTTGGAACATTCTTGGCGGTTACGCCGGCTATATCAATTTCGGCGCGGCCGGTTTCTTCGGCGCCGGCGTCTATCTCTCGGCCTTCCTGTTCACCACATTCGGCCTGCCGCTGCCGCTCTGCATCCTGGCCGCGGCGATTGTCGGCGCCATTCTCGGCGTGCTGATGGGTTACCTGACATTGCGGATCCAGGGCGTCTATTTCGCCATCGCCACGCTCGGCCTCGTCGTCGTCCTCGAAACCATCGTGCACAATATCTCCGGGCTCGGCGGGGCGAGCGGCATGGCCGTCTACGGTCCGCGGCCGCCTGCCTGGAGCCCCGGGCCGTCGCAATACAATTTCACCGTCATGGTGGTGATCGCGGTCGCCAGCGTTGCGCTCGCCCGCTGGGTGGAAATCTCCTGGATCGGCCGTGGCCTAAGGGCGGTGCGGGCAAGCGAGGACGCCGCCGAATGTTCCGGCGTGCCGACGCTTCGGCTCAAGCTGGTCGCCTGCGCCCTGAGCGGCGCGGTGCTTGCCGCGGCCGGCGCGCCCTATCCGTTCTACACGTCCTTCGTCGAACCGGTCACGGCCTTCAGCCTGATCATCGGTTTGAACGCCATCGCCATGCCGCTGATCGGCGGCACCCGAACCTGGGTCGGCCCGGTGATCGGCGCTCTTCTGCTCGCCTCGGTACAGCAGATCGCCACTGTCACCATATCCTCCGAACTCAACATTCTCTTCGTCGGCGCGGTCCTGATCGCCTTCGTGGCCTTTGCTCCGGGGGGCATTTCGGATCTCTTCGGCCGCAATAAAGGCAGGGCAAGACCATGACGGAGCCGGTTCTTTCCCTCAAGGGCGTCGAAAAACGGTTCGGATCGTTCCGCGCGCTCGGTCCCGTCGATCTCGATGTCGGCGCCGGCGAGCGGCTCGGCATCATCGGCCCGAACGGTTCCGGCAAAACGACGCTCATCAACTGCATCACCGGCGTCTACCGCCCCGACGGTGGATCGGTGTTTTTCGAAGGCCGGGACATCTCGCATCTCCAGGCGCACAAGCGCGCGCGGATGGGCATTGCGCGCAGTTTCCAGATCCCGCGGCCCTTCACCGGCATGACGGTGTTTGAAAACCTCCTCGTCCCCCTCGATTACTGCCATATTGAGGGCAGCAAGCATGACCGGGCAAGTTCGGTGCTTGCAAGCGTCGGGCTGTCGGCCCGCGTCTCGGATCCGTCCGAAAAGCTGACCCAGCTGGAATTGCGCAAGCTGGAGCTGGCGCGCGCGCTTGTCGGAAATCCAAAGGTCCTGATCGCCGACGAGGCGATGGCGGGCTTGTCCGAAGAGGAGATCGACGAGGTCCTGGCGATCCTTTTCGCGCTCAACCGGTCAGGCGTCGCGGTAATCATGATCGAACACATCATGCATGCGGTAATGCGTTTCTCGGAACGGGTTGTCTGCTTCGAGACCGGCCGGCTGATCGCATCCGGCACGTCGTCCGAGATCGCCGAACATCCGCTCGTTCAGAAGGTATATTTCGGTGAATAGGCTGATTATTGAAAACCTGTCGGCCGGTTACGGCGCCGTCTCCGTCCTGCGAAAGGTCTCGCTGGAACTGAACGAAAGCGAGATGGTCGCGCTGCTGGGCATGAACGGCAACGGCAAGAGCACGCTGCTCAACTGCATCCTTGGTTTCGTGCGGGCAAGCGCGGGTCGGATCGTGCTCGAATGGAACGGCAAGAACACCGACCTCACGAAACTTCAACCGCACGAGATCGTCCGCCTCGGCCTGTCGATCGTCCCGGAAGGACGCCGCCTCGTGCCCAACATCTCGGTCGAAGACAATCTCAAGCTCGCGGGCAGCAATCCCCTGGTCCGCGACCGGATGAAGCAGAACCTCGCCTACTGTTTCGAGACCTTTCCGCTGCTTCTGGAGCGCCGCAGGCAGATCGCTTCGACCATGAGCGGCGGGCAGCAGCAACTGCTGGCGATCGCCCGTTCGCTGATGACGGCGCCGAAGATCATCATCATCGACGAACCCTCGGTCGGCCTGGCGCCGATCGTCGTGCGTGACGTGCTGAATGCCATCACCCAGCTGCGCGAGAAGAGCAACATGACGATCCTGATGGCGGAGCAGAGCTTCTTCCAGGCGATCGACGTGTCGTCGCGCGCCTATGTGCTGGCCCATGGCAGCATTCAACGGGAGTTCAAGCGTTCGGACGGCGAGATCGCTCATGACGAGATCCGCCGCGCCATGCTCGGCGCACATTAAGGGGACGCGACGGAACCGCTGAGATCATGGGGTCGGGGCGGTTCAGGCGAATGCGCGCTAGGGTTTCGGTCGGACGATCGCCCTTGCGATTGCGGGGCCACCGAGCATGAAGCTTCTGACGCCGTCGCGGACGATGTCGTCCAGAGATTCCGGGGTGGGCGTCGCATATACGAACCGACGGATCGCCAGATAGAAGATGCGGCCGTGGAGACCCCAGAACAATTCGGTCTCCCGCTCGGAAAGCGGCGCCTCGTCCGGGCCCGGCAGGCCCAGCTCGTGGCGGAATTCGAGGCAGGCAGGCTCGACGATCTGCCGGCGCACGATGTCGAGATAACGCGTCGTGATGTCGAAGGTTTTGAGGCCGGAAAAGACGAAGATCCGGACCCAGTCGTAGTGGAAGACTCGCTCCACATATCGCAGATAGAATTCCGTCAGCCGGCTTTCCAGCGATCGGCCGCGGTCGATGATGAGGCCGGCCCAGCTATCGTCCCAGCGGCTGAGATAAACATGTTCGTAGACCCGCTCGATCAAGGCTTCCTTGCTGGGAAAATGCCGGTAGATCGCCGAATGGGTGATGCCGATGCGCTTGGCGAGTTCGCGGGTCTGGCCCTCGAAGCCATGCTCGGCGAAGAAGCGGACGGCCTCTTCCAGGATGAACTGTTCGCGCTCGTTCGCCCGCATGTATTGTTTGGGACGCCGCGGTTTTTCTCCGCCACCTTCGCGTTCAAGGCTCTTCTGCTGATCCGTCATGCCTGCCCTGATCTGCCATGCCGTCGCCGAGTCACCGGCAACCCATTTCGCATAGCGATACCGCGACAGGCGTTTGAGACCAAGTGGTAATTTTATTTGAGACCAGTTGGTTATTTTTCTTGACCGGCGGATCGACCTGCGAAATATTGTAACCAAGTGGTCACAAATCCGCAGCGCCACGGGGGAGGAGCCGGTGAAGGCGAGGGCTTTCGATTACATGCGCCCGAAATGCGTGCAGGAGGCATTGGAAGCTTTCGTCCGCGCCGATGGTGACGCGAGCTATATTGCGGGAGGGCAGAGTCTCGTCCCGGCGCTTGCGCTTCGGCTGCAAGCCCCCGGCCTTCTCATCGATATCGCTCGCCTGGACGAACTGCGCGGCCTTTCTGTCGCCGGCGGTCATCTGCGCATCGGCGCAACCACCCGCCACTGCGAAATTCTCGGCTCGGATCTCGTACGGGAACATGCGCCGTTGCTTGCAAGGGCGGCTCCCTTCGTGGCGCACCCGGCGATCCGCAACAAGGGCACATTCGGCGGCAGTCTGGCGCTCGCCGATCCCGCATCGGAATTTCCCGCCATGGCGCTTGCGCTCGATGCGATCATTGAAATTGCCTCCGTTGAAGGCAGCCGCCGCGTCGGCGCCGGGGATTTCTTCATCGATCTCTATGAAACGGCGCTTCAGCCCGGCGAGATCATCACCGCGGTATACGTACCCCTGGCTAGCGCAAAGACCCGGACAGCCTTCGACGAACTGGCCCGCCGGCGCGGCGATTACGCGATCGTCGGCGCGGGCATCGATGCGGAAATGCAGGGCGGTTTTGTCGAGCGCATGCGGATCGCCTTCCTTTCGGTGGGTTCGACGCCGGTCAGGGTGGGTGCGGTCGAAGCCGCGCTGACCGGGCGGCAGTTGACGCCGCAGGCGATCCGGCAGGCACAGGACGTGCTCGGCACTGAGCTTGATCCGGTCGGCGACGAGCACACGCCTCCAGAGATGCGCCGGCATCTTGCAAGGGTGCTGCTCGGAAGGCTGCTCGGTCGACTGGAGGCGAACGTATGAGCGGCAAGGTGACGATTTCGTTGGCCGTGAACGGCGAGACAATCGAGGCGCTGGTTGCACCGCGCACCACGCTTGCCGATTTCCTGCGGCAGGACATCCAGCTCACCGGCACCCACACGGGTTGCGAAATGGGTGTCTGCGGCGCCTGCCTGGTCTTGCTGGACGACCGGCCGGTGCATGCCTGCCTGATGTTTGCGGTGCAGGCCGATGGCTGCGCCGTCGAGACGGTCGAAGGCCTGACCCATCGCAGAGCGATCGACGACCTTCAGAAGGCGTTTCATGAGCGCAATGCATTGCAATGCGGCTTCTGCACTGCGGGCATGCTGGTGAGCGCCTACGGGGTTCTGGCTTCCGGGGATGAGCTCGATCGCGACAGTATCCGTGACGCGCTCTCTGGAAACTACTGCCGCTGTACCGGTTACGAATCGATCGTCGATGCGATCGAAACGACGGCGAGACTGCGTCGGCAGCATATGGAAAAGGAGGAGGCATGAACGCGTTCGCCGGCTCCATCGACAGGCCTAACTCCTATATCGGCCGCTCGGTATCGCGACCGAATGCAAAGCGCCTGCTCGAAGGACGGGGGCGGTACGTGACCGATCTCGTGCTGCCGCGCATGCTGCATGCGGCTTTCGTTCGCAGCCCCTATGCGCATGGAAAAATTGTTTCGATCGATATCGAGGAGGCAAAGGCCCTCTCCGGCGTTCGCGCGGTTTTCACGGGCGAGGACCTGGCATCGATCTGCGCGCCCTGGACCGGAACGCTCGAGCATTTCACCAATATGAAGTCTCCGCCGCAAGTGCCGCTACCTCTTGAAAAGGTGATGTGGTCAGGGCAGCCGGTCGTTCTCATCATCGCCGACAGCCGGGCGGTCGCCGAAGATGCGGCCGAGCTGGTAATCGTCGATATCGAGGAGCTCCCGGCGCTGGCGGACCCGGTCGATGCCATGTCTGCGGCGGCGATGTCGAAAGAGCTCGCCGACAATATCTGCTTTGCCACGAAACTCGACAGCGGAGGTGTCGAGGAGGCATTCGATGCAGCGGACACGGCGGTCGAGCAGAGCTTCATTTTCGGCCGGCACACGGCGGTGACACTCGAACCGCGCGCGATCGTTGCCGACTACGATCCGAGCGAGAACCGGCTGACCGCCCACCATGCGACCCAGACGCCCTATCAGTTCCAGGATGTCTATTCCCGCCACTACGGCATTCCGGAAGCCAATGTGCGCGTCATCGCGCCGGATATCGGCGGTTCGTTCGGAATGAAACTGCATGTCTATCACGAGGAGATGGCGGTCGTCGGGGCGTCGATCCTGCTCGGTCGCCCCATCAAATACGTCGCCGACCGGATGGAATCCTTCGTCTCGGATATTCATGCCCGCGACCACCGGGTAACCGGACGTCTTGCCCTCGACCGGGACGGCCGCATCACCGCGATGGACGTGGACGACGTAACCGCGATCGGCGCCTTTTCGAGCTATCCGCGCACCAGCGCGGTCGAGGGAAACCAGGTCATCCGGCTGATGGGCGCCCCTTATGACTTCTCTTCCTATCGCGCCAATCTTTCGGTCGTGTTCCAGAACAAGGTGCAGACCAGCCAGTATCGCGCGGTCGGGCATCCGATTGCCTGCGCGGTGACGGAATGCCTGGTCGATGCTGCGGCGCGCGAACTCAGCCTCGATCCGTTTGAAATCCGTGAACGCAATCTCATTCCGGACAGCAGCTATCCCCGTACATCGCCGACCGGGTACCAGTTCGAAAAGCTCTCCCACCAGGTCTGTCTCGCGCGGCTGAAGTCGATGATGAATTATGACGCTCTTCGCGTGGAGCAGGCAGGTCTGCGGGAAAAAGGTATCCTGCGCGGCATCGGTATCGCCCTTTTCGTAGAGATCACCAATCCGAGCCCGGCTTTTTATGGTGTCGGCGGCGCGCGGATTTCCGCGCAAGACGGAGCCATCCTCAAGCTCACGCCGTCCGGTGAGGTGCATTGCTCGATTTCCGTGACCGAACAGGGGCAGGGGACGGAGACCATCATCGGTCAGATCGTCGCGGACCAGCTCGGCATCGATCGTGAAAAAGTGCGGGTGATGACCGGCGACACGGATACGACGCCCCATGGGGGCGCCACCTGGGCCTGCCGTGGGGCGGGCATCGGCGGTGAAACGGCGCTGCAGGCGGCGCGCAAGCTGAAAGCAAATCTGCTCGCCGTTGCAGGCCTCATCCTGCAGGCGCAACCCGGCGAGCTTGATATCCGCGCGGACTGGATCGTCGAGACGGTTACGGGCCAGCAGCGCATCAGCCTGGCGGAAGTCGCACGCGTCGCCTTCTTCCGGTCCGACACGCTGCCGCCCGAAACGCAGGCGCAGCTTTCCGTCGTGCATCACTATGCGCCGCAGGGTTATCCGTTCGCATTCACGAACGGGGCCCAGAGCTGCCTGGTGGAAGTGGACGCGGAGACCGGTTTCGTGAAGATCCTCAAGCATTGGGTGGTCGAGGATTGCGGCCGCATCATCAATCCGCTGCTGGTGGACGAACAGGTGCGAGGCGGCGTGGTGCAGGGACTGGGCGCGGCCTTTTTCGAGGAATGCCTCTACAACGAGGAAGGTCAGCTCACCAATGGTTCGCTTGCCGACTACCTGGTGCCGATGGCCTGCGAGATGCCCGATATCGAGATTTCCCACGTCGAAACGCCGACCCGGGACACCGAACTCGGTGCAAAGGGCTGTGGCGAAGCAGGGACGGCGGCGGCTTCCGCTGCCGCGATGAATGCCGTCAACGATGCGCTTGTGGGTCACGGCGCGGTGTTGACGCAGATACCGATGACGCCGACGCGCATATTGAAGGCGCTCGGCACGATCTGAACGCAGGAACGATCCGATGTCAGGAGGAGGACAGGATGACAAACGGAATTGAGACGCTGGCTTCAAGGCCGATCGGCCGCCGTGCAGCCCTTATCGGGTTGGCCGGTGTGGCCGGAACACTTTCGATGCCATGGATTGCGCGAGCGCAGGCAGAAACCATCCGCATCGGGTTTCCGACGCCCTTGACCGGCCCGTTCGCAGCCGAGGCCAACGACCAGGTGCGCAGCGCCCAGCTTGCCGTAAAGCTCGCCAACGACAAGGGCGGGATTGCCGGCCGCAAGGTCGAGCTCCTGGTGCGTGACGACAAGCTGAATGCCGGCGAAGCCGCCACCCGCACGCTCGAACTGATCGAAAAGGACAAGGTCCATGCCGTGGTCGGCGCACTTTCGAGCGCCGTGCAGCTTGCGGTCAACGAGGTGACCCGTGCCCGCAGCATGCTGTACATTTCCATCAGCCAGTCGGATACCATCAACGAGAAGGATTTCAGCCCCTATACGTTCCATGAGGCGCTGAATCCGACGATGACGACCGCGGTTGTCGCCAGGCACAGTTTCAAGAAGGGTTCGAAGGTCGCCTATCTTGTTGCCGACTATGCCTACGGTCACGAGATGCTGCGCGGTTTCAAGCGGGCGGCCAAGGAAATCGGTGCGCAAACAGTCAGCGAAATCCTGCACCCGTTCGGCGCGGCGGACTATTCGACCTTCATCCCGACCATCCTGTCATCAGGCGCCGACATTCTCTGCATCTGCAATTTCGGCCGCGACCAGGCCAATTCCATCAAGCAGGCGGTGGATTTCGGCGTGAAGGACCAGATGAAGATCGTCGTGCCGGTGCTGCTGCACAACCAGCGGCTTGCGGTCGATCCCGAAGTCTTCGAGGGCGTCACCGGCGGCGCGAACTATTACTGGGGCCTGGAAGAAACCATGCCTTCCGCAAAGTCGTTCAACGACGCCTTCAGAGCCATGTACAAGGGCACGATCCCGACCGACTATGGAGCCTACGGCTATACCGGCGTCGCTTCCCTGTTGATGGCCATCGAAAAGGCGGGCGGGACGGAGCCACAGAAGGTCATCGCGGCTCTGGAAGCGCTGAAATATGATATCGCCAAGGGAGAGCAGTCCTACCGCAAGTGCGACCACCAGTCGATGCAATCGGTACTCGTCCTGGAATCCAAAGCGAAAAAGGCGATGAAATCGGATGCCGATCTCTTCAAGATCGTCGCCGCGGAACCTGCGTCGGAGAGCGTGTTGCGAACCTGCTCCGAACTTGGCTTCAAGAGCTGATACCTGGGACGGATGAGGTCATGACTGTCCAATTGATTGCAATGCAGCTGTTTTCGGGTCTTGCGCTCGGCGCGGTCCTGATCATGGTTGCGCTCGGCCTGTCGATCATCTTCGGCATGCTCGGCATCGTGAACTTCGCGCATGGCGCGTTGTTCATGGTGGGAGCCTATGCGGGGCTCTACGTGGCCGGCCTGACGGGGAGCTTCTGGTGGGCTCTCCTGATCGCGCCGGTCATGATCGGCCTGTTCGGCATGCTGATCGAGCGTTTCCTCATCCGTCCACTCTATGGCCGCTCGCCGGACGATCCGCTGCTCCTAACCTTCGGCCTCGGCTACGTGCTGGTCGAGGCGGTACGGATCCTCTTCGGCACCGACGGCATTCCATTCTCCACGCCGGCAGCCCTTCGCGGCATGGTGAACCTCGGTATCGGCTTTTTTCCGCTCTACCGGCTTTTCGTCATCGGCGTGGTTGTCGCCGTCCTGCTGCTGCTGTGGATCGGCCTCGAAAAGACGAAATTCGGCCTGATCGTCAGGGCAGGTTCCGCCGATCCGCTGATCATGCGCGTGCTGGGCGTCGATATCAGCAGATTGTGGCTGGTCGTGTTCGGTATCGGGGTCGGCATCACCGCACTCGGCGGTGTGCTTGCTGCACCGATGCGCAATGTCAGTCCGGAAATGGGCACGCTTGTGTTGGCCGAGGCCTTCGTGGTGACGGTCATCGGCGGCATGGGCTCGCTTCCCGGCGCCGTCATTGCCGGGCTCATCGTCGGCGTCTCGGTCAGCATGACATCGCTCTTTGCCCCGGAAATGGCGACGATCGTCATGTTCGCGCTGATGGCCTTCATTCTGCTGGTGCGTCCGAACGGCCTTTATGGCCGCGCCGCGTCTGGACTCTAGGGAGACCGCCATGTCCTTCATCAGAAATGCGGAACTTGTCCCGGCGCCCGCCCGCCGTAGCTTGGCCACACTGTTTTCCAATGTCAGCCGCTGGCGGGTGCCGCTTTCAATCCTGGCGCTCTGCATCATGCCCTGGGTGCTGCCCTCGCAGGCGCTGGCGGTCAACGTCTTGATCTACGGCCTCGTCGCGGTCGGCTACAACCTGCTCTTCGGTTACACCGGCCTGCTTTCCTTCGGTCATGCGGCCTTCTTCGGGGCCGGAGCCTATGCGACGGGTATCGCGATCGGTGCTTTCGGCGTCCACTGGTTCATCGCGATGCTGATCGGCGTGCTGGTTTCGGGCCTGCTTGCGACGGTCATGGGGATGCTCGCCATTCGCACACGTGGGATCTATTTCTCAATGGTGACGCTTGCGCTGGCACAGCTCGTCTACTATGCGGCGCTGCAGGCCTCATCCTGGACCGGCGGCGAAAATGGCCTGCGTGGCTTTACGGTCAGCACGCTGCACCTTCCCGGTTTCTCGGTAAATTTCCTCGATCCCCTCGTGAAATATTACGCGATCATGATCGTGGTCGCGGCGGCGCTCTGGTTCGTGTCGAGGGTACTGAATTCACCTTTCGGCGCAGTGATCGAGGCGATCCGCGAAAACGAGACGCGGGCGCGCGCCTGCGGCTATGATGTCGAACGAACCAAGCTGTTGTCGTTCATCCTTTCAGGCATCCTCTGCGGGCTCGCTGGCACGCTGTCGGCGATGCATCTTTCGATCGTGCCCCTGGATTCGCTCCACTACCATACGTCTGGTCTGATCGTGATGATGACGCTGCTCGGCGGCGCCGGCAGCTTCTTCGGTCCCTTTATCGGCGCCTTGGCGTTTCTTTCGATGGAGGACATCTTCTCGCTCTGGACATCCAACTGGCAGCTCATTGTCGGCGTGATCTTCATCCTCTTTGTCCTCTATCTGCCGAAGGGCATCTGGGGCACCTTGATATCCTGGGGCAAAAGCCGATGAGCGCACCCATCATGAGCGTCACCAATATCGGCAAGCAGTTCGGCGGACTGGTCGCACTGAAGGACGTCACGGCCGATTTCCAGGAAGGCCAGATCACCGCCATCATCGGACCGAACGGTGCCGGCAAGAGCACATTCTTCAACATCCTGTCCGGCGCCCTGGCACCTTCCAGCGGAACGCTTCGGTTTCGTGGCACGGATATGGCGGGCGTGCCACAGCACGACTATGTGCACCGCGGCATCTCTCGCTCGTACCAGATCACCAACATCTTCCCCAACCTTTCCGTCCTTGAGAACGTCCGTGTCGCCGCACAGGCTTTCCGCTCCCGCATGAACATCTGGGCGGACCGCAGTGCCGACAGCGATAGCCAGGACAGGGCCTCGGCAATGCTCGCATCGGTCGGGTTGTCGGCGCGGGCGGCGGCGCCGGCCAAATTCCTGGCGCACGGACAGCAGCGTGCGCTGGAAATCGCTATCGCCCTTGTGGCCGATCCGGCGCTTCTTCTGCTCGATGAGCCGACTGCCGGGATGGGGCCGGAAGAGACGCGCGAGATGGTCGCGCTGATAGAGAAGCTGGCGGCCCAACGCACGATCCTGCTGGTCGAGCACAAGATGAAGATGATCCTCGGCCTCAGCGACCGCGTGCTCGTACTTCACCATGGCCAGTTGCTGGCCGACGGGACACCGAAGGAAATCCAGGCGAACTCCGAGGTTCGTCGCGTCTACCTGGGACAAAATGATGGCTATGCTTGAAATCGAAGGCCTGAACGGCTGGTATGGCGCGAGCCATGTGCTCCACGGTGTATCGTTCGCGGTGGAACCGGGCGAGATCGTCGCGCTTGTCGGCCGCAACGGCGCGGGCAAGACGAGCATCATCCGCTCGATCATGGGGCTCATGCCGCGCACCACCGGCGCCATCCGGTTCAACGGCGAAGACATATCCCGGCTGAAGGCCCACGACCGCTATGTCCGCGGCCTCGCCTATGTTCCGGAAGAACGTCGTATCGTGCGTGGGCTGACAGTACTGGAAAACCTGCAGCTGGGGCTCGTCGCCGACCGCAAGCGGATCGACGAAGCGGCCGCGATCGACGAGATCGCCCGCAGCTTCCCACGCCTGAAGGAGCGGTTGCATCAGGAAGGTGTAACGATGTCGGGGGGCGAGCAGCAGATGTTGGCGATAGCCCGCGCCATGATTGCCCGGCCGAGGATGATCCTGCTCGACGAGCCATCGGAAGGCATCATGCCCGTGCTGGTCGAGGAGATGGGCGCACTGTTCAGGCGGCTGCGGGAGGAGGGGACGACGCTGCTCCTCGTCGAGCAGAATGTCGAATGGGCGCTGAAGCTTGCGGACCGGGCAGTTATCGTCGACCAGGGCGAGATCGTCTATCGCAGCGACGCGGCAACACTTCTGGCGGACAAGGACATTCAGGAGCGATACTGCGCGGTCTGAGCCCGCAGTCCACCGCCCCAATCATCATCGAACACAGGGGTTCGTCGCTTGCGCGGCGAAGAGCGATATCGTTATGGAAATCACTGGAAAATACCGGCTGGAAGGGCCGCGTGACGACGTGTGGGCGAGGCTCTTCGATCCCGATGTCCTGCGCCGTTGCATTCCAGGGTGCAAGGAACTGACGCAGACGGCCGAGAACAGTTTCGACGCCAAAGTCGTGCTCAAGATAGGCCCGGTTTCCGCAACCTTTGCGGCCACCGTCGAGATCATCGATATCGAGGCGCCGGAGAGCTGCCGAATAATAGGAAAGGGAAACGGCGGCATCGCCGGTTTCGCCAAGGGAGACTGCGTTGTCAGGCTCGCGCAGGATGGTGATACCACCATCCTGTCCTATAGCGCCGACGCGGACATCGGCGGAAAGGTTGCGGCGCTGGGCAGCAGATTGGTGCAGGCAACATCGAAAAAGCTCGCCGACCAGTTCTTTGTCTCATTTGCCGCGGGCGAGGATTAACGCGGGTTCACGTCGCTTAAAAGCTACTTGAAATGGGGGTTATCCTCCCGCTCCAGCACCGCCCTAACGGCTGCCCGCTCCCGCATCTGGTTGTGATGCCGCGTGAAATTCTCCAGGGTTTCCATAGGCAGCCCATTGCTCCTTCCCCAGCCGTAGAAGACGAGGGCATAGGGATCAACGACCGTATACCGGTCGCCCATGATCCACTGTTTGTCGGCAATCAGCCCATCTATCTCCTGCATGCTCTCCCAATAGGAAGACACCGCCTTGCTGCGGATGTCGTCATGAATTTCTTTTCGATCGACGAATCTGTAAGGCCTGAATTTCGCTCTCTGGAAGATATGAGGCGTATTTGAAAACCAGGCCATCTGGGAAATGCACAGCGTCTGGTCGAGGATGTCCGCCGGAAACAGGCCAGCGTCCGGACTGGTCAAGGCAATGAACGTCAATATCGCGGTGTTCTCGGTGATCACCCTGCCATCCGGCGCAATGAGGGCCGGCACCTTGGCGCGGGGATTGATTGCCAGGTATTCCGGGGTCAGATGCTGGTTTTCGGAGAGTAGCGTCTTGACCGGCCTGAACGGTTTGCCGGTTTCCTCAAGGGCGATGTGCGACGCCAGCGAACAGGACCCGGGACTGTAAAACAGTATCAATTCGCCCGTCCGGTTCGCTATCCTGCCCGAAACTGCAGATAGATCCGTCATTTTCAATCACTCTCCTTGTTTGATGCGATCAGAAGCGTTCCGAGCCTGACAGACCTGCCGCGGGGCATCCAACCAGCGTCGCCGGCCGTCTGGTCAAGCCATCAGGCCTGTCATGATCCGATCGCGGGTCATCGGCATGTGATGGATACGGGTGCCCAGGGCATGGGCGACCGCATTGCCGATGGCGGCTGCCGTTGGCCCACCTGCGCATTCACCGACGCCGAGCGGCGGGTATTCGCTGGCCTCGACAAGCTCGACGCGAATCTCGGGTATTTGCGAAAAGCGGATCACCGGATAACTTTCCCAGTCGAGCGTCGCGATACCCTGCGGGCCGAAGCGGACCTCCTCGATCAGCGTCCAGCTGATGGCCTGGACGATATTGCCTTCGATCTGGTTGAGAATTCCGTCGGGATTGATGGCGAGCCCGGCATCGACGGCGCACCAGACATCCGTGACCCTCACTGCCTCGTCCACCTCGACGGCAGCGACGACCGCCGCATAGGCCGAAGAATTCTTGTAGCGGGCGAGGCCGATACCCAGTCCGCTTCCGTCACCTCCGGCCTCACGGGATGACCAGTTCGCCATCGCCGCCGCTTTTTCGAGGACGCGACGGGCGCGAGGGTCGGAAAGGATGGCCAGCCGGTATGCAACGGGATCCTCGCCGATGCGCCCGGCCAGATCATCGAGAAGGCCTTCGATGGCGAAGACGTTCAATGTCGCGCCGAGGCCACGCAGTGACGAGGTCCGTACCGGCACGTCGTGGATCAGATGCAGTTCGATCCACTTCGGGCCGATGTCGTAAAGGGGAATGCCGTTGCGGGCAGCTCCGCCGCCGCGTTCAAGCGGAATGTCGAAGGGCTTGCGGTCAGGTGGCGGCGTCTTCATGGCGTGGGCGGCAAGCAGACTGGCGCCGCCGACACCGGGCCGCTGGCCATGGGTGGCACTCCAGATTTCCGTGGTCCAGTCGACGGGCCGGCCGGCCCCGTCCAGTCCTGCATGGACGGTGACGGACATGGCCGAGGAGAGGGGCTCGTAGCCGAATTCCTCTTCCCGCCGCCACATGAGGCGGATCGGCTGATCGGGCAGTGCGAGCGCCACGAGAGCGGCGTCCAAGGCGGCGTCGTCGGCACCGTTGTGGCCATAACAGCCGGCACCCTGGACATGATGGCAGGCAACCGCGTCGAGAGAAAATCCGGCCGTCCTTGCGATATTCTCCCGTAGCGGATGCATGCCCTGTGCATGGGACCAGACGGTAAGGACGCCGTCACGGTAGAGCGCGATCGCGCAGGAGGGCGCAATGGAGCCGTGCGAAAGGAACGGGCGAGTGAAGCGCGCGCAGATACGATCCGTCGAAAGCTGCGGCGGAGCATCACCCATGAGACGATCGTCCGAGGGCTGGGAGGCGACCCAGTCTGGCGTCGCCTGTTCGGGTGAGAGACTGAGGGCGTTATCCCAGAGGGCGCATTCTGTTGCAGCGACGGCGGCAGCGCGGACCGCGATCTCGTCGGTGCCGACGAATGCCACGAAATTGTTGAGGCGAACGATGCGAACGTCGCCTCCCGCTCTGCGCCGGATGATCTTCTCATCCAGTTGGAGAAGCGCCGCGTGCGGCCCGGGCTGACGCAATGTCCGCGCGTGCAGCAATCCTGGAAGCATCATGTCCTGAATGAAGCCGGATCCGGTGAGTTTTGCAGGCAGATCCAGCCGTGGGACAGATCTGCCGACGAGGCGGTGGGCGCTTTGGGGTTTCGGCGCAACCGTGCCGGTCGCTTCGGCAGAAAGGTCGAGTTCTCCGGCAATGTTCCAGTAGTCGATGCCGCTCGGCGCACCGTTCTTCAAGAAGGCGCCGTCCGCGACGGTCAGCTCGTCGGGCGCCGCGTTCAAGCGCAACGCCGCCCGCGCCAGGGCAAGTGCACGGACTTCCGCTGCGACAAGCCTTATCGCAGCACCGGAATGCTCGATGGACCAGCTTGAGGCGGTATACCCTTCGCCCGGACCCTCGACGCTGTTGCCGGACATCATCCGCACTTGGTCTATGCGAAGATCCAGTTCCTCCGCGGCGATCTGCGCAAGCGCCGTCAGCACGCCCTGGCCGAGTTCCACCTTGCCGGTACTGATACGCACCGTCTGGTCGTCCTGAAAGCGAAGCCAGCGGTCGAGCCGGGGATTGTCCTTCAGGCTGAAGGTAAGAGCGGTCATCGGGCTTCCTTGTCACGCATGTCGGCTGCCGCCTTCAGCACGGCACGCACAATGCGGGGGTGGGAGCCGCAGCGGCAGAGATTTGCGTCGAGCGCGGCGGCGATTTCGGTCCGCGTCGGGTCGGCATTGCGATCGAGGAAAGCCTTTGCGGCGATGAGAATGCCCGATAGGCAATAACCGCATTGTCCCGCCTGCTCGTCGAGGAATGCCTGCTGCAGCGGATGCAACGCATCCGCCGAGCCCAAGCCTTCGACCGTGGTGATCGTGCGGCCGGAAAGCGTGCCGATTTCCCGGCTGCAGGAATAGGCGGCAACGCCGTCGATCAGAACCATGCAGGCGCCGCATTGCTCCAACCCGCAGCCATACCGGCTGCCTTTTAGTCCCAGGTGATTGCGCAGCACGTCCAGGAGCGGCGCAGTCGAGGGCACGTCCAGCTCATGCACCTGCCCATTGATATTAAGAGTGAGGCACTCGTTCATCCAGCTCAATTCCATCCCTATGCCCGCATCTCCAAGTCCCGCCGAGGTGTCGCGGACCAAGTGATAGCGGCCGCGACACCATAAGCCCCTAATGCGTCAGTAGTTCAGGTCGGTTCGACCAGCCCGGCCTTGACCAGCGGCTCGATCGACCGGATCTCGCGTTCGATCGAGCCGGCCATTTCGTCAGGCGAATTGACCACGGGGGTCAATCCGAGCGACGCAAATTTCTTTTGTGCTGCCGGCGTATCGCTCCACTCCTTGATGGCTGTGTGGATCTTACTGACGATCTCCTTCGGCATCCCCTTCGGGCCGACAGCACCGAACCAGAGGGTTTGATCGTAGCCGTTGAGGCCCTGTTCCGCGACGGTCTGCACCTCGGGCAGTTCCGGAATTCGCTTGGCCGAGGTAACCGCAAGCCCGCGAATTTTCCCCTCGCGGATATGGGGGAGATAGTTGGACGGGGCGTCGAGCGCGAAGTGGATATGTCCGCCCAGCAGATCGGCCAGCAGCGGCGGCGAACCCTTATAGGGAATATGGTTGATCTGCACGCCGGCCATCTGCCCGATGATGGCCGCGGCTATGTGCCCCTTGGTCCCCGCGCCCGGATTTCCGATATTCAACTTTCCAGGGTTTGCCCTTGCATAGGCGATGAGTTCCTGGACGGATTTCGCCGGAGCCGAAGCACTTGAGCTGAGCAGCGCCGGGCTTTCAGCGACAATCGAGATCGGTGTGAAGTCCACCTGCGGATCGTATGCAAGGTTTTTTTGCACCACCTTGTTGGCCGCGATCGGTGCGCTGCCGCTGATCATGATCGTGTAGCCATCGGGCGCAGCGCGCGCAAGCCTGCCGCCGGCCAGCGCCCCGGCTGCGCCCGCGTGGTTCTCGATGACGAATTGCTGGCCGTATTTGGCCGTCAAGGCGTCGGCGACCAGCCGGGCTATAATGTCACTGGTGCCTCCCGGAGGATAGGCCGAGATCACCACCACCGATTTGCTCGGCCAACTGTCGGCCAGCGCAATTCCTCTGGACGCCAGCATGGCAGCTGTCCCGCCCAATACGATAAATTCCCGCCTGTTCATTACACGTCTCCTCCCACCCGTTGAATCGAGTTCTATAGGCGCAACACTATCGTGCCGGATTGCGATCGCGAACCTCTGACTGAGACCATTCCGCTGCTTGGAATGATCCGCGCGATCGCAAGCCCTGATGGCCGTCATTCTGCGCCGGCAAGCCAGCGTTCCTCGCCCTCGTGAAAAGCGCCGAGTTTGTCCGGTCGATCGTCGCCCAGCAGATCGGATTTTACCGTCACCCCGCGCGTGTGCTGGATATATGCCAGGAACTTGTAGGAGGGACGCATCGTCGACAGGACGGACCAGTCGATGGGAAGTGTCTCCGCCGGGTTGACGGGCTTGGCGACATCCCTTTCGAACAGGACCTCGAAGGTGAGGAGCTTCCAGATGCCGGCCTCCCGCACGGCGCGGGAGAAGAACCGGCAGAAGACATGAAGGTCGATCTCGACGCCGTCAGGCCTCGCGCGGTTGAAGATCATTGCCGGGCTTTCCACCGTTGCCCGGTCCCCAGTCACTTGCGCAAAGGCGGGAAACACCCAGTGCTTGCTGTTGCCCGTCGCCTTCATCCACTCGCGCGTGGCGTCCACATAGGCCTGGCCGCCGCGTCCCTCGTACCAGCTCGTGCGGATAAAGGCGTCGCGATGGAAGCATGCGCTCATCACGTCAAAACGGCGCTGGTCCCGGGCAAAGCGTTCGCGGCGCACGAGATCGAATAGTTCCTCGCGGTCTAGAAGGGCCTTTAGGCGCGTGCCGTCGTCCTGTTGCATAAGTGTCTCCTGGAAGTTGGTGCGTAATGGATCCGTGCCGTGCCGATCAGTCGACCTCCTGCAGCCCTTCCTCGCGCACTTTGCGAAAGCGCGGCGACACGATCGACAGGAGTAGCAGGGCGGCGACGACCAGAGTTCCGAGACTGAGGGGGCTCGTGAAGAAGACGCTTGCATCTCCGTGGGAGATCAGCAGCGTCCGGCGCAGATATTCTTCCGCCATGGGACCGAGGATCATGGCCAGGATGAGCGGCGCGGGTTCTGCTCCCATCCTCTTGAAGAAATAACCGAGCACGCCGAACAGCGCCATCATGTATACGTCGAAAACGCTGTTGTTGATGCTGTAGACGCCGATCGCCATGAAGACGCAGATCGTCGGGAACAGGAAGTGGTACGGCACCGAGATCAGCTTTGCCCACATCCCGACGAGCGGAAGGTTCAGGAAAAGCAACATCAGGTTGCCAAGCCACATCGACACGACCAGGCCCCAGAACAGGGCAGGCTGCTGAGACAGGATTTCCGGCCCGGGCTGGACGCCCTGAACGACCAGAGCTCCAATCATCAGTGCCATGGTCGCGGTTCCCGGAAGGCCGAGCGTCAGCATCGGTATGAAACAGGTTTGCGCTGCGGCGTTGTTCGCGGCCTCCGGCGCGGCTACCCCCTCGATCGCACCCTTGCCGAATTGCTCGGGATGCTTCGAGATCTTCTTCTCCAGCGCATATGCCGAGAAGGACGCGAGCAGGACGCCCGCGCCCGGCAATACGCCCAACAGGACCCCGATACCGGTGCCGCGCAGGATCGGCGCGGACATCCGGCGCCAGTCCTCGGCCGTCGGAAACAGGCTGCTGACGGGCGCGACCCCGGTCACCCGCAAACGCTCGTTTTCCAGATTCATGAGGACGTCGCCCAGACCGAATATGCCCGTGGCGACGACGACAAAATCCAGCCCGTCGAGCAGGTAAGGCGACCCGAACGTATACCGCGCGGCGCCTGTATTGATGTCGGTTCCGATCATTCCGAGGATGATGCCGAACAGCGCCATGCCGAAGGCTGTCAGCAGCGATCCGCTGGTCAGCACCATCGAGGTGATGAGGCCGAGCATGATCAGCGAGAAATATTCCGCAGGCCCGAAGGTCAGGGCAAGGCTCGCCAGCAATGGCGCCGCTATCACGATGAAAAGCGTCCCCACCGTGCCGGCGAAGAAGCTGCCGATCGCGGCCGCCGCCAGTGCGCGCCCGGCCTTGCCCTGCTTTGCCATCTGGTGCCCGTCGAGCGTGGTGACGACGGATGAAGCCTCTCCTGGAAGATTCATCAGGATCGCAGTCGTCGAACCTCCATATTGCGATCCGTAAAAGATGCCCGCCAGCATGATGAGTGCCGTATCGACCGGCAGACCGAACGTGAACGGCAGGAGCATGGAGATCGTCGCGATCGGCCCGAGGCCGGGCAGGACACCCACCGCGGTGCCAAGAAGCACTCCCGCAAAACAATAGGCGAAATTGGACAACGTCGTTGCCGTCGAAAACCCCAGGAGAAGTCCATTGAAAATGTCCATGTCATTCCTGCAAAGCGGTTAGAAACCGGGAACCCGCAGCCAGCTTCCCACGATGGGGATGGGCAGGCCGAGCAGTTCGATGAAGACGACGGAGCAGAGCGCGGCAAAGGCGAGAGACCCTGCGATGGCCCGCCATCCGAGGTGAAATTTGATGCTCGTCGCCGCGGTCATGGTCGTCAGAAGGAGAATGGCCAGCGGCAAGCCGAGGGTCTCGACCGCCAGCCCGAAAACCACCACCGCACCGGGGATCAGCAAGAGCGGCTTCCATCGAATGGCCGGCAGTGTTTCCGGCTGGACGAATTGCGAACGAAAGAGGACGAGGAGACCCGTCAACACCAGCAAGCTCGAAATGATGACAGGAAAATAACCCGGTCCCATCCGACCTGATGTGCCGAATGGATAACTTATCGCAACTGAAACGGACACGACGCCAAAAACAACGAAAAAGAGTCCCAGTAAAACGTCTTGGCTCAGCTTCATCCGAGGCTCCAATCCAAAAGTTGTTCATGCGAATTGCAATAATGCGCGCTTATTGGTCTGTTCAACAAGCGGAGCAATACCCTCGCCAGATCGCAGACATTCACAATACAAAGCCGGCTGACGCTGGCAATGTCGCAGGCAACCTGTTTCGCCAGACGATGGACCAATCACGCAGAAGCAGCGGGAAGGCAGCGCCAGAAGGCGCTGCCGCCCCTCAAGTTTCTGTGGCTTCAGCGGCTACAGATGGCGGCCTTCGTCGACCGGTATGACGATTCCGGTCGAACTGGTGAGGTTGACGATGCAGGCAGTCACTGCCCGCGCGACATCGTCGGGAGCGGTGATCCTGGCGAGAGGAAGTCGTTCCGCGACTTTTTGCAGCTGGTCCCGGGTGCGGTGAGGAACAAAATCGGTATCGACGCCCGCCGGCGAAACGGAGAAAACGCGAACTTTGGGTGCCAGCACCTTGGCCAGCCCAATTGTGAGCGCATCCAATCCGCCCTTCGCCGCAATGTAGGCCAGGCTGCTTCCCACACCGGTCCGGGCCGCAATGGAGGAGATATTGACGACGGCGGCGTTGTTGCCTTGCTCCAGCATCGGACGGAATGCACGAACCATTGCGAAGGGACCTCTGAGGTTTATCGCTACCGCGCGATCGAATATGTCGTCGGTGAGCGCCTCGAGGTCGTTGGCCGCGACCGGGGTTGTCGCACCCCCGCAATTGATCAGGGCATCGAGGCTACCGAATTTCTCCCCGACGGCGCCGGCCGCCCCGGCGACGGATGCCGGATCATCGATTGCGATGCGCAGGGCGATGTGACCGCTGCCATGAAGGCTTTGGACGACGTCAGCGGCCATCTCCGGGCGGCTCTTGTAGCCGACGACGATAGTGGTGCCCATACGGGCGAGCCGCGCGGCGATCGCGCGCCCGATCCCGCTGTTTCCGCCGGTCACGAGCGCTACTCTTGGAACTGCCAGTTCCGGAACTTCGATCAGTGGCATTTTTCCTCCCTAAAAGACCTGCTGACGATGAATTTAAGCCGAAAATTCCCTGAGAGCGGCGGCGGCGGCCGATCGGATGAAGCCATGGTCGCTCGACACCAACATCGCACTCGCACCGAGTTCGGCCGCGAAATCGAAGTCAGCCTTGCTGGTCGGCAGCATCATGAGCGGAATATCGGCCTCTCGTGCCGCCGCCCCGATCTGCCTGCTTATTTCCGCCACCTTTGTGCTGGCCCGCGGATCGCCTCGGTATGCTGCCGTCAGATCTCCCCGGCCGATGAACAATGCGTCTATGCCATCTACCCTGGCGATATCCGCCGTCAGGTCAACGGCCTCGAAATCTTCGATCATGGCGATGCAGGCGACCTGGCTGTCCTGCAGCGACATATGATGCCCCGCGTCAATACGTCCCCAATTGCTCGCGCGTGTCAGTCCGGCAAAACCTCGGCTGCCTCCCGCATACCGGCAGCTGCGTGCGATTGCCCGAGCCTTTTCGAGCGTGCTTACATGCGGGACCATGATCCCCATCGCGCCCGAATCGAGTGCCGACAGAACGTTTGCTTCGCTGAATTCGGCGATGCGCACCACGGGCGCGATATTCGATGCACGAGCGGCAAGGATCATCAGATCGGTTATGTCGCGTCCGAGCGCGGCATGTTCCTGGTCGATGACCACGAAATCGTAGCCGATCGCGCCCAATATCTCGACCACCTGCGTCGTGGGAAGCTTGAGGAATGTGCCGAACATCCGTTGGCGCGTCAGCAGTCGTTCACGGAATGCGGTAAAATCGGGACGCTGTTGTGTCATCTGGCAACCTTTCGATACCGATCCCTAGGCCACTCATTGCCAGGGGCGAAGCCAATTGCGGTCTCGTTTCTCCCTGCGAAACACTCCCCACCCCGGCAGGCGTTTCTTCTCGCGAAACGCGCGGCGATTACGATTGTGATCCGCAGCTTCGGGTGCGAGCCAATGTCGTCAGGACAGTGCGATTTCCGCGCGCATGACGCTCAACGAGGAACACAAAAGCCTTGGCCAATCCCACCATCATAAGCTGTGCCGTCACGGGCAATATCACGACGATCGATCAGACCCCCTATCTGCCTGTCACTCCGGAGCAGATTGCCGATGCGTGCCTCGATGCGGCACGGGCGGGCGCTGCGATCGTTCATATCCATGTGAGGCACCCGGACGGCAGGCCCAGCATGGAATTGCAGCACTACCGCGAGGTTGTCGAGCGCCTGCGGGCTGCGGACGAGGACGTGATCATCAACCTTACGACCGGCCCTGGCGGGCGGTTCGTCCCCGGCGAAGACGAACCGCGCATCGCAGCGCCCGGGACCACGCTGATGCGACCGGAGCGCCGGGTCGAACATATCGCTTTCCTGAGGCCCGAGATCTGCAGTCTCGATTTCAATACGATGTATTCCGGTTCTTCCGTCGTCATCAATACGCCCCGCAATCTCGCGGTCATGGCGGAGATCATTCGGGATGCCGGCGTACTGCCGGAGATCGAGGTATTCGATACGGGGGACATCCAGCTCGCCAATCAGTTCCTCCAGGAGGGCAGGCTGGCGGAACCCGCGCTGTTCCAGATCGTGCTCGGAGTGCGTTACGGGGCAATCGCCACGCCGGAAACGCTGATGTACATGAAATCGCTTCTGCCGACAGACGCTCATTGGGCGGCCTTTGGCGTGGGGCGCTGGGAGTTTTCGATGCTGGCGCAGGCCTGGCTTCTGGGGGGCCACGTTCGGGTCGGCCTGGAGGATAACATCTATCTGGAAAAAGGCGTCCTCGCCGCCAGCAACACCGTGCTCGTGGAGAAGGCGGTGCGCATTTTAAGAGAGCTCGGAGGCACCATCGCCACCGCCAGTGAGGCGCGAGAAATTCTCGGGCTGAAGAAGCAGCTTCCCAAGCCACGCTAGATCCTGCGGCGGTGCATGTCGCTCGCCCAGCTTCCCGGGAACGCGAGCCGCAGCCCTGCCTCAACGCCATCCGGTTCCCTGGCGGGGGGCCAGACGATTTCGACTACCGCCAGCAATTCTGGCAAAAAAAGCGGAGATGCCAATGTACGTCCAGAGCGACCCACGATCCAATCTGTCCAACGCTGCGAAACCGGGCGGCACCAAGGTGCACAGCAGCTATTTCGGCTCGCAGCTTGCCCTGTTCTACGAAACCGCGCCCCAGATCGCCGACGCCAATGGCGACACATGGATCAGCCGCGGACAGAACTTTGTCGTCGCATACAGCAACGCGAAAGAGGGCGGCATCTTCTCCCGCCGGTCGCAGCCCGATGAATATGCCTTGATCATTCCCGACAGGGAGACTTCGGTCGAAATCACGACTGCAGAGGGAACCACCGTCGTTCCGGGTTATTCCATCGCCTTCGTGCCGCCGGGCGACAGCTCCATCCGGGTATCGACGCGCGGCAGTATCGTTCGCCTTTTCACACCGAAGTCGGAGGATCTGGCTGGCGTCGCTTCGAACGCGGATGCCTTCCGCGGCGAGCATCCCAATGTCCCCTCCTTCGAAGCCTGGCCGCAGCCGCCCGGCGGTCTGACGTTGAAGTGGTATACGCTGGAGGTTCCGGACGATCCGTCCCGGTTCGGGCGCATCTACCGCTCTACGACGTTCATGATCAACTATCTGTCGCCGCGGGTCGGTCCTCGCGAGCGGGACAAGGTGTCCCCGCACCATCACGACGATTTCGAGCAATGCTCGCTTGCGTTAAGCGGTTCCTTTACCCACCATCTGCGCTGGCCCTGGACGACGAACATGAACATCTGGCGGGAGGACGAACACCTCTACTGCGAATCGCCGTCGATCTGCGTGATCCCGCCGCCCGCGATCCACACGACAACCGCTGAGTCCGCCGGCGTAAATCAACTGGTGGACATTTTCGCACCGCCGCGGATGGATTTTTCGCAAAAGCCGGGCTGGGTCCTCAACGCAGACGATTATCCGATGCCCGAGGTGTGACGACCTGTCGGCTCGCAGTTGCCTGCGGATCTCAGGTGCCATCGGCGGCTACGGAACGGTGTGGGCAAGCGCCGGATCGACGACAAGGACAACTTTGCCGATCTGGAGGTTTTCGTCCAGGATGCGATGAGCCTCCCGCACATGCCCAAAGGGGACGACCTGATGGATGCGGGTAACAATGCGGCCGTCCTCAAGCAGTGGCCAAGCATGGTCGACCAGGTCTTTCGCAAGCCGTCCCTTGTAGGAGGGCGGCCTTGGTCTAAGCGTTGATCCGGTGATGGTCAGCCGTCGGCGTACCAGCGTACGAATATTCACCTGCGCCATGCTGCCTTGATGGCTGGCGATGAAGACAAGCCGGCCGTCGTCCTTCAGGAGGTCCAGCTGGCGCTGCGTCTCATCTCCGGCTTGCCCGTCCAGGATGACGTCGACCCCTTCGCCGCCGGTCAGGTCGCGGATCTGTTCATCCCAGGCATCGCGATAGTCGACCGCGTCTTGCGCGCCAACGATCCTGCAGACCGCTCGTTTCTCGGCGGTGCCGGCGGTCGCAAAGACGGTTGCGGCTCGAAGCCGTGTGGCGATCTGGATGCCGGCCATTCCGACCCCGCTGGTGCCGCCCTGGATCAGCAGGGTCTCCCCATATTCCAGACGCGCCAGCCAGATCAGGTTGTTCCAGGCCGTGAAGAAGACTTCCGGAAGCGAAGCAGCCTCGATAAAGCTCAGACCCTTCGGGATCGGCATGCATTGCACGGCCGGCGCAAGGCAGAACTCCGCATAACCGCCGCCGTTGACAAGCGCGCAGACCAGGTCTCCTGCCCGAAGCTCCTCAACGCCTTCCCCGACGTCGTCGATGACCCCGGCAACGTCGAGACCTGGAATTTCGGATGCGCCTGGCGGCGGCGGATAGAGACCGCGCCGCTGCTGGACATCCGGCCGATTGACCCCGGCTGCGACGACGCGGATCAGTACTTCCCCGGGCGCCGGCCGCGGGCGCGGGCGTTCAACGATCCGAAGAACTTCAGGCCCGCCCGGACGTTCGATCTCGATGACTCGCATTGGCTGGGTCAGCGGAACGGATGGGTCACGTTGGCAATCCGACCAGCCTGGCCGGATTGTCTGCAACCATGGTCCGCACGTCCGCCTCGCTGAAACCCAATGCCAGGCAGAGCTTGATCGCCTGCCGCATGCCTTCCACCGGCGTAGGGTTGTCGATCTGCCCGAGATCCGAGCCGATTGAGGAATGTTCGACCCCTGCAGCCAGGATGTGTTCCTTGAATTCCTCCGGCGTATAGGTGTTGAAGCGGGAATCGACGTACAGTCCGGCGGACTGTTCGATGAGGGCGCCCAGTTGAGCCAGTTCGCGAACGTCGTCCGGCGTGAAGTGGAGCCCGTACATCGGATGATTGACGAGCAGACGTTTGACCCCGCGGGCACGCGCTTCATCGAAGAGCTTCCAGATTTCCCAGACATGCAGATGCCCGGAGGACAGAATGGCATCGAATTCCGCGATCATGTCGAGGATCTGCTTCACCTCGTCCAAAATGTTCCCATAAGCATCGAGAGGCGTCAGCGCCGGCGAATGTCTCAGCTGGACATTTGAAGCAAGCCGCGTCTTGCGATGCGCGCTCCGTATGTGATTGGCCGCCTGTGCTGTTGGCATCCAGATCAGCTTTGCGCCCATTTTCAGCTGGGCGTCGACCACGAACGGGTTCAATCCGCCCGTCGAGTTGTTGAGCACCAGGCCGCTGAACATCGACAGGCCGCGGTCTCCGAACAGCCGCTCCATCATCGGGATCACCGGCGCGACCGAATAATGATGGTCCTTGAACAGAAGCCCGCGCATGCCCGCCGCCGCCGCCTCTTCGGCGGCCTCCATGTGGTCGAGCTGCCGGGGCATGGTCGAAGGACCGGAGTGGACGTGAAGATCAACCGCGCCGCGCAGCAAAGTGCTGGCCAATTCATCGTCGACACCGGCGATAAGCCTTCTGACTTCCTGTCTATTGCGGTTCACATCGTCTGCCGAGGCCATGGCAATCTCCTGCTTGCGTCCTGAACCTCCCTAAAGCTTGACTCCAGATTGCGACAACTTATCATCCCCGGCATTTCGCTAGTCGAAACAGCCGTCTAGATTCTACGGGAGGAGGATCCATGGGCATTCGAGCAATCGAACGCGCGATGAATGTTCTGCAAGAGCTGAACCTTCACCCAATCAATACAATTGCCCAACTGCATGCCCGGACCAAGCTCCCGAAACCTACTCTCGTTCGCATCCTGCGGACGCTCGAGGAAGCGGGATATGTGGAAAATGATACACGGCAGGGAGGCTATCAGGTCAGCGGGCTGGTGACGTCCCTGAGTTCCGGCTTTCACAAGGGACCGCTGGTCGTGGAAGCCGGCCGCGCCTGGGCAATTGCGATGACCCGCAAGCACAAATGGCCGATAGCGATCGCCTTGCCGGACTACGACGGGATGGTGGTGCGGTTCAGCACGGTGCCGGACAGCTTTATTTCGCCGTTTCACAGTACGGTCAACAAGCGTCTCTGTCTGCTTACGCGCGGACTGGGCCTGGCCTACCTTGCCTTCCTCGACAAGGATGAATTCGACCTGATCATCGACGTGCTGAAGAGGTCGGATGATCCCGAGAACGCGCTCAGTCACCATCCGGCCGAACTGAAGCGGGTTGTCGGCAAGGTCCATCGAGACGGCTACGCCACCCGATCGTCTCTCGTGGAGCCAAAGAACTCCAACACCATCGGCGTTCCCATCATCGGCCAGGGCGGGCGGGTCCTGGCGAGCATAGGGCTGACCTATTTCACGTCGGCCTTCGGCTCGGAACGGGAAGCGTGCGAACGCTACGTTCCGATCCTGCAGTCGGCCGCGGCTGCGATCTCGGAAGATCTGGACCGCCTCTCCAACACGTTTGCCACCTGATCCGACAGGGCCGCCTGCCGGACCGAGACCGAAAGGCATTCCGGGCCGTCGGCAAGACCTGCTGCCATCAGCGGATACGGCCGCTTGTCAGGACATGTTCGGTGCCGTTGCGGACATGTCGCGTCAATATATCCCGAGCGCCGCCGACATCCCGTTTCATGGCAAGCTCGAAAAGCCGCCGGTGGTCGTCCACCACCGGTTTGCCGCGAAAACTTTCGGCCAGCAGATGGTAACGCAGGAAGCGGTCGAAGACGGACGAGAGCGTCGCCATCAGCGTCTCTGAATTGCAGGCCGAGACGAGAGCCTGATGAAACTCCCAATCGTAACGGACCCAGTCGACGGTGCGTGAGGCGTCGCCTTCGAGAAGCTGACGTTCGATTGCCGAAAGCTTGTGATGCGCCGCGACGATCCGCGCCTCCCAGTCGAGATCTCCCGTTGCGAAGGAGAGGCCGATCGCATGGCTTTCAAGCAGGATTCGAAGATCCGCCAGTTCCAGGAGTTCCTGTCGGGACGCCGGGCTCACCTCGAACCCACGCTGCCCTTCGGCGATAACGAGGTTCTCTGTGGTGAGCCGGCTCAATATTTCCCGGAGCGTCGAGACGCTGACGGAATAACGCTCCTTGGTCTGCTCGAGCCTGATTTTGGAACCAGGGGGCAGGGCGCCGGAAATGATATCCTGGCGTATCCGCCGAAACACGGTCTCGCCGATCGTCTCGGCTGCCTCTTTTTCTGATTTCAGCATGTTCCCCCCTTTGATCTGATCGTATATAACTGATGAAAAAGAAAATACAGGCTAGAATTCCGATAATATGATGTTTCCCGATCGCAGCCGGAAAGACAGAGAAGTCAGGCAAAGACTGAATTGACTTATACGAACTATTTCGTACAATACAAAGGTGCGACGTTCTCGGGAGGAATGGCCTGCACAAGGGAGGCTTCGTCGCAGGTAAGCGGCGCGCCGTGAGGAGGAGGAACCTGCCCATGACATTCGATCTGACCCGCCGACATTTTCTCGGTGCTACATTGGCAACCGCCGCCCTGTCCGTGCCGGTGCTGGCACAGGACAAGCCGGTCCTGAAGTTTTCCGCGGTATTTTCCGAAC
Organism: Neorhizobium vignae; assembly: GCF_000732195.1. GTDB lineage: Bacteria > Pseudomonadota > Alphaproteobacteria > Rhizobiales > Rhizobiaceae > Neorhizobium > Neorhizobium vignae. Next base: position 174,983 of record NZ_JNNU01000003.1, read on the forward strand.
AGGATATTCGCGCCCAGATGACCAAGATGTTCGCCGAGGCGATCGCCGGCTCTTACAAGCTGGAGCCTTATTACGGCGGCAACCTCTTCAAGCAAGGAACCGAGCTCGTCGCCATCCAGCGCGGCAATCTGCAGATGGGCAATATCGCTCCGCAGGATATTTCCAACCAGATCCCGGAATGGTCGGTGCTCACCTCGGCCTATCTGTTCCGCGACGCGCAGCATGTGACCAAGTTCTTCCAGAGCGAGGCCGGCGCGGAATTCAAGAAGATGGCCGACGAAAAACTCGGCGTTCATATTCTCGGCCCAACCTATTTCGGCGCCCGGCAGATCGGTTTGAAGCCGAACAAGAAGATCACTGCGCCCGCGGACATGGCGGGCATCAAGCTGCGCATGCCGGGTGGCGATGCATGGCAGTTCCTTGGCGCCGCGCTCGGGGCCAACCCGACGCCGATGGCCTATGCTGAAGTCTATACCGGTCTGCAGACCGGCGCGATCGACGGCCAGGACAATCCGCTGCCGAACGTCAAGAACATGAAGTTCTACGAAGTCATGTCGCAGATCGTCATGACCTCGCACCTCATCGGCTACGATCTTCTCACCATTTCCAGCAAGGTCTGGAAGGGCATGAGTGCCGACCAGCAGAAGTCCTTCCAGGCAGCCGCTGACAAGGCGATGAAGTGGAGCGAGGACCAGCACCTTGCGCAGGAGAAGACGCTGGTCGACGAATTCAAGAAGGCCGGCCTCAATATCTACGAGCCGGACATCGCCGCCTTCCGCAAATTCGCCCAGGAGAAATACCTGGCCTCCGATCTTGCCAAATCCTGGCCGAAGGGTGTCCTCGAAAAGGTCGCGGCAATCTGAAACAGCCCTCCTATAGGCGGGCGCCTCACAAATGCGTCGGCGGGCCGGAGCGATCAAACGCCCGGCCTGGTGGCCGAACCTCCGGGGGAGGGGGTAAATGAATTCGAAACTCATCGCTGCCGGCGGCTGGCTGCGGCGCCGGGCCGAAAATCTCCTGGCGCTGATGCTGCTCGGGATGTTTGTTGCCTTCGTCCTGCAGATCGTCTTCCGCTACCTCCTGAACCTGTCGGTCGGCTGGACCAACGAGATCAGCGTCGTGCTGTGGATCTGGATCGTGCTGTTCGGCGCCGCCTTCGTGGTGCGGGAAGTGGAAGAGATCCGCTTCGACTTCTTCTGGGCCGGCGCCGGCGACAAGGGGCGGCGAGTGATGCAGACCATCTGCGCCATCGCGCTCGTCGTCCTGTTCGGCATCTCCCTGCCGGCGGTGATCGACTACGTGACCTTCATGAAGGTGGAAAGTACCGCCTATTTGAAGATCCGCTTCGACTACCTCTATTCCATCTACATCGTCTTCGCGGTCGCGATGATCGTGCGTTATATCTGGCTCGGCGTGCTCGCGGTTCGCGGCAGGGCGCCTGAAGCCTTTGATCCCACCAAGGCGGGCTCGGGCGTATGAACCTCACAAGCCCGTTTTCGATCGCGCTCGTCATCATCACGGCGCTCGCCTTCCTCGGCCTGCCGATCGGCCTTTCCATGATGTGCGGCTCGATCCTCTACCTGCTCCTCGCCGGGGCGGACATGGGCACGGTGGCCGAGCAGTTCCTGAACGGCATGTATTCGAACTACCTCATCCTTTCGGTGCCGCTCTTCGTGCTGGCCGCGGAATTCATGAATATCGGTTCGATGACCGAACGGCTGCTGGCGTTCTGCAACGTGCTGGTCGGCCGCTTCCGTGGCGGACTGGCGCAGGTCAACGTGGTGCAGAGCATCATCTTTGCCGGCATGTCCGGCTCGGCGATCGCCGATGCCGCCGGCAGCGGCCGGATGATGCAGAACATGATGACGCGGGACGGGCGCTATACGCCAAGCTATGCCGCGGCGTTGACGGCCGTCACGTCCGTCATCGGCCCGATCATCCCGCCCTCGATCCCGATGGTCATCTATGCGCTCGTGTCGGATGCCTCGATCGGCTACCTCTTCCTCGCAGGTATGGTGCCTGGCCTGCTGATGGCCGGCCTGCAGATGATGCAGGTGGCGATCACCGCGCGGCGCAAGAATTTCCCCGTCGAAGATCCGGTGCCGCTGCGGGATATTCCCCGCATCACCTGGCGGGCCTTCCCGGCTTTGATGATGCCGGTCGTGCTGCTCGGCTGCATCTATTCGGGGATTACGACCCCGACCGAAGCCGCCGCGCTCGCCGCCGCCTATGCGCTGGTCATCTCGCTTGTCATCTACCGGAGCATCAGCTTCGGAGCGTTCTACGATTCGCTGTTGCTCAGCGCCAAGTCGACGGCGTCGATCGGCATGTTGATCGCCGGTTCCCTGGTCTTCAACTATGTCGTGACGATCGAAAATATCCCGGACACTCTCCGGGTGCTGTTGACCGGCTGGGACCTGACGCCGACCGGTTTTCTCATCCTCGTCAACGTCCTGCTGCTTCTGCTTGGCTGCGCGCTGGAAGGCACGGCGATCCTCCTGATCATCGTGCCGGTCTTCATTCCGACCGCCCAGGCGCTCGGCATCGACATGGTGCATTTCGGGGTCGTGGTGGTCGTCAACATCATGCTCGGTCTCGTCACGCCGCCTTACGGGCTGCTGCTCTTCATCATGACGAACATTTCCGGCGTGCCGGTGAAGGACATCATCAAGGACGCGGCGCCCTTCATTTTCTGGATGGTGGTCAGCCTGGTCATCATCACTTTCGTGCCGGACGTCGTCCTGTGGCTTCCGCGCCTAATGGGTTATCAGGGGTGAACCGATGAAACCGATCTATATTCTCAACGGCCCGAACCTCAATCGGCTCGGCAAGCGCGAGCCGGATATCTACGGCACCACGACGCTTGCGGAAGTGGAGGCGTGGTGCCGTGAGGCGGCGGGCGAACGCCCGGTCGAGTTCCGCCAGACCAACAGCGAGGAAAAGCTGATCGACTGGGTGCATGAGGCGATCGACGAGGGTGCCGGGATCATCATCAACCCTGCCGCCTTCACCTTCACGTCACTGGCGCTTCTTGATGCGTTGAAGATGTTCAAGGGGCCGATCATCGAGTTTCACATCAGCAACATCCATCGCCGTGAACCGATCTATCACAACTCCTATGTCTCCATGACGGCGACAACGGTGATGGCCGGCCTTGGAGCTACAGGTTATCCGCTGGCGGTGAAGGCCCTGGAACGCCTGATCGAAGAGCAGAGACGATAACCAGGCCGAGCGGCTCGCGTTCGGGTAAATAACGCTTTCGGCCCAAAGGCTAATATTGACAGGCAATGTATACAGATTTATTGCTTGTATAACGGCGTTGAGGGGGAGCAACAGGCCGGCGGTTTTCCTGACTGCGCAGGGCAGGCCTTTTCTATCCCGGTTTTTCTTGCGGTTTCGATACCTGGGCCGAAGTTAGCGGTATCCGGGAGTGGTTTTTGACAAAACGCGACGCAAGAGGCGGGCCTGTATACACGGATTTGCGAAATCCAGGCCGAGCTCTCGGGAAACGTCTGGCCACGTTCAGCGGTTAACGAAGGCGGGAAAATAGTCGGACGCCAAACTGCCGCGCCCGTTGACTGTTGATCGCGATGTCCCCGATATATCCCGACAGGGCGTGATGGGCCGGACGCCGCAAGGAGGACGCGGTCTGTCACCAGGAGCTTTGAGAACAGTTTGTCTTAGAGGAGGAAAGAGAATGATTACCAGAAGAACATTGATGGCTGCGGCCGGTCTCGCCATGGGCGGCCTCGTTGCCATTCCGGCGTCCGCGCAGGAAACGGTCAAGATCGGCCTTATCCTGCCGATGACCGGCCCGTTCGCGTCGACCGGCCGTCAGGTCGAGGCGGGTGTCAAGGCCTATATCGCGCTGAACGGCGATACTGTTGCCGGCAAGAAGATCGAAGTCGTGCTGCGCGACGACGGCGGTGTCGCCGACCAGACCCGCCGCATTGCCCAGGAACTTGTCGTCAATGACGGCGCCAAGATGCTGATGGGTTTCGGCCTGACGCCGCTCGCCATGTCGGTCGCGCCAGTTCTCAACCAGGCGAAGATCCCGGCGATCATTACCTCGGCCACGACCTCGGCAATCATGCCGCAGTCGCAGTATTACGTCCGTACCTCGATGGGCGGCCCGCAGTCCGCCGTTCCGGTGGCCACCTGGGCGGTGCAGAACAACCTGAAAAAGGTCGTGACGCTGGTCTCCGACTACGGTCCGGGGATCGATATCGAGCAGGGTTTCACCAATCAGTTCAAGAAGGATGGCGGCACGATCGTCGAGGCGATCCGCGTTCCGCTGGCGAACCCGGATTTCGCCCCCTTCCTGCAGCGCGTCCGTGACGCCAAGCCTGACGCGGTCTTCGCCTTCGTGCCGGCCGGCATCGGGGCGCAGTTTATGAAGCAGTATGTCGACCGCGGCCTGGCCGACGCCGGCATCAAGCTGATTGCCACTGGCGACGTCACCGACGACGACCTGCTGAACGGCATGGGCCCGGTCGCCAAGGGCGTTATCACCGGCCATTTCTACTCGGCCCTGCACGACAGCCCGGAAAACAAGGCTTTCGTCGCTCAGGTGAAGAAGGCTGCCAACAACATGCGCCCGAACTTCATGTCGGTCGGCGGCTATGACGCCATGACGCTCGCCTATATGGCGCTGAAGAAGACCAATGGCGATACCGACGGCACCAAGCTCATCGAAGCCATGAAGGGCGCCACTTGGACGAGCCCGCGTGGCCCGATCACCATCGATCCGGCCACCCGCGATATCGTCCAGGACATCTACATGCGCGAAGTCAAGGAAGTGAACGGCGAACTCTACAACGTTGAATTCGCGACCTTCCCGAAGATCAGGGACCCGAACGCCAAGTAAGGCGAGGGCGATCCCGCTTTCCAGCGCGACACCTGGCGAGCGTTTGCTATGTCAATGCCTGCGAGCAAGCGGTCGAGGTGGTCGACCAAAAGAACGATATCCGCCGCCTCTGCGGAGGCGGCGGCTTTGCGGGCGCCCAATGCTTGCACGACTTGCCGGGGACGGCGATGAATATAACGAAAGCTAAGCGAGATCTGTGCGTTCCTGGCAAACGGCGTCGCCATCTGGTCGAGATAAGTTTCGACATCGATGGAAATCGCGACCGGCCGTACCCGATATTCATCACCATCTCGCCTCCGACCCATGTGACTAGGTCAGCCCTTGCGAGGGAAAACAACGTTGGAGGACACCCTTGAAATCGGCCAGAACCGTCTCGAGTTTATAACTTCCAGGAAGCTGCCATCGGTCTGCAGGATGAGCAGCCGAGAGGTTTGATGGCTATCGATGTAAAAGTACCGATCGCCTTTTTGGTCGGGGATACGGAGCACTTTTATGACATACCCTTGGGCGTCTTGACATAGGATTGCTTGAGTAGGATCTGGTGCCATCTCCACGATTCTCCCGCCTCGCCGAAGATGGAACAGCGGTTCGTACGAATCAACAGGTCCTCCCGTCGAAATACCACCATGGAAAAGTTGCAGTTCCCCTTTTCTCCAGTGCCACGCTAAGGCAGCCTGATTCCGAGCGCTCCGCCCCCGGCTCCGCTATGGCGTGCCGCCCAAGTTCCCGCCTCGTTCGGAGACCGCATTCTCGGGAATCAACGCTCGCTGCGCCGATTTGAGAGACCCAGAAATCGGTACTCGGTGCTGTGGTGTGTCGGCCATGTTGGCGACGAATGCGTGGCGGAGGCCACCAGGCCACCGCCGCGCGCTCATTCTCGATTAGCTCTTGATGGCGATGCGCTTGACCTGCGACTGGGCCTTGTCGGTCTTTGGCAAGATGACAGTCAGCACGCCGTTTCTGAAGGTGGCGTCGACTTGGTCTTCCTTGACCTCGACACCGAGCGGAATGCGGCGTTCGAAGCGGCCGTAGTAGCGCTCGGAGAACTGCCGATCCCTGCCTTCGCTCTCGGAGCGCTTTTCGCCCTTCAGCGTCAGCACGCCATCATTGAGCAGGACCTCGATGTCCTTCTCTTCAAGGCCAGGCACGTCGGCCACCACCTTAATTTCCTTTTCGGTATCGCAGATCTCGACACTCGGCCAGCTACCTCCGAACGTGGCGCTGTGTCCGAAGGACGGGAGGCCGGATCCAAAGCCGCGGAAGACGTCATCGAAAAGACGGTTCACCTCGCGATGAAGCGACAGGAAAGGATCACGGTCGTCGTTGCGCAAGAGACTTGGAACCTGGTGGCCATTGTTGCGACCCCAGGGAATTAGATCACGAACACTCATCGTTCTTCTCCTTTCTGTTGGTTCGGTTGGCAAGACGTTCTTGCCGGCGTCGGACCATGTCCGGCGCCGTGTTTGCTCCCTGCTAGCGGAACGCTTAAGCCGCCTGCTTCTTGGCCTCGATCTGCTTGGTCTCGGTCTTCGGCATTCCCTGGCCTGTTCGGATCTCGATCTGGCGCGGCTTCATCTCTTCAGGGATGTCGCGCTTGAGATCGATGGTCAGCAGACCGTTGACGAGACCTGCACTCACGACCCTGACATGGTCGGCTAATTCGAAGCGACGCTGGAACGAACCGCTGGCGATGCCGCGGTGCAGATATTGGAGGTCATCGCCGCCCGCCTTCTGTCCCGAGACGATGAGCATGTTCTGCTCTTGCGTCATCACCAGTTCGTCCTGTGAGATGCCCGCCACTGCCATGACAATGCGGTAATCATTCTCGCTAGTCTTGACGATATCGTAAGGCGGCCAAGTGTCGATCGTCTCGGCGCGGCTTGCAGCCTCGAGCGCGTTCAACATTCGGTCGAAACCGATGCTCGACCGGAACAAGGGTGAGAAATCGAGGTTTGTCCTCATAGCCATATCCTCCTTATAAGCAACATGGATACAAGGAGACGCCAAGAGAGACCGGCGTCTCCTGGACTGGTGTCAATCCCCGTTGGGCAATCGACTAATATTTATATAATTCAGTGTCTTAGAATTTCAAGGGGAGGGGAATTTCTCGCTGGAAAAATTGAAATTCTCGGAGGCGCCACAAAATCTGGACCGAGTTAGGGGAAGGAGAAAGTAGCTACGACAATGACCTTAGACGACGCCATCACCGTCCTTAGGCCTGCCGATGAAACGCTGGTGGCAATCATCGCGACAGTTGCGACCCAGGCTGAACTCGCCGAGGCTCTTGCGGGGGCCAACAACGACGAGGCCATGACTGGCGAGGGGCGACCTCTGCCGGCTGGCAAAGTCGCCGCCCTGATTGAACTGTTGGATGCCGATGAGGAAGAGCCCGAATAGGCTAAGGGTGGTCCCGCGCCATCTCGTATCGTTGCGGATGACCCCTATGCAGTCGTGAGCACGCGAACATCGCCGCGGCGATCGATGACATCCACCACAACCTGTTGACCTGAACGGCGAATGGCGACGTCGACCGATCCAGTACCGGTCTGCAGGCGCCGCAAGATGACCTCATTGAGGAAAGCGGGTAGCCTTGGTTCGTTGAGGCTGATGAGCTGGCCGTCCGGTTCGAAATCGAGACCCAGACAAGACTGCAGCAACAGGAGAGGCGCTGCCGCCGCCCATGCCTGCGGCGAGCATGCGACCGGATAGAAGGTCGGCCCCTGCGCGCGCTGACGCGACATCCCGCAAAAGAGTTCGGGGAGCCGCCGCAGATCAATATAGGTCGACGCGGCAAACAAGCCCTCGAAAATCCGAGCGGCTTGGGCGCGGTAGCCATAACGAGCGAGGCCGCTGGCAATCAAGGCATTGTCATGCGGCCAGATGGAGCCGTTATGATAGCTCATCGGATTGTACCGCGCCTCGGTCGACGGGATTGTGCGGATGCCCCAGCCGCAGAAAGACGAAGCGCCCATCAAGGTGTGGGCAATAACCTTCGCCCGTTCGTGATAGGCGATGCCGGTAAACAATGCATGGCCGGAATTCGAGGAGCGGACCCGGCAGGCGCGCTTGTCCCCGTCGAGCGCCAGTACGTAGGTGCCCAGTTCCTCGTCGAAGAAACTTACGTCGAAGGCGCGGCGCAGGTCTTCCGCCCTTGCCTGGAATTTTGCCGCCCGTTCCGGCCGCCCGAGCCGTCGAAAGATCTCCGCCGCGGCCTGCCAGGCGCCATAGACATAGGCCTGCACCTCCGCGATCGCGATTGGGCCTTTGGCGAGTGTCCCGTCGGAATGAAACACGGAGTCGTGGCTGTCCTTCCAGGCCTGGTTGATCAGCCCGTCTTCGGTCTGCCGACCATATTCGACGAAACCGTCGCCGTCGCGGTCACCATGCTCGTCGATCCAGGTCAGTGCCGCCTCGATATTTGGTAGCACGGTTTCGAGAGTGGCAAGGTCCCCCGTGCGCTTCAGGTATTCGCCTGCCAGCATTACAAACAGGGGCGTCGAATCGATGCTGCCGTAATAGCGCCGGAAGGGAACCTCACCGAGTTCCGCCATTTCGCCGTAGCGCACTTCGTGCAGGATTTTGCCAGGTTCGGCATCAGAAGCGGCGTTGATCTCCGTCGCCTGGTTGGCAGCCAGGTGTCCAAGCACGCCGCGAGCGATCTGCGGATCGAGCCAGAGCGTTTCCAGCGCGGTGATCAGTGCATCGCGGCCGAAGACCGTGCTGAACCACGGGATGCCGGCATAAGGGTACGGACCTTCCGGCGTGTCGGTCATCAGCATATAAAGGTCGGAGACACTGCGGCGGGCCAACTCGTTGAAGATCTCGTTGGACGTCGCGATCGATGCCGCACGCGCTGACGAGGCACGCAAGGCGCGGCGAGCGTCCCGCAAGGCAAGAAAAAACGAACGGTGGCCCGGCCGCCCGGCCGCGGCCTGATCGCAGCCGATCTCGATAAAGAACGACCGGGCTTCGTGCGGCTCAAGATGGAGATCATAGGCAACGAGATCATCGCGAACTTCGTCCGGCCTCGGATCGAAGGTAATGTGGGTCGATCGCTGACGTTCGTCCAGACCGATATAGGACAGAAGGACCCCGTCCCTTTCTTTAACGATGGGAGTGGGGCGGCCCTTCTTTGCTCTTACGGTTCCGCGCACTTCGAAGAGATCGGCAAAATCGGCCCCAAACGCGATCTCGATGCGAATGTGCTGACGCCGGTCGTCGTAATTACGAATACTCAGCCGTTCGAAGCAGCCGGCATTCCAGAGGAAGCGGGTCCTGCGCAGGTGGACAAGGTCATGCGCGAGCGAGAGCTTGCCCTTGTGATCGAATATGTCGGGGTTGGTGAGGTCACAGGTCAACGTCGCGTTGTCGTCGCGTAGCCTCGACGACAGAAGCATCGGCCGTTTGCCATTGATCGTCAGATGAAGATGGGAGAGATAACGTGTATCCCGATGAAACAAGCCCTCCGGACTGCCTGGTCCGGAAACCACATCGCCATTGTAGTCGAAGACGGCGAAGGTATCGCCGTGCTTCAAGGTGCGCGGCCGTCGCTCCTGCAGCGACGCGGTGGCCGGAATGAAGAACTGCGCCATCGGCGCTTGGCTTGCTGCCGTCACGGAATCGCCGTCTGCCGAAGCGACCGACATTTGATGGCCTCCCTTTTACGCCACGATCTGAAGATCGAGGCCTTGACCATTGGCGCGGCGCAACGGTGCTGCCTTCATGCGCACACCGGACAGGTTGCGGTAGATATCGAGATAATCCCGCGCCATCCGTTCAGCGCTGAACCGCTTCTCGAATGTGGCGCGCACCTTCTTCCGATCCATTCGCAGAGCCCATTCGACGTTTTCGGCCGCTTCCGTCACGCTGTCGACGAGTATCCCCGAGACACCATTGTCAATCACCTCGGGCACAGAGCCGCATGCGAATGCGATGACGGGAGTGCCGCAGGCCATCGCCTCGATCATGACAAGGCCGAAGGGCTCCGGCCAGTCGATCGGAAACAGCAGGGCGCCGGCATTGCCCAGGAAGGCAGCCTTCTGATGCTCGTTGATTTCGCCAATGAACTCGACATTTGCATGGCTCTTCACCAACGGCTCGATCACCGTTTCCCAGTAGGCCCTATCGGCATTGTCGATCTTGGCGGCGATCTTCAACGGCATGCCGACCTTGGTGGCGATTTCGATTGCCCGGTCCGGACGCTTCTCCGGCGATATCCGCCCGAGGAAGGCAAGATAATTGCCCTTAGGTTTTTCGGTGAACGGAAGAAGATTGGTGGGCAGGCCATGATAGACCGTCCCGGACCAGTTGACCGGAGGCATCGGGCTACGCTGATCGTTGGAGACCGACACCAACGGAATATCGGGAAATGCCTTATAGAATGGCTTGAGGTCCGGCAAGTCCAGCCGCCCGTGCAAGGTCGTGACGGTGCGGTCAGCAAAATCCCGGATCAGCGGGAAATGCACAAGATCGATGTGGAAGTGGAGAACGTCGAATTCGTGCGCACGGCGGCGAATTTCCTCCAGCATCACGACCTGATGCGGCAGGTGGTCCCTGACGGCCGGGTTGAGCCGCAGCGCGACGTCTGAGCAGGGCGCCAGCTTGGCATCGGTGACGGAATCGCCGCTGGCAAAGAGGGTTACGTTATGGCCCTGGGCCACAAGTTCTTCGGTGAGATAGGAAACAATCCGTTCGGTTCCTCCATAAAGCTTGGGCGGAACACTTTCGGCAAGCGGCGCGATCTGAGCGATCTTCATCGGCAAAACCTCCTCAGTTGAACAAAGAGTCGTCGGCAAAAATCAGGTCCGCGTCCTCGTAGAGGCACGCGACAGGTCAAGGCGAAAGTCTATATCTCGAATGGCTGCCGGCGATGTCCTCCTTTCCGGTAGCTGCACAGGCCAAGGCCGCCGAGCCGGCGCATTTGCGGTCTCCTGCGATGCGTCGTTCTACAGGCATTAAAAGATGCCGACGAACGCTGCTCGCCGCTTCGCTCCTCGGCCTTGTCCAAAGTCTTCAGTGCGTCGATGATCTCGTCGTAGGAGACGGCTTTATCCGTGCCGGGATAAAGACGAAGGGCCGGAATGGATTCGATGGCGAAGATATCGGATGCCCACGAGGCAAGAATGGCCCGCTTTTCCTCGTCGCCGATGTCGTCGGCGGCAAGCACGTCACGAGGGTGATCGAAATGTTTGGCCGGGTGAAGCAGTTGCGCGGCGCTGATCGCGGCTGTGGCTTGCTCCGGTACCGAATTCCTGATGTTTTCCTTTCTCATGGCTTGGCTCCATTGATCTTGACCGATGGAACTTGGTTGAATGGTGGGGAGGCCCGCCCCTGACGGAGGCTGCGGGCCTCCTCGATCAGTTTAGAAGTCCATGCCGGCGCCGGCGGGCAGGGCCGGAGCTGCTTCCTTCTTCGGCTTTTCGGCGATCATCGCTTCGGTGGTCACCAGAAGGCCGGCGACGGAGGCTGCGTCCTGGAGTGCGGCGCGCACCACCTTGGCGGGATCGATGACGCCCTGTGCGTAGAGATCTCCGTATTCACCGCTCTGGGCGTTCCAGCCGTAGGAGAACTCGGCTTTTTCGCGCAGCTTTCCGACGATCACAGAACCTTCAGCGCCAGCGTTTTCTGCGATCTGCCGGACGGGAGCCTCGATTGCACGACGGACGATGTCGACGCCGACACGCTGATCCTGGTTGACGGTACTGAGATTGTCGAGCGCCTTGACGGCCCGCAGGAGCGCTACGCCGCCGCCTGGCAGGATGCCTTCCTCGACAGCCGCGCGGGTCGCATGCAACGCGTCGTCGACACGGTCCTTCTTTTCCTTGACCTCGACTTCCGTCGAACCGCCGACGCGGATCACGGCAACGCCGCCGGCAAGCTTGGCCAGACGTTCCTGCAGCTTTTCGCGGTCGTAGTCGGATGTGGTCTCCTCGATCTGGGCGCGGATCTGGGCCACGCGGCCGTCGATTTCCGACTTCGAGCCGACGCCATCGATGATCGTGGTATTTTCCTTCTCGATCGAGACTTTTTTGGCACGGCCAAGCATGTTGAGCGTGACATTTTCGAGCTTGATGCCGACGTCTTCGGAAATGACAGTGCCGCCTGTGAGGATGGCGATGTCTTCCAGCATAGCCTTGCGGCGGTCGCCGAATCCCGGAGCCTTGACGGCAGCGATCTTAAGGCCGCCACGCAGCTTGTTGACGACGAGCGTTGCAAGAGCTTCGCCCTCGACGTCTTCGGCGATGATCAGGAGCGGCTTGCCGGACTGCACGACGGCCTCCAGGACCGGTAGCATCGACTGCAGATTGGAAAGCTTCTTCTCGTGGATCAGGATATAGGGATCCTCGAATTCGACGCGCATCTTCTCGGCATTGGTCACAAAGTAGGGACTGAGATAACCGCGGTCGAACTGCATGCCTTCGACGACTTCCAGTTCGGTTTCAGCCGTCTTGGCTTCCTCGACGGTGATGACACCCTCGTTGCCGACCTTTTCCATGGCTTCGGCGAGATAACGGCCGATCTCCTCGTCGCCATTAGCCGATATGGTGCCGACCTGGGCGATCTCTGCGTTGTTGGAGATCTTGCGGGCGTTGGCTTTCAATTCCTTGACGACGGCGTCGACGGCCAGATCGATACCGCGCTTTAAGTCCATGGGGTTCATGCCGGAGGCGACCGCCTTGGCACCTTCCTTGACGATTGCCTGGGCAAGAACGGTGGCAGTCGTGGTGCCGTCGCCAGCAATGTCGTTGGTCTTTGAAGCGACCTCGCGCAGCATCTGCGCGCCCATGTTCTCGAACTTGTCTTCCAGCTCGATTTCCTTGGCGACAGAAACACCGTCCTTGGTGATGCGCGGAGCGCCGAAGGACTTGTCGATAACGACGTTGCGGCCTTTGGGGCCGAGCGTCACCTTCACGGCATTGGCCAGCACATCGACCCCACGCAGCATGCGTTCACGGGCATCGGTGTTGAATTTGACTTCTTTCGCAGCCATTTTTTCACTCCTTCAATAGGCAGCTTAGTTTGCCTGATGGACAAAGGCGCCTCAGGCGGCCTTCTTGTGCTCGGCCTGGGCTTCGATGATGCCCATGACATCGCTTTCCTTCATGATCAGCAGGTCTTCGCCGTTGATCTTGATCTCGGTGCCGGACCACTTGCCGAACAGGATGCGGTCGCCGGCCTTGACGTCGAGCGCTTGGATCTGACCGGCCTCGTTACGGGCGCCGGGGCCGACGGCGATGACTTCGCCTTCCTGCGGCTTTTCCTTGGCCGTGTCGGGGATGATGATGCCGCCCTTGGTTTTTTCTTCGGACTGGACCCGGCGGACGAGAATGCGATCATGAAGCGGTCGGAACGACATGTTTTCCTCCATTGGACAAAAAAGATGACGCTTGATCCCCTACCGAACCGGATGACCAGTCCGGGCGGGCGCGAACCTCGTCTGAGCTTCGCGCGAAAAATCTATTTTCGACATTTTTTGATTTCAAGAGGTCACATCGAAAAAATTAGCACTCATGTAGGGTGGCTGCTAACATGCTGTAAAGGAACAATAAACTGAGTTAGTGCGTTCAGAATTCCGTTGATGGCCACAGAATTTTACGCCACCTTCACCGTGTCATGAAATGGAGATGAAGCATGCGATTTTCATCGGATCTGGAGCGTCAGCTCAATGGCTATGGTCTTACCACCGCGCATATCCTCTACCGCATTCCGGATTTCGAGAGCGTCCTGCAGACCTATGTCTGGCAGGACTACGACCTGGCGCCCGATTTTCCGGAAATGCACAAGTTTCTCGAATTCTGGCAGGCCAATCTCGACGGGCCGCTGCATTCCGTCCGCTACAGCCATCAGCGCCTGATCGGGCCGAACGAATGGCGCCGCGTCGAAGGCGAGTTCAAGCTCCACTGAGGTCTTGACACCCAATTTTTCGCTTCCTAGCTCTTTGCGCGATCGAGGCTCCGACGAGCTCGGTCACTATCCCAGGTCTGTCTGGAGTGAGATCGAGAATGGAAGAGAAGATAAAAATCATCAAAGACCTCAGCATCGAGGAACGGGAAGAAGTCTTTGCCGATATCGCGCGCGTTCTGGAGGGAGCTGCCCGCGAGGCATATGTTGAAGGTAACCGCGGCTTTGCCGTTCTTTCCGCGAATATGGCCGAGGCGATCCGTATCAATGCCGACGAACTGGCGCGCGACGATCTTCAGAACGCTGAGAGCGTGCTGCAGCAGGCAACGACCGTGATCTCGCAGTTCAAGGCCGTGCATCCCTATCGGATGGTGAGCCACGCACGCCACTAGGGCCAGCTGTGATCGCTCCAAGCCGAAAAGGCTTTGGCTCCAGCCCTCGCGAACTCTTCATCCACGGGCGATCGCGCCTGGGTGATGACGAGTGGGCGGCTTTCGCCGAAGCCGTGCCGGCGCACCAATCTCGTGGGCGTCGGGATAAAGACGACGGACGGCGGCGCAACGCCCAACTGAAGCGCGACTGGCAACTCCGCGATCTCTTCCTATAGGGCGCGCGATCAGTAAGGCTATGCGTGCCCGTCTCAGGTATCGCCGCTGGCGATCAGCGTCTCCCGTGCTTCGCCGTATGCATCCTGCGGCGCCTTGTGGCCTTCGAGCCCTTCAAGAGCGTAGTTGTTGAGGAACTGGCGTCCGGCAAAGAGCTTGCGCTCGACGGGGCTGAGTTCCGCCTCGTCGCAAAGCTCTTGCCAGTGCGCGGCGATGACCTGGATCTGGGCTTCTATCAGCGCGGCGGCTTCAGCCTCGTTCAGGTGATAGTCGCGCGGCGGCGAGACAGGTGGCGAGCGTACTGGCGTGAACCACTCGCGCTGGGCCACGGGACACGGAAAAACTGAAAGCGATGGAATCGTCCTCCTCATCGTGATGCCAGTCAAAGCGCTTTTTCTCTTCCAGGCACCTGCTTCACGTCAGGTCGATATCCGCAACGCGTCCGACTAGGGTCAGGCGAGCGGTTTTGAAAAAAACCTGAGCAAAACGCAGGGGTTCGTTGTTATTTGCATACGAATTTGAGCGCCAATCCCGCTCGCGATTCCAATGAAGTGTCCGGAGTTTCGCGTATTCGCATAATCCCGGACGCGCCATCGTGTTGGAAAGCTCCGCCCCGAAATTTAAATGGACAATGCTCGAGCAAAGATCGTAAGAGGCGCTGATTTACGCAGCTCCTCCGGGGCCAAGGTTCCGCGGCGAGGGTGACCCAAAGCCTAAACAGACCCGAAAAGGTCTTGGTAGCTGCCGCTTCAAACAAGTCGAGCCAAAGCCCGGGAATCCCGCGACAGCTCATTGTTGTGGCGTGTGGCGTTCTGCTCGCTAACCTTCTCCCCAGACCCGACGGAAAAGATGCTCAATTCTTGGCGTCGACGACGTGCGATTATCCCGTTCTTGCAATCTCCCACAATTCGAGTAACCTTTCATAATGCGCATCCTAGGTGCACCTCTATGTTGTTTTCACATAATTGGTTCAGGATACCGGAATGCATGATCGAAATCGACCAACAGATCTTGAGGCGCTGGAAGCGCGTCTTGCCCTGGATTTGCTGTGGCTAAATCAGCCGCCGAAGGCTTGGATGCCGTCGCGAGACGTTGACGGCTCGCCAGCTCTCGACGTTGCCGTGATTGGAGCGGGTTTGTGCGGCTTGGTCGCTCTGGCGGCGCTAAAAAAGGTCGGGATATCAAATGTGCGGGCCTACGACCGTAGCCCGCAAGGGTTCGAGGGGCCCTGGATGACCTATGCGCGTATGGAGACCCTGCGGACGCGCAAGGATGCCGTCGGTCCGGCCCTTGGCATTCCGTCGCTGACATTCCGGGCGTGGTTTGAAGCGCAATATGGCGCTCAGGCCTATCTCGACATGGGGCTCATCCCGCGTCCGATGTGGATGGATTACCTTGTCTGGTATCGTCGGGTGCTCGATCTTGATGTGGCCAACGAGACGACGTTTTCGGGCCTGGAATTTCGTAAGGACGGACTTCTGGCGGTGCAGCTGGAAACCGGCGGGCAGACGCAGACGGTGCTTGCACGCCGCGTCGTTCTGGCGACCGGTCTCGATGGACTGGGCGCACCTACCCAACCGGAGGTCGCCACCCGGGTCCCCCCGCGTTTTGTGAGGCACGGTGCCGACCTCATCGACATGACCTCGCTGAGGGGCAAGCGCGTTGCGATCGTGGGGGCCGGTGCCTCGGCCATGGATAATGCAGCCGCCGCCCTTGAGGGCGGCGCGGCGCGTGTCGATATCTTCGTCCGCCGGCCGGATATCCCGCGCATCGACAAGTTCACCGGTGTCGGCAGCCAGGGAATGACGCACGGCTATCTCGGCCTGCCCGATGCGCACAAATGGACCTATATGGTGGCCGGCGAGCGGGCACAGATTCCGCCACCGCGTCACAGCGTGCTGCGCGTCTCGCGGCACCCAAACGCCTTCTTTCACCTCGCAAGCCCAGTGGACGATCTCGTCGAGACCGCCGACGGCGTCGACGTCGTGACGCCGAAGGGCCGTTATGCTACCGACCTTGTGATCTTTGCCACCGGCTTTTCGGTCGATTTCGGCAAACGTCCGGAATTTGCGGCGTTACGAGACAGGATCCTGCTCTGGCAGGACGCCTACAGTCCTCCTGCCGGTTGGGAACATGCCGGCATCGGGGCCACACCGTATCTTGGCCCTGCTTTCGAGTTCCGGCCCAAACCTGATCTCGACAGGGCGACGGCCGACGCAGTCTCCCGGATCTCCTGCTTCGCCTATCCCGCAGTTCCGTCACACGGCAAGATCACGAGCGGCATTCCTTCCATCAGCGAGGGGGCAACGCGCCTTGCGACTGGACTTGCCCGCTCGCTGTTTGTCGAAGACCGGGCCTATCATCTTGATCGTTTTCTCGGGTTCGATACGCCAGAGCTTCTTGGCGACGAATGGACAGATTCAGACCTCCATGAGGACCTGAGCCGCGCCAATGGATGAACAAGTTCCGAAGCTGCAGATTTTCTACGGCATCTCGTCCCCCTGGGCATATTTCGGGGCACGGAAGGCGATCACCGTCGCCACCGACAACTGTGCCCAAGTGCGTCTGCGCCCGATCCGCATCATCGAGGCCAATGGCGGCATACCGCTGCGCCAGCGGCCGGACGCGCGTCAGCTCTATCATGAGGTCGAATTGCGCCGCTGGCGGGAATATCTCGGCATCCCGCTCAACCTGAAACCGAAATTTTATCCCTGCCGCACAATCGAACCGGCTGCACAGGCGGTGATCGCACTCCAGAACGCCGGGCTCGACGCCATCTCGTTTTCCTTCGGCGTCCAGCGCGCCTTGTGGGCCGAAGAGCGCGACATCGCCGACACCGACACCTTGCGCGCCATCGCCCGTGCCATGGCCGGCGAGGAAGCTGCCGCATTGGTGGTTGATCCACAGCCGGAAGCGATCGTCGATGAGTGGCAAGAAAACCTTACGGAGGCCGAGCGGCTCGGCATTTTCGGGACGCCTACCTATGTCGTCGGCACGGAATTGTTCTGGGGCCAGGACCGCCTCGACTTCGTCGACCGGGCACTGAAAGCCGGCCGAAAAACGACTGACGCACGGAAGGAATCTGCGTGATGCCCGACACCGATAAGCTGGATGCCAAGAAACTGCATGAAGACGCCATCATCGTCGATGGCCTGCAGACCTGCCAGTGGAGCCGGTCGATCTTCGAGGAAATGCGTGCCGGTGGTCTGACCGCCGTCAACGTCTCCTCGCTGCTATGGGAGAATTTCCGCGAGGGTATCGGCTACGTTTCCGAATGGAAGCGCTTCCTGCGCGAGAACGACGACATTCTCCGTCCGGTTCGCACCGTCGCCGATATCCATGCCGCCAAGGCGGAGAACAAGACCGGCATCATCATCGGCTGGCAGAACACCTCGCCGCTCGAGGACAAGCTCGACTACGTGGAGATCTTCAAGGATCTCGGCGTCGGGATCATGCAGCTCACCTACAATACCCAGAACTATTCGGGTGCCGGTTATCTGGAGGAGGTCGACAGCGGCCTCACCGGTTTCGGCAAGGAGGTTCTGGCGGAGATGAACCGCGTCGGGGTCCTCTGCGACCTCAGCCATGTGGGCGACAAGACGACTGCGGACGTCATCGCGCAGTCGAAGAGCCCGGTCTGCATTTCCCACATCCTGCCAAGGGCGCTGAAGGACGTGAAGCGCAACAAGCCCGACGAGCTCTTTGTTGCCTGCGCGCAAAAGGGTGGCATTATCGGCGTCAGCCTGTTCGCACCCGGCCTTGCCGCCGGCAATGATGCCACGGTCGACGACTATCTCGATGCCATGGCCTATATCATTGACCTGGTCGGCGAAGACCATGTCGGCATCGGTACCGACTTTTCGCTCGATCGTCCACGTCCGGGCTCCTGGCTGCTCTGGGCCAACAAGGACAAGGGCACGGCCCGCACGCTCACCGAGTTCGGCTCGGTCAAGATTTCCAAACCGAAGGGCATAGAACGCATGACCGAGTTGCCGAACCTGACGACCCGCATGCTGGCCCGCGGCTGGAGCGAGGACCTGGTGCTGAAGCTGCTCGGTAAGAACTGGCTGCGTGTCCTCGGCAAGGCCTGGGCGCCCACCGTGTAGATGAAGCTGGCAGGACGGGGAAAACCGCAGCGCACCCGATAGTGGTCGCGTTCGCGCATTCGATGAATTTCAAGCCTCGGCTAAAACTGGAGAGACGGACATGACGACACACATGGACAATGGGAATTCACGGAATGTGGTTTCGCGGGGCTTGCTCCGCGCTGGCGCGACTATCGCCGGGCTTCTGGCGCTTCTGGGCGTGGCTCAGGCGCAGGAGGCTTCCATCAAGGGAACGGTCAACATCGTCGGCTTTTCCGGCGTGTTCGCCGACAACTACCAGAAGTTCATCATCGAACCGTTCAAGGCCAAACATCCCGGCATCGACGTAACCTATCAGCAGAGCAAGAACTCCGCGGAGACCCTTGCGCTGTTGACCCTGCAGCGCGCCGATCCGAAGATCGACATCGCGCTGATCGACGTTGCCGTCGCTATCAAGGCCAGCAAGGATGGCATTTTCGCCAAGCTCGACCCCGCCAAGGTCAAGGTACTCGACGAGATGCCCGCCTGGGCCCGTCTCGACGGTGACAAGGCCGTCGCGTTTTCGCAGGACAACCTGGCGATCCTCTACAATACCGATACCGTCAAGCAGCCGCCGACCAGCTGGAATGACCTGACCGACCCCAAATACAAGGGGAAGATCGCCGCAAAGCTTGGCGACACCCGCGGTGTCATCCTGCTGCCGATTCTCGACAAGCTGGCGGGTGCCGACTACAAGCAGAGCATCGACCCCGCGCTCGGCCTCTTGAAGAAGATCGCGCCCAACGTCTCGACCTGGGAGCCGGCTCCGGACTGTTATGCGGTGATCCAGAGCGGCGAAGTCGATCTTTCGATTTGCTGGAACGGCCGTGCGCAGTACCTGCACGACACTCAGGGCGGCAAGATCGGCGTCGCAGCCCCGAAGGAAGGCTCGATCGGTCAGACCAACACGATCGGCCTCGTCGAAAACTCCAAGAATGCCGCGGCCGCCCAGCTCTTCATCAACTATGCGCTCGGCACCGAAGCGCAGGCGGCGTTCGCCGAGAAGAGCTTCTATGGTCCGGTCAACACCAAGGTGAACCTGCCGGACGCCGTGGCTGCCCGCATCTATGGCTCGAAGGAAGCGCAGGCTGCGCAGATGTCGCTCGACTGGAATTTCGTCGCCGAGAAATACTCGGCCTGGATCCAGCGTATCAACCGCGAAGTCATCGCGCTCAACTGATCCAACTTGAGGAATCTGGCCGCCATGGCTGATCATCACGTCGTCATCGACAATCTCGTGAAGACCTATCCGGGCGCCCAGAAGCCTTCCGTGGATCACGTCAGCTTCTCGCTGCCGCGCGGCGAGATGCTGGCCCTGCTTGGTCCCTCGGGCTGTGGCAAGACAACGATCCTGCGCATGATAGCAGGCCTGATCGCCCCGACATCGGGGGCGATCAAGCTCGAGGGCAGGGATGTGTCGTCGATTGCCGTCTACAAGCGAAACATGGGTATGGTCTTCCAGGCCTATGCCCTGTTTCCCCATATGACAGTCGCCCAAAACGTCTCGTTCGGCCTCGAAATGCGCAAGGTCGGGCGCGCCGAACGGGAGGGGCGTGTCCGCAAGGCGCTCGATCTCGTGAAGCTTGCCGGGCTTGGCGACCGCAAAGTCAACCAGCTATCCGGCGGTCAGCAGCAGCGTGCGGCGATTGCCCGCTCGCTGGTGATCGAGCCGGAACTTCTGCTCCTCGACGAGCCGCTTTCCAATCTCGATGCCAAGCTTCGCGACGAGATGCGCGATGAGATCCGCGATATCCAGGCACGCACCGGCGTCACGGCGATCTTTGTCACCCACGACCAGGACGAGGCCTTGTCGATGGCAGACCGCCTGGCGGTCATGTCCGCCGGGCGGCTGGAACAGGTCGGCACGCCGCGCGAGATTTTCGACCGACCTCAGAGCGAGTTCGTTGCATCCTTCATCGGGGCCGGAACCTTCTTCGAAGGCCAGGTGGCCGAACCCGGCCTTGCCGTGGTCGAAGGGCTGAAGACGCTGCGTTTCGTCGGTGAAGCGCAGGTGGGATCGACGGTCAAACTGATGATCCGGCCGCACAGGCTGGTCCTCGCCGACAGTGCCGGCCAGCCGAACAGCTTCACGGGGACCGTGGAGCACATTGTCTATCGCGGCCAGATCCTGACGCTGAACATTCGCTGCGGGGGCAGGCTGCTACAGGCCGATCTTCCCACCCATGCCGGCATATTGCCCGAGAAGGGTAGCGAAGTGACGCTCGCCGTCGCCCCGCAAGACGTTACCCTGGTCGGGCAGGTGGCACCATGAGCGCCGCACTTACGGCTGCGCGGACATCACCGGCAAACGCGTCGCGCGGGGTATTGCTGCTGCTGCTATTGCCGGGGCTCATCGCCCTTGTGATTACCTTTCTCCTGCCGCTGATATGGCTTTTGCGGGCCTCCTTCGCATCCTCGACGATGGGCGCGTTCAGCGGCGGAAACTGGACGGTGCAATCCTATTCGGCAGTGCTGTCCGATCCGTTTTATTGGCGGGTGGCGTGGAATACGCTGGTGCTGGGCTTCAACGTGGCGATCTTTGCAGTGATCCTGTCCTATCCGATCGCGCTGTTCCTCGTGCGCACGGAAAGCCGCTTTCGCGGTGTCCTGACGGCACTTGCCGTTGCGCCGCTGTTAACGTCGTCGGTCGTCAGAACCTATGGCTGGATGGTCATCCTCGGAGACCGCGGCGTGATAAACAGCACGCTCCAGTCTCTTTCACTGACGGGCGGGGTTATCCGGCTCACCAATAACAGCTTCGGTGCCACGGTTGCACTGGTGGAAATCCTGATGCCCTACGCCATCCTCGCGATGCTCAGCGGCTTCGGGCGGCTGAACCCACAACTCGAGGAGGCTGCCGCCATGCTCGGGGCGAACCGCGTGAAGGTCTTCACGCGCATCATCCTGCCGCTCAGCGCACCCGGCGTGCTCACTGGAGCGCTTCTGGTCTTCGTGCTGGCGATCTCCTCTTTCGTGACGCCGCGGCTGATGGGCGGCGGACGCGTCTTCGTGCTCGGCACCGAAGTCTTCAACGAGGCGACGGTCACGCTCAACTGGCCGCTGGCGGCGGCTCTATCGGTCATGCTGCTGATCCTGTTCAGCAGCATCATCCTGCTTTACCAGCGCGCCTTGCGCGCCTTGGAGGCGTGAGGGGCCATGCCGAACAATCCACTTCTCGGCCGGATCACCTGGAATACACTGATCGCGCTGCTTTACCTGTTCCTGCTGGCGCCGATCATCGTTGTCTTCATCATCTCCTTCGATACGCGCCAGTATCTCGCCTTCCCGCCGGAGAGCTTCTCCTTCGGCTCCTATGTAAAGGTCTTCCAAAACGTCAAGTTCATCTCGGCCTTCTGGCGGAGCCTTGTCATCGGCGCGATTGTCGGTTTCGTCGCGGTTTCTGCCGGAATGCTGCTGTCGTTGTCGCTGTTGCGTTACCAATTCCGTGGCAAGGCGGCGGTGGGCTTCCTCATCCTCGCGCCGTTCCTGGTGCCACATATCGTCCTTGCCGTTGGCATCATGCTGGTGATCGCGCCGCTCGGCCTGCTGGATAGCTATCCGGGCATCGTGCTTGCCCATCTCGGCATCACGATCCCCTATACCGTCAGAACCATCACCATGAGCCTGATGGCGGTGGATACCCGTGTCGAGGAAGCAGCCCTCGTCCACGGCGCATCGCCACGCATGGTGTTCTGGCGTATCACCCTGCCGCTGGTGCGGCCCGGCCTGATAGCGGGCGGCGTGATTGCCTTCCTCATATCCTTTGACGAGGCGACGATCTCGCTCTTCATCGTGTCGGTCAAGGCTTCGACCCTGCCGACGGAAATCTACCACTATCTCGAATATTCTACCGATCCGCAGATCGCCGCACTCTCCGTCATCCTGATCCTGATCTCTGTTGGAGTCGTGATGATGGTCGAAAAGCTGATCGGCCTCCGCAAGGCGCTCTGACATGCTCGTTGAGACAACTGCCGGAACCGTCGATGGCTTTGAGGAAAACAGCTACGCTGTTTTCCTTGGGGTTCCCTATGCGGCACCGATTACTCCCGAGCGGCGTTTCGCCGCGCCGCAGCCCGTGTCGCGTTGGTCCGGCATCAGGTCTGCCCAGGCGCTCAGCGCCGTGTGCCCGCAGATCCCGACCTATGGTCCCGTGGGAAAGGGGGCTGCATCGACGCTGGAATTCGGCACCGACTTCCTGACGGTCAACATCCGCACACCGTCCGTCACCGGCTCGGCTCCGGTCCTGGTCTGGATTCACGGAGGGGGTTACGCGGTCGGTTCTGCCAATGAGGCAGTGCTGCAAAGTGGTGCATTCGCCGCCAGCGGTCTCGTCGAGGTGACCGTCAACTATCGGCTTGGGGCGCTCGGCTTTCTGCATCTGAACGACGGCTCGCCGGACAATCGTGGGCTTCTGGATCAGATCGCGGCACTGGAATGGGTCCGCGACAACATCTCCGCCTTCGGGGGGGATCCGAAGCAGGTCACGTTTGCAGGCCGCTCGGCGGGGGGCTTTTCTATCGCGGCTGTCATGGCCATGCCAGCGGCGCACGGATTGTTTGCCCGGGCAATGCCGCAGAGCGGCGCAAGCACCGGCGTCTCAACGATGGATGATGCCCGGAAGCTCAACAGGCGCATGCTGGACTATCTGCAGGTAACCGAAGCGGAACTCGCAAATCTGCCCTTCGAGAAACTGCTGATTGCACAGCGCGACCTCTGCAACGAGTCCTACGAACAGCATGACTTCGAGCGGGATGGCTCAGCGTCTATGCTGGGCGTGCCTTTCGTTCCGGTTATTGATGGGGTCACCCTTCCGCTGCATCCGGAAGACGCGGCCGCGTGCGGAAAGACAGCCGCTGTCCCGATGATGATCGGCTGCACGACGGGCGAATACGTCACGCATGCCACCGCGCAGCCGGAAATGGATTTCGAGCTTGCGGCCCAGTTGCTGCATCAGCGCGTGTTGCCCCTGGGGTTGACCGGTGTCGAGGTCGTTCGGCGATATCGCGAGGTCCTTCCGGAGCACACGGCACGCGGCATCTGGAGGGCCATTGGCGGTGACCTGGTGTTCCAGAACCCAACCACCCGGTTCGCGCGCCTCCATGCCGCGCACCAGCCGGTCTATAAATATCTCTACGGTGCCATCGAGCCGGACGAGCTTGGCGCACCGCATGGTGCGGAGGTCGGGGAGGTCTGGTATCGTCAAGGAATGGATGTCAGCCATCTGCCGACCCGTCAGTCCGTCAAGGATAGGACCTTTGCGACAGCGGTTCACCACGTCTGGGTTTCGTTCATTCGCGACGCGGCGCCCGAGACACCTGCAGGCTGGTGGCCGCGTTATTCCGGTGCCAAGCCGCAGATCTTGCATATGGAGAAGGGCGTATTTCGCGTCTCGACGGATCCATTCGACGGTCGAACAATGCTTTGGGAAAGGTCACTCACCTAACCAGGTATCCTGGGGCGGGCCTGCCCCTGCATGGGCTTCGCTTCGATGATGGAGATTGCGATCTTGTTCAATCCACCTCTAGCTTCCGCTGAGCAAATCGACCTATGGGTATTATCGGGCAATCCGAGCCGGTCTAAGGAGACATCTTGTCGGCTTGAAACAATTGCCACGCTCTGCAGTCCTTTCGAATTCAGGATCTTGGATGCCCCCTGACTATCTGGATACGAAACAGCTCGAGGCGTTCATTGCCGTGATGTCGATCGGCAGCATGACCGGAGCTGCCAAGGCGCTGGGCAAGTCGCAGCCGGTTATTACCCGGCTCATACAAGATCTGGAGCAGGAACTCGGATTTCCGATCCTGCATCGCAACGGTCCGCGGATAGCGCCCACGGAACATGGCGTGGCCTTCTTTGCGCAGGCGGAGCTGTTCTTGAGCGGATTGCGCACGATCAGCGAACGTGCCCGGTCGATCGCGACAGCGCGGGCGACGCCGATTGAGGTGGCGTCGATCCCGGCCATCGCTGCGAGCATCGTGCCGCTTGCCCTCAGCGACCTCCCCCCGGACCAGTTTCCGGATCATGTCCACCTTCGAAGCACGTCGGCCGAGAACGTCGTGCAGGCGGTCGTGGCGCGAACCGCTGATATCGGCATCGCAAGCCTGCCGCTGGACAATCCGGGGGTGGATGTGCATTGGGTGGGCGAAGTGCCCTGTGTCGCCGTTGTCGCGACAAACGATCCCCTGGCCGGTGTCGATCTGCTTTCCGCGGAAAACCTGAAGGGCCGCCGGTTGATCGCATCCGCCAATCCGTATCGGCTGAGGATGAGGATCGACAAGGCGCTTGCGGAACAGTCGATCGAAACGGGTGGAATTATCGACAGCAATGCGACTTATGTGTCGCTCGCGCTGGCTCGTTCGGGACTTGGCGTGGCGATCGTCGAGTCCGTTACCCTGACGGGCCTTCCGATCCGGGATGTCGTCGTCCTACCGCTTGCCTTCCATATCCCGTTCTATTGGGGCGTCATCACGGCGACGGGCGTACCGCTGCCTGCGACTGTGGAGCGGCTGATCTTATCCATGGAGCGCCGGGCAATGGACGTGCCGCATTTTCGCAGGCTCAAAGCAGAACCTCCTGTTTAGGCAATTGATAACCGATTTCATTACCGCGTTCGCAGGCGGATTGCCATCCAAGATTACGGGATGCGGGTCTCGCAGCAGCGTCAGCCGTGTTACCTCAGCGTGGCATGCGCCAAGGGCATCTGCACCCCTCGTTGATCGTCATTCGTGAGCGACACACGCGGCTCTGCGTGAAATGCTCGAGCCACAACGTGCACGGATCGGCAACGGCCGCTGCAATACGGTCCTGTCATGGAGCCGCCGGTCGTGCGGTTGGATCAGTCCCGTGGTTTTCGTAGGATGCAGTGCAAGAACTGTCAGGCCCATAGCCCGTGCAAGCCTGCCGACCTCTTAGATGCGGCGGTGGACGGGAGACGATCGCTACCAAACTCGAAAAGCAGATTATCGGTCAGCTCACGGCGGGTGATGTGCCGACGTTCCGCGATCATCTGTACGAACGGACGGCATACAAGGCGCTCTTCTATCACCAGCTCGATCCACCCGAGGTGAACGGGCTACCGGCCGCAAGGGGCAACGCCCTGCGGCTCGCTGAGGAGCTCGTCGATCTCGTCGCCGATGTGAGGGCTGTAGGATGGCTGGTAAGCATTTTGGCTTTGGCAAGCTTGCCAATATCAAACCGGACGCTGGAACTGGACCTGCAAGTTCATACGGCAAGATTGATGCAATCGGCGCGCGCCCCGGGTTCATCGCCTGCGAACTGGTCCAGAGGTTGATCCGCCGGAGGCCGGCAGAGCCGTCCGCCAACCTCAATATCCGCTCGTCGATCACGACCTTCACTCGCTTCCTGCAACCCTGCGAGCGGAACCGGATGCCGTACTCCCAGCGGGTGAAGGAACTCGCGGAAGGGGGTGGGGGCGATTGACGCAACTGCGTTAACGCACATCAACGCATTTTAGGTGCATGTTCGAAGGATCGTGCTCACGTACACCAAGTACACAAAACCGTTAACACAAGTTAGGCAGCGCAAGGCCGAGACGCTCGCACCGAAATTCAGGCATGCAGTATTTGCGATTTTCTGACGGCCAAAATGAACGATCATGCAAGATTATCGGATGTTTGTGCGCCGGGACAGGCTGTGCGGTTTGTAGTCTCAAGACCTCCGGAAACCGCTCCCGCGCCCCAGCTTATTCGAGCCCCTTCTAAGATACCTGTCACATGCTCACTTTTTTGTTGTTGACGTCACGAAACGGTTGCACGAAGCAGGTTGTGCGACGTTAGGATGCGTCGTGTTTTTGACGGCAAGTTGATTCGCTTCGAGGGGGCTCATGCGTAGCAGTCGGTTTGGTTTTGCGGCTTTTGCCGCCACGGTATCGCTTTGCGTTTTTTCCGGCGGTGTGGCCGGAGCGATGGTTGTAGACGGGCTGCTAGGACATGGAGCACTCGCGGCCGAGCAGGGTGCGAAGCCGGGCGGCTTTGGCACCGGCGGTGCGGGTCTTGGGGGCGGGACCACTGGCCGGACTGGAGCCGGGCAGTCAACTGCGGGTGGAACGGCAGGCCAGGCCGGCGGTTCGGGGGGCGGAGGCGCTCGAGCCAGGCACTGCGACCCGGCCGGAGGCTGGCGCTTCGTCGAATGATCGTGCGGTCGATCGGACGCTTGGGATCGGCAAGCCGCAGGAAAAGGGTCTGGGGGCAGGGGCTGTTGACGGCAAGGCGGGTGGGACCGCTTTAGGAAAGCCGGCCGACAAGCAGGCCGGTGACGACGCGCAATCCGGCAGCGCAGATGCCAAGGCCAAGGATGGCGAGGGTGCAGTTGAGCCTCAGGCAATGTCGGCCATGGCGGCTGCAGCGCCGGCGGTAGGGGGACGTCCCAACAATGCGCCGGAGAAACCGTCCGTGCCGGAGATTACTGGCAACGGGTTCTTCACCCAGAAGGTCGGCATCGACGTCCCGGGCTTCCGCGGCCTGGAGCCGAAGCTTGCGCTGAACTACAGTTCGTCACGCAAGACGCGGCTGGGCGGGCTTTACCAGGGCTGGCTCGGTTATGCCTGGGGGCTTGACGGTTTCGACGTGATCGAGCGGGCGACGCCCGGCTACGGCTATCCGTACTTCGATGGCAATGACGTCTACCTGCTGAACGGCGAGGAACTGGTGCGTTGTGCCACCGGCATGGTGGCAGCCTCGTGCTCGGCCGGTGGCACGCATGTGACCGAGAACGAGAACTTCAAGCGGGTGATCTTCGATGCGACCGCCAATACCTGGACGGTGACCGACCGCGACGGGACGGTGTCGCTGTTCAGATCGGTAATGGCGATTGCCGGCAGCACGCCGGCGTCCGGCACGCCTGACTATCAGTTGCAGCATGACGGTCGTTTCCTGCTGTCGTCGGTGACCGACACCAACGGCAATGCCGTCAACTATGCCTATAGCTGCCCGGACCTGCCGGTATGTTATCCGTCGGTGGTCAGTTATGGCGGCATGAGCGTCAACTTCTATTACGAAGCCCGGCCGGATGTCCTGGTCATGGCCAACGGACTGGGGCTTTCCTATACCAAGCAACGGATCAGAACGATTGACGTCAAGGTCGGCGCGGAACTGCGATCAGCCTATACGCTGACCTACGACCAGGCGCCGTTCTCGAACGCCTCGCGGCTCACCAAGGTGGACCGTTACGGCCGTGACGCCACCGTCTCCTCCGAAGGCGTCGTCACCGGAACCACGTCCAAGACCATCGCCAGATGACCTATGACAACCTGGTGATCAGCTATCAGCAGGGATATTATGCCCAGCCGCAACGACCATGTTGCGCGTCGTATGTCCCGGTCCTCGAAACGGCGGTGGACTTCGATTCCGACGGCAAGGACGAACTCGAGGTTATCACCAATGTCGACGGCATCGAGGAATGGCCCGGCCGCACGACGATGTGGGATGTCTATCGGTTTAACAGCGGTGGTGCTGGAGCACACATCGCTTCGGTCAATCTGCGTCCGCTTTATCTAAAGGACGACAACGGAACGGCCCGCGTTTTTCCTCTGGTGGCGGGACGCTTCTCTGCCGGCCAGCCGAAACAGGTGCCGGTGTCCTACATCTATGCAAAACAAGTCTTGGACTCGGTCGAATATGTCAGCGCCAAGGCAATGATCTCCCTGGGGGGACTGTCTGACTGCTATGCAGCCGCGTGCTCCCAGTTTTATCAGGAGCCTAACCCCTATTCCGAACCGCCGTCGGTTGCGACCCTCGATCACGACGGTGATGGTGTGGATATTCTCGTTGGAAGCGGGATTACCGGGATGGGCGACTTTGCCGCCAACGGCCGGCAGGGATACGTCAATACCAACAACGGCGTATCTGCCTTCCGTGTCATCAACGGAGCCTGGTCCTCGGTCTGGATCGGGGCAAATTGTTATGCGACGACCTATAATTTCTACGTCTGCGCGCTTGGCGATTTGAACGGAGATGGCGCGACGGATCTGGTCGGCGCCTCAAAACGACTGAGCGGCGACACAAATTACACTGCGCAAATTTGGCTTTCGACGGGCAAGGGTTTCGTGTCCATGGCGGGCACTTTCCCATGGCGCCTCGATACGGCGCTTCGTGATGCCGACAATGACGGCAAGGTAGATATCTACCAGGACGGGACGGTCCTGACGCTTGGGGCCTAACCGGCTCAGTTCCGCGTGGAAACCAACAATCCGACGCTTCGAAGACCAAATCCATATCGATGGCGGCATGCATCGATATCACCTAGCCCAAGCCTATAAGACCTCGAGAATGCCCTTCCTCGTTCGCAAGGATGACTGCGGCGAAGTTTTAGATATTCTTAATTCGGGCATCATCACTTGGTCAGCCCCAGTTGCCTCACCGCCGCTAGTTTCAGACGGCAATCCTGACCAGCCGCAGCAAGCTTGATAGAATATTGCCAACATCTCGTTGTGACGTCGAAGCTGGATCCGGCCACCGCCGAAGTTCTCCCGAACGGTCTTATTGCGTTCTGCCATGTCATTGAATGCCGGCAGCCCAAGATCAGGCGTAGATCGCCCCCCTAAAAGGATATATCGTCGTCCAAATCTCTTGAAAAGTTCCCGCCCGTTGATCCGATCGTCGTGACGATAACTTCGCCCTCGATGATCGCGAACGGCGATGCGCTTCCGACGAATGCTGTTTGACGAACCAACGTCGGCGCTTGATCCGGAACTGGTCGGAGAGGTCCTCAAAGTCATGCGATCGCTGGCCGAGGAGGGACGAACGATGCCGGTGGTTACCCATGAAATGGCGTTCGCACGCGACGTCTCGAATAGAATTGTCTTTCTTCACAAGGGAGCCGTAGAAGAGGAAGGGGCTCCCTCGGAGCTATTTCGATTTCCGAAGTCACCGAGGTTTCAGCAGTTTCCTGCGAGCGTTCGGCAATAACCGCAATCTCGAAATCGCGATGGCATCCCAGGCTGTGGCGCGGCCCGAGAGCCTCCCTACAGGTAGATCGCCATGTATTTCCGTTCTGCTTTACGGCGAGCGGCGGCTGAAAGGCCGTGTCCTCTGATGTTGCGCGGTTTGAGGCTGGATTGCCTCCACTTGCTCGGAAAACTGTGCCACAGCACATGACCTTGCGGTCCGATGGAACCACGACATTGCTGATATGTTGATCGACTGTCGATCGGTAGTGAATCATGGAAGTTCTGCAAAGTTTGAGTTGACCGTCTTCGATGGCAAGGCGACAGTTGCAACCTGCGGCAGGGCAGGAGGAAAACGATGGACGAGAAAGACCGCTGGCGCCACATGGCAAGCGCACCGAGAGACGGTAGTCGGATCTTGGTGACGATCCGCCCTTCCGAACAGGGACCAGCAGAAGTTGACCTCGCGTATTGGTCGAATGGCGATCAGTTCGGTGGTGAAGGCTGGCGCGCCTCTGATTCCTCGCCCGGGCACGTCATCGAATATGCTGAGCCGGAATTGAAGTGTTGGATGCCGATGCCCTCGGCCAACCTCAATCGCCTCTCACTGCCCTCACCCTGGGAAGGCAGCGACGCCCAGCAGTTCGACGGGTCAGGGATTTAAGAAGCCACGCCCTCGGCGAATTCAGTTTGCGTTGCACCCGTCGCAATGACCTCGGCACCGAGCGTTTCGCCGGCTGGATCAGGAACCGTGACGACGTCCTGCGAATTCCGCTTGTCTTGCGTCCATGGATCCGCATGTCATCTTCGACTGTGAGAAGGTTCTGCCGAACCCTTCGCGCTCCCGGCCGCCGCGGCAGCCGGCAACAAACTCTCATAGCGTTCCTCTTCTCCCGTTCGGCGGTAAAAGTCCTGAGACAGCGATCAAGGGAACTCCTCCCCGGCTTAGACGCAGTCGTCTAAGCCGGGCATAGTATATCATATTTTATGATATAAATCATAAATTCGGTTGACATTCTCAGTTGCTCAGGCAGTATCTGAGCCATTCGGATAGCCGATTAGCACGCTGGAACTGGGAGGATAACGGCATGCTTTCGAGACGGACGTTTATGTGGCTCGCGGGAACATTTCTCGCGACAAGGCCGGCGCTTGGGCAAGTGCCGAGCAACGATTTGCCCCGAGAACAGCTGCTGATTCTCGAAAATCCGGAAGGTACAATCAAAAACGCCGGATGGTTCAACATTTGGGCCATCAATGCCGGTGGCCAGACGACGGGTCTCCATCAGAATGTGATGGACACCTTCTGGTACATCGACCCGGATCACGGCATCGACGGTGTCTGGGACAATTCCCTTGCGACGGAAAAACCGATTTATAACAAGAATTTCACGGAGATGACCGTCAAGCTCCGCTCCGGCATCTTCTGGAGCGATGGCATCGAATTCACTGCCGACGACGTGGTGTTCACGATCGAGACCCACATGAAGACCAGCGGCCTACGCTGGAGCGCCCCGGTCCAGATCAACGTCGCGGCGATCGAGAAGAAGAGCCCGACTGAAGTGCTCTTCAAGCTCAAAAAACCCAATTCACGCTTCCACGCACTGTTTACGGTTCGCTGGAACGCCATGTGGATGATGCCGAAGCATGTCTTTGAGAAGGTCGGTGACGTTCTCAAGTTCGACTTCAACCCGCCGGTCGGGCTGGGCGCCTATACGCTCCACAATTTCGACCGCGGCGGCAAGTGGTTCATCTGGAAGAAACGTGAGGATTGGAAGCGTACCACGGTAGCCCGGTTCGGCGAGCCTGGCCCAGGTTACCTCGCTTATATTGACCCGGGACCGCCTGAAAAACGCGTTATTGAGCAGCTCAACCATCGTCTCGACGTCATCCACGACCTGTCCCCCGAAGGCATGTTCACGCTCGCCAAGGACTCGCCGTCGTCGGTCAGTTGGTTCAAGGGTTTCCCGTACGCACACCCTGATCCGACATTGCCTTCGGTCATCTTCAACCATCGGCTGGAGAAATTCCAGAATAAGGACGTACGCTGGGCGCTGGCGCTGCTGATCGACATCAAGGCCGTCAGCATGGCCTCCTATCGAGGCGCGGCCACCATTTCGGCAATCGGCGTGCCGCCCACCGGACTTTATCCGAAATATTATTTCGAACCGATGGAGCAGTGGCTGACGGGCTTCGAACTCGACACGGGCAAGCGGAAGATCAAGCCGTACGACCCGACGACGGGCAAGCAGATCGCCGACATGCTGCGTCCGTCCCTCAAGGACCAGATACCAACGGACACGGCAGATATTGCGACAGCGTTTGGCCGCGGATGGTGGAAACCTGACCCGGAGGCGGCAACCGAACTTCTCCAGAAAGCCGGCTTCACCAAACAGGGCGAGCGCTGGCACCAGCCGAACGGGCAACCGTTCACCGTGAAAGTCATGGTGGAAGGCGATCTCAGGCCGGTCATGACA
Source organism: Neorhizobium vignae (assembly GCF_000732195.1). Lineage (GTDB taxonomy): Bacteria > Pseudomonadota > Alphaproteobacteria > Rhizobiales > Rhizobiaceae > Neorhizobium > Neorhizobium vignae. The sequence goes on from NZ_JNNU01000003.1 coordinate 206,857, forward strand.
CGCGCCGGATCGATCATTGCGCAACAATGGCGGCGTTTCGGCATCGATGCGAATATCGACGTCGCCCAGGGAACGATGCTTGACCGGCGAGGCGTCGGCGACTTCGACACCTTCATAGGCTGGAGCGTGGAAACCTGGGGTGGTCACCCTGACCTGTCGTTCTTCCTCGACAGCTGGCATTCCCAGTTTGTCGTCGATGTCGGCAAGGTGCAACCGCCGAGAAACTGGCAACGTTGGAAAGAACCGAGGCTGGACAAGATCATCGAGGAGATTCGCACGATCGATTTCGACGATCCCCGCGGGGTCGAGCTCGGTCTCGATTATCTGAAGCTGGCCACCGAGGAGATGCCGATCATTCCGCTCATGGCCTACAACGTCTTCGCGACCATGGACACGACGTATTGGACCGGTTTCCCGAGCCTCGCAACCAAGCCTTACACGAACCCGGTCGCCAACTGGGGTAACACCAAATACATGATGGTCAACTTGAAGCCGACCAAGCCGGCAAAGTGAGAAACTGCCGCCCGGCGCCTCCAAGGCGCCGGGCGGAGACCTCATCCCGATATGCGAGGCATCAATGCGTTCCTACGCCATCTACGTGGCCAAGCGCGTCCTGCAGTTCGCGCTGGTCGTTTTTGTCGGCATCAGCATCACGTTTCTGATCACGCATCTTACGCCGATAGATCCGGTCGAGCATGCCGTCGCTCAAGTCAGTACATTTGGTTTTTCCAGCCCCGAATCCATCGAACTTCTTCGGCAGTCCCTTAAGGAACTCTACGGCGTCGGCGACAATCTGTGGGAGGAATATCTCATTTTCTGGCGACGTCTTGCCATGCTCGACTTCGGCCCCTCACTGTCGGCATTCCCCACGCCCGTGAGTGAACTGATCGGAAGAGCCATCCCCTGGACGATCGGTCTCCTTACAGTGTCCACCGTATTGAGCTGGTTTATCGGGAATATCCTCGGCGGATTGGCGGGCTACTACAGCCGCAATCGGATCCTTCGGATCCTCGGTATGATCATGATGGGGCTCCATCCCGTGCCCTACTACATTGTCGCCTTCGTTCTGTTGATCGTCTTCACATTCCTCCTGCCGATCCTGCCGAGCAGCGGCGGCTACGAGATGAATCTTGCGACCGGCTGGACGCCGCAATTCGCGGGCAGCGTTCTGTTGCACTCCATTCTGCCATCGCTCTCCCTCATCCTCGTCGGTGTCGGAAGCTGGTTCATGGGAATGCGGGCGCTGGTTTCGAATATCGTTACCGACGACTACGTCACTTACGCTGCACTCGCCGGCGTCCCCGAAAAGCGGCTCGTGACGTCCTACGTGATGCGTAACGCATTCTTGCCGCAGATCACCGGTCTTGCGATGTCGATCGGCGCAATCTTCAACGGTGCGGTAATCACCGAGCAGGTTTTCGGCTACCCGGGCATCGGGCGCCTCCTGGTCGAAGCAGTCCATGCTGCCGATTATTCGCTCGTTCTGGGGATCACGTCGATTGCAATCATCGCGGTTTCGGCAGCCGTCTTCATCATCGACATCATCTATCCCCTGATCGACCCGCGCGTACAGGTGACCCAATGATTGCCGTCCTGAGAGACCTGTTCCGCTATAACGGCGAGTTTGCGATCGGATGCGTGATCATGGCGATCATCCTCGGCATCGCCGCTGCCTCTTTCTTCTCCCCCTACGAGCCGATCGACTCCTACCTTGTGGCCTTGGATGCACCACCGTCGCTGGAATATGTATTCGGAACCAATTCGCGCGGTCAGGACATTTTCTGGCAATTGACCTTTGCGATTCGCAATACTCTCGCCTTCGGCTTCATCGTAGCGCTCATCAGCCGCATACTCTCCCTGGTGATCGGGCTGATCTCCGGTTATGTCGGCGGGATCGTTGACCGGATCCTGATGTCGATCAACGATACGTTTATCGTCATCCCACTCTTCCCGCTTCTGGTCCTGCTCTATTTTGTGTTGCGTGACGACATGACCTGGTTCGTGCTTGCACTCGTCATGGCGGGCCTCGGATGGGCCTATGATGCGCGGCTTATTCGATCAGTGATGATAAGCCTCAGAACCCGTGAATTCACCAACACCAGCGTCTTCTCCGGCATGTCCATGCCAAGGATCGTCACGCAGGAACATCTACCCTATGTGCTGCCGATCGTCTTCTCGACGTTCATGAACAACATGAACTGGTCGATCGGGCTCGAAGTCACGCTTGCAGTCTTGGGCTTTACCGATGTCGATACGCCGACCATCGGCGGCATGATCTTCTGGGCCAACCAGCACAGTGCAATGGTGTCCGGCGTCTGGTGGTGGTACTTTTTCCCAACCCTTTTCGTGACGTTGACGTTCATCGGACTCTTCCTTCTGGCCATCTCGATGAATGAATACATCGATCCGCGCAGCCGGCTCGATCGGATGGGGAATTCCTGATGACGCAGATCTCCGCCTCAGCTGGTCACGGAAACGCGCACGTCCTGGAAACGAGCGACCTTCGCGCCTACTACCGGATGAAATATTTTGGGATCGACCGCGAAGTAAGGGCTGTCGACGGAATCTCGATGCACGTGCGCAAGCACGAGATCTATGGCATTGCAGGCGAATCCAGTTGCGGCAAAACCACGTTCATCAAAGCGATCGCCGCTGCGATCAGACCCCCGCTGGAAATTGTCGGCGGACAGGTAAACTATAGCTTCATCGACGACGATCTCTACGCTTTGTCCCCGGCACGACGCACCGCCATACGCTGGCGACACCTCTCCTACATCCTGCAAGGCTCGATGAACGTGCTCAATCCCGTTCGTCGTATTCACAAAACCTTCGAGGATTTCGCGTTCCGGCACATGCATTTGGCGCGCGCCGAATTCGACCAGGAGGTGCGACGCCATCTGGAGCGGCTGGGCCTTCCTGCTGAGATACTTCGCTCCTATCCGCACGAACTATCGGGCGGGATGCGACAGCGCGTTTGTATCGCGCTCGCGACACTTTGTAAGCCGGAATTCATCATCGCCGACGAACCGACGACCGCGCTCGATGTCGTCGTCCAGAAAGACGTCCTGGCGATGATCCGGGAAACGCAACATGAATTCGGATCGTCAATGATCTTCGTGACCCATGACCTGACGGTTCATGCAAATATCGCTGACAGGCTCGGCATCATGTATGCCGGCCGGCTCGTCGAAGAAGGGCGAACGGCGGACGTTTTTGCCAATCCTTTGCATCCGTACACGGCCCATCTGATCGCCAGCCTGCCGACGATCGGCGACAGGCATACACGCGACGGGCTTCACGGAACCCCGCCGAACCTGGCCGATCCTCCAAAAGGGTGTCGTTTCCATCCGCGATGCCCACTGGCGATGGAGATTTGCCGACACGAGAACCCCGCCCTTACCACCCTCGCAGAAGATCACAGGGTGGCATGTTTTGCGGCGAGTTCGGACGTCCTGCCGACAGCTGATGGGAAGCCGAACCAGCCCGAGGCATTGGAGATCGGGCGATGACGGCTCCTCTTCTGCACCTCGACGGCGTCTCCAGGCTCTACAAACGGGGGGGCTTGCTTGGCCGTCAGGAATTCCGGGCGGTCGACAATGTGTCGTTCCGCCTGGAGGGCGATGAACCTCAAATCTTCACGATCATCGGTGAATCCGGAAGCGGCAAGACGACACTTGCGAGGATGATCCTCAATATGGTCCGGCCAAGCGCGGGGACGATCTTCTTCAAGGGCCGCGACCTGGCTTCGATCCGCGGACCTGGAGCGCGGCGAAGGTTCATGAAAGAGGTCCAGCCGATCTTCCAGAACCCTTTCGAGGCGTTCAATCCCTTGAAACGCGTCGATCGCTATCTGTTCATGACGGCAAGGAACTTCACTGACGCCCGTTCACCCGCGCAGCTGGAAGCCGTTGCCGACAGGGCGCTGAACAACGTCGGCCTGTCGATTGCCGAAGTCCGCGGCCGGTTCCCTCATGAGCTCTCCGGAGGTCAGCTCCAGCGAGTGGCGATTGCCCGGGCACTTATCCCCGGCCCATCTATGCTCGTCGCGGACGAGCCGGTTTCGATGGTCGATGCCTCGCTGAGAATGTCCATCGTTAATCTGTTTCGTGCACTGCGCGATGATCTCAGGGTTTCGATCATCTACATCACGCACGATCTTGCCACGGCCTATTACGTCAGCGACAGGATCATCATCATGCGCAAGGGGGAGATCGTCGAAAGCGGTGAGGCGCGCTCGGTCCTTGACAACCCCCAGCATCCGTACTCGCAACTCCTGAAGTCCGCCATCCTGTCTCCCGACCCGAACGGTCGCGGCGTGCTGACCGGCGACAGCGCCGCGACCCAGCAAGCGCGTGCATCACCACAGCCGTCGACCGAAGAGACAGAGCTGCAGCCGCATTAGCGGCGAATTATCCATTTCCTGAAGCAAAGTGAGATTTGAGATGATCAAGGCCCAAGCCCGGTTCGACCGGGACTTTATCATTGGTGAAACCGACAACCGTCTGTTCGGCGCGTTTATCGAGCATCTTGGCCGCTGCGTCTACGGCGGCATTTTCGAACCCGGCCATCCAACGGCTGACGAAAAAGGGTTCAGGCGGGATGTTCTGGAGCTCGTGCGCGAGCTCAATCCCACCATCATGCGCTACCCCGGCGGCAACTTCGTTTCCGGTTACAATTGGGAGGATGGGGTAGGCCCGGTCGAGCAGCGCCCACGCCGCCTCGACCTGGCATGGAAATCCGTCGACACCAATCATTTCGGAACCAACGAATTCATGGACTGGTGCCGGGTTGCCGGCATCGAACCGATGTTGGCTGTCAACCTCGGCACACGCGGACCAGACGAAGCCCGCCATCTCCTTGAATACTGCAATCATCCTTCCGGCACCCACCTTTCCGACCTGCGCCAACAGCACGGCTGGGAAAAACCGCACGACATCAAATTCTGGTGCCTGGGCAACGAAATGGACGGCGGCTGGCAGATGGGGGCGAAAACGGCCGACGAATACGGCCGCATCGCCGCCGAGACCGCAAAGATGATGCGGATGACCGATCCGACGATCGAACTGGCGGCCTGCGGATCCTCCGGGCGAAAAATGGCGACATATGGCGAATGGGAGAGGATCGTCCTCGAACACACGTTCGATCATGTCGAGTTCATATCGCTGCACACCTATCTCAATAATTATGCCGACGATACGCCGTCGTTCCTCGCAAGCCCTGACCTGATGGACAGCTTCATCGAAGAAGTGGTTTCGATCGCCGATGCTGTCGCGGCGCGCCGTCGCTCCCGCAAGCGCATCATGCTGAGTTTCGATGAGTGGAATGTCTGGTATCGTACCCGGCGCGGCGAACATAACCGCGTCAAGGAAGGATGGCCCGTTGCTCCACCCATCCTGGAGGAGGAATACGACATGCAGGATGCGCTTGCCTTCGGCGGCGCATGCATCTCACTCCTCAATCACGCCGATCGCGTTAAGGCCGGATGCCTCGCCCAGCTTGTAAACGCCATTGCCCCCATCATGACGGAAACCGGTGGTCCGGCCTGGCGGCAAACGATCTTTTGGCCTTTCTCGGACTTCAGCAATCTTGGCAGGGGCCGTGTTCTCAGAACTCGCGTGGATACGCCGACCTATGCCACACGCTACTACGACCCCACGCACACGGAAGACCTGTACGACAAGATCGACGCGGTTCCCTACCTCAAGTTCTCGGCAGTGCATTCCGAAGAGAACAAGACAGTCACCCTCTTTATCCTGAACCGGCACCTTTCCGACGATATGCAGATTGATATCGCGGCAACCGGCTTTGGCGGGCTAAAGCTGCAGCGAGCACATTCGCTGCATCACCATGACCTCAAGGCGAGCAACACCAAGAATGAGCCGGACAAGGTGGCCCCTCACAATCTGAGGGACATAGAGGTGACGAGCGGCAGTGTTACGGTCACTGTTCCCCCGGCGTCATGGAACGTCGTTCAGTTTGGCGCTTCCCTGTGAAGCCGAGGTCGAGGACGGATCGTGCTTGCCCCAGCCGTCGTCAGGCGAGATAGAGCCGCATGATGATGTCCTGGTCGTAGTTGCCGAAGCCGCGACCGAAGATGTTGATGCCCCCTGGGTGGGGGGCATGCTCCTCTATGCCGATTTTCATCCTGATCGAATGATGCTCGGCCAAGCCGATGTCGTCGATTGTGACGTTGGAGATCGATACGCCGTCGATAAACGATCCCTGCTTGGTTACGCGCCAAGTCTTCAGCTTTCCGTATTGAGAGCCTTCAAGCTTCCACCACTGTGGCGTATAGACCCCGCGTTTGTCGCCGTAGTCACCGGGTGACGTCCAGGTCCCAATGCGATGTTCGTTGATCCACAGCGTTATGTCGGACGGCCAGTTGACGTTCGTCCCCGGCACTTCCGACGAAAGCTCCATCGAAAATTCGATTGCCTCGACCGCTGACTTCACAAGCTTGGCGTTGTTTGGAAACTTGTATTCGACATTGCCGCGCCCGAACCAGATCAACGCTGCTTGCACCCGGCCGGGATCCAGAAAAAAATCGGGAACATCCAGCAAGCCGATGACGCCGTCTGGCGAGCAAAGCCCGCAGGGTGCGGAAACTTCGCAGCTCGTGTAGAGCCCTAGAGGCATCGCGACCTCGATCTGGTTGTTTCTGGTTGCTTTTTCAGCGGTGTCGAACCGGACGATGATCTCGTCGTATTTGGCGCTGCAAATCTTCTGATTGCCTTTGGTCGCCTTGACGGAAGAGGTCTCGATGAGACCGGCCTCTTCAAGAGTCAGAATGTTCACGGCAACTGTCGACTGCGGCAGCGACAAGGCCGCGCTAATTTCATTGACGTTTAGCTTTCCCCGATCATGGAGAAGCTGAAGAATGTTGACTCGAATGGGTGAAGCCAGGCCCTTTAGAACCAAGCTGCCGGTACCAGCGGAAACTGTGAGAAAATTCGGCTTCATACTTCAGATCATGCTGTTGTCCTTCATCTGTATCAGGATTTTTGATTTAGTAAGAGCGAATTTTTCGGCGGCTGGCACGTTAGTCGCCCCAAAAATCTCAACAAGACCCCCACCCGCCGTCACTTCAGGTGCGATCTGCTGCCGCTTCGTCGACAAGGCCATTTCGGATCTCAACGGCTATTCCCGCGCGGCCCACCAATTTTCCAATCTCAACAAGGTGCGCCCACTCAGATGCAGCTCGGTAGAGGTACAGGTTTCGCCCGCTCAAGCCGGCAGAAGCATAATGCGGTGGATCGTTTCCTCGGCGATGCGGTGGTCGCTGTAAAGGAGCGGCACGTATTCGCCTTTCGACCAAATGCTGGCCAAGTCCCCATAGTGCGGCGAGCGCGGATCGCCGGACTGGCCGGGGGTGTTGATGCAGACGCTGTTGTCCCAGTCGCCGACATCCATGACGAGGCGGACGGAGGCGCCGGCGTTGACGCTAAAATCGCCCATCCGATAGGCGGCATGCATCGGCGTCGAGCGGCTGCCTCCCACTGGCAGCGGGCCGACATTCCAGTCAGTGGCCCCTTCGGTCTTGATACGGCTGGTCGCGTGTTCGAAGAGCGCGCGGTGCAGGTCGCCCCAGCGCCAGGCGGCTGGATCAGGGCCGAGCCGGATTTCGCAATCGGCAAAACCGGCGGAAAGCGTCGATAGCAGCATGGCGTCGCGATCGGCGGCGTCCCAGAGTGTGCCGAGTTCGCTGAGCAGCGCCAGCATCCGGTCGACATCGCCGGGCAGCAGCAGTTGGCGGACGGTCGGGTTCGGTGCGAACCTCGTCAACAGCGCCGGCCGCAGGTGTTTCATCCACCAGACTTCGAAGAGCGTGGCCGGTGCACTCCCCGCTTCGAGGCGGTAATCCCAGCCGTCGAAAAGCTTCGTGGCGCGCTCCTGCCGGTCATCCAGCAGTTGACGGCTGGCGACTTTTTGAAGCACGGCGCAGATGGTCGCGGCCGGGCGGGAATAGACATCGGTCTGCAAAGCCATCGAGGCCTGCAGCGTGTGTTTGAGATCGGCGCGCAGGACCGACTTGATGCGCTGGGCGCGGCTGACCTCCGCCCATTCGTGGCCGATGGAAGGGGCTGTCGGGTCGCGGTCGGCCGGCAGGTTCATTTCGTTGGCGGAGGCGACGAAGCCATCGGCCGGGTTATAGGCGTAGGGCAGATCGCCCGCCGACAGGAATCCGTCCCATTCGTGGGATCCATGACCGGGCACAGGCAGCAGCCCTTCCCAGTTGCGGCGCACTGGCGTGAAACCGGCGGTGAACCAGCCGATATTGCCGTCCACATCGGCACTGACATGGTTGACGGACGGCGTGCCCCAGGACCCGAGCGTCTGCGAAAACGCCTGAACCGAACCGCTGCGCATATAGGACAGGCTGCCAAGATAGGCTGCCGACCCCGGCGAGAGCCAGACGGAGCGCATGGCAATGACCTGGCGAATCTCCGGGTTCTCGTGGAGGATCGGGCCGTGGCGGGTGAAGGAGAGCGTCAGCGTCTGCTCGGCATGACCCTTGACCGCGAAGTTCTCCTCCACGCGGGTGATCTTCTCCCAGCCGTCGCCATAACGATAGTGTTCCGCATCGCCGTCCTTCGTCTCGTAAACATAGACGTCTTCCTGATCGGCGCCGAAGATGGTGAGGCCGAAGGCGGTGCGGTCGTTATGGCCAAGCGAGATGCCGGGCGCGGTCGGTTCGCCGGTGCCGATGGTGTTGAAGCCCGGGGCTTGGAGGTGAACGAGATAACGTAGCGACGGCACTGCATGCGCCCGGTGCGGATCGCTTGCAAGGATCGGCCGGCCGGTCTCGGTGCGCGAACCGTGCACCGCCCAGTTGTTGGACCCTTCCTCCGCGATCGCCTGGACGATATCGCCGAGATCGGTGACCTCCGTCCATTTCCAGACGTCGTCGAGTGTTGCCGCCAGCCGGGCCTTGTCGAAGGTGACGGCCGCGGTGGCAAGCTTGAAGAGACGGGTCGCGGCAAGCGGAATATCGGCGAGCGAGATCCCGTCGGCCGGCGTCAGAGAGACGGGCGGATCGAGTTCGAAGCGCAGCAGGTCCGTTTCGGCGTCCGCAAGCGCCATGATGTTGGCGCGTAGGATTTCCGAAATGCCGTTGCGGGTCAGCGCGTGGCTGCGGATGCGCACCACGTCGTCCGGCTCCCACCGCGACGGCCTGGTGTCGAAGACGGCGAATTCGGGCGGCAGGCGGGCGGGTTCCGCCTTGCAGAGCGTGACATAGGCATTGATGCCGGCCGCAAAGGCGGTGCAGATCGCCTGCGTATCCGATGCATAGGAAATCCATTCAGGGGCCATGTCGCCGCGATAGAGGAAATGCCGGGCGGCATGATCCTGCGCCAGATAGCCAGGGCCGAAATCGGCGGCGAGAAGCCCGAGGCCACGCTTGCGCCAAAGGTCGAGTTGCCACAGCCGGTCGCGGGCGGCGTTGAACCCCTGGACGAAGAACAGGTCCTTATCGCTTGCCGCCCTGATATGCGGGATGCCCCAGCGGTCGATCCGGATTTCTGCTTCGGCATCGAGGCCGGTCAGCAGGAGTGTTTCGTTCCTTGGAACATCGCTCATGGCATTCTCCTACGCGTGATGGCAGGCGACACGGGCGCCATCGGCGCGTGGCGTCAGTTCCGGCCGCTCTCTCGAGCAGATTTCGGTCGCAAGCGGACAGCGTGTGTGGAAGGCGCAGCCAGACGGGATGTTTGAAGGACTTGGCAACTCGCCACTGAGGATGAAGCGCTGCTTGGCGCGCTGCACCTCTGGGTCGGCTTCCGGCACGGCCGACATCAGCGCCTTGGTATAGGGATGTTTCGGATTGGCGAAGAAGGTGTCACGGTCGGCCATCTCGACGAACCGGCCGAGATACATGACCACCACCCGGTCGCAGATGTGCCGGACCACGCCGAGATCATGGCTGACGAACAGGTAGGAGACGCCGGTGCGCTTCTGCAAGGCGACCAGCAGGTTGAGTATCTGGGCGCGAACAGAAACGTCGAGCGCCGAGACTGGCTCGTCGCAGATCAGGAGATCCGGCTCCAGGGCAAGTGCGCGGGCGATCACTACGCGCTGGCGCTGGCCGCCGGAGAACTGGTGCGGATATCGGTCCGCATGTTCGGGACGCAGGCCGACCTGTTGTAGCAGCGTTGCGACACGTTCCCTCAGCGCCTTGCCTTTGGCGACGCCGCGCGCGATCAGCGGTTCGCCGATGGTGGCGCCCACCGTGGACCGCGGATCGAGAGACAACGCCGGATCCTGGAAGATCATCTGCACCTTGCGGCGGATATCGTTGAGCTGCCGGCGATTGGCGCCGACCACTTCGTCGCCGCTGATGCGCACGCTTCCCGAAATGGGAGCCTGCAGGCCGACAATGGTGTTGGAAAGGGTCGACTTGCCGCAGCCGGATTCACCGACCAGCGCCACGGTCTCGCCGCGGGCGATATCGAGGTCAACGCCGTTGACCGCCTTGATCACCGGGCCGGCTTTGCCGAGCAATCCGCCTCGGCCGCCGAAATGCACCGCCACGTCGCGGATTTCGAGAACGTTCTGACGCTCGCTCATGCCGCCACCTCGCGGATTTCCGCCATGCGATCGATATGCCAGCAGGCCGAACGATGGCTTCCGCCGCAATCGAAAAGAGGCGGCTGTTCGGTGCGACACTTGTCGGTCGCGAGCGGACAGCGTTCGGTGAAACGGCAACCGACGCCGAATTCGTTCGGCGTCGGCACCGTCCCCTCGATGGTCGCGAGGTCCGCCTTCGGCGCATCATCGAGCTTGGGGACGCTGGCCAGCAAAAGGGCCGTATAAGGGTGCTTGGGCTGCCGGAAGAGATCGTGCACCGGCGCGATTTCGGCGATGCGGCCCGCATACATCACCGCCACGTCGTCGGCGATATCGGCGACCACGCCCATGTCGTGGGTGATCAGCACGATTGCCGTGCCGCGATCGGCGACCAGCTTCTTCATCAGGTCGAGTATCTGCGCCTGGATGGTCACGTCGAGCGCCGTGGTCGGTTCGTCGGCGACGAGCACGCGCGGGCCGCAGATCAGCGCGATCGAGATCATGATGCGCTGGCACATGCCGCCGGATAGTTCGAACGGATATTGATCCAGCCGCCTTGCCGGGTCGGGAATGCCGACATCGACCAGCATCTGTCGCGCCTTCTCATAGGCCTCTGCCTTCGAGACGCCGTGATGGGCGCGATAGGCCTCGGCAATCTGCGAGCCGACCGTCGTCAGCGGATCGAGCGAGGCGCTCGGCTCCTGGAAGATGATCGAGATGTCCTTGCCGCGCGCCTTGCGGAACTGTCGCTCGGACAGGGCGGCAAGATCGGTATTTTCGAGCATGATCCGGCCGGCGGTGCGGCGGGCGGCGGGCGGCAGCAGGCCGAGCATGGCATAGGAGGTCAGCGATTTGCCGCAGCCGGACTCACCCACCAGCGCCATGACTTTGCCGGGCGCTACAGTGAACGAGATATCGTCGACGACATTGGCGCCACCGATATCGATGGTGAGCCGATCGACCGTCAGCAATGGATTGGCAGCGGCGTCCATCATGTTTCCTCAGCCTGTTGTCCTGGCCCGTTCGGGACGCTTGTAATTGCCGATCGAATTGCCGCCATCGACGCTGATCACGGCGCCGGTGATAAAGGCGGCCTTGTCCGAGCAGAGATAGGCGATCGCGCCCGGCGCATCCTCGGGACCGCTGGCGCGGCCGAGCGGAATGTTCTTCAGCATGTTGGTGACGTATTCGTCGGAAAGCTCGCTCACCTCGCTGCCCGGCGCAAAACCCGGCTCGACGACGTTGACGCGAACGCCGTATTCGGCAAGCTCCATGGCGAACCCCTTGGAGAGCCGCTCGATCGCGGTCTTCGATGTACAATAGGGGACGGAATTCTGGTTCATCTTGCGGGCAGCACCCGAGGAGATGTTGACGATCGAGCCGGCCTTGCCTTCGGCGATCATGAGCTTTGCGAACTCACGAGAGAGCACGAAGGGCGCGCGCAGGTTGACGCCGAAGACGCGGTCCCAGTCGGAGAATTCCATGTCGAGCAGGCTAAAGCGGGTATAGATGCCGGCATTGTTGACGAGGATGTCCGGCGCTTTCCATTCACGCTTCACGAGATCGACGAGTTCGAGCATCGAGGCGTCGCTGGTCAGTTCGGTCGCATGCAGCAGAACCCGGGAACGGTCGAGGCCGAGCTCGGCGACCGCCTTTTCCAGTCCATCCATTCGGATATCGCTGAGACAAAGCCTTGCGCCTTCCCGGGCGAAATAGGCGGCAATCCAGCGGCCGAAGATGCCGGCTGCACCGGTGATGACGATGGTCTTGTTTTCGAATTCCATGATTTAAAACCTCAACGCGCCAAACGGCTCAACGGGTACGGGAACGTGGGTCGAGCTGGTCTCGCAACCAGTCGCCAAGCACGTTGACGGAAAAGACGAGCAGGAAGAGACAGACGCCGGGAAAGGCGACGATCCACCAGGCTCGTTCGATATATTGACGGCCAACGCTCATGATCGAGCCCCAGCTCGAGGCCGGTGGTTGGATGCCGAGGCCGAGGAAGGAAAGGCCGGCTTCCATCAGGATCATCAGGCCGAATTCGGCGGTTGCGACGATCAGCACCGGCCCGGCGATATTCGGCAGGATGTGGTGGAAAAGGATGCGTGCTGCCCCTGCCCCCGCCAGCTCCGAAGCCTTGATGAAGGGCAGGTTCGCCACCTGCAGGGTCTGGGCATAGGCGACGCGGGTATAGCGCGGCCAGCGGGTGAGGCCGAGCACCAGGACCAGCTTCAGGAAGCCCGGACCGAGCACTGCGACGGTCAGCACTGCGAGCAGGATCGCCGGGATCGACATCATGATATCGACGAGCCGCATGATGAGGATCTCGATCTTGCCCCGGAACCAGCCGGCAATCATCCCGAGCGTCACGCCGACCAATGACGAGACGACCACGGACAGCACGGCGACCGAGAGCGAGACGCCCGCCCCATAGAGCGTGCGCGACAGCAGGTCGCGTCCGAGATCGTCGGTGCCGAGCCAGTAGGTGATGCCGCGCATCTCGAAGCCTGGCGGCTTCAGGCGGCCGAGCAGGTTCTGCCGGTTGGGATCGGCCGGCGCCACCCAGGGCGCGAAGATCGCCAGAAGCACGATCACCAGGAAGATGATCGACACGACGATGACCGAGAGGGGGACCCGGCGAAGGCGTTGGCGAAGGGCGAGGACGGCGGTGCTCAAAGCCTTCTCCTTATCGAACCAGACGGATGCGCGGATCGACGAGCGCGTAGACGAAATCCGCGATCACGCTGGTCAGCACATAAACGAAGGAAATCAAAAGCACGATCACCTGGACAACCAGGAAGTCGCGCGACTGGATGGATTGGATGGCGAGCTGGCCGATGCCCGGCCAGGCGAACACGGTCTCGACGATGACGGCACCAGCAAGCAGGTTGCCGATTTCGAGCGCGGCGATGGTGATCACCGGGATCGCGGCATTGCGCAGCACATGGCGGAACACGACGGAGCCGAGCGACAGGCCGCGGGCGCGCCCTGCCCTGACATAGTCCTTGCCGAGTTCGTCGATGATCGAGATACGGGTCATGCGGGCGAAGGTCGACATCGAGATCGCTCCGAGCGCCAAAGAGGGCATGATCAGCGAGGCGAAATCGCCAGAGCCGGAGGTGGGCAGCCAGCGCAGCGTCACGCCGAAGACGAAGATCAGCACGATGCCCGACAGAAAGGTCGGCACGCTTTGGCCGGTAACGACGATCGCGGTCAGCAGCCGTTCGAGCCAGCCGCCGCGCCTGGTCGCCGTGACGATGCCGGCCGGAATCCCCATGCCGATCGCAACCACCAGCGCGCCGGCGGCAAGCATCGCGGTATAAGGCAGGCGCGAAAAGACGATATCGAATGCGGGCACCCGCTGGACGACGGAAATGCCGAAGTCGAAATGCGAAAGGCCGCCCAGATATTCGAGATATTGTACCCAGATCGGCCGGTCGAAACCGAGCTGGCTGCGCAACTGGGCGATCATCTCGGCCGATGCGTCCTGCGGCACGAGCAGCAGGGTCGGGTCGCCCGACAGATGCATGACGACGAAGACGATGGTGAGAACGCCGAAGATCGCAATGATCGCCTGTATCAAACGCTCGACGGCGTATCTCAACATGATCGTGTTATCCGTCTGTTACTGCTGCCAGCTCATGTCCATGACGAACATGGCTTCGTTGGCGGTCGGCTGCCATTTCAGCTTCTTGGCTGCGCCATAGAGCGCATAAGCCTGGTAGAGGCCCATGCCCGGAACGTCGTCCTTCAGGATCTGGTAGGCCTGTTCGTAGAGCTTCAGGCGTTCCTTCTGATCGAGGATGACGCGTGCCTTGTCCACGGCCGCATCGAACTTCTCATTCGAGTATTTTGCCCAGATGCTGCCGGTGCGGAACAGCGGGAAGATCACGCCGTCGACGTCCTGGCAGGCGCAGGACCAGGCACCGAAGGCAAGACCGCCGGCATTGGCCGGATCGCCCTGGCGGCGCTTCAGGAAGGTTGCCTGGTCGCTGGAGGAAATCTCCACCTTGAGGCCGGCTTCGTTGACCATCTGCTGGATAGCTTCAACGGTGGCGCGGCTATAGGCGGGAGACGTCAGGAATTCGACGGTTGCACCTTCCGCACCGGCGGCCTTCACCAGCTCCTTGGCCTTGTCGAGATTGTATTCGTAGCCCTTGACCTTGTCGGTGTAGCCGAAGACGGGTTCTGCGCCGAGAACTTCCACCGGCTTGCCGTAGCCTTCCAGCAGCGCTTCGACGAGCGCCTCGCGGTCGATCGCATAGGCGATCGCCTGGCGGACGCGGATGTCCTTGGTGGCGCCGCCCTGGGCATTGATGAACAGGTAACCGATGCGTTCGGTCGGAACTGACAGGACCTGCGAATTCGAGTCGTTCTTGATGCTCTCGGCCTGATCCGGCGGCACATCGCGGACGAGGTCGGCCTTGCCGGTCTTCAAGTCGGCGATGCGGGTCGATACGTCCGGCACGGTGCGGAAGACCACCTTCTGGAACGGCGGCTTGGCGCGCCAGTAGCTGCTGTAAGCTTCAAGTTCGGTCTGAACGCCCTTCTGCCAGTTGGCCATCTTGTAAGGGCCGGAACCGAGCGGCTTCAAGTTGAATTCCTGGTCGCCGACCTTTTCGACATAGGCCTTCGGCACGATCGACAGCTTGACGAGCTGGGCGAGCAGCGCCGGATAGGGCGACTTGGTGGTCATCTTGACCACGTTCGGGCTCACCGCCTCGGCCTTGGCGATCTGGTCGAACTGCGAAAGCTGTGGGCTCTTCAGCTTCGGGTCGATGATGCGGTTGATCGAGAAGGCGACGTCTTCGGCGGTGAGCTTCGTGCCGTCCTGGAAGGTGACGTCGTCGCGGATCTGGAACTCGATCGTCTTGTCGTCGAGATATTTCCACGACCTGGCGATCTGCGGAACGATCTCGCCCTTCACATCGCGGGTCAGCAGGTTGTCGAAGATATTGCGGTAGATCGAATAGCTGTCGGTATTCCACTGCAGATGCGGATCGAGCGTCGCCGCATCGTTCGGCAGATCGATGGTCAGCGTATCCTTGGTTTGCGCAAGCGCAGTCGACGCGGTGAGCGCCAGTAGCATAGCGGCTACGGATGCGAATTTGGCAGACATGTTCCTTACCCTCATTGTTGTTGCTGCTGTATTCAAGAACTGCTTACGCCGCCTTCTCTGCGGTCTTGAGGCCGGCCTCGTCGGCACAGTAGCGCGCCAGTTCCGCATGGGTGCAGAACCAGACGTCGCCCTTCGACTTGGCGAGCCGGATGATCTCTTCCAGAATGAAGATCCGCGACCGGTGGCCGACATGGTGCGGGTGCATGGTGAGCTGGAACAGCCCGCCCTCGTCCCAGGCCACTTCGAGTTCGCGAGCAAAGATGTCCAGCACCATGGCCGGCCCCCCATAAGGCCGCGCGCCGGTCATCCGGTCCATCGCCACATAGGGCGCGTCGTCGCGGATCCACTCGACCGGGATTTCGACCACGCCGGTCGGCTCGCCATCCTCCAGAAGCTCGTAAGGTTCTTCGTCGGCCATCAGCGAGGAATCGTAGAGCAATCCCATCTCGCGGGCGATCTTCAGCGTATAGGGGCTGAAATCCCACGACGCGGTGCGCATGCCGACCGGACGGATGCCGGACAGGCGTTCGAGCGTGTCCGAAGCGCGCAGCGCCAGGTCGCGTTCCGTCACCTCGTCGAGCCGGGAATTGAACTCGTGAATCCAGCTGTGGATGCCGAGCTCGTGGCCGGATGAGACGACAGTCTTCACTTCTTCCGCATTGATCATCGCCGAGACGGCCGGCATGAAGAAGGAGGCCGGCACGGCGTATTTTTCGAGCAACCGCAGGATGCGCGGCATGCCGGCGCGGGCGCCGTACTGGCCGCGGCTCATCGTGCCGAAGGACGTGCCGCCATTGCGCAGTTCCATCGTCTCGTGATCGGAATCGAAAGACAATGCTACTGCCATGCGTGCGCCGTTTCTCCACTTCGCAGGCCTTAAGGAACGCCCCGCGCGCACCTTCTGAACCTTCTGCTGCCAGACACTATCCGGCCAGGTCCAGGGTTCGGAGGCATCGTTTTGCTTATTCGGCGCATTCATGAGATCGTTCGTCCTTATCAGCGCGACACTCGAAAATATGAGTGGCTGCTTTCTGGGCAGAATTGTTATGAGCCGATCCGATAACCATCAATGGGGGTTTCGTTCACATATATGAACTCCGAAATCAAAAGCGCCGGCCGGATTCTCGATCTGCTGGAATACATGGCGTCCAGGCGGGAAGCGGTACCGCTGGCCCAGATCGTGCGCGATCTTTCTTTCCCCAAAAGCAGCGCGCACGGCCTCGTTCAGACGCTGGCGGCGCGCGGCCACGTGGTCCAGGACGACGCCGGCCGCTACATGCTGGTCGAGGCGACCCGGCACGGCTTTCCGTTCCGGCGCCATGAAGAGCCGCTGGTCGTCGTGGCAAAACCGTTCATGGAGAAGCTGCGCGACGAATCCGGCGAGACCATCCTGCTCGCGACGATGAACGCCCATTGCGACATCCGTCGGCTGGCGAAATGCGTCAGCCGCCATCGTGTACGCTACGACGTAAACCTCGATGCGGCGATCGCCGCCTATTGCACCGCGACCGGCCGCGTGTTGCTCGCCTTCACCCCGAGGGAGGCGCTGGAGCACTATCTCTCCCGCGTCCAGCTGCTCTCCTATACCCGCTATACTGTGACGGATATAGAGCGCATTCGCGAGATGCTGGTAAAGGTCCGTCGGGACGGCTACGCACTGAACGATCAGGAGTTCGTCACCGGCTCGACCGGTATTGCCGCGCCGATCTTCGATGGCAACGGCGCGGCCGTCGCGGCCCTCAATCTCGGCGTTCCGACCGTGCGTTACAACGAGCAGCGCGAGGGCTTTCTGCTGATGGTCCGCAGTGCAGCCGACGATATCAGCCGGGCGCTTGGATACCGTCGCTGAGGCTCATTTCTGATGCGGATGATGGAACCGGTGCAGATACGGCGTGATTTGGAAAGCTACACTCTTTCCTGCCGGCATTTTTGGAACAAACTGCGTCGGCCCGCAATCTTGGGGTCGGAACAAGATGGGGTGGTTGCCGTCCTCCCCTCACGGCATCGCAATATGCCAAGATGTCGTGGTTGTAGCCCACAGGACGGAGAAGACGGCAAAATGAAAGACACGATGATCGGGGTGGATCTGGCAAAGAATGTTTTCGTGCTGCACGCAGCAATGATGGCGGGCGAAGTACGGTATCGAAAGAAACTGTCACGAGGACAGTTTCTCCGCTTCCTATCGGAACAGCCGCCAGCGATTGTGATTATGGAAGCCTGCGGTAGCGCCCATTACTGGGCCCGTGAGTTGGTCGAAGCGGGGCACGAGGTCAGGCTGATCGCTCCGCAATATGTCCGCCCTTTCGTGAAGCGCCAGAAGAACGACGCCGCCGATGCTGAAGCAATCGTCATCGCGGCCCGTCAGCCCGAGATGCGTTTCGTTCCGCCCAAAACTGCGGATCAGCAAGCTCGGGCGGTTTTATTCCGGGCGCGCGAGCGGATTGTCCGCCAGCGAACGGAATTGGTGAACGCTTTGCGTGCTGTTCTCTATGAATATGGCCAGGCCATTCCCCAGGGCATCGCTCATATCCAGCGCATTGAAGCGATCGTTGAGAGGACTGAGATCGACCTGCCTGAACTCGTTCGGGAGGAGTGCCGTGATCTTTTGGCTCGATGCCAGCTGCGACCTGCTTGACAACCGCGATTAGAGAACCTCTCGGGACATCATCTTCGATGGAGGCAGATAAAACGAGAGACGCGCAGCCGATGAGGCCGTCCGCCCGTATACTTAAGTTCACCCCGCTCGGGTCTATGTTTCTTGCCGCGGCGTCACCCCATGCTGATCCATTGGTCGTTGCGGCAGCCGCGTGGGACATGCTGTTCGATGGAAATGAACTTCCTGACTGCACACTTGCCGAATTGGTCGCTATACTTGTGGAACGAGCGTCAGCTCCAGTCGCAACCCGATCTGCGTAGACGCGCAGCGGTATCTCCCTGCTCCGCGGCGCCCCACGACATCTAAACAGTTGGCACGAAACGATTGCGAGCCGGGCGCTCGTCTGTCGGCAGCGAGCTGAAACATACTCCAATCGTCTGTTCATGTTCTCGACGCGCCACCGAAGCCCGGGTGGATGGACGCTCCGTCGCTCGCTCGAACGGTGACGAGATCAGATGTCCTCGTCGCCACCGAAGTCCATCTCATCTTCCGGGGCTTCGGCTTCCGGTGCGGCAGGCTCGGGTGTAGCGGCTTGCGCCTTGTCAGCGCCGAACATGCCGCCGATCGCATTGCCGAGCAGAACACCCCCGGCGACGCCCATTGCAGTCTGTGCCGCGCCGGCAAGGAAGCCGCCACCGACGCGGCTCTGGGTTGGCATGCCGTTCTGGCCATAACCCTGGTTCTGCCCGCCCCACGGGGAACCGGGAGCGGTGCGCCCATCGAAGGACGGCTGTGGTGGCGCGGAACGCCGTGGAGGAGCATTGTTACCGAACATAGAGGAAAAGAAGCCCCCTCCGCGCGAACTCTGTGCTTCTTGTGCTTCGAGTTCTTCAATACGGCGCTGTGCCGCTTCGAGAGCCTGCTCCTGCACCACGATTGTCTGGGCCATGTAGTAGGGCGCGCCGGGCTGTTGGCTGATCCGCTCCTGGATGAAGCGTTCGGATTCGGCATCGCGATGGCCGGCTTGGCGCTCGACATGGGCGAGCTTGGAGAACAGGCCGTCGATGGCCTGCTGGTCGTTGCGATCCATGGGATGTCTCCTTGGGTATGGACTGCTGTTACTCTTCGCGCTGCCCAGTGAAGTTCAGCAGCAGCTGGAAGATGTTGACGAAGTTCAGGTAAAGCGACAGAGCGCCAAATACGGCGAGCTTCTGCTGGGATTCCTGGTCGTAATTGTCGGCGTACTGCTCCTTGATGTTCTGGGTGTCCCAGGCAGTCAGACCGACAAAGACGACAATGCCGATGACCGAGACGGCAAATTGCAACGCACTGGATCCCAGGAAGATGTTGACGATCGAGGCGATCATCACACCGATCAGACCCATGATCATGAATGACCCGAACTTGGCAAGGTCACGCTTCGTCACATAGCCGTAAAGGCTGGTCGCGCCGAACATGGTGGCGGCGATGAAGAATGTCCGCGCGATGCTCGCTCCTGTGAACACCAGGAAAACGGATGCGAGCGACAGGCCCATGACCGCGCAAAAAGCCCAGAAAGTCATCTGCGCCGCGGAAGCCGACATCGAATGCATCTTGAACGAGAAGAAGAAGACGAAAGCAAGCGGAGCCAGCATCACCACCCATTTCAAGGGCGTGGAGAAGATCGGCACGTAGAGCGCCGGGGTCGTGCCGACGATGAAGGCGACAAGCCCCGTTACGACCAAGCCAAGGCCCATATAGTTGTAAATGCGCAGCATGTGCTTGCGCAGGCCCTCGTCGAAAACTGCGGCAGATGCCGGTTTGTAGGCGCCGTAGCGGTCCTGTTGGGGATACATGATTGTCTCCTTGCCGATCAGTAGAGTGAGTTTTTGAGAAGTTCAGCCTCGTCGATCAGGCCGATATTGGGTGTACTCGAGATCACCGCATAGGCGACTTCGCCGAGTTGCCACCAGGCCGCTTCGGCGTCCGTGAAATCGAGGTCTTTCACGGCTTCCACTGCGAACTGGCCGGGGCGGACGGCAAAGAGCGAGATCAACGCCCCTTCTTCTGTCCGAACGCTGGTCTCGACGCTGGGTCCGAAGTCCGATGGGAAAACCTGGACGTCAATGACCGTCCAGCCCTTGGGCAGTTCCGGCATCACGATCCCCGTGGCTGCGCGAATGTCATCGCGATCATAGATCTTTACCTCAGGCTGAGACGGCATCCCCGCACGAACGAGCGATGTCTGGTGGGCGCGCACAGCCTGTCCGACGAATGAAGGCGGAGGAACGGAAGCGTTGACCTCGCCCGGACCCATGGACGAATGGGCGAACCATCCGGCTGTCAAAAGGATGCCCACGGCTGCCACCTTCTGCAGGGCCGTCCACATTCGGGCATTGGCAAGCCCCGAGGACAGGTGACGAGCTGCTTCCCTGGCCCGCGGATTACAAACGACATCGCCGGCGGTCATCGCAAGCTTCAAAGTGGTGCGCATACCGAGATCTGCCATCACCCGGGCCGCCGCTTCGGGATGTTTCGCGAGCCAGGTTTCCACCCTGAGCCTGCCAGAAGGGTCCAGTTGGCTATCGACGTAGGCATCTAGGTCGCTCTCGAGAATGGTCGCGACGTCAGTCATTGCCGCCTCCTACAATTTTGAGATGGCTGGGCTTCCTGGTGCCGTCGTCGAACGCTCGGAGATTCGCCCTTGCCCGAGAGACTCGGGACATCAGTGTCCCGACCGGAATGCCAAGCGTGTCGGCGGCCTCCTGATAGGACAGGTCTTCGACGGCGACGAGATGTAGGGCTTCACGCTGCTCTTCGGGCAGGGCCAGAAAGGCTTGACGAACCTGAGCGAGATGTACGGAATGCTCTTGGCCCGCGGCATAAGACAAATCGGTTTCCAACATCGCCGCATCGTCGCGGCGGGCTCTTGCCGCTGAAGAACGCACTTGGTCTACATGGGTATTGTGGACGATGGAGAGCAGCCAGTTCCGCAGGCTCGCACCCGGACGAAAGGTTGCCCGCCGCTCATAAGCTCGAACCAAGGCATCGTGAACGAGATCTTCTGCGTCAGTCGCATTTCGTGCCAGCGAGCGCGCATAACGCCTAAGCGTGGTCAACTGTCCGATTACATCAAAGGCACGTCTGTTGCGGTCCATGTCCCCATATACGGAGCCGGCACTGTTTTGCTTCCATCATCGCCAAAATATTTTTCGAACTCGCAAGAAAGGTCGATGACGCAGATAAATTCCCTAGACGAGAGACGGATGAGCCGGCTCCAACTGTTTACCTTTCAAGAACTTGGTAAAGTCCGGTCGTTCCGTTGCTGACGATGGCGCCGCCAGGGCCAGACGAAGACGTTCGCTGTCTTAACCCTAAGGCGAACATTCGAATTATGCAACTCGACTCCCCCGCCAAGTAGGCTAGGTTGAAGAGAGGTCAGGAAGCACTCGCTGATATCGCGATGCGCAGCCGTTGCTCTATCTGAGCAGCTTTTGGGAGGAATTTATGAAGCTTGCAATTACCAGTCTCGTACTTGTCATCGCCCTTGGGTTCTCGATCGCGCTGGCGACCGCGCATAGCGGAGGGACCGATCGCAACGGTTGTCATCAAGACAACAGGAACGGCGGTCGTCATTGCCACTAAGTAGCTTTCCGACCGCAGTCCTGTTCGCGCTCGCGACCGCCGGCACGGTTCTTGCCTGGGACGGCGTTGATAGCAGTACCGGTGGATCAATCGAGATCGGCAAGGGAACCCTGGTCCGGCCTGGTCGGACGATCGAGATTTATGACTATAGCGGGGGCGGGTACCGTGACGTAGACGTCCAGAGTATCCGCCGCTACGGCAACTCCGTCGAGGTGGACGTCTATGACAGCGATAGCGGCCAGACGCGCACGCTGGACAGGGAAGCCAACTGAGCGGAAAACGCGGCGCGGCTTTGGTCGCGCCGCGCCCAACCTGCTGGCATGCCTTGTTGGATTCGATCCTGGTGGAAATTCCCGACCGCAGGATTACGCCTTTCTGGCCGATGAGGTGGTGTCGCCCGCCTAAGTCAGGTGGCCAGTCCCCAGCACTGCTGAAACCAGTTGGGTAGCGATGACAGACAGTCGATGGGTGTCTGGTCTAACAGTCCTTCACAGATAGGCCGATCGCCTGCTCCTGAAGCAAATAGGCCTTTTGCTGTTCTGTAATATAATCTCGAACGATGGGGGCTGCGTCCCGGCTGCGGGATAGCTGCATGTGAAACACGAGTTGGCTTCCGGTCCGGAACATCATCTCGCAGCTGATCAGGTAAAATTCCCACATCCGGGCGAAACGCTCGTCGTGCAATTGGACGACCTTGTCGCGGTTCTTCTCGAAACGTTCCACCCAGTGGGCCAGCGTCATCGCATAGTGCAGGCGCAAAAATTCAAGGTCGGTGACCCAAAGGCTATTGCGCTCCACGACTTCGAAAACCTCCGACAACGCCGGAGAGTAAGCTCCGGGAAAGATATATTTTCGAAGCCAGGCGCTCGCCATGCCGGGAGGGCTCATGTGGCCGATCGAATGGATGACGGCGAGACCATCATCCGGCATCAGCGCGTTCAGCTTCTTGAAGAACTCATCGTAATGACTGACCCCGACATGCTCGAACATGCCAATCGATACTATCCGATCGAACGTTCCGGTGACATCTCGATAGTCGCGCAGATCGAACCGGACACGATCGGCGACGCCAGCATTCCGGGCTCGTTCAGTCGCCAGCACCTGCTGTTCCGTCGACAGGGTGACGCCAACCACTTCGACATCTTCCAGCTGGGCGAGATAAAGGGCCATGTCGCCCCAACCGCAGCCGATATCAAGCACCTTCATCCCGGGCTTCAGATGGAGTTTCGAGGCGAGCAGCCGAAGCTTGTTTCTCTGGGCCTGTTCCAGGGTTTCGTCCGCCTCACGAAAATAGGCGCAGGAGTAGAGCATCTTGTCGTCGAGGAAGAGTTTGTAGAAATCGTTGCCTAGATCGTAATGGTGGGCGACGTTGCGCTGCGCCTCACCCTTGACGTTGGACTGCTGGCGCTTGCGGAAACGCATCTTGACGGCGCGCAACAGCTTTTGGATTGGATAGGAGCCAAGCGACAACCGATTGACCGAGAATAGGGTCAGGAAGTCTCGAAGCGTCGAACCGTTTTCAAAGCGGAGTGTGCCATCCATATAGGCTTCGCCGGCCGCAAGTTCCGAATTGAAGACCAAAGTGCGGTAAAGTCTGCGGTCTGTCAGTCGCATCGTCACTTCCGGGCCCGCCTCACCTGCAAAGACATGGCTGCGCCCATCGGCGTCAATCACCGTCAGCTTGCCTCTGCGGATGAAGGCTTTCATCATATGCGACAGAGGAAACATGCAGGACCTCGAC
The DNA here is from genome assembly GCF_000732195.1 of Neorhizobium vignae. Classification (GTDB taxonomy): domain Bacteria; phylum Pseudomonadota; class Alphaproteobacteria; order Rhizobiales; family Rhizobiaceae; genus Neorhizobium; species Neorhizobium vignae. The sequence continues at coordinate 230,503 of NZ_JNNU01000003.1, forward strand.
GGATGGAGCGGGATTGAAGCGTCGCGAGCGACGATTCTGCAAGTGGATGAAACGACCATAGACAGCGGAGACCAGACTAGCCTCCAGCTGACGATAACAATGTAGAAGTCGATCGACAACATGGGCCGCATCTGGCCGCCGGCGTTTGAAGACGACGCTACCGTCGGGCCCGAAACGGGAGCCGGAGACGCTATGCGTCCGGAATGTTGACAGCCTCATTGGAAATAAGAATCGCTGCGGACGGTCATCTGTTTCATGACGTCAAGCAGCGCGGCTATACCGGCAGCTTCATCAATCTGGAGCGTCTGCCGGAGGCTTGGGGCGTCGCCCATGCTAGGCAGGCTGACCGACCTCGGCCTGCTCGGCAACGTCAACGATCTGAGCGACCGATGCGGGAGAGCAGGATGACCGGTAGCATGCCGATCAGAAGAATGGCCAAGGCGGCGACAGAAGCCTCCTCGTAGGTTCCTCTCGCCGCCTCGCTATACAGGTGGGTGGCAAATGTTTCGATGTTGAGCGGTCGCAACAGGAGCGTGGCCGGAAGTTCCTTGACGCAATCCACAAAGACCAGCAGGCCGGCCGCGGTTATTGCCGCTTTGGACAACGGTAGATGTATGTGGCGCAAGGTCCCGGCTGAAGACTGACCGAGCAGACGTGAGGCTTGGTCCAGTGACAAGGGAATACGTGCAAGCCCGGCGTCAATGCCTCCAGCCGAGATAGCCAGAAACCTCATCGTATATGCGTAGATCAGCGCAGCGCCCGAACCGATGAACAACAGGCCCGTGGAGACTCCGAACCAATCGATGGCGGCCTGGTCAACCAGTCGATCTGCCGTCGCCAGCACGATCAGAACGCCGATGGCAACCACCGTGCCGGGGGCCGCATATCCCATTGTCGCGAAACGATAGGACCAAGACGACACCGCGCCCGGTCGAATGCGGTTCGCATAGGCGATGACCAGGCCAAATGCGATCGTGGTCGCGGTTGCGATGACGGCTAGGGCAATCGTGTTTATTGCCTCGTGCAGCAGGTTCGAGGATAAGCCGGCGAAGCGGATGCGTTGCCATGCAGATGTCGACAGGTAAAAGGCCGGTGCGGCGAAACCGATCAAGATCGGGGTTAGGCCGAACATGAGTAGAAGCAGGCCTATCGCCGATGAAACTCGGAGGGGTTCAAAACCACGATTACGCTGCGTGGTTGCGGAATAGCGCTGCCTTCGCCTCGCCCACCGTTCGAACGACACGAGAGCGACGACCATAAGCAATAGCAACAGGGCGATCTGCGACGCCCCGGGCAGGTCCGTTCGCGTGATCCAGGTCGTATAAATCGACACGGTTAGCGTGCGAACACCGAGAAATTCTGAGGCGCCGACATCGTTCAGCGTTTCCATCAGCGCCAGGCTGACACCGACGGCGACCGCCGGCCTTGCAAGCGGCAGAGCGACGTTCCAGAAGATGGCGCGGCGGGAGATACCAAGCGTCCGCGCCGCGTCGATGAGATTGGCCGATTGTGTCAGGAACATCACGCGTGTGGGCATGTAGACGTACGGGTAGAGAACGAAACCCAGAAGAAGAATACAGCCGGGCATCGAGCGCACGTCCGGCAATCGGAATTCGCGCGGGCTCGAATAACCAAGCAACCAGCGGATTGCTCCCTGGACGGACCCGATCGGGTGTAGAATGTCGAGATAGGCATAGGCGATGATGTAGGTCGGCACGGCGAGCGGCAGCAGCAGTGCCCATTCCAGCGTCCGCCGACCGGGAAAGGAATACGCCGTAACCAGCCATGCCATTGTTGTGCCGATGACAGCCGAAACGATGCCGACGCCCAGGAGAAGGATGATGGTATCGACCATGGAAATCGGCAGGATAGTGGTTGCCAGATGCTGCCAGAGGCCGGGAGAACCCTGAATGGCCTGCAGGAAAAGGCCCACGACTGGAAGCGCCACAAGTGCTGCAACTATAACTGCGCAGATCAGCCAACGGTTGCTTGGACGACGTTTGGGCCAAGCCATCGCGGCGATAGGGGAGGTCACGTTATTCACCAACTGGCCAGACGAAAGGCGCCCGCAAAGACAAGGGCGCCTTTCTGTCCATGTTAGTTGTCGAAGCCAACCTTATCGACCAGCGTGCTTGCTTGCTTGCGATGGCCGACGATCTCCGTCAACGACTTGGAATCGATCTTCAATTGACCGAAGGAAGCGATGATCGGATCGGTGGCCGCGCCGGCCTTGACCGGGTATTCGTAATTGGCTTCGGCGTAGATCTTCTGGGCTTCATCGGAGACGAGATATTCCAGGAGCTTGACTGCTTCGGCCTTGTTTGGCGCATTTTTGGCGACAGCTGCGCCACTGATGTTGACCTGCGTGCCGCCATTCTTGAAGGTCGGAAGAATGACGTTGATGGCCTCACCCCACTTGACCTGATCCGGACCGCCCTTGCCCGATCGCATCAGGCCGACATAATAAGAGTTCGCGATTGCGATATCGCAGATACCGCCAAGGATGTCCTTGGCGCCGTCACGGTCGCCACCACCGGCCTTGCGGGCCAGGTTGGCCTTAAGGCCCGTCAGCCACTTTTCTGTTTCAGCCGCGCCGTAATGGGCGATGTAGTCAGCAAAAAGAGCCGTGTTGTAGGGGTGCTGGCCGGCGCGGATGCATATCTTGCCCTTCCATTTTGGGTCGGCAAGCTCTTCGTAGTTGAACGATTTCAGATCCACGTCCTTCGCGGCATAGAGCACGCGTGCACGCATCGAAAGCGCGAACCAGTTGCCTTTGGAGTCGCGCAGCTGCGCGGGAATGGCAGCATTCAGCACCGCCGACTCGACGGGCTGGGTCACACCTTTCTCGACCAGGTCGACCAGGCTACCGGCATCGACGGCCATCAGAATATCGGCGGGGGAGCTGGCGCCTTCTGTCGCAACGCGTTCCGCAAGGCCATCCTTCAGGAAAACGGTGTTGACCTTGGTGCCTGTGGATTTGGTAAACGCATCGAGAAGCGGCTGGATTAGCCCCGCCTCACGCGTCGTATAGATGTTGATCTCGGCGGCAGAGGCTGCACTTGCACTCAGGAAGAGCGAGGCGACGAGAAAGGTCGATGTTGCGATGGCATGCGTGTTCATGAGTCCCTCCATGTTTTGCATGCTTGCTGCAGTTTATGACCATTTTCGTCAAGTTTAATGTTCAGCTTGCAGTGGAAATCACGGTTTATTGATCTGCATTTCCCACCCAATTCAATCTCCGATTTAGTCGCTCGGAAATGCGAGCACTTGATCGTTGGCGATAGAGACTCGCACCAGATCGACATCCGGCGGCAGTCGTTTTGCCGATCTGACCCGCAATGGTGTTTCAAGGTTATCGACACGAACAAGGAACTGCTCGAACTCTCCATGAAAGCTTCGCCCTTCGATGCGGCCGGCAAAATCTCCGTCAGCCTGCGAAATCGAAATCGCCTGGGGGCGGATGTAAAGCGTCGACGGACTGCCTTCCGGGATTGCCAGGGCCTGTGAGAAGACGCCCATCGCTGTTTCAATCGCACCGCTCTTGTAAACGCCCGGCACCTTGTTGAAGTCACAGAAGAATTCCGCCGCATACGGGGTGAGGGGTCGATCGTGTAGATCGTAGCCTGATCCAGCCTGAACGACTTCGCCAGCCTTCATCAGAACTACGCGGTCGCCGGCCGAAAGCGCCTCGTCGGGGTCATGAGTGACCATGATCACGGTGGTACCCAGCGTTTTCAGAAGCGACAGCGTGTTGTCGCGCACCGTGTCCCTCAGGCTCTGATCCAGATTGGAAAAAGGTTCATCCATCAGCAGGATGTGGGGCCGGGGAGCAAGCGCCCTTGCCAGCGCTACGCGCTGTTGTTCGCCACCGGACAGCATATGTGGATAACGGTCAATGAGATGCGTGATACCTATCCTGCCAATCACCTCCGAGCTCCTCCTGATGGCCTCTGGTCTGTTGTAGCGCTTGAGACCGAACAGGATATTCTGCTCCACGGTCAGATGCGGGAAGAGAGCATAATCCTGGAAAACGAAACCGATATTGCGCGCCTCGGGCTCCATGAAGGTCGATGGGCCTGAAATCTCCTTGCCAGCGAGAATGATACGGCCGCCGTCCGGCGTCTCGACGCCGGCGATCAATCTGAGCAGTGTTGATTTGCCACATCCGGAGTGGCCGACGAGGCAGATAATTTCCCCCTGGCGGATCGATAACGAAATGCCGCCGACGGCTGCCGTCGCTCCGAAACGTCGTGTCACGTCTCGGATCTCCAGCGCAAACTCTGCAGTCTTGGCGACCATTTCTGACGTCCTCTCAATCTAGGGGATGGGCTGGTCCCCTTGTTGCAGAAACCGGATAGTGCTGCAAACCATGCGGCCCGCATTCTGACGGCGGTTGCGGATCTGAAGCGGCAGTTTCTGACGATACGGCCCGCGGATAGTCGCGATACAGGGTGCCGCGCATCAAATACTGGTCTTGAGCCGGAAGCCTGTATCCGTCAGCTACTTAATTGCATTGCCGATCATGCCATCAACGATGAACTGTTGCCATGGAACGTTCGCTCGCTCGGATGCAGAGATTGTCCGTCACCAAATCGGCACTTGGCGATGATCAAGGCTGGTGGCCGAATGAAGTGGCAGCAACGACTGGCTATGGCAAGCGGTCGCCGTCCTCAGACAAGCGGATGCTCTCCCGCTGTAAAGGCTGATTGGCTGTGCGAAGCGGATCGCCATCGGGCTTCTGGTCCGGTATGAGGCGCCAGGAGCGCATGCACCGGGCAATCCGGTCTTTCTCATCCATTAGGCAGAGTTCATAGCCGTCGTCGTCCAGGAAAAACGCTATGCAGATCTGCTGTCCGCCGTCCCGCGGAAGGCAGAACTCGTCCAACGGTTCATCCTCGAAGTCGTCTGCGGCCGCCGGAGATGAGAATGTCCCGGCTGCCGCAAACAGAAGGAGGGCAGCGAGACGCGGCATTCCGCGGCTCGCGGCACGTGGGAATAGCATGGCCTCTCCCATCCGCGTCACCGCTCGAAGAAGCGGGTGTGGCTGTTACCACGCGGGCCGGTGCGGGTAACGGAGCACGACTGATCCGCCCGGCTGCAATTACGCTCCCTCGACGCCACGTTGCCGCGGGGGCCGACGACTTCGCGGGTCGCGGTGCATTGCCCGTCGGCGCAACTGCGGTTATGGGTGGCCGTACCGCCATAGATGCCGGTCGTCGAGCGGGTCGCGGTGCAGGCGCCATTTGCGCATTCCACCGTCCGGTCGAAGGAATTGACGCGCGGCGCGACAACCGGCGGGTAATAGCGCCAGGTCGAGTACCACGGGTAGCGCACGTAGTAGCGATCCCAATAGGCGCGATTGTAGCCGACGAGGACGATGCCGATGCGCGGGCCGAGTGTCGGCGTCAGCACCACGGGCGCGCCGCGATAAACCACCTGGATATAGTTCGCCGAAACCCAGCCGCGTGTGACGCCGTGCCCGATGTCGCACCAGCTGTAGCCATCGAGGCAGCCATAGGTGGTGATGCGGGCGCCGGCCGGCACGACGGTGACGACCGGATAGGCAGTCGAGGGGCCGGCCCTCAGATTGACGTTGCCGGTGGCGATCGCTGCGGTAGCGGCGGCTGCGACGGACGTCATGCCGGCGAGCATCGCGAGCGTGAGAAGCGGTTTCCTGAACATCGGACTGTCCTTTCGATGGTAGAATTCAGTGTTGCATCACGTCGCTCAGCGCCGTGCGGCAGGACGAGGAGAGTTTTTGCGCATTGTCCCTGAGGCAGGCGGCGATGCGACCATCACCGCGCTCGACGCCGTCGCAATAAGTTTTCAGGTCGGTGCGGCAGGCGCGGGCGACCTTGATCGCCTGCTGCCGCATTTCGGGCGAAGCCTGCATCTGGGCCGAGGCCGTTCCGGCGAGCGCTGCGAGGAAAAGGGCGAGCAGGCTTGAGGCTATGAGGAGTTGGCGGATCATGGCGATAGTCCTTCGGTTCTCGTGGTGGTGGTATCGTGTGTCGGAAGACCGTCATTCGCAGGTCTTTCGATTGGCCGCAGCGTGGGGCTGACTGGTCCGAACAGTACCCGGAGCTTGGCGGCCGGGCCGGCTGCACGGCCGAAATCCCGCCAGAGGATGGCCCACTCGCCAAGCGCGATCCGGCCCGGATTGAGCGAGGCCGGGCGACCGCGCAGGCCGTAGCGCAAGGGCTCGGTCTTCGGCACCTCGGCGAAAGTGTCGAACAACCGGTCGAAGACGATCAGGATACCGCCAAAGTTCTTGTCAAGGCAGCCGGCATTGGAGGCGTGATGCACCCGATGGTGCGCAGGCGTGTTCAGCACCCATTCGAGGGGGCCGAGACGCGGCGAAAGCTCGGTATGGATGAAGAACTGATAGGCGAGGTTGAGGCCGAGCATGGCGACAATGGCAAACGGATGGAAGCCTGCCCAAGCAAGCGGCACGAAGAACAGGAAATGGCCGGAAATATTGCCCGTCCAGCCGAGCCGGATCGCCGCCGTCAGGTTGAGCCTGGTCGGCGAGTGATGCACCGCATGCGTCGCCCAGAGCCAACGGATGTGATGGGAGGCACGGTGATGCCAATAATAGATGAAATCCACCGCGACGAAGAGCATCAACAACCCGGCCGCGGTTGTGATGTCTATGTCGAACAGATGGTGCCGGTAGGCGAACATGAAGGGCACAGCGACGAGGGCGGCTTCGAGGGGACGCACCAGACCATGGATCACCGCGACGCCGAAGGACGCGGCCGATTCTTTGAGGTCATGGGTGTCGTGCCGCGCCAGCCTGCCGATCAGGTATTCGAGCAGCATGAAGGAGACCGCGACGATGAGGAAACCGACACGCAGCGATGGTTCGACGGAACTCTGGAGCATAGGAAGGCCTCGTGAAAAGGATTGCCCGGCGGCTCGTGCTGGGGGTGAGAAGCCGCCGGGCGCCGCGCATCAGATCAGTAGCGATGAAAGCTGCCTGAGCGGGTAACCGTATTGCCGCGGGGGCCCGTCGTGGTCCGGGAGCCGTTGCAATAACCACCGTCACAGGACACAGAGCCGCTGCGCGACATGCTGTATCCGTCCGGCCCCGTGCGGTTGATGCTGCGGGAGCACGAGCCGCCGGTGCAGCCGCCATTCGCATGGACGGATGCCGTGCCGCGCGGACCGCTGATCGAGCCGTCGCGGGTCCAGGCATTCGCCTGACCGACCGAAAGCAGAGCAAAAGTGCCGGCAAGCAGGCCGGCCGTCAGTGTCTTGGTCATCGTTTCATCCTCGTTTCGATGGGATCGTCGCGTCAACGAAAGCAGGGGATCGTTCGTCGACGTGAGCAGAGGATGGCGGCTCCATGTATGCTGGTTATGTCGCGCCGGTTTCGACTTGTAGGTCTTTGTCGCCGATTTGTAGCGTTTTGTATCAACGGCTTGCCGACGCTTGATTTCGGCAGATCGCTTGTTCATGGTCGCGCCATGGACCAATCCATGCCCACCATTCTGATCGTCGATGACGATGCCGACATAAGGCAGCTCGTCGGCGGCCTGCTGTCGCGCGAAGGTTTTGCCATCGAAACGGCCGAGGATGCGCGCGCCATGGACGAGGTGCTTCGGCGGCGTGAGCCGGACCTGATGATTCTCGACCTGATGATGCCCGGCGAGGACGGACTTTCCATCTGCCGGCGCATCCGCGCAACGCGGCCGTTGCCGATCCTGATGCTGACGGCGAAAAGCGACGAGACCGACCGGGTCGTCGGCCTCGAACTCGGCGCCGACGATTATCTCGTCAAGCCGTTCGGCCCGCGCGAACTTTTGGCGCGGGTGCGGGCACTGTTACGCCGTGCTGCGCCGCAGGTATTCCAGCCGCCGAGCCGGCGTTACGCCTTCGATCGCTTCATCGCCGATCTCGATGCACGTCAGCTGGAGACCGTGCCCGACGGCGTCGTTTCGCTGACGAGCGGAGAATTCGAACTCCTCTCCTGTTTCGTGCTGAGACCGCGCCGGGTTCTCTCCCGCGACCAGATTCTCGACTGGACCCATGGCCGCGCTGCCGATTCCTTCGACCGCACAGTCGACATACTCGTGTCGCGGCTGCGCAAGAAACTGGAAGCGGTAAGCCCAGGCAGCAACCTGATCAGCACGGTGCGCAACGGCGGCTATTTGCTGACGGTGCCGGTGCGGCAGGTGACGTGATGTTTCGCCTAAGCCTTTCCAGGCGGTTCGTCGCAATCGGAGGAGCGGGTTTCCTCGCGCTGTGGATCGTGCTGATTTCGTTCTACTATCTTGCCAACGGTCTTAGCCGCACCGCGTCCAACCCGCCGCCTGGCCAGATTGCCGCGATTGTCTCGCTGCTGAAAACGGAACCTTCCACCCGCTGGCCGGCGCTGATCGGCGCTGTGAGCTCGCCCATCCTTGATCTGCGTGTTGTGGGAATGGATCTTGGCCCGGAAAAAGCCTCCGATCTCTGGGACGATCCGGAATATCGGATTTACAAGGAGGTACTGGGCGACGACCTGTTGTCGATCCGCCTTCTGGTTCCGCAGCGCAGATTCCAGCGGCCGCGCCTCTTCCAGGGAGTGCTTAATCCTGTCCAGTTCCGGATCCGACTTGTGCCGGATCAGGTACTGGTGATGGAAACCCGCACGCCGTTCGTGGTCTCCTGGTTCGGCCTGCCGGCGGGGCTCGGCGCCGGGCTGATCGGGACGTTGTTCGGCGTTGCGGCGCTGATCGTTCTCCATCGCGAAATCCGTCCGCTGACCCGGCTGGCGGCCATCGTGGATCGGATCGACCCGGTCGGCGATCCGGTCGCGCTGCCGAAGCTGAAAGGGGCGGCGCCCGAAACCCAGGCGCTGCTCAAGGCCTTCGACCGGCTGCAGACGCGCCTGCATGCGATCGTCCGCGCCAGGTTGGCGCTGATCGGCGGCATCCAGCATGACGTGCGCACGTTCGCGACCCGACTGAGGCTTCGCGCCGAGCACATCCCGAACGAAACGGAACGGGAAAAGGCCGCAGCCGACATAGACGATATGATCGAGCTTCTCGACAATGCGCTAATGGCCGGCCGCGCTGGTGTCGGAGCTCTGGACGAGGAACTCCTCGACCTCATGCCGCTTTTGGAGGCGGAGGTCATGGACCGCCGGGCCGCGGGCGCGCATATCACCTTGGCAGCCCTCCCGCCCGAGACGGCATTGGTAATTGGCGATCGTCTGGCACTGCGGCGGGTATTCGCAAACCTGATCGACAACGCGCTCAAATACGGCGGTGCGGCGCATCTGGCGCTTGCGATCGAAACCGAGTGGTTGCGGGTGACGATCGATGACGACGGCCCGGGCATTCCAGCCGATTGGCGCGAGTTCCTGACGGAGCCCTTCGTGCGTCTGGAACCCTCCCGTGCCCGCAAGACCGGCGGGGCCGGTCTTGGCCTCGCCGTCGCCCGCAATCTATTGGAAGCCCATGGGGGCACGTTGGAAATCGGCGATGCACCAGGCGGGGGCGCGAGGCTGAGCGTCCGGCTCCATCTATTTGGCAGCCGATGAGGTCACCCTACAGGATCGGCGTGGGGATGGTTGGATTGGCTCCGCTCTCTGAACTGCGATCCGCCGCGCGTTGAGGCCGTGAGCTCTCTGGCCGAAAAGCTGCTGTCGCGGGCCGCCCGCGAGCCAGGTTCTTCTGAAATCACCGCGCGGCCGCTTTCGGTCGCCTCCAGCGATACGGCTTTCTCGCTGCCGAGTACCCCGCCTTGAAGGCGCCACAGCGTTACGGAGACGTGTTCATGAACTTCAAGCATCGATACAATGTCACGCTGGTCGGCATGCTGAGCGAAGGCAATACCGATCTCAATTGCCGCGATGGTGCCATGCTTGGCCGCGGCGGGACACTTTACTACATCCCCGGAATGCGGCTTAATCCCGCCGCCATCGCTTGGGATCGGCTGGGGGACGTGGCATGATCGGCTGGTTTGGCGGGAACAAGGATAGGCGCCTGCCTGAAGAACTCGGTCCCCTCGGCGCCGGCATTGGCGGAGCACTGAAGATCGACTTCCTCTCGCGTGAAGCCGATACTTTGGGCGGGACACTGGCCCTGCCGCTGCCGCAGAGCGGTCCTTTTATCATCGCCGACTATGGTGAAGCGCGACTTGAGGCATCGACGGTCCTGTCGCGCTATCATGACGATGAACACCCGATGATTCAGGTGATGTCTTCTTCGGGCAGGCCGGGGAATGCAGTCGAAGACGTCAGCTTCTATCAACCGTGGGACAGCGTTGTACCCGCCGGTGCGGGCGAATGGTGCCGGTGGACCGGGCCGAACGGTCTGATCGGAGAGCCATCCTTTGATGCGGATGGCGTCATCTATCAACGCTTCGGGGTGACCCGGAACGCGCCGAACTGATGCAGGTCGTGGAAAAGGTCGATGACGGCGAGACACAACGGTCTATCCACCAAACCTGTATGCTGTATACCGCCCAGTCGACTCGGCGCGCGAAATGCAGCTGATCGATGTCGAGCGCGATGTCGATCAGGCTTAGAACCAAACCGGTAGCTCGGTGGAATTCCTGATCGGCTACGGCATCGGCCCGGCCGAGTCTCCCGTGTTTGACGGAAAAATCGATAATTAAGGAGGTTTTTTCAATGCTTGATTATGTGGCGGGACTGCCCGCCTTCTTGGGATACTTTGTCATTGGTCTCGCCGCCTACGGTGTCTTTTCGGTGATCTACACGCATCTGACGCCGCAAAAGGAGGTCGAATTGATCCGCGCCGGCAATCTGGCCGCAGTGACAGCTTTTCTCGGCGCCCTGATCGGCTTCAGCTTGCCCCTTGCTTCGGCCGTGGCCCATTCCGTCAGCGTTGTCGACTATATCATCTGGGTCGTGATTGGCATTCTGGCGCAAATTCTTGCCTTTTACATTGCAAACCTCACCATGAAGGATTTGCATGAAAAAATATCCTCCAACGAGATTGCCGCCGGCCTTTGGGGCGGCGGCATCGCGCTCGTCATCGGCATTCTCAATGCCGCGTGCATGACTTATTGAGGGAGGGTAACATGCAGAGACGATTGAAGGGGCGCAAGACGCCTATTCTTGCCCTCGGCACCATCGCTGCCTCGACGATGGTTCTATCTGGTTGCGGCGATGATCCTTCGTCGGACGTAATGTTCACGTCCGTCGATCAGTGCGCATCGTCGGGCATGGATCGTCAGGTTTGCCAGGCAGGCTACCAGGACGCGATGCGGGCTCACCTCGCCAACGCTCCGCGTTTTGATGGCAGAGCTGCATGCGAGACCGAATTCGGTGCAGGCCAGTGCCTTGAACAGCCTGCGAACAGCGTTCCCGGTTCGACCGGCGGAAACGGCAGCTATTTCGTGCCGTTCCTGACCGGCTATGTCCTATCGTCGGCAATCAACAATATTGGTGACTATTACAACTATCGGCGACGACAGGAGGAAAACGGTTACTATTCCGGCTCAACGCCGATTTACCGCAATCGGTCGGGCCAGACCGTGACGACGGTCGGGACAGGTGGCAGCCGCAATGATACCGCGATCGCCCCGCCGCGCCAGAGCACGAAGCCAGTCAATGTCAATACTCGCACCGTTGCCAGGCAAGGTTTCGGAGGGCGCTCCTTCTTCAGTTTCGGCGGTTGAGATGAAGCGCATCACCGTTCCTCCACGCCCGGATTGGGTTAACAAGGCGCGAGCCGTCGGCTTCGGCTTTCACGAAATGTATGGCGAGCCCTACTGGCTGGACGATGCCGCTTACACGTTCACGCTTGAAGAAATTGAGACGCAGGTCGAGGAGCCGAGCCAGGAACTGCACGATATGTGCATTGACCTGGTCGATGATATCGTGAGGAGCGAGGAAACCTTAAACAGGTTGGTCATTCCGGAGGATTTGCGCGATGCGGTGCAACGATCCTGGCAGCGTGGGGATCGGCACCTTTATGGCCGATTCGACCTTGCATACGACGGTAAAGGACCGGCGAAGCTTCTCGAATACAATGCCGACACGCCTACTGGGGTATTCCAAGCGGCCTTTTTCCAGTTCAACTGGCTGACGGATCAAATGGCGCTTGGCGTGCTGCCTGTCGATGCTGACCAGTTTAACTCTCTTCAGGAAAGCCTCGTCGAAGCTCTCGGGCAATTTCCAAAAGGCCCGATTTTCCACTTTGCGGCCATAACCGACAATGAGGAGGACAGGGGTACGACGGTCTATCTTATGGACTGCGCAGTGCAGGCCGGTCATCTTGTCGAGCTTCTGGAGGTCCGTGAGATCGGCATCGACGCGCAGGGCCGCTATACCGATCTTCAGGATCGGGTGATCCACCGTTGCTTCAAGCTTTATCCATGGGAGTTCATGCTTCGGGAGCCCTTCGGTCGCGAACTCCTGCGCTCGGGAGATGTCTTCATTGAGCCGGCGTGGAAAGCCGTTCTCTCCAACAAGGGTCTGCTACCTTTGCTCTGGCAGCGCTATCCCAATCATCCCAATCTGCTCCCGAGCTTTTTTGCTGACGATCCGGCAGCTTCGACCCTGAGTGATTATGTGCGCAAGCCATTGTTGTCGCGTGAAGGTGAGAACGTAACGATCTTCCGGGCTGGACAGGAGCTGATTTCGGCGCCTGGCGATTACGGCGGCGAAGGTTTCGTAGTCCAGGCATACAGCCCGCTTTTCGAGAGCGAGGGCGGCTTTGCCGTGCTGGGTAGCTGGGTCGTGGGCGACCGCGCCTGCGGCCTTGGAATCCGCGAGGACCGTTCCGGGATCACTGCCAACCTCTCGCGCTTCGTGCCGCATGTCATCATTGGTTAGGCCGAGGTGGGACCTCGTTCATTGGCTCTTCGATATCCTCCACCTGGACGCTGCAGACCGCGACGATCACCGCGGCGGCTCTTGCAAAGCCGGCATGAAACTATTCCATTTTTATCGTGTCCGTCGCTCTGAGATCGAAGTATCGTGCGGGCAACTTCGATCTCAGAGTTCGTTCAATGACTTACGAAAATCGTGCCCGTTTGCGCTCGCTTGGCATCTCTGTTGGCCATTACCCGATCGGCGAACTGAACGCGATCACCGACGTTGCCGGTGTCTCCATCGGCCATTTCACCTGCGTCGAAGGCGATCGGATCCGCACGGGCGCGACTGCTATCCTGCCGCATGCCGGCAATCTGTTTCAGGAAAAGGTGCCGGCGGCGCTGGCCGTCTTTAATGGCTTCGGCAAGTTCGCGGGCTCGACCCAGATCGCCGAGCTTGGCGAGATCGAGACGCCGATCCTGCTCACCAATACGCTGGGTGTCGGCCGTGCCATCGAAGCCATCAACCGTCACACGCTGGCGCAGGCTGGCAATGAGTGGGTCGTTTCGCTGAATGCCGTCGTCGGCGAGACTAACGATTCCCGGCTCAACGATATCCGCGCGGCACGTCCGAGCGTCGATCAAATGTTGGAAGCACTTTCTGCCGCCAAGGCCGGTCCGGTCGAGGAAGGCGCGATCGGCGCGGGCACCGGCACGGTCGCCTTCGGACTGAAGGGGGGCATCGGCACCAGTTCGCGCATCGTAGTTGTCGCCGGTATCTCCTATACGGTCGGTGTTCTCGTCCAGTCGAATTATGGTGGCAAGCTGACCGTTGCCGGCCAGCCTTACGAGGCGGAAGGCCATGACAAGGACGGTTCGATCGTCATGATCGTCGCGACCGATGCGCCGCTCTGCTCCCGAAATCTCCAGCGTCTTGCGGAACGCTGCTTTGGCGGCCTGGCGCGCACTGGTGCCGCCCTCAGCAACGGGTCCGGGGATTATGCGCTCGCCTTCTCGACGGCTGAAGAGGTGCGCCGCACGCCCAAGCATCGCAAGACGGTCGCCCATTATCCGGTTCTTTCCAACGATGTCGTCTCGCCGCTCTTCGAAGCCGTCATCGAGGCAAGCGAAGAGGCCATTCTCAATTCGATGACGATGGCGACGACCACGCACGGCTTCAATGCCGGGACCGGCAAGCCTTCGACCATTCACGCCATTTCCCTCGACGCTCTCAAGCGCCGCTGATTTTCTAGACTGGAGTTCCCATGCCTGCCGCAATGCCCCGCACCGTCTATCTCAACGGTGCCTTCCTGCCCGAAAACGAGGCGCATATCTCGATCTTCGATCGTGGTTTTCTGTTCGGCGACGGGATTTACGAGGTGACTGCCGTTCTCGACGGAAAGCTGATCGACAGCCCGCTGCACATGGCGCGCCTGGAGCGTAGCGTGCGGGAGATCGGCGGCACATTGCCGATTTCGACCGATGATATCGTTTCAATCGAAAAGCGTCTGGTCCTGGAAAACAAGCTGACCGAAGGCGTGATCTATCTGCAATATACGCGCGGTGCCGAAGATCGCAATTTCCTCTATTCGGACGATCTCGAGCCGACCCTGCTGCTCTTTACCCAGGCAAAGACGCTGGAACATGTGGCCGCCGTCGAAAAGGGCTTGAAGGTCAAGATCGTGCCGGACCAGCGTTGGGAACGCCGCGACATCAAGACCGTCTGCCTTCTGCCGCAGGTTCTCGCCAAGCGTATAGCCAAGGCCGAAGGCTGTGACGAGGCCTGGATGGTCGAGGACGGGTTCATCACGGAGGGCGCGTCGTCGACGGCCTATATCATCACCCATGACGACAAGATAATCACCCGCGGCAACGGCAATGCCACGCTCCCGGGCTGCACTCGCCTTGCATTGCTCGATCTCGCACGCGAACAGGGCCTGACGATCGAAGAGCGCCCGTTCTCGGTTGAGGAAGCCATGGCTGCGCGTGAAGCCTGCCTGACCAGCGCCTCGAACTTCATCGTGCCTGTCACCTCGATCGACGGCAAGCCGGTCAGCGATGGCAAGGCTGGTCCGATGTTCAAGCGCTTGCGCACGCTATACATGGACAACGCCCGCCGCACCGCGGTTTGATGAAATCAGCCAGCGGCCAGAACGTCCCAGATGCGTTTGACGATCGGCCGCCGGTTTTCTTTTGAACGATAAAGCCGGATCTCAACATCGATATCCCAGTCAGGCCCAGCCGCCCTGACGAGCCGGCCATCGGCAAGTTCCGCGGTAATCAGGCTTTCCGGTATCCAGGCAAGCCCCCAGCCCGCCATGACCATGCCCTTCAGGCCGACCGACATGCTTCCGACATGGACACGGTTTTCCACCGGCAGCCGGTCCCTCATTGCGCCGGCGACGAGCTGACCGAAGAACGAGATTTTTTGATAGCTGACATGTGCGAAACCCGGCTCGATATGGTGTTGGTGCTGTCCATAGGCGTCGGGGGCGCTAACTGCGATGATCGTTTCTGCGCCCAGCTGATGATGTTCGAACTGCGGATCGAGCAGCATCGGCACATGCTGGTTCTGGTAGGTTAGCAGGAAATCTGAATCGCCGTCGACGAGCGAGTTCAGGTTCTCCTCCATGCTGCCGGAATCGGGCCGCATATGCGTAACGATTGGTCCGAGCTTCGCGTTGAGCTCGTTCAGCCAGTTCGGGAAGAAGGTGAAGGACAAAGTATGCAGCGCCGTTACGGTGACCGTGCGCGCGTCACTACCCTCTTCGTGCTGCAGATTTCGGCGGGCCTGATAGAGGCTTTGCAGGGTCTGTTCGGCGATCGGCACGAAGCGTTCGCCGGCATCGGTCAGACGCGACGGATAGGTGGCGCGATCGATCAGGCTGGTTCCGACCCAGGCTTCCAGCTGCCGGATCCTTCGGCTGAAGGCGGATTGGGTGACGTGGCGCTCTTCCGCCGCCTTGGTAAAGTTTAGCGTCTGGGCCAACGCCAGGAAATCTTCAAGCCATTTGACTTCCACCATAAGCTCCAACTGGAAACCGACCGCGGTTCTCCATTGGTCTGAATGATGGAAAAATGCAATCAGCCGGCGCGTCTATACTCGATCATTCTCGCACGAGCTAAGACGAGTTCGAGGCGATTTTCGGACAGGAGGTGAAGGCAGACACGCTTCGTCCACGGCCCATCCTTCAGCGTGAAGAGAAAACGGCCGCTGCCCAGCGCCATGAGCGGCATGCGATGACGCACCGGCCCAACGCCCATCACGACGACATCGCCGGTAATCTCGAAGAAAGCCCCTTCTTCGGAAAACCAGCGTCCAGAGAGCGAGGCCGGCACACCGCTATCGGCTGATGGCAGCAGGCGGCGCGCGGTATGGCCGATCTCGCCAACGATGGCGGATCCTTCCATCTTCAGGCGCATCGGCGACGAGTCCGAAAACGACGATACGAACTCGCCGTCATCCTGGTAAACTATATCGTCGGAATCGAGCCAGGTGACGGTCGAGCCCTTGACCTCGGCCCAGAAGGGACCGGTTTCTGAGACATAGATGCCGTCTGCGAGCGTGGGGGAAGGGACGGGCAGGGCAAGGCCCAAGAGAGCTGCCATGGCTTCCTGGGCAATCTTGTTGCCGTTCGTGTCTTCGCGGTTGGAGACGATGACGAAGCCGCTTTTGCTTTCGTGGTCGAGGAGGAAATAGGACTTGTAGCCCGGATGCGAGCCGCCATGGCCGGTAAACCTCCGGCCGCCGAGAAGCGTGTGGCGCAGGCCGAGGCCATAACCACTTTCACGGCCATCCTTCAGCGCACGCGGTGCGGCGAGGCGGTCGAGCATGCCGGCAAAGGGCGCATCGCCACGAAGCAGAAGGCGCAGCCAGTTGGCAAGGCTCATTGCGCTGCCGGTCATGCTGCCGGAGGCGGAGATATGCAGGCCGGCGGCGGACAACTGCCACTTGTCTCCGTCACGCCAGTAGCCGGGCACGAGGCCGTCGACGGCGTCGTTCCAGACCTCAGGGGCATCGAGGATCGCGCCGGAATCGGCACCCGCCTTGCGGATGAAATCGCGGAAGAACAATCCCTTGCGCTCGAGCGCGGTCTCAACGAGGCGGTAGCCGGTATTGGAATAGGAAATCTCCGTACCAGCCTCATAGTTCAGGCGCGTCTGGCGCGCGAGAAACTCCATCAGGGGGCCGGCCTTGGTTTCGGTATAGACTGACAGGCCGAGCAGCGACAGGCATTCGCGCGTATCGGGCAGGCCGCCGCTCATGTCGAGGGCGCGGCCGATCGTAACGCCTGCCAGCGGTTCCTGCAATTCGGGCAGATGCTGGCCGAGCGTGTCGTCGAGGGAGATTGCTTCCGGATGCGACAATATCATGGCGCAGAAGGCATGCTTGGTTACGGAGGCATAACGCACCACCGTCTCGGCCGAGAACGGGGCCATTGTGGAGAGACTTTCGACGCCGCCGACTTCCGCAAAGCGGATGCCATTGGCATCGAAGCCGATCACGGCGCCTCCAGGCTGGTCAGCGCCCCAACCGCCAGCGCACTTCCCGGCTGCTTCCTGTGCCGCCTCCCAATAGGCCGTGATCGACATTCTCTTCTCCACTGACTGCTCTTGAACCGGACCGGGTGGCCAGACCCTTCTAAAGGTCAGGCCGGTTCTTCGAGCTCCACGCTCAGGCTGCGCAATTCGCGGGTATGAGCATGATTGACATTGCCAAGTCTCAGATCCTCGGTGGTCACCTCTTCCACCATGTTGCCGTCGATCATCACGCCGACTTCGGTGCAAAGATGCGCGATGACGCTGAGATTGTGGCTGACCATCACATAGGTGAGGTTTCGCTCGGCCCGAAGATCGGCGAGAAGGTTGAGGATTTCCGCTTGCACCGACACGTCGAGCGCCGAAGTTGGCTCGTCGAGCAGCAGCACTTCCGGCTCGGCGATCAATGCGCGGGCAATCGCCACGCGCTGGCGCTGGCCGCCGGACAGCTGATGCGGATAGCGGAATCGCGCGCTGATAGGCAGGGCAACCGCCGACAGGACCTTGGCGATGCGATCGTCGATCTTGTTCATGCCATGTACGAGCGGCAGTTCCGACAGGATGCGGTCAATCGTCTGGCGCGGGTGCAGCGAACCATAGGGGTCCTGGAAGACCATCTGCACCTTGCGGAAGAAGGCCGGCGGGCGATGCAGCGGAGCGTCTTCACCGGAAAAGGCGATGCGGCCCGACCATTCGTTGTTGAGCCCGGCCATGGCGCGCAGCACGGTGGACTTGCCCGAGCCGCTTTCGCCGACGATGCCGAAACTGGCGCCCTTTGCGACATTGAAGGACACGCCTTTGACGACTTCGCGGTCACCGAAACTGATGCGCAGATTGTCGATCTCGATCGTCATTTCAGCCACTCCGGATCACGAGTCAGCACAGGCAGGCGCTCCTTGGGGTGGATCAGCGAGGGCATACAGTTCAGAAGCCCGCGCGTATAAGGATGCTGGGCGGAGAGAAGTTCGGACGCCTTCAGCTCCTCCACCACATGGCCGGCATACATGACGGCGACGCGGTCGCAGAAATGCGAGACCAGCGGAAGATCATGGCTGATCAGCAGAAGACCCATGCCGCGTTCCGACACCAGTTCCTCGATCAGGCGCAGGATTTCGGCCTGCACGGTCGCATCGAGCGCGCTGGTCGGTTCGTCGGCGATCAACAATTCCGGATCGGGTGCCAGCATCATTGCGATCATGACGCGCTGGCCCATGCCGCCCGAAACCTCGTGCGGATAGGAGGCCGCGACCTTTCTCGGATCGCGGATCTTCACCTGTTCCAGCAGCATGATTGCAGCTTCCAGCGACTGGCGCCTGCTGCCACCCTTGTGGGTGTGCCAGGATTCGGCGACCTGGCTGCCGATCGTCTTGACCGGGTTGAGTGAGTATTTCGGGTCCTGCAGAATGAAGCCGGCGCGCTTGCCGCGGATCGAGCGCATCTGCTTTTCAGAGGCAGCCAGGATGTCGATCCCGTCGAAGGCGAGCCTGTCGGCTTCGATGACCGTCTGCCTAGGCAGCAGCTTCATCAGGGCGCGGGCGGTGAGGCTCTTGCCCGAACCGCTTTCGCCAACGATGCCGAGCTTTTCCGTGCCGAGCGTCATCGAGACGCCCTTGACCGCCTGATGCAAGCCGGTACGCGACTGAAAACCGATCTTGAGATTGTTGATTTCGACCAGCACCCGTCAGTTCCCCTTCGGATCCAGAACATCGCGCAGCGCGTCGCCCAAGAAGTTGAAGGCGAGCGAAACGAGGAAGATGGCAATGCCGGGAATGGCCGCAACCCACCATTGTTCGAAGATGAAGCGTTTCGCGGTGGCGATCATCGCACCCCATTCCGGCGACGGAGGCTGGGCGCCCATGCCGAGGAAGCCGAGCGAGGCGGCGGTGATGATGATCGAGCTCATGTCGAGCGTGACACGAACGATCAGCGTCGGTACGCAGAGCGGCATGATATGCCGGAAGATGATGCGCCAGGAAGAGCCACCGGTGAGGCGATAGGCGGCGATGAAGTCGCTGCCGCGCACCGTCAGCGTTTCGGCGCGGGCCATGCGCGCGTAAGGCGGCCAGGCGGTGAGTGCGATGGCGAGGACGGCGCTTTCGACACCCGGCTTCAGCGCTGCCACGAAGGCGAGCGCCAGAACAAGGCGCGGGAAGGCCAGGAAGATGTCGGTGACGCGCATAAGGATCGTATCGACGATGCCGCCGAAATAGCCGGCGATGCAGCCGATGGCGAGCCCGATCGGCGCGACGAGCACGACGACGGCGATGACCATGCCAAGCGTGACGCGGCCGCCGTAAACCAGGCGCGAATAGATGTCGCGGCCGAGTTCGTCCGTGCCGAACCAGTGGGCGGCGCTCGGCGCGGTAAGGCGATTGCCGAGTTCCTGGGTGGCGGGATCATGCGTCGCCAGCAGCGGCGCGAACAGCGAGATTCCGATGAATACGAGAACGATGGTCAGGCCGATCATGCCGAGCGCGTTGCCGCGCAGGTTCAGCCAGATACGGTAGCGGTTGCCCCAGGCGGCCTGCTGGCGCGATGACGGACTTTCATCCAGCGCCCAGTTTCGGAAGGTGGCGATCATTATTTTACCCGTGGATCGAGGACGCGGTAGAGGATGTCCGCAATCAGATTGAGACCGACATAGATCAGGCCGATCAGAAGCGTGGTGCCTATGACCGGGTTCATGTCTGCATTCATCAGCGATACGGTCAGATACTGGCCGATGCCCGGCCACGAGAATACCGTCTCGGTGACGACGGCGCCTTCGAGAAGGCCGGCATAGGTCAGGGCGATGACGGTGACGAGCTGGACGGCAACGGTCGGGAAGGCATGGCCCCAGATGACTTTGGTCAGCGTAAGGCCCTTGGCGCGGGCGGTGATGACGAATTCGCCCTTCAGCGCATCGATCATGAAGGCGCGCGTCATGCGGGCGATATAGGCCATCGAGAAATAGGCAAGGATGATGACCGGCTGCGCCATATGCGCCAGTGCATCCCAGAAGGCGCCGAGATCGCCGGCGATCAGGGTGTCTATCGTCAGGATGCCGGTGACCGTGTCGATCATGCCGTCATAGATGATGTCCTGGCGGCCGGGGCCGGGCGCGATGTCGAGCGCCGAATAGAAGACCAGGAGCGAGATCAGCGACAGCATGAAGACCGGCACCGAATGGCCGGCAAGGCAGACGACGCGGATCGCCTGGTCGGTGAACGAGCCCTGGCGGACGGCGGCCCAGACGCCGAGCGGAATGCCGATCAGTGCAGCCAGCAAGAGGGCCGCGGTGGCAAGCTCAAACGTCGCCGGGAAGAAACGGACAATGTCCTGCGCCACCGGGTTCTTGGTCAGAACCGACATGCCGAAATCGCCGTGGGCGAGCTGGTAGAGATAATGCAGGAATTGCACCGGAATGGGCTGGTCGAGGCCCATCTCGGTGCGTGCGCGAAGAATGACGTCCTCGGGCGCATTGTCGCCGACGGCGGCAATCACCGGATCGACCGGCATGACCCGGCCGATGAGGAATGTCAGCACAGTCAAACCGAACAGCGTCAGGAGGACGCTGCTCAGTGTTGCTGCAAGGCTCTTGAAACGTCGGTTCACGCCTTGTTGGTCTCCAGGTAGGAATTGCCTTCCGAGAGAACGCCGAGCTGGAAACCAGTGACGTTCTTGCGGCAGGCCGCGGTCCTGGTGGTCTGGAACATCACCGCGAACGGGCTGTTTGCCATGAAGTCGCGCTGCAGCGTTTCATAGAGAGCCAGACGCTTGGCCGGATCCTTCTCGTCGCGGGCGGCTTCCGCCTTGGCGGTGAACTCGTCGCTCTTGAAGCTCGAGCGCCATGCGAAAGGCTTCTTCTTGGCGTCGTCCGAATTGTCCTTGTTGATGCAGAACACTTCGGCGTTCGAATTCGGATCAAAGTAGTCCGTGCCCCATGCCGACAGCGCCATTTCATGGCCGCGGGCGCGCATCTTGGTCAGGACCTGACGGTTTTCGGCCGACTGTAGCTTCACGCGGATGCCGATGGCGCCGAGATTGGCCTGGATCGCCTGGGCGAGGTCCGGATAGGGTTGTGCCGAATAGTGGTCGAGGGTGATGTCGAAACCGTCCTTCAGCCCGGCTTCGGCCATCAGCGCCTTGGCCTTTTCGAGATCCTGCTTATACGGCGTGTCGGTGACCGTGCCCGGGAAACCGGCCGGCTCCATGCTCTGGTGAACGGCGTGCGTCAGGGGCACGATGTTCTTTTGCATGCCTTCGTAATCGAGCGCCCACTTCACCGCCTGCCAGACCTGCGGCTTGGCAAGATTGGCATTGTTCTGGTTGAGCGAGATCAGCACCAGCGAGGCGATCTGCTTGCGTACCAAAACAATGCTGTCGTCCGACTGCAGAGCCTTCAGCTGTTCGGAGGTCAGGTCGCGGGCGATATCGACGTCGCCCTTCTGCAGCATCAGCATCTGGGACGAAGGATCGACGACGTGGCGGATGATGACGCGCTTCAGATTGCCCTTGTAGGGACCGTTTTCGTTGAGCACCAGGGTAATGCTTTCCGAAGCCTTCCAGGCCTGCAGCTTGAAGGAACCGGAGCCGGCGCTATTTTTCTGCAGCCAGGCATTGCCAAGGTCGCCATTCGTCTCATTGGCGAGAACCACCTTCTTTTCGACGATGGCGCCGATGTTTGCCGAGAGGCAGAACAGCAGGAAGGAAATCGCGGTCGGCTGTTCGGTCGTCAGCGTGACGGTCTTTGCGTCCTTGGCGACGATGCGGCTCTCGACGTTTTCGGCGGTGAAGCCGAACTGGTTGATGATGAAGGCCGGGCTCTTGTTCATCTTGATGGCGCGCTGCAGTGAAAACGCCACGTCTTCGCCGGTGACCGGTGCGCCGGACGAGAATTTGGCGTCGGCGAGCTTGAAGGTGAACACCTTGTTGTCGGCATCGGCTTCCCAGGAAGCGGCGACGACGGGGAGAACCTGGTCGGGATTGTCGCTGTTGGCACGCACCAGCTTCTGGTACATGTTGCTCATCACTTCGCCGCCGACTGCCTCAAAACCCTCATGCGGGTCAAGGCTGGTCATGTTGTCGAGCTGCTGGGCAACGACCAGAATATCCTTTGGCGTGGCAGCGAAGGCGGTGTCTGCCAGTTCGATATAGGACAGGAAGGGCAGGGCTGCGCCGCCGATCAGAAAATTGCGTCTGGATACCATTATTATATTCCCCTGGAACGACCGGACCTCCGGAATGCCGGAAGCCGGCAAGATTTTGCCGCAAAAAGATGCAGGCCTCTTATCAGGCGCGATTTCAGGCGACCAATTCCGTTTTTCGAATGGGCTATGCGCGGTTTGCATTTGCGGCCGCCGCGCCCGGAACTTAACGGTAAACGCAATTTCCAGGCTCCGGTAGGACATTTCAGAAAATGCTGAACAATTCGCTCCCGATCTTCGACGGCCATAACGACGTGCTGCTGCGCCTGAGGCGCGCTGGCGGCGAGGACCCGGTCAGGCGTTTTCTCGAAGGCGAGGAGGTCGGACATATCGACCTGCCGCGCGCAAGGGCCGGTGGCTTGGCCGGTGGCCTTTGCGCCATCTACGTGCCGTCGCCGAGCATGACCAAGGATGCCAATGGCGATTTCCCGACACCGGCGCAGCCGGAAGCGCTCAACGAAACGCTCGCCATGGCGCGGCTGCTGTTCGATATCGAGGCACGCTCGCAGGGTGCGGTGACGGTGTGCCGAACGGCCTCGGACATTCGCCAGTCGATCGACAAGGGCAGCTTCGCCGCCGTCTTCCATATCGAGGGCGCCGAAGCGATCGCCGCCGATCTCGATGCGCTTCACGTCCTTCATCAGGCCGGGCTTCGCACGCTGGGGCCGGTCTGGAGCCGGCCGAACATTTTTGCTTACGGTGTTCCCTTCCGTTACCCGTCCTCGCCGGATATCGGTCCGGGTCTGAGCGACGCGGGCAGGGACCTGATCCGCGCCTGCAACGAGCTGAAGATCATGGTCGACCTGTCGCACATGAACGAAGCCGGTTTCTGGGAGATCGCGAAAATCTCCACGGCGCCGTTGGTGGCGTCCCATTCGAACGTGCATGCGCTTTGCCCGCACAGCCGTAACCTGACTGACCGCCAGCTCGACGCGATCCGCGACACGGGCGGCCTGGCCGGCATCAATTTCGGTGTGCTGTTCCTGCGCGACGATGGCGCCCGGGACCCGAATACCAGCCTCGACCTGCTCGTCCGCCACGTCGCCTATATTGCCGAGCGCATCGGGATCGACCATGTGGCGCTCGGCTCGGATTTCGACGGTACGACCATTCCGACCGAGATGAAGGATGCCACTGGTCTGCCGAGCCTCGCCGAAGCACTTCGCCGCAACGGTTTCAACGATGCGGAAATGAAGAAGATCGCCTATGAGAACTGGGTCTCAGTACTGGAACGCAGCTGGGCGGTCTGACCATACCACGCAAGGTCCAAGTCCCACCACATCCTTCCAAGCATATTCATCGGCGCTGGTGCACAGATATGATTTCGACAGATTCCATCTATGTGGCTCTGTCAACGAAGCTGTCATATCGTTGCAATCAACCCCGATGGGCGCATGAAAGGCAGGCCGCTACCGAAACCGCGTTAACAGACGCTTGGCAGCCTTGGTGTCCCCGGCACGCAGACGTAGGTCAACGCATTCGGACAAGTTCTGATCGTTCGCCGTAACGTTATTGCGAGAGGTTGAGGCGAGGGGGAAGCGACGAAATAAAGTCGGTCAGCTGATCTCCCAAAAGCTGGACGTGGTCGCTTGCCGCCTTCTGGGCGGCGTCGGGATCGCCCGCATCGATCGAGTCCATGATCCTTACATGCTCGGCCAGCGTTCCCAGCATTCGCCCCGGCTGATAGGTAGCGCGCAACCTGTAGGCGCCGATCCGACGGCGGAGCTGGATCGTTTGTTCGGCGATGAAATGTGTATGCGCTGCCTCATAGAGCAGGTCGTGGAACTGCTGATTGATCTTGTAGAAGTTCACCGGATCGCCGGCTTCGTAGGCCTTGACCAGCTCCTCATGGACCGCGCGCATGGCGGCCCGCTCGGTCGGCGTCGCGCGGCGCGCTGCAAGCTTGGCGCATAGTCCCTCGAGAGAGGCCATGACGTCGAACATCTCGATGATCGCGGGTATCGACAGCAGGGCGACATGCGTGCCCTGTCGCCCACGCGTTTCGATGAGGCCGATGGCGAGCAGCGATTTGATCGCCTCGCGGACCGGCGTTCGCGAAAGCCCGAACCGG
This sequence comes from Neorhizobium vignae, assembly GCF_000732195.1. GTDB lineage: Bacteria > Pseudomonadota > Alphaproteobacteria > Rhizobiales > Rhizobiaceae > Neorhizobium > Neorhizobium vignae. The sequence goes on from NZ_JNNU01000003.1 coordinate 255,070, forward strand.
CGCGACAACTCCATCTCGTCCAGCCGCTCGCCGGGCGCCAGACGGCCGTCCAGGATCATCTCCTCGAGATGATCGCGCAACTCGTCCGATCGTGTCGCCTGGCGTGTCGCGACGACACTGGATATGCGAACCGCATCTTGGTTCAATTCGAATGCTCCTTTGCCGGCGTTGCTCGTGACCGGTCGGGCTTTGGTGGCGCGCATATACGTTTATTTCTCTGCTGCATTCAATATCATATAATCAGTATACCAAGCTGGCGATGCAACTTCTGATCTTGTCCACAATCATCGTCGGTGCCTCTATCATGGGAAAGTGGCCGGAATCGTAGGTGGCGATCGTGGTTTTGGCAAAACACGGCATGGGCTCGGGATGCGCCAGACGCGCCACGTAAGGTGAATTCAGCAGCATTTTTGGGCAGGTTACCAGCGGCCAGCGATCTTCGGCATTCCAGAAGAACAGGTCGTCCTTGATATCCAGCGCGAAGTCGCCCGGCGCCGCGGCCAGCATGCCCTCGGTGATCCGGGCTCGCATGGCCTCTTCGGTGGTCGGATGAACGATCATGTCGACCATGGCCCGCATCCGGCCCGGATAGTCGGCCTGGAAATCCTCGTGCCGACGCCGGATCTCGTCATCCGGCACACGTCCGTAATAGTCCCGGTCGGACAGCGTATCGAGACCGATCACCGCGGCCACTCTCTGCGGTGCGGCAATCGCCGTCTCCGTGGAGATGGGACCGCCCATGGAGTGGCCGACCAGGATGGCGCCCGAAATGTCGAGATGATCGAGGACATGCGCAACCGCTGCGCCCATGGCAGCGATTGTCTGGCCGCCTGCAGGCGGCGGCGCGGTGCCACCGAAACCGGGATGTGAAAGTACAAGCACCCGGAAATTGCGGGCCAGTTCGGGCCCGATGATATCCCAGTGATCGGCACTGCCGCACCAGCCATGGATCAGCACCAGCCAATCTCCTGCGGCGCCGAGCGTACGATAGCCGATCTGGCCGCCTAAAGGTGCGTCCAGCAGATGAAGATCGCTCATCCGCTCAGCCCTTTATGCCGCTGGTGGCCATGCCTTGCGTGAAGTACTTCTGCAGGACCAGGAAGAGCAGGATGAGCGGCACCGTGGCGACCGTCGCTCCGGCAAATGTCTCGCCCCAGTTCGGCAGCTGCGTCGGCGAACCCTGCTGGGCGATCGCCACCTGGATGATCTGTCGTGCCGGATCCTGGACGATGACCAGAGGCCACAGGAAGCTGTTCCAGCAGAACAGGAATGTGATGAGCCCAAGCGTCACCATCGGAACTTTGACGTTCGGCAGGACGATGGAAAAGAAGATGCGCACATGTCCGGCACCGTCGATGCGTGCCGCATCCTCCAGCTCGGCGGGCAGTTCCTCGAAGGCCTGTTTCAGCAGAAAGAGACCGAAGGGGCTGGCGATCCAGGGGATCATGATCCCGACCAGCGTGTTGGAAAGGCCGAGCCCGGAAACCACCTGGTAGAGGGGCACCATCATCGCTTCGATCGGCAGAAGGAAGGTCAGAAGGATCAGCATGAAGACGACGTTGGCGCCAGGAAACTTGATGCGGGTCAACGCATAGGCGGCCATCGAGCACAGCAGCAGCGTGAACACTACTTGACCGATCGCGACGATCGCCGTGTTCAACAGGGCTCTCAGGATATTCGTGCGCTCGAACAGCGACACGTAGTTTTCGATCGTCGCGCCGACCGGCACGAAGGCGCGCCAGGAGAGCGGCGTCACGTCGCCAAACACGGTGAACTGGTTCTTGAGCGATGATGCTACGACCCAGGCATAGGGCGCCAGGAAACAGGCGATGATCAACAGGATGATCACGAGAGTGAGCGCGCTGCGGCGGATGCGGGTCGTTGCCATGTCAGTAGTTCCAACGGGATCGCAGGAGAGCCATCTGGACCATCGAGATGGCTAGGACGACGAGCAGCAGCACGACCGAGAGCGCCGAGGCATAACCGGCCTGCTGCATGATGAAGGCGGTATTGTAGATATGGTAGACGATCAGGTTCGTCGCCTCCTGCGGTCCGCCCTGGGTCATCAGGAAGGCGGGCGCGAAGGCTTGCAGCGAAAACACAGTCATGATCACCACGACGAACAGCGTGGTCCGCGACAGGAGCGGTATGGTGATGTTCCACAGCACCTGCCACCGCGTGGCGCCATCGATGCGGGCCGCCTCGCCCAGTTCGGAAGGCACGCCCTGGAGGCCGGCCAGAAACAGGATCGCCCCGAACCCGACCTGTTGCCACAGCGTCATGGCGATCAGCGACGGCAGGGCCTGCTGGGTGCTGGTCAGAAACGGTTGCCGGGCGATGCCGACGATATCCAGCGCGCCGTTGATCAATCCGTTTGACGGGTCGAGCAGGAACGACCACATCGTCGCGATCACCACCGAGGACGTGACGACCGGCAGCATGATCATGGTGCGCACCAGGCCGCGCGCCGGAAGTTTCGAATTGAGGAAGAGGGCAAGCGCGAAGGCGATCGGGATGACGAAAACCACCACCCCGAAAGCGAAGAGGAAGGTGATGCCGAAACTTCTGCGGGCATCGTCATATTCGATCATGTCGGCGAAGTTGCGCAGGCCGACAAATTTCTCCGCTGCCGGGTTGAGCAGCGAATAGTCGTAGAAGCTGTTTCGCGCCATCACCAGCAGAGGAACGTACTGGAAGATCAACAGCAGCAGCATGAAAGGCGCGAGAAAGCCGACAGCGACCAGACGCTCCTGCTTTTGCCGCCGGGTGGCGGCCTTGCGCGGCCGGGTCTTTGCGCCCGCCGAAACGGTAAGGGTTTGTTCGCCTCTCGACATTCTCGCGTCCATTGTCATTATCGGTCGAGGATACGCTGAACCTTCTTTTCAGCGTCCGCCATCAGTTCTGCCGGATTGCCGCCGAAGGCAACACCACGAAGAGCCTCGCTGACGATCTTGTCATACTGGGCGAATTTCGGGCCCGGCGGGCGCGGCTGACCCCAGGACTGAAGCTGGTCGACGAAGACCTTCATCGGATACTTGTTGTAGATGTCGAACCGGGAGAACAGGCTCTTCAATGTCGGCAGATTGCCGCGCTGGCTGACGTTCATATAGGCATATTCGCCCCATGACATATCGACCACGAACTTTGCGGCGATCTCGGGATGCTTGGAGCGGGCGGTCGCACCGAACGTGGTCGAGCCCGTATGCACGACAGGCGTCTTGAAATACGGCAGCGGCGTGATACCCCATTCGATCTTCGGGTCCTTGATCAGCGCGTTGCCGGCGGCTGGGGTATCGATGTAGAAGCAGGCCTTGGCATCGAAGAAGGCATTCGGAATGCCGACCTTTGGCGCAACGCCTTCAGCATTGAACATCGACTGGTAGAATTTCAGCGCTTCGACGGCTTCCGGCGTATTGAGATAACCTTCAGCCGTCTTGCCGTCCGGCGCGAACGCCCAAAAGGTCTTGTAGGCGCTGGTGGTCGGGGCTGCCTTCGGGTCACCGGCGGAGCGCTGGTAGGTCAGGTCCTGATAGACGAGACCCGGCTGGCCGTTGCCGAAGCGGGTCGGGCCTAGGCCCCAGACCGCGGCGGCACCTGCCGGACCCTGCTGGCACTTCTTGAAGGCTTCGAGCGCCTGGGGCCATGTCCATGCCTCGGCAAGCGTCTGCGGCGGCTTTACGCCTGCGGCTTCGACCAGCTTCTTGTTGTAGTACATGGCAACGGTGGTCTGCTCGATGCCCGGCGAATAGACCTCGCCATTGTAGCTGTGCTCGGCCTTGGTGGCCGGCAGGATATCGTCATCCCAGCCCTTCGGCAGGTATTTGGTGATCGGCAGCAGGATGCCGGCGGCCGCGTAGGACTGGGTGTTCGGGCCGTCGTAGACGATGATATCAGGCGGGTTGGAGCTGGCTGCCTGGACCGAAATCGTGTCCGCGAGCTGCGGGAAGGGGACTTCATTGACTTCGAACTTGACGCAAGGGTTTTCCTTTTGCCAGGCTTCCATCGGCTTCGGATACGGATAGTTGCCGGGCGTGCGCAGGATGCGTAGCGTCACGGTTTCGCCGGTGCAGGCAGCCGCGGTTTGCGCCTGAGCCCCGGTGGCATTCAGCGCCGTGGCGCCGAGCAGACTGGCAAAAACGATAGCATAGATCTTCATCAGCCGTTCTCCTTCTGGTGTTTTATCCGATAGCAATTTCAGATGGCGCCGCCGGTATCGGGGTCGAAAAGCGACATGCGGTCATACGTGATGCGGAGCGGCTGCTGGCTACCCTCGGGGTGGGCATGCTGCGGCGCAAGCATGGCCGCGCAGGGCACGCCGGCAAGGGTGAAGTGAACCAGCGTGGTGGGTCCGAGCAGTTCAGCCATATCGACGGGAACCGAAAGATCCGGCTTGCCGTCGCCGGCCAGGAAGTGTTCCGGCCTCAGGCCCACTTCGACAGTCTTTCCCACATACGGAAGGAGAGCATCGCGCCGGTCGGCTGGCGACGGCAGGGTGGCACTGTTGAGTCTCAGCACCGGCGCGCCGCCGTCCAGGGCGACCTGCGCGGGGAGGAAGTTCATCGAGGGGCTGCCGATGAACCCGGCTACGAAGCGGGTGGCGGGACGTTCATAGAGTTCCTGCGGCGTGCCCTGCTGCTCGATCTTACCGTTGTTCAGCACCACGACGCGATCGGCGAGCGTCATCGCCTCGACCTGGTCGTGGGTCACGTAAACGGTTGTCGCCTTCAGGCGCTTGTGCAGCCGGCGGATTTCCGTGCGCATCTGTCCGCGCAGCTTGGCGTCCAGGTTGGAAAGCGGTTCGTCGAATAGGAAGACCGCCGGATCGCGAACCATGGCGCGCCCCATGGCAACACGCTGCCGCTGGCCGCCGGAAAGCTGCTTCGGCCGCCGGTTCAGCAGTGCGGAGATCTCGAGCAGCTTGGCGGCTTCCTCGACCTTGCGGCGAATTTCCGCCTTGTCCACTTTGGCGAGTCGCAGGCCGAAACTCATGTTCTGGGCGACGGTCATATGCGGATAGAGCGCGTAGTTCTGGAAAACCATGGCGATGTCGCGCTCGCGCGGATCGAGCTCGTCGACCCGGCGCTCGCCGATCCAGATCTCGCCGCTGCTGACCTCTTCCAGGCCGGCAATCATGCGCAGCGTTGTGGACTTGCCGCAGCCCGAGGGGCCGACCAGCACCACGAATTCACCGCTGCGAATATGCAGGTCAAGTCCATCGATCGTGGTTGCCGAAGCACTCCCGTAGGTCTTGCCCACCTTTTTAAGCTGAACGTCTGCCATGCCGGCTGTAAGGCCTTTTCCATTGAAATTCCGAGACCCGCTGATCCCGCTATCCAGACATTAGGGATGAAAAATGTATTCTCGCAAGAGATAAATGTATACGTCGATGATTTATTTGGCTAACCGCTTTTCCTGCTCATTTTTTGGGCCTAATGCCTGATGTGTTTGCTTATATATGAAGCAAATTAGAATAATAACGGCGGTTACTCCGTTTATCTGGCAGAAAATTTCAAGTTCGTTTAAAAATCCTATGGACAGTCAGCGTAAATGGCGTATGCAAAAAAGACAAATATGTATTCATCACAGGAGACGTAGGGTGGAACTCAATCTTGCCGGCAAAACGGCCCTCATCACCGGAGCATCTCAGGGCATCGGCTACGCGATCGCCAAGGTTCTGGCTGCTGAAGGATGCCACCTCCACCTTGCCGCCCGCAACGGCGCCGCCATGCAGGACCTGAAGAAGGAGCTCGCCCAATACCCGGTGAACATCACCGTGCACGAGGCGGATCTGAGTACGACCGAAGCCATGGTCGCACTCGATAAGGCCTGTGGAGATTATGATATCCTGATGAACAACGCGGGTGACATCCCCGCGGGTTCGATCGAGGACGTCACCGACGAAGCCATCCGCCGCGGTTTCGATCTCAAGGTCTTTGGCTATATTACCCTTTCGCGCGAATTCTGGAAACGCCGCAAGGGCCGCGACGGCGTCATCATCAACGTCATCGGCAATTCCGGCGAAAACTGGGATGCTGCTTATTTTGCCGGCTCGACCGGTAACGCAGCGCTGATGAGCTTCACCAAGGCACTCGGCGGCCGCAGCCTCGATCAGGGTATCCGCGTCATCGGCGTCAATCCCGGGCCGGTCGATACCGCGCGCATGTTCAAGATCATGAAGCGCAAGGCGATCGACATGCTCGGTGATGAGAGCCGTTGGAAGGAACTCTACGACAAGTATCCGGGCAAGCGCCCGGCCACGGCCGAAGAAGTCGCCGATCTCTGCGCCTTCCTCGCCTCGCCCAAGGCCGGCTACATCACCGGCACGGTCGTCACCATCGACGGCGGCATCGCCGCGCGTGGTTCGGTGATCTGACGATCATGAGCGACGCCCGTATTCGAAACCGCTATTTCGACGACCTGTTCTCGACGCCGGATCTGGCGTGGATGGGACAGAACACCAATCACATCCCCGCGCATCCCGCCGTGCGCGAAGCAATGATCCGCTCCATCGAAGCCTGCGAATTCAACGCCTACGCGCCGCCGATGGGCTTCGAGGCGCTGCGAGCAGGGATCGTCGCCGATCTCGGCGTCCTGTCCGCAGAAGCGCTGGTGACGGAAGGCGGCGTCAATGCGCTGGCAATGATCTGTAAAGCGCGCGCCAGGCCCGGCACGACGCTGGTGACCACGGACCCGACCTGGAAATGGCCGTGCATGTTTGCCGAACAGGCCGGTGCCGAGGTCATCCAGATCCCGATCTACGATCCGGCGACCAAATACAAACTGCACCCGGATGCCCTGCGGGCCGCCGTCGATGACCGTTGCGCGATCATCTATATCGTCGATCCCAACAATCCGCTCGGCATCCGTTACGACCGCGAGGAAATCGAGGCTTTCACAGAGATCGCCCGGTCGGTCGGCGCGTTGATGATCCACGATTGCACCTACAGGGATTTCGCAGACGGCCACACGCCGGTTCTGCAGGTCGCTCCGGAAGGCACCGTCGTTTCGCTGAGCTTCTCCAAATGGCTGGGGCTCGCCGGCATGCGCATCGGCGCCCTCGTTGCGTCACCCGCGCTGGTCGATGAGTTTTCGTCCGCCTCGACCTCCGTGCTCGGGGCATCTGTCGTCGCCCAGCGCGCCGCGATGGCCGGGCTTTCGGTCAAAACCGAATGGATGAAGGACGTCCGGACTATCGACAGGGCGAACAAGGCGATGATCGTCGCGGCCGCGGAAGCTGCCGGCATCATAGTGCCGGTCCAGCCGTCGCACGGCAATTTCCTCGTGCTGGAAACGGCGTCCACCGGCGTTTCGCCCGAAGCGATCGTCGAGGCGGCCCGCCGCGAGGGCGTGATGATCCGCCAGGGGCGCTACCACACGGCGCGTTTCGGCGACCGGTTCATCAAGGTCTCGACCTCGGTGCCATCAGCCTGGGCCGAACGCTTCTGCGAAGGGCTGCCCGGCTATATCGCGACCGCGCGCACACTGAACGACGTGCCGGCTCTCTTCTAGGGGCCGGTCCAGGAACCAAGCATATTACAGGAGAGACCGGTTCATGTTCGTGACCAGCAAGGATGGCATCAAGCTCTATTGTGAAACGGCAGGCGAGACCGGAACGCCGATCCTGTTCATCCACGAGTTCGGCGGCAATTACGACGCCTGGGAACCGCAGATGAGCTTCTTTCCCCGGCGCAACCGCTGCATCACCTATGCGGCCCGCGGTTATGCTCCGTCCGATATCCCGGCGGATGTCGAACGATATTCGCAGGCGCTGGCGGCAGAAGATGCCCTGGCCGTGCTCGATGGTCTCGGCATCGAGAAGGCGCATATCGTCGGCCTGTCGATGGGCGGCTTCGCGACGCTGCATTTCGGCCTGCGCTTCCCTGAGCGGGCGCTATCGCTGACGGTCGCCGGAGCCGGTTACGGCACGGAGCGCGCCACCGCCGATTATTTCCGCAATACGTCGCTGAAGGTCGCCGATAATTTCGAGAAGGATCCGGTCGGTTTCTCCAAGATCTATTCGCTCGGCGCAAGCCGCGTGCAGTTCCAGAACAAGGACCCGCGCGGCTGGGCTGCCTTTGCGGAGCGGCTGTCGCGGCACTCTGCCGTTGGCGCGGCCAACACCATGCGCGGCGTACAGTGCCGCCGGCCATCTTTCTGGGACCTGGAAGACGAACTGAAGAAGATGTTGGTTCCGACCCTGATCATGTCGGGTGACGAGGACGATCATTGCCTCCAGCCGAGCATTTTCCTGAAAAAGACGCTTCCCGCCAGCGGCCTCGCGATCCTGCCGAAGACCGGCCATACGCTCAATCTCGAGGAGCCCGCCCTGTTCAACACGCTGGTATCCGATTTTCTCGCCCAGGTGGAAGCGGGCGCCTGGAAAGTGCGCGATCCGCGCGCCGATCCGGGACAGGTGATGCGGACGGAATAGCGCAATGACCGGCGTGGTCTCGATATCCCCGGAGCGGCTGTGGTCGCGGCTCATGGAACTCGGCAGGGATGGCGCCCTGCCCGAGAAGGGTGTCAACCGCCAGGCCCTGTCGGCCGAGGAAATTCTTAGCTGGCGCCGCATCATCGCATGGAGCGCCGAGGTAGGCTTGAAACCCTCCACGGACGCGGCCGGAAACCTTTTTCTGACACTAAACGGCAAGTTTCCCCACCTGTCGCCCGTCGTCGCTGGCAGTCATGTCGACAGTCAGCCGACGGGCGGTCTTTTTGATGGGGCATTCGGCACACTGGCGGCGCTCGAAGCTGTAACGGCTATAGCCGAGGCGGGCATGATACCGGAGCGGCCCCTCACGGTTGTCGCATGGATGAACGAAGAGGGCAGCCGATTTGCGCCCGGAATGATGGGGTCCGAGCTTTTCGCCGGCAGGCGAACGATGGATGAGGTCATGGCGGTCAAGGACGCCGCCGGCATTTCCGTCGCCGAGGCGCTGGCTGCCGTGCATGCCGCCTTTCCGGATATGGAGCATCGGCCGCTCGGGTTTCCCATCCACGCCTATATAGAACCGCATATCGAGCAGGCGGATGTGCTCGAACGCGCCGGTGCGGTGATCGGCGTGGTTTCCGGCATTCAGGGCAAGAAGACCTACGAGATCATCATATCCGGACGCGAAGCGCATGCCGGCACCGAGCCGATGGAGCGCCGCCAGGACGCGTTGCAGGCGTTTGCGCGCATGGCGTTGCGCATGCAGCAAGAGATGGCGGTCGATGAGGTGGTGAAATTCACTATCGGCCGGCTGGAAATCCAGCCCAACGCGCCATCGGTCGTGCCCTCCAGCGCAGTCTTCCGCATCGACCTCCGGCATCCGGACAATGCCGTGCTCGACCGGCTCGGCCTGCGCCTGGAGGCGATCGTTACCGAAGAGGCGCATCCCTGCAGCTTTCATATCAAACGCTTGGTCGATGCTCCCTCGAACACGTTTGACGAGGGGCTTCGGGCAGCGATACGCCATTCCGCCGGCCGTCATGGCTATTCCGCCCTCGATTTGCTTTCGGCGGCAGGGCATGATGCCCGGCAGATGGCGCCGATTGCTCCGAGTGCGATGATCTTTATCCCCTGTCGCGCTGGCCTCAGTCATCATCCAGACGAATGGGCGGAACCGGAACACGTTGCGGCCGGCGCTGCCGTTCTTCTCGATCTGCTCCTGGAGCAGACAGGTCTTTCACAGGAATATGGAGACGCATCATGAGCACCGTCAACGACATGGCCGAAATGCCAGTTCAGCTGCCTCGCAATCCAGCCAATGCTGCGGAGGCGCGGGGCCGCTATTTCAACTCCGGCAATGCCTTCAACATCAAGCTTCCGCCGGTGCCGGGCAGGATCTTCACCGCCGAACCGACCAGCGCCTTCGCGCTCGAAAAGACCGGTTTCATCAACTGCGATCTGTCCGCCGAAATGCAGTGCCCTTTTCCGGCGACGACTCCGTTGATGCTGGCCCGCTATGCGGTGGTCAAGTCCGGCGAAGTTCTGGATACGACGCTCATCAATACCGCGTCGATCTGGTACGTCATCAAGGGTAAGGCCACTCTCGTCGTAGGTGACGAAAAGGCTGTATTGGGCAAGGCAGATGTCTTCCTTCTTCCCGGCGGCGTGCCCTCTGCCATCACGGCGAGCGAGGACAGTATCTTCTGGCTGGTGGGCAATGATCCGCAGCTGATGTTCGACGCGTCGGAGCCGATCATCGGTGACAACGCGGCCGTCAGCTTCGTGCATTACCCGGCAGGCGAGATCAGCCATCAGCTAGACGTTGTCTATGGGACCAACGCCAATGCAAGCACATCCGGCCACGCACTGATCTTTTCGGCCGAAAAGACGCAAGCAAGCCGCAACATCGCAACGACGATGACCCTGTCGCTGAACACGCTGAAGCCGCGCAGTTTCCAGCCGCCGCACAAGCACAATTCCGCCGCGATCACGCTGGTGGTCAACGGCGATCCGGCTTATTCGATGGTGGCGGATGCCAAATGCGCGTGGTCGCCATGGGCGACGCTGGTGACACCTCCGGCCGCCAAGCATAGCCACCACAATGATGGTGATACCCGGGCCGAATTCCTGATCGTCCAGGACGGCGGTTTCCACTACCATGCCCGCACGATGGGTTTCGAGTTCTACTGATATGCGGCTGATCATAGACACGGATACGGCGGGCGACGACACCTATTCGCTCCTGCTCGCCATGCGCACGCCCGGCTCGACATTGGAGGCGGTGACGATCTGCGTCGGCAACGTGCCCTTCGACCAGCAGGTTGAAAACGCTTTGGCGACCATCGAGGCGGCGGGTTTCTCGGGAAAGGTGCCGGTCTATCTCGGTGCCCGCCGCCCCATGGTGAAGCCCTGGGAAGCATCCACCATGCACGGCAACGACGGAATGAGCGGCGCTAACCTGCCGATCGCCCGTCAGCGGCCGGAAACCATGCATGCGGTCGATGCCATCATCGAACGGGTGATGGCAGAGCCCGGCGAGATCGATATCCTGGCCCAGGCGCCGCTCACCAATATCGCGCTGGCGGTCATGAAGGAGCCGCGGATCGCCAAGGCGGCGCGCCACCTCTGGATCATGGGGGGCACCGACAACGCGGTCGGCAATATCACGCCCTGCGCCGAATACAATTTCTTCATCGATCCGGAAGCCGCACGTATCGTCTTCGAGGCGGGTTTCGATATCACGCTGTCCACCTGGACGTTGACCATGCGTTCCGGGCTTTTGGAGGGCGATCAGCTGGACGAGATCTTCGCGATGCAGACGCCTCTTTCGGAATTCTACCGCAAGGTTTCCGCGGTGCCGCGCGAGACTGCGGAAGTGCGCTACGGTCGGCCGGTCAGCACCCATCCGGATTCGCTGACCTGTGCGTGTGCTCTAAACCCGGATCTGATCGAATCCTCGCGTGAGGCCGTAGTGCGCATCGAGACTGCGGGTGAAATCACCCGTGGTTTCTCTGCCATCCACCCGCCGAAGCTCGGCACCCGCTGGCCGGAATACAAGGTCAACGCCCGTATCATCGAAAAGGCGTCGACAGGCGGCTTTCTTAAGATGATGAAGCAGGCATTCGCCGAAAACTGAAGACTTGCGGTTTCGGCGGGCGTGATCCCGCCGATCCGTTTCGATGTTGTCGCGTGGCTCAGGCCGCCGGCGCCAGTGCGCCATCGAGTCTGTCGGCATCGGCAGCCGTGGCATCCGATCGGATGGTAACGACGGGCGGCATGTCCTTGCCGACTTTCCTGAAGCAGACCGCCATGGCATCCAGCCAGACGCCTTGCTGCGGCAGGTCTTCCACAGCGGCGATCACCACGTCATAGCCGTTCTTGCGGTAATCGATCAGGTCGCCTACGGAAACCTCGATCAGCGCTTCGCAGCTTTCCGGTTTTGCCACATGCGGCGGCATCTTCATGACGCCCCAGCCGCGCTCCACCAGTGCATCCATGAAGCTGCTCGGCGGTGCTTTCTGTCTGCCGTAAAGTGCCGAACCGGGATTGACGACGAAATCGGCGATGACCGCAATGCGGCGGCTTCTCAGGTCTTCCCGGATCACGCGGCGTTCTCCTTGCCTTCGGTCAGAAACGCGTCGAGTTCGACCATCGCCTTCTGGAGATCGAAATCCTGTGCATCCATCGCCACGCCGGTCGCGCGGGGAAATGCAAGACCGCGTTCCTCGAACTCGCATTTCAGCTCTTCCATCCAGATGCCCATGCCGGGTCGGCGATCGCTCCCCCCGTGGACGGCGCCCTCCGGTCTGCCACCCCAGGATGCCTTGGTGCTGGTGAGACGGACGCCACTTGACGGACTGCCGTCCAGGCCGACGATAACGACGTCGTAGCCGGCATCCTGATGCATCATCACGAGATCCACCACGCTTTTTGCCAGGTTGCGGCAGTGGCGCCGGTAACCCGGTGTGTCGTACTGTTCTCGGGATGCCCACCACCTGACGACACCCATATGGCTCATCTCCGGGCAGGGGAGTTGTTGCAGCTCAAAGCCGTTTTTGACCAGCCGCTCGACCAGCGGAGAAAAAACGCCTGCGCATTTCGCGAACTCACTGACCTTGGCATTCTGGTTCATGAGACAGTGCGCCACATAGGCTACTCGTCTTGGTTCGTCCTGCATCACTTGCGTCCCTCAATGTCTTGATCTGCCCTGTAACGACTAGAATGGGCCGCCGGCTCTCGCGGCATGTCGACTGGGTTACGATGCAATCGCCATGCCACTATCCCCCGCGCCGCGCTGTTTCCGGTACCTTGAATGCTTTGCTGGAACGGCCTCCCGGCAAAATGCCGCATTAGCGATCATTCTGCGTCCAAAATATGCGTTTTATGTATGCATATTTTTGATTACTGGATATTTTATCCGCGATTTGTCTTGTGGCGGCGCCGTGACAATCTGATCCAGTTCGAAAAATCCCTAGATCGGCCCCATTTTTTATAAATTTGGAAAGTTAGCGTATTTGGCATGAGGCTTGCTTGCATCCTGAATGGTAATAATTGCATGCAAGGAGACGCCTTCTCGATGACCGACATGTCGATTGCCTGGAGTGAGGACTACGCATGCGGGCTGAATTCGGGAGCGCGGGGTCTCGCGGGCCTGTTGAGGCCGGTAAAGGCCGAAGCCCTTGCAGCACCCGCCGCGGAACCGGCCTGGACCGCATCGGGTGACAGGCCTCTCATCGAACTCCGTAAGGTGTCCAAGAGTTTTGGCCCTGTCATTGCGCTGGATAACCTGGAGGCAACCATCCTTCCGGGTGAGCTGGTGACGGTTGTCGGCCCTTCCGGCTGCGGCAAGAGTACGCTGTTCAACATCCTCGCGGGCCTCGAAGAGCCGGATCCGGGCAATATCCTGCGTTTCCGCGGCAAGAGTTCTGCGGCCTCCGAACTGCTCGGACAGGTTTCCTTCATGCCGCAAAGGGACCTGTTGCTGCCATGGCGAAACGTCATCGACAACGCCATCCTGGCGCTGGAGATCGAAGGCATGCCGCGGGCGCAGGCCCGGGCGGAAGCGCTGAAGATGTTGCCGGAATTCGGGCTTTCCGGATTTGAGGCGCAATATCCCAATCAGCTTTCGGGCGGCATGCGCCAGCGCGTGGCTCTGATGCGCACGTTTCTCTTCAAGCGCGATCTCATGCTGCTCGATGAACCGTTCGGCGCGCTGGACGCACTGACACGGACGATGATGCAGCGCTGGCTGCTCGACGTTTGGCAGAAACACCGGCGCACCGTGCTCTTCATCACCCACGACGTCGATGAGGCGATTTTCCTCGGCGACCGCGTGTTGGTCATGACGGCCCGGCCGGGCAAGGTGAAACTTGAACAGAAGATCGACCTGCCGCGCCCCCGCAAGGCCGACATCGTCACGTCGCCCGAATTCGTCGGGCTGAAGAAGACACTCCTCGACGCCATCGAGGAGGAAAGCATGAAGTCGTTCATGACTTCGGGACATTAGAACAAAAGAGGAAACACGATGGCCAGTGAATATGCCGAACGTCCCGCCCACATTTCCGAAGCCGAGTGGAAGGCGCGCGTCGATCTCGCCGCCTGCTACCGCATGGTCGCACGGCTGGGCCTGGACGACCTGATCTACAACCACATCTCCATGCGCGTGCCGGGGCACGACGACCAGTTCCTTCTCAACCCCTATGGCTTCCTGTTCGGCGAGATTACCGCTTCGAGCCTGGTACGCATCGATATCGACGGCAACAAGCTTGACGACACGCCCTATACGATCAACAAGGCCGCCTTCGTCATTCATGGCGCCATCCACAAGGCCGTGCACGATGCGGTCTGCGTTCTGCACACCCATTCCGATGCCAGTACCGCTATCTCCTGCCAGAAGGACGGGTTGCTGCCGCTGACGCAGTTTGCGATGCGTTTCTATCAGCGCCAGGCCTTCCACGATTACGAAGGTGTGGCGATCGACATGGACGAACAGGCCCGCCTCATCGCAGACATGGGCGACAGCCGGGTCATGCTGATGCGCAACCACGGCATCATGACACTCGGCCGCACGCCGGGCGAGGCCTTCATGCTGCTTTATTACTTCGAGCGCGCCGCGCGCATCCAACTCGACCTGCAGGCTTCGGGTGCCGAGTTGCTGACCCCGTCGCATGAGGTCTGCGAAAAGGCGGCGCGCCAGTTCTGGGAGAACAAGGGTGACATCCTGATTGCGGGAGAACGGGAATGGCCCGCCTTCCTTCGCCAGCTCGAACGGGAAGGATCGGATTATCGCCGGTAAGTCGCGAAAAAACGACTGACACAACCATAACCAACCAAAAATCAACAGAGAGGGACCATGCTTAAAAAACGACATCTTCTGGCGGCGCTCGCCGCAACGTTCGTCGGCATTCAGGGTCTGGGCTACAGCGCGACCCCGGTCGCTGCCCAGCAGACAGTCAATGCCAGCCTGCGCCTCAAATGGCTGACCCAGGCCCAGTTCGCCGGCTTCTACGTTGCGCTGGAAAAGGGGTATTACAAGGATGAGGGCATCAACCTCACCATCAACCCGGGCGGTCCCAACCTGTTGACCGAGAACCTGGTGGCGACCGGCGCCGACACGTTCGGCCTCTCGGGCGGCACCGACAGCGTCTTTAGCGCGCGCGACAAGGGCCTGCCGATCGTCTGCATCGGCGTCGCGCATCAGGTGACGCCGTTCGTCTTCGTCACCTACAAGGATGGTCCGGTCAAAACCGTCCAGGATTTCAAGGGTAAGAAGGTGACGGCCTGGTTCACCGGCGCAAACCATGTTCTGTCGGCCATGCTGGCGAAGGCTGGTATCAAGGCTGGCGAAGTCGATGTCCAGCCGCAACAGGTCTCGATGACGCCGTTCATCGACAAGCAGGTCGATGTGGCGACCGCCACCCGCTACAACGAACTGCAGATCGTCGCGCAACGTGTCGGCATGGACAACCTGCGGATCTTCGTGCCCGAAGATAGCGGCGTCTCCTTCCCACGCGACACGCTGATCGTGTCGGAACAGACGGCCAAGGAAAAGCCGGAACTGGTCGAGAAATTCCTGCGCGCCAGCATCAAGGGCTGGAAATACGCCCTGACCAACGAAAAAGAAGCGATCGACATCGTCATGAAGGTCGCGCCGACCCTCGACCGCGCCCAACAGGCAGTCATGCTGTCCGAGATCAAGAAGCTGATGGTCGCCGGCAAGGGCGGTACTGATGGCCTCTTCGCCATTGACAAGGCAGCCGTCGGCTCTGCCAATAGCCTGCTCGCCGAATACAAGGTGATCTCTAAGCCCGTCGATCTAGACGCCGCGTTCAACGACAGCTTCCTGTCGAAGATCGCGGTCGCGGAAAAGCGCTTATGAGCC
The DNA here is from genome assembly GCF_000732195.1 of Neorhizobium vignae. GTDB lineage: Bacteria > Pseudomonadota > Alphaproteobacteria > Rhizobiales > Rhizobiaceae > Neorhizobium > Neorhizobium vignae. The sequence continues at coordinate 270,882 of NZ_JNNU01000003.1, forward strand.
TCTCCGGCCTGTCCGGTGCATCCCTGTCCGCCGTAAAGGCGGGCAGATTTGTCTCGATCCTTAAGTCCCTGATCTGGATCGCCGCATTTCTGCTGGTGGTGGAGCTGATTGTCGTGGCGTTGGGAATCAGACCCTATTACCTGCCACGGCCGAGCGCGATTGCAGCCGCGTTTCTTGCCACGCCGCAGGCCTATCTGCTGAGCATGTGGCGCACCCTGCTGGAAACGATCATAGGCTTCGTCGCTGGCAGCCTGTTCGGCGTCGCCATGGGCGTGCTTTTTCATCGCTGGACCATCCTCCGGGAGCTGTTTTTTCCCCTCTTCGTAGTGTCCCAGACCATACCAGTCATCGCCTTCGGCGCCGTCGTCGTTCTGTGGTTCGGCAATACGCTGTTCGCCAAGGCCGTCATCGCCTTCTACATCAGCTTCCTGCCGGTGACGGTGAACGCGCTTCTCGGCTTTGCGACGGTCGATCCGCGTCAGGTCGCGCTGATGCGCAGCTTCGGCGCAAAAGAGGGCCAGATCCTGCGGCGCCTCTACCTGCCGGCCGCCCTGCCGCAGATCTTCGTCGCCCTCAAGCTCGCCTCCTCCCTCTCGCTGATCGGCGCCATCGTCGGCGAATGGTTCGGGGATACGACTGGCCTCGGCGTGCTGCTGCTGCAGGCCATGTACAACGAAAACGTCGTGGGCATCTGGGTCACCATCGTCGCTTCCGCCTGCCTCGGGATCGGCCTTTACGGCGCGGTTTCCGAAGCGGAAAGGCGGATCGTCTTCTGGGGAGCGGAACAATGAGCACCGTCGCTGCAAGCAGCAATGCGCGCCGCATCGGCCGGGGTTTTGCCGGCGCCTTCCTCCTTGCGGCAATCTGGGAACTGAGCGTCCGCGGCTTTAACCTACCGACCTATGTCCTCCCTTCGGTGAGCAGCATTCTCGCCGGCATGGTCGCCGACGCGGGCAAGCTCGCCGCCGCCGCCCGCTTCACCGCCGCCGAGGCCCTGACCGGCTATCTGTTGGGCTGCGTCATCGGCATTGCGGCTGCCGTCGGGGTCAGCATGGTCCCTCGCACCCGCAGCGCCGTCATGTCGGTTGCGACGGCCATCAACTCGGTGCCGGTCGTCGCCTATTCGCCGCTCGTCCTGCTCTGGCTCGGCATCGGCATGACGTCCAAGATCGTCATGGTCGCCGTCGCCGTCAGCTTCACCGTCTTCCTCAGCACCGTCGCGGGGTTGGATCGCGTCGATCGTAAATCGATCGATCTGGTCCGCTCTTTCGGGGCAGGGCGAATGGCGGTGCTCTGGCGTCTGCGGCTCCCAACAGCTTTGCCGCTGATCATTGCCGGCATGCGGGTGTCCACCGTCCGCAGCGTCATCGTCGCCATCGTCACCGAAATGCTGGGCGCTTATGGGGGCCTTGGCTGGGTGATCTATCAGGCCGTGCTGCAGATCGATTTCGTGCAGGTCTGGGCGGCGATCATCGTCGCGTCGGCGATCAGCCTCTGCTTCTTCGGTGTGATCAGTTTCATCGAGCAGCGTTACATTTTCTGGAGATGAACAATCCTATGACGCGCAGCATTCATTTCGGCCTTTTCCTTCTGGGCACCGGCAGCCATGTCGCCGGCTGGCGGATACCAGGAGCGATGGACAGCTTCCAGGATATCGAGATGATGCGCCGCGTCGCCATGGAGGCGGAGCGCGGGCTGTTCGACCTGATCTTCATGGGCGACAACCTCAATGCGGATCCGGGCGCCCACCCCTCGTATACGGCGCGGCTCGAGCCGCTGACGCTGCTGTCGGCGATTGCCGGTGCGACGCGCCATATCGGTCTCGGCGCCACGATGTCGACGACCTACAGCGATCCGTTCACAGTCGCCCGCGCATTTGCCTCGCTCGACCATATCAGCGGTGGCCGCGCCGCCTGGAATGCCGTGACGACAGCCAATCCGTCGGCGGCGGCGAATTTTGGAACGATTCATCCGGACCATTCCAAACGTTACGAGATCGCCGAGGAATTCCTGAGGGTGGTGCGCGGGCTGTGGGACTGTTGGGCCGACGACGCGATCGTCGCCGACCGGGAAAGCGGCGTCTATATCGATGCGGCAAAAGTCCGCGCGCTCGATCACGACGGCACCCATTTCAAGGTCAAGGGCCCGATCAACATTGGGCGCTCCCCCCAAGGGCAACCGATCATCCTGCAGGCCGGCGGCTCAGGCCCGGGACAGGAACTCGCGGCCAAATCCGCTGATGTTGTGTTCTCCGTCACCCAGGATCTCGAGGAAGCGCGCGCCTTTTATGCTTCCGTCAAAGGGCGGCTTCCGAAATATGGTCGAACGGCGGATTCCATGATCATCTTGCCGGGCGTGATGCCGATCGTCGGTCGCACCGAACGCGAGGCTCACGACAAGCTTGCGCAATTGCAGGGTTTCATCAGTGAGACCAACGGGCTTTCCATTCTGAGCGACCGCTTCGGCATCGACATGAGCCAATTCGACCTCGACGGGCCGATCCCGGATATCGGCCCTTCGCAAAACTATTACGCCTTTGCACGGGTCATGCTGGACAAGGCAAAGCGGGAAAACATGCGCCTGCGTGACCTCTACAACCTGGTCGCTGCCGCACGCGGCCACTGGGTTCTCTGCGGCACGCCGGATTATGTGGCGAATACGCTTGAGACCTGGTTCCAGACAGGTGCGGCGGACGGATTCAACATCATGCCGTCTCATTTTCTCGGCGGATTGACGGATTTCGTCGATATGGTCGTTCCGATCCTCCAGGAGCGAGGGCTCTACCGCATGCACTACGAGGGAACAACGCTCCGCGATCGGATGGGTCTCGCAAGACCTCCGCGTTCTGAACGTACGCGACCTGCGTGAATAACACGGTTTCAAGTTGCTCACCGAGAGAGACGGGTGTCCGCTGCGGCAGAGAGCTGAAACCACTGTGGTCCTTTTCCCAGTTCTCTCCAGTCGCACACACCGCTGCAGATAACTCGGCTAGCCATACTACAATACACTCACCGTCTCAGCGCAGGCCACTTGCGCCGTGTATCTCATTTGACGACGGTTCCGTAAAAACGCGTCCATCAAATTAGCTAAATGTCTAATTTATAGTCATTAATTGGCATGTTATATGCTGTAGAATATCAGTTGACATATCACGGCGGATATAGAATTCTCCTGATGCCAAGCAAAGGCGTCAGGGGGTGCGGTGAAAATTCTCGTTCTCAACCCGAATAGTTCGACGAAGGTGACCGAAGCCATTGCCGCAAGCATTGCGCCTTTGCAGGCCGTTACCGTTCACACGATCGTTTGCGACCGCCTTCCCGATGCGCCGATCGGTATCGAGACCGATGAGGATGTGGCGTTTGTCGCCCCCATGGTGGTTGAGAGAATAGCCCGCGGCGACGCGGATGCCTTCGTGGTGGCGTGTTTTTCCGATCCCGGCGTTGCTGCGGCCCGTTTGGCAACGAACCGGCCGGTGGTTGGCATCGCCGAGGCTGCCTATTATGCCGCGCTGCAATTGGCGCCGCGCTTCGGCGTCGTCTCGCTCGGCCCCTCATCGGTTGCGCGCCATGCGGCTCATATCGAGCGGCTCGGGTTGACCGCGCGATTGGCGGCCGACCGGCCGGTCAATATGTCCGTGGCGGAAGCGAATGATCTCGATTTGGCGGGCGCGTCGGTTGCCCGCACCGCAAAGGTAATGGCGGACTTGGACGGTGCCGGCGTCGTAATCCTTGGCTGCGCCGGCATGGGCGGCCACCGGCCCGTCCTACAGCAGGAGTTGGGCATGCCGGTTGTCGATCCCGTGCAGGCGGCCGTCGCGGCGGCCATCAATGCGCTCGACCTCGAGTATTTTGCAAAGGGGTGATCTGATGGAGCTTGTCATTAAGGGCCGGGTGGTCGTGCCGAATGGCATCCTCGAGGGTGGCTGGGTAGCTGTCTCCGAGGGCCGCATAGTGGCTATCGGAGTGGGTGATGCTCCGAGCGCCGTAAGGGTCGATGATCGACGCGATGCGCTGATCCTGCCGGGAGCGGTGGACGGCCAGACCCATGCGACGAGTTACAAAGGGCTCCCCGGCATTGCCGACACCACGCGATCGGCAATCGCGGGTGGCGTGACCACGCTGGTCGACATGCCCTATGACAATCCCGAGCCGCTCGACCGCCGGGAACGGCTGGATGCCAAGGTCGCTGCAATCGCGACGCATGCGCATGCCGACATGGCGCTGTACGGAACGGCGACCCGAGAGACTGGCGTGAGCAACCTGGCGTCGCTGATCGCGGGGGGTGTCGTCGCCTTCAAGATCTCGTCGTTTGAAAGCAATCCCGTGCGTTTTCCCCGGATTGGCGAGGATCTCGTGCTCGATCTGATGGAGGCTCTGGTCTCGACGCGTCTGCCGCTTGGGCTGCATAACGAGGATCAGGAGATAGTCCTTTCCCGCATCGCGCAAGCGAAGGCGGCCGGTCGAAACGATATCGCCGCCCATGTGGAAGCTCGCCCGGAAGCGGCCGAGCTGGCGGCGACCGGGCAGTTCCTTGCCCTCGGCCTGGCGACTGGCGCGCATGTCCATCCCGTTCACCTGACGACGGAGGCGGGCTTCCGGTTGACGGGAGCGATCGCCGAGCTGGGCGCGGCGGCAACCGGCGAACTTTGCGTCCACTACCTCTGGCTCGATGCCGCGCGTGATGGCGAAAGGCTTGGGGCGCGCATGAAGGTGAACCCGCCGATCCGCGCATCGGCGATCGACGGCCTCTGGCGATCGATTTCCGAAGGCCTTGTCGCGTTCGTTTCTTCCGATCATTCCAGTTGGCCGATCGACAACAAGCTGACGGCCTCGATCTTCGATGCCGGCGCCGGGGTCCCGGGCCTCGAAACGCTCGTTCCCGCCTTCTTCACGGCTGCCGAAGCGCGGGGTCTCGATGCCGCACGGTTGAGCGCGGAGTATCTGGCCGAACGGCCCGCCCGCTTCTTCGGTATCGACGACCGCAAGGGGGCGATTGTTGTCGGCCGGGAGGCCGATTTGATCGCGCTCGAACGGGGTAGCTTCGTCTGGGACCAGGGGTGCTCCCACGACGGACTGAATTGGAGCCCCTTCCACGGCGAGACTTTCACGGTCCGCGTGGCGGCAAGCTGGTTGCGCGGGCAGCTCGTCTGGGATGGGCAGGACATTCTCAACAGCCCCGGAAGCGGCCGTTTCGTGCCGCGCGCCACAGCGGGCTGGTTCGCGACTGAAAAGGGCTGACAATGACAATTCTCACCGACAAGGCGCGGGGCGTCTATGTGATTTCGGTCACGCCGTTCAAGGATGACGGATCGCTCGATCTCGACAGCCTCGACCGCGTGACGGATTTCTACCTTGCCGCAGGCGCTGACGGTCTGACCGTTCTCGGGATGATGGGCGAAGCTCCCAAGCTCACGGGAGCCGAGTCGCGTCAGGTGATCCAGCGCGTCATTTCACGCGCGCCGGGCAAGCCCGTCGTGGTCGGCGTTTCGTCGCCCGGCCTCGCAGCGCTTGCCGAAGTCAGCCAGGACGCCATGGCGCAGGGCGCCGCCGGCGTTATGATTGCGCCGCCGATGAACCTGCGCACGGACGCACAGATCCTGAGCTACTATCGTCAGGCCTGTGGTTTTATCGGCAATGATGTGCCGGTGGTGCTTCAGGACTTCCCGCTGGCAACGACGGTGCAGATCAGCGACGAACTCCTGGGGCGCCTGATCGATGAACTGCCGCAGATCGTGATGCTCAAGCACGAGGACTGGCCCGGCCTGTCGAAGATCTCGAAGCTTCGCGAGGCGGAAGCCAAGGGGCGCCGCCGTATCTCCGTGCTTTGCGGCAATGGCGGGGTCTTCCTGCCCGAAGAGGTGGCGCGCGGCGCTGATGGCGCCATGACCGGCTTCGGTTTCCCGGAAATGCTGGTCCAGGTCACCGATCTGGCAACCCGCGGTGAAATGGACCGTGCCCAGGACCTGTTCGATGCCTATCTGCCGCTCGTCCGGTACGAACAGCAGCCGGGCGTTGGCCTTGCCGTTCGGAAATACGTGCTGGCCAGGCGAGGTGCGATCGCCTCGGCCGCGCAACGCCAGCCGGGCGCACAACTGGATGCGCTGGCCCGGGCCGAAGTGGAGCGGCTGCTTCGCCGCCAGGAGAAACGTCTCAAGGAGCTGGGTTGATGGATTTCAGTTTTGCCGGACGCAAGGCGTTGGTTCTGGGGGCAGGCCGTGGCCTTGGCGGGATGCTGCGGAACCGGTGAGATTCCAGGCTCTCGGAGTCTGAATGTGGAAATAACCAGTAAGTCAAAGCTAACCAAGAAAAGGGGAATGACATGATGAAGAAAACACTGAGCATTGCTTTCCTTGCCATGATGGCCACCGCCGCGCTGGCGGAGCCCACCCTCACCAAGGGCAAGATTTCGTTCGCAGCCGATTTCGCCGCGGCTCCGAACCAGTTCATCCGCACCGATGGCCAGAAGGACGGCCTCAATGTGGACATGTGCGGCGAGATCGGTAAACGCCTCGACCAGGAAGTCGAATGGACCAACCTCGCGTTTCCCGGCCTGGTCCCCGGCCTGCAGGCGAAGCGCTTCGACAGCCTCTGCACCGCGATCTTCATCAATCCGGATCGTCTGAAAATCATGAACATGATCGCCTACGTTCAGTGGGGTGAAGGCATGATGGTTCCGAAGGGTAATCCCGGCGGCATTGCGTGCGAAGGCAAGATCGGCGTGCCGGCGAGCTACAATGCCTGCTTCGACGGCCTGGCTGGCAAGGTGGTTTCGGTCGCCGCCGGCGGCACGACCAACAAGAACCTCCAGGCGCAGAGCGACCGCATGGTCGCCGCCGGCAAGAAGCCGATCGACATTCGTGCATTCGACTCCAATTCCGAAGCCATCCAGGCCGCGGTGACCAAGCAGGTCGATGCGGCCTATCTGAATGATCCGCAGGCGGCCTATTACATCTCGACCAGCAAGGCGCCCTTCGAAATGGCTTTCACGGGTAACGCCGCAAATCGTCTTGCGATCACTACCCTGAAGGACAACACTGAGTTGGCGACGATGATCGTCAAGGCGCTGGAAGAGATGCGCGCTGACGGCACCTACAAGAAGATCGTCGAGAAATGGGGCGTGGCCCCGGTCGATGCATTCGTACTCAACCCGCAATGATCTGATGTAGGCTGACGATGCAGTTCTCGGTCGAGACATTCCTGCATTACTTGGCGCAGCCACGGTTTGCCACCGTGGCTGGCGTCACCCTGTTGGTCGCGATAGCGGCACAGGCGATCGGAACCGTCATCGGGCTGATCCTTGCGCTGTGTGCCCTGTCGCGACACAGGGCCTTGCGGATATTTTCCGGGACTTGGGTATGGCTGTGGCGCGGCACGCCACCGCTGGTGCAGCTTTTCCTCCTCTATTTTGGTCTGCCCCAGCTCGGCATCCGCCTTGGGGTGCTGGAGGCCGGACTGATTGGTCTGGGCTGTTACTCGGGTGCCTATATGTCCGAGATCATTCGCGGCGCCCTGCAGAGCGTGCCGCCCGACCAGATGCAGGCGGCGCGAGCAATGGGCATGAGCTGGCTCGGCGCCATGCTTCACGTGATCCTGCCGCAATCGGTGCGACTGATCCTGCCGCCGTTCGGCAACGAATTTTCGTCCATGATGCGAACGACGTCGCTCCTGTCGGTCATTTCCTTCAGCGAGCTTCTGCGCGTCACGCGAACCGCAATCAACGAAACCTACGCTGTCATCGAGCTCTATGCCGTAGCGGCCTTCTGGTACCTGCTGATGTATTCCGCCTGGATCATCGTGCAGCGCCAGCTCGAGCGCTACGCCGCAACCGGCAGCGTCAAACGAAACATGACCATCGTCCCGCCCCTGTCGGCGAAAGGGTGAGAGAGTTGTCTCCCGGAGAAGCTGAGATGAAGACCGTTGTTCTGTTCGGGGTCGGCGCCATGGGCGGTCGACTGCTGCGTGTGCTCGAAGCCGACTATCCGGGCATCAAGGTCGTTGCGGCAATCGACACCGATGCCGCCAAGATCGGGCGCACGCTTGCGGAGGTGACTGGCTACCAGCGCTTCGGCGGCATCAAGATCGTCGGCGATCTTGCAACCGCGCTCGCCGAACTTTCGAAAAAGCCGGACGTGCTCGTGCATATGACCGAGTCCAAACCTCACCTCATCAAGGATCAGCTGCTTGCGGCCCTGAATGCGGGCCTCAACGTGGTGTCCGCGGCCGAATCCATGTTCTATCCCGGCCTGCGCTACGGCGCCTTCGCGGATGTCCTGGATAGCGCGGCGCGTGCCAACGGCGTATCCATCACCGGCACGGGCATCAATCCCGGCTTTTCATATGACGTGCTCCCGCTGGTGCTGGCGCGCGGTACCAGCGCCGTGAAGCGCCTGACCATTCATCGCTGCATCGACGTTACCGGCACGGGTCCGGGTGACATCGAGCACGTCGGTTACGGACTGACGCCCGAGGAGTTCAACCGGCGGATTGCCGACGGCCGCGTCGAGGGACACATGGGCGCGCCTGAGTCGTTGCTCAGGATCGCGGACGCTCTCAATTTGGATATCGACGAGATCACCGAGGCGTGGGATCTCGAGACGGCCGATTTCGAGGTCGATAGCGGCGATCCGACGCTGGGCATCCTCCCGCCCGGCCGCGTGATCGGCATCACCCAACGTGCCCGGGCTCTCCGTCAAGGCAATGAGGTGCTCCGCACGTCGCTGGCGATGTATTATCAGCCGGAGAAGTTCAACCTGGTCGAGGAGGACAGGATCGAGATCGACGGCGCTATGCCGGTCAAGATGTCGATCAAGCCTGCGATGCAGTCGCTGTTCGGCGCAGCCAATATCATGGCCAACACGATCGTGCCGCTGGCCGAGGCCGAACCGGGTCTCGTTTCGCCTCTGGACCTTCCGACCGGCGGTACCGTGCGTGGTCTTTCCCGCTATGCTGTCGATCCTTCGCGCCAGGTGAAGCCCGGTTACCTGCCGGTAACGAGGAAGGTCTGATTTCGTGGGTTTCGACGCTGGCATATTCCTGGATATCCTGCAGTCGCCTCAGCTGCTGAAAGCCGCCTGGGTCACGATCTGGGTTGCTGTCGTTGCCCAGACGATAGGGACGGTTCTGGGGTTTGCTCTGGCGGGCATGTTGGCGGCGCCCAGGTTGATGCGCTGGCCGGCGCTTGTCTTCGTCTGGGTCTTCAAGGGTACGCCGCTGCTTGCGCAGATCCTGTTCTTTTATTCGGCGTTGCCGCAGATGGGCGTCCCGCTCAGCCTGATCGCCACCGGCTTGCTGGCGCTGGGTCTCAACGAGGGCGCACGAATGGCAGACATCGTGCGCGGCGGCCTGATGTCCGTCTCGCGCGATCAGCGCGAGGCCGGACTGGCATTGGGTCTTCATCCCTGGCAGATTTTCGTCACGGTGGTGTTTCCACAGGCGATCCGGGCGATCGTGCCGCCGCTCGGCAATAATTTCAGTTACATGATCAAGGCCACGTCGCTCCTGGCGGCCATCTCGTTTGCCGAACTCCTGCGTGTCTCCCAGCAGCTTGCCCAATCGACCACCCGAGCGCTGGAAGTCTATCTGGCCGTTGCCCTCTGGTATCTCGCGATCTTGACGATCTGGATGCTGATTCAGCATCGGATAGAAAGAGCAGTGGCGCTGAAGACCTCCAGCCATGTGTCTGCGCCGCCGCCGGTGGTCGAGCGCACCGTGGTCAGGGAGGACTTGGGTCCAGAGGCGCCTTCGCGTCTCAATCCGGTGATCGAGGCGCGCAACCTCACCCGCAGCTTCGGGCCGATCAAGGGACTCGACGATGTCTCGCTGGCTGTCGGCAAGGGTGAAGTCGTGGTGGTCCTCGGCCCGTCGGGGTCGGGAAAAAGTACATTGCTGCGCGCGCTGAACTGGATCGAGCCTGCAGATAGCGGCGATGTCCTGCTGACGGGCGAAAGCCTGCCATGGGTCGATGCGGCCCGTCGTGTCGCTCGCCCGGAGCGCATGCTGGACAAGCGTCGCCGTCGCCTTGGCATGGTGTTCCAGAGTTTCGCGCTGTTTCCCACGATGACGGCACGACAGAACGTCGCCTTGGGCCCGCGCAGGCTGCTCGGCATTCCGAAGATGGAGGCGCTGGCTGCCGCGGACGGACTGCTCGACAAGGTCGGGCTCAGGGACAAGCTGCACTCCTATCCCGTGGAACTGTCCGGCGGACAGCGCCAGCGCGTCGCCATTGCGCGGGCATTGTCGATGAAGCCCGATGCCCTGCTCTTCGATGAACCGACATCCGCTCTGGACCCGGAATCCATCGGGGGTGTCCTGGGCGTGATGGCGGATCTGGCCGGGCAAGGTTTGACGATGGTAATCGTGACGCACGAGATCGGCTTTGCCCGGCGAATCGCCGACCGCATCGCCTACATGGAACGTGGTCGCCTGTTGATGGATCTGCCGCGTGATCAGGCTTTTGGCGATGAAGCGCCGGATTACTTCCGCGCTTTTCTGTCTCGCGAAGGATAGTCAGGGGTAAGCCATGCGGAATTGGCCATGGGGTAAAAACGCCGTCTTTCGGTTGCGCTTTGTACATGCATATCTGCTGGAGCGACCACCGGGTTGCGGGCTGAAATGCCGACTTACAGATAGGAGTGCCCATGGCTGAGGTAACAGCAATCAGAAAGAAGCGCCGGGTGGTGCAGCCGGCAAAGCCGGCATCGCTGACGGAACAGGTTCACGATGCGCTACGAACCCAGATTCTGACATGCGCAATCCGTCCGGGTCAGGAACTGAACGAAGCTGAAATCGCGGAGCGCTTCAATATATCCAAGACGCCGGCCCGCGAAGCGTTGGCCGCCTTGCGGCAGGAGGGGCTGGTCAGATCTTTTCCGCGCCGCGGCTACCAGGTCACGCCGATCACGTTTGCGGACATGGACGAACTGTTCGACGTGCGAACCATTCTGGAAGCCGGAGCCGCCGAATTCGCCTGTACCCGGTTGACGGGGGAGCAGATAGATCGTCTGAACTCCCTCGCGGATGCCACCTATAATCAAGGCGAACAGCTCAGCCTCGCTACGTTCATCAGGTCCAACCGGGAATTCCATCTGGCGATTGCGGAAGCGACCGGCAATGGAAGGCTCGTCCAGCTGCTGACCCATCAGATTGATGCGCTTGAACGTTTCTTCTATCTGGGCGCCCAATTGCGGGACGTGAATAACGAGACCAACGTCTCGCACCATCAGATAGTGGAAACCCTGGCCCGCCGTGACCAGACGGCGGCGCGGGAGATCATGATTCGCCATAACGAGCAAACCCGCCAGGGACTGTTCCAGGCCCTGGCGGCGGGGCGGGGATACGATCTGATCAACCTGTAGGGCGCGGACAGTAGCTACGAAAAATCAAGGGAACGCCGTCCGCCGAAATGGTGCGTAGACAGGAAATGATGATGGAAGTCGGATCATTGTGGGAGGCGATAACGCCCTCCGCGCCCATATTCGCGAAACTGACCGAAGCGATCACTGCCGATGTGGTGGTGGTGGGAGCGGGCTTCCTGGGTCTCTCCTCCGCTCTGCATGCCGCCGAGGTGGGTGTCGACGTGGTTCTGCTCGAAAGTCATCAGCCGGGCTTTGGTGCTTCCGGGCGCAATACCGGCTTCGTGGTTCCCAGCCTCAAGACGTCGCTCGGACCTGCCGAGGTGGTGACGGCTCTTGGTGCCGATCACGCCGGGCGTCTGCTGAAACTGGTCGCGGGCTCCGGCAGGGCGGTGTTCGATCTGATCGGACGTCACGAAATTGACTGTGATGCCGTTCAGAATGGCTGGTTGCAACCCGCACATTCACGCGCGGCCGAAGAAGTGCTTCACGGCCGCATGCCACGGCTGCTGGCCGCCGGCGTCGATACCGAATGGCTCGATCGCGATGCCATGCTCAAGCGTACGGGACTTCCGTCGCTGCATGGAGGAATAAGGGTGGCCTCCGGCGGGCAGATCACGCCGCTCTCCTACGCGCACGGGCTTGCGCGCGCTGCCATATTGGCGGGAGTGCGATTGTTCGGGGACAGTCCGGTGACGAGCATTGAAGCCGATGGGCAAGGTTGGCGCGTTCGGACCGCGGGAGGAGAAGTCCGCGCCCGCCGTGTGCTCATGACCACCAATGCGCTGATCGGCAACCTGCTGCCGGAGCTGCGCGCATCGATCATTCCCGCCCGTGTCTTCCAGATCGCAACCCAAATACTGCCGCAATCTCTGAGCGCAACACTTTTGCCGGACATGGCGCCGGTTGCCGATACGCGCCGTCACACTTTCGCATTGCGCTGGTCTCCGGACGGCCGGCTGGTGACCGGGGGTATGGTGCCGCCGCTGCCCGGACGAATGGCACTGGCCCGCAGGCTTTTTGCAAATCGTCTCCGCCGCATAGTCCCGGATCTCCCGGAAATCAGAGTCGAATATTCGTGGACCGGGGTCATTGCAGGGACTCTGGATTTCCTGCCGCGAATGATGCGGCTGAAGCCCGGTCTCGATGCGGCGATCGGCTGCAACGGCCGCGGTGTGGCATTGACGACGGCGCTCGGGCGCGAGATCGGCCCCTGGCTGGCCGGAAGGATCGCGGACGCCGATCTGACGCTGCCGCTGACGGCACCACGCCCGATCTCGTTCGGCCGCGTTTCCGGACTTGGGCCACATCTCATTCTTCCGGTCTGGGAAGTGCGCGACGCTTTCGAGGCACGATTCCGATAGATCGCATCAATTGCTGTAAACAAGGAGCTATGACATGAGCGAAGAGACCGTCGGCGGCAAGATCAAGTGGTCGCGTCAGGAAGAGGTGGCGCTGACCTGGGTGCACCAGGGGCAGGAATTCAGCCATCGGCTGATCACCAAGAAGCTTCACGGCTCGTCGATCTCCTTTCATATCACCACCTACATGCCGCACTTCGATACGATGGTAGAAGGCGACGGGGTGCATGAAGTGATCCTCTATTGTCTGCATGGCTGGTCCAAACAGATCGTCGAGGAAACCGGCGAGGAGCACATCTTCAAACCGGGCGATGCGATGTATCTGCCCAGGAACTACCGTTACCGCCATATCATCGGCGAGGCCGGACTCGTGATCGCCGTCTGCGCCAACCCGTCGAAAGAGGCTGGCGACATGTAATTGCGCTACGGGCGGTGACGCGAAGCCGTCGCCCGTCGTTCCAGCCAGGAGGTACCGGACATGACAAGCATTGCACCCCGGCATTTTGCGCCGTCTTCACTCATCTGGGCCGAAATGACCCGTGCCGAACTGGCGGCCAAGCGGGATGCCGGCGCTCTCGTCATCGTGCCGACCGGGGCGATCGAGCAGCATGGGGACTTTCTTCCCGTCGAGACCGATACGCTGCTGGCTTCGGCCGTCGCCGAACTCGCGGCCAATCGTGTTGTCGGCTTGGAGATTGTCGTGGCTCCCGCCGTCCCGGTAGGCTTTTCACCGCACCACCTGAGCCATCCCGGCACGATCAGCCTGCGGCTGGAAACCTATCTTGCGGTTCTCGCCGATACCGCGCGATCCATTCTCGATTCCGGATTTCCCCGCGTGGTTTTCGTCAACGGTCATGGAGGCAACTCGGCTCCGTTGCGCTCGCTTTGCGCCCAGATGGTGACCGATGGATATGCTATCGGCATGGTCGACTATTTCGCGCCGGGCGAAAAGGACTGGCTGCCCCTCCTGAAAGGAAGCCTTCCGCGAACCGGCCATGCTTGTGAACAGGAAGCTGCGCTGACGATGGCATTGACTTTTCCCGAAGCGCAGGAACGGGTACGGTCGGCGATCGAAGGTCTTCCCGCGCGTCTGATTCAGCCCTGGATCGCAACGGGTCATATGGATGATCCCATAACAGCGTTCGGGGCAGGTTGGCCACCGATTTTCCAGGCTGATGACTGCGGATACTTCGGAGACCCGGCAAAGGCCACAGTTGAAAATGGCGCTCTGATTCTAGAAGCGACGGTTGCGGGGCTGGCATCATTCTTGGAAGCATTTGCGGGTACACCATTGCGGCTGGGAACCGCGCGCGACAAGACCGAGCCGAGACTCAGCGATCGTGTCCGTCAGCGTGGTGTGGGAGAGTAGCGGGAACGTCAGTGTTTTTCGGTACAGTCGGGTTGTTGGGGCAAACCCGATGAAAACCACTCTGCCATCGCTGTTCATCTGCATCGCCTCACGGCGATGGCACATTGGAACGCGGTCACCGCCACGGCGGCCTGATCCAAACAGCATGCCGAAAGCTTACTTGATCGAGCTAACCTGAGATCACCATCGAAAGATAAATTGGGGGTCGCACTCGACGCCGCAGTGCGCATTTACTTTTCTAAAATTGGCACCTAAACAGATCATAATCTATACTATGATCTGTAAATAGATCAATTGTATTGACTTTCTGGAAGGAGAAGAGATATGTGAACGTAACATCTAATGCGTGATGATAGGTTTAGAGATCAAATGGTTGCTGAGTCAGAGGCTTTGCGTGCGATCGGCCGGCTGTTGAAGACGGCACGCAAAAACTTGGGGTTTACTCAAGGGCAAGTTGCCGATTTGGCAGGCATATCACGTCCTCGCTATCGCGAAATCGAGGCTGGAAGCGCGGCTGCTCGCACAACGACCTTGATCAATATTTCGCGGGCACTCGGTCTTGAACTTATGCTCATCCCGCAGGCTATGGTCCCGGCGGTTGATGCCCTGCTGCAGCCCGATGGTGCTGAAGACGACCTTCCTGCGTTCGTGGTCAGCGCCGACGGTGATGCAAATGCCTGAGGCTCCTCTCGATCCGAGATCCATATCGTCACTTGAAGTGCTGCTGAACGATTGGAAGGTCGGCACGATCGTCAGAACGCCTGGTGACTTCAACGCATTCAGCTTCGAGGACAGCTATCGCGCAACGGGCGGCTTTCCCGTGTTGAGCTTGTCTTTCCGTGCGGCAACCGGAGGTCTGCGCAAAGACCCCAAGCCTGTTGCCAGGGCGTTGCCTGCATTCTTTGCCAATCTTCTTCCCGAGGACAAGCTGCGCGAGGCGATGGAAAAGCACCATGCCGGCGGTGTTCGCCCCGGAAACGACTTTGATCTGCTGGTTGCACTCGGGTCGGATCTGCCAGGTGCCGTCCGCGTTGTGCCAAGCGCAGGAACCGTTGCTCGCGTTGACGATCCATCACCTCTGAAATCGAAGGCCCGGTTTTCGCTCGCTGGCGTACAGATGAAGCTTTCCGTCATCAAGAACACGGGCAAGGGCGGCGGTATGACGGTGCCACTGGGCGATGAGCAAGGATCCTATATTGCCAAGTTTCCGTCGACTTCGTTTCCCGGCGTCTCGGAGAACGAATATGCCAATCTCGCTTTGGCCGAAGCAATCGGCATGGACGTGCCGGAACGTGAACTTGTCGAACAGTCGGAGTTCGAAGGGATCCCGGCGGAGTTTGAGACGCTATCGGACGGCAAAGTCTTGCTGGTCAAACGTTTCGATCGTGGCGCTGGTGCCGAACGAATTCATATCGAGGATTTCGCTCAGGTGTTTGGCATCTATCCCTCACGCAAATACGAGGGCGCAGCCTATCACGATATCGCCGCTGCTCTCGGCATCGCTGTATCGTCGGCGGCCCCGATTGAATTTGTCCGCCGACTGGCGTTGGCCGCCATCACCGGCAATGGCGACATGCATCTCAAGAACTGGTCTCTGACCTATCCTGGCGCGGGCGACAAACCCGAGCTCGCTCCTGTTTACGATGTGCTCTCGACCATTCCCTACATCCCGGCGGATGCCATGGCGCTGTCGCTCGCCGGCGAGCGCGCCTTCATGGCGATGAATGCACAGCGATGGAAAGTCTTCGCCAATCGTGCACGTTTGCCGGAAGCGGCGGTGCTCAAAGCGGTGGTCGATACCGTTGAACGCGTCAACCAGCTTTGGTGGTCGCTGCCGGAGCGTGAGGTCGTTCCGGCAAAAGTTCTTGAGCGGATCGATGCTCATGTGAAGTTGATGATACCAATCCTCAGCACGTGCGCGGACTAGCTTAAGGGCGTCGTCTGTCCGAACGGGCACAAGGCTCCGTACTAGCCGGCGCGCAAATTTTCCTGGCGCATTTTCACTCGTTGCCAAAGCGCATCGTCGATGCGACGGGACTTCCTGGATGACATCCCGCGCGGCGCATTCTCTCGCGATCAAGCGGCCCGCCGCATCTGAGGTCGGCGGGCACCGATGATCTGGCGGTTAGTTTGACCTGGGGCTCTCAACACCGGGGTCTTACGCACCATGGGTGGAGAGGGGCCCGAGGCGTTCGTGAATAGCGAGGAGGTAAGGGTACCGGCGCTGCCCGTGGATGCCGTGGATACGACTGCAGCCGGCGACTGCTTTGTGGGCGTACTGGCTTCGGCTCTCGATCGAGGTCTTTCGCTCGACGCAGCAATGCGACGGGCCGCAACGGCCGCCGCAATTGCCTGCTCCCGTCCGGGAAGCCAGTCGAGTATTCCTCTCATGACCGAGACGAATAGTTGGTTGGCCTGAGAAAAAGAGACGAGAGCAGCGCACTGTGCAGACATATGGATGTGACTGAAGTCGACATCAATTAAACCGCGAAGGACGGTATGCGACGAGGCGGTTTCTATCGACATAGACGAGTTGCGGCTGCGCGGTAAAGCCATCAAATGCAAAAGTTATGCGGCAGGCCGGAGCGATGCTGACGCCGCGCAACGCCACTGCCTTCCCGGCCATCTCTAGACTTGCATCTGGCTGGGGGCCGTGAAGCATCGGCCGGGTGTGTTAGATCCTGTCGTAGGTGAACGATGTCAGAAGCGTTGTGACGAAATTACTCGCCTTCTCCTTGACGAGAACTTCGGTCCACTCGTCGGTACCCCGTAGCATCAGCCCTGTGTAAATGCTGTCCACCGCGGCCTCTTCTACACGTTTGATATGCGCGTGAAACGAAGCCTCGTCCCCTGACTTGTAAAGATCCCGGACAACCATTCTCAGGATTTCCTGGATCGCGATCTGCCAGGCCGTATTGATCGCTTGCAGTTCGTTGGCGTGCTCTTTCATAGGATCTCCGATAATTGCCAACCGCGATCAGCAATCGATATGGATCGATCATTTTGATCAGCCATAAAAAAAGGCCAGGCATGATACCTGACCTCGATTGGTAGTTTGCTTTCGACAGTGCCAGTACATCCGTGGTCAAAGGAAAGCAGGTACCGGTTATACGGCCTGCAGATTGCAGGCAGACATCTTGCCCGACTTGTTGTCGCGCTCCAACTCGTAGCCGATCTTCTGGCCTTCGACAATTTCGCGCATACCGGCGCGCTCGACGGCAGAGATATGGACAAAAGCGTCAGTGCCGCCGTCGTCAGGCTGAATGAAGCCGAAGCCCTTGGTGGAATTGAACCATTTAACTGTGCCAGTGGTCATGATGAACCCTTTTCATAGCAATATAGGAAGACCGTGGCGCGGGAAGCGCTACGGATGGCGATAACGATTTTTGAAAGGAAGGTTCGTTCAGGGCGCGGTGCCAATCGCGCAGTAACCAAAGCTCAGCAAGCAAATATCGACAGCTGCATCAATAGGCTTATTGCCAACGCGCGTCAACTTTTAGTTTTTGTATCTGGCGGATTCTACCTATAATCGCATTCATCGATTTTGCAATTCTTCGAGAGGCGTCGCTTTTCCGGCATGTTTTGCGCAGAGCCAGCGCGGTACAAAGTTGACCGGTTCTGTGGCCAGGCGACTTACGATTGCCGCCGATAAAAATGATGCTTGAGAAAGTCAGAGGCTCTGTACCTGACGCCGGAAGGTCGTTCGGGATCCGCCATGTCAGATTCGGCCAGCATCTCCTCGTCCGCGGACAGCTTCCGCATGGGCACGGCGAGGAGCCTACGCCCCGACTCCGCGGTGAGGGCCTCGATCGCCCTCCGCAGGGAACCATGCTTGTCTACGGCGGCCCCCACGTCGGACCCGCTCCGTCCAAGGTGTTCGCCCACAAGCGCATTCCGCTGCTCGGTGATTTTAGCGGAGACATTCTCCTGATCGGGGCCAGCTTCGATGATGATGTCACATTCGGTGTCATAGCCCATCGAACGATTGTTGAGATTGGCCGATCCAAGTTTCAGAACCCTGTCATCGGCGATCATGATTTTGGCATGCACGTAAATCGCTGTCCCGGCAGCGTTGACAGGATAAAGCAGACGGAAACGATCGTACATGTCGGCCGTCCGGACCAGGCTCATCAGCCGGATTCGAGCGGAGTCCATCGTCTTGGCTTCAAGCCAGCCATTCGCGCCTTGCGGGTTGACCACGATGACCTCGGGGCCATCCGCTTCTTTGAGCCGTTCGGCGATTGCTTCCGCAACGCGACGCGACGCAAAATACTGGCTTTCGATATAGAGCGTCCGCTCTGCGTTCTTGATGATAGCGAGCGTGGCCGTTTCGATTTCGACGGTCTGCTTGCGACCTTCGTATTCCGGCAATGTGCGCGCTATGCCGATATCGATGTTGCGGAAATCCACTTCGAGATCGTCCGGCCATGCATCTGAGCACGTCTTAACCCGCTCAAGCGTTTCGTCCGTTGCAGTCTGCCAGCGTGACCGCGCCAGTTCGGCAAGTGTTGCTGCCGCGTCGCCGGAGAAGCATGTTGTCGCGTCATGCCAAGGGTTCTGGGCAAATCCCATCGGCGAGCGGCGACGCTTGTCCTTTTCCAGGTGATCGGGCGTATCCCACCGCCCGACGGTCATGTCGATACCGCCGCAGAATGCGACCTGGTCGTCGATGACAAGGAGCTTCATGTGGTGCGCGGACGCTAGAGGATGCGCGCTGTCCAGCTTTAGGTGCACGCGCTTGGAAAACATCCAGCCGAACATGTAAAGCGGCGTCTCTCCGCGCACGGCCGACGAAAGCAGGCCCATGTCCCACTTGAGGATACGGATAGTGAGCTGATCGTTCCGTTTGGCGAGCCAGTTCAGGAAACTTCCGAGCTTGTCTGGCGGCCCGTCTTCGTGTTTACCGGGAACAAGATCGATACGGGTGTCGAAATCCCATCCGATCAACAGGATCGATTCGCGTGCCTTCAGCATGGCTTGCCGGGCAAGCCGGAAGAAATCCGCGGCGTCGACGATCACCGACAGCCGGTCGGCACGGCTGATGCGCCAGCACGTTTCGCCTTCTGCCAATATCGTTCGCATGCCGTATACCAAATGACCTCGTTGCGGCCGCTATGTAGTGTCCGCTGTGGCTTTGACCAGTCGGCACCATCTCCTGCGAAGCCTCGGCGCAGATTTGATCAGCCTTAGTGTGGATCGTCAGCTGCGCAGAATGATCCGCTGCTCGCATAAATCATTACGGATGGTGGTGGCGGCGACTGAAGCCTGGCCCATGGCGCTGCTGATCTGGTCGAGACCCAGTACGACATCGCCAGCCGCATAGAGCCCAGTGACAGTAGTTCTTTGGTGCCGGTCGACCTCGACGCATCCCGCAGCGGTCCGCGTCACTCCAAGGGCTGCTGCAAGTTCCGACCGCACGTCGGATCCCAGCGCCGCGTAGATTGAGGCGAAGGTCAAAACGCGGTCAGTCAATATGAGGGTGATCTTGTCATCGTCCAACTCGATCCCAGCGACCGGGCCTGCAAAGACTTCTACTCGGTATCGCGCCAACGTGAGCAACTGTTCCCCAGTCAGGTCGTGGGCGCCTTCCGGCGCGATCAGGGTTATGCGGGAGGTAAAACTCCTCAGGAACAGGGCCTCGTTGAATGCGCGTTCCCCGGTTCCGAGAACACCGATGTGCTTATCGGTAATCTCGAAACCATCGCAGACCGGGCAGTATCGGATCAGCCCTTTCGCCAGCGCATCGGCGTGTAGTTCGTCAGACATCGGCGGTCTGTGATTTACGACGCCAGTGGCCAGCAGTACGGCTCGCGCGATGATAGGGTCATCGTTTGCCGTCGCGATAAAGCTGTCACCGTTGCTTTTCAGGGATGTCACCTCCGCGATGCGAAGCTGTGCCCCATACCGTTCGGCCTGGAGCCGCATCCGCCGGACAAGATCGTGCCCAGGTATCCCCTCCGGAAAACCTGCATGATTGTGAGTAATAGGGATGGATGCAGCGCGCCCCTGGCCGTGATCCACCACGATCACGCTCAGGTGGAACCGCGCCAGGTAGATGGCGGCGGTAAGACCGGCTGGTCCACCGCCGATCACGAGACAGTCATACATCATCGAGCTCGATCATGCGGTCAGCACTACCTTGATGCAGTTGTCTTTCTTGTCGCGAAAGGTTTCGTAAAGGGCAGGGCCGTCCTCGAGCCTTGCCCGGTGGGTGATAATGAAGCTCGGGTCGATCTCGCCTTCTTCGATGCGTCGCAGGAGATCCAGAGAATAGCGGTTGACGTGGGTCTGCCCGGTTCGGATCGTCAACCCCTTGTTCATGGCCGCCCCGAACGGGACCTTGTCGAGGAAGCCACCGTAGACGCCGGGGACCGACACGATCCCGCCCGGACGGCAAGCCATGATGGCGGCGCGCAGGGCGTGAGGTCGGTCTGTGCCCAGAAGCGTCGCAGCCTTGACTTTGTCGATGATTGCATCGAACGACGCGGTGGCATGGGACTCGGCTCCGACCGCATCGATGCACTTGTCTGCGCCGTGACCGCCTGTCATTTCCTTGATCCGCTCGAGAATGGTCGCGTCTTCATCGGCGAAGTTGATGATTTCTGCGCCCGCCTGTTGTGCCAAGGCGAGGCGCTCGGGCACGTTGTCGATCGCGATGACACGCGCCGCTCCCTGCATCAGCGCGCTCTTGATGCAGAACTGGCCAACGGGGCCGCAGCCCCAGATCGCCACGATGTCGGAAGGTTCGATCTCGCAATTGGCAGCCGCCATCCAGCCTGTCGGGAAGATATCGCCGAGAAACAGCGCCTGTTCGTCGCTCATGCCGTTCGGGACGACGATCGGCGAGACGTCGGCGTAAGGCACACGGACATACTCCGCCTGGCCGCCGGCATAGGCCCCGGTCAGGTGAGAATATCCAAACAGACCTGCGGTCGGATATCCGAAGGCCTTGGTGGCGTTGTCGGCATTCCGGTTCGTCCGCTCACAGACCGACCAGTTGCCTTTCAGGCATTGCTGGCAATCGCCACAGCAGATGGTGAAGGGGACGACCACTCTATCCCCGACCTTCAGCTTCTTGTTATCGCGTCCAACCTCAACCACTTCCCCCATGAACTCGTGTCCAAGAATGTCGCCTTTTTCCATGAAGGGAATATAGCCATCCATAAGATGCAGGTCGGATCCGCAGATGGCGCAAGCGGTCATCTTGATGATGACGTCTCGGCCGTCCTCGATCGTCGGTTCAGGAACCGTGTCGCAGCGGATATCGCCCTTGCCGTGCCAGCAAAGTGCCTTCATGTGATAATCTCCTTGTTGTCATTTTGCCCAGCTGTCCCGCTCGCACGGATTTCCGTGGTTGCTGCAAGGAAGAGTGCGGCTACGCCGACGAGATAGCTGGGCCACCGGAAATCCGGCGGGAAGTCGAGCAGCGATGGCAAGACCAGCATGAAAGGCAATGCGATGGCGATAAGACCAACAATGTAATCGATCACGCCGTGAACAAGCGTGGGAACGAACCGCATTCGTCATTCTCCGTTTTACGGTGGCTAGACCCAACGGAAGTTCTCTCGGTTTGTTCCTTTGCGTTTTTGATCGATGGCACGACCGTGGCAGAGAATGTGGTACCGGGCAGGAGCTGGGAGTTTCCCTATCTGTGACCCGATCAGGCGCGATGTCCTCGAGACGAGCGGGGATCGTTCGGCGATGCTCCGGCGCAAGGTCTCGAAGGGGGCCTCCGCGCGGGAGACCTCGAGAGGTCGCCGTGAGCCTCGATCGCACCGACAAGGCTGAAAAGCCTTTCTGAGTCAGTCAGTTGAACTGCGAAGACATCGCCTCACTGCACCTCGTTGACATAGCGGTGGTTGGCGGTGGTTGCCCGGTGCGCTGAAATCAAAACCGGTACGGCCATCTGGTCATAGGCCACTTCATCGATCGTTAGGACCGCTGCTGGCGGGCTCAGGTCCAGCCAATGGGCATCGGGCTCGGTCGCAAGGTCGGCGCCGATCTGCTCGCGTATGGCCGAGATGCGGATCCCATAGTTTTCCAGCAGGTGCAGGTAGAAGAGCTGAGGGATTTCCTCCGGCCTTTCCGGGAAGTCCGGAACCCGTTCGCAAGACAGGGTCAGCGTCTCGTGCATGATCGGCCGCTCATCGATGTAACGTACCCGGTGGAAGGTGACGATCGGCGATCCTTCGTCGATCTGAAGTTTTCGCGCATCGGCCGCGCAAGCAACGCTTCGGTCGAGCGATGTCACCTTCGTGACCGATTTGCTGAGCGAGCCATCCAGCCCGTGCAGTCGAAAATACTGAAAAAACAGTCGCAGGCTGTGCTGCGGCTTGCGGCCGGTCACGACGGTGCCAGTCTTGCGACGGCGGCTGAGAAGGCCGTCATTGGTGAGATCCATCAGCGCCCGCCGGATCGTGCCCACCGCCACGCCGTAGGTTTGCGACAGCGCCACTTCGCTCGGCAGAACCGAACCCGGTTCCAGTTTGCCGAGCATGATCGCTTCGGTGATCTGTCGTTTGACGACTTCATAGAGCGGCAACGACAATTCCGTCAGCTTGATCGCTCCTGATGAATTATTGGGCAGTTCCGGCAATGATTTGCCTCTTCTTTGGAGTTGACTCAGGGTATCGATCTACGCAGTATTACTATATAGTTTATATTAAAGCGCAAGCTGGGGAGGCTGGCGCGACGGGGACCGGGGACACTGCCATGAACACGCCGCCGCCAGCTTCTTCGCAACAGATCCTTGGATCTGCCATGGCAGCGATTGAGCAGGATGTCGAGGTTGCTGTCCATGATCTGGCCCGGATGATCGAAGTTGACACCTCATTCCCGCCGGGTCTGGGTTATGACGCTTTTGCCGATCTGATGGGCGAACTCCTTTCGCCCTTGGGGTTTGAGTTCGAGCGGGTCGTCGTGCCTCGTGATCTTTGGTACGTGCCCGGTGGACCGGCATCCGGCGAGCGGACCAACCTCATTGCTACCCGCGAAACGGGAAAGCCCGTCTGCGGTCTTTATTATCACGTCGATACGGTCCCGGCCGCGCCTGGCTGGGCGCGCGATCCTTTGAAGCTGACGGTTGAGGGTGACGATCTGTTCGGGCTGGGCGCAGCGGATATGAAGGGCACTATCGCAGCAACCCTGCTGGCGTTGCGGGCCGCCAAAAAATGCGGCCTGCCTCTGTACTACGATCCGATGCTGCTCCTCTGCACCGACGAGGAAGGGGGCCTGTATCCCGGCATTCGCTATCTGGCGGAGCAGGGCATGTTGAAAGGTCATATCCTCAATTTCAACGGGTCCGCGGCGCCGCGCATCTGGGCGGGTTGCTTCGGTGTCTTCCATCTGCAGGTGACGATCAGGGGGCACGCCGTTCATGCGGGCGAAGGCAATCGCACCGGCGCCGGCATCAATGCTATCGAAGGCGCCTTGCCCTTGCTGAATGCCTTGATGGCATTGAAGCCGGGTGTCGCCAGCCGGGCATCCGCGCTGCCGCCGCCGCCGCACACCACAGGTCCGCTGCGACCGCAGCTGTCGATTTCGGCCGTCAACGGCGGTACCGCCGGCGGGCAGGTGCCGGCGGAGATCAAGATTCTCGTGAGCCGGCGTTACGCGCCGGAAGAAAACTATGAGGACGCGCGCGCAGAGATCGAAAGCCTGATCCGCGACAGCGTCGCCGGCACAGGGCTGGGGCTCGAAGCGGACTTAGTCGGCCATCTCATCCCGACGGACGATCCGGAAGGTCCCCATTGGCCACGCTGGCAAAAGGCGCTGTCGCTGGGTTTCGGCTACAAGCCGGAAGACTTTCAAAAATGGGGCGCCGCGAGCTGTTCCGACTTTGGCTACGTGCAGAAGTCGGGCTTCGCACAGGAGGTGCTGCTGGGCGGGCTCGGCCGCCCGGAAAGCTGCATCCACAGTCCCGAAGAGCATACCACCCGCCAGGACATCATCGCCTTGGCGAAAAGCATACTGGCCTATCTCGCGGCGGACTTTGCCGCCGAAGCCATTCCTGAAAACCGCGCCTGAACCATAAGGGAACTGAAAAATGCTGGAAATGAAACGTCGCCTCTTCCTCGCCGGCACCGCCGCCGTCTTTGCTGCACCAGCGCTTGGCCTGGCGCAGACCGCAAAGTCCGCCAAGGGCGGCACGCTGCGTATCTCGGTCGACCAGGCCGCAAGCGTCATCCATCCGCTTTTGACGCGCGTCAACCCGGAATATCTGGTTACCGAGCTGCTCTATAGCAATTTGACACGCCTGAAAGTCGACATGTCGGTCGAGCCCGACCTGGCCGAAAGCTGGACGCCCAATGACGGCCTGACCGAATGGACGTTCAAGCTGCGCAAGGGCGTGACCTTCCATGACGGCTCGCCGTTCACGGCAAAGGACGTCGTCGCCACCTTCAAGGCAATCCTTAATCCGGCAACCGCGTCGCCCGGCCGCAACAATGTCGGCCCGATCTCCGACATCGTCGCCGTCGACGATACGACCGTGCTGTTCAAGCTCTCCGGCGCCTATGCCGACTTGCCGGTCGCAATGGCCTACACCAACGCTCGCATCATTCCGGCTTCGATCGCCACCGGCGACCTCAAGAGCCTTTCCACCAAGGCTGTCGGCACCGGCCCGTTCAAGCTGGTTTCCTACGAGCCTGACCGTCTGATCGTCGTCGAACGCAACCCGAACTATTACGACCCGGCTCGCCCTTATCTCGATCGTATCGAGGTCCAGGTATTCCCGGATATCTCTGCCGAAGGCTCGGCGATGATCGCCGGCAATGTCGACATCATCTCGACGCTGCAGCCGACCGAATACCTCCGGCTTGACGGCAATGACGGCGTCGAGGTCCTGCGCACGCCGTCCGGCCAGTTCTGCAACATCAACTTCGGTTGCGACACGGCACCGTTCAACGATGCGCGCGTCCGCCGTGCGATCGCGCTCACGGTCGATCGCGAGGCGATGGTCAACTTCGTTACCGAAGGTTTCGGCACGCCGGGCAACGACACGCCGCTGAACCCGTCCTACCAGTTCTTCAAGGCTGCCAAACAGCGCCAAAAGAATATCGCGGAAGCCAAGAAGCTGCTCGCGGAAGCCGGTTTCCCGAATGGCCTGCAAGCGACGCTCATCGCCTCCGACCGCCCGGCCGTGCGCACGCAGCTTGCCGTCGCCCTCAAGGAAATGGCCAAGGAAGCCGGCATTACCATCAACGTCCAGACGATGCCGCATGCCACCTATCTGGAGCAGGTGTGGAAGAAGGGCAGTTTCTACGTCGGCTTCTACAACATGCAGCCGACCCCGGACGGCATCTTCAAGCTTCTCTATACTTCGGATGCCTCCTGGAACGAGACGCGCTGGAACAACAAGGCCTTCGACGCCCTGGTCGCCGAAGCCCGCGGCACGATCGACGCCGCCAAGCGTACCGAGCTTTATACCAAGGCCCAGGAACTGATGAACGAGGAAGTGCCCTCGATCATCCCGTCCTTCTTCGACGTATTGTCGGCCAAGCGTAGCTGGGTCAGCGGTTACCAGGCGCATCCGCGCGCCTCGGTCTTCCGCCTCGACTACGCTTCCCTGACCGACAAGGCGCCCAAGCGCGGCTGATCCCGAACAATGCCGGGCGCTCCTTGAGCGTCCGGCTGGTGGAACAAGGAACACGACCGTGTCCCCGAACTATGTAGCCAAGCGGCTGGTGATGATCGTCTATACGCTCTTCATCGTATCGCTCATCGTCTTCGCCATCACCCAGATCCTGCCGGCCGATGCCGCCGTCATGATGCTGGGTGAGAATGCGACCCAAGACGCCCTCGCTGCACTGCGGGAAAACATGGGGCTCAACGCTCCGGTGTGGCAGCAATATGCAATTTGGCTCGGCCACGTGCTGCAGGGCGATCTCGGAACCTCGCTGCGCACCGGCCAGCCTGTCGGCCCCGTGATGTTCGAGGCGCTCGGCCGTTCGCTGCTTTTGGCCCTCCTGTCGATCGGCCTGATGCTGGTTCTCGCCATTCCGCTCGGCATCATCGCCGCCGTCCGTCGCGGCAAGATCGCCGACATGGTCGTCAGCCTGATCTCCTATGCCGGCGTGGCGCTTCCGGAATTCGTCACGGCAACCATCGCCGTCCTCGTCTTTGCCGACCTGATGAAATGGTTGCCGCCGACCGGCTATGTGCCGCTCACCGAGAATTTCGCCAGCGGCATTGCGCATCTGGTCCTGCCGGTCTGCGTCATTTCGGTGATCCTGATCGCCCACGTCTCGCGGATGGTTCGCTCTGAACTCGTCGACGTGCTGCATACCGACTATATCCGCGCCGCCCGGCTGAAGGGAATTTCACGCGGACAAGTCCTTCGTCGCCATGCGTTGCGCAATGCGCTCTTGCCGACCATTACCATAGTTGCGCTCGATGTGGGTTACCTGCTCGGTGGCGTCATCGTCGTCGAAGAGATCTTTGCCATTCCCGGCATCGGCCGCCAGTTGATCGTGGCGATCCAGGCGCGTGACCTGCCGGCCATCCAGGCCGGCGTGCTGATCATGGCGGCCACCTATTCGATCGTCAATTTCATCGCCGACATCCTCTATGCCTGGCTCGACAAGAGGATCCAGTATGACTGATTTCACCAAACGCCTTCTGCGCACGCCGCAGGGCGCGATCGGCCTGTTCCTTGTCCTGCTGGTGCTGGTGATCGTGCTGCTCGGACCAATGCTCGCGCCGCACGACCCGGAAACTCTTGCACCGCTGGCGCGATACAAGGGGCCGAGCGCCGCCTACTGGCTGGGAACTGATCAATACGGCCGCGACATCTTCAGCCGCCTGCTGATCGGCGCCCGCGCCACCGTGGTCATGGCCGTGCTCGCAACCATCGCCGGCACGCTGTTCGGCGCCTTCGTCGGGACCACCTCCGCCTTCCTCGGCGGTCGCGCTGACGAGTTGATCATGCGAACCATCGACGCCGTCATGTCGATCCCGAGCCTGCTGTTTGCGCTTCTGGTGGTCAACCTGCTCGGGTCCAGCACGGTCAACGCGCTGATCGCCGTTGCCATCGCGTTCGCGCCGGGCATGGCCCGCATCACCCGCAGCGTCGCGCTGTCGGTGCGCAAGCAGGATTACGTCAACGCGGCGGTCGCCCGTGGGGAGAGCTCCGCCTACATCATCCTGCGGGAAATGCTGCCGAACGTCATTGCGCCGATCATTGTCGAGATGACCATCCGCGTGTCCTTTGCAGTCATGCTGTTTGCAACGCTCAGTTTTCTCGGTCTCGGCGCGCAGCCGCCGGCGGCCGAATGGGGCCTGATGGTCTCGGAGGCGCGCCGCTACATGCACCTGAGTGCCGGTATCCTGATCTGGCCGAGCGTGGCGATCGCCGTCGTCGCCGTCGGCTTCAACCTTCTGGGCGACGGTCTTCGCGATGCCCTCAATCCGCGAACCTGAGGCCACGACCATGACGACAAAACCAGAAACTCCGGTTCTCGCGATCGAGAACTACTCGTTGGATTATGACACGGCCTCCGGCGTCTTCCATGCGCTCAAGAATATCGACCTCTCCGTCCACCGAGGCGAGATCCTCGGCCTGGTGGGTGAATCCGGTTCCGGCAAGACCTCGCTTGCCTGGTCGATCATGCGCTATCTGCCCAAAAACGCCCGCGAACCGAGCGGCCGCATCCTGCTGAGCGGCGAGAACCTGCTGGAAAAGACCGATGTCCAGATCGAGGCCTTTCGCGGCCGGCGCATCAGCATGGTCTTCCAGGATCCGAGCACGTCGCTCAACCCGACCCTGTCGCTCGGCACCCAGCTCGCCGAGGTGCTGGTCCGTCACCGCGGACTGACACGGCAGCAGGCCTGGAAGGAAGGCGAGGCGATGCTTGATCGCGTCGGCCTGAAGACGCCGGCAGCAATGATGAACCGCATGCCGCACGAGGCATCGGGCGGCGAGAAGCAGCGCGTCGTCATCGCATCGGCGTTCGCGTGCAATCCCGAATGCATCATCTTCGACGAACCGACGACGGCGCTCGACGTCATCACCTCATGCCAGATCCTTGACCTGTTCGTGGAACTGCAGGCCGAGACCGGTGTCGCCTCGCTCTACATTTCCCACGATCTGGCGCTGGTGTCGCGCACGGCCAGCCGCGTCGCGGTCATACGTCGCGGCGACATCGTCGAGCAGGGCGCGGTGCGCGATATCTTTGCCAATCCGCAGCAGGACTATACCCGCGAACTGATCGCGGCGGTTCCTGACCCGGCCCATAGGCTGGTCGACGACACTGTCGTTGAAACGAACAACCCGCTGGTGCGGGTCGAGAACGTCAGCGTCCACTTCGGCCGCAAGCCGTTCCTGGCAGCGCTGACCGGTCGTAAGACGGAACGTGTCGCCGGCAACAATGCCATCAGCCTCAGCGTCAATCCGGGCGAAATTCTTGGCATCGTCGGTGAATCCGGCTCCGGCAAGTCGACCCTGGCGAAGGCGATGACCGGTCTCAACCGCTTCGAGGGCAAGATCTGGTTCGACGGTCGCGAGATCAGGAACCTTGGCGACATGGACAATGCCTATCGCAAGGACGTGCAGATCATCTTCCAGCACCCCGACGCCTCGCTCAATCCTCGCCACAAGATCAGCGAGATCCTGTCGCGGCCGCTAAAGCTGTTCGGGGACGCGTCTCATCTCGACCAGAAGGTGGGCGACATGCTGGAGCAGGTGCGCCTGCCGCGCACCCATGCCCAGCGGTATCCGCATCAGCTGTCGGGCGGCGAGAAACAGCGGGTGGCGATCGCCCGTGCGTTCGCCTCCAAGCCGAAACTGGTCATCTGCGACGAGATTACTTCCGCACTCGACGTGTCGGTGCAGGCGTCCATCGTCCAGCTGCTGCTGGAACTGCAGAAGGCCAGTGGCACCGCCTATCTGTTCATTACCCACGACCTCAACCTTATCCGCCAGATCGCCCACCGGATCGCCGTGATGTATCGCGGCAATCTCGTCGAGATCGCACCGGCAGCGGACATCGATAGCCAGGATCGCGCCGAATATACCCGCCGCCTGATCAGTGCGGTGCCGCGCGCGGCCGGCCAATACCTATGACAATGCATCAAGGAGCATGACAATGGACCCGAAGTCCCTGGTGGATCGGATCGACGAAAAGGCCTGCCTCGATTTCCTGTCGAAGATGGTCCAGCACAAGAGCCATTCGGAAACCGACGGCGAGCGTGAACTTGCGCGCTACATGGCCGGCGAACTGGAAAGGATCGGCGTCGAAGCCGAACTGCAGCCATTCGACGAAGGCCGCCGCTTCAACACGATCGGACGCCTCAAGGGTACCGGCGGCGGCAAGAGCCTCCTGTTCAACGGCCATCTAGACACCAACCCGGTGACCGAAGGCTGGACGGTCGATCCCTACGCCGGCCTCATCGATGAGAGGTTCATCTACGGTATCGGCGTGTCGAACATGAAGGCCGGCGATGCCGCCTATTTCTGTGCGGTCAAGACGCTGCTCGAGGCCGGTGTCAAGCTCAAGGGCGACGTTATCCTGACCTTCGTGGTCGGCGAACTGCAGGGCGGCGTCGGCACGCTTGCGGCGATCAGACACGGCGTCAAGGCGGACTATTTCATCAACAGCGAACCGAGCGATCTCGTCGCCGTCACCATGCATGCGGCGGCTCTCAGCTATGTCATCGAACTGACCGGCGACACGCGCCATCTCTCCAAGCGCGAAGAGTCTGTCGATGCGATCGCGGCGGCTTGCGACATCATCCCGCGCATCAACGCCATGACCTTCAGCGGCGCCAGGAGTGACGTGCACCGGTCGATCAATCGCGGCCATGTCGGCGTCGTCCATGGTGCACTCGGCCGCAGCCTTGAGGAATGGCGTCCGCCACAGGTGGCTGATTTCGTCCGCCTCAAGGGTTCGTGCCGTTATGCGCCGGGGCAGACGCAGGAGGGCGTGTTGGCCGATCTCGAAAAGGAACTGGTGGACCTCGAAGGCCGCTTCCCCGGCCTCAAGGCCAAGCTGGTTCCGGAATTGATCGAGGGTCGCCCGCTGATGCCGCCCTTCGAGGTCTCGCCGGAATCGCGCATCGTCAAGTCGATCAACGCGGCCTATGAAGCCGTGCGCGGCGAAAAACAACCGACCGGCGCAATCACGCCGACCCGCTTCTACGGTACCGATGCCGGCCATCTCTACAAGGAGCTCGGCATGGAAGGTATCGTGTGCGGCCCCGGCGGCCGTTACAACACCATGCCCGACGAGCGTGTCGACATCGTCGACTATCTCGACATGATCCGCGTCTACATGCTGACCATCCTCGATATCTGCGAGGTTGCCTGATCATGTTCTCCCGGGCGGAGTTCGATAGTCGTATCGCACGCGCCCGGGACGCCATGGCATCAGCCGACGTCGATCTGCTGCTCGTCGACAGCGGCGAGCTGCTGGCTTGGCTGACCGGCTACACCGTCTCCGAAACCATGTACCGCGCCGCCTTTTTACCGCGCGAGGGCGATGCCTGGTTCACGCTGCGGGCGCTGGACGAGGCGCCGTGCCGGGAAAAGAGCTGGATTTCCGACGTGGTCGGTTTTGCCGATACCGACGAAGCACAAGCGGTCGTCGCGGCAAGCATCCGCGAGCGCCGATTTGCCGGTGCGCGCATCGGCCTCGATACCAATTCCTACAGCATGAGCGCTGCAACGTTCATGCGGCTTTCGGCGCTGCTGCCGGATGCGAAGTTCATCCCGATGCCGGGGCTCAGCGACAGCCTGCGCTGGGTCAAGTCGGAGGAGGAGATTGCCATCCTCCGCCAGGCATCTGCAATCGCCGACAAGGCGATGATCGAGATCGCAAGACAGGCTCGTCCGGGAATGACCACCCGCGATGCGGCGGCAATCGCCTCGCAGGTCTTCCTTCGTGAAGGTGCCGATACCGGGGAAGTGGGTCCGATCGTCAAGGCCACCGGCAACCACGAGTTTCTGCACGGCGCATTCAGGACCGAAACGATCACGGAGGGCGACGTCCTACATGTCGAACTCATCCCGCGCGTCGGAAACTATGGGGCGCGGATGATGCGGCCGGTCGTCGTGGGTGCTCCCTCCGCGGCACTTACCGCGACGGCTGGAAAGCTGATCGAGCTGCAGGATCGGCAGATCATGGCGATGAAGCCGGGCGCCATGGCGCGAGACGTTGATGCGATCATGCGCCGAGGTGCGGTCGACATGGGCCTCCGACCGACCTACGAAAACGTCACCGCCTATACGCTCGGTCTCTATACCCGCACGCCCCGCACTAGCGACTTTTCGCGGGCTCTACTGCCCACATCCGACTGGCCGCTGGAGGAGGGGATGGTGTTTCACCTTTATGCTACAGCTCAAGGCCTGGGCTTCAGCGAAACGGTGGTCGTCGATAAAGGGGGAGGCGTTCGGCTCACGAACACGCCGAGACAGGTTTTGGCGCCTAACCCAGCTGGTCGTTGATCAGAGGTGGATCCATGACGGGCTGCGTCTGTTCCAGGAAAAACCGCATGAGCCGCCAGCACCTTCGCGGCCCCTTACTCTCAAGCTAGTCCTAGGCGCTGTGTCGCGGTATCAATCTTCCCGTAAAAAGACGATTGAGATCCCGCTCTTCCGGATCCGCCAAAACTTTGACGAGGTATTCAACCATTTCCGTAAGGGGCTGCCGATAGGTGGTGAGGCGGTAGTTTGGATTGTCCGCCTGGGGCACGTCGTCAAAACCTGTAATGGCGATGTCCTTGGGAATTTCCAGTCCCAGCTTGTGCCGGATAACGTCACTTGCCCCCATTGCGAGTGCGTCATTCTCGCAAACGATGACATCCGGCAAGTCTGATGGCCCCCGATGGCTTAACGTTTCCATCACGATAGTTGCGGCCAGCGCGGGATCATAGGCAGGAACCGTGACCGACTCGGGTTGGAACGAGAAATGTTTCCCCCAGTATTCGAGAAATGTTTCTTTCCGGAGCAGATGTGCCGAATGGCTTTGGGGGCCTGCAACGAATAGAGGGCGTCGGTATCCGCGTTGATGCACGTAACGCGCCAGTTCTGTCATTGCTCCGACATCATCGACTGCGATCGAGATGGTGTCCGGGTTCTCCGAACTACGGGCGAAGACGATCAGCTTGCGGAAGCGGCGAGCCTGCAGCGCTGTTTCCAGTACGTCGTCGTCAAATTGGATGCCGATCAGGATTACCGCGTCGACGCGCCGCTGGCTTGCGTTCAGCAGCGCATGGCCAGCATCGTCTCTGTTCAGCGTGTTTACCAGCAGGATGTCCCAGCCCTCGCGCCGCAGGATACGGGTGAGGCGCTCCATCATGACCAGCTTGTGCGGATTGGCGAAGTCGTCGATCAGCAGCGCTACCAGGTTGGATCTGTCCGAGGCGAGGCTTGCGGCACGCAAATCAGGCAGATAGCCGAGACGCTCTGCCGCAACCATCACCTTCTGGAGGCTTTTCGGCGAGATGGATGCATCTTTGCGGAAGGCGCGATTGACCGTCCAGCGCGACACGCCTGCAGCGATTGCGACATCGTCCGCCGTGACGTTTTCGGCAAAAGGGGGTCTCTTTTGGTTCGGCATTCCGATCTCCCGCCTCTGTTTTGTATTGGTTTCGCCTCCATTGATAGCGCCTTTTTCATTTATCCCATCTTTTTTGCTCACGGGAGCAGATTTTTCTTGCTCGCGCGAGCAAATGTAAGGATAGTCCGTTTCAAGGCGGCGGGAGGCCGCTTTCGGGAGGATAATAGTGCTGAGAATTGGATTGCTCGGTGCCGGCCGTATTGGCCGTGTGCACGCCATTAATATTGCCGGTCATGCCAGGAGCGAACTGGTCGCCGTGGCGGACGTTAACGACGAGGCTGCGCGATCCCTTGCCAGCTTCTACGATGCGAAGGCACTGAGTTCCGAGGCGATCCTCAAGGACGCTTCGATCGATGCCGTGCTGATCGCGACCTCTACTGATACCCATTCCGATTTGATCGAGGAGGCCGCGAAGGCCGGCAAAGCCGTGCTTTGTGAAAAGCCGGTGGATCTCTCGCTGCAGCGAGCCAAGGCATGCTTGGCGATGGCTTCGGCCACTGGTGTTCCGGTCATGATCGGCTTTAATCGTCGCTTCGATCCGAATTTTGCAAGGGTCAAGGCGGCATTGGACGCCGGCGAAATCGGCAAGCCGGAACTGCTTTCGATTACCTCGTTCGACCCGGCTCCGCCGCCGGTCAGCTATATTAAGGTGTCGGGCGGGCTGTTTCGCGACATGATGATTCACGACTTCGACATGGCGAATTTCCTGATGGGAGATGCGCCGAAGACCCTTCACGCGACTGGAACGTCGATCGTCGATGCCGAAATCGGCGCGGCAGGCGACGTCGATACCGCCGTTGTCACGCTGACCTATGCCGACGGGCGTATCGCGGTCATCAAGAACAGCCGCCGCGCCGTCTACGGTTATGACCAGCGTGTCGAGCTGCTGGGCGCTGAGGGACTGCTGTCGGCGGCAAATGTACTCGAAAACACGGTGTCCAAGGCGACGAAAGCCGGCGTGACGAGCGCCAAGCCAGAGTTCTTTTTCCTGGAGCGCTACATGCGCGCCTATGCGGCGGAATGGGATGCCTTCCTGCGCGCCATTCTCGACGGTGCCCCCATCCCGGTCACGCTGGCGGACGGCGTTGCGGCGCTGGCGATGGCCGAGGCTGCGACCCAGTCGGCACGGTCGGGCCAATCGGTCGATCTGGCGCCTTAAGCATTTAGGGCGGTGGCCGGGGCCATCGCGCACGCATTGCCGCGGCACACGGGAGGTGTCGCCGCCGGCTGTCGGTTCCGGCCTGCTTGGCCGGAGGAATGGACGTACGGGAGTGACGTCCAAGGGGAATTCAATCGGGAGGTTAGCATGAAGAAATTATTAGCATCCGTCGCCATCGCCGCGGTCGTCGCCATGGCCGGTCCTGCCCTTGCGACCGACATCATCGTCGTGGCTCACGGCCAGGCGAACGATCCGTTCTGGTCGGTGGTGAAAAACGGCGTCGAAAAGGCGGCCAAGGATACAGGCGTTAAAGTCCAGTTCCGCTCGCCGGAAACTTTCGACATGGTTCAGATGGGCCAGATGATCGACGCCGCCGTCAACCAGGACCCCGACGGCCTCGTCGTCTCGATTCCTGATGGCGACGCGCTGGGTCCGGCGATCAAACGCGCAGTTGCTGCCGGCATTCCGGTCATTTCCATGAATTCCGGTTCGGATGTCGCGCACAAGCTCGGTGCGTTGCTGCATGTTGGTCAATCGGAATTTGACGCCGGAAAGATCGCCGGCCAGAAGCTTGCCGAACTGGGCGGCAAAAAGGCCATTTGCGTCAATCAGGAAGTCGGCAACGTTTCGCTCGACCTGCGTTGCGCCGGCTTCAAGGAAGGTTTCGGCAAGGCGGTCAAAGTGCTCCCGACCACCAACGATCCGGCGGAAGTCGAAGCCAAGGTGCGCGCAGCACTGGAGTCCGATCCGGACTTGAATGTAATCCTTGCACTCAACGCCTCGCTCGTCGGCGAGCCCAGCGTCAAGGCGGCGCAGGCGGTTGGACGCAACACGGTGTTGATCTCCACCTTCGACCTGTCAGCCGGTTTTCTCAAGTTCATCGCGGACGGCAAGGCGGCATTCGCGATCGACCAGCAGCAGTTCCTGCAGGGCTATCTGCCCGTCGCCTTCCTCGCGCTCAATGCGCAATATGGCCTTGTTCCAGGTGGTGACGTTCCGTCCGGGCCGAACCTCGTGACCAAGGAGGCTGCCGCCAAGGTCATCGATCTTTCGGCCAAGGGCATCCGTTAACCGCAGTTGATTGCCGGGCCGCAGCGTTCCACGTCGCGGCTCGGCCACCGATCAGGAGGCAGGTCAATGTCGACAGAAACGCTGGTGCGAGCGGACGAACGGGTCAAAACCGAGTCCTTCGCAACGAAACTCATGAAGCGGCCGGAACTTGGGGCGATCGGAGGGGTCGTTCTCGTCACCGTGTTCTTTTTCCTGACCGCAGACCGCACCATGTTCACGCTATCCGGGATCATGAACTTCATGACGCCGGCCGCACAGCTTGGCATTCTCGGCATCGCCGCCGCCATGCTGATGATCGGGGGCGAATTCGATTTGTCGATCGGCTCGATGGTGGCTTTTGCGGGCATGGTCTTTGGCGTCTTCGTTGTCAACATCGGCATGCCGCTCGTCATCGCAATACCATTGACGATGGGGCTCGCCGCGGCACTTGGCGTGACCAACGGGCTGATCGTGCTGCGCACGGGGTTGCCTTCATTCATCGTCACGCTCGCCGGTCTTTTCGTGTTGAGGGGCGCATCACTGGTCGGCCTGAAAATCTTCACCGGCGGTTCCACCCAGCTGCGCGGCATCCGCGAAGCAGTCGAGGGCGATTTCCTGGCGCCGATCTTTTCCGGTGACGCCTTCGGCTTTATTCTGACGTGGCTGGCAAAGGCGGGTCTTGTCGACAGCTTCAAATCCGGCGTGCCAAAGGTGCCGGGCATCCCGGTCGAGATTATCTGGTTTATCGCCTTCGCGCTGGTCGCAACTTATGTCCTGCTGCGCACGCCGGCCGGGAACTGGATCTTTGCCACTGGCGGTGACGCCTTGGCGGCGCAGAATTCCGGTGTGCCCGTCCGTCGGGTCAAGATCTCGCTGTTCATGCTGACGGCCATGGCCGCCGCGCTGGTTGCCATCATCACTGTGATCGATGCCGGTTCCACGGACGCCCGCCGCGGCTTTATGAAGGAGTTCGAAGCGATCATCGCCGCAGTCATCGGCGGCTGCCTCCTGACCGGCGGCTACGGTTCGGCGATCGGTGCCTTCTTCGGTGCGATCATCTTCGGCATGGTCACCATCGGGCTGACCTATACCCGCTTCGACCAGGACTGGTTCCAGGTTTTCCTCGGCGCGATGCTGCTGCTCGCCGTGATCTTCAACAACGTCATCCGCCGACGTGTGACCGGAGAGCGCTGAGATGTCCGCCCCTATCATCCATATGGAAAACATCAAAAAGCACTATGGCAACGTCATCGCGCTCAATGGCGTGACCTTCGACCTGCGCGCCGGGGAATGCCATTGCCTGCTCGGCGACAACGGTGCCGGCAAGTCGACCTTCATCAAGACCATGTCGGGCGTGCACAAGCCGACCGAGGGCTCCATCACTTTCGAGGGAAGGCCGCTTTCCTTCGACAGCCCGCGCGACGCCATGGAGGCCGGCATCGCCACGGTGTTCCAGGATCTCGCCATGATCCCGCTAATGTCCGTGACCCGCAACTTCTTCATGGGACGCGAGCCGACCAAGGGACGGGGCCTGTTCAAGCGCTTCGATATCGACACCGCCAACGAGATTACCATGGCGGAAATGCGCAAGATGGGCATCAACCTGCGCGGCCCCGACCAGGCGGTCGGCACACTTTCGGGTGGTGAGCGGCAGACCGTGGCGATTGCCCGCGCCGTCTATTTCGGAGCCAAGGTGCTGATCCTCGACGAGCCGACCTCGGCGCTCGGGGTGCGGCAGACCGCCAATGTACTTTCGACAATCAACCGCGTGCGTGCTCAGGGAATAGGCGTCGTGTTCATCTCCCACAACGTCCGCCATGCGCTTGCCGTGGGCGACCGCTTCACCGTGCTCAACCGTGGGCAGACGCTCGGCACCGCTACCCGCGGCGAAATCACTGCCGCCCAGCTACAGGACTTGATGGCCGGCGGCCAGGAAATGGCCGAGCTCGAAGGCTCGCTCGGCGGAACGGTCTGAGGTAGCCAGAATGGATAATTCGTCCTTACTCCCTCAACGTCCGCTCGGGGTCGCCCTCATCGGCACGGGCTTCATGGGCAAGTGCCACGCCATGGCCTGGCGCAACGTCGCCGCGGTATTCGGCGGCGCGCATCACCGGCTTGAGATCCTGTCGGATGCCACACCGGAGAGTGCCGAGGCCTTCGCCCGCCAGTTCGGTTTTGCCCGCGCCACCGGGCGCTGGGAGGAAGCCGTAGTCGATCCAAAGGTTGACATAGTCTCGATCACTGCTCCGAACGGCATGCACCGCCCGATGGCCGAGGCGGCGCTCAGGGCCGGCAAGCACGTATGGCTGGAAAAGCCGATGGCCCTAACGCTCGCCGACGCCGAGGCCATGGCGGCGACGGCAGCCGCACATCCGGGCCAGGTGACCATCCTCGGCTACAACTATCTGAGGAGCCCGGCCTTCCAGGCGGCCCGCGGCCTGATCCGCGACGGCGCGATCGGGCGACCGGGCGCCTTCCGCGGCGTCTATGACGAAGACTATTCGGCCGACCCGCTCCTCCCGTGGTCGTGGCGAATGACTCACGAGGCTGGCGGACTGGGCGCACTCGGCGACCTTGGCTGCCACCTCGTGAGCCATATGCTGGCGTTGATGGGGCCGGTCAGCGAAGTGGTCGCCCAGACCCAGGTGACCATCCCCACGCGCCCTTCTCCAGATGGGCCGAAACGGGTCGAGAACGAGGACAGTGCTCTGGCGCTCCTGCGCTTCGCCTCGGGTGCGCAGGGTTCGTTCGCCACCTCCCGTGTGGCACGGGGCCGCAAGTGCCGGCTGCAATGGGAGGTGCATGGCAGCGACGGCACGATCGTGTTCGATCAGGAGAACATGAACGAATTGTGGGTGCATCGCGCCGGCGATGCCGGCTTCGTGCGTCATCTGACCGGACCCGGGCAACCGGACTTTACCGCCTTCTGTCCGGCGCCGGGACACAATTTCGGCTTCAACGAGCAGAAGGTGGTCGAGGCGCGCGACCTGCTGCTGGCGATCGCTGGCGGTCCGAACTCAGGTCCCGATTTCGCCCAAGGGCTCGACATCGAGAAGGTCATTCACGCCATGGCCGCCTCGAATGGAGCGGTCGTCCGCATCGAAATGCAGTGAACGTGAGGGAGAACGTGATGTCATCGCCATTCGGCGCGGTGCGATCGATGCGGCACTGAGGGCTGAGAACCTCCAGCTGACAGAGCCTCATTCGCGACCCGTATCGGCTGAACGTCTAACAACATCGTCTGCGGCAGCGTCAGGCCCCGAATGAAGACGAACCTTCCTATGTCCCAGAAAAATCGAGAGAGTAAACATGGATCAACCCTTCACGCTCGCCGCCTGTGCAGAAATGCTGTGGCGCGACAAGCCGATCGAGTGGCGCTGCGCGCGGCTGGCCGACCTGGGCTTTCAAGTCGGCCTGTGGAACTGGCCGGACCACGATCTCGCCAGGCTGGAGAGATCGGGGGCCACGTTCTCGATCATGAACGGTTATCTTACCGGGCGACTTGCAGACGCCGAGGGCGCCGACGAACTGCTGCGTTCCGCGCGCGAAACGGCCATGGTCGGCAAGCGGCTCGGCGTCGCGCGCCTTAACCTGCATGGGACCGGGCTTGGCGAGGGCGGGCTCCCGGCCCGACCCAGCGATGTGGTGACAGGACGGATGTGGCTGAAGGCAAGGGACACGCTTTGCCGCATCGCAGACATGGCGGAGGAGGAAGACGTTGTCTTCACTCTGGAAAACCTCAACCTGCCGGTTGACCATCCCGGCACGCCGTTCGGACGTGCCGAGGATACCCTGACTCTGGTCGCATCGGTCAACCATCCGCGTTTACGCCTCAACCTCGACCTCTATCACGTGCAGATCGGAGAGGGGAACCTGATCGAAACCTGCCGTGCC
This sequence comes from Neorhizobium vignae, assembly GCF_000732195.1. Lineage (GTDB taxonomy): Bacteria > Pseudomonadota > Alphaproteobacteria > Rhizobiales > Rhizobiaceae > Neorhizobium > Neorhizobium vignae. The sequence goes on from NZ_JNNU01000003.1 coordinate 309,619, forward strand.
TGCCTCCCATGGATCGGCGAGGTGCAAGTGGCCGATGTGCCCGGTCGGTGCGAGCCCGGTACCGGCGAGGTAAATTACCCGATGATAGCGCGCGCGCTCCACGAGATGGGCTATCGGGGGCCTGTCGGCATGGAGGCTTTCGCAAAGGGCGATCCGGAGAGTGCCCTCGAGGCATTTCGCGCCGCGTTTACACTTCGCAGGTAGGATAGTTCCGGTCCCTGCCTGGCCTGGGGTCTTTGCCATGGCCGGCGGTGATCGCCTACTGGCCAGGAAGGGCATTGCGCTTCTTGAGCGGTTCGGAAGCCCGGGATGTGTTATCCCGGTCCGCCTTCATCTGTCTTCTGCGATCAGGATGCTTTAACGCCAACCGAACGCCTTGAGGCGACATAACCTCTGCTGCCATCCATCAGCACGCGGGTATAGGGATGCGCGACGGTGTCGGCGAGCAGCTGCGCCTTAGTCGCCACTTCCACGAAGCCACCGTTCTGCATGATGGCGACGCGATCGCAAAGATGCGCGACGACCGCCAGGTCGTGGCTCACGAGGATATAGGTCAGCTTCTCCCGATCGCGCAGATCCTTCAAGAGATTGAGGATTTCCGCCTGAATGGATACGTCCAGGGCTGAGGTGGGCTCGTCGAGCAGCAGGATCCGCGGTTCCAGGATGAGTGCCCGGGCAATCGCTACGCGCTGCCGCTGTCCGCCCGAAAGCTGATGCGGGAAGCGATAGCGGAAATTGAGGGGCAGCCCGACATCCTTGAGCGCCTTTTCGACGCGCTCCTGCCGGTTGTCCTTGCCGTGGATTTCCAGAGGCTCCAGCAAGGTCCGCCCGATCGTGTGGCGGGGATGGATGGAGCCGAACGGATCCTGGAACACCATCTGTTGCTTGGCGAGCTGTGAAATCGACCGTTTCTGGCCGATCGCCTCGTCGTCGATGCGGATGGAGCCGGTCCATTGTCTGTTCCGGCCGGCGAGCGCTCCAAGGACCGTGGATTTGCCGCAGCCGCTTTCGCCGACCAGTCCGAATGTCTCGCCCTTCGCAACCTCGAAGGACACATCGTTGACGACACGGATGAGGCTGTCGCCGTGGCCATAGGAAACCGCAAGATGATCGACCTTGATCATGGTCATGGTTCAGTTCTCCAACCAGGCCGGATCGCGGCGCAGAACCTCGAGCCGATCGCGCGGATGGTCGAGGCTCGGCAGCGCGTTCAAGAGGCCGCGGGTATACGGATGCTGCGCGTCGTCCAGATCGGCGGCCGCGATCGTTTCCACGACACGACCCGCATACATGATGATGACGCGGTCGCAGAAGCTGCGCACCAGATTGAGATCGTGGGAGATGAAGATCAGCCCGAGGTTCCGCTCCGTCACCAGGTCGTCGAGGATGGACAGAACCTGCTGGCGCACGGTCACGTCCAGCGCCGAGGTGGGCTCATCGGCGATGATCAGTGACGGCGAGGCGATCAGCATCATGGAAATCATGATGCGCTGCCCCATTCCGCCGGAAACCTCGTGCGGATAAAGGTCGAAAACACGCTGCGGATCGCGGATGTTGACGCGCTCCAGCATGGCCAGCGTCCGCTGCCGGGCTTCTTTCCGCGAGACCCGCTCATGCAGGATGACGGTCTCCGCAATCTGCTCCCCCACGGTCATGACCGGATTGAGCGAATATTTCGGATCCTGCAGGATCATCGAAATCCGCCGTCCGCGCACCGAAAGCATCTGCTCCTCGGGGGCGGTCAGCAGGTTGATGTCTTCGAATTGCAGCCTGTCAGCCTTAACGACCGCCTGTGGGGGCTGTAGCCGCATGATCGCGCGCCCGACCGTGCTCTTGCCCGAGCCGGATTCGCCGATGATGCCGACTTTCTCGCGGCCGACGCTGAAGGAGACGTTGCGCACGGCGGTGACGACGCCGGACAGCGTCGGGAATTCCACCGACATGTTCTGAACGGTCAGGATGTTTTCGGGCGGTTTAAGCATTGCGGGGATCCAGTATGTCGCGCAGGCCGTCGCCGAAGAGATTGAACGCCAAGCTGACGACCAGGATTGCAAGGCCCGGGATCGTCGTCAGCCACCACGCATCGAGAAGATACTTGCGTCCGGCGGCGGCCATGGCGCCCCATTCGGCCATCGGCGGCTGGGCGCCGAGGCCGAGGAAGCCGAGGCCCGCGGCGGTGAGGATGATGCTCGACATGTTGAGAGTCAGGCGGACGATGATGGACGGCGCACAGAGCGGCACGATATGGCGAAGCAGAATGCGGCCCATGCGCGCGCCCTGCAGTTCTGCGGCGACGACGAAGTCGGCATGGCGGAAGGTCAGCGTTTCCGCCCGCGCCAGCCGGGCGATCGGCGGCCATATGGTCAAGGCGATGGCGATCACCGCATTTTCGATGCCGGGCCCGAGTGCCGCCGAGAACGCCAGCGCCAGGACAAGGCTCGGGAAGGAGAGGAAGATATCGGTGATGCGCATCAGCACGACATCGACCCAGCCGCCGAGATAACCTGCGCTGGCACCGATCACGAAGCCGATCGGAGCGACGATGACGGTCACCAGGATGCTGATATAGAGCGTCGTGCGCGCCCCGTAGACGACGCGTGTGTAGACGTCTCGACCGAACTCGTCGGTGCCGAACCAGTGGCTTGCCGAAGGCGCCTTGAGCGCCGTCGCGAGATCCTGGCCGTAGGGGTCGTAGACCGTCAGCACGGGCGCCAGCGCAGCAATGATGACGAGGGTTATGACCACGGCGAAGCCTGCAAACGCCAGCGGGTTCGCGAGCAGGCTAAGCCAGGCCACATAGGCCTTGTGCAGTCTGGCCTGCTTCGTGGAGGTGAAGTCCTCGTTGATGAGCCAGTTGTGAAGGTCGGTGAAGTAACCGGATTTGGTCATGGCGGTACCGGGGTCCTGGGTCATCGGGTTCGGGGATCGATGAAGCGGTAGACGATATCCGACAGGAGGTTGATCGCGATCGAGATGATGCCGATCAGGAGGACGCCGCCGAGAACCGCGTTCATGTCTGCGAAGAACAAGGCGGAGGTGAGATACTGGCCGAGGCCCGGCCAGGAGAATACCGTCTCGATGAGCACGGTGCCGTCGAGAAGGCCGCAATAGGCGAGCGCCACGACCGTGAGCAGCTGGACCCGGATGTTGCGGAAGGCGTGGCGCCAGATGATCGGCCGCGTGCCGAGGCCCTTTGCGCGGGCCGTCAGGATATATTCCTGCCGGAGCTGTTCAAGCATGAAGCTGCGGCTCATGCGGCTGAGATAGGCCATGGCCGCATAACCGAGGATGAGCGCGGGCGCGATGACATGGTGGAGCGCGCTCCAGAAGACGTTCCATTCCCCGGCGAGAAGCGAGTCGATGATCAGCGAGTTCGTCGGCCCTTCGACAAGCCCCTCGTTATAGATGTCAATGCGGCCACCGGCGGGAATGACGCCGAAGTTGGCGTAGAATATGAGGATCACCGTCGTGCCGATCCAGAAGATCGGCGTGGAATGCCCGAGCAGCCCAACGATACGGGCGAGATGATCGACCCAGGTCCCTTTCCGCACGGCTGACAGGATGCCGAGGGGAACCCCGAACCCTGCGCCGATGATCGTCGCGAGCGTGGCGAGCTCCAGCGTTGCGGGGAATACCCGCGCGAGATCACTCGCCACCTGGTTTTTGGTGACGTGCGACTGGCCGAAATCCAGCCGCACGATATCGGCAAGATAGGAGCCGAACTGCACATAGATGGGCCTGTCCAACCCCATCTCCTTGTAGACGCGATCATAGGTCGACTGATCCGCCTGATCGCCGACCACGGCGATGACCGGGTCAGCCGGGATCATCCGGCCGACGACGAAGGTGATGATCAGAAGGCCAAGCAAGGTCGTCGCGATCACCGCGAGCGACGTGGCAAGTTTACGCCCGGCGGACAGCAGCTTTCTGCTGCCCGCGCGTCGCGTTTCGATGGTCTGTGACATGCTCAATTGCGCAGTTCCTAGAAGAGGCGATCAATTGCCCTTGTTGACCGTGTCCCAGCGGGTCAGCCAGGTCGAATGGCCGATATAGCCCTTCACTTCGTTGCGAACCGCCTTGGCGTCGGTGCGCAGAAACGAGGTGACGAGGGCCGGCGACGAAGCAAGATAGGCCTCGTTGATCTTGGTATAGAGTCCGGCGCGCTTCGACTGGTCGGTCTCGTGCGCGGCAGCGGTGACCATCTGCTGGATTTCCTTGGGAACATCCCAGGCCGTGCGCCAGGCATTCAGGCCGACGAGCTTGGCCTCGTCGGTATTGTTGGCATTCGTCGCATAGGATTGCAGAACCGCATGCGGGTCCGGGAGCCGGTCGCCTGAGCGGGCCGAAAAGATCTCGAACTGGCGGTTGCGGAACTTGCCGATATGGTCGCCGCCCTGCAGGTCGAGCTTGATGCCGGCCTTGGCGGCATTGGCCTGAAGCGACTGGGCGACTTCGTATTCGGGCGTTACCGGCGTCGCGTAATAGACCTTGGAAAAGCCATTCGGATAACCGGCCTCGGTGAGAAGCTGCTTGGCCTTTTCGATATCGAGCTTGTACGGGTTCTTGTCGATCGCGCCCGGCAGGCCGGCCGGCACGATCGTCTGCTGTTTGATACCGTAATATTTCATGACGGTGCCCGCGAGGCCGTCATAATCGATTAGGTAGCGGAACGCCTCGCGCACCTTCGGCTTCGACAGAATTTCATCCTTCTGGTTCAGGGCCAGATAGTAAAAGCCGAAGCCGGGGGTCTTCTGGATCGTTACCTTGCCCCCCGTTTCGAGCGCGCCGAGGTCCGTGGACGAAAGCCGCGTCGCCACATCGGCGTCGCCGGCATCGATCTGCAGGCGCTGGGCGGACGATTCAGGGATATGCCGCAGCAAAACGCGGCGCATCTTGGGTTCGCCCTGCCAGTAGTCCTTGAACGCCTCGGCGATGATCAGCTCGTTGACACGCCATGTCCGCAACGTATAGGGGCCGGAGCCCGCGTCGGCGGTCTGCAGGAATTCCCTTCCCATATCGCCGCCCTTGTCCTTGTCGGCAAGGAACTTGCTGTCCAGGATCGAGGTGGAGAAACTGGCAAGCGAATAGAGGATGAGGTTTGAATTCCAGACCTCGGGGGTTTCGACAACGACGGTCGAACCGTCCGTCGCGCGAATGAGCTTTTCGACGTTGTCAGCCGTAAAACCCCACTGGCGCAGGTCCGTCGACGGCGCGAGGCCAAGCTTCACCAGCCGGCGCAGCGACCATTCGACATCCTTTGCGGTCAGCGGGTTGCCGGAGTGGAATTTGACGCCCGAGCGGATTTTGAACGTAAACGTCTTGCCATCTGGAGAAACCGTCCAGCTCTCGGCGATGCCAGGCTGCGGCTTAGATATGTCGTCGGCCGGCAGGACGATCAGCCGCTCGTACAGATTGGCGACGATCTCGGCGGCTTCCAGCTGGTTTATCTCGTTGGGGTCAAGCCCGCGCAGGGACGAGGTGTCCATGGCGACGACCAGTTGATCCTTCGGCGTCGCCGCCAAAGCAAGGCTTGGCGCAGCCAATGACAGGGCAGCGATGCTGGAAAGCAGAATGACGTGACGTCTAAGCATAAAAATCCTCCTCCGGGCTCCTCAAATCGCATCGACGACAGATTTTCGTATCGACATAGATCTGAAGTCTGGTATATCAGATCCCACAATCTCACTGTCTCGTCAACGGATTTCGCGAAAAATGATTCCTGAGCCAACTGGAAGCCCACGGTCCGAAGCGTTTGCGAAGATCGATCCGAAATTTCAGATGACGGTGCGGGATCACGTCCATCGCACCCTGCGAGCCGCTATCCTTGCAGGACGGTTCGCGACGGGGGAGAAGCTCAACGAGCGCAGCCTCGCCGAGCAGTTCGGCGTAAGCACGACGCCGATCAAGGAGGCCCTGCGCCAACTTGAGACGGAAGGCCTGGTCGAGGCTCTACCCCGGCGCGGCGTTATCATTCGGTTTGATATGAGCTGGGCGGAGGAGATGATTCTCGCTCGCGCGGCGCTTGAGTCGATGATCGCACACTTGGCCGCAAAGCGCATCGGCAAGCCGGCCGGCGCCGAGTTGACGGCGATAGCCGACCTGATGGCCAAGGCGACGTTGTCCGCGGATGCGGACAGCCTCGTTTCCCTCAACGAGCAATTCCACGAACACATTCACCGCAGTTCCCGCTGCGGTTACCTCGCGAAATTGATCGAACGGCAGCAATTCTACGACGCCAGCATCCGCCGCGTCATCCACATGGATCCCGCCGAGCGTCAGAAAGCGCTCGAAGAGCACACCGCCATCGCCAAGGCCATCGTCACGGGTGATGCGGATCTCGCCGAACGGCAGATGCGCAACCATGTCGTGCGCTCCGGTGAAACCTATCTGAACATCGTTTTCGGCAACAAAAAGGATATCTGACGTGAATGACAGGTTGCAGACTGTAAGAAAGGCGCTGACCGGCATTTCGGGTGTTCCGGTGACGCCTTACCGGCAAGACGGGACTGTCGACGTCGAAAAGCTCGCCGCGCTGATCAAGCGGCTGGCAGCCGCCATGGTGCACAACCTGATGGCGGCCGGCAATACCGGCGAGTTCTTCACGCTCACCATGGACGAAGTCCGCACGGTGCATGCCGCCACGATCAAGGCCGCCGACGGCATGTCGCTGGTGAGCGCTGCCGTCGGCCGCTCGCTGACCGAAGCAAAGGCGCTTGCGAAAGACGCGATTGCCGAAGGTGCGGATGCGATCATGGGCCACCATCCCATGGACCCGTTTGCCGGGCCATCCTATCAGGCCGGCTATTTCCTGGAACTGGCGGATTTCTGTACCGTACCGGTCATCGCCTATGTACGCAGCGACAGCTTTTCGGTCGAAGATTTCCGCAAACTCGCCCTGCATCCGAACATTGCCGGCATCAAGTTTGCCTCGTCGAACCTGATGCTGCTGGCGGACGTCATTCGAGCCACCCATGACGCTCCGGCAATCTGGGTCTGCGGTCTGGCCGAAGGCTGGGCGCCGGCATTCTACGCCATGGGCGCCAAGGGCTTCACGTCGGGTCTCGTCAACGTATTCCCCGAGCGCTCGCATGCGATCCATCGCGCGCTGGAGGCCGGTAACTATGAGAGGGCACGCGAACTGATCGACGGCATTGCCGGCTTCGAAATGCTCCGTACCAAATACAACAACGGCGCCAACGTGACGGTTGTGAAGGAAGCGCTCGGCATGCTCGGCACCGATGTCGGCCCGGTGCGCGTCCCGGGCGTCGTCGCCCTCAACGACGATGAGCGGCGGCTTCTGCGTGGCATCGTCGATCGCGTCAAAACCGAAACGATTGCCGCCTGAGGAGGAAACCAAAGTGCATATTACCGGAATAAAGACGTACATGCAGCGCGTGGACGAGCGTCCTCGCCTGCTGCTGAAGATCGAGACCAGCGAAGGCATTTCCGGCTGGGGTGAATGCTACAATCACGGCCCCGACCTGGCGCTTCCGCCGCTTCTCGATTACCTTTTCCATCAGATCGAGGGCGAAGACCCGCGCCGCGTGGAATTCCTCGTTCTGAAGCTCAACCAACAGTGCCGGTTTCCTCCCGGGGCGCTCGGCCTTGCCGCGATTTCTGCAATCGATCACGCGTTGTGGGATATCGCCGGCAAGGCTGCGGGTCTGCCGGTCTACATGCTGCTCGGCGGCAATGTGCGTGACCGCGTCCGCGTCTATTGCGGCGTTTACACCGCACCCGATCCGCAGGACGCGCTCGATCAGACGCTCAAGCTCAATGCAGACTACGGTTATACCGCGTTCAAGCTGAGCCCCTATCGCCGCGATCTTCACAACAGCCGCTGGGGCGAATTGGTGAAGGAAACGGGCGACTATTTCGGCAAGATCCGCGAGATCACCCCTTCGCATTTCGAATTCGCCTTCGATTCGCACGCGAAGATCTACGAACCCTACCAGGCTGTCCAAATGGCGGCCGCGATCGCACCCTATGATCCGCTTTTTTACGAAGAACCGATACGGCCGGAACATATCCCCGCATGGGCGGAGCTGAAGTCGAAGGTAACGGTGCCCTTGGCAACCGGCGAATCTCTCTACAATCGCTTCGAGTTCCTGTCGCTGCTGACGGCCCGTGGTGCGGACATCATCCAACCGGACATCTGCGTCGTCGGCGGCGTCACCGAAATGCGTCGCATCGCTGCCATCGCCGAAGCGCATTACGTGACGATTGCGCCGCATAACCCGATGGGGCCGCTGGCAACCGCCGTGAACATCCATTTCTGCGCCGCCCAGCCGAACTTCAAGATCCTGGAGTTCAAGCCGCATGTGCATGCGCCCTGGGCGCTCGACCCCTATATGCCGGTGGACGGATATATGAACCTGCGCCCGGATCGCCCGGGCTGGGGTATCGAGATCGACGAAAAAGTGCTGGCCAAGGACGATTACGTTCACTGGGAGCGGAAAATCACCCGCAAGCCGGATGGCTCGACCGCCTATCCGTGAAACAAGGGCCAGGCCACCATATAGCACGCACCCCGTTGCTGGCCGGTGAGGAGGGAGATTTCCTGACCTGTCAGCCGCTGCCGCCGGCGGTCGCGCGAGCTAGGGCATCAGGCTTCGGAAACCACGCTTGTGACCGTGTCGAGATTTCAGTCTCGCGACATAGGCATCATGGGAACCGAGGCCTGCGAAGTCGTCGATGTACGGGGCAAGCGATGCACATCTGACAAGATGCCGCGCCGCGTGCTTGTAGCGGCTGGATCGGGCGTTTTCGAGCGTGAAGTCGATCATCGAGCGCAGCACGATTGTTGCCGCGAGCGGGTATTTCTCGGCCAGAGCTTCGGCGGCTGGCGTCATCAGGTCGTAGAGATCGCCGTCGAGTTCTGCCTTCCGCTTCAGCACGAGCTTGGCCGCCTCGACCATCGCTGGCCAGTGCAGGAAAAAAGCGAGCGCTCGATGCACCTCCGGAAACGCCTGGGCATAAACGAATGCCTTTTCCTCGGCCTCCATGTCGTCGAAGTCCGGTAGCCGGCGGATAAAGGCACGCAGGTGCACGTCGTTCAGCGACTGCTCGAACCACGTCCAGCGATCCGCCTGGGCTTCCTCCGCGCGCCCCAGGGCTTCGAGCACCTCGACGCGTGCGAGCTGCCACTCGATCGGAGCGTCGACACGGCCCCGGGTATCGACCGCGTCCAGCGTTTCGAGTGCCTCGGCGGCGCGGCCTGCAGAAAGGAGCCGGCGCGCGATGTCTGTCGCCACCAGGGGCGCCTTGCGGGTCTTTTCAGGTTGCTGGGCGATATACGCATTCACGTCGCCCTGGGCATCGGCGATTTCCTGCAGGGCAATGCGCACCGTCCGTTCCCGGTGATTTTCGTAGGCCTGGTCTTCGTAGATCGGCCCTTTGCTGCTCCAGCCGATGACCTGACGGTGGCTTTGAGCGACCCTGTCCTCGGGTTCCCTCGACCACTGCACGAACAGGGCGTTGAGCCGTTGAAGACCGTCCTTGCCGAGTGAGGGCGCCATAGCCGCGATCAGCGGATCATATTGGCCATAATCGTTGTTCTGCACCGCCGCGAAGATCTTGTCGGCAAGGGCATCCTTCTCGATACCCGGCGACCTGGCGATCACGCCGGCATCCGCGCACGCCTGGTGGAAGCTCTGGATGATCGAGCCGCTGCCGTCAGCGGATCTCTGAAAGATGGGATCGGCTAACGCCAGGAATTGCCAGGCGAGTTCCATGGCTTCCTTCGGATCGTCGGGGGCGACGATATCGACGATCGTTTTCCGCTGTGTTTCCAGATCCTTCGTGACTGCCTTCACCCTGCGCCAGTTTATGAAGGTTCGCGAACGGGCAATGCTCGTGAGCCGCTTGCGCACTTCGCGTGCAATCTCGGCGCCGCTGTGATTGCCTGCGAGCTCCATGCGAAGCCGTCGTTTGTTTGCCGCGCTGCCGGTGCTGATCTCGATGAGCAGTTCGGCCAGGCGCGGCGCGCCGAGGGCCTCCAGGTTTTTGGCGTTGAGTGTCGTCGTCTTGGCTGCCATGGGCTTCCGCTGCTGTTCGCATCGGACATTAGCCTTGCGGCCGGATGGCGCAAGGTCCGGGAGGTTATTCTCGGCGTACCGCCATCATCGAAACAAACTTTCCAAAAGATCACGAATTAGGCACAAATTTTGTTTGCTTAAAAAGAGAACCATGCAATATTTGAATTGATACAGGTCAATGCTGCATTTTACGCATTATGGGTCGGCGATGGAAATCAAGCAGCTCGAAGTGTTCCTCGCAGTCATGTCGGCAGGCAGCATCACCGCTGCCGCCCGGCTGCTCGACCGCTCGCAGTCGCAGGTGACGCGCCTCATTCAGGAACTCGAAGCCTCCGTCGGCTTTGCGCTTTTTGACCGCAACGGTCCCCGCATCACGCCGACATCGCGAGCCATCGCTTTTCATTCGGATGCCGAGCGTTTCCTGACCGGCATCGGCCAACTCAAGGAGCGCGCCAGGAATATCCTTTCGGAAGAGCCGGCGCCGATCGAGATTGCTGCGATCCCGGCATTCGCAAGCGGTCTGGTGCCGCTCGCGCTTGCGGAAATGCCGGCGGACCTCATTCCGCGGAATGTGCATCTGCGCAGCATTTCGGCCGAGGCGGCCGTCCAGTCGGTGCTTGCCCGAACCGCGGATTTCTGCGTCGCTTCGCTGCCTGTCGAACATCCGGGCCTTGATGTGCACGGCCTGTTTCAGGCGCCTTGCGTTGCAGCGGTGGCAGCCGACGATCCTCTGGCGGACAAGGACATCATCTCCGTTCGCGACCTTGCCGATCGCTGCCTTATCACCATGGCCAATCCCTTCCGGCTGCGCCGCCGCGTCAACCAGGCCCTGCAGATGGCCGATGTCCGGCCATCGCGCGTCGTCGATACCAATGCGGCGCTGAATGCTCTGCAGCTTGCCTCCACCGGTTTCGGGGTCTCCATCGTGGAGCCCGCCACCGCCTACGGCCTGCAGCTCAAGAACGTCGAGATCCGGCCACTCGATGTCGACATCCCGTTTCTCTGGGGCGTTTTCTCGGCCGCTTCCAAGCCGCTTTCGGAAGGTGTTCTGGAGCTCATCCAGTTGATCATCAGGATTTCGGCCGCCCGCATACCGGGCTTCGTGGCGCATGATCCCGGCCATATCGAACGTGTGGCGGATGTGACTTTCGGCGCCGGCGCGAATGCACAGGAGCAGTGATTTTGAAGGCGCAGGATGCACAGCCGATGAAAGGCCTGGAAGCGCTTGAGCAGCGGCTTGCCGAGGACCTGTCGTTTCTCGAACTCCCTCCCAAGGAGTGGGTGCCGGCGACCGAATATGATGGTGTCCAAGTTTTCGACACCGTCGTAATCGGCGCCGGCATGTGCGGCCTGGTGGCGACCGCCTCGCTGAAAATGCTCGGCATCCATAACGTCGTCTGCCTCGACCGTTCCCCCGCAGGGCAGGAGGGGCCGTGGGTGACGTTCGCGCGCATGGAAACGCTGCGCTCTCCCAAACAGCTGCCGGGGCCGGCGCTCGGCCTGCCGGCGCTGACATTCAGGGCGTGGTATGTCTCGCAGTTCGGCGCGCAGGCGTGGGACGCGCTCGGCAAGATCCCCAAATCGCAGTGGATGGACTACCTGATCTGGTACCGCCGCGTCCTTCAGCTGCCGGTCCGCAATCTCGTCACCGTCACCGATATGATCCCGGTCAGCCAAGACCTGATCGCTCTCGATGTTTCGGATGCGCAAACCGGCAGGCAGGAACGGCTTTATGCCCGGCACGTGGTTCTGGCGACCGGCCGTGACGGCCTCGGCGGCGGTTACGTGCCGGAATTCGTCGAGCGGGTGCGGCCACAATTCTGGGCCCATTCCGCCGACGAGATCGATTTCCCGGCCCTGAAGGGCAAGCGCGTCGCGGTCGTCGGGGCAGGGGCTTCCGCCATGGACAATGCGGCAACCGCGCTCGAAGCGGGTGCCGGCCAGGTCGATATGATCATCCGGCGCAAGGAGCTGCCGCGCATCAACAAGTTCACCGGCATCGCCAGCCAGGGCGTCGTTCAGGGTTTTGCCGGCCTCAGCGATGCGTGGAAATGGAAATTCCTCGACTATGTGCTCGACGCCCAGACGCCGCCGCCTCGCGATTCCACCCTGCGGGTGTCGCAACATCAAAACAGCCGGTTTTTCCTCGGCACGGCGGTGACCGGCCTGCGGGAAAGCGGCGACCATATCGTCGTCGAAACCAGCCGCGGCGAATTCGACTATGATTTCGCGATCTTCGCCACCGGTTTTCGGGTCGATCTCGATCGCCGCCCTGAACTCACGCATTTCGCGCCTTACATTCAGTTCTGGAGCGACGTCTTCACGCCCGAAAAGGGCATGGAAAATGGCGAGCTCGCCACGTCTCCCTATCTCGGTCCCGATTTCGAGTTTCTCGAAAAGCTTCCCGGCAGCTGCCCGTCGCTGCGCCTCGTCCATTGCTTCAACTATCCGGCCTCGCTCAGCCACGGCAAGTTGTCGGGCGACATACCGGCGGTCAGCGACGGCGGTCGTCGGCTTGCACGCGGCATCGCCCGCAATCTCTTCGTCGCCGATCGCGAAACCCATTTCGCCAATCTCGTCGCGTTTGAAACGCCGGAGCTGCTTGGCGACGAGTGGACGGATTCCGCCGCGCTGATCCCGGCCATCCTCAAGGGAGCGGCCGAATGACGACCGCCGTTCTCCATCGCACGAGGGCCTGGCCGTGACCCGCTATCTCGTCGGCAAGCTGGCAGAATCGCTGCTCGCCATATGGGGCGTGGTCACGATCGTTTTTTTCGTGAGCCGCGTTCTCGGCGACCCGGCCGTGCTTCTGCTGCCGGTCGGTGCCGGCCAGCAGGACCTCGACGCGCTCCGGGCCTCGCTTGGCCTCGACCGCCCGATCCTCGAACAATATCTCATCTCCGTTCTGGCCATGGTCCGGGGTGATTTCGGCATTTCGTTCCAGCACCAGCGCCCCGCCATGGACGTCGTTCTCGAACGCATGCCGGTAACCGCCACGCTCGCCGGTACCGCGCTTGTGTTCGGAACGCTGATCGGAGCGGTGGCCGGTGCCATCGCGGCGCTGAAACGCGGCACCATCTCGGAATTCATCGTCATGGTGGCGGCTCTTCTGGGCCAGGCGACACCGGTTTTCTGGCTCGGCATCATGCTGATCCTGGTATTTTCGGTCGATCTCGGCTGGTTCCCGACGGGTGGCTCGGGAACGGTCGCGCATCTTGTGCTTCCCGGACTGACGCTGTCGGTCTTCGTGTCGGCCTCGATCGCCCGTCTGCTCCGCTCGTCGCTGCTCGACATCATGCGTGAGGACTATGTTCGGACCGCGCGCGCCAAGGGCCTGCTGCCACGCACCGTGTTCTTCTGGCACATCGCGCGAAACGCGCTGATCCCGGTGATTACGATGATCGGCATCATCGCCGGCGAGCTTCTCGGGGGATCGGTGGTCATCGAAACCGTGTTCGCCTGGCCCGGCGTCGGGCGCATCATCATGCAGGCGATCCAGGCCCAGGATTTCCCGGTCATCCAGGCGGGGGTCGCCCTGGTCGCCGCCATTTTCATCGTCGTCAACCTGTTGGTCGATCTGCTCTATGGCGTGCTCGATCCGCGCATCCGTCGGCGATAGGTGCGGCCATGAAAGCGTTCTTCCTCGCCCTCCTGAAAAGCCGCGCCGGACTGTTCGGTTTCCTGCTGGTCTCGGTCTTCGTGCTGGCCGCAGCTCTCGCGCCCTATCTCGGCCTGCCGGTGCCGACGCGGTCCAACCTGCTTGCCCGCATGGTGGCTCCCACCTGGACGGGATTGTTTTCGCCCGGCGCCCATCCGTTCGGCACCGACGAGCTCGGTCGCGATATCTTGTCTCGCATCGTTCACGGCAGCCGGATCACGCTCGCGATTGCGGCCGCGGCCGTCATTCTGGGCGGCATCGTCGGCACGCTGCTCGGCATTGTCGCCGGTTACTATCGCGGCATGGTCGATCGCGTCCTGATGCGCATCGTCGATATCCAGCTCGCCTTGCCGCTGATGCTTCTGGCCCTTCTGGTGGTTGCGGCGCTCGGACCCTCGACCCGCAACCTCGTCATCGTGCTCGCTCTGACGAGCTGGCTCCGCTACGCCCGCATCATCCGTGGCCAGGTGCTTGCCCTTCGCGAACGTGAGTTCATCCTGTCGGCCCATGCGATCGGTGCGGGAACCTGGCGCATCATGCTCAAGCACCTGCTGCCGAACGTCATGACCCCGGCGCTGGTGATCGCGACGCTGGAACTCGCCCGCATCATCATCATGGATGCGGCGCTTTCGTTTCTCGGGCTCGGCGTCCAGCCGCCCAATCCGAGCTGGGGCCGCATGCTGGCCGACGGCCGTGTCTATATCTCGACCGCCTGGTGGATCGTCACCTTCCCCGGCATTGCCATTCTCCTGACTGTGCTCAGCGTCAACCTTCTGGGTGACTGGCTGCGCGATCACTTCGATCCGAAATTGAGGACCATGCGATGAACCAGCTTTCCCGTTCCACGTTGCCGCCCCGCGTCGGACGCCTGAAGGCCGGCATGGCCCGGCAGGGTGTCGATGTCATCGTCTCCTTCAAACCGGAAAACAGCTTCTATTTCACCGGCTTCAACCCGATCATCTATTCCCATCCGGTGATCGCCATCCTGACCCCGGATCATGACCCGATCATGCTTGTGCATGCGCTGCGCGACGATCACGGCCGCGCCAGCGCCTGGGTGCCGGATATCCGCCTCTACGGTTCCTGGTCGACCAAGGTCACCATGGGGCCGAACTGGCAGGATGCGCTGGCCTCGATCCTTGCCGATCTCGGCGTGGCCGGCAAGACCGTTGGCATCGAGGAGGAATTCATCTCGATCCAGCGGGCCGGTCAGCTGCGCAAGGCGCTGCCGGACGCGGCATTCGCCGATGTCAGCCATCTGATCGACCATTGCCGTCTGATCAAGGATCCTGACGAGATCGCCAATGCCCGCATCGCCGCGCGGGCGGCCGATCTTGGCATGGATACGGCGGTCGCAACGCTTGCGGCCGGCGGCAACGAGCGGGAGGTCGCCATCGCCTCCATGCATGCGATGAACACGCTGTGGACCGCCGAATATCCCGATGTCGAGGTCTGCGACTTCGGCTCGCTGGAAGGCGGGGTCCAGAACGGCATGGCCACCTGGGTGCTTTCGGGGCCGCGCATGTTCTACAATTGCGACAATCCCACCCAGCGCAAGCCTCAGCGCGGCGAGGCCGTTTCGGTGCTGATCTGGACGATCGCCAACGGCATCCACGCCGAAAACGAGCGCACCGTCGCGATGGGCCCGCTGCCGGACGTCAACAAGCGGGCGCTCGACGCCATTCTCGAAATCCGCCAAGAGGTCGATGCCCTGATCAGGCCCGGCACGCCTTACAAGGACCTGTTCGAGAAGACCCGCGAGGGACTGAAGGCACGCGGTTACGGGGCTAACATCCCGGGTCGTATCGGCCATGGGATCGGGCTTGGTGCGCACGAACATTCCTCGCTCGACGCATCGTCCTCGCTCGTCCTCGAACCGGGCATGATCTTCACCTTCGAGCCCAATATCCGCGTTCCCGGCGTTTGCGCGACGCAGATCTCCGATACCGTTCTCGTCACCGAGACCGGCCGCGAGTATCTGACCCGCTCGGCCGGCGGCTATCTGGAGGTCTGAGCGTCCGATGGCACCCCTGCTCGAGGTCCGCAATCTTACCGTCGCGTTCGACACGCCGGCCGGCACCGTGCATGCCGTCAACGACGTGTCCTACAGCCTGGAAGAGGGCGAGACGCTTGGCATCGTCGGCGAATCCGGCTCGGGCAAGAGTGTCCATGCCCTGTCCATGGTCGGGCTGATCGCGACGCCGCCCGGCCGTATCGTCAGCGGCGAAGTCCTGTTCAACGGCCGCGACCTGCTGGCGCTGTCGCAACGCGAACTGTTCGAAGTGCGCGGCAAGGAAATCGGCTTCGTCTTCCAGGATCCGATGACCTCGCTCAATCCGGTCCTGACCATCGAGCGGCAGATCGCCGAGCCGCTGCGGCGGCATTTCGGCATGTCGGCAAGCCAGGCGCGGACGCGCGTCGTCGAACTGCTCGAACTCGTCGGCATCCCCGATGCCGCCCGCCGCGCCAGACAATATCCGCACGAGTTTTCCGGCGGCATGCGCCAGCGTGTGATGATCGCGATCGGCATTTCGTGCAATCCGAAGCTGCTGATCGCCGACGAGGCGACCACGGCGCTCGACGTCACCGTTCAGGCGCAGATCCTCGATCTGGTGCGCGATCTCAAGAAGAAGATCGGCACCACCGTCATCTGGATCACCCACGACATGGGCGTCGTCGCCGGCCTCGCCGATACGGTTCAGGTCATGTATGGCGGCCGGATCATGGAGCGCGGCCCGGTCCGCGCCGTGTTCCACGATCCCCGCAACGCCTATACCTGGGGCCTTCTGAAGTCGCTGCCGCATGGCGGCCGTCGAGGCGTGACCCGGCTTTACCAGATCCCCGGCAATCCGCCGGACCTGACCAAGGAGCCGATCGGCGATCCTTTCGCGCCGCGCAATCCCTTCGCGACCGAGCGCTGCCGCATCGAGACGCCGCCGCTTGGCGAAGTCGAGGGCAGCGTTGCCGGCCACAAGGCGGCCGCCTGGTACGATCTTCGTGCCGAGCTTGCCGCCACGCAGGTGCAGCCATGAGCGAGAGCACCATGAAACCGCTGGTTTCGGTCCAGAACCTCTGCAAGACCTATGGCGGCGAGAAGCGTTTGTTCGGCGGTTCGACGCGGGCCCTGAAGGCCGTCGACAATGTCAGCTTCGACATCGCGCCCGGCGAGACGCTCGGCCTTGTCGGCGAATCCGGCTCGGGCAAGAGCACGACCGGCCGAGTGCTGCTCCAGCTCGAGGCGCCGACCAGCGGCGACATCCTCTACAAGGGCGAGAATATCACCGGCCTGAGCAAGCCGATGTTGAAGCCTTACCGGCGCGACATGCAGGTCATCTTCCAGGATCCCTATGCCTCGCTCAATCCGCGCATGACGGTGGGCGAATTTGTCGGTGAGCCGCTGGAGGTTCATAAACTGGGCGGTTCCCGCCGCGAGCGTGAGGATCGCGTCGCCTCGCTGTTTACCAAAGTCGGCCTCGATCCGTCCTTCATGAAGCGTTATCCGCACGAGTTTTCCGGCGGCCAGCGCCAGCGCGTCAATATCGCGCGGGCGATCGCGCTCAATCCCGCCTTCATCGTCGCCGACGAGCCGATCACCGCACTCGACGTGTCCATCCAGGCGCAGATCGTCAATCTGTTTCAGGATCTTCAGGACGAGCTCGGATTGACCTACCTGTTCATCGCCCACGACCTGTCGATGATCCGTTATCTCTGCCACCGGGTGGCGGTCATGCTGCGCGGGCGCATCGTCGAAATCGGCCCCTGCGACGCGATTTTCGAAAACCCGCAGCATGCCTATACGAAGGCGCTGCTTTCGGCGATCCCGGTTCCCGACCCGGATATCGAACGGAATCGCCGGCCGCTCGTCTTCGACGTCGGCGCCAACCTGCCGCCGGAGGACGCCGTTCTGCGCCCCGTCGGCAACCGTCATTTCGTGCTGGAGGCTTGAGAAAATGACGCATCTGTTCGCAACCCATTTCGGCACTTACGAAGTCGGCACGGATGCGAACGGGAAGCGCAAGCTCCTGCCGTTCCGTCACGATCCGGACCCTTCGGAAATGGGTCTCGGTTACCTGGATCTGGCCGACCATCCGGAGCGCATCCGCGCCCCGATGGTCCGCAAGTCCTGGCTGGAGAAGGGGCCTCTTGCCGCCACCGGTGTTTCGCGCGGCCGCGAAGATTTCGTCGAGATAAGCTGGGACAAGGCCGCAAGCCTGATCGCCGGCGAGCTTCGGCGCGTGCGCCAGATCCACGGCAACCAGGCGATCTTCGGCGGCTCTTACGGCTGGGCCAGCGCCGGCCGTTTCCACCATGCGCAGAGCCAGCTCAAGCGACTGCTCAATCTCGCCGGCGGCTTCACCTCTTCCGTCAACAGCTATTCCTATGGTGCTGCGGCCGTTCTTCTGCCGCATATCCTCGGTCCGGACTACAAGGATGCCTGCGATACCTCGCCGTCCTGGAACGACATTGCCGACGGTTGCCGGCTGCTGGTCGGGTTCGGCGGCTTCCGGCTGAGCAATGCGCAGGTGGAGTCGGGAGGGACCGGCAGCCACCGCGCCGTCGAATGGCTGCGGCGCTGCCAGGACAAGGGTGTGTG
Source organism: Neorhizobium vignae (assembly GCF_000732195.1). Lineage (GTDB taxonomy): Bacteria > Pseudomonadota > Alphaproteobacteria > Rhizobiales > Rhizobiaceae > Neorhizobium > Neorhizobium vignae. Next base: position 327,908 of record NZ_JNNU01000003.1, read on the forward strand.
CATCGTCGTGTTCAGCCCCGCTTCGAGCGATGCGCCCTCCGGTCTAAACGTCCGGCATATTCCCCTGCGTCCGAATACGGATGCCGCGGTCATGCTCGGCATGTGCCATACGCTGCTCGCCCAAGGCTTGTTCGACCGCGATTTCCTGAAACGCTGCACGACCGGCTATTGCGATTTCGAGAGCTATCTGGTCGGCGAGGCGGACGGCATCGCCAAGGATGCCGAATGGGCCTCGGCGATTTCCGGCGTGCCGGCGCAAACCATTGTCGAGATCGCCGAAGACCTGCATGACGTGCCGAGCCTGATCAACGTCGCCTGGTCGCTGCAACGGGCGCGGCGTGGCGAACAGCCCTTCTGGGCTGCGATCACGCTCGGCTCGATGGCGGGTCATGTCGGCAAGCGCGGCTGCGGTTTCTCCTTCGGGCTGACAGCCGTCAATTCCGTCGGCCAGCCGGTGCGGCGCCTGAAAGGGCCGGCGTTCGAACAGGGCCCCAACCCGGTCCGCAGCTTCATTCCGGTGGCACGGATCACCGATCTGCTCGAAAATCCGGGCGGGCGGATCGACTATGACGGGCAGGTCCTCGAACTGCCGGATATCCGGCTCGTCTGGTGGGCAGGCGGCAATCCCTTCCACCATCATCAGGACCTCAACCGGCTGACCGAGGCTTTCCGTCGTCCCGAGACCGTGATCGTCACCGAGAACATGTGGACTGCCACTGCCAAGATGGCGGACATCGTCCTTCCGTCGGCGTTTCCCTTCGAGCGCGATGATGTTGCGGCGGCGTCGCGCGAGAACTGGCTGGTCTACAGCCGCCGTGTGATGGATCCACCCGCCGGTATCTTGACCGATCACGAAGCCTATTGCCTGATCGCCGAAGAACTCGGTTGCCGCCAGCAGTTCGACGAGGGGCTGAGCATCGACGACTGGCTCGCCCGGATCTACGAAGGTTATCGCGAGCGTTATCCGGAACTGCCGGATTTCCAGGCGTTTCGCCTTCGGGGTTATGCCGCGCTCGACGAAGGCGAGCTTGCGCCTTCGCCCGCGAACCATTTTCGAGATTTCGTCAGAGACCCGAATGCGGCCCCGCTGAAAACGGCGAGCGGGAGGATCGAAATCGGGTCGAGTGCTGTCCGCGGCTTCGGTTATTCCGACATCGCCGGCCATCCCGTCTGGCTGGCACCGGAGGAGTGGCTTGGGGCGCCGCTTTCGGCCAAACATCCGTTCCATCTCCTGTCTCCGCAACCCGCCCACCGCCTGCATGGCCAGCTCGAATACGGTCCGGCGAGCCAGGCAGCCAAGCTTGACGGCTATGAGCGGTTCACGCTGAGCGTGATCGACGCCAGGCGTCTTACCCTGAAACAGGACGACCTTTGCGAGCTTTACAACGACCGCGGCCGAACGATCGCGGCGCTGACGATCGACGATGGCCTGATGCCAGGTGTCGCCGTGCTTGCGACCGGCGGCTGGTTCCGCCCCGATGCGGATGGCGTCGATCACGGCGGCAACCCGAACACGCTGACAGCGATTACACCCGCCTCGCATCTGTCGCAGGCGACCGCCCCCAATTCATGCCTGATTTCGATCCGTCCATGGACCGGATCCGCAGGTGGAACCTAAGATGGGAATGAGTGACTTGGACCAGATCGACATCCTATCCGGCTTGAAGCCAGGCTCCGAGCTCTACGCGATCCGCCGCGAACGACCGGAATTCGTGGAGGGCACGGAACTGTGCCGCGAAACGGTGCTCAGTCCAAATCATGGCTTTGGCCTCAGCCATGCTCTGCGCGCCGCGCTCGCCTCCCGCATGGCCCGCTTCATCGGCCGTGAGGACCTGGCGGCGGTCTATGATCTGATCCTGGACGATGCCGGCAGCGATCCGGACCTTGCCTCCATCGCCTCCGGCGCGGAAATCGCGGCTGCAGCCGATGCCTTTACCAGTGCCATCATCCGCCACGCCGATCTTGTCACCCGGACGCCGCGTAACAGCAGCAGGGCAGATATCGAGCGCCTCAAAAAGGCGGGCCTCACCAATCCGCAGATCATCGCGCTGTCCGAGCTGATTGCCTTCGTCAACTATGAAGCCCGTGTCCTTGTCGGCCTCAGCCTGCTGGAGGAGGTCGAATGAGCACGGCGCGTTTCAAGGTCAAGGCGCTCTCCTGGTCGCCCTATATCGAGCCGGTGGACGTTGCCACGGCGAGCGAAGAACAGCTGGCTGCGATGCAGGTGACACCGTCCAATACCAAGGTTTCCCCCTATGTGCGCACGCTCGCGCATGATCCGGAATCCTACGTGGCCCGCACGAAACTGTTCAATGCCATCATGTATGCCAAGGGCGGCCTCGACCGGGCGGAGCGGGAACTGGGCGCGCTCGTCGCCTCTGCCGTCAATCGCTGCGTCTACTGCGCCTCGGTCCATGCCCGCCGTTATGTCGAACTGTCGGGCCGCGAGGATGTCGTCGAGGAAATCTATGTGCGGGGCCTCGCAGGTCCGTTCGATGCCAGGACCCAGGCGATCGTCGATTTCTGCAAGGCGCTGTCCGAGACGCCGTCGCAGGCCACCAGGGAGCAGGTACAGGCCCTTCGCGATCATGGCATGTCGAAGGCCGACATCGTCGATCTCATCCACTCCGCCGCCATTTTTGGCTGGGCGAACCGGCTGATGCACACGCTTGGTCATTCTGTCCCTGTCGAAGCCAAATGAACGGAAGGGAGGAAACAGCATGACCGCCAGCTCCCCGGACAAGCCGATCATCGTTCCCGGCAGGGGGATGACCGAAACGTTCTGCAATCTTCGCAAATTCGATCCGCTTATGCTCAAGGGCGCCGAATAGAGGAAAAGCGTCTCTTGAGAACGCAGTGTAAGCCCGTGAAAACCAATAGGAATTAATCAGAAGGGAATGGACGTGACCAGAAAATCAATCTCTGCGGCAATCGCCGCACTTTCGCTCGGCGCCACGATCTCGACACCGGCGCTCGCACAGGACAAGACGCTGACCATTGCGATCACCAACACGATCAACACGTTCGATCCGCATATGACGGCATCCGTCGGCACCGATCTCAGCCTGCTCAGCCACATCTATCCGTCGCTGGTTCTGCGCGGGCCCGACATGAAGATCGCTCCGGCTCTTGCAACCGATTGGACGAACGTCGACGATCTGACCTGGCGCATCAAGCTGCGGTCGGACGCCACGTTCAGCGACGGCGAGAAGATCGACGCCGAAGTGGTCAAATGGAACTTTGACCGTGTGCGCGACCCGGCCGTCAATGCCCGCATCAAGGCCTGGTTCGCGCTGATCTCCGACGTCAAGGTCATCAGCCCGACCGAGATCGAGATCAAGACGAGCTCGCCCTATCCGGCGATGATCGGCCAGCTGTCGATGTTCTTCCTGCTGCCCCCGAAATGGGCCGCCGGGCACAAACCGGCGACCGAGACCGCTTCGGGCGGCGCCTATGTCATCTCCTCCGTCAAGCCGGGCGAGAGCATCACCCTCGACGCCAATACGCAATATTGGGGTCCAAAGCCGGATTTTGGCAAGGTCGTCGTCCGCATCATTCCGGATGCCGCCAGCCGTGTCGCCGCGCTGCTTGCGGGGGAGGTCGATTTCATCAACTCTATCCCGACCACGGAAATTACCCGGATCAAGACGAGCGGCAGCGCCCAGGCCGGCGCGGTGCCGAGCACCCGCACCGCCTTCATCAAGTTCAACACGCTGAAGCCGCCGCTCGACAACAAACTGCTTCGCCAGGCGCTGAACTACGCCATCGACAAGGAAGGCATCGTCAAGGCGATCTTCAACGACCAGGCCGAGATCGCCAAGTGCCAGGTGACATCGAAGAGCTATTTCGGCTTCAACACCGATATGAAGCCCTATGCCTATGATCCGGAAAAGGCGGCCGAACTTTTGAAGAAGGCAGGCGGTCCGCCGGCCGAGCCGATCGAAATCGAAGTGCCGACGGGCATCTACCTCAACGGCGAGGAAGTCGTCCAGGCCGTCGCCAGCCAGCTGGAAGAGATCGGCGTCAAGACCAAGATCGTCGAGATGCAGTTCAGCGCATATATGGACAAGTATCTGAAGACCAAGGACCTCGGCCGCATGAGCCTGCTCAGCCAGGCATGGCCGACGATCGATGCCGATGGTCTTCTGACCCTCTTCGCGCCAGGCAACATGTATGCCTATTGGGAGAATGCCGATTTCGGCAAAGCCCTGGCGGATGGCCGCTCGACCATGGACGTGGCGAAGCGCCAGGCGGCCTACAAGAAGGCGACCGAGGTGATGTGCGACGAGGCGCCGGCGCTCTTCCTCTATACCCAGCCCGCCACCTACGGCCTGTCCAAGCGTATCACCTGGACCGCCCGGGGCGACGACTGGGTCCGCGCTTTCGACATGAAGCCTGCGGCCAACTGAGTCCAGGACGCCAAATTTCGCCATCCCGCTTCCCGCCGAGGCGGGATGGTCTTCCATTGGCCCATGGCAGTTGTCGAATCCAGTATCGGCCGGACGATCGACGATCCGGCAGAAGCACGCACTCGGACGCCATATCAGCAGGATAGGATACTCCCATGCCGACAGTGACCCTCAACAACGCCACCTTCGTCTACGACGACATCGGCAATTCCGATGCCGAGCCGATTATCGCGCTGCATGGCGGGCGCGGCATTGGCGATCGCCACGGAGAGTTCAACGCCTACAAGGTCCTGTCAGACAAATACCGCGTCATTGCCTATGATCAGCGCGGCTGCGGGGAAACGAGCCTGACGCCGCCCTATACGTTCGAGCAGCTGGCGGATGACGTCGAGGCCTTTCGCGTGAACCTGTGCGGCGGCCGCAAGATCATCCTCGAGGGCGGCTCATTCGGCGGCATGATCGCGCTCACCTATGCCGTGAAATACGGCCAGAACCTGTCACGCTTGATCCTGCGCGGCACCGCCGCCAGCTACCACCACGAAGACGATGCCATGGTGGTGTTCAAGCAGCGTATTCACAAGGCGACCAGCGCCTCGCTCGACATGCTCGACAAGATGTTCTCCGACAGGGTCAAGGACGATACCGAACTGCGTCTGATCTGGCTGGCACTGCAGCCGCTTTATTTCGAAAAATTCGACCCGGATGCCGCGCTGGAGCGCACCCGCACCATGCATCTGCATGCCGAGACCCACAACGCGCTGTTCAAGGAACGCCTCTACGATCTGCGCGACAAGCTGAAAGACATCCCGGTTCCGACGCTGGTTGTCTGCGGTGCGCAAGACTGGATCTGCCCGCCGAACCATTCGCGGCTGATCGCTGAAAGCATTCCCAAGGGCGAGCTTCTCGAAGTGTCGAACGCGAACCACGCGGTCCATGTCGAAGCGCACGAGGTGGTGATCGCCGCGATAAGGGAATTTTTGGCGCGCACCGCGAAATGAGGTTTGGCGACACACAACCCGCTGTCCGATCGGTATGAGGATCCGTTCGCGTTGGAAACGGCAACAGCCGCTTGCCGACTGGGTGAGGCGTGCACGTCCGTGTCGTCTGTCAGGAAGCCCTCAATGCGGGAACCGGCCCGCAGTGCAGCATGAGAACAATCAACGCTCTATGTCAGCAGATAGACAAGGATTGAGGCTCCCAGCAACCAAAGCCCGCTCAGAAGGGCTAGAGAAACAGCTACCGTTCCGCGGTCAACCTGAACCCACGGCCGCTGTGGACCGCGCAGGCTCACAGCGGCCGTATTGTTGGGCGTGGCTGAAACTCCGAAGGCCGATATGCCTTCCTCAGAAGAGGTTTTTGAAAGTCTCGCGTTCATGCAAGTCTCACCCAATTTTGTCCGTGATTTTTAACCGAGTCCAACCACAGAACACGCGCCAGCAACGATTGCTGACCCGGAGAAGCCTGGCGGTCTCATGCAATGTTGTGGCGCTGACCAAAGATCTCATTTCCGATCGCCGGAAGCTTCTCGTCAATTTTGACGATATTCCGCCGGAGTTGGTTGTCGGTGCGTGGATCCGGTGCGCCGACGAGATCATGTGCCTGCAAAAGTTGTCCCAATACTCGTCGGTTGCGGTGGAAATTTACCGGATATTCGTTACACTTCCTGACTGAACTAGACGACGGCGACAGCCGTGTGGAAGTTCCACTGCCGCAGGGCCGCCCCCAGCGGTTACCCCACTGCGGCAAGGGCTCGACGTGCTTTCCATACCGCCCGTCGAGCCCTTTGTGCCGCCCCCACTGCACCGTTCAGCGACCTGAGCCGTCGACCATCATCCGATCGCGGTTCCCGCTTATTGATAGGTTTGACTTGATGTTTTGCGTGAGTGCTGGGTCGCCGTAACATCCAGGTCACCAGTCAGCTCCTTGGTGATCGCTTCAAGGGTCACGGAAAGTCCAGCCTCGACCTCGATCGATTTGAGGCCTTTTGCGATCTCTCTCGCGTAGATCACCAGCCTCGCCAGAGCGACGAGTTCTACTTCCATATCAGTTTGCAAATCCGAGCATGCCATGCACCAACCCCCAACGTGTGTGGGCAATCTAAAACTCTTTGCGGATCCTCGGGCGTGACATCGCCGTGACACAACGCATGGCTGATGACGCTAGTCATCGCGCCAGAGAGATGTTCGGTTAAACTCAAAGCGAGTGGGGGGAGAATAGGCCTCGGCCTGGCGCAGAGCGTCGATCAGGGCTATGGCGTCGGCTCTTTTTTGGTCCAAATAGTTGTGGCGAAGAATTCGCAGTACTTCGTTGGCCCGCCCACTCGGGATCTCCGAGCAGTTTGCCACGATCGCGCTCCAGCTACGGGCCTTGAAGAACAGAGATCGCGCGCTTTCCTTGAGATGTCGCGCCTCCAGGCCGCAGATCAGGCCGTGTGTGCAACAGGCAGCGACCGTTGCGTCTACATTGACGATCGGAATGGTGATGGCGACATATCCAAGCTCTTCCGGTCCGTGCAGCAGGGCGACATCCGCATCGTCGACACGGGTTTCGCTCGCATAGGCCGCAAAGATTTCCCCAATGCCGGTCATGCCGAAGGCGTGACATTCTGCCGCCCGCAAGGCACCCATGCTCGCCGCTCCAAAGACCGCCACGCCTTTCGAGAGACCGTAGAGAATTTCCTTGTGCCAGACGGGGGCCACATACTCGAAGGCACCGTCAATCAATCCGATCGCCCGCGCACCTTCGTCGACCGCCCGCCGCACGTCTCCCTGCACCGCCGGCGGCCTCACAATCATATCATCTGCGACGAAACGTCTTGCGTCCGGCAGGCTTGGACCGACAAAGAGTACTTTCATGAGGTAAACGATGCTGTCATCGCCCTGTCGCCAAATCTGTACCGTCGCTCTCCCTCGGGACTTTCCAGTCCAGGCACCAATATCTTGACGACCGCGAAGGGTAACGCCGGCTCGCTCAATCGAACGGCGATTGCTTGGGTGATACCCGACCGTTTCAGGTTCCCCAAGATTCCTGCAAGGTCGTTCGGACCGGGCAAGGGCACGCCGCGTGAAGGATCGGCAGAAAACAACTTTGACAACCGCTCTGGCAGTGGTCGCCGATAGGTTTCATGGAATACGTCATCGCGCGCGCCGCTAATATAAGTGACCCGGGACTGCGCGGCTTCCGTTAGCGCGCGCATGGCAGCGCGCTCGGAGGATGGATGAGCGCCGCAGCCGAACGTCACGTCGACATACCGCGGCGCACGCGCCGCGAGCGCGGTTTTCGCCGCAAGGAAGACGCCGATACACGGTATGCCGATATCGCTTGTCATGTCGAACATGCGCAGCAGCATGCCCGCATCCTCGATCTTCACGATAATGGACCTGACGTCCTCATCGCTGAATGCGTCGGGCTCCAGACATCTGGAGTGCTGGCGAGATTCAGGAAGAACCTGCCACAAGACATGAGCGTCGCGTTCGATCCGCTCCAGAAGGCCGTGGAAAATTGCCTCGTCATACGTATTGCCCGATGCAAGGCCGTCCGAGGATTGCCAGTACCGGCAGTTGGACAGGGTGCGATCGAGTGACACGGCTTCGGCCGGAACGTAGACGCGATCAAAACTGAAGAGGTCTTCTCCCGCCGCAAATGCCATAGTTTCGGTTGCTCGGGGAGCGGGCTGGTTCCGGCCAAGGAGCGGCACAAGCAAGTCGACACGTTCGTCGGCATCTGAAAGGGCTGACGCGGAAGCATTCTTGATTGACAGGAACGGATCGCAGGCGACAGCCCGCTCTATGGCCTCCATGACCGCGGATGTCCTCGCATCGGCATCGGTGAGCCCTTTGCCCTGAGCGACCACGATCGATTTGGCGTTTGGAGTATAGGCGCACCAAACCGGAATGCCGATATGATCGAGTCCGGTCTGGCGGCCAATACGGGTTATCCCAAGCGTCTTCAGAAAAGGACGCACCCGCTCATAGGTCTCCTCGGGTAAGCAGATGCGCTCCATCGCTTACGCCGTCGGCAGGTTAGCCATCGAAGACACCAGAGAAAGCCTGTTCAGAGGAGGAGACTGCAACCGCCAGGTTGACGTCTTTGACAATTGTTCCCCCCGCATTTCTAAGATCGTTTGCGGCAGCCAGCGGTCCGGACACTGGCGGCTGCATCGGCAGGACCGTTCCCGCGTCAATGTCCGCCAGATAAAGCTGATCGTCTCCGGGCAGTCCGATTATTACAACTCTTGCCATATCTTACCCCTTAGGTTGCTGGTGCTGAAAATCTAAAACCCGGCTTTCATCAGGCCCTCACGGTAGAGTTCCTTCTGCCATTGTTCTTTTACCGGAAGCACGGAAAGCCATTTATCGAGATCGAATTGCGGATTGAGCTCCTGAGCCCGGCGGCGATGAAAGCGTGCCTTCGCGGTATCGCCAGCCATAGCATAGCTCGCCGCAAGCAATCTCCGGGCCGACGAGGAATCCCCCATTCGGTCGATGTAGCCGATCGCCTGATGAAATTCACCCAGGAAATAGCTGGCGCCGGCCGCAATCCAGAAATAATCGTCGGGGCATATCGGATTCAGGCGGATAGCGTTGCTGATCTTCGCTAACCCATCGGCAGGCTTCGATGCATGAACCAGAGCGTCGGCATACCCGCATATTGCGTCGGCAAGGTGTGGGCTCAATCCTTCCGCCCGATCGAATGCCTCCAGGCTTCCGTCCACGTCGCCACGGTAAAGCCTCGATAGCCCAAGTTCCCGGTGCGCCGATGCCAGTTCCGGCTGCAGGGCCACTGCTTTTCTTGCCGTTTCTTCCGCCTGAACCAGCAGTTCGGTCTCTCCCCGCGCCGTCAAGACCCATTCCCAGGAGTAGGTACGGGATAAACCCGCCAATGCCGGCGCGAAATCCCCGCGCATTCTCAGTGTTTCTCGAAAGGCATTTCTAGCCCGGCGCACCTCAGGGAGCGTGAACTTGTTGAGATGCTGGGCGCTTGTAAGATAGGACCTATAGACATCCGGATGAGCACGGTAATCAGCGAGCACAATTTCGGTGCGCTGGAGGTGGCCGCTGATTGCCATCACGATCATCTGTGCCACTTGTCTGCGGTGTGAAGCAAGCGAGCTGGCATTGAGGCGGAAGCGTTCCGCCCACAGAACGCTGTCCGAGGGAAGAAAGATCATCTGTACGAAGAGGCCTTCGCTGCTGATGTTCGTGTCAAGGACGTAGGAGATGGAATGTCTCTCCAGCTGAGCCATCTTATCCGCATCCTGCCGGATGCGGGCAGCCGTATACGGAGCAACGACCGCCACCGTCCTCAAGGAGCAAAGACTTATCGTGATATCTTCCATCAATGCGCTGGCTGGATAAGCGGCGTTTTGCTCTGCCTCCTGCGGAGGAAGTAATACCAGCCGGGGCAGTTCCATGGGCATTGAGGGGACGATTGCCGTCCCTGCGGGCAACGTGAACTCAGCGCGGCTGTTCGATGATCTAGAGGGCCCAGGTTGGTCATCATGACGATGCGCCCCAAGCAACACCTCACGTACAGCGGAATCGCCCGGATCGTGTTCGAGGAGTTGTTTTGCACTATCCTTGACATCGGCCCATTCCGACCGGTGCGCCGCGGCGGCTTGTGCCTCGAAGAGCCCTGCGCGAAAGCGTTGCCACTGGACCGACCGTTGTTTCTCGACCCATGGTTTTAGGCCGACGGGTAGATTGGCTTCGTCCATGAACTGCCGCGTCATCAATTTCGACATCGCGTTCAATCGCGGCAGTGCTTCCAGATCACTGGAGAAGACGGAGAAATCCGCCTCAAGGGGCTCGGCAGATAGCTGTACGGTCGAAGCCGTGAAATCGAGTGGCGCAGGCCAGCCGTCCAAGGCGCATTTCCGCACGCGCTCGGTCATTTTTCGAAAGTTGATTTTGGCGGCGTCTTGATCGCCCGCCCAGAGCAGCCGCGCCAGGTAATCGCGCGGTAGTTCAGTTTCACCGCTGGCCAGCATATAGACGAGGCCAAACAGTGCCTTCTGTGGCAGTGGCACCGTCCCTCGTTCCTCGTCAGCAAGCCAAATACCCCCGAACGTCACAAGCCGGAGCATCGGAACGATCCGCTAACGCGTTGCGCCTGGACCCGCCTGCTCGCGATCCAGATCTGACGGGCGCCCCAGTGATTTGACCAGTTGAACAATGTTTTGGCGCAGCTTCGCATTTGCCACTCTTTGGAATGCCAGATTGAGTTCCACCCCCTCGCGGGTTGCCAGAAAGGAGGTCACTGCATCTTCCTCGTGCACGACAGGCTTGCTATCGGTTGTCGACGACGGGACTGGCGCATCGGCAAAGAAATAGCCAACAGGCGCGCCGAGTATCGTTGCAATCATCTGAAGACGACTGGCGCCAACCCGATTGGTTCCCTTTTCGTATTTCTGCACTTGCTGGAAAGTAATCCCAAGCCCGTCGGCCAGTTTTTCCTGGGACATTTTCAGCATGGCCCGCCTCAGTCGGATTCTTGATCCAACATGTACGTCAATCGGGTTCGGCATCTTCTGATCCATCACGGCACCCTCTGTCAACGCTACACAGTGGTATAAACCGAGACTTCGTGCAACTGGGACCTGCCGGCAAAAGTGTGCGCTATGTAGCAGGTCGCCGAAAAACATGTCCTTGAGGATAGCTTTCCGCGGTTCCGGCTGGTGACAGGTAGCGGACATTTTGGGTGTTACGCGGTCGGATGTCCTGGATGCCCTCCCACGGTTATTCAAAGGCTCTTTCCGGAAGGGTGGCCGTCATGGGCTCCCGTTCGCGCTGCTACGTCGCGGATGTCTTGCAGCAAGCGATTGCGATTGTCCGGTCTCCAGATGGCGTGGAGTTCGGCTACGCATTCTTCGCGGAGATCGATCGGGCGTAATACGACACTATCGAAGCAAGCGGTCCGGGTCTCGCCTGGGACGATTGCCAAACCTATGCCGGCGCTCACCAGTGACAGAATGGCCTGTGAATGGGTCATGTGCTGCACGATGCGCGGGGTAATCCGGGCTTCGGCCAGTAGCCCGGCCAGCTTTTCGTGCAAATATCGCGCCTGGGCGGAAAACATGATGAAGGGCTCGCCATCGAGCATGTTCAGCGCGGGACGGCGATTGGCGGCGAGGGGGTGAGCCCGAGGTATCGCAAGCATCATGGGTTCGCGCGCCACGCAGACGCTTTCGAGATAATGCGAACCTATCAACGGGCGCGACAAGCCCAGATCGATACGGCTGGCGTTGATCGACTGGAGTTGTTCCGCCGTCTCCATCTGCACCAGTTCCAACTCGATCTGAGGAGCGGTGGTGCGTGCGGAACTGATGAACTTTGGCAAAAAACTATAGGTTGCCGCTCCCACAAATGCGATCCTCACCGACCCCGCGCTCCCGCGTGCCGCTCGCCGCGCCGCTGTTGTGGCCGTATTGCCCTGTTCGATCAACTTTTGGGCTTCCACCAGGAATACCATGCCGGCAGGAGTCAGAACGACCCGCCGGCTCGTCCTTTCCAACAGCGTCACGTCCAGTTCCTGCTCCAAGAGCTTGATCTGCCGGCTGAGGGGTGGCTGCGTGATATTCAAGCGGCGAGCGGCACGGCTAAAATTCAACTCTGACGCCAGCACGACAAACGATCTGACCTGCGTCATATCCAGCATCGATCCAACTCCGGTATAGATTCTCTACAAAAATCAATCTGGACTTAAATGAGTGAGGTCGGTAACGGTCAAGACCAGATGCGAAACCTTTATGGGCGTGAGGCGAATGGATACGCACTCGACGACGGGCTCAAACCAACAGATCGGCGGTGCAGACAGCATTGCATGGATCAAGCTTTCCTCGATCTTCCTGCCGCTGAAAACGCCGATCAGCGATGCAAAGGTGCTGACCGGCCGGCAGAAGCCGCTGACCGAGGTCGCGTTCCTGTTCGCCGAGATAGAGACCCGGCAGGGGCATAGCGGCATCGGGTTCAGTTATTCCAAGCGGGCAGGCGGTCCGGGCCAGTACGAGCATGCAAAGGAGATCGCCGAGGTGTTAATCGGTGAAGATCCGAACGATATCGGCAAGCTCTGGAACAAACTCTGCTGGGCTGGCGCCTCCGTCGGTCGCAGCGGTCTTGCCATCCAAGCGATCGCTGCTTTCGACGTGGCCTTGTGGGATCTCAAGGCCAAGCGCGCGGGTCTGCCGCTCGCAAAGCTGCTGGGCGCACACCGTAATTCCGTCAGATGCTACAACACGTCCGGCGGATTCCTTTCTTCTCCGATCGAAGAGGTTCTCGAGAACGTCGAGCAGTCGGTCGCGGCCGGCATCGGAGGCATCAAGATCAAGGTCGGTCACCCGGACATGAATGTTGACCTGAAGCGAGTGGCGGCAGTTCACGACCGCATCGGCGGCCGGGCAGCCATGATGGTCGATGCAAACCAGCAATGGGACCGGCCGAGCGCCATGCGTTTCGGCCGCCTGATGGAGCCTTATAACCTGACCTGGATCGAGGAGCCGCTCGACGCATATGATGTTGAAGGGCATGCGGCGCTTGCGGCGCAGTTGGACACGCCGATCGCGACCGGCGAAATGCTGGCAAGCGTTCTTGAGCATGCATCTCTTATCCAGAACAATTCCGTTGATTTCATCCAGCCGGACGCTCCACGGGTAGGCGGCATTACCCAATTCCTGAAGATCTGTGCGCTGGCGGAAGCGAAAAAGCTGCAACTGGCGCCGCATTTTGCCATGGAAATCCATTTGCACCTGGCGGCAGCGTACGAACTTGAATCTTGGGTCGAACATTTCGACTGGCTCGATCCGCTGTTCAACGAGCGGCTGGAGATCAAGGACGGCCGCATGGCGGTGCCGACCCGTCCGGGGTTGGGGATCACGCTTTCCGAGCAGGCGCATCATTGGACAAGGGGAACGGCGGAGTTCGGCAAGCGAGCTTGAGGTCGTATGTCAGGCAGTTCCCCGCGCGACGATGTGGAAATCGACATTGATCATGGCGCCCACATCCTCGCTGCCGGCGATTTTTTTTAAGATCGATTGCGCCGCCTTGGTGCCGATATCGCGGCGATCGATGCGGACGGTCGTTAGCGGAGGATGCGTGTGTGGAGCAAAATCGAAATCGCCAAAGCCGATGATAGCCAGGTCCTCCGGTATCCTGCAGCCTTGGAAATGGGCTTCGGCCAGTGCCCCGTGGGCTACCACATCCGACGAACAGAAGACGCCGAGCGTGCCGTGTCCCCGGTCCAAAAGCTGCGCCATCGCGGCCCGTCCGTCGCTAAACGTCGATGGCGAGTTCATATCGAGCGCCGGCAGTTCCACCTCCGCAATTCCCGCCAGACGATTGACGAAGCCATCACGGCGTTGGACTGCGCGCGGGTCATTTGCGCCGATTTGGGCATAGCGGTCATATCCCTTCGCCAAAAGGTGCTCGGCGACAAGGACGCCCACGGCCAGGTGCGAAAAACCGACTGCCGTATCGAGCGGCGACGGCGTCGAGTCCCAGATCTCGACAATCGGCAACCCTGCTCCGGTCAGCATCGCGCGCGTCTCTTTCAGATGAGAGATTCCGGTGAGGATAATGCCGTCGGGACGGCGGGCAAGGATCGCCCGGGTCAGTTCGAGCTCTCGTTGGAGATCGTAGCCGGAAAGTCCAAGCAAGAGCTGGTAGCCGGCGGAAACAAGCTCGGCGTTAAGGCCCTCTATGGTCTCTGCGAAGATTGTGCTGGCGACCGACGGCACGATTGCGGCGATCAACCTCGTTCTTCGTGAGGCGAGCCCCCCGGCCAGGAGATTGGGCACGTATCCGGTCCTTGCGATGACGCGGGCGATTGCTTCCAGCGTTTGCGGCTTGACCAGATTTGGCGTGTTGATAGCTCTCGAGACGGTAACAGGAGATACGTCGGCCAGCCTTGCGATGTCGGCAAGCGTGACCGGCCCATTCGTCGGATTTCTTCTGTTTTTATCGTGACCTGTCATATTCGCCATTCCTGCAAAATGATTTACGCTTTCATTGAGCGCGCACACAAGTGTCTAAACCGGAGAAACTTCGACCGAACCGGTTAACTTACTGATTCAAAGCGGTATAAAATTTGCCACCTATGCTTGCGGGCCGAGATTTTAAAGTTACAATGAAAGCGCTTCCATTACTTTCCCGGGAGGTCTGGAAAGAGTGGGTTTATGAGGCTGGCTGTAGGCCAGGGCAAGGAGGACGTTCTATGTACTTCAAGCGTTTCACGACGTTTGCGGCCGTTGTGGCTGCAATATCCGCGACAAGCATGCAGTCGAGCCGCGCCGATGACTATCCATCCAGGACCGTGACGGTGGTGGTGCCGTTCGCCGCGGGGGGGAATACGGATACATTCGGCCGCCTCGTAGCGGAACAGTTGGACAAGCGGCTGGGGCAGCGATTTATCGTCGAGAACAAACCCGGCGCGGGCGGAAATGTGGGTCTCGGAGATCTCGCGCGGTCGAAGCCGGATGGCTATACGATTGGCATGGGCACGGTAAGTTCCAACGCCATCAATCAGACGCTTTACAAGAACTTGCCCTACGACAAGGAAAAGGGGTTTGCGCCGATCTCGCTCATCGCGACCTTGCCGAACGTTTTGGTGGTCAATCCGGACAAGATCAAGGCGACCTCCGTCCAGGAGCTCATCGAGCTTCTCAAGAAGGAGCCAGGCAAGCACACTTACGCTTCGTCGGGCGTGGGCACGTCCATACATCTTGCCGGTGAGCTTTTAGCCACCAAGGCAGGCATCAAGATGACCCACGTTCCCTACAAGGGAAGCAGCCAGGCCATTCTCGATGTGGTTGCGGGCCATGTTGACATGATGTTCGACAATATTCCGACGGCAGCGCAGCAGGTGAAGGCCGGCAAGGTACGGGCACTCGCGGTGACCAGTCTCGAAAAGGCGGCTCTTCTGCCGGAAGTGCCGACAATGGCGAGCATCATTCCCGGCTTCGAAGCCACGTCGTGGCACGGTATCTTTGCGCCTCCCGGCACGCCGCCGGAAATCGTCGAGAAGCTCAGCAAAGAGGTTCAGGCTATTCTTGCGGAGCCGGCCATGAAGGCAAAGCTGGAAGGCATGGGTGCGACCCCGGTCGGTAACACGTCGGCGGAGTTCAAGGCCTTCATCGACACGGAAACGGTAAAGTGGGCCGAGGTGATCAAGGCCGCCAACGTTCCGCCTCAGTGAGTACGCGCCGGTCGGAGCTGACGCCCGACCGGCTCATCTTTCCACGCGAGTGTCATGCCCATGTTGAAGATAAGAAATGGCCGCGACTTCATCGGCGGCGTGACCATGATCTGTGCGGGTCTGCTATTTATCTGGTTCGGTCGCAACCTGGAGGTCGGAAACTCTTTCCAGATGGGGCCGGGCTATTTTCCCACGGTGCTCAGCCTGGTTCTGATGGCGATAGGCGCGCTCATCATCCTTCAGTCCCTGGTGGTCGAGGCCGAGAGAGTGGAGCCCCAGAGACCGAATTGGAAAGCCTATTTTCTCGTCATCCTCGCGCCAGTAGGATTCGGTGTGCTGCTCTCCGGATTGGGTTTGGCGCCGACGATGTTTTTCCTGATCGTCGGCGTCGCGACTGCTAGCCGATACGCCAACTGGCGCCATTCCATCCTCCTCGGCCTGTTCCTGGCGGTCTGCTCTGTCTTGCTGTTCACGCGGCTTTTGTCGCTTCCCATCAGCGCGTTCGGACCGTGGGTCCCTTTTCTCGGCGACCTTTCATAACCCTCCCAGCGAGGCCGACGAAACCGGATTGGATTGCTTATGGACATCTTCTCGAACCTCTGGCTCGGCGCCTCGACCGCATTCCTGCCGATGAATCTGCTCTACGGCTTCGTCGGGTGCCTGCTCGGCACAGCGATCGGCGTGTTGCCGGGGCTGGGGCCAACGGCGACGATTGCCATGCTCCTGCCGATCACTTTCGGACTGCCGCCGGAATCAGCGCTCATCATGCTTGCGGGCATCTTCTATGGTGCCCAATACGGTGGTTCGACAACCGCCATTCTCATCAATCTTCCGGGCGAGAGCTCATCCGTCGTGACCGCGATAGACGGCTATCAGATGGCGCGAAACGGGCGTGCCGGTGCTGCGCTGGCGACGGCCGCACTTGGCTCCTTCTTCGCCGGAACGGTGGCGACAATCCTACTCGCGATGGCAGCCCCTCCTCTGGCTGCGGTTGCACTGAATTTCGGGCCTGCCGAATATTTTTCGCTGATGGTTCTGGGGCTGGTTGCCTCTGTGGCGCTCGCCAGCGGGTCGTTGCTCAAGGCGATGGCTATGATCGTTTTCGGGCTGATGCTTGGCACCGTCGGCACCGACGTCGAGAGCGGTACCCCACGTTATGTCTTCGACATCCCCGAACTTTATGACGGGCTTAACTTCGTCGCGGTCAGCATGGGCATATTCGGGATCTGCGAGATCCTTCGCAATCTCGAATGCGAGCAGGAACGTTCGGTTGGCGTCAAGCGCGTGACCGGGCTGATGCTGACGAGGAGCGATTTTAAGCGCATTATCGCTCCGATTCTGCGCGGCACGGCGCTCGGATCCTTTCTTGGTGTTCTGCCTGGAGGCGGCGCGATGCTCGCATCCTTCGCGTCCTATGCAATGGAAAAACGAATATCCCCGAACCGGGCTGAGTTCGGCAAGGGGGCGATCGAGGGGGTCGCGGCACCCGAATCCGCAAACAATGCTGGTGCGCAGACTTCGTTCATTCCGATGCTGACGCTCGGAATTCCCGGCAACCCGGTCATGGCCCTGATGGTAGGGGCTATGATCATGCAGGGCATCACGCCCGGCCCTAATGTTATCTCGGACGAGCCGGCATTGTTCTGGGGCATGATCGTTTCCATGTGGTCGGGCAATCTCATGCTTGTCATCCTTAATCTGCCGCTTATCGGGCTATGGGTACGGATGCTGACGGTGCCTTACCATCTGCTGTTTCCCGCAATTATCGGGTTCTGCTGCATTGGCGCCTATAGCATCAATAACAGCGTCTTCGACGTGTTTGTCATGGCAGGTTTCAGCGTCATTGGATTTGCGCTCAGCAAGATGCGGTTCGAGCCGGCGCCGCTGCTCCTCGGCTTCATTCTCGGGCCGATGCTGGAGGAGAACCTGCGGCGTGCCATGCTCATCAGCCAAGGTGATCCGTCGATCTTCCTGCGCAGCCCGCTCAGCCTTTCGCTGTTGATTTTCGCCGTCGTTGTCCTTGGACTGGTGCTGTCGCCGAGCATCAGCCGTAAACGGGAAGAAGCCTTTACGGAATAGCGTTGAACTCGATCAGGAACTCGCCGATGGGCACAAGGAAGCCGATATGGCAGTCTGGGAAACTTCCGATCAATTGCACCCTGCGCTCCGGCTGCCTTCGACCGTGGTACATGGTTTATCGATTGGCCTTGTCTGCAGGCAGCATTGGCACTCAAACTTGGTTCTGTGACCCTCAGTCACCGTGGCAATAAGAGACCGTCGGGAACACCAACGGTCTTTCGGGAGACGTGGACCCGCTGACTGTCAGAGATGTGGACCTGATCGAAATCTGCGGCCGGCTCAACGCAACGCCGCGCCAATGGCTTGGCTGTCGCACCGCAATTCGGTTAGAGCGGTCGTGTCACTTTGGCCGGCCATGACCATGCTGAGCGAGGCGCCGGCATGCACGTGTCGTGAGTGCCATGACCGTGAGAGTCGTTCCGGCGACCCCGCTCGTCGGGAAGGAACTTGCGTCCGTAACGAGAAGGTTGGGAACATCCCAGCTCTGGTTCCACGAGTTAAGGACCGACGTCTCAGGCGACGTCCCCATCCGTATACCGCCTGTCTCATGAATGGCGGCGCCCATCGACATGCTTCGATGGAACATCTTTCGAAACATCAAGCGGCTGAAGACATCAGCATTGGGATAGGCGCCCTTTCCCATTTCCTTCAACCCGAGCGGCGATCCTATGAATTCCAGGTCGCCACCGGCCTGCCTGACGATTTCGATCAGGGTTTCTTCCTGCCTGGCCAGGAGGTCACGCTCTCCGGCGCTCATGACACAGCGGATATGCGGGACGGGAATGTTCCAGGTATCCGTCTTGCGGCTATCCAGGGTCACGCGGTTGTCGGCGTGGGGCAGCATCTGGCCGTAGCCGAAAAACGCCATGCGAGCGGGCGTATCGCTCGAAACGGCCGCCCTGCCGACAGCCCCTTGATAAGCGAAATCGCTGCTTTGGCCTCCGTCCCCGGAAGGTTCGAACCGCGGGATGAAAATGCCGCCGGAGGCGTTATAGAATGGGTCTGCCGGCGCGGAATCATCCTTCATCCAGCCGGGGACCGGTGGAAAGGAACCCATGGCCAGGCAGGGCAGCTGGTCCATGAAGTAACGCCCCAACGCCCCGGAACTGTTGCCAAGGCCAAACGGATGTCGGGACGAGGCGGAGTTCAGGAGAAGCCGGATGCTCTCGATCGGCGAGGCGCAGACGACGACATTCGAAGCCCGGACCGTTTCCGTTCTTCCCGTGATGCTGTCGGTAAATTCCGCGCCGGTCGCCAGGCCCGTCCGAGTATCCGTGGTGATCCGACGAACGACTGCGTTGTAGCGGATGGCGAGGAGAGCGGTCGACTGCGCATCACGAAGGGCGCGGGGGATGCGTTCGGCTTCCGGAGCGATATAGCGCCAGGATACGACGCGCCGTTCTGGCCATCGTCCCTCAACGGCTGCCTTGAACGATTCCTCGGCCGGGGTGAGGGTTGCCCGCTTCGAGTAAATTCCGTCGGGCAGCGTCGAGACATGATCTTCCTGGCCGTAGAGGCCGAGATAGGATTCGACTTCGGCATAAAAAGGATCGAGTTCCTCATAGGAGAGGGGCCAGTCGACACCCTGACCGGTCCGGGCATGGAGCCTGAAATCGTCGTCACTCCAGCGTAGGAGAACGCGACCGAAGGTGTGCAGCCTCCCGCCGGCCTGCCGGCCTCTGATCCAGAGGAACGGAGCATCCGGCGGCGTCGTGTAGGGGTTTCGACGATCATTGATAAAGAGGTGGCTCATCCACTCCTTGAAGAAGACCGCGCGCGCCTGTACGGCCTGCCCGTTCGCCGTCGCGCGTGCCCGTTCCCAGATGTTGATGTCTTTCTGCGCCGCCTTCTTGCGAGCGGGGTCGAAATCCTTCGGACCGACCGAAGGTCCCGCCTCCAGGAGAAGGACCGACAGGCCTTGGGCAGTCAGTTCCTTGGCTGCAAAGGACCCGGCTGCGCCGGAACCGACGACCAGTGCATCATAGACGGTTTGAGACATAGCTTTCAGTATCCTGCCTGCGGCAAATGTATTGTCCCGGGGGATGGACGGAATTCCGGGTGTTGGTGGGGGCGGAACGACCGGCCAATGCAGCGACCCACTCTGATGCGGGCGTCCCGCCGTGTCGGTTCAACGGGAAGAGGGGACTGGGCGCCGCAGATCTGCCAGCCACTCGGCGCTGGCTTGCGCACATTCGAATGGCGGAAGCGTCGGAAAGTCCACTTCGGCAATCAGCCAGCCGTCAAAGTCAGGACCCAGTGCAGCGAGCATGCCATCAAGATCAAGTTCGCCAGTCCCGGGTTCCGCCCAAAGCCCGGACACGACGGTTTCCTGATAGCTCTTTCCGGCAGCCTTGGCCGCGTCGCGCACACTCAGCCGGCAATCCTTCACATGCACGACCTGTGTCCGGTCGCGGTAATCGCTCATGAGACCAATGATATCCGCCCCGGCCCATGACAGATGCCCGGTGTCCGGGCCGAAACCGAGCTGATCCGAACCGATATTGTCCAGCAGGCGACGGGTTTCGGCCTCGGTCTCGATCCAGGTGCCGATATGCGGATGCAGCGCCGCCTTGACGCCTTCTTCCCTCAGGATTGCCGAGGCTCGCTCGACGAGGTCGAAGATCATAACAAAGCGGGCCTCGTCGAATTCTGCCCCGACACCCGGCCGTTTGACACGTGGCGCGTCCTTGGTCATCCGGGTGGCGATGAACATGTCGGTCAGGCCGAGCTGTGCCTGTTGCGCGGCGCTGGTGCGCGCCGTTTCCAGTGTTGTCGCTATATCGACACCGTGTTCCGGCAAGCCCATCGACAGGTAGCCCGGGGCAGGCTGCAGCCCAGCGTCCTTCAGGGCGTTCTTATAATCCTCCGTCGTCCATCCGCCTGGAACCTGGGCGTGAACGGCGTGAAATCCGGAGCGCGCGATCTCCTTCAGCAGGTCCCGCGGCGCAGGCCCTTTGGTCGGATCGAGCCAGCCGTCCTCGGTCGCGAACCACTGGATGGGATTGAGAGCAAATTTGTAGCCGCCGGAAGCAAATTGGGGATCTGTCATGAACAATGTCCGCTTTTGGTTATTCCGCGCTGCTCGTCTCTCAATTCTCTGGCATGCCTCCACCAGCAGCCGGACGAGGTGTCCGGATGATGCGAAATGCCCTTACTGCGCGTGTTGCCGATGAGACGAGTACGTTTAGAGGTACATGAGCGCCTTCATCGAATAAAATAACTTCGACTGGCCGAGGTATAACTCATTTTCATAGACAGCCGATTCTATTCCGGGAGGACGCTTGTGGTCGCCCCATGTGTGCGCTCGATCTCCCGCAGCAATGCGGAGACCGTCGGCCGCAATTCGCCCTTGCGCCGGAACACGGCAAAGATGTTGCGTGTCAGTGACACTTCCTTGAAGTCGAGCGCCACCAGCCCCATTCCGCTGCCTTCGACACTGGCCCGGGTCAGGTAGGCGAGGTTCTGCGTCCTGGCGATCATCGACGTCATGAAGGTCACCGAGGTCGTTTCCATGACCACTCGGGGTTTCGGCAGACCCGCCGCCTTGAAAACCCCGTCAAGGGTGATCCGATCTGGCTCCGGCAGTGGTGGCAGCACCCAATTATAGGGCGCGAGGTCCGCCGGGGCGAGGTTCTTGCGCGTCGCCAGCGGATGGGATTTGTGGGCGACAATCTCGACTGGTTCGCTCAAAACCAGCCGCCATTCGAAGTCCTCGTTCAGGATGTCAGTGGGCTTGACCGTAAAGACGATATCCAGCTTGCCGTTGAAAAGCTGGGGTAGCATGCCCTCGTTCAGCCCTTCGTGGATGACAAGGCTGACATCCGGGCGCGCTGCCGTGAAGCGCACAAGGGCATCGGGCACAAGCTTCTTCAGCGCTGCGGGCATGCCACCGATCCGCAGAGAACCGCGGCGTGCTCCGCGCATTGCGTCGATTTCATCGACTGCCTCGTCGGCGAGCGACAGCAGCAACTCGCTATAGCCGATCAGGCGTTGCCCAAACAATGTGACTTGAATTCCCGTCGGTCCCCGGTCGAGCAGGCGAACGCCAAGCGATTGCTCCATGCTGCGGATGCTCTTGCTGAGCGCAGGCTGGGTTAGCCGCAGGTTCTCCGCCGCCATGCTGAAACTGCCCGTGTGCACGACGGCAATGAAATGCCGAAGCTGTCGAAGATCGAGACGGTGCAGGTTTTTATTCATGGAGGCCTTGCTGCCCGAAAAGCGTTTACAAGGGGCAGTATGACTAAAGGTTATACCTCGGGCAATGTTAGTTGTTTGACTTCGAGCCGCGGTGCACGGAGTGTCGTGTCATAAAGGCCGGGCGGAACACCGCCATGACATATCGACACCGGATCGGGATGCATGGTGATCGTTCTGCTAAGACCGGCCGCATAAGGGAACATGGTGACTGCGCTGAATATTCCGAAGACTGGAAGCCCAGCGTCATAGTCACGAAAAACGGAAACGGCGGGCCGGAGCCGCGCCGGGATTTTGTACACACGATCAAGCTGTAAGCATCCTGCATTTCCGGCAGATGCAGGCGGCAGCCGTGCGCGCAAATGCAAGAATCCGCGAACGACCGTACAAACAGGAGGTAAATACATCATGGTATTGCTAAGAACCGAGAAGACGCCGCGCGTGCCGACACTGCTGTCCATGGGTTTCGTGGTGGCTATGGCGTTGGCGTCCTCCGACAGAATGGCATATGCCCAGGCGGTGGAGCTTCCCAAGCCTCTCATCGATGCGGCGCAGGCCTATGCATCGAAGCTGACCGGCGGGCAGAAGATTGGCGGCAAGATATCCGTTCTCGGCGTCAACGGCGGCCGGGAGCTTGACATGCTCAAGGCGGCTTGGGCGCCTTTCCAGGCGGCGACCGGTATTACCGTCGACTATACGGGCACGACCGATTTTGCCGCGGTGCTGCAGACCCGCGTACAGGCTGGCGATCCGCCTGATCTGGCCGGCTCCACCAACATCAACAACCTCATGCGCTACGCCAAGCAGGGGGCTTTGAAGGATGTCGGCGCGATGGTCGGTGAAGCCGCCATCAAGGGCAAATTCGATGCGGGGCTTGTCGATGCGGCAAGCCTGAACGGCAAGATCTACGGGGTGTGGACCGAACTCAACAATTTCATGGTCTGGTACAACGTCCATACCTATGACGGCCCGAAGGCATCGCCGACCTGGGAGCAGTTCGACGCATGGGCCGTGAAGCGTGCCAATGCCGGCAAGACGCCCTGGTGTTATACCGACGAGCGAGGCGCTTCCTCGGGAGCGCTCGCCGGCAACTGGATCCAGGCTTACATCCTGAAGAACTCCGGCCAGAAGACTCTTAAAGGTCTTGCGGATGGCTCGGTTTCCTGGACCGCCCCCGAAGTGAAGGCCGCCTTCGAGGCCTTCGGCAAAGTCGCCCACGACCCCAAGATGATCCCGGGTGGCCCGGTTGCCGCCATGTCGACGCCCGCCGTCAAAGTCGGTACCGGACTATTCTACGAGCCGCCGCAATGCTCCGTTCTTCTTTGGGGGACCTATGCAGGCAGCCTGACCACCCTGATCTATCCGAAGGTCAAGCCGATCGAGGACCTGGATTTCATGCCGGTGCCGGGCAAGCCGGAAAATGCGGCCTATGAGACCTTCGGCGGAACGCTTTACCTGGCATTCAAGGATACGCCGCAGGTCAAGGCATTCCTGTCCTACCTCGTCTCGGATGAGGCGCAGAAGCTCGTGGCTTCCGCCGGCAACTGGACCGTGGCCAGCCAGGCTGTTCAGCCGAGCGACTATTCCAACCCGATTCTCAAGCGGGCTCGCGAGACGCTGCTCAAGCCGGGTGTGACGCTTGTCGCTCAACCGACCCAGGTTGTCGATCCGCCGGTGATCCAGGCCTTGTGGAAGGGTATTGTGCAATATGTGCTCGATCCTGGCAGCCTCGACAGCGTCCTGCAGTCCATTGACGCTGCGAGATAAGTCGGACGATCAATCCCGGGAGCGGCCTGCGGTCGCTCTCGGCACAAGACGGAATAATCGCCATGACTAGTCAGATCCTGCAACTCGTCCTCGGGCTTCTCGCAATGCCCGCGGTCGTCCTTGCCATCATCCTGCCGGGCGAACTGGCGATCAGGAGGTTTCCGCAGAAGCGCCAGAGCAGCCTGCGGCCATGGATCTGGCTCTCGCCTGTCCTTGCTCTGGTCGGGCTTGTCATCGCCTATCCGCTGGCCGCATCGATCGTTTTCAGTTTTCGTGATGCCACGGCCAGCAAATGGGTCGGGTTCAACAATTTCGTCTGGGCATTCGGGAGCGCCATGCGGCCCGTTCTGGTCAACAATGTCCTCTGGATCGTCGTCTTTCCGCTGCTGACAGCCGTACTTGCCCTTGCGGCCGCCATCATGCTGGACCGGGTCAAGTACGAGCGCATCGCCAGGACCTTCCTGATCCTGCCCACGGCCATGTCTTTCGTCGCCGGCGCCGTGATCTGGAAGATGATGTATACCTATGAGCCGCCGATGCAGCCCCAGACCGGTACGCTCAATGCCATCTGGACGGCGGTCACTGGCCGCATGCCGATCGCCTGGCTGATAGACCGCAACGTCAACAACTACGCGCTGATCTTCGTCGCTGTTTGGATGAGCATCGGCGTCGCCACGCTGATCCTTTCGGCTGGCGTCAAGAACATCCCGCGAGAACTGGTCGAAGCGGCCCGCATAGACGGGGCGGGGGAGTGGTCGATCTTCCGGTTCGTGACGCTACCCTCGCTGTGGCCGACGATCCTCGTGGTTCTGACGACCCAGGCAATCTTTTCCCTCAAGGTGTTCGACATCGTCTATGTCATGACCAACGGCTCCTTTGGCACCGATGTGATCGCCAACAGAATGTATACGGAGCTTTTCGTGAAGCAGAATCTGGGGACGGCCAGCGCCATCGCTGTCCTGCTCCTCATCCTGGCGTCCCCGGTGATCTTTATGAATATCAAGCAGATCAAGTCGGGGGGAGGAGAGTGACGATGTCAGCAATCGAAAGCCACAGAGCCATGTCCGCACCGATGCAATCCACGTCCAGGCTCGGAACCCGGCTGAAAGGCGCAGCGCTGCACACCGCGGTCTTCCTGCTTTGTCTGGTCTGGTTCACGCCTGTCCTGTCGCTTTTCGTGACGACGTTCCGATCGGAAAGCGACTCGTCGCGAACCGGGTGGTGGCACGCCTTCATCGAGTGGCGGCCAGTGTTGTCGAATTATGTCGAAGCAATGTATCTGACCGGCGTCGGCCGAAGCGTCGTGAACTCGATCGTCCTGACGGTCCCGACCGTTCTGGGCACCGTGCTCTTCTCCGCGATCGGGGCGTTTGCGCTCGCCCGGATGCGGTTTCGCGGGCGCATCGCCCTGTTCCTCGCCATGGTCGGTTTCCAGGTGCTTCCGCCCCAGCTCGTGCTGGTGCCGATGCTGAAGTTTTTTCTCGCGCTCGGCCTTACCGGGACCTTCATCCCGGTGTGGATCATCGAGATGGGGTTGACGGTGCCGTTCGGGATCTTTCTCCTTTACGGCTTCTTCGCCAGCATTCCATCCGACCTCGTGGAAGCCGCACGCATCGACGGCGCTTCCGAGCCCCGGATATTCTTCCAGATCATCCTGCCGCTGTCGGGAGCCGTTCTCGCATCGCTGGCGATCCTGCAGTTCATGATTGCCTGGAACCACCTGCTGATCCCGCTGATCTTCCTGGGGTCCGGCTCGCTCTCGCCGCTGACGGTACAGGTTGCAAGCCTGGCGCAGACCAACGCGGGGGGCCTGAACACGCTCACCGCGGCAACTTTCATCTCGGTGATCGTGCCTTTGGTCCTGATCGTCACCCTTCAGAAATATTTTGTCCGCGGCGTGCTTGGCGGCGCTGTCAAAGGATAACCATCAACGGCTTGCGATCCGCGAGAGCGGAAGGCAACCGCTGTGCCCGACGGGACAGTCGGCGCACGCAACGAGGAATGGAAGCATGGCCAACGTAAATCTCCGCGATGTCAGAAAGATCTATAATCAGACTCAGGTCATTCATGGCGTGAACGTCGATATCGATGACGGCGAGTTCGTGGTTCTGGTCGGACCGTCGGGATGCGGAAAGTCGACACTGCTGCGGATGATTGCCGGGCTGGAGGAAATCAGCGACGGCCAGGTCCATATCGGATCGACCATCGTCAACGACATGTCCCCGAAGGACCGGGATATCGCGATGGTCTTCCAGAGCTATGCGCTCTATCCGCATATGACCGTTGCGCAGAACATGGGTTTCTCCCTGCAGATGCGCGGCAACGCCAAGGCGGAGATCCGCACCCAGGTCGAAAAGGCCGCCAAGATTCTCAATCTCGAACCTCTGCTCGAGCGTTATCCGCGGCAACTGTCGGGCGGCCAACGCCAGCGCGTTGCCATGGGGCGGGCGATCGTGCGCAATCCGCAGGTCTTCCTGTTCGATGAGCCGCTGTCCAATCTGGACGCCAAGCTGCGGGTCGTCATGCGCGGCGAGATCAAGGCGCTGCACCAGAGGCTGGGAAGCACCATGGTCTACGTGACGCACGACCAGATCGAAGCTATGACCATGGCAGACAAGATCGTGGTGATGCGGGACGGTTTCGTCGAGCAGGTCGGTTCTCCCCTTGCTCTCTACGATCGGCCGGCCAATCTCTTCGTTGCGGGTTTCATCGGTTCGCCGGGGATGAATTTCCTGTCCGGCAGATATGCCTCGGGCGCGGTCTGGATCGGCGATGTCTCGCTTCCGGTTTCCGATGTGCCGGTCTCCGCCAGCGAAGGGAGGCAGGTGATTTACGGCATTCGCCCCGAAAACCTGGCCATTACCGATAACGATGGCCTGCCTCTTGTCGTCGAGGTCATCGAGCCGACAGGCGCCGAAACGCATGTCGTCGGCCACATATCCGGACAGCGGGTCATCGGCGTTTTCCGGGAGCGATTTACGACGCGGCCGGGAGATGTCCTTCGCGTCAAATTCGATCCCCGGAAGGTCCATCTTTTCGACCAGCAGAGCGAACAGCGGATAAATTGAGGGGCAGGCGGGCGAACAACAATGAACGCACATCAGATCGAATTATCTCGAGAGGCGAAGGTCTTTCGGCTGGCGGAGACGTTCAGTCCTTCAATGCGGACATTTCCCCAGATGATTTCTCTTCAGGCCGAACGTTACGGCGACCGCCCGCTCGTTAAAATCGACGACAGGACGCTCAGCTTTTCCGCGGTGAAGGAGCTTGCGGCAGGGGCTGGAAACACGCTTCGCGCCGCAGGCGTCAAGGCCGGCGACACGGTCGCCATCATCTGCTCCAACAGGCTCGAATTTCTTCAGATCCTGCTCGGCTGCGCCTGGTGCGGTGCCGTCGCTGTCCCCATCAATACGGCCTCCCGCGGGGCTCAACTCGCGCATATTCTGAAGAACAGCGGTGCCAAACTCGCCCTGGTCGAGGGCAACCTTCTCGGTGCCCTGGCGAACATTGAGGATGCGCCGCTGCCTCTCGAACAGATCTGGACCGTAGGCGACGTGCCGGACGATCTTGCCCTTCGCTGGCGCCACCATCAAATCCCCGAGATGAACGGCGACATGGAGGCTTATCCGAGCCGGCCTGCCGACACGATGGCGATCCTCTACACATCCGGCACGACGGGTCTTTCGAAAGGCGTGTGCTGCCCCCATGCGCAATATTTCTGGTGGGGTGTGCACACGGCGGCACTTCTGGGCGTTGCGGACGACGATGTCCTGCTCACCTGCCTTCCGCTTTTCCACACCAATGCACTGAACACGTTCTTTCAGGCCCTTCTGACCGGCGCATTCCTGGTGATCGACACGCGCTTCTCGGCGTCGCGCTTCTGGACGAGCCTTGCCACACACGGAGCGACGGTCACCTATCTCCTCGGCGCGATGGTGCCGATCCTTCTGTCGAAGGATGCAACCGATGCCGAAAAGCAGCACAAGACACGTATTGCGCTTGCACCTGGCGTTCCGCCTCAGTTCCATGCTTCTTTTACGGAGCGTTCCGGCGTGGCGCTGCTCGACGGTTATGGATCGACGGAGACGAATTTTGTCGTCGGCGCGCTGCTTCATGACCAAAAGCCTGGAACGATGGGAAAAGCCCGACCCGGCTTCGAGATTGCGGTGTTCGACGAGAACGACAACCAGGTGCCGGACGGCAGGCCTGGAGAATTGGTGGTGCGTGCGGCCGAGCCGTTTGCCATTGCGACCGGCTATTTCGGCATGGCTGAAAAGACCGTCGAAGCCTGGCGGAACCTTTGGTTCCACACCGGTGATCGCGTCACCAGGGATGCGGACGGTTACATTCAGTTTCTGGACCGCATGAAGGATGCCATTCGCAGGCGAGGGGAGAACATCTCATCCTTTGAGGTGGAGCAGGTGTTGATTTCCCATCCGGGCGTCGAGAACGCGGCGGTCTTCCCGGTCCGGTCGGAATTGGCGGAAGACGAGGTAATGGCATCGATAGTGCTCAAAAAGGACTTCGATCTCAGTGCCTCGGCATTGCTTGACTTCTGTCAGCCCCGGATGAGCTATTTTTCCGTGCCGCGCTTCCTGGATTTCATCGAGGCGCTGCCGCTGACGGAAAACGGCAAAGTCCAGAAATTCAAACTGATCGAGAAAGGCGTGACTAGCGGGACCTGGGACAGGGAGAAGGCAGGGTACATAGTGGCCCGTTGAGGTTTGATTTTGCGCGATCCTGATCGAAAGAGCAGCGATGTGTCCTAGACTGACAGGTTCTGTTGTCGCCGGATGACGGCGAGCGAGAGAATGTCCAACAGGCTCAAGCAGTTCCGGAGCATCGACATAGCTGCCGTCAAAATATGGGTGCCATACTTCTCAACAGGACCTTGTCTTGAACTTAGGTGCAAAGCGTTTGTAGATATCTGCCATATTCGCTTTTGCCCAGCTTCTTGCCAACAGCCTCCAGTTGCTTGTCGTCTATAAAGCCCCTGCGCCAGGCGACCTCTTCGGGGCTGTTGATCTTGATGCCCTGCCGCTTCTGTAGAGTGCCGACAAAATTGCCTGCTTCCAACAAACTCTCGGGGGTGCCGGTGTCGAGCCAGGCAAAACCGCGGCCCAATTGTTCAACGTTCAACTTGCCGCGTTCGAGATATACCCGGTTGACATCGGTGATCTCCAGTTCACCGCGCAGCGACGGCTTGAGGTTTGCGGCAATGTCGACCACGTCCTTGTCGTAAAAATAGAGTCCGGTAACTGCCCAGTTGGATTTCGGTACGGTCGGCTTTTCGACGATCGAGACCGCCTTCATTGCCTTGTCGAACTCCACAACGCCATAACGTTCCGGATCCTGGACATGATAGGCGAACACTGTCGCACCATCGTCGCGCGCCGCAGCGCTTTCAAAACGCTCCGTGATGCCATGGCCGTAGAAAATGTTATCACCGAGGATGAGGCAGGACCGATCCGATCCGACAAAATCGGCACCGATGATGTAAGCTTGAGCAAGACCTGCAGGTGACGGCTGTTCCGCGTAGGAGAGTGAAATTCCCCAAGCCGAACCGTCACCTAACAGGCCACGAAAATCGGGCAGGTCATGCGGGGTGGATGTGATGAGGATATCGCGTATCCCGGCCAGCATCAACGTTGAGAGCGGATAATAGATCAACGGCTTGTCATAGACGGGCATTAGCTGTTTCGACGTGACGAGTGTCATCGGGTGCAGACGCGTCCCGTTGCCGCCAGCCAGAATGATACCCTTCATCGACAATTCTCCTCAAAACGCATCTTCCATGCCGACCCGATTGCCTGGTCTACCGCGCACCGCTGGCCAAGAGCCGCTGCAACGAAGTCGCAGTCGCGATTTTCCAGTTTGGCAGTCGAACACCGTGAATCCGTTCGAGTCTGCTGCAATCCAACCTCGAATTGTCTGGCCTCGGAGCCGGTGTTGGATATTGCGCAGTCGGGATCGGATGGACGATCGCAGACGGGCCACCCATCTCGACGGACATGCGGAATATCTCGGACGCAAAGTCTGCCCAGCTGGCCTCGCCGCTTCCCGCCATGTGGAATATGCCGCGCAGGCGTCCGTCCCGTGACGACAGCAAATTGCCGGCAACCGTCAATATGGCATCGGCGATATCGAGTGCCGATGTTGGATTGCCGCATTGATCGGCGACGACATTGAGTTCGGCACGGGTTTCAGCAAGATGTAACATTGTGCGCAAAAAATTCTTGCTAAAGGGGCTGTAGACCCACGCAGTCCTGAGGATGACGTAATCTGCCCCCGATGCGATGAGACGACGTTCGCCCTCCAGCTTGGATTGACCATAAACAGAGAGGGGCGCGACTGGGTCGCTCTCATGATAAGGCGAAGTCTTGTTGCCGCTGAAGACATAGTCCGTCGACAGGTGAATAATCGGCACGTCAAGCTTGGTCGCGACGCGACCGATCTCATTTATGGCCGCGCCGTTGACGAGAAAAGCTTTGGCTGCGTCGCTTTCCGCCTGGTCGACAGCGGTATAGGCGGCCGCGGAAATGATCAATTCGGGTCTCGCTTTCACAAGAGTGCTTTCGATCGTTCCGATATCGGCAAGGTCGAGATCAGGTCGTGCTAGCGGGATAATTTCTATCTCGCTGTGGTGCTCGACGCGCTCGATCAGAGACCGTGCAACCTGCCCGCCACGTCCGGTGACCACATACCGCCGCGCCATTATTCGTCTCCGCATCCGTTAAGGAGACCGAGCCGGCCGCCACTGTATCCCTGACGTAGCGGCGTCCACCACCACTCGTTTTCCAGGTACCACTTGACCGTCTTTTCGATCCCGGTGTCGAAGTTTTCTTCTGCCTTCCAACCCAATTCGGTCTCGAGCTTCGTGGCGTTGATCGCGTAGCGTGCGTCATGCCCGGGCCGGTCCGTGACATATGTAATCAGCCGCTCATGTGGGGCTTTCTGCGGCCGCAGGGTATCCATGATCGCGCAGATCCGCTTGACCACCTCTATGTTGCGCCGCTCATTACGACCGCCGATATTGTACGTTTCGCCGACCCTCCCGCGTTCGGCGATGAGGTCCAGCGCCCTTGCGTGGTCCTCGACAAATAGCCAGTCGCGGATATTGGCACCGTTGCCGTAAACTGGCAGTGATTTGCCCTGAAGAGCATTCAGCACAATCAGCGGGATTAGTTTTTCAGGGAAGTGATACGGGCCGTAATTGTTCGAGCAGTTGGAGACAATAACCGGCATGCCATAGGTGCGGGCCCACGCTTTGGCCAGGTGATCAGATGCTGCTTTGGACGCCGAATAGGGAGAAGAGGGATCGTAGGGGGTTTCTTCGGTAAACAATCCGTCTTTGCCGAGAGAGCCATACACCTCATCGGTAGAGACATGGAGAAGGCGAAAGTTTGCCTTGGCTTTGCCCAAGAGATTCTGCCAGTAGTGCCGGGCTGCCTCCAGCAAGGTAAATGAGCCGATGACGTTGGTTTCGATGAAGTCACGGGCTCTAGTAATGGAGCGGTCCACATGGCTCTCGGCCGCCAGATGCATCACTCGCTCGGGTCGGAAACTGCGGAACGCCTCTTGCATCACCGCTCGATTGCAAATGTCTGCCTGAAGGAAACGATGCAGCGGGTTGTTTTCGACGGTGGCAAGCGACGCTAAGTTGCCGGCGTAGGTCAGCTTGTCTACGGTTAAAACCTCATAGTTTCTAACGAGAACCAGATGACGCACGACAGCCGATCCGATGAACCCGGCTCCGCCGGTAACGAGGACGCGCATTGCGGGTTCCCTAGCTGCCGGTAGCTACTGTGAAAGAAGTCGTCTCAAGCTCGGCGAGAAGGGGTTGCATCCGATCTCTCTCCGAAAGCACGGCGCTTTCTGCCGTCACTGGCCACCTAATATCGAGCTCCGGGTCGTTCCATAATATTCCACGGTCATGGTCGCGGCTGTAGTAGTCCGTTACCTTGTAGGAAATGATGCTGTTGGGCTGGAGAGTGCAGAACCCATGCGCAAACCCTGCGGGAATCCAGACCTGGCAACCGTTCTCGGCGGACAGTTCCGCTTGGACATATTGTCCAAAAGTTGGTGAGCCTCTCCGGATGTCGACTGCGACGTCGAGAATGGAACCGGCGATGCACCGGACCAGCTTTCCCTGGGCGTGAGGTTCAATCTGGTAGTGCAGTCCTCTAACCGTTCCAGCTTCAGCCGAATGCGACTGGTTGTCTTGGACGAAATTGAACGCACCGATGTTTTGACCAAAGACGTCAGAACGAAAAGTCTCCGAAAAGTATCCGCGACGGTCTCCGAATTTTCTCGGCGTCACCAGCACGACGTCGCCGATTTTCGTTCGTTCGAATTGCATGTCTTCCTCGCACTCAGATCGCTAGATCAACTCAACCACGTGATGGAGACTCCAAAGAGCCTTTTCGTTTTGTGCCGCTGCAGCGAGGCCAGTCTCTATTTCCTCCAGGTAACGCATCCAGGCGTGAAGCATCTTTTTGTGAGTGCAGGGCGCGATTCGTAATTCTCGATTCAGATAGAAATCGTTTAGCCAAATATCGGATATCAAGAAACACATATTCCTGTTGCGTGTGTAAATCTGTCGTTGATGTTAAGCAACATTTTACGCATGATTACATATCGGAGCGAATATAGTTCAAAAATTGAATTACTTTATTCCAAATCGCTTAATGGTGGCCGCATGATCATGTTTTCAGATGAAAATTTGGAGGTGATACGTCATCCTGGGTCGTCTCCCTATCTTCTCGTCACATTTAACGAAATGGACATGAGGGCGAACGGTAGTCGTTTCTGGGGGCAGCGATTGTGCGAGAAGGTCGGCATTTCGGCGCTCGGCTTCATCAGCCGGCGGCCGAACTGGTTTCCGGCGGCGAGCGTCGTCAAGGCTGTCGAGGCGGCTGCGCCTATACTTCACGGAGCATCGGAGCGGATACTCTACGGGCATTCGCAGGGCGGCTATGCGGCGTTGCGATATCGGAGGCGCTTCAACGCTACAGTCGCCATCGCCTTTTGCCCGCAGGTCTCGATCGATCCGAAGGCCGTTCCTTTCGACGGCAGGTTTGCGCGCCATTTCTCGTCCGGTCTCCATGCCAATATGGGGATCGCCCCTGACCACGCGGCAGGCCGGGCCTATCTGTTCTTCGATCCGTTTCACGCCGTCGATCGCCAGCATGCGGTTCGGATCGCGGCGCTGCAGGAGAGGACCCAGCTGGTGCCGGTCCATATGACCGGCCATGGCACCGTTCGCGCCTTTACCGGGACTTCGCGCGCGCTGTCGCTCATCGAGGCCTGCCGCGGAGACGATCTTCCGGGTCTGCGTGGTCTCGCCCGCGCAGCGCGCGTGACCGCGCCAATGCGGCCCTATCAGATCGCCATGACCGCGATTGCTCGGCATCGGGCCTGGGCCGACCGGTTTCACGCGCGCTTCGGCCCGGATTTCTCTCCTGTCGAGAAGGCAAACTTCCTCTACCATCGGGCCAACCGCCATATTCGCGACGGTGAACTTGTGACGGCGCGGGCAATGCTTGCCGACGCCATGACGTATCAGCCGGACAATCTCGGATTTGGCCGTCGGCTGGAGGAGTTGGACGGCCGTATCGCGCGGCTCAGAGCGGCAGGTGCCGCGCATTCGTGATCCTAATGTTGCCGGGTCTGCCCGGACGGACAAGGCGGCCTTCTCAACGGTTGTCGAGACGAGTGTCTAAAGCGCGGGCGAGAGAAGCTTGGGGCTCTCGGCGATCGCGGCATCGAGTTTCCGCCGTAGCAATGCGCGATAGAGTTTGACGTGTTCGCGCGCGCAGGCGGCGCGGTCGGCGGGTTGACGCATTGAAACGCGCAGCCGCTCCCAGATTTTGCCATCGCCCAGCACCTCAACAATGCGATCCGCGAGATCCTGGCTGCTGCCTGCGCGAAAGTGCAGGCCGTCCTTTCCGTCACGCACCTTCTCGGCCATTCCGCCGATATCGGAGCAGATCATCGGCCTGCGGTGGAGCAGAGCTTCCTGAATGACGACGGGCGAGTTTTCCCACCATACCGACGGCAGAACGACCCAGTCGACGGAACGCATGAGACGCGGCACGTCCGCGTTCTGATAGGCACCGTAGAAGCGAACGCGGTGGCCGGCGTCGGCGATGAGCTTCTTCATGCGTTCCTGGAACTCGACCGGCTGTCGCTCGAGATTGCCGCCGAAGATCATCAGGCACGAGTCTTCGCCCCATATCTCCTTCGGGATGCGCGAGACCGCTTCGATCAGCAGATCGGCGCCCTTGAACGGAGTCATTTGTCCGAAATAGGCAAAGCGATTGCGGCGCGGTTTGGGACTTTGAACCTCGCGGGGGGGCGCCGCTGTTTCCATGGCGATGCCATTTTCGATCACGCTGATCTTGTCTCCTTCGATACCCCATGCGGCGTAGCGATCCGCGAGGAACCGGCTGGGGGAGACGAAAGCGTCGGCAAGGCCGATCATGCCGCGGGCGAACAGTTCCCGCTTCAGGAAGCGCGAGACGGGGATATCGGGAAAGCAGCCGTGGCAGGCGACAGGGGATGCGGTTTCGCACAGCTGGCCGGAAGACCGTTTCACCATCTGCCCGTGATTGTGGCAGATCGACAGATATTCATGGAACGTGACGATGATCGCGGCGTGCGGAAACGCTTCTCTCAAGGCATAGAGCGCTTCGAGGCCGATACCGAGAACATGATGGAAATGGATGACATGGGGCCTGAGATCGCGCGCAAAACGCAAGAGGTCCCGGCTGATCGCCCGAGTGTCGCCGTTGGACAGGAAGAAGTGGTCGTAATCGTCCGTGTGGAACAGCAATTCGTCCTCGACAAGGCGCATGCTCATCAGCGCGGATGCGGCGTGCCGCGGCACCGGGTGTCCAATCCGGGCGAGATAAACCGATTCCACATTCGGCAATGCTTTCAGGCCAAGATGCAGGTTGTGGGACGCGATTTCCGCCCCGCCGAGCGAGACCGACGGATGTGCATGCGAGACGACAAGGACGCGAAGCTGCTCGTTCATGCGGGCCTCTTTTCAAGGTGCTTTTCAACGGAGAGGATAGGCAGCCATTGGCTCTTGAAGATCTTTCGATCGACCTCTTCCACCAAAGCCGTCATCGCAGGACTATCGCCGGCGCGGGCGTCGTCGCAGCCCCACATCTGCACGGACGGCAGCAAATAGGAGTCGAACCCGGACCGGCTGAGGCGGAGGCCGAGATCCAGACCCTTTTCCTGCGTGCCGAGATAGCCGCCGGAAAAGCCGCCCGCACGCGACAGGGCGTCGCGGGGCATGACGCAGCATTCGAGCGAGGCCGCCGCGATGCTGGTCACCTTCATGTCGGTCACCGCTTTGATCGGATATCCGGCGTAGCGGCCCACAACCGGTTGGTCGTCGTTGCCGTCGTCGATCCAGCTTCCTGCCCAGCGAACCGAATGGTCTTCGTAAGCCAGGACGGGCGAGATTATGCTTCCTTTCATCGCGGAAGCCGCGGCCACGAGCTTGCCATACCAGCCTGTCCCGTGTGGAATCAGCGAGGCGGAGAGCGACACGACCGTTTCACAGGAAAGCGCCTGCGTGCCCGTTTCCAGCATGTCGTAGACGTCACCTGTTCCCTTCATCGACACCAACCTGACCGAAAGGCGATAGAAACGCGCGAGCTCCTTGAGGCGGGCGGCCTGCCTGCGAAATCGCTCGGCAGGCATGGCGATCACAATCGGCGCGCTTCGGGTTTCCGGATCGAGCGCGAGCAGGGCAAGCAGCGGGGAGATGTCTTCCTCGCTCTCGCCTACGCCGATGATAACCGGCAAGCCGTTTTCCTCGTCGAAAAATCCGGCATCTACGATCGTTTCGATGACCGGCGCCGATCTTCCTGATGATTGTGTGAGGAACGGGATAAGGTGTGCATCGACGATCGCCGGCAGCGCGCTGTTGGCGGGATCGATCGAGCCGATCTGGCGCAATGCCGCCGAACGTGCCGAAAGGCGTGTCGGTTTTACCGGCAGAAACGCACGGCGCGAATCCTGCAGCGTCAGTTCGAAATACGGGAGGACACCGGGATCTTCACCCGATAACTGGGCGTGGACGACGAAGCCGTGGGCGCGCTGATCTCCCCGGAGACCCGGCACAAAGTGCGCCTGGTCGTTGAAACTGTCGGTGACGTCGGGGCGATCGAAGCGCGTCCAGTGCTCGTCGAGGCTGGCCGCGGCATTGCGTCGGCGCAGTCTGACTGTCGCGACGTGGCCATCGGGGTCGTAAAGCCAGCCGGAGATGAGGAGATTCCCCGCATCTGCCTCGAATATGCTGTCTATCCCCATCCGGACGAGATAGGGCAGGCTGGAGACGGTTTCCTTCCCCTCGAAGCTGTTGGCGGCCGCCCGCAGGGACAGGAGCACCTCCGGCGTGCCATGGGTGCGCATCAGGATCGACCGGATATGTTCGGGTGTTTCCTGCGGATCGGCGATGCGCTTTCGAGGGTGGATCGCAACATGCCTCCAACCGGTGCGCCCCCGAAAGACCAGACCCTCTATGTCGGCAGCGCGGGCAGCCTCGTCCGTCTCGATAAGGCCGACAAAACCAGCGGCGCCATCAGGAGCGTCGGGACGTGTGAAGGTGGCGATACCGCATTCCGCGACCACCGGCGTCGCCTTTCCGATCAGGGACATCCGGCAGGGTCCAGGCGTCATGCCGCGGCTCCAGCCCTGCAGGAATGTCACGCCATCATGGCTCTCGCCGATCAGTTCGACGAAGCCGTCGTTGGCGTGGGTGGCCTGTAGAAGCGCGATAATGGTGAGAAGCCTGCGGCGGCTGAGATTGCCGGTCATCAGAGTGTCTACGAGCCGGTTTATGACGGCGCCCGACTGAGATCCGGCGGACTCCAACAGGAGCGCGGCCGCTTCCTCCGTTGAGACAAGACGGGACGCAAAGATGTAGGGCGTGCCCGTCCCATTCTCTCCGAAGCGTATCGTGGTCATGGCAAGGTCCGTGTCCCCTGCCGGAAGGAGCGCCGCGAAGCCGTGCTTGGTCCGCGCTGAGGAGGGCCCCGATCGCCATTCCGAGACAAATGCGTTTCGCGTGTCGGCCTGGTCCTCGCCGACGCCAACCGTCACGTCACCGGCCGGGACATGGCCGAGGCCGATAACGAGCAGGGTTATCTCATCCACGCGACAGCCGATAACCCTTCCGGGGCGCATCGCCCTGCTCGCACCCTGCTTGGTGGGCATTGGTTTGGCGACCAGGGGGCTGGCGATGGGAGGATTGGTAACCGTGGGGGATTGTTCCGTAACCAGCATGCCTTGCCCTCCCTCGGTCATATCCTGGCAATCAGCGCGAGGCCGGCGCCAGCGGTAAATCCGACCAGAACGAACAGCAGCAACAGCATGGGTTTGAATTCGGCGCTTGCCCGCTTTTTCAATGCACTGATGTTCTTCTCCATCCCCGCCACGACTCCGTCCAGCCGCATCAGGTGGACATCGAGGTCATTCAGTCTTTGGCCGACCTCCACCTTGAGGTTTTCGACGGCGTTGCCGATTTCGGTCAGGCCGGTGGTTTCGGTCTTGTCCGCATCGATTTCCGGTGCGCGCTGCAGGGAGCGCTGCGAGACCTGCAACTGCCGCTGCGACGCCATCAGCACATCAAGCTTGTCGAGCACTTTCGCCAGCGGCGCCGCGATCAGGGCTTCGGCCGCCTGCTCGTTCGGCTGCGGAACACGCAGAGCCTGTTCGGAACCGCTTCCATTGCGCGCCATGACGACGATATCGTTGGCGCGCGAATGGAGGGGATCGGGCAGCGCGATTTCGAATGCGTGTTTGCCGTCGCCGATACCGTTGCGCCGCAGGTCGGGACGATTGCGATCGGCAACGGCCTCAGCAATTATCTTGCCATCGAGAAGGACACGGATGGTCAGCCGTTGATCCGGCGCCATCGGGTCGAACGCCCAGCCGAAAATCCTGCCCATGTCGACGGCGTCCACCCGGCCATTCATCGGCTTCACGTTGTCCTGTTCGGATGCGGCATCCGGTCGTTCGGCGGGACTGGTCATACGCTCTCCAATGCCTGAAGCTGTGCCGTCTCCATCCGCTTGAGATAGCGGCGGGCAGTCGTGTCGATGTCGTCGGGCTTGCGGGCGTTTTGCGCGAACAGGTGCAGCAGTTCAGGGTTTTCCACGATGTCGCGCATCGTTGCGGCGAGCGCCCGGGCATCGTTGGGCGGGACGGTCAGGCCGTTGATGCCATGCTCGACCATTTCAGCCATTCCGCCGATATTGCTGGCGATGACCGGACGGCCTTGTGCCTGGGCTTCCTGAATGACCAGCGGTGCGTTTTCCCACCAGACGGAAGGGACGATGGTGCAATCGACCGCGGCCACCAGATCGCCGATATCTTCGCGTCGATAGGGGCCACGGCCCTGCACGGATCCTGATGTTTCGGCAAAGCGCCGATTGATCTCCTCAACAAATGTCTCGCTCTGGAAGGGCGCGCCGCCATGGACGCGAAGTTCGAAATCCAGGCCGTCGGCCAGAAGCTGACGCGCCGCCTCGAGCAAGACGGTCACCCCTTTCCAGGGATTGAGATTGCCGAAATATCCGAAGACCGGCTTGCCTCCCTGGAGCAGATCTCTTCGCACGCCGGCGTCGCGGACGGGGATGCCATTGGGAATGACGCTGATCGTATTTTCGTCCAGTCCCCACTGCACGTAGCGATCCCGCAAAAACGCGCTTGGCGAGACGAAGTGGTCAACCGTGCTCAACAGGGCCTTCAGGTGGCGTTCGCGCAAGGCAAAGCGATCAAGCGGAATGTCCTTGAAGCAGGCATGGCAGCGGTCGGGGCTGGACTGGTGACAAAGCTCCTTGCTGCCGGTGCGCACCATCAGGCCGTCATGGTGGCAGATGGGGTAGTAGTCGTGGAGTGTCATGACGATCTGACAGTCGGGCAGGGTGCGGCGGACGATGTGGGGGAACTCGGCGCCAAGCAGGAGCATGTGATGGAGATGAACCACATCCGGCCGGAAATCGCGCAGCAGTTCGGCTATGTCGGGCACGACGCCATAGAGGTCGATCTGGCTCATGTAGAAGCGATCGAAATGTCCGGACCACAGCAGGATTTCGTCTCCCGCCGAGCCGATGCTCTGGAAACTCGTGCCTGGTCTCGCTTCGCGATGAATATGGTTTGTGGCACCGAGAAACAGAGCTTCATGGCCCTCGCGCTGATAGGCGCGAAACAGGTCATGAGCGAATATCTCGGTTCCGCCCGGATGAAGGGACGGATGGTTGTGGGCAGCGACCAGAATGCGCTTGCTCATCGGCCATTTCCCCGGCGCTTCGCCACAATGAAATCCTGATGGTGAGCCGCTTTGGTGCCCCGCCAATGGCCAAGCGATTTCAGGGCGATGGAGAGCCCGGCCCGTTCGAGCGCCTTGTCCAGAAAGCCGTCTTCGAAGCCAACCGCCGCAAGCGGTGCCTGGTTGGGCACGAACCAGCACGGGCTTTCCCCATAACGGCGGAACGCAAGGCGCGGATCGCGCCGCCCGTGCTCGTTTGCCGCCGCGATCCGGTCGACCACGAAGGCCGTCATGAACAGGCGTCCGCCGGGTGACAGGACCCTGCGAACCTCGGCGAGGTAAACGAGGACTTCCGCAGGGGGCAGGTGAGTGACTACCGACGTCATGATGACGAAGTCGAAATGGTGATCCGGAAAGGGAAGCCTCAGGACCTTGCCGCTGACCTTGCCGTTCGGATTGTAGAGTTCGTGCGCGATATCCAGTCGCTGGAAGGCGAAATTGGAATAGGCGGGCGTGATCGTCCGCTGGCACCAGTCGATGCCGCCCTCGACCGGGTCGATGCCATCGTAGCGGCTCGTCTGCGGATCGAGATATTGAGTGAGCGGCACGGCCATCCGGCCGATACCGCAGCCGATGTCGAGCACGCGGGCCTCTTCGCGCAGGCCGCCGATACGGATGAAGTGCCCTAGGAATTCCGCGCCTATCGCACGAAAATCACCGTCCCCCACGAAGACATTGGTGGGTTCCGGCTGCGGCAGAAAACGGTTGCCCCGAACGGCTTCAAGCAACCAGCGAACACGGTCCTCGTCGACCAGCCGAGCCGGCTTGGGAGGCTGCGCGAGTGCTACCTGTGTCACGCTGCGTTCCTTTCCCTGTCTCTCCTATTCGTGGCGGCGGGGCGATCTTGATCTCTGCCGAATTGGTTCGCCATCAAGTCGGTGATGTCGTCCTCCCAGCGTTGCGTATGCAGCCATGAATTGTATTGGCTGGCAACGCCGCGCATATAGTCCTGGCTACGGCGGATCGAGCGGCGCTCGAAATGATACAGGCACGCAGCCGGCTCATAGGCGATCTGGAGCCCGAGACGGCGGATCTTGAGGCAGAGGTCACTGTCCTCGTAGTCGCCGATCACGTAGTCCTCGGTGAAGCCGCCGACGCGCTCGTAGATGGCCCTGCGGGTCACGAGGCAGGCCCCGGTGACGCCGGGGACTTCGCGGCCTTGTTGGGCGGGAGCGTAGTCTCCGGGCATGCCCTTGTTGAAATGGTGATTCAACCAGATCCCGCGCTGGTCGCGGCCAAAATAGAGGCCCGCATGCTGCAGCGATCCGTCTTCGAAAAGCAGTTTCGGGCCGATGGCGCCCAGCCTGCTGTTTTCCAGCAGCGGCCGCGACAGCATCTGAAGCCAACCTGGTCCCTTTGGCACGACATCCGAATTGAGCATGACCAGAATGGCGCCGCGGGCAAACCGAGCGCCGGCATTGCAGGCTCGTGCGTAGCCGCTATTGCGGTTCATGATGACCAGTTTCATCGGCAGCCCGTGCAGGAGGTGCAGGCCGCCCAGCATATGCTCCGTCTCATCCTGGATTTCCGGTGAATCGAGGACAAAGATGATCTCGGCATTGGCGACGAGCCACGGATCGGTGGCCATTCCCGACAGTTGGAAGCGCAGGAAATCGAGGACCTTGTAGAGGGGGATGACAATCGAAACGAGGGGTGTGGTTTCGGGCAGGCTGTAATCCTTCGTGGAATCGACCTCTATGGTCTTGCCCAGTCGCCGTTCTATGTCCTGCAGGGCGGGCGCGAGGATCGTGCGGAACGCACTGTCGACCGCATGCTGCGGCGGCACGGCGCGCAGGACATGGTTTCGCTGCGTTGCGGGCTCGAAAGGCTGCGGCTTGGGTATCAGCGGCCGGACGGCTCCCGAAGCAAGGCGCAACTGAAATCGCGGCTGCAGGAGCGGGCCCGGAGATTCCGTTAGCGGGATCCAGGCAACGAAACCGGTCACATCGGTCTTGCTCTTCTCATCCTTGCCTTCCGCCCAGGCCGGGAATTTGTAGCTGTTTGCGTCAAGCGGAACGGCTGTGCCGTCTTCCTTGAGGTAGTCGATGCCGGCGAAGGCGGATGACGGTGCATGGAACCAGCCGCCTGCCAGAAGGCCATCGTCGAGCGCCAGGGCGAGATCGATTTCTCCGGACGGATGCATCGACGACTTGGCAATCCGGGTTGCAGGCAGCGGGGCGTTGACCTGAAGGTCGATCGCCGTCGCGGCGCTGCCTTCCGGCAAGGTGGCGAGGCAACGAACGATCATTTCGCGCAGTTCCACCGCCTCACGGTTTTTGCTCCACCAGCTCTGAAGGCTGGGATGGCGAGGCTTGCCATCAGCAACCTGCCGGATTGCGGCACCATTCTTGCTCAAGAGGACGATGAGAAACGGAGGAGAGGGAAAAGGCGCCTCCGCGATGAAATGGCAGGGTTGCAGACCGCTTTTCGTTTTACGTCCGAGGACAGGCCTTGCGGCCATGCGCGCGATCGAAGTCGCGCCGATCGCATAGATCGCCATGATGT
The DNA here is from genome assembly GCF_000732195.1 of Neorhizobium vignae. Taxonomy (GTDB): domain Bacteria; phylum Pseudomonadota; class Alphaproteobacteria; order Rhizobiales; family Rhizobiaceae; genus Neorhizobium; species Neorhizobium vignae. Next base: position 369,401 of record NZ_JNNU01000003.1, read on the forward strand.
CGCCGAGGTCCGGATTGATTGCCGTCTCGATCAGATGGCGTCCCTGGGCAACCTGGCAGACGATGCCTGCGGCCTGCGGTTCAGGCACGAGCGCATGGAGGGCGTCTTCAACGATCATATGGAAAAGGTGGTCGCCGGCGATGCGGAAGGCGCTTCGCCAGACTGTCAGCAGGTTGTTGACGAACTTGATGCGGGAACCCGGCGCAAGATCCGTAAACAGCGCTTCCACATCGAGTGGCATGAGCATGTGCGCCGGCTGCATGACGACAGTTTCGGCGATTCCGCCGTGTTCCGTGCAGATGTCCACATTCACCGGCCGCTGTTCCGGTCGCATGGCCCAGAACATGCGTTGTCTTCCGTGGCCGAGTGGAAGCATCATGCTGACCAGCGGTACAGGTGAGCGATCCATCGACAACAGGCACTTGGTGGCTGCGGGAAATGGCGAGGGGAGATCCCAGACAAGGATTGCCAAATCCGCGCCGAGCCGAAAGATTTTTGCGTTTCTGAAAACGCCGGTGGCGTCTATCGCTTCGTCGAACGTCACACGCTGCCCCTTTGGATCGGAGTTGCGCGCCCCGCGGGAGGAGGCAGGGCGCACAGAAATCATGCTCAGTGAACGGTGAAGTAGTTCTCGGGATTGGCATGAATGTCGTCAGCGTCGACATTGACCAATGTGAGCGTATCGCCATGGCCGAGATCCACGACGACATTGCCACCGACCTGCGTGATGCGCGAGGCCAGATCGTCCGGCGAAGTCACGTCGAGGCCATTGATGCCCTTGGAGATCTGCAGGATATCCTCGCCAGCGGTGAAGTCGAGAATGACGTCATTGCCGCCGCCGCCGCCGAAGACGAAGACGTCGCTGCCGGCCCCGCCGACCAGGAGGTCATTGCCTGCGCCGCCATCGATGACGTCGTTGCCGTCGCCGCCGTAGAGGATGTCAGCACCCTTGCCGCCGGACAGGAGGTCACTGCCATGTCCGCCGAGCAGGGTGTCATTGCCCTTGTCGCCGTAAAGAAGATCATCACCCCAGCCGCCGACAAGGTTGTCGTCGCCAGCTTCACCGTTCAGCAAGTCGCTACCCTCGCCGCCGAACAGGGAATCATGTCCCTTTCCGCCGAACAGGATGTCGTCACCTTCACCGCCGAACACCATGTCGTGTCCGTTACCGCCGTTTACGAAATCATCGCCCCCATGGGCGCGGATGAAGTCGTTGAAGCGGGAACCGAACAGGGCATCGTCGTATGCTCCGCCTTCCAATGTGGCCATCTGCCTCTCCTCTTCAGGTTTGTATGAGTGCGTTGTCGGCGCAGGGTGCGACGATCTCGCGCTTGAAATGTGCACTGCAAAAAACAGAAGCGCAAGCATATCTGGCAGCTAAAATGTCAGAAGTTGGGAAATATATTTCCTGAATTGAATATTAATGGCACATTATTTCGATAATATTGCAGTTTATAAATTAAAATTGGCGTATTTTACTTCGAAACAAATTCAATATTTGAAATAATTTCTGCTATGCAGCATTTCTTGCGGCCTAGACTCTAATCTTCCCTGAAGGCGCGATGGAAACTTTCAAGGACGGGAGAGGTGATGTAGTCGATCGCGCGCCGTGACGCGTGAATGATCAGCACCTCTGCCGGCATGCCTGGATAGAGGCGGACATCAGGGTTTGCCTTGAGCGATGCCGGGTCGAGTTTGGCGCGTGCGACGAAAAACGCACTGTTTGATTTCTCATCGACCGATTGGTCCGCTGCGATATACGTGATGGTCCCTTCCATCGGCAGGCGGGACCGCTGGTTATAGGCCGTCAGCCGGATCTGGGTCTGCGAGCCGACGGCGATGCTGTCGATGTCGCGAGGATTGACGCGCATCTCGACCAGCAGCGGCTCGTTTTCCGGAACGATCTCCAGCAACGGCTGGCCGGGCGTGACCGCGCTGCCGGGTGTACGCAACAAGATGTTGCTAATGATGCCATCCTGCGGAGAGCGGATCTCAAGCCGCCGCAGGACGTCCTTGGAAGCGGTGATCTGTTGTTCGACGTCGGCGAGATCGACGCGGGCGGTGGCGATTTCGCCGGCAATCGTCGATTGAAAATCGCTTTCGATCCCGGTCAACGCAAGCTGTGCTCCGGCTGCGGCCTTTTCGGATTGGGCCTTGTTGCCGACGAGTTCGCCCCGTTGCCTCGCGAGCTCGCTGAGTCTGGAGTCGATCTCGATGATCTGAGTACGTGGTACGGCGCCTATCTTCACCAATGAGTCCATCGACGCGCGGTGCTCCCGGATGAAGCCGATTTGCCGGTCAATCGCCTCGATCTGGATATCGTATGACGCCGCCAGTTCGAGATGTTCCTCGATCGTTTTTCTCTGGACCTCGACGCGTCCGACCTTGGTCTCGCGCCGCTTTTCAAAAAATATCGTCTCCGCCCTGACGGAGTCGTCGATCGTAACATCCCAGGCGTCCCCGAAATCGTTCGGAAAGCTGATTTGCTGAGCGTCATTCTGTTCCGCTTTCAGTCGAGCCAGTTTGGCGATCAGGCCGATGCGCCGGGCCTGGAGCGACCGGAGGCTGGAACGGGCGCGGGTATCCTCCAGTTCGATCAGGGGCTGCCCGACAGTAACCTTGTCGCCCTCCTGGACGAGCAATCTGTTCATCACGCCGCCTTCGAAATGGCTGATGGTCTTCCGTTTCGAATCGACGATGACCGTGCCGTTAGCGACCGTCGCGCTGCTGAGCTCGACCGAAAATCCCCAGGCAAAAAATCCACCGAAGGACACGAGGATCGTGGCGAGCCCCGCAATGACAAGACCGCGGAGCGGTGAACGGTTGTCAAACTGGTCGAACTCAGGGTTCGCTGGGCCGGCATCCTGCAAGACCGGCTGATATCGCTGGATTTGACGCTCGGAAAGATCGGCGCGGATCGCGAGCGGTTTCTTTTCAATCACGAGGGGTTTCTGCGCGGTCATATTGCGGTTACCTCGCGGGTTGTTTCGGCGGGAACCACGGACGTCCGCGGTCCGAACTGGGTGATACGGCCGTTCTCAAGCACGAGCAGCTTGTCGGCGACCTGCATGATGGCCGGCCGGTGAGCGATGATGATGACGATGGCGCCACTTTCGCGGGCGCGCTCGATCGCGCGGATAAGGGCTCGCTCGCCGATCGCGTCCAGGTTTGCGTTCGGCTCGTCGAGCACGATGAGGCGAGGTTGGTTGTAGAGGCAGCGCGCCAGCGCGATGCGCTGCCTCTGGCCTCCGGAAAGGGTCAGATGTCCGTCGCCGACCGGCGTGTCGTAGCCGAGCGGCAGGCGCCCGACCATTTCATGAATGTCTGCCAGTCGCGCCGCCTCCAATACCTTGTATGGATCGCTGTCAGCCATTCGCCCGATGTTTTCCCGGATGGTGCCTTCCAGAAGCGAGACGGATTGCGGCAGGTATCCGACAACCTGGCCGAACGAACTGCGCTCCCAGAGATAGGTATTGTTTCCGTCGAGGAAGACGCCGCCGGATGTGGGGCGCAGGATGCCGACCAGCAGGCGCGCAAGCGTCGATTTGCCCGCGGCGGACGGGCCGATCACGCCCAAAACCTCGCCCGGAGAGAGGGAGAAGGAAATGCCCTTGATGATCGGCACATCCAGCCCGGGGGCCGCATAAATGAGCTTGTCGACCACGATATCGCCCGGCGAATGGGGCGTCGGCATCGTCTGGCGGATCGCGACGTCCGCCGTGAGGATGGCCTCGAGGCGATGCCAGGCCGCTGCCGCCAGCACCCACTGCCGCCAATTGTCGATGAGCGAATCGAGAGGGATCAGGAGACGCCCGACCAGGATGCTCGATGCCATCATTGCGCCGGGTGTGATTTCCTGCTCCAGCACCAGAAAGGCACCGGCCGCCAGGGTAATGATCTGGATGGAATAGCGCAGGCTGCGGGTAATGGAGGACATCGCCTTGCTCCTGCTCCCGCTCGCTTCAAAGGCGCTGAGGGCTTGCAGTTGCAGGGCACGCCAACGGGCCGCCAGGGCCGGCAGCATGCCCATTGCCTCGATTGCCTCGGCATGTCGCAGCGATGCGCCAATCTTGGACACCGCCTCGATATTCGTCTGGTTCGCCTCCTTGGTGAGTTGGCGCGTCAAAATGTCTGTAATCAGTCCTCCGCAGAGGAGCAGAGCGGCGGAAACGGCTCCGATAAGGCCGAAAAGTGGATGCAAGAGGAAAAGGGCGCCGAGGAAAATCGGTGACCACGCCGCATCGAGGGGCGCAGTGACTGCTGACGACGTCAGGAAGCTTCGCAATTCCGAGATGTCCCGAAGCGACTGGGTCGCGCGCGACAGGCCCTGGTCGACCGAGGCCTGAACGGCGGCCGCCAGGATGGGCATGTTCAGTCGGCGCACAAGCGCACCTCCCATGGCCTGGAACGAAAGGGCGCGGATGAATTCCAGAACACCGAGCACGATCAGGGCGCCTATGGCCAGGATGACCAGCATTCCAAGCGTGTCCATGCTCTGACTGTTGAGCACCCGGTCATGAACCTGCAGCATGAACAGAGGCATCGTCAGCTGTAATAGATTCAGACACACGCTGAGCGCCGCGGCATAAAGCAACCCCGAGACAAATACACGCTTTGATTGCGATACCAGCAACCCTGGACTGTCTATTTTTGAACCTCCCCGGATTTGCCTCTTGCTTGTTGTCTCATTTTGAACAGTATCGCGCATGGCAATTTGCCTCAGGTTAACGTTAGATCAATCAGTCGGAGGACGTTTTCGTGATAGCTAAACCAAAGGATAGTATTGCTTCCTCCAATCTGGCACATAACGGAGGGCTTATGCAAGCTCATGGCGATTGGGGGGATTGGGCGTAGTTGAATATTACTTCAAATTTTGAAGTAGTTTCCTAAAGCGGAGATTAGGATGAAAGAAGAAGTCGTGCTTAATTTGCCTGTAGAGCTGAACGGCGAACTAACAGTTCAAATGGGTCAGGCGGCACAGACAGACCCCAAGCATCCTCAGGATGCCGAGCTTGGGGCCCTCCAGCAGGTTACATATTTCGAACTCGCTCGCCTCATGGAGCGGGCAAGCCGGCGCTTCTCGGGTCTGATCCGTGCGGAGCTGACCAAGCTTCGGGTCGACGATATCGGGCCAGCACAGGCAATGATCCTGCTGGCAATCGGCGATTCGGAGCTGTCGGTCGCCGAGCTTCTGGATCGGGGGCATTATGTCGGCTCCAACGTTTCCTACTATCTGAAACAGCTTGGTGATGGTGACTACATCGATCGGGTTGCCTCCCAGCGCGATAAGCGGTCCGCACGCATCAAGTTGACGGAGAAGGGGCGGCAGCTCAGGGCAAATCTCCGGGAGGCAGCGATGACCTATGAGCGCGCGGTGAATCGTGGCGACCAGGAGCAGCGGATGCTTGAAACCGCCTTCCAGACACTGCATCAGCTCGAACTGGCCTGGGGCAGCACCTCACGGTACGGCGTTTGAGTGGTGAGTGAGGCCGCAGCCCTGATCGTGGGGGAATAGACGCGATGCACGTGGCGTTTGTTCATCGACGAGGTTTCGGTCAGTTCGCTGCCCTGGCGGCCCAGCTCTCACAGCTGGGCCATGAGGTCAGCCTCATCACCGAGACCATAGATCAGAAGATCCCTTCCGTTCGCGTCATTCGACATCGAGCGGAAGCAGGCCCGCGTGCGGATCCGCATATGGCCCGACACATGGCTACTCCCGATCACCATGCGCGAATCGGCCATCGCGTCGCCGAGACGCTCGATGCCATGGTGCGGCAGGGGCTGGTGCCCGATGTCGTGGTCGGCCATATCGGCTGGGGAAGCATGATGTTCCTGAAGGATGTGCTCCCCCAGGTGCCCGCATTGGGGTATTGCGAGTTCTTCTACCGGTCGGAAGGGGCGGATATAGGGTTTCCCCCCGACGATCGGCCCGATCTGGAGACCCGCAAGAGACTGCGGCTGCGCAATATCGCGCAACTCCTGTCCCTCGACGCCATCGAGGCCGGCATCAGTCCCACCCATTGGCAGAGAAGTCTCTATCCGGCCGACGCCCAGGGGCGCATTTCGGTGTGTCACGAAGGGATCGATACGGTGCGGTTTCGACCCGACCCGACGGCTTCGGTCACGCTTCCGGATGGACGCGTGTTGAGTGCCGATGGTCCCCCCATTGTCACCTTTGTCGCGCGCGATCTCGAGCCGTATCGCGGATTTCCCCAGGTTCTGGAGGCTGCTGCCAAGGTGGTGCGCCAGCGCCCCGACGCTCTGTTCGTCTTCGTCGGAGGAGACGGTGTCAGCTATGGCGTGCCGCCGCCGGGCGGCGGGGCATGGAAGGATCATCTCCTCAAGTCGCTGGATATACCGCGGGAGAATATCGTCTTTCCCGGTGCGGTGCCGCATTCGGTCTTGCGGCAGATCTACCAGATCTCGTCCGCGCATCTGTACCTGACCTATCCCTTCGTTCTGTCCTGGTCGGTGCTGGAGGCGATGGCTTGCGGCGCGCTGGTTATCGGATCGGACACCGCCCCCGTTCAGGAGGTCATACGTTCCGGCAAGAACGGCCTTTTGGTGCCGTTCTTCGATACCGACGCACTCGCCGAGGCCGTTATCGGCGCTCTCGCGAATCCGGAACGTCATTTCGGGATGCGCGCTGCGGCGCGCCGGACAGTCGAGAGGCGTTTCCGGTTGACGGAGTGCCTTAACCGTCAACAGAATATTATTGAAAAGCTGACTGGAAAGTCGTTTAGAGGTATCCAGAGTCCAGCGTTGGCGGCCTCATAATTAATACTTCAATTTTTAAAGTATATTTGGAATATATTTTTTTATATCGGTTGAATTTTGTTATTGTGCACTGCAATGTTAGTTGTTAGGCTTCTCATAGAAGACGAAGGATGACCTTGAAAAGTTTCGGTTATCCGGAATGTTTGTTCTTTGTTGCAGGGTAATTCTTCAGGGGCGGTGCGTGCTAAATTTGACGTCTTCCGGCATTGGAAAACAACTGGTGACGAGAAAGCTGATCGCGGCATCGGCCCGGGATCGCTCCTGCTTCGAAGGAAGCGATATCGAACATCAGGTCGTTTTCCTCGATGCCGATGGTCTTCCTCCAGTGACATTGCAGAATGCTTTTCCATTGGTCGCCGTCGCCTATTCGGACGAGGGCGAGGTGGATCTGCAGGCGGGTTTGGCGCTGCTTGGATCATTGGGGACGGTTCCGGCCGTTCCCATCCGGCGGCTTGATCCCGCAAACAGGCCGGAAAGCCTCCCGCTTCTGCAGGCTCTGACCGAAGGCAGTGTCGGCCGGCTTGCGCGATACAGCGCCTCGATCACCTCGGAACTTGCGATCCTGCGAAGGGAACGAGAAACGCTGCTGGAAAACTACCGAGCGCTCGAGGATGCGTTTCAGGCGCGAAACTGGGAGCCGGTTTCGGAGATTTTCTCCCACGATCCCTATGCCGATCCGAAGGACGAGGGGATCGGGCCGTTGCTTGCCGCTGCCTTCATCGAACAGCTTCTGCCTGTATCCAGCCTTGGCGTGGCGGGGTTTGCCCTCCACTTCCACTCGGTGCCCAGGATCAGCGGAGAGCTTGTCGTGGCATTGAGCTATCTCGAGAGCGGCGAAGGGGTGGCCGAATGGACGGTCCCCTATGCGCAGCTCGTGCCGAACTGGAATTTCTTCTCGCTGCCCCGCGCCTGTGGAGGAGCTGCGCGTACGTTGCGGCTGCGGATCTCCGCGACCGGGCCGGAAACAGTCGGCCTTTCGCTCGGCTATCCGATCGCCGGCGAGCGTTATTCCGCACGCTCGGAGCTTCCCCATCCGGATCTCGACCTGCGCCCGCTGGCGTTCAAGGTGTTCACGGGATTGCCCGGGGTCAAGCCCACCAGAACACCCAACATGATAGCGCCGAGCAGCCTGCTCGAAGGCCAGTACACTGTCGACTACCGCCTGGCGGTTGCGACGCTGAGTCAGATCGCCGACGTTTCGGTCACGCCCATCGTCCCGGAATTCCAGACTGTGCGCTTCCTTGAGCATGAGCATGCCATCGTCTGCCATCCGTTGCCGAGCGGCATATCGGCCGGAGCGGTCAGCGGCGCCATCGAGCCCGGAACGATATCCTTTTCGGTGAGCGCCTTTATCGATCATCCCGAAGGCAAGCCCGCGGCGGTCAGCTTCCTGCTTGCGCCGGCAAATTCGAATGCGCGTTCCGAAGTGGCCGAGATCGCGCGAAAGGGCACAGCCAGACCGTCGGCATTCTTCAGCGGATGGCGGGAGGTCAGCTCCAGCGAGGTCGTCAACATCAACATTCAGCTGGACGAGCCGGTACGCGGCCCGATGGATCTGATGATCCTCAGCCGCGCAGTGACGGATTCGGTCGATTTCTCCTGGCTTAAAGTGTCCGGCTTCAGGATGGTCAAGCAATTTAGGGAGGCCGCCGATGTCCGGTAACAGGGAGCCAGCGGATCTGATCGCCGTGGCCATGCCTCTCTATGGTCACGCGGCGCTTGCCCTCGAGGCGATCGAATCGGTGCTTGCCTCGAATCCCGGCAACTGCCGTATTGTCATCGTCGTCTCTGTCGACGGCGATCCGCGGCATGAGACGTTCGATCAGCTGCTGCTCTACGCCGCGGCCCATCCTTGCGTCCATGTCATATTCGGCCGGAACGCCGGCCCGGGCGGCGCACGCAATCGCGCCATCGATTTCGTCATCGAGCATTTCCCGGAGGCGAAGGCGGTCTATTTCCTCGATGCCGACAACCGCATCCTTCCCGGCACGATCAAGACGCTTTACCAGCAGCTCGTGTCCAGTGGCTGCGGGTGGGTTTACACGAATATCGACACATTTTCGGTCAGTTGGCGCGCCCATTACGGCAATCGCTATTCGCGGCTGGTGCACTGCATCACCGACAATATCTGTGATACGGGATCGATGATCTCGATCGAGGTTTTCAAGGACGGCGTCCGCTTCAATGACGACCGGCAGAACGGTTTCGAGGATTGGGAATTCTGGCTGTCCTGCATCGAGCACGGTTTCGTCGGCACCCCCTGCCACGACACCGTCTTCGAATACAGGCTGAGGGCGGAAAGCCGCTTCAAGGAGGCGAACCGCGACCGCGCCACGTCGGTCAGCTTCCTGCGCAAGCGTCACATGCCGTTGTTCCAGCGCCCGATGCTGGTGGATTTCGAGCATGAGGATTGCCCGCGCTACCTGTTTGCGCGGACGGAGGATACGGCGATCTCCTTCTTCACCGATCCCACCAAGCCACCGACGATGCTTCGCCTCGACGACATCATCCCGGCCTTCTGGGGCAATATCGGCGAGCCGGACAATGAACATTTTCCGCCATTCCTGGTCGCCGGAAGCGGCGCGGCACTCGACCTTCTGCGGCGCTCGCGCATGCTGCCGAACGTGCTTGCTCATCTCGAGCGCCTGAGCGAGGTGAGCAACGTCGTCTTCGTCCAGCTCGCCAACGATGCCGCCCAGCGCAAGATCGAGCCGGTCATCCATGGGCCGGGCGCACAAAAAATCGGCCCGGCCGATCTTGTTTTCCTGTCGACTCGGATCGCCCAGGACGTGGTCCAGAACAATGCCGTGGACTGGTTCGCCTCGATCGCAAGCCAGCAGGTATGGCCGACATCGGCCGTTCTGAAAGTGCGGTTCCCTTTTCCAAGAAGCCTCCCGCGCCGCTCTCTCATCACGCCTCAGCAGGTGATGATCAATTGCCTCAACGCGATTGCCTCGAGCCCCCTCCGCGAGACGGCGGGCAGGCGGTGGACCTGGCGCCCCGCACGGCTCGTGCCCTATACCGATCTCCACAAGGCGCTACGCAAGGAGATCGGAGGATCGCCGGTCCTGCCGCTCGGACATAACGAGGGCAAGCGGACCGTGGCGCTGCTGGTGCCAAACGCCTCGTTCGGCGGAGCTGAAAAGGTCGTTTATGCTGCGGCCCGGGAGTTGAAGGCGGCCGGTTATGAAACCCACCTCTTCGTGCTCGGCACGTCGAGGATGGACGTGATCGACGAATTCGATTCCAGCTTCGACTACATCCATTTCTGGGAGACGGGAATTCCGGCCTGGGGAGGATCCGGTTCCTTCCTGGGGCAGGACTTCATCGCCGAGGAGCATTCGGTCGACTGGCAGGCGCTCAAAGGGCAGCTTTCCGGCTTCGACCTGGTCATCAACAACCACGTGATGGCCGTCCATCCCCTTATCGCGCGACTGCGCTCCGAAGGCACGCGCACGGCCTGTTATCTGCATGTCGTCGACAACACGGCCTTCAAGAGGCCCGCCGGTCAGCCCTTCGCGGCGATTGCCCACGAGCATTGCTACGATGCCTTCCTGACCTGCTCCGAACAGCTCAAGATCTATCTGCACAGTTACGGTGTCCCGCACGAAAAGGTCTTCGCCGTAGCGAACGGCGCAAGCTTCTCGGTGCCGCCCAAGGTCTTGGCGGAGGTTCTGGCCGTCAGGCGGATTGAGCGCAAGGATGATCGCTTGCGGATTCTTTACATGGGCCGGTTTGACCAACAGAAGGGTATCGACAGGCTGGCGGCAGTGCTCACGGAATTGCGGGCCTCCAACGTCGCCTTTGACGGCCGGGCCATCGGAGGGGAAATTCTCGCCGATTCCACGGTCTCCTGGAGTGAACGGCTGAAGGACCTCGGCGTCGACGTGCGCCCGCCGGTCTTCGCGAGCAAGGATCTGATCAAGGCGCTGGGCTGGGCCGATGTTCTCCTCATGCCGTCACGCTGGGAGGGCGCGCCGCTGATGATCGCCGAGGCACAGCAACTCGGCTGCGTGCCCATCGCGACCGCGGTTGGCGCGGTGGACGAGCTCATTTGCGACGGCGAGGACGGCATACTCATCGACGCGGCTTCCGATCCTCAGATGGTAAGGGAGATGGCCCGAATTATTGAAGAGGTTGCGCGCAATCGCGGAAGACTTGCGCCGCTCATGGAGGGCTGCATCAGAACCGCCGCGCACCGGTCATGGACTTCCTCCTTCTCCGATTTCATCTCGTGGAGCGATCGGTCCGTGAAAAATTCGTCACTGTCCCGTGCCGCGATCTTTCGCGAGCAGGCGGCGGCAAACCCCGTGGTCGCGGCAGCTGGCTGATCGCCGAGCCGCTTCTTTGAAACAGAAAGGTCTAGTCGAATGCGTCCGCGAATTCTCGTGACGGGTATTCCTGGTCACTACACGCGCCTTGCCAATGGCGCCCATGGTTCGTCTGTCTCCTATTCGGAGCGGCAGAAGCAGCCGGAAACGAAAGAGGAGTTCCTGCAAGAGCTGAGCAACATCAGCAATACGGGGAACTACCTCATCGGCGAGGGTGCCCTGCGGGCGCTTGCGCCGCATGCCAAGCAGGTTCCCTTCTGGCATCTCTACAATTTGAGCAAGAACGGCAGCGGGTTCGATGAATTCAACGCCAATTTCGATATCTGCGTCTTCACCTGCGCGAACCTGTTGCGCAAGGGGCTTTCGGCGGATGCCGAGGCGGATGTCCTCAGCCGGCTTAACATGCCAATCGTCATGCTGGGCATCGGATTGCAGAACCGCAAGGACCTGGAGAACAATCTTCCGGAAGGAACGAAGCGGCTTCTGGCCGTCCTGAAGGAGCGGGAACACTATTTCCTGACACGCGGCTACGAGTCCGCGGGCTTCCTGAAGGATCAGGGTTTCTCCTTCGTGCGCCCGACCGGCTGCCCTTCCGTCTATTTCATGCCGGACAACATGCGCCGGTCGATGAGGAAGCTGTCGAGCGTTAAGATCGGCAAGGCGAAGACCATTTTTTCCGGCTATCTCGGCGGCAATCAGGATGCGATCCTGGACGCGAACGCGCTCGCCCCGCAGGATAGCGTACCGCCATACGTTGTGCAGGACGAGTTCCTTCACTTCGATATGAAGGTGGAGCCCAATGACGAGGGACGTGTCTATGATTCCGCGTCGGGCCGGATGATCGGCGATCTGACCTATCCCGGCACTGAACGGGAGAAACAGCGGTTCGAGGTTCGCACCTTCTTCGACAACAACCAGTGGCGCGGCTGGGCCTCCTCGATGGATTTCAATTTCGGCCGGCGTTTCCACGGTTCGATCATCGCCATGCAGGCGGCAGTGCCGAGCCTGATGGTGGCGGTGGACGACCGCATGCGCGAGATGCTCGGTTTCACCGGCCTGCCGGCCGTCGATATCACCGAGGTCGACAAGGCGGAAAACCGTGCCGAGTTCGTGGCCGACCATCTGGCGCAGATCAACACGAGCGAACTCGTCGATCGGTATTCCGATCGCGAGAGCGCCTTCCGCACCACGCTTCGCGAAATCGGCATCGGTCTTTAGCGGGCCTATCCAGGGCCCCGCGGGCCTTCACCCTTCGGTTTAGAGGACAGTCATGCGTATCTTGCTTACGGGCATTCCCTCCTATCTGCAGCGAACGATTGCGGACGTCTCCGGCACGACCGTTATCCATCGGCCCTATTTCGACGAGACGAGGAAAAAAAAGGATCTGATCTCGCAGGTCAGGAAGATCGCCAATACCGGCAACTACCTGATCGGCGAGGGAGCGGCCGAGAGCCTGCGCGGTCATAACGTCACCTATCTGCCGTTCTGGCATCTGGCCAACAATCGGGACTCGAACGAGGTTTTCGAACAGGTGAACCGCGAGTTCGATCTGTGCGTCTTCGCCTCCGCCAATCTGCTGCGCCCGGGCTATTCCGCCGATCTCGAGGCGGAAATCTTCGCGAAGCTGAAGATGCCGGTCGTCGTGATGGGCATCGGCATCCAGCGCAAGGAGGGCCTCAAGGATCAACTGCCGGCCGGTACGCTCAAGTTCCTGGAAGTGTTGCGGAACAAGGAAAGTTTCTTCCTCACGCGCGGTTACTTCACCGCCGAATTCCTGAGGGAGCAGGGGATGAAGTTCGTCAAGCCGACCGGCTGCCCGTCGCTCTATTTCTCGCCGAACGATATGAAACGTTCGCTAACCGCGCTCGCCAACCCGGCGCTGGCGGAAGCCCAGAAGATCGCTTTCGGCGGCTATCTTGGGAGCGTTGCCGATACGATCGTCGACGCCCACGCACTGCTCAAGCCCGACAGTGTCGCAAGCTATGTCGTCCAAGACGAACTTGTTGCCTATAACCTTTCCCTGACCGGCGATGACAATGACATCGCCTATGACCGGTCGAGTGCGCGCATCACCGGGGGCACGGAATACAAGCATTCGGAGAAATGGCAGCGGAAATACGAGTTGCTGGTCTACTTCGATACGAACCAGTGGCGCGGTGCGATGTCCGAGCGCGATCTCTGCTTCGGCCGCCGCTTCCATGGATGCATCATCGGCATGCAGGCCGGCACGCCCGCCCTGATGATCGCCGTCGACGACCGGATGCGGGAGATGCTGGAATTCATCGGCTTCCCTTATATCGAGGCTTCCACCTGGAACAGAGAGACGGACAAGCGCGCCTATCTCGCCAACTTCCTCGGCAAGATTGACACGCAGGCCGTGATCGACCGTTATTCCGCTTGCGAGGCGAATTTCCGCAGTGCGCTGGGGCAGATCGGACTTTGAGCGGATGAATGTGGCGGTGCGGATGCAGGCGATCCTCGCCTTTGCGCTGGCGGTGTTCTGGGCGTTTGCTCCGGTACCGCCGGCGGGCGCGGGCGATGTGCCTACCGATCGCATCGGCGTCAACCGGGTAAACCTCGCCTGGCTTTCGCGTACCGACCAGGAACGCATACTGAAGGAAATCGCAGCGAGCGGCATCACCCATGTCCGGCTTTCGCTGTCGATGCCGGTGGACAGGAGCATCGACGCGCTCGAAATCGCAGACCGGCTTGGACTGAAGGTTCTTCTCGAGATCCAGCTCGGCAACAAGGATTATTATCCCCCGGGGGCGCGTCCCCGCACCGGTTTCGGCCGTATCTGGGATGTTCAGCGGCTTTCGGATCTCGATCTCGGTCTTTACCGGTCGCACTTGCGCTCGGCCCTTCGCCGCATCGACGGCATGGGCATCCGCATCGACGCCGTCGAGCCAGGAAACGAGATAAATTATAGCGCCTATAACGGTGACCTCGTCGTCTATGAAAAGCCCGGACGACCGACACCGCGCAACGTTTCGGAACTCGCAGACCGCTCGGCCTTCGGGCGGGGGCTGGACGCCTATGTCGGTGCCGTCCGTATCACGCGGGAGGAGTTGCGGGCGACGGTTCATAGCCGCGATGCGCTTTTGATTTCGGCCGGTCTGTCCGATGTCGGCACAAGGGAGGCCGACAGCCGGGGCATGGAACGGCTCGACCCCGGCGAATTCATTTCACTCCTGCGAGAGCGGGGTATCGATGCGCTGGTCGATGGCTATGGAATTCATCTCTATCCGGGGCGCAAGGATGACGCGGGACTTGCGAGTTATGTAACGACGCTTCTCGGCTTTTGCCGGCCCGAAGGGGAGGGCAAGCCGTGCTGGGTGACCGAATGGGGCATTGCCAACACCGCACTTTCGTGCCCGGTCGACGATCGCGAGCGGGAAGTGGCGGTTCGTGCCGTGCGCCGCAGCTTCGAAAAGCTGATGGATGAAGGAAGACTGAGAGCGGCCTTCTATTATGACTGGGACACCCAGGCGGTCTATAGCGTCTGGCGTTGCGGCGCCTTAAGCCCGGCCGGCGTCGCAGCTACGAAAACGGGAAAGGTTGACGCGAACTAGGAAAAGCCACGATCTCAGGGTCGCAAAGACCGAAAATGCGCGGCAGACGCTAGAGTTTCCCGTTCAAGAGAACCGCTCCCGGAATATGGGCGAGCCAGCTTCCTCCTCCGCGATGGCAGCGCGATTGGCAGCCTCGCGCAGCGCCTGAAAGTCGGCCTGGTGCTCGACCCTGGTACCGCCAAGCCGCACCGTCACCAATATCTGGTGCTCCTGCCCGGCTGTGAATGTGGTCTCCTTTACCTGCATGCGGATGCGCTCGCAGATGGTGCCGGCATTTTCCATTGTCGTGCCGGGCAGATAGATGCCAAGTTCGTCTAAGGCAAGACGGGCGACAAGGTCACTATGGCGCACGGAAGAATAGACGATCCGGACCATCGATTGAAGCAGCGTATCAGCCCATTGTGGACCGTATCGACGATCGATCGCATCGAAATCATCGATCTTGAGAACGAGCAAGACGCCATCGGAGCTTTCCGTGCTGCTTGTGCGCCTGCGTTCTATCGCATGTTCGACCGAATTCGCAAATTCGCCGGCGCGCATTGTGCCTGTGACGGGAATGCGACTGAGCGCGTGCCGAAGCTCTTCTTGGATATCACGCAGCGCTTCGTTCCGCAGACAAAGCGCCAAATGAAGCGGAAATGTAACAGCGAGCGCTATCAACGCCACCACTGTCAATTCCACCCAGAACGGACGTTGGGGAACAAGCAGGCTTAGTAGCCAAGCAATCGCGATCGCTCCAATCGCAGTGGCGAGGGCGCGAAGTATGGCCATCTTGATATGCGGTACGACTACCGCCCGGCGAAAACGAAAATGCAGGGTCATCGGTTGAGAGAGCTTTTGCGGTGGCCTCTATCTTTGAGATATTCCGTGAAAATACCACGTGAATAAACCCTTTGGTATTTTAACGACAGGCACGAAGAATTTGATCGTCAGGATCAACCAGATCACAGCCTTGTCAGGTCTATCGCCAACCCCATCGACGCAGAACATGACGGATGCCGCAAATGCTGCCGTTCTGCTTCAGCGCGTGGCAAGATTTCTCTCGGCACAAAAGCAGAGAGACCCTTCGCATTACCGCTTCATCTCACCCAGCTTCGTCAGGAGCGCCGCCCCCGTCTTGATGCCTGCAATGAACAGATCCAGCTTGAGGTTCTCGTTCGGCGCATGGTTCGCCTCATCCGCATTGGCGTAAGGCACGACGAACGCAGGTTTCTTCAGGATCTTCGTGAACACGTAATCCGGGAGTGATCCACCAACGGTTGGGTAGAGCAGCGGCTCGACACCACGGGCGGTGAAGATCGCGTCCTGGATGACCGGTGCGAATGGGCTGTCCATCGGCGTCTTCGACGGCAGCATGGCGTTGAGTGGGACAAACTCCACGTCCGGCGCGTGGGCCGCGACGTGTGCCCGCACTCTCTCGAACACGTAATCCGGCGTCAGGCTTTCCACGAGGCGGATATCGCACTTGGCAAATGCCTCGCAGGGCAGGACCGTTTTCTGGCCCGGGCCGCCATAACCGCCATGCAGGCCGTTGATCGTCAGTGTCGGGTGGAACATCAGCCGGTCGAAATAGCCGCGGTCGACCGGCGCGTCGAGTTCCTTGATGCCGAGGTCGGCCTTGATCGCATCGAGATCGAGCGGCAGCTTGCTGACTGCCTCACGCTCCATATTGGTCGGCGGGACGACGACGTCGTGCAGGCCGTCGATGGTGATCTCGCCCTTGTCGTTCTTCATCGTGGCGAGCAGATGCACCAGCTTCCAGATCGCGTTCGGCATCACGCCGCCGAAATTGCCGGAATGCGCATCGCGGTTGGCGGTCTTGGCGCGCAGTTCGAAGGACGCGACGCCGCGTACGCCAAACGTGATGATCGGCGTGTCGCTTTCATGCAGCGGGCCGTCGGAGGTGACGACCAGATCGGCGGCATTCAGCTTGTCGGCATGTTCGGCGACGAATTCGGCGATATGCGGGCTGCCGATTTCCTCCTCGCCTTCCAGGAGGAAGATGACGTTGCAGGGCAGTTCCCCGGTCACCTTCAAATGCGATTCCAGCGCCATCAACTGGGCGAAATGCTGGCCCTTGTTGTCGCCGATGCCGCGCGCATAGATGCGGCCGTTGCGGATCGTCGGCTCGAACGGCGGGCTATCCCAGAGTTCGTAAGGCTCCGGGGGCTGTACGTCGTAATGGCCGTAGAGAAGCACAGTCGGCCTGCCGGGCTGCTTTTCCATGCGACCGAGAACCATCGGGTGGTTCTTGGTCGGGATGGTGATCGCCTCCATGCCCATGCCGTTCAGCATGTCGACAAGGATAGCCGCCACTTCCGCGATGCCCTGGTTCTGCGCGCTGATCGAGGGATGGCGGACATAATCCATCACCCGTTCGATGAAGCTTTCGCGGTTTTCCTCGATATGTGCGAAGACGCGGTCGAGATCGGTCTGGGCTTCCGTCATGTCATGCATCCTGCTTGCGGGTGAGAAGAACGGCACCGGAGCCGTGTACCGTGCCGGTCCAGCCGGGCGAGACCAATGTCGTCGTGTCGAGCTGGGTAAGGATCATCGGCCCCTGGAACGTGGCGCCGGCACCGAGCGTCGAACGATCGACGACCGGAACGCTCGCCACGCCGCTTTCGAAATGCACCGGCACATGGTCGAACGGGGTGACATCGAAGCCCTTCTCCAGAACAGCCGGCGGCGGTTCGATCGTCATGCCGGCGGCTTCGACGCGCAGGGTCACCAGTTCGATGGCGGCTTCCAGCGCAAAACCGTAGAGCGCCTTGTGCTCGGCGGCGAAGGCGGCTTCCACAGCCTCGCGGGTCTCGCCCCAGGTCACGGCAAGCTCGCCGCCCTGGCCGTGATAGCGCAACAGCGCGACGGTCGCGATGCGGCGGTCCTTTTCGGCCACGTTCTCCATGTCGAACCAGGCGGATGCCTGCGCCTTGAGTTCGCCGACGATGCCGTTGGCGGTGGCTACATCAATGGCGCCGGCCTTCGGCAGCGTGCGGCTGAACTCGGCCTTGAGGTCGGCGGCCAGCAGACCGTCGGCGCAAAGGATGCCCGGAGCCGGCGCGATCATGATGCGGGAAATGCCGAGCAGTTCGGCAAGCGCGCAGCCATGCAGCGGACCGGCACCACCGAAGGGCACCAGCGTGAAGTCGCGCGGATCATGGCCACGCTCGACCGAGACGACGCGCACGGCGCCGACCATGTGGTTGTCGACGATCGCCAGGATACCGCGCGCGGCCGTTGCCGTCGAAAGGCCGAGCGGCGTCGCCACCTTGCCGTCGACCGCCTTGCGGGCGGCATCGGCGTCGAGCGCCATGCGGCCCCCGAGCAGGCGGGCCGGCAGATGGCCGAGCACGACATGCGCGTCGGTCACCGTCGGGTTCTCGCCACCATGGCCATAGGCTGCGGGGCCCGGACGGGCGCCGGCGCTCTGCGGGCCGACGGTCAGCGTGCCATCCGCCACCTTGGCGATCGAACCGCCACCGGCGCCGATCGTCACCATGTCGACCATCGGCAGCGGCAGCGGCCATTCGCCCACCTTCCCGTGCTGGGTGAGGCCGATCTTGCCGTCCTTGATCAGGCAGATGTCTGCGCTGGTGCCGCCGATATCGACGGTGATGATATCCTTGATGCCGCAGGCGGCGGCAACCGAACGCGCACCGACCACGCCGGCCGCCGGACCGGACAGCGCCGTCAGCGCCGGCGCCTGGCGGATGGTGGCAGCACCGGCGACGCCGCCGTTCGACTGCATCAACAGCAGCGGGGCCGCCACCTTCTCGTCCTCCAGCCGCTTTTCGAGGCGTCCCACATAGGTTGTAACGCCCGGCATGACGGTGGCATTGAGCACGGTCGTCAGCGTCCGTTCGAATTCGCGCACCACAGGCAGAACGTCGGTCGAGGTGGTAACAGCGAGATGCGGCAGTTCCTCGCGGAGGATTTCGGCAGCGCGCTTCTCGTGCACCGGATTGGCAAAGGCATGCAGCAGACAGACGGCAACTGCCTCCACATCCATGCCGCGGATCGCTTCGGCGGCATGCCGCACGCTATCCTCGTCCAGCGCATCGAGAACCGCGCCGCCGGCGGCGATGCGTTCGTCGATCTCGACGATGCGCGAGGCGGGTACAGGTCGCGCCGGCTTCACCCAGGTATAGAGGTTCGCCTTGCGGGGAATGTCCTGGCGGCCGATAGCGAGCACATGGCGGAAACCCTTGGTGGTGACCAGCGCCGTGCGGGCGCCCTTGTCTTCGAGGATCATGTTGGTCGCGACCGTCGTACCGTGCAGCACCTGCCCCAGCGAGGACGCCTCGCGGCCGGCGTCGGTGAGCGCCAGGCGAATGCCGTTGAGGAAGGCTTCCGAAGGATCGGAGGGCACGCTCGGCGTCTTGGCACGCCAGACCTTGCCGGTGGCACGGTCGAGAAGCGCGACGTCGGTGAAGGTGCCGCCGATATCGACTGCGACGGAAAGGGACGTACCGATAAAGGTCTCAGGCGAGGACATCGACATACTCCTGACGATGGAATGCACGGGTAGAGGGGCGGTTGGCGCGAAGTGCGGCCGTAGCCGCCTGGTCAACCTTGGTGCCCTTCACGACGACACCATAGAGGCGCTCTGCGGATTCGGGGCTGACGAAGCCGCCGAGCACGTCTTCGAGGACGGCATCGAGATCGCGGTCGAACGGATGGCCGTAGCCCCCGCCCCCTCCGGTCTCCATGCGCAGCACGTCACCCTTGACGAGCTTGTTGCCGTCCGAAAGCGGCGGCACGATGCGCTGGTCG
The DNA here is from genome assembly GCF_000732195.1 of Neorhizobium vignae. Lineage (GTDB taxonomy): Bacteria > Pseudomonadota > Alphaproteobacteria > Rhizobiales > Rhizobiaceae > Neorhizobium > Neorhizobium vignae. Next base: position 388,857 of record NZ_JNNU01000003.1, read on the forward strand.
GGCCGCCCCGGATTGATGGTGACGCGGCCGGTGCCGCCGCCCATGCCGCCATTGATGCCCCAGGGCGGGTTCTTGACGCTGTCGATGCGCACCGCAAGCATCATGTCTTCCGCGAGGATTTCGTATTCGCGGATGATGCCGCAGCCGCCGCGGAATTTGCCGGCCCCGCCGGAATCCCTGACGATGCCATAGGTGCGCAGGCGCACCGGATAACCGACCTCGAGGAACTCGACCGGATAGTTCTCCTGCGCCACGAAATAGACCGCGTCGATACCGTCCGAATCCGGCCGTGCGCCGTAACCGACGCCGATGCCGTCGGCGAGCAGGAAGCGCTTCAGGTCGCCTGCGTCATCCTTGTAGTTGCCGCGCATGATGGTGATGACATAGGCCGAGTTGGAGGCCGGCGCCTTGCCGCCCGCCGTGTTGACGAGGCCGTTCAGAGCCGACAGCACGCGCATCATGGTCAGGCCGCGCATGCCGAGTGCCGCGGGGAAGTTCGGCTGCAGGAAGGAGCCCTGGCGCAGGTTCACGGCGTCAAGCGCCTGCGGGCCGCCGGCATTGCAGACCTGGCCCGGATCGCCGCCGAGATAGAAGAGACCGAGCGCCATGCCCGGCACGCCGCGGTTCATCAGGAAATTGATCGGACCGGGCGCCTGATCGTCGGATTCGGTCGCATCGAAGGTGAACTTGTCCTCGCCATTCGCTAGCTTTTCGCGCGTCAGCGAGAGGCGCATCTTGAACGGGCCGTTGCCATGGCCGTCGCTGTCGATCGCATCGGTGAATTTGTGCGTGCCGTAGTCGAAGGTCTCCGCGAGCCTGGAGCGCACCAGCTTGCGGGTGCGGGTCAGCAGCTGCGCCAGCGCATCTTCAACAACGTCGGAGCCGAAGCGGTCGAGGATTTCGCCGATGCGCTTCACGCCCACATCGACGCTCGCCATCAGCGCGCGCATGTCGCCGATGCTCTGTTCGGGAAAGCGGGAATTGCGGTGGAAGATATCAAGCGTCGCCTCGTTGGTGGCGCCCTGGTCCATCAGCTTGGTGACCGGAATGATGATGCCTTCCTGGTAGATATCGGTCGCGTCCGGACTGATCGATCCCGGCCGCATGCCGCCGATATCGGCGAAATGCGCCCAGCTCATCACGAAGGCGCAACGCTTGCCGTCTTTGAACACCGGCGCCAGCAGGACCTGGTCGTTGGAATGCGAAACCGCGCCGCGCGAGCCGTAGCAGTCATTGTACCAATAGAGATCGCCGGGCTTCATCGTGTCGGCCGGGAACTTGTCGAAGACCGGGCCGGTCATGTCGCCGAAGACCGGCACCATGGAACCGACCGCCATCACGCCTTCGCTATCGAACAATGCGGTATAAAAGTCTTTCTTCTCGCGGATGAAGGCGGAGATGGCGGTGCGCTCGAGAAGCGCTTCCATTTCCGACTGGGCGGCGGCGATCGCGCCGCGGATGATTTCGAGCGAAACGGGATCGCAGACGGATCCTTCCGGTTTTACCGCCTTCGTGGGCGTGCCTTCGCTTTCCTTGGGATTGTACATCTCGGAATCCTCGTTGGATGCTGTGGAATGGATCGATCGGGTGCTCATTGGGCACCTCCGATCAGAACGACGACGTTGCCGAGACTTCCGCGCTCTACGCGCTCATGGGCCTTGGCGATATCGTGGAGCGGGAATGTCGCGCCGATGGCGACCTTGAGCCTGCCGGCATCGGCAAGCTCGGCGATCATCTTTTCGCCCGCCAGCCGCTGATCCTCCGGGATCAGGAAACCCTGAATGAAGCGCAGGTTGGCGCCCTTGGCCGCGAAGGCGTAGTAGGGGAGCACAGGCGTCGGATTGCTGCTCGACGAGTAGGAGGCGACGGTACCGTTGCGTTTCAGCACGGCCGCGTCGAGTTCCAGGTTCGCCCCGAAATCGACCTCGACGACGCGGTCGACACCTTCTCCGTTGGTCAGTTGGAGGATACGGGCCGATACGTCTTCCGTCTTGCGGTCGATCGTTGCGAAGGCACCGGCTTCCTTCACATGCGCCGCAGCCTCCGCCGTGCTGACAGTGCCGATCACCCGCGCACCGCCGGCAACCGCCATCTGCACCGCGAAATGGCCAACTGCGCCGGCCGCGCCGTTCACGAATATCGTCTGACCGGTCACCGGGCCATCGGCGAAAACCGCGCGATAGGCGGTCATCGCCGGCACGCCGAGATTGGCGCCATCGGCAAAACTCAAGGCATCGGCAAGTTTCACAGCCTGAGGCGATGCAATGGCGATGAATTCGGCAGCGGTTCCGAAGGCGCGGCCTGCCTCGCCGTAACCGCCTTGCGCATTCCACATCCAGACCCGTTGCCCGATGCGCGCCGGATCGACGCCCGCGCCGACATCGGCGATCTCGCCGGCACCGTCCGTATGCGGGATGATCAGCTTGTGATCCATGCCCATGCCGCGCCAGCCGCCGCGGCGTTTCACATCGGCCGGATTGATGCCGGACGCGTGCACGCGCACCAGCACCTCGCCGGGGCCGGCGACCGGCGCAGCCATCTCAGCCACGGAGAGAACTTCCGTGGCGGGACCGGTGCGTGTGTAGGAAGCGGCGAGCATCGATAACTCCAATCATCAGTACAGATGGCAGGCGACAGTGCGGGTGCCGACCGGCTTCGGCAGAGGTATTTCGGATGCGCAGCGCGCATGAGCTGCCGGACAGCGGTCACGAAACACGCAGCCGGAGGGCGGATTGCGCGGGTCCGGCGCGCCGCGGCCGATCGGCAGCGGATCATGGCTCTGGTCCGGGTTCGGCACCGGAACGGCAGCGACCAGCGCCTTGGTATAGGGATGCAGCGGTTCGCGGACGATATCCTCGGTCGGCCCGTCTTCCATGATCCGGCCGAGATACATGACGATCGTCCGCTCGCAGACGTAACGCACCAGCGCCAGGTCGTGGCTGATATAGATGGCGGTGAGGCCCAGCCGGTCGCGGACGTCCCGGAAGACGTTGAGCACGCCGGCACGCACCGACACGTCGAGCATCGAGACCGGCTCGTCGGCCACCACGAATTCCGGCTGCAGGATCAGCGCCCGCGCCATGACCACGCGCTGCAACTGGCCGCCGGAGAGTTGGTGGGGATAACGGTCGAGGAACTGCGCCGGCTCGGGCAGCTTCACCAGTTCGAGCGCGGTAATGATCCGGCCCTCGCGTTCGCGCCTCGGGATAGCTGCATTCTCCAGCGGCTCGGACAGCGTCCGACGGATGGTGAAGCGCGGATTGATCGCATCGAACGGGTTCTGGAAGATCAGCTGTGCCTTGGAGCGGAATTTCTTCAGCCCGCTGCCCCGGACGGCCCCGATCTCCTCGCCGTCGAAATGGATCGTACCGCCGGTCTTCTCTTCAAGCTTCAACAGCAGCCGGCCCATCGAGGTCTTGCCGCAGCCCGATTCACCCAGAAGGCCGACGCTTTCGCCCCGCCGGATATCGAAGCTGACGCCATCGACGGCTTTCACCACCGTCGACTTGCCGCGCATCGCCGCGAATGCACCACCCACGGCATAATGCAGCTTGGCATCGAAGACCGAGACCAGGACAGCCGGTTTCTTGGTGACGGTTTTTTCGGTGGCGGGGTTCATGCCGGGGCCATCCATGTCTCCGTCTTGGCGGATTCGATACGCAAGGCAGCACTTTCATGGGCGCGGTGGCAGAGCACCGGATGATCCGGCGCGACCTCGATGACCGGCGGCTCGGTGCCGCAGATGTCGAGTGCGAAAGGACAGCGCGGCTTGAACCGGCAGCCCGCCGGCGGCGAAGCAAGGTTCGGCGGCGCGCCTTCGATCGGGGTCAGGATGCCGGAGGCGGCCCCCTGCAGATCCGGAAAGGCATTGCGCAGGCCCATCGTGTAGGGATGCGACGGCGCGGTCAGCGCCGCCTGCATGGTGCCGGATTCGGCCACCTTGCCTGCATACATGACGACGGTGCGGTCGCAGATATAGGCGACGACCGAGATGTCGTGGGTCACGAGGATGACCGAGACGCCGAGCCGCGTCTGCAGCTCCTTGAGCTGGTCGAGGATCTGCCGCTGCACGATGACATCCAGCGCCGTCACCGGCTCGTCGGCGATGATCAGCTTCGGGTCGAGGGCGAGTGCCAAGGCGATCGCGACGCGCTGGCGCATGCCGCCTGAGAACTGGTGCGGATAGTCGTTCAGGCGGTTCGCATCGATGCCGACCATCTCGAACAGTTCTTCGGAACGGGCACGGGACTGTTTGCGGTTCAGGCCGCCGCGGCGGCGCAGCACTTCGTCGAGCTGGTATTCGACCGTATAGACCGGATCGAGCGAGTTCATGGCGCTCTGGGGAATGAAGGCGATGTCGCGCCAGCGCAGCGCATTCATCTCCTTTTCGGGGATCTTTGCGAGATCCTTGCCGTCAAACAGGATCTGTCCGCCGGTGATCGCGGCATTTTCGGCGATCACCCGCGTCAGGGCACGGGCAATGGTCGTCTTGCCGCAGCCGGATTCGCCGACGAGGCCGGTAATCGAGCCGCGCGGGATGTCGAAGCTCGCGCCATCCACGGCATGGACGAAATTGCGCCCCACCTGATAGCTGACCCGCAAATCCCTGACGGAAAGAAGGGGGTCTCGAACGGAGAGAAGGGGTTCGCTCATCGGCTCAACTTCGGGAAGAGGATGTTTTCATAACCACGGGTGATGAAGAAGCCCGCGCTGACGACGAGGATGATGCAGATGCCCGGAGGCACGAACCAGTAATAGGCCTGCTTGGCGAGCGCCTGGCTGGCAAATGCATCCTGAAGCATGTAGCCCCAGCTGATCGAGTTGGGGTCGCCGAAACCCAGGAAACTGATCGACGCTTCGGTCAGGATCGCCCAGCCGATCGCGATCGATCCGTAGAGGAAGGAGAGCGGCAGGATGTTCGGCGCGATATGGCGCAGGATGATCTTGAAATCGGAAGACCCCGCCACCCGCGCTGCCTCGACATAACCGCGGGTCCGAAGCGTCAGCACCTGGCTGCGGATGACGCGGGCGGTATCGCGCCACAGGACCAGCGCCATGGCGATGACGACGTTCCAGATCGACGGCTTCAGGAAGGCCGCAAGCACGATGACGAAGGGCAGGAAGGGAATGCCGAAGGCGATATCTGCAAGCCGCATCAGGATGGCATCCACCCAGCGGCCGAAATAACCGGCGACGAGACCTATGACAGAGCCGATCAGCGCCACCATGAAGGCGGCAGTGATGCCGATCAGCAGCGCCGAGCGGCTGCCGTAAACGAGCTGCGAGAAGATATCCCGGCCGAGGCTGGTGGTTCCCATGATGAAACCGTCCTCCCCCGGCCGGAGGTCCGCCGCGAGATCGTAGGCTGGCGTATAAAGAATTTCGGTCGGGTCATGCGTGGCGATCTGATCGGCAAACACCGCAACGACGATGAACACCAGATAGATGAGGAGACCGGCGACCGCGAACGGGTCGTTCATCGGCAGTCTCAGCGCGCGGAACATCCGGGCAAGGATATGGGGGCGCCTCGGCTTGATGATGGCGGGTGCTGCGATCTCAGGCATGGGAAATCCTTGGATCGAGGAAAGCATAAAGCAGGTCGGCGAGTAGGTTCATGAAGATCACCACCAGCGCGATCATCAGGAAGGCGCCCTGCGCCAGCGGATAGTCGGAAGCCGCGACCGCGTTGACCAGTTCGCGGCCGAGGCCGGGCCAGGAGAACACCGATTCCACCACGACATTGCCCTGCAGCTGATAGCCGACGGCAATCGCGAACGAGGTCATGACCGGCAGCAGCGCGTTGCGGGCGGCATGACGCACCACCACCGTCCAGTTGGACAGTCCCTTGATGCGGGCCATGGTGACGAAGTCCTCCTTCATCACGTCGAGCATGTTGGAGCGCATCAGGAGAAGCGGCAGGCCCTGGCTGTAGATCGCCAGCGTCGCCGCCGGCAGCGCCAGATGGGCGAGGAAGTCGCGCGAGGTATAGAGGTCGAGAAAGCCGGAATATTCATTGCCGGGAGCACGCGTGCCGCCCGCCGGCAGCCAGCCGAGCGAAAACGAGAAGATCGCCAGCATCACCATGCCGAGCCAGAATTCCGGCATGGCGCGGGTGGTGAGTACCAGTGGAATGGCCGCCTGCTCCACCCAGCTGCCGCGGCGCCAGGCGAGGTAGGCACCGGCCAGAATGCCGAAGACATAAGCGACGATCAGCGAGGAGAAGGTGAGGATCAGCGTGTTCGGCAGCAGGATCCAGATCCGCTGCCCAACCGGCTCGCGATAGCGAAAACTCTGGCCGAGCTCGCCCTGCAGAAGATTGCCGAGATAGATCAGGTACTGCTGCCAGAGCGGCTTGTCGAGGCCGAACTGGGCCATCAACTGCTGCTGCTGCTCGAGCGTAAAGGTCGGGTCGATATAGGCGGCCATCGGATTGCCCGGCATCAGCCGGAACATCAGAAACAGGATGGTCACCACCGCCCATAAAACAAGAGCGAGCTGCAGCAACCTGCTGCCCACAGCCTTGAAATTCTTCATCTGAAAAAATTCCTTCTCTTGGCTCGGCGCTCCCTTCGGGAGGAAAGGCGAGGCTACCGATGTCAAGCGTCAGGCAAAAAGGGGAGGCGGCGTCGCGACAGCCCGCCGCCTCCGCGAGGATTACTTGGCGGCGATGGTTTCCTTGGTATCGCCCGGATAGCGAAGCTTGCCGCCCTCCAGCGTGTAGCCGGCATCCTTCAGGGTCTTGGCCGCAACGGCCTGTCCGGCCTTGAAGCTGTCGACGACCGACTTATCATGCCAGTATTCGAGCGCCGGAGAGACGATGGAGTTCGAGGCGACCGCGAAACCGCGATACGCAGCCTTGACGATCAGCTGGCGATCGACCGCTTCGGAAAGCGCGCGACGGAAAGCCGGGTCGTTGAAGGGCGGGCGGCGTTCGTTGAAGGCGATGTAGCGGAAGCCCATGTCGACGGTGGAAACCACTTCCAGGTCGCCGTCCTTCTTGGCGGCATCGATCAGCACCTGCGGATCGCCGGTGAACTCGCCCATGAAGTTGATCTCACCCGAGCGCAGCATCCCGAGTGCGGCTTCCGCGTTCGGCACGATACGCAGAATCCAGCGATCGACCTTCGGCGCGGCGAAGTGGTCCTTGTTGGCGGCAAGCGTGACGGACTCGTTCTTGGCCCAGCTGGTAAACTTGAACGGACCGGAGCCGATCGGCATCTGCTCCTGATAGCTTTCCGCAGTCTCCGGCTTGGTGGCGAGATCCTTGAGGATCGGCTCCCAGATATGCTTCGGGATCAGGTTGACCTTGGCAAGGCTGGACGTCACGAAGGAGGCGGCCGGCTTCTTCAGCTTGAAGGTGATGACATCGCCGTTGATGGTGATGGCATCGATATTCGTCGCAAAAGGCTTGTACATCGGGGCTTCGCCGCCGACGGCCGCTTCGAACGAGAACTTGACGTCCTCCGGCGTGACCGGCTTGCCGTCATGCCACTTCATGCCGGATTTCAGCTTCACGTCGACCGTGGTGCCGTCCTTCCAGGTGAAGCTTTCGGCGGCCCATGCCTTCGGCAGGCCGTCCGGGCCGACGCGCAACAGGCGGTCCCAGACGAGTTCGGTGATCCAGCTGTCGACGCTGCCCGAGATATAAAGCGGATTGATCGCCTTGATATTGTCAGACGAGTTGATGATCAGGTCCTTCTTGGGTCCAGCCGGCTCGATGCCGAGGAAGGTCCAGGTGTTGCGGATGCCGATGCCACTCTGGTTGACGACCGATTCCGGCTTCCAGACGGTCTTATCGAAAGCGAAAGTCGACTTCGGATGCACCAGCATCATGTAGGGCTGATCTTTCGACAGGATCTCCTGCGCCTTGAAGACGAGCGCCTTGCGCTTGGCCGGATCGATCTCGCCGCGCTGGGCTTCGGCGGTCGCATCGTAATCCTTGTTCAGGTAGCCCGCGAAATTGTAGCCATCCTTGGCGGTCGAGGAATGGAAGAGGTTGAAGATAAGCTCGTCCGGATCGGAGCGCTCGGGCCGGCCGACCATCTGCCAGGCGGTCGAGTCCCACTGGTCGCGCTTGTACCAGACTTCGTCGGACATCTGTTCCCAGGGGATCGCCCGGACTTCGACATCGAGGCCGAGCTTGCGCCACTCCTGGGCGATCAGCTGGACGGACTGGAATTCCGCCTGCTGGCCGGCCTGCGGACGAGACAGGATGGTGATCTTGCGGATCGGATCGCCGGCCCAGGCAGGCAGAGCGATGGCTGTCACAACAAGAGCTGCGAATGCACTTCTCAAAACGGACTTCATGGTCGTTCTCCTCTGAATAGCTTGACTATTCTCTTATTTGGCAAGGGGTTTTCTCCCCTCGCATCGCAAATCCGAAATCGGCCGTCGAACACGTTTCCCGCGCATTCAAGACCGATGCTCAATCCACAGAATTCTCAAGGAGTGCCGTCGAAGGGTTTGCAACCCGGCCCTCGATGTTTTATTGTGTGAAACATCGTTTCGCATTGATGGCGAGTAAAACACATTCCAAGAAGATTGCAAGAAGCTTCAAGCAATCCAAAACAGATGCCGGAGGAGACCATCCGATGACCGAACCAAAAGACTACAAGATCGCGGCGGTGGACCGGGCGCTCGCCCTTCTGGAAGCCCTTGCCGACCGTCCGGACCAAGGTGTGACATCGCTTGCAAAATCGCTGGGGATGACCAAATCGCTGGTTTTCCGCCTGCTCCACACCCTGGAGGAACGCGGCTTCGTATCGCGCGATCCGGAACGCGCCGAATACGCGCTCGGCTACCGCATCGGCGTGCTTGGCGAGCGCCTCGGCAAGGACGGCGCCCTGCTTTATGCCGCCCGGCCGGTCATGGATGCGCTCCGCGACCAGACATCCGAGAACGTCAATCTCGTGGTGCGGGAGGGCCTGAAGACCTACGTTCTGGCGACCCGCGCTGGCCGCCATTCGATCCGGCTTTTTGCCCAGGCCGGACGCAATGGCCCCTTGCATGCGGGCGGCGGATCGCTGCTTCTGCTGGCTTACGCGGATCCGTCGGTCATCGATGCGGCACTCTCCCAGCCGCTCGAAGCCTTCACGCCCTATACGATCACCGACCGGGCGAAACTGCGCCAGGCCCTCGAACGCATCCGCGCCAACGGCTACAATATCGTCCTCAACGATCTCGATGAAGGCGCCTTCTCCGTCGCCGCCCCGATCACCGGTGCCGACGGCACGATCATCGCCTCGATCTCGGTCGCCGGGGCTGTCGCCCGTTTCGACGAGGAGCGCCGTGAAAGCCATTTGAAGGCCGCCCTCGACGCCGCTGCGGAAATATCCGAGCGCCTCTCGATCCACGGCCCCGGCGAAAACGGTCGCGTGAAATCAAGGGCTTGAGGCCCGATCAGGCCGATCTCCAATCCACCGGAAAATCGCGGGCGCCTTGGCGCCCGTTTTCGTCGGTGCGATTTCTAGCCCTTCGAAGCCGCTTGCGGGGTCCCCAAACCTCTGTTAGCGTTTTCATGTTTTTATGAAACATCGTTTCATCAGATAAAACAAATTGGGGAGTATCGGATATGAACGAGATCGAATCCGCCGTTCTGGGAGCGGTGACGCTGGATGAACCCTGGGCTCTGGTGGAGAGCTTTGCGACCTACAAGCGCGAGCATCCGACCGATGTGAACCGCGCCATGGACGAGGTCGCGGCCCGGCTCGCCAAGCACGATGTCGAGGTCAAGATGCACGAGGCAGACCTGTTTCTCAGCCTTCCGGGCCTTGCCCATGTCGAAGCCGGGGGCAAAACCTTCCGCGCCAAGCCGCCGTCCTATTCGCTGGATGCATCGAAGGGCGTGAAGGGCGAGATCGTTTATATCGCCAGCCTCCAGCCGAAAGCGATCTCGACCATGTTCGAGAAAACCGTCGATGGCACCGGCGAACTCGCCGCCCGGGTCCGCGGCAAGGTGGTTCTCTCGGAAGGGTTCGCCAATCCGGGCCTCGTTTCGCAGTTCACCGAGCTCGGCGCAGTCGGCGTCATCGCCATCAATCCCGGCGTCGACATCCACTGGGGCACCTGCACCACCGTCTGGGGCACGCCCGATCTCGACGACCTGCCACGCAAGCCGTCGATCCCGGCCGTTGCCGTCAATCGCGAAAGCGGCGATGCGCTGATCGAGCTTGCCAAGACCGGTGCTGAAGTCACCATCTTCGCGGATATGGAAGAAGGCTGGTTCAAGTCGAAGCTGCCGGAAGTCTTCATCAAGGGCACCGAGGAACCCGACAAATACGTCTTCCTGCACGGCCATCTCGACAGCTGGGATGTCGGCGTCGGCGACAATGCGACCGGTGATGCGACGCTGCTCGAAATCGCCCGCGTTCTCTGGGCCAACCGCGACAAGTTGAAACGCTCGATCCGCATCTGCTGGTGGCCCGGCCACTCGACTGGTCGTTATGCCGGCTCCACCTGGTTCTCCGACAATTTTGCGCTCGACCTCGACGAAAACTGCGTCGCCTCGGTCAACTGCGACAGCCCCGGCTGCCGCTGGGCAACCGAATTCATCAACCTCTGCATGATGACCGAAACGGAAGCTTTCCTCTCCGACGTCATCGAGGAAGTGGCCGGCAAGAAAGCCGAAGCCGAACGCCCGCACCGCGCCGGCGACTATTCCTTCAACAATATCGGTCTTTCAAGCTACCTGATGCTGTCCTCGACCATGACGGAACGGGACCGCGAGGAAAAGGGCTACTACACGGTCGGCGGCTGCGGCGCCAACATCGCCTGGCACACCGAAAACGACACGCTCGAGATCGCCGACAAGGACATCATGTTGCGCGACATCAAGGTCTATCTGCTCGCCGTGCTGCGCAATGCCAATGCAAAAATCCTGCCCTTCGACTGGCGCGCGACGGCACGAGAGTTCCTCCACACGGTCGACACCTACCAGAAGAAGGCCGGCAACCGCTTCGACCTTTCGCCGAGCCGCAAGGCGGTCGAGTCCTTGGCCGAAGCACTTGCCGCATTCTACGCCGGGATCGACAGCGGCAATATCGAGCCGAAGGCCGCCAACCATGTAATCCAGAGGCTCGCCCGCATCCTGGTGCCGCTCAACTACACCCGCGAGCAGCGCTTCCGCCACGACCCGGCCCTGCCGATCCCGGAACTGCCGGCCATCTCGACGGCCGCCGATCTCGACAAGCTCGGCCCTGAAAAGCTCGGTTTCGCCAGAACCCAGCTCGTGCGCGGCCAGAACCGCGTAATCTCGGCGTTGCGTCAGGCCGAACAGCTGGTTCGCGCTGCCTGATTGTCAAAACCTGGACAGGCCCGCGCCGGGAGACTGGCGCGGGCTTTTTTTCTCACGGCTTCACGTCGACGCCCGGGTATCTGTCATTCTCTCCTCATGGCCGTGCCCAAAATACCCTGGCGGATTTAGCCTGACATCACCTGCCAGCGAGATCGGCAGGTGATTTCCGAGGAAACAGACGTGTTTCAGGACCGCGAGCCCTTTTGGCCATAACGACGTGGCCGCCGCAGATAGTGTCCAGATTATTCGCAAAGTTCGACGTCTCGGGTCAGCGCAGTGATTCCCGAGCGAGAAATGCGAGATACCGCTTCGGCCCAACTCGTTGCCCCCCGACTTTAACGCTGTTTTGACGCTGCTTTGACAGCGGCGCGCTAGGGCAGGTTTGCGGTTTCCAAGGATGCTTTTTATGCTTCAATTCGTCGATGGCCACAACGCTGACATGCGCTGCCGAATCCCAGGCGCGCCTGTCGCGCTCTTGTCAAGGGCCACTTTTGTGTCAGACTGTCTGCTGGACGGGCAGCCCAGGTTCGATGAGATGATCGAGAGGGGCACAATACGAGTTGGGCCAATGGATCGCATGGATGCAAAACATGCAGTGTTCCGGATGTACCTGCTTGGCCCGTTCAGTCTCGTTGACAGCAAGGGGAAATCTGCCACACCCCGGTCCCAGAAGGCCCAGGCAATTCTTGCGATGCTTGCTCTCTCTGCGCGGGGATCTCGCTCGCGGGTTTGGCTGAGAGACAAATTGTGGAGCGACCGGTCCGAGGATCAGGCGGCTGCCAGCCTAAGGCAGGCCCTGCTGGATATTCACAAAGCCCTGGGTTCGTCCCGCGATCTCATCATCGCCGATAAGAACACCGTGTGGCTGGACATGGACCGCATCGCGCTCGACACCGATGAGATGCTCCGCAGCGAGCGCGTGGTCGATCAGATCACCGACGAGCTGCTCGAAGGCATGGATATCCGCGATCCTGAATTCGAGGACTGGCTGACGGTCGAGAGACAGAACTGGTACCGACGCATCGAAGAAGGGCGCGTCGACGATGTGTTCGAACCTCGGCAGCAACCTCGCCGCGACGTCAGCACGCTATCGGCGCTCCTGCCTTTGACAGGCCTGCCTGACCAGCGCCCGACCAATATTCCCTCGGCAGCTGTGGGTGGTGATCCGGATAAGCCGCCGTCGCCGGACAATATTCAGTGGACCATCGCTCTCCAGCCGCCGATTGTCATCGGCGCCGGAGATGGGGGGCAGATCGCCGCATTGCAGTTTCAAAACCTGCTCGCCAAGGCGATCTTCGACGGATTGGGCCTCGGCATTACCGATCTTTCCTTCGATCCGCACCTTGGACAACCAGATCGAAAGATGGGCCTTCCACTGTGCCTTCAACTGCGGCTGACCTTCGACGGCAGTCAGGTGCTGGTGGAACTGGCGATCAAGCATCTGCTCGACAACCGGATCATGTGGCTTGGCAGCCGTATGATCGGGCGCACCCAGATGGAGCGGTCCGAATACGGGATCGCCGCGGCTCTGATCAGCCAGGCAATCGACCAGTTGTCGCTGTTTCAGGAGATGAGCGCCGGCGACGGTCGGCTGACCCGCGATGGTCTTTTCATCGATGCGGTCAATGCGATCTTCCGGCTTTCGAGAGGGGATCTCGAAAAAGCGGAAAAGCGGCTGCAGGAGCAGGTTCAATATCAGCCGCGAGCGTCTGCCTTCGCCTGGCTGTCCTTCATCCGCACATTCCAGGTCGGCCAGCGCTTTAGCGCGCTGGATGCGCATCTGATCGAAGAGGCCCAGGCCTATGCGCGAAAGGCTCTTGAACTCGATCCGAATAATTCCGTCTCCCTGGCGCTGGTCGGACATGTCCACTCTTTCCTGTTCCGGGAGTACGATTACGCCGCCGGTCTGTTCGAAAAGTCGATCCGTTTGAACCCGGCCTTGCCGCTGGGGTGGGATCTCTATGCCATGTTGCACTGCTATGCGGGGCAGCCGGAAAAGGCCAGTGCAATGGCGCGGTGGGTTCAGGAACTCGGCGTCTACAGCCCTCATAAATATTACTTCGATACGACGAAATGCATCAGCGCCGGGCTGGCGGGAGACCACGTGGCGGCAATAGCGGCAGGCGAGGATGCCCTGCATTCCCGGCCGAACTTCAATAGCCTGTTGCGCTATCTCGCTTCCAGCCACGCTCACACGGGCAATTTGGAGGCCGCACGGCAATATGTGGAACGGCTTGATAAGGTTGAGAACGGGTTTTCCATAACGTCGTTTCGCGGCACGGGTTATCCGTTGCTCAGTACGGGCGGTGGAAAGCTGTTGCTCGACGGCCTGATCAAGGCCGGCGCCAGAATTCGCTAAGGCAACGTTCACGATGATCTCATTTGGGGAGGCTGGGGCATGGTAGGGGAAGCAAATTTGGGTCTGCAATCAAAGATTGTGCATTTTTTGAATTCTTATAGATTTAGAGTTGAGCCTGATACGGTTCTCCCTTGCGAACCGAGGCCTGTCGAGGTGATTCCGGAGGTGGTGGAGCCGCCTCCCTCCGTTCCACCTGCGCCTGCCCCTTTGTCCGAGGAAGGCCTATCCATAGACGAGCCTCCTTTGATGATGGCGACAATGGCAGCTGCCTCGGTCCTCAACAAGGGCGTTGCAAACAAGTCTGTGCTCAACAAGGCCACGCTGAACAAGAACAAGAATAAAAACAAAAATAAGAATAAGAACAAAAACAAGTCGACGATGGACGGCGCGAGTCTCGGCGTATCGCAGCTCATTCCGGCGTTCGAATTGCGCCGATTGCACCAGCAGCCATCGCGCAACGCGTTCACGGCCGCGCGCCGCTTTACGTGGGAAATGCTCGACATCTCGCCACCACCCGGACCGGACTATACCCGACTGGAAGCGGCGGTGCTGCTTTCCATGCAGCGGCGCGATCGTGAGCGGGCGAGGCGATTGCCTGATATCCAGGCCGAGGCGACCATTTCCGTGTCGGAATTTACCCGCGCCTTGTATATCGAGGACATTGGCGGATACGAACAGACCGAGGGCTTGTTTCAGGCGATTTTGACCGCCTGCGAATATGTCGGGCTTCTCTACAAGAGCCAGTTCAACAGGCTTCGGCCGAACCAGTTCGAATCCCTGTTGCGACCGCTCCTGCCCGTGCCGGTCCACGAATCCTATCCCAGCAACCATGCCTTCCAGTGCTTTTCGATCGTATTCGCTTTTTCGACGATCCTGCCCGAACATCCGGCAACGGACGAACTCGCCCGTATCGCGCAGAACGTCGCTGAAAATCGCGAATGGGCAGGCCTGCATTATCCGAGCGATACGCAAGCTGGCCGGGACCTGGCACGGCGTTTCGCTCCGTACCTCCATGACGCGTTCGGGCCGCTTTTCCAGGCGGTCCACGACGAATGGGTTTGAGGCCGATTTTATTCTTTGAGGAGAACGAAAATCATGACGTCCGCCGACATGGAAGCGCCGCAAGCCGCACCGATGAACTACTACTATCTCTGGCATCTGACGGCATTGGGCGTCATCGACGCCGACTACGGTTCGCCGCCGATCGTGCCGCCATCCCAGAACGAGACTGCGGCGCGTCCCGTCCCTGACCCGGAGATCGCGGGAAGTGTCTGGGATACCATTAAGGCTGCCGGTTCTATCCATCCCGCCCGCGTGGCGCTGATCGATGTCGGGATAGCGCCCGATCATCCGAATTTGGCGACCCGGCTTGACCGTGAAGCCTCGATCGACCTTACGAGCCATCGCTACGGTTCGCGCGTCGCCGAAATCCTCGATGGGACCACATCCTTCGACCGTGAAGAAAAGCAGGCGTTCTTCGCGGGGCTTGATATCGCGCCGTTGGGAAATCTCGGCCTATCCAACGATGATCGGGAATATCTCGACGACATTGTCGCGGAATACGCGGCTTCACAGGGCGTCGTCCGACGGCTGTTCCACCCGGAGTCGCTTTTTGCATCCCATGGCACGTGCTGTGCCGGCCTGATTGCCGGCGAACCGGCCGTGGCGACCCAGGACGGAGGTCCCTCGGCTCTCCCCGAGGGCGCATTCTATGGTGAGGACGGCACGCCTTGCCCGAGCTCCAATCGCAACGTTCTTCCCTATTTCGGTGTCGATCCCTTCTCCCGGGTGATCTCGATCAGGACGTCTTTCGAGGATGATGTCCTGCAGTTCATCGCCGCATTTCTCTACGCCTATCATCAGCGCGTCGATGTAATCGTCCTGCCACGCGGCTTGCCGGACCCGAAGCGCAGCCGGGTCATTCCGAAGAACGAATTGAAGGCCGATCTCGAACGCTGGAAAAACCAAATCGCCGCCGATCTGTTCGCCCGTATTTCGTTGGCGGAGCAGGGGGGCGCCGAGCTGGAGCCAAAAGCCCCGCAAAAGGGATCAAACCCCGATAGGGCGTGGCATATCCTCAAACAGCTCATCGTCGCCATCAGCCATCATATTCCAATCGTTTGTGCCGCGGGAAACAGCGGCGAAAGCCAGCTGATCTATCCGGCCAACCTCGCTGCCGATGACAACGGGATAATTGCTGTCGGAGCGGTCACGGTCGAGGGTTACCGCTCGGGATACAGCAATTACGGAGAGGGGCTCACGGTCGTCTCGCCATCCGATGACGGCGAAGTCTTCAATCGTCATCAGTTGCGCGTCGACCGCCTGTCTCCTTTCGCCGCGCAACATGACCATGAGGCATTCGGGCTGCGGGAATATAGATATTCTCACTTCTCACTGCTGACGACAGACCTTCCCGGCGCATTCGGTTACGACCGGGGGGCGGATCCATGGTCGTCCATGGTGCCGTCCGCAGCCAATCCCGGCATTGGGGGAGGTTACTACACCACGTTCGGCGGCACGTCGGGCGCCTCCGCACAGGTGGGCGGCATATGCGCGTTGATCCAGCGGGCACATAAGACTCGGAACGGTGGCGATGCACGGCTCTCCGGCCCTTCGGTCAAGTCAATCCTCCAGTCCACCGCCCGGCTGGATGCGATGGTAGCGCCTGGAATACGCGCACTGACCGCCGACTGCATGAATGCGGATGGCGAAGACGCTCTCGATATGAGCTATTTCTTCGGGTTCGGCCTGCCCGATGTCCCGGCAGCTATCGCCGCCGTATTGTCTCCGTGAGCCGATCTTCGGCGAGGATCACCAGGATTGAAGCCCCCTCAAAAAAGGGGGCTTTTTTGTTGCAAAGCTTCCTTTTCACGGAAGTTTAACGCGGTGCTGGCGTGCCGATGACGGGTCCACAAGAAGCTCCTCTCAACGGAAGACTAGACGAGATCGTGGTTTCAAGCCGGAGGGCCGTCGGTACGGCCGGTCTGGCGGCAACTAATCTTCCCTGAAGTGGCGCACCTCATGACGAGGTTCGAAGCGTCCGGGTGAGGAGAGCTTAAGATGTCTGCTTATCAGAGCGAGCCGTTGGCGGATCAGGCGAGAGCTTTGCTCCAGCGCAATCCGCTTTTGTCAAAGTCCGGTTTCGTGAATGCGGCCGCGACGGGCAATATGCTGAAACAGCGACCCCGTTATGCCCGAATTCTTGCCGCCGCTTCCGAGCTGCCGGGTTGCGGAGAAAGGGTCGAGGCGTTGGCCCGTTATTTCCCGGGCCTTGCGGATGGCGGATATCATGATGCCGACGCGTTCCTGCCCACCGCAGCCTTCCTGCCCGTGCGAAGCGACCCCTACCGGTCTCCCGCGCTGGCGGCTTGGATGGATGAGCTTCAGCGGGGGCTGGAAAGCTACATCGACGGCGCCAGTTCTGACGTTGTGGACTACAGCCTTCAGCCTGATCTTGTGGCTGAAGACCTTGCGCTCGAACGCCGTCCTGCCCGCCGGCTTGCCTGTGGTATCGGTCTCGTCCTGATCGACAGTCTGGAAGCGAGCCGTACCATGCGCAAGCGCATCGCTCCTTGCCTCCCGTCCGATCCCGGCTTCGAACAGGCCCAGATGAGCGATCACGACCTGGACCGGATCGACGATCATCTCACCAAGGCAATCGAATTCATTTCGACCGTCGATCCCGGTGGCTATCAACGGCTCACTGCAGCCCTTCACACACTTTATGTCGGAACCCGGCCCGGCGCGATAAGCTCGTTCTCCAGTTCCGGCGACCTGCCGGGGAGTGCCGTCGTGGTCCTGTCCCAGGAAAAGCTTGACGCCGAAGACTATCCGGCGACTGCCGCTGAGCTTCTGCGCGAAGTGGGGCAGGTCCTGCTGCGGCTGTATATGGCGGCTGCGCCGTTATCGCTGCCCGCCGAGGCGCGATACCTATCGCCATACACACACAGTTTACAGACGCTCGAAAGCATCCTGCATACGGCCTACGCCATTCCCTGGGAGTGCGCCGTCCGCATCGCATGCTTGCCTTTCAGAGCACCGCATGAGCACCGCGCGCGGGAAGCAGCTTTTGTCATTGCGTATGCTGCCCGCCTAATTCCGCTCATCGATATCGCCCGCGAGGGGATCGAGCGTCTGGGCGGCGATGTTCTTCTCGACCTCCGGGACATCGCCGTCATTCCATCCTGGGGCGCCGCAATCCTGGCGCTCATCGACCGGCTTCTGGAATGCGAGCCGCCGGCTCGGCGCAAGGCCTATTATGCCCAGCGCCTGTGTGTTGTGGATCGTCAGGCCTGGGATCTCGGGCAGATGCTTCTGCGGGGGGAGCAGCCCATCGACCCGAGATTGGGCCGCCCGATGCTGCAGGGCAGCGGCGATGGTCTGAGCCTCTGGTACGATGGCCGGCTCCATATGATCCGCAAAGCCGCCAGACAGCCTCCCGATGAGCTTTTCATCCAAGATGTCGCGCTGGCGGGAACGTCAAGTTCGACGGTGATGGAGCATGCGTGATGGGTGCGCGGTTCCTGTGAATTCTCAGCAGTTCCCGACCGGTTCAAGCAAGGTAAACGATCATGAGAGCCTTCGAATATCATGCCGATCTGTTTGATGTCATTCACGACACGGATTTCATAATTCTCGGATGCGGAGGCCTCGGCTCCCAGATCGCCTCCCAGCTTGCAGCGCTTGGGGCTCGCAATTTCTTCCTGGTGGATGGTGACCGCATCGAAGAAAGCAGCCAAAAACGGATGACCTCGGCGACGGCGGAGGATATCGGTCGATTAAAGGGCGACCGGTTGGCAACTTATCTCGCCTCCCGCTTTTCTGCTGCGGTCGCAATCATGACCCAGTTCGCCGATGGGGCGGAAGCCGCCCGGCTCATTCTGGCCCGGACACGGAAGCCTTTCCTGATACTTGCGGAGGACGATGTCTCCCTGGCCCGCCAATTCCTGGCGGAATATCACGCGACGGCGCCAGAGCCTCCGCCTTACCTGCATGTCGGCCAGATCGGGCCGTTTTCGGTCGCCGGGCCCCTGGTGGCGCAGCCGGACGATGCCTGCCCTTTCTGCTGCTCGACATTGCCAGCATCGGTCGACGCAGAGATCGCAGCGACGCCTTCGCCGGCCGATAACGCCCTGATTGCTTGTTTTGCGGTTTCGCAGATCGCCATCGAACGCCTTACCCGCCGCAGTTCATTGCGCGGCCATCGCTGGCTCTTCAATCCGGCCATGGGCCACGCCTCACTCCACCCGGTTTCCAGAAGCCTCGATTGCAAGGTGTGTCAGCCATGAAGAACCTCTCTTCCCAGGACTACTATTTCTCGATCGTCGCAGCTTTGAAACAGAAGAACGTGCCGCCTGGCGGGGAAGCAATGATGGAGGCGATTTTTGCCGCCTTTCCCGGTGGCGCGCGCAAGATTGTCGACTTCGGCTGCAATACCGGCTGGATCAGCCGCAGGGTTGCCCGGGCTTTTCCGCGAGCCGAAGTGATCGGCGTGGACAAAAATCCGGCGATAATCGAGGTCGCGCGAGAAGTCGCACGGCTGGAGGACTCGACGGCAGTATTTTCCTGCGTCGACATTGCCGCGCTCCCAGGCCTCATATCGGAGGCAGATGTCATTATCTGCGGAGGAAGTGCTGCCTTTTTCGAGTGGCCGCTGGATCTTTATCTCATGGTTGCGAGGTGCCTGAGGCCCGGCGGTCTCCTGATGGATTGCCACTATGTCTACGACGCCGATGCACCTCCTTCTCTTCGCCAGGAGGAGAAAGAAACGTTCGGCCTGGGGTGGATGCCTGACGGGCTGAACGACATCGTGTCCGTTCACGAAGATGCGGGATTGAGCGTCGCGAAGATCAAGCGGCTGCCTCGGTTCCATTTCGAAGACAGCGCTGCCGCCCGGTTGGCGCGCGATATCCTGCACACGGTTCCAAAGATGCAGGAACTGGCGGAAGCGATGGCGAAACGCCGCCGGTTGATCAGCAAACTGGCGCATCACCGACACCCCTATCTGCTGGTAGCGCGCGCCGGCGAACAGACCGTCGCGGAAGGCGTGACGCACCGCAAACGCTCAGAAGTCCCGATGGCGTTCGAAGCGGTCACGTCCAATCGCCATGCTTCCGTTCGCCGTCCGACCGTGATCGGATGCAGCTTTTGGAGCGAGGCCGCAAAGGCGGTCGGCCTGCGAAGCGCATATTCATAAAACCGGGATCATCTCCCACGCATTCCAGAAGACAGCAGGGGCGCTCAGACAATGTCCGCTCGAGAGAGCCAAGCTTTTACGACCGAAATGTTGCGATAAAATTCTCGATCTTTGGCCACGGTTGCTCCGTTAGTCACGTCGGAAGAGCCTTCGATCGAAGGTCCGGTGCGCGTTCCAATTCAGTTGTAGCGACGGATTTCCCATAACATCCGGCTCTCCGGCACCACCTGACACAATCCCAATATCAAACGCCTCACATTCTGCACGAGATAGTCTCGGGAAGCCTTTAGGCATCACGAGAGATCCGGGCGTTATCTGTAGGTATAATCTAAAGTGATCTGAGTTGATGTTATATTTACGATAATAGTATTGAAATCTTTCGACGAAAATCTTTCGGTAATATATGCAAAATTTGCGATATCTTGTCAGAATATCTTGTTTCACTCCAGGGTGCACGAAATTCTAGTTGGTGACCGCTCTCCATTGTCTTCTCGCCACCGCAATTTTTTACGGAAATTTAACGCCGCGCTGGCGGGGCGATGACGGGTTCGAGAGATAGTCTCATCACGAAAGACGGTGGAGCACACGGTCCGGCTGGCTGGCATTGGTCGTCCCCGGCAGCACTCAACCGATCGGCAGGGAATATCCGCTCACAACGCTTCAAGCCGGCGGGGCAGATCCTCATGCCTACTTTCGTTTCCGAAGGACGAAGAGCTCACGGGAGCTTCGGCAACACCGTTCAAGGGGCCGAGAGGAGATCCTCCAGTCATTTGGAAAATCGATGACAGCGACTGCTGTCTCGCAGACTTAAAATCAAACACGACGTCCGCGGAAGCGGGTTTCGCCAAACAATGGAGTGAAAAATGACTGTGCCTATAGAGAAGATTGCGTTCCTCGTCGCCGCGGCGTGCATGGCCTCCTTTGCCGGACACGTTCTGGCCTATGACGGCCAGCGGTTGACTTCGGGAAACGAGGTTTCGTTCGCCGTCCCGGCGGATGCCGCCAAAACCGAGGCAAAGGCCGATACCACGCGTGACGTGGCGCAGGTCCGTTCCCCGACCCGTCGCGACAACCGTCTTACCGGCGACGAACGGCAGTAGAGCCCAGAAGCAAGCATCCACAGCTCATTCAAGACATCGATCGGTTGGGTCGCACCAGAAGCCGATCAGGCAAAACAAGGAACAACGACTATGAAAAACTCTGTCATCTCCACCATCCTCGCCACCCTGATGGCATCCACCTTTGCAGGCGGCAGTGCCTTTGCGCAGGAAGGCGAATATTATGAGGGCGCCTCTCCCGACTCCGGCCATCTGGCGGTCACGGCGGATTCACTCGGCATCCCCTCGGTCACCCGTTATGGCTATCCGCAGCCGAAGCGCGATCGGCGTGTCGATATTCCGGCGTCTCAGACGATCGACAGCGGTGACTATTACGACGGCCTAATGCGCGCCCGCTAATACCGAAGGTTCGAATATAAGGTCCGATTATAGAGCGCCGGGATTCCCCGGCGCTTTTCCTGTGGCTTCGCTACCCTATAAGGCCGCAGAATTGCTCACTTGGAAGCGTTCGCCTATCTCGGTGACCTTCGATGAAGTCCCTCCGTCTCGCGCTCCGGTCGCTGAAAACCAATGATATTGATTTTCACGCCCAATGGTAATACCTTTGATGCGTCCGGTATTACAAGGTCACGGAAAATGACGACAACGGTCACAGCAAAAGGGCAAGTCACGATTCCGAAGGCGGTTCGAGACCTGCTCGGGATCGTTCCCGGCAGCAAGGTCGATTTCCATCGAGCTGCCGATGGGAGCGTTGTTCTGACGAGGGCTGACAAGAAGCAGCCGGCGAGCCGTTTCGAAAGACTTCGTGGCCATGCCGGGGAAGGCCTTGATACCGATGCCATCATGGCGATGACACGTGGCGAAGCGTGACGCTCGTTGACACAAATGTACTGCTCGATCTTGTAACCAATGATCCGATCTGGGCTGACTGGTCCGTAGCGCAGCTGGAAGCTGCCAGCCTCGCAGGGCCGTTGTTGATCAACGATGTAATCTATGCAGAACTCGCTGTTCGTTATGGACGCATCGAAGAACTTGATGCGTTTATCGAAGAAGCCGGCTTAGAGCTTACTTCGTTGCCGCGCGCGGCCCTGTTTCTCGCCGGAAAAGTATTCGGGCAATACCGCGGGGCCGGCGGTTCGCGCACGGGTGTGTTACCGGACTTTTTCATAGGTGCGCATGCAGCCGTGTGGAAACTGCCCTTGCTGACGCGAGACATCGGCCGTTATCGGACCTACTTCCCGACAGTTGAGCTGATCACGCCGGATTCGTGATGTCATATGAGGCACGAGAAATTCCTGCTTTGGTTATAGGATCGCAGCCTTGGTGCGGTTCACACACTGAACCTGCCGCGCCGGTGCCAGGCGCGAGCCGAGCGATCTTCCTGTCCGAGAGGCCGCCGGTTCGCAGTGGATGGGCTACAAGAAGCTAGCCTCGAACAGCTCGCGGGAATAGCTCGCGTGGGTCACGCCCGCCTGCAGATCCTGCCTGGTGAGTTCGTCGACAAATACGCCATTCTGCATGACGAGGACCCGATCACACATGTGGGAGATAACGGACAGATCGTGACTGACAAGGATGAACGTCAGATTGCGCTCCTCCCGCTGGTCTGCCAGGAGATTGAGAACCTCCGCCTGGATCGAGACATCGAGCGCCGAGGTCGGCTCGTCGAGAAGCAGGATCGGCGGCGACAGGATCAGCGCGCGTGCGATCGCTACGCGCTGACGCTGGCCGCCGGAAAGTTCATGCGGGAAACGGCTGGCGAAATGCGCGGGCAAGCCGACCTGTTGCAGTGCCTCGGCGACCCTTGTCCAACCGTCACCAGCCCCCATCGACCTGATCGGTTCGGCGAGGGCGGTTCCGATGCGGTGGCGCGGATGCAGCGAACCATAAGGGTCCTGGAACACCATCTGGGCAAGCTTCAACTCGTCGCGCGTCCGCACCTTACCGACCGGCTTGCCGTCAAACGATATCGATCCTGTCCAAGCGCCCTCGAGGCCGGCAAGCGAGCGCAGCACCGTCGATTTGCCGCAACCGGATTCACCGACGATACCAAGCGTTTCGCCACGGCTCACGGCGAAGCTGACGCCGCGTACCACATGATTGCTTTTATCCTTGGAGCCATAGACGACATCGAGGTTTTCGACCTTGATCATGGATTGGTCTCCACTTCGATGGATTTGCGGTCGAGGACTTTCAGACGCCTGACGGGATGTTTGGGATCCGGCATCGCGGCTATCAGGCCTCGGGTATAGGGATGCGCCGCATCTTCGAGCCTGCTCAGCGTTTCGACGACGCGACCGTTATACATGACCAGAATGCGCTCGCAAAAAGCTGCGACCATGCGGATGTCGTGGCTGATGAGGATCAGGCCGGAATTGTTCTCCCGCACCAGTTCATCAAGCAGCATCAGAACGTCCTTGCGTACGCTGACGTCGAGCGCGGAAGTCGGTTCATCGGCGATCACGAGCTTCGGGCGAGCCAGAAGCATCATCGCAATCATCACGCGCTGGCCCATGCCGCCGGATATCTGGTGGGGGTAAAGAGACAGGACGCGATCGGGGTCGTTGATGCGCACTCTCGCCAGCATGTCGCGGGCGCGCGCCACGGCATCCTTGCCACCGACGCCAAGATGCAGCTTTGCAGCCTCGGCAACCTGCTTTCCGATGGTCAGGACGGGGTTCAGCGAATAACGCGGATCCTGCATGATCAGGGCGATGTCTTTGCCGCGAAGGCCTCCCATCTGCCGTTCGGTCTTTTCCAGCAACGGGCTGCCGAGGAAATCCATCCGCTCGGCGGTTACGCCGGCGCGTTGCGGCAGGAGCCGCATGATGGCGCGGCCGGTTGTCGATTTGCCCGACCCGGATTCCCCAACGATGCCGATGCGCTCCCGTCCCACGTCAAAGCTGACATTGCAGACCGCCGGAATGGAGTTTCGGCCGAAGCGGACATTCAGGTCGCGAACGGAGAGGACGGGCGTTTGATCAAGATCTGGCATGGCGCGGGTCCAATAGATCACGAAGCGTGTCTCCGGCGATGTTGAAGGCAAGGCTGGTCAACAGAATTGCAAGGCCTGGCATCACCGCGACCCACCAATAATCGAGCATGAATTTTCGCCCGCTGGAAATCATCGCGCCCCATTCCGGCAGCGGCGGCTGCGCG
Organism: Neorhizobium vignae; assembly: GCF_000732195.1. GTDB lineage: Bacteria > Pseudomonadota > Alphaproteobacteria > Rhizobiales > Rhizobiaceae > Neorhizobium > Neorhizobium vignae. The sequence goes on from NZ_JNNU01000003.1 coordinate 412,922, forward strand.
CCGAGGCCGAGGAAGCCGAGGGAAGCTGCCGTCAGGATGATGCCTGCCATGTTGAGGGTCAGCCGCACGATCACAGACGGAATACACATCGGCGCAATATAGAGAAACAGGATGCGCAAGGGTGAGGCGCCATAAAGCCGGGCCGCCGCGACGTAATCCGCATTGCGCACGACGAGCGCTTCCGCGCGTGCGAGCCGGGCGATCGGCGGCCAGGCCGTCAGCGAAATGGCAACGATCGCGGTTCCCAAACCTGCCCCGAGAGCGGCGGCGAAGGCAAGCGCCAGGATCAACGACGGAAACGACAGGACTATATCGGTGGCACGCATCAGTATGGCATCGGTGCGTCCGCCGAAAAAGCCTGCGACAACCCCGATCACCAGGCCGATCGGCCCGACAATCACTGAGACGGACAGGACCGTTTGGATCGTGATGCGCGTGCCGTGGACGAGGCGGCTGAAGATATCGCGCCCGAATTCGTCCGTGCCGGCAAGATGTGCGAAGCTCGGAGGCTGAAGCGCGTCACTCAATGTCTGGGCCGCGGGGTCGTAAGGCGCGATCAGCGGGGCAAAGATCGCGACCACAACCAGGATGGCGAGGATGATGAAACCCATCATGCCAAGAGGTTCGTCGGCGAGCTTGTGCAGAATGCGGGAGGTCGAATTCCATATCCTGGTACCGATTGCCGGCGGCCGGATGATGGCGTCGTCCTGGGCGATATTGCTCATCGTGCGGCCTCCCGAGTGCGCGGATCAAGAAGCGCGTAGGCAATGTCTGCAACGAAGTTCAGCAGCATGAAGACGAATCCAACAATGATGGTCGCCGCGAGGATCGCGTTCATGTCGCCGATCATCAGGGCATTGGTCATGTACTGACCGATGCCCGGCCATGAAAATACGATCTCCGTCACCACGGCGCCTTCGAGCAGGTTGCCGTAGGAGATCGCGAGCACCGTGATCAGCTGAACGGCGATGTTGGGCAGGACGTGGCTGATGACGGTGCGCACCGGACCGACGCCCTTGGCGCGCGCGGCGATGACATAGTCCTGGTTGAGCTGCTCCAGCGTGAACGCGCGGGTCATGCGCGTAATATAGGCCATGGCCATATAGGCAAGGATGCAGGCCGGCAGGATGATGTGCGACAGGGCGTTCCAGAATATGTCCGTCTCGCCTTCGAGCAGGGTGTCCACGAGCATCAGCCCCGTGGTCGGCTCGATCAGGCCTTCGTAGAAGACATCGACGCGACCCGGCCCGCCGACCAGATTGAGGCCGGCATAAAAGATGACCAACCCCACGATACCGAACCAGAAGACCGGGATCGAATGTCCGACCAGCGCGAAGACTCGGGCGAACTTGTCGATCGCGCTGTCCCTGAAAAGACCGGCCGCCAAGCCGAGAGGAACGCCGACCAGAGTGGAAATCAACACCGCGAGCGTCGCAAGTTCCAGTGTAGCCGGGAATGCCTGGGACAGGTCCTTGGTGACCGCGTTGCCGGTCAGGATGGCCGTGCCCATGTCGCCGTGCAGCAGTCCCCAGACATAGACGAAGAATTGCTGGTAGAGCGGCAAGTCGAGGCCAAGCCTGACGCGCATGGCCTCGTAGGCTTTCGGATCGGCGAGTTCACCGACAATGGCCCCGACCGGATCGGTCGGCATGACGCGGCCGATCACGAAGGTGACGCACAACAGGATGAACAGGCTGACGATCAGATGGAGAAGTCGTCGTCCCAGCTCGCCTAACGAAAGTTCCTTCATGATCGGCTGCCTGACCTGACGTTAAGTTACTTATCGGTCTTCGTGACACCTTCCAGACGTGTCGTCTGGCTCGGATGCCCGACATAGCCCTGCACACGGCTCGTCAGGACGATCGGTTCGTAGCGTTCGAAAAGCGGCAGAACAGCAGGCTTCTGGGCAACGAACATTTCCTGCATCTGAACGTAAAGCGCTCCGCGCTTCTTCGCGTCCGGCTCCAGCGCAGCCTTGGCCGTGATCGCTGTCAACTCGGGAATGTCCCAGCTGGAACGCCATACGAAGTTGCCGGCATTGTTGGCCTTCAGCGAATTGTCGGGATTGCTCGAGAATTGCTCCATCGCGCCCAGGACATTCGGCATATAGGCCCCGGTTTGCGGGATCAGGAGATCGAAATCACGCGCTCGGTGCGCGGCGATGATATCCGCACCATTGCCCTGCATGATATTGATCTTCACACCGATCTGGCCGAGCGACGCCTGGATCGCGGTCGCAAGATCGATGCGCGGCGTCTGGGCAATCGTCTTGAGGTTCAGCGTAAAGCCGTCCTTGTACCCGGCTTCTGCAAGCAAGGCCTTTGCCTTTGCCACGTCCAGCTTCCAATCCGGGCTCGGAATGGCATATTCGAAATTTTCCGGAACGGGAACCGTGCGTGCCCGGCCGTATGGCCCCATGATCGCCTTTTCCATGCCCTTGTAGTCGATGCCGTAGGCAATCGCTTCGCGGACCTTCGGATTGGAGAGCGGTTCCTTGCCGGCATTCATCGACAGGACATAGAACCCCCCTGTCGGGACGCGCTGGATTTCATAACCCTGCTTGCCGCTAAATGTTGCAAGGTCGGTCGCGGTCAGTGCGCTCGCGATGTCGATATCGCCACGCTCGAGCATCAGCCGCTCGACCTGGCTTTCAGGCACATGCCGAACGACGACGCGGCGCATCTTCGGCTGTCCGGCGACATAATTCTTGTTCGCGTCGAGGATGACGATCTCGTTCGGCGTCCACTTGTTCAGCGTGAAAGGGCCTGAGCCCGCCGAATTGGTGCGTAGCCATGCATTGCCCCAATCGTCGTTGACGACATGGCTCTTCAGTTCCTTGCTGTCGACAACGCTCGCGATGACCATCGCCAGACGATAGAGCAGGAGTTCCGACGTGACCTCGCCGGAAAGGTCTATGCGCACGGTCTTCTCGTCCGGCGCCGTGACCAGCTTTTCAACGTTGCCGCCGTTGTAGCCGACACGCTTGAGATTGGCGGCCGCGGCCTGGTCGAGTTTCAGGAGGCGGGTGATCGAGTATACCACGTCCGCGGAGGTGACCGGGTTGCCCGAAGCGAATTCCGCCTTGCGCAGATGGAATGTGATCCCCTTGTCATCGATCTCCCACTTTTCGGCAAGTTGCGGGGAAATCTTTCCAGAACCGTCGGTCGAAACCAGGCGATCGTAGAGGTTTGCCATGATCTCGTTGGCCTTGGCTTCCGTCGCCTGATGAGGATCCAGCGAAAGAACCTGGGCAAGCGAGGTCGCAATGACGAGCTGGTTGGCCGGCGTCTCGGCAAAAGCTGCCGGCGTGCCGAAAGACATGACGGCAAAAGCCGCGCCGACAAGCAATCGGGCGCAAAGGTATTTCATTGTAACTCCTCCCAGAGTGGACCTAAGACATAACGGGGTTGTCCAGATGTTGTATGATGACTTAGCCAACTTTTTCAGGGATGGCAAGCTTGCCGCACGAGCCTTCCGCGAGCCTTCATTTTACAGAGCTTGGGGAGTGAACGATAAATCTCTATGATAATACGCATTATCAGCCGATTTCATGCTGATTTCTCAGGAGGAAGAGGCAATGGAAAGCCAGTTGTTCAGGTCTGGTTTCGCCCACCAGATCTCCACGTTTGCCGCACGAAGATACTCGACAGCCGCTAAGAAATCATATTAGGTCGTATGATATGATACGCTTAGGGAGGATGTTGAAATGTATGTGGGCACCCAAGTTGGCGCGAGAGACGATGACGACTACCGCGTTTTCGCTCAGTTGGGATTGAAACACATCTGTGCAGATCCGCCCGGCGCGCCGTCGAGCTGGAAACTGGAAGATCTCGAACGTCATCGCGACAAGATTGAAAGCTTCGGGCTCATCCTCGACATGATCCAGCTTCCGCTTCCGTCGCAGCCCATCGAGAAGGCCTCCTATCCGGATATCCTCCTCAAGGGTCCCGATCGCGACCGGCAGATCGACGCGGTGTGCAGGCTGATCGAGGAAACGGCCAAGGCCGGGATACCGTCGGTGAAATACAATCTCAACCTGATCGGCATCCCACGTACGGAGATGGAACCCGGGCGGGGCGGGTCGCTCAACGAGGCCTTTAGATGGGACAAGGCCGACCAGCAGGCTCAGCCAGGCCTGGCGGGCGTGCTGTCCGAGGACGAAAACTGGGAGCGGATCGACTATTTTCTGGAACGCGTGGTGCCCGTTGCGGAAAGCAACAAGGTGCGGCTTGCCTGCCATCCCCATGATCCTTACACCCCGCCCGGCTACAAGGGCGTTACTCGCGTGCTCGGCACCGTCGAGGGTCTGAAGAGGTTCGTGCTGATGCGCGAGAGCCCCTATCACGGTCTCAATTTTTGCCAGGGCTCGATCGGTGAAATGCTGGACAATCCCGGGCAGGAAATCGACGATATCATTCGCTGGTTCGGGACGCGCGGCAAGATCTTTAATGTCCACTTCCGCAATATCGCGGGCGGAAAGCTCTCCTTCATGGAGACCTTCCCGGACGAGGGCGACATGGACATGGTACGCTCTCTCAAAATTTATAAGGAGGTCGGCTATCGCTACATGATCATGCCGGACCACGTTCCCACGATAAGCGGCCGCGACCCTACAGGCGTAGCCTTTGCGTTTTGCTACGGCTATATAACGGCCTTGCTCGAAGCAATGAAAGACTGACTTTGACGGTCGCTCATATGCCACGTCGTTGATCGAAGCTGCCGGCTCGGCAGCTCCCTTCCCGAAGCGATGCAGGAGGGCTCCGTCCTTGATCTTGCTGCCACGTCGTCATGGCCCCGTCGCGGGAGCGATCTGCATCTGGACGGGCACGAGCTTGTCCGGTTGGCCGGAAAGCGGCTCCTGACCGGTCAGGCGTTCGTCGGCTGAAGCGGGAGGCGGCGCGGGGGGCGTCGTCGACGCGGTGATTTCCGTTCCGATACCGGATACTCCGGCGGGAAGCCTGTCGCTTTTCGCGGGCGATGACAGTTGCTGATTGACCGACACCTGGTCCGTACCGATCGGCTGGGGCGTGACGCGACCGTCGGATGAAGCAACGCGCCAGACGGTATTGCCGGCGTCATCGGCAACAAGCAGCGCTCCCGTCCCATCGATCCCGACGCCGACCGGCCGTCCTTTCGCATGGTCGCCCAGGATAAAGCCCGTGACGACATCCTGCGCCTTGCCAGATGGCTTGCCATTCTGGAACGGGACGAAGATGACCTTGTAGCCATTGAAGCTGTCCCGATTCCAGCTGCCGTGCTCGCCAATGAAGGCGCCGTTTGCATATGCGGCTGGCAGGGCGGAATTCATCGAGAAAGTCAGTCCGAGCGCGGCGACATGGCTGGACAGGGCGTAGTCCGGCTGGACTGCCTTTTTGACCATGTCGGGACGGGGCGGATGAACGCGAGCGTCGACGTGGTTGCCGTAGTAGCTCCACGGCCAGCCGTAGAAGGCACCGTCCTCCACCGAAGTCATGTAATCAGGAACGAGGTCCGGGCCGAGCTCGTCGCGCTCGTTGACGACGGTCCAGAGCGCACCCGTTTCGGGATTGAAGGTGAGGCCGTTCGGGTTGCGCAGGCCCGAAGCGAAAACGCGGGCGGCGCCGGTCTGCCGATCGACCTGCCAGATCGCAGCACGGCCTTTTTCTGCTTCGAGCCCGTTCTCGACGATGTTGGAGTTCGATCCGACCGAAACATAGAGCGTCCGGCCGTCAGGACTGAGGGCAAGATCTTTTGTCCAATGATGATTGATCGGACCGCCGGGCAGTGGTGTCAGCGTTTTCGGCGGCCCGGTGATTTCGTTCTGGCCGAGTCCGTAGGGGTAGGCAAGGATGGCGCTCGTCGTGGCGACATAAAGCGTGTTGTCGATCCAGGCGAGGCCGAAGGGAGAATCGAGCTTCTTCAGGAGGTCGTGGCGTTCATCGACCGTGCCGTCGCGATTGGTGTCACGCAGCAGGGTGACGATATTGCTTTCTTTCTGTTCACCGCCACCGCCGTGGGCGATCGACATGATCCAGTCGCGGATGAAATCCTTCGGCCGCGACGTCGGCTCGCCAGCCGGACCGCGGGACTGGACGACGAGTACATCGCCATTCGGCAGAGTATGGACGTTGCGGGGATTGGCAAGGTCCTTGGCATAGGCAGAAACCTTCAGGCCATCGGGAACGGCAGGCGTCTCGCCGTCCTTCCAGCCGATCACTTCCGCGACCTTCAGATCAGGTATCAGGGAAGGAGAAGGGTCAGGCAGGACCGGGTTCGGGCCGATCTGCTGGGACAGATCGAATTTGGCTTCCTGCGCCGACGCGCCGAGCCCGAGGGAAATCGACAGAACCGAAGTGCCGAGAATAAGGAACCTCATCATCATATCCTCCAGGCCAATCTGGCATATTTGCGGGCGGAAACAGCCGCTGCCGCCAGGCAAAGCACAAAGGTCAAGGCAGAGAGCGTCAGTCCATAAGGGACCACGGCGGTCCATCCGTCACCGGCATGGACGAGGCTGTTCAGGACGGCAAGGGCGAGGATGACCAGGTAGAGAAACGCGGCTGGGAAAGCCGGCCGGAGTGGACGGGTGCGGGGCCGCACGAGGTCTATGAGACCAGCCAGGATCGCAACCACGCCGAACATCAGGCCAGCTAACAACAGCCATGCGGAGAAGTTCTGCCACATGAGGTTGTTTGTCTGCCAGAAGGCGATATCGGTCGCGAGCGCAAGTGTGAAGCAGACGAAAGGGAACGGGACGAAAAGCGACTGTATCGGATAGGCGGCCGCGTCTCGATTATTGGAGGAAAGTACAGCCATGGCATGCTCCCAGAGGCAAGAGCGCGAAACATGCCATCCAACCCGCAGAAGCAGGGGATGGTTCCGTTCCAGTGTTGCGCCCATGAATCGGAAGTATTTTTCGTCTGCAGAGTCCCGTCACCCGGTGTGGCAAGGCAGGATCAATGGCTTGCGTCGGCAAGCGGCAACCTCCGCCGGCGGAGCCGCCCTCAATTGAATGGAACTTTCAGGATTTGACTTGGTTCGGGGGACTTAGCGCGATGTTCCAGCCAAAGCCGGCACTCGGCATGTCGCGCCGTCATACCCAAGGAAACAAGCCAGTCCATCAGCGAGAAAACTGGAATGGAGGTTCAGATGAAAAAGTTTATTGTCATTGGATGTGTCGGGTTGTGCCTCACAGCTTGCACGTCGACTGAACGAGGGGCGGGAATCGGCGCCGCCACCGGTGCCGTCGTCGGCGGTGTGGCAACGGGCAACGTTCGCGGGGCCGCGGTTGGTGCGGCCGTGGGTGGCGTGACCGGCGCTTTGATCGGGAATGTCGCGGGGCAGCCCGGCCGCTGTTACTACCGTGACCGCGATGGGAACCGCTACGTCGATCGATGCTGAGGTCTCTCGGCCATTACGAGGAACGTTCCTTCAACCCAAGCAGCCAGAGAAGATAAGGCCCGCCGATCAGCGCCGCAAAGAGGCCGACCGGCACCTGATAGGGATAGATGACGACGCGCGACAGCCAGTCGGCCATCATGAGCACGCCAGCGCCGATCAGGATTGCCGCGGCAAGTTGGTGATGCAGCTTCTGGAGGCCGATCAGCCGAGCGAGATGCGGCGCGATCAGTCCGGTCAGGCTCAACGGGCCAACGAGGAAAGACGAGATCGCCGTCATCAATGCCGCAAGGACGGCGAGTACAAGGCGGGACGGCAGGACGCGAAGGCCGATGCTGCGGGAAAGGCCTGTGCCGAGCGGCAGGATGGTGAGCCAGCGGATCATCAGGAATAGCGGCGCGGTCAACACGATGAGCGTGATTATCGCGGTCCAGGCTTCGAAGGCGCCGGCGCGACTGGTCGATCCGGCCATCCAGGTGAGCAGGATATAGCTGCGCATGTCACCCTGGGCGAGCACCATGCTGACGATCGCCATGCAGAAGGCGCTGATGGCGATGCCGGCGAGCAGCAGCCGTTCGGCCGAAAACCCGGAGCGGCCGGCAATCGCAATCATCACCAGGAGGGCGGCAAACGAGCCGAGCGCCATGCCGAGAAGCATGATGGCAGGCGATGGGACGCTGAACAGGAAGAGAGCAGCCGTCAGCCCGGCACCGCCGCCGCTCGAGACACCGAGTACTTCGGGACTGGCGATCGGATTGCCGGTCACGCGTTGCATGATGAAGCCGGCTGCTCCGAGCATGGCGCCGGCACCGCCGGCAGCCAGGATACGCGGCAGGCGGAAGGGCAGAAGCTCGGAAAAGAGCGGGCCGGTTGCAACGCTCCAGCCTTGATCCCTCGGACTTAGCCCGAGTGCGAGGGCGAAGATGATGGCAAGCGCCAAGGCAAGCAGCGCCAGCGTGACCGCAGGCTTTCGAACCTGCCGAGAGGCGGCATCGGCCGTTGCGGTTACGGCCGAAAAACCGTGGACGCGCGGCAGGAGCATGAGAAGCAGCGGTCCGCCGAGCAGAGCGGTTGCGGCACCTGTCGGCACGAGATCGGAAAAACCCGGCCCGAGCAATTGCGTCAGGCAATCGGTCAGGAAAAGCACCGCGGAGCCCGTCAGAGGAGCGGTCATCATCACCTGTCCGGTTGTGCGTGCACCGCAGAACCTGGCCATGGTGGGCGCCGCAAGGCCCAGGAAGCCGATAATGCCGACGGTTGCCGTGACCGAGGCGGATAGCCAGACCGCGAGGACGAGGATCGAAAACCGCACCCCATGCAGCGCGACGCCGAGGCTTCTGGCACTGGAATCGTCAAGCGCCAGGACATTCAGCGGCCGTAGAAGGAGTGCCGCGGCGAGGATGCCCGCCGCGAGCCGCGGCGCCAGCGAGATGACACCACTCCAGTCCTGCTGGTTGAGCCCGCCCGCCCCCCAGACATGGATCGACATGGCGTATTCGCCGCGCGCCAGAACCAGGGTCACGCTGAGCGAAGCCGCGATCAGGCTGACGATCATGCCGGAGATCGCCACAGTGACCGGATCGAGCCCGCGCCGCCAGCTCAGCACCAGCACGATTGCCACCGCGGCGAAACCGCCGGCAAAGGCAATCAGTTCGCGGGAGATGCCGGTGAGAAGCGGCAGAAAGCCGAGGCCGAGTGTCAGCGCCAGTTGCGCCCCTGAAGCAATGCCGAGGGTCGAGGCATCTGCAATCGGATTGCGCAGCACCCGTTGCAGCAGCGCGCCGGCAAGACCGAGTGCTGCGCCGGCGATCAAGGCGATCGCAGCGCGGGGCAGAAGGCTGTCCCACAGCAGGATTGCGTCGAGCACCGCGGCAGTCGCCGCCTCTCCGGGAACGTGCGGGCGAAAAGTTAGAAGCAGGATGAACGACGTAACGCAGGCGATGCCCAGCACGGCGGCAGGGAGAAGATGGGGCAGGCCGTTGCGCATGGGCATTGGGAGACTAGCCGTTCCGGACACGGGATATCCCTTCCGCCAGGAGATTCGCAAAGCGGCTCGCGGCCGGCAGTGCCCCATAGGGATTGATCGATCCGACCGTCAGCACTCGGTTTTCACGCACTGCGGGCAAGGCCTTCCAGAAAGCACTTTCGGTCAGCGTCGCAAAAGCGTCTTCCGGATGCGGAGGAATGAGGACGATCCAGGCGTCGGGCATGGAAGCCAACGTCTCGATACCCATCGGCGCCATGGCCGAATAGCTGGTCGCGCCTGTCCACGCGTTGGCCAGCCCGAGGCGTTTCAAGACCTCGCCGAACATGCTGTCGGAACCGAAGACCCGGTAGTGGCGCGCATCGCCGAGATTGATCGGCAGGACGGGGCGGCCGTCACCCCTGGCGAAGAGGCCCCTGTAGCGATCGAGCCGGGCAGCGAGCTCCTCGACCATCCCGCGGGCCGCAGGTCGCCGCAAGCGCTCGCCGATCGCCAGCGTTGCCTGTTCTGCAAGGATATACGGGCTTTCGCCCGGTTTGTAGATCGAATGGGTTTCTACCGGTGCGATCCGGCTCATCAGCGGATTGGCCCAGGCATAGAAATTCGAGTTGAGGATCAGGTCCGGGCCGGCAAAGCGCAGCACCTCGAAATTCGGCGTGCCGCGCAGGCCGAGGTCGGTAACGCCTTCCGGGACATCGGGCTCGATCGCAACCTGTCGGAACTGGCGAAGCTCGGTCGCCGCCACGACATTGGCGCCGATCGCGAGCAGCGTTTCGAGAAGGGCCCAGTCGAGCGTTGCAACCCGCGGCCCCGCTTCCTGGGCCCGCAGAGTACGCGCCGCCGCCAAGGCGGCTGCGGCTGTAAGCATGGTTCTACGGGTCAATTGCTGCACTATTGGCCTGTCTCCAAACGCACAGGAAGGCCCGAGCCAGGCCTTCCTGCAGAACCTGTGTCAGATCGTCAAACTACCAGACCTTGCTGATCTTGAAGTTGACGGTGCGGGCCTCGCCGTAGCCGCAGAAATACTGCGTGTTGCAGCCTGCAACATAGCTCTTGTCGAACAGGTTGGTGACGTTAAGAGATGCTTTCCAGTCGTTCTTCTCGTAGCGGATCGCCGCGTCGAAGACGGTCGCATCCGGAACGCGCAAGGTGTTCTCATTGTCCGCCCAGGACTTGCCGCGATAGCGGACGCCGGCGCCGAAACCGAGCCCTTCCAACGGCCCTGCCGTAACGGTGTAGTCGAGCCAGAGCGAACCAAGAACGTCGGGCACGACGTTGGGTGTCCTTCCGATCAGCGTCGGATTGTCCTTGGTGATCTCGATGTCCGTATACGACGCTGCGGCGATGACCTTCCAGTTTTCGTCCAGATTGAACTTGCCTTCCACTTCGACGCCCCTTGAGCGGACTTCGCCGAGCTGGCTGGTTACCCCGCCGGTGGTGATCGTGTAATTCTGTTTCGTGATGTCGAAGACGGAGGCCGTCAGGCTGCCGTCGAGCCAGGTCGGCTCGTACTTGACGCCTGCCTCGAACTGGTAGCCTTCCTCGGGCTTTGGCGCCGCGCCGCCCGTCAGGCCGACGATCGGGCTGAAGAAGGTAGCGGCGCTGACATAGGGCGTCAGGCCGTTGTCGAACTCGTAGGCCAGACCCGCGCGGCCGCTCCAGGCACGGTCGTTGCTAGAATAGTTCGCCGTTCCTCCCGGCAAAAGGTCATCGATCTCGTTGTGGACATAGTCGTAGCGGCCGTTGAACGTGGCGATCCAGCCGTCGCCGAACTTGATCTGGTCCTGCGCGTAAACGCCGACCTGATTGATCGTGTAGACCTGGTTCAGGTTGCGGCTAATTGTAACGGGCGTGGCGCCGTATATGGGGTTATTCGGGTCAAAGTTGGAATCGAATGGGAAAGACGTCCCAAATTGATCTGTATGCAGGCGATAGTAGCGGTAATCGAGACCAACCATGACCTTATGGCTGGCGCCGCCGAGATCGAAGTCGTTTTCCAATCTGTTATCGACGTTAAAGGCATCGCCCTTGGATGTTATATCTTCCCCATAACGTCCAACGAAGGCATCGGTCTGGTTAAAATCGAAGGGGTAGATATACTTTTCACGCTTATCGAGGTTGGCATAACGCAGGTTCTGCGTGAATTTCCATCCACCTTCGAATTCGTGCTCGAACTCATAACCGATCATTTTCTGTACGACACGGCCGTGGTCAAAGCCGGGCTCGCCGAGGAACTGGTCACGCGGGATCTTGCCGTAGCCGGCGTCGACGACCGTGCCGCCGTAGGGCAGCAGGCCGTTGGTCGTGTGGACCTGGTCGAGGCCGCTGATATAGGCCCAGACCGTCAGGCTGGTGCCCGCGTCCGGCGAGAAGGTGAACTGCGGCATGATAAAGCCGCGCAGGTCCTCGCTGTAGTCGGTGTAGTTGTCGCCACCGGCGATCTTGCCGGTCAGGCGATAGCTGAAGGTGCCGTCCGGGGTGATCTTGTCGGAGACATCGAAACCGAAGTAGGCGTTGCCGTTCGTGTTGATGCCGGTCTCGGTGTAGTAGTAGGGCTCGTCGGTCGGACGCTTGCGGATCAGGTTGACGACGCCGCCGGCATTGGCGCCGCCGAGCAGGACGGAGGCCGGCCCCTTGAGGACCTCGACGCGCTCCAGCATGAACGGATCGAGCTGGAAGCCGCCATAGGCGTGGCTGGTGAGCGCGAGGCTGTCGAAGAACACCCCCGTCTGCGAAGCATTGAATCCGCGAACATAGATCCAGTCGGTGTCAGGGTCCGAGCCGTAGGGCTGGCCGAACACGCCGGGCGTATAGAGGAGCACCTGGTCGATCTTGCTGACGGCGCCGCGGTCGTCCATTTCTTTCCGGCCGATGACCGATACGGACTGCGGAATTTCCTTGAGCGGCGTATCGGTCTTGGAACCGGTCGTCGACTGCCTCGCGACATAACCTTTGACCGGGCCGGTTCCGTCGCCTTCGCCCTCGCCACGAATGACGATCGGCGCCAACGTCGTATCGGCATCCTGGGCATGAGCCGCCCACGCGCTGCAAACGGCAATAAACGCCACACCCGCACCCAGGCCGAGCCTTGCCCCCAACGCTGTTTTTCTCTTGTCCATTCTATGCCCCACTCACACGAACTTTTCGCCGCTCGCAGGCAGCGGCATTTCATAAGGTGAGCAGTTAACTCATATTTAAAGTTTCGGCTTGGTTCGATCGGCGACAATTGAATGCTTTTGGGCAAATTCAGAAGGAGTGAGCAAATATTTGCGGAAATGCATCACTGCTGCCTAGCCTTACGCCAGCGGGCCGGAGTGGTCCCCACATGTTTGCGGAAGACCCTGGTGAAATGCGCCTGGTCCGAGAAGCCGGTTTCGGCGGCAACTTCGGTTAACGCATAGACCTCCGACATCAGCAAAGCTTTCGCGCGTTCCAGCCGGGCATTGATCTGCCAGTCATGGGGCGCCATTCCGGTCGATGCCTTGAACGAATGGCTGAAATGCGATGGCGACAGGCCCGTCAGGTCAGCGAGTTCCTGCAGGCGGATATTGCGCATGCAGTTTTCGGTGATGAAATCCGTAGCGCGCCGCAGTTGTGCTACTGCCAGCGTTCCTCGCCGCCGGGGTGGTACCTTTAGCATCTTCAGGACATCGATGACGAGCGCCAGGGCGAGCCCGTCCCCATAGAGATCATGCAACGGCTCCGGATTGGAAATCTCGGCGGCGATCAGTCCGGCCAGCGCCATGACACGCTGGTCGGAGAACAGCAACTGGGGGTCTTTGAGCTTTTTTGGGTTGATGTCTTCCATCAAACGGCGGCCGAGGATGTCCGCGTCGAAGTGGATATCGAGGTGGCGCACATACTGTACGTCGGCAATGTCCAGCCAAAGCTCCATGTCGGCGGGAATATAGGAGATCGGGCTCTGACTGCTGTCCTGTGGCGCGCCGCGGGATTTCGGGGAAAGCTTTACTACAGGGCGTCCGCGGCCGCGCTGGTCGAGCAGGATGAACAGTCGCGGATCCCGTGCCACGTAGTGGCCGCCCGCATAGGCGGCGCATTCCACGTCCCACAGGTCGGCGGTGATGCCGTTCCAGTAACGGCGCCTCAGCCCCCCGATGACCGAAAAACCCTCGATCCTGTTCTGCATCCGCGGTTGAAAAATCATGCAGCTACCCGAATAAATAAAACTTGCATATTTTTATCAACTTTAATCCACTGTATCAATCCCGCGGGCGTTGCAGATGCCGCATCCTCCCGATCTGCGCGGCACGCGGGTGCAAATACACATAGTGACAGGCCGGCAACGTGACCAACGGCACGATAAAGGACGTCGGTTGACCGGAACGTCCGATTCGAAGAAACATGAGTCTAGTTTCCGGTTTGAAAGACGACGGACGGATGGTAACCATGCCGCTGAACCCAAATGAGCGTGAGATCGCCAAGGCAAATCTCCCTCTCCTGTCATTGAAGGAGGCGAGCTTTGCAATCGAAGGCCGCGTCCTCTTACATCCGCTGACGCTCGATCTTCGGGCAGGCAGGTCGATTGCTCTGATCGGTCACAATGGCTCCGGCAAATCGACAATGTTGAAATTGATCGGCCGGCAGCAGGCGCTGAGCGCGGGTACTGTCCAGTTCGAGGGCAAGCCCCTTGAAGACTGGAGTGCGCGGGAATTCGCCCGCCGGCTCGCCTATCTGCCGCAGCGGACGCCAGCCGCGCCCGGCATGCTGGTCAAGGAACTTGTGGCGCTCGGGCGTTATCCATGGCACGGCGCGCTCGGCCGGTTCAGCGCCATCGACAAGCAGAAGGTGGAGGAGGCAATCGAGCTCACCGGTATCGGCTCTTTTGCAGAACGCATGGTGGACAGCCTGTCGGGCGGTGAACGCCAGCGTGCCTGGCTTGCCATGCTCGTGGCACAGGATGCCACCTGCCTTCTGCTCGACGAACCCATCTCCGCGCTCGATATCGGCCATCAGTTGGAAGTCCTGTCCTTGACGCACGACCTTTGCCGCGAAAAGGGCATCACCGTCATCACCGTGCTGCACGACGTCAACATGGCCGCCCGCTTCTGCGATGAGATCGTCGCTCTGCATTCCGGCCGGTTGATTGCCCATGGCACCCCGCAAGAGGTCATGACGACCGAGGAACTCGTTCGCATCTACGACGTCCGGATGGATATCCTATGCCAACCCTCAAGCGGCCGGCTGGTGGCGTTGGCGCAGTAATTTCAAGTATGCAAGTCGGGCCCGCTGGAGATTGCCGTTGGACCGTAACCATAAGAAGACGGCGCACATGATCCGTCATGATGACATGGATGCGGAATAGCGGCAGCCGTCACGCTGCCGCACGATCTCACTCGTTTTTTAGAACCTGTATCCTACTCCCAGCATTGCGAAGGGTTGAACATCGTCCTTGACGATCGGGCTGTCCTTGGCATCGCCGAGCACGAAGCCGGCGCCACCGGCCCCCGTGACGCTCCAGTTCTCTGTCATCATGTAGGTGATGGAGCCCTTGAGATCGACGCGCTTGACGCCCGCCTTCGCTTCGTATTCTGCCAGGCCGGACTGAGCTGACTGGATCGAAGTCACCCCGAAATACGACTCCATGTGCTTGTCGTCGGCCCATGTGCCGGACACATCGGCGGAGAAGATGAACCGTTCGTAGCGATGGGAAACTTTCGCGCCGAAAGTGCCCGTTAGTCCCGCGCTGCCGCCTATCGTCTTGTCCAACTTGGCGTAGACGCCAAATGGACCGACGTCATAGCTGACGATCCCTCCGATGACCCCGCCCATGTCGATGTCGCCCAGACCTCGCAGATAGTCCGAGTCGTCCTCCTTGCGTCCCATTTCGACGCCACCGGTAACGCCAACCCTGAAGCCGTTTGTTTCGAAAAGATCGATAGTGAGGCCACCGGTATCGAGATGCACGCGCTCCCCAAACTGGGCGGAGACGAGCGGAAACGGCTGCACCTCGAATTCGTCGGATCCTTCGTATTCGGGCAGGTAAACCGCCCCGACGCCGATCGTCACCTTCCAATCATGCAGTTTGCCGCGAATGCCGCCGTAGCGTGCCGTATCGAACTGTTGCGGAGGGGCAATCGCCGCATCGGTCGCTTCAAGGTCGGCCGCGAGTGCCGTGACCGGGAAGAGTGCCGAGGCTGCGGCCAATGCCGTGATCGAGATTTTTATCGTCCACCGTCGCTGAATGATGTCGGAAGCCCCAACTCCGCTTAAGACCGTATTGCGGTGCCGGTCTTCCGGATGATGCTGATCGTGCTGGCTCACCAAATTAACTCCTGATTATAAAGGCTAAAGAAACCGGGGCATGGTTTCGGGGAGAAGTTGCGGCTGAAGAATTGCCGCAGCATTACAAGTCGAGATGAAAACCAGCCGGCAATGTCGGTGCGGCAGGGCGAAGCGATGGCGGCCAATCCTATTGCCAATGCCGGCGAGCAGCGGACGAACGGAGCAAGGCTTTTGGGGGTGCCGGCCAGTGCTCCGTCCGTCCATGCCGCCTTACGGGGTCAGGTGGTCGCTGGAGGGTCCGACCGCCGTTCTTCCGTAAAAAGTGCAACGGCTTCGCTGACGCGCATGCCGGTCCTCTCGGGTGAGATGTCAGTGCGTAATGGCCGGTTTCGGCTTCTTGTCGGTCCATTCCGGCGGCGCGCCGTACTTGGCCGCCACGGCTCCCACCAACCCAGGCGCCCGCCCGAAGGCGTCGCAAGCCGGGTATTTCGGTTTTCCGCCGAGCCAGGACCGCATCCGCTGCCCTGAAGGAAGGGAGATGTTCAATCCTTTCGGCTCCTTGCCGGAAATGAGCATTCGCGAAAAGTCGGACGCGAACTTGGAGGCGAGGCCATATGCGTCCCCGACTTCGGAAACGCGGGGTTTGTCCTGGATCGAATTTGCGCCGCGGGCCCACACCATTGCCGCGCTCTGAATGCCGCCGCCGTTGACAGCCTCCGCTTCGACCGCCAATCCGCCGAGGCCGAAGGGCAATCGCGGCACGCTGACGGGCAGGACAAAGCCGGTACCGACGGTGACGGCGGTTGCGACCCCGGCCACGGCCCTGTTTGTCGGTACGATATCGGTGACGACGGATCGTATTGTCAGATCTGCCGGTTGGCCGGCCGGGACCATTTGATACTTGTCGCTGAGCGCGACGCAGAGCGCCCGGTCCAATGCGTTCGACACCAGCGAGCGGTCGGCTTCCGTTTTGATCCGGGATTCGGCGCTGAAAGAGAAAGTTGTCGGCACGATGCTGACCGTCTTGACCGTGGTCAGATGTCGCCCATCGACGTAAAGGCGTTTCTTGGCCAGCGTTCCCTTTGGCGTGCCAAGATTGCTGTAGGAAGTCAGTGTGCCTGCCTCCTTCAGTGGCACCGAGGTGCATCCCGTTACCGCCAGGGTCAGGGGCAAAGCGAAACATAGAGATCTGAAAGCTGATTTGGATGGAGATCCGGCAACTCGGAAAAATGGTTCAATGGATGGATTGCTGCGCACGCCTTCGGGCCTCCGTCACGGATGTACTGGGGTGACAGTGCGGGGCAAGGATTGCCGCAGCATTACAGAGGATCGGTCACGGGGTGGACCCGGTGCCGTCTGTCAGAGTTCGATTGCAACCTGCGTTCCGGTCGAGCCGCTTTGGAGACTGACTTGCCCCCGGTGGTTTGCGACGATCTGTTTCACCAGGCTCAAACCAAGGCCCGCGCCTCTGCTTTTGGGGGTGACGCGATAGAAGGGCTCGAAAACCAGCTCCTGATGTTCGGCCGGTATGCCTGACCCTTCGTCGGCCACGGTGATCCGCCCGCCGGCCAAGACCGAAATGGTAATCATTCCCCTATCGCCACCGTGGTCGATCGCATTGCGAACCAGATTGCTGATCGCTCTTGGCAGAGCGGAAGGGCTGCCGCGCCGTTCGAGGCTTTCCACCTCGCTTTGAAAAGAGATCTGGTAGCCGGCGGCGATCGCCTGAGGCGCCAGGTCGGCGACTACTGTCCGTGCGATCTCGACGAGATCGACCGCTTCATGGAGCTCGGTCGCCTGGTCGTTTCGCTCAAAATCGAGGAGCTGTTCGGCGGTCTCGGCCAAACGCGCAACGTCGTTCAACAATCGCCTGCGTTCCTGGCCCTCGGGCGTCCCATCGATCCGGGTCTGCATGATGGCGATCGGTGTTCTGAGCTCATGCGCCGCGTCGATTAGGAAGCGCTGGCGTTTCTTCAATTCGTTCTCAAGCCGCTCAAGCGTACCGTTGAATGCAATCACCAGCGGAGCAACTTCTTTGGGAATACCTTCCACCGGCAGGCGTGCTCCATGCTGGCGCGGTTGGATCTGCGATGCTTTGTCAGCGACATCACTCACCCTTGCAAGCGCGCGGCCGACGATTCGCGGGACGGTAAGGAAGATCGCTGGCAGAGCGACGGCAAGCAGAGAGACATAGATCGGGTAGGCCCTGGTCAAAAGAGCGAATGCTGGCCAACCTTTGCCAGCCACTCCACCAAAAAGAATCCGTACCTCGCCGAAAGCTGTTTCGGCACTATCGATCGTCGCGACCTCTTTTGTCGTAGCCGACCCCCGTATGTCTGCATCGTCGAACAGATGGACCAGATGCGCGAGATCCCGATAGGGTGGGGGGATGGTGCCATAGGACACGGATACACCATCTATCGTAGCCACCACATACCAAAGCGCACTGTTCTGCTCCTTGAGCGCCTTTAGCTCCAGCGTTTCTCGCAACGCCAAATGTCCTTGGTTGTCGCGTGACGTGGCCGCAGCTATCGCTGAACCAACTGTCTCTTCCATGGCGATGTTGGGCGACATGATCGTCGCTGCCCATACGCAAAGCCCGATGATCACCGCGGCAACCACGGCGACGATAACAAGGCTGAGCTGCCAGCTGAGCTTCCACCAAAGGGACGGGTTGGATCGGTTCGAAGGGCGCATCATTCTTCCTTCAGGAGATATCCGACGCCTCGGATGTTATGGACCGCGACGCCGGCGCCGGCATCCAGCAGTCGTTTGCGCAGTCTTGAAATATGCGCATCGAGCGCATTCGACTGGATTTCTTCTTCATAGTTGTAGACTGCCGCCTCAAGTGTCGATCGAAGGACGGTTTTGTCTTTCCGTTTGGCCAGCGCCGCCAGAACGAGAAGTTCGCGCCTGGGCAGGTCGAGCGGGGTCGATTCGACGGTCACACTCAAATGCAGGGGATCGATCACCATCCGGCCGACAGTAATCTGAAGTTCCGTCAGGCTTGGCGGTCGTCGCAGAACCGCCCGCAATCGCGCCATCAGCTCGTCCACAAGAAACGGCTTGCCCAGATAGTCGTCCGCGCCGACATCCAGCCCTTCGACCCGCTCCAACGGCTCATTGCGCGCCGTCAGCACAATGACCGGCGTGTCGGTGCCCGTCCGCCTCAGCATCGGAATGAAGGTCAGGCCTTCGCCGTCAGGCAGGCGTCGATCCAGAAGAATCGCGTCGTAGCTATTCTGGCGCGTCAATTCGAAAGCGTCCGCAAGATGCGTGGTGTGATCGGTGACGATGCCGTGTTTGCTCAGCGCCCTTGAAAGAGCGTCAGCCAGCTCTCTCTCGTCCTCTATCAATAGAAGTCTCATCGTCCCTTGGCTCTCCTGTCCCGTCCTTCTCCGCCGCGAAGATTGCGGCAGCATTACGGGGGACAAAAGAACCATCAGGTAATGCTGCTGCAATTGTCGAAGCCTAGCAACCGGAGCCATCCAGTCGCGAAAACGCGAGGCGCCGCCGCAGGTGGCCGTGCATTAAATCCAAGGAATGTCGCTATGGCTTTGAAATGGACGATGAGATTGACCAAGGCAGGAATGCTCCTGGGGGGCGTCTACCTCGCTGTCGTGTTTATCGATCCCGCACGCGGAACGGTTGATGCAAATGAGCGGGTGAAAGAGGTCGTCGCCGCGGTCGCGGGGAACCAGCTCGATAGACCGCTGGAACTGGAACCTTCGGAGATCGCTGACATCCGGCCCACGTCGATGGCGGAACGGGTGAGCGTCAGCGGCGACCTCGAGCCGATCAACCGCGCCGTCCTGCACGCCAAGGATGGAGGAAAGATCATCGAGGTTCGCGCCGTTGCGGGACAGGCCGTCAAGGCAGGGGACGTGCTGGCACGTTTTGAGACGGATGATCTCCAATCGATCCTCAAGCAGCGTGAAGGGGATCGCGATGTCGCGGCGGCGGAGATGCTGCTCGCCACGCAGTCACTCAACAGGATCGAACAACTCGCGGATAAGAACATTGCAAGCCAGGAGCAACTCGATAAGGCACGAAGCCAGGTTGCCGCCGCGACCGCCAGACTGAAAGGCCTTTCAGCACAGGCGGATATCGCACGCACCGCTTTGCGGGACGCCGAAGTTCGGGCGCCGTTCGATGGGGCGATCTCAAATCGGGCGATCAATCAGGGCTCCCGCGTCGGCGCCGGCGCAGAACTTTTCACGATCGTCGATACGCGCATTCTGGAAGCAAAAGTCCTGGTCTCCACGCGCGACGTTCACCGTATTGCCATCGCCCAACGGGCAGAACTGCACATCGACGGGCTTGACGGGCAAACGGTCATCGGACGGGTGGATCGTATCAGTCCGGTCGCCGACCGCGGCACGCGCTTCATCCCGGTCTATATCCGGCTCTCCAACAGTGGCGCCCATCTGAGGGGCGGATCGTTCGCGACAGGCTCGATCGTGGTCCGGCAAAACGAAGACGCGATCATCATACCGGCGATCTCGCTTCGCAAGGACGAGACGGGAGACTATGTCCTCAAGCTGAAAAAAGGCCGTCTTGTCCGCCAGCCCGTGACCGTGGGATCGGGATGGGGCGGGAGTGACAGCCTGGAGGTTTCCGAAGGCCTGGCTTACGGCGACACGATCGTGACCGCACCGCTGCCCGAGCTGCGACCGGACGTCACCGTCACGATTTCGAAGGCGAGCTGACATGTTCCTCACCCGCATTTCCATCGGTCATCCCGTTTTCGCCACCATGATGATGGTGCTGCTGCTTGTGCTTGGCGGGTTTTCCTACGAGCGCCTCGGCGTCGACCAGTTTCCGAATGTCGACGTTCCGGTTGTCGTGGTCACAACGACCTACCCGGGTGCCACGCCCGAAACCGTCGAGACGGAGGTGACCAGGCCCATCGAGGAGGCGCTCAATACGATCAGCGGCCTCGACGAGATCACGTCGACGTCCTACGAAGGACGGTCGGTCGTCATCGCCCAGTTCAAGCTGGAGGTGGAGAGCACGACCGCAGCGCAGGACGTCCGCGACAAGATAGCGGCCCTTGAAGCAGACCTTCCCGAGGAAGCCGCCAAACCGGTCGTGGCCCGGTTCAATCCATTGGACGAACCGATACTTTCGGTGGCAATTAGTTCGCCCTCTCTCGAAATGCCGGAACTTACAACGATCGCCGACCAGCGCGTATTGCGCCAGCTGACGACGATAGCCGGGGTAGGGCAGGCGACGCTGATCGGCGGTCAGAAACGGCAGGTCGACATCAGCATCGACGAGACGCGGATGCGCGCATTGGGCATCGGCGTCGACGAGGTCATCGAGGCCCTCCGGACCACCAACCAGAACAGGCCCGCCGGAAGCGTGACCAGCGGTATCACCGACCGCACCATTCAGGTGCAGGGACAGATTGCGGAGCCGAAGGACCTTCTGGATGTGATCGTTGCCCGCCGCGGCGACGGGGATGTCTATCTCCGCGATGTTGCCAACGTAAGGGATGGCGCAGCGGATCCGGAAAGCCGCGCGATCTATAACGGCGAAACAGCGCTCGCCGTGGCCATCGTCAAGGTCCAGGATGCGAATACCGTGCAGGTGGTGAGCGATGTGCGAAAGCGGCTCGATCAGCTGAACGTCGAACTGGGCGCCCAAAACGTTCGGCTTCAAATCATCACGGATGCCTCGGCCCCCATTCAGGAATCGCTCGGCGAGGTGCAATCGACACTAATCGAGGGAGCGGCATTGGCGGTCGCCATCGTCTTCCTGTTCCTCAACTCATGGCGAAGCACGGTGATCACCGGGCTGACGCTTCCGATCGCCATGATCGGCACGCTCGCCGTCATCGATTTTCTCGGCTTCACGCTCAATATGCTCAGCCTGCTGGCGTTGACGCTCTCGATCGGCATCCTTGTCGATGACGCGATCGTGGTGCGCGAGAACATCATGCGCCATCTGCACATGGGCAAGTCGCATTTGAAGGCCGCTCTCGATGGCACCAACGAAATCGGACTCGCTGTGACTGCGACGACGGCCACGATCGTCGCAGTCTTCCTGCCCGTAGCATTCATGGAAGGCATGGTTGGCCGTTTCTTCTACGAATTCGGCGTCACAGTTTCCGCTGCCGTGCTGATCTCGCTGTTCGTCGCCTTCACCCTCGACCCGATGCTTTCCAGCGTCTGGCATGATCCCGATGCTGAGCCCGACGCACGGCGCGGACCGGTCGGACGGCTGATTGCGCGTTTCGATGACGGGTTCGAAAGGCTCGCCGAGCGCTATCGAGAGATCATCCGCTGGACGCTGCGACATCGTTTGGTCACGCTCGGCCTGACTGGCGGCATCCTCGTCGGCAGCATTCTGATGGTTCCTCTGGTGGGCGTCGAATTCGTTCCCAATGCGGACGAAGGTCGATTCCAGATCAACGTGACGACGCCGGCAGGCTCTTCGTTGGACTATACGCGCACCAAGGTTGGGCAGATCGAGAAGGCGCTGCATGAGTTTCCGGAAGTTGCTTCGATCTACTCGACGATCAATACCGGCAGCGCCATCGGCAAACACAAAGCCGCCATTCTCGTCAGCCTCGTGCCGCTGGAGCGGCGCAAACAGGCGCCCGCCACCATTGCGGGTCCCATCCGCGAGCGTCTTTCCGTCATACCGGGCGTCAAGATCGCCATCATCCAGGAGGGCCTGGGCGGAGGCGCCAGTCCGATCCAACTGAGCGTCCTGGGTGACGATCAGCGGGTACTGGAAAAGATCGCCGCGGATCTGACCAAGGGCATGCGCGGGATGCCCGGCATGGTGGATATCAATTCAAGCGCTGGCGAGGAAAATTCCATCCTTTCCGTCCGGCTCAAGCGCGAGCAGGCGAGTGATCTTGGCATCGGTATCTCCGAGCTGGCCGGAATGCTCTCGCCGCTGATCGGCGGTGAAGACGTTTCCAGCTGGACCGATAGGCGCGGAGAAACCTACGACGTTGTCGTCCGGCTTCCCCGCGACCAGCGCGCCAACGCCGCCGCCCTCGGGGAGTTGATGATCAAAGTCCCGGGCAATGACGCAAGCGGCAGCCCGCACATGGTCCGGCTGGATCAGGTCGCGGACATCGCAGTCGTCCCGGCGGCTTCCGAGATCCGTCGTCTCGACATGTCCAGAGAGATCCTGATTTCGGCGGATGTATTTGGCCGAGCCGCGGGGGATGTCACAGCCGAACTGGAGGCCATGGTAGCCAAGCAAGATTTGCCGACTGGCTACCGGATAAAATTCGGCGGGGATTCCGAGGACATTCAGGAAGCGACAGGCGGCATGTTCAAGGCGCTGACGATGGCGGTGATCTTCATCTATGTCGTGTTGGCTTCGCAGTTTGGAAGCTTCACCCAACCGATCGCCATCATGGCTGCACTTCCCCTGTCGCTGATCGGCGTGCTCCTCGGCCTCATGGTCGCGGGAAGTACCATCAACATGTTCTCGATGATCGGCTTCATCATGCTGATGGGGCTCGTTACCAAGAACGGCATCCTGCTGGTCGACTTCGCCAACCGGGAGCGCCGGCAGGGGGCGACCCTCAGCGAGGCGCTTGTCAATGCAGGCGCCGTACGGTTCCGCCCGATCATCATGACATCGCTCGCGATGATCGCCGGCATGATCCCGCTCGCGCTGGCGGCCGGTGGCGGCGGCGCGCAACGGGCTCCGATGGCGCATGCCGTCATCGGCGGCCTTGTCAGTTCTACCCTTCTGACCTTGATCGTGGTGCCCGTCATCCTCTCCTACATCGACAGTCTGGCGCTTTGGATTGCGGGGAGGCTGCGGACGCATTCGATCGGCGAAAACGAACTTCATTCGCCGAAATCGGCACAGCCATGACCCGCAAAACAGTTCTTCGCCTCTTCGGCAGGTTCCTTCTATCCGCGATCATGCTGGCGGCCCTCCTTGGAGGACCGCTTGTCCTGCTGATTTTTCTCTCGAGGCGGTTCACCATGTAGAGACTTCGCGCTTTGTCGAGCAGGAGCAATCGCGTCAATCCGATCACGATGATGAATCAGCGGTCCGCAGAACTGCCACCGGCACCGAAACGCTGTGCTGCAATAGGCAATTCAGCCCCGATGCCTAATTCCCGCGCGCGCTGCGCAATTCACGCTCGCCTCTTTCGAGTGCGCTGGCATTCAATACCTTGCGGAGCAGGGCGACGGCGACGGCGCGCATGCGAAGATTGTACCAGCCCTCGGGGCCGTTGCCGGGCCCCTCGTAGACGTCCAGTTTTTCATAGAGTTGCTGAAGGCGGTTCTGGACGCTTCGTAACGAAAGCTTTTTTCGCTGGGCTATCGCCTTGTCGGTCAGGCCGAGTGCCACATCCACCAGGATTTCGTATTCCGCGTCGCTCAGACCGTGCGCAGTACCCAGGCTTTTCTGCTGGATGCCCCGGACCTCGCGGTCGATAACGCATTGCGATTCGATAAAGACGCCGCGCAATGCGAGCTTCAACCGCTCGTCGGAAGTAGATTTCAACACGTATCCGTATGTCGCACCTTCTGGCACGATACGCGCCACGCCACGCACATAGGCTTCATCGGAATAGTTCGACCAGAACAGAATTTTGGTATCCGGCCGTTCGCGCCAGATAGTGCGGGCCGCCTCGATGCCGTTGCGTTCGCTCATCTGCAGGTCCATGACCACGTGCTCGGCTCGGGATTGGCGCGCCTGCACCTCACCGGCATGGCCGTTTTCCGCCTCCAGAACCGTGTCGCATTCAGGCAATGCCGCCCGCACGGCCTCGTGCAGGTAAGACCGGTGCAGCGGGTCGTCCTCGATGATCAAGACTTTCATGCCGATTTCTCCGCAACATGCCTGCGTTCCATTGACAGCACGACCTTGGCCGTCGTGCCGCGCCCGCCGGGATTGCCGCCGATCTCGAATTTTGCCGAGATCAGCCGCGCTCGCGTCTTCATATTGCCAATCCCGTGCCCGGCCTTGTCGCGACCGTTGCGCAGGCCGCTCCCGTCGTCGCTGATCTCGATCGACAGCGCGTCGCCCTGGATACGCAGATGTACCAGGATCGTCTTCGGTTGCCCATGACGGATCGCGTTGTTGACCGCTTCCTGGACGATGCGGAACAGCGCGGTCGCCACGGTCCTGTCGAGGTCGAGCAATGCTCCACCTGTCTCATCGACCATCCGCCAGGCGACCGGCAGGCCGCTTTCGCGCACCGAGCGTTCCAGGTGGTTCTCGATCGCCTCTGCCACGCCGAAAAGCTGCAGCACGGTCGGCTTGGCCTCCTCGATGATCTGGCGAAGGTCGTGCATGCATTGCTGCAGGGTGCGGCAGAGTGGTTCGAGCGCATCTCCATGCATGTCCGGAAGTCCTGAAAGCCGCTCCATGCGCCGTGCGAGCCGTGTCAGGTCGGCGAGCGTCTGGTCATGAAGGTCCATGCCAATCCGCTGCCGTTCGGCCTCCAGGGCCTCGGTCAGCTTGAGCGCACCCAGCCGCAATCCCTCTTCGCGGGCGCGGGCCTCCGTTTCGACGATTGCGGAGCGTTTGGCCTGTTCGGCAGCCCTCAGTGCAAAGAAATATGGTGCCAAAAGGTCGGCGATCGAGCGGGCGTTCTCGACGTCCTCCATCGAGTACTTGCCATGCTCGTGGCTGGAGCAGCTCAGGGCGCCGATGATGTCCCCTTGAACCTTGAGCGGCACATGCAGCCGGCTTCTCAGAGACAGTTCGATTATCGGGCTCGAAAACGCGCCATCGAAATGAAAGCGCGGATCGGCACAGGCATCCGGCGAAAGCAGGAAATCCACCTCGCCGGACAGGAGCGTACGGATAGGGCTGCCGGTCAGCAGCGCCGGAGGCTGTTGGCTCCAAGCGGTCGCAAGCCCGCTCTCGTAGGCGATGTGGTATTTCCCGTCCAGCATCTTGATGCATACGTCGAGATGATCGTGCGGAATGATATGGCTGATCTCAGCCGCCACCGCCTGGATGATCGAGTTGAAATCGAGTTGGCCTGCGAGCAGCCGGGAAATTCCGAGATAGCGGTCAAATAACGCGCTTGGCGCCGGATTGAGCATGACGGACATCCTCCAGTCCTCCAATTATTAGACGCCTCGCTGCTGCTCTTGTCTTGCGGGAACCCGCAAATTTTCCGCGAATACCCGCAAGCAGGTTGCTTGTATGCGCCTATACAACATCTGATTTCTCCTCCATGCTCGCTTTACTGAGCAAACGGGGCTCAGCGCAATCACTATCTTCGAACAACCGTTGAGGAGCGGCCCGAAGAACCCGTCGAGAACTCTAGGGAGGAAATCATGATCATCAGGAAGATGCTATTCGCATCTGTCGCTATTGCTTGCGTTGCTGGGCCGGTCTCCGCCCTGGCCGATACTTCGGGCAAAAAGATCGCCCTTTCCAACAATTATGCCGGCAATTCCTGGCGTCAGGCCATGCTGACAAGCTGGGACAAGATCACCAAGGAGGCCGTCTCCAAGAAGATCGTCGCTGCCGCCGATCCGTTCACGACGGCCGAGAACCAGGCGACAGAGCAGGCCGCCCAGATCCAGAACATGATCCTGCAGGGCTATGACGCGATCGTTATCAACGCGGCGTCGCCGACTGCGCTCAATGGTGCGGTCAAGGAAGCCTGCAATGCCGGCATCACCGTCGTGTCCTTCGACGGCATCGTGACCGAACCGTGTGCCTGGCGCATCGCGGTGGATTTCAAGGCGATGGGCGAAAGTCAGGTCGAATATCTCGCCAAGAAGCTGCCGAAAGGTGGGAACCTCCTGGAGATTAGGGGTCTCGCAGGGGTTTCGGTCGATGACGAAATCCATGCGGGCATCCAGGCGGGCGTTCGGAAAAACCCGCAGTTCAAGATCGTCGGTGCTGTCAACGGCGACTGGGCGCAGGACGTCGCGCAGCGCGCTGTCGCCGGCATCCTTCCGAGCCTTCCGGAAATCACCGCCGTGGTAACCCAGGGCGGCGACGGCTACGGCGCGGCCCAGGCATTCGCTGCCGCCAATCGTCCCACTCCAACCATCGTCATGGGCAACCGCGAGGACGAACTCGTCTGGTGGAAGCAACAGAAGGACAAGAACGGTTACGAGACGATGTCCGTCTCCATCGCTCCCGGCGTTTCGACGCTTGCCTTCTGGGTGGCCCAGCAGATCCTCGACGGCAAGCAGGTGAAGAAGGACCTTGTGGTGCCCTTCCTGCGCATCGACCAGGGCAATCTCGAAACCAATCTCGCCGGCACCCAGAAGGGTGGCGTCGCCAACGTCGAGTATTCGCTGGAAGACGCCCAGAAAGTCATCAGCGCAGCCAAGTAAGCTGATCCTCCCCAAGACAGGATGCGGCGCCCTTGCGCGCCGTGTCCCGATCCGAGCCAGGCCGCCTCCCGAACTGTCGACGACGTGTTTCGCATGAATGAAGTGACAACAAGACCAGAGGTAGTTGCCGCCCGGGGCATCAAGGTGACCTTCGGCGCTGTCAAAGCATTGGACGGCGCCGATCTTGTCATCCACGCCGGCGAATGCGTCGGATTGGTCGGACATAACGGCGCCGGCAAATCCACGATTGTCAACGCCATCAACGGTGGTCTTACTCCCCATGCAGGCGAAATCAGCTATGGCGGTATCCGCGCCCAGCACGGCATCTCGACTGCGCGAGCCAATGGCGTTCGCTGCGTTTTCCAGGAACTGTCGCTTTGCCCCAACCTGACCGTCAATGAGAACGCCCGCATCATGCACGCGGAACTCGCAGGCTGGAACTGGCGCAGCAGGGCGGGCGCCCTCGTCGAACTCCAATTGCAGGAAATTTTTCCCAACCATGGCATCGATTGCGACAGCACGATCGACGATCTCTCTATTGCCGAGCGACAGATGGTCGAGATCGCCGTCAGCTTCGCCGGCCTGAACCAGAAGCCGAAACTCGTCATTCTCGACGAACCGACATCTTCGCTCGACGCTGGGCTGGCGGCGCAGCTGATGGCCTATATCCGCAGGTTCGTCGGCGAGGGGGGATCGGTCCTGCTGATCTCGCACATCCTCGGCGAAATCCTCTCCACCTCGGACCGCATCGTGGTGATGAAGGACGGTCGGGTCGTCGCCGACCGCTCTGCATCGGAGTTCAGCAAACGCAGCCTCGTCGAAGCCATGGGCAACGTGGCACGCGAAAAGGAGTGGCAGCGCGCGGGTGACAAGCGCAACGGCGCGCCGGTGCTTGCCATGCCCGCGCGACGAGGGCAGGGCCTTGCCTTCGAAGCCCATCGTGGCGAAATGATCGGCCTTGCCGGCCTCGGAGGCCATGGCCAGACGGAAACGCTTCTCGATCTCTATCTTTCCCGCAACAGCAACTGGTGGCCGGCCCGCCGGAAGGAGATCGCCTTCGTCGCCGGCGACCGCAGCCTGAACGGCATATTCCCGCTCTGGAGCATCCTGAAGAACCTAAGCATTGCCTCGCTTGGCGATTTTTCCGCCCGGACCATCGTGGACCGTGACCGTGAAGGCGCGCTCGGCAACGGCTGGAAGAAGCGCATCGAGATCCGTACGCCGGATATGGAAAACCGCATCCTGTCGCTCTCCGGCGGCAACCAGCAGAAAGTGCTGTTCGCCCGCGCATTGGCGACGAGCGCGAGGATCGTGCTGATGGACGACCCGATGCGCGGCGTCGATGTCGGCACCAAGCAGGAAGTGTATGACATCCTCCGCTTGGAAGCGGCAGGCGGGCGCACTTTCATCTGGTATTCGACGGAAATGGACGAGATACGTCTTTGCGACCGGGTCTATGTCTTCCGAGAAGGGGCGATCGTCGCCGAACTCGCGGGCGACGAGATCACTGAGAAGAATGTGCTGGAAGCCTCCTTCAGCGGAGGCGAAGCGGCATGAGGATATCCACCAGCACGATCCGTCTTGTCATCCCTGCCGCTTCGCTCGCATTGCTGCTCGCCGCCGTCTTCTACATGCAGCCGCGCGCCATGAGCTATACCGGCCTGAACCTGCTCTTCAATCTCGCCGTGCCGATCGCGCTCGCGACGGTGGCGCAGATGCTCATCATGGCGGTCAACGACCTCGACCTGTCGATGGGTGCCTTCGTCAGCTTCTGTGCCTGCGTGACGGCAACGTTCCTGCAGGCCTCTCCGGCGATCGGGGTGCTGATTTTCCTTGGAGCTATTGCGGCCTATGCCGTGATCGGCATTGTCATCCACGTTCGAGAACTGCCTTCGATCGTCGTGACCCTCGGCATGAGCTTCGTCTGGGGCGGGCTTGCGGTCCTTATGCTGCCGTCTCCGGGCGGCGAAGCTCCGGGCTGGGCCCGCTGGCTGATGACCTCCCGGCCACCCTTCGTGCCGATGGCGATCGTTGCCAGCATCGTCATCGCCTTGGTCACCCATTTCGCCATCATGCGCTCCTCCGCCGGCGTGCTGATCCGCGGCGTCGGCGGAAATGTCCGCTCGGTCGAACGCGCCGGTTGGTCGGTCATCCGCATCCGTGCGGGAACCTATGCGCTGGCCGGCTTCTTCGCCGTGCTGTCCGGCATCGCGCTCGTTGGCCTCACGACTTCGGCGGATGCCAATATCGCTCTGCGCTACACGTTGCTGTCGATCGCGGGTGTCATCCTCGGCGGCGGCGAGTTCGTCGGCGGCAAAGTCTCGCCGATCGGCGCCGTCATCGGGGCGTTGACCTTGACGCTCGCCGGTTCGTTCCTGTCCTTCCTGCGCATTTCTCCCGATTGGCAGATCGGCGCTCAGGGAGCAATCCTTATCGTCGTGCTGGGGCTGCGCCTCCTCCTCAACCGGCTGGAAAAGCGGGAGAAGAGCCGATGACCGGCGCGCGCCTCCTCCTCTCCAAACCCTGGATCTGGTCTTTCGCGGCCACGATTGCCGTCTGGATCGTCACCGTCCTCTTCACCGGCGGAGCAAGCTCGCTCGGCCTGTCGCAGGCGGCGCTTACTTTCGCGGCCTTCTCCGTCATCGTCGGCCTCGGCCAGATGTTCGTCATCACGCTCGGCCCCGGCAATATCGATCTCTCGGTGCCCGCCACGATGACGCTTTCCGGCACGATGGCGCTGAAGCTGATGGACGTGCAGGACGGCATGATCATCGTCGGCCTGCTGGTTTCGATCCTTCTCGGCCTTGGGATCGGTATCGGCAACTATGTGCTTATCAAGCTGCTGCGCATTCCGCCGATCATCGCGACGCTATCCATGAGCTTCATCATCCAGTCGACGGCGATCTGGACGAACCGCGGCCTGCGCATCAAGCCCCCCGAGATACTGGCGAGCTTCACCACATCCAATCTGTTCGGTGTTCCCAATATCGCCATCGTCGCGCTCATCCTCTCGGTGATCGCCTGGGTCCTGCTCGAAAAGACAATCTATGGCCGTTGGATCTCGGCGATCGGTCAAAGCACGTTTGCCGCCCGCATGACCGGTATACCGGTCGACGGCACGCGGCTCGTCACCTATATCCTATGCGCCGTCCTCGCATCGATCTGCGGCTACCTGCTTGCAAGTTTCTCCGGCGGCGCAGCACTCAATATGGGGTCCGAATACCTGCTCATGTCGATCGCCGTCGTCGTGATCGGCGGCACCGCCGTCGCGGGCGGCAATTCCAACATTCCGGGCATATGGGGCGCATCGCTCTTCATGTTCCTTGTCGTGTCCATGCTCAACACTTATGGCTTCGGCGCCGGGTTCCGCCTCATCCTCACCGGCCTCATCATCATCGCCGTCATTCTCCTCGCCGGCGGCCGTCAATCCAACCGATGAACAACGCCAATCGGACACATTCCCATGCCGCAGAAAACCTCCATCTACGAAATTCACGACGAAGCCTTCCGGCAGTTGATCGTCGCCAGCGCGGCGCTCGAGGAACTTTATTCCGACTGCCGCTGGGCCGAGGGGCCTGTCTGGTTCGCGGACCTGAACTGCGTGATCTGGAGCGATATCCCAAACCAGCGCATGATGCGCTGGGCGCCGGAGGGCGGTGTTTCGGTGTTCCGCTCGCCATCGAATTTCGTCAACGGCAATACGCGCGACCGTCAGGGCCGGCTGGTTTCCTGCGAGCACGGCGGCAGACGTGTGACGCGTACCGAGATCGACGGTTCGATCACCATTCTGGCGGACCGCTACCAGGGCAAGCGGCTCAACTCGCCGAACGACGTCGTGGTACGCTCGGACGGCAGCGTCTGGTTCACCGATCCGACCTACGGCATCAAGTCTGACTACGAGGGTTACAAGGCCGAGCCGGAGCAGGATACACGTAACGTCTACCGCCTCGATCCGGAGAGCGGCGATCTTGAGGCGGTCGTGACCGATTTCGGACAGCCGAACGGCCTTGCCTTCTCACCGGACGAAACGAAACTCTACGTCGCCGACTCCGCCTCCAGCCACGACATCAAGGCGCCACGACACATCCGCGTGTTCGATGTCGTCGACGGCAAGCGTCTCGCCAATGACCGGATTTTCTGCAGCCTGGACAACGGCCTGCCGGATGGTTTCCGTGTTGACGTAAAGGGAGATGTCTGGACGAGCGCCGGCGACGGCGTGCATTGCTTCTCGCCGGACGGAGTGCTGCTCGGCAAGATCCTCATACCGCAGACGGTTGCGAACCTCACCTTCGGCGGCCCGCGCAGGAATAGGCTGTTCATCACCGCCAGCAAATCGCTCTATTCCGTATTCGTGGCGACTAACGGCGCAGCATTGGGCTAATTGCGTCGCTTGTCCTTTTTCCTGAGACGACAAGGCTGTCTGTGCTCTTGTTCAAAGAGGCGACTTCCGCCGAGCGAAACTCCGCGCCGTGGCGCATAGCCTGACTTCGCATCGGTTCGACCAGTTCGTATCCAGATATCCCGTTCGGGTAACCGGCGTGGTTGCGGGTCCTTGGGATCGCGACCGCTCGCCAGCGCGATCGGAAAGGCGATTTCACTTGCGTAGGCCCCGTTCTTCGCTCGCCGCCGGAACACTTGGGCGTGGCGATAGTTCCATGGCGCCGGCTTCGTGATTTGCACGGGAGCCGGGAGAAGGGGAACGCGATGAATCAGATCGAGGGATTATTTCCCTGGAAGTCAGTTCGATGAGAAGAGTCGGACCGAAGGCCCTGAGTGAACAGGATGAGCTCGCGAACCAATACGGGGTGGAGGCGAAACGGCCGTCGCCAAGCGGCGAGGAAGTGCCTGTCTCGGAAATCGGCCGGCGCAAAATACTGTCGGCATTGAAGGCGCTTCCGCCTGCCCAGCCCCCTCAACTCGCTTCCGACCTCCCGAAATGCTTCCTCCCCGATTTCGCGGGCACCGATCGCATCTGGGGACTGTCGTGCCAGCTTTACGAACTGAGGTCGGGTCGGAACTGGGGTATCGGCGATTTCGCCGACCTCCGCTCCGTCATCGATCTGGCAAAGGCCTGGGGAGCCGACTTTGTCGGCCTCAATCCTCTCCACGCCCCTTTCCTCGCCGCGCCCGACCGATGCAGTCCCTACGAACCTTCGAACCGGCGGTTCCTCAATCCGCTCTATATCGCCGTCGACAAGGTCGAGGGTTTTACCGCATCCCCGGAAGTGCAGGGCGAGATCGAGCAATTACGCCTTGCACCGCTGGTGGATTACCGACGGGTGGCTCGCATAAAGCTCGATGTCCTGCGCAAGATCTGGCGGAGTTCGCGAGATTCGCGAAGGGAAAAGAGCGCCGCCCGCCCTGAATTCTCGAAGTTCCGTCATGACGGCGGCGGCGATCTCCGCCTTCATGCTCTGTTTGAAGCCATTTCCGAAGCTCAAGTCGTCTCGGGCGGAGAGGCAGGCTGGCACCGCTGGCCGGAACAATACCGTGATCCGCGAAGCGAGGCCGTGTCGCGCTTCAAAGAAGAACACGCCGATGAGGTCGAGTTTCACATATGGCTTCAATGGCTGGCGCATCGACAGCTTTCGGAGGCTGCCGATCACGCGCAGGGACTGGGGATGCGCATAGGGCTGTACCTCGATGTCGCGGTTGGCGAAGCGCTCGACGGCTCCGGGACCTGGAGCAACCGCGGGATCTATGTCCAAGGAGCGAGCATCGGTAGCCCACCGGACCCGATGGCTGCCGGCGGGCAGGACTGGCGACTGGCGGCGTTTCACCCGTCGGCGATTGTCGAAGGTGAGCCGTCACCGTTCGAAAAGCTGATGTCCGCGGTCATGCGATACGCCGGTGCGGTTCGTATCGATCATGCCGCCGCCTTGCGCCGGCTATTTCTGGTGCCCGCGGAGAACGGACCCGAGCAGGGAGTTTATGTCGGCTATCCTCAGCAGTCGTTGATCGCCACGCTGGCGGCATTGTCCAAGAGATATCGCTGCGTGGTGATCGGAGAAGACCTCGGTAACCTGCCGGAGGGCTTGCAAGCCCAATTGGCAGCGGCGGATATTCTCTCCTATCGGATAATATCCTATGAGCAGACGAAGAGTGGGTTCAAGCTGCCCGACGATTATCCCTCCCTCGCGCTTGCCTGTGTGTCGACCCATGATCACCAGACATTTGCCGGATGGTGGAAGGCGGCAGACGTCGATATGCGCAGGAGCCACGGGCTCGTTTCCGGCGACGCTGGCCGCCAGCAGATCAGGGACCGGAAAAGGGAACGACGACAGGTTCTGCGGGCGTTCAAGACGGCAGGCGTGATGAGCGACGCGACGGCACCCGAGAACGACATTTCGGCTCTGGCCGTGATGGCGCACCGTTTCATCGCCAAGACGCCTTCGTTGCTCGTGGCAGTGCGGCTGGCTGACGTGACGGACGAAAAACAGCCCACCAACGTGCCGGGGACCAGTGACACCTACCCGAACTGGAAGCCCAAACTATCGATGACCGTCGAGGAACTGGCGGGCCTGGCCGATACCCATCCCATCATCGTCGTGGTCGGCGAGGAACGTCGTCCTGCACGCGCGGGTCGGTCCGATCAGCTAGAGGTGCGCTCGCGATCGATCCGGAATTGAGGGGAAGGCAATCACCATGTCTCGGAGCTTGGCAGCTCACGTTGCTGCTATCGCCGGCACCCTTGAAAACACCGCGAGCGGGAGATCGGTGACGCCAACGTTCGGCCGTCTACGCGACCTGCTTGGCCGGGAGCATGCAAAGCAATTGCAAGGGAAGAACCTACGATCCAACCCCATTGCGTCTCAGGCACGGCATCTGTGTTCAAAGAGGTGAGAGAGGCCGGCGGTCGTCCATTGATGCGCCGGCATCTCACTGGCTTCGCCTTTTCGGCTCAACCGCGTTTTTAAGTCTAAACGCGCATCGCCGATTAAAGGGCGCTGACGTTTTCGGCTTTTGACTTTCCAGTTTTGCGGTCCTGGCCTAGCTCATAGCTTACCTTTTGCCCCTCTCTCAAAGATCCGCCTCGTTCCAGTGCAGAGACATGCACAAACACATCCGCTCCACCATTCTCGGGCGTGATGAAGCCAAACCCTTTGTCTTCGTTGAAAAATTTGACAGTACCGGTAGGCATGAAGGCTCCTGATGTTTGCACGGCCGTTGCCGCGAGCGGGAGCCTATAGCTCATTCTCCCCGCTTTCAAGGCATGTGCGACTTCGTTGTTACGCAGAGGGGCTTTGTTGGGTGTTTATCGGCCAGGCCGAGGTTTTCGGAAATGAGCCGTCATCAGGATGTTAACAAAGGTAAATACCTAAATTCCCGGGATATCTTTTGGATGACGCATGGGGCGGGGCAGCTCGCTGCGGAACAACTATGTCCGGCCGTCGGGCCATTCAGTCGGGCGCAGATAACGGCCATGAGGGAAATAACCGATGGAACGTTTCTTTCAGATGCGGGGACCAAGTGCGGCCATCGCCCATCTTCGCGGTCTCATCGCCATCGCTGTGCTGCTTTGCCCAGCAGTGGCTGTGGCCGATCCGATCCGCGGGGCTGGATCGACCTTTGCTGCGCCAATCATCGCCAGATGGGCCGAGAGCTACGAGAAGGCGCGCATGGACGACGGCGATTTCAGCTCGCCGGACTGGACCGTCGACTATGAACTGGTGGGCTCCCTGGCTGGCCTGATGCGCCTCGACCAACCGGAACTCGACTTTGCTGCGTCAGATGTGCCTGTTTCGCATGAGGAACTGGCAAAGCATGGTCGTCAGCAGTTTCCGATCGTGCTCGGCAGCGTGGCTGTCGCCGTCAATCTCGACGGGATCGAGAAAAGCGGGATCAACCTGACCGGGCCTGTTCTTGCCGACATCTATTTGGGAAAGATCAAGTCCTGGGCCGATCCTGCGATCAAGGCCTTGAACCCCAATATCGCGCTCCCCGACCTGGCGATCAGCGCCGTCGCACGCAAGGACGGTTCTGGTACTACCTTTATCTTCACGGAGTATCTGTCGTCCGTCAGCCCGGAATGGAAGGCGACCCATGGTGCGGATACTCTGATCAAATGGCCCGTCGGAGCCTCTGTGGAGGGCACCCAGGATCTCATACGCGCCGTGCAGGCGACCAAGGGCGCTATCGCTTATGCCGATTTCGGCCAGGTGAAACGGGCAGATCTCCCCTACGCGGCCATCGGTAACAAGGCTGGCAAGTTCGTGAAGCCCGGGCCGGAGGGTGTGCGGGCAGCCGCAAGAGCGGCCTTCTGGGATGAAGCGAAAGATTTCGCCGTGTCGCTGACCGACCAGCCCGCGGAAGGCGCCTATCCGATCGCCGGCGCAACGTTCGCTGTCGTTTCCATGAAAATAGGACCGCACAGGTTCGGGCGGGTTCAAGACTTCTTCCGCATCGCATTCGAAAACGGTGGCAAGGACGCCGAGGCGTTGGGCTACGTGCCCGTGACGCCGCAAATTGTCAGCCAGATCGCCAAGTACTGGCTGAACAAGGACACCGCCGCCAGCCGGTAGGCTGGTGCTTTCGTAGCCAGGTTTTTCACTCCGGCGCTCCTGCCGGTTGCGAAAGGCCTCATTGGATCGTGCCGCCACGGCGTCAAGAGGGGTTAGGCGTTATGAATATTGATATCTTTAAGGATATCCTGGTTCCGGTCATCGGCGGTCTCGGTATTTTCATGCTGGGTCTCGAGTTCATGTCGAACGGCATCCAGGCACTCTCCGTCAACAAGATGCGGGCGTTCCTCGCCAAGGCTGCGGGTACGCCGATCAAGGGCGTCATTGCCGGTACGGTCATCACCGGCGTCATTCAATCCTCCACGGCCATGACCGTCATGGTCGTCGGCCTCGTCAACGCCGGCGTCGTCGGCCTGCGGCCGGCCATCAGCGTCATCATGGGTGCCAACATCGGCACGACCCTTGGAAACGGTCTGATCGCCCTACCGCTTGGTCCCCTCGGTCTGATCTTCGCGGGCATGTTCTCGCTGGTCTATTGTTTTGCCAAGAGCGAGAAGGTGCGCAACATCGCGCTGGCCTGCATGGGGTTCGCGCTGATCTTCTATGGCCTCAATCTGATGACGGGTGGCCTTCGGCCGCTGCGCAACATACCCGAGGTCATGGCCGTTCTGTCTACGTTGACGGCCGATTCCTATTACAACCTGATCAAATGCGTGCTGATCGCCGCCGGCGTCACGGCGATGATCCATTCGTCGTCAGCGACGATCGGCATCGTCATGGGGCTCGGCGCGGCCGGCGTCCTCGATTGGACGACGGCGGTTGCCTTCTCGCTGGGTGCCGATCTGGGGACCACGATCACCTCGTGGATCGCTTCCCTCAATCTTTCGAAGAATGCCAAGCGCGCCGCCTACGCCCATATGTCCTTCAACATTATCGGCGTCTGCATCACCATACCGTTGTTCTTCGTCTCGATCGACGTGCTGGCATGGGCGATGCAATGGTTCGGCGGCGATCCGGGTGTCGCCGTCGTGATTGAGGGCAAGGAAACGTTTCCGCTGGTTCCTGTGGCCGTCGGTCTTTATTCGACGTTCTTCAACGTCTTCAACACGGCGCTGCTGTTTCCCTTCGTCGGCGTGTTCGACCGGGTCCTCTCGCGGATCGGCCGCACGGATTCCGAGGATGCCGAGGATTATTCGACACCGAAATTCCTCGACCGCAAGCTTGCCGGCAATTTTGCCCTCGCGGTTCCGGCGGTGCAGAAGGAAACCGCCCGGCATCTTCAGGCCGGCGCCATGTTCCTGGATATCGCCCGTTCCGCCAAGTCGGCACCATCCGATCCGGGCGAACACTATCTCGCCACCGATATCCTCAGCCGCGATATTCGCGACTATACCGCCTCGCTGATGAAGGAGGACTTGCCCTACGAGCAGCTCGATCTCGTGGCGAGCCTGATCGAGGAGGCGGATTTTACTGCGGCCCTGACGGAATCGATGCATCAGGTCGCCCGGCGGGTAAGGCGTGAAAAATTCAGCAGCCAGGCCCAGTCGATCGTCGATGTCGCGTTGAACAAGCTGGGCACTGCCCTGCAGGAAATCATGCCCGATCACGGCGTCACCCGGCCGGACATGCCGGCCGGCCATGTCAGCCTCCCCGAAGTGGAGGAGCTGCGTGCCCGCACGCTGGCGCTCGGACCCAATGCCGGCGCTGCGGAACGCGGGACCATCCTTGCGCTGCTCGGTTCAATCGAACGGGCGCAGATCCTGATCCACCGGATCGATGCGGAGCGCAAGTCTGTGAACCGGCAGAGCATCCTGTCGCGCGTGCCGCGCCAGCGCGACGAGCAGGCTCGTCCCATCGGCAACGAGGGCGGGTTCAGTCCGATGCCTGCCGAGTAACGGACATTGCCGTCAAGATCTGCACGTGGCATCTTCGCGAAAGAAGATGCCACGTCCTGCGTTAAGGGATGACGGCTACCCGTTGCCGCTGCGCAATCTCTTAACCGACGGAGGCTCGAATGAGCGTTGGCTTGATCGCCCTTCTTGACGATGTCGCGGCCTTGGCGAAAGTGGCTGCCGCCTCGCTCGACGATATCGCCGGACAGGCGGCCAAGGCCGGCGCGAAAGCGGCAGGCGTCGTCATCGACGATGCGGCGGTCACGCCCCGCTATGTCACCGGATTTTCGGCGGAACGCGAATTGCCGATCATCGGTAAGATCGCGCTCGGTTCGCTGAAGAACAAACTTCTGATCCTGCTTCCCGCCGCGCTGGTCTTAAGCCTTGCCGCGCCGCAGGCCATCACGCCGCTGCTGATGATCGGTGGACTCTACCTCTGTTACGAGGGTGTGGAAAAAATCTACGAAACGCTGCTGCCGCATGCCGCTCACACCCACGAAACAGGGCTCGAAACGGCAAGTCTCAGCGCCCAGTCGCTCGAAGACGAGAAGGTTGCGGGCGCGATCAAGACGGATTTCATCCTGTCGGCCGAAATCATGGCCATAACGCTCGCCGCGGTGCCGTCGGGCAGCGTCATCACGCAGGCCTTTATCCTTGCGGTCGTGGGATTGAGCATAACGGGCATGGTTTATGGTGGCGTGGGGTTGATCGTGAAGGCCGACGATCTGGGTCTGATGATGGCGCGTGTGCAGACGCCGCCGCCCATGGGACCGTTCGTACGCGCCCTCGGACGAGGGCTTGTCACCGGCATGCCGTATTTTCTGAAATTGCTGGGTATCGTGGGAACGGCCGCGATGATCTGGGTCGGCGGCGGCATCATCGTTCACGGGCTCGAGGCTTATGGCATTGGTGGCCTTGCGCATCTGATTCATGATGCCGGGGAGGTGGTCGCGCATGCGATCCCCGTTCTGCCCTCCGTGCTGCGCTGGATCGTCGAGGCGGCAGGAGCGGGCATTGTCGGTATTGTCCTCGGCTTTGTCACGATTCCGGTGGCAGGCTACGTCATCTCGCCGATGTGGCGATATTTCAAATCGCGCCTGCCGGGTCGCCGGCGCAAGGAAGCATTGGCGGACGAGAAAAAATGAATGATAGGCCCATCGGCAGCCGCGACCGATGGGCGGACGGCGTGGCATCGTTCAAGACGTCATATCCAGCGAGCGCGCTTGAACCGAATGAAAAGTGCGATGCACATGACAGCGATGACTGCCAAAACGACAAAATAGCCGTAGCTGGTCTTCAGCTCCGGCATATTGTCGAAATTCATGCCATATATGCCGGCGATCGCCGTCGGAACGGCGAGAATGGCGGCCCAGGCGGCCAGTTGTCGCGTGATAGTGCCTTGTCTTTGCTGTTCCAGCAGATTGCTCGCCTCGAAAACGGACGTGATCACGTCGCGCAGGCTTGCTACCATCGTTTCGACGCGGTGCATATGCTGAAGTGCATCCCGGAAATAAGGCTTCGCTTCGCTGTCAAGCGACGGCAGATCAAGGTGGTAGAGTTTTCCGCAAAGGTCGAGCATTGCGTCCAGCACCCGCTGAAACAGGATGATTTCCCGTCGCAGCTTGAAAATGCGCTTGATCTGGTTGCGGTCCAGAAACGCATCGAGCATCTTCCTTTCCATGTCGAGCACGGAATCCTCGATCGTGCGCACAATGGGAAGATAGCCGTCGATAATGAAATCGAGAATGGCGTGCAGGATGTAGTCGGTACCATGGCACAGCGTCTGCGGCGATGTTTCCAGCCTGCCGCGCAGTTCTTGATGTCCACGCTCCGAGCCATTGCGGACCGTTATGATATAGCGCTTGCCGACGAAAATCGCTGTTTCCCCATAGGTGATGTGGTCGCCTTCCAGCTGCGCCGTTTTCGCGATGACGAACAACTGATCGTCATAGACGCTGAGCTTCGGCATCTGCAGCGGGCTGAGCGCGTCGGCGATCGAGAGTTCGTGAAGGCCAAAACGTTCTTGCAGCATCAAAAGGTCGTCGCGGGTGGGCTTGTGTAGCCCGATCCACACGAATTCGCTGTCCATTGCCGGGATCGCCGCTTCGTCGAACGGCACGGCTTCAACTCGCCGGCCGTCGCGATAAAGAAAAGATGCGGCGACGCTCATGCAGCCTCCTGGATTACCATCATCATGCTGCGCCCTTCCGGGCATGCCTTGCGATGTGATACCCGCAATCTCACGACCCTTTTGTGACTATGCAACACCGACCTCCAGGTTTGCCACAATCGTGGTCAAACATCGTCAGGTGTGGCGCACCTTTGTGGAGTTTCGGTCGGCGCCGTGATACGAGACGGCTATGACCTTATCGAACGATTTTGATTGCCAGACATGCGGCGCGTGTTGTTCG
The DNA here is from genome assembly GCF_000732195.1 of Neorhizobium vignae. Taxonomy (GTDB): domain Bacteria; phylum Pseudomonadota; class Alphaproteobacteria; order Rhizobiales; family Rhizobiaceae; genus Neorhizobium; species Neorhizobium vignae. The sequence goes on from NZ_JNNU01000003.1 coordinate 452,591, forward strand.
TTTTCCGCCGATTGGCCACGCTTCTCCATGGAAAGCGAAGCTGCCCTCGATCTGCTGCCGGCCCGGTTCGTCGCTGCGGACGAAGGAGGAATGCGTTGTGAAGGATCCCGTTGTTCTGCATTGTCAGGGCAGGTCGGTGTCGGCACGTCCTGCCTGGTCTACGATATCAGGCCTGACGTTTGTCGCGAATGCCTTCCGGGAGACGATGCTTGCTTGATGGCGCGTGAGGCTTTCGCATTGAATTCGGCGTAGAGCCCGCTGACATTTCTGTCCCGTCCCCGGCCGCTCGGATGTAGATCATTCATCGCCGTCTCAGGTGGTTCACTGGCCGATTCCCTGAGGTGAAGGCTATTAATCCGCTGATGGATCTCCGAAAGGCTACATCTGCGACATGTCGTCCAGCAGGTTCTGCGCCAGTTCGCTGATGGCGGTTTCCGCTTCTTCCAACGTCCAGCCGACGCTTTCGGCGCGTTTTGCAAGACCGGCTAACACCGGCGGCAGGTTCCCGCCAGCCGTCGCCACGATATCGTCCGGCGTCAGTCCCTTTGCAAGCTGAAGAAAGACCTGCTCGAGGGCTTCCTGACAGCCGATATCCCTGTCCCGATAGGGTTCGGAGCTGCGCGGCCTGTTCAATACAACCATTTGATCCTCATCTTACCCTGCAGCCTGAGCGGTTGGCGAACAATTGCGGCCCAGGCCGCGTCCGCTGCCGCCAGGGCGGCCCATCGATATTTTCTGCATATACGAACGAAGGGCCCCGATCGATCGGGGCCCTTCATAGCACAAGACGTGATCGAGTTCCCGACGGGAACCCGTTTACATCATGCCGCCCATGCCGCCCATGTCAGGCATGCCGCCGCCCGCAGCATCCTTCTTGGGCAGGTCGGCAATCATGGCTTCCGTCGTCACCAGCAGGCCGGCAACCGAAGCCGCGTTCTGCAGAGCGGTGCGAACGACCTTGACCGGATCCACGATGCCCATGGCGATCATGTCACCGAATTCGCCAGTCTGGGCGTTGTAGCCGAAGTTGTCGGTATCGCTTTCCAAGATCTTGCCGACCACGATCGAGCCTTCGCCACCGGCATTCTCAGCAATCTGGCGAACCAGGGACTGCAAGGCCTTGCGGATGATGCCGATGCCGGCATTTTGATCGTCGTTCTCGCCCTTGATGTCGAGAACGATCGAAGCGCGAAGCAGGGCCGTGCCGCCGCCAGGCACGATGCCTTCTTCGACTGCTGCACGCGTCGCATTGAGGGCGTCGTCGATGCGGTCCTTCTTTTCCTTGACTTCGATTTCCGTCGAGCCGCCGACGCGGATCACGGCAACGCCGCCAGCGAGCTTGGCCAGGCGTTCCTGCAGCTTCTCGCGGTCGTAGTCGGAAGTGGTTTCTTCGATCTGAGCCTTGATCTGGCCGATGCGGCCGTCAATATCCGCCTTGGTGCCCGCACCATCGACGACGGTGGTGTTCTCCTTGGTGATCGAGACCTTCTTGGCGCGGCCGAGCATCTCGAGCGTGACGTTCTCGAGCTTGATGCCGAGGTCTTCCGAGATCACGGTGCCGCCGGTCAGGATCGCCAGATCCTCCAGCATGGCCTTGCGGCGATCGCCGAAGCCCGGAGCCTTGACGGCAGCGATCTTGAGGCCGCCACGCAGCTTGTTGACGACGAGCGTCGCAAGAGCTTCGCCCTCGACGTCCTCGGAAATGATCAGCAGCGGTTTTCCGCTCTGGACGACTGCTTCCAGGATAGGAAGCATGGCCTGCAGGTTGGAGAGCTTCTTTTCGTGCAGCAGCACGTAGGCGTCTTCCAGTTCAGCCACCATTTTTTCGGCATTGGTGACGAAGTAGGGTGACAGGTAGCCGCGGTCGAACTGCATGCCTTCGACGACTTCGAGTTCGGTTTCGGCGGTCTTGGCTTCTTCAACCGTGATGACGCCTTCGTTGCCGACCTTCTGCATCGCGTCGGCGATGTACTGGCCTATTTCCTTCTCGCCATTGGCCGAGATGGTGCCGACCTGGGCAATCTCTTCCGATGTGTTGATTTTCTTGGCCTTGGCAAGCAGGTCCTTCACGACGGCGGTAACGGCGAGATCGATGCCGCGCTTCAGGTCCATTGGGTTCATGCCGGCTGCAACCGCCTTGCCGCCCTCGCGAACGATAGCCTGGGCAAGAACGGTAGCCGTCGTGGTGCCGTCGCCGGCGATGTCGTTGGTCTTCGAAGCAACTTCGCGGACCATCTGGGCGCCCATGTTCTCGAACTTGTCCTCAAGTTCGATTTCCTTGGCGACGGTAACGCCGTCCTTGGTGATCCGCGGTGCGCCGTAGGATTTGTCGATCACGACGTTGCGGCCCTTCGGACCCAGCGTCACTTTCACTGCGTCAGCGAGAATGTCGACGCCGCGCAGCAGCTTTTCGCGTGCATCACGGCCGAATTTGATCTGTTTGGCAGACATGGAAAAACTCCCGGGCCGTTGGCCCCATGGTCTTCGTCAAAAGGAAATAGGGAAGCCGCCGAAGATCAGGCGATGACGCCCATGACGTCTGCTTCCTTCATGATCAACAGATCTTCGCCGTTGAACTTGATCTCGGTGCCGGACCACTTGCCGAACAGGATGCGATCACCTGCCTTGACATCGAGGGGAACGATCTTGCCGCTCTCGTCGCGGGTGCCGGTGCCGACGGCGACGATTTCGCCTTCCTGCGGCTTTTCCTTGGCGGTGTCGGGAATGATGATCCCGCCCTTGGTCTTGGCTTCAGCCTCGATACGGCGAACGACGACGCGGTCGTGCAACGGCCGAAAATTGGTATTGTTCATTTTGGGTTCCTTAACGAGAGCGCAGCCCAATGGCGGGTTCCCGATCGGATATTCTTAGCACTCTTATGCTGAGAGTGCTAGCACCATTCGTGCATTGGTGGTGATCCGGCTTCCGCGGTGGCCCTGTCGAGAACGCCAGCGGGTCGCTGGCACACGTTAGCAGAAGCCGTTGAGCTTGAGGATTCTATGGGCGTCGATCGACGCCTGAAGCTGATCCTCGGAATTGCGCTCTCCCTGGTTCGCGTCGGGATGATGCATCTTGAGCCTCTGTTTATAGCGGCTTCTGATCTCCTCAGGCGTTGCGTCCGGCGAAAGGCCGAGCGTCTCGAAAGCCTTGGCCTCCAGAGCCTTGAGCTTACGTTGCTGAAGATCCACTTTTGCGGCTTGGCGTTGTGCCGCGCTTTTACGTGCGTTGGTGGCCTTCGCGGTACCAGAGCGGGCCATGGAGGGGAGCGGCATCTCCGAGGCCTTGTTGATGCCGGTGCCCCAGGTCGGGCGGCTGCCGCTTGCCGCTTCCCTCTGATAGCGCGCGATCAATGGGTCGGAGAGATTTGGCGCGAAGTTATAGCCTTTGCTGTATTCCTTTACGTGCTCAGGACAGAACAGCAGATAAAGCCCTTCGGCATCCCGCCCGACAGGAGCGCGATGAGTGCCACCCTTTTCGCATCCGTCCCACTGGCATTTCGGATGGTTTGGTTCGTGGTTCGGAGCCGGTTTTTTGCGGATCGACCGTAGGCCGACAAATATCTTTGAATCAGACGTCATCGCGCCTTATATGGCGGTCCTGCGCAAGCAGGCAAGCGATATGGACAAGGCCAACCTCAGACCAGTCCGTTGCTGGGAAAGTTCCCCGCTTACCGGCCGGGTCGAGGTCACCAGTGAGAGCCTTTCGGTCAGTTGTTGTGCCCGGAAATGTAAATCCGCAGGCTGCCAAAACTAAAAGTTGACATGCGGGTGGATAGCCGCTATTTATGGTTTATCGATCTTTTGCTTGCTGAACTTTGGTTTCCGCGCGATTAGCACCGCGCCTGACGAACTTCCCTTTCAAAATCAATCGCTATCACCATCCACAGGGCTTTCGCCCTGAGGTCACTCAATCTTGCTTTGAAAGGGTTCATCATCATGACCACAGGCACAGTTAAATGGTTCAATTCCACCAAGGGCTTCGGCTTTATCCAGCCTGACAATGGCGGCGCTGATGCGTTCGTACACATTTCTGCCGTCGAGCGCGCCGGAATGCGGGAAATCGTCGAGGGCCAGAAGATCGGCTACGAACTCGAACGCGACGTAAAGTCCGGTAAGATGTCGGCTTGCAACCTGCAGGCTGCCTAACCAAAAGCGGCTTCCGCTTTGACCACGGATGTACTGGCACCGCTGGAAGCTGATTTTTTAAGGGCCGGGCATCATGTCCGGCCTTTTTTGGTTTTCAATCCTGCACAGTTTGCAACAGGAGCAATCATGACGCACAACAAGACCCGGCAGCAGGCCGAGATGGCCTTCGACCAGGTTCAGTCGCAGTTCTTCGCGCGCGACCACGCGGTCGAAGAGCTTGATTATGTCGCGCAGGTACGGGAGGCGAAGACCCTGCGTCTTCGTGAAGCCCGCCTTGCCAGGGAAGAGCGTGATCGGGATGCAGCGCTCGCCATCGCGCTCGCGAAACGCGCGAAACAGAGACAGGTGTGAGCAAAGCCGTGACCGAGAGTCGCCTCGCTGAGAATCCCGAGTGGGGACTGGATCAGTTGCGCAACGCAATCCATGCGGCGGGCGTGGCCTTATGGTCCTGGAACGTGGACACGGACCGTTTCATTATGGACGGTCACGGCTTTACTCTCTGGAACGTCACACACGATGTTTCCCTGACGTTCGAGCATCTGTCCGAGAAAATACATCCCGCCGACCGGGACCGGGTGAGGGCGGCTTTTGTCGCGACACGCGCCGTAATCGGCCCTTACGAGATCGACTTCCGCATACTCGTTGGATTGGACGTGCGATGGATATCGGCACGGGGGCAAGGCAGCGATGCGGGCATCAAGAACCGGGCAATGACGGGTATTTTCCTGGACGTCACGGGGCGCAAGCAGGCCGAAGAAAGCCATGAGCTCCTTGCGGGCGAAATGAGCCACCGCGTCAAGAACCTGCTTGCCATCGCGTCGGGGCTTACTCTGATTACCTCACGATCCTCTGCGTCCATCGAGGACATGACGAAGCAGCTGACCAACCGGCTGACCGCACTCGGCCGGGCGCACGATCTTGTTCGGCCGCTCCCGAGTGGCCAGGGCGATGCTGCGCTTCTCGGAGACATCTTTACCGTTCTACTCGCTCCATATGATGACGACGGAGCATTTGCCGGAAGAATCAGAGTAGCCGTTCCGCGTCTCGGCGTCGGCCAGGCGGCTGCAACGTCTCTGGCACTTGTGGTTCACGAACTGGCAACCAATGCCTTGAAGTATGGCGCACTATCGGTGCCGGAAGGCACGCTCGATGTCTCGGGCACGATGGTTGAGGACGACGTCGAAATTCGCTGGACGGAAAGAGGGGGGCCTGAAGTCAGCGCCCCTAAGGGGCCCGGCGGATATGGAAGCAAGCTTCTCCGCCGCACCCTGGCTGGCCATCTCGGCGGCGCCCTCGAACACGTATGGTCTGTGGAAGGATTGCTCGTAAACCTGCGCATTGATAGCGTTCGACTGTCGCGCTAGCCGTTCAATGAACGGACACGCCTGCTCTGCAGCGTGGTTGCGGTCTGATATTATTAATGAGCCGCGGCAACGTGGCGATTTGGCCGGCTGTCCGGAATATCCAACCAGCTGATATCCCCGTCCATTTCTTTCGGGCAGCCTGAATACTATGCTGTAGATGCTGGCCATCACCGCCGAGGCGATATAGAAGCCAGATTTCAGCAACAGGCAGATCACGATGGATGACTCGATCAAGATAGACAATCGCGGCGACTTCGGTCTCTGGGCCATCGAGGTCGCCAAGCAGATCGTCAGCGAACAGGGTTTTGACCTGGCCAACGCGTCGCGGAGCGGCACGGAGGACGAGCTGCGCGTCGCCGGCAATGCGCTGGGGCAGGCGATCACCAATGCACTCATCGAGGTGTATGACGGTCTGCTCGAAGGAGCGCCAGAAGAATAGGTCGCAGAACCGGGCCGGGAAATTGGGAAAGGCCGCCGCGGGCGGCGGCCTTTCCGATTGCGATGGAGCGCCACTATTCGGCAGGCTGGCCCGAGGGTATCAATACCGCGCTTTCGGGATCGGCGCCGCCCGCCATGGCAGCAGCAAACTGTGTCTGGTCCAGTTCGTTTTCCCAGCGGGCGACAACGACGGTCGCGACCGCATTGCCGATCAGGTTCGTGAGCGCCCGGCATTCCGACATGAAGCGATCAATGCCGAGGATCAGCGCCATGCCGGCGACCGGCACGGACGGAACGACCGAAAGCGTTGCCGCCAGGGTGATGAAACCGGCTCCGGTAATGCCTGCAGCCCCCTTCGAGCTCAGCATCGCGACCAGCAGCAGCAGGACCTGGTCGCCGAGTGTGATCGGCGTGTCGGTCGCCTGGGCGATGAAGAGCGCGGCAAGCGTCATATAGATGTTCGTGCCGTCGAGATTGAAGGAATAGCCAGTCGGAATAACAAGGCCGACCACCGAGCGCTTGCAGCCGGCGCTTTCCATCTTTGCCATCAGGCCGGGCAACGCGGCTTCCGACGAGGAAGTGCCAAGCACGAGAAGCAGTTCTTCCTTGATGTAGCGGATGAGCGAGATGATCGAAAAGCCGTTGTATCGGGCGACGGCGCCGAGGACGACCAGAACGAAAAGGAGCGAGGTGAGATAGAAAGTGCCGATCAGCATGGCAAGGTTGGCAATCGAACCGATGCCGTATTTGCCGATGGTAAAAGCCATGGCGCCGAAAGCGCCGATCGGGGCAGCCTTCATCAGGATGGTCACGAGGCGGAAGATCGGCGCGGTCAATGCCTGCAGGAAATCGAGAACCGGACGGCCACGGTCGCCGACCATGCCAAGCGCGATACCGAAGAGAACCGAGAAGAACAGCACCTGCAGGATATCACCCTGTGCGAAGGCGCCGACGATCGTGTCCGGGATGATGTTCATCAGAAAGCCGGTGATCGTGGCGTCATGGGCTTTCGCCGTATAGGTCGCCACCGCCTTGGCGTCGAGCGTTGCCGGATCTATGTGCATGCCGGCGCCGGGCTGGACGATATTCGAGACTAGGAGGCCAACGGCGAGCGCAAGCGTCGAAAAGGTCAGGAAGTAGATCATCGCCTTTCCCGCGACACGCCCGACCTTCTGCAGGTCGGCCATGCCGGCGATGCCGGTTGCCACCGTCAGGAAGATCACCGGCGCGATAATCATCTTCACCAGCTTGATGAAGGCATCGCCGAGCGGCTTCAGCGAAGCGCCGACATCCGGGTAGAAATGACCGAGCAGGATGCCGGCGGCAATCGCCACGAGAACCTGAAAATAAAGGTGGCGGTAGAAAGGAAGTTTGTCGTGCGTTGGCAAATCGGAGATCGTTGCTTTCATCATGTCCTCCATGGCGCCCCAACCAATTGGCCTCCCGGGGCGGCGGCGTTACTTTTGCTGCAGGTGTGCTGCTGGCTTGGCTGGAGCAACATGCATGCCAGAAAGGCGGCTACCGCCTAACCCATTGATTTTCCGTATTCGGACTGAGCAACCGGAGTGGTTCCTGAAGTGTTTCGTGCGGATTTCCGCCACTGGCCTTTACTTTTTATGCGGATTTATGCACACATCCGCCGATGCTTGAGCAGCGCCGCCGAGAGAAATCCGTCAGGGATCCCGCATTCGCGTGGACACCGTGGCCTGTCTTTGCCTTCGCAGCTGCCGCGATCCTGATATCCGCTCTTCATGCAGCCGGTCTTTACGGCCGCAGTTCCGCAGTCGGAGCGCTCCTCGACCAGGGCCGCGCCGATGCCAATCTCAAGGTTGCGCTGCTGCGCGCGGTCCTCGAAAGACCGCGAGCGCTTCCTCTGCTGCTGGCCGAGGATCAACAGGTGATCGGCGCGCTCGCTTCGAGAAACGCGGAGGCCGTCGGCGCCCTGGACCGAAAGTTGGAAGGGCTCGTGGCCGGCACCCATGCTTCCGTTCTCTACGTCACGGGCAAGGATGGCATCGCGGTCGCATCCAGCAATTGGCGCGAACCCTTGAGCTTCGTCGGCAACGACTATTCGTTCCGGGAATATTTCCAACGGGCGATGGAGAATGGAACGGCAGAGCACTTTGCCTTGGGCAGCGTCAGCAAGCGTCCTGGGCTATATATCTCCCGGCGCGCCGAAAATCATGCCGGCCCGCTCGGTGTGGTCGTGGTGAAGATGGAGTTCGACCAGCTGGAAGGCGATTGGCACGACGCCAACCGTCCCGTTTATGTCACCGACGCCGATGGTGTGGTCCTGATCACCAGCATTCCGTCCTGGCGCTTCATGACCGCCGCGCCGCTGCCTGCGGAACGGCTTGGCGCCATTCGCCAAAGCCTGCAATTCGGGAACGCTCCATTGGCACCTCTTCCGATCGTGCGGCAGGAAACGCTTTCGGAGGGGGCATCGATTGTTTCGGCGGTTTTGCCCGGAACAAGCGCAGGTGAGTATCTTCGTCTTCTGACGCCGGTCCCTTCGACATCCTGGCGCCTTGAATATCTGGTGCCGACCGAGCCTTCCGTCGCCGCTGCGGTACGCGAGGCGCGGCTGATTGCACTTGCGGTGCTTGTTCCGATCCTGGCACTGATCGCATTCCTTTTGAGGCGGCGGCAGATGATCACCATTCGCATCGCCCGGGAGAAAACTCTGCGCGAGGAACTGGAGCGCCGTGTCGCGGAAAGGACCGTGGATTTGAGCCGCGCGAGGGACCTCCTGCAGGAAGAGATTGCCGACCATCGCAGTACCGAGTCGAAGCTGCAGGTCGTGCAGCAGGAACTCGTGCAGGCAAATCGCCTTGCGATCCTTGGTCAGGTTGCGGCCGGAGTTGCCCATGAAATCAACCAGCCGGTCGCGACGATCCGTGCCTATGCCGACAATGCACGTGTCTTCCTGCAACGGAACCGGAAGGCTTCGGCGGAAGAAAATCTCGGCGAGATCGCCGCCCTGACAGAACGGATCGGCATGATCACCGAGGAACTCAAGGCCTTCGGACGCAAGGGACGAACGCCGCCCGAAGCCGTCGATCTGCGGGGTGCTATCGAAGGCGCGGTGGTTCTTTTGAGGAGCCGTTTTGCCGGGCGGCTCGACATACTCCAGATCGATCTGCCGCCAGCCGGTCTTGCCGTAACCGGCAATCGCGTCCGCCTCGAGCAGGTGTTGATCAATCTGTTCCAGAATGCCTTGGAAGCGCTGGAGGGCAGAACCGAGGCAAGTGTGAATGTCGCGGTGGAGACCTTGGCGGATGAGATCGTGATCCGGGTTTCCGACAATGGTCCCGGCATTGATCCAACGGTTAGAAATTCGCTCTTTTCGCCCTTCAACACGTCCAAGGAAAATGGCCTGGGCCTCGGTCTGGTCATATCGAAGGATATCGTGGCGGACTATGGCGGTCGCATCGAGGTGGAAAGCGGCGAAACCGGCACGACTTTTATTGTCTATCTGCGCAAGGCGGTCTCATGAGAGATCCAACACCTGTCTTTCTGGTTGACGACGATGCCGACCTTCTCAAGGCCACCGCCCAGACGATCGAGCTGGCAGGTTTTTCGGTCTCCCGATTTTCGAGGGCGTCCGACGCGCTTGTCCGGATCGACGATGGTTTCGCTGGCGTCATCGTTTCCGACATCCGCATGCCCGAGATCGACGGGCTGCAGCTCTTCGACCGCATCCGCAAGCTCGATCCGGACCTTCCCGTTATCCTGATGACCGGCCATGGCGACATCCCGATGGCCGTCAAGGCGATGCAGGATGGGGCATACGACTTCATCACCAAACCTTTCGCGGCCGACCGCCTGGTGCAGGCCATTCGTCGCGCCGCAGAAAAACGCCGGCTGATACTGGAGAATAGAACGCTCCGCGATGTGGCCGAACAGGCACGCGACGACCTGCCGCTCATCGGCCAGACCGCGGCCATGGAGCGGCTGCGAAGAACGCTTCGCCAGATTGCCGATACCGACGTCGATGTTCTGGTGACCGGAGAGACCGGCAGCGGCAAGGAGGTTGTTGCCAATCTGATCCACCGATGGAGCCGGCGGTCCAAGGGCAATTTCGTCGCGCTCAATTGCGGCGCGCTTCCCGAAACGATCATCGAAAGCGAATTGTTCGGCCACGAGCCCGGCGCCTTTACCGGCGCTCAGAAGAAGCGTGTCGGCAGGATCGAATATTCGAGCGGCGGCACCCTCTTCCTCGATGAAATCGAAAGCATGCCGCCCGCCACGCAGATCCATATGCTGCGCGTCCTGGAGGCGCGTGAAGTGGCACCTCTCGGCACCAACGAGACACGACCGATCGACCTGAGGGTCGTGGCGGCTGCCAAGGTCGATCTCGGCGATCCCTCGCAGCGCGGCGCATTTCGCGAAGACCTCTACTACCGGCTCAACGTCGTCACCATCTCCATTCCTCCGCTGCGTGAACGGCGAGACGACATCCTCCTCCTTTTCGGATTTTTTTGCGAACGGGCCGCCAAGCGGTTCAACCGCCAAACGCCAACCCTGTCATCTTCTACCCGCCATCACCTCGAAACCCATCATTGGCCCGGCAACGTTCGCGAACTGTCCCACTTTGCAGAACGGTTCGTCCTCGGGCTTGCAGGGGAAGGCGAGAGGGCGACGGTGCCACCGGAGGCGGGCACCCTGACGCTACCCCAGCGTCTCAACCAGCATGAAGCGGAAATCCTCCGGGAGACGCTGGCGAGCAACGCAGGTGATGTCCGCCGGACGATCGAGGCACTCGGAATTCCGAGAAAGACCTTTTACGACAAGCTCCAACGGCACGGGATAGAGCGAGCCTCCTTCGACCAGGGTGTCAAGCCTGCCAGATAGGGTCTCAAGGCCGCAGGCAGACATTGTCGGCGCGCATGCGATACCGAGACGGAAAGCCCAAAACATCGGCCGGCATCGTCAATGTCCGGTTTCGGCATCTGCATGGTGGCAGGCGGTCAGCAACCCCGGGGCAGCCGTTCTTGCCGTCAGGCCAGGCTCCTGTTCGGCGCAGATCGAAGTGGCCTTCCAGCAGCGCGTCCGAAATCGGCAGCCGCTCGGCGGATTGGCAGGGCTTGGAAGATCGCCTTCCAGGACAATGCGCTTGCGATGTCCGCGAAGTCTTGGGTCCGGCGTCGGAACGGCCGACATCAGGGCCTGCGTATAGGGATGTGCCGGCGCGCTGAAGATCGATTGTTTCGGCCCGGTCTCGATGATCTTGCCGAGATACATGACCATCACTCGATCCGAGACGTGCCGCACGACGGCAAGGTCGTGCGCGACGAAGAGCATTGCCAGATTGCGCTCACGCCTCAGCCTGGCGAGCAGGTTGACGACCTGTGCCTGAACCGAGACGTCGAGGGCGGAGACCGGCTCGTCGCAGACGAGGAGGGTCGGGTCGAGTGTCAGGGCACGCGCGATTCCAAGCCGTTGCCGCTGGCCGCCTGAAAATTCCGAAGGATAGCGGTCCGCATGTTCCGCACGCAGTCCAACGGATTCAAGCAGCTTGACCGTCTCTTCCCGCCAGCGGGCCTTCGGCACGGCACCCGGATGCAGCGCCCAGGGTTCGGAGATCAGCCGGTCGACCCGCATGCGCGGATTCAGTGACTGGTAGGGGTCCTGGAAGACGACCTGCATCTTGCGGCGCAATTCATGCAGCTCCCTTCCACTCGCTTTGGTGATTTCCACACCATCGAGAACAGCGCTGCCGCTGGTCGCCGGCCCGAGCTTCAGGAGAGTCCTGACCAGGGAAGTCTTGCCGCAACCGCTTTCGCCGACAAGGCCGAGGGTCTCTCCTTGGGCGATTTCGAAGCTGACGTCATCGACTGCCCGCACGGGCGTCGCGCCGCTGCCGAAATGTCGGGAAAGGTTTTGGACTTTGAGAAGAGGCTGGTTCATGCTGGCGATACCGGGAAATGGCAGGCGGCCTGGCGGCCCGGCCCCACGGTTTCAAGGGGAGGGACGACCTCTGCGCAGAGCCCTTCGGCGCGTGGACAGCGCGTCCTGAACGCGCAGCCTGAAGGAAGGGCGAGGGGATTGGGCGCCGAGCCGGGGATCGGCACCAGTTCGTCCTCATCGGTATCCACGCGCGGCTGCGAGGCGAGCAGGCCGAGGCTGTAGGGATGTCGTGCATCCTCGAAGAGTTCGAAGACATTTGCGGTCTCGACGATCCGGCCGGCATACATGACGGCCACGCGGTCCGCGAGTTCGGCTACCACACCCAGATCGTGAGTGATGAAGATCATCCCGGCATCGCCGCGTTTACGGATTGTGGCCAGAAGATCGACCACCTGCGCCTGGATCGTGACGTCGAGCGCCGTCGTCGGCTCGTCGGCGATGATGACATCCGGTTCGAGTGCTACGGCCATGGCGATCATGATGCGTTGACGCATGCCACCGGAAAATTCGTGCGGATATTGCCGCGCCCGACGTTCAGGGTCGGGAATGCCGATTGCCGTCAGCAGGTCGATCACGGCCTTCTTGACGCCACCTTTCGGCTTGCGGCCGTGGATGCGGTACATCTCCGCTATCTGCCAGCCGACGGGATAGACGGGATTGAGTGCCGCAAGCGCATCCTGAAAGATGAGGGCGATCCGGCTGCCGCACAGATCTCGCCGCTCGTTGCCCGAAAGCGTCAACAGTTCCGCCCCGTCGAAGCGGATCGATCCCCGGTCGATCGCGCCCGGAGGATTGGGAACGAGGTCCATGATGGCAGATGCAGTCACGGACTTGCCGGAGCCGCTTTCTCCAAGAAGTGCCAGGACTTCACCGCGTTCCAGCGAGAAGGAGACGCCATTGAGTGCGAATATGCGGCCGGACGCCGTATCAAAACTGACTTGCAGATCCTTGACTTCGAGAAGGGCCATCAACGCCTCCGGCTCACAAGGCGCCAGTGCTGCGACGGATCGTTGACGATCCGGAACCAGTTGGCGAGGAGGTTGAAGGACATGGTGGTGAGCATCACGGCGAGGCCGGGGAAAAATCCGAGCCACCAGGCGGAGGACAGATAGCCCTGGCCCTGGGCGACCATCAGCCCCCAGCTTACCGAAGGCGGCTGGATGCCGAGGCCGAGATAGCTGAGACCGGATTCGAACAACATGACCATGGCGAGATTGACCGAGGCGAGCGTCAGCATGGTGGGTGCGACGCTGGGGAGGATATGGGTGCGCAGGATCCAGGTCGGCCCGCCACCGAAGGCGCGCGCCGCATCGACGAAAAGTCGTTCGCGAACCTCCAGCGTTTCGGCTCTGGCGACCCGGATATAGGCCGGCATTCGGGTGACGGCGAGGACGATCACGAGGTTGCCGACGCTCGGACCGAACAGATAGAGGCCGAAGAGTGCCACCAACAGGGTCGGGAAACCGAGGATGATATCGCAGATCCGCATGATGACGTTTCCGACGACGCCGCCGAAATAACCGGCGATCACGCCCAGCAGCGTTCCGCCGATCAGGCTTGTCAGCACGGTCACCACGGCAATGCCGATCGTCGTCGAAGCCGCCTGGATGAGACGGACGAGGAGCGGCCTTCCGAGCGCGTCGGCACCCAGCCACAAGGTCCAGGACTGGCCGAAGTCGAACGGTGGCAGGTTGCGCGCCTTCAGCGAAATGCGGTTGTCGCCCAGGAGCGACAGGGAATCAGTGAAGATGGCGAGCACGACGATCAGCAGCCAGATCGTCGCCGCGACGGCCATCGGGTCACCCGCGAGCGCACGCAGGAGCCAGAGGATGCGGCGGCTACGGCGCTCGCGGGCCGGGAGGAATTCGGCGGATGTGTCGGTCATTCGACCCTCACGCGCGGGTCGATCGAGGCATAAAGCATATCGACCAGGATATTGATGACGAAGATCACGACAGCGACGGCAAAGATCGATGCCTGGACGATCGCGAAATCGCGTTTCAGAATGCCGTCGATCAGGAGTTTGCCGATGCCGGGAAACCCGAAGACCACCTCGACGACGCCGCCACCGCCGGCGAACTGGGCGGCAAGGTCGCCGGTCACAGTGACTGCCGGAAGGAGGGCATTGCGGAGCGCGTGCACGAAGGTGACCCGTCCGTCACGCGCACCCTTGGCCCGTGCCGTCCGGACGAATGTTGCATTCAGCGCTTCAATCATCGAGCCGCGGACGATCTGCACCAGAGTTCCAAAAGGTCGGGCAAACAGGCAGGCGACGGGTAGCACCCAATAAATCGGGCCGCCGAAGCCTGAAGTCGGCAAAATGCGGAAGGTGACCGCAAACAGAAGCACGCCCATCAGGCCAAGCCAGAAATCCGGCACGCTTGCGGCTGCCTGCGACAGGACATTGACGCCCCGGTCGATCCAGCCACCGGCATTCACGGCAGCAATGGATCCCATGACGATCGCGGCTGTGAAGGCCAGAGCCAACGCGATGGCGCCAAGTGCGAGCGTGTTCGGCAGCGCCTCCAGCACCACGTCCATGGCCGGGCGGTTGTGCCAGAGAGACATTCCGAAATCGAGGCTGAGAATATCCCAAGCCCAATCGAAGAGCTGGAGCAGGAGCGAGCGATCGAGCCCAAGACGGATGCGCATGGCTTCACGTGCCGCATCCGATGCATCGACGGGCAGGTAGAGATTGACGGGATCGCCCGTCAACCGCACGAGAAAGAAGGCGGATGTCATCAGCGCCGCAAGCGCGAGTGCCGCGAAGGCCGCACGTTTCAGGAAATAGGTGAAGGACATCCGCTCTCCTCAAGCGACATACAAGCCGTCGGCCGGGCAGATCAACGGTAGCTGATCGACTTCAGCTTGATCTCGTTGCCGGCCTGCACATCAGGCGTATAGTTCACGTTCTTGGCGACACGGGCGATCGTGACCATGTGAAAGAGCGGTGCGATGTTGACCGCATCGACGGCGATGTACTTGAATGCCTGTTGAAACAGCCTCTTGCGCTCGTCGCCGGTTGCCTTCGAGCCATCGGCGATCAGCTTGTCGAGACCAGCGTCCGTGATGGTCGACTGGTTGCCATCGGTGGTAAAGCGGTTCGGCAGCGTGAACACCGCATCGCCCTCGGCATTGTCGATCTGTGTCTGCAGGATGGAAGGCTGGCGATCCTTGTCCCACGGCTTCAGCAGCCGCTTAAGCCACGGGCTGGTCTCGAGCATTTCAAGCCGGGCGTTGAAGCCAGCATCCGCCAGCATGGCCTGAACGGCCTCCAGGCTTTCGGACGAGTTCGGATAGATGCCGATGCGGCCGTAGATGACGATCTCCTTGTCGACCGGCACGCCATCCGCCTTGGCTGCAGCAAGCAGTGACTTCGCCTTTTCCGGATCGTAGGTCCAGACGGGAATGTCCGGATTGAAGCCGAAGACCGACGGTGGCACGACCTGCATCGCCTTTTGAGCGTCCTTGTGGAAGATCGTTCCGATGAGACCATCCCTGTCGATCGCGAGGTTGAGTGCTTCGCGAACGCGCTTGTCGTTGAGGGGCGCGATCTGCGCATCGATCCTCAACAGCGAGGTTTCGGCGTTTGGGAAGGCCTGATCCTGTCCGGTGGTGCCGTCCTGGGGTGCGATTTCATAGGCGATCTGCGCTTCGCCGGTATCGACCATCGCGGCGCGCACCGCGGACTCGGCGCGCCAGATGATCGTCGCGTTGGGAATTGCCGGCTTGTCGCCCCAATAGCCTTCATAGGCCACCAGACCCACGGACTGGCCGGGTGTCCACGCGACCAGCTTGTAAGGTCCCGTCCCGGCCGGCGTGCGCGTCTTGGCGTCGCCCGGGGTTGCCGGCGAACCGATGTCCAGGGCGGACATCTTGTTCGGGAGGATCGGCTCGACGACGTCCGTCTTTATGCGGAGGGTCGTCGGGTTCACCGCTTCTGCCTTGAGTTTGAGGCCCTTCAGCGTGGCGAGTCCCACTTCGCAGGCGAGCGCCGGGTCCTGGGCCCGCTTCAGAGCCGCGATAACCGCATTGGCATCGAACGCCTTGCCGTCGTGGAAGGTCACGCCTTCGCGCAGCTTGAACTCCCAGGTCAGGCTATCGACCTGCTGCCAGCTGGTCGCGAGGCTCGGGACGACCGAACCATCCTTGGGGCTGAGATTGACGAGAGCTTCGGTGATGTTGTTGTGCAGAATGCGTGAATTGCCCGAGAGGTCCGTGTCGCAGGGATCGAGCGATTTCGGCTCATCCGTCACCACGACCGTCAGCTTGTCCGTGGCCGCGCGAGCGGGAATTGCGGCGCTTGCCGCCAACGACATTGCAAGCCCCATGCTCAACGCATGGATAGCCGTAATCTTCTTCATGAAAGCCCTCCTCCAAATCCAAACGAGCCGCATAAGGCGTCGCGGCGATCTCTTCCTCAAAGTCATCCGGGGCCGGGGAATAACCCGCGCTCAAATGGCTTTACTTCCTCCCGCAAGTGCGTAGTGTCAAATGTGACACTTGCGATGCCAACATGCTCGTTCGATCTGACTGAGTCAAGGCCGGTAATCCGTATATGGAATTTGAAGTTCATGAGTGAACCAAAGCATGGCTCTCCGGTGGTGGAGAAGACGGCGCATCTGCTTGAAGCCGTCGCTGACGCGAAGACCGGTATTTCGCTCGGTGCGTTGGTCGATCAGCTCGGAGTGCCTCGTTCGACCGTGTATCGCATCCTTAATTCGCTGACTGCGCACGGGCTCGTGGCTCGGGTGAATGGCGGGGCTTCCTACGAACTGGGGCCGAAATTCGTGCAGCTCGCGCGGCGTATTTCGCCCGGTGCGGATAGGGTGACGCTGATCGAGGCGGCGAGGCCGGTTCTGGCGGCAGCAGCTGACAGGATCTATGAATCCTTCAGGCTGGCGGCGCCCGAAGGCGATGAAATGATGACGATATTTGCGGCCCCCAGCCCCGGCGACTACGCTTTGTTCATTAAGGTCGGCGGTCGTTCGCGCAAGCATGTCGGTGCTGCCGGCAAGCTTGCGCTGGCCTTTTCCGACTACCACGAGATCGAGGCATATTGCGCCGGCGGTCTGGAGGCCCGGACCCCGTATACGATCACCGATCCCGAGACGCTGAAAGAGGCGCTCGCTGAAATTCGCCGCAGCGGAAGTGCTGAGGACAATCAGGAATCGAACCTTGGCTTGCGAGCTTTCGCTGCTCCCATATTCGATTCTGCAGGACGCCTGGTCGCCACCGTCAGCGTGCCGTTCATCGGCGAGGCGACGCCGGAGCGCGCTCGATCAATCAAGCGCGAGGTCCTCGACGGAGCTGCCTTGGTGATGAAGGCTATCAGTGGCGCTCATCCATCGTCCAAATAAGAAACAATAAATTCGCAGTTGAACTATCGTGTCGTTATGCTAGACCTCGCAGCCGGACAAACGGAGGTTAATCATGGCGGCGTTGGACCCATCGGTTTACGCAAAGCTTCTGCGGACAAATTCGGCGACCCTCAGCACCTTGCTGCTGAAACGTGGGCTCAGAAACACTGCGGTTCGCGGCGTGCGGCCGCTCGCCGGCGCCGACAAACCGATGATCGGCCCGGCCGTCACCGTTCGCTACATACCCGCCCGGGAGGATATCGACGGCTCGACCTACAGTTCCGATCCCTCCAACCAGCAGCGCAAGGCGATCGACACGATACCCGAGGGGCACGTCCTCGTGTTCGATTGCCGTTCGCTGGCGGAGATTGCCGGGATTGGCGCGATGCTGGCCCGGCGCCTTGTCTACCGCGGATGCGCTGGCCTTGTACTGGATGGCGGCGTTCGCGATACGGCCGATATCGCCCAATTGGCCCTCCCGACCTATTGCATGGGACCGGCAGCTCCGGCCAATCTGGTTGCCCACCATGCTTCCGATATGAACCAGCCGATCGCCTGCGGCGGTGTCGCGGTTTATCCAGACGACATCATCTTCGGCGACAGCGAGGCCGTCATCGTCATTCCCCGGGAATATGTGTACGAGATCGCTGACGAGGCCGTCGCAATGGAGGAACAGGAAGAGTTCCTGAAGCTGGAGATCGAGGCGGGCAAGCCGACACTTGGTGTCTATCCGCCAAACAAGGAAACGCTCGAGCGGTTCGAGGCTTGGCGCAGGGCCCGCATCGAGGCCGTTTGACGCCGGTGACAACGTTCGACGAGTTCGGCCCTGTAGCTCGCCAGGGTGGAATCTTCGTCTACGGCGACGCGCTTAGGCCCCGACGATAGGGTTGAAATCAACGCCAATTCAAACGTGCATCAACCGATTTTAGCGGCATTGTTCTGAAGAACGGCGGGGCTCTCCTGAATCTCAGGCGGAGCCCCTATCGATTGCCGCTTGATGAGGGTGGTCGCAAGTACCCGGCAGCGTGGCGCATCACCGCTGCCGGTAATGCGCCGGACGAGGATTTGCGCGCTTTCGAAGCCGAGGTCGTAGACTGGCTGGGCAATCACCGTAATCGGCGGGCTGGTCACGCTTGTCCAGTCGGCATCGTGGAAAGCGATCAGCGACAGGTCTTGAGGGATGGACATGCCCAGTCTGCGAAGGGTCTTGAACACTTCAAGCGCCACCACGTTATCCGAAGCGAGTATGGCAGTCGGCCTGTCGGCGCCCTGAAGCAACTCGGAAATGATCTTGTCACCCTCGCCGCGGCGGTTGGCACCGAGCCGGATATAGCGCTCCGGATTCTCGATACCGGCAGACCGGCTTGCCGCGACAACGCCTTCTATTCTCTCCATCACCGTGCTCAGATTGATCTGGTGTGGTCCCCGGTAGATCGGGTCGTCCGCTTCCGTGGCTGAGATGTAGGCGATGCGGCGATGGCCGGCTTCGATCAGCGCTCGGGTAGCGGCCTCGGCAGCCTGCCGGTCGTCCGTAACGACGGCATCGACCGCAAGATCCGGGATGGTCCGGTCCAGAAGGACGAGAGGTCGGCCGGATCGCTGAATCTCGTGCAGATGCTGTGTCTCATATACAGAGGCCGGAGTAACGATCAATCCATCCACGCGCTTGCCCAGCAGGACGCGTACGGCCGCCTTTTCCTTGGCTGCATCCTCGCCGGAATTGGAGAGAATAACATCGAAGCCGGCAGCGTGCGCCGCATCGCTGATTCCGCGCACGGCCTGACCGAAATACGGGTTTTCGATATCGCCGACGATGACCCCGATCGTCTTCGACTTTCCGGTCGTCATGCTGCGCGCAAGCTCGTTGGCCTGATAGCCGAGCCTCTTTGCGGCTTCGCGAACCTTCTCCTTCACGACAGGGCTTGCCGTACCGTAGCTGCCGAGAACGCGTGCGGCGGTTGCCTTGGATACACCTGCGCTCTGCGCAACGTCCGAGATGGTGACAAGCCGCTTTGACGTCGTTCTCTTCATCATAGGTCCGTGACATAGGCTGAGAAAAAAACGGCGTCAAGAAAATCACACATTGACATGTGAGACCGGTCTCAAATACGCTTGATACCGGTCTCATTGGAAATATCGATGCTTTTGCGCCGCCGATGGACGAAGGCCCTACGATAGTCAAAGACGAAGGAACATGCAGTTGACAACCTCATCCTCCAGCCAGCGGATTGTCGTCATCGGTGGCGGTATTTTCGGTGTTTCCTCGGCGGTTCATCTGGCCCGACTCGGCGCACACGTCACCCTGGTCACGGAAGGGGCGTTCGCCAGCGGGGCGTCCGGCCGATCCCTGGCATGGCTCAACTCGGCGCGTTTCCGTTCCGCCGCATATCACCGTCTTCGGGTCATCGGGATCGATCGCTACCGGACGCTGGCAAGCCGCAATGAAGGCGCTGCATGGCTGCGCTTCGAGGGCGGTTTGACATGGGATGCGGACGACGCGTCGAACCGGATTGCGGAAACCTGCGCCCACGAACAGGCGATCGGTTATGATTGCCAACTTCTCGCTGCAGCAGAAGTGGTGAAGGTCACGCCCGGCATCAACGTGGCCGCGATTTCTTCTCAGGGCGCGATTTTCAATCCCGGTGAGGGCTGGGTGGATCTGCCTTCCCTGATCGATATCCTCCTCCAGGAGTTCAAGGCACTCGGCGGCCAGGCCGTGGCCCATGCAGGAAAGGCAAGCGTCGACATCAAGGGTGGTCGGACAGCCGGGGTCTCGACGGCGAATGGTACGTATATAAAGGCGGACGCAGTTCTCGTCGCCACCGGTGCGGCCGTACCTGACATGGTAAAACAGGCGGGCCATGCCATTGCCGACGGAACCCCGATCGCACTCCTTGTCAAATCGAAGCCTTTCGGCCCTGCAGTTCGCGCGGTTCTCAATACGCCGAACGTAGCGTTGCGACCGACGCGGGACGGCGCGGTCGTCTGCGATTCCGCATGGTCGGAGGAAGAACTCAATCGTGGCTCCGATGGGACTTACGAGGTCAAGGAAGAGACGCTTCGTCGTCTTCTTTCGGAAGCCTCGAACGTGCTCGAGGGCAATCCTACACTCGAATTGGAAAGCTATCACTGCGGGCCGAAGCCTGTGCCGGGTGATGGGGAACCGGTGATCGGTCCGCTCGAGGGCATTCCGGGTTATTTCGTCGCCTTCAGCCATAGCGGCGCGACACTGGGCCTGATTACCGGTGAGCTCATCGCGCGCGAAATCGTGACCGGGGAGGTGAGCCCTCTGCTTGCAAATTTCCGGCCGGCCCGTTTCGCGCAGAAAAGCCAGGCCTTGGCATCGTAAGCTGAGCTGCAGGGAGGAGATTGCAGATGACAGCGAATGGGAAGACTTCGGAGATGGTTGATCCGGAAATTGCCGTCGAATTGTCCGGCGTCGACAAATGGTTCTCCATCCTCCAGGTGCTGCACGGCGTCAACCTCACCGTCAGGTGTGGTGAAAAGGTGGTCGTTTGCGGTCCCTCGGGGTCCGGCAAGTCCACCATGATCCGTTGCATCAATTACCTGGAAAAGCACCAGAAGGGCCGCATCATCGTCAACGGCACGGAGCTGACGGACAACAAGAAGGTCATCGACCGTGTCCGGCAGGACGTCGGCATGGTGTTTCAGAACTTCAATCTCTATCCGCATCTCACCGTGCTCGAGAACTGCACGCTGGCTCCCCGCTGGGTAAAGGGCGTTGCGAGAAAGGATGCTGAGGCTGTGGCGCGCGCCTATCTGGAACGGGTGCGAATTCCGGATAAAGCCGATTTCTATCCAAGCCAGTTGTCCGGCGGACAGCAGCAGCGCGCGGCGATCGCCCGATCGCTCTGCATGAACCCGAAGATCATGCTGTTCGACGAACCGACCTCGGCACTCGATCCGGAACTCGTGCGCGAGGTGCTGGACACGATGGCGCAGCTGGCGAACGACGGCATGACCATGGTGTGCGTCACACATGAAATGGGTTTCGCGCGGCAGGTGGCGGATAGAGTGGTGTTCATGGACGCGGGCAGGATCGTCGAAACCGCGCCTCCGGGGGAGTTCTTCAGCAATCCGAAGGAAAGCCGGACCAAGGCGTTTCTCAGCCAGATACTGCACTAGCAGGTCTGATTTTCTGCATCCGGACCGGTTGCGGCAAAAAGCATACGGACGGGCAAACGTTCGGTGGGCAAAACAATGAAACAAAGGGAACGACTGTCATGTACACATCCATCAGCATGCTGCGCCGCACGGCTGTAGCTCTCGGCACTCTTGCCGTCCTTGCGCTTCCGGCGCTGCCTGCTTCGGCTCAGGCCCTGCCCAAGACGATCAAGGATGCCGGCGTAATCCGCATCGGCGTCAAATGCGATTCTCCTCCGTTCGGGGCATCCGGCACCGACGGCAAGCCGGCCGGCATCGAGATCGAGATGGCGAAGCAGATCGGCATTGCAGCCTTCGGGGCAGCCGAAAAGGCGGAACTGAGCTGCGTGGCGACGGACGCCCGCATTCCCTCCCTGACGGGCGGGAAGATCGACCTGATCATTGCGACGCTCGGCAAGACGCCGTCGCGTGAACAGGTGATCGACTATTCCGATATCTATTACTGGGGCAGCAGCCGGGTGATCGTGCCGAAGGACAGCAAGGTTCAGAAACTGGCTGACCTCGACGGCAAGTCCATGCTCATCATCAAGGGCGGCTCGCAGCTCAAGTGGCTGAAGGAACGCATCCCGAGCCTGGAATTCGTCCAGCTCAACACCAATGCGGACAATCTGCAGGCTCTGCAGCAGGGCCGCGCCGACGGATATGTTGGAGATGCGATCACGATCGCGACGCTTGCGGCCAACTATCCTGAATTCCGCACGCTGGAAGAGCCCGTCGATCTCGGCTTCAATGGCGTCGGCGTCCGCAAGGGTGAAGACGAACTCAAGGCTTTCGTCAATGGTGTGGTCAAGAAGCTGAAGACCGAGAAATTCTACTCAAAGACGGTGCCGACCTTCGTCAAGGATCCGGTCGTCGCGGCGGAAATGGTAAGATCCTTCGAAACCGACCCGCCGGCTGCAAAGTGAACCAATCCGGTCCTGACGTTTGAAACCGTCAGGACCCCCGTGTGCACCGGTATTTTCGAGCAGGATGACGGCCATGGATTTTGCTTATATTCTCGAGGCCCTGCCGGACCTGATGACCGGCCTCAAAATGACGCTGATCGTCAGCTTTCTCGCAATATTCCTGTCCTGCCTTATCGGCCTGTTAGGCGCGGTTTTGCGGACAAGCGGGATCAAGCCGCTGCAATATGCTGTCACGGCCTATGTCGAATTCATTCGCGGCACGCCCTACCTCGTGCAGATCTTCTTCATCTTCTATGGCCTTCCGAGCCTGGGGTTGCGCTTCAGCATCTTCTGGTCCGGAGTCATTGCTCTCACGGCCTGGGCAAGTGCCTTTCAGATCGAAAATTTCCGGGCGGGTCTCGCGGCTGTCGGCAGGGGAATGCATGACGCGTCGGCGTCGCTCGGCCTCAAGCGCTGGCAACATTCGGTATTCATCGTGCTGCCTCTGGCGACCCGTGCCGCTCTGCCATCGGCGATGAATACGATCGTGGCTACGGTGAAGAATTCCGCCTACCTGCAGGCGATCGGCCTGGTGGAGCTTACTTTTGTCGCCGTCGACCGGATCGCCTACGATTTCCGGGCGATCGAGATGTTCGCTTCGATTTGCGTGATTTATCTAATCTGCGTCTTCACCATTTCCGGCCTCGGCTACATGGTCGAACGACGTCTCAGCCGACCTTTCGGCGGGAGGTAAACGATGCTGCTTCTGGAATTTCAGTCCTTCCTGTTGGAGGGCCTCCTCAATACCCTGTTTCTCTCGTCGGTCATGATCGCGGGCGGTACATTCTTCGCGGTGGCGTTCGCAGCCGGTCTCTCCGCTCAAACGTGGTGGTTGAGGCGGCCTGTCTACGCTCTCGTCGAATGCCTTCGCGACATTCCGCTGATGGTCACGGTGCTGATGGTCTATTTCGTGCTGCCGCACGCGGGCCTGTCGTTCAATCCGTTCTGGTCGAGCGCGCTCAGCGTGTCGGTCTGGGGTGGGGCGAACGGTGCGCATATTATTCGCGCCGGCCTGATGTCCGTGCCGAGCGGCCAGCGGGAAGCCGCCCTGTCATCCGGCCTTCGCGGCTGGAAAGGGCTATTCCTGGTCATCGTCCCGCAGGCGATGCCTGTCATTCTGCCCCCTTATGTCAGCCTCGTCACCAGCCTCACCCAGGCGAGTTCTCTCGGCGCGGTCCTCGGTGTCAACGAACTGCTGCGCTCGGCGCAGATCCTGATCGAGCAGACGACCATCGCGCGCGGAGGAAGCCCGGCCTATCTGGTCTACGGCGCCATTCTTGTGGTGTATTTTGCTCTCTGCTGGTCGATCTCTGCCTTGGGCGCGAAGCTCGAGCGGCATTTCGCGAAACCTTACCAGCGGACCAATGGCAAGACGGGGCTCGCGAAGCCGGTGGTTGCCCTTCAGATCAGCACGACCTGAACTGGCATCCTGTGCTTGATATCGCGCAGGCCGAAATCTTCGGCTCGGCTTCAACTAAGCGACTTTGGCCGTTTACGCGATTGCCTGCTCCAAGACCCTTTCAGAGGGTCTTGAGGCGTATGATCAACGTCCTTGAACGGCGGAATGCGGTAAAGGCTGCGCCGAGCGCGATGATACCGAGACCAATCATCAGGATCTGATTGTAGCCGCCCCACAACGGCTCAAGCACGGATATCAATCCTGCTGCGGTGATCGTTGCCATCCGGTGCTGCTTTGCCATCGGGCCGGAGAAATCACTCGGATTGTCGGTGGCCCGGCCGAGCTCCCTGACATAAGCCGTCAATACGGCAAAAGCGCCGGCGGCCCAGCCGAGGCCGGGCATGCCGATCCCATATCCGATGCCCGCGAAGATCAGCAGGTCGGCGATGCGGTCCGGGAATTCGTTCCAGAACGGGCCGTCCGGCTCTCCCTTTCCGCCTTCGACGGCGACCATGCCGTCGAACAGATTGCAAAGCAGCCGGCCCTGGCAGCAAAGCACGGCCACGAGCAGGCAGGCGATGCGGGACCAACCGACCGTCTGTCCCGCGATGTAGAAGGCGCCACCGGCAAGGGCTGCCGCGACCATGCTCGCCTGCGATATCTGGTTGGGGGTGATGGTTTTCGACGCCATCCATCGCGCGATCGAGCCTGCCCAGCGGGTGTTGCGGCTTGCCAGCGGCCGCCTGTCGCCTGTTTCGGTCATGTCCCGGCCCCTCGTCCTGCTGAGATCGAATAATTGTAGATCGCGGCGTAGCTTGTCGATACCAGGAGCGGAACCGCGACGGTCTTGAGGATTTCCGGCGTGCCGCTTGCCGCATGGATCGCGACGAGAACCGCAGTCGAGCCGAGGCAGGCAATCAGCGGCGGTGCCCACAACTGCGTCGGGCCGTCAAAGCGCTTCGAAAGCCTGTCGATCACCGACTTCAGGAAGAGTGTCAGGCAGGCGGACATCACGCCCTGCACCAGACCGGAATAGAGCGGTCTCGGCATTGGATAGGCGCGATTGGCAAAGACGGCCCAGCCGCCCATGGCAAGAAAAGCGAACAGCACATGCACCGTCCCGCTGCGTGCAATCCCTCTCAGCGCATCCGGCGTCACAGCGACCACCAGTAGCGCACGATATGGAAGAAGATCGGTGCCGAGAACACGACGGAGTCGAGCCTGTCGATCAGGCCGCCATGGCCTTCGATGAGATTGCCCCAGTCCTTGATGCCGCGATCCCTTTTGATCGCCGACATTACAAGGCCGCCGAAGAAGCCCATCAGCGTAATGATGAAGGCGAGGAGCCCTGCCTGAACAGGCGTGAATGGGGTTATCCACCAGAGGGCAGCACCGATCAGAGTGGCGCTGATGACGCCGCCGACGAAGCCCTCGACTGTTTTGGACGGCGACAGTTTCGGTGCGATCTTGGTGCGCCCGAACAGTTTGCCCCAGACATATTGCAGCACGTCGCTCAGCTGGACGACGATCACCAGGAAGGCGATCAACAGTACGTTGCGGCCGTCATAGCCCGGTATGTTCAAGGTCAGCAGTGCCGGGACGTGCGAGGCGCAGAAGACGCAGATCATCAACGCCCATTGCACCTCCGCAATGCGGATCAGAAAACGCTCCGTATCGCCCCTGAGCACCGATATGATCGGCATCAGCAGGAACGCATAGACCGGAATGAAGATCGAGAAGATGCCGTATTGCTCCGCCCAGAGCAGATAGTACTGAAGCGGCACCACGATGAAGAAGGCGGCGGCCAGTGCCCAGTGATCGGCCCTGCGGGTATTGATGAGGGTCACAAATTCCCGGAGCGCGGCAAAAGAGCAAAAGCCGAATAGAACGAGAACCCCGATGCGGCCCGCCACGAAAGCGATGCCGATCAGGATAACCATGATCCACCAGGCCTTGATCCGGGCGTTGAGGTTTTCGATCGCCGCGTTCGAACCGTTTGGCGAGAGGCGCTGCTGCAGCATGTAGCCAATCGTCGATGCAAGAATAAGCACGCCGAAGATACCGGCCACCAGCGTCAATAGATCGGAACTCGCGGCACTCATTCACCACTCCCTGCAGGCTTGGGGGATAACGCTAGAAGAGCCGTCTGCATGCGCTCAAGGAAGGCGTCCTTGGCCTCATCCGGAGCCAAACGCAGGGCGCTGCCGAAGGTGACGGTGCAGATCAGCGGTATAGGGACGATCTCTCCCTTTGGCATGACCCGGTTGAGATTGTTGATCCAGACTGGAACGAGATCTATGTGAGGTCGGGCTGCTGCCAGATGAAAAATGCCGCTTTTGAACGGAAGAAGAGGGGCCTCGGACTGGTTGCGCGTGCCTTCCGGAAAGAGGATCAGGGATGATCCGGCGTCGATCGCCGCGGCCATTTGCGTGACGGGATCCTCTGTCCGCTGGTCTCGCTCCCTGGCGATCAGAACCGCATTGAAGACGTCTCGGCCAATAAAGCGGTTGAGGCGCGATTTCAGCCAGTATTCAGCACCGGCAACCGGACGAGCCTGACGACGGAGCCTTGGCGGCAATACCGTCCAGACCAGAACGAAGTCACCATGGCTGGAATGGTTGGCGAAATAAACGCAAGGGCGGGTGGGCAGGCCCTCCTCGGGCCAGATGGCGCGAACCGCCGTGACCGCACGGGCAAATACGACGATCGCCGCCGCCGCGGCCTTTGTTATAAAAGCCTTCATTCGTCCCCCGGTCGACCTGAGCGATAACGCCGATTAAAACTTTAGCATTGTCACAGTCGGAAGAAAGGGACTTTGGAACATTCCAACGAAAAACAGCACCGATGCCGTCGCACTCTTTCCCGTTGACAGTCTCGGTCATCCGGACACCGGAAATCCATCCGGATTGGTTGTCAGTAATCCCTGTGTTTCGGCGTGGAATATTGACCCCTCTGGCGGGGTGACCGGCGTCCAATTTTGACCCCCTACCTGTTTCGTCTGACCATCCGTCTTTTGCAGGCGGATGGAGGGGGAGTTGAAGCGAGTGGATACGATTGCGCGTGTTCGTCGAGCCTTCCATGTTCAGGGCTGGTCGGTGAAGAAGATCGTCCGGGAGCTGCATGTCTCCCGCAACACGGTCCGCAAGATACTGCGATCTGATGAGACGGACTTTTCCTATGAGCGCGAACGGCAGCCGCTTCCGAAGACCGGGGCCTGGAAGGCTCAGATCGAGCGCTTCCTGACTGCGAACGAAGGCAAGCCCTCTCGTGAACGGCTGACGCTGATCCGGATTTACGAAGAGCTTCGAGCGCTGGGTTACGACGGCAGCTACGATGCGATCCGGCGCTATGCGAAGGGATGGTCGAAGGACCGGGGTGCCGTGACGGCCGAGGCCTATGTGCCGCTCTACTATGCGCCCGGCGAGGCCTATCAGTTCGACTGGAGCCATGAGATCGTCCTGATCCAGGGCGTGACGACGACGGTGAAGGTCGCTCATGTCCGGCTCTGCCACAGCCGGATGATGTTCGCGCGGGCCTATATGCGTGAGAGCCAGGAGATGGTTTTCGACGCGCACGACAAGGCCTTCGACTTCTTCCGTGGCACCTGCACGCGCGGCATCTACGACAACATGAAGACGGCGGTCGAGGCCGTCTTTATCGGCAAGGAGCGGCTCTACAATCGCCGCTTCCTGCAGATGTGCAGCCATTATCTCGTCCACCCCGTAGCGTGCACGCCAGCATCCGGCTGGGAGAAAGGACAGGTCGAGAACCAGGTCGGCCTCGTGCGTGAGCGGTTCTTCACGCCACGCCTCAGGGTCAAAAGCCTGGAGGAACTGAATGTCTGGCTGCTCGACAAATGCGTTGCCTATGCCAAGGCCCATAGCCATCCCGAACAGACGGCGCAGACGATCTGGCAGATGTTCGAAGCCGAGCGTGGGTGCCTTGTGCATTACGTTGGCCCATTCGATGGTTTCCACAGCGTTCCGGCCTCGGTGTCGAAGACCTGCACTGTCCGCTTCGACAACAACAAATACTCGGTCCTGTCGACTGCCGTCGGCCGCCCCGTCGAGGTTCATGCCTATGCGGACCGGATCGTCATCAAGCAGGATGGTGTGACGGTTGCGGAACATCAGCGCAGCTTCGGCCGTGGCGAGACCGTCTATGATCCCTGGCACTATGTTCCTGTCCTCGCTCGCAAACCCGGTGCCTTGCGCAACGGCGCTCCGT
>NZ_JNNU01000004.1 GCF_000732195.1 Neorhizobium vignae
CCGCAACTGGAGCTCGGCACCCTGGACAGGCAACACGGAGCGATCTGATCCGCGCGGTTTTAAAGCTAATTCCGCATCGGTAGAGGTGCAAATGGATCGATAACAATGAGCATTTGGAGGGACAAGGCCGTAGGCGTTTATTACTTGGCCGTTTCGATGGTTGCGTTTTATCCAGTAAGGAGAATCTATCTTGCTGCCACGGATATTGATATTGCTGGTACATTTTCAACTTGCGGCGCGAGCTATCTAACCAGCGGTCTTCTTTGGTTGTCCATGGCTACGTTATCGGTGTTGCTGCATATGGTGATTGGACTGATTTACTACACCAGCAACGATGAGGGTCCATACGGACCGTGGCCAGTTGCCCCGCGCAGAAAGGCTCCACCAAGGAGACGCATCGTCCCATACGTTGCGAACTTCGCGGTCATTGCGAGCATTGGCATCGCTGGAGTAATGACGTTTCCAAAATGCCGAACTCCGAGCGGCCCCTCTCATCCTGCGGTTCAGTCAAACTTGCCATCTGCTCTTTGATGTCTCGGGGTTACCCCCGTGTGGAAAAGGCGCGGCACGGCACTTCTGCCGCGGCGTGCCTCACTGGGAAGCTGGATCATCGCCCGCGGATGCCTTGGATGAGTTTGCAGAACCGCGCAGCTGCCTCAGGCTCAGCGGAATAGCGTTAGGCATCTCTATCTGCGTTCTGATGTTGGCAACACACTGGAGGCCCGGTCTGGGGTGTCCTTGGGACCGGAGCGTTTGACGGGCAGTCAATGCGCATGCTGTCAGAAATATTTCCGACCCGCGCAAAGGATAACGTAAATTGTCAAAAAGGAACTCAGGTAGAATCCCACGATAGTTATGCAGCTCTTTATGAAGCCGACCCACCACCAATCATTCAGGCTGATCCGGCGATAACTTATACCTTCAACGACAGGCAGTCCGGACGCCCAGTAACTTCCAATAGCTAAAGCAACCACTATACCGAACATTCTGGGATCGAAATGGGGAGTTAAATGTCGACCCGTTTTATATAATGCGATTAATAGCCAAAGAAATAATGTAAGCCCCAAGGTCGCCCGCACAATAGCGGTGGTACAGATGTGCCTGTTAGTGAGATCACTGGCGGATACAAAGGACTCGTTTGGCGGCCAGATCAATCGGAAATCCGACCGAGCGATGGTGCAGACGTCTTGTGCCAATGCTGAGATGAACAATCCCACCAGCGCATTAGCAATGACGACGAAAAGAAGGAGCCACAAGCATTGAGCGTAGGCAGGCCCAAAATTCGGGTTAGGACGCGTCACCATTTCTCGTTTCCCCTTTCACGCTCTGTCTAACCAAGCGTCGGCGTCCCAGGCACTTCCGTATTCGCAGACTACGATTGAGGTGCGACTCCACGGATACTCTGTGCAACAATACAGGCATTCTCTTAAGGGCCTCGTTCTAAGTGTGAATTTCACCCGCGCCGCTTCGCCGTCTTCTGGTCATGCGCCAGGCATTCCCCCGGCGTCCAGACACCAGTCCCGCAGACGCCCGCGACAGTGTCGTCGATTGCCTCTTGGTCAACTGATGTTGCGCCTTTGGCACCGATCAGTGAGGTCCCAACGATTGCCCTAGCCGTGTGGGACAGTTGCCCCTTCGAGGCACCGACCTGTTGAGTTGAGGTACATGCCGCCGCGCTCACGGCACATGCGACGGTTAAAGCGAGCCTTGTCAGCTTCATTGCTCAGTTCTCCTATAGCTTTGTCGGTTGCTGCCTGCATGGTGGCGCGCTCGACGGCGCGCGCCTCCTCCTTGGCGTCAGGGAGCCACCAGACGGCATTGATGGTAGTGAAGACGGCGAAGCCGAGCGCCAGCCCACCGGCCGCGCCGATCGCCATGCTGATCTTGTCGGTGATCATGCCTCAACCGCCGTACGAATCTTTCCGAGTGCCGAGACGATGGAGTTCTGAAGCAGGAGGCCGAGGATCAGCGTCAACAGGATGACAATGGCGAGCACCGCCACGACCTGCCAGTCCATGCCAGCGAAGGCCGCGAGGCCAAGGCCGCCGAACGAGCCACCGCCGCCAAAGAGGCCGAAGATGTTGAACTTGCGCTTTACCTGCGTCTCGACGGCGACCGGCACCACGGCCTTCTCTTCGGTGACCGCCGAGGCGGAGAAGGCTGCCATCTGCACCGACGCCCCCGAGAGAGCGAGGAGATCCTTGTGCAAGGCCGCTCGAGTCTTCGGCCCCACGTCGCCATCGATATCGAGGCCGCGTTCGGACTCATAGCGCCGGATGTCCGTCTCAGTCGGCTTGTAGCCGAGCAGGACGAGCGAGATCCGGCTGCGCAACGAAGTCAGGCGGATTGAAACCCTTCTGCCGGCACCAGTCGCGGAAGGCCTCATAGTTCGCCTTGCCGGTGATTTGAATGCCGGCGCGGCCGCGGTAGAGGTAGCCGTCGCCATCGGCTGCCGGCGTGTTGCCGAGATCGGTGCGGGCGTCATACCTAGCCTGCGCCGCCGTGGGTCCCCAGATCTCCTGGTCAAAGCGGAAGGCGCCGCTCTCGTGCATCAGCTGCGCGAGATAGTGCGCGACCCGGTGCGGCCGGTTCAGGCCCAGCCCCAGCCCAAACTCCTCGAGCGCGACCAGGACCGAGTTCATATTGCCTTCGTTGACACGCGATTTTGCAGCCGCGCGGATTTGCGCGGCAGTGATGACGCTCATGGTGATGTCCTTTGAGGTTGAGTCAGCGAAGCGCATCGCGGCGTGAGACTAGCTCACACGGTCTACCGTTTGGGTGATGCGCTATCTTATAGGTTGTGCGATGTTCCCACCGCCAAGAGACTATTGAGGGCTCGAACGGGGAAAACGGGTCGAGCCCTCTTCTTTTCTGAACCTGCTGTGCTGCGTCGGGTTGAGGGCCTGCATCCTGGCGGACCGGCGCAGGCCCCCTGCATCGGCAGCAGCTCTTTTACGAGTTCGGCCACGATCGGCGTGATGCCGCCGATGAACTCCTCGCTGGTCGGCGGCGCGATCTCCCCGGCCCGACTGCGGCAAGCTGCTCGAACATGTAGTCCAATGCAGCATCCCGCCATGCGATGTAGGCCGCCGCCTCGGCGGCCCCTTGTGGCTAGGTGCTGCCCTCGTAGCTGACGATTGTCAGGCGATTATGGTATTGCCGTTGGGCGGCGACGGCGTCGAGATGAGCACGAACGCCAGCTTGTAGTGATCGATCGTCGGAGCCTCGCCAGCGATCATTGCATTCCCGGATACCCTTGGTGCCATTGTCCTAGTTCCACTGCATGACGACACCGGAGACGGCGACGTTGACGTCGCCTGGCACGACTCTGAAGTGGGGAGCCGAGCATCAGATCTCGATGGCAGAGATGCATACCCACTATTGGCAGTTCATGCTGGCGACGGGTTCATCGAACCGCGTGAACATCACGAAATTCGCGAAATTGATGAAGGAACTGGCCGGAAACATGCCTTTCCAGATCGATATCAGGGGCAACAACGAGCTCTATTATCTGGGTGTTGGTGTGTGAGAAAGGGCCGTAAGGCCCCTTACCCAGTCAAACCCTTCAAATCGGATTTGTCCGGTGTACCTTCCTCTTGTGTTGGATACTGTACTTCGAGGAAAAGCCCGTTGGCCACTATCGCCTCAGCTACTTTCTCGGCGAATTTTTTACTATACCGGCGCTTACCTGATTTGTTTTTTCGGTTAAGACGCCAAAATCTTGTTCTCTTGTTGATATACTGAGCTCGGAGCTCGGCCTCTTTCCGAGCCAACAATGTGGCCTCCCCAACGAACGTCTTTGGTGCTTGAGCGAGTATCGCGAGAGTTAGCGCATCACTATGCACTTTGACTGATTGGCCAACCTTGGCTGCAATGGCCAGCTCGCGTCGTATTTGTTCTGCCAACGAGTTCTCTACGCCTTCAAGAAACACCGATATGATGTCATTGCTCAGTCCCGCCAGGACATGGCTAACTCTACCTGGACCCGCTGCGCTGAGAACGCCGTACTTCGAGAGCCGCACTCCGAACATAAACAGTTCGTCCCTGAAGGCGCCTCCATCCAAGGGGTGCCCCTTCAAAGCGGCTTCAATCGAGCCAAGGAACTCAGCCAATGCAGAGTCATCCTTCAGGATTAGCTGCGAAATCGAGACGAGCTCTTTGGGAGATGCGTTAACTAAATCCATCCTAAGTCACCTTCGAGGCTACTTTAGACCTATTCAATGCCAATATGTAGTCCCTTAGTCACGAATAACGAGTGAACGGCAACCAAATGTGCGTCGGTTTGATGAGGGCGTATTCCATATCGGCCTGACCCACGGTTGATTTTCCAAAGAAACCCGTCGTCGTCGGTTGGTCGGAAGCGAATCTCACCCCCAATTCGCGCTAAGCGGTCGCCACTCAATAAAGAAGGATGCCCCAGGCGTCCGATCCGCCCCCCGTTTATCTCGTCCTTCAAGAGCGAGGTTACAGGGTTAGATCGGAAATATGGCATCAAGTATTGACCTGTTGTTGCGTCGATTAGTTCCTCGAACGCGACGTAGATCTCTCCAGTCGCACCCATGACCCAGAGAATGACGATTTGCTCGTGGAGCGTCCTGGGGATGGCAAGAGATTCAGCACTTTCGAGATATTTTCTTAACCCTTCGAACTGTTCGTCTCCGAATTCCTGCAGGGAATTCGGCTTGTGGACGAACTCAAGAGTTTCGATCGGTTTGCCTGCGGGCAGGCATTGACCAAATAGGTTGTCCAGTTCGATGGTCATGATGCTGAAAACGGCTCAAAATTCAATAGCTCAACTTGCGCGAAGTTCTGCTCTGAATTTTCGTCACGGTCAAGTTGCGCGAGTACACTATACTTCTGAGAATTCGATCTGGCGTCGAAATCGGTCGTGCAACTATGTTCTGGGCATCAGAAACGCGGCTCGGAGGCCTATGATAGCAGTCGGAAAACTCAAAAATTTCCCGGAGTTTTTCTGACCCCATTAAGGCCAAATAGCTCAATAATATCAGATAATTAGGTGGTACCCTTCCGGTTCACTTCCACATGGTCGTGCATTAGATTGGGGACAGTTGATCGACGAGGTCAACGAGGCAAGTGGCCTTCGGGTCACGGGCTTGCGGGTGAGGTGCGTCCTCACTCCAAGCCTCCCCCATGGGGGATGGTTCAACTCTCCCCCATGGGGGAACGGCAACTCTTCCCCACGGGGGAAACGGAAAGGGAAACGGAAATGACGCAGGTTCTCGAAGCGGCTAAGGTCGCTGGCTATCAGACTTCGACTGTTATCGCCCGTATCATGGATATGGACGTCGATGCACAGGGCAACGGCGAGAAGGCCGCATGGAAGCGGTACATGGGCCTTGCACTTCTCGCAATCGCCAAGTCGGTCGATAAGAAGAAGCTAATCGAAGCCGTCTTCGGCAAGGGCGGCAAGCCGTCGAAGACATTCCAGAACATGTATTCCATGGCTGACAAGGCGCGGAACACGCTGCTTGGTAATCGGTCATGGGATGAAATCCGGGCCATGCCGATGGACGAGGCAATGTCGACCGTCCTCCTGTCCATCAACGCTCACATGAGCGCCTTGGAAGTGTCGTCGAAGAACGACTACGACAAGGTATGCAATCTCTCCCCCGCCGAAGCCGCTGCAAAGCGGGAAGCGGACAAGGCCGCAAAGGCCGAAGCCGATGCTGCAAAGGCGGCTGAAGCCGAAGCCGACAAGGCCAAGGTGACGGAAGCCGAAGCCGATGCACAAGCCAGTGCAGCCCAACAGCCGGAACGCACTCCAGCGCAAGCCGTAATCGGCGCGCTGATAGATGCAAGCCGCGATGACTTGATGACGGTCGCCGCTCACATCCTGACGCGGATCGGTGTCGAGGACATGGCTCTGATGCACGAGACCCTGACCGCCATGATTGCCAACGCCGCAGCGGCCGAGGCGCAGCCGATGGCGATGGCCGGCTAAGCCCGAGGCTCCCCTACGGGGGAGCAATGCCTACCTCTGCAATCAGGGGTAGGCGATCTAACCGCGCGTCACATCATTGACGCGAACCTCAAACCAAAAATAGCGCGAAGGACGCCGTTTCGAAATGATCCTCGAAACCACGAACCCCAAATGCCAAACCCGCCCCCAAATTCCGGCCGGTCGCAAGTTCTACACGAACCAGCAGGAGCGTTCGGACCTCGAGTACATCTCGGAGGGTTCGCGATCCATGGCTCGCGGTGAGCTTCAGACGGAGCACTTCGTCGATCGCAAGCCTCATGAGGCTCCGATCCCGAACCGCGAACCCGAGCCGAGACCGCGGGGCTCGTCCCTATGCCTCTTCGACGAGGCTCACGATGCGCCGCTCTGGCTCATCATCGACATCATCACTGGAGCGGTTTTCGCTCGGGTTCGCGGTTCATTGCCGTGGATCGTGGACCAGGTCCGGCTCGCAGCCACTCAACTCGGGGGCAAGGAGCGCGACCTTTATTTCAAGAGGGCAAATTGACAATGTTTCGAGGTACATTCGAACACGGCTATGCTGACGCGATCCACAATCGCCAGCGGGTTCTCGGCTCTGATGCGTATCGCGCCGGCTATGATCGTGGCGTCCGCTATCGCAAGAGCGAGAAAGCCCTGGAACTGGCCGCGCTCGGCATCCTCGCCATCGTGGTCTCGGTGGCGCTGCTGATCTGGATCACCACCCCAGGTGTGGTGACCCGATGACGGAATACTTCTACCTCGATGTGCATGGCCGGATGCTCGGCTCGCTGCAGGCCTGGTCGTTTCGCGATGCCCATGCGTGGCTCGCGAGGCAGGGCATTGTCTATCATGAAATCACGAAATTCCGACCGCGGACCAGGAAGGCTCGCGATCGTCGCCTGACTTCCGCGTAGAGCGTAAGGACCTGGACCCGTGTTCCCCCGTAGTCAGAGGAACACGGGTCGAGGTGGGGCTGTCAGGCCGGGGGTATGAACCATGACCGGTGGCGCAGCTTGGGTCGAGGTTCGGGACCATAGTCGTCTCGTGTGGGAGAATTGAGTATAGTGTACTTCGATGCGCCCTAATGTTTAGAGTCGACCTTTTTTCGGTTATATCTTCTATTTTTTCTTTAACTTTGGCTTAGAGAGAGAAAAGAGAGTATAGTGTACTTAGAAGAACCTTGGAGAAGTAATTGCCCTCGCGTTCTGAGGTGGACCATCTCCACCACTGTGGTGAAGATCGCCAGAGCGGCTCATCAGCGGCCATCTTTCCCACGGCGGGACACAAGCCACCCAACCTCACAAATCGCGCTGGTGACTCGCCCTGTGGCGCCGAGCCAGCATCTGAATCTGATCCTCGATCTGCGATCCGAGGAGCGCCGATGTACGCCTTAATCACGCCAAACGGGACATATGTCCGCAAAGGTGACGGGATCAACGACTTCGTCCGCGACCCTCGCCCGATCTGTTCCTGAAAGATGTGCCATGCCATAAGGTACCACAGCCCACTGGAGGCAGGAAATCCAAGGGTCTGTCCGCAATCAAAAAGGATGGCCTTTATGCTCAAAAGCCCTGTTACGTGCGAAGTCCGCTATCGCGTCGATCAACGTCGAATCTCCGAGTTCGAGGCATACGCTCAGATATGGATCGAACTCATCGAACGCCATGGTGGAAAGCATCACGGCTATTTCACGCCGCGGGACAAGCCCGCGGAGGCCGGCGTAAGCTTTCCCGGCGTGGGCAAGGAAGGAGCCACTGATATAGCGGTCGCATTATTCACCTTTCCAGATGAGACAACCTACCTACGGTACCGCGAGCAGGTTGCGAAGGATCCGGATGGAGTAGCCGCGAACGCACGTTTTGGCGAAAATCCTCCGTTCATCAGCTACGAGCGCCTTTTCTTGACGCCATTTCCAAGAACCAGATGATATCGGCATGAGCCAAGGGCCTTTAGGTGTTTTCAGACAGTCTGCCCCAGACACGCAGAGGGAACGCGAAAGCGACCCGCCGGCGCCCGCCGGGACTAATAGTCGGGCCTCTCAAGCCGCGAACTCCTGAGCACGAGGAAACTGCTTGTACCATTGCAGCCTATAGAAGCTGTCACATCTGATTTCACGATCCTCGGCGTCAAAGACGTAGGGGAGGAGCTCACCCCACGACTATAGCGACCCACGCAATCTTACCCCCAAGGACAGCCACCCCTTGAGGGGCCATGGCGTTCTGAGGATGTTCTTGGTATGGTCTAGGGGTGCTCCAGTGGTGCTCCAGGGACAACATGCACTATGTTGTTGACACGAGTCACCCTTTGTTGAAAGCTAGCCTTACAAGTCCAGTAGGGACCGGTGCTGGTTACACCGGCCCCCTTGGCAGCAGATGCTGTTACGGACTTGCTTTCTCAGAGCCGTGTCGAGCAATCGACACGGCTTCCTTTATTTCGATCCAGGCGTGTGCGACGTAGTATGCCGCAACCGTCAGGAACGCTGCTGCCAACCAAACCTTGAGGATCATTGACGATCTCCTTTCGTTAGTTGGACGAGCTAGGATAGGGGGCGTCTTCGACGAAGCGCAAGGCGTAAAATTAAACAAAACCATTGCCCACAGTTGGGCTAAAAAATCTTAAGCAGTTTCAAAGTGATAGCAAGCGGTCGTCCATAGGATATGTGGACAACGGTGGATAAAGTCACGCCAGAAATCTGAGTAATTCGTGTACGACCGACGAGATTCGTCGTCGACCGAGTCGCATCTTGATTCTCAATGTATCGTTTTGCAAGCGGGAACCCCCGACGAGTGAGGTTTTTGGCGTAGCCGACCGCTCCTCTTCCCATTTCCGGACCGCGGACCTGATCCGCCACGGAGAAGCTATGTCTGAAAGCGTGATGAACCACCTCTCGACTCCGTCCAAGCTGCCGGCCAATGTAGTGTACGATGCCCGCCTACCACATCCTTATCATCGAGACCGACCATGGACTCCAGCGTCAACGCGACCATTGCCCTGAAACTTGTCGATGGAAGGTGTCTCTCCACCCTGAAGGGCGATTAGTCCCTCGAAACGCGACCCCTCTCAACACCGAGACCGGCTTCACCACGTCGCGGATCTTGTGCTCAAAAAGGAGCTCCCCCACTCTCTCGACGGGAAGACTGTGGTGACTGAGATCACGTGTGAAGCCGCTGCCTAAACCATGACTATCCCTGATAGTTCAGACCAAGTTCCGCCGGCTGGTCACCGTACTGGGCCCACGCTTGAGGAATTGGAGCTGGCGCCGATTCGGCCCTCGCAAATAGCTAGCAGATTGAACGCATGATGATTGCAAGCTTGCAAGTTTATAGCATCAGCACGATTCTACCGTGTGCCATCGGACTGCAATCAGACTGCTTTCCTGCTGATTGCAGTCGAGCTGATCTGGGAATAACAACCAGATTGGAGACATAAACCCAAATATTGGACGTCGGCGTTTATCTTCCCCCGGAGGCTACACTTCCCGATACCCTGATCAAATTTGACGGCCGAGGTGTGCTGCGAGGCACTCCGGGAGAATTTGCCATCCTGACCAAGCGAAGGCCTCGCTGTCGACCTGACGATGACTCTACGTAGTGCATGCTCAAGCGCGTCATTCTCACGACACGGAAAACCCGCACGAGCCGGCAAGCGAGCGTGCGGGTTCAATTCCTAACATAAGAGCCGAGGGGTGGGCGCAAGCTCATCCCTCACTCCAGCCCACAATATATCCCTTCCCCAAGCCCCGGCAACCCCGGCGGCTATTTCTTTAGGAGCGCCGGCATACTTACCATTCTCATGCCCGCGGATGGGCGTGGAAGGGAGGGACGCACTCGTACCGGACCAACCGCTGCGGTGCCTTCTACTTCTCCTGCTCCGAACAGGGCGGCTTCGTTATCGATGCCGCCACTCTCACCGACGAGGAGCTCGTCGCGATCGGCCCCTACATCGAGCTCGACGACGCAGAGTTTTTCAAGTGGGGCCGGAAGTCGCTCTTCAGCCACCCGTACCGGCGCCGCAGCGGCCGGTATTCAATGATCGCCACGCGGACCCACATCAAGTTCTTCCTGCTCGAGGAGGATTGCGATTGGTGCCTCGCGTACCTCTTCACCGGCATCCGCCGCGGAGCGGATATGGAGGCTGCACAGCGAACCTTCCACCGTTACTTCAAGGATAAAATAACATAACCACGGTATTTTTGCCGGATTTAGAGCCGCTTCGGCTATACTTTTCCGGCTTTCCATTCATTGAGGACAATGTTGAAGATAGTATGTAAAACGCTATCCGCTGGAACTTTAAAACCACTGGTAATGAGACGCCGCTTCGCAGCTTGAACCACAGCGCCTGCCTCTGAGCTGCTAAGACGCATTGGATCCTGGATGTCGACCTCTTCGAATGCGAGGAACATTATGTCGCGAAGTGCGTCGGGAGTAAGGCCAATGATTCTCTTATTCGCGAAATCGCCGCTCAACAGAGAATTGTTGAGGTCGGTGTCCGATCTGCTGAGTGCTCTCGTAAGGTGAGCAACGTCGCGCTGCAATGAGGTTAGCGTCTCGATGACGTATTCGCTCGCTGGCAGTTCGGTTGTGTCTACTTTTGCCGCTACGAATTTGCCAAAGTTTCCGAGGAATGGAGAATACTCAGGCTTTGATTGCTTGGCCTCTCTGCTCGATATGATCGCCTTCGTAAGTTTATTCTCAAGGTCTTCAACATCGTCAAAGCGCAGATCCGAACGATACCCGATGTGTTTGATAGGCGAGGTATCGAACGAATAACTGGTCTGGTCGTCTTTAATAATGACCGTGGGCTTATCGAATGCCAGTCTCAACCCGAGTTCAAACATCACGTTTGGGTTTTTGCCGCTGACATCTACGATGACGATCTCATCATCATATAGGTTTTGAACAATGCTCGCGTGGATGATAGCGGTTTCCTCACTCTCGCTGACGAGACGCGGAACCATGTCACTTTTGACAACTGCACGATCGATCACTCGTCTTACGCGATCCCAATGGCCGATGTCGTAGCCGTCGATATGTGAAATGGGCATCACGATGCCGCAAGTCTTCTGCACGGCGTCCTTCTTATCTTTTGCGTCTCGGTTTGCATCCGACTGCTTATTCATCCTGCGCCCCACTAGATATTTGCGAGTTTCCGTCCCTGCTAACGATCTATACCTCTGCGGGTGATTTGCGAAAGTCCTTGCACGCGGAAATCCCACAATCCGTTTAGGATCGCCTTCGGACGCGAACCTTTGGCTATGGCAACCCAGGAAGGCACTTGCCGCTGCAGCCGTGGATTTCAATCAGCTTGAGATCTGGTGGGACGTGATGGATAAGCGAAATCTAACGCAGCCGATCGACCTCCCCGCTATAATAGCAAGTAGCAGAAAGGAAGGTGATGCCTCTTGGGTCCCATCGAACCGTTAGACTTGTGACCTGGCCCGCCGCGTGCGGGCCTTTCGCTTTCTGACTACACTATACTCGGAAACTTCCCCCATTCCGCGCAAACAAATCCGCGACTAACTTCCCCTCACCAACAACCAAGGAATTATACATGAAGAAGCTCTTCCTTGGGGCGGCTCTCGCCCTCGCATGCCTTTTTTCCAGCCCTGCCGCCGCGCTGCCGCTCTGCACCGGAGCAGCATCTGACCCCTATAGCCAAGCCAGCGAGATCCGCGAATACGCGCGACCGGTGGAGGATAACCAGTGAGCAAGGTCGCCTTCAAGCAGGCTGACATGGAGCGGATTTTCAAGGCGGCCGCTAAAGCTGGGGCCGTCGTCCAGATGGACATGAAAACACTTCTCGCAACGATCTTGCCGCTAGATATCGAGAAACTTGTTGACGGTGAGGGCAATTCGCTGGGCAACCTTCCAATGGGCAATTTCGCCCTCGATGGAAAGGAGAATTGGGATGAGGACTGATAGGCCAGGTTACCAGTGCCGGCCAAAGAAGGACGGCACGCCCGTCCATTACTGGAATCCACACCGGGCGGTGAAAGGCGCATCGAAAAGCCTTTCGCTTATCCGTTTGCCCGACGAAAGTACCAACGAACAGATTGCGGCCGAATGCCAACGCCTCACCAATCAACTGCGAGCTGAAGTGAGAAAGGCAGGAGCCGAACCAGCGTTCGACGGTAGCATAAGGTCGCTGATCGAACGATATCGGTATGACAAGACTAGTTCTTGGCATAGCGTGAAGCACTCGACCCGCATCCGCGACTATGAACCGAGCCTACGAGTGCTGACGAAGACCGTCGGCGATCGTGACATCAATGTCCTTCGAGGGTCCGACTTCAATCGCTGGTTTAGCCAGTGGCGGAAGAAGGGCCATCGGCGGGCAAGCGGAGCGATGAAACTTCTGCGCATCATTCTGTCTTACGGAGCAGGCGAGCGGCTGCGAGGTTGCAAGCAGGCTCGGGATATCCTCTCGGATATGCGCTTCGAGCTCCCTGCATCTCGCGATGTCGCAATGACCTACGATCAGTGCCTCGCCATTGTGAAGATGAGTGCGGAGCTGAACTGCCCGTCGATCGGGTTTGTCGAAGCACTGAAGTTCGAATCGGCGCTGCGCCGGATCGACGTGATCGGTGAATGGGCGCCGCCTGAGGAAGGCGGAGCGTTCCGCTGGAGAGGCCCAACAGCTCAGAGCCTGTCCAAGGATCTCATCCTCAAACTGAAGACAAGCAAAAACGGCGCCGAGGTCGCTCGCGACCTATATGCCATGCCGCTCGTCGTTGAGGCACTGAAATCCTATACCATCCCCGAGATCGGCCCCATCGTCATCGACGAGGATCATGGTAAGCCGTATTGGGAAAATCGCTACACGGAGAAATTCCGTAAGGTGAGAGATAAGGCCGGTGTTCCTGCGAACGTCTGGTCGATGGATTCGCGCGCTGGCGCGGTTTCGGAAACGGTCGAGGCGACCGGATCTCTGGCGCTTGCCAGCGAACTGGCGACGCACTCGACAACGAAGATGACGAAAAAATACAGCCGCGGCGACGGTCTTGAGACCAGCCGTCGAATCGCCGAAGCACGAAAGGCGAACCGTCTTAGTGCAACGGCAGTGAAACAGTGAAACGCGATTTTCTTTAAGTTATTGAAGTTGCTGGAGCGGGTGAAGGGAATCGAACCCTCGTATTCAGCTTGGGAAGCTGCTGCTCTACCATTGAGCTACACCCGCGTCGGTCTGCAGACTTCCAACAGACGGCATCGACTGTCAAGCCAGAGGGTGGCGTCAGACGCGAAAATGCTTCGACAGCTTCAGGCCCTGCGCCTGATAGTTCGAGCCGAGACCTGCGCCGTACATGCCTTCGGGTTTTTCCAGCATGTGTTCGTAGACCAGGCGGCCGACGATCTGGCCGTCTTCGAGAATGAAGGGGACCTCGTGACTGCGCACTTCGAGCACCGCGCGGCTGCCCCGCCCCCCTGCCGCCTCGTGGCCGAAGCCCGGATCGAAGAAACCGGCATAATGGACGCGGAACTCGCCGACCAGCGGATCGAAGGGCGTCATCTCCGCTGCATAGAGCGGCGGCACGTGCACCGCCTCGCGCGAAACGAGGATATAGAATTCGTCCGGATCGAGGATAAGCTCGTTGCGGCC
This sequence comes from Neorhizobium vignae, assembly GCF_000732195.1. GTDB lineage: Bacteria > Pseudomonadota > Alphaproteobacteria > Rhizobiales > Rhizobiaceae > Neorhizobium > Neorhizobium vignae. Next base: position 13,559 of record NZ_JNNU01000004.1, read on the forward strand.
GCGGCTGTAAAGCGGCTCCCAGAAATCGAAGATGTCGTGCTGAGCCTTCTTGTCGACATCGACGACAGCCGTGTGGTGTTTGCCGCGATAGCCGATCAGGCCGACGCTATCGCCGGAAAGATCGATCGACAGTGCGATGCCGCCGCCCGAGACATTCGGCCTGGCGGACGCCACGAGGGTTTCGTCATTGTGGAGCTGCAGGAGATCCGGCTCGCCGAGCAGCGCATTGCCGACCCGGAAGCGGATCTGCGACAGGCGCGAGCCGCGGCGCACCACGATCGGGAAGGTGCGGGGCGAGATTTCGAGATAGAGCGGGCCGGAATATCCGGCGGGGATCTTGTCGAACTCCTGGGCATAATCGGTGATCACGCGGGTAAAGATGTCGAGGCGACCGGTGGAGCTCTTAGGGTTAGCCGAGGCCGACATGTTGGCCGGCAGGTCCAGCCGTTCCATCAGCGGCACGATGTAGACGCAGCCGGTTTCCAGCACAGCACCTTCGGAAAGATCGATGACATGCAGCTTGAGGCGATCGAGCTTATCGGAGACCAGGCTCTTCGGACCCGGCATGAAGCTGGCGCGGACGCGGAATGCCTTGGCGCCGAGGCGCAGGTCGAGGCTTGCGGGCTGGACCTGGTCTAGATCGAGCTCCCGCTCGGAGATCAGCCGTCCACTGTCGAAGAGCGCCGCGATCGCGCGGTCCGCTAATATTCCTGTTTCGCGAGCCATCATGTCTCTCTCAAGTTTTCGACGCGACAAAACCAAATGCGAGCCATTGACGCAAGCGGGGCGCGGCGCTATGCCAATCTTATCCCGTGGTGATTTGGCCGGTCGGCTTGCAGCCACGTTAAATAAGTGGCTAAAAAGACCGGGTGCGAAACCGGTCTGCTTATGCGACCGGTTTTTTTGTTCTGAATGGGGAACACGCATGACTAACAAATGGCGCCCGGCAACTCAGCTCGTACACGGCGGCACGTTGCGCTCGCAATATGGCGAAACCTCGGAAGCGATCTTCCTGACCCAGGGTTTCGTTTATGACACGTCGGAAGCGGCGGAAGCCCGCTTCAAGGGCGAGACAGACGGCTTCATCTACGCGCGTTACGGCAGCCCCACCAACGACATGTTCGAAAAGCGCATGTGCATGCTGGAAGGCGCCGAAGATGCGCGCGCTACCGCCTCGGGCATGGCTGCCGTCACCGCCGCGATCCTCTGCCAGCTGAAGGCCGGCGACCATATCGTCGCGGCCCGCGCGCTGTTCGGCTCCTGCCGCTGGGTGGTCGAGACGCTTGCTCCGAAATACGGCATCGAATGCACGCTGGTCGACGGGCGCTTCCTTGAAAACTGGGAAAAGGCGATCACGCCGAAGACCAAGGTGTTCTTCCTGGAAAGCCCGACCAACCCGACGCTCGAAGTGGTCGATATTGCCGGCGTCGCCAGGCTCGCCAACCAGATCGGCGCCAAGGTGGTCGTCGACAACGTGTTTGCGACCCCGCTCTTCCAGAAGCCGCTGGAACTCGGCGCCCATATCGTCGTCTACTCCGCGACCAAGCACATCGACGGCCAGGGCCGCTGCCTCGGCGGCGTCGTGCTGTCCGACAAGGCATGGATCGACGAGAACCTGCACGACTATTTCCGTCATACCGGCCCGGCGATGTCGCCGTTCAATGCCTGGACGCTGCTGAAGGGCATCGAAACCCTGCCGCTGCGCGTCAAGCAGCAGACGGAAAGTGCCTCGAAGATCGCCGACTTCCTCGCCGAGCAGAAGCAGGTCGCAAAGGTCATCTATCCGGGTCGCAAGGACCATCCGCAGGCCGATATCATCGCCCGGCAGATGACGGGCGGCTCGACGCTGGTGTGCTTCGAGCTGAAGGGAGGCAAGGAAGCGGCCTTCAAGCTGCAGAACGCGCTGGAGATCGTGCAGATTTCCAACAATCTCGGCGACGCCAAGAGCCTGATCACCCATCCGGCGACGACGACGCACAAGAACCTGACGGACGAAGCCCGCGCCGAGCTCGGCATCACGCCCGGCACGGTGCGCCTGTCGGCCGGCATCGAGGATACGGACGACCTGATCGAGGATTTCGCGCGCGCGCTTTCCAAGGCGGGCCTGTAAGCCTTCGCTATTCAAGATCGTGGCCGGGGTGGTGGATCGATCAGAAATTCACCATCCCGGTTATCCTTAACTTCAACAAATACTCACACTCGGTTGTTCAAACCGCGAGATTTCTTGACGTTGCGGCACCTCTGTACAATATCGAAGCAGTGAGAATTGTTGAGGTGCCGCATGTATCGCGCCCGGACAAGAGATATCGATGTCGTCGTCGAACCCTATTATCTGGAGGAGCAATCCAACCCGGAAGAGAGTCGGTATGTCTGGGGTTATCGCATCGTCATCGAAAACCATTCAGCGCTCACCGTGCAGCTCGTGCATCGCTACTGGCACATCACCGACCAGAACGGCATCGTCGATGAGGTGGACGGGCCGGGGGTCGTCGGCGAGCAGCCGCGGCTGAAGCCCGGCGACAGTTACGAATATTCCTCCGGCTGTCCTCTCGACACGCCATCCGGGCTGATGTTCGGCCATTACGACATGCAGACCGATGACGGCGAGACCTTCGAGGTGACGATCCCGGCCTTTTCGCTGGATTCGCCGGGCCTGATGCGCGTTCTCAACTAGACCGCGCTACCGACGACAACCTGCAGGTTATGGGTGGCGTCGGTTTTTCTATTTGTTCCCCCTTCCCTCCTGCGGCATCTTGACGTGGTCAACCGGTCTTTGGGAGGAGAACTTGATGACGCTATCGATCGAGCGGACCATTCTGCTGGCGTCCTGCGCATTTCTGGCGCTTGCGGCCTTTACCCCGGCACTCGCACAAAACAAGAGCAGTTTCATCGATCAGAAGGACAGGCCGGATTTCGCTTCCGCACCGTGTCGCCGCAGATCGCCTGCGGCATGCTGAACGGCCAGTCCTTTGCCGAGGTCACGGCGCTGAAGGCCACGCATGTGGCCGGCGTGGGAACGGTTCCCGGCCATTGCCAGGTGACCGGCTATATCCGGCCGCAGGTTCGCTTCGAGATAACCCTGCCGGACAACTGGAACCGGCGGCTCTATATGTTCGGCAATGGCGGTTTTGCCGGCGAGGATCTTGCCGCGGCGTCGCGGATCGCGACCCGCAATGCGGCCCTTTCGAGAGGCTTCCTCACCGTCCAGCAAAACACCGGCCATGATGCGGTCACCTACAAGCTCGGGGATTTCGCGCAGGATCTTGGCCTCTTGATCGACTACGGCTCACGCGCGGTGCATGTGACGGTCGACACCGCCAAGGCGATCGCCGCGCGTTATTACGACCGGCATCCCTCCTTCTCCTACTGGGATGGCTGCTCGACCGGCGGGCGTCAGGGCCTGATGGCGGCGCAGCGTTATCCGGGCGATTTCGACGGCATCCTCGCCGGAGCTCCGGTTCTCGATCTCACCAATACGCAGATCTGGGGCGTCTGGAATGCGCGGGCTCTGCTCAAGGCGCCGATCAGCCGGGCTCAGCTTCCGGTGCTCGCAAAGGCTGTGATGGACAAGTGTGATGCGATCGACGGTGCCAAGGACGGGCTGATCGCCGATCCCCGTCAATGCAATTTCGATCCGGCCACGGACCTGAAGACCTGCGAGGCAGGAGGTTCCGACTGCTTCACGCCGGCGCAGGTGGAAACGCTGAAGACGCTCGCCGGCGGGGTGAAGATCAAGGGGGAGACGATTTTCCCCGGCGTACAGTTCGGCACCGAGGGTGTCGACCCGACCGGCGTGAGCGGCTGGGACATGTGGATGGTATCCGAGCAGGGGCCGAGCCGGCAGCTGGCTTATGGCGAGACCTTCGTCAAGAACATGGCGATGCTGCCCGCCTCGGGAAAGGCGATCGACTGGAAGACATTCGACTTCGATAGCGAATATCCGAAGATCGGCGCGATCCGCGAGATTGTCGATGCCACCAATCCGGATCTCAGCGAATTCCAAAAACGCGGTGGTCGGATGATCACCTATTTCGGCTGGTCCGACCCGGCGCTCAACCCGATGATGGGCGTCAATTATTATGAAGCCGTCCGCAAACAGATGGGCGCAGAGCGGACGGCAGAGTTCTACCGCCTGTTCATGGTGCCCGGCATGTTCCACTGCACCGCGGGCTACGGCATGGATGTCTTCGATGCCTTCACGCCACTGATGGACTGGGTGGAAAACGGCAAGGCGCCGACGGCGATCCAGGCGAGGCAAATCCAGGAAGGCAAGCCGGTTATGACGCGGCCCCTCTGCCCCTATCCTCAATCAGCCAGATATTCCGGCAGCGGCGACCTGAAAGACGGCGCGAACTTTGAATGCAAAATGCCTTGATGTGAGAACGGCGGGAGGAAACTCCCGCCGTTTGATGATCAGGCCGCGGCGAATTCGTCGGCCGTGTAGCGATAGGTGGTCGAGCAGAACTCGCAGGTGACCGCGATCTCGCCGTCTTCCTCACTCGCCTCGATCTCCTCGGCGGAGAACCCCGAGAGAACGCCCTTGATCTTGTCGCGCGAGCAGCTGCAGCGGTCGAACACCGGGTGCGGCGCATAGACCCGCACCCCGCGCTCATGGAACAGACGAAACAGCAGCCGTTCGATTGCGACCCGCGGGTCTGTCAGTTCGTCGGTGTCGATGGTTTCCACCAGCGTGCGGGCTTCGGCCCAGGAGTCGTCCCCGGGGAACTCGAAATCGCGCTCGTCACCATCGCCGCCATGCAGGTCCGGCTGGCGCATGCGCTCAGGCGCGTGCGGCAGGAACTGTGCGACCAGCCCGCCTGCCCGCCAGTTGTGACGCGGCTTGCCATCGGCATCGCGGTCGAAGAGCTCGGCGACGCCCAGACGGACCTTGGTCGGGATCTGTTCCGACTGACGGAAATAGACGCCGGCGATCTCCTCGAGCGATGAGCCGTCCATCGGCACGATGCCTTGATACGGCTGCATGCCGCGGCCCTGGTCGATGGTAAAGGCAAGCACTCCGCGTCCGAGGAGATCGGGCGGCGAGGTTTTGCCTTCCTCGACGGCAGCTGCGAGGGCTTCTTCATCATAACGGGCATAGGCACGAAGGCTGTCGGGCGTCGAGAAATCCGCGACCAGCAGATCGACCGGGCCGTCGCCCTTGGTCTGCACTGTGAACTTGCCATCGAATTTCAGCGAAGTGCCGAGCAGGGCCGTCAGCACGATCGCCTCGGCAAGCAGCCGCGCGACCGGGCCCGGATATTCGTGACGGCTGAGGATGGAGTTGAGCAGCGGCCCGAGCTGGACCGCACGGCCGCGCACGTCGAGACCCTCCACCTGGAAGGGAACGACCCGATCGTCTCCGGCAAAGTCGAGTTCGTTGAGTTCCACAGTCGCTTCCGCCATGATTTCACTCCTTCGCGCCGACCCAAACCTTTACACAAGCGCCAGCCCGAGCGGAACCGCTGGCCGGAGGAAAAGACGTCGACGATGTATGTTGAAACGCCAGTCCAGAAGACGGCGTATTGTTGAAAGCCGACAAATGGGGGATTGCGGGGCGGAAATCAAGGTTGATTGCCGCCGCAGGCTCTCCGCGTCATTCCATCCGGGACGTTGAACTCAGACGGCGCCGAAGCACCAGGCGAGAATGGACTTCTGTGCGTGCAGGCGGTTTTCAGCCTCGTCAAAGACAACCGACTGCGGACCGTCGATCACCTCGTCGGTGACTTCCTCGCCGCGGTGGGCCGGCAGGCAGTGCATGAACAGCGCATCCTTGTCGGCACGCTTCATCAGGTCGGCATTGACCTGGAACGGCTGAAAGACGTTGTGGCCGCGTGCCTTGTGCTCCTGGTTCATCGACACCCAGGTGTCGGTGACGACGCAGTCGGCGCCGGCAACCGCCTTTTCGGCATCATGGCATAGCATGATATTGCCGCCGTTGTTGCGCGCCCAGTTGAGGAACTTGTCGGCGGGCTCCGAGCCCATCGGCACCGCCATGTTCATGCGGTAGCCGAAACGGGCGGCGCCTTCCACGAAGGAATGCAGCACGTTGTTGCCGTCGCCGGTCCAGGCGACCGTCTTGCCGGCGATCGGCCCGCGATGCTCCTCGAAGGTCATAATATCGGCCATGATCTGGCAGGGGTGCGTGTCGTCGGTCAGGGCGTTGATGACCGGCACGGTCGCGTGTTCGGCAAGCTCGAGCATACGGGCGTGATCCGTTGTGCGGATCATGATGGCATCGACGTAACGCGACAGGACCTTGGCCGTATCGCCGATCGTCTCGGCGCGACCGAGCTGCATTTCGGTGCCCGACAGGAACAGCGTTTCGCCGCCGAGTTGGCGCATGCCGACATCGAAGGAGACGCGGGTGCGCGTTGAGGGTTTTTCGAAGATCATCGCCAACATCTTGCCGGCGAGCGGCTTTTCCGCCGTACCGGCCTTGGTCGCCTGCTTGCGGACCTTCGCGTCGTCGAGGATAGCCCTGAGATCAGCCGGGGAAACGGCAGAAAGATCGAGAAAATGCTTGGGAGATGCCATGTGATGTTCCCTGTGAAGCGGGAACCCAGCAACGGCGTCCCCCTTTTGCCCGCTCAGGCCGATTTTTTCATCTCGGAGGCAGAAAGTTTTTCCGCCGCCCTCTCGATGCGGGCAAGCCCCTCTCGGGCTTCCTCCGCCGTGACTGTGAGCGGTGGCAGGAGACGCACCACATTGTCGCCGGCCGGAATGGCCAGCATGTATTCGCCGCGTAGGGCGGCAACCAGATCACCCGCGGGCACCTTCGCCTTCACGCCGAGCAGCAGGCCTTCACCACGAATGTCCTCGATGACGTTGGGGAAGCGGTCCTTGAGGCTCGCGAGCCCCTGGCGCAAGACCAAGGCGACATCGCGGACGTTTTCCAGGAAGCCCTCGCCCAGGATCACGTCGAGCACGGCATTGCCGACCGCCGTGGCGAGCGGATTGCCGCCATAGGTCGTGCCATGGGTGCCAGCGGTCATGCCGGACGCGGCGTCCGCCGTCGCAAGGCACGCGCCGAGCGGGAAGCCGCCGCCGATGCCCTTGGCAAGCGCCATGATGTCAGGCGCCACGCCGGCCCATTCATAGGCGAACAGCCTGCCGGAACGGCCGACGCCGGTCTGCACTTCGTCGAAGATCAGCAGCAGACCGTTGTCGTCGCACACCTGGCGCAACGCCTGGAGGAATTCCTTAGGAACCGGCCGGACACCGCCCTCGCCCTGGATCGGCTCGATCAGAATAGCCGCCGTTGCATCGGTGATCGCAGCCTTCAGGGCGTCCATGTCGCCAAACGGTACCTGATCGAAACCCTGGACCTTCGGGCCGAAGCCTTCGAGATACTTTGCCTGGCCGCCGGCAGCGATGGTCGCCAGCGTACGGCCGTGGAAGGCGCCTTCGAAGGTAATGATATGGAAGCGCTCCGGATGCCCCTTCACGAACTGATAGCGCCGCGCGGTCTTGATGGCACATTCCAGCGCCTCGGCGCCGGAATTGGTGAAGAACACCTTATCCGCGAAAGAATTGTCGGCGAGACGACGCGACAGCGTCTCCTGGCCCGGCTGTTCGAAGATGTTGGACGTGTGCCAGACCTTGTCGGCCTGCGCCTTCAGCGCGCCGACCAGGTGGGGGTGGCCGTGACCAAGCGAATTGACGGCGACGCCGGAGCCGAAATCGAGATATCGCTCCCCACTTTCCGTCACAAGCCATACGCCCTCGCCGCGCTCGAAACGCAGCGGAGCCCGGGCAAACGTGTCGAAAAGCGCGGCTTCAGCCATGGCGACATCACTCCTCTAGGCAGTCCAGAAAGGCCCATGGAAAGGGCCGAAAAAATCAAAAATGCCGCCCACTGGGCGGCGGGGGCACTATCGGGGTTTAGGCCATCAATGTCAACAAAGCTCGGCGTTTTGGGCAGGCCTTGGCCGGAAAGCGGCAGGCGCCGGCCAATGTGACAAAAATGACTCTCCCGGACAGCAAGTTGGGGAAAACCACGAAATCGATTCCCGCAGATTCCCCCGACTCTTGCCACGGAGTCAGCCTCACACTAGGTTAAAGATCAATTACTAGACTGCATGCGGCGGAACTAGTCACCTCAAGCATAGATATAGTGGGTGCTGCGAAATGAATTTCGCAGCAAAGGTGGAAGGATTCTGCATGCCAGCAACGTTCAAAGGCGGAGAACGGGCATGAACTGGACAGACGAGCGTGTCGAGAAGCTCAAAAGATTATGGTCGGAGGGCCTCAGCGCCAGCCAGATCGCAGCGCAACTTGGAGGCGTAAGCCGAAATGCCGTGATCGGCAAGGTGCACCGTCTCAGCCTGCCGGGCCGAGCGAAAGCCGGCGGCACGGTAGCGACAGGCCGTTCATCTGCGGCCAAGCGCACGACATCGGCGCCGCGGGCTCCGAACTATGCATCGCGCGTCGCGACCCGGACCGTTACCCGCGCCGTCGGTGCGACGATGGTCAAGGAAGAGATCGAAATAGAACCCTATCAGGAGATGGAATATCGTCCCGCCTCCAACGTGGTGGTGCCGATCTCCCGTCGCCTTGCATTGACCGAACTTACCGAGCGCACCTGCAAGTGGCCGGTCGGCGATCCGCTCAAGGACGACTTCCACTTCTGTGGCTGCGAATCCCCGGATGCTTCGCCCTATTGCGGCTATCACGCAAAGCTCGCCTACCAGCCGGTCAACGAGCGTCGCAAGGTTGCCGCTCGGGTCTGAGCAGCGACGCGACACGAGGACAAGATCGAAAGCGGGCTCAGGCCCGCTTTTTTGTTGTGCATGGCAGATATGCCGGCCAAGCCTTGCTCGGGATCGGCATTGGACCTATCTGAAGGACGGCGAGGACGACCTCCCCCATTCGGGCAAAAACTCCGGGACGACCCGGAAAGCACCCAAGAGGTCATCATGCGCTCGACACGCGACCGTATTCGCCATGCCATCAGCTTCGAATTGATCGGGCTCGCTCTCATCACACCGCTCGGCTCGTTCGCCTTCGGCATGCCGGCCGCCGATATCGGCGTGGTGGGCATCGGCAGCGCGACGATCGCCACCGGCTGGAACTATCTCTACAATCTCGGCTTCGACCACCTGATGCAGCGCCTTACCGGCAGCACGCAGAAGAACACCGCCATACGCGTGGCGCATGCGGTACTGTTCGAACTTGGCCTGCTGATCGCGCTTCTGCCGCTGATCGCCTGGTATCTCGGCGTCAGCCTTGTCCATGCGCTGACGATGGACGTCTCGTTCGCGGCCTTCTACGTGGTCTATGCCTTCGTGTTCAACTGGGCCTATGATCGCATCTTTCCGCTGCCGGAATGGCAGCGTCAGACCGAAGCGGCTTGACGCCGCCTCTTCGAGGTTTCCATCGAATAATCCGCGCCGCGGATGGTGCGGATGTCATCCTGCCTGTCGGAGAAGTCGAGCGCCTTCCCGAGGCGCTCGACATATACGTCGACAGCCGCGCTCTTTTATCTCATGTCAGAACCTGACGGTGAACTCGCTTCCCTTGCCGACTTCCGATTTCACGATCAGGCGGGCTCTGTGCCGGGTCAGGATGTGTTTGACGATTGCAAGGCCGAGGCCCGTCCCTTTCTTGGAACGGCTGTCGGCCACGCTGACCCGGTAGAAGCGCTCGGTCAGCCTCGGAACGTGCTCGGCCGGAATGCCCGGTCCCTGGTCGACAACCGTCACCTCCACCGGATCGGAAGCGCCGTTGCGCAGATAGACGTCCACGAATTTGCCTTCCTGGCCGTATTTGCAGGCGTTCTCGATCAGGTTTTCGAAAACCTGGACGAGCTCGTCGCGATCACCCAGAACCTCCACCTTGCCTTCCGGCAGGTGCGTGCGGATCTCCACCCCGAGATCGTCGGCGAGCGGTACGAGCGCGTCCCGCACATGACCGATCAGCGGTTTCAGGTCGATCGTCTGATCCGGAGCGATATGGGACTTGAGCTCCAGGCGCGACAGCGACATGAGGTCGTCGACAAGGCGGCTCATGCGCGTCGCCTGGTCGAACATGATGGCCAGGAACCGCTCGTGCGCGGCGGGATCGGAGCGCGCCGGCCCCTGCAGGGTCTCGATGAAGCCTCTCAGCGACGCAAGCGGGGTGCGTAGCTCATGACTGGCATTGGCGACGAAATCCGAGCGCATCCGGTCGATGCGGCGCAGTTCCGAAATGTCCCGGAAGGAGAGAAGATAGAGCTTCTGCGCCGCGCCTTCCAAGCTTTGCTGGGTCGGCTGGCCGAGATCGATAGGCGCGATGCGCAGGGTATAGACGCGCTCGGAAGGCAGCCGCTCGGAATGTTCGATCTGGTTGGGCTCGTCGGTCGCGATAGTTTCCCGCACCATGTCGAGAATGCCGGGGGACCGTAGCCGGGCCGAAAGATGCGAACCGGGAGAAAGAATTCCAAAGGCCCTTTCGGCGGCCTTGTTCTGATAGAGGACCGTGACATCCTCGCCGAGCACGAAGGCCGGAATATCCAAGGCACCGAGGGTTGCCGCCACCTGGGGCAACGGCTGAAAGCCCGGCTGCTCTCTCTCGGCGACCTCGAGCACCGGCGGCGGAAGAACGGCAGGCTTGCGGCCGACGACGACCAGCACCAGGAGCAGCCAACCCACCAGGACGCCCACCCAGTCCATGCCGATCAGGAACGCGATCATTGCCAAGAGGGTCAGAAGCAGCAACAGAGCGCGTTCCTGGCGGCCCCTCGCAACGAGCGTGCCCAGACCTCGACGCCATTTCTCCAATACCGACTCCACAGACAGACTCGCAGCTTCCACAGGTTGAACACGCGCTCATATATCCCTTGCATGACAGATATACATCGCTTCCGTTGGGATATTGGAAAATTGGCGCTATCCGGAGAGTAGCGGAATTTCTAACTTGCGTTACATATCGGCTACCGCCTCGTATGGCGGATCGATCGGAGGAAGCACCATCATGGCGGATAAAACCGAAAGCCGGGCAGTCAGCATCGACATCAACGGCAAGCTCAAGCAGTTCGATATCGACGATCCGGTCCTGCCGGCCTGGATCGAGGAACATGCCCTCGGCTCCGGCGGATATCCCCATGACGACAAGCTCGACAAGGACAAATACGCCAAGCAGCTCGAAAAGCTGCAGGTCGAACTCGTCAAGGTGCAGTTCTGGCTGAAGGCGACCGGCAAGCGGATGATGGCGCTTTTCGAGGGCCGCGATGCGGCCGGCAAGGGCGGCACAATCTTTTCGATCAATGCCTATCTCAACCCGCGTTCGGCCCGCGTGGTGGCGCTCAACAAACCGACGGAGACCGAGGCCGGCCAATGGTATTTCCAGCGCTACATCTCGCATTTCCCGACATCCGGGGAGATCGTGCTCTTCGACCGCTCCTGGTACAACCGCGCCGGGGTCGAGCCGGTGATGGGTTTCTGCACGCCGGAACAGTACAAGGACTTCATGAAGGCGGTTCCGCGCTTCGAGGACACGATTTCCGACGAAGGCATCATCTTCTTCAAGTTCTGGCTGGATATCGGCCGCGAGATGCAGCTCAAGCGTTTCCATGACCGGCGGCACGATCCGCTCAAGATCTGGAAACTGTCTCCGATGGATATCGCCGCGTTCAACAAGTGGGACGACTACACCGAGAAACGCGACGCGATGCTTGAAAGGACCCACAACAAGGAGACACCATGGGCCGTCGTGCGGGCCAACGACAAGCGCCGTGCCCGCCTCAACCTCATTCGCCATATCCTGCTGTCGCTCGACTACGAGGGCAAGGACAAGGACGCTATCGGCGAGATCGACGACAAGATCTTCGGTTTCGGCCCGAAGTTCCTCCGATAAAGGTCATTGGCCGGGCAGGATGCGCACCGAATAGAGCAGCACCGCCCGGTCCGCGCCGTCGATGCCGCTGTTGAAGATCAGGCGGCCGGGCCGGTTGGGGGCGAGCGACCGCTCGAAGGTCACCCGGAAGAGCGCCTCCAGCTTCTCCTGGGTTGCCGTGAAGCGATGACGGCTGCAGTTGCCAAGGCTTCCGAAATCGCAGCGGACCGACAGTTGCACGGAACTGTTCTGCCCCGACTGCAGGGTCAGGGCTACCGTCGAACTCTTGCCGGCCATTTCGCGCAGCACTTCCGGCGGCACTTCGACCGAGACGTCGCCCCCGTCGCCGGACGTCGCCGATGCAATGCGGACGGCCTGCCCTTCCGATGCGGCCACCGCCTCGACTTTCGCCTGGCCGCCGGCTTTCATTTCCGCCGCCTTGGAGGGAACGAAGATTTCCACCCATTCATCCGAGAAGCCGCGGCGCGGATCGAATGCGACCGGGCCTCCCACCCCCTGGCCGGCGGCCGAGCGGTCGGCCGACTTCATGGCTTCCTCGACGATCGATTGCACCAGGCCGGATTGATAGAACCACCAGCAGGCACCGCCGACCACGCCAAGGGTGACGACCCAGGTCAGCAGATGCGACAGGAAACCGCGACGCTTTCGCGGTTTGGCGGCCCGTTCCGGGGGAACGTCCAGTCCGCTATCGGAGGACGGGCGGGCGTTCCTGTTCGGCTTGCCCGGCTTTGCCTCTTTCGCCGGCGGTTCCGGCTGGAAAGGCTCGGCTTCGATCCGCGCGCCTCGCGCGGGGCTGACGCCACCGAGATCGCCGGAGGACATCGCAGCAGCGGATGGAGCGCGCGTCTCACCCGAAACGGTATCGATGGACGGCGCGGCAGGTGAAGGTGGTGCCTGCCGTTGCGGCGCATCCGGCCGCAGCCGAGCCTCCATGACCGGAGACTCCACGGCCATGGGTTCTGCCGCATATGGCTGTTCCGGATCGAGTTCGACGGAGGGTTCCGGCGCCGGTTCGGCCAGGCGCTCGACTTCCGCCATCTCGATCTCGTGGATCTTACGTTCCAGGAGTTCATGCTGCTGCATGATGATCAGCCGGTCGGTAACGCCTTGCTTGCGAAGGCCGGCGTCCAGTGCCTGGCGCGCCGACTGATAAATACGCGCCCGGATCTCCCGGTCCGCCCGGTTCGAGCGATCCAGTGCGTTTCTGATGGCCGTTTCCAAACCGCTCACTGCCGGTCCTTCTTCATTCTCATTCCCACTGCGCGGGAGTTTACGTTTCGGTAACCTCTCCGCCGCGGAACTGCAAGCACCGCCTTCGACTGCACCATGGCCAAAAATAAGGACAGGATATGTCGGGGGGCTTTCGCCGGACGTCGCGAAGATCTGCTGCGAAAATCTTTCCACCGGCTTTTCGAGCCTGCCGCGATCTGGTAGACGGATTTACGTTTGCGTAAAGGTCAATCGGGAGGTTTTTGATCCATGCTTCCAGCAGTCCTCAAGGACAGGCTCCGCCTGCCCGTGGTCGCGTCGCCGCTGTTCATCATTTCCCATCCGGAACTGACGCTGGCGCAATGCAAGGCCGGCGTCGTCGGCGCCTTCCCCGCCCTCAATGCGCGGCCGGAAAGCCAGCTCGACGAATGGCTGGCCATGATCACGGAGGATCTCGCCAGCTATAACGCCGCCAATCCCGCCAGGCCTGCCGCTCCCTTTGCCGTCAATCAGATCGTCCATACCTCCAACAAGCGCCTGGAGCACGACCTGATGATGTGCGTGAAATACAAGGTGCCGATCGTCATTTCCTCGCTCGGCGCCGTGCCGGAGGTGAATGCCGCCGTGCATTCCTATGGCGGCATCGTGCTGCACGACATCATCAACAACCGCCACGCCAATTCGGCGATCCGCAAGGGCGCCGACGGACTGATTGCGGTCGCTGCCGGCGCCGGCGGGCATGCCGGCACGCTGTCGCCTTTCGCGCTGGTGCAGGAAATCCGGGAATGGTTCGACGGGCCGCTGCTGCTCGCCGGGGCTATCGCCACCGGCGGCGGCATCCTTGCCGCCCAGGCCATGGGCGCCGACATGGCCTATATCGGCTCGCCCTTCATCGCCACGAAGGAGGCGCGCGCCGTCGATGGCTACAAGCAGATGATCGTCGATTCGAATGCTGCCGACGTCGTCTACTCCAACTATTTTACCGGCATTCACGGCAACTATCTCAAGGGTTCCATCACCGCCACCGGCATGGACCCGGACGCCCTTCCGGTCGCCGATCCGTCCAAGATGGATTTCGACCAGGCGGTCAGCGGGCCGAAGGCCTGGAAGGAGATCTGGGGGGCAGGCCAGGGCGTCGGCGCAGTCAAGGCGGTGGTTCCGGTCGCGGAACTCGTCGACCGGCTGGAAAGCGAATACCGGGCGGCACGCGAGCGCCTCGCAGTTTGAACTGCGGGGCCGGATAATAACCGTCTTTCCAGGAAAATCGTCGAGAAGCCCAAAACCCGGCTTGAAATCGCAGGTCATTGCCTGTATCAGCCGCATCACTCGCAGCCCGGCCAAACCGGTCGCTGCCCGTGCCGCTTTAGCTCAGGTGGTAGAGCACATCATTCGTAATGATGGGGTCGCAGGTTCGAGTCCTGCAAGCGGCACCACTTATCTTCCAATTCTTCCCAGCGCCTGCGTCGCCGATATCTCGGCGCGAAGGCCGGCGGGCGTCAACCCGCCACAAGGCTCGTTTCGTCGTCCAGGCAATCGCTTTGGAGCTGCATCTGGACGGCGTGCATGAACAGGCCGGCCTGGCGGGAGATTTCCTCGTCTGCCACGCCCTGAGCTCTGAGAGTTGCCGCGAAACCGGCCATTTCCGATCGCCAGAAACGATTCGCCTGTTCGCCGTGAAGCCGTAGAAGCGCTTCGGCGCAACGTTTTACGTCAGCGGTGCGCCGGTCGGCGGGGAATTGCAGCAGCGTCATGCCATCTCCATAAGGTCGGGCGAATCGCCCAGGGATCGCAGCACATTGGCCGCCAGTCCTTCACAAAGGCTGAACGACTGGAGGTATCTGGTGCAGGGAAGGTGGATGTCGAGGCCATCGCTGCGGGGACGGCGCTCTTGACAGGAGCTCTCCGCAGTTTCCCAACTGGCAAAATTACCCGAGTTGGCGCTGCCAACCCTTGCCGTCCGGGCTTTGCCCGCCTAACTTGAGTTCACACTGCGAGTGCCGCAAGGCTTCGCACGTAAGCGTTAACGTCACTCAACGCGCTGATCGACCGGGCATTGCCGGTTTCGATCTGCGCGGTCGTGTCCGGCAGGTCGATATCGGCAGCCCGTGAAAGGACACAGATGAACGACCTTACCACCCAGGACCAGACTTCCTTCGCTCCCAGGATCGAGCGCATCCGTCACGAACTCAAGCGTCGCGTGCTGACGGTCGAAACCGTCGAGCGCATCACGCCGCAGATGCTGCGCATCACGCTCACCGGCGAGGATCTTTCGGATTTCGTCAGCGCTGCGCCGGACGACCACGTCAAGATATTCCTGCCGATCGACGCCGGCGAACCCGAGCGTCGCGACTATACGCCCCGGCGGTATGACCAGGACGCCAGGTCCCTGGTGCTCGATTTCGCCGTCCACGATGCCGGTCCCGCCACGCGATGGGCGCTCGATGCCGTGCCCGGCAGCACGTTGTCGATCGGCGGCCCGCGCGGTTCGGCCGTCATCTCCGGCGTGAAACGCTGGCTGCTTGTCGGTGACGAGACCGGGCTTCCGGCGATGGGCCGCCGCATCGAAGAGGCAGGCGAAGACGCCGTGATCACGAGTATCGGGCTGGTCACAGGGCCTGAAGAGGAACAGGTCTTCGAGACGCGGGCGTCGCTCGAGACGATCTGGATACACCGCCCCCTTTCCCGCGCCACGGATGCCTCCGGACTGATCTCCGTCCTCGATACGATCGCACTTGAGCCCGAGACCTTCGTCTGGATCGCCGCCGAAGCCTCGGTCGCCCGTGCCGCTCGCGCCCATCTGGTCGAAAAGCGCGGATATCCGCTCGCCTGGATCAAGGCCGCCGGATATTGGGCCGAGGGCAAGGCGGATGCCCACGAGACGATCGGGGACTGAACCAAAAACAAAAGGCCGCGCCATCCTGGCTTGGATGGGCGCGGCCTTTTCAATGCTCGAATGGGATCAGCGGTGCTTTCGCGGGGTCATCGGATCGCTGATGCGGGCCGTCTGGAACGTGTCGGGCAGTTGTGTGAGCTCGATCGCCGAAACGATCCCGGCGCGATTGAAGGGATCGCCTTGCGCAAAAGCCTGCGCCTCCTCAAAGCTCGCAGCCTCGAGGATACCAAAATTGCCGATCGCCGAGCCACCGTCATCGACGAGGGCGGAGCCGATCAGGACCGCAGCGAGGCCTTCTCCGCCCGACTGGACCCAAGCCCGGTGTGACGGGCGATGGGTATCGCGGGCGGCGTCCTGGCCTTCATGGTGCAGGCAGCGCATCAGGAAGAACATCGGATCAGGCCGCATTTTCCAAGACGACCATGCCGGCGCCGGTCATCGAGGCCGGGGCATGGTAGTGCTTGTGGATGAGGTTGACGTCGCTGTTCATCGCGGCACGCATGACGAGCCACATGATCAACTCGGCGCCTTCTGAACCGAACTGTTCGACATAGTCCTCGCGGCTCATGGCGCGATAGGGTTCCGGATTGTTGGCGATGCCGTCCAGCCAGGCGCGGTCCGCTGCCTGGTTGATGAATCCGGCGCGGGCACCCTGCAGTTGATGTGACAGGCCGCCGGTGCCGAGGATGACGACGCGTTCGTCGCCCGGCCAGCTTTCGATCGCTTCGCGCAGAACTGTGCCCATGTCCCAGCAGCGCTGCGGCGTCGGGATCGGATACTGGATGGTGTTGACCCAGATCGGCAGGACCTTCACCGGCCAGGCTTCCGGCCGGCCGAAAAACAGCTCCATCGGCACCTGCAGGCCGTGATCCACCTCGATCTCGCGGCAGACCATCGGGTCGAAATGCCGCTCGACCAGCTTGTCGACGAAATGCCAGGAGAAATCCACTGCCCCTTCGAATGCCGGGATGGCGCGCGGCCCCCAGCCTTCGTCGACCGGATTGTAGGTTTCGGCAACCCCGACGGCGAAGGTCGGCACCCGGTCGAGGAAGAAGGTATTGCCGTGATCGTTGAAGACGACGACGGCAATATCGGGCTTGGCGTCCCGCATCCACTGCTTGCCGACTTCGTAACCGTCGAAGAACGGCTTCCAGTCCGGCGTGTCGCGCAGCCCCTTGTCGAGCGCGGCACCGATCGAAGGAACGTGGCTCGTTCCGAGCCCACCGATGATCTTAGCCATTGCGCTTTTTCCCCAGCCGCAGATGCAGGAAGTCTTCGTGTTCCATACTGGCCTGGGCCGCACCGATCCTGGTGATCGGGGTCGGATCCACCGCGGAAATCTTCAGGATGAAGAACAGATTGCCGCCAAGGCGCACCATCTCGTGCCAGTCTCGGCCCATGACCGCAGACTTCTCGTGGGCGCTCAGGCCGAAACTGTCGAGATAGGCCTCTTCATCGGCTTTGAAGGCTGCGCGGTTGGCGGGCTGGCCAAGCGCCATCGCCATCTTGTTGATCCGGTAGCCGCGGATCGAGCCTGCCCGGTCGAAGAGCGGGGTATCCGGTATCGTGGCTGCTACTTCACTCATTGGGATTCTCCAAATCTGCGCGCCAGCCATTCGGTGATGGCGGCGGTCGTTTCCACGGGTCGTTCGAGGGGAGCGAAGTGCCCGGCATTTTCGATGATGACGAGTTCTGCATCCGGCGCTGCGGCGGCGATTTCCTGGTGCTGGGCGATCGGGCTCCAGCCATCCTGGCGAGCGGCGACAAGCAGGACAGGACAACGAAGATCGGCGATATAGGCGCTCGCGTCCGGCCGGCCGATAAGCGCGCGGATCTGGCGCTCGTGTATTTCGGAACCGGCTCTAAGGACCATGGCACGCAGGGTATCGATCAGTTCTCTGTCGTCGACACGGGCCGGGTCGAGCATCGGCGGCAGCCATTGCTGCGCAAGTTCATCGATGCTGCGGTTGCCGAGATCGATCATCTGCTGACGCTTGACTTCCTCGCCTTCGCGCTTCGGATGATGCCCGGTGTTGGCCAGCACGAGACCGCGAACCCGGTCCGGCGCCATGCGAGCCATTTCCAGGGCGACGCGGCCGCCCATCGAGTGACCGACAGCAACGATATCGCCAGCCGTCTCGTCGAGAAGCGTTCGGGACATTCCGGTGATCGATATGCCGCCGGAGAGATCGGCGTGATGAACCGGCATGACGCCAGACACCGCTTCTGCCAAGGGCGCCCAGACGATGGCGTCCGATACAAGCCCGGGTATGAGAACAAGGGTCGTCATGATCTTCCTGTCGGACCAGCCTGTGTGGGGCAGATCGCCCCAATCGCAAGCCGAAAATTCTCTGGCCCAATGTATACATCAATTTTATTCAGGATACAATACACCGATTTGAAAGCTACTTATGATCAAAATCTGTCTATTTGGGATACAAATTTTCAAGTCGTGCTGCCCATACCACAAAACAAAAGGGCGATTGCCGCAGCAATCGCCCTTATTGTTCAGGCACTCGAATGGAAGTCAGGCAGCCTCGCCGAATTCCCGGCGCATGATCTTGGCACCCTCGACCATCGCCTTCATCTTGCCGAAGGCGACCTCACGGGGCAGGTATTTCATGCCGCAATCGGGCGCGACGATAATGTTCTTCGCCTCCACATAGGGCAGCGCCCGGCGGATGCGGTCGGCGACCGTTTCCGGAGTCTCGATATTCATGTCGGAGAGGTCGATGACGCCGAGCATCAGCGTCTTGCCGGAAAGGCCGGTCAGCGTCGAGCAATCGAGGTTCGACTGTGCGGTTTCGAGCGATACCTGATGACAGGAACAGCCCGAAAGTTGGGTCAGGAAGGAATAACCTGACGGCCGCTCGTGGATGATGGCCGCATAACCGAAGCAGATGTGCACGGCGGTCGTACCCTTGACGCCGTCAAGCGCCCGGTTGAGTGCGGCAAGGCCGTATTGCTCGGCCTTCTGCGGGCGGGCCTGCATGTATGGCTCGTCGATCTGCACTACGTCGGCACCGGCGGCGAAGAGATCGCGGATTTCGGCATTCACCGCGTCGGCATAATCGTAGACGGCTTCCTCTTCCGACTTGTAGAAATCGTTCTGGGCCTGCTGCGACATGGTGAAGGGGCCGGGAACGGTGATCTTGATCTTGCGGTCCGTGTGGCTGCGCAGGAATTTCACGTCCTCGGCCTCGACTGCGTGCTTGCGGCGGATCTTGCCGGTAATCCGTGGCACGGGGTTCGGGTGGCCGGAACGATCGAGCGCCGAGCCCGGATTGTCGAGATCGACGCCTTCGAGCGCGGTCGCAAAGCGGTTCGAATAACTTTCGCGGCGGATTTCTCCATCGGTGATGATGTCGAGGCCAGCTTCCTCCTGCGCCTTGATCGCCATGATCGTCGCGTCATTCTGCGCTTCGGCGAGGTATTCCTGAGGGATGCGCCAGAGTTCCCTGGCACGGACGCGCGGCGGGAAACGGCCCGCAAGCTTGGCGCGGTCGATCAGCCATTCCGGCTGTGGATAACTGCCGACAAGGGTCGTTGGAAAAAGCACTGTCTCATCCTCCCATGTGTCAGTGTTGAAAGACGTTATACCTCGACAGACGGCGGTCGTGTCAATGACGGCGGGGCGTTAGTTCCTTGACGAACGAGAAGTCGCGACCGAATATCGCCCGCCGTCTGCGAAGGCGTCATTCAAGAATCCCAAGGAGAATTCATGCCGCTGGACCCCAAGATCATCGAGACGCTGAAAGGCGTCTCCACCGCCACGCTGACCACGGTGCTTTTGAAGAAGGGCCTGCGCAATGTCTGGATGCGCGGCACCAAGCCGCTGAAGCCGGGCCAGGGCCGCATCGTCGGACCGGCCTTCACACTGCGTTTCGTGCCCGCCCGCGAGGATCTCGCGACGCCGGAAAGCTGGGCCTCGCC
The DNA here is from genome assembly GCF_000732195.1 of Neorhizobium vignae. Taxonomy (GTDB): domain Bacteria; phylum Pseudomonadota; class Alphaproteobacteria; order Rhizobiales; family Rhizobiaceae; genus Neorhizobium; species Neorhizobium vignae. The sequence continues at coordinate 33,426 of NZ_JNNU01000004.1, forward strand.
GATCTCCACCCGCGCGGCGATCGAGGCGATGCCGGAAGGCTGCGTCGCGGTCGCGGGTGCGCTCGGCGTCACCGATGCCGGCATTTTTGGCGATATTCTGTGCTACCGCATGGCCAAGCGCGGCGTGGCAGGGCTTGTGACCGATGGTGTGATGCGTGACGCTGAAGGCGTGCTCGGCAGCGGCATGAAGGTCTGGTGCGACGGCATCGCTGCCCCGCCTTCGGTCGCCGGCCTCACCTTCGTCGGCTGGCAGGAGCCGATCTCCTGCGGCGGCGTTGCCGTTTTCCCGGATGATATCGTCGTGGTGGACGAGGACGGCGCAGTGCTGATCCCGGCCAAGCTGCTCGATGCGGTCCTCGCCGAGGCGCCGGAACAGGAACGCATGGAAGGCTGGATCATGACCGAAGTGGACCGCGGCGTGCCGCTTCCGGGCCTCTATCCGATGAATGCAGAAACGAAAGCCCGCTACCAGGCTTGGAAGGACGCCCAGTAATGACCTTCGGAATCGAATCCAAAGGCGTCTACGCCATCGCCACCACGCCGTTCTTCGAAGACGGATCGATCGATTTCAACTCCATCGATCGGTTGACGGATTTCTACGAGGAGAGCGGCTGCACCGGCATCACCATTCTCGGGATCATGGGCGAGGCGCCCAAGATGGAGCCGGACGAAAGCCGCGCCATCATCAAGCGCGTCGTCTCGCGGGCGAAGGTGCCGATCATCGTCGGCGTCTCGGCGCCCGGCTTTGCAGGCATGCGCTCGCTCGCCCGCGACGCGATGGACATGGGGGCCGCGGGCGTGATGATCGCCCCGACGCCGGCGCTGCGCACCGACGACCAGATCGTCAACTATTTCGCCGGCGCCGTCGAAGCGGTCGGCGAAGATGTGCCTTGGGTGCTGCAGGATTATCCGCTGACGCTGACCGTCGTCATGTCGCCGGGCGTGATCGCCAGGATCATCACCAACCACCCGTCCTGCCTGATGCTGAAGCACGAGGACTGGCCGGGGCTGGAAAAGGTCTCGAAGCTGCGCGCCATGCAGAAGGCCGGCGAACTGCGTCCGTTCTCGATCCTCTGTGGCAATGGTGGCATGTTCCTCGATTTCGAACCGGAACGCGGCGCGGACGGCGCGATGACCGGCTACGGTTTCCCCGACATGCTGACGGAACTGGTCAACCTCTTCGCTGCCGGCAGGCGCGACGAGGCGCATGACCTGTTCGATGCGCATCTGCCGCTGATCCGCTACGAACAGCAGGCCGGCATCGGTCTTGCGATCCGCAAGCACGTGCTGAGACGGCGCGGCATCATTATATCGGATGCGCAGCGCAAGCCGGCGCAGATGCTCTCCGCGGCCGCTAAGGCCGAAGTTGACTATCTGCTCACTCGTCTCGCCAAGCACGACAAGCGCGCGGCGTTTTGAGGCGGCAAGCTCCTGGCCTCATCGCGAGGCCAGGCGCGCCACCCTTCCCGCGATCGCCAAGGAGGCGGTGAGGCCAGGGCTTTCAATACCGTAGAGCGCGGCATAGGCCGGGTGCCCGGTCGCTTCAGGCCCCTGAATGACAAAGTCGCCGGCCCCTCCCCCGTTCGGACCGGCCACTTTCGGTCGCATGCCCGAATAGGCAGGCTGCAGTGCGCCGTCCGGCAGATTTGGCCAGTAGCGACGGATCGCTCCATAGAATTTTTCAGCGCGGTGGGGATCGACGTCGTAATCGATTGTCTCGACCCATTCGACATCCGGGCCGAACCGTGCCTGGCCGGCGAGATCGAGGGTCAGGTGGACTCCGAGCCCGCCGGTCTCCGGGACCGGGTAGATCAGCCGTTCCGCCGGCGCGCGGCCGGTCAATGAGAAGTAACAGCCTTTTGCGTAGTGGCGCTCGGGAATCGTTTTGCAGTCGAGGCCGAGCATGCCCTCGGAGATCGTCCAGGCACTCAGCCCGGCTGCATTTACCACCAGTTTCGCCTCGATCTCCACGGGATCGCGACCACCGATCGAAAGCCGCACGGCATCGGCCAGAAGCTCGCCACCAAGGACGGGCGAATTCAGCACGACGCTGCCGCCATGGGCTTCGATGTCGGCAATATAGGCTTCCATCAGCCGATGGCTGTCGATGATGCCGGTCGAAGGGGAGACGAGCGCGGCAAAACCGGCGATGTGCGGCTCGAGGCAGGCAAGTTCGGCGCTGTCGATCAGCCGGCAATCGTCGACACCGTTGGCTTCCGCCTGTTTCAGCAGTTTTTCGAGATAGGCGACTTCGGCCTCGTTCGACGCGACGACCAGCTTTCCGCATCGCTTGTGCGGGATGTGGCGGTCTCGGCAGTAGTCGTAGAGCTTCTGTCTGCCGGCGACGCAGAGTTCGGCCTTCAGGCTGCCGGTCGGGTAGTAGAGCCCGGCATGGATGACCTCGCTGTTGCGGGAAGAGGTAATGCAGCCAGTCATCGGCTCGGCTTCGAGAACCACGACGTCGCGGCCAGCCATCGCCAGTTCGCGGCCGACTGCAAGCCCTACCACGCCGCCGCCGATGACGACGCAGTCGAGCGCCAGCACCTCACTCATGACATTCTCCGCACTTTGGCCTTCCGGATGACAGGCGGGATGATATACGAGAAATCCATCGCGGCCAGCGCTTCAGCCGCCGTGAGTTCGATTGGGAGGAGTTTCGAATCATGCAGGAATTTTCGCGATGAAGGTCGTGTTTCTGGACCGCGACACGATCGGCCCCTCGGTGACGATCACCCGGCCCGCCTTTGCGCATGAATGGGCGGAATACGGTAAGACGGCGCCCGAGGACGTGGCTTCCCGCATCGCCGACGCGGATATCGTCATCACCAACAAGGCGCCGGTGCGCGAACAGTCAATCGCCGGTGCGCCGAAATTAAAGATGATCGCGGTCGCCGCAACCGGTTACGACGTGATCGATCTTGCCTTTGCCAAGGAGCGTGGCATCACCGTCTCCAACGTGCGCGGGTATGCGGTCAATACCGTCCCGGAGCATACGTTCGGCCTGATCTTTGCCCTCCGCCGCTCGATCGTCGGCTTCCGCCAGGACGTGATCGCCGGCGAATGGCAGCGCGCCAACCAGTTCTGCTTCTTCAACCACCCGATCAAGGATCTGGCCGGTTCGACACTCGGAATTTTCGGGCGCGGCACGCTCGGCAAGTCGGTGGCGAAGATCGCCGAAGCTTTTGGCATGAAGGTGATCTTCGCGGCCCGGAAAGATGCGGACGAGGTCGAGCCCGGCTACACCGCCTTCGACGAGGTGCTGGAAACGTCGGACATCATCACCTTCCACATGCCGCTGACGCCCGCGACCCGCAACCTCATCGGCTTGCCCGAGTTCCGAAAGATGAAGCGGCATCCGCTGATCATCAACACCGCCCGCGGCGGGCTGGTGAACGAGGCGGATCTGGTGACAGCGCTCGACGAAGGCCTGATCGGCGGCGCCGGTTTCGACGTGCTGACCAAGGAACCGCCGGCACCGGACAATCCGCTGCTGACCATCCTGGAACGGCCGAACTTCATCCTCACCCCGCATGTCGCCTGGGCGAGCGACGAGGCGATGCAGACGCTCTGGGCACAGGTGATCAGCCATGTCGAGAATTTTGAAAAGGGTTCGCCGTCCAACGTACTGTGAGGCGACAAGGTCGGGAGAGAGGTCATGACATCCGCCATTTCCTATCGCCGCCTGTCGGAATGCAGCCTGGAAGATGCGGCTGAGGGCTTCACCGCCGGTTTTTCCGGCTATGTGGTGCCGATGAACGTGACGGTCCCGTCGCTGCAGTTGCGCATCGAACGCGATCATGTCGATCCCGACGAGAGCTTCGTCTATTTCGACGGCGAAAAACCGGCGGGCATTCTGCTGATCGGCCGGCGGGGTGATCTTTCGCGGGTCGGCGCGATCGGCATCGGGCCGACGATTCGCGGCCGCGGTTTCGGGCGCAGCGTGATGCTGGATGCCATCGAGGCGGCGAAGGCGCGCGGCGACCGGAAACTCATCCTCGAAGTGATCAACACCAATGAGCGGGCGCGCGATCTCTATCTGTCGCTCGGATTTGTCATCACGCGAAAACTGGTCGGCTTCGGGCGCAGCCGCAAGCTTGCCGCGCCGGATGTGGCGCCGGGCGAGGAATGCAATCTCGGGAAGGCTGCCGGAATGCTCGCAAGGTTCGCCGATACCGATCTCACATGGCAAACGGATCCCCGGAGTTTCGAGACGGCCGGACCACCGCTCAAGGGGTTCACGTTTGACGGCAAAGCCATTGCACTCCTGGATGATACGGGCAGGCATGTCCGGCTTTACGGCCTCGCCGTCGACCCCGCCCATCGCCGCCAGGGGGTTGGCCGATCGCTGATCGATGCGCTCGCCGCCCGTTATCCAGGCCGCAGGCTGTTCATCATCGAGAACGTGCCGGAAGGCCTGATCGACCGCTTCATGCGGCGGATCGGCTGGCGGAAAAGCACTCTCACCCAGTCGGAGATGGCGATCGATCTGGCCTAGTCGCCGAGTTCGATCCAGGCCGGTGCATGGTCGCTGGCATGCTCGCGGCCGCGGACATGTCGATCGACGCCGGCTGCCTGCAACCGGTTCGCGACCGAAGGGCTGAGCAACAGGTGGTCGAGCCGCAGGCCGGCGTCTCGGTCCCAGGCATTCCGGAAATAATCCCAGAACGTATAGATGCGTTCGCCCGGGTGCAGCTTGCGGATCGCGTCGGTCCAGCCTTGTTCCTGCAGCCGGGAAAAGGCCTCTCGTACCTCCGGCCGGAACAGCGCGTCATCCCGCCATCGTTCCGGTTTGTAGACATCGAGATCGGTCGGCATGATATTGTAGTCGCCGGCAAGGACGATGGGGGCGCCAGTGTCCAGCAGCGCCTGGGCATGCGCCAGGAACCGCTCGTACCAGGCAAGCTTGTAGGAGAATTTCGGACCGGGAGCGGGATTGCCGTTCGGGGCGTAGAGGCATGCGACCAGCACGCCTTGCACCGCCGCCTCGATATACCGGCTGTGAAGGTCCTCCGGATCGCCCGGCAGGCCACGGCGCGTTTCGATCGGATCGGCATCACGGGCAAGGATGGCGACGCCGTTCCAGCTCTTCTGGCCGTGCCAGACCGCGCCGTAGCCGGCCTTTTCGATTGCGTGTAGCGGGAATCTCTCCTGCGGCGCCTTCAGCTCCTGCAGGCAGACGACATCCGGCCGTGCCTCCTCGAGCCATTCGAGGAGCAGATCGAGGCGACCGTTGACGCCGTTCACATTGAAGGTCGCGATCTTCATGGAAGCATCAACGTCGATGCCGGAATTTGGATGCAGTTAAGCTTATCAACAAAAGCGTTTTAGAAATTAGCAAAACATTCAGGGATAGCCCGGAAGATGCCTTTCAACCGACCGCGCCTCATCCGCGCGGCAAATCTGTTTGCGGAGAGGGCCGGCGATGGCGGGAGCATTCGAAAATAGCGTGCGTGAATTCATTGCGGAGAACTTCCTGTTCCGCGCCGACGCAGAGGTTTCGAACAACCAGTCGCTGCTCGAAAGCGGCGTGATCGATTCCACCGGCGTGCTCGAACTGATCGCCTTCCTGGAGCAGACGTACGGCATCACCGTTGCCGACGAGGAGATCGTTCCGGAAAACCTCGACAGCATCGACAACATGACGAGCTACCTGTCGACCAAGCTGGCAGCGGCCTGAGGCTGCGCCGATGCGCATGGAGGCCCGGCTCCGCGACAGCGCCAGACGCTTCGGCGACAAGTGCGCGCTCATCGCGGGCGGCGTCCGGCTGACCTATGCGGAACTCGACACCTTATCCGATCGGCTCGCCGCAAGCCTTGCCCGCGGCGGCATCAAGCCCGGTGACCGGGTGCTGATGGTGCTGGACAACGGCCATGAGGCGGTGGTCAGCTTCTTTGGTCTCTGGAAGGCGGGCGCTGTGCCTTGCCCGCTTTATCCGTCGATCAAGGCGGAAAAGCTCTCTCTTATTCTAAACAGCACCGAGGCTTCCGTGGTGATCACCCACGACCGCCAGCGGGTAACTGTGGATGCGGCCATCGCCATGACGAAGAGGCAGCCGCTGACGATCGTCGTCCAGGCGGATGCCGGCGACGATCCCGGTTACAGGTTGCGGTTCGAAGATCTGATCCGCGGTGAGGTTTCTGTTCCGCTCAGGGAACTCGAAAACACCGAAGCGCTGGCGCTGCTGCTCCACACTTCCGGCTCCACCGGCCAGCCGAAGGGCGTGATGCTGACCCACGCCAATGTCGGCGCCGCCTGCGAAGCGATCGTCGCCTATCTCGGCAACACGGCCGATGACGTCGTGCTCAGCGTCCTGCCGCTGTCCTTCGGCTACGGCATCACCCAGGTGGTGACGATGGTGATGGCCGGCGGCACGCTGGTACTCGAGAAGAGCTTCGCCTTTCCGCGAAAGATCCTCGAACGCCTGGCGGAAGTGAAGGCAACCGGGTTTCCGCTGGTGCCGCCGATGGCCGCTCTGATTACCGGCATGAAGGATCTGGAGCCTGGCTTCCTGCCGCATCTGCGCACTATTACCAGCGCCGCAGCGGCGATGCCGCCCGCTCTTTCCGAGCGGTTGCAGCAGCTTTTTCCCGACACCCGGCTTTTTCTGATGTACGGCCAGACCGAATGCCTGCGTGCCACCTATCTGCCGCCTGAAGAGGTTTCCCGCCGGCCGCTTTCCGTCGGCCGCGCCATTCCCGGCACCAGCGCCTTCGTGATCGACGAGGACGGACGCCCGGCTCCTCCGGGCACCATCGGTGAACTTGTCGTCGAGGGCCCGCATGTGATGTCCGGCTACTGGGACAACGGCCTGACCTCGGTACGCGCGCTTTCGCCGGTTGCGAGCGGCAGTCGGCTGCACACCGGGGATCTCTTCCAGGCAGATGCGGACGGCTTTCTCTATTTCGTCAGCCGGCGCGACGACATCATCAAGACGCGCGGCGAAAAGGTCAGCCCGCAGGAGGTCGAGCGCGCGCTCTATGCGATGCCGGGCATCAAGGAGGCGGCGGTTGGCGGCATCGACGACCCGATCTTCGGCCAGGTCGTCCGCGCCTATGTGGTGGTTGAGGACGGCGTAACGCTTGCCGAACGACAAATCATCCGCCACTGCGCCCAGTTGCTCGAAGACTACATGGTACCGAAAAGCGTCGAATTCCGCGACGCGCTGCCGCGCACCACGACCGGCAAAATCCGGCTCGGCGCGGATGAAACTCACACTGTCACACAGGGGAATGTCGCATGAACCAGAGCCTGAAGCGCATTCAGAAGACGGAGAAATTCTCGGCCGACACGCTGAAGCTCGATGCGGAGGCCGAGATCGAGCGCATCTGCGGCTGGCTGCGCGAGACGGTGCTGAAGGACCTGCGCAAGCGCGGCGCGGTGCTGGGCTTGTCCGGCGGCATCGATTCCAGCGTGACCGCGGCTCTCTGCGCCCGCGCGCTCGGTCCGGGCAAGGTGACAGGCATCTTCATGCCGGAACATGATTCCGATCCGGACAGCCTGAAGCTCGGCCGGGCGCTGGCGGATGCGGTCGGCGTCGAGACCGTTCTCGAAGACATCGGGCCGGCGCTTGCCGCGGCCGGCTGCTATACCCGCCGCGACGGCTTCATCCGCCAGATCGTTCCTGAATTCGGCGGAGGCTGGGGCTGCAAGGTGGTGCTGGAAAATGCGCTGACCGGCCGTGGTTACAACATTTCCTGGCTGGTGGTCGCCAATCCGGCCGGCGAGCAGAGCCGCCATCGTATGCCGCTTGAGGTCTATCTCGGCATGATCGCGGCCGCCAACATGAAACAGCGCACCCGCAAGCAGATCGAATATTACCACGCCGACCGGCTGAACTTTGCCGTCGCCGGCACGCCGAACCGGCTCGAATACGACCAGGGCTTCTTCGTCAAGAACGGCGATGGCGCCGCGGACTTCAAGCCGATCGCGCATCTCTACAAGAGCCAGGTCTACCAGCTCGCGGAAGCGCTCGGCGTGCCCGCCGATATCCGCCGGCGCCCCCCGACGACGGACACATGGTCGCTGCCGCAGGGCCAGGACGAATACTATTTCTCCCTCCCCTATGACCGGATGGATCTCTGCCTCTACGGTCTCGACAACGGGATAACGCGGGAGGAGGTCGGCGACGCCGCCGGGCTGACGCCGGACGAGGTGGACGCCGTCTGGCGCAATATCGCTTCGAAGCGCAAGGTGGCGGAATATCTGCATGCCGAACCGGTGACGATGCTCGGCTGAGAGGCCTCAGTCGAACCGGTCGCCGATCAGGCGCGTCCAGCTTTCTCCGGCAAGGCCGCTGATCAGCGCCTGGCCGGACCTGATCGGCTCCAGCAGGCTCTTGTCGCTCGCCTGCGCAACAAAGAACGAGCGGCCGTAAAATATCGTCTTGCGGTTCATCAGCGTCGGGATCAGCCATGGATGCGCGGCGCCGCGGATGCCTGAACATCCCAATTCGTAAGCGTGGGCAAACATATCGTCGACAAGGTCGGCGGTCGCATTCGGCACCGACAGCGCCTGCAGCAGCCAGCCGATCTCGCCAGGACCGGCGAAATAGACGTAGGCCGCAACCGGTCGCCCGTCGGGAGCAAAGCCGACGCGCCATTCGGGATAACCCAAATTCCGCTTGTTTTCCGCCTGACCTAGAAACCATGACAACGAGCCGTCGTCCCAGCGCGGGCGAAGCGGGTAATTCGAGGCAAGCGCTGTGAGCGCCTTACCGAACTCCTCGCTTGTGACGTCGCGGAACGTGATCTTCGAGGCACTGCGTTCGGCCGGCCGAAGGGGCGTCATACGGACCATAGCCGAGCCACGGTCGGCGATCCGGCCAAAGGGACGCAGGAGGGCCGCGGGACGTAACCGCCTGGCCAGGACCTCGACCGCTGCGGAAGCCGGACGCAGGATGCGCAGCCAGTTCATGCTGTAGCCGGGATCAAGCGAATTGCCGGCCTTCTGCCACATGCCGAGCGCCGTGGAATTGGCGGTCTCTGTCAGCGAGATATCTTGCGGGCCGGCAAGGAAGGACCGCAGCAGGCGTGCGCCGGCAAGTGGATTTTCCTTCGGGTTCTGGACCATCATCGAGCCGGCGAAGGCAGCGCGGAGCGGCCGGCCATCGAGTTCCAGCCGCGACGGAAAGACGCCGATGAAACCGGAAACCCTCCCATCAGCCTTCGCAAAGACCTTGGACCGGATATCCGGCTCAGCCCAGGGATGATCGAAAAAGGCTTCTTCCAGATAGGCGATCAATGAGGGCGACGGCGCATTCGATTTGCGGAACGTCTCCTGGAAAAGCTGCGCTACAGCCCCGATATCATCGCGCTCGAAATCGCGGATCGTGCCCGCTTCCGTCTTTCCGGTCATCACCGTCCCCTTGTCGCGAGGACCTTTGCATGAGGAGAATTAAATAAACGAAAAGAGGCCCCGCAACGCGGAGCCTCCGGTATCTGGGGGCGGAACGGTTACATCCAGTAGGGCGGAACGCCGTAATAATCGTAGATCGTCCGGCCTTTGTCGTTGTACCAGGTATCGTCGTTCAGATCGCGGTAGCGCGGGGCGCCGGTGATCTGGTCCTTGGTCAGGTCGATACGGTAGCCGTCGAGCTCTTCGTCGTAGCGAAGCTTTTCCCAAGGGAGCGGGTAATAGTCGTCGCCGATGCCGAGAAAGCCACCGAAGCTCAGTACCGCATATCCGACGCGGCCGCCGCGCTTTTCGAGAAGCACGCGGGCGATAGAGCCGATATGCTTGCCGTCGGCGCCATAGACCTTGGTCCCTTCAACCTTGTCGCTGGCGATCAGCGACGGAGTGTCCTTAACATAGGGGTCCTGTCCGGCTCGTGGTTCGTGATGCAACATTGTGCGCCTCCTTTGTGATTCCTCATGCATTTTGTTACCCTTGGAAAACGTCCGACCCTTTGGGATGTTCCGCTCTTGGTCCAAATACACCCGGATATCGCTCCCAAGCCCTCATTGACGTTTACGTCAAAGTTAGATAGCTGTTTAAATCTGTGCCGATGGCTTGATGCTGCCGCGGCATGGCATAAGCTGTTGTTCGCGGGAGGGTGGAGGACCTGGCCCGCACGCGCCGGGAAAGCGTGGCACAACAAGAAAAACGATGGAGGAGGTCCAGCATGAACGAAGTCACCGCACGTACCGGTGCCAATCCACCGAAGATCTGGCTCGCCTCCTATCCGCCGACGGTGCCAGCCGAGATCCCACCGCTGCAGCATCAGTCGCTCGGAGACCTCTTCGAGGACAGCTGCGCTCGCTATGCGGACCGCCCCGCCTTTTCGAGCATGGGCAAGTCGCTGACATTCCGTCAGCTCGAAGGGGAAAGCCGCAAGATCGGCGCCTGGCTGCAGGCCCAGGGTCTTGTGAAGGGCGATCGGGTGGCGGTGATGCTGCCGAACATTCTCCAGAACCCGGTGATCGTCTACGGCATCCTTCGCGTCGGCATGGTGGTCGTCAACGTCAACCCGCTCTACACCCCGCGCGAACTGGCCTACCAGCTCAAGGATGCCGGCGCCAAGACGATTTTCGTTCTCGAAAATTTTGCCCATACCGTGCAGCAGGCTTTGCCCCAGACGGAGATTAAGCAGGTCGTGGTCGCCACGATGGGCGACATGCTGGGCCTGAAGGGCCATATCGTCAATCTGGTCGTGCGCAAGGTGAAGAAGCTGGTGCCGGAATGGTCGCTGCCATCGGCAAGGAGCTTCAAGGAGGTGATTGCGGAAGGCGCCAGGCAAACGATGAATCCGGTCGAAGTCTCGCCTCGCGATATCGCCTTCCTGCAATATACCGGCGGCACGACCGGCGTTTCCAAGGGCGCGATCCTCACCCATGCCAACCTGCTCGCCAACAAGGAACAGATGGGCCTGTGGCTGGAAACCGCCTTCCTCAACAAACCGCGCCCGGAGCAGATCCAGTTCGTCTGCGCCCTGCCGCTCTATCATATCTTTGCGCTGACGGTGAATTCGCTGATGGGGGTTGCGACCGGCAGCCACAATATCCTGATCGCCAATCCGCGCGACATTCCCGCCTTCGTCAAGGAACTGCAGAAGTACAAGATCCACGTCTTCCCCGGGCTCAACACGCTGTTCAATGCGCTGATGAACAATCCGGACTTCCAGAAGCTGGATTTCTCCTCGATGATCCTCGTTTTCGGCGGCGGCATGTCGGTGCAGCGACCGGTCGCCGAACGCTGGCTGAAGATGACCCACTGCCAGATTACCGAGGGTTACGGCCTGTCGGAAACCTCGCCGGTCGCCACCGCCAACCGGCTCGACGCCACCGAATTCAGCGGCATGATCGGGCTTCCCATCTCGTCCACGGAAATCTCGATCCGTAACGACGACGGGTCCGAAGTGGAACTCGGCGATGTCGGCGAGATCTGCATTCGTGGCCCGCAGGTGATGGCCGGCTACTGGAACCGACCGGACGAAACCGCCAAGGTGATGACGACAGACGGTTTTTTCCGGACCGGCGACATGGGCTATATGGACCGCCAGGGTTACACGAAGATCGTCGACCGCAAGAAGGACATGATCCTCGTCTCCGGCTTCAACGTCTATCCGAACGAGGTCGAGGAAGTCGTGGCGACCCATCCCGGCGTGCTGGAATGCGCGGCGATCGGCGTGCCTGATGAACATTCCGGCGAGGCCGTGAAGCTCTTCGTGGTCAAGAAGGATCCGAACCTGACGGAAGCGGACCTCAAGGCCCATTGCGTGGCCAGCCTGACCGGCTACAAGCGCCCGCGCTTCATCGAATTCCGCACCGAACTGCCGAAATCCAATGTCGGCAAGATCCTGCGGCGCGAGTTGCGTGGCTAACCTACCGTTGCACCGCTGCGACAGACGATCACCAAGCGTCGGTCGCGGAGGCAAATTTCCTGGGTTAGCGGTGGACGATCCTGCAATCCTTGATTAGCCCTCACAAGGGGCTGGGCAAAGCATGTTGGAGTTCGCTTGGAAAGCCGCACCGGATTTTCGTTTCGTGTGATTGCCGTCTTCACGGTACTGAGCGCCCTTGCAGGCTGTGCAGGGCGTCCCGAAGGCGTGCTCATTCCAACCCAGACGCAGGCGGCCGGAACCTCGAAGATCGATGTGCTGGTGGCGACCACGCGACGCTCGACCGAAACGCCCGGTGTGCTGTTTTCTGGCGAGCGCGGCAAGGAACCTGTCGTCACCGAGATTGCCATCTCCATTCCGCCGGACAAGGCTCGCGAGATCGGGCAAGTGCAGTGGCCATCGAAGCTGCCGGCCAATCCGGCCAAGGAATTTACGACGGTCTCGGTCACGCCCCTGAAGCCGCAGGCCGCGCAGTCGTGGCTCAAGGGCCACCTCGGCAAGAGCCGACGCGTGTTCGTCTTCGTTCACGGCTTCAACAACCGCTACGAGGACGCGGTCTATCGCTTTGCCCAGATCGTCCACGACTCGAACGCGGATGTGGCCCCGGTCCTGTTCACCTGGCCGTCTCGCGGCAGCGTCTTTGCCTACAATTACGACAAGGAAAGCACAAACTATTCCCGCGACGCGCTGGAGGAGATGCTGCGCCGGCTGGCGAAGGAGCCGAATGTCGGGGAAATCACCGTCATGGCCCATTCGATGGGATCGTGGCTGACCGTCGAGGCGCTGCGCCAGATGGCAATTCGCGACGGCCGCGTGGCACCGAAGATCCAGAACGTCATTCTCGCCTCGCCGGACCTCGATGTCGACGTATTCGGCCAGCAGCTTGCCGAGATCGGCGAGAAACGGCCCCATTTCACACTGTTCGTATCCCGCGACGACCGGGCACTCAGTCTGTCCAGACGGATTTCCGGCAATATCGACCGGCTCGGCCAGGTGGATCCGACCGTCGAGCCCTATCGCAGCGAATTCGAAAAGGCCGGTATCGTCGTGCTCGACCTCACCGCGCTGAAGACCGGGGACCGCCTGAACCACGGCAAGTTCGCCGAAAGCCCGGAAGTGGTGAAGCTGATCGGCAACCGGCTGATCGCCGGCCAGACGGTCACCGACTCCGACGTGGGGCTCGGCGACCGGCTCGGCGCCGTGGCCTTGGGTGCTGCCCAGACCGTCGGCGGTGCTGCAAGCGTGGCCGTCAGCACGCCGATTGCGATCTTCGATCCCGCGACGCGACGCACCTACAACGACCAGGTCGACCGGCTCGGCAATGCCGTCGGCAATACGGTGACGACGGCCGTCGGGCAATAAACACGCCATCGCTTTCGACCGTGCTTGATTTGACATGGAAACGGAATAGGTTCCCGATCATCCCATTCCGAGTGCCGAGGAATCAGCCATGCAGGCCATCGTCCAAGACCTTAAGTCCACCGTCGCAAAAGCCAATGCCACGGATATTCGCGCCGCCTTCGCAGCCGATTCCGGCCGCTTCGCGAAGTTCAGCGCCACTTTCGACGACCTGCTGATGGACTATTCCAAGACGGCCGTGAACGACGAGATCATGGTGCTGCTCGAAAAGCTGGCGGAGGCCGGCGGCGTCGCCAGGAAGCGTGAGGAGATGTTCTCGGGCGTCGCGATCAACTTCACCGAAGGCCGCGCCGTTCTGCACACGGCGCTGCGCAACCGTGCCAACACGCCGGTCATGGTCGACGGCAAGGATGTGATGCCGGATGTGAACGGCGTGCTCGCCGCCATGGGCAAGTTCGCGGACGGCATCCGATCCGGCACACTGAAGGGCGCGACCGGCAAGAAGATCACCGATATCGTCAATATCGGCATCGGGGGATCCGACCTCGGCCCGGTCATGGTCACCCTAGCGCTCGCGCCCTTCCATGACGGCCCGCGGGCGCATTTCGTCTCCAATGTCGACGGCGCCCATATCGCCGACACGCTGAAGCTGCTCGATGCGGAAACGACGCTGTTCATCGTCGCCTCCAAGACCTTCACGACCATCGAGACGATGACCAATGCCGCCTCAGCGCGCGCCTTCATCGCCGACAAGCTCGGGGAAGCGGCCGTCGGACACCATTTCTGCGCCGTTTCCACCGCGCTCGACAAGGTCGCGGCCTTCGGCATCGAGAGCGACCGCATCTTTGGCTTCTGGGACTGGGTCGGCGGACGCTATTCGATCTGGTCGGCAATCGGCCTGCCTTTGATGATCGCCGTCGGCCCGGAGAATTTCGGCAAGTTCCTGGATGGCGCGCATGCAATGGACACCCATTTCCGCACCGCGCCGGTGCGCCAGAACCTGCCGATGCTGCTCGGCCTGATCGGCTTCTACCACCGTAACGTTCTCGGTTATCCGTCGCGCGCCATCCTGCCCTATGACCAGCGGCTGCTGCGCTTCCCGGCCTATCTGCAGCAGCTCGACATGGAATCGAACGGCAAGGGCGTGACGATCGACGGCACGCCGGTCGAGGGCAATTCCGGCCCGGTCGTCTGGGGCGAACCCGGCACCAACGGCCAGCACGCCTTCTATCAGCTCATCCACCAGGGCACGACCGTCATCCCGGCCGAGTTCATGATCGCTGCCAACAGTTTCGAGCCGCATCTGCGCCACCAGCACGAGTTGCTGATCGCCAATTGCCTGGCACAGTCGGAAGCGCTGATGAAGGGCCGCACCGTGGCGGAAGCCAAGGCGCAGCTGACCTCTAAGGGAATGGACGACAAACAGGCCGATTTCATCGCGCCGCACCGCGTCTTCACCGGGAACCGTCCGTCGATCACCTTCGTCTACGACAAGCTGACGCCATTCGCCCTCGGCCGGCTGATCGCGCTCTACGAACACCGCGTATTCGTCGAAGGGGTGCTGTTCCGCATCAATTCTTTCGACCAGTGGGGCGTCGAGCTCGGCAAGGAACTGGCGACTGGCCTGCTGCCCGTGGTGGAAGGCAAGGAAAGCGCCGGCAGCCACGACGCCTCGACACAAGGGCTGGTGAAGGCATTGCTCGCCGCCCGGAAATGACGTTTCGGCCCTCCCTCAGGGGGCCGAACTATTTCCCTTTGAAGACCGAGGATAGGACCTCAGAGACCGATCTCATGCGCAAACGGCGGGTTGGCGCCCGCCCGCGACACCGTGACGGCAGCGGCCTTTGCACCGAGTGCGAGAGCCTTGCTCACGGCATCCTCGGTCAAGCCCGCGACCTTTTCCTTGGTCAGCAGGCCTTGCATCTTCAGCGAGGCCAGAATGCCCGCGTCGAACGTATCGCCGGCGCCGACGGTGTCGACCACCGTGACGCGCTCGCTCGGCACGGATACCTTGAAGTTTTTGGTATAGCCGGTGGCGCCATCCGCACCACGGGTGAGGACCACCAGCTTTGCACCCCGATCCAGCCAATGCGCTGCCAGCGTATCGTGGTCGCCCTGCATGCCGAACCAGTCGAGGTCCTCATCGGAGAACTTGATGATGTCGGACATGGCGGCCATCCGGCGGACGCGGTCCATGTGTTTCGGCTTGTCCTTGATGAAGCCGGGGCGGATGTTCGGATCGAAGGAGATCACCCGCTTGCGGTATTCGCGGGCCATCAGCGCCTCGTAGGTTGCGCCACAGGGTTCGGGGATCAGGCTGATCGCGCCGAAATGCATGGCCTCGCAGTCATCGCCGAGCACCGGCAGGTCGGCCTCGGTGATCATCCGGCCGGCGGTGCCTTCGTCGTAGAAGGCATAGGTGGCCTGGCCGTTGACTAGTTTCACGAAGGCGATGGTCGTCGGGCGGGACGAAACGGCCGCAAGGCGGTAGTCCACGCCGCTCTTTGCCAGCGTGTCCCGCAGGACGTCACCCATCAGATCATCAGAAATGCCGGTGAAAAACGCGGTCGGCTGACCAAGCCGGCCAAGCGCGATTGCGGTGTTGAAGATCGCGCCGCCGGCGTATGGCGCAAAGCCTTTTTCACCGAGCGTAGTGTCACGCGGAAGCATATCGATCAGGGCTTCGCCGCAGCACAAAATCATAAAAATCCTCCCGCGCACTTTCTCAGCAGTTTTTCAATCGATTAAGCGAGCTTTTGCCAAAAGGCCAGAGCAAAAAATCAGAGTGCGATTTCGCTAACACCGCCATGGCGTCCCGACCAGGCCAGCGGCGCATCAAGAAAGGCCTCGACTTCCGACAGAGTGTTTTCATCGAAAAGCTTGCCGTCCCTGGCTGCCGCCAGAACGTTACGCCAGGTGGCAATGTGATGAAGCTTCACCTGGCCGTTCGAGAAACGCTCATAGGCTTCCGGGAAGATATCATAGAAGAAGAGCGCGATGCCGTGATCGACAGTAGCGCCGGCTGCCCGGATCGCATCGATGAACTTGAACATGCTGCCGCCGGCAGTCGTCAGGTCCTCGATGACCAGCACGCGCGCGCCTTCCGGCAGATGGCCCTCTATCTGCGCGTTACGCCCATGGCCTTTCGGCGCTTTGCGGACGTAGATCATCGGCAGGCCCAAACGTTCGGCGAGGAAAGCCGCGAAGGGGATACCTGCGGTCTCGCCGCCGGCAACGCAGTCGAACTTCTCGAAACCGGCGTCGCGCATGACGGTCGCGGCCGCGAAATCCATGATCGCCGAGCGGATGCGCGGATAGGAAATCAGCTTGCGGCAGTCGATATAGACCGGGCTCATCAGGCCGGAGGCGAATTTGTAGGGCTTGTCGGCGCTGAAGTGGACCGCTCCGATCTCCCAGAGCATCTTCGCCATCAGTTCGGCCATTACGCCGCGGTCCGGAAATGTGGTTTGAATCATGCGCCCGCTCCTTTTGTCAAAACCACGCGCCGCAATAGCAGCATGCGGCGGAGTATGCCAGACGATGCGAAAAATAAGGAGGGAGTCAGGCGGTGGTACGCGTCTCGTTCAAGTCCACCGGGCGAAGATAGCCTGAGACATGCACGCGGTCGCGACCGGCCCGCTTTGCTTCGTAGAGCGCGTTGTCGGCCAGGCTAAGCACGGTCTCGAAAGGCTGGCCGGTCGGGGCACCGACCGCGACGCCGGCGCTGACCGTGCACTTAAGCACCGCGTCGCCGACGATGATCTCGCGAGCGGCGAAGCGGCGGGAGATGTCGTTGGCGATCCGTTCGGCCCGTCCGGGAAGGGCGTTGACGAGGATCATCACGAACTCCTCGCCGCCGAGCCGAGCCACGGTGTAGCGGGTTTTGGTGCCGCTTCTGAGATCCTCGGCAAACAGCCTCAGCACTTCGTCGCCGGCGGCATGGCCGTGCTGGTCGTTGATGGCCTTGAACCGATCGATATCGAAAACGACGACGGCGGTCGACGGACCGAGAGTGCGATGGCCATACTGCTCGAAGAGGGCGCGGCGGTTGAGAAGCCCCGTCAGCGCATCGGTAATCGCCTCGTGGCGATGGTGGGCCGCCATGCGCCACTGATGCAGCGCCAGCGACAGTGCGCCTATGCCGGTCATGCCGGCGATGCAGACAGCGATATTGAGGTTTTCGGCCCAGTTGTCCGGCGCGTGGCCCAGAACCCATTGCTGTCCGTCGATCAGGACGGCAGCACATAGGGCGAAAGATGCCGCGGTGGCGGTGTAGAGCACCGCTATTCCGATGAGCGGTCCCGGCGCCTCGCGGCGTGCGCGCCAATATTGCCTGGCGGTCTCGAGGAGCAGCCCGGCGGTGGCAAGGTTCATGACGATGAACCCGAGGCCGTCGAGGCCGGCAATCATCAACGGCACGCCGAAAGTCACGGAAGCGGCGGTAATGGCGCCAGCCATTATCCAGGGCCGCGTCCCGCTGCGGAACTGCACGGATGCCGCATAGATCGTGCCGAACCCCGCCATCAGGAACGTATAGGCGATCGAGGCACCCACGACGTCGGCCTCGACAGTATAGGAACTATAGGCGAAAATCCCTGAAACCGTGAGACAGAGCGCGATGACGAGGGTAAGAAGGAAGGAATCCGTGCGGCGTGAATACCATGTGCCGAACAGCGTCACCATCAGGCACGCCGCCGAGACGCCCAGCGCGAGCAGAAGAGAATGGTAGTCGAGCATCATGCCTAGCTTTCTCTTCGGGTACATCCCCGCCGGAAAATCTTGGGCGCCAAGCTAAGCCCGGATTCTATCCAAAAGGTTACCGGATCGATCTGACCAGCATCAATCCGGATATCATTAGCATTTACTTATCAACCACATGCCAGTGCAGCGGGAACATCGGATCGAAGACCGTGATCGGCCCGGCGGCGCTCGCGCGCTTGTCCGGAAACTTCACCGGCTCGTCGCGCTTTTCAAGCGTGATCGTTTCCTCGTTCGGCTTCAGCCCATACCAGGCAGGGCCGTTCAGCGAGGTGAAAGCCTCCAGCCGGTCGAGCGCGTTGTCGTCCTCGAACACATGCGCAAGGCAGCTCATGGTGTTGACGGACGTGTAGATGCCGGCGCAACCGCAGCCGCATTCCTTCAGCGGATCGACATGGGGGGCAGAGTCGGTGCCGAGGAAGAAGCGCGGATCGCCGGATGTCGCCGCCGCGCGTAGCGCGAGGCGATGGTTCTCGCGCTTGGCGACCGGCAGGCAGTAATAATGGGGGCGAATGCCGCCGACCAGGATGGCGTTGCGGTTGATGATCAGGTGGTGGGTGGTGATCGAGCCGGCGAGATTGCCCTTCGACGACTTGATGTAGTCGATGCCGTCGGCGGTCGTCACGTGCTCCATCGTGACTTTAAGTTCCGGCAGGCGCTGGCGCAGCGGATCGAGCACCGTTTCGATGAAGACGGCTTCACGGTCGAAGATGTCGACCTCCGGCGTGGTCACCTCGCCGTGCACGCAGAGCGGCAGGCCGACCTTCGCCATTCGCTCCAGAACCGGCATCGCCTTGTTGAAATCGCGCACGCCGCCATGGGAATTGGTGGTGGCCCCGGCGGGATAAAGTTTCACGGCCGAAATCAGGCCGCTCCTCTTGCCCTCTTCCACATCGTCCGGATCGGTATGCTCCGTCAGGTAGAGCGTCATCAGCGGCTCGAAGCGGTCGCCTGCCGGAAGGGCGGCGAGAATGCGCTCGCGGTAGGCCTTGGCATCCGTCGTTGTCACCACCGGCGGCACGAGGTTGGGCATGATGATGGCGCGTGCGAAATGCCGGCTCGTATCGCCGATCACCGCTTGCAGGACATCGCCGTCGCGAAGGTGCAGGTGCCAGTCGTCAGGGCGGCGGAGAGTGAGCGTTTTCATGGGAGAACTTCCGGACGTGGTCGATCAGTCCGCCATAACATCAATGGTTCGGACAAAACAATCCGATCATGCGAGGAACCTGCAATCCAGCAGGTCAGACGCAGGTTACTTTTCTCACGCGAATGTGCGGGATGCAAAGGCTTCTCACGCACGAAACCTGAAAGGCACACGGAACCGGCGCCTGCTTCCGGCGTTCGTTAAGCAATCTGAATGATCAGTTAAATCGGAGCGCAAGATGAAATCCCGCCTCTCGATAGTCAACAGGGGTTTTGCAATTGCCACAGGTACCGCCGTCGCGTTGTGCGCCCTGACGGTTTCGCCAGGTGCCGAAGAGCGGGCCAGCCTGCAGCTTGCGTCTGCGGTGCAGACGGAATGTGACCGCCTCGCCGGCAGCCCCTACGATCAGCAGCGCAACGGAGAGTTTGCGCCTGTCGGCATTTCGGATATCGACGGCACCGCGGTAGACGCCTGTCGCATGGCCTATGACGCGACCGGCAACCCGCGTTTCGCCTATCAGCTCGGCCGGGCTCTCAACAAGACTCAGCAGGCCGACCAGGCGATGAACGCCTATGATGTCGCAGTCCGGGCAGGATATGCCGCCGCCAAGGTGAATTTCGGCATGCTGATGGGCCGGCTCGGCGACGAACGATCGGAGTTCCAGCTCTATACCGAGGCTGCCAATGGCGGCAACGTGCTGGCCGCCTACAATCTCGGCGTCGCCTATCGGGATGGCCTCGGCACCGAGCCGGACGTCAAGCGGGCGCTTACATGGTTCGAAAAGGCTGCGGCGGAAGGTGACGATACGGCTGCCTTCAATATCGGCGCGATCTATGACGAAGGCCAGCTCGTGGAGCAGGACGACCAGACGGCGATCGCCTGGTACGACCTTGCGGCCCAGCGCGGCAATGCCGATGCGATGATCAATCTCGGGCTGATGTACGAAGCCGGCGAAGGTATCGAAGCGAATAGTCTCAAGGCTGCCGAAATGTACGGCAAAGCTGCCGAAAAGGGCGATGTGTTCGGCGCCTACAAATTTATGCAGATGCAGGAACTGGGCGTTGTCCCGGGTCCGAGCGATCCCGCAACGACCGAAGGCGTCAATTCGCTGGTGCTGAAGCCGGGCGACATGGAACAGTCGGCCGGCAACGGCAAGGAAATCTGACACTCAGATTTCCCCAGCGGATGGTCCCCATACATCGGTCATCGCAAATCCGTCCGACAGCGGGTCGAACGGATCAAGAGCAATCTGATGCAGACCGAAGGTGAAACCGCGGCCGGTGATCGTCGGAATGATCGCCGGCTTTCCGGCGACCTCAGTTTCGGACGCCAGCCCCACCTCAAACTGGGAACCGATGATCGAGCGCGACTTGAAGACGTCCCCCACCCTTACCTTGCCGCGCGCATGGAGCGCTGCCAGATTGGCGGAATTGCCGGTGCCGCAGGGCGAACGGTCCGCCCTCCCCGGCCACATCGTCGTGCAGGTCCGCACCGTGCCGTCCGCTTCCGTGTCCCGGAACATCACGTAAGCGACGCCGGAGATCGCGGGGATTTCCGGGTGTACGACCTCGATCTGCCTGTTGATCAGGTCCTTCAGCACCATGCCGGCCTGGACGAGTGCTGCCGCATTGCCCTTCTCGATGGTCAGACCGATCTGGCCGACATCCACCAGCCCGTAAAAGATTCCGCCATAACAAAGGTCGAGCGTGATCTCGCCCCATGACGGGGTCTGAACCCTGACATCAAGTTGGTGCACGAAAGACGGCACCATGGTGAGCTTCACTTTTTCGCAGCGCCCATCGCGGCATGTGGCGGTCGCGCGCACAAGGCCGGCTGCGGTTTCCAGAACAACCACGGTTTCAGGCTCCTGCATTTCGACAATGCCTGATTCCAGAAGCGCCGTTGTCACGCAGATCGAGTTCGAACCGGAACTCGCATGCGCCTGGTCCGGCTGCAGGATGATGAAGGCGGCGTCCGCATCGGGATGTTTCGCCGGCAGCAGCAGGTTGACCGAGCCGATCGGCGCTCCACGCGGCTCGAGGCAGAGGAAGCGGCGAAGCTCGTTGCCCTTCGGATCGGTGTTCAGCCAATGAAGCTGGGCGGCGACCGTTTCGCCCGGGATCTTCGGCACGCCGCCGATCGCGACCTTGCCGATTTCACCCTCGCAATGAACGTCCAGCAGCTGGATCGTGCGCTTCCATCTCATCTCAGATACTCCGATCAGACGTGACGGGTGATGCCGCCATCGACACGGATGTTCTGGCCGGTGATGTAGCCGGCGCCATCCGACAGGAGGAATGAGGCCGTCTTTGCGATTTCTTCTACCTGGCCGACACGCTTCATCGGTATCTTTTCCGCCGTTCCGGACTTGTGATCGAGGCTGTCGATGAACCCCGGCAGGATGCAGTTCATGCGGATATTGTCGGCCGCATAGCGATCCGAGAAGAGCTTTGTGAAGGCACCTGCTGCTGCGCGGTAGGTGCACGAAACCGGGAAGACGAGCGAGGGCTCGTAGGCGGCGAAGGTGGTGATGTTGACGAAGGCGCCCTTGCCCTGTTTCAGCATGACCGGCGTCACCAGGCGCGCCATGCGCACCAGCGACAGGATCATCATGTCCGAACCGAGTGTCCAGTCCTCGTCGCTGATATCGAGCAGGTCGCCCTTTGGCGGATGGCCGGTATGATTGACCACGGCATCGATGCGGCCGTAGGTCTTCATGGTGAGATCGAAAATCGCCTGGATGTCCTCGGCCTTTTCCGCGACGCCCCGCGAGGCGACGCCGCCGAGTTCGGCCGCCAGCTTCTCGCAGCTTTCCGATGGCGACATCAGCGCGAGCTTGTAACCCTGGGCGTACAACTCGCGGGCGATCGCCTCGCCCATGCCACGTCCACCGCCGGTAATCAGCGCGACCTTTTCCGTCTCAGCCATCGGAATCTCCTTGGGGTCTTTGTCCGCCTGCGAGCAGGCTTCCCGAACAGATATATCAGCCTCGCCGGTTTGCCTACCGTCTTCAGCGAAGCCAGAGATAACCGAGGTCGAGCTGCATTTTGCCGTCGCCGTAATAATAGGGCAGCGAGAGAGATTTGGCAGGCGATGCGGTTAATCCGAGCGTATCGATGGAGGAAAGATCGATCGGCGGCGAGCCCGCCGCGCGCGCGCCATCGGCCCAGATCGCCAGAACCGGCCCCTTCATGTCATCTGGAGCCGGGAAGCCGGCGATCAGCTGCTCGGAATTGATAACCGGCACATCCGGAAACTGCAGCCGCATGTTGCCGGCAAGATGCATGCCGGCCGCAACGATCACTGCCGGCCGGCCTTCCGCTTTCAGCGCTTCCGCGACGGAGGCGAGCGGATAGTTGATTCGGGTATAGGCGCCGGTGAGCCCACCCGTGAAAGTCTTGCCCGCCAGCGGGACCGATGTCACAGCCATGATGACGATGAAAACGGGGACGAGGCGCTTGAGATGGAGCGTGGTATCGATGCCTGCTCGTTCCAGCTTCAGAAGGAGATAGAGTGGCAGAGGCAGGAGATAGGGATCCAGCCAGCGCTCGGTGATCTTGGTGGTGCCCGTGAAAAGGATCACCGATACGACACCCAGCAGGCCCACCGCCATCATCAGCCCCAGCAGGCGCGTCCAGCGGTCGCCGGCGGTCAGCGATCGCCTGAAGTCCTTTTTGAAGGCGATTGCGAAGATGATGAAGGTCAGAGCGCCGAACGCCAGGCAGGCGAGCATCAGCGAGCCTAGTGCGCGTGCTATACGGGCAATGCCATGCGGGGCATTCGCCTCGACCATCTTGCCGATCGTGCCGGATGTCGCGAGATCGAGATTGTCGATAAGCCAAAGCGCATGCGGGAGGACGATTGCCAGGCCGATGATGGCAGTCAGCAGGACCCGCAGGTCGAAAAGCCGGGCACGCCATTCCCTGTCGCAGCATACGGCAATGAGGGCGGAGGCAGGTAGCAGCCCGAAATTGTATTTCGAGATCATGCCGATGCCGGTCGCTACTCCGACGATCACGTATCCCTGCCAATCGGCCCGGACAAGGGTTCGGAAGAGCCCGTAGAGAAACAGCGACGTCGCCATCAGCACCGCCACGGTGTGCGTCAGATCCTGCTGCGGCATGTAGGAAAGCTGCGGCAGGGTAAGCAGGCTCAGCATTGCCATCGCCGCAAAGGCGGGTCGGGCGTCGATCTCACGCGCCGCCATGCCAAAAAATACGTAACACAACAGCAGCATCAGGAATTTCGGCAAGGTCAGCGAAAAAAGCGAGATGCCGATCACGCTGACAAAGGCATTCTGAACCCAGTTGTAGAAAGGCGGCTGCGGCCCGTACCCGGCAAGCCAGTATTGTGAAAACAGCGCCTGCTCCGCCTCGTCCAGCGTCAGCGCGTTGGGCAGTATCAGGCGGACAGCGATGCTCAACAGGAAATAAGCGCCCAGAAAAAGCGCCGCGGGCCGAAGGCCGCCAGCCAGAAACCCTGCCAGCCGACCCGGTTTGTTCAACTTTTCGGAACGCACCGCGCCCACGCTCTCCCGATTCATTTTGGCCTTATGAGAAAGTTATCATGCGAAGCGGATGGCACAGCCTGCGACGCGGATCAATAGAAACCGCGCGCTCGCCGTTTGATAACCTGCGCCGAATTGAACGCGTGCGGATTTCCTCCCAGTGCCCTTGCAGGTCAAAAGCCGAGAGCGCTGAGGCTTGGATGATCGTCGGGTCTGCGTCCGAGCGGCCAATGGAAACGCCGCTCCGACTCGCGGATGGGCGCGTCGTTGATGGAGGCGAGCCGTCGGTGCATCAGGCCATGTTCGTCAAACTCCCAATTCTCGTTGCCGTAGGAGCGGAACCAGTTGCCGCCCTCGTCGTGCCACTCATAGGCGAAGCGGACCGCTATGCGGTTCTCCCGGAAACTCCACAGCTCCTTCACGAGACGGTAGTCCAGCTCGCGCTGCCATTTGCGGGTGAGGAAGCCGACGATCGCCTCACGCCCCTCCAGGAATTCAGCCCGGTTGCGCCAGTAGCTATCGACCGTGTAGGCGAGCGCCACAAGCGCCGGGTCCCGGCTGTTCCAGCCATCCTCCGCGAGGCGAACTTTCTCGATTGCCGTTTCCGGCGTGAACGGCGGAAGGGGTGGACGCTGATCGATCATTGGGTATCTCCATGGGCGGCAAGGCGGGCGCGCAATTCAGCGTTTTCCGATTCGAGTTCGGCCAGTCGATCTCGAAGGGGACGGACCGCCTCCCCTACTTGTTCCTCGGTGAAGCGGGGAGTGATGTGCTGCGGACAGTTCCAGTCGAAGCTCTCGAGCCGCAGCCTGAAAATGCGTTCGAGCTTCGCCCGATAGTCCGCATCGATGACAAGCGCGGCCAGGGCAGGATCCGCGTCGAGCGCCACCTCCTCCACATGCACATAGATCTTCAACCGGGCACGACGGGCGTAATCCATCAGGAAGAGGCATGCCCTGTCGTTCGCCGCAACATTGCCGGTACTGATATACTGGCGATTGCCGCGATAATCCGCGAAGGCCAATGTCCGGTCATCGATCACCTTCAGAAAGCCGCGCGGGCCGCCCCTGTGCTGGACATAGGGCCAACCCGTCTCCGAGACCGTCGCCATGTAGAAGCTGTCCCGGTCGGAGATGAAGGCCACTTCATTTTCCGTAAGGCGATCGAAGTCACGATCACCAGAAAAATTCTGCCAGATGTGATCGGCGCCCATAGCCTTCTGTGCAGCCCGAACGCTGGGTGTGATCGCGATGTCTAGAAAGCCATAGGACATGAAGGAGCTCCTTCCCGGCAGAGCCGCTATCGGCGCCGTTGAGGATGCATAGCCTTTTCCATAATTAAGCATAATATAGCATTTCTGGAACTCATCCTTTCAAGAAATGGAAAAGCGGATGGATCGCTTCGAAGCCATGTCGATGCTGCTGGAGGTGGTGGACAAGGGTAGTCTGTCCGCCGCGGGTCGGGCGCTCCGGGTGCCCGTACCGACGCTTAGCCGGAAAATCTCGGAGCTCGAGGCCTCGCTCGGCACGCGTCTGTTGATCCGCACGACCCGCAAACTCACCCTGACCGATGTCGGCGCCACCTATGTAGCGGCGGCGCGACGTATACTCGAACAGGTCGAGGATGCGGAACGGGAGGCCGCCGGTGAGTTCACAACGCCAAAGGGCGAATTGGTCATCACGGCGCCGATCATGTTCGGCCGGCTCCATGTCCTGCCCATCGTCATCGATTTCCTGGCCCTGTTTCCCGAAATCAATATCCGCCTGCAGTTGGCCGACCGCAACGTTCATCTCGTCGACGATCATGTCGATATGGCAGTCCGGATCGGCCAATTGCCGGACAGCACGATGGTTGCGACGCGGGTCGGATCGATGCGGATGGTGACCTGCGCCAGCCCGGCCCTGCTCGCGGCTCATGGTGTTCCGCAGATACCGGAGGATCTTCGAAGAATGCCTTGGGTGACGTTCGAGGGGCCGGCTCCATCGTCAATTCGGCAAATGCTGCCGGCAGGATCGAGTGCGACCGCGGCGGCATCACGCCTTTCCGTCTCGACCGCCGAGGCGGCTGCGGAGGCCGCGATATGCAATGTCGGGGTCACGCGGCTGCTCCATTACCAGGCGGCAGAAGCCATCAAAGCCGGAGAGCTCCGGATCATCCTGGAATCCTTCGAGCCCGAGCCCGCACCCATCCATCTCGTTCACGCCGCGCGCGGCCAGATGCCGCTCAAGATGCGCAGCTTCCTGGATTTTGCCGCACCGAGGCTGCGCCAGGCGATCGTCGGGATCAGCTCCGCCGCCTGACGTCGCCGCGGCGCGCCGGACGCGATGAGCCTGCGCACTGCTTGTTTGTGACATCCACCCTATCTTAGAATGGATGTTCGGCCGCGGCACATTTGCACGGGAGCTTCAAAATGACCGTTATTCAGGAAGAACCTCCGACCGCACTCCCCTCACATCCTGAGGAAATCAAATCCACTTTTGATCTGCGCGTGGGGAAGAACATTACCTTGCAAGGCAGCGCCAGAATAACGCCTGTGGGCGTGATCAGCACCGGAATCGCGGTTGCCGCAATGACGTTTGCACTGGGGTATCTCATATCATCAATGCGGCGTCGCGGGAGTTAGGCGGCCACCGGCGGCCGATCAGCTCGCAGATAATGTTCAGAGATGATTGAAGGAAATGGCGCACCCGAAGAGATTCGAACTCCTGACCCCCAGATTCGTAGTCTGGTGCTCTATCCAGCTGAGCTACGGGTGCGTCTGCAAGCAGTGCGTCACCGCTTGCGTGGCGATCCTCTAAAACGTCCGCATTCCGATTGCAAGCGATTTTACCGAGGGCAACGTCATTTTGCTGTCACTTCTCGCTCAAACCGTTGAGAAGCAACATTTATTTGCGTCAGGCCCGAACCCGGTAGTCCTCCAGAGAGACCGGACGGTCGGGAATTTCTATTCTAAACTGCGTGCCGGGGCCTGGTTTTTCCACAAGTGCGATGGTGCCGCCATGGGCCAGGACAAGCTCGCGGGCGATGACCAGGCCGAGGCCGGTGCCGCCCGACCGCGCCGAGCCGCGGAAAGCGGAGAACAGGTTCTCGCGGGCCTTTCGCGGCATGCCGGGGCCGGTGTCGTCGATGGTGATGCTGACGACGCTGCCGACCCGGTGTGCGGAGACCGTGACCCGGCGAACCATGGACGCATCCTGCGGATCGAAATTCAGCAGCGCCTGGACGGCATTCCGGCAGAGATTGTGGATGACACGGAAAATCTGCTCGCTGTCGCAATCCACTTCGAGATCGGCGGCGATCTGATCCAGGAATTCGATGCCGATCTCCGGATCGATCGCCAACATGTCGCGCACCTCCTGGGCAAGCGCTGCAAAGCGGATCCGGCGGCGCCGGGGCGCTGCCTCGGAGGCCTGGCCGTAAGCCAGCACCTCGTTCGTGTAACCTACCGCGCGGTCGATCGTGCGCAACAGTTTCGGTGCGAAACTCCTCACCATCGGGTCGTCGACATCCGTCAGGCGGTCCGACATCAGCTGCGCCGATGCCAGGATGTTGCGCATGTCGTGGTTGATCTTCGAAACGGCGAGGCCAAGATCGACCAGGTTCTTCTGCTGCTTCAGCGTTCGCTGCAATTGCGCCTGCATGGCTGTGAGGTGCCGGCCGGCAACGGCAAGCTCGCCCCGGGAACGATCGGCGCTAAAGACGCGGGCGGGGTCGTCCGGCTGCTCCGAGAAAAGCTGCATGCTGTGGGTGAGCCGCCGGATCGGCATGATCATCATCCGGTTGATGGCAAGGAAGATCAGCACGGCGGTAATCAGGGAGATCAGCAAAGACAGGAGAAACATCGTCTTCGAGTATTTCAGCATGTCCTTGCGCAATGCGTCGTCGGTCATGACCAGTTCGATGACCATGTCGCTGTCGCCGATCGGGCCGTAAACGCGCATCACGCGGCCGCCGCCAAAGACGAGCGTGTCGAGTGCGTCGCGCATGGAGGACGCTATCGGGACATTGGCAAGATCGAACACTTCATCGATCTGCGGCTGCGTGTCCGTTGCAGCCAGCAGCCGCGAGGTGCCGTCCTTGCGCAGGGCGATCACCTTGGTGCCGGTCGCAAGCAGCGTATCGTCCTGCACGGCGCGGGGAAGCTCGGCGGGCTGCAGCCCGTCGATGACGATGCCGGCTGCGGCGGCCGTGTCCAGCCGATCGCGCAGCCAGTTCATCCGCATGGTGGCGACGGAGGGGACGAAGATCAGCACTTCGGCCATCATCACGAAAATGACGGTAAGCCAGAGAAGCCTGCCGGAAAGGCCGCGGAAAAGGCGCGGCATGGTTTCCGGGCCTACGCCTTCCGGCGAGGACCCCGAGCGCCCCGAGGTATGAACCTCGTCGTCCATGCGGATCTCCATTTCCGAATAACCGGCCCGCCGGATTGATACGAGCCTACGGATGATCGCTTATTTTAGAGGTTCGGCGTTTTTTTTACCAGTCCCCTTTGCCGCAGTGCAAAAGAGAAAACGGAGAGGTTTCCCTCTCCGCTTTCCTATTCGACTGATATGGGAACCTGGATCAGAATTCTTCCCATTCTCCGGCAACCGCAGCCGTTGCGACGGCCGCTCCGCCGAAGGCCCGCGAGAGCGCACCCGTCATCGCCTTTACCGGAGAGACGCGCGGCCGATGGACGGCAGCTGCCGCGACCGGCCGCGACGTCTTGACCGGTTCGGCAACGCGCTCGCCCTCCTGACCGATGTCGAAATTGGAGACGAGTGCAAACAGGCTGTCGGCCTCGGAAGACAATGTCTGCGTCGCCGCGGACGTCTCCTCGACCATGGCGGCATTCTGCTGCGTCACCTGGTCCATCTGGTTGACGGCGGTATTGACCTCGGCAAGCCCCGTCGCCTGCTCGCGGGAAGCGACGGCGATCGAATGGATATGATCGTTGATGCGCAGCACGCGGGTTTCGATTTCCGACAGTGCCTCGCCGGTCTTCTGGACCAGCATCACGCCTCCGGCGACTTCCTCGCCGGACTTGCTGATCAGCGCCTTGATGCCCTTTGCCGCACTTGCCGAGCGCTGGGCGAGTTCGCGGACCTCCTGAGCGACGACCGCAAAACCCTTGCCGGCTTCGCCTGCACGGGCGGCCTCGACGCCGGCGTTCAGTGCCAGAAGGTTGGTCTGGAAGGCGATTTCGTCGATGACATTGGTGATCTGGGCGATCTCGCGGGAGGCCTGCTCTATACGGCCCATCGCATCGACGGCGCTCCGCACCACCTCGCCCGACTGGACCGCGCTCTGCTTGGCCTCGCTGACCATGACGGTTGCCTCATGCGCCCGCTCGGTCGACGTCTTGACGACGGCGGTGATCTCAGCGAGCGCTGCCGATGTTTCTTCCAGCGCTGCGGCCTGCTGTTCGGTGCGACGGGACAGATCATTGGTGGCGCGGCTCAGCTCGGCGGCGCTGCCGTTGATGGAGCCAGTGGCGGTGCGGACATTCCGCATCGTGCCGCGCAGCGTATCCATGGTACCGTTGACATTGTGCTGCAGCTCGGCAAATGCGCCCTTGAAATTGCCTCGCATGCTGTCGGTAAGGTCGCCCTCGGCAAGGCTTTTGACGACGCGTCGGGTTTCCGACACTCCGGCATCGACGCTCCCGACCAGCATGTCGACGTCACGAGCGAAACGATCGAGGCTTTCCTCGCCCCATTGCTTGTCGATGCGGCGGGTAAAATCCCCTTCCGCGGCGGCCGCGACGACGGCGGCCATACGCGCCTGGAGGTCGTCGTTCTTGCCACGCATGGTCGCTTCGGAAACATTCATGCGAGCGACTTCGATGCCGTTCCTGCGGAAGATCTCGATCGCGGCTGCCATGTCGCCGATCTCGTCGGCGCGGTTCGCACCGTTGACGACCGTGTCGAACTCGCCGGAGGCAATATGTTTCATCGCCCGTGTCAGATCGGTGATCGGCTGGCTCAGCTGGCGGCGCCCCAGATAGAGACCGAAACCGGCACCTGCGGCAACGCCTGCAAGAGTGACTGCGGAGACAAGTATGAAAAGGGTCCGCGTGAAGCTATTGAGCTCTTCATTGACCGCAGCGAGGACGGCCTTGTCGGTGCCGACGATAGCATCGATCTCGACCTGATAGGCTTTGCGGTTGCTGCGGTTGGCGTCGTTGTTGCCCTGCTCGTTGGCGGCAGCCGGGCTCACCTCCCGGCCCAAGCGGGCGGTCTCGGTCCGGAAGCCGTTGAACTCCCTGGAACGGGCAAGCAGCTTATCGAATACGGCGCGCTCGTCGGCCGGGACGATCTTGTCCCATTCCTTCAGAAGCTTGCCCATTTCATCGAGATACGCGAGGATGCCATCGGCGAATTTTGCGGCCTCCTTGGTATCCTTCGACATGTAGACACCGCGAGATTCCATGACGACGGCGGTGACGAGCCGGTTCAGGTGTTCGCCCTTATGCGCCCGGTCTGCGGCCAATTCGTATTGAACCATCATCTGGCGATATTCGGCCATGGCAAATAGCGCCATGCCGCCGATAAAGCAGGCGACAAGGCTCATGAGGCCTACGAGGAGGTTGATTTTCCCTCGAATTTTCATTTCTTACCCTTCCAGACGGGACTTATCACGCGAGGAAGACAGGCCCGTAACCCAGATTTTCTTCCATTCAATTGCTAAAATTAGGCTTTAGAAATTAACGAAACACTTAGAGAAAAAGTGGCTACGCAGCCCCGGCGGGCATGACTTTTCCCGGCGCGCGCCTCGGTTGAGATATTTGACATTTGACAGGGAGGATGGCTCGCGCCTACTATTTTTCACCCCTAAATTCATGGGGGATATTAGTTCGAACGCACCTCCAATGTCGCACCAGCAGACGGGACCGATAAAGATCGGGCGGCTCTCGGCCTACAGGCCCAAAAATCCCGGCAGCGATTGACTTTTGCGGCGGAGTCCTCTTATAAGCCGCCCACGTTCAGCTCCGGCGGGCTTGCACGCATGCAGCCGCTTGCGCAGATCGTTTTTCCGAAGCGCTCTTGCCGTCGTGATGACGGCAAACTCCAAGAAGGGCCGCACACCGCGGTATTAAAATAAATGAAGCGTACCTATCAACCGTCTAAGCTTGTTCGCAAGCGCCGCCACGGATTCCGTACCCGTATGGCCACCAAAGGTGGTCGTCTGGTTCTCTCCGCACGTCGCGCCCGTGGCCGCAAGCGTCTCTCGGCCTAAGGCCTGAGATGCCCGAGACGACCGGGCGATGACGACTGAGACAAAGAACGAGAAAACTGTCGGGCGGCTTAAAAGCCGGCCGCAGTTCCTTGCCGTCCGCGGGGGCGAATCCCGCCGGGGCCGGAACTTCCTTCTGGAAGTCCTTGATCGAAACCAGCCGGACGAAGCGCCGCGCGTCGGTTTCACCGTTACCAAGAAACATGGCAACGCGGTCGAACGCAACCGCATGCGCCGCCGTCTCCGCGAGGCGGTGAGGCAATCTGCCGGATTTGCAATGAAGAACGGACACGACTATGTGATTGTCGCGCGGCGGGAGGTGCTTACGGCCCCCTTTGCGGATATGACGGCCCAGCTTATCGAGCGTATCGAAAGCAAGCCGAGACCAAAGCGGTCCGAGGAGACCCGTTCCAGGAAAGCATGATGGAAAAGAACCGCAATTACTTCATCGCGATCGCGCTCTCGGTGCTGATCGTTCTTGCCTGGCAATTCCTCTATATGAACCCGAGGATGGAAGCCCAGCGGCGCGCCGAAGAGGCCAGCCGCGCGCTGCAGGGCGAAACCGCTCAGCCTGTTTTGCCGGAAAGCCCCGGCGCCCAGAGTGGTTCCGGCGTATTGGGGAACCTGCCCGGCGCCAACCCGGCAACTGCTGCGCTCTCCCGCGACCAGGCGCTCGCACGGTCGCGGCGCGTGCAGATCGAGACGCCGGCCCTGATCGGCTCCATCAACCTGACCGGCGCCCGTTTCGACGATCTCAAGCTGCGCGAGTATCACGAGACCGTCGATGACAAGAGCCCGATCATCACGCTGTTTTCGCCGTCCGATACGACTGACGGCTATTTCACGGAAATCGGCTATATACCCAATGAATCGATTGGCGCCGCCCCCGGCACCGGCACGCAATGGACGCTCGCAAGCGGCGACAAGCTCACCCAGCAGACGCCGGTGACGCTGACCTTCACCAACGAGAAGGGCGTGACCTTCACGCGCACGATTTCGATCGACGACCACTACATGCTGACCGTCGCCGACAAGGTCGACAACAAGACGGCCGCCCCGGTGACGGTGACGCCCTATGGCCGCGTGCTGCGCAACAACAAGCCGGCAACGCCGTCCGTCTGGGTCATCCACGAAGGCTTCATCGGCGTGATGGGCGAGAGCGGCAGCCTCGACGAGCACACCTACGCCAATATTGAAAAAGAGCAGTTCACCAACGAGAAAGCCACGACCGGCTGGATGGGCATCACCGACAAGTACTGGGCTGCCACCATCGTGCCGCCGCAGACGCTGCCCTATGTTGCACGTTTCTCGCACTTCGCAGGTGCTCAGGCGAGCTACCAGGCGGACTATAAGGGCGACGACCTGACGGTTCAGCCGGGTCAATCCACCGAACTCAAGAACCTCGTCTTCGCCGGCGCCAAGGAAGTGCCGTTGATCTCGCGCTACGAGACGGAGTTCGGCGTTCCGCAATTCAACCGCCTGATCGACTGGGGATGGTTCTACTTCATCACCAAGCCGATGTTCCAGCTGATGGACTTCTTCTTCCGTCACGTGGGCAATTTCGGCGTCGCGATCCTGCTCACCACCATCGTCGTCAAGGCGCTGTTCTTCCCGCTCGCCAGCAAGCAATACGCTTCCATGGCCAACATGAAACGCATGCAGCCGAAGATGGAAGAGCTGAAGGCCAAGTTCGGCGACGACCGGATGGGCCTCCAGCAGGCAATGATGGCGCTCTATAAGGAAGAAAAGATCAATCCGATCGCCGGCTGCTGGCCGGTGCTGTTGCAGATTCCGGTCTTCTTCGCGCTCTACAAGGTCATCTACGTCACCATCGAAATGCGGCACGCGCCGTTCTTCGGCTGGATCCAGGATCTGTCCGCTCCCGACCCGACGTCGCTCTTCAACCTCTTCGGCCTGCTGCCCTTCGACGTACCGCACGCCCTGATGATCGGCGTCTGGCCGCTGGTGATGGGCGTCACGATGTTTGTGCAGATGCGCATGAATCCGACGCCGCCGGATCCGACCCAGGCGATGATCTTCACCTGGATGCCGCTGGTGTTCACCTTCATGTTGGCGTCCTTCCCGGCCGGCCTCGTCATCTATTGGGCGTGGAACAACACCCTGTCGGTGACGCAGCAGGCGATCATCATGAAACGTCATGGCGCCAAGATCGAACTCTTCGACAATCTGAAGGGCTTCTTCCGACGAAAAGAGGCGCCGACAAAATAGCGTCCGCCAAGACACCGACGAGGAACCCCGGCTGGTCCGGGGTTTTTCTTTTGGAATAGGGCTGCAAAGCCCGAAAGCTTGACATTGCCGGCCAAAACCTTGAAGCCGTGCCTTTCGACAGAACAGGACGACCAGAACCGATGCCCGCAGACATGAGCACGGACGACAAGCCGCTTTTCGGCCGCCCCTGGATTTTTATCCGCGGCGTGCCCTCGATGAAGTTCCTGCCACCGGAAGGCCCGCTCGAAGTTGCCTTTGCCGGCCGCTCAAACGTCGGCAAGTCGTCGCTGATCAACGCGCTCGTCGGCCAGAAGGGCTTGGCGCGTACCTCCAATACGCCCGGCCGCACTCAGGAACTCAACTATTTCGTGCCGGACGGCTATTCGGGCGCAGGTACCGACCTGCCGCCGATGGCGCTGGTCGACATGCCGGGCTACGGTTACGCCAAGGCGCCGAAGGAAACCGTTGACGCCTGGACCAGACTCGTCTTCGACTACCTGCGCGGCCGCGCGACGCTGAAACGCGTCTATGTGCTGATCGACAGCCGCCACGGCATCAAAACGAATGACGAGGAGGTACTGGACCTGCTCGACAAGGCGGCCGTCTCCTACCAGATCGTGCTGACCAAGACCGACAAGATCAAGGAACCGGCCGTGGTGAAGCTGCTGGCCGAGACGCAGGAAAAAATCCGCAAACACCCAGCGGCCTTCCCGTTCGTGCTCTCCACCTCGTCCGAAAAAGGCAAGGGGATCGAGGAACTGCGCCAGGCGATCGCCGAAACCGTCGGCCGGCCGCTCTGACGCTGCCCTATGGAAACGCCAAATCCGGCCGCCCCGAGAGAGGCGACCGGATTCTGATGTAAAAGCCCCAGCGGGTGGGACCGGCGTTTACATTTTCGGCAGCAGTACCTTGTCGACCACGTGGATGACGCCATTCGACTGCTTGACGTCGGCGATAGTGACACTCGACACGCCGCCCATTTCGTCGGTGAGCGTGATCTTGCCCATGCTTTCCTTGGCCTTCAGGACGCAGCCGCCGACGGTCTTGACGTCATGGGTGCCCTTGTCGTCCTTGATCATCTTTTCGATGGCGGTTGACATGGCGCTGGCCGCGACCACGTGGCAGGTCAGCACCTTGGTGAGCTGGGCCTTGTTTTCCGGCTTCAGCAGCGTTTCGACCGTGCCCTTGGGCAAAGCGGCGAAGGCTTCGTTGGTCGGTGCAAAAACCGTGAACGGACCCTTGCCCTGAAGCGTCTCCACCAGGCCGGCAGCCTTGACGGCGGCGACGAGCGTCGTGTGGTCCTTGGAGTTCACGGCATTCTCGATGATGTTCTTCTCTTCGTACATCGCGGCGCCGCCGACCTTCGGATTGGCGGCGAAGGCGGTCACAGCCGTAGCGGACAGAACGGTCGCGACGGCGAGCGTGCGGAGTGCGGTCTTCAACATGATGGCTTCCTCTTAAAAAAAATCGACTTGCCCCGGCGCGGATGCGCGCCTCCAAGGCCCGGCGTCCCGACATCGGCGGAGACATCGCAAGAGACGGAAGGCAGAGGAGAAGAGTTTCAAGGCTGGCGACGAAACCGCCTATAGACTTTTAAGCCGCTGTTTTTATTGATGTATATCTGCTTCGCCGTTTGCAGACTGTCATGTCTGGGCTTTCCGGCGAGGGGTATTTGCCGGAATACGGCCGCCATTTATCCGCCGCCGACACGTCGATTGGGCGACAATCTCGCGGACTGATTATTTCCTCTGTCAGAAACATGCGCTAAAAGGCCCCACTTATCATTCAGGGGTATCCGATGACGGCTTCCGAAAGCGAACTTCAGGCCAAGCTTCTGGCACAGGCGCTGCCCTATATGCAGCGTTACGAAAACAAGACGATCGTCGTGAAATACGGCGGCCACGCCATGGGCGACACCGAACTCGGCAAGGCGTTCGCGGCGGATATCGCGCTTCTCAAGCAGTCCGGCGTCAACCCGATCGTCGTGCATGGCGGCGGTCCGCAGATCGGCGCCATGCTGACGAAGATGGGCATCGAGTCCAAGTTCGAAGCCGGCCTGCGGGTCACCGACCAGAAGACCGTCGAGATCGTCGAAATGGTTCTCGCCGGCTCGATCAACAAAGAAATCGTCGCGCTGATCAACCAGACCGGCGAATGGGCGATCGGCCTTTGCGGCAAGGACGGCAACATGGTCTTCGCCGAAAAGGCCAAGAAGACCATCATCGATCCGGACAGCAATATCGAGCGGGTCCTCGACCTCGGTTTCGTCGGTGAAGTGGTGGAAGTCGACCGCACGCTGCTCGACCTGCTCGCCAAATCGGAAATGATCCCGGTCATCGCCCCGGTCGCGCCTGGCCGCGACGGCGCGACTTATAACATCAATGCCGATACGTTCGCGGGCGCCATCGCCGGCGCGCTCAGTGCCACCCGCCTGCTCTTCCTCACCGACGTTCCGGGTGTTCTGGACAAGGACAAGCAGCTGATCAAGGAGCTGACGGTCGCCCAGGCCCAGGCCCTCATCAAGGACGGCACGATCTCCGGCGGCATGATACCCAAGGTCGAGACCTGCATCGAGGCGATCAAGGCCGGCGTGCAGGGCGTCGTCATCCTGAACGGCAAGACAGCGCACTCGGTGCTGCTCGAAATCTTCACCGAGCACGGCGCCGGAACGCTGATCGTTCCCTGATCGCGAACGGCTTCAAGGCTCAGCCAGCGGCGGTGAAAACCGCCGCGGCGTCTTCCTTCAGTTTCGCCATCATCGCCCGGTAGGGACCGGGGCCGTAGCTGACCCGGCTGACGCCGAGTTCGCCGAGCCGTTTTGGCGACGGGACGCCGCTGAACATCATGATGTTGACCGGCAGCGGCAAGGCCTTGCATAGCGTCTCGATCAGCCCCTCATCGGCCAGTCCCGGTGCGAAGAACCCGTTGCCTCCGGCTTCGGCATAGGCTTGGGCACGTTCGATCGCCTGATCGAGAAGCGCAGCATGCTTCGTCCGGTCGCCTTTCTGCAGGAAAAGATCGGTGCGGGCGTTGATGAAGAACGGCATATCGCGCGTGTCCGCCAAGGCCCGGATAGCACGGATGCGCTCGGCCTGCTGCTCCACCGGATAGATACCGCTGCCGCCGACCACCTGATCCTCGAAATTGATGCCGATGGCGCCCGCGTCGATGACCTTCGCGACATTTGCCGCCAGTTCGGCCGGATCTTCCGCATAACCGCCCTCGAAATCCACCGACAGGGGAAGGTCGACCGCCGCGGCGACCGATTTCGCCGTGGCAAGCAATGCATCCAGCGGCAGATTCTCGCCGTCGGCATACCCTTGCGCTGCGGCGACCGACCAGCTTCCGGTACCGAGCGCCTTCGCTCCGGCCTCCGCAACCGCCTTGGCCGTGCCGGCATCCCAGATGTTGTAGATGATGACCGGATTGCCCTTCCGGTGAAGCGCTGCGAACGCGGCTGCCTTGTCGCTCTGAGACATCGATGATCCTCCTGTTGATCGGACTAACCTAACCGGTTTCGGTGACGGATGCCGCCGCGAATCGGGCGCGCATCAGGAAAATATCAACCCGAGGATGCCGCCGACGATCAAGAGGCAGCCGAACACTTCCATGCGGTTCACCCGTTCATGGAAAAGGAAATAGGATGCCATGAAGGTGAAGACGAGCTCGATCTGCCCAAGCGCGCGAACATAGGCCACCTGCTGCAGGGTCATGGCGGTGAACCAGCCGGCCGAGCCGACGACGCCTGCCAGGCCCACCAAAGAGGACGAACGCCAGGAGAGAATGACCTTGACGATCTCGCGCTTGTCCTTCCAGAACATCCAGACCAGCATGAAGGCGGTCTGGAAAGTCGTGACGCAGGCGAGCGTTACTGCGGCCTCCATGACCGGTCCGGGACCATCGAGTGACAGTGAAGCGCTGCGATAGGAAACGGCCGAAATACCGAAGACTGCACCTGAGGCGATGCCGATCATGGCGGTGCGGCTGGTCATGGCGACCAGCATGTTGCGCCAGGAAAGCGGCATGCGCGCCATCGAGATCGTCATCACGCCGATCACGCCGACGATGATCGCGGCAACCGAGCCCGGCGTCAGCTTTTCGCCGAGCAGGATGAAGCCGAATATGGCGGCCTGCACCGGCTCGGTCTTGGAATAGGCCGTCCCGACCGCAAAGTTTCTGAGCGAAAAGAGATGCACCAGCATCATGGTCGCGAATATCTGCGCCAGGCCGCCGATCACCGCCCAAAGAGCGAAGGTCCAGTTCAATGCCGGGAACGGATAACCGGCGATATGGTGAAGGCACAAGACATAGAGGATCGCGATCGGAAAACCGTAGCCGAAGCGCACGAAGCTTGCACCGCGCGTGCCAAGCGAACCCTGCAGATGCTTCTGAAGGGCAGAGCGCAAATTCTGCAGAAAGGCAGCGGCGATGGTGATGGGGATCCAGAGTTCCATATGCTGGCGGTATCACGCGTTCCGGCAGATCGCCAAGGTCGGCCCTGGCCGAAAGCGTTCGTCTTTTTCGTTTTCTTTGCCGCCGAGCCGGTGCATAAAGCGGCCATGGAAAAAAAGCCGCAGACCTCGCCCGATCCCGCCGATTTCGCCCATGTCCGCGACTGGGTGTTCGATCTCGACAACACGCTTTATCCGCATCACATCAATCTGTTCGCGCAGATCGACAAGAACATGACGGCCTATGTGCAGGAACTGCTGCAGCTTGAGCCGGCGGAAGCGAAAGCCCTGCAGAAACGCTATTACCACGAGCACGGCACGACGCTGCAGGGCCTGATGCTGAACCACGGCATCGATCCGGACGGGTTTCTCGAACAGGCCCATGCGATCGACTATTCGGCGCTATTGCCGCATCCGGAACTCGGCGAAGCGATCAAGGCGCTGCCCGGCCGCAAGTTCATCTTCACCAATGGCAGCGTGCCGCATGCGGAAGCCGCCGCCCGGGCGCTCGGCATCCTGGATAATTTCGACGACATATTCGACATCGTCGCCGCAGACTACGTGCCGAAGCCGGCGGGCGCGACTTACGACAAGTTCGCGAGCCTGCACCGGATCGATACGCGAAAAGCCGCGATGTTCGAGGACCTGCCGCGCAATCTGCAGGTGCCGAAGGCGCTCGGCATGCGCACCATCCTCCTCGTGCCGCGCAACCTCGACGCGGTGCTGATGGAACGCTGGGAAAAGCTCAGCGACGAAGACGACCACATCGACTACGTGACCGACGATCTGGCCGGCTTCCTCAACGGCCTCAATCTCGATTAAGGTTTTATCGGCATTACGAAAAGTTCATCCACATTACGGATGTTTAAGTGGTTTTGACGGGTTGCCCCTCCTATCTTCAGGCTATCGAAACAACCTGAAGGACCACCACAATGACCGCGAAGAAGATCGTTCTGGCGACCCTTGGAGCAGCGCTGATCGCCGGCGCAGCCGTTCCTGCCTTCGCAGCCCCGGGGCGGGATGGTCCCGGCCGCCATGGTGGTCCCGGCCGCGCCATGATGCAGGACGTGATGTTCGTCCGCCTGCTGAAGAACGCCGATGCCGACAAGGACGGCAAGGTCTCCAAGGACGAGATGACCGCCTTCCAGGACAAGCTCTTCACCGCAATCGACGCCAACAAGGATGGTTCCCTGACGCGCGGCGAGATGCTCGACTATCGCCAGGCGAAGATGGAAGAGTTCCGCAAGAACCACCAGCCGGAAGTCGCCAATACCGACGACAAGAAGGATGACCAATCCGACCGCGATATGGCCGACCGACGTGACGACCATCGCCGCGACCGCGATCATTCCGCATGGAACCATGATGGTCAGGGCCGCCACGGCGGGCGCCGCGAAGATGCCGGCTGGGAACGCCCGCACGGCCGCCAGATGATGGGCCATGGCATGTTCCGCATGGTCGATGAAGACAAGGACGGCAAGATCACCAAGACGGAAGCCGCCGCTGCATCCGACAAGCTGTTCGCCCGCATGGATACCAACAAGGATGGAACCATTTCCATCGACGACCTGCCGGACCGCCCCCTCTAGTTCTCCGCCCCCTTGGAACTAGCTCCGACAGTCGTCCAAAGGACCCGCCCCTTCCCCAAGGGGCGGGTTCTTTTATTTTTGGAGACCAATATTTAGGAAGGTCTGTGCTCGACCGCGGTTACCCGGTCGGCAACCTCTTCCACCTTATCCTCTATACGGACAAGGGACTGTTCGATCGTTGACTGCATATGGGACAAAGCCCCGCCAAGTTCGATTTTGATCGAAAGCTCCAGATCGTCCCTAATCTCCGCCTGGCGCCGTTCAAGGCGCTTCGAGAATTCATAGGTCTGGATCGTCAGCGTCCTGATTTCAGCAACTTCCTTACGAAGCGCACGAATCTCGTCATTCGTCCGCTGCCCAAGCTTGGCCAGAAAATTCAGATCTACGACTTCATCGGTCATCGCAACAACCCTCTACCGACAATCTAATCGCGAACTTCTCGACTTTCAATCAAGCCTTCAATGCTCGTAGAAATCTGAGATGATCTTCCACGCCTCCTCGGCCGTCTCTACAAAACTGATGAGGTTGAGATCGTCCGGGGCGATGGTGCCGAATTCCGCGAGTGCGCCAAAATTGATGATGCCGCGCCAGAAGGCTTCGCTGAACAGGATCAGCGGTATGCGTTCCATGCGCTTGGTCTGGATGAGGGTCAGCGCCTCGAACATTTCGTCCAGCGTGCCGAACCCGCCGGGAAAGACAACGACTGCCTTCGCCCGCATCATGAAATGCATCTTGCGGATGGCGAAGTAGTGGAAGTTGAAGCTGAGCTCCGGCGTTACGAAGCGGTTGGGAGCCTGCTCGTGGGGCAGCATGATGTTCAGCCCGATGCTCGGGGCACCGGCTTCCGCCGCACCGCGGTTGCCAGCCTCCATCACGCCCGGGCCACCGCCGGTCACCACCACGTATTCCTGATGGTTGTAGCCGGCAGAATGCTCGCCGCAGAGGGCGGCGAACTTGCGCGCCTCGTCGTAATAAACCGAAGCCGCTTCGAGGTTCTGGCGCTGGGTGTCGTTGCGGGCGGCCCAGGCGCTCTGGCCGGGCGCCGGGATGCGGGCACCGCCGAACAGCACGACGGTCGATTTGATACCCCGCTCGGCGAGCGCCATTTCCGTCTTCATCAACTCAAGTTGGAGACGGACGGGACGAAGCTCTTCGCGGCTGAGGAATTCGTCATCTGCATAGGCGAGGCGATAGGAATGCGATTCCGTCTGCGGCGTCTTTGGCAGGACGGCGGCGGCATTCTTGTCCGCCTTGTTGTCCTTCAGCGGATCCCAGACTCCGTCCTTGCCTCGCGGGCCATCCTTCTTCGCCTTTGCCATTCGCATGATCCTTCCGGCGTCAAATGCATTGACGCCAATTCACATTGACGCTTGAGTGGCGGTCGCTTAGATCAAATGACACCAAATGGCCACCTCTCCCACCATCACGATACCGAGTGACGTTTAAGGATTTCCCATGAGCAGCCCCGACTTCTCTTCCCTCGAAAAGACTATCGAGACCGCCTTCGACAACCGCGACAGCGTCACGGTTTCGACCAAGGGGGAAATCCGCGATGCGGTCGAGGAAGCGCTCAACCTGCTGGACGACGGCAAGGCGCGGGTCGCGAGCCGCAGCGAAGACGGGACCTGGACGGTGCATCAATGGCTGAAGAAGGCCGTGCTCCTGTCCTTCCGTCTCAACGACATGGAAGTGGTGAAGAACGGCCCCGGCGCCTCCACCTGGTGGGACAAGGTGCCTTCCAAGTTCGAGAACTGGGGCGAAAACCAGTTCCGCGCCGCCGGCTTCCGCGCCGTGCCGAACGCGGTGGTACGCCGCTCGGCCCATATCGGCAAGAACGTCGTCCTGATGCCCTCCTTCGTCAACCTCGGCGCCTATGTCGACGAAGGCACGATGGTCGACACCTGGGCGACGGTCGGCTCCTGCGCCCAGATCGGCAAACATGTGCACCTCTCCGGCGGCGTCGGCATCGGCGGCGTGCTGGAGCCGATGCAGGCCGGCCCGACCATCATCGAGGACAATTGCTTCATCGGCGCCCGTTCGGAAGTCGTCGAGGGCTGCATCGTCCGCCAGGGTTCCGTGCTCGGCATGGGCGTGTTCATCGGCAAATCGACCAAGATCGTCGACCGCGCTACAGGCGAGATCAGCTATGGCGAAGTACCGCCCTACTCGGTGGTCGTCGCCGGCACTCTGCCGGGCAAGCCGTTCCCGAACGGCGAGCCGGGCCCCGGCCTCTACTGCGCCGTGATCGTCAAGCGCGTCGATGAAAAGACCCGTTCCAAGACCGGCATCAACGAACTGCTGCGCGACTGATCCCATCCAATGTCCAGTGCCGATCCCATCGCCAATCTCCAGACGCTCATTCGCTGCCCTTCGGTGACACCCGCCGAGGGCGGCGCGCTTGCGGCGCTGGAGGCAATGTTGCTTCCGCTCGGTTTCAAGGTCGAGCGCATGGTGGCGACGGAGCCCGGCATGCCGGACATTGAGAACCTCTATGCCCGGCTCGGCACCGACGCGCCGCATCTGATGTTCGCCGGCCATACGGACGTGGTGCCGCCGGGGGATGAAACCTCATGGAGCCGGCCGCCGTTTGCCGGCGAGATCGTCGGCAATGAGTTGTTCGGCCGCGGCGCGGTGGACATGAAGGGCGGGATCGCCTGTTTCGTCGCCGCCGTCGCCCGCCACATCGAGCAACACGGCGCGCCGAAAGGTTCTATTTCGTTTCTGATCACAGGCGACGAGGAAGGCCCAGCCGTCAACGGGACCGAGAAGCTGCTGAAGTGGGCCGCTGAACGGGGCGAGGCCTGGGATGCCTGCCTGGTTGGCGAGCCGACCAATCCCGATGTGCTCGGCGACATGATCAAGATCGGCCGGCGCGGTTCGGTCTCCGGCAAGGTTACCGTCTTCGGCGTCCAGGGCCACGCGGCCTACCCGCATCTCGCCGACAATCCAGTGCGCGGCCTCCTGCCGCTCGCCTCAGCGCTGATGAACCCACCCTTCGACGACG
This sequence comes from Neorhizobium vignae, assembly GCF_000732195.1. Lineage (GTDB taxonomy): Bacteria > Pseudomonadota > Alphaproteobacteria > Rhizobiales > Rhizobiaceae > Neorhizobium > Neorhizobium vignae. Next base: position 75,519 of record NZ_JNNU01000004.1, read on the forward strand.
GCACGGCGGAATTCCCGGCCTCAAACTTGGAAGTGACGTCCGTCGATGTCGGCAATCCGGCAACCAACGTCATTCCGGCAAAAGCTACCTTCGCCTTCAACATCCGTTTCAACGACACCTGGACGGCCAACACCGTCAAGGTAGAGATCGTCCGACGGCTGGATGCGGCGGCGATCGACAGCCCGCTTCGCCCGGATCGGGAGCCGGCGCGTTACGAGATCACCTGGGCGGAACGCCCGAGCCACGTTTTCCTCACCCGCAACAACGCCCTGATCGCGTCGCTTTCCGGCGCCGTCGAAAGCGTGACCGGCAAGGTGCCGAAGCTTTCGACCACCGGCGGCACGTCGGATGCCCGGTTCATCAAGGATTATTGCCCCGTCGTCGAATTCGGCCTGGTCGGCCAGACCATGCACATGATCGACGAGCGCGTGGCCCTTGCCGATCTGGAGACGCTTACCCAAATCTATGGGACATTCATCTCCCGCTGGTTCGATAATGCCCTCCTATCATGAAGTCAGGCTCTACCTCGGCGGCCTCTGGCTGCTGATCCGCGGTGATGCCCGCGGTTTGCGGCCGTTCGACATTTCGGACGAGGGCGTGTTGCGTTCGTTCTGGGCAGTCGCCTGGTGCGCGCCGGCACTCGTTGTCGGCTGGATCTTCCAGCGGATGGAATACCTTCGCCATTTCCCTCAACGAGAGGACTATTCCTTCATCTTTTTCCTGAAGATGCTGGTTCTCGAAGCTGCCCAATGGATCGTGCCGGCCGTGGCGCTCATCGCCCTCGGCTTCATTCTGCGCTTCATGCCGCTGGTGCGGATCCTGATCGTGTTGCGCAACTGGTTTACCGTTCCGCTCGCCTATGCGACCTATGTCATTCTGGCGCCTGCCGCCTTCCTTTCCGACCAGCATGGCGCCTTTACCAGCCTTGCCGGCTATGGCGTGATCGCGCTGGCAGCAACCCTTCTGATCGCCGCCCTTTTTCTCATGTGGTGCATTCTGAGAACGGTGATGGGGGGCCCGGCGATGATCCGGGTTGCGACCCTCGGGCTCGTGGTTGTGGCAGAAGTTATTGTCGCGCGCGAACTGGAGAATATCATGGGGGTTTCGTTATCCTGATGCGTGATTTCGCCGTTTTGCGGGGAGGCAACCTTGCCCTCCTATCCTGAAGTCCGACTTTATCTGAGCGGTCTCTGGCTGCTGATCCGCGGCGATGCACAAGGTTTTCGCCTGCTCGACATTTCCGATCGCGGCATGATGCGCTCGTTCTGGGCGTTCGTCTGGTGCCTGCCGGGAGCGTTCATCTCGTGGCTTTGGTGGCGCGACTATCTGCTCGAAGGCATGCCGCCCGGCGCCCGGATCGGCGGGATCTTCTTCGTTCGCATGGCGATGCTGGAAATCTTCAACTGGCTGGTGCCGCTGATCCTTGCCGGCGTGCTCTGCTCGCTTCTCGGCATTGCCCGAAAGTTTCCGGCGGTCGTCGTCAGCGTCAACTGGCTCTCGGTTCCGTTCGCCTATCTCTACGGCCTGCTGAGCCTGCGCTTCCTGTTGCCACCCAGCCTCGACACCATCCTGGCGCTTGTCCATTTCGCCCTGCTGATCGTCATGATCGTCGCTGTATCGCGGGTAATGCGGATGATCTGCGGGCCGCAGCCGCTGATGATCACCACGCTGGTGCTGGTGCTGATCGTGCCGAGCATGCTGCTGACCGAAGCTCTGCAGCGTTTCCTCGGCATTTACCCGCTCTGACGAAGCCGGCGCTTCAGGGCTCTACGGGGTCGCCTGGATAATCGACGCGCATGAAATAAAGTCCCTCCGGCGGCGCCACCGGCCCGCAGGCTTTGCGGTCCCGGGCGTCCAGGGCTGCGCGGACATCCGCCGGCGTCATGCGGCCCTCACCGGCCAGTTTCAACGTGCCTGCAAGCGAACGAATCTGATTGTGCAGGAAACTCTGTGCCGTCGCGCGGATTTCGATCAGATCGCCGCTGCGCGTGACATCCAGCATGTCCAGCGTGCGGACGGGGCTTTTCGCCTGGCAATGAACCGAACGAAAGGTCGTGAAATCGTGCTTTCCGACCAGCGTCTGGGCGGCAGCATGCATGACTTCATGATCCAGATCCTTCGTGACCCACCAGGCGCGCTTCGCATCCAGCGCCAGCGGGCCGGCCCGTGAAATGATGCGGTAGAGATAGTATCGCCGGACAGCAGAAAAGCGGGCGTCGAACGTGTCCTCGACGACCTGCACGCTCACGATGGCGACCTTCTCCCTGGCCATGCCCAGATAGGCGTTCAGCGCGTCGCGCAGCCGGTGTGGCTGCCACGACCGCGTGAGATCGACATGCACCACCTGCCCGCGCGCATGAACGCCGGAATCGGTGCGGCCAGCGCCCTTGACCACGACGCTCTCCTTGGTCAACGACAGGATGGCATTTTCAAGCGCCGACTGTACCGAGTGGCCATTCTTCTGCTTCTGCCAGCCGACATAGGACGTGCCGTCATATTCGACGGTCATGCGGAATCGCGGCATCAGGAGAGCCTCGTGCCAGGCCCAAGCGGCGTGCCGCGCAGGAACTCTGGAGCCGCCAGAGGCTTCGCCCCGGCCTTCTGCAATTTGAGGAGCCGCACCGCACCCGCGCCGCAGGCAATGGTCAGTGCGTCGTCCAGAACCGTTCCGGGCTCGCCCCGTCCTTCGCCCACTTCCGACAGAAGAACCTTCACACGCTCCGGCCTGCCGTTGATTTCCGCCTCGAACCATGCGCCCGGGAAAGGCGACAGACCGCGGATGTGGTTATGCACATCATCTGCGGGTTTTGAAAAATCGATGCGCGTCTCGCCCTTGTCGATCTTGGCGGCATAAAGCACGCCTTCCGGCGATTGCGGCGTCAGCGGCAGGTCATTGGCTTCGAGTTTTTCCATCGCCTCGACCATGGCACGGGCACCGACCAGCATCAGCTTGTCGTGCAGTTCGCCCGCCGTCATGTCCTCGCCGATCTCCACTTCTTTCGTCAGCGCAACGGGGCCGGTATCGAGGCCCTTTTCCATCTGCATGACCATCATGCCGGTCTTCTTGTCCCCTGCCATGATCGCCCTCTGGATCGGCGCGGCACCGCGCCAGCGCGGCAGGAGCGAAGCGTGGCCGTTGTAGCAGCCGAGCTGCGCGCCCGTCAGGATCGCTTCCGGCAGCAGCAGGCCGTAGGCGACGACGACGGCAACATCCGCCCTCAGCGCGCGGAATTTTTCGCGCTCCTCGGGATCCTTGAAATTCACCGGCGTCAAAACGGGAATGCCCAGCAGTTCGGCGGCTTGATGCACCGGCGACTTCACCAGATCGAGCCCGCGGCGGCCACCCGGGCGCGGCGGCTGGGTATAGACCGCGACGATCTCGTGGCCCGCGTGCTTGAGGCTCTGCAGCGTCGGCACGGAAAATTCCGGGGTTCCCATGAAGATGATGCGAAGAGACATGGACGTTCCGCGTCTCAAGAGACCGCGCCTTCTTAACTCAGATCGCCTGAGCGACGGTTCAGACCGCCTTGGACTTGGCAGCCTTGGTGAATTTCTTGATCACCATCTCGCGCTTCAGGCGGGAAATATGGTCGATGAAAAGCACGCCATTCAGGTGATCGATCTCGTGCTGCAGGCAGGTGGCGAGCAGGCCATCGGCCTCTACCACATATTCCTTGCCGTCGCGGCCGAGATGCTTGACGCTGACGGTCGCCGGGCGTTCCACCTCGGCATAATATTCCGGAATGGAAAGGCAGCCCTCTTCATAGACGGAGCTCTCGTCGGAGGATTTGACGATCTCCGGATTGATGAAGACCTGCGGCTGCTTTTCCTCACCTTCACGGGCGATGTCAACGACGAGCAGACGGCGCGGCACGCCGATCTGGATCGCAGCAAGGCCGATGCCCGGCGCGTCATACATGGTCTCCAGCATGTCGTCGGCGAGCGTCAGAAGCTCGGCGTCAACACGCTCTATCGGCTTGGAAACCTGACGCAGGATCGGGTCAGGCAGAATAATCAGAGGCTTGATCGTCATGGCTTCCCATAACCCATCTTTTTTTCCGAAGGAATAGAAATTACGGCCGGAGCAAGCGAAATGTTCACGTTTTGATCTTTTCAAGCGGCAAAATTCTGTTAGTTTCCCGCCATGAATAATCTCGTTGCCAGCCTTTCCCGTTTCTTCGACGATCCGCGCTCTGTCGTGTTGGCGGTAATATGTGGAGCGGCATTGCTGCTGTTATGGCTGTTTCTGGTCCGCCGGGCATCGCTTCGGCGTCAGGAAGATGCGACGTTGCGGGCGATGGAAGGCGAGGCCCGGCTTTCCGAACTTCTGAGAGCGCAAAGCGAGATGCAGGGACGGCTGTCGGCAATGGCGGAGACGCTTTCGACGCGGCAGTCGGAACTGAACCAATCGGTCAGCCAGCGGCTGGACGGCATGACGCACCGGATCGGCGCGACGATCACCGAACAGACCAAGTCGACGCACGAGAACCTGCAGCGGCTGCAGGAACGGCTGGCGGTGATCGACGCAGCCCAGAACAATATCCAGACGCTGGCAAAGGACGTCGTCGGCCTGCAGGCGATCCTGTCGAACAAGCAGACGCGCGGCGCCTTCGGCCAGGGCCGAATGGAAGCGATCATTGCCGACGGATTGCCGATGGGCGCCTACGGCTTTCAGACCACGCTTTCGAACGGGACCCGGCCCGACTGCACGATCAGAATGCCGAACGGCGCTCCGCCTTTGGTGATCGATGCCAAATTCCCGCTCGAAGCCTGGAACGCATTTCGCGAGGCTGCGGCACCCGAAGCCAGACGGGCCGCCGCCCAGGCCTTCAAGCGCGACCTCGAGGTTCACATCCGCGATGTCTCGGAAAAGTACCTGATCCCGGGCGAAACGCAGGAAATGGCTTTCCTTTTCGTGCCGTCGGAATCGATCTTCGCGGAGATCCACGAGCATTTCGAAAGCGCCGTCCAGAAAGCGCAACGTTCCCGAATCGTCATTGTCTCGCCCTCTCTCCTGATGCTGTCCATCCAGGTCATCCAGGCCGTGCTGAAGGACCAGCGCATGCGCGAGCAGGCACATCTCATCCAGGGCGAAGTGGCCCTGCTGATCGAGGATCTTTCGCGTCTCGACGACCGCACCCGCAAACTTCAGGCGCATTTCTTCGCGGCGCAGAAAGATGTCGAACAGATCCTCACCTCCACCGACAAGCTCAACCGCCGCGGCGCCAAGATAGAGGCTCTCGAGCTGGAGGCGCCCCAGGCAGCCGAGATGGCTCACGATCGGCCCCAGGCCAAGGCGGTCGAAAGCCGTACCGGCCTGCTCAAGCTGCGGGTGGTTGACGAGGAGTGATCCTCTCGGGCAGTGTCGCGCGACTTTAATTTACGCAAGCAGGGCCCGCCATGATCACCGTCCTCGGCTCCATCAACATGGATCTCATCGCCACGACCGAGCGCCTGCCCCAGCCGGGCGAGACGGTTGCAGGATCGAGCTTTGCGACCGCCGCCGGCGGCAAGGGCGCCAATCAGGCGCTCGCCGCACGCCGTGCCGGAAGCGCCGTGCATATGGTGGGAGCCGTGGGGGAAGATGGTTTTGCTGCGCCGGCGCTGGCACTTCTCGATGACGCCAAGGTCGATCTCTCCGCGGTCGCCCGCGTAACCGATCCGACCGGCACGGCGTTGATCCTGGTGGGCGGCACGGGCGAAAACATGATCGCGGTGGTGGCCGGCGCCAACGGTACAGTGAGCGCGGCGCAGGCCGAGGCGGCGGTCGACGCCATGAAGATCGGCGATATCCTGATGCTGCAGCTCGAAATCCCGGCCGAGGCGGTAGAGACGGCGCTCAACGCGGCGCGTGCCAAAGGCGTGCTGACGGTGATCAACACGGCGCCGCTGACCGGCGATGCGGCCCGGCTTGCCCGGCTCGGGGATATTGTCGTCGCCAATGAAACGGAATTCGAACTGCTGGCCGGAAGCCCGATCCCGGACGCTGCCGCGCGCCGGGAGATGTTGAAAAAACTGCACGCGGAAACCGGCCAGACATTCGTCGTTACGCTCGGCGGCGACGGCGTGGTCGCGATCCGCGACGGAGAGATCGTGACGGCCGAGGGATTGAAGATCGAACCGGTCGACACGGTCGGCGCCGGCGACACGTTTTGCGGTTACCTGGCCGCAAGCCTCGAACAGGGGCTCGATTTTGCAAAAGCGCTCCGCCGCGCCGCGGTGGCCGGTTCGCTCGCCTGCCTCAGCCGCGGCGCCCAGCCGTCCATCCCACCTGCCGAGGCCGTCGACGCCAGGGTCTAAGCTGCTCCGATCGAGCATTCCCCGCGGCTTCGCTGCGCCGCGGGATAACGTACCTACAATTTTAGCTGATATAATTCGCTTAAGATCAGGTCGCCCCGATGGTGGAAGAGACCACCGCCGCGAGCACGGAAGCGGAAACGCTGAAGTCTCTGGTCCCCCCGGCCCGGTTCCGCGTTTCGGCGCCTGCGGCAGGCCTTCAGAGCCGGGCGACCCGCTCCGTCAGCAATTCAAAAAAGCCGTCGGCATCGACATGACGCATCACCTTGGCATTCGGCTTGCGGCCGGAGACGTGCCACCAGTCAACCACCGTCATGCCGACCGTCAGATCCGACTGTGTTTCGATCTCGACATTGCAGTCGCGGCCCGAAAAGAGTGCGGGCTTGATAAGGTAGGCAATGACAGTCGGATCATGCAGCGGTCCGCCATCGGAGCCGTATTTTTCGATGTCGAAGCGCTCGAAGAAGGCGAGCCACGCGACCAGAACCTTTGCGGGATGCGTCCCGAGCGCGGCGATTTTCTCGACTCGGGCTTTGGTCGTCAGCAATTGGTGGGTGACGTCGAGCGGCATCATGACGATCGGCATGCCCGAGGCGAACACGGTCTTTGCCGCTTGGGGATCGACATAGATGTTGAATTCGGCAGCGGGCGTGATGTTGCCGCCCTCGAAAAAGCCGCCACCCATCATCACCAGTTCCTTCGCGCGCCCCGCGATGTCCGGCGCTTTCTCAAGAGCAAGCGCGATATTGGTGAGCGGTCCGAGCGTGCAGAGCGTTACCGTTCCGGCAGGCTCGGTACGCAACGTGTCGATGATGAAGTCGACCGCATGGATATCTTTCACGGGCATTGTCGGTTCGGGCAGTTCGATACCGTCGAGGCCGGTCCTGCCGTGCACGTGCTCGGCGGTCACCTGTGGGCGCATGGTTGGTTTCAGCGCGCCCTCGTAAACCGGTGCATCCGGCCTGCCGCAGAGTTCGGAGACGATCCGGAGGTTGCGGCTGGTGTAGGAAAGCGGCACGTTTCCCGCGACCGCGCAGAGACCAAGCACTTCGATCTCGTCGGGACTCGCAAAGGCAAGCATGATCGCCGCGGCATCGTCCTGACCCGGGTCGGTATCGATGATAATCTTCCTGCGCTGCATGAATGCTCCCTTTTTCCGGGGGTAGTGGTCCACAACCCGACATTCTGTCAAGTGCCGGATGATCGGCATCGGGCAGCCTTGGCCATCGGCCCGGCGCTCATCCTTGCGGTCGCGGTCATAACCTCCCATATAACGGACGAGTTGGCGGGCCGCCCGGCGGGCGTCAACGTGGTCGCTTGTTGCAAGGACTGTACGATGAGCCGAATGACGCCGTTTGCGAGCCCCCTGCTACTGGGCTTCGACGCCATGGAAAAGACACTCGAACGCCTTGCGAAGGCGAACGACGGTTACCCCCCCTATAATATCGAACGCCTCCGCGCCGATGATTCCGGTGCGCCTGAACGGCTGCGAATCACGCTAGCCGTCGCCGGCTTTTCCGAAGCCGAACTCGAGGTGACGACGGAAGAAAACCACCTCGTCATCCGTGGACGCCAGACGGAGCAGGGTGAGCGCGACTATCTTTACCGCGGCATAGCCGCCCGCCAGTTCCAGCGTATGTTCGTGCTGGCCGACGGAATGCAGGTCTCCGGGGCTTCGCTCAAGAACGGCTTGCTCTCTGTCGACCTTATCCGCCCCGAGCCCGCACGCATGGTGCGAAAAATTAACATTTCCGTCTCAGAGTAGGTCAATGGCGCTAATGCCGTTGCCCCTCAATGCTGGAGGCTGGAATGCTCCTGAAAGAAGCGAATACGCGTTTGACGCAGTCCGAACTTGCTCATCTGGGCGCTGGAGAGGTCGGATATATTCGCAAGATGCGGTCGGATGAAGTGTCCCGCTGTTTCCCTGAAGCCCCGGATATCGACCCCAGTCTCGATCTATGGGCCCTGTTCGGCGCAGATGGCACGCCGATTCTTCTGACCGACAATCGCTCCAGCACCTTCTTCAAGGCAGCTGAAGACGACCTGAAGACCGTCAGCCTGCACTGACCATTCAGGCTTTCCTGAACGTCAGATAGGCGGAGGAACGACCTTCTCGGCGGGCCTTGTTCTCGTATCGCGTACCCGGCCAGCCGGCGAAGGGCGTCAGCCAGTCGGAAGATTGCTCGGCCTGCCATTGAAAACCGCCATGGTCGCGGCAATGGATCAGCGTCCAGTTGACATAGGTGTCGATGTCGGATGCGAACAGGAAAAGACCGCCCGGCTTCAGCACGCGGTGGAATCGGTCGAGATTGACCGCAGATACAAACCGCCTTTTCCAATGTTTCCGCTTAGGCCATGGGTCCGGATAGAGCAGGTCGATGCGATCGAGCGAGGCATCCGGCAGCCAGTCCAGCACCTGCGTGGCGTCGTCGTCATAGACCCGGATATTCTTCAGCCCCAGTTCGTCGACGCGCGACAAAAGCTTCGCCATGGAATTGACGAAAGGCTCGACGCCGATGAACCCGGTTTTCAAATTCTCCTGCGCGCGGTGGACCAGGTGCTCGCCGCCGCCGAAGCCGATCTCCAGCCGCAACTCCTCCACCGGAATGGGAAATATCTCTGAAAGCACGGCGGGCGCTGGCGCCGCAAGATCGAGCTTCAGCGCAGGCAGCAATGTCGCAATCCCCTCCGCCTGGCGTTCGCGGAGCTGCTTGCCCTTGCGGCGCCCGAAGAAGGCTTCGGTGCTGCGGCTCGGGTGCTGCGGTTCGGTCATGGGCTGGTCTCTCACGATAAAAGCGGGCGTCTCCGTCAGGAGGCACCCGCTTTACAGTTTTATGGAGCTATCCGTAAAGGCCGATCACGCAGCCTTGAGGGTCTCTTCCTTCAGCGCATCCTTCAGCGGCTTTGCCAGATCGGTCTTCTCCCAGGAGAACGAACCGTCGCGGCCGGCCTTGCGGCCGAAGTGGCCGTAAGCGGACGTCTTGGCATAGATCGGCTTGTTGAGGTCGAGATGGCGGCGGATGCCGGTCGGCGACAGGTCCATGACCTTGCGGATGGCGGCTTCCACCTGGTCTTCCGTCACGCCCTTGCCCGTGCCGTGCAGGTCGACATAGATCGACAGCGGCTGGGCGATACCAATGGCGTAGGAAATCTGGATCGTGCAGCGGTCGGCGATGCCGGCCGCGACGACGTTCTTCGCCAGATAACGGGCAGCGTAAGCGGCCGAACGGTCGACCTTGGTCGTATCCTTGCCGGAAAATGCACCGCCACCGTGCGGAGCCGCGCCACCGTAGGTGTCGACGATGATCTTGCGGCCGGTAAGGCCCGCGTCACCATCCGGGCCGCCGATGACGAACTTGCCGGTCGGATTGATGTACCACTTGCAATCCTTGGCGATCGGCAGGTCGCCGAGCGCTTCGCGGATGTAGGGTTCGACGACCTGGCGGACCTTCTTGGAGTCCCAGGTCTCGTCGAGATGCTGGGTGGAAAGAACAATCGAATCGACAGCGGCCGGCTTGCCGTTTTCGTAACGCACGGTCACCTGGCTCTTGGCGTCCGGTCCAAGCTTGCCGGCATCGCCCTCGCCCTTTTTGCGGGCGATCGCGAGCAGCTGCAGGATCTTGTGGGAATAATAGATCGGCGCCGGCATGAGGTCCGGCGTTTCCTTGCAGGCGTAACCGAACATGATGCCCTGGTCGCCGGCACCTTCGTCGCCCTGCTTGTCGGCAGCGCTGTCGACACCCTGTGCGATATCAGCGGACTGGGAATGCAGCAGCACGTCGATCTTGGCGGTCTTCCAATGGAAGCCTTCCTGCTCGTAACCGATGTCGCGGATCGCCTTGCGGGCGGCGGACTTGAACTTCGAGGGATTGATGACGTCCTTGCCGTCCTTGTCCTTCTTCATCAGGCTCGGCGGCAGGCGGACTTCGCCGGCAATGACGACACGGTTCGTGGTCGCCAGCGTTTCGCAGGCAATGCGCACGGTCCAGGGATCGACGCCGGTCTTGGCCGCCTCGCGGTACACAAGATCTACAATTTCATCGGAGATACGATCACAAACCTTGTCCGGATGGCCCTCGGCAACGGACTCGCTGGTGAACAGATAACTTGCGCGCATTACGGGATTCCCCTCAAAGAAACGAACGCACCTGTGTTAGTGATTTCCATCGACAAACACAAGCGTACAACGACATAAATATATCTTTATGTGTACAAGTTAGACATTCCCGCAACACCCCAAGGCTTCGGAACGGGCAACAAAAAAGCGGCCCGGAGGCCGCTTCTGCATTGATATCAATGAGCCTTATTCGACCTCGGCATCTGCTGCCAGTGCCTTTACGAGATCCACCACACGCCGACGGACTTTCGGATCCGAAATCTTCACGAAGGCCCGGTTCAGTTGCAGACCTTCGGAGGAGGAGAGGAAATCGACCACGTAGTTGGAGCTTGAGGCTTCCGCCATGCCGCCCTGACCGCCTTGATCGCCCGGCGCATCTTCGAAGAAGAAGGAGACCGGCACGTTGAGAATGCTGGAGATGTTCTGCAGACGGCTCGCCCCGACGCGGTTCGTGCCTTTTTCGTATTTCTGAATCTGCTGGAATGTAATGCCAAGGCTTTCACCGAGCTTTTCCTGGCTCATTCCGAGCATGGTCCGGCGAAGGCGAATTCGGCTCCCGACGTGAATATCGATCGGGTTCGGCTTCTTTTTGTTTTCAATCATAACGATGTCCTGACGACGTTTGTTGATCAATCCTCACAACCCGGTCTGCGTGTGGAGATACACTTCGCGCGGCTGGTCACAACAGGCTCAACGTTTGAAGCATATGGCGAGACGAAAGGCTGAGACCACTATGCAATTTTAGGGGTTTTTGGTCAATTCGTCCTAAAATTAAAACCAGCGCGCGAGATGACTGCAATCAACAACATCAGTCCAAGAACCAACCAGAAGTGATGTTCCCGAGCATTCACTTCCCAATGCGGGATTGAAATACCGCCCAAGGTTGCGTCCATCACGCCTTTTTGATTATAGTCCAAACCCCGGATCAGCCTTCCGAAGGGGTCGACAACCGCCGAAACGCCGGTATTTGCCCCGCGAATCAGCGGCAGGCCGGTTTCGACTGCGCGGATTCGAGCCTGCTGGAAGTGCTGATATGGACCCGGCGTCGCTCCGAACCAGCCGTCATTGGTAACATTCAGAAGCGCGCTCGCCCGCTCTACGTCCGGCCCAATCTCGTCCGGGAAGATCGCCTCGTAACAGATTAGTGGGTAGAAGGTCCTGCCGCCCGGCAAGGTCAGCATGGCCCGTACCGGCGCCGCACTGAAACCGCCCGGCATGGCGATGGCATCGGGGATGCCGAGATTGCGCAGGAGATCCTCGTAGGGGACATATTCGCCGAACGGGACGAGATGCACCTTGTCCGATGCCGAAACGATCTGGCCTTCGCTGTCGATCACGTAGATGGAATTGTAAAAACGCGGCGCGAAGCCCGCGCCGGCATCTTCCGAGCGCACCGCGCCGGTAATGAGGACCTGACCATCCTGCAACACCTCGGCGATGCGGGTCAGCGCATCCGGGTTCTGGGTCAGAATGAATGGCACCGATGTTTCGGGCCAGACGATGATGTCCGGCCGCTTGCCGCCGTTCTCGGGTGGCAAAGCCGACAACGCCAGATGTTCTTCAAAGATTGCCGCGCGTTCGGCGTCGTCCAATTTTCGCGCCTGGTCGATGACCGGTTGAACGATGCGGACGACCGGCTGGTTGTCGGCGGCTGGAGCCGGCCCGGCGTCGGCGATGTGCAGACGATAGGCGCCATAACCCAGATGGGCGGCAAACAGCAGGACGGCGAGCGCTAATCCGGTCCGCATGCCCTTCTTGGTGCCGATCAGAGCGGGTGCTGAAAACACGAATACGGCAAGAACCGTCACGCCGAAAATGCCAAGCACGGCTGCGGATTGCATCATCAGCGGCATGGGCATAGCGCCATAACCGACGGCATTCCAAGGGAAGCCGGTCGCTACGAAGCCGCGAAGCCATTCGGCAAGACCGAAGCCGAGGGCAAGCGAGGCCATCCGCCCGAAACCATCCGACCAGAAGATGCGGGCGATCGCCGTCGCAAGACCGTAAAAGAGGGCGAGATAGGCAGGCAGGCCAAGAACCGCGAGCGGCAGCGCCCAGGCAAATTCGTCCGCTTCCACCAGAAGCGCGTTGCCGAGCCACCAGAGGCCGGCGACGAAATAGCCGAATCCGAAGACCCAGCCGATCCAGAAGGCCGACCGAAACCGCGCGAATCGTCCCCCGTCAGGATTGCCGGTGGAACCGTCCATCAGCCAGACGAGCAGCGTGAAGGAGATGAACAGCGCCGCAAAGAAACCGAAGGGCGGGAGCGCGAGCGCTCCGACCGCTCCTGCAAGAAAAGCGACGACGACGCGCGGGAAGCCCCAGAGAAGCATGATCCTGCCCGCCAGCCGCTCCATCTATGTTCCCTTCCGCCCCCGAATCAGCGGCTGCAGTCTTTCAAAAAATGGCGGGCTTGTCGTGAGGTCAAAGCGGCGCGGACACTTCAGGGATCACTCAGGCCTGATGGTTGCGTCCGTCCGCGTCCTGAGCGGATGGCGCCGGCAGCAGCGCAGTCGGCGTCTGATCGGTGAGCAGCATCTCGCCCTCGCCTTTCTGCCGGCGGCGTGCGAGCGTGCGCCTGCGCAGGATCCGTACGCGCTTGATGCGGCGAGGATCGGCCTCCAGGATCTGGAATTCGAAGCCGGGCACCGCCTGCACCACCTCGCCGCGCACGGGAATGCGGCCAAGCGCGGAGAAGATCAGGCCGCCCAGCGTATCGACGTCTTCAAGGCGGTCGCGGATGTCGAAATCGGAACCGATCGCCTTGGCTATCTCTTCCAGTTCGATACGCGCATCGGCGACGAAGACATCTTCGCTGGTGCGGGAGAACATGACCTCTTCATTGTCATGTTCGTCCTCGACATCGCCGATTACCATTTCGACGATATCCTCATGGGTGACGAGGCCGTCTGTCCCGCCATATTCGTCGATGACGAGCGCCAGCTGGGTGCGCGCCGCCTGCATGCTCTGCATCAGGTCGGAAGCGAGCATCGACGGCGGCACGAACAGAATCTTGCGGATCAGCCCGGCTTCGGCAACCGTCTGCTCGAGATCGACGCGGCCGAGGTCGAAGGCAGGCCGCGGCGTACGCACGGTCTTTTCCGCCTTTTCCGGCTTGTCTGTTGCAAGCGGCATCGGCTGTGCGGGTGCCGCACGCGCACTCGTACGGCGTTTGTTGCGTGCCTGCTTGGCGAGATAGGAAAGGAGGTCGCGGATATGGACCATGCCGCGCGGGTCATCGAGCGTGTCGTTGTAGACCGGCATGCGCGAGCGGCCGGTTTCCTCGAAATGGATCATCAGCTCGCCGATGGTCATGGCCATGTCGACCGCCTCGATATCGGCACGGGGCACCATGATGTCCTCGACGCGCACCTCGCGGAAGCGGAGGATATTATGGAGCATCGCCCGCTCCTCGGGCGAAAAGGCATTGCTGATATTGGTGTCGGTCAGCAAGGCGTCGGCGAGATCTTCGCGGAGTCTCTCGCCCTGAGACGGCCTGAGCAGCCGGACCGCGCGAGACCAGAAAGAGCTTTGGTGTTTTTGGGCTTCCGCGCGGGACGGACTACTGCCCTCTTCCGAGGAACTTGAGTCGGCGTCCTTGCCCTCGCGGGTCGGGTTTGTCGAAAAGTCGTTCATTGGTCCAGACTATACTATCGGGTCTTGCCCCGCATAGGGGTCAGATAGGCCAAGCACGGCCAAAATGCGAGTCTCCAACGCTTCCATTCTTTCCGCTTCGTCCGTTTGCATATGGTCGTAGCCGAATAGATGCAGGAAACCGTGGACGAGCAGATGGGTCAGATGATCCTCGAAACTCTTGTCGAGATCAACCGCTTCCCGCTCAACTGTCTCGCGAGCGATGACGATATCGCCGAGCATCGGCCCGGGCGTCTTGCCCGGTTCGAGCGGGAAGGCCGGGAAAGACAGGACGTTGGTCGGCTTGTCCTTGCCCCGCCATTCGGCGTTGATTTCCTTGATCGCCGCATCGTCGGTAAAGACCAACGACAATTCCGGAGCGATTTTCGGGAACGGCTGTTTTTCCTGGCCCGCCAGGAATTCGGCCGCGGCGCCAAGCGTTTTTTCGCTCAGCGCCAAAAGGGCCGGCTCTTCGGGCCAGCCCTCGTCTTCAATGCTGATCTGTATGTCGAGTTGGGGCATAAGGTTTGGAGCCGACCGTTACCGGTCGACTTCCTCGCTTTCCTCGTGAACGGCATATTGCGCGTCATAGGCCCGGACGATGCGGCCGACCAGCGGATGGCGGACCACGTCGGTATCCTTGAATCGGATCACCGAAATGCCCTCGACGCCCTTCAGGATCTGTAGCGCCTCCACCAGGCCGGATTTCACGCCGCGCGGAAGATCGACCTGGCTCGGGTCGCCGGTGATGATCATCCGGGCATTTTCGCCAAGACGCGTCAGGAACATCTTCATCTGCATCGACGTGGTGTTCTGCGCCTCGTCGAGGATGACCGCGGCATTTGCGAGCGTGCGACCGCGCATGAAGGCAAGCGGCGCGATTTCGATGACGCCGGCGGTGATCGCCCGTTCCACCTTGTCGCCCGGCATCATGTCGTAGAGAGCGTCATAGAGCGGCCGCAGATAGGGATCGACCTTGTCCTTCATGTCGCCGGGCAGAAAGCCCAGGCGCTCGCCGGCTTCGACGGCCGGACGCGACAGGATGATGCGATCGACAGCCCCGCGCTCCAGAAGCTGGGCGGCATGAGCGACGGCGAGATAGGTCTTGCCGGTACCGGCCGGTCCGACGCCAAACACGAGCTCCGACCGTTCCAGCGACCGCATATAGGCGTCCTGGGTCGGGGTGCGTGCGACGACCGTCTTCTTCTTGGTGGAAATCTGGCTCATGGAGAGCTTGGCTTTTTTCTCCAGCGTCGGCAGCTGCAGCTGGTCGTCTGCCGCCTGCGCCATGCGGATCGCGCCGTCGACGTCGGAGGTGTCGACCGAACCGCCCTTCTGGATGCGCTCATAAAGGAAATCCAGCGCCCGGCGCGCCTGGTTGGTGGCGATCAGATCGCCGGAGATGGCAACCGAATTGCCGCGTGCCCTGGCGTCGATATGAAGCCGTTCTTCGAGAAGTTTGAGATTCTGGTCGAACTGACCGAAAAGCTCGCTGGCGAACCTATTGTTCTCGAACGTCAGGACAAAGTGATTGGCGTCGGTAGCGGCGGTGCGGGGGTGGCGCGCGGATGAAGAAACCAATTCATGTCCGTTCAAGTAGGCAAGCTCCTCGATCTTAGCTCAGGCTCCTATTAAACTCCCTGCCGGGTCGGCAAACAAGCTGTTCGGGCCGGTTCCACTGATTCGTACCTCGATAATGTCACCGATTTGCGATGTTTTTGCATCAACATTCACAGATTGAAGCCAGGGAGAGCGTCCGATTATCTGTCCTGGCATGCGACCGGGCTTTTCGAGCAACAGGTCGATGACTTTTCCAACGCAGGATTTGGCGAACTCGGCCTGCTGTTTCAAGAGCAGGGCCTGCAATCTTTCGAGCCGCTCCGCCTTCACGTCTTCCGGCACCTGATCGCCAAGATCGGCGCCAGGCGTGCCCGGACGGGTCGAGTATTTGAAGGAATAGGCCTGGGCGTAGTTCACGTCCTCGACGAGGCGCAGCGTGTCTTCGAAATCCCTGTCCGTCTCGCCGGGGAAACCGACGATGAAATCGCCGGCGATGGCGATATCCGGCCGGGCTTCGCGGATGCGCTCGATCAGGCGGAGATATTCGGCACCCGTGTGGCGGCGGTTCATGGCCTTCAGAATGCGGTCCGAACCAGCCTGGACCGGCAGATGCAGATAGGGCATCAGGGTGCGCAGGTTGCGATGGGCCTCGATCAGCCGGTCATCCATGTCGCGCGGGTGGCTGGTCGTATAGCGCAAACGCGCGAGGCCCGGGATTTCCGCCAGGCGATAAAGCAGGTCGCCGAGGCTCCATTCTCCGCCTTTCGGGCCTTCCGCACGCCAGGCATTGACGTTCTGGCCGAGCAGGGTGATCTCGCGCACACCGCCATCGACAAGCCGCCAGGCTTCGTCGACGATCTGCTGGACGGGGCGGGAGACCTCCGAACCGCGGGTATAGGGCACGACGCAGAAGGTGCAGAACTTGTCGCAGCCTTCCTGAACGGTGAGGAAGGCGGTGACGCCGCGGGCGCGGATCTTCGCCTTTTCGGTAACCGGCAGGTGCTCGAACTTGTCCTCGACCGCATATTCGGTGTCGACGACAGGCTTTCCGCCGCGGGCGCGCCTCAGCGCTTCCGGCAGGCGATGGTAGGTCTGCGGGCCGATCACCACGTCGACGGCCGGCGCACGGCGGATGATTTCCTCGCCTTCCGCCTGGGCGACGCAGCCGGCGACACCGATCATCAGCTCCCGGCCTTCGGCAGCGCGCGCCTTCTTCATGTCGCGAAGACGCCCGAGCGCAGAATAGACCTTGTCGGCCGCCTTCTCGCGGATGTGACAGGTGTTGAGGAGGATCAGGTCGGCCTCGCCCATCTCTTCGGTCGGCACGTAACCTTCGCCCGCCAGCGCATCGCTCATGCGGCCTGAATCGTAGACATTCATCTGGCAACCGTAGGTCTTGATGAAGACCTTGCGGGTATTCGAGCGCTGGACCGGCTCTTCGGCGGCCACGGAAAGGGAGACGTGTTCGTTCATGGCTCGCTCCATACCGCAAGAATACCCGGAAATGAAGCGTTTCCTAAAGCGCTTCGTAGTCACGACCCCGCAGATGGCGGATCAGCATGCGCCGAAGCCGGCTCGTCACGGCCATGCTCAGATGCTTGCGGTTGTCGCCGGCGCGGAAATCGACCGTTTCCCCGAAGGCGACGTCCACGTCCAGCGCGCCTTCCTTCAGGACGCCGAGCAGATGCGGCACGAGTTCGATATCGCCAGGCCACGCCGCGATCGGCCGATGATAACGGCCCATCGCCATGCCGTGGACGCGGGTATAGGCGATCGCCACGGGCTGGACATGCACGACGCCCTCCGGCGTGTGCTGGACCGCGGCTGCGGCGGCCCCGAACAATGACGACTTGACCTCCAGAAGCCGGTTGCCGTCGGAGGTGGTGCCCTCGGGAAAGAGCACGACGACTTCGCCGGCTGCCATGCGCTCGGCAATTTCGTTCACCTGATCGCCGGTGCGGCGCCTCTGTTCACGGACGACGAAGATGCTCTTCTGCAGCTTGGCGAGCGTGCCGAAGACCGGCCATTCCGACACTTCCATCTTGGCAATGAAGACCACGTCGGCGATTGCGCCGAGCACCAGAATGTCCTTCCAGGACGCATGATTGCACGCAAGCATCAGCGGCCGGCGGCGATCCAGCGCTCCGTGAACATGAATGCGGATGCCAAGCAGAAAACAGGCGGTCTTATGCCAGTAGCGCGGGATATAGCGGCGGATCTTGAGGTCGAAGGCGAGGCCGAGGAGCTGAAACGGCAACAGGACCAGCGTAACTGCGAAAAGAGCAACGAAAACGAAGCCGATCCGCGCCCAAGTAATCACTTATCATCCTTGTCCAGCGGGATGCCGTAGAGCTCCAGCCGGTGGCCGACGAGACGGAACCCGTGCTCCCGGGCAATGCGTTCCTGCAGCGCCTCGATTTCCGCCGAGCGGAACTCGATGACATTGCCGGTGGTGAGATCGATCATGTGGTCGTGATGTTCCTCAGGCACGGTCTCGTAACGCGAGCGGCCGTCGCGGAAATCGTGACGTTCTATGATCCCTTCGTCCTCGAACAATTTTACCGTGCGGTAGACCGTGGAGATGGAGATACGCGGATCGACCTTGGAGGACCGGCGATAGAGTTCCTCGACATCCGGATGGTCAACGGATTCCTGCAGGATACGCGCGATCACGCGGCGTTGATCCGTCATTCGCATGCCTTTCTCGGCACACAGCTCCTCCAGGGTCTTGGAAAGGTCTGTCATGTCGTTTTGGCCTTCGAAACGTTCCCGTAGAAACTAACGGACTAACGAAGAACGCGGCTCATGACAAGCGCCGTGGATCGCCTCCCGTCCGGCCCGGCATAATAGGCGGGGCGCTCGCCCACTTTCTGGAAACCGAGCTTGCGGTAAAGCTCGACAGCAGGGCGATTCGCCGCCTCCACTTCCAGGAACATGCTCTCCCCGCCGCGCGCCGCGGCCTCGCGCAAGGCCGCCTGCATCAGACGCCAGCCGAGTCCCACCCGGCCGAATTTCTCGTTAACGGCGACCGTCAGGATCTCCGCCTCGCCGGCCGCTTCCCGCGACAGAACGAACCCACCGAGCGGCTTGGAGAAAAACGCATTGGTCTGACGGGCGATGAAACCGAAGACATTTTGCTGCAGAAGCAGGTTCTGGAATTCGCCGTCACTCCACTGACGCGGAAATCGCTGGCCATGCAGCTCGGAGATCTCCAGGCAGTCGCTCGCCTCCATCGGCAGGACTTCGAAATACGGCTTCCAGGTCAGGTAATCGTCGAGCATCGGCGCGGTCTGTACATTCACGAACGGGCAAGGGCAAAACCGGTCTGCGGTTTCGCATCTGGTCCCCGAAGATACAATGGTTTGGGACGTTGCGCATCCGCAGGTTTTTCGGCGGCGATGCGGGCAACGAAGGCGATATCGAAGCGGTCCCGCCCGTCATGGTCTGCAACTCCCTTGCCAAGGGAGTGTTCGGCCCAAGAGCCGGTGATTGGTGCCGAAAGAGACCTGGCGAGTTCCGAAACATCCTCAGGCGAAAGTGCTGCCGGTTGGCTCAGCGCCTCCCCATTGGCGGAAAACGCCTGGGTGTAGACCTCGTTGCGCTTGGCATCCATGGCAACCACGACCGGCTGGCCGGGATGTTCGCCAAGAAACTTGAGCGCCAGAGCCTCGAGCGTGGTCACCCCGACCGATTCCACACCAAGAGCCAAGGCCAGGCCACGGGCGGCGGCAACGCCGACGCGAATGCCGGTGAAGGAGCCGGGGCCTATGACGACCGCGACGCGTTCGACGGCTTTGAGAGGAAGACCGGCTGCAGCGAGCGCTTCGTCGATGACCGACATCAGCCTTTCGGCATGGCCCTTGCCGATCGTTTCGGTGACAGCCGACAGCACTTTGCCCGCGGCGCTGTCATAGAGCGCTGCGGAGCAATCCACTCCGGCGGTGTCGATGGCGAGAACAATCATTCAACGGTGCCGGTGGGCTTAGAGCGCTTCGACGGCCTGCACTTCCGGAACGAAATGCTTGAGCAGGTTCTGCACGCCGTGCTTCAGCGTCGCCGTGGAAGACGGGCAGCCGGAGCATGCACCCTTCATGTTGAGGTAGACCGTGCCGTCCCGGAAACCCTTGAAGGTAATGTCGCCGCCATCCTGGGCGACGGCCGGGCGGACGCGGGTTTCGAGCAGTTCCTTGATCGTCGCGACGATCGTTTCGTCGTCCTCGTCGAAGAACTCACCTTCCTCGTCGGATGCTTCAGCAAGAGTGGACGTACCGCCCATGACCGGCGCGCCGGACATGAAATGCTCCATGATCGAGCCGAGGATCGCCGGCTTCAGGTGCTGCCATTCGGCGCTTTCCTTGGTGACGGTGATGAAGTCGTAACCGAAATAGACGCCGGTGACGCCGGAGATGCCGAACAGGCGCTCGGCCAGCGGAGATGCTTCCGCCTCGCCGGCGTTGCGGAAATCGGCGGTGCCTTTATCCATGACGACTTTGCCAGGCAGGAACTTCAGGGTCGCCGGATTGGGGGTGGCTTCCGTCTGAATGAACATCTCGTCTCTCCTGGGGCACGGCGCCCCTCGCAAATTTAGAACTCTTCAAAAGAAGATAAGCCGTATCAGCTTTTCGTTCAAGTGCTCCTTTGCCTGCGCAAGATCAAGTCCGCAATCATGCCAGCGCGTCAATTTCCTCGGCCGTCAGCGTGTCGGGCAGCACGGTGACGGGAATCGGGAAGGCGGCAACGGCGGACACCAGGGGTCCCGGCCCTTCCTTGGTGGAGCCGGCCGCCAGGACGAGGACCGCGATATCGCGGTCTTCCTCGACCAGCTGGATGATCTGTTCGCTGGCGTTACCTTCGCGGATGACGATTTCCGGATCGATGCCGATCGTCTCGCGCACCTTCTGGGCGGTCTTGGCCATTACCGCATCCGCCTCTTCGCGGGCCTCAGCACGCATGATCTGCTCGACGCCCAGCCACTGCTGGAAATCGCCCTCGGGGATGACGAAAAGCAGGACGAGACCGCCGTTAGAGTTCTTGGCGCGGCGCCCCGCGTAATGGACCGCCTTTTCACATTCCGGGGTGCCGTCGATGACCGCCATGAACTTGCGCCGGTGCCCTTCAAGCCGCGAAAGCCGTTTCGATACCATGCCGCCCCTCCTTCGCACGTAGACGACCCAAGCAGTCGTGATGCGGAACTTATACCAACCGAAAAAAATGAAAACCCGCCACGAATGTCGTGACGGGTATGCAATCTTTGCGTGACTCTAAGGGCGCCGATGATCTCAACGCAGGAAACCGACGATGTCGAAGACGTCTCCCATGACCTTTTCGGCACGGGCGCGGGCGCGCTCGCCGCCATCCTTGAGGATGGCATCGATATGGGTCGTGTCGTCCATCAGGCGGCGCATCTCGGACGTGATCGGCGAAAGCACGTGCACGGCGAGATCGGCCAGCGCCGGCTTGAAGACCGAGAACTGCTGGCCGCCATATTCGGCGAGAACGTCGGCCTTGCTCCTGTCGGCAAGGGCTGCATAGATGCCGACCAGGTTGTCGGCTTCCGGGCGGCCCTTGAGGCCTTCGAGTTCGCTCGGCAGGCCCTCCGGATCGGTCTTGGCCTTGCGGATCTTCTTGGCGATCTCTTCCGGATCGTCCATCAGGTTGATGCGCGACAAATCCGACGGGTCGGATTTCGACATCTTCTTGGTGCCGTCACGCAACGACATGACGCGGGGCGCCGGCCCCTCGATCAGCGGCTCGACCAGCGGGAAGAAACCATGGATCGGCTCCTCGCCGACGACCATGTCGACGCCGGTGCCGGCGGCGCGGATCTTCTCCTGGAAGTCGATGTTGAACTTCTGGGCGATATCGCGGGCGAGTTCCAGGTGCTGCTTCTGGTCGTCGCCGACCGGCACGTGGGTGGCGCGATAGACGAGAATGTCGGCAGCCATCAGACTCGGATAGGCGAGCAGGCCGAGCGAGGCGTTCTCGCGGTCCTTGCCGGCCTTGTCCTTGAACTGGGTCATCCGGTTCATCCAGCCGATGCGGGCGACGCAATTGAAGATCCAGGCGAGTTCCGCATGCTGCGGCACGGCCGACTGGTTGAAGACGATATGTTTCTTCGGGTCGATGCCCGAAGCGATGAAGGCGGCGGCGATCGAGCGGATCTGCCCCTTCAGATCGTCATGGACAAGCTGGGCGGTGATCGCATGCAGGTCGACGACACAATAGATGCAGTCGTTGTTTTCCTGCAGCGCGACGAACTTGCGGATCGCACCGAGATAATTGCCGAGATGGAGATTGCCGGTCGGCTGAACGCCGGAAAAGACAAGCGGCTTGAAGCTGTTCATATCGTCCTCGATTAGGCTGGTGGAGGGCCCCAGACCCGAAGGGTCATGTTGCTAACGCGCGGGCTTATGCACGGCGAAGCGCGGAGGATCAAGAGCATCAGCGAGCCGCGTGTTCAATCAGATCCCAGGTGTTGCCGTAGGGATCGGCAAACACGGCCACCGAGCCGTAGATCTCGTGCCGCGGCTCCTCGATAAAACGGACGCCCTTGGCGGCCATGGCGGCATGGTCGCGGGCAAAATCGTCCGTCTTCAGGAAGAAGCCGACCCGGCCGCCGGTCTGGTTGCCGATCGCAGCCTTCTGCGTGTCGGTGGCGGCCTCAGCCAGCAACAGGGCCGCGCCCTCGCCGCCCTTCGGCTTCACCACGACCCAACGCTTGCCCTGCGGCTGCACGCTGTCCTCCAGGCAATCAAAGCCGAGCACTCCGCAATAAAAATCCTTGGCCCGGTCGTAGTCATCGACGATCAGCGCCACGAGAAACAGCGATTGGACGGGCATGCGAAAGCTCCGAATTCGAGTGATTAGGCCGCCCGCATATTGCCGGCCGGGGCGGTTTTGGCGGAGCGAGGAGCTCCATTCAGGAGGTCTCGCGAAACACTACAGCGACAAAAGAGCGGTCCACATATCATTCGAGGTAGGGCTGCGAAATGCCTACCTCATTAGGGGTACAACTCCTAAGTCAATACGCCTAAAGGCAAAATTTTTCTCCGGCCACCCCCGAATAGATTAATGAATGTTAGTCTTTTAGGCAGCCAAAATCCTATTTCTGAGCAAAAGTCTCCTTATTCGCGCCCCTTTTGGAAAGGAAATACCCAAGCGCACCACGGTTAACCGGTCATGAACGATACGGTCTCATCTCGGGGGATATCATGCGCATCTTATTTCGCGTCGCGCTTACCTGCCTATTGGCGCTAGGCCTCAACGTCACTGCCGAAGCTGGCGAAAGCCAAAAGCGAAGAAGCACTTCCTTCAAGCACGATTATTCAGCCTTCTTCACCGTGCAGCGGATCAGCGTTCGCACGAGCTGCTTTCCGGAAAAGCTGGGGGCCATCCTTGCGCATATCGCGCGCGAGACCGGCCGTAAGCCGATGGTCACGTCCGGCCACCGGCCGCATTCGGGCAGGTCGCAGCATAGCCACTGTTATGCGGCGGATATCCGCGTACCGGGTGTATCGGAACGAGCAATCCTCGCCGCTGCGGCCAGCGCACCCGGCATCGGCGGCATCGGCCGCTATTGCAACGGCATCGTTCATGTGGATGTCGGGCCGAAACGCCGGTGGGCATATTGCGGGCGCCGCAAGCGGGGTTAGGCCTTCGGCTTCCGCTTGATGTTCCGGCGTATCATGCCGATGTCGGCGCCGCCGATCAGGAAGGCGCAGGCGAAATAGACGACCATCGCCAGGACAAGCAGGCAGGAGAGTGCCGTGACCTGGTGGATCAGCAGGGCATCCGGGGTCAGCCACGGGCCGGCATGGCGGAGCGCATAGATCAGCGCTGCGGACATGATCGCGGTCGAGACGAGCAGCAGCGCCGTACGCTTCGCGAGTGCCCATTCCCACGTGAGATGGCCGCGCCAGACGAGGGTCGTGAACAGCAGGATGGTATTTGTCCAGCCCGCCGCAGCCTCGGCAGTCGCGATGCCGCGCTCGGCGATCAGCGGGAAAAGCGAAATCGCCAGGCCTGAATTGATGACGACCGAGAGCATGGTGAAACGCATCGGCGTCCTGGTGTCCTCGCGGGCATAAAAACCGGGCTGCAGCGCCTTGATCAGCACGAAGCCCGGCAGACCTATGCCATAGATCGCGAGGATGGAGGCGACGACCGAGGTGTTTTCGGCGGAGAAGGCGCCGCGCTCATAAAGCACGCGGATGATCGCGTCCGACAGGATCCAGAGGCCGGCGGCGGCCGGAAGCGTCAGGAACAGCACAAATTCGATCGAGCGGTTCTGGGTATTGGCGGCGTCCTTGAGATGCCCGCCCTTCAAGGCACGGGCAAGTTCCGGCAGGAGCACGACGCCGACGGCGACGCCGACCACCCCAAGCGGAAGCTGGTAGATGCGGTCGGCATATTGGAGGGCGGCGATCGCGCCTTCCTTGCCGGACGCGATCGCCTGGCCGATGATCTGGTTGATCTGGGTGATGCCGCCGGTAACGGCCGCGGGCACCGCGAGCACGAGGAGGCGCTTGACGTTCGGCGTCATCTTGGGGCGGCGGAAGCCGATGTTGATGCCGGCATGGCGCACGCCGGCATAGACGACGGCAAGCTGCAGGATGCCGGCGGCCAGCACGCTCCAGGAGAGATACCAGGCGATGGTCAGCGGATCGGCATCGACCCAGAGGCCGTAGAGCAGCGCCCCGATCATCACCACGTTCAGGAAGACCGGGGCAATGGCGGCCGCAAAGAAGTGATGCAGCGAATTGAGCATGCCGCTCATCATCGCCGTCAGCGACATGCACATCAGATAGGGAAACATCACCGCCGCAAGGCGGACAGTGATGGAGGTCTTTTCGGGATCGTCGGCGAAGCCCGGTGCGATGATCCATTCCACCAGCCATGGCATCATCAGTTCCATTATGATGGTGATGATCATCAAGGCAGAGAAGAGAACGCCGAAAACCTCTTCCGAAAAGCGCTTGGCGCCCTCGACGCCGTTCGCCTCGATCTCTTTCGAAAACAACGGCACGAAGGCGGCGTTGAAGGCGCCTTCGGCAAACAGCCGGCGGAAGAGGTTCGGAAAGCGGAAGGCGGCGTAGAAAACGTCGGCCATCGGGCCGGTACCGAGTGCTGCGGCCATGAAGGTCTCGCGCGCAAAGCCGAAAATCCGGCTGCCGAGGGTCGCTCCGCCGACTGTCGCGAATTTCCGAACAAGGCTCATTGGGCGAGGCTCATCGCAGGGGGCTCACATGCTTGCCTTGGACTTGCGGGGCTGGGGCGCTAGGTCCGGATTGGGAGCCGGGGCGATGATGCCCGTCGGCATGCCGCTTCTCAGTTCATCCTCCTGCTCGGACATCACAGCCTTCAGCCGCGCTGCGATATTGCCCTGGCGGTTCTCGTTCACGACCTTCTGGCCGACAAGATCGGTGACGTAGAAGGTATCGATGACCTTTTCGCCGAAGGTGGTGATGCGTGCCGAATGGATGTCGAGCGAGAGATCGGCGAGCACGGCGGTGATATCCGCAAGCAGGCCGGTGCGGTCGAGGCATTCCACCTCGATGACCGTGAACTTGTTCGACAGGCCGTTCGAGAGAATGACCGACGGCGGAATGGTGAAGGTCTTGTTGCGCTTGCGGGACTTGGCGCGCGTCGCAATGACTTCCGGCAGGCGCTTCTTGCCCGACAGCACGTCCTCGATCATCCGGCTGATCGTGCCGGCGCGGCGCAGTTCGTCCTCGTCCACCGGGAATTCCCGGTTGATCAGAATGGTGTCGAGCGCCCGGCCGTCCGAGGTCGTGAAGATCTGTGCGTCGGCAATGTTGGCGCCCGCCGCGGCGCACGCGCCGGCGATGATCGACAACAGCCGCGGATGGTCCGGCGCCAGGACGGTGATCTCGGTGATGGCGTGGAAACTGTCCGTCCTCACCATGGTGGCGAGCGCCTGGCCTGCCTTGTCCGTGTCCCGGAGGAATTTCGTGTGACGGATCTGGTCGTCCAGCGAGACCGACAGGAGGTAGGGCTGGTAGTGGAGTTTCGAATAGGTCCGACGGTCCTTGGCGCTCCACTCGGCCAATGCCTTGAAGAGCTCCTCTTCGGCCAACTTGGCACGCTCCTTGCGCGACACCTCGGAGAAACCGCCCGAGAGCAGCAGTTCGGTCTCGTAATAGAGCGTGCGCAGCAGCTGCCCCTTCCAGCCGTTCCAGACGCCCGGGCCGACGGCACGGATGTCGCAGATGGTCAGAATCAACAGCAGTTTCAGCCGGTCCATCGACTGCACCTTCTCGGCGAAGTCGGTGATCGTCTTGCGGTCGTGCAGGTCGCGGGTCTGGGCCGTCATCGACATCAGCAGATGCACTTCGATCAGCCAGACCACGAGCTCGGTCTGCTTGGCGTTGAGGCCGAGACGCGGGCAAAGTTTTCGCGCGATGCGGGCGCCGGCGATCGAGTGATCCTCCTGCCGACCCTTGGCGACGTCATGCAACAGCACGGCGACGTAAAGCGCCTCGCGCTCCTCGACACTCGGCATCACCTTGTTGGCGAGCGGGTGGATATCGGCAGCCTTGCCCTTGTCCACTTCCGACAGCGCCTCGACCGAGCGGATCAGATGCTCGTCGACCGTATAGTGATGATACATGTTGAACTGCATCATCGCGACCACCTTGCCGAATTCCGGAATGAAGCGGCCGAGCACGCCCGCCTCGTTCATCCGGCGCAGCATCAACGCCGGGTCGCGCCGCGAGGTCAGCATGGAGAGGAACAGCCGGTTCGCCTCTTCGTTCTCGCGCACATCGTTGTCGATCAGCGCCAGCGAACGGGTCATGCGCTTCAGGGCATCCGGATGAAGCTCCAGCCCGTTGATATCGGCCACATGGAAAAAGCGGATGATATTGACCGGATCTCGCTTGAAGACATTCGGATCGGCAAGCGTGATGCGGCCTCGGTCCACGACGAATTCCACGGTGCCGGGGATCTTGTTGAGACGTTTGGTGAAGCGGGAGATGACGCGGTTGGTGATGCCGGGTGCCGCCTTCGCCTGCTGCTCCTCCAGCGCGGCGCAGAGAATGCGGGTCAGATCGCCAACATTCTTCGACACGAGGAAATAGTGCTTCATGAAGCGCTCGACGGCGGAGAGGCCGGGGCGCGAGTGATAACCGAGGCTCTCGGCGATCTCGCGCTGGATATCGAAGGAGAGACGTTCCTCGGCCTTGCCGGTCAGAAAATGCATCTGGCAGCGCACCGCCCAGAGAAAGTCGTCGGCCTTCTCGAACGAGCGCGCTTCCTCCCGGGAAAGAACGCCCACCTTGACGAGTTCCGTTGTTTCGCGAACCCGGTAATAATATTTGGCGATCCAGAAGAGGGTGTGAAGATCGCGCAGGCCGCCCTTGCCTTCCTTGACGTTCGGCTCGACCAGATAGCGCGTATCGCCGGCCTTCTGGTGACGGTTGTCGCGCTCGGCAAGCTTGGCGGCGATGAATTCAGGACCGGTATCGGCAACGATTTCCTTGTCGAAACGGCTCTCGAGGTCGGTCACCAGCGCCTCGCGGCCGCAGATGTAGCGGCTTTCGAGAATGGCGGTGCGGATCGTCATGTCCGTCTTGGACAGCCGGATGCATTCTTCAACGGTGCGGGTCGCATGACCGACCTTGAAACCCATGTCCCACAGCACATAGAGCAGGAACTCGACGGCCTTGCGCATGGTCTCGGTATTTCGGGGGGGCAGCAGGAACAGGAGATCGATGTCCGAACCAGGGGCCAGCGTATCGCGGCCGTAACCGCCGACGGCCGCCACGGCGATATCCGTGCCCTCGCTGTAGAGACCTTCGGCAATCGTCTCGTAGAGAACGCGAATCAGCTGGTCCTGGAGCCAGGAGATGCGGCGGGCGCAATTCAGCCCGCTACCGTCCTTGGAGAGAAGCTGGCGGGCCTTTTCACGGCCCTCGACGCTTGCTCGGCGCAGCAACGGCAGAAGTGCCGCCCGCAATTCGAGCTGAGGGCGATCCTTGTCCTTGACGATCGCCCTGCAATCGGCCCGAAGACGGGCCACGTCGAGAAGTTCAGAAAAATCGATGTCGTGTATGGCCATGTTATCCTGCCGGTGCCCGGCCTGCGGGGGGAGGCTATAATCTTTTTGAGGCACCTTGACCAACGATTATCATCATCGGACGTTTCAAAGTTGTTGCTTCCCGCTTTGAAGTTCAAGGCCGTGTTTTTATCGCACCGCCGTCTTGTGCGGTCCTTGCCTCGGCTCTCCATTGCTTGGGGCTCATGCCCGTCACGCGGCGGAATTCACGGTTGAAGTTCGACTTCGTCGAAAAGCCGACATCCAGCATGATCTGGATCACCGTCCGTTCGGTCTCCCGCAGGAGGCGGCAGGCTTCGGCGATGCGGCGATCGTTGACGAATTGCGAGACATTCAGCCCCGTCGCGCGATTGATGGCGGCCGAAACCTCACGGGCGGGAAGCCTCGCCCTGCGGGCAAGCTTCGCAAGGCTCAGGTCTTCGCTGCGGTAGAGTCCGTTCTCCTCCAGCGCGGTCTCGATGCGAGAGAGCGCGACCCTGCATTCTTCCCTCGGTTCCATCGAAGGGGAAGCTGCAGCCGGTTTGGCCGACGAAAAATCGGGTGAAAAATAGTAGACGATCACAGCTGCTATCGCCGCCAGATTCATGATCGTGACAGCCAATGGCACATCGCCCGCGCCGTGGATACTGGTGTAGACGGCCAGCGAGGCATCGCTGAGGGCGAAGAACAGCATCAGGCCGGCGGTCAATCGGGCGGCGCGCAGAGCCGGTCTCATGCGCGGAAGCGAGGCTTCCGCCATCACGTCCGCGCCGCCTAGGAGCGTCAGGCGCCAGAGCGCGATGCCGTAGCCGAAGAAGATCACCAGCAACAA
Organism: Neorhizobium vignae; assembly: GCF_000732195.1. Classification (GTDB taxonomy): domain Bacteria; phylum Pseudomonadota; class Alphaproteobacteria; order Rhizobiales; family Rhizobiaceae; genus Neorhizobium; species Neorhizobium vignae. The sequence goes on from NZ_JNNU01000004.1 coordinate 104,013, forward strand.
CGGATCGACGAGATCGCGGAGGAAACCGATAGCGGCGGCGACAGCCAGGGGCGGCAGGATATGCAGCCAGGGCTTTTCGAGGGGTTCGTCCATCAACGCGCGGAACGCCAGGAAGGCAAGCGGCGGCATGATCGCAGCGGTAATCGGCTGAACCGGCGCAAGCGCCTTGACGCCGTAACCGAAGTGCAGGCCGACGATCACACCCTGCAGGGCATAGAGAACAAGGAAGGCGAAAAAATAACGACGCGAGCCGGGCGCGTCGACACCCTTCAGGCTACGGTAGAGCGTCAGCGCGAAAACAAGGCCGGCAAGAAAAGGCAGGGGAACGGACAGCACTGGGAGCCCCGGTGAAAACGGCCTGAATCATGATCTTGAAGGCATTAACACGTTCCGGGCCGAAATGACCATGCGGATCAAGGGTTCCCGAAAGGCGACCCCGGCACGATCCCTCATCGTGGATAGCGCAGGATCGCGCACCCACAGATCTTGCCGGAACGTCAGGCCTTCAGCTGCTTCTTCAGCGCATAGAGCGCGTCCAGAGCATCGCGCGGAGTCATGTCGTCCGGATTGAGGGCCCTCAGCGCGTCCTCGACTTTGGACGGCCCGGCGCGTTTCGCCTCTTCGCGGCGGACCGCGACCTGGAAGAGCGGCAGGTCGTCGATCAGCTGGCTTGCCGGGTTCTTGCGGTCGGAATCCTCGAGCTTGGTCAACACGTCGCGGGCACGGGCGACCACCGAGTCGGGAAGACCCGCAAGCCGCGCGACCTGGATGCCGTAGGAACGATCGGCAGCGCCTGGGCCGACTTCGTGCAGGAAGATCACCTCGCCATCCCATTCCTTAACCCGCATCGTGGCGTTGGAAAGCCGGTTCAGCTTTTCCGAAAGCACGGTCAGCTCATGGAAATGGGTGGCGAAGAGGCCGCGGCATCTGTTCGCCTCGTGCAGGTGCTCTACCGCCGCCCAGGCGATCGACAGACCGTCGAAGGTCGCGGTGCCACGGCCGATCTCGTCGAGGATGACCAGCGAACGGTCGCTCGCCTGATTGAGGATCGCGGCCGTTTCGACCATCTCCACCATGAAGGTGGAGCGCCCGCGGGCCAGATCGTCCGACGCGCCGACGCGCGAAAAAAGCCGGTCGACGATACCGATATGGGCCGACGTCGCCGGCACGAAGGACCCCATCTGCGCAAGGATGGCGATCAGCGCGTTCTGGCGCAGGAAAGTCGATTTACCGCCCATGTTCGGGCCGGTGAGCAGCCAGAGCGCACCGAACTCGCCGCCATTATGCGGCGAGAGATCGCAATCATTGGCGATGAACGGGCCGACGGACTGTCTGCGCAGCGCCTGCTCGACCACCGGATGGCGGCCGCCTTCGATCGCAAACATCCGCGAGGCGTCCACGATCGGACGGCGATAGCTCCACTCATCGGCGAGCATGGCAAGGGCCGCCGCGACGTCGACCACCGCCAGCGCCCGGGCGCCGGCCTTGATCGCCTCCGCCTCCGAGGTCACCGCTGCGACCATCCTGTCGAAGGCTTCAAGCTCGATGGTCAGGGCCTTGTCGGCGGCATTGGCGATGCGGCTTTCGAGATCGGCAAGTTCCGTCGTCGTGAACCGCATGGCGCTCGCCATGGTCTGGCGGTGGATGAAGCGCGCCTTGCCTTCCGGCGTATCGGTCATCGTGCCGGAATTTCCGGCCGTCACCTCGATGAAATAACCGAGCACGTTGTTGTGCTTGATCTTCAGCGACTTGATCCCGGTCTCCTCGGCATATTGGAGCTGGAGCGCGGCGATGACCCGGCGCGACTGGTCGCGCAACGCCCGCACCTCGTCCAGTTCCGAATGAGCGCCATCGGCGAGGAAGCCGCCGTCACGCTTGAGGAGCGGCAGTTCGTGCGCCAGCATGTTGCCGAGCATGGATTCCAGATGAAGCGGCAAGGCCTTCAGATCGCGAAGCGCCTGCCCCAGTTCCTCGGGCAGCATGGCCCGGTCAAGGAAGGCCGCGACACCGCGGGCCGCTTCCAGCCCCTGCAGGATACTGCCGAGATCACGCGGGCCGCCGCGGTCGAGCGCCAGACGCGACAGGGCGCGCGGCATATCCGGCACGTGCTTCAGGCCGGAGCGCAGTTCACTGCAGAGCGATGGCTCCTCGAGCAGGAAGGAGATGGAATCGAGACGCCGGTTGATGCGGTCGGGATCCGTCAGCGGCGACATCAGCCGTTCGGCGAGCAGGCGAGCCCCGCCGCCGGTTACCGTGCGATCGATCGCCTTCAGAAGCGTGCCTTCACGCTCGCCGGACAAAGTCTTGGTCAGTTCCAGGTTGCCGCGGGTCGCCGGGTCGATGAACAGCGTCGAGGCGCCGCTTTCTCGCTCCGGGCGTCCGAGCGGCGGCCGTTCCGCGATCTGGGTCTTTTCCACATAGGCGACGGCCGCCGCGGCAGCAGCCAGTTCCGCGCGGGAAAAATTGCCGAAACCATCGAGCGTGCCGACACCGAAATAGCGGGTAATGCGGCCCTCCGCACTGGCGCTGTCGAAGAGCACGGACGGCTGCGGAACCGCGACCTTGCCGAGCACGTCGAAGACGGGCTTCAGTTCGGCGTCGTGAAACATCGTATCCGGCAGGATCAGTTCACGCGGTTCGATGCGCAGGATATCGGCGAGCAGCCGGGACTGATCGGTCTCCGCCAACCGGAAGACGCCGGTGGAGATATCGATCCAGGCGAGCGCCAGAAGCGGTTCGGCGGCCCCCTTGATGCGGGCAAGCGCCATCAGGTAGTTCGACTCGGAGGGTGAGAGGAGTTTTTCCTCGGTAATCGTGCCCGGCGTCACCAGCCGGACCACGTCACGCTTCACCACCGATTTCGAGCCGCGTTTCTTGGCCTCCGCCGGGTCTTCCACCTGTTCGCAGACGGCGACGCGGAAGCCGAGCGAGATCAGCTTCTGCAGATAGTCGTCGGCAGCGTGAACCGGCACGCCGCACATCGGGATTTCGCGGCCGAGATGCTGGCCGCGCTTGGTGAGCGTGATGCCAAGCGCGCGCGACGCATCGACGGCATCCTCGAAGAACAATTCGTAGAAATCGCCCATGCGGTAGAAGAGCAGCGAACCGGGATTGTTCGCCTTGATCTCGATATATTGCTCCATCATCGGCGTCGCCGAGGCGCGGCTTTCCTCCGAGGCAAGCTCGGCCGTATTCAGGGCGTCGATGGGGAATCTTTCAAACTGGGTCACGGAACCGATTTTTTGTTGCGCGCTGGAACTTGCGACACTATCGATGAAGACACCTGAAAGACAACATCTGCCGCGGCCTAGAGGACGGCTGCCCACAAAAAGCTGGAGGAGACATGCCTGCCAAGGACAAGGCCACGGAGAAGGCCGCACGTTCGCGCGCTTCCGTAACCGAACAGGAAGCACTCGATTTCCATTCGGAAGGCCGCCCCGGTAAACTCGAAGTGGTTCCTACCAAGCCGATGGCGACCCAGCGCGACCTGTCGCTGGCCTATTCGCCGGGCGTTGCCGTGCCGGTCTTGGCAATCGCCGCAAACCCGGCAACCGCCTATGACTACACGACGCGCGGCAACATGGTGGCCGTCATCTCCAACGGCACGGCTATCCTCGGTCTCGGCAATCTCGGGGCGCTCGCCTCGAAACCGGTGATGGAAGGCAAGGCGGTCCTGTTCAAGCGCTTCGCCGACGTCGACTCGATCGACCTCGAGGTCGATACCGAAAACGTCGACGAATTCATCAACTGCGTGCGCTTCCTCGGCCCCTCCTTTGGCGGCATCAATCTCGAGGATATCAAGGCGCCGGAATGCTTCATCATCGAGAGCCGCCTGCGCGAGCTGATGGATATCCCGGTCTTTCATGACGACCAGCACGGCACTGCGATCATCGCCGCCGCCGGCCTGATCAATGCGTTGGAGCTGACCGGCCGGGACCTCAAGACAACCAAACTGGTCTGCAACGGTGCCGGTGCCGCGGCGATCGCCTGCGTCGAACTCATCAAGGCGATGGGCTTCAATTCGGAAAATATCATTCTCTGCGACACCAAGGGCGTCATCTACCAGGGCCGTACCGAAGGCATGAACCAGTGGAAGTCCGCCCACGCGGTGAAAACCACCAGGCGGACCCTGGAAGAGGCCATGAAGGACGCGGACGTCGTGTTCGGTCTTTCCCAGAAGGGCGCCTTTACCGAAGAGATGATCCGCTCCATGGCCGACAGGCCGATCATTTTCGCGATGGCCAACCCCGATCCGGAAATCACGCCGGAAGAGGTCGCCCGCATCCGCGACGACGCAATCATGGCGACCGGCCGTTCGGACTATCCGAACCAGGTCAACAACGTACTCGGCTTCCCCTATATCTTCCGGGGCGCACTCGACGTTCGGGCCAGCCAGATCAACGACGCGATGAAGATCGCAGCCGTCAAGGCACTCGCCAATCTCGCCCGAGAAGACGTGCCTGACGATGTCGCCGCCGCCTACCAGGGCAACCGCCCCCGCTTCGGCGCGCAATACATCATCCCGGTGCCCTTCGATCCGCGCCTCATCTCGGCGATCCCGGTCGCCGTTGCCGAAGCGGCGATGGAAAGCGGCGTTGCCCGCAAGAACATCACCGATCTTGCCGCCTATGGCCGCGAGCTCTCCGCCCGCCGCGACCCGATCGCCGCGACGACACAGGGCATCTACGAGCGTGTGCGCCGCTTCCCGAAACGCGTCGTCTTTGCCGAGGCCGAAGAAGAACAGGTCATGCGCGCGGCGATTTCCTTCACCAACCAGAAGCTCGGCACTGCCATCCTTCTCGGTCGTGACGACGTTATCCGCGCGACGGCGGAAAAGGCCGGCATAGATCTCGACCGTCCCGGCATCGAGGTCGTCAATGCACGCCTCTCCAATCGTGTCGATGCGTATATCGACCACCTCTATGCACGCCTGCAGCGCGAAGGCTTCCTCCATCGCGATGTCCAGCGTCTTATCCATAACGACCGCAACCATTTCGCCGCGACCATGGTCGCGATCGGCGATGCGGATGCGATGGTGACCGGCACGACCCGCAATTATGCGACGGCGCTCCAGGACGTCCGCCGCTGCATCGATCCGAAGCCGGGGCACAAGGTGATCGGCGTATCGCTGGTGATCGCGCGCGGCCGGACGATTTTTGTCGCCGACACGGCTGTCCACGACATGCCGAATGCCGAGGATCTTGCTGACATCGCCGTCGAAGCCGCCCGCGTCGCAAAGCGGATGGGTTATGAGCCGCGTGTCGCACTCGTTGCCTATTCGACGTTCGGCCAGCCGATCGGCGAACGGTCGGAACGGGTTCGCGAAGCGGTCAAGATTCTCGACCAGCGCCGCGTGGATTTCGAGTATGACGGCGAAATGGGCGCGGACGTGGCGCTCAACTCGCACCGGATGGAGCAATATCCGTTCTGCCGGCTCTCGGGTACAGCCAACGTGCTGGTCATGCCGGCGATCCATTCCGCCTCGATCTCGACCCGCATGCTGCAGGAACTCGGCGCCTCGACGGTGATCGGCCCGCTGCTTGTCGGTCTCGACAAGTCGGTGCAGATCACCTCGATGGGTGCGAAGGACAGCGACATCGTCAACATGGCGGCAATCGCGGCCTACAACGCCGGGACGTGAGTTTCCTGTAAACGAGGTACCGGTGGACCGAGCTTCCGCCCCGCATGCTCTATCGGGTCCTGGTCGAAAATGGTTTCGGTGAATTGGCGGTGACAGCCTCCCATGCGCTGGAGGCTGACTCGCTTCAACAGAGCACGCGTTCGACCGCATCCTTATCGCGCAAGCATGAGCGAAGGCATGTTATTGCTGGCTTCGGACGAAACCACAGCCAAATACAGCGGCCCGATCCGGTTCGTCCGCTGGACTGGGAGCGTTTCGAGAAACGCCGCCTAGCTCGCAAACCGTCCGGCGTCGGCGCCGAAGTGGGTGATGTAGCGGTCCGAGATCGAGGCGATCGGCAGGACGATCAGCACGTCGGTGGTGTTGAAGGCGTGGTCGATGACCGCACCGTCGCCCACCATGGCACCGAGGCGCAGATATCCCTTGATCAGCGGCGGCAACAGGGAGAGTGCCTTGCGGGCGTTGACGCCTTCCATCGGCATCAGGTCCATAGAGCGATAGAGTTCCGGCAGCGCCGAAACCGCCCAGTCGCCCTTGGTCGAGACCGTATGGTGCAGGAAAGACAGGGCCATGGCGTGTTCTTCGGGCGAAACGCCCGGGAAGGACGCGCAGCCGAACATCGCGTTCATGCCGTGCTTCAGCGAATAGGCCCAATTGCCCTGCCAGAGCAGTTCGACGGTGCGCTTGGTACGATAGTCCGGCAGCACGCAGGAGCGGCCGAGCTCCATGAACTGCTTGTCGGGATGACGCGCAAGCAGCGGTTCGATGTCGAATTCCGACGCCGAATAGAAGCCGTTATTGGCCAGCGCCACTTCCTGGCGCAGCAGGCGGTAGGTGCCGACGATCTGATCTTCGATATCACCTTCGATTGCGTTGTCGACGACCAGAAGATGGTCGCAGATCGCATCAAAGGCATCGACGTCGCGGCGGCGGCGCATGGCGTCCGGGCTCAAGGTCGCGTGCATTTCTTCGACGAAGACGCGGTAGCGAACCGCCTGGGCGGCATCGATTTCACGCTCGCTGCGGGCAAGCCGCGTTTCGAGCGTGCCAATGCGGCCGAAGACATCGCCGCTTACCGGAGCGGAGGCCGGCGCCTGGGTTGTTTCAGGTATCACTTCACGGTTCAGGAGTTCGATTGCCAAGGTGATTCTCCCCGTCCCGGTTTGATCACCGCCTTAAATCACTTCTCTGCGACAAGAACGTGACATTCGCTGTCACAATAGGTTCCAGCGATGGTCGCGTCAACGCGCCTGCTGGCGCTCGGTAGAGAGAACTCCCAAAATTCGAACCTCCTCCAGGAGCGTCAGCGGATCGACCGGCTTTGCGAAGACGCGGCTGGCCCCATTCAGAAGCACCTCGCGATGCGTCGCCTCGCGGCTCTCGCCTGTCAGCACGATCACCGGGACCAGGGGCCGGATGCCCTCCTGCTCCTCGCCACGCAGCGCCGCCAGGAGATTGAAGACATCTCCTCCAGGCATGTACATATCGGAAATGATGAGATCGAACGATATGTCCCGGTTGAGTACCGTCTCGATCAGCGTGGGGAAATCGTCGACCAGACGGACCCGATGACCGGCCTTTGTAAGAACCGAGCGAATGATCAGCGCGTTGACGGGATCGTCCTCACCGAGCAGCACATCGAGCCCTTCGCCATGCTTTTCGATGACGGGCGGCGGCGGCATGGCCTGATTGTCATTCAGCGCGTCCCGTGTGCCGAAGCCGCGCAGGCGGCCGCTCAAGACATCGATCAGGGATTTTTCCCGGAGCGGCCGGATAAGCCAGGCGTCGAAGAAATCCTGCGGCTGGGAGGCGCGTTCCTCGGGGTTGACGAGCAGGATGCGGTGGAGCGGCGCATGCGCCTTTTCATTGGCATAATCGGAGGCCAGCCGGTGATCGACGATCAGGTCGGTATAGGGCAGCGGCCCTGTCTCGGCGCGGTCGATCAGCATCTGGGCGTCGGCCGTGTTGGCGACGTGCCGGCAGCGGCCGCCAAGCGTTTCGATCGTCGCGACCGTCGCCCTGGCGGCAGGCCCTTCCGGCGCCAGAAGCAGAACCCGGGACATGGCCAGCAACTGGTTGCGTTCGCCGGTCCCCGATTGGGCCGTTTCCGCAAAATGCAAAGGGAAACGGATTGTGAACGTGCTGCCGACCCCCTTCTGGCTGGCGACGCAAAGCGACCCACCGAACTCCGTCAGAATGCGGGAGGCGATGCTGAGACCGAGACCGGTGCCGCCGCTGCGCGCCTCGGCGGAACCCGCCTGCTCGAATTCACCGAAAACCCGGCTCAGTTCATCGGCCGCCATTCCGGGACCGGTATCGATGACGGCAATGGCGACGTTACCTTCTTCGACCGCCGCCCGCACCAGCACGCCGCCATGGGCGGTGAATTTCACCGCATTGCCGATAACGTTGAAAAGCACTTGCCGGATGCGGCCCGGATCGAGATCCAGAAGATCGGGGAGATCGGCAGTCATCGTCGCGGCGATCTCGATGCGTTTCTCGTGGGCGCGCGGCGCCAACATCTCGACGACGCTTTCGATGACGTGGCGGAGATTTTCCGCCCGGTTGTTGAGCCGGAAGCGGCCGGCTTCCAGTGTCGAATAATCGAGCAGGTCTTCGACGAGCTGCGCCAGCGCATAACCGGACTGGCGAATGCCGCTCAGATAGTTCTGCTGTTCCGCCGTCAGCTTGGTCTGGCCAAGAAGATGGGTCATGCCGAGAATGCCGTTGAGCGGCGTGCGGATTTCATGGACGACGGTGGCGATCTGCCGGGATTTCGCCGCGCTGGCCGCCTCGGCATTCTTTAATGCATGCTGGAGACGGGGAACCGTGCGCTGGTGGCGCCACTCGGATATCCGGGAAAAGAGCGCGGCAAAGACGCTTCGCGGCGCGCCCTTTTCTTCATCCTGCCGCAATCCCGATGCGGGCTCGATCTTTTCCAACACCGGTTCGGCCGTATCGGCCGCGGCGGGAGACGCGAACGCCTTCGAGATCCGTTCATGTATTTCGGCGATATCTCGCATTGGGAAAGACTAACCGGGTTTCTTTCCCAATCCTTAGAGCAATCAGGTAAAATTTTACTGATCGACCTTTTTCGGCCCGAACAGTTCATCGAGGATCACCAGGCCCGCCCCGATAGTGATAAAACTGTCCGCCAGATTGAAGACGGCGAAGGACCATGTCTCGGTGTGGAACAGGATGTAATCGATCACGTGCCCGTAGACGAAGCCGTCGATCAGATTGCCGATCGCGCCGGCGATGATCAGCGTGAAACCTGAATGGGCGAAAGGACGGTCCTTCGGCGTGCGGCGCCAGAGCCAGAACACGAAGGCGACGATCAGCACCCGCATGCCGACGATGAATTCCCGCTCCATGCCGGACAGCAGCGAGAAGGCGACGCCGAGGTTATAGGTTCGGTAGAGCGCCAGCACCGGCAGAAGCGGCACCGCCTCCTGCATCGGAAGATAATTCTCGACGGCGATCTTCACCGCCTGATCGAGAATGACGGCGATAGCGATGACGACCAGAGCTATCAGGGGCCGCGAAAGAAGGGCTACGCGTGCGGTCATTTCTTCTCGTCCAGGGTCAGCAGATGGCGGCGGGCCTCGAAGAGCATCACGGCGGACGCGACGGCGAGGTTGAGCGAATCCGCCCTGCCCTGCTGAGGAATGCGAACGGTACGATCGGCGGCCCTGGCAAGATTGTCCGGCAAGCCGGACTGCTCGTTGCCCATCAGCAGCACGACCGGCTTTTTCGAATAATCCACAGTGCGATAGTCGACGGCGCCGGCGAGATGGGTCGCCACGACCTGGGTGCCGGAGCGCTTCTGCCAGATCAGGAATTCTTCCGCCGAGCATTTGACGACCGGTACCGCAAAGACCGAGCCCATGGTGGCCCGCACGGTTTCCAGCGAAAACGGGTCGGTGCATTCGCCGACCAGGATTACCCCGGTAGCGCCTGCCGCATCGGCGGTGCGGATGATGGTGCCGAGATTGCCGGGATCGCGCACGCGGTCGAGCGCGACCAGCGTCTCGTCCCTGCCCGGCCGCAGATCATCGAGCCTTTTCCAACGCTGCTCGAAAATGCCGACGACCATCTGCGGATTGTCGCGGCGGGTGACCGAGGAGAGCACCTTCTCGCTGACTTCCAGCACCAGGCCGCCATGGGCAACGGTCTTTGCCGCCACCTGCTCGACAAGCGCCTTGCCCTTGGCCGCCTTTGCATAGACCAGCGTGCGGATTTCCCAGCCGAGCTCCAGCGCATCGATGACGAGCTTCAGGCCTTCGGCCATGAAGGTGCCGCTCTCTTCGCGGTCCCTCTTGTTGGTAAGCGCCTTGATGTCCTTGATGATCGGATTGGAAAGGGAGGTGACTTCCTTCACCTGGCCGACCCGCCGTGGTCCGGACTTCTGAAAATCGTCGTTCATGCCGGCACCCAGCGACTGAAAAGGGAAGTGGAAAGCGCGCGACCCGGCGTCTTGCCGTCCAGCCCCGCCTCGCGGATGACGAGCTCGCCCGATTCCACGGCGCCGCCGGCGCCGCGCATCGTCTCGCGCATCAGCTCATGGATGGAATAGAAGCTGGCGCGGATGGAATAAGCGGTCAGCACCAGCCCGATCGCCTTCGGCGACAGCAGTTCGCGGCAGATGTCGAGCATCAGCGGCAGATGATCGAAAAGCTGCCAGACTTCACCGTTCGGGCCACGGCCGAATTTCGGCGGATCGGTAAGGATGATGTCATAGCGGTTGCCGCGACGCTCCTCGCGCAGGATGAACTTCATCGCATCCTCGCAGATCCAGCGGATCGGCGCCTTGTCGAGACGGGCGAGCGACTGGTTTTCACGAGCCCAGCCGATCGCCTTCTTGGAAGCGTCCACATGGGTAACTTCCGCGCCGGCGGCGGCGGCGACCAGCGATGCGACGCCTGTATAGCCGAACAGGTTCAGCACCTTCACCGGCCGCTTCGCCTCCTCGATGCGGTTCTTCATCCACTCCCAGTGAACGATCTGCTCCGGAAAGACGCCGACATGGCGGAAGGACGTGAAGCGGCCGAGGAAATCGGTGCCGAGCAGCGACAGCGGCCAGGTTTCACCCAGTGCTTCCTTGGTGAAGCGCCAGCGGCCCATGCCGTCCTCGTCCGTGTCTCCGGTGAAGAGCGCGTCCGCCTTTTCCCACAGATGGGCGGGAAGAGACGGTTGCCAGAGCGCCTGGGCTTCGGGCCGGACGATGCGATAAGGGCCGTATTGCTCGAGTTTGAGCCCGTTGCCGCTATCGATCAGGTGAAAATCCCCCGCACCGGACGATTCGAGAATGATCGGCACGCGCTCGGGCGGCCGCTCGCCGCTGCGGGGCAAAAGCGGACGGGTTTCCGCCGATGCCGCGGCCGGCGCGGGTTTGGCGACCCTTTCCTGCGGCCGCGGTGCCTGCCTGACTGCCGCTGGTTTTGCGGTGGCGTGCCCGCGGGAGGACCGGTTGCCCGCCTCGCTCCGGGCTTTTTCACCCGGCCGCCTTTCCTTGTTCTTCAATACGTTCATCCGCCTGGATTTTGAGACTTGCGGCAGCAGATAGCATTTGCTCGTCATTCTTCAAAGCCGGGGAGCCGACGGCTGCGTGTTTTATTGATGACCCGGCGTGTCCGCCTTTTGTCCCCCTTGGCAAAGATCACCACCCTTGCAATAAGGCTAGCAACGGTGGATGGAGGATCATCACATGGATATGGGCGGCGAAGAACGTATTGCAGCACCTCGCGAAGTGGTCTGGGCGGCGTTGAACGATCCGGAAATCCTTCGCCAGTGCATCCCCGGTTGCCAGACGCTCGAACAGAAGTCTCCGACCGAGCTCTCCGCGACCGTCAAGCTGAAGGTCGGTCCGGTTTCCGCGAACTTTTCCGGCGAAGTGACACTCTCCGACATCAACCCGCCGGAAAGCTACACGATATCGGGCGAGGGCAAGGGCGGTATCGCAGGTTTTGCCAAGGGCTCCGCGACCGTTACGCTGGTCGAAGACGGCAGCGATACGCTGCTGCGCTACTCCACCAAGGCACAGGTGGGTGGCAAGATCGCGCAGCTCGGCTCGCGCCTGATCGATTCCACGTCGCAGAAACTCGCGGGCCAGTTCTTCGCGGATTTCAACAAGGCCGTGGTCGCAAAGGCCGCGCAAGCCTGATTTACTTCACCTGAATTTACTTGGAAGGAAGTTGCGCCGAGGCCGGCCGTCCAGCGACGGCGGCCTTGTGTTCGTTCTGCCACCGGACCGCTTCGCGTGCTTCGACGCGAGCCTGCTTGCGGTGCTTGCCCTGGCTCCACCAGGTCACGAACGAACCGATGAACATCCCTATCAGCAAGGCCAGGAACAGGAACAGGAAGAAGGGTGCGCTCACCGCCAGCATCCCGTCTTCCGGCCGGAAGGGATTGAGCGCCAGGGTCACCACCTGGCGGTTCGCCACGGCGAGCACGATCAACACGATGCCGAGCGGTACGAAGACCACGAGCGAGACGATCTTTTTGAACTTGTCCATGGGAATCTCCGGCAGCAGACTGTCCGCTGTTTTAGCAGCATCTGTTGCAGAATAGGCGCGCTTTGTGGGGTTTCAAGGGCGGCGGAAAGCTGCGTCGAAAGGATCAATCTTCTTCGTCATCGAGGCCCGGGTTCAGGCGTTCACGCAGTTCCTTGCCCGTCTTGAAGAAAGGAACCCATTTTTCCTCGACGAAAACGCTCTCGCCGGTGCGCGGATTGCGGCCGGACCGGGAGGGACGGTTCTTCACGGAAAACGCGCCGAAGCCGCGCAGTTCGACACGATTTCCGCCTGCCAGGGCATCTGTGATCTCGTCGAGCACGGCATTCACGATGTTCTCGACGTCGCGGTGGTAGAGATGCGGATTGCGAGCCGCGACGATCTGCACCAGTTCTGACTTGATCACGGTTGCCCCCTGAAAAGTTTAGATTTTCAACCGCGCCCAACCTGCCAAACGGAGACAAGACCGTCAAGAAACAACTTGTCGGCGCCGAAGGTGCGAAGGGCGTCGGGAGTGATCGTCTGGCCGAATCCGGAGAGCTTGAACAGCTCGCTGACGGCGCTCGCCAACCAGAAGGACGAGGAGGAATTGCGCTCCTTCCAATCGACAACCGGCAGGTCCTTGGAAACGCCGCGCGACTCAAAGTAGGCGCGGATGTCCTCCTCGCCGCCCAGCTTGTCGACAAGCTTGGCACTGAGCGCCTGGCGGCCAGTGAAGATCGTTCCGTCCGCGAGCTTCAGAACTTCGTCACGCGGCAGCTTGCGGCGATCGGCAACGAGATCGACGAACCAGGCGTAGCTGTCCATGACCATGTTGCGGATCATCGTCTTGGCTTCCTCGCTTGCCGGATGGAAGGGCGACGGCTCGGCCTTCAGCGGCGCAGACTTGATCTCCTGCAGCGAGACGCCGATCTTCTTCATCACCTCGTCGATCTGCGGGTATTGGAAGATCACCCCGATCGATCCGGTGATAGAGCTTTCGCCCGCGACGATCTGGTCGCCCGCCGTGGCGACCATGTAGCCGGCAGAGGCGGCCAATGTACGGATATCGGAAACGACGGGCTTCTTTTCGGAAACCTTTCGGATCGCCTTGAAGATGCGCTCGCCGCCATAGGTCGTCCCGCCCGGCGAAGAGATCGAGACGATCAGCGCCTTGGCCTGGCTGCTCTGGGCGATCTTGTCGAGGCGGTCCAGCAGGTCCTTGTCATCCGTGATCATGCCGGAGATTTCGATGCGGGCGACATGCGGCACCGCAGATCCGACACCCTCGCCGGCAACGACGCGGTAAAGTGCGAATCCGATGCCGACCAGGAAAACAAGTGCGACGACCCGCCAGAAACTCAGCTTGCGGCGCAGGGAACGCCGGTCCGCAATTGCCATTTGATCCATAAAACCACCTTCGAGATGAACCGCCGTTGCTAAATAGGCTCTCTAGCGCGTTTTGCAGCGGGCCACATCACGTTTTTATGTTGTCCATTATTGTTTGTTGATTGAATCAAAACCATATTGGCGGACAAAGCAAAGCTCGCAACCGCTCCATCCGTCACAACCGGGATGAGAATGGAGACGGGCTAATAAGGAACTATCCGGCACTCATGCTGCAGCATATTCGAAAAACGGCAGGCTTTGCGGCGGCGCTGGAGCCGCGCGCAGATGCCTATCAGGCGGCGCTGGCGCATTCCGCGATCGTGCGCAGGCTCAAGATACTGCTGCCCATCCTGGCCGGCGTGATTTCGGCCGCCTTCATCGGGGTCTCGATCATCCGCGCCTATCTGCCGGAGAACCTCTCGATTGAAAGCGCCCGGATCGAGAACGGCAAGATCGTCATGGAACGGCCGGCGATCTCTGGCCGCAACAATGACGGCATCAGCTATTCGATGACCGCCACCCGCGCGCTGCAGGATATCCAGAACTCGAACATGATCACGCTCGAGGACGTCAAGGCCGCCGTACCGGTCAACGACGACGTGATCGCGCGGGTGACCGCGACAGCCGCCGACTTCGACCGCGGCACCGACATGCTCGATCTCAACTCCCCGTTCGACGTCAATCTGAGCAACGGGATCACCGCCCGCTTCAAGTCCGCGCACCTCGATATCAACGCGGGCGTGATGGAATCAACCCAGCACGTCGATATCTCCATGAAAGAAGGCTCTATTGTTGCAGAGTCTTTAAAGATAACGGATAAGGGGCGTACCATCACCTTCAAGGGCCAGGTTCGCGTCCATCTCGATCCAGCCACCATCCGCAACCAAGGCAAATAGAGCCCGGCCGTCATGATCAATCGCCGCCTTCTTACACGCAATACCGCAGTTCTGATCGCGGCAGGATTTATCTCCTGTCTGGCAGCGACCGCGCATGCACAGACCACCACCAGCCAGATGGAAGGCCTGAAGCTTTCCGGCGACCAGCCGATCCAGATCCAGAGCGACCAGCTCGAGATCAAGGAGCAGGAAAAGAAGGCCTATTTTACCGGCAACGTCCAGGTCGTGCAGGGCACGACCACGATGAAGGCCGGCAAGATGACGGTTCTTTATACCGGTGAAGGTGGTTCGGTGACCTCGGGCAGTGCCGATATCGACAAGATCTTTCTTGACGAGACGGTATTCCTGACCTCGGGAACGCAGCAGGCGACCGCCGAGAAGGGCGAGTTCGACATGAAATCCCAGACCTTCGTGCTTTCCGGCAAGCAGGTCGTGCTCTCCGAAGGCCCCAACGTCTTCAAGGGTTGCAAACTCACCGTACTGATGGAAACCGGCCAGGCCAAGCTCGACGCCTGTGGCGGGCGGGTCGAAATCCTGCTCGACCCGAAATCGCGACCGAAGCAATAATAGACATTTGACGTGAAAATACCGTTCCTCCCCAGTCTGTCGGCAAGGAAGCCGTCCGCGCCCGAACCCTTCGTCGTACGCGATAAAGCGCGCTACGAGGGTACGCTGGTCGCGCATGGTCTTTCGAAGACCTACGATACCCGTCGCGTCGTCAACGGCGTGTCACTGGTCGTGCGCCGCGGCGAGGCCGTCGGGCTGCTCGGGCCGAACGGTGCGGGCAAGACGACCTGCTTCTACATGATCACCGGCCTGGTGCCGGTGGACGAAGGCATGATCGCGATCAACGGCAACGAAGTCACCCACATGCCGATGTATCGCCGCGCCCGCCTGGGCGTGGGTTATCTGCCGCAGGAAGCCTCGATCTTCCGCGGCCTGACCGTCGAGGAAAATATCCGCGCGGTGCTGGAAGTGCACGAGCGGGACAGGGACAAGCGGGAAAGCAAGCTCGACGAGCTGCTCGAAGAGTTCCACATCAGCCAGCTGCGGAAATCGGCGGCCGTGGCGCTTTCCGGCGGCGAACGCCGGCGCCTCGAAATTGCCCGGGCGCTTGCGACAGACCCCGCCTTCATGCTGCTCGACGAACCCTTTGCCGGCGTCGACCCTATTTCGGTCTCCGACATTCAGAACCTCGTACGCCACTTGACGGCGCGCGGGATCGGCGTTCTGATAACGGATCACAACGTCCGCGAGACTTTGGGCCTGATCGACCGGGCCTACATCATCCACGCGGGCGAAGTGCTGACGCATGGCCGGGCAGACGATATCGTCAACAACCCGGATGTTCGCCGTCTTTATCTCGGTGACAAGTTCAGCCTCTAGGCGCGAATTGGTCGTTGCAGCGTGACAAAGAAATTTACTTTCCCGCACTGCAGCGCTTGACCAAATCTTTCAAAAAAGCAATTCTTGTGCCAGATGCAAATTTGGCCTTGTGGGGCTCGGCGAAGTCGAGCGTCCACCACTCCATGACCGGGTGGTTCAAGGGGATTGCAGGGGAGTTTCGCGTCAGCCATGGGTTTATCCGCTAATCTTTTCCTACGCCAAACCCAATCGCTGGTGATGACACCGCAGCTGATGCAATCCATCCAGCTGCTGCAGATGACGCATTTCGAACTCAACCAGTTCATCGCCCAGGAAGTCGAAAAGAACCCGCTGCTTGAAATTACATCAAGCGAGAGCGAAAACGACGCGGAAACAGGCTTCGAGACAGCCGACGACTTTGCCCCGACCGAAAGCCGCGAGAGTTCGGCGGCCGCTGAAGTCGACAGCGACTGGTATGAGGGCTCCTCCGCCATCAGCGCCGAGAGGCTGGGCGAAGGGCTCGATACGGGCTTCGAAAACGTCTTCCCGGACGACGGCCCGGTGCGGCGCGCCGATGCGCCGGAGCTGCTCAGCCAGTGGAAATCGATGCCGGGCGGCGAGTCCGGCGAAGACTACGACCTGGATGATTTCGTCGCCGGCCAGGTGACGCTGCGCGACCACCTGAACCAGCAGATTCCCTTCCTGATCGTCGATGCGGCCAGCCGCCTGATTGCTCAGCATCTCGTCGATCAGCTCGACGAGGCCGGCTACATGCTGGGCGACATCGAGGAGATCGCCGCCCGCCTCGGCAGAAGCTCCGAGAATGTGGAGGCCATCCTGCACTCGCTCCAGACGCTCGATCCGCCGGGCGTCTTCGCCCGATCGCTCAGCGAATGTCTTGCGATCCAGCTTCGGGAAAAGGACCGGCTCGACCCGGCCATGGATGCCATGATCAGACATCTGGATCTGCTCGGCAAACGCGACTTCGCCTCGCTTCGAAAGATCTGCGGCGTCGACGACGAAGACCTGATCGACATGCTGGCCGAAATTCGCGGCCTCAACCCGAAGCCCGGCGCGGGTTTCGAGCGCGGCATGTCAGAGACGATTTCGCCGGATATCGTCGTGCGTGCATCACCCGACGGCGGTTGGATGGTGGAACTCAATCCGGACACCCTGCCGCGCGTTCTGGTGAACCACACCTATTTCCAGACGGTGTCGAAGAACTGCCCGAAGAACGGCGACGACCATAATTTCCTTTCCGACTGCATGCAGAACGCCAACTGGCTGACGCGCAGCCTCGACCAGCGGGCCAAGACGATCATGAAGGTGGCGACCGAAATCGTCCGCCAGCAGGATGCCTTCCTGATGCACGGCGTCGATCACCTGCGGCCGCTCAACCTCAAGACCGTTGCCGAAGCGATCAAGATGCATGAATCCACGGTCAGCCGTGTCACCTCCAACAAATACATGCTGACACCGCGGGGCCTGTTCGAACTCAAATATTTCTTCACGGTGTCGATCGGCTCGGCGGAAGAAGGCGGCGACAGCCATTCGGCCGAGGCCGTGCGCCACCGGATTCGCCTGCTCATCGCCCAGGAAACGCCGGATGCGGTGCTTTCGGACGACGATATCGTGATCAGCCTGAAACGCGGCGGCGTCGAGCTTGCGCGCCGGACCGTCGCTAAATACCGCGAGGCGATGAACATCCCCTCCTCCGTTCAGCGCCGCCGCGAAAAGCGTGCGATCGCCGGGGTCGCGGCATACTGAAACATGGGCGAAACAGGCGGTTCTCCACAGGCCTACGTAGAAATCCCGAGACCGGCCACCGTTGACATTTAAAACATCGGGCGCTAGAAGCCCGCCGCAACTGCACGGGACATGGCACGAAACGTGTCCCATCATCCAGACAGGCACCGATTGCAGCAATTTAGCGCAGTGGCGTGCGAACGGCTTGGATGAGGGGACGGCTTGGCGTAGACTGAAACACGCAAGTCACGACAAGAAGGAAGAACTCCATGAGTGTGCGTGTATCCGGTAAGCATATGGAAATTGGCGATTCGTTCCGTCAAAGGATCGAGGACCAAATCGGAGAAGCGGTTACAAAATACTTCGACGGAGGCTATTCGAGCCAAGTCATCGTGGAAAAGGCTGGTTCGCGCTTTTCTGCCGACTGCAAGGTGCATCTCGATACCGGGATCGTCCTGCATGCGGCTGGCGAGGCGAATGATCCGCAGATCAGTTTCGACGCCGCAGCACAGCGGATCGAAAAGCGTCTGCGCCGCTACAAGCGGCGGCTCAAGGATCATCATGCCGGCAACCATGTGAATGGTTATGCGGAAGTTGCCTACACTGTTATGGACAGCGTACCGGATGAAGGGGAGGAAGTGCCCGAGGATTTCGCGCCGACCATTGTCGCGGAAAGCTCGAAGCAGTTGAAGACGATGACGGTCGCAAGCGCCGTCATGGCACTTGATATGACAGACGAGCCTGTTCTTCTGTTCCGCAGCCCCGGCAAGGAACATCTGAACATTGTGTACCGCCGCAATGACGGCAATATTGGCTGGATCGATTCCACCAATATCAAGAACTGACACCTGGGGAGAGCGTCGGAGACGGCGCTCCCCTTCGCCTAGGGCACAAGCTCTTGCGGCACGAAGGATGACGAGAATGGCATTGGCAGATTTGCTGCAGCAAGATGCGATTATTCCTGCCCTAAAGGTAAATTCCAAAAAACAGCTATTGCAGGAGCTGGCGGCCAAGGCTTCCAAGCTGACGGGTGTGAGCGAACGAGAAATCTTCGACATCATCCTGCAGCGCGAAAGGCTCGGCTCCACCGGCGTTGGCCACGGCATCGCCATCCCGCACGGCAAGCTCAACAGCATCTCATCGATCAAGGGTATTTTTGCGCGCCTTGAAGCGCCTGTCGATTTCGAAGCGCTCGATGACGAGCCGGTCGATCTGGTGTTTCTGCTGCTCGCACCCGAAGGGGCCGGCGCCGACCATTTGAAGGCCCTGTCGCGCATCGCACGCGTCCTGCGCGACCAGGAACTTGTCGCCAAGCTGCGCAAGACCGATTCCGCTTCGGCGATCTATGCCTTCCTCAACGAGGAGCAGGCAAACCACGCCGCCTGACCGCATACACTTTCGTGGGGACGAAACGAACCGCCCGGCTGCTGACAAAGCGCCGGGCGGTTTTGTTCTTGGGCAGCAGTTCAGCTGGAAGATCTGTGGAATTGGTGGTGCGGACGCTTGCCATCAGGACTGCGAAACGCCGACTGAGTGCCTGGCGCAAACCGAAAAGCGGGCCTGCGCCCGCTTTTCAAAGCCTTCAGGCATTTTTCTCGCCGGCGGCTTCCGCGGAGACTTCCGCCTTCGGGCCGCCCTTTGCAACGCCGACCATGGCGGGGCGCAGCACGCGTTCGCCGATCGTGAAACCGGCCTGGACGACCTGAACGACGGTGTTGTTCGGAACAGCCGGGTTGGGGATCTCGAACATGGCCTGGTGGAAGTTCGGATCGAATTTCTGGCCTTCAGCATCGATCTTCTTCACGCCGTGGCGTTCCAGCGCCGACAGCATGGAGCGCTCGGTCATCTCGACGCCCTCCAGGAGCGTGGTCAGCGAGGCATCTGCCGTCGCGCGCATTTCGGTCGGCACGGCATCCAGCGCCCGGCGCAGGTTGTCCGAAACGGCGAGCATGTCGCGCGCAAAGCCGGCCGCCGCATAGGACTTGGCGTCCTTGATTTCGCGTTCGGTGCGGCGGCGCAGGTTATCCATTTCGGCCGCCAGCCGCAGAAAGCGGTCGCGCAGCTCGTTATTTTCGGCTTTCAGCAATTCCAGCGGATCCGGTTCGGCGGCAGGCGCCTCGGCATTCTTCTGGTTGGCCGCGTCCTCAAGAGCAGATGCAACAGCTTCAACCGTGTTCTCCGCGGCGGTTGCGTCAGGTCCGTTCTTGTTGGTTTCGTCGGTCATGACGGTCTCCGGTTATTCTTGGCTTGGATTTATGGGCTTGGATTTGTGCCCGATATCGAGGTTTAAAGTGAAAAAATCAAGGCTTGATGGGAAAGTTGGGCGGCACCGCCGTGAATTCAGCGCGACAGCCTGGCAAGCAGCTGCGCGGTGTAATCCACCATCGGCACGATGCGCGAATAGTTCAGCCGCGTCGGCCCGATGACGCCGACAGCGCCGACGATCCGGTCTTCGCCGTCACGATAGGGCGCCACGATGAGGGAAGAGCCCGACAGGGAGAACAATTTGTTTTCCGAGCCGATGAAGATTCGCACGCCCGGTCCCTTCTCAGCGAGATCGAGGATTTCGATCAGGCTGTCCTTCTTTTCGAGATCGTCGAAAAGCAACCGCAGGCGATCGAGATCGGCAACATCCGCCAGGCCTTCGAGCAGATTTGCCCGGCCGCGGACGATGAGCTGGGTCGGCTTGCCTTCCTCGCTATCGCCGGACCAGACCGCAAGACCGCGCTCAACCAGTTCCTGCGAGAGCGCATGGAGCTCTCCCTGTACCTGATCCTTGAGCGTCTTCAGCTGGCCGCGCAATTCCGGCAGCGTCTGGCCGCTCAGGTGGGCGTTGAGGAAATTGGCCGCCTCGGTCAGCTGTGACGATGTCACGCCGGCCGGAAGTTCGATAATACGGTTTTCCACCTGGTTATGATCGCCGACAAGCACCGCAAGCGCCTTGGTCGGTTCGAGACGAATGAACTCGACGTGCTTTAGGACCGGGTCGCTCTTGGTGGTAATGACGATCCCGGCGCCGCGCGAGACGCCCGACAACATGCGGCTCGCCTCCGCCATCAGGCTCTCCATCGGCTGATCGCGATCCGCGGGCCGAATCTGCCGGTCGATATTGGCACGCTCCTCGGCGGAGAGGTCTCCGACCTGCATGAAAGCGTCGACGAAAAAACGAAGCCCGGACTGGGTCGGCAGGCGGCCGGCGCTGATATGCGGGGAGTAGATGAGCCCGAGTTCCTCGAGATCGCTCATCACATTGCGCACCGACGCCGGCGACAGCGATATGGGCAGCAGGCGGGAAAGATTTCGCGAGCCGAGCGGTTCGCCGGTCTCCAGATAGCTTTCCACGATGCGGCGGAAAATTTCCCGCGAACGGTCATCGAGCACAGAGCCGCTGTCCCTACCCGTCGATGCCGAAAATCCCATCTAGACCTTCACCGTTCCGTTGATGTTTTCACAAAATATAGTCATTCGCCGCCCCTTCTCCAAAGGGAAAATCACCGCAGCCACAATCGGCTACTGTACACGCATTAGGCCTTTTTCTTTGCAAAAGCTTGGCCGGAGCCGTAGAAGGCGAAAACAGAAATCCAGGGAGTGAAGCATGCGGCCTTCAGGCAGACAGTTGAACCAGATGCGCAAGGTCTCGTTCGAGCGCAATTTCTCCAAACATGCGGAAGGCTCCTGCCTCGTGAAGTTCGGCGACACGCACGTGCTGTGCACCGCGAGTCTCGAAGAAAAGACGCCGCCGTGGCTGCGCAACAGCGGCAAGGGCTGGGTGACGGCCGAGTACGGCATGCTGCCGCGCGCCACCGGCGACCGTATGAAGCGCGAAGCCGCCGCCGGCAAGCAAGGCGGCCGTACCCAGGAAATCCAACGTCTGATCGGCCGCTCCTTGCGCGCCGTGATCGACCTCGAAGCGCTCGGCGAAAAGCAGATCACCATCGACTGTGACGTCATCCAGGCGGATGGCGGCACTCGCACGGCCTCGATCACCGGTGGCTGGATTGCGCTTTACGACTGCCTGAAGTGGATGGAAGCCCGCTCGATGACCAAGGTCGACAAGGTGCTGAAGGATCATGTCGCGGCGATCTCCTGCGGCATCTTTGCCGGCCAGCCGGTGATCGACCTCGACTATATCGAGGATTCGGCTGCTGAGACCGACGCCAATTTCGTCATGACGGGCACCGGCGGCATCGTCGAAGTGCAGGGCACGGCCGAGGGCAAGCCGTTCAGCCAGGAAGAGTTCCTGAAGCTGCTGGCACTCGCCCAGGACGGCACCCAGGAACTGGTGGCGATGCAGAAGGCGGCGATTGCCTGATATTGAAAGAGGTGCGGCTTGATCGAAGGCATTCTCGAAACCGCACTTTATGCCGATGATCTCGATGCCGCCGAAGCGTTTTACGGCGGCATTCTCGGACTTGAGAGAGTGTTGCGCGCGGGCAACCGGCATGTGTTCTTCCGCTGCGGGCCGGGCATCCTGCTGATCTTCAATCCTGCTGAGACCGTGAAGCCACCACCGGCCGGTGCGTTGCCGGTTCCGCCCCATGGTGCGACGGGGCCTGGGCATATCTGCTTTCGCATGACGAGCGAAGCGATTGACTTGCTCAAGGAAAAGCTCAACAAGGCGGGCATTGCCATCGAAAGCGATTTCCGCTGGCCGAACGGTGCCCGCTCAATCTATTTCCGCGATCCGGCCGGCAACAGCCTGGAATGCGCAGAGCCGAGGCTCTGGAATATCGAATAGGAATTGTCATGCGCAAACTCGACACCAAGACGATCGTCGTTGCCAGCCACAATGCCGGAAAAATCCGCGAAATCGCCGAATTGATCGGCCCGTTCGGCTTCTCGGCGAAATCCGCCGCCGAGTTGAAATTCGAAGAGCCCGACGAAACAGGCACGACATTCGAGGAGAATGCCGCGATCAAGGCGCTCGCCTCCGCCAAAGCCTCCGGACTGCCGGCGCTGTCGGATGATTCCGGCATCGTCATCGACGCGCTCGACGGCGCGCCGGGCGTCTATACCGCCAACTGGGCGGAGCGCGAGGACGGCAGCCGCGACTTTCAGATGGCGATGGAGAAGGTCGAGAAGGCACTGGAGGAGCGCCATGCAACACGGCCGGAGCAGCGTCGCTGCCGTTTTGTGAGCGTGCTTTGTCTCGCCTGGCCGGACGGGCACACGGAAATGTTCCGCGGCGAGGTGGAAGGCACGGTGGTGTGGCCGCCGCGCGGCACCCAGGGTTTTGGTTATGACCCGGTCTTCCAACCGGAAGGCTATGATATTACGTTCGGTGAAATGAGCAGTGATCAGAAACATGGCTGGAAACCCGGCGAGCCGGAAGCGCTGTCGCACCGTGCCCGCGCCTTCAAGCGTTTCGTCGAAACCTGCCTGGAGGCTTGAGGCGCTTTGAATTCAGCCGCTCCTCTTCTGCGCGATACCCTTCTGCCTGACACGGGCGAGCCGGGCTTTGGCGTCTATGTGCATTGGCCGTTCTGCGCGGCCAAGTGCCCCTATTGCGACTTCAACAGCCATGTGCGTCACCAGCCGGTGGACCAGCCGCGCTTCACCGCAGCCTTCCTCAAGGAAATGGAAGTGATGCGGCGCATGAGCGGGCCAAAGACCGTGACCAGCATCTTTCTCGGCGGCGGCACGCCGTCGCTGATGGACCCTGCGACTGTCTCGGCGATCCTCGACGGCATCGCCAGGCACTGGCATGTGCCTGACGGTATCGAGATCACCATGGAGGCCAATCCGTCAAGCGTCGAGGCGACCCGCTTCCGGGGCTATCGTGCTGCCGGCGTCAACCGTGTCTCGCTCGGCGTGCAGGCGCTCAATGATCCGGACCTCAAATTCCTGGGTCGACTGCATGACGTTGCCGACGCCCTGAAGGCGATTAAACTGGCGCGGGACATCTTTCCGCGGATGTCCTTCGATCTCATCTATGCCCGGCCGAAACAGACGGTCGAAGCCTGGGAAGCGGAGCTGAAGGAAGCGATATCCTACGCGGTCGACCATTTGTCGCTCTACCAGCTCACCATCGAGGAAGGCACGCCCTTCTATGGCCTGCACAAGGCCGGCAAGCTGATCGTGCCGGACGACGACCAGTCGGCAGTGCTCTACGAAGCAACGCAGGAAATTACCGAGCGGTTCGGCATGCCGGCCTACGAGGTTTCCAATCACGCCCGCCCCGGCGCTGAAAGCCGCCACAACCTGACCTATTGGCGCTACGGCGACTATGCCGGCATCGGACCCGGCGCCCACGGGCGCCTGATGCGCGGCAGAGACAAGATTGCGACCTCCACCGAGCGGCGTCCGGAAACCTGGCTGGAGCAGGTGGAACGCATCGGGCACGGCATGCTGGACGAAGAAATCCTCGGCTTCGAGGAACAGGCCGACGAATTGCTGCTGATGGGCCTGCGCCTGCGGGAAGGCGTCGATCTCGCCCGCTGGCAGCAGCTTTCCGGCCGAGATCCGGACCCGATCCGCGAGGAGCGGCTGCTGGAACACGGCTTCATCGAGCGCCTCGGCAATTCGCGGCTGCGCTGCACGCCATCCGGCATGTTGATCCTGGATGCGGTGGTTGCCGATTTGGCTTGCTGAAATCCGGCGTTTAGCCTTTTACCGCCAGCACATACAGCCAGTCGGTCGGCTTTTTGTCGTAACCGCTGCCGTGCACCTCATCGATATCGACAGAAGTCCAGGTGAAAGCCTCGTAGGCCGCGCTTAGCCAGACCTTGGACGGATAGTTGTAATAACGTCCGAGGCCATCATAACCTTCAGCTTCGCCAGCCTTGAAGCTCGCGTAGAAGACGCCGCCCGGGCGCAAGGCCTTATGGATGCGGCCAAGGATGCCTTCGAGTTCCCCCCGCGGCGCATGCAAAAGGCATGCATTGGCCCATATGCCGTCAAACGCCGAGACCGCATCGATCTCCCCGAAACGGAGCACGCCGACCGGCCTGCCCAGATATCTGGCGGCCTCCTCCGCCATCTCCGGCGTGCCATCCGTGGGCGTGACGTCGAAACCCCGCGCGATCATGACCGCGCTATCCCGCCCGCTGCCGCAGCCGAGTTCGAGGATGGCGGCACCGGGCGCAAATTTTGACAGGAAGCTATCGAGGCGGCGTATGTTCGCAGCAGAACTTGCCGCGTAGGTCACCGCGTTTTCGCTATAAAAGCTGCCCGGGGGATCCTTCTCGATGGCCATCGCTGACCCTTAACGCTGCGACATCAGCAGCTTGGTGCCAAAGCCGACGAAGACCATGCCGACACCGAGATCGATCTTCTTCTTGGCCTTGAGATAGGCCGCCGCGACCGATCGGTGGGTGATCAGCGCGACCAGGAAGGTATAATAGATCGTCGATACGGCGACCATGACGGCAATCGCCGCCAGTCCATACAGGAAGGGCGTACCGGCCGGCATGGTTGCGGCGAAAAGACTGGCGACGAAGAGCGCCGATTTCGGATTGGCAAGATTGGTTGCCAGCCCCATCCGGTAGGCGGTCTTGAGCGGCACCTCGATACGAGCCGCCACGATATCAGCCGACTGGCGCGACTTTCGCGCATCCAGGAATATCTTCAACCCAAGCCAGACAAGATAAAGCCCGCCGACGATCTTGAGCGCCACATAGGCAAAGGGAGCCGCCTGAAAGAGGGCATTGATCCCCAGCCAGCCGGCGAAACCCCAGCAAAGCGTGCCGGTAACGGTCCCCATCGCCGCCAGGATCGGCACGCGGCGCGGGGCGGTCAGCGCATAGCGCATGACCAGAAGCGTATTGGGCCCTGGCGTTATGCACGCCACGGCCCAGATCGTTGCGACAGAAAGCAGAAACATATATTTTAAGCGTTGTTCTCGTTGATCAGCCGTTTCAGCAGTTCTACCTCGTGGCTGAGCTTCGTGTCACCCGAAATCAGTTCCTCGATCTTGCGGACGGCATGAAGGACGGTCGTGTGATCCCTGCCGCCGAAACGGCGACCGATCTCCGGGAACGAACGCGGCGTCAGCGTCTTCGACAGATACATGGCGATCTGGCGCGGCTTGACGATGACGCGAGTGCGGCGGTTCGAGACCAGTTCCTGTCGCGACACATTATAATGGCGGGCGACGATACGCTGGATATCCTCGATACGGACGCGCTTGGCCTCGCCTGCGCCCACCAGATGGGCGAGCAGCTCATCGACACGCTCGATCGAGAGGGAGGGCTCGAAGGAGCGGCGGAACAGAAGCTGGTTGAACGCGCCTTCCAGCTCGCGACCGCTGGCGGTCACATTGCGAGCGACGTGGCTCAGTATTTCCGCCGGGATATCGAGCGACGGATCGTCCTGGCGGGCCGTCTCCAGGCGCCCCTTGATCATCTCCAGGCGCATTTCGTAGTCCGGCGCCTCGACTTCGATCGCCACACCGCCCTGCAGACGCGAGCGGACGCGGGGATCGAGCGATTCCAGCTCCCAGGGTGCCCGGTCGGCGGCAACCACCACCTGCTTGGCGCTGTCGAGCAGCATGTTGAGGAGATGGCAGAACTCGTTCTGGATCATCTTGCCCTGCAGAAACTGCATGTCGTCGATGATCAGCAGATCGATATTGCGCAGCGAGTCCTTCAGCGTCAGCGCGTCGTTGTCGCGGATCGCGGTCGCAAAACGCCACATGAAATATTCCGCCGTCAGGTAGACGACCCGCGGCATGCGCTCGCTGCCGACGGCCGCATTGGCAATCGCCTGCAGAAGGTGCGTCTTGCCGAGGCCGACGCCCGAATGAATGAAAAGCGGATTGAAACGGACTGCGCTGGCGCCCGCTTCGGCGATGGTCTTGGCGGCAGCCAGCGCTACCCGGTTCGACGGGCCTTCCACGAAAGTGTCGAAGGTAAAGCGGCTGTCGAGCGGAGAGCCGAACAGCGGTCCGGGAGCCTGGGTAGAACGCGCCGGCGCAGCAGACGGCGACGGGAAAGTGGCGATCTTGCCAATCTCGCGGGGGCCTTGAGAACGCGGAAACGACGCAACAACAGCGGGTTCCGGGGCCAGACTGCGCTCTTCACCTGCCGCGGGCGCCTTGACGCTGCGACTTGCGCTGCGCACCAGGATTTCCACTTTCAGGATCTCGGCGTCTTCCGCCTGGAATATGGTGGTGATGAGATCGAGGTAACGGTTGTTGATCCAGGACTTCAGAAAAGTGGTCGGCACCGTGAGCCGGACAACGCTCTTTGAGACGGAATGCAGCTTCAAACGCCCGAACCAGCTTGCATAAACATCCTGACCGACCTGTGCTTTCAAACGCGCACTAAACCGCTCAAAAAGAGCATTATGCTTCATTTCCGTCGTTTCCCCTGCCGCCTGGGAGCAACTTGAATCAAATGCCTGCCGCGCGTGGTCCCCATTACCTGCACGGGCTGATATAGTATTCATATGCATAATTCGCCGCCTTCCAAATCTCGTAGCCTGGCGGTTCTCGTTAACGCCGCCAGAACCAACTTTGTTTCAAGGCATAGCAAACCATTCCCAATCATTGAGAACCGTCGCCGCCCGTCCCCTTTGTTTCAAAACCTTCTCTCGTCCTCGCAGCCGATCGAAAGTTACGCCCAGCCCGCCTCGTGAACGGTCTGCGCTTGCGGAAGCCACCCCACATATACGAACGCCCTCATCCTCATCGTGAGCCGTCCGAACCTCTTTTCCACCTCCTTCATCCGGACACAGGACCGGATCGCGTTGACAAAAACCGACCGTTTCCGGAAATGCCAATTTCCGGATCGCAACCGATGGTTATCAGGAAAACGGGAGAATTTATCCCGTTGCAAAGGGTAAAAGTCTGCCTGCCGTCCACCATGTGACGGTAACCGGCAGCCCTCTGAAGTAATCCCCGCGCCCCTTGCTGAAGGCCATTTAGGCAGGATCAAATGCCAAGATCAATGATGAATTTTACGCAAAATTAAGAGCCGGGCGTTGACTCCACGAGCGTGATTTGAATGTCACAGAGGCATTCATGGAGAATCGCTGTTGAATCAATGGGATTCAAAAATGACATACATTCTGAACGATCGTTCACAGAAAAAATAAAAATCTTCTTGACTCCACCTGGGGGCTTTTGGCCATCACCAAAGTCACCCACAGACTCACAGACCTCCAGTAACTCATTGATTTAAATGACTATTTTCTGTCACGCCGGTGACACGAAAATGTTAATGAGCCGGATAAATATAAGGAGGCCTGAGAGAATCACAAAAAGCCCGGTCGAGAGGACCAGGCTTCATTATGATACAGTTTGTAAAATGATTAGGCCGAAAGGGCCTTCACACGTGCAGCAAGACGGGACACCTTGCGGGATGCCGTGTTGCTGTGGAGCACGCCCTTGGAAGCGGCGCGCTGGATCTCCGGCTGGGCAGCCTTGAGGGCTTCTGCAGCAACGGTCATGTCGCCGGAAGCGATAGCTTCCTCGACCTTGCGGATAAAGCCGCGAACGCGCGAGCGGCGGGACTTGTTGACTGCGGTACGGCGAGCGATCTTGCGGGTCGCTTTTTTCGCCGAAGTTGTATTGGCCATTTCATGCCTCTCTACGAATTCGAACCAAACTCCGCCGTTGCCGCGCCGGTCCTTGCGACCATCAATCCAGCAATTCGGGAGCAATAGAGGAAGCCATGATCAGGCTTTCCCAACTGTGGGCGGGCATATAACCGGAATACCCGCCCCAGTCAACGCGCATTTTGGCGGATGACCACCCGCTTTTGCGCGATTTACCGGTTGGAGAACTGCGGCTTGCGCTTTTCCACGAAGGCGGCCATGCCTTCCTTCTGGTCGGAAGTCGCAAACAAGGAATGGAAAAGCCGCCGTTCGAAGCGCAGGCCTTCGGCAAGCGTCGTCTCGAAGGAACGGCTGACGGCCTCCTTGGCCATCAGCACCGCGGCGCGCGGGAAGGACGCGATCTTCGCGGCCGCCTCGACCGCCTCGTCAATCAGCCGCTCCGGCGAAACGATCCGCGACACCAGCCCTGCCCGCTCCGCTTCCGCCACATCCATCATCCGGCCGGTCATCACCATGTCCATCGCCTTCGCCTTGCCGACCGCTCGCGTCAGCCGCTGCGAGCCGCCCATGCCGGGGATGACGCCGAGCGTGATCTCCGGCTGGCCGAACTTCGCGGTGTCCGAGGCGATGATGAAATCGCACATCATGGCGAGCTCGCAGCCACCGCCGAGCGCGAAGCCGGAGACGGCAGCGATCATCGGCTTGCGGGTTGCGGCGATCGCCTCCCAACCGGAGATGAAGTCGTTGACATAGGCTTCGACGAAATCGATGCCCTGCATTTCCTTGATGTCGGCGCCGGCGGCAAAGGCCTTTTCGGAGCCTGTGAGCACGATCGCGCCGATCGCCTCGTCCTTGCCGAATGCCGCAAGCACTTCAGTCAGTTCGGCCATCACCGTCGAGTTGAGCGCATTCAGCGCCTTCGGGCGATTAAGGGTGATGAGCGCGACGGCGCCCCGGGTTTCGGTCAGCAGGGTTTCGTAGCTCATCGAATGTCTCCTCTTGGCTCTTCTGCTTCTGATATTTCTGGCAGCGATTATTTCTGGCAGGCGGGGCAATGGAAGGTGGAGCGACCCGCCTGGGTGATGCGCGCAACGGTACCGCTGCAGCCCGGCGTGCGGCAAGCCGCGCCTTCCCGGTCGTAGACGGAGAAGGAGTGCTGGAAATAACCGAGCGAGCCATCCGTCTGGATATGGTCCCGGAGCGACGAGCCGCCGGCGGCGATCGCATCGGCGATGACGTCACGGATCGACTGGTTGAGGAGGACGAGCTCCTTGTTCGGCCTGCCGGTCTTGGTCACGACACTACCGGCGGCGCGTTTCGGCGAAAGATGCGAGCGCCACAGCGCCTCGCAGACATAGATATTGCCGAGACCCGCTATCACCGTCTGATCGAGGAGTGCTCCCTTGAGCGGCTGGCTCTTGCCCGCCAACCTCGCGGCCAGATAATCCGCATCGAGCGCATTGCCGGTCGGCTCCGGCCCGAGCTCGGCAAAGGCCGGATAAAGATCGAGCTCGCTGCGCTTCCAGAGCTGCATGAAGCCGAAGCGGCGCGGGTCGTTATAGATGACGCGCAGCAGGCCTTCCTTCTGTCTCAGATGGAAGACGACATGATCGTGTTTCTGATCCTTCGAACGCGGATGGTGGAACTCGCCGAGCGCATCGTTCTCGATCCGAAACGATCCCGACATGCCGAGATGGCTGATCACGGTGAGATCGTCCTCCAGGTCGATCAGCAGGTATTTGGCGCGCCTGCCGAGCGAGACGATACGGCGTTCGTTGACGGCATCCGCGAAATTCTCCGGCAGCGGAAAGCGCAGATCCGGGCGATTGAGTTCCAGCCTGGCGATCACCGAACCTTCCATTGCCGGGGCGAGACCGCGCCGGACGGTTTCCACCTCTGGCAATTCGGGCATGATTGACTAACTTCCTGTTTCAACGATATCGCGCCTAGTCTATAGACCGGACCGGATGTCGCACCCATCTTATGAATACGCGCCACAGATAGCGCGGGATGCGCGACTTCGCTATGGTCGCCGACCGGAAGAGACGTTAGGAGTTCACCGATGACTGAAGCCCGTACCAGCGCCGACGGCGGGATGGAAACATCCTATGGCTTCCGCAAGGTCGCGGATGGCGAGAAACAGGGCCTCGTCAACGACGTCTTCCACAAGG
This sequence comes from Neorhizobium vignae, assembly GCF_000732195.1. Classification (GTDB taxonomy): domain Bacteria; phylum Pseudomonadota; class Alphaproteobacteria; order Rhizobiales; family Rhizobiaceae; genus Neorhizobium; species Neorhizobium vignae. The sequence continues at coordinate 134,209 of NZ_JNNU01000004.1, forward strand.
TCGCCAAACGCTACGACGTGATGAACGACGTGATGTCGGCCGGCATGCACCGCGTCTGGAAGGATGCGCTGATCGCCTCGCTCAATCCGAGAAAGGACGTCGGCTACAAAACCCTGGATGTGGCTGGCGGCACGGGCGATATCGCTTTCCGCATCGTCGAGGCTTCCGACCGCAAGGCGCATGTGACCGTGCTAGACATCAACGGCTCGATGCTGGGCGTCGGGGCCGAGCGCGCCGAGAAGAAACGTCTTTCCGAAAACCTGACTTTCGTCGAGGCCAATGCGGAGTCGCTGCCCTTCGAGGCGAATTCCTTCGACGCCTATACGATCGCCTTCGGCATCCGCAACGTGCCGCATATCGACGTGGCGCTGAAGGAGGCCTATCGCGTGCTGAAACGCGGCGGACGGCTGCTGGTCCTGGAATTTTCCGAAGTCGAGATGCCGCTTCTCGAGCGCTTCTACGAGGAATGGTCGTTCAAGGCGATCCCGCGCTTCGGCAGGATGATCACGGGCGAGGCCGAGCCCTATCAATATCTGGTGGAATCGATCCGAAAATTTCCGAACCAGGAGAATTTCGCCGCGATGATCCGCAATGCGGGTTTTTCGCGCGTCACCTACACCAACTATACCGGCGGCATCGCCGCGCTGCATTCCGGCTGGAAGCTCTGAACGCATGAGCACTCTCGGCGCTTATTTCCGGCTTGCCCGCGTCGGCTGGGTTCTTGTGCGTGAGGGCGTGGTATCGGCCCTGCCGACGCAAGACATGCCGCCTTCCATCGGCCTCATCAAGGCGCTGGTCGAGCCCTTGGCGCGGTTTCGCTCCAAGACGCAGGCGCGCAGCGAGCGCCTGACCCGCGCCGTCGACCGGCTGGGGCCTTCCTATGTCAAGATCGGCCAGTTCCTTGCAACCCGTCCGGATGTGGTCGGCGTCGACTGGGCCGTCGATCTCGCCATGCTGCAGGACCGTATGGCCTTCTTCCCGACCGAGATCGCGAAAGCGGCGGTCGAGGCATCGCTCGGCCGAACGATCGGCGACCTCTATTCCTCCTTCGGCGAGCCGATCGCGGCCGCCTCGATCGCACAGGTCCATCCCGGCGTCGTCAACGACAGGAAAGTGGCCATCAAGGTGGTGCGCCCGGGCGTGCGCCAGCGCTTCGCCCATGACATTGAAAGCATGTATCTGCTGGCGCGCATGCAGGAACGCTTCATGCGCTCCAGCCGGCGCTTACGGCCGGTCGAGGTAACGCGAACACTTGAGCAGACCACCAAGGTGGAGATGGATCTGCGCCTGGAGGCAGCGGCGCTTTCCGAAATCGCCGAGAACACCAAGGACGATCCTGGCTTCCGGGTGCCCCAGGTCGACTGGGAACGCACCGGTCGCGACGTGATTACCATGGAGTGGATCGACGGCGTCAAGATGTCGGACATCGCGGGCCTGCGCGCCGCCGGCCATGACCTGGAAAAGCTTGCCGAGGTGCTGATCCAGTCTTTCCTGCGCCATACGCTGCGGGACGGCTTTTTCCATGCGGACATGCATCCCGGCAATCTTTTCGTCGATTCTGCCGGCACGATCGTGGCCGTCGACATGGGCATCGTTGGGCGATTGGGCAAAAAAGAGCGCCGGTTCCTCGCCGAAATCCTCTATGGCTTCATCACCCGCGATTACCTGCGCGTCGCGGAAGTGCATTTCGAGGCAGGCTATGTGCCGGCCCATCACGACGTGACGAGCTTCGCCCAGGCGATCCGCGCGATCGGCGAACCGATCCACGGCCAGCCGGCCGAAACGATCTCCATGGCGCGGCTCTTGGCGCTGCTCTTCGAGGTCACCGACCTGTTCGAGATGCAGACCCGCACCGAACTGATCCTGCTGCAGAAGACCATGGTCGTGGTCGAAGGCGTGTCGCGCATGCTCGATCCGCGCTTCAACATGTGGAAGGCCTCAGAACCGGTCGTCGGCCAATGGATCCGCGACAATCTCGGACCGAAACGCATTGTCTCGGACCTGCGCGACGGCGTCAAAGCCGCCGTCAAGCTTGCCGAGGCTCTTCCGGAAATCGCCGCCAAGACGGAGACGCTTCACCAGGAGCTCGCCTATATGAGCGAGCACGGCCTGCGTTTCGATCCTGAGACGACGGAGGCCATCGGCAGGTCGGAGGCGCGACACAATCGCTCGGGGCGCGTCGCGCTCTGGATCATCGCGCTGTCGCTGCTGTATATCGCCTTCACGCTGAGCTGAGGTTTGTCCGGTTGCCTGATGATGCGAAAACCCTGCTCCACAAGGGTTCTCGCCATATTGCGACTCCAAAGTGGCCTTTATTCCGCCGAGTTCTTCATTCTCTGTTGAGGAATACATTCCTTTTAGGACTTGGCATTCCGGAGACGTTTCATGGCGCTAGGCGCAACTCAACGCTTGCATGACGGCGTCGCGGCCGTCGAGACGATGACCCGCTTCGCGCTTGCGGTGCTGGCGCTGGCATCCGGCGTCTACACCTATCTCGGTGCGCGCAGCATTCTGGACGGGTCGCCGACGGCCGTGTTCTTTGCGGCGGTCATCTACTCCGCTTCGGTTTCGGTCGGCATCTATGCCTTCTGGTCCTATATGGCCCGCTTCTACCCGCATGTGACTACGCGTGCCGGGCGGACGGCCATGCTCGGCGTCATGGCGGTCGGCGCTGCGATGATCCTTGCCATGTCGAGCTGGCTGAATGCGGCGGCACTTGCCGGTTCCGCGGCCGTGGAACAGCATCTTTCCGAAACGGTCGAGGACTATACCACCGATCTCGACCGCGCCCACCAGAACGCGCTGGCGGCCCAAAGCCTGCTGCCGGATATCCAGCGCGCGTCCGAGCGTTTCTCCCAGCTCGCGGGCGTCGAGCGGCAATCCGGTTCGCTCACCGGCACGACCGGATCGGGCAGCGTCGTGCAGCTTCTCAGCCAGATGTCGGCGCAGATGAAGTCGCTTTCTGCCAACATCAATGCCTCGCGCGAGCAGGTGGACGACCTCTTCACCCAGGGGCAGAAACGGCTTGAGACGATGCGTTCGCTGGTCTCCGCACCGGGCACGATCGAGCCGCGTGCCGACCAGTTTTCCACCGAAGCCGTGGCGCTGACCGGCGTCATCACCTCGCTCGCGCAGACCTCGATCGCACCGTCGATCCGTCGTGCGGCGGACGATCTGTCGCTTGGCTTCATTGCGCCGGTTCCGGATGGCGGAGCTGCCGATCTCGTCAACCGGCAGAACCAGGTGATGGACACCGTCCGCACTTCGGTCACGGCGCAATCCAAGGCGCTCGCCAAGGCTGCCGACGAAATCCTCGCCCGGCCGCCGGTGCAGGAGCGCCGTTTCGTGCCGCTCTCCTCCGCCGAAGCCGTGCTGCATTATGCGCAGGATTTCATTCCCGCCTGGGCCGGCGCTATTTCCATCGACCTGCTGCCCGGCGTGATGGTGTTCATTCTCGCCACCGTGCATGGTGCGATCCGCCGCCAGGAGGAAAACCTGCCCTTCGCCGAACGGATCACCGCGGCCGAACTTCTCAGGGCACTTGAAGTTCAACGTGCCGTCACGGCGAGCGGGGTGAACATCGAGCAGACGCTCGCCAAGACGGAGGCCGAGGACAAGAGATCGGCGCCAAGGCCGGAACTGGCACCTGAATCAACGCCGGAGCCGGTGTCTGAACCCGAGCCTAACAATATCACCGCCATCGACCTCAAGTCGCGCAGCCGGGACCGGACGCATGAGGATCGGTGAGGCGATCAGCAAACTCGATGAAGGCGTGCTGATGCGCGGCGCCTTCTATATTCTTCTCTCGGCCGCAGCGGTTTTCCTCGTCGTCGATGTTCGCGACATGACGATGATGAACGCCGCCCTGCCCGGCTTCGACCCGATGCACGAGGACCAGCCCGTGCTGCCGCCGGCCCTGACCGAAGGCGTGCCCGCGGCACCGCCGGTACAGCCGGCCAGCCCCAGGGAAGTGCTGCGCAAGCCGATCACCTTCGAGCTCACCACGGGCGGCGTGCTGCTCGCCGAAGGGACGATCGACCGGGGTGCCGCTGCCCGCTTCTCCAAGGAGATCGAGACCCGCGGAGAATATGTGAAGACGGTGACGCTCAATTCCCCCGGCGGCTCGGTGGACGATGCGCTCGCCATGTCCAAACTGATCCGCGACAGGAAGCTCGACACGAAGGTAGCGTCGAAAGCGCTCTGCGCCTCTTCCTGCCCGATCGTATTTGCCGGCGGCGTCGGCCGTTTAGCGGAGAAGGATGCAGTGATCGGCGTGCACCAGGTGTTCAACGGAGCCAAGGAGCGGCCGTCGGCGGAACAGGCCATGTCCGCCGCGCAGGCGACCACCGCACGGGTCGCCCGCCATCTCGACCAGATGGGCATCGGCGCGGGCCTCTGGATCCATGCGCTCGAAACACCGCCGGACCGGCTCTATTACCTGACGCCGAAGGAAATGACGGATTTCAAGCTGACGACCGAGCCGCTCGCGGCGGCCAGGAAGAAAATCTAGCATCCCGCTGGGCCTTGAGGACGGACCTCAGGTCAGCCCTGCGGCTTGATCTCCCGCTCGCAGAAGGTGATGCGGTTGCTGAACGGGTCGGTGACCGTCACTTCCAGTCCCCAATCCGCCTGTTGCAGCCCTGGCTTCATATAGGGGTAGTTCTTGCCGATGAGCTCCTGCTGGAATGCGCGCGCGCCTGTCATCGGCACAAAGACACGCGCACCCGGCGAGGCATCGCCCGCATGTTCGGAGAGGTGCATCAGCATGCCGCTTCGCGAAATCTGGCAATAGAGCGGGAAGTTTTCGCCGAACCGGTGCTCCCAGTCGACGGTGAAGCCTAAGAAATCGCGGTAGAATTCCATCGCCTTGTCGACGGAGAATATCCGGAAGATCGGGATCGCCGGCTGGATCGACACCGCATCCCGTTTACTTTGCTGCGGTTCTCCCGCATCGATCCTTGCAGCAAGGATATTCCAGTTGTCGTACCCAAACTGCGCAGCAACCAGTTCCAGGACCTGACTATGCGTCAGCTCGACCTTACGTTCGGCAAGCGCCTGGCGCAGGCTTTTCGCCATCAGTTTTGCATCGCGGAAATCGCGCATCTCATCATCCTTTCAACAGACGAACAAAGACCGCTCAGGTCCCATCAATCAGCGCCCGCATTGCTGATCCGTTCGTCATCGCTGGCCGGAATGGCAAAGGATGAGAGGCGGTGGATGCATTCACCTTGGCGCTTGAGGGCGCCGCGGACGGCTGGCCGCATCCGGCCGCAAACAGGAGTAATGCAGTCCAGAAATTCGCGCAAGATGTTCGGATTGCTTTCGCGTCAGTGCGTGACCGGTTCCGGGAAAATCCGGCCCTCCTTCGCCTTGGCGCTTGCCTTGAAGAGCGGGCGCGTCGGGCCGGTGACGACATCGATGGCTGCCGCAGTCGCGCTCTCGATCGCCTCACCAGCCACGCTTGCGGCAAGAGCGCGTCTGCGGCCGCTTGCCTTGCCGGGTTTACGTATGTCGGGCCGCTCGTCGGTCAGGACGGTGGCGGCGGCATTGGCACCGGCAACGAGGGCTCTTGCCAGCATCTGCCGACCGGTGCGGCTCGCCAGCATGTTGCGCAATAATGACGACCTGCGCACCGATTTCGGCACCTTGAACCCGGCTATCTTCTTCGGAACGAAATTCTTTTTCATAGCGGCTCTCCTTTGCAGCCGAACTCCCGTCAGCTGCAACTGTTCCGGGGCGGCATCCGGCGGGAAGGCAATTGCAACTCGGCGGCCAAAGGCTTAGCTTCCCGCCATTCTGGCATCGGGTAATCGCATGGAACTCTCCGGCAAGCGCATCCTTCTGATCATCTCCGGCGGCATTGCGGCCTATAAGAGCCTCGATCTCGTTCGCCGGCTTCGCGAGCGGGGGGCATCGGTTCGTCCGATCATGACCAAGGCCGCGCAGGAATTCATCACACCGCTCGCGGTCGGCGCGCTATCCGCCAGCCATGTCTATGTCGATCTGTTTTCCCGCGAAGACGAGCAGGATGTCGGCCATATCAGGCTTGCCCGCGACAACGATCTCGTCATCGTCGCACCTGCCAGCGCCGACCTGATGGCCAAGATGGCGCATGGGCTGGCGGACGATCTCGCAAGCGCCGTACTGCTCGCCAGCGACCGGCCGGTTCTGGTCGCGCCGGCCATGAACCCGAAAATGTGGGCCGCACCCGCGACCAAGCGCAATGTCGCGACGCTGAAGAGCGACGGCATCCATTTCATCGGTCCGATGGCGGGCGAGATGGCCGAAAGCAACGAGGCCGGCACCGGCCGCATGGCCGAGCCACTGGAGATCGTCACGGCAGCGATCAGCCTGCTGGACGGCACGCCAAAGCCGCTTGCCGGCAAAAAGGTGATCGTTACATCCGGCCCGACCCACGAGCCGATCGACCCGGTGCGTTATATCGCCAACCGCTCCTCCGGCCGGCAAGGCCATGCGATTGCAGCGGCGCTCGCAAAGCTCGGCGCGGATGTGACGCTCGTCTCCGGACCGGTGACCATACCCGATCCGGTCGGCGTGAAGACCGTACATGTAGAACGCGCCGAGGAGATGCTGGAAGCGGTGACCTCCCGGCTGCCGGCCGATATCGCCGTGATGGTGGCAGCGGTCGCCGACTGGCGTGTCGCCTCGTCGGCCGGCCAGAAGATCAAGAAGCAGCCGGGCGAGGCCCCGCCTCCCCTGCTGCTGACTGAGAACCCGGACATCCTGAAGACCGTCGGCCATCACCAAAATCGGCCGAAGCTGGTGGTCGGCTTTGCCGCAGAGACCCAGGATGTCGAAAAGAACGGCCGCGCGAAGCTGGAGCGCAAGGGCGCCGACATGATCGTCGCCAATGACGTTTCGCCGGAAACCGGCATCATGGGCGGCACCCGCAACCGGGTGAAGATCATCAGCGCCAAAGGTGTCGATGAATGGCCGGAGCTTGACAAGGACGAGGTGGCAGAGCGCCTTGCCGCACTGATCGCCTCGAAGCTCGGATAGGTCTCAGGCCGCTTCGGACAGCGCCTTCGGCCGGAAGAGCTTGGCCTCCATGCCATCGGCCCCAACCACGACGGCACTGCCGTCCGGGATTTCCACCCAGGTATCGACGTCATCGTTCAGCGGCTCGGAAACGAGGCAATAGCCCGTCTTGCCGCCCATCGGGGCCGCGTAGAGCGTCGGCGGCTTATGGTCGGTGGCGTAACGCACTGCATAGAGTTCGCGGCCGTTGGAATAGGCGGCGGTGAAGCGCACCAACGCCTCGCCCGATTTTTCGAGAGACAGGTCCTCGACCGTGGCGATCGCCTTTTCCATGGCCTGGAACGGGTCGGTATCCAGGCCGAATTGCAGGGCGAGCAGGAAGATAAGTTCGGAATCCGTCGTGCCGGTGCGGGCATCGAACAGCGCGTCGGAGAGCATGCCCTCCATATGCCGGCGAATGCGCTCGAAGCCGGAAATCTGGCCGTTGTGCATGAACGACCAGTGGCCTTGGACGAAAGGATGGCAGTTGTCGCGGCGCGTCGCGCCATGGGTTGCCGCCCGCACATGCGCGAGGAAGAGCGGCGAACGGATCTGCCGCGCCAGGCTCTTCAGATTGCAATCGGACCAGGCGGGCAGGATATCACGATAACGGCCGGGTTCCGGCCGGTCGCCGTACCAGGCGATGCCAAAACCATCACCATTCGTCGCGGTCTTGGCGCGCGTGGCGCAATGAGACTGCTCGATCAGGGAATGGGCCGGCGAGGAGACGAGTTCTTCGAGATAGAGAGGTTCGCCGCGATAGGCTGCCCAACGACACATGGGGTATTTCTGCTCCGACATTGCCGCCCGTGCGCGGCCTGAAAATCCAGGAACTTCAGGGTCTCGACAAAGGCTTAATGAAACATGAATTCAATGGCTACATGCCAGTTTCGGGCTGAAGAATGTATCACTTTTTGCGACAGGCCGTGATCTTTCCAGGTTGTCGCCGGAATTTGGCGGCCTAGATAGAGGTTCATGTCGCGTAAAGAACAGCCGAGCCCAGCTACAGCAGAAGCGCTCCTTCGGGGGGATCCCGTTCTCGCCAGGCTCATGCTCGAACCGGAGCGATGGGCGCTGTTTCTCGATATCGACGGCACGCTGATCGAGATTGCCGAGACCCCGGACGGGATCGTCGTACCGGCCGAGCTGCCCGAAAACCTGCATCGTCTTTCCATGAGGCTGGGCGGCGCGCTGGCGCTGGTTACAGGCCGGGCCCTTCCCTATGCCGACCAACTGTTCACCCCCTATAAATTCCCGATCGCTGGCCTGCACGGCTCCGAGCGCCGCGATCCGTCCGGAGCGATCAGCCGTGTCGAGATCGATGCCGCGTTCGAGGATCTGAAGGCGGCTCTTGTCCGCGAGGCCGGTCACTGGCCGGGCGTTCTGGTGGAGGACAAGGGTGCCGCGGTCGCCGCTCATTATCGCCAGGCGCCGGAGCAACGCGCGGCGGTCGAGGCGGCCATGCCTCGCTACCTCGACATGGCGGGGCCGGACTTCACGCTCCAGCACGGCAAGATGGTGATGGAAATCAGGCCGGCCCGGGCGAGCAAGGGGCACGCCTTACAGACCTTTCTCGATCAAGCTCCTTTCAAGGGCCGCAAGCCGATCGCGATCGGCGACGACGTGACCGACGAGGCTATGTTCCGCGCCGCCAACGAACTCGGCGGCCATTCCATCCGTATCACCGAGACATCGGGCGGCACGGAAGCAAAATCCACCCTCCCCTCGGCCGCTGCCTTGCGCGCGGCAATCAAAGCGCTTGCGAGTGACGCAGAGCCCACCGCGTGAGCTGAAAGGATAATATCTTGAGCCGACTTGTCGTCGTTTCGAACCGTGTCTCCCTGCCGCAGAAGAGCGGCGACGCTCCAGCCGGCGGGCTGGCTGTCGCGCTGCAGGCCGCTCTGGAGGAACACGGCGGCATCTGGATGGGATGGTCCGGCAAATCCAGCGGCGCCAAGGAGCCGGCGCCGCTCGACATGCAGCAGCATGGCAACATCACCTATGCGCTCACCGACCTCACCAAGACGGACGTCGAGGAATATTACCACGGGTTTGCCAACCGGGTGCTCTGGCCGATCTGTCATTACCGGATGGATCTGGCGGAGTATGGACGCAAGGAGATGGCCGGTTACTTCCGCGTCAACCGCTTCTTCGCCCACAAGCTGGCGCCGCTCATCCAGGAAGACGACGTCATCTGGGTACACGACTACCACCTGATCCCGCTTGCCGCGGAATTGCGCCAGATGGGCCTCAAGAACAAGATCGGTTTCTTCCTGCACATTCCCTGGCCGCCCGCGGATGTGCTGTTCACCATGCCCGTGCATGAGGAGATCATGAAGAACCTCTCCTACTACGATCTGGTAGGGTTTCAGACCGATCACGACCTCGCCAATTTCGTCGGAGGACTGGTACGAGAAGGCATCGGGGACGCACTCGAGGGCGGAAAGCTGACTTCTTACGGACGCACCTTCAAGGGCGGCTTTTATCCGATCAGCATCGAGACGGCGATGTTTGCCGAATACGCGAAGAAAGCGGCCAGCAATGTCATCGTGCGCAAAGCCAAGCAGAGTGTCGAAGGACGCGACCTGATCATCGGCGTCGACCGGTTGGATTATTCCAAGGGCATCACCCAGCGGATCGATGCCTTCGAGCACTTCGTCAAATCCAACCCCGCCCATCATAACCGCGTCACCTACCTGCAGATCACCCCGAAATCCCGCTCCGAAGTGCCGGAATACGAGCAGATGCAGCGCATGGTGGCCGAGCAGGCAGGCCGCGTGAATGGTGCGACCGGCACGGTCGACTGGGTGCCGATCCGCTATATCAACCGCTCGATCGGCAGGCCCGTTCTGGCAGGCCTTTATCGGCTCGCCAGAATCGGGCTCGTCACGCCGTTACGCGACGGCATGAACCTCGTCGCCAAGGAATATGTCGCGGCACAGGATCCGGAAAATCCGGGCGTTCTGGTGCTGTCGCGTTTTGCGGGTGCGGCGCGGGAACTGCGTGGGGCGCTGCTGGTCAACCCCTATGACATCGAAGGCACGGCAAACGCGATCGCGCGCGGCATCAACATGCCGATCGAGGAGCGCAAGGAGCGCTGGGGCCGCATGATGGAGCATCTCCTCGAACACGACGTCACCCGCTGGTGCGACGACTTCCTTGAGGATCTCACCGCGGCGTAAGCTCCTCAAAGTCTGAAGATCAACCGCAATATCACGTCCGGCGGGTGCTTTGGTCATGGCGTTGCCAGGACGCCATGACTGCGGATGGTTATTGGATCACGCCGCCTGCTTCAAAGATCCGAGCGCCTCATCGAGACTCACATGGCCGAGGAACTGGCCGCTCGTCTGCGCCTCTTCCTGATGTTCGATGGCCCAGGCGAACTGCACCGCGGGGTCCTGCTGCAGGCGCTCATAAAGGGCATTGAGCGCCTGAAACTGGCCCCGATCGACGACCTGGTGGAAATCGTTCCAGCGGGCAATGCCGGCGAAATAGGCATCCGCAAAACTCTTATTGTCGCCGAGCAGCCACTCGCGGCCGCCGAGAAGCTTTTCGAGCTGCGCATGCGCCTTTTCGACCTTGGCGACACCGTAAGCGCGAAGCGCTTGCTTGGCCACCGGGTCGAGTTCGTGCTCCACCGTGTGCCAGAGCGGACCGAAGGCACTGAAAAAGGCGGTATTGAGGAAAGCCAGCATCTGGTTCAGCCGGTCGAATTTTTCCGATTTCGGATCGAAACCCCAGCCCTTGTCCACCGTGCGCGCGGCGATGTGGTTGAGGATCGCCATGCTCTCGCTCATCACCCGACCGTCCGGCAGCATCAGCGACGGTGTTTCACCGATCAGATTGACCGGCTTATAAGCCTCGCTGGAAACCACGGCCGGCATTTCGACCCGGCACAGCCGATAGGGCGCGCCAGTCCATTCGAGCGCGACGATAGAGCCGAAGGAACATCCTTCCGGAACGCCGTAAAACAGGATCGGTGTCATTTCATACTCCCTGGATTGAAACTTTGAGACACCAGCAATATGATTTCGTAGACGCCGGAGCGGTAGACAACAATTTTCCGCCTTTAAGTCTACATGTGTGGAAGCTGAAAATGACTTTGCCCAACCTCAACGATCTTTATTTCTTCGTGCAGGCCGTGGAGCACGGCGGCTTTTCCGCGGCAGGGCGCCGGCTCGGCGTGCCGAAATCCACCGTCAGCAAACGCGTGGCGGAACTCGAGGACCGGCTCGGCGTGCGGCTGATCCAGCGGACATCCCGCAGTTTCTCGCTGACCGATCTCGGCCGGGACTTCTTCCGGCACGCGCAGGCGTCGGTCATCGAAGCCGAGATGGCGGAGACCATCGTGCGCACCCATCTCGGCGAACCGAGCGGCATTGTACGGATGACGGCAGCGGTGCCGACCGCGCAGTTCATGCTCGCGGATCATCTCGGCGAGCTTTCGGCACGATATCCGAAACTTCATCTTTCGCTGCACGTCAGCGACCGGTTCGTCGATATCGTTCAGGAGGGTTTCGACATCGCGGTACGCAGCCACCAGGCGCCGCTGCCGGATTCGACGCTGCTGCAGAAGAAGCTTGCGACCGACCCTTTTTTCGTCGTCGCCTCACCGGATTATGTTCGCACCCATGGCGAGCCCTCGCGGCCGGAAGATCTCGCCGGACACGGGGCGGTTACTGCCGGCTCGTTGGACACGGTCTGGAAGCTGGCCTCCGAGGATGGCGAAACGGTTGTCGTGACACCCAGATCCGTGCTTTCCGCCGACGAGCCAATGGTGATCATGAAGGCGACGATGGCTGGCCTCGGCCTGAGCTGCCTGCCGACTTCAGTCTGCCGCGAGGCACTTGCCGAGGGCCGGCTGATCCGCCTGTTGCACGATTGGACCGCAGGCAGCATCACCACGACGATCCTGATGCCGCATCGACGCGGGCAGCTTCCGGCCGTGCGCGCCGTCGTCGACTTTCTCAGCGAACGGATCGGCGCCTAAAAGGACTTTCATTTCGGGGGTCTGGGGGCTACCCATGGCCGTCCCATTCCCAAGAGGCCATCATGTCGATCGAACACACCGTCACGCCCGAACGCATCGCGGAAACCGAAACGCTCATCCGCCCGCATATCCGCCGCACGCCGGTCATGCGCGTCGACATGCGGGATTTCGGCGGAGCGCCGCTGCCGGTCGACCTGAAGCTTGAGCTGCTGCAGCATTCCGGTTCCTTCAAGGCGCGCGGCGCCTTCACCAACCTTTTGACGCGCACGGTTCCGGCGGCCGGCGTCGTCGCCGCGTCCGGCGGCAATCACGGGGCGGCGGTCGCCTACGCTGCGATGAGGCTCGGCGTGCCGGCGCATATCTTCGTGCCGAGCGTGGCCTCGCAGGCGAAGATCGACCTCATTCGCTCCTATGGCGCCGAGCTGGTGGTCGGCGGTGATCGCTACAACGATGCGCTGGCGGCGAGCCAGACCTATGTGGCGACGAGCGGTGCAATCGCGGCCCATGCTTATGACCAGGTGGAAACCCTGCTCGGCCAGGGCACGCTCGGCAAGGAGATCGAGGACGACCTGCCGGAGGTGACGACGCTCCTCGTTGCGGTCGGCGGCGGCGGGCTGATCGGCGGCATCGCCTCCTGGTTTCGCGGCCGGGTCAAGATCGTCGCGGTGGAATCCGACGGCGCGCCGACGCTTTACGAAGCCTTCAAGGCGGGGCGCCCGGTGGATGCGCCAGCCGGCGGCATCGCGGCCGATTCGCTTGCGCCAAAACAGGTGGGCGAACTGATGTTCCCAGTGGCCCAAAAATACGTGCAGCCGCCGGTGCTGGTAACCGACGACGAAATCCTCGGCGCTCAGAAGGCGTTGTGGGCCGGCGCGCGCATCGTTGCCGAACCCGGCGGGGCCGCGGCCTTCGCCGCCCTGCTGTCCGGCAAATATGTTCCGGGTCCGGATGAGCGCGTCTGCGTGCTCGTCTGCGGGTCCAACACCACGGCCGTCAAGTTCGGCTAAGACACCGGGATGCTATCAGGCCGCCTTGGCGACCTGATATTCCTTGATCGCGACCATCTTGATGGCCGGGTGGCGCTCCGACTCGTAACGCAGCGAAAAGCTGTCCTGCGCCAGGAAAACCGGATCGCCATCGAGATCACGGGCGATATCGCCGCGCTTGACCGTCAGGAACTTGTCGAGATCGGCCTGATTTTCGGCGGAGATCCAGCGGCAGATCGAGAAGCGCGACATTTCGAAGGAAACCGGCAGGCCGTATTCGCCCTGCAACCTTTCCTTCAGAACGTCGAGCTGCAGCGCGCCGACGACACCGACGATGGCCGGTGAGCCGTCTTCCGGCGAGAAGAGCTGCACGACGCCCTCTTCCGCCATTTGCTGCAACGCTTCCTTGAGCTTCTTCGCCTTCATGGCATCCTCCAGCCGCACGCGGCGAAGAATTTCCGGCGAGAAGTTCGGTACGCCCTGGAACACCAGTTGTTCGCCTTCGGTCAGCGTATCGCCGATGCGCAGCGTGCCGTGGTTCGGGATGCCGACCACATCGCCCGCATAGGCGGTGTCCGCCAGCTGGCGTTGCGAGGCGAAGAAGAACTGTGGCGCCGTCAACCCGAGCTGCTTACCCGTGCGCGACAGCCGCGCCTTCATGCCGCGCTCCAGCTTGCCGGAGCAGATGCGCGCAAACGCAATGCGGTCGCGGTGGTTCGGGTCCATGTTCGCCTGGATCTTGAAGACGAAGGCCGTCATCTTGTCGTCGGTCGCGTGCACGGTGCGGATGTCCGCCACCTGGTCTCGCGGTGGTGGGGCAAAATCGCCCAGCGCATCGATGAGATCGCGCACGCCGAAATTCCGCAAAGCCGAACCGAAGAAGACCGGCGTCATGTGGCCTTCGAGGAAAGCCTTGCGGTCGAACGGCCGGCAGGCCTCGATCGCCAGCTCGGTCTCCTCGACGAAGGCGGCACGTTCGTTTTCCGGAAGGCGGCCGGCAACGCTCTGAGGTCCGTTGACCGGGGTTGCCTTGACGTCCGTATCCGAGCCGCGAACGGTATTGTCCGCCAGGTTGTAGGACCCGCAAAAACTCTTCGAACGACCGATCGGCCAGGTGACCGGAGCGGTGTCGAGCGCAAGCTTCTCCTCGACTTCATCGAGGATCTCGAACGGATCGCGGCTTTCACGGTCCATCTTGTTGACGAAGGTGATGATCGGGATATCGCGCATGCGGCAGACTTCGAACAGTTTCAGCGTCCGCGGCTCGATGCCCTTTGCGGCGTCGAGAACCATGACCGCGGCATCCACCGCCGTCAGCGTGCGATACGTGTCGTCCGCGAAGTCTTCATGGCCGGGCGTATCGAGGATGTTGAAGACGTTGCCGTCATATTCGAAAGTCATCACCGAGGTGACGACCGAGATGCCGCGCTCGCGCTCGATCTTCATCCAGTCAGACCGGGTCTGGATACGGTCCTTCTTCGCTTTCACTTCGCCGGCGAGCTGGATCGCGCCGCCGAACAGCAGCAGTTTTTCGGTCAGCGTCGTCTTGCCCGCGTCCGGATGGGCAATAATTGCGAATGTGCGGCGGCGGGAAACCGCCTCGGCAATCGTTTCGGGCATGTTTTCTAGATCCTTTACGTTGCCGCGTATCTAACGACTCCGTGGATAACTTTCAATTCGTGTTTGACCGGGGCGACCGTGGGTCGGCAAATGAGATGATGAACATTCACGCCCCCTCCTCGCCGAAGCTCAATCTTGTCCGCCTCGCGCATGGTGCCGGCCTCGACCTGCCGGCCTATGAAACCACGGGCGCCGCCGGCATGGACCTGCGTGCCGCCGTCGAAGACGGCATGCCGCTGACGATCGCGCCCGGCAAGCGGGCGCTGGTGCCGACCGGCTTTATCTTCGAAATCCCGGAAGGCTTCGAGGCGCAGATACGGCCACGCTCCGGCCTTGCCTTCAAGAACGGCATCACCTGCCTCAACACGCCCGGCACGATCGACAGCGATTACCGCGGCGAGGTAAAGGTGCTGCTCATCAATCTCGGCGACGAGGATTTCGTCATCACCCGCGGCATGCGGATCGCGCAAATGGTGATCGCGCCGGTGACCCAGGCTCGGGTAACCGAGATTGCCGAAATTTCCACGACTGCCCGCGGTGCCGGCGGCTTCGGCTCGACCGGCCTTTGAACGCAAAGGCGTTTTCGTTCCGGGCCGCTTCCGGGAACAAAATTTCCATTTCTCTTTCCGTCCGGTTCCGCCTTGCTGGCATTCGTCAGGAACACGCCCTAACTTCTCTCCAAACTTAGGGAGAGCACCATGCCAGAGACCAGAAAGCCGGGACGCGGCCGTATCTATTCCTCGATCACCGAAACCATCGGCGACACTCCGATCGTGCGCCTCGACAAGCTGGCCAAGGAAAAGGGCGTGAAGGCCAATCTTCTGGCCAAGCTCGAATTCTTCAATCCGATCGCCTCGGTGAAGGACCGTATCGGCGTGGCGATGATCGAGAGCCTTGAGGCCCAGGGCAAGATCACGCCCGGCAAGACGACGTTGGTCGAGCCTACATCCGGCAATACCGGTATCGCGCTCGCCTTCGCCGCGGCCGCCAAGGGATACAAGCTGATCCTCACCATGCCGGAGACGATGTCGATCGAGCGGCGCAAGATGCTCGCCCTGCTCGGCGCCGAACTGGTGCTGACCGAAGGCCCGAAAGGCATGAAGGGCGCGATCGCCAAGGCGGAAGAACTCGCCGCCTCGCTGCCCGACGCGATCATTCCGCAACAGTTCGAAAACCCGGCCAATCCGGACATCCACCGCAAGACGACCGCCGAGGAAATCTGGAACGATACCGACGGCAAGATCGACATCTTCGTCTCAGGCATCGGCACCGGCGGCACGATCACTGGCGCCGGCCAGGTGCTGAAGGAGCGCAACCCGGCACTCAAGATCATTGCCGTCGAACCGGAAGAATCCCCCGTGCTCTCCGGCGGACAGCCCGGGCCGCACAAGATCCAGGGCATTGGCGCCGGCTTCGCACCAAAGATTCTCGACACGCACATCTATGACGAGATCATCACCGTCAACAGCGGCGAGGCCATGGAAATGGCACGCCTGGTGGCGAAGCTCGAAGGCGTACCGGTTGGCATCTCCTCCGGCGCGGCGCTGCAGGCCGCCATCGAAGTCGGCAGCCGCGCGGAAAATGCCGGCAAGACCATCGTCGTCATTATTCCCTCCTTTGCCGAGCGGTACTTGTCGACGGCGCTGTTTGAGGGGTTGGGCGGTTAGCTGCACTTCTTCAGGTCGTCATCCTCGGGCTCGACCCGAGGATCCACGGCCAAGCCCACCAGGGTTGACTACCTTGGGGCGCGTCGCCAAGCGGATGTATCCTCGGGTCGAGCCCGAGGATGACGACGGAAGGGTAGGCTATCCGCGTCTGCCTGAGCGGCGGTCCACCCAAGTGGAGCCTGGTCATCGGTGACGACCTGCCTTGGCCGCAGAGCAAACTCATCGCCACCTCCCGGCCCTAGCAACCCCATCCCCAAGCTTCTGCCTCACGCCGCGGCAGTCGCCAGCCGTTCGCCAACCATGCGATAGGAAATCGCCTCAGCGAGATGAATGCGGCCGACCGTTTCCTTGCCGTCAAGATCGGCGAGCGTGCGGGCGACTTTCAATATGCGATGGTATCCGCGGGCCGAGAACTTGAGCTTTTCCGCCGCATCCCTGAGCAACTGGAGACCACCAGGATCGGGTTCCGCGATCTTCTCGATCAGCGCCGTCGAGCAGCGGGCATTGGTGAGCACGCGCGGATAACCGGCCTGTTCGAACCGCTCCCGCTGTCTGTCACGCGCAGCCGCCACGCGTCTTGCGACATCCGTGCTGCTTTCCGCTGGCATCGGGCGAATGAGATCGGCGGCCGAGACTGCTGGCACGTCGATGCGGATATCGATCCGGTCCATCAGCGGCCCCGAAATGCGCCCCTGGTAGTCCGACATGCATTTTGGCCCCCGCGCGCAGGAATGGCCGGGTTCGCCCGCCATTCCGCAACGACATGGGTTCATGGCGGCGACGAGCTGGATACTGGCGGGATAGGAAACCCGATGGTTGGCGCGGGCGATAATGCATTCGCCGGTCTCCAACGGCTGGCGGAGCGCATCCAGCACCTGTGGCGAGAATTCCGGGAATTCGTCGAGGAACAGCACCCCATGATGGGCGAGCGACGCTTCCCCGGGCCTGGCGCGCAGGCCGCCACCCACCAGCGCTGCCATGGTGGCCGAATGATGCGGCGTGCGGTAAGGCCTGCGGTCGGAGAGCTTGCCGCCGGAAAGCTGCCCGGCAATCGAGTGGATCATCGACACTTCCAGCAGCTCGGCGGCCGAAAGCGGCGGCAGGATGGAGGGCAGCCGCGCAGCCAGCATGGATTTGCCGGAGCCCGGGGGGCCGACCATTAGAAGATTATGTCCACCGGCGGCGGCGACCTCCAGCGCCCGCTTGGCGCTTTCCTGGCCCTTGATGTCGATCAGATCCGGCAAATTGGCAGGCAAGGCACGAATTGCCGGCTGTGGACGGGAGATGACCTGGGTGCCGCGAAAATGGTTTGCGAGCGCGATCAGGCTGCGTGGCGCGACGATATCGATCTCGGCGCCTGCCCAGGCGGCTTCGGCGCCGCTGTCGGCCGGGCAGATCAGACCCTTTCCCAAGGCGTTGGCGGCGATTGCCGCCGGAAGTGCGCCGGCCACAGGCGCAAGCGTGCCGTCGAGGTTCAGTTCTCCGAGCACGACGTAGCCGGTGAGTGCATCTCCGGGAACGGCGCCCAGCGCCGCCATCAGGGCCAGCGCGATCGGCAGGTCAAAATGCGATCCTTCCTTCGGCAGGTCGGCCGGCGCCAGATTGACGGTGATCTTCTTCGGCGGCATGGCAAGGCCTGAGGCGTGCAATGCCGCCTGTACCCGCTCGCGGCTCTCGGCCACCGCCTTGTCCGGCAGGCCGACGATATGCATGTTGATCTTGCCCGGGCCGACCATGACCTGCACGTCGACCGGAACGCCCTCTATGCCCTGGAATGCGACTGTGCTGACGCGCGAAACCATATCCACCCCGCCCTAACTTCATGTCCAGGACGCCAGCGATACACGCTTTCCGTGCCAGGAATTGCAATCTGGCATAGAAACAGGAATAAAACAAGAACATTAGCCGAACAATTTCACGCATCCGCTGCAAATGGGTTGGAGGCGGTTGTATCGTGAGAACAAAGGCGACCCGTATCCGAAACGCCTTGCCTTTATCAGGCGCGCTTTGCCTCGATTGCATCCCAGAGGAGGCCTGCGACGTCGGCACCGCCAAACTTCTTGACTTCGCGGATGCCCGTCGGAGATGTGACGTTGATCTCGGTCATGTAATCGCCGATGACGTCGATGCCGACGAAGATGAAGCCGCGTTCGCGCAATGCGGGTCCGATGCGGGAGCAGATTTCCTTCTCGCGCGGCGTGATCTCGGTCGCCTCGGCGCGGCCGCCGACATGCATGTTGGAGCGGCTGTCGTGTTCGGCGGGAACCCGGTTGATCGCACCGACCGGCTCGCCGTCGACCAGCAGGATGCGCTTGTCGCCCTTGCGCACGGCCGGCAGATAGGCCTGGGCGATATAGGGTTCGCCGCGATACATCTGGCCGAACATTTCGAGCAGCGACGTGAAATTGCGGTCGTCGCGGGCGGAATGGAAAACCCCGGCCCCGCCATTGCCGTAGAGCGGCTTCAGGATGATATCGCCCATCTCTTCCCGGAAGCGGGCGATCTCGCCCGGATCGCGGCTGATCAGCGTAGCCGGCATCAGATCGGCGAATTCGGTGACGAAGATCTTCTCGGGCGAGTTGCGCACCCAGGCCGGGTCGTTGACGACAAGCGTCTTCGGGTGGATGCGCTCCAGCAGATGCGTCGAGGTAATATAGCCCATGTCGAAGGGCGGATCCTGGCGCAGATGAACGACGTCCATCTCCGAGAGGTCGATGCGTTCCTTCTCGCCGAGCGTGAAATGATCGCCCTTGATATCGCGAACCTGCAACGGCTCGACGGCGGCGAAGATCTTGCCGTCGCGCATGGTCAGGCGGTCGGGAGTGTAGTGAAACAGTTCGAAGCCACGCGCCTGCGCTTCGAGCGCCATGGCGAAGGTGGAATCGCCGGCAATGCTGATGCCGGAGATATGGTCCATCTGGAACGCGACCTTGCGGATTTTCGCCATGACTTCAGCCCCCTAGGATTGGCCCGCCTGATGTAGGATGGCGGGCCGTCAAAGGCAACTGCAATCGGGCCGATATCACGCGGAGATGCCGACCTGCGTCTTTGCCCGCAACATGTTGCGCAGGCGGAAAAGCATGGCGATCGGCTTCGGGAAAGGCCGGCGGATGAAGGCGACCTTCTTCAGATATGTGTCGATGCGCCAGGTGGCCCAGGTCCGGCCCTTGAAATAGGCAACGTCGCCGGCCTGGAGAACGCGCTGCGTGCCGTCCTCGGCAGTCACATGCACTTCACCCTCAAGGATCACCACTGTTTCGTCCCAGTGGAAGTACCAGCGGAACTCGCCCGCCGTACATTCCCATACGCCGGTCGTCGCGCAATCGTCCTCGGCGGTGGAATGCGACCCGGCACGCGCCTGCGGATCGCCGGCGATGACCCAGGTGGGCTCGATCGGCATCGGCTTCATCTCGAGAGAATGCGGACAAGCGCCGACGAACGGCTTCACCTTCGGCTTCTCAGGCGCGTAGGACTTTGACCGAAATGCAATTGCCGCTGCGGTCGCGGCGAGGATGTGCCAACTCATCTTTCCCCCGGAAGCTGTCAATTCCAGGAGATGCTAATGGCAAAGAGTAAGCCCGCTCTTCAGGCCGATGTTAGAATTTTAACGATCGGCCTCAATTTCGGATCGGGCCCTCAGATAACCGGTTCTACCGGTGCGAGCTTTGCCTCGGCCGGAACGTGGCCCGGCAGGCGCTTGCCCGTATCGATCGAGAAGAAGTGCAGGCGCTTGGCATCGACGGCGATACGCATGTCCGGGGAAAGCGCGATTTCCGGCGAAACGGCGGCGGTGATCTGCTGGTCACCCACCGTGCCGTGGATCAGGCGCTGGGCACCCAGTTCCTCGGTGTATTCGAGTCGGAAGGGCAGAGCCTCCTCGTCGTCGCGGGCGATGCGCAGATCCTCGGCGCGGACGCCGACGGTGACGGCACCGGAGGTCGGCGCGAAACCGTTGAGGGCGACCATCGCCGGGCCGATCGCCAGCTTGTCGCCATGCAGCTCGCCCTTGACGAGGTTCATGGCCGGCGAGCCGATGAAGCTTGCAACGAAGGTGGAGGCCGGCGCGTGATAGACTTCCAGCGGTGCACCGATCTGCTCGATCTGGCCGCCGTTCAGGACGACGAGGCGGTCGGCGAGCGTCATGGCTTCGAGCTGGTCGTGGGTGACGTAAATAGATGTGGTGCCGAGGCGGCGCTGCAGGCGCTTGATCTCGCCGCGCATGGAAACACGCAGCTTGGCATCGAGATTGGAGAGCGGCTCGTCGAACAGGAAGGCGGCCGGCTTGCGGACGATGGCGCGGCCCATGGCGACACGCTGGCGCTGGCCACCGGACAGCGCGCGGGGCTTGCGTTCCAGATACTGGGTGATCTCCAGCATGCGGGCAGCTTCGGCGACGCGGGCGTCGATCTCGGCTTTCGGCGTGCCGCGGTTCTTCAGGCCGTAGGCGAGATTGTTGTAGACGGTCATATGCGGATAGAGCGCATAGTTCTGGAACACCATGGCGATATCGCGATCAGCCGGTTCGACATTGTTGACGACCCTGCTGCCGATCTTCACTTCGCCTTCGGAAATGGTCTCCAGCCCGGCGACCATGCGCAGGAGCGTGGACTTGCCGCAACCCGACGGGCCCACCAGCACGATGAACTCGCCGTCGGCGATGTTCAGTTTGATATCGGTAACCGCGCGCACGCCGCCCGAATAAACCTTGCCGACGCCTTCGACATCGATGGAAGCCATTGTTATTTCTCCGTTTCAACCAGGCCTTTGACGAACAGGCGCTGCATGAAGATGATGACGAGGACAGGCGGCAGACCCGCCAGGATGACTCCGGCCATCACCAGGTTCCACTGGTTGTCGCCATCCAGCACACTGGCGAGGCGCTTGATGCCCATGACGACGGTGTAATATTGCGGCTCGGTGGTGATCAGCATCGGCCAGAGATACTGGTTCCAGCCGTAGATGAACATGATGATAAAAAGTGCGGCGATATTGGTGCGCGATAGCGGCAGAAGGATATCGCGGAAAAATTTCATCGGACCAGCGCCATCGACGCGGGCGGCCTCCATCATCTCCTCCGGCACCGTCAGGAAGAACTGGCGGAACAGGAAGGTCGCCGTCGCAGAGGCGATGACCGGGATGACGAGGCCGGAATAGGAATTCAACATGCCGAGATCGGCGACCACCTTGTAAGTCGGCAGGATGCGCACTTCCACCGGCAGCATCAGCGTCATGAAGATCAGCCAGAAGGCCGGTACCCGCAGCGGAAAGCGGAAATAGACGATCGCAAAAGCCGAGATGATCGAGATGGCGATCTTGCCGACCGCGATCATGATCGCCATCGCCAGGCTGTTTCCCAGCATCAGAAGGAAGGGCGGCGCGCCGGCAGTCGATTCACCGGTGCCGAGCAGATAGCCATAGTTCGCCGAGAACTGGTCGCCGGGCAGCAACGGAACGATGCCGCTCATGAAATCCGTCGGACCATGGGTCGAAGCAATGAAGGCGAGGTAGACGGGGAAGACTACCGTCAGGACGCCGAGAATGAGGACCAGGTGGGTCAGGAAATTCAGGAAGGGGCGGTTCTCGACCATCGTAAACCTCAATACTGCACTTTGCGCTCGATCCAGCGGAACTGGACGACGGTGAGAACAACCACGATCAGCATCAGGATGACCGACTGCGCGGCGGATGGGCCAAGGTTCAGGCCGATAAAACCGTCCGCATAGACCTTGTAGACCAGAATATTGGTGGACTGTGACGGGCCACCCGAGGTGGTGGCATCGACGATGCCGAACGTGTCGAACATCGCGTAGGTGATGTTGATGACCGCGAGGAAGAAGGTCGTCGGCGACAGCAGCGGGAAGACCACGGTCCAGAACCGCTTGAACGGACCCGCGCCATCAATGGCAGCAGCCTCGGTCAGAGATTGCGGCACGGACTGCAGACCAGCCACGAAGAACAGGAAATTGTAGGAAATCTGTTTCCATGCGGCGGCGATGATGATCAGCACCATGGCGTCGCCGGTATGAAGACGATGGTTCCATTCGTATCCGAGGAAGCTCAGGAGATAGGGAATAATGCCGACGCTGGGATTGAACATGAACCACCAGAGCAGACCGGCAGCCGCAGGCGCCACCGCGTAGGGCCAGACCAGCAAGGTCGTGTAGAACCGGCCTGAGCGCAGTACGCGATTGACGCACACCGCGAAAAGCAGAGACAGGCCCATCGACAGAACCGTCACGCCGACGGAGAAGACGAAAGTCGCTCCGAGCGCATTGAGATAGTCGGGATCGTCCAACAAACGCGTATAATTCGCAAACCAGACGAAGGTCGCCTTCAGGCCGAACGGGTCCTGGCGCAGAAACGACTGCCAGATTGCCTGAGCGGCTGGCCATACAAAAAAGATGAGCGTGATGATCAGCTGCGGCGCGAGCAGGAAATAAGGCAGGACGCGGCTGTGAAAAACGGTGCGCTTGGTTTGCATGGCGAGGCGTGCCCAAGGAAATGCCCTCCCCGGGGATCGGGAAGGGCTTGAGGATTAAGGCGAGGCTCAGTTCGAATTCGAAGCTTCGAATTCGCGCAGGATGGCGTTGCCAGCCTTGGCAGCATCGTCGAGAGCCTGCTGGCCGGTCTTCTTGCCGGACAGGACGGCTTCGAACTGCTGGTCGATCAGATCGCGGATCTGCGTCAGGTTGCCGAAGCGAAGGCCCTTGGAGTTATCGGTCGGGGTGCCGCGGGTGATCTGCTTGATGGCGATGTCGGAACCCGGGGTCTTTTCATAATAGCCCTGCTTCTGACCAAGCTCGTAAGCAGCGTTGGTGATCGGCAGATAACCGGTGGACTGGTGCCAGTCAGCCTGAACTTCCGGCTTGGAGAGGTAGGTGAAGAACTTGGCAACGCCCTTGTAGACGTCGGGGTTCTTCTGACCGTTCAGGGTCCAGAGCGTGGCGCCGCCGATGATCGAGTTCTTCGGCTCCTTGGTGACGGTGTCGTCGTAAGGCATCGGCGCGAAGCCGACCTTGAAGCCCTTGGCATTGTTGATGACGCCGGCGCGAGAGGCGGAAGAGCCCATGTAGATGGCGCACTGTTGCGCGTAGAACATCGGAGCCGTTTCAGCGCCGCCGCCCGGGCCGCCATACTTGAAAACCTTGGCATCCTGCTGCTTCTTCAGGTTATCCCAGAATGCAGCCTGTTCCTTGCCGTTGAACTTGAATTCGGTCTTCAGGCCGCCAAAGCCGTTCTGAAGCGTGCCATAGGGCAGGTTCTGGATGGCGGAGTAGTTTTCGAGACCGACCCAGGTCGCAGCGTAGGACAGCGTGAAGCCGCAGGCAGCCGCGCCGGAATCGACGATCTTCTTGCCCATGGCGGCAAGTTCGGCCCAGGTCTTCGGGGCAACTTCCGGATCAAGGCCAGCCTTCTGGAAGACGTCCTTGTTATAGTACATGATCGGCGTCGAGGAGTTGAAAGGCATCGACAGGATGTTGCCCTGTGCGTCCGAATAATAACCGACGACCGGGGCGAGGAAGCCCTTCGGATCCCACGGCTCCTTGTTGTCGGCCATCAGCTTGTAGACCGGGTAGACAGCGCCCTTGGCGGCCATCATCGTGCCGGTGCCGACTTCGAAGACCTGAACGATCGCAGGCTGCTGGCCAGCGCGGAAGGCGGCGATAGCGGCGGTCAGGGTTTCGGGATAGGTGCCCTTGAAGACCGGAACGACCTTGTAGTCGCTCTGGCTCTCGTTGAACTTCTGAGCAACTTCTTCGAGCTTCTTGCCGAGCTCGCCGCCCATGGCATGCCACCAGGTGACTTCGGTCGCGGCAAGCGACGAGGTCGCGGACAGAGCGACCGCGATCGCGGCCATCGAAAGCTTTTTGAACATTTGAACGTCCTCTCCACCTTTGTTGGGGTGAGGACCGCAATAGGGCCAGGCTGTGACAGGCCCTTAACAGTTTTACGTCAGAAATATTACATTGCACACCTATGCAACAATTTCACATCAACGTCAGAAAGCATTCGCAAATTGCCGCGGCAGACGGCCCGGAAGCACCGCGATCACATCGTAACGCCGAGACAATCTCGCGGCATCCTGCCGCTTTGAAAGCCAGAGGTCGCTTGCGGCTCGAATTCGGTTCTGGGTGGCGTAACCGACGGCGTCGATCGCCTCCTGTTCGCCGATCCGCGCTTTCACCTCGACAAAGGCCACCAGATCACCTTTGCGGACGATCAGATCGATTTCCCCGAGCTTGGTGCGGTAACGGATCGCCAGAACTCGATAGCCTTTGACCAGGAGATAAAGCGCGGCGAGATATTCCGAGACATGGCCCCATCGCTGGGCCTTCTGCCGTTCGACTTTGCGGCGTTTCAGACCTGGGTCACTCTCCGCCACCTGCCTCGCCTTTCAGGTCCAGAAGCCGCTGATAGAGGTCCTTGCGCGGAAGTCCCGTCACGCGGGCAGCTTCGGCGGCGGCCTTGGCCGCCGGCATGGCAGACGCCAACTGGCGCAACAGCGCGTCCACCTCGATCTCCCCGGGAGGCTCCTCGGCTTCCGGCGGCGCCAGGAGCAGCACGATCTCACCCTTCACGACGCGGTCGTCATTGTAATAGGCGGCAAGCTCCTCCAACGTGCCGCGGCGAAACTCCTCGAACGTCTTCGTCAATTCGCGGCAGACCGCCGCGCGTCGGCCCGCCCCGAGCACTTCGGCGGCGGCGCCAAGCGTCGCGCCGATGCGATGCGGCGATTCAAAGAAGATCAATGTCGCCGGCACCTTTGAAAGCTCGGCCAGCCGGTCCCGCCGGCCCTTGTCCTTGACCGGCAGGAAACCGGCGAACAGGAATGCATCCGACGGCATGCCGGAACCGACGAGGGCCGCCAGCGGCGCCGAGGCGCCGGGGATCGGCACGACCTTGTAGCCGGCCTCGATCGCCATCTGGCCGAGCCGGTAACCGGGATCGGAGACCAAAGGCGTGCCGGCATCGGAGACCAGCGCCACCGATTTCCCCTCCTGCAGCGCCGCGATGAGCTTCGGCCCGACTTCGTCGGAATTGTGCTCGTGATAGGCGTAGGGCCGGGTGACGATGCCGTAGCGGTCGAGCAGCACGCGGGTTACCCGGGTATCCTCGCAGGCCAGCACATCGGCACCTGAGAGCGTTTCGAGCGCCCGCAGCGTGATGTCGCCGAGATTGCCGATCGGGGTTGCGACCAGATAAAGCGCAGGCTCCAGCGGCCGCGCGGGCACGAAAGTATTGGCGACGCGATAGCCGCGCTGGCTGCTCTTCGGTTCATCGGTCAAGGGGCGTCACGCGCAGATGGATGGTCATGAGCCTTTATGGGCAAGCCGACCGGCTTCGGCAAGTAACGCGCAAGCTGTTGAGAACGCATATTTTCTGTGTGCAGTCCGTGAGACAGATGTGAAATGACTTGCTAACGCCTTGTTCACCTCTTGCTTTTCGAACGGGTTGTCTGCCATTTTGCCCGTCCACATCATCCGGCTGGTCCAAAGCCGGCAGAATATCAGGGGTCCGGCCCTGCCGGATCGCCACGGTCGAAAGCGATAGCGTCCATGCGTATTACTCTTGAGCGGTCCAACCTTCTGAAGTCGCTGAACCACGTGCATCGCGTGGTGGAGCGGCGGAACACGATCCCGATCCTTTCCAACGTGCTGATGCGCGCCTCCGGCGCCAGCCTCGACCTGAAGGCCACCGACCTCGATCTCGAAATCACCGAGGTTCTGCCCGCCATGGTCGAGACTGCCGGAGCCACGACGGTTCCGGCGCACCTGCTTTATGAAATCGTCCGCAAGCTGCCGGACGGTTCCGAGGTGCTGCTCGCCACCAACCCGGACGGCGGCTCGATGACGGTTCAATCCGGCCGCTCGAAGTTCTCGCTGCAGTGCCTGCCGGAATCGGACTTCCCGGATCTCACCGCCGGCAGCTTCACGCATACGTTCAAGCTGAAGGCGACCGATCTGAAAATGCTGATCGACCGCACCCAGTTCGCGATCTCCACCGAGGAGACCCGCTATTACCTGAACGGCATCTTCTTCCACACGATCGAAGCCGACGGGGACCTGAAGCTTCGCGCGGTCGCGACCGACGGTCACCGCCTGGCGCGCGCCGATGTACAGGCACCATCGGGCTCGGAGGGAATGCCGGGCATCATCATTCCCCGCAAGACGGTCGGCGAGCTGCAGAAGCTGGTCGACGATCCGGAAGCGGCTGTCACGATCGAGGTTTCGGACGCCAAGATCCGCGTCACAATCGGTTCCGTCGTGATGACCTCGAAGCTGATCGACGGCACTTTCCCGGACTACCAGCGGGTCATCCCGACCGGCAACGACAAGGAAATGCGCGTCGACTGCCAGAGCTTTACCAGGGCCGTCGACCGCGTCTCGACCATTTCCTCCGAACGGGGCCGCGCTGTGAAACTGTCCCTGACCGACGGCCAGCTGATGCTGACGGTCAACAACCCGGATTCTGGCAGCGCCACGGAAGAAGTTGCGGTCGGTTATGACAATGATCCGATGGAAATCGGCTTCAACGCCAAATACCTGCTCGACATTACCGCCCAGCTTTCGGGTGACGACGCGATCTTCATGCTGGCGGATGCCGGTTCTCCGACATTGGTGCGCGACACGGCGGGCGACGATGCCCTCTATGTGTTGATGCCGATGCGCGTCTAAATCATTGAGGCGGCTGGAAAACTCCAGCCGCCTTTTTCATGCGGTTTTCCCGGTGCGACATTTTTCCTTGCTTTTGCGGCATTGGGGTTCCACATGGGGCAAAAGGAGAGGATAAAAAATGGAACTGCGCTTGAAGGAGCGGCTCGGCCGCAAGTTCGATGATGAGATCCGGTTCTTCAAGGGTTGGATCGATGGCCCGAAACGGGTCGGCGCAATCTGCCCCACCTCCTCCGTCACCGCCAAACGCATGGCAAGCGTCATCGACACGGCCTCCGGCCTGCCCGTCCTCGAACTCGGACCCGGCACCGGCATCATCACCAAGGCGATCCTGAAGCACGGCGTCTCGCCGGAAAACCTGGTCTCGATCGAATATTCGACCGATTTCTTCCAGCACCTTGTCCGCACCTATCCGGGTGTCAACTTCATCAACGGCGATGCCTTCGACCTCAAGCGCACGCTCGGCGCCCTGAAGGACAAGACCTTCGACAGCGTTATTTCGGCAATCCCGCTTCTGAGCTTCCCGATGGAGCGCCGCATCGCGCTGCTCGAAGACCTGCTCGACCGCATCCCGGCCGGCCGGCCCGTGATGCAGATCACCTACGGCCCCGTCTCGCCGATCATCGCCCAGCCCGACCGCTACCGGATCAAGCATTATGACTTCGTGGTCCGCAACATCCCGCCGGCGCAGCTCTGGACCTATAGCCGCGGCTGACCATGACATTCGGTCTCTATATCACCCATCCGCAGGTCCGTATCGATCCGGAGATTCCGGTGCCTCAATGGGGACTTTCGGATGTCGGCGCGGCCCGTGCCCGTGAGGCCGCACAGTCCGACTGGGCAAAAAAACTCGGCCGGATTATTTCCAGCGACGAGGTGAAAGCGATAGAGACCGCCGGGATCATAGCCGCCGCCTCCGGGATTTCGGTCGAGATCGCGCACGACACCCATGAGAACGACCGCTCGGCGACCGGGTTTCTGCCGCCGCCGCAGTTCGAGGATGCGGCCAACTGGTTCTTTGCCCATCCGGAGGAGAGCTTCAAAGGCTGGGAGCGCGCCGTGGACGCGCAGAGCCGCATCGTTTCGGCGGTCACCAAAATTCTCGCCGATCACGATCCACACGTGCCGATCGCCTTCGTTGGCCATGGCGGAGTGGGCACGCTGTTGAAATGCCATCTCACCGGCTCGCCGATCGCCCGCGACCGCGACCAGCCGGGTGGCGGCGGAAATCTCTTCTGCTTCACCCTTGCAGATCGAACTGTCTCATGCGACTGGACGCCCATCGAAAAATGGGAAGGGTTCCAGGCATGAACGCTCGTGATCGCCTCATCGTAGGCCTCGACATTCCGACCATCGGCGAAGCCGAAAAGATGGTCTCCACGCTCGGCGACACCGTTTCTTTCTACAAGATCGGCTATCAGCTTGTTTTCGCCGGCGGTCTCGAACTTGCCCGCGATCTTGCGAAGGATGGCAAAAAAGTCTTCCTCGACATGAAACTCCTCGACATCGACAACACGGTCGCGAAGGGCGTCGAGAACATCGTCAAGATGGGCGTGACCATGCTCACCCTGCACGCCTATCCGAAGGCGATGCGCGCCGCCGTCGAGGCTGCGAAGGGTTCCGAGCTCTGCCTGCTCGCGGTCACCGTTCTGACCTCGATGGACGAGACGGACCTTGTGGATGCTGGTTACGAATACGATCCGCATACGCTGGTTCTGCGCCGCTCGGAACAGGCACTGGCGGCGGGCATGGGCGGCATCGTTTGCTCGGCCGAGGAATCGGCTGCGGTCCGCAAGATCGTGGGCCCCGACATGGCGATCGTCACGCCCGGCATCCGCCCCGCGGGTTCGGAAGCGGGCGACCAGAAGCGTGTCATGACACCTTCGGACGCATTGCGGGCCGGATCGAGCCATCTCGTCGTCGCCCGCCCGATCGTCAAGTCGCCCGATCCGAAAGCCTCGGCACAAGCGATCCTTGCCGAGATGCAGGGCGTGCTCTGAAGCCATAGTGCGGCAGCGCCGGGAATGGCGCCGACCCCATTCTTGACTCGCCCGGGAATTTGCCTGAAGTCATCGCAACCGAAAACACATTGGAGGAGATACCATGGCCAAGGGATACTGGGTTGCCCGCGTCGATGTCCGCGACCCGGAACGCTACAAGGATTATATCGCTGCCGCCACGCCCGCCTTCGAGAAATACGGCGCCAATTTCCTCGCCCGTGGGGGCGCTATGGCGGCAATGGAGGGCAAGTCCCGCGCCCGCAACGTCATCATCGAATTCCCTTCGATGCAGGCCGCCATCGACTGCTACAATTCGCCCGAATATGCGATCGCCATCAAGATCCGCCAGGAAGTGGCTGATGGCGAAATCGTCGTCCTCGACGGCCTCTAAGAACCGGTTATAGCGGGCGGTGCGGCAGTGGAGACACTTCCACCCGTGCCGCGATTCGGTTAAACAGCACTCATCTCGTCCCACAGGCTCCCGGAGCACGCCATGACCATCAACAACCTTCCGCCGCTCGTCACCGTTTTCGGAGGATCGGGTTTCGTCGGCAGGCATGTGGTTCGTACGCTCGCCAAGCGCGGTTATCGCGTCCGGGTTGCCGTCCGCCGTCCAGATCTCGCAGGCTTCCTGCTGCCGGCCGGCTATGTCGGACAGATCTCGTTGGTCCAGGCGAATCTTCGCTACCGCCAGTCGGTCCTAAAGGCCGTCGAAGGCGCTTCGCATGTGGTCAACTGCGTCGGCATCATGTTCGAGAGCGGCCGCAACACGTTCGACGCCGTCCAGGATTTTGGTGCTCGCGCGGTTGTCGATGCGGCACGTGCGGCCGGTGCCAAGCTTACCCATATTTCCGCGATCGGCGCCGATATCGATTCGGAATCGTCCTATGCCCGCAGCAAGGGTCGCGCCGAGGCGACGATCCTCTCGACCCTGCCGGATGCCGTGATCCTGCGGCCGTCGATCGTCTTCGGCCCGGAAGACAGCTTCTTCAACAAGTTCGCCTCCATGGCCCGTACCTTCCCTGCCCTGCCGCT
Organism: Neorhizobium vignae; assembly: GCF_000732195.1. Lineage (GTDB taxonomy): Bacteria > Pseudomonadota > Alphaproteobacteria > Rhizobiales > Rhizobiaceae > Neorhizobium > Neorhizobium vignae. The sequence continues at coordinate 164,218 of NZ_JNNU01000004.1, forward strand.
GATCGGCGGCGGCAAGACGAAGTTTCAGCCGGTCTATGTGGAGGACGTTGCCGAAACCGTCGCACGCTCGGTCGACGGCACGATTGCATCCGGCAAGATCTATGAGCTGGGCGGCGGCGAGGTCATGACCTTCCGCCAGTGTCTCGAGACGATGTTGCGCGTCACCAATCGCAGCAATGCGCTCGTCTCTCTGCCCTTCGGCATCGCATCGCTGATCGGTAGCATCGCGTCTCTGATCCCCTTCGTCCAGCCGCCGATCACCAGCGACCAGGTGAAGCTGCTGAAGATCGACAACGTGGTTTCCGATGCCGCCATCACGGAAGGCCGCACGCTGCAGGGGATAGGCATCCGTCCGACGCTCGCCTCTTCGATCCTGCCATCCTACCTTGTGCAGTACCGCCCGCAGGGCCAGTACACCGGTTCCGGCCGCGCCGCCTGACATTCGTTAACCATATCCCGCGATAGATTTCGCTCCGGCATGCCGGCCGTGCCCGCTGAAAATTCGGGCACCCCTTTGTTGTCGCTCATGTTTCGGGCAAGGATTGTGGCACAAAGGTCGCAGTGGCTGATGCAGTCGCGTTAACGGCCGGTTCAGCAAAATCCTTTATTGAATTCTTCTAATCCAACCCATAGATCCTCCCTCACCAAACAAGCGGCGCAACCGTGACGATAAAATCATCCATCGAAAGGCATTCCTCCATGGGCAAGCCCATCGCCCTTTTTTTTGCATGCGCAGCGCTGATCATCCTCGCGGGCTCCTTCATGGCCCCGACGACGGGAGCCGCCGGCAAGAGCGAATGCACGCCTGCATACGGCGTCGATCCGTGCAGCACGGCATCCATCCAGCACTAAGATGATTTGGAAGTTGGCGGCCTTTTGAGCCGCCTTCTTTTATGCTCCGAGGAGCAGTGCGACCAGGCCCAGCGCACCAACGGCGATTCGCCAGTAGGCGAACGGTGCATAACCGCGGCTCGACACGAAATCGAGCAGCGAACGCACTACCAGGATGGCAGTGACGAAGGCGGCGACAAAGCCGACCGCGATCACCGCGCCGTCGTCGAAACTCAAGGCATTTCGGTTTTTGTAAAGATCGAGCACGAAGGCGCCGAGCATGGTCGGCATGGCGAGGAAGAACGAAAATTCCGCCGCCGAGCGCTTGTCCGCACCGAGCAGAAGCGCGCCTACGATCGTCGCGCCGGAACGCGAGGTCCCGGGGATCATCGCCACGCATTGGAAGAGCCCGATCTTGAACGCGAGCAATAGCGGATATTCCATCACGTCGTGGTATTTCGGCTGGAACTTGATCCTGTCGACCACGAGCAGCACGAAGCCCCCGAGGATCAGCATGATACAGATCAGCATCGGCGTCTCGAACAGCACGGCCTTGATAAAGCCGTGGGCCAGAGCGCCGATCACCGCGGCCGGCAGGAAGGCGATCAGTACCGTCACCACGAAATGGCGGGCCTTCGGGCTGGTCGGCAGGTCGGCCGCGATCTGCAGCAGCTTGCGGGCGTAAACGAGCAGGATGGCGAGGATCGCACCGAGCTGGATCAGGACCGCGAACGTGTTGCCGGGAGATTGGAAACCGAGGAAATGACCAGCCAAAAGAACATGGGCGGTCGAGGAAACAGGAAGAAATTCAGTGAGCCCCTCGATCAAACCGAGGACGAGCGCGCTGATGATGGACTGATCCGCCATTCTTAATCCTTTATTGAGCAGATAAGGGCAGTTTTAAGCAGTTTATGAGCCGTTGCTTGTCTTGGGCCTACCAAATCCATATAGCTGCCATATGTCAGGCGGGCGCGCGAGGCGCCCCTGCCCCTCCTATACGAAGTTCGTGAAGTTCAAGTATCCATGCCCACGCTCTATCATCATTCCATGTCTTCGGCCTCGCGGTTCGTCCGGCTGATTCTCGCCGAATATGGCTTCCAGGCGGATCTGGTCGAGGAGCAGCCGTGGGAAAAGCGGCGGGAATTCCTGACGCTCAATCCTGCGGGCACGCTCCCGGTCTATGTCGACGACAGCATGAGAGTGCTTTGTGGCCCTTCCGTGCTCCTGGAATTTCTCGATGAAACCCACGGCGTGCTGAAGCGCGACCGCCGGCTGCTTGCGGAAGACCCCTGGCAGCGCGCCGAGATCCGGCGCCTGACGGAATGGTTCCTGCAGAAGATGGAGCAGGACGTCACCCGGCCGCTGACCCGGGAGCGGGTCTACAAGCTGCAGATGACCACTGCCCAGGGCGGCGGCGCGCCGGACTCGAAGGTGCTGCGCACATCCCGCGCCAATATCCGCCAGCACATGAAATATCTCTCCTGGCTTGCCGGCTCCCGGCCCTGGCTGGCGGGCGACCGCCTGAGCTATGCCGACCTTGCCGCCGCCGCCTCGATTTCGATCCTCGATTATCTTGGGGAAATCGACTGGTCGGAGACGCCGGTCGCCAAGGACTGGTATCAGCGGCTGAAATCCCGCCCTTCCTTCCGGCCGATGCTTGCCGAACGCATCCGCGGCCTTACCCCGGTATCCCATTATGCGGACCTTGATTTCTGACGCGACCTCGCGGGAGGAAGAAAAGGCGCTCCGGCGGCGGGAGAAGCTGACCGCCTTCATTCGCGAGGAAGCGGCGGCCCAGGGCTTTGATCTTTGCCGAATCACGGGCCCTGACAGCATTCCGCGGGCGCCGGAGCGGCTGGAGATCTTTCTCGCCGACGGGCACCACGGCAGCATGGACTGGATTGCGGAGACGAGGCTGCGCCGCGCCGACCCGAAGGTCCTGTGGGATCAGGTGCGGTCGATCGTGATGTTCGGACTGAACTACGGGCCGGAGGAAGATCCGCGCGGCATTCTCGATAAGCCGGACAAGGCGGCGATCTCGGTTTATGCGCGCAATCGCGATTATCACGACGTCATCAAGGGCCGGCTGAAGGAGGTCGCCACGCGTTTTGCGGCGCGGGCCGGCGAGGACGTCAAGGTTTTCGTGGACACGGCGCCGGTCATGGAGAAGCCGCTGGCGGAAGCGGCCGGGCTTGGCTGGCAGGGCAAGCATACCAATCTCGTCAGCCGCACCCACGGCTCCTGGCTATTCCTCGGCAGCCTGTTCACCACGGCGGACCTTATCGTCGACGAGGCCGAAACAGACCATTGCGGCTCCTGCCGAGCCTGTCTCGACGCCTGTCCCACGGCAGCCTTTCCGGCGCCCTATCGGCTCGATGCCCGCCGCTGCATTTCATACCTGACGATCGAGCACAAAGGTCCGATCGATCCCGAATTCCGGCCGTTGATCGGCAACCGCATCTATGGCTGCGACGACTGTCTTGCCGCCTGCCCCTGGAACAAGTTTGCGGCAAGCGCCTCCGAGATGAAGCTGCAGGCGCGCGAGGACTTGAAGGAACCGTCGATCGCGTTTCTGCTGACCTTGGCGGATGCGACTTTTAGGACATTCTTCAGCGGCTCGCCGGTCAAGCGCATCGGCCGTGACCGGTTCATCCGCAACGTGCTGATCGCCGCCGGCAATTCCGGCGATGCCAGCCTCATCGGGCAATGTCTGCAACTTGCCGGCGACCCCTCGCCCACGGTGCGCGGCATGGCTATATGGGCCCTGAAGCGGCTGATGACGGATATGGACTTCGCGCGGTTTGCCGAGGCGCGTGGTGTGGAAGACGATCCGGACGTACGGCAAGAATGGCGATTGGCGGGAGCGGCCTGATGAATGTGATGATCTTCGGATGCGGCTATTCGGGCCAGGCGATCGCCGGGGCCTTCAAATCCGAAGGTCATCGGGTCTCCGGCACCGTCAGAACAGCCCACAAGGCACTGGAACTCGCGGCCCGTGACATCAAGGCCTTCGTGTTCGATGGCAGCCCGTTCAGCGACGAATTGCTGACAGAGCTTCGGGAGACCACGCACTTGGTGCAGTCGATTCCGCCCGGCACCGAGGGCGATCCGCTGCTCAAGCTCGTCTCGGGGCAGCTGCGCGCGCTTTGCCCGAAGCTCGAATGGATCGGCTATCTCTCGACCGTCGGCGTCTATGGCGATCATGGCGGCGGTTGGGTCACCGAGGAGACCCTAGGCAGCCCGAGCCAGGGGCGGTCGATCGAACGGGTGGATACGGAAGAGGCTTGGACCACGGAAGGGCGGGCCGCCGGCGTGCCCGTGGCAAACCTTCGCCTCTCCGGTATCTACGGCCCCGGCCGCAACGCCTTCGTCAACCTCGCGCGCGGCACTGCGCGACGCATTATAAAGAGAGACCAGGTCTTCAACCGGATCCGTGTCGAGGATATCGGCGGCGCGGCGCTCTTTCTCGCCAAAGGCAATATGGGCGGCCTATATAATGTCACCGACGACGAGCCCGGTCCGCCGCAGGATGTCATCCTCGAAGCAGCACGACTGATGGGCGTCGAGCCTCCGCCGGAACAGGATTTCGAGACTGCCGACATGACGCCGATGGCGCGCTCCTTCTATGGCGCCAACAAGCGCGTTTCGAACGCCAAGATCCGCGCGGCCGGGTTCGAATTCCGCTTCCCGAACTACCGGATGTCGCTCGCCGAAATGTGGACCTCGGGCGGCTGGCGAGGTTGAAATTCCCGTTTTGAAACGGGTGAAATTTTCATCCTGATCGGTTGATCTAGTTATTATTTCTTAATGCTTATGGCTGACCGCCGCAAAATTTGCTCAAATAGGGCAATAGGCCTCGCATCACGATAAATTTTTTTCTGCACTTTTCGTGATCGCAGACTCCTTGCGAGTCTCGCTGAAACTACATTCCGCTTTCTGACTGTTTTTAAAGGTTTTCTTCCGCAGAAGCTTAGCTGGCTTCTTAAAAAGATCGACGGCAATCTAATCACAAATGTTACAGGCTGTAACGTTCCGTGATCGAAAGTCTCACTTTTTTGCCACTTTTCGCCCCGCTTAGCCTTTTTGCACGCAACGTGCAGGGACAAAACGAACGGGGACGACCGACTTGACAACAATTCGACGCTCGACTTTCGCCGCGGCCTCCATTGCTGCTTTTGCAACTCTCGGCGCCGCGCAGGCCCATGCTGCGCCCGGATGCGGTCACGCATCCTGGTATGCCCTCGGATCCAAGACCGCATCCGGGGAAAGAATGAACCCCTCTCTGATGACGGCGGCCCACCGGACGCTGCCATTCGGCACCAAGGTTGTCGTGACGAACAAGCGCAACGGCAAAAGCGTGGTCGTTCGCATCAACGACCGCGGTCCATTCATCCGCGGCCGGGTGATCGACGTTTCCAAGGCCGCCGCCAAGAACATCGGCATGATCAGCTCCGGCACCGCCCAGGTCTGTTACCAGATCGTCGATGCCGGCGATCAGAAGGTCCCGGGCAAGGGCCTGAAAGCGATCGAAGGCTGAGGCTGGCCAGAGGGACGGTTTAGACCGGCCTATTGCCCTATCGCGCAATCGCGGTTACGACCCGTGCCATACGGGTGCAACCGACACGGAGAGCGACATGCGATTGGGCGGACGAATTGCCGGGGCCATTGAGGTTCTGGCCGATATCGAGACGCGCAGGCGTCCTGTCGCCGACGCCCTCAAGGACTGGGGCCTCGCCCATCGTTTCGCCGGCTCCGGCGATCGTGCCGCAATCGGCAACATCGTCTACGACGCGTTACGCATGCGGCTGTCGCATGCCTGGCTCATGGACGACGAAAGTCCGGCGGCCCTCGCCTACGCGGTCCTGATCCGGCAATGGGGCCTGACGCCCGAGGCACTCCAGGCCGAGTTCACCGACGACCGTTTCGCGCCGCCGGCCCTGACCGAGGCGAACCTCTCGTTGCTCGCCTCCCGCAACCTCGAGGACGCGCCCCTGCATGTGCAGGGCGACATACCCGACTGGATCCAGCCGTCCTTCGAAGCCAATTTCGGCGAGGACTGGCTCGCCGAGGCCAAGGCCTTGGCAGGCCGCCCGACCCTCGATCTGCGCGCCAACACGCTGAAGGCGTCCCGCGAGAAGGTCGTCAAGGCGTTGGAACGCTCGAACGCAAAGGCTTCGCGCATCGCCCGCAACGGCATCCGGATTGCCGCCGGCGAAGGAGCGTCCCGCCTGCCCAACGTGACCGCCGAGCTTTCGTTCCAGAAAGGCTGGTTCGAAGTTCAGGACGAAGGTTCGCAGATCGTCGCCGAGCTCGTGCAGCCGGGCGAACACGACCAGGTTCTCGATTATTGTGCCGGTGGCGGCGGCAAGACGCTCGCCATGGCGGCCGCGATGCACAACAAGGGCCAGATCCACGCCTACGACGCCGACCGCAAGCGGCTGGCCCCGATCATCGAGCGGCTGCGGCGCGCCGGCACCCGCAATGTGCAGGTGCATGACGACGCGCGCCAGCTCAACGCCCTGAAGGGCAAGCTCGATGCGGTCCTGGTCGATGCGCCCTGCACCGGCACCGGCACCTGGCGCCGCCGCCCGGACACCAAATGGCGGCTGACCCCGAAGAACCTCGACGAGCGCATTGCCCAGCAGCAGGAGGCGCTTTCCGAAGCCGCCATCTTCGTGAAGCCGGGCGGCGCACTTCTCTATGTCACCTGTTCCATCCTGCCGGAGGAGAACGATGCCCAGGTCTCGCGCTTCTGCGCCGAAAACCCGGAATTCTCCATCGTGCCAGCCGCCGAGCACTGGGACTACATTTTCGGAAAAGAGGCGCCGCAGCCTCGCTCCAGGGATGCACTGACCGTAACGTTGACGCCCGCAAGTACCGATACGGACGGATTCTTTTTCTGCCGCATGCAACGCAAAGTTTGAGTGCGCTGGGGTGAAAGTCGAAGTCGAATTCCTTTTTTAAACTATTCTAAACTAGATAATTTGACACCAGTTTCCAATTGCGCGATGAACCCTTTGAACGGCCGGGGAAATCCGAGCCGTGAAGGAGAGGGACATGATCCGAAAGACCGTTCTCGGCGCCGCCCTGGCGCTTTTCGCCGCCTCCGCGGCGTTCGTCGTGACTGAGGCGCAGGCCGCCACCACATCCGCCGCCGTCCTCAAGCATTATGCCGAGCTGGCGCATGCGAAATACGAGGACTCGCTGACGACCGCGCAGGCCCTCGACAAGGCCGTCAACGCGCTGATAGCCAAGCCCAGCGAAGAGACGCTGAAGGCTGCCAAGGACGCCTGGCTCGCCGCCCGCGTTCCCTACCAGCAGACGGAAGTCTATCGTTTCGGCAACCCGATCGTCGACGATTGGGAAGGCAAGGTGAATGCCTGGCCGCTCGATGAAGGTTTGATCGACTATGTCGACGCCTCCTATGGCACAGAGAGCGACGAGAACGCGCTCTATACCGCCAATGTCATCGCCAACCCGAAGATCAAGGTCAACGGCAAGACGCTCAACCTCTCGAAGTTCGACGCCAAGACGCTGCGCAGCCTCAACGAGGCCGGCGAGATCGAGGCGAACGTCGCGACCGGCTACCACGTCATCGAATTCCTGCTCTGGGGCCAGGACCTGAACGGCACCGGACCAGGCGCCGGCAAGCGTTCCTATACCGACTACGACAAGGCCAATTGCACCAACGGTCATTGCGACCGCCGCGCCGACTATCTGAAGGCCGCGTCCGCCCTGCTCGTTTCCGACCTCAAGGACATGGTCACCGCCTGGGGACCGAAGGGCAAGGCGACCAAAAACGTCGAGGCCAACTCCAAGAAGGGCCTGACTGCCATCCTGACGGGCATGGGCTCGCTCTCCTATGGCGAGCTCGCCGGGGAGCGCATGAAGCTCGGCCTGCTGCTGCACGATCCGGAAGAAGAGCACGATTGCTTCTCCGACAACACCTACAACTCGCATCTCAACGACGCGATCGGCATCAAGTCGGCCTATACGGGCGAGTATACCCGTGTCGACGGCACCAGGATGACCGGGCCTTCGCTCTCCGAACTGGTTGCTGCGACCGACAAGACGCTCGATACCGAGATGCTCGGCAAGCTCGACGCGACGCTCGCCGCCATGAACACCATGGCCGACCGGGCGAAGACGGTCGAGGCCTATGACCAGATGATCGGCGAGGGCAACAAAGAAGGCAATGCGGTCGTCCAGAAGGCGATCGACGGCCTGATCGACCAGAGCAAGAGCGTCGAGCGCGTCATTGCGTCGCTGAAGCTTGGCAAAGTAGAGCTTGAAGGTTCCGACAGCCTCGATAATCCTGACGCCGTCTTCAAATAAGCAATGAAAAGGCGGGCCGCGGCTGACCTTCAGCCTGCGGCCCGATTTCCCATGAGAACGCCCAGGTCTTTCGTCTTCCTGTTGCCGGCACTGTCGGGTGCTCTTCTTCTCACGCCGCTGATGGCGACCGGTGGCGATGCCCTCTTCCCGACCGTACGCACGGATCTCAATCCGAAGGACCAGAAACGCGTCGAGAGCGTTACCCGCCCGACGACGGATTTCTCCAAGCCCGAGCCGTTCGAGACCATGTCCGCCGGGGCGGCGACCAGCCGCGCCGACATCAATGGCGACGCCTTTTCGCATTTCTCCGCCAACATCACCTTCGAGGAAGAAGGGACGTTCAAGCTCGGCAATGCGCTGTTCACCAAGCTCTGGGTCTCGGCGCCGTCCTCGACGCAGGCATCCGACGGGCTGGGGCCGCTGTTCAACGCCCGCGCCTGCCAAAGCTGCCACCTGAAGGACGGCCGCGGTCATCCTCCGGAAGGCGGTGCCGACGCGACCTCGATGTTCTTCCGGCTCGCTCGTCCGGCGCGCACCGACGAGGAGCGCGAAGCGGTCGCCGATTACAGGAAGCTCAATTTCCCCGACGCGATCTATGGCGAGCAGCTGCAGGACCTCGCCGTGTCCGGCCTCGCCTCCGAAGGCCGGATGCAGATTTCCTACGAGGAAATCCCGGTCAAGCTCGGCGACGGCGAAGTGGTCCACCTGCGCAAGCCGACCTATTCGGTGACCGACCTCGGCTACGGCGCGATGGAGGGCGACGTGACGTTGTCGCCACGGATCGCGCCGCCGATGATCGGCATGGGGCTTATCCAGGCGATCCACGATGCGGATATTCTTCGCCTGGCCGACCCGGATGACAAGGACGGCGACGGGATTTCCGGCAAGCCGGCCATGGTGCGCGACCACAAGACCGGCGAACTGAAGCTCGGCCGCTTCGGCTTCAAGGCGCAGAACGCCTCGGTCCGCGACCAGAGCTCGTCCGCCTTTGCCGGTGACCTCGGCATCTCCACTCCCGACAATCCGTTCGACCACGGCGACTGCACCAAGGCGGAGGCTGCATGCCTCGCCATGCCGACCGGCGTGCAGCAGCGGCTCGGGCCGGTCGAGGCGCCCGACCCAGTTCTGCCGCTCGTCACCTTTTATTCCGAAAACCTCGCCGTGCCGGCCCGTCGCGACATCGGCGACAAGACGGTGCTGAAGGGCAAGGAGCTGTTCTACCAGGCCGGCTGCGCCGCCTGCCACGCGCCGAAATTCGTGACCAGCCGCGATGCTGGCAACAAGGCTCAGGCTTTCCAGCTGATCTGGCCCTATTCGGATTTCCTGCTGCACGACATGGGCGAAGGCCTCGCCGACGGCCAGCCGGTGGGCGTTGCCACAGGCAACGAGTGGCGCACACAACCGCTCTGGGGCATAGGGCTGACCGAAACCGTCAATGCCCACACGTTCTTCCTGCATGACGGCCGGGCGAGAAACCTGACCGAAGCCGTTCTCTGGCACGGCGGAGAGGCGCAGAAGGCCCGCGACGCCTTCGCTGCCCTCTCGAAACAAGACCGAGCTGCCCTCCTCAAATTCCTGGAGTCTCTCTGATGCGGAAGATCCTCTTTGCCGGACTGGTCTCGCTGCTCCCCACCGCCGTTGTCGCACAGGAGGACGATGCCGCTCCATCCGTCGATCTGCCGATGGCTGAGGTCACAAAGGTGATGACGGCTGCGGTCGACGGCTTCATCCGGCCTGGTTACGACGCATTCCATGAATCCGCGGACAAGATGACGACCGCGATGAAGGCACTCTGCGAGGCACCCTCCAAGACAAAATACGATGCCGCGAAAAGCGCCTTCCGCGATGCGGCCGTGAGCTGGGCGCATATCGAAGTGGTCCGCGTCGGTCCCGTCATCGAGCAGAACCGCTTCGAACGCATCCTCTTTTATCCCGACCGCAAGAGCACGGGACTGAAGCAGGTCCAGTCGGTCCTGTCCAAGGTCGATGAGACCGCCACCGATCCCGCCACGCTCGGCACCAAGAGCGTCGCCATGCAAGGTTTTGGCGCGCTCGAATATGTTCTTGCCGGCACCGGCTCCGACGAACTTCTGAAGGCGAAGAACAGTTACCGCTGCCGCTATGGCGCGGCCATCGCCGGCAATATCGCCAATGTCGCCAAGGAACTTTCCGATATCTGGGACGCGCCCGAGGGCATCCAGAAGGCCTGGGAACAGCCGGGGCCGGACAACCTCAATTTCCGCACCGGCGGCGAGGCGATCACGGCGCTGCTCGGCATTCTCGTGCATGGCGCCGAAGCGGTACGCGACCAGCGGATCGAGACCTTCTACAAGGGCGCCGACAAGGCGACATTCCCGAAACAGGCACTGTTCTGGCGCTCGGAAAACACCTGGCCGGCTATCAAGGGCAATCTCGAAGGCCTTTCGGCTCTGCTCGAAAAGTCCGGGATGGTGGAACTGCTGAAGGAGAAGGACAGACCGATCGTTGCCGCCACCCAGGCGAAGCTGAAGTCGATGATCGTGCTTTCGGCGAAGATCACGCCGGATCTCGAAAAGGCGGTCGAGAATGCCGCCGAGCGAAAGAAGCTCGATACGCTGCTCGCGGACGGCAAGGACGTTATCGCCAAGCTGAACGACGGTTACGGCGGGGCGATCGGCCTCAGTTCCGGCTTTTCCTTCTCGGACGGCGACTAAGACCATGTGGCGCGGCGAGGCCATCGACCGGCGCGGTTTCCTCAAAGCGGCGGGGATCACGTTTACCGCCGCGCTTGCTCCCCGCTCGCTGATGGCGCTCGAACGCGCCGATGCGGTCTATGCCTCGGGTTTCCGCGCGCCGGACGGTTCGTTCGGCATTGCCACCGTTTCGGAACGCGGCGAAATCATCGACCGCGTCGCCCTTCCCGCCCGCGCCCACGGCCTGGCCTATAGCACTGCGACCGGCCGCACTGTCGCCTTCGCTCGCCGCCCGGGCACGTTCGCCATGGTGTTCGATCCGGCGCGGCAGGCCGAACCGGTGATGATCACCTCCCCGGAAGGCCGGCATTTCTACGGCCACGGCCATTTCTCGCCGGACGGGACCAGACTCTATGCCAGCGAGAACGATTTCGACGGCAATCGCGGCATGATCGGCATCTACGATGCCCGAGGCAAATTCCGCCGCATCGGCGAGTTCGACGCCCACGGCATCGGCACCCATGACATGACCGTCTCGGACGATGGCAAGCTGTTGATCATCGCCAATGGCGGCATCGAGACCCATCCGGATTTTGGGCGCACCAAGCTCAATGTCGACCGCATGGAACCGTCGCTGGTTCTGCTCGATGCGAAGACCGGCGCTCTCATTCAGCGGCACCACCTGCCCTCCTCACTGAAACAGCTCTCCACCCGCCATCTCGACATCGCTGACAACGGTCGCATCTGGTTTGCCTGCCAGTGGGAAGGCGCGCGCAACGCCCTGCCGCCGCTCGCCGGCTGGTTCTCCAGGGGCGAGGACCTGTCCTTCGTCCCGCTGCCCGAGGAGACGGCCCTCCGCCTCGGCAACTATGTCGGCGCCATCGCCGTAAACCGCCGTGACGGCGTCGTCGGCCTCACCTCGCCGGTGGGCGGGGCCGCGGTCACGCTCGATGCCAGGACCGGTGCCGTTCTGAAGGAAGAGACCATCCACGAAGCCGCCGGCGTCGCGCGGGCGGCGCATGGCATTGCCGTTTCGTCCTACGAAGGGCAGTTCAACGAGACCCGTAGCCGAGTTGCCTGGGACCAGCATATCGCTCGGCTCGGCTGATCTGGCCAGCGGCGGCGTCCGCACTATCTCAGGCCGGCATGAACAGAACCCTTGTCACCATCCTCTTCATCGTCGCCTGTGTCGCCCTCGGCGCCTTGAGCGGCGCAAGCAATGTCCCGGGCGAATGGTATCAATCGCTCAACAAACCCTTTTTCAATCCGCCGGGCTGGATCTTTGCGCCGGTCTGGACGGTCCTCTATGTCCTGATCGGCGTCGCACTTTCCGAGACCTGGTATGACGAGAACAACGGCCGCCGCCTCGTTCTCTTTGCCATCCAGGCCGCGCTCAACCTTCTGTGGTCGCCGGCTTTCTTCGGCCTGCAGAGCCCTGTTCTCGGCCTCGTCGTCATTGTGCCGCTGCTGGTCTCGATCCTGCTCTTCATCGCCGCCAGCTGGCAGGAGAACCGCAGGGCTGCGTGGCTTTTCGTGCCCTATGCACTCTGGGTCGCGTTCGCGACGCTCCTCAACCTGTCGATCGTCCTCATGAATTAAGCACGCTCCATCGTACGGCTTGCCGAACATCGCCCGCCATGCCAATTTCGCAACTGCGAAAGGGATGGGACATGAACGGGAAAGATACGGGCGACTTCCGCGAGCGGGTACGCCAGAGCTTCGCCCGGCAGGGCGCGATGGGGATGCTCGGCGCAGAACTGACACGCGTCGAACAGGCGATAGTCGAGATCGAGCTGCCTTTCGACATCAAGCTCACCCAGCAGCACGGATTTTTGCATGCCGGCGTGATTTCCGCGGCGCTTGATGCCGCCTGTGGTTATGCCGCCTATACCGTCATCGAACCGGAAGCCTCGATCCTCACCATCGAATTCAAGGTGAACCTGATGTCGCCCGGCCGCGGTGAACGCTTCCTGTTCCGCGGCGAAATCACCAAGCCGGGCTCGACGATAATAGTCGCCGACGGCCGCGCCTATGCAATCGGCGACGGCCCCGCCAAACTCATCGCATCCATGACCGGCACCATGATGGTGATCCGCGGCCGAGAGGACGTAACCGGATGACTTCTTTACTTCCGCTCGGCGAACCGAGCCTTGCCGGCGGCAAGTCCATTCTCTTCGTCATGGCTGTCGATGCCGAATACGGTCCGGCGCTCAAGTCCCGCATCAAGCCCTTGATGACGGGGGTCGGCCCGGTCGAGGCGGCTGTCGTGCTTTCCCATGCCCTGACCCGGCTCGAAGCGACAGACGATCTGCCCGATCTCGTCGTCTCGCTCGGTTCCGCCGGTTCCCGCACTCTTGAGCAGACGGAAATCTACCAGGCCTCGTCGGTCGCCTATCGCGACATGGACGCCTCGCCGCTTGGCTTCGAAAAGGGCCGCACGCCGTTCCTCGACCACCCGGCGATCATACCGCTTCCCTTGCGCATCCCGGGGGTCAGACAAGCCTCGCTGTCGACCGGCGGCAATATCGTCTCAGGCGCCGCCTACGATCTCGTCGGCGCCGACATGGTCGATATGGAGACGTTCGCGGTGCTGCGCTGCTGCCAGCTTTTCGGCCTGCCGCTGATCGGCCTGCGCGGTATTTCCGACGGCAAGGAAGAGCTGAAGCATGTCGGCGACTGGACCGAATACCTGCATGTGATCGACCGGAAGCTGGCGGATGCGGTCGACAGCCTGTTCGAAGGGCTGGAGGATGGCGCCATCGCGCTTTGAAGGCACGATTTTCGCCTCATTCCCCGTTGCCAGAAAGGGGAAGTTTCTTTAAAGGCTCGGCATGACCCAGATAGCTCATCCCGACAGCATTCTCATCATCGATTTCGGCAGCCAGGTGACGCAGCTCATCGCGCGTCGCGTCCGTGAAGCCGGCGTCTACTGCGAAATCCACCCATTCCAGCATGCGAGCGCCGCGTTCGAGAAACTTCAGCCCAAGGGCGTGATCTTCTCCGGCGGCCCGGCCTCGGTGACGACCGAAGGCAGCCCCCGCGCTCCGCAGGCGGTGTTCGACAGCGGCGTTCCGATCCTCGGCATCTGTTACGGCCAGCAGACGCTGGCAACCCAGCTCGGCGGTGTCGTCGAAGGCGGGCATGCAGCCGAATTTGGCCGCGCCGACGTGGAGATCAAGGCCAAGAGCCCGCTGTTCGAAGGTTTCTGGGAGGTCGGCGGCCGCTATCCTGTCTGGATGAGCCATGGCGACCGCGTCACCCAGCTTCCGGAAGGTTTCGAAGTCATCGCGACTTCGGAGAATGCGCCCTTCGCGATCGCTGCCGACGAGAGCCGGCACTATTACACCACCATGTTCCATCCGGAAGTGGTGCATACGCCCGACGGCGCCAAGCTGCTCTCCAATTTCGTGCACAAGATCGTCGGCCTGAAGTCCGACTGGACGATGGCGGCCTATCGCGCCGAGATGATCCGCAAGATCCGCGAACAGGTCGGCAAGGAACGGGTGATCTGCGGCCTTTCCGGCGGCGTCGATTCCTCCGTCGCGGCCGTGCTGATCCACGAGGCGATCGGCGACCAGCTGACCTGCATCTATGTCGACCACGGCCTGATGCGGATGGGCGAGACCGAGCAGGTCGTCGGCATGTTCCGCGACCATTACAATATTCCGCTTGTCCATGTGGACGCTTCCGATCTGTTCCTCGGCCAACTCGAGGGCGTCACTGACCCGGAAGTGAAGCGCAAGACGATCGGCCGGCTGTTCATCGAGGTGTTCGAGGCGGAAGCTGCCAAGATCGCCGCCGACGGCAAGGGCTCTCCGGCCTTCCTCGCCCAGGGCACGCTCTATCCGGACGTGATCGAAAGCGTCTCCTTCTCCGGCGGACCTTCGGTCACCATCAAGAGCCACCACAATGTCGGCGGCCTGCCCGAGCGGATGAACATGAAGCTGGTCGAGCCGCTGCGCGAGCTCTTCAAGGACGAAGTGCGAGCGCTCGGCCGCGAACTCGGCCTGCCGGAAAGCTTCATCGGCCGCCATCCCTTCCCCGGTCCGGGCCTCGCGATCCGCTGCCCGGGCGGCGTCACCCGCGAAAAGCTCGACATCCTGCGCAAGGCGGATGCGATCTATCTCGACGAAATCCGCAAGGCCGGCCTCTACGACACGATCTGGCAGGCTTTCGCCGTGCTCCTGCCGGTGCAGACCGTCGGCGTCATGGGCGATTACCGCACCTACGACTTCGTCTGTGCACTCCGCGCCGTCACCTCGGTCGATGGCATGACGGCGGATTTCTATCCCTACGACATGAACTTCCTCGGCCGCACCGCGACCCGCATCATCAACGAAGTCCGCGGCATCAACCGCGTCGTTTATGACGTGACCTCGAAGCCGCCCGGCACGATCGAGTGGGAATGACGGAAGGCGGGCAATAGCTTCGGCGGTGATTTTGCCGCCGGACCGCCATTGTCCCCCGTCATATCCGCGCCCGACGATTATCGGCGGCGCGTCGCAGCAGGGATGTCAGCCGCGCGCCTTCAGGTGGAGCATCGGATGATGCTCGTAGTGACCGGCGCCGTGCTTCACGATGGGGTCTTCCGACGTGATCGCCCCGATGTCCAGATCATCGGCGATCTGGTAGAGCGACACACCATACCCACCGCTCGGGTCCATCACGGGGCCGTGCGCGACGATCTGCCCCTTTTCGAGCAGGTCGTCCAGGAACGCACCGTGCTGCTTCATCCAGTCTTTCTCGTCGGCGGTCATCGTCGCCAGAAAATCCGTACGCGGCGGAATATATTTGCACAAATAGTATTTCATTCTTTCGCTCCTCGGGTGAAGGCACGCGCCTGCTTGTTTCGGCGTGCCACGATTTGAGAGATCAGTCGGCCACGCCCATCTGCTTGCGGAAGCTCTTGTCGAACATCTTCTCGGGGACGAAACGCCGCATGAGGCGGAGACGGCCTGCCGTTTTTCCGGGCGTGTAGCGAATGCTCGGCTCCTTTTCGGTGGCGGCGAGCACCACCTTGTCGGCCACGGCTTCCACGGGATCACCATTCGCGATGCCGTTGCGCCAGGTCGCATTCGCCGCTGCCCGCCCCTTGTCGTAGACATTCAGGATTTGGTCGGGTTGGTCCCCATGATCTCCCAGCCCCGTGCGGGTGAAGACGGGTTCGACCAGGGAGACGCGAATTCCGAACGTGCGAAGCTCGTGATCGAGCGATTCGGAATAGCCTTCCACGGCGTGTTTGGTGGCGTTGTAGAGAGCCGTATAGGGTCCGGGCAGGAAACCGGCCACGGAACTGATATTGATGATCCGACCGCTGCGCTGCTTGCGCATGATCGGCAGCACTGCGTTGGTGGCGCGAAGGATGCCGTAGACATTGATGTCGAACAGGCTTTGCGCCTGAGCGATCGATGATTCTTCGGCGGCACCGATCAGGCTGCGGCCAGCATTGTTGACGAGCACGTCGATCCGGCCTGCAAGCCCGATGACGTCCTGAACCAGCTGCTTGACGGATTCATCGTCGGTGACGTCACAGCGCAGCATATGAATGCCCTCGCGCACCTCATTGGTCGCGGCCTGACGGCTGGTGCCGAACACCCGATATCCCGCGCGGATGAGTGCGACCCCGGCCGCAAACCCTATGCCACCCGATGCGCCTGTGATCAGCGCGACCTTTTCACCTGCCGCCCGCGATTGACCCTCTACCATCCCTGGATTCCCTTTTCTGCTACAATGATTATGCTCGACATCATTGGTGAGTTATGATTACTATCATAATCATTGTCAAGCACTGTTTCGGATGGTGCCGGGAGCTGATGAAAAAGGCCCCCTGTGCTTGTATGCCAGGCATCATCATTAACGAGGGAATACGGTCGTGAAGGTAAGCAAGGAGACGGTCGAGCAGAATCGCGAGCGGGTGATCGATACCGCCGCAAGGCTCTTCCGCGAACGAGGGATCGATGGGATTGGCCTTGTCGACCTGATGAAGGCGGCCGGGCTCACCCACGGAGGTTTTTACCGACAGTTCAAGTCGAAGGACGACCTCGTCGTTCAGGCCGTCAAGCGCGCCTATGACGACATGAGCGAGGATCTGGCGCGTCATATAACCGGTAGCGATGATCCCCTGCAGGCGCTCGTACGCCACTACGTTTCGGACTATCACCGGGATGACCCGGGGCACGGATGCAGCCTGGCGTCGCTGGCTGCCGACGCGGCACGGCACGACGATCCGGCGCTACGGGAATTGTTCGGCAACATCGTCGGTAACTATATCGAGCTTCTCACCGCGCTCGTCCCAGGACGCGACCCGACAGAGAAACGGAGTACAGCGATCGCCGCACTTGCCGAGATGATCGGATCGATTGTCCTCTCCCGCGCCGTGCCCGATCCGAAGCTTTCCGGCGAAATCATCGACACCGTCTCCCATGATCTCGTGACGCGCCACCCGACATCGACGTCCGCATGAACGGCGACGTGGAGCCGCTCCGATCAAGGCGGTGACGACCCTGTCCGGTGTGGCGCAGGTCAATCTCGGCCTGTTCGTGATTTCGGCGATTGCCACCCGCGGCGCCCGTTTCCTCCTGCTCGCCTGGCTGCTGCGCCGTTATGGGAAGGACATCCGTCATTTCGTCGAAAAGCGGCGGGGCCTGATCGCCATGGTGGCGGCAGGAGGGCGGATTGTCGCCCTGCAAATTTCTGACATGCTGAGACGATCAGAACCCCAGGGATTGCTGTGCGGGCTCCGGCGGTGTCAGTCGCACGCCTTCGAGTTCCAGCATGCGCGTCTTTGAAGTCGAACCGCCTGGAGCCGAGAACCCGCCGATCTTGCCACCGGCGGCAAGCACGCGGTGACATGGGATGATCAGCGCCACGGGGTTTTTCGCCATCGCCTGGCCGACGTCGCGGGCGGCCTCAGGACCGGCGCCGAGTTCTCTGGCGATCGCGCCATAGGTCGTCGTGTGGCCCCAGCCGATCCGACGGGCGGCGGCATAAATCTGCTTGAAGAAATCGTCTTGGCCTTCGAGATCGATTTTGACCCTCGAGAAATCGACTTCCTCGCCTGCAAAATAACGCTTCACGGCATCGACAGCTTCCAGAACCTCGGCCGGCGGCGTGCCCGGCTCGGCTTCAGACAGCCGGCGCAGCAGCAACTTCTCGGTCGAATCCGCGCTTTTGGTCGGGAGCTGGAAACGAGTGATACCGACCTCATTCCAGGCAATGCCGCAGAAGCCGGCTGTGGTTTGAAAAATCAGGTATTGATGCGTTGTCATGAGGAAACCTCCGCATTGCGATTGACCTTAAACTCGTACCTTGGACCCAGGGATTCAACCCGTTTCTTGCCTGCGAGAGCGAAGTTCTCACATAACTGTTGTTGGCTGGAAGAGCGCGACTGACGGCAGCGGACGCTTTGGGATATCGCACCTGGCGCTCGGGGTGCTCGCCTTCCGCATAAAGGACGGCAAGATCTGGGAAGCCCGCAACTTCTCCCAGGATCAGGCTGCCGCCGACAACTTTTTCCGGCAGGCCTATCAATTAAAGCCGTTGCCGGACCGGCTTGCGAATTAACCATGATTGCAATTGTTCCGCATTTGTTCTTTACTCATCCAATGAGCCCCGCTAGATTTCGTTCAACGGCATGAGGTCGCATTACTATGACGGTAGCAAGATGAGCTTGCGCAAGCACGCCGGCCAGCCTTCGCTCCCCTTTGGCGAAGGCTGGCTTTCGAAAAAGGCCCCGCCTGCCCGACGCAAGAGCAAGCTCATGTTCGTGCTCAAGCCGTCCGCTCCCGTCGGTCTCGTCATGCATGACGACGCAATGATCCACGCCGCGAACGAGAATACCCGCGATGCCTATCCCGCCGAGCTTCTCCATATGAGCCTGCTCTGCATGGAACAGTTCGAAGAGCCGCCAACGCCGCTTATCGAGGCAACCAAAATGGTCGCAGCCAGCCTCCAGGCGAGACCTGTCCCGATCACGCTCGACAGCAGCGCCCTGTTCGGAGGCAAGCGTCATCTCGCCCTCTATCGCGCCAGGGGCAACCCGGTGGTCGTCCAGTTCGCGCAGATGCTGCGCCGCGCTCTCGCCCGTCACAACCTTCCGAACTCCTGGATGGCGGACACTACTCCGCATGTCACGCTGATCTATGGCTGCGGGCGCATAGAACCCATGCCCATCGAGCGGAATTATGCCTGGATCGCCGGCGAGTTCATGCTGGTCTACAGCCATTGCGGCGAGACGCGGCACGAGGAATTCGGAAGATGGAGCTTCGATCCGAATGCTCCTGCCTATCCGACGCGGCCGGAACAGCTCCGCATGATGATCTGAAAGAATTTTGCCAGGCGAGTCGGATTGGCGGGCGCCTGAGCGTCCTATGGACGGTCGCCCATTTGAGGAGAGAACAATGGCCATCCAGAGGCATAAGATCGTTCCGCATCTCTGGTTCGATAACAACGCGGAAGAAGCCGTCAATTTCTACATATCGGTATTCGAGGATTCGAGGATCACCGATGTCTCGCGTTTTGGCGATGCCGGTCCCGGGCTCAAGGGTTCGGTGATGGCGATGAGCTTCGAGCTTGAGGGCCAGAATTTCGCGGCGATCAACGGCGGACCCTGGGCGAAGTTCAACGGCGCTGTTTCCTTCCTTGTCCATTGCGAGACGCAGGACGAGATCGACCATTATTACGACAAGCTCGTCGAGGGCGGCCAGCAACAGCCTTGCGGCTGGCTGACGGATCGTTTCGGGCTGATCTGGCAGGTCACCTACACCAGGATGCCTAAAATGCTGACGGACAGCGATAGCACCCGCGCCCATCGCGTCATGCAGGCCATGTTCTCGATGAGGAAGATCGATATTGCCACGCTGGACGCGGCCTACGCGGGATGACCGAAGCTGTCTCCCGATATCAAACCTTGATGGCGAGCCGCAGACCGCCCCAATGGCGCCCGTTGACGGTGATCGGGGCGGAAATGTCCTTCATCAGCACAAATTCACCGCCCCCCATGTCGCGGCGGTAGGTCTGCAGCAGGAAGGGCTCCTTGTTACGGCCGGCCGCCAAGCCCACGCGGTCGTTGAAGATGCGCCGGTTGCGGCAGTTGGCCGTATTCCATGTCACGTCGCCCGGACGCTGGCGCTGCGAGAATTTTCGGTTGTGGGTCGGCAGGTAGCCGTTTTCATCTATGGCGGCGCAGAACGCGACCTGCGGGTCGCTTTCGGCCGCCCGTTCCTGGATAGGCGGCAGCACGGTATCGGTAAATTCGGTAAAGCGCGTCATGTACTGGACAGGATCGCTGCCGGGGATCGCAACATATTGCCGGTCGAACAATGCGCCGAGATCGATGCGTCCCGACTTTACGCCTGCCTCGAAGGCGGAGGAAACCTCGGCGGCATAGGCCATGACCGCACGGATGTGGGGAGTGTCCGGGGTCTCTATGCCGGCACTCGCCGTCGTCTGGATCATCCGCTCGGAAATCGTCACCACCTCTCCGACGCGGGACGAGGTCTGCTGCAACTGATCATTGGATTTCAGGATCGCGCTGGCCGCGGACGCAATCGACGAGGCAAATTCGCCGCATTGCCTGTCGACCGTTTCGGTCGTTCCGGCGAGCGAAGATGCCTTGTCGAGGATCTGAGTCATGACGCCTTCGACGCCCTTGAATGAGCCCTGAACCTTCATCGCAGTCGTCTTGACGCCCTCGGCCGACTGGCTGGCACCTTCGCCGGCCATTACCAGCTTGTCGATGCGGCTGTTCAACTGATCGAGCGTGGTCTGGATCGAACTTGTCGTCTGGGAGGTTTGCAGCGACAGCGCGCGTACCTCCGCGGCAACCACGGCAAAACCCTTGCCGGCTTCGCCCGCACGCGCCGCTTCGATTGCGGCATTCAATGCCAGAAGGTTCGTCTGCCGGGCAATCATGCCGATCGCATCTGCCAAACGTCCAACGTCTCCGAGTGCCGCGGAAAACAGCTTGATCTCGGCGCCGATTTCCTGGGACGCATGGACCATGTGATCGATAGCGGTGATCGAGCCGGAAAGCTGCTCAGCCTGCTCGCCGAGCACCTTACGCGCGTTCGCCGTCAGCTTGTCGGATTCCTGGAGGGAGCGGGCAACGTGGCCATTGGCGTCCGCGATCGATTGCGCTGACTGCGTCAGGCGGCCAAGCAGTGTCGCGTGTGCGGAGGATTGCGCAGCCGTATCCTGGATAGCACCTGCAATGTCGACCAGATGGAGGCCGAGCGCGGAGGCTTCGTTCGCCAGCTTGGCGACGGACCGCTTCAACCCATCGCCGTCGACAGATACCGGCCCCGACGGCGCTTCTTCCCTGACAACCTGCCCGACCAAATCCACACCTCCCGGAATATTAGGAGAATATAGGATGGCATGGTTAACGGACAGTTTCCGCGGGTACTCCGCAAAGCCTTATACTTAAGGCTGAGATACAAAGCCCTTTCCCAGCCCACGCAAGGCCGGGAAAGACGGATCAGCCGAGACGATCGAAAGCCTTCGGGTCGATGCCAAGGGTGGTCAGGTCGCGGTTGCTCGGGCGGCGGTGGTTTTCCACGGCAGCCGAAACCGAGATTGCGGCGCTCATAACTGCGAAGGCGCGGCCAATGGCGCTGCCACGGATCTTCTTCTGTACGGACATGTGAAACTCTCCTTTTTCATTCTGCTAAAATATGATGCCTGTGCTGTTTTTGTGCAATGCACAACGGGACAGGGGAGCCATGCAACTGTCACATAACAACCGTTAACCACGCCGAAAGGCTTGCACGGCAAGGGGTGCCCTTGGTATCGGTCGAGCCCGAATGAAGAGGCTTCGATGGCAATCACGATCTACGGCATCAAGAACTGCGACACGATGAAAAAGGCACGCGACTGGCTCGACCACAAGGGCGTCACTTACACTTTTCACGACTACAAGGCCGAAGGTATCGACCGCGCACATCTGGATACCTGGACGGATCGCGCCGGCTGGGAGATCGTGCTCAACCGCACCGGCACCACCTTCAAGAAACTCGACGAAGCCGACAAGACGAACCTCGACCGTGAGAAGGCGATCACGCTGATGCTCGCCCAGCCCTCGATGATCAAGCGGCCTGTCCTGGAGGCGGACGGAAAGCTGATCGTCGGTTTCAAGCCGGAGGTTTATGAAGAGGCTTTTGCCGGTATCTGAAACCAGGATTCATCCATGTCCAAGACAACCCGTGCCACCCAGATGCTCGAAAGGGCTGGCGTCGCCTTCGCCACCGTCACCTACGAATACGATCCGACTGCGGACCGGATCGGCATGCAGGCGGCGGAGGCGATCGGCGAGGAGCCCCGTCGTGTCTTGAAGACGCTGATGGCGGAGGTGGACGGCAAAGCGGTCTGCGTCGTGGTGCCGTCGGACCACGAGGTTTCGATGAAGAAGCTCGCGGCCGCATTCGGTGGCAAATCTGCGAACATGATGAAGCCCGCCGATGCGGAACGGGCAACCGGCTATCATGTCGGCGGCATCAGCCCCTTCGGTCAGAAGAAGCTCGTTCCGACGGCGATCGAGATCACCGCGCTCGACGAACCGCATGTCTTCATCAATGGCGGCCAGCGCGGATTGCAGGTGCGGCTGGACCCGAAGGCGGCCCGCGATGCACTGAAGGCGGTCGCAGCACCGCTGGTGGCATGAAATCATGAGTGAGATGACCTCGACGCTTCGGATTCTCGAACCCTATCCCGGCATCTTCGCCTATTATGACGGCCGAATATCGGGCAAGCGGCTCCATGCGAAAACCGCGAACTGGCTGGACGACGGCGCCTATTCGCTCGGCGTCGCCTCCTATGCGATCGTCGATCGGGACGAGGCGCTGGTCTATGATACGCATATCTCGCTCGACCACGCCAAGGCGATCCGCACCCATCTGGAGGGGCTCGGCGTCACGAAGATTCGCGTGGTGCTCAGTCACTGGCACAAGGATCATATTGCCGGGAACGCGATCTTTTCCGATTGCGAAATCATCGCGCTGACGCTCACGGCCGAGAAGCTGAACGAAAACCGAGAGAAGATCGAGAGCGCCAACCCGCCGATCTCGCCGCTCGTTTTGCCGACCACCCTGTTCGACGGCCGGCTGGAGCTGACCGTCGGGCGCCGCCGGATCGAACTGCACCATTTCGCCATCCACAGCGCCGACGGCAACGTGGTCTGGATGCCGGACGAACGGCTTCTGCTCGCCGGCGACACCCTGGAAGACACCGTGACCTATATTTCGGAAGCCGCCGAGATCGGCACGCATATCGCCGAGCTCGCCCGGATGGCCTCCTGGCCGATCGCAAAAATCCTGCCGGCGCATGGCGATGCAGAGCGGATTGCCTCAGGCGGTTATGGGCCGGACCTCATCGAGGCCAACCGCGCCTACCTGCGCCACATGGCAGGCGCAATCGCCGCTGGTCAGGATATCGATCCTTCCTTGAAATCATTCGTCGAGGAGGAAATCGCCTCGGGCCAAGTGCTCTATTTCGCGCCCTACGAGGAAGTTCATGCCAGCAACATCGCCGCGGTCAGAGCGGCGCTGTTGCTCTGAAGGGGCTTTGTCCCACCTTCACGGCCACTTTGCCGACCATTGCTTGAGCGCGGCCAGCGCCGGTGCCGGCCATCTGCGGACCGCTGGACGCAGTATGATCTTCTTGCCCGCGGGCTTCCAGGCGAGATAGAGCTTTCTCGCCGAATTGTCGGCGGCGATCAATGCCTCAGCCTCGGTGCACATATGCGGCGTGCAGGCTTCGCCGATGTAGAAGCCGTTCTTGAACGCACCGCTGCCGGGCCCGGTGATGGAACTCTCGAACTCCTGCCTATGCTCGCCGAGCATCGCGTTTGCCGCCTCGGCAATCGGCCCGATGCCGAGGAGGTCGGACGGATGCTGCGCCTTTTTCATGTCGTCCCACCCCATCGTCGCATTCGGCTGGAAGGCGACCTTGCCAGCCTCGGCGAAGCCTTTTTCAGGCGTCCAGATCCAGCGCAGGCTCGGCTGGCCGGCAACCGCCTGCGTCGCAAGGAGAAGATGGTCGTCGTCCTGCACGGTGATCGAGGCGGCACCGCGGCAATCGTCTATCGGCTCATCGACGCGCGGCTCCCCACCCGGCGGGAACGAGACGATCAGAGGCGAACCCGGGCAGGCGTTGCCGCCGTCCGAACTCACCACCACGACGAAGGGTACACCTGCGACCAGACCAACATTGTCGATCAGCAGGAACCGGTTGGAATGGACTTGCCTGCCGTCGATCGTCAGTTTCTCCTCATCGTCATCGGATGCGATGACGACCTGATGATCGAACATCGTCGCCGCAAAGTCGGCCGAGAGACCGGCAGAAGCCGAGGCGCCGAACAGACCGGCACACAGCAAGGCGGTTTTCATGAACATGGTTCCCTCAGCTTCAATTTTGCCCCAAACCTCTTTAAGTCTCTTCGATGCAGAAATCAGGTGAGGTCCAACATGACAATCGTGCCGAATTTTCAAACCGTCGTCGATCCTCAAAAACTCGAAAAGCTGGCGGAAGTCGCCATCAAGGTGGGCTTGCGCCTCGAGAAGGGACAGGATCTGGTGATCACGGCACCGCTCGCCGCCCTGCCGCTCGTGCGGCTCCTCACGAAATACGCGTATATCGCCGGCGCCGGCATCGTCTCGACCTTCTATTCCGACGAAGAGACGACGCTCGCGCGCTATGAATACGCGCCCGATGCAAGCTTCGACAAGGCGTCGGACTGGCTCTACGAGGGCATGGCCAAGGCCTATGCCAACGGCGCCGCGCGGCTTGCCATCTCCGGCGACAACCCGATGATGCTCTCCGGCCAGGACCCGTCCAAGGTGGCGCGCGCCAACAAGGCCAATTCCATGGCCTACAAGCCGGCGCTCGAAAAGATCGCCAATTTCGACATCAACTGGAACATCGTGTCCTATCCCAACCCCTCCTGGGCGCGGCAGGTCTTCCCGGATGTCCCGGAAGACGTCGCAGTCGGCAAGCTGGCGGACGCGATCTTCGCCGCCTCGCGCGTCGATCTCGCCGATCCGATCGCGGCCTGGGCCGAACATAACGGCAATCTCAAGAAGCGTTCGACATGGCTCAATGGCGAGCGCTTTTCCGCGCTCCACTTCACCGGCCCGGGCACCGATCTGACGGTCGGGCTCGCCGACGGCCACGAATGGCATGGCGGCGCCTCGACAGCCAAGAACGGCATTACCTGCAACCCGAACATCCCGACCGAAGAGGTCTTCACCACGCCGCATGCGCTGAAGGTGGAAGGCCATGTCTCCAGCACCAAGCCGCTGTCGCACCAGGGCACGCTGATCGACAATATCCAGGTGAAGTTCGAAGGCGGCCGGATCGTCGAGGCCAAGGCTTCGAAAGGCGAGGAAGTGCTGAACAAGGTTCTGGATACGGACGAAGGCGCCTGCCGGCTCGGCGAAGTGGCACTGGTGCCGCATTCCTCGCCGATCTCCAAAAGCGGCATCCTGTTCTACAACACCCTGTTCGACGAAAACGCCTCCTGCCACATCGCGCTTGGTCAGTGCTATTCGAAATGCTTCCTCGACGGTGCATCCTTGAGCCAGGAGCAGATCAAGGCCCAGGGCGGCAATTCGAGCCTGATCCACATCGACTGGATGATCGGTTCCGACAAGGTCGACATCGACGGCGTCCGCGCCGACGGCTCGAAGGTGCCGGTGATGCGCAAGGGTGAGTGGGCCTGATCCTCACCTTAACTTCTGGAGCGTGGCCTTCACACGCTCCAGATGCCGCCGGCGCTTGTCATCCGTGGCGCGGTCCATGTCGTGCAGCGCCAGCATGCGGAATTCGGCTTTTCTGTTGCAGAAGACAGCGATGCCGCGCTTGAGCTGTCGGCGCACGGGATCGCCCATGTAGAACTTCACCACCCACCAGGGCGAACCTGTGGTGGTGAAGACCCAGAAATGGCGAATGTTGGTGAGCAGCGGGACGATCCGTCCGCCCGCCTTGTCGTGGCGGAAGGCGACGCCTGGCGCGAACACCCGATCGAAGAAACCCTTCAGCACCGCCGGCAGATTGAACCACCATTGCGGGAAGACGAACACCAGCGCCTCGGCCTTCTGCAGCCGCATCACGAGATCCGCGACCCCCGACGTGTCATAGGGCACTTCGAAATAACCGCGCCGCTCCTTTTCCGTCAGCCGCGGATCAAAATTCTCGGCATGAAGATCGAGGAGGTCGACGCTGTGACCCTGCCCTTCCAGTGTCTCGCGAACGGTGCGAGCGACCGAATGCGCGAAACTCTCCGGCAGCGGATGGGCAAGCACCAGGAGCAAATGCATCAGAAGAGCGTGCCCTGTTTTGGCGCGCCTCCCGGCGGCTCCGGTTTCGCCGGTCGCTTCCTGGGCTGGGATGACACAGCGGACGGAACAGCAGGATCGCCACCCTCGCCCGTCATCGCCGCAATCCGGCCGTCGGCGAATTCCACGGAAATCGCCTGCCCTTCGCCAATGCCGGCGGCGCGCGTCAGCGGCCGGTCGTCCTCGCCGCGTACCACGGCAAAGCCGCGCTTCAGCACGTTCTTGTAGGAGAGCGATTGCAGAACGCGATCCTGCGCGGTGATTGCCGCGCGGCTGCGGATAAGCGTGTGCGAGATCGCCGTATCCGCATGGCGGGCCATCGACGCGAGATGCTGGCGCTCGCGCTGCAACTGGCCGAGCAATCTTGCGGGCAGCGCCGAAAGCGAGACGCCGGCCCTGGCGACACGATTGTTCTCCTTCAGCAATTGCCGCTCCAGGCAACGGTCGCTGCGCGTCAGACGGTCGGCCAGCAATTGCCGCTGCTGGACAAGGCGGTTGGTCAGCAGTTCAAGACGCAGTCCCGACGATGCCCGCTCGAAACTGCGGCGCTTGACCACCGTCGTGCGCTCCAGCCCGCGGCCGAGACCAGCCGCCGCCTCGTCGAAACGACGGCGCGGCAAAGCCAGCAACTGGTCGATGGAGGGCAGCGCGCGGACCAGCGCCCGCACCGACTGGCGGCGCAGGTCCATCTGCCGACTGGCGGCACCCCGCAGGCGGGCCGTCAGATTGGCGACCTGCGCTTCCATGTCCGCCTTGACCGGCACCGCCATTTCGGCGGCACCCGTCGGGGTTGGCGCGCGGACATCGGCGGCGTGGTCGATCAGCGTCCAGTCGGTCTCGTGGCCGACAGCCGAGATCAGCGGGATTTGGCTGTCCGCCGCGGCGCGCACTACCGCCTCGTCGTTGAAGCTCCAGAGGTCTTCAAGACTGCCGCCACCACGCGCGACGATCAGGACGTCCGGCCGCTTGATCGGGCCGCCCGGCGCCATCGCGTTGAAGCCACGGATCGCATTGGCGACCTCATCGCCCGATCCTTCACCCTGCACCTTGACCGGCCAGACGATGACATGCACCGGAAAACGGTCGGCGATACGATGCAGGATATCCCTGATGACGGCGCCGGTCGGCGAGGTCACGACGCCTATCACTTGCGGCAGGAAGGGAAGAGGTCGCTTGCGGCTCTGGTCGAACAGGCCCTCGCCGCCTAGCCGCCTCCGACGTTCTTCGAGCAGCGCCATCAGCGCGCCCGCACCTGCCGGTTCCAGGTTCTCGATGACGATCTGATATTTCGAGGAGCCCGGGAAGGTGGTGATCTTGCCCGTCGCTATCACTTCCATGCCCTCTTCCGGGCGGAATTTGATGCGCGGGAAGGTGCCCTTCCAGATCACGGCGTCGATCCGGGCGCGATCGTCCTTCAGCGAGAAATAGGCGTGGCCTGAGGAATGCTGGCCGCGATAACCGGAGATTTCGCCACGTACGCGCACATGGTCGAACGCGTTCTCTACCGTGCGCTTGATCGAGCCGGACAGTTCCGACACCGAAAACTCGGTGAGGTTCGTGGGCGAATCGTTGTCGAGCAAACTGGTCATCCTTCTCTTCTAAAGGAAGAGCGCGGCGATTTCACCAGTACCAGACAGCGGAAACGGGGATGACGTCGCCTGCAAACCTGCCGTTTTGCCGGGCTTTTCCAGCGATGCGTGAGCGCCTGTCCGCTCGCTCCTGCGCGCCCAAGTATTTGACGCTGCATCTTTTCTTTTGCCGGACACGCCACATTTCCTTCTCTGGAGAGGCAGGAAACTTCCGGCACGCGCCTTTTTAAGGCCTCGTATTTTCCCCGCCGGAGAGAGGAGGGCGACAATGAAGGGCAGCGATATTCAAGGAGATCTCGCCCATGCCAGACCGTTTCGCCAATACTCAAGCCTCGCTCTCCGGCCCCGCCGCCTCCGGATTTGCGATCACGCCCGGCGACAGCGCCGACCTGCCGGAGACGACGCGCGCGCTCTATGTGGGCACCGGGGGCCATCTGTCCGTCCGCATGCTGTCCGGAGAAACACTGACGCTTTCGAACGTACCTGCCGGCGGCGTGCTTCCGTTGCGGGTGACCCGCGTATTTGCGACCGGCACGACGGCGGTGGCGATCACCGGGCTCGTCTAAGGGGAACGGTGGTCAGCAATGCGGCGTGAACCCTTGCTGCTGCGCTTCGAGGACAGGCAGCAAGCGATGTCCGTGCTCGGCGAGATCGGCATTAAGTTCGATGCCGTCTCCGGTGACGGCATCATCCGCAAGCCGACGGGCGAAACGGCCGAATTCGAAGGCGAGGTCGTCGCCTTCACCTGCCCGGTTTCGGGCTACCATGTCCGGCTGGTCTGGCGAGGCGAAGAACTGCCTTGTTCATTGACGCCATATCTTGTGAATGCCGGCGCTTCAGGCAAGGACCAGAGCCATTGAACATGGCCAAGCCGCACCGAATCAGGTCGTATCACAGCCATCGCGTGGCGCATTAGTGCCTGCCACGCTGGAACGAAAGCATTTATTAGCAAGTCGCTAATAGGCTCAGTTTCACTGAAGGCCGATAAGGAGATATCCGCGTGCTTTTCCTGACCGCTGTATCGATAGGCGTTTGCGTCGGCATGATGCGGTCGGTGTTCTCGACCGCTTTCATCGCTGTCGTGATCACTGCGACATTCGCGCTTGCGACCGCCGTATCGCCTGGGCCTGCGTCCTATTTCAATCTTCTGATCGCCGTTCTCGGTTATAATGCCGGCTTGATTGCGTTCCTTGCAGGTCTTTTCGCCCTGCAGAGCCGCCAGGTGGCCTAAGGGCACTTCCCGCCATCAATTCCTGTCCGGCAGTACCTTGTAAAGGCGGAAGCCGCTCTTGCTCGGTTGTCCGAACGGCTGGAGATAATCCGGCACCTGACCGCGAGCGAGGTTGGCATAGAGCCCGTCCGGCTTGCGCCGGATCAGGGCATCGGTCTGCGGATCCGTCTTGCAAAAGGCGAGCGCAGTCACGTCGGCCCCCCTCAGGAAGGCTTTTGCCTCGCTCGGCTGGGCCATCCCGATATAAAGTTCGGTCAGCATGCCCTTCTGGTTGCGATGATAGGGCGCCGACAGCACCCGATGAGGGGTGAAGCGCAAGATGTCGGCGCCGCTGTTGGAGGGTGCGACTATGACACCGGTAGGCAATGCGTTCAACGCCGTCATATCCGCCGGATCGCCGCACTCCCCGACTTCGCCGTTGGAAATGCCCGCCCTCGAAAGCGTCCGCATGTCGGCCGCCTGTTTCCAGCCATGTACCGCAAGGACGCCGCCCAAAGCCCAGACGACGGGAACGGACATTAGCACCGCGCTGACATAGGCAAAGGCGGCACTGGGATTTCCGGGGTCGGCCGCGGAGGCGCGTCGCAGGTCGCTGATCAGCAGTGACAACGGCAGGATGGCCAGCATGTTGGAAAAGAAGGCGCCGCGCACCTGCAGCAGCGCGATCCCCCATGACGCCCCGATCAGCGCGAGAAGCACGAGATGCAGTTCGGTCTCTTCGCGCCTCAGGCTGCGGACAAGGCAGACGACGATCGCAAAAAGCCCGACGGCGTAGAACCCGCCCACCATTTCCGGTTCGGTCTGGGCCTCGGCCAGAAACGAGCGCGCCTCCGTCACGCCGTTCAACCAAAGCTCGACCAGCAGCGGGTCGAGCGTGCTCAACGGATCGGCAAGGCATTGCGGCGCGATGATGCGGGCCGTCAAAAGGATGAGCCCGCCGGTAATGCCGGCCAGGCCGATACGGACGAGGCGGGAGGGCTGTTTCGGCAGGCTTGCGAGGAGGAAGAGTGCCGCTCCTCCCAGCGCGGAAAGGGCATAGAAACCGAGCGAAAAGTTGTCGCAGGTGACGACCGCATAGGCGCGCGGCGGTATCGTCAGGAAAAAGACCGCCGAGACGGAGAGGGCCAGCGACAGGCCGAAAGCGCGGGCCGGCCGGGAGAACGGTTGGCCATGCCAGACCCACTGAAGCGCGACGCAGACGCAGACGACGGCAACAAAAGGCGTCGTTTCGACACCGATCGCCAGTGCCAGCGCGCAGGCGATGGCAGCGACGACGTAGCTCGATGCCCGCCGTTGCGGATCGACCAGCATGGCAGCGATCCACATCACAAGCATGAGCTGGACGTTGTGATGGTCGATGGACCCGGGCTTGAAGCGGACGCAGCCGAGGACGAAGAGCGCTCCAAGGCCGAGCGCGATATGCATGGCCGCGACACCGGCCAAGCGGCGGACAGCCAGGCCAAGCGGCAGGAGCAGAAGCGGCACCAGAAGGAGAGGCCAGATCGTGACGACGACGGCCTCGGCCTTGTCCGGGGTGAGGAAGAGCGAAAACAGCCGGATCAGCAGCGCGATCGGCAGATCGATCAACCGAGACCAATGCATCAAGGTGCCGCCCTCGAGGCCGAGCCGGTACTGGGTGAGATCGAACCAGTTCTGGCCGCCGAGAAAATCCCTAACCTCGACGAGCCGCATGACGTCGTCGTTGTCGGCCCCGACGTAATCGGTCGCACCGGGAAGAAAAAACGAGAGAGCCGCGATGGCGACGATGACCGTGTAAAGGGCAACCGCCGGCAGAAGCTGCGACAAGAGCGGCACGGCAGCCTGGTCTGTCGCCCTCGATAAGGATCTGTCTGCCATGTTTTCCGTCATCTTGGTGCGGACTTTTCGCCTGTTTCGAGGGTCGAGGAAACCTAGCCTTAACCTTCCCAAGAAATAGTAAAGCCTGCGGCACGGGAGACTCCCGCGTTCGGTTTTCAGTGTATCGAGTGAACAACATGACCGACGCCCTGACCGGCCATTTCGACATCGCCATCCTGCTGCCCTGTTACAACGAAGCGATGACCATCGCCGGCGTGGTGCGCGGCTTCCGGGAGGCGCTGCCGGGTGCCCGGATCTTTGTCTACGACAACAATTCCACGGATGGCACAGCCCTCCAGGCCATGCTGGCGGGTGCCCTGGTGATGCGCGAGCGCCGGCAGGGCAAGGGCCATGTGGTGCGCCGCATGTTCGCCGACATCGAGGCGGACGTCTACATCATGGCCGACGGCGACGGCACCTATGCTCCCCACGATGCGGAAGAACTGGTCCGCACCCTGCTCACCGAGCGCGCCGACATGGTGGTCGGCACCCGCCGCGGGGTGCATGCGGATGCGGGGCGGCAAGGTCATGCGGCCGGCAACCGGCTGTTCAACTTCCTCTACCGGACGATGTTCGCTTCCGACTTCACCGACATCTTCTCCGGTTACCGCGCCTTCTCGCGCCGTTTCGTCAAGAGCTTTCCGGCCGTCTCCGGCGGCTTCGAGATCGAGACCGAGATGTCGGTGCATGCCTCGCTGCTGAAGCTGCCGGTCTGCGAGATCGAACTCGACTACGGAAGGCGCCCCGAAGGCTCGCATTCCAAGCTCTCGACCTTCAAGGACGGCGCCAGGATCCTTTGGATGTTCGCCATGCTGATGAAGGAGACGCGGCCGTTCGCCTTTTTCGGGCTGATCAGCGGCGCCTTCATGGCGGCAAGCCTGGTCTTCATGGCCCCCGTCCTCGTCGCCTATTTCCAGACCGGCCTCGTGGAGCGTATGCCCACCTGGGTCTTCTCGCTGGTGCTGATGCTGGTGTCGCTCTTAATCTTCACCGCCGGGCTGATCCTCGATTCCGTGTCCCGCGCCCGCGCCGAACAGCTCCGCATCCACTATATGAGCCTGCCGGCCAGCGCCCATGTGGCCGGTCCCGCGCAGGCGCCCGCCAAGCCCGCCAAGCCCGAACGGCGCAGGACCAAAGCGGCATGAACCGGGAAACCACCAATCGCATCCGCTTTGTCATCGAGGACCTGCTGCCGCCGATCCTGCGGGATTCGCCGCTTTTCCTCTGGCTCGCCAAGCGCGTCTGGGGCGACCATATCAGCCACCTCGCCCGCTTTCGCGAGCGGGCGCCTTTCCTGACCGCGGAGGAATATGCGGACCTCTACCGCAACCATCCGCGCGTCCATGAAGGCACGGATAATTCGGCGGCCTGCATCCGGCGCATCAATTCCATGATCACCGGGACAAGCGTCTGCGACGTCGGTTGCGGCACGGGCGCGCTGCTCACCCATATCCGCGCCGCCCATCCCGAACTCAAGCGTCTCGTCGGCGTCGATTTCGTCGTCGA
The DNA here is from genome assembly GCF_000732195.1 of Neorhizobium vignae. GTDB lineage: Bacteria > Pseudomonadota > Alphaproteobacteria > Rhizobiales > Rhizobiaceae > Neorhizobium > Neorhizobium vignae. The sequence continues at coordinate 196,568 of NZ_JNNU01000004.1, forward strand.
AGATGCGGCCGCCATCGAAGGCGTCGAATACGTGGCGGCCAAGATCGAAGACCTGCCGTTTGCCGACGGCGAATTCGACACGGTGGTCTGCACCCATGTGATCGAGCATGTGCTGGAATATCAGAAGGCGATTGCGGAACTGCGGAGGATCGCGAAAAGACGGCTGATCATCGTCGTGCCGCGCGAACGGGAATCCCGCTACACGTTCAACCCGCATTTCAACTTCTTCGCCTACCCGCATTCCTTCCTGCGCGCCGCGCATCCGGTGCCGGACGTCTATGTCTGCGAGGATATCGGCCGCGACATCTTCTACAGCGAAGACCGGCCGGGCTGAGGATATCGCATGTTCGCCTCGCTTTCCCCCATCACCTGGCTCGGGCTTCTCGGAACGCCCCTGCTGATCGCCATGGGGCAGGTTCTGTTCAAGATGACCAGCTCCACCGCCGGAGACTTCTCGCTGCGCGGGCTCGCGGCGCTCGCCGCCAATCCGGTGCTGATCGCGGCGCTGGCGCTTTACGGATTCGGCACGATCGTCTGGATCTATGTGCTGAAATCCGTGCCGCTGACGCTCGCCTATTCCTTCATGGGGCTGACGTTCTGCTTCGTGCCGCTGCTGGCGCAACTGTTCTTCGGCGAGCCGCTGACGTTTCGATATGCGCTCGGGACCGCGCTGATCTTTGCCGGTCTGCTGGCGATCAACGGCTGACGGCGCGATGACCAGCCGCGCCCGGTTTGCCATTCTCCTCGCGCTGCTGGTCTTCATCGATGCGCTGTTGCTGCAGCTGCTGACCACGGCGACCGAGGCCGGCACGCTGATAGACCGGCTGATATCGCTCGGCGCGGGCCTCGTTGCCGCGCCGATCCTGCACAGGATCGTTCCCGCGGCCCGGGGCCAAGTACGCCAGCCGGGTTTCTGGCCGCTCGTTGCAGTCGGCCTTGCCCTCAATTACGGGATTTTTGCAGTATTGGCTTCGCGCGCGCCGCACGTGCAGCCGCTCGTGCATCTCGGCTTTTCCTGGGCCTGCACACTCATCTTCGGTGGCTACGGCCTATATCGCATCCGCCGCTGGCAGAACTAGACCTTTTCCCAGCCGTCGTGGCCGCCGGCGCGATAGATCGCGTCGATGAACTTCTGGTTGGCCAGCGAATTCTCCAGCGTCACGACTTCGACCGGTTCGCCCTTGGCAGCCTTTGCAAAGGCCTCCGCCTGGCGCTTGTATTGCCGGCTGTCCGGGAAGCGGAAGATCTGCGACACCGCGTGGTTCTGGTTGGTGAGCTCGATTTCCTCGGCGCCCCAGCGGCCGGCATTGAAGGGCGACTTGACCTCGATATAGCCCTCGGTGCCGTGGAAGACCATCAGCTGGCGGGCGGCCATCTGGGTCGCGATATAGAAGGTCATCTCGAACGAACCGAAATCCGCCTTGACGCTGGAATAGATATCCGTGCCGAAACCGGGATCGCGCTCTACGCGCGCCTGCACCCGCTGCGGCTCCTGGCCGGTCACGAAACGTGTGGTGATCGTCGGATAGACGCCGATATCCGGCAGGGCGCCGCCGCCGAGTTCCGGGATGTTGCGCATGTTGGACGGATCGCGGTTGAAATAGCTGAACGAGCCTTGCACGTGCTTCAGCTCGCCGATCGCCTTTTGGCTCAGGAGTTCGCGCACCTTCAGCCACACTGGTGCGTAAGTGACCATGAACGCTTCGCAGATCAGCTTGCCGGTGCGGTCGCGCACCTTGATCAGCTCTTCGATCTCGCTCGCCTTGATCGCTATCGGCTTTTCGGACAGCACGTGCTTGCCGGCTTCGGCAGCCTTGATCGACCATTCGACATGCTGGCTGGACGGCAGGGGAATGTAGACGGCGTCGATGACGTCGGAGGCCAGCATCTCGTCGTAGGAACCGAAGGCATGCGGGGCGCCGAAACGGTCGGCGAGCGCCCGCGCCTTGGCGAGATCGCGGCTGGCAAAGGCGGTAACGACGCAGTTTTCCGCGTCCTGGATCGCCGGCACCACCTGTTCATGACCGATTCTGGCAGTCGACAGGATTCCGAAACGCAGCATGTGAGCCTCCCTATGGCATTGTTGCCGCACCTTATTGGCCTACCACGGACCGCGCAACGGCCCGCCGGATGCAGCGCTTGAAAAAGTGATCGTCCGCCCAAAATAGGGACTGGTCGGCGGCGGAACATCGGCTAATCTCGGGCTCCTTTCCCAGGCTCAGCCACTCACTTAAAAAATTTTGGAGGAATATCATGGAGCTGCGCGCACTCGGCCGAACCGGCCTTTCCATTACGCCCGTCGTTCTCGGCTGCAACGTGTTCGGCTGGACCGCCGACGAGAGGACGTCCTTCGACATCCTCGACCGGTTCTTCGATGCCGGCTTCAACACGGTCGATACGGCCGATTCCTACAATCGCTGGGTACCCGGCCATGTGGGCGGCGAGTCCGAGACGATCATCGGCAGATGGCTGAAGAGCGGCGGCATCTCGCGCGACAAGGCGGTCATCGTCACCAAGGTCGGGTCCGACATGGGCCAGGGCAAGAAGGACCTGTCGGCCAAGTGGATCCTCGAAGAGGTCGAAAATTCCCTGCGTCGCCTGCAGACCGACTATATCGACCTCTACCTCGCCCACTGGCCGGACGACACGGTCAGCCACGAGGAAACGCTCGGCGCCTTCGCCAAGCTGAAGGAACAGGGCAAGATCCGCGCGATCGGCTGCTCCAATTACGACGCCAGACTGCTGCAGGAGAGCTTCGACGCCGCCAAAAAAGCCGGACTGCCCCGCTACGACGTGCTGCAGCCGCAATACAATCTCTATGACCGCGATACGTTCGAAGGCCCGCTTGCGGATCTCTGCGTCAAGGAAGAGATCGGCGTCATCAACTATTACGGCCTCGCCTCCGGTTTCCTCACCGGCAAGTATCGCGACAAGGCCGATACCGAAGGCAAGGCACGCGGCGGACGCGCGCTCGGTTATCTCAATGACAAGGGCCTGCGCATCCTGGCAGCCCTCGACGAGATCTCGGTCGAGACCAATGCCGAGCCCGCCTCGATCGCTCTCGCCTGGCTGATCCAGACCCGCGGCGTCACCGCGCCGATCGCCAGCGCCACCAGCGTCGGCCAGCTCGACGCGATCATCGGGGCCGGCAACCTGACGCTTTCAGCTGACCAAATGAAACTGCTCAACGAAGCCGGCGCCTGATCCATTCGGCGGGCGCTGCAGGGCGCCCGCCAGTTATTCTGCGATCACAAAGGAGGCTCTCATGAAAATGAGGAAGCTCGGAAAAGAACTGACCGTCTCTGCCGTCGGTCTCGGCTGCATGGGCATGAGCCACGGCTACGGCGGCCAGGACGAACAGGAAGCGATCAGGACGCTGCACCGCGCCGTGGATCTTGGCGTCAATTTCTTCGACACGGCCGAAGTCTACGGTCCTTTCAAGAACGAGGAACTGCTCGGCAAGGGCCTCAAACCCTTCCGTGACAAGGTTGTCATCGCCACCAAGTTCGGCTTCAGGATCGATCCGAATGCATCCGATGCCCGGGCCATGTCCGGTCTCGACAGCCGGCCGGAACATGTGCGCGAAGTAGCCGAGGCCTCGCTGAAACGCCTCGGCGTCGAGGTGATCGATCTGTTCTACCAGCACCGTGTCGATCCGAACGTGCCGATCGAAGATACGGTGGGCGCGATGGCCGAACTGGTGAAGGAAGGCAAGGTGCGTGCGCTCGGGCTTTCCGAAGCGGGTGCGGCCGTCATTCGCCGTGCCCATGCGGTTCATCCGATCACCGCCCTGCAGAGCGAATATTCGCTCTGGACCCGCGAGCCGGAAGGCGAGATCCTCGATACCTGCCGCGAACTCGATATCGGTTTCGTGCCGTTCAGCCCGCTCGGCCGCGGTTTCCTCACCGGCAAGATCCAGAAGCCGGAGGATTTTGGTCCGGACGATTTCCGCAACACGCTGCCGCGCTTCAGCGCCGAGAACATGGCCGCCAATGCTGCCCTGGTGAAGATGCTGGAGGATATGGCAGCCCAGAAGGGTGTGACAGCCGCGCAGCTGGCGCTGGCCTGGGTTCTCGCCCAGGGCGATTTCATCGTCCCCATCCCCGGTGCCCGAAAAATCCCGCATCTGGAACAGAACGTCGCCGCCACCGAGATTTCGCTGTCGGCGGATGAGCTGAAGACGCTCGGCGACCTGCTGGCCCCGGAGAAATTCTCCGGCACCCGCTATGCGGCACAGGCCATGGCCTGGACCAATCGTTAAGTTTGCCCTTGCTAACGCAACCTTGGATTTCCATCTTCCCGTGTTAGCATGATGAAGCTAACACGGGAGGAGATCGATGTCCGAGGAACGGGCCGTTCAGGCCGTGATCCATCTCTATGTGGACGGAATGACATTTGCGCATGAGGCTGCGCTTCGGAAGGCGTTTCATCCGAAGGCGTGCATCATCGGCAATTACGATGGGGCGGTCGAGTGGCTGTCGCTTGACGATTTCATCGGGGCGGTCACCTCTGAAGGTGCAGCCCCCGCCGGCACGCAGCCGCTGATCCAGATCGAAACGCTCGACGTGACCGGCGATGCCGCGACCGTCAAGGTCGTCGACCAGTTCGCCGGCATGCGGTTTTCGGATTACCTCTCGCTGCTGAAGATCGACGGCCGCTGGGTGATCGTCAACAAGCTCTATTACCTGCATTCCTGAACCGTTAGCCATTGCTTACCGTTCAAGCGCTGGAAACCCGATGTAGTGCTCGGAATGATCGCCTTCGTTGTTGGGCATGCCGATCTTGGTGAGCACGCCGCGCGGCTCGGCGAAACTGCGGATTCGGCGGGCGGGCTTCTCATGCCACTGGATGTTCATGGCCCAGAGTTTCGGGAAAACCATGATGGAGCTGTAGGGCAGATGATCGTGGATCCACCAGGCCATTTTCTGCCAATCGCCCTCGTCCTGATAGTTGTCGATCAGCCACGGGAAGACGACGCAAGCGGTGGCGCCCATGAAACCCTTGGCATCGCGCCGATCCCAGATATGGTCTGCCGCCGTGTTGGCATTGGAGGAGCAGTTGAGGTTGTTGCGGTTGCCGAATTCGTTGACCTTGGCGCAACGATAACCGGAGCGCAGGTGCAGCCGCCCGAAGGTCGCCTGCAGCGGCTCCAGCAGCTCTTCGCAGAGGTGCCGACCAGCTTCGATTGCCAGGTCCGGGTCTTCCGGCATGTTCGGGATGGCGTAGAAATTGGCGATCTCCGAAAACAGGAAATCGCGGAAGAAGAAATTCTTCGACAGCCGCACCCGGCCGAGTTCCTCGAGCCCCTTCATCGATCCCGGTGTGCGCATCGTTCCTCCAACAAAAAGCCCGCCCCACATCATCCGTGAGGCAGGCTATCTTTCGGAGGTGATTCCGGCCACCCGTTTCAGGCGCGCAAAGTGCCGCCAGTGGTCTTCTCGACATTGGCGACGATCTTGCCGGTCAGAGTGTCGAAATCCTCGTCGGTCAGCGTGCGCTCGACCGGCTGGATCAGCACTTCGATCGCCACCGACTTCCTGCCTTCGCCGAGCGACGCGCCCTCGAACACGTCGAAGACGTTGACGCCGGTGATCAGCTTGCGGTCGGCGGTCACCGCCGCCTTGACGATCGCGCCGGCTTCCACATCGCTCGAAACCACGAAAGCGAAGTCGCGCTTGACCACCTGGAAGGGTGAAAGCTCCAGCGGCGGCTTGGTGCGCGTCGCCTTCTTCTTCGGCTCGGGCATGGCATCGAGGAAGACCTCGAAACCGCAGAGCGCGCCGGAAACGTCCAGGGCGCCCAGCGTCTTCGGGTGGAACTCGCCGAAATAACCGAGGACGACTTTCGGACCCATCTTGATCGTGCCGGAGCGGCCCGGATGATACCATTCCGGGGCGCCCTTCTCGATCTGCACATTGCCCATCGGCAGGCCGCAGGCTTCGAGCACCGCCAGCGCATCGGCCTTGGCGTCGAAGACATCGACCGGCTTGCCGCCGCCCTTGGCGTTGTTCGACCAGAGACGGCCGGTGCCGTTGATGGAAGCCGTGCCACGGCGGATGCCGCCGGCGACGCGGCGCTGGCCTTCCGGCCTGTCGTTTTCGTAGGTGCCGGAGACTTCGAAGATCGCCACGTCACCATAGCCCTTGTCGGCATTGCGCTGCGCTGCCGAAAGCAGGCCCGGCAGCAGCGACGGCCGCATGTCGGACATGTCTGATGCAATCGGGTTGGCGAGCTTCAGTGCCCGGGCGCCGCCGCCGAAGAGCTTTGCCTGGTCTTCCGGAATGAACGACCAGGTGACCGCTTCCAGCATGCCGCGCGAGGCAAGCGCCCGCTTGGCGGTGCGGGTGCGGATCTGCAGGGTCGTCAGGATCTTGCCATTGACGCTCGACAGTTTCTCGATCGGCTCCGGCTTGATCTGGTCGACGCCATGGATGCGCATGACCTCTTCGACGAGATCGGCCTTGCCGTCGACATCCGGCCGCCAGGACGGAACGGTCACAGAGACGCGGTCGCCGGAACCCTCAACGACGAAGCCGAGGCGCGTCAGGATATGGCGGCTTTCCTCGGTCGAGACTTCGAGGCCGGTGAGACGCTTCACTTCCGAATAGGGGAAATCGACGACCTTCGGCTGATAACCTTTGTAACCGACGACTTTCGCTTGCGCGGCCACGCCGCCGCAGAGTTCCAGCACCAGCTGGGTGGTGCGATCGAGGCCGGGAACCATGTATTCCGGATCGACGCCGCGCTCGAACCGATAGCGAGCATCGGTGATGATGCCGAGCGAACGGCCGGACTTGGCGATGTTGATCGGATCCCACAGAGCCGATTCGATCAGCACGTCGACGGTATTTTCGTCGCAGCCTGAATGTTCGCCACCCATGATGCCGCCGATCGACTCGACGCCATTGTCGTCTGATATGACGACGTTATTGGGGTTCAGCTTGTATTCGCGGGTATCGAGCGCCAGCACCGTCTCGCCGTCCAATGCGCGCCGCACCGTCAGGTCGCCCTTCACCTTCGCGGCGTCGAAGACGTGCATCGGCCGGCCGTGGTCGAAGGTCATGAAATTGGTGATGTCGACCAGCGCGTTGATCGGGCGAAGACCGATCGCTTTCAGCCGCTGCTGCATCCAGAGCGGGCTCGGCCCGTTCCTGACGCCGCGCACGAGGCGCAGACCGAAACCGGGGCAGAGCCGCTCGTCGTCGAGCACGATCTTGAGGCCGACCGAGGTCTCGCCTTCGGTCCTGAAGTCCGGCTTTGCCTGCGGCTTCAGCGAGCCGAGGCCCGACGCCGCCAGATCGCGGGCGATGCCGTGGATCGAGGTGCAGTCCGGACGGTTCGGCGTCAGGTTGATCTCGATGACCGGATCGTCGAGGCCGGCATAGGAAGCGAACGGGCTGCCGACCGGCGCATCCTCGGGCAGATCGATGATGCCGTCGTGATTGTCCGACATGTCGAGCTCTTTTTCCGAGCACATCATGCCATGGCTTTCGACGCCGCGGATATTGCCGACGGCCAACGTCACGTCGATCCCCGGAACGTAAGTACCGGGTTTCGCAAACGCGCCGACCAGGCCGGCGCGCGCGTTCGGCGCACCGCAGACGACCTGCACCGGCTTGCCGTCGCCGGCATCGACCATCAGCACCTTGAGGCGGTCCGCAGACGGGTGCTTTTCGGCAGAGAGGACCCTGGCGATGACGAACGGCTTGTAGGCCGCCTTGTCATCGACATCCTCGACCTCAAGCCCGATCGCCGTCAGGCGCTCGCAGATCTCATTGAGGGTCGCATCCGTTTCCAGATGATCCTTCAGCCAGGAGAGTGTGAATTTCATTGTCGTTTCTCCCTTACGCGCTCAACCCGCCGAACAGCGTCGGCATGTCGAGCGGGCGGAAACCGTAGTGGTTCATCCAGCGGACGTCGGCGTTGAAGAAGTCGCGCAGGTCCGGCATGCCGTATTTCAGCATGGCGATGCGGTCCAGCCCCATGCCCCAGGCAAAACCCTGGAACTCGTCCGGGTCGAGCCCGCCGGCGCGCAGCACGTTCGGGTGCACCATGCCGCAGCCCAAAATTTCCATCCAGTCGGTGCCCTCGCCGAACTTGACGATCGGGCCGGAACGGTCGCACTGGATGTCCACTTCGAAGCTCGGTTCGGTGAACGGGAAGAAGGACGGGCGGAAGCGCATGGTGACGCTGTCGACCTCGAAGAAGGCCTTGCAGAACTCCTCGAGGATCCAGCGCATGTTGCCGACATGCGACTTGCGGTCGACGACCAGGCCTTCGACCTGGTGGAACATCGGCGAATGGGTCGCGTCGCTGTCCTGGCGATAGGTCTTGCCCGGAATGATGATGCGGATCGGCGGCTTCTGCGATTCCATGGTGCGGACCTGCACCGGCGAGGTGTGGGTGCGCAGGACCTTGCGCTCGCCATTCTCGTCCGGCTGGAAGAAGAAGGTGTCGTGCATCTCGCGGGCCGGGTGGCCTTCGGGGAAGTTGAGCGCCGTGAAATTGTAGTAGTCGGTCTCGACGTCCGGACCTTCGGCGATCGAGAAGCCCATGTCGCCGAAGATGGCGGTGATCTCGTCGACGATCTGGCTGATCGGATGGATGCGGCCGCGCTCGGCGGGCGAGGAGCGCACCGGCAGCGAGACGTCGACTGTCTCGGCCTTGAGGCGCGCCTCGATCGCCGCGTCCTTCAGCACTGTCTTGCGCTCGGTGATCGCGTCGGTGATCTCGTTCTTCAGCGCGTTGATCGCCGCGCCACGGGTCTGGCGCTCTTCCGCCGACATCGAGCCCAGCGTCTTCAAGAGCTCGGAGACGGAGCCCTTCTTGCCAAGCGCGCCGACGCGCACGGCCTCGATCGCCGCCTCGTCACCGGCGGCGGCGATTTCCGCTAGAAGCGAAGTTTTCAGGTTTTCCAGATCGGACATGATTTCTTCCGTTTGATGCTCGGCGAGGTGGATTGCGAGGACGTGACGGGCAAAAGAAAAACCCGCGCCAGCCGTAACCAGCGCGGGTTTCCCAAAATCAGTAGAGCTAATTAAGCTTGGGAAGCGCTGGTTAACGAACCGCGCTTTCAAACTCGTTGGTGGTGCCGGCTTCCTTGAGGTAATCAAGAGCCTTCTTGGCAGCAGCAACCAGAGCACCGAATGCTTCCGGCTCATGGATTGCCATGTCGGAGAGAACCTTGCGGTCGACTTCGATGCCGGCCTTGTTGAGGCCGTCGATGAAGCGGCCGTAGGTCAGGCCGGATTCGCGGACGGCAGCGTTGATACGCTGGATCCACAGGGCGCGGAAATTGCGCTTCTTGACGCGACGGTCGCGCGTGGCGAACTGACGCGAACGATCGACGGCAGCCTTGGCGGCCCGGATCGTATTCTTGCGGCGGCCGTAGAAGCCCTTGGCTGCCTTCAAAGTCTTGGTGTGCTTGGCGCGGGAAGTGACGCCCCGTTTTACGCGTGCCATGTCATGATCTCCTTAACTGATCCAAAAGTGACGAGGGGTCTCAGAGACCATTCGGCAGGTAGTTCTTGATAACCTTCTTGCCATCGGGTTCGGCAAGGACCATCGTTCCGCGTGCATCGCGGATGAACTTGTTGGACCGCTTGATCATGCCGTGGCGCTTGCCAGCGGCGGCTGCAACGACTTTGCCGGTCGCGGTGATCTTGAACCGCTTCTTGGCAGCCGATTTCGTCTTCATCTTGGGCATTTTGCTACTCCAGTTTTGTATCGAAACCACAGACGATGCTGGTTTCAAGCATTTAGAACAGCCACGGCATGCCCTGCCGGACCGTTCGGAACGCGCGCTTATAACCGCAGTCGGTCGAAAGCGCAATGGGAAAGAAAAACGCGGTAAAAGCCCGGCCGAAATGCCGGCTGATCCGCTAAAAGCAGATGGTGGGCGCTTATTTCGGCGCCAGCACCATCATCATCTGGCGGCCTTCAAGCTTCGGCTCGGCTTCCACCTTGGCTATTTCCGTGGTGTCGTCCTTCACCTGAAGCAGGAGCTTCATGCCAAGTTCCTGGTGGGCCATTTCGCGGCCGCGGAACTTCAGCGTCACCTTGACCTTGTCGCCCTCTTCAAAGAAGCGGTTCATCGCCTTCATCTTCACGTCATAGTCATGCGTGTCGATGTTGGGGCGCATCTTGATTTCTTTGATTTCGACGATCTTCTGCTTCTTGCGGGCTTCTGCCGCTTTCTTCTGGTTCGCATATTTCAGCTTGCCCAGGTCGAGGATCTTGCACACTGGCGGCTCGGTGTTCGGCGAGATCTCGACGAGATCGAGGCCGGCGTCCTCAGCCATCTTGAGAGCCTGCTCGGTCGGAACGATACCAAGGTTCAGGCCTTCGGCATCGATAAGCTGGACCTTGGGAATGCGAATTTCCCGGTTGGAGCGCGGCCCGTCCTTAACAGGGGCATCGGTTTTGAATGGTCTGCGGATGGTCGTATTCTCCTAGATTGTTTCGGCACCGCAGCGACACATCGAGAGCGTCCGGCTTGCGGCCGACGGCAATGTCGTGATCGCTACGGCGAAGTCAATAGCATAGCCGCGCGAAAAAATCACCTGCTGTCCTACGCCTAAGAATCTGTTTTATAGGCGCGGCAAAACCTCAGGATTCCAACATGACCGACGCTGCCAGCCTCACCCGCAAAACGATCACCGTCGGCTCCGGAACGCTTGCGCGGGATATCGCGATCATCCACCGGGCCGCGCGCAGGAAAAAGGCGGGTCCCGCCTTCGTCTGGCTCGGCGGCTACCGGTCGGACATGACGGGCACCAAAGCCGCCGAACTCGACGCGCTTGCCGGCGAACTCGGGCTTGCGGCGATCCGGTTCGACTACTCGGGCCACGGCACTTCCGGCGGCGCCTTCCGTGACGGAACGATTTCGCGCTGGCTGGAAGAGGCAATCGCCGTCCTTGACGACATCAAGCCGAAACGCGTCATCCTGGTCGGCTCGTCGATGGGCGGGTGGATCGCGCTGCGCCTCGTGCAAGAATTGAAGAAGCGCAAGAAGGCCGCGAAGGTCGACGGCATCGTGCTGATCGCGCCGGCTCCGGATTTCACGGCGGAACTGATCGAGCCCAATCTCACCGAAGCCGAACGGCAGTCGCTTGCCGAGCGCGGCTATCTCGAGGAGCGGTCCGAATACAGCCCGGAACCCAACATCTACACGCGCGCCCTCATAGAGGACGGCCGCAGCAATCTGGTCATGACAGGGATTATAGAGACCGGCTGCCCGGTCCATATCCTGCAGGGCATGAAGGATCCGGACGTGCCTTACGCCCACGCATTGAAGCTTGTTGAATTCCTGCCGGCCGACGATGTCGTCCTGACGCTGATCCGCGACGGAGATCACCGGCTTTCCAGGCCCCAGGACATCGAAAAATTGCGGGCTGCAGTCTCGGCCCTAATATTTAATGATTAAATTTTGGGCTGAGACAAAAATGTTGCAGCCTTAACCATAATACGAGCGATGACCCGTTAACAAAACTCGCTGATTGACTCTTTCGCCCCTCCGCCCTTAACGTTTCATTAGGATTTGAAGGGACGGGTCCATGATGATAGCCTTGCAGGCGCGGCGCATAGCCGTGATCCTAGTTAGCGTACTTGTACCAGTGAGTGCTGCAGTTCCGGCTCCAAGGCCAATGGCCGCAATGGTCACCGGCGCCGTCACTTCCCAGCCGATCGGCCATTACGAATTCTGTCACAAATATGCGGCGGAATGTTCGATCAAGAGCCGCTCCGCTCCTTCCCCCAAAGTCAGCGCCAAGGGCTGGGCCACGGTTCGTCAGATCAACCGGGCTGTCAACGCTCGTTACATCGCCAAGACGGACAAGGAAGTCTACGGCCGCGAAGAGGTCTGGAGCTATCCGAGCAATTTCGCCGATTGCGAGGACTTTGCGCTCGAGAAGCGCAAGGAACTCGCGGCGCAGGGCTTCGCCCTATCCGATCTCCTGATGACCGTCGTCCGCAAGCCGGACGGCGAAGGCCATGCGGTCCTGACATTGCGCACGTCCGACGGGGATTTCATCCTCGACAACCTCGATAACGAGGTGAAGCCCTGGTTCTCGACGCCCTACACCTTCCTGAAGCGTCAGGCCTCGTTCAACACGGGGCGCTGGGTCACCATCGAAAACGGCCGCGACCTGCTGGTCGGCGCATTGAAATAACATGCAGCCCTGAATACGAATTGACAGTCGCCCGCATCATCCAAGTTGCGGGCGAAGGTTTTTGGTATCGCCTTATCGGAAGACATTTCCCCGGTGCACCCAACCTGCTAGGAGGGAACCTCTGAAACCGGAGCGGGTTGTGCGTGACGATGTGAAACCAGTCTTGCCGCACGCGGCCCGTGCAACGAGGCCCATCCTCCCGATCCTGCTGACCGGTTTGTTCGCCGTTGCCCTGCTGGCGGTCGCCGGCCTTATCATCCTCGAAAACTACCGAACTGCCCTGAAGGAAGGCGAAGCTCGCGCGCTCTCGTCTGCGCATGTGGTCGCGGCCCATCTGGAGTGGATGATCGAGGCAAGCGATCAGGCACTGCGACGCATCGGAACCGAGGTGGAAGACAGGCCGATCGATGGTTCGCCCGGCCTTGCGGCCGACCTGTCGCGGGCTGTCGGGCAACTGCCGGCGGGTTTTCAATATTCGCTTCTGGATGACACCGGCCTGGTCCGCTTTTCCAGTGCCGGCGGCAATGCCCCTGGAAATGTATCCGACAATCACAGTGAGCGCGCATATTTCAGCAGGTTGAGGGATGGCCAGGAGCTGGCCTTCACCCGGCTGCTCGACAACGAACGTGCCGGCAAGCCATCCTTCACCGTTGCACGACGGATCGAACGAGACGGGATTTTCCGGGGCGTCGCCAGCATTACCATCCCGAACGAGAGCCTGGACGGTTTCTGGGCCTCCTTGGGGCTCGGGCCGAACTCTACGATTCTGATCATCAGGGATGACGGGTGGCTGATCGCCCGACGGCCGGCGACTACGCGCCCGATCGATCTCAGTACCACCGCGTGGTACCCGATGACGCGCCAAATGCCCTCCGGCTTCTACCACAGTCCGGCCTCGCCGATCGACGGCCATGCCCGTATCGTCGCCTTCTGGAAGGTCTCCGGCTGGCCGCTCATCGCCCTTGCGGCCATCGCGCGGCAGGAAGTTCTAGACCAGTTCTGGCGCAATCTCTTTTCGGACACGCTGGTCATGCTGCCGTTGATGGCGCTGCTGGTCCTCGGCGCCTTCTGGATCAACCGCCTTCTCTATCGCACTGCCGTCCGCAACGAAGAACTGGAGCAGGCGGTGGAGCGCAACCGCTTCCTGCTGCGGGAAATTCATCACCGGGTGAAGAACAATCTCCAGGCGGTGTTGGCGCTCGTGCGGCTTCAGGCCTTGCCGGTCGATGCTCGCGACGACATGACGAGGCGGATTGCCGCGATGATCGCCGTGCACGAACAGATCTACCAGAACGATCAGTTCGAACACGTCGAGGTGGCGCCCTATGCCACCAAACTGATCACCGACATCGCCTCGGGCTATGAGACGCCCGTCGTGCTCGACCTCAAGCTGCAGCCGCTCAGCGTGGATCGCGAGCAGGCTTTGCCGCTTGGAATGATCATCAACGAGGTCGTTTCCAACTCGTTCAAATATGCCTTTGCCGGTCGTCAAGGCGGCAGGCTTTCGGTCGAACTCCGCGAAGAGGGCGACAATCTGAGCCTCGTCATCCGCGACGACGGGCCGGGCATCGAGGCCTTCAGCCGGGCCGGCGGCATGGGCAGCAAACTGATCGCCAATTTCGTCAAGCAGCTCGGCGGGAATTTCACCACTCGCAACGACGGCGGCGCAGTGTTTACGCTCGAGGTACCCCGGACGCGGTCACCACAGGCGGCTGCGTGAGGATGGTTCACAGACCCCTGCCCACGCGTTTGGGCTCAGGGAGTATGACGCGCCGTATCCCGGCCCCTCGCTTTCGCTCAGGGCGTTCGAAACTGCAATCGATTCACTGGATCGATTGCTCGGGCTCCGCCTGACCGCTTCTCACCCATTCCCGATCAAGATACCTGCGGCCAGCACCAGCGATCCGCCGAACACCACCTGGACGACTGCCCTCAGGAACGGCGTTTCCATGTAGCGGTTCTGGATAAAGGCGATCGCCCAGAGTTCGAAGAAGACGATGATCGCGGCAACGATGGTCGCGGTCCAGAAATGCGGGATGAGGTAAGGCAGCGTGTGGCCGAGGCCGCCGAGCGCCGTCATGATGCCGGAGGCAAACCCACGCTTGATCGGCGAACCGCGGCCGGAAATCTTGCCGTCGTCGTGGGCGGCTTCGGTAAAGCCCATGGAAATGCCGGCACCGACGGAGGCCGAGAGGCCGATCAGGAACGTCGACCAGGTGTCGCCGGTCGCAAAGGCCGCCGCAAAGATCGGCGCCAATGTCGAAACCGACCCATCCATCAGACCTGCTAGTCCCGGCTGCACGTAGGTGAGGATGAACTGGCGGCGGGCGGTCTCGTCTTCCTCGGTCTTCACGTCGTCGGTCACATGCTTGTCGCCGAGCATGCGGGCGATATCCTCATGCCCCTGTTCGGCAATCGCCAGATCGCCGAGCAGCTGCCGCGTCGAGGCGTCGGAGACCTGCTTTACCGCTTCGGTATAAAACCGGAAAGCCTGTTGCTCCATGGCTTCCGCCTGTTCCCGGATGGTGTCGAGCGGCAGGTTGCGCGTCAGCCAATCCGGCTTGCGTTCGTAGAAACCGCGCACATGTTCGCGGCGGATCAGCGGGATGCGCTCGCCGAAGCGTGAGCGGAACATTTCGATCAGCATGTTCTTGTGGGTCTGCTCGACCTCCGCCATGTCCTCGAACACCTTCGCGGAGGCCGGAAACTGGTCTTTGAGATTGTCCGCGTAGGCGAGATAGATCCGCGCATCCTCTTCTTCCGAAGCGATGGCGAGCGCCAGGATCTCCTTCTCGTCGAGGGAGGCGAATGGACGCTTGGAGCTGGAAAGAAGGCGGGCGAGCATGGAAAACCTCTTATTAGAATAATTCTAAACTAAAGCCTCACCTGAAAACTTCAAGGGATTTCTGCCTTCCCGCGATTCGAAAGGCGGCGGGAGGGCGTGGCGCAATATCCGGAAAGATTTGCTGCACCGCAGCGTAATCTTCTGGATTTTTTTCTTGCTGTTCCCGAAACGAAAGGACTATGAGCGGCCCCGCGCGGGCAAAAATCCGGGCACTCCCAAAGTTTAGAAGGCATAGAACCCATGAACCGCAGAAACTTCTTCCGGCAGGCCGCGACCGCCGGCGTGGGCGCCGCTGCAGCGACCGCGCTCGCAGCGCCTGCCATTGCCCAGGAATCTCCGAAGATCACCTGGCGGATGACCTCGTCGTTCACCAAGAACACCGACATCCTCTGGTCCGCCGCCACCGACATCGCCGAAAGCGTCAAGGAAGCCTCGGACGGCAACTTTACGATCCACACCTTCTCCGCCGGCGAAATCGTGCCGGCTCTCCAGGCGGCGGATGCCGTTTCCAACGGCACGGTCGAAATGGCGCATACCTGCGCCTATTACTACATCGGCAAGGACCCGACGTTTGCGCTCGGCACCGCCGTTCCGTTCGGTCTCAACGCCCGCCAGACCAATGCATGGTTCTCGGTCGGCGGGGGTAACGAGCTGCTCAACGACTTCCTCGGCGGCTACAATCTGTTCGCGCTGCCGGCCGGCAATACCGGTGCCCAGATGGGTGGTTGGTACCGCAAGGAAATCAACACGATCGAAGACCTGAAGGGCCTGAAGATGCGCATTGCCGGCCTCGCAGGCCAGGTGATGCAGAAACTCGGCGTCACGCCGCAGCAGATCGCCGGCGGCGACGTCTACGCAGCGCTTGAAAAGGGCACGATCGACGCCACCGAATTCGTCGGCCCCTATGACGACCAGAAACTCGGCTTCGTGAAGGTCGCGAAATACTATTATTATCCGGCATGGTGGGAAGGCGGCCCGGCCGTCCACGCCTTCATGAACAAGGACAAGTTCAACGCCCTGCCGAAGAGCTACCAGCGCATGATCAAGGATGCATGCGCCAATGCCAACCAGAACATGCTCTCCCGCTACGACACCAGCAACGCCAAGGCGCTGCGTCAGCTCGTTTCGGAAGGCGCGGTCCTGAAGCCGTTCAGCCCGGAAATCCTCGAAGCCAGCTACAAGGCTGCGCTCGAAGTCTATGCCGAACTCAACGCCAAGAACGCCGCCTTCAAGAAGATCTACGACAGCCAGCAGGCCTTCAAGAAGGAAGGCTATCTCTGGAACCAGATCGCCGAATACAGCTACGACACCTTCATGATGGTGCAGCAGCGCAAGGGCACACTGTAAACAGCGTCCGAAATCGAACATCAAAAGCCCGGAGCATCGCTTCGGGCTTTTTTTGTTTGTCAGCCTTCGACCAGCTCGATATCGCCAGCCATCCTGTCGCGCAGGCGCCCGACATCGCGGGCCGGCGAGGCGCCGAACTGGCGGGAGTATTCGCGGCTGAACTGGGTGACGCTTTCGTAGCCAACCGAAAAGGCAACCCGCGCCGTATCGCCCGCTTCCGCCAGCAGCCGGCGGCGGGCTTCGTGCAGGCGGATGCTCTTCTGGTACTGGATCGGGCTCATGGCGGTCACTTCCTTGAAGTGGCGGTGAAAGACCGAGGCGCTCATGCCCGCGAGCCGTGCCAATTCATCGATCCTGAGCGGTGCATCGAAATGCGTGCGGATATGGCCGATCGCTCTGCGGATATGGCCAAGCCGGCTTTCCGGCCGCGCCAATTGGCGGATCGCCGCCCCCTGTGGCCCCTGCAACAGCCGGTAGAGGATTTCCCGTTCGATCAGCGGACCGAGCACGCGAACATCCTGCGGCCGTTCGATCAGCCGGGCAAAGCGCAGGAAGGCATCCGCCAGTTCCGGCGTCACGGGGCTCACCCCGAAACACGCACCGCTGCAAACAACGACATCATCCGGCATGTCGATGAGGATTTCGGCAATTGCCGCCATGTCGAGCGTCAGGCTGAGCGCAAGATACGGCTGTTCCGGGCTCGCATCGACAATCTGCCCGGAGGCCGGCACTTCGACGGACGAGACGAAATAGCTCGCACTATCGTAATGCATCGCCTGGTCGCCGATCACCACGCATTTCGATCCCTGCAGAACAAGGCAAAGCATCGGCTCGTAGACGCTCGGCAGCATGCTGGTCGGGTTCGTGCCCTTCATGATGACAAGCGGCACCGGCGTTTCGGTGCGGCGGCCGACAGCACGTCGCGAGACCAGATCGCGGATTTCATCCATGGGCTTCGTCATGCCCCTGAGATGCCAATTGGCTGGCGCGGGCACAAGAGCCCCCACGCATGCGGGAGCCTCAGTCGGGAGGATTAGGCAAGAAATCGGCAGTTCTTGGCTCACGCCCGGTGGTGGCCCGCTGCCATCTGTGGCCAGCAACAACAGGAGTTTTGCACATGACCAAACAGAAGACAGCACTCGTCACCGGCGCCAACAGGAGCATCGGTTTCGAGATCGCAAGACGGCTCGCCACCGAGGGATATCGCATCTGGCTCGGCAGCCGCGATGTCGGCCGCGGCGAGGAAGCCGCCCGCAAACTGCGCGACCAGGGGCTCGACGCGCATGTCCTGCAGCTCGATGTCACCAGCGACGAAAGCGTCGCCTCGGCGATTGCGGAACTCAACCGCCAGACCGACCATCTCGACGCGCTCGTCAACAATGCCGGCATCGCCGACAGCTTTACGCACCAGCCCTTCGATGAGCCGATCGAAGTGGTAAAAGCCGTCTATGAGGTGAATACGTTCGGCCCGATCCGCCTCACCCAGGCTGCGCTGCCCCTGCTCAAGGCATCCGGCGCGGGACGTGTCGTCATGCTGAGCAGCGAACTCGGTTCGCTCCAGGCTCTGCTCGACCCGCAGAACCAGTTCTACGGCATCAATGCGCTCGGCTACAATTCATCCAAGACGGCGCTCAATGCCGTGACCGTATCGCTCGCCAAGGCGGCAGAACCCTTCGGCATCAAGATCAATGCCGCCGATCCGGGTTATACGAAGACCGACATGAACGGCCATTCGGGCTACCGCACCGTCGAACAGGCGGCGGAGGCGCCGGTGCGGCTTGCCATGCTCGGGCCGGACGGTCCGACGGCGGGCTATTTCTTCGACGACCAGACACTTCCCTGGTAAATCCCGCGACCCGGCCGGCCCGACGTTGGGCCGGCCACCAATGCGAGTTTTTGGAATTTCCTTGCCGTTCCCGAAATGAAAGGATTATGAGCGAAACCGACAGGGCCGGGACAGGCCGCATACACTTCGCTTCAAGGAGGATTTCATGGACCGCAGACGTTTCTTCAAGCAGGCCGCCACGGCGGGGGTCGGCGCCGCTGCCGCAACCGCGCTCGCCGCTCCGGCCATCGCCCAGGAATCCCCGAGAGTGAACTGGCGGCTGACATCTTCCTTCCCGAAAAGCCTCGACATCATCTTCAACGCCGCCAACCAGATCGCCGACAGCGTCAGAAACGCCACGGACGGCAAGTTCACCATCCAGACCTTCGGGGCCGGCGAGATCGTGCCGCCGCTGCAGGCGGCGGACGCGGTCGCCAACGGCACGGTCGAGATGGCCCATACCTGTTCCTATTACTATATCGGCCAGGACCCGGCATTTGCGCTCGGTACCGCCATTCCCTTCGGCCTCAACGCCCGCATGACCAATGCCTGGTTCACGGCCGGCGGCGGCAACGATCTGATCAACGAGTTCCTCGCCCCGCGCAATCTCTACGCCCTGCCGGCCGGCAATAGCGGCACCCAGATGGGCGGCTGGTTCCGCAAGGAGATCAACACCATCGATGACCTGAAGGGCCTGAAGATGCGCATTGCCGGCCTGGCGGGCCAGGTGATGCAGAAGGTCGGCGTCACGCCGCAGCAGATCGCCGGCGGCGACGTCTATGCGGCGCTCGAAAAGGGCACGATCGACGCCACCGAATTCGTCGGTCCCTATGACGACCAGAAACTCGGCTTCGTGAAGGTCGCCAAGTACTATTATTACCCGGCCTGGTGGGAAGGCGGCCCGGCCATGCATGCCTTCTTCAACCTCGAAAAGTTCAAGGCCCTGCCGAAGAGCTACCAGCAGATCCTCACCGACGCCTGCGCCGCGGCCAATATGAGCATGCTCGCCAATTACGATGCCCATAACGCCACCGCGCTGAAGAAGCTCGTCGCCGAAGGCGCGATCCTGAAGCCCTTCAGCCGTGAGATCATGGACGTCTGCTTCAAGGCGGCAATGGAGACCTATGCCGAACTCTCGGCCAAGAGCCCGGCTTTCAAGAAGATCTATGACAGCCAGCAGGCCTTCAAGAAGGACGCCTATCTCTGGGCCCAGATCGCCGAATACAGCTACGACACCTACATGATGACGCAGCAGCGCGCCGGCACGCTCTGACCGTCCCATCGCAATGACATAAACCAAGCCCGGAGCAATCCTCCAGGCTTGGTCTTTGAAAATGCGGCCGCCAATGTGTCAGCATTGGCTTGCTAGACGGCCAAAGCGGTTGCTAATTTCAATATTGTATCGTAAAATCATGTCGTTGATTGAGAAAAACGGCATCACCGTCGAGCTCCCGGAAAATTAAATCTCCGTGGCAGCATTGATTATCAACGGATAAAGCTTATATTGACGCTATCGAAAATTGCTTGCGACCTTTGTTCACGGGCCTGGTGCTCAGTCAGATTTCCTCTCAAATATCGATCAAAGCGGATGGAATACTGTCCGCAATCTCTAACGATTGAAAGGAAATCGTTATGAATACTGGCACCGTGAAGTGGTTCAATAGCACCAAGGGTTTCGGCTTCATTCAGCCTGATGACGGCGCGACGGACGTTTTCGTTCACGTTTCGGCTGTCGAACGTGCCGGCATGTCTTCCCTGACGGAAGGTCAGAAGATCTCCTACGAGATCGTTCGCGACCGCAAGTCCGGCAAAAGCTCGGCCGACAACCTCCGGGCCGCATAAGGATGTCATTCGCCTCGGCTGACCACGGATGTACTGGCAGCGACGGCTTGAATGACGGGAAGAGGTCGGGGTAACGCCCGGCCTTTTTGTTTTGCCCCGGCTTTCGGCCGGTCCAAGGAGAACACGATGAGCGCAAATGTCTATGCCATAGGCGATAACATCGTCCTCAAGGCAGGCCTTACCCGGACCGCCACTGGCGACCGGACATGCCGCGTCGTGGGCCTTTTGCCGGCAGCCGATCGTGGTGAAAACCAATATCGGGTACGTTTCGGCAGCGAGAATTTCGAGCGCCGGATCGTCGAAAGCGATATCGACACTTCGGAGACCGCATCGTCTGCCAAGAAGGACGAGGCTTCCGCCGATGCTCCGAGCGGGCCTTGGCTGAAGCCGTCGAGCATTCGCATTGGCAAGTGATTCAACACTTCGATCGAACGCGGGATCTGCCCGCAATGGAAAGGATTTAGTTTGCAGGTTCTAGTCAGAGACAACAACGTCGAGCAGGCACTCCGGGTGCTGAAGAAGAAGATGCAGCGCGAAGGCGTCTTCCGCGAGATGAAGGCGCGCAGCGCCTACGAGAAGCCCTCCGAAAAGCGGGTACGCGAAAAGGCTGAAGCCGTTCGCCGCTACCGCAAGCTGGCGCGCAAGAAGATGCAGCGCGAAGGCCTCCTGCCGGCACCTAAGAAAGTGATCCGTCCGGCGCGCGGATAACTTGTCAACCGCACGGACATCCCATCAGGAAGGAGGATAGTATGGCCGCCACCAAGGACGAATTCTTCAATCCCATTAAGCTTTCCGCGCGTGACAAAGCCGCTGCGACAGATCACACCGCGCGCTCGATCATTAGTGCGGAAGCGACCCAGCGGGAAAAGAAAACCGAGAAATTGAGGCAGCTTCGTCTCGAACGGGAAGCTGCGGAGCCTGTTCCGGCCCCTGCTCGAGCCAAGGGCCGCAAGGCCCCGGCCGATCACTGAATTTCAAAAAGCCCGGAATTTTCCGGGCTTTTTGCTGTGTGGCTCACAGTTGCAGAGCTGCTCAGGCCGCCTGAAGCTGCGCCGGCTGGCGCGGCAGCGGCGGGAAGGCGAGAGCGATCGCCACGGCTCCGAGGCCGACCAGCGCCGAGCCGAAGAACAACCAGTCATAATTGGCGAAGTGGTCGAAGGCCCAGCCGCCGGCCAAGGGCCCGAAGGCCATGCCGAGGCTCGACAGCATGGTCGCGGCGCCGAACACGGTGCCCATGATCTTCGGTCCGAAATAGTCCCGCGCCAGCACCGCATAAAGCGGCATCACGCCGCCATAGGTGCCGCCGAAGATCACTGCCAGCATGTAGAACTGGCTGAGGTCGCTCGCCATCGTATAGGCGGCGATAACCGCGGCCTGGATCATCAGCCCGCAGATCAGCACCGGCTTGACGCCCAACCTGTCGGCAAGAACCCCAAACAGAATGCGCCCACCGAGACCGGCCGCGCCCTCGACGCTGTAGATGCTGACCGCCGCCATCGGCGCCACGCCGCAGAACATCGCGTAGCTGACCATATGGAAGATCGGTCCGGAATGGGCCGCGCAGCAAGCGAAGAAGGTAAAGCCGAGCACCAGGAACTGCGGCGAGCGGAACACCCGCGACAGCGGCATGCCGGCACCTTCGGCCCGGGGTTCAGACGTCATGCCGCCCGCGGTCGCCACGGCCGGCGGATTGCGCACCAGGAAAGCGGTCGGCAGGAGCAGGATCCAGGCGCCGATGCCAATGAAGAGCATGGCCAGGCGCCAGTCGTCATAGGCGGTGATCAGCCAGCGGGCGAAGGGTGAAATGGTCATCGGCGCCATGCCCATGCCGGCGGATACCAGCGAGACCGCCAGGCTGCGATGCTCGTCGAACCAGGACATGGTGACGGCGATCATCGGCGCGAAGAAGGCGCTCGCGGCAAGCCCGATCAGACAGCCATAGATCAGCTGGAAGGCTAGAAGGCTCTGTGCCTGACTGGCAAGCACCAGCGCCAGGCCGAGAAGTGCCGCTCCGATCAGCACGACGATACGCGCTCCGAAACGGTCGCTCAACGTGCCCCACATGAACCCGCCGAGGCCCATGACGACGAAATTCAGCGTCATCGCGCTCGAAATGCCGGCATGCGACCAGCCGGTCGCCTTGGCGATCGGCTCCAGAAAGATCGCCAGCGAAAACATCGTGCCGACGGCAACACAGCCCATCAGGGCGCCGGCCGCGACAATGACCCAACGATAGTTGCTACTCATGTCTACTCCCCATATGTCACAGGTTCCGAGATCCGGACGGATTGCGCGACATCGCAATGCCATCCTTGAACCCAGGACGTGCGAGGCCCCTCCCCGCCGACACACCAACCGATTTTTTTTCGCAACCGGATTTTGGGATCATATAACAAAAAGCCCCGCACGCGGCGGGGCTCTCCAAATCTGTTGATCGTGGTGACGTCCTAGCTACTGCCGGTGTTGGGACGGTTCTTGCCGACATTGGTATTCGTCGATGCCGTCTTGCCGTCCGGGTTCTGGCCGTAATAGGTGCCGCCAAGGTGGCCACCGGCACTGGTGTTCTCAACCTGGCGTTTGGCGCGTTTCACGGCTTGTTCTACGTCACTCTTGCTCATGTCTGCCTCCAGCTTTGGGGTTGGTGACAGAGGTTTAACTGCCCGGCACCCGAAGTGTTCCCCGCCCATTTAGCGGACCAGGCCCAAGTGCCGATACCAAAGCTTCACACGCCGCGAACAGGCTTTGCTCTTGACGAAGCGCAAACACGCTCCTATTAGGGAACGATCGTTTCCAAATTAAGCCGATATCATGAACATCAACACCGCGACGCGCACGCCGGGTCGCCCCCGCGAATTCGAGATCGAAGCAGCGCTCGACAAGGCGATCGTCGTCTTTTCCGAGAGGGGTTATCACGCGGCCTCGATTTCGGAACTCAAGGACGCCATGGGGCTTGCCGCCGGCAGCCTCTACAAGGCGTTCAAGGACAAGAAGGCGATCTTTCTCGCAAGCTTCGACCGCTACAAGCAGGTCCGCAACGCCCTTCTCGAACAGCAACTGGCCGAGGGCGAGAACGGCCGCGACAAGGTTTCCCGCATGCTGCGCTTTTATGCCGAGGCATCGCATGGAGACAACGGACGACGCGGCTGCCTGGTCGTCGGAACGGCGATCGAGCTTGCGGTCTACGATGCCGACGCTGCCGAACGGGTCGACCGCTCCATGGCCCGGAGCGAAGCCCTGTTCGATAGCCTGATCCGCGAGGGCCAGGCGGATGGCTCCATTCCTCAGGCGATCGATCCGGCCGCCACGGCCCGCCTTCTGCTCTCCGTCACCCAGGGCCTGAGGGTGCTGGGCAAGACCGGTCCGAACCGGGACCGGGCCTTTTCCGTGGTCGATACGGCCATGAAACTTCTCGACTGATTTTTTATCCGATCCTTCCTCCCAAGGAGCTTCCCATGACCACCAATACCGCAACCATGGCCACGCCGACGGCCGCTTCCGGACTGTCCGCCGCGATGACCTTCGTGATGGCCGCGGCCTGCGGGCTCATCGCCGCCAATCTCTATTATTCCCAGCCGCTCGCAGGCCCGATCGCCGCCTCGATCGGACTGCCGGCGCATGCCACAGGCCTCATCGTCACGCTGACCCAGATCGGCTACGGCCTCGGCCTGCTGCTGGTCGTGCCGCTCGGCGACCTTCTCGAAAACCGCCGGCTGATCCTCACCATGATCGGCGTCGTCACCGTGGCGCTGCTCGGCGCCGGCCTGTCGACCGCGTCGGTGCCGTTCCTTGCCGCATCGCTGGCGATCGGCATCGGCTCCACCGCGGTCCAGATGATCGTGCCGTTCGCCGCCAGCCTGACCAACGACGCCAATCGCGGCCGCGTGGTCGGCAATGTCATGAGCGGACTGATGATCGGCATCATGATGGCGCGGCCGGTCTCGAGCTTCGTTGCCGAGTTCTCCTCCTGGCACATCGTCTTCTTCCTGTCGGCAGCTGTCATGATCGTGCTCGGCTTCGTGCTCGCCGCCCGGCTGCCGAAGCGCATGCCGCAGACGAAGCTCTCCTATGTCGCGCTGCTCGCGTCGATGGGCAGCCTTTACGCCACCCAGCCGGTTCTGCGCCGCCGGGCATTCTACCAGGCCTGCCAGTTCGCCACCTTCAGCCTGTTCTGGACCGTGACGCCGCTGGTTCTGGCCGGCCCCGCCTTCCATCTCAGCCAGGCCGGCATCGCGCTCTTTGCGCTTGCAGGTGTCGCGGGAGCCATCGCCTCGCCCATCGCCGGACGTCTTGCCGACCGGGATCTTGGCCGGCCCGCGACGATCTTCGGCATCGCTGCCGTCGCCGTTGCCTTCCTGATCACCCATATCGCGCCGGAAGGCTCGATCATTGCGCTCGCGCTGCTGACTGTTGCTGCCATACTGCTCGATTTCGGGGTGACGATGACGCTCGTTATCGGCCAGCGGTCGATCTACAATCTCGGCGCGGACCTGAGAAGCCGGCTCAACGGCCTCTACATGGCGACCTTCTTCTGCGGCGGCGCAATCGGTTCGGCCGTCGGTGCCTGGGCCTTTGCCGAAGGCGGCTGGCTGCTCGCCTCCTCGCTCGGCCTTGCCCTGCCGGTCATCGCCTTCCTCTATTTCCTGACGGAAAAGCGCGCCAAGGCTTGAGGCGATAGGACAAGATCACGTTCGAGGACGACCTCGAACGTGATCGAGGTCGTCAACGTGCCGGCCTCCTGCCAGGGATCAGCCTTCGTTTCTCAGATCGACGAGGCTTCCATGCGACCCATCCTTCGCTTTTTTGCTCTTCTGCTGGCAGGTATCAGCAGTTCACCCGTCCTTGCCGCCGATCCCGTCGGCGTCCGGAAAATCAGCGTGGTTTCGCCCGAACACGACCGGGCACTTGCGGTAACCGTCTGGTATCCGTCAAAGGGTGACGGCGAAACGACGTCCATCGGCGACAACCGGATCTTCGAGGGATCGCCCGCGTCGAAGAACGCGTCCCTCGAAAGCGGCCGCTTCCCGCTCTTGCTCCTCTCCCATGGCTCCGGCTCGCGCGCCGAAGGCATGGCCTGGATTGCCACCAGGCTCGCCGAGGCGGGCTTCATCGTCGCCGGTCCCAACCATCCCGGCACCACGAGCGGCGATTCCACGCCGGCCGCGACACCGAAAATCTGGGAACGCACCCAGGATCTTTCCGACATCATCACCGCATTGACCGGCGAAGCCCCCTGGAAGGCGGCAATCGACGCGGAGCATATCGGCGTTCTCGGCTTCTCGCTCGGCGGCAGTACGGCGATGGAGCTTGCCGGCGCACGTGCCGATCTCCATGCCTACAAACGGTATTGCGACGACTATCCGGCCATGATGGATTGCACCTGGTTCCGAGGCGGGCGCGGTTTTGCCGATGGCGAACAGGTCGCGGTCGAAAAATTCGATCTCGACAGCATCGACAGGACACGCTTCGAGCGATCGAACCGCGATCCGCGCATCACGACGGCTGTCATGGTCGATCCCGGCCTTGCGACGGCTTTCACGGCGGGCAGCGTGGGAGCCATCGATATTCCGGTGGCCTTCATCAATCTCGGCAGCGTCGGGCAGATCCCGGTCGCGGTGCTTTCGGACGCGCTGGCGAAACAG
Source organism: Neorhizobium vignae (assembly GCF_000732195.1). Classification (GTDB taxonomy): domain Bacteria; phylum Pseudomonadota; class Alphaproteobacteria; order Rhizobiales; family Rhizobiaceae; genus Neorhizobium; species Neorhizobium vignae. The sequence goes on from NZ_JNNU01000004.1 coordinate 222,236, forward strand.
GCCCCGAACGCCACTTACGCGCAGGTGAACGGCGCCAACCATTTCAGCTTCCTGCCCGTCTGCAAACCGGGTGCGGCCGCGTTCCTGAAATCGGTCGGAGAACCCGATCCGATCTGCGACGATAGCTCCAGCCGGACGCGGGCCGATATCCACCGGGAACTGACCGGCCTCATCGTTTCGGCCTTCGAGCGAGGCCTCGGGCCTCGTCGCTGAGCGGAAAGGCACGCTCTTCAAGCTTTCGTCGTTCGGCGGATTGGACAACCCTATCCGCCGGTCGTCATCATCCGGATATCACTCGTCGGTAAAAGCTGCGTCCAAACAAAACCCATTTTCAGAACCGGAAATAAGCAATGAAAGTTTTGATGGTCGATGTCGACGGCGTGCTCGTTCATGGACGACCCGCAGACGGCCTGCCGCTGTTTACCCATCTCGAACGCGACCTCGGCCTGTCCGTCGAGGTTCTGCAAAGGGAATTCTTCAAGCGCCACTGGCCGGATATCGTCGCCGGCCGCGAGCCGATCGAGCCACGCCTAAGCGCGGTGCTGCAGGAGATCGCGCCGCATCTCGAAGCGGAAACCTTGCTGCAATATTGGTTCGAAAACGATTCCCGGCTGGACCGGAAACTGATCGACGATCTTGCTGCGGTTCGGGAAACCGGCGTGGCGCTTTATCTCGCGACCAATCAGGAACACCGACGCGCCGCCTGGCTGATGGATGAACTCGGCCTCGCCCGCCATTTCGACGGCATTTTCTATTCCGCCAAATTCGGCCATCGCAAACCGGCGCAGGATTTCTTCCGCCTTGCCACTGCGGAGGTGGGTGCCTCGCCCGACGAGATCCTCTTCCTCGACGACACGCTCGAAAATGTGGAGGCCGCCCGAGTGTTCGGCTGGAACGCGGTCCAGTGGACAGCCGGGATGGTGCTGGAAACGGCCATCGCCCCGTTTACGGCCACTGAAGAAAACCACTGAAGCGAAGGGATCGGCCGGCCGAGCGGCCGATCCTGTTTCAGACCTGCTTACTCGACCAGGTTGATTTCCTCGGTCTCGCCGCCTTCGCAGACGTAGCAGCAGTCTTCGCAGCTCTCCTTGTTGTTCGGACCGGTGCCCCAATAGGTCTGCTTGTCGCCGGAGACCCACGCGCCGTAGCAGATGTTCTCACCCTGCTTGCAGGAGAGGTGGATCTGCTTGGATTCGCCGTCATCCAGGTAGTAGACCTGGTTGCCGCCCGGCCAGACATGCTTGCGGTCCTGGCTGTAAAGCTCGACCTCGACGGCGTTCGGATGCTCGTTGCGCATCACGAAGCTCACGTCCGCGGACAGCGCCTGTCCGGCCGTGGAGCAGATGGTTGCAGTCAGAACCACCAGGGCTGCGCGGCGCATCGCCGGCAGCGAAATAAAAGTCAACATGAAGTCCCCCATGATAGCGCCTGTTCAACGACGCCCATTCATATGTCCTGATTTGCAAGAATAAATCGAGATGGAGGGAGCCGTGTTGCTGGATTTTTATTTCGTCCTCAAGCAACCCTTTTGTAGAACAGCGTGGTGGCACAGAAACCGCCCTGCGGCCACAGGGCATAGTCCGGGATAACGCCGACGCGCTCCCAGCCGAAGCGCGGATAGATCTTTTCCGCATCGCTGCCGGTCGCCGTGTCGAGCACAAGAAGCGTGCGGCCGCGCCGTGCGGCTTCCGCTTCAACCGCCTCCATCAGCTTGCGCGACAGGCCGAGCCCGCGGGCGGAGCGATGCACGAGGAGCTTCATCAGGTCGCCGCGATGCGGCTGGTTCGGCTTCGAAGCAAGGCCCACCTGCACCGTGCCGACAACCTTGCCCTCCACTTCGGCCACGGCGAGGATGATGCCGCCCTTTTCGACCGCATCGGCAATCTCCTGCCAGTAACCGACCGCATCCTCCGGCTCGAATGGCAGCATGAAGCCGAGCGAAGCCCCGCCGTTGACGCAGTCGGACAGGGTCTCGGAGAGATCGGCGATCGCCGTGCGGGTTTCGCCGGCATTGAGGATGCGGATGGTGACGGTCATCTTGTGAAGGCTCCTGGCATCTTGGAAAGGTTCAGCGGCCGCGGTCGAGGATGACGGCGTAACGGGCCGGTTGGTCGGATGGATTGTGGAAGTCGAAGGCGTCGCCGATATCCATGTAGAGGCAGTCGCCGGGATGCAGCCTGTGGACGGTCTCGCCGATGATCATCTCCAGCACGCCTTCGAAGAGCCAGACATGCTGGGTCATCACCCGGCTTTCCTCGCGCGGCGGAAAGCTGACCCGCGCATGGGCGGGGAAATCCACCTCGACGATATCGACCCTGCTCGGCGTGCCCGGCGGTGAAACCGAGCGGCGCAGATAACCCGTATGCGGATCACGCCACAGCTTCTGCTCCGCCCTGCGGCTGAGCGGCGAGCTCTGAGTTTCGTCGTCGGCGAAGAAGGCGGAGAGCGAGAGGCCCAGTGCTTCCGACAGCCTTGCCAGCAGCGCCGCGGTCGGGCTCGCCTCCGCCCGCTCGATCCGGGAAATCATCGCGCGGCTGACGCCGGAGCGGCTCGCCAGTTCGTCGAGCGTCAATCCGGCCCGGGCCCGCAGGCTCTTCAGCCGCTCGCTGATGGCGCTCTCGATGTCATGATCCGTCGCTTCCATGATCTGAGAATTGCATTCTCTTATCATGGAATCAAGTGGCACTATGATGGAACCGTCGAATTTTACAAGCAATGGCGCTTCCGCGATAGCTCCTGTCATGGTCCATCGGCTATGGAGCATCATCGGGCTTCAAGTCGGCAGGAACTGCCGACGCCCGTGCTTGCGGGGGACGGGATGAGCGGCAAGATAATCGAAACGGCGTCGCCCCTGTCGATCGCCAGTATCGTCGTCTCGATGACGATCGCCGCCGTCGGCAGCGGCATCATGTCCGCCTATGTGCCTTTCGTGCTGACGCAGACGGGCGACACCTGGGCCGCCAGCGCCGCCGTTCCGACGCTCGCCTTCGGCGGCCTGGTCGGCTGCCTCGTCGGCGGGCCGCTGATCCGCCGGGTCGGGCATGCCCGCCTGTTCTCCTGCTCGATGGCGATGGTGATCATCGCCGCCGTGCTGATCGCCACCAACCCGCCGCCGATCTGGTGGGTTTTGGCACGCGGCGTTTACGGGGCAGCGTCCAACGTCAATTTCATCATTGCCCAGAGCTGGCTCAACCACGCCGCCTCGAACGAATGGCGCGGCCGGGCGATGTCCTTCTTCTACATGGCCTTCGTGCTGGGTCTCGGCGCCGGCGCCTGGCTGTTTGGCCGCATTCCCGCGGACGGCAATCTGGCGCCGCTTGCGGTTGTCTTCGTCACGGCGCTCGCCATCCTGCCGATCGGGCTCACCCGCCTGCCGAACCCGCCGGCGCCTGCGAGCGTCAGCGTCAATATTCCGATGGCCTGGCGCATCTCGCCCGTCGGGCTGATCGGCGTGCTCGCGTCCGGCGGGCTTTCGATGGTGGTACAGGGTTTCGTGCCGATCTATGCCACCACCAATCACGTGACGCAGACGGATGTGGCGCTGCTGATGCTGGTGATGCAGACCGGCCTGCTGTTCGTGCAATATCCGCTCGGCATGCTGTCGGACCGCATCGACCGCCGTTTCGTGCTCCTGATCACCTGCGCGCTGATCGTCGCGGCGGGTTTTGCGGCGCTGTTCGTGTCCTTTTCTATGATGATCATTTTGATGCTCGTCTTCCTCGTCTTCGGCGGCGCGGTCGAGACCGTCTATTCGGTCGCCAATGCGCATGCCAACGACCGGGCCGACCCCGGCGATTTCGTGCCGCTTTCCTCGACTCTGCTGGTTGCCTGGTCGACGGCGGCGACTATCGTGCCCCTCGGCGTCACCCTGCTTACTCCGGCTTTCGGCCAGCACACCTTCATCTATGCGGTAATCCTGGTGGCGATCGCCTATGGGGCTTATGTGATCTGGCGCCTCAGGGAACGCGAGGGCGTGCCTGCCGACGAGCGGGAGAATGTCGGGCTCAGAAGCGCCCAGCTTCCGAATGCCTCCGTCATGACCGGCCCGGAGGCGGAAAACCCCGCCAAATAGCCCGGGCTGCCGGGCTTTATCCTCAACGAAAGGTTATCTTTCCGCTTTGCGACAGGGATTCGCGCTGCTATATGCGCGAGCCATGAGCACCAATTCCACCCGCACTCCGCTTGACCATATCCGTAACTTCTCGATCGTGGCACATATCGACCACGGCAAGTCGACGCTGGCCGACCGGCTGATCCAGACGACCGGCGGCCTGGCCGAGCGCGACATGTCGGAACAGGTGCTGGACTCGATGGATATCGAGCGCGAGCGTGGCATCACCATCAAGGCCCAGACTGTGCGCCTGCACTACAAGGCGAATAACGGCGAGACCTATATCCTGAACCTCATCGACACGCCCGGCCATGTCGACTTCGCCTACGAAGTCTCGCGTTCGCTGTCGGCCTGCGAAGGGTCGCTTCTCGTTGTCGACGCCTCCCAGGGCGTCGAGGCCCAGACGCTTGCCAACGTCTATCAGGCGATCGACAACAACCACGAGATCGTCACCGTTCTCAACAAGATCGACCTGCCGGCCGCCGAACCCGATCGCATCCGCGAACAGATCGAGGAAGTGATCGGCATCGACGCGTCGCAGGCCGTGCTGATCTCGGCGAAGACGGGCTTAGGCATTCCCGACGTGCTGGAAGCGATCGTCCACCAGCTGCCGCCGCCGAAAAGCGAACTCGGCGAAAAAGGCCCGCTGAAGGCGCTGCTGGTCGACAGCTGGTACGACACCTATCTCGGCGTCATGGTTCTGGTGCGCATTCTCGACGGCGTGCTGACCAAGGGCCAGACCATCCGCATGATGGGCACCGACGCCAAATACCAGGTGGAGCGCGTCGGCGTTCTGACCCCGAAAATGCTGGCCGTCGACAGCCTCGGCCCGGGCGAGATCGGTTTCTTCACCGGCTCGATCAAGGAAGTGGCCGATACCCGCGTCGGCGATACGATCACCGAGGACAAGCGCCCGACCGCCAAGGCGCTTCCCGGTTTTAAACCTGCTCAGCCGGTGGTGTTCTGCGGCCTCTTCCCGGTCGATGCGGCCGATTTCGAGGACCTGCGCGCCGCGATGGGCAAGCTGCGCCTCAACGACGCCTCGTTCTCCTTCGAAATGGAAAGCTCGGCAGCTCTCGGCTTCGGTTTCCGCTGCGGTTTCCTGGGCCTCCTGCATCTCGAAATCATCCAGGAACGCCTGGAGCGCGAGTTCGACCTCGACCTGATCGCCACGGCGCCTTCGGTCGTCTACCAGCTGACGATGAGCGACGGCACCGAACGCGAACTCCACAATCCGGCCGACATGCCGGATGTCGTCCGCATCTCGGAAATCCGCGAGCCCTGGATCAAGGCGACGATCCTGACGCCGGACGATTACCTCGGCGGCATCCTGAAACTCTGCCAGGACCGCCGCGGCATCCAGACCGAACTCACCTATGTCGGCAAGCGCGCCATGCTCACCTACGAGCTGCCGCTCAACGAAGTGGTGTTCGACTTCTACGACCGCCTGAAGTCGATCTCCAAGGGTTATGCCTCGTTCGACTACCATCTGCACGGCTATCGCGAGGGCAACCTCGTAAAGATGTCGATCATGGTCAACGGCGAGCCGGTCGATGCGCTCTCCATGCTCGTCCACCGTTCCGCGGCGGAGAAGCGCGGCCGCGACATGTGCGAGAAGCTGAAGGACCTGATCCCACGGCACATGTTCAAGATCCCGATCCAGGCGGCGATCGGCGGCAACGTGATCGCCCGCGAAACGATCTCGGCCATGCGCAAGGACGTGACCGCAAAATGCTACGGCGGCGACGCCACCCGCAAGCGCAAGCTGCTCGACAAGCAGAAGGAAGGCAAGAAGCGCATGCGGCAGTTCGGCAAGGTCGACATCCCGCAGGAAGCGTTCATTGCGGCGCTGAAGATGAAGGACGATTGATCTTTCCAATGACCGTTTATGCGCATATGATCTGCGCATAAACTTGGAGCTCGGAATGTCCCAGTCCGCCCGAAAAGCAGCCAATCTTTCGCTGAACAGCAACCTTGTTTCCGAAGCACGCGAGCTGAAGATCAACGTGTCGCGGGCGGCCGAAGAAGGTATAACCAAGGCGATCAAGGCCGAGCGCGAACGCCTTTGGCGGCTGGAGAATGCGGAAGCAATCCGGCTGGAAAATGAATATATTGAGAAACACGGCTTACCACTCGCCAAGTATCGCCAGTTCTGATGGCACGTTTTCGTGCTTACAAAATGGCATCCAGCAAATTCGTGGTGCTCGACCTTCAGGCAGACCTTTTGGATGACCTCAAGACTCGCGTCATAGTCCCGCTATACCCGGTCGCGGAGCTTTCATGGTCGATGCCACGCCTTAACCCGCGTTTTGCAATCCGCGGTGAACTGCACGTGATGGCGACGCAAAGAATGGCCGCCGTGCCGGCCCAGGATCTCGGCGAACTCATTGCTGACCTTTCCGCATATCGCGACGAGATCCTCGCGGCGACAGACTTTTTGTTTCAGGGTTTTTAACGAACGAGAATGCAGTCGCGGTTACCCCGGCACTCCACATAGAGGAATTGCCCCGCGTCGCCCGCCCCTCAAAAAATCCGCCAATCACTAAAACCTTAATAAATCCTGCAAATGCTTTGAAAGCTCGCTCATGCAACGTCAATGCAGGTGATGGGTTCGTGCGCCAACGCGGCGACAGCTCAAGGGCATGACGCCAATCTTCACTGCCTGAGCCGTTAACGTGTCCTTCCCACCTGCGAGACGCTTCATGAGCAGCATTTCTTACAATCAGTCGGCGGCCTCTGCGCTGTTATTGCTGACCGGTTCCGCCAAGGCGCTGGAGCGTAACACGATCCAGGTGGCAACCGGGCGCAACGTCAATACGGCATCCGACAACGCCGCCTATTGGTCGATCGCCACATCCATGCGTTCGACCGGCATGTCGCTCTCGGCAGTCGGGGATGCGTCGGGCCTTGCCGCAGCGATGACGGATACGGCTTCGCTCGGCATGGAGGCCGCGACCAGCCTGGTTTCGGAGATCAAGGCGAAACTCATTCTGGCGCGCTCGCCGGGCGTGGACCGCGACGCGATCAATGCGGAGATCGGCCAGCTCAAGGAGCAACTGGGCATGGTCGCCGAATCGTCCTCCTTCAACGGCGAGAACTGGCTGAGTTCCGCCGGGGCACCGGGCGTCAAGTCGCTGCTTGCGTCCGCATCGACCAGCCCGGACGGCACCACGGGCCTTAACACGATCGATTTCGATACCGCCTCGACGACTCTGACCAGCAGCGGCGATGCGGCCAACGGCCTTCTGACCAAGGCCTATTCGGGCACCACCGACAACGGCACCGCCTACGAATATTATCTTCTCGATACGGGATCGCAGGGGTCGGCAACCGCCAGCGAAATCAAGATCTCGAATTCGACGACCGAAGACGAACTGGACGGCATGATCTCCGCCACCGACAGCATGCTTTCGAGCCTCACTTCCGCCGGCGCCAAGCTCGGCTCCACGTCGAGCCGCATCAGCGCCAATACGGATTTCCTCTCCAAGCTGCAGGACGCGATCGATCGCGGCGTCGGGCGTCTCGTCGATGCCAACATGGAAGAGAGCGCTGTCAAGCTTGCGGCCACCAAGGTGCAGCAGCAGCTCCAGACGATCGGTCTCAGCATCGTCAACGAGCAGTCGAAGCGCATTCTCGACCTCTTCCGCTGATCCTCCCCGATATCCGGCCCTCGGGTCTGCTCGGGGGCCGGATATGGCTTCTCCTTACGCACCGTTCCAGGCGCAACGCCCGGGTCTCGCCGTGCAGACGCACGGTGGCTGGATCCTCGGGTCAAGCCCGAGGATGACGCCGCTGGGTGGTGTGCTCCGCCCTTCCTCCGTCATCCTCGGGCTCGACCCGAGGATCCATGCCCCAAGCGCCAACCTATCCGGGCATATTCGACACCTCTCCATCAGCCTCATCAAACACTTAACCTCTCTCTCATCCCCGCCCTCCCAACCCATGCCTACAATCCCCCCGTTCCGTCACGGATACACCGGCAGGCGTGCCGGCGAGGCGGGACCGGCGCCGGGTGGGCAGGAAACGACGTAAGTCCTTCCAATCCGGGGTTCGCGGAAAATGGTCTCCCTCCGGCGACAACGGGGGAAGCAAAGGGCAACCGGACCGAGCCCCTTGCTTCTGATGCCCGAACGAGCGCGCCGGGCGTGCCTGTGCGGCACACAGGGTGGCAAACCGGATGGTTTCGCCGGATTTTCAAAAGTCCGACCGATTCCATCGGAGAAACCGGCGGAGACCCATGGAAGCCTTGCCGATAAGTCCTCGGGTTAAACCCGAGGATTCGGACGGGCGCCATGGGTCAGACGAACACCGTCCGGGAAAGCCACGGCAGAGGGACCGAAGTCGCGGGCATAAACAGCCGAACGGGGCGCTGAGAGGTGTCACTTATTACTTATCTTACGAGGCAGCTTTCAGCGCCCCGTCCGATCCTCGCCCTCGGGCTAAACCTGAGGGTCGCCCGAGGATGACGAAAAGAAACCGAGGATCGCCAAGGGATGACCATGCCTTCTTGCCAGTTCCAGCCTTTGTCAGTGGCGCCCCGGATGAAGCGGGCGCGGCATGTCGGAATGGGTAATCCAGACGCGCCCGTCGAAGGCCACTTCGCCGTGATCGCGCTTTCTGTTGGCGATCGTTTCGATGAGGCCCAGCTTCGAGCGCACGTCGCCGATCCTTCCGTCGTTGACCACGCAGACGGCCTGGCATGTGCCGCCGTCGCGCATGACCAGAAGCGTGTGATGGCTGTTTCGCATGATCTTGTTTGGCAATGTCACGAGCGTCATGCTCTTCTCCTTGCTGTAACCGGACCGAACGCGTGATGCGTGGATGGCAAGGCTCGGCAAATATGGTCAACAAAAGGTTAACGGAGCGCGATTTCGATACGCGGCAGGCTCCGGCAACCGGGCGGCCGGGCCTCGATAGTGCCGGTTTCCGGAGGGAAGAGACATGAACGAGGACCAAGATGTCTGCGCCTGAAAATTCCGGCCGAAGGCTGAAGGCGATGGTCGCGACGATCGCGATATCCGTAATGACCACGGGAGCCGCCATGTCCGATACCAGGGAGAGTCGCTTGATCGAAGCGGCGGAGCGCGGCGATACCGACGCAATCGGCTCATTGCTATCGAACGGCGTCAAGGTCGATGCCCGCAACGAGCGCGGTGAGACGGCGCTTCTTGCGGCGACCCATGCCAACAATATCGAGGCGGCCAAACGGCTCATGGCGGCGGGCGCCGATGTCAATGCCAAGGACCGCATCCAGGACAGCCCCTATCTCTATGCCGGTGCTCGCGGCCATCTGGAAATCCTGCGCCTGACGCTTGCGCATGGCGCGGATCTCAAGAGCACCAACCGCTACGGTGGAACGGCCTTGATCCCGGCCTCGGAGCGCGGCCATGTCGAGACCGTGAAAACCCTGATCGAGGCTGGCGTCGATGTAGATCACGTCAACAATCTCGGTTGGACGGCGCTGCTCGAAGCGGTCGTCCTCGGCGATGGCGGTGCATCCCATGTGCAGATCGTCAGGCTTCTAGTCGAGGCCGGCGCCAATACCCGGATTGCGGACAAGGAAGGCAAGACGGCATTGCAACACGCAAAGTCACGCGGCTTTGCGGACATCGCAGAAATCCTCGAAACCGCAAAACGCTAACGCCGCGGCCATGGGACCGTCAGGTGACAGGCTTGCTCTTGCCGGCCTCGGGAACCTCGCGCAGCGGCGCCCGGCTCAACTCATTGCCGGCGGCAATCGCCTTGCGCAACAGCCGCAGCAGTTCGTCGCCCTCCGCCGCCGTCAGCCCGCGCAGCATGAGTTCCTGCGCCGCCTCGACCACCGGCGCAACGCCGCTCAAGGTCTTGCGACCCTCGTCGGTGATCTGCAATTCGCGGGCACGCCTGTCCCTCGTGCTGGCATTGCGCACCAGCAGGCCTTTCTGGACCAGCCGGTCGACGACCCCGGTGATCGTCGTCCGGTCGTAGGCGATCAGCCCGGCGAGCGTCACCTGGTCGATCCCGGGATTGGTGCTGATCGCCGCAAGCGCCGCATATTGAACGGGTGTCAGATCGTAGCCGGCTTGCTCGACCTCGGCATGGAAGACCGCCACCGCGATCTGCTGAAACCGGCGGGCGAGATGGCCCGGCATGTCATCGTTGTCTTTCACCAGATTCTCCAAAACCAACGCAAGCTTGACACGTATACTGATAATCAGCATACTGATCAATATTGGATCCGCCGAATCCATTCCGCGGAGCCATCAAGAAACATGCGGAGGAAACTGGTTCCATGCAATTCCATCTGAACGGGTTCGAACCCGGCGACCCGGAAATCTTTCATCCTGAGGATCGATACGCCGCTCCCGCCAAGGGGCTGCCGCTTCCTCAGGAAGTCGATGTGCTGATCGTCGGCTGCGGGCCGGCGGGCCTGACGCTTGCCGCGCAGCTCTCCGCCTTTCCCGACATCAGGACCTGCATCGTCGACCAGCGATCCGGGCCCTTGCTGCGCGGCCAGGCCGACGGTATCGCCTGCCGCACCATGGAAATGTTCAACGCCTTCGGTTTTGCCGAGCGGGTGCTGAAGGAATCCTACTGGGTCAACGAGACCTCGTTCTGGAAGCCCGACGACGCAAAGCGCGAGAACATCGTCCGCAGCGGCAGGATTGACGACACGGAGGACGGGCTTTCCGAATTCCCGCATGTCATCCTCAACCAGGCCCGCGTGCAGGATTTCTTCCTCGACGTGATGCGCAAATCGCCGACCAGGCTCGAGCCGCATTATTCGCGGCGCCTGATCGATCTGGAAACCGACCCCGCCGCGTCGGATTATCCCGTGACCGCGAGGCTGGAGCGCCTCGACCCCTCCCACGAAGGTGAGATCGAGATCATCAGGGCCCGTTACGTCGTCGGCTGCGACGGGGCGCGCAGCACGGTGCGCAAGTCGATCGGCCGCGCGCTGCACGGCGATTCCGCCAATCACGCCTGGGGCGTCATGGACGTGCTCGCCGTCACCAGTTTTCCCGACATCCGTCTCAAGGCGCTGATCCAGTCCGCCGGCGAGGGCAGCATCGTGCTGATTCCGCGCGAAGGCGGCTATATGGTCCGCATCTATGTGGAGATGGACAAGCTCAACGAAAACGAGCGGGTCGCGAGCCGCAACATCACCGTCGACAAGCTCATCGCGGCCGTGCAGCGCATCCTGCATCCCCACACGTTCGAGGTGAAGGAGGTCGCCTGGTGGTCGGTCTACGAGATCGGCCAGCGACTGACCGACAGGTTCGACGACGTGGCCGAAGACGCGGTCGGGCAGCGTCTGCCCCATGTCTTCATCGCCGGCGACGCCTGCCATACGCACAGCCCGAAGGCCGGCCAGGGCATGAACGTCTCGATGCAGGACGGGTTCAACCTCGGCTGGAAACTGGCGGCCGTCCTGCAGGGACGGAGCAGGCCCGAACTGCTGCACAGCTATTCCGCCGAACGCCAGACCATCGCCAAGGAACTGATCGACTTCGACCGCGAATGGTCAACCATGCTGAGCGCGCCGCTGAAATCTCCGAACGATCCGGACGGCGTCGAGCCGGCGGAAGTGCAGAAGTATTTCGTCCGTTCGGGGCGTTATACGGCGGGCACGGCGACGCGCTACACGCCGTCAGTGCTCACCGGCCAATCGACCCACCAACATCTTGCCCAAGGGCTGACGATCGGCGCGCGGTTCCATTCGGCACCGGTAATCCGCCTGGCCGATGCCAAGCCAACACAACTCGGCCATGCCGCCAGGGCGGACGGCCGCTGGCGCATCTATGCCTTTGCCGGAGCGGACGATCGTGCACAGCCGTCTTCGCGGCTGCGCGCGCTTTGCGATTTCCTCGCGGACTCCCCCGCCTCGCCGGTGACGAGACATACGCCGGCAGGCCAGGACATCGACTCGGTGATCGATGTCCGCGCCGTCTTCCAGCAGGCCCACCGCACGCTTGCCGTCGAAACCATGCCGGCTTTCCTGCTGCCCCGGAAGGGCCGCTACGGGCTTTGCGATTACGAAAAGATGTACTGCCCCGATCTCAAGAACGGCCATGACATTTTCGACATGCGCGGCATCGACCGGGAACAGGGTTGCATGGTGGTTGTGCGGCCGGACCAGTATATCGCTCATGTCCTGCCGCTCGATGCCCACGCGGAACTCGCCGCATTTTTCGGCGGCTTCATGCTCCCACAACGCTAGCTCGTTTCCCTAGAAGGATCGGTTTCCCGGAGCCGGGCCGCAGCAAAATGGTCTCGACCCTCTCGTCGCGGAATTTCGATTGACGTCCAATTTGTACAACTGTACAAATTGGACGTACAGTTGATAATGGATCCTCGATGCGACCGAACCTGAGGGAAGCCTTGCTCAGAAACGCCGTCACCCTGTTTTCCCGCAGCGGCTACAATGCCGTGTCGCTGCGGGACATCGCCAAGGCGTCCGGAGCCAATGTCGGCAGCCTGACCTATCATTTCGGCTCGAAGGCGAAATTGCTGCGTGAGGTCTACGAGCGTCACACGGTGCCGATGAACGCCCGCCGGCGCGAACTGCTGGGCGAGGCCCTGCGGATCAGCGATGCGGATCAGCGGCTGATGGCGATCCTGCGCGCCTATGTCGTGCCGGCCTTTGTCTCCTCCTCGGAAGGCGATGGCGGCGGTGCCGAATTCACCCGCATGCGGGCAGTCCTGTCGGCAGAGGGAAACCCCGATGCGCAGGCGATCATCGCAGACGCGTTCGACGAGACCAGCCGCGCCTTCATCAAGGCTCTCGCCGACTGCGTGCCGGGCGCGCCATTGGGCGGGCTTGTCTGGCGCAGCCAGTTCCTGCTCGGCTCCCTCTATTACGCCCTCATCAATCCCGACCGCGTCACCCGTCTTTCGGGCGGTACGGTCGACGGAAACGACCGGGAAGCCGCCGTCAACCAGATCGTCGAGGCGAGCTATGCGAGCTTTAGAAGTCTCGGGGCCGAAGCCGGACAATCCGCGGCGCCCTTGAAATACGCGACGGAGGAAAAATGAGCCGGAATGTGCAGCAGAGCCACCACGGGGCCGACAATACCCGGCGCAAGCCGGACTTCACGCTGCTTGACGGCAGCTGTGACGCCCACTGCCATGTGTTCGGCCCCGGCGCCGTTTTTCCCTATGCGCCGAACCGGAGGTATACGCCGGATGACGCACCGAAAGAGGCGCTGGCACAGCTCCATGACCGGCTTGGCATCGACCGCGCCGTCATCGTCCAGGCGAGCTGCCACGGCACCGACAACCGCGCCATGCTCGACGCGATCGCGGGGCGGCCTGATCGTTACCGCGGCGTGGCGATCGTCGACGACAGTTTTGACGACCGCGCCTACCAGACGCTCGACGATGGCGGCGTGCGGGGCGTGCGGTTCAATTTCGTCCGACACCTCGGCGGTGCGCCGGACCTGGAGGTCTTCAACCGGGCGATCGACCGTATCAAGGGCCGCGGCTGGCATGTGGTGCTGCATCTCGACGCCACCGACATCGTGCCGCTTTCCGACATGATCGCCCGACTACCGGTGCCCTTCGTCATCGACCATATGGGGCGCATCGACACCAGCCTCGGGACCGACCAGCCGGCGTTTCGGACGCTGCTGGAACTGGTGCGGCGGGAAAACTGCTGGATCAAGGTCTGCGGGTCGGAGCGGATCTCCCGGTTCCCGTTCGATACCGCGGTGCCTTTCGCCAGGGCGCTGCTGGCGGCAAGCCCCGACCGGAGCCTCTGGGGCACGGATTTTCCGCATCCGAACCTCAAGGAGCCGGTCGACGAGGCCGACCTCGTCGATCTCGTGCCGAGGTTCGCGCTGACGGAAGAGGATCGGCGACGGCTGCTCGTCGACAATCCCGCACGTTTATACGGTTTTGCCGCCTGAGCGGCCTTTGGAGGAGGAGGAGAGAATGGATTACAAAATTACGGGGAGATCGGCGGGCCGATTCCGACAGCCGACGCGATGGATGAGATCACTGGCCGTCGCCCTGACGCTGATGCTGCCGACCGGCGCCTTGGCGCAGGATGCCTATCCGTCGAGAGACATCACCCTGGTTCTGCCCTTCGGCCCCGGTGGGATTGCCGACATTACGGCACGCCTGGTTGCCGAATCGCTCGGCAAGAAGCTCGGCAAACAGATCGTCATCATGAACCAGCCGGGTGCCGGCGGTTCCGTCGCGGCACGGGCGGCGTTGAACGCTCCGGCAGACGGCTACACGCTCGCCCTGCTTTCGAACGGCACCGCGATCAGCGTTCCGCTCTTCAAGAACCTGCAATTCGATCCGGTCGCCGATTTCGTGCCGGTATCGAGCCTTGCCTATTTCGATTTCGTGTTCGTCACCAAGGCGGATGGCAAGTTCAAGACCCTGAAGGATGTGCTGGAAGCCGCGAAGGCCAAGCCGGGCGCGCTCAATGTCGGGACGATCAATGTCGGCAGCAGCCAGAATCTTGCGGCTGAACTTTTCAAGTCGACATCCGGGATCGATTTCACGATCGTCCCCTACAAGGCCACGCCCGATCTTCAGGTCGCCCTGCTCGGTGGTGAACTCGACGTGATCGTCGACAGCCAGACGGCGCTGAAGGCGGCCCTGCAGCAGAACCAGGCGACCGCCATCGCCTCATCTGGCCCGGCGCGCTCCAGCCTCTCGCCGAACGTCCCGACCGCTGCTGAAGAAGGCGTCGAGGGCTTCGACGTGACCTCCTGGAACGCCATCTTCGCACCGAAGGGCACGCCACCGGAAGCGGTGAAGAAGCTGAACGCCGCGCTGGTCGAAGTCCTGGCCGACCCTGCCCTCAAGAAGCGGTTCGCGGATTTGGGCGTCGAAGCCCGATCCAGTACACCGGAGGAGATCGGCGGCCGCCTGAAGGCCGACATCCAGAAATGGTCGGACGTGATCCAGAAGGCGGGTATCCCGAAACAATGACGCTCGACTTGGTCCCGGAGCCCATCCGGGACTAATCCCCGCCTGCCTTGGGGGCCACCCAGGGCATCGGACGACGATTGAGGAAGGCCTCGATGCCGGCGCGGCCCTCGGTGCTTTCCCAACGGTCGGCGAGCAAGCCGGTGCTGTAGCCGACCGGATCTTCGATCGTCCGGCGGGCGAGATTTTGCACAAGGCTCTTGGCGCTGGCGACAGCGCCGGGAGCGCAATCGAGGAAAGCCGAGACCTCCTCTTCCACCGCAGCATCGAGTCGGTCGGCGGTGCGAACGGCGGAAACGAGACCGATCTCGCGGGCCGTGACCGCATCGAAGCGGCGGGCGTTGAGGAACAGCCGACGGGCATGGCCCTCACCGATCCGGCGCACGACATAGGGTCCGATGGTGGCGGGGATCAGGCCGAGCCGCGTTTCAGTGAGCGCAAACCAGGCGCTTTCAACCGCAATCACGATATCGCAGACGGCCATCAGGCCGATGCCGCCGCCGAAGGCATTGCCCTGCACCCGGCCGATCAGCGGTTTCGGCAGGTCGTCGAGCGCCTTCAGCATCAGCGCGAGTTCGGTGGCGCCCTCGATCTTGCCGGCACGGTCCCTTGCCGCCTGGTCGCGCATCCATTGCAGGTCGCCCCCGGCACAGAAGGTCGGGCCGGCGGATGCGAAAACCACGACGCGCACCGCCTCGTCGGCCGCGAGCTTGCCGGCCGCGTCCGCCAGATCGGCAATCATCCGCGCATTCATGGCGTTGAGCTTTTCGGGCCGGGCGAGCGTCAGGGTCACGACGCCGCGGTCATCCCGTTCCAGTGTCAGCGTGTCATAAGCGCCCATCAGCGCGCTCCTCTCAGGCTGCGGGCAAAATCTTCCGCTTCGGCAAGCCGGTCGCGGTCAATACGGGTCTCGAAACCCAGCGCATGCAGATGAGCGACCGTCTTGCCGGTCGCGACATTGCCCTCTGCTCCCGGGGCATAGGGGCAGCCACCAAGCCCGCCCGCCGCGGCATCGAAAACGCGCAGACCTTTTTCGAGCGAGACGGTGATGTTGTCGAGCGCCCGGCCGTTCGTGTCGTGAAAATGCCCGGCGAGATGTGCCGCCGGCAAGTACTTCAGCACCGCATCGAGCATGGCGGCGACCCGATCCGGGGTGCCGGTGCCGATCGTGTCGGCCAACGCCACCTCGCCGCAACCGAGCGCATGAAGCTCCGTTGCCACCCGCGCCACCTGCGCCGGTGGCGTCGGACCATCAAAGGGACAATCGACGGTGCAGGAGACATAGGCGCGGACGGGGATGCCGTCGCGGCGGGCGCTGTCGATCAGCGGCGCAAAACGCTGAAAGCTCTCCGCGATGCTGCAATTGATGTTGCGGTGGCTGAAGCCTTCCGACGCCGAGGCAAAGACGGCGACTTCATCCGCCTTGGCCGAGACGGCCCCCGCATATCCCCGCGCGTTCGGTGTCAGCACTGTGTACAGGGTGCCCGGACGACGGGTAATGCCGGCCATGACATCTGCAGCGTCGGCCATCTGCGGTACCCAGTCGGCACGCACGAAGCTCGTCACCTCGATCTTTTCGAAACCGCAGGCGGAGAGCAGGTCGACGAGGCGGATCTTGTCGGCCGTCGAAATGAGCCGTTTCTCGTTCTGCAGGCCGTCGCGCGGCCCCATCTCGTGGATGCGGACGAACTCAGCCATCTTCCGGCTCCACATCCTCGGGTTCCCCCTCTTCCGGCTCGAGGGTCAGCAGTAGGGCGCCTTCGATCACCTGTTCGCCCTGCGACACGAAGACATCGGCAAGCGTCCCATCGCGCGGGGCGGCAAGCGTTAGTTCCATCTTCATGGCTTCCATGACGACAAGGGCCTCACCCTTTGTGACAAAGGCTCCCGGCGTGGCACGAAGGAGTTTGACGAGGCCCGGCATGGGCGCGACGATGCGATCGCTGCTGGCAGCAATCTCATCTTCACCGGCGAGAGGGTCGATGAGGCCGAAGTGCCAGTGCTCGCCATCGCCGAAGATCGTCACGTCGCGTTCGCCGGAGACCAGATGGACGCGATGTTTCCGGCCGGCCGCCTCCAGAAGACAAGCCTCGGCGCCCAAGCGAGAGAGGCGGAAATCGACCGGCTTGCCGTCGACCGTGGCCGCATAGACGCCCTCTCCGATCGATCTGAACGAGACCGGCACGTGCTGACCACGGTAGTCCAACTCGACGAAATCAGAGGCTTCGGCCCATAACCGGAATCCGGATAAACGGTCCCAGGGATCACTTCCGTTCTTCGGCTCCAGGGCGCCGGAAAGCTTCAAGGCGGCCAAGGCCAGGGCTTCGCGAGACGGGACCTGACCGATCGTCAATTCCGCCAGATGCCTGTCGATCAGGCCGGTATCGGGCAAACCCTCGACGAAATCCGGCTGGATCGTTAGCCGGCGAAGAAATGCGGCGTTGGTGGTGACTCCGGTGGTACGAACTTCGGCAAGGGCAGCCGAGAGCAGCGAGAGCGCGGTCTGGCGGTCCGGGCCTCGAGTGACGATTTTCGCGATCATCGGATCGTAGAAGGGCGAAATGCGGTCGCCGGCGCGTACGCCGCTGTCAATGCGCGCCCGGTCTTCCGGCAGATCGAGATGGGCGAGCCTGCCGGTGGCAGGCAGAAAACCCCGCTCGGCATCTTCCGCATAAAGCCGCGCCTCGAAGGCCCAGCCGCTGATGAAAAGCTCATCCTGCAGCCGCGGAAGAGGCTCGCCGGACGCGACGCGAAGCTGCCATTCGACGAGATCGACGCCGGTGATCGCCTCGGTCACCGGGTGTTCCACCTGCAGGCGGGTATTCATCTCCATGAACCAGAAACGGTCTGCCTTCAGCCCGTCGGAGGCATCGGCGATGAACTCGATCGTGCCGGCACCGGAATAGGAAATCGCCATCGCCGCCTTGACGGCCGCCTCGCCCATGGCAAGGCGCATGTCTTCCGGCATGCCGGGGGCCGGTGCTTCCTCGATGACCTTCTGGTGGCGGCGCTGCAGCGAGCAGTCTCGTTCGAAGAGGTGCACGACATTGCCGTGGTCGTCGCCAAACACCTGGATCTCGATATGGCGTGGATGGGCGATGTATTTCTCGATCAGGCAGGCGGGATCGCCGAAGGCGGCCGAAGCTTCGCGCTGCGCCGAGGCGAGTGCTTCCGCGAAGTCCGCTGCGCTTTCGACCCGCCGCATGCCCTTGCCGCCGCCGCCAGCGCGCGCCTTGATCAATACCGGGAAGCCGATCCGCTCGGCCTCGCCCAGGAGAAAATCCGGATCCTGCTCGGCGCCGTGATAACCCGGGACGACAGGCACGCCGGCCTTTTCCATCAGCGCCTTGGCGGCGTCCTTGAGGCCCATGGCGCGGATTGCATCGGACGATGGACCTATGAACCGGACGCCGGCGGATGTTACCGCGTCGGCGAAATCCGGGTTCTCCGAGAGGAAGCCATAGCCGGGATGAATGGCGTCGGCACCTGTCCGCAGTGCCGCATCGATGATCGCGTCGCCGCGCAGGTAACTTTCGGCGGCAGGAGACGGGCCGATATGGACCGCCTCGCCGGCAAGCGACACGTGCAGCGCATCCCGATCGGCGTCGGAATAGACGGCGACGGTCGCGACGCCCAGACGGTGGCAGGTCCGGATGATGCGGCAGGCGATCTCGCCGCGATTGGCTATGAGGACTTTGCGGATCATGATGCGGCCCTCACATTCGGAACACGCCGAAGCGTGTATCCTCGATCGGAGCATTCAGCGCGGCGGAGAGGCTCAGGCCCAGGACCTGCCGTGTCCTGGCGGGGTGGATGATGCCGTCGTCCCAGAGACGGGCGGAGGCATAAAGCGGATGGCTCTGCTCCTCGAACTGGTCGAGCACCGGCTGTTTGAAGGCCGCTTCCTCGTCCGCGCCCCACGTCTTGCCGCCGCGTTCGATCGCCTCGCGGCGGACGGTGGCGAGCACGCCGGCCGCCTGCGGGCCGCCCATTACCGAGATGCGGCTGTTCGGCCAGGTCCACAGGAAACGCGGGGAATAGGCCCGGCCGGCCATGCCGTAATTGCCGGCGCCGAAGGAGCCGCCGACCAATATCGTGACCTTGGGCACGGACGTGGTCGCTACCGCCGTCACCAGCTTGGCGCCGTGCTTGGCGATGCCTTCCGCCTCATATTTGCGGCCGACCATGAAGCCGCTGATGTTCTGCAGGAAGACAAGCGGGATTTTCCGCTGCGAGCAGAGTTCGATGAAATGCGCGCCCTTCTGGGCGCTTTCGGAAAACAGCACGCCGTTGTTGGCGATGATGCCGACGGGGATGCCGAAGACATGCGCGAAACCGCAGACCAGCGTCATGCCGAACCGTGCCTTGAACTCCTCGAAACGCGAGCCGTCGACCACCCGGGCGATCACCTCGCGGATGTCGTAGGGGGTGCTTAGCGACGACGGGACGATCGCGGCGATTTCCTCCGGGTCGTAAAGCGGCTCCTCGGGGGTCGCCAGCACCACGGTATCCGGCTTGCGGGTGTTCAAGCCGGCGACGGCGCGGCGGGCGAGCGCCAGGGCGTGGGCGTCGTCGCGGGCGAGATGATCGGCGACGCCGGAAAGCCTTGTATGGACGTCGCCGCCGCCGAGATCTTCGGCCGAGACTTCCTCGCCCGTCGCGGCCTTCACCAGCGGCGGGCCGGCGAGGAAGATCGTTCCCTGGTCCTTGACGATGATCGCCTCGTCGGACATCGCCGGCACATAGGCGCCGCCGGCGGTGCAGGAACCCATGACGGCCGCGATCTGGGCGATGCCTTTAGCGGACATGCGGGCCTGATTGAAGAAGATGCGGCCGAAATGGTCGCGGTCGGGAAACACCTCGTCCTGGTTCGGCAGGTTGGCGCCGCCGGAATCGACCAGATAGACGCACGGGAGCCGGTTCTCCTCGGCGATTTCCTGGGCGCGGAGGTGTTTCTTGACGGTCATCGGGTAATAGGTGCCGCCCTTCACGGTGGCGTCATTGGCGACGATCATCACCTCGCGGCCTTCGACCCGGCCGATGCCGGTGACGATGCCGGCCGAGGGGCTCGCACCGCCGTAAAGCCCGTGGGCGGCGGTCATGCCGACCTCGAGAAAGGCAGAGCCGTGATCGAGCAGCCGGGCGATACGTTCGCGGGGAAGCAATTTTCCGCGGCTCGCATGCCGCGCCCGCGCTTCCTCGCCGCCACCAGCTTGGGCGAGCGCCACAGCCCCCTCGACCTCGGCAAGCTTTGCCTGCATCGCGGCGCGGTTCGCTTCGGCGGCTTCGCTCCTCAGATTGACCGCAGACCGGATGACAGCCATCAGGCGGTTTCCTTGAAGAGTTCGCGGCCGATCAGCATGCGGCGGATTTCCGACGTGCCGGCGCCGATCTCCATCAGCTTGGCGTCGCGCAGCAGCCGACCGGTCGGAAAGTCGTTGATATAACCATTGCCGCCGAGGATCTGGATTGCCTGCAGTGCCTGCTGGGTCGCCTGTTCGGAGGCATAGAGGCAGCAGGCGGCGGCATCCTGGCGCGTTACGGCGCCACGATCGCAGGCGGCGGCCACCGCATAGACATAGGCACGGGCGGAGTTCATCGCCGTGTACATGTCGGCGACCTTGGCCTGGATCAGCTGGAATTCGCCGATCGACTGGCCGAACTGCTTTCGCTCGTGGACATAGGGCATGACCACGTCGAGGCAGGCATGCATGATGCCGATGCCGATGGCCGAAAGCACGACGCGCTCGTAGTCGAGGCCGGACATCAGGACGCGGACGCCGCCGCCCTCGGCTCCCATGACGTTTTCGGCCGGCACTTCGCAATCCTCGAACACCAGTTCGCAGGTGTTGGAGCCGCGCATGCCGAGCTTGTCGAGCTTCTGGGCGGTCGCAAAACCCTTGAAACCCTTTTCGACGAGGAAGGCAGTGATGCCCTTCGAGGCCGCCGACGGATCGGTCTTGGCGTAGACGACCAGCACATCGGCATCCGGGCCGTTGGTGATCCACATTTTGTTGCCGTTCAGGACATAGCGATCGCCGCGCTTTTCGGCGCGGAGCTTCATCGATACGACATCGGAGCCGGCGCCGGGCTCGGACATGGCGAGGGCGCCGACATGCTCTCCCGAGCAGAGTTTCGGCAGGTAGCGCGCCTTCTGATCGGCATTGCCGTTGCGGTTGATCTGGTTGACGCAGAGGTTGGAATGGGCGCCGTAGCTGAGGGACGTGGAGGCTGAGGCGCGGGCCAGTTCCTCGACGGCGACCACGTGGGCGAGATAACCGAGGCCGGAGCCGCCGAAATCCGGGTCGGCGGTAATGCCGAGCAGGCCGAGCGCACCCAGTTCCGGCCAGAGATCGCGGGCAAATTCGTTGCTGCGGTCGATTTCGTCGGCGCGAGGCTTGAGTTTTTCCTGCGCGAAACGGTGGACCGTCTCACGAACAGCGTCGACCTCCTCGCCGAGCGCAAAATTCATGCTTGCGTGGAACACCCTGCATCCTCCCGGTGTACCAAGTTTAGTATGTCAGAAAGTAGTGGGGCAGCAGCGGCAGGTCGTCAATGCCTGGTCGGCGCTCCGGCGCGACATCGCAAGATACGGTCTTCCCGTTCGCCGCGTTTGAACGAAGATTGCCCTATTCGGGTAGATGATAGGGGTGAATGCCGGGAGCCCATGCATTGTTCGGCATGCGCGTGCCCGTAAAGGTCACGCCGCTCGGCGTCTTGCAGCGATAGATCCGGGTCGGCATCACGTCGCCATAGAGGATGTCGAAACTGCCGCGGCTGCGGTAGACGTTCTCGATATCGCTGGTGCATTCATAGGCCTGTTTCTTCGCGTGTTCTTCCTCGGGCACGACGCCTGGCAGGTTGCGGAAATAGGTCTGCACATCCTTGGGGAAGGCCTTGGGCTCGGCCGCGAATACCTCAGCCGGAACCAGCGCGGCGACAAGCAGCGCCACGAGCATCACGGCCGGCAGTATCCATGCACCTTTGAGCATCAATCTACTCCTCATCCACGAACGCTGCGGACGAATCAGAGATATGGACGGCAGGATGTCCAATCCATGGGCCATAGACCACGTTTGCGTGATCATCGGCAGTTATCCAGGCGGCGATAGCCGGTGGGTTGCTGGTAGAGCCAGCCGATCCGCTGGACGGCCGCCTCAAAATTCTCGCGGGCGACGCTCATCGTGTGACCGTTGGCGTGGAGAAGCGTCTCGGCATTCTCCATGATGCCGACATGACCCTTCCATAAAACGAGGTCGCCGCGGCGAAGTTCCCCTTGGCCGATCTCTTTGCCGATCGAGGCCTGCATATCGGAGTCGCGCGGGGCAAATTGGCCGGTCATCATCAGGGCGAGTTGCACGAGCGATGAGCAATCAAGACCGAAACCGGAACGGCCACCCCAGAGATAGGGCGTCTCGAGGAATTTTTCGGCGACGGCGACGTAATCGTCACCCAAGGTCTCCGCGATGGGGAGGCAATGGCGGGCGATCACCGCCTCGCCGCTTGCCAGGACGAAATAACGCGTGCCGCGGGTTTCCGCCTCGCCGACGACGGTGACGCGGCTGCCCATGGACAGGGCGCCGACCGGCGGCTTGCGAAGCTCCGGTTCCGGATACAGGAAGGTGCGGGGCACGGCGATGCGATGGGTGGGTTCGTCCAGGCTTCCGAGCATCGTCTCCGGCAGGTAGCCGACATAACCGTCCTGATCGGCCTGCACCCAGGCAAAACCATCGGCACGGTCGAAGACGCGGACGGTTTCGCCCCAGAGAAGTTCGGTATCGATGCCGCGGGCAAGGTCCGGTGCCGGGCGGAGCTGGGCCACCGGCACGGCGATGCGTGCCGGTTCGCCGCGGACGAACAGGTCTGCCTCGACGCTGCCCTTCAGCGTCTCGTCTGCGAGGTCGGGACGGAAGGCGTGCAGGCGTCTGTCGAGCAGTTCGGTCATCTCAAAATCCCTTCGGGCGCTTCACGGCAAACCCATCACTGGCGGCCTTCCCGGATGATCAAGTCGCCCAGCTTTTCCAGATAGAGCGCACCCGCCACGGTGCGCTTGATCACCACGTTGCGGCGGTCCCGCTCGTCGCGCTGGCGGTCCACCAGTCCCATCTCGCCCATCGTGTCGAGCGCGCGGGTGATGACCGGCTTGGTGACGCCAAGCGTCGCCGCCAGCCCGCGCACCGTATGCGGCGGCGGCACGAGGTAAATATGCAGCAGAATGGACATCTGGCGCAATGTCAGATCGCGGCCGTCGTGGCGCACCTGCTCCAGCGATACCCGGTGCCAGAGGCCCAGCGCTTCCGTGGCGGTCAGTTCAACCGGCATCACGACCCTCGGTTCAAAATCGGCCTTGGTTCAATATCGGGCGGACTTTAAGCCGAAGGTCTTACCGGTTTGTTTCGGAGCCGTTTTATTTCGCCGCCATGTCGCGGATCGTGCGGTAGAGCGCACGGATCGCAAACGCCTCGCCGCCGACCGGTGCCTGCGGCTTTTCGGCCGCCACCCAGCCATAGATGTCGAAATGCACCCAGCTCCTGGTCGCGGTGACAAAGCGCTTGAGGAAAAGTGCCGCGGTGATCGCACCGGCCATGCCGCCCGAGGGCGAATTGGTAATATCGGCGGCGCGCGAGCGGATATCCTTGTCGTAGCCCATCCACAGCGGCAGGCGCCACATCGGATCGGCTTCCGTGCGGCCCGCGTCCATCAGTTTGCCGGCAAGCGCTTCGTCGTCGGTGAAATAGGGCGCAAGCTCGGTGCCCAGCGCGACGCGGGCGGCCCCCGTCAGCGTCGACATATCGATCATCAGGTCCGGCGGGTTTTCGTCCGCGTAAGCCAGCGCGTCGGCAAGGACCAGCCTGCCTTCCGCATCGGTATTGTCGATCTGGACGGTGATGCCCTTGCGGCTCCTGTAGATATCGCCGGGACGGAAGGCATTGCCGGAAATGGAGTTCTCGACCGCCGGCACCAGAACCTGCAGGTCCACTTCAAGACCCGCATCCATAATCATCAGGGCAAGGCCCATGACGTTCGCGGCACCGCCCATGTCCTTCTTCATCAGCGCCATGTTGGCGGCACCCTTGATGTCGAGGCCGCCGGTATCGAAGCAGACGCCCTTGCCGACCAGGGTGACGCGCGGATGGCCCTTCTTTCCCCAGCGCATTTCGAGCAGGCGCGGAGGTGAGACGCTGGCGCGGCCGACCGTATGGACGAGTGGAAAGTTCCGCGTCAGCAGGTCTTCGCCGACGATAGAGGTGACGGTCGCGCCATAGTGTTCGCCGAGCGCCCGGAAAGCCGCTTCGAGCTCGAGAGGCCCCATCTCGTTGGTCGGGATATTGATGAGGTCGCGGGCGAGGAAGACGCCGGCAAGCTGGCGCTCGACATCGCCGGCATCGGCCGTGACCGGTATCGCAAGCCGGACATCCTTCTGCTTTTCGGACTTGTAGCGGCTGAAGCCATAGGTACCGAGGCCGTAACCGAGAGCAAGATGCGCATCGCCAAGCGTCGAGGTCTCGACATGCCAGTCACCCGCCGGCAGGAGCTTCGAGAGTTTTCCGGTGATGAAAGGCGCCTCGGCGGGTTCGCTGCCGAGGCCGAACAGGGCGCTGCCCACCTCACCCTCCGCCGTCGGCAACAGAAGCAGCGCGCCGGCTTCCGCCTTGAAGCCCGCCGCCTTCGCCCAGGCGAGTGCCACCGCGTCGAGCTTCCCAGCCTCGAGGTCGGAAGGCGTCACGGCATGGACCGGCCTGGTCGCCGCTCCTTTCGCGCTGAAGGGAGAGGGACGTTCGATATATTGATAGGGTGCCATGGAGGGAGCCTTCGGAAGCTGCTGGAATCGCTCATCTTAACGATCTGTTAGGGTTAACAGTTTATTGCTGGAGTGGAAATGCGCTATATGCCCGCTCCTTATTCGGAAGACGTGGCACCGGACCGAACGAGACCGCACCCCATGACCGCTTCCGCAGCCGTGACGCTTCGCAAGACCCGCCTCGCCCAGACCGCCGCTCTCGCAATTCTCGCCGTTCTCTCGGTTACCGGCTGCGCGACAAAGCGGGATGTGGAAACGACGGGCTCCATCCCGAGGACCTCGGCCGCCTCCATGGACGGCATGAACGCGAACGATCTTGCCAGCACCGAGAAGTCTGTCGGTGCGAGCTATGCCCGGGATCCCAAGAACAAGCAGATCGGGCTGCAATACGCGACAGTGCTCGGCATGACAGGCAAGAATACGCAGGCGCTTGCCGTGATGCAGCAGGTGGTGATCGCCCATCCTGCCGACCGCGACGTGCTGGCAGCCTATGGCAAGGCGCAGGCCGGCGCCGGCCAGCTCGAACAGGCGCTCGCGACCATCAACCGCGCCCAGACCCCAGATCATCCGGACTGGCGGCTTTATTCGGCCGAAGGCGCCGTGCTCGACCAGCTCGGCCGCTCGGCGGAGGCCCGCCAGAAATACCGCATGGCGCTGGACACACAGCCGAACGAGCCGAGCGTGATGTCCAATCTGGGAATGTCCTACGTGCTTTCCGGCGACCTGAAGACGGCGGAAACCTACATGCGCAATGCCGCCGGCCACCCCGCCGCCGACAGCCGCGTCCGCCAGAACCTGGCGCTCGTCGTCGGCCTGCAGGGCCGTTTCGCGGAAGCCGAACAGATCGCCCGCCGGGAACTCTCGCAGCAGCAGGCCGACGCCAACGTCACCTATCTGCGTTCGATGTTATCCCAGCAGAATGCCTGGGCAAAGCTCGCCGACAAGGACGGCAAAAGCAAACCCAGTACGAATTGATCGGGCTACCGTCATCCCAACAAAAAACCGGCTTAGCGCCGGTTTTACTGTTTTTGGGATGGGTCCTCCATCGCCACGCCCTCAGATGAGGCGCGAGATCACCGTAATGATTCCACCGATCAGGACGAGGTTCACGCAAAGTCTTGCCAGCATCGGGTATCCTCCAAAATCATGTGGTGCTTCGATCCGCGTTCGTAAACGGACGGAATTTTCGCTCGATGGGAGGATATTGATGGATCGCCGCTGAATACGGTCTGAAGCCGGAATTCAGGTGGCGTTCACCGTCGGCTCGGCGCCGGCCGGCTTTATCAAAACTTGTCGGCGACCTGGATGCCGGCTGGGCCGAGAATGACAGCAATCAGCACCGGCAGAAAGAACAGGATCATCGGCACGGTCAGCTTCGGCGGCAGGGCGGCGGCCTTCTTTTCCGCCTCGTTCATCCGCTCGTCGCGGCCTTCCTGAGCAAGCACACGCAGCGCCGAGGCGATCGGCGTACCATAACGTTCGGCCTGGATCAGCGCCTGGGTAACAGCCCGGACGATATCGAGCTGGGTGCGGATGCCGAGATTTTCGAGCGCGGTGCGGCGGTCCTGCAGGAAGGAGAGCTCGGCCGTCGTCAGCACCATTTCCTCGGCCAGCGGCGGCGATGCCTGCGCCATTTCCTCGGCCACGCGGCGCATCGCCGCTTCCATGGAAATCCCCGACTCGACGCAGATCAGCATCAGGTCTAGCGCGTCGGGCCAGGCCCGCTTGATGGAAAGCTGGCGCTTCTTGACCCGGTTGGAAATGTAGATGTTCGGTGCATAAAAACCGATATAGGCGACGACGATCGCCGCCAGCATCCGGATCGGGAACGGCCGGGTGGCGAGGTTGCCAAGCACGAAAATCCAGACGATGGCGCCTGCGAGGAAAACGAAGGGCAGCAGGAACCGGGCCAGCAGGAACATGTTGAGGGCGTTCTGCGACCTCAGGCCGGCGGCACGAAGCCTGTTGACGGTGTTGTCGTCCACCAGCGCCTTGCGCAGATTGAAGCGCTCGACGATCTGCCGGACGGACTGATTGTTCTGTGCGCGCAGCGAGGTCTTCGACTGTTCGGAATTCATGCGGGCGCGTTCGCGGGCGCGGATCTGTTCGCGCTCGGTGGAGACCGCCTTCATGCGCTTGTCGAGGTCTCCTTTTTCGAGGAACGGGCTCGCCAGCGTGTAGAGGGTCGCGAAAACCGCCACGGCCACCAGGATCGCCAGCAGTGTGGTCGGGTCGGTGAGCGTCGTTGCCAGTCCCATCGCTCCGTCCCCTCAGATGTCGAAGTTGATCATGTTGCGCATGACGAAAATGCCGATCGACATCCAGACGCCGGACATCAAAAGGATCAGGTGCCCGCGCGGATCGGTGAAGATGATCGAGATGTACTGAGGCGAGGTGAGGTAGACGAGCAGCGAGACGATGAAGGGCAAAGCGCCGATGATCACGGCCGAAGCCTTGGCTTCCATCGACAAGGCCTGCACCTTGGCCTTCATCTTCCTGCGCTCGCGCAGCACCTTGGAAAGATTGCCGATCGCTTCGGAAAGATTGCCGCCGGCCTGGCCCTGGAGGGTGATGACGATCGAGAAGAAATTCACTTCCGGCAGCGGCATGGTCATCATCATGCGCGAGCAGGCTTCCGGAATGCTCAAGCCCACCTGCTGGGATTCGATCACGCGGCGGAATTCCGTCTTCACCGGTTCCTGGCCGTCGGAAGCGATCAGCCGCATGGCATCGTTGAGCGGCAGGCCGGATTTGATCGAGCGCACCATCACGTCGAGCGCGTTCGGAAATTCCTCGAGAAACTTGTTCTGGCGACGCTTGACCAGGAAACCGATGATCCAGCGCGGCAGCCCGACCGAACTGACGAAGGCGGCACCGACGGCGGCAAGCAGCGGCAGGCCGGCGATCAGGGCCACAAGGAAAACGAAGACGCCGAACAGGACACTGAACATATAGAAGCGGCCCATCGTCAGGGACAGGCCGGTCTGGGGGAGCCTTGCCTTCAAGCTGCCGTCGGCCATCTTCTTGTTCTTCTCTTCCTGCTTCTTCTCCAGGTCCTTGATCGAATCCTGCATGGACTTGCGGCGCTTGGAAAGCTCCTGCACGCGGTCACGCGCGGCCTTGACCTTGTTGAGATCGGTTTCCGCCGATTTCACCCGGTTGAGCCGGCTGTCGGCCTTCTTTTCCACTTCCATGCGAGAGAACAACAGCGCGTAACAGACCGCCGCCGCGGCGACCCCCACGAGGGCGATGATCGCCACGACGTTGATATCCAACCCGAACATGGAACCCTGCTCCTCAGCTCTTGGTTTTTTCCATCGCGTCAAGCGCGGCAGAAAGGCGCTTTTCCTCGTTGTAATAACGGGCGCGGTCCCAGAAATGCGGCTTAACGATACCGGTCGACATGTGCTTGCCGATCAGGCGGCCATTGGCGTCCTCGCCGTCGATCTCGTAACGCATCAGGTCCTGGGTAATGATCACGTCGCCTTCCATGCCGACCACTTCGGTGATCTGGGTGATGCGGCGCGAACCGTCGCGAAGGCGAGCCGCCTGGATGATGACATCGATCGAACCGGTGATGATCTCGCGCACGGTCTTTGCCGGCAGCGAATAACCGCCCATGGCAATCATCGATTCCATACGGCTCAGGCATTCGCGCGGCGTGTTGGCGTGGATCGTGCCCATCGATCCGTCGTGCCCGGTGTTCATCGCCTGAAGCAGGTCGAAGACTTCGGGTCCGCGCACTTCGCCGACGATGATGCGTTCGGGGCGCATGCGCAGGCAGTTCTTGACGAGGTCGCGCATGGTAATCTCGCCCTCGCCTTCGATGTTCGGCGGGCGGGTTTCGAGCCGGACCACATGCGGCTGCTGCAGCTGCAGTTCGGCGGTGTCCTCGCAGGTGATGACCCGCTCTTCCTTGTCGATATAGTTGGTCAGGCAGTTCAGCAGCGTCGTCTTGCCCGAACCGGTACCGCCGGAAATGACGATATTGCAGCGGACGCGGCCGATGACCTGCAGAAGCACGGCGCCTTCCGGCGTGATCGCGCCGAACTTGACGAGCTGGTCGAGGTTCAGCTTGTCCTTCTTGAACTTACGGATGGTGAGCGCCGGCCCGTCGATGGCGAGTGGCGGCGCGATGACGTTGACACGCGAACCATCCGGCAGGCGTGCGTCGCAGATCGGCGAAGATTCATCGACGCGGCGGCCGACCTGACTGACGATGCGCTGGCAGATCGACAGGAGCTGGGAATTGTCGCGGAAGCGGATTTCGGATTCGATCGTCTTGCCGGCGACTTCGATGAAGGTCTGTCCGGCGCCGTTGACCATGATGTCGGAGATGTCGTCGCGGGCGAGCAGCGGCTCCAGCGGGCCGTAACCCAGAACGTCGTTGCAGATGTCCTCGAGCAGTTCCTCCTGCTCGGAGATCGACATCGCGAAGTTCTTGATGGTGATGATATCGTTGACGATATCGCGGATTTCCTCGCGCGCGCTCTCCGCATCGAGCTTGGCAAGCTGGGACAGGTCGATCGTATCGATCAGCGCCGAGAAGACCTGGCTTTTGGTGTCGTAATAGAGTTCCGTGCGCGCCGGGCGCTTGCGGGCTGCGGATTGCGGCGCGAGCGGCGGCGGAGAGACCTGCTGCCGCTGGGTAACCGGATCGCGCACCGGCTCGGCAAGGACTTCCGGAGCGGCGGACCGCGCCGCGGCAGGCGCAGGTGCAGCCGGCAGCGGCGGCGCTACGCTGCCGCTCTTCCCAAATCCCTCGTTTCCGCGTTTTCCAAACATACCGGTTTCCTGGTGTTATGCCTTCTTGCGCCCGAGCATGCCGAGCATCTTGCCGAGGCCACCCTTCTTCACCTTCTTCATGGCGACGCGACCCGTGACGATGTGGGCGATCTGGGAGAAGGTTTCGGCGATAGGCGACTTGGCGTCGATTTCGGAGATCATCCGGCCGCTATTGGCGGCATTGCCGAACAACAGCACGTCGAACGGCAGGATGGCGATCGGTTCGATCTCCAATGGTTCGATGAAATCGTTCGGAGCGATCTCCGGTCGTTTCGGCATGCCGACCTGGTTGAGGATCAGATGCGGTGCACGGTCGTTCGGGCGAAGCTTCTTCAACGCATCGATCATGTTCTTGGTATTGCGCAGGTTGGCGAGATCGGGAACCGCGCAGATCACCACCTCGTCGACCTCCGACAGAACCGCCCGCGTCCATTCCGTCCAGCCATGCGGGACATCCAGAACGGCCATCGGCGCGCTGCGCTGCAGAAGCTCGATGATCGGCGTGAAGGCGTTGCGATCGAAATCATAGGCGCGATCGAGCAGCGAGGGAGCCGCCAGCAGCGAGAGATGCTCGGAGCACTTGGTCAGAAGGCGATCGAGGAAGACCTCGTCCAGGCGCTCCGGCGCGAAGACGGCTTCCGCAATGCCCTGGGCCGGATCCTGGTCGAAATCGATATTGGCGGTGCCGAAGGGAAGATCGAGATCGGCGAGGATGGTTTCGGTCGAGAAGAGGTTCGAAATGCCGAAGGCGCAGTTATGCGCGATGGTCGAGGCGCCGACGCCGCCCTTGGCACCAATGAAGGCGATCGATTTGCCGAGCGGCTCGGCTTCAGGATCCACGAAGATCGCCGAGATCGAAGCCAGCATGTCAGGCATCTGCACCGGGCCGACAAGGTATTCGGAAATGCCGTTGCGGATCAGCTCGCGATAGAG
Organism: Neorhizobium vignae; assembly: GCF_000732195.1. Lineage (GTDB taxonomy): Bacteria > Pseudomonadota > Alphaproteobacteria > Rhizobiales > Rhizobiaceae > Neorhizobium > Neorhizobium vignae. Next base: position 252,790 of record NZ_JNNU01000004.1, read on the forward strand.
CGAAATGTCATTGTAGCGGCCGACGACGATGACCCTGGTCGAGGGGTCGCACACTTCCGCAAGCGGCGTGAGCTCGTGGAGCAGGTTCTTCGGCTCGGCATCGGTTTCCAGGATGATGAGGTTGGGGGTCGGGGTGGACGAAAACATGTTGGCGGCCGCACTGGTGCCGCCGATGGTCACACGCAGATTGACCTTGGCCATGCGGCGATCACGGGCCATGCGGTCCATCATGCGCTGCATCCCGTCGCTTTCGCAGAAGGAATGGATAGAGATGCGCGGCAGCGGGCGCAGCGCGTCGAAATCGCCCGGGCGATCGGCGTCCTCGGCAAACCCTTCACCCTGGCCGGGAGTGCGGATTTCGTAGTTGATCGCGCTCATCGTGTTCTCCGGTTCACTGGCTTACGGCGTCGTCGTGGCGGTGCCGCCGGTGCGGTAGTCGCTGATGACCTTGGCGCGCTGGGTGGCGTCGATCGGTGTGATGGCCCGCGGGGCGATGAGGTCCGTGGGATTGGCAACCTGGGCTGCAAGATTGTTCTGGCTGGCGCAGCCGAAATTGTACCAGTTCTTGTTGCCGAACGTGTTGTCCGACAGGTCTGCCGGCCACTCGCCGCACTGGCCGGTCATCGCCTTGGTCGTCACGTAGGAAAGCCGGATCGGCGCTGCATCGCCATTCGGCGAGGCAGCGTAGCTGCTCATCAGTATCCGCTGCGTCTTGATGCCGGAACGCGTCAGCTCGCGGCGGATATCGCCCGCCAGATGCTGGGCTGCACCGGAATTATACGAGCCGGACGGCACCTGGATCTGCATCACGCCGGCCGGCGACGCCATGAAGTTCTGCGCAAATCCCTTGACCGTATCCCGCATCCCGGTCGACAGGCGGACATCACCCGAGGCGATCGGAATATCGAGGGTCGACTGGCCTTCCGCCAACACGATCGGATGCCGGGTGCGATAGTCGTCGGGGATGGAGCCCGTGGTGAGCTGGCTGTTGCCGCAGGCCGACAGGAGCAGGCCGGATACGGCAAGCGCCATGGCTGCGGCGACCCCGCTGCGACGGGGCCTGGTTACACCCTTGGTCATGGCATCCTGTCCTTCGGCCGAGATTTTCTGGGTTTCAATGTCCATGACCGCTCACTTGTAGATAAAGCCTACGGCGCCGTGATACTGGCCCGCCGCGACGGGTTCCTTGCGGCCGTAGATCTTGTTGACGCGGTTCAGGAAGAAGGTCGCGGCATCGTTTTCCGGATTGAAGTTGTCGTCCGGCCGGGCGATCTCGTTGCGCGCAACGGGACGGACCAGATAAGGCGTCGCGATGATCACGAGTTCGGTTTCGTTGCGGATAAAGTCCTTGCTGCGGAAAAGCGTGCCGAACACCGGGACCTTGGAAATGCCCGGAAGGCCGGACATTGCCTGTCGGACATTGTCCTGCACCAGGCCGGCGATCACGATGGAGCCGCCGGATGGCAATTCGACCGTGGTCGAAGCCTCGCGCTTGCGGATCGACATATAGGTATTGCCTGGAACCCGCAGCGAAGCACCATTGCCCGTCACGGCAGAACCTTCGTAAGTCGGCTCCGATACGTTGGTTTCGATCACCAGGCTGATTCGCCCGGGCGACAGAACGACGGGCTTGAAGTTCAGTTCGATGCCATAGTCTACCGTGTCGACCGTCTGCGTGACAGTGCCTTCCTGCCCATCGACTTCCTGCTGGCCTGGCAAGCGGTATTCGCCGCCTACATAAAATTTCGCCTGCTGGCCGGAAATGGCGGTCAGGCTGGGTTCGGCAAGCGTGCGCATGACGCCTGCCTGTTCCATGGCGTTCATGTAAGTCGAAAGGCCGACATTGCCTATGTTGCCGGACAAGACGCCTTGAGCAGCCAGGCCGACGGCGTTTCCAAGATTGGCGGGGTTGGCAAAGGAAATCGAGCCTTTGGGGCCGGTCACAGAGCCATTGAACCCGAGCTGCTTCAGCACCTGCCGGCTGACTTCCGCAACCGTCACCTTGAGCGTGACCTGGTCCTCGCCTTCGATCGTCAGAAGGTTGACGATCTGGGACTGCTGTCGAGCCTCGGCGAAGATATCCGCGTCGCCGTTATTGCCCTGGGCCGTAATATTCCGGGTGGTCGCCTCACCGCCCTTGAGGAAGGCGGTGGTCAGCTTTTCCGCCTGCGCCGAATCCTGCGGCGTCCTGACGCTGCCTGACAGAACGATGTTGTCCGAGATGATCTCGACCTTGATGTTCGATTCCGGGAGGAACCGGCTAAGGTTCTGCTCGAGACCGGAAATATCCCGCTCGATTGCCACGTCCAGGCTGACGATTTCCTCGCCGTTGGGTCCGAAGACGAAGATGTTGGTCTGGCCAACGGTCTTGCCGAACAGATAGATGCGACGCGAAGTGCGCGTCACCGCGTCAGCCATGCTTGGGTCGGCCACCAGAATGTCGTGGGCGTCGGATGGCAGGTCGACGACTAGGGCCTTGTTGAGGCCGAGTTGAAGCCGTTTGCGTATTCCAGGCCCGCCTTCGGTGATGCGGACGACGCTGTTTTCGGCCGCCAAGGCTTGCGCCGGCCGAAGGCTGATCGGGACGATATTCAGCGAAACGCCGGAAAAGGCGAGGCAAAAAGCCATGCCTGCCGCTACCGAGCTACGAATCTTGTGTTTCAGACTGTTCACTTGAGCGCTCCGTTCATTTCGCCTGCACCGCCGTCGCCGTGCTCTTGACGATCGCCCCCGATTTGATGACCTGGATATCCGCCTTGCCATCACCCCCATGCAGCAAATAGTCCGGGGCTACCGTGTCGCTTTCCTGCGAGTCGGCGACCGAGCGCAGCGCGAGCGTCAGCCTCTGAGCCATCTGCTGGGCAACGGCGATGACCTTTGCCTGATCCGGCGTCAGTTCCAGCGTCGCTGTCGTGCCGACGACGGATTTCTTGCCGTCCTCGCTCTCCTGGACCTGCTGGTCGATCGCGAGGACGCGGACGTTGCTCAGGATGTTTTCGGTAATGTAGTTGCCGTTATCCTTGTTCTCCCGCACCATGATGATGTCGACGCGATCATTCGGCAGCACGAAGCCGCCGGCGCCGGTCGCAACCGAGATCTCGGTAGCCACAGCCCGTTTTCCGGATGGCAGCAGCGAGGACATGATCCGGCTGGATGAATCAGCGATCTTCTCGGCCCGCATCGGCTCGCCCTTGAACATCGGCATGCGGACAACGACGCCCTGAAGCTCGGTCATGGCGTTCGGGCGCGTGGAATCGGTAATGAATCCATCGACGATGCCGCTCGAGGGCCAGGACATCCATGCCATCGACTTGTCGTTCAACCGGCTGCCCACGGGCAGGTTCTCGGCCGTAACGAGCACCTTGACCGTCGGCTCCTTCTGGATGACGGTTTCCACCAGTTCGGGTGCCTTGGTGCCGGAAAGGCGCATGGCAATCATGCCGGCGAGGCCCGCCGCCACCACGGCAACCGCTAGAATAATGATACGGGTGGGCTTCATGGCCATTCCTTGAGGGAACACTAACTTCCCGGAGAATGGCCTCCAATGGTGTAATTATAGTTAATGAGACGCTTACAATTCTGGTTAACGCGATCTTTCAATCGCTGAAACCTTTATTGAAACGCCTTCATGGCCAGGAGATGGATCGGTGCCTGCTCGAAGGTCAGGAAGCCCGCGATCGCGATGGCGATCCCATAGGGGATCTTCTTGGCATTGATGAGGGATGGCGGGAGGGGAATACCCATGGCCATGACCGAGCCCGCCTGCGAGCGCAGGAGGAGGAAAACGAGGGTCACAGCGCCACCGACATAACCGACCGTGACCAGGAATACGAGAAGCGAGTGATTGAAGCCAAACCAGATCGCGGCCGCGGTCAGTAGCTTTGCGTCGCCGCCGCCCATGACGTTCAAGGCGAATAGCGCAAAACAGACGCCGAACACGGCAAGGCCTGCGACGAGGTTCATGCCGATCTCCGGCCATGCGAGACCTGAGAGCGGCGCGAGAACCACGAAGGAGGCCAGAATTACCCCTGATACCCGATTCGGGATCGTCATGCTGACGAGATCCGAAATGGCGGCAAACGCCAGGCAAAGCGGCAGGATTGTAAGAATGGCCAGAGTGATCACGATCATTGGTGAACCACCGCCTCTGTCAGGTTTTACACGGGCAAGGTTCTTACGATCCGCAATCCTTGCTGAAATATAAAATAAGGCGAAGCCGCCCCGATGATGATCGAGCCGGCTCCAGCAAACTTATCACGACTGCAATCAGCAGGTCATGCCGCTGGCGGTGCAAGAAGCAGTCATCTTGCCGGAAATGGCGCTGAAGGTGTTATCCAGCGTGTTACCGAGAGTGGTAGCACCAGCGATCAGGGCAACTGAGATGAGTGCTGCGATAAGGCCATACTCGATGGCGGTCGCACCAGACTCATCTTTCATAAAACGAGCGAAAATCTTGGTCATGGAACTCTCCTACTCCACATTTGTTGTTCAGCACTTCCCGACAACTGTTTTCCGTTGTTCGGATGGCTGCAACCTACAGAGGGACGATTGCCATCGGCTTAAGGAACATCGTTACCTTCCGGTTAACGGAGGATTGCCGGTTGCGTGGTAAACGAAGGGGAAAGAAAAAGCCTTGTATCCGAGCGACCACCCGTTCCTGCTCATAATTTACTAATGTACTTTTTTTTACAGTGTCTTAATTTGCATGCAGAAAACCTGAAATTCGCCTCCATGGGTTGCATTCGAAGCCAATCGGCAATGGTTAAGGCGAGACCAGGAATCCGACTTCTGTGCCACTTAACCCTTCATTCACCAATCGCAGCCATCCTTGCGCAGATAACAATCTCACCTGAAGGCCCCTCCAATGCTGTTCCGTAGCGTCATGGTCCGACTCCTCGCCATATGCGGTGTCGTCTTCGCGGGCGCGGGGCAATCGGCGGCGCAGGATCAGGGGGACCTTCTGCGCGTATTCATGAATCACGCGCGCGTGCTGAAACTTGATAGGCCCGTCAGCAAGGTGATCGTCGGCAACTCGAACGTGGCCGATGCCACCGTTGCGGATTCGACCACGATCGTCCTTACCGGCCGCAGCTTCGGCACGACCAATCTCGTGCTGCTGGACGCCGAGGGCAATGCGATTGCCGACGAACGCATCCTCGTTTCGATCGACGAGGGAAACACGGTGCGCGTCTTCCGGCAAACCGAACGTTCCATCCTTTCCTGCACACCCAATTGCGAGCAGCACGCCGAGTTCAAGAACACCGCTACGCCCTGATCGGGGACAGGTGGTTAAACTGCGGCCAATCGCTGCAACGGAATCTCAATAATCCAGCCATAGGATCGGCACGCTCAAGCCGGGCTGTCGGACGGGAACCATGTGCCAGGATTATGACGATACCAGAAGCAAGGCGCCTCGGCCGGCGAGAGGCAAGGGCGCGTGGCGCCGGATTGTCCGCTCCAAGGACGGTGCGGCCGCAATCGAATTCGCGTTGCTGGCCATTCCCTATTTCCTGATCGTCTTCGCGATCGTCGAAACCTTCATCGCCTATACCGGAGAACAGCTAGTCGCCAATGCCGTCGACACGATGGCGCGCAAGCTCAGAACCGGCAACATTACCTATGGGCTCAATCGCGGCACAGACAAGAATGAAACGGAATTTCGCCGCGCCTTCTGCGATGAAATATCGATCATGATCAAGTGCAGCGAAGAGGAAATCGCGACGGCGGATAAACTTCACCTCGATGTCCGCTCGTTCGCCAGTTTTGCACTCATTCCAACCACAATTCCGCGTTCGGCATCCGGCGGTACTTTCGGCGAGCTTGACACGTCTTCCTTCGCCTATGCGCCAGGCCCCGCGAAAAGCATCAACATGCTGCGCGCCTATTACCGTTGGGACGTCATCACCGATCTGATCCGGCCTTACATCACCAATGTTCGGCCTGCGGGCGGCGGGCGTCCGAGCTATTTCCTGATCGTCGAAACATCCGCCTTCCGAGCCGAGGATTATCCGTGATGGAAGAGCAGCCGATCCAGCTCCAGAAGCGATCTCCGGGCGTGTTGACCCGCCTCAAGCGGCTGGTGGCTGACCGGCGCGGCGTCGGAGCAGTGGAGTTCGCCCTGATCGCGCCGCTCCTCCTCAGCCTCTATATCACATCGTTCGAGATCACCATCGGCCTCAGCGTGTCCAAGCGGGTGACGCATAGCGCCAGCACCATCGCCGATCTGGTTACCCGGGAAACGAGCGTCGACAAGACGATTCTGATGACGATGAAGGATGTAACCGCAAGTCTTTTTGCGCCCTATACGCCCAACACGCTCAGCATCAAAGTCACCGGGGTGACGCTCGATGCCAATGGCAATCCGACCGTCGCCTGGTCATGGGACCAGGCGGATGGCAGGCCGTATGCGATCGGTTCTGCGGTCCAGGTGCCGGCCGATATGCACATAGCCAATTCCTTCCTTGTCCGGGCGGAAGTCTCCGTCCATCATGAACTGTTGATGTTCATGTCGGGTCTTTTGCCGAGTGAGGTGCGGGACCTCACCATTTCGCGCGAGTATTTCTACCGTCAGCGCCTCGGAGACAGTGTCAACTGCACCAATTGCTGAAGCGCGTCGGACGTTATCCCCTTTGCCAATACGTGCACGCGGCTATATGAATCCCGATTCGAGCCGGCCAGCAGAACCGCCGGCTGACGATATTCAAACTTCCGGGTGACCGATGGCGCGTGCCTTCCTGTTCGTTCTTGATTCATTCGGCGTGGGCGGCGCCCCGGATGCGGATGAGTATGGCGATCTCGGCTCCAACACGCTCGGGCATATCGCGGAGTTCTGCGCTGCCGGCGTCGGCGACCGGGCGGGCCTCAGGGAAGGCCCGCTGCATCTGCCGAACATGTCGTCGCTCGGGCTTCTGGAAATCGCCAAGCTCGCCAGCGGCGACTATCCCGCCGGCATGCCGATGCCGGAGCGGATCTTCGGCCTGCACGGCGCGGCCAACGAAATCTCCCGCGGCAAGGATACGCCGTCCGGCCATTGGGAAATCGCCGGGACTCCCGTCATGTTCGATTGGGGTTATTTCCCGACCGAAGGCGAAGCCTTCCCGCCCGAACTGGTGGACGCCATCTGCCGCGAAGGTGACATTGCTGGCATTCTGGGCAATTGCCACGCGTCCGGCACCGAAATCATCGCCCGGCTCGGGGAAGAGCATATCCGCACCGGAAGGCCTATCTGCTACACGTCGACGGATTCCGTATTCCAGATTGCCGCCCACGAGACCTATTTCGGCCTCGACCGGCTGCTCAGGCTCTGCGAAACCGTGCGGGTGCTGCTCGATCCGCTGAATATCGGCCGGGTGATCGCGCGGCCGTTCCTGGGCGAAACGGCGACCACGTTCCGGCGCACCGGCAATCGCCGTGACTTCTCCGTGCCCCCGCCGGAGCCGACATTGCTCGACCGGCTGATCCGGGGCGGCCGGTCGGTGCATGCCATCGGCAAGATCGGCGACATCTTCGCACACCAGGGCGTTTCGCGCGTCATCAAAGCGGACGGCAATGCGGCGCTGATGGAGGCGACGCTTGCCGCGATGGACGAGGCGACCGTCGGCGATCTGGTCTTCACGAATTTCGTCGATTTCGACATGCTTTACGGCCATCGCCGTGACGTACCGGGTTATGCCGCGGCGCTCGAAGCCTTCGACCGTGCCCTGCCGGACGTCCACCGGCGGCTGAAGCCCGGCGATCTCGTGATCCTCACCGCCGACCACGGCTGCGATCCGACCTGGCGCGGCACCGACCACACCCGCGAGCGGGTGCCGGTTATGGCGTTCGGGCCAGGCATCCGCTCCCGCTCGATCGGGATCAGGTCAACCTACTCGGACATTGCCGAAACCATTGCCGCGCATCTCTCGATCCCGCTTGGGCCCAACGGATGGAGTTTCCTTTGACCAGACACCTCCTCAAGGCCGAGATTCACTGCCATATCGAGGGCGCCACGCCACCGGCGCTCGCCGCAGCCCAAGCCAAGAAATACGGCGTCGATGCCGGCAAGGTGCTGCACGACGGCGCCTATGTCTGGTCGGACTTTTCCGAATTCATCGTCTGCTACGATGCGGTCGCCTCCCTGTTCAAGACTGCAGACGACTACGCGCTGCTGACCGAAACCTATCTTCTGGAGCTAGCCGCCGCCAATACGATCTACAGCGAGATCATCGTCTCGCCCGATCACGGAGACCGGATCGGGCTTGGGGCAGATGCCTATCTTGCCGGCATCTGCGACGGCATCCATGCAGCACGCGAAAAAACCGGCATCGAGGCGCGGATCATCGTCACGGGCGAACGGCATTTCGGGCCGGACCGGGTGATCTCGGCCGCCGAATATGCAGCCCGTGCAAAGAACCCGCTGGTGACCGGCTTCAACATGGCCGGCGAGGAACGCATGGGCCGCGTCGCCGACTATGCCCGCGCCTTCGATATCGCCCGCGATGCCGGATTGGGTCTGACCATCCATGCCGGCGAGGTCTGCGGCGCCTTCAGCGTCTCCGACGCGCTCGATCTGGTGAAGCCTTCCAGGATCGGTCACGGCGTGCGGGCGATCGAGGATCCGGCACTGGTGGAACGGCTTGCCGAACTCGGCACCGTGCTGGAGGTCTGCCCGGGCTCGAACATCGCCCTCAAAGTGTTTCCGGATTTCGACAGCCATCCGCTGAAGCGCCTCAAGGCCGCCGGCGTGCGCGTCTGCATCAATTCCGACGACCCGCCCTTCTTCCATACCTCGCTCGCCCGTGAATACGACATCGCTTCGGGGATCATGGGAATGTCGGACGAAGCCATCGACGCGATGACGCGCACGGCGATCGAGGCTGCCTTCGTGGATGAAGCGACACGGGCGAAGCTGATCGCCCGGTTCGACGCGCAGAGCGGGCCAGAGGCTGGGGATGAGGCGGCCAGGCGCGCCTGACGGCTTGCAGAACCGGCCTTTTTCCTGAAAGAAGAGACAGGCAAACAACAAGGGGAAGCTCATGGACGGCGTCACTGTCATCGATCATCCGCTGGTGCAGCACAAGCTGACGATCATGCGCAAGAAGGAAACCTCGACGGCGGGTTTCCGGCGGCTGCTCCGGGAAATCTCGATGCTGCTCTGCTACGAGGTAACCCGCGACCTCGAACTGACCATGGAAACCATCGAGACGCCGCTCGTCGAAATGCAGGCGCCAGTCGTCGAGGGCAAGAAGCTGGTCTTCGCTTCGATCCTGCGTGCCGGCAACGGGCTTCTCGAAGGCATGCTGGAACTGGTGCCTTCGGCCCGCGTCTCGCATATCGGCGTCTACCGCGACCACGAGACGCTGCAGCCGGTGGAATATTACTTCAAGGCGCCGGAAGATATCGCAGAGCGGCTGATCATCGTCGTCGATCCGATGCTGGCGACCGGCAATTCCTCGATCGCCGCCGTGGACAAGCTCAAGGAACGCGGCGCGCACAACATTCGCTTCCTGTGCCTGCTGGCAGCCCCGGAGGGCATCGCAAACTTCCGCGCGGCGCATCCGGACGTGAGGATCTACACGGCCTCGATCGACAGCCATCTCAACGAGAAGGGTTACATCGTGCCCGGTCTCGGTGATGCCGGCGACCGCATGTACGGTACGAAGTAAGTAATTTAGAGTTCGCTTACCAAGCTTTGAAATGAACGGCCTGCGGAGATTTCGCGGGCCGTTTTCTTATGATTTCTCCGCTATGCAGGAAGTGGATGTCCGGTTCATGCCGAGAGGGTTGTTCATGCTTCTGCGCACCGTCATTTTTGCAGCCGTTACGGCGCTGCTGGCGACACAGATCCCCGCACTGATCCAGCGCGCCGATCATCCGTCGGCGGCGACTGTCGGGGTCGAGGCCCCGGCAAAGGCCATGCCGGTTTCTGTGACGTCCGGCAGCGTGACGCTGGAAGCGGATGGCCGCGGGCACTTCAACGGCACGTTCCGGATGAACGGCAAGCCCGTCGACGGCCTCTTCGATACGGGGGCATCGCTGGTAGCGATCAACGAGAGCACGGCGCGCAAGCTGGGCTACAGCGCCAACGGGCTGGACTTCCGCTACACGGTCAACACCGCCAATGGCGGCACCGAGGCGGCGCATGTGGTTCTCGACCGGATCGAGATCGGCGGGGTGCGCGTCAAGGACGTCGATGCGTTCGTCCTGCGCGACAAGGCGCTGGCTGGCACACTGGTCGGCATGAGTTTCCTGAAAAAGCTGAAATCCTTCCAGGTGGAAGGCGGGAACCTGAAGCTGATCCAGTGATCAGCCGATGCGCTTCAAGATGACCGGCGTGGCTGCGGGCGGGGCATCTGAGATGGTATAGAAGCGGGCAAAATCCTCAGCAATCCGCCTGGCATCCTCTTCAGTTCCGGCATGCACCATGGCGATCGGCTCGCCTTCCGACACCGGGCTACCGAGCGGCAGAAGCTCATTGATGCCGACACGATGATCGATCGGATCCGCGGCCCGCTTGCGGCCGCCGCCGAGTTCGACCACGGCAAGGCCGATGGCGCGGGTCTCGCAGGCGGCAAGGTATCCATCCTGCGGCGCCGGCACGCGCAGCCGCACCGGCGCGCTCTGCAGATAGACATCCGGCCGCTCGCAGAAATCCACTGGTCCGCCGAGCGCATGGACCATGCGGGCGAAACGCTCCATCGCTTCGCCTGAGGCCAGCGCCATTCGCGCGGTTTCCTCGGCTTGCGACAGGTCACGCGCCACACCTGCCTGAACCAGCATTTCCGCGGCCTCCGCCACGACGACGGCTTCGAGTCGCGTGCCTGCCTTCAGGCCGGCCAAGAAATCGAGACAATTGATGATTTCGAGCGCATTGCCGGCCGCATCGGCGAGCGGCTGGTTCATGTCGGTGATGAGTGCTGCCGTCTTCACGCCCGCTCCATTCGCAACCTCGACCAGCGAGCGGGCGAGTGTCTCCGCCTCACCGAAGCTCTCCATGAAGGCGCCGTTGCCGACCTTCACGTCCAGCACGAGGCTGCCAAGCCCGGCCGCAAGCTTCTTGGAAAGGATAGAGGCGGTGATCAGCGGTACGGATTCGACGGTCGCCGTCACGTCGCGGATGCCGTAGAGCCGGCGGTCGGCGGGGGCAAGGTCGCTCGTCTGCCCGATAATGGCACAGCCGACTTCGTCGACGACCTTCCGGAACAGCGTCTCGTCCGGCATCACGTTGTAACCCGGAATCGACTGCAGCTTGTCGAGCGTGCCGCCGGTATGGCCAAGCCCGCGCCCTGAAATCATCGGAACCGCAAGACCGCAGGCCGCAACGATCGGCGCGAGCATCAGCGAGACGTTGTCGCCGACGCCGCCTGTCGAATGTTTATCCGCCACCGGCCGGCCAATGCTGTCCCAATTCAGTACTGTTCCGGAATCGCGCATGGCAAGAGTGAGCGCGACCGTCTCATCACGGGACATGCCCCGAAAGAAGACAGCCATGGCGAAGGCAGCCGCCTGTCCCTCGGAGATTTCCTCTTTGGTCAGGGCCGCAATGAAGGCCGCGATCTCTTCACCGGCGAGAACCTTTCCGTCGCGTTTGCGGCGGATGATTTCCTGCGGGATCATCGCGTCAGTAGCCGCCCGACGCGCGGACAGCCGTGCTGCCGCTCAAAACGCCGAGGATGTCGTCGAGCAGGCCCGATGCGCCGAAACGGAAGGTGGAGGGCATGATCCAGTTGGGGGCCATGATCGTTTCGGCAAGCCGGAAGTAGAGATCGGCGTCGGCAACGGTCGAGATACCGCCGGCAGGCTTGAAGCCGACCCGCTTTTTCGAATCCCGGATCGCCTGCAGCATGATATCGGCAGCTTCGAGCGTCGCGTTGACGGCGACCTTGCCGGTCGATGTCTTGATGAAATCGGCGCCGGCGGCGATCGCCAGTTCGGAACCGCGGCGGATCAGCGCGCTGTCCTTGAGTTCACCCGTCTCCAGGATCACCTTCAGGGTGGCGTCCGGGCAGGCAGCGCGGACCGCCTCGACCATTTCGGTCACCGCCACCTCGTCACCGGCAAGCAGCTTGCGATAGGGAATGACCATGTCGATCTCGTCGGCGCCGTCTTCGATCGCCTGTCGCGTCTCTTCGATCACGGTCGCAACGGGCAAATCACCGGACGGGAAATTCACGACGGTCGCAATGCGGACCGGATGCTCGGGGCCCAAAATCTGGCGGGCATGGGCGACGAAACGCGGCCAGATGCAGATTGCCGCCGTATTGCCATAAGGCGTCTGCGCCCGCAGGCACAGGTTTTCGATCGCGGCGTTGTCGCAGTCCTCGCGCAGGTTCGTCAGGTCGAGAAGCGATAGCGCAAAGGCTGCCGCCTCGCGCGGGCTCAAGAGTTCCATGTCGAGTGCCTCCCCGGCTTGGTTACCGCACCGTGCGCCTGTGGCGCGCCGGGGACGCGGTAAATTCAAAGGCGACGCAGGTCCCGTCAAAATCTGTGGGATTTCCGGGTCATGCGGCTCGCCCATATTTATCGTTCAAACGATTAGATGCAAGCCGCACCCGGGCGACACATGGTCCCACGAGACGTATCCCATTGAAATATATCGTGTAATCAGGCCAACATTTCTTTCAGGATGGCCGCCAGGCACTGCCCGCCGATAGGCGCCATGTCCTTGGTTTCCGCATGGCTGAGTTCCGCACCGGTCATGCCTGCGCCGAAATTGGTGATGACCGAAGCGGCCGCGACCTTGAGCCCGAAATACCGGGCCAGGATGACTTCCGGCACAGTCGACATGCCGACCGCATCGGCACCGAGGGTTCGGGCCATGCGGATTTCCGCCGGCGTCTCGAAGCTCGGGCCGGAGAACCACATGTAGACCCCGGAAAACAGCGGAATGCCGCAACGGATCGCCGCGTTGCGCATGTCGAGCGCAAGGTCCGCATCATAGGCGGTGGTCATGCCGACAAAACGCCCGTCGCCTTCCTCGCCGATCAGCGGGTTCATGCCGGAATAGTTGATGTGGTCGGAAATCTGCATCACCGAGCCCGGCGGCATGTCTTCGCGCAACGATCCGGCGGAATTGGTGAGGATCAGCGACTGGACGCCGAGGCCTTGCATCACCTCGATCGGAAAGCGCATGACCTTGGCATCGCCGTGCTCGTAATAGTGAGCCCGTCCGGAGAGCATGATGACCGGCTGGGCTCCAAGATAACCGGCGACGATCTCGCCCGCATGGCCGGTGACACCGCTCACCGGAAAGCCCTCCAGCGCGCCATAGGGGATGCGGACAGCCTCCGTCACGTCATTCACCAGCGAGCCGAGGCCGGAGCCGAGCACGATCGCGTGGCGCGGCATCAGGCCGTCCAGGCGCTCGACGAGCAGATCGATCACGTCCTTCATGTCTGCCTCCTCAGCCGATCACGTCCGTCTCGAAAGCATAGGGAAGGAGTTCCGCCATGGTGACGGTCTTCTGGACACCTGTTTCGTCGCAGAGATAGATGCGCGTATTGGCGGAGGCGAATTCCGCGATCTTCTGCCGGCAGCCGCCGCAGGGCGAGCAGAGCGCCAGCTTTTCCGCGATCACGGCCAGCTCGACGATCTTCTTGCCCCCGCCCATGATCATTGCGCCGATCGCCGTCGGCTCGGCGCACCACCCTTGAGGAAAGGAGATGTTCTCGATATTGGCACCAAGATAGACCTTGCCGTCATCGGCGCGGATCGCCACACCCACTGGAAATTTCGAATAGGGGGCGTGAGCCTTGGACATCGCGTCGCGGGCGGCTTCGAAAAGGTCGTGAGACATCTGATCAGCGCTCCTTGGTATAGGGCACGCCGCCAGCCTTGGGCGGACGCGCGGTGCCGATGAAACCGGCGAGCAATACGCAGGTGAGGATATAGGGCAGCGCCTGGAATATCTGTACCGGCACTTCGCCGATCAGCGGCATCGATTTACCCTGCATGAAATTGGCGAACGCATCGAGGAAACCGAAGAGCAGGCAGGCGAGCATGACCGGCACCGGCTTCCACTTGGCGAAGATCAGCGCCGCAAGCGCGATATAGCCCTTGCCGGCCGACATGTTGTTGATGAAGGCCGCCGATTGGGCGATCGACAGATAAGTGCCGGCGAAACCGCAGAGGAATCCGGCGACGATCAGCGAGCGATAACGCAACCAGGCAACCGAAATGCCGGCGGTATCCACCGCACCCGGATTTTCGCCGACGGCGCGCAGGCGCAGCCCGAAGCGGGTGCGATAGAGAACCCACCAGGAGATCGGCACCATCAGGAAGGCGATATAGGTGAGGATGTTGTTGCCGGAGATCACGTTGGCATAAAGCGGGCCGATGATCGGCACGTCGCGCATCATGTCGGCGCCCGGCAGGACGATAGACGAGAACCGTCCCTCGGGCGGTACCTGGCCGGTGCGCCCGCCCTGCCTGAACCAGGCCTGGCCGAGCACGATCGTCAGACCGGCGGCCACGAAATTCAGCGCCACGCCGGAGACGATCTGATTGCCGCGATTGGTGATCGAGGCAAAACCGTGCACGAACGAAAACGCGATCGAGACGCCGATTCCGCCGAGCAGGCCGAACCAGGCATTGCCGGTCCAGTAGGCGACGCAGGCTGCCGCGAAGGCGGATGCCAGCATCTTGCCTTCGAGGCCGATATCGAAAATGCCGGCGCGTTCCGAAAAGAGGCCGGCAAGCGCCGTGAACAGAAGCGGGATCGAAAGGCGAACCGCCGAGCCGAGAATGCTGATGAAAATATCGAAATAATCCATGAGCCTACTTCCCGGTGAGCTGCTGGTAGAGCCGGACGATGGACGGGCGCAGCATGTATTCCAATGCACCGGCGAACAGGATCACCATGCCCTGGATGACGACGATCATGTCGCGCGTGATGCCCGGCATGTCGAAGGAGAGTTCGGCCCCGCCCTGATAGAGAATGCCGAAGAGCAGCGCCGCCAGGATGATGCCTGCCGGATGATTGCGCCCCATAAGCGAGACGGCGATGCCGACGAAGCCGGCGCCCCCGACGAATTCGATCTGCAGGCGGGCGGAAGCGCCCATCACCGGGTTCAGCGCCATCATGCCCGCAAGGCCGCCGGAGATCAGCATGGTGATCATGACGATCTTGGAATAGCGGATGCCGGCGTAACTCGCAGCCGTCGGGCTGATGCCGAGCGTGCGCATTTCGTAACCGAGCTTCGTGCGCCAGATCAGCACCCAGACCAGAAAGCACATGATCAGTGCGATCAGGAAGGAGAAGTTGAGCGGCGCCGCACCGATCTTGCCGCCGAACGCGGCGATCAGCCAGTCGAGCTTGGGAAGCTGGCCGCCGGGCAGGAAGGTGCGGGTTTCCGGCGCCATCTTGCCAGGCACGATCAGCAGGCGCACCAGCATGTAGTTCATCAGCGACGAGACGATGAAATTGAACATGATGGTGGTGATGACGATATGGCTGCCGCGCTTGGCCTGCAGCCAGGCGGGAATGGCGGCACAGGCCGCACCGAACAGCGCAGCGCCGATCACCGCGAAAGGCATGGTGACATACCAGGGCACATAGCGGTCCATGGCGAGCGCCACCAGCGCCGCGCCGAGGCCGCCGAGATAGGCCTGACCTTCCGAACCGATGTTGAACAGGCCGGCATGGATCGCGACCGCCACCGAGAGGCCGGTGAAGATGAAGCTCGTCGTGTAGAACAGCGTGAAGCCGATGCCCTCGCCACGGCCGAGCGCGCCGATCAACAGCAGCTGCAGCGCCTCGAACGGGCTTTCGCCGATCGCCCAGACGACCAGGCCGGAAAAGAAGAAGGCCAGGATGAGATTGAGCACCGGAATGAGGCCGTAATTGATCCAGGCGGGAAGCGGAACGGATGCGGTGCTCATGCCCCTGCCCTCGTCCGCCGCGCCGCCGCCACAGCAAGCTCAGTCATTCCATGCTCCAGATGGGTCATTGCTTCAAGCGTCATTGCTCCAGGCATCATGCGGCGATCCCGGCCATCATCAGGCCCAGCGTCTGTTCGCCCGCCTCGCTCGACTTTTCGCCGACGATCTTGCCTGCGAACATCACCAGGATGCGGTCGGAAAGCGAGCGGATCTCATCGAGCTCCACCGAGACCAGCAGCACCGCCTTGCCGGCATCGCGCATCTCGATGATCCGCTTGTGGATGAATTCGATGGCGCCGATATCGACGCCGCGGGTCGGCTGGCCGATGATCAGCATTTTCGGATCGCGCTCGATCTCGCGCGCCACGACGATCTTCTGCTGGTTGCCGCCCGAGAAATTGGCGGTCCGCAGCCGCGGGTTCGGCGGGCGGATGTCGTATTTGCCGATCTTCTCCTCGGCATCCTTCCTCATCGCGTCGAGATCCAGCAACGGGCCGCGGCCGTATCTGGGATCGCGGTGATAACCGAGGATCGAGTTTTCGTATTCCTCGAATTTCAGGACCAGGCCCATGTGGTGGCGGTCTTCGGGGATATGCGCAAGCCCGAGATCGCGCAGGCCCGCCGGATCGATGCCCGCGGCAGGCTTGCCTCCGATGAGGATCTCGCCGGACGACGGCTTGCGGATGCCGGCAATCGCTTCGAGAAGCTCCGACTGGCCGTTGCCGGCGACGCCGGCGATGCCGACGATCTCGCCGGCGCGCACGTCGAAGGAGACGTTGTCGACCATGGTGACGCCGCGGCTGTCCTTGACCGTCAGGTTCCGGACCGACATCAGGACCGCGCCGGGATTGGCTGCGCCCTTTTCGACGCGCAACAGGACGCGGCGGCCGACCATCAGCTCGGCGAGCTCTTCGACAGTCGTTTCGGCGGTCTTGCGGGTCGCGACCATTTCGCCGCGGCGCATGACCGACACCGTATCGGTGATCGCCATGATCTCGCGCAGCTTGTGAGTGATGAGGATGATCGTCTTGCCCTGGTCGCGCAGCACGCGCAGGACCTTGAACAGGTGGTCGGCCTCCGGCGGAGTCAGCACCCCGGTCGGCTCGTCGAGGATAAGGATTTCGGCGCCGCGATAGAGCGCCTTCAGGATTTCGACCCGCTGCTGGCTGCCGACCGGCAGTTCCTCGATGACCGCATCCGGATCGACCTCGAGGCCGTAGTCGTCCTCCAGCCGCTTCAGTTCCTTGCGGGCGCTTGCAACGCCCTTGGCGAGGAGCTGGCCGCCTTCGGCGCCGAGCATGACGTTTTCGAGCACGGTGAAATTTTCGACCAGCATGAAGTGCTGATGCACCATGCCGATGCCCGCGGCGATCGCCGCCTGGCTGTCACGGATCGTCACCGGCTTGCCGGAAATCCGGATCTCGCCGTGGTCGGCCTGGTAGAAGCCGTAGAGGATCGACATCAGGGTCGACTTGCCGGCACCGTTCTCACCGATGATACCGTGGATCGAGCCCTTGGCGACTGTCAGATTGATGTTCTTGTTCGCGTGTACCGTACCGAACTTCTTGTCGATGCCGACAAGCTCGATCGCGGGCTCCTTCGGAGAATCGAGGCTCAATGGTCCGCCCTTCCGCCTGATATGCAAAAAGGGCGCATGGCGATTGTCGTCGCCCTGCGCCCCTCGAAACCTGCCTTACTTGTTGCAGGCCTTATCCGACATATAGTCGTGCACCTTGATGGTGCCAGCGATGATGTCGGCCTTGGCCTTTTCGACGGCAGCCTTCATCTCAGGCGTGATCAGTGCCTTGTTGTTATCGTCGAGCGCGTAGGCAACCCCGTCTTCCTTGACGCCGAGAGCCTGGATGCCGGCCGTGAACTTGTCGTCCTTGGTGTCCTTGAAGGCATTGTAGACGGCGAGATCGACGCGCTTGACCATCGAGGTCAGAACCGAACCCGGATGCAGGTGGTTCTGGTTGGAATCGACGCCGATCGACAGCTTCTTGTTGTCGGCAGCGGTCTGCAGCACGCCGAGGCCGGTCGCGCCGGCAGCCGCGTAAACGACGTCGGCGCCCTGATCGATCTGGTTCTTGGTAAGTTCGCCGCCACGGACCGGATCGTTCCAGGCAGCACCGGTCGTGCCGGTCATGTTCTGGAAGACCTGCGCATCGGGCCTGGCCGCCTTGACGCCCTGGACATAACCGCAGCCGAACTTGCGGATCAGCGGGATATCCATGCCGCCGACGAAACCGACCTTGCCGGTCTTCGACGCCATGCCGGCGAGAAGGCCGACGAGGTAGGAACCTTCTTCCTCCTTATAGAGGATGGAGCGGACGTTCTTCAGGTTGACGACGGAATCGACAATCGCGAACTTGGTGTCCGGAAACTCGGCCGCGACCTTTTCCATGGCCGAGGTCCAGGCGAACGATACGGCGACCACCGGGTTGAAGCCGCGGCTTGCGAAGTTGCGGATAGCCTGCTCGCCCTGGGTGTCGCTGGTCGGTTCGAAATCCCGGAATTCGATCCCCGTTTCCTTCTTGAACCTTTCGGCGCCGACGGAAGCGGCTTCGTTGAAGGATTTGTCGAACTTGCCGCCCGTGCCATAGACCAGCGCCGGCTTGATCTCCGCGGCAAGCGCGGTTGCCGACATGGCAGCCATGGCAATGAGGCTCAAAAGGGTTTTCTTCATCGTGCAGCCCTGTTTTTTAGCTGTTAGGTCCCCCCGCAATCCCGTTATCCGGGCATGTCTGCGGCCACCGGCCCTTTTTCTTCAAGGGTCTGGCTTCGGTCACTCTTGCACGGGTTTCGGAAAAATTCACGAGATTTTTTTCAACTGGTAAAAAACAACGAACCTGCTGAAAACTTCGACAATGCTGTGGAAAAACTGCACAAACACGAGGCTTTAGGCGCGACCTTGGGAGAGCCGGCACGACCAGTCTTTTCAGGCGGAAAACCGCCCTGCGAAATGCGGCCGGCTGTATCCGGCCATCCAGAAGATCAGTGCGATTGCCAGAAACACCGCGAATGCCGGTTGCGCCAGCACCGGTGTCACGAAGGGCCGCCAGATATCCTGACTGAGGTAGGTGCTCACGACGAACTCCGCGAGCGTCAGACTTTCCGGATCGAGATTGAGCCAGGCGTTGCCAAGGCTGGTCAGCACCACCGACGAAGATGAAACGGACTGGATCGAATCCAGCGTGCCGGCAATGATCGCGGCAACCAGCGCAAGCCCGCTGAGCAGATGGAAGACGAACCGTATGACTGCCATTCCGAACAAGCCCGCGTCGTTGATCACGGTCGCGCCGCTGCAGCACGACGGCGTTTATGGGAGAAGAAATAGTCCGCGCGCCGAGGCTTGGCAACGCGGCCAGGAAGGTTTTCCCGCCCACTGTCAAAAAACGTTCAGATTCGGGTTGATCCCGGGGAATTGATCGGTATATATCGCGGCCGTTCCAACGTTTTGCTTCTCAGACGACGCAAAGCAACCAAGGACAGGTGGCCGAGTGGTTTAAGGCGCACGCCTGGAACGCGTGTGTGCGTGAAAGCGTACCGTGGGTTCGAATCCCACCTTGTCCGCCATTGGCTTCTTAAATAGCTTTTTCTGCTCAGTATTTAGTGGCCGGGGCTCATGTCCTCGATTGCCTCGGATGGTGTTCGGGCCGAACAGCGGCCTCACCCCTCGGAACCATCGCGAAATTTCCAGGAATTGTTCGATCCGTCTTCCAAAAAGGTTTTCGGGGCGGCCGGCAACGGTTGTATGCCTGCAGCCGCATCGCCACCCGGAGGTGGGACAAAGACGTCAGGACGCGCATCGCGCGATGCCGTCGAACCGAGGAACATCAGGCTCTCCGCGACCCGCCCAGCATCAAGGCCGGGTTGGAGCGGTTTCTTATCATTTGCCAATTTTTCAATAATAGGTTGAGTTAGAAACTTGTTATGCAAAAATTTTACTCTTTCTGGTTACTTTCCTTTCAGACGACAACCGGATGACTGCGACTCAAGCGCGTCCGGTCTTCGAGCGCTAAATTCACCTTCTGGATAATTCCGCCATGCGCCTTTCGGTTCTCTGCATCGCCCTCTTCGCAGCCGTGTCGTTCCAAGGCGCGACAGCTGGCAATCTTGCCGATTTCAAGCGGCCTCTCGCAATTCCCTTCGACAAGGTGACACCCTATTCGTTGCAGCTGGCGACGCTTGGAAAGATGCTGTTTTTCGATCCGCGGCTGTCGGGTGCGAAAAACATGAACTGCGCCAGCTGTCACAATCCGTCCTTCGGGTTCGAAGTGCCGGTCAAGACGCCGGTGGGTGCAGCCAACACACATCTGTCCCGACAGGCACCGACCATTCTGAACGTTGCGTGGACCACTTCCCTCTTCTGGGATGGCCGGTCGCCGACGCTCGAGGCGCAAGCCGCAGGACCAATCACCGCACCCGCCGAGATGAACGGCAAGCTTGACCAGATTGTCGCCGACCTGCGGGCCATTTCCGACTACGACAACTGGTTCAAGCAGATATTCCCGGACAAGGGCGCGACCCAGGAGACGCTGTTGGCGGCGATCGCGACCTATGAACGCACCGTTGTCTCCGCGTGGTCGCCGTTCGATCGCTGGGTGGACGGCGACCAAGCCGCGGTCTCGGACAGTGCCAAGCGGGGGTTTGAACTGTTTACCGGCAAAGCAAATTGCTCGGTCTGTCACACGGGTTGGAATTTCACCGACCACAAGTTTCACAATACGGGATTGGTCACAAGCGACATGGGGCGGGCCAAGCTGGAGCCGAACAATCCCAAAGCCTTGTATGCTTTCAAGACGCCCAGCCTTCGCAACACTCTCTATCGAGGCCCCTATATGCATAACGGCAGCCTGGCGACCATGGAGGACGTGATTGCCCACTACGAAAGCGGCGGTGCCGAAAGCCCGGCACGCTCGGATCACATATCCCCATTTTTCGTGACCGATCGCGAGCGGGAAGACCTGATCGCTTTCCTGAAGACCCTCACTCCCGAGCAGCAGGATTTGCTCCTGCCGACCTTGCCAAACTGAGTAGCACGCCATGGCACTTTCAGTCCGATTCCAAATCCTTCTTCCCCTTATTCTCTCCATTCTCGCGGGCCTGGGTGCTGCCGCTCTGGTCGGATCGCAGGCGATCGACGGCCAGGCGCAGGTGGAACGCGTCGTGCAAGACGCGATCGCCGCCAAGACGCTGGCTGCAAGGACAGGAGCACAGTTCGACAATGTGTCCGGCGTGGTTGCAAATCTCCTGGCGATGACGACGTTCGTTTCGGTCGAAGAGGTCAAGAAGCGGTTTGACACGACAAATGGCGCTTTGGAGACGACGCTTGCCGAGTTCAGCCGCAATTCGCTGTCGCCTGCCGTTTCCGACAACGTCAAAAACCTCACCGAACTGCATGCGGCATGGCGCAGCAATGTGCGCATCATGCTCGGACTCGATCGCTCGAACGCCATTCCGACGGCCGAGCAGCTTACCCGCTCGCGCACGGCCATATTGGCAAAGATTCTCGACATCAACACGGTTGTGGACAAGGCAGCATCCGACAGGGTTGCGTCAGCCGGCGACACGCTTGAGACCGAGATCCGCAACGAACTGACGACCGCCGCCGCACTCGCGGTCGTGGGCATCGTCATTCTGCTGTTCGTCGCCCAGCGGATCGCCGGTCCGATCGTGCGGATCACCGCGTCGATGAAGCTGCTTGCGGGCGGCAACATCGAGGTCGTCGTGCCAAAGCGTCGGGGCGCCAAGGAAATCCGCGCCATGATCGATGCCCTGGCGGTGTTCCGTGAAAATGCCCGAATGCGTGATACGCTGGAGAAGGAAGCGCAATCCCAGACCGCCAGTCTCGCCAATGTCTCGGCGGAAGCCGGGCTGCTGCAGAGCCAGGTCCGCGGCGTTGTCCACAAGGCCACCGAGGGCGATTTCTCCGGTCGCGTCGACGGTCCATTCGACCGTCCCGAACATCACGAGCTGGCTCAGAGCCTCAATACGCTGATATCGAGCTTCGAAGGCGGGCTCAACGAAACCAGCCGCGTCCTGGATGCACTTGCCAATGCAGACCTGACGATCCGGTTCGAAGGCGTCCACAAAGGCGCATTTGCCGAGCTGCAGAACAATGCGAACGCGGTAACGAGTCGCCTCTCGGCGGTCGTGTCGCGACTGGCCGATGCGTGCGCGTCCGTCTCGGCATCCAGCGACGAGATCCTGCGCGGGACCACCGAATTGAACGGGCGGTCTACGCGTCAGTCGTCGATGCTTCAGACAACGGCTGTGACAACAAATGCCGTTGCCGAAACCGTCGGCCAGAACTCCAAGCGGGCGGGCGAGGCCACCAGCGTGATTTCGGATACCAGCCACATGGCTGAAAACGGCAGCCAGGTCATGAACGGCGCGGAAAGCGCCATGGCGCAGATCACCGTCTCCTCCGGCAAGATTTCCGAAATCATCGGGGTCATCGAGGATGTCGCATTCCAGACAAACCTGCTGGCGCTCAACGCCGGGGTCGAAGCTGCGCGTGCAGGCGAAAGCGGGAGAGGGTTCGCGGTCGTCGCAACCGAGGTGCGCTCTCTCGCCCAGTCGACTGCCAATGCTTCCAACGAAATAAAAGCGCTCATTCAGAAAAGCCAGGCGGAGGTCAAGGCAGGCGCAGAACTGGTCCGCCAGGCGAGCGAGCAGTTTTCCCAGATCGTCTCGTCCATCGCATTCGTCTCTTCGCTTTCCAGCCAGATAACCAGCGAGAGCAACAATCAAAGTGCCAACCTGCGGCAATTGTCGAGCGCAATGAGGGATCTCGATGAGCTCAATGCCCATAGCAACCGGCTCGTCGGGGATCTCTCAGCGTCCACCGAGAGGACAAGCCGGGAAATGGAGGCACTGGCCGAGATCGTCAATCTGTTCCGCATCGACAGTCGGGAGCAATCCCGCATCCGATCGCGATCGGATCGGGCTGCTTGAGACAAGCCGACCCCGCGGGGCGTTGCGCTGTCGATATGAACGAAATTTTCAACGCAACGAGCGACGCCGCGGCCGGCAACTCTGACGAAACATGAACGCAGCCGTCAGCCTTGGTTCATTTTCTGCGGCCTACCTTCACGGAAACCGCCAATCCGGCGGCCAATCCGAAGGAGGAGAAAATGAAAAGGTTCATTGCCGCCTGCATCATCGGGCTTGGATGTCTTACCACGACCGCGGCCCCGACCCTCGCCGATGGTTTCAGCATAACGATCGGCGATCGAGGATACCGGCCGGCCGGACATCATTATCGGCCGGGGTACCACCGCTACCATCGCCCCTACTACCGGCAGTATTCCAGGCACCATTACCGACCGCACTGCCGCGTCCGGAGCGTCGAATACCGCCATCACGGGCGGTGGGTCACCAAGACGACACGCGTCTGCCGAGGCAGATAAATCGATCCCGCCCCGCTAGCCCCCCGACATGGCTGGCGGGGTCGGCTGGTTCGCGGCGCGCTCTGCATTATTGGGAGATCGAAAAGCTGACCTGCTGCCAGCGGCGCAGTTGCGGATCGAAAGCGACCACGAGTTCGAAATCCCTGCGGTCCAGCCCATTTTCCGTGTTGATGTCGGCATTACCGCCCATGGAGAACCGGCAATCGGCGATCCAGCGGAAATTGCCCCAGTCGACATCGACGATATCGGGGTGTTGTTCGACGAGCTGGCGCGACTTCTCAAACGCGAGGCTTCCCGGGCACCTCTGGTCTTCGACCGGTTCGCCCACGGCCATGAGAAACGCGAGGCCGGCAATCGGCACCACGAAGGCGACGCTCTTTACGATATTCGCTTCCATGACGGCTCTCCCAAGCTTCGAACCCGAAGCAGCCGAACTCAAGAACGGGCCTAAACATCCGGTACAAGGCCTGATCATGCCGTAAAGGATAGCATCATTTCGGCTGTCTGGCCAAGCTTTGCGGAAAGAGCTATGGCACGACACCGCCGATTTGGGGTATTGCCAATTTCAACTTTATCTTCATAGGAAATGAACTAGGACGATCATCCTTGAAGTCTCCTTGATGGATATCGCATGAAGTTTGGAACGAGCGGCCTTCGCGGCCTAGTGACTGACCTGGAGGGGCGGGCTTCATCCCTCTACACCCAGGCTTTTGCCCGGCATCTCCTGGAAACGGGTGCTGCCCGGCCGGGTGATGCGGTGCTGGTCGGCCGCGATTTCCGCCCGTCGAGCCCCGACATCGCCGCCACCTGCATCGGAGCGCTGAAGCGCGCCGGCCTTTCGCCGATCGACTGCGGCGCGGTGCCGACGCCGGCGCTGGCGCTCTACGGACTTCAACTCAAGGCCGCATCGCTGATGATCACCGGCTCGCACATCCCCGCGGACCGCAACGGGATCAAGTTCTACCGGCCCGACGGCGAGATCGACAAACAGGACGAAATGCGGATCACCGCGATCGCAGCCGAACTGGACAGGAGCGAGATCGACGCGACGCGTGGCGAAGCGCCGGATCATTTCGCGGAAGCCGAGGCGCTGTTCCTCGCCCGCAATGCGGCCGTGCTGCCGGAGAGAGCGCTCGCCGGCCTCAGGGTCGGCGTCTACCAGCACTCGACCGTCGCCCGCGATCTTATGGTCCAGGTTCTTGAAGGCTATGGCGCAGACGCCGTACCGCTCGGCCGCTCTGAAGAGTTCATTCCGGTCGACACGGAAGCGGTCTCGATCGAGACGATCGACCTCCTCAAGCGCTGGGCGCGCGAACATGGGCTCGACGCGATCATCTCTGCCGATGGCGATGGCGACCGGCCGCTGGTTTCCGACGAGACCGGAGACCCGCTGCGCGGCGACCTTCTCGGCCTGATCGCGGCGAAGTTCCTGAAAGCGCAGGTCGTCGTGACGCCGGTCACCTCCAATTCGGGCATCGAGGCGGCTGGTGATTTCGAGGTTGTCCGCACCAAGGTCGGATCGCCTTTCGTCATCTCCGGCATGCTCGCGGCACTCGAAGCCGGCAAGACGGGCGTCATGGGTTTCGAGGCGAATGGCGGGCTTCTGACCGCATCTCCTTTCGAAGCCGGCACGGGCAGGCTCTTGCCGCTTCCTACCCGCGACAGTTTCCTGCCGGTGCTGGCAACGCTTGTGCTGGCCGCGCGCGAGAAAAAGCCCCTGTCGCAAATCGCCGCCGGTTTCCGCCTGCCGTTTGCGGCGGCCGATCGGCTCGAAAATTTCCCGGTCAAGACCAGTGCCGCACTGATGGCCTATCTCAGACAATCCGACGACAATCTTGCAGCCTTCCTCGCACCGATTTCGACAGTCGCCGCCAAAAGCGATATCGATGGCCTGCGGGTGACGCTCGAAGACGGCCGGATCGTGCATTTCCGACCATCGGGCAACGCGCCGGAAATGCGCTGCTATGTCGAGGCCGAGACGGAAGACGAGGCGAAGGCCTTGTTGCACGAGGGGCTGAACCTCATCCGCGCCTGGGCCAGTAAAGCTTAAACGATAATTTTGGACGAGAATTGCCGGAGATATTGGAATGAATAGCAAGATCATCCCCGTCATCATGGCCGGCGGCAAGGGAACGCGGCTCTGGCCGCTGTCACGCGCCAGTGCGCCGAAGCAGTTCATCCAGTTCATCGGCGACAAGACGCTGTTCCAGGCGACGCTGTCGCGCGTTTCGGACCCGAAGCTCTATGAGGCTCCGGTCGTCATCACCAACGAGGATTTCCGGTTCCTGGTCGCCGAACAGGCCCGCGAACTCGGCATCAAGCTCTCCGGCATCCTGCTCGAGCCCGTCGCCCGCAACACGGCACCGGCAGTTGCCGCCGCTGCCGCCTTCGTCGAAGGCCGCTTCGGCGAAGATGCCATCCTGCAGGTGCTTGCGTCGGATCACGAGATCACCGCCGACGCCGGTTATTTCGATGCGATCCGGATCGCCAAAGAGACCGCCCTTTCCGGCAAGCTCGTGACCTTCGGCATTGCCCCGACTGAGCCCGCTACCGGTTATGGTTACATCGAGATCGGCGAGGCGCTGCCTTCCGGCGCCTGCAAGGTCAAGCGTTTCGTCGAGAAGCCGGTCCTGGCCGAGGCCGAGGAAATGCTGTCGACCGGCGGTTTCGCCTGGAACTCCGGCATCTTCATGTTCAAGGCCGGCCAGGTGCTGAGCGAACTCGGTAACTTTGCGCCCGAAGTCGAGGCCGCCGCCCGCGCGGCTCTTGCCAAGGCTTCGAGCGATCTCGATTTCACCCGCCTGGATGCGCAGGAATTTGCCGCAAGCCCGGATATCTCCGTCGACTACGCGCTGATGGAAAAGACCTCCAATGCGGCGGTCGTGCCCTCATCGTTTACCTGGTCCGATCTCGGAAGCTGGGACGCCGTCTGGAAGCTCGGCGCCCGCGACGAGGCCGGCAACGTCGCTTCAGGCAATGCCACGCTGATCAACACGACGAACTCGCTCGTCATGTCTCGCACCAGCCATCTCGCCGTTCAGGGCCTGGATGGCGTCGCGGTCATCGCCAGCGAGGACGCCGTCTATATCGGCCGGCTGGAAGACAGCCAGGATGTCGGCAAGATCGTCAAGCAGCTCGCCGCGGCCAAGGCGACCGCAGCGCTCACTGAAACCCATCCGACCTCCTATCGTCCCTGGGGCGGCTATACGTCGGTGCTCAACGGCGATCGTTTCCAGGTGAAGCGGCTGTTCGTGACGCCCGGCAAGAAGCTCTCGCTGCAGAAACATCACCACCGCTCGGAGCACTGGATCTGCGTCAAGGGCACAGCGGAAGTGACGATCGGCGAGGAAACCAGGATCGTCAGGGAAAACGAGTCCATCTATATTCCGCAGGGCGAAGTGCACCGGCTCGCCAATCCGGGCAAGATCATGCTCGAAGTGATCGAGGTGCAGACCGGTTCCTATCTCGGCGAGGACGACATCATCCGCATCGTCGACGAGTTCGGACGCGGCTGAGGCCTTCCTGGAAGTTTACCGCAGCTCTGAAACAGGCGGATTGTCCCGCCGATAGTGGAAAGGGTATCGCATGCGCTCCCGGAATTTTCTGTTGTCCGCATCAGCACGAAGCGTCGGATCGTGGCTGCACAACCCTTCCCTTCAAAGGAAAATATTTAACGCCGTGCGGCTGAACCGTCCCGAGGTAACGGATTGGCTGCAATCCGAGGACTTGTCGTTCCTGGCATACTCGATTGCGAGGCGCCGGAAATCCAGGGCGCAAATACTGCAGGATCTGTGGGTTTGTTATGAGCTCGGGGAAAAGCGCGGCGGGTTCTTTGTCGAGTTCGGCGCGACAAATGGACTGATCAACAGCAATACGTGGTTGCTTGAGAAAGAACTCAATTGGCGCGGGATCCTGGCGGAGCCAAATCCAGTCTGGCATGCCGCACTTGCTAGAAACCGGACGGTTCATATCGAACATCTATGCGTGTCTTCCAAGTCGGAAGAAGTCGTGAGGTTTCTGGCCATGGACGGCGTCGATCCTGAGCTCAGTGCGATCGCGTCTTTCGCTGACGGCGATCACTTCGCCGACGTTCGCAAGGGCGGAACCGTTCTCGACATCAGGACGATCTCTCTGAACGATCTGCTCGACAAATATGACGCTCCGCAAGAGATCGACTATATTTCCATCGATACGGAAGGCAGCGAGCTCGATATCCTATCCGCTTTCGATTTTCTCCGACGACGTTTCAGTCTCATTTCGGTCGAGCAAAATCCCAAGACCGAGAAGGGTATCGAGGAACTCTTGCTGCGAAACGGCTACACTCGCGTTTTTCCGCAGTTCTCGCAGTGGGATGGATGGTATGTTTCCTCGGAACTGAGATCGGGAGCCCCCTTCGAGATCGCCGCGCCATTTGTCTAAGGCAGGAAGCGCCGAGCGGCCGCGTTGTCAGGACCGCTACAGTGTTTACCGGCGCCGGTTTTCGGCCCGCACCTTCTCGGCAGGAAGCGGCTCAGTCGATCTCGTGGCGGTGGTCTAGATACCATTGCACGAATGCCTTGACGCCTTCCTCCAGACCGATCTCCGGCTTGCGGCCGGTCAGCGCCACGAGAAGATCGGGGCTGGCGAAGGTTCTCGGCACATCGCCCTTCTGCATCGGCAGCATCTTGCGCTTGGCCGGCTTTCCCATGATCCGTTCGATGGTCTCGACGAAATCGATCAAGCCCGACGGCTGGCCGCCGCCGATATTGACGACGCGGAACGGTGCCTGATGGGAGAGCGTATCGATGTCCGCGACGCGATTGTCCTCGCCGGGATAGACCTTGGACAGGTCGATGATCGAATTCACCAGGTCGTCGATATAGGTGAAGTCCCGGCTCATCTTGCCTTCGCCGTAGATCTCGATCTCGCGATCCTCGATGATCGCCTTGACAAACTTGAAGAGCGCCATGTCCGGCCGGCCCCAGGGACCGTAGACCGTGAAGAAGCGGAAGGCGGTGATCGGCACCTTGTAGAGATGGGCGTAGCTGTGCGCCATCAGTTCCATGGCCTTCTTGCTCGCCGCATAGAAGGTCAAGGGTTCGTCGGCGCGGTCGCTTTCGCGGAAAGGAATGTCCGGGTTGGCACCGTAGACCGACGAGGTCGAAGCGAGCATCAGATGGCCGACGCCATAGTTGCGGGCAATCTCCAGGATATTCCAGGAGCCGATGAGATTGGAATCGAGATAGGCCTTGGGATTTTCAAGGCTGTAGCGCACGCCGGCCTGGGCGGCGAGGTGGACCATCACATCCGGCTTGAAATCCTCGACCGACTTGTCGAGCAGCGACTTGTCTTCCAGCATGCCGATGACCGGGCGGAAGGCAGGGAATTGCGCGAGCCCGGCATTGCGGGCTTCCTTGAGGCGCAGGCTGTAATAAGGAGTCATCCCGTCGAAGCCGAGAACCTCGTGGCCATCCTCGAGCAGGCGTCGCGCCAAATGGAAACCGATGAAGCCTGCCGTTCCGGTGATGAAATAACGCATGTATGCCCCGCTGTCGCTCTGGGGCCGATCCCATAGCGCGGATATCCGGTCCTGTCATCCAAGAGGCGGGAAGTTATTTGAACGCCGAACCGAGATCAGGCTCAGTGGAAGAGCCGCAGCCGCGCCGGCGGCACGCCGGGCCGGCCGTTCTTGCGATCGACGGCGAACTGGATGAGATCCATCGAAGCCTGGTCGGTCATCGGTTTCGCCATCACCCCAAGGACCCCGGAGACGCCCGCCGCCACCAGCCCCGGATTACCGGTGATCATGATCACCACGATGCCGTATTCCGCCAGCGCCTTGGCGATCTCGGGACCGGTCTCGCCGTCGGCAAGTCGCACGTCCACGAAGGCTATATCCGTGTCACGGGTATAGTTCAGCGCCACGGTCATGTCGGGTGCTATTCCGACGACGTCATGGCCGCTCCGATGGATGGCGTCTTCGATATCCATCGCGACCAGCAAACTGTCTTCGACGATCAGGAAACGATATTCCAACGGCAGATCCTCCCAGACTGAAGGAGGCAAATAGACTCCGATCGCAGCTTGGCAATAGGAGCAGGGTCCCGATATCGATTTTTTGATCTAGACCGCTGGCGTCGAGCCGCCTCGCCGCCGCCAGGCCGATCGCTTTACCGGAACGGAGGTCGTGAGGCTAACGTTGCCGGCTCAGTTTTGGCGAACGGAACATGGCTACATCTCCCGACTACCTCCTCGCTCAAGATTTCATTGCCTTACGAAAGGTGACTGGCTGACAGGAACCACTCAAAAACTGGCGGGTTAGCCCTTCGGAAGTCCAACGAAAAGGAGAAGACCCATGAAGAAGATCATCCTGGCGTCCTGCGCCATTCTCGCCGCTTCCTTCGCGACACAGGCCGGAGCCCAGCAGGGCACCGTCAACGGCGCTGCCGGCGGCGCAGTCACCGGCGCAATCGTCGGCGGTCCAGTCGGGGCTGCAGTGGGCGGGGTCGTCGGCGCCGTAGCCGGTACCGCCATCGACCCGCCGCCGCGCGAGGTTGTCACCTATGTTCAGGAGCAGCCTGCTCCAACCACATCCGTGGTGGTCGAACAGCCGATCGCTGTCGGCAAGCCGATCCCGCAGAGTGTGGTCGTAACCCCGGTGCCGAGCAATCCGAAATATGCCTATACGGTCGTCAACAACCAACGCGTGATCGTCGATCCGCAGACCCATACAGTGGTTCAGGTCCTCCGATAGGCAGGCACAACGGCTTTCAACCAACAACAGCGGGCTCCGCCGGTCCTCGGCGGGGCCTGTTGTGGTTTGAGCGCTTCAATCAGACCAGGACGACCTGGTCGACGCGGTCTTCCTGACCGAAGAATTTCAGATACCGCTCGACCTCGGCCGGATCTCCGGTCGCCTTGCGCGGATTGTCCGAAAGTTTTACCGCAGGCCGGCCATTCGCCTCGCTTACCTTGCAGACGATGGAGATCGGCATCAGGCCGGCAATCTCGTGCGGCGCGCAGCCGGCGAAATCGTTGGTGAGGTTGGTGCCCCAGCCGAAGCTCATGCGCACGCGGCCTTCGAAATGCCGGTAGGTATCGACGATCGCCTCGACATCCAGCCCGTCGGAAAAGATCAGCAGCTTGTCCTTGGGATTGCGGCCCATCTTCTTCCACCAGGCGATGATCTTTTCGCCGCCTTCGATCGGCGGCGCGCTGTCGGGGCGGAAACCGGTCCAGTCGGCCACCCAGTCCGGCGCATCGCGCAGGAACGCAGCCGTGCCGAAAGCGTCCGGCAGGACGATCAGCAAGTTGCCGCCGTAGAGCCGGTTCCAGTCCTTCAGGACCTGATAGGGCGAGGCGCGCAGCTGCTCGTCGGTCTCGGCGAGTGCAGCAGCCACCATTGGAAGCTCGTGCGCATTGGTGCCCACCGCTTCGAGATCGGAATCCATGGCGAGCAGAACGTTGCTGGTACCGGTAAAGGCCGGGCCGATGCCTTCCTTCAGCGCCTCGACGCACCAGCGCTGCCAGAGAAAGCTGTGACGGCGGCGCGTTCCGAAATCGGAGATGCGCAGACCCGGCAAGGCCTGCAGCCGCTCGACCTTTTCCCACATCTTGGCCTTGGCCCGCGCATAAAGCACATCGAGCGTGAAGAAGCCGAGCGAGCGCATGGCGGAACGGGAGCGCAATTCGTTGATGATCGCGAGGGCCGGGATTTCCCAGAGCGTCGTTTCCATCCATTTGCCATGGAAGGTCAGCTCATACTGGCCGTCGCGCTTCGAGAGTTCGTATTCCGGCAGCTTGTAGGTGGACAGCCAGTTGAGGAATTCCGGCTCGAAAATCTGCTTGCGGCCATAAAACGTGTTACCCGCGAGCCAGATCATCTCCTTCTTGGACAGGCCGACCGTGCGGGCATGGTCGAGCTGCTCACGAAGCGCGCCCTCGTCGATCTCCTCCGCCAGCTTGACGCTGGTCGTGCGGTTGATCAGCGAAAACGTGGCGTCCACGTTCGGATACAGCTTCCAGATCATCTGCAGCATCAGGAGCTTGTAGAAATCCGTATCGATCAGACTGCGGATGATCGGGTCGAGCTTCCAGGTGTGATTATACACCCTGCTGGCGATATCGGTCTTTGTCATGCCTGCCCCTGCCCCGGCCCTCCCGGGCCGGCTCCGCCGATTCGATGCATAGGGAGGCAGCGGCTGATCAACCTCCGGGCATTTTTATCGAAAAAAATGCAGAGTAAGTCCAGACGCAATTCGGCCGCGAGGGATCGCGGCCGAATAAATCAGGGATGCCGGTCAGTTGCCGGTCTGGGAATTCGTTGCCGGCGGCGTGGCAGCTGGCGGAGCCGAGGGACTGGCGGTCGGCGGCGCATTCGGGTTCTGGGGCGTCGTGCTGCCGGCCGGCGGCGTTGCGGTCTGCTCTGCCGGAGGTGCGGTGCTTCGACCGTACCACTCGGCACCGGCCCAGGCGACCATTGCCAGGATGAGGCCGGCAATCAGTACCTTCAGCACCGGCGCCCCCCAACTGCCCTGACGCGCTTCCGTGGCGGTTTCCACCACCGGCGGCGAGCCGCTCTGGTTCGGATGACGGGGGTTGGCTTCCTTGGGATCGAAATGGCTGTTCATTGATTTCGCTCCTTATTCGGCCGGAATGCCCCGGCTCGTGAACAAGGAACGGTCAGGGGATATGAATGTTCCCCTTAAGGATCAATAGCCGGCCTTTCGGTCTACGACGTGCTGCAGAGGCGCACCCGTCTCATGGCGCTCCATCTGGGCTTCGGCATGGCGAAACAGCGCCCGGACGTCGGACGCCGAAGCGGCGTGCGGGGTGATGATGACCTTGTCCATTGCCCAGAGCGGGCTATCTGCGCCGAGCGGCTCCTTCTCGAACACATCCAGCGACGCGCCGCCGAGAATGCCGTTATCGAGCGCGGCGACAAGATCGGTCTCAACCTGGCTGCCGCCGCGTCCGGCGTTGATGAAGACCGCCTTGCCCAGGGCCCCGCCCTGGCGAAGTTTTGCAAACAGGGAGGCATTGAAGATGCCGCGCGTATCCGGCGTCAGCGGCAGGAGGCCGACCAGAATGTCCGTGCGAGCGAGGAAAGCATCGAGCTCGCCACCGTCGAAGGTTTCGACACCCTCGATGGTCTTTTTGCTGCGTGACCAGCCGATCACATCGAAGCCCATGACCTTGAGCTTGCTGACAGAATCCAGGCCGAGCACGCCAAGGCCCATGACGCCGACGGTCAGGTCCTTCGCTTCCGGTTGGGAGAGTTCGCGCCACTGGCGTTCGCGCTGCTGCCCGAGATAGGCCGGCACCTGCCGCAGGTGGCTCAGGGCCTGCAGCACGACCCATTCGCTCATCCGCGTCGTCAGGCTTTCGTCGACGAAACGGACGATCGGGACGTCAGGCAGGCCGGGCATGGTGAGGATATAATCGACGCCGGCGCCGCCGGAAAACAACACCTCCAGCTTCGGCGCCCGCTGGAAGAGGTCCGGGTCCGGCTTCCAGATCACCGCGTAACGGGCCTCCGAAAGATCGCCACCCGGATCGGAAGCGTGCAGAACCTGGCGACCGGCAAAAGCATTGGCGAGCGCGGCATCGACCTCGCGGCGTTCGAACTTGAGATCGATGACGACCGGATGTTTGGCGGGCATGGACGGATTGACCTTGATTGCTGTGATTACTGGTTGATGGCTTCGATTTCGACGGCTTCCAGATTGAAGGCAGCGGCCATCAGGGCACGGGTATAATCCTGTTTCGGCGCCTGGAAAATCTGGTCCGCGGGACCTTCTTCCACCACCTTGCCGAGCCGCATGACGATGACGTGGTTGGCGAGCGCCTTCACGACCTTCAGATCGTGGCTTATGAAGAGATAGGCGAGATCGTGCTTCTTCTGCAAGTCGCGCAAGAGATCGACAACCTGCGCCTGGACGGTCATGTCGAGCGCCGATGTCGGCTCGTCGAGCATCACGAAACGCGGTTTCAGCACCATGGCGCGGGCGATCGCGATGCGCTGCCGCTGACCGCCGGAAAATTCGTGCGGATAGCGCCAGCGTGTCGCCGGATCGAGGCCGACTTCCGTCAAAGCCCAGGCGACGCGCTCGTCGCGCCCGTCGGCGGATAGCGACCTTTCGTGGACCTTGAGCCCTTCAGCGACGATATCGCCGACCGACATGCGGGGGCTCAGCGAGCCGTAAGGGTCCTGGAAGACCACCTGAAGACGGTCGCGGAACGGACGCATCTCCTTGAAGGAGAACTTGTCGATATCCGTTCCGACGAAGGCGATGCGGCCGGTGGAAGAGATGAGCCTTGCGAGCGCCAGGCCGAGCGTCGTCTTGCCGGACCCGGATTCGCCGACGACGCCGAGCGTCTCGCCGGCCCGCAGCTCGAGATCGACGCCGTCGACCGCCTTCACATGATCGACAACCTTGCGCAGGAAACCCGCCTTGATCGGAAACCAGACACGGATGTCCTTGCCTTCCATCACCACCGGCTTCGAGGGATCGGCCGGCGGCGGCTCGCCGCGCGGTTCGGAGGCGAGCAGATGGCGCGTATAGGCGTGCTGCGGGTTGGTGAAGACCTCCTCTACCGTGCCGGTCTCGACGATCTTGCCCTTGGTCATGACGCAGACGCGATCGGCGAACTTGCGGACGATGCCGAGGTCATGGGTGATGAACAGCATGGACATGCCGTGCTCGCCCTTCAGGCCACGCAGGAGGTCCAGAATCTGGGCCTGCACGGTGACGTCGAGCGCCGTGGTCGGTTCGTCGGCGATCAGCAGCTTCGGGCGGTTGGCAAGCGCCATGGCGATCATCACGCGCTGGCGCTGGCCGCCGGACAGTTCGTGCGGATAGGCTTTCAGACGTTTTTCAGGCTCGCGTATGCCGACCTGGTTCAGGAGTTCGAGCGTGCGGATCCGCACTGCCTGGCCGTTGATTCCGTGATGAAGCTCGAGGATCTCGCCGATCTGCTTTTCGATCGAATGAAGCGGATTGAGCGAGGTCATCGGCTCCTGGAAGATCATCGTGACGTCGTTGCCGCGCACACGACGCAGTTCCGGCTCGGACGCCTTCAGCATATCCTTTCCGTCGAACAGGATCTCGCCGGACGGGTGGCTTGCGGACGGATAAGGCAGCAGCTTGAGGATGGAATTGGCCGTCACCGACTTGCCGGAGCCGGATTCCCCCACCAGCGCCATCACCTCGCCGGGCATGATGTCGAACGAGACCCTGTCGACGGCAATCGACGTATCGCCACCCTGGTGGAAGGCGACGGAAAGATCGCGGACGGAAAGAAGTGGCTCTGTCATCGGCCCAGGCTTTCGATGAGGGAACGAAGCGTCGTTTCGTCTGGCCGAAGGACGGTTAAAGGTGAGCTGCTTTTCGTCAGACCGAAGCGGAAATGCGTAATTTCGTAGAT
This sequence comes from Neorhizobium vignae, assembly GCF_000732195.1. Taxonomy (GTDB): domain Bacteria; phylum Pseudomonadota; class Alphaproteobacteria; order Rhizobiales; family Rhizobiaceae; genus Neorhizobium; species Neorhizobium vignae. Next base: position 287,469 of record NZ_JNNU01000004.1, read on the forward strand.
GTTTTTCAGCCCCATATCGGCGGTGAGCATGTGCGTGCAGCCGGCTCCGAATGCGGTAGAAATATGGATCGAGTCCGGAAGCTTCAGCCCCACGTTTTGAGATCTTAGGATCGCGGCGTACCATAGCATCTGCCTGCCGACGGGAAGCACTTCGAGCCATTCGTTTGTTTGAATCAGCCCTTCATATTTGTCGATGGCGCTATCATTTCCGTCTCGGTACGGCTTGACCAACAATTCGGACAGCGTCAGTTCGCTGGTGGCGAAACGCTGAGAATGCTCGTCTGTCGAAAGGAGACTGCCCAACGCGGCGCTGATTTCGCTGTCGTTCTCAAATGCCAGAATGAAGATATTCGTATCCAGATAGATTTTTCCGAGCCCGAGCATCAATCGTCCCATTCATCGCGCAATTCGCGTATGCGGGAGACAGCTTCCTCGACGCTGACAGACGGCCTGCCTTCAGCCTTGTATTTCCTGATGGCTTCCAGCGTATCTGCGATGCTCATCGGCTTTCGCTCGACCATCGGGAAATCCTTGAAACCGGGATATCTGCCGATACCGTTTTGAATCGCGGCATCTTCCACCTCGACGACGATCCTCACGGTTGCGTCAGCCGCCAGTCCCTCCCGCAGATCCTCGGGAAGATTGGCGACTGGATAGTGCTCTCTGACGATCTTGTTCATGGCGTCACGCTCGCTGGCATCCTCGATAATCTAGCGCATCCATCGCGCAATTACGACCCGCGCTCATCCGAACGTCTTTCTGGGATCGAAGGCGTCGCGCACGGCTTCGCCGATGAAGATCAGCAGCGACAGCATGATCGACATGGTGAAGAAGGCCGTGAAGCCGAGCCATGGCGCCTGCAGGTTGTTCTTGCCCTGCGAGATCATCTCGCCGAGAGACGGAGAGCCTGCCGGAAGGCCGAAGCCCAGGAAGTCCAGCGAGGTCAGCGTCGCGATCGAACCCGACAGGATGAAGGGCAGGAAGGTCAGCGTCGCGACCATGGCGTTCGGCAGCAGGTGCCGGGACATGATCGTCCAGTTGCCGACGCCGAGCGCGCGGGCGGCGCGGACGTATTCGAAATTGCGGGCCCGCAGGAACTCGGCGCGCACGACGCCGACGAAACCGACCCAGGAGAACAGCAGGAGGATGCCGAGCAGGACGAAGAAGCCGGGCGGCAGGATCGAGGCAATGATCAGCAGGATGTAGAGAACCGGCATGGACGACCAGATCTCGATGAAACGCTGCATCAGCAAGTCCGTCCAGCCCCCGAAATAGCCCTGCACGGCGCCGGCCGTCACCCCGATCACTGCCGAGCAGATCGTCAGCACCAGGCCGAACAGGACCGAGATGCGGAAACCGTAGATCATGCGGGCGGTCACGTCTCGCGCCTGGTCGTCGGTGCCGAGCCAGTTCAGGTTGCCGAGGATGCAATTCGGGTCCTGATCCTTCTGCGGATAGGCGGCGCAACGATCCGCCTTCTCCATCAGCCAGAATGGTTCGGTCGGCGCCGAATGGGGGATGTTGGAATTGACCGTCTGATAGGAATAGCGGATCGGCGGCCAGACCATCCAGCCGTTCGTCTCGATTTCCTGCTGGATGTAGTCGGAGCGGTAATCGGTCGTCGCCAGGAAGCCGCCAAACTTTTCTTCCGGATAGTCCACCAAGACCGGGTAGAGGATCTCGCCCTTGTAGGAGGCGACGATCGGCCGGTCGTTGGCGATGAATTCCGCAAACAGGCTGAGCACGAAAAGGATCATGAACAGCCAGAACGACCAGTAACCGCGCTTGTTGGCGCGGAAATTGGCAAGCCGCCGCCGGTTGGTCGGCGAAATCCAGGGCCGCTTCTGCGGCGGTGCCGTCTGCACGGTGGCCTTTGCGGCAGTCGCCTCCATCAGACATCCCTCCGCTCGAAATCGATGCGCGGATCGATCCAGGTATAGATCAGGTCCGAAATCAGGCTGACGAACAGGCCCATCAGAGAGAAGATGTAGAGCGTGCCGAACACGATCGGATAGTCGCGGTTGACGATCGCGAGATAACCGAGGCGCCCCAGCCCATCCAGCGAGAAGATGTTCTCGATCAGCAGCGAGCCGGTGAAGAAGGCGGAGATGAAGGCGCCCGGGAACCCCGCAATGACGATCAGCATGGCGTTCCGGAAAACGTGGCCGTAGAGAACCTGCCGCTCGTTGAGGCCCTTGGCGCGCGCCGTCGTCACATACTGTTTCTTGATTTCGTCGATGAACGAGTTCTTGGTCAAAAGCGTGGTGGTGGCGAAGGCCGAAAGCGACATGGCGATCAACGGCAATGTCAGGTGCCAGAAATAGTCGATAACCTTTTCCCACCAGGAAAGTTCTGAAAAATTGTCCGAAACCAGGCCGCGCAGCGGGAACCAGTCGAAGAAGGAACCGCCTGCGAAAAGCACAATCAGCAGGATGCCGAACAGGAAGCTCGGCACCGCATAACCGATGATGATCACGCCGGAGGTCCAGACGTCGAAGGTCGAGCCATCCTTGACCGCCTTGCGGATGCCCAATGGGATCGAGATCAGATAGGAGACGATCAGAATCCAGAAGCCGAGCGAGATCGATACCGGCATCTTGTCGATGATCAGATCGAGCACCGAGGTATTGCGGAAGAAGCTCTCGCCGAAGTCGAAGCGGATGTAGTTCCACATCATTTCGAGGAACCGCGTCGCGGGCGGCTTGTCGAAACCGAACTGCTTCTCGAGCTTGGCGATGAATTCCGGATCAAGGCCCTGGGCGCCGCGATAGCGGCTTTCCTCGCCTCCACCTTGCTGGAGCACGTCGCCGCCCCCGCCGGAAAGCCGGTCGCCGGTATCCTGACCCTGGATCTGGGCGATCACCTGCTCGACCGGGCCGCCCGGCGCGAACTGCACGACAAGGAATGAAATCGCCATGATGCCGACGATGGTCGGTATCATCAGCAGGAGACGGCGGAGAATATAGGCGCCCATCAGAGCTCCCTGCCTGGCGGGCCGGCGTTCGTCTCAGCGCATATCCCAATGCCGATCAAATGGCTCTTTCCTCTTTTCCGGTGCGAATCATGCGGGTTCATTTGGAACAGGTGCCGGTCGGCGGCGCAAGTCCGCGGCCGATCTTCACTTCGCGGCGCTTCTGGCCGACCAGGTTTCGGGGAAACCTGTGCTGTATTCCGGCAGTCTCTGCGGATGCGTGATGCGGTTCCAGTAGGCGATCCTCGCTTCGCCGGAATAGAACATCGGGACCACATAGTGGTTGGCGAGCAGCACCCGGTCCATCGCCTTGACGGCTGCCACCTGATCTTCCCGGTTCGGCGCGAAGGTGATCATGGTGATCAGCTGATCCACCGCGGGATCGGCGATGCCGGCATAGTTGCGTGATCCAGGCCGATTGACCGAGGCCGATCCCCAGTAGTCCGCCTGCTCGTTACCGGGGTTCATGGTCTGGGCCCACACCCCGTACATCATGTCGTAATCGAAGCTGCGGATTCGATTGATGTATTGCGATGCGTCGACTATCCGGAGCCGGGCGTCGATGCCGATTTTCTTGAGGCTTGTCACATAGGGCATCACGGTGCGCTCCTGCGACTGGCTGTTCAGGAGAATTTCGAAGCCCAGGGGCTGCCCCGTCTTGGCATTGACCATTCGATTGCCCTTCAACTCCCAGCCGGCCTCCTTCAGCAGGCTGATGGCTGTGCGCAGGTTATCGCGCACCTTGTTGGGGTCGCCACCGACGGGGTTGGCATACGGGGTTGTGAACACCCGCGCGGGGACCTTGTCCTTCAATCCGTTGAGGATTTCCAGCTCTTTTCCCTGCGGCAGGCCGGAGGATGCAAGCTCGGTGCCCCAGAAGAAGCTGTCGACCCGCTTCAGGCCACCATAGGCAAGGTTCTTGTTGAGATCCTCGAAGTCGTAGGCATAGTTCAGAGCTTCGCGGACCCGCGCGTCCTTGAAGATGTCACGCCGCATGTTCGGCACGAAAGCCTGCATGACGCCGACGGCCTTGAACGGATTGGTTAGCGCTTCCTTGATCACCCGCCCGTCCTTCACCGCGTCGAAATCGTAACGCGTGACCCAGCGGCTCGAACTGTTTTCCTGGCGGTAGTCGATCGTACCGGCCCGGAAGGCCTCGAATTCCACGTCGGCATCCGAAAAATAGGTATAGCTGATCGCCCGGAAGTTATACTGGCCGAGATTGATCGGCAGATTCTTGCCCCAGTAATCGTCGCGCAGCTCGTAGCGAATGGTGGAGCCCGGCTGAACGGCGCCAATCTTGTAGGGGCCGGACCCCATCGGCGGCTCCAGGGTGGTGCGGGAAATGTCGCGCTGGTTGCCCTGCGGATCCTTGCCTTCCCACCAGTGCTTCGGCAGGACCGGAAAATCGCCGACGATCGAGGGTAGTTCGCGGTTGTTCTTTTCGTCGAAGCGGAAGGTCACTTCGCGATCGCCGGTCCTTTCAACACTGGTGACGTGCCGATAGTAGCCGGAATACTGGGCGCTATGCTCCTTCAGCTTCTCCAGGCTGAAGATCACGTCTTCCGGAGTGACCGGCTGGCCGTCCGCCCATTTCGCCTCCTGCCTCAACCGGAAGGTCACCGAAGACACATCGTCCGGATAGGACACCGCCTCGGCCAAAAGGCCGTAGGTGCCGAAAACCTCGTCCTCCGACCGTTTCATGAGCGTATCGTAGATCAGGCCGACACCCGAAGCCACGGCACCCCGGTCGATCACCAGATTGAGGTTGTCGAACGTGCCTTCGTCGCCGAGGCGCAGTTCGCCGGCCTTCGGCGCATTCAGATCGACATAGGGGAGTTGCTTGAAGTCTTCCGGCAGCTTGAGGTCACCGACAACGGCCATGCCATGCCGCCATTTCGGTTCCTGGGCCGGCACGTTCGACGCTGCGAGAACCGTCGCCAGGACGATCGCGAAACCAACCTTCAGCCGAGCCAGAACCATTCGTTACCTCTTCCGAGTTTCTGTGTTGCGGTGAAGCATAGGACAAAAGGCGGCGAAAAACAGGAGTCCGGCGCTCACATCCGTTTTATCCGGCGTTTATCTTCCGGAAATCTGGAAGGGCTCCACCATCTCCATTTCACCAAAATCCTGTTTCACGGTAGATTCGCGGCGATCAGGTGATTTGCGACGGATGGGCATGAGATCGATTTCGGGTACTATTTTACGACTGACGGTGACCGCTTTCCTTTGCGGCGCGTTCGCAGGATCGGTGGCAGCGCAGGAAGGCACACCGGCGAAACAGCTTTTTGGCACCGTGAAGCTCCCGAGCAAGGCGGAGGCGGAACCGCTCGGTTTCTATGCGAAGGGTTGCATGTCCGGCGCCGTGGCGCTGCCGACCGACGGACCGACCTGGCAGGCGATGCGCCTCTCGCGCAACCGCCGCTGGGGCAACCCGGCGATGATCGCACTGCTCGAACGGTTCTCCGGCGATGCCGCCAGGCTCGGCTGGGGTTCCGGCATTCTCGTCGGCGACATTTCGCAGCCCCGCGGCGGCCCGATGATCACTGGCCATGCCTCACACCAGATCGGCCTCGACGCCGATATCTGGTTCACGCCGAAACCCGCCCAGCCTCTGAGCGCGCAGCAACGCGAAAGCCTGCCTTTCACCTCCATGCTCGACAAGAGCAAATTCCTGACCGTCGATCCCAGCCGCTGGACCAGCACCCACGCCAAGGTCGTCATGCAGGCGGCGAGCTATCCGCAGGTGGAGCGGGTCTTCGTCAACCCGGCCATCAAGAAGAAGCTTTGCGAGACCTGGACCGGCGATCGAAGCCTGCTGGGCAAGGTGCGGCCGATCTACGGCCATGACGAACATTTCCATATCCGCATCCACTGCCCGGCCGGTGCTACGGCCTGCCAGAGCCAGGCGCCGGTCGCCAAGGGCGACGGCTGCGACAATTCCCTCGCCTGGTGGTTCAGCAAGGAGCCGTGGGCGCCGCCGCCGAAGCCGGATCCGAACAAGAAGCCGGTCAAGCCTCGCCAGGTCATGCTCTCGGATCTGCCGAAAGCCTGTGCCGCCGTGCTTGCCGCCCCCGCGCGCTCCGAAGACGACGCGACCTTCGGCGGCAGCGCCGTGGCCTACACGGCTCAGCCCGCCGCGTCGGCGCCGGCAAAGACCATCGAGGCGATCGTCAACGATCCGCCGCCCGCTTCCGATGACATGCCGATCCCGACACCGCGCCCGCTGCAATAGTTCCGGATGAGGCCGGCAATCGAAAACGCCGGTCTCGACGCCACCTTTCCAAGAACGAAGCGGCACGCTAGAACGCGTTACAAATCGATTGAAAATCGTTCTGGCGAGGACACCCATTCATGTCGGCCAAACCCTGCATCGCGTTGATAGCGCATGACCAGAAGAAGAATGACATGGCGGATTTCGCCCGCCATCACCAGGTGGCGCTTTCGCGGTTCCGCATCGTCGCCACCGGCACGACGGGCGGTCGGGTTCAGGATGCCTGCCCCGGCCTCGAAGTGACGCGGCTGAAGAGCGGCCCGCTCGGCGGCGACCAGCAGATCGGCGCGATGATAGCCACCGGCGAGGTCGACATGCTGGTGTTCTTCATCGACCCCTTGAGCGCGCTTCCCCACGACGTCGACGTCAAGGCGCTGACGCGGCTTGCGACCGTCTACGACATTCCCATGGCGCTCAACCGCGCCACCGCCGAAAAACTCATCGACTTTCAGAAGGACTAAGCTTCCCGATGGCCGATAGCATGAAGACCGACAAACTGCCTTTTCCGATCCTGATCGGCGATATCGGCGGCACCAATGCGCGCTTCTCCATCCTCCTCGATGCCGATGCGGAACCGAAGCCGTTCCCCAACGTGCGCACCGCCGACTACCCGACGATCGACGATGCGATCCAGAAGGTCGTGCTCGACATGAGTTCGGTGCAGCCGCGCTCGGCCATCCTTGCCATCGCGGGGCCGATCGACGGCGACGAGATCGATTTGACCAATTGCCACTGGGTGGTGCGGCCGAAAGGAATGATCGCTGATCTCGGTTTCGAGGACGTGCTGGTCGTCAACGATTTCGAAGCCCAGGCACTTGCCGTCGCGGCCATGCCCGACGAATACCGCGAGACGCTCGGCACCAACAGCGAGCCGCATATGGCGTCGCGCGTGGTGCTCGGCCCGGGTACCGGCCTCGGCGTCGCAGGCCTCGTCTATGCGCGGCACATGTGGTTTCCGGTTCCCGGCGAAGGCGGACATGTGGATGTCGGCCCGCGCTCGGAGCGGGATTTCGAGATCTTTCCGCACCTCAAGCGCATCGAGGGCCGCGTTTCTGCGGAAGAAATCCTGAGCGGGCGCGGCGTCGTCAACATCTACCAGGCCGTCTGTGCGGCCGACGGTCTGCAGCCAGCGTTTTCCGATCCGGCGGATATCACGGCCCACGGTCTGAACCGTTCAAATTCGCAGGCCGTCGAAACGCTTTCGCTATTTGCCACCTATCTCGGCCGGGTCGCCGGCGACATGGCGCTGATCTTCATGGCACGCGGCGGCGTCTATCTTGCCGGCGGCATCTCACAGAAGATCGTTCCGGCGCTCAAAGGACCGGAATTCCGCGCTGCCTTCGAGGACAAGGCGCCACACACGGAGTTGATGGGCACTATCCCGACCTTCGTGGTGACCCACCCGCAGGCCGCACTCGCCGGCCTTGCCAGCTTTGCCCGCACGCCTTCCGCCTATGGCCTTTCCATGGATGGCCGCCGCTGGCAGCGTTAGATGCGGCCCCAGATCATTGTAGCGGGCGCGGCTCGTTTTCCTGGATACGGCCTGCAAGAGATGCTTGCGCAGTGCGGAAGCGGCCTTTACGCTCGCCCCAACAAGCTGTAACCGCTCGAAAAGACCGACCGACAAAAGCAGGGACTACGCCGCATATGACCGCAAATGACATGAAACTCGTGGTGGTTGGCGCTGCGGGGCGGATGGGCCAGGCCATGATCCGGGTCATCCATGAAACAGCAGGCGTGACGCTGCACGCGGCCGTTCAGCGCGAAGGTTCGCCGTTCATCGGCAAGGACGCCGGCGAGCTTGCGGGTGTCGGAACTCTTGACGTACCCGTAACCTCCGATCCCCTGAAGGCTTTTCTCGATGCCGACGGTGTGCTCGATTTCACCACGCCTGCGACCAGCGTCGCCTTTTCGGTCCTCGCCGCACAGGCACGGATCGTTCATGTGATCGGTACCACCGGCTGCTCGGCCGAGGACGAGGAAAAATTCAAGGCGGCGGGCCGTCATGCGCGCGTGGTCAAATCCGGCAATATGAGCCTCGGCGTCAACCTGCTCGGCGTGCTCGTCGCGCAGGCGGCGAAGGCCTTGCCCGCCGCCGGGTGGGATATCGAGATCGTCGAAATGCATCACAAGCACAAGGTCGATGCGCCTTCCGGCACGGCGCTGCTGCTCGGCGAAGCGGCGGCACAGGGCCGCGGCATCGATCTCGCAAGCCAGTCCGTCCGGGTGCGAGACGGCCATACGGGCGCCCGCCCGACCGGCACGATCGGGTTTGCGACTTTGCGCGGCGGCTCGGTCGTCGGCGACCATTCGGTCATCCTTGCCGGCGAAGGCGAACTGGTGACGCTCTCCCACAGCGCGCGGGACCGCTCGATCTTCGCGCGCGGCGCGGTTGCCGCCGCGCTCTGGGCGCGCGACAAGAAGCCCGGCCATTATTCCATGCTCGACGTGCTCGGGCTTTCCTGAAAATCTCCCCGGAGGAAATCATCTCATGAGCGGAACTCTCGTCCTCGTTCGCCACGGCCAGAGCGAATGGAACCTCAAAAACCTGTTCACCGGCTGGCGCGATCCGGATCTGACGCCGCTCGGCATCCAGGAAGCCGAGGCCGGGGGCGTGGCGTTGGCCGAGACCGGCATCAAGTTCGACATCGCCTTCACCTCGGTGCTGAAGCGCGCCCAGGACACGTTGAAGATCGTCCTCGACAAGGTTGGCCAGCCGGATCTCGAGACGATCCGCGACCAGGCCCTCAACGAGCGCGACTACGGCGATCTATCAGGCCTCAACAAGGATGATGCGCGCGCCAAATGGGGCGAGGAACAGGTGCATATCTGGCGCCGTTCCTACGACGTACCGCCACCGGGTGGCGAAAGCCTGCGCGACACCGGCGCCCGCGTCTGGCCCTATTACATGACGGAAATCCTGCCGCGCGTGCTGCGCGGCGAAAAGGTCCTCGTCGCCGCACACGGCAATTCGCTTCGCTCGCTGGTGATGGTGCTCGACCGGCTCAGCAAGGAAGAGATCCTCAAGCTCAATCTCGCGACCGGTGTGCCGATGGTCTACACGCTGAAGGCGGACTCGACCGTCGCATCGAAGGATGTTCTCGGAGACATGTCCGGCGCGCACTGAGCGCGTCGAACTGATCAGGACCGCTTCTGGGATTTCAGTGACGCCAGCATTTCCCGGCGAAGGATCGCGTTCATGCGGGCCTGATACCCTTTGCCCTGCGACTTGAGCCAGTCCACTACATCGGCGTCCACTCGGGCCGTAATCTGCTGCTTCAGGGGGCGATAGAATCGCCCCCGTCCAGCATTCTGGAGTTGTTCGTCGGTCAGGCCTGGAATGTCGCTGTAATCTATCTGCTCGTCAGGAAGCTTCGACAGGGCCTCAAGCTCGGCTTTCTGCTTCTCGGTCAGAGGCGGCAGACTATCCCTATCGACCTCATATCTAACGATCTCAGCGCTCTTCTTCATAACGTCGTCTTTCTTTCGGATCGGCTTTTCGTGCCGAAATGATGCGGATCACCTCGTAGGTCTGCCGTCATCCTCCTCATCCTCATAGACGGTGTGAGCAACCAGCAGGATGGCGGGACCATCAACAGAACCCAGTGCCTGCCAACGCTGCTCTCCACCTTCGATACGATCCTGCTCGATGAGGACGAAAGGGTCGGCGAACACACGCGCCGCGGTCTCGAAGCTGATGCCGTGCTTCTTGACGTTCGTCGCCGCCTTTGCGCGATCCCATTCGAAACGCATCAGGTTCATTGCAAATATATAATTATAATTTTGCAACTACACAAGCGGATCTCGATACTCAATTCTCGATCGTGAACTGCACCATGTCGGCAGGAAAGCGGCTGACGGCGTATTGCACCGGCACGCCGTCCGGATCTGTGTTCAGCGCGCGGGCCACAAGGATGATGGCTCCCGGCGACAGCTGCAGGTCGGCGAGATCCGCGCCATCCGCATGGGTCGCGGTCACTTCCGTCGAGACACGCAGATAATCCGAAAGGCCGAGCATCCGGAATGCAACCGTGATCGAGCCGCTTTTGCTGTAGGCGTCCTCGATGCCGCCGAAACGGTCGGCCGGAAACCAGGTGGTCGAGCGGGAGACCGGGCGGCGATCCGCCTTCCGCAGTGTTTCCAGCCGGATGACCGGCGCACCTGCGGGAATGTGCAGGCGGGCTGCCAGATCAGCTGAGGCCGGCTCCTGGGCCGAATGCAGCAGCAGTCCTTCCTTTTCGCGCGCCTGGTCGCCGATACCTTCGCTGAACCGGGTGCGCCGCGTGATCGGGAAGTTCAGCCGCTCCTTGCGCTCGATCAGCGTACCGCGCCCCTGCACCGAACGAACGATGCCCTCCTGAGCGAGGGCGGCAAGGGCGCTCCTAACCGTGTGACGATTGACGCCGAACTGCGCGGCCAGCGAGAATTCCGGCGGCACCTTGCCGGTCGCGTCGTAGTCGCCATTGGCGATCGAGGCGCGAATGCGGTCGGCGATCTGCCGCCATAGCGCCACGCCGTTTTGACGGTGAACGTTTGCCTGCCCCGTATCCATGTCACACGCTTGTTATATCCCGAAGTTAGTAGTACATATAACTTGTATGGTTGTCTATATCAATAGACATTTAGGAGCTCGGCAATGGACCTGGCGAAACAAATCGAGCCGAATGCGGAAATCGCCGCGCGCCGTCGCGCCGCTGGGCTTCTCGCACGCGCGACGACGGACGAACTGCATGCCGCCTGGGACAAGCTTCCAGCCAAACCGGAGGTTAAGCCGGTCCGCGGCCCCGAGACCGGGCTGGTGATGGTCCGCGGTCGCATCGGCGGCGGCGGAGCACCCTTCAATCTCGGCGAGGCGACGGTGACGCGTGCGACCGTGCTTCTGGTATCCGGAACTGCCGGCCATGCGCAGGCGCTCGGCACTGCGAAGGCGAATGTGCGGCTCGCCGCCATTTTCGACGCGCTCTGGCAGGAGGACGGCACGCGCGATTTCGTGGAGGCCACATTGCTCGGTCCGATCGAGGCCCGTGTCGCAGCGGAAGATAAACAGAAGGCGGAAGAGACGGCCGCGACCCGCGTCGATTTCTTCACCATGGTACGGGGGGACGACTGATGAACATCAAGACTGAGGCGCTTTCCGGCGGGTTTAGAGAACCGGTCTTCGAATCCCAGGACGTTTTCCGCATGCTGATGGACAGCATGGCCCGTCCGGGAACGATCCGTACCGTCGGACCGGATGTCGGCCAGCCGGAGCCGCTAGGAGGAGCCGCCGGGGCGATCGCCGTGACACTCTGCGACCATGAAACGCCGGTGTGGCTGAGCGCCGGGCTTTTCAAATCGGCCGCCGGCGAGTGGATCGGCTTCCACACCGGTGCGCCGATCACCCGCGAGAAGGCCGAGGCCCGGTTCGCCTTCGTAGAGGCCGGCGCGACGCTTGCCTCGTTCGGTCTCTTCTCGGCCGGCACGCAGGAATATCCAGACCGTTCAACGACGCTGGTGATCGAGATCACGGCACTTGGCGAAGGCCTGCCACTGACACTGACGGGTCCTGGCATTCCGCACGCGACCACCGTCATGGTGAAGGGCTTGCCGGAAGTTTTTCTGCGGCTGTGGGCCGATAACCGGGCGCTCTTCCCGCGTGGCGTCGATGTCATCCTGACTGCCGGCAAGAACCTGTTGTGCCTGCCGCGGACTGTACGCATCGCCACCCAGTGAATGGTCGACTGACGTTTTAGTTTTGGGGCCGAACGACCAAACCTTCCCGCATCTTGATGGGATGCCGGCAATGGCCAGGAGAATGAACCATGTATGTTGCCGTCAAGGGTGGCGAGGCCGCCATCAACAATGCTCACAGGCTGCTGGCCGACCGGCGTCGGGGTGATCGCTCGCTTCCTTCCGTCACCATCGAGCAGATCGTCGAGCAGCTTGGTCTCGCCGTAGACCGCGTGATGGCCGAGGCCTCGCTTTATGACCGGGCGCTCGCAGCGCTTGCCATCCGCCAGTCACGGGGCGACATGATCGAGGCGATCTTCCTCCTGCGCGCCTATCGCACCACGCTGCCTCGCTTCGGCTCTTCCGTTCCGGTCGATACGGCGGCGATGAAGGTCGAGCGGCGCATTTCGGCGACCTACAAGGATTTGCCGGGCGGCCAGCTTCTCGGACCTACATTCGACTACACCCACCGCCTGCTCGATCCTTCGCTGCTCACCGACGAACCGGTGGACGAGCCGGAACGCCGCGACACGCCGCAGGAGCACGTCATGCGGGTCTCGGACATTCTCGCCCATGAGGGCCTGATCGAGGACGATGGCGAGTTTTCCGAGGATCATCAGGCAGGCGACCTCACCCGCGAGCCGCTGGAATTTCCGATGAGCCGGGATCTGCGGCTGCAGGCGCTCGCCCGCGGCGACGAGGGTTTCCTGCTGGCGCTCGGCTACTCCACCCAGCGCGGGTACGGCCGCAACCATCCGTTCGTCGGTGAAGTCCGCATCGGGGAAGTGGAGGTCGAGATCGAAGTTGCAGAACTCGGCTTTGCCGTCTCGCTCGGCCGCATCCGGATCACCGAATGCCAGATGGTCAACCAGTTCAAGGGTTCGTCGAAGGCGCCGCCGCAGTTCACCCGCGGTTACGGCCTGGTGTTTGGTCAGAGCGAGCGCAAGGCGATGTCGATGTCGCTGGTGGATCGCGCCCTGCGGGCCGAAGAGCTCGGCGAGGATATCACCGCGCCGGCGCAGGACGAGGAATTCGTGATCTCGCATTCGGACAACGTGCAGGCGACCGGTTTCGTCGAGCACCTGAAACTGCCGCATTACGTTGACTTCCAGGCCGAGCTTGCACTGGTTCGCAGGATGCGTGCCGATATCGAAGCCAGCAGAAATGGCGGAAAAGACATGCGGGAGGCGGCGGAATGACCGAAATCGCCGCACATCCTTCAGTCGCCGCCGTCTCCTCCGTCGCCGCCATCCCCGTCAAAACTGCTGCTGCCCTTTCCCGGTCCAAAGATGGCGCGATAGAGCAGCGCGAGCGCGATAAGGCCGAAGAGCACGATACTCGAAAGCGTCTCGGCACTGAATTCCATGAACTGCCCTCCCAATTGCTCAAAGGTAACCGTAAATGACGGACCTCGCCACTTACAACTTCGCCTATCTCGACGAACAGACGAAGCGGATGATCCGCCGCGCAATCCTCAAGGCGATCGCCATCCCCGGTTACCAGGTGCCCTTCGCGTCGCGCGAAATGCCGATGCCCTACGGCTGGGGCACCGGCGGCGTGCAGGTGACAGCCGCGATCATCGGCCCGGAAGACGTGCTGAAGGTGATCGACCAGGGCGCCGACGACACGACCAATGCGGTCTCGATCCGCGCCTTCTTCCAGAAGGTCGCCAATGTCGCCGTCACCACCCACACCAAGGACGCGACGATCATCCAGACCCGCCATCGCATTCCCGAGCACAAGCTCGCCGAGGGCCAGATCCTCGTCTACCAGGTGCCTATCCCGGAGCCCTTGCGTTTCCTCGAGCCGCGCGAGACCGAGACCCGCAAGATGCATGCGCTGGAAGAATACGGGCTCATGCATGTGAAGCTCTACGAGGATATCGCCCATAACGGCCGGATCTCGAAGACCTATGCCTATCCGGTCAAGGTCGCGGGCCGCTACGTGATGGACCCGTCGCCGACGCCTAAGTTCGATAATCCGAAGATGCATCGGTCGGAGGCGCTGCAGCTGTTCGGCGCCGGCCGCGAGAAGCGCATCTACGCCGTGCCGCCCTATACGGATGTCGTCAGCCTCGACTTCGAGGATCATCCGTTCGAAATCCAGACCTTCGACAAACCCTGCGCGCTCTGCGGCGCCGGGGACGTCTATCTCGACGAGGTGGTGCTGGACGACAAGGGCGGCCGCATGTTCGTCTGCTCCGACACCGACAATTGCGAGGACCGCCGCGAACACGGCCATGTCGGCGCCATGCTGGCGCCTGCCAAGGAGGCAGCGGAATGACCGATACCCCCCTCCTCAAAGTCAGCGGCGTCTCGAAGTTCTATGGCAGCCGGATCGGCTGCAAGGACGTGTCCTTCGACCTGTGGCCGGGCGAGGTGCTCGCCATCGTCGGCGAATCCGGCTCGGGCAAGACGACGTTGCTCAATTGCCTGTCGACCCGGCTGATGCCGACCGCCGGCAGCGTCGAATACCGGATGCGCGACGGCAATTTCCGCGACCTCTACCATATGAGCGAGGCCGAGCGCCGTTTCCTGATGCGCACCGACTGGGGATTCGTCCATCAGAACCCGGCCGACGGCCTGCGCATGACGGTCTCGGCTGGCGCCAATGTCGGCGAGCGGCTGATGGCGGTCGGCGACCGGCATTACGGCAAGATCCGCGAGACGGCGAGCGACTGGCTGACCCGCGTCGAGATCGGCACCGACCGCATCGACGACCAGCCGCGCGCCTTTTCCGGCGGCATGCGCCAGCGCCTGCAGATCGCCCGCAACCTCGTCACCGGCCCGCGCCTGGTGTTCATGGACGAGCCGACCGGCGGCCTCGACGTCTCGGTTCAGGCCCGCCTGCTCGATCTGGTTCGCGGCCTCGTCAACGATCTCGGCCTGTCTGCGATCGTCGTCACCCACGACCTCGCCGTCGCCCGCCTCCTGTCGCACCGGATGATGGTGATGAAGGACGGCCATGTGATCGAACACGGGCTGACCGACCGCGTGCTCGACGATCCGCGCGAGCCTTACACCCAGCTTCTCGTCTCTTCCATTCTTCAGGTCTGAGGGGCGCATGGTCCCGAAAAGTGGTCGCCGGTTTTCGGACAAGACCATGCGCAAACAAGGATAAAGTCATGGCCACCCCTCTCGTCGTTTCCGAAGTCTTCAAGAGCTTCACCATGCATCTGCGCGACGGCATCAAGCTGCCGGTCGTCAACGATGTGAATTTTTCGGTCGCGAGCGGCGAATGCGTCGTGCTCGGCGGCCCGTCGGGCATCGGCAAGAGTTCGATCCTGAAAATGCTCTACGGCAACTACGCCGTCGATGCCGGGCAAATCCTCGTCGACCACAACGACCGGCTCGTCGATATCGCCCGCGCCGATCCGCGCACCGTGCTCGACGTGCGCCGCCATACGCTCGGTTACGTCAGCCAGTTCCTGCGCACCGTTCCGCGCGTCTCCGCGCTCGACGTGGTCGCCGAACCGCTCGTCGCCCGCGGCATCGCAGCGCCGGAAGCGCGCGACAAGGCGGCCGAGCTTCTGGCCAAGCTCAATCTGCCGCGGGAGCTCTGGACCCTGCCTCCCGCCACGTTTTCGGGTGGCGAACAGCAGCGGGTCAACATCGCCCGCGGTTTCATCACCAGCCACCGCATCCTGCTCCTCGATGAGCCGACCGCTTCGCTCGACGCGGTCAACCGGCGGGTCGTCGTGGAGATGATCGCGGACAAAAAACGCGATGGCGTCGCCCTTCTCGGCATTTTCCATGACGAGGAAGTGCGCGAGGCTGTGGCTGATCGCGTTCTCGACGTCTCGCAGTTTTCCCCCCGAAAGGCAGTCGCAGCATGAGCGTCAAGGTTGGGTTGGAGCCCGCGATCCACGAAACGGCAAACGTCAGCAATTCCACGCTCGGTCCGTATACGGAAGTTTCCGAGCGCTGCCGCATCAGCGAGGCCGAGATCGGTGCTTATTCCTACATCATGCAGGATGGCTCGATCTGGTGTGCGACGATCGGCAAGTTCGTCAACATGGCGGCCTCGGTGCGCATCAACGCCACCAACCACCCAACCTGGCGGGCGACGCTGCATCATTTCACCTATCGCGCCGCCAGCTACTGGGACGACGCCGAAGACGAAAAGAGCTTCTTCGAATGGCGGCGCGACCATCGCGTCACCATCGGCCATGACGTGTGGATCGGCCATGGCGCCACCGTATTGCCGGGCGTCACCGTCGGCAACGGCGCGGTGATCGGCGCCGGCGCGGTCGTCTCCAAGGACGTGGCGCCCTATACGATCGTCGGCGGCGTGCCGGCAAAACTCATCCGCGAGCGTTTCACGAAAGCAGTCGGCGAAGCGATGGACCGGCTTGCCTGGTGGGATTGGGACCACCTGAAACTAAGGGCTGCTCTCGACGATTTCCGGGTACTTTCGGCCGAAGAATTCGTGTCGCGTCACAGCAGGTAACGCAAGCGCTGCAGGCGCTTTCGAAATATAATAAAACCGACATAAATCCGACATTCAGACTTCATCAACCATCGCTATCGAGCTCTCAGAAAAAAGCTGAATTGGCGAGAGAGCATGAAGTTCGAATTGAGGGACATCACCCGCCGTTTTGGCGATCGTATCGCGGTGAGCGCCGTGAACGTCGAGATTCCCCAGGGCCAGATGGTCGGCATCATCGGCCGTTCCGGCGCCGGCAAGTCGACCCTGCTGCGCATGATCAACCGCCTGCAGGAGCCGAGCTCCGGCTCCATCTACTTCAACGGCTCCGAGGTCTCTTCCCTCAAGGGCCAGGCGTTGCGCAACTGGCAGCGCGACTGCGCGATGATCTTCCAGCAGTTCAACCTCGTCCCGCGCCTCGACGTGATGACCAACGTACTGCTCGGCCGTCTCAATCACCGTTCGACGACGATGAGCCTGCTCAAAATCTTCAGTCGTGACGAGCGCGTCATGGCGATGGCGGCGCTCGAGCGGCTCGGCATCGAACAGACGGCGCTGCAGGCGGCCGGAACGCTCTCGGGCGGCCAGCAGCAGCGCGTCGCGATTGCCCGCGCCCTGGTACAGGCACCGAAGATGATGCTCGCCGACGAGCCTATCGCCTCGCTCGATCCGCTCAACGCCAAGATCGTCATGGATGCGCTGCGCGACATAAACGAGCGCGAAGGCATCACGGTCATCACCAATCTGCACACGCTCGATACGGCCCGCAGCTATTGCGAGCGGATCATCGGCATGGCGGGCGGCCGCGTCGTCTTCGACGGCCCGCCGCAGGAGCTCAATGCCAATGCGGTGCGCGAGATCTACGGTTCCGACAAGGATGGAGCCGGGATCGACGAGACCATGACATCGACCAGCCTTGCCCCCGCCCGCCGCGGCGAGGCGGTCGCGATCGACCCATCCGGCATGATGGCCGAAACCGCCGCCATGCGCTGACCCGTTTCCGGCTGCGCCCCGCGGCCGGAAGACTGACGCCCTTTCCGGGTTGACCACCCCAATCACCAAAGGAGACTTCCATGTCTGCATTCCGCAAGATCCTGATGGCGACGATCGCCATCGCAGCCGTTGCCGGCCAGGCCCACGCCCAGAGCGCACCGGTTCTGCGCATCGGCCTCGACGGCGGCGAAAACGAAGCCGACCAGGTCCGCCGCACCGAATGCGTCAAGCCGGGCCTGATCGCCGCGACCGGCGCATCGGACGTCAAGCTCTTCCCGTCGCCGAACTACAACGGCGTCATCCAGGGCCTGCTCGGCGGCACGATCGACCTCGCCGTCATGGGCGCTGCTTCCTACGCAGCGATCTACATCAAGGACCCGAACGCCGTTACCCCGGTTCTGACCACCAAGCAGGCCGACGGCTCGACCGGCTACTACTCGATCATGGTTGCCCGCAAGGACTCGGGCATCAAGACGCTCGCCGACGCCAAGGGCAAGAAGATCGGCTTCGCCGATCCGGACTCGACCTCCGGCTACCTCGTCCCGAACGTCGCCCTGCCGAAGGATGTCGGCATGCCGGTCAAGCAGTACTTCTCCGAAACCGGCTTCGGCGGCGGCCACGAGAACCTCGTTCTCGGCGTTCTCGACAAGAAGTTCGACGTCGGCACCACCTTCGGCTCGGCCGTCGGCGACTGGGCACAGGGCTACTCGTCCGGCAACCTGCACATCATGGTCTCCAAGGGCCTGCTCGACATGGACGACATCGTCCAGGTCTGGAAGTCGCCGCTCATCCCGAACGGCCCGCTGATGGTGTCCAACAAGCTTTCGGACGACATGAAGAAGAAGGTGACCGCCTTCTTCGCCGAGCTGCCGAAGAAGGACAAGTCTTGCTTCGAGAGCTTCACGGGCGGCGGTTACGTCGACTGGTCGCCGGTCGACCAGAAGTTCTACCAGACCATTATCGACGCTCGTAAGGCTGTCATCGGCGGCTGATCCAACGTCTGATCAATGTTCCTGCGGCGGCATCATAACGATGCCGCCGCTCGTTCAACAAGGATACCCAGAATGGCGCATGCGACCGGACCCGCCCAGTTCAGCGGGCTGCAGGAAAGCTCCCGCACCATCCTCGACCATTATCAGCAACAGGTGCGGACCCGGCGGATCTATACCGTCGTATCCATCGTCGTTTTCCTGATCGTGCTCGCTGCGTCGCTGGATTTCGCCAACGAGGCCAATTCCGGCAAGTTCTTCGAACGCCTTCCCTATTTCTTCGATTTCCTGAAGAGCTTCGTGCCGAACAGTCCGCTGGAGATCTTCCGCGCCATGTTCGACCTGCCATCGCCCTATGCGGACGGATCGATCAAGTTCGACTATACGAGCGACCGTATCTGGATCACCGACAGTTTCTATATTCCGAACTTCTTCTACCAGTTGGCGATCACCATCAATATCGCCATCGTTTCGACCATTCTCGGCGCCACAGGTGCTTTCCTTCTCTGCTTCTTCGCCTCCACCAATCTCGTCGGCGCCGGTCTCACGCGCTGGGTGGTTCGGCGCATCATGGAAATCCTGCGCGCCTTTCCGGAGATCGTCGTCGCCGGCCTGCTGGCCGCGATCCTGTCGATCGGTCCGATCGCAGCGATCATCGCCGTGTCGATCCACACCATAGGGGCGCTCGGAAAGCTGTTCTTCGAAGTGGTCGAGAATGCCGACATGAAGCCGGACGAGGGCCTGCGCGCCTCTGGCGCCAGCTGGCTGGAGCGCGTGCGCTTCGCGATCCTGCCGCAGGTCCTGCCCAATTTCGTCTCCTACACGCTGCTGCGCACCGAGATCAACGTGCGCGCCTCGACCATTATCGGCGCCGTGGGCGGCGGCGGCATCGGGGAGGTGTTCAGCCTGTCGATCGGCCGCGACCACGCCGCCAAGACCTATGCGATCATCATCCTCCTGCTGGTCACCGTCATCTGCGTCGACCAGTTCTCTGCCTGGCTGCGCCGCCGGCTGATCGGCAAGCAATCGTTCGAATTCGGTCGGGGAGCTGCCTGATGTCCAATCTTGCCGTCAATGCCGCCGATCGCGAACGCCTGCTCGCCGCCTATCCGGAAGTCTTTCACCGCAGCTTCATGCAGCGCTGGGGCCTGGCGGTCGCGGCCGTCGCGGTCCTCGTCTATCTCGCCTTCTGCTTTTCCTTCTTCAACGTCATCCCGACCTTCGTCAACGGCAACTGGGATCGCGCGGCGATCTACCTCCAGGACTGGTATTCATGGCGCGCGCAGCCTCGCCTGCGTTTCCAGAACGGTCAGGTCGTGCCGCAATGGACGAGCCGCGGGCAATATCCTGACGGTGCGGCGATCGACTGGCTGAAGCCGACCTCGAACGGCGGTTACACGGTGATCTTCGGTAGCGACGACCGGCTCGACGTGACCCCGAGCCAGGTCGACGTCTATATCGACGGCAAGCTCTATCCCGTAGCGATCAGAGGGGACCGAGCTATCCTGCCGGCCGGTGCGCCGGCGCGGATGGTGCAGGACGACAACAAGGTCAGCGTGCGTTTCGGCTTTGCCGGCCAGGCGGAGATCCGCAACAACCAAGTCTATGTGCAGCGGCGTTTCCTCGGCTGGGCAAATTTCTTCTTCGACACGCAATCGCCGTTCTGGGGCCGCAGCCTCACCAGCGTGGCCGGGCTGACGCTTTTCGGCGAGCGGCTCGACCCGAGCCAGTCCAATGCCTCGCTGGCGCTCGACAACTTCTTGAACAATAGCAGCTGGCAGCATGGCGACATTCTCTCCAAGCTGATGCAGACGCTGGTCATGGCCTTCGTGGGCACGCTGTTTGCCACGCTCATCGCCTTCCCGCTTGCCTTCGTTGCGGCGCGCAATATCACCACGAACCGGCCGATGAACTGGGGGATGAAGCGCTTCTTCGACTTCCTGCGCTCGATCGACATGCTGATCTGGGCCCTGTTCTTCACCCGCGCCTTCGGGCCAGGGCCGCTTCCGGGGATCGCCGCCATCTTCTTCACGGATACCGGTGCGCTCGGCAAGGTCTATTCGGAGGCACTGGAAAATGTCGACGACAAGCAGCGCGAGGGCGTCAAGTCGGTGGGTGCCGCGCCGGTCATCGTGCAGCGCTACGGCGTGGTGCCGCAGGTCCTGCCGATCTTCATCTCGCAATCGCTGTATTTCTGGGAGTCCAACACCCGTTCGGCAACCGCGATCGGCGCTGTCGGCGCGGGCGGTATCGGCCTCAAGCTGCTCGAATCCATGAAGACCAATGCCGATTGGGACAAGGTTGCCTACATGGTCCTGCTGATCCTCCTGGTGGTCTTCGTCTTCGACAATCTCTCCAACGCGCTGCGTTCCCGCGTCATGGGCAAAAAGGGCCACTGACAGGCCGGATTATCATCATTCTGTCATGGAAATCTTTTAGCCGGGGGTCCTGTTTCGCGGGCCGGCGCACAGGTAAAGTCGGCCGGCCTTCTCCTGATTCCGGAATCCCGTCTTGCGCTACGCTCTCTATTTTTCGCCCGCCGAAAACCATCCGCTGACGAAAGCGGCAGCGCGTTGGCTCGGCCGTGACGCCTTTACAGCCGAGACGTTTCCGACGCCCGATGTCGAAGGCCTGTCCCCCGACACCGTCCATGAACTGACCGCCGATCCGCGGCGCTATGCCTTTCACGCGACGCTCAAGGCACCGTTCGAGCTGCATCCGGACCGGACAGAAGCCGAGTTGATCAGGGCCGCCGACCGGTTTGCCGCAGAGACGCCGGTCTTCGACATCCCGAACGTCATCGTCGGCCAGCTCGGGCGGTTCTTCGCGCTGGTGCCGGATACGATTTACCCCGAGCTCCAGCATTACGCCGGACGCGTCGTCGAAGAGTTCGAACCTTTTCGCGCGCCGCTGTCGGAGGCCGATATCGCGCGGCGTAAACCTGATATGCTAAGCTCGGCCCAGCGCGCCAATCTCGACCGCTGGGGTTATCCCTATGTCATGGACGAGTTCCGCTTCCACATGACATTGACCGGCCAGGTTCCGCCCGAGCATGCGCCCATCATGCGCCGCGAGCTCGACCGCCGCTTTGCCGATTTCGCCAACACCCCGCTGACCGTCGATGGGCTCGCCATCTTCGTGGAGCCCGAGCGCGGCGCACCCTTCATCGCCCATCGCTGGCTTCCCCTAGCGTCCGCCTTCGAAAACAGAAAGACTGCATCATGACCGCCGAACTCGTGCTTACCAATGCCCGCATCGTGCTCGAGGACAGCGTGATCTCCGGTTCCGTCCAGATCCGGAACGGCAAGATCACCGATATCTCAGAAGGCAATGTCCATAGCGGCGAGGATTTCGAGGGCGACTACCTGATCCCCGGACTAGTCGAACTTCATACCGACCATCTGGAACAGCATTATTCGCCGCGGCCGGGCGTGCGCTGGAACACCACGGCGGCGATCCAGGCCCATGACGCACAGATTGCCACCTCCGGCATCACCACCGTCTTCGACTGCCTGCGCATGGGTGCCGACGAGGACGGCGGCTTTGCCCATGGCGAAATGCGCGCCATGGCGGACGCGATTGCCGCCGCCGGCGCCTATGGCCGCCTGCGCTCCGAACATTTCCTGCACCTGCGTTGCGAAGTCTCGGCGGACAATTGCATGGAGCATTTCGTCGATTTCGAGAACGACCCGCATGTCCGGCTCGTCTCGCTGATGGATCACGCCCCCGGCCAGCGGCAATTCCAGACGATGGATCAGTACACGCTCTACTACCAGAAGAAGCGCGGCCTCAGCGACGAGGCATTCGCCGCTTTCGTGGCCAAACGCCAGGAAGAATCGGCACGTAACGCAACACCGCACCGCGTTGCGATCTCGAAGGTCTGCGCCGAGCGTGGCATTACGGTCGCAAGCCATGACGACGCGACGCTTTCCCATGTGGGCGAAGCGATCGACAACGGCGTTCGGCTGGCGGAATTCCCGACCAGTTTCGATGCGGCAAAGGCTTCGCACGAAGCGGGAATGAGCGTGCTGATGGGTGCCCCGAACATTGTTCGCGGCAAGTCGCATTCCGGCAATATCGCCGCTCGCGACCTTGCCGAGCGCGGCGTGCTCGACGTGCTCTCCTCCGATTACGTGCCGCTCAGCCTGCTGCATGCCCCCTTTGTGCTTGCCTCGGAGGTGGAGAGCATCTCGCTGCCGAAGGCGCTCGCCATGGTGACATCGACCCCTGCCCGCACCGTCAGCCTCGACGACCGGGGCCGGATCGCGACCGGCCTGCGTGCCGATATCGTCCGCGTCCATCACGAGGAGGGGGTTCCCGTCTCCCGCGCCGTCTGGCGGGAAGGCCGGCGGGTCGCCTGATGGACGTCAAGCCGACAGCAACGGAACGGGAGCGAAGCGGCTGCATGGTCGCGGTCGTCGGCCCGAGCGGGGCCGGCAAGGACACGCTGATGGCCTATGCCGCCCGGTTCTTCGAGGGCCGCGATGACGTCGTCTTCGTACGACGCGTCATAACCCGCAACGCCGCCGCAGGCGGTGAAGACCATGACGGCGTTTCCGAAGCGGAATTCGAGGCTCTGGAACAGGCCGGCCGTTTTGCGGTCTCCTGGGGCGCCCACGGTCTGCGATACGGCATTCCCGTCGAGACGAAAGAGGCCATGGCGAAAGGCCGGCTGGTCGTCGCCAACGGCTCGCGTTCCGCGCTTGCCCGGTTCAAGGATGCCTATCCCTCGCTCGTGGTCATCAACATCACCGCCAGCCTGGACGTGCTCGCGGCCCGGCTCGAAGCGCGTGGACGGGAAACGCGCGAGGAGATACTTCGGCGTCTCGAACGCAGCTCGCTTACCGTGACCGGCGACTACCAGGTGGTGACGATCGACAATAGCGGATCGCTCGAAGATGCCGGCAGGGCCTTGGTCGGCGTCCTCAACGGTTGCTTTGCGAACCGTCCGGTTGGTTAGCGAAAAACGTTCGATCGTCCTTTAAAGTCCCTGAACCGGCTCTATGTGCCTTTTCTTATAAAGAAAGGAAAAATCATGGGCCAGAGCAAGCCGCGCGAAGGGCAACATCCCGATGAGGCAACCGCCACCGATCTGGAAGCGCGCATGGTTGTTCTGGAAATCGTCTCCATGACGGCATTGGCGCTTGCCATGGACACGTCAGAGAACGCGGATGTCGAACATGCCCGCGGGATCAGCAACCTCATTCTCGAGACCGTTCGCCAGCGTTGCCACGAAATGAACATGCATGACGATGCGCGGCTTACCGCCTGCGCCTATGCCGACGAGCTGCTTTCGACTGCGCTTCTGTCTCTTTATCCGCGGGAACACTGAGCCTTAGGCTCAATGCGCCTCATCCCAATTGCTGGCGGCGCGGGCATCGACCTTCAGCGGCACCCGCATCGAGATCGCCGGCATGGCCGCGTGTTCCATGGTCGACATGATCACCGGCAAGGACTTGTCGATCGCTTCGTCCTCGACCTCGAAGATCAGTTCGTCATGCACCTGAAGCAGCATGCGGGCTCTTCCGTTCAGTCCGGCCGTTTCCAGCGCCGGCTCCATCTTCGCCATCGCGCGGCGGATGATGTCGGCGGCCGAGCCCTGGATCGGCGCATTGATCGACGCACGTTCGTTGAAGGCGCGCACCGAAGGGTTGGAGGACTTGATCTCCGGATAATGCGCCCTGCGACCGAAGATCGTCTCGACGTAGCCGTTCTCGCGCGCGAAGGTCTTGGTGCTTTCCATGTAGTCCCGGATGCCCGGGAAGCGCTCGAAATACTTCTTGATGTAGTCGCCCGCTTCGGAGCGCTCGATCGACAGCTGGTTGGCCAGCCCGAAGGCGGAAATGCCGTAGATGATGCCGAAGTTGATCGCCTTGGCGCGGCGGCGCACTTCGCTCGGCATGCCTTCGACCGGCACGCCGAACATTTCCGAAGCCGTCATCGCATGAATGTCGATCCCATCAGCAAAGGCCTGGCGCAGCTGTGGAATGTCGGCCACATGGGCCAGCACGCGCAGCTCGATCTGGCTGTAATCTGCCGAGACCAGCTTGTGGCCGGGCGTCGAGATGAAGGCGGTGCGGATCTTGCGGCCTTCCGCGGTACGCACCGGAATGTTCTGCAGGTTCGGCTCGGAGGAGGACAGGCGGCCGGTCGTTGTCGAGGCCAGCGCATAGGAGGTGTGCACCCGCTTGGTCTCGGGATGGACGTAACCCGGCAACGCATCGGTATAGGTGGATTTCAATTTGGTCAGCTGGCGCCAGTCGACGATCTTGCGCGGCAGGGGATGGCCTTCGGCAGCCAGATCTTCCAGTACGCTGGCCGAGGTCGACCATTGGCCGGTCTTGGTCTTGGCGCCGCCCGGCAGGCCCATCTTGCCGAACAGGATGTCGCCGAGCTGTTTCGGCGAACCGATGGTGAACCTTTCCCCCGCCAGCTCGTAGATCTCGTCTTCGAAGGCGGCGGCCCGCTGGGCAAGCTCTCCCGAAAGCCTGGACAGGATCTGCCGGTCGATGGTGATGCCGCGCTCTTCCATGCGGGCAAGCACCGAGACCAGCGGCCGCTCCAGCCGCTCATAGATGCGCGTCAGCCCCGCGGCCGCCAGCTGCGGTTTCAACACCATCCACAGGCGCAGCGTCACGTCGGCGTCTTCCGCCGCATAGGCGGTTGCCTTGTCGATATCGACGAAATCGAAGGTCACGCCGGCCTTGCCGCTGCCGGCAACCTCCTTGAAGGTGATCGGCTTGTGGTTCAGCCAGCGCTCCGACAGAGCGTCCATGCCGTGGCTCGCCTTGCCGGCTTCCAGCACATAGGACATCAGCATCGTGTCGTCATAACTCTCGACGGTGATGCCGTGGCGCTTCATTACGAGGTAGTCATATTTCAGGTTCTGCGCCACTTTCAGGACCGACGGGTCCTCCAGCAGCGGCTTCAGGCGCGCCAGCGCCTCCCGGGTCGGGATCTGGTTTTCGGCAAGCCCCCCGCCGAGCAGATCGCCGACCCCGGTCTTGTGGATCAGCGGCACATAGGCCGCACGGACTTCCAGACCTGAGGGGTTGGCCGTATTGTCGGCAAGCGCCAGAGAAAAGCCGACCAGTTCCGCCTGCATCGGATCGAGCGACGTGGTTTCCGTATCGAAGGCGACGAGTCCGGTTTCCCGCGCGGCCTTGATCCAGTCGTCCAGGACTTCGACATCGCGAATGGTCACGTAGCAGCTCGGATCGAGCTTGGCATTGGCAAAGGCTTCGATGCGGGTCTTGGCAAATTCCGAAGGCGTGGCTTCTCCGGTGCCCTTGGCGACCGGTGCCTTGGCCGGATTGGCAGGCGCTTCGGCCGCCGCCTCGCCGGTATCAACCGTTGCCGAACCACCGGCATCGAGGTCCGGGCCGCGGGCGGCCTGGCCCCATTCGACATTCACGACGGCGGGTTCGATGGCATCGGCATCGCAGTTGCAGGCGGCGGCGACGCGGCGCGTCAGCGTGCCGAATTCCATGGTCTTCAGGAAGGCGACCAGTTTCGGGCCGTCCTGCGGCTCCAGTACCAGCGCGTCGAGATCGAGGTCCAGGGGCACGTCGAGCCGAAGCGAGACGAGCCGGCGCGACAGGCGGGCCAGATCGGCATTGGCGACGATGTTCTCGCGGCGCTTCACCTGCTTGATCTCGCCGGCGCGGGCAAGCAGCGTGTCGAGATCGCCGAATTCTTCGAGAAGCTGGGCTGCCGTCTTCGGGCCGATGCCCGGAATGCCCGGCACGTTGTCGACCGAATCGCCGACCATCGCCTGCAGGTCGATCATCTTCTCCGGCGGCACGCCCCATTTCTCGATGACATCGGGAATGCCGATCTGCTTGTCCTTCATGCTGTCGTACATGTGGACGTTCGGCGTCACGAGCTGCATCAGGTCCTTGTCCGACGAGACGATGGTCACATCGGCACCGGTCGCCTCGGCCTGGCGGGCGTAGGTGGCGATGATGTCGTCCGCCTCGAAACCTTCGGTCTCGATGCAGGGCAGGTTGAATGCGCGGGTCGCCTGGCGGATCAGGCCGAACTGCGGGATCAGTTCTTCCGGCGGCGCCGAACGGTTCGCCTTGTAGGCGTCGTATAGGTCCTTGCGGAAGGTTTTGGCGGAATAGTCGAAAATGACGGCGAAATGGCTGGGCGTCACGCCGACCGAAGTGTCGCGCGCATCGGTCAACAGCTTCCACAGCATGTTGCAGAAGCCGGATACGGCGCCGACCGGCAGGCCGTCGGATTTGCGGGTGAGCGGCGGCAACGCGTGGAAGGCGCGGAAAATGAAGCCGGAACCGTCGATAAGGAAAAGATGATCGCCTTTTTTCATGGCGCAAGGAATAGCGTGGGGCATTTGATCCGTCCATGAAAACTTCGCCGCCGCGAAGCCTCCCGCCCTCACCGGAACGTTACCGATTTGTAACATGCCTTTCTCTTGAAAAGCCCGGTTCGGCCCCACATTTTCTAGTCACCGGCGATTGATCACGCCGCAGTCTGGCAGCCGGCCTGTCCCCCGCCGAACCAGACCGGACAAAGGCCTATCCCCCTCTCCGGGCCTTTGTCCTTCCATCAGAACCGCCACGGCTGTCCCCTCCCTGCCGTGGCGGTTTTTTATTGCCCTTTCGCAGGAAAGACTTGTCATTTCCCCCGTCTTCGCACAGGCTTGGCGAAAGCATGGCGTGCGATATATCTGGCAGATATTGCTCGCAAACGGGCTCGTTCAGGGAGGGATGAAGACCAGCCATGGGATTCGACCGCTCGCATTCGGCGACATACCTGGCGGGCCAACTCGCCAAAGGCTTTGCGCGCTCGTTGCAGAAGCGGGCCATGGTGCTTGGCTTTTCTCCCGGCCAGTTTCCCGTCCTGCTCGAACTCTGGCAGGAAGACGGTCTCACGCAGAAGCAGCTCCTCGACAAGCTGGAGGTCGAGCAGGCGACGCTTGCCAACACGCTGGCCCGCATGGAA
The DNA here is from genome assembly GCF_000732195.1 of Neorhizobium vignae. Lineage (GTDB taxonomy): Bacteria > Pseudomonadota > Alphaproteobacteria > Rhizobiales > Rhizobiaceae > Neorhizobium > Neorhizobium vignae. The sequence continues at coordinate 314,797 of NZ_JNNU01000004.1, forward strand.
CGGGACGGCCTCATCCAGCGCACCCCCCATCCGAACGATCGCCGGGCGCAGATCATCACGCTCACCCCGCTCGGCCGCGAGCTGGAAGTCCAGGCCGTGGAAGCGGCCTCGGAAGCGGATGCTGCCCTGTTCTCGGGCTTTCGTCGTTTCGAGCGTGAACTGATGATCGAATACATGCGGATGATCGTCGAGAACGCACGCAAAATCTAAGCCAGCGGCGTTGGCGTCTTTGCCATTGTCTCCTCTGCCCCTGACTTGCTAACAAGGTCGGGCATTCGAAACGATGGACCGCTTCTTGCCTCCTGGGCTCGAGGTCTCGCATTTCAAAGACAGGATTCCCATGACCGATCTTTCCTCCGTCCTCGACCGCGCCGACCAGAACCTTCCCGCAAGCCTCGAGCGCCTGTTCGGCCTCGTCCGCATCAAGTCGATCTCCACCGACCCCGCCTTCAAATCCGATTGCCGCGAGGCTGCCGAGTGGCTGGTGGCCGAACTGAAGGATCTCGGCTTCGAGGCGTCGGTTCGCGATACGACCGGTCATCCGATGGTCGTCGGCCACCACCCGGGCGCCCGCGCCGATGCGCCGCATGTGCTGTTCTATGGTCATTACGACGTCCAGCCGGTCGATCCGATCGATCTCTGGGAGGACGACCCCTTCGACCCCAAGCTCAAGGATCTCGGTGCCGGCCGCAAGGTGGTGACGGGCCGCGGCGTCGCCGACGACAAGGGACAGCTGATGACCTTCGTCGAAGCCTGCCGGGCCTACAAGGACGTGCATGGCTCGCTGCCGGTGCGCGTCACCATCCTCTTCGAAGGCGAGGAAGAATCCGGCTCGCCGTCGCTCAAACCCTTCCTCGACGCCAATGCCGCCGAGCTGAAGGCCGATTACGCCCTCGTCTGCGATACCGGGATGTGGGATGCGGATACGCCGGCGATCACCGCGTCGCTGCGTGGTCTGGTCGGCGAGGAAATCATCGTCACCGCCGCCAACCGCGACCTTCATTCCGGCATGTACGGCGGCGCTGCCGCAAACCCGATCCAGATCCTGTCGAAAATCCTCGCCGGGCTGCATGACGATACCGGCCGCGTGACGCTCGAAGGTTTTTACGACGGCGTCGAGGAGACACCATCCAACATCAAGGCGGCCTGGGAAAGCCTGGTCAGCGGTCGCGACGACTTTCTTGGGGAAGTGGGCCTGTCGGAACTGGCCGGTGAAAAGGGCCGTTCGCTGCTCGAACTGCTCTGGGCGCGGCCGACCTGCGAGTTCAACGGCATCAGCGGCGGCTACGAAGGCCAGGGCTTCAAGACCGTCATCGCGTCGAAGGCCTCGGCCAAAGTGTCCTGCCGTCTCGTCGGAGGCCAGGATCCAGAAAAGATCCGAGAGAGTTTTCGCGCCTATGTGCGCTCGAAGATCCCGGCTGATTGCTCGGTGGAATTCCTGACGCATGGCGGCTCGCCGGCAATCCAGCTCGGTTACGATTCACCGGTGCTCACCAAGGCCAAGACGGCGCTTTCCGAGGAGTGGCCGAAGCCGGCCTTGGTTGTCGGCGTCGGAGGATCGATCCCGATCGTCGGCGATTTCCAGAAGACGCTGGGCATGGAATCGCTGCTCGTCGGGTTCGGCCTCAGCGACAACCGCATCCACTCGCCGAACGAAAAATACGACCTTCGCTCCTTCCACAAGGGTATCCGCTCGTGGGCGCGCATCATCGCTGCGCTGGCGGACTGACCTTGGAAGGCCTGAGACGGAGAAGGGCCTGACGCTTCTCCGCGTCAGGCCCTTAAAAACAAAAAGGCCGGGCAAGCCCGACCTTTCCACTCCCATTCACTGGTGCCAGTACATCCGTGGTCACTCGAAATGGGACAAGCATTTCCGACGCGGCCGCTCTTCGATCTTTTCAGATCACTGCGGCTCTAGCGGTCATCGTCCCCCGGTTAAGTAAACATCCCGTTAACGCGGATATGAAAACTGCCTCAGGACGGCACGGTCGCCCGTATTTGCCGTAACACACATGCTCGCTGAAGCTTTTGGAGCCCGAGCATGCGGTGCGTCGGAAACGCTATTGACCCCTAGATGGGAGCTGCGTTTTTTGTTTACAAGAGGCCAAACTTAGAATCGGTCTAAACAATGAAACAACTTGTTCCAGAAAAGCAGAAAGGCCGGACGAGCCGGCCTTTCGCGAGTTCGACACGAAGGTCTTCAGCAGATCATGCGCCCTGAAGGCGGTCTGCGGAAACCTTGCCAGAACGCTTGTCGCTGACGAGTTCGTAAGAGATCTTCTGACCGTCCTTGAGCTGGCCGAGGCCAGCGCGCTCAACGGCGGAGATGTGAACGAAAACGTCCTGCGAACCGTCGTCAGGCTGAATGAAGCCGTAGCCCTTGGTTGCGTTGAACCACTTTACAGTACCGGTAGCCATAACGATGCCTTTCCCTTGCAAATATGACCGACTATTCCACGCCCGAACGCGTGGAACGTTGAAGTTTCGTATTTGAAGAGAGATCGTCGCAAACGCCGCGAGGCGCTTAGTGCTGGCTATCAAACAAATATCGATGGCGAACCAAATAGGGGCTTAGCGCCAAAAGGTCAAGATCGGGAAAATTATGCGCCGCTTTGAAAAGGGAAATCACCAGCGATTTCAAGGCGCGTAAAACAGAAAACCCGGCGCGGGAGGAGGTGCGCCGGGTTTCCGAAACTGACCAACAACTGGGAGGAGGAGGTGTTGTCGGTCCCATCGGGGGCGCTGGGAGGAGGAGTGCGCCCGTCGATGATTTGAATATACAGGAGCGACGCTTAAAAAACAGTCACGATATCGCAGTGCAGCATTGCAATTCTCGCATAGCTTCATTCCCCACTTGCGGCGCGCCGTGTCCTGCGTCAATTTCCAGCCATGAGCCTTGAATCCGTCCGCGCCTTTTTCGCCGTCCATGCCCCCGATATCGACGTCATCGTGACCGAACAGAGTTCGGCGACCGTGCCGCTCGCCGCGGCCGCCCACGGGGTGGCGCCCGAGCAGATTGCCAAGACGATCTGCGTGCGTTCCGGCGAAATTACGGCGCTGGTGGTGATGTCGGGAACCAGCCGTCTCGACAACCGCAAGTTCCGGGATCATTTCGGGGCCAAACCGCGCATGCTGGGCGGCGACGAGGTGGCCGGCATCACCAGCCACCCGGTGGGTGGCGTATGTCCGTTCGGACTGCCGTCGCCGATCCCGATCTATTGCGACGTGTCGCTAAAAAGATTCCCGGAAGTGGTTCCCGCGGCCGGAGCCATCAACGCCGCGGTGCGCATCAGCCCCGAACGTATGGCAGACCTGACCGCAGCGACCTGGGTCGATGTCGGTCAGGATCCGGTTTCGGGCGGCGATGCCGCTTAGAGGCGGCCGCTCAGGTAACGGTCATACCAGGCATTCTTGCTTTCCGCCGAAGCGGTCGCAACCACATAGCCGATCGCAAAACCGATTGCCCCGATCAGCGTGAACAGCGTCGTGGTGGCTGCGGGATGTTCGCGGATGGTACCTGCGACCGAGCTTGCCTCGTGCTGGACATAGCTCGCGGCGCTACCAGCCCGCTCGGCGACCTTGTCATAGGCAGCGCCGGTCTTTTCGGCGAGCATCTCGCGCAGACTGGCGATCTCGGAACGAAGCGTCGCAATCTCGGTCCGGACGTTTTCGCTGGGTTCGTGGTCGAAAGAGGGCGTATCCGACTTCGCGGGCGTATTCAGGTTTCTGATGGGCTCTGCCATTACCGGCCTCCTTGAGTTGATCGAGAGATCGGTCAACTGCCGAAGGACTGATAGGTTCCTCGTTTAAAGCAGGAACCTATCGGCTTTTCGCCAGCGCCTCGGCCAGCGCCGCGAGCTTCTGCTTGTCGTCCGAGCCTTTTTGAAGGGAATTCACCAGGATCAGTGCGAGCGCCTCGGCATCGGGGCTCGCCTTGTCGATCTGGTGTTCGGCGCAAGCCTGGTCAAAGACCTGCTGCAGCAAGCTGAGCTGGTCGGGGTTGACAGGATTTCTAACCATCTGTGTAGGCATATAACCCTCCCGATCATACGGTGCCCGACCGGCGGACCATCCTCCTCGCCCTGCTCCGCGATGGCGGCTGGAGAAAATTACCAGCGGCCTTCTATTGCGACAGTCTTGCGCCGGCCTTGTCGGCGCTCGAGGAACAAAAAAGTCTACAAGCCACAGGAGTGAGGATTTTGAGCCTTGGCTAATAAATTGACAATAACAATAATAGACGGGTGCAATATAAGGGTGGACCCGTACGTGTTACTACCTATACGGGTCCAAAGGGTGTCCGCAGACGAGGCATGAGGCCCAACGGCGCCTTATGCCATGCCCGCCGGATCGCCGGTCGGCATCAGAGCGGGCTTCAGCGTCGGATCCTGCGGGTTCTTGCTGTCGCCCGGATCCTGTGCAGGCGTCAATGGCGGTTTTTCCTGGATGCGATCTGGAATTCCGTCTGTCGGTGTCGGCCCGCGCGGCTGCGGGCTCGGAGTCGGGATAGGGTCTCGATTGGACATGAAGGTCTCCTTTTCCTGTCAGGAAACCAACGACTGAGGACAGCCACAGTTCCGGCGGCGGCCAGGATATTCCGAAGAAAACCTCACTCGCCTTCACCGATACCATCGACGGTCGCGGGAGGCGGATGACATGCCGAGCATGTAGCCTATCGCCAGCCCGAGCAGACCGACGGCGGCAATTGCCGAGCCGGTCGCGGCCGGATGATCAACGGCGTGGGCTGCGACCATACCTGCCTCGTCCTTGACATGATGAACGGCAGATTTCGCGCGAGCACGAACGCCTGTCTCTTGGGCGACATCACCGGTAAAGCCGGCGGCGAGAGGTTTTTTGGCCATTGGAAGTCTCCTTTTCGGAAACAACACTCAAACGGTACGGGAGGTTCCGTCTCCAGCTTCCCATCTGAACGGTCGGGGTCTTTATCTGAAGGGAATGAAAACCCGCGCCGACAAGGCCGGCGCGGGCAAAACCACTATTCGGTGACTTTAGCCTGTCCTTCAGACTGCTTCAGCACGACGGCTTCCTCGCGCGGATCCATTTTCGGAGCCGCGATGCTTGCCGTGGTGATTTCCTTGTCCACCGTGGCGGAAGCCGTGACATTGTGGCCGGCACATTCCGCAAGAGCTGCGGTGGACGACAGGCCGAGGACGGCGGCGATTGCGAGAACTGTCTTCATGTCATTCTCCTTCGCTGTGGTTGCAGCCGGCAGGGTAACGCGCAAAGCAATGAACCCGAAATCACGAATTCGCGTTTCGAGCTGCCATCATGCTGTCTGTTTTTCGTCGCCTGCCGCGATCACATCAGCTTTGAAAGGGTTTCGCGGTTGACGAAGATATCGGTCTTTCCGGCCTCATAGGCGGGATGACTGAATTCCAGCACCCCCCTTTCAGGCATTTCAAGCGCCTGCTTGACGGTGACCAGCCCGACCGGGACACGCTGGTCGCCATTTCGGACGACTGCCTCGACGATTTTCTGCATATCCTCCCCTCCTCCAAGGTCGAATCCGTCGTAACGCGGATCTTGTCTCATTGTTCCATCAGGAATCGGATTTTTTTAAGGTTGGATGCGGTAGCGAGGCGGCTTTTATGACATGGGCCAACGCCCCGGCATTGCAGGGCGTTGCGGCATATCAATGAAGGTCCAGCGGCAGCTGGATGCCCTTGGGAATATTCGGGCGTCGCTGGTTGGCAATCTGTATCTTCTGAAACGTCTCTTGCCGACGCTGCGCTTCAGCCTCGCGCAGGGCCCTCGATGCCGCGACAGCGGCCATGGCACGTTCGATCACCTGTTCGGTTCTGCTCATCAGCACCCTCCAAATGTTCTCTATTTGTTCTCATAAATGGAGACGGAAGTCAAGCGGTTCAAGAAGTAACGGCCGATAAACCATTCCTTTACGCCTCCTTAAATCGCCGCATTTAGAGTCCAGCCAAGGTTTGGGCGATCAGACATTCAGTAACAGCCTGTTTTGACAGGCCCGTAACAGGGGTATGCCGGCTCACCATGGCAGCCAGGGGCAGATCAGACAAACGTGTTGAACCGTCCTTCGAGGGTTCGCGGCCGAGCGACGATTTCCGCCTCGACGCGGACGAACGGGTCGTGGGCAACGGCCGACCCGGCAAGCGTCCATCGAGAGCCGAAAGCCAAGACCACGACGAGCGCCCGGAGCGCAACCGCCCCTCCCGCAACAAAAAGGCTCCACCCCGTCGCCAGGGCGGCGGATTCTTCGCGCCGCTGCGCAGACTGATCTACTGGTGTTTCGTGCTCGGCATCTGGGCCGGCATCGCCGTCGGCGGGCTGGTGCTCTATTACGGCGCAAAGATGCCGGCTGCCAGCACGTGGGCGATCCCGGATCGTCCGCCGAACATGAAGATCACCGCGGTCGACGGCACGGTCGTCGCCAACCGCGGCTCGACCGGGGGCGAAGCCCTGGCGCTCGAGGAAATGTCGCCCTACCTGCCGCAGGCGGTGATCGCCATCGAGGACCGGCGCTTCTATTCGCATTTCGGCGTCGATCCGCTGGGCCTGGCGCGCGCCTTGGTCAACAACCTGACCGGCCAGCCGATCCAGGGCGGTTCGACGATCACCCAGCAGCTCGCCAAGAACCTGTTCCTGTCGCCGGACCGCACGTTCGAGCGCAAGATCCAGGAGGTACTACTGTCCTTCTGGCTGGAGCACAAGTTCACCAAGGACCAGATCCTCGCCATGTACCTGAACCGCGTGTTCTTCGGTTCGAACGCCTATGGAGTTGAGGCCGCCTCGCGGCGGTATTTCAACAAGTCCGCCCGCGACGTGAACCTCGGCGAGGCGGCGACGCTTGCCGGTCTCCTCAAGGCACCTTCCCGCCTCTCGCCGGCCCGCGATCCGAAGGCAGCGGAAGCCCGCGCCCAGGTCGTGCTCGGCACGATGCGCGAGGAGGGTTACATTACCGACAGCGACCTCAAGAGCGCCATGTCGCAGCCGCCGGCCAAGGCGAAGCGCTACTGGACCGGCGCACAGCATTATGCCGCCGACATGGTCGTCGACGAGGTGAAGAGCCTGATCGGCGAGCCGAAGGTCGACGTGACCGTCGAAACCACGCTCGACATGCGCCTCGAAGCCGCCGCCGAAAAGTCGCTGAACGACGTTCTCAAGAAGGAGGGCGGCAAGCTCAATGCCTCGCAGGCGGCCCTCGTGTCGGTCGATGCGACCGGCGCGATCCGGGCGCTGGTGGGTGGCCGCGATTATGCGACGAGCCAGTTCAACCGCGCCGTCAAGGCGAAGCGCCAGCCGGGTTCGGCCTTCAAACCCTTCGTCTATGCCGCAGCACTCGAAGCCGGCGCCCGGCCGGACTCGATGGTCAACGATACGCCGGTCAAGATCGGCAACTGGTCGCCGGAAAATTTCGACGAGAAATACCGCGGTCCCGTGACGCTCGCCTCGGCTTTCGCGCAGTCGCTGAATACCGTTGCCGCGCAGCTCGCCATGCAGGTCGGGCCCGACAAGGTGGTGAGCCTCGCCCACCGGCTCGGCATCGATTCCGATATCCAGGCGAATGCCTCGATCGCGCTCGGCACCTCGGAAGTCTCGCTGGTCGAGCTCACCTCGGCCTATGCCTCGTTCATGAACGGCGGCTACAAGGCGACCCCGCATATCGTCAAGCGCATCATCGATCCGGACGGCAAGGTGCTTTACGAGGCCGATTACGCCAATCCGCCGCGCGTGCTCAGCGAACCGGTGGCGGCGACGATGAACGGCATGATGAACCGCGTCATCAACGAGGGCACCGGCAAGGCCGCCAAGATCGACGGCTGGCAGGCAGCCGGCAAGTCGGGCACCACCCAGTCGTTCCGTGATGCCCTGTTCGTCGGCTATACCAGCATCATGACGACCGGCATCTGGTTCGGCAATGACGACGGCGCCTTCATGAAAAAGGTCACCGGCGGCGGACTGCCGGCAAAGGCCTTTAAGGAATACATGACGTCGGCGATGAAGGGCTATACGCCGACGCCGCTGTTCGGCACCGGCCGCGGCCTCGATCTGCCGCCGCCTGCCGCGCCCCAGCCGGACTCTCCGTCGACGACGATCGGCGATATCATTTCCGGCATCCTGCCCGGTGGCCGCCGAACACAGGACGAACTCCCGGCCGACTACCCGCCGGCGCCGCGCCCTCCCGCCCAGGATTCCGCCTCGATCGAACGGGAACCCGCCCGCGTGCGGCCCGTCTATGGCGACAACCAGGGATACGACAACAGGGACAACAGACAGACTTACGACAACAGGCCAGTCTATGGCGACCGCGGCCGCCGTGGCGACGTAATACCGCCGGGCGACGTTCCGGTCCGTGATTATCGCCAGTATCGCGGCCCCTATGATTCGCCCGCTCCGGTGCCGCCGGGAGCGATCGGCGGCGGCCCCATCCCGCCCGGCGACGTCGGCGTTGCGGGCTCCAGAGACCAGCCGCGGCAGACCACGCTTTTCGACCTGATCATGGGGCAGTGAAGCGTATTGACAGTATTGCTCGGCAAACTGTTCTTTTTGCTAGGATCCGGGCGATTTCTCGCCTTGCAGTCCTAAAAACCCGTCCTTATATACGCCGCATGACCGCAGCCGATGCTGCGCACCATCCCAGTCGAGGAACTGTCAGTGGAATGCCTTTGAGGGGTTCCGATGGTTCGCTTAAAGGAGAGAGAAGAAAATGGCAAAAGTAATTGGCATCGACCTCGGAACCACCAACTCCTGCGTCGCCATCATGGACGGCAAAGATGCGAAGGTGATCGAGAACGCCGAAGGCGCGCGTACCACGCCCTCCATGGTCGCATTTACCGATGACGGCGAACGCCTCGTCGGCCAGCCGGCCAAGCGCCAGGCAGTCACCAACCCCACCAATACCCTCTTCGCCGTGAAGCGCCTCATCGGCCGCCGCTACGAAGATCCGACGGTCGAAAAGGACAAGGGCCTCGTCCCGTTCGATATCGTCAAGGGTGACAATGGCGATGCATGGGTCAAGGCCCAGGGCAAGAACTATTCCCCCGCACAGGTTTCCGCGATGATCCTTCAGAAGATGAAGGAAACCGCTGAATCCTACCTCGGTGAAAAGGTCGAAAAGGCCGTCATCACTGTTCCGGCCTACTTCAACGACGCGCAGCGCCAGGCAACCAAGGATGCCGGCCGCATTGCAGGTCTCGAAGTGCTGCGCATCATCAACGAGCCGACCGCAGCCGCTCTCGCCTATGGCCTCGACAAGAAGGACGGCAAGACGATCGCCGTCTACGACCTTGGCGGCGGCACGTTCGACATCTCGGTCCTCGAAATCGGCGACGGCGTCTTCGAAGTGAAGTCCACCAACGGCGACACCTTCCTCGGCGGTGAAGACTTCGACATGCGTCTCGTCGAATATCTTGCCAACGAGTTCAAGAAGGACCAGGGCATCGACCTGAAGAACGACAAGCTCGCTCTGCAGCGCCTCAAGGAAGCTGCCGAAAAGGCCAAGATCGAACTCTCGTCCTCGCAGCAGACCGAAATCAACCTGCCGTTCATCACCGCCGACGCTTCCGGTCCGAAGCACCTGACGCTGAAGCTGACCCGCGCCAAGTTCGAAAGCCTGGTCGACGATCTCGTCCAGCGCACGATCGCGCCGTGCAAGGCAGCCCTCAAGGATGCCGGCGTCACCGCAGCCGAAATCGATGAAGTGGTTCTCGTCGGCGGCATGAGCCGCATGCCGAAGGTCCAGGAAGTCGTCAAGCAGCTGTTCGGCAAGGAGCCGCACAAGGGCGTCAACCCGGATGAAGTCGTCGCTCTCGGCGCCGCCATCCAGGCCGGCGTTCTGCAGGGCGACGTCAAGGACGTTCTGCTTCTCGACGTGACCCCGCTGTCGCTCGGCATCGAAACGCTCGGCGGCGTCTTCACCCGCCTGATCGACCGCAACACGACGATCCCGACCAAGAAGAGCCAGACCTTCTCGACCGCCGAAGACAACCAGCAGGCCGTGACGATCCGCGTGTCGCAGGGCGAGCGTGAAATGGCAGCCGACAACAAGCTGCTCGGCCAGTTCGACCTCGTCGGCCTGCCGCCGTCGCCGCGCGGCATGCCGCAGATCGAAGTGACCTTCGACATCGACGCCAACGGCATCGTCCAGGTTTCGGCCAAGGACAAGGGCACCGGCAAGGAACAGCAGATCCGCATCCAGGCCTCCGGTGGTCTCTCCGACGCCGAAATCGAAAAGATGGTCAAGGACGCCGAGGCCAATGCCGAAGCCGACAAGAAGCGCCGCGCCGGCGTCGAAGCCAAGAACCAGGCAGAAAGCCTCGTTCACTCCAGCGAGAAGTCGCTGAAAGAATATGGCGACAAGGTTTCCGAGACCGACCGCAAGGCGATCGAGGATGCGATCGCTTCGCTGAAGACCGCCATCGAAGCCTCCGAGCCGGATGCCGATGACATCCAGGCGAAGACGCAGGTCCTGATGGAAGTGTCCATGAAGCTTGGTCAGGCCATCTATGAGGCCCAGCAGGCCGAAGGCGGCGCAGGCTCCGAGGGCGGCAAGGACGATATCGTCGATGCCGACTACGAGGAAGTCAAGGACGACAAAAAGTCCGCCTAATCCGCCGGTTGCCTGATGGCCAGACCTTGACCATAGTTGACTAGAGTATCCGGCTGCCTTCGTGCAGCCGGAATCCTTTCCGGAGCCGGTTACCTCCATGGCAAAAGCAGACTTTTACGAAACGCTGGGTGTCGGCAAGACCGCCGATGAGAAGGAGCTGAAAAGCGCCTTCCGCAAGCTCGCGATGAAATATCATCCCGACAAGAATCCGGGCGACGCAGAAGCCGAAAAGAAGTTCAAGGAGCTCGGCGAGGCCTATGAGACCTTGAAGGATCCTCAGAAGCGCGCGGCCTACGACCGCTTCGGCCATGCCGCCTTCGAACAGGGCGGAATGGGCGGCGGTGGCGGCGGCTTCTCGGGCGCGGGTGCGGGCGGCTTCTCCGATATCTTCGAAGACATCTTTGGCGAAATGATGGGCGGCGGACGCGCCCGTCGGTCGTCCGGCGGTCGCGAACGCGGCGCGGACCTTCGCTACAATATGGAAATCACGCTGGAAGAGGCGTATGCCGGCAAGACGGCGCAGATCCGGGTTCCGACCTCGATCACCTGCGACGTCTGTTCCGGTTCGGGCGCCAAGCCCGGCACGCAACCGAAGACCTGCGGCACCTGCCAGGGTTCCGGCCGCGTGCGCGCATCCCAAGGCTTCTTCTCGGTCGAGCGCACCTGCCCGACCTGCCACGGCCGCGGCCAGACGATCACCGATCCCTGCGGCAAGTGCCACGGCCAGGGCCGCGTCACAGAAGAACGTTCGCTGTCGGTCAACATCCCGGCCGGCATCGAAGACGGCACCCGCATCCGCCTGCAGGGCGAAGGCGAAGCCGGAACGCGTGGTGGCCCTGCGGGAGACCTCTACATCTTCCTGTCGGTCAAGCCGCATCAGTTCTTCCAGCGCGACGGCGCCGACCTTTATTGCGCCGTGCCGATCTCCATGACGACGGCCGCCCTTGGCGGCACGTTCGACGTGGCGACGCTCGACGGAACCAAGTCCCGCGTGACGGTGCCGGAAGGTACCCAGCCCGGAAAACAGTTCCGCCTGAAGGCCAAGGGCATGCCGGTGCTGAGATCCAGCCAGACGGGCGATCTCTACATCCAGATCCAGATCGAGACGCCGCAGAAGCTCACCAAGCGGCAGCGCGAGCTGCTGCAGGAATTCGAGGAACTGTCCTCGAAGGAGAACAATCCGGAATCGACGGGCTTCTTCGCCCGGATGAAGGAATTCTTCGAGAACTGAGCTTCTGGAGCCCAAACATTAAAGCCGTCCGCAACAGATCGTCGCGGACGGCTTTTTCGTTGGTTGCCTCAGAACCTGTCGCGGCCGCCGCTGCGCGGATCGGTCACCATATGCTGCTCATAGATGCCGGCCCGTGCCCTTCGCCTCCAGGGGCGGGCGATCTCTCCCGGACTGTGGTCGATATCGACGATCGCAAGCGAGGGCGTCGCATCGGCCCGACATTGGGCCACCCATTCGCCGCTTGGGGCGGCGATCCCGGAAGGCGGCATGAGGCCGGGATAGGCGAGCACCGAGAAACTCACCCAGTATCTGTTGCTCGCCGCATGTCCCAGCGCCTCGGCCGCGAAAGCCGGCGTTGCGCCGGTGGTCGAGAACAGGACGCAATCGACGTCGAGCTGCTCGTATTCCCTGAAGATTTCGGGAAAGTGCGTCTCCATGCCGAGCGAGCAGCCGAAGCGGACGCCATCGACCTCGAAGGTCACCGGCATAGAGCCCGGCGTGTACATGAAGGAGATCTTGGTGTTCGACAGCAGGCGCTCGTCGTAGCGCGTCACCAGCTCTCCCTTGTCGGAGACGATATAGAGGCTGTTGTGCGGCCGATGCGGCTCGGTGAGCCGGTGCACGGAGCCGATCACCGCAAAGAGCCCGAGTTCCCGCGCCAACGCCCGCGTGGCATCAAGTTCCTCGCGCAGCACAGCCCATTCGAACCGGCTCCAGTCAGACGGCCCGACGGGATCGCGGCCGGTCGATGACATGATGCGCTTGTTGGGAGAGCAGGTCGAACCTTCGGGAAAGTGGATCACCCTCACGCTCGCCTTTTGCGCCTCGCGCATCAGGCGCCGCATCTCCTCCCCGCTTGCGCGAAGCTCGGTTATGCTGCGGGGATCGACATAGGGCGTGGTCTGGGCCACCGCCAGGCGCACCGACCGGGCCTGCGGCCTCGGATCGCTCGGGGCAGTCTCGCGGATGTGGCTGAGGGCTGTGGTATAGGATTCGCCCGTCTTTGCGGCACGGGCGCGGACACGGCGTTTGAAATTTCCGTTCTGGGTCATCTTGAGCCTTTCACGTCCCGGACGGAGTTCCCCAGCAACCACATCCGAAACGGTCGGACCAAGATAGCGACCCGAGACTGAAGTCCCTTTGCCTCCGTGTCAGGACCATGCTGGGGAAGGTCCGGGGAGGTTCGGCGTAGGCCACGCGAGGGCCAAGATGCCGAGGCGGCCTTGATTCGTCAACTCGGGTCGGGGACGTCTATGTCAGGCCAGCGACTGGATCGACGCGCTGGCGAGGATCATGGCGAAGAGCACGAGGCAGGCGGCAGCGATGCGGCGCACGACGATCGGCTTCACCTCGAAACGCTCGGTCCGCCGCATCAGGCTGCCGAAGGCGATCCAGCCATTGGCGGCAAGGAGCACCAGTCCGGCAAACAACGCAAGCCAGTGCGCGAGTTCGATGAGGCCGCCATGCGGCATGATGACGAGCGCGATGATCAGCGCCTTGGGGTTCAAAACCGTGGTGACGAAAACCTGCCGGACAGAAATTTCCGCCGCGTCCTTCGCCTGCTTTTCGGAGGTCCACAGGCGGTAGCCCAGGTAAAGCACCCAGGCGCCAGCGATGAGCTTCGCCCAGACCGAAGCCTGCGGATAGGCATCGAAGAACGGCGCCGCAAGCGTCGCAACCGGCACGACCACGATCAGATAACCGCCGAGTTCCCCGCCGATCAGCGGCAGGCCCCTCAGCCAGCCGCGCGCATATCCGCCGAGCGCCATCAGCGTGTTGGTCGGCCCCGGCGTGCAGAGAAGCAGAAGGATGGCGAAGGTGAATTGAAGCACTGTCACGGAACGGCCTGTCGGAATGGCCGGCATATTCCGGCGGATCACGTCTACGCGCTTTTCCAGCACGCTACTTGACATCGGTCAACCCGGCTCGATTTGCCGAGCGGGACGGGCCAGCAATGAACCAGGTGAGGCGGCGGCCAACCACCCGCAGCGCCTCCCCTGCGCATTTTCTTCGGGCACCCTATCTACCTGTTCCGGTTCACCACGTGCGGGAGATGGCATGGTCGAGAGCACACGCGGCTGGCTTCGCAAGGACGATCAGGACTCGACCAAGGCGAGCTTTCCGGAGCTTTTCTTCGATCTCGTCTTCGTCTTCGCGCTGATCCAGCTCTCGGAGACGCTCGCCTCCGACTTCAGCATCGGCATCGCCGCCGAGGCAATCCTCTTCATCTTCGCGCTCTGGTGGGTGTGGATCCACACGACCTGGGTCACCAATCTCCTCGATACCGAGATCGAGCCGGTCAGACTGCTGCTCTTCGCGCTGATGTTCTGCGGCATCGTGCTGGCCATCGCACTGCCCAAGGCCTTCACCGACATGGGCCTCGCCTTCGCACTCGCCTATTCGGCAATGCAGCTCATCCGCTCGCTGTTTGCGCTCTATGCCTTCCGGGGAACCGATACCGCCTCGTTCATGACCTTCTTCCGGATCACCGTCTGGCTGGTCATTTCAAGCGCGTTATGGATCGCCGGCGGACTTGTTGAGCCGCAGATGCGGGTGATCCTGTGGATCGCGGCACTTGCCATCGAATATGCCGGGCCGGCGATGCGCTACTGGGTACCCTCGATCGGCGCCTCGCCGCCCGAAACGCTCGACATCAGCGGCGAACATCTGGCCGAACGCTGCGCTCTCTTCGTCATCATCGCGCTCGGCGAGACCATTATTACCACCGGCAAGAACGCCTCCAGCCACATGGACAATGCCGGCACGCCGCTGGTGCTCTGCTGCGCGTTTCTTTCGACCGTCGCCATGTGGTGGATCTACTTTCACGACGGGCAGGAAAAGGCCGCCGACAAGGCTGAAGAGACCGCCGAGCCGCAGGCGACCGCCCAGCATCTCTTCACCTACGGCCACCTGCCCATCGTCGCCGGCATCATCCTCACCGCCGTCGGTGAGGATTTCAGCCTTTCGCATCCCGATGAAAGAGGCTCCTACGTCCACGCGGTGGCGCTGCTCGGCGGGCCGATCCTGTTCCTCGCCGGCATGGCCGGGATGAAGACGGTCTCGTCGCGCATCATGCCCTATTCGCACGTCGCGGGCATCGTCCTACTCGCCGCCTGCTTCCTGCTGGTACCCTTCATTGCCAATTTCGCGATGCAGGTCCTCGCCACCGCAGTCCTGCTTTTCGTCGCCACCTGGGAATATGTCGCGCTCAAACGGCGCATGCCCCGCGCCGCCTGAGCGGCAATCGGATGATCAATAGTGCGGCGGCCTGGTGATAGAAGGCGCTTCCAGGGAGGATTCCTCCAGCGACAGAAACCGCTCGGTCAGCCGGTCGAGCTTGGCACGCGTCTGCTCCATCACCTTCCACTGCTCGGCGAGCTGATCGGACAGTTCCTCGATCACCTTGGTTTGGTAGGCGGCCAGCTCCTCGAGCTTGACCAGTCTTTCCTCGTCACTCACCGCCGGCTTCCTTTGCTGCTTTCTCGGCCTTCCAGACCCGTACCTTGTCCGGCATGCCGTCATGGTCCCCGAGCGGCCGCCGGGGCGCGTCATCCCACCAATCCGGACGGATCGCCTTCAGGTCGAGATTCTTGGGATAAAACAGTCGGTTTTCGTCCTTGTTGGCCTCCCCGATCACCAAAAGGCGCACGTCCGCATCCGTGTTGTTGATGAAGGTATGCGCAATCCCCGTACCGGCCGGGAAACCGACCGAGTCGCCCGGTTTCAGGGGATGGATCTCGCCATCCAGCCAGACCTCCGGATTGCCTTCGATCACGAAGATGAATTCTTCCTCGAGTTCCTCCGCATGCGGGAAAGAGGTGCGGCGGCCAGGTGGCAGGCGATGGTGGTGAATGCCGAGCCGCATGAGACCGAACTGCCGGGCGAGCGGGGCGCCGAAACCCATCAGCTCGTCATCACCGCGATAGTGTTTCTCCTGGGGCTTTTCCACCTCGGTCCAGTGGCGGATATAGGAAGGGCGGTCCCCGTCACGGGTCGGATCGGTCATGTCGCGGCTCCTCTTGGAGCCCGCACACTAGCCGACCGGGACCGCCCGGTCCATGTTTCAGGTCGAAGATCAGGCGCGCAGGCGCGGGCGCTCGGTGCGGGTCTCGCGCGCGGCCCTTGTCTTGAAGCGGCCAAGCAGCGACGCCAGCCGGCTGCTGATGCCGACCAGGCTCTGGGTCGAGGCATTGGTCTCTTCCATCAACGCCGCGTTCTGCTGGGTGATCTGGTCCATGCTGCGGATCGCGGAATTGATCTCCTCGATGCCGGAAGCCTGTTCCTGAGCGGAACGGGCGATCGACGAGATGTGTTCGTCGATCGACTTCACCCGCCCGCCGATACCGACCAGCGCCTGACCGGTCTTGTTGACGAGTTCGACACCGCGATGGACGTCGGTCGACGACTGGTCGATCAGTTGCTTGATTTCCTTGGCGGCTGCGGCGGATCGTTGCGCCAGTTCGCGGACTTCCTGCGCGACGACGGCAAAGCCCTTGCCCTGTTCGCCGGCGCGGGCTGCTTCGACACCGGCGTTCAGCGCCAGGAGGTTGGTCTGGAAGGCGATCTCGTCGATCGCGCCGATGATCTGGGTCATCTTCTGCGAGGACTGCTCGATGTCGCCCATGGCGGCAATGGCCTCCTCGACCACCTTGCCGGAGCGAACCGTCTCGGAAGCCGATTCGCGCACGATTTCCTGCACTTCGCGGGTCCGCTGCGCGGCCTGGCCGGATATCGTGGTGATCTCTTCGAGAGCTGCAGCCGTCTGCTCGATCGCCGAGGCCTGCTGTTCAGCGCGCCTGGCCATGTTTTCGGAGGCCGACGAAATGCCGCCGGCTTCGGCGCGCACCTGCTCAACCGAGGTGCTGATTTCGCGCATCGCCGCGTCAAGCTCGGAGATCGACGAATTGTAGTTCTGCTGCAGCTTGGCGAAGCTCGGCGCCAGTTCCTGCCAGAGTTCGGATGTCAGGTCGCCGCTGGAAAGGCTCTTCAGGGCGCCATCAAGCGCACCAAGCGCTGTATCCTGCTCGGACTTGGCCTTTTCCTGCTCGGCCTCCACCTTCTGGCGCTCGTCGCTCAACGCCTGAAGATAGACCGAGATGGCATAGTCCATGTCCAGCAGGGCAGCCTTGACCACCGCCGAGAGATGTTCGGACAGAACCTTCGCCTTCTTGTCCTGAAAGAACCCGGTCATTTCGCGGGCCACCACGGCCCGGATGATGCCGTCGAGAATCAGTGCATAGCCGCCAATATACCAGCGGGGTTCGAGGCCGAGGCGGGCATGGGTGCGGCCGATGGTGGAAACCGCTTCCACATAATCGGCCTCATATTTGCCGGATGCGATGCCCTCCCAATGGGCCGCCTGCCGGGTCTTGGCATGGGCGATATGGCCATCGTTGGAGAAAAATTTCGCCGTCTGCGGATTGCTCTTCACTTTGCGATAGAACGCGTCCAGCGCGCCGCCGATGACGTCCTTGATGACTGGACGGATTTCCGCCAGAGACCGGCGCTGCTCCTGGCCAAGGCCGATGAAGTCAAGGCGCTCGGCGAGATCGGCTTTGTGGTTCTGGTCTTTCATGGAGGTCTCCGCGGATTGAATGGTTCCACGCGACCATCCGGACTTGAGATGCGTATGCGTGCGTGGTCACTTCTAGCAGCCAAGTTTTAACGCGTTGTTAGCCATACCCCCTAGTTTATGAGTAATCATAAATTAGAATTGCATTGGAAACGCATATTGCGGCAGGCAGAACCGTTGAGGCCCCGTCGGGCGCGCTTGGGACGGCGGGGCGCAACGGCAGCGACGACAAAGGAGCACAGCCTTCCCCGGAAGCAAAGCTTGCCATCCGGGCTTGGAGCCCTTAGCTCCTGTTCGACGATAACCCAAGATTCCTGATGGCTCAGAAGACCTCCCTTTCCCGGCTGAAGCTCACCGATTTCCGCAATTACGCGGAAGCGGCGCTGCCGCTCGACGGGCGGCACGTGGTGCTGACCGGTGAGAACGGCGCGGGCAAGACCAATCTCCTCGAAGCCGTCTCTTTCCTGTCGCCGGGCCGCGGCCTGCGCCGCGCCGTGCTGTCCGACGTGACGCGCGTCGGCGCCGCCGGCGGCTTCACCATCTTCGCGGATGTCGACGGCATGGACGGCGAGGTGTCGATCGGCACCGGCATCGAGCCGGGGGAAGGCGAAAGCGTTACCCGCAAGCTCAGGATCAACGGAACCCCGGCCAAATCCACCGAGGAGCTTACCGACCACCTGAGCGTCCTGTGGCTGACGCCGGCGATGGACGGACTGTTCACCGGCGCCTCGTCCGACCGCCGCCGTTTCCTCGATCGCCTCGTCCTGTCGCTCGATCCCGCCCATGGCCGGCGAGCGAGCGACTTCGAGCGCGCCATGCGCAGCCGCAACAAGCTATTGTCGGAAGGCCGTTTCGACCCCTCCTGGCTGTCGGCCATCGAGGCGCAGATGGCCGGTCTCGGCATCGCCATGGCTGCGGCACGGCAGGAGATGCTCGGGCTTCTGAGGACCCTATCTGGCAATTCCGGTGAAACGCCGTTCCCGACGCCGGTGCTGGCGCTCGAAGGTTTCATGGACGGAGCGATGGACCGCCCGTCAGCCGAGCTCGAGGAAGACTATCTCGACACGCTTCGCAACGGCCGCGGCCGTGATGCCGCCGCGGGGCGGACGCTCGACGGGCCGCACCGCTCCGACCTTCTGGTGCGCCACCGCGAAAAGGACATGGAGGCCGAGCGCTGCTCGACCGGCGAGCAGAAGGCTCTGCTGATCGGGCTGGTGCTCGCCCATGCGCGGCTCACGGCAGATATGACCGGTTACGCGCCGATCCTGCTGCTCGACGAGATCGCCGCCCATCTCGATGAAGGCCGGCGGGCCGCTCTCTTCGATCTCGTTCACGGCCTCGGCGGCCAGTCCTTCATGACCGGCACCGACCGGGCGATGTTTTCCGCGCTGGCCGACCGGGCGCAGTTCTTCACGGTCGCGCATGGCGGCATCGGCGATTGAAATCCACCTTACACGGCCCGACGGCCGGTGATATGGTAACACCATGGAAAGCCTGACACCGGAAAAACTGAGCCAAGACGAGATCGAGCGCTACCGCCGGCATATCCTGCTGCCGGAAATCGGCGGCACTGGTCAGCAGAAGATGAAGAACGCCCGCGTCCTGGTGATCGGCGCCGGCGGGCTCGGCGCACCGATCCTCGAATATCTGGCGGCCGCCGGTATCGGCACGCTCGGGATCATCGACGACGACCTGGTTTCCCTTTCCAACCTGCAGCGGCAGGTCATCCACGATACCGGCACGATCGGCGAGATGAAGACGCGGAGCGCCCGCGAGGCGATCGCCCGGCTCAACCCGCATGTCCGGGTCGTCGATTTCGAGGAGCGTTTCTCCGCCGAATGGGCGGCCCGCAAGCTCGCCCTGTTCGACCTGCTGATCGACGGTTCCGACAATTTCGACACCCGTTATGCGGCCGCCGACGCTGCGGAAGCCACCCGGATTCCGCTGGTGACCGGCGCGGTCGGCCGGTTCGACGGCTCGGTGACGGTGATGAAGCCCTACGAGACGGGACCGGAGGGCGTTCTCAATCCCGGCTATCGCGATCTCTTTCCGGAAAAACCTCCGGCGGGACTGATCCCGTCCTGCGCCGAGACCGGCGTCGTGGGTGCCCTGACGGGGGTGATCGGCACGCTGATGGCGATGGAGGCCATCAAGCTCGTGACCGGCATCGGGGAACCGCTGGTGGGGCGGCTGATGCTCTACGATTCGCTGTCGGCCCGTTTCGACATGATCAAATACAAGCGCCGCACGGCCAAAGCTGCCGCCGAGTGATGGAGTCCGCCGCGGTTGAGATCGTCCGCATCGACGACGATTTGGGGCGCTGGGACGAACTTCTGGCGCTCATCCTCTCCTCCTTCGCCTATATGGACGGCGTCATCGACCCGCCCTCCTCGGCCCATCGGCTGACGCTCGCCTCCCTCGCTCAAAAAGCCCGCGACGAGATCGCGTTCGCGGCGGTCGAAAACGGCCGGATGACCGGCTGCGTCTTCTGCAAGCCGGAACCCGGCTTCCTCTATATCGGAAAGCTCGCCATTGCGCCGGCCAGCCAGGGCAAGGGCATCGGTCGTCGGCTGCTGGCGGTCGCGGAAGGCGTCGCACGGGAGAAAGGGCTGCCGGCGCTGCGGCTCGAAACCCGTATCGAACTGACCGGCAATCACGCGACCTTCGCAAGATGGGGTTTCGCCAGAACGGCGGAAAACTCCCATCCGGGCTTCACCCGCACCACCTCGATCGAGATGCAGAAGCGTCTCGACTGATCAGTTGCGGCCCGGGAGCACCCGGTTCGGCGGGCGGTGGCCGTCGAAGAAGGTGCGGATGTTGATGATCACCTTCTCGCCCATGTCGATCCGGCCTTCGATCGTCGCCGAGCCCATATGCGGCAGCAGCACCACCCGGCCCTGATGGGCGAGCTTGACCAGTTTCGGGTTCACCGCCGGCTCGTTCTGGTAGACGTCGAGACCGGCGCCGGCGATCTTGTTGTCGCGCAGGAGCTGGATCATTGCCGTCTCGTCGATGATGTCGCCGCGCGCGGTGTTGACGATGATCGAGCCGGGCTGCATCAGCGCCAACCGCCGCGCCGACAGAAGATGGAAGGTCGCCGGCGTCGAGGGACAATTGATCGAAACGATATCGACGCGGGCGAGCATCTGGTCGAGGCTGTCCCAATAGGTCGCCTCCAGCTCCTCTTCGGTCGCGGGGCTGACGCGCTTGCGGTTGTGGTAGTGGATCGAGAGGCCGAAAGCCTTGGCGCGGCGCGCGACCGCGGTGCCGATGCGACCCATGCCGACGATGCCGATGCGCTTGCCCCAGATCCGACGGCCGAGCATCCAGGTGGGACTCCAGCCGGTCCACTCGCCCGGCTTGTCGGTGAGGATGCGCGAACCCTCCGCGAGCCGTCGGTTGACGGCGAGGATCAGTGCCACGGTCATGTCGGCCGTGTCCTCGGTCAGCACATTCGGCGTATTGGTGACGGTGATGCCTTTCCGCGCGGCCGCATCGACATCGATATGGTCGAAGCCGTTGGAGAAGCTGGCTATCAACTTGAGTTGCGGCCCGGCCTCCTCGATCAGCGCCTCGTCGATCCGGTCGGTCACCGTCGGCACCAGCACGTCGGCCGACTTCATCGCCGCCGCCAGCTCGTCGCGGGAACGGGGCGTGTCGTGGATATTGAGTTCGGCTTCGAACAGCTCGCGCATGCGGGTTTCCACCGCATCCGGCAGCTTGCGGGTAATGTAGACCTTGGGTTTCTTCTTCGCCGTCATGAAACTCTCTGCCTGACGCCTTGAAGCACGAAGCCTGAACGTATTCGGGGTTCGTGCTTCAAGCTTTGTTCGACATATGTCGTTATCCCGAAACCGGTACCCGCTTTCGGGCGACCTGCTTTAGGAGGTCCTTAACCAAGTCGCGCGATATTCAGTTCATCCAGGGCGTTTTCTACCAGACCCGTCAGCGAAGACAAACAAAACCTCGCGAGGTTTCCGAAAGCCCGAGATCGCTCAGCCGGAACCAAACACATGCGTCGCGCCATTCTTTCCTCCTTCATCGCTCTTTCCTTCGGGCTTGTCGCCTCCCTGTCCGCACCCGCCCCGAGCTATGCGCAGGGCGCCGCCAAGGGTCCGAGCGGCCTGCCGCTGCCGCGTTTCGTCAGCCTCAAGTCGAGGAAGGTCAATATCCGCATCGGCCCGAGCACGGACTATGCGGTGTCCTGGATGTATATGAAGTCCGGCACGCCGATGGAAATCATCCAGGAATACGAAAACTGGCGGCGGGTTCGCGACGCCGAGGGCACCGAGGGCTGGGTGAACCAGGCCCTGCTCTCGGGCGACCGGACTGCGGTGGCTGCCCCGTGGATGCGCGGCAAGGGCAAGGATATCTACGTCAACATGCGCCGCGACCCGCAGGCCACGGCCGCCATCCTCGCCAAGCTGGAGCCGGGCGTCGTGCTGCAGATCAAGGAATGCAACGGCGACTGGTGCCGCGCCGAAACCAACGGCGCCGAGGGCTGGATCGCCCAGGCCGAAATCTGGGGCGCCTATCCCGGCGAGGCCTTCAAATAAGCTCTTCCCTGCGAGGCCTCAAAGGAGGCCCTGCTTCTTCGCAGCTTCGGTGAGCGACGCCATCGGGCGCGGGCCGATCTGCTGGATGCAGATGGCGGCAGCGAGGCAGCCGAGCTTGCCGCAATCCTCGAGCGAACGATCCTGGGTATAACCGAACAGGAAGCCGGCCGCGAAGAGATCGCCTGCGCCGGTCGTATCGACCAGTTCCCTGATCGGATAGGCGTCGATCTTCACGCGTTCGTCGCCGCGAACGATGATCGCGCCTTCCTCGCTGAGCGTCACGGCAGCCAGCTTGCAATCTTCAGAAATCTTCTTCAGCGCCAGTTCGAAATCCTCTGTCTCGTAGAGCGACAGCGCTTCCTGTTTGTTGGCGAACACGATGTCGACCGTGCCGGAACGCATCAGGTCGAGGAATTCGGCACGGTAGCGTCCGACGCAGAAGGGGTCGGACAACGTCATCGACACTTCGCGGCCATGCTCATGGGCGATGCGGGCCGATTCGCGGATCGCTTCCTTGGCGCGCGGCGGATCCCAGAGATAACCTTCGAAATAGGTGACCTTGGCCTCGGCGACGACATCCTCTTCGACATGTTCCGGGCCGAGATCGACGCAGGCGCCGAGATAGGTATTCATCGAACGTTCGCCGTCGGGCGTGACGAAGATCATCGAGCGGGCGGTCGGCGGATTATTGCCTTCCGGCCTGGTCTGGTAGTGCACGCCCTGGGCACGGATGTCGTGCTGGAAGATGTTGCCGAGCTGGTCTTCCGCAACCTTGCCGAAATAGGCCGCCTTGCCGCCGAAACCGGCAATGCCGGCCGCCGTGTTGCCGGCCGAACCGCCGGATGCCTCGACCGCCGGGCCCATCTTCGAATAGAGGAGTTCGGCGCGCTCGGCATCGATCAGGTTCATCGCACCCTTGGTGATCGCATTGTCGTTCAGGAAATCGTCGTCGCAGCGGGCGAGAATATCCACAATGGCATTGCCGATGGTGAGCACGTCGAACTTGGGCATCCGGTCTTGATCCTCTTGGGAAGCAGTTTGTCGCGAAAACCGGTATTCGGGTTTTGGACCGATTGGAAGGGAAAATAACCGCAACGCCCGCAATCCGGGCGTTTTGCCCCAACTCTCGCAAGACCGACACCGGGTCGTCACTCTGCTGTCACGATCACAGGTTATACATTTGGCGATCCGGTTGTGTTGCCGACCACGGATGAACTGGCGGCCGACCACCGGATGTCCTGGACGAGACCAGGAGGGAAAGCGGGGAATTGCCCCGCTTTTTTGTTGGGCGCCCGTGGCCGCGCCTTCCTGCCAAACAGCTTCTCTGCACCAAACGCGTTTGTCGCCGGCCGCCACATGCGTTAGACGCATAAAAACGTCTCCACAGAAAGCCTGCCCCTTGTCCTCCGTCTTCCTGAATGTCGTGCCCCTCTTCATCCTGATCCTGATCGGCTGGATGACAGCGAAAACCGGGATATTGAAGGAGGAGACCGGCGACGCGCTCGGCGAATTCGTGTTCAAGATCGCGGTGCCGATGCTGATCTTCCGGACGCTGGCGGATGCGCATTTCGAAGGAGCCTCGCCGTTCCGGCTGTGGACCGTCTATTTCCTCGGGGTCGCCATGACCTGGGGGATCGGTCATATCCTCACCACCCGCGTTTTCGGCCGGGATGCGAAGATCGGCGTGATCGCCGGCATGTCCGGCTCGTTTGCCAACAACGTCTTCATCGGCCTGCCGCTGGTCGCCCAAGTCGTCGGCAAGGATGGGCTGGTAGCGATCTCCATCCTGCTTGCGATCCACCTGCCGCTGATGATGGTAGCCGGCACGATCCTCATGGAGGGCGCGGCCGCCAAGGTCGACGGCGGCGAAAAGCGCGGCATCGTAGCGGTCCTCGGGCAGGTGGGCTCCAACCTTGCCCGCAACCCCCTGGTAATCGCGCTAATCGTCGGCGTCGCCTTCAACTTCCTCGGCCTGCATCTCCCGTCGGCGATCACCATCGTCGTCGATCAGATTTCCGCCGCGGCAAGCCCGGTCGCGCTGATATCGATCGGCATGGCGCTGACCAGATATCCCATCCGGGGCGATATCGGCCTTTCGGGCGCCGCTGCGGTGCTGAAGCTGATGGTGCTGCCAGCGCTCGTCTTCCTGATGAGCTATCTGTTTGCCCTGCCGAAGGACTGGACCGCGGCGCTGGTGCTGACAGCCTCGGTGCCGACCGGCATCAATGCCTGGCTGATCGCCCAGCGTTTCCGCTCCGGCCACAGCCTTGCGGCCTCGGTGATCAGCATGACCACCGCATTCGGCGTCTTCACCGTCGGTTTCTGGGCATGGCTGCTCGGCTAAGCCGGCCGCATCTCGATCGCCAAAAGTCCAAAACAAAAATGCCCGACTGAACGCCGGGCATTTCATTTGGAATTCCTGGAATTGCCGATCAGTTGGTGGCGGGCGCCGGAGCAGCTGCATTCGGGTCCGGAAGCGGAACCGGCGAATCAGCCAGCGAGCGCAGGTAGGCAATCAGGTTGGCGCGCTCGGCATCGTTCTTCAGACCGGCGAAACCCATCGCCGTGCCCTTCACGAAAGCCTTCGGAGCGGCGAGGAAATGGTTGAGGTTGTCGAAGGTCCAGTGCTCGGCGCCGCCCTTGGAAAACTCCTTCATGCCGGCCGAATAGGAGAAGCCTTCATGTCCGGCGACCGGACGGTCGACAATGCTCCAGAGATCGGGGCCGACCTTGTTCGGTCCGCCCTTCTCCCCGGAATGACAGCTCTGACACTTCTTGAATGCGGCTTCCCCGGCCTTGGTGTCGGCCTTCGCCAGCAGTTGCGCGATCGGAACGGCGGCGGCAGCGGGTGCCGCGGCCTCACCGGCTGCGGGTTCTTCGGCGGCGACGATGGCAAAACCTGCCTTCTCGGGTACCTCCGAGTGGAAAATGCCTTCCGAGGCAATGGACACCGACATCAAGACGAAAACAGTAGCAAGCAGGGCGCCTGCCGCCATGTTGACATTGGGGTTCATCCGCAAAAGCTCCTTCGCAACCGCCTGTGGGAAAGCGGACCATCTTGAAATCGCGCGGAACCTATGTCTTTTGCATGGTTGTTGCAACACGATTATCGTCCCGCGCGTGAGACTTTTTGACACTGTTTACGCGGGAATAGAAGGGTCTCTCATGAAGAATTCGGCTTTTGACCGGACGCTGGTGTTGATCCCGGCGCGAATGGCGTCGACACGCCTGCCGGGGAAACCTCTGGCTGATATTGCCGGCCTGCCGATGATCGTTCAGGTAGCAAAACGGGCCGAGGAAGCGCAAGTCGGGCGAATCATCGTCGCGGTCGACCACCAGGACGTCTACGACGCCGTGGCCGCTGCGGGCTTCAACGTGGTGATGACGCGGCAGGACCATCAAAGCGGTTCGGACCGCATTTTCGAGGCGGTTCAGAAGGCCGATCCGGATGGGAAAATGGACTTCGTGATCAACGTCCAGGGCGACCTGCCGACGATCGAGCCGGAGGCGGTGCGCGCCTCGCTTCGCCCGCTCGACAATCCCTCGACCGATATCGCCACCCTCACGGTCGAGATCACCGAGGAACACGAAAAGACCAATCCGAACGTGGTGAAAATCGTCGGCTCGCCGATTTCCGCCACCCGGCTGAAGGCGCTCTATTTTACCCGTGCCACCGCGCCCTACGGTAACGGGCCGCTCTACCACCATATCGGCCTCTACGCCTATCGCCGCGCGGCGCTCGAAAAGTTCGTGTCGCTCGGGCCGTCCGTGCTCGAAAAGCGCGAATCGCTCGAACAGCTCCGAGCGCTCGAAGCCGGCATGCGCATCGATGCCGAGATCGTTGACTCGGTTCCATTAGGCGTCGATACTCCCGCCGACCTTGAAAAGGCCCGTGCGATCCTGTTTGCCCGCGCCTCCTCGTAACGGATAACCCCATGAACGCACTCACCAATCGCATCGCCTTTCAGGGCGATTTCGGCGCCAATTCCGACATGGCCTGCCGCGACATGTTCCCGACCATGGAACCGCTCCCCTGCCCGACTTTCGAGGACGCGTTCCAGGCGCTCGAAAACGGTGATGCGGACCTGGCGATGATCCCGATCGAGAACACGATCGCCGGCCGTGTCGCCGATATCCATCACCTCCTGCCGGAATCGCGGCTGCACATCATCGGCGAATATTTCATGCCGATCCGCTTCCAGCTGATGGTGCTGCCCGGCGTGACGCGCGAGGAAATCCGCACCGTCCACAGCCATATCCATGCGCTCGGCCAGTGCCGCAAGATCATCCGCTCCAACGGCTGGAAGGCCGTCGTCGCCGGCGACACGGCGGGTTCCGCCAAGATGGTGGCCGAGAAGGGCGACCGCACCATGGCGGCTCTCGCGCCGCGGCTTGCGGCCGATCTCTATGGCCTTGAAATCCTGGCGGAAAACGTCGAGGACCGGGACGACAACGTCACCCGCTTCGTGGTGCTCTCCCGCGACGAAAAATGGGTGCAGCGGAACAATCCCGACGAGGTGCTGGTCACCACTTTCGTGTTCAACGTCCGCAATATTCCCGCCGCGCTCTACAAGGCGATGGGCGGCTTTGCGACCAACGGCATCAACATGACCAAGCTCGAGAGCTATCAGCTCGGCGGCAAGTTCGTGGCGACCCAGTTCTATGCGGATATCGAGGGCCATCCGGACGACGCCCCCGTGCGCCGGGCGCTGGAAGAACTGCGGTTCTTCTCGGAGAAGGTCAGGGTTCTCGGCACATACAAGGGTCACCCGATGCGCGGGGCGCTGCAGAAGAACTGACAGGCGAGCCTCAGAACAATCGCCGAAACTGGACACACTACCCCCTTGGTGCTTTGCGGTTCTTGAATTTCGGCCGGGACACGTCGTGTGCCTCGATTGAAATTAGTTAGGTGACACGCGACGTGTCCCGTTCGGTGTGTTTTTCCGCGCAACTCCGGTCCCTCTGCGGCGATATGGAATTTAACTCCGTGGAAATGAGCACGGATGCCATACCGGGTTGTGTGCGACACACGCACGCCCCGCCTTGAGGCGAGAGGGGGACCATTTTCTGCGCAGCCCCTGACGACCCGCTTGCATAACGGCGGTTCGCCAGATCACCGGTCCCATCTCGCCGGTTATGCGGACCGGTGTAGCCGAAACGGGACGGGTCGATTGTAGGCATGGGTTTGAGGGGCGGGGATGAAAATGGACCGATTTTGGGGTAACTTTTCCCCAAGTGACTGATTTGCCTCAGCAAGCCCGCCGCGGCCCTGCCCTTCGCGCTTACTTTGCGTTCATCGCATAGACCCGCAGCCTATGCCCGTCCGGATCGGTCACAACGAACGTGTAGCCGAAGTCCAGCTCTACCGGCGTCTGCAGCACGCGCAGGCCGCGGCTCGTCCAGTCGGCATAGACCTCGTCCACGCCGGCAGCCTTATCAAGCTTGAAGCAGATCTCCGAGGCGCCGGTGCCGGCCGTTACCGAGGGCTCGGCGGTGTGGCGCGACCAGAGGCCGAACTTCATGCCGGTGTTCAGCACGAAGAGCGCAAAGGTCGGGGATTTTTCCACGGGTTCGGTACCGAACAGGGACTGGTAGAAATCGGCGCTGGCAAGCGGATTGTCGACGAAGAGGATGGTGAAATCGGGGTGGACCATGTAAGTTCTCCTTTGGTTGGGACTGACCGGAGATTATCGCACCCTACTGTCAGATAATGGCAGCAGCCTTCACGGCTGAGGCGGAATTCCTTCCTTCTCCCGCCACTCCTTGAGAAGCACCTGCCTGCGTCGCGGATAACGCCTTTCCGTCGAGACCGCGGATGCAATACGGTCCGTGCGGAAATGCCGGAAATCCTGCCGGAACTCGCACCAGGCGATCATCACCCGGACGCTGTCGAAGAAGCCCAGCGCGAACGGCCAGACTTTTCGATGGGTCAGCGCCCCTTTTTCGTCTTCATAGGCGAGGTCGAGGATATGTTCGGCGCGGATCGCCCGCCGGATCAGGGCGAGATCGGCTGTGCCCTCGCCTCGCCGTGGCGTGCCGACGAGCAGCGTCGAATTGTCGAGGTCCTCTTTCAGGTCCGGCGGCAGGACGGCGGCGATCTTGGCGAGCGCATCCACGGCGCCGGCGGCCAGCCGCGGATCGGCGGTCTTCGCCACCCAACGGGAGCCGAGCACCAGCGCCTCGATCTCCTCTTCCGAAAACATCATCGGCGGCAGCATGAAACCGGGCCGCAGCACATAGCCAAGACCCGCCTCGCCTTCGATGAAAGCGCCCTGCGCCTGGAGGCTGGCGATATCGCGGTAGAGCGTGCGCAGGCTGACGCCGGTCTCGACGGCAAGTTTTGCGCCGCTGACGGGCTGGCGGTAGCGCCGGAGCGCCTGGAGAAGAGCCAGTAGGCGCTCCGACCGCGCGACGGTCATGGTTCTACCGGCTCCACTCGATCCAGTCGCGGAGCAGGCGATGGGCGATTGCCCCGCTGACCGGCGCGAAAAGCGGGGCGTCCGGCCCGGCATCGAGCATGGCGGCGGCCTCGGCGCGCTCGAACCAGCGGACATCGGCCATTTCCTGCGGATCGATCCTGATCTCGGTGGACTTAGCCTCGGCGTAGCAGCCGATCATCAGCGAATGCGGCATCGGCCAGGGCTGCGAGGCGTGATAACGCACCCGGCCGGTCTCGATGCCGGATTCCTCGAAGGTCTCGCGGCGCACCGCATCCTCGAGGGTCTCGCCCGGCTCCACGAAACCGGCAAGGCAGGAATACATGCCCTCCTGGAAATGGTGGCTGCGGCCGAGCAGGCAGCGGTCGCGCTCGGTGTCGATGGTGAGCATGATCACCACCGGGTCTGTGCGCGGGAAGGTCATGTGCTGGCACTGGGTGCAGACGCGCTTGTAGCCGCCTATCCTGGTCTCGGTCGGCGATCCGCATTTGCCGCAGAACTTGTTGGCGGCGTTCCAATTCAGAAGCGCAACCGCCTGGGCGATCTCGCCCTGCAGCTCGCCTTCGATCAACTGGTCGCGGAACAGCGCGCGCGCCTCGGTCGGCTTGTAGTGGCCGGCGAGTTCCTCCGCCTCGATCAGCACCGGGACGGCAATGCGCGGCTCGCCGGTCTCGTGGTAACCGAGCAGCACGGCGTTATCGAAATCCGGCTTCAGTTCCGCAAGCTCGTAGGGCGAAAACAGCGGGTCGAGGATCTGGCTGTCGTGCTTGAGGATAACCCGGCTGCCGGTGAAGGCGAGGATATGGGCGCCTTCGACGGCGAGCGCCTTCTCGACGCAGTCGTCTTCTCGGTACTCGGCCCGGCGATCCAGCTTGTTGCCGGAAAACGCCGTCAGCGTGCTGGGTTCGGGGTGGGGTGCGTCGGTGTCGAATAGGGTCGCGGTCATGAAAGCGCTTCAACCAGTTTGTTGAGGAAATCTTGTTTCTGTGATTCGCCGTATGGCGCCGCCTGGCCGAAACCCCAGATCGGGCCGGGCCAGTTCGGATCGCCTTCGAACCTTGCAATGACATGGACATGCAGCTGGTGGACGATATTGCCGAGCGCACCGACATTGATCTTGGTGGCGCCGGTCACCGTCTTCAGGGCCGCTGCCACCTTGTTGACCTCGGCGGAGAGCAGGGCCTGTTCTTCCGGCGAAAGGTCGAAGATCTCGGTCATGTCGGCACGTTGCGGCACCATGACCAGCCAGGGCCAGCGGCTGTCGTTCTGGATGCGGAGCTGGCAGAGGGTGAGCACGCTCACAAGATCGGAATCGCGGGCAATCCTGCCATCCAGTTCGAATTCGCTCAAACTTTCCTCCCTTGTTTTTCTGTTCGATAGCAGTTTTTTACAGGGTTGGCTTGCATTTGGAAGCGTTATTGACGATATGGACGGTGGGAGGTTGGTGGTGGACGAGCCACTCGCCAACCGGGTCAGGTCCGGAAGGAAGCAGCCCTAACGAGCCAGGCACGGGTCGCCGTGCCAGCCTCCCACCCTTTTACTTGTACTACCATCTTGGTCAGCTTCCGGCCCGGTCAAGACCGTGCTCAGGATTGGCCCGTGCAGGCTGGCAGGACTGAATGAGCGATACCGGGCCCACATCTCCAAGCACTTCCGCCGCCAATCCCGCCACAGGCAGCGGATACCGGGTGCTCGCCCGCAAATACCGGCCCAAGGATTTCTCGGACCTGATGGTCGGCCAGGAGCCGATGGTCCGCACGCTCACCAACGCGTTCGAGACCGGCCGCATCGCCCAGGCCTATATGCTGACCGGCGTTCGCGGGGTCGGCAAGACGACGACCGCCCGCATCCTTGCCCGCGCGCTGAACTACAAGACGCCGGATATCGACAAGCCGACCATCGACCTCAGGATCCCCGGCGAACACTGCCAGGCGATCATGGAAGGCCGGCATGTCGACGTGATCGAGATGGACGCCGCCTCCCATACGGGGATCGACGACATCCGCGAGATCATCGAGCAGGTGCGCTACCGCCCGGTCTCGGCGCGCTACAAAGTCTATATCATCGACGAAGTGCACATGCTCTCGGCGCAGGCCTTCAACGGCCTGTTGAAGACGCTCGAAGAGCCGCCGGAACACGTGAAATTCATCTTCGCGACGACCGAAATCCGCAAGGTTCCGATCACGGTTCTGTCGCGCTGCCAGCGCTTCGACCTGCGCCGCATCAGTGCCGCCGATCTGGTCGGGCTGTTCACGACGATCCTCGAAAAGGAAGGCGTTCCGGCGGAACAGGAGGCGCTTGCCATGGTCGCCCGTGCCGCCGAAGGTTCGGCGCGCGACGGCCTGTCGCTGCTCGACCAGGCGATCGCCCATGGCGGCGGCAGCGTGGTGGCCGAAACCGTGCGCGGCATGCTGGGGCTTGCCGACCGAGCCCGCATCGTCGACCTGTTCGAGCATATCGTGCGCGGCGACGTGACGGCGGCGCTTTCTGAATTCACCGCGCAATACGAAGCGGGCGCCAATCCGGTCGTTGTCCTGACCGACCTTGCCGATTTCACCCATCTGACCACCCGTTTCAAATATATCCCGGATGCCGCCAGCGATCCTTCGATCAGCGAAGTGGAGCGCGTGCGGGGCCGGGAATTTGCGGACGGCGTGGCGGTGAGCACCCTGTCGCGCATCTGGCAGATGCTGCTGAAGGGCATTCCGGAAGTCGAAAATTCCTCGCGCCCGGCGGGTGCGGCCGAAATGGTGCTGATCCGGCTGACGCATGCGGCCCATCTTCCCTCGCCGGAAGATGCCGCGCGCCGGCTTGCGGATTTTTCCAACGGCGATGGCCAGCGTGCGCCGGTTCCGAACGGCAATGGCGGCGGGCGCCCGGTTTCTCCGCCGCAATCGCCGGTCAATGCGCGCGGCACCGAGATGTCGGCGCCGCGTATTCCGGCCGGCGGTCCGACCGCCATGCTGCAGGCCGTGCCAAACACGATGCCGCGGGACATGCCCGTCGGCCGCACCGAAGAACAGCCCGCTGAAAAGCCGGTGCCGAAGGTTCCGGTCAATTCGATATCGGACATCGCCGATCTCTGCTCCAAGAACCGCGACCCGCGGCTGAAGGCGCTGCTGCGCAATTTCGTGCGGCTGGTGAAGCTCGAGCCGGGCCGGCTGGAGATCAATCTTTCCGGCGACGCACCGAAGACCATTGCCGGCGACCTGAAGGCGCGGCTGGAGGAATGGACCGGGATCACCTGGTGGGTGACGCTCAGCAACGAGGCCGGCGAGCCGACCCTGGTCGAATCGGAAAAGAGCGTGCGGGAAGCGCAGTTCACCGACGCCCGCGCCGATCCGGACGTGGCAGCGATCCTTGCCCAGTTCCCGGGCGCACGGATCACCGACGTGCGTATCCGGGTGACGGAAGAGGATGACAGCGAGGCCGAGGACCTGCCGGCGGCAGCAACCGCGGAATCCGAAGAGGGCGACATCCTGCCCGGCGACGACATCGAACTATAAGAGAAGAGGACGAGACAGATGCGCGACATCATGGGCATGATGGGCAAGGTCAAGGAAATGCAGGCCAAGATGGAGCAGATGCAGGCGGAAATCGCCGCTCTCGACGTCGAAGGCACGTCCGGCGGCGGGCTGGTGACCGTGCGGCTCAACGGCAAGGGCGATATGCTCGGCCTCAAGATCGATCCGTCCTTGTTCAAGGAAGACGATATCGAGATCCTCGAAGACCTGATCGTCGCCGCCCACAAGGCGGCCAAGGAACGTGCCGAGGCGATCGCCGCCGAAAAGACCAAGGAACTGACGGCCGGCCTGCCGATCCCGCCGGGCTTCAAGATGCCGTTCTGATCCTGGTCGACGGAATAGGGAGGTTCCGATGACGTTGACGTCACTTCTGGTTTTCGCAGCGGCACTTTTCGTCGCCGCAGGTTCGCCTGGCCCCAGCATAGCTGCGCTCGTGGCGCGCGTTCTGTCCAAGGGTTATCGCGACGTATTGCCGTTTCTCGCGGCGATGTGGGTCGGCGAGGCCATATGGCTTTCGTTTGCGGTGGCAGGCCTTGCCGCCATCGCCGAAAGCTTCCATGCCGTCTTCGTGGCCATCAAGTGGATCGGCGTCGCCTACCTCCTCTATCTCGCATGGAAGATGTGGTTCACAAAGCCTGCCGGTTCCGGAGAAGAGCTCCCGGAAAATCGCTCCGTGCTGAAGATGTTTTTTGCCGGCCTTACCGTGACGCTCGGCAACCCGAAGATCATGATGTTCTATGTGGCGCTGCTGCCTTCGATCATCGATCTCGGCGGCGTGACACTGACCGGCTGGCTGGAACTGGTCGCCGCGATGTTCCTGGTGCTCGTCGTCGTCGACCTTGCCTGGGTGCTGCTCGCCGCCAGGGCCCGTCAGTTCCTGAAGAGCCCCCGGGCCTTGAAGATCGCCAACCGGGTTTCGGCCGGCGCCATGGCGAGTGCCGCGGCGGCGATCGCGGCCCGCTAGGTCTCGAACACCGGCCTCCAGCGGCGACCGATCGGGGCGCCGAGAAAACGGGCTCTTTCAGCCTCCGACAGGTTTTTGCCGACCGCCGCCAGCATTTCCGCGATCGTCACGCGCTCGCCGGCATAAAGTTCGTGGCGGGCGGGCTCGCCGGCAGAAACCGTGCCGGGCTTGATGACCCGGCAATAGATGCCGGGGCGGGCGGCACTCATATAGGTTTTCAGGAATTTCGGATCACCCATCTTCACCGCAAGTGTGTTGCAGGGAGAGCGGGCGCACGTCGCCTCAAGCACGACTTCGCCTATGTGAAAACGGTCACCGACGGCGACATCGCGGTTGTCGAGGCCTTCGACGATCAGGTTCTCGCCGAACGTGCCGGGCGCAAGATCGCGGCCGAGTTCGGCCGCCCACCAGTCCAGTGTCAGCGACCCTTCAAGCAGGATCGCCTGATCCTCGCCGCCGTGGTGTTTGGTGTTGCAGACCGCATCGCCGACGAGGCCGAGGCTGTCGATCATGACGGCGGCATTGACGGCCGACTTGTAGATGCCGGTCTTGAAGCTCTTGCCCGGCAGCTTTTCCGGGCGGCCGAGGCAGATGGCGAGAAGTTTCATGAGCGGTCCTTCCGCGATTCCGTTTTTCAAGCATATGGGCTAAAGGGAGAACATGGCAAAGCGAGTCACCGGCCCCGAAATCGAAAAACTCATCCAGCTTCTGGCAAAGGTCCCGGGCCTCGGGCCCCGTTCGGCACGCCGTGCGGCGCTGCATCTCATCAAGAAGAAGGAACAGCTTCTCGGGCCGCTTTCGAGCGCGATGGGCGAAGCCTATGACAAGGTGAAGATCTGCTCGCGCTGCGGCAATGTCGATACCGTCGACCCCTGCACAGTCTGCACCGATATCCGCCGCGACCAGACGATGCTGATCGTCGTCGAAGACGTCTCCGACCTCTGGGCGCTGGAGCGGACGGGCGCGATGAACACCGCCTATCACGTGCTCGGCGGCACGCTGTCGCCGCTCGACGGCATCGGCCCCGACGACCTCAATATCCGCGGGCTGATCGACCGGGTGAACGAGGGTGTCATCCGCGAGATCATCATCGCCGTCAACGCGACCGTCGAAGGGCAGACCACGGCCCACTATATTACCGACCAGCTTTCGGGGATCGACGTCAAGATCACCCGGCTGGCGCATGGCGTGCCGGTGGGTGGGGAGCTCGATTATCTCGACGAGGGGACGCTGACGGCGGCGCTTCGGGCGCGGACGGCGATTTAGCGTTTGAAGAGGATCACGATGAGCAAGCTCACCCCCCTCTGGCCTGCCGGCCATCTCCCCCTCATAGGGGGAGATCGGCAAGAGGCACGACCTTCGCTTCCTACTGGGAATCCCGCGCCTGCCTCAATCAAGCAACGTATGCTGCGCCTCTTCCAATCGCTTGCTGTGATCTGGGCAAGGCGCCAGCCCCACCCGATCTCCCCCCTTGAGGGGGAGATGCCCGGCAGGACAGAGGGGGGTGTCTCCAGGCGAGCGGCCGCATTGGTTTTCGCCATAGTCACAACCCTCCTCCCCCTCCCCGCGCTCGCGCAGAACCGCCCCGATGTCGAAAAGCAGTTCCAGCGATGGATCGCCGGCGATCTAGGACCGGTGGCGAGGAAAGCTGGGATTTCCGAGAAGACGCTGAAGGCTGCCTTCCAGGGCGTGACGCTCAATTGGGACCTGCCGGACCTCGTGCCGCCGGGGGCCACCCCGCCGAAGCAGCAGGACCAGAGCCAGGCCGAATTTTCCTCTCCCGGCGCCTATTTTTCAGAAAAGCGACTGCAGGGGCTGGCAGAAACCGGTCGCGGGCTTGCCTCAACCTATTCGACGACGCTGAAGAAGATCGAGGCGGCTTATGGCGTGCCGGGTGAGATCCTCGTCGCCATCTGGGGTCGCGAATCCGGTTTCGGCAAGGCACGGCTGCCCTATTCCGCCGTTCAGGTTCTGGCGACCAAGGCCTTCATGTCGACCCGCAAGGACATGTTCCGCGAAGAGCTGATCGCGGCGCTGAAGATGATCGAGCGGGGCGATGTCGATGCGGCGACGATGAAGGGGTCCTGGGCGGGTGCGCTCGGCCAGCCGCAGTTCATGCCGTCGAGCTACCTGAAATATGCCGTCGATTTCGACGGTGACGGCCGTCCCGACATCTGGAACTCGGTGCCGGATTCGCTTGCCTCGATCGCCCACTACCTGCAGAAGGAAGGCTGGCAGCGCGGCCGCGACTGGGGGTTCGAAGTGACGATTCCCGCAAAGGTTTCCTGCGCGCAGGAAGGGCCGGATCTCGCCAAGCCGATCTCGGCCTGGGCGGCAACCGGCATCACCCGCATTTCCGGCAAGGCGTTTCCCGCAGCCGACCTCAAGGCGGACGGCATGATGCTGGTGCCGGCGGGGCGCAACGGGCCGGAATTCGTGGTGACGCCGAATTTCTACGTGATCAAGGAATACAACAATTCCGACCTCTACGCGCTGTTCATCGGCAACCTGGCCGACCGGATCGCCTCGGGCGCAGGACCTTTCCAGGCACCCTGGGGCGATGTCGGCAAGATGCTGCGCTCCGACGTGCTCGCCATGCAGAAGGCACTGGTCGCCAAGGGATACGATGTCGGCAATGTCGACGGCCTGCCCGGCTACAAGACCCGCCGTTCGCTCGGGGACTGGCAGGCGAAGAACGGCATTGCCCCGACCTGCTTCCCCGATCCGTCGCTCAAGGGAAAAATCCGGTAGTCAGAGGCTGCGCTTCAGCCCCTCATGGCTCGCAGTGAAGCCAAGCTTCTCGTAAAAACGGATGGCATCCGGCCGGCCCTTGTCGGACGTGAGCTGCACCAGTTGGCATCCGCGCTCTGAGGCCCTTTCCACCGCCCATTCGATGAACTGCGATCCCAGGCCGGTGCCGCGCTCGCTCGCGGCAACTCGCACGCTCTCGATCTGGCCGCGCCACATGCCGGTGCGCGACAGACCAGGAATGAAGGAAAGCTGCAGGCAGCCGACGATCTTGTCTTCTCGGTCTACGGCAACAGCCAGAAGCTGATTTTGGTCGGCCGCGATCGCCGCGAAGGCCTGTTCGTAGCGTGGATCTATCGGATCGGAAACGACTTCGCGGGACTGGCCCAGCATATCGTCCACTAGCAGGTCGATGATAGCGGGAAGGTCGGAGCGGCAGGCTTTTCGGAAGGGAAACATCGGATCTAGTGGTGCAGGTCGGGCGGCGACTTGTGGAAAATGTCGTCGCTCGGCGGGATTGTCTGACGCTCGATCAACCGGTGGACGCGAGGGCCTTCTTCGCCGCGATGAAGAATGCGGATCGCGTCCCAGACCTCGGCATCCGCCTGGGTGCGGCGCTGGTTGTGGCGCACATAGTCGGCCCAGGTGGCGGTGTGATAGGTCTCCGTCCAGATTTCCGGATGTTCCAGGTCGCGCATCAGCGCCCATTGCCGAGCGCCATCGCGGATGCGAATACGGCGTCGCTGCGACATCAGCGTCAGGAACTCCGGCACGTCCTCGTCGGCGATGGTATAGTCCACCAGGGAGACGATGGGTCCGCTGCGCGGCTGCAGGTCGAGGCTCAGCATCGGCACGTTGAAGCGGTTGAGCGGATCGAGATTGGCATCGCTGAACTGCGGCAGCGGCAGGCGCATGCCGACCAGAGCGCCAAGCAGCATGACCAGGCTCGACAGTGTCAGCGCGATCGAGACGCCGAACGTATCGGACAGGATACCCCACACCCAGCTTCCGCCGGCAATGCCCCCGAACGTCGCCGTCTGATAGAAGGAAAGCGCGCGGGCGACCACCCAGCGCGGCGTCGACAGCTGCACCGTCGTATTGAACAGCGACAAAGCCAGAACCCAGCAGGCGCCAGGCACGAGCAGGACGATCGCGGTCAGCAGCGTGCTTGAACTCATGGCGATGATCGCGGCGCTCGCGGCAAAACCCAGAAAGGA
This sequence comes from Neorhizobium vignae, assembly GCF_000732195.1. Taxonomy (GTDB): domain Bacteria; phylum Pseudomonadota; class Alphaproteobacteria; order Rhizobiales; family Rhizobiaceae; genus Neorhizobium; species Neorhizobium vignae. The sequence goes on from NZ_JNNU01000004.1 coordinate 351,643, forward strand.
CAGGCGGACGATCGACTCGCTCGACAGCTTTTCGCGCAGCCGCGAATTGCCCATGGCGCCGGCGATCGCGCCGACCCCGAAGGCGCCGAGCATGATGCCGTAGGTCAACGGGCCGCCGGAGACCAGGTCGCGGGCGACGATCGGCAGAAGCGCCAGGACAGCACTCGCCGAAAGACCGAAGACAAGGCCGCGGAACAGCACGTTGAGAATGTTCGGCGACATGAGGACATAGCCGAGACCGGCCGAAAGCGCCCGCATAAGCGTCTCGCGCGGCAGCGCATTGTCGCGGCTTTCCGGTTTCCAGCGGATCAAGGCATAGATCAGAGCGAAATAGCTCATCGAATTGGCAGCGAACGCGGCCGCGGCACCCGCAGCCGCGACGATCGCACCGCCGATCGCAGGACCGACGCTGCGAGTGATGTTGAAGCCAACGCTATTGATCGTCACCGCCGCCGGCAGGACCTCGCGAGGCACCATATCACCGACAGAGGCCTGCCAGGCAGGATTGTTGAGCGCCACGCCGCAGCCGAGCAGAAAGGTGAAAGCCAGAAGCAGCCAGGGCGTCAGCAGGTCGAGATAGGCGAAGACCGTCAGGGTGAGCGAGACGGTGAGCATGAAGAACTGCGCCGTCAGCATCAGGGTGCGGCGGTTGACGTTATCGGCAAGCGCGCCCGCGATCAGCGAAAAGAGCATGATCGGCAACGCCGTCGAGGCCTGGACCAGCGCGACCATGTCCTCGGAATCGGTGATCGAGGTCATCATCCACGCCGCACCGACCGCCTGGATCAGGCTGCCGAAATTGGAGGCGAGGCTGGCGATCCAGATCGTTCTGAAGGTTTGGTGCCTGAAGGGAGCCAGGGTCGATATCCGATCGGGCACTTTGTCCTCGTTCTTTTCATGCGTCGTCCCGAACGGTTATAGACCTGGCGGAACCAAATTCCAGTCGCCAAAGCGCCGGAATATGCGACTCTTGCATTCGGGGGGCTGAAAGCGTATATGCACCCCATATTCTTGATCGTCCGATGAAGAGTGGGCCCCACCGGACCCGCTCTTTTTTGTTAGGCGATCACTGTAACCCAGACATTGGGCCCAGCTATGGGGCAATGATTGCCGGAGAGCTTATGCCGCAAACCGAATACGAGCCGCGGCTCATCATCGAGACCGGGCTTGACCTGAGGGTCGCCGAAATCATCGAGCCAGTCCTGACCGCCATGGACTATCGCCTGGTGCGTGTGAGGATGCTGAACCAGAACGGCGCGACGCTGCAGATCATGGCCGAGCGCAACGACGGCACCATGGACGTCGAGGGCTGCGAGGCCGTATCCGTCGCGATTTCGCCGGTCCTGGATGTAGAAGATCCGATCGATCGGGAGTATCATCTGGAAGTGTCCTCGCCGGGCATCGACCGCCCGATGGTCCGCAAGTCGGATTTTACCCGCTGGCTGAACCACCTGGTCAAATGCGAAACGTCGATCATGATCGACAACCGCAAGCGGTTCCGCGGCAGGATCATCGAAAGCGATACGGACGGTTTCACGATCGAGCGGGATCAGGTCGCCTATGGCGAGGAACCGCGGGTGACGATCCCGTTTTCGGCACTGGCCGAGGCAAAGCTCATTCTGACCGACGATCTGATCCGCGACGCGCTTCGGGCCGACAAGCTCGCCAAGGCGCAGGCCGCAAACCAGAACGAAGAAGCAGAAGACGAATAAACCGAACAGAGACTTGTGCCTTTCCCCAGGAAAGGCCTCATCGTTTGACCTACGGAGACCAACGACAATGGCAGTGAGTGCGAACCGGCTTGAACTTCTGCAGATCGCGGATGCAGTGGCGCGCGAAAAGGTCATCGACCGCGAGATCGTGCTGGCTGCGATGGCCGACGCCATCCAGAAGGCTGCCCGCTCCCGCTACGGCTCGGAAACCAATATCCGCGCCGACATCAATTCCAAGACCGGTGAAATCCGCCTCCAGCGCCTGCTGGAAGTCGTCGAGCACGCCGAGGACTACGGCACGCAGATCCCGCTGGCACTGGCGCTCGACCGCAACGTCGATGCCAAGATCGGCGACTTCATCGCCGATCCGCTGCCGCCGATGGATTTCGGCCGCATCGCCGCCCAGTCGGCCAAGCAGGTCATCGTCCAGAAGGTGCGTGAAGCCGAGCGTGATCGCCAGTTCGACGAGTTCAAGGACCGCGTCGGCGAAATCATCAACGGCACCGTCAAGCGCGTCGAATACGGCAACGTCATCGTCGACCTCGGCCGCGGCGAAGGCATCATCCGCCGCGACGAGATGATCCCGCGCGAGAACATGCGTTATGGCGATCGCGTCCGCGCATACGTCTATGATGTCCGTCGCGAACAGCGCGGCCCGCAGATCTTCCTGTCGCGTACCCATCCGCAGTTCATGGTGAAGCTGTTCACCATGGAAGTGCCGGAAATCTACGACGGCATCATCCAGATCAAGTCGGTCGCCCGCGATCCGGGTTCGCGCGCCAAGATCGCCGTGATCTCGAACGACTCGTCGATCGATCCGGTCGGCGCCTGCGTCGGTATGCGTGGTTCGCGCGTCCAGGCCGTCGTCGGCGAATTGCAGGGCGAGAAGATCGACATCATTCCGTGGTCCCAGGATCCGGCGTCGTTCATCGTCAACGCGCTGCAGCCGGCCGAAGTCGCCAAGGTGGTTCTCGACGAGGATGCGGAGCGCATCGAAGTCGTGGTTCCGGACGAGCAGCTGTCGCTTGCCATCGGCCGCCGCGGCCAGAACGTCCGTCTCGCGTCGCAGCTGACCGGCTGGGACATCGACATCATGACGGAAGCTGAAGAGTCCGAGCGCCGCCAGAAGGAATTCAACGAGCGCACCAACCTCTTCATGGAGGCCCTCGACGTCGACGAAATGGTCGGCCAGGTGCTGGCTTCGGAAGGTTTTGCGCAGGTCGAGGAACTGGCTTACGTCGATCTCGACGAAATCTCCTCGATCGACGGTTTCGACGAAGACACCGCAACCGAAATCCAGACCCGCGCCCGCGAATACCTGGAACGGATCGAAGGCGAGATGGACGCCAAGCGCAAGGAGCTCGGCGTCCAAGACGAACTGCGCCAGATCAACGGCCTGAACGGCCAGATGCTCGTCGCGCTCGGCGAAGACGGCATCAAGACGATCGAGGACTTTGCCGGCTGCGCCGCCGACGACCTCGTCGGCTGGAGCGAACGCAAGGACGGCGTGACGAAGAAGTTCGAGGGCCTGTTCTCGAAGTTCGACATTTCCCGCGTCGAAGCCGAGAACATGATCGTCCAGGCCCGCCTGTCGGCAGGCTGGATCACCGAGGAAGATCTCGCAAAGGGTGCCGCCGAGCCGGAAGCTGAAGCGGAGGAGGCGGACGCCGTTGAGCAGGAATGATCCCGCTCGCGAATGAGCCGGACGAGAACGATGACGGACCTGTCGACGATGACCTGGGCGAGATCGTCGTGAACGACCGTACCTGCATTGTCACCCGCGAGGCGGGATCGCCGGAAACGCTGATCCGCTTTGTGGCCGGCCCAAACGGCCAGGTCGTTCCCGACCTGAAGCGTCAGCTTCCAGGCCGTGGCTGCTGGATCAAGGCTGAACGGTCGCTCGTCGACCGGGCGGTCCAGAAAAAGCTTTTCGCCCGGGCCCTCAAGGCCGAGGCGAAGGCGGATGCGGATCTCGGCGCGCTGGTGGATCGCCTGCTCGCCGCCGATCTCGTCGGCATGATGAACATGGCGCGCAAGGCGAGCCAGTTCGTCACCGGTGCGACGAAGGTTGATGCCGCCGTGCGCTCAGGTGCGGCGCTCGCAGTGTTCCATGCGGCCGATGCGGCCGCCGATGGAGTGAGGAAAATCGACCAGGCCCGCAAGGCCTGGAAGCTCGGTTCGAATACCGGGGAAGACATTCCGTCCTTTTCGCTCTTTACGAGCGCGGAATTGGACGAAGTGATGGGCCAGAATGCTTTTATCCATGCTTGCGCGCTTGCAGGGCAGGCGGGTGAGGGTGTAGTGAAGCGCGCAACCATGCTCGAAAGGTACCGCGATGTCGGTCAATCCGGAGCAGATGGCGGCGCTGGCCAGCGAAAACTATGACGCGGTCACCGGCGAATGCCGGCCGCCATTTTGGATGTACGGATTAAACGACGGGTTCTGATGGCTTCCATCCGTTCCTGTCCGAAGGAACAGGAACGGAATGACCGACAACAAAGACGATAAGACACTCGGCGTAAAGAAGACCCTTACACTGAAGCCATCTGGGATGAGCCAGGGTACCGTCCGCCAGGACATGGGTCGCGGCCGCACCAAGGCCGTCGTCGTCGAAACAGTGAAGCGGCGGCCGACCCGGCCGCTGGACGAAAAGCCTGCAATCACGCCTGTAGCCCCGGCGCCCGCGCCGCGGGTGGTAGAGGCCGTTGCGCAGCCGGTCGCTCCCCAGCGTCCGCCGCAGCCGCAGCAACCGGCCGCTCCCGCGCCGCGTGTCCACCAGCCGGGCTCGCAGAACGCACGGCCGCAGCAGAACCAGCGCCCGCCGCAATCCAATCAGCCGCAACGCCCGCAGCAGCCCAACCAGCCGCAGCGTCCGCAGCAATCAAGCCAGCCGCAGCGTCCACAGCAGCGTCAGGGCGGCGCCGTCCTGCACGATCTTTCCGCCGGCGAGATGGAAGCCCGTCGCCGCGCTCTGATGGAAGCGCAGGCGCGTGAGGTCATCGAGGCCAAGCAGCGCGCCGAAGACGAGGCACGACGCCAGGTCGAGGAAGAACGCCGCAAGATCGAGGAAGCCGCCGAGGCTGCCCGCCGCGCCGCCGAACCCAAGGTCGAGCCGGTCGAGGCCCCGGCCCCGGCTGAGGGGCCTGCACCCGCGGTTGCCGAAAAGCCGGCCGAGCGCGCCGCTGGAGCCCCTGCCGGCCGTCCCGGAGAAGCACGTCCCCAGGCTCCCCGGCCTGCAGCTCCCGGCGCCGCACCTGCGGCACTGCCGGTTGCCGGCCGCCGCAAGGGCGCTGACGAAGAAGACGAAGATCGCGGCCCGCCGCGCGGCGCGCCCGGCCGAGGCCGTGTCCCCGTCGCTGCTCCCGCCAAGGTTCCGGCTCGCCCGAAGACCGAAGACGAACGCCGCCGCGGCAAGCTGACGGTGACCACGGTCAGCACGGACGACGACGGCAATGCCCGTGGCCGTTCGATGGCCGCGACCCGCCGCCGGCAGGAGAAGTTCCGCCGCAGCCAGATGCAGGAAACGCGCGAAAAGGTCATGCGCGAAGTCATCCTGCCGGAAACCATCACCATCCAGGAACTGTCGCAGCGCATGTCCGAACGCGCCGTCGACGTCATCAAGTACCTGATGAAGGAAGGCCAGATGATGAAGCCGGGCGACGTCATCGACGCCGACCTCGCCGAAATCATCGCCGGCGAATTCGGCCATACCGTCAAGCGCGTCTCCGAATCCGACGTCGAGGAAGGCATCTTCAACGTTGCCGACGACGAAGGCGAAATGGTTTCTCGCCCGCCGGTCGTCACCATCATGGGTCACGTCGACCACGGCAAGACCTCGCTGCTCGACGCCATCCGCCATGCCAACGTTGTCTCCGGCGAAGCCGGCGGCATCACCCAGCATATCGGCGCCTATCAGGTGGAGCACAACGGCCAGAAGATCACCTTCATCGACACCCCCGGCCACGCCGCCTTCACGGCCATGCGTGCCCGTGGTGCTCAGGCGACGGATATCGCAATCCTGGTGGTCGCAGCCGACGACAGCGTGATGCCGCAGACGATCGAATCCATCGCCCATGCCAAGGCAGCGGGTGTTCCGATCATCGTGGCGATCAACAAGATCGACAAGCACGAAGCCAACCCGGACAAGGTTCGCCAGCAGCTTCTGCAGCACGAAGTGTTCGTGGAATCGCTCGGCGGTGAAGTGCTCGACGTCGAAGTGTCGGCCAAGAACAAGGTCAATCTCGACAAGCTGCTCGAGGCCATCCTGCTGCAGGCCGAAATCCTCGACCTCAAGGCCGATCCGAGCCGGACGGCCGAAGGCATCGTCATCGAAGCCCAGCTCGACCGTGGCCGCGGCGCGGTTGCGACCGTGCTCGTCCAGAAGGGCACGCTGAAGCCCGGCCAGATCATCGTCGCCGGCGACCAGTGGGGCCGCGTTCGCGCGCTCGTCAACGACAAGGGCGACCATGTGAAGGAAGCCGGTCCTGCCATGCCGGTCGAGGTGCTCGGCCTTTCCGCCACCCCGGCCGCCGGCGACAGGTTCGCCGTGGTCGAGAGCGAAAGCCGTGCCCGCGAGATTTCCGAATACCGCCAGCGGCTTGCCCGCGACAAGGCGGCTGCCCGCCAGTCCGGACAGCGCGGTTCGCTCGAACAGATGATGAGCCAGCTCCAGAATACCGGCTTGAAGGAATTCCCGCTGGTCATCAAGGGTGACGTGCAGGGTTCGATCGAAGCGATCATCGGCGCACTGGACAAGCTCGGCACCGACGAGGTCCGTGCCCGCATCGTTCATTCGGGTGCCGGCGGCATCACCGAATCGGATATCTCGCTTGCCGAGGCATCCAATGCGGCGATCATCGGCTTCAATGTCCGCGCCAACCCGCAGGCACGAACCGCGGCTGAACGCGAAGGTCTCGAAATCCGCTACTACAACATCATCTACGATCTGGTGGATGACGTGAAGCAAGCGATGTCGGGCCTCCTGTCTCCGGAACGTCGCGAAACCTTCATCGGCAATGCCGAGATCCTGGAAGTGTTCAACATCACCAAGGTCGGCAAGGTCGCCGGTTGCCGTGTCGTCGAGGGCAAGGTCGAGCGTGGAGCGGGCGTCCGCCTTATCCGCGACAACGTCGTTGTCCACGAAGGCAAGCTCAAGACGCTCAAGCGCTTCAAGGACGAAGTCAGCGAAGTGCCGATGGGCCAGGAATGCGGCATGGCGTTCGAGAATTACGAAGACATGCGCGCGGGCGACGTCATCGAATGCTTCCGCGTGGAGCATATCACGCGCACGCTGTGACGACAGGCGAACTGCCCGAACAATTACAGGAGCCGTCCGTGACATTCGCGGACGGCTCCTGGTCGTTTTGAGTATGTGATTTCCGACGCTGAACTCGCGGACATCGATCTTGTCGTGCAATACCATTTCGAGAGGCGGCAAAAGCTGATGGGATTGCTGGGGTTTTACAATGCCCTGGCAAAGAGGTTCAGGCAGGCCGGCCCATCTCCGCTCATGGTTGGCGCGAAATTCGCTCCATCAGGGCGGAATTCGGACCCGCTATCGTCCGGGCACGGGGCGACGGCCTGCTGATCGAACTGGATACGAAACGGCTCAGGAAGCTGATGCCGCTGGGCAACTAGCTGGTTCTTTTCTACGACGGCAGGCATCTGCTTTTGTCCCGGCGGATTTTCCCCGACGACGCAACGGCTGAACGTTATATCAGCTTTGTTCGTAGCCTGATACGCCGCCGGTAGCGCGCCGGAGATTCAACGCTTTTACCCGCTTTCGGCATCGACCTGCGGCGTGGCAAAAATTTTCAGCTTCTACCGGAGAGCTCGCGACGGTAAGCATCTACCCTATCCGCATTTTCAGTTTCCGAGGAGGACAGCATGCCGATTTCATTCGACCTGACGGGTAAGACGGCGATCGTTACCGGCGCCAATACGGGCCTCGGCCAGGCGATATCCGTGGCGCTGGCGCAGGCCGGCGCGGATGTGGCACTGGTCGGACGCTCCTCCATGGCCGAAACGGAAGCAGCGGTCAGCGCGGCGGGCGGCCGCAGCCTTTCGATCCAGGCGGATCTTTCGTCGCTCGAACCAGTCGATCGGATCATCAGCGAAACGGTCGCCTGGACCGGGCGTGCCGATATCCTCGTCAACAATGCCGGGATCATCCGCCGGGCCGATGCGATCGACTTCACCGAGGCCGACTGGGATGCGGTGATGGACGTGAACCTGAAGACCGTGTTCTTCCTTTCCCAGGCGTTTGCACGCCGGCTGATCACCGAAGGCAAGAGCGGCAAGATCGTCAACATCGCCTCGCTGCTCTCCTTCCAGGGCGGCATCCGCATCCCTTCCTATACTGCCTCGAAAAGCGGCCTCGCCGGCCTGACCCGGCTGCTCGCCTGCGAATGGGCGGCCAAGGGCATCAACGTCAATGCCATCGCACCCGGCTATTTCTCGACCAACAATACTGAGGCGCTGCGCGACGATCCGGACCGTAACGCGGCGATCCTCAGCCGTATTCCTGCCGGACACTGGGGTCAGCCGGAAGAGCTCGGGGGAGCCGCCGTATTCCTTGCCTCGCCGGCATCCGACTATGTGCATGGTGTCGTGCTGCCGGTCGATGGCGGCTGGCTGGCGCGCTGAGCGCGTCCAACTGCTTGATTCTCCGGGTAACGGAACGCTCATGTCATCCGCAAACGGGGCAATTGCCCCGATGCGCGTGAATTTGATCGGCATCCCGCAGATTTATAGTTGCCATTTCTACTCATGTTTATTATCCGGTAGCTGCAACATCGGGAACCCGGCGGCAGTCGCCGGCGGCGTTCCGGTGTCCCGTTTCCGTCATTGTCGACCAGTGCCCCCGGGGCGCCGTCCGCGATGCCGAATAGTCCGGAGTATCGCCTGCCATGCCTGCTGCCCTGAAGCCCGCCTTTTCGATGCGCCAGCCAATCAGGAGCCGGTTCCCGATCGTTCTCGCGGCCGTGGCACTGACGGCTTCGGCGGTGATGGCGCAGGCGCCTGCACCGGATGCGTCGATCCAAGCACCGCCCTCGCCACAGGCGGCCTCACCTTCCGGTGCGCAGCCAACCCAGGCGCTCCCCGCTCCTGCCGCGCAGGCAGCGCCGACAACCTCCCGCACGGCGCCGAACGAGCCGGCGGCCTTGCAGACCGCGGCACCGCCCGCCGCGCAGCCGACCAATCCCGCTGCCCCGCAGCCGGAAGCCTCCGCGTCGCAACCCACCGTTCCGACGGGAGCACCGGCGAGCAACAACGCCCAGCCCGCGTCGGCAAGCCCGGCCCAGGCGCCAGCCCAGGCACCGGCGGCGCGCCAGCCGATCGACATGTTCACCCAGTTCCTGGAGCCTGAGCAGCGTTCGGACCTGCCGCATAACCTTTCGCCCTGGGGAATGTTCATGGCGGCCGACTTGGTCGTCAAAGGCGTGATGATCGGGCTCGCGTTTGCCTCGCTGGTTACCTGGACGGTCTGGCTCGCGAAGACGCTGGAGCTTGCAGGCGCCCGCGCCCGCGCCGCCCGCACGCTGAAGATCATCCGCACCTCCCGCACGCTTTCGGAAGCCGTCGGCGGCGCCGGTGGCCGCGGCGGTCCCGCCGCGCTGATGCTGCGGTCCGCGGCCGAAGAAATGCAGCTTTCAGAAGCCGCACTCGACCATGCCCATGGCGACGGCGTGAAGGAACGGGTCGGCTCGGCGCTTTCCCGCATCGAGGCCTATGCCGGCCGACGCATGTCGCGCGGCACCGGCGTGCTTGCGACGATCGGTTCGACGGCGCCGTTCGTCGGCCTGTTCGGCACGGTCTGGGGTATCATGAACGCCTTCATCGGCATTTCGGAATCGCAGACCACCAACCTCGCCGTCGTTGCGCCCGGCATCGCGGAAGCGCTGCTTGCGACCGCGATCGGCCTCGTTGCGGCCATTCCGGCGGTTGTCATCTACAACGTCTTCGCCCGTTCGATCACCGGTTATCGCCAACTGCTGGCGGATGCCGCGTCGGGTGTGGAGCGACTGGTGAGCCGCGACCTCGATTTCCGCAAGGTTCCTCCGGGCAGCCGCAAGGCGCCGGTCTCGCTGGTGGCAGGAGGCTGACATGGCCGGCGGCATCCGCGAACAGCACGGCGACGAGCTTTCCGAAAATCACGAGATCAACGTGACGCCGTTCATCGACGTCATGCTGGTGCTGCTGATCATCTTCATGGTGGCGGCGCCGCTGGCGACCGTCGACGTCAACGTCGATCTTCCCGCCTCAACCGCAAAGCCCGCCGAACGGCCGGACGAGCCGCTCTACCTGACGGTCAAGGAAGACCTGAGCCTCAATATCGGCAATGACGCAGTGGCGCGCGAGCAGCTTGCGGCGACCCTCGACCGGGTGACGGAAGGCAAGAAGGACACCCGCGTGTTCCTGCGCGCGGACAAGGCGGTCGATTACGGCCAGTTCATGGAGGTCATGAACCTGCTGCGCGATTCCGGCTACCTCAAGATCGCGCTTGTCGGGCTTGAAACGCTGCCGGCACCGGCCCCCCCAGTCGCGCCGGCGCCCGCTGGAAATGCTCCTGCGGCCGCGCCCGCCGTACCGGCAACCGGGGGCAATCCATGAGCCTCGTCGTCTCGCAGACAGGTCCGGGGGGACGCGTCGGCGAGCTGGCGCTGTGGGGCGCTGCCGGACTGCTGATGCTGACGGTGCATTTCGGCGCCGCGGCCTATCTGATGCGCGAACAACCCGAGGTGCTCGCCGACAACGCACCGCCTGCAGCGATCATGATCGAGCTGGCGCCGGAACCGGAAGCCGCCAATACCGAGGAAGAACAGATCTCTCCTGACATGCAGGAGCAGGAACAGGTGATGAGCGAACAGGCGGAGCCTGTCGAGGAACCGCAGCCGGAGCCCGTTACCGAACCCGTCGAGCAGCCGATCGAACCGCCGCCGCAGGAAGTCGCCGAACCGGTCGAGCCCGAACCGGTGCAGCCGCCCGTGGTGGAGCCCCCGCCGGAGCCGGAGCCCCAGGTTGCCGAAACCATCCCCGAACCGCCGCCGGAACCGATCGAGGAGATCAAGCCGGTCGACGAACAGATGACGGCAGCGCTGGAGAATGTCGAAGTGCCGTTGCCGGCGATGCGGCCTCTGCCGCCTCCGGTCGCGGAAAAGCCGCCGGAACAGCCAAAAAAGCCGGAACCCCGAAAGGAACCGGTGAAGAAGATCCAGAAGCCGAAGCAACAACAACAGCAGGCCCGTCCGGACATGGCCGAGGCGAAAATCCAGGCCAGGCAATCGGACCGCACGGCAGCGAGCCAGAATTCCACGACCCTCTTCTCTTCGTCGGTCTCGCCGCAGCAGTGGATGACGCGCGTGCGGACGAAAATTGCTCGATACGCCCGCAAATGCCCTGGTAACGGAACTGGCGTCGTGACGATCCGCTTCAGCTTCGACGGGAGCGGCAACATCGGCAACGTGGCGGTCGCGGGATCGTCGGGCAACTCGTCTATCGATGACTATGTCGCATCGGCTGTCCGACGTGCTTCGCCCATCCCTGCGCCGCCCTCCGGTGTTGCAAGTTCGCTCAGCCAGCCGGTAAAGTGCGAATAACCGCCTGATTTCCTCGCGGTGTTCGCCCCTGAACCGATCTGGATCCAGCATGCACATCCCTCTCCATGACGCCGAAACGCTCGTCAGAAGCGTATTCGAAGCCAATGGCGTTATCGCCGACACCGCCCGCTCCGTCGCCCACGCGCTTGTGCAAGCTGAAGCTGCCGGGCAATACGGCCATGGGCTGCGCCGCGTTGCCGCCTATATCGGCCAGGCACGCACCGGCAAAGTCGATGGTAAAGCCAAGGCGATAGCTTCCCGGCCGCGGCCGGCGTTGCTTGTCGTCGATGCGGCACTCGGTTACGCCTATCCGGCCTTCGATCTCGCGGTTGCCGAACTTCCGGCGATCGCCCGGGAACAGGGCATCGCGCTCGGCGCCATTCACCGTTCGCACCATGCGGGCGTCATGGCGCTGACCGTGGAGCGGTTTGCGGAACTCGGCCTCGTGGCACTGATGTTTGCCAATGCGCCGGCCTCCATGGCCGCCTGGGGCGGCAGGAAGCGGCTGTTCGGCACCAACCCGATCGCCTTTGCGACCCCGGTCGCCGGCGAGGAGCCGCTGGTGATCGATCTCGCGCTTTCGACCGTCGCCGCCGGCAAGATCATGGCCGCCCGCCAGAAGGGCGAGAGCATTCCCGAGGGCTGGGCCTTCGACGCCGACGGCAAGCCGACCACCGATCCGCACGCGGCTCACAAGGGCCTGATGGCGCCTTCCGGCGGCGCCAAGGGGGCGGCGCTGGCGCTGATGGTGGAAATCCTCTCGGCGGGCCTGACCGGATCGAACTTCTCCTATGAGGCAAGCTCGTTCATGGACGAGAAAGGCCCGCCGCCATCGGTCGGCCAGACGCTGATCATCATCGATCCTTCCGCGAGTACGGCTTCAGCGGCCGAGCGGATCGCCGAACTTGCCCACGAGATGGCCTCCGAAGAGGGCGTGCGGCTGCCCGGGCGGCGCGGCCAGAACGCGCGCCGGACGGCGATCGAGCAGGGGCTCGATGTCGAGGACGAAGTGATCGCCGCGATCAAGGCGCTGGCTTAGGCCCGGAGCGCTGCCGCGGGCGACTGGCGATAGGCGAGGATGGCGGGCACGGCGGCCAGAATGGCCGATACCGTCAGCAGGATCAGCGCCATCCGCAGGTCCTCGCCCGTGAAGCCGACCGGCAGGACGATCCCGCTCTTGACGGTGAAGGCATTGGCGATCAGTTGGGCCGCGGCAAGACCCGTCAGGAAGCCCAGGCCGATGCCGAGTGCCACCAGCAGGAAAAGCTCGAGCCAGACGATCATAAACACCGACAGCCGCGGCGCGCCAAACGCCCGGAGCGCGCCGATCTGGCGCCGCCGCTGGCCGATATGGGTCACTGTGACGAGAACCAGCGCGGCCGCCACCAGGCCTTGCGAGCCGGCTGCGACGGCGCTCAGAACCATCCTGGCATCGCCGAGGGTCGCATAGAGGCCGGTGAGCACCTCGCCCGGGAAAACCGCGAGCGTATTGCCGTTGCGGTATTCCTGACGGAGCTTGTAGGCATCGGCAATCGTCTTCGGCTTTACGAGGACGGCCGGAAGGCCAGGCGCTTCTGAGGCGAAATCCTCGTCGATAACAGCATCCGCATCGATGGCGCCGTGATGATCGTGATCCTCATCCGGGTGGTCAGCCGCAGCGACCTCGCCTTCGTGATGCTGTTCATCCTGGCGCTCATGCCCGTGGCCGAGGCCATGGACGTGCCAGACGGCCTGGATCGGCACCAGGATGGCCCGATCCCAGGGCGTCCCCGTCGGCGGAAGCTTGCCGGTCACATGGTACACGACGCCTGCATGGGTCTCGCCGCCCATCTGCGCCGTGCCGTGCATGGGCTTGATTTCGGCACCGACCGGCAGCTTCACGGCAGCGCCGACCACCGCCTCGCCCTCCTTCTCGAACATGCGGCCCTCGGCAAAGCCGGAAACGGTGCTTCCGATCAGCGCGCGGGTCGTGCCGACAAAAGGGTAGCCGGCAAAGGAATCGCCGAACCCAACCGGCGCCACCCAGGCAACTCGCGGATCCTTCGAGAGCTTCGCCAGCACATCGCCCGGCATCAGGGGCAGCGGCGCGGGCTGCAGGAAGATCGAGGAGAGCACGAGCTGGGTTTCGCTGCCCGCCGCGCCGATGACCAGATCGAACTTGTCGGCGGCGCGGGCGCTGCCGAGCCGCAAGGCGCGCTCCTGCAGCGTGACCGTGACGCCAAGGGCAGTGGCAAGCGCCACGAGCAGCACGACGACGACGGCGCCGGCCCAGAGACGGCGCAGATCGGCCAGGATGAAACGGATCATGCGGCCACCTCCTCGCGCAGGTCGTCGGCGACGACGCGGCCGGCGCTAAGGGTGATGCGGCGATCCAGGCGATCGATCAGCCGCTGGTCATGGGAGACGACGATCAGCATGCTTTTCGCCTCCGCCGCCATGTCGAACAGCAATCGTCCAACCGCCTCGCCCGCCTCCACATCGAGGCTGGCCGTCGGCTCGTCGGCGACGATCACGCCCGGCTTGCGCAGGACCGCGCGGGCAATCGCAACGCGCTGCATCTCGCCGCGCGACATGGTCTCGATCTTCTGGTCCGGGCGGGAAAGCCCGACGCTTTCGAGAAGATCGTGCGCACGGGCGATCATGGGCGTATCGGCGACACGCGCCAGCCGCGCCGGCAGGAGCACGTTCTCGACCGCCGAAAGACCTGGGAAAAGATGGAAATCCTGCATGACGAGGCCGACATGCTCGGCCCTCCAGCGGTCGCGCGCCGTTTCGGAAAACCGGCTGATATCCTCGCCGCTCCAGACGACCTTTCCGGAAGTGGGGCGTTCGAGCCCGGTAATGACATTGATGAAAGTGCTCTTGCCGGAGCCTGAACCGCCGGTGACGGCAACGCGCTCTCCGGCTGCGATCGCCAGGAAATCGACCAGTAAAACCGGGTTGTCGAGGCCGGGGAACGATTTTCCCAGACTGTCCAAATGCAGAAAAAGCATGGTCATGCGGCCTGATATGCCGCGTCTCGGATCCGCAGAAGGCTGACAAATCCGGTCTCGGGATCCTTCCAAGAGCCAACCTCAAGGGTGCCGCGCACCTCGATCGTTTCATTCGCCTGGGTGAATGTCTGCTTGCGGTGAAGATAGATGACGATGATGTTGTCGGGCCAGTCCGCATCGGAGGAGCAGAAGGGGCAGAGCGCCATCGGCACTTCGGTCAGCACGAAGAAAGCGGCCTCGGCCTTCAGCGGCGGCGCCATGAAACCGCGGATTGCTACTTCCCGGCCGGCCAGCTTCTTCACCTTGTCGGAAAATTCGAGGCCCAGAACGCCGTATTTGCCATAGAGTTCGTTGAAACCAAGGTCATCGGCAGCGACAGCGGCACGGGCTGCCGCAAGCAGCGGCGCGGCGGCTGCCAGGCCCAGCAAGCTGCGCCGGCTGAAACCCCGGGAAAAGCGCTTTTCCATGAAACCTCCTGAAACGGTGTTCCCGGCCAAGTCTCGGCCGGGAACGGTGTTTTACCACGGGTTCGGCCCGCGACAGACCTTAGTTGGTCTGCTTGCTGCCGAGGGCGAAGGTATCGGCGAGCACCTTGTAGATGTCGCTTTGTTCCATATAGCCCTTGAACCCTTCCGAACCGGGGCCGGCCGCCTGCAAGACGACGTCATCAACCGAGTGTACGCCGCTATCGCCGCTTTTCGGGATATTGCCCTGGACGAAGACTGCGCCGGGCACATTCTTGTACTGTTCGTTGACGACATATTCCTTCTTCTCGTTCTGGATGGCCGGAACGAACGGGCCATCCATCTTCGGGCGGAAGGTTTCGTAGTGGTCAGGGCCGTTGTTGGCGGCGAGGAACAGGCGGCGCGAGACGTCGATCTTGTCCGGATAACCGTCGCCGTTTTCGTCCTTGTAGTTCGGGAAACCGGCTTCCGCATAGATGCCGACCTTTTCGCGCATCTCGGTGCCCGGCTTTTCGTCGTCAACCGTGCCGATGATGGAAACGCCGTGGGTATGGTCGCCGGTGACGACGATCAGGGTGTCCGGATGCGTCTTCTGGAACTCGCGGGCAACCGCGACCGCCTGGTCGAATTCGATGGTGTCGACGACGGCGCGGTCCCAGTCCAGCGGATGGGACATCTTGTCGATCGAGGAGGCTTCGACCATCAGGAAGAAACCATCCTGATCCTTGGAAAGGCGATCGAGAGCAACCTTGGTCATCGCGACCAGACCCGGCTGGTTCGGATATTTTTCGACGGTACCCTTCTTCAGGAACTCGCGGTCGAGCGTGACGTCCAGATTGCCGGGATGGAACAGGCCGAGCAGCAGCCCATTGGCGTTTGCGCCGGCGGCAAGTTCGTTCTTGTCGGTGGCCAGCGTGTAGCCGGCATCCTTGAAGAGCTTGATAAAGTCCTTGTCGTCCTTGCGCTTCGAACCGGCGGTCGCCTGCGGCAGGAAGTAAGCGGAGCCACCGCCAAGCACGACTTCAGGCTTCACGTCGAGAAGCATGCCGACGACATCTGCCTTGTCGTTGCGGTTGCGGGTGTGGGCGACGACGGCAGCCGGGGTGGCGTCTTCGATTTCGGACGTGGCGACGATACCGATGGATTTACCGGTCTGGCGGCGAAGGGCTTCGGCGATCGTTTCGACCCTCGGATCGTCCAACGGGTCCGGCGTACGGTCGGCGTAGACGCCAATCGCGTTCACGGCGGTCTTGTGACCGGTCATGTAGGCGGACATCGTGTTGGCCGAGTCGGTGTTGATCGCGTTGGTGGCCGAGGTGCCGACGAAAGCCATGCGGTCGAGGTCGTCCATGGCGAGGCGGCCGTTTGCCTTACCCTCGGTCATCCCCTTGGACATGATGCGGGCAGCGGTGCGGTGGGCGACCGACAGGCCGTCGCCGAGCAAGAAGATGACGTTCTTGGCCTTCGGGGCAGCGCCCGTGCCGTAGACGTTCCAGGTGACGGTCCTGGTCTCGGAACCGGCCGAGATCTCGACCTTGTAGTCGCCGGCATTGGCGAGCGTCAGACCGCGCAGGATGACCGCAGAACCGAGGAGCTTGTCCTTGTTCTTCTCTTCCGCGACGAACTGGACTTCCTTGCCGAGGACGGTCTTGTAGTCCTGGCCGTTGACGGTGATCTTGACGTCTTCCGGCTTTACGACCGAGGTGAACTCGACCTTGAAGTCGAAGGGGGAGCCGGCGAGGATCGTGGCGCGATCCAGCGGATATACGGTGGCGGCCTGGGCGGCGCCGGCAAGCACGGTCGAAACGACCAGGGCGGCAAAAATCTTGCGCATAGTAACCTCACGAAAAATTCAAAGGGAAGGCGAGGTTCGTATATCGGCGGTGCATGACACACACGTGACGCCAGCCAGCCCGGCTGCCGTGAATCAAAACGCAACGTCCTGAGGGGGAAATCCTGCTCCAGAAACGGAAAAAGCCTGGCGCGGGAGGAGGGTGCGCCAGGCTTTAAACTTGATCGACAACTGGGAGGAGGAGGATGTTGTCGATCCGTATCGAGCAACACTGGGAGGAGGAGTGCGTCGCTCGATGAGCAAAGATATAGGCTAATCGTTTAATCACGCCAACCCATCCTGCCGCAATGCAGCAATGCACTGAACGCAGAGCTGAGCAAATGCCCGAGGCTGACCCCATCGCTCAATGGGGCTTTTTCGGCGCCTGCTGCTGGGTCCCCTGAAGATCACCATATCCCTCGGTAAAAACGTGGTTTATAGCGAATTCGCGGCAGATAGACGGACGGAGACGGACATGGCAGAGATCAGGTATCACGAAGGCGATATTCCGGCAGCGGATGCGGCGCGTTATACGGGGGCGATCGCCATCGACACGGAAACCCTCGGCCTCGTGCCCCGCCGCGACCGGCTTTGCGTCGTGCAGCTTTCGCCCGGGGACGGTTCTGCAGACGTGATCCGCATCGCTGCCGGGCAGAACGAGGCTCCAAACCTCGTCTCCATGCTTGCCGATCCGACGCGCCAGAAGATCTTCCACTACGGCCGCTTCGATATCGCGGTTCTCTTCCACACGTTCGGCGTGACCACGACGCCGGTGTTCTGCACCAAGATCGCCTCGCGGCTGACCCGCACCTATACGGACCGGCACGGACTGAAGGACAATCTCAAGGAAATGCTCGATGTCGACGTTTCCAAGGCCCAGCAGCAATCCGACTGGGCAGCCGAGGTCCTTTCGCCGGCGCAGCTCGAATATGCGGCCTCCGACGTGCTGCACCTGCATGCGCTCCGCGACAAGCTGAGCTACCGCCTGGTGCGCGACAGGCGTGCCGACCTCGCCCAGGCCTGTTTCGAGTTCCTGCCGACGCGGGCGAAGCTGGACCTGCTGGGCTGGGAAGAGGCCGACATCTTCGCCCATAGCTGACGTCCGCGAAGGTCCTCCGCCCCAATCCGAGAAGCGCTGCATAACCTGTAGTTGTCCGGTAACGTTCCGTTAACTGTTCGAATCTAATTTTGCCCGCGGTATACCCCTCGACGAGACCGGAATTCGGGCATGTTGCTTCCTACCCAGCAGACTTATGGGCTTGCCGCGACCAACATGATGCAGTCGATGCTCGACAGCATCGAGGAGCAGCGCAAGAAGGACGACGAACAGCGGACCGGCAAGAAGAGCGACCCGGTTACCGAAGCCCGTATCAGCGCCAGCGAAGATGCCCAGCGCGCCCGCGACAAGATCACCTCCGCCCTTTTCGGCGTCACCAAGACAGACCCCAACGAGCTGAAGATCGAACTCGTCGACCGCCTGGCTGCCAAGCTCGGCATCGATACCGACGAAGCGCGCTCGTCCTACAAGCTCGGAAAAGCCCTGGAAGACGCGCTGAAAGAGATGATGCCGGATGAGATCGGCGAACTCGTCGAAGATCTCGGCCTCGAAGACATCGGCATCTCGATGGATACGCTGCTCTCGGCAATCAAGAACCCTTACGGCGACGACAACCAGCGCCTGATGGACGGCCTCAACCGGAAGGCCAATGGCGGCAAGCTCGACACGGAAGTCGAACGCGTCGTGCAGAGGCTGGAGGATGTCGCCGATCCTAAGACGCTCGAAGAGCTGAAGCTCGGTCCACAGGGCTACGATCCCACCCGTGTCGAAGATGCCGAAACCCGCGCCGAGCGCCGGGCCGACATCGAGGCGGCCGAAGCCGGCAAGAAACTCGAAGACGTCCAGAAGGTCCAGGACGTCATCGAAAAGAAGAACGACAAGGCGAATGCCGAACCCGCTGCCGACGGCGCTACATCCGTGGACGATACAGCATTGCTGGCCCTGTTTGCTGCCGCCGCCGAACAGGTCGCCGGTTCCGATACCGGCAACGCTGCCGACAGCCTCGTTTCCGACGATAGCTCCGGCAAGGACGAAGCCTCCGACGGCCTCCCGGCGGAAAACGAAGCGCCGACCAATGAAATGGCGGCGAATGCGATCGAGGAGCTTGCAGCCGATAACGCCGAGAAGTCCTATGCCGACATCGTGCCGGTGCATGTGGACGAAATCGGGATTTATGAATTGTTGAAGAAGAAGTTGGCTGCGTGATCCTGCAATAACCCCCAATCTCCCCCTCATCTGCATCGGAACGGATCATTTTCGCTGAGCTGTCAGCGAAAGGTGGAGCCCGTTAGCGAGTTGTTAACCTTTTTGCCCCACAGTCATGTCTGTGTATCGGCACTGGCGACGCCATGAGGCGTTCCGGTCGCAACGCCGCTCGTTGCGAAAAGACAAGAATCCGTTCAGCCGAGCTGTCCTATCGTCTCTATCAGACATTGGAGCGGACGATGCTGCCCCCGGTTCGTACCAGTTCATTCGTTGACTATCAGACACCGTCGCAGCAACCGATGCTGCGTCAGCGGATCGACGTGGCCAATACCGCGGCGAACAGCGGGTTGATCGGTTCCTCGCCGATGTCGGCGGGGCGGCTGGACATTCTCTCGCTTTCGGCGCAGCTCCAGCTCGCCCAGGGTTTTTCCATCTTCGCCGAAACCATCGGCAGGCTGATCAAGGTCCCTCGCCGCGAAGGCGAAGCATTGGCGGATTATGCCCAACGCCTTTCCGAGGCGGTCAAGGGGATGAATCCGGCCGAAAAGGCGGCTCTCGAGCGCACGCTCAACCAGCTCGTCAAGGGCATTTCGCTGCGCCTGCTCACCGAAATCCTCAACAATCCGGCAGGTCCCGATGCTGCCCGCGTCGCCATACAGCTGGAGACCGCGCAGCTGCTCGAGCGCGACCTCGTGGCAAAAGCCGTCGTCAGCTCCTATCGGCAGAATGCCGGGGCGGAGCAGGCGCCGAGCATCTTGCCGCAGCCGGCGAACGCGGCGCCATCAGCATCCGGCGGGACTTCCGTGCCCACCGCCGAAGCCGAGGGCCAGGCCGCGCAGCCCGGCGAGGAAACTGCGGTCGACGGAGCGTCGCCAGAGGCTATGGCTGCGGAGGCGGCTACGCAGGACCCGGATGCACCGCGGGTTTCGACGGCAACTTCCGGCGCCACTCCAGGCCCGACCATGCTTTCGGCGGAAGCCGAAGCCTCGCCGGCGCAGACCGGCAACAATGCATCGCAGAGCCCAGAGAACGATCTCGACGCGGCACCCGCGTCGGTGTCCGCGCGGGACGCGGCCGAGCTCCCGGAGAGCGGGACGCCAGAGGTTGCAGCCGCCCAGGCCGACGAGACAGCGGAGACCCCATCCGCAACGCGCCCGGACGACGGCCGGCAAACCGCAAGCGCCGCCGGCGATCGACGCATGTCTCAGCCCGTGTTTTACGATGGTCCTGCCCTGGCCCGGCTTTCCCAGCGCGGCCTTGAACAGCAAAACGGCGTTCGCGGGCCGAATGCAGAGAAGCTGGCGAACGAGGCGACGACCATATGGCTCGCGGAAGTGCTTGCCGAGGCCACCAGCGAGCTTCTCGACGGCCTGCCGGTTGCGGCAAGGCAATTGCCGGAACAGCAGGCGCTGCAGCAGCTGACCGACCAGGAGCTTTTCGGAAAATCCGCCAGCCAGGCGAAAGAGGCCGCGAGCGCCGCCGCGACGAAATCCGGGCCGCCGATCACCGACGAACCGGCAAGCACCGGTTCAACGGGCGGCACGACAGGTCCCTCCGCGAACGCAGGCAGCCAAGCCGCCGGCGCGACGGAACTCGCCGAACAGCTGGCGCTCCCGATCGCCCTGCCGCATGCCTTTCGCGAGGGCGTTGCTCTGCCCTACGTCGCCTATCCGCCGGAGGAGCGCGAGCGGGACCCCGAGGAGCGCAAGACCAAGGCGATCTCGGAAACCGACGAGGACGGCGAACAGCAGCATTCGGCCGGCGAGCAGGCGTTCAGCGACGATCACCCGGACGACGACCACGCCCAGGACGACGAGAGCGACGACGCTTCGAAGGAAGCCGTCGAAGATGCCGACCGGGCCAACGATCTCTATTGGCGCATGGCCGGCTGGACGTAATTCGATCCATGAAAACTGCGCATGAAAAAACCGCCGGACTTGCATCCGGCGGTTTTTGATTCTCAGAGAAGCTTCGATTACTCGTTGCTGCCGCGGTTCTTCAGAGCCGCACCAAGGATGTCGCCGAGCGAAGCGCCGCTGTCGGACGAACCGAACTGAGCGACTGCTTCCTTCTCTTCTGCGATCTCGAGAGCCTTGATCGACAGCATGACCTTGCGGTCCTTCTTGGAGAAGTTGACGACGCGGGCATCGAAGACCTGGCCGACCGAGAAACGCTCCGGACGCTGATCGTCGCGATCGCGTGCCAGGTCGTTGCGGCGGATGAACGAGGTGATGTCCTCGTGGTTGACGAGCTTCACTTCCACGCCACCGTCGTTGACGGCGATGACTTCGCACGAGACGACGGCGTTCTTGCGCAGTTCGCCGGAAGCAGCGGCGTCGCCAACCGAGTCCTTGCCGAGCTGCTTGATGCCGAGCGAGATGCGCTCCTTGTCGACGTCCACATCGAGAACGACAGCCTTGACGACGTCGCCCTTGTTGAACTCCTCGATGACCTGTTCGCCCGGACGGTTCCAGTCGAGGTCGGAGAGGTGGACCATGCCGTCAACGTCGCCTTCGAGGCCGATGAACAGGCCGAATTCGGTCTTGTTCTTGACTTCGCCTTCGACTTCAGTGCCGGCCGGATGGCTGTAGGCAAATGCCTGCCACGGATTTTCGAGCGTCTGCTTCAGGCCAAGCGAGATACGGCGCTTGGACGGATCGACTTCGAGAACGACCACGTCAACATCCTGCGTCGTGGACAGGATCTTGCCGGGATGAACGTTCTTCTTGGTCCAGGACATTTCGGAAATGTGGATGAGGCCTTCGATGCCCGGCTCCAGCTCGACGAATGCACCGTAGTCGGTGATGTTCGTGACGGTACCGGAAATCTTCTTGCCGACTGGATACTTGGCGGCAATGCCATCCCACGGATCCGACTCGAGCTGCTTCATGCCGAGCGAGATGCGGTGGGTTTCCTGGTTGATGCGGATGATCTGTACCTTGACCTGCTGGCCGATGGACAGGATTTCCGACGGATGGTTCACACGGCGCCATGCCATGTCAGTGACGTGCAGGAGGCCGTCGATGCCGCCGAGGTCAACGAACGCACCGTAATCGGTGATGTTCTTGACGACGCCGTCAACAACCTGGCCTTCTTCGAGGTTCTGAACGATTTCAGAACGCTGCTCGGCGCGGGACTCTTCGAGAACCGTGCGGCGCGAAACCACGATGTTGCCGCGGCGCTTGTCCATCTTGAGGATTTCGAAGGGCTGCGGGTTGTGCATGAGCGGGGTGACGTCGCGGATCGGACGGATGTCGACCTGCGAACGCGGCAGGAAGGCAACGGCGCCGTCGAGATCGACGGTGAAGCCACCCTTGACCTGGTTGAAGATAACGCCTTCGACGCGCTCGCCAGCTTCGAACTTGAGTTCGAGCTTGACCCAGCTCTCTTCGCGGCGAGCCTTCTCGCGCGACAGAACTGCTTCGCCCAGCGCGTTTTCGATGCGCTCGACGTAAACTTCGACTTCGTCGCCGACCTTCAGCGAACCGTCCTTGCCCTTGGCGCCGAATTCCTTCAGCGCGATGCGGCCTTCGACCTTGAGGCCGACGTCAACGACGGCCATGTCCTTTTCGATCGCGGTGACGCGACCCTTGGTGACGTAGCCTTCAGCCAGATCGTTGGTAGCGAAGGATTCTTCGAGGAGGGCTGCGAAGTCCTCCCGCGTGGGGTTAGATACTGCCATGAAATCTCCTGAGGTACCCTATACGGGCCCATTCAGCGCCGGTGGTTCGTGTTGCACATGCCCAATGTTCAGGTCCGCCTCCCTCATCGGAATTATCCGGGGGAGGCAATCCGGCGCGGGGACCGAACCTCGGGCTATTCTAATTCGATTGTTTCTTCAGGGCGGCGTCTATGATGGTCTTCGCTGCCCGAAACGCGGCCTCTATACTCATTTCCGAGGTATCAAGCAAGTGCGCATCGTCGGCTGGCTTCAGAGGGCTGTCGGACCGGCCCATGTCGCGTTCGTCGCGCTTCTTCACGTCTGCGAAGATTGCATCGTAATCCGCCTCGCCGCCCTTGCCGACGATCTCGTCGTAACGGCGCCTTGCCCTCACATCCGCGGATGCGGTGACATAGAGCTTCACCGGAGCATCGGGACAGACGACCGTGCCGATATCGCGGCCGTCGAGCACCGTTCCCGGCTGCCTTAAGGAAAAGGCGCGCTGCGCCTCGACCAGAGCCCGGCGGACGGACGGCATGACCGCGATCTTCGAGGCCGCCTCGCCGATCGCATGGGCGGACAATATATTGCGATCGAGGCCGGCGAGTTCCACCTCACGCGCCATCTTCCCGGCGATCTCCTCATTATCGAGCGGCAAGCCTGCATCGAGCAGCGCCTTGGCGGTGGCGCGATAGGTCAATCCCGTATCCAGATGGTGAAAGCCGTAGGCGTCTGCGATCTGGCGCGACAACGTGCCCTTGCCGGCGGCTGCGGGACCGTCGATGGCGATAACGATTGCGGGGGTCGAATTCAAACTCATGCTTCGCGCAGGCCTCCATACTGGCGGACGAGATCCGCCATATCGCCCTGCCCGGGCATTTCATCAAGCCCCGCCGCAACACCTTCGCGGTCGCCGACCGGGCGGTTCTGGCTGACCTTCCACTTGCCTTCGATCGCGGCGATCTCGATTTCGATACCGACAATGCCTTTCAGCTGGGCGCGGATGAAATCGTCTGGCGCGTCGGTGACGGCCCAGGGCATGGCGCGCCTTCCTTCATGCTGGCTGGTGATGGCGTTGATCTGCGCGAGCAGCCAATCCGCGTCCTCGACGATGCGGGCCGAGCCTCTTGCCTGGACGATCGCATAGTTCCAGGTCGGCACGACCTTTCCGGTCTCGCGCTTGGTCTGATACCAAGAGGGCGTGACGTAGGAATCCGCGCCCTGGAAGACGGCGATAACCGACGCGCCGTCGCGAATGTCCTTCCACTGGCCGTTGGCACGCGCCAGATGCAGCCGAAGCGTCCCTTTTTCCGAGGCCTCGGCATCCAGATGAAAGGGCACAGGATTGGCGAGCAGGCCGGAATTGCCGGATGTGACCAGCAGACCGAGCGGATGGGCGCGGATCAGCGCATGCTGAGTTCCGAGATCCTCTTCGCGAAAATGGGGCGGCTGGTACATGCTCTCGACCTCTTTCATCGCTCATCCGCAGCGGCCGGCAGTACCTGCCCGCCGCCGCGGAAATTTCCACCGTGCCTAACATAAAGCCCGTGATCGGTCACCGCTTTCACCCTTATGGGGTCCATGAAAAGTTTGTCTTTGACATCAAAGAGCGCAGGCTTTATGGGGACCGGCTTAGATTTTCACCCTATAAAGCCGCGATACAAGCGGCGCGCCGAACTATTCGGCCATCCCATGAGGCTCTGACTGTGGCAAAAGCGGAACTCGGAACCAAGCGAACCGACCCCGATACCGGCAAGAAATTCTACGACCTGAACCGCGATCCGGTCGTCTCCCCCTATTCCGGCAAATCCTGGCCGCTGTCCTTCTTCGAGGAGCACAGCGCCGCCAAGAAGATGGAACAGGCCGAGGAAGAAGACGTCCAGGAAGTCGATACCGAAAATCCGGAAGTCGAACTCGTATCGCTCGAAGAGGGCGACGAGGCCGCCAGCGGCGACGATATCCCGGATATCGGCGATGACGACGATGTCGATATCGGCGATGACGACGACGATACCTTCCTGGAAGCCGACGAAGACGAAGACGACGACGACATGTCCGGCATCATCGGCGTGACCGGCGACGACGACGAAGTCTGATCCGATTTTCAAGTTAACGCCCGGCAATTCAATAAAAATTGTCGGGCGGATAAAATACGGCTTGCACTCTCCGTAAACCGGAAGTAATAAGCCGCCACTCCAACGGGGCAGCGCTCAACAAGCGTCCCTCGGGAGTTCCCAGGACCGGCAAATACCGGACCACCCTGATGGGGCTATAGCTCAGCTGGGAGAGCGCTTGCATGGCATGCAAGAGGTCAGCGGTTCGATCCCGCTTAGCTCCACCAAATTTCTTTCCCAGACAGATAAAGATCGACCGGCCGGAACGCCTATTCGCGCTCGCGCTATCTCACCATCAAAGTCGGGCGCGGCGGCGGTCGAGCCAGGCTGCGCCTTGCAGTGCGGCCAGGATGATCAGCACGCCGATCACCACCCTCACCTCGGGCACTTCATTAAAGAAGACGTAGCCCGTAACGGTCACGAAGACGATCGAGAGGTAACCGACGGGCGCGAGCACGCTGGCATCGGCGATCCGGTAGGCGCGCAGGAAACAATATTGGCCCAGCTGGGCGAGGAAGCCGATGCCGAGCAGCGGGATCCAGTCGAAGGGCAAAACCGGCTGCCAGGTGAAGACCGCGGGCACGGCGGTGATGACGGCGAGGCCGACCGTGTAGAAAACCATCATCACTGTGGTGTTCTCGTCCTTCAGCGCCCGGGTCTGGATGATCGCCAGCGAACCGAAGACGACCGAGACCAGCACGACCAGAACCTCGACATCGAAGCTCGACGTGCCGGGCGCCATGACGATCAGCACGCCGATGAAGGCGAAGCCGGCGCCGAGCCAGCGGATGCGGCTCACCCTCTCGCCGAGCATGGCGACCGCCATGGCCATGGTGATCAGCGGCCGGGAGAAGCCGACCGCATTGACCATGGCGAGCGGCAGCATGGTGATGGCGAGAAAATTGCTGGTGAGCGCCACCGCATTGCAGGAAATGCGAAAAATGTTGCGCCACGGGTGCTTGACCCGGCGCATTTCGGCGCGGTGCCGCCAGATCAGCGGCAGGATGAACAGAAGACCGATCATCGCCCGGATGAAGACGAGCTGGAAGGCCGGATAGGTCGCGCCTTGCGCCTTCACCAGCGCTGTCATGCCGCCGGAGACCAGCGTCATGTCGAGAAGCAGCCAGCCGATGCCGGTGCGGGCGTTCGAGGCCCGTTCGCTATCCGACTCGGGAACTGCCTCCGTGCTCACGCCGGCTGCACGAGGTTCGCCATCAGCCGGAAGGCGCCGGGCACGAGCTTGCCGAGCTGGTGATGCAGCACGAGGCTGGTATGGGTGTGGCGGCCCTTGCCGATCGCTCCCGAGATCAGCGCGCCCTTGAGGGGCTGTTCGTTGGCGTCGTGCATGGCCAGCAGCGGCTCGTAGGCGTCATCCCAGCGGGAGACGAAATAGAGGCCGCGCTCCTTGTCCCATCCCTGCCAGTCTTCCGGGCCGATCACGTTCGGCCCCTTGAGGAGAACGTGGTCGGGCGCGAGCACCGTGACTTCGGCCTTCGGATCGGTGACGCGCCAGCGCAGCGACGGCGAGCCGATCTCGATGCGGCGGACAGGGGTCTCGGTCGGGTCCCAGCCGTCGCTCGGACGGTGGTAGAGGGTGACGAGGTGGCCGCCCTCTTCGACGAAGCGGTGCAGGCGTTCGGTGGCGGCGGCGAGGTCCTTGCGGATGCCGAAGGCGAAGATGCCGACGACGATCGTGGTGAAGCGTGACAGATCGCCAGAGAGTGCCTGGGCGTCGAGTTCGGTGACGTCGAGGCCCATGCGGGCGAGCCACAGGCCGACGCGGTCGGCACCGGCGCCGACATAACCGACCCGCGCGCCTTCGGGCAACTTCAGGTCAACCGACAGGATTTTCAGCGTCGCGGGCGCGCGAAAACCGGTGCGGCCGATATGCCGGTAGGCGATCGGGGTGACCTGGAAGGCCGGGTGGCCGTCGACCTGCGGTTCGAGCTCGACGAGGCCGGGCTTGGCCGCGTCGGTCGAAGAGGCAGTCCAGCCGTCATCGGTCTTTTTCATCATCCAGCCGGCCGGTGTCTTGAAGGAGACCGGCGCGTTGACGCCGGAGACATTGGCCTTGATCGGCCATTCCGTCTGCTTGGTGCCGAGGGGCACGAGCAGCGCATCCGGCAGCAGGGTCAGTGACTGGGCGGGCGTCACCGCAAACGGTTCTTCGAGGTCGAACGTGCCGGAGACCGTGCGGCCCCAGATCTCGGCCGAGACTTTTACATGCGCGTGGCCGTTGCCGCCGAGTGCCGACCAGGCGGGCAGGTAGAGGCCCGAAAGCGGCGCATCCGATGCTGCCGTCAGCGCAAATACGCGGTCATGGGCGAGCGACTGGACGGAGGACGACACGCCGGCCGGGAGAACCGGGGCGACGTCGACCTTGTGGCTCGAAGCGCCTTCGCCAAGCTCGACGGTGAGCGTCGCAGCACCTCCGGGGGAAATGACGGAGGGATCGGCATAGGCACGGTCGAAGATCGCCGCTGCATCGAGGATGGCGGCATCGACTTCCATCTGCTTGCGGGCGATGCGGTGGCCCTGCAGGGTCGTGAATTCTTCCGGTGCGGCGGAGGCTACGATGTCCAGCCAGCCGGCGGCCTCGGTCAGCGCCCTGATGATGGCATCGCGATCGGGGAAGGCCGCAATTGCAACGGCGATGGCGGCATCCGCAGAACGCAGGGCCTCCGCCACATTGGCGGGCAGGCCGGCGAAACCGGCAAGAACGGTCAGCGATGCCGGCAGGTCTTCGAGCACCGACTGCTCGGATTTCGAGCGCGTGGCGGAAAGCTTCAGGTGCAGCTGCCAGTCCTTTTCCGGCCGTTTCGGCCAGTGGCCCATGCCCTGGGACGCGTGGTAATAACGCGACCATTCGCCGATCCGGTCATAGTCCGCGCCGGTGGCTGGATCGCGGCCCGTGGCCACAACCGTCACCGTCGTATCCGGCGGCGGCACTTCGTCGTCATAGGTATCGCCACCGCCGGACCAGGCCGGCAGGTAATATTTGGCGACCTTCCAGGGTTTCAGGCCCTCGGTGAGATGTTCCGGATAGGCATTGGGGTCGGCTGCGAGCATAATCGCCGTCTCCGCCGCCCGCGTCATGGCGCGGTGGTGGCCGTGCTGGCCGGGGACGTCGAGGAAGGTCGGGATGACGATATCGGGGCGTTCCATGCGGTAGGCGCGCACCAGGCGCTCGACCGTGCGTGCCTCGCCCCAGCGGGTGAAGGTCGCGTCGCCATCCTTGGAGAAGCCGAAATCGTGGACCGGGTCGGTGGGACCGTGGCCGAGCCAGGAGACATCGCTGTCGATCGCCCGGGCGGCCTCTTCCAGCTCGCGGGAACGGATGACGCCGAGCGCGCCGAGACGCTCGGGCCCAAGCGCATTCTGACCGCCCTCGCCGCGCGTCGAGCAGGCGATGATGACTCGCATGCCGAGGCCGAGACGGAACCAGGCGAGCATGCCGTTCTGCTCGTCGTCCGGATGGGCACCGGTATTCATCATCGTGACCGTCGACTTCAACCGCGAAAGCTTGCGATGGAGCCGGACGAGCGAGGGATCGGCCATCTGCCGTTCGATGCGTTCGCGGGCGGTCAGCATGAAAGGTTCTCCAATCGGTCAGGCAGGAATATCGGCAAGCGCGGCAAGCGAGGTCTCCAGCTTGGGCGTCACCATGTCGAAAAGCGGAAGGGCAGCAGCGCCAAGCGCTGCCGTCAATTGCCCCGTCTTGCCGCGCATCACGCGGGGCAGATCGCGCTGCCTGCGGCTCGCGACCGAGGTCGGCAGGTTGCCCATGCGAGCGACGATGTCCTCGATGATCGCATCCGGCAGCGCGCCGCCGAGAATCACGGTCTGCGGATCGAGGATGTTTTCAAGCATGGCGACCATCGGGCCGAGATAGGTCGCCGCCTCGTCGATCCATTCCTCGACGACCGGATGGCGGTTGGCATGGAGCTTTTCGAGATCGGAAAACTCGGTGTCGGAAATACCGACGCAGCTCAGTTTTTCCTTCAAGACATAGGCGGAAACATAACCTTCCAGGCAGCCGAGCTGGCCGCAGGAAGGGCAGGGCCTGCCCTTCGGCACGACGGTGACGTGGCCGATTTCGCCGGCATTGCCGAAGGCGCCGCGATAGGGCGCGCCGTCCTGGATGATGCCGAGGCCGATACCGACGCCGAAATAGATCATGCAGAAATTGGAGATTGCCAGACCCGCACCGAAGAGCCGCTCGCCGACGGCCGCCGCCGTCGCGTCGTTTTCGACGATCACCGCATGACCGCAGGCTTCACTGAGCGCCTGGGCGGCATCGAGCCCCGCCCAGCCCGGAAGCGTGGTCGGGCCGACCGAGGTCATGCCGTCGATCTCGAACGGACCCGGCATGACGACGCCGGTGCCGAGCAATCGGGTGCCGGCCAGTTCCGTGACGGCGGCAAGCTCCGCCGCGAAGGCCGACAGGATATGCCCGGGAGTAGTGTCCTTCAGCGGCGTGATGCGCTTTGCCCTCAAGCCCCCGGAGAGATCGAGCGCCACCGTGACCATGTGGTCGGCGGCGATTTCGACGCCGATGGTGGCGCCGCCTTCCGGATTGACCGCGAACTGAATCGGCGGCTGGCCCCGGCCGGATTTCAGCCGGCCCATTTCCATCAGCAACGCCTCGCCGACCAGTTCGTCGACGATATTGGCGACGGCCTGAGGCGTCAGGTGAGTGAGCTTGGCGATATGGGCGCGGCCGAGCGAACCGTGGCGGCGCACCACATCCAGCACGACGCGGCGATTGTGCTCGCGGCTCCGTTCGGGGTTCTTGCCGATAGCCACCGGGTGTGTGCCGATCGTGTGTATTGTCATCTCGCCCACCTTAGGTTGGCAGAATTCATAACGCCGGGAAACGGCATCCGGCAATAGAATAATTCAAGTAAATTATCTTATTGACAAACGACCTTACTCAGGAAAGCGTAAGGGGAAGGCTGGGGCAATGCGCCGCAGTGCTTGAAGGGAGGTTCGTCTCCCGAAACCAATAAACGCGTCGGGCCGCAGGTCGCGTCCGAATGCAGGGAACAATCAGACCCCAAGACCGGTGCACCCGGCGGGGCAAATGGAGGCTCACATGCGCAAGGCAACTTTGTTCGCCGGACTCGTCGCCGGTTTCAGCACATTCGCATTCAATGCCGCGCAGGCGGTCGAAATCGAATACTGGCAGTATGTCTTCGACACGCGCGTGAAGGCGATGGACCAGTTGATCGCCGAGTTCCAGAAGGCCAATCCGGGCATTACCGTCAAGCAGGTCACCTTCCCCTATGCCGACTACCAGACGCGCGTGATCGCCGCCAACATGGCCGGCAACGCGCCGGACGTCATGCAGCTCTTCTACGGCTGGCTCGACAAGTTCGTCGCCGGCGGCCTTCTTGCCCCACTGCCGAAGGACGCTTTCCCGCATGACAAGATCGAGAAGGACTTCTTCCCGATCGTTTCGGCCATGAAGCGCGACGGCGAATATTACGGCCTGCCGACCGCCGTGCGCTCGCTCGCCCTGTTCTACAACAAGAAACTCTTCACCGAAGCCGGCCTTGACCCGAACAACCCGCCGAAGACGCTCGATGAATTTGTCGCCGCCGGCCAGAAGATCGCCAAGCTCGACGGCTCGGGCAATATCGTGGTTGCCGGCTCGACGGTCGACATGGGCGGCCAGGATCACCAGTGGTGGCGCGAAGTGCTGATCCGCCAGTTCGGCGGCGAGCCCTACAAGGACGGCGACACCAAGGTCAATTACAACAACGAGGCGGGCCTCAAGGCGCTCAACTTCTACACCAGCCTGCAGCTTGAAAAGAAGATCGGCAAGGCAGGCTTCATGGACGAAGGCCAGGCCGCCTTCCGCGGCGGCAAGGCCGGCATGACGATCGACGGGACCTTCCGCCTCGGCTCGTTCAAATCCATCAAGGACTTCGAATGGGGAGTGACCGAACTGCCGGCAAATGCGCAAGGCGTGCGCTCCAACTATGCGAGCTATTTCGCCAACGGCATCAGCGCCAAGACCAAGGGCGAAGAACTGGAAGCTTCCAAGAAGTTCCTTGCCTACATCACCTCGCCTGCCGCCATGGAGATCTGGCTGAAGACGGTCGGCGAGCTGCCGGCGCTGCGTTCTGCCGCGCTCACGGACGCCAACCTGAAGGACCCGATCTACGCGCCGTTCCTGAAAGGGCTGGAATACGCCCATACGACGCTCTTCAAGGATGAGCAGGGCCAGCGCCAGAACGCCATCGACATGGTCAATCGCGTGCTGCTCGAAGGTCAGTCGACCAAGGATTCGCTCGCTCAGGCCGCCGAAGCCGAGCAGGAAATGATCGACGCGGCCAAGCCGTAATCCCTTGATGCAGCCGAGTGGAGCCGGTCATGGCAGCGATTGAACAACAGGGGGCGGCATCCGGCCGCCCCGGCTCCGGTGGCGGACTGTCCATGCGGACGAAACGGCTCCTCTGGGTCTGGAGCTTTCTGGCGGTACCGATCCTGTTCTACACGATCATCCGCTTCTATCCGACCTTTCAGGCCTTCTACCTGTCGCTCACAAGCTGGGACCTGGTGCGGCCGCCGAAGCTCGTGTGGTTCGCCAACTATATCAAGCTCTTCAAGGACCCGCAGTTCTGGAAGGTGTTCAAGAACACGTTCACCTACCTGATCATCGGTACACCGATCAGCCTCGTGCTCGCTTTTACGATCGCCTTTTTCCTCGATCGCGTCCGCTTCATGCACAATTTCATCCGGGCGCTGTATTTCCTGCCCTTCCTGACCACGGCGGCGGCGATGGCCTGGGTCTGGCGCTGGTTCTACCAGCCGCCGCCGATCGGCGTCATCAACGACGTATTCGGCATGCTCGGCATTCCGCAGCAGCCGTTCATCCGTTCGACCGACCAGGCGCTGTTCTCGATCATGGTGACGGCGATCTGGGCCGGCCTCGGTTTCCAGATCATCATCTTCATGGCGGGCCTGCGCGCCATTCCGGGCACGTTCTACGAAGCGGCCCGCATCGACGGCCTCGGCGAATGGGCGATCCTGCGCAAGATCACCCTGCCGCTCCTGAAGCCCACCACCGTCTTCCTCGTGGTGTTCTCGTCGATCGGCTTCCTGCGCATCTTCGACCAGGTCTACAACATGACCACCAACGATCCCGGCGGACCGCTCGGATCGACCAAGCCGCTGGTTCTGATGATCTACCAGACCGCCTTCAACTCCTATGCGATGGGTTACGCGGCGGCGCAGACGGTGGTGCTGTTCACCATCCTGCTGATCGTCTCACTGCTGCAGCTCTGGATCCTGAGGGAAAAGAAATGAGCGAAGCCACTCGCCTCAGCCACGGCAGGATCCGCCCCGGCCTGATCGTCACCTGGACCGTGCTGTTCATCGGCGGCCTGATCATGATCTCCCCGCTCGCCTTCATGTTCTCGACGTCGCTGAAGACCGCCGACCAGATCTATGACCTGCGCCTCATCCCGGCCGCGCCGACGCTGGCGAACTATATCTCGGTGCTTGCCGACGGACGGTTCATGCGCTGGTTCTTCAACTCGACGCTGATCGCCGTCCTCGTCACCGTGTCGAACTGCTTCTTCGACAGCCTGGTCGGCTACACGCTCGCCAAGTTCGAGTTCCGCGGGCGCTATTTCATCTTCATCGCGATCCTCTCGACGCTGATGATCCCGACCGAGATGCTGGTCATCCCGTGGTACCTGATGTCGAGCCAGCTCGGCTGGCTGGACAGCTACTGGGGGATCATGTTCCCCGGCATGATGACCGCCTTCGGCACTTTCCTGATGAAGCAGTTCTTCGAAACCGTGCCGAACGACTTCATCGAGGCGGCGCGCGTCGACGGGCTCAACGAATTCCAGATCTGGTGGAAGGTGGCTCTGCCGCTGGTGACGCCGGCGCTTTCGGCGCTCGCCATCTTTACCTTCCTCGGCAACTGGACGGCGTTCTTCTGGCCGCTGATCGTCACCACCAGCAAGGAACTCTATACGCTGCCGGTCGGGCTTTCGAGCTTCGCGGTCGAGCAGTCCATCCAGTGGGAAATGATCATGACGGGGGCGGCGATCGCTACCCTTCCCACTCTTCTCGTCTTCCTCGTCCTGCAGCGCTACATCGTCCGCGGTGTGATGCTGGCGGGCCTGAAAGGATAAAGCCATGGCGGACATCAACCCGCGCCTTTCCGACACCAGCACGTTCCCCGATCCGGTCTACAAGGAAACCGTGCTCAGGCCGCTCTTCGACGGCGCCAAGAGCCATCACGTCGATGGCTTCCGCCGGATCGACCGCGCCCATCTCGTGATGCTCGTCGAGACCGGCATCCTCGACAAGGATCTGGCGGCCAAGATCGCCGGCGCATTGGAGGCGATCGACACGGAAATCGATCCGTCCCAGCTCGCCTATACCGGCGAGGTGGAGGACTTCTTCTTCCTGATCGAGAAGGAGCTGAAAGCCCGCATCGGCGTCGATATCGCCGGCCGGCTGCATACCGCCCGGTCGCGCAACGACATCGACCACACGCTGTTCAAGCTCGGCCTGAAGGAGAAGATCGACGCGCTGATGGGCAAGGCCCGCAATCTGCTCGCCGTGATGATCGATGCCGCGGAGCGCGAGAAGGCGACGCTGATCGTTGCCTATACCCACGGCCAGCCGGCCCAGCCGACCACGTTCGGGCACTATCTCTCGGCCGCGATCGAGGTGCTGATCCGCGATATCGAGCGGTTCGCCGAAGCTCGAAAAATCGTCGACCTGTCGC
The DNA here is from genome assembly GCF_000732195.1 of Neorhizobium vignae. Classification (GTDB taxonomy): domain Bacteria; phylum Pseudomonadota; class Alphaproteobacteria; order Rhizobiales; family Rhizobiaceae; genus Neorhizobium; species Neorhizobium vignae. The sequence goes on from NZ_JNNU01000004.1 coordinate 385,035, forward strand.
CGATGGGCGCTGCGGCGATCACCACGTCCGGCTTCCCGATCGACCGCGCCCGCGTTGCCGAACTGCTCGGTTTCTCCGCGCCGCTGCGCAACTCCTATAGCTGTATCGCAGCCGTGGACTACACGACCTCGACCTATTCGGCGATCGAGCTGATGTTCCTGCATCTCGGCCGGCTCATCCAGGACTTCCAGTTCTGGACAAGTTTCGAGGTCGGGCAGATCTACGTGCCGAACGCGCTGGTGCAGATCTCCTCGATCATGCCGCAGAAGCGCAATCCGGTGCCGATCGAACACCTGCGCCACCTCGCCAGCCAGACGATGGGCCGGGCGCGCACGGTTCTCGACGTGATGCACAACACGCCGTTTACCGACATGAACGACAGCGAGGGCGAAACGCAGGGCATGGGCTACGAGGCGTTTGCCTCCGCCGGTCGGGTGCTTGATCTGCTCGCCGCGTTGATCAGCCAGATCAGCATCGATCCGGAGCGCGTCGACCAGAATATCCGCCGGTCCTGCATCACCATTACCGAGCTTGCCGACTCGCTGGTTCGCATCGAGGGCCTGTCCTTCCGCGAGGCGCACGAGATTGCCGCAGCAACGGCCAAGAGCGTCGTCGCAGCCAAGGGCGACCTGCCGAATGATGGCTACGAACCCTTCCTCAAGGCGTTCGAACATTCGGCCGGCCGTAAGCCTTCGGTCGACCTCCAGAAATTCAGGCAAATCGTTTCGCCCGAGCATTTCGTCGCCGTGCGCGCCCGTTTCGGCGGTCCCGCGCCGGAGCCGATGAAGGCTGCGATAACAGCCTATCGCGACAAGCTCGCCGCCTTCGAGGCCGAAGCCAGAAAAGCTGCGGACCATGAGGCGAAGGCCGCGGCCGAACTGAACCAGAAATTCACCGCCCTGACGGGAGCCCGCTGATGGCGACGATCGAACTTGAAAAACTGGTGAAGCGTTACGGCAAGGTCGAGGCCGTCAAGGGCATCGACCTCCAGATCGCCGACGGCGAATTCGTCGTCTTCGTCGGCCCGTCGGGCTGCGGCAAGTCGACGACTTTGCGGATGATCGCAGGGCTGGAGGAAATCTCCGGCGGCACGCTGAAGATCGGCTCGGAAGTGGTCAACGAACGCGAGCCGAAGCAGCGCAACATCGCCATGGTGTTCCAGAACTATGCGATCTATCCGCATATGACGGTGCGCCAGAATATCGGTTTCGGCCTCTATACGGCGAAGCTCGACAAGGCCGAGAAGGACAAGCGGATCGAGGCGGCCGGCAAGATCCTCGGCCTCGAAGCCCTGCTCGACCGCCGGCCCGCCGCCCTTTCCGGTGGCCAGCGCCAGCGTGTCGCGATCGGCCGCGCCATGGTGCGCGATCCGTCCGCCTTCCTGTTCGATGAGCCGCTTTCCAACCTCGACGCCCAGCTTCGCGCGCAGATGCGCATCGAGATCAAGCGGCTGCACCAGCGGCTGAAGACCACCACCGTCTACGTTACCCACGACCAGATCGAGGCCATGACCATGGCCGACCGGATCGTGGTGATGAAGGACGGCGTCATCCTGCAGGTCGGCACGCCTTCGGAACTCTACGATGCCCCGGTCGACGTGTTCACCGCCCGCTTCATCGGCAGCCCGTCGATGAATCTCGTGCGCGGCCGCCGGAAGGGGTCGGGCGTGGAAATGGCGCCGGGCGGCGATATCCTGATCGGCGTGCGTCCGCACGACCTGATCGCCCATGCGGCGGTCTCCGGCAGAGGTGGTTTCACGGTGACCGGCACGGTCTCCGCCGTCGAACCCTTGGGGCCTGAAACCTTGGTGCACCTGGATGTTGCCGATACCCCGATCATCGCGACCGTGCGTGAAAAATTCGTGCCGGCGGTCGGAGCCGAGCTTACCTGCGAAGCCGCGCCGGGCGATCTCTACCTCTTCGATGCCAGCACAGAGAGATTTCTGGGCCGTTCATGATGACGCATGCAGAGACCCGATCCGCGGTGCTCAGCATCGGCCGGATCTATTGCGACCTGATCTTCACGGGCCTTGGCCACCTGCCGGTGCTCGGGCGTGAGATCTATGCCAGCGGCATGGAGATCGCCGCCGGTGGCGGTGCCTTCATCGCGGCTGCCCATCTTGCCCATGCGGGCCGCAAGGTGGCGCTTGCCGCCCGGCTCGGCACGGATTCGCTGTCATCAGGCGTCGAAGAACAGATCCGGGACAGCGGCGTCGACCTGCGTTTCATCGAACATGCGGAAGATGCAGGGCCGCAGGTGACGGTTGCGGCCGTGGTCGGCCAGGACCGCGCCTTCCTCACCCGCCGCGCCGGGCCTGCGCTTCCCGCGACACTCGAAGCCGCTCTCGACTGGAACGAAGCGTGCCACCTGCACATCGCCGAATATGCGACGCTGCACGAGATCCCGGATTTGGTTTCCCGCGCCAAGGAAAAGGGCTTGACCGTTTCGCTCGATCCGAGCTGGGATGCGACGCTGATCTATGATCGCGGCCTGCTCAAGGCGTGCGAGGGCGTCGATCTGTTCTTGCCCAATCTCGAAGAGGCGGAAGCGATCACCGGATCGGCCGATCCGGAAGTCGCGCTCGCCAAGCTGTCGCTCGCCTTTCCGCTGGTTCTGCTGAAGGGTGGTTCTGAAGGCGCCTGGCTGATGTCCAACGGCCGGATGCTGCATGCGCCGGCTGAGACCGTGCCGGTGATCGACACGACCGGCGCCGGCGATGCCTTTAATGCCGGCTTCATCGATGCCTGGCTGAACGAGGCGTCGGAAGAAGCCGCCTTGCGTGCCGGTATTCGGTTCGGCAGCCGCGCGGTCCAGGCAGCCGGCGGCGCCAAGCTGCTTGCCAGCAACGATTAGGTTTCAGACGATCGCCCGGTCGTTCGCGTCGAAGCGGTGCAGGCTCGCCCTGTCCGGCGTCGCGAACACCACGTCGTCGGGCGCATAGGCGTGTTCGCCGAACAGGCGGACGGTCAAAAGGCCGGTCGCCTCTGTCTCCAGATAAACGATCGTGTCGGCGCCGAGATGTTCGACGTGAATGACCTTGCCCTTCCAGTCACCGCTTTCGCGCGACAGGGCGATATGTTCGGGGCGAACGCCGATCGTCTTGGCGCCTGTATCTCCCAGCTTTTCCGCCGGAATGAAATTCATCTGCGGCGAGCCGATGAAACCGGCGACGAAGACGTTGGCCGGCTTGTTGTAGAGCTCCATCGGCGAGCCGATCTGCTCGATCGCACCGGCATTAAGAACGACGATCTTGTCGGCGAGCGTCATCGCCTCGACCTGGTCGTGGGTGACATAGATCATCGTCGCCTTCAGGCGCCGGTGCAGGCCGGCGATCTCCAGGCGGGTCTGGACGCGGAGCGCCGCATCGAGGTTAGAGAGCGGTTCGTCGAACAGGAACAGTTTCGGTTCGCGGACGATGGCACGGCCGATCGCGACGCGCTGGCGCTGGCCGCCGGAAAGTTCCGCCGGACGGCGGGCGAGATAGGGATCAAGCGACAACATGCCGGAGGCCTTGGCGACGCGGGTGTCGATCTCGGCTTTTTCGGTGCCGGCCTGCTTCAGGCCAAGGCCCATATTGTCCTTGACCGTCAGGTGTGGATACAGCGCGTAGGACTGGAAGACCATGGCGATGCCGCGTTTTGCCGGCGGTGTGGTCGCCATTTCCTGGCCGTCGATGCGGATCGAGCCGGACGTCGCGTCCTCGAGGCCGGCGATGACCCGCAGCAGCGTGGACTTGCCGCAGCCGGAGGGGCCGACGAAGATCACGAACTCGCCGTCCTTGACCTCGAGATCGATGCCCTTCAGCACCTCGTTATTGCCGAAGGCCTTGCGGATGGATTTCAGTTGAAGCGAACCCAAGGGCGTTTTCCTTAAACTAGGCTTTTACAGGCGGACAGGCGCGCCGGTGCGCACGCTCTCGTCCGCCGCAAGGCAGATGCGCAGCGACTGGACGGCGTCGTTCATGTGCCGGGTGAGATCGATATTGTCGCGGATGGCTTTCAGCACATAGGCCTGTTCGAGATCGCAGAGTTTCTGGTGATCCGGTTCGCCGGTCATGGCGAGATCCTCGTCGCGCCGGACGAACTGGCCGTCCGGGCCGGTCTCGGCCGAATGGACGCGGATGACCGAGGTCTTGGTATGCGTATCGATATCGTCGGACTTCGCCTTGGCATCGACCAGGATCGAGACCGACCCCTTGGGCGACATGACGTCCTTCACGAAGAAGGCCATTTCCGACATCATCGGGCCCCAGCCCGCCTCGTACCAGCCGACCGAGCCGTCCTCGAAGAGGACCTGCATGTGGCCGTAATTGTACATGTCCGGCGCAACCTCATCGGTCATTCGGAGGCCCATGCCGCGAACTTCGACGGCCTTGGCATCGGTGATCTGGCACCAGACGTCGACGTAGTGCACGCCGCAATCGACGATCGGCGAGGTGGTCTGCATCAGCGCCTTGTGCACGTCCCATTTAGGCCCCGAGGACTGCTGGTTGAGGTTCATGCGGAAGACGAAGGGCGGGCCGAGCTTTCTCGCTTCCTCGATCAGCCGCATCCAGGAGGGATGGTGGCGGAGGATATAACCGACCACCAGCTTGCGGCCGTGCTTCTTTGCAGCCGCGACGACGCGTTCGGCATCGGCGACGGTGGTCGCAAGCGGCTTTTCGACGAAGACGTCGCAGCCGGCCTCGAAGGCCATCACCGCATAGTCGGCGTGGGTATCGGAATAGGTGTTGATCGAGCAGAGGTCCGGCTTTGTCCCGTTCAGCGCCTGTTCGAAATCGGTGAAGAGCGGATAGGCCTCAAGCCCTGCCGGCAGGTCGCGCTTCGAGCGGTTGACGAGGCCGACGATCTCGAAGCCGGGATTGTCGTGATAGGCGAGCGCGTGGCTCTTGCCCATGTTGCCGAGACCGGCGACGAGCACGCGGATGGGGCGAGTGGACGATGTCACTTGACGGCTCCGGAGGTGATGCCGCGGATCAGTTGCCGCGAGAAGATGACGTAGAGGACCATGACCGGCAGGATCGCCAGCGACAGAGCCGAGAGCACGGCGTTCCAGTTGGTGACGAACTGGCCGATGAACATCTGGGCGCCCAGGGTCACCGTCTTGGTCGCCTCGCCGGGGGCGAGGATCAGCGGGAACCAGAGGTCGTTCCAGATCGGGATCATGGTGAAGACCGCGACCGTCGCCATGGCGGGGCGCACCAGCGGCAGGACGAGGCGGAAGAAGATCGCATATTCGGACAGGCCGTCGATGCGGCCGGCGCTCTTCAGGTCGTCCGAGACTGTGCGCATGAATTCCGACAGGATGAAGATCGCCAGCGGCAGGCCTTGCGCCGTATAGACCAGGATCAGCGAGGTCAGCGTATTGACGAGGCCGGCCGCGACCATGCCCTGCAGGATCGCCACCGTGCCCAATCGAATCGGGATCATGATGCCGAGCGCGAGATAGAGCCCCATCAGGGTGTTGCCGCGGAAGCGGTATTCGGACAGCGCAAAGGCGGCCATAGCGCCGAACAGCAGGACCAGCGCGATCGAGACGACCGTGACGATCAGGCTGTTCTGGAAATAACCGATGAAATTGCCCTGGTTCAGCACGGTCTGGTAACCGATCAGGCTGAAGGTCGAGGGGGTTGGCAGGGCCATCGGCTGGCTGAAGATTGCACTGCGGCTCTTGAACGAATTGACCAGCGTCAGGAACACCGGAAACAGCGCCACCAGCGTGTAGGCGATCAGCGCCAGGTGGATGAAGGCGGCACGGACGGGGGCGGAGCGGGCTTTCGACATCGTTTCAGCCTCAGAACTGGTAGCGGCGCATGCGCCGCTGGATGACGAAAAGATAGAGTGCGACGCCGGCGAGGATGATGAGGAACATCACGGCGGCAATCGTCGCACCCATGGAGCGGTCGCCCATCTGGTTCTGGAAACCGAAGAAGGTGCGGTAGAGCAGCGTGCCGAGAATGTCGGTGGAGCCGTTGGGGCCGGCAAGCGCCCCCTGCACCGTATAGATGAGGTCGAAGGCGTTGAAATTACCGACGAAGGTCAGCACCGAGACGATGCCGATCGAGGGCAGGATCAGCGGCAGCTTGATCTTCCAGAACTGGCTCCAGCCGGTGATGCCGTCGCATTCGGCGGCTTCCAGCACTTCGTCCGGGATGTTGAGCAGCGCCGCATAGATCAGCATCATCGGGATGCCGACATATTGCCAGACGGAGATCAGCGAGACGGCGATCAGCGCGGTTTCGGCCTTGCCGAGCCAGGGCGCGAAGGCCCATTTGAGGCCGACCAGATCCATGAGGCTCGGCGCGATGCCCCAGATCGGCGACAGGATCAGCTTCCAGATGAAACCGACGATGACGAAGGAGAGCAGCGTCGGCACGAAGATCGCCGAACGGTAGAAGGCGGCGAAGCGCAGACCTGGCAGCGACAGCATGGCGGCGATCGCGATGCCGACGGGGTTCTGCACCAGCATGTGAATGATGAAGAAGATGACGTTGTTGCGCAGCGCGTTCCAGAAATCGGCGGAAAGCCTGGGATCGCCGAACAGGGTCTGGAAATTGCGGAAGCCCACGAAGGCAAGCTGGCCTTCGACCATGTTGAACAGCGACAGCCTGAGCGTCTCGATCAGCGGCAGGATCATCACCGCCGTATAGACGAGGAAGGCCGGCGCCAGGAAAACGGCGATATGCCAGCGGGTGGGGCGTTTCACCGGCACCGTTTCGATATCGGCCATTTCGGTATCGCTCATGGTCTCGGGTTCCGGTGGTTTGTATTTTTCAGAATGACTTCATAGCGGTGCCCCTCATCCGCCTGCCGGCACCTTCTCGCCGTCTCGACGGGGAGAAGGGATATGCCGCGCCGTTTCCGTGCTTTCAAAGGCATCGTGGGGCAAGTCCCCTCTCCCCGCAAGCGGGGAGAGGGTTAGGTGGAGGGCAGTCTTTGATCGCCAGAGGCGGAGGCTTACTTCGCCGGCTTGTACCAGCTGTCGAGGCCCTTCTGGGTTTCGGCGGCGGCCTGTTCCGGGGTTTGCGTGCCGTTGATGACGTTGGCCGAGACGCGCCACATTTCGAGGTCGAGGTTCGGCTGGCCGCGGCCGACGATGGCAGCACTCGGGCGGATCGTCGGCTTGCAGTTCTGGCGCCAGGAGACGAATTCCTGGGCGAGCGTGTCAGTCATCTTCACCGGCGTCGAATTGAGGCTGAAGAAGCCAGGTGCCGCGTTGGCATAGAGATCGGCAAATTCCGGCGAAGCGACCCAGGAGAGGAATTTCTTGGCGGCTTCGAGGTTCTTGCCCTTGGCATTGAGGCCGATGCCGATGTCGTTATGGTCGGAAATGTAGCAGGTATCGCCGGCCTTCTTCACCGGCGGCGGGAAGGCGCCCATTTCGAAATCGGCCTGCGCCTTGAACGGCGCGATTTCCCAGGAACCGGCCGGATAAATGGCGGCGCGGCCGAGGGTGAAGAGGTTCTGGCTGTCCGGATAGGTCTGGGCTTCGAAACCGTCGCCGAGATAGGGCTTCCACTTGGCGAGCGTCTTGTAGGGCTCGACCCAGGCGGCGTCGGTCAGCTTTTCCTTGCCTGCGATCAGTGCCTTGCGGCCGTCCTCGCCCTTCCAGTAATTCGGGCCGATATTGTAATAGCCCATGGTCGCCGCTTCCCACTGGTCCTTGGTGCCCATGGCGAGCGGGATGTACTTGCCGTCCTTCTTGAACTTGTCGAGGACCGCGAAGAATTCGTCCTCGGTCTTCGGGATCTGGACGCCGACATCCGCGAAGGCCTTCTTGTTGTAGATGAAGCCGTGGATGACGGAGGCCATCGGCACGCAGAACGTGGTCTTGCCGTCGTCGGTGCTCCAGGCGGACTTGCCGACGTCGGAGAAGTTGGAAATGCCCGGCAGGTCGTTCAGCGATGCGAGCTGGCCCTTCTGGAACATGGCGAGCGACAGGTCGAACGGACGGCAGGTGATGAGGTCGCCCGCGGTGCCGGCTTCGAGCTTGGCGTTGACGGCGGAATTGTATTCCGTCGGCGCCATCGGCGCGAAGGTTACCTTGATGCCCGGGTTCTTGGCTTCGAAGGCGGGAATGATCTTCTGCTGCCAGATCGGCAGGTCGTCATTGCGCCAGCTCTCGATGGTGAGCGTGGCGGTCTGCGCGGAAGCTCCGGTGGCAACAAAGCCCGCCGGTGCGAGTACGGTCGTGGCAAAAAGAATGCTTTTCAATATGCGTGTCATGATGTTCTCCCTTTTATATGCGCCTTTCAGGCGCGTTTCATGGAACTCTTGGACGCCTGCAATTCGGCAAGCGCTACGCGCAGCACATCGTCCGAACGGGCAAGCAGGGCCTTGGCGGCCCCGACATCGGCCGCGCCGGCTGCGAGCAGGACCGCGACCTTGACAGAACCCTCGGAGGCCTCGACCCAGGCACGGGCCTCGTCGAAACCGATGCCGGCGATATCGGCCACCATGCGGGCGGCGCGGATGCGCAGCTTGCCGTTATCGGCGCGCAGATTGACCATGTGGCCGTCATGCACGTGGCCGAGTTTGACGGCAGTCAGCGTGGACAGCATGTTGAAGGCGATCTTCTGGGCGGTCGCGGCACCCATGCGGGTGGAGCCGGCGACGACTTCCGGCGGCGTTTCGAGCAGGATCGCCGCATCGGCGCCTCCGAACAGCTTTGCGCCGGCATTGTTGGCCATCGCCACGAGTTTTGCGCCGCGGCGTTTTGCGGTCTCAGCCACCGCCACCGTGTAGGGCGTAGAGCCGCTTGCGGAGACGCAGATGACGCAATCCGCCGCTTCGATGATAGCGGCGTCACGCTCGCCGAGAGACGCATCGTCTTCGGGACCGCCGGGCAGATCAGCTATATTGGGAAGACCGCCGGCAAACAGGATGGCGATCCGTTCGGGCGGTATGCCATAGGTGCCGGGGAGCTCCATCGCATCGGCCATCGCCACCAGGCCGGCACTGCCGGCACCGGCATAGATCACCTTGCCGCCGGATTTCAGCGCGGCAGCGACGAGATCGGCAGCCCTGGTGATCGCCGGAATGGCTTGATCGACAACCTTGGCAGCCGCCTGCTGACCGGATGCGAGAAGCGCAAGGATTTCGGCGGGCGCGAGCATATCGAGCCCTTCCGCTTTCCCATGTCTCGCTTCGGTGGCAGTTGTGCTCATCCGGTTTCTCCCTCTAGTCCAAAATGATGCCAAAAAAATACCAATTGTCCAGAAGGAAAATTAACTTTTATGAACAGATCGATAAGGTCGGCAGAAATTATTGAAAATAATGAAGCAATTTCAAATATATGAAACCTGCAGTTTGAGATTTTTGAAATCACGCTTGGTTATTGGTACTTTTTTGGTATTATTGCCTGCGGAGGTACCCATGGCGGCCTATTTTATCGGAATCGATGGCGGTGGAACAAGTTGCCGTGCGGCATTGGCTGACGGAAATGGCACCATCCTTGGCCGCGGCAAGAGCGGCGCCTCCAATATCCTGACCGATCCCGACACGGCCCTGAAACATATCGCCGAGGCCTCGCGCCTCGCTTTCGCCGAAGCCGGGCTGGAGCCTGAGCTTTCCGCCACCTCCGCCGTTCTCGGCCTTGCCGGCAACAATGTCGGCGATGCGGTGAGTTATGTGCAGGCGCGGCTGCCCTTCAAGCGGTCGGATATCGTGTCAGACGGCGTCATCGCGCTGCAGGGCGCGATTGGCGACGAGGACGGGGCGATCGGCATTGTCGGTACCGGCACGGTCTATATCGCCCGGCATCAGGGCAGGCTTCATTCGGTCGCGGGCTGGGGTTTCCAGGTGAGCGATCTCGGCAGCGGCGCACGGCTCGGCCAGCTCGCGCTGCAGGAAAGCCTGCTCGCCTATGACAATATCCGCCCGATGACCGGACTTTCGAAGGCCATTCTTGCCGAGTTCGACAACAATCCGGAAAAGGTGGTCGATTTTGCGCGGCTGGCGAAACCGGGCGATTTCGGGCGCCATACGCCCAAGGTATTCGAATTCGCCGGGCAGGGCGACGAAGCCGCGATCCGGATCCTCAAGACCGGGGCAACCGGCATCGACGAGGCTCTCGATGCGGTGAACGGAATCACCAAGGGCAAGGGCCGGCTCTGCCTGCTCGGCGGTCTCGCCCCTCTTTATCCCGAATATCTGGCCGAGCGGCATCGCGCCCGGCTTTCTGAACCGCTTGCCGATGCGCTGACCGGCGCGGTGGCGCTTGCGGTCAAGACATACGGTGCGCCGGCGGAGCTACGCGCATGAATCACATGCTCGCCGCCATCCTGCCGCTCGACGGCTTGCAATCGGCCGGCACGGGGCCGCTTTACCGGAAGCTGCGCCAGAGCCTGGAAGATGCGATCCGCACCGGCAAGCTCGGCCATGGCGACGCCCTGCCCGCCGAGCGCGATCTTGCCGATTATGCCAATGTCAGCCGCGTCACCGTGCGCAAGGCCGTCGACGACCTGGTCAAGGACGGGTTGCTCACCCGCAGGCACGGTTCGGGCACATTCGTGGTCAAGCCCATGTCGCGCGTCGAGCAGCCGCTGACCCGGCTCACCTCATTTACCGAGGACATGGCGCGGCGCGGCCTGGTGACGCGATCCGAGTGGCTGGAACGCGGGCTTTTCCACCCCTCCCCCGAAGAGATGATGATGCTGGGCCTCGCGCCCGGGGAAAAGGTCGCGCGTCTCGGACGCCTGCGCCTCGGCAACGACATGCCGCTTGCAATCGAACGGGCCAGCATTTCCGCCGATTTCCTGCCCGATCCTTCGGCGGTGACCAATTCGCTCTATGCCGAGCTCGAAAAAAAGGATGCGAGGCCGGTGCGCGCCATACAGCGGATATCCGCCTGCAATATGAAGAACCCGGATGCCGGGCTGCTGGCCGTGCCGATCGGCTCCGCCGGGCTTTCGATCGAGCGGGTTTCCTATCTGGCATCCGGCCGGGTGGTGGAACTCACCCGCTCGCTCTATCGCGGCGATGCCTATGATTTCGTGGCCGAGCTCTCGCTCGGCGAAAACTGACATTCGAGGACGATGTTATGCTGACCAATATGACGAACATGCGCAAGGAGATCGATGAGATACCGGAAGCGACGGCGCGCCTCATGGACGGCTCAGCGGCCGAGCTTGCCGCCGCCGGCCGGGCGCTGCGCGAAAAGGACCCGGCCTTTCTGATCACCATTGCGCGCGGCTCCTCCGACCATGCCGCGACCTTTATCAAATATGCGGTCGAACTGACCGCCGGCCGGCCGGTCGCCTCACTCGGTCCGTCGCTTGCCTCCATCTACGGCGCGAAGCTGAAGCTCGACGGCGGTGCGGCGATCGCCATTTCGCAGTCCGGCAAGAGCCCGGATATCGTCGCGATGGCGGAAGCCGCGACCAAGGCCGGCGCCGTCACCGTAGCGCTCACCAATACGCTCCCCTCGCCGATCGCCAGCGCCTCCAACTATGCCATCAATATCAATGCCGGGCCGGAACTCGCCGTTGCCGCGACCAAATCCTTCGTCAACTCGATCGTCGCCGGCCTAGCGCTGCTGTCGGAGTGGGTTGGTGACGAGGCACTGAAAGTCGCCATCCGCGACCTGCCGGGGCATTTCGAAAAGGCGGTCAAGCTCGACTGGAGCGAGCTTGCGAACGAGCTGGGCGATGCGGAATCCCTCTACATGCTCGGCCGCGGCCCGGCACTGGCGATCGCCAGCGAGGCGGCGCTGAAATTCAAGGAAACCTCCAACATGCATGCCGAGGCCTATTCGGCGGCGGAGGTGCTGCACGGGCCTGTAGCGCTGGTCGAAAAGCGGTTCCCGGTCGTGACCTTCGCGGCGCGTGATGCAGCGGAAGCCTCGGCCGTCGAGATTGCCGACAGCCTCTCAGTCAAGGGCGCACTCGCCTTTGCGACGTCCGACAAGGTCAAGAGCGCCCGCAGGCTGCCTTTCGTGGCAACCGGCCATCCGATCACCGATGCGCTGACACTCATCCTGCCCTTCTACGGTTTCGTCGAAGCCTGGTCGCGCGCCAAGGGTTTCAATCCGGACGCGCCTGTCGCCCTCAAGAAGGTGACCGAGACGTTATGAGCACGCGAAAGGCCATTACCGGCGCCCGTATCTTCGACGGTATCCTCTGGCATGAGGATGCCGCTCTCGTTTTCGCGGCCGGCAAGATCGAGGCGATCCAGCCAACGGCCAAGCTTCCGGAAGGCATCGAGAAGATCGATGCCGGCGGCGGGCTGATCGTGCCGGGCTTCATCGACCTGCAGGTGAATGGCGGCGGCGGCGTGCTGCTGAACGAAGAGCCGACGGTGGCAGGCCTCAGGCAGATCTGCGCCGCGCATGCCAAGTTCGGCACGACGGCACTGCTGCCGACGCTGATCACCGACACCTACGAGATCACGTCCCGGACCGTCGAGGCCGCCAGGCAGGCGAAGGCCGAAGGCGTACCGGGTTTCCTCGGCCTGCATCTCGAAGGCCCGCATCTTTCCGTCGCGCGCAAGGGTGCGCATGATCCGAAGCTGATCAGGCCGATGGAGGAGAAGGACATCGAGCTGATGCTCTCCTGCAAAGGGGTGTTCGATGCGATGATGATCACTGTGGCGCCTGAGAATGTAACCGTGGAACAGGCGGCACGTCTGGCGCTGGCCGGCTTCATGGTGAGCCTCGGTCATACCGACACGACCTACGAGACCGCCAAGACCTATGCCGAGGCGGGCGTTCGCACCGTCACCCATCTGTTCAATGCCATGAGCCCGCTCGGCCATCGCCAGCCCGGCGTCGTCGGCGCCGCGCTCGATATCGGCTCGCTCCATGTCGGGATCATCGCCGATGGCATCCATGTTCACCCGGCCGCGATGGGTGTGGCGCTCAGGGCCAAGAACGGACCGGGCAAGATCTTCATCGTCACCGACGCAATGTCGACTATTGGCACCGACATGAAGAGCTTTACGCTCAATGGCCGCGAGATCCTGCGGCAGGACGGCCGCCTGACGCTCGCCGACGGGACGTTGGCCGGCGCCGATATCGACATGATCTCGTCGGTCAGGTTCGCCCATGAAGCGCTCGACCTGCCGGTCGAGGAGGCGTTGCGCATGGCATCCACCTATCCGGCGGAAGCGGCCTATCTTGCCGACCGCAAGGGCGCGCTGAACCCCGGTTTCGACGCGGATTTCGTGCTGCTGACCGATCAGCTCGGCATGAAAAGCACCTGGATCGGCGGCACGAAGGTGCATGAGGAATAAGGGTGCTGCAGCCGTTCTCCCCCTTGCGGGGGAGATCGGTGTGTGCCGCCCCCTAGTACTTAGCCAGCTACCGGAAACCGTATCTCGACCTTCAGACCCCTGCCCTCGCGACCCTCCGCGAGGGTCATCGTCGCGCCGTGCAGGCGGGCGATCTCCTCGACGATCGGCAGGCCGAGGCCGGTGCCCAGCTTGTCGGAGTGATCGCCGCGTTCGAAACGTTTGAGCACCGACGCCCGCTTTTCGAGCGGGATGCCCGGGCCGTCGTCTTCCACTTCGAGCACCGCGACGCCGTTTTCCGATGCGACGCGAACGGTCACCTCGGCGCCTTTTCCCGCATAGAGGAGAGCATTGCCGATCAGGTTCTTCATCAGTTCACCGATCAGCAGCGGTTCGGCGGAGACCATGATCTCCCCCTCCCCTTCGAAACCGAGATCGATGCCGGCATCGGCGGCAAGCGGGACATTGTCCGCCGTCGCGCCGCGCGCCAACGCGGTCAGGTCGATCCGCTGCATCGAGGCCGATCGAGTGGCCGCATCGATCTTCGCCATCAGGAGAAGCTGGGCGAGGATGCGCTCGGCATCCGCCACCGCCTCGTCCGCCTTGCGGGCAGCCTCCTTCACCTCCCCAAGCTCGGTGGCGCGGTCGGCGAGTGCGAGCTGGGTGCGGATGATGGTCAGCGGCGTGCGCAGCTGGTGGCTGGCATTGCCGGTGAAATGCCGTAGCGCCTCGAGCGCGCTTTCCAGCCGCACCATGAAGGAGTTGACCGTATCGACGAGACCCTGCACCTCGTTCGGTACCCGCTCGCTGATCGGGTGAAGATCGTCCGGGCTGCGTTCGGCGATCGCCTCGCTGAAACGGTAGAGCGGCCGAAGCGACAGCGTCACCGCCACCCAGACGATGATCGCGGCACCGACGATCATGAACAGCAGGCGCAGCGCGGAGCGGATCAGGATCGTCTGCGTCAGCTGCTGACGGGCGATCGTGGTTTCCGCAACCGTCACCGTGAACGGCACGGAATTGATGCCGGTCGAGGCGGAGCGGGCGAGCGCCGCCACGCGGATCGGCTCGCCGCGGAACGTGGCGTTCTCGAAGGCGGGTGCCTGGCCCTCGCGGCGCGGAATCGACGGCAGCGTCTGGTAGCCGGTGATGAATTTTCCGGGCGGCCCGTCGACGCGGTAGAAGACGCGGTCCTGCGCCGCCGACGTCAGCATTTCCAAGGCCACGTAGGGGATATCTACTTCGAGAGAGCCGTCCTCGGCAACAATCACCCGCTCGGCGATGGCCAGAGCTGAACCGGCCAGCACACGGTCGGACACGTCGTTTGCCGTATCCACCGCCTCGTCCCAGGTGTCGACCATGGCGATCGTGCCGATCACGGCCGTCGAGACGAGAAGCCAGGCGAGGAGCCGGCGGCGCAGGGAATAGGCGGCAATCGGCGGGACGGGTTGGGCGCCGTGAGAAACCGATGTCATGCCGTCGGCGCCGTGGTTTCGAGATAATACCCTATGCCGCGAGCGGTCTTCACCGTGAGCCCGTGCGGGGCGAGACGCCGGCGCAGGCGGCTCACATATTGCTCGATGGCATTGGCGGATAGATCATCGTCGAAGCCGGTCAGCGACGCCATGATCGCATCCTTGGAGACAACCTTGCCGGCGCGGAGGAAGAGCAGTTCCAGCAGCGCCACCTCGCGGGCGGGCAGGTCCAGGGTCACGCCCTGGCTGGAAAAGGTCCGCGAGTTCAGGTCGAAGGTGACGCCGCCATAGTTGACGATCGAGCTTCTGAGGCCCGCCTGACGGCGCAGCAGCACGCGGATGCGCGCCTCGAATTCGGAAATGTCGAAAGGCTTGATCATGTAGTCGTCGGCGCCGAGATCGAGCCCCTTCACCCGCTCCTCGGGCGTGCCGCGGGCGGTGAGGATCATCACCGCCGCCTTGTTCGCCCGGGCCCGCATGGCGCGCAGCACGTCGAGCCCGTCCATTTCCGGCAGGTTCAGGTCGAGGATAACGAGATCATAGGTTTCGGCGGCGGCGACGGCCTCGGCAGAAGCGCCGTCGGCGACTGCATCGACCGCGTAACCGCTGCCACGCAGGATCGTCGAAAGCCCCTCGGCCAGCGCCTGATTGTCCTCGACCAGAAGAATACGCACGAAATCTCCCCGCTTCCGCAGATGATTATAAACGCGGAAGCGGCGATGTCACGGATGTGGTGATGGCGTGGTTACTTCGAGCGTTGGCCCAATCGTTTTACTGGGAACGACCGATATAATCCATCTTGCCGATCGGAACGCCCTTGTGGCGCAGGATCGCGTAGGCCGTGGTGACGTGGAAATAGAAGTTCGGCAGGGCGAAACCGAGCACATAGCTCTTGCCGGTGAATTTCGTCTCGCCGCTGCGGGTCTTCAGGATCACTTCGGCGTCTTCGCGGTCCGCCATGGTGGCCGGATCGACGCTATTCAGGAATGCCACGGTCTTTTCGATGCGGGCATGCAGGTCGGCGAAGGTGGCTTCGTTATCGGCCATCGGGATGCTCTCGAGTCGACCGACACGAACCGGCACGAATTTCGCGGTGTCGCTGGCGCGCTGGATCTGAGAGGTCAGCGGATACATGTCGTGGACCAGCCGGGCTTCCAGCAGTTCCTTATGGGCGATACCCTTCTCGTCGGCGAAGGCTTCGCCTTTCTTCAGGATTTCCGTCAGGTTGCCGAAAGCGCGGATGAAGACCGGTACCGTGATATCGTAGAGGGTGAGCGACATGGGCGAGACCTTTTGTGCTGACGAAACGCCGGGTCTTCCGGCGCGAAAAGACCGCCAACAGATAATGACACGGCATCGGAAAACAAGCTGGCAGACGGTGCATTGAGGCCTCTGTGGCGGGAATGTTACGGTCCGCCGGTCGGCTTGTCGCGGCAGCCGCGGTGGGGCATTGTGGCCAGATGAAAAGACTGCTTTTCCCACTCCTCTGTCTTGCCCTTTGGCCCAGCCTCGCCATGGCGGATACGACGCTGTTCAAGGCGCTTTCCGGGCGGGTGGACGCGCCGATGCTGACGGTCTATTCCTCGCTCGACGAGCCGCTCGCCAAACCGATGATCGCCGGCTTCCAGACGGCCAATCCGGATGTGGCGGTGCGCTACGAGGACATGCTGACGGGCGAGATCTACGACCGGATCGTGCGCGAAACCGATGCCGGCGACAAGACGGCCGACTTCGCATTTTCCTCCGCGATGGACCTGCAGGTGAAGCTTGCCAATGACGGCTATGCCCAGCGCAGCGACCTGCCGATGAGCGGCCAATGGCCGGGCTGGGCCAACTGGCGCAATACCGCCTATGCGCTGACCTTCGAACCGGCCGTGTTCGTCTATCACAAGCCGAGTTTCAAGGATTCCTCCCCGCCCTCGACCCGGGGGGAACTGGTCGAATTCCTGCAGAAGCAGGGCGATGCGGTCTACGGCCGGATCGGCACCTACGACATCGAACGTTCCGGCGTCGGTTTCCTGTTCATGGCGCGCGACCAGGAGCAGTTCGGGGATATCTGGTCGGTGATCCGGGCGATGGGGGCCGCGGGCGTGAAGCTTTACTCAACCAGCCAGGGGATCTTGGAACGCGTGGCCGACGGACGATTCCTGCTCGGTTACAATATTCTCGGGTCCTATGCCGCAGACTGGGCTTCGCGTCATCCGGATGTCGGAATCGTGCTGCCGAAGGACTATACTGTCGTGATGTCGCGAATCGGTCTGGTACCGCAGGCTGCCGCCGCCCCAGATCTCGGCAGGCGCTATCTCGAGTTCTTCATGTCGAAGGAAGGACAGACGATCATGGCCCGCGAACTGCAGATCCCGGCCGTCAGCCCGGAAGTCGCTGGCAACAATACCGCCACCACGATGAGGGAGATGCTCGGTGGGCAATTGAAGCCGGTGCCGGTCAGCCTCGGGCTGATGGTCTATCTCGACCAGGTGAAGCGGGCACGGCTGATTTCCCGCTGGAACGAGGTCCTCAGGCTGCAATAGTCACAAAATTCGGCGGCGGCGGGTCGTAACCCCTTGCCAAATTGCAAGTCCAGGGAAGATGTCAGGTTAATGTCAGCTTCATATGCTGGCTTAGGGCATTCGGCCCCCATTTGGAGGTGGGGACCCGATTGACGATGGGAGGACATCGGCCAGGCGGTTCTCGCTTGCCAAGCCCTCCCCCTCGTTTGCCAGCAAACATATCGCGTCGGATTACGACGCCAACGGAGGATCGACCCTTGAAACATTTCTTCCTTGCTTCCCTTCTCGCGGGCGCAATCGCACTTCCGGCCGCTGCGGCCGACTACTCGATCATGGCTCCGGCAGCGCCGGGCGGCGGCTGGGACCAGACCGCCCGCACCATGCAGACGGCTTTGCAGACGGAGAAGATCTCCGGCAAGGTTCAGGTCATGAACGTCCCGGGCGCTGGCGGCACGATCGGCATCGCCCAGTTCGCCAGCCAGCAGAAGGGCAACGCAAACGCCCTGATGGTCGGCGGCTACGTCATGGTCGGCGCCATCCTGACCAACAAGTCGCCGGTCACCCTGAAGGACGTCACCCCGATCGCCCGCCTCACCGGCGAATACGAAGTGATCGTCGTTCCGGCAGCGTCCGAGATCAAGACGGTTGCCGACCTCGTCGCCAAGCTGAAGGCAAACCCGGGCGCGGTTTCCTGGGGCGGCGGTTCGGCCGGCGGTACGGACCACATCACGGCGGGTCTGATCGCAAAGGCTGCCGGCGTCGATCCCACGAAGGTCAACTACATCGCGTTTTCCGGCGGCGGAGAAGCACTCGCCGCCATCCTCGGCGGCCAAGTCACGGCCGGCATCTCGTCCTATGGCGAGTTCGAATCGCAGGTCAAGGCCGGCGCGTTGCGTGTGCTCGCCATCTCCTCCGAAAAGAAGCTCGAAGGCATCAATGCCCCGACGCTGAAGGAATCCGGTCTTGACGTCGTGATTCAGAACTGGCGCATGGTCGCCGCCGCTCCGGGCCTTACCCCCGAGCAGAAGAAGGCCGTGACCGCCGACGTCGAAAAGCTTGTCAAGTCCAAGACCTGGCAGGACAGCCTGAAGACCAAGGGCTGGATCGACACCTATCTCTCCGGTCCGGAGTTCGACGCGCAGCTTGCCAAGGACATTGCCGCGACTGAAACCATCCTGAAGGACATCGGACTGGTTAAATGAGCCTCGACAACAACAAAACGAGCACCGAACAGCGCCGCCCCGATTGGGCGGCGCTTGTTATTGCCGCCATCCTCGTCGCCGTCGCTGCCGTCATCTTCCTGGATGTCGACCGGCTGCGGGACATGGGCGGCTATAGCCAGGTCGGCCCTGCCACCGTTCCCAACTGGATTGCCTTCGCACTGATCGGCCTCGCCATCTGGACCGTATTCGCCGCGTTTCGTCGTGACTTTCCGGCGCGCGAAAAACAGGAATTCGGGCCTGTCGCCTGGGTCGTCGCCGGCCTCCTGGCGCAGATGATCCTCATTCGGATCGCCGGTTTCTCGATCGCCACGGGCACGCTGTTCGGCCTCGCCGCGGCGGGTTTCGGTGCCCGCAGGCTGTGGATCAGCATTCCGATCGGCATCGTCGTCTGTCTCGCCATTTGGTGGCTCTTTGCCGGCGTCCTGCAACTTTCGCTTCCGGCAGGCCCGCTCGAACACCTCATCCAGTGACGTGACCCTGAGAGTAAGATCATGAGTACATTCGAATTCCTTCTCCAGGGGCTCGTGTCGGCAATGGAGCCGATGAACCTCTTCTATGCGCTGATCGGCGTGACGCTCGGCACCATGGTCGGCGTGCTTCCCGGCATCGGTCCGGCAACGACGGTCGCCCTGCTTCTGCCGGTGACCTACCAGCTGGATGCGACCGGATCGCTGATCATGTTCGCCGGCATCTATTACGGCGGCATGTATGGCGGCTCGACGACGTCGATCCTCCTGAACACGCCGGGCGAAAGCGCCTCGATCGTCACCGCGCTCGAAGGCAACAAGATGGCCCGGGCGGGACGCGGCGGCCCGGCCCTGGCGACTGCGGCGATCGGGTCGTTCGTTGCTGGCCTGATCGCGACGCTCGCGCTTGCCTTCATCGCGCCCTACATCGTCAAGCTGGCGCTGGTCTTCGGTCCGCGCGAATATTTCGCGCTGATGGTTCTGGCCTTCGTCACCGTCTCCTCGGCCTTCGGCAATTCGACGCTGCGCGGCCTCACCTCACTGTTCATCGGACTTGCCCTGTCGCTCGTCGGCATCGACCAGCTGACCGGCCAGAACCGGCTCTCCTTCGGCGTTCCGGACCTGCTCGACGGCATCGAGGTGACCACGATGGCGGTCGCGATGTTTGCGATCGGCGAAACGCTCTATATCGCCGCCCAGGGCGAAGCCGCACCGGACAAGATCGAGGCGATCCGGGGCTCGGTCTGGATGACGGCGCAGGATTGGGGGCGCTCCTGGAAAGCCTGGCTGCGCGGCACGGTGATCGGCTTCCCGATCGGCGCAATGCCGGCCGGCGGGGCGGAGATCGGCACCTTCCTGTCCTACGCGACGGAAAAGCGCCTTTCCAAGCACCCGGAAGAATTCGGCAACGGCGCGATCGAAGGCGTGGCCGGCCCGGAAGCGGCCAACAATGCGTCTGCCGCAGGCACGCTCGTACCGCTCCTGACCCTCGGCCTGCCGACCTCGGCGACCGCGGCGATCATGCTTGCCGGCTTCCAGCAATACGGCCTGCAGCCGGGCCCGCTTCTGTTTGCGACCAACCCGCAGCTCGTCTGGGGTCTGATCGCCTCGCTTTTGATCGCCAACCTGATGCTGCTCGTCCTCAACCTCCCGCTGGTCGGCCTGTGGGTGAAGCTGCTGACCATTCCGAAGCCATGGCTCTACGCGGGCATTCTGGTGTTCGCCACGCTCGGCACGATCGGCGCCAATCCCTCGGTGTTCGAACTCGGCATGCTGCTGGTCTTCGGACTCGTCGCCTACATCATGCGCGTCTTCGACTATCCGATCGCGCCTGTAATCGTCGGCCTCATTCTCGGGCCGCTTGCCGAGCAGCAGCTCCGCCGCGCGCTGGCGATCAGTCAGGGTGACGTGACGGTGCTGTTCACCTCGCCGATCGCCGCCGTGCTGCTGAGCGTCGCAGCGATCGCCCTCGTCCTTCCCCTCATCCTGCGTGCACGCGGACGCGGTGATGCCCTATCGCAGATGGCAGCCAGCGAAGACTGATTACAAAGCTGCCAACAGACTGAAGGCCCGGCTTCGGCCGGGCTTTTTTTATTGCCCGAACACCGACCAGCCCGTTCTGGTGGCCAACATTTCGAGCGCCAGCGAACCCAGCAGCGAATTGCCGTTGTGGTTGAGACCCGGCGACCAGACCGCGACCGACGCCTTGCCCGGCGCCACCGCCATGATGCCGCCGCCGACCCCGCTCTTGCCGGGCAGGCCGACACGGTAGGCGAAATCGCCCGATCCATCGTAATGGCCACAGGTCAGCATCAGCGCATTGATGCGCCTTGCCCGCTGCTTCGAGACTACGGTGTGCCCTGTCAGCGGATTGCGGCCCGAGGCGGCGAGGAACAGGCCGGCCTTGGCAAGCTGGGTGCAGGTCATGGCGAGCGCGCAGTGGTGGAAATAGACACCAAGGACATGTTCGACGGGATGGTCGAGCTTGCCGAAGGAGCGCATGAAATTGGCGAGCGCGAAATTGCGGAAACCGGTCGCCTGCTCCGACTTCGCCACCTCCGGATCGATGGCGATCGAATCGTCATCCGCCAGGTAACGCACGAAGCGGACGATCTCGCCGATCGCCTCTCGTGGCGTATGTCCCGCCAGCACCAGATCGCTGACGGCGATGGCGCCGGCATTGATGAACGGATTGCGCGGCTTGCCTTCCTCGTGCTCGAGCTGGACGATCGAGTTGAAGGCGGAGCCGGACGGCTCGCGGCCGACCCTATTCCAGGTGGTCTCGCCATGCTTTCCGAGCGCCAGCGTCAGCGTGAAGACCTTCGAGACGCTCTGGATCGAGAAGGGTTCGTCGCAATCGCCAGCCTTGAAGACCTGGCCATCGACACCGATGATCGCCATTCCGAACTTCTTCGGATCGACATGAGCGAGCTGCGGGATGTAGTCGGCCACTTTGCCTTCGCCCAGACGCGGCGTCAGTTTCGCGTGGATCTCGTCGACGATCGCCTGCAGGTCTGCCATCTCTTCACCCCGAATTGTTGCGCCCCAAGACGAGCCTTACTATTCGAAGGCGCTGCCGGAAAGATGGTTGCTGGCGGAAGCCTTCACCGCGCCGATCTCCGACCACAACGAGGCGATCATCGCCGGATCGACATCGGCCATGATATCGCGCAGCCAGCCTTCGTGGGCGGCTGCCATGGCGACAAACAGCTCGGTACCGGCGGGGGTCAGCTTGGCGACGGTGACGCGGCGGTCCCCGTCCGGCGTGACCCGCTGCACGAAACCGTCCGTCTCCAGCCGCTCCACCAGGCCGGTCACGTTGCCGTTGGTCACCATGGTGCGCTTGGAAAGCTCGCCGAGCCTCAAGCCGTCCGCTTCGCGATAGAGCTGCGCCATCAGATCGAACTGGGGAAGCGTCGCGCCGAACTCCGTGCGGAGCCGGCGGCGGATTTCCGTGGTGATCAGCTTGGTAGTGGAAAGCATGCGCAGCCAGAGCCGCGTCTCAGGCTTGTTCTTCCCATGCGGGCCATGGGCGATCAGTTCCAGGTCGGCGCTTGCCGCTTCTGCTTCCATGCCTATACCCCGAGATATCGATCCTGCAATTCCGTCGTCAGGTCCGCGGGCCTGCCGCTCCAGGCGCTTCTTCCGTTTTCAAGGATGACACAGCGGTCCGCAACCGGCAAAAGCTCCGAAAGCGTCTTATCCACCACCAGGATCGACAAACCCTCGGCTTTCAGCCGCCGGATCGCCTTCCAGATGTCCTGGCGGATGACCGGAGCAAGGCCTTCGGTCGCCTCGTCAAGAATGAGCAGGCGCGGATTGGTCATCAGCGCGCGGCCGATAGCCAGCATCTGCTGCTCGCCGCCGGAGAGCGATCTCGCCATTTGCGCATGACGCTCAGACAATCGCGGGAAGAGTTCGTTGACGCGCTCCAGCGTCCATTGGCCCGGCCGGGCGGCGGCGACAAGGTTCTCGTGGACCGTCAGGTTCGGGAAGCAACGGCGGCCTTCCGGCACCAGGCCGATACCGAGCTTGGCGACATGATGCGGCCGCTTGCCCTTCGTATCCGTGCCGCCGATCTTCACGCCACCGGCGCGGGGCGGGTTGAGATTGCAGATGGCGCGAATGGTGGTTGTCTTGCCCATGCCGTTGCGGCCCATCAGGGCGACGGCCTCGCCTTCCGCGACCGACAGGTCGACGCCGAAGAGGGCCTGGCTTGCGCCGTAGAATGCTTCGATCCTGGTGACATCGAGCAGCATCAGGCGTGGTCTCCGAGATAGGCGGTGCGCACGGTCGGATCGCGGCGGATTTCCTCCACCGTTCCCGTCGCGATGATGCGGCCGTAGACGAGAACGGAAATCCGGTCGGCGAGGGCGAAGACCGCATCCATGTCGTGCTCGACCAGCAGGATCGGCGCTTCATGCCGTAATGTATCGAGGAAGCGGGTCAGCGATTTCGAGCCTTCCGGGCCCATTCCGGCCATCGGCTCGTCGAGCAGGAAGGCTTTCGAGCCAAGTGCCAGCGCCATGGCGATTTCGAGCTGCCGGCGTTCGCCATGGGAAAGCTCGGCGGCCGGAATGCGGGCGCGGGCGGTGAGGCCGACACGTTCCAGCATGGCCATGGCGGTGTCGATCAGCGACCTGTCGCGCATGACCGGTTTGAAGAAGCGGAAGCTCGAACCCTGCTTGGCCTGTACCGCCAGCATGACGTTGCGCAGGCCCGAGAAATCCGGTGCGATCGACGAGACCTGGAAGGTGCGGCCGAGGCCAAGCTGAGCGCGCTGCGCCACGCCGAGCGAGCCGATATCCTGCCCGGCAAAACGGATCGTACCGCTGTCCTGCCGGAGCGTGCCGCAGATCTGGTGGATCAGCGTGGACTTGCCGGCGCCGTTCGGGCCAATCAGGGCGTGGATCTCGCCCGGACGCAGGTCGAGCGTCACGCCATCCGTGGCCCGCAGCGCGCCGAAATTCTTGGCGAGATTGGAGATCTGGAGAACCGGCTCAACCATGTTTGGCCTTTCCGGCAAGCAGGCCCAGGAGCCCGCCGCGCGCAAACAGCACGACGACAAGCAGGATGAGGCCGAGGAAGAACTGCCAGCGTTCGGTGAGGCCACCGAGCGCATATTCGAAGATCACGTAGAGTGCGGCGCCCGCCAGCGGCCCGAACAGCCGGCCGGTGCCGCCGAGAATGATCAGCACGATCAGTTCGCCCGACATGTGCCACGACAGCATGGATGGGCTGACGAAGCGGTTGAGATCGGCAAACAGAGCGCCGGCAAGGCCGGTGACCGCCGCCGAGATCGCAAAGCCGGTCAGCCGGATGCGGTAGGGCTGGATGCCGACGGTCGCGACGCGCACCTCGTTCTGCCGTGCCGCCTGCAGCGCCGTGCCGAAGCGCGAGGCGCGGATCAGGGCGAAGAGGGCGAGCGCCAGAAGCAAGACGACGTAGCAGATCAGGAAGAAGGTCAGCGGCCGCATGGTGTTGACGCCCGGGAACTGATTGCGGACGAGGATCGACAGGCCATCCTCGCCGCCATAGGCCGGCCAGGAGATCGCGAAATAATAGACCATCTGCGCGAAGGCGAGCGTGATCATGATGAAATAGACGCCCGATGTCCGGAGGCTGATTGCGCCGATCGCCAGGCCGACAAGGCCTGAAATGATCACCGCGACAATCCAGATCACCCACATCTGCTTCGTCCCGGACAGGCCGAACAGCAGCGGATCGCCGGAAAAGGCGTGAGCCGCCAGGATGCCGGCGACATAACCGCCGATGCCGAAGAAGGCGGCATGACCGAAGGAAACGAGGCCGCCGAGGCCGAGTGCCAGGTTCAGGCCAGTCGCGGCGAGCGCGAGGATGGCGATGCGGGTTGCAAGCGTGACGTAGAACGGCTGGCCGAACGCGTCCGCAGCAAAGGGCACGGCGAGCAGCACGGCTGCCAGGATGAGGTTGATGAGGCTTTCGCGGGTCACGATCATGATCTCACGCATGCGCCGCGGGGAAGAGGCCGCGCGGCTTGACCGCGAGAATGACCGCCATGACGATATAGATCAGCATCGAGGCCGCCGCGCCGCCGATCATGCCGGCCTGGGCCGGGGCGACGAACAGCGCCAGGATCTTCGGCAGGAGGAAACGGCCCATCGTATCGGTGACCCCGACCAGCAGCGCGCCGAGAAGAGCGCCCTTGATCGAGCCGATGCCGCCGATGACGATAACCACGAAGGCGAGGATCAGCACCGGTTCGCCCATGCCGACCTGCACCGACTGCAGCGCGCCGACCATGGCGCCGGCAAGGCCTGCGAGTGCCGCGCCGAGCGCGAAGACGACGGTATAGAGGGTGCGGATATCGACGCCTAAAGCGCCAATCATCTCGCGGTCGCTTTCGCCGGCGCGGATGCGCATGCCGAGACGGGTCCTTGAGATCAGCAGGTAGAGGCCGAAGGCGACGATCGCGCCGGCAAGGATGATCGCCAGGCGATAGACCGGATATTCCGTGCCGCCCGGCAGCGCAACGGCGCCCTGCAGAAGCGGCGGGATATCGAGATAGAGCGGGAAGGAGCCGAACAGCCAGCGCGTGCCTTCCGAAAACATCAGGATCAGCGCGAAGGTGGCGAGCACCTGGTCGAGATGGTCGCGGTCGTAGAGCCTGCGGATCACCGCGAGCTCGACGACCGCCCCCGCGGCGGCGGCCGCGGCGAGGCTGGCGATCAATCCGATCCAGAACGAGCCGGTCCACGCCGCCACGGTGGCGCAGGCGAATGCGCCGACCATGTAGAGCGAGCCGTGAGCAAGGTTGATCAGGCCCATGACGCCGAAGATCAGCGTCAGCCCGGCAGCCATGAGAAACAACATGACGCCGAGCTGCAGGCCGTTGAGCAACTGCTCGAGAGCAAGTGCCAAAGTCACAGGCAGGCCTTAGATCTTGCAGTCTTTGGCATAGGCATCGCCGTGATCGGCGAAGATCTTCTCCACCGTCTTGTTGGTGATGACGCCGTTCTGCTTCACCACTTCCGTCAGGTAGATGTCCTGGATCGGGTGCTGGTTGGTGTTGAACTTGAATTTTCCGCGCGGGGACTGGATGTCTGCCTTCTTGAGTTCGGCGCCGAAGGCATCGGCGTTCTTGACGCTTGCCTTGGAAGCGGCCGACAGGATGAGCTGGGCGGCGTCATAGGCCTGGACGGCATAGATGGACGGCAGGCGGTTATATTCCTTCTGGAAATCCGCCAGGAACTTCTTGCTCGCGGCATTGTCGAAATCCGGAGCCCACTGGCCGGACGCCTTGGCGCCGACAGCCGCATCGCCGATTGCCGGCAGAACGTCCTGGCTGAAGGAGAAGCCCGGGCCCATGACCGGGATTTTGACGCCCGACTGAGCGAACTGCTTCATGAAAGCGATGCCCATGCCGCCGGGAAGGAAGGTGAAGATACCATCGGCGCCGGAGGCGCGCATCTGGGCGATTTCGGCGGCGTAGT
The DNA here is from genome assembly GCF_000732195.1 of Neorhizobium vignae. Classification (GTDB taxonomy): domain Bacteria; phylum Pseudomonadota; class Alphaproteobacteria; order Rhizobiales; family Rhizobiaceae; genus Neorhizobium; species Neorhizobium vignae. Next base: position 410,907 of record NZ_JNNU01000004.1, read on the forward strand.
CGGTCTGGCCGACCTGGGTGTAGACCTCAGCGGCGAGCTGGCCCTTGTAGTAACGCTTGAAGCCGGTCAGCGAATCCTTGCCGGCCGGATAGTTCGGGGCGAGGATGAACATCTTCTTGTAGCCCTTGTTGGCATATTCGCCCATGGCTTCATGAAGGTTGTCGTTCTGGTAGGCAGCGTTGAAATAGAGCTTGTTGCAGTTGGCGCCGGCAAGCGCGGCAGGCGCGGCATTGGTCGAGACGTAGAACTTGCCCTGGGCCACGGCGCTCGGGGCAACGGCCATCAGCAGGTTCGACCAGACGATGCCGGTGAGGATGTCGACCTTGTCGCTCTGGATCATCTTGTCGGCGATCTGCACGGCCAGTTCCGGCTTCTGCGCATCGTCCTCGGTAACGACGGTAATGTCCTTGTTGCCGGCATTCTTGATCGCCAGCATGAAGCCGTCGCGCGTATCGATGCCGAGGCCGGCGCCGCCGCCCGAAAGCGTGGTGATCATGCCGATCTTCAAAGGCTCGGCGAAAGCCATGCCGGTGGTGCTAACGCTCAGCGCCAAAGTGGCTGCAGCAAGCATTTTCTTCATATGACGAACTCCCGTTTGTTGTTTTGTCGTTCCCGATGCCTTCGACGGACTTCGACATCCGCCGGGTCTTCTTTGTTTTCCACATTCGGGTGGAAACTTCCACTGCGCATATGCGGCGAAATTCAACCGCGATTCATTATGGTTACGCCGAGGGCTTCTGCTTCAGGCGGAAGCGCTGGATCTTGCCGGACTCGGTCTTCGGCAGCGCATCGGTGAAGACGACCGAGCGCGGATATTTGTAAGGGGCAATCACCGCCTTCACATGATCCTGCAAGATCTTGACCATCAACTCGCCAGCCTCGAAGCCCTTCGCCAGCACCACATGCGCCTCGACGATCGTGCCCCGCGCCTCGTCCGATGCACCGATGACTGCGCATTCCAGCACGGCATCGTGCTTCAGAAGCGCGGCTTCGACTTCCGGACCGGCAATGTTGTAGCCGGCCGAGACGATCATGTCGTCGGAGCGGGCGGCGAAGTGGAAATAACCGTCCTCGTCCTCGACGAAACTGTCCCCGGTCAGGTTCCAGCCGTCCTTGACGTAGTCCTTCTGGCGGTCGTCGGCGAGATAGCGGCAGCCGATCGGCCCCTTGACCGCCAGCTTGCCGATCGTGCCGCGCGGTACTTCGTTCATGTCGTCGTCGACGACGATCGCCTCGTAACCGGTGAGCGGCTTGCCGGTGCAGGCCGGCCTGGAATCGCCGAGCCGGTTCGAGATGAAGATATGCAGCATCTCGGTTGCGCCGATGCCGTCGAGGATCGGCTTGCCGGTCTTCTTGACCCATTCGTCGAAGACGGGGCCTGGCAGGGTCTCGCCGGCGGAAACGGCGATGCGCAGCGATGAGAGATCGGCACCCGCATCCATCGCCGCCAGCATGGCGCGATAGGCGGTCGGCGCCGTGAAGCTGATCGTCGCCTTGTAGGTCTCGATGATCTCGATCATCTTCGGCGGCGTGGCCTGCTCCAGAAGGGTCGCGGCAGCGCCGAAACGGAGCGGGAAGACCGCAAGGCCGCCAAGGCCGAAGGTGAAGGCGAGCGGCGGGGAGCCGACGAACACGTCGTCCGGCGTCACGTCCAGCACTTCCTTCGCATAAGCATCGGCGATGATCAGGATATCGCGATGGAAATGCATGGTCGCCTTCGGCACGCCCGTGGAGCCGGAGGTGAAGCCGAGCAGGGCGACGTCGTCGCGGCCGGTATTCACCGCTTCGAAACGCACCGGCTTGTTGAGCGCCGCCCGATCGAGCTCGGCGTCATGGTTGGCCGTGCCGTCAAAGCCGATCACCTGTTTCAGGAACCGGCTTTCCTTGGCGCAGGCGACCAGTTCGTCCATGAGGCGCGTATCGCAGAGCGCGATCGAAATCTCCGCCTTGTCGATGATCTTGGCGAGTTCGCCGGACCGCAGCATCGGCATGGTGTTGACGACGACAGCGCCGGCCTTGGTCGCGGCCAGCCAGCAGGCGACCATGGCCGGGTTGTTGGCGGAGCGGATCAGCACCCGGTTGCCGGGTTTCAGGCCGTAATCCTCGGTCAAGGCGCGAGCGATGCGGTTCGTCCAGTCGGACAATTCCTTGTAGGTGCGGCGGCGGCCGTTGCCGATGAGAGCGGTGTTGTCGCCGAAGCCGCGCTCGACCATGCGATCGGTGAGTTCGACGCCCGCATTCATCCATTCCGGATAATCGAAGCCATCAAGCCTGATTTCCGGCCACTGATCCGGAGGCGGAAGATTGTCGCGGGCAAACGTATCCAGATGGCCTGACGGTCCCAGCATATTTTCGTTCCCAAGCGTTTTTTATATAGCGGCTTTTTGCCTTTCACTCAGAAAAGCACTGCTTTCCCTCGGTTGCAAGAGAGAAAGTTTAAGTTTGTAATAATTTTCCTCCTGACGATTTTTGAAGCTGCGACGGGCTTCCAAGCGGGCTGATGCGGTGACAGTATGACGTTCGAAATCAAGCGGATCGAGAGAAGTGAAGATGCGTCATAGGATTAGCGACTGGGACAATGCCTATGCCAACGGCATCAACATTCCCCAGGGCGACCGCTGGCCGGCGGCATGGGTGGAGCCCGCACGACTTTATCGCGAGACGCTTGCCGCTGCGGGCAGGGCCCGGCTCGGCCTTTCCTACGGCGAGAAGCCGCGCAACCAGTTCGACCTTTTCCTGCCGGCATCCGAACCAGCCGGCCTCGTCGTCTTCGTCCATGGTGGCTTCTGGATCGGGCTCGACAACAGCTACTGGTCGCAGTTCGCGAAGGGTTCGGTGGAGCGCGGTTATGCCGTCGCCATGCCGATGTACACGCTGGCCCCGGAGAACCGCATTGCAGGCATTACGGCGGAAATCGGCAGGGCGATCGAGGCTGCCGCAAAGGAAGTGGCAGGACCGATCCGGCTGATCGGCCATTCGGCCGGCGGGCATCTGGTGACGCGGATGATCTCCGCCACGTCACCGCTGCCGGAAGCGGTGCGCAGCCGCATCGTCAATACGGTCTCATTGTCCGGCGTGCACGATCTGCGACCGATCATGAAGACGAAGATGAACGAAAAGCAGCGGATCGATGCCGAGGAAGCCTATCGGGAAAGCCCGGCCCTGCTGGAACCGTTGCCGGGAGCGCGGGTGACCTGCTGGGTGGGGGGCGGCGAACGCGCCGAATTCATCCGTCAGAACGCGCTGCTTGCCAGTATCTGGAAGGGACTGGGCGCCGAGACGGAAGCCGTCGAGGAGCCGGACAGGCATCATTTCACCATTCTCGACGGCATGGCGGACCCTGCCCATCCGCTGATGGATGCTCTGTTTTCCTAAAGCGATGCGGCTGCGCGAGCCGCCTGGTCGTAATGGCCGGACAGCGCGCGCAGGCGGGCTGCCATGGCCGACAGGGTTTCGCCCGAAACCTCGGTGGCAAGCACCGACTTGACCAGCAGTTCCTCGCGCACCGCCGCATAACGCTTGCAGGCTTCGGCGCCCACTTCCGTCACCATGACCAGCTTTTCCTTGCCGCGGCGGCCGGATTTGATCAGCTTCAGCCGTTCGAGCTTCTTCAGCGCGTAGGTCACCACATGCGTGTCCTCGATATTGAGGACGAGCGCGATATCGGCCAGCGTCTTTGCCTTGTTGCGGCTGTTGATATTGTGCAGGACGAGGATATCGATCGGCGACAGATCCGGCACGCCGGCGGCCGACATGCACCGGACCATCCAGCGGCTGAAGGCGTGGTTCAGCATGATCATGCCGAACTCGATCTCCGACAGCGCCGGCAAAGCCCCGCTCGCCAGGTGCCCGGAGGATACGATCGGGCCGAATTCACTCTTTTCCGATGCCATGATTTTTCCTCCCCGGACAAGCGCCGCAGGCGGATGCCTGCGGCGCTCCTCAAATCACATCTTCTTGTAGGCGTCCAGAATGGAGGCGCCGTCGGCACCAGCCTTCTTCGACCAGTCTTCGGTCAGCTTGGCGCCGACATCGGCCAGGCCCTTCTTGAGATCGGCGCTCGGTTCGAGAACCTTCATGCCGTTCTTCTTGAGGGTTTCCATGTAGGCCGAGGTCTTTTCGGCACCAAGCGCCCAGCCGCGGGTCTCTGCGGCAGCGGCTGCATCGGTGACCGCTTTCTGGACGGCCGGGTCAAGGCCAGCGAAGGCGGCCTTGTTGACGAAGATGACGTTCTTCGGGATCCAGGCCTGGGTGTCGTAATAGTGGGTCAGCGATTCCCAGATCTTGCTATCGACGCCAGTGGCGCTCGAGGTCATCAGGCCGTCGATGACGCCGGTTGCGAGAGCCTGCGGCAGCTCGGCCGCCTGGACGGTCACCGGCTGGGCGCCGACGAGATCGGCGATGCGCGACGTGCCGACGTTGTAGGCCCGCCATTTCAGGCCCTTGAGGTCGGCGGTGCTGTTGACGTCCTTCTTGGTAAAAATGCCCTGCGGCGGCCACGGCGCTGCATAGAGGAGCTTGAGGCCCTGCGCATCGAGCGCCTTCTCGATCGCCGGCTTGGAGGCAGCATAGAGCTTCTTGGACGCATCGAAGCTGGTTGCCAGGAACGGCACGACGTCGATGCCGAAGACCGGGTTTTCGTTCTCGTGCAGCGAGATCAACACTTCGCCGGCCTGGGCCTGGCCGGTCTGGACGGCGCGCTTGATATCCGGCGCCTTGAACAGCGAGGCGCTCGGATGAACGGTGATCTTCAGCTTGCCGCCCGAGGCCGTTTCGACGTCCTTGGCGAACTGCATCAGGTTCTCGACATGGTAGTTCGCCGGCGGATAGGCCGACGGCAGAACCCAGGCGGTCTGGGCGAGAGCGGCGCCGGAAGCCGCCAGAAGCGCTGCGCCGGCAAGGCCCGAACGAACGAGAGTAGAGAGCATTTTCCTCATATCAGTTCCCTTTTTCTTTCTCTGATTAACCCGGGAATGCCATTTTCGGCAGAACCATCACGATTTCCGGGAAGACCGTAATGATGGCGACAGTCGCCACAAGCAGGAAGAAGAACGGCAGCGAGGCGCGGGCGACAGTCAGACTGTCGCGGCCGCTCATCGTCTGCAGCACGAAGAGGTTGAAGCCGACCGGCGGCGAGACTTCCGCCATCTCGACGATCAGCACCAGGAAGATGCCGAACCAGACGAGATCGAAACCGGCCTGCTCGATCATCGGCAGGACCACGACCGTGGTGAGCACGATCATCGACAGGCCGTCAAGCGCTGCGCCGAGCAGGATATACATGACCGTCAGCACCGCGATCAGCGCATAAGGGCTGAGATTGAAGCTGTCGACCCAGGCGGCGAGCGCGTTCGGAATACCGGTATAACCCATGGCGATCGACATGAAGCCGGCGCCGGTCAGGATCAGCATGATCATGCAGGTAAGCCGTGTGGCGCCCATAACGCTGTCCCAGAAGGCCTTCATCGTCAGCGTCCGCGACCAGGCGGCGATGGCAAGCGAGCCGAGCACACCCCAGGCTGCACATTCCGTCGCCGTCGCCCAGCCCAGAATGAGGGTCGCGAAGACGAGTACGATGAGCAGCGTGACGGGGATGAGGTTGGCCGATTCCCTGAGCTTCTCCATGAAGCTCATCTTCGGCGGTGCGGGCGGTTGCTTGTCCGGGTTCAGAAGCGACCAGACGATGATGTAGCCGGAATAAAGCACCATGACGATGATGCTCGGCAGGAAGCCGGCAAGGAAGATCTGGATGATCGAGACATTTGCCGCCACCGCATAGACGACCATGGTGATCGACGGCGGGATGAGGATGCCGAGCGTGCCGGCGCCGGCGAGAGAACCGAGGCTGACCATCTCGTCGTAACCGCGTTTCTTGAGCTCCGGCAGGGCGATCTTGGCGATCATGGCGGTGGTGGCGGCCGACGAGCCCGAGATCGAGCCGAACAGGCCGCAGCCGAGCACGTTGACATGCATCAGGCGGCCAGGCAGCCAGCCGAGCCAGGGAGCGAGGCCGCGGAACATCTCTTCCGACAGCCGGGTGCGGAACAGGATTTCCCCCATCCAGACGAACAGAGGCAGGGCCGCGAGCGACCAGGATGCGCCGCCACTCCAGGAATTGGTGGCGAGCACGGCGCCGATCGGGATGCCGGGAACGAAGAGCATGGCGATAAAGCCGCAGATCAGCAGCGAAATGCCGATCCACACCCCGCCGGCCAGCAGCGCAAGAAGGGCGACAAGAACGACGCCGGCGATTTCAACGAGTTCGATCGTGCTCATGGATCACGCCCCGCTCTGCATGGCGCGCTCGATGACTTCCTCGGCCGTTTGCGGCTCCGGCTTCTCATAGCGCGGCGAGCCGCCGAACAGGACATGGAGGAGTTCGTCGACGAAGGCGATTGCCAGGATGATCAGGCCGCCGCAGAAGCCGAGCTGCGGTATCCACAAAGGCACCGCAATGACGCCCTGCGACAGGTCGTTGAACTGCCAGGAGGTCTTCGTCATGTCATAGGCGAACCAGGCGAAATAGACCGCAGCGGCAGTGCCCGTGGCCAAGGCAAAAATTTCGATGAGCTGCCGCAGACGGCCCTTGAAACGCTCGATCAGCAGTCCGACACGGATCATTTCGCCGGAGCGGAATGTGTGGGCGAGGCCGAGGAAGGCGCTTGCGGCCATGCACCAGGAGGCGAAATCGTCACCGGACGGCACGTCGATATCGAGCGGGCGCCCGGCCGAGAGCCCCAGCATGATCAGGAAAATGGCGACCAGAAAAAGCCCGGCGAGATAGCCGGAAAACAGATAGAGTCCATCCAGCACCTTCCGGAGCCAATCCGGGAATATGCTGTGGCGGGGATCAACGGAGGACATGGATGGCCCTCCCGTTACAGGATCTTGAAAACGGCATGGTCGGCTCCCCTCGGTTGCCGGTTATCCGGGTGGAGCTCTTGGCGGCTTCCTGCCCGTTCAGCGAGCATGATGCTTCAATGTGCATTTTCCTGTCAACTAATCATTGACGTTTTATCGACGAAATGTTTTCGTTAGGCATCAATTTCTATTTGAGGGGCGAAACATGACCGAGGCTAAGTGGGATTTCTGGATCGATCGCGGCGGCACGTTCACCGACATCGTCGGGCGAAAGCCGGACGGATCGCTCGTGGCTCACAAGGTCCTGTCCGAAAATCCGGAGGCCTACCGCGATGCCGCGGTGCAGGGTATCCGCGAGCTTCTCGGCGTGCCGACCGGGGCCGCCATCCCTGCCGACGCGATCGGCGCGGTGAAGATGGGCACGACGGTTGCCACCAATGCGCTGCTGGAGCGCAAGGGCGAGCGCACGCTGCTCGTGACGACCCGCGGTTTCCGGGACGCACTCGCGATCGGCTACCAGGCCCGCGCCGACATCTTTGCCAAGAAGATCATCAAGCCGGAGCTGCTCTACAAGCATGTGGTCGAGGTGGACGAACGGGTCCGCGCCGACGGCACGATCGAGGCCGCACCAGACGAAAAGACGATCCGCGGTCAGTTACAGGAGCAGTATGACGCCGGCTTCCGCGCCGTCGCGATCGTCCTGATGCATGCCTATCGCTTCCCGGCGCATGAGCAGCTGATTGCGCAGATCGCCCGCGAGATCGGCTTCACCCAGGTTTCCGTCAGCCACGAAGTCTCGCCGCTGATCAAGCTGGTCGGGCGCGGCGACACGACTGTGGTCGACGCCTATCTGTCGCCGATCCTGCGCCGCTACGTGGAGCAGGTTGCCGGCGAGCTCGGGACCGGGCTCGACGTCGCCGACAATCAGGGCGCGCAGCTGATGTTCATGCAGTCCTCCGGCGGGCTGACCGCGGCACGGCTGTTCCAGGGCAAGGATGCGATCCTATCCGGCCCGGCCGGCGGCGTGGTCGGTGCGGTCGAGACCTCGCGGCTTGCGGGCTTCAACCGGATGATCGGCTTCGACATGGGCGGCACCTCGACCGACGTGTCGCATTATGACGGCGAGCTGGAACGCTCGTTCGAAACCGAAGTGGCGGGCGTGCGCATGCGCGCGCCGATGATGTCGATCCACACGGTTGCCGCCGGCGGCGGCTCGATCCTGCATTTCGAGAACGGCCGTTTTCGCGTCGGCCCGGATTCGGCCGGTGCCAATCCCGGTCCGAAGGCCTATCGCCGCGGCGGGCCGCTGACGGTCACCGACGCAAACGTCATGCTTGGCAAGCTCTCGCCAAAACTCTTCCCGGCGATCTTCGGACCCAACCGCGACCAGCCGCTCGATGCGGATGCCGTGCGTGCCGCCTTCGAGGATATGGCCAAGGTGATCGGCGACGGCCGCTCGCCGGAAGAAGTGGCCGACGGGTTCCTGGCGATCGCGGTCGAGAACATGGCGAATGCCGTCAAGAAGATCAGCGTCCAGCGCGGCTATGACGTCACCCATTACGTGCTGACCTGCTTCGGCGGCGCCGGCGGCCAGCATGCCTGCCTGACGGCCGATGCGCTCGGCATCTCGACCGTGATGATCCACCCGTTCTCGGGCATTCTTTCCGCTTATGGCATGGGGCTCGCGGATATCCGCGCCACCCGCCAGCGCACGGTGTCGCACGAGCTTACGGCCGCGCTGGAAACGCTGGGGCCTATAAGCGACGAACTGACCGGCAGCGTGCTGGAGGAAATGGCGTCGCAGGGCGTGGCCGCCTCCGAGACCGAGGTGCTTCACCGCGCCCATCTGCGCTATCAGGGCACGGATACGACCTTGCCCGTCACTCTCGCCAGCGCGGCAGAAATGACGGTCGCCTTCGAAACGGCGCACAGGAAGCAGTTCGGTTTCATCTTCGAAAACCGCGAAATCATCTTCGAGGCCTATGAGGTCGAGGCCATCGGCGGCGGCGCAGATTCCGACGAGCCGGAATTCGCGGTCGACGGCGCCGAGCCTTTCGCGGCCGAAGAAACGAAATTCTTCTCCGGCGGCGCGTGGCGCGAGGCGCCGGTCTATCGCCGCGCCGATATCAAGCCGGGCTCGCGCGCAAATGGTCCCTGCCTGATCGTCGAACCGCACCAGACCATCGTTGTCGAGGACGGCTGGGCCTTCGAGATCACCCGGCTGAACCATGTGGTGCTGAAGCGCGTCGCCGAACTTTCCCGCGCCAAGCCGATCGGCACGCAGGCGGATCCGGTTCTGCTCGAAGTGTTCAACAATCTCTTCATGTCGATCGCCGAACAGATGGGCGTGACGCTGCAGAACACCGCCTCGTCGGTCAACATCAAGGAGCGGCTGGATTTCTCCTGCGCCGTGTTCGATGCGGACGGCGCGCTGGTGGCGAATGCTCCGCATATGCCGGTGCATCTCGGCTCCATGGACCGGTCGGTCGAAAGCGTCATCGCCCAGAACCAGGGCAGGATCCGCCCCGGCGACGTGTTTGCGCTGAACGCCCCCTATAATGGCGGCACCCATCTGCCCGATATCACCGTCGTGACGCCGGTGTTCGACGCCGAGGGCAAGGACATTCTCTTCTACGTTGCCTCGCGCGGCCATCACGCCGATGTCGGCGGTACCGCGCCGGGCTCGATGACGCCGCTCGCGACCACCGTGGACGAGGAAGGCGTGCTGTTCGACAACGTGCTGCTCGTCGATCGCGGCCGGTTCGACGAGGCCGGCATCACCGATCTCCTTTCCAACCATCCCTACCCCGCCCGCAACGTCGCCCAGAACGTCGCCGACCTGCGCGCCCAGATCGCCGCCAACGAAAAAGGCGTTCACGAAATGCGCAAGATGATCTCGCAGTTCGGTCTCGACGTGGTGCAGGCCTATATGGGCCACGTGCAGGACAATGCGGAGGAGAGTGTGCGCCGGGTGATCGAGAAACTCGGCAATTCCGAATTCTCCTACGCAACCGACCAGGGCAGCGTGATCCAGGTGAAGATCACCGTCGACAAGGCCAAGCGCGAGGCGACCGTCGATTTCACGGGCACGAGCCCGCAGAAGAAGAACAACTTCAACGCGCCGGAACCGGTTACCCGGGCGGCGGTGCTCTATGTCTTCCGCGTCATGGTCGAAAGCTCCATTCCGATGAATGCGGGATGCCTGCGGCCGATCAGCATCATCGTCCCGGAGGGGTCGATGCTGAAGCCGCAATATCCGGCGGCTGTGGTGGCGGGCAATGTCGAAACCAGCCAGCACGTGACCAATGCGCTGTTCGGCGCGCTCGGCGCGATGGCAGCAAGCCAGGGTTCGATGAACAATCTCACCTTCGGCAACGCGACCTATCAGTATTACGAGACGCTGTGCTCCGGTTCGCCGGCCGGCGTGTTCAACGACGGGACCGGTTTCGAGGGCACGGATGCGGTGCATGTGCACATGACCAATTCCCGCCTCACAGACCCGGAAATCCTGGAAACCCGTTATCCGGTGCTGCTCGAAGACTTCCACATCCGCGAAAATTCCGGCGGCAGGGGCAAGTTCTCGGCCGGCAACGGGACGAAGCGGACGATCCGCTTCCTCGAGAAGATGGATTGCGCCATCCTCTCCTCGCATCGGACGATCAAGCCGCACGGGCTTGCCGGTGGCGAAGCCGGCGAGCTCGGCAAGACCACGGTGCGGCGCCTCGACGGCACGCTCGAAGAACTCGGCGGCTGCGCCCAGACGATCATCGAGGCGGGCGAAGCGGTGACCGTTCAGACGCCGACGGCCGGAGGCTATGGCAAAGCGGACTGATCTGCCGTAACCGGAGATCATGACGAAGCAGATCGCAATCATCGGCGGCGGCCCGGCAGGGCTGATGGCGGCGGAGGTTCTCTCCGCTGCCGGCCATGCCGTGACGGTGTATGAGGCGATGCCGACCTTCGGGCGGAAATTCCTGCTCGCCGGCAAGTCCGGGCTGAACATCACCCATTCGGAAGACTTTTCGAGTTTCGCGGAGCGATTCGGGAGCGACTCCGCGCGCCTGCGCCCGGCCCTTGAAGCGTTCACTCCGGACGGCGTGCGGGCTTGGGCGGCCGGTCTCGGCACGGAAACCTTCGTGGGGACCTCCGGCCGCGTGTTCCCGACAGTCATGAAAGCCTCGCCATTGTTGCGCGCCTGGCTGCGGCGGTTGGAGGCACAGGGCGTAAAGCTCAAGGCAAGGCACCGCTGGGTGGGGTTTGCCGGAAACGGCTATCGGTTCGAAACGCCGGAAGGACCGATCATCGTCCAGCCGGATGCTGCTCTCCTGGCACTCGGCGGCGCCAGCTGGCCACGGCTTGGCTCGGATGCCGCGTGGGTGCCGTGGCTGAGAGACAAAGGCATCGCGATCGCCGATCTGCAGCCTAGCAATTGCGGTTTCGATGTCGCCTGGAGCGAGGCGTTTCGCGAGCGTTTTGCCGGCGAGCCGCTGAAATCTGTTTCGACCACGTCCGACGCCGGCACGTTCCAGGGCGAATTCGTGGTCTCGAAACACGGGATCGAAGGCAGCCTGGTCTATGCCCATTCCGCAGCACTGCGGGACCGACTTGTCGCGGAAGGCCAGGCGGCATTGGCCGTCGACCTCGCGCCCGGCCGCACGATTGAGCGTCTGGCGCGCGACCTTGTCCGGCAGGATGCCAAGGCGAGCTTCTCCAACCGCCTGCGAAAGGGAGCAGGGCTGGAGGGCGTAAAAGCTGCCCTGATTCGCGAACTCGTTCCGGATGCCAACCGAATGGCCTCGGAGGAATTGGCGAGGGTGATCAAGGCTTTGCCGATCCCCGTTCTCCGCCCGCGGCCGATCGCCGAAGCGATCTCGTCCGCCGGCGGCATCGCCTGGAGCGATCTCGACGAGAGCTACATGCTGAAGTTGCTTCCGGGCCTGTTCGCCGCTGGGGAAATGCTCGACTGGGAGGCGCCGACGGGCGGCTACCTGCTGACCGCCTGCCTTGCGACGGGCCGCTCTGCTGCCCGAGGCGTCGAGGCGTGGCTGGGCTCGCAATAGGACTCGCCTCGGCGTTCGATTTGCGATTTCTTTCCTAGTTATCCGACATTGTCCTGGATCAACGCCTCAAGGCGTGATTCGCGCAGATTTACGCGGAGGAAAGGACCTCCATGACCAGGGAAAGACGAAGACGCATCATCCGCAGACGGCGGACCGTGACGGGTCTTGCACTCGTTGCCGCGATTTCCTTCGTGGCGGGCATGACGGATGCGGTGGGCCTGCTTCTCTCGGGCGACTTCGTATCCTTCATGACCGGCAACACGACCCGGGCGGCAATCTCCTTCGCCGACGGCGACTACAGCCATTCGATCATCCTGTTTATCGCGCTCTGGGTCTTCATTCTCGGCAACGCACTCGGCATCGTGCTTGCCTATACGGTCTCGGCACGCCGCACCTTCGTGGTGCTGTCGGGCGTTTCACTCCTGCTGGCCGCGGCTTCCATCGTTCCTACGGCCGGTTACCCGCGGCTTCAATTCTATCTGATCGTGCTGTCGATGGGCATGATCAACGCAACGGTCGAACATATCGAAGGGCTGCCGATCGGGCTGACCTATGTGACGGGCGCGCTTTCCCGCTTCGGCCGCGGAATCGGCCGCTGGCTGATCGGCGACCGCAACCCGACCGGCTGGCTGATCCAGACGGTTCCTTGGACGGGAATGGCATGCGGTGCCGTGACGGGCGCTTTTTTGACGAAATATGCTGGCAGCCATGCGCTCTGGATCGTTTCGGTTCTGGCCCTTGCGGTGGCATTGGCGACGGCGCTTCTGCCGCGCCCGCTGCACCTGCATTTCCAGCAGCCGATCGTCTCCGCCCGCCGCCGCGCCTGATCGTCTCGAAAGTTTTTGATGTTCCTGCTGTCCAAGCTCTTCTGGGTGTTTGCCCAGCCCCTCTCGATCGCCTTTCTGCTCGCGGCCCTCGCCGCATTTCTGGTCTTCGTCGGCCGGCACAAGCTCGGCGGGTCCGCCGCGCTCCTGACAGCGCTGTTGCTGTTCGTGACGCTTTTCACCACGGCTGGCACGGTGGCGCTGCAGGTGCTGGAAGACCGCATTCCGAAGCCTTCCCAGGAAGCACAGACGGTTTCCTGCATGATCGTGCTCGGCGGGGTGCTCGAAAACGAGGTGACGACCGCGCGCGGCGGCATCGAGCTCAACCAGGCGGCCGATCGGTTCGTGGAGGCTCTGCGGCTCGCCCGCAATCATCCGCAAGCACGCATTCTGATTTCCGGTGGAGACGGTTCGATCAGCGGCGCCTACGAAGGCGAAGCGCAGGCTTCGGAACGGTTCTTTTCCGCCTTCGGCATCCGGGCCGATAGGCTGGTGAAGGAAAACGCGTCGCGCACGACCTACGAGAATACGCTAAATACGGCCGGCCTTCTCAAGGCGCAGGGGCTGGATAACTGCCTGCTGATCACCTCGGCCTTCCACATGCCCCGCTCGATGGGCCTGTTCCGGGCGGCCGGGATAACGGTCACGCCGTGGCCGGTCGATTACCGCACCAGCGGCATCGTCCGCCTGTCGCTCGATTTCACCCAGCCGGCGCTGAACGCACAGCTGACGACAACTGCCGCCCGCGAGTGGATGAGCCTCACCGCCTATTATCTCACCGGCCGGATCGGCGGGATCTTTCCGGGATGAGCCATCTCCACGCCCTTCTATTTCTTCGACAGGATATTGAAATCGAGGCCGCGCACCCGGACGCGCATTTCGCAGGGCGCGGCGTCATTGCGACCGCAGAAACGGGGATGCATCGTCAATTCAAAGACCATGTTGCCGAAGTACTGGACGAAATCGTATTTATAAAGCTGGGCGGTGGCGACCATCACGTAGCCGCCTTCCTTGATCTGGACATAGAAATTGTAGAGGCAGCCCTCCGCAGTGCAGCGCGGGCCCTTGACCCCGTCGCAGGTTACTTCGGATTGATTGGAAACGAGGTCGATCATGCCGTCATTGTTGATGTCGAAGCGCTTGATGAAGGTCGGCCCGTAGTCGACGGTCTTGCATTCCTTGCGGAAGTAATTCTTTTCGTAGATTTCCGGATCGCTGAAACGCTGCGGCTGCTGAGCGAAAGCAAATGTCGGCGCAAGCACCAGGACGAGCGCCTGCACAACAATGATCAAGAGCTTTTTCACGAACGGACCCCTGCAAATTCATCTGTTCACGGCGGGCGCGGAAGGATGACGCACGCAACGATCGGCGGTTATGCTAACGGCCTGCACTTGCGCGACGCTGGATCACAAGGTTTGACATGTCACTGCTGATGATCCTCGACTACGCCGGCATCGCACTTTTTGCCGCGACCGGCGCACTGGCCGCCTCGCGAAAACAACTCGACCTCGTGGGCTTCCTGTTTTTCGCGGCGGTCACCGGACTCGGCGGCGGCACGCTCAGAGACATTATCCTCGGGCGAATGCCGGTCTTCTGGGTGCTCGATCCGACCTATATCCTGATCTGCGTGGTTGCCGGTGCCTTCGTCTTCTGCACGGCCCACCGCGTGGAATGGCGCTATCGTCTGCTGATCTGGTTCGATGCGGTAGGGCTTGCCGCCTATAGCGTGCTCGGCGCTGCAAAAGGGCTTGCCGCCACGGGATCACCGACGATCGCGATCGTCACCGGTGCGCTGACCGCAGCCTTCGGGGGCATCCTGCGCGATCTTCTTGCCAACGAACCTTCGGTGCTGCTGAGGCCGGAGATCTACATTACCGCCGCACTGGCGGGCGCCTGCGGGTTTACCGCGGCGAATGCGCTTGGCCTGCCGCTCTACGCGAGTTCAGGCCTGGGCGCGGCGCTGGCCTTCGGCCTGCGCGGCGGCGCGATCCATTACGGCTGGACATTGCCGCGCTACAGGCCACGGCCCGGCCGGGAGCAGGACGAGGCCATGAGGGGGAATAAAGGGAAAGAGTAGGAAGCGTCAGCTTTTCTTTTCGCGCAGACGGATGATCACATCCACATGGGCGATTTCCATGCCTTCCGGCGCTTCCGGCAGGTTGCCGATCTGCAGATTGCTGACCGGAATGTCGAGCACCTCGTTACGGCCCTCGACGAAGAAGTGATGATGATCGGAAATGTTGGTGTCGAAATAGGTCCTGGCGCTTTCGACCGCCAGCACGCGGATAAGGCCGGCTTCGGTGAATTGATGCAGCGTGTTGTAAACGGTCGCGAGCGAAACAGGGACGCCGGCAAAGGTGGCTTCCTCGTGCAGTTCCTCGACGGTCAGGTGGCGGTCACCCTTGGCGAACAGCAGATCGGCCAGCGCAACGCGCTGCCGCGTCGGACGCAGGCCGCAGTGGCGCAGTCTCGTCTCGATGTCCGTCATGGCTTCTGCCATATTGCCCGTCAGCTCCCGCCGTTTTACGCCCATGTCAGGTATCTTGACTTTCCGATATAACTTTTACGGAGGGTAGTTTCAATAGTTTCCGGAGGATACCTGCCGCGCGAGCGCCAAAAACGCGCAATTTCGCTACAAGCCTCTGGTTTGCGCCGGTAGCTTCCTATATGCGGACCAGAACAAACGCATGTTCCAGTGGCTCGGCTGCCATCCCCAGGCGGAGCGCAAGTTCATCGTTACGCTTCAATTCCGACCGATCTTGCACTAAAGCTGCTGAAACAAAAGGTCTAAGGTTCAACGGGGGGAACGGAAATTTATGGCACCCAGGCAGTCCAGCTTCTCTTACGAAGAACTTCTCTCTTGCGCCCATGGCGAGCTGTTCGGACCCGGCAATGCGCAGCTTCCGCTGCCGCCGATGTTGATGGTCCACCGCATTACCGACATTTCGGAAACAGGCGGGGCCTTCGACAAGGGTTATCTTCGCGCCGAATACGACGTTAAGCCCGACGACTGGTATTTCCCCTGCCATTTCGAAGGCAATCCCATCATGCCGGGCTGCCTTGGCCTTGACGGCATGTGGCAATTGACCGGCTTTTTCCTCGGCTGGCTCGGCGAGCCGGGACGCGGCATGGCTTTGTCGACCGGAGAAGTGAAGTTCAAGGGCATGATACGCCCGGACACCAAGCTGCTCGAGTATGGCATCGACTTCAAGCGCGTCATGCGCGGTCGTCTGGTGCTTGGCACCGCAGATGGCTGGCTCAAGGCGGACGGCGAAACCATTTACCAGGCAACAGACCTTCGTGTAGGCCTGTCGAAGGAAAAGGCCGCCTGATCCTGCTTCGCGGCCAAAGAAGAACAAGCAGAAAAGGTTTGATGAGATGAGACGGGTAGTTGTAACGGGTCTCGGTATCGTATCCTCGATCGGGAGCGACGCCGCCGAAGTCACAGAATCCTTGCGTCAGGCAAAGTCCGGCATTTCCTTCTCTCCCGATTTCGCCGAGCACGGCTTCAAGTGCCAGGTCTGGGGCCGGCCGACGCTCGATCCGACGGAACTGGTGGACCGCCGCGCCATGCGCTTCCTCAGCCAGGGCGGCGCCTGGAACCATGTCGCCATGAAACAGGCGATCGCCGATTCCGGCCTTGAAGACAAGGACATCGGCGAGAACGAGCGCACCGGCATCATCATGGGTTCGGGCGGCCCCTCCACCCGCACGCTCATCGAAGCCGCCGAGATCACCCTCAAGAACAACAGCCCGAAGCGTATCGGCCCGTTCGCCGTGCCGAAGGCGATGTCGTCGACGGCATCGGCGACGCTTGCCACCTGGTTCAAGATCCACGGCGTCAACTATTCGATCTCGTCCGCCTGCTCGACATCCGCGCACTGCATCGGCAATGCCGCAGAGATGATCCAGTGGGGCAAGCAGGACGTGATGTTCGCCGGTGGCCACGAGGACCTCGACTGGACGATGTCGAACCTGTTCGACGCTATGGGCGCCATGTCCACCAAGTACAACAACGATCCCGACAAGGCCTCCCGCGCTTATGACGTTGACCGCGACGGCTTCGTCATCGCTGGCGGTGCCGGCGTGCTGGTTCTCGAAGAACTCGAGCATGCGAAAGCTCGCGGCGCCAAGATCTACGCGGAAATCGTCGGCTACGGCGCGACGTCGGATGGCTACGACATGGTCGCCCCGTCGGGCGAAGGCGCGATGCGCTGCATGCGACAGGCGCTGGCGACGGTGAAAGGCGATGTCGACTACATCAACACTCACGGCACCTCGACCCCGGTTGGGGACAGCAAGGAGATCGGCGCCATCCGCCAGGTCTTCGGGGACAAGATCCCGCATATCCAGTCGACCAAGTCGCTGACCGGCCATTCGCTCGGCGGTGCCGGCGTGCAGGAATCGATCTACGGCCTTCTGATGATGCAGGAACGCTTCATCGGCGAAAGCGCCCATATCGAAAACCTGGACCCGGAATTCGAGGGCGTTCCGATCGTGCGCAAGCGCATCGACGATGCCAAGATCGATACGGTTCTTTCCAATTCCTTCGGGTTCGGCGGCACCAACGCCACGCTCGTCTTCCAGCGCTTTAACGGGTAATTCCATGACCGGAATCATGCAGGGGAAACGCGGCCTGATCATGGGGGTCGCCAACAATCATTCTATTGCCTGGGGGATTTCGAAAGCCCTCGCCGCGCAGGGCGCCGAACTCGCCTTTACCTTCCAGGGCGAAGCACTGGGCAAGCGCGTCAAGCCGCTCGCAGCAGAGCTTAATTCGGATTTTGTCGTGCCCTGCGATGTCGAGGATATCGCCTCGGTGGATGCGACCTTCGCGGAGATCAAGGAACGCTGGGGCAAGCTCGACTTCGTGGTGCACGCCATCGGCTTTTCCGACAAGAACGAGCTGAAAGGCCTCTACGCCGACACGACGCGCGAGAATTTCAGCCGCACCATGGTGATCTCCTGCTTCTCCTTCACGGAAATCGCCAAACGGGCGGCGGACCTGATGATCGATGGCGGCGCGATGCTGACGCTGACTTATGGCGGCTCGATGCGGGTGATCCCGAACTATAACGTCATGGGCGTTGCCAAGGCGGCGCTGGAAAGCTCGGTGCGCTATCTAGCGGCCGATTACGGCCCTCGCGACATCCGCGTCAACGCGATCTCGGCAGGCCCCGTGCGCACGCTAGCCGGTGCCGGCATTTCCGACGCACGCGCGATCTACTCCTGGAACCAGAAGAACGCTCCGCTTCGGCGCACCGCGACCATCGAGGATATCGGCGGCTCTGCCCTTTACCTGCTCTCAGACCTCTCCCGGGGCGTGACCGGCGAAATCCACTATGTGGATGCCGGATACAACATCACGTCGCTGCCGAGCCTTGAGCGGCTGCGGAATGCGGACTCGGAATAAACGATCTGCGAATGGGTTCGCACTGCGGACCCATTCGATATCGGGCCCAACAAGAAATGCGCATCATAATGCGCCCCCATATCGTCATAATATCCCAAAAAAAAGCTTATCTGCTCGTACATCTACAGTGATGCATGCAGCGCAACAGCCAAAGGATCATTGCGCGGTTGAAGCGCGAAGGCTTTGAGCTGGTTTCGGCCAAGGGATCGCATCACAAGCTTCGCAAGGGGACGCAGACGTTCATCGCCCCGCATCCCAAGAAGGATTTGCCGGTCGGCATCGCGCTTGCAATCGCAAAGCAGGTCGGATGGGTGTGAGGTGGAACCGATGAAATATTTCATCGCTCTTGTTCATAAAGACAATGATAGTGCCTTCGGCATCAGCTTCCCTGATCTGCCGTCCGTGTTTTCGGCCGCAGATATCGAAGACGACCTTACCGCCAACGCGATCGAGGCGATCCGGCTATGGGCGGAGGAGGAGGCGCCGCCTATTCCATCGTCTTATAACGATCTGATGTCGCGTGACGACGTCCGCGCTGAACTTGCGAGGGGCGCGTTCCTGACACACATTCCGTTTATCGCGGACGATACTCGGACCGTCCGTGCAAACGTAACCTTCGACAGGGGCATGCTCGACGCGATCGATGCGACCGCGAAGGAGCGAGGTCTTACCCGATCCGCCTTCCTTGCAAGCGCCGCCCGCAAGGAAATCGAAGCAGCATAGCCGCTACTTCTTCGCCCACAAAACCTTGAACCGCGCGTTCCGGCAAGTTTCACCGCTTTCACGGAAACCTTCCGCCAGGACGGGTTCGTAGGTGAGGCCGCGATTGGCGACCAGCATCAGCCGTCCGCCGTTCTTGAGCGCCGCAGCGGCGGTGCGGATCATCGTCTTGCCGAGTTCCGGATCCGTCGCCTGGGTCTCGTGGAACGGCGGGTTCATGATGACGAGGTCGTATTTTTCCTTGGGCGGCTCGGCACCGAGATCCTGCCAGTAGAAGCGTGCATTGAGATCCGGGCAGTTGCGCGCGACGTTGCGCTTGGCAAATTCCAGAGCCTGGTAATCGGCTTCGAAAAGATCGATGCGGTTCACGCGCTTCGACTTTTCGGCCAGCATCACCGAGAGATAACCCCATCCGGCGCCGAAGTCGGCGGCGTTGCCGTCGAAATCGGTCGGCAGACGGCCTGCAAGCAGTTCCGAGCCCGCATCCACGCGCTCGTGGGAGAACATGCCGGGGGCTGCCTCGAACCGGGCGTCGATCACCACGGTCGATTTTTTCAGCGCCTTGATCGCCGCATCGGCATCGGCAGGCCTGGCGAACCATATCGCGACGCCGTGATATTTCGGGGTGTAGTCGAGTTCGATGCCAAGCTTCAGGAGCGTGTTGCGGAGCGGCTGGATGCCGTCTTCCTTGCCGCCGGCGACCACGATCACGCCGCCGGTTCTGACACGTTCCAGAGCCTCGGCCACGCGGTTCTCGTTCTCGCCGCGATGCTTGCCGCAGAGCACCAGCCCCACGTCGTATCCTTCGCCCTCGGCCTCGGGAAAGGCGCCTTCGCGAAGGCTGCGGAAGAGCGGCCGGAACGGCTGTACGGCCGTGATCTCGGCTGCAAACCCTTCGGGCAAGGCATTTCCCGCCTCGGCGCCCAGGAAGAGCACACGCTCGCCTTCGCCGGGCATCGGAACAGCCTCGGTGTCGAAGGGATGGAACAGGGTTTTCAGGGCGTCTCGGCTCATGGCTAGTCTCGTGGGTTCGTCTCGTGACAGCAGATAAACAAAAGGCGCGGAAGAGCTTCCGCGCCTCGATGTCTCGGAAGGAAGAAGGCCTTATTCGGCGGCTTCGCCTTCAGCCTTCTTGAGTTCCTGGCCGGTGGCCTGGTCGACGACCTTCATCGACAGGCGAACCTTGCCGCGCTCGTCGAAGCCCATCAGCTTGACCCAGACCTTGTCGCCTTCCTTGACGACGTCCTGGGTCTTGGCAACACGCTCGGAAGCGAGCTGCGAGATGTGCACGAGGCCGTCACGGGCGCCGAAGAAGTTCACGAAAGCACCGAAGTCGGCGGTCTTGACGACCGTGCCTTCATAGATAGCGCCAACTTCCGGCTCGGCAACGATCGAGTGGATCCACTTGCGGGCCGCTTCGATTTCCTTGCCGGAAGACGAGGCGATCTTGACGGTGCCGTCGTCCTCGATGTTGATCTTGGCGCCGGTCTTTTCGACGATTTCGCGGATGACCTTGCCGCCCGAACCGATGACTTCACGGATCTTGTCGACCGGGATGTTCATCACTTCGATACGCGGTGCGAATTCGCCGAGCTGGCCACGGCTTTCCGTGATGGCATTGGCCATCTCGTTGAGGATGTGCTTGCGGCCGCCCTGTGCCTGGCCGAGCGCGACCTTCATGATCTCTTCGGTGATACCGGCGATCTTGATGTCCATCTGCAGCGAGGTGATGCCGTCGGCAGTACCCGCAACCTTGAAGTCCATGTCGCCGAGGTGGTCTTCGTCGCCGAGGATGTCGGAGAGAACGGCGAAGCGTTCACCTTCGAGGATGAGGCCCATGGCGATGCCGGCAACGGGCTTGGCCAGCGGAACGCCGGCGTCCATCAGTGCGAGCGAGGTGCCGCAGACGGTCGCCATCGAAGACGAGCCGTTGGACTCGGTGATCTCGGAGACAACGCGCAGCGTGTACGGGAACTGCTCGGCGGTCGGCAGCATCGGGCGAATGGCGCGCCATGCGAGCTTGCCATGGCCGATTTCGCGGCGGCCCGGGGAGCCCATGCGACCAGTTTCACCGACCGAGTAGGGCGGGAAGTTGTAATGCAGCAGGAAGCGTTCCTTGTACATACCCGTCAGGCTGTCCACGTACTGCTCGTCTTCGCCGGTGCCGAGGGTGGCGACAACGATCGCCTGGGTCTCGCCGCGGGTGAAGAGGGCCGAACCGTGGGTGCGCGGCAGGATGCCGACTTCCGAGACGATCGGACGGACGGTTTCGAGGTCGCGGCCGTCGATGCGGCTCTTGGTGTCGAGGATGTTCCAGCGAACGATCTTGGCCTGCAGGTGCTTGAAGACGGCGCCGATGACTTCGGCATTGTACTTCGGCTCGACGCCTTCCGGGAAGAAGTGAGCCTTGACCTTCGCCTTGACGGCGTCGACGGCTGCGTAGCGGTCAGCCTTCTGGGTGATCTTGTAGCCTTCGCGAAGTTCGGCTTCGAAGTGCTTGAGCATTTCGGCTTCGAGTTCGGAATGGTCTTCCGGTTCGAATTCGCGGGGTTCCTTGGCGGCAACTTCGGCGAGCTTGATGATCGCGTCGATGACCGGCTGGAAGCCGCGGTGACCGAACATGACGGCACCGAGCATGATGTCTTCGTTGAGTTCCTTGGCTTCGGATTCAACCATCAGGACGGCATCGCCCGTACCGGCGACGACGAGGTCGAGAACCGACTCGTCCATCTCGTCGAGATGCGGGTTGAGGACGTATTCGCCGTTGATGTAACCGACGCGGGCGCCGCCGACCGGGCCCATGAAGGGAACGCCGGAGAGCGTCAGCGCGGCAGACGCCGCAACCATCGACAGAACGTCCGGATCGTTCTCAAGGTCGTGCTGGATAACGGTTACAACGACCTGGGTGTCGTTCTTGTAGCCTTCCGGGAAGAGCGGGCGGATCGGGCGGTCGATCAGACGGGAAACCAGCGTTTCCTTTTCCGACGGGCGGCCTTCGCGCTTGAAATAGCCGCCCGGGATCTTGCCGGCGGCATAGGTCTTTTCCTGGTAGTTGACGGTGAGCGGGAAGAAGTCCTGGCCAGGCTTCGGAGCCTTGGCGGAAACGACGGTCGCGAGAACGACGGTCTCGCCGTAGGTCGCGAGGACCGCGCCGTCAGCCTGACGGGCGATCTTGCCCGTTTCCAGCCTCAGCGGGCGGCCTGCCCATTCGATTTCGACGGAATGTGTATTGAACATGTCTTGTCCTTCAATGCGGGAGCACACGCATCGCCGATATCGGGCGCAGCGCACAGTCGACCGCAATCAATGTGACACATCATGGGCAAGACAACGGGAGGCTTTGCATCACCGGCACCCTGGAAAAGGAGCCGCGGCTAAAGCCCCGAGGGCTTTGGCCGAAAGCATCCGGCAATCCTGCCCCATGACAGGTCAACGGTTTGTTTGGCAGATCCGGCCCATCCGGGTCCGCCGGGATTTCTACCGCGCAGGTGTCGGGGCGCGGTTCCAACGTTTCATCGGGCCTGTGCCCGAAAAGGCGTCCGGCGGGCACTGTTGCCAGTCCCGCCGGAAGATTTGTTAGCGGCGAATGCCCAGGCTGGCAATCAGCTTGGTGTAGCGGCCTTCGTCCTTCTTCTTGAGATAGTCAAGAAGCGAGCGGCGGCTCGAAACCATCGTCAGCAGGCCACGACGGGAGTGGTTGTCCTTCTTGTGGCCCTTGAAATGTTCGGTCAGGTTGTTGATGCGCTCGGTCAGGATCGCAACCTGGACTTCCGGAGAACCGGTGTCGCCTTCGACAGTTGCATATTCCTTGATCAGCGCAGTCTTACGCTCGGCAGTGATCGACATCGGATGATCCTTTCTTTTGAGAGGAAACAGGGACGCCAAAGGCCGGGATGTCGTCCAGCATTGGCCGTGAAAGCAAAATGAATGCCAGAGGCCGCCTTCTTGCTGGCGCTGCCTATAAACCATTCATGCCCGGATTGGAAGAGCGGATGTTTCGCTCAGCCGAACACCCGCTTCGGCCGGAATTCGCCCTGGCCGATCTCGCCGATGGCAATCAGCTTGCCACGTACCGTCGCGTAGGCCTCGGCCTCCGCAAGCGGCGCATCGCGGCCGCGCAGGATGACCGGATTACCCATTTTAAGCCTGTGCGCCTGGTCGTCGGTGACGGGCAGGTGCGGCAGGCTGGACAACGCCTCGGCGGTATCGATCAGGAACTCATCGAGCGCCGCCAGGCGCTCATCGCGGTCCTCGATCTCCTCAAGAGCCACGAGGTCGGCGAGCGGCACCATCTTTTCCTCGGCGAACGGCGCGACGAAGGTGCGGCGCAGTTCGGAGATATGGCCATAGCAGCCGAGATCCCGGCCGAAATCCCGGGCGAGCGCGCGCACATAGGTGCCCTTGCCGCATTCCACCTCGAAATGCGCCTTGTCCGTGGTGACGCCAAGCAGCGTCAGCCTGAAGATCTCCACCTCACGCGAGGGGATATCGACCGTCTCGCCATCGCGGGCGAGGTCGTAGGCGCGTTCGCCGGCGATCTTGATGGCGGAGAACTGCGGCGGGATCTGGCTGATCGTGCCGGTGTATTTCGGCAGCAGATCGCGGATCGACTGTTCATCGGGGCGCATGTCCGAAGCGGCCGTGACTTCGCCTTCGAGGTCGTCGGTCGAGCGCTCCCCGCCCCAGCTGACGGCGAACTCATAGATCTTGCGGCCATCCATGACGTAGGGCACGGTCTTGGTCGCATCGCCGAGCGCGATCGGCAGCATGCCGGAGGCGAGCGGATCGAGCGTACCGGCGTGGCCGGCCTTCTGGGCGTTGAACAGCCACTTGATCTTGGAGACGGCTTCGGTGGAGCCGAAATCGACCGGTTTGTCGAGGATCAGCCAGCCGGAAATCGGGCGGCCCTTTGGTTTGCGGGGTTTGGACATGCGTTCTCTTGACTATTCTTTGTCTTCACTGTCGCCTGCGAGATCCCGCTGGACCTCCGGCGAGCGCAGCAGCTCATCGATCTTCTTGTAGTTATCGAAGCTGGTATCATCGCGGAATCGGACTTCCGGCATGTATTTCATCTGCCGGAGCTGGCCGCCGATCCGGCCGCGAATGTATTTCGCGTTGCGGTTCAGCGCCTCGATGACTGCCGCATGGTCCGGCACGCCAAGGGGCGTCACGTAGGCCGTGGCGACTTTCAGGTCCGTCGACATGCGGACTTCGGACACCGAGATCACGGTCTTCTCGATCAGGTCGTCGCGCACTTCGCCGCGCTGGAGGACCTGGGTTATGGCGGCGCGGACCTGTTCGCCAACGCGAAGCATGCGCTGGGACGGCGCCGAGGATGATGCCTTGGTCATTTTATTTCTCTTCTAGAGCACTTGCGGGGTTCGTCCCGTATTCCAAGCGCTGCGTCAGCAAAGGCGGTCACATGACCCAGGTGCGCCCAAAGGTCAAGGCGCGGCCTTCGCTTTATCTTAACAGGACAGGCTGCCGGATGCAGCCCCCAAACCCGGCTCCCGCAGGGACCGGCCGATCAGAACAGGGCGTCGTCGATATCGTCGTCGGACATGGCGCTCGTGACGGGAGCGGCTTCCGCCGGCGGTGCGGTGCCGAGCAGCGCGGCATGCAGTTCGCGTTCGCTCACCATTGTATAAAGGCGGGCAATGCGGCCCCCGACATCGGCAAGCGCTTCTTCGAGACCCGGCGCTTCGAAGACGTCCTCGTCGAGTTCCATCTCATTGGCGCAGGAGCGCAGCACCTCGCCGAGTTCAGCATTGAAGTTCAGCCGGGCGAGCGAAATATCCATCTCGCCGACCGCCGTCCTGCTCTGATCGCCGAGCGCCGACATCTGGGCATCCATCCGGTCACCGACCGAACGGATGTTTTCAAGCGCGTTTTCCAAACGCTGGTCGAGGCTTTGTTCGTGCTCTTCGCCGTGGACGCTGGTCAGCTTGTTGGCGGCGATTTCAAGCGTCTGGAGTTCGATCAGGATCTTTTCGGCCGTCTCGTCGAGCACCGCGGCGAAGTTGCGCAGTTCGGCGGTCACGACGTTGATCGCCCTGCCTTCCTCACCGATCTTGCCGCAACGGAGGTTGGTGTTGAGCGCCATATAGTGAATGTCGGTGCGCACGACCTTGACGATGCCGATGCCATCGAGAAGTTCCCGGACGGTATCGCTGGTCGACCGGCTGAGCTCACCGGCGTGGTGGGCAACCTCCTCGATTTCGCGCACGGCACCGCGAGCTGCGGCCACGCCGCTCTCGAGCTGCCGGATCGCATTGTCGTTATCGCCGCTGTCGGCGTCGGTCATCGTGGCGCGCAGGGCCTCGATCTGCGACAGATCCGACCGGAAGCTTGCGACGATGGCAACGATTTTTGCGGTATCGCGATCGAAGTCGGTGATGGATTGATTGAGCTGCAACGATACGAGCTTGCGGATGATCAGCGACAGGCTTTCGCGCTGGTCGCCGGTCAGCCTGGCGGCCGCGGGCGACTCCAGATAATCGGAAAGGATGCGCAGCGCCGACTGGCAATGTTCGATGCGCTGGCGGGTGATATCGCCGACCTGCATGGCCGACAGCGTCGAGGCGAGCTTCGATTGGATGCCGCTTGCAACGGCACGCACCCTCGCGGCGCGCTCGACCAGCAGCTTGCGGTGCTTGCCGATCTCCACCGCGCCGTTCGAGAGGCCGACAACGATCTGCGGCACCGTTTCGTCGTAGCTTGCCAGGATCGCCTTTCCCTTGGCCATCACCGGTCCAAGACCGTGGCCGAGGGTGCTCAGCTTGCCGGCCAGATCGTTGACCTGGCGCGAGCCCTCCTGGATTCTTGCCAGAATTTCCTCGGCGAAACCGGCGAAATCCGCAATCCCGGCACCGGTGATCTTGGCGGTCACCGCGAAGGTGCGCAGATAGCGCAGCGTTTCCTGCATGTCTTCGATCTGGGGCCGGAGCTTGCGCTCCGCGCAGGCGATTTCCTGGAAGCCGATCTGGCGTCCGGATTCGAGCCTGGTCAGTTGCGACAGGCGCTCGACCGTGCTCTTCAGTTCGGCCATCGTGGCGTTTGCCGTTCCCTCATCCAGCGAACCGGTCAACTGGTCGAGAGAGCTGATCAGCTTGTTGAGCACGTCGAGGATCGACAAAAGTGCAGCCCCGCCATCGAGAAAGCGTTCCTCGATACGAGAACGTGCCGTTTCCATCCGGTCGACAAGGACCAGAACGCCCGTCGAATTGTCTGCGACGTCAAAAATGGGTGCCCTGACAGCCACTTTGCCTCACCTTTCGGGTCCCGCGGGACCTCTGCCTGCTGACGATAGCGACGATGAACTCGTCTGTATTGTTTTGGAACAGCCCCACACCAGCACGTTCGTGGATGGTTGTGTCCCGCGTGAGAACTACTCTGAGCGACGAGGAGTTAATTCCCGTAGAATACGGCACTCCGTTTGCGACTTGTGGTTAATGTTTCCGTGCACAGGCGAGTTAAAATACAACCTATCAGTATTGTTTCGCGAAAAGTCGCCATGGCGGATTAACTCGTGATTAACGATCTAAGTCCAAATTTAGCCAGCTATTTCAGCTTTCTCGGAAATATATTGAGGTAAGAATGCCTGCTTCCGAAGTTAAAGAGGATTGTTTTCGCCTGCCGCAGAACCTGACCGTTCGCGCAATCACCAATGTCCAGCAGGAAATACTGCAATTTCTCGACAAGACAGCGTCCACAACCATCGAACTCGACGATGACTGCCAAGTGGACATCAGCTTCATACAACTCCTGGAAGCGGCCCGCATCTATGCGGGTACAGCCGGAAAACACATTGCGTTAGCCCGTCCCGCCAGCGGTCCGACGCTCGATGTCCTGAAGCGCAGCGGCTTCCTCGAAGGAATGTCCGCTGAAGACCTGAAATTCTGGCTTCATCAAGGGGGTATACAATGAGCGCCAGCATCCTAACAGTCGACGATTCCGCCAGCATTCGGCTGACGACGCGCGTCGCCCTCAGCAATGCCGGATATCAGATCACCGAGGCCGTCGATGGACTGGACGGCATCGCCAAGCTCAAGGCGGGCCAGTTCGACCTGATCGTCACCGATCTCAACATGCCGAACATGGACGGCCTGACGATGATCCGAGAACTGCGCAAGATGCCGGCTCATATGGGCGTTCCGGTCATCTTCCTGACGACGGAATCCGACAACGACATCAAGCAGGAAGCCAAGGCCGCCGGTGCCACCGGTTGGCTCACCAAACCATTCGACCCGGAAAGCCTGGTCAAGATCGTCCGGAAGGTACTTGGCAGATGAGCTTTCCCGATCCTATCGCGGTTTTCAGGACAGAAGCGGCCGAGCTTCTGGAACAGATCGAAGCAGGGCTTCTCGACCTGAACGTAAACCTCGGCGACAAGGATCAGGTGGACGCGGTCTTCCGCGGCCTCCACACGTTGAAGGGATCGGGGGCGATGTTCGGCTTCGATGCCCTTGCAGCCTTCACCCATCACTGCGAGACGGCCTTCGACCGCGTCCGCAAGGGCGAGGTTCCGGCAACCCGGGAACTGGTCACCGCAGTTCTCGAAGCCAAGGATCACATGCGTGCCCTGGTCGACACGCCCAATGGCGACCATGAGGCTACGGGCGAAGCGCTTCTCGCCAATCTGCGCGCCGCCGTCGATGGCGCCAACAACCCGGGTACGGGCGTCTTCGCCAAGGCTGCGCCGGGCCAGAACCATTTCAAGATCCGCTTCAGCCTGCCGCAGAACGCGATGGCAAACGGCACCAATCCGTTGCCGCTTCTCGACGAACTGCGCGAACTCGGCGAGTGCGAGATCGTGGCAGACCGGTCCGCAATCCCGTCGCTCGAACTTCTCGCCCCGACCGATCTTTATGTCTCCTGGGAAGTCGAACTCCTGACCACCCAGCCGCGTTCGGCGATCGACGACGTGTTCATCTTCGTCATGGACGAGATGCAGCTCGACGTCACCACGGTGGAGCCCGCGCCCGCCGCAAGGACACCGGCCAAGACCCAAGCCCCGGCTGCCGAAACCCTGCCTGCCGCCGTACCCCAGGTCGTTGCAGCCGCGCCGGCCGCCCAACCCGCACCGGCCGCTACGGCACTCGTCGACGCAAAGCAGAAAAAGGCCTCCGAAAACGTCCGGGTGCCCGCCGAAAAGCTCGACGAGCTGATGGACCGGGTCGGCGAGCTCGTGATCGCCCAGTCGCGCCTCAGCCAGCTTGCAGGCGGCAGCGGCGATCTGCAGCTGCGAGCCGTCTCGGAAGACGTGGAACGCCTTTCCGGCGAGCTGCGGGATACGATGATGGTGCTGCGCATGGTGCCGGTCACCCAGCTCTTCGGCCGCTTCCGCCGGCTGGTACACGATCTGGCGCATGAAACCGGCAAGACGATCGAACTGGTGACCGAGGGCGAAACGACGGAAGTCGACAAGAGCGTGATCGAACGTCTTGCCGATCCTCTGGTGCATCTCGTGCGCAACTCCTGCGACCACGGTCTCGAGACCCCCGAGGAACGGCGCGCTGCCGGCAAGCCGGAGGCGGGCCACATCCTGCTTTCCGCTCGCCAGCAGGCCGGCGAAGTCATCATCACCATCAAGGACGATGGCCGCGGGATCAACAAGGAGCGGGTGCGGGCCAAGGCGGAATCCTCCGGTCTCATCGCACCCAATGCCAACCTCACCGACCAGGAACTCTATCAGCTGATCTTCCAGCCCGGTTTCTCGACGGCCCAGACGGTCACCAACCTCTCCGGCCGCGGCGTCGGCATGGACGTGGTCAAGCGGACGATCGACGCGTTGCGCGGCACGATCAACGTCACAAGCCACGTCGGCAAGGGTTCCGAGATCTCGCTCGCCATCCCGCTGACGCTCGCGATCATCGACGGACTGCTCGTCCGGGTCGGCGACGGCCGCTATGTCATTCCGCTTTCGGCGGTCGAGGAATGCCTCGAGCTTCCGATCGAAGAAGACATGCGCTCGCGCGGCCGCAGCTTCATCTCGCTGCGCGACAGCCTGGTGCCGTTCCTCAGACTTCGCGATCTCTTCCGCACCGGCACCAAGCCCGACCCCTTCCAGAAGGTGGTCGTCATCTCGACCGGTTCCGAACGGGTGGGCCTGGTCGTCGACCAGATCATCGGAGACCACCAGACAGTCATCAAGGGAATGTCGAAGCTGCACCATGACGTCGCCACCTTCTCGGGTGCGACCATCCTCGGCGACGGGGACGTGGCGCTGATCCTCGACGTCGGCCACCTCGTGGCCGAAGGACAACAACAGGAGGCGCATCTGCGCGCGGCCGGATGAACGAAGCAGTCAGAAAGATCTCCGAAAACCTCTGGGGCGGCCGCGACGAGCTGGAAGTCCTGACATTCGACATCGCCGGCGAGATGTTCGCGCTGGAAGCCGTGAGCGTACAGGAAATTCTGGATCTCCTGCCCGAGACCATGGTTCCCGGCGCAAAGGCCTTCGTCG
Source organism: Neorhizobium vignae (assembly GCF_000732195.1). Classification (GTDB taxonomy): domain Bacteria; phylum Pseudomonadota; class Alphaproteobacteria; order Rhizobiales; family Rhizobiaceae; genus Neorhizobium; species Neorhizobium vignae. The sequence goes on from NZ_JNNU01000004.1 coordinate 440,250, forward strand.
GCAGCGTCATCAACTTCCGCGGCAAGGTCATTCCGCTTGCCGACATCCGCCTTGCATTCGGCATGGAAGCGACCAAGCCGACGATCGACAGCCGGATCATCGTCATCGCGATCAACATCGGCGGCGAACCGGTTCTTGCAGGTATCCGTACAGACAAAGTGCATGAGGTCACCACACTGCTCCGCGCCGCCGGCGAACCGCCGCCGAGCGTGGGCATGCGCTGGCGGCCGGATTTCATCGATTGCCTCGTGAAGCGGGGGGCGGAGTTCATCATCCTCCCCAATCTGCAGGCGATCTTCTCCGCCCAACACGACCATTCCGCGACCGGGGCTTCCCACGGTTGATCACCCTTTTGATGGACTAAAAAAATGCACGCTTCAATCAAGCTCAAGCTGGCTTCAGCATTCGGTTTCATCATCATCATGCTGCTGGCGACTGCCGCCTACGGCATCCTCAGCCTCGGCAACCTGAACGACACGCTCGAAAACGTGCTGCAAGGGCCGGCCCTGCGTCTGAAACTGGCCCAGAACCTGAACAACGAGCAGCTCCAGCAGATCCGTCAGCAGAAGAACCTGCTTCTGGCTGCAAATCCCGGAGAGATGCAGGGATATATCGCAAAGGGCGATGAGGCTCGACGAACGTTCGACGAGACGCTCAAGGTGGTTGAAGCCCACGCGACCGAACAGGGCAAGGTTCTGTGGGCCAAGCTTTCCGGCTTCACGGCAGAGTTTCGCAAGCAGGACGACCGGATCCGCAACTCCATGATCGGCGGGGACGCAGCCTCCGCGCTGCGCATTTCCAACAATGAGGCCCGCGCGGTCACCAACGACATCGACGCGCTGCTCTCGGATGTGGTCAAGCTCGAGGAGAGCCGCCTCAACGAGGCCGACAAACAAACCGATCTGGATTACGCCCAGACCCGCCTGATCATGATCTCGGTCGCCAGCGCCGCGTTCCTGATCGCCGTGCTGGCCGCCCTCTGGATCGCTCTTTCGATCAACAGGGGTCTGCGCAATGCGGTGACGGCTGTGCAGAACGTGGCCGATGGTGACCTGACCAAGTTCGCCACGATCACCAGCAAGGACGAGATCGGCGAACTACTCGGCTACGTCAACACGATGATCGAGCGCCTGCGCGGCGTCGTCGGCGATGCGCTCGCCGCATCCGACAACGTCTCTTCAGGCAGCCAGGAGCTTTCTGCAAGTTCGGAGCAGCTGAGCCAGGGTGCCACCGAACAGGCCTCTTCTGCCGAAGAAGCGTCCGCCTCGATGGAACAGATGGCCGCCAACATCAAGCAGAACGCCGACAACGCCGCCCAGACGGAAAAGATCGCCCGCCAGTCGTCGCGCGACGCCGAAGCATCCGGCCAGGCCGTCGGCCGTGCCGTCGGCGCCATGCGCACGATCGCCGAAAAGATCTCGATCGTCCAGGAGATCGCCCGCCAGACCGACCTTCTCGCCCTGAACGCCGCGGTGGAAGCCGCCCGTGCCGGCGAACATGGCAAGGGTTTTGCGGTCGTCGCCTCGGAAGTGCGCAAGCTCGCCGAGCGTTCCCAGGCTGCCGCTGCCGAAATCAGCGCGCTTTCCGGCGATACGGTGCAGGTCGCGACGGAAGCCGGCGAAATGCTCAACAGGCTCGTACCGGACATCCAGAAGACTGCGGAACTCGTGTCGGAAATCTCCGCCGCCTGCCGCGAGCAGGATATCGGCGCCAGCCAGATCAACGAAGCGATCCAGCAACTCGACAAGGTGACCCAGCAGAATGCAGGGGCCTCGGAAGAGATGTCGGCGACTTCGGAAGAACTAGCCTCGCAGGCCGAAGAACTCCAGGCCTCGATCGCCTTCTTCCGGGTCGATCAGGCCGGCGGCAAAAAGTTGGCCAAGCGGCCTCCGGCTACTGTTGCGGCCCAGAAGCCCATTGGCAGGCCGGCCCCGATGCGCCGCGCTGCGGGCCAGCCGTCTCACAAGGCCGATCATTCGGTGCTCAGCCAGCAGGCTCGCGCCAAGGGTTTTGCCCTCGACATGTCGATGGGCGGACCGGATGCCGACGACGCGGACTTCCGCGAAAGCGCCTGAAGAAATTGAACGATCCCGGATCGACAGGGATCCGGGATCGCCTCCCGCATGTAAGCGGGAGAATGTCTGGACAGCCGGACCGTCGCAGAAGGGTGAATGTATCGGTCTTCTCGTTTTCAAACGTTTCCGCCCGTTGGGGAGGGAAGCAGCTACCGATGCACTTTATTGCCTTGAGAGGATAGGTCTATGCGATTTACGATTAAGCTGAAACTCGGACTGGCTTTCGGCCTGTTGATTGGCCTTCTGGGAGTCACCGCCGGTTACGGAATTTACAGCCTCGCCAATCTCAATTCCGCAATCAGCGCCTTGATTGCCGGACCGGCATTGCGGCTGGAATTAGCCGAAAATTTCTCGGGTACCCAATTGCGCATTGCGCGTGCGCAGATGAACCTTGCGACGTCGGAAACGGCCGAGGATATCGACAAGTACATCCAGGCCAGCGACCGCAACCGCAACCTTTTCAACGAGACGCTGAAGAAGCTCCAGGATCTCTCGGCCACGGATGAGGCCCGGAAGGCCTGGGGAGACGTCGCGACGAAAGCCGAGCGGCTTTTCCGTATCGACGACGCGATCCGGTCGGCGGTACGCAACGGGAATGCCGACCAGGCCCTTATCCTTGCAAAGGGCGACGGGCGCGCCGTCATCGACGACATCGAAAAAACGATCCAAGCGCGCGTGGATGCCAATAAGGACCTGATGGAACAGGCCGACCGCGACACGGATGAGCAATATCAGACGACGCGAAACTTCATAATCGGCCTGACGGGTATCGCCCTGGTGATTGCGATCATCGCCGCCCTGTGGATTGCACTCGGCATCGGTAAAGGGCTGCGCAAGATCATGGATGCCGTCAATGCGGTGGCGCTCGGCGATCTCAACCAGGAGGTCGAGATCAAGACGAACGATGAAATCAAGGATCTGGTCAACACCCTCAACGTGATGACCGCCAACCTGCGCAACACTGCAACCATCGCCGACCAGATTTCGAACGGCGACCTCACCGTCTCGCCGAAGCCGCTTTCCGACAAGGATACATTAGGCCTCGCCCTTGAAAGCATGGTCGAGCGCCTGCGCGGTGTCGTTGCCGATGCGCTTGCAGCCGCCAACAACGTCTCGTCCGGCAGCCAGGAGCTTTCCGCGAGCTCGGAGCAGCTGAGCCAGGGTGCCACCGAACAGGCCTCTTCTGCCGAAGAAGCGTCCGCCTCGATGGAGCAGATGGCCGCCAACATCAAGCAGAACGCCGACAACGCCGCCCAGACGGAAAAGATCGCCCGCCAGTCGTCGAAGGACGCGGAAGCAAGTGGCGAAGCCGTCTCCCGTGCGGTCGGAGCCATGCGCACGATCGCCGAGAAGATCTCGATCGTTCAGGAGATCGCCCGCCAGACCGACCTTCTCGCCCTGAACGCCGCGGTAGAAGCCGCCCGTGCCGGCGAACATGGCAAGGGTTTTGCGGTCGTCGCCTCGGAAGTGCGCAAGCTCGCCGAGCGTTCCCAGGCGGCGGCTGCCGAAATCAGCGCCCTTTCCGGCGATACGGTGCAGGT
>NZ_JNNU01000005.1 GCF_000732195.1 Neorhizobium vignae
GCTCAAACTTGCTCTTTGCCATTGAATGCTTCCTGTGAACATAAGGGTGGACCCGGCGACCGGGTTTGGTGTCGCCGTTTAAGGCTTTCCACTAGAATGCGCAAGACATAATTACGACGCGCGCCCGGACAAGGGGAGCAGGCGAAATCGGCTTGAAAATGCCCGGGGACGGCCGCTTCGGCACGCGCTCGGTTCAAGTTCCAGACCGGCTCCAACTCCGGGCTTCATCAAGCCGCGCGATCACCCGACCCGCTTCGGAAGGGATGCAGGAAAGCGCTGCGCCGATGGCAGGCCGTCTTTATAATCACGGAGATTGTGGAGCGGGTAGCGGGAATCGAACCCGCGTATTCAGCTTGGAAGGCTGCTGCTCTACCATTGAGCTATACCCGCGGTGTGGTGTCCGATCAGAGACGAATGGTGGAGAGAGTTGGATTTGAACCAACGTAGGCTGAGCCAACGGATTTACAGTCCGTCCCCTTTAACCACTCGGGCATCTCTCCAGTTTTTCGTCCGGATCGTGAGACCAAGTTCGTCAGACCTTGAAGCTTGCCGCCCCTCGATCTGCGCCGCGTATATGACCGCCTCGTTCTCGTCTGTCAACACGAGGAAGAAGCAAAAATGACGAAAATAAATCAGTCGCTCTTTCGATCCTCCTCGGCGTCGAGGGCTTTGCCCGGAGAACGAGGATGGCTATAAGGCCTGATGAGCAAGGACGACAAACAAGACAAATCCACCCGCGACACCCATTACGCAACGCTTCGGCGCGCCGTGCGCGACGCCAGACGCGAACGCGGGGAAATTCCGACGCCGCCGGTGAAGCGGCCGAAATCCAACAAGGACTGGAAGCCGCCGCAGCTTCAGGCGGAACAGGTCTTCCTTTATGGCCTACACACGGTGCGGGCAGCTCTCGACAATCCAGAGCGCAAGCTCATCAAACTGTCGGTAACGCAGAACGCCTTTGCAAGGCTCGATATCGGCGAACCGGAGACGCTGTCCTTTCCGGTCGAGTTCGTCTCGCCCCAGGATATCGACAAGGTGCTTGGCCCCGAGGCCATCCATCAGGGCGTGATGCTGGAAACACGGCCCCTGCCCGTCCGCCGGCTGGAAGGCTTGAAAGAAAGTCCGCTGCTGCTGGTTCTCGACCAGGTGACCGACCCCCACAATGTCGGCGCGATCATGCGCTCGGCCGTCGCTTTCGGCGCCGGCGCCATCATCACCACCCAGAGACATAGCCCAACCGAATCCGGCGTGCTGGCCAAATCGGCCTCCGGGGCGCTGGAACTCATACCTTATATACAGATCACCAACCTCGCCGACGCGATCGAGGAATTGCACCGGCTCGGCTTCCAGACGATCGGGCTCGATTCGGAAGGCCCCGCCCCGCTCGAAGGCACATTTGCCGGCGGCCGGATCGCACTGGTGCTCGGCTCTGAGGGCAAGGGTCTGCGGCAGAAGACCCGCGAGACGGTCAACGCGCTTGCCCGCCTCGACATGCCGGGCGCCATCAAATCGCTCAACGTCTCGAACGCCGCAGCGATCGCGCTCTACGCGACACAGCAGCATCTCGCCAAGGCCGGTTGAGCCGAGCCGTTTTAGACTCCCATGCGCGGGGCAAACGTGTCATGGGAAGTCCCAAGCAACCGACGTGACCAGCCGCCATGGAATTCATGCTCGCCACATTCGAAAAAGCCGCGCTGCTCGCGGGCAAGGCCATCCTGGACATCTACAGGGCCGGGCCGAGCACCAGCTACAAGGCCGATCGGTCCCCGGTCACGGAGGCGGACGAGCGGGCTGAGGAGATCATCCTCGCCGAACTCGCCCGAGCCTTTCCAGACATTCCCGTTATCGCTGAAGAATCGGTCGCAATGGGACGCATCCCGTCGATCGAAGGGCGCGCCTTCATCCTGGTCGATCCCCTGGACGGCACCAAGGAATTCATAAACAACCGCGAGGATTTCACGGTCAACATCGCTCTCATCGAGAACGGTGCGCCGATCCTCGGCGCCGTATATGCCCCTGCCCTCAAGGTCGCCTATCTCGGCGGCGGTGGTCGGGCGGAAAAACTCGTCGTCGATGACGACTTCGCGGTGACGAGCCGGGAGCCGATCGTCGCAAGGCCGGTCGGGAGCCGGCCGATCTGCGTCGCGAGCCGCTCTCACAATTCCGCAGAGACCGAGGCCTTTCTCGAGAAATCCGGCGCCGCCGATATCCGCAGCATCGGCTCCTCGCTGAAATTCTGTCTGCTGGCGGAGGGCGCCGCCGATCTCTATCCCCGCTTCGGTCGAACCATGGAATGGGACACCGCAGCCGGCGACGCCGTGCTTCGTGCCGCCGGCGGCAGCACGGTGACGACCGACGGCAAGCCGCTCACCTACGGCAAGACCGGTCGACCTGGCATGCTGGATTTCGCCAACCCCGATTTCATCGCCTGGGGATCGCGGCCCGCAAACGCTTGAGCGCCGTCGTCCTCCTGTCATCATTCGGTGACATTGGCGACAGAGCCAATCCGACGCGTTGCATTCCCTTTCGGATGCGCCTAGGAAGCCGCTGCGCGTGAGATTGCCGAGCAAAGATGAGGATTATTGATGCGTATTGTGATGGTTGGATCGGGTTATGTCGGCCTCGTGTCGGGAGCCTGCTTTGCGGATTTCGGACATGACGTGATCTGCGTCGACAAGGCCGCCGAAAAGATCGAGGCGCTTAGACAAGGCGTCATCCCGATCTTCGAGCCGGGCCTCGAGGCGCTGGTCGAATCGAACGTCAAATCCCGTCGCCTTTCCTTCACCACGGAGCTTGGCCCCGCGGTGGCCGACGCGGATGTCGTCTTCATCGCCGTCGGCACCCCGTCGCGCCGCGGCGACGGCCATGCCGATCTCGGTTACGTCTATGCCGCAGCACGCGAAATCGCCGAAGCGCTGACGGGCTTCACCGTCATCGTCACCAAGTCGACCGTCCCGGTCGGCACCGGCGACGAGGTGGAGCGGATCATCCGCGAAACCAATCCGGATGCGGATTTCGCCGTCGTCTCCAACCCGGAGTTTCTTCGCGAAGGTGCTGCAATCGAGGACTTCAAGCGCCCGGACCGCATCGTCGTCGGCCTGTCCGACGAGCGTGCCCGCAGCGTGATGACGGAAGTCTACCGGCCACTCTACCTCAACCAGTCGCCGCTCCTCTTCACCAGCCGCCGCACGTCCGAGCTGATCAAATACGCCGCCAACGGCTTCCTCGCCATGAAGATCACCTTCATCAACGAGATGGCAGACCTCTGCGAGCGTGTCGGCGCCGACGTCCAGGACGTTTCGCGCGGCATCGGCCTCGACGGTCGTATCGGCTCGAAGTTCCTGCATGCAGGTCCCGGCTATGGCGGCTCCTGCTTCCCGAAGGACACGCTGGCGCTCGCCAAGACCGCCCAGGACTATGACAGCCCTGTCCGCCTGATCGAAACCACCATCGCCGTCAACGATACCCGCAAGCGTGCAATGGGCCGCAAGGTGATCGCGGCGGCCGGCGGCGACGTGCGGGGCAAGAAGGTCGCCGTGTTCGGGTTGACCTTCAAGCCGAACACCGACGACATGCGCGACAGCCCGGCCATCGCCGTCGTCCAGACTCTGCAGGATGCCGGCGCGATCGTGTCCGGCTACGATCCGGAAGGCATGGAAAACGCCAGGCAGATGATGGATATCGAGTTCGCCAGCGGTCCCTACCAGGCCGCCGAAGGCGCGGATGTCGCGGTTCTGGTGACCGAGTGGAACGAATTTCGCGCGCTCGATCTCGAACGCCTGAAGTCCGTCATGAAGAGCCCTGTCCTCGTCGATCTGCGCAATGTCTATCGAGCGCCTGAAGTCGAGGCGCACGGCTTTGCCTATTCCGGCGTCGGAAAACTGCGCTAGAATAGTCCGCAGGACGGCGGGCCGGCGGGATCCTCGGGCTCAGCCCAAGGATTGTGTCGCATGACCACGCAAGGGAAAATAGCCTGGGCCATGACCGCGGTGCTGACAGCATCGCCGTCGGCGCTGGCCCAGACACAGACCCAGGCGCTACGCTCTGCCGAACAACACATATCGTGTTCGGCCTTCTATTCGATGCGCCAGATCATGGCCAAGGAGTTCGGCAAGAGCGACACGGCCGAAGGCACTGTTTCCCGCGACGAAGAGCATATGCATGCGGCGCTGGTGATCCTGCAGGACAATCACTATCCGCGAAACGAAGCGACAGCGCTTTTCGAGAGACTGACGCAGCAGATGCTGGAAAAGACGCAATCGATGGCGGAAGCGGATTTCGCCGCGCTGGACCGGTCCTGCCAATCTCTTCTTGAACAATCCGGGCGATAGGCGTTCCGATCGCATGTTCCAGTCGCCAAAGGCTTTCAAGCCGCGACGTGATTGGGCATATTGCATGTCGATGATGTTTCACCGTCTCATGCAAACAGGTTTGGGCCAAGCAGTTCTGGGCTTGTCTTTGGCCGCCGCGCCGTTTGGCGGAAGCATCCGTGCTGCGCAAGAGACGGCCGTCCCCGAATGCCGGTACGAGCGTGCAGCGTCGGACGAGATTGGGCGATTGTGCATTCGTCCCAACGCCTACAACGCGGATCTCTGCCACGTCATGGAGCAGCTGGCGGTCATGAACGGGCTGCCGCCGGAATTCTTCGCGCGCCTGATCTGGCGGGAGAGCCTGTTTCGGCCGAACGCGGTGAGCCCGAAAGGTGCTGAAGGTATCGCCCAGTTCATGCCGGCGACCGCGAAGATCCGCGGTCTGCAAAACAGCTTCGATGTCATAGAAGCCCTTGCCGCATCCTCGCTCTATCTCAGGGATCTGCGCGACCGTTTCGGCAATCTCGGCCTTGCCGCCGCGGCCTATAATGCCGGCGAAGCCGGGCTGGAAACATTCCTGAAGGCCGGCCGGCTGCCGATCGAGACGCGCGACTACGTGTTTGCGATTACCGGTCACTCGGCGGAGACATGGAAAGACAATCCGCCGAAGACGGCGGCTCAGGCCCTCGCCCCGCAAAAAAACTTCATCGACGGATGCATACAGCTCGCCGCCACGAGGCGTCTCAACGAGACCGTTCTGATCGCATCGGCGGATTGGGCGCCATGGGGCGTGCAGCTTTCCGCGCACTACAATCCGAATATCGCCAGCCAGCTGTTTGCCAACACGATCGGCCGGCTGCCGGCGCCGCTCAACGCGGAACGGGCGCTCGTCGTGCGGCAGAAACGGGGCAATTTCGGCCATCGCCCGCGCTATGCGGCGCGGATCGGCCGCGCCACAAGAGCCGAGGCGACCGACCTATGTGCGAAGATCAGGGCACACGCGGTGCCCTGCACGGTTTTCAGAAACTGAGGCGGGATGCGGCAAGCGAAGGCAGGCCTTCCGCTTGCGGCACATGGTTCTCGATCAGCAGTTCTGTGCCTGCCCGGGCGCGAGAGTTCCGTCCGCATTGGGCGTCGCCGAGCCCGAACCCTGCGGCAGATTGCCGGGCGGGCATTTGGAACCGCCGGAATTGCCGGTCGTGCTACCGGTCGTATTGGAATCAAGCGCGCCTGCCCCGGCGCCACTCAGCGGAGCCGTGGCATTGCCGTTGAGCGTGCCGGAACCGGAGCCGCTGGCGCCCGAACCTGAAACGGATCCGCTGGTTCCCGCAGAACCTGAGCCAGAAGCGCCGCCGGATGCTGATCCGGTTCCCGAACCCGACTGAGCGACCGCGGCAGTGGCGAGACCGAGCGACAGTGCGCCGACGGTGAGTATCTTTACAAACATTGGGTTTCCTCTCGTGGGACTTTCCAGACATGCCCTACGGCCGTCTAACCCCGCCGACCGCAGAAGGTTTCCGAGTTTCTGCGCAGACCTCTCAGGCTTGCGGACGATGGCGGGCAAAAGCCGGCGATACCGAAGGCATAGGCCAGGTCCGCCGCAGACGCCACGACGACCTGATGAGAAAGAAATCGACACCGATGCCAGGAAAGGAGTGGTGCCCCCGCCAGGGTTCGAACCCGGGACCCCCTGATTACAAATCAGGTGCTCTACCAACTGAGCTACAAGGGCACTTTCGAGTGCGGAGTTACCAGATTTTCCCCTCCTGTAAAGAGAAAATCGCCGCAACATGAGATAGCGTGCATTCGAGCCGCGTTGTTTCACTCGCCGGCGATGGCGCAAGGCGCTTGTCCAAAAGCCTGTTTTTCCTGTACTTAATGCCGTCCCGCCGGCATGGTCCTGTCACAGGATCGTGTTAGCTCACCTGGTTACAGCGTCCCTTGCGCGGCCCATCGGGCGGCGGCACCCTTAAAGGCCCGTTCATGTCGTCCCAGACGAACAAGCTCTCCATCATCGCCTCGACCGCCCCGGAAGCACAATCCGCGCTGGAGGAACTCGTACGGCTCTACGGGAATGTGCCGACCGCAGAAGCCGACGTGATCGTCGCGCTCGGTGGCGACGGTTTCATGCTGCAGACGCTGCACGACACGATCAATACGGGCAAAAGCGTCTATGGGATGAACTGCGGTTCGGTCGGCTTCCTGATGAACGATTTTCGCGCCGAGCGACTCCATGAGCGGGTGGCCGAATCGGTGGAAAACGAATTCCACCCGCTGAAGATGACGACGGAAAACGAGGACGGCTCGACATCGGTGGCCCTCGCCATCAACGAGGTCTATCTTTTCCGGCAATCATACCAGGCGGCCAAGCTGCGAGTGGAAATCGACGGCCATGTGCGGCTGGAGGAGCTGATCTGTGACGGCCTGATGATCGCCACGCCCGCAGGCTCCACCGCCTACAATCTGTCGGCGCATGGGCCGATCCTGCCGCTGGAAGCCCCGCTCCTCGCCATGACGCCGGTCTCGGCGTTTCGGCCGCGGCGCTGGCGCGGCGCATTGCTGCCGAACCATGTCTGCGTCGACATTCACATCCTCGAGCCGGAGAAGCGGCCAGTCAACGCCGTTGCCGACAATACCGAGGTGAAGTCGGTGCTGAAGGTGCGGGTGGCGCAATCGACCGAGATCACCGCGCGCATCCTCTCCGATCCGAATCATTCCTGGTCGGACCGGATTCTCGCGGAGCAGTTCAACAACTGACTCAGCGTCAGCTTACGCAGACGAAACCTATTGCCTCTGCGTGAGGTTCAGCGCTTCGGGGAAAAGGCTCGCAGAAAGGTGCGGGTGGCGTTCGCCGCCATCTGGTCGATTTCCGATTCGGGCGTCTGGCGGCCGATCTGCTGATCGTAGCGAAGATCGGCTGCCAGAAGCGCCATATACTGGCGGGCGGCAAGGGCCGGATCGTCGATCTCGAGATAACCGCCATGGGCAAGCTGCGCCAGGCGGGCGGCGATGGCCGGATATTTCTTGCCCGGCCCGTATTCCTTCCATGTTTCGAAAAGCTCGGGGAATCGGGCGCCTTCTGTCTCGACCACCTTGCGCAGCCAGCGGCCGTTCGGGTCGCAGATCGCCTTGCGCAGGAGCTGGGCCGAAAACTGCGTCAGCTCCGTCTCGATATCCAGCGGGGCCACGGGGAACGTATCGAGTACCCGAAAGAAGCCGGCGCTGGAGCGGTCGGTGATTTCCGCGACCACGACCTTGAAGAGATTATCCTTGTCGCCCAGCTGATTGTAGATGGTCTGGCGCGACACCCCTGCCCTTGCCGCGATCGCATCGATGCTGGCGCCGCCGAAGCCTTCCTGGGCAAAAACATCGGCTGCAGCATTGAGGATCGCCTGGCGCTTGTTCTGCGCCGGCGGCCAGGTGTCGTAATCGCGCGGAAGTTCGGCAGACGAATTTTTCATGACATCACTATACCGGGGCTTGACGGATTGGACAATTGTGTCCAAAATAATTTACATGATTGTTCAGGCCCTTCCTCCCGTACCTGGCCGACTCTCATATTCATCTCCCATATTCGTCTTCGCCCTGCCGTTACCACGGCAGATGTGGTGACGGGAAAGGTTTTTTCCAAATGCAAAGCAGAGCTCCATCGCATGCCCTGTCGCTCGGGCTGCTCTCCGCTATCGGGCTTTTCGCCCTCGACATGTACCTTCCGGCACTGCCGACCATCCGTGCAGATCTCAACGCCGACAGCCATGCGGTGCAGGCGAGCCTGATCTCTTTCTTCGCCGCCATGGCAGTTTCGCAGATCGCGTATGGCCCGCTCTCCGATATGTTCGGCCGCAAGAAGCCGCTTTATGTCGGTCTCGCCCTTTATGCGATCGGGGCGGTCGGCTGCGCCCTGTCGCCGTCGATCGAGTGGCTGATCGCCTTCCGGTTCCTGCAGGGCATGGGTGCCTGCGCCGGCGTCGTCATCTCCCGCGCCATCGTCCGCGACCTGCATACCGGTCCGGCCGCAGCGCAATTGATGTCCCGGCTGATGCTGGTGTTCAGCGTCTCGCCGATCCTCGCCCCGCTGGCCGGCAGCATCGTCACGGTGTTCGGCGACTGGCGGCTGATCTTCTGGGTGATGGTCGGCGCGGGTGCCGTCGGGGCCGTCGTCGCGGTCTTTTTCCTTGAAGAAACCCGCCTGCCCGCCGCGCGCAGTGAAAGCAGCCTCGCCGGCGCGCTCAGGTCCTATGGCACGCTGCTCCGGGATCCCTATTATCTCGGGCTGGTGCTGATCGCCTCCTTCGGCATGTCGAGCTACATGATCTATGTGGCGAATTCATCCTTCGTACTGATCGAGCATTACGGCCTGTCGCCGACTTTCTACAGCGTCGTCTTCTCGTGCAATGCGGTCGCCTTCATCGGCATGTCCCAGCTGAACGGCTGGCTCTCCCGCAAGATCGGGCTGCGGAAAGTGATCCGCGGCGCGGTGTTCGGATATTCGGCGATGATGGTGATGCTGGCACTCGTCACCTCGCTCGGCATCGACCGTCTCGATGTGATGGCCGCCTTCCTGTTCGCCGGCTACGGCTTCCTCGGCATGATCATTCCGACGGCGGCGGTGCTGGCGCTCGAACATCACGGCCGGATCGCCGGCACGGCGTCGGCCATGATGGGGACGATCCAGTTCGTCACATCGGCGGTCGTGATCGGCCTCGGCGGCATGTTCGTCGACGGAACTTCGCTGCCGATGGTCACGGTCATCGCGCTGTGCGCGGTGGTCGTCTTCCTGCTGTCGCTTGTCGTGCTGCGCAGCCGCCGAGGGGCCATGGCGGTCGCGGCGGAATAACCGACCTGCCCACACAATGAAAAAGAGGCCGGACTTTTCAGGTCCGGCCGCTTTCGTTTGTGATTCTTCCAGGGATCGTCAATCGACGTCAGCGACATCCACATCCGGCTTGCCGCTGATGCGATGCGCCAGCGCAGCTTCCATGAATGGATTGATATCTCCGTCCAGCACGTCGTCCGGCGCAGTGCTGGTCACGCCCGTGCGCAGGTCCTTGACCATCTGGTAGGGCTGCAGAACGTAGGAGCGGATCTGGTGACCCCAGCCGATATCGGACTTGGAAGCCGCCTCGGCGTTCGCCGCGTCCTCGCGCTTCTTCAACTCCGCTTCGTAGAGCCGCGCACGCAGCATGTCCCAGGCCTTGGCCTTGTTCTTGTGCTGCGAGCGTTCCTGCTGGCACTGCACCACGATGCCCGACGGAATATGGGTGATGCGCACCGCCGAGTCGGTGGTGTTGACGTGCTGGCCACCGGCGCCCGACGAACGATAGGTGTCGATGCGGCAATCACTCTCGTTGATCTCGATGTTGATCGAGTCGTCGATGACCGGATAAACCCAGATCGAGGAGAACGATGTGTGGCGGCGGGCGTTGCTGTCATAAGGCGAGATGCGGACCAGGCGGTGGACACCCGATTCGGTCTTCAGCCAGCCATAGGCATTGTGGCCCTTGACGAGGATGGTCGCCGACTTGATCCCGGCTTCTTCGCCGTCATGTACTTCCAGAAGCTCGACCTTGAAACGCTGGCGTTCGGCCCAGCGGGTATACATGCGCAGAAGCATGTTCGCCCAGTCCTGGCTTTCCGTACCGCCGGCGCCGGAATGGACTTCGACATAGGTGTCGTTGCCGTCGGCTTCGCCCGAAAGCATGGCTTCCACCTGACGTCGACCGGACTCCACCTTCAGCGCCTTCAGCGCCTCTTCGGCTTCCTTGACGATCGCTTCGTCGCCCTCTTCCTCACCGAGTTCGATGAGTTCGATATTGTCGTTGAGCTGTTGCTCCATGGCCTTGACGCCATTGATGCCGTCGTCGAGTTGCTGGCGCTCGCGCATCAGTTTCTGAGCCTCGGCGGCATCGTTCCAGAGGTTCGGATCCTCTGACTTGTTGTTCAACCAGTCCAGTCGTCTTACCGCCTGATCCCAGTCAAAGATGCCTCCTCAGCAGGCTTATGGCCTGCTTGATTTCGTCGACTACATTGATGATTTCCGCACGCATGGCGCTTGTCTTCGCTCTTTGTGTTGGGGTTTTAGGTGCCGTGGACATAGTTGCAGCGAGCCCGGATGTAAAGCCCGGGCCGGCCCGCAAGCCATTCGCGTCCGACAGGATCAGAACAGGCCCGGCATGCCCGAGGTCACAGCCTGCTGCGCCTGGGGCGAATTGGTGAAGATCTGGTCCTGGGTCATGTATTCGCCGTCGCCGATGACCTGGAAGACGTCGGCCGGGCCGGTGCCCGGCTTGAAGGCTTCGACGATCGTGTCCGGCTGGCCTTCTCCGGCTGCCATGCCGGTCTTGCGGTTGACAGCGACGAGTTGCATGCCTTCCGGCACATGGAACTTTGCAGCAGGCGTCAGCTTGGCCGCCTGAGCGAGGAACTCACCGAAAATAGGCGCGGCAAGGCCGCTGCCGGTGCCGGCGCGGCCGAGCGGCGCCGGCGTGTCGAAGCCGACATAAAGACCAGCGACGAGGTTCGGGGTGAAGCCGACGAACCAGGCGTCCTTTTCGTCATTCGTAGTGCCGGTCTTGCCGGCGACGTCGCGGTCCTTGACCGGGATCTTGCCGGCTGCCGTACCGCGCTGGACCACGCCCTGCATCATCGACGTAATCTGGTAGGCCGTCATCGGGTCGAGAACCTGCTCGCGGTTGTCGACGATGCTCGGCTCTTCCTGGTTGGCCCAGTCATTGGCGTTGCAGCCGTCGCACGCGCGCTCCTCGTGGCGGAAGATCGTCTTGCCATAGCGGTCCTGGATGCGGTCGATGACGGTCGGCTTGATCTGCTTGCCGCCGTTGGCGATGACCGCATAGGCCGAGACCATGCGCATGACCGTCGTCTCGCCGGAACCGAGCGACATGGCAAGCACCGGCAGCATCTTGTCGTAGATGCCAAAACGCTCGGCATATTCGGCAACCAGTTCCATGCCCATGTCCTGCGCCAGGCGCACGGTCATCTGGTTGCGGGACTTTTCAATGCCAGTGCGCAGTGTCGACGGCCCGCCCGAATCGCCACCGTAGTTTTCCGGCCGCCAGACCTGACCGCCGGAGACGATCTCGATCGGGGCGTCCAGGATGACCGAGGCCGGGGTATAGCCGTTGTCGAGCGCTGCCGAGTAGACGAAGGGCTTGAACGACGAACCTGGCTGGCGCATTGCCTGGGTGGCGCGGTTGAATTCCGATTGCGAATACGAGAAGCCGCCGGCCATCGCGACAACACGGCCCGTGTTCGGGTCCATGGCGACCAAACCGCCCTGCACCTTCGGCGGCTGGCGCAGCCTGTAGGTCTTGGCCTGCGGATTGATCGGCTCCACATAGACGACGTCGCCCGGCTTCAGCACGCCGTCCGGCGATTTCGCCGGCTTGCGGGCATTGGTCGAGTCACGATAGGCCCATTTCATGTCGTCGCCGTTGATCGTGCCCATCTCCCGGGCCGCATCGACCTTGCCGGCCGCATCCGCCGAGGGCTGAAGGCCGATCGTGGCGGACTTTGCCGAAACCTCGGTGACGACGGCGAGCTTCCATTCCGGCACGTCGGAAAGCGACTTCTGCTTGGCGAGTTCGGGTCCCCAGTCACCGGTCGTGGCGATCTGGGCGACCGGCCCGTGGAAACCGCGGCGCTCGTCATATTCTATCAGGCCGTTCTGCAGGGCGGCGCGGGCGATGACCTGAAGGTCGGGATCGAGCGAGGTACGGACCGAAAGACCGCCTTCGTAGAGCGCCTTGTCGCCGTAACGCTCGATGATCTGGCGTCGCACTTCTTCCGAGAAATAATCCGATGCGAAAACATGTGCGCCGGTCCGGCGCTGCTTGACGCCGAGAGGCTGCTTCTTGGCGTCGTCGGCATCGGCCTGCGTGATGTAGCCGTTCTCGGCCATGCGGTCGACGACCCAGTTGCGGCGCTCGAGCGCCGCCTTTTCGCGGCGGAAGGGATGATAGTTGGCCGGCCCTTTCGGAAGGGCAGCAAGATAGGCGGCCTCGGCCGTCGTCAGTTCGGTTACCGACTTGTCGAAATAGGTGAGTGCCGCGCCGGCGATGCCGTAGGAATTCAGGCCGAAGAAAATCTCGTTCAGATAAAGTTCGAGGATCTTGTCCTTCGAATAGGTCTGCTCGATGCGGAAGGAGAGGATCGCTTCCTTGACCTTGCGATCGATCGTCTGGTCGGCAGAGAGGAGGAAGTTCTTTGCCACCTGCTGGGTGATCGTCGAAGCACCTTCAGGGCGACGGCCCGAACCCAGGTTCTGGAGGTTCGAGAGGACGGCGCGCCCAAGACCCGTGATGTCGATGCCGGGATGGCTGTAGAAATTCTTGTCTTCCGCCGAGAGGAAGGCTGCCTTGACGCGATCGGGCACTGCCTGGATCGGCAGGAAGAGACGTCGTTCGCGAGCATATTCCGCCATCAGAGCACCGTTGCCTGCATGAACGCGGGTGGCGACCGGCGGCTCGTAGGAGGCAAGCACCTCGTAGTTCGGCAGGTCCTTGGTCATCCCGGTGAGGTAGATACCCACGCCGGCGGCTACGACCAGAAACAGGACGCAGGCCAATCCAAAGAGATAACCAATCAATCTTACCATATCTGAGCTACCGTTCAGCTTTCATTCGGCGCGTGAAACACACCATCGCATGGTTAGAGGCGTTTTGCACGGTGATTGCACCAGCGCAAGGCGAAAGCGGATCGCTCGTCCGCCATCCATTACATCTGGGAGATTATCGAATAACCGCCTGAATGTGAGTAAAATAGGGCTCTTAGATCGGATTTCCGGTGCCCGCCTGCCCTCACGCGATATTCCCCGATGCCTGTGGCACTGGCGCCACGCGGCGCGCAGGCAATCAGCCGCCGTTGGCCATCGCGCGGTCACGATACCGCTTGATGGCGTCGACCATGCGATCGATCACCTTCGACCGCCACGACTCATCCAGCAGCAGCTTTTCATCCTCGACATTGGACAGGAAGCCAAGCTCGAGGAGCACGGAGGGAATGTCCGGCGCCCGCAGAACCTGGAAGCCCGCATAACGGTGGGGATTGTTGATGAGCCCGATCTGCCCTTCGAAGGACTGGACGACATTGGTGGCGAGCGCGATCGAAAACGCCTGGGTCTCGCGGCGGGTCAGGTCGAGCAGGATATCGGCGACTTCAGGCGGGCCGCTCTGGAGCGTATAGCCCGCAAGCTCGTCCGACAGGTTTTCGCGGGTGGCCAGGTTTTCCGCCATGCGGTCGGAGGCCTTGTCGGACAGGGTATAGACGGTCGCGCCGCGAATGTCCTTCTGACCGAGCGTATCGGCATGCAGGGATACGAAGAGATCGGCGTGGCCCTGGCGGGCGAGCGTCACGCGCTCTGAGAGCGAAAGAAACGTGTCGTCGTCGCGGGTCAGGACGGCCTTGATACCCTCGACCTTGTTCAATCGCTCCGCAAGCGTCTTGGCGAATGCAAGCGTGATGGTCTTTTCGGGCGTCTTGGTGCCCGCCCCCGTCGCGCCAGCGTCGATCCCGCCGTGCCCGGCATCGACCGCAACCGTAAAGACATTGTCCTTCTCGGCCATCGCCAGCGCGTCCGGAGCCGCCGCCGTAGGGGTCGCCCAGTTCTGGGTCTTCACCAGATTGGCAAAAACCTCCTTGGAGGCCATTTCCGCATCCAGGACCAGCCTGTAGCTACCGTTGTCGTTCGATTGAACCTCGGCGATCGACAGTTTCACCGGCCTCTTGGCGGTGAGCACGATGCGGGCGCTCGCCTCACCCATCGTACCGTAGCGGATGTCCTTGAAGAGACCCCGCGCGGACAGATCCTCGGCGGGGAAACCGAAGGCGGTCGCCGGCAGGTCGACTATCACCCGTTCCGGCGCAGCGACGTAATGGACGGAGAATTCCGGCTTTTTCTCGAACTCGATGACGATCCGGGTGCGCGCCTCGTCGCCGGCGACCCGCGCGCTGAAGGCGAGAAGCGGCGGCTGCGGCGTAGCGCTGGCGGAACTCAAGGGAAGGGTCGCGGCGAAGGCCAGCAAAAGAAGAACCGCGCAAGCGATTCGCGCAAAAAACCGCCGCCGGCTTCCGCCGCAGGCCGTCGCTGCGCTTGCCTTCACATCCGCCCTCAAAACGCCACTCGCATTCAAAGCCCCACCGCCTGTCGGGCAACCCGCATCAAAGTGCCCATTCTAGAAGGCATTTGCACGTCAAAAGATGCGAATCATCCGCCCGTTCCCTGCCATCCATAAGGGGTCTAATTCCATCGAGAATATGGCAAACTTGGCTTTTCCCTTGCTATTGTGACAGATAAACCATACAACGCCCGTGAGGGTTAAAGTGTTGACGGGATAGTCTGCCGATAGGCTGGCCAGCCTCTTCAGGACCTGGCGCCGAAGACCGACAGTCATCCGCCGTCGCTACACTTTTTCCTGATACACGATCCAACCGGCGGTGGCCGGAATAATACCGGGTGGCGTGCCACCCACCGCTCATGCGGAGCACATTCATCGGGCCCATGCGGGCCTATGGTATCGTCATTCTCGTTTGGTTTTTGATGTCGCGGCACAATTTTCAGAACCTGGAGGGACCGAGGGAGCAACGCTCTCCGTCATCTTTCCGGCTGCCGTCACAACCGCGCCTGACGGGAACATCTTTATCCGGCGCAACGACCGCATTGCATGACGGGCCTGTCCTCGTGGCAGGCTTTTCTGCATTCTCCCGGCGGCGCCGAGGAGCAGAATTTCAATGGCAGACAAAATGCTTATCGACGCGTCTCACGAAGAGGAGACGCGCGTAGTTGTCGTTCGCGGTAACCGGATCGAGGAGTTCGATTTCGAATCGCAGCATAAGAAACAGATACGCGGCAATATCTATCTGGCGAAGGTGACGAGGGTCGAACCCTCACTGCAGGCCGCTTTCGTCGACTACGGCGGGAACCGTCACGGCTTCCTCGCCTTTGCCGAAATCCATCCCGACTATTATCAGATCCCGCTTGCCGACCGTCAGGCGCTGATGCAGCAGGAAGCCGAGGATCAGCGCAAGATCGCCGAGGCGGAAGCCGCTGATCCGGTGATGGATCTTGCCCACCAGGAACAGCCGGATATCGGCATTTCCAACCCGGCACCCGCCGCCGAGCCCGCAAGCGAAGCCGGCGCCGAAGCAGCCGAAGCAAGCCCGGTCGAGGCTGTCGCCGCCGAAGAGGCTGAAAAGCCGAAAGCCAAGCCGCGCCGCAGCCGCGCCCGCAAGAAGCCGGCAGAAGAAGCCGCCGCTCTCGAAGCCGGCGCATCCGAAGGCGAAGGCGTCCCCTCCTCCGAGAACAATGACGACGACGGTTCCACGCCCGGCGAAATGGCCGCGATGGTCGAGACCGATTCGATCTCGGAAGACGTCGACGCCCGCCGTGGCGGCCGCAACGACGATTTCGATGACGACGACGATGACGACCACGGCGAGAAGGAAATCATCGAGTCGGTCGGCGCCGAAGACGCCATGGAAGAAGTTCCGGACCGCGTCGTGCGCAAGCCGCGCAAGCAGTACCGTATCCAGGAAGTCATCAAGCGCCGCCAGATCCTGCTCGTGCAGGTCGCCAAGGAAGAGCGCGGCAACAAGGGTGCTGCCCTTACCACCTATCTGTCGCTTGCCGGCCGTTATTCGGTGCTGATGCCCAACACGGCGCGTGGCGGCGGCATTTCCCGCAAGATCACCCAGCCTCAGGACCGCAAGCGCCTGAAGGAAATCGCCCGCGAACTCGACGTGCCGCAGGGCATGGGCGTGATCCTGCGCACGGCCGGTGCGAACCGCACCCGCGTCGAGGTCAAGCGCGACTTCGAATACCTGATGCGCCTTTGGGAAAACGTCCGCACGCTGACACTGAGCTCGACCGCCCCTACCCTCGTGTACGAGGAAGGCTCGCTGATCAAGCGCTCTATCCGCGACCTTTATAACAAGGACATTTCCGAGATCATCGTCTCCGGCGAAGAAGGCTATCGTGAAGCGAAAGACTTCATGAAGATGCTGATGCCGAGCCATGCCAAGGTGGTCCAGCCCTATCGCGACCTGCATCCGATCTTCGCCCGTTCCGGCATCGAGGCGCAGCTCGACCGCATGCTGCAGCCGCAGGTGACGCTGAAGTCCGGCGGCTACCTGATCATGAACCAGACGGAAGCGCTCGTCGCCATCGACGTCAACTCCGGCCGTTCGACCCGCGAACACTCGATCGAGGAAACGGCGCTCCAGACCAATCTGGAAGCGGCGGAAGAAGTCGCCCGCCAGCTTCGTCTGCGCGACCTTGCCGGCCTGATCGTCATCGACTTCATCGACATGGAAGAAAAGCGCAACAACCGCGCCGTCGAGAAGAAGCTGAAGGATTGCCTGAAGAACGACCGGGCCCGCATCCAGGTCGGCCGCATCTCGCATTTCGGCCTGCTCGAAATGTCGCGCCAGCGCATCCGCGCTTCGGTTCTCGAATCGACGACGCAGATCTGCACCCATTGCGGCGGCACCGGTCACGTGCGGTCGCAGTCGTCGGTCGCCCTGCATGTGCTGCGCGGCGTCGAGGAATACCTGCTCAAGAACACCACGCACGACATTACCGTGCGCACGACGCCGGAAATCGCGCTCTATCTCCTCAACCACAAGCGCGCCAGCATCGTCGATTACGAGAACCGCTTCGGCGTCTCGATCTTCATCGAATCGGATGTCAGCATCGGCTCCAGCCATTTCGCGATCGATCGTGGCGAGCCGGTCGAAAACCCGGTCAAGATCGAAAGCCTGATGCAGTTCGCGGCCATCCCCGTCGAAGAGGACGATGACGACATCGTCATCGAGGCCGACGAGGACGAAGAAGAAGAGACCGTCGCAGCGGCGGCGCAGCCGGCCACTGCCAATGCCGAGCGCGCCCAGCAGCAGGGTGACGACCCGAACGGACGCAAGCGCAAGCGCCGCCGGCGTCGTCGCAACCGTGGCGGAGAAAAGGGCGGAGACGCCCAGACCGCCCAGGGCGGCAACGACGACATGGCGGATGGCGACGAGGACGGCGATGAAGGCGAGGACGACGTTTCCGAAGCCGGCGAAGCATCCGACGCAACGGTTGCTGCCGATTCGGACTCGGAAGAAAACCGCCGCAAGCGCCGCCGCCGCGGCAAGCGCGGTGGTCGTCGCAATCGCAACGGTGAGGACGGTCAGGAGCTGAGCGCTTCGGATGACGGCGAAGCAGCCGACGAAGACGCATCCAGCGAAGACGTCGCAGCAGTGCCGGCGGCAGCCGTAGCGGAAACCTCCGATGAGGTCGCCGTCGAGGCTGTTCCGGCTCCCGCCGAGGCGGAAGCAGCACCTGGCGGCAAGCCAGAAGCCAAGCCGCGCCGTTCGCGTCGTGGCAAGGCGGCGACGGCAGTCGACGCACCTGCTGCGGAAGAGGCGGCTGTGGTTGTTCCGGCTCCGGTGGAAACCGTCGTCGAGCAGGTCGAAGCCGCACTCGGCGAAGAGCCGCAGGCTCCCGAAGCCGCTCCGGTGGAAGCTACTCCTGCCGAAGAAGCTCCCGTCGCAGAGGCCGAGCAGGCCGATAGCGGCGAAGCAAAACCGGCACGGGCCAACCGCGCATCGAACATCTCCTCCTCCGTCGAGGCAGTGGTGAAGAGTTCCGATCCCGCGGCAGCGCCCGAGACCGAAGGCGATACGTCGAAGCCGAAGAAAGCCGGCTGGTGGCAGCGCCGCGGCTTCTTCTGAGCCGAATGAGAGCCAACGAAACGGCCGCGCAAAACGCGGCCGTTTTTATTTCTGCCCTGCCTTGAACCTCAGAAACTGAATCAACCGCCTGCCGAAGCGATTCCGAAAACGCGGCTAGCCTGTTGAAATCAGACTCCATTCCAGCAACGGATCCACCTTCCGGCCAAGCGTCATACGCAGTTGTGAACCGGTGAAAACGGCCTGGACATGATTTTGAGGTTTTTTGGAAAGCCCGACTGGCTTACTTTGGGCACAAACCGCAACAATGGTGCGCGGGATTCGTGTGCCTACCCAAGAGGATATGGATGACCCGCCTGTTCAAGACGCCCGTTTTCAGGACATTGGCCGCCGGCTCGATGCTGGCCCTGGCACTTTCCGCGACCGCCCCGGCTTTCGCCCTGGACGACCAGCAGAAGAAGGAAATGGGCCAATTCATCCGCGAATACCTGCTGCAGAACCCGGAAGTGCTCGTCGAAGTCCAGAACGCGCTGGAGGCCAAGCAGCAGACCCAGCGCGTCGAGCAGTCGACCAAGGGGATCGCGGACAACAAGCAGGCGATCTTCTCCTCGCCGACCGACATCACGCTCGGCAATCCGAAGGGCGACGTCACGGTCGTCGAATTCTTCGATTACAATTGCGGCTACTGCAAGCGGGCGCTCTCCGACATGGACGACATCCTTTCCAAGGACAAGAACGTCCGTTTCATCCTCAAGGAGTTCCCGATCCTCGGGCCGGACTCGGTCGCCGCTCACCGTGTGGCCAACGCAGTGCGACTGGTCGCGCCGGAAAAATATGCGGAATTCCATCGCGAGCTGCTCAGCGGCCGGCCGCACGCTTCGGAAGCGACCGCCATTGCGGTCGCAAGCGCGCTCGGCATCAAGGAGGCGGCGATCCGCAAGTCGATGGCCGACGAGCCGAACGACGACCTGGTGCGCGACGCCTACCGGCTCGCCAACGCGATCGGCATCACCGGCACGCCGACCTATGTCGTCGGCGACGAAGCCGTCTTCGGTGCCGTCGGCCTCGAAACGATCGAGCAGAAGGTCGCCAACGTGCGCGCCTGCGGCAAGGCGACCTGCTGACAGGGCACCTCTCGACCGACAGATGTTCCATCGCAGTGGACTCGCGGGCTTTCGGCGCGGCGGGGGCTTTCCCTTGCCGCCTCGGCGGTCTATAGGTGGCCCCTGAATTTTTGCATGGAACAATAGATCAGTGATGAGCAAGACGATCTTCGTCCTCAATGGCCCCAATCTCAATATGCTGGGCAAGCGCGAGCCAGGCATCTACGGTGCGGCCACGCTGAAGGACGTCGAGAAGGACTGTATCGCCGCCGGTACGGAACTCGGCTTCAATGTCGATTTTCGCCAGAGCAATCACGAAGGCGTGCTGATCGACTGGATGCACGAGGCCAATGAAAAGGCCGTCGGCGTCGCCATCAACGCAGGCGCCTATACCCATACCTCGATTGCATTGCACGACGCCATCAAGGCGATCTCCGTGCCGGTGATCGAGCTTCATATCTCGAATGTCCACGCGCGGGAGGAATTCCGCCATCATTCGATGATCGCACCGGCGGTAAAGGGCGTGATCTGCGGTTTTGGCACCGCGAGCTACATTCTGGCGCTGCACGCCTTGAAATCCATTACCGCCTGACAAGATAAACAGAACAATAGGGTTTGCCATGTCTGACAAGAAGAACGGTATCGACAAGGGACTGATCCGCGACCTCGCGAACATCCTCAACGATACCGACCTCACCGAGATCGAAGTCGAACAGGACGATGTGCGTATTCGTGTATCGCGCGTCGGTACGACTCAATATGTCCAGGCCCCGGTCGCAGCGCCCGCCTATGCCCCGGCTGCAGCTCCGGTAGCCGCCGCAGCGCCCGCAATCCAGGACAACAAGAACGCGGTCACCGCGCCGATGGTCGGCACCATCTACCTCTCCCCAGCCCCGGGTTCGCGCGCCTTCGTCGAAGTTGGCGCCACCGTCAAGGAAGGCCAGACGCTGCTGATCATCGAGGCCATGAAGACGATGAACCAGATTCCGTCGCCGCGCTCCGGCAAGGTCACGGAAATCCTGGTCAACGACGCTCAGCCCGTCGAGTATGGCCAGCCGCTCGTCGTCATCGAGTAGGCGCATCCATGATTTCCAAGATCCTCATAGCCAACCGCGGTGAAATCGCGCTTCGCGTGCTTCGCGCCTGCAAGGAACTCGGCATCGCGACCGTCGCGGTTCATTCCACCGCGGATGCCGACGCCATGCATGTCCGGCTTGCCGACGAAAGCGTGTGCATCGGCCCGCCTCCCTCGCGCGACAGCTATCTGAACATCCACCAGATCGTCGCCGCCTGCGAAATCACCGGCGCCGACGCCGTGCACCCGGGCTACGGCTTCCTGTCGGAAAACGCCAAGTTCGCGGATATCCTCGACGCGCACGGCATCACCTTCATCGGCCCGACCGCCGACCATATCCGCATCATGGGCGACAAGATCACCGCCAAGCAGACCGCGCTGGAACTCGGCATTCCCGTCGTTCCCGGCTCGGATGGCGAAGTGAAGCCCGAGAACGCCATGGAGATCGCCCGCCAGATCGGTTTTCCGGTGCTGATCAAGGCAACGGCCGGCGGCGGCGGACGCGGCATGAAGGTCGCCAAGACCGAGGCCGATCTCGACGAAGCCGTATCGACCGCCCGTTCCGAAGCGCTCGCCGCTTTCGGTAACGACGCCGTCTACATGGAAAAATACCTCGAGAAGCCGCGCCATATCGAAATCCAGGTCGTCGGCGACGGTGAAGGCAATGCCATTCATCTCGGCGAGCGCGACTGCTCGCTGCAGCGCCGCCACCAGAAGGTCTGGGAAGAAGCCAATTCCCCTGCCCTCAATGTCGAGCAGCGCATGAAGATCGGCGAGATCTGCGCCGATGCCATGCGCAAGCTGAAGTATCGCGGCGCCGGCACGGTCGAGTTCCTCTACGAAAACGGCGAGTTCTATTTCATCGAAATGAACACCCGCCTTCAGGTCGAACATCCGATCACCGAAGCGATCACCGGCATCGACCTCGTGCACGAACAGATCCGCGTCGCCTCCGGCGGCGGCCTGTCCGTGCGCCAGGAAGACATCGTGTTCTCCGGCCATGCCATCGAATGCCGCATCAATGCCGAGGACCCGCGCACCTTCGTGCCGTCGCCCGGCACGATCACGCATTTCCATGCACCGGGCGGCCTCGGCGTGCGTGTCGATTCGGGCGCCTATGCCGGCTACAAGATCCCGCCCTATTACGACAGCCTGATCGGCAAGCTGATCGTGCACGGACGCACCCGCGTCGAATGCATGATGCGTCTGCGGCGCGTGCTGGACGAATTCGTCGTGGACGGCATCAAGACGACGCTGCCGCTTTTCCAGGACCTGGTCGACAATCCGGATATCGCCAACGGCGATTATGACATTCACTGGCTGGAGCAATATCTGGCCGGCGACAAGACGCATTAGGGAGATCGATGGCAGGGCGACGCGGCAGATATTACCCGGCAATAACCCCGGAAATCCTGTTGCGCGCCTATTCCATCGGCCTTTTCCCGATGGCCGAATCCGCGGACGACCCGGAAATCTTCTGGGTCGAGCCGGAAATGCGCGGCATCCTGCCGCTCGACGGCTTCCATGTTTCGAAAAGCCTCGCCAAGGCGGTCCGCAAGAGCCCGCTCGACATCCGCATCGACACGGCATTCGAGCGGGTGATGGCTTTCTGTGCCGAGCCGGCCGGCGACCGGCCGAGCACCTGGATCAACTCCACGATCCGCAAGCTCTACAACGAATTGCACCGCATGGGCCACGCGCACAGCGTCGAGGCCTTCGAGGGCGATGAACTGGTCGGCGGTCTCTATGGCGTTTCGCTCGGTTCGGCCTTCTTCGGCGAGAGCATGTTTTCGAGGCGCACGAACGCCTCCAAGATCTGCCTCGTGCACCTTGTCGAGCGGCTCCGGAAAAACGGCTTTACCCTGCTCGACACGCAGTTCACGACCGAACATCTAAAGACGTTCGGCGCAATCGATATCCCGAAGGACGACTATCTCAAGCTCCTGAGGATCGCGGTCGATTCACCGCACCTGAAATTCTAGAGGAAAATCAGTTGGTCGCCTTCGGCGGCGGCACGTCGGACTTCTGCTTGCAGCCGGTCAGCCAGACGTCGTAGATCGGATGCTCGACGGCATTGAGGCCAGGGCTGTCGGCGAACATCCAGCCGGTGAATATCCGGCGGATCTTGCGGTCGAGGGTGATCTCGTCGACCTCCACGAAACCATCGATCTTCTGGGCTTCCGTCTCGTCGCGGGAATAACAGACCTTTGGCGTCACCTGCAGGGCGCCGTACTGAACGGTCTCGTTGACATAGACGTCGAATGTGGTGATGCGGCCGGTGATCTTGTCGATGCCGGCAAA
This sequence comes from Neorhizobium vignae, assembly GCF_000732195.1. Lineage (GTDB taxonomy): Bacteria > Pseudomonadota > Alphaproteobacteria > Rhizobiales > Rhizobiaceae > Neorhizobium > Neorhizobium vignae. The sequence goes on from NZ_JNNU01000005.1 coordinate 22,473, forward strand.
GACCGCGACCGGATTGTTCAGCCGCGCCGCAGATACACCATCCGCCGCAAGCACGGATGCAAGCGCGATCAATGCGCCGACCATTGGCTTGCGTGGAAAAACCGTCATCAATCCCATTATGCTTCCCGTCCCGGCGATCCCGTCGGCGTCGACACCTAGAGTGCGATTGTGGCCAAAACAGGTGTCAGTTGCCGGGCGTCCAGGCATCGTAATCGCCCGTGACGCGGGGGCGTTCGCCGGTGGCGGCAAGCGAGCCCTGCGGGCGATAGGCAAGCGGCGTACCGGTGCCGTTCGGCTTGTGCGCCTTTTCCCATTCCCGGGCCTTGTACTCTTCCTGCGACGGAGCAACGTCGGTGCGATAATGCATCCAGCCGTGCCAGCCAGGCCCGATTGCGGAGGCTTCGGCGTAATCCTTGTAGATCACCCAACGCTTCGGCTTTCCCCAGGAGGTCATCGGACCTTCGTAATAGACATTGCCAAACTCGTCTTCGCCGACCTTCTTGCCGAAACGCCAGGTGAAGAACCGGGTGCCGATGGTCTGTCCGTTCCACCAGGTGAAGATCTGCAGCAGGAGGTTTTTCATGGATGTTCCGTCGGCTTGGCAAACAGGATGACGATCGAATTGGCTGATCCGCTTATGCCGCCTGACGCCTTCGATGTCCAGTGATTCCAAATGTCGCGCACGGTCATTTGAGCTTCATCTTGAAGCCGAAATGGCTTTTGGCGAAGCCGAGCCGTTCGTAGAAGCGATGTGCGTCCGTGCGAGCCATGTTGGAGGTGAGCGCGACCTGGCGGCAATCGCGGCGCCTGGCCTCCTCGATCGCGTGTCCGATCATTAGGGCGCCGATACCCTTGCCGCGCATGTCTCCGCGCGTCTGCACCGCCTCCAGGATCATCGACAGCGATCCCCTTCCCGTCAGCGTGCGGTTGAAGAGGATCTGGAACGTGCCGACCACCTCGCCACCCAGCTCGGCGACGAAAAGCTGTTCGTTCTGAGAGGCATCGATGACATTGAAGGCCCGCAGGTAGTCGTCGAAGGCGGTTTCGTCCGTCGTATCGCCATGGCCGCCGAGATCATCCGCTGCAAACAGCGTGATGAGTTCGGGAAGATCGGCTTGCCGCGCCCTGCGGATGACGATATCGGCCATGCAAAGGTCCTCCTCGGGTGGGTCAGCGCAACTCCAGCCGCTTCTCCATGATGATCGCCGGCAGGCCGGAATTGGGGGCTCCCCATTCCTCCATCCGGTCGACCTCGGAAAATCCGAGCCGCTCGTAGAAATACATCGCGCGCACGTTCGGCAGCGCCACCTCGACCCGCATGATCTCCGCATCCGGAAAGCAGGTTTCGAGCTCGGCGAAGATATCGCGGCCGATGCCCTCGTTCTGGCAGGACGGCTTGACATAGAGCTGATGCAGCATCGCCGTCTTCACCATTTTCGGATACATGGCGGCATAGCCCATGCCGCCGATATCCTTGCCGTTGTCGGCGACCAGGAACTCGCCGCCGCGCTTCTGGATGCGCGACCGGACGGCCGCGGCCGAATGCCAGCCGTCGACCATCTTTCTGACCTTTTCGGCCCCGTAGAACGGATCGTAGGTATCGTGAAAGGTCGCCGCCAGCAGGGCGCGGATCCGCTCGACGTCGGCTTCTCCGGCGGTGCGGACGAAGTAGACCATCGGGCCTACTCCTCTTCGATCCCGAGCTTCGCCTTGACCAGCGCCTGGACGGCCTGCGGATTGGCCTTGCCGCCCGTCGACTTCATCACCTGGCCGACGAACCAGCCGGCAAGCGTCGGCTTCGCCTTGACCTTGGCGACCTGGTCCGGATTGGCGGCGATGATCTCGTCGACGGCCGCTTCGATCGCACCGGTGTCGGTCACCTGCTTCATGCCGCGGGTCTCAACCAGTTCGGCGGGGTCGCCGCCCTCGTTGAGCACGATCTCGAAGAGGTCCTTGGCGATCTTGCCGGAAATCGTCTCGGCCTTGATGAGGTCGATGATGGCGCCAAGCTGAGCCGGAGAAACCGGAGTCTCTTCAATGTCTTTGCCGGTTCTGTTCAAGGCGCCCAGCAGGTCGTTGATCACCCAGTTGGCAGCAATCTTGCCGTCGCGGCCTTCGGCAACCGCCTCGAAATAATCGGCGATCGCCTTTTCGGACACCAGAACCGAAGCGTCGTAGATCGACAGGCCGAGCTCGCGCACGAAACGGGCCTTCTTGTCGTCCGGCAGCTCGGTCAGGCCCGCACGGAGTTCCTCGATAAAGGCATCGTCGAATTCAAGCGGCAGCAGGTCCGGATCGGGGAAATAACGGTAGTCGTGCGCGTCTTCCTTGGAGCGCATCGAGCGTGTCTCGCCCTTGTTCGGGTCGAACAGCCGGGTCTCCTGGTCGATCGAGCCACCGTCTTCCAGAATGCCGATCTGGCGGCGCGCTTCGTATTCGATCGCTTGACCGATGAAGCGGATCGAGTTGACGTTCTTGATCTCGCAGCGGGTGCCGAATTCGGCGCCCGGACGGCGCACCGAGACGTTGACGTCGGCGCGCATCGAGCCTTCGTCCATGTTGCCGTCGCAGGTGCCGAGGTAGCGCACGATCGAGCGCAGCTTGGTCATATAGGCCTTGGCTTCGTCGGAGGAGCGCATGTCGGGCTTGGAGACGATCTCCATCAGCGCCACGCCGGAGCGGTTCAAGTCCACATAGGACATGGTCGGATGCTGGTCGTGCATCAACTTGCCGGCATCCTGTTCGAGATGCAGGCGCTCAATGCCGATCTCGATATCCTCGAACTGGCCCTGGCGGTCCGGACCGAGCGAGATGACGATCTTGCCTTCGCCGACGATCGGATCCTTGTACTGGGAGATCTGGTAGCCCTGCGGCAGGTCCGGATAGAAATAGTTCTTGCGGTCGAACAGCGAGCGCTTGTTGATCTGAGCCTTCAGGCCAAGCCCGGTGCGCACTGCCTGCTTGATGCATTCCTCGTTGATGACGGGCAGCATTCCGGGCATGGCCGCATCGACGAGCGAGACGTTGGAATTGGCCGGCTTGCCGAACTCGGTCGAAGCGCCGGAGAAAAGCTTGGAATTGGAGAGGACCTGGGCGTGCACCTCCATGCCGATGATGACTTCCCAGTCGCCGGTGGCACCGGGAATGAAGCGTTTCGGATCGGGCGTGCGGACGTCGACAAGGGTCATCTGATGCTCGTGAAATGGTCTCTATTGCGTTTTCTGGAGGTAGAGCAAATGGCGTTGCGGTGCAAGGCTTGCTGCGCGCGGGGGTCGCTGTGGAGCGCTGTAGTTCAGCCGATTTTAACCAGGTTCTGGTGAAATTGCCAAATGGAGCTATCAACCCCACTCGCGCTATTTATCCTATATCTACTCCTGAATGTCATCGCATTCTGCGTTTATTGGTGGGACAAGCAGGCGGCGATTGATGGCACGTGGCGGATCAGCGAGCGTACGCTGCTGGGTGTCGCCTTTATCGGCGGCAGCCTGGGCGCCGTGACCGCGCAGCAGATGCTGCGGCACAAGACACGCAAGCAACCTTTTCGCACGCTGCTGATGATTATAGTCGCTCTTCACACGCTCGGCGCGGCAGTATGGCTAATCGCCCCGGAACTCACGTGGGCGGTAATCGCGAAGATCGCTCCGGCAATCGCAATCTAGAAGCTTGGCCCGTAAGTATCCGGCGCTTCCGCGACGAGGCGCTTCGACAGGCCGACCGACTGCACATCCCGGTCGATCTTCGGCGAATAGATGGTCGAGAGCCAGTTGATGGAATAGCCCAGCTTCTCGAAGAAGCCGACTGCCTCGGCATTACGGGCGTGGGTCTCGACGCGGGCGACTTCGAACCCCTGGTGGACGATCTCGGCCTCGATCTCGACGAGAAGCGCCCGGCCGAAGCCGTGGCCCTGGAAGGCTGGATCGATCCAGAAGTCGGAGATCAGCTCGTCGAGCTTTTCGCGCGCCGCCCAGCCTGCAAGATTGCCGGCCTGCTCGACGACTGTGATGGCGAGCCAGGAGGAGCGCGTGAAATTCTGGAAGGCTGTGCGGGCGCTGGAACGCATATCGGTCATCTCGCCGATCGAAATCATGGCCTTCTCCCAGGAGCGGAAGCCGATTTCCGCCAGGATATCCACCTCGTCCTCACGCGCATTGCGAATATGGGCCATAGTTTCCCCTGTTGCAGCCTCAGTAGACCACTGAGTCTCCGCTTTGACCAGTGCAACAAATAGGGCGTTTCCGTCCGGCGCTTGACGGCCGGGGAAAACCCGCCTAGTGCGGATTTCGCATTGATGGAGTTTTGATGTTCTCTTCCGTAGAGACCTGCTGAGGGGCCGGCCCCCGCTTTCAAGCCGCGCCGGCCCAGACAAAAACGAGAACCCCGACGTCACCAGACGCCGGAAACGTTTTTGCGCGCTCGTTTCCGAGCGCTTCTCCGGACATCAAGACAATGGATATTTCCCGCGCCGAACAGCGCATCCTCCACCTGCTCGCCCAGGGCGGCAGGATCGAGATTACCCGCGACGACAACAGAAAGATCGAAAAGCTGCAGCTCGTCACCCGCGAGGGCTGGGCCTTTTCAGGTTTGGACCTCGTGACCTTCCGCAAGCTGAAACAGAAGAAGGCCATCAAGTCCCAGGGCGGCAAACCCTACCGCATCACCGAACGGGGGCTGGTGCTTGTGAGGGCCGAGCAGGATAATCGGTAAAGTCAGATGACGCGCGTCGCCAACGGCGCGCGTCCAATCTCAGTCAGAGCATTGTTTCAAGCTCCGTGCGCATGGCCGGCCATTCCTCGGCAACGGACCCTGCCGAGCGACGTTTGCCAGCGCGGCGGTACCAGTAGTCGGCGTTCCAGTCGTCACCCTCGATGCGATGGCAGAGCGCGTGGCCCCAGTCGAACGGCGGTTCTCCCTCATGGGCCTGGCAGATGTTATGGACCGCCTCCCATTCGGCGCCCATGGTGAAGCCGGAGGTTGCGAGGCGGTCAAACGCCTCGATCAAACGTCCGAGATCCGGCTTATCCATGAACCACCTCCCCGGCGACCGCCTGACGATCGGCGGCCGTCATCGTATGGATTGCAGTTCCCTTACCACCATTTTGCCGGCGTGAACCGGCCGGCGGCCTGTTCGATGACATAAGCGGTGCGGAACAGTGTTTCTTCCTCGAACGGCTTGCCGATCAGCTGCAGGCCGAGCGGCAGGCCCTTGGCATCGAGGCCGGCGGGAACGGCGATGCCCGGCAGGCCGGCCATGTTCACCGTCACCGTGAAGATGTCGTTGAGGTACATCTTGACCGGATCGGAGGCGAGGTCCTCGTCGGCGATGCCGAAGGCGGAAGACGGCGTGGCCGGCGTCAGGATCGCATCGACGCCGGCGTCGAAGACGATCTCGAAGTCGCGCTTGATCAGCGTGCGGACTTTTTGCGCCTGCAGGTAATAGGCGTCGTAATAACCGGCCGAGAGAACATAGGTACCGATCATGATGCGGCGCTTGACCTCGGTGCCGAAACCAGCAGCGCGGGTCTTTTCGTACATGTCGACGATGTCCTTGCCATCGACGCGCAGGCCGTAGCGCACGCCGTCGTAACGGGCGAGGTTCGAGGAGGCTTCGGCAGGAGCGACGATGTAATAGGCGGGCAGCGCGTATTTGGTGTGCGGCAGGGTGATGTCGACGATCTCGGCGCCGGCATCCTTCAGCCAGGCGATACCCTGAGCCCAAAGCTTTTCGATCTCTTCCGGCATGCCTTCGACGCGGTATTCCTTCGGAATGCCGATCTTCATGCCCTTGAGCGACTGGCCGAGCGAGGCCTCGTAATCCGGCACCGGCAGGTCGACCGAGGTCGTATCCTTGGCATCGACCGACGCCATCGACTTCAGCATGATCGCCGCATCGCGCACGTCGCGGGCGATCGGGCCGGCCTGGTCGAGCGACGAGGCAAAGGCAACCGTGCCCCAGCGCGAGCAGCGGCCATAGGTCGGCTTGATGCCGACGGTGCCGGTGAAGGCGGCCGGCTGGCGGATCGAGCCGCCGGTATCGGTGGCGGTGGCACCGGCGCAGAGGAAGGCGGAGACGGCCGCGGCCGAACCGCCGGAAGAACCGCCCGGAACGAGCTGCTGATTGGAGCCGTTCGCCCGCCACGGGTTGACCACGGCGCCGTAATGGGAGGTCTCGTTGGAGGAGCCCATCGCGAACTCGTCCATGTTGAGCTTGCCGAGCATGACCGCGCCGTCGTCCCAGAGGTTCTGGGTGACTGTCGATTCGTATTTCGGCAGGAAGCCGTCGAGGATGTGGCTGCAGGCCTGGGTATGGACGTCGCGGGTGGCGAACAGGTCCTTGATGCCGAGCGGGATGCCTTCCAGCGCCCCAGCCTTACCGGTGGCGCGGCGTGCGTCAGAGGCCTTCGCCATGCCGAGCGCCTTTTCCGGCGTCACGGCCACATAGGCGTTGAACACCGAGTTGGCGGCATCGATCGCGGAAAGATAAGCCTCAGTCAGCTCGACCGAGGTGAACTCCCCGGCTTCGAGCTTTTCGCGGGCTTCGGCAATGGTAAGGCTGGTGAGTTCGGTCATGGTCTCTTCAAACGGTTCGAATGCTAGGGAGAGGTTCGGCGCGGCGCTATTGAGCGCTCACTCGACGACCTTCGGCACCAGGAAGAAATTGTGGTCGGTGGTCGGCGCATTGGCGACGATATCGTCGGCCTTGTCGCCGTCGGTGACGGCGTCGGCGCGCTTGCGCATGTCCATAGGGGTGACCGAGGTCATCGGCTCGACGCCCGTGACATCCACTTCGGAAAGTTGCTCGACGAAATTGATGATGCCGTTCAGCTCGCCGACCATGCGATTGGCATCTTCCTCGGTGACCGCAATGCGGGCAAGGCGCGCGACGCGCTTGACGGTGGCGAGATCGACGGACATGGCATAACTCCGATGGGAAATTTCCCCTTCGCTATAATGGCCATGCCCGCCCTTCGCAACAGGGAGCGCGCCTCAATTTGCGAAGGGGCGCCCCCTGAAAGGATGCGATTTAGAAGGTCAGGCTGCCGCCCGGTACCGGCGTCTCGACCCGGGTGCGGGAGCCTTCCATACCCTTGACGAACTTTTCCGGCGTCTGGTCGACGCCCGGCAGGCCGTAATGGCAGGGCAGCGCGTGCTTGAAATCGAAGAAACGCTGGCAGGCGAGCGCTGCGACGGCGCCGCCCATGGTGAAACGGTCGCCGATCGGCACGATGCCGATATCCGGCTGGTGCAGTTCATTGATCAGGGCCATGTCGGAGAAGATGTCGGTATCACCCATGTGGAGGACGGAGGGCTCGTCGTCGAAATGCAGCATCAGGCCGTTGGCATTGCCGAGGCAATGCGAAACGCCGTCTTCGGTGAGCGAGGCGGACGAATGCAGCGCATTGGTGAAAGTGGCGGTGAACCCCTCGAAGCTGATCGTACCGCCGGTATTGCCCATTTCGAGCTTCTCGACGCCCTTCTTCGCCAGCCAGACGCCGAGATCGTAGTTGGCGAGAACGACGGCACCGGTTTCCTTGGCGATCTGGACCGTGTCGCCGACATGGTCGCCGTGGCCGTGGGTCAGCAGGATATGGGTCAGACCTTCGGCGGCGGCCTTGATATCCTGGCCGGCAAAGGCCGGATTATAGGTCAGGAAGGGATCGATTAGGATCTTCGCCTTGGCGGTCTCGATGCGGAAGGCGGAATGGCCCAGCCAGATGATCTTCATGGAAAACTCTCCTCGAATATGATGTGAGATAATGACGACACATAGCCGATATGAAGCTAAAGGGAAGTGGGACAGAGGGTGGGACAAACCCGCTCCGGACACCCTAGTTGGATCCCCGGGATGAAGAACGCATGACAGTGATGACCATCGAGGAACTGGCCGAGGCCCTTAAACCCGGACAGGCGATTGCCGGACTCGACCTCGGCACCAAGACGATCGGGCTCGCCATGTCGGATCTCGGCCGGCGGTTTGCCTCTCCCCGTCCGGTCATCAAAAGGGTGAAGTTCACCAAGGATGCCGAAGTGCTGCTCGCCTTTGCCGAGAAGGAAAGAGTGGCGGGCTTCGTGATCGGCCTGCCCACGAACATGGACGGCTCGGCCGGTCCGCGCGTCCAGGCGACGCGCGCCTTCGTGCGCTCGATGTCGGAAAAGACCGCCCTGCCCTTCGTCTTCTGGGACGAGCGGCTGTCGACGGTGGCCGCCGAGCGGGCGCTTCTGGAAATGGACGTGTCGCGGGCCAAACGTGCCGAGCGGATCGATTCCGCCGCGGCAAGCTTCATTCTTCAGGGCGCTCTGGACAGGCTCTCGTCGCTCGGCAGGGAGACCGATTTCGCCAGCTGACGTTTCCGCCACCAGGCGGCGATCTCGCGGCGCTTGCGGAAGGCGATGATCGCGAACACGACAAGGCTGTCGAATGCGATGGCGCGCGCCACCAGCGGCGGAATGGTTTCCGGCGGAATGCCGAGAACGTTGCCGTAGATCTGGAAGACCAGGTCATGGGTCTGGCGGGTCAGCATGAAGAAGCCGAAGCTCATGTCGTAATAGGAAAGCCCGTACCAGCTGGTCAGCAGCAGGACCGGGCCGGCCCACAGAATCAGGAACCACTTCATGCGGTCTTCCCCCTCGGCTCGACTGGATACAAATCCAGAGACACGAGCCATCTCGATAGAGCCATAAGGCTCAGGGTCATCGCGGGAATGGCAATATCAAGCGCCAGCACCGCAAAGATCGTCGTCATGACGAGCAGCAATGCCCTCTGCCTGATTGTGGTTCCCATCCTGAGCGTGTCCGGCCAATGTCTTGGTTAACAATGCGTTAATGCCAATTTAGGCCGTGGGGGATTTCCTGCAATGGAAACCGGGCAGCATGGTTAATTCCGAGGCGCTGGCTGTGGATAACGCAGATCAGCCGTAGATCGCGCGAACGAGGCGGCGGAGCGCGTTGCCGACCTTATCCCAGTCCTTCTCCGTCTTCAGCGCCATGCCGGCGAACTGGCCGCTGACGGCGGCGGAGATCACCAGGTGCTGGACCGCCGCAAACAGCAGCGCATTGGTGGTCGCGGCATCGACGCCCTTCGGCGGCGTCAGCGAGCCGCGCATCTTCTCGAGCCATTTGCCGAGCGCCTTGGTGCGCGCCTCCGACAGCCGGCGTACCTGCGGCGTGTCCTGCGAGACCTCCCAGGCGACGATCTTGCAGACCAGCGGATCGTCACGCAGCGCTTCCATGAAATAGATGGAGAGTTTCTCCATCAGGTCGCCGTAGGTCAGGAGGAACATGCCGCCCGTATCTTCCGGGATGCGATCCTTGACCCAGGTGCCGAGATCGGCGCCGATCGCTTCGATCAGCCCGTCGAGACCGCCGTAATATCGATAGATGAGCTGCTTGTCGCAGCCTGCGCGGCGCGCCACCGCATTGATGCCGAAACCCTGGAAACCCTGTTCTGCAAGAAGATCGCGGGCAGCCAGGAAGATCGCCCGCTCGGTGCCGGCACGGTTGCGCACTTTCGCGACCGAACCTTCTTGCGCTGTGACTTCAGGGATCTGGAGCATTTTTCGCCTGCTTCGGTTTTGTCCTGTCAACCGCGATAGTCCGAGCCATCCACCGCCGCAAGCGCTCTCGGTCGCCATGCACAGGATTGCGCGCGCAGGACTTGAATTCGCGGGGCTCCGCATTGCACTATCGGCATGGGAGGACTAACGAGATCCTATTCTCCCACCGACGTGCCCTTCCCCATGCTCATCGTCTTCCAAAGCGTCCTGCCTATTTTCCTGCTCGTTCTTTTAGGCGTGGGATTGAAACGCGCTCCGATCATCAATCCCGATTTCTGGGACGGTCTCGAACAGTGCAGCTACTGGATACTGTTTCCGGCCCTGCTGTTCTCGACCATGGCCAAGGCGGACTTTTCGAATACCGAAAACCTGACGGTCAGTTTCGCAGCGATCATCTCCGTGCTGGTGATGTCAGGCGGCTTGCTGCTGGCATGGCCGGTCCTGCGGAACCTGCGCGTCGGCGGGCCGGCCTATACGTCGCTGTTCCAGACAGCGACGCGCTGGAATGCGTTCATGGCGCTGGCGATCGCTGCCAAGACCTACGGCCAGCAGGGGCTGACCATGGTCGGCCTGGTGATGGCGGCGATCATCATCCCGCTCAACTTCATCAACGTGACGGTGCTGCTGTGGTTCTCCGGCCACGACCGGAACTACAAGGCCATCCTCTATAGAGTGTGCACCAATCCACTGATCCTTTCGACGGCGCTCGGCATCGTCGTCAACCTTGCCGGCATTCCGATCTACGAACCGGTGATGGTGGCGGTCGACCTGCTGTCGCAGGCTTCGCTCAGCCTCGGCCTGATCGCGGTCGGCGCGGGCCTGCGGGTCATGGACGCGCTCAAGCCGAAGCCCATCACTCTCCTCGCCGTCTTTTTGAAGCTGATCGCCTTCCCGATCGTCGCCGTCGGCGTCGGAGCGCTGTGCGGCATCCAGGGCGACGGCCTCGTCCTTCTGGCGCTGAGTGCCGCGGTACCGACCGCGATGAACGGCTATCTGCTGGCGAAACAATTGAACGGCGATGCGGACATGTATGCCGCGGCGGCGACCCTGCAGGTCGTCGCCTCGTTCCTCACCATTCCGGTCGTGATGACGGCTGTCGCCTACGTGGCTGCAGGATAGAGCAGATCGACGATATAGCGCGCGTCGAACCGGGCATCGAGCATGCCGTAGGTCGAGCGCCAGCCGCCGGCGAGCCGCGTTTCCAGGAAGGCATCGGCGATCTTTCCGGCTCCGAGCCGCACCAGTTCGGATGCCGCTGCCGCAAGTGCCAGCTGCTCGACCAGAAGGCGGGCTGCGCCCTCGTCGGTTTCGCAGAGCGCCATGGCGGCCCGCAGAACCTCGACGGTCTTGCGGCCCGCAGGGCCGAGATCCCGTTCGAAGCCGGCGAGCACCGTGTCGAACAGGTCCTTGCCGCGCGACAGGACCCGGAGCACGTCGAGCGCCATCACATTGCCCGAGCCTTCCCAGATCGCGTTGACCGGCGCCTCGCGGTAATGCCGAGCGATCGGCCGTTCCTCGATATAGCCGTTGCCGCCGATGCACTCCATCGCTTCGTAGATCAGCGCAGGTGCGATCTTGCAGTTCCAGTATTTGATGACCGGCGTCATGACGCGGGCGAAAGCCGCGTCGGCCGGGTTGCTGGCCGCCCGATCGAAGGAATCGGCGAGCCGGAAGCTGAGCGCCGTTGCGGCAGCTACGTCGAGCGCCATGTCGGCGAGCACGCGCGTCATCAGCGGCTGATCGACAAGCTTCTTGCCGAACACGCTGCGGCCGCGGGTATGGTGGACCGCCTCGGCGAGCGAGGCACGCATGATGCCGGCGGAGGCGAGCGCGCAATCGAGCCGCGTCAGGGTTACCATGTCGAGAATGGTGCGGATGCCGCCGCCCGGCTCGCCGAGCAGATAACCGAAGGCATCAGTGAACTCGACCTCGGAAGAGGCGTTGGAGCGGTTGCCGACCTTGTCCTTCAGGCGCTGGAACTGCAGGCCGTTCGCCGACCCGTCCTCGAGCAGCCGCGGCACCAGGAAGCAGCCGATCCCGTCGCCGGTCTTGGCCAGCATCACGAAACCGTCGCTCATCGGCGCCGACATGAACCACTTGTGGCCGGAAAGCCGGTAGATGCCCTCGCCGACGCGCTCGGCGGTCGAGCGGTTAGCGCGCACGTCGGTGCCGCCCTGCTTTTCCGTCATGCCCATGCCGAGCGTGACAGCGCTCTTCTGCAGGGCCGGGCGATTCGTCGAATCGTATTTGCGCGACAGGATCTTTGGCGCCCATTCCTTCTGGACGCGCGGCGAGGCCATCAGCGCGGCAATCGAGGCGCTGGTCATGGTCAGCGGGCAGAGATGACCGCATTCGAGCTGCGCCGAGAGGTAGAATCGCGTCGCCCGCGCCTTGTGCTCGTGGCCCTTGGCTTCGGGGATGTTTTCCCACACCGAGGAATGCAGGCCGGTCTGCATCGAACGGCGCATCAGCGCGTGCCAGGCCGGGTGGAACTCGACGACGTCCAGCCGCTCGCCGCGCGGACCATGGGTCTTCAGCTTCGGCGGGTTCTCGTTCGCCATGCGCGCCAGCTCCTGCGCCTCCGGCGAGGTGACGTAACGGCCAAGCTGGTCGTATTCCTCGCGGATGGTGCGGTTCAGCGTGCTCGTCAGGTCGACGACCAGCGGATCGGATCGGTAGGCATTGATTCCGGACCAGGGTTTCGGCTGGTTCAGTTCGGCAAATTTTTCTTCGGCGCGCGACATCTGGTTCATGAAACGGGTTCTAGCGGAAGTTACCGGGCCTGGGAACGGCGCCGGTTCAGGATTTCTGGCGTTCTCAACAAAAGGCCGCACCCGCGTTGAGAAACCGTCTTGTCGCCATCCTCTCAAACAAGCAGTGAGATAAGTCCCTCGCCCGCTTGCAGCTCCTGTCGTCAGACCTTATAGACCGCCGAACGCAAGCGGAGACGTGTCCATGGTCTTCTTCCCTCATCGCCATCTGATTGGCATCAAGGGCCTTACCGAACAGGATATCACCTTTCTTCTCGACAAGGCCGACGAGGCCGTGAAGATTTCCAGGCAGCGGGAGAAAAAGACTTCCACGCTGCGGGGTCTGACCCAGATCAACCTGTTCTTCGAAGCTTCCACCCGCACCCAGTCGTCCTTCGAGCTCGCCGGCAAACGCCTCGGCGCCGATGTGATGAACATGTCGGTCGGCAATTCCTCGGTCAAAAAGGGCGAGACGCTGATCGATACGGCGATGACGCTGAATGCCATGCGCCCGGACGTGCTGGTGCTGCGCCATTCCTCGGCCGGGGCCGCCGCACTTCTGGCGCAAAAGGTCGCCTGCTCCGTCATCAATGCCGGCGACGGCCAGCACGAGCATCCGACCCAGGCGCTGCTCGACGCACTCACCATCCGCCGCTCCAAGGGCAAGCTGTCGCGCATCATCGTCGCGATCTGCGGCGACGTGCTGCATTCCCGCGTCGCCCGCTCCAACATCCTGCTGCTCAACGCCATGGGCGCGCGGGTTCGGGTCGTGGCGCCTTCGACACTGCTGCCCTCCGGCATCAAGGACATGGGCGTCGAAGTCTTCCACTCGATGGAAGAGGGTCTGAAGGATGCCGACGTGGTGATGATGCTGCGCCTGCAGCGCGAGCGCATGGCCGGCGCCTTCGTGCCGTCGGTGCGCGAATATTTCCGCTTCTACGGGCTCGATGCCGAAAAGCTTAAAGTCGCCAAGCCGGATGCGTTGGTCATGCATCCCGGCCCGATGAACCGCGGCGTCGAGATCGCCTCCGAGGTGGCCGACGGCCCGCAGAGCGTCATCGAGCAACAGGTGGAAATGGGGGTCGCGGTCCGCATGGCCGTGATGGAGGCCCTGCTCGTCTCCCAGAACCAGGGAGAGCGCGCATGACCCCGACCATCCTCAAGAACCTCCGCATCCTCGACCCGTCCCGCCAACTCGACGAGACCGGCACGATCATCATCGGCGTCGACGGCCGCATCCTCGCCGCCGGGAAGGATGCCCAGAACCAGGGCGCTCCGGAAGGCGCTGAGATCCGCGACTGCCAGGGCCTCGTCGCGACGCCGGGCCTCGTCGATGCCCGCGTCTATGTGGGCGAACCGGGCGCCGAGCATACCGAAACGATCGAATCGGCAAGCCGCGCGGCAGCGGCCGGCGGCATCACCTCCTTCATCATGATGCCCGACACCGATCCGGTGCTCGACGATATCGCGCTGGTCGAATTCGTGCAGAAGACCGCCCGCGACAAGGCGGTCGTCAACGTCCATCCCGCCGCGGCCCTCACCAAGGGGCTTGCCGGCAAGGAGATGACCGAGATCGGCCTGCTGCAGCAATCGGGCGCCGTCGCCTTCACCAACGGCCGGCGCGGGCTTTCCGACACGCTGCTGCTGCGCCGCATAATGACCTATGCGCGCGAGTTCGACGCGGTCGTCTCGCTGGAACTGCGTGAAAAATATCTCGGCAACGGCGTGATGAACGAAGGCCTGTTCGCAAGCTGGCTCGGCCTCTCCGGCGTGCCGAAGGAAGCCGAGATCATCCCGCTCGAACGGGATCTTCGGATCGCCGGCCTGACGCGGGCGAAATACCATGCGGCCAAGATTTCCGTGGCGGAATCGGCTGAAGCCATGCGCGTCGCCCGCGCCCGCGGCGCCAACGCCACCTGCGGCGTCTCGATCAACCACCTGGCGCTCAACGAGAACGACATCGGCGAATACCGCACCTTCTTCAAGCTCTCGCCACCGCTGCGCTCCGAGGACGATCGCGTCGCGATGGCCGATGCGATCGCCGACGGCACGATCGACATCATCGTCTCCTCCCACGATCCGCAGGACGTCGATACCAAGCGCCTGCCGTTTGCGGACGCCGAGGACGGCGCGATCGGCCTCGAGACCCTGCTCGCCGCCGCCCTTCGCCTGCATCACGACGGCCGCGTGCCGCTGATGCGGCTGATCGATGCGATGTCCACCCGCCCGGCGCAGATCTTCGGCCTCGATGCCGGCACGCTGAAGCCCGGCGCCAAGGCCGATATCACGCTGATCGACCTCGACGAGCCTTGGATCGTGTCGAAGGATATGATCTTGTCGAAGTCGAAGAACACGCCGTTCGAGGACGCGCGATTCTCGGGCCGCGCCGTCGCGACCTATGTGGCCGGCAAGTGCGTCTACACGCTTTAAGGGGAGCAAGGGCGTGAGTGAACTCTTCAACTGGCAGATCAGCCTGCCCATCGCGCTGGCCGCACTGGCATTCGGTTATCTGCTCGGCTCCATTCCTTTCGGGCTGATCCTCACCCGCGCCGCCGGGCTTGGCGACATCCGCTCGATCGGATCGGGCAATATCGGCGCCACCAACGTGCTGCGTACCGGCAACAAGAAGCTCGCGGCGGCCACCCTGCTGCTCGACGCGCTGAAGGCAACCGTCGCGGCGCTGGTCGCCTGGTATTTCTTCGGGAAGGAAGCGGGGCTGCTTGCCGGCTTCGCGGCGTTCATGGGCCATCTCTTCCCGGTCTGGCTGGGCTTCAAGGGCGGCAAGGGTGTCGCCACCTATATCGGCACGCTGCTCGGCGTCGCCCCCTGGATGGTGCTGGTATTTGCCGCCATCTGGCTCGGCGTCGCCAAGATCAGCAAATATTCGTCGCTCTCCGCTCTGGTTGCAACTCTTGTCATTCCGGTTGTGCTGTGGTTCTTAAACGAGCCGAAGATTGCGCTCGTCATGGCCATCATGACCGTGATTTCCTGGTGGAAACACGAGGAGAATATCAAGCGGTTGATCGCCGGCACCGAAAGCAGGATCGGCCAAAAGGGATAGACCGGGGGAAACAATGCCGGACGGCAGCGCGAAACGTACAGGAATTGCGCTGACGGAGAGGCAAAGGATCGCCTGGCTCAGGTTGATCCGCTCGGACAATGTCGGCCCGGCCACGTTTCGAGATCTCATCAACCACTGCGGCTCGGCGGAAAACGCTCTTGCCATGCTGCCCGAACTCTCCGCCCGCGGCGGAGCGACCAGGGCGATCCGGATCGCCGGCGTGCAAGAGGCCGAACGCGAACTCGAAGCCGCCCATCGCTTTGGCGCTCGCTTCGTCGGCATCGGCGAACCGGACTATCCGCCGGCGCTGCGCCAGATCGAAGGCGCGCCACCCCTTCTCGCCATGAAAGGTGACCTTTCCGCCGCAACACGGCCGTCGGTCGGCGTCGTCGGGTCGCGCAACGCCTCGATATCGGGCGCCAAGTTCGCGGCGATGATCGCAAGGGATTGCGGTCGTGCCGGTTATACGGTGACGTCGGGCCTTGCCCGCGGCGTCGATACCGCCGCCCATCGGGCCAGCCTGGAGACCGGAACGATCGCGGTGCTGGCCGGGGGGCTCGACCAGCCCTATCCGCCGGAGAACATGCCTCTGCTCGACGAGATTACCGAGGGTGCAGGGCTTGCAGTCAGCGAAATGCCTTTCGGCTGGGAGCCCCGCGCACGGGATTTCCCGCGCCGCAACCGGCTGATATCCGGCATTTCGCTCGGCGTCGTGGTCGTGGAGGCAGCGGAGCGTTCCGGCTCGCTGATCACCGCCAGGATGGCGACCGATTTCGGACGGCTTGTCTTCGCCGTTCCCGGCTCGCCGCTCGATCCGCGGTGCCACGGCACCAACGGGCTTCTGAAACAGGGCGCGATCGTCACCACCGGGTCGGCCGACGTCATCGAGGCGCTGGCGCCGCTGTCGCAACTCGATCTGTTCAGCGGCTCGGTGGTGGAAGAGCCTAAGAAATTCAGCGACATACTGCCGCCCAACGATGACGACCGGGCCATCATTGTTTCGGCGCTGGGGCCGACGCCGGTCGAGGTGGACGACATCATCCGCCACACGGAACTGCCCGCCTCCTCCGTCTATCTCATCCTGCTGGAACTCGATCTCGCCGGCCGGCTGCATCGGCATGTCGGCGGCCTGGTTTCACTCGCGATGGAAGACTGAGCGGGGACGCCGGCCGGCCTGTACATCCCCCGCCTCCACATAGGCCATCTCGATGAGATAACAGAGCATATCGGCTCCCTCTCCCAGGGCGACCTGCCGGAGTTCTCCGAGCATCTGCCTTATATAGGCGATATTCTCCCTGGTATCGTCCTCGCGCCGGCCGTTCGCCTCACTTCGAGAAATCATTTTCTATCCTGTCAAAAAAGTCGGCCACCGGTCCAAATAAATTCACCTTGAGGTATTCGAGGGACCATATCGCATTTATTTAAGATTGCAACCAATTGCAAATCTTCCCCAGGTTGCAATTCGTTGTACCCTATAATTTGGCAGACGCCCCTTGACCGCGAGGCAAACGCCCTCCATGTCGGGAGGTCAGATTTCCGCCTGGACTGCAAAGGTTCCGGGCCAAGCCTCTATTGCAGAGAAGCAAAATGAATGTTGTCGTTGTAGAATCTCCCGCCAAGGCCAAGACAATCAACAAGTATCTCGGCCCCGGCTACAAGGTTCTCGCCTCTTTCGGCCATGTGCGCGATCTTCCGGCCAAGGACGGTTCCGTACTTCCCGACCAGGACTTCGAAATGCTGTGGGAAGTCGATAGCGCCTCCCAGAAGCGCATGAAGGATATCGCCGACGCCCTGAAGGGCTCGGACGGCCTGTTCCTCGCGACCGACCCGGATCGCGAAGGCGAAGCCATTTCCTGGCACGTGCTCGATCTCCTGAAGAAAAAGAAGCTGATCGGCGACAAGCCGGTCAAGCGCGTCGTCTTCAACGCCATCACCAAGAAGGCCGTGCTCGATGCGATGGCCAATCCGCGCGATATCGACGTGCCGCTGGTGGATGCCTATCTCGCCCGCCGCGCGCTCGATTATCTGGTCGGCTTCAACCTTTCGCCGGTCCTGTGGCGCAAGCTGCCAGGCGCTCGTTCGGCCGGCCGCGTGCAGTCGGTTGCACTGCGCCTCGTCTGCGACCGCGAGTCGGAGATCGAGCGTTTCGTCTCGGAAGAATACTGGAACCTGTCGGCGATCTTACGCACCCCGCGCGGCGACGAGTTCGAGGCGCGCCTCGTCTCGGCCGACGGCAAGCGGCTGCAGGGACGCTCGATCAAGAACGGCGAGGACGCCAACCGCCTGAAGGCGCTGCTCGATGGCGCGACCTATCTGGTCGATACGGTCGAGGCGAAGCCCGTCAAGCGCAATCCCGGACCGCCCTTCACCACCTCGACCCTGCAGCAGGCCGCCTCCTCGAATATCGGCTTCAACGCCTCGCGCACCATGCAGGTAGCGCAGAAGCTCTATGAAGGCGTCGATATCGGCGGCGAGACGGTCGGTCTCATTACCTATATGCGTACCGACGGCGTGCAGATGGCGCCGGAAGCGATCGACGCTGCCCGCAGCGCCATCGTCGACCAGTTCGGACAGCGTTACCTGCCGGAAAAGCCGCGCTTCTATTCCACCAAGGCGAAGAACGCCCAGGAAGCCCACGAAGCGATCCGCCCGACCGATTTCACCCGCACGCCGGACCAGGTCCGCGGTTACCTCGATTCCGACCAGGCTCGTCTTTATGAGCTGATCTGGAAGCGCGGCATCGCCAGCCAGATGGCATCCGCCGAAATCGAGCGTACCACGGTCGAAATCCTTGCCGACAACAAGGGCGAGAAGGCCGGCCTTCGCGCCGTCGGCTCGGTCATCCGGTTCGACGGCTTCCTCGGCGCCTATGTGGACAGCCGCGAGGATGCCGAAAAGGGCGAGGACGACGATGAAGATGGCCGCCTGCCCGAGATCAATGCCCGCGAAAAGCTCGACAAGAACAAGGTGAATGCCAGCCAGCACTTCACCGAGCCGCCGCCGCGTTATTCGGAAGCCTCGCTGATCAAGAAGATGGAAGAGCTCGGCATCGGCCGCCCCTCCACCTATGCCGCGACGCTGAAGACGCTGAGCGACCGCGAATATGTGACGATGGACAAGCGCAAGCTGATCCCGCATTCCAAGGGCCGGCTGGTGACGGCCTTCCTCGAAAGTTTCTTCACGAAATACGTGGAATACGACTTCACCGCCGATCTTGAGGAAAAGCTCGACAAGATCTCGGCCGGCGAACTCGACTGGAAGCAGGTTCTTCGCGAATTCTGGCAGGATTTCTTCGCCCAGATCGAGGACACCAAGGAACTGCGCGTCACCAACGTGCTCGACGCGCTGAACGAGACGCTCGCGCCGCTGGTCTTCCCGAAGCGGGAAGACGGCAGCGATCCGCGTATCTGCCAGGTCTGCGGCACCGGCAACCTGTCGCTGAAGCTCGGCAAATACGGCGCCTTCGTCGGCTGCTCGAACTATCCGGACTGCAATTTCACCCGCCAGCTTTCCTCCGAAGGCGGTGCGGATGCGGAGGCTAACGCCCTCAGCGAACCGAAGGCGCTCGGCGCCGATCCGCATACGGGCGAGGAACTGACGCTGCGTTCGGGCCGGTTCGGGCCCTATATCCAGCGCGGCGACGGCAAGGAAGCCAAGCGTTCGTCGCTGCCGAAGGGCTGGAAGCCCGAGGACATCGACCACGAAAAGGCGCTCGCCCTGATCAACCTGCCGCGCGACGTCGGCAAACATCCGGAATCAGCCAAGATGATCTCGGCGGGGCTTGGCCGCTACGGACCGTTCCTGCTGCATGACGGCAGCTATGCCAACCTGGAAAGCATCGAGGACGTGTTCTCGATCGGCCTCAACCGCGCCGTGACCGTGCTTGCCGAAAAGCAGAGCAAGGTGGCGGCCGGCGGTGGCCGCACTCGCGGCGCGCCCGCGGCTCTGAAGGAACTCGGCGATCATCCGGACGGCGGCACGATCACCGTGCGCGACGGCAAATACGGCCCCTATGTCAACTGGGGCAAGATCAACGCGACGCTGCCGAAGGGGCTCGACCCGCAATCGGTGACGATGGAACAGGCGATGGCCTTCATCATCGAAAAGGGCGGCAAGGCACCCTCGGCCAAGGCAAAGCCGAAGAAGGCCGCCGCCAAGGCAACCACCGATACCAAAAAGGCGGCGCCGAAAGCCAAGACGGCCGTGAAGGCGAAAGCTCCGGCGAAGAAAGCCGCACCGAAGGCAAAGAAGACGGGCACGTGAGAGAACCGCGCGACAGATCGAGACCCCAGGGAAGACGCACCGACAAAGTCGCCCGAGGCAACACCGCTTCCGCACCTGAGAAGCCGGTGATCATCCACGGTGCGGTGCCGCCGCGCGACGTCCTGCTCGAATTCATCGCCGACAACCCGGACAAGGGTTCGAAGCGGGAAATCGCCAAGGCTTTCGGGCTGAAGGGCGACACCCGCGTCGAACTGAAGGACCTGCTGCGGACACTGGAGGAGGAAGGCCTTCTCAAGAAGAGCCGCAAGTCGCTCACCCGTCCCGACGCGCTGCCGCCGGTCACCGTTCTCGACATCACCACCCGCGACAAGGACGGCGAGTTAATCGGCCGGCCGGCCGAATGGCCGGAGGAACTGGGTGCCGCGCCTGCGGTGCTCATCCGCCAGTCGTCGGACAACCGCGGCAAGGGCAAGGCGCCCGCCGCCGGGCTCAACGACCGGGTGCTGGCAAAGATCTTCCCCAACAAGGACCGCGCCGGCCCCGCCTATACCGCCCGCGTCATCAAGATCATCGACAAGCGCCGCGGCGCTTCGCTGGGCATCGTCCACAAGCTTGACGATGGCGAGCTGCGCCTGCTGCCGATCGACCGGCGCGGCGAAGAAATGGTAATCGAGCCCGCCGATATCGGCGAGGCCAAGGACGGCGACCTGGTCGAGACGGAAGTCGTCCGTTCCGGCCGCTTCGGCCTGCCTCGCGCCCGGGTTCTGTCGATCGTCGGCACGATCGGCTCGGAAAAGGCGATCTCGATGATCGCCGTCTATTCGCATGGCATCCCACATATCTTTCCGAAACAGGTGATGGACGAGGCCGAGGCGGCCAAGCCCGCCACCATGGCGCAGCGCGAGGACTGGCGTTCTCTGCCGCTGATCACCATCGACCCGGCCGACGCCAAGGACCATGACGACGCGGTCTATGCGGAGCTCGACGCCTCGCCCGACAATCCGGACGGTGTCATCGTCACCGTGGCGATCGCCGATGTCTCCTGGTATATCCGCACCGGCTCGGCACTCGACCGCGAGGCGCTGAAGCGCGGCAATTCGGTCTATTTCCCTGACCGCGTCGTGCCGATGCTGCCGGAGCGTATCTCGAACGACCTCTGCTCGCTGCGCGAAGGCGAAGACCGGCCGGCACTTGCCGTGCGCATGGTCTTTTCGAAGGAAGGCCGCAAGGCCGGCCATACGTTCCATCGGATCATGATGAAGAGTGCCGCCAAGCTCTCCTACAACCAGGCCCAGGCGGCGATCGACGGCAAGCCGGACGACAAGAGCGGACCGCTGCTCGAGCCGATCCTGAAGCCGCTGTGGCATGCCTATGGGGTGATGAAGCGCGGTCGCGACCGCCGCCAGCCGCTCGAACTCGACATGCCGGAGCGCAAGATCCTGCTGAAGCCCGACGGCACCGTCGATCGGGTCCAAGTGCCGGAACGGCTCGATGCGCACAAGCTCATCGAGGAAATGATGATCCAGGCGAACGTCGCCGCCGCCGAGACGCTCGAAAAGAAGCGTCAGGCGCTGATCTACCGCATCCATGACACGCCCTCGCTTGCCAAGCAGGAGACGCTGCGCGAGTTCCTCGCGACGTTAGGCATTCCGATGGCCAAGGGCGGCCAGGTGCGCGCCAACTCGTTCAACGGCATTCTCGCCAAGGCCGAGGGCACCGCGCACCAGGTAATGGTCAACGAAATGGTGCTGCGCTCCCAGAGCCAGGCGATCTACAGCCCCGAGAATATCGGCCATTTCGGACTCAACCTGATGAAATACGCGCATTTCACTTCGCCGATCCGCCGTTATGCCGACCTCATCGTGCACCGTGCGCTGGTCGGCTCGCTCGGCTTGGGCGAAGGCGGCATCACGCCGGCCGAAGAGGCGCAGCTCGACGACATCGCCGCCGAAATCTCGACCTTCGAGCGCCGCGCCATGGCCGCAGAGCGCGACACGATCAACCGGCTGATCGCCCACCATCTGAGCGGGCGCATCGGCGAGGAATTTGTCGGCCGCGTCTCGGGCGTCACCAAGGCGGGACTATTTGTCTCGCTTCCGACCTATGGCGCTGACGGATTCATACCTATATCCACGCTCGGCAACGACTACTTCATCTACGACGAGGCGCATCAGGCGCTCTCCGGAGAGAAGACCGGTCTCGGCTACCAGATCGGCGATACGGTCGACGTGCGGCTGAAACAGGCCATCCCGCTTGCCGGCGCGCTTCAGTTCGAAATGCTGAGCGAGGGCAAGAAACTGCCGACCGCGATCCGCTCCTTCCACAAATCGGGGCGGCGTGGCCGGACGCAACCCGGCACGCGGCCTCCGCGGAGCGGCCGAAGGAGATAGCAATGCAGAAACAGGGCGAACAGACCGTCCGATATGGTGGAGCGCCTGAGGCCGAAAGGCCGCTCGGCCGCTCCATCAAGCGGGGCTTGCTCTCTACCTGTCCTGCCTGCGGCACCGGCCGCCTGTTCCGGGCGTTCCTGAAACCGGTCGATACCTGCGCCGTCTGCGGCGAGGAAATCCATCACCACCGCGCCGACGACCTGCCGGCCTATCTCGTCATCGTCGTCGTCGGCCACGTGCTGATGACCGGCTACATGCTGACCGACATGGTCCTGCGGGTTTCGCCCTGGGTGCATCTCGCCATCTGGGTGCCGCTGGCGATCCTCGCGGCGCTTCTGACCATCCAGCCGATCAAGGGCGGCGTCATCGGCTTCCAGTGGGCGCTGAAGATGCACGGCTTCAATGGCGCGGACGACGAGGCCGTCGATCCCGGCCGGGGCGGACCGATCGCATGACATCGTCTGCCGAGGAACACGCTCCGTTCGCAATGGACGCGCCGAAGCATGCGCGTGTTGCCGGAGTGACGCCCAAGGACGCGGCGTCCCTGATCCTGATCGACCGCTCGGGCGGCACTCCTCGCGTGCTGATGGGCCGGCGGGGGAGCGGCCATGTCTTCATGCCTGACGTCTACGTGTTTCCCGGCGGCAGGCGCGATGCCCGCGACCATGCCCTTCCCTTCAGCGCCGATCTCGATCCGCTGGTTGTCGAAAAGCTGGTCGCCGGCACCACCGCCCGCATGACCTCGGCCCGAGCCCGGGCCCTGGCGCTCGCGGCGCTCAGGGAACTCCAGGAGGAGACCGGGCTTGCCGGCGACACCGCCGCCGACCTCTCCCGCCTGCGCTACGTCGCCCGCGCCATCACGCCGCCGGGCAATGTCCGGCGCTACGATACGCGCTTCTTTCTCACCTTCGCCGACGAAACCCTCTTCGACATGACGCGCCTGAGTGACTCAAGCGAACTTCAGGACGTGCGCTGGCTTGACATTGCCGAGCTTTCGGGTCTGAAACTCCCGCGCATCACCCAGGCAGTCATGGAGGACGTGAAAAACCTGATGGCATCCGATCCGTCTTTACCGTTTGGAAGCCCGGTTTCCTTCTACTTCATGCGTCATGGGCGATTCGTCCGCAGCCGACTGTAAGGAATATTGAATGCCTCAGCCGACGACAGACGCCAACGGCCATGTCGACAAGATTCACTGGCCGTCGCTGATCGCCGCCATATCCGCCATCAGTGCCGTGGGCATCGCCATCGGCCTCGGCCTGCCGCTCCTCAGCATCATTCTTGAAAAGCGCGGAATTTCCTCCACCCTGATCGGCCTCAACGCCGCCATGGCCGGTGTCGCCTCCATGGTCGCCGCGCCGATTACCACGAAGATCGCCCACGACTACGGCGTGGCACGCACCATGATGTTCGCCGTGCTCGTCGCTGCCATCAGCGCCATCGGCTTCTATTACGCGGATGCCTTCTGGATGTGGTTCCCGCTGCGCTTCACCTTCCACGGCGCGACGACGACGCTGTTCATCCTGTCGGAATTCTGGATCAACGAGGCGGCCCCTCCACGGCGCCGTGGGCTCGTTCTCGGCATCTATGCCACGGTGCTCGCCATCGGCTTCGCAATCGGTCCCCTGCTCTTCTCCGCGCTCGGCAGCGAGGGCATCCTGCCCTTCCTGGTCGGCGCGGCCATCATCATGCTGGCGATCATCCCGATCTTCATCGCCCGCAATGAAAGCCCCGTGCTGGACACCAAGCCGGACCGGCACTTCTTCCACTACATCTTTCTCGTTCCGACAGCGACAGCCGCGGTATTCGCCTTCGGCGCGGTGTCGGCGGGCGGGCTGTCGCTATTCCCGATCTATGCGTTGCGTTCCGCGCTGACCGAGCCTCAAACCGCCGTGCTGCTGACGGTAATGGGCATCGGCAACATGGCCTTCCAGATCCCCCTCGGGCTCTATTCGGACAAGCTGAGGGACCGGCGGCCACTTTTGACCGCCATGGCAGTGCTTGGCGTAGCAGGGTCGCTTGCGCTGCCCTTCCTGATCGAGAACTGGATCATGATGGCCGTGGTCCTGTTCTTCTGGGGCGGTTGCGTCTCCGGCCTCTATACGGTCGGCCTGGCGCATCTGGGATCGAGACTCAGCGGCGCCGACCTTGCGGCCGCCAATGCGGCCTTCATCTTCTGCTATGCGGTCGGCACCGTCGCCGGTCCGCAGGGCATCGGCGCGGCCATCGATATCGCCGGCAATGACGGTTTTGCCTGGGCATTGGCGGGATTCTTCGGCTTCTATGTGCTGGTTTCCATCTGCCGGATGCTTTTCCAACCAAAACGGAGTTGACTTTTCGGGCGCGATTTGTAATTTCGCGCCAGATTTTGCCGTGGACCCAACCCGCGTCCGCGGCTTCATTTTTTCTTAGAGGCAGAACACCATGGCGAAAGCTACGACCATCAAGATCAAGCTGCTGTCGACGGCTGACACCGGTTTCTTCTACGTCACCACGAAGAACAGCCGCACGATGACCGACAAGATGACCAAGACCAAGTACGACCCGGTCGCCAAGAAGCATGTCGAGTTCAAGGAAACCAAGATCAAGTAAGCTTGATCTTGGGGTTCATCGAAAGGCGCCGGCCGATGGGCCAGGCGCCTTTTTCTTTTGGGCTTCACCCTGCCGGGTGATCCAGAACGTGACAGGCTGCGTAGAAACGGAAAAGCGCCGCTCCAGAGGCCTGGAAGCGGCGCTTTCAAATGGGGGTCGACCAGCCTGCAATCACGGCACGAGGAACCGCTTTGGTATGCCTGCCAGTCGACCGACCCCACGACCCAGGAGATGCGGCGGACCTGAGCATCATGGGGTATCTATGTACCATTTCGGGTACACTGTCTGGTCGCGGCCAAAATTGCGCAAAACGAAAAGAAAATCAACACAATCTTAATCTCGAAGCGAATCCTTCACTGTTGTTGGTTAAAATCCGCGGCCGCTACTCATACTTTTCCGTTTTTTCTGGCATATATCAAAAGTTATTCCCGGCGCGTTGTATGCTTACTTGGAACTAGCTCTTAGAAATCCCTTCCCAGTTTCAAGCACATCCTTGGCGAGCACTGTGTATCTTCTCAGCTATGCAAAAAACTCAAAGCCAATACCAATAGCTATTCTCTGCCGGCAAATCTGAGAGCGCGCGGATACATTCGAATTTTTTGGGATGCGCTGCAGCAGTCCCATTAACTGACGACTGTTCATGAAATTCTTCCATGAATTAGCACCTGCAAAAAGTTGGGTTCCAGTCGAAAAATAACTGGGGACCCGCTGCTTTTTTCGCGGTGATCTCGCCGTTCGGCGAAGGCGGAGAGGAATTTCAGGATCTGCTGATTCTCTAGGCGGCTGCGGCAACCACCCGGTTGCGCCCGCCGTTTTTCGCTTCGTACAAGGCGCGGTCGGCCTGCTTCAGGAGCTGTTCCGGCGTCTCGGCGCCCTGCGTGCTGCAGGCGAGGCCCAGAGAGGCGGTGATATTGAGCATGATACCCGCCGTCTTCAGATGGAACGGCTGGCTCTCGATGATGCTGCGCAGCCGTTCGGCAATCACGGCCGCCGACGTAGCGTCGGTATCCGGCATGACGACCACGAACTCCTCCCCCCCGTAACGGCAGGCAAGATCGACTCCCCTGACGGTCGAGCGGACGCGGGCTGCAAACTCCTTCAGCACCTCGTCGCCGGCATCGTGACCGTAGGCGTCGTTGACCGACTTGAAGCGATCGATATCGGTGATGCAGACGGAGAGCGGCCGGGAGCGTGCGGCAGCGCGGTTGAACAAAACCTTGAGGTGATTGTCGAGATAACGCCGGTTGCTGAGGCCGGTCAGCCCGTCGGTGACGGCAAGCTCGATCGTCTGGCGGACGCTCATGCGCAGGCGATCGTTGTAGCGCTTGCGCTTGATCTGGGTGAGCACGCGGGCCACCAGTTCGTTCGGGTCGATCGGCCGAACGATATAGTCGTTGACGCCGAGGTCGAGCGCCCGCACGATCAAATCGTCGGCGCCCATTTCGGTCACCAGCAGCAGCGGCAGGAAGCGGGTACGCTCCAGCGAGCGCAGCTGCGAGCAGAGCCTCAGAGGATCGTATTCGTCGAAATTGGCATTGACGATCACCAGATCGACCGGGCTCTCCGCCGCCTCGAAAAGTGCTGCCTGCGGATCGGACATGGCAATGACGCCGGCGACAGGCTTCAGCGCCTTGATGATGCGTTCCTGCGAGCTCGCCCGGCCATCGACGAGCAGGACCTGAGCCGTCTCTTCGCGGCCGTCGGCGCCCTTCAACATGTCTTCCAGCCCGATATTGCTGGCGGTGTCGGCGCGGATGCGCAGCTCGTCGCTGAGCGTCTTCAGCCGCACCAAGCTTTTCACGCGCGAAATGAGCTGAAGGTCGTTGACCGGTTTGGTCAGGAAATCGTCGGCGCCGGCCTTGAGCCCGCGCACACGGTCGGACGGCTGGTCGAGCGCGGTGACCATGACGACCGGGATATGGGCGGTGCGCGGATTGGTCTTCAGCCGCTCGCAGACTTCAAAACCGTCAATGCCGGGCATCATGATGTCGAGCAGGATCAGGTCCACATGCGTGCTGTCGCAGATCGCCAGCGCCTTGTAGCCGTCGTCGGCGGTCAGGACGTCGAAATATTCAGCCAGAAGCCTGGCTTCGAGCAGCTTCACATTCGCCGGAATATCGTCGACTACCAGTATCCGCGCCGTCATGAGGTCCGTTCCGTTTTCACGCGTCGCCCAGATATGTTTTAATCGTCTCGATAAACTTCGGCACCGAGATGGGTTTCGAGACATAGGCCTCGCAACCGCCCTGGCGAATGCGTTCCTCATCACCCTTCATGGCAAAGGCGGTCACCGCGATCACCGGAATGACGTGCAATTCATCGTCCTCCTTGAGCCATTTGGTGACTTCCAGTCCCGAAACCTCGGGCAGCTGGATGTCCATCAAAATCAGGTCTGGGCGATGTTTGCGCGCAAGATCAAGCGCTTCCATACCGTTGCGGGTCTGGATGGTATCGTATCCCGATGCTTCGATCAGGTCGCGGAAGAGCTTCATGTTCAGCTCGTTGTCCTCGACGATCATGACCCGTTTGGGCATAGCGATCCGTTCCTTAAATCCCGGCTTGCATGAGTGCCTTCAGTATATAAGCTCCCGGAACGGCCGATTCCACGGAGCGCCTATCAGGCACGGTAAAGCCATTTAGTTGAAAAAGAGGTAACTCGGCGGACAATGCGGCGCGATCCCGGTAATGCTCGAAGCAACGAAGCCAAGGCGGAAGAGACGGCAGGCGCCATTCTCGGATGGCTCGCCAACGAACCCGACATGCTGGGCCGATTCCTCGCCCTTTCCGGCGTACAGCCCAACCAGTTGCGCAATGCGGTAAACGATCCGGGCTTCCTCGCCGGCATGATCGATTTCCTGATGGGGCACGAGCCGACTCTGCTGGCCTTCTGCGAGGCGACGGATACAAAGCCTGAAGCCGTGGCAGCGGCCTCGCACCACTATTCCGGGCCCGGGCTCGATTCCGGCGACTATTGAGATGAGCGAGATCCTCGACCTTTCCCATGTGCGCCTCGGCGACCGGCCGCTCGTCGTCTGCGATGTCGACGACGTGGTGTTGCACTTCGTGGCCCCCTTCCAGGAGTTTCTGCGGAGCGAAGGCCATGAGCTCTTGCCGCGCTCGTTCCGGCTCACCGGCAATATCGTTTCCGTGGAGACCCAGGTCGCGCTTGAGCACCCGGATGTGCGCCGTCTGATCGAGGCTTTCTTCGAGGCCCAGGAAAACTGGCAGATCCCCACCGAGCTGGTCGTTCAGACACTCGAAACGCTGTCGAAGGATGCCGACGTCGTGTTCCTCACCGCGATGCCGCCGCGCTATCGGGAGCATCGCCGCCGGCTTCTCGACCGGATCGGCCTCACCTTCCCGATGATCGCCAGCGAAGAGCCGAAGGGGCCGATCATGCAGCGCCTGCATGCCGGGCGTGCCCTGCCCTCCGTCTTCATCGACGACATGGCGCATAATCTTCACTCGGTGCGCGATCATGTCGCTGAGTGTCTCCTCCTCCACATGATGCCCGACTCCCCCTTGCATCTGCTTGCGCCGAAACCCGCCGAAGGCATCGTCCGGGCAACCGACTGGTCGCATGCCGCCGAGCTCATCCGCAGCCATATCGAGCCCAAAGCCGCCTGAGACCCGCCACCGGCGATGGAAGGCGACCCTTGGGACTGAAAAGCATCTGGAAGGCTCCCAGCTTTCCGCCGTTACAGGCTCGAAACGAAGACCAATATCCACGTCAAACCTCTACGCTCTCCCTTGTGACTCGCGAGCTTAGGCCTTAACGTCGCAGTGTTCAATCTTTGTTCTCTGCCATGATGCCCACGCCTGACAAGACACCCGGCTTCTGTCGCGACTGCCTTGCGGAGCAGAAGGCGGAAGTGCGCCGTTGCCGCGCCTGCGGCAGCCCGCGCCTCGTCTATCACAAGGAGCTCTATGGCCTGACGCTAGCGCATATCGATTGCGACGCCTTCTACGCGACGATCGAAAAACGCGACAATCCTGAGCTTGCCGACAAGCCGGTGATCATCGGCGGCGGCAAGCGCGGCGTCGTCTCGACGGCCTGCTATATCGCCCGCATCAACGGCGTGCGCTCGGCGATGCCGATGTTCAAGGCGCTGGAACTCTGCCCGGATGCCGTCGTGATCCCGCCGAACATGGAGAAATATGTGACTGTCGGGCGGCAGGTACGCGCCATGATGCACGATCTGACGCCGCTGGTTCAGCCGCTGTCGATCGACGAGGCCTTTCTCGAACTCGCCGGCACCGAACGGCTGCATCACGCCCCGCCGGCACGCATTCTCGCCAAGTTCGCCAAGCGGGTGCAGGACGAGATCGGCATCAGCGTTTCGGTCGGTCTCTCCTATTGCAAATTCCTGGCCAAGGTCGCTTCCGACCTGCAGAAGCCGCGCGGCTTTTCGGTGATCGGCCGGCAGGAGGCACTGGAATTCCTGGCGGCCCGGCCCGTCACGACCATCTGGGGCGTCGGCAAGGCGTTCAACGCGACGCTGGAGGCGGACGGGATCCGCACCATCGGCCAGCTCCAGACCATGCAGGAGGCCGACCTGATGCGCCGCTACGGCACGATGGGGCAGCGGCTCTATCGCCTCTCGCGTGGCATCGACGATCGCGAAGTGCATATAAACGACGCGGCAAAGAGCGTATCGGCCGAGACCACCTTCTTCGACGACATATCTCGTTACGACGACCTCGTGCCGATCCTGCGCCGGCTTTCGGAAAAGGTCTCGACCCGGCTGAAGAAACACGGCATCGCCGGGCAGACCGTCGTCCTCAAGCTGAAGACCGCCGATTTCAAGAGCCGCACCCGCAACAAGCGGCTGGAGGACCCGACCCAGCTCGCCGACCGGATTTTCAGGACCGGCCTGTCGCTGATGGAACGCGAGACCGACGGCACCAAATTC
Source organism: Neorhizobium vignae (assembly GCF_000732195.1). Taxonomy (GTDB): domain Bacteria; phylum Pseudomonadota; class Alphaproteobacteria; order Rhizobiales; family Rhizobiaceae; genus Neorhizobium; species Neorhizobium vignae. The sequence continues at coordinate 51,954 of NZ_JNNU01000005.1, forward strand.
CGCCTGCTCGGCATCGGCGTCACCGATCTCGGCGACCCGGCGCGTGCCGATCCGCCCGATCTCATCGACCGCCAGGCAGGCCGCCGCGCGGCCGCGGAAGCGGCGATGGACAAGCTGCGCGACAAGTTCGGCAAGGCCGCGGTCGAGACCGGATATACTTTCGGAAGCCGCCGCCGGGATCAATGAAATGTGATCCGTTATTAACCATAACGTTAAAACTACTCGCGCCGCGGATAACCTTCCTTAAACCTCCTACGCTAATGTGCCGGTCCATGTATTGCGTATGGGGTCGGTCATGTTGCGTCGCCTGGTGTTCGGGTTAGGTCTTTTGTCTGCGACCATGCTGTCGCATGTGGCTCTTGCGGAAGGTGCCCGCACGCTGCAGATCATCGTTTCCAAGGACAAGCAGTCGCTTGTGGTCTATGATGGCGAAACGGTTCTCACCACCTCCAAGGTATCGACCGGCAAGCAAGGCCACACGACGCCGAGCGGGATCTTCTCGATCCTCGAAAAACAGAAATATCACGAATCCAATCTCTATTCGAACGCCCCCATGCCGTGGATGCAGCGCCTGACCTGGTCTGGCATCGCGCTTCACGAGTCGAACAGCGTGCCGAACTATCCGGCCTCGCATGGCTGCGTGCGCATGCCGGGCGCATTTGCAAAATCGCTCTTCCAGATGACCGAGGGCGGCGCGCATGTGATCATCACCGATGCGCCGGTCGTGCCGCAACTGATCGAGAATGCCAACCTGTTCCTGCCGCGCAAGCCGCTGCCGACCGGGCCGCTGCTTTCCGATGTCCAACTGCGGACCTCGTCGATCGGCAGCAGCAGCTCGAAACCGGTCGAAGTGGCGATGAACGTCGTCCCGAACAATCCCTCGATCGTCCATCCGACGACCGACGCGCGGCCGGCTCCGATCCAGCCGGTCACAGCTGAGAAAGAGGATGTCGCACCGCTGCGTATCCTCATCACCCGCCGCGGCGATCGCGAGACGCTGATGGACGCCCAGATCCTGCTGCAGCAGCTCGGCTTCGACACCGGCGGTGGCGACGGGTTCGCCGGCCCGATGACCCGCAGCGCGATTGCCGGGTTCAAGCGCTGGAAGAACCTGTCGCCCAAGGGAGCGCTGGTGACGCCAGAATTCCTCGACTCGCTCTATGAGACCGCGGGCAAGCCGCGCCCACCGATGGGCCAGATCATGGTGCGCCAGAATTTCCAGCCGCTATTCGAGGCGCCTGTTGGCATCAAGAACCCGGAAGTGGCGCTCGGCACGCATTTCTTCAGCGTCGACAAGGTCGAGCGCAAGGAAGAGACGGCCGAATGGCACAGCGTCACGGTTCCCAACGGCCTCAGTGCGGCGATGAAGCAGCGGCTCGGGATCACGGTCGCCGACGATCCCTATGCGCCGGGCGCCGCCGCACAGGCCCTCAGCCGCATCGAAATCCCGGCAGATATTCGCGACCGGATCGAAACGCTGATCAGCGACGGCTCGTCTCTCACGATCAACGACCAGGGCATCGGCCAGGATACCGGCGACGGCACCGATTTCATCACCGTCACCCAGCCCGTGCAGCGGGTGGCCGAAGCGCAGACGTCGTTTGCCAAGCCGCAGCCGGTCAGCCAGAGACGCGCGGAAGTGAAACCCCGCGCCTACGGCCTCTACTGAGGCCCTTGTTTCTACGCATGTCTTTATCGCAAAACCGCTGCACACTTTTGCGCGACATGCGTTAGACCAGCTCGACATCGAGAACGCCCGGCGCTGTGCGAAGCGCCGCGGCGATTTCCGGCGAGATGCGGTATTTCTCCGTCAGCTCCACCTCGATTTCACGCTTGCCGTCGTCCTTGATGACCACGAAGGATACCAGCCCGTCGCCCCGGGCATTGAGGTGCCGCGCGACGGCGCGCATCGGGCCTGAATCACGCACGAAGACGCGCAGCGCCTTCTGCATCTGCACCGACTTTTCCTCGAGCGACTGCGCGGTCTGGATGCGCAGGCCGATGCCTTCCGGCCGCTCTTCCGCCTGCACGGTGATGACCAGCGACTTGCCGGGCTCGAGCAGGTCGCGATATTGCGCCAGCCCTTCCGAGAACAGCACCGCCTCGAACTGGCCGGTCGCATCCGAGAAGGTGACGATGCCCATCTTGTTGCCGGTGCGGGTCTTGCGTTCCTGCTTGCCGGTCACCGTTCCGGCCAGCCGGCCGGCAGTGGCGCCCTGTTTCACGGCGGCGGAAAAATCTGCGAAATTCTGGACGCGCATCTTGGCGAGCACATTGGCATAGGCATCGAGCGGGTGGGCGGAGAGATAGAAGCCGAGCACCTGATATTCGCGCATCAGCATTTCGGACGGCATCCACGGCGTAAACGACGGGAAGATCAGCGTTTCCGGCCCGGAGGCGGAGGACGAGCCGAACATGTCGTGCTGGCCGCTGACCTTTTCCCCTTGTGCGCGCTGCGCATAACCGATGATGCGGTCGAGACCGCCGATCAGCTCGGCGCGGTCGCGGCCGAAACAATCGAAGGCGCCGGCCGAAATCAGGCTTTCCATGACGCGGCGGTTGACCTGTTTGGGGTCGATCCTGAGGCAGAAATCCTCGATGCTGGCAAACGGAACATCGCCGCGCACCTCGGTGATGTGGTCGACCGCCGACTCGCCGACGCCCTTGATAGCGGCGAGCGCATAATAGATCCGATTGTCGCCGGTCTCGAAATGCCGGAACGAGGTCTGCACCGACGGCGGAATGACCGCGATGCCGAGGCGGCCCGCATCCTGCCGGAAATCGTTGAGCTTCTCGCTGTTGGCCATATCGTAGGTCATCGAGGCCGCGAGGAACTCGACCGGGTAATGCGCCTTCATGAAGGCCGTCTGGTAGGAGACGATGGCGTAGGCCGCGGCGTGCGATTTGTTGAAGCCGTAGTTGGCGAACTTGGCGAGCAGTTCGAAGATATTGTTGGCCTGCGGCTTGGAGACGCCGTTCTTGATGGCGCCATCGACAAAGCGTTCGCTCTGCTGGTCCATCTCCGCCTTGATCTTCTTGCCCATGGCGCGGCGCAGCAGGTCGGCCTCGCCGAGCGAATAGCCCGAGAGCACCTGGGCGATCTGCATGACCTGCTCCTGGTAGACGATAACCCCTTGGGTCTCCTTCAAGAGATGGTCGATCATCGGATGGATCGACTCGATCTCCTCCTCGCCGTGCTTGCGGGCGTTGTAGGTCGGAATGTTCTCCATCGGGCCCGGACGATAAAGCGCCACGAGCGCGATGATGTCCTCGATGCAGTCCGGCCGCATGCCGATCAGCGCCTTGCGCATGCCCGCACTTTCCACCTGGAACACGCCGACCGTCTCGCCGCGCGAGAGCATTTCGTAGGTCTTGGTGTCGTCGAGCGGGATCTTGGCGAGATCTACCTCGATGCCGCGCTTGCGGCAGAAATCGACGGCGGTCTTCAGCACGGTCAGCGTCTTCAGGCCGAGGAAGTCGAACTTCACCAGGCCCGCCTGCTCCACCCATTTCATGTTGAACTGGGTGACCGGCATGTCCGAGCGCGGGTCGCGATACATCGGCACCAGCTTCGACAGCGGCCGGTCGCCGATGACGATGCCAGCGGCGTGGGTCGAGGCGTGGCGGTAGAGGCCTTCGATCTTCTGGGCGATATCGAGGAGGCGTGCGACGACCGGTTCCTTGTCGGCCTCCTCCTGGAATTTCGGATCCTCCTCGATCGCCTTCGACAGGGGCGTCGGGTTGGCCGGGTTGTTCGGCACCAGCTTGCAGATCTTGTCGACTTGGCCATAGGGCATTTCGAGCACGCGGCCGACGTCGCGCAAGGCGGCGCGCGCCTGCAGCGAACCGAAGGTGATGATCTGCGCCACCTGCTCGCGGCCGTATTTCTGCTGCACGTAGCGGATCACCTCTTCGCGGCGGTCCTGGCAGAAGTCGATGTCGAAGTCCGGCATCGAGACGCGGTCGGGATTGAGGAAGCGCTCGAACAGAAGCGAGAAGCGCAGCGGATCGACGTCGGTAATGGTCAGCGCATAGGCGACCAGCGAGCCCGCACCGGAACCACGGCCGGGGCCGACCGGAATGCCCTGCTGTTTCGCCCATTTGATGAAGTCGGCAACGATCAGGAAGTAGCCCGGGAACTTCATTTTCTCGATGACGCTGAGCTCGAAATCCAGCCGGTCGCGATAGTCCTGTTCCGTATAACCGCGCGTCATGCCGAGCGTCGCGATACGCTCTTCGAGACCTTCCACGGACTGGCGGCGCAGTTCCTCCGCTTCGGCGCGCTCGGCTTCCGCCGGATCGTCGGTGGCGCCGGTGAAGCGCGGCAGGATCGGGTTGCGGGTCTTCAGCACGAAGGAGCAGCGGCGGGCGATCTCGACCGTGTTTTCGAGCGCTTCCGGCAGGTCGGCGAACAGCTTCGCCATCTCGGCACGGCTTTTCAGATAGTGGTCCGGCGTCAGGCGGAAGCGGGTGTCGTCCGAGACGATCGCATTGTGGGCAACCGCCATCAGCGCGTCATGGGCATCGTAATCGGCCTTGGTGGGAAAGAAGGCCTCGTTGGTCGCGACCAGCGGCAGGTCGTGGTCGTAGGCGAGCGTGACGATCTTGTGCTCGTGGCGGCGGTCGTAGGCGCCATGGCGCTGCAGTTCGACATAAAGCCGATCGCCGAAGATCTCCTTGAGCTTCAGGAGTCTTGCCTCGGCAAGCGTGGCATTGCCTTCCTTCAGGGGCACATCGACCGGACCGGTGCCGGCGCCGGTCAGCGCGATCAGGCCTTCGGTGCCGCCGTCCTCCAGCCAGGAGCGGCTGATATGGATGGACTGATGCCCCTCGTCGCCGAGATAGGCGCGGCTGATCAGATCGACGAGCCGTTCGTAACCGACGGCATTGGCTGCGAGCACGACGATCGTCGGCAGTTTGGCGAGCTGCTGATGGCTGTTACGCCGCTCGTCGGACTGGTCTTCCATATCGATCGACAGCTGGCAGCCGATGATCGGCTGCAGTCCGTCGCCGATCGCCTTCTGGGCGAATTCCAGCGCAACGAAGAGATTGTTGGTATCGGTGATCGCGATCGCAGGCTGATTGTCCGCGATCGCCTTCGAGAGGATCTTCTTGAGCGGCAGCGCGCCTTCAAGAAGCGAATAAGCGGAATGGACGCGCAGGTGAACGAATTGGGGGGTGGTCCCCAGCTTTTCCGATCCCGTTTTTACGTCCATATTGTCTGCCATGCCCGCGCCATATCCATCTCATGAATCAGGCTATTGTCTGGCGCAGGGCCTTGAGAGTCCAGTTCGGATTTCCCTCCTCAACGCCTTTCGGCCGAGGGCCCGGATCACATGGCCATCATGATCATGGAAAGGCTGGCCACGAAGGTGGCGATGGAAGCGAATGCGGCAATGTCACGAAGCAGGTCAGTCATCGTCGTCTCCCGTGTTCTCTTATGTTTTTAATTTGTTCTCATTTTGTTTGAGAGTCAATAAAAGAACAGACCGGAAACAAACATACCTCGATATCCTCCCTCACCTGGTAAACGATCCGTTAAACCGGCAATTGAACGCATGCGGGTACATCCGGACTTGGATCACCAATCCGGGCGCGGCAATGGTTCGGACGGGGCGCTGAAAGCTGCCTCGTAAGTTAGTTTATAGGTGACACCTCTCAGCGCCCCGTTCGGCGGTTGATATTCGCGACTCCGGTCCCTCTGCCGTGGCTTTCCCGGACGGTGTTCGTCTGACCCATGGCGCCCGTCCGAATCCTCGGGTTTAACCCGAGGATTTATCGGCAAGGCTTCCATGGGTCTCCGCCGGTTTTCTCCGATGGTATCGGGCGGACTTTTGAAAATCCGGCGAAACCATCCGGTTTGCCACCCTGTGTGCCGCACAGGCACGCCCGGCGCGCTCCTTCGGGCATCAGAAGCAAGGGGCTCGGTCCGTATGCCCTTTGCTTCCCCCGTTGTCGCCGGAGGGAGACCATTTTCCGCGAACCCCGGATGGAAGGACTTACGTCGTTTCCTGCCCACCCGGCGCCGGTCCCGCCTCGCCGGCACGCCTGCCGGTGTATCCGTGACGGAACGGGGAGATTGTAGGCACGGGCCGGGAGGGCGGGGATGCGAGGGGAGCTAAGTGTTTGATGAGGCTGACGGGGAGGTGTCGAATATGCCCGGATAGGCCGGCGCTTGGGGCATGGATCCTCGGGTCAAGCCCGCGGATGACGGAGGAAGGGGCGGAGCACACCACCCAGCGGCGTCATCCTCGTCCTCGGGTTAAACCCGAGGATGACCCGAGGATCCAGACACACGGAATTCCGCGTCTCACATCTCGACGACCTTGCCGCCCTCTATCGTCACGCGGCGGTCCATGCGGCTGGCGAGGTCGTGATTGTGGGTGGCGATCAGGGCCGCGAGGCCCGACTGGCGCACCAGGGCTTCCAGCGCGTCGAAGACATAGGATGCGGTCTTGGGGTCGAGATTGCCGGTCGGTTCGTCGGCAAGGAGCACGCGCGGGGCGTTGGCGACGGCACGGGCGATCGCCACGCGCTGCTGCTCGCCGCCGGACAGTTCGGAAGGACGGTGCTCGGCGCGGTGGCCGATGCGCATGTAGTCCAGGAGCTGGCTTGCCCGCTCCTTCGCCTCGGCCTTGGAAAGACCGGCGATCAGCTGCGGCATCATGATGTTCTCAACCGCGGTAAACTCCGGCAGGAGATGGTGGAACTGGTAGACGAAGCCGATCTGGTTACGGCGCATGGCAGTGCGCTCCGCATCGGGAAGCCCGTTGCAGGCATGCCCGGCGAGAAAGACCTCCCCTGCGTCCGGATGTTCGAGCAGGCCGGCCAGATGCAGCAGAGTCGACTTGCCGGTGCCGGACGGGGCGACCAGCGCGACGATCTCGCCGGTCTTCAGGTCGAAATCAGCCCCCTTCAGGATCGAAAGCGTGGTCTCGCCCTGGCCATAGTGACGTTCGACGCCCGAGAGCTGCAAGACGGTTTTGGGTGCCATGAAGGATGTGGGTCCTATTCGTATCGAAGGGCCTGGACAGGATCGAGCCGGGAGGCCCGCCATGCCGGGAAGATGGTGGCGATGAAGGAAAGGACGAGCGCCATCATGACCACCGAGAAGGTCTCGCCAAAGCTCATCTCCGCCGGCAACTGGCTGAGGAAATAGAGCTGCGGATCGAAGAGGATGGTGCCCGAGATCCAGGAGAAGAACTGGCGGATCGATTCGACGTTGAGACAGACGACCACGCCGAGCAGGACGCCTGCGAAGGTCCCGACGAGGCCGATCGCCGCCCCGGTCATGAAGAAGATGCGCATGATCGCACCGGCCCCCGCACCCATGGTGCGCAGGATGGCGATATCGCTCCCCTTGTCCTTCACCAGCATGATCAGGCCGGAGATGATGTTGAGCGCCGCCACCAGCACGATCAGGGTCAGGATCATGAACATGACATTGCGCTCCACCTGAAGCGCTGAGAAGAAGGTCTGGTTGCGCTGCCGCCAGTCGGTGATGAAGATCTGGCGGCCAGCCGCCGCTTCGATCTTCGGGCGCAGATCGTCGACATTGTCCGGATTGTCGATGAACAGCTCGATCGACTGAACCAGGCCTTCGGCGTTGAAATAGAGCTGTGATTCCTCGAGCGGCATATAGATGATCGTCGCGTCGTATTCCGACATGCCGATCTCGAAAATACCGGAGACCGGATAGGATTTGACGCGCGGATTGACGCCCATCGGCGTCACGTCGCCTTCCGGCGAGATCAGGGTGATCTGGTCGCCGGCGGAAAGGCCGAGCTGCGCCGCTAGCCTGGAGCCGACCAGCACGCCCTGCCCCGAGGCAAAACCGACCATATCGCCGGACTTTACGTTGCCGGCGACTTCGGAGATCTTTTCGAGATCCTCTGGACGGACGCCGCGCACCAGCGCGCCGGAACCTGCACCGCCGCGGCCCGATGCCAGCGTCTGGCCCTCGACCAGCGGCAGCGCCATCCGCACAGCCGGGACGGCCGCGAATTTCTGGGTGAGCTCCGCATAATCCGTGAGCGGCCCGTCGATCGGCTGGACGATCATGTGGCCGTTGATGCCGAGAATGCGCGAGATCAGCTCGGTGCGAAAACCGTTCATCACCGCCATGACGATGATCAGCGTCGCGACGCCGAGCATGATGCCGATGAAGGAAAAGCCGGCGATGACCGAGATGAAGGCCTCGCGGCGGCGCGAGCGCAGGTAGCGCCAGGCGACCATCCGCTCGAAGGCCGAGAAAGGACCGGCCGCAGGCGAACCACCCGTCTTTACCGCTTCACCATTCGCCGCGACACTCGCCATGCCATTTCCTCAACCTGCCGAAGGCGGGAAATCCGCCGTGATACGCCGACCGGCTTATCGGCCGGCGAGCCTGTTCATGGCCGCTTCGACGGTCAGCGTTTCGCGCTCGCCGGTCTTGCGGTCCTTGACCTCCACTTCGCCTGACGCGGCGGAGCGGGGTCCGACAATCACCTGGACCGGCACGCCGATCAGGTCGGCGGTCGCGAACTTGGTGCCGGCGCGCTCGTCCGTATCGTCGTAGAGCACGTCCTTGCCGACCGTTGCGAGGCCGCCATAGAGCGTTTCGCAGATGCGGTCGCAGGCCTCGTCGCCGGGCTTCATGTTGATCACCACGACGTCGAACGGCGCGACCGATGCCGGCCAGATGATTCCGTTGTCGTCATGCGATGCTTCGATGATGGCGGGAACAAGGCGTGTCGGGCCGATACCGTAGGAACCCATGTGGACATGGTGTTCCTTGCCGTCCGGTCCCTGCACCTTGGCGCCCATCGGCTCGGAATATTTGGTGCCGAAATAGAAGATGTGGCCGACTTCGATACCGCGGGCGGACAGCCGGTCGGTCTCGGGAATGGCGTTAAACGCTTCCTCGTCGTGCATTTCCGAGGTCGCGGCATAGACGGACGTCCACTTGTCGAAGACCGCCTGCATGGCCCCGACGTCATCGAAATCGGTATCCGTGCTGGGGATGTCGAAATTGACGAAATCCTTGTGGGAAAACACCTCCGACTCGCCGGTCTCGGCAAGGATGATGAATTCGTGGGACAGGTTGCCGCCGATCGGGCCGGTATCGGCGCGCATCGGAATAGCGCGAAGCCCAAGCCTGGAAAAGGTGCGCAGATAGGCGGTGAACATCTTGCGATAGGAATGCTCGGCGCCTTCCTTGGTCAGGTCGAAGGAATAGGCGTCCTTCATCAGGAATTCGCGCGAGCGCATGGTGCCGAAGCGCGGGCGGATCTCGTCACGGAACTTCAGCTGGATGTGATAGAGGTTGAGCGGCAGGTTCTTGTAGGACTTGACGTAGGACCGGAAGATGTCCGTGATCATTTCCTCGTTGGTGGGGCCGTAGAGCATGGGCCGCTCCTGGCGGTCCTTGATGCGCAGCATCTCCTTGCCATAGGCGTCGTAGCGACCGCTTTCCTGCCAGAGTTCGGCGGACTGCAGCGTCGGCATCAGCACCTCGATGGCGCCGGCACGGTTCTGCTCCTCGCGGATGATGTTGTCGACCTTGTCGAGCACGCGCTTGCCGAGCGGCAGCCAGGAATAGATGCCCTGGCTCTGCTGGCGGATCATGCCGGCACGCAGCATCAGCCGGTGGGACACGATTTCCGCTTCCTTGGGGTTTTCCTTCAGGATGGGCATAAAATAGCGGGACAGGCGCATCGCGATTTCCGAGGTTGTCGGGCCTACCCTCAGGACGCGAGGAATCGGCCATTTTCTTCAACGATATTGGGAGGTACATAGCCGTTCCTCAGGCCCAAGGGAACCCGCCCCAGCATGAATCGCACGTTGTTCACGAATCTGCGCCGGCACTCCAGACCTGCCAAAAGCGGGGATTTCGTGGCAAGCGTGCGACATTTTTGTCAACTGAAAAATTTTATCGAAGTGTAGCAAAAATACAAAAAAAGCGGATGACAAAGCACATCCTTTGAGCTAGGTTCAGCTCACAAAAGAGGCAAGGAGTTCAAATTCTTGCCATTTCGCGGTCAAGTCTTGGGAGGATCAGATCTTAGGCGCGCTTGTCGCAGCCCCGGTAACGGTTAAGGATCACGCGACACTATAAACAAGGCTTAACCGCCTTGTTTTTTTTTGCTTTCTCGCCAGTCCGCAGGGTCACGGGTGTGCCTTCGCCGCCGCTCCTATGCCCGCAAATCATGACAGGGGAATGACAGGCACCGATGCCTGCCTTATTCGTGGGCGTCAGTCGAAAGTCGGCACGATGACGGGAATATCGGCAATGCCGACGCCGAAATAGGCGGATGCAACGTAATAGCCCACGTAGATCAGCGACGAGATCACCGTCGTCAGCAGGATGACACGGCCGCCGCGAAACCGGGACGGGGCGCTTTCCACAGTCCCGTTGGTCACCTCGCCGTCTTCCTGCTGGCTGCGATAGCCGAGCGGAAGGACGATGAAGAGCACGGTCCACCAGATGATGAAGTAGATGGCGGCAACCGTCAAAAGCGGCATGGTTTCGACTCGCTTCCGGTTCGAAGAATTGGCGCCTTATAGGCCTAAAGGCCGCCAAGCTCAAACCTGCATGCCCGGACGTGATGTCACAGTGGCGGGGTTCAGACCTGTTCCAGCTCGACCAGGGTGCCGTTGAAGTCCTTCGGATGCAGGAAAAGCACAGGTTTTCCATGGGCTCCGATCTTCGGATTGCCGTCTCCGAGGACACGGGCACCGACCGCCTTCAGCTTGTCGCGAACGGCGATGATATCGTCCACCTCATAGCAGATATGATGCATGCCGCCGGACGGGTTCTTCTCGAGGAAGGCCGCGATCGGCGAATCGGGCCCGAGCGGCTCGAGCAGTTCCACCTTGGTGTTGGGAAGTTCGACGAAGACCACGGTGACGCCATGCTCCGGCAAGGCCTGGGCCTGGGAGACGCGGGCGCCGAGCGTATCGCGATAGGTCGTGGTCGCGCTGCCAAGATCCGGCACGGCGATGGCGATGTGATTGACGCGTCCGAGCATGTTTGTCCTCCCGAGTATGTGCTATGGAAAACGGAAAAGGCTGCCGAATTGCCCGGCAATACCCCCTCTGCCCTGCCGGGCATCTCCCCCTCAAGGGGGGAGATCGCCCCGCGGCCTGTCCCTATTCCAAAGTCCCCGCGACCTCTCCGTCCCTCAGAGACGGGTTACGAACACCGTCACGATCGGTTTCTTGCCCCAGGCCTCGTTGGCGGTGGAGCGGACGGCGCGGCGGATGGCCTCGCGGACCATGTCGAGATCCTTGCGGCGGGCACGCGGGATGCTTTCAACGGCGCCGAGCACGGCGTCGTAAAGCGTATCCTCCATGTCCTCACCCTCGTCGTCGAATTCCGGCAGACCGAAGGCGATGAGATCGGGATCGGTCACGAAGTCATAGCGGGTGTCGAGCAGGACGTTAATGGAAACATGGCCGACGAAGGAGAGCTTGCGGCGGTCGCCGATGCCCATTTCCTCGAAATCGCCGATCAGCTTGCCGTCCTTGAAGATACGCCCATGCGGCGCTTCGCCGATCACCTCGGCCGGGCCGGGCGCAAGACGCAGAATATCGCCGTTGCGGACCCGCGGAATGGTCTTGATGCCGGCGGAGGCTCCGAGTTCGGCCTGGGCCGTCAGGTGAGCCGCTTCGCCGTGGACCGGAACGAGGATCTGCGGGCGGGTCCATTCGTACATCTGCACCAGTTCGCTGCGGCGCGGGTGGCCGGAGACGTGGACGAGCGCGTCGCTGTCGGTGACGATCTTGATACCCTGCTCGATCAGGCCGTTCTTGATCTCGATGATCGCCTTCTCGTTGCCGGGAATGGTACGCGAGGAAAAGACCACCGTATCGCCCGATGTCAGCGCCACATGGCGCATCTCGTCGCGGGCGATCTTGGCGAGTGCCGCGCGCGGCTCGCCCTGGCTGCCGGTCAGGATCACGACGATCTTGTCGCGCGGGATATAGCCGTATTCGTCCTCGGCGATGAAGGGTTTGAGGCCTTCCATGATGCCGATGTCGCGGGCAACGCCGACGACGCGCTTCAGCGAAGAACCGAGCAGCAGCACTTCGCGGCCTGCAGCGTCCGCGGCCTGGGCGATCGAGCGGATGCGGCCGACATTCGACGAGAAGGTGGTGATCGCCACCCTGCCCTCGGCCGCCTCGATGATCTGGCGCAGGCCCTCGGAGACTTCCTCTTCCGATGGCGAAACGCCCTCGCGCATGGAATTGGTGCTGTCGCACATCAGCGCCAGCACGCCCTCGTCGCCGATCTTGCGGAAGCGCGCCTCGTCGGTGAACGGTCCGAGAGACGGCGCATGGTCGATCTTCCAGTCGCCGGTATGGACGACATTGCCGAGCGGGGTGCGGATCACCAGCGACATCGGCTCGGGGATCGAGTGGTTGACGCCGATCGCCTCGATCTCGAACGGGCCGATATTGATGCGGTCGCCGGCCTTGAAGATCGTCACCGGAATTTCGGCGCGCGAACCTTCGTAGTTGCGTTTCGCCTCCAGCATGCCGGCTGTGAACGGCGAGGCGTAGACGGGCACGTTGAGGCCCGGCCACAGGTCGTTCATGGCGCCGTAATGGTCCTCATGCGCATGGGTGATGATCATCGCCTTGAGATGGCTGCGCTGGCTGGCGAGAAAGCGGATATCCGGCAGCACGAGATCGACGCCCGGCAGCTCCGGCCCCGGAAAGGTCACGCCGCAATCGACCATGATCCACTGGCGCTTCTCCGGCGTCCCATAGCCGTAGAGGGCGAGGTTCATGCCGATCTCGCCCACGCCGCCAAGCGGCAGAAACACCAGTTCTTCTTGGTTTGCCATTTTCTTTGTCTATTCCATTCCTTGAAAAAATACATCACCGGCGGCGATCGACATCAACGCGCCCAATCCGGTGTCGAGCAGCAGGAATCCCTTGTCATCGATACCTGCGAATGTGCCAACAAGCGAGCGATCCGGCAGGTTCACGGTGATTTTTTCACCGATACCGCAAGCAACTTCGCGCCAGCGCCGGCTGATTTCGGGCGTGCCCCGGCCCTCATCCCAGGATTCCAGAACAACTGCCATCTCCCTGAAAAGATGCGCGAAAAGCTCTTCCGACGAGATGTTGGCGCCGTGGTCGGCAAGCCGGGTCACCGCGTAAGTCGCACTGTCGGGCATATGGCGGATATTGATGCCGATGCCGATGACGAGCGCGCGGCGGCCATCCGGCAATCCCTCGCCTTCCAGCAGAATACCACAGGTCTTCTTGCGGCCGATCAGGATATCGTTCGGCCATTTGACATCGAGCGGCTCGCCGCCCGGCGGCAGAACGGACCTGATCGCGGCATGAACCGCGACTGCCACGGCGAGCGGCAAAGAGCCGATCCTTTCCGGCGGCGCAGGATCGATCAGCAGCAGCGATGCGTAGAGATTGCCGGGTTCCGACGTCCAGGCCCGGCCCCGCCGACCACGGCCGGCGAGCTGGCGCGTCGCGGTCAGCCACAACAAACCGGAATCGCCCGTGCGAGCGCGGGCGAGACATTCGCTATTGGTGGATCCGACTTCGTCGAGCGCCTCGTGGCGGAACGCATCGAGCGAGAAACGGCCCCTTGCTCCCGGCATTCTCAGAAGAAGGACTTCGCGGCGGCACTTGCCGCCGTGCCGATCGGCCCGCCGATCAGCACATAGGCCGTGACGAACAGACCGGAGAGGCCGAACACCAGGCGCAGTTCGCCGGAGATGCGGGCAAACTCGCCCTTGGCTTCGTCGAACCACATCAGCTTGACGATGCGTAGGTAGTAGTAGGCGCCGACGACCGACGAAAGCACGCCGATGACGGCCAGCGCATAGAGCTTGGCTTCGATCGCCGCGACGAACACGAAATACTTGGCGAAGAAGCCAGCGAGCGGCGGGATGCCGGCCATCGAGAACATCAACGCAGTCAGCACCACCGCCATGAAGGGCTTGGTGGACGACAGGCCGGCGAGATCGTCGACATTCTCGACGTTTTCACCGTCCTTGCGGCGCATCGCCATGATGCAGGCAAAGGTGCCGAGCGTCATGACCATGTAGATGGTCATGTAGAGGACGACGCCGGAGACCCCCGTCTCGGAGCCGGCGGCAAGGCCGACAAGCGCGTAGCCCATGTGGCCGATCGAGGAATAGGCCATCAGTCGCTTGATGTTGCGCTGGCCGATCGCGGCGAACGAGCCGAGCAGCATGGACGCGATCGACACGAAAACGATGATCTGGCGCCAGTCGGCAACGATCGGCAGGAAGGCGTCGGAGACGATGCGCACGAGGATTGCCATGGCGGCCACCTTCGGGCCAGCTGCGAAGAAGGCGGTGACCGGGGTCGGTGCGCCTTCATAAACGTCCGGCGTCCACATGTGGAACGGCACGGCGGAGATCTTGAAGCAGGCGCCGGCAAGCACGAAGACCATGCCGAAGATCAAGCCGAGGCCGCGGGTCTCGGCCGAAAGAACCTTGGCGATGCCTTCGAAGCCGGTATTGCCGGTGAAGCCGTAGACCAGCGACATGCCGTACAGCATCATGCCGGAGGAGAGCGCACCGAGGACGAAGTATTTCAGGCCGGCTTCGGTCGAGCGCAGGCTGTCCCGGTTGAAGGCGGCGATGACGTAGAGCGCCAGCGACATCAGTTCCAGCGCGAGATAGAAGGCGATCAGGTCGTTCGCCGAGATCAAGAGCAGCATGCCGAGCGTCGAGAGAACCAGCAGGACCGGGAACTCGAAGCGGTTGAGCTGATCCGACTTCGCATGGCCGACCGACATGACCATGGCGGTGATCGAGCCGACCAGCGCGAGCACCTTCATGAAACGGCCGAAGGCGTCGAGCTTGAAGGCGCCGCCATAGGCCACGCCCTCGCCGGGCATGAAGATCAGCCAGAGGCCGGCGACCGCCAGCAGTGCGACCGCAAGCCCCGTCACCGTCGGCGCGGACTTGTCGCCGGAGAAGACGCCGATCATCAGAAGAGCGAGCGCGCCCACGGCCAGGATGATCTCCGGCATCGAGAGCTGCAGGCTTAGGGAGAGAATTTCAGCGGTCATGTCCAGTCGTGTCCCGTCTCAGTGCACGTTGAGTGCAAGGTCTTTCGCCGCTGCCAGGGCTGCGGAATAATTGTTCACCAGCAGATCTACCGATGCTGCCGTCGCATCGAAGATCGGTGCCGGATAGAAGCCGTAGAAGATGGTGAGCGCGATCAGCGGATAGAGGATGAGCTTTTCGCGGCCGGAAAGGTCGAGCAGGCCCTTGAGGCTTTCCTTCTCGAGTGCCCCGAAAATCACCCGGCGATAGAGCCAGAGCGCGTAGGAGGCCGAGAGGATGACGCCGGTCGCGGCAAACAGGGCGACCCAGGTGTTGACCCGGAAGACGCCGATGATCGTCAGGAATTCGCCGACGAAGCCGGAGGTGCCCGGCAGGCCGACATTGGCCATGGTGAAGATCATGAAGGCGACGGCGTATTTCGGCATGTTGTTGACGAGACCGCCATAAGCCGAAATCTCACGGGTGTGGAGACGGTCATAGACAACGCCGACGCAGAGGAAGAGCGCGCCCGAGACGATGCCGTGCGACAGCATCTGGAAGATCGCGCCCTGCACGCCCTGCACGTTCGCCGCAAAGATGCCCATGGTGACGTAGCCCATGTGGGCGACCGACGAATAGGCGATCAGCTTCTTGATGTCGTCCTGCATCATCGCCACCAGCGAGGTGTAGATGATGGCGATGACCGACAGCGCGAAGACCAGCGGCGCGAAATGTTCGGACGCGATCGGGAACATGGCGAGCGAGAAACGTATCATCCCGTAGCCGCCAAGCTTCAGCATGACGCCGGCAAGGATGACCGAGCCTGCGGTCGGGGCCTGGACGTGCGCGTCCGGAAGCCAGGTATGAACCGGCCACATCGGCATCTTGACCGCGAAGGCCGCAAAGCAGGCGAGCCAGAGCCAGGTCTGCATGCCGGCCGGGAAGCCATATTTCAAGAGCGCGGTAATGTCTGTGGTGCCGGCCTGCCAGTACATGGCCATGATGGCGAGCATCATCAGCACGGAACCGAGCAGCGTATAGAGGAAGAACTTGTAGGAGGCGTAGACGCGGTCCTTGCCGCCCCACACACCGATGATGACGAACATCGGGATGAGGGTCGCTTCGAAGAAGACGTAGAAGAGGACGACGTCGAGCGAAACGAAGACCCCGGTCATGACCACTTCCAGAAGCAGGAAGGCGATCATGTATTCCTTGAGGCGCTTTTCGATCGTGTTCCAGCTGGCGAGCACGCAGAAGGGCATCAGGAAGGTCGTCAGGATGACGAACAGCATGGAGATGCCGTCGACGCCGAGGTGGTAGGAAATGCCGGTGCCGAGCCAGTCATGCTTCTCGACCATCTGGAAGCCGGCATTCGAATTGTCGAAGCCGATCCAGATGAACAGCGAAACGATGAAGGTGAAAACCGTCGTGAACAGCGAGACGTTGAGGATGTTGCGGCGCCCGAAGGGGCCGTCCTCCCGTGTCAGAAGCAGCAACAGCACGCCGACCAGCGGCAGAAAGGTGACCGTCGAGAGAATTGGCCAGTCGGTCATTAGATCGAGCTCCCGAGCATCATCCAGGTGACGAGGGCGGCGATGCCGATCAGCATCGCGAACGCGTAGTGATAGAGGTAACCGGACTGCAGCTTGACCACCCGGTTGGTGACGTCGACCACGCGGGCAGCAACGCCGTTCGGGCCGTAGGTATCGATGACGCCGACGTCACCCTTCTTCCACAGGAACCGGCCGAGCGCCTTGGCGGAGCGGACGAAGAGGAAGTCGTAGAGTTCGTCGAAATACCACTTGTTGAGCAGGAACTCGTAGAGGACCTTCTGCGAAGCGGCGAGACGGCGGGGGGTCGACGGCGACTTGATGTAGAAATACCAGGCCGTGACGAAACCGACCGCCATGGCGATGAAGGGGCTCCAGGCGACCAGGACCGGCACGTGATGGAACTCTTCGAGGATCTTGTTTTCCGGAAGCGTGAACAGTGCCCCCTTCCAGAATTCCGCATATTCGTGGCCGAAGAAATAACCTTCGAACAGAACGCCGGCGAGAACCGCACCGGCGGCGAGGATATAGAGCGGCGCCAGCATGACCATCGGCGATTCATGCACATGGTGCATCACGTCGGCGGAGGCGCGCGGCTTGCCGAAGAATGTCAGGAAAGCGAGACGCCAGGAGTAGAAGCTGGTGAACAGCGCGGCGATGACCAGAAGCGTGAAGGCAAAGCCCGCCGCCGCCGAATGGGACGAATAGGCGCTTTCGATGATCACGTCCTTGGAGAAGAAGCCGGCGAAACCGAACATGGTTCCCGGGATGCCGACGCCGGTCAGCGCAAGCGTGCCGATCGTCATCATCCAGAAGGTGACCGGGATGTGTTTGCGAAGACCGCCCATGTAGCGCATGTCCTGCTCGCCATCGACGGCATGGATGACCGAGCCGGCGCCAAGGAACAGCAGCGCCTTGAAGAAGGCGTGGGTGAAGAGGTGGAAGATCGCCGCGCCATAGGCCCCTACCCCGAGCGCCACGAACATGTAGCCGAGCTGCGAGCACGTCGAATAGGCGATGACGCGCTTGATGTCGTTCTGGACGAGGCCGACGGTCGCCGCAAAGAAGGCGGTGATCGCGCCGATGACGGTCACGACCAGCAGGGCGTTGGGCGACAGTTCGAAGATCGGCGACATGCGGGCGACGAGGAAGACGCCGGCGGTGACCATGGTCGCGGCATGGATGAGTGCCGAAACCGGGGTCGGGCCTTCCATGGCGTCCGGAAGCCAGGTGTGCAGCAGGAACTGTGCCGACTTGCCCATCGCGCCCATGAACAGCAGCAGGCAGACGACGGTAACGGCGTTCGCCTTGTCGAGCGACATACCGAAGATGTTGACGACCGCCTGGGAGGCTTCCGGCGAGCCTGCGGCCGGAAGATAGGTGGCGGCAGCTGCGAAGATCGTCTCGAAGCTGATCGAGCCGAACAGCACGAAGACGCCGGCAATGCCGAGCACGAAACCGAAGTCGCCGACGCGGTTGACGATGAAGGCCTTCATCGCCGCGGCCGAGGCCGACGGCTTCTTGTACCAGAAGCCGATGAGCAGATAGGAGGCCAGACCGACGCCTTCCCAGCCGAAGAACATCTGGGCGAGGTTGTCCGACGTGATCAGCATCAGCATCGCGAAGGTGAACAGCGACAGGTAGGCGAAGAAGCGCGGGCGATGCGGATCGTGGTGCATGTAGCCGATCGAATAGACATGCACGAGCGTCGAGACGGTGTTGACGACGACGAACATGACCGCCGTCAGCGTGTCGACGCGGAACGCCCATTCAACGTCGATGCCGCCGGACTGGATCCAGCGCATGACCGGAACCTTGACCACCTCGCCTGCTTCGCCATGGGCGAGCGCGACGTTGAAGAAGACGATCCAGGAGAGCACGGCGGCGATGATCATCAGGCCGCTGGTGACGTATTCGGACGCCTTTGCGCCAATCGAACGGCCGAACAGGCCGGCGACCAGGAAGCCGATCAGGGGTAGGAAGACGATTGCCTTGTAGATCATGACCCGATCAGCCCTTCATCATATTGACGTCTTCGACGGCGATCGAACCGCGGTTGCGGTAGAAGACGACGAGAATTGCAAGACCGATGGCCGCTTCGGCGGCAGCCACGGTCAGAATGAACAATGCGAAGACCTGGCCGACGATGTCGTTCAGGAAGGAGGAGAAGGCCACCATGTTCAGGTTGACCGAGAGCAGGATGAGCTCCACCGACATCAGGATGATGATGACGTTCTTGCGGTTCAGGAAGATCCCGAAGACGCCGAGCGTGAAGAGGATGGCGCTGACCGTGAGGTAGTGGGAAAGTCCGATTTCCATGTCTTTATTCCTTTTTCCCGCCTCAGACGCCCTGGCCCGGCTTGACCTTGACCACTTCGACGGCTGTCGCCGGCGTGCGGGCCACCTGCTTCGAAACATCCTGTCGCTTGATATTGGTGCGGTGACGCAGGGTCAGCACGATCGCGCCGATCATCGCCACCAGAAGCACCAGGCCGGCGATCTGGAAGAAGTAGACGTAGTTCGTATAGAGCACGTCGCCGAGGGCTGCCGTGTTGGTGCGGGTTGCCGGGTTCGGGATCGGCATGGTGATCGCCTTGGCCGCTTCCGGCGTCAGCACGCTGCCACCGATGACGACCACCAGTTCGGCTGCGACGATCAGGCCGACCAGCATGCCGATCGGCGCATATTGCAGCACGCCGGAGCGCAGTTCCGCAAAATCGATGTCGAGCATCATGACGACGAAGAGGAAGAGAACCGCAACCGCACCGATATAGACGACCAGCAGGATCATCGCCAGGAATTCGGCGCCCGTCAGCAGGAAGAGACCGGCGGCGTTGAAGAAGACCAGGATGAGGAACAGCACCGAGTGCACCGGGTTCTTGGCCGAAATGACCATAAACGCCGACGCCACCGCGATGAACGCGAAGAGATAGAAGAAGATTGCCTGCAGACCCATCGTGGTGCCTTTTCGTCCCTCACCGGGATCGGGGCGAATGCCCCTACCCGTCGAAACCCGGCCTTGTGATATGCGCCGGGCATTTCATCCAGATGTCACCGGTGCATTGCCCGCTGAGGGCGGCACCGGACAAATCACCCCGCCTCAGCGGTAGGGCGCATCGATTGCCATGTTGCGAGCGATTTCGCGCTCCCAGCGGTCGCCGTTTTCCAGCAGCCGCGCCTTGTCGAAATACAGTTCTTCGCGCGTCTCGGTCGAGAATTCGAAGTTCGGGCCTTCGACGATCGCATCCACCGGGCAGGCTTCCTGGCAGAAGCCGCAATAGATGCACTTCACCATGTCGATATCGTAACGCACCGTGCGGCGGGTACCGTCATTGCGGCGCGGGCCGGCCTCGATGGTGATCGCCTGGGCAGGACAGATCGCCTCGCAAAGCTTGCAGGCGATGCAGCGTTCCTCACCGTTCGGGTACCGGCGCAGCGCATGTTCGCCGCGGAAACGCGGGGAGACCGGGCCCTTTTCGAACGGGTAGTTGATCGTCGCCTTCTGCTTGAAGAAGTAGCGCATCGACAGGAAAAATGCCCCGACGAACTCCTTCAGGAACAGCGAATTCACGGCTTGGCCGAGACTTGCCATCTTTATTCTCCAATGATGCCGGAAGCGTGGACGGACAGGGTCATGATCATGCCCATCCCATCAGCTTCAGCACGAATGCGGTGATGACGACCATGGCGAGCGACAGCGGCAGGAAGATCTTCCAGCCCAGCCGCATGAGCTGGTCGTAGCGGTAGCGCGGTACGAAGGCCTTCACCATGGCGAACATGAAGAAGACGAGCATCGACTTCAGCATGAACCAGACGATGCCTGGCACCCAGTTGAGGATCCAGATATCGACCGGCGGCAGCCAGCCCCCGAGGAACAGAATGGTCGTCAGCGCGCACATCAGGCAGACGGCCGCGTATTCGCCGAGCATGAACATCATGTATGGCGAGGAGCCGTATTCCACCATGAAGCCGGCAACCAGTTCCGATTCCGCTTCGGGAAGATCGAACGGCGGGCGGTTCGTTTCTGCGAGCGCCGAGATGAAGAACACCACGAACATCGGGAACAGCGCCAGCCAGTGCCAGTCGAGGAACGAGGCCGGCAGGCCCATCATCGTGCCGAGGCCGTCATGCTGGGCATTGACGATGTCGGTCAGGTTCAAGGAGCCGACGCAGAGCAGCACGGTGACGATGACGAAGCCGATCGAGACTTCGTAGGAGACCATCTGCGCCGCCGAGCGGAGCGCGCCGAGGAACGGGTATTTCGAGTTCGAAGCCCAGCCACCCATGATGATGCCGTAGACTTCGAGCGAAGAGATCGCAAAGATATAGAGGATACCGACATTGATGTTGGCGATGACCCATCCGTCTGCAAGCGGCACCACAGCCCAGGTCGAGAGGGCCAGCAGCACGGCAACCAGCGGTGCGAGCAGGAAAACGGCCTTGTTGGCGCCAGCCGGAATGATCGGCTCCTTGAAGACGAACTTCAAAAGGTCGGCGAAGGACTGGAACAGGCCGAAGGGGCCGACGACGTTCGGGCCGCGACGCAACTGCACGGCTGCCCAGATCTTGCGGTCGGCAAGCAGGACGTAGGCGATGAAGACGAGCAGGCAGACCAGCAGCAGCAGCGACTGCGCGACCATGACGATGCCCGGCCAGACGTAGATGGAAAAGAACGAGTCCATGTTCAAAATTACTCCGCCGCAGCCTGGAAATTGTTGCGGGCCAATGCCGAGCATTCAGCCATGACGGCAGACGCGCGAGCGATCGGGTTCGTCAAATAGAAGTCTTTGATCGGCGACGCAAACCCGGACTTGGTCATAGCAGCAGCTTTTTGGCCGAGTGCGGCAATTTCGTTCACCGAGCCCGCTGCGATCTCGTCGATGGCGGCGAAATGCGGGTAGTCCGCATAGAGTTTCGCACGCAGGGCACTCAGCGAATCAAACGGCAGCTTGCTTCCGAGCACGTCGGAGAGCGCGCGGATGATCGCCCAGTCTTCGCGAGCCTCGCCCGGCGCGAAGCCGGCACGGTTGCCCATCTGGACGCGGCCTTCCGTATTGACCCAGGTGCCCGACTTTTCGGTATAGGCCGCACCCGGCAGGATGACGTCGGCATTGTGCGCACCGGCATCGCCATGGCTGCCGATATAGACGGTGAACTTGGCGCCCTTCTTCGAGAAGTCGAGTTCATCGGCGCCGAGCAGGAAGAGAACGTCCATGCCGGCAAGCTGGGCAGCGGCATTGGCGCCGTTCGCACCCGGCACGAAGCCGAGATCGAGGCCGCCGACGCGGGCGGCGGCGGTGTGGAGAACGGCAAAGCCGTTCCACTCTTCGGTCAGCGCGCCGACCGAACCGGCAAGCTGGGCAGCGGCTGCGAGAATAGCCGCACCGTCCGGACGGGAGAGAGCCCCCTGCCCTACGATGATCATCGGGTTTTTGGCGGCACGGAGCTTGTCGGCGAAGCCGTTTGCACCGGACGCGAGGTCGGAGAGCGTTTCGGCGCCGGCACCGAGATAGTCGTAGACGTAACGCAGTTCGCTGACTTCACCGATCACGCCGATCGGGAAGTTGCCGCGGCGGAAGCGCTTGCGGATGCGGGCGTTGAGGACGGCTGCCTCGAGGCGCGGATTGGCGCCGATCAGAAGCAGGGCTCCGGCCTGTTCGATACCCTCGATGGTGGGGTTGAAGAGGTAGCTTGCGCGGCCGAGCGACGGATCAAGCGCCGTCCCGTCCTGGCGACAGTCGAGGTTTTCCGATCCGAGCGACCGGATCAGTTCCTTCAGAGCGTACATTTCTTCGACCGAAGCCAGATCGCCGGCGATCGCGCCGATCTTTGCGGCAGAGGTGCCGGAAACGGCTGCCCTGATGGCGCCGAAGGCTTCGCCCCAGGAGGCAGCCTGAAGGCGGCCGTTTTTGCGGACGTAGGGGCGGTCGAGGCGCTGGGTCTTCAGGCCGTCCCAGATGAAGCGGGTCTTGTCGGAAATCCACTCCTCGTTCACCTGCTCGTTGACGCGCGGCATGATGCGCATCACTTCGCGGCCGCGGGTATCGACGCGGATCGCCGAGCCGACGGCGTCCATGACGTCGATCGATTCGGTCTTGTTGAGTTCCCACGGACGGGCGGTGAAGGCGAAGGGACGCGAGGTCAGCGCACCGACCGGGCAAAGGTCGATGACATTGCCCTGCAGCTCCGAGGTCATGGCGCTTTCGAGATAGGTGGTGATCTCGGCATCCTCGCCGCGGCCGATCAGGCCGAGTTCGGAAATGCCGCCGACTTCGGTGGTGAAGCGGACGCAGCGCGTGCAGTGGATGCAGCGGTTCATCACGGTCTTGACCAGCGGGCCGATATACTTGTCTTCGACGGCGCGCTTGTTTTCCGTGTAGCGGGAACTGTCGATGCCGAAGGCCATGGCCTGGTCCTGCAGGTCGCATTCGCCGCCCTGGTCGCAGATCGGGCAATCCAGCGGATGGTTGATCAGCAGGAATTCCATCACGCCTTCGCGGGCCTTCTTGACCATCGGCGTGTTGGTGAAGACTTCCGGCAGCTCGCCGTTCGGGCCGCCGCGGATATCGCGCACGCCCATGGCGCAGGAGGCTGCCGGCTTCGGCGGTCCGCCCTTCACTTCGATCAAGCACATGCGGCAATTGCCGGCGACCGAAAGACGTTCGTGGAAACAAAAGCGCGGAACCTCGGCGCCGGCTTCCTCGCATGCCTGAAGCAGCGTGAAATGATCCGGAACTTCGACCTCTTTGCCGTCAACCTTCAGCTTAACCATCGTCTCACTTACGTCCTTAGTTCCATCCTTTGGGTCTCCTGAGGGTCAGGCGACTCGGGGACATATTCTTTTATTTCAACAGAGCTTTCGCCTGGCCGACCCAGTCGTCGCGGCTGATGCGTCCCTCGAAACCCAATTCCTTGTCGAAGCGGGCGATATCGGCTTCATCCCAGGCCGCGACCTCAGCGAGGCTCGTTACACCCAGGCCGTTCAGCACTTCCACCAGCTTCGGGCCAATGCCCGAAATCTGTTTCAGATCGCCGCCAGCAGGCGCCTTGGCCTTGACCGTCTTCGCCTTGGGCGCCTTGACCGTCTTCGCCTCGACTACCGGTTTTGCGGGAGCCTTCGGAGCCGCGGCCTTTGCCGTCGCAACCTTGGCCTTGGCGGCCGGCTTCTTGACCGATTCGGCCTTGGGAGCAGTTACGGCAGCCTTGAGCGCCGGTGCGGCAGTCTTGCGAGCCGGTGCGACCGGCTTTGCCTTCGGTTTTTCAGCGATCGGCGCGGGTTCCGAGACTGCGGCCGAGGCGGTCGGAGCCGGCGTTTCCGTGGCAGCGGGCGCCTCAACCGGAGCCGTCGCGGACGGAGTTTCTCCAGCAGCCTTCTGGCGATTGCTTGCTTCCATCGCCCCTTGCAGAGCGCCGAAGAAAGCACCGGCCATCTGGCTGGCAATGCCGAAGCCGATCGCCGTTGCGGCAGCCATATTCGCCATCAGCGGATTGAGCTTCATCGCCTCCGAAAAATCGGACAAACGCGCGGGATCGAGCGCCGGACGTTCCGTCGCCTCCCCTTCATGCTCTTTGCCCGATTTTGTCACTTGGCTACTCCGCAGCTTCCAG
The DNA here is from genome assembly GCF_000732195.1 of Neorhizobium vignae. Taxonomy (GTDB): domain Bacteria; phylum Pseudomonadota; class Alphaproteobacteria; order Rhizobiales; family Rhizobiaceae; genus Neorhizobium; species Neorhizobium vignae. Next base: position 76,144 of record NZ_JNNU01000005.1, read on the forward strand.
GACGGCGCCATGCGCCGTCGCGTTTCGGGTATACTGGTCGATACGCGCTTCAATCTCCGGACGGAAATGCCGGATCAGGCCCTGGACAGGCCAGGCCGCCGCATCGCCGAGCGCGCAGATGGTGTGACCTTCGATCTGCTTGGTCACCTGGAACAGCATGTCGATTTCGCGCTTCTGGGCATTGCCCTTGACCATGCGCTCCAGCACCCGCCACATCCAGCCGGTGCCTTCGCGGCACGGCGTGCACTGGCCGCAGCTCTCGTGCTTGAAGAAGGCCGAGATGCGGGCGATCGCCTTGATGACGTCGGTGGACTTGTCCATGACGATGGCGCCAGCCGTGCCGAACGAGGAGCCGACGGCGCGCAGGCCGTCGAAATCCATCTGGCAGTCCATGATGTCCTTGGCCGGCACGATCGGGCAGGATGCGCCGCCCGGAATGACCGCAAGCAGATTGTCCCAGCCGCCGCGGATGCCGCCGGCATGCTTGTCGACCAGTTCGCGGAAGGTGATGCCCATCACTTCTTCGACGGTGCACGGCTTGTTGACGTGGCCGGAAAGCATGAACAGCTTGGTGCCGACATTGTTCGGACGGCCCATGGACGAGAACCAGCCGGCGCCGCGGCGCAGGATGGTCGGGGCGACAGCGATCGATTCGACGTTGTTGACCGTGGTCGGGCAGCCGTAGAGGCCCATATTGGCCGGGAACGGCGGCTTCAGGCGGGGCTGGCCCTTCTTGCCTTCGAGGCTTTCGAGCAGTGCCGTCTCTTCGCCGCAGATATAGGCGCCGGCGCCGTGGTGAACATAGATGTCGAAATCCCAGCCGAGCTTGTTGTTGCCGCCGAGCAGGCCGAAATCATAACATTCGTCGATCGCCGCCTGCAGCGCTTCGCGCTCGCGCATGTATTCGCCGCGCACGTAGATATAGGCGGTGTGGGCGCCCATGGCGAAACCGGCGATGACGCAGCCTTCGATCAGCGTGTGCGGATCGTGGCGCATGATTTCGCGGTCCTTGCAGGTGCCGGGCTCGGATTCGTCGGCATTGACCACGAGGTAATGCGGGCGGCCATCCGATTCCTTCGGCATGAAGGACCACTTGAGACCGGTCGGGAAGCCGGCACCACCGCGACCACGAAGGCCGGACGCCTTCATCTCGTTGATGATCCAGTCCCGGCCCTTCTCGATGATCTCCTTGGTGCCATCCCAATGGCCGCGGCTCATCGCGCCTTTCAGGGACTTGTCCTTGAGGCCGTAGATATTGGTAAAGATGCGATCCTGATCTTTCAACATGATCTATTCCACAAGTCCGTCGCGATTAAGCCGGTTGTCAGTCGATATATTGCAGCCTTTTTCAAAGGCCGCACACAAATTCTCAAATGTCACGACTCACCTTCAGTCGTGGTCTTGCGCCGCGTGCGCTTCGGCTTCAAGTCGCCGGAGACCGCGCCGGGTTCCGGCGGGGCGCCTTCCACGGCACTGCCGGGCGTCTTCGGAGCCGGTTTGCTCTTCGCAGTCGCCGAGAGCGGCTGCGCCTCCGCGGCCTTGGCATTGGCGGCGGAAGCCGCCGGCGCCGTTGCCGGCGTCTTCAGCGACGGATTGGTTTCGGCAGCCGTGTCCTTCGGACGGGCGGCATCGGCCGGAGGAACGCTGGCTGCGGCAGCGGCCTCTTCGGCGCTCGGATGCGGGTCGAGATTGGTGCGGACCGGCTTGATCTCGTCGTTCAACGTCTGCGGGCCGCCCTCGGGCGCCGAGAAGATGCGGTCGATCTGAGGGCCGGGCTTGATCTCATGGCCCTTGCCGGCTTCGAAAGCATCGATGATCTCTTCGAGGCGCTCGGGCGTCAGGTCCTCATAGGCATCCTTGAAGATGATGACCATCGGCGCGTTGACGCAGGCGCCCTGACACTCGACCTCTTCCCACGACAGCGTGCCGTCGGCGTTCAGCGCGAACGGATCGTGATGGATCTTGTGCTGACAGACCTTCATCAGGTCCTCTGCGCCGCGCAGCATGCAGGGCGTGGTGCCGCAGACCTGGATATGGGCGCGGGTGCCGACCGGCTTCAACTGGAACTGGGTATAGAAGGTCGCGACTTCGAGGACGCGGATATAGGGCATGTCGAGCTTGCCCGCGACGAACTCGATCGCCGCGCGGGTCACCCAGCCATCCTGTTCCTGCGCACGCATCAGAAGCGGGATGACAGCCGATTGCTGCCGGCCTGCCGGATATTTCCTGATCGTTGCCTCGGCCCAGACGGAATTCTCGTCATTGAAGGCGAAAATTGCCGGCTGCACCTGGTCTTCGGCTAATCGACGAACGGACATTCTTTTCCACGCCTTATCAGTTTATGGATCCACACCGCGATCTCGTGAGCGTCACGAATTCGCAGGCATAGGCAGACTTGTCTTTCTGCATGAACACTATGAACTTTGTTCCACTGGGAACGGAGGTTTTGATCTCGTATCCGTCGGACAGGAGATCCTTCATCGACTTCGATCCGCCGCCTTGGGTCGAAATCGCGCCATCGGTCTGCGCCTGCTGCGCGAACGCAACGGGGGCAGCGGAAACAACGGCAGCGAGAACGACGGCGCGGATCATCAGCGGTCCACCTCGCCAAAGACGATGTCGAGCGAGCCCAGCACCGCCGAAACGTCGGCCAGCTGGTGTCCCCGACAGATGAAATCCATCGCCTGGAGATGGGCGTAACCCGGCGCGCGGATCTTGCAGCGATAAGGCTTGTTGGTGCCATCGGCGACCAGGAAGACGCCGAACTCGCCCTTGGGGGCTTCGACGGCCGCATAAACCTCGCCGGCCGGCACGTGATACCCTTCGGTATAGAGCTTGAAGTGATGGATCAGCGCTTCCATCGACCGCTTCATCTCGCCACGCTTCGGCGGCACGACCTTGCCGTCCGTTGACGAGAACGGGCCGGTCCTGGCGTCGCCGAGCAGGCGGTTGACGCACTGCTTCATGATCTTCACCGATTCGCGCATCTCGATCATGCGGATCAGGTAACGGTCGTAGCAGTCGCCGTTCTTGCCGATCGGAATGTCGAATTCCATGTCCGAATAGCACTCGTAGGGCTGCGCGCGGCGCAGGTCCCAGGCAGCGCCCGAACCACGCACCATGACGCCCGAAAAACCCCAGGCCCAGGCGTCTTCGAGCTTGACGACGCCGATATCGACGTTGCGCTGCTTGAAGATGCGGTTGCCGGTCAGCAGTTCATCGATGTCGTCGAGCTTGGCGGGGAATTGGTCGCACCACTTGCCGATATCCTCGACCAGTTCCGGCGGCAGGTCCTGATGGACGCCGCCCGGACGGAAATAGGCCGCATGCATGCGAGAACCGGAGGCGCGCTCGTAGAACACCATCAGCTTTTCGCGCTCTTCGAAGCCCCAGAGCGGCGGCGTCAGCGCACCGACGTCCATCGCCTGCGTGGTGACGTTGAGAAGGTGCGAGAGGATGCGGCCGATTTCCGAATACAGAACACGGATCAGCTGGCCGCGGATCGGGATCTGGATATCCAGGAGCTTTTCGACGGCAAGCGCAAACGCATGCTCCTGGTTCATCGGCGCGACGTAATCGAGGCGGTCGAAATAGGGAACCGCCTGCAGATAGGTCTTGGTCTCGATCAGCTTCTCGGTGCCGCGGTGAAGCAGGCCGATATGCGGATCGACGCGCTCGACGATTTCACCATCAAGCTCTAGCACAAGGCGCAACACGCCATGTGCCGCCGGATGCTGCGGTCCGAAATTGATATTGAAATTGCGGACGTTATGTTCGGTCATTCTGCTTACTCCATGCCGGGCGGAGTGACGCACCGGGCGGGAAAGAAGTGCGGACGGGCGGCGCGGCTGCGCCGATCCTTAAGCTTTCGCCTTTTCATCCCCGGGCAGCACGTAATCGGTGCCTTCCCACGGGCTCAAGAAATCGAAATTGCGGAATTCCTGGCGCAGTTCGACGGGCTCATAGACGACGCGCTTGGCGTTGTCATCGTAACGAACCTCGACGAAACCGGTGGTCGGGAAATCCTTGCGCAGCGGATGACCTTCGAAACCGTAGTCGGTCAGGATGCGGCGCAGGTCCGGGTGGCCGGTGAACAGGATGCCGTACATGTCCCAGGCTTCGCGCTCGAACCAGTCGGCGCCCGGATAGACCGAAAACGCCGACGGAACCGGCTCATCCTCGGCGGTCGCGACCTTGATGCGGATACGCTGGTTCTGACGCGGCGACAGAAGATGGTAGACGACATCGAAACGCTTTTCGCGGGCCGGATAGTCCACTCCGCAGATGTCGATGAAGCTGACGAACCCGCACTGCACGTCGTCGCGCAGGAAGGTCAGCAGCGGCAGCAGGTTTTCCGCGGTCGCCGTCAGCGTGAGCTCGCCATAGGCGATTTCCGCATCCGCCACGAGGGACGCACGCGCTTCGCGAATGTAGGTCGAAAGCTCGTTCAGGGCTTCACTCATGATCTTGTCCAATTACCCTTGGCCTCTGGCCCTCAGCGCTCGATCGTGCCGGTCCGTCGGATCTTCTTCTGCAGCAGAAGCACGCCGTAGAGCAGTGCCTCCGCCGTGGGGGGACAGCCCGGAACATAGATGTCGATCGGAACGATGCGATCGCAGCCGCGTACCACCGAATAGGAATAGTGGTAATAACCGCCGCCATTGGCGCAGGAGCCCATCGAAATGACGTAACGCGGCTCCGGCATCTGGTCATAGACCTTGCGGAGCGCGGGCGCCATCTTGTTGGTCAGCGTGCCGGCGACGATCATCACGTCCGACTGGCGCGGCGAGGCGCGCGGCGCAAAACCGAAGCGCTCGACGTCATAACGCGGCATCGAAAGCTGCATCATCTCGACCGCGCAGCAGGCGAGGCCGAACGTCATCCACATCAGCGAGCCCGTGCGGGCCCAGGTGATCAGCTCATCCGTGGAGGTGACGAGAAAACCCTTGTCGGCGAGCTCATTGTTGATCTCGCCGAAGAACGCATCGTCGCTGCCGATGGGCTTGCCGGTATTCGGATCGATAATACCCTTGGGCTGCGGCGCGACGAGAGTGCTGCCGTTGTCGACTACTCCCATTCCAGCGCTCCTTTCTTCCATTCATATATAAAGCCGATCGTCAGAACGGCGAGGAATACCATCATCGACCAGAAGCCGAACCAGCCAATCGCACCGAACGACACGGCCCACGGAAACAGGAAGGCGACTTCGAGGTCGAAGATGATGAAGAGGATCGAGACCAGGTAGAAGCGAATGTCGAACTTCATGCGCGCGTCGTCGAAGGCATTGAAGCCGCATTCGTAAGCCGAAAGCTTTTCCGAATCGGGCGCCTTGTAGGCGACGGCGAACGGCGCAACCAGAAGCGCGATGCCGATCACCAGGGAAATGCCGATGAAAATCGCGATCGGGATATAGGAAGTGAGGAGTTCACTCATTGTATTCGATCCCAGCTTGCCTGAAGCGTCGGGAGACGACGCCTGAATATCAATGCACAGGCAAAGCGAACGTGCATTGCAACAAGCCGTGGTTAGCGCAGCCGAAGCCCCGGCGCAAGCTTTTTGAATGTCGCATCCTGCGCCAAAATGGAGCAGTTCAAACGATTATCGGCGGCTGTATCCTGGCGACAACCTCAGACCGCGACCACGAGGGACCCGGGGCGGCCAGATCGTATTGGGAAGCACATTCTTCTGGGTGAAAAATGGCGCGAGTGACGGGGCTCGAACCCGCGACCTCCGGCGTGACAGGCCGGCACTCTAACCGACTGAGCTACACCCGCGCATAATGCCGACCAGCGGCGTCCGCCTTGTGCGCAAGACGCGCAATCGGCGGAGAGTTTCAATAAGAGAATGGCGCGAGTGACGGGGCTCGAACCCGCGACCTCCGGCGTGACAGGCCGGCACTCTAACCAACTGAGCTACACCCGCGCATTTCTCTTGAGGCCGAAACCTCGGAGCCGGGCGACCTCAATCGCTCGGTTGAGCGGCTAACTAAGAGGTTCGGGATCGGGTGTCAAGCGCGTTTCAAGACAAAAGGATGACGTCCCGTCGCTTTGCCCTCTCCTGCCCCGTATGCGCCCCTGTCCAGTCGGCTCTTCCCCAAAATTTTCAAAAAAACATCATGAAAGCCCTTGCGGTTTTTCCGCGATCCGCATAGATCACGGCCACCGACGCGGCGGGCCCTGAGGCTCCGCAATCGCGAACGGGCGATTAGCTCAGTTGGTAGAGCGCCTCGTTTACACCGAGGATGTCGGGAGTTCGAGTCTCTCATCGCCCACCATTCCCACTCTCTTTTCTGCCCCCTACTCTGAGCTCTCCCTCTTCCGGGAGTTCAAATCGGTGCGTCCGGCGCTTCGATTTGCGGTCGAGCGCGCACAATCCACCCGGTTCTTTTGGCTATCGCGGGGAAGACCATCCCCCCGGGAGCGCGACAGCTCTCCCCATTCCGGCCGCCTCATAGCCTCCGGTCCGTAAGGCATTTCAGGCATTTGGCCGATAAGCCCTTCCTCACAGCAGCAGCCATTCATCGAATCTTTCCCGCCACTTCGTCCCCGCTCCTCAACCCGTTCCTAAAATCGAGTTCTGAAGTGCCCGCCGGCAGCTGACCGATCGGCCGGGCTTGGAACCGAGGAGACAGGAATGCGAAAGCACCACCTCAGACACGGAACCGGCGGGGGCCGGACGGCGCATGTTGGTGGCGGGAGGGGATGATGCTGGATCTCGGACTTTCCCTGACTGGCCCCGGCACTTTTCCCATCAGCGGCGGCGAGCCGCCCGAGGACGACGGGTTCATCCTGATGGATGCCGAAGGGTACGCACTTGCCGACGCGGAAAACAATCAGCTCACCATCAGCCAACTCACGATCAGCCGATTCACCGACCTCAAGGACTGACACGATGCCATCGCGCCAAATTCCGAAACTCTACGTTCCCTCCGATGCGACCGAAGCGGCAATCCGGGCCGTCCATGCGGCAGCGGCCGCAGCGGGCGGCGGCACCATCCTGCTGCCGGATGCGGTGATTGCGCTCACGGAACCGCTCCCGGTCGCTTCCGGCGTCGGTTACCAGGGGGTGCAGCCGGTGCTGAACTATCTGAACGACACCCTCCCGGACAGCGGATGGGATTTCGTCGGCGGCACGGTGCTTGTCGGCGACGGCTCGTTTCCGGCTTTTGCCGCCAATGACGCAGACCTTGGTTCGCCGTCTGCGACGATCACCGCCGATTGCATTACCGGCTGGCGATGCGAGCATATCGGCTTTACCGGTTTCTCGCGCGCCATCAGCATCGGCGCGGTGAACAATATCGGCCTGCAGTTTTCCACCATCCACGATCTCTTCATCCGCGACTGCAGCGACTGGGGGATATTCCTAGCCAATTTCATGCACACGGACGTTTCCCGGGTCTGGACGCATCTTTGCGAAAATGGCCAGTATTATGCATCGTTGCTGCCCGGTTCGACCCTGATGCCCGGAAACAGCCGCTTCGATTCGCTCTTCAACATCATTCCCGCCGATGGACGGGACAATCGGCTCTGCCGGGGTATCGTCTTCGAAGCCGGCGGAGACGGCGCTCGTCTGAACGAAATGTATGTCGACCGCATCCAGAACAACGCCTTCAACCGGGCCGAGCTTGTGGACATCGCGACTTTCTCCAACGGCTCGGCGAATATCGCCGTTGCCGACGGCGGCAAATTCCGGGCGCGGATGCCGGTCGCATTCGCGAGCGGCAATTACGGGATCACCGCCGGGCGGATCTATGTCGTCAAGTCGGTGAGCGGCAACACGATACAGATCGGCAACGCCTTCACCTCCCCGGCCATGATCGCGTCCGGCAGCGGCTCGCTGATGCTCTCGTCCTGGGGCATGCCCTGTTTCGAGTTGAGCTCCCGCGAGGAAGGCGCGTTCGTCTCCAACTCGCGCTTCCTCGGCATGGATGCGGAAGGCGGCTCCGGCGCCGGGATTTACGTGGAGAACGCACAGGGCTGCGACCTCAACATCTCCGAAGTGCCCGGCGACAAGAATGCCGACGTCGTCGGGCGCGCGACCGGCTTCAGTCGGTTCTACAGCAGCAACACGACGATTACCGATTTCAACACGACCTCAGCCACCAGCCAGTTTCATGGCGCGCGCGGAATTGGCCGTCACGCGATGCTATCAGGTCTGTGGACCGATCAGACCCGCAACGGATTGGCGGCATTCAACATTCGCGGAGACGCCGGAGAGAATCAAGGGGACCTGGAGGTCAGGGGCGGCAACAGCTTCATCTATCCCCGCTTCGGAATGGGAATGAAGTCGACGCTCAAGACCGCGAACACCGTGCTCCATCCACTGGATGCCGGTCTCGTCACCTTCGACGCCGCTTCGGCACTCGTCTGCACGCTGCCCGCGATCACGAATTCGTCGGATGCGTCCTCGCTGGTCGGATTGCCGTTTCACATCGTCAACGCCGGATCGGCGGATCTGGCGGTCAATACCAACGGCACCCAGCTCTTCAACAGGATCTCGGGCAAGACCGGCTATACGTTGAATGCCGGCGAAAGCCTGCTGGTGGTCGCCGCCGAAGGGGCGGGCTCGACGCTCTTCTGGGCCGCGTTTCCGAGTGCGGGCGTTGCCTGAACCGCTGCGCTTCACGGGCTGTCGCTTCAGAGCGGCAGCCCCGTCAGTCGCGCCAGCGCCGCGCGCTTTTCCTCAAGCGTTTTAAGCGACCGGAGCGACCGGTCGAATTCCATGACCTTCGCGCCGACGAGGAACCGGTACCAGTAAGCTTGCAGGACATGGTAGATCAGCCCTTCGCGGCCATCGAGGAAACCGAGCTGGCCGATATAGCGGAACAGGAAATAGCCGAGCGCAGCGACCGGGAACGGAAGCCGGTTATAGACCCGCTCTTTGATGCTCCGCCTGATGGCAGCCTGTCGCGAGGACGCTTCCCTCGATAGCCCGAGATCTTCCGGAAACAGCCCGTAACGCTGGCCGAGAACGTCGACGGCCTCTCGAGTTGCATATCGGTTATGCTTGCCCGTGAAGAAGCTGAGATCGTTGAGATTGTGATCAGAGAACGGCGTGTCGAAAAGAACTATCCGGCCGCCCTTCACGACGATGTGCTCGTCCATCCAGCGGTCCTCGACATGTCCCTGTCCCCGCCGCCAAATGCGGGTGAGGATGAGCGGATACCGTCCGCCATGGCGGATCCAGCGTCCGAGGAAGATGTGTTTTCTCTTGAGGTTCACGCCTGCGACATCGGCCGCGAGAAAGGGAAGCTTGTCGGTAATCTCCACCGCCAGGTCAGGTTCGATCACCTCGTCCGCATCGAGCCGCATGATCCAGTCTGCGGTGATCGGGGCATTGTCGAGCCCCCACTGGAACTGCCTGGAATAATTGATCCAGGGGTTGCTGAGCACGGTCGCACCGAGCGACCGGGCGATCTCCACTGTCCTGTCGGTCGAGAAACAATCGATGACGAAGACCTCGGACGCGAAGGGCGCCACGCTCTTCAGCGCCCGGGCGATGTGGCGCTCTTCGTTGTAGGCGAGGATGAGGACGGCGAGGCTGGCCATTCGACGACTTGTCCCAGTCAGGAGTTCAACCGCACCGGAAAGATGCCCGGCTTGTCCTGCTCTAAGCGCCGCCGCAATCTCCTGGCCGGGCTGCCGGCATAGATCGTCCAGGGATCGAGATTGCGGAAGGCGACGGCGCGGGCGCCGAGCACCGCGCCCTCCCCGACGGTGACGCCCGGCCCGACAAACGCTTCCGTCGCGATCCAGGCATTCGCACCGACGACGATGGGTCTCGTAAGCAGCTGGAAATTCGCATCGTCGACATCATGCGTGCCGGTGCACAGATGGGCGCCCTGGGAGACGATTGCGTGCGTGCCGAGTTCGATGCGATCCATGCAGTAACAGTTGACACCGCTTCCGAGACAGGAATACGCGGCCAAGGCAAGGTTCGGCGGGTACCAGACCTCGACGCCGGGATAGATCCGCGCCGTCCGGTCGATCCGGGCTCCGAAGCGCCGCAGCAGAAACCGGCGCCATGCAAACAGCGGCACCGGCGTCCAGCGGCCGAAAAGGCGCCAGACAAGGTTCCACGCGAGCCGGAACAGCCGATGTCCCAGCGGGAAACTCGGGGCTCCCAGCCGCGGATCGGATGTCTTCGCGTCAAGCGGCTTCATGAAGGCCTCGTGGGGAGACGGAGTGCAGAATGGCGATGAGATCGCGGGTCGCGGCCTCGATGCGGAAATGCCGTTCGAAGCCCGCGCGGGCATGGGTGCGCATGGCGCTTTTGCCGTCCTCGGAGAGCGAGAGCCATGACCGGAGCAGGTTTTCGATGCCCTCCGACGTGTCGGGCCCGACCAGACCGCCACCGCTCATTTGGACTTCGCGCCAGATATTGACCTTGTCGGTCAGCAGGACCGGTGTTGCGCAGGCCATGGCTTCCGCGACAACGACGCCGAAATTTTCCTGGTGCGACGGCAGGACAAAGGCCTCGGCAGCCCGGAAGGCGCCCCATTTGACACCGCCGGCCAGCATGCCCGCCAATGGACGCGATCGGCGATGCATGCCTTGGCGGCTTGGGCAATCAGTTTCGATTTCAGTCCGGACTGATCCGGCCCCGCCATCACCAGGTCGAGATCCGGATCGGACGCGGCGATCTTCGCAAAGGCCTCGATAAGAAGATCGCAGCCCTTCTTTGCATGGAAACGGCTGAGGAACAGCAGGAAGCGCCTATTCTTCAATTCCGGCAGAAGCCGGCGGAATGCGGCAAGCTGGCTCTCTACCCCTGCCGGCGGATCGGCCGTGCCGAAGGCGACGATACGCTCCGCGTAACCGTAACCCCGGAAGACGCCGCGCGCCCGGCGGCGCTCCTCTTCGCAGGTGAAGAGGACCGCCGCCGCATCGCGGAGAACCCTGCCCTGCCAGGCAAGCCAGAACGCCTGCTTGGCCACATGCTTGAGCGGATGGGTTTCGCGGAACCATGGATCCATCATGCCGTGGGCGAGGACGACGTAAGGCAGGCCTGCCCGCCTCAGGGCCGACCAGCCGCCGACAGAGGCATGGTTCCAGAGGCCATGGATGACCGCGGCATCGAAACGATCGGCGTTCGCGGCGATCCAGCGTGCCAGTTCCGGCGTATATCCGTATCTCCGGGTCCATCGCCCGCAGGCATGAACGGGCAAGGGAAACTCTCTCACATAGGGCGCCGAGAGCTTGTCCAGCGTCACGACTTCCACCGCATGGCCCAGGCGCGCCATTTGCAGCCCAGTCAGCCGCAGCGCCTCGATCGGGCCTCCGGTTTCGGGATCGGCGCTGGCGATGATGTTGAGGATTCTCATGGCAGCTCCGCGATAAGTTTTTCGAGATTTCCTTTGAAGTGTGCCATGAGATAGCGTGAGCGGACCTTTTCGGCCCCCGCCTCTGCCATCGCGGCAGCCCCGTCCGGATCGGCGAGAAGCATCGCGATTGTCGCGGCAAGCGTTTCGATATCCTGCGGGTCTACGGCAAACCCGTCGATGCCGTCGGTGACGATCTCCGCGGCCGCATCCTCAGTGCCGCAGATCACCGGCAGGCCGTGCAGCCAGGCTTCGAGGAAGACGATGCCGAATCCTTCCTTCGATGAGGGCATCGCAAACAGGGACGCCTGGGCGTAGGCTTCGGCCAGCGCCACATCCGATAAGTGGCCGAGGAACTCGACCCGGTCTTCAACCGCAAGCTCGCGTGCCAGCGATGCCAGTTCCGATCTGAGCGGGCCCTCGCCGACGATCCGGAGGATGCATTCCACGTTCCGGCGCTCGAGCAGGGCCACCGCCTGGATCAGGGCGTCGATATTCTTGCCGCGGTCATGGGGGTCCAGCCGGGCGACGGTCAGGATGTTCCGGCGATCCCTTTTCGGGTTTGGCTGCCGATCGATGTCGTCGACGGCGTTCGGACATATTCTGAACCTTTCCGCGGGCAGCCTGAAAGCATGCTGCATCCGGTTTGCCGTGAAGGCGCTGACGGAGGCGATCCGGCTGAGGGCTCTCGCCATGAGCGGTTCGTAGAACCGCATCCGGCGATGGGCGGGGTCGTTCCACACCTCGTCGCCATGGACAAAAAGCACGAGCCTCATTCCCGGCGCAAGCAGTTTGCAGATCAGCCCGACGGCCAAGAGGTTGATATGTCCCAGGAACAGGATCCGGCGATGGCGGGCGGCGGCGATCGATCGGAAGATGAAACCGAGGCGTCGGGGGCCGAAGGCGGTTATCGCCACGGGCGCGATTTCAGGGATATCCGCCTGATCGTCGCGCATGATGTGGACAGCGCAGCGCTCCCAGCCCTTGTCCATCGAGATCGCTGCGAGCGCAGCGATGACACGCCGGTTGAAGCGCTGAATTCCCCCGATCCGGCCATAGGTGTCCAACGCTAGGAAAAGGATTCCGATGTCGTCACGCTTCGCCGGCCTCATCGCGCTTCGCCTCCCGCCCGCCCGAGGTCGGCAACCTGTTCGAGGATCCGGCGGGCCAGGACCTGGTTATAGGTGCCGTTCACGAATGTGCGGCGATGCCCGGCATCGGCGATCCTCCGGCGCCTGTCGTCGTCGGCCAGAAGCCGCTTGCAGATTTCCGCGCAGTCATCCGGCCCGTCGAAGAATACGGCTTCCTCGTCCTGCCTGTAGAGCTGATGATGATGTGCGGTTCGCGGGGCGCACATGGCGGTGCCGATGGCCGGAATCTCCGCCGAGCGCGTCGTATGAAGGTCGGCGTTTGCGCCGTTCAGCAGAACCAGGGCGATTTTCGCGCCCGCGATCGCTCGTGTATAGTTCGCGCCTTCAAGGTGATCGGACCGGATAAAAGGGCTGAGCAGCTTATATTCGGGAGCTCTTTTCCATCGGGCACCGTGCATCGTCAGCGGCACGCCCCTATCGATCAGGCGCGCCATGAACTCGCCACGTCCCGACATCCAGGTGCCAACGAACACGACATCGGACGACCATCGGGTTCGCTCCCCTTGCGTCAATGACAGAGGGCGATGCATGACCTCGTCGGCGCATTGCCAGATCGTATCGATCCGCCTGGCCCCTCTGCTGATCATCATCGATTCGATGCCGTGGCGGCGTACCGTGACGACCAGATCGTAGTGCGGCAGGGCACGGCGAAAGATGTTCCAGCGACGGCGTTCCGGTGACGGGTCCAGAAAGGGATTATCCGCATTGTAGTTGACGATAACCGGCGCTGCCTTGCGGACCAGGTTCAGGGCGGCTGGCCCGACCACATCGCCGCAATCCACCAGGGCAAAATCGAAGCGCTGTCCGCCGATCCGACGGCCGAGCCCGTTTGCCACGAGGCGATCGATGCCGGGGCCACCGGCCCTGTTCAGCCACGGCGCCCAATGAGGCGGCAGGTGCGCATAGGGAGACAGGTGCAGAACATCGAGGCCGATACGCCGGAATGCCGCTGCCCGCTGCAGGCTGGTCCCTGATTCTGCACCGATATAGAGGAGCCTCATCTCAGCTTCACGCCCCTCGTCAGCCAGAACATCAGCGCATAGAGCAGCACCGTCTGCGGCAGCGCCCGGACAAGATTGCCGGCCTGGACCGCGACGGATTCGTCCATGAGGCCGTTCATGAAGAAGCGGACGATGCAGATGCAGGCCAGGGCCGAAAGCGGCACACCTCCGTCCCGCATCCGGATCGTGAGCGCGTCGCCGATAATGAAATTGGCGAAGGCGAAGATGGCGAACACCACCGCGTAAGACGCGCCGAGAACGACGAAGCCATCGGCGATCGACGAGCCGGTGCGATACCCTCCCAGTTCGTCGCCGGTAACGAGAAAGTTGTAATAATCGCCAGACGAAAAGGCGTTGCTGGATTTATCGAGCTCGGGCGCGAAGAAATTCAGAACCGGGGTCGGAAGCAGCAACAACAGCTGGTTGACGGCATTCTCACGCGCCAACCCTTCTCCGGTCTGCGACAGCGAAAGGCCAAGGGCGATGTTGTGGTCGATGTATTTGGTGGAGACGAAGCGGCCCAGAAGCGGATTGTCGACATAGATCTCGTTATAGCTGCCCTCGGTCAGTATCCGCTCCATCTCCTGCCGGGACCGCAGCGCCTCCCCATCGAAATACGTGCCGATGGTCGAGAGGACGAGATCCCGCGACGAGATGTCGGAACGATCGTCGCGGGCAATGACCATGGCGGTCGCGAGATCCGAGAGGATGCCCGCCGGGATGGGACTGAGGAGGACGGCGACCGCCATCCAGATCATCCGCCGCCTCGTCAGGATGAAGCGCCCGATCACTATCGCGACGGCAAAGCAGATCAGCACGGTCAGGACGCTGATGGCAAATGCGCCGCGGCTGTTGCGCGCCAGCGCGATATAGAGAGTCAGGGTGCTGTAGACGGTCAGGGCGAGCCAGTTGACCGCGCGCTTGCCGTCCGGCGGATCGAGGAGGTAGCCTGCGATCGGGATCAGGAAGGGGGCGACGGAGAATTGCGGCAGGCCGGCGAGCAGTTTGAAGGCGATATCGCCGAAATTGTCCTCGCCCCAGCGGTCGGCATGCGCGTACCAGGAGGCGAACGAGCCGAGCAGCCCCATCCACCACAATTGCCGGTTTGTCGGCGAACGATAGAGGCCGAGCGGCGCAAACATCCTTTGGCGGATCGTGACCGTCACGGCCTGCATTACCCGCGATTGCGTGTAGAGCCAGTGCAGCGCCACCGCCCATAACTGCAGCAGTGCCAGAACGGAAAAAGTGGCTACCGGCGCATCGAGGTTGAAGGTGATCGGTTTGAACGCAAAGGTCTGGACGATCAGGGCGGCCAGGCTCGAATGGACCTGGAAGCCGAGCACCACCAGAGTCGAGATCATATGACGCTCGATCCGACTCGGTTTGGTGCAGTAGCAAAATACCAGTATCCCGATCAGCCCGGCTGAAACGGCGCAGAACGTGGTGGTGATATCCGGCGACATCCCCACCTGGATCGCTGCGCAGAGCAAGACCAAAACAACCACGCCCCAGCGGGCCTTGTCGACATGCCGGGCGTTGCCGGAATAAATCCGCCTCCGCAGGGAACGCCTGCCGAATGCAGCATCACCGCTCGCCAGACCTGCGCTCTCTGTCATGGCCGATCCCCCATGAGAGCGGCCCGTCTCCGGGGGAGGTTCGGAACGCGACGCAGGAGGACGGCTCGTATGTGAGGCGGCAAAGTCCGGTGGGTCATCCACGCCGCCAGCAGCGAGCCGATCGCGGCCGGAATGGATGACCAAGCTGCCGATTGCGGCCAGATTGCCATGGCCAACAGGCTGGCGATGACCGGGAGGCCACCGCAAACGGATGCGGCGAAGGCATGGATTGGTATGCGCAATCGCAGCTTTTGGAGCACGGCGCGAGCGGCCACGGCATAGATCATGAAACTGGCGATCTCGGCCGCCAGCAGCGAGAAACCGGCGCCCGGCAACCCCCATGAGGTCAACGTCAGATAACAACCGATCGCCGTGATCAGCAGAGACGCGACGTTCGCGACGATCTGCGGCAGCAGAATATTGTTTCCCCGGACGACCGAAACCATAGGCTGGGCGAAACCGTAGACGATAACGCAGGCGCAGAGTGAGCAGAACAGCAGCGGGTCCAGGTGGAAGTTGCCACGGGTCCACCACAGGAAAAGGCCGGGAGCCACCCACTGGAGCAGAAGGCAGGCCGGGCCGACGACGACCAACACGAAAATCCAGCTTAGAGTGACCACGGCTTCCGCCGGACCGCTCTTCCCTTCCCTCAGATAGCGCAAGAGTTCCGGCTCGACCGGACCCGCCAATGCGTTGATGCCCTGGGTCGCGATACTCGACAGCGTCCGGGTCGCAGTGAACGCTGCGAGAAGGCTGACGCCGGCCAGCGGTGCGATCAGCAGCCGGACGCCCTGCTGGTTTCCGATGGCAAGCAGTTCGCGGAACGATACGAACAGGCTCCTCGTGAGGTTGGACCAGCCCCTGCGCAGATCGGGGGCGACGAAGCCGATTTCTTCGCGCCGCCAGAGACGAAAGCAGTCGAGATGCACGCCGATATTGACGACCACGTTGGCAACCGACGAGGCGATGACGGCGTCGAGGACGTCGCCGCCGGAAAGGACTGCCGCGAGCGCCGCGAGGTTGAGGCACACCAGCAGCGCAAACCGCCACCACGCCATTCTCGCATAGTAGCCGAAAGGGATGAGCGCCCGCCCGAGGACGCCACCCACGGAGCTGGTGACGAACCAGGTGAGCGCATAGACGGTCATCGAGCCTGAAAGATCGTCCATCAGCCCCGCAGGAACGAAATCTCCGAACAACGCATCAGCCCATCCGAAGGCGGGGACGGCCGTCCAGAAGCACAGCAGTGCGGCTCCCAGCAAAATGGCGGCCGGGATGGACGAAGCGAAGTCGCGCCTTACGGCATCCCTGGTGCCGAGGCGCTGAAACTCGTAGCCGAGGTAGTTCTGGTGGCCGAGGTCGAACACGACGGAGAGGGAAAAAAGCGTTTGCAGCAGAACCCAGAGCCCGAATTGCTGCGCCGACCACCAGCCGAGCATGATCGGCACGCTGATCGTCTGGATCAGGACATTGGCGGCAAGCAACGCCCCATTGGCGATCGACCCTGAGATTAGCCGTACTGACACACTCATCGAAAACGCGACCTACGGCTACACGGTTGACCTTCTCAATAATTTTCGCGCGACGATGCGGACGTCCGTCGCACGGTCGGCAAGCATGTTTTCCAGGAAATCGACAAAACCGAGCGGTGCGGTTTCCTGGCTCGGGTTCATGAAATGGGAGGCGAAGGCGGGCTGCCTGTCCGAAAACCGGATCGCCTTCGGCCAGAACAGCGGCGTCACCGGATGAAGGTAGGAATGGGCGGGCGTCCATCCGAGCCATTTCAGCCGGAACCATTTTTTCGCATTCACCTGATGCGCATGGCCCCAGCTGGTGATCTTTTCCCACATCTCGGCATCGCTCATGACGTAACCGTAGTGGTAGCAGGGCGCATCGACGAGGATGGTCGCAGCAGGGGTGGTCTTTCGCGCCGTATCGAAGCGGACGCCGCTTTTGCAGCGGATCGCGAAGCCCGCGTTGATATCCCTGATCGAGCCATCGCCGCTGGTCAGCACCAGCTCGGGCGTTTTCCAGAAATTGTGCCATGGCGTCAGGATGCGGTCATACCTGCGGTCCGCCGCCATGAATGTGAGCAGCGTTTCCCAGCCGCTATCCAGATAGAACTCGTCGGCGTCCTGGATGACCAGCCAGTCGTAACCTTCGCGGATGGCTCGGTCGAGGCAGTCGTTGCGGGTGTCTTCCTCGGTTTCGAAGTCGCTGCAGATCACCTCGATCTCGCAACCCACGCCTTTTGCGCGGGCGGCGGCGATTGCCTCCTCCACCTTTTCCCTGGTCGTAGGGTTTTTCTTTGTGACCCGGGAGCCTGGCAGATAGGCCCATGGACGCTCCGGAAGGACGATGAAGATCTTGTCGACGAAACGGCCGCAGTTCTCGACAACGTGCGGCAGAAAACGATCGACGTTGTAGGCGAGGATGTGGCCAGCGACCCTCATGGCTCACCGCTGTCGATGAGCTGCTTGATGGCGATGATGGCAGGTCGTTTTGAGAGGTTTTGGACCAGGACCGTCTGGACCTGTGGCTGCCATGTTTCCCGTTCCGACATCGCGCGAAAAATACAGGCCGCGAGGTTTTCCGGGTCGTTGGGCGGCGTGAGATAGACCGCGCTGCCGACGAACTGCGCCAGCTCCGTGCCCTCGTCGGCGGTGACGAGGACGGGCTTTCCCGATGCAAGCATGCCCCCGAGTTTCGACGGCAGCGTCAGGTCGGCGGCGCTCCTGTCCTGCGGCAGCACGTGCAGATCCGGCATGTTGAGGAAGGCGTTCAGCCGTGAATAGGGCTGGAAAGCCAGGAAACGGAGATTCTCAAGATGGCCGTAACGGGCTTCGAGTTCCGGCTTCTGCGGTCCCTCGCCTGATATCACGAAATGAATGCGCCGCTCGTCCTTCAGACGCTCGGCTGCGTCGAGCAGCACGTTCAAGCCCTGTTTGGCGCCGATGCTGCCTGAATAGAGAACGACGAAATCCTCGTGGCCGAAACCGAGTTCAGCCCGGTAGGGGCTCACGTCTTCCATGGGATGGAATTGCGCGAGATCCACCCAGTTGCGGACAACGGATATTTTGGCGGCCGGAACGTCTTTCAGGGCGAGGCCTTCGGCCATGCTGTTGGAAATTGCGACCAGTTGGTCGAACCGGCCGAGCACGCTACGCTCGAAGGCATGGCCAAGTCTCTTCAGCCAAGTCTTGGAACTCAGGTGCCCGACGGCGAATGCCGCATCGACTTCCATGTCGTGGACGTGGAGCACGGTGCGGGCGCCGACCAATCTGGCGGCAAGCTGGGCCGCGGGAGCGGCAAACAGCGTCGGCTCGACGCAGAAGACCGTCGTCGGGCGGCGACGCAGGATCTGCCAGAAGACAACCGGCGCCGAGGTGAGCGCGAAGGAGAGCGGCGCCAGGAGCCGCCAGATACCCCTCATCCTTCGACGCAACACGAGCGGCACCCGCAGCACCGTGATGCGGCCCTCAGTGGCGGAGGAATAGCGGTTCCGATATCCGGCCTGGACCGACCAGCCGGGATAATGTGGCGGCGTCGTCACCACCGTGACGTCCATGCCCTCGGCGGCGAGATATTCGGCGATTTCGCCGGTATATTTGCCGACGCCGGCAGTCTCCGGCGCGTAGTTCATCGCATAGACGACCACGCTTTTGCGTGGCGATGTGGCAGCTGCCGTAGCCAGCCCCGGTGCGGCGTCGAACGTTTGTTCGCATTCGTCGCTGAGGGGCTGGGCGGCTGCTGTCATCAGGCGGCATCTCCGCGTTTGCGCTCGAGATATTCGCCCTTGAGGAAGGCCTGGTAGGCGTCGGTTATGCCTTGCTCCAGCCCGATCCTCGGCGACCACCCGAGCCCCCGCAGCTTGTCCGCGCTCATCAGCTTGCGCGGCGTGCCGTCGGGTTTGGTGAGATCATGAGAAATACTCCCCTGGAAACCGACGACCTTGGACACCAGTTTCGCGAGCTCCAGAATGGTGACGTCCTCGCCGGATCCGACATTGACATGGGTCTCGGCCGAATAGGTCTTCATCAGATGGACGCAGGCGTCGGCGCAATCGTCGACATGCAGGAATTCGCGGCGCGGGGTGCCGGTGCCCCATACGGTGATGTCCGGAAGATGGCCGGTCTTCGCCTCATGCGCCTTGCGGATCAGCGCCGGCATGACATGGCTGGATTTCAGGTCGAAATTGTCGCCGGGGCCGTAAAGGTTGGTAGGCATGGCCGAAATGAAGTCGCGGCCATGCTGCTTGCGATAGGCCTGGCAAAGCTTGATGCCGGCGATCTTGGCGATCGCATACCATTCGTTGGTCGGCTCCAGCGAGCCGGTCAGCAGCGACTCCTCGACGATCGGCTGGTCGGCGAATTTCGGATAGATGCAGGACGAGCCGAGGAACATCAGCTTTTCGACGCCGACCTTGTGGGCGGCCTGGATGATGTTCGCCTCGAGGATGAGGTTGTCGTAGAGGAAATCGGCCGGATAGGTGTCGTTGGCGAGGATGCCGCCGACCTTGGCGGCCGCCAGGAACACCGCGTCCGGACGGTTCTGCTCCATCCAGGCCTCGACTTCCGCCTGGCGCGTCAGATCGGCATCGCCTCGCGCCGCCGTCAGGATCTCGCAGCCTTCCGAGGCCAGACGGCGAACGATCGCCGAACCGACCATGCCGCGATGACCCGCGACATAGACCTTTTTTCCCGCAAGGCTGTAGATCGTCTCAGGCATGGGAGAGGCCCTTGTTGCCGCCCGAGGTCGGTACGTTGCGCGCCATCACCTTCAAATCCTCCCGGACCATTTCGGCGATGAGCTGGTCGAGGTTGGTCTCGTGCTTCCAGCCGAGCTTCTGGTGCGCCTTGGTGGGGTCGCCGATCAGAAGGTCGACTTCCGTCGGGCGGAAATAGCGCGGATCGATCGCCACGACGCATTCGCCTGACGTCGTGTCATAGCCCTTCTCCTCGACACCCTCGCCGCGCCACTCGATCGGCATGCCGACCTTGGCGAAGGATTTTTCGACGAAGGACCGTACCGTATGGGTCTCGCCGGTTGCCAGGACATAGTCGTCCGGCTCGTCCTGCTGCGTCATCAGCCACATGCCGCGCACATATTCGCGGGCATGGCCCCAGTCGCGCTTGGCGTCGAGATTGCCGAGAAAGAGGCGTTCCTGAAGGCCGAGATGGATGGCGGCCGCCGCGCGGGTAATCTTGCGGGTGACGAAGGTCTCGCCGCGGATCGGACTCTCGTGGTTGAACAGGATGCCGTTCGAGGCGTGTAGGCCGTAGGCCTCGCGGTAGTTGACGACGATCCAGTAGGCGTAGAGCTTGGCGACAGCGTAGGGCGAACGCGGATAGAAGGGCGTCGTCTCGCTCTGCGGCACTTCCTGCACCTTGCCGTACAGTTCCGAGGTTGAGGCCTGGTAGAAGCGGGTCTTCTTGGAAAGGCCGAGGAGCCTGATCGCCTCGAGCAGGCGCAGCGTGCCGGTGCCGTCGGCATTGGCGGTATATTCCGGCGTTTCGAACGAGACCTGTACGTGGCTCTGGGCGGCCAGGTTGTAGATTTCGTCCGGCTGGGCTTCCTGCACGACGCGGATGAGGTTGGTCGAATCCGTCATGTCGCCGAAATGCAGGATGAAGCGCGGGTCTGCCACATGCGGATCTTCGTAGAGATGCTCGATGCGGTTGGTGTTGAAGGAGGAAGAGCGCCGCTTGATGCCGTGGACGGTATAGCCCTTCGCCAGCAGCAGTTCCGCAAGGTAAGCGCCGTCCTGGCCCGTTACCCCGGTGATCAATGCTACCTTGCCGTTGCTCTTCACATTTCCAGTCATCATATCCCCCTAACGGAACCCGTCAGTCTTTAAGTGAAACGTGCACGTCGATGCGCGCAATGTGCCAGTCGCAAGCACTGGGAACACCGTTGTGATGCCCCCCGGAATGCGGCGAATCCGAGACATACAGTGATTCGTAGCATCCTGGGCTTATGCCAAACATTGCAGTGAAACGCTTCAGAAAAGATCATCGGCTGTTGTCAGGCTTCTCCCCTGTCGTTTTGATCCTGGTTACGGTGCCGATGGAAACCGGCATCGGCTCAGGACGCATTTTCGTGGTAATAGTGTGAGTAACGCGAAGCGTAATAGTCCGCCGACCCGTATCCCTCGTAAAGTTTCATCTTGCCGGCGTCGACCTTGTTGAGGATGACGCCGAGGCAACGGCCGGCAATCTGTGCCTCCGCATTCAGGGTATCCTTCACGGCTTTTCGGGATGTCCCGCCCCATTCGACGACCATGACGAAGCCGTCGACACGCGGGGCGATGGCCCTCGCATCAACGACGGGGCCGAGCGGTGGCAGGTCCAGAACGACATAGTCGAACTCGCCGGCGACCTGCGCCAAAAGTCTGGCCATCGCGGCCGATGCCAGAATCTCGGACGAATGCGGTATCCGCCGCCTGACGACGGCCGGGAGGAACCTCAGGCCGGTATCGGGATCGGTCAACATCGCGGAGGCCGGCGCGCGGCCCTCCAGCAGAACTTCGAGCAGTCCTTCTTCCGCATGCTGGCCGAGCGCCCTCGTGGCGCCCGGATTGCGCAGGTCCGCATCGATCAGCAGAACACTCGCGCTTCCGGCAAGCGCCTGGGCGAAATTCATGGCGATCGTCGATTTCCCCTCGCCGGGTAGCACGGAGACGATACCGATGACCTTGTGAGGCCTGTCGATATGCACGTCCGCCGCGATCCTGGCGCTGCGCAAAGTCTCGGCAAAGGCGGAGGACGGATGCTCGGTTGCAAAACCGGCTACCGCGTTTTTCCTGTAGACCTCTCCCGTCATCGGCTCCGTGGGTAGCCTCCGGCCCGGCTGCGGTTCCACCAGCGGTACCGATCCGAGATATTCGAGGCCCAGAACGTCCCTCACCTGATCGCCTGTGCGGAAGAACCGATCCCGGAACTCGCGGAAGGCCCCGACCGCTCCGCCGACGCCGCAGCCGAGTGCGAGGCAGAGCGCCAGGACCAGCGACAGCCGCGGCTCGCTCGCAGCCGTCGGCGGCGCGGCGCGGCGCGGGAGATGATGCGCGCTTCCGTGACGGGGAAGGACTGTTGCTGCACGGCTTCCTGATAACGCTGCAGAAAAGTCTGGTAGAGGTTCCGATAGGTTTCGGACGCCCGTTCGAGCTCCCGCAGCTGCACCTGCGTTTCACCGGCGGTGACGCTGACATCGGTGGCGTTGCTGACGCCGAGGGTGATCTGGCGCTCGCGGGACTGCGCGACTTCAAGCTCGCTTTGATAGCTCCCGGCGATCCGCCTGAGTTCGTCGAACATCAGTCGGTCATATTCCGCCATCTCCTGGCGAAGGCGGGCGACCTGGGCATGGCCCTCCCCCAGCCGCCTTGAGATCTCGGCCTCCCGTTTCGACGATTCCAGGTATTTTTCGCGCAGCGAGCTGATCACGGAACTGTCCAGCGCATCGGTGACGATCGCCTCACTTTGCCCCCGCGCGATGATCGCCTCGATGCGGTCGAAGCGTGCCCGGGCTCTGGCGGTATCGGCCCGTGCCACGATCAGCGCGCTGTTCAGCTCCGTGAGCTGTTGGTCGGATACGAGCCTGTCGTTGGCGGTGACAAGGCCGTTTTCGGCGCGAAACCGTTGGACCGCGAGATCCGATTCCAGCGAGCGCTGCCGCAATTCCTCGATGCGCTGCTGCAGCCAGTTGCCGGCCCGCCTTGTGGCATCGTATTTGGCGTCGAGCTTGTCGGTCAGATAGGCATCCGCAATCGCGCCGGCGACCGCTGGGGCAAGGCGCGGCGATGTTGCCGTGAACCCGATTTCCAGGACGTAGGAACGGCCGACGCGCGAAACCTTCATATTACCGAGAAGGCTCGCGAGCGCCTCGCGGCGGCCCGTCTCGATCCGGTCGAGGCGTGACTGGCTATTGCCGCCCAGCCATCGCCGGACGTTGAAGATCGCCCGTATGTCGGAGACGACCGCAAGCACCGGGTTCCGGCGGCCGGCCATGAATTCCGGATCATCCTGCAGCTTCAGCCTGTCGACCGCCGCCAGGCCGATCGTCTCGGATCGCAAAAGCTCGACCTGGCTGAGGACCGATGCCTCGTCGTCTAGGACCCCGCCAATCGTCGACAATTGCTCGACGACCTGCCGGTTGCCGCGGTCGATCAGCACGCTGGTTCTGGCGGTATATCGGGGTACGGAGGTCAAGACGTAACCCAGGCCGAGCACCATGAATACCGCGACGCAGAGGCCGGCCACGCGCCACTGCCGCCGGGCGATGGCGATCAGGCTGTCCAGATCCAGTTCAGGAACCTCTTCCCCGCGGGGCTCCTGCTGGTGGCGCGTGAGAAAAACGGGCCGCTGGTTCATCGCCTCGCCCCATCGATTTGAGAGGCGCAAAGCACCGGTGTGGAGCCGCCGCGAGCGGCCTGAAGGTCAATCGCGCCAGGCATCATGACTGCTCGCAATATCCCGGGTGGAGGCGGTGACCGAATTGAGGATGGTGAGGAATTTCACGAGCTCGACTGCATCGGCCGTCGATACGTAGATCACGTCCTTGTCCTGCATGGGAAATTGCTGGACGGCGAAGAACGCGGCGGGATCACGCAGATTGGCGCGGAAGATCACCGGCACGTCCCGCGCCCTGAACCGGCTGACGTCGAGGCCGATATTGCGCAGAAGATCACGCTCCACGAGGCGGTAGAGCAGGACCGATCGCGGCTCGGCCTTGTCGTCGATAAGGCCGCCGGCCTTCGCCAAAGCCTCCCCGAGCGACAGATTGGAATCATCGAAATCGAAGCGTCCGCTTTCGCCGGTCAGGCCGAAGGCGAGGAAGGTCCGGCGATTGCGATCGACGAAGATCGTATCTCCCGGCTGCACATAGATATTCTCCTGCGGACGCTCGCTCAGCGTCCGATAAGCGACGGTGACGTTGCGGCCGCGGCGCTGGAGCGTCACCGTCGCCTCCTCCTTGGGGACACTCAAACCGCCTGCCTCGGAAATCACGTCGAGAATGCGTCCGCCGGCCGGGCTGAGTTCGATCTTCCTCGCCTGCTTGACGTCGCCCAGGACCGAAACGCCCATCGATCGGCTCGTCACAGTCGAGATGACCACCTGCGGTTCGATGGCGCGGTTGGCGAGCTGGTCTGCGATATCGAGCTGCACGGCATCGACCGTGCGGCCGGCGGCCCTCACCTTGTTCGCGTATGGGACGCTCAATGTGCCGTCACGACCGATCGTCTGGTTCGGCAGGGTGATGTAATTGCCCGGACGGGCGCCGGCATCGGCGGGAATGAACAGGCCCCCGCTCTGCGCCTCGAAGACCGAAACCTGGACGACATCGCCAACACCGAGGGTGAGTGACGGCGGACCGCTGCTGCCAGAGCCGAAACCGGCAGTCAGGCCAGGCCCTGCCGATTTCGGCAGATGGGCGAGGACCGACTGATTGATATCGACGAGCGCATAGTCGATCCCGACCCTGCTGCCGGCGGCGGAAAATGCCTTCACGGTTGCATTGGCTTCAACGGCGGACGGATCCGGGCCGGACCTCGGCAGTCCCGTGCAACCGGACAGGAACGCAACAACAGCAAGCGTTAAAACAGCACCCAAGGACCTAAACATACGCCCCGCCATACAACCCAAAGTATGGTATCGGTTTAACCGATGAGCGGACCCGCTGATTCTAAGGGGTTAACACGCGGCGAATCGAAAATCCGCATCCTGTTGCAAATCAACAACATGGATGGTTAATCCTTCGCTATCCACAGAATACAGGCCCTGAGGCGCTAAAGCTCTCGAACGGCCTTGTTCAGTTCCGAAACTGTCTCACATATGGCGGCTACGAT
Source organism: Neorhizobium vignae (assembly GCF_000732195.1). Classification (GTDB taxonomy): domain Bacteria; phylum Pseudomonadota; class Alphaproteobacteria; order Rhizobiales; family Rhizobiaceae; genus Neorhizobium; species Neorhizobium vignae. The sequence goes on from NZ_JNNU01000005.1 coordinate 101,073, forward strand.
CCCCGGTCAAAAGTCCGGGGCTTCGGACGTTGTTAACACTCCTTCGGGCATCCACTTCTCATTGGCGGCACGATCGTCCATATCAGGCGGATGGCGGTAAGCATGCGAAAGTTGACGGACTGGTTTTCGAGACGCCGCCCGGCCCGACAGCCGAGGCCTCGCCGCCGGATCGATCTCGGTCAGAACCCGCCTCCCTACCCGATCTATGCGATCGGCGACGTGCATGGCTGCATCGAGGAACTCAGGAATGCCGAGGCCCGCATCGCGCAGGACATGGCGGAGAACCATCGCCCCGGAATGGTCATCCTGCTCGGCGACTATGTCGATCGGGGTCCCGCTTCGAGCCAGGTCCTCGAACACCTGATCAGACCCAGCGAATATGGCCTGAGGCGGATTGCGCTCTGCGGCAACCACGACGACATTTTCTCGAAGTTCGTGGACGATCCCGAGCGTTATGCCGAATGGCTGGGAATGGGCGGCGAACAGACGCTTCTGTCCTATGGCATGGACCCCTACAATCTGGGCACGCGCCGCAAGAGGAACCGCGCCAAGCTCGGTGATCTGCTGATGGAGACCGTGCCGGTGCCGCACCGGAAGTTCCTCGCCAATCTTCCGGTCAGCCTCACGATCGGCAAGCTCGTGTTCGTCCATGCGGGCCTGAGGCCGGGCATACCACTGCAACACCAGAGCGAGGAGGACATGCTCTGGATCCGCGAGGCGTTTCTCGCCACCGGGCCGCAGCTGCCGCTTCTCGTCGTCCACGGCCATACGCCGCACCCGGAACCCGACCTTGGGCCTGGCAGGATCGGCATCGATACCGGCGCCTATTATTCCGGCAGGCTGACGGTCCTCAAGATCGACGGCGGCCGCTTCTCGTTCCTGTGAACGACAGGGGATCGAGGCCACCGGAACAGCGGAGGCTTGATCATCGATCCGAAGAAGCGTGTTATATCGGCGGCGGCGATCGAACGCCAGGCCGTCCTCGATCGGAAGCGGAGCCATGCCGGAGGAGGGTAAGGCAGACAGACAGACACCAGCCGACCGCCGCCGCAGGCAGCGTTCGGCGGTTTTGGTTTTCGGCTTTTTCCTGGCGGTGGTGCTGGCCGCCCTCGCGGCGACCGTGCTCACCGTCAACAATGGCCGGAACTATAAGCGGCTGGTCCGGCAATTCGCGCTGGAACGATACCTTCTTCCCGCGCCACCGGCCCCGCCCCTGCGGGTCGGCAGCCATAGACCGCTACCGCCGGAAAAACACTACCCGCCCTGGCTTCTCAAAGCGGGCCTCGAGCGGATGGCGGTGTTCGAGAAGAGCGAGGCGCTTTCGGCCGAGGAGCGCTGCGACCTGCTGCGGGACGACAGGGGCGCGGCACCGACCTTCAGCCATTCAGGTGACGATTGGGAATGCCTGTTCTTCGAGGAATTCGGGAATGCGGCTGAACCGGCTGCGCTCTTCATACAGGTCCGCGGCACGGAACCCGGCATCGTCAGCAGCTTTCGCATCAAGGTCAGCCTGACGGACCTGACCACAGAGCTTGCGGTGCTCAGCGGAGCGATCGGGGCCACCGAGCGTTTCGGCCTGCCTATGACGCCGGAGACGCGAGCCTATCTGATCGAGAAACTGGCGGGACGCACCGAGTTCAGCTCGATCGTCGAAAACTACCGGATGACGTTCAGCCGGGAGATCACCGATGCACGGCGCTACAATCTGCTGATCCTGCCGCGCCGGCAAACTACCGGCTGCGGCGAACGCCCGTCGGCCCCGCCGGACAGGTGGGCTACGCCGATCTATCGCATGCCGGTCGGCTGCCTGACGCTGCGCAGCCTGTCTCAGCCGCAATCCGCCTCCTAAGCCCGCTCCAGCTGGACGAGATCCAGCCCGTCCCCCAGCTCGCGGCGCGCTGCCTCGACCAGGCTCATCTGGTGGGTAAAGAGCACCGTCTGGAATTTTTCGCCGGCCGCCGCGAGCGTCCGGATGCCCGCTGCGGTCCGCTCGTCGTCAAAGGTCTGGAAGATGTCGTCGAGAATCAGCGGCGCCGGTTCGTTGCGGCTGCAATAGTCTTCCAGGAAGGCGAGCCGCAGCGCAAGATAGAGCTGATCGCCGGTGCCTTCGCTCAAGCCGTCAAGCCTCACCTGCTCGCCTGTATTCCGTTCGACCGCGAGCTGCAGCTCGTCGCGCTCGTCATAGACCTGGACGAGGCGCGAGAAACGGCCGCCGGTGAGATCGGCGAAGACCTGCCCTGCCCGTTGCATGACCGGATCGGCCTGGCGTTCGCGATAGGCGTCCATAGAGCTCGCCAGAATGCCTGCGGCGAGCTTCAGCACGACCCAGCGCCGCGCCAGTTCCCTGGCTTCCGCCTCGGCGGCAAGCTTCTGGAAGACGGCGCGTTCGGCACCGATGCCGGTTTCCAGCTCCCGGCGGCGGCGTTCGCTATCGGCCTGGGCAATGCCGAGCACCTTCATCCGCTCGACCTGCCGGGCATCCTCGGCATCCAGGCGCTCGATTTCCAGGCTGGCGGCGATCCTGTCGAAACCGACGAGCGCGGCGCGTGCCTCGTCTTCGGTCGCACCGTCCGACTGTTCGGCAAAGCGGCTGCGGCATTGCGCGAGGCTCGCTTCCAGCCGGTTGCGTTCGCGAAGATCACGGAGAAGGCCATCGGCCTCCTCGATATCCTTGGATGCGGCAGTGGCAAGCCCGCGCAGGTCCGCAATCAGTCTTTCCGCGTCGGCGGCGTGCCGGGCCACCGCGAGCTCGGCGCGCTCGAGCGCTGTGGTAAGAGTGGCCCGCTGGTTTGCGGCAGTCTTTGCGTCCGTGGCACGGTCATTCAGCATGCCTGCCGCGACATCGGCAGGCAGCGAGACCAGATCCGGCGCCACTGCGGCGGCGAGCGCCTTCACCTCCGCTTCGAAATCCTCCATGTCCCGCGCCATGCCCTTGACGCGGCGCTCCCGGTTTTCCCGTTCGGTAAGGAGATCGGGAACGGTGCGCCAGACATCCAGCGCCGCGAGAGCCATGTCGACCGTCGCGTCTTCGGAAAGGCCCGCCAGCACCGCGGCATTGGAGAACGTCGAGCGCCAGCGTTCGATATCCCGGCGCAGACCGGTCTCGCGCTCCTCCAGCTTTTCCAGCGTCTCTTCGGCGGAGTGGCGTTTGCCTTCCAGCGAACGGCTTTCGGTCCAACGCTCGGTCAGTTCCCCGATCCGGCGTTCCAGCCCGCGGGCGAGTGCCAGAGGCGGCAGTGCGGATGCGGCGAGACCGATGGCATCGGCCAGCGCCAGCAAGGCCGGCTTGAGTTTCTCCTCCCTCAGACGCAGCGTCTCCAGCTCGTCACGCGCCTCGTCCAATGCACCCGACAGCAGGGAAAGTCCGTCGACGGCACGGCGCCATTCGATCATCCGCTCCGGCGTCGACGGTGCGACAGGTGCTGCGTGGAAAAGGTCTTCGAACTCGGTGACCGCATCGGCGGCGGCAATGTCGCTTTCCCTGGCCCCTATCTCGGCAGCGCCTACCGCCTCAAGCAGTTCCCGCTGCCGCAGGGTGAGATGGGCATGGCGCGAGACACGTTCTGCATCGGCGAGCGCCACATCGGCGAGCCGGTCTGCATCCTCCATGGCGATCTTCAGTTCGCTTAGTTTTTCGGCAGAAGGTTTTGTCCCGAGTGCCTCGACCTTTTCGTCGCGGCCGGCCCTTGCCGCTGCGATATCCTCGCGGGAGACGATCCGCCCCTGCCCTTCCAGCGCCCCAAGCTGGCCGGCGATCACCTTGGCTTCGTCGCGGAGGCCGGCGAGCTTCTGGGCCGCTTGGCTGCTCTCCGCTTTGGCGGTCTCGATCAGCCGGCGGTGATGGGTGAGCGTCGCGATATCCGGCAGCGGCACCGAGAGAAGACGGGCGATATCCTTGACCGGCGGGTCGAGGCGCGCGGCTGCGGCGGCAAGATCGCTTTCGGCACGGGCGACGCGCACCTGCAGGGTCTCGATGCCGGAGAACTCGCTGACATCGGGGCGCAGCGCGGCGAGCTGTTCCGCCCACGGTTTCGGGTCGATCAACCGGCCATCCGGCCCGTGGTCTTCGAGCCGCCGCAACACATCCTGGGCGTCCTCGATCTGCTGGCGAAGCTGCTTCAGGCTGCGGTCGAGCTCGCTGCCCTCCTCGACAAGCTTGCGGAGGCGCACGAGATCGGCGTCAGTGGGCTGGGCGCGCTGAAGCTCGTCGAATTTGCCGAAGCCGAGCCGGCGGGCCGCCTGCGCGATACGCTGATCGAAATCGTCCACCTCGCCGCGCACCCGGGCGATATCTTCCCGCGCCTTGATGTAGGCGCCCTTGTCCGCATGGGCGGCAAGTATGCTCGGCGCCGCGGCGATCAGCGCCTCATCGACATGCACGGCGCTGATTTCGTCGCGCAGACGCGAGACCTCGGCCTCCGCCGCCTTGAGCGCTTCGGCGTTCTTGTGCTCCGCCTCCAGAGCACCGGCCAGTCGCTCCTCGAAGCCGACGGGCAGCAGGGCCAGCGCCTCGTATTGCGTAATCGCCTCCCGCTCGCGGTCGATCTCCCGCAGCACCGGTTCAAGCCGCAGCAGCTTCCGCAACCGATCGAGGGCGCGCTTGGTTTCCTGCCGCTCCGCCTGCACGGCGGCGAGATCAGTTTCGATCTCGGCCTGTTCGGCGAGCAGCTTTTTCCAGTCGCCGGATTTCAGCTCGTTGTCGCGTTCGGCCTTGCGCGCCTCGTCATGGCTGTCGAGGACCTGATAGAACGAGCGGTCCTTGGAGCGACGCTGCGCATAGATGCCGTCGGCTTCCGCATCGAGCGACTTGCGCAGGTCAGAAAGCCCGGTCAGTCCTGAGGCTGCGGAAAACAGCAGGCTGCCAATCTCGCCGCCGCTCTTCAGCATCGTCTCTCCGCCGGCCCTGAGCGATGCTGAGTCGAGCCCGAAGGCGCGCTGGAACACATCGCGGGACAGCGTGCCGAGGAACGGCGCCAGGGCATCCTCGGCCAAGGCCTCTTCCACCTCGTTGGCGGCGAGCAGCGTGTTCTTGCGGCCGCGGCGGCGGCGGAATTCGAGCACCTGGCCATCGCGCGCGGTGATCGCGGCACCGACGCGAAGCGCGGTGGCATCATGCAAAAAACTGTATTCGGCGGCCGTCGGGAAACCGAACAGCAGGTCGGAGATCGCCGACAGCGCCGAGGACTTTCCGGCTTCGTTGGGTCCGTAGATCACATGGAGCTTAGCATCCGGGCGGAAGGTGAGCGTCCGGTCCGTCAGCGCACCGTAGCGCAGGATGTCGAGGCGGTTGAAACGCATGGATCAGCCCGCCCTCGCCGCACGCGAGAGCAGGAGATCGCGGGCCTCGGCCAGCAGCGCTTCGGCGTCGTCGCCGAGCGCCAGGTCGCCCGCTCCGATGCCGCCCGGCAGGCGGGCGGTGATCTCGGCGATCTTGGCGTTGGCATCGGCGAGCAGTTCCGGGGCGAAGCCGCCCATCGGAATGAGGCCTTCGAGGCCAAGCATGTCGGTCGCGACGCTCGTCCCGTTGATTGCCGGTTCGAGCCGCAATTCCAGTTTTTCGAGCCAGATATCCTGGTGGGAACGGTGGCAGGCGGCCTGGACCTCGTCGCGAAAATCCTCGGCGCGGGCCATGACCTCGTTGCGGAAGCGGCTTTTGCCCGTGAGACGGATGCGCAGCGCCAGCGGCCGGCCTTCCATCCGCTCGACGACATCTTCCAGTGCATTCTCGGTGCGGCGCAGGATCGCCGGGATGTTGTCGTCCGGTTCGACCGCGACCACGAGCTCGGCAAAGCGGGCGCTGTCGGTGATGATCCGCTCATGGGTGATACGGCCGTCCTCGACGGTCACCAGGACCGCGCCTTTCGCCCCCTGCTCGCGGATCGAGCGACCCTGGAGGTTGCCGGGGAAAACAACCAGCGGGTCCTCGGCGACGATCTCGAAGTCATGCACATGGCCAAGCGCCCAATAGTCGTAACCGCGCGAGCGCAGGTCCTCGACCGAGCACGGCGCATAGGGCGCATGCGGCTCGCGGCCGGTGAGCGAGGTATGCAGCACGCCGATATTGAACCAACCCCCTTCGGGCTTCGGATAGGCCAGCGCCAGGTTGTCGACCGCCGAGCGTTCGGCAAAACCCTGGCCGTGCAGCGCCACCTTCAGATGATCGAGCTTGAAACTGCCCGGCTTGTTGACCGGGAACTCGCTGACATTCTTCGGCAGGGTGATCGTCTTGGTGATGACGCTTTCGGCGTCGTGATTACCCTTCAGCAGGAATACCGGAATGCCGGCGCGTTCCAGCCGCGCCACTTCGCGGTTGAAGAACAGGCCGATCTTGTTGTCCTTCCAGTCGCCGTCATAGACGTCGCCGGCGACGATGAAGAAATCTACCCGGCGCTCCACCGCCTGGTCGACCAGGCCTGAAAACGCCCTGCGGCTTGCCTCGATGAACAGTTCGGCAATCGCGGCATCCTTCAGCGCCAGCCCCTGGAAGGGACTGCCGAGATGCAGGTCGGCGGCGTGAATGAATCGGAAGGAGGTCATCGAATCGCTTGTTTCGGTTGCCGGAGCAGATCAGGTGTTTTAGGCAAATGCCGGGCACGAAGAAAGCTCGGGGTTCCGCAGCCTGTGGATAGCCCAATCAAACTCGGAGGACACCATGAGAAACCACGCGTTCGGACGCACATCCTTCACCGTCAGCGAGATCGGTTTCGGCGCCTGGCAAATCGGCGGCTCCTGGGGCGACGTCAGCCAAGCGGACGGAGCCAAGGCGCTGGAAGCGGCGCTCGATGCCGGCGTGACCTTCATCGATACCGCCGACGTTTATGGCGACGGCCGCTCGGAAAAGATCATTGCCGGCGTCCTGAAGTCGCGCGGCGGCGATCGTCCCATGGTCGCGACCAAGGCCGGTAGGCGCCTGAGCCCCCATGTCGCGGACGGCTATACCAAGGCCAATCTCGAAGGCTTCATCGACCGCAGCCTCAAGAACCTCGAAATCGAAAGCCTGGACCTCGTGCAGCTCCACTGCCCGCCGACCGAAGTCCTCTATCGCCCGGAAGTGTTTGGCGCACTCGACGATCTGCGTCGCGCCGGCAAGATCCGGAACTACGGCGTCAGCGTCGAAAAGGTCGAGGAGGCGCTGAAGGCGATCGAATATCCCGACGTCACCAGCATCCAGATCATCTACAACATCTTTCGCCAGCGCCCGGCCGACCTGTTCTTCAATGAGGCCAGGCGGAAGAATGTCGCGGTCATCGTCCGCGTACCGCTCGCCAGCGGGCTGCTGTCGGGCAAGATCACCCGCGATACCGCATTTGCCAAGGACGACCATCGCAACTTCAACCGGCATGGCGATGCCTTCGATGTCGGCGAGACTTTTGCCGGCGTGCCGTTCGAAGTGGGCCTCCAGGCGGTCGAGGAAGTCCGCAAGCTGGTGCCGCAGGGAGCGTCGATGGCAGCCTTTGCGCTGAAATGGATTCTGATGAACGAGGCGGTTACCGTCGTCATTCCGGGCGCCCGCAACGAGGCTCAGGCCAGGGGTAATGCGGCGGCTTCAGAGCTTGCCGCACTTTCGGCCGACGTGATGACGGCGACCAAGGAAATCTATGCGCGGCTGGTTGCCCCGCACGTGCATCAGCGTTGGTAGGAACGGCGAGCCTGCCGATCAAAGTGGCAGCTCAAACACCGAGGCCCGCCAAAATATGATCCCAGAAACACAAAAAGGCCGGGCAAAACCCGGCCTTTTCCGTTTCAGCCTTGAAGGGCTCAGTTGGTGCCCTTGAGATCGACCGGGAAGAACAGGGTCTCGCCGGAGCTGTCATCGACGCCGTCGTTGTCGGTGACGGCGAAGGCCTTGCCGGACTTGTCGAAGGTGAAGCCTTCCAGCTTGTCGACCACATAGCCGTTGGAAGCCTTCAGATCGGGGATGAAATCGTGGGCTTCTTCCTTCTTGACCACCGGCAGTTCGGTGCCGATCTTGGCCGGCTTCAGGTCGGCGATCGCCACCCGGTAGAGCTTCTTCAGCTTGGCGGCATCGCCGATCAGGTTATCGCGCTCGATGATGTAGACATAGTCGCCATGGGCGGTGATTTCAGAAAGGCCGACCCAACCGGCCCCGGCCTTCTCGAGCGGGTAACGCACGGCGCCCCACTCCTTGGACTTCGGCTTGTAGGAGACGAGCTTGACGGTACCCTTCGGGTCATCCTTCCATTCGCGCTGCATCGCCATCCACAGGACCATGTCGTCGCCCGACCCGACCGTCGTCACGCCTTCGAAACCGAAGCGGGTCTCGCCGGCGAGCAGGTCTGCGGGCAGGCCGATCTCGGCCTTGATCTCGCCCTTGGCGTCGACGTTGTAGAGGCCATGGCCGGTCAGCTTGGCCGAGTCGCCTTCCGACGCCAGCCAGAAACCGCCCTTGCCGTCGAGCGCGATGCCCTCGATGTCGAGTTTCTGGGCCGGCTGGCCGCCGCGGGTGATGCGCAGGACGCCGGTGATTTCAGCGGGCTTCCTGGTGGTGTCGATGGTGAAGATCGACGGCTGCATATTGTAGACCGAGTCGCTGACGGCATAGAGGATGCCGTCCTTCTGGGCGTCGCCGACCAGGCCCGAGAGCGCGCCCCAGCCGAGCACATTGCCGTCGACGTCCTTGGACACGAGCTTCGGATAGCTGGCCACGCCTTCTTCCAGGGCGTAGAGCATGACATGCGAACGGGCGCCGCCGTCCTTGCCGAGATCGACTTCATTGGCGGTCGCAAACAGGTTGCGGCCCGGAATGGCGACGGCGCCTTCCGGCGAGATGCCCGAGGGCAGGATCTGCATGAGCTGCGGTTCGGCACCGGTGTCCTTGTAGACGGCGACAACCGAGGCGCGTTCGGCGAGCAGGAAGAAATACTTCTGTCCGTTGAAGGTCGCTGCTTCCATGCCTTCGACCTCGATGCCCTTCGAGCGCGCGCGCTTTTCCGGGAAATGGCCGAGGCGGGCAACCGCGCGCTCCAGCGAGGCGCCGGATTCGTAGAGAACCTTGCCGGTGCGATCGAAGATGGTGAAGCCGCGCGAGCCGCCCTTCCAGTCGCCTTCGTTGGCGACCACGAGGCGGTTGTTGTCGAGCCACTTGACGGCGTCGGGCTCGCGCAACGCCGACGCCTTGCCGGTGAAGGAGAGCTGGCCGTCGGTCTTGTTGTCGATGCCTTCGAGATCGGCCTTGCCGGCGGAGAAGTGGCCGGTGACCTGGCCGGTCTTACCGTCGATGATGACGATCTCGTTGTTTTCCTGCATCGTCAGGGCAATTTCGCCATTGTCGTTGATGGCGACGAATTCCGGCTCCGGATCTTCCGGCGCGACACCGGCAAGGCCGGTCAGCGTCACGTGCTTGATCGAGGCGCAGTCGGCGGTGCCGTCCTTCAGGGAGACAATCACCAGGTCGCCGGCCGGCATCTGCGGGAGGGCGCCATCGTTGACCTCCTCGTCGCGCTCGTTCTCGATCGCGATCGCGGCAAAGGTCTTGTCCTTGGAGACGGCGATCGAATCCGGCTGGCCGCCGAGATCGCAGGTCAGGTCGACCTTCTTCGTCGCGATATCGACGACGGCGAGCATGCCGGTCGGTTTCTGCTTGCTTTCGCCGGTGTTGACGGCGGCGAGAACCTTCTTGCCGACTGCAGCAACCGAGGTCGGTTCGCCCTTGAAGGTCAGCGCGCCGAGCGCCTTCGGGGCCTTCGGATCGGTGATGTCGACGAAGCCGATCGCGCCGAGCGGGCTATCCGTATAGATGAGCGTCATGCCGTCTTCGCTGGCGGTGACGATTTCAGCCGAACTCGGGCTCAGTTTGTCCTTGTCGGCGGGAAGATTGGCGGCGACGGGGAAAGACGCGATGCGGTTGAAAACCTGCTCGGCGCTCGCCGGCACGGCAACGGAAGCAAGAAGTGCTGCGGTCAACGCGGCACGAAATGAAAACGTCATGGGAAGCCCTCCTGTCCATGAAACACAGGTGGCTTGTGAGCCACGGTCATGACAGGCGGATGACAGTTTTCGGATCCGGCGTCCTGGCCGGCGGAGATTAGCTTTTCGTAAAAAAAGGCCCGGGAAAAACCCGGGCCTTTTCAAATGCGAGACTGTAACAGGATGCCTCGAAGGCAGCGTGTTAGCTGTTGACTGCGTCCTTCAGGCCCTTGCCGGCCGAGAACTTCGGCACGTTACGTGCCGGGATGTCGACTTCGGCGCCGGTCGAAGGATTACGACCCTTGGACGCTTCGCGACGGGAAACGGAGAAGCTGCCGAAACCGGCAAGACGGATATCGCCGCCCTTCTTCAGTTCAGCCTGTACGGTCTCAAAAACGGCGTCTACAGCGGATGCGGCATCAGCCTTGGAGAGGCCGGCCTTCTCGGCCACTGCGGATACCAACTCATTCTTATTCATGTTTCCACCCCTTTCAAACGGTTTTGGAACGACTCATGTAATCGGGGCAGACAATAGTCAGGCGCCCGCCCGTGGCAACCCAAAAGCTCCGCAATCGCCTGAAAAACAAGGGGTACGCGTTATTTTTCACAAAAAAAGCCGGCGTTGTGCCGGCTTTTTTCATTGCTGGTGCCAATTTGGCATAACCCAAAAGGGTATCGATCAGTGCGCTATGGTCACGCCTGCGTCGTCCACACCTTCGACCGTGGCGATCAGCGGCGTTTCCACCGTGCCGTCCCATTCGATCGCTTCCGGCTGACGGACGAGCGCGTGACGGATCACCTCGCCCATGCGGGAAACCGGAATGATCTCCATGTTGTTCTTCACGTTATCCGGTATCTCGGCCAGATCCTTGGCGTTTTCTTCCGGAATCAGAACGGTCTTGATGTTGCCGCGAAGGGCGGCAAGCAGCTTTTCTTTGAGGCCGCCGATCGGCAGCACGCGGCCGCGAAGAGTGATCTCGCCCGTCATCGCCACGTCCTTGCGAACGGGAATGCCGGTCATGATCGAGACGATCGCGGTTGCCATGCCGACACCGGCCGACGGTCCGTCCTTCGGGGTCGCCCCTTCGGGAACGTGAACGTGGATGTCCGACTTGTCGAAGCGCGGCGGTTCGATGCCGAAATCCACGGCCCTGCTGCGGACATAGGATGCCGCCGCCGAGATGGACTCCTTCATGACTTCCTTGAGGTTGCCGGTGACCGTCATGCGGCCCTTGCCCGGCATCATCACGCCTTCGATCGTCAGCAGCTCGCCACCGACTTCCGTCCATGCGAGACCCGTGACCACGCCGACCTGATCCTCGCCCTCGGCTTCGCCGTGGCGGAAGCGCGGAACGCCGAGGTAGTCGGAGATGTTGGCCGCGGTGATCGCCACCGACTTGGTCTTGCCCTTGATGATCTCGGTGACCGCCTTGCGGGCGAGCTTCATCAGCTCACGCTCGTAGCTACGAACGCCGGCTTCCCGCGTGTACTGCTGGCTGATCGCCATCAGGGCATCGTCGGTGACCGAGAATTCGTTCGGCTGCAGGGCATGTTCCTTGATCGCCTTCGGCAGAAGGTGACGCTTGGCGATCTCGCGCTTCTCATCCTCGGTGTAACCGGCGATGCGGATGATTTCCATACGGTCCATCAGCGGAGCCGGGATGTTCAGCGTGTTCGCCGTGGTGATGAACATCACGTCGGACAGGTCGTATTCGACTTCCAGGTAGTGGTCCATGAAGGTCGAGTTCTGCGCCGGATCCAGCACTTCGAGCAGGGCCGAAGACGGGTCGCCGCGGAAATCCATGCCCATCTTGTCGATCTCGTCGAGCAGGAAGAGCGGGTTGGACTTCTTGGCCTTCTTCATCGACTGGATGACCTTGCCGGGCATCGAGCCGATATAGGTGCGGCGGTGACCACGGATTTCCGCTTCGTCACGGACGCCGCCGAGCGCCATGCGCACGTATTCGCGGCCGGTCGCCTTGGCGATCGACTGGGCGAGCGAGGTCTTGCCGACGCCCGGAGGGCCGACGAGGCACAGGATCGGACCCTTGAGCTTGGTCGCCCGGGCCTGCACGGCGAGATATTCGACGATGCGCTCCTTGACCTTGTCGAGGCCGAAGTGATCCGCTTCGAGGATCTTCTCGGCATTGTTGAGGTCGGCCTTGACCTTCGACTTCTTGGCCCACGGAATGCCCAGCAGCCAGTCGAGATAGTTGCGCACGACGGTGGCTTCCGCCGACATCGGGCTCATCTGCTTGAGCTTCTTCAGCTCGGCATCGGCCTTTTCCTTGGCTTCCTTGGACAGCTTCGTCTTGGCGATGCGCTCTTCCAGTTCGGCCATCTCGTCGCGGCCTTCCTCGCCGTCGCCGAGCTCCTTCTGGATCGCCTTCATCTGTTCGTTGAGGTAGTACTCGCGCTGGGTCTTCTCCATCTGGCGTTTTACACGCGAGCGGATTCGTTTCTCGACCTGCAGAACCGAGATTTCGCCTTCCATGAAGCCGAGCGCCTTTTCGAGGCGCAGCTTGACGGAAACCGTCTCCAGCATTTCCTGCTTTTCGGTGATCTTGATCGACAGATGCGACGCGACCGTATCGGCCAGCTTCGAATAGTCCTCGATCTGGCTTGCGGCGCCCACCACTTCCGGGGAGATTTTCTTGTTGAGCTTCACGTAGTTTTCGAACTCGGAAACCACGGAGCGCGACAGGGCTTCGACTTCGACCGCATCCTCGTCGGGTTCGGCAAGAACGCTCGCCGTCGCCTCGTAGAATTCTTCACGGTCGGTATAGCCGTCGATCTTGGCGCGCGAGCGGCCCTCGACCAGAACCTTGACGGTGCCGTCGGGCAGCTTCAGGAGCTGCAGCACGTTGGCGACGGTGCCGACCTTGTAGATTGCCGAGGGTTCGGGATCGTCGTCGCCGGCGTTGATCTGGGTGACCAGCATGATCTGCTTGTCGGAACCCATCACCTCTTCGAGCGCGCGAATAGACTTCTCCCGTCCGACGAACAAAGGCACGATCATATGCGGAAAGACCACAATGTCGCGCAGCGGCAGCACCGGATAGGTTTCGCTACCAGGCGTCGCAGACGTTGAATTCGTCATTTCATTTCCTTTCCATCGTCCCGTTTCCGGGATACGTCCCGGGTAAATCACCCGGGCACTTCACTCTCGCCCAAAGTGGAGTTTTCGAAATTTGATTTCAAGCCTTGCAAGGCCGCCGCCGCATAGGATTGTGACAGGGGTATTACAAAGCGTGCGCACACTACGCCACGCAGAACGCCAAGGACACGGGACGCGATTCACTGGAACTGCCAATCTGCGATCACTTGCAGGCGAAGCAGTCCGAACGTCGATGATCTTCCCGCACCGTCTCTAATGCAAGACGATTATGGTGCAATTCTTCGCGAGGCAAAAATGGTGGAAAAAACAAAATAAGCAAGGCTATCCACCAACATAAAAAAGAGGCCCCGACAGGGCCTCTTCTGGCATGGTGCGGTCCGGAGCGGGCGGATCAGGCCGAAACGTTCGCCTTTTCATCCTGCCGGTCGGCATAGATGTAGAGCGGCCGGGCGTTTCCACGCACGACGTCGTCCGAGATGACCACTTCGCGCACGCCTTCGAGCGTCGGCAGTTCGAACATGGTGTCGAGAAGGATCTTCTCCATGATCGAGCGCAGGCCGCGGGCGCCGGTCTTGCGGGTGATCGCCCGCTTGGCGATCTCGCGCAGGGCATCCTCGTGGAAGGTCAGATCGACGTCTTCCATCTCGAACAGGCGCTGGTACTGCTTGATCAGCGCGTTCTTCGGCTCGGACAGGATCTGGATCAGCGCATCCTCGTCGAGGTCTTCCAGCGTCGCCAGAACCGGCAGACGACCGATGAATTCCGGGATGAGGCCGAACTTCACCAGATCTTCCGGCTCCAGTTCGCGCAGGACTTCGCCGACGCGGCGGTCTTCCGCGGACTTCACGGAGGCGCCGAAGCCGATCGAGGTCTTTTCGCCGCGGGCCGAGATGATCTTGTCGAGACCTGCAAAGGCGCCGCCGCAGATGAACAGGATGTTCGTCGTGTCGACCTGCAGGAATTCCTGCTGCGGATGCTTGCGGCCGCCCTGCGGCGGGACCGAGGCAACCGTGCCTTCCATGATCTTCAGCAATGCCTGCTGGACGCCCTCGCCCGACACGTCGCGCGTGATGGACGGGTTGTCCGACTTGCGGGAGATCTTGTCGACTTCGTCGATATAGACGATGCCGCGCTGGGCGCGCTCGACATTGTAGTCCGCAGCCTGCAGGAGCTTCAGGATGATGTTTTCGACGTCCTCGCCGACATAGCCGGCCTCGGTCAGCGTCGTGGCATCGGCCATCGTGAAGGGAACGTCGATGATACGGGCGAGCGTCTGGGCAAGATAGGTCTTGCCGCAACCGGTCGGGCCGACGAGCATGATGTTCGACTTCGCAAGCTCGACGTCGCCGCCCTTGGAGGCGTGCGCCAGGCGCTTGTAGTGGTTATGCACCGCGACCGACAGGATGCGCTTGGCCTGCTTCTGGCCGATGACGTATTCGTCGAGAACCTTGATGATGTCCTGAGGCGTGGGCACGCCGTCGCGGGACTTGACCATCGAGGTCTTGTTCTCTTCGCGGATGATGTCCATGCACAGTTCGACGCATTCATCGCAGATGAATACGGTCGGCCCGGCAATCAGCTTCCGGACTTCGTGCTGGCTCTTTCCGCAGAAAGAGCAATACAGGGTATTCTTGGAGTCGCCGCCGTTGCTGCCGCTGACTTTGCTCATATCACTTTCCTTCCAGCACTCCGCACTCACGTCAAAACGGGCGCGGTCCACTCTACCGCTTGCCGGCGCGCGCCCGACGGGCCTTGCGCGCCTGCCTTGCCTTAAGGGTACTCTACCGATCCTGCGCATATCATGCGGGATCAGCGGCAACGAAACCCCTAAGAAACGAATGCTATGTCATAAAAGTTCAACACAGCATTAATAAGTACTAATAGCGCTTTCCGTGCGACTTGAAACCCCTTTTTGCTCACATCGGGGTGAGGTGCACAGGTCCCGCCATCAGACTCAGTCTCCGGAGCCACCTTCCATTTCCTGACGCGATGTCAGGATCTTGTCGATGACGCCCCAATCCTGGGCTTCGTCGGCCGTCATGAAATGGTCGCGGTCGAGGGTCTTTTCGACTTCCTCCAGCGTGCGGCCCGTATGCTTCACGTAGACCTCGTTAAGACGTCTTTTCATCTTCAATATGTCACGGGCATGGCGCTCGATATCGGACGCCTGGCCCTGGAAGCCGCCGGAGGGCTGGTGCACCATGATGCGCGAGTTCGGGGTTGCAAAGCGCATGCCCTTCTCGCCGGCGCACAGGAGCAGCGAGCCCATGGAGGCGGCCTGGCCGATGCAGAGCGTCGAAACCGCCGGCTTGATGAACTGCATCGTGTCGTAGATCGCCATGCCGGCGGTGACGACGCCGCCGGGGGAATTGATGTAGAGGGCGATTTCCTTCTTCGGGTTTTCCGCTTCGAGGAAGAGAAGCTGGGCGCAGATCAGCGACGCCATATAATCTTCGACGGGGCCCGTCAGGAAGATGATGCGCTCTTTCAGAAGACGCGAATAGATGTCGTAGGAGCGCTCACCGCGATTGGTCTGTTCGACGACCATCGGCACCAAGGCCATTGCGGTATCAACTGGATTTCTCATGTCCGTCCTTTGTCAAGCACTTGCCGAAGGCGGATAAGCGCTCCGGAATCAAATGGAATGGGTCATCCCTACATAGAGTGTCAACGCCCGGTACTTCAAGACGGAGCATCCGATATCCTTAACTGCCCGGGGATGCGCGAGGCTGACCGCTATTACGATTCTCCTCGGATCACAGCCGGCAGAGGCACCGTTTTCCCTGATGGCACAGGTTTTTGCGCGATCAGGGTAAAGCAGGCGTGAAGATCGTCTCGAAAATTCCGCCGCGACCGGCCAGACCCAGGATTTTCCGCGATTCGCTGCAACGTCGTCTTAAAGACTGCGTGTCATGCTCACCCCGCTCGACATCGAGTAGTGGAGTTTCGGGTGGATATTTTAACGGGCCTGATGATCTGGGCGGCGGAGGCGCTGACGCTTGCCGTCCTCCTGTGCTCACGCTGGTATTACGAGCGGGACCGCTTCTACCTGAGCTGGGGCAGCGGTTTTGCGCTGCACGGGATCGGCGTCATCCTGGTCGCGTTGCGCGGCGACATCCCCGATTTCGTCTCCATCCAGGTCGCCAACACGCTGGTGCTCGCCGGTGTCGGGTTGTGGATCGCCGGCCTCCTGCAGTTCGACCGGAAGCCCGTGGAAGCCTATATCGCCATCCCGGCGCTCCTCTGGGTGGCGGGCATGTTCCTTTATCCGATACGCGAGAACTTCGCCCACCGGGTGGCTCTCCATAATGTCGCGACGATGGTCGGCCATGCGATCATGATCTACATCCTCCTCAGGAACCACGGCGCGTCGAGGACGACGCGACGGATGCTTGCGGCCTTCGTCGCCGTACAATTCTGCGCAAACGGCGTCGTCGCCGTTCTGGTGGTCGCCGGCGAGGCGAAAACCATCGGCGTGTCACCGCACTCCGCCTGGCTGCTTTTCCCGGCGGCAGTCTGCTTCATCGCCATCGTCATGACCGGCGCCAAACTGCTGACCGAGCGTTCGGAAGAAAAACTCAAGACGCTTGCCGTCACCGACCCGCTGACCGGCGTTCTCAACCGGCGCGGCCTGATCGACCAGTTCCATGCCTTGAAAAAACTCGAGAACGAAGAGAAACCGCTGATCGCGCTGCTGCATTTCGACCTCGACAACTTCAAGCAGATCAACGACCGCTGCGGCCATCAGGCAGGCGATTCGGTGCTGGTCGCCTTTTCGCAGGTCGGCCAGACCTCGCTGCGTGGCCGCGGCTTCTTCGGCCGCATGGGTGGCGAGGAATTCGCCTCCATCCTGCGCGTCAGCGACATGATCGAGGCCGCCAGCATCGCCGAGGCGATCCGCCTCACGCTGAAACGCCAGACCATCGTCACGGGCGAACACAATATCACGGTCACCGTCAGTGCCGGCATCGCGCTTGCGGGCGCCGGAACCGCCGACCTCGATCTTCTGCTCAGCGCCGCGGACCGGGCGCTCTATACCGCAAAGGAGAGCGGTCGCGATCGCACCGCGATCGATACCGGCACCGACGCCTCGGTCGTCCCGGCCGTCGACCGTCAGGGTAAGGACGAGGCACCGGCCGACGTGCGCGCCAGCCACCAGGTCGCAGCTCTCAAACGCCTGGCATCGCTCGGCAAGCGCTGACCTCCTCTTGTCCTCTTCATCCTGAAACCCACATTCGTCCGCAGGGATAAAACGCGGAGGGTGCGTCATGCGGGCAGGATTTTCGGGGATCGGACTTTTCGCGGGCATTTTTCTTTCCTCGCTGCTTTCCGTCTCGATGTTTTCGGCCGGTACGGCGCTTGCGCAGCAGGCGTCCGATACCGTGGCGCCGGAGCGGGCAACGGGGTTTGCGTCCGCCAAGCGCGTCGAGACGAAAAATTTCATGGTCGCCGCCGCCAATCCGCTGGCGGCTGAAGCCGGGCGCGACGTGATCGCCAGCGGCGGCAATGCGATCGACGCCCTGATCGCGGTGCAGACCGTGCTCGGCCTCGTCGAGCCGCAGAGCTCCGGCCTCGGCGGCGGCTCCTTTCTCGTCTATTACGATGCGGCATCCAACAAGCTCACCACCTTCGACGGCCGCGAGACGGCGCCAATGGAGGCGACGCCAAAACTGTTCCTCGATGCGCAGGGCCAGCCGCTGAAATTCATGGACGCGGTGGTCGGCGGCCGTTCGGTCGGCACGCCAGGCACCGTGCGCCTCCTCTCCGAAGTCCATAAGCGCTACGGCAAGGCCGACTGGGCGAGCCTGTTCGAACGGGCGGAGAAGCTTGCCGCCGACGGTTTCCAGGTCTCTCCCCGTCTGGCGTCGCTGATCGCCGCCGACGGCGACCGGCTGAAGAAACACGATGGTCCGAGGGGTTACTTCTACGACGCCTCAGGCGCCCCGCTGAAAGCCGGCACGGTGCTCAAGAACCCTGCCTATGCCGAAACGCTGAAGGCGATTGCGACCGGCGGCGCGGATGCCTTCTACAAAGGGCCGATCGCCGAGGCGATCGTCAAGACTGTGCGCGAAGCGCCGGGCAATCCCGGCGTCCTGTCGCTCGCCGACCTCGCCAACTATCGCGTCAAGGAACGCGAGCCGGTCTGCGCCACCTATCGCGCACTCGACGTCTGCGGCATGGGTCCGCCCTCCTCCGGCGCGGTCGCGGTCGGCCAGATGCTTGGGCTGATCGAGAATTTCGACATCAAGGCCCTTGGGCATCAGAATGCCGAGAGCTGGCGGATCATCGGCGACGCGCAGCGCCTCGCCTTTGCGGACCGCGAGCGCTACCTGGCCGACCCGGATTTCCAGCCCTTGCCGATCAAGGGCCTTTTGAAGAAGGACTATCTCGGCAGGCGCGCCGGCCTGCTCGACGGCACGAAAGCTCTTGGCCCCGACCAGGTGAAGGCCGGTGAGCCGGAATGGGACCATGCGCTGCTGTTCGGCCGCGACGCCGCGATCGAGATGCCCTCCACCAGCCATTTCGTCATCGTCGACAGAGAGGGCAACGTCGTCTCGATGACCACGACGATCGAAAGCGGTTTCGGCTCGCGGCTGATGACCAACGGCTTCCTGCTCAACAACGAGCTCACCGACTTCTCCTTCAAGACCCATGACGGCAGCCTGCCCGTCGCCAACCGGGTCGAGCCGGGCAAGCGGCCGCGCTCCTCGATGGCGCCGACGATCGTGATGAAGGACGGCAAGCCGCTGCTGGCGATCGGTTCGCCCGGCGGCAGCCAGATCATCGGCTACGTCGCCCAGGCGCTGATCGCCTATATCGACTGGGGCATGCCGGTGGAGCAGATCGTCGCCCAGCCGCATTTCATCAACCGTTTCGGGCCTTACGAGATCGAGGCCGGCACCGGGGCCGAAAAGCTTGCCGAGCCTTTGAAGGCACTGGGTTACGAGGTGAAGCCCGGTGAGATGAATTCCGGCCTGCACGCGGTCGAGATCACCGCAAACGGACTGGCCGGCAGCGCCGACCCGCGCCGCGAGGGCGTGGCGGTCGGGGAATGATCAATCGGCGCCGTAGACGAGCGCCGTCTTCGTCCTGCCTTTCGGATCGACGAACGGCGAACCGCTGAGCACGCTCATCGCCGTCCATGCGTTGCGGACGACCTTGGCGTCCGCCTCGCCGTCATCGAGCGGGAAACGAAAGCTGAATTCGGCGGCGATCGGCGCCAGCGCTTCCTCTTCCTTCCACCACAGGATCAACGCGCACTCGGCCTCCACCTTTTTCGAGAGGCCCAGCCAGCCGTCCTCGAAGACGTGCTCGGTCACTTTCAAGCCCGAAACGGTCTGAACCTTTTCCTTCAGCGGCGGCAGCGACCCACCGTCGAGTTTCTCGAAAGGGGCAAGGCAGTCGCCGACGGTCAGAAGTTCCTTTCGGGGGCCGAACCCGGCCTCGACGGAGCGGCTGAAAAGCGCCCAGAAGCCCGGCAATCCGGATCGCGGAACCGCCTTGACGTCCTCTTCGAACTTGCCTCGTCCGTGCCCCTCCCGCAGCAGGAACGCCTGCCCTCCGGCAAGCAGACGGTCTCCATGGCGGAATTTCAGCGTCGCATCCCAATCGCCCTTAGAGGCGACTGGCCGCCGCAGGCGGAAAACAAGGTCCGAGCGCTCGTAGAGGGCCTTGTCCTGCGTATCCAGGAAAAACACGTTTCGCTGCTTGTCCGGTTCCGAAAGATCCAGTTTGCCACTTGCCGCGATCCCGGCATCGCCCAGCCGATTGACCGTGTCCGTCCAGAAATCCGCCGCCTTCGAATGGCAGGCGGCTTCGTCGCCGGCGAACTCCCGCGCGTGCAGCGTCAGCTTGTATTCGCGAGACGACAGCTTCATTTATCCCCTCCCAAAGCCCCGAAATCCCGGTGCGTGACCGACCATGCGCGCAATCTTGAATTGCGTCAATTCGGCCCACTTTCCCGACAGGCTGAAATTCGCTAGGTCTCGGGACATGACCGTTTTACCCGACGTCCTTCGCATCGATCCCACAACCCGCCTCGTCTCGCTCGACGGCCGCAACCCGGCCTTCTACAGCGACCCGAACCGCGTCTACGCCCTCCTCCACGAACATTGCCCGACCTTCTTCTGGGAAGAGCAGCGGCAATGGTTCTTCACCGGCTACGACCATGTGAACGGGCTGCTGCGCGACCGACGGTTCGGACGCCAGATCCTGCATATCGCCAGCCGGGAGGAACTCGGCCTGCCCGAGCCCCTGGCTCATCTCGAAAGCTTCGATCTCGCCGAGCGGTATTCGCTGCTGGAGCTCGAGCCGCCCGAGCACACCCGGCTTCGCACGCTCGTCAACCGCGCTTTTGTCTCGCGGCATATCGAAAGGCTCCGGCCGGAGATCGCAGAACTTGCCGAAAGGCTGATCGACGGGTTTGAGGCCCAAGGCGAGACGGAATTGCTTTCCTCCTTCGCCGACATCATCCCGGTCACGATGATCGCAAGGATGATCGGCATCCCGGACGAGATGGGGCCGCAGCTTCTCAAATGGTCACATGCCTATGTCGGCATGTACATGTTCAAACGGACCGAGGACGACGAACATGCTGCCGACCGGGCAGCCAAGGAATTTTCCGACTATGTCAAAGGCCTGATCGCGGAACGCCGACGGGAGCCGCGCGAAGATCTCCTCACCCACATGATCCACACGGAGCATAAGGGCCAGTATCTCACCGACGACGAACTGGTCTCGACGACCATCGTGCTGCTCAATGCCGGCCACGAGGCGACGGTGCATCAGATCGGCAATTCGGTGCGGGTGATCCTGGAGAGCGGCCTTCAGCCGGCAGACCTTTTTCGCGACGAGACGGCGACCGAGCGAACGGTGGAGGAGACGTTGCGCATCTGTGCACCGGTGCATATCTTCCAGCGCTGGGCGCTCGAGGACGTCGAGATCGACGGCCTCAGCTTCAGGCGCGGCGACAAGGTGAGCCTCATCCTCGCCGCCGCCAATCTCGATCCGCAGAAGTTTTCCGATCCGCTGACCTTCAAGCCCGACCGGCAGGAAGCCCAAAACCTCTCCTTCGGCGCCGGCATCCATTTCTGCATCGGCGCGCCGCTTGCAAGGCTGGAACTCAACACCGTGCTGCCGATCCTCTTCCGGCGGCTGCCCGGGATGCGGATCGCCGCGCCGCCGGTGGTCAAGGACGTCTACCATTTCCACGGGCTGGAGAGACTGGACCTCGCCTGGTGACAGGCGTGGGACGGCTTATCGGAAGTGAATCAGAACGCTCGCGTAAGCCGCTGAAAAATCTGCGAAATATCACTGCGCAACTGCGGACGTCTGCCGCTGTTGCGCAGGTCATTTCTTGCGATCAAGCCTCGGCGGCAACGCCGTACCGGGCCGCAGGCTTGTTGAGCGACAGGTAGGGACGCAGCTCGCCTCGAGCGGCCGTGTACGTGCCATAAAGCTGCGTATCGGCGAGCGACGGCATGGTGACGAGTTCGCCGCGGTCCAGGCCGGCAAGCGCCGCATCGACGAGGTCGCCCACTTCCATGACCGTGTTCGGGTCGAGACCATCCATCGAGCCGCCGACGCGATCGAAGATTTCGGTGCGGGTATAGCCCGGCAGGACTGCCTGGATCGTGACGCCGGTGTCCTTCAGCTCGGAAGCCAGCGCTTCCGTCAGAGCAAGCACGAAGGCCTTGCTGGCGGCATAGGTGCCGCTGAAGAATTCTGCGGCGAGTGCGACGGCGGAGGCGATGTTGACGATGGCGCCCTTGCCCCGGGCGGCAAAGGCCTGGGCTGCCACAACAGCGAGACGATTGGCGGCGGTGACGTTGAGATCGACCATCTGGTCGAGATAATCCAGATCGGCCTTCAGCAGCGGACCCTTCGGGCCGATACCGGCATTGTTGACGAAGAGCGTGATCGAACCGTCCTCGCGCAGGCGCTTGTCGACCACGACCACATCGGCACGCTGGCTGAGGTCGGCGCGCAGCACGTCTGCCTTGATGCCATGTTCCTGCGACAGCCGGGCGGCAAGCGCCTTCAGGCGATCCGCGTCACGGGCGACGAGGACGAGGTCATAGCCGCGCCTGGCGAGCTTTTCCGCATAGGTCGCGCCGATGCCCGACGATGCGCCGGTCACGAGTGCGGTTCCGAGTTTCGAGGTATTGGTCATGGTCCATCTCCTTTGGTTTTGGCTGGGATTCTGGCCGGCGTTTCCGGCATCTGGAATTTACTGGTATATGCCACTATATATGAAAGGCACGATTTGAAGCTGCAAGGGGCGGCCGCAAATTTTTCATCGGAGTGGAAGGGCCAGCCAAAAGCGGGCATTGTCCCGCGACAGGATCGGAACGAGACATGACGGACAAAGACAAGCAGGACAGGCAGGGGCAGAACGAAGACGGCGTCTGGCTTCACTGCAACAATACCGCAGTGCGCCGTGCCTCGCGGCATCTCGGCCAGCTCTACGAGGATGCAATGGGCGATACAGGCCTCAAAGGAACGCAGTTCTCCCTGCTGTCGCAGATCGCCAGATCCAACGAGCCCACGTTGAAAAACCTCGCGGAGGCGATGGTCATGGACCTCTCGGCGCTCGGCCATACGCTGAAGCCGTTGATCCGCGACGGACTGGTGGAGCTGGAGCCCGATGCCCAGGACCGCCGCGCCAAACGCGTGCGTCTGACGGAGGCAGGCGCAGCCACGCAGCGCGACCTCACCGCCCGCTGGCAGATCGCCCAGGACCGCTTCGACGAGGCATTCGGCAAGGAAAAGTCGGAGGAATTGCGACGCACGCTGGCGTTCATTTCGTCGGGCGAATTCGCGAAGGCCTTCAAGCGGGATGACTGAAAGGTCGGCAGTCTCGCCCCTCAGACCCTGATCACATAATCCTTGCGAGTCGTTTCAACGACTTCCCAGGTTCCCTTGAAGCCTGGTCTGAGGATCATGCTGTCGCCCGCCTTCAGGTGGACCGCCGCGCCGCCCTCCTCGGTGACGATCGAATGACCGGAGAGGATGTGGAAATATTCCCACTCCTCATAAACGATCCGCCATTTGCCGGGCGTCGCTTCCCATATGCCGGCATAGAGCCCGCCGTCGGCTTCCTCGACGTTCCAGGTGCGGAATGTCGGGGTGCCGGAGACCAGCCTGTCCGGTGCCGGGGCGCCCTCTTCCGGCGCGATGGACGAGAGGTCGAATTTGATCCAGGCGCTCATTGTTGGGTCCCCTTTGCCACCGGCTTCCGGCGGACGATTGACGGCGGATTCGTCGCCTCACCAGCGCTGTTATCCCTTCTCTCAGATCTTCGACAAGGCCTGGTCGAGGTCGGCGATGATGTCGGCGGCGTCCTCGATGCCGATCGACAGGCGCACCACGTCCGGCCCGGCGCCGGCGGCGATCTGCTGTTCTTCGCTCAACTGCCGGTGCGTCGTCGAGGCCGGGTGGATGACCAGCGAACGGGTGTCGCCGATATTGGCGAGGTGGGAGAACAGCTGCAGGCCTTCAACGAGCGTCTTGCCCGCCTCGTAGCCGCCCGTGACGCCGAAGGTGAAGACCGCGCCGGCACCCTTCGGCGAATATCGCATCTGCAGGGCGTGGTTCGGGTCGTCTTCGAGGCCGGAATAGCTGACCCAGGCGACCTTCGGATGCGCCTTCAGCCATTTCGCGACAGCGGCGGCATTGTCGCAATGTTTCTGCATGCGCAATGGCAGCGTTTCGATGCCGGTCAGGATCATGAAGGCGTTGAAGGGCGAGATCGCAGGCCCGATATCGCGCAGGCCCAGCACGCGGCAGGCGATGGCGAAGCCGATATTGCCGAAAGCCTGATAGAGGACGACGCCGCCATATTCTGCGCGCGGTTCCGAGAGCATCGGGTAATTGCCAGATTTCGACCAGTTGAACGTGCCCCCGTCAACGATCACGCCGCCCATGGAATTGCCGTGGCCGCCCATGAACTTGGTCAGCGAATGGATGACGATATCCGCGCCGTGTTCGAGCGGGCGGACGAGATAGGGGGTCGCCATCGTGTTGTCGACGATCAGCGGAATGCCGCGTCTTTGCGCAACCTCGGCAATCGCCGCGATGTCCACGAACGTGCCGGCGGGATTGGCGAGGCTCTCGATGAAGATCGCGCGGGTACGCTCGTCGATGCCGGCCTCGAAGCTTGCCGGATCGTCGGTATCGGCCCAGCGCACCTGCCAGTCAAAACTCCTGAACGCATTGCCGAACTGGTTGATGGAGCCGCCATAGAGCTTTCGCGCGGCGATGAAATTGTCGCCGGGCTGCATGATCGTGTGGAAGGTCAGCATCTGAGCCGCATGGCCCGAGGCCACCGCGAGCGCCGCAGTGCCGCCTTCAAGCGCCGCCACCCGCTCTTCCAGCACCGCCTGGGTCGGGTTCATGATGCGGGTGTAGATATTGCCGAACTGCTGCAGGCCGAAAAGGGCAGCGGCGTGGTCCGCATCGTTGAAGACGAAAGACGTCGTCTGGTAGATCGGCGTCGCCCGAGCGCCGGTCGTCGGATCGGGCTGCGCGCCCGCATGCACCGCCAGCGTCGAAAACCCCGGATTGAGTGTCGGCATTTTAGTCCCTCCCCTTCAAATGGCGCATGGTTGTTCGCGCACCAGCAGACCCCGGCGGTTGATCGCAATCAAGGTATATCGTTCTCCGGAATCTATCCTCTGAAGAAATAGAGAGGAGATTGCGATGGACAATACAATTCCCACCCTTGATCCCACCCCGGAAAATCTCACCGGCAGGCTGAAGCGCTGGTGTTCCGCCACGTGGGCGGCGATCAACGAAGCCAAGCTTCTTGCCAGCCTCGACGACGAAACCGTCAAGCTGCTGGCGCAGGACAACGCCTTGTCGGAGCAGGAACTGCGCGAGCTCATCGCCAAAGGTCCGCATGCGGCCGACGAGATGCTGGCGCTGATGAAGCTGCTCAACATCGATCCGGAGGAAGCCAGGCTGGAAGAGCCGGCGGAATTCCGCGACATGCACATCACCTGTGTCCATTGCGGCGAGAAGACCCGCTGTCGGCGCGAACTCGCCGACGGCAGCGCCGCCGCCGACTTCGCAAGCTATTGCGGCAACGCCGAGCTGCTCGACGACATGCGCAGCCGACCGGAACTGCTCTCCAAATAGCCCGCCCGGACGGTCGTCTCAGGCAACCAGGCGGGGATATTCGATCGCCGGGCAGCGGTCCATGACGACCTTGATGCCGGCCGCTTCCGCCTTTTCGGCGGCCTTGTCGTCACGAACGCTCAGCTGACCCCAGATGACCTTCGGCCTGGTTTCAAGCCCGATCGCCTCGTCGACCACGCCGTCCAGATACTCGGCCGCCCGAAAGACGTCGACCATATCGACCGGCTGCGGCACGTCCGCCAGCGTCCTGTAGACGGTCTGGCCGAGGATCTGTTTGCCCGCCTGGCCGGGATTGACCGGAAACACCGTATAGCCCTTGGAAAGCAGAAACCCCATGACCCGATTGCTCGGCCTGTCGGGGTTAGGAGATGCGCCGAGCAGTGCAATGGTCCTGGTGCTCTTCAGGATATCGGCGATATAGGCGTTGTCGTAACGGTCGTGGTTCATGACAGCTCCCGCAATAGTGCGCCACTGGCGGCGCAATGTTTCTGCGCTATGTAAGTCCGCGTCTCGTCAAAAAGGATGAGGATCATGAAAAAATTTCTCGGCTGTCTTGCTATCATTGCCTCCGGCACCCTCCTCTCCGGCGAGCCGGCCGCCGCGATATCCCGTTACAATTCAACCGGCATGTCCTGCGCTGCCGTACAGCGGGCGATCGGCCGGGAGGGCGCGGTGATCCTGCGTTACCCGTCCCGCAACAAGGCGCGGATGACGCTCTACGACCGCTATGTCATCGACAGCGGCTACTGCGACGGCCATGAGTTCGCCGACCGGGTGACCGTGCCGACGGCCGACACGCCGAGTTGCCCCGTTCGCGCCTGCAAAAGAAGACCCGATCCCGAAGATTGTTTTCCTCTCCAGGCAGGCTGCCTGAGATTTTAGGCCGCTTCTTGACTCCAAAATTCGAGAATTCTCCACGCGCCATGTTCTGCGCATGTTCGTGGATTACCCCCTTTTTGTACACGCGCATATTAGCACCATCTTATGGTTGAATTAGAAAGTGCTACTAGATTTTGGTAGGCAAAATTATTTTCCGAACATTTGTCATTTTTCCTTTTTCATACCACGCACCGGTAAAACGTGAGTATCTGACAGCTACCCATGCGGCAAAACCCCTCCTAAAACCTTCAAAAAGCGTCCGCTCTTCCAATCGGCGCCCCGCCTGCCATGTTTCGATCCACACAACTCCAGAATGTAGAGCGGACAATCGATACGCGAAATGAAAGACGCAGATCGCCTTCTGGGTCAGGGGTCTTCCCGAGCGTTTCGGGAGGACGATCGCCGGATGGCACCCGGTATGGTGATGGGTTTTCTTTCCCATCACCACGCAAATCAACGTCTCTCTCTCCCGGCCAGCGGCCGAGCGCTCCGCTCAACGGCTACGGTGAGCAAAACCAGCATTCCGGCATCAACTGCGTCCGGATTTCATTCAGAAAAAGTGTGGTATCATATAACCACACTCATAAGTCATTGATTTTGCTTGTTCTATTTTTCAGCGGCGCAGAACCGTCACCTTGACGCTTTCGGCCTCCCTCGGTATAAGCCGCCCAGATCGCGGACCTTCTCGGCCCGCTTTCTTTTTGCCGGCTTCGGCCATGGCAATCCAAGCAACAAGAAACGCCCTGCATTCGAAGGTTTCGGATGTCACGGGTCCTAGAAGAAAGAGCTAAAGACATGTCAACCTTCGTTCAGAAGCCTGCAGAGGTGGTGAAGAAGTGGGTGATCATCGATGCCGAAGGCCTCGTTGTCGGTCGCCTCGCCACCATCGTCGCCAACCGGCTCCGCGGCAAGCACAAGGCCACCTTCACCCCGCACGTCGACGATGGCGACAACGTCATCATCATCAATGCGGAAAAGTGCGTCCTCACCGGCAAGAAGTATTCCGACAAGACCTATTACTGGCACACCGGTTACCCGGGTGGCATCAAGGAGCGCACTGCGCGCCAGATCATCGAAGGCCGCTTCCCGGAGCGTGTCATCGAGAAGGCTGTCGAGCGCATGGTTCCCCGTGGTCCGCTCGGCCGTCGCCAGATGAAGAACCTGCGCGTTTATGCCGGTTCCAACCATCCCCATGAAGCACAGCAGCCGGTCGCTCTCGACGTGGCATCGCTGAACAGCAAGAACGTAAGGAGCGCCTGATAATGGCCGATCTTTCCTCCCTGAAGGACCTCGCGCCGGCTTCCGAAGCTGCCGCTCCGGTCTATGTCCGCAAGGTCGACAGCCTCGGCCGCTCCTACGCGACCGGCAAGCGCAAGAACGCCGTCGCCCGCGTCTGGGTCAAGGCCGGCACCGGCAAGATCACGGTCAACGGCCGTGACTTCTCGACCTACTTCGCCCGCCCGGTCTTGCAGATGATCCTGCAGCAGCCGGTTATCGCCGCTGCCCGCACCGGCCAGTTCGACATCGTCGCGACCGTCACCGGTGGCGGTCTCTCCGGCCAGGCCGGCGCCGTTCGTCACGGCGTCTCCAAGGCACTCACCTACTTCGAGCCGGGCCTTCGCGGCGTGCTCAAGAAGGGTGGCTTCCTGACCCGCGACAGCCGCGTCGTCGAGCGTAAGAAGTACGGCAAGGCAAAGGCCCGCCGCTCCTTCCAGTTCTCCAAGCGTTAATCGCTTCTGGTTTCAGACTTGCAAAAGGCGGGGCTTCGGCTCCGCCTTTTTCGTTTGCGGACTTTCTCAGATCGGTAGCTCGGTGGTCGATTTCAGTTCGCGCAGGACAAAGCTGGAGACCACGTTGCGCACATGCGGATTGCGCATCAGGTGGCGGGTCATGAAAGCCTCGTAGGCTTCGACGTCGCGCGCCCGGATCTTCAGCATATAGTCAAATGTCCCGGACAGCGCGTAACACTCCATGATCTCCGGCCGGTCGCGCACGACCGTGGCAAAGGCCTCGATCGCCTCCTCGTGGTGGTCCTCCAGCGTCACATGAGCGACGATGCAGAGCTTGAGGTCGAGCTTTGCCGGATCGAGAAGTGCCACCCGCTTTCGAATGACGCCCTCGGCTTCCAGTTCCTGGATCTTCCGCCAGGCGGTGCTTTGCGACATGCCGGCCTTCTCCGCCAGTTCGGCCAGCGACGAACCATCCCCCGCCTGCACGAGCTGCAGAAGCTTGCGGGCGGCCTGCAGGTTTTCTTTCATGACGGCATCTCCTCCCGAAATATCCTCTCATTATTTACGCTCAATCCGGCAAAGCTGAAATGATTACCCGCGCTTTCGGAGATATAATGATGATCTGACAGCCGGCGGCTGGAGCACCCGGCTTATTTCATCACCGAACGGGAGGGCGCTGATGGCCAAGCAAAGCACCTACACGGCAAACCTGCCGGATGCAGACGGCATCTATCACTACACAAGTGAGGAAGACCTGATCTGGAGCGAACTCTACCAGCGCCAGATGAGGCTTCTGGCCGACAAGGCCTGCCGGGAATATCTGGACGGGGTCAAGGCGCTGGGGCTGAAGCCGGACAAGGTTCCCCAGCTTGGCGATGTCGACCGGCGCCTCAACGAGACAACCGGATTCGGCGTGGAGGGCGTCCCCGCCCTCATTCCACCGTCGCGTTTCTACGAATTGCTGTCGCAGGGCAAGTTTCCGCTGGCGACCTTCATCCGCCGCCGCGAACACATCGACTACATCGAGGAACCGGATATCTTCCATGAGGTCTTCGGCCACTGCCCGCTCCTCACCAACCGGAGTTATGCCCATTTCGTTCGCCGCTTCGGCGAAAAGGCCGTGGGGCTCGGGAAGGAATATTCCTGGCACCTGTTCAGGATCTTCTGGTTCACCGTCGAATTCGGTCTGATCGACACGCCGCAAGGACGCCGCTGCTTCGGCGCCGGCATCGTCTCCTCTCCCAACGAGACGCGGGCCGCTATGGAAGGCCGTGAGGCCGAATTCCGGCCCTTCGATCTGATGACGGTGCTCAGGACCCCCTATCGCATCGATATCGTCCAGCCGATCTACTATGTCATCGACAGCTTTGCGCAGCTGGAATCGATCATCGAGGAGGATATCGGCGCGCGCATCAGGGAAGCCAAGGCGCTTGGGGATTTTGCACCGGCATTCGAAGCCAAGGCTTCCTGAAACGGAAGGCATTTTGTTTCGTCCGGACTTGCCTTGTCTGCCCTTATTGTCCAACGTCCCGCCACCCAACGATGGAAGGACGCCATGGCAGAAAAGTCGATCGACCATGCCTTCACCGCAAAAAGCCTGACCTCGGCCGCATCGGACCCGACCTTTGCCGGCGCGCTGTCCTTCATGCGCCGCCGCTTCAGCAAGGATCTGGAGGGCGTCGATACGGTCGTCTGGGGCATCCCCTTCGATGCCGCGACCTCCAACCGGCCAGGCGCCCGGTTCGGACCGCAGGCGATCCGGCGGGCGTCGGCGATCTTCGACAACGATCCGCAATATCCGTTCCGGCGCGACCTCTTCGCCGACATGGCCGTCGTCGACTACGGCGACTGCCTGCTCGACTACGGCAACCACCACAAGACCCCGGCAGCGATCGAGGCCCAGGCGAATGTCATCCTCGACAGCGGTGCCTTCCTGTTGACGCTCGGCGGCGACCACTATGTGACCTGGCCGCTGCTGAAAGCGCATGCCGCCAGACACGGACCGATGGCGCTGGTGCAGTTCGACGCGCACCAGGACACGTGGCTCGACGACGAAGGCCGTATCGACCACGGCTCCTTCGTGGCGCGGGCGGTGCGGTCCGGCCTCATCGACCCTGCCCGGTCGATCCAGGTCGGCATCCGCACCCACGCGCCGGAAGATTTCGGGATCCGCCTCCTCTACGGCCATGAGGTCGAGGAGATGACGGCAGCCGAGATCGCCAGGGTTATTCTCGATCACGTCGGGGGAACGCCGGCCTATCTCACCTTCGACATCGACTGCCTCGATCCGGCTTTCGCGCCGGGCACCGGCACGCCGGTCGCCGGCGGGCCTTCGAGCGCCAAAATCCTGTCGGTCCTGCGCCAGCTTGGGCCGCTCGATATCCGCGGCGCCGATGTCGTCGAAGTGGCGCCGGCCTATGACCATGCGGATATCACCGCCATTGCGGGCGCGACGGTTGCAATGTATATGCTCGGACTTCGCGCGGAACGCCGCGCGGCTGCGTTAAATTTCTAAATCAACTTGCTGGTAAACTGAATCCGGCATCCAATCCAAGGCACTGATCTAACAGGACAAGACCATGACAGCGAAAATCTTCATCGATGGCGAACACGGCACCACGGGACTGCAGATCCGCACCCGCATGGCCGGCCGCCGCGACGTCGAATTGCTGTCGATCCCGGAAGCGGAGCGGCGCAACGCCGCCATGCGCGAGGATCTCCTGAACAGCGCCGATGTCGCCATCCTCTGCCTGCCGGACGATGCCTCGCGGGAAGCCGTGACCATGCTTGCCGGCAACAACAAGGTACGGGTGATCGACACCTCGACCGCCTTCCGCGTCGATCCGTCCTGGGCCTATGGCTTTGCGGAAATGGACAAGGCGCAGGCGGACAAGATCAAGGCCTCGCGGCATGTGGCCAATCCGGGCTGCTATCCGACCGGCGCGATCGGCCTGATCCGGCCGCTGCGTGCCGCCGGCATCCTGCCCGACGGTTATCCGGTCACGGTCAATGCGGTCTCCGGTTATACCGGCGGCGGCAAGCAGATGATCGCGCAGATGGAAGATCCGTCCAGAGAAGACGCCATCTCGGCCAACAATTTTCTCTATGGCCTGCCGCTCAAGCACAAGCACGTGCCGGAGATGAAGATCCACGGTCAGCTCGACCGTGCGCCGATCTTCTCGCCGTCGGTCGGCCGCTTCGCGCAGGGCATGATCGTCCAGGTGCCGCTCTTCCTCGAAGACCTCAAGGACGGCGCGACGATGGAGAGCATCCACAAGGTTCTGGTCGAGCATTATGCCGGCCAGGATATCGTCACGGTCGTGCCGCTCGAAGAGAGCAAGGCGCTTGCCCGCGTCGACGCGGAAGAGCTGGTCGATACCGACACGATGAAGCTCTTCGTGTTCGGCACGCCGGGCGGTGCTCATGTCAATCTCGTGGCCCTGCTCGACAATCTCGGCAAGGGTGCCTCCGGTGCGGCCGTCCAGAACATGGACCTGATGCTTTCGGCCTGATGGCCGAGAGCATTCCCTTCCCTTTTCCTTTCCTGGCGAATGGCGGATCGAAACCGCCCGACGGATCGCCGATACGGTCGTCGGCACCGTATTGCTTCAAGACTAAGCAAACACCCGCTTCAAACCCAGATTGACGGCAAGCTTCTCGCCCGGACCGTGCACGGCGGCAAACAGCAGGCCGGCCAGGAAGGTGAAGTGGTCGACGAAGAAGCCGAACTCCGCCTGGTTGGCTTCCCAATGGCTGGGGCCATGGAAAGCGAAGGCCAGGAAGATGACGTAGACGCCGGCAAGCAGCGACGCTTCGGAGAAGAAGGCACCGGTCAGGAAAGCGAGGGCCAGCCCCACCTCGAAGATCGCCGCGACCCAAGCGAGGAACAGCGGAAACGGAAATCCGGCGCCCGATATGAAGACAGCCGTCGCCTGCATGTCGAGAAACTTGAACGTCGTTGCCATGACGAACAGGCTGCCGAAGATCAGCCTTGCGACGAGAATTGCGATTGTCCTTGCCATAACCCTACCCTCTCCTTTGGCCGAAGCCGTTTGAACTATGTCCCAAGGACGGGCGCCGGACACTGTGGCCGACATCGGGCCGCAGATTTTTCGCAGCAAAAAGGCGGACGGAAATCGATCCGCCCGCCTCTCGCAGGTATCTGTCAATGTGCGGAAGATCAGTTCCGCGTGACGACCGCCGTCTCTGGCGGATATTCGCCGACGAAGCCGCGCCAGTGGGCGACCGCAAAGCCGAGCACGATCAGCGCGGCAGCCTGGTGCGTCAGCGCCAGATCGAGCGGCACCTGCATCACCAGCGTCGAAATGCCGATGATTGCCTGGACCGTCACCAGCCCGAAGAGCAGGACGGAACGGCGGGCGTGGGTCGAGCCCGGGGCGAGCCGAAGCGAGACGATCATGTGAACGAGGGTCGCGGCCCAGAGAACATAGGCGCCGCAGCGGTGGACGAACTGCACCGTCTTCGGGTTCTCGAACAGGTTGATCCACCAGGGCTGCTGGACGAAGAGATCGCCCGGGACCAGGGCACCATCCATCAGCGGCCAGGTATTGTAGGAAAGGCCGGCATCCAGCCCCGCCACCAGCGCGCCGAGATAGATCTGGAAGAGGACGAGGAAGGCGATGCCGCCGGCCGCCCATTTGGATCCAGCCGTCGGCGGAAGGTCGCGGCTGTGGGGCGCCAGCCCGCGCATGATCCAGATGCAGGCGGCGAAGATCAGACAGGCGATGACCAGATGGGTGGCGAGCCGGTATTGCGAGACGCTGACCAGCTTGGTGAGTCCGGAGGACACCATCCACCAGCCGATGAAGCCCTGGAAACCGCCGAGTGCAAGCAAGCCGACCAGGGGGCCGCGCAGGCGTTTTTCGATGCGGCCGGTGAGCCAGAAGAAGATCAGCGGCAGGGCGAAGACCAGGCCGATCGAGCGGGCGAGGAACCGGTGCGCCCATTCCCACCAGAAGATCGACTTGAACTCGTCGACCGTCATGTCCTTGTTGATTTCCTGATATTGCGGAATGCGCTGGTAGAGGCGGAATTCCTCGTCCCACTCCTCGGCCGACAGCGGCGGGATGACGCCGTGGATCGGCTTCCATTCGGTGATCGACAGGCCGGAGTCGGTCAGCCGCGTCGCGCCGCCGACCAGGACCAGACAGAACAGCGTGAAAACGACGACGCCGAGCCAGATACGCACGGCCTTGCGGTCGCGCTCGCGGCGCTTGGTGTGGTTCAGGACATCGATGATCACAGCATCGGTTGCCGACATGGGTATGCTCCTGTCGCTCAAGCCAAAAGGACGCGGCACATGGCAATCATCCATCAAGCATTTCGCGTTGCTTTGCCCCATCAACCCATGCAAAACAAGCCCCGACGCTTTGCGGCATGCGGTCGCGGATAGGAGAAGACGTTTTGGTCCCGCGTTTGAGAAGTTTTATCGGCACCATCCTGATCATCATTCTGGTGATCTTCTATGCGCTTGCCGCGACGACCTTCGCGACGCTGCTGCTTGCCACTTCTCCCTGGTGGGTGCATTTCCTCTACTTCCTGATCAGCGGCCTCGTCTGGATCCTGCCGGCCATGCTGATCATCAAATGGATGGCAGGACCGAAGCCCAAGGGGTAGCCGGCTTTACCATCGGTTAACCAGCGGCAGCGGTTTCGCGGGGCGTGGGGCCGCCGGTAAACCGAATTTTGGTGCCCTCTCCCTATGTTGCCGGCCAAACGGCATCAGCGGGCAAAGCCATGCAGCAGCGGAAGATCCACCACGAAGATCAGGTCGAGGACGCGCTCGACGCGCCGAAGGGTCATAAAACCGTCCGGCTCGCCGAGCTATCGCTCGTTTCGACCGACGATCTCAGGTCCGTGGAAACCGAATGGCGGCGGCTCGAAGGGCTTGCCAACAACTCCCTGCATCAGGGTTTCGACTGGTGTCTCGCCTGGGCTCAAGCGCATCGCAGCGAACTTGCGATCATCCAGGGCGTTGTCGATGGCCGCACGCTTTTCATCCTGCCGCTCGAAATCGTGTCGGAACGCCGCGCCCGGATCGCCCGCCTGCTCGGCCACCGGTTCAACAACGTCAATACCGGTCTCTTCGATGCCGAACTTGGGCCACCCGATGCGGAAGAGTTGCAGAATTTCGCCTATGGCCTGAGGCTCGCTCTCTCCGACAAGGCGGATCTGGTCGTTCTCGACAATATCCCGCTCGTCTGGCGGGGCATGCGACATCCGCTGTCAGCACTCGCTTCGATCGAAAACCAGAACCATTCCTTCCAGTTGCCGCTCTTTCAGAATTTCGAGGCGACGCTGGCGCAGCTCAATGCGAAAAGCCGCCGCAAGAAGTTCCGCTCGCAGAGCCGCAAGATCGAGGCGATCGGCGGTTACGACCATTTCATCCCGACCGATCCCGCCGAAAAACATGCCCTGCTCGATATCTTCTTCCGTCAGAAAGGCGAGCGCCTGAGATTGTTCGGCCTGCCGGACGTCTTTCAACTGCCCGGCATCCAGGATTTCTTCCACCGCCTCATGGATGTCCCGGCCAGGGGAACCGACACGCCGCTGATGCTGCATGCGATCCGGCTGCGCGGCGAGCACGAGGGGCATATCGCGGCGATCGCCGGCCTGTCGCGCAAGGGCGATCACGTCATCTGCCAGTTCAGCTCGATCGACGAGACGGTCTGCCCGGAGGCGAGTCCCGGCGAGCTGCTGTTCTGGCTGATGATCGAGCGGTCCTGCCGTGAGGGCGCTTCGGTGTTCGATTTCGGCGTCGGCGACCAGCCCTACAAGCGCAACTGGTGTACCCAGGAAACGGTGCAGTACGATATCCTGCTGCCGCTCACCTGGAAGGGTTCGCTGATGCGGCCGCTTTTGATTGGAGTGACCAGGGCGAAGGCTGCGATCAAGCGCAGCCCGCATCTCTATGCGATGATGCAGCGATGGAGATCCCGCCGGTGCCCGAAAGCGTCGGAAGCTCCCGCCTCCGACGCGGATTCGTCAGCCGAATAAATCAGGCGGCGCGGCGTTTGCCGGGACGTGGCGAATGCCGGTCGGCGGTCTGCGCCATGACCAGCAGGTTGCTGTAACCGGCCGCTTCAAAATCCGTCACCAGCTCGGCGACTTCCTCATCCTTGAAGCCCGGAACCGACAGGACGATCTCGGCCATCGCATTGCGGGTCAGGCGCGATATGCCGGCGATCTCGGCCGGGCCGCATTCGATCAGCACCAGGTCATAGGCATCCGCCAGCGCATCGATGATCATCGACAGGCGATCGACGCCGCGCATGGCACGCGCCGGATCGGAAGCGCCGTGCGGAATGATATGCGCGTCGGAAAGCCGATCCGGATGGATCGCGTCGCCGAAGGCGGTTTCGCCGCAGAGAAGGTCGGTAATGCCGGGCAGTTTCGGATTTTCCCCCATCATTTGCGTCGGGGCGGCAGAACCGGTCATGTCGACGAGCACGACGCTGCGGCCGCTCTCGGCGATCTCGCGGGCGAGCATGACGGTCGCAGTCGAACCCTCGTCACCGCCCGGTGAAATGGCGATCGCGACAGGCACGTCATGGCGCTGCAGGTAATGCGCGACCGAGCCGATGGTGAAGCCGCTATCATCGACCTCCGCTACGGCTTCCTCTGCTTCGCTCTCCTTTTCCGACAGCGATTGTTCGGCGATCTTGGCATAGGCGAGCGCTGCCGCGGTCTTCGCGCTTTCGCGGGCCGATTCCGGCCGGTCGAAACGGGCGGCCTCGGCCTGCATCTGGTGGACCGGCAGCGGGGCGGCCGCAGCGGCAGGGGCGGATGCGTCAGCGACCGGCACGGTCTCGTCATCGAGTTCTCGAACGCTGGACGGGCGCAGCGCTCGGCCGGAGAAGAGCTCGATGACGATGACGATCAGGCAACCGAAGATGAACGTCGCGAGCGAGACGACGATGATGATCGGGATGATCTTCGGGAAATAGGGTTCCGACGGCTCGACGGCTTTCGAGACGACGCGGGCATCGGCAGGGCTCGAATTGCCCTCGAGGCGGGAGCTCGCTTCGCGGTAGCGGGCAAGATAGGTTTCGAGCAGCTGGCGCTGAGCGGTGGCCTCGCGTTCCAGCGCGCGCAGGCCCACCTCCTCTTCGCCCGCCTTGGCGGAGTCCGCCTTCAAGCCGTTGAGCTGGCCCATCAACTGGCGCTCGCGGATGCGCGACATCTCGGCTTCGTTTTCGAGGCTCGCCAGGATCTTCTTGGTCTCGCTTTCGATCTGCTGACGGATGCCGGAAAGCTGGCCGCGCAGGCCTTTCAGCCGCGGATGGCCTTCGAGCAGCGAGGTCGAGGAGTCCGAGATCTGTGCCTGAAGGTTGGCCTCCGCCTCCTTCAGCCGCTGGATGACCTGCGAGCCGACGACATCGCTCAGCGTGTCGGAAGCGCGACCGGCCTTCAGGGCGGTGCGGACGTTTTCGGCACGCGCCTCGGCATTCGCCCGCTCGCCGCGGATACGGGCAAGCTCGGTCGAGATGTCGTTGAGCTGCTGGGTCGAGAAACTGTTGGTCTCGGTGGTCTGGAACAGGCCGTTGGAGGAGCGGTAATCCGCCACCTTCTTTTCGGCCTCCTTGACCTTCTGAGTGAGGTTGGCGATTTCCGGTTCCAGCCATTTGGCGGTCTCGGAATGGGTGTCGAGCTTGGCGCCGCTCTGGAGCTGGAGATAGACTTCCGCCATCCTGTTCGGGATGTCGGCGGCAAGTTTCGGATCGCGCGAAGAGAATTCGATGGCGATGACGCGCGAGTTCTCGACCGCATAGACATCCAGCTTCTCGCGGAATTCCTGGATCACCCGGTCTTCCGGGTCGAGTGACATCGGATCCTGCTTCAGGCCGATCAGGACCAGCGGATCGGGCAGGAAGGACTGCGCGGCCGGATCGAATTCCTTGAGCCTGGCGAGGTTGAGGTCGCGGGCAACGCGCTTGATCAGATCGGTCGATTGCAGCAGCTGCGCCTGGCTGGTGATGTTGAGCGAGTCCAGCAGCGGGTCGTTGGCTTGTGCCGCAGCGTCCCCTCCCGACAGGTTCGGGGAGCGGGATTCGATCAGGAGCCGCGTCTCGCCCTTGTAACTCGGCTTCATCAGGCTGGTGCCGACAAGCGCGAGCGCCGCCGCGACGATCGTCGCGCCCAATATCCTGCCCTTGCGTTCCCAGACCGCCGATATGACCCGCCCGAGGTCGATGTCCACGTCCTGATTGCCACCGTTTACGCCTGACATGATACGCTCCAACTGATCGGTTTCGGCGAAGAGTAAAGGATCATGGTAACGCGAGGGTTAATGGCCAAGTACAGCGGTGGCACCTCAAGAAAATCCCCAAATTCCCAGCCTCTTTACCGGGCATTAACCCTAACGGATCGATAACGGGGACAGATGGTATGAACAGCCGGAGCCTCGACCGCGGAAATGTCCTTCGCCCCCTTCAAACGCGTGATGGCCAAACAGGTGCTGGCGTTAGCCCTCGCTGCGACGGCGCTTGCCGGCTGCACGAGCTACGCGCCCGCCCCGAGAAGCTTCCAGCAGGCAGCTATGCAGCCGTACAGGCTCGATAGCGGCGACCGGTTGCGCGTCAGCGTCTTCGAACAGCCCGGCCTTACCAATACCTATACGGTCGACCAGGCCGGTTACATCGCCTTCCCGCTGATCGGCCAGGTGGCTGCCCGCGGCCAGACGCTGCCAGCGCTGGAAGGCTCTATCGCTTCGCGTCTCAAGCAGGGTTACCTGCGCGATCCGGACGTCACCGCCGAGATCGACCGCTATCGTCCCGTCTTCGTCATGGGCGAAGTCGGCCGACCGGGGCAATATTCCTATGTGCCGGGGATGACCGCCCAGAACGCGATCGCGATCGCCGGCGGATTCACCTCCCGTGGCAACCAGCGCGATGTCGACGTCACCCGCAAGATCAACGGCCAGGTGATCACCGGCCGCACCGTCATTTCTTCCACGGTGCTTGCCGGCGACACGATCTACGTCCGCGAGCGGCTGTTCTGACCGGTCCATGGCGCAGAGCCCTCCCTTGCGGATACTCCACTGCTTCAGGTCGCCCGTCGGCGGGATTTTCCGCCATGTGCGCGACCTCGTCGAGGAGCATCGGGCCGCCGGCCACGAAGTCGGCATCCTGTGCGACAGTTCGACCGGCGGAGCGCATGAGGACCGCCTGTTCGACAGCGTCAGGTCGCTGCTTTCGCTCGGTCTCACGCGCATTCCGATGCGCCGCGCAATCGCTCCTTCCGATTTCGCCGCCATCTACAGGAGTTACAAACATATCAAGAGTTTGCAGCCGGACATCCTGCACGGGCACGGCGCCAAGGGTGGCGCCATTGCCCGGCTGATCGGCTCAGCCCTGCGGGTCAACAGGTATCGCGTAGCCCGCCTCTATTCGCCGCATGGCGGCAGCCTGCATTTCAGCCGGTCTAGCCTTTCCGGCCAGGCCGTGTTGCGGCTGGAACGCTTCCAGGAGCATTTCGGCGACGCGCTCGTCTTCGTCTGTGACTACGAGCGCCGCACCTACGAGGCCAAGGTCGGCAAGCCGCGCAAGGTGTCGCGGGTGATCTACAATGGCATCAAGGACGCCGAGTTCGAGCCGATCAACACCGACCCGGCGGCACCGCATTTTCTCTATATCGGCATGCTGCGCGACCTCAAGGGACCGGACGTCTTCATCGACGCCTTCGCCCGCACCGAAAGGGCGGTCGGTCATCCGCTTTCGGCCCTGATGGTCGGCGATGGCCCTGATCGCGACCGCTACGAGGCGATGATGGCCGAGCGCGGGCTCGGACGCCGCATCCAGATGCGGCAGGCCATGCCGGCGCGCGACGCGTTCGCCATGGCGAAGATCGTCGTCGTCCCCTCCCGCGCCGAAGCGATGCCCTATATCGTGCTCGAGGCCTTGGCGGCCGGCAAGCCCGTGATCGCCTCACGGGTCGGCGGCATTCCCGAAGTGCTCGGCGACACCAGTGCAGCCCTTGCCATTCCCGGCGATGCCGGAGATCTCGCCCGCGTCATGACGCAAGCGGTCACGACGCCTGGCTGGCAGGATGCGGTGATGCCGAAGCCGGAAGACTTCAAGGCGGTGTTTTCCGCCTCGGTCATGGCCCGCGAGATGCTCGGCCTGTATCAGGACCTGACACGTTCGAAGCCGGGTCCGGGGCGCGGCTAAAGGCTTCCTTCACCTCTTTTTGGTAAGCGTTTCCCATTGCTTCCAGTGTCGCCGGGGCTTCCAACGCCGCCGGGCCCGGAAGACCAAAGGGATCGGTCCATGAACCAGCCGAACAAGTCCGAACAGTTCGATGTCCAAAGCCTTCGCAAGAAGGTTTCGGAACTCCGCGCAGCCGACGAAAAGCACGATCCGGCGAACGCCACGGTGCTCAATCCGTTTGCCCGCCAGATCGCCGAGCAGTTCCGCAACGACAGCTATTCGCCGACGATGCTGATCGGCCTGTTCCGGCTGTTCGAGCTCCTGGCCATGCTCGCGATCGGGCTTGCTGTCGGGGCGCTTTTCGCGCCGCTCGATCTTACCGGCTTTCTCGCCCGTTTCGCGCTCGTCGCCTGGGGCTCGACACTCACCGTCCTGCTTCTGCAGGTGGCCGACACCTATCAGATCCCGTCGCTGCGCGGCGCCTCGCGCACCGCCAAGCGTGTCTTCGTCGGCTGGACGATCGGTTTCCTGCTGACAGCATCGACCCTCTACCTCGTCGAACCCAAACCCTATCCGCTCGCCGGCCTGTTCGCCTGGTTCGTCACCGGCGCCTCTTTCCTGTTCCTCGAACGGCAGCTTACGGCCTTCGCCATCCGTCACTGGGGACGCAATGGCGTGATGGAACGCCGCGCCATCATCGTCGGCGGCGGTGAGCCGGCCAAGCAGCTCGTCCGCCAGCTCGAACAGCAGCCCGACAACGACATCCGCATTTGCGGCATATTCGACGACCGCAACAGCGAACGCTCGCCGACCGTCGTCGCCGGCTACCCGAAGCTCGGGACCTTCGCCGAACTCATCGAATTCGCCCGCCTCGCCCGCATCGACATGCTGATCATCGCGCTACCGGCCAGTGCCGAGGCCCGCATCCTGCAGCTGCTGCGCAAGCTCTGGGTGCTGCCCGTCGATATCCGCCTTGCCGCCCACGCCAATCGCCTGCGTTTCCGCCCGCGCTCCTATTCGCATGTGGGCGCGGTGCCGATGTTCGACATTTTCGACAAGCCGATCCGCGACTGGGATTCGGTCGCCAAGCGCGTCTTCGACATCGTCTTTTCGGTGGTCGGCCTCCTCCTCACCTGGCCGATCATGCTGGGCGCGGCAATCGCCGTGAAGGCGACATCGAAGGGGCCGATCCTGTTTCGCCAGAAGCGCCACGGCTTCAACAACGAGATCATCGACGTCCTGAAGTTCCGTTCGATGTACACCGATCTCAGCGACCAGACGGCGGTCAAGGCCGTGACCAAGGGCGACCCGCGCGTCACGCCGGTCGGCCGCTTCCTGCGCAAATCCTCGATCGACGAACTGCCGCAGCTGTTCAACGTGCTGCGCGGCCAGCTTTCGCTCGTCGGCCCCCGCCCACATGCGGTGCTCGCCCAGACGGGAACGCGCAAATATGTCGACGTGGTCGAGAGCTATTTCGCCCGCCACCGCGTCAAGCCGGGCGTCACCGGCTGGGCGCAGATCAATGGCCTGCGCGGCGAACTCGACAGCGATGAGAAGATCCGTGCCCGCACGGCATACGACCTCGACTATATCGAGAACTGGTCGCTGCTTTTCGACCTGAAGATCCTGTTCCTGACGCCGATCCGGCTGCTCAACACGGACAACGCCTATTGAGTACGCTCGACTATAGCCGCGCAGGCGGCCACCCGGCGGGTTTCGACGGCCGCCTTGCCGCGGTGAAGCTGGCCGGTTCCGGCCTGATCGCCTTTGGCGTCTTCCTGTCCGGCTTCGTCATTTCCGAGCCTGCCCCTTACGAACTGATCATGGTGATCCAGATCGGCATCTGGTTCCTGCTCGGCCTGAAGATATCGCGCACCGTCGCGCCGCTTCTCGTGCTGCTGCTGACGTTCAACATGAGCGGCCTCTTCTCCATGTTCGTCATGAAGGACATGAGCGAGGCGCCGATGTATTTCGCCGTCTCCACCTTCCTGGCGCTGAGCTCGGTCTTTTATGCGGCGATCATCGAGAACGACCACCGGCGCCTGAACCTGATTTTCAAGGCCTGGGTGGCGGCGGCGATCATCACCTCGCTGCTTGGCATTCTCGGCTATTTCAACGCCTTTCCGGGCTCGCATGTCTTTACCCGCTACAATCGCGCCATGGGCGCCTTCCAGGATCCGAACGTCTTCGGCCCCTATCTCGTCGCCCCCCTCCTCTACCTTCTCTACCGGTTGCTCACCGGACCGCTGATGAAGGCGCCGCTGCTGATCGGCGGCATCCTCATCCTGGCGCTCGGCATCTTCCTCTCCTTCTCGCGCGCCGCCTGGGGCCTCCTGGTGTTCGCCGGCATCGCGCTTGTCATCGTCATGCTCCTCAAGGAGCGCACGACCGCCTTCCGGTTCAAGATCCTGGCGATTGCCGGCGGAGCCGCGATCTTCCTCGTCCTCGCCCTGGCGATCGCGCTGCAGTTCCCGCAGGTCTCCGACCTGTTCACGAACCGCGCCAAGCTGGTGCAGGACTATGACGGCGCTCGCCTCGGCCGCTTCGAGCGCCACAAGATCGGCTTCCTGATGGCTATGGAGCGCCCGCTCGGTCTCGGCCCGATGGCCTTCGGCAAGATCTTCGGCGAGGACGAACACAATATCTGGCTGAAAACGCTCACCACCTATGGCTGGCTCGGCGCGATCACCTATCAGATCATGATCTGGTCGACGCTGTGGTTCGGCTTCCGCTACATGCTGCGCGAACGCCCGTGGCAGGCCTATCTGATGGTCGCCTGGGTGATGATACTGGGCCATGCGATCATCGGGAACGTCATCGACACCGACCACTGGCGGCATTTCTACCTCCTGCTCGGCATCGTCTGGGGCTGCATGGCGCTGGAACACCGCTTCATCCGGTCACAGCGACGATCCCCCTCGCCGGCCGCCAGGAACGCTTGACTTTAAGGCCTGGCGCTCCAGATTTCCTATCATGCTGACGGTTTCTCAACTCCGCGCTGCACGCGCGATGACAGGAATGACGGTGGAAGAACTCGCCGCCGCATCCGGGATTTCCAAATTGGCCATCGAAGAGGCCGAAGCCTCTCAGGTCTTCGCAAACACCGATGTCACCGACCGGCTGCGGTCGATCTTCGAGTCGAAGGGCGTGCTGTTCCTCGGTGCCGGACAGGACGATGCCGGCGCCGGGCCGGGTCTCCGGCTGCGCCAGGCGTTCCAGGACGAGGGAATCCGCCCCCAGAACCTCAACGCCACGAACGACGACTGATATTGCCGCGACGCGGGAACCCTTTGAGTTCCCATGCGTTTTCCCGCCGCTCGAAATTTCGCAGGGGGTCACGCATGACACGCACCAACAATCTCTATTTCATCATCGGCGCATTGCTCGTGGTCGTTATCGGCCTCGGCTTCTATGCCTATCGCGAAGAAACCAAGCCGAAAGGCGTCGAGCTCAGCATCGGCCAGAATGGTATAAAAGTCCAAGAGAAGTGAGGGTTCGTTAGAGGATACATTGTTAACGATAGAAGCCCAGAGTTGTCTGGAACAAAATTTACCATGTGAATTTGTTTCAATAAGCAAGAAAAGGGGATACTTATGACCACGCATATGAATCTCGACGAAGTCGATAGTAAAGGCTTGAAGAAAGTCTGGAGCGTTGCCGAATTCGCCAAGCGTTATCGTCTCGACCGTGGAGAAGAAACCAGACTGCTGAAGCTTCTCGGGCCGTTTGCATCCCAGCAGGAACTGCTGATGAATGCGAGCCGCGCGCCGCGTTTCCGCTAGGGGTTTCCAGATATCCCGTTCAATCTTTGCCCGGCTTCCATGCCGAAGTCGAGCATGTTCAACGTTGGTTTAGACTCAAACTCCCCTTCGCCGGAACCTTTATCATCCTCTTCTAGTTGGTCTCCCGTGAACCAATT
This sequence comes from Neorhizobium vignae, assembly GCF_000732195.1. Lineage (GTDB taxonomy): Bacteria > Pseudomonadota > Alphaproteobacteria > Rhizobiales > Rhizobiaceae > Neorhizobium > Neorhizobium vignae. Next base: position 143,951 of record NZ_JNNU01000005.1, read on the forward strand.
GGCGCTTAGGCGGCTAAGCCGCCGCGCAAGAAGGAGGATAACATGATCAGACTGATTTCGAACGCCGGGCTTGCAGTTGCCCTTTCGCTGGGCGCCATCGGCGCCTTCTCCGTTCCCGCTTCCGCGCAGGATATCCAACTGCGCGTCGGACCAGACGGCGTGCGCCCCGTGATCCGCGACCGGGACCGCGATTACGACCGTCGCGGCTGCAGCCCCGGTGAAGCGCGTGCCGCGGCCCGCGACGAAGGCTTTCGCGACGCCCGGGTCGTCCGGGTGACGAGCCGCAGCGTCACCGTCCAAGGCTTCACGCGCAACGGACCGGATCGCATCACCTTCGCAAACCGCCGCGGCTGTCCGGAAATCTGACCTGACGCCGAGGCTGGTCGCCCCATAGACACCGAAAGCCGCGCCCGAATTCGGGGGCGGCTTTTATATTCACCAGCGCATTCTTATGCCCACCATCCTCTTTTTCTTCCGATCGAGGGATTTTGAGCTTGCGCCGCGATAGCGGAGCGACTAGGGAAAACATGCTCATTGAGCAGGTCGGGGCGTAGCGCAGCCCGGTAGCGCACTTGACTGGGGGTCAAGGGGTCGTCGGTTCAAATCCGGCCGCCCCGACCAATTAAATCCCCTTGAAATCTCAGTCAGATCAAAAACCTTTTCCGAGAACCGGGACGTCCCCACGCAGCTTACCCGCCCCACCGGATTGGCAGGGCGGGCTTGAGGTTTCATCGGGTTCCACTACGGATCAGTAGGGCGAATAGCACTGCTGGCGCGGGCCGTAATAGGGCTGGAACGTGTTGTCATAGGCCCTGTAGGACCGGTAGCGGGCATAGCACCAGTTCACATGCGAATTGCCGCCGACATAACGCCGGGGCGCGTAGTAACGCGGTGCGTATCTCGGTGCATATCTCGGTGTGTAGCGCGGCTGGGCCAGCGCCCCGCCGATGATCGCGCCAAGGGCAAGCCCTCCGATGATCGCCCCGGCATCCGGGCCTCGGCGATGGCGGCGATAGTAACGGTCGCCATAATAACGGTCGCGATAATAGCGACGTCCTTCCCAGCGATCACGATCGCGCCAGTAGTATTGCACCGGCTGGACATCCCGGGATGTTTCGATCCCGGGAGCGGCGATCGACGGAAACGCCTGAGCGGGAGCGACGCCGCTAAAAGCCGTAATCAGGGATAAAACGGCGACGGCGAGCTTCTTCTTCATAATTCACCTCCTCTGATTTTCCTTATGAAGAAATGATCCTCCATTTCTCCTGAACCAGAGGTGAATGGTAAATTTTGCTTAACGTTGCCGTGTGTTGAGTTAGCGAACCTGATCCAAGAGGCGCTTGCACTCCAGGAGGTCGAAGAGCGCTTCCTGCAGCAGAGCGCGGTCTTCCTTGCCGATGCTGGACTTGCCGATCGACACTTCCATGTCGTCCTCGTGGGAGGCGCCGAATCCGAAAAAGCGGCCGCTCGGCTTCACCTTAGGGCGGCCGACGATCTGATCCTCTTCGGCCGTGCTGATCTTCGGCTCGGCCTGCTTTTCGCTGTTTGCCGCCATGATCGCTTCCATCGTGGCGAGGTCGCCCGACGCAATCGCAGAGACGAACTTGTTGCCGTTCGTCTTCAGAAGCTTCTGCACGCCCTTTATCGTGTAACCGTGATCGTAGAGCAGGTGGCGGATGCCCTTCAGGAGATCGACGTCTTCGGGCCGATAATAACGCCGCCCGCCGCCGCGCTTCATCGGCCGGATCTGCGGAAAACGCGTTTCCCAGAAGCGCAGCACATGCTGCGGCAGATCGAGGTCGTCGGCGACCTCGCTGATCGTACGAAAGGCGTCCGGGCTCTTCTCCAAAGTTCATACTCCAAACGGCAGGCTGCCCATGCCCCAAGGGCAGACTCATAGCCTCCGATACATGGGCGAATTATGCGCCGAATCGGACATATCTCAACGGTTTAAGCCGAGAGATTCAAGCATGTTCACAGGATTGCGGAAAGGCTGCGGACTTCAGGCTACCGGGCTTGCCGGCTTCAGTTTCGCCTTGCGCGCCGTGTGCGCCTTGAGGATACGGCTCTTCAATACGTTGGAGGCCTTGAACGTCATCACTCGACGCGGAGAGATCGGCACTTCCTCGCCGGTCTTCGGATTGCGGCCGATGCGCTCGTTCTTGGAACGCACCTGGAAGGTCGCGAAGGAGGAAAGCTTGACCACCTCGCCCCTGACGATCGCATTGCAAATTTCATCGATGACCGTCTCGACGAGCTCGGCCGATTCCGTCCGCGAAAGTCCGACCTTGCGGAAAACCGATTCCGCCAGATCCGCGCGTGTTACTGTCTTGCCGGCCATGATCCCCGCCCAATTTTCGAAATTGATCTTATCAAAGCCGATAGAGAGTATTTTGCTTGAGCGCGAGGGTCAAGCGCCTGTGCTCAATCGCTTATTTACGTTTCGGCCGATCATTGCCGCCCTACCAGCGGACCAGCAATGCGCCCCACGTAAAACCGCCGCCCATGGCTTCGAGCATCACCAGATCACCCTTCTTGATGCGCCCGTCGGAGGCGGCAACCGAAAGTGCCAAAGGAATCGATGCGGCCGAGGTATTACCATGCAGATCGACCGTCACGACGACCTTTTCCAGAGGAATGCCGAGTTTCTTCGCCGACCCGTCGATGATGCGGCGATTGGCCTGGTGCGGCACCAGCCAGTCGAGATCGTCGGCCGTCGTGCCCGTCGCCGCGAACGCGCTGTCGATGACGTCGGTGATCATGCCGACCGCATGCTTGAAGACCTCGCGGCCCTCCATGCGCAGATGTCCGACCGTGCCCGTGCTGGACGGGCCGCCATCGACGTAGAGCTTGTCCTTGTGGGAACCGTCGGAACGCAGATGCGCGGTCAGCACGCCGCGATCGGCGATCGTCCCCTCGCCTTCCGCGGCCTCGAGCACCAAGGCGCCGGCGCCGTCACCGAAAAGCACGCAGGTGGTGCGGTCCTTCCAGTCGAGGATGCGGGAAAAGGTCTCGGCGCCGATGACCAGGACACGCTTCGCCATGCCGCCGCGAATGTGCAGGTCGGCGGTCGCCATCGCATAGACGAAGCCGGTGCAGACCGCCTGCAGGTCGAAGGCGTAGCCATGGGTCATCCCCAGCCGGTTCTGGATATTGACGGCGGTCGCCGGAAACGTGTTGTCGGGTGTCGACGTCGCGACCAGCACGAGATCGATATCGTCCGGCGTCAACCCGGCGTTTTCGAGCGCCGCACGCGCCGCCTGCTCGCCGAGAGAAGCGGTCGTCTCGCCCTCGCCGGCCAGATAGCGCTGACGAATGCCCGTGCGCTGCACGATCCATTCGTCGGAGGTCTCGACGATGTCTTCCAACTCGCGATTGGTCACTACTCGCTTCGGGAGCGCTGCCCCGTAACCGCGAACCACTGAACGGATCATTCTTAACTCACATCCTGTCATCATGCCGCTTCGGGGCCAGCCGGCGGCAGGCGACGCGCATGGTAAATTGCGAGATCCTGCCGGATCTTCGCGTTGAGATCGTTGCGTGCCATGTCATAACCGACATCGATCGCGGCAGCAAAACCGTCGGCATTGGCGCTGCCATGGCTCTTGATGACGATGCCGTTCAAGCCCAGGAACACGCCGCCATTGACCTTGTTCGGGTCCATCTTCTCGCGCAGCCTGTCGAAGGCGGGCTTGGCGAGAAGGTAGCCGATCCTGGCCAGCAGCGTGCGCGACATCGATTCGCGCAGAAGCGTGGCAATCTGCCGGGCCGTGCCCTCTGCCGCCTTCAAGGCGATATTGCCGGTAAAACCTTCGGTCACCACCACATCGACGGTGCCCTTGCCGATATCGTCGCCTTCGACAAAACCATGATAGGCGATCGTCGGCAGGTTGGCCTCGCGGATCAGCCGCCCAGCCTCCTTGACCTCTTCCTGGCCCTTCACCTCTTCGACGCCGACGTTCAGAAGCCCGACGGTCGGCCTATCTACTTCGAAAAGCGAGCGTGCCATAGCACCGCCCATGATCGCGAAATCGAAAAGCTGCTGAGCGTCGGCACCGATCGTCGCGCCGATATCGAGGACGATGCTCTCGCCCTTGAGGGTCGGCCAGATGCCGGCGATCGCCGGGCGTTCGATATTGGCCATGGTGCGCAGACAGAACTTCGCCATCGCCATCAGGGCACCGGTATTGCCGGCGGAAACCACGACCTCTGCCTCGCCGAGTTTTACGGCCTCGATCGAACGCCACATGGTGGAGACATAACGGCCGCGGCGCAGCGCTGCACTCGGCTTCTCCTCCATGCTGACGGCGAGTTCGCATTCGTGGAAGACGGATTTATCCCGCAGCTTTGGATATTTCGCCAAAACCGGGTCGCACTGGGCCTTCAGGCCATAGATGAGGAAGGTCACATCCGGGTGGCGTTCCAGTGCCTTGGCAGCACCAGCAATGACGACCTCGGGACCAAAATCGCCGCCCATGGCATCGATAGAAATTCTGATCACTCGTCCCTGATCCTTATCTTCGCCGAACGCATACCCCTGTGGGGGACCATACGCCAGTCCTTACGTCTCCAACGGCCCTTCGCTCCTCATGCGGGGCCGTGCCGGCGAATTCGTGGCCAAAATATAGTTTTTGCTGTCGCTTACAACCCGTCCTCAATCCTTTTTCCAGTCCTTGAGGACGGCAAAGGGATTGGGGCGCCCGGACTTTTCCTCTGGATCGCCTTCCAGGTGATCGGCAAACTGGGCGCCGGGTTCGCGGGGATAGGGATCGATCGCCAGCGCTGCGAATTCGGCCACCACTTCGCCGACATCGATCGTGTCGCCGACAAACATTTCGGGAAGATCGGGACCATCGGGATCGATCACCATTTCTGCGGTATCGCTGGTGACGACCCGCGCCAGCTTCGACCCTTCCGGCACGAAGATCTGCTCGAACGGCTCGTCTATCTTCGATGCCACCGGCTCGAGCGTGACGACCGAGGACTGGACGATATCGGCCTGGACGCGCCCCTTGAGCCGCACGCCATCCTTCTTCCAGCGGGCGATCTGCAGTTCGGCCTTCAACGAACCGACCGAAACGACCTGCCACAGCTTTGCGAGACCCTCCAGCTCGCGCGCATCCGCTTCGAGCTTCACGGTCACCGCATTGGCGGAAATATTCCCGACCTTGACGGGATAGGAAAAGGGCGGCTTTTCGCCTGCGCCACTATCGTTCTTCATCAAACCTCACTCTTCTCGCGGCAGCGGGCCCGGCAGGGGCAGAACCGCGTGGCCGCGCGAAATCTCATCTTCTGAAATGCCGGCGAGCGCCGTCTCCGCAACGATCATCCAGTCCGCAAGCCCTCGCATTCCGGGCGCGTCCTCCGTCGTGGGATAGATATTCCGGCTAAGGGCTGCGGCAAGCGCCTCGCCGTCTTTACCTTCGAGAGCGGCAGCGTAGGTCTCCACCCGGCCATAGAACATCCCGGCCAGCTTCTTCATGCGTTTCGGCACGCTCTGGTCGCCTATGCCGAGTTCGCGGATCGAATGGTCGATATCCTGAAAGAACGCGTCGACGATCTCCTGAGCCAGTTCCTGACCGCTCGAATCGGATTTCGCCGTCCGCCTGAAGAACAGGATCATCACGATCGAAAGCATCTCGAAACGGCCCATGACCGTGTCCGGCACATCCAGATCGCTGTAGAAGAACGGAACGCGCCCCAGCGACGTCAAGGTCGAATACTGGCGGTTAACGATCGCCTGGTTCTGGTTTTTCTTCTTGAAAAGGCCGAAGATCATCTGAATTCCCGTTATTTGCCTCCAGGAACGCCCTGGCCTGCCACCGGCCATGTTGCATGGAAGCGAAAGCTGGTTTACCGAAGCATGCACGAATTGCAATGCCGTTCCGCCGGATCAGCGAACGGGGCGGGATCTTCGCGGCCCTAACATCCAGGTCGGGATCGATCTTATGTCCCTGAATAGCCACAATGGTAGGGTCAGCAGGGGCAGGTTGAGTTTGGGGGATGCCGTTGAACAAGCGGGTTTTCGGATACGAGATGACATTCTTGAGTAAAACCGCGATGGCAATGGTCGTCGCATCCATCGCTGTCTCGGGTTGCACGTCCATGCAGATCGGCGACACCATGTATAACGGCTACGTGGTCGACCAGAAGTCGCTGGAGCTTATTCCGGTCGGGTCGAGCCGCGAGCAGGTGTTGCTGACGATGGGCACGCCCTCGACGACGGCGACCTTCGATACCGAGGTGTTCTATTACATCTCTCAGAAGCGCACGCGCGCTGCGGCTTTCATGAAGCCGAAGATCGTCGATCAGACGGTGCTCGCCATCTATTTCGACAAGGACGGCGTTGTCGCACGCCGCGCCAACTATACGATGCAGGACGGCAAGGTGTTCGACACGATTTCGCGCACGACGCCGACCGGCGGCCGCGACCTCACCTTCCTGCAGCAGCTGCTTTCCGGCGGTTCCGGTGCCGGTGGGGCAGCAGCCCGCAGCATCCTGTCGAACTTCGGCAGGTAATGACCTCGAACGAAACAAAAAGCCCGCGGGGATCGCTCCCCGCGGGCTTTTTTATTTCACGCTCGGGCCAGATATCAGCCGGCCAGAACCGCCAGCAGCAGAAGCGCCACGATATTGGTGATCTTGATCGCCGGATTGACGGCAGGGCCTGCCGTATCCTTGTAGGGGTCGCCGACGGTGTCGCCGGTGACCGAAGCCTTGTGAGCCTCGGATCCCTTCATGTGACGGGTGCCGTCCTTGTCGACGAAACCGTCCTCGAAGCTCTTCTTGGCATTGTCCCAGGCGCCGCCGCCCGAGGTCATGGAGATCGCCACGAAGAGGCCGTTGACAATGACGCCGAGCAGCGATGCGCCGAGGGCTGCGAAGGCCGAGGCCTTGTCGCCGCCGGAGATCAGAAGGACGCCGAAATAGACGACGATGGGGGCGAGAACCGGCAGCAGCGACGGAACGATCATCTCGCGGATCGCAGCCCGGGTCAGGATGTCGACGGCGCGGCCATAATCAGGCTTTTCGGTCCCCTCCATGATGCCCGGCTTTTCGCGGAACTGCCTGCGCACTTCCTCGACGATCGAGCCCGCGGCGCGGCCGACGGCGGTCATCGCGATGCCGCCGAACAGGTAGGGAATGAGGCCACCGAATATGAGGCCGGCGACGACGTAAGGGTTGGAGAGGTCGAAATCTATTTCGCCGACGCCGTTGAAATACGGATACTGGGCACTGTTGGCGACGAAATATTTGAGATCGTTGGAATAGGCAGCGAAGAGCACCAGTGCGCCGAGACCGGCAGAACCGATCGCATAGCCCTTGGTGACCGCCTTGGTGGTGTTGCCGACCGCGTCGAGCGCATCGGTCGACTTGCGCACTTCCGGCGGCAGGTGCGCCATTTCGGCGATACCCCCGGCATTGTCGGTGACCGGACCGAAGGCATCGAGTGCCACGATCATGCCGGCCAGGCCGAGCATGGTGGTGACCGCGATGCCGGTGCCGAACAGGCCGGCGAACTGGTAGGTGGCGATGATGCCGCCAACGATGACGATCGCCGGAAGCGCGGTCGATTCGAGCGAGACTGCGAGGCCCTGGATGACGTTGGTGCCGTGGCCGGTCACCGAGGCCTGGGCGATCGAGTTCACCGGGCGCTTGTTGGTGCCGGTGTAATATTCGGTAATGACGACGATCAGCGCCGTCACCACGAGGCCGAGAAGGCCGCAAATGAAGAGATTTGCGCCGGTGATCGGCTTGCCGGCGACTGTGCCGATCGTTCCCCAGCCGATGGTGACCGACGTGGCGACGGCGAGACCGACGATCGACAGAAGACCGGTGACGATCAGGCCCTTGTAGAGAGCGCCCATGATCGAGCCGTTGGAGCCGAGCTTGACGAAGAAGGTGCCGATGATCGAGGTGATGATGCAGGCGCCGCAGATCGCCAGCGGGTAGACCATGACGGTTGCGAGGATCGGTGCGCCGGCGAAGAAGATCGCCGCAAGCACCATGGTGGCGACGACGGAGACCGCATAGGTTTCGAAGAGATCGGCTGCCATGCCGGCGCAGTCGCCGACGTTATCGCCGACGTTGTCGGCGATCGTCGCCGGGTTGCGCGGATCGTCTTCCGGAATGCCGGCCTCCACCTTGCCGACGAGGTCGCCGCCGACGTCAGCGCCCTTGGTGAAGATGCCCCCGCCGAGACGGGCGAAGATCGAGATCAGCGACGCGCCGAAGCCGAGCGACACGAGCGCGTCGATGACTTCACGCGAGCCGCTCGGATGGCCGAGACCGGAAGTCAGGACCCAGTAATAAATCGAGACGCCGAGGAGAGCGAGGCCTGCCACCAGCATGCCGGTGATGGCGCCGGATTTGAAAGCGATGTCGAGACCGGCCGCAAGGCTTTGGGAAGAAGCCTGGGCTGTGCGTACGTTGGCGCGGACCGAGACGTGCATGCCGATGAACCCGGCTGCACCCGAAAGCACGGCACCGATGACGAAGCCGATCGCAGCGGTTCCGGACAGCAGCACCCAGGCCAGGATGGTCACGACGACGCCGACGATCGCAATGGTCATGTATTGGCGCGCCAGATAGGCCTGTGCGCCTTCACGGATATATCCGGCGATCTCCTGCATGCGGATACTGCCTTGATCGGCAGCCAGCACGGAACGCGTCGCCCAGACGGCATAAATGATCGATAGCAACCCGCACACGATCACACCCAGAATTACGGTCATTCGCTTTTCCTCTCCCTTAGCGCGCCGGATGGTCCATACCCTCCGGCCGTGCACCCCTGCGGCGGTGCACATCCACGAGATGAGCAAGACCGCCGCAATACTCCATAGTGCGCATTCCCGCGCAGACGACCGCTCCCCTCCCCAGGAATCCGGGATCGCCTACGCGGACGGGAGATTGCGGTGGAGATGAATTGGCGTCAAGCCCCGAAGGGACAAGACTCTAAGCGGATTTCGCGGAAGAGCGCTTGAACATCAGCGCCAGCACCAAACCGAGGCAGACGATCGTCACCGGCCAGATGATCAGGTTCATGAAGGACCAACCGTAGGCAGTGAACACCTTGCCCGAGGAGAAGGAGGACAGCGCCACCGTGGTGAACAGGATGATGTCGTGAAAACCCTGTACCTTGTCGGCTTCATGCGGGCGATAGCTGGAGGCGACGATGGCGGTCGAGCCGATGAAGGCGAAGTTCCAGCCGATGCCGAGCAGCACCAGCGCGCCCCAGAAGTTCCAGAGCTCGATGCCCATATGGGCGATCACGGCGCAGCCCATCAGGATCACGAGCCCTGCAGCGACGATCTTCTCCACGCCGAAGCGGGAAATCAGCATGCCGGTGAAAAAGCTCGGCGCGAACATGGCGAGCACGTGCCACTGGATGCCGAGCGTGGCCATTTCCGACGGGAAACCGCAGCCGATCACCATGGCGAGCGGCGCGCCGGTCATCATGAAGGTCATCAGCGCATAGGAGGAGATGCCGCAGATCATGCCGGTCAGGAACCGCTGGGTGACAACGATCTCGCCGAGCGGGCGTGCCGGCACCGAAGCCGCAGGCCCACCGCTCATTTGTGGCAGGTTCAGCGGCGCCAACATTACCAGCGCGATCAAATAGAGCGGAATGACGGCCACGAAGGCGCCGGCGAACAGCACCGGCGACAGCAGGTCCTTGGTCCAGATCGCAAGCTGCGGCCCGAGGACCGCCGAAACGATGCCGGCCGCAAGGATCCAGGAGATCGCCTTCGGCTTGTAGAACGAGGGCGACGCATCGGCGGCGGCAAACCGGATTTTCTGGCTGAAGCCGTTGCAGAGGCCGATCAGAACCAGGCCGACTGCAAAAAGCCAGAAATTGGAATGGAAGAGCGCGATCGCAGCAATGGCCGCACCCAGCGCCCCGAGGACTGCACCCAGCATGAAACTCGCCTTGCGGCCGAGGAACCGGGAGGCGATGGCAACGGCGACGGCGCCCGCCGCCATGCCGATATTGAATCCGGTCAGCGGGGCGGTCGCCAGCGATTTGTCGTCGCCGAGCAACTGGTAGCCGACGAGGCCGCCGAGCGCGAAAACCAGAGGCGGCGCCGAACCGAGGACCGCCTGGGCGCCGGCCAGCAGCGCGACACTGCGCCGGACGGTTTTCATCTGTGTCTGAAGACCGTCCACCGCGCCGTCCATGCTGCCCCCACCCTATCTTGCCGTTTGCGTTTTATTTCTTGGCTTCGCCGCGCACCTGCTTGGCAATGCGATCGAGGACGGCGTTGACGATGCGCGGCTCTTCCTCTCCGAAGAAGGCGTGAGCGATCTCGACATATTCGGTGACGATGACGGCGACCGGCACGTCCTTGCGCTCGAGGATTTCGAACGTGCCCGCGCGCAGGATGGCGCGCAGTGTCGAGTCGAGACGCGACAGCGGCCAGTCTTCCTGCAGCGAGGAACGGATCAGCGGGTCGATCTTGACCTGGTCGCGCACGACGCCGGCAACGATCGAGCGGAACCAGGAGGCGTCAGCCTTCAGGTAGGTGTCGCCGTCGAGTTCCTGGCCGAGGCGATGAGCCTCATATTCGGCCACGACCTCCAGGACGCCGGTTCCGCCGACATCCATCTGGTAGAGCGCCTGCACGGCCGCCAGGCGGGCAGCGCCGCGCTGGTTGGCCGGCTTCACCGGGTGTTCGCCTTCCTTGGCCATCAATCAACCACCGTTCAGCTTGTCACGCAGCGCGATCATGGTCAGCGCCGCACGGGCGGCAAAACCGCCCTTGTCCTTGTCCGAACGGCGGGCACGCGCCCAGGCCTGTTCGTCGTTCTCGCAGGTGAGGATGCCGTTGCCGATCGCAAGCGATTCCGACACTGCGAGGTCCATCAGGGCACGGGAGGATTCATTCGAGACGATATCAAAATGATAGGTCTCGCCACGAATGACCATACCGAGCGCGACGAAGCCGTCGTAATCGGTGCCGCCCTCTTCCGACGCATCGAGCGCCATGGCGATTGCCGGCGGGATTTCGAGCGCACCCGGAACGGTGACCACGTCATAGGTCGCCCCGGCCTCCTTCAGCGCATGGGTCGCACCTTCGAGCAGCGCATCGGACATATCGTCGTAGAAACGCGCCTCGACGACGAGGAGGTGTGGAGCGGTTTCGCGTGACATGGGTTTCACCTTTGTTCAAATCGGCCCAGCATGAGATCGATATCGCCTTCAAGGCGGGCCGATGGTCATATGGGTCTCGGGCAGGTGGCGGTCAAAACACGCTCTGAGGGGAATGGCAAGCAATTTTCACTGAACGCAGCGATGCGAATCGGGAATACCTGAGCGAGGCGCGATAAAGATCAGTGCCATTCGCACCCTGGAGCCCGCCATGACCAGCATCCCGACCCTCGAAACCGAGCGACTGATCCTGCGCCCCCACCGGCTGGAGGAGTTCGAGACCTATGCGGAATTCTGGGCCGACCCGGACGTGGTTCGCTACATATCCGGTATCCCCTCGTCCCGCGAAAACAGCTGGAGCCGCATGCTGCGCGTCAACGGCATGTGGCAGCTTATGGGTTTCGGCTTCCTGGCAATCGAAGATAAGGCAACCGGACACTTTCTCGGGGAAGCCGGTTTCCAGGACATGCGCCGGGAATTTCAACCCTCCATCGAGGGGACGCTCGAGACGGGCTGGGCACTCACCCCTTCCGTCCATGGCCGCGGTTACGCGACCGAGGCGGTGGGCGCGATGATCTCCTGGGGCGAAGTCCATTTCCCCGATCGCCGGATGACCTGCATCATCAGCCCCGAAAATGCCGCCTCGCTCAGGGTCGCATCCAAACTCGGCTTCCGCGAATTCGCCCGTGCCGATTATCATGGCCCGATCGTGGTGCTGGCGCGCGAAAACTGATCGGCGGGGCGCCTCAGCTTTTCGCCGGGAATTCCGCGAGCCGCGCTGCGTAACGCGCCATCGTGTCGACTTCGAAATTGACGAAATCGCCCGCCTTGCGGTCGCCCCAGGTGGTGACGGCAAGCGTGTGGCGGATCAGCAGTACGTCGAAATCGGTGCCCTCGACGGCGTTGACTGTCAGCGACGTGCCGTCCAGCGCGACGGAGCCCTTCGGAGCCACAAATCGGGCAAGCGCCTCGGGTGCGCGAAGGCGGATGCGGACCGCCTCGCCTTCATGCTCGATGCCAAGGATTTCCACCGTGCCATCCACATGGCCGGAGACGATATGGCCGCCGAGTTCGTCGCCGATCTTCAGCGCCCGCTCCAGATTGACCCGCGTGCCTTCGGTCCAGGCGGCGATCGTCGTCAGCCGCAGCGCCTCTTCCCAGGCCTCGACCTCGAACCAGCGTTCGTTGCTGCCTTCGCCCGGCAGGTTTGTCACCGTCAGGCAGATGCCGCCATGGGAAATCGAGGCGCCCATATCGATGGTTTTCGGGTCGTAATTGGTGGCGATCCTGAGCTTGACGCCTTCGTCCATGGGCGTCGTTGCCGCGACCGTGCCGACATCGGTGACAATTCCGGTGAACATCAGAAACCTCTTTCGTATTCGAAACAGCGATCCGGCCCGAAGCTTTCCTCGCGCACGAACGTAAATCCTGCCGGCATATTGGATGGCGTCAGCGGCGATTCAAGCCCGCCCTCGCCGACAATGCCGGTGCCCTGGAAGAGGAGGACGCGGTCGACAAGGTTTGCGTCGAGGAAGGCCTTTGCGATGGTCGGGCCGCCTTCCACCAGAAGCGAGGACATGCCGCGAACAGCCAGGATCGCCAGGAGGATATCGATTTCGGTGCCGTCCATGATCTCGACGCCGGCCTCGATCAATTTCTCGCGCTTGTCTCCCGCCCCAGTCTCCAAGGTGGAAGAAGGCGCAGCCACCACGATCACCGGCACATCCCGCGCAGTCTGCACCAGCTTGGACGTCAGCGGCAGTTCCAGCCGCCGGTCCAGCACGATGCGGATCGGAGAGCGTTTCTCCAGTCCGGGAATGCGCACCGTCAGCTCCGGATCATCCGACAGCACCGTACCGATACCGACCAGGATCGTGTCGGCTTCGGCCCTCAGCCGGTGCACTTGAGCGCGAGCCTCGGGTCCGGTGATCGACACTTCCTCGCCTCGGCGACCGAGCATGCCGTCGGCGGAAACGGCAAGCTTCAGAGTCACATGCGGCCGGCCCTTCGTCTGGCGGGTGAGGTAGGCGGCGAGCGCTCGACGCCCCTCTTCCTCCATCAGGCCGGTCTCTACGGTAATCCCGGCATCGCGCAGGATCGCAATCCCCCGCCCGGAGACGCGCGGATCTGGATCGGTCAGCGAGATGACGACGCGGGCGACGCCTGCCTCGACGAGCGCGTTGGCGCAAGGCGGCGTGCGGCCATAATGCGAGCAGGGTTCGAGCGTGACATAGACGGTCGCTCCCCTCGCCTTCTCCCCGGCGATCTCGAGCGCCTGGGTTTCAGCATGCGGCCGGCCGCCCGGTGCGGTGACGGCAGAGCCGACCACCTCGCCGTCCTTGACGACCACGCAGCCGACCGAAGGATTGGTGCCCGTCTGGCCGGTATGAAGGCGCGAGAGGCGCAGCGCCGACGCCATGAACCACCGGTCTTCGGCAGCGCTCGTCATGTTACGGCTCGATGCCGGGATCGCGGGCGATCTTGGCGTTGATCTCCTGGATCACCTTTTCGAAATCTTCCGCATGGGAGAAGTCGCGATAGACGGAGGCGTAACGGACGAAGGCGACGTCATCGAGGCTCTTCAGAGCCTCGAGCACCTGCAGGCCGATCTCTTCCGACGAAATCTCGTTCTCGCCGGAGCTTTCGAGCCGGCGCACGATGCCCGATACCGCCCGCTCGATGCGGTCGTTGTCGACCGGGCGCTTGCGCAGCGCGATCTGGAACGACCGTACCAGCTTGTTGCGATCGAACGGCACCTTGCGGCCGGTCTTCTTGGTGACCATCAGCTCGCGAAGCTGCACGCGTTCGAACGTCGTGAAGCGGCCGCCGCAATCCGGGCAGATACGCCGCCGGCGGATGGAGGTGTAATCCTCCGCCGGACGACTATCCTTGACCTGCGTGTCTTCCGAACCGCAATAGGGGCAGCGCATCGCCTCTCCTTGAGCCTTGCAGGAGGGACCGCGAGATGCGGTCCCGGTAGGATCACATGTAGGGGTACATGGGGAAGCGGCCGGTGAGCGCCACGACCTTGTCGCGCACGCCGGCTTCGACGCTCGCATTGCCTTCGTCGGAATTGGCAACCTTCAAGCCGTCGAGGACCTCGATGATGAGATTGCCGATCTCCCTGAATTCCGCTTCCTTGAAGCCGCGCGTCGTGCCGGCCGGGGTCCCGAGGCGGATACCGGAGGTGACGAAGGGCTTTTCCGGATCGAAGGGAATGCCGTTCTTGTTGGTGGTGATGTAGCCGCGGCCGAGAGCCGCCTCGGCGCGCTTACCGGTGGCGTTCTTCTTGCGCAGGTCGACCAGCATCAGATGGTTGTCGGTACCGCCGGAGACGATGTCGAGGCCGCCGGCCATAAGCGTTTCGGACAGCGCCTTGGCATTCTTGACGATCTGGGCGGCATAGTCCTTGAAGTCCGGCTGCAGCGCCTCGCCGAAGGCAACTGCCTTGGCGGCGATGATATGCATCAGCGGCCCGCCCTGGAGACCCGGGAAGACGGCCGAATTGAACTTCTTGGCCAGGTCCTCGTCATTCGTCATGATGACGCCGCCGCGCGGGCCGCGCAGCGACTTGTGCGTGGTCGTGGTAGCTACATGGCAGTGCGGGAACGGCGACGGATGCTGGCCGCCGGCAACCAGGCCGGCGATATGGGCCATGTCGACCATCAGGTAGGCACCGACCGAATCGGCGATCTCGCGGAAACGCTTCCAGTCCCAGATGCGGGAATAGGCGGTGCCGCCGGCGATGATCAGCTTCGGCTTGTGCTCTTCGGCCTTCTTCTGCACTTCGTCCATGTCGAGCAGGTTGTCGCCTTCGCGCACACCGTAGGACACGACGTTGAACCATTTGCCCGACATGTTGACCGGCGAACCGTGGGTGAGATGCCCCCCGGAATTCAGATCGAGACCCATGAACGTGTCGCCCGGCTGCAGCAGCGCCAGGAACACGGCCTGGTTCATCTGAGAGCCGGAATTCGGCTGGACGTTGACGAAATTGACGCCGAACAGCTTCTTGGCGCGCTCGATGGCGAGTTCCTCGGCGATATCGACGAACTGGCAGCCGCCGTAATAACGCTTGCCCGGATAACCCTCGGCATATTTGTTGGTCATGATCGAACCCTGCGCCTCAAGCACGGCGCGGGAAACGATGTTCTCCGAAGCGATCAGCTCGATTTCGTGGCGCTGGCGACCCAGTTCCTTCTCGATCGCGCCAAAGATTTCCGGATCGGATTCTGCGAGCGGGCGGGAGAAGAAGACGTCGGTGTTCGACATGTGCGAGGCTCCTCAAAGGGGTGGGCATTGCAATGTCGCGTCTTAGCCTTACGCCTTGCGCAGAGCAATACAGGGAACGACATTTGCTCGCCGGAAGACGCGGAGATGCTCTTAGAAAACGAAAAAGCCGCACCCTTGGCGGATGCGGCTTCTCATGGATGGAAAAAGAAGCAGATCTTATTGCGGCAGCAGATCGTCGTCGGCAGCGCCAGCCGGCTTTTCGATGCCGGTGGTCGTCTGCAGCGCCAGTTCCTGGTTGCCGTCACGTTCGTAGATGTCGTCGCGGAACTGCACGACGCGGTCCTTCGCAGACCAGGCGGTGATGTAGACGATGTAGACCGGAACTTCTTCCGTGAGCTTGATCGGGGTGTTCTGGCGGGTCGAGATCACCCGTTCGATCTCCTGGCGCGACCAGCCGGTGGTGTCGCGCAGCAGCCAGCTGATCAGGTCGCGGACGTTCTGAACGCGCATGCAGCCCGAGGATTCGAAACGCATAAGCTTATTGAACAGGCCCTGCTGGGGCGTGTCGTGCATGTATTCGTTGTTCGGATTGTGGAAGTTGATCTTGGTCGAGGCCATGGCGTTGATCTTGCCCGGATCCTGCCGGAACATCAGGTTCGGCGCCTTCGGCGCAAACCAGTCGACCGTTTCCGGCGCCACTTCGTTACCCTTACCGTCGATCAGGCGGATATTGTTGCGGGTGAGATAGGTCGGATCCTTGCGCATCAGCGGCACGATGTCCTTCTCGACGATCGAGCGCGGCGCAGTCCAGTAAGGGTTGAGGATGACCTCGTAGATCTTCGAGTTGATGGCGTGCGTCGGACGGTCGATACGCCCGACGACGGCATTGGTGCGCAGCGCCACGCGGTCGTTCTCCACCGCCTCGATATAGGCAGCCGGAATATTGACCATCACGTAGCGGGAGCCGAGATCGCCGGACATGGACTGCAGGCGCACCAGGTTGGTCCCCAGCTGGCGAAGGCGTACGTCGGCCGATATGTTCATCGCCTTGACGGTAAATTCGCCCATCACCCCGTCGGAGGGCAGGCCGTGGCGGGCCTGGAAACGCTTCACCGCGCCGTCGACATAGCTGTCGAACGAAGAGGACATGCCCGCCTCGCGCGGCAGGTCGCCTGAAATCATCAGGCGCTGGCGCAGCTGCTGCACGGAAGGATCGACGACGCCGAGGCGCAGGCGCTGCTGGCCGGGATTGACTTCGGGCCAGCCGCCATTGGCGACGATCTGCTGGTAGTCGATGATCGCCTGCTGGATGTTCGCCGGTCCGCCGGCGCCGAGTACCGGATTGTTGGAGACGACGTTGACGGCGGTTCTGGATGCGGCCTTGGCGTCGAACTGGTCGTCCCAGGTGCCGCGGCGAGGCGAATTGATCAGATCGTCCATCGCCGTCTGGGCGAATGCAGGCGCTGCAAGTGCAGCGGCACCGGCAGAGAAGGCCGTGCGAAGCAGGGCACGGCGGGAAAGAGCTTCAGATCCGATCTTCTTCGACATCAATAATACCCATCTGGTCCCGAGCAGCATCAAAGACGCCTACAGGGATATGGTTAAGAACGCGCAAAAAGTTAGCGCAGCCGCACGGGGCTTCGTCGTCATCGCAATGTGGTGAAAGCGCGAATTCTCGCCGGCCCGTTGCATCCAGCCGGTCCCATAGCAATATGGCCAATTCGTGTCAGGTACTTGCCCGTCACAAAGCCGTGTTGGCACGTGATTTTTTCAGGCGGCAAATACGCCACACCGCCAGACGGCAGGCGAACCCGAAACGGTCCGCGAGATGGTCGGCGGCGATCTGCCTTTTTATGGAAACCTGCCGAGCCCTCCGGACACTCTCCCTAAGCCGAAACGTAAAAGCCGTAAGCCTGGGGCAAGCGGATTGGCTAAAAATTATCCCTCATAAATGAGGAATTTGAGAGTGAACTGGTACCCGATCGAAGCCCTTGAGCCTGGAAAGCTGGCCGTCCTGCATTTTCGCGATGAGACCGCGCCGCAATGCGTCGGCTATGTCGAACAGGACGGCGTCTGCGGTTGGCCGGAAAAGGTGACGGGCCGCAGACCTGACGGCTGGCTCGACCTCTCCTCGATGTTCGCAGGCATGACGACGGAAATTCGCCGGGCCGCGGCGGCTACGTTATAGGCGAGCATTCCGGCACAAACGGACGTGTCGGAACGTATTTCCGACGCTGATGGCAGAATTCGTCTATCAACCCGGCCCCCATACTGGTAGGCACCCCAAACATCACCCATTGGAGAGCTACCGTGACCCTGGACGAAAAATACCAAATTATTGTCAATGCTTTCCAGAACAACAAGTTTGGCGTCTCGCCGACCTCCACCCGCGGAGCCGTACAGAACTACTGTAAGAAGCACGGCCTCCAGGGCGAAGACTACACGGAGACCCTCGCCGCCGCGATGTCCGCCGGCTTGGTTGCGCAGATGGCGGACTCGGCCCTCACGATCAGGAACGCCGGCCGCGCTCTGCTGGCTCAGCGATAGGCCGTATCCGCCAGCGGCTCCGCAGCCCGCACGCAAACAAGCGTAACGGCGCGTCTTCCGACGCCCCGTTACGCTTTTGCGTAGCACCGCATGACTGGAGGTAATGGAGTGTTTCGCAAGCCCTTTGTGGATTAAAGGCGGTAAAGGATCTGGTCGTTCCAGAAGCGGTCGAGGCGCTGGAGCAGCTTGTTCATCTGAGAGAACTCGCCCTCGCCGATGCCGCCGACCTTTTCGATCGAGCCGATGTGGCGCTCGTAGAGCTTACCGACAGCCTCGGCGATCTCCTGGCCTTCCGGCGTCAGGCTGATGCGGACCGAGCGGCGGTCGATGCGCGAGCGCTGGTGGTTGATGAAGCCGAGATCGACCAGCTTCTTGACGTTGTAGGAGACGTTCGAGCCGAGATAATAACCGCGGGAGCGCAGTTCGCCGGCCGTCAGTTCCGAATTGCCGATGTTGAACAGCAGGAGAGCCTGGACGGCGTTGACGTCGTCGCGACCCTGGCGGTCGAACTCGTCCTTGATCACATCGAGAAGGCGGCGGTGCAGGCGCTCGACCAGATGCAGCGATTCCATGTACAGGGCGCGAATGGTATCTTCATGCGGATCTGCTACTGCCGGTGCCGCCTGCGGCTTCAGTTTCGTGTTCATCATGACTGCCTCATCCTGTTTTGTTTGGCGGTGTTTGTTTCTTCCCGCCTTGAGACAGACACTATCCAATACGCATAAAATTCGACTTAAAACATAGGCTTAACAGGCGCTTAACGCGTTTCTTCGAATTCCGGCCCGGCCTCGCCAGCCCAGGATGCGGCCATTCAGATTTAAAACAAATCAATCACTTAGCGGCGAATTCCCAGTCAAATTCGGCCGTCAAAGCTTTAATTTCAAGGTGAATCGATCCTTACCCGCTCCGCCTTGCGGCGCGCCTCGACCCACAAAGAGAGCCGAAATACGACGTAAAGCGCGGCCACGAGGCCGTGCATGAGGGGAACGAGACGGTTGTGTCCGAATATCTCCGGCCAGACGATATACATCGACACCTGCGAGATTGCGGCGATCGCCCAGAGTACCGGGCCCCAGGAGACGGTGAGCCAGAGGCCGAGCGAGGCAACGGGAAACAGCACGGCAAGCGAAGACGCCGCCACCTTCCAGGGAAGCGCCAGCAGATCGAAGCGGGCCATGCCCTTCAGCGAATAGCCGACCAGCATCGCCCAATATTGCAGGCCGAACCAGAAACAGGCGACCGCGACCAGCCTGAGGAAGACGACGTAGAGAATTTCGGTCAGCGTGCGCTTCGGCACCGTGAGTGAATCGGGTTCCATGAAACTACACTAGCCGCCGCGGTCGCCGACCGCCAGTACCAGCCCGCCGCCTGCACGATCGTTCAAGAGCTCTGCCGCTCCTCCTGATAGGGTTTGCCGCCAGTCAAAGGAGAAGACATGACCGATCGGAACTTTTCACATACGCCGATAAACCTCGCCGAGAAGCTCGCACGGATACCCGACCTCTGGCAGCAGCGTGTGGTCGCCGAAATGAACGACTACCAGTTCAAGCTCGTCCGCATCGAAGGCGATTTCATATGGCACGATCACCCGGAAACGGATGAAGCCTTCATCGTTATCGAAGGCCATTTGCGGATCGACTTCCGCGACGGCAGCGTTCACATCGGTCCAGGCGAAATGTTCGTGGTGCCGAAGGGCGTGCAGCACAAGCCGTTCGCCGAAAAGGAAGTGAAGATGATGGTCATCGAGCCGCGCGGCGTCTTGAACACCGGCAACGAGGGCGGCGAACGGACTGCTCAAAACGATCTTTGGATCTAGCCGCGCCTCGACTGCGGCGATCGTTCCCATTCGCAAACGGCGTGCTGCATGATAATGACGCGCGCACGGGAAGAGAAGCTGGAGACTTTGCCATGGACAAGACGCATTTGGTCGACGAGATCACCGGGCACCGCCGCATGCGGCGCAACCGCAAGGCCGACTGGACGCGCAGGCTGGTGCAGGAGAACCGGCTGACGGTGGACGACCTGATCTGGCCGATCTTCATCGTTCCCGGCACCGGCATCGTCGATCCGATCGCCGCCATGCCCGGCGTAAACCGCATGAGCGTCGACAAGGCGGTCGAGGCGGTAAGGGAAGCGGCCGATCTCGGCATTCCGGCGATCGCCACCTTCCCCGATATCGAGATGGAACTGCGCGACGAGACCGGCTCCAACAGCCTGGTCGCCAACAACCTGATCAACCAGGCGACCGCCGCTTTCAAGAAAGCGGTGCCGAATATCGGCATCATCACCGACGTGGCGCTCGATCCGTTCACCAGCCACGGCCATGACGGGATTCTCCGGGACGGCGTGATCGTCAACGACGAGACGGTCGACCAGATCGTGCGCGCCGCCGTCATGCAGGCGGATGCCGGCGCCGACATCATCGCGCCGTCGGAAATGATGGACGGCCGCATCGGTGCCATCCGCCGCGGCCTCGATGCCGCCGGCCATCAGGATGTCGGCATCATGTCCTATGCGACGAAATTCTCGTCCGGTTTCTACGGCCCCTATCGCGAGGCGATCAATACCAGCGGCCTGCTGAAGGGCGACAAGAACAGCTATTACATCTCGCCGGCCAACGGCACCGAAGCGGTGCGGGATGCGGCTCTCGACGTCGAGGAAGGCGCCGACATGCTGATGGTCAAGCCCGGCATCGCCTATCTCGACATCTGTTGGCGCATCAAGGAAGCGTTCGGCCTGCCCGTCTTCGCCTACCAGGTCTCCGGCGAGTACACGCAGATCAAGGCCGCCGCGATGAACGGCTGGATCGACGGCGAGCGGGTCATGATGGAGACGCTGCTCTGCTTCAAGCGCGCCGGCTGCGACGGCATTCTTTCGTATTTTGCGGTCGAAGCCGCGAAGAAACTGGCAAAAAACGGATGAGTCTTGTTGCCGCGGCGGTCTCTTCCCATATTATCGGGGAGAAACAGGAGATGTTGAAACGATGAGCCTCGACCCGAACCCGACCTATGCCGCACCGGACGACTGGCGCGCCTATAGCGGCGTTCTTTCACGCCGGGTGTTCGCCTTCATCATCGACTACGTGATCGTGCTGCTTTTGTGCATTCCGGCCGCGGTCGTGGTGTTCTTCCTCGGCATCATCACGCTCGGTCTGGGCTTCATGCTCTATCCGGCCCTGTTCGTAATCGTCGCCCTTCTCTATTTCGGGATGACGCTTGGCGGCTCGGCGCAGGCCTCGCCCGGCATGCGCGCCATGGGGCTCGCCATGGTGCGGCTCGATGGCCGGCGGATGGATTTCCTCACCGCCATGGCCCACACGGTGATCTTCTGGATCATCAATTCGGTGCTGACACCACTCATCCTGCTCGCGGGTCTGTTCATCGAGCGTTCGCGTCTCGTGCACGACCTGTTGCTCGGCACGGTCGTGGTGCGTACGTCGTAACGATTACGCTACTCGCCGAAAGTTTATGGCATTAGCAGGCTGCCTGTCGCAGCATATGGTTGACGTTTCGCTTTTATGCGCCATGGTATGACATTTACGATCCTGAAGACCGGACTGCCACGACGCAATGAACACGCAGGCAACGCCCTCACCGCAGTTCTACCTGACGGCCCCGGCAGTTTGTCCCTATCTCCCGGGTGAAATGGAGCGAAAGGTCTTCACTCACCTGGTAGGCCCGCGCGCCGCCGAGATGAACGACCTACTGACCCAGGGCGGTTTCCGCCGTTCGCAGAACATAGCCTACCGGCCGGCCTGCGAATCCTGCCGCGCGTGCATTTCCGTGCGCATCCTCGCTCACGAATTCGAGCCCGTGCGCTCGATGAAACGGGTTCTCGCCACCAACCGCGACGTGATCGCAACGGTCTATCCGGCGCAGCCCTCCACCGAACAGTTCTCGCTCTTCCGCCGCTATCTCGACGACCGCCATCAGCGGGGCGGCATGTCTGACATGTCGGCGCTCGACTATGCGATCATGGTCGAGGACACGCATGTGAACACCCGAATCATCGAGTACCGCCGCCGCGAGCCGGGCTCCGGCATCAGTGTCGAGCCGAAGGGCGAACTGCTTGCCGTCGCGCTCACCGACATGATGAGCGACGGCCTGTCGATGGTCTATTCCTTCTTCAATCCGGAATATGAAAAGCGCTCGCTCGGGACCTTCATGATCCTCGACCACATTGCCCGCACCAGGTCGCTCGGCCTGCCGCATGTCTATCTCGGTTACTGGGTCAAGGGTTCGGCGAAGATGGGCTACAAGACCCGCTTCCAGCCCCAGGAACACCTGACCCCGCGCGGTTGGGAAATCTTCGATCCCGCCACGGACATCTGAAATCACCTCATGAACGATCACAAAAAGGGCCTCGTGCTCACCGCCATCGGCGGCCTTGCGCTCTCCTTCGACGTGCCGCTCGTCCGTCTCGGGCATGGCGAGATGTGGTCGACGGTCGCGCTGCGCAGCACGGCTACCTTCGCCGCCGCCGTCATCCTGTGGCTGCTCGTCCGCCGCTTCAGATCGACCCGTCCGGCGCTGGTCCCCGGCAAGGCAGGTCTTGCCGCCGGGCTTTGCTACGGCATTTCGACGATCGCCTTTCTCGGCGCCGTCTTCAACACGGCGACGGCCAACGTCGTCTTCATCGTCGCCTTCACGCCCATGTATGCCGCCATTCTGGGCTGGCTGGTCCTGAAGGAACGTCCCTCGCCTTCGACGCTCGTCACAATGCTGGTGATGTTTTTCGGCGTCGGCCTGATCGTTTCGGGCGGGCTTGCCGGCGGCCATCTCCTCGGCGACATCCTGGCGGCAACGGCCTCGTTCCTGCTTGCACTGGCGATCACGTTCGGCCGGGTGGCGCGCATCGACATGGGTTTCGTGCCGCTGGTCGCCACCATCATTCCGGCAACGATCGGCCTTTCCTTCGTCGGCGCCTCTGCTCTTGCCGGCACGGGCGGCTTTGCGGTCGCAGAACCCGTCTGGGTGCTATTCGACGGCGCGATCATGATGCCGCTCGCCTTCTGGTGCCTGGCGACCGGCCCGAAATACCTCTCCGGCCCCGAAGTCGGCATGTTCTACCTGCTCGAAACCATTCTTGCACCGATCTGGGTCTGGCTGATCTTTGCCGAAATCCCGTCCGCCCGCACTCTTCTCGGCGGCGCGATCCTGGTGCTGGCGCTGATCGGTTATTCCGCACGGCAGATGCGGCGGGTGGAGAGGATCCGGACCCGGGCGGCGTGAATTGCAGCTATTCAAAAAGCAGCTTCCATGTTATAACAACGTTGCAACATCAGGATTGAGCTATGAACGTCGCCATTCGTAAAATCGGCAATTCCGAAGGAATCATCATCCCGAAGGAAATTCTGGACCGCATGGGCCTGAAGGCGGGAGATAGCGTCAATTTGGCTGAAGAAGCAGGACAGCTAGTTCTGAAGCCGATCGACGACGAATTTGCACGTCAGCTCGAACACGCTGAACGCTTCATGGATAAATATAAGGTCGCGCTTAAAAAGCTGGCTGAATAATGCGTTTCAACTTCCTGTCGCGGCCCGTTGTCGAGCATCTGCACAAAAGACAGATCGAAAAATTCGGAGGCTCCTACGGTCTACGGGACCAAGGCACCCTGGAATCAGCTTTGATGCGGCCGCTCGACAAAGTCGCTTACGGCTGCAATGACTTAATTGAACTGGCCGCTGCATATCTCTTAGGCTTGGCCATGAACCACGCCTTCATCGATGGCAATAAACGGATCGCCATCGTCGCCGCAGGCGTGTTCCTGATGGGCAACGGCTACTTCATCGAAACCGATGAAACCATTCTCTACAAATTCGTTCTCGCGGTCGCCGCCGGCGAGATCGACGAAGAAGGTGCGACGCGTTTCCTGCGCGATCACACCATTCCCCTTACCTGATCTCACCCAGCAAACTTCCCGCTTCGCGGAAAACCCTTCGGAACGGCGCGACCGGCGGTGGCGCGGTCGGCGATCCATTCCAGCAACTCGTCCTTGTTGCGGGTGAACGAGCGGCCGGCGCTGTCTTCCCAGGAAAGGCCGTCGGCCATGGTGAAGCAGCGGATGTCGGAAATGCCGCCATCCTTGTAGCGCTGCAGGCGCACGCCCTTGCCGCGGGTCATTTCCGGCAACTGGGTCAGCGGAAAGACCAGCAGCTTGCGGTTCTCGCCGACGACCGCAACGTGATCGCCCGAGACCGGCACAACCAGCTTCGTCTCGTCCGGCATGGCGACATTCATGATCTGCTTGCCCTTGCGGGTATTGGCGATCATCTCGCTTTCGGCCACGACAAAACCGTTGCCCGCGGTCGATGCGACGATCAGCTTGCGCGATGGCTCATGGACGAAGGCGGTCAGGATGTCCTGGTCGTTCTCCATGTCGACGATGATGCGGATCGGCTCGCCATGGCCTCGGCCGCCCGGCAATTTGTCGGCGCCGAGCGTATAGACCTTGCCGCCGGTCGTGACGAGCAGCAGCTTGTCGGTCGTCTGTGCCGTAAACGCGATCTTCGGCCCGTCGCCTTCCTTGAAGGTGAGCGTCGAGGTATCCGAGATATGGCCCTTCAGCGCGCGGATCCAGCCCTTCTGGGAAACGACGACGGTGATCGGTTCCTTCTCGATCATCGCCTGGTTGATCGCGTCGATATCGGCATCCGGTGCGTCGGCGAAGGTCGTAAGGCGCGCATAGGGCTTGCCGCGGCCCTTGGCAAAATTCTTGCGGACGTCCTGGATCTCGTGCTCGATCACCCGCCACTGCTTGTCCTCGGAGGCGAGCAGCGATTCGATATCCGCCTTCTCCTTGGTGAGGTTCTCGTGCTCGGTACGGATCTCGAACTCTTCGAGCTTGCGCAAGGCGCGCAGCCGCATGTTGAGGATCGCCTCGACCTGGATGTCGGAGAGCGACCAGCGCTCCATCATCACAGGCTTCGGCTCGTCCTCCTCGCGGATGATGCGGATCACCTCGTCGATATTGAGGTAGGCGATCAAGAGGCCGCCGAGGATTTCCAGCCGCCGGTCGATCGCGGCCAGCCGGAAGCGCGAGCGGCGCACCAGCACGTCGCGGCGATGCGCCAGCCATTCCAGCAGCACTTCGTTGAGCGCCATCACCTTGGGCACGCGGCCCATGGAGAGCACGTTCATGTTGAGCGGGAGGCGGGTTTCCAGCTCGGAAAGCTTGAACAGCGATTCCATCAGCAGGGTCGCATCGACCGTGCGGCTCTTCGGCACCAGCACGACGCGGACGTCTTCGGCCGATTCGTCGCGCACGTCTTCGAGAAGCGGCAGCTTGCGGGCGAGCAGCAGTTCGGCGATCTTCTCGATCAGGCGCGACTTCTGCACCTGGAACGGAATTTCGGTGACGACGATCTGATAACCGCCGCGGCCGAGATCCTCGATCACCCAGCGGGCGCGGACGCGAAAACCGCCGCGGCCGGTTTTGTAGGCCTCGACGGTCGATTCCCGGCTGTCGATGATGATGCCGCCGGTCGGCAGATCGGGGCCTTCGATGCCGCCCTTCGCGGGCTCGGCCGGATCCGCCATCAGGTCCTCGACGGTCGCCGCCGGGTTCTTGATCAGGTGCAGCGCCGCATCGCAGAGTTCGTGGACATTGTGCGGCGGGATCGACGTCGCCATGCCGACCGCGATGCCCGACGTGCCGTTCGCCAGCAGGTTCGGGAAGGCGCCGGGCAAGACGACGGGTTCCGAATTCGATTCGTCGTAGGTGTCGCGGAAATCCACCGCGTCCTGGTCGATGCCTTCGAGCAGCAGTTCGGAAACCGCCGTCATCTTACTCTCGGTATAACGCATCGCGGCAGGACTATCGCCGTCGATATTGCCGAAATTGCCCTGGCCGTTGACGAGCGGATAACGCTGGGAGAAATCCTGCGCAAGGCGTGCCAGCGCATCGTAGATCGACTGGTCGCCGTGCGGATGGAAATTACCCATCACCTCGCCGACGATCTTTGCGCATTTGCGGAAGGCGGCGTTGGGGCGCAGGCCCATCTCGCTCATCGCGTAGACGATGCGGCGGTGGACGGGTTTAAGGCCGTCGCGCAC
Source organism: Neorhizobium vignae (assembly GCF_000732195.1). GTDB lineage: Bacteria > Pseudomonadota > Alphaproteobacteria > Rhizobiales > Rhizobiaceae > Neorhizobium > Neorhizobium vignae. The sequence continues at coordinate 169,934 of NZ_JNNU01000005.1, forward strand.
GTCCGGCAGCGCACGATGCATGATTGTGGAAAGCGCATAGGCGAGGTAACGCTCTTCGAGCGCTGCTTTCAGATCGACCGGCAGGATGTTGTCGCCGCCGTCGCCGGAAGGTGGTGTCAGATTTTTTCCCATGGGCCTTGACTAGCGGAAAGCCTGATTCTCGGCAAGAAAGTAAGGGCGACAGCCTGTGGATGAAGGCTGTTCCCAAGCGGAAATCAGTGTTTGGTTTACCCTGAATCGTCAGCCGCAATTTTGACGAAAGGAATGTGGAACACAGCCATAAACCTTTTACCCGGCTTGCCTATAAGGTGCCGCGAACAAGCAGACCGAACTATAGACAAACCCTAAACGATCGCGGGCCGGACATTGCCCGCCAGGAGGAACTTCGATGCAATACTCCACCAAGGCCCGACTTCTGCTCGCCGGCGCAGCACTTTCGACTTTCGCCGGCCCGGCATTCGCGCTCGACGGCAACGATCTCGTCGCCAAGATCAACAGCGCGCTTTCGGTCCAGGGCGGCGGCGGCTTCTCGGCTGAAAAGGCCACCGTCAGCGGTTCGGACGTCACGCTCACCAATGCCAAGTTCCTGATCCAGGCCGGCAAGCAGAGCCTGCCGCTCGGCACGGTCAAGTTCCAGGGCGTCGAAGAGGATAACGGCGGCTACACGGTGGAGAAGGTCACGTTCGACAACGTCAACGCCACCGAGGACAAGACCGCTTTCACCGCCTCGGACATCTCGATCAGCGGCCTTACCGTGCCGGCCAATGCGACCGGCGACAGCCTCGATGCGATCCTGCTCTATGACGAAGCCCATGTCGGCAAGATAACGGCCACCATCGACGGCAAGCCGGCCTTCTCGGTCGACGAGACCAACGTCACCACCGAGGTTGCCGACGACAATTCCTCCGTCGGCTTCGACCTCCAGGTCAACGGCATCAAGAGCGACCTCAGCCTCGTCGAGGACGCGCAGACCAAGGACACGCTGCAGCAGCTCGGCGTCACCTCGCTTGACGGCAAGGTTGTCATGTCCGGCGCCTGGACCCTCGAGGACGGCACGCTCGATATCGACGAATACGCTCTCGATTTTGCCAAGGTCGGCAAATTCAACCTCGCCTTCAGCATGTCCGGCTACACGCTCGACTTCATCAAGTCGGCGAACGAGACCGCCAAGGCGATGGAAGCCAATCCGAACAAGGAAGAGGCCCAGCAGGCCGCAGGCCTTGCGATGCTCGGCCTGATGCAGCGCCTCACCTTCAACAGCGCCGAAATCCGCTTCGAGGATGCCGGCATCACCAAGCGGGCCCTCGACTACGCCGGCAAGAGCCAGGGTACCACGGGCGAAGCCATGGCGCAGATGCTGAAGGGCATGACGCCCCTGATGCTGGCGCAGTACAACGTGCCGGAACTGCAGAACATGGTGAGCGCTGCCGTCAACACCTATCTCGACAAGCCGGGCAGCTTCACGATCACTGCCGAGCCGGCCGATGCCGTTCCCTTCCCGATGATCATGGGCGCCGCGATGGGCGCGCCGAACACGCTGCCCAAGGTTCTCGGCGTCAAGGTCACCGCCAACGACTGAGGCCCACCCGACATGAAAAAACCCGGCGATCGCCCGCCGGGTTTTTTGTTGCTCTAAAGAGCCGGATGAAATTATTCCAGAACCTGGATGACGGTTCGGGTCTGCGGATTGACGATAACGCGTCGATCGTTGACGACCGTGTAGGCATAATCGTCGTAACCATCCACCCTGCGCACTTCTACCGTCTCCGGAAGGGCGGCGCCGACAGCGATCTCTCCCTCGTAGGAGATTGAAGGAACGCTCTGCTCCATGACGTAGGTTCGGACCTGGCCGGGCAGGATGACCGTCGAATTTGTCGTGACCGGATCCTGGGTGACGATCGTCGTCTGGGCGTAAGCCGCGCCCGAGAGTGCGATCAGGACCGCCGATGCGGCCAGTAGGGTCTTGCGCATATCTTTTTCTCCCTGTGCTTCTGCTGTTCTAACAACACAAGCGCGCGGATATGGTTCCCCCTATTCGCTTGACGCACGGGACGCCTGGACGGCATCCTGACGCCCCAGGCGGGCGCGAGCGGCACCATTGGGTGACGAGGCTGGGAGCGACAACCGGGCATGGGCAGATGTTTTTTTGTCACTCACAGGATCGTCCCTCTGCGAGGCGCCCCTAGATAACGATGTCTTTAGCGGAGGTTTTACCCCATGAATTTGCCAATCCAACCATCGACCCGGATATTCTGCCCCACGATCGACGCGGCGATCGATGATGCCCTTGCCGCCAGGCGGCTCGTCGGCACCGTGGTGATGGTCGCCAGGGACGGCGAGATCGTCTACCGCCGCGCCGCCGGATTGGCGGACAGGGAAGCGGGCCTGAAGGCCAGCGAGGACACAATCTTCCGCCTGGCCTCGATCACCAAGCCGATCGTCACCATCACCGCCATGCGACTGATCGAACAGGGCCGCATAGGCCTCGACGACCCGGTGACGAAATGGCTGCCCGACTTCCGGCCCCGGCTCGAAGACGGGTCCGAAGCGACGATCCTCATCCGGCATCTCCTCACCCACACGTCCGGCCTCAGCTATAGTTTCGAACTGGAAGACGGCCCTTATGCTCGCGCCGGCGTGTCGGATGGCGTCGATCAGCCGGGCCTCTCGCTCGAAGAGAACCTGCGCCGCATCGCCTCGGTGCCGCTGCTCTTTGCCCCCGGCACCGGCTGGCGATATTCGGTCTCGATGGACGTGCTCGGCGGCGTCATCGAAAAGGAGACCGGCAAACGCCTCGGCGAGGCCGTCGCCGAACTGGTCATGCGGCCGCTCGGCCTTTCCGATACCGGCTTCACCGTCACCGACCGCAGCCGGCTCGCGGCGCCTTACGTAGACGGTTCACCCGAACCGAAGCGCATGGGCGAGACGGAAAAGGTCCGTGCGCTCGACGGATCGGTGGCGTTCGCGCCGGACCGGATCTTCAACCCCGCCTCCTTCCATTCCGGCGGCGGCGGCATGGCCGGGACCGCCTTAGACGTGCTGACAGTGCTCGAAACCATCGCCAAGGGCGGCGCGCCGCTGCTCTCTGAAAAGACGGTCCGGCAGATGACGACAAACCAGATCGGCGATCTGCTGGAGCCGACGCGGCCGGGCTTCGGGTTCGGTTTCGGCTGGGCGATCGTGCTCGATCCGGCAAAGGCAGGCCTGCCGGTTTCGCCCGGTTCGCTGCAATGGGGCGGCGTCTACGGCCACCACTGGTTCATGGATCTGACGAAGAAAATCACGCTTGTGGGACTGACCAACACCACCCTCGAAGGCATGTGGGGTCAGTTCACGCTGGACCTGAAAAAAGCCGTCGCCGCCGATCTTTAGGCCGGTCATCCTCAGAGATTGAATCAAAAAGCCCGGCGCTTGGCCGGGCTTTTTACGTTCTACAGAGAACTCAGTCCTTCTTCGGCGTCGGCACGACGCGGATGGCCAGTTCGCGCAACTGCTGCGGCGTTGCCGGCGACGGGGCGCCCATCAGCAGATCCTGGGCCTGCTGGTTCATCGGGAACAGCGTCACTTCGCGCAGGTTCTTGGCGCCGACGAGCAGCATGACGATACGGTCGATGCCGAAAGCGGCGCCGCCATGCGGAGGCGCGCCGTACTGGAACGCACGGTACATGCCGCCGAACCGGTCCTCGACATCCGCCTGGCTGAGGCCGACCTTTTCGAAGGCCTTGACCATCAGTTCCGGCGACTGGTTACGGATCGAGCCCGAAGCGATTTCGAAGCCGTTGCACACCGCGTCATACTGGAACGCCTTGATCGTCAGCGGATCCTGGTTTTCCAGCGCCTCGATGCCGCCCTGCGGCATGGAGAAGGGGTTGTGGGCGAAATCGAGCTTCTTTTCTTCCTCGCTCCATTCGTAGAACGGGAAGTCGACGATCCAGCACATCTCGAAACGATCGCGGTCGACAAGGTTCAGCTCCTCGCCGGCGCGGGTGCGGGCTTCGCCTGCAAACTTGTAGAACTTGGCCGGGTCGCCGGCGACGAAGAAGCAGGCGTCGCCGTCGTCGAGACCGAGCTGGGTGCGGATCGCTTCAGTACGCTCTTCGCCGATGTTCTTGGCGAGCGGGCCGGCGCCTTCGAGCTTGTCGCCTTCCTTGCGCCAGAAGATGTAGCCGAGGCCCGGCTGGCCGGTCGACTGCGCCCAGGCGTTCATGCGGTCGCAGAATGCGCGGCTACCGCCGGTCTTGGCTGGGATGGCCCAGACTTCAACCTTCGGGTTCGAGGCGATCATGCCGGCGAACACCTTGAAGCCGGAGCCGGCAAAATGTTCGGTGACGGCCTGCATCTCGATCGGGTTGCGCAGATCCGGCTTGTCGGAACCGTATTTGCGGATCGCCACGTCATAGGGAATCCGCGGCCAGTCCTTGGTGACCGGCTTGCCTTCGGCGAACTGTTCGAACACACCGGTCATGACCGGACCCATCGTGTTCCAGACGTCTTCCTGGGTGACGAAGCTCATTTCCAGGTCGAGCTGGTAGAACTCGCCCGGCAGGCGGTCGGCGCGCGGGTCTTCGTCGCGGAAGCAGGGGGCGATCTGGAAGTAGCGGTCGAAACCAGCGACCATCAGCAGCTGCTTGTACTGCTGCGGCGCCTGCGGCAGCGCGAAGAACTTGCCTTCATGGATGCGGCTCGGCACCAGGAAGTCGCGAGCGCCTTCCGGGGACGAAGCGGTCAGGATCGGCGTCGAATATTCGGCGAAGCCGATCTCGCCCATGCGGCGGCGCATGTCGGAGATGATCTGGGTGCGCTTGACGATGTTCCTGTGCAGGGTCTCGCGGCGCAGGTCGAGGAAGCGGTACTTGAGGCGCACGTCTTCCGGATAATCCGGCTCGCCGAATACCGGCAGCGGCAGTTCCTTGGCGGCGGAGAGCACCTCGATTTCCTGGGCGTAGAGTTCGATCTCGCCGGTCGCCATGCCCTTGTTGACGGTGTCTTCCGAGCGCGCCTTGACGAGGCCGTCGATGCGGATGACCCACTCGCCGCGGACGATCTCGGCGGTCTTGAAGGCAGGGCTGTCCGGATCGGCGACGACCTGGGTCATGCCGTAATGGTCGCGAAGGTCGATGAACAGCACGCCGCCGTGATCTCGCACGCGATGCACCCAGCCGGACAGGCGGACGGTCGATCCGACGTCGGACTTCTTGAGGGCGGCACAGGTATGGCTGCGGTAACGGTGCATTTCAGTATCCTGGACGGTTAAGTTTTGCGGTCTTTCGGCGTGCGTAGCACGGCCTGCCGGCTTTATGGAAAATCGGCGGGAAAAGCGCATGATGGACATGCTTTGTCAAGGCAGAACCGATCTGCCGCCCAAAACGCCGCAAAGGGACGGAGGGATATCTGGCGGCGGCCAGCATGCCCCGGCAGCCCCGAACAGGCCGCGTATCGCCCTCTCCATGAGGGGTTCACATTAGAAAGACCAGGCGTGTCGCTTATCGCTGGCCCTGCCGATGGTTCGGGATATAAAACGGTAGAACCATCCAGCGACTCTCCCGATTCCCGCGCAAAGCCCTCCCCCATGAGCCATATCCGTCCCCTGATCCCCCTCCTTGTCACTGCAGGCATCCTGATCGGCGGCAACGGACTGCAGGGCACCTATATCGCGCTGCGCGGCTCGGCCGAAGGGTTTTCGCCCTCGACCATCGGCATGATCGGCGCCGGCTACAGCATCGGTTTCGCCTTCGGCTGCATGTACGTGACGCGGCTGCTCCGGCAGATCGGCCATATCCGCACCTTCTCGGCGATGGCCGCGGTCACCGCATCGGCTTCGATCGGCATGTCGATGATCATAGACCCGACTTTCTGGTTCGCGATGCGCTTCGTGATCGGCATTGCGGTCGCCAGCCTGTTTGCGACGGTCGAGAGCTGGATCAACGCCAAGGTCACCAATGCCAACCGGGCGCGCACGCTCTCCATCTACCGTTTCGTCGACCTCGGCTCGGTGACGGTGGCGCAATACATCATCCCGACCGTCGGCATAGAAGGGCCGGTCATCTTCAACATCATCGCGATTGCGCTGATCCTGTCGCTGGTGCCGATCTCGATCGCCGACAAGTCGAGCCCGGCGCCGCCGGAAACGATCTCCTTCGACCTGAAGGCTGTCTGGCGTATCTCGCCGCTCGCGGTCGTGGGTGTCATTTCGGTCGGCCTGTCGATGGCAGCCTTCCGCAATATCGGGCCGATCTATGCGGCAGAGATCGGCATGAGCATCACCTCGATCGCCACCTTCATGAGCGCCGGCATCGTCGGCGGCGTGGTGCTCCAATATCCGCTCGGCATCTATTCCGACAGGCTCGACCGGCGCCGCGTCATCCTGTGGACGACGATCGGCTCGATCGTCACCGGCGCCTACCTCTCCTTCGGTGCCGGCACCAGCGAGACCGCCAATATCGTTAGCGTCTTCCTGTTCGGCGCCTTCTCGATGCCGCTCTATTCGCTGTGCTCGGCGCATGGCAACGATTACGCCAAGCCCGGCGAGCATGCGCTGGTTTCGGCCGGCCTCCTGTTCTACTGGTCTGTCGGAGCGACGGTCGGGCCGCTGCTCGCCTCGATCCTGCTGCAGTATTGCGGACCACGCGCCTTTTTCGCCTATACATCGTTCATCTTCCTCGGCTTCATGATCTTTACGTTGAGGCGGATGCGGGCGCGTCCCTCCGTTCCCCCGTCGGAGCGTTCCGGGCGCTTCCGGGCATTGCTCCGGACATCGGCCTATTTCAACAGGCTCGCCGGCCCGCCCGATAGACCCGATAAAGACGAGCGGGAGTAAAGGTTAAACACCGTTGCGTATTGACATATGCGGCGGGAAGGAGAAGGAAGGTTGATCACCCTCACGTGAATGAAACGATGATCCAGACGACCGCCGCACTCGAAGAAGCCTGCATCCAGCTGGCCCAATCGGACTTCATCACCATCGACACCGAGTTCCTCAGGGAAACGACCTTCTGGCCCGAGCTGTGCCTCATCCAGATGGCGAGCCCGACGGTGGAAGTTCTCGTCGATCCGCTCGCCAAGGGGCTGAGCCTGAAACCCTTCTTCGAGCTGATGGCCAATCCCGCCGTCACCAAGGTGTTTCACGCCGCCCGCCAGGATATCGAAATCATCCACCATCTCGGCAATCTGGTGCCGCATCCGATCTTCGACACCCAGGTCGCCGCCATGGTCTGCGGCTTCGGGGATTCGGTCTCCTACGATCAGCTCGTCAGCCGCATCAAGGACGTCCATATCGACAAGTCCTCGCGCTTCACCGACTGGAGCCGCCGGCCGCTTTCCGACAAGCAGCTCGAATACGCGCTGGCCGACGTTACCCATCTTCGCGACGTCTACCTGTTCCTCAAGGCTCAGCTGGAACGGGAAGGCCGGGCGCTGTGGCTGACCGAGGAAATGGCCGTGCTGGAATCTCCCGGCACCTATGACCTGCATCCGGACGACGCATGGGCGCGCCTCAAGTCGCGGCTGCGCAAGCCGACCGAACTCGCCGTCCTGAAATACGTCGCCGCCTGGCGCGAGCGCGAAGCACGCAGCCGCAACGTGCCGCGCTCCCGCGTGCTGAAGGACGACGCGATCTACGAGATCGCCCAGCAGCAGCCGAAGGACGTGGAAGCCATGTCGCGGCTTCGCACCATTCCAAAGGGCTGGGAGCGCTCCGCCTCCGGCGCCGCCATCATCGAAGCGGTCAATGCCGCTCTCGCCCTGCCGAAGACCGAGATGCCGCATGCGCCGAAACATGTGCATGTCCCGGAAGGCACCGCCGCCGCCGTGGAGCTGCTCAAGGTTCTCCTGAAGCTGATCTCCGACAAGCAGGGTGTCGCCGCCAAGATCATCGCCAATACCGACGATCTCGAAAGGATCGCCGCCGAGGGCGAGGCAGCCAATGTCGGAGCCTTGCACGGCTGGCGCCGCGACCTTTTCGGAGAAACCGCCTTGAAACTGATCAGCGGCGGCGTGGCCCTGCGCTTCGTCAACAAGAAGGTCGAGGCGGTGGAGCTTTAAGGGTTATGCCCTTGACCGCTTGCCTCGAACTTCGCGTAGCTGGAGGCCTGAGCGACCGATGCGCTGCCCGACATCGAATGTCCTGATCGCCGTCGTCGCCCTGCTCTCGTTATTGCTCGTTGTCCTCATGGAAACGGCAGGGTTCGGGGTCTTTTCACCGCTCTGGAACCGCCCGATCGTCCGGGTGATCTGCGCGGCCAACCTGCTCGTCGCCCTGCCGGGCCTGATGACGGCGAAGCACGTCGCCTGGCTCAACTACCTGCTCCTCAGCATCGCCGCCTATGTCGTGGCCTCGACCACGCCGATCACGGCACTCTGGATCATTCCGAGGACGGCCTTCGTCGCCGTCACGCATGCATTTTCGACCCTTTGGTGATCTTGTCGACGATCTTCTTCTCGGTCCTGATCGCGATGCCCACCAACTTCGCATCCTCCGGCGAGAATTGTGCGAACACCTCGCGGTTGGCCGCATCATGGCCGGTCGAGAACATTTCCTCGATATAGGCAGACGTCGTCACCTCCCGTTCCAGCGACCGCCGGTGGATGGTGCGCAGCGTCTCCTTGTCGGCGGTCAACACCACGATCGGCTGGATGCTCATCGGATTGTAGACATGACCCGCCGCATCCCGATATGCTTGGCCGATGATCGCGGGATTTTGCGCGATGATGCCGCTCGTCAGAAACGCGGTCACGTTGAGCTCCTGCCAGGGGGCGAGGTCATCGCGAAGCACGATCGCGATCTTGGTATCGAACATGAAGAACAACTCCGTCGAAGGTTATGCGAGAACTGACGAGATAACGGCAGCCGATGCCGTGGGTCTTGAACGTTCGTGCAACGCCGCAAATACATCTGACGGCAGCGCAAGAGGCGCGCCTGACGGCATCGTCCAGGCGCCCTCCTCGCGCGGCATCGAGCGGATCGAGGCACGGTTCCACGGGCTTGGTTTCGAGCCGCATCGCCACGACACCTATGCGATCGGGCTGACGCTTTCCGGCGTACAGACCTTCCAGTATCGCGGTGCCGCCCGCGCCAGCCTGCCCGGCAATGTCATCGTGCTGCATCCGGACGAGGTGCATGACGGGGCGGCCGGCACCGACGCCGGGCTACGCTACCGCATGCTCTACCTGCCGCCGGAACGGTTGATCGAGGCAGCCGGCGGGTCGCGCGGCCTGCCCTTCGTGCCCGACCCGATCATCGCGGATGCGGAATTCCGGCAGTGTCTTTCCGAAGCCCTGGACGATCTCGAAGCCGAGCCGCAGGACCTGCTGCTCGACGACCTGATCGCCCGGCTTGCGACAAGCCTCTGGCGCCATGCGGATGGCAGGGGCGGTGCGGCGGGCACGCCGCGCGCGCAAGAGGCTGTGCTGCGCTGCCGCGATTACCTGCAGGCGAACACGGACCGGACGGTCTCCTCCGAAGAGCTCGAAGAGGTGAGCGGCTTCGACCGCTACACCACCGCCAGGCAATTCCGGAACCTTCTGGGCACCAGCCCGCACCGCTATCTCGTCATGCGCCGGCTCGACCGGGCAAAGGCCCTGCTGTCGCAAGGCGGCAGCCTGGCGGATATCGCGGTCGATACGGGCTTTGCCGATCAGGCCCATTTCACCCGTCATTTCAAGAAGACATTCGGCATGACGCCGGGCCGCTGGATGGCGCTTAAGCGTAGCGCCTAAGTTGCCGTGGCATTTGTGAAATTACCGTCATCAAAGCTTCATCGAAGCGTCAATCTTCCATCACCTCACCGTCATGCACTCGCCTTAACCGGTTGGCGTCTTCGACACGCCAACCAACAGGTGATCCCATGACTCGCTTTCTGCTTGCTACCGTCGCGCTCGCCGCGCTGATCGGCGGCTCCGCTTCCGCTGACGACAAGGTTTTCCCGGCCAAGCTCACCGGCCAGGCGATCCTGCCCGCCAACACGGTCGTCGCGGCTCCGGCCGATGCGCCGGCATTCCTCAAGACCTCCGGCAAGTTCACCACCGCCGACCGCAAGCGCACCGAAGCCCTCGGCACCCTGCCGGGCAAGGACGGCGCCCGCGTGACGGACGTCAAGCTGCCGCTCGACGGCCAGCCGATCCAGGGTTTTTCCGGCATCAAGACCATGGCTGACGGCACGTTCTGGACGCTGTCGGACAACGGTTTCGGCGGCAAGAGCAATTCCTCCGACGCGATGCTGTTCCTCCACCAGATGAAATTCGACTGGGCCGGCAACAAGGCCGAAGTCGTCAAGAACGTCTTCCTCTCGGACCCGAACAAGATCGCGCCGTTCCCGATCGTCACGGAAGCTTCGGAAACGCGCTACCTCACCGGCGCCGATTTCGACATCGAATCGATCCAGCCGGTTGCCGACGGCTTCTGGCTCGGCGACGAGTTCGGCCCCTACATCATCAAGGTCGACATGCAGGGTCGCCTGACCGACGTCGTATCGACGCTCGTGGACGGCAAGCCGGTCACGTCTCCCGACAGCCCGCTCGTCCAGCTGCAGGCCAACCCGGCCGCCAAGGCACCGGTCTTCAACGTGAAGCGTTCCGGCGGCTATGAAGGCCTTGCAATGTCCAAGGACGGCGCCAAGCTCTACGGCCTGCTCGAAGGCCCGCTCTACAAGGAAGACGGCAAGGTCGAAGACGCAGACGGGCTGACCGCGCTGCGCGTCGTCGAGTTCGACGTTGCCTCCAAGAAGTGGACCGGCCGCTCCTGGCTCTACCCGCTCTCCAAGGGCGGCGAGGCGATCGGCGATTTCAACATGATCGACGCGACCACCGCGCTCGTCATCGAACGCGACAACGGCGCCGGCACCGCCGACAAGCCCTGCGCCGACCCGGCAAAGCCGGAGCCGACCTGCTTCAACGCACCTGCCAAGCACAAGCGCGTCTACAAGATCGAAATGACCGACGCCAATGTCGGCAAGGCGGTCCGCAAGATCGGCTATATCGACCTGATGAACATCCAGGACCCGGACAACAAGAAGAAGGCCGGCAGCGTCGCCGGCGTCTACGACATGCCGTTCGTGACAATCGAAAACGTCGACGTCATCGACGCCACCCACATCATCATCGGCAACGACAACAACCTGCCCTTCTCCGCCGGCCGCGCCGTCGACAAGGCCGACAACAACGAGTTCAGCGTGCTCGAAGTGGGTGAATTCCTGGCTGCTAAGTAAGCGGGGAAGCGTTTTCAAAGAAGGGCGTCCGGTGAAAGCCGGGCGCTCTTTTCGTTTGGGGGACCGCAGATCCGGGTATCGTGAGCGCCGGGGCGGCTTCCGGCCGGACCACCGTTGGCACTGCGTTTGAGACCTTGGTCGAGATCGCAGAAAAGCCTGGCTCTGTCGCAGGCCCGCAGCCGCTATGCGAGCCGACATTACCCCCGAAGTCTGGATATCGCGCCGGCATCAATGGCTCTTATCTGGTCCGTGACATCGGCTGGTGGTTCCAGCGCCCTAACCGTCGCAGGGTCGGCGGTCATGGGCGATCCGGCGAATGGAGGTTCAGGCGCATATTCCATCATCAACTGGATTTTCCGCGCGGCCTCTTCACCTGCCAGCTTGGCGGCCATGACCAGGCCAAGGTCGATACCTGCCGTCACGCCGCCACCGGTGGCTCGCGTCCGGTCAAATACGACCCGCCGGTTTACGGGAATTGCTCCAAAAGCTGAGAGCCGATGCAGCGCCGTCCAGTGAGTGGTGCACTCGTAGCCCTGAAGCAGACCAGCGGCAGCAAGCACCAACGTGCCCGTGCAGGCTGCCATCAGGAACTGGCAGCCGGGCTCCTGGCGCCGTAGAAACGAAAGAAGGCGTTCGTCCTGCATCGCATCCAAATGGCCAGGCCCGCCCGGAACAACCACGATGTCGAGCTGACCGCATTCTTCAAGCAGCATGCTTGGGACGATGCTCAGTCCGCTCGCACTTCGAACAGGAGCGCGTCCGTCAGCCAGCAGATGGCAACGGGTATTGGGCAGCCGCGTCAGAACTTCCCAAGGCCCCGTCAAATCGAGCTGGGTCAGTCCGCTAAACAGGACAAAGCCGATCTCACGTGGGTGCGCGTTCAGAGACATCGAATCTTGCTCAGCCGATTAAACGGGTGATGTTGGTTCGCGAGCATACACGAGAAAATACTGTTGGACGCAACCTGACAATTTCCACTGCCCTGCCGCAAAGCAGCCGCTCTCCTGCCCTCCCCGCGAGCCCGCCCTATTCGAACCGGAACGCCAGCCGCTTGCCCGTCAGCCTCGCCAGCTGCTGCAGGCGGCCGTCGAGCCGCTCGCCGGCGAAATTGCGGTAGGCGGAAGGCACCACGAATTCGAGGTCGAGATCCGGCTCGGATGACGGGCGGAAGCTCAGGTGGTCGACGAGGCCCGGCATCGAGGCCGAGAACAGGTAGACAACCCGGAGCAGACCGCCGAGCAGCTTTGCGAGATCGAGCAGGCGGGGCGTGGCGATCGTCGCCAGCGGCCCGGTCGCACCGTCGTCGTGCAGGCCTTCGAAACGGTAGTAGTTGGCGAGCGCCAGATAGGCGCGGCCGGCATGGGTGATGCCGACGAAGGAGGAGTGGGCGATCAGGTTCAGCGCCTGCAGGCCGCGATAGTCCGGATGGGCGCGCCAGCTGATATCGGCGAGCAGGCAGGCGGCCTGGCGATAGCGGCTTTCCTCTTCCGTCTCGACAATCCCGAAAGCCGGCACCATGCGGCCGGTCCAGTCGGCGAGCTCGCGGGCGTGTTCGGGCGAGCGGGCGCGCAGGATGGCGAGCTGGTCGGCGGCGACCAGCAGCGGATCGCCTGCCTTCTCTTCGTCGGAAAGCAGCGAATAGAGATAGCCTTCGCGAACGCCCTGCGCCGAGAAGCTCACCCTGGCGGGCTTCATCACCGCCAGGACTTCCTGCATGGCGATCGCACCGAAAGGCAGCAGCGAACGGCGGCTCTTCGAGACGGCCTGCCAGGCAGGGTCCTTGCTGTCCTTGGCGGCAATCACCTCTTCGAGGAATTTCTGTATATCCTCGAGAGACAGCTCGTAGCCCTGCATCATGTGCAGCGGATACTTGCTCATCTCCATGTGCAGCTTGGCGATGTTGCGCCAGGTGCCGCCGACGGCATAAAAGGTGCGGCCCGCGCCGTTTTCCAGGAACCGCGCCGTGTTCACCTGCTTGCGGGCGAAGGTGCGCGCCTTGGAAAGCGAATTGCCGGAGGATTCCGACAGCCGCAGCCCCCCGAGCGGCAGGGTGATGCCCTTGCCGGATTCCTTGCCGTTGATGTCGATCAGTTCCAGCGAGCCGCCGCCGAGGTCGCCGGCAATGCCGTCCGGGTCATGGAAACCGCTGATGACGCCGAGCGCCGAATACCGGGCCTCCTCCTCGCCGGACAGAAGCTGGACCTGCTGGCCGAGAATCTCCTCCGCCTGGCGGATGAAATCCGGGCCGTTCGACGCTTCGCGGGCGGCCGCGGTCGCCAGCACGTAGACTTTGGTTGCCTGCGCCTGGGTGGAGAGCGCCCGGAAGCGCTTCAGCGACAGCAGGGCGCGTTCGACACCCTCGTCGTCCATGCGGCCGTTCGAACCCAATCCCTTGCCGAGGCCGCACAGGACCTTCTCGTTGAAGAGGACGGTCGGCGCGCGGGACAGGCCTTCGTAGATAACGACTCGCACGGAGTTCGAGCCGATGTCGATGACGGAGACAGGAGCGATCCCCGGAAGGCGCCCCTGGGCTTCTGATCGTACCATATTGCCTATTTCTTGCGTCCCGACACAAGGCCGGCGATAAGTTTCGGAGCACTCGACTTCAGGGCTTCACCGCGCCCCGAGAGGCTCGGATTGGTCATGAAATAGTGCTGCGCGTTAAAAGGTTCCTCGCCCTTGCGAACTTCCATGCGCCGCGACGTGCCGTCGGCCAATATCTCGTAGCTCTGCTGGTTGTCAATCAGGTTGCCCAGCATGATCTGGGATAGAACCTGCTCGTGCACGGTCGGATTGAGGAGCGGCACCAGCGTCTCGACCCGGCGGTCGAGGTTGCGCGGCATCATGTCGGCGGAGCCGATATAGACGAGCGCCTTGTCGGACGGCAGGCCGAAACCGTTGCCGAAGCAGAAGATGCGGCTGTGTTCCAGGAAGCGGCCGACGATCGACTTGACGCGGATATTGTCGGAGAGGCCGGCCACCCGCGGGCGCAGGCAGCAGATGCCGCGCACGACGAGATCGATGTCGACGCCGGCGCGGCTGGCGCGATAGAGGGCGTCGATGATCTCCGGATCGACCAGCGAATTCATCTTCATCCAGATTGCCGCCGGCTTGCCTTCCTGGGCGTGGCAGATCTCCTCCTCGATATGGCGCAGGATGCGCGGCCGGAGCGTGTAGGGCGAAACCGCCAGCTTCATGCTCTCGGCCGGCTCGCCGTAACCGGTGATGAAGTTGAAGATGTTCGCCATGTCGTGAGCGATCTTCGGGTTGCAGGTGAAGAAGGACAGGTCCGTATAGATCTTGGCGGTGATCGGGTGGTAGTTGCCGGTGCCGAGATGGCAATAGGTCCTGAGCTTGCCGTCCTCGCGGCGCACCACCATCGACATCTTGGCATGGGTCTTCAGTTCGATGAAACCGAAGACGACCTGCACGCCGGCGCGCTCCAGGTCTCGCGCCCAGCGGATGTTCGCCTCTTCGTCGAATCGGGCCTTCAGCTCGACAAGCGCCGTCACCGACTTGCCGGCCTCGGCCGCGTCGATCAGCGCTCGGACGATCGGGCTGTCGTTCGAGGTGCGGTAGAGCGTCTGCTTGATGGCGAGCACGTCCGGGTCGCGGGCCGCCTGCAGAAGGAACTGCACAACCACGTCAAAGGACTCATAAGGGTGATGGACCACCATGTCCTTTTCTCGGATGGCTGCAAGGCAGTCACCGGCGTGTTCGCGAACCCGCTCGGGAAATCGGGCATTGTGGGTCTCGAAGCGCAGGTCGTCGCGTGGCGCCTTGGTGATCTCCGACATGGTGTTGAGCGCCAAAAGGCCCGGCAGAACCGCGACGCGGTTTTCCGGCACGCCGAGTTCCTGCACCACGAACTGACGGAGCGACGCCGGCATTTCCGAATCGGTCTCGATGCGGATGACCTTGCCGCGGCGGCGGCGCTTCAGCGCCGTCTCGAAGAAGCGCACCAGATCTTCTGCCTCTTCCTCGACTTCGATATCGCTGTCGCGGATGATGCGGAACGTGCCCGCTCCCTTGACCTCGTAACCGGGGAAGAGCCGGTCGGTAAACATGCCGACCACATCCTCCAGCGTGATATAGCGGATCGCGTTGTTGAGATCCGGCAGGCGGATGAAGCGGTCGAGCGTGGTCGGCAGGCGCAACAGGCCGGTCATCGGCTCCTTGCCGTGCTTGCTGTGCAGCTGCAGGCCCATCGAGAAGCCGAGGTTCGGGATGAACGGGAACGGATGGGCCGGGTCGATCGACAGCGGCGTGAGGACCGGGAAAAGTTCGTCGTCGAAGGAGTTCGCCAGCCAGTTGCGATCCTCGGCGGACAGCGCCGCCGGCCTGACGATCAGGATGTCTTCCTTTGCGAGATACTGCTGCAGCACGGCAAGCGAGGCCTGCTGCTCCATCTGCAGGTTGTCGATCTCCTGCAGGATGTTGTCGAGCTGTTCGGCCGGCGTCTTGCCATCCGGGCTGCGAATGACGATGCCCTGACGTACCTGCCCTTCGAGGCCCGCGACGCGCACCATGAAGAATTCGTCGAGATTGGCCGCCGAGATCGACAGGAAGCGAACCCGCTCCAGAAGCGGATGGGCGGTATTCAGCGTTTCCTCAAGGACGCGGCGGTTGAACTGCAGCCAGGAGAATTCACGATTGATGAACCGGTCCGGACTGGTCATCAGGTCGAAGTCGGTATTGGCCGCTTCCAGACCAGGTTCGCGCGTTTCAGTCGTGATCGAATCCATCTCATCCATCCCAATGCTAACCCTTGGTCATGCCAACCATGAGGGCCGACTACAGTTTGACGAGGGAATTGTCACAGTCAATCGTCGGCGCCGGCTCCGGTTCCGGAATTCCCAAAATCGTTCAGCACTTCGGCCGCCAGCGGGCGGGTTATCCGCGTGCCGCGCGCCAGCGCCAGACGGTCCAGCCGCTCGACGATCGTCTGCGCCGCACCGAGCGACCGTTCCATCCGGTTGACGATGTAGCCGACCAGTTTGTCGTCGATATAAAGCTGGCGGTCGGCGAACAGTTTGACGATCACCTGGGCCAGCAGGTCCTCGTCCGGCTCGCCGATCTCCACGACCGTCGCCGCCTTCAGCCGGGATTTGAGGTCCGGCAGGGTGACGCCCCAGGAAACCGGCCAGAGGCGCGAGGTCATCAGCAGGCTATGGCCGTTCTCGCGCACGCTGTTGATGACATGGAAGAGTTCGGTCTCGTCGAACCCGCGGCGTTCGGCATCCTCGAACAGGACCGGACCTGCCGCCGCCATCGTCGCGGCATTCGAGCCGGCGACGGGATGGATGTCGGCAGCCCCCGCCTTTTCCCGCCAGATATGCGCCAGGTGCGATTTTCCCGATCCCACCGGGCCGGCCAGCACGACGACCGGCGACGGCCAGGCCGGCCATTCGTCGACGATCGCGACGGCCGCGGCCAGGCGTTCGGACACCAGGAGGTCGTCCCGGGTTCTCGCCGCATCATGGGTGAATTGCAGCGGCAACTGCTCTTGCCTGCGCCGCTCGCGCTCGCTCGTCTCGGTCATAGGTCTTTCAAATGCTCTTCTGAGAGTCATTCGCGTGAGGGTTGTTCGGGGCTATCGCTGCGCCGGTTTCGGCATGTTCCAGCACATGCGACCGTTCGGCCTCTTCCCAGGGGAGTTCCGCCGCCCGCCCGAAATAGATGTCGCTGTCAAGATACCGCGACAGGACGAAACGGACAAGGACGCCAACAACGGCCGCGGCCGGCACGGCGATCAGCAGGCCGACGAAGCCGAATATGGCGCCGAAGGCAAAAAGCGCGAACATCAGCCAGACCGGATGCAGGCCGACGCTTTCGCCGACAAGCTTCGGCTGCAGGATATTGCCTTCGATGAACTGGCCGACGAAGAAAACGCCGGCGACGGCCAGGATCCAAGGATAGTCGGGCCAGAACTGCACCAGCGCCACGCCGACCGAAAGCACCAGGCCGATCAGCGAGCCGATATAGGGAATGAAGCTGATCATGCCGGCGATGAAGCCGATCAGAAGCCCGAAATTCAGTCCGACGACCGAGAGGCCGACGGCATAGAAGATCCCAAGGATGAGGCAGAGCGAGCCCTGGCCGCGAATGAAACCGGCGACCGACTCGTCCATTTCCCGGGCGATCTCGCGCACCGTCGCCACCTGGTCGCGCGGCACCCAGCTATCCACCTTGGCGACCATCCGGTCCCAGTCGAGCAGGATATAGAAGGCGACGACGGGCGTGACGATCAAGAGCGACACGACGTCGATGATGGCCTTGCCGGAATTCCAGATCTGGGCGAGCAGCGAGCCGATGAAACCGGCGCCCTGGCTCAGCACTTCGGAGAAATTCTGCTTGACCGTCTCGATCTGGGTGCTGATCCAATGGGGCAGGAACGAGCTTTCCGGGCTCGATATGATCTGCTGCAGCTGGGAAATATAGCCCGGCAGCGCGGCGGCGAACTCGGTGAACTGGTTGATGATGATGGGGATCACCAACATCAGCGACAAAGCGAAGACCAGCACGAAACAGACGAGGATCACCACCGTCGCCATCAGCCGGCTCAAGCCTCGCCGTTCCAGCCAGTCGGCCACCGGATCGAGGAAATAGGCAAGCGCCATGCCGGCGACGAAGGGAAGCAGAATCGAGCGGAAGAACCACAGGAAGACGACGAAGACGATGAGAACGCCGAGCCAGAAGAAGACGTAGCGCTTCAGGCTCGCGCCGCTGATATGATATGGCATCGCCGCTTCCTCTGAATTGCCCGGGCGAAAAAGGGATAGGGAAGCCCGCAACCCAGGTCAAGGGTTTGGAAGTGGTGCCGCAAGGCCTGTGAAAAGCCTTCAAAACCGCGTCGAACGCTTGCATCCGGCGCCATGTCGTGCAATTGCGGGCCGCTATAACGATCATTGGAGATGAACGATGAGCGAGGCGGGCAAGAACGGTCTCACCTATAGCGATGCCGGCGTCGATATCGACGCAGGCAATCTGATGGTCGAGAAGATCAAGCCGGCCGTGCGCTCGACCCGCCGCCCCGGCGCAGACGGCGAGATCGGCGGCTTCGGCGGCCTGTTCGATCTGAAGGCCGCCGGCTTCACCGATCCGATCCTGGTCGCGGCCAATGACGGCGTCGGCACGAAGCTGAAGATCGCCATCGACGCCAATTTCCACGATACCGTCGGCATCGACCTCGTCGCAATGTGCGTCAACGATCTGGTGGTGCAGGGCGCCGAGCCGCTGCTCTTTCTCGACTATTTCGCGACCGGCAAGCTGGACCCGGACCAGGGTGCGGCGATCGTCTCCGGCATTGCCGCCGGCTGCCGCGAGGCGGGCTGCGCGCTGATCGGCGGCGAGACCGCCGAAATGCCCGGCATGTATTCCGACGGCGATTACGATCTGGCGGGCTTCGCGGTCGGTGCCGCCGAACGCGGCCAGTTGTTGCCGGTCGGCGATATCGCTTCGGGCGACGTCATCCTCGGCCTTACCTCGTCGGGCGTCCATTCGAACGGCTTCTCGCTCGTCCGCAAGATCGTGACGCTTTCGGGCCTCGCCTGGGATGCACCCGCTCCCTTCCGTGAGGGCATGACTCTGGGTGAGGCTCTTCTCACCCCCACCCGCATCTACGTGAAGCCGCTCCTGAAGGCGATCCGCGAGACTGGCGCCCTGAAGGCGCTTGCCCACATTACCGGCGGCGGCTTTCCCGAAAACATTCCCCGCGTGCTTCCGAAGAACCTTGCGGCCGAAATCGACCTCGACTCCATCCCCGTCCCGCCGGTCTTCTCCTGGCTCGCCAAAACGGGCGGCGTCGAACCGAAGGAAATGCTGCGCACCTTCAACTGCGGTGTCGGCATGATCGTCGTGGTCGCGCCCGAGAACGCCCAGGCGGTCACCGATATCCTGACCGGTGAAGGCGAGATCGTTGTTCCGCTCGGCCGCATGGTCGAACGCGCCGAAGGCGGCCCCGGCGTGCTCTACCAGGGCACGCTTGGCCTATGAGCGCACCCGCGGCTGAA
This sequence comes from Neorhizobium vignae, assembly GCF_000732195.1. Lineage (GTDB taxonomy): Bacteria > Pseudomonadota > Alphaproteobacteria > Rhizobiales > Rhizobiaceae > Neorhizobium > Neorhizobium vignae. Next base: position 189,147 of record NZ_JNNU01000005.1, read on the forward strand.
ACGGCGCGCAGAAAGCGCGTCGCCGTATTCATTTCCGGCGGAGGCTCCAACATGCTGGCGCTCGCCGATGCCTGCGCCGCACCGGATTTCCCGGCCGAAATCGTCGCGGTCTTCTCCGACAAGCCCTCGGCGGGCGGCATCGAGAAGGCGCAGGCGCGCGGCATCAAAACCTTCGTTTTCGAACGCAAGGGTTTTCCCGGCAAGGCCGAACACGAGGCGGCGATCCTCGCAGCCCTCGACGAGGTCCAGCCGGACATCCTCTGCCTCGCCGGCTACATGCGGCTTTTCTCCGCGGAATTCATCAGCCGGTACGATGGCAGCATCCTCAACATCCATCCTGCCCTACTGCCGCTCTTCCCGGGCCTCCATACCCATGAACGCGCCATCGAGGCCGGCATGAAGATCGCCGGCTGCACCGTGCATTTCGTCACCGAGGGCATGGACGAAGGCCCTATCCTCGCCCAGGGCGCCGTCCCGGTGCTTGCCGACGACACCCCCGAGACCCTGGCCGGCCGCGTGCTGACCGTCGAGCACAAGCTCTACCCGCTGGCGCTGAAGCTGCTGGCGGAAGGCAAGGTGCGGATGGAGGGCGGCCGGACGATCACCTCACCCGGCACAACGACCGATGGCGCGGATCAGCGGATTTTTTCCGCGGGTATCTGAACGTCAGGCGGCCAGCGCCCGGAGCGGGTGCAGCGTGCCGTCGCTATAGACGAAGCGGCCGGCGCGGAAGGTGGCGCGGATGCGGTGCACGTCGCCCTTTTCCACCACGACCAGATCGGCACGCTGGCAAACGGCAATCTCGCCGCGATCGGTCAGGCCGGCGGAACGGGCGGCATTGCCGGTCGCCATGGCGACGGCCGCCGGCAGGCCGCCTTCGGAGACGTCCGCCAGCTTGAAGACACCCGGCACGAAAGCCGCCGGATGGTAGTCGGCAGCAATCACCGTCAGCAGGCCGGCCTTGGCGGCGTCGAGTGCGCTCAGATTGCCGGACATGGATTTGCCACGCAGCGCGTTCGGCGCACCCATCAGCGTCCAGAGCCCGCGTCGGCGCGCCTCTTCGGCCGCCGGCAAGGTTACCGGGAATTCGCTGATCGTGACGCCGAGATCGAACATCTCGGCCACTTTCTCAACGCTGTCATCGTCATGGGAGGCAAGCGACAGGCCGTGTTGCAAGGAGAGCGAAACGATTTCCTTCAGCCTGACTTCGATCTGCGGATTGTCGCGCATGGCAATACGCTTCTGGACGATCTCGGCGGCCATTTCCTCGGAAATCGCCCGGCGCTCGGAAATGCTGGCGACATAGGCTGCGATGTTGTTGTACTGGCCCTGGCCCGGCGTGTGGTCGGTGAGCGATACCATGTCGATCTCGTCGGCCTTGAGCAGTCGTTCCAGCGTCGCGGCGGCGCCGACATTGGTGATTTCGTACCGTGCGTGGACGCGGTGGTCGATCAAGAGATTGTCGCGCAGGCGGTTGATGCCCTCGATGACGGCCGAAGTCGTCTCCAGCGAGCGGACATGGCCGTAGACGCTTTCGGTGGCGAAGGAGACTGCTGCGTAAGCCGTGGTGACACCGGCGGCGGCGAGCTTCTTGTCCAGTTCGTGGATGCCGAAGTCGATCGGCATCTGGGCGTTCGGCCGCGGCGCGATCTCGCGCTCGATCATGTCGCCATGCAGATCGACGAAGCCCGGCATCAGCAGCCGCCCGCCGCCGTCGATCACGGCGCCCGCGACTGGTTCTGGGCGGATCTCGGCGATCACGCCATCTTCAATCCGCACGGAACCTGCGTCCACCACCTCGTCCGGCAGAACGAGGGTGAAATTGCCGAGCCACATGGCTATCTCCTGACCATATAAGGATGATTATCAAGAGGCAGCGCTTAGCCGCCATTCGTGACATTCATGTGAAATCGGCGCGGCACAAGGTCAAGTCACAATCACACGGCGTCTGAAACAACAGGCGAACGCGCTGATCGGCGTTTCAAGCCTGCGCGGCGGCACCGCCCCGACGTCAGACGGTGAAGGACGCCCGGTTTATCACCGCCCATTGCAGCATCATGATCGTCTTGGCATCGATGATTTCACCATTACCGATCATCGCGGCGGCCTCGTCGAGCGGCAATTCCAGCACCTCGATATCCTCGTGCTCCTCGGCCAGACCGCCGCCACCGTTCACCCGGTCGGTGAGATCGATCGGCGCGTGGAAGAAATGGACGAGTTCGGTGATCGCGCCCGGCGACATGAATGCCTTGAAGAGGAACCGCACATCCCGCAAGCGGTACCCGGTTTCCTCCATCGCCTCGCGCCGGATCGCATCCTCCGGATGGTCCTCATCGAGCAGCCCGGCCGGCACCTCGACCATCCATCCCGGCTTGCCGGTGAGATAGGCGGGCAGCCGGAACTGCTTCACCAGCACGACCATGTCCCGCCTGGCATCGTGGAGAAGGATGCAGGCGGCCTCGGATTTATGGTAGATTTCGCGATGCAGGCGGTGCGTCTCGCCGCTCCGATCGGTGTAATCGAGTTCGTAGCTCGAAAGCCGCGTCCAGCCGTTCGACAGCGTCTTTTCGCTGACGACGCTCACCCGGTCGTTCTGCTCGCTCATGCGAAGTCCTTGCGAAGCCATACCTTGTTGTCGTGGAAGGCCGCGCCGCCATAGGGCGCCACGGCGTCGGCGCCGGTCAGCACGTTGATGCCCTCGCCGTCGAGATGCTTGTGGTTCGGCCACAGCCCCTCGGCGATCAGCACGCCCGGCCGCGCGCCGGCAACCAGCCTCGCATGCAGGCGGATCTCGCCGCGCGTGTTGCCGAGCCGGACGATATCGCCGTCAACGATACCGAGGCGTTCCGCATCGGTCGGCTCGATCATCACTTCCGGCCGCCCTTCCCGCTCGTAGGAGCTTTTCGTCTCGGTGAAAGACGAATTGAGGAAGCTGCGGGCCGGCGAAGTTGCCAGCCGGAACGGGTGTGCTTCGTCGGCCACTTCGATGACATCGACCTGATCCGGGAAGACCGGCAGTTCGGCGATCGGTCCCAGCGGCCCGACGTTCTTCGGCGGCTTGTCCGGCGACGGGCCGTTCGCCCAGTCCGGCCGGAAGCGGAATTTTCCGTCCGGATATCCGAAACCCTTGATGTAATGGGCGGTCTCAAAATCCGGCTGCGCGTCGATCCATTTGTCGCGCGCCAGATCCTCGTAGGCGCCCCAGCCGCTGGCTTCGAGGATGCGGTCGATATGCTGGCGCTCGTCGAGGCCGAAACCGGGGAAATGATCGATGCCGAGGCGCTTTGCCAGCTCCTCGATGACGAAGAGATTGGTTCGCACTGTCGACGGCGGCTCGACGAGCTTCGGCCCGAGCAGGATATGCTGCTGACCGCCGGCACGGTAGAGATCGTCATGCTCGACGAACATCGTCGCCGGCAACACGATGTCGGCGACTGCGGCCGTATCGGTCATGAACTGCTCGTGCACCGCCACGAACAGGTCGTCGCGCAAGAAACCCTGGCGGACGAGGCGCTGTTCCGGCGCGACGTTCATCGGATTGGTGTTCTGGATCAAGAGCGCGGTCACCGGCCCACCATGACGCAGGGCTTCCGCATCGCCGGTCAGCACCCGGCCGATCTGCGACTGGTCGAGCTGGCGGATCTCCGGATCGGCATAGGCGGTGCCCATCAGCTCGGATTTGTTGAGCCTGAAAATCTCGCCGTTGTTGTGGAAGGCGCCGCCGCCCTCGTATTGCCAGCAGCCGAGCACGGTTGCGATCGACAGCGCTGCATGCATGGCGACCGTGCCGTTGCGCTGGCGGGCAAAACCGTAACCAAGGCGGAAGAAGGTCTTTTGGGTCGTGCCGACAAGCCGGGCAAAGGTCTCGATCTCCTCGACCGACAGGCCGGTGATGGCGGAGGCCCATTCCGGCGTCCTGGTCCTCAGATGCGCCTCGAGGCCAATCGGATCGTCGGCATATCTGGCCATGTAATCCCGGTCGGCATAACCATCGCGGAAGGCGATGTGCATGACGGCGCAGGCGAGTGCGGCATCGGTGCCGGGGCGCACGGTGAGCGCGATGTCCGCCTGTTTCATCGTCGGGTTGTCGTAGATGTCGATGACGACGATCTTCGCGCCGCGTTCCTTGCGGGCCTTGACCGCGTGGGTCATGACGTTGACCTGGGTGGAGACGGCATTGGTTCCCCAGATCACCACGCAATCGGATTTCGCCATCTCGCGCGGATCGGGGCCGCGCAATGCCCCGGTGCCCATCACGTAGCCGGTCCAGGCCATGTTGGTGCAGATCGTGCCGAAGAAGCCGGAGTATTTTTTCGCATGCCGCAGCCGCTCGATCGAGTCGCGCTGCACCTGGCCCATCGTGCCGGCATAGAAATAGGGCCAGACCGCCTCCGACCCGTGTTTCGCCTCGGCCTTGACGAAGGCGTCGGCGATCTCATCGAGAGCGGCCTCCCAGGGGATCTCCTGCCAGGCCCCCTCGCCCTTGGCGCCCAAGCGGCGCTTCGGGTGCATCAGCCGGCCGGGATGGTAGAGCCGCTCGGAATAGCGGGCGACCTTGGCGCAGATGACGCCGGCGGTATAGGTGTTGTCGGCGGCACCCCGCACCCGGCCGATCTTGCCGTCGGCGGTGATATCTATATCCAGCGCGCAAGCCGATGGACAGTCGTGCGGACAGACGGTGTGTCCGACGGAATTGTGGCCGAGGGCGGTTTTCGCGGTAATCGGGGTCGCAACGTTCATGGCTTTTCTATATTGCAAGCTGACGCCCGCAAAAAGCGTGATTTGCAGTGCATCAATTTAATTCAAGCGAGATACCAGCAACGATGAACTACCGGCACATCTATCACGCGGGCAATTTTGCCGATGTCCTCAAACACGCGGTTTTGGCGCGGTTGATCCGCTATGCGCAGAACAAGGACAAGGCTTTTCGCCTGCTGGATACCCATGCCGGCATCGGGCTCTACGACCTTTCCTCGGACGAGGCGCAGAAGACCGGCGAGTGGCGCGACGGAATCGGCCGGCTGATGGAAGCGGAACTGCCGGCAAAGGTCGCAGATCTGCTGGAGCCTTATCTGACCGCGGTGAGGGAGTTGAACCCGACCGGCGCTCTGAAACTCTATCCCGGTTCGCCGAAACTTGCCCGCATGCTGTTCCGCCCGCAGGACCGGTTGTCGGCGATGGAACTGCATCCCGAAGATTTCAACCGCCTGCACAATCTGTTCGAAGGCGATTTCCAGGTGCGCGCCACCGAACTCGACGGCTGGCTGGCGCTCGGCGCCCATCTGCCGCCGAAGGAGAAGCGCGGAATCGTGCTCGTCGATCCGCCTTTCGAGGAAGAAGGCGAATACAGGCGGCTGGTGAAAGGCCTGTCGACCGCCTGGCGCCGGTTCCAGAGCGGCACCTACTGCCTCTGGTATCCGATCAAGAAGGGCGCGCCGCTCAGGGCCTTCCACGACGAATTGAAGGCGCTGGACATCCCGAAAATGCTGTGCGCCGAACTTACCGTTCAAAGCGACCGCGAGACGACGGGGCTCTCCGGTTCCGGCCTCATCATCGTCAACCCGCCCTTCACGCTGAAGGACGAGTTGCACACGTTCCTGCCGACCTTGAAAACCATCCTGGCGCATGATCGGTTCGCCTCGCAACGAGCCTTCTGGCTGACCGGCGAGACCATCGACAACGACCCCGATTCGGAGTCTTGACCGGGCGGGGCTTCCCGCCCATGGTGCCGCGCATTGCAGGGGGCCGGCCGATGACCAACCGATTTATCGCTTTCCTTTTTCTCGCGCTTTTCGCATCCACTGCCTCCGCCCAGGAGCGCCGATCGGACAATCGGCAGGATCATGCAGGGCAGTTCGATTTCTACGTCCTGTCGCTTTCCTGGTCGCCAACCTTCTGCGCTTCACAGAGCGGTGGCAAGAACGACCAGCAATGCAGCACGGACAAGGACTTCCGCTTCATCGTCCACGGGCTGTGGCCGCAATACGAAAAAGGCTATCCGGATTTCTGCGAAACGAAGGAACCGGGCCGCGTGCCGCAATCGCTCGGCCAACCACTCTTCGACATCATGCCGTCGATGGGCCTGATCGGCCATCAGTGGCGCAAGCACGGAAGCTGCACCGGGCTGAGCCAGCGTGATTATTTCGGCAAGCTGCGTGAGGCCTTTTCGCGGGTCAAACTTCCTGCCGACCTGTCCCGCGGCGACACGGCCCTGACGCTGTCGGCCGACCAGATCGAAGACAAGTTCCTCGCCGTCAATCCGGGCATGAGCCGGCGCGGCATTTCGACAAGCTGCGAGGGCCGGCAGCTGGAGGAGGTGCGCATCTGCCTCACCAAGGACCTGCAGTTTCGCGATTGTGCCGAGGTCGATCGTGACGGCTGCCGGATCAGCCAGATCACCCTGCCGCCGGCACGATGACATTTATCGAGAAGGACAAGACCATGAAGCTGCTGTATTCCCCGGCCTCGCCCTATTCCGCCAAGGTGCGCATGGCCGCGCGCCATCTCGGCATCGAGATCACTGAAGTGAAGACCGACACCAACGCCGCCCCGCCGGAACTCGTAAGCAACAACCCGCTCGGCAAGATCCCGGTGCTGATCCGTGATGGCGAGCCGCCGATCTACGACAGCATCGCGATCATGCATTGGCTCGATCGCCAGTCGGGCGGCAAGCTCTATCCGAAGAAGGATGCGAAGCGGACCGAGGCCGAGGTGCTGGAGGCGCTTTGCGACGGCATGATGGATTGCCTGCTGGCGATCATCTACGAGCGCCGCTCGCGCGACGAGGACAAGGTCCACCAGCCGTGGATCGACAAGCAGTGGAGCAAGGTGGTGCGCGGCCTCGATCACCTGGAGAACAATCTGCCGAAGACAGGCAAGAAGCTGCATGGCGGCCATTTCGCGCTGGCCGCGTTGATCGGTTACCTCGATCTGCGCTTCAACGGGCAATGGGCCGAAGGCCGACCAGAGCTCGCCTCCTGGCCGGACGTCTTCACCAAGCGCTTCGCCTCCTATACCGCCATGAAATCGGCGGCCTGAAACAAAAAAAGCCCGGGCCGAAGCCCGGGCTTTCCCCAGCCTGTTAAGGCTATCGAAATTAGAACTTCACGCCGATACCGACCTTGACGCTGTGATCGTCGAAGCCCTTCGAAACCGAACCGGAATCGAGCGAGTAGCTATCCGAACCGAAATCCGTGTAACGGTATTCGACACGAGCGGTGATGTTGTTGGTGACGAAGGCTTCGGCACCGGCACCGACCGTGTAACCGACGGCGGTCTTGTTGTCGGACGAAGTCGCGTCGCGCAGTTCGTTGTCCTGCAGGGCAACACCGGCCGTACCGTAGATCAGGAAGGGGTTGAGGTCGTAACCGACGCGGCCGCGAACAGAGCCGTTCCAGCCGGCCTTGCCTTCAAAGCCATCATCCGTGGTGCTCTTCGTGCCATTGTAGCCGACGTCTGCTTCGACGCCGTATACGATCGAACCGCTCTGGAAGTTGTAGCCCGTATAGGCACCGCCGCCGAACTGGCCGTCACGGTCGCCGCTCCCGAAGCGACCCCAGTCATACTGACCGTAACCACCGAGATAGAAACCCTGCCAGCTGGCGGCCGGGGCCGGCTCTTCGACTGCAACCGGGGCCTGCGGAATTTGTTCGACGGCATCAGCGGCATTGGCCGCAGAGATGGCGATGAAGCTGGCTGCCGAGGCCATCAGAGTTGCGATGAGAGTACGCATACATTTTCTCCTTTTACTGCTGCGCCGGGAATTCGCCGCCACAACATGGTTGGCGACATATTGGTTCCCTGCCCGCTGAAACGGAATGTGGAGGTCAATTGAGGAATAGAAAGAGCCGAAATGTGAATTGATTGTGGCGCGGAGAAGGCCAAAATTGGATGTTGCTGTACCGCAACACACGTTTGATTAACCTTAAGCAATGCTTACCTTGAATATAAATATTTTTACATTTATAAACTACTTCTTAAATCTAAAGCACAACTCAGTCAATACACTTGCCGGTGCGGACGGACGCGGACGCCATTGGCCAAAGTCGACTTGTATTCGCAGCAAAACCGGATCCGGCACCTGCAAAAACCGAAATCTGAGCAGAAACACCGACGTATTTCCCCTCCCCGCAGGCGCACGGCCGGACGCTGGTGGTCCCTGCCGCCGGATTTCTGCCTGAAATATTCCACCGACGGAACGGGCATTTCGGCTTTCGTCAAGAGCACGGGGCGGAATTCTCGCCAGCGCTTTCAAAATCTGCCTCAACACACTATTTCTCCGGCAGCGGCCTTCGTGCAGGGAATCGGGCCGCTTCAGCGCAATATTTTGACAAGCTGCCGGTCTCCGGCACATGTCATGGGCGCACGGTTCGAATCGGTGATGGCCGGATCTCTATATCCGGCGGAGACTATGGAATGAACGGAACGAAGCTGCCCGACGGCGGCGTTCTCTATGACGAGACGGAAGAAGACGACGACGATGTGCTGGTCACCGAGCCGGCCCAAGGCCCCGCCGCGTCGATCGACTGGAACGAAGGCTGGAAGAACGACAGCGGGCTGAAGGGCGCCGACCTGATCGCCGAATTCGTCAAGCACCTGCCGAATGCGCCGGGCGTCTACCGGATGTTCAACGATGCGCAGGACGTGCTCTACGTCGGCAAGGCGCGCAGCCTCAAGAAGCGCGTCGGCAATTATGCGCAGGGCCGCGTCCATTCCAACCGCATCGCCAAGATGGTGCGCGAAACCACCCACATGGAATTCGTCACGACGCGGACGGAGACCGAGGCGCTGCTGCTCGAAGCCAATCTCATCAAGCGCTTGCGGCCGCGTTTCAACGTTCTTCTGCGCGACGACAAGTCCTTCCCCTATATCATGATCACCGGCGACCACCGGGCACCGGCGATCTTCAAGCATCGCGGCGCGCGGGCGCGCAAGGGCGATTATTTCGGCCCCTTCGCCTCGGCAGCCGCCGTCGGCCGCACCATCAATTCGCTGCAGCGCGCCTTCCTGTTGCGCACCTGCACCGACAGCGTGTTCGAGACCCGCACCCGCCCCTGCCTGCTCTTTCAGATCAAGCGCTGTTCGGGGCCCTGCACCCACGAGATCAGCGACGAGGGTTATGCGGCGCTGGTCGGCGAAGCCAAGGATTTCCTGTCGGGCAAGAGCCAGAACGTCAAATCGGCGATCGCCCGCCAGATGGCAGAAGCCTCCGAGGACCTGGATTTCGAGCGCGCCGCCGTCTATCGCGACCGCCTGGCGGCGCTCAGCCACGTCCAGAGCCATCAGGGCATCAACCCGGCCGGCGTCGAGGAGGCGGATGTCTTCGCCATCTACAACGAGGGCGGCCTCTCCTGCATCCAGGTGTTCTTCTTCAGGACCGGCCAGAACTGGGGCAACCGCGCCTATTTCCCGAAGGCCGATCCGCAGCTTTCCGGCCCGGAAGTGCTCAACGCCTTCCTCGCGCAGTTCTATGACGACAAGCCGGTGCCGAAGCAGATCCTGCTGTCCGAAGCCGTCGAGGAACAGGAATTGCTTGCCCAGGCGTTTTCCGAAAAGGCCAATCATAAGGTCACTATTTCGGTGCCGCAGCGGGGCGAGAAAAAGGACCTGACCGACCATGTTCTGGCAAATGCCCGCGAGGCGCATGGTCGCCGGCTTGCCGAGACCTCGTCGCAGGCCCGCCTGCTGCAGGGGCTTGCCGAGACCTTCGGTCTGTCCTTCGTGCCGCGTCGCATCGAGATCTACGACAACTCGCATATCATGGGCACCAATGCGGTCGGCGGCATGGTCGTCGCGGGGCCGGAAGGTTTCGTGAAGAGCCAGTACCGCAAGTTCAACATCAAATCGACCGACATCACCCCCGGCGACGACTTTGGCATGATGCGCGAGGTGATGACCCGCCGCTTCAGCCGCCTCCTCAAGGAAGAGGGCATTCCGGACCGCACCGCTGCTGCCGGCGCCAGCGCCGAGGATGCGGCCGATGGCGCCTTCCCCGCCTGGCCGGACGTGATCCTGATCGACGGCGGCCAGGGACAGATGAGCGCGGTACGCGCCATTCTCGACGAACTCGGCATCCGCGACGTGGTGACCGCGATCGGCGTCGCCAAGGGCGTCGACCGCGACGCCGGTCGCGAGCGGTTCTTCGCCGACGGACGGTCAGACTTCTCGCTGCCGCCGCGCGATCCGGTCCTCTATTTCATTCAGCGCATGCGCGACGAGGCCCATCGCTTCGCGATCGGCTCGCACCGGGCGCGGCGCAAGAAGGAGATGGTCAAGAACCCGCTCGACGAGATTTCAGGGATCGGACCCGGCCGCAAGCGCAAGCTGCTGCAGCATTTCGGCACGGCGAAGGCGGTGTCGCGCGCCGGCCTGACCGACCTCATGGCGGTCGAGGGAATTTCGGAGGCCGTCGCCAAGCAGATCTACAATCATTTTCACGAGAACCGGGCGGGTTAAATCGGCCCGACGCAATCGGTGGTAAAAAAGCCGCCGGAACATGTTGACGCCTTCCTCGTGAGGCATCAACTAGGAGCAAACATCCGGAAGGTTCTCCATGGCGTCGCGCGCATACAATATTCCCAATCTTCTGACCTATGCGCGCATCGTGGCGGTGCCGATCATCGTCGGCTGCTTTTTCGTCGAGGGGCAGCTTGAAAGCTCGGATGTCGCGCGCTGGACGGCGCTGGTGCTTTTCGCCGTCGCGTCGATCACGGACTATCTCGACGGTTATCTCGCCCGCATCTGGAACCAGACGTCGAATATCGGCCGGATGCTCGATCCGATCGCCGACAAGCTGCTGGTCGCCGCGGTGCTGCTGTTGCTCGCCGCCGACCAGACGATCGCCGGCTGGTCGCTCTGGGCGGCAATCACCATCCTCTGCCGCGAAATCCTGGTCTCGGGCCTGCGCGAATATCTGGCTGCGCTGAAGGTCTCCGTGCCGGTGACGCGCATCGCCAAATGGAAGACGACGATCCAGATGGTGTCGATCGCCTTCCTGCTGGCCGGACCTGCCGGCGACAAGATCCTGCCCTACACGACCCAGATGGGCATCGTGCTTCTCTGGCTTGCCGCGATCCTGACCTTCTACTCGGGCTATGATTATTTCAAGGCCGGCGTCAAACATCTGGTGGACGAAGAATGACCGTCAAACTCGTCTATTTCGCCTGGGTGCGTGAACGGATCGGCAAATCCGAGGAGGATCTCGACCTGCCGGCAGGCGTCGTCACGGTCGATGACCTGCTCGCACATCTGACGACGCTTGGCGAAGAATACGAGAACGCGCTCCAGTTCCCCGACGTCATCCGCGTCGCCATCAACCAGGAACATGTCGAACACGGTGAGCCGATCGCCGGCGCGCGCGAGATCGGCATCTTTCCGCCGATGACGGGCGGGTGATGATGACTGGGGCCGGCGCCAGTTGCGGAACACCCCACTCCTCCCCAGCGGGGAGAGGAAGAGGCTGCCCATGACCGCTCCCACCATCCGCGTCCAATCCACCGACTTCGATCTGCAGGCCGAAATTTCCGCCCTCACCGCCGGCCGCAAGAATATCGGCGCCGTCGTCACCTTCACGGGCCTCTGCCGAGACGAACAGGGTGCATTGTCGGCACTCGAACTCGAACATTATCCGGGCATGGCGGAGGCGGAGATGCTCCGCATCGGCGAACTGGCGATCGATCGCTTCTCACTGCTCGGCCTTACCGCCATCCACCGTTTTGGCAAGATCATGCCCGGCGAGAACATCGTGCTGGTCATCGCCGCCGCCCCGCACCGGCAGGCGGCCTTCGACGGTGCCAATTTCGTCATGGATTTTTTGAAGACCTCGGCCCCGTTCTGGAAGAAGGAACATGCAGCCGACGGCGCCCAAGGCGACTGGATCGCCGCCAAGGACGCGGACGACACTGCGCGCGACAGGTGGCGGTGATCACGGCACCACCCGCTCCCGCCGGCTTATCACCAAAACCATGACCAGCAAGGCGACGATCACCAGGTCGCGCCAGACGATCGGGCCGTAGCCGCTCCAGAGCGTTTCGGCAAAGCCGATGACGGCGGCGCCGACGGCGGCACGCAGCGGATTGGAATGACCGCCGGCCGCGGCGATCAGCACCACTTTCAGGCCGAACAGCAGGCCGGCGCCAAAATCCATCGTGCCGTAGTGGGAGGTGGCGAGCACGCCGCAGATCGCGGCGTAGAGCGCCGCCGCCGCATAAGCCACGACGAAAACCCGCGCCGAACTGGTGCCGGAGAGTTCGGCCGCCAAAGGGTCGTCGGAGACCGCCCGCCACATGCGGCCCCAATGGGTGCGCGCCAGCACCAGATAGCCCAGGCCGATGACCATCAGCATCACGGCGACGTTGACGAGCTGGATCAGGGTCAGCGTCACCGGAAAGCCGTCTGCGTGCCAGAAGACGATCGCGTCGTTGAGGAAGGGCGGCAGCCAGAGTTCGCGGGTATCGGCGGCGATGCGGGCGCCCTCCATCAGCACCATCAGCGCGCCGAGCGAGGCGACGATCACCGCATTGGGCGAGATCTTTGCAAGCGGGCGCATGACCACCTGTCCGATCGTGACTCCCGCCCCGATGCCCCCGGCGATCCCGGCCGCAGCACCAAGCCCCAGTGCGGCGGGCAGGATCAACCATAGCCGGTCCCAGCCGAAATGGGCAAAGAGCAGGTAGAGATGCCCGGAAAAGGCAAAGATCGCACCATAGGTGATGTCCGCCCTTCGCGTCACGGCAAAAGCGATCGCATATCCGAAGGCAAGCGTCGCATAGAGCGCCGCCAGCGGAACCGCGTTCGCCAGTTGCTGCAGCAGATAGGCCATGGGCACTCCGATAGGGATATCGAATATAACTGGTCAACGGTTTTTTACCAGTTATAATATCGCATGAGCTTTTCCTGGACCCCGCATCGGTTTGCCGGAGGCGCGCTGGCGCTGGATGTCGCCAACAGCGTCATCCTGCGCTTCGACGCGACACGCAGCATCGATCGTTTCGCCGAACTGCCACAGATGGACGCCTTTCCGAAGGCAGCCGAAAAATTCTCCGCCGAGCGGGCACTGTTCGGCGATCTCGCGCCGGTGGAGCCCGAGAACCGCACGCCGTTCATCGTGATGCGCGAAGCGATCGACCGCTATTTTCGAGCCCGGGTGCTGGGCGACGACGCCCAGACGCTGCTTGCCGATTTCCTCGAAGCGACGGCCATCATCCTGCGCCGCGCCGGGAAGAACTCGCTGGAGGCGGCGACCGCCCATTCGGCGCTCAGGCTGCTTGCCGATACGGAAATCTCGCGGATGAAGATCTGCGGCAATTGTGGCTGGCTGTTCATAGACCGCAGCAAAAACCGCAGCCGCACGTGGTGCGACATGGCGGTATGCGGCAATCGCGTCAAAGCCAACCGCCACTATCATCGGAGGAAGAAGGAGGCCGCGTCATGATGCGCCGGTTTATGGTTCTCGGCCTTGCATCCCTCGCCCTTGCCGCGTGCCAGCGGGAAACCGAAAAGCTGGTCGAGGTGAGCGGGCATATCTTCGTGTTCAACTACAGGGTCGCCAGCGCCACCTATCTGGTGACGCTGAAGAAGACCGGGCCGATCCCGGAGGGCACCGTGGCGATCGCCAAATTCGAGGACCCCGCAGGCGGCGACCCGATCGTCATCAACGAAAAGATCTTCCCCGCATGGGACAAGATTACCCTGCAGAGCCCCAATGTCCGCTGCGTGCGCAAGGACAAGCCCTATTCCGTGGATATCCGGCTGGTGGATGCAGGCGGACGGACGCTGCAGGAATTGAAGACCCAGCTCGTCTCGGACGTCGACCAATCGGTGCTTCCCAGCAAGCCGCTGGTACTCGGAGCCGGCTACGAGCGGAACCCGGACGTCTTTAAGCCGGATGGCACGGTGGACTATGGCCGGGATGCCGACTGCCCGGCATGAACGGCCGCTATCGCTTCATGAGGCCGGGCAATAAAAAACCGGAGCCAAGGCCCCGGTTTTCATAACAGTCGTCGTCAAGACGCGGCTTAAATCAGCCGACGATCTCGGTTTCCGAGAACCAGTAGGCGATTTCCTGGGCGGCGGTTTCCGGAGCGTCCGAACCGTGAACCGAGTTCTCGCCGATCGACAGGGCGAAGGTCTTGCGGATGGTGCCTTCGTCGGCGTTGGCCGGGTTGGTGGCGCCCATGATCTCGCGGTTCTTCAGGATGGCGTTTTCGCCTTCCAGAACCTGAACGATGGTCGGGCCGGAGGTCATGCCTTCGACGAGTTCGCCGAAGAACGGGCGTTCCTTGTGAACGGCGTAGAAGCCTTCTGCCTCGCGCTTGCTCATCCAGACGCGCTTGGAAGCGATGACGCGCAGGCCATTGTCTTCAAACACCTTGGTGATGGCGCCCGTGAGGTTGCGCTTGGTGGCATCCGGCTTGATCATCGAAAACGTGCGTTCAATCGCCATTGTTCTATCCTTCGTTTCCTGTGGCCCCGTGACTAAGGGGGAAAGTGGGCGGTCTTTACCCGCCCCTTTCACTGGAAACAAGGGGGTTCGGGCAATTTCACGCCGCTGTCACACTGCGCCCGACGCCATTATGCAGGTCGAGGCAGCGCTCGAACCACAACCCCACCGGGTCGTCGTCGGAAAACACCTTGGCGCCGGCGGTGACGCGCATCCACTGCAGCGCGCCGAACAGGATGTAGTCGACGAAAAGCGGGCCGTCGCCGCCGATGAAGTCATGATATTTCAACGCATGACGGATCGGCTCCAGCTTCGGCGCGAAACCGTCGATCTCCGCCTGGCGGCTCGCTTCCATCTCTTCCAGCGTCCTGCCGAGCCGGGCTTCGCGGCTGGCGCGGAAATAGACCTGATCCGTCTCGCCGAGCATGTCATGAATGTTCTTGACCGCAATCTTGGTGATCGCCGTATGCACCACCATCTGGGAAAAACCCTCGACGAAACGGGCAAGCGCCTTGCCGGCCGGCCCGCCGAACAGCGTCGGCCGGTCCGGATAGGTCTCCTCCAGATAAAGCGCGATCTCGAAACTGTCGCGGATCAGCTCGTTGCCGTCCCTCAGGATCGGCACCGTCTTCGAGAAACCGCCTTCGAGGCTGGGGATCTCGGTAAACGGCGTCGGCTTCTCGATGAAATCGAGGCCCTTGTGGGCGAGCGCCTGCACGACTTTCCAGCAATGGGGCGAAAACGGGCGGCTCTCGTCGGCGCCGCAGAGCGAATAGAGAATACGGGTCACGGCAGGCTCCTGATCCGGATGTTCGGCCGACGATATTGAAAGCAAATTCTGATTTGAATCCAGTCAGGAAATTTCATGGATCGCATTCGATCGGCTGTCTGGACGATCCCTTAACCGTAACTCCCGACGATCCCGTCATTTTTAGCAAATGTTAAAAGCCGGGGCCGCATGGCTTGTCGCACAATCGAACAAACCGGATCAACCTGTGGGGACGAGAGATGGCGGGCGAAGCGAGCAGAACGGGACAGGATCGCGGCCTGCAGGCTGTCGTCCAGCTCATGGCAAAGTTGGACGTGAGCGGCCTGCCGCGCAATTACGAGCTTTTCCACGAGGCGCTCCTCGGCGGCGACCCCGCCCTTTCGCGCGAAGTTCTGGCGCTTCCCGCCGGTCCTTCCCAGACGGTGCTCGACGAAATGGGGCAGCGCCATCAGCTCCCGGCTTTTGTCGCGCTCCTGCCCGTCAGGGGTCGCGATCAGGAAATAAAGCTGCTGCTGGAACTCCGGGACAAGATGGCAAGCGGCGTGACCCAGAAGAAGGGTTTCAGCCGCGTGCTGGAAACCGTCGCCCGCAGCCTGCGCCAGGACAGCACCGCCGGGCCTGAGGATATTCTGGCCGAGATCGAATATTTGAGCGTTTCGCTCTCCGATGCCGTGGTCGCCGAAACCGAGCTGGAAGCCATTCTTCGCGCCGGTGCCGATCGCCTCGTCAAGGCCGAACACGAGGCATCGGTTGCCCGCTCGGTGACGCTGCGCGACCGGCTGACCTCGCTGCCGAACCATGCGGCGCTCGCGGAACGGCTGGAGGCGCTTTACGGCGTCGATGCCGACAGCCGCGATACCGCCCTCTTCCTGGTGACGATCACCGACCTTCCGTACCTCGCCCGCACCTACGGCGATCCCGCCGTCAACCGGATCGTCAAGAAGGCCGCCTCGATCTTCCGCAAGGCGATCAAGAAGAACGACTTCCTGGCGCGCATCGGCAAGGGCGATTTCGCCTTCGTCTTCCGCGATGTCAGCCGCGACAGCGTGCAGCCGATCGCCGAGCGGCTGATCGCCTCGATCACCGACAATCTCGTCTTCGCCGCGTCCGACGGCACGAGCGGCATCGGCCTGTCGGTCGGCGCAGCACTCGCCGCAGACGCCTTTTCCCCACAGGAACTCCGCCTGCAGGCCGGCTCGGCCCTTGAAGCGGCCAAGGCCAATCCGCGCCTGATCGTCGCGCTTCACGGCGGCGGGCAGAAACGGGCGTCTTAGGAGGGATATATTTCCCGAACGAGAAGGCCGCGGTTTCCCACGGTCTTCCATTTCGAACGACGACCGGTTGCCGGCTGGGGTAACGTCCGACCAGCGATCCCCGTTGAGAAGCCCAAGCAGACAGCCGGAGCGTTATGCCGGCATGAACTGGTTCTGCTGCGTAAACCGGACCGCAACATCCGTGACGCCGTCAAAGCTCACTTCATACGCTGCCGAAGTCGTGGCCGTGTCGATCACCTGTCCTTCGACGAAGGCGCCGGCGAGGATGTAGTATTTCGGCTTGGGCGTGAACTGATAGGTGATGCCGGGTTCGAGTTGGACTGCGATCGTCGGTTTTCCGGCCATGGCGATGCCGACATTCAGGTAGGTGTTCTTGCTGGCCTGCACCAGCACATCCGGAATGGTGTTGTCGGCCTTGACGACGATCAAACCCTTGACACCGTCGGTAGGCTCCGCCGGAAAGCCCGGGGCACCCCAGGGGAACGGTCCCTGATAGGTGACCGGCACCGTATTGTGAGTGTCGATCATCACGCTGGTCGTGCTCGCCGTCATGAACGAGCGGGGCGAACCCGCAGAGCCAAGCTGCTGAATATGACCTACCGTCGCGGCATAATCGATCGTCCAGTTGAATGACGACATGCTCGGCTGAGTGGCGCTGCCAGCGGCGGCACCACCGACCATCCAGGCCAGCGACGACGGGGCGACCGACGGCCCGATGATTTGGGGGATCGTCTGATACAGCGCGAACTGCTGCCATTTCGAATGTTCATTGAGAACCGTGAGGCTGTAGGGCTGGCCAGCGGCCTGTGCACCGAAGGCCTTGATCGCGTTCTGGCCCATATAGATGGTCATAATACCTCTCCTCTTTCAGGTTGCCGCGACCACACCACGCGGTGACGGCGTCTGTGCTTCCGGCACCCGTTTCCGTGGAACGCCATTTGCACAAACACAACCTAAGATATTTAAATCCCGAAATATGTAACGCAGGTAACAACCCTGGTTTGCATTGTTGATAGATATCAACCCGACGGATGGTGACGGCGTTTCCGATCTCAGGGTGGTCACGGAGAAGATGAAAACAACGAAGAGCCAGAAAATCTCGGACGAGATAAGAAAAATGGAACTGTTCAGCGCTGCCGATGACGTGGTTGTCTCGGCGTTCTCCAACAGAATAAATATAAATACATACAAGGATCGACAGACACTGTTCATGAGTGGAGATCCTTGCGATACTATCTATATTGTAATTTCTGGCGGAATATACCTTTACTTTATATCCGAGGAAGGTAACGAAGTGATCTTTTCCGAACTTCAGCCGGGGGATGCCGTCGGCGAGATCGAGTTCGCTCTCAACTACCGGCATTCCTCGAACGCGGTGATCTGCGGAACGACCCGGCTGCTTGAAATCGATCGGAAGACATTCAACGAACTCTCGGCAATCCCGCACGTGTCTTCATACCTGATACGCACGATCGCCCGAAAGCTTCACCGCACCATGATGTTTGCAGAAGGAATGGCGCTTTACCCGCTGGAGACCCGCCTTGCGCGCCTTCTGCTCAATCTCGGCGCCGCGCACGGGCGGTCGACCAGTGACGGCATCCTCATCGAAAAGCCGATATCCCAGAGCCGCATGGGCCAGCTGATCAATGCCAGCCGGCCGCGCATCAATGCCCAGCTACAGGCCTGGAAGAGCGAGCGGCTGATCGGCGTGCTGCAGCACCGCATCGTCATTTTCAACAAGCGATCGCTGCAGATCATCTCGCGTCATTCAGACCCTGCGGCCTGAATGACGCGGACGCCTCTGTGGGGCACGGGACCAATGCTGCAATGCCCGACGCCGCCCCCGAACGCCCAGGCCGGATGAGCCGGCTTACGGGCAGCCGTTCTTGACGATGGCGATCAGATCGGCTGTATCCGCGGTAAAGCTCGGACCGAAAACGCCGTCCGGCGCGCCGCTGGAGACAACGGCGACCGCCTTGTAGACGTTGTTGGCGGTCACGAACCACGCCCCGCCGCTTGCGCCGCCGCCATACATGGGATGCGGGCGGGCGTCGTAGGAGGTGCCGGCCTGCACCACGATACGGGCGATTTCCCGATACATATACTCGCCGTCCTCCAACCTTGCCGGGTAGCCGGTGATCGTCACATTTTCATCGACACGGGCGCCGTCGATGCCGAGTTCATATTTGCCGACGGCGGATGCCGCGGTGGTGCGCATCACCGAATAGTCGAACTGCGACCGCGCGAGGCTCGGATCGTTGTCCGCGACCTCGGTCCAGCGTAACAGCACGGCTGCCCTGTCCATGTGGTAGAGCGTTCCGCCGCCGTTGGAATATCCCTGGTAGAAGTGGATGTTGCTCGCCGCCATGCCGCCTTTCCAGAGACTGTGGGCGGCGCCGATGACGATATTCGCATCCGCGACGAATTGGGCACTGGCGGTATAATCGGCCCCGCCACGCGTGTAGAGCAACTGGCCGCCGAATTTGTAGGGCGCCTGGTCGATCGGCGCGCGCTCCGCATCCCCCGTGAGGGTATCTCCGCCGTCGCGCGGAAACCCGGTTGTGGGCAAGGTCTCGATCATTTCGCGCTCAGGGATCGCCGCGGCAATTCTTTCCGGCGTCCAGTATTCCGTGGCGGCATTGGCCGACCCTGCGCCGCCGGGATCCCAGCAGGTAAACTCCACCGCTCCCGCGTCGAGCGGCATCATCAGCGCGGATGCCGACAGCAGCGTCCACCACGTCCATCTTCTCACTCTCATGACATTTGCTCTCCCGATTGAAGTTCGGTCGCGCCATCGCGGCCGACGGCAGCGCCGCCTCAATCATCTACCAGAGCGTGCAATTTCCTTCTGTTTCCCTCGGGACAGCGGATACCAACCCGTCGGCCGCCCTTGCCAACAAACGGTGTTTCGGCCAAAACCGCCGCCATGATCACGATTACCGAACTTTCCGCCCGCATCGCCGGGCGCCTCCTCCTCGACAATGCCAGCGTGACGCTTCCCGCGGGCACCAAGGCGGGGCTCGTCGGCCGCAACGGCGCCGGCAAATCCACGCTGTTCAAGGTCATAACCGGCGAGCTGGGCTCGGAAACCGGTTCGGTCTCCTATCCGAAGAACGCGCGGCTCGGCCAGGTGGCGCAGGAGGCGCCGGGCACAGAGGATTCGCTGATCGAAATCGTGCTTTCCGCCGACAAAGAGCGCGCCGCACTTTTGATCGAGTCGGAAACGGCCACCGACCCGCACCGCATCGCCGACATCCAGATGCGGCTCGTCGATATCGACGCCCATTCGGCGGAAGCCCGCGCCGCCAGCATTCTCGCCGGCCTCGGCTTCTCCCAGGAGGCGCAGTCGCGTCCGGCCTCGTCCTTCTCGGGCGGCTGGCGGATGCGCGTGGCGCTTGCCTCCGTCCTGTTTGCCGAGCCAGACCTGTTGCTGCTCGACGAGCCGACCAACTATCTCGATCTCGAAGGCACGTTGTGGCTGGAGGACTATATCCGGCGTTATCCGCACACCGTCATCATCATCAGTCATGACCGCGACCTGTTGAACAACGCGGTCAACGCCATCGTGCATCTCGACCAGAAGAAGCTGACCTTCTATCGCGGCGGCTACGACCAGTTCGAGCGCCAGAAGGCCGAGGCCGACGAATTGCAGACTAAGGCCAAGGCCAAGAACGAGGCGGCCCGCAAGCACCTGCAGAGCTTCATCGACCGCTTCAAGGCCAAGGCCACCAAGGCACGACAGGCGCAGAGCCGCGTCAAGGCATTGGAACGCATGGGCACGGTCGCCGCGGTGATCGAGGATCATGTCCAGCCGATCACCTTTCCCGAGCCGGAAAAACAGCCCGCCTCGCCGATCGTTGCGATCCAGAACGCCGCCGTCGGTTACGAACCGGGCAAGCCGATCCTCAAGAACATAACGCTGCGCATCGACAATGACGACCGCATCGCGCTGCTCGGCTCGAACGGCAACGGCAAATCGACCTTCGCCAAGTTCATCGCAAGCCGCCTCAAGGCGGAGAGCGGCGATATCCGCCTGGCGCCGAACCTGAAGATCGGCTTCTTCGCCCAGCACCAGCTCGACGACCTGGTGCCGGCGGATTCGCCCGTCGCCCATGTGCGCCGGCTGATGCCGGACGCGCCCGAGGCCAAGGTTCGCGCCCGCGTGGCGCAGATGGGGCTTGCGACGGAAAAGATGGCGACGGCCGCAAAGGACCTGTCCGGCGGCGAAAAGGCACGCCTGCTGATGGGCCTTGCCGCCTTCCACGCGCCAAACCTCCTCATCCTCGACGAACCGACCAACCATCTCGACATCGACAGCCGCCGGGCGCTCATCGAAGCGCTCAACGACTATGAGGGCGCCGTCATCCTGATCAGCCACGATCGTCACCTGATAGAGGCCACCGTCGACCGTTTGTGGCTGGTCAACAACGGCACCGTTTCGAATTTCGAAGGCGACATGGAGGAATACCGCAACCTGATTGTCAGCTCCGGCAAAAAAAAAGACGAAACAGTTGAGCTGACCGAAGATCTGTCCTCGAAGGCCGACCAGCGCAAGGCGAATGCCGAAAAGCGCGCATCGCTGGCGCCGCTCAAGAAAAAGATCAACGAAATCGAGGCCGTAACCGCCAAGCTGGAGAAATTGATCAAGGCTCTTGATAAGGAACTTGCGGACCCCGCCCTCTACGAAAAAACTCCCGCCAAGGCAGCCCAGAAGGCCAAGGAACGCGGAGAAGCCGCCGCAAAGCTCTCCGCCGCCGAAGAGGAATGGCTGATGCTGTCGTCGGAGTACGAAGAGGCTATGGCGAGCTGACTTTGCTCCGGTGGCGAGTATTGCCCTCTTGCCGACCAGACCCGCGATATACTTGGCGGCGCCGCCGGGAACCCGCCACTCGCAATGCGATTAATCATTAAATTAGGAATACATTATAGTGTTGGCCGATTATTCACAGGGATGATTTTCCGGCCTTATGTCCAATCCGCGTCGGCTTCACGCTCTTTCTGGCCTGCTTGCGGATCGCCGCGGCAATATTGCCATCATGTTCTCTCTGCTGCTCGTGCCGCTGATCACCGCAGTCGGCGCCAGCCTCGACTACGTGCGGGCCTATAACGCCCGTTCGAAGATGCAGGCCGATCTCGATACCGCCTTGCTCGGCGCAGTAAAAAGCGTGGGAACACTGGACAATGCCGCGCTCAAGAAGCGCATTCAGGAGTGGTTCGCTGCCCAGACCGATCTCGGAAGCGGCGGTTATGCGCTCGAAGAAATCGACATCGACACATCGAACCGTCGGATCACCGCGACGGCCCGCGCAACGGTGCCCACGACGCTGCTCAACATTGCCGGCATAGACGGCGTCGGCGTGGCCACCTCCTCGTCGGTGGAGGGTCCAGGCCGCGCCTATCTCGACGTCCATATCGTACTCGACAAATCCGCGTCGATGCTGCTTGCGGCGACGAGCGCCGGTCAGTCCAGCCTGATGTCGTCACCGGCCAAATGCGCGTTTGCGTGCCATACGCCGGAAGGGTCGCCATTCACCTACAAGGGCAAGACCTATAGCAATGTTTACGACCTGTCGGTCGCGATGAACATCAAGCTGCGGGCCGATGTCTCGGTGGACGCCGCGCGAGAAGTGCTGGACCTCATCGACACGGCAGACACAGCCCATGAGCGTATCAGGGTCGGCCTCTATACCCTTGGCGAGACCGTGACCCAAGTGTTGTCGCCGACCTTCTCAACCTCGGCTGCTCGCACGAAGCTGAACAGCAAAACCAGCGGCATGACGAGCGCGACCTCCGAAGACGCGACATATTTCGACACCTCCCTGACGGCCCTCAAGCCCATGATCGGAACGGCCGGAGACGGAACCACCAAGGATGCGCCGCTGAAACTCGTGTTGGTTCTGACGGACGGCGTCCAGTCCGAGCGCAACTGGGTGCTACAAAGCAACTCCGGCATCCGCTTCCCGACAGCAAAAAGCTCGCTGCAGACCGTCGTCACGCCGATCAATTCCAAATGGTGCAAGCAGGTGAAGGACCTCGACGCCACAATCGGGGTTCTCTACACCGAATACCTGCCGATGACCTGGGACTGGGGTTACAATGCGACGCTCGGCAAGACGATGAGCAGCAGCGGCTTCAGTTCGATCTGGGGTGGCACGGTCGCTTCCGGCCAGAACAACAGCACCCGGACTGCCTATATCCCCAAAGCCCTCGAGGAATGCGCAACGAGCGGCGACTTTTTCCTGCAGGCGAACTCGGCCGAGGAAATCGAGGAAGGCCTGTCCTCGCTCTTCAAGCAGTATCTCTCCAAGGTAAGGCTGACAAACTAGATGACGCCGATGCAGCGTTTCAAAGCCCTCTTATGGAACGAGCAGGGAACGGCCGCGGTCGAGTTTGCACTGCTTGTCTTGCCGTTCTTCGTCTTCCTGTTTTGCATTCTCGATATGGCGCTGATGTTCTTCGTCGACAGCGCGCTCGATTCGGCCCTGCATATGGCCGCCCGTTCCGTCCGGGTGGGCAGCGCCTATTCTAACGGCTGGGATCTCGCCGCGTTCAAGAGCAATGTCTGCGACGGTATGGCGCTCGCCTTCAGTTGCGAGGACGAACTCCTGGTCACGACCACCACGATGTCCGATTTCTCGTCGATGAGCTTCAAGTCGCCGGTCAGCGGTGGTGTTCTGTCCGTAACCGAGAGCTTTTCTCCGGCCGGGTCGGGGGACTACGTGATGATCCAGGCTTTCCTCCCCTGGGACAGCCTGCTGGCCGCTATCGGCGCAGACGTCAACACACTCGCCGATGGCACCTATGTGCTCTCCGCTTCCGTGATTTTCAGAAATGAACCCTTTTGAGAAATCGCGCGATGGCACCAAGGCATGATCCCGACCACAGGCAAGGGAACCGGCGCGAAAGAAGCGTGCGAGCCCTGCTCGCCGACCGCAAAGGCCAGTCCGGCATCGAGTTCACCCTGCTTCTGCCGATAATGGCCCTGCTGTTCGCCGGCACCGTCGACCTCGGAGAAGGCCTGATGGTGAAGCGGAAGATCAACCAGATCGCGGAAGTGGCAAGCGACATCGTCTCCCAGGAACCGAGCTGGAGCAACAGTGAGCTCAATACCCTTCTCCAGGGGACCGCCTCCATTCTCATCCCCTTCGACAGCAGCGCACTCGCAATCCAGGTGGCCCTCGTAGACTTCGACGCCGCTGGCAACGCGAAGGTCAACTGGTCGTCGGCCTTTCAAGCGAACGCGCAGGCATCAGGGGACCCACCCGCCTTCGAAATCCCCGCGGACCTGATCGAAAGCAACGTGCAACTCGTGGTCGTGCAGGTGAATTATGCAATGGCGACGCCTTTCACCTCGCTGTTTTCCAGCGTCACCGGCTCAGGTGAATACAGCTTTGTCGGCAAGGCGATCTCCCGTCCGCGGGTCGGCGACAAAATCACCAAGAAGTAGGCCGGGGCCTGCAATCCGGCAGAAGCCGTCCTTGCGGTCCGTTTCGCAGGTTGCATGCGGTGGACAACCCATCATAACCAGCCATTAACCATAATCGGCGAATGTGACGTCGCTTCAACTCCTTAGTCACTTTTTAGCCGAGTCGCTCCCATGTTTGTCCGCGTCCTTTGTGTCGCCGCCGCCGTTGCGTGCCTTCTTTCCTCCTGCGCCGGTCGCAGCCAGACCGAGAGCGGCTCGCTTGCCACGTCATTTGCGCCCGCCAAGGGGCTTTCCTCATCCAACTCCTACAAAAAGGCCGAGGCGGATTCGCCGGTAGCGCTGACGCCGGTCGCCTGGGGTCGTTTCAACAAGCCCGGCAGCCTTTCCGGCCGCACCCTCACCGCCTCGTCGCTTTCCGACCTGAAACTCGCCGACAAGGAAGTCGTGTTGACCTTCGACGACGGCCCGATGCCGAAGAAGACGGAGAAGATCCTCTCCATCCTCGATGAATACGACGTCAAGGCGACCTTCCTGATGGTCGGGCAGATGGCCAAAGCCCATCCGGAGATCGCCCGCAAGGTGGTCAATGCCGGCCACACGATCGGCAGCCATACCTATCGTCATGCCGACCTGCAGCACCTTTCCTTCGATGCGGCCGTGGCCGAAATCGAAAAGGGGCGCGATGCGGTGACCAGCGTCACCCATGAGGATGCCGGCTTCTTCCGCTTCCCCTATCTCGCCGACACCAGGCGCCTGCGCCATTGGGTCGCCTCAAACGGCATGGTTGTGCTGGACGTGCAGGTGGATTCCAAGGATTATTTCGGCGTCTCGCCGGCCGCCGTCGCGACGCGGACGATGAGTTCGCTGAGAGCGCACGGCAAGGGCATCATCCTGCTGCACGACATACATTCCCGCACGGCCGCCATGCTGCCGGCGCTGCTCACCCAGCTGGGCGCAGAAGGCTACAAGGTCGTTCGCCTGCGCCACAGCAATTCGTCGATGATGATGGCCTGGCTGAACTGAAGGACAGAATGCGCGGGGTCAGGCCTTCTTGACCCACCGCCCCTCTTCCGATTGCTGCCAGTAGGTCAGCGCATGCCCCTCGCCCTTCAGCTTCTTCCACTGGGCGCGGGCATTGTCGAGCTGGACGGTATCGTAGCCATCGAACATGAAAACGATGCGGTCATAGTCGGCGATCGGGGGCGGCTCGGCACCATCCACCAGAAAACGGACAGTCGCACCGTTGCCGTTTTCGGGGGCGGAGGTCAGCAGCACCGGCTGCGCCTCGGCCATCGGCGAGGCGTCGGTGCCATGCGGCAGAAAACTGTCCTCGCGAAAGGTCCAGAGATGCGCATCGAGAAAATCCCGACGCACATCGCCGCTCGTCTGCACCGCCACCTTCCAGCCGCGCTCGACGCTCTTTTCGAGAAGCGCCGGCAGCGCCTCCTCGAGCTTCGATTCGGTCAGGTGATAGAAGAGAACTTCGGTCATCACGGTTGAGAACCCATATTTTCGTTGAACCCGACAAATATGGGTTCTCAACCCACCTCGTAGTGCGTCCGCACGAGTTCGTCCAGCAGCCGGACGCCGTAGCCGGATCCCCAGGACTGGTTGATTTCGCTCGACGGCGAGTTCATAGCGGTGCCGGCAATGTCGAGATGCGCCCAGGGGGTCTCGCCGACGAAGCGCTTGAGCAGCTGCGCTGCGGTGATCGATCCGGCATAACGCCCGCCGGTATTCTTCATGTCGGCGAATTTCGAATCGATCAGCTTGTCGTATTCCTTGCCGAGCGGCATGCGCCACAGGCGCTCGCCGGTGACGTCCCCGACGCCGGCCAACTGGCCGGCCAGCGTGTCGTCGTTGGAGAACAGCCCCGCTTGCAGATTGCCGAGCGCCACAAGGATCGCGCCGGTCAGGGTGGCGAGATTGATCATGAAACGCGGCTTGAAGCGATCGTTGCAATAGTGAAGCGCATCGGCAAGCACCAGCCGGCCTTCCGCATCGGTGTTGATGATCTCGATCGTCTGGCCCGACATGGTGGTGACGATGTCGCCTGGCCGCTGGGCATTGCCGTCAGGCATGTTCTCGACGAGGCCGAGAATGCCGATCGCGTTGACCTTGGCCTTGCGGGCGGCGAGCGTATGCATGAGGCCGATTACGGCGGCGGCGCCGCCCATGTCGCCCTTCATGTCCTCCATGCCGGCGCCCGGCTTGATCGAAATGCCGCCGGTATCGAAAACGACGCCCTTGCCGATGAAGGCGACCGGCGCATCCTTCGGCTTGCCGCCCTTCCATTGCATGATGGCAAGCCGCGGTGGCCGGACTGACCCCTGCGCCACGCCGAGAAGCGCGCCCATGCCGAGCTTCTTCATCTCCTTCTCGGTGAGGATCTCCACCTCGACGCCGAGCTTCTCCAGTTCCTTGGCCTTGTCCGCGAACTCGACCGGCCCGAGCACGTTCGGCGGCAGGTTGACGAGTTCGCGGGCCAAAAGCACGCCGCCGGCAATAGCTTCGGATTCGGCGAAAGCCTTCTTGGCGGCCGCAGGCTCGGCTGTGACGATCGTCACCTTCACCGTCTTCGGCGCCTTTTCCTCGTCGTCGCCCTTCTTCGTCTTGTAGGTGTCGAAACTGTAGGCCCGCAGCAGCATGCCGAGCGCGAAGCCGGCCAGTTCGGCAGCGCCGACGGCCAGGCCGGGCACATCCGTGAAGATCGCCACCCTGGTCATCGACTTGACCGTGGAAGCGGCAATTCCGCCCGCCTTCAGCCAGTCGTAGGCGGTCAGCGTCTCGGCCTTGCCGAGGCCCAGCACCACCAGCCGGTCGGCGGGAGATCCCTGCGGCGCGATAAGGTCCAGCGTCGACATCGGCTTGCCGGAAAACTTCGCGATCTCCGCCGCCCGGGTCACGATGCCGGCGGGGTCGGCCTCGGCGGCCCCCGCCGCAGGCCCGTCGCCGGCAAGCTTGAGCTGGATGGCAAGGCCTCCATCGATCTTGGCGGACTTGGCGAAGGAGATATCGAATTTCACGGACATTGCGACTCCAGGAGGCTTTCGAAGGGAACGCGGCGATCATCGCCGTTTCGGCTTGAAGCGCAAGGGCGAGAAGTCACAACCGCGTCAACCCGGAATCGGGTCCCCTGTCCCGACGCGTCAAAAAGCCCGATTTCGGGCGCGGACATTCCCGGCTATCGGCAGACGGCCCTGTTCAAATTCCGCGCGTCTTGCTCTAGGGTCGCGCCGCCTGATGACCACCGGATCAATTCGCATGACCTCGCCCTCCCCTACCGTCTCCGACCGGCTTGCCGCCGTTCGACGATTCTTCGCCAGACCGAAGGGATGGTTCATTATGCTGATGGCACTCTGGTGGGTGCTGCTGGCGGTCTTTTACCTGGCACCCCAGATCGACCTTGCCGTGGCGCGCGCCTTCTTCGCCCAAGCCGCCTGTGGCGAGGCTATCGAACAAGGCCGGGTCTGCGGCAGTTTTCCCTATGGTGGCGAAACCGTCTTCGTCCTGATCCGCCGCGTTCTCTTCTACCTGCCGGCGCTTGTCGCGATCTATCTCCTCTACCGGCTGATCGCCAACCTGCAACACCACGGCAAGTCGTACAGCCCGCGCAAGACGCGGGATTATTCGATCGCCCTGATTTCCTTCCTGATCGGCCCCTATGTGCTGGTCAACCTGATCCTGAAGCAGGTCTCCAACCGGCCCCGCCCCTACGAGACCGACCTTTTCGGCGGCAAGGACGTGTTCACGCCGGCGGGCGATTTCGGCGGCGCCTGCGCCGGCAATTGTTCCTTCATTTCCGGCGAGGCGGCGGGCGCCGGGTGGCTGGCCTGCCTCATCGTTTTACTGCCGAAACCGCTGCGTCCGGTGCTCGGCCCGCCGCTGATCGCCATCTCGCTGATCTCGCCGGCGCTCAGGACCTCCTTCGGCGGCCATTACTTTTCGGACGTGACGCTTGGCTGGCTGTCGTCGGTGGTGGTCTATGCAGCGGTGGCTGCGTGTTTCGAAATGTCACAGCGAAGAAGAAAACGGAATTCGCAAACAAATTTGTGACGCAGCCCCTGTCGCAAAGCTGATCTCAATCGCTTAGATAGGCGCGACCGTCGTCTCGGGGTAACTAGCTGTCACCACTCCCCGGGTGACGTTGTGCAAGGTATCTAGGCCGGAATGAAGCTTCTCGAAGTCTACATATTGCGCCGGATTTTTCAGATGTTCCTGGTGACGCTCCTGCCGGTGCTCACCATCATCTGGACCATCCAGGTGCTGGGACGCATCAACCTGGTCACCGACACCGGCCAGTCGATGGGCTCGTTCGCGACCCTTGCCACCTTTATCCTGCCGACCATTATCCCCGTCGTGCTGCCCTTCGCGCTCGTCATCGGTATCACCCAGACGCTGACGGCGATGAACAACGATTCGGAGCTGCCCGTCATCGACGCTGCCGGCGCGTCGCGCAGCATCATTTACCGGCCGGTGCTGATGCTCGGGCTGGCGCTTAGTGTCTTCTCGTTCCTGGTGACGAATTTCGTCGAGCCGCCGTCTCGCGTCGCGGCCCGCCAGATGGTCGCCGCCGCTTACGCCGACCTGCTCTCCTCGGTCATCGAGGAAAAAACCTTCCGCAGCATCGAGCCGGGGCTCTACGTGCAGATCTCGGAGCGTCATTCCGGCCGGGTGCTCAAAGGCCTGTTCGTCGTCGATTATCGCGACCCGAATTTCGACCTCATCTATTACGCCCGCGAGGGATCGATCGACGAAAGCGGTACCTCGCTCACCATGCGTGACGGCGAGGTCCACCGCAAATCCCCCGACGGACGCATTTCGATCATCAAGTTCGTCTCCTACGCCTTCGATCTGTCGGCGATGGCGAAGGCGGAAGGCGGTCTGCCGCAATATTCGACCGACCGCAGCCTCGCCTTCCTTCTGAACCCGGATCCGAACGATCCGGTCTATCAGAAATCGCCGGACGCCTATCGGTCGGAACTGCACAGGCGCCTCTCCGACTGGCTTTTCCCGATCACCTTCGCGCTGATCTCGCTGGTCATTGCCGGCAGCACCCGCTCGCACCGGCAGACCCGGGTCCATCCGATGGTGTTTGCGCTTTTCCTCGCTTTCGGCGTGCGCTGGCTCGGGTTCTCGGCCACCAACATGGTCGAACGCCACCCGCTCTACACCCCGCTCCCCTACGCGGTGCCGATCGTCTTCTCGCTGATCGCGATCTTCATGCTTGCCACCAACCGGCAGTTCTCGGCGCCGCGCTTCATCGCTCGCGGCATCTCCCGCCTGGCCGGCAGCCTGCAGCGGCGCATGCCCGCCTCGCGGACTTCGGGTGGAGGTACGGCATGATCTTCACAACGCTCGGCCGGTATTTCTTCCGTCGTTATATCATCACAGCGCTGTGGTTTCTGCTCGGCGTCGGCGCCATCATCTTCCTCGCCGACTTCAGCGAAACCAGCCGCCGCATGTCCGGCTTCAGCGGCTACACGGTCTCGGCCGGGCTGGCGATGACCGCCATGCGCGTGCCGCTCATCCTGCAGCAGACCATCCCGACGCTCAGCCTCTTTATCGGCATGACGGTGCTGATCGCACTCAACCGCCGCTACGAACTGGTGGTGACGCGCGCCGCCGGCATTTCCGTTTGGCAGTTCATCTCGCCCTTCGTCATCGGAGCGTTTCTGATGGGGCTCGCAACCTTGCTTGTGATCAATCCTCTCGCCGCCTGGGGCCAGCGCGAATCCGCTTCCATGGAGGCAAGCTGGCGCGAAGCGAGCAACCGCTCGCGTGCGTCCACCTTCATTCCCTGGATCCGCCAGATCAGCGGCGACGACGATACGGTCATAGGCGCCAAGAGCTATCAGGAAAAGGGAACGCGGCTTGTCGACGTCGTGGCTTTCCAGTTCGACAAGGACGGCCGCGTGGTCATGCGGCTGGACGCCAAGACCGCAAAATTGGAAGATGGTTACTGGCTGCTTAACGAGGTTTTGGAAAACCGGCCGGGCGAAATTCCGGTGCGTCGCGAGACAGCACAGGTTCGCACCAAGTTGAAGCAGGAATATATCCAAGAGAGCCTGGCGCAGCCTGATACTGTTGCGTTTTTTGATCTTTCCAGAAAAATCGAGGTCAGCAAATCTTTCGGCATTCCCACAAAGGCGCTGGAGACGCAGTACCACTCGCTGCTCTCGCTGCCGATCCTGCTCGTGGCAATGACTCTCATTGCTGCAACAGTCTCATTAAAATTCAGTCGGTTCGCCCAGTCCCGCTCCGTGATTCTGGGTGGAATAGTTTCTGGCTTCGTGCTTTATGTCGTCACGGTGCTTGTGAAGGCATTCGGAAGCAGCGGGGCAATTCCTCCTTTCGTGGCGGTCTGGATTCCAGTGATCGTCGCGACGGCACTGGGGACGACGATTCTGCTTCATCAGGAGGATGGCTAGTGGCGGTAAGTGACCGCAAACATATAAGACGGCTCGCCGCCGCCCTGCTGACAGGTGTGTCTGTATGCGTACTCGGCGTATCCGCAACGGTCGTGCAGGCTCAGGGTCTGGTGCCTCAGGCAGCGGACGGCGCCAAGATGCTGCTGCGCGCCAATGAGCTCGTCTACAATCAGGACGCCGAGGTGGTCACCGCGACCGGTGGCGTGCAGATCTATTACAACCGCTACAAGATGGTGGCGCAGCGCGTTCAGTACGATCAGAAGAGCGGCCGCGTCATGGCGACCGGCAATATCGAGCTGATCGAGCCGGGCGGCAGCCGCGTCTATGCCGAGCAGATGGACGTCACCGACAGCTTCGGCGAAGGTTTCATCAACGCGCTTCGCGTCGAGACCACCGACAATACCCGCCTTGCCGCCGAGAGCGCCGAGCGCCAGCCCGGCGACCTGATGGTGCTCAACAATACCGTCTACACCGCATGCCTTCCCTGCGCCCAAACGCCGGGCAAGGCTCCGCTCTGGCAGGTCAAGGCGCAACGGGTAGTCCGCAATGGCCAGACCCATACGATCCGGCTTGAAAACGCCCAGTTCGAACTGTTCGGCCTGCCGATCGGTCGCCTGCCCTTCGCGATCGAGGTGCCGGACGAAACGGTCGAGCGCAAGTCGGGCCTTCTGTTCCCTCAGTACAGCGCGAGCGACAATCTCGGCTTCGGCGTGACGGTGCCCTACTATCACGTGTTCTCGCCGAGCATGGATGCGACTCTCAGCCCTACCTATTATTCCAACCAGGGGCTGCTGCTTCAGGGCGAGATCCGCAACAAGTTCGAGACAGGCGAACATACGTTCCGCTTCGCCGGTATCCATCAGAACGATCCGGAAGCCTTCGATCCGAATACCAGCGACCGGGCTGCGGATAACCGCCTCATGGCCGCCTCCAAGGGCGAGTTCAAGATCAATCCGCGCTGGACGTTCGGCTGGAACGTCATGACCCAGAGCGACAACAACTTTTCGCGGACCTACAAGTTGACGGGCGTCGGCGGCGGCACGTTCACCAACGACATCTATCTCACCGGGTTGGGGACACGGAACTATTTCGACCTGCACAACTATTATTTCAACATCCAGGACGACACATATAGCAACACGGCCGAACAGAAGCAGGCGATTGTCTATCCCTCGCTCGACTACACCTACTACGCGCCGGAACCTATCCTCGGCGGCGAGCTTTCGATCACTTCCAACATTACCAACCTGTCCCGTCGTGAAGACGACTGGTACAGGGAGGGCACGACCAATCGTTTCCCGGGTCTTGAAGGCAGCTACAGCCGCTTGACCGTGGAAGCGGAATGGAAGCGCACCTTCAACACGCTCGACGGACTGCTGCTGACGCCGATCCTCGCCGCCCGCGGCGACGGCATCCGCCATACCGGTTCCGGCACGCCGGGTGCCTATTTCGGCGACATGGAGTCTGAAGGTGCCAACGGCCGTTACATGCTCACGGCCGGTCTCGAGGCGCGCTATCCGATCCTGCTGACCACCGAAAACAGCAGCCATATCATCGAGCCGATTGCACAGATCTTCGCGCGTCCCGACGAGCAGATGGCCGGCGGATTGCCGAACGAGGATGCGCAGAGCTTCGTCTTCGACGCCACCAGCCTTTTCGAGCGCGACAAGTTCTCGGGCTTCGACCGTGTCGAAGGCGGTACGCGCGCCAATGTCGGGCTCCGTTATACAGGTACGTTCGCCAACGGCATGGGCGTGCGCAGCATTGTCGGCCAGTCCTACCAGATTGCCGGGCAGAATTCGTTCGCGACCGAAGACCTGGTTCAGGCTGGCGCCAATTCCGGGCTTGAAACGCGCCGGTCCGACTATGTCGCGATGGCGGCCATCGACCTGCCGCAGGGCTTCACGATCGGAGCAAACGCCCGCTTCGACGAGAAGACATTCGCGATCAAGCGCACCGATGCCTCGCTTGGCTATACGACGCCGCGGGTGAGCGGCACGCTGGTCTATACGCAGGTCGATGCTCAGCCGGAATACGGCTCGGACGACGCGCAAGACGTGCTGAAGCACTCGATGAGCTTCCGGATCAACGAGAACTGGGCGCTTGCCGGCACGGCGACCTGGGATCTCGCGGACAAGGAACTGGTCCGGCGCGGCATCGGCATCAGCTATGCGGACGAGTGCACGATCTTTACGGTCGCCTATTCGGACAAGCCGTCGGACACGGCGGCCAACGACTGGACCGTCAGCGCCCGCCTGAGCTTCCGCACGCTCGGCGATATCAGCGTCGGCTCGACCGAGGGTTTCGATCAGGACTACCGCTACTGACGTAGCGGCTTGTCCGATCGGCTGACCGTCATCGTTTCGCCGCAAGAATTGTGCAAGCGGTCGCAAATAGAGTATGAAATGCGAGGCCGGTCGGGCTCAAGTGCCCACCGGGGCGGGAAAAGGGATTGGTATCATGTTCGCAATGACCGCAACGCGTAAGCTGGTGCTGGCCGCGGCCGCTTTGGCCGCCTCGGTCGTCATTCAGCCCGCCGCCCAGCAGGCCCAGGCCGCCAGCGAAGTTTCGGCCGTCGTCAACCGGACGGCGATCACCAGCACCGACGTCGGCCGGCGCGTCGCCTTCCTGCGCCTTCAGCGCCAGAAGGCAGATGCCAAGACGGCGCGTGAGGCGCTGGTGGATGAAGCGCTGAAGCGCCAGGAAATTTCCCGCGTGAAGATGTCGGTCAGCACCGAGGACGTCGACAAGGCGTTCGAGCGGTTTGCCGCCGGCAACAAGCTGAGCGTGGCGCAGATGAGCCAGATCCTCGATAAAGCCGGTGTCGGTGTCGAGCATTTCAAGAATTACATCGCCGTGCAGATGAGTTGGCCACGATTGGTCAACGCCCGCTACGGCGGTTCGCGCGGTCGCATGTCGAGCCAGGAACTCGTCACGCGCATGATGGAGAACAAGGAAAAGCCGGTCACGACCGAATATTTCCTGCAGCAGGTGATTTTTGTCGTGCCGCCGGCCAAGCGCAACGCCATTCTCGCCAAGCGCCAGAAGGAAGCGAACACCGCGCGCTCCAAATTCCCGGGCTGCGAGCAATCCAAGGATTTCGCCGCGACCATGCTGGACGTGTCGATCCGCGACCTCGGCCGCGTTCTCGCCCCTGAACTGCCGGCCGACTGGAAGCCGCTGATCGAGAAGACGGCCGATGGCGGCACGACGGGCACCCGCGTCACCGAACGCGGCGTCGAGTTCCTGGCCATCTGCAAACAGCGCCAGGTATCGGACGATCTTGCGGCGGAAGTCGTCTTCCGCGCCGAGGATCTCGGCAAGGAAAAGAAGGGCGCTCCCGACCCCAACGACAAGAAATATCTCGATGACCTTCGCAGCAAGGCCCAGATCGAGTATCGCTGAGATACATCGCTGATCTCGACACTTAAGTCATTTTCGGAGCCGTAATGCCTCTCGACCGTCCGCTTGCGTTGACCCAGGGCGATCCTGCCGGCATCGGCCCCGATATCACGCTTGTCGCCTGGGCCTCGCGCCAGGCATACAATCTGCCGCCTTTCCTCTTCCTCGGCGATCCGGCCGTACTCAGGGCCCGCGCCGTGATGCTCGGCCTCGACGTGCCGATCCGCGAGGCGGATAGCGACAGCGCGATGTCGATCTTCGGGGACGCCCTGCCCGTGCTGCCAATTGCCGCCGGCGCAGAGATCGCCGCCGGACAACCGCATGTGGCGACCGCCAAGGGGACGATCCAGGCGATCGAGACCGCCGTTTCGCTCTCGCTTGCAGGCAAGGCCGCCGGCGCAGTCACCAACCCGATCGCCAAATCCATTCTCTACCAGGCCGGCTTCGGGTTTCCCGGCCACACGGAGTTCCTCGCCGCCCTCGCCGAGCGCGCGACCGGCAAGAAGATCCTGCCGGTGATGATGCTGGCGGGGCCGAAACTCCGGGCCATTCCGGTGACCATCCATATCCCGCTGAAAGACGTGCCAGCGGCGCTGAACACGGACCTCATCGCCGAGACCTGCCGTATCGCCCATCACGATCTCAAGACCCGCTTCGGCATCGACAGGCCGCGGCTTGCGGTTGCCGGCCTCAACCCGCATGCGGGCGAGGATGGTGCAATCGGCCGCGAGGACCAGGACGTCATCCATCCGGCGATCTTCAAGCTGCGGGCCGAGGGCCTGCATGTCTTCGGGCCGCTGCCGGCCGACACGATGTTCCATGACGAGGCGCGCGCCCGTTACGACGTGGCGATCTGCATGTATCACGACCAGGCGCTGATCCCTGCCAAGGCGCTCGGGTTCGACACCTCCGTTAACGTCACGCTCGGCCTGCCCTTCATCCGCACCTCGCCGGATCACGGCACGGCGTTCGGCATTGCCGGCCAGGGTGTCGCCCGCGAAACCAGCCTTGTCGAGGCGATCAAGCTCGCCGGCAATCTCGCTCTCACCTCGAAAGCTGCCTGATGGCCACTCTGGACGGCTTGCCGCCGCTGCGGGACGTGATCCAGCGTCACGGGCTCGACGCCAAAAAGGCGCTCGGCCAGAATTTCCTTCTCGACCTCAACCTCACCCAGAAAATCGCCCGCAGTGCCGGACCGCTCGGCGATGCGACCGTCTTCGAGGTCGGACCCGGACCCGGCGGCCTGACACGCGCCATCCTGTCGCTCGGCGCGAAAAAGGTGATCGCGGTCGAACGCGACAGCCGCTGCCTGCCGGCACTCGCCGAAATCGGCGACCATTATCCCGGCCGGCTGGAGGTGATCGAAGGCGACGCGCTGAAGACCGACTTCGCGGCGCTGGCGCCGGAAGGCCCTATCAAGATCATCGCCAACCTGCCCTACAATGTCGGCACGCAGCTGCTCATCAACTGGCTGCTGCCCGCGCCGGACCAGTGGCCGCCCTTCTGGGAAAGCCTGACGCTAATGTTCCAGAAGGAAGTCGGCCAGCGGATCGTCGCCGATGAGGAGGACGACCACTACGGCCGCCTCGGCGTGCTCGCCGGCTGGCGCACCGACGCACACATGGTCTTCGACGTGCCGCCGCAGGCCTTCACGCCGCCGCCGAAGGTGACCTCGACCGTCGTCCACCTGACGCCCCGGACAAATCCCGTGCCTTGCGACGTCACCAAACTCGAGCGCGTCACCCACGCCGCCTTCGGCCAGCGCCGCAAGATGCTGCGCCAGAGCGTCAAGTCGCTCGGCGGCGAGGCGCTTCTGGTGAAAGCCGGGATCGACCCGGCGAGGCGGGCGGAAACGCTGTCGGTGGAAGAGTTTGTGCGGCTGGCGAATTGCCTCTGAGTGGTTACGCTATAACTTGCTATGAGAGACGCCCGATGCGGCCGGTCCCGCGCTCTCAGAAGTGATCACTCTCGTATAGAATTACCAGACGAAATATGAGTACTTCGAGCCGCTAACGCCCCACGTGGCATGCTTCCCGGTTGCTTTGTCATACATGACGCCGTCCCGGGTCTCGGTGTATTTCTCTAGAAAAGCGTCCATGCCTTCCACCTTGAAGATTGCGCCGCTGCCAGATGGGCCCGAATAGGCCTCCATCCAGGAGTTTACGCCCATTTTGGCCATATCATATTTCTCAACGATCCCATCTTTTAGCGCGGTGGCGAAGGCGCGGGTGTCATCAAGGGAGGCAGGATCGACCCCCCGCTCCAAAGCCGATTCCATTGTCTCCAGCCAGACCTGCTGCCAATCCGCGTCATTGTAGCCGGCGGCTATACCCGTAAATGTTTCTCGGACGTTTCCATCGGCATCCTTGTGCTTTGTATAGGTTCCTTCGGCGTCGTAGAAGTTCATGGTGGCGATTTGCGACGCCGATCCAGTAAAGGTTTCGGTCACGCTGCCGTCATCAGCTTCCTCCTTAGTATACGTCCCTTTGGCGCCATAGATCTGAAGAGCATCGGCGGCCTTGGAAGCCGTATCGTCGCTGCTCATCCTTGCGGCGATCTCGATGATCGTCCCGATCGCATTGCCGGTCCGCAGCGCGCTGTCGAAACTGCCGTCAACCTCACCAAGCAGGGCGCCCGCCGCAGAAGGCGCGCGGTTGGCTGCGGCGCGCTCGACGCACCGAAAAGCAGGGATACGGAACCGGCAGACATCGCATTTATGGGGAGTAGCATAGGGCTTCCTCATCGTTTTTGATCGCCCGCTTCATTCGGGCTACCTCGATCGGAAGCGTCATGCTTGGCCGCACCGTGGGGCACGAATCCCCAATATTTTCTTAATTTCTACCCATAGATGTAGCCCGCCTCAAAGGCGTATTTCTACGGCTTTGTCGGAAAGACTGTCGGTTAGAAACGGAACAGGGTCAGTGAGGCAATCGATCTCTCAAAGGCCGCAAACCGCAAGTGCCGGAGATGAATGGGGCAGCACGCTATCCGCGCGCCACCAGCCCCTAGCTTAAAGCTTCGGTTCTTCCGTCAGCAACTCGCTCACAAAGTCGAACAAACCATGCCGCCGGTCGCGGCGGATGCGTTCGGCGTTGACGATGCAGCTGACATGCCCGAACGCCTCGTCGAGATCGTCGTTGACGATGACGTAGTCGTATTCCCGCCAATGCTCGATCTCGGCGCGCGAGTTCAGGAGCCTGGTGCGGATCACCTCCTCGCTGTCCTCGGCGCGGCGGTGCAGGCGCGACTGCAGTTCGGTCATGGTCGGCGGCAGCACGAAGATCGAGACGACGTCGGCGGCCATCTTTTCCTGCAGCTGGCGGGCGCCCTGCCAGTCGATGTCGAACAGCATGTCGCGACCCTCGCTCATCGCCAGTTCCACGGGCTCGCGCGGGGTGCCGTAGAAATTGCCGTGCACCTCTGCCCATTCGAGCAGGTCGCCGGCGTCGCGCATCTTCTCGAACTGCTGCACGGTGATGAAATGATAGTGCTTGTCGGCGATCTCGCTCGGCCGCTTGGCCCGGGTTGTGACGCTGATCGAGATTTCGAGGCTGCGATCCGCATCCAGAAGATTGCGGGCGATCGTCGACTTGCCGGCGCCAGACGGCGAGGAAAGAACCAGCATCAGTCCGCGCCGGGCGATCTTCACGGCCGGGGACGGCTTGCCCTGAGACGATGGGGCCGGGCTCATGTCTTACTCCAGATTCTGGACCTGTTCACGGAACTGGTCGATGACGACTTTCAACTCGATGCCGGCGGATGTGACTGCGGCCGAATTGGACTTCGAACAGATCGTATTCGATTCCCGGTTAAATTCCTGTGCAAGGAAATCGAGCCGGCGACCCACAGGGCCGCCCTTGTCGATAAGCTCGTTGGCCGCCGCCACATGGGCCTTCAGCCGGTCGATCTCTTCGCGCAGATCGGCCTTGGTGGCAAGCAGGGCCGCTTCCGCATGCAGCCGGTCGCGGTCGAGCGTCGGCGCCTCCTGGAGAAGCGCTGCGAGCTGGAAGGACAGCTTGCGGGCGATCTCTTCCGGCGTGCGGGACGGATCGGTCTCGACGACCTGGGCAAGCTCCGCGATACGGGCGACCTGGCCTTTGAGAACGGCCGCAAGCGCCG
The DNA here is from genome assembly GCF_000732195.1 of Neorhizobium vignae. GTDB lineage: Bacteria > Pseudomonadota > Alphaproteobacteria > Rhizobiales > Rhizobiaceae > Neorhizobium > Neorhizobium vignae. The sequence continues at coordinate 227,008 of NZ_JNNU01000005.1, forward strand.
TGCCCTCGCCCTCGCGCATCCGCTGCAGACGGCCGATCGCCTCGTCGAGGCTGCCGAGGATCGCGGTATCGCGGGCTGCGACCGTCTCCTCGTCCTCTTCCGCCTCGCGGATATCGACCAGGCCGCGAATGCCCATCAGCGTGTCGAGCCTCAGCGGCGACGGATCGACGAGATCGCCGAGTTCGGCGCGCAGCGCCAGAACCGCTGCCAGCGCATCGCGGTTCAGCACCGCTTCCACCTTGGTCTCGGCAACGGTGAGGGTCAGGGTCGCCTGCAGATTTCCGCGCGAAAATTTCTCAGTGATCAGCCGGCGGACGTCCGGCTCCAGCCGTTCGAGGCCGGGCGGCAGGCGCAGCCTTATATCGAGGCCTTTGCCGTTCACCGAGCGCAGTTCCCATGCATAACGGTTGCGCCCGCTCGTGCCTTCGCTGCGGGCAAAACCGGTCATGGACTGCAATGTCATCGACGTCTCCAGATCATGCTTTCGAGAAGCGGTCAGTTGCTCTTCGGCGGCTTTTCCGCTTCGTCGCCGTCCGGCTGGCCGTCCACCACTTCCGGGTTGGCGGCGCGCTCGGATTCCATTCTGCGCCAACGACGGACGTTGGCATTGTGTTCCTCGAGCGTCGCTGCGAACACATGCCCGCCCGTGCCGTCGGCCACGAAATAGAGGTCCTTGGTTCGCCAGGGATTGGCAACGGCTTCGAGTGCGGCACGGCCGGGATTGGAGATCGGCGTCGGCGGCAGGCCCTTGATCTGATAGGTGTTGTACGGCGTCGGCTTGACGAGGTCGGACTTGAAGATCGGCCGGTCGGAGGGTTTTCCCTCGCCGCCAAAAATGCCGTAGACGATCGTCGGATCCGATTGCAGGCGCATGCCGCGCTGCAGCCGGTTGATGAAGACGGAGGCCACATGGGCGCGCTCGTCTTCCTTGCCGGTCTCCTTCTCGACGATCGAGGCGAGTACGACGAATTCTTCCTTGGTCTTGATCGGCAGGTCCGGGTCGCGACGCTCCCAGATCTGGTCGACCATCTTCTGCTGCGCAACCCGCATCTGCTGGATGATGTCGGCGCGCTTGCTGCCGCGCGAGAACTTGTAGGTATCCGGCCTCAAGCTTCCCTCAGCCGGCAGTTCGGACGGGAGGTCGCCTTCGAGCACCGCATCCTCGGCGAGACGCAGCATCATCTGCCGCACCGTCAGGCCCTCCGGCATGACGACCGAATAGAGGATCGACTTGCCCGATTCCAGGATGCCCATGATGTCCTTCATGGAGGCGCGCGCCTTGATCTCGTATTCGCCGGCCTTCAGCGTCTCGCCCTTGCGCAGGTAGGTCGCCGTCACGTAGCGGAAGACGCGTGCGTCGGAGATGATGCCGTTGCGTTCGAGATTGGTGGCGATTTCCGCAAGCCCGTTGCCGGGCCGGACCATGAAATGGGCGTTGGCTTCGAGCGGACCCGGCCGCTGGAAGGCCGAGATCATGTAGTAGAAGCCGGCTACCCCGATCACGCAGAGAACGACGACCATGGTCATCACGAAATTCAGGAAGATGACGACCTGGCTGCGCGCCTTCTTGGAACGGCGGGGCGGTTCCGGAACGCGCTCGGGCTTCAGGGCCTCATTCGGCGATTTCGGAATAATCGGCCCTCTGCCATTGCCGGGCGGCAACTCAGTGACATGATTCGTATCGTTCAACCGCGCCCCCCGGGGTTAACGCCCCCTACAGACTCAAAGACTTGCAACCCGCTGTTTGGCCAACCAATGCGGCGAAAAACAGGTCCAGAAGATGATACGAGCCGGCTCGCGAGTCCAGCCGGCATATGTTTCAGCGCCAGAAACAATCGAGGCCCTGAAAATCCGGCCCCGAAAGCTCAGGCCCCAAAGGATCAGGCTTCGTAGCGGCGCAGCACGAGAGATGCGTTGGTGCCGCCGAAACCGAAGGAGTTCGACAGCGCGACGTTGATCTCGCGCTTGCGCGCCTTGTACGGCACGAGGTCGATCGCCGTCTCGACATCGGGATTGTCGAGGTTGAGCGTCGGCGGCGCGATGTTGTCGCGAATGGCGAGCGCCGAGAAGATCGCTTCGACCGCGCCGGCAGCCCCGAGAAGATGGCCGATCGCCGACTTGGTCGACGACATGGAGATCTTCGAAGCTGCGTTGCCGACCAGACGCTCGACCGCGCCGAGCTCGATCGTGTCGGCCATGGTCGAAGTGCCGTGGGCATTGATGTAGTCGAGGTCCGACGCCGAGAGACCCGCACGTTTCAGCGCCGCCGTCATGCAGCGGAACGCACCGTCGCCGTCTTCCGAAGGCGCGGTGATGTGGAATGCGTCGCCGGACATGCCGTAGCCGACCACTTCCGCATAGATCTTGGCGCCGCGGGCCTTGGCATGTTCCAGCTCTTCCAGAACCACGATGCCGGCGCCTTCGCCCATGACGAAACCGTCGCGGTCACGGTCATAGGGGCGCGAGGCCTTCTGCGGATCGTCGTTGTGCTGGGTCGAAAGCGCCTTGCAGGCGGCGAAACCGGCCAGCGAAATGCGGCAGATCGGCGATTCCGCACCGCCGGCGACCATCACCTCGGCATCGCCGAAGGCGATCATCCGGGCCGCGTCGCCGATCGCGTGCGCCCCGGTGGAACAGGCCGTGACGACGGCGTGGTTCGGACCGCGCAGCTTGTGGCGGATCGACACCTGCCCGGAGACGAGGTTGATCAGCCGGCCGGGAATGAAGAAGGGCGAGATGCGGCGCGGGCCCTTGTCGCGCAGCGTATAGCCTGCCTCGACAATGCCTTCGAGGCCGCCGATGCCCGAGCCGATCAGCACGCCGGTGGCGATCTGGTCCTCGTCGGTCTTCGGATGCCAGCCGGCATCTTCGAGCGCCATGTCGGCGGCGGCCACACCGTAGATGATGAAGGGATCGACCTTGCGCTGTTCCTTCGGCTCCATCCACTGGTCCACGTTGAACGTGCCATCGGAACCGTCGCCGACAGGAATACGGCAGGCGATCTTTGCGGGAAGGTCTTCGACCTCGAATTCAGTGACGACGCGAGCGGAGTTCTCGCCGGCCAGCAAGCGCGACCAGCTGATTTCCGTTCCGCATCCGAGAGGAGATACCATGCCGGTACCGGTGATAACGACCCGTCTCATCGCCAGTGCCCTACCCTATAATTTTTCTCGATTTTCAGGGCCCAAGCCCCAATTGCTGAAACGGCCCGAACAAGCGGGCCGTTTTCGGGATCTGCCTTGCGGCTCATCCCCACTATGTCGGGTTGATCAGGCCTGGGCCTTCTCGATGAACTTCACAGCGTCGCCGACGGTCAGGATGGAATCGGCAGCGTCGTCAGGGATTTCAACGCCGAATTCTTCCTCGAAAGCCATGACCAGTTCGACGGTGTCGAGCGAGTCCGCACCGAGGTCGTCGATGAAGCTTGCGCCTTCGACGACTTTGTCGGCGTCAACGCCGAGGTGGTCAATAACAATTTTCTTAACGCGTTCTGCGATATCGCTCATGTCGGTTTCCTCGACCTTTGTCTTTATCGAATGCCCGATCGGCATCCGCACCCTGTTAAAAACCTGCGACCGCCGCTTGTTCAGCGCCGATGCGGGCAAACCCGTTCTCCCCTTTTCAGGTTCCGATCCTATTGCACTCACGCAATATGACGGCCTGCATTTCAGGGTGACCATTCACAGTCATGGCCCGCTTAACATGGTTTCCGTGTTCAGCAAAGCCAGAATTTGTTCCATTGCACAGCCGCCAACAACCGATTGTAACGTGTTTTCTCGAAGGCGGCACTCAATCAGATCATCGCCATGCCGCCGTTGACATGCAGGGTCTGGCCGGTGACGTAACCCGCCTCGCTGGAGGCGAGATAAAGGACCGCAGACGCGATGTCCGATCCGGCGCCCATGCGCTTCATCGGAATGGCGCCGAGGATCGCTTCCTTCTGCTTGTCATTCAGCTTGCCGGTCATGGCGCTGTCGATGAAGCCCGGCGCGACGCAGTTGACCGTCACGTTGCGGGTGGCGATTTCCTGGGCGAGCGACTTCGAAAACCCGATCATGCCGGCCTTGGAGGCGCAGTAGTTGGTCTGGCCCGGATTGCCGGTGACGCCGACCACGGAGGTGATGTTGATGATGCGGCCGTAGCGGCGGCGCATCATCGGATGGGTGAGTTCGCGGGTCAGGCGGAAGACCGCCGTGAGGTTGACTTCGAGCACCGCATCCCAGTCATCGTCGCTCATGCGCACGAAGAGGCCGTCCTTGGTAATGCCGGCATTGTTGACGAGGATGTCGACGCCTTCGAGCTCGGCCTCGGCCTTTTCGCCGAGCGCCTTCACTTCGGCGCGGTCCGAGAGGTTGGCCGGAAAGATCTTGACCCGGTCGCCGAGTTCGGCGGCGAGTGCCTCGAGCTTCTCGACGCGCGTGCCGTGCAGGCCGACGGTGGCGCCCTGCTTATGGAGCATCCGGGCGATCTCTTCGCCGAGCCCGCCGGTTGCGCCCGTCACCAATGCCTTGCGGCCGGTCAAATCAAACATGATCGTGTTCCTTCGCGTGTCTTTGGTTTCAGCCGAGAATGGCTGCGAGCGCGGCTTCGATATCGGCCGGCGTGTTGACGGCAATGCCGGAGATATTCTTGTCGATGCGGCGGGCAAGACCGGTCAGCACTTTTCCCGAGCCGATCTCGTAGAGCGTGATGACGCCGTTGGCGCCGAACCATTCCACCGTCTCGCGCCAGCGCACCTGGCCCGTCACCTGGGTGACCAGCAGCCTGGCGATCTCGTCGGCATCGTAGACCGGCATGGCACGCACGTTTGCGACGACCGGCACGACCGGGTTGTTCTTCTCCACCTTGTCGAGCGCGTGGCGCATGGCGTCGGCCGCCGGCGCCATCAGGTCGCTGTGGAAGGGTGCGGAGACCGGCAGCATGATGGCGCGCTTGGCGCCCTTCTCGGTCGCAAGCGCCGCAGCCTTTTCGACCGCCGCCTTGGAGCCGGAGATGACCAGCTGGCCGCCGCCATTGTCGTTGGCGATCTGGCAGACGCCGGCATCGCGCGCTTCAGCGCAGATCGCATCGACGTCACCGTGTTCGAGACCGATGATCGCCGCCATGGCGCCCTGCCCGACCGGAACTGCCGACTGCATCGCGTCGCCGCGGATGCGCAGCAGCCGCGCCGTATCGGCGAGCGAGAAGGTGCCGGCGGCACACAGCGCCGAATATTCGCCGAGCGAATGGCCGGCGACGAACGCCACCTTGTCGGCGAGCTTCAGGCCTCGCGCTTCCATGACCCTGATCGCCGCGACAGAAACGGCCATCAGTGCCGGCTGCGCATTGGCGGTCAGCGTCAGGGTTTCTTCCGGCCCGTTCCACATAACGTCGGAGAGCTTCTGGCCGAGCGCCTCGTCGACTTCATCGAAGACGGCACGAGCTTCGGGAAAAGCCTCCGCCAGATCCTTGCCCATGCCGACAGCCTGGCTGCCCTGGCCGGGGAACGTGAATGCGATCGTGCTCATGGGGATGATTTCCTTCCCTTATGTTTTGCCCTCTCCATTCACATTCCGGCCCGGAGAGTCAAGGGCGGCGCGGTTTTCGGGGCCTTTTCCGGCCTCTTGTCCCCTTGCGCTTCGTCAAATCGCGCTTAGAGTGCCGCCGACTTTTTAAGGACGGGATCTGTTGGCATGAAATACAGGAAACTTGGGCGCACGGACCTCTCCGTGTCGGAAATCTGCCTCGGCACGATGACCTGGGGCACCCAGAATTCGGAAACCGAAGCCCATGAACAGATGGACTACGCGTTCGAGAACGGCATCAACTTCTTCGACACCGCCGAACTCTATCCGACCACGCCGGTCACTCCCGCCACCTATGGCCGCACCGAGGAATATATCGGCACGTGGCTGAAGAAGAACGCGGCCAAGCGCAAGGACCTCGTCCTCGCCACGAAGATCGCAGGCAGCGGCCGCCCGCATATCCGCGAGGGCCGCGAGATCGAAGCGGCCACCATCCGCCAGGCAGTCGATGCCAGTCTCAAGCGCCTGCAGACCGATTATCTCGACCTCTACCAGATCCACTGGCCGAACCGAGGCACCTTCCATTTCCGCAATTCCTGGACCTTCGACGTTTCGAAGCAGGATCGCGACAAGGCCGCCGCAGAAATCGCCGAAATCCTCGAAACGCTCGGCGAGCTGGTGAAGGACGGCAAGCTGCGCGCTGTCGGCCTTTCCAATGAAAGCGCCTGGGGCGCGATGAAATATCTCCGCCTGTCGGAGAAGAAGGCCCTGCCGCGCATCGCCTCGCTGCAGAACGAATACAATCTCCTCTATCGCCACTTCGATCTCGACCTCGCAGAAGTCGCCCATCACGAGGATGTCGGGCTGATGGCCTATTCGCCGCTCGCCGCCGGCCTCCTCACGGGCAAGTACCAGAACGGCGCGAGGCCGGAAGGGTCGCGGGCGACGATCAACACGGATCTCGGCGGCCGCCTGACGCCCTATCAGGAGCCGGCGGTGAAGGCCTATATCGGGGTCGCCGAAAAGCACGGCCTCGACCTCGCCCAGATGGCACTCGCCTTCTGCCTGTCGCGCCCCTTCATGGCCGCAGCCATCATCGGCGCGACGTCGATGGCCCAGCTGAAGCACGACATGGCGGCTGCCGACCTGACACTCTCGGACGAGGTGTTTGCGGATATCGCCGAGGTTCATCGGCAGTGGCCGATGCCGCTGTAAGATCGCGGCATCACATCAGGGAGCGCAGCCATGTCACGAGCCGGAACGACTTAGATCGGGCATAAGGCGAGCATCGCTCCCTGGCTTGACCGGCATTTCCGCTCGTCGCTGGCCGAATACCAGAAATCGCTCTTGAGCGTCGTGCTGACGCTTGCAACCATGCCCGGCTGAACGGACCTAAAGACCCCACGGAATTGCAATCCAGGGATGAAGAAATAACATATCTTGCAACCCGGATTAAGACTTTCTTAACGCTCCTCCCACACTTTCGATCGCAATCTTACAGGCGATCACATTCGAGGATCTCGGTCGCCTCCTGCCATTCTCGACTTGGGAGAACGAGCATGCTCAGCGCCGTATCGTCTTTGAGCGCCGCCTATTCGGGCAGCTCCGCGCTGCTGCTTCTCCAATCCGTATCGATGGGTCAGACCGGCACCGACGGCTCATCCTATACCGCCTCCGCGGGTCTGGCCCTCACGTCCAACCACACCGCCAGCGCGGCGGTCGACCTCTTGATCCGCATCATCATGGATGCCCAGGGCAAGAGTCAGGTCGAGATCGATGCCGAGGGCGGGATGGCGACGGCCAAGACCGGCGATGGCGACGACACGATCCAAATCCGCGCCGGAGCCGCCTATGGCGTATCGAGCGGCGGCGGCAACGACCTCATTGACATCGTGGCGACGAATACCGAATTCAAAAAACCCAGTGATCTCTACTCGGCGGTGGACAACGTCGACAGTGGCGACGGCAACGATCAGGTCCTGATCGACGCCCAGGGGCCAGTCACCCGCGTCTATGGCGGTGCCGGCGACGACATTGTGACGATTTCCGGCACGGGCGGCGGCTCCGGATACTACAATCCGATGAACCAGGGTGTAGACAATATCTACGGCGGAGCCGGCAACGATACGCTGGAACTCGTCAGTTCCGCGGGCATCGGCCGGATCGGCGGCGGCGACGGCAATGATATCGTCGACATCAAGGCCGGCGGCTGGGTCAGCAATGTCGATGGTGACGCCGGCAATGATATCATCGACATCAAGGCCAACGGGAGGGCTGACGGGATCCACGGCGGCGACGGCAACGACACGATCACCGCGCAGGCAAAAGACATGTCAGTTCTCGACGGAGGCGCCGGTGACGACATGATCGTCGTCAATGCCTCCCATGCGAGCGACATCGATGGCGGTGACGGCAACGATACGATCATCGTCACGACAGAAGGCTTCCTCAGAAATATTTCGGGCGGCAAGGGCGATGACCATGTCGTGCTCGACAACAAGGGCCGGACTGAGGCCAGCTACTATTTCAGCGCCGGCGATGGCCGCGATGTGATCGTCACCAAGGGCCCGCTCGAAATCAACGGCTTCAGCGAGGACGGCACCCGGCGGCTCGACATGAGCAAGGCCAGCATCACCGTGGACGGCGACACCATGACGATCGGCTTTGCCGGCACCACGGACAGCATCACCGTGAAGCTCGGCGGGCGGATGGCCGATGCCGGCAACATCCATCTGGTCTACAGGCCGGAAACACAGTCGCTGCTGATTGCCGACGACCGGTATATTGCGGAGAACACGCCAGCCCCGCCGGTCTTCGACCGGAGTGAAGACAATCACGTCGGCTCCTTCCACCGGTAAGGTTACGTCCGCTGGCGGAGGCCTTTCGGCATGATGCGGCAACGCCTCCTCCCGGCTTAATCGGGCAATAGTCCGCCGTTGCGAAAACCGCTCCTTTTTCTTTACGAAGCGCTTACCGCGCAAAGCGATGCCGCTGTCTCGCGGCCCTCAGCTTCTATAAGCTGTTCTCAATCAATGTCCGGTATGATGGCGGCATGTGAAAGACGGGACTTGCGGCCTCTGACGGGCCGCGTGCCGGAGGACAGAGCCATCACCAGCATCACCAACGCCTTCTACCGGAACTCCAATGCGGCGAGCTACGCATCGCTGCTGTTTTCCGGTCCGTCCGTTTCGGCAAGCCACACATCCGGCAATGCCCAGGGTTTCACTTCGGGCAGCGCGGGCGGCATCGAGCCCGACACGCAGGGGCCGGCGCAGCGGGCGCTTGCGCGGATCGTCGAGATCCTCGCACTCGGCAAGGCCGACGATACGTCCGAGGTGAACGTCAGCGAGAGCCTCGGCTACATTACCCACGCTTCCGGCAGCGAAGGCGACGATAGCCTGACGATGACCGGCCGTGCCGTCTACAATGTCGATAGCGGTGCCGGCGACGATACGTTGAAGATCAAGACAGCTTCCGTCTCCGGTGTCGAGGCCGGCGACGGCGCCGACAAGATCGAGGCAAAGGCCACCCTCTTGCGCGCCATAAACGGCGGCGCCGGCAAGGACGACATCCGGCTTGCGGGCAAGCTGGCGATGGAGATTTCGGGCGGCGACGGTGCCGACAGCATCCGGATCTCGGCCGAGACGATGACCGGCATCGATGGCGGCGACGGCGACGATACGCTCTACCTCGAAGGACGCCGCATCTTTGCCTCGGGCGGCGCAGGCAATGACACCGTTACCATCCACCAGACCGGCAAACCGTCCGGCCAGGGCGTCGTCGAATACACGTTCGGCAAGAATGGCGGCGAGGATACGATTGCCACCGACGGCCCGATCTCGCTGCGGTTCGACGGCTATTTCGAGAAGGATGTCGGCATTTCCGTCAAGGACAATGTGCTGACCGCCTCGTTCAAGGGCTCCGAAGACAAGATCACCGTGACGCTCGACGGCAAGGCGCTGAAGAATGGTGCCCTCACCTATGGTTTCGCTTTCGAAAAGGGACAGACGGTCCTCAAGATCGGCTGATCCAACCCGCCAAGCAAAAGCATGCCCTCCCGGGACATGATCGGGGATATCGCCGGTTCTCCCGGCGATATCCCCGATGGTTATCATTCCGTCGGCGGTGCCGCGGGCTCGACGACGGGCTCGGGAACCGGTACCGGCGTCGGCCGGAACGGCGCCGCGTCGACCGGCAGGCCCGAGAGGCGGATGATGGTCGGCAGCCCCCATTTGCGGCCATTGACCTGTTCATCGGCATTGAGGCCGGGCTTGCCGGCGGCGATCAGGTCCGCCTCGACGCTGTCGAGCAGCTCGTCCTTGTCGGGCGTCCATCCGGGCTCCAGATTGAAGAACGACAGTGGATCGCCCTTCAGGAGACCTGCGAACGTCGCCGCGACGATGATCGAGCCGAGCGTTCCCAGGCGATCGCCGGCGCCGCCGACGGTCAGCGTCGAGCCTTCGACCTGAGCGTCGAATTCGGCCTCCTTCAGAATATAATACCAGAGGGCTTCCCGCTCGGTTTCGGCGATATTGATGATCGGGATGTCCAAAAGCTTGGCGATCTCGATGGCCGACGGCAGTTGCATCCTGACGCCGCGCACCAGATTGCGGGCCGCAAGCACGTTGAGGATCCTGGTGTTGTCACCCGGCTTGTCGGGATCCTCCGGCAGTTCACGCAGCGCATTCGCCAGCACGCTGTCGAATTTTCGGGCCACCTGCGGGAATGTCGGCCGAACGGAGGACGACATCCTGAGGAACCAGTCCCACTGCACGACCCGGTCCGCGTGCAGCGCGCGAAACCCTCGCAGATCCTCGGCATTGAACTTGAAGGTCGGCGTGAAGACGCCGACGCCCTTGGCGAAATTCGTCTGGTAGCCGTTGCGGACCAGCGAATGCCCGAACCGGTAGGCGGCGACCGAAAACTCCAGCGGCATGAACGGATTGTTCTTCCAGTCATAGACATCTTCGTAGCCGAGCTCCCAGGAGGTTCGCCCGTTGCCGGCGTCGCGGTCCTTGCGAAGCGCCCGCTTGTGGACGGAGGGATCGCAGATGCGGGCCATGTAGTCATGCCAGATAATCCACTGGTAGAGACGCCGCAGCGTCTTCCGTGCCGCCTCGAAAGCCCTCCTGGACGGCATGCCCTTCTTGATCGCCGCCTTGACGAGCGTGTTATGGGCCAAGAGGAAAGCCAGGTGCAGCTGAGCGACAATGGCGTTCTCGTCATTGCGCGGGTCGCCGATCAGAGCGGTATCCTGGCCTGCGGCGCGCGGCAGATCCTTGAACGCCGTGCCCGCGATCTCCCCGATCCGAAAACAGCCCGGCGCAGCCTTGTCGTAGAGATAGGGCTGCGCATCCGGCCCCTGCCCGTAGATGCAATCGAGATCGAGCCGCGGCGTCCGGAAGTTATGAAGCCGGTTCGGATCGAGTTCCGCCTCGCTGAGCGGCGTCGTGTCCAGCGTCAGGTCATGGTCGATGAACTGACCGAAATAGACGTAACCGGACGGAAGTTTGGAGTCGCCCGCAGGCGGCGCCGTCGTATCGACCATCTTGGTCGCGACGAAATTCATGAAATAGGCTTCAAGTGCCGCAGCACTACCTATCCCTGCACCTGTAAAACCGGTTGTATCCGGCTCCCAGCCTGGAAGTTCTGGAAACAACCGCCCGAAACCCCCTTGGTAAAATCGAGAACGTGGTGCGGTTACTTCAAAGTTCTTCTCTCCATGATGCATGACAAATTCCCCTCCACTTTGACTGAATACCCTCCAGCACTTTTCCCGCGGCGGACTATACTCCAATTACTCGAATTTTCAACCTGCATACCTGTTAACTCTACCTTAAGTATAATTTAGGCGCCGCTAATTGATTACATTCCAGGAACCACCCTTGCCTTCTCTCCAAAAATCCGTATAAGCGCGCTGTTCGCAACACCCGGTCTTCTGGCTGGTGGCTGAACGGAGGGCAGGCTTCCTCGAAAAGGACGCCGCAGGGACCACAGGGTCCAAGCCTCCCGTGTCTCCGCTCTCGACCGTCTCGATACAACACTTTTCTTGCCTGGGGTTTCCCCGTTCAGGAGCAGTCGTTGAGGCTTAGCCGCCGAGGTCCGGGTAGACAACCGCAAGAAAAGGCAAAGCTTACATGGCTCTTTACGAACACGTATTCCTTGCCCGGCAGGATATGTCCGCTCAGCAGGTTGATGCCCTCGTCGAACAGTACAAGGGCGTCATCGAAGCTAACGGCGGCAAAGTCGGGCGCATTGAAAACTGGGGCCTCAAGTCCCTCACCTACCGCATCAGCAAGAACCGCAAGGCTCATTACGCCCTGATGGACATCGACGCACCGGCTCCGGCCGTGCACGAGATGGAACGCCAGATGCGCATCAACGAAGACATTCTTCGCTACATGACGATCGCCGTCGAGAAGCATGAAGAAGGTCCGTCGGCGATGATGCAGAAGCGCGACCGTGACGACCGCCCGCGCCGTGATGGCGACGACCGTGGTCCGCGCCGCGAATTTGGCGACCGCCCGCCGCGCCGCGAAGGCGGCTTCGGCGACCGTCCGGACCGTGGTCCGCGTGAAGGCGGCTTCGAGCGCCGTCCGCGCGAAGACCGTGCGTAATAGAGGCTAAGGAGAAAAGACCATGGCTGACGTATCATCATCCTCCTCCCAGGCACGCCGTCCGTTCCATCGCCGCCGCAAGACCTGCCCGTTCTCGGGTGCCAATGCGCCGAAGATCGACTACAAGGACGTACGCCTCCTGCAGCGCTACATTTCCGAGCGCGGCAAGATCGTTCCGTCGCGCATCACGGCCGTTTCCCAGAAGAAGCAGCGCGAACTCGCCCAGGCGATCAAGCGCGCCCGCTTCCTCGGCCTGCTGCCCTACGTCGTAGCGTAATTCAGAACACCGGACCCGCTGATCAAAAGTCAGCGGGTTCATCCCTTCCGCGATGGGCGCGGATCGGAACCTCCCAAACCCCATGTTGGGGATGAAGCGCCTGAGAGATCGATTCAGGACTTGTCCCCTAACTGCTTCAAAAAGCAGGACAGCGAGACCGTGACGAACAAGATTCAGACAGTGCTCCCGACCGGCATTCTTGCCGGCATTGCCGCCACCCTGCTCGTGCTGGGTGCGAATGCGCAGCTGTCGTTTGCGTCCGTGCTCTACGCCGCCTCCTCGCTGCCGATCTTCATTGCCGGCCTCGGCTGGGGCAATCGCGCCGCCGCGATCGGCATCGTGACCGCCGGCATCCTCGGCGCCATCCTCGTCTCGCCGATGTTCGCCGTCGCGATGGCGGTATTCACGCTGATCCCGGCGGGCTGGCTTTCGCATCTCGCCAACCTCGCGCGTCCCGCCTCCGAACTCGGCGGCCCGGACAACCTGATGGCCTGGTACCCGATCTCAGATATCCTCCTGCATCTCTGCGGCCTGGTGACGCTCGCCGTCATCGCGCTCGGGGTCGCAATCGGCTACGGCCCGGAGCTCACGGACCGGATGGTCGACGCGATGATCGCGGCTCTGCAGGCCCAGGAACCAGCCTTCACGCCGGAACCGGCGGGCTTGGCGCAGACCAAGTCGCTGCTGGTGCTGATGCTGCCGCTCGTCCAGGGCGGCGTCTGGGTGACACTGCTGTTTGCCGCCTTCTACATCGCCGTGCGCATCGTGTCGCGCTCCGGCCGGGCGCTGCGTCCGCGCGAGGACATGCCGTCGGCACTGCGGATGAACCGGCACGCGATCTTCATCTTCCTCGGCGGCATCGTGCTCGCATTCCTGGGTGGCGTTCCGGCGATGATCGGCGCGACGATCTGCGGCACGTTCGGCGCCGGCTTCCTGATGGCCGGTTTCGCCTCCCTGCATTTCCGCAGCCTTGGCAAGGACTGGCGCATCCCAGCCCTCGTGCTCTGCTACCTCTCTTCAATGCTCGTCCTGCCGGCGATCGCGATCCTCATCCTGGGGCTTTCCGATACGAGGCGGACGATCGCGCTCACTCCGCTCAAGACCGGCGCGAGCCCCGACAACAAGACCACCGAAAACAAGAACTGAAAAAACAAGAACTGACTGATCGAAAGGAAATACAACCATGCAAGTCATTCTGCTTGAACGCGTACCGAAGCTTGGCCAGATGGGCGAAACCGTCAAGGTTCGCGACGGCTTTGCCCGTAACTACCTCCTGCCGCTCGGCAAGGCTCTCCGCTCCAACGAAGCCAACAAGAAGCGCTTCGAATCCGAGCGCGCCACGCTTGAAGCACGCAACCTCGAGCGCAAGGGCGAAGCCGCCAAGGTCGCCGAAGTTCTCGACGGCAAGTCCTTCATCGTCGTGCGCGCCGCCGGCGAAACCGGCCAGCTCTACGGCTCCGTCGCTGCCCGCGACATCGTCGAGGCGCTCGCTGCCGAAGGCTTCACCATCGGCCGCAACCAGGTCGACCTCAACACGCCGATCAAGGAAATCGGCCTGCACAAGGTCTCGCTGCACCTGCATGCGGAAGTCGAAGTTTCGATCGAACTGAACGTTGCCCGCTCGGCTGAAGAAGCCAGCCGCCAGTCCCAGGGCGAAAGCCTCACCTCCGCCGACGCCATCTACGGCGTCGACGAAGATGCGCTCCGTCCGGAAGACTTCTTCGATCCGGAAGCCGACGGCGCCGGCGACGACGAATAAGCGTCGTTCCAAAGACTGTTCAAAGAGCGCCCGGGCCGACAAGGCCTGGGCGTTTTTTTGTCTATTTTCAGCGTGTAGGATGAAGCCTCGCGCCAACGATTCGCCGATTGCCACAGTCAAACGGATTCGTGCCGTTTTCCGTAATTTTGTAAGCAGCCTGTGAATCACTGTGTGTAGCGAACTGAATCATTTCAGGACGCCTCGCAACCCGTTAGAACCGACGGCTTGGCAGCAGGACAGGACGGACAAAAGACCATGAACGACGCAGTACGCAAGCTTGCCAATATCCAGCCGGCAGAGCCGCATTACCGCGAAGCCCCGAACAATATCGAGGCCGAACAGGCGCTTCTCGGCGCAATCCTGGTCAATAACGACGCCTATTACCGCGTCTCCGACTTTCTGAAGCCCGTCCATCTCTACGAGCCGCTGCACCGCAAGATCTTCGAGGTCGCCGGCGACATCATCCGCATGGGCAAGACCGCCAATCCGGTGACGATCAAGACCTTCCTGCCCGCCGACGACAAGGTCGGCGATCTGACGGTGGCGCAATATCTCGCGCGCCTCGCCTCCGAAGCCGTGTCGATCATCAACGCGGAAGACTACGGCCGGGCGATCTACGACCTGGCCCTGCGCCGCGCGCTGATCACCATCGGCGAGGACATGGTGAACATCGCCTTCGACGCGCCGCTCGACATGCCGCCGCAGACGCAGATCGAGGATACCGAACGCCGGCTGTTCGAGCTCGCCGAAAACGGCCGCTACGACGGCGGCTTCCAGTCGTTCAACGATGCGGTGGCGCTTGCCATCGACATGGCCGGCCAGGCCTTCGAGCGCGACGGGCACCTGTCCGGCATCTCGACCGGCATCATGTCGCTCGACAGCAAGATGGGCGGGTTGCAGCGCTCCGACTTGATCGTGCTTGCGGGACGCCCCGGCATGGGCAAGACCTCGCTTGCCACCAACATCGCCTACAATATCGCGGCCTCCTACGAGCCGGAAGTGCAGCCGGACGGTTCGTTCAAGGCCAAGAATGGCGGCGTCGTCGGCTTCTATTCGCTCGAAATGTCGGCCGAACAGCTCGCCACCCGTATCATTTCCGAGCAGACGGAAGTCTCCTCGTCAAAGATCCGCCGCGGCGACATTACCGAGGCGGATTTCGAAAAGCTCGTCGCCTGCAGCCAGATGATGCAGAAGGTGCCGCTGTTCATCGACCAGACCGGCGGTATCTCGATCGCTCAGCTTTCCGCACGCGCCCGCCGCCTGAAGCGCCAGCGCGGCCTCGACTGCCTGGTGGTCGACTATATCCAGCTGATGACCGGGTCGGGCAAATCCGGCGAGAACCGCGTCCAGGAAATCACCCAGATCACCACCGGCCTGAAGGCGCTCGGCAAGGAACTGAACGTGCCGATCATCGCACTGTCGCAGCTGTCCCGCCAGGTGGAAAGCCGCGACGACAAACGCCCGCAGCTTTCCGACCTTCGCGAATCGGGCTCGATCGAACAGGACGCCGACGTGGTGCTCTTCGTGTTCCGCGAGGAATATTACGTCAAGAACATGGAACCCCGCGACATCGCCGACCCGAAATATCCCGAATGGGAAGTGCTGATGGACAAGGTCAAGGGCACGGCGGACGTGATCATCGCCAAGCAGCGCCACGGACCGACCGGAACCGTCAAGCTCGCCTTCCAGTCGGAATACACCCGATTCGCCGATTTGGCCGACCCGAGCTTCACGCAGTACGAAGAGCATTGATCGGTCTGATTTGACAGAGCACCTTCATGTTGGCATTGTCGCCAACATGAAGGCGGAATTGCTTTACCGCTCCAAGAATGTCCTGTCGGATGGCGCTATCGTCGAGATGGTCATCTGGAAGCTTCCGCATCCCGTAGCCGGGAGCCGGCACGACTACAAATATCGCCTGTTCTACGGTTATGAAGGACAGCGGGTTGTCGGCTACGATAACGAAAGAGGCAAGGGTGACCACAGGCATATAAAGGGCCACGAGGAAGCATACGAATTCTCAACAGTTGACAAGCTGATCGCCGATTTTCTCGGGGATGTGCACATAAGGAGGCAACGCGGCCGATGACGACAGCCACGATCCGAATTCAACGAGACGATGAGACCGTGCTTCAGAATGCCGCCGGAGGGTTTCTCGCCGCGTGGAAAACCGGAAAAACTCAAGATCACGTCTTCAGCTTCTCCTCACCCGAACAGCTTTTCACCGTTCTCGCTCCCAAACGCTGGACTTTGATCGAGACACTGCAAGGCCTCGGCCCCTCGACCTACCGGGCTCTGGCCGCCGCACTTTCCCGCGACGTGAAGCGGGTGCACGAGGACACGGCGGTCCTGATCGAATGGGGACTCGTCGAGGTGAACGAGGATGGTCGGATCTACGTGCCCTACGACGTCATTCATGCGGATTTCGATCTGCGCAGCGTCGCCTGACGTGTAGCCCCCCAAAAGATTGTGCAGCGCGAAAGATTTTGCGGGCGTGGTCTTTTTCCTGCCTTCGAAACCGGTAGGATTGCTGCAACCATCCTCATGCCTACGAGCCGACATGACCGATTTCGACAGCGAGCTTTCCTATCCCGACGATTTCGATATCGCGCCGGTCCGGCTGACAGTCGATCTGGGTGCGCTTGGTGACAACTGGCGGGAGATGGCGCGGCGCTCGGGAGCGGCGCGGGCAGCGGCCGTCGTCAAGGCCGATGCCTATGGCCTCGGGCTGGAGGATTGCGGCACCGCGCTTTACGAGGCCGGAGCCCGGGATTTCTTCGTGGCGGTGGTGCAGGAAGGCGTAACGCTGCGCGCCTATGCGCCGGATGCCCGCATCTATGTTCTCTCCGGCATCTGGCCCGGCCAGGAGCCGATGTTCTTCGAACACGATCTGGTGCCGGTTCTCGTCTCGGAAGAACAGCTTGCCTTCTGGATGTCGGTGATGGCGGAATACGGTGACCACCCCTGCGCGCTGCAGGTCGATACCGGCTTCAACCGGCTCGGCCTGCCGCTCGAGGACGCGATCGCCTTTGCCGACGACGTGTCGCGGCCGGCGAGTTTTTCGCCGGTCCTGGTACTCTCGCACCTTCACAGCGGCGATACGCCCTCCTCGCCCCTCAACCAGAAACAGCTTTCGGCTTTCCGGAGGGTCGCGGAGGCTTTCGAAGGCATCGAGACCAGCCTTTCGGCTTCCGCCGGGATCTTTCTGGGGCCGGACTATCATTTCGATCTCACCCGTCCCGGCATCGCGCTTTATGGCGGCGAGGCGGTCGTCGGGGTGCCGAACCCGATGAAGCCGGTCGCCAAGGCGGAAGCGCGCATCATCCAGATCCGCGACGGGAAAAAGGGCGAGACGGTAAGCTACGGCGGAACCTATCAGCTTTCCCGCGACAGCCGGCTGGCGATCGTGTCTGCGGGTTATGCGGACGGCTACAGCCGGGCGCTCTCCGGCTCCGGCGTGCCGCTGCGCCAGACGGTCGCCCATGGCGGTTTCGGCTTCGTCGCCGGCCGCAAGGTGCCGGTGATCGGCCGCATCACCATGGACCTGACGATCTTCGACGTTACCGACATCCCGGCATCGGAGATCCAGGCCGGCGACTATGTCGAACTGTTCGGGCCGAACGTCGCTCTCGACGACGTCGCCCGCGCCGCCGGCACGATCGGCTACGAGCTGCTCACCAGCCTCGGCCTGCGTTATGAGCGCAGGTATATCGAAACCGAATAGCTGCCTCCCTCCTTGCCATCCGCCGCATTTTCGGACTAGAGAATAATGGTTCCGCTTTTGTTCACGGTGGAATTTGTGAATATCGAAGGCGGCAACTGATCCCATGGCAAAAGCAAAGACCCAATTCGTGTGCCAGAACTGCGGCACGGTGCATAACCGCTGGGCCGGCAAGTGTGACGGCTGCGGCGAGTGGAACACCATTATCGAAGACGACATGATGGGCGGCATCGGCGGAGGCCCCGGCAAGGTGCCGAAGAAGGGCCGCGCCGTGGCGCTCACCACGCTGTCGGGCGAAACCGAGGAAGCGCCGCGCATCTTCACCGGCATTTCCGAGCTGGACCGGGCGACCGGCGGCGGTTTCGTGCGCGGTTCGGCGGTGCTGGTTGGCGGCGATCCGGGCATCGGCAAGTCGACGCTGCTGATGCAGGCGGCCGCCGCCCTCTCCCGCCGCGGCCACCGGATCATCTACGTCTCGGGCGAAGAGGCGGTGGCGCAGGTGCGGCTGCGCGCCCAGCGGCTGGATGCGGCCGATACCGAGGTGCTGCTCGCCGCCGAAACCAATGTCGAGGACATCCTCGCCACGATCGGCGAAGGCAAGCGCCCGGACCTCGTGATCATCGACTCGATCCAGACGCTGTGGAGCGATACCGCCGATTCGGCGCCGGGCACCGTCACCCAGGTGCGCACCGGCGTGCAGGCAATGATCCGGTTTGCCAAGCAGACCGGGGCCGCCATGGTCCTTGTCGGCCACGTCACCAAGGAAGGCCAGATCGCCGGCCCGCGCGTCGTCGAGCACATGGTCGATGCGGTCCTCTATTTCGAAGGCGACCGCGGCCACCACTACCGCATCCTGCGCACCGTCAAGAACCGATTTGGGCCGACCGACGAGATCGGCGTCTTCGAAATGTCCGACAAGGGGCTTCGCGAAGTCACCAATCCGTCCGAACTCTTCCTCGGCGAGCGCAACTCGAAATCGCCAGGCGCCGCCGTCTTTGCCGGCATGGAGGGTACGCGGCCGGTTCTGGTCGAGGTGCAGGCGCTGGTGGCGCCCACCTCGCTCGGCACGCCGCGGCGCGCCGTGGTCGGCTGGGATTCGTCGCGCCTGTCGATGATTCTCGCGGTGCTGGAGGCCCATTGCGGCGTCAAGCTCGGACAGCACGACGTATATCTCAACGTCGCGGGCGGTTACCGCATCACCGAGCCCGCGGCCGACCTTGCGGTCGCTTCCGCACTGGTATCCTCGCTGGCCGGTCTTGCCCTGCCGGCCGATTGCGTCTATTTCGGCGAAATCAGCCTCTCGGGCGCGGTGCGGCCGGTTTCGCAGACTGCGCAACGCCTTAAGGAAGCTGAGAAACTTGGTTTTGCAGGAGCGATGCTGCCGGCCACGTCCGCAGAGGTGCCGAAGGGTGCGAACGGACGCTGGGTGACGATCGAGGACCTGCCGGACCTGGTGTCACGCATCGCCGGTTCTGCTTCTAAGCTGAGGCAAACGCCGGAAGATGATTGATCTTCCGTTAACAAGCCCGCTGATGTATGACGGCTGCGGTAAGGCGGGGCGCCGGGCTAAAGCCGGCAAGTCTTGAAGTCGGCAAGTCTGGAGTAGATCATTTATGCCCATCACGATTTTCGACGGTATTGTCATCGGTGTGACGCTGTTTTCCGCCGTGCTCGCCATGGTTCGCGGTTTTTCGCGAGAGGTGCTGTCGATCGCAAGCTGGGCGGGCTCGGTTGCCGCAGCCTATTACCTCTACCCGCTGGTTCTGCCCTACGTGAAGCCCCACGTCAGTGACGAGCGCATCGCGATCGCCGCATCCGCCGGCGCCATCTTCATCATCGCGCTGATCATCATCTCGTTCATCACCACACGGATCGCCGATTTCATCATCGACAGCCGCATCGGCGCGCTCGACCGGACGCTGGGTTTCCTGTTCGGCGCCGCCCGCGGCATCCTGCTGCTCGTCGTGGCCGTCGCGTTCTGGAACTGGCTGGTGATCCCCAGCGCCCAGCCGACCTGGGTGACGCAGGCGAAATCGAAGCCGTTCCTCGACACGCTCGTCGCCCGCCTCGAAGCCGTGCTGCCCGCCGATATCGAGCCGCAGATCCGCGCCCGCATCCTCGGCCGCGGAGCAGCGCCGACCGATGGCGCTCCGGCTCAGGATCAACCGGCGGCAGACGACGCGCCTGCGACAAATAATTGACGCGATCTTGCGCTTGATGCAGCGCAAAACGTCACCATTTGTGGTATCATTCGCATTCAAGTAAAAAACAGGCTGGTTTCCGGGGAGGTTCTCCCCGGCCGGCCTTTCCATTTTTCCGACAGGGACAGGTTGTCCAAAGGGATAAGGGGCCAAGATGAATCAGGCGGTTTCCGAGACGTTCGCCGAAGACAGCGTCAACGAGTGGGATGGCGATACGCTGCATGAAGAATGCGGCGTGTTCGGCATTCTCGGCCATCCCGAGGCTGCGACGCTGACGGCGCTCGGGCTGCATGCCCTGCAGCATCGCGGTCAGGAAGCGGCCGGCATCGTCTCCTTCGACGGATTGCGCTTCCATTCGGAACGCCGCATGGGCCTCGTCGGCGACCATTATACCGATCCCGTCACTCTTGCCCGCCTGCCCGGCAATATCGCGATCGGCCACAACCGCTATTCGACCACCGGCGAAGTGGCGCTGCGCAACGTCCAGCCGCTGTTTGCCGAACTCGAAGTCGGCGGCATCGCAGTTGCCCATAACGGCAATTTCACCAATGGCCTGACCCTGCGCCGGCAATTGATCGCCGGCGGCGCCATCTGTCAGTCGACCTCCGATACCGAAGTCGTCCTGCATCTCATCGCCCGCTCCCGCTATTCGTCGACAGCCGACCGGTTCATCGACGCGATCCGGCAGATGGAAGGCGGCTATTCGATGCTCGCCGTCACCCGCACCAAGCTGATCGCCGCACGCGACCCCACCGGCATCCGGCCGTTGGTCATGGGCGAACTCGACGGCAAGCCGATCTTCGCGTCGGAAACCTGCGCGCTCGACATCATCGGCGCCAAGTTCATCCGCGACGTGGAGAATGGCGAAGTCATCATCTGCGAGATCCAGCCGGACGGTTCGATCTCGATCGACGCCCGCAAGGCCGGCAACGGCCAGGCCGAACGGCTCTGCCTGTTCGAATACGTCTATTTCGCCCGCCCCGATTCCGTCGTCGGCGGTCGCAGCGTCTATGTGGCGCGCAAGAACATGGGCATCAACCTCGCCAAGGAAGCCCCGATCGACGCCGATGTCGTGGTGCCGGTTCCGGATGGCGGCACGCCGGCTGCGCTCGGTTATGCGCAGGAAAGCGGTATCCCGTTCGAATACGGCATCATCCGCAACCATTATGTCGGCCGTACCTTCATCGAGCCGACCCAGCAGATCCGTGCCTTCGGCGTCAAGCTCAAGCATTCCGCCAACCGGGCGATGATCGAGGGCAAGCGCGTCGTGCTGGTCGACGATTCGGTGGTACGTGGCACCACCTCGCTGAAGATCGTGCGGATGATCCGCGATGCCGGCGCCAAGGAAGTGCATCTGCGCGTCGCCAGCCCGATGATCTATTATCCGGACTTCTATGGCATCGACACGCCGGACCGCGACAAGCTGCTCGCCAACCAGTACGACAGCCTGGAAGCCATGTGCCAGTATATCGGCGCCGACTCGCTCGCATTCCTGTCGCTCAACGGCCTCTATCGCGCCGTCGGCGGCGAAGACCGCAACAACGCCCGCCCGCAGTTCACCGACCATTATTTCACCGGCGACTACCCCACCCGCCTACTCGACAAGGACGGCGAGACGATGGGCCGCAAGGTTTCGGTACTGGCCAGCAACGGGTGAGGTGAGCTTCTTCCCTGAAGCTGAAATGGAACGTCGAGCCATATCGGGAGCCGTGAAAAGGCTCCCGCGCGCAAGGACTTGCGCGCACCGGATCGCTGTGACAAGCACAGGGACAACGGAGATCGAGGCAGGACTCGTGCAAAAAGCAGCAGTCGCCTCCTCCTCCAACATCCATCGGCGACTGTAACGACCGTTGCGCGCATTGCTTTTTGAGGGCGGAAATTCATGACAATCGATCTGAAGGGCAGGATCGCGCTGGTGACTGGCGCATCGCGGGGCATCGGCTATTTCACGGCGTTGGCACTCGCGAAGGCCGGCGCGCATGTGATCGCCACCGCGCGCACCGTCGGCGGTCTCGAGGATCTCGATGACGCGATCAAGGCGGCCGGCGGCACCGCCACGCTGGTTCCCTTCGACATCACCGACATGGCAGCGATCGACAAGCTCGGCGCCTCGATCTTCGAGCGCTGGGGCAAGCTCGACATCCTCGTGGCGAATGCCGGCATTCTCGGCGTCATCTCACCGCTCGGCCATATCGAGGCAAAGGTGTTCGAAAAGGTGATGCTGACCAATGTCACCGCCACCTGGCGGCTGATCCGCTCGGTCGAGCCGCTGCTGACCAAATCCGATGCCGGCCGCGCGCTGATCCTGTCGTCCGGCGTCGCCTCCAAGGCGCCGGCTTTCTGGGGCGCCTATTCGATCTCCAAGGCGGCGGTCGAGAACATGGCCCGCATCTGGGCTGCGGAGACCGCCCACACGCCGCTCAAGGTCAACATCGTCAATCCCGGCGCCACCCGCACCGCCATGCGCGCCCAGGCCATGCCCGGCGAAGACCCGGAAACCCTGCCGCATCCGTCGGAGGTCGCCGAAAAAATCCTGTTCCTCGCCTCCCCCGATCTTCAGGATACCGGCCGCCTGTTCGTGGTGCGCGATAACAAGTTCGTGGATTTCCGCGCGCCAGAATAGAAGCGACCCCTTGCCGCATGGGCGCACTTGGATTTGACATTGGTCAATTCTGGAGGTCGATAGGAAACGCCCCAGAACGGCCACCGCAATGCAAGGACGTCCATGCAACCGCACCTTACCGAAGAGCAAAGAGAACAGGCGACAGCAACCGCCAATCTGGTCGCCGCAGCGATGGCCCGCCTTCACCGCGAGCATGGCGAAGCGGCCGTCATGGAAGCGATGCGGCTGATCAGTTCCGCCATGACCGACGACGCGCGGCGCAAGTCCATCGCCCAGGCCCTGCTCGACAACAGCAATCCACCGACCGAGAAAGGTCGCTGACGCGGCGGCATCCGTCAGAAGCAGCGGAAAGATCCTCCTCCCTGCCCGCCTGGAGCCTGCCGCCGCCGTCTGGGAACCTGGCGATCAGCTTTGTTTATCACGGCAGCAGCTTCGGCAATCGCCCATATCGGCCAATGCCGACATCCGCCAACCCTGCCTCCTCCTCCGAATTGCCGTGACCTCTACCCCATGGATAAGAATCGATTTCCCGTTATGCTGCGGGTCCTACGATAGGGCGCAGGAACTTCATATTTCAGGAGAAATCGGATGAGAAACATCGCTTTCTATTTCTTCGGCGCCGCCGTGCTCTGTGTCACCGTTGGCATGTTCTGGGGTATCCAGATGGCCATCTCCGGCGATCATCTGATGGCGCCGGCGCATGCGCACCTGAACCTGGTCGGCTGGACGACGATGGGGCTTTTCGGCCTCTATTACACCGTGACGCCATCGGCTGCCGACACCCTGCTGTCGAAGGTCCATCTCGGCTTTGCGGTTCTCGGCGTGCTCTGTATCGTGCCGGGCATCGCGATGGCGGTGTCCGCGGGCGGCGAGGCGCTTGCCGCGATCGGCTCGATCCTCACCGTCGTGTCAATGCTGATCTTTCTGTTCACCGTCGCCCGGAACGGCATCGGCCGCAAGACGGCGTAGGGCCGGCTATGGGCATCCCGCGCGGGTCAAGCCCACTTGACCAAACGGCTTGCCCGCGCCATAACCACCTCCATGAAAACGGCGATTTCCATTTGTGGGATCATTATCCGCTAGCGTTCGCGCTGGCCCGGCCGTTTTCGTCTCTCGAAAAGCCTTGAAGACAAACGACCCGGCCGGAGCCGGATGCTTTCGTGTTTCGTGAACGCGAGAGCATCCGCCTCCTAGTTGATAGTGGGAGCGGGATGTCGTCCGAAAACCGCGTACACTTTTCGGCATCCCGCTCGGCCGGATGCTCGCCGTGCGAGACTTTTGGGGAGATTTTTCGATGAGCATTTCGCTCAGGTTCTACAATACGCTGACCCGTGAAAAGACGGCGTTCGCGCCGATCGACCCCCAGAACGTACGCATGTATGTCTGCGGCCCGACAGTCTACGATTACGCCCATATCGGCAATGCCCGACCGGCCATCGTCTTCGACGTGCTCTTCCGGCTGCTCCGCCATGTCTATGGCGAGGCCCACGTCACCTATGCTCGCAACATCACCGACGTCGACGACAAGATCAATGCACGGGCGCTGCGCGACCATCCCGGCCTGCCTCTCAACGAGGCGATCCGCCTCGTCACCGAAAAGACCGAGAGGCAGTACCACCAGGACGTCGCCCTCCTCGGCAATCTGGAACCGACGATCGAGCCGCGTGCCACCGACACCATTGCCGAGATGATCGAGATCATCGAGAAGCTGATCGGCAACGGTCATGCCTATGTGGCAAAAGGGGAAGTGCTTTTCGATACCAAGTCGATGGCCGACTACGGCCAGCTTTCCAAGCGTCCGCTCGACGAACAGCAGGCCGGCGCCCGCGTCGCGGTCGATGCGCACAAGAAAAGCCCGAGCGATTTCGTGCTGTGGAAGCTCTCCTCCCACAACGAACCCGGCTGGGAAAGCCCCTGGGGCCGCGGCCGTCCGGGCTGGCATATCGAGTGCTCCGCGATGAGCCGGCGTTATCTCGGCGAAGTGTTCGACATCCATGGTGGCGGGCTGGACCTGATCTTCCCGCACCATGAGAACGAGATCGCCCAGTCGCGCTGCGCTCACGGCACGGAGGTGATGGCGAATGTCTGGATGCATAACGGCTTCGTGCAGGTCGAAGGCCGCAAGATGTCGAAGTCCGAGGGCAATTTCATCACCATCTATGACCTGCTGCACACCGAAAAATTCGGCGGCCGCAAATGGCCAGGCGAAGTGCTGCGGCTTGCCATGCTGATGACGCACTACCGCGAGCCGATCGACTTTTCGGTGAAGCGGCTGGAAGAGGCCGAACGCCTTCTCGCAAAGTGGCCGGCGGCGGAGGCTTCCGGTGCCGCGCCTTGCGATACGGTGATCAATGCGCTTGCCGACGACCTCAACACGGTCGCCGCCGTGCAGGCGCTGCACGCTCTGGCGCAGGAGGCCCATGGCGACCCGGACGCACTTGCGGTGTTTGCCGCCAGTGCGGCGTTTCTCGGCGTGCTGCCTGAGAAAACCGAGGTCGACGAGGCGCTGGCATCCGCCGTCGATGCGCTGGTCGCCCTGCGGCTCGAAATGCTCAAGACGAAAAATTTCGCCGAGGCCGACAAGATCCGCAACGAGCTGTCGGACAAGGGCATCCAGCTCAAGGACGGCAAGGACCCGGCGACGGGCGAGAGGGTGACGACCTGGGAGGTGAAGCGGTAAGCTTCACCTCTCCGACAAAGGCGAGGAGCAACGCGATGATCGATCACATGGGCATCAAGGTCGCGGATTTCGACCGGGCTAAGGCATTCTACGACGCAGCCTTCGCGCCGCTCGGCGCCTCGCTGCTTTACATGGTTCCGGCCGAGTATACGGGTGGGGTCAAGGTCGGCGGCTACGGGCGCGAGCGACCGATCTATTGGCTGCATGAGGATAAGCCGGTCCCCGGCCATTCCCAGCACGTCGCGTTTACCGCCAACAGCCGCGCCGAGGTTGACGCCTTCTACGAAGCCGCGATCACCGCGGGCGGCCGCGACAACGGTCCGCCCGGCCTGCGGACACATTACCACCCGAACTATTACGGCGCTTTCGTCTTCGACCCCGACGGCAACAATATCGAGGCGGTGTGTCATAGCCCGGAGGGTGCATGATAGTTGTGGAGCGGTAGGATGGCTATGACCGAACCCGACGCCTGGAAAAGGATGGCTGGATGGTGCTGCCCTTCTGGAACGACGACGTTCTCAAAGACATCGATAATGTCTGCCTGCACATTTTGACGGTCGCGGAACGTACGTAGGAGGTTGAAATGGCTGAGGAATGCCGCGTACCACTTCTGCGGGACGATAGTGGCCAATACGTAGTGATTCCATTGGAGTTTGAACTATCCTGCGATGACGCGATCATGCGCAAGGAAGGCGATCGGCTCATCGTCGAGCCGGCGACAGCTGGAAAGACGATGGTGTCATCGACCCGGCTTGAGGAGGAAGACAGCCCATGACCCAGATCCACACCGGCGGGTGCCAGTGCGGCGCCGTGAGATACCGGGCGGAAGGAGCCCTCGGGTTTCCGCATCTGTGCCATTGTCGCATGTGCCAGAAGGCGGCGGGCAATTACTTCATGCCGCTCGGCGGGGTGACGCATGAAAATTTCACGCTGACGCGCGGCGAGCCGGCGTGGTTCCGGTCGTCGGAAACCGTGCGGCGCGGGTTCTGTGAGAAATGCGGCACGCCGCTCTTTTATGACGGGTCGAGCGATCATATGAGCATCACGCTCGGTTCGCTCGACGATCCGCAATCGGTCAAGCCGGAGCTGCAGACCAATCTTGCCCATAAGATGTCCTGGTTCGGCGAGCTCGACCACCTGCAGCACGACGTCGGCATGGACATGACCGAGGAACAGGAAAAGACTGTCTCGGCCAGCAGCAACCAGCACCCCGACCACGACACCGAGGTCTGGCCTCGAGGCAATCGACATGCGGAGGGGCAATCATGAACGATACCATCCGAACCGGCGGCTGCCAGTGCGGCGCGATCCGCTTCCGGCTTGAAGGCGAGCCGTTCGATTCCTCGGTCTGCCATTGCCGAATGTGCCAAAAGGCCTTCGGCGCCTATTACGCGCCGCTGGTGGCGACTGGCGAGGCGAAGCTCACCTGGACGCGCGGCGAACTGAAATATTTCCAGTCATCGAACCACGTCCGGCGCGGCTTCTGCGGAAATTGCGGCACGCCGATGACCTACGAGGCGGCGGACGGGGTCGCGATCTCCGCCGGCAGCTTCGACGACCCTGCCCTGCTGCCACCGGTCGTGCAGTTCGGCGTCGAGGGCAAACTTCCCTTCGTCGACCGGCTGTCCGAATTGCCGGCGCGCCACACAATGGACGATATCGACACCGCCCCCTTCCTGGCCGATATCGTCTCCTACCAGCATCCCGACCACGACACCGAAACTTGGCCGCCGGAGAACGGTCCGCCAGAAAACCAGCCACCGGAGAACAAGCCATGAGCGAAACCCTTAGAACAGGCGGCTGCCAATGCGGCGCCGTGCGCTTCCGGATCCACGGCGAACTCGGCCGCGCCTCGATCTGCCATTGCCGCATGTGCCAGAAGGCCTTCGGCGGTTTTTTCGGGCCGCTCGTCTCGGCCCCGAAGGACGGCGTCGAATGGACCCGCGGCGAGCCGAAATATTTCCAGTCCTCCGTCAATATCGACCGCGGCTTCTGTGCGGATTGCGGCACGCCGCTCACCTACCGTTATCCCGGCGGGCTTGAACTGGCGATCGGCGCCTTCGACGACCGCAGCGACCTCGCCCCGAAGATCCAGGTGAACTATGCCTCGCATATCCCGTGGGTGACGACGATCTTCGACCAGCCGGTGCGCGACTCAGGCGAGGACGCCGTCAAGCAGGAGCAGATCATCTCCTTCCAGCATCCCGATCACGATACCGAAAACTGGCCGGCAAAGGGTCTCCATCTATGACCGAAGTTCTGCGTACCCTCTATCCCGAGATCGAACCCTATGCGACAGGGCAGCTCGATGTCGGCGACGGCCATGTGATCTATTGGGAACGGGTCGGCAAGCCGGGCGCCAAGCCGGCCGTCTTCCTGCATGGCGGCCCCGGCGGCGGCTGCAATCCGAACCAGCGCCGGCTCTTTGACCCGGACCTCTACGACGTGGTGCTGTTCGACCAGCGCGGCTGCGGTCGCTCCACGCCACACGCAAGCCTCGAGGCCAACACGACCTGGCACCTGGTCGCCGATATCGAGCGGCTGCGCGAAATGGTCGGCGTCGACAAATGGCAGGTGTTCGGCGGCTCCTGGGGTTCGACCCTGGCGCTCGCCTATGCGGAGACCCATCCGGAGCGCGTCAGCGAACTTCTGGTGCGCGGCATCTACACCGTCACCCGGCCGGAACTCGACTGGTACTACCAGTTCGGCGTCTCGGAAATGTTCCCGGACAAGTGGGAGGCCTTCGTCGCCCCCATTCCGGAAACCGAGCGCCACGAAATGATGGCCGCCTATCACCGCCGCCTCACCGGCACCGACAAGGCCGAGCAGATCCGCTGCGCCAAGGCCTGGAGCGTCTGGGAGGGCTCGACGATCACGCTTCTGCCGAACCCGGAATTGGCGTCGGACCACGACGACGACCATTTCGCGCTCGCATTCTCGCGCATCGAGAACCACTTCTTCATGAATGCCGGCTGGCTGGAAGATGGGCAACTCCTGCGCGACGCGGTGAAGCTCAAGGGCATTCCCGGCGTCATCGTGCACGGCCGCTACGACATGCCCTGCCCGCTGAAATATGCCTGGCAGCTTTCAAAGGTCTGGACGGACGCAGATTTCCACATCATCGAAGGTGCGGGACATGCGGTCTCGGAACCTGGGATTACCGACCAGTTGATCCGCGCGACGGACCGGTTTGCGGGGAAGGTTTAGAACCGTACTTCCGTCATCCTCGGGCTTGACCCGAGGATCCATCTCTTCGGTCGGCGGGTCGCCTCCATTAAACCCGTGAGCTTGGCCTTGGATCCTCGGGTCAAGCCCGAGGATGACGGGCCTAGAATTAGAACCACCGCTCCAGGAGGAGCACCCATGACACGCGAACGCATCTATCTCTTCGACACCACGCTGCGCGACGGGCAACAAACCCCCGGCGTCGATTTTTCCGTCGAGGACAAGATCGCCATTTCCAACCTCCTCGACGAATTCGGCCTCGATTACGTCGAGGGCGGTTATCCCGGCGCCAACCCCACCGACACCGCCTTTTTCTCGCAGAAGCGGACGTCGAGATCCAAATTCGTCGCCTTCGGCATGACCAAGCGGGCCGGCATTTCCGCCTCCAACGATCCCGGCCTCGCCGTGCTGCTGCAGGCGAAAAGCGACGCCACCTGTTTCGTCGCGAAAAGCTGGGATTATCACGTGCGCGTCGCGCTCGGCTGTTCGAACGAGGAGAACCTCGAATCCATCCGCGACAGCGTCGAGGCCGCCCGCGGCGCGGGCAAGGAGCCACTCGTCGATTGCGAACATTTCTTCGACGGCTACAAGGCGAACCCGGAATATGCGCTTGCCTGCGCCAGGACGGCCTATGAGGCCGGTGCGCGCTGGGTGGTTCTCTGCGACACCAATGGCGGCACACAGCCGGGCGAGATCCGCGCCATCGTCGAGGCCGTCATCGCGTCGGGCATTCCGGGCGCTTCGCTCGGAATCCATGCCCATGACGATACCGGCCAGGCGGTCGCCAATTCGCTCGCCGCGATCGAGGCGGGCTGTCGGCAGATCCAGGGGACGCTCAACGGCATCGGCGAACGCTGCGGCAACGCCAACCTCGTGACGATCATCGCGACGCTCGCCCTGAAGGACGCTTACTCCAGCCGGTTCGAGACGGCGATCGATGCGGAGCGGCTGACCGGGCTGACCCGCCTCAGCCACGCCTTCGACGAGCTGCTCAACCGTTCGCCGAATCACCAGAGCCCTTACGTCGGCGCGTCTGCCTTCGCCACAAAGGCCGGCATCCATGCTTCGGCGCTGCTGAAGGACCCGCGCACCTACGAACACGTGACGCCGGAGAGCGTCGGCAACCTGCGCAAGGTTATGGTGTCCGACCAGGGCGGCAAGTCGAACTTCATCAACGCGCTGAAGCGCCGCGGCATCGAGGTCGGCAAGGACGATCCGAAGCTCGACCAGCTGATCTCGATCGTCAAGGAACGCGAGGCGACCGGTTATGCCTACGAGGGCGCCGACGCGAGCTTCGAGCTGCTCGCCCGCCGCACGCTCGGCACCATTCCGGAGTTCTTCGCGGTCGAAGGTTTCCGAGTGATGGTCGAGCGCCGGTTCGACAGCCATGGCCGCATCAAGATCGTTTCCGAAGCGGTGGTCAAACTCGTCGTCGACGGCCAGACGCTGATGTCGGTCGCCGAAGGCGACGGCCCGGTCAACGCGCTCGACCGGGCGCTGCGCAAGGATTTCGGCAAGTACCAGCACGAGATCGACGACCTGGTGCTCGCCGACTTCAAGGTGCGTATCCTCAACGGCGGCACCGAGGCGATCACCCGCGTGCTGATCGAATCGACCGACGGCGATGGTGTGCGCTGGTGGACGGTCGGCGTCTCCGAAAACATCATCGACGCCTCGTTCCAGGCGCTGATGGATTCGGTCATCTACAAGCTGATGAAGAACCGGGAGCTGGCGGGGAAGATCGCGGCCGAATAAGGTTTGCAAAACGCTGCGGCTCGATCGGCCCGGTTAGACCATCATATGGGGGGCGCGGGTCGATCGTTCCTCGACTTCGGCGGCATGCTGGGCTAATGCTCCGGTATAGCGACGAATAGCCAGAGGTTTTGGTCGAGCCAAGAACCGGCACCTTTGCACCCCGATCTGCGGCTCCTCCCTGGAGGAGCGCAATCGCAACCTGCGGAAAGCCTGCCCATGACGGCGTCCCCGAATTTTCGTACCGAACGTTGACCGGCTCCAACCTGCCCTCCTCGCTCGAACTGCTTGGCTGGTCCGATTTCTTTGCGGCTCAGGTCGAGCCGGACGAAACGGAACTCCTGGTCCGGCGTATTGCCTCGGTTCATCGGGCGCGCATCGATGCGATCGACATCAGCGGACCGGTCGGGATCGATCTTCCGCCCAATAGCAATACCGCGGATTTTGCGGTCGGCGACTGGGTTCTTGCCGACCCGCTGACCGGCATGTTCGTGCGCCGTCTCGAACGGAAAACCGTGTTTCAACGGCGTGCCGAAGGCGGGCATGGCCAGCAGCTTGCAGCGGCCAATGTCGATACGCTGTTCATCGTCACCTCGTGCAATGCCGATTTCAATCCCGGACGGCTGGAGCGCTACCTGATCATGGCCAACCAGGCCGCGACCAATCCGGTGATCGTGCTGACCAAGGCCGACACGGTCGAAGATGCCAGCCTGTTCGAACAACAGGCCAAGGCGCTGCAGCGCGACCTGCCGGTGGTCGTCCTGAACGCGCGGTCCGACGATGCGGTTTCTCTCCTGGAGCCCTGGTGCGGCGTCGGGCAGACCGTAGCCCTGGTCGGCTCCTCCGGCGTCGGAAAGTCGACGCTGGTAAACACCCTGGCCGGGCCCGCGTCCGACACGATGCAGAAGACCGGAAGCATCCGCGAACGTGATGCAAAGGGCCGTCACACCACCACGGCACGCTCGCTGCATGCGATTGCCGGCGGCGGCTGGGTGATCGACACGCCGGGCATCAGAACGCTCTATGTCAGCGACGTCACCGACGGCATCGATACGCTGTTTGCGGAAATCACCGATCTGGCGCCGAATTGCCGGTTTCGCGATTGCACCCACGCCCACGAACCGGGATGCGCCGTGCAGGCAGCCGTTGCCAAGGGCGAGCTTTCCGCCGATCGCCTGGAACGCTGGCGCAGCCTGCTTGCGGAAAACCGCGACAGAACGCCGGTGCTGAGCGGGCCACGGGGCAACAAGATCGTCCGCAAGAAGAAATACTGAAGATTTCGCGCGAATACCGTCCCTGCCGGGGGTAACAGGCGGCCCCGAATGCCGTGGCGCCGATCCGGGCCATTGTCTTTCAGGGGCTTTCGTACCATATAGACGGCACATTGAGGCAGCCGCTCGCGGTTATGACGCAGCAGCGCCTGGCAACCAACCCCCTCACTATCCATTAATCCAAGAGGCTTCGGCATCCTGCCGGAGCATCGAGATCGGAGACGTCCCATGTCTGACAAGAAAGCAAACACCTCGGACCAGCCTTACGAACCCATCCCCTTTGCCAAAAAGCATCGCATATCGGTTGAGGATGCGAAGGCCATTATCGAAAAGTACGGCGCAGACCGGAAGTCGGCCGACAAGGAAGCACGGCGCGTCGCCGTCTAACCCTGTTCACCTCTAAGACAACTGAAAGAACCGGAGACTGAGTGGATGCCGCACCCGGCTATTGAACCTTCAGTCCCAGTTCCGCCAGGATATCTCCGGCCTGCTGCCGGGAGATCGTCGCGCCCTTGAACTTCCTGGCGTCGATCAGCTTCAGGCCGCCGAGATCCGCGCCGCGCAGATCGGCCCCTTCGAACCTGGCATCGACGAGGCCCGTGTCACGCAGGCTGCAGCCGTCGAACACGACGTCGCGAAAATCGCATTTCGATAGATCGGCCATGCCGAAATCGACCCGCTCGATCCGGGATTTCCGGAACGACAGTGCGGGAAGCCTCGCCTGCGCCAGGATGGTCTCCTTGAACGACAGGCCGAGCGAGGTGATCCGCGTCAGGTTGGCACCCGTCAGCTTGCAGCCGACGAACCGACTGTCGTTCATTTTGGCTTCCAGGAAAGCGGCGTTGTTAAAGTCGCAATTCCGGAACTCCACCTCCGCGAGGTTGGCGCCCGTAAAATTGGCGAACGGTCCACGGCACCCGTCGAACTTCGCTCCTTCGAGGTCGGCGGCCCGCAGATTGACGGTCGTCATCCTGCAGTTTCTGAATTCCCAGCGCTGAAGATCAAGCCCCGACAGGTCCGCTTCCTCCAGCGAGCAACCCTTCAGGATCACAGTGCTTCCGGCGGCTGTAAAGCCAAGCACGTCCGCGCGTCCGATCCGCTGTTCGGAAACCTCGATGGGATCCTGCTCCGCCATGACATTCGCCTCCGCCGACAGTTGCTCGGGTGATTGATCAGAGATTCGGGTTGGAAACAACCGCTGGGACGGGAGGGGGACGGCACAGCAGACCCTCAATGATCTCACCCTTGGCAGGGCGATTATTTACGGGACGTGAGCGGTGCGGCATCCCTAACCCCTCCCCCTTGTGGGGCTCCTCGCACCGCCCCCTCACACCTCCTCAAAACTCAGTCCCCAATCCTCCTCGCCGTACCATTCATCGCCCTGTGGCGGCTGCCGCCAGCGCAGGCTGCGGACCTGATAGCCGCGGCGGGAGCGGAAGGCCTCCGCCAGCCCCTCGTGACGACCCGGCGGAGGTGGCTGCTGCCCTTCCGCCCAGACGAAGGAGACCGGCTGCAGGAACCTGGCGCCAAAACCCAACGCTCGTCGGTCGATCATCAGGAAGCCCGCGGAACGGGTAAAGCCGCTCGCCCGGCCGTGGTCGGTCGCCGGGAAGCCGAGCGGGAAGAGCGTGCGCCCCGAGACCGCCAGATTGTCGATCCAGGCGGCCGGCGGGTGGTCGAGCGCGAAATTGGCGTAGATCACGTCTGCATCCTGCTTCGGCCATTCGGTCGCGTCGCCGCGGACGAGCTCGACATTCGCGTAACCCGCTAGGTTCTGCCGCGCCTTGTCCGCGAGAGCCTCGTCGTATTCGACGGCGATCACCCGGCCGGACGGCCCCACCAGTTCGGCGATGATGGCCGTGTAATACCCGGTCCCCGCACCAAGATGGGCGACCGTCTCGCCGTCGCGGATGCCGAGCGTGTGCAAGGCTCCGGCATGCAGCGACGGCATGCCGTTGTTGACGCCGCGCGCCGTATCCAGCCCGACCAGCACATCCTGGTAGAGCACCAGCGGGTCGGTCGAGGCGAGCTCGCGATAATTGCGGAAATCGTTGTAGACCCACGGCGCCGGGCCGACGAATTGTTCGCGGGGCACCTTGGCGAACGCAGCGAAAAGGCGCGCGTCCGCACTCACGCCGGCCTTCGCCAGGATCTGGCGGGCGTAGATCTGCCGGTGCAACGGCTGGTTTTCGAAATCCATCCAACTCCTCCGTTCTGACAAGGGCTCACTATCGCAAGCCAAGCCGACAGAATCGCGACAAACGATAGGTTCTTCAACGAAATGAATTGGTCCGGCCCGGCCACTTCGTCTAGACCGAAGAACAACCAGAACAACATACCGGAAACACCCCCAATGACCACCGACATCGCCCCGGCGCCAGTGAAGAACGAAGACACGCCCCGCGGCTTCGCCTTCGGGCTGACGGCCTATTTCCTCTGGGGCTTCCTGCCGTTCTACCTGAAGGCGGTTGCCCATATTCCCTCGCTCGAAGTGCTGGCGCACCGGGCGATCTGGTCGGTGCCGGTCGCGGGGATCATTCTCCTGGTCCTGCGCCGCACCGGCGATCTCAAGGTGGCGGTGCAGAACCCGCGCATGCTGGCGATGGCATGCCTGACCGCCCTGATCATCATGGCGAACTGGGGCATCTATGTGTGGGCGGTCGCCGCCGGGCGGGCGCTCGATGCGGCGCTCGGTTATTTCATCAATCCGCTGTTCAGCATCTTCCTGGCGGCGGTCCTACTCAAGGAAAGGCTGGCGCCTGTTCAGCTCGCCGCGATCGGCCTTGTGGTGGTGGCGGTGGCGATCCTCACCTATGACGCGGGCGGATTGCCGTGGGTTTCTCTGGCGCTCACCGTGACCTGGGGGTTCTACGCGCTGTTCCGGAAAACCCTGCCGATCGGCCCGAACCAGGGCTTCTTCCTGGAGGTGCTTCTGATCAGCATTCCCTGCCTGCCCTATGTCATCTGGCTGGAATCGACCGGCCAGGGCCATCTCCTCAATTCGACCGGCTGGGACACGTTCATCCTGATGGCCGCCGGCATCGTCACCGCCGCACCGCTGATGATCTACGCCAACGGCGCAAAACTCCTGAAGCTCTCGACCATCGGCATCATGCAATATATCGCGCCGACAATGATCTTCCTGATCGCGGTCTTCGCCTTCCACGAGCCGCTCAGCCCCGTGAAGCTCGGGGCCTTCATTCTGATCTGGACGGCGCTGGCAATCTATACCTGGTCGCTTCTGAAGCAGGCGCGCGGCCGATAGGCCTTTCCCGGAGCATTCCCATGAAAATCAGCGATATCCCGTTCGGCACCACCGACTGGAGCGCCATTCCCAAGACGGAGCACAAGGGTGACACGGGGCTGGCAACATGGCAGACCTGCCATTTCGGCGGGATCAGGGTGCGGATGGTCGAATATAGCCCGGGCTATCTCGCCGACCACTGGTGCGTCAAAGGCCATATCCTGCTGTGCCTCGAAGGCGAGTTGAGGACCGAACTCGCCGACGGCCGGATCTTCGTGCTTACGCCCGGCATGAGTTACCAGGTGGCCGACGATGCCGAGCCGCACCGCTCCTCGACATCGGTCGGCGCAAAACTCTTCATCGTCGACTAGGGCTCAAGCGCCGGCGCTCAGAGCCTCGAGATCACCTCGCCCTCGCCGCTCGACGGCGGGCGCTCCTCACCCTGTTCCAGGATCGCCGGAACGATGTCCTCGACATCGGCGATGACCAGCGGCTGGACCAGATGGGCACGGTGGATAAAACCCTGTTCGCGCATGTGGGTGATGAGGTCGAGCATCGGATCCCAGAAACCGCCTATATTGGCGAACACCATCGGCTTCTCATGCCGTCCGAGCTGCGCCCAGGTCATGATCTCGACGATCTCCTCCAGCGTGCCGATACCGCCCGGCAGGGTCACGAAAGCGTCAGCGCGCTCGAACATCTTGTGCTTGCGCGCATGCATGTCCTCGGTCACAATCAACTCGTCGAGCTGGCCGAGCGAATGGCGCGTGGCCTCCATGTCGACCAGGAATTCTGGAATGATGCCGGTGACCTGACCGCCGTTCGACAGAACGCCGGCCGCGACCGCACCCATGATGCCCTTGGTGCCTCCGCCATAGACAAGCCGAAGCCCATGGGCGGCGATGGATTTTCCGAGCGCACGGCCGGCTGCAATATAGGCGGGATCGCGTCCCGGCTGCGAGCCGCAGTAAACGCAGATGGATCGAATCGGCACAGTTTTCTCCGCAACGCATTTCAAGTGGAGGGCCAAACCGAGCCCCGGTCGTCAAAATTGACGGGAAATGCCCGGAAGAGCAAGGGTTTATCGTGTGAAAAGCTTGTGAATGCGGGAGGAAAAGGTTAATCCGAATATGCGATGGCTATAGCTGTCGGGAGAGGCATTGATGATGAAAAACCGCGCCGGCTGGCTGGCTCTGATCGTATTGGCTATAGCATCGCTGCTGATGGTGTTCTTGGTAATGCCTGCGATAAACAAGGATTCCAAGCCGATCGGCGACGCGATCAATGCCGCAGGCAATGCCGTCAAGGACGCGGTGACGGAACCGCAGCCGACGGCCAGAGCGCCCGATGCCGCAAAGCCGGCCGACCAGGCAACTGCCACGGCGCCGCAGACGACTCCCCCCGCAGCAGGCCAGACCACGCCTCAGGCCGCGGGAATGACGCCGCCCTCCTTCGACGTGCTGCGCGTCGAGCCGGACGGATCGACCGTGATCGCCGGCCGCGCCGCCCCCCATTCCAAGCTCGAAGTCAGCGATGGCGCCGCAATTGTCGCCAAGGTCGATGTCGGGCCGACCGGTGATTTCGCGGCCATCCTCGACAAGCCGCTGCCGCCCGGCGACCACCAGCTCGTGCTCAAGGCGATCGGCAAGGATGGCAAGACCATCCTCTCGGAAGAAACGGCGACCGTCTCGGTGCCCGCCGACAAGAACGGCAAGCTGCTCGCCATGGTCACCAAGCCCGGCAAGGCAAGCCGCCTGATCGCTACGCCGACCCCGGAGGTCGCAACTTCGTCTGGCGCGAGCGCTGCGCAGCCGGCGGCCCAGGCCGCGGCAGCTTCGCCCGCGACCAATCCTGCTCCGGCCAGCCCCGCGCTTGCCGCTCCCTCGGCCGCGCCATCGGCCAATACATCCGTTGCCCTGCCGGCGCCGCCGTCCGGTTCGTCCAATCTCGCGTCTTCCGCGCCGAGCATACCGGTCTCGACGCCCGCCTCTCCGGCGGCGACATCCGCTGCGCCTGAGCTGCGCATCACCGCTGTCGAAATCGAGGGCAACAAGATCTTCGTCGCCGGCAACACCAAGGCCGGTACCATGCTGCGCGGCCAGGCCGACGGCCGGCCGATCGGCACCGCCCAGGCGGGCCAGGACGGCAGTTTCGTGATCGAAGGGGCGATCGACCTTGCCGTCGGCGACCACCGGATCGGCGTCGAGGTTGTCGGGGCCGGCGGACAGGCTCTGGTCCGGGTCGAAGTGCCCTTCAACCGCCCGGCCGGCGACCAGGTCGCTGCCGTCGCAGCGCCGCAGGCCGCCAATAACGGCATGTCGGCAGCCGATAGCGGCGCCTTCGACAAGCTGCGCAACGAAACGGTACGCGCCTTCAACCTGCTGCGCGGGCTTTAC
The DNA here is from genome assembly GCF_000732195.1 of Neorhizobium vignae. Lineage (GTDB taxonomy): Bacteria > Pseudomonadota > Alphaproteobacteria > Rhizobiales > Rhizobiaceae > Neorhizobium > Neorhizobium vignae. The sequence goes on from NZ_JNNU01000005.1 coordinate 264,278, forward strand.
GACGACGGCCGGGTACCCTCCGCGGAACAGATGGCAGCCGCCCGCTCCGCCACCTCGATCGCCCTGAAATCACTCTCCGAATACCGGCTGCCGGCCGATGCGGCCGGCTCCACCCGGGTGCTTGCCGAAACCACTGTCCAGAACGCCGCGGCGGCGGTTGCCGCGCTCGACGCACTTCCCAAGGATGTCGCAAGCGTCGGCGCCGGCCTGAAGCGGATCGGCGAAATGATCGCCCGCGCCGTCGGCCCGACCATCGCCCGCGAACTGCACGGCGTCCAGGTCTCCCCAGCCGCCCCGATGACGGTCACCGATGCCAGCGGCACCCGTACCATCCAGCAGGAACCGTTGACCCAGAGCGAACGCAGCTCCGTGATCATCCGCCGCGGCGACACGCTCTGGCAGATCTCCCGGCGCGTCTACGGCCAGGGTGTGCGCTACACGACGATCTACCTCGCCAACGAAGACCAGATCCGCAACCCCGACGTCATCCAGCCCGGCCAGATCTTTGGCGTGCCGGACGCGGCGCGGCCCGACGCTGAGGAACTCCATCGCCAGCGGATGATACAGCGCCGGTCGTAAGGGGCTGCGAGGCGCTTTCCCGGCTTACGGGGTGGGTTAGAAGATCCCTTCCCGGCCTGCCGGCCACCCTCCCCACAAGGGGGAGGGAAACCCAGCAGCGATGTCGCGCAACCACGCGTCAATGTCCGCCTATTCGCCGGTCTGTTGAGAGATGAGTGCTTCACTGAACAACGAGCGCTTCGTCGGAGAACGATCAGCGTCCGGCATATCTCCCTCCCCCTTGTGGGGAGGGTGGCCGCAGGCCGTGAGGGGTTTTGCCGGGGATAATTTCATCTGGTTAGAAAAAACGCATCCAGCCCCCCCAACCCCTTAGCCATATTCATTTCCCCGTCCATCCCGTCTGTCCGAAACCGCCGCCATCTCAATTCCACCGTCCCAAATGCCTTTGGGCGGCCAATGGCCGCGCCGGATCCGGTTCGGCCAGCTTCGCGCAGGTTAGGAGGAATACCGCGGTGATCAGGCGGCGTGCTCGCATATTATCTCCGGCTCTGATCCATGCCGCACGGACAGGAGAAAAAATGGTTTCCAGCATTAATTCCATTCGGACTTGGTCCTCTCAGGCGGCCCTCAATGCATTCAATGATGTCTCCAACAACAGGGCGCCCGGCAACTCGGCGCCGGGCTCGTCCTCCTCGTCGCTTGCCGACGTGCTGTTTTCCAGCGGCGGTGACGACGACTATGAGGACGACAGGATCGCGGCGCTGATTGCCTCGCTGCAGCAGACCATGAACAGCAACGCCCCGGACACCGCAAACGACGGATCGGTCGGTGACATGTCCAGCAAGGCGTTCATGAAGGCGCTGCAGGCAAAGCTGGACGCGCTGAAGGCGAGCCCGGACAGCAAGGCGATGGCCGAGGCTATGCAGAAGGCGCTCGATGCCCGCACGCTGAAGATGACCGACGCGGTCGCTGGCAACCAGATCACCGCCTGGGATATTACCGACGGCAAGCAGACCTCGGCCGGTGTTACCTCCGTCGACAAATCGGACTGGACCCAGTTCCTCAAGGACCGCCTGACGCGGGACGAAAGCGGCAAGTTCGTGCGCAACGCCGACGGCAGCTATATCGAGAAGGCGACCGGGGCCAGCTCCTATTTCGGCATGGTCGGCGAGGCCTATTACTACATTTCCTGGGCCGCGTCGGCAGCCACCAAGCCGGCCGCGGGCCTCACGCCCGCCTCCTCCACCAATACCAAGTAAGGCGATCAGCCAGGGCGGGTAACATCCCGCCCCGCGTTGCTCCATTCCGCGGCCGCCTTGAACTTTCACGAAACCTCATCGCATCCGCCGCCGGACCTTATGTGCGGGAGGCATTTTAACGCGCCCTTTCCAGGGGGCCTCGTTTATGGAAATGTCCCTGATCCGCCTGTCGGCATCGTCTCCCGGTTCGCACGGGGGATGGACGCAGGTCGTCGGCTCCCGGCCCTTGGCCCCGCTGCGGGCAGCGGCTGGTGCGAGGGGCAATTCCATACCCGGCAGCCCTCACGCCCTCCGGAGACATCGATGGCGAATACCAAGAAAACCATTTCGGCGGATGCCAGCAATCCGCTCGGCACCCCTATCAACCTGTGGGACCTGGTCGAGTTCGCCGACGGCAGAGCCTGAACCTCCACCAAAGCCGGCGTCCAAGCAGGCTTCGCATTGCCGTTCCTGGGCGCTTGAATTTGCAGTTAAAGCAATGGCACGACTGGACATTGACACGGGTGAGCATGTATCAGTCTGCTATTCTTACAACCTATGAGCACAATGATGAGCCTCTTCAGGCGTACTCTTCTGGCCGCCGCGTTATTGCCAGCCATCGCCCAAGCAGCCGACTGCCCGTCGTCCAAGACGGCAAAGAACGGCTTCGTCCTCGGACGGCTTGAAGCGCTGAGCGAATTTCGCAAAGCCAAAGGACCACTTGTTCAGGTAATCACCTCTTTCGGTGGGCCGGACAAGCAGGTCGTTTATTCGTTCGAGGGGCTGTTCGATCTTTCCCGTGAGGATCGAAAAGAAAAGTATGCAAGATATCCTCTATCGGATCTGAGCAACATCCTTCCCCTTAAGAAGGGCGATCGTCACACCATCAATTTCGTGCCCTTTGATGCGAAGAGATCGGCGGATGACTGGGTTCTGGAACTCACCGTTACTGCAGAGGAGACCGTCAGCGTCGGTCGCTGCAAATACGACGTGTTTCGTGTAAAACAGGAAACAAAGCAGAACGGCAAGACGACCGAAAACCTGAGCGTGCTTTATTCACCCGATCTTCACGTGACCCTTGCCAAGATCTATGACGAAGGCACCGGCAACCAGGCCATAGTCACCTACGAGCATATCAGACCTTTGGCGCGTTGAGAGGATGCCGCCTTAGGCCAGCACCAAAAAGGCGGGCCCTCCCCCACGAGGTGCCGCTTCGGGCATCTTTCATCAAACCGTCATTGCAACATTCCGCGCCGGACCTTATGTGCCGGGTGGCGTTTCGACGCGCCCGCTCCGGAGACATTGATGGCGAATAACAAGAAGACCATTTCGGCGGATGCCAGCAATCCGCTCGGCACGCTCGTCAACCTGTGGCCCTATATGTGGCCGGAAGGGCGCGCCGATCTGAAGGCCCGCGTCGTCTGGGCGACCTTCTACCTCTTCCTCGCCAAGTTCGTGCTCCTGACCGTGCCCTATTTCTTCAAATGGGCGACGGACGCGCTGAACGGCAAGCTGGATATGGCAGGCCTCCTGCCCGCCTTCCTGCTCGGCGCCGTGGTGCTGGTCATCGCGCTCAATTTCACCCGCATCCTGCAGGTGGGACTGAACCAGCTTCGCGACGCGCTGTTTGCCTCCGTCGGCCAATACGCGGTGCGCCAGCTCGCCTACCGCACCTTCGTGCATATGCACCAGCTGTCGCTGCGCTTCCACCTTGAACGCAAGACCGGCGGCCTGTCGCGGATCATCGAGCGCGGCACCAAGGGCATCGAGACGATCGTCCGCTTCACCATTCTCAACACCGTACCGACTCTGCTCGAATTCCTGCTGACGGCCATCATCTTCTGGGTCAGCTACGGCTTCTGGTACGTTCTCGTCACCGCCGTCACGGTGGCGCTCTATATCTGGTTCACGGTGAAGGCCAGCGACTGGCGCATCTCCATCCGCCGCTCGATGAACGACAGCGACACCGACGCCAATACCAAGGCGATCGATTCGCTCCTCAATTTCGAGACGGTCAAATATTTCGGCAACGAGGAGATGGAAGCCAAGCGCTTCGACAGCTCCATGGCGCGTTACGAAAAGGCGGCGACCGACGTCTGGACCTCGCTCGGCTGGCTGAACTTCGGCCAGGGCGTGATCTTCGGCCTCGGCACGACCGTGATGATGGTGATGTCGGCGCTGGCCGTACAGCGCGGCGAGCAGACGATCGGCGATTTCGTGTTCGTCAACGCGCTGCTGCTGCAGCTTTCCGTACCGCTCAACTTCATCGGTTTCGTCTACCGCGAAATCCGCCAGGGCCTGACCGATATCGAGCAGATGTTCGAACTGCTGGAAGTGCAGCCCGAGGTCGTCGACCGGCCGGATGCGAAGCCCCTCGACATCGCGCAAGGCACGATTTCCTTCAAGGACGTGCATTTTTCCTACGATCCGGCCCGGCCCATCCTGAAGGGCGTCTCCTTCGACGTGCCGGCCGGCAAGACGGTGGCGATCGTCGGCCCTTCGGGCGCCGGCAAATCGACCATTTCCCGCCTGCTCTACCGGTTCTACGACATCCAGGACGGCTCGATCACCATCGACGGGCAGGACGTGCGCGACATCACGCAGCATTCGCTGCGCGCGGCGATCGGCATGGTGCCGCAGGATACCGTCCTGTTCAACGACACAATCGCCTACAACATCCGCTACGGCCGGCCAACGGCCAGCGAAGAAGAGGTGCTGGCCGCCGCTGAAGTGGCACAGATCGGCCATTTCATCAGCGCCCTGCCCGACGGTTTCGACACCAAGGTCGGCGAACGGGGCCTGAAGCTTTCGGGCGGCGAGAAGCAGCGCGTGGCGATTGCCCGCACCGTCCTCAAAGCCCCGCCGATCCTGATCCTCGACGAGGCGACTTCGGCGCTCGACACCACGACCGAGCACGAGATCCAGTCGGCGCTCGACGTGGTCTCGAAGAACCGCACGACGCTGGTGATCGCCCACCGGCTTTCGACCGTCATCGGCGCCGACGAGATCATCGTCCTGCGCGACGGGCTGATCGCCGAACGCGGCACGCACAGTTCACTGCTCGAACAGAACGGGCTCTATGCCTCGATGTGGAACCGCCAGCGCGAGGCGGTGCAGGCCGAGGAGCAGCTGCGCAAGGTGCGCGAGAGCGACGATCTCGGCGTGGTGCTGCGCGGCGTGCCGGCGGCGGAATAGGCCGGCGGCGGAACGAACTCCAGGACAAGACAGATCTCAACGTGAAACGCTACCTCACTCCCCGCATGCTCCTCCTTGGCAGCATTGCCATCGCCTATATGCTGGTGCTGGTCTTCTTCGGCTCGCCGCTGCTCGCCTTTACCACCTGGATGGGCTGGGTCGATCCTCAGGCGGCGCGGTAAGCGGACGCACTGTTCACAGGGCGGCGACTGTTCGTATCGCGGTTGAGATGCCATCTAATGTGTAACTTCAGACACAGTAAATTCACGGTGGTAACGCAATGAAAAAGATCGGCTTTCTTTCCTTCGGGCACTGGACGCCCTCGACGCAGTCGCAGGCGCGGTCGGCATCCGATGTCCTCCTGCAATCCATTGATCTCGCGGTGGCCGCCGAAGAACTCGGTGCCGATGGCGCCTATTTCCGTGTCCACCATTTTGCCCGGCAGCTTGCCTCGCCCTTCCCGCTGCTTGCCGCCGTCGGCGCCCGCACGAAGCGGATCGAGATCGGCACCGCCGTCATCGACATGCGGTATGAAAACCCGCTCTACATGGCGGAAGACGCCGGTGCCGCCGACCTGATTGCCGGCGGCCGCCTGCAGCTCGGTATCAGCCGCGGCTCGCCGGAACAGGTGATCGACGGGTTCCGCTATTTCGGCTACCAGCCGGCGGAAGGCGAGACCGACGCCGAGATGGGCCGGCGCCATGCGGAAGTTTTTTTCGACGTGCTGCGCGGCGAAGGTTTCGCCAAGCCCAATCCGCGGCCGATGTTCCCGAACCCGCCCGGCCTGCTGCGCCTGGAGCCGCATTCCGCGGGCTTGCGCGACCGCATCTGGTGGGGTTCCAGCTCCAACGCAACTGCCGTCTGGGCCGCCAAGCTCGGCATGAACCTGCAGAGCTCGACGCTCAAGACCGATGAGAGCGGCAAGCCGTTCCACATCCAGCAGGCCGAGCAGATCCGCATCTATCGCGAAGCCTGGAAGGAAGCCGGCCACGCCCATGAACCGCGCGTCTCCGTCAGCCGCAGCATTTTTGCGCTGATGAACGACACGGACCGCGCCTATTTCGGCGGCAGCGGCGACAGCCAGGACCAGATCGGCAATATCGACCCGCAGACCCAGGCGATCTTCGGCCGCTCCTATGCCGCGGAGCCGGACAGGCTGATCGACCAGTTGAAGGCCGACGAGGCGATTGCCGAGGCGGATACGCTGCTGCTCACCGTGCCGAACCAGCTCGGCGTCGACTACAACGCCCATGTGCTGGAGAGCATCCTGAAGCATGTGGCGCCGGGGCTGGGGTGGCGGTAGAGCAACCCGCATCCGGAAAATGCGGGAGCAGAACGCTCGACGATTGCGCCTTGCGGGATGTCAATGAAACCGCAGACGGGTAGTTGTGGGACCAGGCTCGGATGAGCCGGGTTGCCTCGGCGATCACTTTGCCATGTCGTGCCAGGCCGTGTGTCCGGTTAGCCGGTGCATGCCGGCGCTATATTCATCTTCCGAGGTCGACCAGCGCAGGCGGGCATATTCTTCGACATCCGGACCAACCTGGTAGCGAAGGCGATCAGTCGGGTCGACGGCGGCGGCGTAGATCGCCTCGACCACCGACTGCTCCTCCGTCGAGGCGAAGGGGTAGTTCATCATCGACTGCAGCATGTGGTCGAAATAGGGCTTGTAGCTTTCCGGCACCGGTGCTGCCTGCGAAGCCGCCATGCCGGTGGCAGTGAAATTGGTGCTGCGCATCGCGCCGGGCTGGATCAGCCGGACCTTGATGTTCTGCGACGACAGTTCGTAGGAGAGCGATTCCGAGAGGCCTTCGACAGCCTGTTTCGAGGCGCTGTAGAGCGACAGCAGCGGCATGGCCGCGATGCCGACCCCCGAGCCGACATTGATGACCGTGCCGCCGCCGCGCCGGCGCAAATGCGCCAGGGCCGCCCGGATGACATTCATCATGCCGAAGACATTGGTCTCGAAGATATGGCGGATGGCCTCCGCCGGTGTTGCCTCGAAGATCGAGACCATCGTGACACCCGCGTTGTTGACGACCGCGTCGAGACCGCCGAAGCGCTCGACGCCGGCCTGTATGGCGGCCTCTATGCTCGCCGGATCGGCGACGTCGAGGGCTGCGACCAGAATGCGGTCGGGATACTGATTGGCAAGTTCCGGCTCGGGCCTGCGCATCGTCGCAACAACGTTCCAGCCCTCTTCCGCGAAATGGCGGGCGGTCATCTTTCCGAGGCCCGACGAGCAGCCGGTGATGAGAATAGTCTTGGTCATGTGCTTGGCTCCAAATTGCTGATGAGCGCTCACTAGCTCGGCCAAGCGGAACACTCTATAATAGAAACTCCGTTATTCATTATGGATCGTCCCGATGGATGCTCTTGCCGACCTCATCAAGCTGCTTCGCCCCGCCACCGTTCTGCTCGGCAGCATGTCGGCCAGGGGACGGTGGGGCGTTCGCGTTCCGGAACAGCCGGGACCGACCTTCTACTTCGTCACGGAGGGCCGCTGCTGGTTCAGGACCAATGACGCCGAACCCGTCGAGCTCGAGGAGGGCGATTATCTCCTCTCAGCAAAGCCGCTTTCCGACTCGTTCCTGAGCGAAATCAATGCGCAGACCGAACTGTCGGACGATGCCTTCAAGGCCCGCCACACCGTGGATGGGGAAATCCGGGTCGGCTATGAGGGATCGGGGCCGGTGACACGCGTTCTCGGCGGGCTCATCCAATGCGATCCCGCCAATGCCGACCTGCTGATCGGATTGCTGCCGCGCCTCGTCCATGTGCCGGCCACCGAGAAGACGGCCGCACGGTTGCGGGCGCTGGTCTCGATCATCCTGGAGGAGGCCGCCGACAGCCGGCCCGGGCGCGAGGCTGTCCTCTGCCGCCTGATCGAGGTGATGCTGATCGAGACCCTGCGGCGCGAGGCGGCCTGGGCGCCGCATGCGGGCCTGCTGGGAGGACTTGCCGATCCGCAGCTCGCCCAAGCGCTCGGCCATATCCATGCCGATGTCGCCCGCGGCTGGACGGTCGGCGAACTGGCAAGACGGGTCGGCATGTCGCGCTCGGTCTTCGCCCGCCGTTTTTCCGAGACCGTCGGCGTCGCGCCGGTCGAATATCTGCTCAGCTGGCGGATGGCGTTGGCGAAAGACGTGCTGCTGCGCGGCCGCGGCTCGCTGGAGGAGATCGCCGAGACGGTCGGCTACAAGTCAGCCAGCGCCTTCAGCACTGCCTTCAGCCACCGGGTCGGCTGTCCGCCGAGCGAATACGCATTGCATCTGCAGGCCGGGCGGAAATGAGGATCGGCATTTTTTCCGGCATATCCGCGCTGCGGTTGCGGCGATACGGAACCGCATTGCCGCAAAAACGGTTTCGCTGTAGTCAGATGGCACTGACATACGGGAGAAAACGTTGATCAACCTCTTCGACACCATCCGCAACACGCTCGTGCCGATCCATAAGGAAGGTTACATCTTCGTCGCCGCCTTCTTCATCGCCTCGCTGATCCTCGGTTATATCGCCGAGCCGCTGTTCTGGATCGGCCTGGTGCTGACTTTGTGGTGCGCCTACTTCTTCCGCGATCCGGAACGGGCGGTGCCGCAGGACGACGACCTCATCCTCAGCCCTGCCGACGGCCGCATCAGCCATGTCGCCATGGTCGTGCCGCCCACCGAGCTGCAGCTGGGCTCGGAACCCATGCTGCGCATCTCGGTGTTCATGAACGTGTTCGACTGCCACATCAACCGCTCGCCGGTGCGCGGCCAGGTGTCGCGCATCGAATACCGCCCCGGCCAGTTCATCAATGCCGAACTCGACAAGGCTTCCGAGGACAACGAGCGCAACGGCCTCGTCATCGAAACCCGCCACGGCAAGGTCGGCGTCGTGCAGATCGCCGGCCTGGTGGCGCGGCGCATCGTCTGCTGGGTGAAGCCGAGCGAACCGGTCAATGCCGGAGAGCGATTCGGCCTGATCCGCTTCGGCTCGCGGCTCGACGTCTTCGTGCCGGCCGGCGGCCAGGCGCGCGTGACCGTCGGCCAGCTCGCCATCGGCGGCGAAACCGTGCTTGCGGAATTCGGCTCGACCAAGGGCCCGATCATCAGCCGCCGCACGTAAAGGGAAGACAAAGCCTCATGGAGACGCCCGCCTCGCCACCCTCTTCCCAGCCCCCCTCTTCGCAGGGCGAGTTTCACCGGGAGCCTCATCGCCCCAACGACGAGGCCCGCGGGCCTCGCCTGCGCGAAATCCCGCTCCGGCTGCTGGTGCCGAACCTCATCACCGTGCTTGCCATCTGCGCCGGCCTGACCGGGATAAGGCTCGCTTTCGAGGGGCGTTACGAGCTGGCCGTCGCCATGGTGCTGCTGGCCGCCTTCCTCGACGGCATTGACGGGCGCGTTGCACGGCTCCTGAAGGCCACCTCGAAATTCGGCGTGCAGATGGATTCGCTTGCCGACATCATCAATTTCGGCGTGGCGCCGGCATTGGTCTCCTACGCCTTCCTGCTCGATCAGGCACATTCGATGGGCTGGATCGCAGCCCTGCTTTATGCGATCGCGGCCGGCCTGCGCCTCGCGCGGTTCAACGTGATGGAAGACCGAAATATCAAGGCCGACTGGCAATCGGAATTCTTCGTCGGCGTGCCGGCGCCGATGGGCGCCATGCTGGTGCTGCTGCCGGTCTATCTCGGCTTCCTCGGGCTCGAGGCCACGCCGATCTTCGTTTATGCGAGCGTCGCCTATACGCTGCTGATCGGCTACCTGCTGGTCTCCCGCCTGCCGGTCTGGTCCGGCAAGTCGAGCCGCATCCGCCGCGACCTGATGCTGCCGATCATGCTCGGCGTGGTGCTCTATGTGGCGCTGCTGATGAGCTATACGTGGGAAGTGCTGTCGATCACCGTCGTCGGATACCTCCTCGTCCTGCCGTTCAGCGCGCGTGCCTGGCATCGCCGCTACGGCACGATCACCATCGAGGATGAAAGTGCGAACGTCTGAGGGCAGGCGCACTCGGTAAGTTGCAACTTCCGCGCAACAGTTTCCCGCAAGATGACAGTTCTACGAATACCGGGCGGCAGTGCCGGCTTGCCGGCCACGATTCCGCCCGCTTTTATGGGAAAAGCCGCGATCGCAAAATGCAAACAAGAGATTCGCGTGTTGAGGAGACAGCCATGAGCACCGAGAAGAAGATTGAATCCAAACCGGAAATGACCACGCCCTATCGTCCCCTGGGCTTGAAGGCCGTAGTTGCCGCCGCCCTGATGCTGAACCGCAAGCCGAAGCTTACCCCTGCCGGCTGATTTAGGTCTTAAGGACCAGGCGAACCCGGCCGGTCATTCGCCGCTGAGAAAACTCCACAGCAGCCCCAGCGCGAGAAGGCTCATGACGATGCCGATGACGACATCCAGCACCCGCCAGGCGGCGGGTCTGGCAAACAGGGGCGCCAGAAAACGGGCGCCGTAGCCGAGCCCGAAGAACCAGACGAACGAGGCTATCACCGCACCGGCGCCATAGGCCACCCGTTCAGCCCCTTCGAAGGCCGCAGACAGGCTGCCGAGCAGCACGACCGTATCCAGATAGACATGCGGATTGAGGAAGGTGAAGGCCAGGCAGGTCAGAACAGCCGCCTTCAGCCCCATCGGCTCCGGCGCGCCGGCGACCATCGCGGCCGGTTTGACCGCCCGGCGGAAGGCCATGAAGGCATAAAGCCCGAGAAACACCGCGCCGCCCAGCGTGACCGCCAAGATCAGCACCGGGGATTGCGAGACGACCGTGCCGAGCCCGCCAACGCCGGCTGCGATCAGCGTCGCATCCGACAGGGCGCAGATCAGGCAGAGGATGAAGACATGGGACCGGATAAGCCCCTGGCGCAGGATGAAGGCGTTCTGGGCGCCGATTGCGATGATCAGCGAAGCCCCGAGTGCGAGGCCGGAAAGTCCGGCGGAAAGCAGGTTCATGGGATTGTCCGTCTCAAGGAAGAAAGCCGAAGGATCAGAAAAGCGACATCTGGGTGGAGTCGGGTTTCGGCTTCTTCGGCGGCTCCTCTTCCGGCGGGGCGACCGCGACTGGCTTCTGCAGGTCCGGCCCCATGTTGGCGACCTTGTTGACGAGGTCGGAGACCGGCAGCGCCTCAAAGAAATCCTCCTGCACCGGCCGCATCAGGTCGGCCACTGCGCGCGGTTCCTGCGTCCTGCAGTCGAGCCAGCGGGAAAAGTCCTCCGGCTCGATGACGACCGGCATGCGGTCGTGGATGTGGCGGATGCCGCCGCTTGCCGCCGTGGTCATGATCGCGGCGGTATCGACTTCGGAACCGTCGGCAGAGGACCACGTCTCCATCAGGCCGGCAAAGGCGATGACGCCGCCGCGCTTCGGGCGGATCCAGTAGGCCTGCGGCTTGACGCCGCTTTCCTTCGGCGGCCGGCGCCATTCGTAAAAGCCGGTGGCGGGGATCAGAATGCGGCGATGGCGCATGGCGGCACGGAAGGAGGCCTTGCCGATCGCCGTCTCCGAGCGCGCGTTGATCAGCAGCGGAAACTCCTTCATGTCCTTCACCCAGCCGGGGATCAGGCCCCAGCGCGCGAGGAAGGCACGGCGCTCCGGCAGGTTGCTGCCCGGCTCACGCTTTTCCGACGACATGACGACGAGGATCGGCTGGGTCGGCGCGATATTGTAGCGGGCCGGGAAATCATCGAGATCCGCCAGGCTGAAGAATTCCGAAATATCCTTGGGAGTCGCCGTCAGGGCGTAGCGTCCGCACATGCGAACTATGTGGCATCGGGCTTGGGAAGGGTCAAGCTTCGATCAGGTGCTGATCTCACGCGCTTCTGGGGCCGAATAGGATGATTGCGCCGCCGACCAGGCACACCGTGACGCCGAGAATGTCCCAGCGGTCCGGCACCCGGGCTTCGACAGCCCAGAGCCAGAGGATCGAGGCGAGGATATAGATGGCGCCGTAGGCCGCATAGGTACGTCCCGCCGCCTCGCTCGGCACCAGCGCCAGCAGCCAGGCGAAGACGACCAGCGATATTATGCCCGGCGCCAGCCACCAGACAGGCTTTTCCAGCCTGAGCCAAGCCCAGAAGGCGAAACAGCCAGCGATCTCGGCAAGCGCGGCGACGGCGTAGAGGGTGTAGGTTTTCATCAATTGCCTATTCGAAATCGTGCAGTTTCACATCCTGCGCCCCATGCATGACCCGGAGAATCACGATCCGGTCGGGATAGGACCGGTAGTAGATGCAGCGCTGCCGATAGGGGAAACCGCGAAGCCCGGTGAAATATGGTCGCGCGGCGAGCCGGTGAAATCAGACTCGGCGATCAGGCGATCCTTTCAGTGATGTCCGCCAGGAATTCCCGCGTAGAAGGGGCTGCTTTCTGCGATGAAGCGACGAATGCCGCGCAAGTCCTCACGTGCCAGAGGCGCGATGATGAGGCACTTGGGACTAATGGCCTTCTCCCTCGTTCATGACGTCGGCCAGCAGGTCGACACCCGAGGCATATTCCTTGCCGAGCCCCGCCTCGATTTGCGCATCCGCCGCACTGATCGCATGCCGGAGCGACTGAATGCGCATCTCATAGTCCGCAAGCATGCGGATACCTGCACGAACGGCTTCGGTCTCGGTGCCAAAGCGGCCTTTCTTGACGAGATCGGCCAAAAATGCCGTCATAGGCATCGCCGAGGGAGAATGTTTTCGCACGCGCCATGGCAAGCTCCGTTGCTTGAAGCATACGATGAAATACAATACTTTTACAATATCGGCTCGCCGCCCTGAAAGCCTTCGGGGATGTCACGATCCGGCCAATGGTTACGTCAACATGCCCCCTTCCCCCCAAGCCGCGTCCTCAGCCATTCTCGAACGGGACGGCCGGTTTCTGCTGATTCGCCGGATGAATCCGCCGTCGATGGATCTGTTTGCCTTTCCGGGTGGGCGGGCGGAGCCCGGCGAGACGCCGGACCAGACGGCAGTGCGGGAATTCCTGGAGGAGACGGGCATTCCGGTGCGCAATCCCGTCCTCTTCGCGACCTACGACCTGAAGAGCGAGAAAGAGGACAGGCGGCATTTCTTTCTGTCGGTCTTTCGGGTGGAGGCGGATGCGGATCTCGAAGCGACCGCCGCCGACGATGCGGCGGATGCGGGCTGGTATACGGTGGAGGAGATCCGCAGTCTGCCGGTTCCGGCAAGTGTGCTCGAATGCGCCGAGAGGCTGGCGGCGGAGATGAATGCCCGCTAAGACGAAAACAATCGCGCCCTCTCGAGACCCGTTCATGAAGCTCATTCCGCGACTTGGCTGCCTGACGCTGCTGGCACTTTCTGCGGCCACCCCGCTTGCCGCCCAGTCTACAAGGCAGCAGCCGACCACACCGCCCACGCCTCCCCCGGCCGAGGAAAAGCCGGCGCCCTATGACGTGCAACTGACGCGGCTTGCGGAAGTGCTCGGCTCGATCCAGTATCTTCGCACGCTGTGCGGCGTCCCGACATCCGAATGGCGGGCCTCGATGCAGCAGTTGCTGGATGCCGATACCGGCACTGAGCCGAAGCGACGCGAGAGGTTGACGGCGGCCTTCAACCGGGGGTATCGATCGTTTGCCGCCGTGCATACATCCTGCACGGATGCAGCAAGGACCGCCGAAGAGCGTTATCGTATCGAAGGCGCAACACTCGCGACAGAAATTGCCGCGCGCTTCGGAAATTAGAGGATTATTTACCTCTTTTGGCGGGAGGCCGTGTCGTTTTGATAAAAGGCTGATAAAGTTTTTAACGGGCTAGTAATTAAACGGGCACCGAGGACGACAGAATGCAGACAGGCCGCAACGACATCGACGACATGATTGTGCATGAGAAGATGCAGGCTGCCTTGGAATATCAGAGCGAGGCATGGGCCGACGGCCGTGCAGACGGTATCGAGCCGGAAATCATCGCCGACGCAGCCCTGGTCCTTGCCATGCGGGAAACCATTCGCATACACGGTGAAATGGGCGCCGAAGCCATGCTCGATTCGCTCAAGAGCCGCATGCTCGCCGGCGAATTCTCCCCCGAGCGCACTGTTCAATAAACGATAGAGGTTTCCCATGCGGAACGCGGCGGAAACGACGAGGTCCCATTTGATCATCCGCTTTTCGGCGGCAACGCTGCTTGCTGCCGCGATGGCAGTCGGCGGCCAGGCTTTTGCGCTGTCCGAGCTGCGCCCGAGTGTCGAGCCGCAAGAGCCGGAGCGTGCCCAGAGCCGCGCTATCCTCCAGGCGTTCGAAGGCACGACCCTGCCGCAGCCGGGTCCTGCGATCAACCGATCGGCCCAGGCCGGCGACAACAAGGCGCCTGCCGCCCCGGCAGAGCCCAACGCCGCCAAGCCCGCGCCTGCCGACGACAAGCCGGCGGAAATCATCCGCGACATGACCAAGCTGCCCGCGCCCGTCAAACAGATGCGTGAAAAGCTGGTCGAGGCCGCAGCCTCCGGCGATGTCACCCGCCTGCGCGCCCTGATGGGTACGGGACCGACTCAGACGCAGGTGATGAATGGTGAATTCGAGGATCCGATCGAAACGCTGAAGAGCTTTTCTGGCGATGCGGACGGCCAGGAAATCCTCGCCATCATGCTCGACATCCTCTCCACCGGTGCCGCGCATTTCGACGTCGGCACGGCTGATGAAGCCTATGTCTGGCCCTATTTCGCAGGAAAGCAGCTTTCGACGCTGACGCCGCCCGAACGGGTCGACCTTTTGCGCATCGTGACGGCCGGCGACCTCGCCGGGATGGAAGAGAACGGCAACTACAATTTCTTCCGCGCCGGCATCAGCCCGGACGGCAAATGGAAGTTCTTCTCCGGCGGCGATTAAAGCGAGCGGGGAACTCGGGTTGGCGGTTGGCTTTGTGTTGGTCGCCATCATCGTATCTGCCGCACGGTCACTACCTCCCTCTGTCACTCTCGTGACATCTCCCCCTCAAGGGGGGAGATCATGGGGAGATTGCCGTGCCGGCTTCATTTCCCCGATTAACTTCTCAGGAGGACGACACCGCATATTGGGAACCGGACGGTGCCCCCAACCAATCTCCCCCCCTTGAGGGGGAGATGCCCGGCAGGGCAGAGGGGGGTGCGGCGGGATATTTGCCCGCCTCTGCATTTGCCGCCCGGCATGTCTTGCCGCCGCCGTCGCGAAGACTTAACTCTCAGTCTCAGAACAACCGGATTCCCGCACCATGCCCGCCGCCATTCTTCCCTCGCGAAGCCTGATCCGCCTCACCGGCAAGGATGCGCAGGATTTCCTGCAGGGCCTCGTCACCACCGACATCGATTCGCTGCCGGAGGGTGAAGCCCGGCCGGGTGCGCTCTTGACGCCGCAGGGCAAGATCCTGTTCGATTTCCTGGTCTGGCGCGACGGCGACGGGTTCGTCATCGAGACCGAGACGGCCCAGCGCGAGGCGCTGATGCGGCGGCTGACCATGTACAAGCTGCGCGCAGCCGTGGATATCGCTGCCGGTCCGGAAGACGGTGTTACCGTTTTCTGGGGCGACGATTCGGACAAGAGCGCGGTGAAGGATGCGGCCTTTGCCAAGTCCGGCATCACGCTCACCCGCGCGCCCGGCAAGCTGAGTGACCAGCCGGAAGCGGCCTATCACGCTCTCCGCATCGACGCCGGCATCTCGATGTCCGGCCACGACTATGCGCTGCAGGACGCCTTTCCGCACGACGTGCTGCTCGACCAGACGGACGGTCTTTCCTTCCGCAAGGGCTGCTATGTCGGCCAGGAAGTCGTCTCCCGCATGCAGCATCGCGGCACGGCGCGGCGGCGGGTGGCGATCGTTTCGGGCGAAGCCGCCCTGCCCGCGTCCGGCACCGAGATCACAGCCGGCGGCAAGCCGGTCGGGACGCTCGGATCGGTTTCCGGCAACAAGGGCCTGGCGATCGTGCGCATCGACCGCGTCGGCGACGCTTTGGCGCGTGGAGTGCAGCTTTCGGCCGGCGACGTCGCGGTCAGCCTGGCGCTTCCCGCCTGGAGCGGGCTCTCCTTCCCGGTCGAGGCGCAAGAGGCCGAGACGTGAGCCCAGCGGTAACGGCACGGGCCTGGCAACGGATGCTGTCGGGACGACGGCTCGACCTGCTCGACCCCTCGCCGCTCGACGTCGAAATTTCCGATATCGCCCACGGGCTTGCCCGCGTCGCCCGCTGGAACGGCCAGACGCGCGGCGACCACGCGTTTTCGGTCGCCCAGCATTGCCTCGTCGTCGAAGAAATCTTCCGACGCTGCAACGAGGACTGCACGGCCGATGCGCTGCAGATGACCATGCTGCACGACGCGCCGGAATATGTGATCGGCGACATGATCTCGCCATTCAAATCCGTGGTCGGCGGCGGCTACAAAGCGGTCGAGCAGCGGCTGGAGGCGGCGATCCACCTGCGTTTCGGCCTGCCGCCGCATCCGACCCGCGAGCTCAAGGCGCTGATCAAGAAGGCCGATACGATCGCCGCCTTTTTCGAGGCCACCGAGCTTGCCGGATTTTCGGTGGCCGAGGCCCGAAAATTCTTCGGCCAGCCGCGCGGAATCACCGCCGACATGCTGCCGATCCAGCCGATGCCGGCGCTGACGGCGCAACAGCGTTTCCTCGACCGGTTCCATGAGATAGAAGCCGCACGCGCCGCTTCGGGCAAGGCGTCATGACCGCGATCGTCGTCTGCCCGCTCGGCTCCATCGCCGAGACCGCCGTGCGGCACAAGGCGCGCGAAATGGTGAGCCTGATCGCCGAGGGCCAGGACTTTCACCGGCCGGGCGTGATTGCCGCCGACCGCCACCTGAAGCTTCCGATGAACGATATCGGCTTTGCCGGCACGGGAGGCTTGATCGCGCCCAGCGAGGCGCATGTGGAAAGTCTGATCGCCTTCGTGCGCGACTGGGACCAGTCGGCGCCGATCATCATCCATTGCTGGATGGGTGTCTCTCGTTCGCCTGCCGCAGCGGTGATCGCCGCGCTCTCGCTGCATCCCGAGGAAGACGATTTCGCGCTGGCCGCAAGGCTTCGCAGCGTCGCGCCGCATGCGACGCCCAATACGCGGCTGATCGAGTTCGGCGACCGGCTGCTCGGCCGCAACGGCCGGCTGATTGCCGCCATCAAAGGGATCGGGCGCGGCGCCGAGACCGATGGCCGGGCGTCGTTCATCCTGCCGCTAAAAATCTCGCCTTGAACCTGAAAGTTGAATTTTCCTAATTGTTTAGCTGGAGGCGGGAAACCTCCATTTTTTTCTTGACCTCGCGGCCTGCTGCGCCAATTAACGGCGAAACCGAAAGAAGGAGCAGACCGCCGGATGGACCAGGCGTCGGAATTCGTTGTGGCAACCAGAGCGGCGCTCGCTCAATTGAGCGCGCTGGCGGTGCAATATTCCTTCTCCGCCGTCGGCGCGATCGTTCTGCTGATCCTCGGCTGGATGGCCGCCGGCCTGATCAGCCGCTGGGCGCATCGCGGCCTGTCGCGCATCCACGGAATCGATGCGACGCTGTCGCAATTCTTCTCCAACATTATCCGCTACGCCATCCTCGTCATCGTCATCGTCATGGTGCTCGGCCAGTTCGGGGTGCAGACGGCGTCGGTGCTCGCGGCGCTGGGCGCGATCGGACTTGCGGTCGGCCTCGCGCTCCAGGGTACGCTGCAGAACATCGCGGCCGGCATCATGCTTCTGGTCCTGCGGCCGTTCCGGGTCGGGGAGAGCATCGAGACCGGCAGCGTTACCGGCACGATCGTCGATGTCGGGTTGTTTGCAACCGAACTTCGGACTGCCGACGGCGTCTATCGGCTGGCGCCGAACTCAACGCTGTGGAACGTGCCGATCACCAATTACAGCCGGTTGAAGACACGCCGCAACGAGATTTCAGTCAGCATCGGCACCGACCGCGATATCGGCCGGACCCAGGCGAAACTGATGGCGATCGCCAGCGGCGACAGGCGGGTGCTGAAGGATCCGGCACCGACCGTCTACGTGGCGGAATTCGATGCCGGCAGCGCCAAGCTGACGCTGCGCTACTGGACGAAGAGCAGCGACTGGTGGGAAACCGGCCGCGACCTGACCAGGGACGTCAAGCTCGCTTTCGATAAATTCCCTGGCGATAAATTCCCTGGCGACAAATCGCCGGAACAGCTTCCAGACCCTCAGGTAGAAACCCGCGACGTTTCCGGTGAGAGCGGACCTCCGGCTCCTCACGGTGCGGACGAACCGGTCGCAGAGCGGACCTGAAGGAAAGGATGCATCGGGCCGGCTTTTCACGAGGAAGCCGGCCCGATGCCCAAATCTCATGAGAATCAATTGGCCATCGTCACACGGCCTTGAGGCCGTATTCCTCGCTGCCCGACCAGACGATGTCCCACGAGGCGCCGGGGCGGACGTTGCGGATGGCCGTCGGCTCAAACGCGACGAGGCAGCGGCCTTGGCTGTGGCGCACCGACGGATAAATCAGTGCGTCGTGGCCGTCGCGCCTCAGTTTCTCGGCAAGCGCCTGGCCCTGGGGATAACCGATTGCCGGATCCGGATCGAGCGCCGGGTGGTCTCTCTCGTCGGTGATGTCCGGATACTCGCCGATGAAATCCGCCAGCAGTTCGACGTAACGCGCCGTCTCCTCGAACACGCCGATGAACTTCAGTTCGCGGGTCTTGTGGAAGGCGACTTCGGCGAGCGAGGTCATCGTGTCCCAGCTGCAGTACCAGGCGCCGCGGTTTTCGTCGTTGAAGCGGTTTCCGCCTTTTCGCGTGTAGGTGAAGGCGGCGTTGATATGGGTGTTGCCATAGACCTGCAGGTCGTGCTTGCGGCGTTTCCAGGCGAGCTCGCGGCGGTCGAGATAGAGGTTCAGCCCTCGCTCGGCGGCAAGGCGAGCGCTGGTCATGCCCTCGATCTCGGCAAGGATCGCCAGTTCCTCGTCGCTATCCACCAGGCCGCGCAGGCTGGGCGGCTTGTGGTAGGTCGCCGGGATCAGCCGCACCAGGCCCCGGTCGCTGACCGCCGTGACGATCACGCGCCGCCCCGCAGGGCATCGAGGTAATTGCGGACGGCGAGGAATTGCGGCAGCCCCTCGTCGATCAGCGTATCGATCGGCCGGGCGCCGCGGAACAGCGGCCCCTCGTTCGGAAGCGTCATCCACCTGGTGGCGATCGGATCGCTGAAATAGAGTTTCAGCGCCTTGTAAATGCCGATCACGGCGCTGAGGCGCAGCATCTGATCCTTGGTCAGCCCGCCGGAATAACCGGGCTTTCGGGCGCGTTTCCAGGTGCTTTCCGACATGTCGGCAAGTGCTGCCGCCTCGTTTACCGGCACGCCCCATTCGGCGACGACATTGCCGAATGCTTTCAGCGCAACCGCCGTCAGCTGTTCCGCCTGTTCTTTCCGTGCCGTGACCGCCATGCCGAGGCTCCTTTGCGTCGAACCCAAATGTAGTTCATTTGATCTCGATGTAAAGGTCAAATGGACTTTTAGTCTGCGCGCATCACTGCGACATGGTCGAACGATGCGCCCAGCCGGTCATACGCATCTCGATCCAGGCCATCAGCGCATACATGGCGATGCCCTCGACGGCGAGCATCAACAGGCCGGCGAAGACCAGCGGCACGTTGAACTGGCTCTGCGCGGAACTCATCATGTTGCCGAGGCCGTAATTTGACGCGACGGTTTCGGAGACCACAGAGCCCACGAAGGCGAGCGTGATCGCCACTTTCAGCGAGCCGAAAAAATAGGGCATGGAGCGCGGGATGCCGACCTTCAGCATGATGTCGAGTTTCTTCGCGCCGAGCGCCCGCAGCACGTCCTCGGTTTCCGGCTCGATGGTGGCAAGGCCGGTCGCGACGTTGACGACGATCGGGAAGAAGGAGATCAGGAAGGCGGTGAGGATGGCAGGGACCGCGCCGATGCCGAACCAGATGACCAGGATCGGCACGAGCGCCACTTTGGGGATGGCGTTGAAGCCGATCATCAGCGGATAGAGCCCGGCATAGATCGCCTTCGACCAGCCGATGAAGAGGCCGATCGCCAGGCCCGCCACCACCGCGATCGCGAAGCCGACGGTGGTCGTATAGAGCGTCTGCAGCGAGTTTTTCCAGATCGGCGACCAGTATTGCACGATCGCCTGGAAGACGCGCGACGGCGCCGGGAGGATGGTGGGCGGTGTCTGCAGCACGATGACCAGCAGTTCCCAGGCGACGAAGAGCCCGATCGTGTAGAGCCAGGGCGCGAGCTTCACCCAGTTGATCCGTTGGGCAAGCGGCTTGGCCGGCGTGGCAGACGTTGCGGTGTTTTCGGTCACGACACTCATGCGACAACCCTCGCGCTGGCGATTTCGCCGTGCAGTTCATGCACCATGTCGTTGAAGGCCTTTTCGTACATGACTTCGAGATCGCGGGGCCGGGCAAAGGGAACGGCGTGCTCCTTCAGCACCTTGCCGGGACGGGCGCTCATCACGAAGATGCGGTCGGCGAGGAAAGTCGCCTCGCGCAGGTCGTGGGTGACAAGGATGATGGTGACGCCCTGCGCCGCATGCAGGTCGCGGATGACGCACCACAGTTCCTCGCGGGTGAAGGCATCGAGCGCGCCGAACGGTTCGTCGAGCATCAGGAGTTCGGGTTCGTGGATCAGCGCGCGGCAGAGATTGGCGCGCTGCTGCATGCCGCCGGAAAGCTGCCAGGGGAATTTCGAGCCGAACCCTTTCAGGCCGACGGTTTCGAGCAGGTGCTCGGCCTTCTCGACATATTCCTTCTTGTTGGCGCGCAGGCGGTGGCGGTGTCTTTCGACGATTTCGAGCGGCAGCAGGATGTTATCGAGCGTGGTGCGCCACGGCAGCATCGTCGGGTTCTGGAAGGCCATGCCGACGATCGAGACGGGCTTGGTCACCTGCTTGTCCGCCACGATGACGACACCGCTCTGCGGGATGTGCAGGCCGGTAACCAGTTTCATCAATGTCGACTTGCCGCAGCCGGACGGGCCGACGACGGCCGCGAACTCGCCCTTACCAACCTTCATGGTGAGGCCGGAGACGGCAAGCGTGCCGGCCGCGCCGCCATAGCGCATGTCGACATTGTCGATGGTAACGAGGTGAGGCATTTGGTCTCCGTTGCTGGCGGCTTGTTTCCTCTTCTCCCCTCGGGGAGAAGGTGGCCCGAAGGGTCGGATGAGGGGGCTTGCCGCAGGTTCAGCCTTTGCTTTTCGCTCAAGGCGTCGCTGCGCTCCTCCCCCTCATCTGCCCTATCGGGCATCTTCTCCCCGAGGGGAGAAGATAGATCCAATCACGGCAGCATCCGCTGTTCCTTGGCCGGCAGGAAGCTGGCGTCGAAGACCTGGTCGGCCTTGACGTTGCCCTTGAGGCCCATGGAGACTTTCAGCGTGTCGATGGAGGCGGTGAGCCGCGCCGGGTCGATACCGCCCAAGCCGTTGGCGACCACGTAAGGGGTCTTGATGTTCATCGCATTCGCCATTTTCAGGCGCTCGAGTTCGATATCCTTGTTGAGCGTCTCGTTGCGCTTGAGGACGGCAGCGACACCTTCTTCCGGCTTGGCGACGGCATCGGCAAAACCCTTGGCGAGCGCCTTCAGGACACCCTTGACGGCGGCCGGGTTCTTGGCCGCGAAATCGGTGTTGATCAGCACCGCATTGCCATAGAGGTTGAGGCCGTTTTCGGCCATCAGGATGGTGGCGATATCGTCATCCTTGATGCCCTGGGCCTTCAGGTTGAGGATGACCGAGAAGGCGAAACCGAAAACAGCGTCGACCTTCCCCTGGGCGAGCATCGGCTCGCGGACCGGGAAGCCGATCGATTCGATCGTGATCTTGGAATCGTCGATCTTGGCGACCTGCTTGAAGGCCTTCCACTGGGCGAAAGCACCATCCGGCGGCGGCGCGCCGAGCTTCTTGCCTTCCAGCGACTTCGGGTCGGTGGTGATGCCGAGCGACTTGCGGCCGACGACCGCGAAGGTCGGGCGCTCGTAGATCATCATCGCGGCCCTGATCTTCTGGTTCGGATCCTCGTCGAGGAACTTGATCAGCGAGTTGATGTCGCCGAAACCCATCTGGTAGGCGCCGGTCGCGACGCGCGGGATGGCCTCGACGGAGCCATTGCCGGTGTCGATGGTGACGTCGAGGCCCTCAGCCTTGAAGTAACCCTTGTCCTGCGCCAGCAGGAAACCGGCGGCCGGGCCTTCGAACTTCCAGTCGAGCGTGAACTTGACCGCAGTTTGCGCCAGCGCCTGGCCGGCCGGCATGGAAAAGCCGGCAGCAAGCGCCAGTGCCGCCACGGCCGATAGTTTTGAAAGCAGTCTGCGCGAGATCATGAAAGGTCGTCCCCCTGGAGTTTTTTGTTCGGATGGCCTGCATCCAAGCGCTTATTCAGGGGCAGCGCAAGTCGAAACTGCACATAAAACAATCATATTTTCATGCCGCCCTCCTCATGGGCACATGCCGATTTGGCACACATGATACTGCCTATCTTTTCAGCAGGATCCCTCGCTCCACCTGGAACCGTCCGGACCACGTCGCAAGGGAGGCGCAGGCCACCGAGCGTGGCCGGCCGGAACTCCGAAACGACAATGGTTTCCAAGGCTTCCGATTGGAAATTGGCTGTGGAACGGCTCTTCCCTTCCCTCGTCCGGCAACTGTATAAACGCTCTACCCAACTCTTCACCTGCGAGCGTGCCGATGATCGAAATCCTCCTTCTGCTGCTGGTGGTCCTGATGGTGGGCCTCAATCGCAAGACATCGGCCCGGGTGAGCGCGCTCGAAAAGGAGCTGGAGGCGGTCAAGGCCGGGCTGCTGGCGCAGCAACCGGTTTCCGCGGCCACGCCCGTGGCGGCGCCGGCCGCCGTCATCACCGAGACGGTCGTCGAAGAACTACCTGCTCAGGCAGAGCCGATGCCCGAGGCCGCTCCGGCTGCGCCCGAGACACTGCCCGAGGAGACGATCGCAGCGAGCACGACTGCCGAAGAGGCTGCTGCCATGGAAGAGGCTCCCGCCCCGGCTGTAGCGAGGACACCGACGCCGGCAAAACCGAAGACCAAGGAAAACCTCGAAAGTTATCTCGGCGCCCGCTGGCCCGTCTGGGTCGGTGGCGTGGCACTCGCCTTCGGCGGCATCTTTCTCGTGCGCGCGTCTATCGAAGCCGGGCTGCTCGGACCGGGTGCGCGCCTCGTGCTCGCCTGCCTGTTCGGCCTCCTCCTGATGGCCGGCGGCGAGATCGTGCGACGCCGGGCGATGCCGCAGGTGTCCGACCGGTTCAGCAATGCGATGATCCCCGGAGCGCTGACGGCGGCAGGTGCCGTGACGCTGCTCGGGGCGATCTATGCGGCCTACGGCGTCTATCAATTCATCGGTGCGACGCCGGCCTTCGTCCTGCTGGCGCTCGTCTCGTTTGCCACCATCGCCCTCTCGCTGCTGCACGGGCAGGCGCTGGCCGGGCTCGGCCTGCTCGCCTCGCTGTTGACGCCCGGCCTCGTCGCCAGCGGCGAGCCGAACGCCAATGCGCTGTTTCTCTTCCTCGGCCTTACCTGGGTCGCGGTCAATGCCGCCTCGCGCTTCCGCAAATGGACGATCGTGCCGATGCTCGCCAATATCGGCATCGGGCTGTGGGTGATCGCCTATGCCATCGGCGCGGATGATTTCGATACGATGCCGCCGACGTTGACGCTGATCGTGATGATCGCCGGCACCGGCTTCTTCTGGCCGGGTTCGGTCTATGGCAGGGACCGGGTGGTCAAGACCGGCTGGGGCGGAATGCTCGGGCGCCAGCCGCTGACCATCACGCTGTCGGTGGCGTTCATGTCGGTGCTGCCGTCGCTCGCCATGCTGGCGACCAACCCGGTGACCGGCATCGATCCGTATTTTCCCGCCGCGGCGGTGATCGCGGCACTTGCGGCACTCGGCGCCAGCCGGGCCTACGCGGTCTGGCCGGCGATGATCGCGGCCGGCGGAGCGGTGCTGAGCCTTGCCATCGTGGCGATTTCGCTGCTCGACACCTATGTGCCGCAGCCGGTCGGCAACGAACCTTTGCCGGTCATCACCTATACGACGGAAATCGCGGTCAGCCTGCTGCTCGGGGCGGTGTTTACCCTGCTGGGCTTTGCGTTCCTCAGACGCTTCCGCAAGACGGAGCCGGAATTTGCGATGGTCTGGAGCGTACTGATGTCGGGCGTGCCGGTGGCGCTGGCGACGATCAGCTTCCTCAATTTCGGCAATCTCGGGCGCGACTGGATCCACGGGCTTTACGGGGTCGGTCTCGGCCTCGTGCTTCTGGCCGGTGCCGAATGGCTGTTCCGCGATCGCAACGAGACGGATGGGCGTATCGACTGGGCGGCCAATCTGGTCGTTGCCGGCTCGTTTGCCGGTTTCACGCTGGCGCTGCATGCGCTGTCCAATGGTATCGTCACCACCATCCTCCTGTCCCTGCTGGGTTTCGCCTATGTGCTCGGCATGCGGGCACGGCCATGGCCGGCGCTGCCGTGGATGATGGCGGCGGCGATCCTGATCGTCTTCGGACGCATCGCCTGGGAGCCGACGCTGATCGGCCAGAACAGTCTCGGCACCACGCCGTTCTTCAACGCGCTTCTGCCAGGTTACGGCATTCCGACCCTGCTGGCGATCGTGACGGCCTATCTGCTGAAGGACTCTTCGGATTTCCGCATCCGCAACCTCATGCAGGCGCTCGCGTCGCTCGCCGCCCTGATGACGGTGGCGGTGCTGGTGCGCCATGCGATGAACGGCGGCGTACTCGACGACCGGGTGCCGACGCTTGGCGAACAGTCGATCTACACGCTGCTGACGGTCGGCTTCTCCGGCATATTGATGACGCTCGACCTCAAGTCGCCGAGCCCTGTCTTCCGCTGGGGTTCGATGATCGCCGGCGTGCTGGCGACGATCAATGCGCTGTCGCTGCATGTGTTTGCGCTGAACCCCTATTTCAGCGGCGAAAACACCGGTTCCTGGCCTTTCCTCAACCTGCTGCTGCTCGGTTATCTTCTGCCCGGCCTCGCCTATGCACTCGTCGCCTATTACGCCCGCGGGCGGCGGCCGATGCCCTACGTGATCATGCTGGCGCTCGCCGGCGCGGTGCTCGGTTTCCTATGGGCGACGCTTTCGGTACGCCGTTTCTGGCAGGGCGAGAACATTGCCGACTGGAAGGGGTTCATGGCCGCCGAGACCTATACCTATTCGGTGGTCTGGCTGCTGATAGGCGTGTTGCTGCTGGCGATCGGTTCGAAGCTCGATGCCAAGAGCCTGCGGCTCGCTTCCGCCGCTCTCGTGCTGGTCGCGGTGGTGAAAGTGTTCCTGGTCGACATGTCGAACCTCGAAGGGATTCTTCGGGCGCTGTCGTTCATCGGGCTCGGCGCGGTGCTGATCGGGATCGGGCTTTTCTACCAGCGCATTCTGGTGAACAAGGGCGGTGAACCCGCCGCCACCGATTCCCAGGAACCCGCCTCGTGACCGTTTCGCTTATCGCTTCCCTGGCCGCCGCCTTTTCGCCCTTCGAGGCGCTTGCCGAGACCCTGATCCCGCATGCGACCGAGGGTGACGACGGCTCGCACGACATCGCCCATATCCTGCGCGTCTTCCGCAATGCGATGCGCATCCACGCCCAGGAAGGTGGCGACGGGCGGGTGCTGGCCGCCGCCGTGCTGCTGCATGACTGCGTGTCGGTGGAGAAGAACTCGCCGCTGCGGGCGCAGGCTTCGCGGCTGGCGGCCGAGAAAGCGTCGGTGATCCTTGCCGATCTCGGCTGGGACAAGGCGGATATCGGGGCAGTCGCACATGCGGTCACGGCGCACAGTTTTTCGGCCAACATCGTGCCCGAGACGCTGGAAGCGAAGATATTGCAGGATGCGGACCGGCTGGACGCGATCGGCATGGTGGGGGCGGCGCGCTGTTTCTACATCGCCGGGCGCATGGGCTCCGGCCTCTACGACCCGGCCGATCCGCTCGCCAGACATCGCCCGCTCGACGACAAGGCTTTTGCGATCGACCATTTCGAGGTGAAACTGTTCAAGCTCGCCGACGGCTTCCAGACGGCCGCGGGGCGGGCTTTTGCCACCGAGCGGCACGCGCGGCTGAAACAGGTCCTCGACCTCTTCATCGACGAGATTTGAAGGAGACTTCCCATGCGGATCAGCGAACTCAATTTCTATCCCCTGAAGAGCGGCCGCGGCATCGCGCTCGACGAAGCAGAGATCACGGCCGCGGGCATTCCCGGCGACCGGGAGATGATGGTCGTCGATCCGACCGGCATGTTCATCACCCAGCGGGAATTGCAGCCGCTCGCCAGGCTCGAGGTCTACCCGGAAACCGATTCCGTGCGCTTCGCGATGGAGGGGCAAGGTGAGATCCGCGTCGCCCGGCCGCCGGCTGACCGGCGCATGGAGACGGTCGTCTGGAAATCGAGCGTCAACGCGGCGCTTGCCGACGATGCGGCCAATACGGTGCTGTCGGAATGGCTCGGGCGGGATATCCGGCTGGTGTTTTTCGACGAGCAGGCCCGCCGCGTCGCCAGCCCCGAATGGGCGGGCGACAATTCGCCGGTGACCTTCGCCGACGGCTACCAGGTGCTGGTGACCACGACGGGATCGCTCGCCGCGCTCAATGTCGACATGGCGGCGAAGGGCGAAGGCGCGGTCGGCATGGAGCGGTTCCGGCCGAACATCGTGCTTGACCACGACCAGCCCTGGGCCGAGGACGGCTGGACCGGCATCGAGATCGCCGGCATCCGCTTCGATTTCGTCAAGCCCTGCGCCCGCTGCATCATGACCACGCAGGACCAGCAGACCGGCTCGCGCGACGTGCCCGATCCGATCCCCTCCATGGGCCGCATCCGCATGTCCGCCGACCGGCGCGTGCCCGGCCCGCTGTTCGGGTGGAACGCCGTGCCGCGCGGCACCGGGCGGATCAAGGTCGGCGATGTTGCGAGCGTGGTTGCCGAGCGGCCGGAGGCCTGGGCGATCAAGCGGCGGGCTTGATCAGGCCGACATTTCCTGCAGCAGTTTCAGCCGCTGCAGGTCTTTCGGCCGGCCGCAGAGTTCGAAGATCCGCTTGAGGTCCGCCATGCCGGCGACGGAGGCGACGGCCGACCGAAATTTTATCCGGACGGGCTCTACGACCTCGACGCCCTGCCAGCGGCCGCTAGAGAACACTTTGAAACCGGCCATGAGTTCGACCGGTATGTCGCCAAGCCGGAGGCCGAGGAAAAATTGCGAGCGGAAACGGTCGCCGCCGCCATCGGCTTCGTTTTCGAGATCGAGACGGGCCGAGATCCGCGCCGCATCTTCGAGCGAGAGAAGCACATCGATATCCTTGACGGGCTCGCCCTGAACGCCGTGCAGGCGCAGGGCCGCGCCGCCGAACACGGCCCAGGGATCGCGGCAGTTCATCATGATGCCGCCAAGTCCGACCAGGGCCTGTTCCAGAATGTCATCCGAATGAGACAAGCCGTTATCCTTCCCGATTTCCAAGGCGATGGCATTGCCGGCTGCGGTAGCAGAATCAGGCTGCTGCCTCAAGGATCCTGCCACACGTCGAGGCCGCCCACGGTATCTCACCGGGAGCGGCCTTGGACTTCAATCGGCAATGCGGGACGAGTGCGAGTTGCGTTCACTCCGCCGGGTTCAAAGCCCCCGCCCCAGGCATTTCCTGCCGTTCCGGCCGGTTCAACAAACCATAGCCCAGCAGCATCGTCGTGAACGCCAGCGCGCCGCCGGCGACCGCGACCCAGAAGCCGTTGGAGGCGCCGTAGGCATCGATCGTCCAGCCGGCGAGCGAGGAGCCGGCGGCAAAGCCGATGCTCATGCCGGTCATCGCATAGGTGATGCCTTCCGTGACCTGCGAGGACGGGACGATGCGTTCGATCAGGGTCATGGCGCTGATGAAGGTCGGCGAGATCGCGGCACCGGCGAGGAAGATCACCGCCGTCAGGCCCCACAGGCTGCCGACAAAGGGCATGGGCAGCGTGGTGACGGCGGCAACCAGGCTTGCGAAGAGCAGCCGGCGGGCGAGCGACGACTTGAACTTGATGGCGCCAAAGACGACGCCGACCACGAAGGAACCGGCTGCATAGGCCGACAGGATATAGCTGGCGGCGCCCTTGTTGCCCAGCGCTTCCGAGAAGGCGACGACCGAGACTTCCGCCGTGCCGAAGATGACGCCCATGCCGGCGCAGAGCACGACCAGGAACCACATGGCAAGCAGCCGCATGACCGAACCGCCGCCCTTTACGCGCTGCGGATCGACCTTCGGTTCGGTCGATTTCTGGACGACGAACAGCGTCGTGCCGACCGCCAGGAAGGCGGCCGAGGCGAGCACGCCGGCTTCCGGGAACCACGCGACGCTAAGGCCGATGCCGAAGACCGGGCCGCAGATATAAACGAGCTCGTCGATGACGGATTCGAAGGCGAAGGCGGTGTGCAGTTCCGGCCGGTCGCGATAGATTTCCGACCAGCGGGCGCGCACGAGCGCCATCATGCTCGGCATCAGGCCGGCGACGAGGGCGAAGGCAAACAATGTCCAGATGGGCCATCGCATCCAAGCGGCGGCGGCCAGACCGATCAGCGCGAAAAAGGTGACGAACGTCGTCGGCACCAGCACCGCCGACTGGCCCTTCGCATCCACCCAGCGCGACACCTGCGGGGAGATGAAGGCGTTGGCGAGCGCGAATGTGGCCGAAACCGCGCCGGCCAGCCAATATTCGCCATGCGTCTGGGAGAGCATGGCGACGAGGCCGATCGTCGTCATCGGCAGCGGCAGCCGCGCCACGAAAGCGGCGGCGGAAAAACCTTTCGTACCCGGCCTTGCGAATATTTCGCGATAGGGATTGGGCATAACCTGCTCCTTGGGTTATTTTGAATGAGGACTTACATACGCCGCGTATGTAAGGTAAATAGCCGCATACGTTTCGTATGTCAATTCGCATACGGTGCGTATGCGAATAATCCGGAGTCCGCATGGCAGAGAAAATCGCAGACAAGATCGTCACCGAGATGACTCCCGGCACGGGCGTGAAGAGCGCAGCCAGGCCGCGCAAGGAAATGATCGCCGAAACGAAGGCCAAGCTGATCGCCGCCGCAAGGCGCGCCTTTGCGCACCAAGGTTATGCGGAGGCCTCGATGGACGATTTCACCGCCGGCGCCGGGCTGACGCGCGGGGCGCTCTACCACCATTTCGGCGACAAGAAGGGCCTGCTGATGGCCGTGATCATGCAGATGGACGCGGAGATGTCCGACCGGCTCGCCGCCATCTCATCAAGGGCCGAGACGCCCTGGCAGGCTTTCGTCGACGAATGCGTCGCCTTTATCGAGATGTCCCTGGAGCCGGAGATCCAGCGCATCATGCTGCTCGACGGCCCAGCGGTGCTTGGCGACCCGTCGCAATGGCCGAACCAGAGCGCCTGCATTCGCACGACGACCGCCAGCCTTCAGAAGCTCATCGACCAGGGCACCATCCGCCCCGTCGACGCCGAAGCCACCGCCCGCCTCGTCAACGGCGCGACGCTGAGCGCCGCACTTTGGATTGCCAATGCGCAAGACCCGGACACGGTGTCGAAGAAGGCGGTGGAGGTGTTTCTAACGCTGGTTTCGGGGTTGTTGGTGGAGCGGTGAGTGTGGGGCGATGCGGCGTTGGTTGGGCCTTAGAAGAGCCTTCGTCCGCTTTCGGCCCGAAACGGTCATAAAGTGGGACGCGACCGCGAAAGCTCATTTTCACGCCATCGAAGCCATTGCTGTCTCAACTTTAGCCGAGCAATGCCTACCGTCTGTTCGAGAACCTGCAGATTGAGGATGCGTTCTGTGCGAAAATGTCGAAAGGCTTGCCTTGTTTCACACCATGCAATCAACAGACAGTGTCCATCTTCATAGCCCAGAAGCACGGGCCAGATGATACGGTGAGTGACCTCGCCATTGGCTGCGCAATAATCGAGCTGAATCTTTCGGCCCTCCCTGATCGCCTGCCTGGTTGGTCGGCTATCGAACGTTAGGTCGTGAGCAGTCTCAATGGGTTTCAGACCGACTGCAGGATCGGCCATAAAGGGAACTAGGTGGTTCGGGAGGATGGATCCAATCTTTGCGATGACATCCCTGGCGGCGTTCGTGATCGCGGGGTCACCCAACTTTCCCACCATCTGAACACCGAGCAAGACGGCCTCGATCTCCTCTGGAGTCAGCATCAATGGAGGCATGTCAAATCGCGAATCTAGGAGGTAGCCAAACCCTGCCTCACCTTCGATGGGAACGCGCTGACTGATTAGATGTGCGAGGTCGCGGTAGATCGTTCTTTGCGAAACCTCCAGCTCATCCGCAAGCTGCGCTGATGTGACCGGGCGGTGCGACCGTCGCAGGATTTGTATGATCTGAAATAACCGATCCGCTTTTCGCATAGCTGCTGACTCCTGCTGCCACAACGCTGTCAGGACGACTGTGTCACAGAAGCAGAGAAAGAGATCGTCACCCAACAAGGAAAAATCATGAAACTTGCATCCACCCGCCTCGTTGCCGCCGACATCAAGAAGATGGTCGCCTTCTACGAACTGCTGACGGGCTTTAATGCAGAATGGCTTGCTCCCGTCTTCGCCGAAATCGTAACGCCGGGTGCAGCCTTGGCTATAGGCAGCGCTGAGACTGTTGCCCTTTTCAGAGAGGGAAGTGCGGAACCTTGCGCAAATAGAACGGCTATTCTGGAGTTCATGGTACAGGACGTAGACGCGGAGTTCGCACGACTGAAAGACCACGTAGAGGTGGTGCATGAGCCAAAGGACCTGCCTTGGGGAAACCGAACCGTCCAGTTCTCTGACCCTGAAGGGACCCGCGTCGCTCTGTATACTCCGGTTACCCAGGCGGCCAGACGGCGCTTTGGCGGTCGCTGATGGTCTGACAAAATCCGCGAGCGGAGCCCGGCCAGGCGCCGCTCGCATATGACTGCAATTGGCGCAAAGCCGCCACCGCGGCCCAACCACCCCACTCCCCCGCCCCACGCATGGCAGCTATTCTCAAAAGCAGGTTGTCCGGCCCCTTGCCGAACGGTCACAACGGGGTCATCACCATACGCTGCGTGATCCTCATGCGCCGGCCGGGTTTTCGGGCGGTTTGTCGAAAGAGACTGCCTTCATGACTCCTCGGTCCACCGGCCTCATCTGCGCCTTCGCGGCGGTGACGATCTTTTCGATGCAGGACGGGATTTCCAAACATCTGGGCAGCGCCTATCCGCCGATCTTCATCACCATGATCCGCTACTGGGCGTTCGCGGGCTTTGCGCTTGCGCTGGCCAGCCGCTCGGCCGGCGGGGTGAAGGTCGCGGCCAATGCCCGCCGGCCCTGGCTGCAGGCTGCCCGCGGCGCGCTGCTGGCGGTGCAGATCGTCATCTCGATCTTCTCCTTCTCGCATGTCGGGCTCGCGGCCAGCCACACGATGTTTGCGGCGACGCCGCTGGTGGTCGCCTGTCTTTCGGTGCCGTTTCTCGGCGAAAAGGTCGGCTGGCGGCGGTGGACGGCGATCGGCATCGGCTTTGTCGGCATCCTTTTGATCGTCAACCCGCTTAACGCCACCTTCGACATCCGGATCGTCATTCCGATGGTCGCGACGCTGATGTTCGGACTCTATTCGGTCATGACCCGGCTTGCCAGCCGCACAGATACCTCCGACACGGCCTTTTTCTATACCGGCATCGTCGGCGCGGTGACGATCACCATCGTCGGCCCGTTCTACTGGACGCAGGTCACGCCCACCGACTGGCTGTGGATGCTGGTGCTCTGCATTACCGGCATCAGCGGGCATTACCTTCTGATCCGCGCCTTCAACCTGCTCGACGCGGTGGTCGTGCAGCCGATGTCCTATATCCAGTCGGTCTTTGTCTGCCTGATCGGCGTCTTCGTGTTCGGCGAGGTGATGACCGCCAACATGATCCTCGGCGTCGCAATCGTCATCGGCGCCGGCATCTTCACCATCTGGCGCGAGGCCCGACTCGGCCGCGCCGCGCCGCCGGTGATCGATCCGCCGGGCACGCCGTAAGGGCGCGCGTGGAGCCCCTCCCCCTTGTGGGGACGGGTTTTCTGTCTTCATAAGACCCCTCCCGCCTGCCCGCCACCCTCCCCACAAGGGGGAGGGTCAAGACTGCCGCGCCCTCTTCCCTCGTCTGCGACGCCCTGCCCATCGCAAGCTGCACGGTTTTCGCAAGTGCATGGGCCGCATCAATCACGGTGATGGATTGATTGAGGAAAAGTTGTTTTAAGAACAGCGGCGCACGCGATATGGTTTCTTCTTGTTTTCGAGGAGGAATCGCATGCCCACGTCTGCATCGCCATCCGCGCGGAGGCCGGCTTCCATGCCCTGGCTGATCATCGTCGCCGGCGCCCTGATCGCCATGCTGACCTTCGGTCCGCGCTCGGCCATGGGCTTCTTCCAGCTTCCGATGCTCGTCGACACCGGCTGGGACCGGTCCACCTTCGGGCTCGCCATGGCGATCCAGAACCTTGCCTGGGGGCTCGGCCAGCCCTTCTTCGGGGCGCTTGCCGACAAATACGGCACAGGCCGCGTCCTCACCATGTCGGGCGTGCTCTATGCCGCCGGCCTCATCATCATGGCCAATGCCAATGCGCCGATCTGGCTGCATATCGGCGGCGGCGTGCTGATCGGCCTGGCGATCGCCGCCGGCTCCTTCAGCGTCATCCTCTCGGCCTTTGCCCGCAACGTGACCCCGGAGCAGCGCTCGATGGCGTTCGGCATCGGCACTGCCGCAGGCTCGGCCGGCATGTTCCTGTTTGCGCCGCTGAGCCAGGCGCTGATCAGCAATTTCGGCTGGTCCGACAGCCTGGTCTATCTGTCGGTGCTGATGCTGATCGTGCCGCTGCTCGCCTTTCCGCTGCGCGGCAATGCAAGCTCGGGAAGCCAGTCGCACAGCCAGTTCCAGCAATCGGTAGGTGCGGCCCTGAAGGAAGCCTTCGCTCATCAGAGCTACCTGCTCCTGACCGCCGGGTTCTTCGTCTGCGGCTTCCAGGTCGCCTTCATCACCGCGCATTTCCCGGCCTATCTCGGGGATATCGGCATCGCGCCCGCTTACGCGGTGATCGCCATGGCGCTGATCGGCTTCTTCAACATCATCGGCTCGCTCGGCGCGGGCTTTATCGGCCAGCGCTATTCGAAGCCCTATTTCCTCGCCTATATCTATATCGCCCGGTCGATCGCGGTGACGGCCTTCCTCATCTTGCCGCAAACACCGGTCTCGGTGATCGTGTTCGCGATCGTCATGGGACTGCTCTGGCTTTCCACCGTGCCGCCGACCAACGGGCTCGTCGCCATCATGTTCGGCACGCGCCATCTGGGGCTCCTGGGCGGCCTCGTCTTCCTGTCGCACCAGGTCGGCTCGTTCCTCGGCGTGTGGATGGGCGGTTATCTCTACGACCGTTTCGGCTCCTACGATCCGGTCTGGTGGCTCGGCGTGGCTCTCGGCATTTTTGCCGCCGCCGTACATTGGCCGATACAGGAAAAGCCGGTGGACCGGGGGGTATTGCAGCCGGCGGAGTAGCGGCCGGCCAAGCCGTTAGCTGGCTTGGCGTTCCGCATCCTTCGAAAGCGCCTTGAGCGCCGCCTGGACGAAACCGTCGCGGGCGGCGTTTTCCGTCAGCCCCCGGGGTTCGTAGACGTGGCGGTGCAGGAAATAGCCGGTAAGCCGGAAGGCTTCCGCCATGCTGTCGCGGTCGGCGACCGAAGCGGCGCCTTCTCCGAGGAAGCCAGGCAGGGCCAGCATGCGGTCGGCATAGGGCGTGCCGGCCTCGCGGGAAACGGCGCGGCCGCTTTTCGGCGAGACGTAGACGAGGTTTTCCCGTCCGCCGGTCGCCGCGCATTCCGTGAGGTCGAGGCCGAAACCGAGGTCGTTCAGAACCGCGAGCTCGAAACGCACGAAAAGCTCGCCGGCATCGGACGGATCGTCGAAGGCATCGAGGATGATGTCCAGCGCATCGAAGAGATGCGGGTGCGGGTCGCGCTCGGGCAGCAGGCGCAGCAGCGCGCCCATCGCCTGAACGCCGTAGACGGCGGTCGCCGTCTCCATCAGCTTGGCGGCGCGCAATCGGATCGGTTCCAGCTTGAACTCGCCGAGATGTTCGTCGAGCCGCGCGCGCCAGACCACTTCCACCCGGTTCCCGGGCTGCAGCACCGGCTGCATCGCCCGCGAACGGCCGGAGCGGACAAGGCCCAGATGCCTTCCGCGGTCACGGGTCATCAGCTCGGCGATGACGCTCGTCTCGCCGTGGCGCTTGACGCCTATGATGATCGCTTCGTCCTGCCACTGCATGTATCTGTTCAAGCTCCTTTCGAGCCGATTCAACAATAGAGCATAAGTCATTCGGACTGAATCGGTTTCTGCTTTTGCCGCTCTGCGGCAAAGATGCAGGTTCCCTGGGCTTGCCTGGAACAAATCGGCCTCCATTTGGATTCCTGTGCGAAAATTCGCCACGCCAATATGACCCTTGGGAGTCTTCATGAAATACGCCCTCTTCGCCGCCGCCCTTCTGGCCGCCACGCCCGCCACCCTTTTCTCCTCGCCGGCCGCCGCGCAATCGCAGCAGCTCGAGCAGGCCTGCATCACCGTCGCCAAAAATTTCCTGCTGGTGCCGTCGATCAAGACGGGCATCGTCCAGTCCTTCCCGGAACTGGATCCACCTGGCGCGCGGCTTACCTATTCAACCCGCGAGGACGCCAAGCCAACCGATTTCACCAACCAGATCGAGTGCGAGTTCGACAAGGGACAGCCGCCCTTCCGGCTGCAGCGCTTCTGCATTTCCGACACCTGCTACGGACCCAACGAGCAGGACCAGGACAACCGCCGCCGCTACCTGGAAGTCAAGGCGCTGATGGACCGGCAGAAGTGACGCGCAGGCCTATTTGCCGAGCACGTTGAGCGCCGAGGTGAGATAACGTGCGGCAAGCACCTGGCGGCGTTTGGTGGCGAGCCAGAGAGCGGCGCGGCAATGGCGTTCCAGAGGATCGGTCGCGGCAACCGCCGCGGCCGCGGACTGGATGGCGACGGTGCCGGAATAAATATACGGGACGCCCTCGGAATCCCGCAGACAACGGCCATTCGCGGTGACTTCGATCCGGCGGCCGTCCGGATGGGTCAGGCGGTAGTTTTCCCGGTAGGCGCCACCGCTGACGATCGCATCGTGGATCGCCTTTGCGACCCGTTGCCTGTCGCCCTCGTTGACGTAGCGGATGACCTTCTCGATGGGGGCGCCAGCGGCCAGTTCCTCTTCGGAAACGCCGAATATGTCGGCGATCACCTGGTCGCCATACACCTTGTTTTCCGGTACGATCCAACTGTAGAATCCGAGAGAATTCGGATCATCCGGGCCCGTGTCTTCCTCTCCCGATCCGAAGTCCGACATTCATGACTCTCCGTGCCACTTTGCCGATAAATTGAATGTTCGGCTCTACGTTAGCAAGTCATTATAATGATGGATAAAAACCGCTACCTGGTTCCGTCCCCAGGTAACGCTCGGAGGAATTGACGCCGCCATGCGGCTTAGGCGGATATGGCAGTGCTCAGGACTTCGGAAATTCCAGTCCCATTTCGCGGAAACGTTCCGGATCGTCGCCCCAGTTCTCGCGGACCTTGACGAACAGGAAGAGGTGGACCGGCTGCTCGAGGATCTCTGCGAGCTCCTTGCGGGAAGCGGTGGAGATCGCCTTGATGGCGTCGCCATTCTTGCCGAGTGCGATCTTCTTCTGGCTGTCACGCTCCACGTAGATCACCTGTTCGATGCGCACCGAACCGTCCTTGCGTTCCTCCCACTTCTCCGTCTCGACATGGCTGGCATAGGGGAGTTCCTGGTGGAGGCGCAGGAAGAGTTTTTCGCGGGTGATCTCGGCCGCCAGCTGACGCATCGGCAGGTCGGAGATCTGGTCCTCCGGATAATACCAGGGACCTTCCGGCAGCTTGTCGGCCAGATAATCCATCAGGTCGTCGCAGCCGGAACCGGTGGTCGCCGACACCATGAAGGTGCGCTCGAACGGCACGGCTTCGTTGGCCGTGGCGGTGAGCTTCAGCAGGTCTTCGTGGCGGACGCGGTCGATCTTGTTCAGGACCAGGATCTTCGGCTGGTGGACGTCCTTGAGGCCTTCGAGGATCGCCTCGGCGTCGCCGCGGATGCCGCGTTCGCTGTCGATCAGGAGAAGGATCAGGTCGGCATCCTTGGCGCCGCCCCAGGCCGACGTCACCATGGCGCGGTCCAGCCGGCGGCGCGGCTTGAAGATGCCGGGCGTATCCATGAAGACGATCTGGGCGTTGTTGTGGATGGCGATGCCGCGCACGATGGCGCGCGTCGTCTGCACCTTGTGGCTGACGATCGAGACCTTGGCGCCGACGAGCCGGTTGAGAAGCGTCGATTTGCCGGCATTGGTCGGGCCGATCAGCGCCACGAAGCCGGAATGGGTTGCACCGGCGGATGTCTGGCCGGCTGCGTTCTCTTCACCGGTATTGTTGTCGTTCTCGGTCATGGTGTCCAATTCATTGTTCGGCAGAGGGTTTCTGCCACACGCCTTCGCGTTCGAGCATCTTGGTGGCGGCCACCTGTTCGGCGGCGCGCTTGGAACGGTCCACGCCGGTCTCCGGCGCCACGCCCGGAACGTCAACCGTCACCGTGAAGCGTGGATCATGATCCGGGCCGGACCGTTCGTCCACCCGGTAGGCGGGGGTCAGGCCGAATTTCGCGTGCGCCCACTCCTGCAGCTCGGTCTTGGCATCGCGCCGCGCGCCGTCTGCGCGGGTGGCGCGGCCTTCCCAGTACCTGATGATGAAGCCGCGGGCGGCTTCCAGCCCACCATCCAGATAGAGGGCGGCAATCAGGCTTTCGACCACGTCGGCGCGCACGTTCATCATCCGCTTGCCGGTCAGCTTCTTGACGTCGGCGCCGGTACGGATGAACCGATGCAGCTCGAGTTCGTCGGCGACCAAAGCGCAGCTGTCGGCACTGACCAGCTGGTTCAGACGTACGGAAAGCTCTCCTTCGGCGGCGGTGCGGAACGTCTTGAACAGCAGTTCGGCGACACAGAGGCCGAGCACGCGGTCGCCCAGGAATTCCAGCCGTTCGTAGTTCGCGCTCTTGGCCGACCCGGTGCTCGCATGGGTAAGCGCCCGGTCGAGCCATTGCTTGTCGGCGAATTCATGACCTATGGCTTTTTCAAGCTGACCGCGTTCCTCCGCCGAAAGCGTCTTCGACTTCATCACCGAACGACCTTGAAAATCCGATCCCAGCGCATGTTCGCCGGCCATTTCCAGATTTCACGGAACGAGGTGTCGTTGCCGAGCGAGAAGAAGATGACGCTGGCGCGGCCGACCAGGTTCTCGGCGGGCACGTAACCCACGTCGAAACGGCTGTCGAGCGAGTTGTCGCGGTTGTCGCCCATGAAGAAATAGTGGCCGGCCGGGACGACGAATTCCTGGGTGTTGTCGCCGCGCGAAACCGGCGAATGGTCGAGCGTGTCATAGGTGACGCCGTTGTCGAGCGTTTCGCGGAAAACCGGCACGTCGGTGCCCGGATCGAGGCTGTAATCGGAGGTGAAGGTGCCGTCGCCCTGTTTGGGAACCGGTTTGCCGTTCAGGAACAATACGCCATTCGTAACCTGGACGCGGTCGCCCGGCAGGCCGATCAGGCGCTTGATATAGTCGATGTCCGGATGGCTCGGCAGGCGGAAGACGATGACGTCGCCGCGCTTGGGTTCGCTGAATTCCAGGATACGGCCGGAGAACAGGTTGGGCGAGAACGGCAGCGAATATTTCGAATATCCGTAGGCGAACTTGTTGACGAAGATATAGTCGCCGACGAGCAGGGACGGCATCATAGAGCCGGACGGGATGGTGAAGGGCTGGAACAGCACGGTGCGGATCACCATTGCCAGCAGGAGAGCCTGGATGATGACCTTGATGTTTTCCCAGAGGCTGTTCTGCGACTTGGTCTCGGCTTTGTCGGACACGTTTGACGTCTTTCTGTTCGGCTCGGCTGTTGCCAGCGGTTTTGCGTTCTCTAAACCCTTCGCAAAGCGGCGGCAATGGTCGATTAGGCCGCGAGGCGCGCTTCGATCACCACAAAGGCCTGCGCATAAGGGTATTCGTCGGTGATGGTGATGTGAATAACCGCTTCATGGCCTGCCGGCATCATGCTCGCGAGACGTTCGGCGGCGCCATTGGTAAGCACCATGGTGGGCCGCCCGCCGGGCAGATTGACGACCCCCATATCCTTCCAGAACACGCCGTGCGCGATGCCGGTGCCGAGCGCCTTGGAGCACGCCTCCTTGGCGGCGAAACGCTTGGCATAGGAGGCCGCCCGGTTCTGGCGGCGGTCGGATTTCGCCCGCTCGATCTCGGTGAAACAGCGATGGGTGAAACGCTCCCCGAACCGTTCGATCGATTTCTCCACGCGTCTTATGTCGATGAGGTCACTACCCATGCCGATGATCATGAAATCTTCCTCGCGGCGCCCCGGCCGGTTCTCGTCAGTCCTATACTGACTTGAGTGCTCCGGCCCGCGCCGTCAAGCGTTCCAGCCGCCGGTTGCGGAAACTGCGCACGCCCAGATAAGTGACGGCATAAAAAACCAAGCCGCACAGGATGCCGGGCGGCAGGGAACCGATCAGCATCGGCTCCAGGATCGGCCGCCAGAGTTGCGAGACATCGAGGTGGTGAAACAACCTGCTGAGATCGAGACTGTCATGACCCGCGGCGTCGTGGCCAAGCATCGTCTCGCCGAGCTTCCAGGTGAGCGGCCAGATGATCGGACAGGTGATGGGATTGGCGAAGGTGGTGCCGAGCGCCGCGGCGATCATGCTGCCGCCGAAGAGATAGGCAAGCGGGATCGCAAGCAGGATGTGGAGGCCGAGAAACGGTGTCCAGGCGCTGACGACACCGATCGCAAGCCCCGCCGCAACCGCATGCGGCGAACCGCCGATGCGCATCACCTTGAGGCGATAATATTCGAGGACGCGGCGAAAGCCCTTGGGAGGCAGGACGGCACGGCGCAGTCTTTGACGAATTCCAAGCGGTGTACGGCGGCGAAACGGCATGAGTGCGCATCTGGTTCGGCAGCGGGATATTCATCCGTCAGCTGCGGGAATCTTCGGTCGAACGGGCTTTAGCCCAAGCCGAAGATGATGGCGAAAATTGGCCGGCCCTGCATAAGAGCGGCTTTCGCAGAGGTGATTCGGTCACCGGTAGCATCGACGCGGTAAGACCTGCAACAGCCGCGCGGCGTCATTTCCACGCGAACGGGTGGCTGATCGGAGCGTATCGCTTAGAAGGACGACTTGCGGAACATGCCGCGGTCGATCTGACGCATGCGGTATTCGAGGTCGATCCGGTCGTTTGCTTCGTTCAGGTAAGCGACTTCACGGTCCTGGGTGGTGGGGACGCGGAAAGCGCGGGCGAACTTGCGTACTGAGTTAAACATGATGCCTTCTTTCTTTCTAATATTGCACTGCAGCAATATAAGTCGCCACATCATGCTTTACCAACGCAGCAACCGCCGGGCAGCCTTGCGTGGGAAGCATGGCAGGTTAATCGGGATGCGCAGGAAATGGGCGAACGCCCGAGTTTGCCGGTTACACCAGGCGGAGAAGCCTCCTCTCATGCAGAGAGACCGTGCGCTTTCGAGCGTGTTTGGTATGATCGCAGGCATTATTTCGGGCAAACATGTCGGAATCTCGTTTAGCGGGCCGTCTTCAAGACGGACAAGCCATGGAGGACGACGATGACCATTACGATTACCGCCTTCGAACGATCACCCGACCGCGGCAGAGGGCTGGCACGCGACATGCGCGTTCGCTGGGCGCTCGAGGAAGCGGGACAACCTTACGAGGTTCGCCTCGTTTCGTTCAAGGCGATAAAGGAACCCGCGCATCTGGCGATTCAGCCTTTCGGGCAGATTCCGACCTATGAGGAAGGCGACCTCGCACTCTTCGAGTCGGGAGCGATCGTGCTCCATATCGCGGAACGCCACGGATGCCTGCTGCCGGACGATGCGAATGCCCGGGCGCGGGCGATCGCATGGATGTTTGCCGCGCTCAACACCGTGGAGCCGCCGATCTTCGACCGCAGCCTCGCCAGGATTCTCGAGCGCGACGAGCCCTGGTACGAGAAGCGTCTGCGCGCCCTCGACGACACCATCCGGACACGGCTGGCCGATCTTTCCCGCCACCTTGGCAGCGCCGACTGGCTCGATGGCGAATTCAGTGCCGGCGACCTTCTGATGGTGTCGGTGCTCATCAGGTTGAAAGCGTCATCGGATATCCTGGACGACTATCCGAACCTCTCCGCCTATGTCGTCCGCGGCGAAGCGCGGCCTGCATACAAGCGTGCTTTCGCCGCCCAGTTGGCTGTTTTCACGGCCGCATCGGCCGGTTGACCACGGTCGGCTCCGGGTTCGACGCCTTCAACCGGGGTCCTTCGCCCGCTCGACGGGGCCGATTCTCGCCTGAATCGAGAAAGCTCTATCGGCGGATTGGTGTCTTTCCGAGCAGCCTTTTCCTTGGCTAAATCCTCCTCGGACTTGTCGGGCGCGACGGCCGACGGAAATGAGGAGGATGCCATGAATGATCGCAACGTATCGGTGAAGGAGATACGCCAGAACGAGAACCGCTTCCTGAGTTCCGACATTTTTGAATCAGGGCAGTATGTCTTCCCCCGTCGCAACGGCGAGGGCTTCCTCAGGGAAGAGGCCCGCGATATCCCGGTCTATCATCGCTGCGACGTGCTGGTCGTGGGTGGGGGACCATCCGGAACCGCCGCAGCGCTCGCCGCTGCGCGAACCGGCGCGGAGGTCGTGGTGCTGGAGCGCTACAATCACCTCGGCGGGCTTTCCACCGGGGGCGTGGTGATCTGGATCGACCGGATGACCGACTGGGACGGGCGTCAGGTCATTCGCGGATTTGCCGAGGAGGTTCTCGGCCGTCTTCCCCCTGAAGCCGTCGCCGGGCCTGACAGGAGCCTGTGGGGACAGCGGGACGCCGACCTGGCGAAATACTGGCGGCTGCGCACGTCCGCTTTCCACGGCATCGTCACCTGGGCGCCGACGATCGACCCTGAAAGACTGAAACTGACCTCGCAGGAAATGCTGATCGAGGCGGGCGTGCGGATCGTCTTCCATTCCTGGGCGGCAACACCGGTGGTCGAGGACGGCGCGGCAAAGGGCGTCATCTTCGAAAGCAAGGAAGGCCGCCAGGGGATCATGGCCAAGGTCGTGGTGGACTGCACCGGCGACGGCGACGTTTTTGCGCGCGCAGGAGCGGGTTTCGAGGCCGATATCGAGGAGGGTGACGTGCATCACTCGATGAATACCGGTTTCATGCTCGGCGGCGTGGACATGGCCACCTGGCTCGCGTTCCGATCGGAGCAGGAACAGGCGTTTGCCGACTTCAATACGCTCGGACGCGACCAGCTCGGGTTCTTCCAGACGCCCTACGTTTCCTGGCGCAACGACATCGCGCTCTTCCTCGGGCCTCGGCAATCGGGGCTTTCCGCGCTCAATGTCGACGACATGACCGAAGTCGAAATCCGCTCGCACCGGTTCATGCAGTGGCATTGCGAATTCTTCAAGAAGCATGCACCGGGGTTCAAGGACGCCTATATGCTGCTCAGCGCGCCGCAGCTCGGCGTGCGGCACACACGGCGCCTGGCGGGTGCTGCCCGGATCGAACGGGGCCAGTGGGCAGGCGGTGCGATCCAGCCCGACGAAGTCGGCGTCAGCCCTTCGGTGTCGCCCAAATTTCCGGTTCTTTCCGTGCCTTACGGAGCACTCTTGCCGGCAAGACTGGACGGACTGCTGGCAGCCGGGCGGCACATCTCCTGCGATGCGAACAGCCACGGCTTCATGCGCGAAATTCCGCAGTGCTGGCTGACAGGCCAGGCTGCGGGTGCGGCGGCGGGTATTGCGGCCAATCGCGGCGCCGCGCCGCGGGATGTGGATATTGCCGAGCTGCAGTCGACCTTGCGCGCCCAGGGGGCGTTTGTGCGGGATGCAAGTGAGGCGGCTCCGCTGGCGAGCCAGGCGGAGACGGTGTCGGGCTGATTGTCAGGCGGGCAGCGCCTCGGGCTCCTTCTCCCCACCTGCTGGGAAGAGGAAGAGTGCCTCCCCTCAGTCGTACACCCGCTTGACGTTCGCCACGCAGTCGAGATCCTTCATCTGGTTCAACAGCTGGTTCAGCTGGCGCAGGTCCCAGACCTCGACTTCCATGGTGATCTCGGAGAAGTCGGCGGCGCGGTTGCTGCCCATGGTCAACGTGCGGATGTTGATGTCGAGATGGGCAATCGTCTGGGTGACGGTCGCGAGCGTGCCCGGCTCGTTGAGCGTGTTGACCTCGATGCGGGCGAGGAAGCGGGACTTGTTGGCCTCGTCCAAATCCCAGCGCACGTCGATCCAGCTGTCCGGCTGGTCGTCGAACCGCTGCAGGGCCGAGGCCTGGATCGGGTAGATGGTGATACCCTTGTCCTTTTCCATGATGCCGACGATGCGATCGCCGGGTACTGCGCCGCTCGGCGCGAACCGCACCTGCAGATTGCCCGAAAGACCGCGGATCGGCAGCGGATCCGGCCCTGCCTCGATTTCTTCCGGGGAGACGCGCCGCTGGTTCGGCAGCTTGAAGATCATGCCCGAGGCGCTGCGCATGTTGAACCAGCCGTCGTCGGTGGCCGGCTTCACCGTGACGCGTTCATCCTTGTAATCCGGAAAGACCGCGCGCAGCACGTCGAGCGAGGAGAGCTCGCCGCGCCCGACGGCGGCGATTGCATCCTCGACATCCTTGTGGGCAAGCCGGTGCAGAGCCGGTTTCAGCGTATCGCGGGCAAAGACCTTGCCGGCGCGCTCGAAGGTGCGCTCCAGGATGCGGTGGCCGAGGCCGGCATATTGCTTGCGGATCGCCATGCGGGTAGCGCGGCGGATTGCCGAGCGCGCCTTGCCGGTGACGACGATCTCTTCCCAGGCAGCGGGCGGCACCTGCACGCCGGAGCGGATGATTTCCACCTCGTCGCCGTTGTTGAGCCTCGTCACCAGCGGCATGATCCGGCCGTTGATCTTGGCGCCGACGGTGGTGTTGCCGATATTGGTGTGGACCGCGTAGGCGAAGTCGATCGGAGTGGCGCCCCGCGGCAGCGCGATCAGCTTGCCCTTCGGCGTGAAGCAGAAGACCTGGTCCTGGAACAGTTCGAGCTTGGTATGTTCCAGGAATTCTTCCGGATTGTCGCCCTCGGCCAGTGACTCGATCGTGTGGCGCAGCCAGGAATAGGCATTGGATTCCTTTGGCAGCAGCTCCCCGCCCCTACCGTCCTTGTAGAGCGCATGCGCGGCGATGCCGTATTCGGCGATCTCCTGCATCAGCTGGGTGCGGATCTGCAGTTCGATACGCTGGCGGGACGGGCCGACGATCGTCGTGTGGATGGAGCGGTAGTCGTTCTGCTTCGGGTTCGAGATATAGTCCTTGAAGCGGCCCGGCACGACGCGCCAGCGGGTGTGGACGATACCGAGCGCCCGGTAACAGGACGGGATGTCCGCGACGACGATGCGGAAACCATAGACATCCGAAAGCTGCTCGAAGGACAGCGATTTCGACTGCATCTTGCGGAACACCGAATAGGGCTTCTTCTGGCGCCCCTTGACGAAGGCGTCCTTGAGGCCGTTGGCGATCAGCAGTTCACGCAGCTCGTCCTCGATCTTCTTGATCAGGCCCTCGTTGCGAGCCTCGAGATCGGCGAGCCTCTGGGTGACCGTTTCGTAGGCCTCCGGGTTCATGTAGCGGAACGAAAGCTCCTCCAGCTCGTCGCGCATGTCCTGCATGCCCATGCGGCCGGCAAGCGGCGCATAGATATCCATCGTCTCTTCGGAAATGCGCGCCTTCTGCTCGGCCTTCATGTGCTCGAGCGTGCGCATGTTGTGCAGGCGGTCGGCGAGCTTGACGAGGAGGACTCGCACGTCGTCGGAAATGGCGAGCAGCAGCTTGCGCAAGTTCTCCGCCTGCTTGGCCTTCTTGGAGACGAGGTCGAGCCGTTTCAGCTTGGTCAACCCCTCGACCAGCCGGCCGATATCCTCGCCGAACAGCTCATCAATCTCGGCGCGGGTGGCGGTGGTATCCTCGATCGTGTCGTGCAACAGGGCGACCGCGATCGTCGACTCGTCGAGATGCATGTCGGTGAGGATGGCGGCGACTTCGAGCGGATGGGAAATATAGGGGTCGCCGCTCGCGCGCTTCTGCTGACCATGCTTCTGCATGGCGTAGACATAGGCCTTGTTGAGCAGAGCTTCGTTGGCTTCGGGCTTGTACTTCTGAACCCGTTCCACCAGCTCGTATTGCCGCATCATCCTGAAAAATGTCCTCGATACCGCTTCGGTGCCTGCGAATGGGCACCGGACGAAAAGAAAATGGCGCGCCAACCGGATAGGTTGGCGCAGCCATCATAAAACATTCAAGCAGATTAGGGCGAGAGAATGAACGAAAACTTGCGAAGCGAATGTTTCGCTTAGTAATCGTCGCTCTTTTCCGGCGGTACGAGACCTTCGATGCCGGCAAGCAGTTCTTCTTCCGACATCTGGTCGAAGGTGACGGTTTCCGGAGCGTCGTCTTCCTCGTCGCGATCGGAGGCGACGGCAACGCCGCCGGCAGCGATCAGCGAAGCCGGATCGGGTTCGGGCTCGTCGACTTCGACATGCTTCTGCAGCGAATGGATGAGGTCTTCCTTGAGGTCGTCCGGCGAAAGCGTCTCGTCGGCGATTTCGCGAAGAGCGACGACAGGATTCTTGTCATTGTCGCGGTCGATGGTGATCGAAGCGCCCTGCGAGATCTGGCGGGCGCGGTGGCTCGCGAGCAGGACCAGTTCGAACCGGTTGTCGACTTTGTCAATGCAATCTTCTACTGTGACACGGGCCATTGCCTGTCCTTTGATCAGTG
Source organism: Neorhizobium vignae (assembly GCF_000732195.1). Classification (GTDB taxonomy): domain Bacteria; phylum Pseudomonadota; class Alphaproteobacteria; order Rhizobiales; family Rhizobiaceae; genus Neorhizobium; species Neorhizobium vignae. Next base: position 309,110 of record NZ_JNNU01000005.1, read on the forward strand.
ATTTTCGGAATTGATACGCCCGATACAGGCATTGCGCGGCAAATTCAAGTTTTTCCTGAGAATTGACTTTTGACAAGGTGCGCCGCGTCTTCTGGGGGCGCCCGCCAATTTCAACCTCAAGCTGCTTGGATTATTACGAATCGTGCCATAAATGACAGTTATATGAATAGTTCGTAATGTAGTGGATTATTCCGGAGATTTGGTTCGGCTTATATTGACCAGGCCTCCACCTGCCAAGCAGGTTCATAAGAAAAGGGGATGGAGACCACATGTTTGACCCAAGGGAGAAGATTGCTCTCTTCATAGACGGCGCAAATCTTTACGCCGCTTCGAAAAGCCTCGGCTTCGACATCGATTACCGTAAGTTGCTCAAGGCCTTTCAGAAACGCGGTTATCTTCTACGCGCCTATTACTATACCGCGTTGATAGAAGACCAGGAATACTCCTCGATCCGGCCGCTGATCGACTGGCTCGACTACAACGGGTACAAGGTCGTCACCAAGCCCGCCAAGGAGTTTACCGACTCGATGGGCCGCCGCAAGATCAAGGGCAACATGGACATCGAGCTTGCGATCGATGCAATGGAACAGTCGGAAACCGTTGACCATCTCGTGCTGTTTTCCGGCGACGGCGACTTCACAACACTGGTGGAGGCCCTGCAGCGCAAAGGTCGCAAGGTTTCCGTGGTTTCGACCATGGCAACCCAGCCGCCGATGATCGCCGACGACCTGCGCCGCCAGGCCGATCATTTCATCGACCTCGTATCGCTGAAGGCGGAAGTCGGTCGCGACCCCTCCGAACGCGCGGTTCGTCCTGCAGAACCGGCCGAAGCCACGGATCCCTGATCCGGGCCACACCACAGATATCAAAAGAAGAATAGGCGCCCGTTTTTCGGCGGCGCCTTTTTTCGTTCTGGGTTAGAAAAGGTCCATGCTTTTCGAACGCCCTTCCGATGATCTTCTTTACGAAGCGCTGGTCGCCCGCGACGCCTGCTATGAAGGTTTTGCCTGGGCGGCGGTGAAGACGACCGGTATTTTCTGCCGCTTGACCTGCCCGGCGCGCAAGCCGAAGCGGGAAAACACCAGTTTCTTCGAGACGATCGCCGAATGCCTGGAGGCCGGCTTCAGACCCTGCAGCCGCTGCCGGCCGATGCTGAAGCTGGGTGCGGCGGATCCGATGGTGACGCGGTTGCTTTCGGCGCTCGATACGGAACCTTTCCGTCGCTGGAGCGAGGAGGATGTCGTTTCGCTCGGTATCGATCCGTCGACCGCGCGGCGCGCCTTCAAGCGGCAGTTCGGCATGAGCTTCCTCGAAATCACGAGGCTCAGACGGATGGGCAAGGCGGCCGAAACGCTGAAGGAGGGTGCGAGCGTTCTCGATGCTCAGCTCGATGCCGGATATGAATCCGGCAGCGGTTTTCGCAGCGCGGTGACCAAGCTGTTCGGTGCGGCACCCGCCAATCTGCGGACCAAGACCCTGCTGCGGGCCGACTGGATCGAAACGCCGATCGGGCCGATGATGGCGATTGCCGATCAGCACTCGCTGCATCTGCTCGAATTCGCCGAGCGCAAGGCGCTGCCGGCGGAGATCAGGAAACTTCAAAGGTTTACCGGCAGCGGCATCGTCATGGGACGCCATCCGCCGATCGATCAGATCGAGACGGAGCTGAGGGCCTATTTTGCCGGCGCGGATCTGGGCTTCAAGACACGGCTTGCCGGGCACGGGTCACCTTTCCAGCGCCGGGTCTGGGAGGCGTTACGGGCGATCCCGGTCGGGGTGTCGACGACCTATGGAATGGTCGCGGCCGAACTCAACCTCCCCTCCTCCACGCGCGCGGTGGCGGGCGCCAACGGCGCCAACCAGATCGCCATCGTCATTCCCTGCCACCGGCTGATCGGCGCCGACGGCAGCCTCACCGGTTATGGCGGCGGGCTGTGGCGCAAGCGCTGGCTGTTGGAACATGAGCGGCGGATGGTGGTGAGGAAAGGTTAGAAGCTCCGACCGTGGACGACGCCTTCGGCGGGTCACGTCGCTGCCGGTTCGGTGAATTCAAGCCCGGAATGAGACTGCCGCCTCGCCTTCCTGGCCCGGAAAATTGCTTCGACGATCAAGGCCAGCGGCAAGCCGATGAAGAACGGGATGAAGAAATAGATCACCCGGAAGGCGACCAGCGAGCCGATCGAGGCCTGGTCTCCCATGACATGGCGGACGGTCGCCTCCAGGACACCGAGACCGCCCGGCGCATGGGTGATCAAAATCGCCAGGTTGGCGAGCACGAAGGCCGTGGCGGCTTTCAGATAACTCACGTCGGCACTGGCGGCCATGACTTCGCGCAGGCAGGCCGAGACCAGCGCGAAATTGATCGTGCCGATCACCACCTGGGCAATAGCAATCGTCAAAGTCGGCATTTCGAAGGTCCAGGAACGGATCTTCAGCGGAGTACGGACAAAGGCCGCGAGTGCAAGGTAACCGGCTGTTGCGGCAAGGCAGGCAAAACCGATCGCGATGATTACGGCCTCGCTCAGGCCCAACACCGAAGCGGCATCCTTCGGGTTGAGGACCATGACGATGCCCGACAGCATCGCCATGCCGATACCGACCGTGACGCCGGACAGCAGCACGATCTTCGCCACGTCCTCGGTGCTCATGCCCCAATGGGCATAATAGCGGTAACGCAGCGCGCCGCTGCTCAAGCCCGAAAGACCGACGCTCTGGCCGATCGAGAGCGCGATGAACGAGGCAAGGCCGATCTTTGGATATGCGAGGTCGTTCTTCACATAACGCACGCCGGCCCAATCAAAGCCCGAGAGGCAGAGATAGGACCCGAAGGCGAAGAGGAGTGCCATCAACAGGTTGACGGTCGGGATGGCCCGGAAGGATTCGATGATTTCGGACAACGTGAAGTCACGGAACGTATGATAGAGCAGATATCCGGCGGCGCCGAAGCCGATCACCAGCATGCCATAGGTCAGGATTTTCTTTCGCGTCATCGCCCGCTCACGCTCACAAGATCACACGCAACGGGTGGATGCGGATTTTGTTCCTAGTACGAGGATTTCACAGCCGCTGGATGATGCGCGAAAAGGCGGGATCGTTGGGATTATATCCGCGAACAGGGCTGCGGAAGCCCGCCTCTGTCTCGGTCAAATCGACGATGTCATCGACGTGAAACAGACGCCACCCGGAACCCGTTCCGGCGATCTGCCAGGCGCTGAGGGCGAGTGCGCCCTCCCCGACATAACCGAGGATATGCGGCCGCACCCTGCGCTTTACGTCCTTGTAGCGGAGCTCGATGATCCGCCGGCGCTCGATCGCACCGATGATGATATCCGGATAGCTTGTCTTCCGCACGAAAACTCCCTGGTGTCTCCCTTAACGGCCGGGAGGCATGGAAGTTCATGATCGCCATGGGAAGAAACGGCGGGGCGGCAGTTGCGCGGTTAATCAGTTCGACTTCAGAAGCCGCGACTTCTGGCGGTTCCAGTCACGTTCCTTCTCCGTCTCGCGCTTGTCGTGCAGCTTCTTGCCCTTGGCGAGGGCCAGTTCGAGCTTGGCGCGGCCTTTTTCGTTGAAATAGATTTTCAACGGCACCAGCGTCATGCCTTCGCGGTTGATGCCGGCGCGCAGGCGGCCGATCTCGCGCTTGGAGAGCAGGAGCTTGCGGCGGCGGCGCGGTTCGTGATTGAAACGATTGGCCTGCAGATATTCAGGCAGATGGGAATTGATCAGCCAGATCTCGTTGCCCTCGTCGGAGGCGTAGGATTCGGCAATATTGGCCTTGCCTTCGCGCAAAGACTTGACCTCGGTCCCGGTCAGGACCAGGCCGGCCTCGTAGGTATCCATGATTTCATAGTTGAAGCGGGCCTTGCGGTTCTCCGCGACAATCTTGTTGACCGTGCGCTGGCTGCCTTTGGGGGCCATGGGTGTATTCCGTTCCGCCCTTATCTGAAAACAAATCCCCGCCCATGGGCTATGAGCGGGGTTACTTGTCTATGTAATGCGGCCGATGCCGAAAGTGAAGCGGCGAGCGCGGATGTGTCTCAGTTCAGGAGCCCGGCGTGGCGCAGCGCGGAATCGATCGCCGCCTCGGTTGCGGGTTCCAGCGTCGAGACCAGCGGCGAGCGGACCGTGCGGTTCATGCCGCGGATCCTGTTGAGGCCGTATTTGGCGCCGCAGAGGCCGGGTTCCAGGAAGATCGCCTTGTGCAGCGGCATCAGGCGGTCCTGGTATTCGAGCGCCTTGGCATAATCGCCCGCAAGCGTCGCCGCCTGGAATTCCGCGCAGAGGCGCGGTGCGACATTGGCCGTTACCGAGATGCAGCCGACGCCGCCGTGGGCGTTGAAGCCGAGGGCCGTCGCGTCCTCCCCCGAGAGCTGCACGAAATCCTTGCCGCAAGTAATGCGCTGCTCCGAGACGCGCTCGATCTTGCCGGTCGCATCCTTGACGCCGATGATATTCCGGTGCGCCTTCACCAGCGCGCCCATCGTTTCCGGCGACATGTCGATGACCGAACGCGGCGGGATGTTGTAGATGATGATCGGCAGCTTCGTCGCTTGCGCGATCGCCGAGAAATGCGCGATCAGGCCCTTCTGGGTCGGCTTGTTGTAATAGGGCGTCACGACGAGGACGGCATCGGCGCCGGCCTTTTCCGCGTGCACGGCAAGCTCCACCGCCTCGCGCGTGTTGTTGGAACCGGCACCGGCGATAACGGGCACCCGCTTCCTCGCGACTTCGATACAGAGTTCCACGACGCGCTTGTGCTCGTCATGGCTCAACGTCGGCGATTCACCGGTGGTGCCGACAGGCACCAGACCGCTGCTGCCTTCGACGATCTGCCAATCCACATGCGCGGCAAAAGCCTGCTCATCCACCGCATCATCGGCAGTGAACGGAGTGACCAGCGCGGGCATCGATCCCTTGAACATGCAAAACTCCCAGTCGGCAGCGTCCATTCTGCTGCCGCAATCCATGATTATGAGGGCTCTCGACAATTTTGGACGGGCCGCGACGCAGTCGACCTTTTCCCGAAAGCCTTTCAGGTCGCGCACCATAAAGCGGCGGGAAAGCGGCGACAAGCGCAAGTGCCAGGGATTTCATATGGAATCTCATATAAGAAACCGCGCATTTTCATAAATGCGGTAAGCTTTCGTTAACGTGGCTGGCGGCTAATAAGGGGACGACTATTTTCGCGAGTTACCGGATGTACAGGCCTGTTCTGATCCTCGCAGCACTGGGGCTCGGCGCTGCGAGCATGCATGCATTTGCCGCATCGCTGCCCGAAAGCATGGCCCCCCTTCCCTATATGAAGCCCGAAAATCCGGTCGCGATGCCCATGCCCGCCGCGATGCCGGTGCCGGACGTCACCGGCACGATCCCGCGGACGGATCCGCTTGTCGTTGCTCCCCAGTTGAAAGCAGGGCTCGACGCGCTTGCCGGCAATGACATCGCCGCCGCCCTTGCCACACGCAACGCTCTTGCCGAAGGCTCGCTCGACCGGCATATCCTCACCTGGGCGATCGCCACCTCCGGCGCGCCGGGCGTGCCGTCGGGCGAGATCGCGGCAGCCCAGACGGAACTGAAGGGCTGGCCGGGTCTGAAGGGCCTGCGCGCCAATTCCGAACGCGCTCTTTATCGCGAAAATCCGCCCGCTCCGACAGTGCTGGCGGCCTTCGGCTCAACCCGTCCGGAAACGACCGAGGGCACGCTCATCCTCGCCCGCGCGCTCGTCGCATCGGCCAGGCAGGCGGAGGCCGCCCGCCCGCTGCGTCAGATCTGGTTCACCGAAACGCTCGACAAGCCGACCGAGGACAAGATCCTCGCCGAGTTTTCCGCGCTTTTCACCGCCGCCGACCATAAAGCGCGGATGGACTTCCTCATGTACAAGGGGCGTGCGGCACAGGCCAAGCGCTTCGGCGATCTCGCCAAGGCGCAATCGCTTTACAAGGCCTGGACCGCCGTCATCAGCAATGCCAAGAATGCCGAGGCGCTGCTGAACGGCATCGACGGTTCCCTGAAGGACGATGCCGGCTATCTCTTCGCCCGCGTCGAATATCTGCGGCGCCAGGACAAATACCGGGACGCGGCAGACCTGCTCGAAAAGGCCCCGCGCGACGCGGCAAAACTGGTCAACACGACGGAATGGTGGAACGAGCGACGCATCGTGGCGCGCGGCCTTGCCGATCAGGGCGAGTTCAAGCTCGCCTACCGGACCGCGGCCAATTATGTTGCCGCATCCTCCACCGATATCGTCGATGCGGAATTCCACGCTGGCTGGTATGCGCTGCGGGCGCTGCATGAGCCGGCAACCGCCGAGAAACATTTCCGCAAGATCCTCGAGACCTCGAACAAGCCGCTTTCAGCGTCGCGCGCCCTCTACTGGCTCGGCCGCGCGGCGGAAGACGGCGGGCCGGGCAGCGCCAAGGAGTTTTTCACCAAGGCGGCGCATTTCTCCAGCACGTTCTATGGCCAACTTGCCGCCGCACGTCTCGACCTCAAGTCGCTCGACGTCACCTATCCGACCGCGAGTGGAGCCGACCGGCAGAATTTCGAAAGCCGCGAAGCCGTCCGGGCGATCGCAAGGCTCGAAGATGCCGGCCATGGCAAACGCGCCGCAGTACTCTATCGCGCGCTGGCGGAAGAAATGACCAGCCCGGGAGAGCTTGCGATCCTCGCGGCAAGGGCCGAATCGGAAGACAATCACGCCCTGTCGCTGCAGATCGGCAAGACGGCTTTCAGCCGCGGCATCGATGTAGCCGCGCTCGCCTTCCCGATCGGCGTCATCCCGGCCGGTGCCGATATCGAAAGTTCCGGCAAGGCGCTCGCCTATGCGATAGCCCGCCAGGAAAGCGCCTTCAACCCGGGCGCGGTTTCACCTGCCAATGCCCGCGGCCTCTTACAAATCCTGCCCGGCACGGCGCAGGGCGTCGCCAAGCGGCACGGCCTCACCTATGCGGCAGCAAAGCTGACCACGGATGCGGGCTACAACGCCACGCTCGGCGCACATTATCTCGGCGAACAGATCGACGCGTTCGGCGGCTCCTACATCCTCACCTTCATCGCCTATAATGCCGGTCCGAAACGGGTGCCCGAGTGGATCACCCGCTATGGCGACCCGCGCAGCAAATCCCTCGATGAGGTGGTCGACTGGATCGAGCGCATCCCCTTCCCCGAAACCCGCAATTACGTGCAGCGGGTGATGGAGAACTATCAGGTCTACAAGGTGAGGCTTGGGCAGAAGGCGGATATCGAAGCGGATTTGCGGTTCGGGCGGCGATAAGCAGGCCGCGGCCTCATCGAGCCTGATCTTCTCATCTTCAAACAAGAGACGACGCGGACCTAGTTCCAACAGCCATCCCTGTTGCAGGCGAAGTCATCAAAACAAAAAGCCCGGCACGAGGCCGGGCTTCTAAGCTCAATCCGATCAAATCAGATTAGAAGTCGCGCTGCAGGCGGACGATACCCTGTACCGTGCCATCTTCGTCGCCAATTTCCTGATAGTTTACAGCAACCTTGGCAGCGAAGTTTTCGACGATCTGGTAGTTGACGGTAACGCCAGCGCCCCAGGCATCATCGCCGAAGAAGTCGCCATCTGCATCAACTTCCGTGTTCCAGATGTACTGGGCTTCCGGAATGATTTCGAGCTTGTCGGTCGCCTTGAAGGAATAGGCAACAGCTACAGCTGCTTCACCAGCACCGGTGTCGGTTACGCCGTAATAGGCATTGTCACCCGACGACCAAACGCCGGAGAGGTAGAAGGTGCCTGGACCAACCGCAACAGAGCCGATCGCACGGACAGCGCCGTCTTCGGCACCGAAGTCATAAGAACCGAGCAGTTCGAGCTTGGCCGGACCGATCGCTGCCTGGATGATAGCCTCGATACCGACGTTCTGTCCGCCAACGCCCTGAAGACGCGACAGTTCGTCAACCTGAATGCCAGCCGTGAAGGCCGAGCCGGTATAGGTGTAGGAGATCGACTGCAGACGGTTCGAACCGAGGTTGTCGAGTTCGCCCGGAAGGTCGTTGGCATCCCACCAGTTCAACCAGCGACCAACGCGGAAACCGCCGAGCTGGATATAGGCTTCGTTGATATAGGCGCCATTGGCACTGCCGTTGGACGTGTAGCCAACGTCCTGGTTGGCTTCGAAACGAACCGAAGCAACCGAAGTCAGCGTGCCGAGTTCGGTGTCGGACTTTGCAGTGAAGTCGAGCTGAGCGCGGCTGTAGGAATCCCAGTCGCCGTTGTTGAAGCTATTCGTGTCTTCACCAAAGCCAACTTCGAAACGGACATAACCACCGACCTTGAGGCAGGTTTCAGTGCCCGGGATGTAGAAGTAACCAGTGCCGAACGCGTCGCAGACACGAACGTATTCCATAGGCTCCGGTTCGGCAGCGACGATGGCGTCGGCAGCCTGAGCACCGGAAACTGCCGCGAGAGCCGCTGCAGAACCGAGAAGAAGGCTCTTAATGTTCATTCTTTTGACCTCCAGTCAATTTCTCTGAATGCTAGTTCGCGCCCGACCCAAAATTGATCAAACGCGTAAAGGCCGCGAAAGCAGCCCTATCCCCCGATATCAACTCCCCATGTGGAGGCCCTGCATAGAGGCCAACCATTTATAGAGAACTCCCCCGGCAAGCCGGGGGAGTTCCTTTATTATTAGAACGTGCGGTCGAGACGGACGAAGCCATCCCAGAATTCTTCAGCAGCGCCCGAAGTGTCGTTGTAGTTCGCGGTAACCTTGGCAGTGAAGCCCGGAACGATCGTGTAATCGACCGTTACGCCAGCGCGCCAAGCGTCGTCGCCCGTGAATTCGCCGTCAGCGTCAACTTCAGAATTCCAGACGTAGGTACCGCCGGGAGTGATCGTCAGCTTGTCGGAGACCTTGAAAGCGTACGAAGCAGCGAGAGCCCATTCACCACGGTTGAAGTAGGCGTTGTCGAAGTTCGCATCGCCCACACCGCTCGACCAGATGGCGAGAGCCTGCAGGGTGCCCGGGCCGACCGGAGCCGAGATGAGAGCGCGAACTGCACCGTTTTCAGCGCTGAAGTCATAAGCACCGAGAAGGTCGAAAGCTACGCCGCCGAACTTGGTCGTTACGATAGCTTCGAGACCGACGTTCTGGCCACCAAGACCCTGAAGACGCGACAGTTCGTCAACCTGGACACCAGCGGTGAAGGCGCTACCCGTGTAGAAGTAGCCGACAGACTGCATGCGGGTGTTCTGGGTACCGGAGTTCCAATCGGACTCGCCGTTGATACCCTTATCCCAAGGGTTGTAGTAACGACCGACCTTGAAACCACCGAGCTGGATGTAAGCTTCGTTGATGTAGGCGGCGTTGGAGCTGCCGTTGGACGTGTAACCAACGTCCTGGTTGGCTTCGAAACGAACCGAAGCAACCGAGGTCAGCGTGCCAAGCTCAGTGTCCGACTTCGCGGTGAAGTCGAGCTGAACGCGCGACCAGGTATCCCAGTCGGTGTCGTTGAAGGAGTTTACGTCCTGACCGATATCAGCCTGGAAACGGACATAACCGCCGATCTTGAGGCAGGTTTCGGTGCCCGGGATGTAGAAGTAGCCGGTGCCGAAAGCGTCGCAAACGCGAACGTATTCCATGGGCTCCGGTTCAGCAGCTACGATGGCGTCAGCTGCCTGAGCGCCGGAGACTGCTGCGAGGGCAGCAGCGGAGCCGAGAAGAAGGCTCTTGATGTTCATTTTTGACCTCCAGTCAAAGTTTCGTATGGGTCTGGGTTCTTTTGGCTGAAGGACAGCGTTCCCTGCCCCATCCCCGTCGATTGCTAGAAGAAGGACGATCCACCGCCTCGCTTCCGGATTTGAAAATACAAGACGGGGAGGGTCATGCAATCTGGAACTTCAATCGGGCGCCCTTCCGGTACCCGCTTCCCCCAAGTCTGTTGCCGAAAGGACACAAAGCCGGGGACTGGCTTAGGTGGTATTTTACACTTTGTTAAGAAAGGGCTTATCTGGCAGCCACTTAGCGCCTCGGGAAAGCTCCGGAAGGGAATCACCTCACCCGTCACGCGGCGCGACTGCGCGGTCCTGCGGGCAAAGCGTAAAGGTCGATCAGAACGGGATTGGATTTCAGGATTGGGCGGGCGTTTCGAGCCTGGAATGGCGGAGAAGATGGGATTCGAACCCACGATACCCTCTCGGGTATACTCCCTTAGCAGGGGAGCGCCTTCGACCACTCGGCCACCTCTCCGGTCGGGCCTGATTATTGGGAAACGATATCGATGGCAAGGTCTTTTATGGAAATGTCATGCGATTCCACCGGCAAAGACACACGAATCGCAACAAGTGATTCCATTCCCGCAGCTTCGGTGATTCTCAGTAGCCCGAACGCTGCCTGCTGACGCCGCCGCCCCGGCCGTAACGGCCGGCCAGTGATCGCAACGCGCCCGAAAATTCGGTGACATCGGCGCCGACGGCCACGAAGCTCGCGCCGAGATCGAGATAATGGCGGTTCAGGGTTTCGCTGAACGTCAGGATTCCGGCCGCCTTGCCGGATTTCACGATCGTGCCGATCGCCTTCTCGATCACCTCCTGGACCTCCGGGGCCTCCATGCGGCCGAGATAACCCATGTCGGCCGAAAGATCGGCCGGGCCGATGAAGACGCCGTCGATGCCGTCCACCGCGGCGATGTTCTCCAGGTCGCGGATCGAGGCCATGGTCTCGGCCTGGACGATCAGGCAGATTTCGTCGGCGGCCGTCTCGGCATAGTCGGCAATGGCGTTGAAGCCGGAGGCGCGGGCGACGGCGGCACCGACGCCGCGCACGCCGCGTGGCGGATAATGCACGGCCCGGACGAGTTCCCGCGCCTGCTCGGCCGAATCGACCATCGGCACCAGCAGCGTGCGGGCACCGATGTCGAGCATCTGCTTGATGACCCAGGTCTCGCCGATCGGCGGCCGCACGACCACTTCCGAAGGCGAGGTGGCAAGCGCCTGCAATTGCGCGAGAATGCTGCGCAGGTCGTTCGGCCCGTGCTCGCCGTCGATCACCAGCCAGTCGAAACCGGCATGGCCGGCGATCTCGGCGGTCAGCGCCTCGCCCATGTTCAGCCAGAGACCGATCTGCGGCTGGCGGGCTTCGAGCGCCGCCTTGAAGTGATTCTTCGGAGACGGCATGGCGTTTCCCTTCAGGAGAGGAGCTGTTTCAGGTCGGCGGACGGATCGGCGAGGACGGCGCGGCTCGGTTCGATGCCGGTGTCGAGCAGCTTCTTGCCGCTTACATAGGCCTTGGCGTCGTTGATCGCGTCGACGGCGATGAAGCGGCCCTCACGGAAATACCAGATCGACAGGCTGCCTTCGCGGGCACCCTTGCGCACCAGCGTCTCGTCATACCCCATGTTGAAGCCGGCGATCTGCAGCTTCACATCGTACTGGTCGGACCAGAACCAGGGCTTTGCGTCATAGGGCGCGGAGCCGCCGGCAAGGATCGCTGCGGCGGCTTCCGCCTGGTCGACGGCGTTTTGTACCGATTCGAGACGGATGCGCTCGCCCTTCCAGGGCAGCATGGCGCAGTCGCCCATGGCGAAGATCGACGGATCCGAGGTGCGGACGAACTCGTCGACGATCACGCCATTACCGACTTCGAGGCCGCATTGCTGAGCCAGATCGTCGTTCGGCTTCACGCCGATGCCGACGATGACGAAATCGACCTCGATCGTGCTGCCGTCGGAAAGCTCGGCGGCGCGCACGTGTTTCCCTTCGGGGCCGCTTCCACCGATCAGGCGGTGCAGGCCGGTCTTTTCGCGGATGACCACGCCATGGCTGCCGTGAATGGCGCGCATCACGTCGGCGGTCTCCTTTGCAGCGACGCGCTGGAGGATGCGGTCGGCCATTTCGATCAACGTCACTTCGAGGCCGAGATGGCGGGCGACGGCGGCCGCTTCGAGGCCGATATAACCGCCGCCTATAATAAGGAGCCGTCGGCCCGGTTTCATCTCGACGGCGAGCAGGTCGGCATCGCGCTTGTCGCGCACGGTGAAGACGCCGTCGAGATCGCCGCCGACACTTGCCGGAAGCGTGCGCGGCGTCGAGCCGGTGGCGAGCGCCAGGGTGTCGTATTCCAGCACGGCACCGTCCTGCATGCGGACTGACTTCGCCTTGCGGTCGATCTCCTCGACATAGGTCGAGAGCAGAAGCTCGACATCGTTTTCGGCAAACCAGGTTTCGGGCCGGAAGGTCAGCCGCTCGAACTCCATTTCACCGAGCAGATATTTCTTGGAGAGCGGCGGGCGCTGGTAGGGGATCACGTTTTCGGAACCGATGATCGTGATCGGCCGTGCATCCTTCAGAGCCCGGAGCTTTGCAGCGAGCGCGAAACCCGCCTGGCCCGCACCGATTATCACCAACCTGCCCGTCACGTCTCGCTCCCCACACCGATCATGGTTTCGTTGATAGCACCACTCGTCCGATCGCAAGGGGTATCCCCGCGACACCGGTCCGTCAACAACGCGACATGGCCGATTACGCGCGATGAGTTGGCAGCTGTCCCACACGGAAAGGAAAAACCGCCTCTACAGCGTGAAAACTCCGGATTTGCCCTCAATATCCCTGCCTATCCGTCGCATTTTATCATTCCGTTTCAGAATGTGTCAGCGCAGGAGGAATATAGTCACAGAGTAGGAATGAAAACGGGAGGGTGTCATGCCCTTGAATATGAACCAGGACACCAGAAAAGACGGCCCGCGCGACCAGGCCTTCGAGAAGTTCACGATCGACCGCCCCGGCAAGGTCATCCTGGTCGGCCATCATCTCAGCACCAAAACCAGCTTCCGCTGCCTGATCCGCAGCATCTCGCTCTACGGTGCGGAAATCGAGGTGGGCCCGACGCTGCCGATGCCCAACAACTTCTTCCTCGAAATCCTCGGCATCCACGACGATATCGGATGCACGGTGATCCGCCGCGAAGAAGAGAAGGTCACCGTCGGCTTCAACATGCTGATCGACGCCGAGTTTCTGCACCACGTGATCCGGCTGAGCTTCGAGACGAGTCATTGACCGGCAGATAGTCCCGCGGCCGGGGGGCCGTTTTCTCCCGCCGCTCATGGCCGCCGCTCGTCAGCCGCGCCAGAAACGGCACGGCCCACAGCAGCCCGGCCCATTCGGCCCCCTCGAGGGGATCGGCCATCGGATGCCGCTGCCCGTTCAGGCAGCGCCTGTCCTTTCCCTTGTTCAGCTGTTCCCAAAGTCTCACCCAGTTGAGAAGCATGGCGGTCACTCCATCTATGATGCGATGCCATCGAGCTAGTGATTTGCCGCGGGCCTTGTAGACGCGCCGGCGAAAGCCGCTTTTCATCCATGAACGATGGGAAGATCACCGGTGAAACGATAGGGTGCCTGACATGACGGACGCGGGCTGGGACGATCTCAAACTGTTCCTGCATGTGGCGAGCGAAGGGGCCTTGAGCGGTGCCGCCGCCCGCACGGGCCTCAGTGCCCCGACGATCGGCCGGCGGATGCTGGCGCTCGAGCGGGCAACCGGCCGGACCCTGTTCGTGCGCAGCCAGCAGGGCTATCGGCTGGCGCCGGATGGCGAAACGCTGCTCGAACATGTCCGCGCCATGCAAAAGACGGCCGACAGCATCGCCGGCTGGAAGGCGCAGGCCTTTGCCCTGCCGATCGTTTCGATCGGCGCCGACGCATGGCTTTCCGGTTTCGTCAGCGACCATACGTCCGAGATTCGAGGCAAGCAGGACCGGTTCCGGCTCTGCTGCAAATCGCTGCACAAGGGGGTCGATTTCACCTATCGCGAAACGGATGTCGGGATCGTCGGTCAAAGGCCTGAATCCGGCAATGTGGCGACCCGCCGCTCGGTCACTGTCGCACACTGTATATATAGAGTGGACAGGCTTGCCGAAGACGAGGCCATGCCGTGGGTTTCGATCGGCACCGAAAGCTCCCATTCGCCGGCCGACAAATGGGTGTTTCAGCAGCACGAGGCTGATATCCGCACCTGGACCAATTCCCCGGAACTGCTGCTGCGGCTGATTGCAAGCGGCAACGGGCGCGGCGTGCTGCCGTGCTTCATTGGCGATTCCGTTCCCGGCCTGGTACGCGAGGGCGGAATCATCGCAGAGCTCACCTACACAATGTGGATCGTTGCCAATGACGACGACCGGCACCGGCCGGAGGTACGTCAGGTCATCGAAAGGCTCGGCGCGCTCTTCAAACGGGAGGCGAAAAGATTTAGCGGCGATGAAGCCTAATCGAGCTCAAGCGGACTTGCATGCCGGTGAATCGATCCTATTGTGTGCCGGTTTTAAAAGAACCGGAACTGAAGTCCATGCCTGCATTTTTGCGCTTTACACCGCTGATCAGCGCCCTTCCCGCCACCGTCCCCTTCGTCGGACCCGAGGCCATCGAGCGCAATCGCGGTCTCATGGTGAAAGCGCGCATCGGCGCCAATGAAAACGGCTTCGGCCCTGCGCCTTCCGTCATCGAAGCGATCAGCGCCTCAGCGGCCAGCACCTGGAAATATGCGGATCCGGAGAATTTCGAACTGAAGCAGGCGCTCGCCACGCATCTGGGCTGTCAGGTGAACAACATCGCCGTCGGCGAAGGCATAGACAGCCTGCTTGGGCTGATCGTCCGGATGGTGATCGAGCCGGGCATGCCCGTCGTCACCTCGTTCGGCGCCTACCCCACGTTCAACTTCCATGTGGCCGGCCATGGCGGCCGGCTGGTGACGGTGCCTTACGTCGATGACCGCGAAAGCCTCGACGGGTTGTTGGAAGCCGTGCGCCGCGAAAACGCGCCGCTGGTCTATTTCGCCAATCCGGACAATCCGATGGGAAGCTGGTGGGATGCCGACAGCATCGTCGCTTTTGCCAAGGCGCTGCCGGAAACCTGCCTGATGATTCTCGACGAGGCCTATTGCGAGACCGGCCCGGCCGGCGCGACGCCCGATATCGCCGCCCTGATCGACCGGCCGAACATCATCCGCACCCGGACCTTCTCGAAGGCCTACGGCATGGCCGGCTCGCGGGTGGGTTACGCGATCTCGACGCCCGGCACTG
This sequence comes from Neorhizobium vignae, assembly GCF_000732195.1. Classification (GTDB taxonomy): domain Bacteria; phylum Pseudomonadota; class Alphaproteobacteria; order Rhizobiales; family Rhizobiaceae; genus Neorhizobium; species Neorhizobium vignae. The sequence goes on from NZ_JNNU01000005.1 coordinate 324,146, forward strand.
CCGAGGCCTTCGACAAGATCCGCAATCACTTCGGCATGAACCGGATCGGTGTTGCCTCGGCACTTGCGGCGCTGAAAGACCAGGCCTACCTCTCCCAGGTGATCGGGTGGATCAAGGCCTCGCGGGACCGGATTTCCGCCATCGCTGAAACCAATGGCCTGAAGCCGCTGGCGTCCGCCACCAATTTCGTGGCGATCGATTGCGGCCGCGACGGCGCCTATGCGCGCTCGATCGTCGATGGGCTGATGGAACACGGAGTTTTCATCCGCATGCCGGGTGTCGCGCAGCTCAACCGCTGCATCCGCGTCAGCACGGGTCCGGAATCAGACATGGCGCTTTTCGAGGAAGCGCTGCCGAAGGTGCTGAAGAGCCTATAGGCTATACGCAAAACGACCGCGCCGGCCTTGTTCCTGCCGGTCGCGGTCTCAATTTCAGGCGGTCGTCCCCGTCCAGACCCGACCGTCCTGTCTCCCGATCCCCTTTGGGGCTGTTTTTTGGATTGTTCTCCCGCCGGCCCTCTTGCGGGGCCAGTCAATTCGTCGACCACGGCGCTCCTTCAGGAGCTCAGTGCATGGTCATCCATTCGCGAGCGGCGCGGAGTGCGGCGGCCAGCTGCATCTTGCTCATCGTCTGTGCGAGGTCGGCGCGCAGTTCTGCGGCGCGGTCGGAGCCCTTGATCGCGGCGATGTTGAGCCATTTGTGAGCGGAAACGAGATCGACGTCGCAACCACGGCCGGTCGCATACATCAGGCCCATTTCGCAGAAAGTGTCGGCGCGGGTTTCGCCACCCATGGTGGCCATTCCGGAATTGTTCATTTCAAAGCGTGCCATCGGTTTGATCCCTGTTAAAGCCTGTTGTTCGTCGTCTGCCCTGTTTCATGCCCTTTCGGGCTCCGTCCGGATCACCGTCTTCAAGCGGCTGTTTCGATCCTTCCGGCCGGCGGTTTTTCCCGCTCGTTTGATGACTTCACTATGCGCCCAACCTTCCAAAAGACGCCTAAAAAGCATGATTAATTCAACGAAAACAAAGATAAAACACTTCGTAAACTTGAGCTTTTGTTAAACATGGGATGCCTTGCATTTTAAGGATTTTGCGGCGATTTTTACGAAAAGTTTAGAAAACGATTTAAACCGATCGCTAACTACGAATACGGTTCGGTTCGGCGAACCCCGCCCCCGGCTGTGAAAACCCAGCCCTCCCGGTCACCTGAAATTCAGCCATATCGACCCACATTCATATTTACCTTTACGTGTGCGTAAGATAATTTCAGCGCAAGTTCGTACAGAGGGGTGCGAACTGGAGGAAACCGCGCTGTCTGTCTGCTCTCAAGGAGCTCAGCGGCGGAAGCGAAGGAGGAAGACAATCATGATGCGCAGAGTGATGCTTGTTGCAGTGCTGGCACTTGCCGCGACCGGAGCCCGAGCCGCAGAGCCGATCGAAGGCAGTTGGAAGACCGCGAGCGGCGAGACCGCCGTGATCGGCAAATGCGGCACCGCCTATTGCGTGACGCTGAAGACCGGCAAACATTCGGGCAAGCAGATCGGCAAGCTCTCCGGCAAGGACGGCGAATATAGCGGCGAGATCACCGACCCCGCGGAGGATAAGACCTATAGCGGGTCCGGCTCGGTCAGCGGCAATTCGCTCAAGATGAAAGGCTGCGTTCTCGCCATCCTTTGCAAGTCGCAGACCTGGACGCGCCTCTAAGCCGATCGCCCAAATATCGTCCCGTACAAGAAGTGCAGAAATGGCCGCGCCGGCAACGGCACGGTCATTTTTCGTTTCCAACCGTCAAGAGGTGCCCGAATATTTTGCTGCGCCGCATCAAGAAAAGGCAATTTGATCACGCAAACGGCATCGATTTTGGGCGTAAAAATTCGCAGAGTTTCAATGTCACAGTTTTGTGAAAAACTTGAATACCCCTTGAACACGGTTTAAGCCACACAAAAGCCGCTAAAATGACATAATGTCCGGAAAATTGCACGCACTCCGTGCAAGCCGTTCCATAACCACATATCCTGTTGATTCTGCTGATTAATTATCTTAACAAATCGTAACCTAATCGATTTATTCGTGGCTTTTCTCGAGAACTGGCCACTATACACTCCCATTACGTGCATTTTTTCCCGGCCGTTTTCGCTGTCAACGTTTCGTTGACAGCAGTCGCCGAAATGAGGGCTTTCGGATCGAACCGATCGGTCCGATATCAGCATCGCAAACAGAAATTCACTCTGGTTCGACCCAAGACCGAACCGAACATAACCCAAGGATAAAGACAATGACCAAGATCACTTCCGCATTCGCAGCAGCCCTTATCGCTTCCGCCTCGTTCGCTTCCGTCGCCCTCGCTGAAGGCGACTATTATGAAGGTGCCTCCAAGGCCTCCGCTACCGTCGACCACGTTCAGACCGGCAGCATTGCTCAGGATCAACAGAACCAGATCCCCGCTTCGATCGGCCGCGGCGACTATTATGAAGGCGCAAACCGCCCGAACTAATCGCAGCTCATTCAAGATACCGAACAACAATCCGCAGGCCAGGTCGCAAACTTTGAAGCCGCGGAACACTCTGAAAGGACTACCACAATGACCAGGATCACTTCCGCTATCGCCGCTGCCTTGATCGCTTCGGCCTCCTTCGCCACCGCCGCCCTTGCTGAAGGCAACTACTACGAAGGCGTTACTCCGCCGTCGGCCGGCCAGCAGCACCCGGCAACACATCAGAAGGCTCAGGGTTCGGCCAGCTACGGCTACACGGGCTCGGTCTCCAACGCTCAGGGTTCGAACCAGTCCTTCGACGGCACGGTCACCCTGAACCGTGGCGACTATTACGAAGGCGCAGTTCGTCCGAACTAACCGCAACACATCGAAACAATCGTCCGCAGGCCAGGTCGCAAACTAAGAGCCTCGGACAACTCTGAAGGGACTACCACAATGACCAAGATCACTTCCGCATTCGCCGCCGCCCTTATCGCTTCGGCTTCCTTCGCTTCCGTAGCTCTCGCTGAAGGCGACTATTACGAAGGCGCCGCCAAGGCTTCCGCTACCGTCGACCACGTTCAGACCGGCAGCATCGACCAGAATGTTGATGCCCAGAAGGCCGACGTCAACAGCGGCGACTATTTCGACGGCGCAAACCGCCCGAACTAACAGCAACTCATCAAGATACCGAACAACGATCCGCAGGCCAGGTCGCAAACTTTGAAGCCGCGGAACACTCTGAAAGGACTACCACAATGACCAGGATCACTTCCGCTATCGCCGCAGCCTTCATCGCTTCGGCTTCCTTCGCCACCGCCGTCCTTGCTGACGAAGGCGACTATTACGAAGGCGCACAGCCCACCCAGCAGGCTCAGTCCGTCCATGGCGCTCGCGTCGACAGCTTCGGCTATACCGGTTCGATCGCTCGCGCCCATGGTTCTGCCCAGTCGAGCCAGTCGTTCGACGGCACGGTCACCCTGAACCGTGGCGACTACTACGAAGGCGCAGTTCGTCCGAACTAACCGCCTCCTATTCAAGATACCCCACATATGTCCGCAGGACGGGTCGCAAACTCACTGCCGCGGGCAACTCTGAAAGGCACAAGACAATGACAAAGATCACTTCCGCCCTCGCCGCAGCCCTGATCGCTTCGGTTTCGTTCGCCGGTGCAGCACTTGCTGAAGGCGACTATTACCAGGGCACCCAGAAGACCGGGCCCGCCACATCCATCGATCGCCTGAACACCGGCAGCATCGATCGTCAGGACGGCAAGCTTCCGTTCAACAATGGCGGTGGCCGCGATAACCGCGCTTCCGATCTGGACAGCGGCGACTACTACAGCGGCGTCAACCGCCCGAACTAACGCCTAAGTTCGTTCGCCATCGATAGCCGCACAGAGCCTTGCCCGGTGCGGGATCAAACAGACAGCAAACATACGGAAAAAATGAAATACCAGCCGCGCGAGCGGCTGGTATTCGCAGTTCATTCAAGACACCGATTGGAAAGACGGGTCGCAATCGTCTTTCCGGTGCGTGATGGCCGGACTCTGAAACCAGCCATCGAGTTCAAGATTAAGTGAAGCTTTTCCACGAATCAATCACGTTGATGCTCTTCTTCGTGAGATTTCCTGCATTTGGCCCTGCGCAGCCGGTTTCCCGCAATATTACAGACTTTTCTGGCGTTCAGAAAAAACCGGGAGTTGGCATGTCCGCCCCATTTCTATTGGAACGATCCTCCCTTCCAGGGATTTGTAGCTCGGACGGAGCGATGAACCTATCGCTTCGCACCATGAAAACAGATGGAAAGGACTGGAAAATGAAAACCTATCTCACTTCCGGTATTGCCGCTCTTATCATTTCGGCCGGTTTCGCCGGTGCCGCCGCAGCACAAAATGCGGTCTATTCGGACCCGGACGGCCTGCCTCATTCGCCGCCGACCATCCAGCAGGATCGCGGTCAGGATCGCGGTCAGGGCGTGGACACCATGTCGACCGGCAGCATCTATCCGAGCGCCGGCTACATGTACAACAACAACGCGAGCGGCAACGCCGATCTCGATGGTGGACAGGACGAAGGCGACTACTACGACGGTACGTTGCGTCCGCATAACTAAGCAGTTGCTTCAAGATACCGCATCCCGCGCAGGTCGCAACGACGCACGGGATGACCTCTCCACCGACAGACCAATTTGAAGCCGGCCCTCGTGGCCGGCTTTTTTCATGGATGCCGTCTCTGGGGGCGCGGCTACGCCTCGGCGAGCGGATGTTACCGCCGACGGCGTCATGAACGATTTTCGTCGCACCGCCCGCCCATTCGGCGTTAACCATTCTGAACCCTGGATGAAACTCTCTCTCAGGACGCATTCAGCCCCGCGCCTTTATTCTGCCGTCATTGGCTTTGGGGAGAGAACCATGACCATCCTTGCACGCCGCCTGACAATCGTGACGCTGATCATGACCATTTTCGCATTCGCCTTTGCGGCACTCGTGGCCGTTCCGGCGCGCAACGATCTGCGCGTGCATCTTGGCACCGGGGTGCCCTGCTATCATCCCGCCACGCCGAACTGCGTCGCGGCCCTTTGAAAAGTCCAGGTGTTCAATCGGCGGGAGCGTTTCAACGTCGTTTGATTGTTATCGAGTTCTCTCTATAATAGCGCATGAACACACGAATCTTTTCCTTGACCCCGCTTTCCTTCATCAGCCCAAGCCCGGTAGAGCCGCGCGCATTCGACAATCCGGTCGAGGCGGTCGACGCCCTGACCGAACTTTACGAACGCAATACGAAATTCCTGATCGACGCGTTTGGGGCGCTTGCCGATGGTGCGGCCGTGACCGGCCGCTACCGTGCCTGCTATCCGCAGGTCAGCATCGAGACGACCTCCTTTGGCCACGCCGACTCGCGCCTGTCCTACGGCCATGTCTCGTCGCCCGGCGTCTATACGACGACGATCACGCGGCCGAAGCTGTTCCGGCATTACCTGAAAGAACAGCTCGGCCTCCTGATGCGCAACCACAGCGTTCCGGTGACGATTTCGGAATCGACAACACCGATCCCGCTGCATTTCGCCTTCAGCGAAGGCGCACATGTCGAAGCATCCGCGACCAGTTCGCTCGCCGACATCTCGCTGCGCGACCTCTTCGACACGCCGGATCTCAACAACACCGACGACCTGATAGCCAACGGCGAATACGACCAGGTGCCCGGAGAGCCGGCGCCGCTTGCGCCGTTCACCGCGCAGCGCATCGACTATTCGCTCGCCCGCCTCAGCCACTATACGGCGACCAGCGCGGATCATTTCCAGAACTTCGTGCTGTTCACGAACTATCAGTTCTACATCGACGAATTCGCCGCCTGGGCGCGCGAGATGATGGCCAGGGGTGGCGACGGCTATACGGCCTTCGTCGAGCCCGGCAACCTCGTTACCCTTGCGGGCAGCGACAAGCCGGAAACCGACGCCGTCGTGCGCATGCCGCAGATGCCGGCCTATCACCTGAAGAAAAAGGGCCATGCGGGCATCACGCTCGTCAATATCGGCGTCGGGCCTTCGAACGCGAAAACGATCACCGACCATATCGCCGTGCTGCGACCGCATGCCTGGCTGATGGTCGGCCATTGCGCCGGCCTGCGCAACAGCCAACGCCTCGGCGACTATGTGCTGGCGCATGCCTATGTGCGCGAGGACCACGTGCTCGACGACGACCTGCCTGTGTGGATCCCGATCCCCGCCCTTGCCGAAGTGCAGCAGGCGCTCGAAAGCGCCGTCGAGGAGGTCACCGGCTACCAGGGCTTCGAGCTGAAGCGGATCATGCGCACCGGCACGGTCGCGACCATCGACAACCGTAACTGGGAACTGCGCGACCAGCGCGGACCGGTGAAGCGGCTCTCCCAGTCAAGGGCAATCGCCCTCGACATGGAATCGGCGACGATCGCCGCCAACGGGTTCCGCTTCCGCGTGCCCTACGGAACGCTGCTCTGCGTCTCCGACCGGCCGCTGCATGGCGAACTGAAACTGCCCGGCATGGCGACCGCCTTCTACCGCACCCAGGTCAGCCAGCACCTGCAGATCGGCATCCGCGCCGTGCAGAAACTCGCGGCCATGCCGACCGAGACGCTGCATTCACGCAAGCTGAGAAGCTTTTATGAGACGGCGTTTCAGTGACATCGCCCTGATTTAGGACTATATTCTGGTGTCTCCGGAGGGCTCCAGATGCGAATGTCCTTAAATCTCGACGATGAACTGCTAAACGAAGCGAAGGAAATTACCGGTTTGCCGACCACGGCGACCGTAGAAGAGATACTTCGTCGATTCGTCACGAATGAACGCCAGCGTCGAGCTCTGAGCGAACTTTCCGGCCTGGGCTGGGACGGTCCGCATCACAGCCGACCGACCTTTGAGACATTGGCGTCCGAATTTCGGGCCTTGACCGCGGATCGTCTTCACACGCCTTCAGAAGTGTTGATGCGTGAGGGACGCGGGGAACGGTGACAACGTTCGTCGTCGACGCAAGCGTCGTCATCAAATGGGTGGTCCAGGAAGAGGGAACCCCTGAGGCGCTGTCGCTACTCCAGGCTAACACGCTGGTTGCTCCGGAATTGATCCTCACCGAATGCGCCAACATCCTCTGGAAGAAGTCGCGGCGCGGCGAGCTTTCCGCTGCTGAGGCGCATTTTGCCGCAAGGCTCATCGAAGGCTCGGTCCTGCAATTGCGGGAAATGCTGCCGTCTTTCACGTCCAGCGTCGAATTGGCAATCAAACTCGATCATCCGGCTTATGACTGCATCTATCTGGCGCTTGCGCTCAAGGAGGACATTCGCTTCGTCACCGCAGATGAAAGCCTTGTTCGGAAGCTGCGCCAAAGCTCTGAAGCGGAACTCCGGGACGTGGCGATATCGCTGAGCGAATTGGCTTAACTGCGATGATGTGTCGGCCTCGCCACCAGCAATGACAGCGCCGTCCCCACCAGCGACGAGACGATCACCAGGAGATGCGCATTGACGGCCGCCTGGCCGAGTTCCTCCAGGGGCAGTCCGGCGGTGCCGGCACCGAAGGCGACGGCGCCGGCGGTGATGCCGGCGGGATAGGTGCCGACGCCGGCGGGGGCGTGGACCGGAAGCACCGAAGAGAGTTCGCCGCCGAGGGCGCCGCCGAAACTTGCGGCGATCGAGAGGTCACCCAAAAGGCCGAGGACCCAGGCGAGAACGGCGATCTTGGTGAACCAGTTGATCAGCGTCGCGCCCCAGGCACGGGCGAAGGCCTTCGCATCGAGCGGCAGGCCAGCTTTGATCTCGTCGAGCAGTTTTTTCGCCTTGTTCGGCAGGATCTTGGCCGCAAACCGGAAGGCCGGGCCGCGCAGCGCGAAGGCGATTGCCGGCAGGATGAGGAAGGCGAGCCAGAGCGCCCAGGCCCAGAGTTTCCCTGTCTGCAGCGCCAGCCCGGTGCCGGCGGCGGCGAGCAGGGCGTGCAGGTCGAAAAGCCGCATGACCAACAGCGCTGCGGTGCTGCGCGCAACGCCCAGGCCGAATTCGCGCTTCATCAGCAGCGGAAAGCTCGCCTCGCCGGTGCGGAAGGGCAGCATGATGTTCAAGAGGTTATGAACCTGGACGAGCCGCAGCAGCGTGCCGAACCGGCCGCCGGTCTCGGCCGGGAAATAGTCGTAGATGCGCCAGGTTCTAAGGACATAGGTGCCGAGCAGCAGCACCAGCGCTACCGCCGCCGAGCCCCAGCCGGCGCTGCTCCACAGCGACACGACGCTCTGCCAGCCCCAGACCCATTGGATGAACACGGCGTAGAGGGCGATGATCGCCAACGTTGCGAGCGTCATCGCGTGGCGAATTATCCATGCCCGGCTGGCAACCGGAGAATTCTTCATATAGTAGGGTGCCCCATGTGATATTTCGGGTTTTGCCGCCATCGAGGCGCGCCGTTTCAAGCCCGTGGTTTAGGAGAAACGCAAGGTGCGTACAACAGCAGAGTCGGTGACGGGCCTCATCGAGACGGCCGAGCCGATCGAACTGTCCCTCGTCGTGCCCCTCTTCAACGAAGAAGAAAGCGTCGGCCCGCTGATCGAGCGGATCTGCGCGGCGATGGACGGTTACGCCACGACCTGGGAACTCATTCTCGTCGACGACGGCAGCACGGATGCGACGATCGCCAATGCCCGCGAAGCGCTCAATCGGCCGGGCCTCGACCTCAAAATCGTCGCGCTGCAGCGCAATTTCGGCCAGACGGCCGCCATGCAGGCCGGCATCAACCAGGCGGAAGGCCGGCTGATCGCCACGCTCGACGGCGACCTGCAGAACGACCCGAAGGACATTCCCGGCATGGTGGCCGAGCTGGAGCGGCGCGAGCTGGATCTGCTCGTCGGCTGGCGCAAGAACCGACAGGACGGCCTGTTGATGCGCAAGGTGCCGTCCTTCATCGCCAATCGGCTGATCGGCCGGATTACCGGCGTGCGGCTGCACGACTATGGCTGCTCGCTGAAGATTTATCGCGGTTCGGTCATCAGGCAGGTCAAGCTGATGGGCGAGATGCACCGCTTCATTCCGGCCTGGGTGGCCGGCGTGGTGCCGAGTTCGCGGATCGGCGAAATGCCGGTGACCCACCATGCGCGCCAGCACGGCGTTTCCAAATACGGGATTTCCCGCACCTTCCGGGTGATTCTCGATCTGCTGTCGGTGATGTTCTTCATGCGCTTCAAGGCGCGGCCGGGGCATTTCTTCGGCTCGCTCGGCCTCGGGCTCGGGGCGCTGTCGGCGATCATCCTGTTTTACCTGTTCATCGACAAGTTCGTCATGGGCAACGACATCGGCACCCGGCCGCTGTTCCTCATCGGCGTCATGCTGTTCCTGTCAGCGGTGCAGATGATCACCACCGGCATTCTCGCCGAAATGATCGCCCGCACCTATTACCGGGAAGATACCGCCCTCAGCTACATCGTCAGGGAAGTCTATGAGGGCGATGCGGCGCATCACTGACGCGCTTGCACGCCGTCCCGACCTCATCCTCTGGCTGATCGCCGCATATTATGTGCTCGCGGTCATCCTTCGGGTGCTGCGATCGGAGGCGCTCGAAAGCGACGAGGCAGAACAGCTCTACCAGTCGCAGTTCCTGTTGATGGGCTACGGCCGTCAGCCGCCGTTCTACAACTGGCTGCAATACGGCGTCGTGCACCTGATCGGCCCGTCGGTTTTTGCGATCTCGCTCGTCAAGAACCTGCTGCTTTTCCTCACCTGCGCGGTCTACGGGCTCGCGGCGCGGATCCTGCTCAAGGACCGACGCCTCGTCGCCGTCGCCATGATCGGCGTGATCGCCATGCCGGCGGTCAGCGTCATGGCGCAACGGGACCTGACGCATGCCATCGCTACGCTGTTTGCCGTCGCGCTGTTCTTCTACGGTTTCCTCAGGACGCTGACGCGGCCAACCCTTTGGACCTACCTGCTCACCGGCATCGCGGTCGGGTTCGGGCTGATCGCCAAGTATAATTTCGTCATCGTGCCCGTCGCGGCGATCCTGGCCATCCTGCCGGAGCCGGATTTGCGCAGGCGCATTCTCGACTGGCGGCTTATCCCGGCGCTTGCCGTCACAGCGATGATCTGCCTGCCGCATGGGCTTTGGGTGCTCGGAAACCTGGGTGAAGCCACGGCCGGGACGATCAAGGCGATGCGGGAGGATGCTTCGGGCAACCCCATCCTCGACCGGCTTTCCGGCATCGGCACGCTTTTCCTTGCTATATTGACCGGCGGACTGCCGGTGCTCGCCTTTTTCCTGATCGCCTTCCGGCGGACGCTGGTCGATGCATGGCGGGCGACGAACCAATGGACGCGGGTGATCGGCCGGACGCTCGTCATCTGCCTGATTGCCGTCGGGCTGATCGGGCTCGGTTTCGGCGCCACCAGCATCAGCGAAAAATGGCTGTCGCCCTTCCTGGTTCTGCTGCCGCTCTATCTGTGCCTGAAGCTTGAGGCGGCCAATGCGGATACGAGCCGCAGCATCCCGCGGCTGCTGTTTCCAGTGGCTGTGCTGGCGCTCGGCTTCGTCGTCTATGTCGCGCTCGGCAATGTCATCGGCCCGATATTCCGCGATTATACCAAGGAAAACCTGCCGTCCGGGCCGTTCATCAGACAGGTGGTGGCGGAGCATGCCGATACCAAGCCGGCCTACGTGATGACCGACGATCCCTATCTTGCCGCCAGCGCCCGGCTGGAACTGCCGCAGGCTCGCGTGCTGCTGCAGAGTTTCGGGCAGACGCCGCCGCTCGGCGAGGCGGAGAGACGCCAGCCGGGGCTGATCATCTGGCAGGGCGGTGGTGAAACGCTCGATGCTCTCAAGCCATATCTGCAGGCGAACGGCGTTGCAGCGGAAGGTTTGGCGCCGGCGACCAAGACCGTGCCCTATCTCTTCTCCGGCGGGCGGGACAGCGTCGCGTTCGGGTATGCGTGGGTGGAGCCAGGCAGATAGAGATCGGCGGCAGGCTCCCTCTCCCCCCTTGCGGGGGAGATTGACTCGCGGTGGCGGCTCAGTCCCTTACTGTGTCCCGCAGATGGTCCAACGCGGCGCGTAGCTTTTCGATCACCTCATCCACTTCCGAACGGCTGATCGTCAGCGCCGGCGAAGCCAGCATGCGGTCGCCGGTGGCGCGCAGGATGAGGCCGTTTTCGACGCAGTGATTGCGCACCAGCGAGCCGATATCGTCTGGCTTGGCATAACGGCGGCGGGTGGATTTGTCGGCGGCTAGTTGCAGGCCACCGATCAGGCCGACGCTTTCGGCCTGGCCGACGACCGCATGGTCCTCGAGGCTCTTCCAGGCCGCGGCGAAATAGGGGCCGATATCGTCGCGGACGCGCTCGACGAGCCCCTCCTCCTCGATGATTCGGATGTTTTCCAGGGCCGCGGCAGCCGCAACCGGGTGACCGGAATAGGTGAAGCCGTGGTAGAAATCGCCCAGCTCCTCGACCATCACGTTGGCGACGCGGTCGCTGACCAGCACGCCGCCGATCGGCAGGTAACCGGAGGACAGGCCCTTGGCGATCGGGGCCAGATCCGGCTCGAAGCCGAAATGCTGGTGGCCGAACCAGTGCCCAAGCCGGCCGAAGCCGCAGATCACCTCGTCGGAAACCAACAGGACGTTACGCGCCTTGCAGATGCGGGCGATTTCCGGCCAATAGGTTTCCGGAGGAATGATAACGCCCCCTGCCCCCTGGATCGGCTCGGCGACGAAGGCGGCGACGCGGTCTTCTCCGAGTTCGTCGATCTTCGCCTCCAGCTCGCGGGCGACCTTCAGGCCGAATTCGGCTGGCGAAAGATCGCCGCCCTCCGCATACCAATAGGGCTGGTTGATGTGGTGGATGCCTTCGATCGGCAGATTGCCCTGTTCGTGCATCAGCTTCATGCCGCCGAGCGAGGCGCCGGCGACGGTCGAGCCGTGATAGGCGTTCCTGCGGGCGATGACCAAGGTCTTTTCCGGCTTGCCCAAAGCCTTCCAGTAGACCCGCGCCATGCGGAACCACGTGTCGGTCGCCTCCGAGCCGGAATTGGTGAAGAAGACGCGCTTCAGGTTTTCGCCGGCATGGGAGGCGATCTTCTGGGCGAGCAGCGCCGCCGGCTCGGTCGTGGTGCCGAAGAAGGTGTTGTAATAGGGCAGTTCCTGCATCTGCCTATAGGCGGCATCGGCGATCGACTTGCGGCCGTAACCGACATTGACGCACCAGAGGCCGGCAAAGGCATCGAGATATTTCCTGCCCGCCGAATCGTAGATATGGACGCCCTCGGCGCGCTGGATGACCCGCGCGCCCTTGGCGTTCAGCTGCTTCATGTCCGAGAACGGATGCAGGTGATGGGCGGCGTCGATGGCGGCGAGATTGGAAAGTGGCGGCATATCGGTCATGACTGTCTCTCTGCCTCAGATTGTGCCGTCAATTCTTATCGGTTACGAACAGAGTTCCGCAACACCCGTCAAAAGACATTCCTCATGGCCCTAGAGACCGCACCGCCCCGCATCGAAATCCTGCTCGTCGGCATGAACGGCGACCTGCGCGGCAAACAGATCCCGATCGAGGCCGAAAAGAAGGTCTGGGACGGCACGGTGCGCCTGCCCTCCTCCACCCAATCGCTGGATATCTGGGGCGACGACAATGACGACATTACCGGCCTGTCGCTATCGGTCGGCGATCCCGACGGCCTGTGCATTCCCGATAAGCGTAGCCTTGCACCGATGCCATGGGCGCCGGAAGGGTCGAAGCAGGTTCTCTCGACCATGCACGAATTCGATGGCACGCCTTCCTTCATGGATCCCCGCGCCATCCTCGCAGCCCTTCTCAAGCGCTTCGACGAACGTGGTCTCACGCCGGTCGTGGCGACCGAGCTCGAATTCTACGTGATCGAGGACGACTGGCGCGAGACCGGAAGGCCGCGCCCGCCGGCCAGCCTCATGTATCGCGGCGAGCCGAACGGTTTCCAGCTCTACGACATGAGGGCGGTCGATGCGCTCGACGACTATCTGCAGACTGTGCGGGCCTGGGCCAAGGCTCAAGGGCTGCCGGCGGATGCGACGACCGCGGAATTCGGCCCCGGCCAGTTCGAGATCAATCTTCTCCACCGCGCCGATGCACTGGCGGCGGCAGACGACTGCATCTATCTCAAGCGCATCGCCGAACAGGCGGCGAAGAAACATGGGCTGAAATCCACCTGCATGGCAAAACCCTATGCGGAGCATGCGGGTTCTGGCCTGCATGTGCATGCGAGCATCATCGACCGAGACGGCAACAATGTGCTGGATGCCAGGGGTGGCGATCCGGTGCGGCTGAAATCCGTCTGCGCCGCAATGTTGAAGACGATGCGCGACGCGCAACTGATCTTCGCTCCGTTTGCCAATTCCTACCGCCGATTCCAGCCGGGATCCTTCGCGCCGGTCGATATCGACTGGGGCTACGGTCATAGGGGGACTGCGGTGCGCATTCCGGACGCCCATGGGCCCGCCGCCCGCATCGAACACCGCGTCGCCGGTGCCGACGTCAATCCATACCTGCTGCTGACCGCCATTCTCGGCGGCGTGCTTTTAGGATTGGACGAAACATTAGACCCGGGTCCTGCGACCGAACCGGGCAAGGAGCCGCCGGCCGGCACGAAAAAGCTGACGCACGATTTCCTGACGGCGGTCGAGGAGTTTTCCGCCTCGCCCTTCATCGCCGACGTTTTTGGGGCACGCTACCAGAAGCTCTATGGCGATACGAAGCGCAAGGAGGCGATCACCTACCTGCGCACGGTCTCGGATTTCGACTACCAGACCTATCTGCCGCGGATCTAGGATTTAGGCCTATGCCTTTTTCATCCATGGGGCGTAGAGAATGTCTTTGACATCAATAAACATGTAGACGTCGCCCGGTTTGAAGCCGAATGCCTGACTCCAGGCCGCAGTATAGGAACCGAGTTCCGCGTTGAGCTCACCTAGGGCCGTCCCCTCCCCGGTCTTGGCGGCGTTGATCTCCTCCTGCTCCAAAGCTTCCATCAGGTCGCTATAGGTGCTGTTGCCCTCGCTGTCGGGAATGAAGACGATGATGCCGCTCTTGTCCTCGAACCTTACCGAAAGCTCGATCTCGTCCTCGGTGAAACGCTCGCGGTTCTTGACGATCATCTGGGGAAGCACGATGGCGAACAAATTTTCGCGTGAGATGGCGCCGTCGTAGGCCTCCTGCTGCTGCTTCACCAGCTGCATGAATTGCCACCCGTTTTCGGAGATCAGCTGCTTCAGCGTCTGCTTGACGCTCAGGTCGGTGACCTTGAACTGATCCGAGTCGATGAACTCCATCGCCTCGACGGCCAGCTCGCCCTTGGCGTCCAGTTCCATGAAGGCGGCGCTCACCGCGAAGGCGGCCTTCAGTGTCTCCTTGGCGGGTTCGCCGGTAATGCCGTTCGCCATGAGGACGAGATCGGCCTTCTTTTCCTCGGTCTTGTCTTCCTCATTTTCGACAGGCTGGGCGTTCGCCTGCTGAAGAATCAGCAGAGCCCCAGGTTGAACGGCGGAGATGGAAGTCATGCCGGCCCTCGTCCGCGACGCACCTCCCTTGATGGGCATTGCCGCGATTTGTCGGGCGCTTCATGGCCAGACTAACCAATGATTCTATCAATGGTTGAAAATCTAATACTCTCCATTTAACGAGATATGAACGCGCGGATGCAAGAGGTTGCATTGCAGGCTTAGAACTCGCTCAAATCCCGCCGCCGCCCCGTTCCCCCGGTCGGTTGACCAGCGCATCGGCCGCACACCATCGATGTTTAAGCGAAAGTTTCAGCCTATCTTAAATTCATGGAGCCTAAGGAAGCCGGATATTTGAAGTCTTGCGGCACATCCGATGCGTATTGTTATCGCCAAGTCACTGCTTACCGGACTTTTGTCCCTACTCGCATCTCTGGCCCTGTCGTTTGCCTTCGTTCCGATGCTGGGAGGGGAAGTGGCCGGAGCCGGCCTGGTGATGACCATCGTTTGTCCGCTTGCCATCTCCATTCCCGCCTCGGCCGTGCTTTTCAGCCAGTCGGAGCGAGTTCGACGGGCGGAGGCCGCGGCCTCCGAAGCACTCGCAAAACTGGCCACCGCCTACGAGGAACTTCACAGGCAGTCCCGCCACGACGGATTGACCGGGCTGTTGAACCGCAGCGCCTTCATGGAGGAACTGCAGACCTTCAGCCGGGAGGGCGTAACCGGGGCCCTTATTTTCCTGGATCTCGACCATTTCAAATCGATCAACGATCGCCACGGTCATGCAATCGGTGACGAGGTCCTTCGCCGCACCGGGCAGATACTGGCTACCTATCAAGGGCAATTCCATATCGCGGGTCGCCTCGGAGGCGAAGAATTCGCGCTCTTTCAAGGTGGCCTGACTGTCGATGAGATGTTGAGGGGGTGCGAGGATATCCGAGAACTCATCGAAGGCATGGAGGTACGCTCCGCCTCACGATCGAGCGTTCCGGTGTCGGCCAGCATAGGAGTTATCCACTGTGCTTCGGGCTTCGATCCTCATGAATGCCTCAGAGCCGCCGATGTAAATCTATACGAGGCAAAATCGCTCGGGCGAAATCGGGTCGTTTCATCCATCTGAAGCGTCGGCAGCGCGGTCGGCTTCCGCCGCGAACTCGCTCAGATGCCGCTGCCGTCCCGCTCCCGCGTTTCGCGCTCCTGCGGCTGGTTGACCAGCACGGTCAGTTCGCCTGCGTGGATTTTCAGGAGCACGTCGCGGTCCATCGGCAGCAGTTCGCCGTCGATGACGCAGCGGATGTCGTGGCGTTCGCGCGGAAAATGCAGTTCCAGTTCGGTCACCGTCATCGCGGTGACCGCAGCGCTTTCCTTCAGCCGGCCGCGCATGATGTCGAAGGTCAGTCTCGCCACGCCTGCCGGCGTCAGCGGATCGGCGACATAGAAGCCGAGATGGCCGCCGGTCAGGCTGTCGGCGAACATCAGCGGATCGCGGCCGAATTCGTTGTTGGAGACGGAAATCGCAGAGACCTTGCGATGCCCGGTCTTGCCCTCCGCATTGTATTCCACCTCGAATTCCGGCGGATTGAACATGACGCCGATCGCCGCCCGCGTGCTGGCTCGTATCTTGCCGAGCCGCGAGGCGAAGGTCATCGAATTGCGGTAGCGCACCATGCGCGCATGCAATCCGGCGGAGAACTGATGCACGAAGCTCTTGCCGTTGGCACTGGCGATATCGATGTTTTCAGGCGTCGCGTCTGCCAGCGCATCCAGCACCTGCCAGATGTCGAGCGGCAGTTTCAGCGAGCGGGCAAACAGGTTCATGGTTCCGGCCGGCACGACACCGAGGGCGATGCCGCTCTTCCACGCGATGCCGGCGGCCGCCGAGATGGTGCCGTCGCCGCCGCCGGCGATCAGCCCTTCGACGCCTTTGGTCGAGGCCGCCATTTCCATGGTCGAGACGACGTCCTTGCCGGACACCACATGGCATTCGATCTCGTGACCGGCCGCCTTGAAGGTCTCGGCTGCTCGAGCGCAATAGGCGTCCATATCGGTGGTTCGGAAGGTACCGCCATCGCGGTTGAAGACGGCAAAGAGGTTCATTTGATCTCGCTTGCAGAGGAGCGGATTTGGCGCGGGACAACGGCCCATCAGAGAAATGGTTGCGACCTGGAGCTTTATCAACAAGCCCGCCGCCACTTCAGGAAAAAACTCACAATCCCGTGAGGGCACACCTGAATAAATGGCGGATACTACCGCAATGCACAATGCTGTGTTAGCCTGGAGTTCGGTCATTTCGATGACCCGCTCACCTCCAGAGCGGGTGGATGTCTCCCACATCCTACCCGCGTCTTTTTCCAGCAGAATCAATATTATGACCGATAGTGCCGCCCGTTTCGATTCCGCTCGCGACCGTTCGGAGCCTGAAGTCTTTGACAGCGCGCCTGACGAGACCCCGGGGCTTTCGCGGCTTGCCGTCATCCTGATCGAGATCGCATTGGCGGTCGGCGGTTTCGGCATCGGCACCGGTGAATTCGCCATCATGGGTCTGCTCCCGGATGTCGCCTCCACCTACCAGGTCAGCATTCCGATGGCCGGGTACGTGATCAGCGCCTATGCGCTCGGCGTCGTCATCGGTGCACCGATCATCGCGGTCGCCGCCGCACGGATGACGCGGCGCGCGCTGCTCTTGATCCTGATGACTGTGTTCGCGCTCGGCAATATTTCGAGCGCCATGGCACCGGACTTCTGGAGCTTTACTGCGCTGCGATTCGTCACCGGCCTGCCGCATGGCGCCTATTTCGGCGTCGCGGCTCTCGTGGCCGCCTCGATGGTGCCGCCCAACAAACGCGCCCGCGCCGTCGGCCGGGTGATGCTCGGCCTCACTGTCGCGACGCTCGTCGGTACGCCGATCGCCACCTTCATGGGACAAATGCTCAGCTGGCGCGCCGCCTTCTTCCTGGTCGGCGGCATCGGTGTCGTCACGGTGGCATTGCTCTGGTACTTCCAGCCGCGCGACACGGTGCATGAAGGTGCGAGCATCTGGCGCGAGCTCAGCGCCTTCGGCCGGACCCAGGTGTGGCTGACGCTCGGCATCGCCGCGGTCGGTTTCGGCGGCATGTTCTCGGTGTTCAGCTATATCGCCTCGACCACGACGGTGACGGCCGGGATGTCGGTCAGCATGGTGGCGATCGTGCTCACACTGTTCGGCATCGGCATGAATGTCGGCAATATTGTCGGCTCGCGGCTGGCCGACGTGTCGCTCAAGGGCACGATCGGCGGCGTCATGGTGTTCAACGTCATCGTCATGGGCGCTTTCGGGCTGTGGGCGCAGTATCCGGTCGTGCTCTGCCTCTGCGTCTTCCTGATCGGCTGCGGGTTCGCCGCCGGTCCCGCGCTGCAGACCCGGCTGATGGATGTGGCCGCCGACGCACAGACGCTGGCCGCCGCCTCCAACCATTCGGCTTTCAACATCGCCAATGCGCTCGGCGCCTGGCTGGGCGGCCTCGTCATCGCCTGGGGTTGGGGCTTTGCGGCGACCGGTTATGTGGGAGCGGTGCTGTCGCTGCTCGGCTTCGGCGTGTTCGCGGTCTCGGCGGCGCTTGATAAGAAGGCAGTGGCCGCCTGATCAGGCCGCCCTGGAGGGCTTTTGCGCCTCCGGCATCACCATGTATTTTCTGCCATCCTCGCAGATGATGTGCTCCTTGCCCCATTGGCGGAGCGCGGCGATGACCGGTTCCAGGCTCAGGCCGATCGGCGTCAGCGCATAATCCACGCGCGGCGGCACGACCGGAAACACCGTGCGGGTCAGAAGCCCCGCCTCCTCCAGCTCCCTGAGCTGCTTGGTCAGCATGCGCTGGGTGACCGCCGGAATCCGGCGGCGCAGTTCGTTAAAGCGCAGCGTGCCGTCTTCCAGCAGGTGATAGAGGATCACGCCCTTCCATTTTCCGTCGAGGAAACTCAGGGTCGATTCCACCGGGCAGCCTGGGAAATTATCGGTCAGCTTGGCACGGGGTTTCGACATCTGCTGCGTCCTTTCACGGTATACTTTTCGGTACTATAGACCAAAAATGTGCATTCTTGCGCTCTTTGAACATAGGCGCCATCTAGTCTCTCGACAACAGGACACAACCAAGGAGACGTTCCATGCGCGCCGTCGGCTTCAACATGCCCCAGCCCATTACCGCCGAAACCTCGTTGATCGACATCGATCTGCCCATGCCGGAGGCGGCGGGCCGCGACCTGCTCGTGGAGATCAGGGCGGTCTCGGTCAATCCGGTCGATACCAAAGTGCGCCGCTCGGCCGCGGTCGAACCCGGCCAGCACCGGATCCTCGGTTATGATGCGGCGGGCGTGGTCAAGGCGGTCGGCCCGGGCGTCAAACTCTTCAAGCCCGGCGACGAGGTCTATTACGCCGGCGTGATCAACCGGCCGGGCACCAATGCGGAATTCCATCTGGTCGACGAGCGCATCGTCGGCTTCAAGCCGAAGACACTGAGCTTCGAGGAAGCCGCCGCCCTGCCCCTGACGGCGATCACGGCCTATGAGGCGCTGTTCCACCGCATGAAGGTGCAGGACAAGGTGGCGGGTGCCTGGAACGCGGTCCTGGTCATCGGCGGCGCCGGCGGGGTCGGTTCGATCGCCATCCAGCTCCTGCGCGAACTCTCCGACGTGACGGTCATCGGCACCGGCTCGCGGCCGGAAACGCAAGCATGGATCAAGGAGCTCGGCGCCCACCATGTGCTCGACCATTCCAAGCCCATGGCGCCGCAGCTCGCGCAGATGGCGATCGGCGCGCCCGCCTTCGTCTTCTCGACCACCCACACGGAGACCCATCTCAAGGACATCCTGGAGCTGATCGCGCCGCAGGGCCGCCTGGCGCTGATCGACGACCCGAAGGAGCCGATGGATCTGCGCGCCTTCAAGAGCAAGGCGCTGTCGGTGCATTGGGAAATGATGTTCGCCCGCGCCGTCTTCCAGACCGCCGACATGATCGAGCAGCACAAGCTGTTGAACCACGTCGCCGAACTGGTCGATGCGGGCAAGATCCGCACAACGCTTGCCGAAACGCTGGGGCCGATCAATGCCGCCAACCTGAAGACGGCGCATGCGATGATCGAGAGCAACCGCACCAAGGGTAAGCTCGTGCTGTCGGGCTTCTGAGCGCGCCGCTATGAGCTAAAATAAAAAAAGCCCGCCGTGGCTGAAACGGCGGGCTTTCTTCACGGCCTGGCGGTGGATCAGGCCTGGATAACGACGACCTTGGCGCCGACATTGACGCGGCTGTAGAGATCCACGACGTCGTGGTTCATCATGCGGATGCAGCCGCTCGACATGGCAAGCCCGATCGATTCCGGCTGGTTGGTGCCGTGGATGCGGAAATGCGTGTCGTTGCCGCCGCGATAGAGATACATGGCGCGGGCGCCGAGCGGATTGTTCGGACCGCCGGGCATGCCGCCTGCGAGTTTCCGGTATCGCTCCTCGCGGCGCTGCATGTTTGCGGTCGGGGTCCAGGTCGGCCATTCGGCCTTGCGGCCGACATAGGCATTGCCGGCAAGCGCCAGGCCCGCGCGGCCGACGCCGACGCCGTACCGGATCGCGCGGCCATTGCCGAGGATGTAATAGGCGCGGCGGGCCGGCGTATCGACGACCACGGTGCCGGCTGCATACGGGGTGACATAGGCGACTTCCGTGCGGCGCAATTCCGGCTTTATGTTCTCGACCGGTACCGTCTTCAGCGGGAATTGTTCGTTCGGCAGTGCTGCGTAATTCGTCTGATCGTTGATGGTGGAAGCGCAACCGGCAAGCAGAAGCGGCAGGCCCGCAAGAAAGCCGCGACGGGAAATCGACATGAATGTGTCCTTGATGCGTCGAGAAGATGACGCTGAATTTAAGAATATTATGGTTAATGAAGTGCTAAACGGGCGATTGTTGCAGTCATCACAAACGCGTCAGAAGGGTGCTCATGTAGAGATGCGACATGCCATGTGCGCAATGGGAAATGCATCATCCGACGACCGGGAGGCTGGGATATGCGCACGGCCATAAACCGTCGACGAAAAATTACTTGCAGACGCCAAGGAATTCAGCGGGATAAAAATACCTCCGACGTGATCAAAAGCCCTCACGCTTCTCGTCCAGCACGAGGCAGCGCAGAAGTTGATCATGCTTGGAGGCAGCGCGCCGAATCTGGAGGATCCGCCACGCCGACGCTGGAACCCGGATGGCACTTGGGAGGGTAATCCGGAGTGATATGGTGGAGGCCTCGCTTTCGATCGAACACCCGCGATAAACACAAACCTCACATATTCGGATAGACCGGCCCCTCGCCGCCCTGTGGGGGGACCCAGTTGATGTTCTGGTTGGGGTCCTTGATGTCACAGGTCTTGCAGTGGACGCAGTTCTGGGCGTTGATCACGTAGACCTCTTCGCCATTCTTCTCGACCCATTCGTAGACGCCGGCCGGACAGTAGCGGGTCGAGGGGCCGCCATAGACTTCCAGCTCGGAGCGCTTCTGCAGGTCCATGTCCTTCACCTGCAGATGGACCGGCTGGTCTTCCTCGTGATTGGTATTGGACAGGAAGACCGAGGACAGGCGGTCGAAGGTCAAGACGCCGTCCGGCTTCGGATAGTCGATCTTTTTATGCTGCGCGGCCGGCTCCAGCGAGGCTGCATCCGTCTTGCCGTGTTTCAGCGTGCCGAAGAAGGAGAAGCCGAGGAGCTGGTTGGTCCACATGTCGAGGCCGCCGAGCGCGATGCCCAAACCCGTACCAAGCTTCGACCAGAGCGGCTTGACGTTGCGCACCCGTTTGAGGTCGGTGCCGATCGGGGTCGCCCGCCACTGGTTCTCGATCTCTATCACCTCGTCATTGGCACGACCGACCTCGATCGCTCTCGCAATGTTGTCGGCGGCGAGAATGCCGGACAGGACGGCGTTGTGGCTGCCCTTGACGCGCGGCACGTTGACCAGGCCGGCGGAACAACCGATCAGCGCGCCGCCCGGGAAGGTCAGTTTCGGCACCGACTGGTATCCGCCCTCGGTGATGGCGCGGGCGCCGTAGGAAAGGCGCTTGGCGCCCTCGAAAGTGCTGCGGATCGCCGGGTGGGTCTTGAAGCGCTGGAATTCTTCGAAAGGATAGAGATACGGGTTCTTGTAGTTCAGATGCACCACGAAGCCGACTGCGACGAGATTGTCCTCCAGGTGATAGAGGAACGAGCCGCCGCCGGTGGACATGCCGAGCGGCCAACCGAACGAGTGCTGCACCAGGCCAGGACGGTGATGTTCCGGCTTGACCTGCCAGAGCTCCTTCAGGCCGATGCCATATTTCTGGGGCTCGCGATCGCTCGAGAGATCGAATTTCGCAATCAGCTGCTTGGCGAGCGAACCGCGCACGCCCTCGCCGATCAGCACGTATTTGCCATGCAGTTCCATGCCGCGCGTAAAGGCCGGGCCGGGCTCGCCATTGCGCTCGACGCCCATGTCGCCGGTCGCCACGCCCTTGACTGCGCCGTTCTCGTCGTAGAGCACTTCGGTGGCGGCAAAGCCCGGATAGATCTCGACACCCAGCCCTTCGGCCTTTTCGGCCAGCCAGCGACAGACGTTGCCGAGCGATACGATATAGTTGCCGTGATTGTTCATCAGCGGCGGCATCATGAAGTTCGGAAGCCGGATCGAGCCGGCAGGCCCCAGGAACAGGAAATGATCGGCGGTGACCGGGGTCTTGAACGGATGGTCCGCCTCCTCGCGCCAGCCGGGCAGTAGCGCATCGATGCCCGAGGGATCAACAACCGCTCCGGAGAGGATATGGGCCCCGACTTCCGAACCCTTTTCGAGCACCACAACGGTCAGGTCCGGATTGACCTGTTTCAGGCGGATCGCGGCTGAAAGCCCCGCAGGACCCGCGCCGACGATCACCACGTCGAATTCCATGCTCTCGCGCTCTGGCAATTCGTGGGCAGGAAGTTCTTGCTCGCTCATATCCAACTCCGCTCGCCGGCCCCTTCCGGCTTTATTCAGGCAACCTGTTTGACAAAACCGCCCCGGCTTGTCGAGGCGGGAAAACGTCCTCCGCCTTGTCATTCGCGCAAATGGCGTTTCGGTTTTATCATATTACGTTTACGTGCACGTCAGTTATAAGCACCGAACCGGAGAAAGCAAGATCGACCTTTCGCGCCCCTCTGTCGCTGCTATAAAGGCCCGACAACCGATCACAGGAATTGGGGAAGGAACAGCATCATGGATCTCGGTCTCAACGGCAAACGCGCTCTCGTGCTCGCCTCGTCGCGCGGGCTTGGCCTCGGCATCGCCAAGGCGCTTGCGAGCGAGGGAGCCCACGTTCTCCTCGTCGGCCGCTCCGGCGAGCGGCTGGCGGACAATTGCAAGGCGATCAATGCCGAAGGCAAGGGAAAGGCCGACTGGGTCTGGGGCGACCTTGCCGAGGAGAATTTCGTCGAGGCGATGAAGACCGCCGTCAAGGAAAAGCTCGGCGGCATCGACATCCTGGTCAACAATACCGGCGGCCCGACGCCGGGCACGGCAGAAGACATGAGCGCCGACAAGCTCGACATCTTCTTCCAGTCCATGGTGCTGCGCGTCATCACGCTCACCAACGCCCTGCTGCCGCAGATGAAGGAACAGGGTTTCGGCCGCATCCTGACCGTCGCCTCCTCCGGCGTCTTCGAGCCGATCGCCAATCTGGCGCTTTCCAACACCCTGCGCTCGGCGCTGGTCGGCTGGAACAAGACGATCGCCACCGAAGTGGCGGGTTTCGGCATTACCTGCAACATGCTGCTTCCCGGCCGCATCCATACCGACCGTATCGACGAGCTTGACGGCGCCAATGCCAAGCGCACCGGCAAGTCGGTGGAGGAAATCCGCTCCGCCTCGCTGAAGACCATTCCCGCCGGTCGGCTCGGCAAGGTCGAGGAATTCGCAGCCGCCGGCGCCTTCCTCTGCTCGGTTCCGGCAAGCTACGTCACCGGCACGATGCTGCGGGTCGACGGCGGCGCGTCGCGCTCGATCTGAGGTTTGCGAAAGTCCGTCAAACTCAGGTCGTTAAACATTGAATCGAATTGGGATGCCGCTGTTGGCGGTATCTCAATTCGCCTGTCGTAAGAGGCAAGCCGGCCCCCCAAAATTAAAGGATCGCCGGCATGATCGAAAGTGTTTCGGGGGCGACCGAGGCTCCCGCGCCCAGTACGCCCTCCTCCGCGCCTCATGCGCCGGTCTCCGCTGCCGCCTCGATCTCGGCGACGCTTGCGGCCGGACATGTGGTGGGCACCTTTGCCGGCAGCTGGGAAGCGGCAACTCGCCACGCTGCCGAAACCTCGGCGATCTCCAGCCGGCCGGGGATCATGCATGCGCGAAGCCTGGAGGCCGTGGATGACGTGGTTGTCCGCAACCTCCTCGACAGCCTGTCGCCCGCAAGCCGCATCGCCGGCAGCTTCTTCCTGGCCGATGGTGAGGAACCGGCGCCCAGGTCTCTCATCGCCACCTATTACGAAGACGTCTGACCGGAAACCCTTCGGGCCGATCCGACATCACGCAAATGCGTCTCGCGACAGGCTCGCCTCGAGCCTATGATCTCCGTCCCTACCTCGGAGTTCTTCCATGACATTCCTTCGACTTGCACTCACGGTGATCGGCATCCTGATGGTCGCGACCGGCCTCATCTGGGTCGGCCAGGGGACCGGCGCCTTCCCCTATCCCGCCAGCAGTTTCATGATCAACCAGACGCCCTGGATCATGAGGGGCGCCGGCGTCGCGATCGTCGGCCTTTCCGTCATCTGGGCCGCCCGGCGATTTCTCCGCTAGCTCCGGTGGGCGCGCGCACATTGCGCAGCCAAAAGGCGAAGAAGATTAACTCAAGTTCATCTAAGCCCTTCATTACAAACCTTTAATCCGGTTTCACCGGTTCGTGAGCCGGTGGGGTAAAACCTGTCTTTTTTGCGCCGCAATAGGGGCGGTTCGATGGAGCGATACCATTGGCGCAACCATAGGCGAGCGGTTACCTCATGAAGAAGATCTGGATTTTTGCTGGCGTTCTTGTCGCTGCCGGCATTGCGGGCTGGGAGTTCCGCGATCGGCTTCCCTTTCTTTCATCCTTCATCCAGCAGGCATCCGCCGATGCCGGCGACAGCCAGTCCCAAGGCGCGCAACAGGGCGCGCAGCGCCGGCGCGGCACAGGCGGTCCGCCACCGGCGGTAAAGACGGTCGCCGCCATCCGTACCGCCCTGCCGATGGACGTCACCGCCTCCGGTGCTGCCGATGCGGACGAGAACACGACGATCGCCGCCCAGCAGCCCGGCATCGTGGTCAGCATCGCCGCAACCGACGGCGCTTACGTGAAGACGGGCGACCTGATCGCCAAGCTCGACGACCGCACGGCCAAGGCCGCACTCGACAAGGACAAGGCGCTTCTCGTTCGCGACCAGGCAACACTCACCCAGGCACAGACCGCGCTTGCCCGCGCCAACGACCTGCTGCACGGAAATGCCGGCACCCAGCAGACCGTCGATCAGGCGAAGGCGGCGCAGGATACCGCGGCCGCCACGGTGCAGAGCGACAATGCGGCGATTGCGGCCGATCAGATCGAGATCGACCATACGGATATCCGCGCACCCTTTGACGGAAGGCTCGGCGACATCGGCATCAGCACCGGCGCCTATCTCAGCGCCGGCTCGGCGGTGGTGACGATCGCCAAATACGATCCGATCTATGTGAAATTCCATCTTCCCGAGGCCTATCTCGGCCAGCTCAAGCAGGCTTCATCAGCGAATGCGGTAACGGTCGATGCCGTGCCGCAGGGCGGCGGCACGGCGGCCAAGGGAACCTTGAGCTTCTTCGACAACACGGTCGATCCTGCTTCGGGCACGATCCTCGCCAAGGCCAGGTTCGACAATCCATCGGGAGCGCTCTGGCCGGGGCAATCGCTGAACGTCACCGTGCATTTCCGGAGCGACGACAAGGACATCGTGGTGCCGACAGTGGCGGTCAACCCGGGCGTCGACAGCCCGTTCGTCTATGCGGTCGGCGACGACAGACGAGTGCATGTGACGCCGGTCACGCTGGCACGTTCCAACGGCCCGGACACGGCGATTGCCAGCGGGCTCACCGAAGGGGCGCATGTGGTGGTCGAGGGCCAGGTGCAGCTCGTCGATGGCGCGACCGTCGTCGAGCAGTTCGGCAATGGCCAGAAGACGGCCGGTGCCAAGCGCAATGACCAGCCGATCGAAGTGGGGGCAGCGCAATGATCCCCGAATTCTGCATCCGCCGCCCGGTCGCCACCACGCTGCTTGCCATCGGCGCCGTACTCGCCGGCCTTGCCGGCTACCAGCTCCTGCCCGTCGCCGCCCTGCCGCAGGTCGATTTTCCGACCATCAACGTCTCGGCCCAACTGACCGGAGCCTCGCCGCAGACCATGGCGACGGCTGTCTCGACGCCTCTTGTCAAGCAGTTCGAGACCATCCCCGGCATCAGCGAGATCAGCGCCACGAACTCGCTCGGCAATACCTCGATCGTGCTGCAGTTCGACCTCAACCGCAATATCGATGCGGCGGCGGCCGACGTGCAGGCGGCGATCTCGCATGCGACCCGGCAACTGCCGGACAACATGACGACGCCGCCGAGCTACCGCAAGACCAACCCGGCCGACGCCCCGGTCCTGCTCCTGTCGATCCGCAGCGACACGATGCCGCGCAGCAATATCGACGAGATCGCCGAGGATGTGCTCTCCCCTTCTCTCTCGACGCTTCCGGGCGTTGCGGAAGTCTCGATCTTCGGCGCCCAGACCTATGCGGTGCGTGTCGAGGTCGATCCCAACAAGCTGCAGGCCCGCAACCTCGGCGTCGACAACGTCACCAATGCGATCGCCAGCGCCAACAGCCAGGCACCGGTCGGTTCGCTCGAAAACAACAGCCAGCGGCTGACCATCAATGCCGATACCCAGCGTACCAATGCCGACCAGTTCCGCTCGCTGGTGATCGCCAGCCCGAACGGGGCGCCCGTCCATCTCGGCGATGTCGCCAACGTTCAGGACAGCGTCGAGAACCTCGACGCGGGAAGCTGGTACGACGGCAACCAATCGATCATCCTCGCGATCCAGCGCCAGCCGGATGCCAATACGGTCGATGTCGTCGATTCGGTGCGCGCAAAACTGCCGGGATTGTCCGCCGAACTGCCGGCCTCGGTGTCGATCAACGTCATGAACGATTCTTCCACCGCGATCCGCGCCTCGATATCGGACGTTCAGTTCACGCTGATGCTGACGATCGGCCTTGTCGTGCTGGTCATCTATCTCTTCCTCGGCCGGATCACAGCTACCCTCGTGCCGGGGCTTGCCGTACCGCTGTCGCTGATCACCACGTTCGGCGCCATGTATGTTCTCGGCTACAGCATCGACAACATCTCGCTGCTCGGGCTGACGCTCTCGGTCGGACTGGTGGTGGACGATGCAATCGTCATGCTGGAAAACATCATGCGGCATGTCGAGGATGGCATGCCGGTGATGCAGGCGGCGCTTACCGGCGCTTCGGAAGTCAGCTCCACGATCATTTCCATGTCGGTGTCGCTGATCGCCGTGTTCATTCCCATCCTCTTGATGGGCGGGGTGGTCGGGCGGCTATTCAACGAGTTCGGCATGGTGGTGGCGCTCGCCATCGTCGCCTCGGCGGTCGTTTCGCTGACGGTGACGCCGATGCTGGGGTCGAAACTTTCCGATGCGCACCACCGCCCCAGCCTGATCGTGCGCATCTTCGACGCCGGCTTCTCCCGCACGCTGAAGGCATATGACCGCTCGGTCGGATGGTGCCTCCGCAACCGCGGCATCATCCTGCTCGTCTTCCTCGCCTCGGTCGGCGGTTCGGTCTACCTGTTCAAGACCTTGCCGACGAGCTTCTTCCCGCAGGAGGATATCGGCCGCCTGACGATCTCCACCCGCGCCCGGGAAGACATTTCCTATCCGGCGATGCGCGACCTGCAGGCGCAGGTGGCGGCCGCCGTGCAGCAGAACCCGGCGGTCAATCACGTCACCTCGATCGTCGGCAGCAACGGCCGCAGCTCGCTCAACAACGGCACGATCTGGGTGGAATTGAAGGACCGCGGCCAGCGTCCGCCGCTCGACCAGACCCTGCGGGAGCTCAGACAGGCGACATCCAGGTTTGCCGGCATGAAGACCTTCATCACCCCGCAGCAGAGCCTTCGCTTCGGCGGCCGCGCGACGGCGAGCCAGTACCAGCTGGTGGTGCAGGCGCTGAACGCCTCGCAGACCGGCGAATGGTCGGACAAGATCCAGACCGCGATGCGGGCCGACCGGGCGCATTTCACCGACGTCACGTCGGACGCCCAGAACGATGCGATCGAAGCCAACATCAAGGTCGATCCCGAAAAGGCCGCCTCGTTCGGGATTACCGACGACGAGCTGCGCAAGACGCTGCAGATGGCATTCGGCGGCTATACGGCGGCCGAAATCCAGTCGACCGGCGACAGCTACGACGTGATCACCGAGTTCGACAATACGCAGCAGTGGAACGACCAGATGCTGCAGGGTGTCAGGGTCATGTCCTCGAACGGCTCGTTGGTGCCGCTCTCGAACTTCGCGACGATCGTGCGGCAGACGGCGCCCGTCACCATCAACCAGACCGGCCAACTGGTCTCGACGACGGTGTCGTTCAACCTGCCGGCCGGCGTCTCGCTCTCCGATGCGACGGCTGCGATCGATCAGATCAAGGCGAACCTGCAGATGCCGAACGACGTGTTCACCTCCTATGGCGGCACGGCGCAGATCTTTCGGCAGAGCCAGGGCAATACGCCGTTGCTGATTCTGGCCGCGGTGCTGACCATCTATGTGGTGCTCGGGGTGCTCTACGAGAGCTTCATCCACCCGCTGACCATCCTGTCGGGCCTGCCGGCGGCGGCCTTCGGAGCGTTGCTGGCGCTGAAACTGTTCGGCTTCGACCTGTCGATCATCGCGCTGATCGGGCTTCTGATGCTGATCGGCATCGTCAAGAAGAACGCGATCATGATGATCGACGTGGCGGTGGAGACGATGCGCTCGAAAGGAGAGACGGCGGCCGTCGCGATCCATGAGGCCTGCGTGCGGCGCTTCCGGCCGATCATGATGACGACCTTCTGCGCCCTGCTCGGAGCGCTGCCGATCGCCCTCGGCACAGGCGCCTCCTCCGAGCTTCGCCAGCCGCTCGGCATCGCTGTCGTCGGCGGGCTGATCGTTTCCCAGGCGCTGACGCTGTTCATCACACCCGTCATCTTCGTGGAAATGGACCGGTTCGGCCGCTTCCTCGGAAGGCTGGGCCGCCGGAAAGCCGAGGACCCGCATGAGGCCAACGACGACGTGCCGACGGCAATTGCGGCGGAGTGATGCCTCTGCCCGCCGCCAACATGTGACGGCAGGGCAAAATCTAATGGTCGAATAGATGGAACATTAGCCTCCCCATGATAACCAACGTTCTGAAACAAACGTTATGTGTTGGGGTGATGGAGAAATCGGAGCAAGTTTCGCGCAAGACGGTTATTCGCGCCATGTGGCGATCATCGTCGAAATCGGACAAGGCGAGCCTGTTATTCGTGCTCCTCGCGCCGATTTTCGTCTATGTCGATGCCTTCCACCTTCAATACGAGCCACCGAGCAAGGAATTTTTTGTTCTGGCACCCTTTGCCTTTGTCGGAATGATCGTCGCGGCATGGGGCATGCTTTACATTATCTACAAACAGACCAAGCGGGCATTGCAGCAGGCTGGTCGCCAATAATGCCGGACTCCCGCGGGTAACCTTAACCGATAACCTGAATACCGATCTCCGTTTGCATTAGACAGCACTAAAGCTTCTTATAGGTGGCGCAGCGTAGTACTGCGTACGCGCTGTGGCGGTCGGGCTTGGGGGTCGCCCGGCCGCTCTCAGTTTCAGGCCACGCGCCGAAGAATCAGAAGCGTTCGGCCAGTTTCGGGAAATCGCGGATCAACGAATCCCGCACCACGAAGCTGATCGGGTCGTTCGGATAGCGCTTGGTGTCGACCAGCAGCCTTGCGAAGATGACGCGCCGTTCGTCCTTCATGGCCCAGCCGACGAACCAGCCGAGCGGGCGGTCGTGATCCGCCTTGCCGGCCTTGTCGCGCAGCCAGCCGGATCCGGTCTTGCCCTGGATGTCCCAGCCGTCGCCAGCCTCGAAATGCGGCACGATCGCCAGCGTCATGTCGACCGCGTGTTCGGAGATCGGCAGGCCGCCGTTCAGGAACCTGCGCAGGAACCGCACCTGCTCGTCGGCGGAGATCTTCAGCGACGACATCAGCCAGGATTCGGTCAGGCCGTCGGTATTGCCCGGGCCGCCGGAGACATCGCGGTTGCCGTAACCGAAGCGCTGGATGTAGTCCGCAAAGGCTTTGCTGCCGAGCTTGCGGGTGATTTCCTGCGAATACCAGACGATCGACTCCTTTTCCCAGATCAGCGGATCGACATCCTTCTTCACCCGCTCGGGGCCCTTGAACTTCGCCTGGTATTTCCAGCGCGGGTTCTGGGCGTCCGTCAGAATGCCGGCATCGTAGCCCATCATGGCCAAAGGCAGTTTGAAGGTCGACTGGGGATAAAAGCCCTGATCACAGGTGCCCTGGCGGTAGAGCGCTTCGCCGCTCTCCTCGTCGATGATGACGGTGCAGCGGATCGGATCGGCAGCACCGGCGGCGGTGCAATCGAGAAAAGTCGCGGTAATTCCGAGAGAAAATGCCAGAAGAAAAGAATTTCTGAAAGCCATCGTGGTTCTCCAAATAGGGTGACGCGGCTTTTCTAGGTCGGCTTGTGAGCCCCAATCAAACGATGATATCTGCGGTCAGACATGAATCAAATTAGGGCATGGCCATGGTTCGACCATATTTGCCGCTGAACGCCCTGCGGGCCTTCGAGGCGGCCGCGCGGCATCTCTCCTTTACCCGCGCGTCGATCGAGCTCTGCGTCACCCAGGCCGCCGTCAGCCATCAGGTGAAGCTGCTCGAACAGCGGCTCGGCGTGACCCTGTTCCGCCGCCTGCCGCGCGGGCTGATGATCACCGAGGAAGGCCTGGCGCTGCTGCCGGCGCTGCAGGACAGTTTCGACCGGATGGCCGCCATGCTGGAGCGCTTCGAAGACGGGCATGTGCGCGAGGTGCTGAAGCTCGGTGCGGTCGGGACGCTTGCGGTCGGATGGCTGTTGCCGCGGCTTTCCGACTTCCGCGAGAAATACCCGTTCATCGACTTGAGGCTTTCCACCAACAACAACCGCGTCGACATCGCCGCCGAAGGGCTCGACTACACGATCAAGTTCGGCAACGGCGCCTGGCACGATATCGAGGCGGAGCCGCTGTTCGAAGCGCCGCTGTCCGTCCTCTGCATTCCGGCGATCGCAACGCAGATCAAGACCCCGGAGGACGTCGCACATCAGGTGCTGTTGCGTTCCTACCGCGCCGACGAATGGCCGAGCTGGTTCGAGGCGGCGCAAGTCACCCCGCCGCAGATCCGCGGCCTGGTCTTCGATTCATCCGTGCTGATGGTCGAAGCGGCGATCCAGGGGGCCGGCGTCGCGCTCGCCCCTCCCCTGATGTTCTCCCGCCAGCTTGCCGCCGGTTTGATCGAACAGCCGTTTCCAATCTATATTTCCAAGGGAAGTTACTGGCTGACGCGGCTCAAGTCCCGCAGCGGGACACAGGCCATGGAAATGTTTCGCAACTGGCTTGCGCAGCAGGCCTCGGAGACGCGCAGGCAGTTGAACTGATAGTTAAGGGCAAATCGCAGGCCACCCTACAGTACATGCCCAACTGCTGTAGCTCGCTAGGCCCTGAATAATTGTGCTCAGGGAAACCAGTCCCGCAGTCACTGTAACTACGGCAGCGGATACCTTTTGCCAGAACGAAAACGTAAATCGCTTTTCGATCGTAATGACGCGACCATTCCAGTGAAGGACGCCCTCTCGATCGATACCAAGGTTGTTAAGTTCTTCTAAGCCGACCACACGCACGCCTTCAGGCCAGTTTGCGGCGTCGGGTATATAAAGTGGCACGTCCTGCAGTGCCCTTTCGCGTTCATCATCGCGGTAGCCCACGTAACACTCCAAATCCCCAAAGAGCGACCATACCGCGCAAAGCGCTGCCCAACTAACAAATTTCCTAGCGGCATATTGATCTAGGGTCTGCTGTTTTGGTCATCGCTCATTCCTCCCCTTGCCATCCCGGCGCCCTTGTGCCATCACGCGCCCTCTCAAAAATTCCGGGGCGCCAGCAGCGCCCTTTTCGCATTCGGAGCCCGCCAGCCCATGGTCGCGGCTTCGGTTCAATGATTTTCGACGGATAAAAGGAGCACGGCGATGGCACGGGCGCTCGGGCTTGATTTCGGCACGACCAATACGGTTCTGGCACTGGCGGATGGTGGCAGCGCCACGCATTCGATGCGTTTTTCCAGCAGCGCCGGCGAGAGCGATTCGATGCGCACGGCGCTCTCCTTCATGAAGGATCCGGTGATGGGGGCGCAGGCGCTGAAGGTCGAGGCGGGACAGGCGGCGATCCGTCAGTTCATCGACAATCCCGGCGACTGTCGTTTCCTGCAGTCGATCAAGACCTTTGCGGCGAGCGCGCTCTTCCAGGGCACGCTGGTGTTTGCCCGCCGGCACGTCTTCGAGGATCTGATGGAAATCTTCCTGAAGCGCCTGAAGATCTACGCGGAGGACAACTGGCCGACCGACGTGTCGCGGGTGATAGCCGGACGGCCGGTGCATTTCGCCGGCGCCAATCCGGATCCGAAGCTTGCGACCGAACGCTACAACGAGGCGCTAACCCGGCTCGGCTTTCCGGAAATGCACTATGTCTACGAACCGGTCGCGGCCGCCTATTACTTCGCCCAGACGCTGAAGAGCGATGCCACCGTTCTCGTCGCCGACTTCGGCGGCGGCACGACCGACTATTCGCTGATCCGCTTCGAGACCAAGGCCGGCAAGCTGACCGCCACCCCGATCGGCCACTCGGGCGTCGGCGTTGCGGGCGACCATTTCGACTACCGGATGATCGACAACCTGGTGTCGCCGGAAATCGGCAAGGGCAGCAAGTTCAAGAGTTTCGACAAGGTACTTGATGTGCCGGCCGGCTATTATGTCAATTTCGGCCGCTGGAACCAGCTGTCGATCTTTAAGACCACGCGCGAATTCACCGACCTGAAATCGCTGGTGCGCTCGGCACTGGAGCCGGAAAAGCTCGAACTGTTCGTCGATCTCGTCGATCATGACGAAGGGTACCCGCTCTACCAGGCGATCTCGGCGACCAAGATGGCGCTGTCGCATGCCGAGGAAGCGGAGTTCAATTTCGCGCCGCTTGGACGTGCCGGCCGCAAGATGGTGAGGCGCTCCGATTTCGAAACCTGGATCGCCGAAGACCTCGGCCGCATCGAGGGCGCGCTCGACGAGGTGCTGGAAAAAACCGGTACCGCGCCTGCCGAGATCGACAAGGTGTTCCTGACCGGCGGCACATCCTTCGTTCCGGCCGTGCGGAGCATCTTCACGCGGCGATTCGATGCGTCCAAGATCGAGACCGGCGGCGAACTCCTGTCGATCGCGCACGGTCTGGCGCTGATCGGCGAAAGCGACAACATCGCGCAATGGGCGGCTTGAGGGCGCGCCCAGCCGATCTCCCCCCTTGTGGGGGAGATGCCCGGCAGGGCAGAGGGGGGTCTCGCAGAACACTCTTCGACAGTTGAATTCGCGGCGCCACCCCCCTCTGTCACCTCTGGTGACATCTCCCCCGCAAGGAGGGGGGAGATTATAGGGAAACTGCCGCACCGCCTCCTTCCACATGTCATCGCTCGTTCCGGCCCGAAACCGGTTCCCTCTCCCGCGCCACATGCTGTAGTGTAAGTCCGATGAACCTCGCCAAAGACATGGACGCCCCCGAGCTCGCCGCCCTCCTGCATTTCTATGCGGATGCGGGTGTGGAGTGGCTTGTCGAGGACGAGCCGGTCGACCGGTTCGCCCAGTTTGCGGCCCAGAAGGCGGCTCAGGCCGAGGCGAGAGCACCGGCATCTGCCCGGCAGCAGCAACCGGCCCAGAATGAGCCGGCCCCCGCGTCCCGAACCGCGACATCAGCGCCGAAACGCACCGCGCCAACGGCGCGCGCCGCCGCACCGCCGCCTGCTTCCGCGCCCGTATCGGTGCCCGACGAGCAGGCGGTCGCCTCGGCGCGGTTTGCGGCGGAAAGCGCCCGCTCGCTCGACGAGCTGAAGACAGCGCTCGAAGCCTTCAACGGCTGCAACCTGAAGAACGGCGCGCGCAACACCGTGTTTGCGAGCGGCAACCCCGCGTCCGGCATCATGGTGATCGGCCCGATGCCGAATGCCGACGACGACCGTGACGGCGTCCCCTTCGCCGGCCGGCAGGGGCAGTTGCTCGACCGCATGCTCGGCGCGATCGGCCTTGCCCGAGACGGCGTCCTGCTCACCAATGTCATCCCGTGGCGGCCACCGGGCAACCGCATGCCGTCGCAGGCGGAAATGGATATCTGCCGGCCGTTCCTGGAGCGCCAGGTGGCGCTCGCCGAACCGAAATTGCTGCTGCTGCTCGGCAACTTTCCGGCGCGCTTCTTCTTCGGCGGCAACGGTACGATCCATTCGATGCGCGGCGAGTGGCGCGATCTCTCCTTCGGCGGCCTGACCGTGTCGGCGATCGCCACGCTGCATCCGCAAGAACTGCTGGCGGCACCTGCCAACAAGGCGCTGGCATGGCAGGATCTGATGATGTTCAAAATGCGCTTTTCCGGGCACTAATTGCCCGGATTTCAGGCATATTTGACCGCATTTAGCTTAAGGTTACGGAAATATGAAGAATGCCATGCAACCGGCGCATGGCAGTGCAGCGTTTTGCTGCATTGCAGAATCGATGTTGCATTGCAATATTAGGCCTGTGTCTTGGGAGGAATTCTAGGTTTAAGGAACCAAGGCCAATGACGACCCGCTTCCGCCCGATCCATTCGGGTTTCGAAACTCTTCGCATCGCCGGCCTGTCGCCGCGCTCGACGAAGGGCTATCACCATTTCGGCTCCGCGACGAACGAGCAGCTTACCTCCTGCGCCATGGCGCGTCCGGTCGGCGTCACTCGTCCTGCTTCGGTGTTCGCCGATTTCCGCGAACGTTGATCGCGCAACCAAGGAAGCATCAGCCATGACGGCCATTTTCCACCCGATCCGCACCCTGCGCGAGAACTTTTCCCACATCGGCGCTGCCGTGAACGCCTCGCGCGAATTCAGCCGCGCCGGTGCTGTCCGTGCGTCTAGCGAAGCGGCCAACCCGGTCTCCGCGGCCATCCCCCTTTAAGCATCCGGTTCTCAAGTCCCGGGGTCAAGCCCCGGGCGGCGAAGCCTTGCGCGCCGCCTTCCGCTCGAGCCCCAATTGATGCTCGCGGTAAATGATGAAAATCCCAGCCGATACCGTGATCGCCGTCCCGACCAGCATGGCGGCCGTCGGCACATCCCCGAACAGAACATAGGCGATGCAGATCCCGAGAAGGATCGAGGTGTATTCGAACGGCGCGACCGTCGATACATCCGCATTGCGGTAGCTTTCGGTCAGCAAAATCTGTCCGATGCCGCCGCAAAATCCGGAGCCGATCAGGAAAAGCTTCTCAGGCATCGTCAGCGCCGTCCAGCCGAAGGGCAGGCTGAGCAGTGAAAACAGCGCGCCGGAAAGCGAGAAATAGAGCACGATCGTCGCCGTCTTCTCGGTGCGCACGAGCTGGCGCGTCTGGATCATCGCAAAGCCCGCCAGCACCGCCGAGAGGATGACGGAAGCGGCGCCCATCGCCTGCTCCGAGCCCATTCCGCCCTGTTCGAACATGGTGAGCTTCGGCCAGGAGATGATCACCACACCGACCATGCCGACCATGACCGCGCTCCAGCGGTAGATGCGCACCGTCTCCTTCAGAAAGATCGCGGCGAAGACGACAGCCAGGAGCGGCGAGGAATAACCGATCGCGATCGCATCCGGCATCGGCAGATGCACCAGGCCGTAAAAGCCGAAAACCATCGACAGGATGCCGAGAAAACCGCGTTTTACATGGCCGGTCAGGCTGTTCGTGTGAAAGGCGCCGTGCAACTCGCTCTGGAAGGCGAGATAGACCATGATCGGCACGAGCGCGAAGGCGGAACGGTAGAATGTGATCTGCCCTGCCGGGATATCGGGACCTGCGGACTTGATACAGGTCTGCATCATCACGAAGACCACCACGGAGGTGACTTTGAACATGATCCCGCGCAGGGGATTCAGGGCATCGGCGGCCATCAACAACTCATGGGGATTTAGGCGGAAATCCAGTCCGCGCGGACAGGGCGTGTTGGAGAGACAATCCGGGAGGATTCAGTTTGACGACAAAGTAACGGAAAAGTGCCGTGAAGGGGATCAAAACTGATGATAGGTCGATCAATATCCGTGACCTTGTGAAAGATTGCGCGAAATATACTGGATCGAAATGACGCTTTATTTTGGCCGAAGTTTCAACAATCGTTTAGCATTGCGTGCAATTATCCGCGCGGCGACGGGTGTGTGTGCCAGTTCGACGGGAGCCTGCTAAGCTCCCGACACCAATTTGAAGAGCCGGTTCAGGAAGCAACATGCGAACAGATACGGGCCAGATCGTTCATCTGGCAGATTACCGCCCCACCGACTTCGTCCTGGAACGCGTCGATCTGACCTTCGAGCTCGACCCGACCAACACCAAGGTTGATGCGCGACTGATCTTCCACCGGCGCGAAGGTGTCGATCCGTCTGCACCGCTGGTGCTGGATGGCGACGAACTGACGCTGTCCGGGCTGCTGCTCGACCAGAACGAAGTGCCCGCGGCGCAGTACGATGCGACGCCGGAAAGCCTGACGATCCGCGACCTGCCGGCTGAATCTCCGTTCGAAATCACGGTCACCACCTACATCAACCCGGAAGCCAATACCCAGCTGATGGGCCTCTACCGCACCAACGGCGTCTACTGCACCCAGTGCGAGGCCGAAGGCTTCCGCCGCATCAGCTATTTCCCGGACCGGCCGGACGTGCTGGCGCCCTATACGATCACCATCATCGGCGACAAGGCCGCCAACCCGGTCATGCTGTCGAACGGCAATTTCCTCGGCGGCGCCGGTTACGACGAGGGCCGCGCGTTCGCCGCCTGGTTCGACCCGCATCCGAAGCCGAGCTATCTGTTCGCACTCGTCGCCGGCGATCTCGGCGTGGTCGAGGACACGTTCATCACCATGTCCGAGCGTGAAGTCACGCTGAAGATCTATGTGGAGCACGGTAAGGAAGCGCGCGCGGCCTATGCCATGGACGCGCTGAAGCGCTCGATGAAGTGGGACGAGGAGCGGTTCGGCCGCGAATACGACCTCGACATCTTCATGATCGTCGCGGTGTCCGACTTCAACATGGGGGCCATGGAGAACAAGGGCCTCAACGTCTTCAACGACAAATACGTGCTCGCCGACCCGGAAACCGCGACCGACCAGGACTATGCCAATATCGAGGCGATCATCGCCCACGAGTATTTCCACAACTGGACCGGCAACCGCATCACCTGCCGCGACTGGTTCCAGCTCTGCCTCAAGGAAGGCCTGACGGTCTATCGCGACCACGAGTTCTCCGCCGACCAGCGCTCGCGCGCGGTGAAGCGCATCGCGGAAGTGCGGCATTTGAAATCGGAACAGTTCCCGGAGGATGCCGGCCCGCTCGCGCATCCGGTCCGCCCGACCAAATACCGCGAGATCAACAATTTCTACACGACGACCGTCTACGAAAAGGGCTCGGAAGTCACCCGCATGATCGCCACGCTTCTCGGCCGTGACGACTTCAAGGCGGGCATGGATATCTATTTCGAGCGCCATGACGGACAGGCCGCGACGGTCGAGGATTTCGTCAAGTCGTTCGAGGACGCGAGCGGCCGCGATCTCACGCAGTTCTCGCTCTGGTACCACCAGGCCGGCACGCCTTTGGTCACCGTGTCGAGCGACTACGACCAGGCAAGCGGCACGTTCACGCTGTCGCTCGAGCAGATGATCCCGGCGACCCCCGGCCAGACGGCCAAGGAGCCGATGTACATCCCGCTTTCCTTCGCGCTCATCCTCGACAACGGTTCGGCAGCGGTGCCGACCAAGGTCGCGGGCGGCGAGGTGACCGGCGACGTGCTGCACCTGACCGAACGCCGGCAGACCTTTACCTTCTCGGGCATTTCCTCCCGTCCGGTCCTGTCGCTCAACCGGTCGTTCTCGGCGCCGATCAACCTGCATCTCGACCAGACGCCGGCCGATCTCGCCCATATCGCCCGCCACGACACCGACCTCTTCTCCCGCTGGCAGGCGCTGACCGACCTTGCGCTGCCGAACCTGATGCAGGCGGCGCGCGACGCGCGTGACGGCAAGGACATCACCTGCGACCCGTCTTTCGTCGCGGCCCTTCTGGAAGCTGCCGGCGACGAGACCCTCGAACCCGCCTTCCGCGCCCAGGCGCTGGCGCTGCCGAGCGAGGCCGACATTGCCCGCGAACTCGGCGGCAACAACGACCCCGATGCGATCCATGCGGGCCGCAACGCCATTCTTTCGGAGATCGCCAAGGCCGGAACCAAGACCTTCCAACGCCTGTTCGACGAGATGAAGGTCGAAGGCGCCTTCACGCCGGATGCTGCAGGCGCCGGCAAACGGTCTCTGCGCAACACCGCGCTGTCCTACCTCACCTATGCGGAAGGAACGCCGGCTCGCGCCGCCGCAGCCTTCGCTTCGGCCGACAACATGACCGATCTCGCCCAGGCGCTGGCGGTACTCGCCCATCGTTTCCCGGACGCGCCGGAAACGACAGACGCGCTCTCCACGTTCGTCGCGCGCTTCGACGGTAATGCTCTGGTCGTGGACAAGTGGTTCTCGACCCAGGCGGCCATTCCCGGCGCGGGCGCGCTTGCCCGCGTCAAGGCGCTGATGGAAAACCCGCGCTTCATCGCCACCAATCCGAACCGGGTGCGCTCGCTGATCGGCACCTTCGCCTTCGGCAATCCGACCGGCTTCAACCGCACCGATGGCGAAGGTTACCGGTTCCTGGCCGAGCAGATCCTGGCGATCGATCCGCGCAATCCTCAGCTCGCGGCCCGGATCCTGACCTCGATGCGTTCCTGGCGATCGCTGGAACCGCAGCGCGCCGGCCATGCCCGCGCGGCGTTGACCACGATCGAACAGGCTGCAACGCTTTCGACCGACGTGCGCGATATCGTCGAGCGGATGCTGAAGGGCTGAGCCTCCGGAGCGCCAACGCATTTTTGCCGGAAGCGGAAACCAGCGAGCGGCAATAGTCGGCCCCGGCGCTCGGCCTCCGAGGCTGCGTATGTCCATGGCGGTGCAATCATCACGCTGGCGGTGATTTCCATCGCGATCCCACGCGACAACCTCTCTGAAGGCCCGGCCGTATCCTGAGACGGCCAGTTTGCCGCCCTCGCGGGACTCTTCCGATTCGCAATTGAATCAAATCGTTAAAAAAATCTTAGCAAGCCTCTGGACACGAAGAATCACTAATGATTCATTAAGGCAGATTCGGGCGAGCGGCGCGCCGAATCACCATGAGGGACACCATGAAAACCATGTCGGACGTGCAGCGGGCAACCGCGGCCGAGGGGCGGCTGCGTCTTAAATTTCCAAGCCTTGGAAGTTTGCGGCGCGCCATCCCGGATGAGGCCCGACTCTCCGTCAAGCCCATCGCGCGGCAGATGCCGCGGGTGGAACTCGTTCTCAAGCGTTCGATCCCCCTTCTTATCATCGCATTCCTCACCGTCGTTGCCGCGTCGCGCATCCTCGGCATCGTCTCCGAATACACACGGATGGAAGATGCCGCACGGCAGGCGACCGCACTTATGGCGGCCACCGCGAGTGCCGCCTTCTCGGGCGACGCAACCGCACTTATCGGTGGGGACCGCGCCGCCGCGGAAAAACGCCTTGGAACCTTTCTGCCCCAGGAGCGCCTGGAGGCCGAGGCCTTCTTCCTCTTCGTCGACGAAACCGGCCGGATCTTCGGGGGGACCAAACAGGCCGCCAGCTATATCGGCAGGCGTCTGACCTCCGTCCTGCCGGAAACCGCGGCGCTGCGGCGGTTCGGCGACGAGAGCGGCGTGATCGAGACCTATTTCGGCGAAGTTCCGCATTACGCAGCCATCGAGATGGTCGGCAGCGAAGGCGTGCTGATCGTGGCGGCCTATTCGCTGGAGAGCATCAATCTCGCGTGGCGTCACGACGTGTCCCTCAATGTCACGCTCTTCACCGGCATTTCGGCAATCCTGCTGGTCATCCTCTACGCCTATTACATGCAGGTGAAACGCGCCCGCGAGGCCGATGAAACCTTCGTCGAATCCAATCTGCGCATCGAGACGGCACTGTCGCGCGGCCGTTGCGGGCTTTGGGATTTTGACGTCAGCAACCGGCGCCTGTTCTGGTCGGGTTCGATGTACGAAATGCTCGGCCTTCCGCCTGCCGGCAACGTCATTTCGTTTACCGACGCGGCGCGGATGATGCATCCGACCGACGGCAATATCTACGCACTCGCCCGCGCCATCAGCCGCGGCAATGCCAAGCAGGTCGACCAGGTTTTTCGGATGCGCCATGCGGCCGGCCACTACGTCTGGATGCGCGCCCGCGCCCAGCTGGTAAAGACCAGCCAGGGTCGCACCCATGTCATCGGCATCGCCATGGACGTCACGGAGCAGCACCGCCTTGCCCAGCGTTACGCCGAGGCCGACCAGCGTCTCGCGGACGCGATCGAATGCACGTCGGAAGCCTTCGTGCTCTGGGACAAGAACGACCGCCTGGTGATGTGCAACACCCACTTCCAGCAGGCTTACGGCCTGCCCGACAGCGTGCTGGTGCCCGGCACCGAGCGTCACGCCGTCAACGCCGCCGCCGCGCGGCCGGTCATCGAGCGCCGCGTCGCCGATCCGGACGGCAGCGGCCTTTCGCGCACGACGGAAGTGCAGCTCGCCGATGAGCGTTGGCTGCAGATCAACGAGCGCCGCACCCGCGACGGCGGTCTCGTCTCGGTCGGCACCGACATCACGCTGCTGAAGCGCCACCAGGAACGGCTGCGCGACAGCGAGCGCCGCCTGATGGCGACGATCGGCGACCTTTCTTCCTCGCAGAAGAAGCTGGAGCGCCAGAAATCCGAACTTTCGATCGCCAACGCCAATTATCAGGCGGAAAAGGACCGCGCGGAGGCCGCCAACAAGGCCAAGTCGGAATTCCTCGCCAACATGTCGCATGAACTCAGGACCCCGCTCAACGCGATCCTCGGCTTCTCGGAAATCCTGACGAACGGCATGTTCGGACCGCTCGGCTCGCCGAAATATTCGGAATATTCCAAGGACATCCACGACAGCGGCAAACATCTCCTCAACGTCATCAACGACATCCTCGACATGTCGAAGATCGAGGCCGGCCACATGCGCATCCAATGCGAGGCGGTCGACCTGAAGCCGCTGATCGAAGAAAGCCTGCGCCTCACCTCGATCTCTGCCCAGGACAAGCAGATCGCCATCCATCAGCGCCTGTGCGACAGCCTCCACATGGTGGCCGATCGCCGCGCATTGAAGCAGGTGATGCTCAACATCCTTTCCAACGCGGTCAAGTTCACCAACCACGGCGGCAGGATCGAACTGCGGGCCCGCAAGATGGACAAAGGGGTGCTGCTGACGATCGCCGATACCGGCATCGGCATTCCGATGGAAGCGCTCAACAAGATCGGCCAGCCGTTCGAGCAGGTGCAGAGCCAATATGCCAAGAGCAAGGGCGGCTCGGGATTGGGACTTGCCATTTCCCGCTCGCTGATCGGCCTGCACGGCGGCAAGATGCGGATCCGTTCACGGGTCGGCGAAGGCACGGTCGTCTCGCTGCTTATCCCTGACCAGCCGATGCTGGCCGGTCGCAAGCGGGTGGCCTGAGGTCGACCGCGAAACCGGATAAGGGGCGGAAACGCCCATCACTTCCTAACGACCGCTGCGAACACCGCCCGCACCGCCTTCGAGAGCCGCTTCACCTCGCCCTCCAGCGTGCGGATATCCGGGCAGTCTCCTGCCCTGCAGACACGCTCGACGAGCCCTGCGGGCGCATCGCCCGGATCGAACGGTCCGTCTACGCAGAGCCGGACGATCTGCGAAAGCTCGGTGAAAAGCCGTAGCGCCTCCAGGCATATATCGAGGTCGGCGGGCTTCATCAGCTTTTCGCCGAGCGCCTTCAGGGCTTCCGCCGTGCTGAAACCATAGGTATCGAGCGTCACGCCCCTGGCCGGCGCTATCAGCCGCAGATACTGGGCGATGAACTCGATATCGATCAAGCCGCCGGAGACCAGCTTGAAATCCCAGATATCGCGCGGCGGCTTTTCCTTCTCGATCAGTTCGCGCATCTCGGCAACATCCTTGGCGACCTTCGCGATATCGGGCTTGGTCGACAGCACTTCGCGGATCAGGCCTTTCGCCTCGTCGACAAGGCTTTCCTCGCCGCAGATCAGCCGGGCGCGGGTGAGCGCCATGTGTTCCCAGGTCCAGGCCTCCTGGCGCTGGTATTTGCCGAATGCGTTGATGCGGGTGGCGACCGGGCCCTTGTTGCCCGACGGCCTCAAGCGCAGATCGACCTCGAAGATCACCCCCTCGGCCATCGGCGCCGAAAGTGCTGCGACCAGTCGCTGCGTCAGACGGGTGAAATAACGGCTGGAATCGAGCGGCTTGTCGCCATCGCTTTCCATCGCCGCGCCATCGTAATCGTAGAGAAGGATGAGATCGACGTCGGACCCGGCGGTCAGCTCGAAACTGCCGAGCTTGCCCATGCCCATGACGGCGACGCGCCCCCCCGGATAAAGGCCATGGGCGCTGCGGATCTCCGCCGTCACCGCCTTCAGGGCCGCGTCGATCAGGAGGTCGGCGAGATGGGTGAAGGCACGTGCCGCCTGAGCACCCGAGATCGCCCCCGTCAGCAGCCGGATGCCGATCAGGAACCGCTGTTCGGCGGCAAAGATGCGCAGCCTGTCGAGCTTTTCCTCGTAGTGCCGGCCGGCGGTCAAGAATGCCGCCAGGCGATAGGAGAGATAAGCTCGGGTCGGCAGTTCGGCCATCAGGCCGGGATCCAGCATGCCGTCGAAGACATGCGGCTTGGAGGCGATGATATCGGCAAGCCGCGGCGCCGAGGACATGATCGTGACGATCAGCGCCAGAAGCGGCGGATTGTTGCCGATCAGCGAGAAGAGCTGGATGCCGGCCGGCAGGCCCTTCAGGAAACTGTCGAACCGCAGCAACGCCTCGTCGGCACGCTTGCTCTCGCCGAACGCCATCAGCAGCGCCGGCATCAGCTCGGTCAGCCGCTCGCGTGCCTCGGCCGACTGCGTGGCGCGATAGCGGCCGTAATGCCAGGTCCGGATAACGCGGGAAATGTCGGCCGGCCGCTCGAAGCCGAGCGAGGCGAGCGTCTTCAGCGTGCCCGGATCGTCCTGCTGGCCGGTGAAGACAAGATTGCCGTCGCCGCCGGACAGCTTCGCCTCCTGTTCAAACAGCCGGGCATAACGTTTTTCGACAATCTTCAGCACAGATTCCAGCCTTGCGGAAAAGCTGGCGGTATCCGTAAAACCGAGCATGAAGGCGATACGCTTCAGTTCGGGCTCGGTTTCCGGCAGGTTGTGGGTCTGTTCGTCGTGAACCATCTGGATGCGGTGTTCGACATCGCGCAGGAACCAGTAGGCATCAGTCAATTCGGCGGCGATGTCAGGCGTGATCCACCGCGCCTCGGCAAGCGCTTTGAGCGCCACCTCCGTTTCGCGAGCCCGCAAGGGCGACATGCGGCCGCCGGCGATCAGCTGCTGGGTCTGGGCGAAGAACTCGATCTCCCGGATACCCCCGCGGCCGAGCTTGACGTCATGACCCTTCACGGCAATCGCGCCGTGACCCTTGTGGACATGGATCTGTCGCTTGATCGAGTGGATGTCGGCGATCGCCGCATAGTCGAGATATTTGCGAAACACGAAGGGGGTCAGCAGCCGCATGAAATTTTCGCCCGCGGCAATATCACCCGCGATCGGCCGCGCCTTGATGAAGGCCGCCCGCTCCCAGTTTTGCCCCCTGCCCTCGTAGTAGATCAGCGCGGCATCGAGCGACACGGCGAGCGGCGTGGAGCCGGGATCCGGGCGCAGGCGCAGGTCGGTGCGGAACACATAGCCGTCCGCCGTGCGTTCCTGCAGGATGCGGATCAGCCGTCGCATCATCCGGCCGTAGACTTCCGACCCATCGAGAGGATCGGCAAGGATGCCCGCTTCAGGGTCGAAGAAGACGACGATATCGATGTCGGAGGAATAGTTGAGCTCGCGGCCGCCGAGCTTGCCCATTCCGAGCACGATGAGGCCTGCGCCCTTGCTCGGGTCTTCGAGGTCGGCGAGCTTCAGTTTACCGCTCTCGTGACCGGCGATCAGGAGGTGATCGATCGCCGCCGCGACGGACGCTTCGGCAAACAGGCTCAGCCAGTGCGTCGTGTCCCTGGCGGAAAAGATACGAGCGAGATCGGCAAGCGCGACGAGGAAGCTCAGGGCACGCTTGCCGGCACGCAGCGCGGTCATCACCTCGTTTTCGGATGGCGCCTTGCCGTCCTGCATCTGCCATGCCCGCCGCGCCGTATCGACCAGGCGGTTGAGCGTCGGCTCCAACGGTTCGGTGATCGCAGTCGACAGAAGTTTTGGCGAGATGACAGCCGTGTCGCGCAGATAAGGCGAGAGGGTGAAGGCGGCGACGATGAAATCCTTGAGCGCGCTATCCGTGCCGATCAGTTCCGCGACCGAAGGCTCGGACTTGCCGATATCCTTCAAGGCTGCCATCGCCGCCTTGGTTTCCGTCTGGTTCAGCGGGCGGATCACCTCCGCC
Organism: Neorhizobium vignae; assembly: GCF_000732195.1. Classification (GTDB taxonomy): domain Bacteria; phylum Pseudomonadota; class Alphaproteobacteria; order Rhizobiales; family Rhizobiaceae; genus Neorhizobium; species Neorhizobium vignae. The sequence continues at coordinate 368,496 of NZ_JNNU01000005.1, forward strand.
CTCACCGTATCGAGCCGATTTCCGGTCTCCGACACTGGCACCTCCCGTGATTCGTCCCTGGCGAAACTTAGGGCTTCGGCACGGGAAAGACCATGGTGACCGTCAGGCCGGGCGCAGCGGTATTCGCCTCGTCGGTGGCGGAAAGTTCCAGCGAGCCGCCATGCAGTTCCATCACCGCTTCGACCAGCGAAAGGCCGAGGCCGGTGCCAGGCTTGGAGCGGCTTTCGTCCAGGCGAAAGAACCGCTTGGTCACCTCGCCCCGCTTGTTGGCCGGAATGCCGGGGCCGTTGTCGCAGACGGAGAGCCTGAACGTGCCGTCGCTCCTGGAGAGCTTCACGCCGATCTTCGGCGTCCGGCTTCCCTCGGAAGCATATTTGATCGCATTGTCGAGGAGATTGAAGATCGCCTGGCCGATGAGCTCCCGGTTGCCGTTGACGACCAGACCCGGTTCGAGCTCGGTGGTGAGCGACAGACCAGCCTCCTCCGCCGCCGGCTCATAAAGTTCTGCACTGTCGGCGGAGATCGCTGACAGGTCGACATCGGACATTTCCGCGGCGATCGAACCCGCCTCGACGCGGGAGATCATCAGCAGCGCGTTGAAGGTACGGATAAGCTGGTCGGATTCGGCGATGATGCCTTCGAGGGCTGCGCGGCGCACATCCGCACGATCCTCGCCCAGCGCATCGGCTGCCTTGTTGCGCAATCTCGTCAGCGGCGTCTTCAGGTCGTGGGCGATGTTGTCGGAAACCTGGCGCAAACCCTCGTTCAGCTTCTCGATGCGTCCGAGCATGGCGTTCAGCGAATCCGACAGCCGGTCGAATTCGTCGCCGGACTTGCCGACCGGCAGGCGCTGCGAAAGGTCGCCGGCCATGATCTTCTGGCTGGCCGCCGACATGCGGTCGATGCGTTTGAGCGCATTGCGGCCAATGCCGAACCAGATCACCAACGCGCCGACACCCATGATAGCCAATGCCACCATCAGCGCCCGGCGCACGATGCCGCGGAACCGGCTCGGGTCGCCGAGATCGCGACCGACCAGCATCCGCAGACCGTTGTCGAGGCGGATGACGTTGGCGGTCGCCAGATGTCGGCCGCGACGGTCCACTTCCGTATAGGGTTCATAGGTGAAGGGAATGTCCGTCCAGCCCTGCTCGTCGAGCACGCCGGGCTGTACCGCGGCAACGTTGCCGGCGAGCATCTCGCCGTTGGGACCGGCGATGACATAGAGATTGGCGCCCGGCTGACGGGCTCGCCGCTCCATCATCCGCAGGAGAAGGCTGACGCCGCCGCGCTCATAGGCGCGCTGTATCTCCTGCACTTCCTCCTGCAGCGACTGGCGCGTCTGCTGCGCCAGCAGCCTTTCGGACATCGCCGTGACGTAGATGACCAGAAAGGCCGCACACAAGGCGAAGAGCAGGATATAAAGCGCCGAAAGCCGCACGGCCGTCGAGCGGAACATAAGGCGGGCACGTGCCAGCAACTCGGCTTACCCCTCGTCCTTGATCATGTAACCGGCGCCGCGGATCGTCTTCAGAAGCGGCTTTTCGAAATCCTTCTCGATCTTCGATCTCAGCCGCGAGACATGCACGTCGATGACATTGGTCTGGGGATCGAAATGGTAGTCCCAGACGTTTTCGAGCAGCATGGTGCGGGTCACCACCTGGCCGGCATTCTTCATCAGATATTCGAGCAGGCGAAACTCGCGGGGCTGCAGCAGCACTTCCTTGCCGGCGCGCTTCACCTCGTGGGACAGCCGGTCGAGCTCCAGGTCACCGACCCGGTAGACCATGTCCTGTTCCGGCGTCCCCTTGCGGCGACCGAGCACCTCGACGCGGGCGAGAAGCTCGGAGAAGGCGTAGGGCTTCGGCAGATAATCGTCGCCGCCGGCGCGCAGGCCGGTCACGCGGTCGTCCACCTGGCCGAGCGCCGAAAGGATCAGCACCGGAGCGTTGATGCCGCGCTTTCTCAATTCGCTGATGACGGACAGCCCGTCGCGGCGCGGCAGCATGCGGTCAATGACCATCACGTCGTAGGAATTCTCGGTCCCCATGAACAGACCGCTTTCGCCGTCGCTTGCATGGTCGACCACGATCCCGGCCTCGCGAAAGGCCTTGGTCATGTAGGCTGCCGCCTCCAAGTCGTCTTCTATCACCAGAATCTTCATGTGCGGGACAATAGCGTCCGCGCCGGTCTTTGCACTACGGGAATCTGCGGTGCCGGCAGAATATCGGGTATCCGTCTCCATCACTCGCTCCATGGAAAGAAGAGGGGCGCCGACCGTTGCCGGCGGCGCCCCTGATCTTGCGACCTGTTTGTGAAATCAGCCTTCGTTGATCGGCAGGGCGACGAAGCGGCTGGTATTGTTTTCACCAGCCACCTGGAACAGCGCGCGGGTGCGGCCATCCTTGCGGGCCTGCTCGAGAACCTTGCCGACATCGGCGGCGCTGGTGACCTTGCGGTTGTTGACCGAGACGATCTTTTCGCCGGTCTTCAGGCCGCGGGCAGCGGCTTCACTATCCGGATCGACATCGGTGACCGAGAGACCGGAACCGTCCTCGGCCGGAGCGACGGTGATGCCGAGGCTGGCGAGCGCCTTGTCGCTGGATGGCGCCGGGGCGTCGGGCTGCTTCGGCGTGGCGGCAGCGGCTTCGTCGCTCTGGAGATTACCGAGCGTGACCGGGATCTTCTGCGCCTTGCCGTCGCGCCACAGGTCGACCTCGACCTTGGTGTTCGGGCCGAAGGCGGCGACGCGCTTGGCGAGGTCACGGGCATCCTTGATCGGCTGGCCGTTGACGGCGGTGATCACGTCACCTTCCTTGATGCCGGCCTTCTGACCCGGAGAACCTTCCTGCGGAGCGACAACGAGGGCGCCGGTCGCTTCCTTGAGGCCGAGCGAATCGGCGATATCCTGGGTGACCGGCTGGATCTGCACACCGAGCCAGCCGCGGTCGACCTTGCCGTCCTTCATCAGGTCGGCAACGACGTCCTTGGCGGTGGAAGACGGGATCGCAAACGCAATGCCGACATTGCCGCCCGACGGCGAGAAGATCGCGGTGTTGATGCCGACCACTTCGCCGGAGAGGTTGAAGGTCGGGCCGCCGGAATTGCCGCGGTTCACCGCCGCATCCACCTGGATGTAATCGTCATAGGGACCGGAGCCGATATCGCGGCCGCGGGCCGAGACGATGCCTGCGGTCACCGTACCGCCAAGGCCGAACGGGTTGCCGACGGCAACCACCCAGTCGCCGACGCGGACCTTCGAATCGTCCGCGAAATTGACATAGGTGAACTTGCGGCTGGTGGCGTCGACCTTGAGCACGGCGAGATCGGTGCGGCTGTCCTTGCCGACCAGCTTGGCTTCGAGTTCCGTGCCGTCGTTCAGGACGACCGTGTAGGCGGAACCATCCGATACGACGTGGTTGTTGGTGACGACATAGCCGTCTTCCGAGATGAAGAACCCGGAGCCCTGTGCCGCCGGGCGCAGACGGTGAGGACGGTTGCCGTCTTGGCCCCGCGGGCCGTTGCGTTCGGCACGATCCTGGTTGCGGTTGTTGCGGTCGCCCGGAGCGCCCGGCATCTGGCCGCCGAATTCGCGGAAGAACCGCTTCAGCGGATGGTCATCGGGAAGCTGGTCGAAGCCGCGGCCGCCGAAGCTGAACGAACTGGTGTCATCGGAAACGGGCTGGGCGTCGGACTGGACACGGACGGAAACGACGGCAGGGGAAACGGCCGAAACGACATCGGCAAAGCTTGGGGCCTGCGGTGCGGTGACGCTGACCGGAGCAGCAAGGGACTGCGTGACCTGAGCCGGGATGCCGCTCGAGAGCATGACCGCGGCAAGACCAGCAACCGTGGTGGTCTTCAAGACGGTCTTCAGAGAGGGACGTCCGATATTGCGCATGTTTTAAGCTACCTTCTTCTCTTCAGTCATTTGGGCTGGAGGTCAGCCAAGCGGTGGATGAGGAGAGATATAGGCGCTCGCAGGTTAACTGCACGTGGCGGACGAATGAAATATTGGTAATGTTCGGGGCGGTTTGTTTCGGGCGCCTATTTTTTCAAAAGCTCTTCGATGCGCGCCTGTTCCTCGGCCGTCAGCGCCGCAACCGCGCGTTGGCTCGGCCGTGTGCGGACGAAGACCAGGATGGCGATTGCACCGACCAACAGTAGCAGGACCGGCGTCGCCCAGAGGATCACCGTCCTGGCGCTGAACCGTGGTTTCAAGAGCACGAATTCGCCGTAGCGGGACACGACGTAGTCAATCACCTGATCGTCCGTATCGCCGTTCGTCAGCCGCTCGCGCACCAGCACCCGCAGGTCGCGGGCGAGCTCCGCATTGGAGTCGTCGATCGACTGGTTCTGGCACACCATGCAGCGCAACTGCGCGGACAGATTTCTGGCGCGCTGCTCGAGGGCGGGGTTGGAGAGGACTTCATCGGGATTGACGGCGAAGGCCGGGAGGGGTGCGAGGAGAACCAAGAGAAGCAGAAAGGATGAGAAAAATCCCCTTCTGACCTGCCGGCCATCTCCCTCACAAGGGGGGAGAAAACCCGTGGCACGCACTCGCATCCATCTCAACGGTGCGATGAAGTGCTGAAGCCCCTCCCCCTTTTTGGGAGGGGTTCCGGAGGGGTCTTTGTCGACAGAGGTCGCCATCACTCCGCAGCCTCCAGCGTCGCCTTGACCGGCTTGGCCTTCCGGCTTGGCGCGCCTACGCGCAGTCTCCGATCCGAGAGCGACACAAACCCGCCGACCATCATCACCAGAGCGCCGCCCCAGATGCACAGGATGAACGGCTTCCACCAGATGCGCACGACCATGCCGCCGCTTTCCATCGCGTCGCCGAGCGAGACATAGAGCTGGCTGAGCCCGAAGGTGAGGATGCCGGCCTCCGTCGTCGGCATGCGCCGCGCCGTATAGAGCCGCTTCGACGACCAGACATCCGCCACCTGGACCCCGCCACGGCTGACGGTAAAATGCCCGCGCTGTTCGGTATAGTTCGGCCCGACGGCATCGCGCAGCCCGTCATAGGTCAGCGAATAACCGCCGGCGTCGACGGAAGCGCCCTGCTTCATCTCGACCACCGTCTCGGTGCCGAAGGTTGTCGCCGCGAAAATGCCAAGCACCGTGACGCCGAGGCCGAAATGGGCGATCGCCGTGCCGAACACCGAACGCGGCAGGCCGGCCAGCCGCTTGAGGCCGACCGAGAGCCCTACCTTGGCAAAATTGGCGCGATACCAGAGGTCGGCAAACGCGCCGATCATGCCCCAGAAGCCGAGCACCAGGCCGAAGATCGCCAGAACCGGCCCACCGTTCTGGATGTAGAAGAAGGCAAGGCCCGCAACCAGCGCCAGGCCGGCGAAGACATAGAGCCGCTGCAGGGCGCCCAGGAGATCGCCGCGCTTCCAGGCAAGCACCGGCCCGAACGGCACGGCGACCAGGAGCGGCAGCATCAGCAGGCCGAAAGTCATGTTGAAGAACGGCGCGCCGACCGAGATCTTTTCGCCCGTCAGCGTTTCGAGGACGAGCGGATAGAGCGTGCCGGTCAGCACGGTCGCGGTGGCCACCGTCAGGATCAGGTTGTTGAGCACCAGCGCGCCCTCGCGCGAGATCGGCGCGAAAATGCCGCCCGCCTTCAGCATCGGCGCCCGCCAGGCAAACAGCGCGAAGGCGCCGCCGATGAAGATACCGAGAATGCAGAGGATGAAGATGCCGCGGGTCGGATCGGTCGCAAACGAATGCACCGAGGTCAGCACGCCGGAGCGCACCAGGAAGGTTCCGAGCAGCGACAGCGAAAAGGTCATGATCGCCAGGAGCACGGTCCAGATCTTCAGCGCCTCCCGCTTTTCCATGACCAGCGCCGAATGGAGGAGCGCCGTGCCCGCGAGCCAGGGCATGAAGGAGGCGTTCTCGACCGGATCCCAAAACCACCAGCCGCCCCAGCCGAGCTCGTAATAGGCCCAGTAGGAACCCATGGCGATGCCGGCGGTCAGGAAGGTCCAGACGGCCAGCGTCCACGGCCGCACCCAGCGGGCCCAGGCGGCATCGATGCGGCCTTCCATCAGCGCCGCGACGGCGAACGAGAAGCAGACCGAAAAACCGACATAGCCGAGGTAGAGAAGCGGCGGATGAATCGCCAGGCCGAGATCCTGTAGCACCGGATTGAGATCCTGTCCCTCGGCCGGCGCCGGATCAAGGCGCAGGAACGGATTGGAAGTCAAAAGGATGAAGAACAGGAAGGCGATCGAGATCCAGGCCTGAACGGCCAGAACATTGGCCCTCAGCGTATCCGGCAGATTGCGGCCGAAGACAGCGACGAGCGCGCTGAAGAATACCAGGATCAGCAGCCACAGTAGCATCGACCCTTCGTGATTGCCCCAGACGCCCGAGAATTTGTAGATCAGCGGCATCAGCGAGTGGGAATTCTCCCAGACGTTCGCAACCGAGAAATCCGAGACCACATAGGCCCAGGTCAGCACGCCGAAGGAAAAGGCCACGAGCACGAACAGCACCAGCGAGCCGGTCGGGGCCAGCGCCATCATCGCGACATCGCCGCGCCGGGCACCGATTACCGGCAGCACCGAGACGATCAGCGCGGTTGCGAGCGCCAGAACAAGTGCATAATGGCCGATCTCGATGATCATCTCGTTGCCGTCCCCTTGGCGCCATCGGGCTGGCCCTGGCTTCCCTGGCCCTGGTTGCCTTGACCCTCGTTCCAGACGCCCTGCGCCTTCAGCCGGTCGGCGACTTCCTTGGGCATGTAGTTTTCGTCATGCTTGGCGAGCACGCTGTCGGCCACGAAACCGTGCGATGCCGCATCGAACGCGCCCTCTGTCACGACGCCCTGGCCTTCGCGAAACAGGTCCGGCAGGATGCCGGTGTAGGTTACCGGCACGCTGCCGGTTCCGTCCGTCACGGTAAAACTCACGGTCGAGCCCTGACCGCGCTTCACCGATCCTTCGGCGACCAGTCCGCCGAGCCGGATGCGGGTGCCGGGCTTGACATCGGACTTAGCGAGATCGGCCGGCATGAAGAAGTAAGCGACCGACTGGCTGAAGGCGAACATGACGAGCAGCACCGCGACCAGGATGAAGCTCATGCCGCCCGCGATCACCGCCAGCCGTTTCTGTTTGCGCGTCATTGCGCCACTCCTTCGACGGTGATTCCCATCTCGTTGGCGAGCGCCACCAGCTCGCCTGATGACGGGAACTGTTTGAGGCCGCTCTTCAAGGCGTCCTCGGCGCTGGATTTGTCGCCGAGCACGGAATAGGAGCGCACCAGCCTCACCCAGCCTTCAAGATTGTTGGGGTCCTGTTTCAGCCGTTCCGCAAGGCTGTCGACCATGCCGCGGATCATCGCCTGCCGGTCGCCCTGCGACATGTTTGCGGCCGCCGCCACATCCGCCGGGGACGGATTGCCGGGCGCCCGCGCCGTGTCCTGTCCCGTCGCGATGGTGCCGCCGTTCTTGACGATATGCTGGTTGATGAGCTGCATCCACGGCGCATCGGCCGGCGAACCCTTGGCGATCGTTTCGAACTGCGCCCTCGCCTCCGCCGCCCTGCCGGCCTGTTCGAAGCCGAGGCCGACATAGAAACGTGAACGCGGATTGTCCGGATCGAGCTTCACCGCCTGCTCGAAGGCGGAACGCGCGTCCTCGGTGACGATCCCGTCATTCGATGCGACCAGCGTTTCGCCGAGCCCGGCCAGCCGGACGGGACTTGGCCCAAGAATGCGGATCGCATTTCGATAGGCCATCTCGGCATCGCCAAGCCGCATGGAGCGGAAATAGATCGGCGCAAGCAGATCCCAGCCGGCGCCGTCATTGGGATTTTCGGCCAGATGCCGCTCCGCCTTGGCGACCAGCAGCGCGACATTGTTGCCGGGATTGGCAAGCCGCGCTTCGAGCGGCTGGTCCGGCAGCCCGGGATTCCCGAGCGCCAGGTAAAGACAGAGCCCGACGAGGGGCGGAACCAGCGTGACCACGGTGGTTGCGAGCGCATATTTTCGCGCCTTCGGAGCGACGTACGCCTTGCCCTCGCCGGCAGCGGCCGCAGCCAACAGCCGGCGGCCGATCTCCGCACGGGCGTATTCGGCCTCTTGCGGCTCGATCAGGCCCTGGGCCCGGTCCCGGTCCAGTTCGGCCAGCTGGTCGCGATAGACGGCGACCTCTCCGGCACGGTCGGCGGACGCTGTCTTGGCGGCTCGGGCGAAAGGCAGGATGAGGATTGCCGCAACGGCCGCCGTCAGAGCTGCGAGGATGATCCATAAAACCATAGTGGCCCAATACTGCAACGGCCTGCGCTTTCCAACAGCGCAGCCGGCGTTGACGCGAATTTGAGGCCTTTGGCCGCACGCTCAAACCTGCATATGAGGCCAATCCGATGCGGCGGCCATGACCCATGTCAAACAGCCGCAGAGGAAATCAGGTGAGCGGCGTCCAGGTGCCGTTCGAATTGCGGCAGGCAGCGCCCCGCGCCGTCATGTCGCGGCCATTCATGGTTACCGTATGGCGATACTGACGGCAGTTCTGGGTGCCCACCTGATAGGGAGCGTTGGCGATCACCTGGCCATTGGCGTCGTCACCCTTCCAGGTGATTGCCTCGCCCCCGGCCGCCCCTTCCAGCGCGCGATATTCCGCCTCGAGGGCGCGGGAACGGTCGCTTGACGACAGCGCCGCGCCGCTGCGGCCGACGATGCCGCCCTGCAGTGCGGAAATATAGGATGCGGACGGTGAGGGCCGCGGCGTCAGCAGGCCGCGCGTGCCGCCGGTCCCGGCTCCCGAAGACGTGCCACAGCCGGCCAGCAGGCCGGCAACCACAAGCGAGGAAACGGTATTTCGAAGGCTCAATAATCGCATCGTGTCGGAAACCGGTCGCGGCTCGTTTTCTTCGGAAATCTTGCCGAGACTGGTCCGGTCTCGACATGGCATCATTATGGCGTCATTGGGAAAACACACAAATCCGACGATCTTTCAGTCTCCCCGCATATTAGTAGACATATAGAAATGTCTCTTCCGACAAGATATAGCAGGCGATCCATCCGTCCATAAGCAACGGCAGGGAATAGGCCGATGTTGCCCTTGCGCCACAGTCATGCTGGGCCGTGTTGTGAACATCGGACGATCACTGGGCTTCCTTGGCGACGCTCGGAAGCAGAAGCTGTGCTCTCAGGCCGCCCCGCGCGCCGCGCGTCAGCTCGACCGAACCCTGATATTCCCCGGTGATTTCGCGCACGATCGACAGTCCGAGCCCGGCGCCCGGCTTGCTCTCGTCGAGGCGCCTGCCGCGTTTCATCGCTTCGCGGATCTGATCCGGCTCCAGCCCCGGGCCGTCATCCTCGACGGCGATCTCGACCCAATGGCGCCGTGCCGGTTCGCCTTCGCCGGATTGCGGGCCGGAGGTCGGCGTCGCGGTGATCCATACGCCCGTCTCACAGAAGCGAGCGGCATTTTCGAGCAGGTTGCCGACCGTCTCCTCGACGTCCTGCTGTTCCATGGCAAGCGCCACGCCCGGCGGAAAGACCGACAGGTGGAATTCCTTTTCCGGATTGAGGCGCCGCATCACCCTGACCAGGCGTTCCAGCACCGGCTCGAGTTCGGTCCGGGCAAGCAGCGATTCGCGCTGGGCGGCGATGCGCGCGCGGTTCAGGTAGGATTGCACCTGCGCCTGCATTCCCTCTGCCTGCGACCGCACCATGTCCGACTGCACCTTTTCGACGGCACGCGATTCGTTGAGCAGAACCGCGATCGGTGTCTTCAGCGAATGGGCGAGATTGCCGACCTGCATGCGGGCCCGCTCGACGATGCGACGGTTGCTTTCGATCAGCGCGTTGATATCGCTCGCAAGTGGCATGATTTCGCGTGGAAACTCGCCTTCCAGCCGCTCCGCTTCGCCGCGACGCACCTTTTCGAGCGAGCGCCGTGCACCGTCGAGTGGCAGCAGCCCGTAAAGGATCGCCAGACCATTGACGACCAGGCTGCCGAAACCGAAGACGGCAAGGGCAATATAGAGACTGCGGGTAAAGGCCTGGATATCCTCCTCGACAACCGCGAGATTGCCGGAGACGCGGAAGCGCGCGGCGCGACCTTCGCCGTCGAGTACGACTTCGGTTTCAGCGACCAGAACATGGTTCTTGTAGGCGTCGACGGCCGGGTAGAAGCGCTCGTAGCGATTGTTGAAGGGCACCGCCAGGATCGACGGCACGCTGATGTTCGAGGTGCCGAGCGACGAGGATGACAGCGGCGTCGCTGCAAAGGTGCCGAGCGGCTCGATGATCCAGTACCAGCCGGTCTCGGGCTGCGAGAAGCGCAGGTCGCCGAGCTGAGGGCTGCCGGCGAGCTTGTTGTCGTCACCGATCGTGATCGAGTTGATGACATTATAAAGCTGGGCGCGCAGGAGGTCGGTGAAGGCGCGTTCGGCCGATTGCCGGTAGAGCTGCGAGATGACGATCGAAATGACGACCAGAGCCAGCGCCGACCACAACGTGGCCAGAAGCAGCACGCGGGCAGTCAGCGATCTTGGTCCGATCATCCGGAATTTAGGGCGCATCGTTTGGCGCTTGCATCCTGTAACCGAGTCCGCGGACCGTCTCGATGAGGTCGACACCGAGCTTCTTGCGAAGCCGGCCCACGAAAACTTCGATCGTATTGGAATCGCGGTCGAAATCCTGATCATACATGTGCTCCACAAGCTCGGTGCGGGAAACGACCTGCCCCATGTGATGCATCAGGTAGGACAGCAGCCTGAATTCGTGCGAGGTGAGCTTCAGGGCGACGCCTTCGACGCTCGCCTTGGAAGCCTTGGTATCGAGCCGCACGGGCCCGCAGACGATTTCGGAGGATGAATGCCCCGCCGCCCGGCGGATCAGAGCCCGCACGCGGGCCAGCACTTCCTCCACATGGAAGGGTTTTGCGACATAATCGTCGGCACCGGCATCGATGCCCGCCACCTTGTCGCTCCAGCGGTCGCGGGCGGTCAGCATCAGAACCGGCATGCCCTTGCCCGCGGAACGCCATTTCTCGACGACGGTGATGCCATCCATGACCGGCAGGCCGATATCGAGGATAACCGCGTCATAAGGCTCGGTTTCGCCCAGATAATGGCCTTCCTCGCCATCGAAGGCCTGGTCGACCACATAACCCGACTCCTTCAGGGCGTCGGAAAGCTGCCGGTTGAGATTGACATCGTCTTCGACCACCAGAATGCGCATGCACCGCCCCTCGAATATTATGCCGGCGGCGATCACCGCCGGACCCGCTTTACATAGGAACCCTGACGGTCACCTTGCGCGGTCTTTGATTGCCATCGCCTTGGACGAGCACCGTCACGACACAGGTCTGGCCATCGGAGGAGGGCTGAGCGGAAAGAAGCTGGCCGCCGGTTTCCCGTACCACGCGAGACGCCGCCGAGCCGCAATCGCCTGCGACGAGGACGAGATAATCACGCGCAGCGACCTTTTCCGGCAAAAAGCCGGCGAAACCGGCAAGGCCGGCGGTCAGTATCGCGATGATTGGCAGTCGCGCCATGGTTACAATTTCCACTCACAAGACAAACAGGATTCATGTCCAAAGCATGTGATGGATTATGTAGCCAAAGGCGGCTGAATGGCAAATGAATGGTCCGTAATGCTTTCCTTCATGCGGCTATTTTCCCCTGATTCCGGTCTGGGCCGCGATACGACCGTAGATCGCGAAAAACCCGCCGGCAGCCCCTGCCAGCGTCACCGCAAGCTCTGCGAGCTCTGCCTGAACATCTGCTCCGAGCTGAATTCCCGTGACTTGCAGAAGCGAGGCGGCGACCGCAATCAACCCGCCCCAGACCGTTTTTGACTGATACCAAGCCTTCATGCCATCCATGCTTCATCTCCTTGTTTCGATCTAGAAAACTACAGTCGCCTCGGCCGGGACGCCGAGCGGGACCGCCCGGCCCATCTGCCGGACCCGCAACGAAAGGCTCGATTGGATACCGCCGAAATCGGCAATCTCGTCGGCCGCCGGATAGGTGAAGGCGGGTTCCGTCACCTCGACCATGCGCCTGACGGTGGCGCCGTCCAGCATCTCGAGCCGGTAGCGCTCCTCCGGCTCGTCCAGAGGAATTTCGATCCCGTCCCAATTGTCCGCCTCGACCCTGCCACGCCTGACCCAGGTCAGCCTGGCATTGCCGCCAACCGGCCGCTCACCGCGGATATGGACCGGCGAAAGCGGCGTCTCGGCGCGCATGCCCCCCGTAAATCCATGCGGGCCGGAACGTCCGCCCGCCTGCCCCAGGCTTTCCGCCAGCCAGTTCATGGCCCGGCCACGCTCCTCCGCCGACAGTCCCAGCGGCACAACGGCTTCGTCGAGCAAGACGATGGCTGCACCCGCCGCGGCGCCCGCCAACATGGCATCCCCGGTGCCCGCCAGCCCGCGCAACAGGTTCGACAGCGCCCAGCGATTCGGGCTGATCTCTTCGGCTGCAGCAAAGCCGAGCACTTCCCAGGCGCCGTTCTGGGCCTTCACCGCAATACGGTTTTCGCCATTCAGCACCGCCTGCTCGTCCGCCGACGACAGGCCGCCGAAAAACAGTTCGATCTCCATAACCACACCTCGATCGAAACGCCCGATCACGCCGCCCGAAAGCGGCGTCGCCAGAACGCCGACCCTTGCCGGCCGGTCGAGCGCTGAGCGCGTGCGATACCCTTCGGTCGCCACGGAAGAGGACAGCGCCATCCGCCGCCACGGCCGGCAGAAGCCTGCAACGCGGGCGAAGCTCGCTGGCTCACCCGGCGTAAATCGCGGCAGATCAAGAAAGTGCAGTACAGGCGCAAATCCGTCGGAGACGGCGCTACCGCCATTTCTGTGTCCCTCCCCGACAGCATAATTCAACGGCGCCAGCGGCGCGTGGTGCCGCGCCTCGATCCGCCGCGCCGGGCCCTCTTCGACCCGTTCGACGATGAACGTCCCCTCCGGCCCGGCGCCATCCGGCAGAGCCAGCCGCACCGCATCGCCGGGCTCGACTGCAATATCGGCGGGCGAAAGCGCAAAGCTCAACGACCGCCTCGCGACCCTGTGCGTACGCAGCAGCGTCTCGACCGCACCGAGCGACGTCTCCTCCGGCAGCACGGCCGGCAGGTCGTAGCTCAGGATGCGCTGGCTTTCCGCCCGCGCCCGCCGCGATCGCACACCCGCCTGTTCGTAGTCCAGGCTCGGATTGTAGGAGGTCAGCACCGCCTCAGCCGCAAAATCGCTGTCATGCCCCCGGTTTTCCGACCAGAGCGGCTGATCCTCTATATCGGCAATGACGGCGATCTCCTTCGCCGCCAGGCTCGCCGTCAACCGCGACCGGAAGCGCAGCCTGCCGCCGTCTTCGGCAACATCCACCTGAAAGACCTCGAGCAACGGCTCCAGAAGCGCCCTCGCGGAGGTCACCTCGCCCTGCACGTAGCCAGTCAGGTCGCCGCTCACGTCCGAAACGTCGAAATCCTCAAAACCATGCTCGGTCAGGATCGCGGCGATGGCATCGGCAAGCGTAGTTCCGCCCAGCCGGCCATTGAGCCAATGGCCCGTGCGCCAGTTGCCGCCATCGCTCCAGGCCGAAAGATCGCCGGGAAAGGCCGGAACAGGCCGGGCATCCCAGGTCCAGACGAAGACGTGATCCCGATCGACCATGCCGGCGGGCGGCGCGTCGCCCTGCCACCAGCCATGATGCGCTTCCAGGAAGCGCCGCTGCATGCTGTCCGACCGCCCGCCGCTCGAAAAATACGGCAGAGCGCTTTCGGCCGATTTCGGGTCGGTAAAGACGTTCGGCTGATTGGCGCCCTTGTCGACCGCCGGGCAACCGAGTTCGGTAAACCAGATCGGCTTCATGCCGGGCACCCAGTCCGTGGGCATTGTATTCTCGGCCCCGCCCACACGGTCATGATGGTCATTCGACCACCATCCCGGGAGATCCTTGTAACGAAATACCCACGGCTTGCCCGCCAGCCCGTCCGAAATTGGCGATCGCAGCCGGTTTCGCCGGTCCGCATCGCTCGCATAATACCAGTCGAAACCCTCCCCGGCGGCGATCTGCGCCGCCATCGCTTGGCCGTCATCCGCAAGACGAAAACCATCCGGATTGTCCGCGGCAAGATCCTCGTCGCGCCAATCGGCGAGCGGCATGTAGTTGTCGATGCCGACCGCATCGATATCCGCCGAAGCCCAGAGCGGATCGAGATGGAAATGCACCTCGCCCGAACCGTCCTGCGGGTGATAGCCGAAATATTCGCTCCAGTCGGCGCCATAGGTGAGCTTCGTCCCCGGCCCGACGATCGCCCGCACATTCGCCGCAAGCCGAACCAGTTCCTGCACGAAAGGAAAGGTCCCCGTCTCGTCGCGCAATTGCGTCAGCCCGCGCAGCTCCGAGCCGAGAATGAAGCCATCGACACCGCCCGTGGCCGCCGCCAGGCCGGCATAATGCAGCACCATGCGCCGGTACCCTTCGGAACCGGCGCTGAAAGCCTGCACCTGCGCCCGCGCATCCGCAGTCTTATCCGCCGACAGCGGGAAACAGGTGATCCGCCCGCGCCAGGGAAAGGCCGCCTGCTCCGCGCCGCCATAGGGGTCAGGCCGGCCATTGCCGGGCGGAATATCCATCATCACGAACGGATAGAGATAGACCTTCAGTCCACGCGCCTTGAGATCGGAAATCGCCTGCGCGACGCTCGCGTCACTCGGCGTGCCGCCGAAAGCCGGGCCGCTGAGCTGGCTCACCAGATGCGCACCGCCGCGCGATATCCCTGCCACGGACCATTCCGCGCTCTCCTCCCACCGCTCGGGCACTTCGACGCCGGGCACGATCCGGCAATGCCCAGCCCTGAGGTCCGTTCCGAACCAGGAGACCACCAGCGCCACCCGTTCGAGGTTTGGGCAGAGCGCCTGCAGCTCGTCGAGCGACGCGTGCCAGTCGGTTCCGGACGCGAGCGTGTGGCGGTTGAGAATGCGTGCGCTGCCCTCGCCGGTCTTCTCCGTCACCGGCCGGGTCGCATAACCATGCTCGGTCGCGCCCGGTATGAGCGTTACGGCGCGTATCTGACGTTCGAGCCTGCCCACCGGCCGCAGCACCTCGAACTGCAGGAGCGGGATGCGATTGCCGAAACTGTCGAGCGGCAGTCGTTCGAACACGACATAGGCCAGCCCGCGATAGGCCGGCGCATTGCCCTCGCCCTGCTTTGCCTCGATCAGCGGATCGGGCAATTGCTCCCCGTCGCCACGATGGACCCGCATCTCGATCGCCGTCAGATCGAGCGCACGTCCATCGGCCCAGACCCGCCGCACGCCCGCGATCGGCCCCTCGCAGAGCCCGACCGCCAGGTTTGCGAAATAGCGGAACGTCTCCACCCGCGGCCCGCTCGTCGCCTTGCCGCCGGAGCGCTCTCGCGTCACCTCTTCCTCGAAACGCGTCGCCCAGATCAGCGTGCCGCCGATCCGCGCCGTACCGTAGATTCGGTTGATCGCCGTACCCTCGTCAGCACCCGGAATGCGTGCAGTCGCCAGCCGAGGCCCGGAGATGGTCGCGCCGCTGCCGCCGATCAGCGCCCGATCGACCATGCTGCCGGCCAGTGCCCCCGCCGCCCGCCCGATGATGGCGCCGACCGGACCGAACACACTGCCGAGCGCCGCACCCGCCGCCTGGAAAAGGATAGTGGCCATAGTACAACCTCACACACTGCAACCACGCGAAACAGCTACTTTTCGCTCTCCATGATTGCATGTTAGATTAAAGTCGGTTGAGGATTAAAAGCAGAATACGCCGCACCAGCAGGCGTGTCGGCGAAGATGGGCTCCGCCGACGTGGGCAGATGCCTTAGTTCTCAATCACGGAGGGGATGTTATGAGGCCACGGCCTTTTAGCGTCACGCTGATGGTGAAGAAAACCCGGACGGGCTGGTCTATAGCCGTCCGGGTCATATTCGCTAGATAGTAAAACGATGGGCGAGGTTACCGCCTCGCTCATCACTCCACCAATATAGACCATGCCGTCAAAAATGCAACCGACCACGCGCGAACGCATCTTTTGGTTGATTTTTCTACAAGGGGGAGTAGAGGGTTGTGAATGATCAGCGGGTTGGAAACCGGTACACGCCCGCAACCCGCCGCCGCCACGATGGTACCAGAGCCGAACGCGTCACCGCCGATTGCTCATAGGCGTGGATGAAATGCCGCGGGCCGACCAGCACCCCGGCGTGTTTCGCCGGACAGTCCGGCCGCCAGCGGAACAAGAGGACGTCTCCCTGCTCCGCCTCGGCAAACGGCACGGCCGGCCCGAAGAGCCGCGCGGCCGCGGCCGCGAGCCTGTCTTCGCCGCTTCGCTCCGCCCAGTCGGGCGCATAGGCCGGCATCGTCTCCGGCTCCTCGCCATAAAGCTCGCGCCAGATCCCGCGGATAAGCCCGATGCAATCGCAGCCGACGCCCCTCGTTGCCCCCTGATGCCGGTAGGGCGTGCCCATCCATCCCTCGGCGAGCGCCACGACCCGCTCGCTTTGCCCGCTCATTGGAAGATCGGGCCGCCGTCATGGACCCGCTCCCCGTCGGCATAGGAATAGGCAAAATCGGCACCGGGCACATGCGGAAAGCCACGGAAATTCAGATGGTTCGCAAAGCGCCTCTTGCAGGTCGCAAAGGACTTGTCGCAACCCGCGGTTACCGTGAACGTGTGGCCCGCCGCAATCGGCTCCTCCAGCGGCAACCAGAAAGTCAGTTCCACCGAACCGTCCGCGCTCTTTTCGTGCGAGTCGACATCGACCGCCACGCCACCCGCAAACGTCAGCACGCCCTGCCGAAAGAAATCGCTCGGGAAACCACCTAGCCCCGAGACGACGATCCGGCTCGCATCCTTCACCGCGATCACCGCTCCCTCGCCGCGCCACAGGGCCAGGTCTACGCCGCAGCGCGCATCCCCGAGGCTCGCGTCGCAACGCCGGTTGTAGACGCGTCCCTGCGGCTGGCTCAGCCGATGTGCCAAGCTGCGCAGCTCTGCGCGAAACTGCCCGCCGGCGCGGGAAACCTCGCCGATCTCCCGCACGCTCAAGAGAACATGCTGATCCGACTTCGCCCAGTTGACGAGAAACAGCTCCACCCGCGCACCGTCATACCTGCCGGTCGCCAGATCCTGCTCGCGGATCGCCGCATTGGAAAACCCGCCGGCGACCTCGTCGGCACCCGCCGAAAGCCCCGTTGCCGCTTCTGCCTCGCTGGCCGAAAACCCGCTTGCCGCCAGGAAGGTCGTCCCGTCGAATGTCAGGTCATGGTCGTGTTCGGTAAAACCCAGCACCGCCCCGTCGCGCCGGGTCACCCGCCACGCATGGCAGGTGGTCGTTGCCTCCTGCGCCAGATGCTCGGCCAGATCGGCCGCTATAGTTCTCATGCCAAAACCTCCGTCAGCGGAATGGTCGGGATGCGCCCGGCATCGAAATGCGCGAGGTTGACGTCGATCCGGTCGGTGTCGAACGCACCGGCACGTCGAATTCGTAACCCGCCCGCACCACCGCCCCGACCGGCGGAACATGCGCGGGGGCAAAGGTGACGATCCCCGTCGTCGCGTCGACGGACCAGGCCTCGGCCGGTTGCGAACCGCCGTCCACCGACACCACAACCGAGCCCGTGGCCGGCTTGGCGATCCGCCTCGTCCAGCTGCCGCCGGCGTCCGCATAGGTCTTGACGAGCTGGAAGGTCGCGGTCTCCCCGTCGCCCGTGCCGATCGCCTGATCGGTCGCCGATATCGCCTCGCCCGGTGCGCAGGATTTCCAGTCGACCGGATCGCGGAACCGAAAGCCGTAAAGCTGCCCGCCCCGCGCCTCGAAGAACTCCAGCACCGCATAGAGATCGACGAGCGATTTCACGCCCGATCCCGCATCATAGCTGCGCCTTGAATCCCGCCAGCGCTGGTTGCGCTGCTCGCGCCCGTTGGAAAGGTTGACGATATCGGTGCGCCGCACCGGCCCGCCAGTCGCCCCGAGCGCCAGGCGCAACGGGAAGCGAACTTCGTGAAAACCGCTCATCTCTCATCCTCGCAACATCATCGTCACAGGCCGCGCCGTCCGCGAGAAACACTGCGCGCCAGCATGGCGGAAATCTGCCCTTCGCTTTTCCGAAAACTCGCTGCGTCACTTGCCGTCACGTTGAAGACGATCTGCGGCGTGGCCCCGCCGGCCGCAGCAACGCCGAGCGCGCCGTCCGGCCCGCGCCTGAGCGGCAGGATCGCTTCCGCCCCCGCCTCGCCCATCAGGCCCATATCGCCGCCGATCGGGAAGAAGCTCGGGGAACGCACCACACCGCCGTCGGCAAACGGCGTCACCGACCCGACAAGCCCGCCGATCGCGTTGCCGAGCATGTTTTCGAGCGGCCAGCGGCCAGCGCGATGTCCGAAAGCCGGTTGCCGAGCCCCTTGAGTACCTCCTCGAGCCCGCGACCGCCTGTCGTCGCGGACCTGAGCGCGCCGGTCAGCGCCGCGCCGAAACGCTGCGAACGCACTTCGAGATCCGCCATCACGCCGGTCAGTGCCTCCGCGCCGGACAGGGTGACGGCCAGACTATTGTCGTCTTCCATGGTGGACTCCCATTTGTCGCCGGGGCCTTAACTCACCCATCTGGAAACGCCCGCATCAGCGCGTCCAGCCCCGCCCTCTCCATGCCCGCGCCATGCCGCCTCGACCCGCCGGCCATGGCAGAAAACTCGACCGGCGTCAGCGCCCAGAAGTCCCTGGGCGGAAGCCGCAGCAGGCAGAGGCCGACGTGCATCACCGCATCCCACGGAAACGGTCGCCTCGCCTCTTCAATCGCAGTGTCGGGAACTCCCGCGATCGTTCCGAATCCCGCTGCGGCACTCAAGGGTTTGCCGCAACCTCCCCGTCCGGCCCCGCAAACGTCGCCGCCAGCAGGTCTCCGACAATCCGCGCGTAACCTAAAATTCCGCCCTCGATACTCATCGCAGCCACGTCCTCGTCGGAGAGCAGATTGCCGCCGCCCCTGAGGCCGGCGCCGATCAGCCGGATCATGTCCGCCGCCTTCAGCCGCCCGGAGGAGAACCGGTCCGCCAACCCGTTGAGGTCGCCGGCCGCAAACGCCGTCTCAAGCTCCGCCAGTGCCCCCAGCGTCAGGCAGAGAATGCGGCGCTCGCCGTCGATCACCGCCTCCACCTCGCCGCGCCTGCGGTTTGCATGTCCGCCCGACATCACAGCACTCCGAAGGTCAGGTTGCCGGCCGATTCCAGTGCGAGTTCAAAACGGATCTCGCCATTGTGCTCGCCGGAATATTCGAGCGCCGTCACCTGGAACGGTCCGCTCACAATGCCGAAGGCCGGGATCAGGATCTGCCAGGCCAGAATACCGCCGGCAAAGAACGTCGCGCGCACCACCGCATCGCTTTCCTGATCCTTGAAAATGCCGGCGCCGGTCAGCGACGCGCGCTGCACGCCGGCACCGCCCAGCAACTCACGCCAGCGTCCGGCGCTTTCGGCATCGGTGATGTCGACGGTCTCGGCATTGAAGGCGAGCCGCTTCGAGCGCAACCCCGCCACCGTCAGGAACGCGCCGTCATTGTCGATCTTCAAGAGCAGATCCTTGCCCTTCTGCGCCACCATGTGGAGTCCTTTCCGCTGTTGTTCGTTTGTCGCTTCCGCACCGTAAATTGCGGTGCTAGAGCATCGAGCGCTCACACAACCGTTTCGCGAATGCTTCCCGCCGCCATGCCCAAAATCCTCCCCCTGCGCTCGGCACAGACGATCGCCGTGCTCGCCGTCACCCAGATCATCTCCTGGGGCACGACCTCCGACATGCTCGGGGTCATGGGCCGCATCGTCGCGCCGGAACTCGACCTTCCGAACGAGGTGGTGTTCTTCGGCCTGTCGATCATGATGCTGGTCAGTGCGCTCGCCGGTCCCGCGACCGGCCGGCTGCTCGACCGCCATGGCGCCGCAAAAGTCATGGCCTGCGCATCCGTCATCTTCGCGATCGGCCTGCTGCTGCTCGCGGGCGCCCACGAAATCCTGGTCTACGGTCTTGCCTGGATCGTCATCGGCATCGGCGGTGCGCTCGGCCTGTCGGCGCCGGCCTATACGGCGGTCGTCGAGCGCGAGGGCCTGGACGGCAAGCGCGTCATCGCCATCCTGATGCTGTTCACCGGGCTTTCGGCGACCATTTTCTGGCCGGCCCTGGCGCTGATGAACGATCTCGTCGGCTGGCGGATGACGTTCGTATTCTCAGCCATGCTGCAGCTCTTCATCTGCCTGCCGCTCTATCTGTTCGGTCTTCCCAAACCGATCGACCGCAACGAGCAAACCCAGGCCACGGATACGGTCCCGGTCGATTTCACCCCACCGGAACGCCGTCGTGCCTTCTTCCTGGTGGCCGCGGCCACCGCGATCAGCTCGTTCATCAGCTTCGGCCTGGCGCCCTCGCTGCTGGCCCTGCTGCAACAGGCCGGCGCCTCGCCGGCGCTTGCGCTGCAGCTCGGCTCGGCGCGCGGCGTGATCGGCGTTTCCGCCCGCTTCGTCGACATGGCCCTCGGCAGGCGCGGCAATGCGCTGCTTACTTCGCTCGTCGGCACCGGCCTGATCCTGTTCAGCTTCCTGCTCGCCGCGACCATCACGTCCTCTGCTCCGGTCCTGGTGGTCTTCATGCTGCTCTATGGCTTCGGCACCGGCGTGCTCGCAGTCGCCCGTGCGCTCCTGCCACTGTCCCTCTTCTCGCCCGGCGAATTCGGCCTGCAATCGGCCCGCCTGTCGCTGCCGCAGAACCTTGCCACTGCCGCCGCCCCGGTCGTCTTCACCGCCATCCTCGATCGCGCCGGCGTCACGGCGGCGCTTGTGACCGGCGCCGTGCTCTCGGCAATCTCGCTGGTATTGGTGCTCACGCTGGTGGTACTGGTGCGGCGGGCGAATGCGCGGACGGCCGCTTAATTGCTGATTGACGCGACGATATCCTTGACCGGCAACAGCAAGGTCCGGTCCAGTCCCTTGGCCTGGCGGAAACCGTATCTGAGGTAAAACCTTGTTGCCTCATCGTCGAGCGCATGAACCATCACTGCCCGGAACGCCACCACTTCAGAGGTCGCAACCACCGCCAACAGGGCATTCTTCAGCAGTTCTCCCCCCAGCCCCTGCCCATGGTGCCTCCGATCCACGGCAAGCCGGGCCAGCAATGCCACCGGAATTTCGCCCGGCGCCTGATGGCCCTTGACCTGACGGGGCGCTTTTTCACGCGAAATCATGCCGGCGCAAAGCGAGTGGTAACCGACCACCCGAAAATCGGCGTCCGCGATCACGAAGGTCCGGGTGTAACCCTGCGCCTGATTGTGAAGCGCCATCTCCTTCAGGAAAACATCGAGAACCGGTTTGCGGCTATCGAAGTCTCCAAGATGATGCTGTTCACTCAGCGGGGCCGGTTTGCGATACATGGGCTCAGTCGAGCCATTCCCGTTTCGACTTCAGCAAAGCCGAGAGTTTCTCATTGACCTGAGCAGGCTCGCCAAGCAGATCCTCGACGGCATCGAAGACAGTCGCGTCGACACCAATGAAGCGCTGGTCCAAAAGCTCCTTCTGGGCCGTTGCAAAAGCCGCTTCGGTCATGAATGCGGTCAGCGATTTACCGGAAATCTCGGCCGCGCGGGCTATCACGTCCCGCGTGCCGGCATCAATCCTCAAATTGATCGTTTCGCTTTTCCGAAGGGCTGCCATGACTACCATCTCAATGCACATACGTTGTATATACACTCCCCTCGGAATATTCAATGACCTACTCCGTCACCGCCCGAAACCGCATCTCCGCCAGATAGAACTTCGTCTTCGGCTCCCGCCGCGTCCTTGTGCCCACCTGAAGCAGGTTCACCAGTATCGCGCCGTCGAGAGCCAATGCCGCATCGTGGAGCAGGCCGTGCACCAGGCCGGCGATCTCCTGCGCCTGCCGCCGTCCCTCGCCTTCCGACCAGATTTCCAGAACCAGAAGATGCTCCTCGCCGGCCTCGCTGGCGGTCGAAAAATCCCGTGTCTCCATCTCGCCGAACACCACGCAGGGCAGCTTTGCTCGCGGCAGAAGCCGGTCGCGGATGCCGTCGGCACCGACGATCGCGGTCAGCGCCGCATCATTGGCAAGCGTCTGATGGATCGCCCGCAGAAGCGCGTTTCCCGCCGTCATCGGGTTTCCTCCTCGCATTGGCAGACGAGATAACGCCGCGTCTCGTCCGGATCGTGCACCAGTTTCACCACGAAGATCCGCGGGCCCTTGCGAAACCGCTGGCCGGCTGAAATGCCGTCGCGGAACCGTACCCAGATGCGGTGGCTGATGGTGCCGGCTTCCGCGGCCGCCTGTTCCGCCACCACGAACGAGAGCGGCTCGATCCGTGCCCATAGCGAGAGCGTCACCTCCCAGGCCACCGTCGCGCCGCCCTGCCCGTCCGGCACCGTCCGGGGCGCCTCGAGGTCGAGCCGCGCGGTCATCAGCCCGGGATCGAAGAACAGGACCATCAGAGCCTCCGCATCCGGAAGGGCGCGATCAGCCGCTCGTAGCCGTCAGGGATGCCGGCCGGCTGGTTCTCCGGCGAAACGACGCCGCGGAAGGCGAACATATGGCCGATATGGATCGACATCGCCCGCTTCAGCGTGTCCGGCACATCGGTGCCTGCCTCGCCGAAACCGGCCGAAAAGTCGATCTCGATGCCGTTCACCGACCGGCCCGGCGCCGGTGGGTGCCTCAGCCACAGCCGCGCCGGCCGGCCCTTGCCGTCGAGCAGATGATCTTCCAGTGGAACTTCAAGCGCCGTTCCTTCAGCGTCATAAACGGTAACGTTCTCAACCGCCTGCACCGGCGATCTCGATATCCGGATCACCCCGTCCGCCGGCCAGCGGTCGAGATAGAACCGCCAGGCTTGGGAGATCAGGCAAAGCCTCGTCTCCCGCTCCAGGTGTTCGCGGGCGGTGCTGATCAGCGATACCAGCAACGCATCCTCGTCGCTTCCGTCGAGGCGCAGATGCGCCTTCACCTCGGCAAGCGTCAGCGGCTCCGCGGAAGGCGAAGTGGTTTGGGCGTAGGTCATGGGAATCCTTGGAGAGCTTGGCCGACGCCTCTCCGCATACTCCGTCATCCTCGGGCTCGACCCGAGGATCCAGGCCGAGCCCGATGGATATCGATACGGAGAGGCACCACGCCAGAAAGGCTGGATCCTCGGGTCGAGCCCAAGGATGACGAGACGTACTTCTAGGCCGCCGCGAACTTCACCACCTTGATCGCCTCGAAATTCTGAACGCCGCCGCCGACGCGCTTGGTGGTGTAGAAGAGCACATAGGGTTTTGCCGAATAGGGATCGCGCAGGATGCGCACGCCCGCGCGGTCGACGACGAGATAACCGGAGCGGAAATCGCCGAACGCGATCGAGAGCGAATTCTCCGCCACGTCGGGCATCTCTTCGGCTTCGGCGATCGGGAAGCCCATCAGCGAGGCCGGCTGGCCGGCCGATACCGGCGGGTGCCAGAGATAGTTGCCGTCGCCGTCCTTGAACTTGCGGATGTCGCCCTGCGCCTTGCGGTTCATCATGAACGTGCCGTTCTGGCGATGGCCGGCCTTCAGCGCATAGATGACCTCGATCAGCGTGTCCGAAGGACCGGTCGATTTCCAGCCGCCCGCAACGCCGGTGGCGATGTGGCCGATATTGCCCCAGCTCCAGGAGCCTTCCGCCACCGTGGGATAGGACAGAAATCCCTTCGGCTTGTTGATGCCGTCGCCGCGGATGAAGGCGTCGCCCTCCTGCTCGGCAAACACGATGTCCACCTCGCCGGCGATCCAGGCCTCGATATCGACCGCCGAGTCGTCCAGCAGCGACTGCGTCGCGGCCGGCATCGCGTAGAGCTCCATGGTCGGAAAGGAGAGCTCGGTGAGCTGCGGCGTATTGGTCTGCGGCCGCGCCGTGGTCTCCGCCACCCAGCCGGTCGAAAGGCCGGCCGCCGCAAACGGCTTCTTCAGCACGGCGGACGATACGGTGCGTACGGTCGAGAGCGCCCGCATCGGCGAGACCGCCGAAATCCGCCGGCCGATTTCCGTATCGGTTTCCGGCGGCACGAGATAACCGCCGTCGGCACCGGTGCTGCCCGAAAACGCCTTGGCCTCCAGCTCGCGCAGGCCGTTCTCCTCGCCGCGGCGGACATAGGCGTCGAAGGCCGCCTTGTGCTCCACAGCCTCGGCCGAGAGCTCCGAACCGCCGCGGCCGAGTTGCGGCCTTGCCTTCTTCAGCACCAGCTGGTCGAGCACCTTCTTCTGGTCGTCGACGGCGCGGTTGATGCGGTCCATCTTGTCGCGGGTCACGACATCGGCGGTCAGCTTCTGCTCGATCTCGCCGAGGCGCCGGTCGTTGACCTCCTTGAAGGCCTCGAACGCTTCCATGAATTCGTCGAAGGCCGCCGTCACCGTCTCCGGCACGGCCTTCACTTCGGGCGCCACGCTTGCCATCGTTCTCGCCTGCTCCGTCATATCGCTTTTCCTTTGAAGGTTGATTTCATCATCATCTTCGCCGCCCGCCGCATCTGGCGGACGAGTTCGGTTTCCCTGTCGCGGAAGAACCGCGCATGCTTGACGTTGGAGACCCGCGCCGATGGCAGCATCGGAAAGGTCACCACCGAGATCTCCCAGAGATCCGCCTCGAGGATTTTGCGCACGCCCGTCTTGGCGTCGGTGCGGGCCTTGACCGTGCGAAACCCGATCGACAACCCGTCGAGCGCGCCCGATTTCATCAGCGCCAGCACCTCGCGGGAACGGGCGACGCCGGGCGACAGCATGCCCTCGACATAAAGCCCGCGGGCATCCTCCCGGATCGTCCGCCAGGCGCCGATCGGTTCTGAAGGATCGTGCTGGTAGAGCATCCGCACCCCCATCGCCCCGCGCTCGACGAGGCAATTGCGAAAGGCGCCGCGCTCGATCGTATCCTTGCCGAGATCGACCTCGCCGAAGACGCTGGCATAACCGGAAAAAAACCCGTCGCCGGTCACGCCTGCGAGTTCCAGATTGGCGAATTTGCGCGCAGTCGGACGCGGCCCGCGGTAAGCGTGCATGGGTATTCTCCCTGAAATTGAAATGATCTGGCCGGCGAAGGGGCTCTAGGCGAAGACCGAAGTTAAGCCCCGCCGTTCCGTCCCCCATATCTGACGGCGATCCTCGCCAGCGCGCCCAGCACCCACCAGGCACAAAGGCTGGCCGCCACCGATCCCGTCAGCATCACCTCGGGGCCGGAAAGCTCTCCGCCGATCCCCAGCCGCTCGACCAGCCAAAGCCCGGTCGGTCCGCCGAAGATCATCCCGCAGCTCAAGCCCGTCAGAAACCGGCTCGCCGCCTCGCGGCGGCTCTTCGGCAGCAGATAGATCAGCGACACTCCGGCTCCCGCCGTGGCACCGGCGATCCGCGCCGCCCACATGCCGGGCAGTGCGCCCGGATCGTTTCCGAGGTCAGCCATTTTTAATCTCTCTTGTTTATGATGCACGCATACGGACCGAACGGCGCTGCTGCCATGCAACCAGCCGTTCCGCGCCTGACGCTGGGTCAGGCGGTCACATTTTCATCAATTGTCAGAATCACTTCCGACACTCTGCTGAGAGGTTGAGTCGGCGAGTTCGCAAGTTGAGTCACGCCGCGGTTCGGCCAAAGGCTTCGACCGCCTGAAGTCACTCAATACCCCACCGCCTCGCGCTTCTCCTCGTCGCTCAGGAATCCTGCCGCCCCTACCCTCGCCCACAGCGCCTCGCGCTCGGCGGAAAGGCCGGCGATCCGGTCGAGGTCCGGCTCCAGCCGCAGCCGTTCGCCATAGGCTTCCGACAGCCAGGCGGAAAAGCTCGCGGCGGTGCGGGAGATCAGCGGCAGCACGGTGAGGCGATAGAAGGCGCGGTTGGCCTCCTGGTAATTGGCATAGGTATTGTCGCCCGGAATGCCGATCAGCATCGGCGGCACGCCGAAGGCGAGCGCGATGTCGCGCGCCGCGCCGTTCTTTGCCTCGATGAAATCCATGTCCTTCGGCGACAGGCCCATCGACTTCCAGTCGAGCCCGCCTTCGAGCAGCAGCGGCCACCCGGCATTGACGGCACCGGAATAGCCCGCCTCCAGCTCGTCCTTCAGCCGCTCGTACTGGTCGGCGGACAGGTTGCCGCCATCCTTCGGCTGATAGACCAGCGCGCCGGAAGGCCGTGCGGAATTGTCGAGCAACGCCTTGTTCCAGCTCGCCGCCGCATTGTGCAGGTCGAGCGCGGCACCGGCCGCCCCGAGCGGCGGAAAACCGCAATGGTCGTCGAGCGGATGAAACAGTTTCAGGTGCAGCAGCGCGATGCCGTCGCTTTCGGCCGGCAACCGCCGCGTGGTGCCGCCGGCGCGATAATCGTAGCCCGCCACCCAGCCGTCGCGGCCCTCGACCACGCTCACCCGGTCGGGCCGGAGCAGATGCAGTTCGCGCAGGTCCCCGCCGATCGACAGCGGCTCGACATAGGCATTGCCGGACAGCGCCAGGTGCCCATAAAGCGCCTCGAAAAAATCCGGCCCGCCCTGTCGGGCGTTCGGTCGCGCCAAGAGCGCCAGCGCGGGATGGTCGGCCAGTTCCGTTGCCCCGTCATAGGCAAGCCAGGGCACGGCTGCGGCGGCTTCGGCGATCATCCGCACCGCCCGATAGGCGACCGGGTTCTTCATGAACCCTGCCCGCGCCAGCGCCGCATAGGACCGCCCCGACCACTGCGCCGCCCCCTCGCCGGACACGATCGCAAAGCCGGAGGCCGTCTTGCTCTCGGCCCTACGGGTGTCGGCTCCCTGGATTTCGGGCACGGCCTGTCGCCCACCCGTGGAAAACCACGGGCGCCGGAATGGAGATTTCATCGTGACTTGTCCTTTTCGCTCGCGGGCTCCAAGGCCCGCTTCAGGGAAGCGGCAGGGGCGATTTCACCGCACTTTCACTGTCGAAATCGGCGGCCATGCGGATTTCACGGATCGGGCGGACGATATCGATCGAAGCCTGATAGGCCGGATGCGCCTTGTAGGCGGCCAGCGCCGCCGCATCCTCGAACTCGCCATAGACGACCAGGTCGACCTCGTTGCCGAGCTGATCGCTCTTCACATTCGTGCCGATCTCCAGGGTCCGCGCGTGCGGGTTGTCCGTCAGCAGCGAAAGACCCGCCCGTACCCGGTCGATCTCGCCTGCCTGCGCCGTGAAAAATACGATGTGGCGTATCATGGAACCTCCAGCAATGCGCAGGCCTGCTCTCATGGCCTGCAGGGGGCTTCAATGCGGCTTGGTGTCCAGGGCCCGGTCAAACACCCGCGCATGCCGTGCCACCAGCTCCGCCCGGTCGTTGCCGTTGATGATCTTTCGCGCGCCCACCCAGTCGGCTCGCCCTTGCCCGAAATAGTCGCCGAGCTTGCGGCCGGTGAAACTGCCGCGCCGCATGCCTTCGATCAGGATCGCGACCGAGACCGGCATCTCCATTGCCCGGCCCGGATCGGTCACCAGGTCGATCCCGGTCACTTCGGACATCGCCTCGTAGTTCCGCCTGTGGGTGAGCTGGACCAGTCCACGGCCGAGCCAGCTTTTTCCTTCCGCGTCCGGCCGCCAATAGGGCGTCTTCACCGACCCGAGCCGGCCCGCCGCAAAAGCCTCGTCCAGCCGCGCGATCGCCGACCTGTCGCTGGTCGCCAGGGTCTCGCGGACCGGCTGCATCGTGGCGGCCGTTTCGTGAAAGGCGGTCGCCAGCACATAGGCGAGCGACGGAGCCTCTTCTTGACCGACCCTTGCCTGCCAAGCGTCGAGAATCACCGTCAGCCCTTCCACCTGGCCTGTGGTCAGCCGACCCCCGAAGAGCTTCGTCCGTACCAAGGCAAAGAAAGCATGCCGGTTGTGAGCCATCTGGAGCTTACTCCCATACCGCGATGCAAGGTTTCAATCGGTTTAGAAAAAACTAAATCGTTTTAAGCCTTTAGGCGGTAGTTTACTTTGTTCTAACGATGTGGAACCAACGGCTACACACGACGTTCATGTCCGCTTCCTAAACAACAGGAGATCATGATGATGCAGCAGCCCGCACCGGCCGCCCCTTCCAAGCCGATCCCGCAACATGTCGTCGAGCGGATCGAATCCGAGTGGAAGCAGATGCGCGAAAGCGCCCAGCCGAAGCCGGCCACCCCGCGCTGATCGTCATCAATTGAGCAGCGAGCCGCGCTCAAACACCTCGCACGCGCGGCTCTCCGTGACCTTCCAGCATCAGCGCCGTCAGCGCCCAGACCAGCGCGTCAAGCCGGTCGGGCGAACGGCCTGAAGACAGGCCGTCCGGGCCGAAGTCGCACATCTGGTCTTCGAGTTCGGCAAACCTCCCGGCATGCGCCACCCGCCCCTGTTCGTAGAGGGCCGCGACAGGCTCGGCGCGCAAGAATTTTCCGCGCGTCGCCCGCACCATCGTCACCGGCAGGCCTGCGTCGACGCTTTTCAACATCGCCGTCACCATCTCGCCGCCCTGGTTCACTTCCGCCACGACCCGATCCGCCTGAAAGCGTGCATAGGCGCGCGCCACCGCGTTCGCCCAGCCCGCCGGGGTTTTGCCTTCGACCGAACAATCGGCCAGCACCACCGCCCGGCCGCTCGCTTCCAATCCGGCGACGACGATGCCGCAGCAGGAATGTTCGCCCGAACCCGATGGCGGGTCGACGGCAACTACAATGCGCCTGAGCCCGCCGGTAAAGCGGATCGTGAAGGCTTCGAGGTCTGCCCGTTTCCACAGCGCATCCTCGCGGTCCTCGATCAGCTCGCCGGCCAGTTCCTGCCGTCCGAGCCTCGTTCCTCCGTAGCGCGCCTCCAGCGCCGAAATGAAGCCCGGTGAAAGATTGCCGGCATTGGCCTGGGTCGAAATCCGGACCAGCCGGGTCCCGGGATCGGCGATCAGCCGTTTCAGGATCGGCACCGGCTGCGGCGTCGTCGTCACCAGCTGGCGCGGATCGGCCCCGAGCCGCAGCCCGAACTGCAGCATGTCGAAGGTTTCCTCCGCATGCCGCCACTTGGCGAGCTCGTCGCACCAGGCGAAATGAAACTGCGGGCCGCGCAGGCTCTCCGGGTCTTCGGAGGAAAAGATCTGCGCCACCGCCCCGTTCGGCCAGACCAGCCTTCGGCGCGAAATCTCGAAATCCGGCCGGTTGCGCCGCGCAACCCGGCAGATCCCCGAAACCCCGTCGATCATCACCTCGCGGGCATCACCCAGGGTTTCCGCCACCAGCGCGATCCTGAGCCCCGATCGTGCGTCGGCCGAGGCCAGCCTATGGATCCATTCGGCGCCGGCCCGCGTCTTGCCCGAGCCGCGCCCACCCATGATCAGCCAGGTGCGCCAGTCGCCTTCGGGCGGCTTTTGGTCGCGACGGCCCTTTATATCCCAGTCGCGCTCATGACCGAGCATGAAGCCGATCAGAGAGGTGTCGGGCTCATCATTCCGCTCCGGAGGGTGCTCGCTTACGGGAGCAGACCCGTGCGGCATACCGATCTCCTCCCCTGAGGGGGAGATGCCCGGCAGGTCAGAGGGGGGTGCTGCGACGCACTCTTCGACAGTCGAGTTCGCGGCGCTACCCCCCTCTGTCACCTCCGGTGACATCTCCCCCTCAAGGGGGGAGATCAGAGGGCGTTTGCCGCGCCCGGCGATCCCTTGTCCGATCGCGCTGCTCAAAGCCTTGCCTTCCAAAATGGTCGCGTGAGATTCCTCACGAAGTTCCGTGACCTGACGCAGACCCCGCCGAAGCCCCACCGTCACCGACACCGATTGGTCCGCCGTCTTTTCCAGAGCCCGCCGCGACGTCCGCTGGCTCGGGAACCGCCTGTCCAAATTTCTCCAAAACGGGGGGCGGAGGCCCATCTCGCTTCCAAGCTTCGAAAAGACGATAGGCGTTTTCATTGGCACGCTCCTCGATCATTTTCAGGAAGCGGGCCTTGGCCTCCTCGTACCCGCCCTCGTCCGCATCGCGCTCGGCTGCCTCGTCGCGATCGCGGGCGAGCTGGCGCTGTAGGCTGTCGACCTTTTCGAGTGTGCGGACGATCAGCGACATGGCGTCGGTGGCGGCCTTCACGTCGGCGCGGGCCAGCTTCTGGGCGGCGTCGTCGCCGGTCTCAAGCGCCGCCTCCGCCGAGGTCCGCATCCGCCGGAAGGTCGAGAACTGGTCGCGCATCTCGACGGTCATCTCGTTCAAAAGCCGCCGCAGTTCCTCGCCGGGCGAGAAGGCGCCCTCGGCCGACTTGATCTCCAGAAGCACGCCGCGCACCGTGTCCGCAAGCGCCGTATCCTCCATCGCAAGCCCGTCGCCATAGACCGGCGCCTCCGTCCAGAGCCCGAAAAGCGCCGGATCGAACGTCTCGAATTCATCCATCTGGGATATCCCCGGGCAGCAATTGCGGCCAAAATTTCGGCGCAGAAAATCCCGCCGCCCCCGTTTCCGGTCGCCGCGCGTCCCCGCTGCCGATTGTCGAGATAAAAAGAAGGCCCGGTTTTGAGACCGGGCCAATTTGACTGGAAGTCTTGCCACCGGCTATCCACCGGCGCAATTCTTCGACTATGCCTAGACCGTACCAAACAACCGTCACGCCGTCAAGGACTATTTTCCTAATTAGCAAAAATTAATTTACAGGCGGGTCACGTTCCGCAGAAGGTCTGCGTCACCCGTTCCTCAGGCTTCGGCGGCTGCATGTAGCCCACGAATTCCGGCCGCTCTTCGAAAGGTTTTTCCAGCGCCTCCAGCAACCGTTCGAAGAAGCTGAAATCGCCGTAGTTGGC
The DNA here is from genome assembly GCF_000732195.1 of Neorhizobium vignae. Lineage (GTDB taxonomy): Bacteria > Pseudomonadota > Alphaproteobacteria > Rhizobiales > Rhizobiaceae > Neorhizobium > Neorhizobium vignae. The sequence continues at coordinate 399,259 of NZ_JNNU01000005.1, forward strand.
GGCCGAAAGGGCCTCCTGGACCTTGTGATTGCGGGGAATGACCGCCGGGTTGACTGCGCGCAGGGCGGCCGCCAGTTCGCCGAACGGCCGTGCCTCCGTGGTCAACCGTTCGCGCCAGTCGGCGAGCCAGGCCTGCGCCTTGTCGGGATCGGCAAAACAATCCAGAAACGCCTCTTGCCCGCCCTCCGCCGCATCGGCAAGCCGCCGGAAAGCCAGCGTGAAATCCGCCTGCCCCTCGTGCATGGCTGCCAGCAGCGCCTGGATCAGGTCTCCATCGCCGTCAGCCTCGGTCGCAAGGCCGATCTTTGCCCGGAAAACGCCGATCCACTCTTTCTGGAACCGCTCGCCGAACGCTTTCAGCACGGCATTTGCCGCTTCCACGGCCTTCTCCTCGTCGGCGTCCAGCAGCGGCAGCAGGCATTCCGCCAGCCGCGCGATGTTCCACTGGCCGATGCCCGGCTGGTTGCGATAGGCATAACGGCCGCCCTGGTCGATCGACGAAAACACCTTCATCGGGTCGTATTCGTCGAGGAAGGCGCAAGGCCCGAAGTCGATCGTCTCGCCCGAAATCGTCATGTTGTCGGTGTTCATCACCCCGTGAATGAAACCGATGCCCAGCCAGCGGGCGATCAGATCCGCCTGCCGCGCCGCTACGCCCTGCAGCAGCGCCAGATAGGGGTTTTCCGCGATTTTAAGCTCCGGATAGTGCCGCTCGATGACGTAGTCGGCGAGCAGTTTGATCCCCTCATTGTCGCCGCGGGCGGCAAGGAACTGGAAGGTGCCGATCCGCACGTGGCTTGCCGCGACGCGCACGAACACCGCGCCCTGCTCCACCGTTTCGCGATAGACCTGTTCGCCGGTCGCGACAGCCGCAAGCGCCCGTGTCGCCGGCACGCCGAGCGCGTTCATCGCCTCGGACACGATGTATTCGCGTAAAACCGGTCCCAAAGCCGCGCGTCCGTCGCCCCTGCGGGAATAGGGCGTCGGCCCGGCGCCCTTCAGCTGGATGTCCCGGCGTTTGCCGTTGCGGTCGACGACTTCGCCCAGCAATATCGCCCGCCCGTCACCGAGCTGCGGCACGAAATTGCCGAACTGGTGCCCGGCATAGGCCATGGCGATCGGCATGGCGCCGGGCGGTACGACATTGCCGGCAAGAATCGCCGCCAGCCGGCCGGGATCGGAGAAATCCGCCTCGACGCCCAGTTCCTGTGCCAGCGACCCGTTGAATTTCAGGAGCTTCGGCCCCTCCACCGGCTCGGGATAGACGGAGGCGAAAAACCTGTCCGGCAGGCGGGCATAGGAATTGTCGAACTGGAACACGGGAAGGACTCCTTTGGCGGCCGGGATGCGGCGACCTTTTCTTCAAATATGGGAAATCCGTCCCGCCGAACAAGCGAAATGCGCTTTTGTTGCGCCGCTCAAGGCTTCGCCAGTCGCACCCCGAAACCGAGGAGGAAGGTCAGCAGGGCTCCCGCCGCCGCAGTCCCGTAGAGCCACAGCGCCGGCCCGCTGGCCTCGCCGTTCTCCAGCGCCGAAACCAGGCCGGTCGCACTTGCGATCATCCCGGCGATCCCCGCGCCGATCGCGTAACCGGCGGTCGAAATCGTCGGCAGCAAGGCACTTGCGAGATCGCGCTCCTGCCTTGCTGCCGCTTCCATCGCCGCCTGGTTGACGCTTGCCCAGGCGACGCCGAAACCCGTACCGATTGCCACCTGGCCCGCCAGCAGCAGCACCAGCGACCCGCTCGCGAACGCGGCGGCGAGGCCAAGGAAACCGGCCAGTTGAAACAATGCGCCTGCGCGCATCCACCGATGCCGCGGCCCAAGCGCAGTAATCCTGCTCGCGACCACTGCGACCGCACTCCAGGAGAGCGCCATGGTCACCACCAGATAACCGACCACGGACGGCCGGAAACCGAAGACGGCATCGATCATCAGCGCCAGGTAAACACTGCCGACCGAGTGGCTCGCCGACATCAGGAACAGCACCCAGAACCCGTGGCCGAGAACCGAACCCAGCCGGAAGGCGCCTTCGGGAAACAGTTTTGGCCCGATCCGCCCGTCTAGCTTCAGCGCCGGCAGGAACAGTCCCGCGCCCGCTACAACCGCCACCGCCTGCATCGCCCCTCCGGTCACCACCGACGACAGCGACAGGACGAAGGAGGCCGCAAGGCAGAGCGAAATGGTAGCGACGGACAGCGGTACCGGCGCCGCCTCGGTCACCCTTATCCTCGCGGTCAGCGCAAAACCGGCCAGCAGCGCCACGAAGGGCGAGACGGCCAGGAACGACGCCCGCCAGGAATAGGCCTCGGTCAGCAGCCCGCCTGCCAGCGGCCCGGCAATCGCCGCCACCGCCCAGACGATCGCCTCCACCGCAAACACCTTGGCGATCAGCGCGGAGGGAAAATTGGCGGGGATGAGGCTGTAGCAGATCGCCACGATCAGCCCGTCGGCAATGCCCTGCAGCAGGCGCCCTGCCATGATCCAGGAAAAGGCCGGCGCCGACAGCGCCAGCAGCCCGCCGGCCGCAAAGACCAGCGCCGAAAGGACGAGGATGAAGCGCGCGCCGAACCGGTCGCGCATCGCGGCAGCCCCGGTGCCGCCGGCGATCGAGCCCAGGAAATAGAGCGTATAGGCCCAGCTGAAATAGGCCGTGCCGCCGATCTCCTTCGCCGCCGGCGGCAGTGCTGCGACGATGGCGAACTGGTTGAAGGCATGCAGCCCGATCCCGGCAGAGATCAGCGCCAGCATCGCCCCCTCGCGGCCTTTGAGAAGCCTCGACCAACCCACATCAATGTCCTGCAACACGCCTGCCTCTTATCCGGTTTTTCAGTCCCAGGCACGCTACAACCTCAACCACGATTGAGGTCAAGGGAAAAGCCAAAAATTAAAATCATGCGATTTCAATATCTTAAGGCGTAATTGCAGATTTTTTCCGATGTTGTATTTTAGCTACAGCTTTCAAAGCAAATCGCCCTATTTGCGTTTTCACCAACAATCGGAGGAAAATATCCATGAAGGCTCTTTTCATTCTTGCAGCGTCGGCCGCCATGACCGCCTCTTCCGTTGCTTATGCAGCCGACGCCGTCGAACAAATCCCGCAAGCGCCGCAAGCCGTCGAAATGCCTGCGGTGTTCACCTGGAACGGCCCCTATATCGGTGCCCATACGGGATATGCCTGGGGCGACGGTGATGCCGCCGGGGGCGGTTCGGACGATTTCGACAGCTGGAGGCTTGGCGGCTTCGTCGGCTATAACTGGCAGTTCTCCAGTGGTTTCGTGGCCGGTATCGAAGGTGACGTCAATTATGACTGGAACGAAAACAGCTATGCCGGCGGCGTCGACATCGACACCGGGTTCTCCGGTTCGGTTCGCGGCCGTGTCGGTTATGCCATGGACCGGGCACTGATCTTCGCGGCAGCCGGCTGGACGGCCACCACGGCCCATATCGACGGCGGCGGTTTTGACGACGACGACATGCTCAACGGCTGGACGGTCGGCGCCGGTGTCGATTACGCCTTCACGGACAATGTCTTCGGCCGCCTCGAATACCGCTACAACGACTACGGCAACGGCAGCCTCGCAGGCGCCGATTTCGACTTCAGCCAGCACGTGATCAACGTCGGCATCGGCGTGAAGTTCTAGGCCGCGACTTCGGGATACGTCTCAATGCTCCACCTTGCGACAAGGTGGAGCATTCTCTCGAGGCGCGGCCCGCTTCCTCAGGGACGTGTCAGCACCTTGAAGGCAATGAACTGCGTCTTCTGTTCCTTTGAAAAGTTGTTGTCGGAGGCGAAGATCAGCAGGTCGCTGCCATCGGTGCCCCTGGCGAAGGTGACGGCCTCGATATTGTCCGGCTGCAGGCCGATCGCCCGCATGTCGAGGATCTGGGCCTTGCGCACCGGCACGATGGCCGCCGCGGTATCGGCGAGCGAAGGGATGGCCGAGACATCGGTTGCGCCCTCGGTATCGATCATGAACACCTTGATCGAACTGCCGAACCCCTGAGCAAAGCCGCGCTCGACCACCAGCAGGCGGTGGTCGTCCAGGCTTACAATTTCCGAGGCGCCGTTGTCGTTATAGCCCTTGTCCACGGTCGGCGCCTGGGGAATCGGCGCGATCGGATAGACATATTCGGCCTTCGGCCTGCCGGTCGTCGCGTCGTAGCGGATCATGCGGGCAAGCGTTCCGCGGGTGAGCCCGGAGATCGGGCCGTCCTGGAAGAGCGCCGATTCGACCTCCACCATCAAATCTCCGCCGGACAGCGTGGCGAGCCCCTCGAAGGCGAGGTTGTCGCGGACGCCGGCGGACTTGTCGGCGGTCGGCATAAAAGCCTTGGGAAGCTCGAACTCGCGTACGAAGGCGCCATCCGGGCCGGCGACGCGCACGAACGGCGGCAGGAGTTGCTTCACGTCGCCCTCGCTCGACCAGTAGATGCCGTCCTTGCCGAGGCGGATCGATTCCGGATCGACGCTCTTGGCCGCGAAAGCCTCGCCGTTTTTGTCCTTCAGGGTGACGGTCCTCACCACTTTCACATCGGTGATGCCGGCGGCGCTCGCTTCGATCGAAAGCTCGTAGAACCGGGCGGGCGCCCGTTCGGAACGGTCGTCGGAAATGGCGATGTAGCGGCCGGTCGCCGGATCGTAATCAAGACCGGACAGGCCACCGAACTCGACGCCGTTAAACAGCGTGCCGGTCGGGATGGTATATTCGCCCACGAAGGACAGGCCGATGGCCGCCTTGCAATCACCGAATGGGCAAGGCGTTGCGACCGTCACGCCGGGCTCGGCGGCCTGGGCTGCGGGTGCGAAGAGGATGGCGAGGGCAACGGTCGAAAACAGCGCTTTGAGCATGGGGAGGTCCGGCAATTCGAGGCGGGTGAAAAACGAAGACCCGCCTCATGAATGGAGGCCGGTCCCGCAGGCTACCTCTTCTTTGCACGCGCATTTTGCGGACGTGTAACGCGCGGCCGTCAGAATGTTGAATTTTTCATGACGGGCGGTGTGGAATGGTTGGTTGGGTCACGGTTTGGCCGTGGCCTGCCCGGCGAGGCTTAGCTCGGAAAAAGCTCGTTGCAGCGCCGAGCGAAATTGGCGACGAGGCTCGCATCCTTTTTGGCCAGAAGAGACAGCTTGGTGACATGCTCCTGCATGTAGCCACGGGCCTCCTCCTTCGTTCGGCCGAGCTTCTCAAACTCGGATTCAGCTCGTCGCGACAGATCATCGAATTTCGATTTATACCCGACAGCCCGGGCTGTTTCGCCCGATTGGCCGTATGCCTCGGCCAGGATCACAAAGATTGCTCCACACTGGAACGGATAGTCGCTATGCTTAGGGCTTTCCTGCATCTGAGCCTGGCCAAGCGTGCTCACGGCAACGAAGATCAGCGGCGATAGAATGGCTCTGGCCACATCAATTGTCCTCAGTTGCGGTCAGGACCCGACACTACCCCTGGCGAAAGGAGAAGCCCGATCTTACATCGGGGAAAGAAGGTACTCGCGAAAGTTGATCTTGGCCATGACGCAGGAAAAACGAAGACTTGCCGGAAGGCTGCTCTGGCTGTTGGAAATCGTCTGGACTGTTTCGATCATGTCCATGGCGACCGCCGTTGGGGCCCATTTCGGCTGGCAGAACCACGGACTTGACGGCGCGCTCGCGCTTGGATTTGTCGGCCTTGTCGCCGGCATGTTCCTTAGCTCACCATTATTTCTCCTGCAGGTGTTGAATTGAGGTCCTTGCGAAGCTGATCTGCGATGGTTGCGCGAAGGTTTTCAACGCGATGGGCGCGATCGGCCAGACAACTTCCCCTCAGACCGCCGCCCGCTCCGGCGAATACCCCGCCTCCCGGATCGCCTCTTCGGCCTTCGCCGCATCGCCCTCAATCACCACCCTCTTGGCCGTCAGGTCGATCGCCACCGCCGCACCCGGCAGGGCTTCCGCCAGCGCGCCGCGGACGGTCTTTTCGCAATGGCCGCAGGTCATGTCCGGCACGGTAAAAATCGCAGTCATCGGAATCTCCTTGTTCGACAGGTTTGTTGTGCAGCTTCCCACGGAGGGAAGGTCAAGGGGTGTGGCAGGCATGTCAGGCGGATGAGGAGCATTTCCAGCGCAAAATTTTCAGGCACGAATTTTCTTCCCCACGACCCCATCCCCCACCGCCCCATCCCCCGCCAGATCGTCAAGGATCGGGCAGTTGGGGCGGTTGTCGCCGCCGCAGCAGTTGGCAAGGTGTTTCAGCGTTTTCACCATGCCCTGCATCTCGGCGATGCGTCGTTCGAGATCGCCGATGTGGGTAGTCGCCACCTCCTTGACGGCCGAGCTTTCGCGGCTCTTGTCCTGCCAGAGTTTCAGAAGCGTCTCGGTTTCCTCCAGCGAAAAGCCGAGATTGCGGGCGCGCTTGATGAAGCGCAGGATATGCACTTCCTCCTGGCCATAGACCCTGTAATTGTTGCCGGTGCGGCCCATCGGGCGGATCAGGCCGATCTCCTCGTAATAACGGATCATCTTGGCCGAAACGCCGGACGCGCTGGAGGCTTCGCCGATATTCATCTTGTTTCTCCAACTTTCACGGCCTTCAGCCGCAGCGCGTTGCCGAGCACGAAGACGCTCGACAGCGCCATGGCGCCGGCGGCGATCATCGGCGACAGCAGCCAGCCCAAGGCTGGGTAGAGCACGCCGGCCGCGACCGGCACGAGCGCCACGTTGTAGCCGAAGGCCCAGAACAGGTTCTGCTTGATATTGGTCATGGTCGCGCGGCTCATGGCGATGGCCGAGACGGCGCCCGACAGCTCGCCGCCGACCAGAACCACGTCGGCGCTTTCGATCGCCACGTCCGTGCCGGTGCCGATGGCGATGCCGATATCGGCCTCGGCGAGCGCCGGCGCGTCGTTGATGCCGTCGCCGACGAATGCGAGCTTTTTCCCGCCGGCACGCATCTCGTGGATCGCCTTCACCTTGCCTTCCGGCAGGACCTCGGCCACGACCTTCTTGATGCCGACCTGGCGGGCAATCGCCTCGCCGGTGCGGCGGTTGTCGCCGGTCACCATGGCCACTTCGACACCCATCGCCTGCAGCGCCCTGATCGCGTCGCGGCTTGAAGGTTTGAGCGGATCGGCAACCGCGATCACGGCGGCCAGCTTTCCGTCGACAGCCGCATAAAGCGGCGTCTTGCCTTCGTCGCCAAGTCTTGCGGCTGCTTCCGCAAACACCTCAACCGACAGCCCCAGCTTTTTCATGAATCGGTCGGCGCCGACCGAAATCTTGCGGCCACCCACCTCCGCCTCGATACCGTAGCCGGTCACCGAGGAGAACTTTTCCGCCTTCGGCACGGTCAGACCCTTGGCTTCTGCCGCCTTGACGATCGCTTCGGCGATCGGGTGTTCCGACTGCGCCTCGACGCTTGCGACCAGCGCCAGCACCTCGTCTGCGGCAAAACCTTCAGCCGTCGCCAGATCGGTCAGTTCAGGCCGGCCCTTGGTGACGGTGCCGGTCTTGTCGACCACGACCATTTGGACATTGCGCAGTTCCTGCAGCGCCTCGCCCTTGCGGAACAACACGCCGAGCTCGGCCGCGCGGCCGCCGCCGACGACGATCGAGGTCGGCACGGCAAGCCCCATGGCGCAGGGGCAGGCAATGATCAGCACGGCGACCGCATTGGCCAGCGCATGGGCGAGCGCCGGTTCGGGGCCGACGAATAACCAGACGGCGAAGGTGAGAACGGCCAGCACGATCACCGCCGGCACGAACCAGGCCGTCACCCGATCGACCAGCCCCTGGATCGGCAGTTTCGACCCCTGAGCCTGTTCGACCATGCGGATGATCTGGGCCAGCATCGTGTCGCGGCCGACCTTGTCGGCCCGGAACCGGAAGGCACCGGTCTTGTTGATCGTGCCGCCGACGACCGTGGCGCCGGCCGCCTTTGCGACCGGAAGCGGTTCGCCCGAAATCATCGATTCATCGACATTCGAGGAACCATCGATCACGGTGCCATCGACCGGAATGCGCTCGCCCGGCCGGATTACCAGCACGTCGCCGGCGACCACCTGTTCGGTGGGGATATCCAACACCTTGCCGTCGCGTTCGACGCGGGCGGTCTTTGCCTGCAACCGGCTGAGCTTCTCGATCGCCTCGCCGGTGCGGCCGGTGGCGCGCGCTTCGAGCAGCCGTCCGAACAGGATCAGCGTGACGATCACCGTCGCGGCCTCGTAATAAACGAACCGTGCGCTCTCCGGCAGCAGGTCCGGGGCAAATGTCGTCACCAGCGAATAGCCATAGGCGGCCAGCACGCCCACCGCGACCAGCGAATTCATCTCTGGCGCGCCGCGGAAAAGCGCCGGCAGGCCAAGCTTCGGGAAGCGGAAGCCCGGACCAAAGACGACCACCGTCGCCAATGCGAAATAGACATAATAAAGGTTCTGCGTCTCGATCACGCCCATCAGCCAGTGGTGGAACGGATCGTAGATGTGGCCTGCCATTTCCAGCACGAACAGCGGCAAGGTCAGCACGAAGGCGATCACCAGGTCGCGCTTCAGCACGCCCTCCTCGCCCTGGTGCATATGCATATGGTCATGCCCGCCGGCATGGCCCGGCTGGTCGTGCCCCATGGCGGCGTGATCCATGGGCTCGTGGCTTTGCGGGCCGGAATGGCCGTGGTGATGCCCGTGTCCCGCATGTGCAGCCTCGGCGGCCGGCGGTATCATTCCCGCCTCGCGCATCGCATGGTCCATGGCGCCCGGCGGGATCTCGTAACCGACCTTCCGGATCGCCTTTTCGAGGTCTCCCGGCGAAAAGCCCTCGGCCGATTCCACCGTCAGCTTCTTGGTTGCGAAATTGACCGCGCTTTTCTCGACGCCCGGGACTTTCGCAGCTGCATTTTCGACACGGCGCACGCAGGAAGCGCAGGTCATGCCCTCGACGGGAACGGTGAAGGGCTCGGCTTTGTGGATCGGTTTGACGGTCTGGTTCATGGACGGACCTCGCTTTCCCGCCCTATGTGGAGCTTCCCATCATGGGAAGGTCAAGGGATGAATTGCCTTTTCCTTGCGGCGTATCCCGGAAGACTGGTCCTAATCCTCTCTTGCGCCACCGCCGAAGCTCGGCGCATGCAGCCCCGAAAGCAGCAGCACCAGCTCCGCCTGGCGGGCGGTGCCGGTCTTCAGCATGATCTTCTTCAGGTGCGAGCGGACGGTTTCGAGCGAGATGCCGAGTGCCGCGGCGATCATATCCGGCGTCTGGGCCATGGCGATGCCGCGTGCGACACGGGCTTCGGCAGGGGTGAGATCGAAGAGGCCGCAGAGCACCCGCATGTCCGGCGGGCCGACCTGCCCCACCTGGGTGACGGCGAGCACCGCCATCGAACGGGAGAAGATGTCGCGGGCGGCGCGGCGGACCGGCAGGAGATGCAGGATCAGCGGCGCCGCCCCGTCGCGTCCCGCCATCGGCAGAGACTGCACGGCCGGCGAAGCCTGCGCCTTGTAGTGCTCGATCGCATCCTCCAGCAGGGCGTTGGCGCCGGTCCCCTCAAGCACCAGCCGGTCGCCGGCACCGCTGCGGATGCGCGGGCTCAAGTCCTCCATTTCCGGGTTCATGGCGATCGTCTGGCCGCCGTCGCCGATCACCGCTGCCGGCAGTCCCAGCATGGACAGCGTTTCGGTCATCGAGCGCGCCTCGTTGAAGGCGAGCCGCGACGAGATGTAGGCCGCACGGGCGAGATGCGGCTTCAACAGGTTGAGTCGCGCCAGCTGCTCGTCGGAGAAGTGCGTCAGGCCCTTGGCCCGCATCATGCTGATGACGACGACATGACCGGTCGGCTCCTGGAACGCCCAGCCTGCTTCCCACTCCATCCCGTAGGGCAGGAGGAATTCCCGACGGATCGGGTCGTCCTCGAATTCCTGGCCGCTCATGATGTCGATTTCCCGGGCGAAGGAGAAGGGAAAGCGCTCCATGCCGCGGGCGGGCCGTACATTGTTGAACCTGTGCTCGCTCCTGACGAACTCGGCAAAGGCGTCGGCGATATTGGGAGTGGTGACGTAACGATGATTGCCGCTGCCGTCGATGGTGAAGATCGAGGCGGTGCTGGATCCCGCCGCCATTGCTATCCTCTCGCAAGTTTCCGTCCAAAGCTCAGGAACCAGAGCTGCCTCATAGAGGCGGTCTGCCAGCGTGCCTTCTGCATTCATCTAGGTGCCATCGAATGAATTCGGAATGAATCTTGATCGTCACCTTAATCTTAGCGTTTCTGCACGCCCGGGCATACTGGTAGAATTACCTGAAAAACCTGCGGGCCCCGGATTAACTTATGTCATTGACACGTAATAAACCCATGCTTCGAGAGGCTTCCTGCACGTTCCTCGCTCGCCGGTTTAGCCTCAAGTCCTGGCGATCCGGCATCGCGCGTCGCCGGCTACAGGATGCAGGGCCGGGCTTTCAACCGGAGTTGCGGTTCACTCGGATAGGGCGGTCCGGATAGGACGCGTTCCGATCGGCGCGGCGGTCGTGCGGTCGATGGTGACCGGATCGATCTCCGTTCCGGTCTCTGCGTCGAAGAACCGGATGACCTTGCCGCCGCCGCGATGCTTGCGGCCCCACGCGCCGATCGCAAACAGAACCGGAAGAAAGTCGCGGCCGGCTTCCGTCAGCACATACTCGTCCCTTGGCGGGCGGTCGGAATAGCGGCGTTTCTCCAGAAGCCCCTCCTCGGTCAGGCCTGAAAGCCGTCCGGTCAGCATGGTCGGCGCAATGCCGAGGCTCTTGCGAAACTCGTCGAAGCGGGTCAGCCCCGCATGGGCGTCGCGCATGATCAGCATGCTCCACGCGTCCCCCACAAGCGCCAGGCTTCGGGCGACTAGGCAGGGCTGGTCGGAAAGTTTTTTCATGTCGATATCTTTTTAGTAGTGACTTGATACGGATTTGATAGTAACTGATCGCTCAACGATATTCCATGACAAAATGAAAGCGGAACCGATGAGCAAGAAAAAACGCGGCGTCGCCCTGGTTACGGGCGCCTCCTCAGGAATAGGACTGGTGACGGCGCAGGCGCTGCGGCGGGATGGCTATCTCGTCTTCGGCACCAGCCGGAGACCGATGCCGGACACGGTGGACGGGGTGACGATGCTGATCTGCGACGTGACCGACGATGCATCCGTAAAAAACGCCGTTGGCGAGGTTCTGCGCCGCGCAGGGCGGATCGATCTTCTGGTCAACAATGCCGGGATCGGGCTGCTTGGCGGCGCGGAGGAATCCACCGCGGAACAGGCGAAGTCCCTGTTCGACGTGAACGTGTTCGGCATCATCCGGATGACAAATGCCGTCCTGCCCGTAATGAGGGGCCAGCAGCGGGGCCGCATCGTCAACCTGAGTTCGATACTCGGGCTGATCCCGGCGCCTTTCAACGCTCTTTATGCAGCGACCAAACACGCCGTCGAAGGGTATTCGGAGTCCCTCGACCATGAAGTGCGAACCCAGGGCATCCGCGTCGTGCTTGTCGAGCCCGGCTTGACCCGCACCGCCTTCGAGGAGAACCTGACGCGCGCGGACCGCCCGCTTTCCGTCTATGACAAGGTTCGCGGCGACGCGGAGCGGCTGATGCGCGAAGCCGTCGCGACGGGAAATGCACCGGAAGTGGTCGCCGAAGCCGTCCTCAAGGCCGCCAATGCGGCATTGCCCAAACGCCGCTACACTGCCGGAAAAATGGCAGGACAGGTCCGCTTCATACGTCGCTTCCTGCCCGAAACCATCGTCGACAAGAACCTTCGGAAGTTCAACGGGCTCCCCGCCTGAGCATCCATCGCAGGCCCGACGGCCACTACGGAAAAGGAAGTCAGTCCGATGAAATCATTCCTGATCGATCGCTATCGCAAAGGCGGCGCCCTGCGGCTCGGCGAAATACCCGAGCCGGCATTGCGCGACAACGACGTCATGGTGGAGGTTCATGCCGCCGGCGTGAACGCCCTGGACAACAAGATCAGGGACGGAGAGTTCAAGCTTGTCCTGCCCTACCGCCTTCCGCTGGTGCTGGGCAATGACGTGGCAGGCGTCGTGGTCCGGGTCGGGGCGAATGTCCGGAAGTTCAAGCCTGGAGACGAGGTCTATGCACGCCCGGCCCAAGATCGCATCGGCACGTTTGCCGAATATATCGCCATGGACGAGGCCGATGTAGCGAGAAAGCCCGGCAATCTCACCATGGTGGAGGCGGCATCCATGCCGCTTGTCGCCCTGACGGCATGGCAGGTCCTTGTCGAGCGGGCCAACCTGCAGAAGGGGCAGAAGGTCCTGATCCATGCCGGCTCGGGCGGCGTTGGCACCATCGCGATCCAGCTCGCCAAGCATCTCGGGGCCCATGTGGCGACGACCACGAGCACCGCCAATGTCGCTCTCGCGAAAAGTCTCGGAGCGGACGTCGTCGTCGATTACAAGAAAGACGACTTCGAGAAGGTGCTGCAGGGCTACGACGTCGTGCTGAACAGCCTGGGTAAGGATACGCTCGAGAAATCCCTGAATGTATTGAAGCCGGGCGGCAAGCTGATCTCGATTTCCGGCCCGCCCGATGCGGATTTCGCCCGGCAGAACGGCTCCGGCTGGCTGCTTCAACAGGTCACGCGCCTGCTGAGCTTCGGCATCAGGAGAAAAGCGGGACGCCGGAAGATCGGCTATTCGTTCCTCTTCATGACCGCGAACGGCAGCCAGCTCGCACAGATCACCTCGCTGATCGAGGCAGGTCAGATCCGCCCCGTGATGGACCGGGTCTTCCCGTTCGACAAGACCAACGAGGCACTGGACTATGTCGAAACAGGCCGCGCGAAGGGGAAGGTCGTCATCGCGGTGAAGTGATGTCGCCTTCTCAGCGTTCCTCGCCCACCGTCAGCGGCCAGTCGACCACGTAGTCCTCGAAATCTTCCACATCGACCTCGTTTTCGCTGACCGTGCGGCCGCGGGCGGAGATGCCGGCATGGTGCACGGTGTCCGGATCGCCCGATACCAGCGGGTGCCACCAGTAGAGGTCCTCGCCGTCGCGGATGAGGCGATAACCGCAGGTCGGCGGCAGCCAGGCGATCTCGTTGACCGTGGTGGGGGTGAGCTGGATACAGTCCGGCACCTGCCCCTGGCGGTGCTGGTAATCCTTGCAGCGACAGGTCTCCCCGTCGAGCAGCCGGCAGGCGACCGAGGTGAAGACGACGTCGCCGGAATCCCAGTCCTCGAGCTTGTTGAGACAACACAGGCCGCAACCGTCGCACAGGCTTTCCCATTCATTTTGGGTCAGCTCGTCGAGCCGCTTGGTTTTCCAGAAAGGTTCGTCGGTCATCGTGGGTATCACATTTGCGGCAGAGCGGAACAAATCCGGACATCTGCATTTTATCTGTTGCGATTTTGATATCGCGCATCAACCATTTGTCAGCTAAAGCTGATTAACGGTGAGAGGCTAGAGCTCTTGATCCCTCCAAGGGACCGCGTCAAGCACAACTCATCGAAAGGGCGGGGAATTCCGAAGGTGCAGGACGAGCCAAAGTCATCAGGCGACCGGCCGCGCGGCAAGCGCCACCTGCTGCTGCGCATCGATTCCTGGATCGATTCCACCGTCTGGAATCTCGGTTTCCGGCTTGGCGAAATCTGGGAGGAGATCACCATCTTCTTCCGTCGTTTTCGCGTGCGCGGCTGGAAACGCCTCGGCTTCGAACTCGCCGGCGAGGCGATGACCTTGGGCACCGCGGGTTTCGTGGTGCTCCTGGCGCTCGCCCAGCCGGCGTTCGAGGAAACCCACGAGGATTGGCGCAATCGCGGCGATTTCGCCGTCACCTTCCTCGACCGCTACGGCAACATCATCGGCCATCGCGGCATCATCCACGAAGACTCCGTGCCGATCGACGAATTGCCGGACCACCTGATCAAGGCGGTTCTGGCGACCGAGGACCGTCGCTTCTTCGACCATTTCGGCATCGACTTCTTCGGCCTTGCCCGCGCCATGAGCGAAAACGCCAAGGCCGGCGGCGTCGTGCAGGGGGGCTCGACGCTCACCCAGCAGCTTGCCAAGAACCTGTTCCTTACTAACGAACGGTCGATCGAACGCAAGATCAAGGAAGCCTTCCTGTCGCTGTGGCTGGAAGCCAACCTCTCCAAGAAGGAGATCCTGTCGCTCTATCTCGACCGCGCCTATATGGGCGGCGGGACGTTCGGGGCAGCGGCTGCGGCGCAGTTCTATTTCGGCAAGAACATCACCGAAGTGAACCTTGCCGAATCCGCCATGCTCGCCGGCCTGTTCAAGGCGCCGGCCAAATATGCGCCGCATGTCAACCTTCCGGCCGCCCGCGCCCGCGCCAACGAAGTGCTTTCCAACCTCGTGCAGAGCGGCCTGATGACCGAAGGCCAGGTCATCGCGGCCCGCCGCAGCCCGGCAACCGTCGTTGACCGCGCCGACGTCAAGGCGCCGGACTATTTCCTCGACTGGGCCTTCGACGAAGTGCAGCGGCTGGCCTCGGCCGGCAAGTTCCACGAACATTCGGTCATGGTGCGCACGACGATCGACATGGGCCTGCAGCAGGCCTCGGAATCGGCGGTGGAATCGAGCCTTCGCGAATATGGCGACAGCTTCAAGGTCAAGCAGGGCGCTCTCGTGATGATCGAGAACGGCGGGGCCGTGCGCGCCATGGTCGGCGGCCGCGACTACGGCGAAAGCCAGTTCAACCGCGCCGCCAAGGCGCTCCGCCAGCCGGGTTCGTCCTTCAAGCTCTATACCTATTCGGCGGCGATGGAGAACGGCTTCAAGCCGGAATCGACGATTTCAGACGCGCCGATCACCTGGAACGGCTGGTCGCCACAGAACTACGCGCGCTCCTACAAGGGCAAGGTGACGCTGCTGTCGGCCATGGCGCAATCGCTCAACACCGTGCCGGTCAGGCTCGCCAAGGACTATCTCGGCACCGACGTGATCGTGAAGACCGCCAAGGCCTTCGGTGTCGAAACGCCGCTCAGGAAGGACAAGACCATCCCGCTCGGCACGTCGGAAATGACCGTGCTCGACCAGGCGACCGGCTACGCCGTGATGCCGGCCGGCGGCATGGAATCGCGCCGCCACGGCATCGAGCAGGTTCTCGGCTACGGCGGCGACGTGCTCTACGATTTCAACCGCGACGAACGGCCGGCCACGCGCGTGCTCTCCGAGCAGGCGACGTCGTCGATGAACCGCATCCTGACGCAGATCCCGGTGATCGGCACGGCCCGCCGGGCAGCACTCGACGGCGGCATCGTCACGGGCGGCAAGACCGGCACCTCGCAGAGCTATCGCGACGCCTGGTTCATCGGATTTACCGGCAATTACACGACCGCGGTCTGGTTCGGCAACGACGACTTCACCTCGATGGACAACATGACCGGCGGTTCGCTGCCGGCCGCGACCTTCAAGACCGTCATGGACTATGCCCATCAGGGGATCGAACTGCGTGCCATTCCCGGCATCGACAATCCGCTGCCGACCGGCGACCACAAGGGCAACGCCGTTGCCAAGAAGAAGGATGGCACCGTCGATACCGGATTGCAGGCGCTCATCCGCCCGCGTTCCCTGTCGGCCGAATCCACCCGCCTGCTGCGGCAGATCGCCGGAAAGCTGAAAGAGGCCGGCCGGCTCGGGCCTGCGCCCGCCAAGGTCGCCGACAAGACCGCGACGGGATCGCTCGCCGAGGCAACGGCCGTCAGTTCCAGAAAGCCCTGAACCCCTGGCTTCCGAGTTTGCCGCGCACGGTCGCGGCAACGCAGAGCGCGGTCACGCCTTCGTGCAGGCCGCCTTCGGTCAATTTGCCGAAGGCGATCCGGTCCCGCTCCGACAGGCCGCCGCCTGCGTGCGAAAGCCAGGCACGGAATTCCGCGCTGCGCTCGGCCTGCCCCACTTCCTGCCCCATCAGGTCGAAAAAGCGGATATAGCTGTCGACCGCGAGGGTCTTGACCGGCGGGCTCGTCCAGCCCTCCCGCGCCGGCTGGGGAAGGCAGATTTCGATACCGTCGACGATGGCGCGGCGCGCTTCCGTCGGCTGGCTTTCGGTCAGCGTCATGAAGTCGAGGGAAATGTCCTTCGGGGTCGAAGGCCCCGGCACCGGCTTCAGGTGGTAATAGGCACCCGAAAATCCCGCAGCCACGGCGATCAATGCCCCGGTCGCCATCATCCATGTTCTCATCGTCTCTGCTCCGGAAGGTCGTCGCAGACACGGTAGCCAAGGAATGAACCGGGCAAGGCACAGGCCGTTTTTAGTCACAGGAACCGCGCGAAACAACCTTATCAAAAGGTTAACCCTTTGAGCAAAGCTGTGCGGGAATGGCACGCAACGGCCTTGAGTGACCGATCCCGGCACAGGCAGCGGGCTTCCCGCCGTCGATCCAGCGGGATAGGAGGAAGGGTGGCCGGCGATTCTCGCAGGATACGCGGGGGAGCGATTCGCTCGGCGCCGGAAGCCATGAGGCGAGCGTGCCGGAAAGACACAGCCCACCCATTCCTTCCCACTAGAATCAATGCTAACCCTCTGGGATAGCTGTCCGAGGGCCAAAGCAAACCCGTGTTCCGTGTTCCCTTCCTCATCGCGATCGCGCTCACCATCGCCTTCGGCGGCGGGATATGGTCCACCCTTGTGGCACTGGATGCCACGATCGGTTTCGGTGCGATCAAGCTCGGCTCGTGGGAAGCCTTTCCTGACGCGCAGACCGCGCAGGCGGACCCTTACGCGAAGTCGCACCGGGCCAGTGCCGGCAAGCTCATCTACGCGAGCGCCGAAGGCCTCTCCTTCATCGCTTCGGTCGACCAGGCCGGCGAGCGGCTGACCGGAAACTGCTCCTATCGCCTCACCGGCCACACGCCGCCGGCGCGTTTCTGGACGCTGTTTGCCGCAGCCCCCGGCGCCGCCCCGCCCTCGGCGCAATCGGACCTGCCGACCGCGCTCAATTCCCGCATCGTGCTGCGCAACAGCAGCAGCGACGGCGGTTTCGACATCGCGATTTCCGCAACCGCCAAGCCCGGCAACTGGCTGGCGGTCTCGACGCCCGGCGTGTTCCGGCTGACGCTGACGCTGTTCGACACGCCGACGGCCGGCAGCTCCGGCCTGATCGACCTCACCATGCCGCGCATCAAGAAGGCCGGGTGCGGCAATGTCTAGAAGCCTTGGGTTCGGAAGTCCGCGATTTAGACGTCTGTGGTTCAGAAACCTGCGCGCGCGAGGCTTGGGATCCGGGGATCTCGCGTCCCAGAAGGCCGGATCCCGGGGTTTCGCGCTGAAGGTTCTGCTGGCGGTGATCACCGGGCTCGTCGGTGCGGCGCTGCTGCACCTTATCATCGTGCTGGCGCTGCCCGAATTCAGCGAGCGCGACGCCTATACGCGAGTGCTGGCGGAAGGCGAGATCTATCGTTTCTACCGCTTGAGAGAAAAGCCGGATCGCGCCGGGCTTTCCAAGGACGATCCTTTCGTCGATGCGGCGGTCTGTGCCTTCGATATCTCGGAGGGGCCGGTGAGGCTGACGGCTGCCAATGGCGGCGTGCCCTTCTGGTCGCTCGGCGTCTACGACCAGTCCTCCAACGAGGTGTTCAGCATCAATGACCGGACGTCGGCCGGCGGCGTGCTGGATGTGGTGATCGCGTCGCCGATGCAGCTGACGGCATTGCGCAAGGCGCTGCCGCAGGCGGTTTCGCAGTCGATCCTGGTGGAAGCACGGGCGGAGGAGGGATATGTGGTCTTGAGAAGTCTCGTCCCGCAACCGAGCTTTGCGGGTATCGTGTCGCAATTCCTGAACCAGGCTACCTGCGCACCCTTCGAATGGCGCTCCCGAAGCCGGTTCTGATCTTCGTTTGCCGACTATTCGGCACGCACCGCGTGGTTTTCAGCCTTGCAGTCGCCCAGGTCTTCGAAACGTTCGTATCGCACGCCGGTGAACAGCAGAAGCTGCCCGGCGTTCTCGCTTTCGCCGATCTTGATCTGCGGCCGGCGCTGATTGTCACTGCGCCATCTGTTCAATACTACGATCTCTGCCATGCTCGTCTCCGTTTAAGGAATTCGAGACGGATGAAGACGGACCGATCTCACCCTGCCCTCTCCCAAGGGCCTGACGCTTCCCGAGACAGAAGTCCGGGCATCCGCGCCTTTCTCGCCTGTGCGCCTTGTTCGAAAGCGCAACGACATTTCGACATTAACGGCCGGTTCCGCCTGAACCGGCCGTTATCGGGAAGGTCCCAGGGACGCGGGGCCATCCGGCATTCGAACGCGGCAAATACGCGCCGGTTACCGCTGGATTCAGCCAGACCACCGTTAACAATGTCTTACTGCTAATATAGCACTTGCTACCGGTGCATGTCTGTTGTCCGACCCCAAAACGCAGAAGCGCCGGTTTGGTTCACAGCCTTCGCAGGCGTCG
Source organism: Neorhizobium vignae (assembly GCF_000732195.1). GTDB lineage: Bacteria > Pseudomonadota > Alphaproteobacteria > Rhizobiales > Rhizobiaceae > Neorhizobium > Neorhizobium vignae. Next base: position 417,634 of record NZ_JNNU01000005.1, read on the forward strand.
ATCAGACCCGCAATTCTGGCAGAAACAGCGACACTGCAAGAAATGACCGGCGTATCGAAACGAACCATTTTCACAGACCGTTAACCCTCCAAGAGTTAGCATCCGGTTAAACCAAGGCGACCCCATTCTGCAGATGTTCTCACAGCTGCGTGAGCGGGCGGCGCGCCACCGGGAGTTTCCCAGGCAAGGTACGATGAGAGCGCCAGGCGAGCTTTTCCGGCACACCTGATCGGCGTTCGGCACTCCGGATTTGTTTTGCGTTGATTGCGAGTTTGCCAGTGACGAATGAGTTTCGAGACCTTGAAAGGCCCCAGGCCATGCGTAAGAAGGATGTGGTGCTGATGGCCACGGTGACGAGCTTCGAAAGTCTTCCGTACCCTTCGCGGTCGGAGCTTCGACAGTTCGCCGAGCTCTTCGCCCCCCTGTTTTCCGCATCGTCCGAGGAGGCCCGCCGCGATGCGGTCGCAGCCCTCTCGCAATGCAAGACCGTGCCGCCGGCCGTCGCCTTCTTCATCGCCAGCCAGCCGATCGCCGTTGCAGCCCCGTTCCTGACCTCCTCGACCTGCCTTTCCGACGATGCGCTGATCGCCATCGCCCGCACCCAAGGGGAAGCGCATGCCCGCGCCATCGTGCGCCGCGAGGCGCTGTCGCCGACGGTGATCGACGCGCTGGTCGGGCTTCGCCACGACCGCACCAAGCGCAGCGATGCGCCCGAAAACCTCGAGGCACTCATGCCGCGCAGGCCGACGCCGGAAATGATCGACGAGGCCGAGCGCAACACGCGCGACGAACTCCTGCGCAACCGCATCAAGGCGCTTGCCGGCCATGTCGACCGGCCCGCCGCAGACCGGTTGGGCTTGCGCAATCTGTCGCCGATCCAGGAGGCGCTGCTCGTCCGCTTCGCCCGCAACCGCGAGACCGGGCTGTTTGCAACCGTGCTTGCCGACACGCTTTCCGCCAGCCACTGGCTTTCGGAGCGGATCATGCTCGACATTTCCGGCCAGCAGCTCGCGGCGACGCTGAAGGGCCTGGCCATGGAAACGGACGATGCGCTGTTCATCCTGCAGCGGCTCTACGACCATCTGGGCGCGGAACAGGACGGCGTGACACGCGCCGCCGCGCTCTGGGACGCGCTCGACGAGGACGAATGCGGTAAACGAGTCGAAGCCTGGCGCCGCGCCGACAGCTACACCTACCCGGAACAGCAGCATCAGCCGATGTTTGCCGACAACCGCGCGGAGGACAGCCGCCAACCGCGTGTGATCCGCACTACCGCCAGCGCCCGCAAGCCGCTCAACGGCCTCTACCGGGCGCGCTAAAAGCCTAGCCCGGCTTCACCACTTCGAAAAGATCGGCGACGTCGTCGATCTCCAGTTCCAGCAGCCAGAGATCCGGATCGAAGCGCATTTCGCGCGACAACATCTCGCGGATGGCTTCCGGCTCGGACCGTTCCGCCCTCACCTCGAATTTGCGCCCGCCGTCGTCCTCGTCGCCGAAGAAATTCTGCGGTGCCGGCGCATAGAGCGTTTCCAGGCCGTCGCGGAAGCGCTGGCGGATGAAGATCGCGCCCGCCGCCTCCGCACCCTTCTTTTCAACGGCTGCAAAACCGCCGAGCCCGAAGACGCGGCGGATCATGGCGGAGACGACGATTTCGGATTTCAGGCGCATTGCCCCCTCTTACGGCGCTTCGGGACCAAGCGCAAACTTGCCTCGCTACAATTTTACCCGGATACAACTATTGCCATAATATTACCCGGGTGATATTAGCCGAACCTCCACCAGGGAAGGCAAGGACATGAACACCATCGACAGGAAAGCGGCGATCTCCGCCTACAAGGAACGCAAGGCTCCGGCCGGCATCTATGTCATCCGGCTGGCTCCGACCGGGCAGACATGGGTCGGCCGGGCGGGCGACCTCGACAAGATCCAGAACCGCATCTGGTTCACGCTCCAGCACGGCAGCCATGGAAACAAGCACCTCCAGGCAGCCTGGAACGCCAACCGTGCGGAGGATTTCGTGCTGGAGCGGCTGGAGGAGATCGACGAAGAACTGACCGGCTATCTGCGCGACCGGACACTGAAGGACCGCCTCATCCATTGGGCTTTCGAACTCGGCGCCGAAACGGCATGAGGTTATCCGGTGGAAGTCCCTGAGAAGAAAAGAGAAATCGCGATGCCGCGCCCTTTCCTTTCCCCGAATGCACTATATTTACACATAGGGTGCCGCACGGCACTGTCATGAAAAGGAGTTTGGGGCTTGGCTACTTCCGCATTGATCAGCATTCTGATCACCTTCCTGGTGATCGTCCTGGTTCTCTATCTCGTCGCGCGCCTGCCGATCGACGGCCGGGCAAAACAGATCGCGCAGATCATCATCATCATCATCGGCATCATCTCGCTGCTGAAATATCTCGCCGTCTTCTGAGGCAGAGATGCGCCCGGCCATGCCGGGCGCGATCCAACCGGCGGGATGAGGATCACGCCGTCATAGCATTTGTACGCCGGTATTCCTGGGTCACCCCGCCGAAACCCCAGGCGTCCGCCTCGACCTCGCGGACGATGACATAGGTTGCGGGCGGTATCCCGCCGAGGCTCTGCTTCAAAAGCGCATCCATCGCCTCGATGAAACGCTTCTTCTCCTCGGCCGTATTGGTGCCGAGCGTGACATTGGCCTCCACATGCGCGGCCACTTCCAGCGGCTCGCCGCCGACGGTCCAGCCGGATAGATCGACCTCCTCCACCAGGACCGCCGTGACCTCGCGGCGCTTGCGCATGATCGTGTTCATCAGCACCGTGGTTTCCTGCTGCAGCCGGCGCTTTGCTTCCGGCTCGATCTTTCTGCCGGCGATGATGACGTGAACGAAGGGCATGATGTTCTCCTTTTCGGATTTCTGTTGACGCCGTTATCTTCTCCTCGCACAATCATTTTGAAAATCATGAAGTTCCAAACGCACACTTTTGCGACACTCAACGATCATGCTGCCCGTCAATCTCGATATCGATACATTGAGGAGTTTTGCGCTTGGCCTGGAGCTCGGCAGTTTCGCCAAGGCCGCCGACCGGCTCGGCCGTTCGCCTTCGGCGATCAGCCTGCAACTGAAGAAGCTCGAGGAACAGGTGGGAGAAACCCTGCTGCAGAAGCAGGGGCGTGGGCTTGTCCTGACCGAAGCAGGCGAAATCCTGCTCGGTTATGCCAAGCGTATCCTGGAGCTCAACGACGAGGCGCGCGCGGCGGTGCGCGGCGTTGGCAAGCTCGAAGGCTGGGTGAAGATCGGCGTGCCGCAGGATTTTGCCGAAACCTGGTTGCCGGACCTGCTCGGCCGTTTTTCGAAGATCCATCCGAAGGTGCGGGTCGAGGCGCGCGTCGACCGGGGTGTCGCGATGGTGCAGGCGATCGACAAGGGCGAACTCGACGTGGCGCTGACCTGGGGCACGCTCGCCAGCCCGCGGGCTGAAATCGTCGCAAGGCGGGAGATCGCCTGGATCGGTCCGGATGGCTTCCGGCATATGCCGGGAGAAGCACTTGCGATCGTCGCCTTCGATCCGCCCTGCGCCTTCCGCAAGGCCGCGATCGACGCGCTCGACCGCAACGGCATCGCCTGGCGGCACGCGTTCGCCAGCCCAAGCCTTGCCGGCCTCTGGGCAGCGGTCACCGCAGGGCTCGGCGTCACCCCCCGGATCGTCGAGGGCAAACCGGCACAGCTTGCCGCGCTTGATGCGAAAGAAGCGGGACTGCCCGATCTCGGCGCGATCGAGCTTGCGCTGCACGTCGCCGAAACCCGCCTCGCCCCACCTGCCGAAGAGCTGAAGCGGCTGGTGCTGGAAGCAGTTGCGATGCGTTGAGCGGCGAGCTCTCACCGCTGAAACATCGAAAATTCGGGAGATTGGGAGCGACGGCGACTACAGAGCGCCGATCGACTTCAGCTTCTTCAGTACCTGTTCGTCGGGCTCGCCGGTCTCGGGCAGGCGGTAGTGGCGCTGGAAGCGGCGGATGGCCGCCTTGGTCTGGGCGCCGGCGACACCGTCCACCCCGACATCCGCATAGGCGATATTCGACAGGCCGCGCTGGATCTGCAGCACGAGATCGCTCGACTGGACGGGCGCGTTCGGTTGACTGGTCGCGTTCGGCTTCTGGGAGACGGGCGTCGCCGCGGGCCGACCGGAATTCGGGATATTGGCCGGCGGCGTCATGGCCGGTTTGCGCTCGGAGGCGCGGATTGCGGCCGCCACGGGATCTTCGCCACGCGCATTGACACCTTCGGTCGAGCGAACCGGAGAAACGGGCTTCGGCGGCAGGGCGGCGGATTGAACCGGCCTTGTCGGTGCGGCAGGTGTTGCCCTTGCCGTCTCGGCCGGCTTCGGCGTCGCGGGCGCCTCATGGGGCGTTGCCGGCTGGGCGGCGGCCTGCTGCGGCTGGGGGCGCGGGATCGGGGCGACGACGGAAGGGGCGGCCGGCATAGGCGCAGACGGCACGGCCGTCTGTGCGGGCGCGGCCGCGGGTGCTGCGGCCGGAGCCGGCGCTACGACGCTCGGGTCGGCCCGCTCGATCCGAAACGTGGTGACATCGGCGGGTGCGGTGCGCCTTGCCGGGCGATAACCGGCGATCTGATTCGGGTTCTTGGAATCGCGGGTGGCGAGGAACGGGGATGGATGGCCGCCCGGCTGATACCAGAGCGCATTGGCCGCGACGAAGGAGAAGACGATGCCGAAGGCAGCGCAGCCGAACAGGGTCTTCGGCCGGCGCGCAACGGCCCGCGCTCCCGCCAGCAGCAGGTTCGACAGAATGCCCGGTTGCTTGACAGGTTTTTTCCTGTCAGGCGATTTTCGCTTCCGCGCGGTCATCGATAAAATCCTGTTCGTCCATCATGGCCGCATGCCGGGCTGCCCTCAGCCGCGGCGGGAATTCGACTTTTTCCTCCCGGGAGTCATCCCGTTTTGCCTCGACGCCCGAACCGTCTGCCGGCAGGGAGATCGTCACCACGGTCCCCTCGCCCGGACGGCTGGCGATCGCAAAACGACCGCCGTGCAGCGCCACCAGACCTTTTACCAGAGAAAGCCCGAGACCGGTACCTTCGTAGGTGCGGGTATAGGCGTTTTCCACCTGCATGAACGGCTGGCCGATATATTGCAGCTTTTCCGCCGCGATGCCGATGCCGGTATCGCTGACCGAAATATTGACGTGATCGCCCTCGAGCACGGCGTCGATCGACACGACGCCGCCGGGACCGGTGAACTTGATCGCATTGCCGGCGAGATTGATGAGGATCTGCTGTACGGCGCGGCGGTCAGCGATGACTTCGCCGAGCCCGCGGGGGGCGCGGCTGGTGAGCGTCACGCCCTTTTCGCGGGCGGTCAGATCGAGCATGGCACGGCAGGTTTCCACGGCTTCCGCGATGGCGAAGGGTTCGGCGAGCAGCTCGTAGCGGCCGGCCTCGATCTTCGACATGTCGAGCATGGTGTTGACGACGGAGAGGAGATGGCCGCCGGACTGGCGGATCAGCCCAACATATTCGCGCTGGCGGTCGTTTTCGAGCCTGCCGAAATATTCGCCGGCGAGAACATCTGAAAAGCCGAGAATGGCGTTGAGCGGCGTGCGCAACTCGTGGCTGACGGCGGCGAGGAACCTCGACTTCGCCTCATGGGCGGAGCGCGCCTCGGCGACATTGGCCGCGGCTTCCAACCGGAGCTGCTCTTCTTCCGAAATGTCGCGCGCCTGCGCCATGACGTAGAGGAGCTCCCCTTCACCGTCGCGGATGGCGGTCATGTCGAGACGGACCGACAGGAACTGGCGGCCGGCCGCCGAGAACGGCCGCTCGATGCGGATATCGGCAACGGCGCTCGGCGCACCCTGTCGCAGCATGTCGAAAGCCTGGACGAGGCCGATCCGGTCGGACACGTGGACGCGCTCGGCAAGCGGCTCGCCGGCGGCTTCACGCAGGCCTGCGGGAAACAGATGCTGATCGCGGCCGCCGGTCTTCACCAGCAGGCCATGCGGATTGAGAATGAGCGACAGGCCCGGCATCGCGTCGAAGGCAGCGTCTTCCGGCGGGGGCGCAGCAACGGAGGCAACGGCATGGCGCGGAAAGGCGAAGGAGGCGGCGACGGCCAGAAGGAAAAGCGACAGAACCAGCGCAACGCCGACCGGCAGGGCCAGCGCAGGCGGCAGGAGCAGAGCAAGCGCGGGCGGCACGGTGACGAATGCGGCAAGGCCACAGAACGCGAGCCGGCGGAACTGGGCAATTTCACCGGGACGTGCGGTGTCGCCCTCGCCGAGGCGCGTCAGCCAGCGGCTTGCGGTCTCGTCGACCAGCATGACCGCCTTTCCGGCAATGTTACTCAATACGCGCACGCAAAACCCTGCACAGACTCGTTTATCGAAGCCGACAATATGCCCCCGTGGCTTAAGGAAAGGATAAAAGCAGGGGGTGCCGGAGGTCCCGCAATGGGCCAAAATCCGGCTTTGGGACAGAAGGGCCAAGCCTTCTGAGCTTGTGGTTAACGCGACGTAAGCGGCGGATTTGCTTCGATTTTTCCCGATGTGTTAACCTTTGTGGCAAACCGGCGCCTGACAAAGCCCGGGGTTTCAGGCGCACCGCCGCAATTATGCTTAACATCGATCGCTAAAATTCGATTCAAGTTCGCGACAAAGACGCTGCAAATGCGGATATTTCGCATTTTAAGCAAATTTGCCGAAAAACCGAACGATCCCGTCAAAGCCATATTTGCTTCCCGGCGGTACAACCATGTTCAAGACCGGCACAGATCCGGCGGCCCGCCTCAAGACCCAGGAGCGGGAAAAACAGGTGGATAAACGATGTGGTTTCTCATCAAGGGAAGTATGTGGTTCGCGGCGGTGCTGGTAGTGCTTTCCTACTTCAGCAGCAAGCCGACAACCGAGACCGACGGGCTTTCGCCCCTGCAGGTCAGCAACGCATTTTCGGCTGCGACCGAAGCCTATCAATATGTAAGCGCCATCTGCACCGAAAAGCCTGAGGTCTGCGAAAAGGGTGCCGAGACCTTCTCGGCGCTCGGCACCAGGGCCAGGCAGGGCGCCCAGGTCGCCTTCGAGCTGCTCGACAAGCAGTTCGGCGACAAGGGCAAGGAGACCGCGGTGTTCGCCGATCCGGAACCGACGCCCTTCCCGGCCAGACAGGCCGAAACGGCAGCCGCTACAGGCGCCGATACGATCTTCACCGGCACTGTGCCGGTCCCGCAGAAACGGCCGACCCACTAATCCCGCGCACCAGATGGCGCGCCAACTCGACCTTATACCGGACGTCACATCCGAGTTCGAATTTCAAAGCTTGCACCGGGCTCTCAATGCCACGGTTCCCGGTGCCTGATCTGCCTGCCCTGTCATTCAGCATTTGCTGACGCCGTGAGGATTACCCCTCACGGCGTTTTTTTGCTTTTTGTCCAGGCATGCAGTGCCTATATGGAGCGGATAGAAGAACCGGAGCGCTTATGGCCAGCCTCGAGAAGATCATCGAAGATTTCGAATACCTCGACGAGTGGGAAGACCGCTATCGTTACGTGATCGAACTCGGCAAGGCGCTGCCGGACCTTTCCGACGACAAGAAGACCGCAGAGAACAAGGTGCAGGGCTGCGCGAGCCAGGTCTGGCTGGTCAGCCATCTCGGAGACGGCAGCGCCGACCCGGTGATGACCTTCGAGGGCGATTCGGACGCCCATATCGTGCGCGGCCTCGTCGCCATTGTGCTCGCCGTCTATTCCGGCAGGACCGCCTCCCAGATCGCCGCCACCGACGCGATCGAAATCTTCGACCGCATCGGCCTGGTCGAACACCTGTCGTCCCAGCGGGCCAACGGGCTGCGTTCGATGGTCAAGCGCATCCGGGAAGAGGCAAGGATCAGGGCTGCGGCCTAACGCGCAAATCCCCCTCCCCCTTGCCCGCGGGCCATGTGGCAAGCGCCTGCTCGGCAACGGCCTCCAGCGTCTCGCGGCTGAAGCCGGCCTTGGCCTGCACCGCCATGCCGTGAAGAACGGCCATCAGGAATGCCGCAAGCGTGTCGGGCCTGGCCGTCTCCGGCAGGTCACCCTCGGCCTTTGCCCGCTCGAAGCGTTCGCGAAGCTGCGCCTCGGCTTCGACGCGCGCCTCTATCAAGGCCTGCCGAACGGGCTCCGCTTCATCCGATCCCGCCAGGACACCCTGGATGCCGAGGCATCCCGTATGGTCGGGAAAACGGGTGGTGAGATCGATTGCACCCTGGAGAAGGTGCGCCGCAACCTCGCGCGCCGTCGGGAGCTGAAGTGCCGCGGGAACGTAGTCCACATAGCGCTCGTAGTAGCGCGCAAGGACCTTGCGGAACAGCGCTTCCTTGTTGCCGAACGCGGAATAGAGGGCCGGTCTTTCGACACCCGCCGCCTCGGTCAGGTCGGCATAGGAGGCACCTTCATAGCCCTTGCGCCAGAACACGCATAACGCCGCGTCGAGCGCCTTCTCCACGTCAAATTCGCGATGGCGTCCCATCAGCTCTGCTCAACCTTTTTCATAATGACCGTTATTAAAGCCCTTGACCGGCACTGTCAAATTTCATACCGATCGTTATCGTAACATACGTTATGAAATTAGGCGCCGCCCGACAGGATCGAGCGGTGCCTTGGCGAATAGGGAAAGGATAGTCATGTCCAACATATTCAAGGGGAAGGTCGTCCTCATTACCGGCGGCTCGCGCGGCCTTGGTGCCGCGACGGCGGAGGCGTTCGCCGATCACGGAGCAGACGTCGCGATCAGCTACGCCGCCTCGGCCGACAAGGCGAAAGCCGTCGTCGAAAAGCTCAGGGCAAAGGGCGTTCGCGCGATTGCGGTCAAGAGCGACCAGGCCGACCTTTCTTCCGCAAAGCCGCTGATCGACAGCGTGATGGCGGAATTCGGCAGGCTCGACATCCTCGTCAACAATGCCGGCATCGCCATCCAGGGTCAGATGGTGGACGATCCGGAACTCGACGGGGACAACTACAATCGCCAGTGGCAGGTCAACGTCCTCGGCACCATCGCCAACACCCGCGCGGCGGCGCAAAAGCTGACCGACGGCGGCCGGATCATCTTCGTCGGCTCCCTCCTCGGCTCCTACGTCCCCTTCCCCGGCGTCGCCGACTATACCGGAACGAAGTGGGCGCTCGCCGGCTATGCGAAGGGCATTGCGCGCGACCTTGGCCGGCGCAACATCACCGTGAACGTGGTTCAGCCGGGAATCATGCCGACGGACATGGCCGCGGACGTTGCCGGCGAGCTTCCGAACCGTGACGCCATCCTCGACATGCATCCGATCCGCCGCATCGCAACCCTCGAGGAAGTGGCGGAAACCATCTGCTTCCTGGCCGGACCGCATGCGGGCTACATCAACGGAGAAACCGTGAATGTAGCCGGCGGTCTCGGGATCTGAGCGTCGAAGCCCGGAGCTCAGGACCACGCTTTTGATCGACGCCTGCCGCTTCGGGCTGGAAGCGGCAGGAGAGCGCTTCACGCCGTCAAGGATGATGTCCCGAGAGGTGGT
>NZ_JNNU01000006.1 GCF_000732195.1 Neorhizobium vignae
AGGGGTGAAGGCGCTTGTGCCACGAGGGATTAGCGCTTTGCTGATCGCCTTGGCCTTCACCCTTTCCGAAAAGCAGGCAGGCTTTGCCGGTCCTTGACACCGCCCGATGCCCTGGCGAGCAGCGGTGATCCTGACGAGGCAAAGGCATCGCGGGATATCGGCTGCGGCAGATTAAAGATCCTGCTGCGGGTTTTGCGGCGAAGGTGCCTTGTTTTTCGAGGTCGGCGTTCTCTATAAGTGGTGGACGGCGAGGTTCTTTCCGAATGCAAAGCAATGAGATCGCGGCTCTGGTCAATCGCGTGGCGATGGGTGATCGCAAAGCGTTCGCGTCGCTGTATAATGCGACGAGCCCGAAACTATTTTCGATCTGCCTCCGTATCTTGAAAGACAGGGCCGACGCGGAAGAAGCGCTCCAGGAAATCTATGTCAGGGTCTGGCAGCGCTCCAGGACTTTTGCCGTGGATGCCGGTTCGCCCTCCGCCTGGTTGGCGGCGATCGCGCGCAATCATGCGATCGATATCCTCCGGGCCAGGAAGCCTGTCGCCGAAGACCTTGACGATGCATACGACCTTGCCGACGACGGCACGCTCGATCCCGAACAGCAGGCGGCCAATGCGGATGAAGGCCGTCGCATCGACAGGTGCATGCAAGAACTCGACTCCGTGCATGCGCGTGCGGTTCGACGTGCCTATGTGGAAGGTTTGAGTTATCTTGAACTGGCGGAAGAATTGAAGGTGCCGTTGAATACGGTGCGCACGTGGCTGCGCCGGAGCCTTCTGAAATTGAGAGAGTGCATGGAGCGATGACGTCGGGCGAACAAAGTCAGGGCAGGCGACCGCAGGACGAGATCCTGGCCGGCGAATATGTGCTCGGCGTCCTGTCGCTCGAGGCCCGCCGCGCCGTGGAGCAGCGGATCGCCAATGACCGCGCTTTTGCCCGGATCGTCGAGCGGTGGCAGGCGGACCTCGCCTCATTCAACGACGACTATGAGGACGTGGAGCCGAGCCGGGCGATTTTCGGCCGGATCGAAACGCGGCTCTTCGGCCCCGCCCGGGTTGCTCGGCCCTCATGGGGCCTGTGGAATTCCGCGCTCTTCTGGCGGCGGCTCTCATTCGCCACGACGGCGGTTGCTGTGGCTGCCGTTATCTATGCATCGGGCGTGATCCCAGGGCCGCAGGGATCCGCGCCGCTGGTGGCGGAACTCTCCTCGACCGATAGCCAGATCAACCTGCTCGCCTCCTACGATGCCGGAAACGGGCGTTTGCGGATCGTGCCGGTCGCGGCCGGCGGCCGCGAAGAGAAATCGCTGGAGCTCTGGCTGGTGCCTGGAAGCGGCAACCCGCGGTCTCTCGGCGTCTTTGAGCCGGATCAGGCAGGAGAGCTCGTGATACCTGCCGATATGCGTCGCAACATGACCGAGGGCGCGACGCTTGCCGTCAGCCTCGAACCGTTCGGCGGCTCGCCGACCGGTGTGGCGACCGGTCCTGTCGTGGCGAGCGGCGCCGTGCGCAGGCCCTGACGCCGAAAGCGGAAGGTCAGGCCGCGGTCTCGCCGATATCCCAATAGAGCCCCGCCATCATCGCGAGCCCTTCGCGGACGATCGAGATCGGCAAGTGTTCGTTCGGGGCGTGCTGCAGGCAGCCCGGATAGGAATGCGGGATCCAGATGGTCGGGAGGCCGAGCAGATCCGAGAAAATGTTGTTCGGCAGCGAGCCGCCGAGATTGGGCAGGATCGCTAGCGGAGTGCCGAGCGTCTTTTCGATCGAGGCCACGACGCGTCTGACCCATGGATGATCGGGATCGAGGCGGCTGGCGAGGAAGATCGCATCGGTCGGGTCCTTGACCACGACCCGGTCGTAACCGGCATCGATCAGCGCCTTGCGGACGGCCGGGACCACCGCATCCGGATCGACACCGACCGGGAAGCGGAGCTGCATGCGGGCGCGGGCCTTGGGCGGGATGGCGTAGAGCGGCTGGGCAAGGTTGCCGCATTCCATTTCCATCACCTCGAAGGAGCTCCAGGCAAAGACCTTTTCTTCCGGCGTCAGGCCCGGCTCGCCCCACCAGGGCTCGATCGGCGGATCGCCGGCGGCGGGCGTGATGTGGCAATCCTTCAGGGCGGTGCGGACATTTTCCGGGATCGAACCCGGCGTCATCTCGGGCACCTTGATCTGACCCGTGCGGCCGACCAGCGCGGTGATCGCGTGGCAGAGTTCGATGCCGGGATTGGAGAGAATGCCGCCCCAGTTGCCGGAATGCTGAAAACTTTCGCGGGCATTGATTTCCAGGTGGAAGGACATGCCGCCGCGGGCGCCGAGAAAGATGGTCGGCCGGTCGAGAGCGAGGCGAGGGCCGTCTGAGGCGATGAAAACATCTGCCTTCAGCTCGTCCCGATGGGCCGCGCACATTTCCTCCAAGCCCAGCGAGCCGGATTCCTCGCCCATCTCGATCAGGTATTTGAGGTTGAAGCCGAGCGAGCCCTTTGTCGCGAGCAGCGCCTCGACGGCGGCGAGGTTCACGGCGTGCTGGCCCTTGTTGTCAGCCGTGCCGCGGCCGTACCAGGCGCCATTCCTTTCGGTCATCTCGAAGGGCGAGAGGCCTGTCTCCCACTGGCCCTCTAAGCCGGCAACGACATCGCCATGGCCATATTGCAGGACGGTGGTGAAGCTCGGGTCTTCGATGCGTTCGGCAAGCAGAAACGGGCCGGGCGCCGTGTCGTTCTCGTAGATCTTCGTGGTGAAGCCGAGGCGCTCGAAAAAGGGCTGCATGTCTTCGGTGACATAGCGCCAGAGATCCGGCTTGTTGGCGGCGACGCGGCTGGCCGAAGGGATCGCCACGCGCTTGCGCAAGGCTTCCTCGAAGGAGCCGTCATCGAGATAACCGACGGCCTTGTCGATCGTTGCTTGGCGGGAGGCGGTCGTCATCGAGGCATCCTTGGACATTCAGGCGGTCTTGACCTGGGCGGCAGGCGGGAAGACCGATGCGTTGGAGAGGTCGAGATCGAAATGGCAGCGGAACATGCCGTCGGTCTCGGTTGCCTTCTGCGGCGGCACGGTGTTGCGGCAGATATCCTGCGCGAAGGGACAGCGTGTGTGGAAACGGCAGCCGGAGGGCGGGAAGGCCGGGTTCGGCAGCTCGCCGGCGATCGGATGCAGCGACCGATCGCTGGTATCCATGTCCGGTGCGGCGTCGATCAGCAGGCGCGTATAGGGATGGCGTGGCTTGCGGAACAGTTCTTCCGACGTCGCCTCTTCCACGAGTTCGCCGAGATACATGACGCCGATTCGGTCCGCCATGATGCGCACGACCGAAAGATTGTGGGTGATGAACAGGCTGGTGAGATGGAGGTTCTTCTGCAGGTCGCGCAGCAGATTGAGGATCTGCGCCTGCACCGACACGTCGAGTGCCGAGGTCGGTTCGTCGAGGATCAGGAATTCCGGCTCGCCGGCCAGCGCCCGGGCAATGCAGATGCGCTGCCGCTGGCCGCCTGAGAATTCCTGCGGATATTTCTCGGCGTCTGCGGCGGAAAGTCCGACCTGGACCAGCAATTCGTCGACACGGGCGCGGATGGCGGCGCGGCCGTTGCGCAGCTTATGCACCCGGATCGGCTCGGCGATGATGTCCTCGATCGTCCAGCGGCCGTTGAGCGAGGAATAGGGATCCTGGAAGATCATCTGCAGGCGCGGCTTGTTGCCTGATGCGTTCGGCGGGAAACTGATTTCGCCGGATGTCGGCGCCATCAGGCCGGAGACAAGGCGCGCCAGCGTGGACTTGCCGCAGCCGCTTTCGCCGACCAGGCCCATGGTCTCGCCGTAGCGGACGGTGAGGCTGACGTCGCTGACGGCCTTGGTGCCGCCGCTCTCGCTCTTCTTCAGACGCTCGAGAAGGCTCTGGTTGCGGCGATAGACCTTGCTGACATGGTTGAGGATGAGGAAATCGGAAGCGCTCATGCGGTCACCCTTTCCAGCGGATGGAAACAGGAAAAGGCGGAGCTTTTCTCGTGATACAGCGGCGGTATGGTCGCGCGGCAATCGCCTTGCGCGCGGAAACAGCGTGGATTGAAGGCGCAGCCGGGCGGAACCGCACCGAGCCCCGGCATGGCCCCGGGGATCTGGTCGAGCCGCATCTCGCCGGTGGCCGACGGCATCGGCGTCGCGCGGATCAGGCCGCGCGTATAGGGATGTTTCGGCGTGTTGAAGAGCTCGCCGACCGGGCTGATCTCGGCGACGCGGCCGGCATAAAGCACCGCGACGCGATCGGCCATCTTGGCGATGACGCCGAGGTCATGGGTGATCAGCATCATGCTGACATTGCTTTCACGGTGCAGGTCGCGCAGCAGTTCGAGGATATGGGCCTGCACGGAGACGTCGAGGGCCGTGGTCGGCTCGTCGGCGATGACCAGCACGGGGTCGGCGCAGAGCGCAAGAGCGATCACCACGCGCTGGCGCATGCCGCCGGAAAGCTGGTGCGGGAAACGCTTGAACTGGACATCCGGATTGGGCAGGCCGACGCGGTCGAGCCAGTCGAGCGCCCTCTTCCTCGTCTGGCTGCCGCCGAGCTTCAGATGCGCCTGGATGGTGTCGCAGAGCTGCTGGCCGATCGTGATCACCGGGTTGAGGCTGGTCATCGGGTCCTGGAAGACGAAACCGATCCGGCCGCCGCGCACGCTGCGCATCGCTTTCGGGGAAAGCTGGTCGAGCCGGGTGCCGGCAAGGGTGATGGTGCCGCCGGTGCGTTTCAGCGGGGGCACCAGGAGATCGATGATCGCAGCGCCGGTGATCGACTTGCCGGCGCCGGATTCGCCGACGATGCCGAGCACCTCGCCGGGATTGACGAAAAAGGACACCTTGTCGAGCGCGGTGACCAGCCGGCCGTCGCGGTTGATGGTGACGGTGAGATCGCGGACGTCGAGGAGCGGTGCGGTTGCATTGATCATGAGCGGCCCCGCAGGCGCGGATTGTAGACGTCGCGCAGGTGGTCGCCGAGGATATTTACCGAGACGACGAAGAGGACGAGGATCAGGCAGGGCCAGACCGAGATCCACCATTCGCCCGACTGCAGGAAATTGTTGCCGTTGCGGATCAGCGTGCCGAGCGACGGCGAGGTGACTGGAATGCCGATGCCGAGGAAGCTCAAGGTCGCCTCGGTGATGATGGCGATGCCGAGATTGATGGTGGCGATGACCAGAACCGGGGCCATGACGTTCGGCAGGATATGCAGGACGATGATCGCGAGATTGCTGCGACCGGTGATGCGGGCGGCCGAGACATAGTCCTGATCGCGCTCGATCATCACGGAAGAGCGGATGGTGCGGGCATACTGGACCCAGAAGGCGATGCCGATGGACATCACCACGATCGCGATCGCCGTGCCGACGCTGCGCTCGGTGCCGAGTGCTGCACGCGCCGCACCGTCGATGATCATCGCGAGCAGCAGGGCCGGGTAGGCAAGCTGCACGTCCGCGACGCGCATGATGAAGGCATCGACCCGGCCGCCGACGAAACCGGCGATCAGGCCAAGGCTGCCGCCGAGGACGAGGCCGATGGTGACCGACAGGAAGCCGACGATGATCGAGGTGCGCATGCCATAGGCCATGGCGGTGATCAGGTTGCGGCCCTGGTCGTCGGTGCCGAGCGGGAAATCCGGAGAGCCGTCCGCCATCCATGCCGGCGGAATGAAACTGTCCAGCACCGACATTCCGGAGAATTCGAACGGGTTCAGCGAGAACAGCGGCACGACGAAAGCGTAGATCAGCAGTGCGAAGATCACGATTGCGCAGAGCGTTGGGCCGGGTGCTTTGCGGATGGCGCGCAGAAGCTTGGTGCTTCTGCTGCGGCGAATGGGGCCGGCCGCGGGAGTGTTGACGACAGGCGTCATGATTGCCTCCTCAACACGCGGGCGTCGATCAGCGGATAAAGCAGTTCGACGATGAGATTGATGACCATGAAGACCAGGCCGACGAAGATCAGGTAGATGGCGATGACCGGAATGTCGGCACCCTGGATCGATTGCAGGAAGAGCGAGCCGAGGCCCGGCCAGGCGAAAACGTTTTCCGTCACCACCGAAAAGGCGATGATATTGCCGAGCTGGAGGCCGAGCATGGTGATGACCGGCAGCAGCGTGTTCTTGATGGCGTAGACATACCAGATGCGCGCTTCGGACAGACCGCGGGCGCGGGCAAAGCGGATGTGTTCGCTCTGGCCGACTTCCATCAGCTGGGTGCGCAGCATGCGGATAATGAAGGCGACCTGGAAGGTGGAAAGTGTCGCTGCCGGCAGGAAGATCGCCCGCCAGCCGGAGACGGTGAGAAGCCCGGTCTTCCAGAAGCCGAGATCGACCACCGTGCCGCGTCCGAACGAGGGGAGCAGGCCGAGCTGGACCGAAAACACCGCGATCAGCAGGATGCCGACGACGAAATTCGGGAGCGTGATGCCCGCGGTCGAGATCAGCATGATGAAGCGGCCGAACAGCGAGTTCGGGTTGACGCCGCAATAGATGCCGGCCGGCACGCCGACCACGATGGTGATCAGCAGGCTGACGAAGGCGAGCTCTACGGTGGCGGGCAGCCGTTCGGCGATCAGGTTGGCGACCGGATCCTGGGTGCGATAGGAAAAGCCGAAATCGCCCTGCAGCATGTTGCCGATGAAATGCAGGAAGCGCGTCCAGAGCGGCTGATCGAGGCCAAGCTTGGCGATCAGTTCCAGCCGCTCGTTGACGGTCGCGTCGGCGGAGAGGAGGGCCGCCAGCGGGTCGCCGATATTGGCGACCAGCAGGAAGGCGATGAAGCTGATCACCAGCAGGACGATAATCGTCTGCACGATCCGTGACGCGGCATAATTCAGCACGACAAATTCCTTAGCAGCAGCTATCCCCGAGCCGATCGAGGAAGATGGCGCATTTCTCGAGCTCGGAAATCGCAACCGATTCGTCCGGCTGATGGGCGTCGGCGATATCGCCCGGACCGATGACGACCGAGGGGACGCCAGCGATCTGGAAAATGCCCGCTTCCGTGCCATAGGAAACATAGCGGGGTTCGGTGCGGCCGAGAAGCGCCAACAGTTCCGCATCGAGCGTCGGATCGCTATTGGGTTTGAGGCCCGGGATGCTGGCCTGGACGTCGAAGACGATGCCGCAGGACGGATCGATCGCCTTCATGGCCGGCTCGAGCTTTTCGGCGGCAAAACGCTTCATGCGGTCCAGCACGTCATAGGTATTCTGGCCCGGAATAAGGCGCATCTCCCAGAAGAACTCGCAGTTTTCGGAGACGATATTGCCGTGCAGGCCGCCCCTGATGACGGTGACCTGGGTTGTCGAATAGGGCGGGTCGAGTCCTTCGAACCGCGGGCCATTGCGCATGTCCTCGCGGATGCGGTTGATCTCGGCGATCATGTCGCCGGCGACCATGACGGCGTTGACATAGCGGTCCGGCTGCGAGGAGTGTCCCGGCTTGCCCTTGATGCGGCACCAGCCGATCAGGCCGCCCTTGTGGGCCGCGATCATGTCCATGCTGGTCGCTTCGCCGATGACGGCAAGACGCGGCTTCAGGTCGCTCTGGCCGACCCATTCGGCCATCGAGCCGACGCCGGTGCAGCCGACTTCCTCGTCATAGGAAAAGGCGAGGTGGACAGGCTTCTTGAGGTTCTTGGCGGCAATGCCGGGCACGGTCGCCAGACAGCAGGCGAGGAAGCCCTTCATGTCGGTGGCGCCGCGGCCGATCAGGCGGCCGTTCTCTTCCCTCAGCGTCCAGGGATCGCCGGTCCAGGCCTGGCCTTCGGTCGGCACCACGTCCGTGTGGCCGCTGAAGATGATGCCACCGGGCGCTTCCGGGCCGATCGTGATCAGCACGTTTGCCTTGTCGCCTTCGGGGTTTGCAAAGCGCCGGACACGCCCCCCGAAGGGGGCGGTCTGGGCTTCGACATATTCGATCAGATCGAGATTGGAAACGGCGCTGACCGTGGGATAAGACACGAGGTGGCCAAGCTGCCTCGTTATATCGGATGCAATCGTCATTATTTCACCGTGAAATAACGCAGCGGATAGGCAAGGTCGGCCGGCTGGACGACGGTGACATTGTCCTTCACGCCCCAGAGAATGTTCAACTGGTGGAGCGGAATGAAGGCGACATCCGCTTTCATGAGTTTGAAGGCCTGGGTGATATAGCCGGTGCGCTTGGCCTGGTCGGTCTCCTTGCCGATCAGGTCGATCAACTTGTCGACTTCCGGATTGGAATAGCCGCCGATGTTGAAGGCGCCGAGGCCGCTCTTGGGATCGCGGGTGGCTGCGATCGAGGTCAGGAAGATGTGCGCGTCATAGGTGGCCGGCGAATAACCGAGCATCGCCATGCTGGTATTGTATTCCGGTGGATTGACCTGGGTCGCCCATTTGGCGGTCGGCTGGGCGCGCGGATCGACCTTGATATTGATGCGGGCAAGCGAGGCGGCGACCGCAAGGCAGGTCGCCTCGTCGTTCATGAAACGGTCGCTGGTGCAGTCCAGCGTGACGGAGAAACCGTTTTCATAGCCGGCTTCCTTCATCAGCGCCTTGGCCTTGTCGACGTCCGGCTTGACAGGTGCGCCGAGGGCGGCGTCGAAGCCGTTGACTTCCTTGCCGATCGGCAGGCCGACCGGGACCGAGAAATTGCGCATGATGCGCTTCTGGATCGCGCCGGTGTCGATCGCCAGTTCCATCGCCTGGCGGACCTTCAACTCCTTGAAGGGGTTCTTGGTCTTTTCGCTGCCGAAGATCAGGCTGTCGCGGGCGACGTCGGGCTGGATGTAGATGGTGCGAAGGTCGGGACCCGCCTGCATGTGCAGCTTCGGATCGTTCTCGATGCGCTCGGCATCCTGAGGCGGCACGCCGTCGATCATGTCGACTTCGCCGGAGATGAGTGCGGATACGCGCGTGGACGGATTGGGGATCACGAAGAACGTCGCATTGTCGATATTGCCGGTCTTCTTGTCCCACCAGCCGGCGTTCGGTGCAAAGACCGTCTTCACGCCCGGATCCCGCTCCTTGATGACGTAGGGGCCGGTGCCCATGGCATTGCGGTTCGCGAAGGTTTCGGTCGCGTTGTTGGCGGCGCCCGGCTGCACGGTGTTGTTCGCTTCGGCCCATTCCTTGTCCATGATGTACCAGTTGGTGATCTGGTTCGGCAGGATCGGGTTGATGGCGCGGGTCTTGATGCGGATCTTGTGGTCGTCGACCTTCTCGATGGAGGCGATCGAATTGAGGTTCGCCTTGATGCCGCCGGCCTGGCCGCGGGTCAGCGAGAAGACCACGTCATCGGCCGTAAAGGCGTTCCCGTTCGAAAATTTCACGTCCTTGCGGAGGTTGAATTCCCAGGTCGTGCCGTCGATCTGTTTCCAGTCGGTCGCAAGTGCCCCCTCGATCTTCTGCTCTGCGTTACGGCGCACAAGCGGCTCGTAGACATTGGCAAGAACGGCGAAGATCAGCGTATTCGAAACCGCATGTGGATCGAGCGTATAGGCATCGAGCGGGCCGGCGAACTTGAAATCCGCTGCCTGGGCCATGCTGCCAAGCGGAGCGGCAATCGCGGCTGCGGCGATCGTGCCCAGCAGCGTCTTACGTTTGAATGCGGAAAACGAGAAAGACATCATGATCTCCTAAGCGCGACACGAGACAGTCGGAATACGGGACAACGATGCAGCAGATATTTTATAGTTAAAATATCTCGACGGAGCGAGCTCTGGAAGTGTGAGCATGCAGCGTTCCCTGTCGTTGTTGTCGGTGCCTACTTGCGAGGCTTGAGCAAACAATAGGCGATTTAAGGAAACATGCAAGCATGTTTGATCAAATGAGCGTAACTCTTTTGGGTGGACAAATCACGGGCATGCGGACGAGTTTCCGCACCCTATCGCGGATCAAGATATTACAGATATTTCAGGCGGTTAGCTATCAAACGCTACTTGGCGTGCTCAAGCTCTGGCAAACATCGGGCCGCCCCTATGGGCCGGGAAGCCGTAGCCGTTGATCATCACCAGGTCGATATCGCTGGCTCGCGCGGCGATCCCTTCCGTCAGCAATGCCTCGCCTTCCAGAGCCATTGCGGCAAGCATCCTGTCGACAATCTCTCTCTTCGAGAATGCGCGTGGAGTGATGCCCTTTCTGGCTCGCGCGGCTTCTATGATTGCGGTGACCTCCGGGTCGATGGTGCGCTTGCCCTCCGGATAAGCGTACCAGCCGCGACCGGTTTTCTGGCCCAGGCGACCCGCCTCGCAGAGCGTATCGGCAATCTCGACATAACGCATGGAGGGATCGCGGGTGGCTGCCTGCCGCTTGCGGCGGGCCCAGGCGATTTCGAGGCCGGCCATGTCGTAGACGGCGAACAAGCCCATAGGGAAACCGTAGTCTTCCAGCGCAGCGTCGATCTCGTGCGGCAGGGCCCCGTCTTCCAGCAGGAACTCGGCTTCGCGGCGATAGGCAGAAAAGATGCGGTTGCCGATGAAGCCTTCGGTGACGCCGGTGACGACCGGCAGTTTGCGCAGCTTCTTGGCCACCGCCAGCCCCGTCGCCAGCACAGCCGGCGCGGTCCTGGCGCAACGCACGACTTCCAGGAGGCGCATCACATGGGCGGGCGAGAAGAAGTGCAGGCCGAGCACCCGTTCCGGATGGGCGGTTGCAGTGGCGATCTCGTCCGGGTTCAGGTAGCTGGTATTGGTCGCCAGCACGGCATCCGGGCGGATGACCTTGTCGAGACGCTGGAAGAGATCGGTCTTGACGGCGAGATCGTCGAACACGGCTTCGACGACGAGATCGCAAGGCGCGAGATCGACATCTTCCGCGGTCACGGAAAGCCGCGCCTTCTGGGCTTCGAAGCCGGTTTGGTCGAGGCGACCCGAGGCGACGTTGCGTTCCAGCAGGCCGATGATGCGCTCGCGGCCCTTTTCGGCAGCTTCGACAGTCTGGTCGAGGCCGATCACCGAATAACCGGCACCAAGGGCGGCAACGGCGATGCCGCTGCCCATGAGGCCAAGGCCGCAGATGCCGATCGTCCTGACCGGGCGAGGTTCGATCCCTTCCAAGCCTTCGACCTTGGAAGATTCCCGTTCGGCGAAAAAGACATGGCGAAGGGCAGCAGCCTCGCGGCTGTCGCGGAGCGCGAGGAATGTGGCACGTTCGTCCGACAGGCCTTCGGCCAGCGGGCGATTGGACGAGGTGACAAGCCTGACCGCTTCCGCGGGCGCCTTCTGGCCGCGCGCCTTCGCGAGGATCTTGACTGAAGCCTTTTCGATCTCGGCCGGATCGGCTGTGGCGACGTTCAGTTCGCCCGTTCGGCGGAGGGGCTTGCCGGCGAGCGCCAATGCCGCGGATATTGCGGCCTCGACGAGATCGCCCCCGGTTACCTCGTCGATAATCTTGAGCTTCAGGGATTCCTCGGTCTTCACCGAGCGTCCGGAGGTGATCAGGTCGAGTGCCGCCGGGATGCCGACCAGGCGCGGCAGGCGTTGCGTGCCGCCGGCGCCGGGTACAATGCCGAGTTTGACTTCGGGCAAGCCGACCTGTGCTGCCGGAGAAGCCACGCGATGGTGGCAGGCAAGTGCTACTTCGAGACCGCCGCCGAGTGCCGCGCCATTGAGTGCCGCAACGACCGGCTTTGACAGGCCTTCGATCTTGTCGATGACCGCCGGCAGGGTCGGTTCCATGGCGGGCTTGCCGAATTCCTTGATGTCGGCGCCGCCGATGAACGTCTTTCCCGCGCCGGTGACGACGACACCGGTCACATCGTCGGCCGTTTCGGCGTGGGTGAGCGCCTTTTCCAGCCCGCTGCGGACATCGACGGACGTGGCGTTGACCGGCGGATTGTCGATCGTGACGACCAGAACTCCGTTGCGGGTCGCGGCTGAAACCGTGGCGGAAAATTCGGTCGTCTTGCTCATGACTGCCTCAGGCCGGAATGACGGCGGTGGCCTGGATCTCGATCTTGGCGCGGTCTTCCACCAGCGCCACGACCTGCATGGCGGCCATGGCCGGGAAATGCTTGCCGATGATCTCGCGATAGACCTGACCGATGCCCTTGAGGTTGCCGAGATATTCGGCCTTGTCGGTAAAATACCAGGTCATGGTGGTGATGTGCTGCGGGCCGGCGCCGGCCTCGGCCAGCACGGCGACGACGTTCTGCAGCGTCTGCTTGACCTGGCCGACGAAATCGTCGGTTTCGAACTGGCATTGGCCGTTCCAGCCGATCTGCCCGCCGACGAAGATCTGGCGGCCGTTGGCGGCGACGCCGTTGGCGTAACCGATCGGTTTTGCCCAGCCTTCAGGCTGCAGGATGGTGTGCATTGTTCTTCTCCAAATGCTGTGTCAGCGCTAAGCGCATATCGTCGGGCCAGGGTAAGGCCTTGTGGGTTTCGTTCGATGTGGCGACCAGCCGCTGCCTGGCGGTCCAGAGCAGCCGGTCGTCCGCCCGCACCTCGTATTCGAGATCGGCGGAACTGTTGCCGATCCGCATAACCTTGATGGTGAAATCCATCATGTCGCCATGGTAGCCCGGGCTCTTGAACGCGACGTCCAGCGTCACGGTCGGCACGCCGATCTTGCGGCGACTGATCATGTCCGGCCAGGGCGAGCCGATCGCGCCGAAAAATTCCTCGCAGACGCCGACCATGATGCTCAGATATGACGGGAAATAGGCGATGCCGGAGGGATCGCAATCTCCAAAGTTCAGTCGGCGGGACGTCGTGTAAGCCATGGTCGTCTTCAGGCCTTCAACAGTTCGCGGGCGATGATGAGCTTCTGGACCTCGGTCGCGCCCTCATAGATGCGCAGCGCCCGGATCTCCCGGTAGAGGCTCTCGGTGATCTCGCCGCTCTTCACGCCGCGGCCGCCAAAGATCTGCACCGCCCGGTCGATGACGCTTTGGGCGTTCTCCGTCGCGACCATCTTGGCCATCGCGGCCTCCTTGGTGGTCGGCAGGCCCTGCACGTCGCGACGCCACGCGGCCCGGTAGGTGAGAAGCGCGCCGGCGTCGATCTGGGCTGCCATGTCGCCGAAGGCGGCTTGTGTCAGCTGCAGGTCGGACAGGTGATTGCCGAACATCGGCCGCGCCTTGGCATAGGCGAGCGCCTCATCCAGCGCCCGCTTGGCGAAACCGAGAGCCGCTGCTGCGACGGAGGCTCGGAAAATGTCCAGAGTCCGCATGGCGATCTTGAAGCCTTCACCCGGCGCGCCGAGCAGGCGCGAAGCCGGGATGCGGCAATTCTCGAAGCGGATCGTTGCCAGCGGATGCGGGGCTATCACATCGATGCGCTCGGCGATCGAGAAGCCGGGATCGTCGGCGAACACCACGAAGGCGGAGATGCCGCGCGTGCCGGGCGCTTCGCCGGTGCGGACGAAAACGGTGTAGACATCGGCGATGCCGCCGTTGGAGATCCAGGTCTTTTCGCCGTCGAGAACGTAATGGTCGCCGTCCTTCAGGGCCGCGCAGGCCATGGCGGCGACATCCGAGCCGGCTTCCTTCTCCGACAGCGCAAAGGCGGAGATCCATTCGCCCGACTGTGCTTTCGGCAGAACCGTATGGCGAAGCTCTTCAGAACCGGACAGGCCGATGGCGCCGGTGCCGAGGCCCTGCATGGCGAAGGCGAAGTCGGCAAGGCCGTCATGCCAGGCGAGTGTTTCCCGGGTCAGGCAGGCGGCGCGGCTGTCGATCGGCTGGCTGCCGCCGGCACCGGTCGCGGCATCCAGAAGGCCGGCCTGTCCGAGCGTCTTGACGATCGCCCGGCAGGCATTGTCGGTATCGGAATGGTCGATATGGCTCAGCGCGCCGGATGCCGCGAAGGCATCCAGTTTCTCGGCGAGCGCCTTGTGGCTCTTGTCGAAGAACGGCCAGTCGAGGAAATCGCGCGCCGGTCCTTTGAGCGTCGTGGGGTTGGCCATCAGTCGCCCTCGAACACCGGCTTGCGCTTTTCGGCGAAAGCCTCGAAGGCGCGGCGGAAATCCTTGGTCGCCATGCAGATCGCCTGGGCCTGGGCTTCCGATTCGATCATCTCCTCGATGCCCATCGCCCATTCCTGGTTCAGCATGGTCTTGGTCATCGTGTGTGCGAACCACGGACCGTCCGCCAGCGAATGGGCAAGCTTGACGGCCTCCGCCTCGACCGCGTCCTGCGGGTGAAGGGCGTTGAAAAAGCCCCATGCCCGGCCTTCATCGGCGCTCATCGAACGGCCGGTGAAGAGCAGTTCCGCGGCGCGGCCTTGGCCGATGATGCGGGGCAGGATTCCGCAGGCGCCCATGTCTGCTCCGGCAAGGCCGACGCGGGTGAAGAGGAAGGCGGTCTTGGTTTCGGGTGTCGCCAGCCGCATGTCTGAAGCCATGGCGAGGATCGCGCCTGCCCCCATGCAGATGCCGTCGACGGCAGCCACGATCGGCTGCGGGCATTTCTTCATGGCCTTGACGAGATCGCCGGTCATGCGGGTGAAGGCGAGCAGGTCCGGCATCGCCATATGGGTCAGCGGCTCGATGATTTCGAAGACGTCGCCGCCGGACGAGAAATTGCCGCCGGCACCGGTCAGCACGATCGAGCGGATGTCGGAGGCGTAGACGAGATCGCGAAAAAGATCGCGCAGTTCCGCATAGCTTTCGAAGGTCAGCGGGTTCTTGCGCTCCGGACGATTGAGGCGGACCGTCCCGACGCGGCCGTTTTCGCTCACTTCCCAGAGGAAATGTTTCGGCTGGTAGTCGCGAAAACTGTGCTTCATGTCCTTCATCACGTCACTCATGTTCGTCTCCTCTCCTTTTCATCGACCGGTCCCTTTCAGGCGGCATGACCCCTCCCGGGTCAGTCGTTGGCGGAGGGCGGCAGGAAATCCACCTCGTGCGCGGCGGAAACCTTCACGATCTCCTCCACGTCGGTCATTTCGTGCAGCTCTTCGAAAAGCTGCTGGAGCTTGCGGGCCGGCGAGACCCAGAAGAGTGCCCGGCACGGCTTCTCAGACTTGTTGAAGTATCCGTGAGGAATGCCGCGCGGCATGCGCACCAGATCTCCGGCCTTTGCCTTGACCCATTGGCCGTCGAGCTTCAGATCGAGTTCACCCTCCTGCACGAGGATGAATTCGTCCTGGGTCGGGTGGACATGCACGGGCACGAACTGACCCGGCAGACTGTTGGTTTCAAAGGCGAAGGTGTCGTCGCAGACCGCCTTTGGGAAATAGACCTGGCCGAGGATATTCCAGCTGGTGCCGTTATATCCGCTACCATTCTCGGTTATGCCCTTTTCCAGTTCCATCGTGATCTCCCGGTTTCGTTCCCTGGTTCATGTCGAGGCCGACTAGCCTGCCATGACTTCTCCCCCGGCAACCGCGATCGCCTGTCCGTTGATCGCCGCCGCACCGGGCGATGCCAGCCACAGAACCGTGTTCGCGACTTCCTCCGGCTTCACCAGCCGCCCCTGGGGGTTGTTCCTGGTAAATTCCTGTCGCGCCTGTTCTTCCGTCCGTCCCGTCTTGGCGACGATCGTCTCGATGGAGCGGGCGATCAGCGGCGTGTCCGTGAAGCCGGGGCAGACGGCGTTGACGGTGATGCCGGTCCTGGCAAGTTCCAGCGCCAGGGAACGGGTGAGGCCGACGACGCCATGTTTGGCGGCCACGTAGGCAGAGACGTAGGCATAACCGGTGAGCCCCGCGGTCGAGGCGATATTGATGATGCGGGCGCCTGCGCCAAAAGCCCTGAGGTCCGGCAGCAGGGCCTGGGTCACGAGGAATACGCCGGTGAGATCGACCGACATCACGCGGTTCCACATCTCCAGCGAGGTCTTTTCGAAGGGGGCGCTCGGGCCTTCCCCGGCATTGTTGACGAGGATATCGACAGGACCGAACACGGCTCGTGCCGCCTTCAGGCCGGCGCCGATGGCGATCTCGTCGGTGACGTCGAAACCGGCCGCGACGCAGACCTTGTCCCTGCCAAGCGCGGCGGCAAGCTCCTCCAGAGGCTCGGCCCGCCGGCCGGCCAGGGTCACCCGCGCGCCGGCTTCCACCAGTGCCGTCGCGATCGCCGCGCCGATGCCTGAGCCCGCGCCGGTGACGAGGGCGTGACGGCTGGCAAGACGGGCACTGGCAAGATTGGCAGAGGGCGCTTCGGTCATGACGCGATCCTTATTTCGCTGCCGGGCCGACAGCCGGAGGGGCGGCGGCCGCAGCCCGCGCGAGGTTGGTCTCGTACTGCGCCTTGCCGGAATAATACTGTTTTGGCCAGGGAATGTTCGTCAAGCCGATCTTTGCCGCCTCATGCAGAACCCAGGCCGGATCGGCAAGATGCGGGCGGGCGACGGCGCAGAGATCGGCGCGGCCGGCGGCGATGATCGAGTTCGCATGATCGGCCTCCGAAATCGCGCCGACGGCGATGGTCGGAATGCCGATCTCGTTGCGGATCTTGTCGGAGAAGGGCGTCTGGAAGAGGCGGCCATAGACCGGCTTTTCTTCCTTCCACACCTGGCCGGACGAGCAGTCGATCAGGTCGGCACCGGCATCCTTGAACATCCGCGCGTAGATCGCCGCGTCTTCCGGCGTGTTGCCGCCTTCGAACCAGTCATGGCAGGAGAGACGCACGGAGATCGGCTTGTTTTGCGGCCAGACCTCGCGGACCGCCTTGAAGACCTCCAGCGGGTAACGCGCGCGGTTTTCGTGGCTGCCGCCGTATTCGTCGGTGCGGATATTGGTGAGCGGCGAAAGGAAGCTCGACAGAAGATAACCGTGGGCGCAATGCAGCTCCAACCAATCGGCGCCGGCTTCGGCCGCGAACTTTGCGGAGCGCACATGGTCGGCGATGACACGATCCATGTCGGCGCGATCCATAGGCTTCGGAACCTGGCTGGTCTTGAGGTAGGGCAGAGCAGAGGCCGAGATCAGATCCCAGCCGCCTTCTTCGACCGGCTGGTCGATGCCTTCCCAGGCGACCTTGGTCGAGCCCTTGCGGCCCGCATGGCCGAGCTGGATGCCGACCTTGGCGCCTGAATTGTCATGTACGAAGGTGACGAAGCGTTTCCAGGCGGCCGCCTGTTCCTCGTTCCAGAGGCCGAGGCAGCCGGGAGTGATGCGGGCGTCGGGCGAGACGCAGGTCATTTCCGCGAACACGAGGCCGGCGCCTCCGAGCGCGCGAGAGCCGAGGTGGACCAGATGGAAATCGTCCAGCAGCCCGTCCTTGGCGGAGTACATGGCCATCGGCGACATGACGATACGGTTCGGCAGATGGGTTTCGCGCAGCGAATAGGGTGTGAACATCGGCGGCAGGGTGCGGCTGTTGCCGGTCACCTCGATGCCGTTTTTCCTGGCGAACCAGCGCTCATAACCTTCCAGCCACTTGGGATCCCGCAGCCGCAGGTTTTCGTGGCTGATGCGCTGCGAGCGGGTCAGCATCGAATACATGAACTGTTCCGGCTCAAGCGTATCGGCATAACGCTGGCCGACCACCTCGAACCATTCCATGGCGTTGCGGGCGGCATTCTGGATGCGGGCGACGTCGACGCGGCGGATTTCCTCGTAGGTTTCGAGGACTTCCGGGATCTTGTCCTTGGAATGGCCGAGCTTGTTGAACTGGTTGCTGAGCTCGATCGCGTCATCGATGGCGAGCTTGGTGCCGGAACCGATCGCAAAATGGGCGGTATGGGCG
The DNA here is from genome assembly GCF_000732195.1 of Neorhizobium vignae. Classification (GTDB taxonomy): domain Bacteria; phylum Pseudomonadota; class Alphaproteobacteria; order Rhizobiales; family Rhizobiaceae; genus Neorhizobium; species Neorhizobium vignae. The sequence goes on from NZ_JNNU01000006.1 coordinate 17,620, forward strand.
GCATCACCCATCAGCACGACATGCGAGTTGCCGTTGAAATGGCTCCACTTGCCGCAGATCAGGCGGTTGAAGTTGAGCCAGGCGCTGCCGCGCAGATGCCGGGCATTGGTCATCAGTTCCGAGCCCTCGAGGACTTCCGAGAACAGGTTCTGGCAGAAATCGATCGAGCCCTGCTGGTCCATCTGGCCAAGGCCGTGCTTTTCGTAAGCCTCTTCCGTCGTTTCGACGATGAAGGTCGAGGTCTTGTCGTCGAACTTGTAGATATGCGCCTGGAACCAGCCGTGATCCGTCTTGCGGAAGTCGAAGGTGAAGGCGTCGAACAGCTTATTGGTGCCGAGCCAGATATAACGGTTCGGGCGCACGACGAGATCCGGTTCGAAGACCTCCGGATAACGGTTACGGATCTTCGAGTTGAAGCCGTCCGACGCAATGATCAGGTCCGCGTCCGGATAATCGATATCGCCACTGGAATCGGTTTCAAAAACAAGCTCGACGCCAAGCGCCTCGCAGCGGCGCTGCAGGATGTTCAAGAGCTTCTTGCGGCCGATGCCGACAAAGCCGTGGCCGGAGGTTCGCTGGCGCGTGCCCTTGAACAGCAGCTCGATGTCGTCCCAGTGATTGAAGGCGTCCTCGATTTCGGCCGCACTTTCCGGGTCCCACGCCTTCATCGACACCATGGTGGCATCGGAGAAGACCACGCCCCAGCCGAACGTGTCGTAAGGCTTGTTGCGTTCGACGACGGAAATGGAATGCTCGGGATGCAGCTTCTTCATCAGGAGCGCGAAATAGAGGCCGGCCGGGCCGCCACCGATACAGACGATGCGCATATCCAAGTCCTCCTAACGTTCAATCGCTCATTATTTTAAGTTTAAACTATATGGCGTTTGATCGACCCGTCAAGCGGATTTGCGGCAACGCCGGCAGTTTTCATCCGGGATCGACCAAATAATATGCATTAGCATATATATTGATGCACGTTGCTTGCTCCTCGGTCCCGCTCGATGTCCAGCTGAAGCGCCGCTTACTGTTCCGCCGGCATTTGTGAATTGACAAATGGCGGGTACCGAAAATATGCTTTTGCAAATGATTACCGATTGAAGCCGACAAGGCGAAGGGGAACTGCCATGGCCGAGCGATCTTTTGCGCGCGAAGTTGAGGATCTCAAGCTTGGAGAAGGCGAGATTTTTCGTGGGGAAGGCATTCTCGCCATTACCAAGGCGCTGCTGCAATCCGGCGTTTCCTATGTCGGCGGTTACCAGGGCTCACCGATCTCGCATCTGATGGACGTACTGGCCGATGCCAAGGACATCATGGAGGATCTCGGGGTTCATTTCGAGACCTCGGCCTCCGAAGCGGCAGCGGCGGCGATGCTGTCTGCCTCGGTGATGTATCCGGTACGCGGTGCCGTGACATGGAAATCCACGGCCGGCACCAATGTCGCGTCGGACGCGCTCTCCAACCTGTCCTCCGGCGGCGTCAATGGCGGCGCGCTGATCATCCTCGGCGAGGATTTCGGCGAAGGTTCTTCGATCATGCAGGAACGCAGCCATGCGTTCGCGATGAAGTCGCAGATGTGGCTTCTCGACCCGCGTCCCAACCTGTCGGCGATGGTTCAGGCCGTGGAGGATGGCTTCCAGCTTTCGGAAGCCTCCAACACCCCTGTCATGCTGGAAGTGCGCATCCGCGCCTGTCACGTGCACGGCCAGTTCGTCGCCAAGGATAACCAGCGGCCAAAGTTCACGCTCCGCGAGGCGCTCGAAAACCCGGTCCGTGACGTCAACCGCATCGTCCTGCCGCCGGCGAATTTCGGGCAGGAGAAGGACAAGCTGGAGCGCCGCTGGCCGGCTGCCGTCAACTTCATCAAGGAGAAGAAGCTCAACGAGTTCTTCGGCCCCGAAGAAGGCGAGATCGGCATCATCACGCTCGGCGGTCTCTATAATGGCGTCATGCGCGGCCTGCAGCAGCTCGGCCTGGCGGATGTCTACGGCAATTCGTCGGTGCCGATCTACGTGATGAACGTCGCCTATCCGACGATCGACGACGAGGTGGTCGATTTCTGTCTCGGCAAGAAAGCCGTGATCATGGTGGAAGAGGGCGCGCCGGAATATGTCGAGCAGACGCTCCATACGCTGATGCGTCGCCGCGATATCCAGACGCGACTGCACGGCAAGGACATCCTGCCGCTCGGCGGCGAATATACCGCGCCCGTGATGATGAAGGGGCTGAAGACCTTCATCGAGATGTACGACCGCCTGCTGCTGGGCAACCAGCCGCCGGTGCCGGATCCGAGCGATGTGCTCAACGATCCAAAAGTGAAGGCTCTGGCCGAAGTCGTGCCGGCGCGTCCGGCCGGTTTCTGTACCGGCTGTCCGGAGCGGCCGATCTTTGCGGCCATGAAACTGGTCGAAAAGGAACTCGGCGAACACCATGTCTCGGCCGATATCGGCTGCCACCTGTTCTCGATCCTGCCGCCCTTCAACATCGGCGGCACGACGATGGGCTACGGTCTTGGTCCCGCTTCTGCTTCCGCCTTCAACGTCGAGGCGGACAAGCGCTCGATCGCCGTCATGGGCGACGGCGGTTTCTGGCACAACGGCCTTGCGACCTCGGTCGGCAATGCGGTGTTCAACAAGCAGGACGGCGTCATCCTCGTCGTCGACAATTTCTATTCTGCGGCGACCGGCGGGCAGGACATCCTGTCGTCACGGGCGATCAACCCGAACCGCAAGACCAACAACTCGATCGTCAACGCGGTGAAGGGTATCGGCGCCACCTGGGTGCGCCAGATCGACCGCACCTACGACGTCGCCAAGATGCGCGATACGCTGAAGGAAGCGCTGACGAGCAAGGAAAAAGGCCCGAAGATCATCGTCGCCTCTTCAGAATGCATGCTGAACAAGCAGCGCCGCGTGAAGCCGCAGTTCAACCAGGCGGTCAAGGACGGCAAGCGCATGGTGAAGGAGCGTTTCGGGGTGGACGAGGACGTCTGCACCGGCGATCACGCCTGCATCCGGCTTTCCGGTTGCCCGTCGCTGTCGGTCAAGCACACGGACGATCCCTTGAAGGACGATCCGGTTGCGGCGATCGACAATAGCTGCGTCGGCTGCGGCAATTGCGGCGAGGTCTCGGAAGCCGCCGTTCTATGTCCTTCGTTCTATCGCGCCGATGTGATCATGAATCCGACCAGCTGGGACAAGTTCCTCTCGAAATTCCGCGCTTCGGTGATCGGCTGGCTGCAGGCCCGCCGTGCCGCCGGCCGCGTCGTTTTCGCGGAGGCTTGATCGATGAACGAGACCGTGAACCTCAAGACGCTCTATGCTTCCGACAAGCCGCTGACGCTGGCGATCATGGCCATGGGCGGCCAGGGAGGCGGCGTTCTGGCCGACTGGATCGTCGGCCTTGCCGAAGAGCAGGGCTGGATGGCGCAGTCAACCTCGGTGCCGGGCGTTGCCCAGCGCACCGGGGCTACGATCTATTATATCGAGATGCTGCCGGCCCGCGACGGCGTGTCGCCGATCTTCTCGCTGATGCCGACGCCGGGCGATGTGGATGTCGTGCTTGCCGCCGAGTTGATGGAAGCAGGCCGCTCCGTGCTGCGCGGCCTGGTGACGCCGGACAAGACCACGCTGATCGCCTCGACGCACCGTTCCTTCGCGGTCGGCGAAAAGGAAAAGCCGGGCGACGGTATCGGCGATCCGACCGTGGTGATCGGCGCAACCGATTTCGCCGCCAGGCGCATCATCGCCTTCGACATGGATACGCTGGCGACCAAAAACGGCAGCGTGATTTCCGCCTCGATGTTCGGCGCTCTTGCGGCGGCCGATGTGCTGCCTTTCCCGAAGGAAGCTTTCGAGGCGACCATTCGCGGCGGCGGCAAGGGTGTCGAGCCGAGCCTGCGTGCCTTCAATGCCGCCTATGAGCGTACCAAGGCTAAGCCGCGGGACGAAGTCACCGCCTCGGCGCCGAAGCGTTTCGACGTCATGCCGGAAACCGCCGGCCATCCCGACCTCGATCGGCTGGTGCATCGTATGCGCGCCGAATTCCCCGAGGTCGCCTGGCCGCTGCTGTTTGCTGGCGTTAAGAAACTCACGGACTTCCAGGATCCGGCCTATGCCGGCGAATATCTCGATCGGGTCGGCAAACTTCATGTGCTCGACCGCGCCAATGGGGGCGAGGATCGCGACTATGCCTTCACCGTCCAGTCCGCGAAATACGTCGCCATCGCCATGGCTTACGACGACGTGATCCGCGTCGCGGATCTCAAGACTCGCGGCACCCGGTTCGACCGCGTCGCCAAGGAAGTCGGCGTGAAGCACGATCAGATCCTCTACATGACCGAATACATGCATCCGCGCATGGAAGAGGTGGTTGGGACCATGCCTAAGCGGCTCGGTCTCTGGGTCGAAAACCGACCGAAGGTTTTCGCCTGGCTCGACCGCCGCATCAACAAGGGCCGCCGGGTGCAGACCGGCACGCTGTTCTGGTTCCTGACGCTCTACACACTGGCCGCCTTGCGCCGCATCCGCCGCGGCACGCTGCGTCACGCACGCGAAACCGAGCATCGCGAAGCCTGGCTCGGCGTGGCGACCTCGCTGCTCCCGCGGAATTATGATCTCGCAGTGGAAGTGATCAACAATCGCCGGCTGGTGAAGGGTTATTCCGATACCCATGCACGCGGGCTCTCGAAGTTCGACCGGGTGATGTCGGCGCTGACGAGCCTCACAGATCGGGAAGACGGCGCGGCCTGGATGAAACGCCTGCGTCAGGCGGCACTCCTGGACGAAAACGGAATTGCGCTGGACGGGGCGCTGAAGACCGTGTCCACGCTTTGAACAGGCTTGGAATGGACATCGGCCGAGCGCGGTCTCGCGGCGGCGCGTCATCTGGCTCCGGACAGCGGTCGTCTGCGCCTGTGTCTACCCTCTGCTTGCGGACGCAAGCGCCGTATTGAGGAGTGCGGCAGCGCAAATCTTGTCAAACATGTCCCCGATCCCCACGCAGCAACATCGCCGCCAGCGTCGACATCCCCACCCCTGCCGGATGACCCCTGGATGCCTTGGATCCTTAATCTGCGTTAAGAACTCTCGTTTTTCAATCGAAAGTTATATATTTGCTTTCAAAATGCACCCACCGGGTGCATTGCTCTGGATCTGTCCCGTTTGTCGGGATCCCTTGGGCGCACGAGTGCGCTCGAGGCGGCTGTGGGTTTTAAGCATACAGACACATTATAGCCGCGATCCCGTTGCTTTTGCTGCGTATCTGACCAAACTCTAGATGCGTAATTTTTCCAGCACCGGCAGCCCACATGGAATCCACGGTTCGTCAGCCAAGTCGCTTTCGAGACATCCTTGAGACGTACCGTCCCTACCTCATCGCCTTGGCGGCGCTGGCGGTTTTCGCCTTCACCACATTTGCCATCTACAACCTCACCAACGAGGTCAGCTACGACGACGTCATCGAGGCGCTCGGCAATACGCGTTGGTCTTCGATCGGGCTTGCGGTTTTCTTCACGGCACTGAGTTTCGCGGCACTGGTCGGATACGACATCAACGCGATCACCTATATCGGCAGGACGCTGCCTTTCGTGCCTGTCGCGATAACAGCCTTCAGCGCCTATGCGGTCGGCAACACGGCCGGTTTCGGAGCCCTCAGCGGCGGGGCGATCCGGTTCCGTGCTTATTCGCGCCTGGGGCTTTCGCCCGACGACATCGGCCGCGTCATCGCATTTGTAACCCTCGCCTTCGGGATCGGGCTTCTGGCGGTCACGGCGCTCGCATCGCTGGTCACGGCACCGAGGATAGGAGCAATCCTCGACATCGACGGCGCCTGGGTTCGCGCCGGCGCAATCGCGATCATCCTCGTGCTCATCGCTCTTCTGGTCCTCGGGCGAGACGGACGGACGGTATCCGTCGGACGATTGAGCATCCGCCTGCCGGATAGCCGTACGTCCTCGCAGCAATTCCTTATCACGGCGCTTGATGTCGCCGCCTCCGCCTCGGTCCTCTACGTGCTTCTGCCGCAGACGGAAATCGGCTGGCCGTCCTTCCTGGCGATCTATGCGACCGCCGTCGGCCTGGGTGTCCTTAGCCATGTGCCGGCCGGTCTCGGCGTCTTCGAGACGGTGATCGTCGCGGCGCTCGGCAATACGGTCAGCCTCGATGAAGTGCTCGGCAGCCTCGTCCTGTACCGCGTCATCTATCATGTCCTGCCGCTGCTCATCGCGACACTGGTGGTGATCGGCGTCGAAATTCGCCAACTTGCCCATCACCCAATCGCATCGACGCTTCGGAAGCTTGAGTTCCGACTGGCGCCGCCGCTCCTGGCCACCTTTTCCATGATCGCCGGCGCAATGCTGATCTTCTCGAGCGTGACGCCGACGCCGGATTCCGACATCAATTTTCTTGGCAACTACCTGCCGCTGCCGGTGTTCGAGGGCGCGCATTTCCTTTCCAGCATCCTCGGCCTCCTGCTCTTCGTCGCGGCGCGCGGCATCGGCCAACGGCTGGACGGGGCGTGGTGGACCGCCATGGTCTGCACCTCTTTGGCGCTGGTTTTGGCCTTCATGCGCGCGCTCGCGCTTTTCGAGGCGACGTTCCTGATCATCCTGCTGGTCAGCCTGTTCCTCAGCGCCAAGCAGTTCAAGCGCCGGGCGTCGCTGTTCGGTCAGGTGCTGACGCCGAGCTGGATCGCCGCCATGTTCATCGTCGTGGCCGCGGCGATCACGGTGCTGCTCTTCGTCTATCGCGAAGTGGACTACAGCCGCGAACTCTGGTGGCAGTTCGAGTTTTCCGAGGAAGCGCCGCGCGGACTGCGCGCGGTCCTTGGCCTTGCGATTTTTGCGGCGACGATCTCGGTGTTCAGCCTGTTGCGGCCGGCGGCCCGACGTTCGGCACTATCCACGGCGGACGATCTCGAGCGGGCGATCCAGCTCGTCATGGCCCAGGACAATGCCGACGCCAACCTCGTCCGGATGGGCGACAAGCGGCTGATGTTCTCCGAGAGCGGCAATGCCTTCATCATGTACGGCATCCAGGGCCGCTCCTGGATCGCGCTTTTCGATCCGGTCGGGCCGCAGGAGGAGACAGCGGATCTCGTCTGGCGTTTCGTCGAGGAAGCCCGTGCTCGAGGCGGCCGCGCCGTGCTCTATCAGATTTCGCCCAGCCTCCTTTCGCATTGCGCCGATGCAGGGCTTCGGGCCTTCAAGCTTGGCGAACTGGCGATCGTCGACCTGTCCAGCTTCGACCTCAAGGGCGGCCGGCTGGCCGGGCTTCGCCAGGCCGTCAACAAAGGTGCGCGCGAGGGGCTGGAGTTTTCGGTCATCGCGCAGCCGGATGTGATGACACATATCGAAGAACTCCGGCGCGTTTCGGATGCCTGGCTCGAAGATCACAACACGCGCGAGAAAACCTTTTCGCTCGGCGCCTTCCGGGATGACTATGTCAGTGCCCAGCCGGTCGCGGTCCTCAAGAAAGAGGGCCGCATCGTCGCCTTCGCGACGCTGTCGCTTACCGACACGAAACACGAAGGCACCGTCGATCTGATGCGCTTCGTGCCGGATGCGCCGAAAGGGTCCATGGATTTCCTGTTCGTGAAGATTATGGAATATCTCCGCGATGCCGGTTATGGACATTTCAATCTCGGCATGGCGCCGCTCTCCGGCATGTCCACACGCGAGGCGGCACTCGCCTGGGACAGGATCGGCAGCGTTGTGTTCGAGCACGGTGAACGGTTCTACAATTTCAAAGGGTTGAAGGCTTTCAAGTCGAAGTTTCATCCCGCCTGGGAGCCCCGTTATCTGGCTGTGGCAGGGGGCGTCAGCCCCGCCATCGTGATGATGGACGCAACGCTCCTGATCGGCGGCGGCTTGAGGGGAGTGGTTGGTAAATGATGTATCTGCGTTTTCTTGTTATCGTGTGTGCGGCGCTGCTGTCCGGTGTCCCGATGGCGGCTGCCCAGGATCAGCAGGATTATCATACGGGCCTTATCCCGCAGCCGCGAATCCTCGTGCCGAACAATGGCGGCGAACTCGAAGGCATCGTCTTCCTGATTTCAGGCGGGCAGGGCTGGGGGGCTCGGGAGGACACGGAGGCGCAGAAGCTGCTCGCTGCCGGTTCAGCCGTGGTCGGCATCGATTTCCCCTCCTATATCAAGTCGCTCGGCGCCGATGACGGCGAATGCATCTATATGGTTTCCGATATCGAGGACGTCTCCCAGCAGGTGCAGCGACGGATCGGCAATCCGCAATACCGCCACCCGATCGTCGCCGGCATCGGGGAAGGCGGCGCGTTGGCGCTGGCTATGATCTCCCAGAGCCCGAACGCGACGATCGAGGAGGCGATTGCCGTCGATCCGCTGGCCGGCATCCCGCTCGCCAAGGAGCTCTGCACGCCGGCATCCAAGCAGAAGGTCGGCGATCGCACGGTCTATGGCTTTGACGACGGCGCGGTACCGGCGGCGGTGACGATCGTTTCCACGCCTTCGGCCGATGCGGCCGGCAAGGCCCATGGACAGCGCCTGAAACAGGATCATCCGGAGGTCGAGCTGATCAATTCCGGTGAGGCGCCGGATGTGGCGCTGTCACAAGTGCTTGCAACCCGTATCGCGGCTGCCGGCCGGACCAACCAGCCGCTCGACCTGCCGCTCAACGTGCTCCAAGCCAAGCCGGCGATGAACACGATGGCGGTGATCTTCTCCGGCGATGGCGGGTGGCGCGACCTCGACAGCGAAGTGGGAGGTTATCTGCAATCCCAGGGCATCCCGACGATAGGACTGGATTCGCTGCGGTATTTCTGGTCCGAACGCAGCCCCCAAGCGACGGCGGACGACCTGGCGAAGATCATCGAATATTATCGCCGGCAATGGGGCGTCCAGAACGTGCTGCTGGTCGGTTATTCGTTCGGCGCCGATGTGCTGCCGGCCACCTACAACCTCCTGCCGGTCGAGGACCGGGCTCGCGTCAAGCAGATCACGCTGCTCGGCCTGTCCCATGAAGTGGACTACGAGATTTCCGTGACCGGCTGGCTTGGCGTCGCAGGCGACGGCAAGGGCGGCGATCCGATGACCGATATAGTCAAGATCGATCCGAAGCTCATTCAATGCGTCTACGGCACCGATGAGGACGACGACCCCTGCCCGACCCTGAAGGACAAGGGTGTCGAAGTCGTGCCGATCGAGGGTGGGCATCATTTCGACGAGAACTACCAGGCGCTGGGCAAGCGCATCCGCGACAGCCTTCAGACACGGCTGACGAAATAGACCGATCAGATCTCGTGCTTGCGGATGTTGAGGAGGATCTTGTGTAGCGTGCCCGTGAAGGCGCGGTATTCCTCCTCGTCGATGCCGTCGAACATCTGCAGCAGTGAATCGTACATGGTCGGCCAGAAGCGCCCAAAGGCGGCGCGGCCTTCCTCTGTGATCGTCACATCGCGAATGCGCATGTCCTCGGCGCGCGGCGTGCGGCGGATGTAACCCTGGTCCTCGAGGGAATCGAGGGTGCGGCTCATGGTCGACTGTTCGATGACCGCGAACACGGAAAGCTCGTTGATGGTGAGCGAAGCAGAGACGCTAAGGACCGCGAGTGTGCGCATCTTGGCGGTCGACAGGTCGTATTCGCGCAGCTCCTCCGCCATGTTGGAGTTCCAGCGCGAGATGATGCGGTTCATCAGGTAGGGTGCGAAGTGATTGAGGCCGATCTCGCCCATGGTCGGGCGATTTTCCTGATCACCCCCCTGATGCCAGCGCAGCACCACGCCTGAAAACCGTTCTGCCATGAAATCCATGTCTCCTAAGCCGCCTCGCTTCAACGCAGCGACGATGCGAGCAGAAAGCCCGAGCCGCCGGCAAGCCCCGGTCCTGGATGGGTCGAGGCGCCGATATGATAAAGGCCCGGCACGTGGGTGCGGTGGTTAACAGACGACTTGAAGGGCCGCCAGAGGAAAAACTGGTCGAGCCCGCAGAAGCCGCCATAGGGATCGCCGCCGACGAGGTTCATGTTCATCGCCTCCAGATCGGCCGGCGAATAGGCCCGGCGGGCGAGCTTGATTTCGGCGAGGTTTTCGATGTGGCGGGAAAGCAGAGCCTCGACGCGGTCGGCATAAAGCTCGCGCAGTTCGTCGGTCCAGCGGCCGTCGGCAGGTGTGGCGATCTCACCCGCCGCATCGCCCTTGATGAAACGCGGCGCTTCGGGAAGCTGCAGCCAGAGTATCGACTTGCCGTCCGGCGCGCGCGAAGGATCGAAGCTGGCCGGCTGGCCGACGCAGACGGTCGGCTCTGCGGGCAGCAGGCCGCGTTCGCATTCGTTGGTGGCGCGCGATACGCCGTCCAGGCCGGGCGTCAGGTGCAGGAGCGCCACCTTGGCGAGATCCGGATCGCCTTTCCAGCGCGGCGGTGCGGAGAGGGCGTAGTGGATCTGCATATTGCCCTTGCCGTAGCGATAGCGGGCGACGCTTTCCCGGATTTCAGCCGGTGCCGGCTGCGGCCAGTCCTTCAGCAGCCGGTCATAGATCTGGTTCGGCGTCGTGGAGCAGGCGACGCCGGCTGTAGCGTTGATCGTCTCGCCGTTTGCAAGCTGCACGCCGGCGGCCTTGTTATCCGGGCCGGGAAGGATACGTTCGACATCCGCCCCGGTACGGATCGCACCGCCCTGATCCGTGATCAGCCGTTCGAAAGCAGCGACGAGGTTGGCTGCGCCACCCTTGACGATCGGGCAACCGGCGAGTTCGATCGCAAAACCGATGACCTTCAGCATTTCGGCCGAATAGGCGCTTTCCGGCGCCAGGCCGCAATGCAGGACCCAGGGCGTCCATAGGGCGTGAGTGGCCTCCGACTTGTAGGTGGTTTCGAGATAACCGCGCGCCGGCGTCAGCGCGTCGCCGAACCAGGCGGCAAGCTGGCGCAGGCCCTTGCCCCATCCCTGTCTGGCAACCGTCTTCAATGTGGTGCCGGACCAGAGCGCGCCGCCCAGCAGAGAAAACAGGAAGGCGGCATCGGCGCCGAGCGCATTCATTTCCTTGTCGAAAGTCTTGCCGTCGCCGGCCGCGAGCGCCTCGAAAGTTGCGATATTTCGCTGGCGATCCTTGGAGAATACGACGGAAGAACCGTCCGGCCGCACCACCCCGGTCGGCAGGTCCGTATGGGCGAATTCCAGGCCTCGGGCTTCGAGATCCTTGCCGAGCGCACCGTAGGCAGGCGAAGTGAGGAACAGCACCATGGTGGTGGCCATCACGTCATGGAGAAAGCCCGGCTCGGTGATCTCTTCCGTGCGCAGGCAGCCGCCGATGCGGTCGCTGCGCTCCAGGATGAGGACCTTCCTGCCCTTCTTGCCGAGCATGGCGGCGGCGACAAGCGCGTTGATGCCGCTGCCGACGATGATGAAGTCGAAATCCGCCATGCCGCCCGTCTTCCTGCTGGATACGGAAAGGGCCGGAACCTTCCGGGTCCGGCCCTTGGATCGGATCAGGCGATCAGAGCCAGCGCACGGACCGGCGAGCCGGTGCCCTTGACGAGCTTCAGCGGTGCGGCGATCAGTACTGCGCCCTTCGGCGGCAGCTGGTCGAGGTTCGACAGCGATGCAAGGCCGTATTTGCCGGCGCCGTGCATGAGGTTATGGGCAGGGAAGGGCGGGTTCATGCCGCCGGCCGAGCCGGCATCGGTGCCGATGGTTTCCTGGCCCCAGCCGATAATGCCTTTCGAAATCAGGTATTGGATCGCTTCGGCGGTCGGGCCGGGAGAATGCGGGCCGTTCTCGTCTGCGTTCAGGAAGGTTTCGGTCGAGCCGTTGCGCTTGTACCAGTCGGAGCGCATCAGCACCCAGCTGCCGGCCTCGATCGCGCCATGCTCGGCTTCCCATTCCTTGATGCTGTCGACGGTCAACAGGTAGTCCGGGTTTTCTGCGGCTTCCTTGGAGCGGTCGATAACGTTGACCGGCGCCACGAAATTCTGCGGCGGGATGGTGTCGGTCGTGTTGTTCGGCTTGTCCTTGCCGGTGATCCAATGACAGGGCGCGTCGAAATGGGTGCCGGTGTGTTCGCCGAGCTCCAGCCAGTTCCAGGCCCAGAACGGACCGTCCTCGTTATATTCGGAGATCGTGTGGACGGCGACTTTCGGCGTGTTCTTGCCGAACTGCGGCGGCAGGTAAAGAACGGGGGTATCCGGCCCGAGCGGCGCCGTCAGGTCGACGACCTTGACCGAGCCGGAGAGAAGGGCGGAAGCGAGACTGGTGAGCGTTGTGGAAGACATGGTGCCGGGTTCCCCTTGAATGGCCGGTTTCGTTAAGCCGTGCAGCAGCCGGTTTTCCTCTCCGGATGCCGCTGAACGATAAGGGAGCCTATTGCAGAAAATATGAGGATGCAAGCAATTGGGAGAGGCGGTGCCGAGCAAATTTTCGTGGCGCATCGCCGTCAAAAACCTGCGAATTTCCATCTGAAGCAGCCTGTTTCAGACTCGATTGAGGGCACGTGCGAATGGCAGTTCGCGTGCCGGCAAGTTGCCTGTCCTAGCGGCTCCTTTCAGAAAATATATGCATATGGATGAATAGTGGGACGGCGTGAGGGTGCCTTCTGACGCGGCGTTGACAGAGGCTTGCAAGCAGCATCCGTCGGCGGGCGATCCAGCCTGCTGCTGCGCTCCGGTCGGTGATCGGCACGATCAAGACCTCCGCCTGCAACCACCTCTCCGGGGCCGCCTTCGAAAAAGCCCTGCCAGCGTCAGCGCTTCTTTTCCTTGTTGAACCTCTGTTCGAGCAGATTGACTAGCCGCACCATCGGCCAAAGGAAAGCGATGTAGATCAGCGCAGCCCCGATCAGCGGTGTCGGATTGGCATAGAGCGCCTGCGCATCCGTCGCCTCCTTGAGAAGTTCCGGCAGCGCGACCGTGGAGGCGAGCGACGTATCCTTGAACATCGAAACGCAGTTGTTGGTCATCGGCGGAATGACGATGCGGATCGCCTGCGGCAGCACGACCTTGCGCAGGGTGACGAAAAAAGGCAGGCCAAGGGCCGCCGCCGCCTCGAACTGGCCGCGCGGAATGCCCTCGATGCCGGAACGGAAGATTTCAGCCGAATAGGCGGCCATGACGATCGAGAAGGCAAGGCCCGCGGACGTCCAGGAGGACAGGCGGATGCCGACGAACGGCAGCGCGTAGTAGATGAGGATCAGCACCACCAGCATCGGCGCCGCGCGAAAGATGTCAATGTAGAAAACCGTCAGATAACGAACCGGCTTCGGTCCGTAGAGGCGCAGGAGCGCTATCGCCAGGCCGATCGGAATGCCGATGCCGATGCCCGCCACGCCGAGCAGGAAGGTGTTGATCAGTCCGCGCAGCAGCGCCGGAAACGCGTCGCCGAGAACCCCGAGGTTGAAGAATGTATCGAGGAGGGTCATTTCCTGGTGCCTCTAAGCTCACGAAAAAGCCGGCCGTTGCCGGCCGGCATGATTAGGTGTGTTATCGGTAGCCGGCTCAGGGCTTCGGCAGAGGCTGTTCGACGGCTGAGGCCGAACCGGCGGCCGGATCCGAACCGAACCACTTCTTGTGGATCGCGGCCAGCGTGCCGTCCTTCTTCATGGCGGTGATCGCGTCGTTCGCCTTGGCGAGCAGCGGATGGTCCTTGGTCATCATCAGGCCGTACTGTTCGCCGGTCTTGATGCGCACTTTGACGGCGAGATCCTTCATCTTGAGGAAGGCGTATTCCATCCCCGGAACGTCGCTGACGGCCACATCGGCACGGCCGGCGGAGAGATCCATCAGCAGGTCCTGCTGGGCATTGTAGCTCTTGATGTCCGTGATGCCGTATTTCTCCTTGTTGTCCTTGGCCCACTTGTCGCCGGTGGAACCGGCCAGCACGCCGACGATCTTGCCCTTCAGGTCCTCAACCTTGGACACGGCCGCTTCCTTGCGGGTGGCAATGCCCATGTCGGCGTCATAATAGGGCTGCGTGAAGGACTGGCTGCCGAGGCGCTCCTTGGTGATAGTGATCGAGGAGATTGCCACATCGATGCGCTTCGACGCGGTGGCGGCAAAAAGCGCCTGGAAACCGAGGTCGGAAATCTCAACCGTCATGCCGAGGCGTTTGGCCACTTCATTGACGATATCGACCTCGAAACCTTCGAATGTGCCCGTTGCCGTCTTGTATTCGAAAGGCGGGTTGCTCGGATAGGAACCGACGGAAAGTGCTGCGGCGGAGGCAAAGCCGGCGCCCGCGACGGACAAGGCAGCAGCGCCCGCAAGGCCGAAAAAGGCGCGGCGGAAAAGGCTCAAGGTCATGATTGCGTTCCCTCTGTTTCGGTGACCGGCGGGCTTCTTTCCTGCCGGATCGGATGCGAAATTGTTGTTGATGGCCGGCAGGTGGAATGACGTGACGCAAGCCCCCTCCCAAGAGCTATCCGGCGGCGTCCCTATCCTCTTCAACGCGCGTGGGAGCGGATCGTGATCGAAAATCCAGCAAGATTCAAGCGGAAAGATTGAAGCTTAAATCATGTCCGGGCGGTTCTTTCTGGACAGGCAAACAGGCTTGAAAATAGTTTAAGTCTAAACTTGTTTTTCGCCGCCGGCGGTTCGATAGTGGGCTCCCGCCGGGGAACAGAGGCCGCCCGCAATCGTTGCGGTCCCATAGAAGCAGGAAGCCGAGCCATGCGTTTTGCCTATTTCGCCTTTTTCGAGAATGTCGATGGAAGCCAGCTCGCCGTGAGCAAGGCGGACGTCGAGACGGTCGCTGAAATCATCAAGCTGACGCCGGGGCTGACCACCGCCAATCTCTATACGCCCGAAGTCACCAAGGACATGTATAACAAGGATGAGCAGTCGCCGATCTTCGGCATGCAGCTCTATTTCAACGACCTGACCGACCTGGAAGACGCGATGGCGCCGGCCGGCCACCTGCACCAGCTTGCGGCCTCAGGCGTGCTGTCCAGCATCCGCGGTGCGAAGGGCACGCAGCAGGCCATGTATGCGCGGCATTTCCCGGTGGCGGACGCCAAGCTCGATATCGCTAAGAACGGCAATCCCTGCTCCTACGTGGTGCACTATACCGGCCCGGCCGAAGACCTGAACGTCTGGATGCACCATTATGTCCGCCATCATCCGCCGGTGATGCGTACCTTCCCCGGCATCCGCAAGATCGAGGTCCTGTCGCGGATCGACTGGTGCGGTTTTCTTCCCTGGGAGCGGGTCAACCACATGCAGCGCAACCGCGTGATGTTCGACAGCCCGGCGGCACTGCAGGCAGCGCTGCAATCGCCGGCGCGCATCGCGATGCGCGAGGACTTCAAGACATTCCCGCCCTTCGAAGGCGGTAATTCCCACTTCCCGATGGAAACGCGGATCATCGTCCCCTGATGGACGATGAGGCCGTTCAGAGCTTGATATGGTCGCGGTCGAGATCCGCGACCGAGCGGGAGCCGAGAAGCGCCATCGTGCGGCGGATTTCTTCTTCGAGAATGGTGATGGCGCGGGCCGCACCCGCCTCGCCGCCGGCCGCAAGTCCATAGAGCGTGGCGCGGCCGGTCATGACTGCATCGGCGCCGAGCGCCAGGGCCTTGACGATATCCGTGCCGCGGCGGAAGCCGCTGTCGGCGAGAATGGTGATCCTGCCCTTCAGCTTGCCGGCGATCTTCGGCAGGATGGTAATCGGCGACGGTGCGCCGTCGAGCTGGCGTCCGCCGTGATTGCTGATGACGATGCCGTCAGCTCCCGCATCGACGGCCAGTTCCGCATCGCGCAATGTCATGACGCCCTTGACGATCAGCGGACGCTTCCAGATTTTCCGCAGGTGGCGGATGTGGCTCCAGTGAAGGTCCGGCTCCACCTGCTCGCGCGACCAGATGGCCGTGCGGGCGAAAGTCTGCTGATCTGCGGGCAGGAAATCGAGCAGGTTGCCGAAGGGCGGGATGCCGCGGGCCATGACCGATAGCGCCCAGCGCGGATGGCAGAGAATATCAAGCTTGTGGCGGAAGGTCGGGTCCATGCCGGAGCGGTAGTTGCGGCGATCCCATTCGCGGTTGCCGAATGTCGCCGCGTCGGTGGTCACCATCAGCGCCCGGCAGCCCGCTCTCTCGGCGCGGCCGACCAGTTCGTCCATGAAGGTTTGGGAGCGAAAGACGTAGAGCTGCATCCAGTGGGAGAGGTTCGGGATGCCGGAAAGCTCCTCGATCCGCATGTTGGAGACGGTGCTCTGGGTGAAGGTGACGCCCGCCTTGGCGGCGGCTTCAGCCAGCAGCCGATCTCCCTGATACTGGAAGAGTCCGTTGAAACCTGTCGGTGCGATGATGAGGGGCAGCCGCATCTTCCGGCCGAAGATCGTCGTCGAGAGATCGGGTACGCCGACGCCGGTCAGCGTCGAGGGACGGAACTCGATTTCCGAAAAGACTTCGCGGTTGCGGTGGAGCGTCCATTCGTCTTCTGCACCGCCTTCGAGATATTCCAGTACGAAGGCGGGGAGGCGGCTGCGTGCCATGGCCTGGAGGTCGGCGATCGTGACGGCGCGGCCGACATCCCTGCCGCTATAGTATCTCCGTCCGGCGATCGCCATCATTCGACCTGATAGCCGGCTTCCGCCAATACCGGCGACCATTCCGCATTGACGTCATCCGGCGGCACGGCGGCGAGCAGGCTGCGGGTATAGGCGTGCTTCGGGTCGGCAAACACGGTTTCGGTCCTGCCGCTTTCCACCACCTCGCCGCGATACATGACCATTACCCGGTCGCAGAGATAACGGACGACGGAAAGGTCGTGGCTGATGAACAGCATCGAGAAGCCGTGCTCGTCGCGAAGCTTCAGCAGAAGGTCCAGAAGCTGCGCCTGAACCGAGACGTCGAGGCCGGAGACGATCTCGTCGGCGACGAGGATGCGGGGTAGGGTGCAGAGCGCGCGGGCGATGTTGACGCGCTGCTTCTGGCCGCCCGAAAGCTGCGAGGGAAAGCGCATCGCCGCATCCGGCGGCAGGCCGATTTCCTTCAAGAGTTCAGCGGCGCGGTCCATGCGTTCGCGGGTGCTGTTGTGCAGCCCGCTTGCCTCGTTTGCCTGGGTGACGATGCTGCCGATCCGCCGCCGCGGGTTGAGCGCCGATTGCGGATCCTGGAAGACCATCTGGATGTATTCGCGGCGATAGGCCCTGTCGGCATTGCCGTTGGCGGTGATGTCGCGGCCGGCCAGCGTGATCCTGCCATCGGTCGGCGTATCAAGGCCGACAACGAGGCGGGCGAGCGAGCTCTTGCCGCTGCCGCTTTCGCCGACGATGCCGACGAACTCACCTTCGCCGAGCGAAAAATCGACGCTGTTGACGGCCTTGAAGCTGCTGCGCTTGGCGAACGGGCTCCAGGCGGTGGTATAGGCCTTCGTGAGCTTCTCGCCGTTGAGATGGATTCTGGCCGATGCGATCTCGCGGCCGGGAGCCAACGGCGGCGGCACGATGTCCGGCGTCTTTTCGGTGCGGATGCAGGCGGCGATATGGTTCGGGCCGATATCGGCCAGAGGCGGTTCGGCCCGGGTGCAGGCCTCGATCGCGTTCGGACAGCGCGAGGCGAAACGGCAGCCCTTCAACTCCTTTAGCACCCGCAGGCCCGGCATGCGCTCGGGCAGGATGAAGAGGCCGCGGCGCGGGCCGGTGATGGTCGGATTGGCGAGCTGCAGGCAACGCGTATAGGGGTGCGCCGGGGACGAAAAAAGCTGCTTTGCCGGGCCGCGCTCGGCCGGCCGGCCGGCATAAAGCACCATGATCTCGTCGCTGATCTGCGAAGCGAGGCGCAGGTCGTGGGTGATGAAGATCACCGCCGTGCCGTCGCGCTTCTGCATTTCGGCGATCAGCTTGACGATGCGGGCCTGGATCGTCACGTCGAGCGCGGTGGTCGGTTCATCGGCGATCAAGAGGCGCGGGCGGCTGGCAAAGGCCATGGCGATCAGGATGCGCTGGCACATGCCGCCGGAAAGCTGGTGCGGATATTTTTCGAGCAGCGCCGCGCCATGCGGCAGGTGTACGGATTCGAACTCCTTCAGCGCCCGCTCCCGCCAGTTTTCACCCGAGGCAAGGCCGATCCGCAGAAGGTGTTCCTTGATCTGCTGGCCGACCGTCAAGACCGGGTTTAGACCGGAAAGCGGCTCCTGCGGGATGAAGGCGATATCGCGGCCGAGCAGGTTGCGGCGGCGTTCCGGCAGCATGCTCACCAGGTCCTCGCCATCGAAGGCGAGCGTGCCCTTGGTGACCGCAAACCCCTTCGGCAGATATTGCGAGATGGTGCGGCCGATCATCGACTTGCCGGCGCCGGATTCGCCGACCAGGCCCAGGATCTTGCCGGGTTCCAGCGAGAAGTTGAGGTCGGTAAGCACCGGAAAGCTTTCCTTGGCTCCTACCGATTCGACGCAGAGGTTCTGCGCGGAAAGAATGGGATTCTTGGTTGGGAGAATGGCCATGTCAGGTGCGCTCCGTCTGGGTCAGGCGCGTGTCGAGGGTGCGGCGCAGGCCGTCGCCCAGGATATTGAAGCCGAAGACCGCGAAGAAGATCGCGAAGATCGGTGCGATCAGGTTGAACGGCGCCTCGTAGATGTTCTGGCGCGCATCGGCGATCATCTGCCCCCAGGCCGCCGTTTCCGAGCCGACGCTCATGCCAACGAAGGAGAGGATCGCCTCGACGATGATGGCGACGCCCATTTCGAGGCTCATCAGCGTGATGAGCAGCGGCAGCGTGCCGGGCAGGATTTCGCGGGTGATGGTGCGCCAGTGCGAGAAGCCGATGAGCTGTGCGGCGGAGACGTAGTCTCGCCGGCGCAGGACGATGACTTCGCTTCGCAGCACGCGACAGAAGCGGGTCCAGTCGACCAGGATGATGGCGAGCACGACGTTGCGCAGCCCGGTGCCGAGGCCGACCATCAGGATCAGGGACAGAATGACTGGCGGAAAGGAGAGCCAGATCTCGACGATGCGGCCGATCATCCAATCGACCCAGCCGCCGAAATACCCGGCGACGTGGGCGAAAAAGGCGCCGACGATCATCGCGCCGATCGAGGCGGTAAACGCCACGGTGAGCGCCACGCGGGCGCCGAAGATCAGGCGGGAGAGGACGCAGCGGCCGAGGCTGTCGGTCCCGAGCGGAAACATCGCATCGCCGCCATCGGCCCAGACCGGCGGGGTCAGGATCGACAGCAGGTTCTGTTCGTTGGGATCGTTGGGGGCCAGATAGGGCGCGAAGATTGCGCAGACGACCAGAATGAAGATGATCACCAGGCCTGTCTGGACGCGGCCGGATTTCAGCCAGAGCGGAAGCGGTCGCCCTTTAGCGTGCTGTTGCATGTCAGCGCACCCTCAGTTTCGGGTTGAGGATCAGGTAGAGACTGTCGACCACGATGCTGATCACCAGAACGGCGACGCAGTAGGTGAGCCCCGCACCCTGGATGATCGGCAGGTCCGCGTTGCGGATCGCATCGACCATCAGGTTGCCCATGCCCGGGTAGGAATAGATGATCTCGACCAGCAGAGTGCCCCCGAACAGGAAGCCGAACTGCACGCCCATCAGGCTCAGCGTCGGCAGGATGGCGTTCTTCAGGCCGTGGCGGATCAGGATGCGCTTTTCGGAAAGCCCGCGCAGGCGCGCCTGCTGGATGTAGTCGTCCTGATAGGCATCGAGCAGGCTCGAGCGCAGCACGCGCATGAGAGAGGGGGACAGGGCGATGCCGAGTGCGAGGCACGGCAGGATCATGTGTTGGAGCGCATTGAGCAAGGTCGGGATATTGCCGGTGATCAGGCTGTCGAACAGGAGAAAACCAGTGACAAGTGGGCGCTCGAAGCCGGGGCTGAGACGGCCGGTGAAGGGCAGGACCTCGAAAAAGACGCCGAATATGAGGAGCAGGAACAGGCTCCAGAGAAATTCCGGAAGCGAGAGCAGCAGGATGGACACGAAATCCATCACCGCTTCGGCGCGGGTGCCGCGCACGTAGAACAGGAAGAGCCCGCCTGCGAGGCCGAAGACGGTTGCGACCATCATGGCAATGACGGCGAGCTCGATAGTGGCGGGCAGTGTCGAGCCGATCAGGCTCGTCACGTCCTGGCGGAAATGGATTGAGCGGCCGATATCACCATGGAAGAGCTTGTTCAGCCAGATGCCGTACTGCTGGTAGAGCGGCAGATTGAGCCCCATTTCCGTGCGCATCGCCTCGACTTCCTGGACCGTCGCATTGGGCGGCAGGGACATGGCGGCCGGATCGACCGGCAGGATGCGCAGGATGCAGAAGAGAAGCGCGGAAACAAGCAGCAGGATCGGTATCGCGGTGAGGACACGCTTTACCAAGAGTTTGGCAATGGTCGCAAACATGCGCATGCCCCGTATGACGATGTGAAGGAATGGGTCCGGGCGTGCCCGGACCCCAGGATGGCGCGGTCAGCCGGTATCAGGACCAGGACATGGTGCTGCCCAGGACCCAGGCATTGCCGTACTTGACGTAGTTCAGGCTTTTCTTGCGCACCAGCGTCTGGACGCTCTGCAGGATCGGGATGTTGGCGCCGGTCTCGACGGCTTCCTGCGCGACTGCCTTATAACCGGCGATGCGCTTCTCGTAGACCGGTTCGACAAAGAGTTTCAGGATCTTGTCGCCGATCTCCGGACCCTTCCAGGCGCCGAACGGCATTTTCGGGTTCATCAGATAACCGGAGAAGATTTCCGGGTCGCCGGTGGCGTTGTCGAAGCTGTAGAGCGTGGCTTCCGGCAACTGGCCGCCGCGGTTCAGTTCGAAATACTTGGAATATTCGATCTGCTGCAGCTCGACCTTCAGGCCGACCTTCTGCCACATCTGGACAAGCGCGCGGGCGATATCGAAATCGCTCGGGAACTGGCCATTGGTTGCGGCGAGCGTGAAGGTCGCCGGCTTGTCGGCCGTGTAACCGGCATCGGCCAGAAGCTTCTTCGACCGCTCCGGGTCGTAGGAGAACTTGTAGTCGGGCAGGTAGCCAGGCGTGCCGGGCGTGGCCGGAATCGAGAGCGGCACTGCCGCGCCGCCGTAGAAGGCCTTAGAGAGCGCTGCCTTGTCGATCGCGTGATGGGCTGCAAGGCGGACGGCCATATCCGTGAACCCCTTGTCATTGCGCATCTGCAAAAGGATCAGGCGGGTAAAGGGGTTGATCTCGGCCGTCAGGCCTTCCGTCTTGCCGAGCCGCTCGGCTTCACGGACCGGAATGTTGACGGTCAAGTCCACCTGGCCGGACTGGATCGCGGCCGTACGGGCCGACGGATCCTTGATGATGTCGATGGTGACGCGCTTGATCTTGGGCTTGGTGCCGAAATAGGCGTCGTTGCGCTCCAGCACGATGCGGGAATTCATCTGGTAGTCGACGAGCTTGTATGGGCCGGTGCCGACCGGCTTCTTGGCGAATTCCTCCGGGCCGACGGATTCGATATATTTCTTCGGCACCAGATAGCTGCCGAGGAAAGCCAGCCACTGCGGGGCGGTCGGGGTCGGGGCGGAGAACTTCATGACGCCGGATGTCGGCGACAGGATTTCGATGTCGGTCAGCGTCCGCCAGGAATTGGCGATGTCGAGCTTCAGGCCGGATTTGATGCGGTCGACGAAGGTATATTTGAAGTCCTCCATCGTCATCGGATCGCCGTTGTGGAACTTCACGTCGCTGCGAATCTCGAACGGCATCGAAAGGCCGTCCGGCTTCAGTTCCCATTTGGTGATGAGGTTGCCGATGAGCTTCAGGTCCGGCGACTGATCGAGCGGCTGGTCGAAGACCATCTTGAAGAGCGGCTGCGCATCCGGGACGAAGCGCAGGTTCGGGTCCCAGGACGGCACGTCGGACGGCCAGCCTATGGTGACGCTGTCGGCGCCCTGCGCGAAGGCAAAGCTGGCCTGCGAGAGCACGGAGCCGCTGACCGCGGCAAGGCCGAGCATCTGCAGGAGATTTCTGCGGTCGATTTCAAAAGTCATGACGATCCCTCTGGTTTGCCCGTCGATCGCGACCGACGGACCTGCGGCGGTTGGTGAAACGCAAGCCTGCAATCCTGCCAGGGGCTTCTCTTGATTTTCGATGCCGCTTTTTGCGGTCGTCCCCTTAACAATTGAGGGATCGTAGAACGACGTATAAATTACTTCAAGCCTAAAATTTCCGATCGCCAGAAATTGAGAATCCCATCGACTTCTGCGTGTAAAAGGCCGGAATCGTCGGGTTTTTGTCAGCCTGCAGGTTGAGAACGTGATGAGCAACGGTCACCAAAGCGGCCACCGCAGGCCGGCGGCATAAAAACCCGTTGACGTTCTTTCCAATTATTTTATGCTTAAAATGTCTTTTAGAAAAATGACGCCTCGATGCGACTGAAAGAGGGACGCTGATGATCGATCCGCATTGTCATTCCAGCAGCATCATGGTGGAGCGCCCGGCGGCGGTCGCCTTCGAGCTGATGTCGGACGGACTGAAACAGGGCCGGTGGGCCTGGGGCAGCCTCAATCGCACCGAGGTGGAGCCCGGCCTCTTCTGCGGCACCTCGACCTTTACGGGAAAGCAGACATTCGTGCGGCTCAATGTCGACCGTGCGCGTTTCCAGGTGGACTACGAAGTCGGTGCGGCCAAGGACGCCATGCAGTTCCGCAACATGTCTCGCGTCATCCCCGGCGAACTGTTGCGCATGGGGCCGGACAAATGCGTGGTGACGCTGCTGACCTGGCGGTTGGAGACGCAGACGGATGCGGAATGGATCCAGTTCGGCACGATCCACGAGGCCGAGATGTTCCTGATCAAGGGCATCCTGGAACGGGCATAAGGACAGAGACATGCATTCTCCCTACCTCCTATTCGAGAACCAGGCGCTGAAGAACCCGGACGCGCCGATGCTGATCGCGCCGGCCAGTGCCAAGCTTCCTTATGCCCCCGAAGGCTTTCGCTACAGCTACGGCGAGGTTTTCACGCGCGTCAGTCTTCTGAAGCAGACGTTCGCGGCGGCAGGATATGGGATCGGAACCCGCGTGGCCCTCCTCCTCGAAAACCGTCCGGAATTCTTCGACTTCTGGCTGGCGCTGAACGCGATCGGCGTTTCGATCGTGCCGATCAATCCCGATCTGCGCCGCGACGAACTGCTCTTCCAGCTCGACATGGCGGAGGCTCCGTTGATGGTCGTCATCCGCGAGCGGCTGGATGATCTGCGGGATATCGCGCCCGGCAGGGTGACGGTGATCGCGGCCGGCGACGACATTCCGCCTTCGCCGGAAATGCGCGAGGCGCGACCAGGCTGCCCGGATGCCGAATGCGCTCTGCTCTTTACCTCCGGCAGCACCGGCAAGCCGAAGGGCTGCATCCTTTCGAACATCTATTTCATCGGCATCGCCGAATGGTACACGACGCAGGGCGGTATCGCCGAGATGGGCGAGGGAGCCGAAGTGGCGCTGACGCCGCTGCCGATGTTCCACATGAACGCGCTCGGCTGCACGGCGGTCGGCATGATCATGAAGGGCGGCGCGATCGTGCCCCTCGACCGGTTCCATTCGAGCAGCTGGTGGGCTTCGATCGCCGATTCCGGCGCGACGATCATTCATTGCCTGGGCGTCATTCCCGCGATCCTGCTGCAGCTCCCGACCGTCGAAGCAGAGCGGGCACACAGGGTGAAATTCGCGCTGGGGCCGGGCGTCGATGCCCGCCACAAGATCGAATTCGAGAAGCGCTACGGCATCCCGATCGTCGAGGCGTGGGCAATGACCGAAACCGGCGGCAGCGCCGTGACAACCACCGCGGCGGACGAGTATACGCCAGGCCTGCGCTGCATTGGCCGGCCGCGTGCCGGCATGGATTTTCGGATTGTCGATGATGCGGGGAACGACGCCGAAATCGGCAAGCCGGGCGAACTGCTGGTGCGTGCCAAAGGCGCAAACCCGCGCGAGGGTTTCTTCAGCGGCTATCTCAAGGACGAAAAGGCGACCGAGGAGGCGTGGGAAGGCGGCTGGTTCCATACTGGCGACGTCGTTTATGCCGACGAAAAGGGGCTTCTCTATTTCTTCGACCGCAAGAAGAGCATCGTGCGGCGCAGCGGTGAGAACATCGCCGTGCTGGAAGTGGAGGCAGCACTTGCCAAGGATCCGGCGGTCAAGGCATCGGCGGTAACGCCCGTGCCGGACGATCTGCGCGGCGAGGAGGTTTTTGCCTTCATCGTCGAAAGCGAACCCGCCGGCGCGGGCGAGCCGGCTGAAAAGGCGAAGCGGATCATCGAGGCCGCCGGGGCCCATATCGCCTATCACAAATTGCCCGGCTACGTGGTCTTCATAGAAAGGCTGCCGGTGAGTTCGACCCAGAAGCTGCAGCGCGGCGAGATCAAGGCGATGGCGGCGAAGGCGGTCGAGGACGGTTCGGCGATCGATCTCAGGAAGCTGAAGGCATCGATCCGCAAGGCGGGATGAACTCCCTTACGGTTCTTCATCGCTTCTGATATACTATAAATCACAGCTTAAATCACGATATGGAGGCACGCATGACCCCGGAAAAGATCCTCTATGAAACGTCCGTGACCGCGCATGGCGGTCGGGAAGGAAAAGCGCAGAGCACGGATGGCAGCTTTGCCGTCAATCTCTCTGTTCCGAAAGGCCTCGGCGGCCCGGGGGGCGAGGGGACCAATCCGGAACAGCTTTTCGCAGCCGGTTATGCGGCCTGTTTCCTCGGCGCGGTGAAGCTGGTGGCACGTACCAGCAAGATTGCGCTGCCGGATGACGTTTCGATCACCGCCAAGGTCGGTATCGGCCCGGTGCCGGTCGGCTACGCACTGGCGGTCGAGCTCGTGGCTTCCTTGCCCGGCATCGAGCGTGCAATCGCGGAAGAGATCGTCGCCGGTGCGCATGAGCGCTGCCCTTATTCCAATGCGACGCGCGGCAATGTCGACGTCAAGCTGACGGTGGCCTGATGGTTTTGTCCCGCGCGCGGCAATCTTATGACGGCGTGGTTCTGGCGGTGCCGGTGACGGTACCCTACCAGCGCTATTCCATCGAGACCGCGCATTGGTGGATGGGCAAGGCGCTGAGGGCGCTGGCGCAAGGCGCTGGCATCAGCCACCGGGATTTCGATGGCTTTTCGGTCGCGAGCTTCACGATGGGGCCGGATGTCGCGGTCGGTCTGACCCAGCATTTCGGGCTCTCCCCGCGCCATATCGACCACGTGCCGATGGGTGGTGCTGCGGGTATCGTCTCGCTCCGCCGGGCGGCACGGGCGGTGCAGGCGGGTGATGCGGATATCGTTGCCTGCGTTGCGGCCGACACCAACCGGGTCGATAGTTTCCGCAATCTGCTGGCTGGCTTTTCCCGGTTTTCGCAGGATGCCGTCTATCCCTATGGTGCCGGCGGCGCCAATGGCAGTTTTGCCCTGATCGCCCGGCATTACATGGATCACTATGGCGCGACGCGCGAGGATTTCGGCAAGCTCTGCGTCGCTCAGCGCGACAACGCGCTGCGCAATCCCGATGCGCTGATGAAGAAGCCGTTGACGCTCGAGCAATATATGTCGGCGCGGGCGATTGCCGAGCCGTTCCATCTGTTCGATTGCGTCATGCCCTGCGCCGGTGCGGAAGCCTTTCTGGTGATGCGTGAGGAGACCGCCGTTTCGCTTGGGCTTCCCTTCGTCCGGCTGCTGTCGGCCATCGAGCGGCACAATGCGTTTGCCGAGGATCCGGTGCAGGTGCGCGGCGGCTGGGTGGTCGATCGCGACGAACTTTACGGCATGGCCGGTTTCGCGCCCGACGATATGGATTTTGTCCAGACCTATGACGATTACGCGGTGATCTCGATGATGCAGTTCGAGGACCTGGGTTTTTGCGCCAAGGGCGAGGGGCCGGATTTCGTGCGCCAGCACACGTTCACGATCGACGGGTCCTTTCCGCACAACACGTCCGGCGGCCAGCTTTCTGTCGGCCAGGCGGGAGCCGCGGGCGGGCATCTTGGGCTTACCGAAGCGATGCGCCAGCTTTTGTGGACGGCAAAGGGTAGGCAGGTCGAGGATGCGAAACTCGGGCTGGTTTCAGGTTTCGGCATGATCAACTACGACCGTGGGCTCGCTTCTGCGGCCGCCATTCTCTCGAGGGCATCATGACCGGACCCTTTCTCAAGCCGAAGCGAAAGAACCCGCTCGCCCGCACCACTCAACCGTTGCTGCCTCCCTCGGCCCGCAGCCGCAAGGCGCACGGGCTGACTCTTGCTGCCGCGACCGGTCGCTTCATGCTGCAATGCTGCGGCGAATGCGGGCGCTACACCTATCCGGCGCGCGAGGCCTGCCCGAACTGCCTTTCGTCCGACCTGACGTTCAAGGGCGCGCCGACCGGCGGTTCGCTGCTGTCGGAAACGCGGATCGAGGTTACCAGCGATCCTTATTTCCGCGAGCACATGCCCTGGCGCACCGGCCTGGTTCAACTCGATTGCGGGCCGATTGTCATTGCGCATCTGCATGGCGGTTGCGGCGGACCCGGTAGCCGGCTCAAGCTGTCCCTGCAGCTGGACCGTGCCGGACAGGCCGCGTTCTTTGCCAAGCCCATTTCGGAGACGCCGCACATGGAAGACGATCCTCAATGGCGTGAGATGACCGCCGATCCGAGACACCGGCGGGTTTTGATCACCGACGGGCGCAGCCCGCTTGCTTTGCCGCTGGCGCAGGCTCTCAGGAAAGCGGAAGCGGCCAGGATTTTCGTCGGTGTGACGGACCGCTGGAAACCGTTTGAGCAGCAGGCGTTGCTGGAGGCGATCGAGGGCGTCGAATTTGTCGATCTGGATCTGACGAGCGAGCGTTCCGTGCAGGAGCTGGCGATGGATATCGGCGCCAAGGTCGAGATCCTGATCAATACGGCCGATCATGTGCGGCCGGCGCATCTCTTTGATGCCGGCGCGACCAATACGGCGCGCGAGGTGATGGATCATACAGTGATGGGACTGATGCGTCTTGCCCAGGCATTTGGGCCGGTGATGCGTTCGCGGGGCGCCGATGGCGCGGCCGGCACCGTTGCCTGGGTCAACGTGCTTTCGGTTCACGGGCTCAGCAATGTGCCGCAATTCGGCGTCCATTCCGCCGCGCATGCCGCCTGCCTGTCGCTGTCGCAGTGGCTGCGCACCGAGCTCAGGCCGGGCGGTATCCGGGTCGTCAACGCATTCACCGGGCCGCTCGATACGGAGTGGTTCCAGACGGTGCCGCCGCCCAAAGTGGCGCCAAAGGCCCTGGCCGACGCTGTTCTTGACGGATTGAAGCGCGGACTTGAAGACATCTATGTCGGCGATGTCGCCAAGGATATCGAGGCGCGGCTGTTCGACAATCCGAAAGCCGTCGAGCGGGAGGCTGGCCAATGAGCGGCGATATTCTTGGTGCCTTTGCGGGGGCATTGGCGAGCGGTGCGGTCCGCGTCGTCGACCTCACCCACACGCTGTCGCCGGATTTCCCGGTCATCGTCATGCCGCCGGAACTGGGGCAATCCGCGCCGTTCCGCATGGAGAGAATTTCCCGCTACGATGGCGGCGGGCCCGCCTGGTATTGGAACAATCTCTCCTTCGGCGAGCACACCGGCACGCATTTCGATGCGCCGATCCATTGGTATACCGGCCGCGACCTGCCGCTCAATTCCGTCGATACCCTGCCGCCGGCCGACATGATTGCGCCGGCCTGCGTGATCGACTGTTCAGTCGATGCCGCCCAGGACGCGGATTTCCTGCTGACCGTTTCGGATGTCATGACGTGGGAAGAGCAGCACGGTCGCATCCCGGCGCGCTCATGGGTCTTGCTCAGAACCGACTGGTCGAAGAAGTCAGGCGTCGCCTATGCCAACCTGCAAGCAGACGGCGCCCATACGCCCGGGCCGGATGCGGAAGTGATGCGCTGGCTGGTGGCGGAGCGGGACATTATCGGCTTCGGCACCGAGACGATCGGCACGGACGCCGGCCAGGCCGGGCATTTTTCGCCGCCCTATCCGGCGCACCATTACCTTCATGGCGCCGGCCGTTACGGGCTGCAATGCCTCACCAATCTCGACCAGTTGCCGCCGACCGGCGCGGTGATCGTCGCGGCGCCGCTCAAGATCCAGAACGGTTCGGGCAGCCCCTTGCGCGTTCTGGCGCTCGTTCAGGAGCGCTCCACCAGATGAGATCCGCTCGCCACGCGCCGGGCGGCGGTGTCGTAGAAGCTCGTGAGCAGCTCCAGCATTTCGGTCGCCTCGCCGAGCCCCTGTTCCGCGTGATCCATCTTCTGGATCAGCGATACGAGAAGCTGCCGCCGCAGTGCCCGATAATCCTGGGTGAGCTTGGTGCCCTTGCGGGTCGGCGTGTAGAGCGTGTCCTTGCGCGACCGGCCCTTGACCCGTTCGATGAGCTGCAGCGTCTGCAGCTTCTTGATGGCGTACTGAATGTTGGCGGTGTCGTCGCGGCCGAGCAGCCGGGAAATCTCGCCGAGCCCTTTCGGCTTGTTGCGATAACGGATCGTGTGCAGGATGGCGGTGTCGAGGCCGCTCAGGCCCGCGCCGGCAAGCTCGCTTGAACTTTCGGACTGCCACCGCAGGAAGGCGGCGGAAATTCGCCAGAGCGACCATTCGAACTCGGTCAGCGCCGCTTCCGACATCTCGACGGTGGTGTCGCTTAGCGGGTTTTCGGGCGTGGTCGACACAGTCATGCGGTTCCTCCGGGGGCGGGTTCTGCAACGGGAGTAAAGCCTTAAATTGATGTTTTGACGAGTGCGAATTCGCAACCGCAAGTGAACGAAACGAGGGGAACATGCGCATCTTCTGGCAGAGCTTCATCGATGCCACTTCGAGTGCCGCCTATATGACGCGGCTCTCGGACTATCTGAACGGCATTGCCGAACCGGGCACGACAGTGGACGTCTTCGGGATCAGTCCGCCGGACCGGCATTTCGGGCGACTGGCGGAGTTCCGTTGCGCGGCGATCGCGATCGACAACGGGCTGGAAGCGGCGAGCCGCGGATATGACGCCGTCGTCATAGGCCATTTCCAGGATCCCGGCCTCTATGAGCTCAAGTCGGCGCTGACCATTCCGGTGATCGGCGCCGGCGAGGTCTGCATGCATTATGCAGCCCGGCTCGGCCGGCGCATGGCGCTGGTCACCCTCGATGACGTCTTTCAGACCTGGCATTACGAGCAGGCCGATCTCTATGGCCTCGGTGGCCGGGTGAAGCACGTCGTCGGCATGAATTGCGAGCCTTCGGATTTCAGCGCGGCCTTTGCGGGCGACGACGATGCGCGGCGGCGGATGCTTGAGAACTTCACCGCCTGCGCCGAGCCGCTGGTGCGCGATGGCGCCGATGTCGTGGTACCGGCGGGTGTATTGCCGGGCCTTCTGGTCGGCGGCGAATACGGGTTCAAGGTCCTGCACGCGCCGGTCGTTAATACGGCGGCGGTGGCGCTGAAGAGCGCCGAGATGGACGTGCGGCTGCAGAAGATCAACGGGATCGAGGTGAGCCGCGGGCCGTTCTGCGCGCTCGCCAACGAGCACGCGATCGAGGATTTCCGGACTTTTGTCGCCAAGGGCCGTCAGGCGCCGCTGTTTCCGGGCGGCACCTGAAGAACGTCACATCGTCAGTATCAGGCGTCCGCGCGAAATGGCGCCTTTTTCCATCAGGCGATGGGCTTCGGCCGCTTCCGACAGCGGCATGGTGCGGGCGACCTGGGGCTTGAGCAGGCCGGCGCCGGCGAGATCCATCATCGATTGAAGGGCCTGCTTGTCGTCGGTGATCATTGCGCGGGTGACCTTGACGCCGAATTCCTCGCCGCGATCCCTGATCGGATCGGCGACCAGCCAGACCATATGGCCGCCCTTCTTGAGCACCTTGTAGGACTTGTCGTGGACTTCGCCGCCCATCAGCTCGAAGACGATATCCTGATCGAGCAAGAGTTCGGAAAAGTCTTCCTCGTCATAGGCGATGACGCGGTCGGCGCCGAGGCCGAGCACGTAGTCGCGATTGGTCGAGCGGCAGGTAGCGGTAACGTGGGCGCCGAGATGGTGGCAGAGCTGGACCAGCAATCCGCCGACTGCGCCTGAACCGGAATGGACGAGAACCCTGTCGCCGGATTTGACTTCGGCAGTCCGCACCGCGATCCAGGTGCTCAAGCTGGCATTGGTCAGCGCCACCGCATCGACGGTCGAGAGGTTGTCCGGAATTTTGACAGCATGCTTTTCATCGACTGCGATCATTTCCGCATAGCCGCCTTGTGCGAAGGCGCCGGCCATGACCGCGGTCCGGTCGCCTACCTCGAACTCGGTGACGCCGTCGCCGACGGAAATCACCGTGCCGCCACCGTCGCGGCCGGGCACGCTCGGCATCGGCAGGGTGAAGTGACTTTGCAGGTGTCCGGCGCGGAGTTTCCAGTCGAAAGGCGTGACGCTGGCAGCCTCGAGCTTCACCAGGATCTGGCCCGGTCCGGCGACCGGATCGGGCAGATCGACATAGTGCATCACATCGGCCGGGCCGTGCTCGCTGTACTGGATGGCTTTCACGTCGTCACTCCCTGGAAAATTGATGCAGCCTAGGCGGAGCGCGCGGCGGCGACGTCGGCAGCGATGCCGGCGCCGAGGAACCTCGTATCGCTTGAGAGCAGATAGAAGCTTATGCCGGCTTCCGACCATTTTCCGACGTCATCGGGGGAGGGGCGGAAGATGCCGACGGCCTTGCCCGCTTTGCGTGCAGCCTTGGTGATCGTCAGAATGGCCGCATCCAGCTTCTCGGCTCCATCCGGCCCCATCGCGCCGATCGAGACTGAGAGGTCGCCGGGGCCGATGAAGACCACGTCGATGCCCTCGACGGCGGCGATTTCCTCGACATTGGCGAGCCCTTCGGCGGTCTCGACCTGAATTGCGAGGACGAGGCTTTCATTCGCCGATTTCAGATAGTCGGGAATACGGTAGCCGTAGCCTGCGGCACGTCCCGGGCCGACGCCGCGTTCGCCGATCGGCGGATAACGGGTCGCCAGAACGGCGGCCTTGGCCTGGGCGGCGTTCGAGACCCGCGGCACCAGCACGCCGGCAGCTCCGGCGTCGAGCACGCCGGCTATCGATTCCGGGGCGTGGCCCGGAACGCGCACCATGGCGGGCACGCGATGGACATCGGCGGCGCGGACGAGATTTTCGATCAGCTCACGGCCGATCTGAGCATGTTCGGCGTCGATGCAGATGAAGTCGAGGCCCGCCGCAGCCGTCACCTCGATTGCGACCGGATGTGGGATCGCCGCGAATGTGCCGATGACGCGCTCATGACCGATACATTTTCTGCGGAAGTCGCTCATCGGATGCCCTATGAAATTTGCCGGAACGGCTTTGAAACCTGCGCCAAATTAAAGTTTAAGCCTAAAATTCCTGGAGCTGCAAGCGAATTAAACAGTATACTGAAAATTACATAAAATAGGTTACCTGCCTGGATTGTAGGAAAATTCGCTTGATATAAGGCAAAATCAGTATACGATTTCAGCAGGAGATTTCGATGTTGAAGCCGAACGACAATCTGGTGGATGCGATTTATGCCGACTTGCGGCTGAAGCTGCAGCGCAGCGCCGTTTCGCCGACCGATCGCCTGGTGGATACCGAGATCGCCAATGCCCACGGCATTTCCCGCATGCCGGCCCGCGAGGCGCTGCTGCGGTTGGTGTCGGAAGGTTATCTCGTCGGCACGACGCGGGGCTTTGCAGTCCGGGAATTGTCCCTTGAGGACATTTCCGGGCTTTTCGAGGTGCGCCGCCAGCTCGAGCCCCGCGCTGCGGCCTGTGCGGCCCGCGACATGACGCCCGAGATCGAGGCGGAGATCACGGCCGCAATGAACCGGGTGGAGCTGGCGCTGAGCGAAAGCGATATTCCTGCCCTGCTGGCGGCCAATGTCGATTTTCGCAATGCCTGGCTGAAGGCGGTCAACAATCCGCATATGGCGGCGACGATTTCCCGCTTCATCGATTATTTCCAGTCCGTGCGGCTCGGCACGTTCGCCGATCCGGGTGCCGCCTATCAGTATATCGACGGTCTTTCCCGCATTCATGCAGCCTTCCTCGCGCACGATCCGCTGATGGTTCAGGACCGCATGACGCTTTTCATGTTTGCGGCGGAAGAAGCCTATCTCTCCGTCCGACGGCGCCAGTTGCAGGAGGCGCAGACCGCGCGTCCCGTCCGCAGAAGAATACAAAAGAGAGGAACAGCATGATCAAGCCGCATCCGCTGAAAGGCCCCAGCAAACTGAAACTCGGCGTCTTTTCGCCGAATGCGGACGGGGGGCTTGCGATTACCGACGTGCCGGAACGTTGGCAGGCGCGCTGGGAGGACAATCTCAACGCCGTTCAGATCGCCGATCGCGGCGGGCTCGACTTCTTCCTGCCGATCGCCCGCTGGAAGGGGTTCGGCGGCAAGAACCGGGTGCGCGAATGGTCGTTCGAGACGTTCACCTGGGCCGCCGGCCTTGCTTCCGTCACCGAGCGCATCGGGCTGTTCATGACCGTGCATGTGCCGCTCGTGCATCCGCTATACGCGGCGAAGGCATTGGCGACGGTAGATCATATCAGCAGCGGCCGGGCGGGTCTTAACATCGTCTGCGGTTGGAACCCGAAGGAATTCGGCATGTTCGGCGTGCCGCTGGTCGAAAAGGGCTACGACCAGGCCGACGAATGGCTGGAGATCATGGAGCGGGCCTATACGTCGGACGCGCCATTCGACTTTGACGGCACCTATTACAAGCTGAAGGATGTCGTCAGCCGGCCAGCCAGCCTGCAGTCGCCGCGGCCGGTGACCATGAATGCCGCCTTCGGCGGGCCGGGGCGGGATTTCGCGGCCAAGAACTGCGAATATCTGTTCACCACCTTCACCGAGATTTCCGAGGCCGGAAAGCATGTCGAAGACATCAGGAGCCGGGCGGACAAGCTCGGTCGCGATGTCGGCGCCTATACGGTCTGCCACGTCGTCTGCCGCGAAACGCAACAGGAGGCGGAAGATTATTACGAGCGTTATGCGGTGACGATGGCCGATCACGCGGCGGTCGATGCGCATATGGCCGGCAAGAAGGAGTTCACCCAATCGCATGACAAAAGCGCCTACGATCTCTATCGCAAGCGGTTTGCGGGCGGCGCGGGCGGTTATCCGCTGGTCGGCACACCGGAAAAGATAGTCGAAGACATGATTGCGATCTCCGAACAGGGATATTCCGGTATTGCCATGTCCTTCGTAAACTACACCTATGAGCTGCCTTTCTTCTGTGATCGCGTCATGCCTTTGTTGAGGAAGGCGGGGCTAAGGGTCGAATGACGGTAGATATTTTGAACGACGAAGTGGAAGCGACACGGCTCGTCTTCCGGGAAGGCATGGCGCGTCTGGCGGCGGCGGTGAACATCGTCACCACCGACGGCCCCGGCGGGCTTGCGGGCTTTACCGCTTCGGCCGTCTGCAGCGTGACGGACCGGCCGCCGACGCTTCTCGTCTGCCTCAACCGGTCGAGCTCTGTCGCCGGAATGTTCGAGAGAAACCGGGTGCTGTGCGTCAATACGCTCGCCTCCAACCATGAAGCGATGTCAAAACTCTTTGGCGGAGCGACACCGCAGGGCGACCGGTTCGCGGTGGGTGACTGGGTGCTCGGCGCGACGGGCTCGCCGCGGCTGACCGACGCGATCGTCTCGTTCGATTGCGAAGTGGAAAATGCGGTCGCGAGCGGCACGCATCACGTGCTGTTCTGCCGGGTCGTCGGGGTCGCCCATGGACCGGCGGATGAAGAAGCGCTCGTTTATTTCCGGCGCCGCTACCATCACCTCAAATGAGATGAAGATCTCCGCGGGAACGAGTCCCGCGGAGATCTTTGCATTACCTGGCCTTAGCGATGATCTCGCCGAGCACCGTGTCAAAGCGGTCGATCTCTTCCACCTTGTTGTAGTGGACCATGGAGACCCGCATGCAGCCGGTTTCCATGGTGAGCCCGAGGCGCTTCATCAGGCGCGGCGCAAACATATGACCGTCGCGGCTGCCGATGCTGTTCTTGCCGAGTTCGGCGGAGAGGTATTGCGGCGTCAGGCCCGGAACGTTGAAGCAGATCGTTGGAACGCGCTTTTCCACCTGGTTTTCATCGGAAACGCCGTAGATCGTGGCGCCGTGCTTCTTCAGCACCGACAGCATCTTCTTCGACAGCGTCTGCTCGTAGGCACGGATGGCGCCCATGGCGGCGGCAAGCGCATCGCGGCGGGAATGTTCGCCGTCGGGCAGGAACCTGCGTCCGAGGTCCTCGAGGTAAAGCACGGCGGCGTTCATGCCCGCGACGTTTTCATAGGTGAAGGTGCCGACCTCGATCTTGTAGGGCGGAACGTCCGGAATGAAGTCTTCCTTGAAGGTGGGGAGTTTGACCAGCGCATCATAGCGGCCCCAGAGGAATCCCATATGCGGGGAAAAGTTCTTGTAGCCGGAGCAGACGAGATAATCGCAATCCCAGGCCTGAACGTCGATCAGCGCGTGCGGGCCGTAATGCACGCAGTCGAGGAAGACCTCGGCGCCGGCCGCGTGCGCCAGTTTGCCGACGGTCGCCACATCGACGACCGTGCCGATCGAATGGGCGGTGACCGTGCAGGCGACGAGGCGGGTCTTGTCGTTCAGGAGCGGTTTTAAATCGTCGGTATGCAGCATGCCGTCTTCGCGCATCTTCCACCAGACGATCTTGGCGCCGTCGGCTTCCAGCGCCATCCAGGTGGCGATGTCGGCGTCATGGTCCATGTCGGTGACGATGATCTCGTTGCGCTCCTGCAGCATCTTGGCAATGCCGAGGCTGACGAGGCGGATGAAGGATGTGGCGTTGAGGCCGAAGGAGATCTCTTCCGGGCGGTAGGCATTGACCAGCAGGCCTACCGAGATACGGGCTTCGGTGATCGTGCGATCGACGCCCTGGCTGTGCAGATAAGGAGCCATGCGCTGCACGTTGCAATCGACGAGATGGGCTGCGACGGCATCGACGACGGCCTGGGGCACCTGGGCGCCGCCGGCATTTTCGAAGAAGATGAAGTCCTTGTATTTCTGGAGGGCCGGAAATTTCAGCCTGAGTTCATCGACCGGAAAGGCCTTGGCGAGGTTGTCGCCTGCCGTAACATGCGTGTTCATGGATTCTCCCTGGGTGTCGACCGATGAAGAGGGTTACAGGTGACAATAAGCCTCCCCAATTTATGTTTGCTCGAAGCCTAATGAGCATTTGATCAAACTTTCAAATGTTCTATTGTGTCATCGGCATTTGATCAAGGGGAAACGCGTCGCGAACAGGAGATGGCCGGACGCCGGGAGACTTGAAGAGCGCGGCCCGTTATGCGAGGCCTGGTTGTGATAGGAATGGATCAGAGGACAAGGATGGCGGATAGCGGGCTTTTGAAGGTCACGTCGCGCGTGACTGTTCAGGATACGGTCTACGAACAGTTGCGCCGGGCGTTGATGTGGGGTTCCTTCGCTCCGGCGCAGGCGATCACCATTTCGTCGCTGGCAACCGAGTTCGGCACCAGCCACATGCCGGTGCGTGAGGCGTTGAGACGGCTCGCGGCGGAGAACGGGCTGGAGATCGGCCATAACGGATCGGCACGGGTGCCGGCGGTTTCCCGCGAGCGGCTCGACGATCTCTGCCAGGCGCGCATCGCGCTCGAGGGTCTGGCGACGGAACTCGCCGCAGCGCATATGACCGACGAGGACATCGACCGTTCGGAAGCGCTCGCCCGCGAGCATGACGAGACCGGCAAGGCTGGTGACGTCTATGGCATGCTGCGCAAGAACCAGGAATTCCATTTCGGCATCTACGAGGCATCGCGCTCCGAAGTGCTGCCACAGCACATCGAAATGCTCTGGCTGCGGTTCGGCCCCTACATGCGGATGCTGACCAATTACGTGGAAAAGGAATTCGACAAGGGCGTCGTGTACCCGTTCTCGTCCTATCATTTCCGGATCGTCGCGGCGCTTCGAGAGCGCAACGGCGCGCTCGCACGGGATATGATGGTGGGGGATATCCTCGCCACCCAGTCGCACCTGCGGGACATGTCGCCGGAACTGCGGTGACCCCGGCGCAGTGCGCCGGGGCGTGAGCGTCTAAAGTCTGGCTTACTGGCCGAGGCCGAGCGATGCGAGATACTCGACCGAAGCCGGAATCTTCGACTTGTCCTTGATCTCGACGATCAGGCGCGGATTGCTGGTGAGATCGGCAAGTGCCTGGAAGACCGACGGCCAGAGGATATTGCCTTCGCCGAGCGCCCAGTGACGGTCAGCGTAACCGTCGGCATCCTGCAGATGGACGTGCTGCAGGCGGTTGCCGGCAGCCTTCACATAATAATCGACCGGCGGAGCGCCGGTGGAGCCGTGCGCGTAATGCGCGTGGCCGGTGTCGATCGAGACTGCGACGGCCGGCGAGTTGAAGCTGTCGGCGAGCGCCACGCGGATATGCTGGTCGATATCCTCGATATTTTCCAGGACGATGACGGCGCCGATATCCTCGGCCTGCCTGACGGCATCGCGCATCGTCAGGTGTACATGCTCGACGACGCGCTCGCCCTCGCCCTTGTTGTTGTCGAGGTTGTTGTAGGACCAGGTCGTGTAGGGGCTGTGGGCGACCATCTGGGTTGCGCCGATCGCTGCACAGACGTCGAGGCCCTGCTTCAGGCGCTTGGCGACGACGGCGCGGATATCCGGATCCTGGGAAGCGATGGTGAAGCCCCAGAACGGGCCGTGGATGCCGAGTCGGCCTTCAAAACCGTCGAGCAGCTTCCTGGCGCGCTCGGCCAGCGGCGCCCAGTCGCCGTTCAGAACGTCACCGGTGGTAAAATCCTGAAGTTCGAGATCGCGCTGTTTTTCGAAAAGCCAATCACGGTGAATTTCGAGCTCGCCAAGCGTCATGGCGGCGCCGATCACGGGAAGGGAGGACATGGAAAACTCCATTAAAACAAAAGGAAATGTGGGGAGGGGATGCGCCGGAAGAAAATCAACGCAGAGGGCGTCATCTCAGAATTTTGTGTCGGCAATATTACATTTGTAACGCGGGATGATGAAATTTGCATCCGTGTTCAATTTCATCGAATCGCCAAGTTAGCGTCACGGAACTGATACACGGGCTGGCCAAATAGCCCCTGCAAATCAGGGGGTATTCGTGAGCGGCAATAATACGCTTCTTATCGACGTGAATCAGGGCGAGCGGCTTTCACGGCCGCAGCCCGAGCGGATGGCGTGCCGTTGGCGGGCCAAGCTCAGCGAACCCCTCAGCCGTCACCGCTCAAGCTCGCAGGGGCTGATCGAGCTCGTCCATTAACCCGAAGCCAAAGGACTATTTCCATGGTCAACTTCACCCGCCGCAGCACGCTCGGCCTTGCCGGGGCCGCTGCCGGTTCGCTGATCCTGCCGCGCTTCTCGATCGCCCAGAGCGACAAGCGTCCGTCGATCACCATCGCCGTCCAGAAGATCACCAACAACAATTCGCTGGATGTCTGGCACGAACAGTCGAATGTCGGCGAGCGCGTTTTCTTCCCCAACCTCTGGGAAGGTCTCATCTTGCGCAACTGGATGGGCAACCAGGGTCCGCTTCCGGGTCTCGCAACCGAGTGGAAGCGCATCGACGACAAAACGCTGGAACTGAAGCTGCGCCAGGGCGTCAAGTTCCACAACGGCGACGAGCTGACGGCCGACGACGTCGTGTTCTCGTTCTCCAGGGAACGTGTGTTCGGCAATACCGAGCCGGCCGGCGGCAAGACGATCTTCGAATCCGAGCACAAGCCGACCACCGTCAAGGAACTGCCGGCTTCCGTTCCCGGCGTTGGCCGCCGTCTGTGGCCGGCTCTTGCCGGCGTCGAGGCCGTCGACAAGTACACCGTCCGTTTCCACAACGCGACGCCGGACGTCACGATGGAAGGTCGCCTCTATTCCGGCGGCAGCCAGATCACCAACCGTCGCGCCTGGGACGAAGCCAAGTCCTTTACCGAGTGGTCCCGCAAGCCGATCACGACCGGCGCCTACATGGTTGCCGAATACAAGCCGGATGTCTCGTTGACGCTCGTCGCCTTCGATCAATACTGGGGTGGCCGTCCGCCGCTCGCCCAGATCCGCTTCGTCGAAGTTCCGGAAGTCGCCTCGCGCGTCAACGGCCTGCTCTCCGGCGAATACGACTTCGCCTGCGACCTGCCGCCCGACCAGATCGCCACGGTCAAGGCTGCCAAGGGCTTTGAAGTCCAGAGCTCGACCATCTGGAACCACCGCGTTTCGGTCTTCAACACTCAGAACCAGATCCTTGCCAACCCGCTGATGCGCCGGGCGATGACGCACTCGATCGACCGCAAGGCGATCGTCGATGCGCTCTGGGCCGGCCAGACGGTCACCCCGGCCGGTCTGCAGTTCGAATCCTTCCGGACTTCGGACATGTTCATCGAAGGCTGGGCCGCTCCGGAATTCAATCCGCAGCTCGCCAAGGACCTCATCAAGCAGGCCGGCTACAAGGGTGATCCGATCCCGTATCGCCTGCTCAACAACTACTACACGAACCAGACGGCCAACGGCCAGATCATGGTCGAGATGTGGAAGCAGGTCGGCATCAACGTGCAGATCGAGATGAAGGAAAACTGGGGCCAGATCCACGATCCGGCAGGCGTCAAGGGCGTCCGTGACTGGTCGGCCTCCAACACGATCAACGACCCGATCACCCCGCTTGTCGTGCAGTTCGGCCCGAACGGCGAAGTCCAGCAGAAGAAGGACTGGACGAACGCTGAAATGAACAAGCTTGCGCAGGTCATGGAAACCTCCACCGACCGCGCGCTGCGCAAGAAGGCGATCGCCCGCATGCTGGAAATCGCCGAGCGCGAAGACCCCGTCTATCAGGTCCTGCACCAGAACGCCGTGTTCACGGGCATGAAGTCGTCGCTCAAGTGGAAGGCCGCTCCGGCCTTCGCGATGGACTTCCGCTCCTCCAACTGGGCGATCTGACCGGATCGTTCTCCCCTGCTCCGGCGACCATGCGGCCGCCGGAGCATTTGTTTTCAAGAACGGCAATGTCTTCGGTCCGGAAACGGCGGCAGGCAGGAGTATGGCGGGATATGGATAGAGCATCGTCCAATCTGGTGGAGTTGCGTGGCCTGAAGGTCGCCTTCGACGGCGTCCAGGTTCTGCACGGTATCGATCTCGATGTAGGCCGGGGCGAAGCGCTCGGTCTCGTCGGAGAATCGGGGTGCGGAAAGTCGGTGACGTGGCTCGCGGCGCTGGGACTGCTTCCCGGCAAGGCGAGCGTTACCGGTTCCGTGCGGCTCGAGGGGCAGGAACTCGCCGGCGGCCCGCGCGAGGTCTACGAACAGGTGCGGGGCGGCCGGATCGCGATGATCTTCCAGGACCCGTCGAGCTCGCTCAATCCGGTGCTGAGGATCGGCGCTCAGATCGTCGAGGCGCTGTCGCTGCATCGCGGCCTGAGAGGCGACCCGGCCCGGAGAGAGGCGCTGCGGCTATTGGACATGGTCGGCATTCCCGATGCCCGCCGCCGTTTCGATCTTTATCCGCACGAATTTTCGGGCGGCCAGTGTCAGCGGCTGATGATCGCCATGGCGCTTGCCGGCGAGCCGGACCTGCTGATCGCCGACGAGCCGACCACGGCGCTCGACGCGACGATCCAGGCGCAGATCCTCGACCTGCTGATCCAGCTGCGGGCCGAGACCGGCATGGCGACGGTGTTCATCAGCCACGATCTCGGCGCCGTTTCCCAGGTCTGCGAACGGGTCTGCGTCATGTATGCCGGCCGGATCGTCGAGGAGGGCAGCGTCGCGCAGCTCTTTTCCGAGCCGCGCCATCCCTATACGCGCGGCCTATTCGACGCGATCCCCCGGATCGACGGCCCCCGCCAGCGGCTTATCCCGATCCCGGGCACGGTTCCGAACCCGAGACATCTCCCCGAAGGCTGTTCCTTCCAGCCGCGCTGTTTTCGCGCGGTCGAAGCCTGTCGTGTCGAGCGCCCTGCGCTTGTCACATCGGCCGATGGCCGGCAGCTCGCCTGCTTCCGGCCGGTGCCGGCAAACGAGCCTGCCGAGCCCAGAAACAGAGTGACCGAGGATATGCTGCTTTGACCGCGCTCATCGAAGCGGACAATCTCGTTCGCGTCTACAAGATCCGCCGCGGGGTGTTTGCACAGCCGCATCCCGTGCGTGCCGTGGACGGGATTTCCTTGGCGCTGAAGCCCGGCGAAACGCTCGGCGTCGTCGGCGAATCCGGCTCGGGCAAGTCGACTCTCGGGCGGATGCTGCTCGGCATAGACGCCGCACAGGGCGGCGAGGTTCGGTTCGAAGGCAAGCCGATGCCGCACCTGAAGACGCCGGAATGGCGCGCGCTGCGCGCGAAGATGCAGTTCGTCTACCAGGATCCGCTGGCGGCGCTCGACCGGCGCGTGACGATCGCCAGGCAGATCGGCGAGCCGCTGGAAATCCACAAGCTCATTCCGAAAGAATACCAGCAGGCCCGGATTGCCGAACTGATGACGGCCGTCGGCCTGCGTCCGGATCAGGCCGGGCGTTACCCCCACGAACTCTCGGGTGGCCAGAGGCAGCGCGCCGTGATTGCCCGTGCGCTCGCCGCACGCCCGAAGCTTCTGGTCTGCGACGAGCCGGTTTCCGCGCTCGATGTCTCCATCCAGGCGCAGGTCGTCAACATGCTGCGGGACCTGCAGGAGCAGAACGGCATCGCCATGGTGTTCATCAGCCATGACCTCAAGGTGGTGCGCAACATCGCCGACCGGGTGGCGGTGATGTATCTCGGCCGGATCGTCGAAGAGGCCTCTTCCGACGTGATCTTCCAGTCGCCGCAGCATCCCTATACCAAGGCGCTGGTTTCCAGCGTGCCGGTGCCGGGCAAGATCCTCGAAGGGCGCGTCATTCTTCAGGGCGAGCCGCCGAACCCGGCCAATCGTCCGTCCGGCTGCGCTTTCCACCCCCGTTGCGCGCTGGCGCAGGACGTCTGCCGCGCAGTCGTGCCGCAGCTTCGCCCGATTGGCAATGGCCGCACGGCTGCCTGTCATGTGGTGGCTGGCGAAGCCGCCGCGATTGCGGCCTGAGGAGTTCCTGATGATCCGCTTCATAGCCGTCCGAATCCTCAGGGCAATGATCACCATCTTTGCCGTCGTCACCTTCGCCTTCGTGGTGCTGCGCATGTCGGGCGACCCGGCGCAGGTCATGCTCGGCCCGGACGTGCCGCAGGAGGCCGTCGATGCGTTCCGTCGCTCCTGGGGGCTCGACCAGCCGCTCTGGATTCAATATCTCGCCTATATCAAATCGATCTTCAGCGGCGATTTCGGCGTATCGATGCGCGACAAGGCGTCGGCGCTCGATCTGGTTCTGCAGCGCGTGCCTGCGACGCTGCAGCTCACCCTGCCGGCGCTGCTCCTGAAGCTGGCATTGGGCATCCCGGCCGGCGTCTATGCGGCGCTGCATCGCCAGAGTTTTGCCGATCGCGGCGTGATTTTGCTCGCGGTCCTCGGCTTCACGATCCCGTCCTTCGTCATGGGTCTCCTGCTGGTGCTGATCTTTGCGGTCACCCTCGGCGTGCTGCCGTCCGGCGGGCAGGACACCTGGGTGCACGGCATCCTGCCGACGGTGACCATGAGCATCGGCGGCATCGGCATCCTCGCCCGCTTTTCGCGCAGCGCAATGATCGAGGTGATGGGCCAGCCCTATATCCGCACCGCCTCCGCCAAGGGCCTGAAATGGCATGACGTCGTCTGGAACCATGCGCTGCCGAACGCGGCCGTGCCGATCGTCACGATCGTCGGCTTCATGGTCGGCTCGCTGATCGCCGGTGCCGTGGTGGTCGAGTCGATCTTCTCCTGGCCGGGCATCGGCCGCCTGCTGATCGTATCGGTCAGCAACCGCGACCTTGCCGTCGTCCAATGCATCCTGCTGAACATCGCAGCCACCATGGTGGTTTCGAACCTCGTCGTCGATCTGCTCTACGGCTGGCTCGACCCCCGCCTTCGCTCCAACGCGGCGCATTGAGGACAAAGAGATATGGCTACGATCAATCTGTCGGAAACCTCTCGGACACCCGGCTGGTACGCGACCTTCATCACGCGTCTGCGCCGCAACGTGCCGTTCACCGTCGGTCTCGGCATTCTCTGGCTGGCGGCCGTGGTGGTGGTTGCGATCTTCGCCGACCAGATCCGCCCCTACGACATCACCGCCATGGACCTGTCGAGCCGCCTTTCCCGCCCGGGCGTTCTGAAGCATCTGCTCGGCACCGATGAACTCGGCCGCGACGTGCTTTCGCGCCTCCTCCAGTCGGTCCGGGTGTCGCTGATCATCGCCTTCGGCGCCACGATCCTTTCGGCGGTATTCGGCACGGCGCTCGGTTTCGCGGCTGCGCAGTTCCGGGGTGCGGTCGAACATCTCGTGCTGGTGCTCGCCGATTTCCAGGCGGCGCTGCCGTTCCTGATCATGTCGCTCGCCGTGCTCGCCTTCTTCGGCTCCTCGATGGTGCTGCTGGTCTGCCTCATGGGTTTCTACGGCTGGGAGCGTTATGCCCGCATTGCCCGCGGCCTGGCGATCTCGGCGAGCTCGCAAGGGTATGCGGCCTCCGTCGTGCAGCTAGGCGCGACGCCGGCACGGGTCTATTTCCATCATATCCTGCCGAACGTCGCCTCGATGCTGATCGTTTCGATGACGCTGACGTTTCCGGAAATCATCCTGATGGAAAGCGGCCTGTCGTTCCTCGGTCTCGGCGTCCAGCCGCCGGAGACGAGCCTTGGCAACATGGTCGGTTTCGGCCGCGAATACCTGACCCGGGCGCCTTGGATCATGCTCGCTCCGTCGGTCGTGATCATGCTGACCACCCTGTCGATCAGCATTGTCGGCGACTGGCTGCGCGACAAGCTCGACCCCACGCTTTCGTAATCTCGGTGTGGTCCGCTGCAAGCCAGGGGGCCACGTTCATCGATGCGGCTCTTGGCGCTGTGGACAGATTACAACAGATCGTCAACGATCCCAGGCGAAAACGGCCCAAAACCAGCTGTTTCATAAACTCGCCACTTGAGTTTCTGCGATCATGCCGCTAAATCTCACGCCACCAGGACCGGGCCCCTCTGACAGTTCATGCTTGAGCTGTGATGTCGGACTGGATTAGTCCAACTTGGGTGCCTGGTGTTCGTGGAAATCACGTGACGACAACGGTGGTGACCTACGACAGGCGGAAATGCAGGTCGTGAGCGTCTCAAGGTCGTCTCGGTCCACTCGCGGGCACTCCCGCCTTTGAGAGATTGGGTGCCAAATGATGGAATTCTTTACGCCGGAGGCATTGTCCGCCCTCCTGCAGGTTATCATGATCGACCTCGTGCTGGCCGGCGACAATGCGATCGTCATCGGCCTTGCCGCTGCCGGCCTGCCGAAGGAACAGCGGTCCAAAGCCATTCTGGTCGGTATCATCGCAGCGACCGTGCTGCGTATCGGTTTCGCGCTTGCCACCACCCAGCTCCTGCAGATCGTCGGCCTGCTGCTGGCTGGCGGTGTCCTGCTTCTCTGGGTCTGCTGGAAGATGTGGCGCGAATTGCGCACGCCCCATCAGCATGAGGACGAAGCCAACGAAGCGCTGCAGAATGCAGACCTCAATGCCGACGGTACGGTCGCGGGTGGTGCGCCGCGCAAGACTTTCTCCCAGGCCGCCTGGCAGATCGTCATTGCCGACGTCTCCATGTCGCTCGACAACGTACTCGCCGTTGCGGGTGCTGCTCATGAACATCCAGAAGTCCTGATCTTCGGCCTGGTCCTCTCGATCGCGCTGATGGGCATTGCTGCAAGCTTCATCGCCCGCCTGCTCAACAGGCATCGCTGGATTGCCTATGTCGGTCTTGCCGTCATCCTTTACGTGTCGCTCGAGATGATCTGGCGCGGCTATCACGAAATTGCGCCCTATATCGCCGGGTAATGTCTTCCGGCGCGGCGGTCCTACCGCCGCGCCGTTTTCTTTGGGCCTTTAGCGTCCCGTCTTCGCTCGCCATTCGCCGAGCAGCTTTTCCTGATCTCAACCAAAACTTATGCCGCGTCAGCAGAACCTATTCGTCAGGCTGCCGATCTGCTTTTATGTCTTCATGCCAAGCTGCGGCGCCCATGCGCCGGCCGTGTTGGAGTGGAGGACGCGGGCTCGATTTTTGGAGGAGAATGCGCCTGTCCGCCGGGCGCGATAGATCGACCATCTAGGAAAAGCCATGACCGAACCCTGTTATGATGTCGCCCATCTCGGCCACGTCGAG
Organism: Neorhizobium vignae; assembly: GCF_000732195.1. Classification (GTDB taxonomy): domain Bacteria; phylum Pseudomonadota; class Alphaproteobacteria; order Rhizobiales; family Rhizobiaceae; genus Neorhizobium; species Neorhizobium vignae. Next base: position 61,772 of record NZ_JNNU01000006.1, read on the forward strand.
CTCTATTCAGACCGTTTCGACGAGTCGCTCGACTTTTTCACCCGTGTCTACGGGCTGACCGAAAGCGGCCGCGAAGGCGACAGCGTCTATCTGCGCGCCTTTGACGACTACGAGTTCCACACGCTGAAGCTCACCAGGCATCACACGACCGGTGTCGGTCATATCGCCTATCGCACGTCGTCCGCGGAAGCGCTGGAGCGTCGCGTCAAGGTGATCGAGGAAAAGGGCTGGGGCGTCGGCTGGACAGACGGGGACCTCGGCCACGGCCGGGCCTATCAGTTCAAGAGCCCCGATGGCCATCTGTTCGAGCTCTATTGGGACACCAGGGAATATGTGGCGCCGCCGGAAGAAAAGCCGGCGCTGAAGAACATCGCCCAGCGTTACCATGGCCGCGGCGCATGCCCGCGCCGCCTCGACCACGTCAATCTGCTCGCTGCCGATGTCAGCCTGATCCGCGAGTTCATGACCACGGCTCTGGGCAGCCGGGTTACCGAGATGATCCAGCTCGACAACGGCCGTCTCGGCGGCTGCTGGTTCACCATCAACAACAAGACCTATGACCTTGCCTGCTCCGAGGACCATACCGGTTCGCATGGCCGTTTCCACCACGTCACCTATGCCTGCGACCAGCGCGAGGACATCCTGCGCGCCGCCGACATCTTCCTGGAAAACGGCGTCCACATCGAATCCGGTCCGCACAAGCACGCGATCCAGGGCACGTTCTTCCTTTATGTCTGGGAGCCCGCCGGCAACCGCGTCGAGCTCGCCAATGCAGGCGCCCGCCTGATCCTGCGGCCGGACTGGAAGCCGGTGGTCTGGACCGAAGCGGACCGCAAGAAGGGCCAGGCCTGGGGCATGAAGACGATCGAAACCTTCCACACGCACGGCACGCCGCCGGTGGCACACAAGTAAGTCAAGAGGCATCCCATGGCAAAGACAGCATTGGTCATCAGCGCGCATTCGGCGGATTTCGTCTGGCGTTGCGGCGGCGCGATCGCGCTTCACGAGGAGAAGGGCTATGACGTCACCGTCGTCTGCCTGTCCTATGGCGAGCGCGGCGAAAGCGCCAAGCTCTGGAAGAACCCGGGCATGACGCTCGAAAAGGTGAAGACCGAGCGCCGCAGGGAAGCGGAAAACGCGGCAAAGGCACTCGATGTCACCGACATCCAGTTCTTCGACCTCGGCGACTATCCTCTGGTCGTCGATCAGGACGCCAAGTTCAAGCTGGTCGACGTGATCCGCAAGGTTCAGCCGGAATTCATGCTCTCCCACTCCAAGTGGGACCCCTACAATACCGACCACATGTATGCGACGCAGGTGGCAATCGAAGCCCGCATGATCGCCCAGGCCTGGGGCCACAATCCCGGCGAAAAGATCCTTGGCGCGCCGCAACTCTATCTGTTCGAGCCGCACCAGACCGAACAGATGGAATGGAAGCCGGACGTCTTCCTCGACATCTCGCCCGTCTGGGAAAAGAAGTGGGCGGCCATTCAGTGCATGGAAGGCCAGGAACACCTCTGGGACTTCTACAAGAACGTCGCCGAGAACCGTGGGAACCATTTCATGCGCAATTCCGGCGGCCAGGCCAGCGGACGCAAGTCCACCCATGCGGAAGGCTTCCAGTCGGTCTTCCCGCGCACTCTCGATGAACTTTGATGGGGGATGAGCTCTGATGTCGGTCGTCGTCCAGAATATCGAGCGCGCGGATCAGTCGGTCATCGACCGGCTGGCAGCCTGCGGCGTCGCAACCGTCCATGAAGCGCAGGGCCGCAAGGGCCTGCTCGCCAGCTACATGCGGCCGATCTATCCAGGCGCGCGCCTTGCTGCCAGCGCCGTCACCATTTCCGCCCCTCCGGGCGACAATTGGATGCTGCATGTGGCGATCGAGCAGCTGAAGGCCGGCGACATCCTGCTGCTCGCCCCGACCAGCCCCTGCGAAGACGGCTATTTCGGCGATCTGCTTGCCACCTCCGCCCAGGCGCGCGGCTGCAAGGGCCTGATCATCGATGCGGGCGTGCGCGACGTGGTCGATCTCACCGAGATGAAGTTTCCGGTCTGGTCGAAGGCGGTCTATGCGCAGGGTACCGTCAAGGAGACCCTCGGTTCCGTCAACATTCCGGTCGTCTGCGCCGGCGCCTATGTTCGCCCCGGCGACGTGATCGTTGCCGACGACGACGGTGTCTGCGTGGTTGCTCGCGAGGAAGCCGAAGCGGTTGCCAAGAAGGCGGAAGCCCGGGTTGCCGCCGAAGAGGGCAAGCGCAAGCGGCTCGCCGCCGGTGAACTCGGCCTCGATATCTACGACATGCGCGGCAAGCTCGCCGAAAAAGGCCTGAAGTATATCTAAAGCGGTGGAGGCCGCTTTCCCTTCTCCCCGCTGGGGAGAAGAAGGGAGATCGAGATGAATGAAACTGAAATCGGCATCCGCTGCATGTGGATGCGTGGCGGCACGTCCAAAGGCGGATATTTTCTAGCCGACGACCTGCCGGCCGACCGCGACAATTTTCTGCTGCGGGTGATGGGTTCGCCCGACCCCCGCCAGATCGACGGCATGGGCGGCGCCCATCCGCTCACCTCCAAGGTGGCGGTGGTCCGGAAGTCCGAGCGGGAAGGGGTCGATGTCGACTATCTCTTCCTGCAGGTCTTCGTCGATCAGCCGATCGTCACCGACGCGCAGAACTGCGGCAATATCCTTGCCGGCATCGGGCCTTTCGCGATCGAGCGCGGGCTGGTGCCGGTCAAGGGCGAAAAGACCGAAGTCTCGATCTTCATGGAAAACACCGGGCAGATCGCCATCGCGACGATCGAAACGCCCGGTGGCCAGGCGACCTACAAGGGCGAGGCCCGGATCGACGGCGTGCCGGGAACCTCCGCGCCGGTGCCGATCGTGTTTGCGGATACGGCCGGTTCCTCCTGCGGCGTGCTGCTGCCGACCGGAAACGCGGTCGATGTGATCGACGGCATCGCCTGCACGCTGATCGACAACGGCATGCCCTGCGTCGTCATGCGCGGCGACGTGCTTGGCATTACCGGCACCGCGAGCCCCAAGGATCTCGAAGCGAACCAGGAACTGCGCGCCAAGCTGGAGGCGATTCGGCTGAAGGCCGGGCCGATGATGAATCTCGGCGACGTCACCAAGAAATCCGTGCCGAAGATGACCATGGTCTCTGCACCGACGGCGGGTGGGGCGATCTCGACCCGCACCTTCATCCCGCATACGTGCCATGATGCGATCGGCGTGCTCGGCGCGGTCAGCGTTGCGACCGCCTGCCTTCTGCCGGAAGGTCCGGCTTCCGAACTGGCCGTCATCCCGGAAGGTGACGAGAAGCTGTTGTCGATCGAGCATCCGACCGGCGAGATGAGCGTCATCGCCACCATGAAGGATGGCGAAGTCCATCGTGCGGCGGTGTTGCGCACGGCGCGCAAGCTTTTCGACGGCGTTGTTTTCGGCGACTGAAAGTAGGACACGGGCATGAGGATCGCATTTCTGGGTTTTGGCGAAGCTGCACGTGCCTTCCATGACAGCCTGGCGCCCAAGCTTAAGAACGGCGAATTCCGTGCCTATGATCTGCTGCTCGGCGATGCCGAAAAGGCGGGGGAAATGCAGACGGCGATGACAAGCCGTGGCGTCAGGCCGGAAGCGTCGCCTGCGGGTCTTGCCGATGCCGAGTGGATCTTCAGCGCGGTCACGGCCGACCAGAGCCTGATTGCCGCGCAGTCGATCGTGTCGCATCTCGGCCAGGGCGCACTGCTGATCGACATCAATTCGGTCTCCCCCGGCCGCAAGCGCGAGACTGCCGCGCTGATCAACGAGACGGGCGCCGACTATCTCGACATGGCCGTCATGGCCCCGGTCCATCCGAAGGGCCATGCGACGCCGGTTCTGATTGCCGGCAAGAGCGCCGCCGAGCTTCTGGAGCGTTTTCAAAGCCTGGGCTTCAGCGCGGAAGTTGCTGGTGAGGCGGTCGGTTCAGCGACGGCCATCAAGATGGTACGGTCCGTTTTCGTCAAAGGCCTGGAAGCGATTACCGTCGAGGCGCTGCTCGCGGCAGAGGCCTCGGGCTGCTTCGAGGAAATTTTAACCTCGCTCTCCCAGAGCTTTCCGGGTCTCGATTGGTCGAAATTCCCGGATTACCAGTTCGAGCGCACGACCCGGCACGGCCGTCGCCGGGCCGCCGAGATGCGCGAAAGCGGTGTCACGCTCGATGCGCTGGGGCTGAACGGCGGTCTTGCCCGCGAGATTGCCACCATCCAGGACGAGATGGCGGCAAGCGGCGTGAAGCCGACCGACGATCTCAGGGACACAGTTGCCCGGGTTCTTTCGGCGCGGCGTCAAGGCAAATAAGCTCGCCTCTTCAGCGCGTTGCCGTGTATACGCGGCATGTTTTTTCCGCTCGAACCCGCACCGTCATCCACAGCCCAAATCCCTGTATACATGAGGCTTGGCCAATCCATCAGATATGGCTAAGATTTGTGATCGACAGGCGGAGGTTGCGCCGGCTTGTCTCAGGCAAAGGTGCGGATTTGGAAGAGACCTCGAGAACGACCCACACGATGCGTGCGCTGATGGAGCTGCGCAAGAAAATCCTCAGCGGTGACTATCCCGGCGGCACCCGGCTCTTCGAAGTCTCGCTGGCCGAGACGCTGCAGATTTCCCGGACGCCGGTCCGCGAGGTGATGTCCCGTCTGGCGGAAGAGGGGTTGCTCGACCGGCTGGCGAATGGCGGTTTCGTGGTCCGCAGCTTCACCTATGCGGATGCCGTCGATGCGATCGAGTTGCGCGGCGTGCTGGAAGGGACCGCGGCGCGGCTTGCCGCCGAACGCGGCGTCTCCCAGGCCGGATTGGATCAGCTTCGGGAAATCCAGGCCCGGCTCGACGATTGTTTCGGCGAAGCCGCGGACGATGTGGATCTGGAAGCCTATTCCGAAGCGAATGCCAAGTTTCATACCGTGCTGGTCGAACTTTCCGGCAGCACGGTGATCCAGCGGGAGGTCGAGCGCGCGACACGGCTGCCGTTCGCGTCGCCGTCGGCTTTCCTGTCAGGCCGGGCCCATGTGGCGGCCTTCCGTCAGTCGCTGCATATCGCGCAGGAGCAGCATCGCACTTTGGTGTCGGCGATCGCCGGGCGCGAGGGCGCGCGGGCGGAATTCATTGCCCGCGAACATGCCCGCATCGCCCGCAAGAACCTCGAATACGCCGTGTTCGAGGATCCGGAACTGATGCTGACCGTGCCCGGCCTGGTGCTCCTCAACTCTTGAGACACGTCTGCCTTCCGCAGTTTTGATGCGCGGAGGCCTTCGGTTTACTATCCGGAGGCGTTCGTCAGCCTGCCGAATATTTCCCCTTGAATTTGTCTTCCGATGCCGTCATGTATACATGACATCGCAAGCCACAGACAAACCATAGGGAGGAATTCCGTGACTCAGGCCAATCTCACTCAAGTTTTGAAGGATGCGGGCAACACTGTCGAGCATCTGCGCAACTCCAAGACCGGCATCTATGTATACCCGGTCGTGGCTCCGGAATTCTCCAACTGGCGTTCGGAACAGGCAGCATGGCGTGAAGGCGCGGTTCTCTTCGACCAGTCGCATCACATGGACGAACTGGTCGTCGAAGGCCCGGACGCTGCCAAGTTCCTGGAAAGCCTGTCGATCAACAGCTTTGCCAATTTCGGCGTCGACCGCGCCAAGCACTATGTTCCGGTCACGCCTGCCGGCCATGTCATCGGCGACATGATCATCTTCCGCGAAACGGAAGAAAAGTTCGTCCTCGTCGGCCGTGCGCCGACCGCCAACTGGCTGCTCTATAACGCCTCGCTCGGCAAGCATAACGTCAAGCTGACCCACGATCCGCGTTCGCCTTCGCGTCCGGACGGCAAGCTCGTCACCCGCATCCACTACCGTTTCCAGATCCAGGGTCCGGATGCGCCGAAGGTCTTCGAAAAGATGAACGGCGGCCCGATCCCGGAAATCAAGTTCTTCCACGTCGACTGGATCAATGTCGGCGGCCGCAAGGTCCAGGCCCTGCGTCATGGCATGGCCGGCGCTCCGGGTCTCGAAATCTGGGGTCCCTATGCGGAGAAGGACGAAGTCCGTGCCGCCATCATCAAGGCCGCTGAAGAAGCAGGCGTCGATCTGCGCCCGGTCGGCAGCCGCGCCTACGCCACCAACACCCTGGAATCCGGCTGGATCCCGTCGCCGCTTCCGGCGATCTACACTGGCGACGAACTGCAGGCCTATCGCGATTGGCTTTCCGCCCAGAGTTACGAAGCTTCGGGCTCGATCGGCGGCAGCTACGTTTCCGACAATATCGAAGACTACTACCTGAACCCCTACGAGCTGGGTTACGGCGTCTACGTCAAGTTCGACCACGACTTCGTCGGCCGCGCCGCCGTCGAAAAGCAGAAGGCAACCCCGCAGCGCCGCAAGGTTACCTTCGAGTGGAATTCCGACGACGTGGTCAAGGTCATCGCTTCGGCCTTCCAGCCGGGCGAGCAGGCCGCCAAGTGGATCGACTTCCCGCTCTCCAACTACGCTTCGTCGAGCTTCGACAAGGTGTTGAAGGACGGCAAGGTTGTCGGCCTGTCGATGTTCAACGGCTATAGCTACAACGAGCGGTCCATGCTGTCGCTCGGCGTCGTCGATGCCGACATCAAGGAAAACGACATCCTGACGCTCATCTGGGGCGAGCCGGATGGCGGCACTTCCAAGACCTCCGTCGAGCAGGGCCACAAGCAGGCCGAGATCCGCGTTCGTGTCGCGGCCGTGCCCTACGCTCAGGAAGCGCGTGAAAATTACGCCGAAAGCTGGCGCACAAAGAAGGCCCTCTAATCGATGGGCGTGCGAGAACGGGTTGTTCTCGCACGCCGCTCCGTCCGTCTGACCGGACATTTTTCATTGGCTAAACGGGGGGAGGATCAACAATGGCACTTTTGAATCTTTTCAGGGGTAAGCAGGAAGAGAAGTCCGTGGAGCCGGCCAGCTTCAGGGACCTTATCGACGGCTATTCCATCGAAGTCATGCCGCGCACGGCGGCCAAGATCGAAGATTTCAAGGCCCTGCTGCCGAAGGGTACGCGGGTCTATATCGCCCATATCGACGGGACTCCTATCGAGGACATGGTGCACACCGCAAGGCGCCTGCACGAAGACGGCTTCCCGGTCATGCCGCATTTCCCCTCCCGCATCATTGCAAGCCATGCGATCCTGGAGGACTGGATCAAGCGCTACAGAAACGAGGCGGGCGTGGACCAGGCGCTGCTGCTCGGCGGCGGCGTCTCGACGCCGGCCGGCGATTTCGACAGTTCCATCCAGCTGATCGAGACCGGCCTGTTCGACCGCTACGGCTTCAAGCGGCTGCATGTCGCCGGCCACCCGGAAGGCAACAAGGACATCGACAAGGATGGCGGTTACAGGATCGTCGACGAGGCGTTGAAGTTCAAGCAGGCCTATTCCGAGCGCACCGATGCGGACATGGCGATCGCCACGCAGTTCGCCTTCGATGCCAAGCCGGTCATCGCCTGGGCCGAGCGTATCGCTGCAGCCGGGGTCAAGTTGCCGATCCATCTCGGGATTGCCGGGCCGACCAAGCTGCAGACACTCATCAAGTTCGCCATCGCCTGCGGCGTCGGCCCCTCGCTCGGCGTGCTGCAGAAGCGCGCGATGGACCTCAGCAAGCTCCTGGTTCCCTACGAGCCGACGGAAGTGCTGACCGAGATCGCCGACTACAAGGCTTCCCATCCGGAAAGCCTGATCCAGCAGATCCATGTCTTCCCGCTCGGCGGCATCCGTGCCAGCGCGGAATGGATGAACGAACAGCTGACCGGCGAGCGCAACGTCGCACCGTGAATTAACCGAGGCGGGGCAAGTGCCGGACTTGCACCGTTTCGACCCGCTGCCGGGAGGAGAAAGGCAGGGGAGGACAGGCACGTGGACTACCCCAATCTGCGCCATATCCGTCTTTTCTGCGCCTGCCTGCGCACCGGCTCGCTGACGCGGGCGGCCGATATCGTCGGCGTGACCCAGCCGGCGGCCTCGCAGGCGATTTCGCGCCTCGAAGACCGCTTCGGAACGCGGCTTCTCGAGCGCGGGCCGGGGCATGCGATGGCGACGCCGGCAGGCCGGGTCGTCCAGGCCCGGTCGCTCAGGGCGCTCGATCTTATCCGGACCGGCTGCCAGAAGCTCCAGGCGGATTCGGGTTCGCGCGGCTCCGGTGCCGATGCAAGGCTGACCATCTCCCACCTGCGCGCCCTGCAGGCCTTTGCCCAGACCGGAGGGTTTCCGGGTGCCGCGCGTATCCTCGAGCAATCGGGTGCCGCGGTTCAGCGCACGGCCCGCAACGCGGAGGCAATCCTCGGCACAAGCCTTTTTGAGGCCGATGGCCGCGCGACGCGGTTCACCGGCGCCGGTCGCGCCGTTGCCCGCTGGGCCGGCCTTTCGCTGAAGGAGCTCGGCAACGCCACCGAGGAAGTGCAGGAGCTGCGCGGCAAGTTCGACGGCCTGGTATCGATCGGCGCGCTGCCTATGGCGCGCACCACCATCGTGCCCGATGCCATTGCCTCGCTGGCCCTCACCCATCCGCTGGCGCGGTTCGAGATTCTCGAAGGCAGCTACGAGCAGCTCCTCAGCGATCTGGAAATGGGACATATCGATTTTCTGATCGGCGCGCTGCGCAGCCGCCTGACGCCGACACTGAGCGAAGAACCGCTTTTCGATTTTCGGCTGGCGGTTATCGCGGGTGCCGGTCATCCGCTTTCGGGCAAGACGGATGTCTCGCTTGCCGAACTTGCCTCCTATCCATGGGTGGTGGCGCGCAAGGGGACGCCCAACCGCAGCACGTTCGATGCCCTGGCGGCGAAGTTTCCCGATGGACCGCCGATGCAGGGGACCGTCGAGACGGGCTCGCTGACGGCTCTGCGGGGTATCCTGATGCAGACGGATCGGCTGGCGCTGCTCTCCCGCCATCAGCTCCGGCACGAGTTGAAGGCCGGGTTCCTCGCGCTTCTGAACTACGAAGTGCCCGGAAAGCCGCTGTCGATCGGCATCACCACCCGCCGCAACTGGCAGCCGACGGCTCTCCAGGCGGAATATCTGGCGGCGATCCGGCGCGTGGTCGCGACGGAGGAGGCAGTCAGCGCGCCTGGCGGCAGCCGCCTGCCTTCGCTGAAGGCCGCCGAGTAGCACCACTTGCCATTGCAGTTTTCGCAGTTATCGTTATTGCCGCGTATGTCCGGCCGGTCGATGTCGCGCGCCGTCAGGAAAGAGCGGGAGCATCTTGAGAAAAAAGGCCGTCAACAGTCTCGAACGCCTTCAGGCGGTCCTTGAGGTTTTCACCGAGGACCGTCTGGAATGGACCCCGGAAGAGCTGATGGAGGAGCTGGGCTATAGCCGGCCGACGCTCTATCGCTATCTGAAGATCCTGAAGGACAGCGGGTTCCTCACCTCCATGCCGAATACCGGCTTCACGCTGGGGCCGAGGGTGGTGGAGATGGATTACCTGTTGCGGAAATCCGACAATCTCATCCTTTCCGGCGCCCCCTATCTCCAGAAACTCACGGGGCGATACGAGTGCACGGCCCTTCTGGTGCGCTGGTACGGCGAAAAGATTCTCTGCGTCGATTCGATCAGTTCCAGCCGCGAGGCGATCAGCAGCTATCCGCGCGGGCGACCGATGCCGCTCAGCCGCGGCGCGATCGGCCGCTCCATCGTCGCCTTCCTGCCGCGCCGCAATCTGGTGCCGCTGATCAATCGCACGCTCGACGACTGGCAGGCGGCAGGCGCCGGCGATACCGTCGACGCAGTCCTCGACGGGCTGAAGTCGGTGCGCAAGAAGGGTTATGCTGTGGCCCATGGCGAGGTGACACCCGGTGTCGTCGGTTTCGCGGCGCCGATCTTCGATGCAGGCCAGAGCCCCATCGCCAGCTTTTCCGTAACGATCGCTCAAGAGCACGCCCCTGGCCCCGCTTTAGAGGATATCGGGCGGGAAGTCCTGCTTGCAGCCGGTGAGATCACCGCCGCGCTGGCCTCCCATCGACACAGGGTTTCTGGACGATAATCTCATAATACAAGAAAATGTGTTGACTTTCGGCGACTGCCTTCGCATTTTGCCGCGACGGAGCACGGCCGAAATCTCGGCATCGCTCGGCTCGCGGATTTTTTAAACGCCTCGGGGCACTGGACTTCCCTCAAGTTCGCGGTGCCGTCGCAGGACAGACAGGAGGAGCATTCCATGAAGAAGATCGACGCTTTCAACCATATCTGGCCGAAGCCCTTTTTCGACAAGCTGATCGGCTATATCGGCACGATGACCGACGTCACCATGCGCAGCGGCGCGGTGCCGATGATGACGGACCTCGACCGCCGTTTCCAGGTGATGGACATGTTCGGCGGCGACTATCAGCAGGTCCTGTCGCTTGCTTCCCCCCCGCTCGAAAAGCTGGCCGGGCCTGAGCGCGCCTATGACCTCGGTCGGATCGGCAACGATTCGCAGGCGGAACTCTGCGAAAAATATCCGGAACGCTTCCCGGCCTTCATCGCCACCGTGCCGATGGAAAACCAGGAATGGATGATGGCGGAAACCAAGCGGGTCGTCGAAGATCTCGGCGCCTGTGCGGTCCAGATCTTCACCAACTACAGCGGCAAGCCGCTCGACCTGCCGCAATTCGAGCCCTTCTTCGAATATATGGCGAAGTCCGGCAAGCCGGTCTTCCTGCATCCATCGCGGGGCGCCAACTTCCCGGACTACCTGACCGAAGACCGTTCGGAATACGAGATCTTCTGGACCTTCGGCTGGCCGTATGAAACTTCGGCGGCAATGGCGCGCCTGGTCTTCTCGCGCATCTTCGACAAATACAAGGGTCTCAAGGTCGTCACCCATCATGCCGGCGGCATGGTGCCCTTCTTCGAAGGCCGCGTCGGTGCCGGCTGGGATCAGATGGGCAAGCGCACGTCCGACCGCGACCTCTCGACCGTGCTGAAGGCTCTCGAGCGCCCGCATCTCGAATATTTCAAGGAGTTTTATGCCGATACGGCGAGCTTCGGTTCGACTAAGGCAATCGAGCACGCCATCGAATTCTTCGGCGAAGACCGGGTGCTGTTCGCGTCCGACGCGCCGTTCGATCCGGAAGGCGGTCCGATGTACATCCGCGAGACCATCAAGGTTCTCGACAACATGGAGATCTCCGACGCCACCCGCCAGAAGATCTACGAGGGCAATGCCAAGAAGCTTCTCGGCCTGAAATAAGCGGATCCGGTTCTCGGGATTATGGGACGCGCGGGCAGCAACGCCCGCGCGTTCTTCATTTGGCGAGCCGGTCGATGTAACGCCTGGCGGAGCGGGCGACGATCGCCTGCCCATCCTGACGGATATTCTGGTGCGAAAAGGCGCCGTAGATCCGCTCGAAAGGCCAAAGTGCCAGCCGCTCCGCGACATCGGCAACTTCGGCGGCGCTGAGCGGCAGCATGTTGGGATAGCTCCACATGAAGGAGACATGGTCGGCGCCGGGCGTGACCTGGACGATATCGCCGGCCAGCAATACGCCCTTGCCGTCTTCGCCCGTCCAGTGCAGCACGGTACCGCCCGCAAAGTGTCCGCCGCCATGGACCAGTGTGACGGAGGATGAAAGCACGAGTGCGTCCTCGTCCCACAGCCGGATATGGTCGGAGGGGCGGCAGATCCATTCCTTGTCGGCCGCATGCAGATAGATCGGCGCATCGAAGGCCGCGGCCCAGTCCTGCATGGTCGTGTAGTAATGCGGATGGGATATAGCGATGGCGCTGAGGCCGCCCATTGCCTGGATGATCGCCTTGGTCGCGTCGTCGAGGAGCGCGATGCAGTCCCACAGGATGTTTCCCGCCGGCGTACGCAGCAGCAGGGCCCTCTGATTGATGGCGAAGGTGGGGACGGTCTGGATCGCCAACAGCTCCGGTTCGAGCTGCGCCCAGGAATTGCGGTGCGTCCGCGCGAGTTTTTCCGTCGTCGTCCAGGCTTGGCCGGAAGGCGGTATATATTGGCGCTCGTCTCTGCAGATGGGGCACGCTTCCGGCACTGCCTCGGCTTCCCCAAAGGAGGTGCCGCAGGCACCGCAGAGAAAAATCGACATCGAAAACCTCCCTCGGGACTGTCCATGGGTCCCGTCATGAATTTGATAGGAAACGATATTCGTCAAGGAAAGGGAAGTCCTTGCGTCCTCTGAGGCTGGCCGGCTCGAACCGCTCGTATTCTCGGGGAAGGATTCACCTTTTCCAAAGGCAGGTGCGATAGGGTCCTGCCTCAAGCTATTTCACCCCAGAGGATCGGATGACGGCCCCGAAGACGCCAAGGCTGCTGAACCTGGATATCCTGCGCCTCGTCTCGGCGTTGATGGTGCTGACATTCCACTATGGGTTCCGCATGCGGATTTCCGGCGAGGGCGGCGGCATCGGCTTTCCGGAACTTGCGCCCTTTGCCATGTGGTTCGATACGGGCCTGCTGATCTTCTTCGCCATTTCCGGCTATGTCATCACCATGTCGGCCGAAGGCCGTTCGGCCTATGATTTTGCCGCCGGGCGTTTTGCGCGGCTCTGGCCGACCTTCATCGTCTGCGCGACGATTACCGTCGCGGTGCTCGCCGTCTGGCCTGTGCCGACCCTCGATCCGCCGACGGTGAAGCAATGGCTGGCGCATGTGGTGATCATCTCGCGCGGCCTCGGCCAGCCCTTCCTCGACGGCGCCTACTGGACGATCGCCTACGAGATCATCTTCTACTTCTGGGTTTTCCTGCTGATCTTAACCGGCCTTTTCGAACGCGGCTGGCGTGTCGTCGTGCTGGCGTGGCTGGCGATTTCCGTCGTCAACGAGGCCTTCATCAGCAGTGGTGCGATCCAGAAACTGCTGATCACCGAATATTCCGGCTATTTCGCCTTCGGCCTGGCGCTTTACAAGGTGAGGCAGCATGCGTCCCTTTCGAGCCTCTGCGTGCTTGCAGCCGCCGTCGGCTGGGCAATCGCCACACCCTTCCTGACCGAACCGGATTTCGTCGCAACATACGGGCTGAGCCGCAGCGCCGTCGGGCTCGCGCTCATCGGGCCGCTGGCGCTTGCAGCGGTCGCGGTCTGCGCTACGGCGCCGTCGCTGCGCATTTCTCCGGCACTGGCGATCGGGCTCGGCGGTCTTACCTATCCGCTCTACCTGCTGCACCAGAATATCGGCTACGCGGTGTTTGCCCGTTTCGGCACGGAGCAGAACCGCTGGCTCGTCGCCCTCGTGCTGGTTGCTGCCCTGCTCTTCGCCGCCTGGGTGATCGCAAGGACTGTCGAACCGGCGGCGCGGCGGGCTATCATCCGCGCTGCTGGTCATCTTCGCGAGGGTTTGGGGCGCCTCAGACAGCGCACCGCCTGATCCCGGATTGACGGGTTTATTTTACCCGGATAAATCTGCCTCTCCAGACAGAGGAAGCAGATGGCGGATTTTCATTGGACAGCTTTTCGGGGTGAAAACCGCATTGCGGGCGGATCACCGGCCGAGGTCATCACTGCGATCAAGGCCGGTGGCCATGAAGGCGTTCTGGTCTTCGACGATGCGACGGGAAAGCCGGTCGATCTCGATCTGCGCGGCACACCCGAAGACTGTCTCGGCCGCCTTCCCACGGATGCTGTGGGGCCTGTTGCGCCGGTGGAACGGCGGCCGGGGCGACCGAAGCTTGGCGTGGTGCCGCGCGAGGTGACATTGCTGCCGCGGCATTGGGAGTGGCTCGCCCGGCAACCCGGCGGCGCCTCGGTGGCTCTGCGCAAGCTCGTCGATGCGGCGCGTGCAGCCAGCAGTTCGGGAGATGACAGGCGCCGGGCTCAGGAGGCCGCCGACCGTTTCATGCGGGCGCTCGGCGGGGATCGGCCGGGATATGAGGACGCGGCACGGGCGCTTTATGCCGGGCAGGAGGATCGCTTCAAGGAGCTGACGGAGAGCTGGCCGAAGGATGTCCGCGACCATGCCCGATATCTCGCCCGAGCCGCATTCGATGCGGGCCCAGCAGTGGAGAAATAACTCCTTTTATTGCACATCGCCAAAAAAGCCGCGGATATCGGGCAATTCGGAGCAGTCAGGTACTTTTTGAACATGTTCTGTCCGCGATTGAACATGGACCGGATGAACACCGCACCGTAAGTTGTTTCGAGTCGCCGGGGAGGGTGGCTCGGAGGAGCAGTTATGGATCGCATGAAGAACAAGGTCGTTCTCGTTTTCGGCGCCGGTTCGGTCGGCCCGGGTTTCGGGAACGGCAAGGCCGCTGCAGTCGCCTATGCCCGCGAGGGCGGCAGCGTCGTCTGCGTCGACGTCAATCTCGACGCGGCGAAAAACACGCTCGACGTCATCGAAGCCGAGGGCGGCACGGGCCTGGCGCTCGCCGCCGACGTCACCAAGTCCATTGATATTGCTGCCGTTGTCGAAACGACCATGGAGCGCTTCGGCCGCATCGACGTGCTGCACAACAATGTCGGCATCAACCTGCCGGGCGGCGCGGCGGAGGCGACCGAAGAAAGCTGGCGCAAGGTGATGGACGTCAACCTCACCAGCGCGTTCCTGACCTGCAAGGCCGTTCTGCCGATCATGGAGAAGCAGGGCAGCGGTGCGATCATCAATATTTCCTCGCTCGCCTCCATCCGATGGACCGGCTATCCCTACGTTTCATATTATGCATCGAAGGCGGCGCTGAACCACTTCACGCGCGCGATTGCGATCGAATATGCGGCCAAGGGCATCCGAGCCAATGCCATCCTGCCGGGGGTGATGGACACTCCGCACATCCAGAAACAGATCAGTGGGTACTATGGCTCTCCCGATGAGATGAAGGCCAAAAGAGACGCGCTTTCGCCGATGAAACGCCAGGGAGACGGCTGGGACATTGCCTGGGCCTCGGTTTTCCTCGCTTCCGACGAGGCAAAATACATTACCGGCGTCGAGCTTCCGATCGATGGCGGGCTGCATGTGACGGTTTCCGGCAGCTTGAATTGAGACAATTGCGGGTGTGCCGAGGTTGGGTCCATGATGTGGATCTGTTTTGAAGTTTTCTGCTCTGGCGACAAATTTAGGCTTGCCTAATCTGTCGGTCTTCAGCAAACTCCGGCAACTTGAAGAAGAATAAGATCCAGATCATGGACCACTGCGGATGGCTGGGAGGAGCCGGACGCCGGGAGGAAGCGGTCGCGCCGGAGAGGGGCGTGGTCCGCCCGGATTTGCGGCCTGGCTCGCGATTATCCGGAGTGCTTCTTCCGTCTGTCCGTTTCGCAGCACAGAGGAGGATGATGTGTGACGGCAGCCCATAATACGATCGAGCCCATGGACGAGGCTTCGCTGCTCGCCGGGCTTGAAGGCGTAGCGCCGCAGCAGAGCGGTTCCGTCTGGATGCGGCCGGTAGAGGCGGTTGCCGCGGCACTTCTCGTCGGCATCATCGCGCTTCTATTGGCCGGGGTCATTTCCCGTTATGTCTTTTCGCTGCCGGTCGTCTGGATAGACGAGGTGGCGTCGATCTCCTTCCTCTGGCTCGCCATGCTCGGTTCTGCCATGGCCGTCGATCGCAGCGAACATCTGCGGCTGACGCTTTTCGTCGGCATGCTGCCGGAGAAGCTGCACGGCTTGGCCAATACGCTCGCCCTGCTGCTGATGGCGCTCTTCCTCGGCGTCATGCTGCGTCCGGCCTACGAATATGCGATCGAGGAGTCCTACATCACCTCGGCGGCGCTCAACATTCCGATGAGCTTTCGCGCCGCGGCCCTGCCGGTCGGCGTCGGGCTGATGTTGATCCTCGCGGTCGTCAACGCGCTGAAGGGATCGACCTTCCGGCAAGTGGCGATGTCCGTGATGGTTATCGCCGCCGTGACGGCACTCCTCTGGCTCGCCGGGCCCAGCCTCAAGCAGATCGGCAACTGGAACATCCCGATCTTCCTCGTCGGTTTCGTCGCGCTGTTCCTGGTTCTCGGTGTGCCGATCGCTTTCTGCTTCGGCCTCGGGACGCTGGCATTCCTGACCTTCACCACCTCCGTGCCCGTCTTCGTGATGATCGGCCGCATGGACGAAGGCATGTCGAGCATCATCCTGCTCTCGGTGCCGATCTTCGTTCTGCTTGGCTGCGTGCTCGATGCAACCGGCATGGGCCGGGCGATCGTCGAGGTTCTGGCCTCGCTGCTCGGCCATGTCCGCGCCGGCATGTCCTATGTCCTGCTCGGCTCGATGTTCCTGGTGTCCGGCATTTCGGGCTCCAAGGTCTCCGACATGGCGACGGTCGCGCCGGCGCTGTTTCCGGAAATGAAACGCCGCGGCCACAAGCCGCCGGAGATGATCGCGCTGCTGGCGACCGGCGCGGCGATGGCGGAAACCGTGCCGCCTTCGATCGTGCTGATCGTGCTCGGATCCGCGGCCGGCGTTTCGATTGCCGGGCTGTTTACGTCGGGTTTCGCGATCGCCATGGTTCTGCTGCTGGTGCTTGCGATCCTGGCGCGCTGGAAGGCGCGGCACGAATCCATGGCCGGCGTGCGCCGTGCGCCGCTTTCGGTGATCAAGAAGGCGTTTCTGGTCGCCGCCCCCGCACTGTTATTGCCCTTCCTGATCCGCACCGCCGTCGGCGAGGGGATCGCCACTGCAACGGAAGTTTCGACCATCGCCGTTCTCTACGCGATGATCATCGGCGCGACGCTTTATGGCGGCATCAGCCTGAAGAAGCTCTATTCCATGCTCGTCGAGACGGCGGCACTCTCCGGCGCGATCCTGATGATCCTGGGGGCCGCGTCCGCCATGGCCTGGGCACTGACCCAGACCGGGTTCGCGGCGCAGCTCGTCGAGGCCGTGCAGGGCCTTCCGGGTGGGTGGATGACCTTCATGGGCGTCACCATCCTGATCTTCATGGTGCTCGGCTGCGTGCTGGAAGGCCTGCCGGCGATCGTGCTGATGGCGCCGATCATGTTTCCGGTCGCCCGCTCGCTCGGGATCAACGATATCCACTATTCGATGGTGGTGGTCACGGCGATGAATATCGGCCTGATGACGCCGCCGATCGGCATCGGTTTCTACATCGCCTGCAAGATCGGCAATGTCTCGCCGGATGAAGCGATGAAGGCCATCTGGCCCTATATCGGCGCGCTGATGATCGGCCTCCTGGTGATCGCAGCCGTGCCCTATTTCTCGACCGCCTTTCTCTAAGGGCTGTGAGGCAAAAAAACTTGGAACGAAATCGGAGGAGGATTTCATGAACGTCAACCGCAGAACGCTTCTTTTGGGCGCGGCCACGACCGGCATCGCCACGACCTTTTCAATCCGCACGCGGCCGGCCAACGCCGCCGAGTTCACCTACAAGTTCGCCAACAACCAGGCGCTGACGCATCCGATGAACGTCCGCGCCAAGGAAGCCGTCGCCAAGATCCAGGAGGAGAGTGGCGGCCGCATGGCCATCAACATCTTCCCGTCGAGCCAGCTCGGTGCCGATACCGACATGCTGAACCAGGTGCGTTCGGGCGGCGTCGAAATGTTCAGCCTGTCGCCGATCATCCTGTCGACGCTGGTGCCGAATGCCTCGCTCAACGGCGTCGGCTTCGCCTTCCCGAGTTATGACAAGGTATGGCCGGCCATGGACGGCGAACTCGGCAAATATGTCCGCGGCGAGATCGAGAAGAAGGGGCTGCTGACGTTCGACAAGATCTGGGACAACGGTTTCCGGCAGATCACCTCGTCCAAGGGGCCGATCACTACGCCGAAGGACCTTGAAGGCTTCAAGATCCGCGTGCCGGTGAGCCCACTCTGGACCTCGATGTTCACCGCCTTCGGTTCGGCACCAGCCAGCATCAATTTTGCCGAAACTTATACCGCGCTGCAGACCGGCATTGTCGACGGGCAGGAAAACCCGCTCGCCATCCTGACCACGGCCAAGCTGTTCGAAGTGCAGAAATACGTCTCGATGACCAACCACATGTGGGACGGTTTCTGGATTCTGCTCAACCGCCGCTCCTGGCAGGCGCTGCCGGCAGATCTGCAGGGGATCGTTTCCAAACATTTCAACGCCGCCGCCGAACTTCAGCGCAAGGACGTGATGGGCCTCAACGCCACCGTCCAGGCCGAGCTCGAGGCCAAGGGCATGAAGTTCAACAAGCCGGACGGCGCCCTTTTCCAGGAAAAGCTGCGTGCTGCCAATTTCTACAAGGACTGGAAGTCGAAATATGGCGACGAGGCCTGGGCGATCCTCGAAAAGGCTATCGGCAAGTCATTGAGCTGATCGGCGGCGGGCATTCACCGGATGGGAAACGGCATATGCAACAGGTGATCGAGATCCCGTCGGGTCTTCGCGAAGGCGCCGTTTCCGGCTCGCAGGCGGTGGAGCGGGCGCTGCAGCTTCTCTCCATCGTCGGTCGAGGGGCGGAAAAAGGAGTGGCGCTCGCCGATGTGGTCGCCGATAGCGGCCTCAACAAACCCACCGCCCGGCGGCTTTTGATGGCGCTGATGCGGTCCCGCCTCGTCGAACAGGACGAGCTGACCCGCCGATATTATCTCGGCGGGGAGCTTTATGTGCTGGGCATGCTGGCCTCGCGCCGGCATGGCCTCCTGGAAATGGCGGGCGAGAGCCTGAAGCGGCTTTCCGCCAAATCCGCCGATACGAGTTTCGTGTCGATGCGGCGGGACGACTATGCCGTCTGCCTGCATCGTGAGGAGGGCACGCATCCGGTGCGCACCCATGCGCTGCTCACCGGCGACCAGAACCCGCTCGGCGTCGGCGCCGGCTCGCTCGCCATGCTGGCGGCATTGCCGGATGCGGACGTGGAGGCCATCCTCGGCCGCATTGAGGGCGTCATTGCCGCCCAGTATCCCGGCTATTCGACGGAGATCATCCGCGAGGATGTCGCCCGCACACGGGAGCTGGGCTATGCGCTCAATCCCGGGCGGGTGATTGCCAATTCCTGGGGGATCGGCATGGCGATCCTGCTGCCGGACGGGCGGCTCGCCGGGGCTCTGTCGATCGCCGCGATCGACAGCCGCATGGGCGATGCGCGCCAGAAGGAGCTTGCGGCCCAGCTGGCCCATGAGGTCGAGCGGGTGCAGGGCAAGCTGAAATCGCTGTTCAGTTCGGAAAATCCGGCACCTCGAAAGGCGCCGCAGACGGCCCGGTCGAGAACACCGGAACGTGTTTGAAACAAAGGAGAAGGTCATGGCAGGAGCAGAGATCGTCGGTTGGGCGCACTCGAAATTCGGCAAGTCCGAAGCGGGCTCGACGCGGGAATTGATGGCCGAGGTGATCAATCCGGCCCTCGAACACGCCGGCATCACCGCCAGGGATGTCGACGGCATTTTCGTCGGCGTGTTCAACAACGGGTTTTCCAAGCAGGATTTCCAAGGCGCGCTGGTGGCGATGGCGGCCGACGGGTTCGATCATGTGCCGGCCGTGCGGATGGAGAATGCCTGCGCTACGGGCTCCGCGGCCCTTTATTCGGCGCTCGATTTCATCGCCGCCGGGCGCGGCAAGATCGCGCTCGTCGTCGGTGCCGAGAAGATGACCGCGCTGCCCACCAAGGAGACGGGTGATATCCTGCTGTCGGCCTCCTATCGCGAGGAGGAGGCGGATGTGGAGGGCGGTTTCGCCGGTCTCTTCGGCCGTATCGCCAGCCATTATTTCCAGCGTTATGGCGACCGTTCGGAAGAGCTCGCCATGATCGCGGCGAAGAACCACGCCAACGGCATGAAGAACCCCTATGCCCATATGCAGAAGGATTTCGGCTTCGATTTCTGCAACACGGTCTCGGACAAGAACCCCTATGTGGCGGCGCCGCTGAGGCGCACCGATTGCTCGCTGGTTTCCGATGGCGCGGCCGCAATCGTGATCGCCTCGCCGGAAGTCGCGGCCGGCATGAAGCGCGCCGTCGCGTTCAGGGCGCACAACCATGTCAACGATATCCTCGCCTTGTCGCGGCGCGATCCGATCGCCTTTGAAGGTGCGCGCAGGGCCTGGCAGAAATCGCTGGCGGAGGCGGGCGTTTCGCTCGACGATCTGAGCTTTGTCGAAACCCACGACTGCTTCACCATCGCCGAACTCATCGAATACGAGGCGATGGGGCTCGCCGAACCCGGCAAGGGCTATCGCGTCATCCGCGAAGGCATTACCCGCAAGGATGGCCGTCTGCCGGTCAATCCGTCGGGCGGGCTGAAATCCAAGGGTCATCCGATCGGCGCGACCGGCGTCTCCATGCATGTCATGGCGGCCATGCAGCTCTGCGGTGAGGCGGGCGAGATGCAGCTGCCGAAGGCGACGATGGCCGGCGTCTTCAACATGGGCGGTGCTGCCGTTGCCAATTACGTGTCGATCCTGGAGCGGACGAAATGAATGCGACGACCTCGGTTGGCGTCGGCGGTCGGGCCGAGCCGAAGGGTGGCCTCAGCCCCCGTTCGACGCGGGTGATGAACCTTGCCCGTTTCGTGACGCAGGCGATGCGTCGCGAACCGCAGGGCGTCGCGCTGGTCTGGGCCGAAAAGACGTGGACCTGGGAAGAGTTCGAGACGCGCATCGACGCCATGGCTGCGGCGCTGCAGCAGCGTTTCGGGGTGGGGAAGGGTGACCGCATCCTGGTCCAGTCGCAGAACTGCAACCAGATGTTCGAGAGCATGTTCGCCTGTTTCCGGATCGGCGCCGTCTGGGTGCCGACCAATTTCCGGCAGACGCCGGAAGAGGTCGCCTATCTCGCCAAGGCTAGCGGGGCGACCGGCCTGATCTGCAACGCCTCGTTCCCGGATCATGCGCGGGTGGTGCGGGAGAACAATCCGGCGATCGGTTTCGTCATTACCATCGGCGAAGCGGATTTCGGGCCGTCCTATGATGTCGTTGTCCAGGAGTTTCGCGGCAGGAAGCCGGTCGAGGCGTGGGTAGAGCGCGACGATCCCTGCTGGTTCTTCTTCACGTCGGGCACGACGGGCCGGCCGAAGGCGGCGGTGCTGACCCACGGTCAGATGGCCTTCGTGATCAACAACCATCTCTGCGACCTGATGCCCGGCGTGACGTCGGCCGATGCGGCTCTGGTCGTCGCGCCGCTCTCGCATGGCGCGGGTGTCCACCAGCTGACCCAGGTGGCGCATGGGGTGAAGACCATCCTGCTGCCGACCGAAAAGTTCGATATCGACGCCGCCTGGGCGCTGATCGAAAAGTGGCGCGTCTCGACCATGTTCACGGTGCCGACCATCCTGAAGCTGCTGGTCGAGCATCCGGCTGCCGAGAAATACGACCATTCCTCGCTGCGCTACGTGATCTATGCCGGCGCGCCGATGTATCGCGAGGACCAGAAGCGGGCGCTGAAGAGCCTCGGTCCGGTGATCGTGCAATATTTCGGGCTCGGCGAAGTGACCGGCGCGATCACGGTCCTGCCGCCGGCCTTGCATTCCGCCGAGGACGGCGAGGCGGCCAGGATCGGTACCTGCGGCATGGAACGCACCGGCATGCAGGTGTCGATCCAGAACGATGCGGGCGAGGAGGTCGAGCCTTACGAGACTGGCGAGATCTGCTGCATCGGCCCGGCGGTCTTCGCGGGCTACTACGACAATCCGGAGGCCAACGCCAAGGCGTTCCGCAACGGCTGGTTCCGCACCGGTGACCTCGGCCACATGGATGCGGAGGGTTTTCTCTACATCACCGGCCGCGCCTCCGACATGTATATTTCCGGCGGCTCGAACGTCTATCCGCGCGAGATCGAGGAGAAACTTCTCACCCATCCGGCAGTCAGCGAAGTCGCGGTGCTCGGCGTGCCGGATCCGCTCTGGGGCGAAGTGGGCATCGCCGTCTGCGTCGCCAAGCCCGGTTCGGCGGTGACCGAGAAGGACCTGTTTGCCTTCATCGACGGCAGGATGTCCCGCTACAAGATGCCGAAGCGCTTCATCTTCTGGGACGCCCTGCCGAAATCCGCCTATGGCAAGATCACCAAGAGGATGATCCGCGAAGAACTGCAGGCGCGGGGCGAGCTCGACGATAAGCCGGCTAATGATCTTCCGGCGTTGCGTCAGCTCAAGCATCCAGGCCCTGTCGCGCCGATCAGGCGTGAGGCGGTGCGGACCGCGTTGAAGCCGGTCGAGGGCGTCCTGCGACCCGGCAAAGTCTTCATGGCCGAGGTGGCGCGCATCTTCGCGGAGGCAGGCTGCAAGGGCGGTTTCCTCAATATCGAGGGCGGCGCCTGCGATCCGTTTCGTTATGTCCTGCCGGCCTTTTCGCCGGACGAGGACCATGCCGCCTGGTACAGCGCCACTTTCGCGCCGGAAGCGGGGGGCAGGTTCCAGACCGCGACCGCAATGGTCGGCGAACGGGACGGCGCTCCGTTCCTGCATTGCCACGGCATCTGGGACACGGGCGAAGGAGCTCTGCGCATGGGGCATGTGCTGCCCTTCGACAGCATCGTCAGCCGGCCGATCGCAGTCAGAGGTTATGGCAGCGCCACCGCGACCTTCTCGTCGATCCCCGATCCGCAAACGAATTTCACGCTGTTTTCCGCCAGGGGCGAGACCGGCGAGGGTAACGGCATCCTGCTGCGGGTGCGCCCGAACGAGGATGTCGGGATAGCAATCGAAGGCGTCTGCCAGGCGCACGGCATCGAGAGTGCCCGCATCTACGGCATCGGCAGCATCAACGAGCCCGTGTTCGAGGACGGACGTCGCGTGGTTTGCCTCGCGACCGAGATCGCCATCGAGAACGGCGTGCTTGAAAACACGCCGGACGGGCTCCGGGCCTCGATCGATGCTGCGGTCGTCGATACGGACGGCGTGATCTATCATGGCCGGCTGGCGCGCGGCGACAATCCGGCCGGCGTCACCTTCGAACTGGTCATCATCGAAAACCGGGAGAGCTGAACATGCGAAGCGTCGTCGTCACGGGTGCGGGATCGGGTATCGGCCTTTCGACGACGGAGCTTCTGATCGAAGCCGGCTGGCATGTGCTGGCCGCCGACCGCGATGCCCAAGCGCTCGAACGGCTGATGGAACGGCTCGGCAATCGCGCAGGTCTCCTCACCACCGTTCTCCTCGATATCACCGACGAGAGGGCGATCGCGGATCTTGCCGAGCGATGCCAGGCGCTCGACAGCCCGCTGCAGGCACTGGTCAACAGCGCCGGCATCGGTTCGAACGTTCGGTTCGCCGAGACCACGACCGATCAGCTTCGGCGGATGTATGAGGTGAATGTCATCGGCGCGTTTGCGCTGTCGCAGGCATTGGCGCCGATCATGCGGGAAAACGGCGGCGGCTCGATCGTCCACATCGCCTCGGTCTCCGGCATCAAGGGCAATCTCGGCCGTTCCGCCTATGGCGCGTCGAAGGGCGCGCTGGTGACGCTCACCAAGATCATGGCCGTCGAACTCGCAGACGACCTGATCCGCGTCAACGCCATCGCGCCTGGGCCGATCGAGACGCCCATGGTCAAGGAAAACCATACGGCGGTGACGCGCGAGGAGTGGAGCCGCACCGTGCCGATGCGTCGCTACGGCCGGCCGGAGGAGATCGCCACGGCCATCGCCTTCCTCGTCGACGAGCGGCAATCCTCCTATGTGACCGGCCAGATCCTCGCCGTAGACGGCGGATTTACCGCTGCCGGGCTGATGGCCTGATCCGTTCCGGCACGCCATTCGTGTTGTGACAATCTCTTCATAAAAAGAGGTTGCGAGGCTCGTTGACAACTCGCGGGATAGATTAGAAAACTGCCAACTTCCGACGGCAGCCACGGGGGGACTTTCAATGTCTAGGCGCGCGTTTTTCGGCTTTCTCGCTCTCATCGTTTCCGCATTCGCCTTCGTCTCGCCGCTCGCTGCGGCCGACCGGCGGATCGAAAGCACTCCGAACAGCGATTATCTCGGGTTCGATCTTCGAACCGTGAAGAATGTCAGCCAGCCCCAGTGCGAGGCCGCCTGCATCGGCGACAATGCCTGCAAGGCTTTCACCTATAACGAGAAGGCCAAGTGGTGCTTTCTCAAGTCGGATTACAGCCAGCTCAATCCGTTCCCAGGTGCCACGGCCGGCAAGATCGTCGCAACGGCGGTGGAGCCCGATATCGGCGCGCCGCCGAAACTCTCCTTCCTCTCGGAAGAGGTTCTCCAGCAGGCGCGCGATCAGAAGGACGGCCTGACGCTCGGCGACAATCAGAAGGGTTACGGCGTCGAAAACCTCAAGACGATCGCCCAGGGACAGCTGCTGGCCGGCAATGTCGATACGGCGATCTACAATTTCAAAGGCGCGCTCTCGATCATCCCCGATGACGGTGCCCTCTGGATCGAGCTTGCCCGCGCTGCCGGCACCGCGAAGAACAACGGCACCGCCGATGGCGAAGGCACGCTTGCCGCGGTCAATGGCTACCAGCTTTCGCGCACGACCCAGTCCCGCGCGGATGCGCTGGCGGTTCTTGCCGCGGCGCTTGCCAAGCAGCAGAATTATCGCGCCGCGCTCAATGCCTACAAGGCGAGCCTTGCGCTGGTGAATGCCCGCACCGTGCAGGCTGCCTATAACGACCTGCGCGAGCGCCAGGGTTTCCGCATGACCGGCAACACGGTCGATGCCGACAGCGCCAACCCGCGCGTCTGCGTGCAGTTCTCCGAACCGCTGGTGAAGATCGGCGTCGATTACGCGCCCTTTGTCGTGCTCAACGGCCAGGCGCCGAAGGCGATGGAAGCCAAGGACAACCAGATCTGCGTCGAAGGCCTCACCCATGGGCAGCGCTACAAGCTGTCGCTGCGCCGTGGCCTGCCGTCTTCCGTGGACGAGCCGCTTGTTGCACAGGTCGATATCGACATCTACGTCAAGGACCGTTCGGCGAGCGTGCGTTTCACCGGCGACAGTTTCGTACTGCCGTCGACTGCGCGCCGCGGCATCCCGATCGTCTCGGTCAATACCGAAAAGGCCAATCTGAAGCTCTACCGCGTCGGTGACCGCAGCATCGCCCCGCTGCTCGCCAATTCTCAGTTCCTAACCCAGATGGACGGTTATAATGCCACCCAGATCGAGGAGCAGAGCGGGGAACTGGTCTGGCAGGGCACTATCGATATCGCCCAGGATCTCAACAAGGACGTGGTGACCAGCTTCCCGGTCGACGAGGCCCTGCCGACCCGCAAGCCCGGCGTCTACATGCTGACGGCGGCTGCCGCCAACGCCACGAGCCAGGAATGGGATACCAAGGCGACCCAATGGTTCGTGGTGTCCGATATCGGCCTCACTACCTATGCCGGCACGGACGGCCTCAACGTCTTTGCCCGCTCGCTCGGCAGCGCCAAGCCGATGGCCGGCGTCGACCTGCAGCTTCTCGCCAAGAACAACGAAATCCTCGGCACGGCGAAGACCGATGCGGATGGCCGCGCGGTGTTCACCGCCGGCCTGATGCGCGGCACGGCGGCCATGGTGCCGGCCGTGCTGGCCGCCCAGAACAACGGCCAGGACTATGTCTTCCTCGACATGGCACGTGCCGGCTTCGACCTGTCCGACCGCGGCGTCACGGGACGTCCGGCGCCGGGCGCGATCGACATCCTGCCTTGGACCGAACGCGGCATCTACCGGCCCGGCGAGACCGTGCATGCCTCGGCGCTTGCCCGCAATATCGATGCGACGGCGATCGAGAACCTGCCGCTCACCTTCGTTTTCCTGCGCCCCGACGGTGTCGAGGATCGGCGCATGGTCAATAACGGTTCGCTCGGCGGTTACACGCTCGACCTGCCGCTGCTGGCCACCTCGATGCGCGGCACCTGGACGATGCAGATCTTCACCGATCCCAAGGGTTCGGCAATCGGCGAGAAGACCTTCCTCGTCGATGACTTCGTTCCGGATCGCATCGAATTCGACATGACCAGCGATGCCAAGGAAATCGCGGTCGGGGAGCCGGTGCCGGTCAATATCGACGGCCGTTATCTTTATGGAGCGCCGGCTGCCGGCCTCAATCTCGAAGGCGAGATCGCGCTGAAGACGACGCGCGAAAATCCGGCCTTCCCGGGTTACCAGTTCGGCCTCGTCGATGAAGAGGCGAGCGAAGCGGTGCGCATTCCGCTGGAAGAGCTCGAACCGCTCGACGACGACGGCAAGGCGACTTTCGACGCGACTGTTGCCGAAGCGCCTTCGACGACGCAGCTGGTGAATGCCGATATCGTCGTGCGCATGCAGGAAGCGGGCGGCCGCGCCATCGAGCGTTCGATCACCCTGCCGGTCAAGGCGGAAGGCGCGCGGATCGGCATCAAGCCGGAATTCTCCGGCGACCTCGGCGAGAATTCGGTCGGCAATTTCACCGTGATCATGGTGGATGCCGCCGGCAAGAAACAGGCTATCCAGAACCTGCCCTGGAAGCTGATCAAGATCGACCGCGATTACCAATGGTATCGCGAAGGTTCTTCCTGGCGATATGAGCCGGTGACCCGCACCAGCCAGGCTGCCAACGGCACGGTGAATGTCACCGCCGATGGCGGCAAGGTTTCCGTTCCGGTCAAGTGGGGCCGCTACCGGCTCGAGGTCGAAACCGCCGATATCGGCGGACCCACTTCCAGCGTCGAATTCGATGCCGGCTGGTTCGTGACCTCGACCTCGACCGAGACCCCGGATGCGCTGGAAATCGCACTCGACAAGCAGAGCTACAAGGTTGGTGAGACGGCCAGGCTCAAGGTCTCGTCGCGTTACGCCGGCGAGCTGATGATCACCTCGGGTTCCGAGAGCCTGATTGCGGTCAAGACCGCGAGCATCGGCGCTGATGGCGGTGAGGTGGAAATCCCCGTCACTGCCGCCTGGGGCGCCGGTTCCTATGTGACGGCGACGCTTTATCGTCCCGGCCAGGCGCAGGAAAGCCGCATGCCGATGCGCGCCATCGGCGTCACCTGGCTGAAGGTCGATCCCGAAAGCCGCGATCTGCAGGTGTCGATCACCGCACCGGAAAAGACGCTGCCGCGCCAGCCGCTGAACATTTCGCTGCAGGTCGCCGGAGCGGGCGCCAATGAGGACGCCTATGTGACGGTTGCCGCGGTGGATGTCGGTATCCTCAATCTGACGCGTTACCAGCCGCCGGCGCCGGACGACTGGTATTTCGGCCAGCGCCGCCTCGGTCTCGAAATCCGCGACCTCTATGGCCGTCTGATCGACGGTTCGCTCGGTGCCACCGGGCGGCTGCGCACCGGTGGCGACGGCGGCAGCACGGCGCTGCAGAGCAGTCCGCCCAAGGAAAAGCTGATCGCCTTCTTCTCCGGCCCCGTAAAGCTCGATGCGCAGGGCAAGGCGAACGTCTCCTTCGACATTCCGCAGTTCAACGGCACGGCGCGGGTCATGGCGGTCGCCTGGTCGAAGACCGGTGTGGGCCATGGCGTCAAGGACGTGGTGATCCGCGATCCGGTGGTGATCACCGCCAGCCTGCCGCGCTTCCTCGCCCCCGGCGACCAGACCAATCTCAGGCTCGATATCGCCAATACCGATGCACCGGCTGGCGACTACCAGCTTGCCATCACCACCAACAGACCGGTCGCGGTCGATCAGAAGGGGACCGGTAAGATCACGCTGGCCGCCGGCGGCAAGTCGGATGTCACGCTTGCGCTGCGCGGTGTCGAACCGGGTGACGGGTCGATTTCGGTCCGCCTTTCGAATGCGTCGGGCATGTCGCTGGACCAGGTGCTCGATATTCCGGTGCGGCCGGCCGCCATGCCGATCACCCAGCAGCGGCTTGTCCAGCTGAAGCCGGGCGCCAGCGTCACGGTCGATGCCAACCTGCTCGCCGACAGCATCCTGCCGGGCGCGTCGATCAGCGTGAATGTCAGCCGCTCGACCGCCTTCGACATCCCGGCACTGCTGATGAGCCTCAGTCGTTATCCCTATGGCTGCGCCGAGCAGACGACCAGTCGCGCCCTGCCGCTTCTCTATCTCAGCCAGATGGCGGTGCAGAACGGCCTTGCGGACGATACGGAAGTCAAGAAGCGGGTGCAGGATGCGATCTATCGCGTGCTGTCCTACCAGTCCTCGGCCGGCAGCTTCGGTCTCTGGGGTCCGGGCGGCGGCGATCTGTGGCTCGATTCCTACGTGAGCGACTTCCTCAGCCGCGCCCGCGAACAGGGTTACAACGTGCCGGAACAGGCACTCGTCCAGGCCCTCGACAGCCTGCAGAACTCGCTCGGCTTCACCAACAACGTCAAGGACCAGGGCAACGAGATCGCCTATGCGCTCTATGTGCTCGCCCGCAACCGCAAGGCCGCGATCAGCGACCTGCGCTATTACGCCGATACTATGCTGAACGATTTCCCGACGCCGCTCGCCAAGGCGCATATCGCCGCGGCTCTGGCGCTCTACGGCGATGCTCAGCGGTCGCGCAATATCTTCGCGGCCTCGCTGCAGATGTCGGAAGCAGCGCAGATCCAGAGGGTCAGCCTGTCGCGTTCGGATTACGGCTCGTCCCTGCGCGACGGCGCCGCGGTTCTGGCGCTTGCCGCCGAAAGCCGGCCGGTGCCGCCGATCGTTCCGGCACTCGCCACGATCGTCGCCAAGGAATGGGGGCAGAAGAAATATACCAGCACCCAGGAACAGACCTGGATGCTGCTTGCCGCCCGCGCGCTGCAGAACGGTGACGACGGTCTGCGCCTGCAGGTCAACGGCGCCGATCATCGCGGCACGCTGATGTCGCAGATGACGGGCGATGCGCTGATCGGCCATCCGCTGACCGTCAAGAACAACAGCGCCGATCCGCTGTCGGCTTCGATCACCACGGTCGCGGCACCTGCCCGGCCGCTGCCGGCCGGCGGCGACGGTTTCCAGATCAGCCGAACCTACTATTCGATGGACGGCGAGGAGGCGAATGTCACAGAAGCGCAGCAGAACCAGCGTTACGTCGCGGTGATCACGATCACTGAGAGCAACAGCTGGCCGTCGCGTATCGTCGTCACCGACCTTCTGCCGGCCGGATTCGAGATCGACAATCCGAGCATCGTCAACAGCGCGAGCCTCACCAACTTCGACTGGATCGAGGAGGTGCAGGCAGCCCATACCGAGTTCCGCAACGACCGTTTCGTCGCGGCTTTCGACCGGAGCGCCGGCGACAACCGCGAGATCACGCTTGCCTATGTGGTCCGCGCCGTGACGCCCGGCGTCTACGATCATCCGGCTGCCCAGGTCGAGGACATGTATCGTCCGCAGTTCTCGGCTCGTACCGCAACCGGCAAGATGGAGGTGCTGGCCGCCCAGTAAGCGGCAGCTCGTTCCGATGAAGCTCAGGGGGAAACTTTCGATCGGTCTGGCTGTCGGCCTCGTCACTGCGGCGGGGCTGATCGTCGGCCTCGACGCCGCCGATAGGGCCTATCCGCCGCCGCTCGAAAAGGCGCGAGTGGTTTCCGCCGAAGTGCTGGATGCGGATGGCGAACTCCTGCGCGCCTTTGCGACGCCCGAAGGCCGCTGGCGGCTTCGCACGACGATCGAAAATGTCGATCCGCGGTTCCTCAAAATGCTGGTCGCCTATGAGGACCAGCGCTTTTATGAGCATGCCGGCGTCGACCCGTGGGCGCTTGGTCGTGCCGTCGTGCAACTCGTCACCAACGGCCACGTCGTCTCGGGCGCCTCGACGCTGTCGATGCAGGTGGCGCGTCTGATCGAGCCCCGCGAGAGCCGCTCTCTGACGGCAAAACTCCGCCAGGTCGTCCGAGCCATCCAGATCGAGCGGCGCCTGTCCAAGACGGAAATCCTCGAACTCTACCTGACGCATGCGCCCTATGGCGGCAATCTCGAGGGCGTGCGGGCTGCAAGCCTTGCCTATTTCGGCAAGGAGCCGCGGCGGCTGACGGTGGCGGAAGCGGCCCTTCTCGTCGCCCTGCCGCAATCGCCGGAAGGCCGGCGGCCGGACCGGCATTTCAAGATAGCCAAGGCGGCTCGGGAGCGGGTGCTGATGCGATCGGCCGTCGCCGCCGTCACCGGTGACGGCGAGGCGGAGCGGGCGGCGGGCGATGGCATTCCCACGCGCCGGCTGCAATTGCCGGCCTATGCGGCGCATCTCGCCGAAGCGGCGATCCGCAAGCAGCCGAAGATCGAGCAGCATAGGACGACCTTGAAACGCAGCATCCAGCAGGGGCTGGAGCATGTCGCAAGGGAAGCTTCGGTGAAGCTCAGCCCCAAGGTTTCGGTTGCCATGGTGATGGCGGACATCACCACCGGTGCGATCGTCGGCGAGGTCGGCTCTGCCGATTATTTCGATGCGAGCCGGTCGGGCTGGGTGGACATGACGCGGGTCAATCGTTCGCCGGGCTCGACGCTGAAGCCGTTCATCTACGGGCTCGCCTTCGAGCAGGGGCTGGTGTCCCAGGAAACGATCATCGAAGACCGGCCGGCGGATTTCTTCGGTTACCGGCCGAAGAATTTCGACATGACCTATCAGGGCGATGTCAGCGTCAGGCAGGCGCTGCAACTGTCGCTCAACGTGCCCGCGGTGCGGCTCCTGGATGCGGTCGGCCCCTCGCGGCTGATGATCCGCTTCCGCCGGGCGGATGTACGACCTGTCCTGCCAGCCAATGAGGCGCCGGGTCTGGCGATCGGCCTCGGCGGCGTCGGCATCACGCTCAAGGATCTGGTGCAGGCCTATGCGGCGCTCGCCAATCGCGGCAATCCGATGCGGATCGGCAACGGTATCGAGGACCAGCCGGGCATGATCGACGGCGAGCCGCTGCTGGAGCCGCAGGCGGTGTGGAACGTCTCAGACATTCTCTCGGACGTGCTCCCGCCGCAGGGCAGCCGAAGGCTCGGCATCGCCTACAAGACCGGCACGAGCTACGGCTATCGCGATGCCTGGTCGGTCGGCTTCGACGGGCGTCATGTGCTGGGCGTCTGGGTTGGGCGGCCGGACAATGGCGCGGTGCCGGGCATTGCGGGCTATCAGACGGCGGCGCCGATCCTGTTCGAGGCCTTTTCGAAATCCGGCGTGCCGATCACGCCTTTGCCATCGGCGCCATCGGGCGCGGTCCGCATCGCCCAGCCGGAGCTGCCGATCAGCCAGCGGCGGTTCTCGATGACGGCGAGCGGGCTCATTTCCGCCTCGACGCGGGAGCCGGCGCCGCAGATCGTCTATCCGCCGGAAGGCGCCCGCGTCGATCTCGGGGCGCAATCTGGAGACATCTCGCCGCTGGTCCTCAAGCTGCAGGGGGGCCGCGCACCGTTCCGCTGGCTGGCCAACGGCAAACCGCTCAGCGAACTGTCCCGTCGCCGGACGAGTGAATGGACGCCGGATGGCGCCGGTTATTCGACGCTGACCGTGATCGACGCCGCCGGCCGCGCCGCCAGCGTTCGGGTTTTCGTGGAGTGAGAGCGGGATTCGGTGAAGCAGGCGGGATGATCCAGTGTGTCCGGATCCGGAATCAAACCCGTTGATTTCCGGCCTTCGGCCAACACTTTGGAGCCCCGCGCAGTCTCCTGCCGTGGTTTTTCAAAGATCGGAGAGCCCACACGAATGCGGAACCTCAATAGATTTAGTTAGGTGGCTCCGCATTCGCGTGGCCTTCGGCGTCTTGTCAGGGCTTCCGGCCCCTACAGGTGATCACCTCGCCTCGCTGCATGGCTTCGTTCACGATCTCCTTTCGGGAGATCCTGCCACTTGAACGGCTCAACCGAACCCGGCCCGGTGGCCAGGGGGAGGCTTGATAGGAAGGCTCGCCTTTCGACGAGCACTCCATGGCTTTCACCTCCCTGACCTTTCCTGCACGTTACAGGTCCAATCAGGGCGCCGGCTCCCGCCTGCCCGCGAACGTCTCGCGAAACACTCCGGCGACGGAAGCGGGGCAATTGTAGGCGGAAAGCTGGAGGGCGTGGATGATGACTTGGGTAAGTCATTGGAGATGCTGGGCGGAGGCGATGATTTGTCCACGGGCAAACACCGGAAGACGACATTGGAAGACGTGCCCCGCCATACCCCCTCTGTCCTGCCGGACGTTCGGTACTGCGATCGATCGCTCCGGCTTCGCTGGATCGGGCCTCATCCCCTAGAGCGAGGCAATCAGATAGGGGATACGAGGCGGCGCGTGGAAGGGGTTGGGGAGGGACTTCATTCCGCCTCAAGACCCCTCCCGCCTGCCGACCACCCTCCCCACAAGGGGGAGGGTTAAGAAATGCCGCGCCGTCATACATCCTCACATGTGATTGCCCTGCCCCTTGAGGGGGAGATGCCCAGCAGGGCAGAGGGGGGTATGACGGGGCACGGCCTCTTTCAAATCGCCTGACGACCGCACCCGAAAATCGGCTTTTCGGAAAGCCTGATGCGGTCGCTTCGAAGGAGGTTTTAGGCCGCCGCTGCGGCCTTTTTCTTCGCGATGCGGGCGCGGATGGACTCGATGTCGGCCTTTGGCGTCGCCTTGAAAAGCGTGCGGGTATAGTCGTGCTTCGGGTCAGAGAAGACTTCTTCTCGGGTGCCGTATTCCACCGCTTCGCCGAAATACATCACCATCACCTCGTCGGCGATGTAGCGCACCACCGACAGGTCGTGGCTGATGAAGACGTAGGTGAGGTTGAATTCGTCCTGCAGGTCGGCGAGCAGGTTCAGCACCTGGGCCTGGACCGAGAGGTCGAGCGCCGAAACCGGTTCGTCGAGCACGAGAAGTTTCGGGTTCATCATCAGCGCGCGGGCAATCGCAATGCGCTGGCGCTGGCCGCCCGAGAACATGTGCGGATAGCGGTTGTAGTGTTCCGGGCCGAGGCCGACCTTCGTCAGCATTTCGCTGGCGCGGTCGCGGCGTTCGGCAGCCGACATGTCCGTGTTGATGGCCAAGGGTTCGCCGAGCACGTCGCCGATCTTCTGGCGGGGGTTGAGCGAACCATAGGGGTTCTGGAAGACGATCTGCACCTTCTGGCGCATGTCCTGGGTCAGGTGGCCGGGGCGGGTGTCGACCTTCTTGTTGTCGATCAGCAGGTCGCCGCCGGTCGGTTCGTCGATGAAGGTCAGCATGCGGGCAAGGGTGGACTTGCCGCAGCCGCTCTCGCCGACGATCGCCAGCGTCTTGCCGCGTTCCAGCTTGAAGGAGACGCCCTTCACCGCATGGATGATCTTCTTCGGCTTGAAGAGGCCGCCCGGCAGTTCGTAATCGCGCTTGATGTTGCGCACTTCGAGCATGGTGTTGTCGGTCATGGTCTCGCTCATGCGCTTACCCCAGGTGCGGGTTCCGGATTGCCGTCGAAGAAGGCGGAAACGGTGGTCAGGCGGTCGCCGGTGGCGTTTTCGGGCAGCGCCGCCAGCAACGCCTTGGTGTAGTTGCTCTTCGGGCTTTCGAAGAGGGAAAGCACGTCGGCTTCCTCCATCTTGCGGCCCTTGTATTGCACGACGACGCGGTCGGCGGTCTCGGCGACGACGCCCATGTCATGGGTGATCATGATCAGGCCCATGCCGTTCTTGGCCTGCAGCGCCATGATCAGGTCGAGGATCTGCTTCTGGATCGTCACGTCGAGCGCGGTGGTGGGCTCGTCGGCGATCAAGAGCTTCGGATTGCAGGCGATCGCAATGGCGATCATCACGCGCTGGCACTGGCCGCCGGACATCTGGTGCGGAAAGTGGTTCAGGCGCTCTTCCGGGTTGGGCAGGCCGACCTGGCTGAACAGCTCGATGGCGCGGGCGCGGCGGGCTTTTGCGTCGAGGCCGAGATGGATGCTCAGCACTTCCTCGATCTGGAAACCGACCGTGAAGCACGGGTTGAGGCTGGCGACCGGCTCCTGGAAGATCATCGCGATATCCTTGCCGATCAGCTTGCGGCGCTCGGCCGGGCTGATGTTCTGGATGTCGCGGCCTTCGAAGAGCATGCGGTCGGCGGTGATCTTGGCGGTCCAGGGGAGAAGTCCCATGACGGCGAGCATGGCGACGGACTTGCCGGAGCCGGATTCGCCGACGATGGCCAGAACCTCGGCCTTTTCGACCGAGATGGAGACGCCGTCGACGGCACGGAACCAGCCGGTCGCGGTTTCGAATTCGACGGTGAGATTGTCGATTTGCAAGAGCGCCATGATCAGGACCTCTTCAGTTTCGGGTCGAGCGCATCGCGCAGGCCGTCGCCCATCAGGTTGATGGCGAGAACGGTGACGAGAATGGCAACGCCGGGGAAGGTGACGACCCACCAGGCGCGCAGGATGAATTCACGCGCTTCGGCAAGCATCGTGCCCCATTCCGGTGCCGGCGGCTGAGCGCCCATGCCGAGGAAGCCGAGGGCGGCTGCATCGAGGATGGCGTTCGAGAAGGAGAGCGTCGCCTGGACGATCAGTGGTGCGGTGCAGTTCGGCAGGATGGTGCGGAACATCAGGCGGATGGGACCGGCGCCGGCAAGCCGCGCCGCGGTCACGTAGTCGCGGCTCTTCTCGGCCATCACGGCGGCGCGGGTGAGGCGCACGAAATGCGGCTGCAGGGTGAGCGCGATGGCGATCATGCCGTTGGTGAGGCTTGGGCCCAGGATCGCGACGAGCACGAGGGCGAGCAGCAGCGACGGGAAGGCGAGGATGATATCCATCAGGCGCATGATGACCGTATCGATCCAGCCGCGGTAATAACCGGCGATCAGGCCGACGATGATGCCGCCGGTGAGCGACAGCGTCGTCACGAAGACGCCGATGAACAGCGAATACTGCGCGCCATAGATCAGGCGGGACAGGATATCGCGGCCGACAGGATCGGTGCCGAGCAGATAGGACGGGTTGCCGCCCTCAGCCCAGGCCGGCGGAAGCAGGGCGAAATCGCGATACTGCTCGAACGGCGAATGCGGGGCGATGAACGACGCGAAGATCGCCACGATGACGAGGGCGACGAAAATAATGAGACCCAAAACGGCGCCGCGATTTTCGGAAAAGTAGAACCAGAACTCGCGGAGCATCTGACGGCGCATCGCGGCGCTGGAAACCGGTTCGGCGATCTTGGGAACAGTGGTATCGGCCATGGGATTTTCTCCTTCTTGGTGCCGGATCAGTGTCGGATTCTGGGATTGATCAGGCCGTAGAGCAGATCAACGATGAGATTAACGATCATGATGATGGCCGCGATCAGGAGCAGGCCGCCCTGGATGACGGCGTAGTCGCGGCGGAAGACGCTGTCGACCATCCACTTGCCGATGCCCGGCCAGGAGAAGATCGTCTCGGTGAGGATCGCGCCGGCCAGCATGACGCCGATCTGCAGGCCGATCGTGGTGATAACCGGGATCATGGCGTTGCGCAGCGCATGGATGCCGACGACGCGGAAGGGCGAGAGGCCCTTGGCGCGGGCGGTGCGGACGTAGTCTTCCGAAAGCACTTCCAGCATGGCGGACCGCGTCTGGCGGGCGATGACCGCGAGCGGAATGGTGGCAAGCACGATCGACGGCAGGGCAAGATGGCTGATCGCCGAGGCGAAGGCACCCTTCTGTCCCGACAGCAGCGAGTCGATCAGCATGAAACCGGTGACCGGCGGGAAAAAGAACATCAGCGAGATGCGGCCGGAAACCGGGAACCATTGCAGGGTGCCGGAGAAGAGGATGATCAGCAGCAGGCCCCACCAGAAGATCGGCATCGAATAACCGACAAGCGCGATGCCCATCAGCCCCTGGTCGAAGATCGAGCCGCGCTTGATTGCGGCGATCACGCCGGCCGGAATGCCGAGTGCGATGGCGATGAGGATGGCGCAGAGGGAAAGCTCGACGGTCGCCGGAAACAGCGCCCAGAACTGGTCGAGGATCGGCTTCTTGGACACGATCGACGACCCGAAATCGCCCGTCAGCACGCCGCCGAGATAATCGAAATACTGGACGACCAGCGGCCGATCCATGCCGAGCTCGGCACTGATCTGGGCATGTCGCTCCGGCGACATGACGCGTTCGCCCGAAAGAAGCGCAACCGGATCACCCGGCAGAAGTCGGATAAATGAAAACGCAATGATCGAGACCCCGATGAAGGTCGGGATCAACACGGCTATACGCCGTAACAGGAAGCCAAACATTCGAAACCTTCGTGGTTTTTGGTTCGTGGCCGATTCACGGTTTTGTCAAGCCACGAAGACGGCAATCGTGGCGTCTTCGCCAAATTTTGGCGTCTCATAAGAAAATGCCGCGGGAAACGCAACGCGTCCCGCGGCAAAATCGTCGTTTATCGGCAATTACTGAGCGATATCGACTGCTTCGAAGGTGAAGTCGCCGAGCGGGCTCTGGGTAAAGCCGGTCACGCCCTTGCGCATCGGGACGACGGCGAGGGAGTGGTCGATGGTTGCCCAGGGAGCGTCCTTCTTGAAGATCGCCTGCGCCTGCTCGTAGAGCTTGGTGCGCTCGGCTTGGTCGGAAACGACCTTGGCCTTCTTCACCAGTTCGTCGAACTCCTTGTTGCACCACTGAGCGCGGTTGTTGCCGCCGACGGCGTCGCAGCCGAGCAGCGTATCAAGGAAGTTGTCCGGATCGCCGTTGTCGCCGGTCCAGCCCATGATGGCGGCGCCATCGCGGTTCTTGTCCTTCGAACGCTGCAGGTATTCAGCCCATTCGAACGAGACGATCTCGACCTTGACGCCGATCTTGGCGAAATCGTCCTGGATGATTTCGGCCGCGCGGCGGGCGTTCAGCATGTAGGGACGCGACACCGGCATCGCCCAGACCTTCATGGAGAGGTCCTTGACGCCTGCATCGGCGAGCATCTTCTTGGCAGCGTCGAGGTCGTAGGTGTCGTCCTGGGTGGCCTTGCTGTAGGACCACATGGTCGGCGGGATCGGGTTGACGGCCGGTGTCGCCATGCCCTGGAAGACGGCATCGACGATCGCCTTCTTGTTGATCGCCTTGTTCAGCGCCTTGCGGACTTCGACCTTGTCGAACGGAGCCTTGGTCGTGTTGTAGGCGAGGTAGGCGACGTTCAGGCCTTCCTGCTCCAGAACCTGGAGGTTCGGATCAGCCTTCATGGCCTTCACATCGGCTGCGTTCGGATAGGGCATCAGGTGGCATTCGCCGGCCTTGAGCTTCTGGTAACGAACGGCGGCGTCGGTGGTGATCGCGAACACGAGGTCGTCGATCTTCGGAGCCGGGCCCCAGAAATCGGCGTTCTTCTTGTAGCGGATGACGGCGTCCTGCTGGTAGCCGACGAAGGTGAACGGACCGGTGCCGACCGGCATCTGGTTCAGCTGTTCCTTCTTGCCGGCCTTGTCGAGGCTGTCGGCATATTCCTTCGACATGATCGAGGCGAACGGCATGGCGAGGTTGGCGAGGAAGGGTGCTTCCGGACGGTTGAGCGTGACCTTGACGGTCAGGTCATCGACCTTCTCGATCGACTTGATCAGCTTCGGAAAGCCCATGCCATCGGCATATTCCCAGGTCGCGCCGGAAATGTACTTGTTCCAGGCGTTCTTCTCGTCGATCTGGCGGCCGATCGAGAAGACGACGTCGTCGGCGTTCAGGTTGCGGGTCGGCTTGAAGAAGTCGGTCGTCTGGAACTTGACGTTCGGGCGCAGCTTGAAGGTGTAGACGGTGCCGTCAGCGGAAATCTCCCAGCTCTGGGCCAGCGCTGCTTCCGGCTGGGTCGTGCCCGGCTTGAACTCGAGCAGGCGGTTGTAGATCGGATGCGCCGAAGCGTCGAAGGTCGTGCCGGCGGTATAGATGCCGGGATCGAAGCCTTCCGGAGAACCTTCCGAGCAATATACGAAGGTCTTGGCGCTGGCGGCGCTTGCGAAGAATGTTGCCGACAGCAGCGCTGCGGCAAGGGCGAGTTTGTATTTCATATGGATCTCCCAATGACCTGTGGCCGGCTTATGTGCCGTGCCCGGTTGATGTCTTCAGTTGGAATGGTGCGCCTTGGCGCCCAACGACTGGTATTCCCCGTGTTCACCTCCTGGCCGGCGATATTTCGCTGCGGCCGGCCTTCAAAATGCGTTTCTCCTGGCGGGTCCGCGCCAGCCTTCGGCCGCGCATTTCCCTATTGTTCCTTGATTCCGATCAACAGCCTCCCGCCGTATCGGATTTCACGCCCGCTTCGTTTTTTAGAAATTTTTCCACAAAATCGGCAAAATCCCGGTGTGTTTTTATTGTTTTCGGCTCGTACCGTAGATTTGCCTGCGGGCCGTGGGGCGCGAGCATAGCGATTATCATCCCGTTGTCGAGATGCGAACATTCGCGCTCTGGTCACATTCTCATCCCTTCCGCCCGATCTCTCTGCAGGTCCCATTTCCGCTGCAATGCCGCATTGCCATCGGCTCAGAATGGGGTACGGTCCGGACCTTCCAGACATCATAGACGTATCGAGGCAAGGTTTCATGACGACAGGCAATTCCAATCTCCCCCTCGTTTGGGATTTCATCGACCGCAAGAAAGAGGTCTTCACGGAACTCGCGGACCGCGTTTGGGAGACGCCGGAAACCTGCTACATGGAGACGCTTTCCGCTTCCGCGCATCGCGAGATGCTGGAGGCGCAGGGTTTCGAGATCACCGAAAACGTCGCCGGCATTCCGACCGCGCTGATCGGCGAGGCGGGCGAGGGCGGTCCGGTGATCGCCTTCCTCGGCGAATACGACGCGCTGGCAGGTCTCAGCCAGAAGGCCGGCGTCACCCGGCATGACCCGACGACCCCAGGCGCGAACGGCCATGGCTGCGGCCACAATCTTCTCGGCTCCGCGTCGCTGCTGGCCGCGACCGCCCTGAAAGATTGGCTCGAACAGACCGGCACGCCCGGCCGCGTGCGCTATTACGGCTGCCCCGCGGAGGAAGGCGGCGCCGCCAAGGCGTTCATGGTGCGGGCCGGTGCCTTCGAGGACGTCGATATCGCCATCAGCTGGCATCCGAGCAATTTCGCCGGCGTGCAGCGGGAGACCTCGCTTGCCAACTGCCGGATCGACTTCACCTTCACGGGCCGCGCCGCGCATGCGTCGGCCGTGCCCGAACTCGGCCGCAGCGCGCTCGATGCCGTCGAACTGATGAGCGTCGGTGTCAATTATATGCGCGAGCACATGCCGTCCGAGAGCCGCATCCACTATGCCGTCCTAGACAGCGGCGGCATCTCGCCGAACGTCGTGCAGGCGCATGCCAAGGTGCGCTATGTCGTCCGCTCCGCGGATCTGCCTGGCCTCTTCACGCTGATCGAACGGGTCAAGAAGGTCGCCGAAGGTGCCGCGCTGATGACCGAGACCAAGGTCGAGAGCACGATCCTGGCCGGCGTTTCCAACCTCGTCGTCAACACGCCGCTG
Source organism: Neorhizobium vignae (assembly GCF_000732195.1). GTDB lineage: Bacteria > Pseudomonadota > Alphaproteobacteria > Rhizobiales > Rhizobiaceae > Neorhizobium > Neorhizobium vignae. Next base: position 100,863 of record NZ_JNNU01000006.1, read on the forward strand.
ATGGATGTCATGCAGGACGTCTGGGACAGCATGGGTCCGCCGCCGTTCGACGGCGCGGATATCGAGTTTGCTGAACAGATCCGTGCCACGCTCACGCCGGAAGACATTGCGGCAAGCTGGAGCCAGGAGCGCCTGGACCAGCGGGATGTCCCGCTTGCCGACTTCATTCTGCCGCCGCACACCGAAAACCGCCAGATGGGCGGTTCGACGGATGTGGGCGATGTCAGCTGGGTCGTGCCGACCGTGCAGGCCTATGGCGCGACGCTTGCCATAGGCACCCAGCTCCATACCTGGCAGGTGGTGGCGCAGGGCAAGAGCCCGCTCGCCCACAAGGGCATGGTCTCGGTCGCCAAGGTGATGGCCGCGACCGGGCTTGCCGCCATGACAAGCGATCAGCTTCGCGAGGCGGCCTGGGCCGATCTCAGGAAGCGGCGCAAGGGACAGGACTACAAGAGCCCTATCCCGGCCGGCGCCGAACCTCCGGTCGCGGCAATGACGCTGAAATGACCAAATAAACTGATCGACGCGTCAACTATTTTGAACGGTCGGCCTCTCTGAAAACGGCGATTTGGGCTGTCCAACATCGCCGTTTCCGCCTATGGAATTCATAGACCGTTGCGTGTCTCACAGGAGGTCCGTCGTGACTATTCAGCCCAATTCCATCGAAGCCCGGGACAAGGCTTACCAGCTCCACTCCTACACCAATGCCCGCGCGCTGGAGCGTGACGGATCGCTGGTGATAGACCGCGGCGAGGGCATCTATGTCTACGACGTGAACGGCAACAAATATATCGAGGGCATGGCTGGTCTCTGGAGCGTCGGTGTCGGTTTCGGCGAAAGCCGGCTGGTCGAAGCGGCCGCAAGGCAGATGGCGAAGCTCCCGTATTACCATACCTTTACCCTCCGCAGTCACGGTCCCTCGATCGATCTCGCGGAAAAGCTGATCCAGATGGCCCCGGTGCCGATGTCGAAGGCCTATTTCACCAATTCCGGTTCCGAAGCCAACGACACGGCCATGAAGATGGTCTGGTATCGTTCGAACGCGCTCGGCAAGCCGGAAAAGAAGAAGATCGTCTCGCGCATCAAGGGCTATCACGGCGTGACGATCGCCAGCGCCAGCCTCACCGGCCTGCCGAACAACCACCGCTCCTTCGACCTGCCGCTCGCCGGCGTCTTCCACACGACCTGCCCGCATTACCGCGCCTTCAAACAGGAAAACGAGACGGAATCGGCCTTCGTCGAGCGTTGTGCCAAGGATCTCGAAGACCTGATCCTCAAGGAAGGCCCGGAAACGGTTGCCGCCTTTATCGGCGAGCCGGTCATGGGCGCGGGCGGCGTCATCGTGCCGCCGGCCGGTTATTGGGATGCGATCCAGAAGGTGCTCAGGAAATACGACATCCTGCTGATTGCCGACGAGGTGATCTGCGGCTTCGGACGCACCGGCGAAATGTTCGGCACCACGACCTATTCGCTGCAGCCGGACATCATGACGCTGTCGAAGCAGATTTCGTCGTCCTACCAGCCGATCTCGGCGCTGCTGATCAACGAGAACGTCTACGGGCCGCTGGCCGATGAATCGGCCAAGATCGGCACGTTCGGCCATGGCGTGACCGCGGCCGGCCACCCGGTCGCCGCCGCGGTCGCGCTGGAAAACCTGGCGATCATCGAAGAGCGCGACCTCGTCGGCAATGTCCGGGCGCTGGCGCCGAAGTTCCAGAGCCGGCTGAAGGCGCTGGAAAGCCATCCGCTGGCGATCGAAGCGCGCGGCGTCGGCCTGATCGGCGCCCTTGAGCTGAAGCCGCGCGACGGTTTCGCGGCCGGCCAGCTCGGTCCCAAGCTGCTGGCGATCATGCTCGAAAAAGGCCTGATCTCACGGGCGATCGGCGACTCGCTGGCGCTCTGCCCGCCGATGATCATCACCGAAAAACAGGTCGACACGATCTTCGACACGTTCGAAGCCTCGCTCGAAGTCTTTGGGAAGCAGCTCGCTGCCTGATACCTCCTGGAGCCGCGCTAACCTATTGGCGCGGCTCCGATTGCGATTGCGCGAAGCGCGCCTATATTGCTCGCTATGCTGGATCTCATCGAACCCTATTGGCCGCATATCCTCTTCGTTTTGTCGGTCCTGATGGGGGCTGCCGCTGCTGTCCACGCGGCGATGACCAAGGAAGAGGTCCGCTCGGCGATCGGCTGGGTCGGCGTCATCGTTCTGTCTCCGATCATCGGCGCGCTGCTTTATCTTGTCGCCGGGATAAACCGCATCCGCCGGTCGGTCATCAGCGACCGGCGCGCCCTGCTGCAGGGGGAAATCCGCGCGCATGTGGTTTCCTACGATGCGACCAACGACCTGGTGATCGAGGAATTCGGGCACCGCTTCCGGGCGATGAAGACGCTCGGCGACCGGGTGACGCGCCACCGGCTGACCACCGGCAATACGATCGTCGCGCTCGATACCGGCGACGAAGCCTATGGCGCGATGCTGAAGGCGATCGGCGAAGCGCAGCGCAGCCTCATCCTCGAAACCTATATCTTCGACCGGGACCGGATCGGTAGCCGGTTCGCGGATGCGCTGATTGCCGCCGTCAAGCGCGGCGTCGAAGTGCGCGTGCTGATCGACGCGGTGGGCGCCCGGTATTCGGTGCCGAGCGTGCTCGGCATGCTGAGAGACGGCGGGGTCACCGTCGATGTCTTCAACGGCAACGTCATCATGGGCCTGAGGCTGCCTTATGCGAACCTGCGCACCCACCGGAAGATCCTGGTTATCGATGGCCTGGTGGCATTTACCGGCGGCATGAACATCCGCGAAGGTTTCTCGAGTGAAATCAGCGGTGACACATGCTCGTTCGACACGCATTTCAAGGTAACCGGGCCGGTCGTCGCCGACCTGTTTGCAATTGCCGCCGCCGACTGGCGATATGCGGCCGATGAGGCCCTGGACGGCGAGGCCTGGGCGCTGCAGCCGCCGGAGACGGAGGCCGGTTCGCCGGTCGTCATGCGCGCTGTCTCCTCCGGGCCGGACCGTAGTGTCGAGACGAACCACAAGATGCTGATGGGCGCGTTTTCCGTAGCGCGCTCCTCGATCCGCATCGTATCGCCCTATTTCCTGCCGGACCGCGAACTGATCACCGCGCTCGTCACGGCTGCCCGGCGCGGGGTGGAGGTCGATATCGTCGTGCCGACCGCCAACAATCTCGTTCTGGTCGATCGGGCGATGACCGCGCAGTTCGACCAGATGCTGAAGAACTACTGCCGGATCTGGCGGGCATCCGGCCCGTTCAACCATTCCAAGCTTCTGGTGATTGACGGGCGCTGGGCCTATGTCGGTTCCTCGAACCTCGATCCGCGATCGCTCCGGCTGAATTTCGAGGTCGATCTCGAAGTTCTGGATTGCCCTTTCGCGGAAGCCTTGGAACGAAGGATAGATCTCGCTATTTCTTCCGCAACCGAAGTGACGCTCGACGGGTTGATTGCAAGGCCCTTCCTCGTGCGGCTCATCGAGCGCGTGCTTTGGCTGGGCTCTCCCTATCTTTAGTTGCTGGATAGATGGGCTGCTTGCCCTATAAATTTCATTGATCGGCGAATAGTCAAAAGAACCATGCGGGAAAAACGTCCCAATCTTCCAAAAAGCATTCTGGCTTCCATCCGGGCTCGAAGGAACCGCGGCGCCGGAACGCATGAGGGGCGCGAACGCGGGCACGGCATGCTGATCGCCTCCTATAACGTGCACAAATGCGTGGGTATCGACGGCAGGTTCGATCCCGCCCGCACCAGCCACGTGATCCGCGAGATCGGCGCCGATGTAATCGCGCTGCAGGAAGCGGATTCCCGGTTCGGCGAGCGGCGTGGCCTGCTCGACCTTGCGTGGATGGAGCGGGAGACGGGGCTTTTTCCGGTGCCTGTTTCCGGCGTCGCCAAGGCCCATGGCTGGCATGGAAACGTGATCCTCTTTCGCGAGGGCCTGGTGCGCGACGTTCATCAGGTCAAGCTGCCGGGGCTCGAGCCGCGCGGTGCCTTGATCACCGAACTGGAACTCAAGGACGGCAGCGCGTTTCGGATCATCGCGGCCCATCTGGGCCTGCTCAACCGTTCGCGTCAGCAGCAGGCCCGCATGATCCTCGACATACTGCGTTCGCGCGACGAGCAGCCGACCGTCCTCATGGGCGATCTCAACGAATGGCGGCTTGGCGACCGTTCCTCCCTGAATACGCTGGCGACCGTCTTCGGCCTGCCGGCCGCGGTGCCGAGTTTCCCATCGCGCCTGCCTGTGCTGGCGCTCGACCGCATCATGGCGAACCGGCCCGGGCTGATCGATGCCGTCGAAACCCATGACAGCCCGCTTGCGCGGCTCGCTTCCGACCACCTGCCGATCAAGGCGCTGGTGAAACTGGGATCCCTGCCGTTGTCTCAAGGAGCGGAAGCCGGCTGAGCCGATCTTTTTCCGGTCTTTACCGAAACGGAAACCGCCGATAGGTTTGCGGCCTCACCGCCTCGCCCCCTAACGGAATTTCCCGCATGACCGATATCGCCATGATCGAAGCCGCCCGCGCCCGTCTCGATGGCCACGTGCGCCGCACCCCGCTGCTATCCTCGCCATTCCTCGATGACATCGCCGGGCGGCGCATCTTCGTGAAGCCGGAATGCCTGCAGCATACCGGCTCGTTCAAGTTTCGCGGCGCCTGGTCGGCAATCTCGGCGCTGTCGCCGGATGTTCGCGCCAAGGGCGTGATCGCCTTCTCGTCGGGCAATCATGCCCAGGGTGTGGCGCTGGCGGCGAGGATGCACGGCATTCCGAGCGTGATCATCATGCCGACCGACGCACCGCGCATCAAAATCGAGAATACCCGCGCCTATGGCGCAGACGTCGTGCTTTACGACCGCCTCAACGAGGACCGCGATGCCATCGGCGCGCGGCTGTCGCAGGAGCGCGGCCTGACGCTGATCAAGCCGTTCGACGAACCGCTGGTGATCGCCGGCCAGGGCACGACCGGGCTCGAAATCGCGGAACAGGCCAGGGAAGAGGGCATCGAGAAGGCCGATGTGCTGGTGCCGACGGGCGGCGGCGGTTTCATTTCCGGCGTCGCGCTGGCATTGAACGCCAAGGCGCCCGGTTTCGTCGTCCACCCCTGCGAGCCGCAGGGCTTTGACGATGTCACGCGTTCGCTGGCCTCCGGACAGATCGAGCGCAATGCGACCCAGGGCGGTTCGCTCTGCGATGCGATCGTCACGCCGCAACCCGGCAATATCACCTTCCCGATCATGTCGCGGCTTTGCGGCGCGGGTCTCGTGGTGACAGACGACGAAGCGTTGCACGCGGTGGCGCTTGCCTTCAGCCGGCTGAAGATCGTCGTCGAACCCGGTGGGGCGGTGGCATTGGCGGCCGCGCTTTTCCATGGCGAGACGCTGGGCGAGACCGTGATTGCGGTCTGCTCGGGCGGCAATATCGACCCGGATATCTTCCGTCTGGCGCTGGATCGTTTTGGAGCTTGAGGCCCCCTCAAGGCCCGCAGGCATAATAAACCGTTAACTGCCCGGAAGCGGCATTAAGAAAAAAGGATTTTCTACGGAACCGGCAGGTGCTTGGAACATTATCTCTATCGGCTTGGTAGAGATAAGATAGCATAGGTCAACGCTCGAAAAGGGCGAACCATAACCCGGGAGACATCCATGCGTCATATCGAGCATCCGACACGGTCTTTCCCAGCTCGCGGTTTTGCGGGCAAATGGCAATGGGCGGCGAATACGGCCCTGGTGACGGCAGCCTTCATCTTCGTCGGCGCCGTGACACTCGGCCTTTTCCCCTGAGGCCTTCGGGCTTCGCCTTTTCAAATTCGGGCTTGGTCCTCCCAAGACCTAAAGCACCTCCCGCGTCTTGCCGCCCGGGAGGTGTTTTCGTTTAAAGGCCTATCTCGGCGGAAGATAGGCTTCGGCAAGCTCCACCCAGAAGCTCGTTCCGATCGGCAGCGCGTCGTCGTTGAAGTCGAAGCGGGGGTGGTGCAGCGGCGGGTCGTTGTCGGTGCGCCTGGTGCCGAGCAGGAAATAGGTTCCCGGCCGCTCGGCCAGCATATAGGCGAAATCCTCGGCGCCCATCGACGGGCGGGGCAGATCGACGACCTTATCCTCGCCGACGACACGACGGGCGAGATCGCGGACGAAATCCGTTTCCGCCTTGTGGTTGATAGTCGCCTCGTAACCGCGCTTGTAGTCGAGCGTGACGCTCATGCCGTAACTGGCGGCCTGGCCTTCGGCGACCAACCGGATGCGCCTTTCCAGCTCGTTGCGGACGTCCGGGTCGAAGGAGCGGATGGTGAGCAGCATTTCCGCCCGCTCCGGAATGACGTTGCTCGCCATGCCGGCATGGAAGGCGCCGACGGTGATGACCATCTGGTCGAGCGGGTGGATGTTGCGCGAGGCGATCGTCTGCAGCGCCATGATGATACTCGCGCCGCAGACGATCGGGTCCGATGTGTCCTGGGGCTCGGCGCCATGGCCGCCGCGACCGTTGACCGTGATGCGGCATTCGTCGACCGCCGCCATCATCGGGCCTTCCTTGACGCCGATCTGGCCGAAGGGCAGGCTGGGATCGTTGTGCAGGCCGAAGACGGCATCGCATGGGAAGCGCTCGAACAGGCCATCCTCGATCATCAGTCTGGCGCCGCCGAAATTCTCCTCCGCCGGCTGGAAGATCAGGTGGATCGTGCCGTCGAAATTCTTCCTCTCGGCAAGGATCCTGGCGGCACCCAGAAGCATGGCGGTGTGGCCGTCGTGGCCGCAGGCATGCATCAGCCCCTTGTTCCTGCTGGCATATTCGGCGCCGGTTTCCTCCTCGATCGGCAGCGCGTCCATATCGGCGCGGATGCCGATCGACCGGCCGCTGCTGCCGTTCCTGAGGGTAGCGACAACGCCCGTCTTGCCGAGGCCGCGGGTGACTTCATATCCGAGATCGGCAAGCTGCCTGGCGACGAAATCGGATGTGTTGAACTCCGACAGGCCGAGTTCGGGATATTGATGAAGGTAACGGCGGGTGGCCACCACGTCGGCCATGTCATTGGAAAACTGGATCGTCATTGCTCAAAACACCGAAAGTTCGATTGGATTGGTTGCGGGGCACGACGAGATCGCCCTTGCGTCATGAGATGAATAGCAGCGCGGCCCTTGGAAGGTAACCCTCGGTATTAAAATTTCACCTGGTCCGGCTGGCGCAGGACGTTCAGGGGCGGCTGTTGCGCAAGCGCGGAATTCCTCGAATTATCAATGGCCTGCTTCCGTTCAGGTTCCATTCAGGCTAGGCTCGATAGAGCCGGAACTTGTGTCAAGCCGCAGGAAGTGAGCAATAGATTCCAGTCAGTCATTTGCAATATCCGGACTGCTCTCTATTTCCCATCCTCGCGGGTTTGCATCCGGCCGGTCACCATAATCCAAATGATGACTGGCGCTTCCGATGCAGGCCGAGTAAGGCGAGGCCGACAAACCCTTAGAGTTTTCAGCAGAAGCCCGTATCCATGTCATTTCACACTCCGCCGTCAGCTTCCTCGCGCGAAACCGAAGCCAAGCAGATCGATCACAACGATTCGATCCGCTCGACCTATTTCAACATCGATGCATTGCGGGAATGCGGCGAGAAACTCGGCATGGAGGGCACGCCCAGCTTGCCGGGCCTGATGGAGTTCGAGTTCTTCAAGCGGCATCATGAAAACGAGAAGGAAATCCTGCGGGTCTATCGGGCGACCGCGACCGACGTCGATGCCGGCGCGTCGATCACGCCCGCCGCCGAATGGCTGCTCGACAATTATTACATCGTCGAAGAGGCGATCCAGGAAGTCCGCCGCGACTTCCCGAAAAAGTTCTTCCGCCAGTTGCCCACGATGACGGTCGGCGGCCAGGAACTGCCGCGTGTGCTGGTGCTCGCCTGGCTCTATGTCGCCCATACGCACAGCAGTGTTTCCCGCGAGGCGCTGGCCTCCATGGTCCAGGGCTTCCAGGTCAAGGAACCGCTCGAGATCGGCGAACTCTGGGCGCTGCCCTCGTTCATCCGCTTCGTGCTGATCGAGAACCTGCGCCGCATCGCCACCCGCGTCGATCGCTCGCGCAACATGCGCCGCCGCGCCAACGAGACGGCCGACGAGGTCATCCGCCTCAATAACGAGGAGGCGAGTGCCGATGTCCTGAAGGGCATCGAGAACCTGACGAACGACAATACGTTCACGGCGCAGTTCCTCTATCGCCTTCGCAACGCCTCGCAGACCTCGGGTTTTGCCGTCGCCTGGCTGGAACAGCGTCTCGAACAGGCGGGCACCGACGTCGAAGAGGTGATGCTCGCCGAGCAAAACCGCCTTTCGTCCGGCAACGTGACGATGGGCAACATCATCAAGAGCCTGCGCGAGATCGACGATACGGAGTGGAGCGTCTGGTTCGAAGACGTCTCGCAGATCGACAAGATCTTCCGCGAGCGCACCGATTATCAGGCGCTCGATTTCGGCTCGCGCAACGCCTATCGCAACCGTATCGAACAGATTGCCCGCCGCTCCCGCAAGAGCGAGGCCGAGGTCGCGGAAGCCGCCATCCAGCTCGCCGAAAAGGCGTCGGCGGAAGAAAATGCCGATCCGCGCGAGACCAATGTCGGCGCCTTCGTCGTCGGCCGCCGCCGCCGCGAGCTGGAAGCGGCAGTCGGTTACAATCTGCTGTTCGTCCAGCGGGTTGTCCGTCTCGTCCGCCGCCTCAACTGGTTTGCGATCGCAGGCCCGGTCATCCTCATTACCGTACTCGCGATGGCGATTGCCGGCTGGTTCCTGGTGCAGGCGGATATTCCGCTGCCGGTCGTCTTCTTCTTCCTGCTGATGTTCGCGCTGCCGGCTTCCGAAGGCGCGACCGGCCTGTTCAATACGCTGGTGACCTACGTGGTGAGGCCAGCCCGGCTGGTCGGCTACGAATTCAAGGAAGGCATTCCGGAAGCGGCAAGAACGCTGGTCGCCGTACCCTGCCTGATCACCGACCGGGATACCGTGGACGAGCTCGTCCGAAACCTCGAGGTCCACTATCTCGCCAACCCGCATGGCGAGATCTATTTCTCGCTGCTCAGCGACTGGCGCGACAGCAAGTTCGAGGAGACCGATACCGACCTCGAAATCCTCGATTATGCGAAGCGCGAGATTGCGGCGCTCAACGCCAAGTATGGAGAAGACGGCAAGGCGCGCTTCTATCTGCTGCATCGCCGCCGTCTGTTCAATCCGAACGAAGGCGCATGGATGGGCTGGGAGCGCAAGCGCGGCAAGCTGCATGAGCTCAACATGCTGCTGCGCGGCGATCGCGACACCAGCTACCTTCCGGGTGCCAATATCGTTCCGCCGAACGTCCAGTACGTGATGACGCTCGATGCCGATACGCGCCTGATGCGCGATGCGGTGACCAAGCTCGTCGGCAAGATGCACCACCCGATCAACCAGCCGGTGCTCGATCCGAAAACCAACCGCGTCGTCCACGGCTATGGTCTGATGCAGCCGCGCGTGACGCCGTCGCTGACGACCGGCAAGGAAGCATCGGTCTTCCAGCGCGTCTTCTCCGTCGGCCGCGGTCTCGACCCTTACGTCTTCACCGTCTCCGACGTCTATCAGGACCTGACCGGCGAAGGCAGCTTCACCGGCAAGGGCCTCTATCACGTCGATGCGTTCGAGGCTTCGCTCAAGGGCCGGATCGACGAGAATTCGGTCCTCTCGCATGACCTTCTCGAAGGTTCGTTCGCACGCTGCGCTCTCGTTACCGACGTGGAACTGGTCGAAGACTTCCCGGTCCGATACGAGGTCGAAGTTTCGCGCCAGCATCGCTGGGCCCGCGGCGACTGGCAGCTCCTGCCGTACATCCTCGATCCCAAGCGGGGCGTGACCGCGCTCGGCCGCTGGAAGATGATCGACAACCTGCGCCGGTCTCTGACCCCGATCGCCTGGTTCTTCGCTTCCGTGCTTGGCTGGTACTTCATGGATCCGCTCGGCGCTCTCGTCTGGCAGATCCTGCTGATCTTCTCGCTGTTCGTCGCCCCGACCCTCAGCCTGGTCACCGGCCTGCTGCCGGGCTCCACCGACATCGTCCCGGGCGCGCATTTCTATTCCGTCTGGTCGGACATGCGTTCCGCCAATGCGCAGGTCGCGCTCCGCGTCGTCTTCATCGCGGATTCCGCCTGCATCATGACCGATGCGATCGCCCGGTCTCTCTACCGCCTGTTCTTCAGCCGCAAGCTGATGCTGGAATGGCGCACCGCCGCCTCGATCCAGTCGAGCGCTCAAGGGAGTCCGCAGGATTACTACAAGACGATGTGGCATGCGCCGGCGATCGCCGTGCTCAGCATCATCCTGGCCGCCATGCCCGGCGACAACGCGTTCCTGGTCGGCATCCCGTTCGCCGTGCTGTGGATATTCTCGCCGCTCGTCGCCTGGTATGTCAGCCAGTCGGCCGAGACCGAAGACCGGCTGTTCGTGCCGGAGCCCGTGTCGGTCGAATTGCGCAAGATCGCCCGCCGCACATGGCGGTATTTCGAGACCTTCGTGACCGCGGAGCAGAATTACCTGCCGCCGGACAATTTCCAGGAGAAGCCGAACCCGGTTATCGCCAAGCGCACGTCGCCGACCAATATCGGCGTCTATCTGCTGTCGACGATCTCGGCGCGGCATTTCGGCTGGATCAGCTTCACCGACACGGTCGAGCGCATCGAGCAGACGATCTCGGCGGTTGAAAGAGCCGACAAGTTCCGCGGCCACATGTACAACTGGTATCATACGGATACCCTGCAGCCGCTAATGCCTCGCTACGTCTCGTCGGTTGACAGCGGCAATTTCGCCGGCCATCTGATCGCCATATCGTCGGCTTTGCGCATCTGGGCCGAGGCTCCTTCCGCGCACCTTCAGGGCAATCTCGACGGCATCGGCGACGTTTCCGGCATTCTGGCCGAGACGCTGAAAGCTCTGCCGGACGACCGCAAGACTGTGCGCCCGCTGCGTCGCCGCCTCGAAGAACGTATCGTCGGCTTCGGCAACGCGCTTGCCGCGGTGAAGCGCGAGCATGAATTCGCATCGATCCGGATCATCAACCTCGCCGTGCTTGCCCGCGACATCCAGAAGCTCGCGGTCAACCTCGACCAGGAAGTCCGTTCGGCGCAGAGCGACGAAGTTACCCGCTGGTCCGCGTCTCTCGTCGCCGCCTGCGAGGCGCATATCGCCGATAGCGTCTTCGACAATGCCAATATCGAATCGCTGCGGGAGCGGCTCGGCGTGTTGCGAGACCGAACCCGTCGCCTCGCCTTCGCGATGGATTTCAGCTTCCTGTTCCGCAAGGAGCGCCGCCTTCTGTCGATCGGCTATCGTGTCGAGACCAACGAGATCGACGAAGCCTGCTATGACCTGCTGGCATCCGAAGCGCGTCTGACCAGCCTGTTCGGGATTGCCAAGGGCGACCTGCCGACCGAGCACTGGTACAAGCTCGGCCGCCAGGTGGTGCCGATCGGTGCGCGAGGCGCACTGGTTTCCTGGTCCGGCTCGATGTTCGAATACCTCATGCCGCCGCTCGTCATGCAGGAGCGCCAGGGGGGCATCCTCAACCAGACCAACAATCTGATCGTGAAGGAACAGATGAACCATGGCCGCCGCCTCGGCACGCCATGGGGCATCTCGGAAGCGGCGTTCAACGCTCTCGACCATCAGATGTATTATCAATATTCGAACTTCGGGGTGCCGACGCTCGGCCTCAAGCGCGGTCTCGGGCAAAACGCCGTCATCGCTCCCTATGCGTCGATCCTGGCCAGCCAGTACGACCCGATCGCCGCCTCTGAAAACCTCACCGAACTGCGCTCGCTCGGAGCGCTCGGGGTGTTCGGCTTCTACGATGCGGTGGACTTCACGCCCACCCGCGTACCGGAAGGCAAGCGCTACGCGGTGGTGTTCAACTATTATGCCCATCACCACGGCATGTCGATCGCCGCGATCGCCAACGTCGTGATGAACGGCCTGCTGCGCGAGCTCTTCCATTCCGACCCGACCATCGAGGCTGCCGAACTGCTGCTGCAGGAAAAGGCGCCGCGCGACATTCCGGTGATGAGCGCCAAGCACGAGGAAACCCCCGGCAAGGGCCAGGGCGAGCTGTTGCGTTCGGAAATCCGCACCATCACCAACCCGGCCACCAAGGACCGCGAGCTGGTGCTGCTCTCCAACGGTCACTATTCGGTCATGCTCACCGCGACCGGCTCGGGATATTCCCGCTGGAACGGACTATCTGTCGCTCGCTGGAAGCCCGACCCGACCGAAGATCGCTGGGGCCAGTTCCTGTTCCTGCGCGACACCACGACCGGCGAATGGTGGTCTGCCACCGCCGAGCCGCGTCGCATCGAAGGCGAAAAGACCAGGGCGATCTTCTCCGACGAACGGGCGGAATTCCACAAGACGATCGGCGACCTCACGAGCACGGTCGAATGCATCGTCGCCAGCGAGCACGATGCCGAAGGCCGCCGCCTGACGCTGCTCAACATGGGTACCGAGGATCGCTTCATCGAAGTGACGTCCTATATGGAACCCGTGCTGACCACCGAGGACGACGACAACGCCCACCCGGTTTTCCAGCGGATGTTCGTCCGCACCGAAATCGGCCGCCGCGGCGACGTCATCCGCGCCTGGCGCAACAAGCGCGCGCCGAACGAGCCGGACATGGTGATCGCCCATCTGGCGGCCGACAATGCCGGTTCGGCTCGCCCGACCGAATTCGAGACCGACCGCCGCAAGTTCCTCGGCCGCGGCCGCACGCTCTCGGAAGCTGCAGCCTTCGATCCCGGCGCGACGCTGTCGGGCACCGACGGCTTCACGCTCGATCCGATCCTGTCGCTGCGCCGCGTCGTGCGCGTGCCGGCCGGCAAGAAGGTGAGCGTCATCTTCTGGACGATCGCCGCACCGAGGCGCGAAGAGCTCGACCAGGCGATCGAGCGTTATCGTCATCCGGATGCCTTCCAGACCGAGCTCACGCAGGCCTGGACCCGCACGCAGGTGCAGATGCGCCATCTCGGCGTCTCCTCGCAGGATGCCGCGGCGTTCCAACACCTGGCGCGCTATCTCATCTATCCGGACATGCAGCTGCGCGCCGACCAGGCGACCATTCACGCGGGCATGCAGCAGCAGTCGGCGCTCTGGCCCTCGTCTGTTTCGGGAGACTTCCCGATCTTCACGCTGCGCATCAACGACGACAACGACATGCCGGTCGCCAAGGAAGCGATGAGCGCCCAGGAATATCTGCGCTCGCGCGGCGTCATCACCGATCTCGTGATCTTCAACGAGCGGGCGGCCTCCTACGCGCAGGAAATGCAGCAGGCGCTCGAACATCTCTCCGAGAGTGCCCGCCGCCTCAGCCAGCAGGAAGGCCAGCGCCAGCATGTCTTCTCGCTGCGCCGCGACATCATGGACGACGAGGGTTCGGAAGGCCTGATCGCCGCATCCCGCGTGGTTCTGCACGCCCGCAACGGCAAGATCAGCGATCAGCTCAACCGCACGGCAACGATCTTCGCGCCGCCGAAGGACCAGCAGATCGAGGTCGACCGTCGTCCGCTGCTGAACGGCGAGATCTTCCAGCCTCCGGCTCCGATCGAGGCACCGGCGGATCTCGACTTCTGGAACGGTTTCGGCGGTTTCACCAAGGACGGCAGCGAATATGTGGTGCGCCTGCACGGCGGCCAGTCGACGCCGCAGCCGTGGATCAACATCATCTCCAACGACAAGTTCGGCTTCCACATTTCGGCGGAAGGTTCGGGCTTCACCTGGGCCAAGAACTCCCGCGACTATCAGCTGACGCCCTGGACCAACGACATGGTCATCAACCGTCCCGGCGAGGCATTCTACGTCGCCGACCGGGATAGCGGCGCGGTCATGACGCCGTTCGCGGTCCTGTCGCGCAAGCCGGAGGTCAAGTTCGAGACCCGGCACGGCCTGGGTTACTCGGTCTTCTCGAGCGAAGAAGAAGGCCTGAAGATCAGGCTGACCCAGACGGTCGACCGGACGCGGGCGGCAAAGCTCTCGTCCATCCTCCTCCATAACGGCGGTTCGGAGACCCGCAGGCTGCGCGTCTACGGTTATGTGGAATGGTTGCTCGGCGCCAATCCGGCCCGGTCCATCCCCTTCATCCTCTCCAGTCGCGACGAGGAAACCGGCACGCTCTTCGCCACCAACTCCTACAGCATCGACTACCGCCGCTTTGCCTTCATGGGCATGAAGGAGACGCCGGTCGGCTTCACGGCGAGCCGCCGCGAATTCATCGGCCGTTTCGGTTCGGTCCAGATGCCGGCGGCGGTGATGTCCGCTTCTGCGCTCGGCAGTGCTCTCGATCTCGACGGCGACCCCTGCGCGGCGCTCGCCTACGACATCGAGCTCGCGCCGGGCGAAGAGAAGACGGTGACCTTCTATCTCGGCGATGCCGATACGAAGGAAGAGGCTCAGGCGCTCGTCGCCCAGCTGCGCGGCGAGGAGTTCGCTCCGATCCTCGAGGCGAACCGCGACTTCTGGACCGCTTTCACCGGCCGCCTGAAGATCTCGACGCCGGACAAGTCGCTCGACAACATGGTCAACCACTGGCTGCCCTATCAGGCGCTCGGTTGCCGGATCATGGCCCGGACCGCCTTCTACCAGGCATCCGGCGCCTTCGGCTTCCGCGACCAGCTGCAGGACACCTTGGCCTTCCTGGTGCACGAGCCGTCGCTGGCCCGCCGCCAGATCGTCAACGCGGCTTCGCGGCAGTTCAAGGAAGGCGACGTGCTGCACTGGTGGCTGCCCGGCTCCGGCGCCGGCGTGCGGACGATGATCTCCGACGACGTCGTATGGCTCGCCTACGGTATCCACCAGTATGTCTCGGTAACCGGCGATGCCTCGCTGCTCGACGAGGAACTGGCGTTCATCGACGGTCCGGTGCTCGAAAAGAACAAGCACGACTCCTTTATCCAGCCGACGGTCTCGACCGAGACCGCCACCATCTACGAGCATGCGGCAAGGGCGCTGGACCTGGCGATCACCCGTACGGGCGACAAGGGCCTGCCGCTCATTCTCGGCGGCGACTGGAACGACGGGATGAACCGCGTCGGCATCGGTGGACGCGGCATGAGCGTCTGGCTCGGCTGGTTCCTGGCCGCGGCATTGCGCAACTTCCTGCCCTATGCGGAGGCGCGCAAGGACAAGCAGCGCCTCCAGCGCTGGACGGATCATATCGAGACGCTCAAGCAGGCGCTCGAAAAGGCCGGCTGGGACGGCACCTACTATCGCCGGGGCTATTTCGACGACGGCTCTCCGCTCGGCTCGAGCACCAGTGACGAATGCCGTATCGACTCGCTCGCCCAGTCCTGGAGCGTGCTCTCGGGCGAAGGCGATCCGGAACGTGCCGCCCAGGCGATGGATGCGGTGCTCGAAAAGCTGGTCGACAGCCAAGCCGGCATTATCCGCCTGTTCACGCCGCCGTTCCAGGATACCCGCAAGGACCCGGGCTATATCAAGGCCTACCCGCCGGGTATTCGTGAGAACGGCGGCCAGTATACCCATGCGGCGATCTGGGTCGTGCTGGCGCTGACCGCGCTGAAGCGGGGTGACGATGCCTGGAAGTGCTTCCAGATGCTGAACCCGATCAACCATGCGCTGGACCGCGATGCGGCCGAGACCTATCGCGTCGAACCCTATGTGGTCGCGGCCGATGTCTATGGTCACGGTTCCCATACCGGGCGCGGCGGCTGGAGCTGGTACACGGGTTCTGCGGGCTGGCTCTACCGTGCGGCGACCGAGGGCATCCTCGGCATCCGCCGCCAAGGCGACCGGCTGTTCGTCGATCCGGCGCTGCCGAGCGACTGGGATGGCTTCACCGCCGAACTGACCATCGGAGACACGGTGCACAAGATCACCGTCGAAGGCGACAAGGTCACGATCGACGGTCAGGCGGTCAACGAGACGGAAGGTTTCCTTCTTGCCGGAGCCGCTGCCAAGCGTCTGCCGGAACCGGCCAATAGCTAAGACCTCGGGCGACCCGGAGGCTGAAGTTGTCAAAAGAAAACCCGCCGCCATGCGAATGGCGGCGGGTTTTTCATTGAAGTTCCCTCAGCGATCAGGCCGGCTGTGCCACCGAGCCGCCAGGGTCTGCCGCTTCGTCGTCGGTCAGGATGCCGCTTGCCTTCAGCAGCGAGGCGAAGCGTCCGCCACTCGCGCTGAGTTCCTCATAACTGCCCATTTCGGCGACGCGTCCGTTCTCGAGGAAGATCACCTTGTTCGCATCGCGGACGGTCGAAAGCCGGTGGGCGATGATGAAGGTGGTGCGGTTTTCGCGGAGGCGGTCTATGGCCGTCTTGACGCGCGCCTCGGTCTCGACGTCCAGCGCGCTGGTCGCCTCGTCGAGCACAAGGATCGGCGCGTTCTTGAGGATGGCGCGGGCAATGGCGATACGCTGGCGTTCGCCGCCGGACAACCGGTTGCCGCGCTCGCCGACCGGAGTCTCGTAGCCGTTCAACCGCGTTTCGATGAACTCGGCAGCGGCGGCGGCTTCTGCCGCCCTGGCGATTTCCTCCTCGCTCGCGCCCTCGCGGCCGAGGCGGATGTTCTCGCTGATCGACCGGTTCAGGAGGCCTGCATCCTGGAAGACGGTGGCGATGGAATGGCGCAGCGATTTCCGCGTCACGGTGCCGATGTCGATGCCATCGATCAGGATCTCGCCTTCCTGGGGGTCGTAGACACGCTGCAGGAGGTTGATGAGCGTGGTCTTGCCGGCGCCGGTCGGGCCGACGATGGCGACGGTCTCTCCGGCTTTCGCCGTGAACGAGACGTTGTGGACGCCCTGGCTCGTGCTGGCGAAGCCAAAGGAGACATTGCGGAATTCCACATCGCCGCGCACTTCGCCGAGGTCGGCCGCATCTGCCGGCTCGGCGCGCTCTTCGACGGAATCCTCGAGGAGGAAGAAATCCTCGAGCTTGGCGCGCGCTTCGAAGATCTGGGTCGCGAACTGGCGCAGGAGGTCCAGACGACCGATCAGCAGGTTGGCGAAGCCGATGAAGGCCACGACGTCGCCGACCCGGATTTCGCCGCGCTGAACCAGAAGTGTGCCGATGACCAGGATGACACCCATGGACACCGTCGAGGCGGTGCGGTTGAGGGCGCCGGCCAGGGCCCACCAGTCGAGCACCGGATATTGGGCGGCAAGCAGGTCCTTGGTATAGTCCTTGAGCGCCAGGGTCTCGGCCTCGATGCGATTGTAGCTATGCAGCACCGATACGTTGCTGATCGCGTCGCTCACGTGGGAGAAGACCGTGTGATAGTGGTTTTCGACCGACGCCTGCCCCTCCTTGGTGCGGTTCATCACCGTCACGCCGATGATCCAGTAGAGGATGCTCAGCACCAAAAGGACAAGGCTGAGCCGCCAGTCCATCGAGATCGCCGTGGGGACCAGCAGGACGAGCGCCACTGCGGTGGCGAGATGGGTACGCATGAATTCGAGCCAGAGGCCGAAGAGGCTCTCTGCCGCACGCAGCAGGGTGTGCAGCGCATGGGAGGTGCCGCGGGTGTGGTGCCAGGCGAGTGGCATGGAGATGATTCGTCCGAAAGCCTCTGTCAGCAGCGATGCGCGTCGGCCATGGGCGAGCCTGTCTGCTTCACGGGCGACGAGCACATAGGCGACGGTATTGAAGACACCGAAGCCGGCCCATAACATCAGTACCGGCGTGACGGTACTGCCGGACGAAATGGCATCGATGATCCGGCCGAAAAGGATCGGTTCGGCAATGGTGATGACGGCAAGCACGATATTGGCGACGACGACGGCGGCGACGCGCCACTTGTTCTTCGCCAGATATTGGAGCGCTCGTGCGTAAACCTGGAACAGCGTCAACTGGCGCAACCTCTTTCATGTGGAGCCGCCATCGGGGCGGCGCCGGTAAATCTAGTGATCGGAAACGGCAATTCCGCGACGGGAGCCGGAGATAATACTCTTCTGCCAGAAATGTTTCATCGAGGGCAAGGCTTCCCGCATTCGGTGTCTTGAACCAGCCCGCGGCTTATTGCACAAAGCCGTCAAGGGCTAGATTTCGCGGTATACCTTCAATGAATGATAACTATGCTAATCGATTGTGCATAAGGGAAGTAACTGAAATTTAACATAAAGAAAAGAATCGCCCGGAATGAACGCGGCGGGGAGCAAGCCTTGAATATTCATCTGGTCGTGCAACTCTTGGTACTCGTGGGCGAACTCAAGACCGAGGCGGAGCTGACGGCCCAGCTCGAATCCCTGCTGAAGGCCTATGGATTCGAATATTACGGACTGGTCATCCGGCCACGCTCCCTCCAGAATTCGGACGGTCTTGTCCTGGCCGGCTGCTGGCCGGAAGGCTGGCAGGAAATCTACGAAGCCCGCAAATATGCCCTGGTCGATCCGACCGTTCGTATGCTCAGCATCGCGCAAAGGCCGTTCCGCTGGCGAGATGCGGTCCTCAGGCTGCGGAACGATCCGCATCGGCAGCGCATGCAGCGGATGATGCAGGAGGGGACACGTTTCGGCCTTCAGGACGGCTACGTGTTTCCGGTCTATGGCCGCAACGGCTTGCTCGGCAACATGACGCTCGGCGGCCGGCCGGTGGATCTCTCGCCCGCTGAAATGGCGCTGTTCGATGCCGCCGCCAAGAAGGCGTTCTGGCGTTTTCTGGACCTGCGCGGACAGGCGGAAGAGCTGGAGGCCGTCGCGAAGGTGGACACCCAGCTTACCCGTCGCGAGATGGAAGTCATCGTGCTGCTCGCCGACGGCCTGACCTCCAACGAGGTCGCGAAGTCGCTGGATATATCGAGCCATACGGTCGACTGGTACATCAACGGGCTTCAGGAGAAGCTGCGCGCCAAGAACCGTCAGCATGTGGTCGCTTCGGCATTTCGCCTCGGCCTCATTGCCTGAGCGATTGGTCTTCTTGCGACACATCCGGTCTCCCCAAGAAATTGCGCTTGCCTGATTAAGGCAATACTGATTTCTTTGCAGTGCAGCATTACGTTCGATGGCGCCTGAGGAGATCCGTCTTGCCTATTTCCAAGATCTTAGTTGCCAACCGCTCCGAAATAGCGATCCGGGTCTTCCGTGCGGCCAATGAGCTCGGCATCAAGACTGTTGCGATCTGGGCGGAAGAGGACAAGCTTTCGCTGCATCGGTTCAAGGCCGATGAGAGCTATCAGGTCGGTCGCGGGCCCCATCTTTCCAAGGACATGGGGCCGATCGAAAGCTATCTTTCGATTCCGGAAGTGATCCGCGTCGCCAAGCTTTCCGGCGCCGACGCCATTCATCCGGGATACGGCCTGCTTTCCGAAAGTCCGGAATTCGTGGAGGCCTGCAACGATGCAGGCATCATCTTCATCGGCCCTCGGCCGGATACGATGCGCCAGCTCGGCAACAAGGTCGCGGCCCGCAACCTGGCGATTTCGGTCGGCGTGCCGGTGGTGCCGGCGACCGAACCGCTGCCGGACGACATGGCCGAAGTCGCCAAGATGGCCGAGGAAATCGGTTATCCGGTGATGCTCAAGGCGTCCTGGGGCGGCGGCGGGCGCGGCATGCGCGCCATTCGCGATCCGAAGGACCTCGTCAAGGAAGTGACCGAGGCCAAGCGCGAGGCGATGGCCGCCTTCGGCAAGGACGAGGTCTATCTCGAAAAGCTCGTCGAGCGCGCCCGCCACGTGGAGAGCCAGATCCTTGGCGACACCCATGGCAATGTGGTGCATCTCTTCGAGCGCGACTGTTCGATCCAGCGCCGTAACCAGAAGGTCGTGGAGCGCGCGCCGGCACCCTATCTGTCGGAAGCCCAGCGGGCTGAACTGGCGGCCTATTCGCTGAAGATCGCCGCTGCGACCAATTATGTCGGCGCCGGCACTGTCGAATACCTGATGGATGCCGATACCGGAAAATTCTACTTCATCGAGGTGAACCCGCGCATCCAGGTCGAGCATACGGTAACCGAGGTCGTCACCGGCATCGATATCGTCAAGGCGCAGATCCATATCCTCGAGGGTTTTGCGATCGGCACGCCTGAATCCGGCGTGCCGGCTCAAGCTGACATCCGCCTCCACGGCCACGCGCTGCAATGCCGTATCACCACCGAAGATCCGGAACACAATTTCATCCCGGATTACGGCCGCATCACCGCCTACCGATCGGCTGCCGGTTTCGGCATCCGTCTCGACGGCGGCACCGCCTATTCCGGTGCTGTCATCACCCGTTATTACGATCCGCTGCTGGTCAAGGTGACGGCCGCCGGCTCGACGCCGGCCGAAGCGATCAGCCGCATGGACCGGGCGCTCAGGGAATTCCGCATCCGCGGCGTTGCCACCAACCTGACCTTCCTCGAAGCGATCATCGGCCATCCGAAATTCCGCGACAATTCCTATACGACGCGGTTCATCGATACGACGCCGGAACTGTTCGAGCAGGTCAAGCGCCAGGACCGCGCCACCAAGCTCTTGACCTATCTCGCCGACGTCACCGTCAACGGCCATCCGGAAACCAAGGGCCGGCCGGCACCGTCCGAGCATAGCGCCAAGCCTGTCCTGCCCTATATCAACGGCCCGGTCCCGGACGGAACCAAGCAGCTCCTCGACACGCTCGGTCCGAAAAAATTCGGCGAGTGGATGCGCAATGAAAAGCGCGTGCTGATGACCGATACGACGATGCGCGACGGCCATCAGTCGCTGCTGGCCACCCGCATGCGCACCTATGACATCGCGCGGGTCGCCGGGGTCTATGCGCGGGCGCTGCCGAACCTGTTCTCGCTGGAATGCTGGGGCGGCGCGACGTTCGACGTTTCGATGCGCTTCCTGACCGAAGATCCGTGGGAACGTCTGGCGATGATCCGCGAGGACGCGCCGAACCTGCTGTTGCAGATGCTTTTGCGCGGCGCCAACGGGGTCGGCTACAAGAACTATCCCGACAACGTGGTGAAGTATTTCGTCGCCCAGGCCGCCCGGGGCGGTATCGACCTCTTCCGTGTCTTCGACTGCCTCAACTGGGTCGAGAACATGCGCGTCTCGATGGATGCGATCAACGAGGAGAACAAGCTTTGCGAGGCGGCGATCTGCTATACGGGCGATCTCCTGAACTCCGCGCGCCCGAAATACGACCTCAAGTATTACGTCTCGCTGGCCGAGGAGCTGGAGAAGGCGGGCGCCCATATCATCGCGCTGAAGGACATGGCCGGTCTCCTGAAGCCGGCTGCGGCGCGGGTGCTGTTCAAGGCGCTGCGCCAGGCGACCTCGCTGCCGATCCATTTCCACACCCATGACACGTCCGGCATCTCGGCCGCGACGGTGCTTGCGGCGGTCGACGCGGGCGTCGACGCGGTCGATGCGGCGATGGACGCGGTATCCGGCAATACGTCCCAGCCCTGCCTCGGCTCGATCGTCGAAGCGCTGTCCGGCACCGAACGCGATCCGGGCCTCGATCCGGAATGGATCCGCCGCATCTCCTTCTACTGGGAAGCGGTGCGCGGCCAGTATGCCGCCTTCGAAAGCGACCTCAAGGGACCGGCCTCGGAAGTCTATCTGCATGAAATGCCCGGCGGCCAGTTCACCAACCTCAAGGAACAGGCCCGCTCGCTCGGGCTTGAAACCCGCTGGCACAAGGTCGCCCAGACCTATGCGGATGTGAACCAGATGTTCGGCGACATCGTCAAGGTGACGCCGTCCTCCAAGGTGGTCGGCGACATGGCGCTGATGATGGTCTCCCAGGACCTGACGGTCGCCGATGTCGAAAATCCCGCGAAGGACATCGCATTTCCGGATTCGGTCGTGTCGATGCTGAAGGGCGATCTCGGACAGCCCCCCGGCGGCTGGCCGGAAGCGCTGCAGAAGAAGGCGCTGAAGGGCGAACAACCCTATACGGCGGTGCCCGGCTCGCTTTTGCCACCCGCTGACCTCGCTGCGGAGCGAAAGGTCATCGAGGACAAGCTGGAACGCAAGGTCAGCGATTTCGAGTTCGCCTCCTACCTCATGTATCCCAAGGTCTTTACCGACTTCGCGCTTGCCTCGGACACCTACGGCCCGGTCTCGGTTCTGCCGACGCATGCCTATTTCTACGGGCTCGGCGATGGCGAGGAAATGTTCGCCGATATCGAGCGCGGCAAGACGCTTGTTGTCGTCAACCAGGCGATGAGCGGCACGGACGCCCAAGGCATGGTCACCGTGTTCTTCGAACTCAACGGCCAGCCGCGCCGCATCAAGGTGCCGGACCGCGCGCACGGGGCTTCCGGCAGTGCGGTGCGCCGCAAGGCGGATATCGGCAATGCCGCCCATCTCGGCGCACCGATGCCGGGCGTCATCAGTCGCGTCTTTGCGACAACCGGCCAGGCGGTCAAGGCCGGCGACGTGCTGCTCTCCATCGAGGCGATGAAGATGGAAACGGCGCTGCATGCCGAAAAGGACGGAACCATCGCCGAGGTCCTCGTCAAGGCCGGCGACCAGATCGACGCCAAGGATCTGCTGATCGTTTATGGCGGCTGATTTCAGCCGCCTTCCCTGGCTGCCCGGACTTTCCCTCCGAGCCGTTCACCGAAAATAGCTATCAGGCCGGCGCTCTCGATCAGGGGTGCGCCGGCGCTGTTGTTAGCGGCCGGCAGATCGCCCAGATCACGAAAACGAGCGCCGTATATGATGCGGATTGTTGACCGATCGGAACCAAAGTTTTCGGGCGTGGTCAATTGCGGCGAACTTTTCTTTCCGTTGTGGGTTTCGCCTCGACACAATTTGTGAGAGGCAGGACGTCTTCGTAGCGTTGCAAATTCAATCGATTTAAATATGTTCGCGACGATCGAAAAGGAACCTACCCATGGATAGTCGCGCGCCCTCCAACGCTTCCTCTGGCTCCCGAATTTTCATCACCCGCGAACGGATCGGTGTGTCGCTGCTCTTCCTGATGAACGGCTTCATGGTCGGTGCCTGGGCGCCGAAAATCCCGGAATTTGCGAGCCGGCTGGGCTTGAGCGAGAGCGCGCTCGGGCTGATGATCCTGACCTTCGGCCTCGGATCGCTGGTGATGATGCCGCTTGCGGGAAGCCAGATCGCCCGTTTCGGATCGAGCCAGGTTTCCAAATATATCGCGGTGCTGCTGACGCCGACATTGCTGCTCCTCACCTGGGTCGGCAGCATCTGGTCGGGCGCCGCGGCAATCTTCCTTTTCGGCGGCCTGATCGGCGCCATGGACGTGGCGATGAACGCCAATGCGGTCTCGGTCGAGAAAAGAATGCGCCGCGCGATCATGTCGTCCTGCCATGCATTCTGGAGCCTCGGCGGATTGCTGGGATCCTCGACGGGCGGTTTCCTGATCGAACATATCGGCGTTTCCGCGCATGCCGTCCTGGTCACCGTGCTGGCCGCCGTGATGATTCTTGCTGCCTGGCGGGCCCTCCTGCACGACGCGCCGAATCCGGACGAAGCCAGGCACGGCGGAAGCCGCCTGCCGCGTTCGCCGCTGCCCTGGCTGATCGGCATCATGGCGCTGTTCTGCATGATCCCGGAAGGTGCGATCCTCGATTGGGGTGCGCTCTATCTCCGCAACGAGCTTGCAGCATCCGTCACGCTTTCCGGCTTCGCATTCGCGGCGTTTTCGCTCACCATGGCGGCGATGCGCTTTGCGGGCGACCTGATCCGCGACCGTTTCGGCGCGGTGAAGACGCTGCGGGTCTGCGCCGTCATCTCGATTTTCGGCCTGCTGCTGATCGGCTTTGCGCAGAATGCGCCGATGGCGATCGCCGGTTTTGCGCTGACGGGCATCGGCATTTCCAACATCGTGCCGATCGCCTTTTCAGCGGCCGGCAACCTGCCGGGCATGGCCGCCGGCGTCGGGCTCTCGGTGGTCACGACCATGGGCTATTCCGGCATTCTGGTCGCGCCATCCGCCATCGGCTTCATTGCCGAGCACACCGGCCTTGCGATCATCTTCGCCGGCCTTTCGGCGCTCATCGTCGTGGTGCTGATACTCTCGCCTTTGGCCAAACATGCGGACACGGCGCATCACTAGGTGCGTCAGCCTGCCGGGCTGGAACAGGTAAGGTCGGTGCGATAAAGTGAGTGTCGCGGCGGTTGACAAGCCGCGAGCCATACGCCACCTGAAAGGCGCTTCATTCCCAAAGCGACGAGACTTCCGATGACCGCACCCATCGACTACGACCCGAAACCGCGCCGCGCCACAGTCGCCGTCGATGTCGGCGGCGTCATTGTCGGGGGAGGCGCGCCTGTCGTCGTGCAGTCAATGACCAATACCGATACCGCCGATATCGATGGTACGGTCGCCCAGGTCGCGGCGCTCTACAAGGCCGGTTCGGAAATCGTCCGCATCACCGTCGATCGCGACGAGAGTGCCGCCGCGGTGCCGAAGATCCGCGAACGTCTGCTGCGGCTCGGCATGGATGTGCCGCTGGTCGGAGACTTCCATTATATCGGCCATAAGTTGCTGGCAGACCATCCGGCCTGCGCCGAGGCGCTGGCGAAATACCGCATCAATCCCGGCAATGTCGGTTTCAAGGACAAGAAGGACAAGCAGTTCGCCGACATCATCGAGATGGCGATCCGCTACGACAAGCCCGTCCGGATCGGCGTCAACTGGGGTTCGCTGGACCAGGATCTCCTGACCACGCTGATGGACCGCAACGCAGCAGATGGTTCGCCGCTGTCGGCGCGCCAGGTCATGCACGAGGCGATCGTTCAGTCGGCACTGATTTCCGCCGAGCTCGCCGAGCAGATCGGCCTGCCGCGCAACCGTATCATCCTGTCGGCCAAGGTCAGCCAGGTGCAGGACCTGATCGCCGTCTATTCGATGCTTGCCGAGCGCTCCAACCATGCGCTGCATCTCGGTCTGACCGAAGCCGGCATGGGCTCCAAGGGCATCGTTGCCTCGTCGGCGGCCATGGGCTACGTGCTGCAGCACGGGATCGGCGACACGATCCGCGTTTCGCTGACGCCTGAACCGAACGGCGACCGTACCCGCGAAGTGCAGGTGGCGCAGGAACTGTTGCAGGTCATGGGCTTCCGCCAGTTCGTTCCCGTCGTCGCCGCCTGTCCCGGCTGTGGCCGCACCACCTCGACGGTGTTCCAGGAACTCGCCCAGAACATCCAGAACGACCTGCGCAAGAACATGCCGGTCTGGCGCGAGAAATATCCGGGCGTCGAAGCGCTCAACGTCGCGGTGATGGGCTGCATCGTCAACGGTCCCGGCGAGAGCAAGCACGCCGATATCGGCATCTCGCTGCCCGGCACCGGCGAAACGCCGGCGGCCCCTGTGTTCATCGACGGCAAGAAGGCGCTGACCTTGCGGGGTGTGAACATCGCCGCCGATTTCGAGAAACTCGTCATCGACTATATCGAGCAGCGCTTCGGCCAGCGCACCGCTGCAGAATAATTCCATGAGCCAATACTGGTCGCCGATCGTCAGCCGGCTTGCGCCCTATGTCGCGGGCGAGCAGCCGCGCATCCAGAACCTCGTCAAGCTCAATACCAACGAGAACCCCTACGGGCCTTCTCCAAGGGCGGTTGCCGCAATCCAGGCGGCCGCGGGCGATGCTCTTCGGCTTTATCCGGATCCGTCGGCGACTGCATTGCGCGAAGCGATTGCAAAGCGGTTCGGGGTAGACGCGGATCAGGTCTTCGTTGGAAACGGTTCGGACGAGGTGCTGGCGCACACGTTTCAGGCGCTCCTGAAGCACGACAAGCCGCTGCTCTATCCGGATATCACCTACAGTTTCTATCCGACCTATAGCCGGCTCTACGATATCGACGTCGTCGAAATCCCGCTCGATGAAGGCTTCCGGATCAAGATCTCCGACTATGACCGGCCCTGCGGCGCAATCATCATTCCGAACCCGAATGCGCCCACGGGGATCGGCCTGGCTATCGCTGAGATCGAGGCTCTGGTTTCCGGGCATCCCGACGTGCCGGTCGTGGTGGACGAGGCCTATATCGATTTCGGCGGCGAGACGGCGGCCAACCTGATTGTCCGCTATCCGAACCTTCTCGTCGTCCAGACGCTGTCGAAATCCCGTTCGCTGGCGGGGATGCGCGTCGGTTTCGCGCTTGGCCAGCGGCATCTGATCGATGCCCTGGAGCGGGTAAAGGACAGTTTCAATTCCTATCCGCTCGACCGGCTGGCGCAGGTTGCCGCCACCGCTGCGATCGAGGATGTGGAATGGTTCGAGATTTGCCGGCAGAAGATCATCGCGACACGCGACCGCCTCAGCGACGAATTGCTCGCGATGGGTTTCGACGTGCTGCCGTCGCAGGCGAATTTCGTCTTCGCCAGGCATCCGGCCCTTTCCGGCGCTGAGGTCTATTCCGCGTTGCGGGCCAAGGGTGTGCTGGTGCGGCACTGGAACAAGCCGCGCATAGCCGACTATCTGCGCATCAGCATTGGTACGGATGCAGAATGCGACCAGCTGCTCGAAGTCCTGAAAAGCCTGCCGGCCGCGAGCTGATCTGCTCATTTTTCGCCACGCCGGATTTCTTCGTCGGGTGTCTTGATGGGCGCCGTTCCTGCCCGCATCGTGGTCGATCACGAAGACATGCCGCCCTCCTCGCTATTGCCGCAATTCATGGTAAATGAGGTGGAACCACTGACGACGGGGATATCCATCTACATGCTCAAGAAAATCGCAATCGTCGCACTTTGCGCGACCTATCTTTCCGCCTGCACCACGACCGACCCCTATACGGGCGAGCAGAAGATTTCCAACACCGCCGGCGGCGCTGCCATCGGCGCGGGCCTTGGCGCACTTGCCGGCGGTTTGACCGGCGGACGCCATGCGGGCCGCAATGCGCTGATCGGTGCCGGTATCGGCGCGCTCGCCGGCGGCGGGATCGGCGCCTATATGGACAACCAGGAAGCGGAACTGCGCGCGCAGCTGCAGGGAACCGGCGTTTCGGTGACCCGCGTCGGCGACCGCATCATCCTCAACATGCCGTCGAACATCACGTTCGCCACCGACCAGGACCAGGTGATCCCGCCCTTCTACCGAACGCTGGATTCCGTGGCGATCGTGCTGAACAAGTTCAACCGCACCCTGATCGACGTCAACGGCCATACGGACTCGACCGGCAGCCTGCAGCATAACCAGGCGCTCTCCGAACGCCGCGCCGCCTCCGTCGCGAACTATCTCGGCAGCCGTGGTGTGGACCAGCGCCGCATGTCGACGATGGGCTTCGGGCCGTCGCAGCCGGTTGCTTCCAACGCGACCTCGGACGGCCGGGCGCAGAACCGCCGCGTCGAAGTGGCGATCGCGCCGATCACCCAGGGCTGATCATAAAAGTCTGAGGGAAGGCGAGCCGCTCAGATGCGGCTCGTCAGCAGCTTCAGGCCGGCGACGCTGTAGAACACCGCCATCGTACCTTCGACCCAGCGCCGCGCGGCCTTGTAGCCGCGCAGTGCGTGGGATGTCGAAAAGACAAGCGCATAGGTGGTGAAGATCAGCATGCTCGAGCTCATGCAGACGGCGATGATCAACAGGATCGCCGAGGTCGGCGCATTGTCCGGCAGGCCGAGCGAAATGATCGCCAGCCAGGCAAAGATCGCCTTCGGATTGGTGACGTGGACCGCGTAACCGCGCAGCCAGAGCTGGCGGGCGGTGTAGTTCGTCCTGGCATTGCCCAGTGCGACCTTGGAATCCGGCAGGCGGGCGGACTTGTAAGCCTTCCAGGCCAGGTAGATCAGATAAATCCCGCCGAGCACCTTCATGATCTCCAGCGCGATCGCATAGTTGCGGAGCAGTGCCGCAAGACCGAGCGCTGCGGCGCAAGCCCAGGTGAAAGAACCGCAGGCGATGCCGAGCGCCGTGATCAGGCCGGCGCGGCGGCCTTGCGAGATCGAGGTGCCGATGATGGCGAAATTGGCCGGGCCTGGGCTCGCGACATTGATGACATAGGCCACATAGGCCGGCCACATGTAGGGCAGATAGCTCAGGACGTCCGGCATTCTCGTTTCCTATCCCTTTTCAGTTTTCCCGGCTGGCGACGAAGCGCGCGGTCTCCTGCAGAATGAACGCCTTTTCGCCGTAGGGCGCAAGCAGTTCCACGGCTTCCTTCGTCAGAACATCGAGCCGGTCTTCCGCCCAGGTTATACCGTGCAGGGCGACGAGCGTGCCCTTGCCGCGTCCGGCATCCTTGCCGGTTGCCTTGCCCATGGTTGCGGCATCAGAGGTCAGGTCGAGCAGATCGTCGGCGAGCTGGAAGGCGAGGCCGATCTTCTGGCCGAAGAGCCGCAGCCTTTCGCGATGCTCCGGCTCGGAGCCGGCGATGATCGCGCCCGCCTCGCAGGCAAAGCGCAGCAGCGCACCGGTCTTCATCGCCTGCAATATGGTGATGCCTGTCTCGTCGGGCGGTGATCTTTCGGCGGCGAGATCGAGGGCCTGGCCGCCGGCCATGCCGCCCGGTCCCGCAGCGCGGGCGAGCGACAGGACGAGCTCCGTTTTCAGCCGGTCGGCCAGCACTGTTTCGGGTGCGGCGATGATGTCGAAGGCATAGGTCAGCAGGCTGTCGCCGGCAAGGATCGCGGTCGCCTCGTCGAAGGCCTTGTGCACGGTCGGCTGACCGCGGCGCAGGTCGTCATTGTCCATCGCCGGCAGGTCGTCGTGGATCAGCGAATAACAATGCAGGCATTCGAGCGCGACGCCGACCCGAAGCGCCACATCCACCGGACCGCCGAGCAGGGCGGCACTCTCGCGGACAAGGAAGGGCCTCAGCCGCTTCCCGCCGTTTAGCGACCCATGCCGCATGGCGGCCATCAGATGCGCCGGGCGGGTCATCTCGTCGGAAAGAGGGGTATCGGACAGGAGAGACGAAAGCAATGCTCCCGTCTCGGCGGCGCTCTGCCGCAGGCGTGTTTCGAATGCCGTTTTCGCGTCCGTCATGGCCGCTGTTTGGCATGCCGAGTGTTGGCTGGCAACGGCGATTCACCAGGACACGCGAAGTTTTCGGCACCAGACTCGCCTTGGCCACGTTGAACGGTTATGAAACTCAAAACGAGGGACGAGTGCGATATTGGACATCACACCCGAACAGCAGTCGGAGGAGGAGGAGCCCGTGAGGGCCGGGTGGAGACGGCGCCGAGTGTCCGGCAATCTGATCCGCCGGATCGTGCTGATCGCGGTCGCGCTGGTGGTGTTGCCCTATCTGCTGATCTTCGTCTACGCGCTGCCGTTCATCCGCCCAGTCTCGACGCTGATGCTGTCGGAACTGGCGCTGTTTCGCGGATACGACCGGCGCTGGGTAAGCCTCGAAGAGATTTCACCCAACCTCGTCCGATCGGTGATGATGTCCGAGGACGGCCAGTTCTGCTTCCATGGCGGCGTCGACTGGAACCAGATGCGCGGCGTGGTCGAGGATGCACTCGACGGTGAGGCGACGCGGGGCGCCAGCACCATTCCGATGCAGACGGCCAAGAACCTGTTCCTGTGGAACGGTCGCTCCTTCATCCGCAAGGGGCTGGAACTGCCGTTGGCGATGGGTGCCGATTTCGTCTGGTCGAAGCGGCGGATGATGGAGATCTATCTCAACGTCGCCGAATGGGGGCCGGGCATCTATGGCGCGGAGGCAGCGGCGCAATATCATTTCAAGGTGCCGGCTTCGAAGCTGAGCGCCCGGCAGGCGGCCCTTCTGGCCGTAGCGCTTCCCAATCCGATCACCCGCGTCGCCGGCAAACCGAGCCGCGGCGTGCAGCGCCTGGCCGGTGTCGTCGAGAACCGAGCGCGCGGTTCCGGCGATTACATCAAATGCATTTATGATTGAGGTCTATCGATTTCATTGGTCGCGTCCGGGCAAGGCCATTATGAGGCTGAATGAACCAACCGGAGATGTGGCGCATGGAAAAGCTTACCCTTTATATCGGTAACAAGAATTACTCCTCCTGGTCCTTCCGCCCCTGGATTGCGCTGACGGCGGCGGGCATCCCCTTCGAGGAGGTGCTGATCCCCTTCGATTTCCCGGCCGGCAATCCGAAATTCAGGCCGATCTCGCCGACCGGCAAGGTGCCGGTGCTGCACCAGGGCGATATTCGCGTCTGGGAATCGCTTTCGATCATCGAATACGCCGCGGAGCTTTTCCCGGACAACGGCATCTGGCCGAAAGCCGCTGCCGACCGCGCGGTTGCGCGTTCCATCTCGATGGAGATGATTTCCGGCTTCCGGGCGTTGCGCAATGCCTGCCCGATGAACATGCGTCGCCCGAAGGCGAGGATCGCGCTCCCGGACGGCGTCATGGACGACGTGGCGCGCATCGAGACCATCTGGCGCGAACTCAGGGCGAAGTCCGGAGGGCCATTCCTGTTCGGCGAATTTTCCGGAGCGGACGCGATGTTTGCGCCTGTCGTCAATCGTTTGGACGTCTACGACTTGGCGATCGATGCCGAGACGCTCGCTTATATGACGGCGATGAAATCGCATCCGGCCTGGCTCAAGTGGCAGGAGGCGGCGCTTGCCGAAACCTGGATCGTGCCGGAGGACGAGGCCTAGCTCGCATATTTCTCAAAAAATCCAGGCGGGGACTGGTCAAAGCCCGGCAGGGCATGTATAAGCCGCCCAAATTTCCGAGATCGAGACATGTCCAATCGGCCTCAGTTCCGGCCGGGGATTATGTTTTGCACGCAAGTGGAGTAACGAAAATGGCTGTACCGAAGAGAAAAACGAGCCCGTCGAAGCGCGGTATGCGCCGCTCCGCAGACGCACTCAAGGCTCCGACCTATGTCGAAGACAAGAACTCCGGCGAACTGCGCCGCCCGCACCATGTCGATCTGAAGACCGGCATGTATCGCGGCCGTCAGGTTCTGACGCCAAAGGAAAACGCATAAGCGTTTTTTGTTCTATTGCATCAAAGGCCGGCTATGCCGGCCTTTTTTGTTGCGCAATGATTTGTTTAATTGCGCAAAGACTTGCGTAAGCAAGGCAAGCACGTACAGTCCGGCCCACCCGATTGGAGTCTTAAGACCATGCTTGCCGCATTGCCGCTGATGATCATCCCGTTCATTCTCTATAACCTGGGCATGCTCGGCATTCTGGGCGGCGGCGGTGTCGCGTCGCTCGGCAACGTCATCAGCTCGCTTCAGATGCTGTCGGGTGCCGTCTGGACCATGACGCTCGGCGACGTGATCATCGTGATCTCGCTGGTCTTCCTGTTCGTGGAAATCCTGAAAGCCAGCCGCAACGGCCGCGGTTCGCTGATCAACCACATGCTGTCGATGCTGGTTTTCATCGCCTACCTGGTCGAATTCCTGCTGGTGCGGGATGCCGCGACGCAGATCTTCTTCATCCTGATGACGATCACTTTCGTCGACGTAATCGGCGGCTTTGCGGTGGCAATCCGCGCAGCCGGCCGTGACGTGTCGATCGGGCTCTAGACGCCCTTCAGGTCTTAGAGATTATCGAGGCGGCTCTGCAGGTTGCGGAGCTGTTCCTTCAACTCGTCGATATCCTTGGCGTCGGTCTTCTTGGCGACAGGCGCCTGGGGCTGTCCCGTAAACGGCGAGAACATCTGCATGGCCTGGCGGAACATGTCCGTGTTGCGGCGTACATGCTCTTCCATCATCTGGATCGGCATCTGCAGGTTCTTGCTGAGCGGCGTATCGCCAAAGGCGCGCGTCATCTGTTCGCGCATCTGAACCTGCTGGTCGGTGAAAGCCTTCATCGAGTGTTCGAGGAAGGTCGGAACCACCATCTGCATCTGGTCGCCGTAGTAGGAAATCAGCTGCCGCAGGAAGGAAATCGGCAGCAGCGTGTTGCCGGTCTTCGATTCCTGCTCGAAGATGATCTGGGTCAGGACCGAATGGGTGATGTCGTCACCGCTCTTGGCGTCCTGAACGGTGAAGTCCTCGCCCTTCTTCACCATCTTCGCCAGGTCTTCCAGCGTCACATAGGTGCTGGTGCCCGTGTTGTAGAGGCGCCTGTTGGCATATTTCTTGATTATGATTTCGCCTTCGGTCTTCGCCATGATTGCCTCCTGCTCCCGTCAATATGGTTTGGTCATTATCGATTGGCTGCTTCTCCCGACAGGAATGTAAGCCTAAATGGCGAGGACTTACAAACGATTTGTGCGGCGCGGCGACGGGTTTGTTGCGCAGCAAACCCGTGAAATTTAACGGGCATTTTCGAAACGCCCGACGGGTTGGCAGCGCGGTCCGGCTGCCGTTTGACTCTCGGCTCAAGCTTTGCCAGTCTCGCAGACAAATAACGGATAAGAGGAAACGTCCATGTCTAATCCATCCATCGTGATCGCAGCCGCTGGCCGTACCGCGGTCGGCTCCTTCAATGGCGCCTTTGCCAATGTCCCGGCGCATGAACTGGGCGCGGCGGCGGTCAAGGGTGCGCTGGCGCGCGCCGGCGTCGATGCGGCTGAGGTGGACGAGGTCATCCTCGGTCAGGTCCTGCCGGCGGGCGAGGGCCAGAACCCGGCCCGACAGGCGGCGATGAAGGCCGGTGTGCCGAAGGAAGCCACAGCCTGGGGCATCAACCAGCTCTGCGGCTCGGGTCTGCGCGCCGTCGCGCTCGGCATGCAGCAGATCGCGCTTGGCGACGCCAAGATCATCGTTGCCGGCGGCCAGGAATCGATGTCCATGGCGCCGCATTGCGCGCACCTTCGCGGCGGCGTGAAGATGGGCGATTTCAAGATGATCGACACGATGATCAAGGACGGCCTGACCGACGCGTTCTACGGCTACCACATGGGCATCACGGCGGAGAACATCGCCCGCCAGTGGCAGCTCTCCCGCGAGGAGCAGGACCAGTTCGCCGTGTCTTCTCAGAACAAGGCGGAAGCCGCGCAGAATGCCGGCCGCTTCAAGGACGAGATCATCCCGTATATCATCCAGACGCGGAAGGGTGATGTGACGGTCGAGAACGACGAATACATCCGTGCCGGCGCGACGCTGGATTCAATGGCCAAGCTGCGGCCGGCCTTCGACAAGGAAGGCACGGTGACCGCCGGCAACGCCTCTGGCCTCAATGACGGCGCTGCCGCTGCCGTGCTGATGACGGAAGCGGAAGCCGCCCGCCGCGGCATCACGCCGATGGTTCGCATCGTTTCCTGGGCGACTGCCGGCGTCGATCCGCAGATCATGGGCACCGGCCCGATCCCGGCTTCCCGCAAGGCGCTCGAAAAGGCAGGCTGGAAAGTCGGCGATCTCGATCTCATCGAGGCCAACGAAGCCTTTGCCGCGCAATCCTGCGCCGTCGTCAAGGATCTCGGTTTCGATTCGTCGATCGTCAACGTCAATGGTGGCGCGATCGCCATCGGCCATCCGATCGGCGCGTCGGGCGCTCGCATCCTCAACACGCTCCTCTTCGAGATGAAGCGCCGCGGCGCCAAGAAGGGTCTTGCCACGCTGTGCATCGGCGGCGGCATGGGCGTCGCCATGTGCCTCGAAGCCATGTGATGCGATAGAATGATTGTGGATAGTCCCGCCGAGGTTGCAAAACTCTGCGGCGGGACTATCTCCCCACTGAAAGCATGTCAAAATAGGTAAGTATCCGATCACATAGAAGGACCGGATCAAATCGAAGAGGGGAAGATCGCATGAGCAGGGTTGCATTGGTTTCGGGAGGAACGCGTGGGATCGGGGCAGCCATCTCCGTCGCGTTGAAGGCGGCAGGTTATCGTGTCGCGGCAAATTTTGCGGGCAATGAGGAAAAGGCGAAAGCCTTCCATGACGAGACCGGGATTGCGGTCTTCAAGTGGGATGTCTCCAGCTACCAGGCCTGCGTCGACGGAATAGCAAAAGTGGAGGCCGAGCTCGGCCCGATCGAGGTGCTCGTCAACAATGCGGGCATCACCCGTGACGGCATGTTCCACAAGATGACGCCTGAACAGTGGAACGAGGTGATCGGCACCAACCTGACCGGCCTCTTCAACATGACGCATCCGATCTGGAACGGCATGCGCGAGCGCGAATTCGGCCGGGTCGTCAACATCTCGTCGATCAACGGCCAGAAGGGCCAGATGGGTCAGGTGAACTATTCGGCAGCCAAGGCGGGCGATCTCGGTTTTACCAAGGCGCTGGCCCAGGAAGGCGCTTCAAAGAACATCACCGTCAACGCCATCTGCCCCGGCTACATCGCGACCGAAATGGTGCGTGCGGTCCCGGAAAAGGTGCTGAACGAGCGGATACTCCCCTTGATCCCTGTCGGACGCCTCGGCGAGCCGGAAGAGATTGCCCGTTGCGTCGTCTTCCTCGCTTCCGATGATGCCGGCTTCATCACCGGTTCGACGCTGACGGCGAATGGCGGCCAGTTCTTCGCGAGCTGATCTCCGTCATTAACCTTTGAGCAGGTTTCAGCGCATGACGGTGCGCTGAAACGCCCGGTCTCTATGGTTAACAAATTGTTTTTACACGACATCTTGCGGTGAACAAACCGCGAAACGGGTGATGTCGCCGATTCGTCGGCGATTCGTTCCGGCTTTGGCCAAGGGTTAATGCCGACGGTTTCTCCAGGGCAAAACAAAACCGGCGCCGATTGCTCGGGCACCGGTCCTGAGGGACTGGATTGTTGCTCGCGATTAGCGGCAACGGGCCTCGTAACGACGGCCGTAACGGTCGCGATAGATGCAGTAGCCGCGGCGTTCCGAGGACTGGCCGATCGCAGCGCCGACCAGGCCGCCTGCAACTGCGCCAACTGCCGCGCCACCCCAGCTATTCGTCACGGCGCCGCCGATAACGGCACCCGTGCCGGCGCCGATTGCGGTGCCGCGTTCAGTTGCAGTACAGGAGGCGAGCGTGCCGATCATGCAGCCCGCAATCAGAATCTTCTTCATCATGTCAGTTTCCCTTCCCTTTGGTACACACGGCTACGCCGCTTTTAAATCCTGCCCATCAGCAGCAGGATAATGATGATAAGCACGACAAGGCCCAATCCGCCCGACGGACCATAGCCCCAGCCTCGGCTATAACCCCAATTCGGCAAGGCGCCAATGAGTAGCAGAATGAGGATGACGAGCAACACGGTTCCGAGCATGATTTTTCTACTCCGCTAGATAATCCGGTATGGATTTGGCGAGGAAACGTAGCGGCGCGATTTTTGTTCCATCGGCTTGCAAGCGTGTGCTCTCACGTGCGGTCAAAGTGCGTTAGCCAATGTTAATGGCAGCTGAACGATTTGCTTCCGAGGTCTTTACCGCGACGGTTTTCTTGCGGGTTTCTCCTTATGGGACCTACCATATCTTGTGAGAACAAATAGCGAAGACATGGATGTCTGTGATTCGTCGGCGATTCGTTCCGCCTTTGGCCTGAATCTTAATTCCGTGCTCAAAACGAGGGTGGAGCAGCCTGAATGGGTTCATGAAACATTAACCATATCAATGGATTGACTCTTCCGATTCTTCGTGAAAGCACAGCTTTGGGATGAATCCTGCGGTTGTGCGCACTCAATCTTGATGCAGATTCAGGATGTCGTGGAGAAGTCCGGAGTCGCATCAACATATAGCGGTGAACAAAAGCTGAATCATCTTGAGTCGGCGATTCGTCTCCGATTCGTTCGCGTCTGTTCCTTTGCGTATAAAATTCGAATCGCCGAGCGTTGATTTGCTGCCTTCAGCGATCACTCTTCGGTCGCAAAACCATTCTTCAGGCTTGCGTTTGCCGGCCGAGATCGCCATGTGTTGCGAGGCTTGGAGTTTTGGGCGCAGGTGCGAAACCCAAGCCTTATGTGATGCGCGGAACCAGGCATTGAATTTCCAGCCCATGATGCTCAGCGGGCGCGGCGTCACCGCCGTCCTCGGACCTACCAATACCGGCAAGACCCATTATGCCATCGAGCGCATGGTGGCGCATGGCACCGGTGTGATCGGCCTGCCGCTCCGGCTGCTGGCCCGCGAGGTCTATACGCGCCTTGTCGAGAAGGTCGGCGCCTCGCAGGTGGCGCTCGTCACCGGCGAGGAAAAGATCACTCCGCCGAACGCCCGCTTTTCCGTCTGCACCGTCGAGGCCATGCCACGCGAGACGAAGGCCTCGTTCGTCGCGATCGACGAGGTGCAGCTCGCCGGCGATCTCGAGCGCGGCCATATCTTTACCGACCGCATCCTGCACTTGCGCGGGCGCGACGAAACGCTGCTCCTGGGTGCGGCAACCATGCGGCCGATCCTCGAGCGGCTTCTGCCGGGAATAACCATCGTCGAGCGGCCGCGCCTCTCGCAGCTCTTTTACGCGGGCCAGAAAAAGATCACCCGCCTGCCGCAGCGGTCCGCCATCGTGGCGTTTTCGGCCGACGAGGTCTATGCGATCGCCGAGCTCATTCGCCGCCAGCGCGGCGGCGCTGCGGTGGTGCTGGGCGCGCTCAGTCCGCGTACCCGCAATGCGCAGGTCGGCCTCTACCAGTCCGGCGATGTCGAATATCTCGTTGCGACCGATGCGATCGGCATGGGACTCAATCTCGATGTCGATCACGTGGCGTTCGCCCAGGACCGGAAATTCGACGGCTATCAGTTCCGCAGCCTCAATCCGGCAGAACTGGCGCAGATCGCCGGCCGCGCCGGGCGGCATGTGCGGGACGGGACGTTCGGCGTGACCGGACAGGTCGCGCCTTTTGAGGACGAACTGGTCGAGCGAATCGAAAGTCACCACTTCGATCATGTCAAAGTGCTGCAATGGCGGTCGAAAAACCTCGATTTTTCGTCGCTCAAGGCTCTGCGGGATAGCCTGGATGCCTCGCCGACCCTGCAAGGATTGACAAGGGCGCTTCCCGCGACCGACAGCCAAGCCTTTGATTATCTTTCGCGTTATCCCGAAATCAAGGACATTGCGACGACGCCCCAGCGCGTCGAGAAGCTCTGGGAGGCCTGCGCGCTGCCGGACTATCGACGAATTGCGCCGGCGCAGCACGCG
The DNA here is from genome assembly GCF_000732195.1 of Neorhizobium vignae. GTDB lineage: Bacteria > Pseudomonadota > Alphaproteobacteria > Rhizobiales > Rhizobiaceae > Neorhizobium > Neorhizobium vignae. The sequence goes on from NZ_JNNU01000006.1 coordinate 137,703, forward strand.
GACCTTATTTCGACTCTTTTTTCCGATCTTGTACGCTTCGGGACGGTGAATGAAGAATTCATGGCGGAACAGGTCCGCCGCGCCGACCGCACCGATGGTGAAATCGACACATTATCGGCCCGCATAGCGCAGATCCGGACATGGACCTACGTCTCTAATCGCCCTGGTTGGCTTGCCGATCCGACACACTGGCAAGAAAAGACACGGGAAATAGAGGATAGGTTATCGGACGCGCTACATGAAAGGTTGACGAAACGCTTTGTTGATCGCAGGACATCTGTGCTCATGAAGCGCCTGAGAGAGAATGCGATGCTGGAAGCTGAAATCAGTGTGAATGGCGATGTCTTTGTAGAAGGACATCACGTCGGGCAATTGGCCGGTTTCCGGTTCACGCCCGTTTCGGGAACCGAGGGCCCCGACGCCAAGGCGGTGCAGGGTGCCGCTCAGAAAGCGCTGGCGCTCGAATTCGAGGCGCGGGCCGCGAGGCTCTATGCCTCCGGCAACAGCGATCTGGCGGTCGGCTCCGACGGGTCCGTTCGCTGGCTCGGCGAGCCCATCGCCCGTCTTGCACCGACCGAGCATGTCATGCGGCCGCGCGTCATCCTGCTCTCCGACGAGCAGCTGACCGGCAATGCGCGCGAACATGTGCTCGCCCGCCTCGAGCGCTTCGTCAACCATCACATCGCCACGGTTCTGAAGCCGCTCGACGATCTGTCGCGTGCCGAAGACCTGCAGGGCCTCGCCAAGGGCCTCGCCTTCCAGCTCGTCGAAAGTCTCGGCGTGCTGTTCAGGCGCGACGTCGCGGACGACGTCAAGTCGCTCGATCAGGATGCGCGTGCCTCGATGCGTCGCTACGGCATCCGTTTCGGCGCCTATCATGTCTTCATGCCGATGCTTCTGAAGCCGGCACCGGCCGAACTCATCACGCTCCTCTGGGCGCTGAAGAACGACGGCCTCGACAAGCCCGGTTACGGCGATCTCATCCCGGCACTGGCTGCGGGACGCACATCGGTGGTCGCCGATCCGACGTTCGAGCGGATGTTCTACAAGCTCGCGGGTTTTCGTTTCCTAGGCAAGCGCGCCGTGCGTATCGACATCCTGGAGCGCCTTGCCGATCTCATCCGCCCGCTTCTGCAGTGGAAGCCGGGCTCGACACCGCGTCCGGAAGGGGCATATGACGGTCGCCGCTTTACGACCACGACCGCGATGCTCTCCATTCTCGGCGCGACGCCGGACGATATGGAAGAAATTCTCAAGGGCCTCGGATACCGTGCCGACGCCGTGAAGGCGGAAGAGGCACAGGCGTTCCTTGCAGGCCACGATGCAGGTTCCGTGAACGTTGCGGCTGCTCCAGCTTCGGCAGGAGATGCACCCGAAGTCTCCGAAACAGACGACGCCGATGCGAGTGAGGCTCCGGCCGAGACTGCGACGGAGGCAGCTCCCGCCGAGGCCGTGGCTGATGCCGCGCCGGCTGAGACGGTTGCTGCAGAACCGGCTGCTTCGGAAGAGGCTCCCGCTGAGCAGGCTGCGGCTGGAGACGTCACCGACGAGGCAAAGGCTGCCGAGGCCGGAGAGCCGAAGCCGGTCCTGTTGTGGCGTCCGGGCGGCGGTCGTGAAAGCAACCAGCGCGGCGGACGGCCCCAGCATGGCGATCGTCGTGGCCATGGCGGCCAGCGCAACAATGCCGGTGGCGAAGCCGGCCAGCCGGCTCAGGGCCGTCGCGACGGTGGCGAGCGGCGTGATGCACGCCCGGCCGGCGAACGCAGCGGCGGTGAACGCAAGGACGGCGGCAAGCCGAACCGCGACAACAACCGCCGGCCAGATAACAACAATACCAACAACCGCGGGGGTGATCGCCCGAACCGCGGGGAGCGCCACGAAGGTGGTCCGCGTCCGGAGCGCAACGACCGCGGCAAAGGGCCGCAGCCTGCTCGCTTCGAGGCCAAGCCGCCCCGCAAGGAAAAGCCGATCGATCCGGACTCGCCCTTTGCAAAGCTCGCAGCTCTCAAGGAGCAGATGAAGAAGTAAGGCCCATGACGGAAAAACAGCCACAATCCGGTTCGCGTCAGCGCATCGACAAGTGGCTGTTTTTTGCCCGCATGGCGAAGTCGCGGTCGATCGCCCAGGATATGATCCGCTCCAACCACGTGCGGGTGAACGGCGATCTGGTTTCCCAGCCGAGCTCCCAGGTGAAGCCGGGTGATCGCATCGATCTCAAGCTCGAGCGTCGCGATCTTGTGCTGGTGGTGAAGACCGGCGGGGAACGGCGGGGGCCCTTCGAAGAGGCCCGGCTGCTCTATGAAGACATCAGTCCGCCTCCTGAAGAAACAAAAAGGCTGACGCTGTTCGAGCAGGCGCAACGCGCGCAGGGAAGCGGTCGACCGACCAAGAAGGAGCGCCGCGAGACCGATCGGCTGTTTCCGGGTATCGACGCGGACCTAGATTAGAAAAAACGACCCGCTGCGCCAAGGTTTTCAGCACGGATATCCTTGCTAAGCAAAGCCAAAGGCTTTACCTGACTGTCGAAAAGCCGGATCGCCTACCTCCTGTCATTTTTGCAGTTGGGTTTTCGCCTCTCCCGGCTTTCCGGTGTGCCGGCGCTTCCCATCCGTCGACGTGCCGCTGATCCGCGAAAGTCCTGGAGTGCCGCATGACGTATGTCGTGACCGACAATTGTATCCGCTGCAAATATACCGACTGCGTCGAGGTCTGCCCGGTCGACTGCTTTTATGAAGGCGAAAACTTCCTCGTCATCCATCCCGACGAGTGCATCGACTGTGGCGTCTGCGAACCGGAATGTCCCGCCGAGGCGATCAAGCCGGACACGGAACCAGGCCTCGACAAATGGCTCAAGATAAACACTGAATTCGCTCAGATCTGGCCCAACATCACGGTCAAGCGCGAGGCGCTGCCCGAAGCCAAGGAGATGGACGGAGTCGCCGACAAGTACGAGCAGTATTTCTCGGCCGAACCCGGCAAGGGCGATTGAGATTTGCCGCGACGGAATGGCTCGGGAGCCGTTTCGAATCACTTTGCCTTTTTGTTGGGCAGAGCGCAGTTGTAGCGCTCTGTGCACCTGCAAAAGCAAATTATTGATTTCCGCACTTTTTTGTGGTAGACAATAAGAACTGTTCCACAAGGCGGCACGTGCGTGCCCAAAAAACATCACGAAAGCAACAGACCACCCAAAGCGCGGTTTCCGTGACATTGCAACGCTTGAATGTTGTCGGTCGCAGTTCCCGATGGGTGTTTTTCGCTCGCGTTGGTCGGACCAGTATGGAGTGACCCGACGGTTTCCCCCGTCTCATCCGGGCCTGACAGACCCGGTTCCCCCGACCCGGCAATGGGTGAGTAACAGGGAGTTTGTGAAACGAATGACGACTCAGCAGAAAAAGACTTCTCCCGGACGCCAGGGCTTCAAGACTGGTGAATCGATCGTATATCCCGCTCATGGTGTAGGCACTATCTCTGCGATTGAAGAGCAGGAAGTGGCCGGCATGAAGCTTGAGCTTTTCGTAATCGATTTCGAAAAGGACAAGATGCGCCTCAAGGTGCCAGTCGCAAAGGCCGTCAGCATCGGCATGCGCAAGCTGTCCGAAACGGATTTTGTCGAGCGCGCTCTCAAGGTTGTTCAAGGCAAGGCCCGCGTGAAGCGCACCATGTGGTCGCGCCGCGCCCAGGAATATGATGCAAAGATCAATTCCGGCGATCTGATCTCGATCGCGGAAGTGGTTCGCGACCTCTATCGCGCCGACAACCAGCCGGAACAATCCTATTCCGAGCGTCAGCTTTACGAAGCCGCTCTCGATCGCATGGCTCGTGAAATCGCTGCCGTGAACAAGATGTCCGAAACCGAAGCCGTCCGCCTTGTCGAGGTCAATCTCGCCAAGGGTCCCAAGCGCGGCAAGAACATCGAGGAAGATGAGGCGCAGGAAGAAGCGGCCTGATCATCCATCCATAGTTCTCCCAAAAACCCGGCCTTCGAGCCGGGTTTTTTATTGGAACTTTTTGCCCGTCTCCGCGTTAATCCGCCGGAACGGCGAACTGATGTGCGTCGGTTTGCGTTCGGGACAGCTAAAGTGCGGGGCGGAAGATCGGTCTCTCGAGACGGTCGGTAATCCCCCCGCGGAACTCAAGACGAGGGGAGCAAAAGCGGCAGGATATTCACTCCATCATCGTTCGGGCTTGTCGCGTGCACGGTGTCCCTGGTTTGTGCCTCGCTGCTTTTGTCGGATCAGACCGTTCACGGAGAACACCATGACAGCCATGTCCGCAGACCGCACGATGATCAAGATAGCAATGTCCGCTCCATATCTCGCCCGGGAGGAGGAGCGCGATCTGGCGGTCCGCTGGAAGGACGATCAGGACCAGGATGCCCGAAACCAGATTGCCCTTGCGCATATGCGTCTGGTGATCGCCATGGCTTCGAAGTTTCGTGGCTTCGGATTGCCAATGAGCGACCTCGTACAAGAGGGCTATGTAGGGCTGCTCGAAGCGGCGGCAAGGTTTGAACCGGCCCGCGACGTGCGTTTTTCCACTTATGCCAGCTGGTGGATTCGCGCCTCGATGCAGGATTACATTCTTCGAAACTGGTCGATCGTGCGGGGAGGCACCAGTTCAGCGCAGAAGGCGCTGTTCTTCAATCTTCGCCGGCTGCGCGCCAAGCTCGCCCGCGGCGATTCCAATCTCACCGCACGGGCAATTCACGAGGAGATCGCAGTGGCGCTCGGCGTCAGCGTTTCCGATGTCCAGACCATGGATGCCCGGCTTTCCGGCAACGATTCCTCGCTGCAGGCGCCGTCGATCGCCGGCGATGCGGATAGCGGCGAACGGCTGGATATGCTGGCGAGTGCCGAACCGCTGCCGGATGAGCAGGTTTCCGGGATGATCGACGGCGAGCGGCGGCTGAAATGGCTGCAGGGCGCGCTCACCAAGCTCAACGACCGGGAAAAGAAGATTATTCGCGCCCGCCGCCTGACGGACGATGGCGCCACGCTCGAAGCGCTCGGCGCCGAACTCGGCATTTCAAAGGAACGTGTGCGGCAGATCGAAAGCCGGGCGATCGAAAAGCTCAAGTCGGCGCTGGTGTCGGCCAATCCGCAGATGGCTGCGGCCGCCTGCTGAGGCGGCCCCCGATCTCATTCGGAAATGATCTTGAACTTCTGGCCCGGGGAGATCGTCGCCCCGGCTGGCAGGGCGTTGATCAGCTTGAAGAGATCGAGCTTGCGATCCGTTCCCATTACGCGCGCCGATAGCGATGCGATGGTGTCGTCCTTGGTCGCCGTGACGATACGCACCCGCAGCGGCTTCAGCGTCGCGATTTCCTGAGGCGTCATCCGGCGGAAGGTTGAACGCAGGATCTCGGCAGTCGTATCGAGCGCCGGACTGCCCTTCGGCACTGCCGTCAGGAAACGGAAAATCTGATTGTCGACGCGGATAACCGTCACATCGAAATCCCAGCGTTCGGCGGAAGCCCGTGCGGTTGCCGCAGGCATGCCGTTCACCTGGATCTCCCGCACCGTGTCCGGCTGCAGGCCCGCGACCCAGCCGCTCGTCAGGTAGTTCGGCAGATTGTCGTTATCGCCCGCGGCAACGCCGTCGAAGCGGATCGCCGTTTCGCCGGGGCCGGTCGCCAGCACCGCTTCCACCTTGTTGTCGATGCGGAAGTCCGGCGGCACGTCGAAACGGATGCCGAGGCCGCCGTGCAGAAAAGTCTGGCCGCGGACATAGCCCTCCTGCGGGCTGTCGCCGTAGAGCAGGCCATCGATGCCGGCGATGTAATAATCGCGCCCCTTGTCGCCGACCGTGCCTTCCTGGCCAAAATTGCGGGCATGGCGGCGTGCGAGATCGACGCGCTGGGCGGAGTTCGGATGGCTCGACAGGAAGTCGAGGCTCTGGTCGCTGTCCGGATCGACCGCCGAATAGCGGGCATAGGCCGCCATCGAATCCAGGAAGCGAGCTGCCGCATAGGGGTCGTAGCCCGCTTCGCCGAGCATCCGCACGCCGATCACGTCGGCCTGCAGTTCCTGCTGGCGCGAAAATGCCGCGAGCCTGAGCTTGCCGCGGGCCAGCGCCTGCTTGCCGGCAAGATCGCTGGAGAGGACTTCGGCGACGACGCGGCTCGCGATCACTTCCGCCTCTTCGCGGCGCTGGCGTTCGATGCCGTGGTTGGCGGTGACGTGGCCCATCTCGTGCGAGAGCACGGCTGCGACTTCCGATGCGTCATTGGCAAGCGCCAGAAGGCCGCGCGTCACATAAAGATAACCGCCCGGCAGCGCGAAGGCGTTGATCGCCGGCGAGTTCAGGATCGTGATGCGGAAGGACTGGTTGGGATTTTCGGAAACGGCCGTCAGCGCGCCTGCGATGCGGGCGACCAGCCGCTCGGTCTTGGCGTCGCGATATTCGCCGCCGTAGCTGGCGACAATGCGCGGATGCTCGCGCGCGCCCATCTGCGCCCGCGGATCGTTCTTCTGAACCTCGTCGACGATCTGCGGCGAGTCGGAGGGAGAGACATTCGGCGTATAGGCCTGGTCGAAGAGCGACTGGCAGCCGGAAAGGATCGCACCGCTGAACAGCAGGGCGCCCACGGCCCGCCGGCCGGGCAGGGCACGGACAATCGTCCAGACAGCCGGGATCGCTGTGTCGCGCCTCATCGTCCTCGTCTTCCGCACCATTATTCCCAAGGTCCGCCATCCAGCTTGGCAGAGGTCCTCTCGATCCAAGCTGGCTCCTTCTCTATGTCGCTTAGCGATTTTCGCGTCGAATGCACAGATGCTCTTATTGAAATATGTCTTGCTGGTGCGTTTGCAATGAAAATCCCCGTTGCCTTTCCGCGATGCCACCGCGGCACGTCCAAATTGTGGCGAGTTCCATAACGGTCCGGCCTTCCCTGTCGCCAAACGTGATCACGCAAATAGTGACTTGCAAATTGCAATCTACTTGTGCCACAAGGCTGCGTCTCCGCGGAGCAGACATCTATGAAACGAACAGGTCCCCTCGACACCGGATGCCCGGTGTTGCGCAGTCTCAAGCATGTCGGCGAGGGCTGGAGCTTCCTGATCCTGCGCGATGCACTGGCAGGCACGACACGTTTCGACGAATTCCAGCGCAACCTCGATATCGCCCCGAACATCCTGACCAGCCGGTTGAAGTCGCTTGTCGAGTCCGGGCTGATGGAACGGCGGCGCTACTCCGAACGGCCACCGCGCGACGAATACCACCTCACGCAGCGCGGTCGCGACTTCAAGCCCGTGGTGCAGGCGCTGCTTGCCTTCGGAAACCGGCATTTTGCGCCGGAGGGCGAAAGTGTGGTGATCGTCAACACGGAGACCGGCGAGCAGGCCGATCCGGTGATGGTCGACCGTCGCAGCGGCAAGCCGCTCAACGATCCCGTCTTCACCAACGCGGCCGGTCCGGCTGCGAGCGAACGCATCCGTCGTCGCTACCCATCCGTGAACCAGTTATTGCAGCATAGAGAGGCTGATCGATGAGTGCCGTGACCACCGAAGCCGTCGAAGCGGCGCCTGCCTTCGAAGACCCGGACGCGGCGCCGATCAATCCACGGACCCGGCAGCTGCTGCAGGATCCGATCCTGCCGATGCTGATCAGGCTCGCATGGCCGAATATCCTGATCATGCTCGCCCAGGCCTCGACCGGCCTTATTGAAACCTGGTGGGTTTCGCATATGGGCACCGCGGCGCTGGCCGGCATGGCTCTGGTCTTTCCTGCGGTGATGCTGATGCAGATGATGTCTGCCGGCGGTTTCGGTGGGGCGATCTCGTCTGCCATCGCCCGCGCGCTCGGCAGCGGCCGGCGCGGGGATGCCGACTTGCTTGCCTGGCATGCCGTCGTCGTCAATATCGTGCTCGGGCTGCTGTTTTCGGCGGTCATGCTCGCCTATGGCCGGCCGATCTATCGGGCGCTCGGCGGCGAAGGCGCGGAACTCGAGGCGGCGCTCGTCTATTCCAACGTGGTGTTCGGCGGCATGGTGTTCGTCTGGCTGATGAACGGCCTGGCGAGCGTCGTGCGCGGCACGGGCAACATGCTGTTTCCGGCTCTGGTCACCTGTGTGGGGGCAGCACTCCTCGTGCCCGTCTCGCCGCTTCTCATCTTCGGCTTCGGCCCGTTCCCGGGGCTCGGTATTGCCGGCGGCGGCCTGGCTCTGGCACTCTACAGTTTCGGCGGCACCGCGGTGCTTGCCTGGTACATCCTCTCCGGCCGCAATCTCGTGCGCTTCGGCATCGGCCCGCTCCGCTGGACGATGTTTCGGGATATTGTCCGCCTCGGCGCTGCCGCGGCGATCAATTCCGTTCTCACCAATGTGACCATCGGCATTGCCACGGCTCTGGTGGCCACCAAAGCGGGTGTCTCTGCCGTCGCCGGTTTCGGTACCGGCGCGAGGCTCGAATATCTGCTGATCCCGGTGATCTTCGGCATCGGTGCGCCGATGGTGGCGCTTGTTGGCACCAATATGGGCGCCGGCCAGAAAGATCGCGCGATGCGCATCGCCTTCACCGGCGCCGCGATTGCCTTCGTCATCACCGAGGCGATCGGCCTGATCGCGGCGATCTTCCCGGTCGCGTGGATCTCGCTGTTCAGCGAGGAGCATGGAGCGATAGATGCGGGCGTCGCATATCTGCAGATCGTCGGGCCGGTTTATGGTTTCTTCGGCGGCGGGCTGGCGCTCTATTTCGCCTCCCAAGGCGCGGGCCAGCTGCTCTGGCCGCTTGCCTGTGGTTTTCTGAGACTCGCCATTGCAGGTCTCGGGGGCTGGGTGGCGCTGGAATTTACCGGATCGCTCAACGGTCTGTTCTTTGCTCTGGCAGCTGGACTGGTCGCCTATGGTGGGATCCTGTTCCTCGCCATCCGCTCCGGCGTCTGGTTCCGCGGAAAGGCTGCCTGATCAGCCGGAAAGAAATTCGGCGAGTGCCGGAATATCGCGCCGGGCGAGGAATTCCTCGGCCGGCGCCTGCAGCAGGATCTGTCCGCGGTCGATGAAGATCGCATGGTCGGCCAACCGGCCGACCTCATTCGGATCATGGGTTACAATCAGCACCGTATTGCCCGTCTCGCGATGAAGGTCGATGAGCAGGCCGGCCATCGAAAGCCTGAGCCCGGGATCGAGGGCCGCGAACGGCTCGTCCATCAGCAGAACCGGTTTTTTGCGCACCAGAGCCCGCGCGAATGCGGCACGCTGCCTTTCGCCACCGGAAAGCGTCCCCGGCATCCGTTTCTCAAAACCGCTTAAGTCCACGCGTTCCAGCGCCTGCGAGATCGCGGCCCGGTCATTGCCGGAAAGTTTGAGCGACGGGTTGATCCCGAGCCCGATATTGGTGGCGAGGTCCAGATGGGCGAAGAGGTTGTTGTCCTGAAAGACCAGCGATACGGGACGCTCCGAAGGATGTTTCCCCGTCACGTCCTCGCCGGCGATCAGAATATGGCCGCGGTCCGGCGTCTCGAAGCCGGCAACGAGATTGAGGAAGGTCGACTTGCCGGAGCCGGACGGACCGGTAATCGCCGTCACCGCGCCGGCTGGCACAGCGCAGTCGAAGCGGAATTCCCTGGTGCCGAGCTTCAGTTCGACCTTTTTCAGCACGATCCCGTCAGCCATGGCCTGCTTCCCTCCGGCCGGCGGTGCCGATCATCGTCAGCGCCAGGCAGATGATGCCGAGGATGAGCGCCAGTCCGTCGGCATCATCGGTGCGGTAGCTGGATAGCCGGCTATAGACAAGCCAGGGGAGGGTGGTGAGCTCGCTGGAGCCGAACAGCGCCACCGCGCCGAGGTCGCCGAGCGACAGCGCCATGGCGAAGGACAGCGCCGTCAGCAGCGGCTTCGCCAGAACCGGCAAATCGATCCTCCATGCCCGCGAAAAGTCTGAAAGGCCAAGGCTCGCCGACAGCCTGGCGGTCCGCTTGCGGTGCGTTTCCAGCGCCGGTGCCAGGACGCGCATCACGAAGGGAAGGGCCATCAGCATGTTGATGATCGCCACCAGCGCCGGGGCGAAACGGGCGACATCGCCGAATGGCCGCAGCATCAGGAACCAGCCGGTGCCGAGCACGACGGGCGGCACCAGCAGCACCAGCGAGGACATGCCACCGAGGGAGATGGAAAATGTCCTGGCAGTTCCGCCGGCCCGCTTCATGTCGGCGACCGCCCCGCGTCCTGCAATGATCGCCAGGGACGTCAGGACGGCCAGCAGGCCGGCGGAAAGCGCGATCACGAAACTGGTCCATGCGGCGCGCAGGAAGGCGGGGCTGGTGGCGAGGTTCCAGAGATTGGCGTGAACGCCCGCAGCGGCGATCGAGGCGAGCGGCAGGACCAGGAATGCAGTGGCGAGCAGAATGGCGCATGTGTCCCAGAGCCGTGCCGGCCATGTCCGGCCATCGAAACGGCGCGTCGCCCGGCCAGCCGTGATGCCGCTATCGTCAGGGGCTGGAAAAAGCGAAATGGCGATCAGGATCAGCGCAGTGATGCCGATCTGCAGCAGCGACAACGCAATGGCACGGGGCGGATCGAAATCGAAACGCAGCGATTGATAGATCGCGACCTCGAGCGTCGTCGCGGCCGGCCCGCCGCCGAGCACCAGGACGAGCGTGAAACTGGTGGCGCAGAGCATGAAGATCAGGCCAGCGATGCCGGGGATGACGCGCCGTGCCGCAGGCCACTCGATGAAACGGAAAACGGAAAAGGGTTTCATTCCCAGGCTGGAGGAGAGCAGCCAATATTCCGCCGGCAACCGTTCCAGTGCCGCGAGCAGCAGCCTTGCCGCGAGCGGGAGGTTGAAGAACACATGCGCGAGCAGGATGCCGGAAAGCCCGTAAATGCTGACCGGCTGCTCGAGCCCCAGCTTCAATAGCAGGCTGTTCATCACGCCCTGTCGTCCCCAGATGCCGATCAGGCCGAGCGCGCCGATCAGCACCGGCAGGCCCATCGGCAACGCCATAAGCCGGATGACCCACACGCGGCCCGGAAAGCGTGGGCGTCGTGCGAGCGCGAGTGCGACGGGAAGCGCGAAGACCACCGACAGCAGGGTCGAAAGAACCGCCTGCAGCAGGGTGAAGCGAAGAATTCGCCCGGTATAGGCGGTGAACAGCCGGCTTTGGGTGTTGCCCGCATCGAAAGACAGAAGGGCAACGATAGCGATACCGACGAAAAGGCCGATGCCGATCAGGCTCAGCAGCCCCCAGCCTATCCCGCGTCTCCGCTCGGCACGCGTCAGCATGGGATCAGTTCATGCTCATGGCGGTCAGCCATTCGTCGATCCAGGCCTGCCGGTTCCTGGCCACCTCGTCAGACCCCATCAGGAACGTCTTGGACGGCTGCACCAGCTTGTTGAAGGCGTCCGGAAGCGGCTGGGAGGTATTGGCGGCCGGCATCATCCAGTTGGTGGTTGGGATGATGTCCTGGAAGGCCGGCGAAACCATGAATTTCAGGAACTGTTTTGCCAGATCCTTGTCTCCCGTGCCCTTCAGCATGCCGGCGACCTCGATCTGGATATAGTGGCCTTCCGAAAAGGATGCGGCTTGATAGCGGTCGGTCTTCTCCTCGACCATGTGGTAGGCTGGCGACGTCGTGTAGGAAAACACCATCGGCACTTCGCCCTTGGTGAACAGGCCATAGGCCTCCGACCAGCCGGGCGTGACGGTCAGCACGCGTTTCCTGAGCTTCGCCCAGGCCTCCGGCGCCTTGTCGCCATAGACCGATTTCACCCACAGCAGCAGGCCGAGGCCGGGTGTCGACGTGCGCGGGTCCTCGATGGCGATCTTCTGCGCCGGATCGCCGTTCACCAGTTCCTTGAGGCTTCTCGGCGGGTTCTTCATCGTCTGCGTGTCGTAGACGACGGCGAAATGTCCGTAGTCGTAAGGAATGAACGTGTCGTCGCTGTAATTGCCGGGAACCTTGGCCGCCGAGGCGTCGAGCCCGTGGGGCTCGAACAGGCCTGTCGCCTTGGCCTCGGAGATCAGGTTGGTATCGAGGCCGAGTGCGATATCGGCGTCGGTGCCTTTGCCTTCCAGCTTCAGGCGCGTGAGAAGCGCCACGCCATCCGCCACGCCGACGAAATTGAGCTTGCAGGCGCAGGTCTTCTCGAACGTTTCCTTGACCTTGGGCCCTGGACCCCAATCGGAGATGAAGCTCTCATAGGTGTAGACGGTCAGCGTCTTTTCCTGCGCTTCGGCCGGCGCGGAAAAGGAAAGGGCGGCAGCGGCCGCGACGATCGAAAGAATGGTCCCGCGCATCAGCGCCTCCTCTTTTTGCTAACAAGGGGAATAGGCGCTGATAAAGAGCCGTCTAATCCCTCCGCCGGTGTTAACCGGATCAGGTTCCGCGGGTTGGCCAAAGGCCTCTCAGCCGCGCGAAAACAAGCGGCACCCCGTTAGAGCGAGATCAGATTTAGCGGTGAGGCGAATGGCTGGCAAGAGGCGCATTCGGCAGGAGCTGTATTGGCTCAGTGGTTCTGCGGAAACACTTTCAGTTCACGCGGAACAAGCGCCATGCCGCCGAGCCGGTTGGCAACGGCGTAATCGATGGTCTTCTCGACGACGTCAGGCATGACCGGTTTGGTGAGAACGCCGAGCGAGCCTTTGACCCCGCCTTCCACATCGTCCGGATTACCCGTCATGAAGACGACGGTGATGCCATATTGCTCGGCAAGCTCGCGGCCGATCTCCGGACCGGTCCGGCCGTCCGAAAGATTGACGTCCACCAGGGCGATATCGGCGTGAGCCGCGAGCGCCAGGGCGTGTTTGCGGGCATTGGCAAAACCGGCGACTTTCAGGCCCATGGCTTCGATCGTCTCGGCCACATCGAGCGCGATCAGAAACTCGTCTTCGACGATCATGACACGTTGATTCATCGCCTCAGTGGCCAGCCGACGACGCGTAACATTTGTCAGCATTGGATGCCCCCATTCGGTTGATCGGTTCCTGGCAGGCCGATCCGTCGCAGGGACAATTCGACCGTTGTTCATCCCCAGAACGTCTCGGGACATCATATGTTCCGGTCCGCGACAAATATTTTCTAAGCTAACTATTTGTTAAGCTTAATAAATCGCAAATTACCCCTCAATTTCCTCACGCAGCATTTCGAGCTCCAGCCATTCTTCTTCCATTTTGCTGATGCTTTGGCGCAGCTTTTCCATCTCCGCGGCCAGCTTGGCGAAGGCGGCAGGATCCTTGCTGAAGAGGTTGGGATCGGCCATTTTCTTCTCGCGGTCGGCGATCTCGGCTTCGGCCTTCGCCATTTCCTTCGGCAGGTTCTCAAGCGCGAATTTCTGCTTGAAGGAAAGCTTGCCTTTGGCCTTGGGGGTGCCGGAAGCCGGTGCCGCAGTATCGGTTTTTGCCCTGTCGGCTTTCTCCGTACGGCGCCTTTCCTCCAGCGCTCCCTTCCGTTGCGCCAGCATATCCGTGTAGCCGCCGGCATATTCGATCCAGCGGCCGTCCGGTGCGTCCGGATTGGCGGGGGCGATGGTCGAGGTCACCGTGCGGTCGAGAAAGTCGCGGTCGTGACTGACGAGGATGACGGTGCCGGTGTAACCGGCGACGATTTCCTGCAGCAGATCCAGCGTCTCGATGTCGAGGTCGTTGGTCGGTTCGTCGAGGATGAGCAGATTGGAAGGCCGGGCCATGATGCGGGCCAGCATCAACCGGGCGCGCTCGCCGCCCGACAGGTTCTTGATCGGTGTCCTGATCTGCTCCGGCTGGAACAGGAAGTCCTTCATGTAACCGGCCACATGGCGCTGTTCGCCGTTGACCAGCAGCGTCTCGCCGCGTCCATCCGTCAGATAATGGGACAGCGTGTCCTCGGGATCCAGGTCCTCGCGCTTCTGGTCGAGGGTGGCGATTTCCAGGTTGGTGCCGAGCTTGACGGTGCCGGTGTCGGGTGCCAGCTGGCCGGTCAGCATTTTCAGCAGCGTCGTCTTGCCGGCGCCGTTCGGGCCGACGAGACCAATGCAGTCGCCGCGATGCACGCGGATCGAGAACGGCGCGACGATCGGCCGGTCGTAGCTCTTGGTGATGTTTTCGGCCTCGATGACCAGCTTGCCGGATTCGCGGCCCTCGCTGACGGTCGCCTGGACTGTGCCCTGCGGTCCCTTGTGGCCGCGGTAATTGCCGCGCATCGTCTGCAACTCGCCGAGGCGGCGCATGTTGCGCTTGCGGCGGGCGGTGACGCCGTAGCGCAGCCAGTGTTCCTCGCGCTCGATCGCCTTGCCGAGCTTGTGCTGTTCCAGCTCTTCCGCCTCCAGCACTTCGTCGCGCCAGGCTTCGAACTCGCCAAAACCGCGGTTCAGGCGTCGTGACGTGCCGCGATCGAGCCAGACCGTGGCATTCGAGACCTTTTCGAGGAAACGACGGTCATGCGAGATCACCACGAGTGCGCTTCTCGTCTTGCGCAGCTCCTCTTCCAGCCATTCGATCGTCGGCAGGTCGAGATGGTTGGTCGGCTCGTCGAGCAGCAGGATGTCCGGCTCGGGCGCCATGACACGGGCAAGCGCTGCACGGCGGGATTCGCCGCCGGAGAGCGTGTTCGGATGTTCCTGGCCGGTCAGGCCCAGATGTTCGAGCAGGTAGGTGACCCGATACGGGTCGTCGCCCGGGCCGAGGCCTGATTCGGCATAGGCCTGCACCGTCGAATAATCGGCGAAATCCGGCGCCTGTTCCAGATAGCGGATCGTCGAGGAGGGATGGCGGAACACCTCGCCCGATTGCGGTTCGACCATGCCGGCGGCGATCTTCATCAGCGTCGACTTGCCGGAACCGTTGCGGCCGACGAGGCAGATGCGGTCGCCCGGCTCCACCTGCATGCCGGCGCCGGCGAGAAGCGGCGCGCCGCCGAAGCTCAGGAAGATATCGTCAAGTTTCAGGATAGGGGGCGCCAAAGCTTAGGCTCCTGTCATGTCATAGGGGCGGGCAAGGATCATCGCCTTGCCTTCCCTCAAATGGAAATCCACCCGGCCTTCCGCAACGTTCGAGACGGTGCGCGAGGAGCCGAAGGGAAGCGAGAAGTTGTCGAGCGGATAACGGGCGCCGATGATATCGAGCCCTTCCAGGCCCGAAAAACCGACGACGGAAAACAGCGAGCCCCTGGGCAGGTCGAGGTTTTTCGTGCCCGGCAGCAGCGGCAGGGCCTCTTCGTCACCCGACGTCAGCAGGATGTCGAGGCCGCGTTCCGCAAGGCTCATGGCGTGAAGCAAGTGTTGCAGCGCATGGTCGCTACGCTCGCCTCCGAGGGCGCCGACGAAGATCAGCCTCGTGGCGCCGCGCTCGATTGCCTCAAGCGTGGCGATCTCGCCGTCGGTCTCGGTCTTGGCGGGCGGGTAGGTTCGCCGCTCGACGTGCGGGAACTGCGCGATCAGCGCGGCATCCGAGGAGTCGAAATCTCCGACCCAGAGCTCCGGCTTCACGCCCAGCGCCACCGCATGGCGCATGCCGCTGTCGGCCGCGATGAAGCGGCTGCCGACAACGGTGTCCCGCAGGCGGTCGGTGACGCGCAAATTGCCGCCGAGCAGAATGGTGAAGGTCGAATGGCTCATGCGCATTGCCCATAGCGCAAAGCCAGCCGAAAGGGAAAGCTGTTGCGCCGCCGGGGATCAGCTTTTAGTTTGCGGCGCGTTGATCGATCAGGATGCGAAGATGCAGTTTCAGGGTACAGCGGACTATATTGCCGACAAGGATCTGATGGTGGCGGTCAACGCCGCGATCCGGCTCGAACGTCCGCTGCTGGTGAAGGGCGAGCCCGGCACCGGCAAGACCGAGCTGGCGCGGCAGGTGGCCGCCGCACTCGGGCTCGACCTGATCGAGTGGAACATCAAGTCCACCACCAAGGCGCAGCAGGGTCTTTACGAATACGACGCCGTCTCGCGACTGCGCGACAGCCAGCTCGGGGACGAACGCGTCCACGACGTGGCCAACTATATCCGCCGTGGCAAGCTGTGGCAGGCCTTTGCCTCCGACAAGAAGCTCGTCCTGTTGATCGACGAGATCGACAAGGCGGATATCGAATTCCCGAACGACCTCTTGCAGGAACTCGACCGCATGGAATTCCATGTCTACGAGACCGGCGAGATGGTGAAGGCCAAGGTCCGGCCGATCGTCATCATCACCTCTAACAACGAGAAAGAACTGCCCGACGCCTTCCTGCGCCGCTGTTTCTTCCACTATATCCGCTTTCCGGACGTCGATACGCTCGCCCGCATCGTCGAGGTCCATTATCCCGGCATCAAGCAGACGCTGGTGCGCAATGCGCTGACGCAATTCTACGAAATCCGCGAGATGCCGGGCCTGAAGAAAAAGCCCTCGACCTCCGAGGCGCTCGACTGGATCCGGCTCCTGGTCTCCGACGATGTCGATCCGTCGGACCTGCGCGGCGACGTCAGGAACGCGCTGCCAAAGCTGCATGGCGCGCTGCTCAAGAACGAGCAGGACGTGCATCTCTTCGAGCGGCTGGCCTTCATGGCGCGGCGGGAGAGATGACACCTGATGCGTTCAAGGTACTGATCTATGCCGTTTGGCAAGATCGGCTGCTGGTTTTCGATGAACCGGATTTCCCCGATCAATGGCTGCAAGTGCCGGGCGGTACGATCGAACCAGGGGAAGCGCCGGACATCGCCGCCGCTCGTGAGTTTCACGAGGAGACGGGTCTCGATGTCCAGGTTCCGTTACATCCGCTTGTGGTTCACGACTATCGTTTTCCGAAGGACGGCGGCGAAATCTGCCATCGCCGGCACTATTTTCTGCTCCGCCTGGCGGGGAACTACCCCGATACCTGGATTCATCTTGAAGAGCATCGCTTCGATGGTGGCGAGCCCATTCGGTTTCGCTTCTCCTGGATGCGGTTGGACGAAGCGGCGCGCCAGCTTGGCGGCGGAATGGCGGATGCGCTTCCACTTGTTCTCAAGGACGGACTATAGAGGCAAGATTATGCTCCCATTGACGCCGGGAGTAGCAAGGCGTATTTGAACTCTCGAGAATTCGTGGTGATTTGGCCGGCCGGCTTGCAGCCACGTTAAAAAAGTCGCTAAAGGGCCGCGAGAAGATGTCTTCCCACGGACCGGTCGCGATTTATTTTGCCGCCGGTTTTATTTTTGTTGGGTAAAGACATGCCGATCAAGATTCCCGATACCTTGCCCGCATACAGCACCCTCGTTTCCGAGGGCGTTCGGGTGATGACCGAAACCATGGCGGTGCGGCAGGACATTCGTCCGCTGCAGATCGGGCTCCTCAATCTCATGCCGAACAAGATCAAGACCGAGCTGCAAATGGCGCGCCTCGTCGGCGCTTCGCCGCTGCAGGTCGAGTTCTCGCTGGTCCGCATCGGCGGCCACAAGGCGAAGAACACGTCGGAAGATCACCTCCTCTCGTTCTACGAGACCTGGGAAGAAGTGAAGCACCGCAAGTTCGACGGTTTCATCATCACCGGCGCGCCGATCGAGACGCTTCCCTTCGAGGACGTCACCTATTGGGACGAGATGAGGCAGATCCTCGACTGGACCGCGACCAACGTGCATTCGACCATGAATGTCTGCTGGGGTGCGATGGCGGCGATCTATCATTTCCACGGCGTGCCGAAATACGAGCTCAAGGAAAAGGCGTTCGGTGTCTATCGCCACCGCAACCTCGTGCCGTCGTCGATCTATCTCAACGGTTTTTCGGACGATTTCCAGGTGCCGGTATCGCGCTGGACGGAAGTGCGCCGTCCCGACATCGAGAAGAACCCGGATCTCGAAATCCTGATGGAGTCCGAGGAAATGGGCATCTGCCTGGTGCATGAAAAGGCGGGCAAGCGGCTCTACATGTTCAACCATGTGGAATACGACTCCACCTCGCTGGCGGACGAATATTTCCGGGACGTGAATGCCGGCGTGCCGATCAAGATGCCGCACAACTACTTCCCGCATAACGATGATACGCTGACGCCCTTGAACCGTTGGCGCAGCCATGCACATCTTCTGTTCGGCAACTGGATCAACGAGATCTACCAGACGACGCCGTATGATCCGGAGAAGATCGGTACCGAATAGGCTTCGACGCGATGTTCATTCCCTTCTTCCTTCACCTCAAAGAAGCGAAGATCCCGGTAACACTCCGGGAATTCCTCGACCTTCTCGAAGGCATGGAGGAAGGGATCGCTGATTTCGATGTGGAGGCCTTCTACTTTCTCGCCCGCACCGCGCTGGTGAAGGACGAGCGGCATATCGACAAGTTCGACCGGGTCTTTTCGTCCTATTTCCGCGGGCTCGAAGCCGTCTCCGGAGAGTCGGGCCTGGACGTTGCCAGCATCCCCGAAGAATGGTTGCGAAAGCTCGTCGAAAAGCACCTGACGGACGAAGAGAAGAAGCTCGTCGAGTCGCTCGGCGGGTTCGAGAAGCTGATGGAGACCCTGCGCCAGCGGCTCGAGGAGCAGAAGGGCCGGCATCAGGGCGGCTCGAAATGGATCGGCACCGGCGGCACCTCGCCCTTCGGTGCCTATGGCTATAATCCGGAAGGCGTGCGGATCGGCCAGGACCAGTCCCGCCACCGCCGGGCGGTGAAGGTGTGGGACAAGCGCGAGTTCGCCGATTTCGACGACAAGGTGGAGCTCGGGACCCGCAACATCAAGCTGGCGCTCAAGCGGCTGCGCCGCTGGGTGCGGGAAGGGGCGGTCGAGGAACTCGACCTGCCCGGCACGATCCGCTCCACCGCCGAACACGGTTATCTCGACGTGCAGACCCGGCCGGAACGGCGCAATGCGGTCAAGCTGCTGATGTTCTTCGATGTCGGCGGGTCGATGGACGACCATATCCGGGTAGTGGAAGAGCTGTTCTCGGCAGCTCGTGCGGAGTTCAAGCATATGGAGCATTTCTACTTCCACAACTGCCTTTACGAAGGCGTGTGGAAGGAGAACCGCCGACGGTCCGACCGGACGCCGACGCTCGACCTCATCCGCAGCTACGGCGCCGACTACAAGGTGATCTTTGTCGGGGATGCCTCGATGAGCCCCTATGAGATCACCCATGCGGGCGGTTCGGTGGAGCACTGGAACCAGGAGCCGGGGGAGGCCTGGATCAGGCGCGTCACCGACCATTTTCACCGCTGCGTCTGGCTCAACCCGGTGCCGCAGGACCATTGGAGCCAGACCACCTCGATCGGCATCATGCGGCAGCTGGTGACCGAGCGCATGTTCCCGCTGACGCTCGGCGGCCTGGAACAGGCGACGCGCGCGCTTACGCGCTAGAGCCTTTTTTCTTTTCCACGGCGTTGCGGGTCGTCGCCAAATCGCGCAGTTTGCCGCAACACATCAGTGGAGGAGCGATCTCATGGCGGACCAGAATTTCGAAGTTTTCGGCAGCACGGAAAAGGGCGAAACCGTCTATCGCGTCAGGATCTCCGGCGGCGGGCTCACCGCCAGTGTCATCACCTGGGGCGCGGTGATCCAGGACCTCAGGCTCGACGGCCATCAGCCGCCGCTCGTGCTCGGTTTCGAACGGTTTGAGGATTACCTGAACCATTCTCCTTATTTCGGCGCGACGCCTGGCCGCTCGTCCAACCGTATTGGCGGTGGCCGCTTCGTGCTGGACGGGAAGCAATATCAGCTGGAGCTGAATGAGCGGGGTGTGACCCATCTCCATGGCGGTTCGGACGGCATCGGCCGCAGCAACTGGACGATCGTCGAACATGCGGCCGACAAGGTGGTACTGCGGATCACCGATCCCGACGGCCGTGCCGGTTATCCGGGAAACTGCACGGTCACGGCGACTTACCAACTCAAGAGCGACGGCGTTCTTTCCGTCGTCTACCAATCCACCACGGATCAGCCGACGCTCGCCAATATCTGCCAGCATACCTATTTCAATCTCGACGGCCGCGAGGACGCGCTCGATCATGACATCATGATTGCCGCCGACCATGTGCTGGTCCTTGACGACAAGCAGGTGCCGACCGGCGAACTGATGGCGGTCGCGGGCACGCCCTTCGACCTGCGCGACATGGGGCCGATGAAGCGGTTCGACGGCGATGCCCAGGTCCTGTTCGATCACAACTTCTGCCTGTCGCCGGAGCGTACCCCCAAGCGTTCCGTGGCTTTGGCGCGCAGCATCCATTCCGGCGTTTCGATGGAAGTTCGCACCACCGAGCCCGGCGTTCAGCTCTACGCCGCCTTCAAGCTGCCGCAGATCCCCGTGCCGGGCCTGGACGGACGCCACTATGGACCGTTTGCCGGGTTCTGCCTCGAAACCCAGGTCTGGCCGGACGCCATCAACCATGCCGATTTCCCAAATGCCGTGCTGCGCCCGGGCGAGGTATTGCTGCAGGAAACCGACTATGTCTTTTCAAGGCAATGATCGCCGGCCTCGTCCGGATCCGGATTATCTGCGGCTCAGCAAATAACCACTATCTCGCAAGCCCGGCTTGCTTCGGCGTCCATGTAAAATTGGTAAGCCGCAGATTTCATTTGCAATTTTATCGTTGCGTGAGGCTTCCGAAGCCAAGTTACCGCGCGTCGTTCTACATTGTGGAACGCAGTAAGATTTTGACATTAGTTAAATTTCAACGGATTTCAGCATAGTTTTCTTCAAGATTGGCATTGCCGCCCGCCGGGCGGCTGCCCTCTGCTTCTGCGGAGCACAATTCGAGGGATATATGAACGAGATCAGCATCCGGAAGCCACTGTCGAGGCGGCTTACCGTCTTCGGTTTTGCAGCCGTGCTTTTCGCAAGCGTCGTGATCGGCGGGCTTGCCTGGGAACGGCAGTCGAGCATGACCGAGCAGGCGCTGCAGACCGAACTCGACAGCGATCTCGCGGTCATCCAGGACGACATGGCCGCCCAGGGGCGTGCCGCATCCGCGCTGGCGCTGACGATCGCGTCCCTGCCGGAAACCTCCCCGCTCATTCTTGCCAACGATCGGCAGGGCCTGCTCTCTCGCTTCTCCAATATGAAGACGGTGAAGGACGCGAGCGGCCTCGAAATGATCACCTTCGTCACGGCAACGGCCGACGTCGTTGCCCGCGTTCACGATCCGGATGTCTTTGGCGACAGCGTCAAGGCGCGCCGCAAGATGGTGGCGACCTCGCTCAGCGACAAGAAGCTCGTCGTCGGCATCGAGACCGGCCGCACCGCGGTCAGCCTGTTCGCAACCGCGCCGGTCGTCACGGACGGCAAGGTGATCGGTGTCGTGGACGTCGGGCTGAAGCTCGTCGATGCCTATTTCTCCCGGCTGACCAAGGAAGTGAACGCCCATGTCACCCTCTATACCAAGGGTGCCGACAAGTTCGACAAACAGGCTTCCACCCATGGCGGCAATCCGATCCTGATTGCGCAGGAGCTGCAGGAGGCCTATGACAAGGGCGCCGTGCGACGCTACGCGGACATCGGCGGAAAGCATTATGCCGTTGAGGCGGTGCCGCTGCTCGATTTCTCGGGAACCAAGGTCGGCGTTCTTGAGATCGCATCGGATATCACGCCGCTCGTCGCTGCCAGCGAAGCCGCACTGTGGATGACCGTCCTCGGCACGGTCGTCGTTTCGATCCTGTCGCTGATCGGATTCCTCATATTTGCCCGGTCGCTCGGCGGCACCGTCCGTCGCCTGACGGTGACGATGACGAAACTTGCCGCAGGCGATCTCAGCGCCGGCGTGAGCGGCCAGGAACGCCAGGACGAACTCGGCGCGATGGCGAGGGCCGTGCAGGTCTTCAAGGCATCAGCCGAGGAGAATATCCGGCTCGAACAGCAGGCATCGGAGGCCCGCGAGGCGCAAGAACACCAGCGTCAGCACCAGTCGGCGATCGACAATGCCAAGGGCGAGGACCTGCGCGCCTTCGTGCATGCGATCGAGGAAGGCTTCAACCGGCTTGCCGGTGGCGATCTGACAGTCCGCATGGACGGTGCCGTCGCGGCGGAGTTCGAGCCGATCCGCGCCAAGTTCAACAGTTCGGTCGGCAACCTCGAAGAGGCGATCGGCTCGGTCGTCGGAGCCGTCGGCACGATCCGCGCGGGGTTGCAGGAAATCTCGATTGCCTCCAACGATCTTGCCAAGCGGACGGAACAGCAGGCCGCAAGCCTTGAAGAGACCGTCGCCGCTCTCGGCCAGGTGACCTCGGCCGTCAACGACAGCGCCAGCGGCGCAAGCCGCGCCCAGGGCGTCGCGTCGCTTGCCCAGCAGAAGGCTCAGCGCGGCGGCGAGATCGTTGCCAGTGCGGTCGCTGCCATGGCGGCGATCGAAGGCTCGGCGGAGCAGATCAACCGCATTATCGGCGTGATCGACGACATCGCCTTCCAGACCAACCTTCTGGCCCTCAATGCAGGTGTGGAAGCCGCCCGTGCAGGCGAAGCCGGCCGTGGCTTCGCGGTTGTCGCTCAGGAAGTCCGCGGGCTTGCCCAGCGCTCGGCCGATGCCGCAAAGGAGATCAAGGCTTTGATCTCGACATCGTCGGCGCAGGTCAAGCAGGGCGTCGAGCTCGTCACCGCTTCCGGCAAATCGCTCGACGACATCGTCAGCGAAGTCGCGCAGATGAGCACATTCGTCAACACGATCACCTCGAGCACCAGCGAACAGGCCACCAGCCTGCGCGAAGTGGCGGCCTCCGCCGACCAGATGGACAAGGTGACCCAGCAGAATGCCGCGATGGTCGAAGAAACCACCGCCGCCGCCCAGAGCCTGACTCAGGAAACCGACAGCCTCGCCGACATGGTGGCCCGATTCAAGACGAATGCCGGCGCACCCTCGCAGGGATATGCTGCCGGCGGTTATCGCTCGCGCGCAGCCTGATCGGGCTTTTCGAAATTGACGACGCCGTCGGTCCAAAGCCGGCGGCGTTTCCGGTCATGTCGGTTGGCGGATGCGACGGAGCTCGCCTTCCAGCATCGTCATGTTCACGGGTTTTCGAATGGTCGTCCAGTCGCTGAAGAACTCGTGATCTTCGAGCTGCTCGTATCCGGTGCAGAACAGGAAGGGCACGCCGCGGGTCTGCAGCCATTCCGCAAAAGGATAGACCGGCTTTCCGCCAAGATTGACGTCGAGAACAGCGACGTCGGGGAGCTGCGTGCCGCCGACCAGACGCATGGCTTCGTCGGCGGTTGCAGCCGGCCCGACGACTTCCCAGCCGCGCGATTCAAGTTCGCTGCAGAGTTCCATGGCGATGAGCGTCTCGTCCTCGACGACGAGTATCCGTCCGGCCGAGCCGGTCTCCGACGATCTGGGCGCGGCCTCCTGGCCCGGGGCCGGGGCGGCTGAAGCGTCGGGACGATAGACGGACTGCGGTAGCGTCGCAACAAGGCACATGCCGGTTGCGGGCCAGCTGATATCGAGTTTGCCAGCCAGCTGGCGGGTGGCGACCTCGGTCACCAGGGTGGAGCCGAAACCCCTGGAGACGGGCTTGTGCACCGGCGGTCCGCCGGTCTCGGCCCAGCGAAGCTCCAGTTCGAAAGACGGCAGGATACGCCATGAGACGTCGACCCGCCCTTCCGCGACCGACAATGCCCCGTATTTGACGGCATTGGTGGCAAGTTCATGGATGAGGAGGCTGATCGGCTGTACGGCATTGGGGGTGAGGGTGACGGTGGGGCCGCCGATCATAAGCTGGTTGACACTCTGATAGGTTCGGGTTTCCTCGGTGAGGACGGCTGCGAGGTCTCCGCCCTGCCACCGGTTCTGAGCGAGCAGGGAATGGGCGCGGCTGAGCGTCGAAACGCGTCCCCGAACCGCGACGATGAACTCCTCCTTGGTTTCGGCGCGTGTGAGGGACACCAGGGCCTGCACGACCGCCAGGGCATTCTTGGCCCGGTGATCGACTTCCCGGGCCAACAGCTGGCGGGAATCCTCGTTGGCCTTGCGTTCGGTAATATCGCGCAGGATGACGGTCGCAAGTTTTCCCCCGCCGATCTGTACCTGCGAGATCGACGCCTCGACCGGGAATTCCTCGCCATTGGCGCGCAGGCCGCTGATGGCCCCCAAGGCGCCCATCCGGCGGTTGGTGACCCCGGTCTCCTTGAACAGTCGGATATGTTCGGCATGTCCGTGCCGAAACCGCTCGGGGATGAAGCGTTCGATCGGCGAGCCGATCGCATCTTTGCCTGCAACGCCGAACATGCGCTCGGCGGCCGGGTTGAACAGCACGATCCGTTGACCTTCGTCGACGGTGATCAGCGCGTCCATCGCCGATTCCACGATCCCCTCCATGCGTCGCCGGCTTTCCAGCAGGGCATCCTCGGCCGCCTTGCGCTCGGTGATATCGCGCAGGATGACGGTGGCGAGGCGCTCGCCTCCGACCTCGACCTGCGAGATGGAAGCCTCGATCGGAAATTCCGTGCCGTCGGCGCGCAAACCGCTGATCGCGCCGAGCGAGCCCATCTGTCTCGTGGTCACGCCGGTCTCGGCGAAACGGTGAATGTGCGCTGCGTGGGTCGGACGATAGCGCTCCGGCATGAAATGGGAGATGTGCTGGCCAAGCGCCTCGTTGGCCGGCAGGCCGAACATGCGCTCCGCGGCCGGATTAAACAGGATCACCCGTTGCTCGTCATCAATGGTGATGATCCCGTCCATTGCCGAGGCAACGATGCCCTCGAGCCGCTGCATGATTTCAACAGCGGTTTTCTGATTGAGTTTCTGTTGGTGCGGGCGAGATTCCATGACGGCACATCTCCAGTTCAACCCGCGAATCACTGGTGCGATATCGCGTAGGCGGTTGTAACTAATATGCCATCTCGCGCATTTGGTGAATGCGTAAATCATTAGATTTATGTGGGAAGGTCATGAAATGCCGGATGCCTTGGCATCGGCAGCGCCGCCGAGGCCCGCGAACGATCAGATCATCGGTCGAAGACACGCTAATGTTCTGGGAGATTTGGAGCGGGCGAAGGGATTCGAACCCTCGACCCCAACCTTGGCAAGGTTGTGCTCTACCACTGAGCTACACCCGCTCATCAATCCATCGGTCCGTGGTAGTGAAGCTTGACCGTGGCGTCGTGGCTCGTTGCCGGCGACGGGCGCTATATGGCCCAGTCCTTTTTCAAATGCAACAGGGAAATGACGATTGGCGCCAAGAAAAATTGCGATCCCGTCAAAGCCCCTGCAAACCGCCGGTTCCGTGTCGGAACCGGCGGTCGCGTTATCTTCAGGATGCGGGGCAGGCTGCTCCGGACTTCACCCAGGCGCTGATGAGCTCGCCGAATTCGGCCTGCGTGCCCGGCACCGGTTCGCGGCCGGCGCCGGGGTTCCAGCCCCAGCCGACCAGTTCGTCATGCGCCATATGCTCGACGATCTGATCCATGGTCTTGCCGCCGTTGCGGGCCGGGTCCTTGATCTGCTGACAGATCTGCCCAAGCGATTTGCCGACCCAGGCCATTTCGACCGGCGCAAGATGCCAGGCGGGATTGCCCGGAATGCTCTTGATCGTGTCGGCCTGGCCGACAACCGGTGTGTTTTCGGCGCTGTGGCAGGTGGTGCACTGCATGCCCGGCAGGCCCATGCCACCGTCGCCACGGAAGACCGGTGGCTGGTGCGGATGCATGTTGGCACCCTGAAGCGGCCGGTCTGTCGCCGGGTGACAGTTGACGCAGCGCGGGTGCTGGATGACCTTGCCCGCCTCCTGAAAGAGCGCCACGGAGCGTTCCCGCTCGTTGGCGATCGACTGGAAGGAGGCGGCGGGCTTCAGCGTTTTAGCATTGGCCTGGGCGTCCTGGGCGACCGAGGCGGGCGACAGCAGCGTGCCGACACCTACGAAAAGACAGAGGGCGGCAACGCCGGTGATAGCGAGTTTCCAATTCATCGGGTTTTGATCCTCAGGCCGAAACGATGTTGACGATGGGCAGCTGCCGGACCGGTGCTCCGGTCAGGTGACGCCAGGCATTGGCAACCGCCGGACCGACGGGCGGCACGCCGGGTTCGCCCACGCCGCTCGGCTTTTCGCTCGACTGGATGATCTCGACGGCCACATCCGGCATCTCGTTGATGCGGATGGAGCGGTAGTCGTGGAAGTTCGACTGCACGATCTTGCCGCCCTTGGCCAACGTCACCGCGTCGAAGAGGACTGCGCCGAGGCCGTAGCCGACGCCGCCTTCCATCTGTGCCTTGATGACGTTCGGATTGACGGCGACGCCGCAATCGACCGCACACCAGACCTTGTGAACGCGCGGTGTGCCTTCCGGGCCGATCGAGACTTCGACGATCTGTCCGACGAAGGTGCCGAAGCTCTCGACCACCGCAACGCCGCGGGCGCGGCCTTCCGGCACAGGCGAGCCCCAGTTGGCCATTTCGGCAGCCTTCTTCAGTACGCCCGCATGGCGCGGCTTTTCGCCAAGCAGTGCAAGGCGTCCCTCCACCGGATCCTTGCCGATCTTCTGGAAGAGCTCATCCACGAAGGTCTCGACCGCAAAGCCGGTATGGGTATGGCCGACCGACCGCCACCAGAGCGGCGGGACGGAGAGCTGAACGTTGTGGGCGCTGACCTTCAGGTTCGGGATCGTGTAGGGCAGGTTGGATGCGCCTTCGACGGAGGTCGGATCGAGATCGGCCTTGCCCATGATCGACTGGCCGACGATCACCTGTTCCCAGGCGGTGATCTGGCCTTGAGCGTTGATGGCGCCGCGCATCCTGTGGGCATACATCGGGCGGTAATAGCCGCCGCGGATGTCGTCCTCGCGCGTCCACATATGTTTGAGGGGACGGGTCTGGTCGGTTGCGGCATAGACGGCTGCCGCTTCCTGCATGTAGGGCGAACCGAACTGAGCCTTGCGGCCAAAACTGCCGCCGGCGAGTTGGGTGTTCACCCGCACCTTGGCTTCGTCGAGCCCGAGGATCTTGGCGGCGACCTCCTGGTCCATGCCGGGGAACTGGGCGCCGTTGTAGATATCGACCGATCCGTCATCCGCCTTGATGAAGACGGCGTCGAGCGGCTCCATCGGCGCGTGAGCCAGGAAGGGGAAGACGATCTCGGCTTCCACCGTCTGCAGGCCGGACGCCTTGAAGGCGTTGTCGACATTGCCGTTATTGGTCGCCTCCAGTCCTTTTTCGCCGAAAAGCTTGCGATAGTCGGCGGAAAGCTCCTCCGACGAGCGGGTTTCGGCCTTGGAGAGATCCCATTCGATGCTCAGCGCATCGCGGCCCTTGAGCGCCGCGAACGTGTTGTCCGCATAAACGGCGATGCCCGACGGCACCTGCTTCACGTCGACCACACCCTGCACCTTGCGGGCTTCGGCGTCATCGAAGCTCTTCACCGTCGCACCGAAATGCTCCGGATGGGCGACGACGGCGATCAGCAGGTTGTCCGGCGTGATATCGAGCGTGAAGATCGCCGTGCCGTTGGTCTTGCCTTGGGTATCGAGCTTCGGCAGGTCGGTGCCGATCAGCACGAAATCCTTGGGGTCCTTGAGTTTCGGCTCCGCGGGCGGCGTCTGGCGGACCGCCTTTTCGGCGAATGCACCGAAACCACTTTCCTTGCCGGAGGCAGCGTGTTTGATGCGGCCCTTCTGAACTGTGATCTCGGAGGCCGGGACCTTCCAGTCTTCCGCCGCTGCCGCGACCAGCATGGCCCGCGCGGTGGCGCCGGCCTTGCGCATCTGCTCATAGGAATTGGCGATGGAGCTCGAACCGCCGGTTCCCTGCAGGCCGAACATCAGGTTGGCATAGACCTTGTTGTCGGTCGGCGAGTGGACGGCGCGCATCTGGCTCCAATCGGCATCGAGTTCTTCGGCCACCAGCGTTGCAAGGCCGGTGAACGGGCCCTGGCCGAATTCGATGTGCTTGGCGAGCACCGTCACTGTGTCGTCGGTGCCGATCTTGACGAAGGCGTTCATCGGGGCAAGCGCCGGATCGCCGCCTCCACGCACGCCGGTCGGCGCAGCGGAAACGAATTTCGGAGCGATCGCCACGCCGATGACAAGGCCGGAGCCGGCGAGAAAACCGCGGCGGGTGGTGTTGATGTCCTGGATGGTCATGGCTCAGCCCTCCATCGAATTGGCAGCGTTGTGGATCGCCGCACGGATGCGATGGTAGGTGGCGCAACGACAGATATTGCCGGTCATCGCGCCGTCGATATCGGCATCCGTCGGCTTCGGCACCATCTGCAGCAGGGCGACCGCCGACATGACCTGCCCGGACTGACAGTAACCGCATTGGGGCACGTCAAGGCCCGCCCAAGCCGTCTTCACAGCATCGGCTTCCTTGCCCGAAACGCCTTCGATGGTGACGACGTCCGAGCCTTCGATCGTGGCGATCGGGGTCACGCAAGAGCGGCGGGGCATGCCGTCGAGATGGACAGTGCAGGCGCCGCACTGGGCGACGCCGCAGCCGTATTTGGTACCCGTGAGCTTTTCGAAGTCGCGGATGACCCAGAGAAGCGGGGTGTCGGGGTCGCCGTCGAACGTTCTTTCCTGTCCGTTGAGCGTGAAGGTGACCATGAGGGGACCTTTCTTATGAGAAGCCGGGCGCTGCGCCGGCGCTGGAGATGAAGATGAAGTGGTTGCTATCGGCCGGGGCCGGTAACCAAGGGCGCGGAAATTCGCGTCGAAAAAACTTGAGAAATCTAGAATAGTTATTGTTTATCAGCTGGATGCCGGGTGAAATCCGGTTCTCCTCAGCTGGAATAGATGGTCGATCATCATACAAGTTCAAGCGCCTCACGAGATCGTGTGCACCTGCCTTGGCCGGCCCAACCATTCCGGTTATAGTCCGCCCGCCCCGCCAACAGAGCCAATTCCATCAGCATGACAGAGACAAAGCCGAAAACCGCCGAGGATCTTTTCCGTTTCCTCGACAGTCTGAATATTCCGCATTCGACAAAGACACATCCGCCGGTTTTCACCGTGGCGGAATCCGAAAGCCTGCGTGACGAGATCCCCGGAGGCCATACCAAGAACCTGTTCGTGAAGGACAAAAAGGACCAGTATTTCGTCCTGACGGTCGAGGAGCGCGCGACGGTCGACCTGAAGACCGTGCACAAGGTGATCGGAGCGTCGAGCCGCGTCTCGTTCGGGCGGGCGGAAATGCTTCTGGAATATCTGGGCGTGGTTCCCGGCTCGGTGACGGTGTTCGGCGCCTTCAACGATACCGGGCGCAATGTTACCTTCGTGCTCGACGAAGACCTGATGAAGCAGGACATCATCAACGGCCATCCGCTGTCGAACGATGCCACGACGTCGATCGGGCGCGGCGATCTCATCCGCTTTCTGGAGGCGACCGGACATGCGCCGCTTGTCTTGAAAGTAACAGACTGACATACGATCTTTGCAGCCTAGACGGCGAAGATGCGAAGCGTTCCCGGGAGAACATTCATGAGCGGCAGCAATAACCCCTATGGTGGTTCTTACGGCGGACAGATGACCGCCTCGGCAAGTTTTGGCGCGGCACCCGCCGCATCGGCTCCTGCAGGGGGTTACGTCTCCGATACGAGCACGGCCGGTTTCACCAAGGACGTTCTCGAGGAATCGCGCCGGCAGCCGGTGCTGGTGGATTTCTGGGCGCCTTGGTGCGGCCCGTGCAAGCAGCTGACGCCGGTACTCGAAAAGGTCGTCAACGAAGGCCAGGGTCGGGTGAAGCTCGTCAAGATGAATATCGACGATCATCCGTCGATCCCGGGCCAGCTCGGCATCCAGTCGATCCCGGCGGTCATCGCCTTTGTCGACGGCCGTCCGGTCGACGGTTTCATGGGCGCCGTCCCGGAAAGCCAGGTTCGCCAGTTCATCGACAAGCTTGCCGGACCTCCCGGCGCCGATCAGGCTGCCGAGATCGAAGCGGCGCTCGTCGAGGCCGACACCCTGCTTGCCGGCGGGGAAATCCAGGAAGCCGCCCAGCTTTACGGCGCCGTCCTGCAGGCCGATCCGGAAAACCCCAAGGCTGCCGCCGGGATGATGCAGTGCCTGATCGCCATGGGCGAGACGGCTCGCGCCAGCCAGATGCTCGCCTCTCTCCCGGAAGAGCTTGCCAAGGAACCGGCGGTCCAGGCGGTTGCCAAGAAGCTCGAGCAGATCGAGGAAGCCCGCAAGCTCGGCGATCCCGTAGCGCTGGAGCGCCAGCTCGATGCTAATCCGGACGACCACGACGCCCGCCTGAAGCTCGCCAAGATCCTCAACGTCCAGGGCGAACGCGACAAGGCTGCCGAGCACCTGCTGACCATCATGCGCAAGGACCGCACGTTCGACGACGACGGCGCCCGCCGTCAGCTCCTGGCATTCTTTGATGTCTGGGGTCCGAAGGATCCGGCGACCATCGCCGCCCGCCGCCGCCTCTCCTCCATCCTGTTTTCGTGAGCCCGGACCTGTTTTCGTGAGGCGGGCGCCAATCCCCGAGGATTGGCCTTGCGTTCTCGGGTAGGCGCCCCACATAATTCGTTGCGGCGAATCTTTGGTCTTGGCCGACGGTCGTCTGGCCAGTGATCCTCTGGGAGGTGTCGGACCCATGCATGTGGGAAACGCAAGATATCTGAAGCGCGAGGATCTGCCGGAGACTATTCCTGTCTTCCCTCTCACCGGCGCACTGCTTCTGCCGGGCGGACAGCTGCCGCTCAACATCTTCGAGCCCCGTTATCTTGCGATGTTCGACGCGGCGCTCGCCGGTGACCGGCTGATCGGTATCGTGCAGCCGTCGCTGCTCGAATCCGGCGAAGCTGCCGAGGGTCCGCGCGCGGCCCTTTCGACGGTCGGCTGCATCGGCCGCATCACCTCCTTTGCCGAGACGGGCGACGGGCGCTACATCACCTCGATCAGCGGCATCTGCCGGTTCCGGCTCATCGAAGAAGTCGGCACGGGCCATCCCTACCGCACATTCAAGATCGCACCGATGATGACGGACCTCTCCACCGAGGACGACGAGGGTACGGTCGATCGCGCCGAGCTGCTGCGCGTTTTCCGCGCCTATCTGGACGCCAACAAGCTGGAGGCGGATTGGGAAAGCGTCGAGCGCGCCGGCAACCGCACGCTCGTCAACTCGCTGTCGATGATGTCACCCTTCGGACCTGCGGAGAAACAGGCTCTTCTCGAAGCGCCAGACCTGCGGACCCGCGCCGAAACGCTGATCGCGATCACGGAAATCCTGCTCGCGCGGGATTTCGGCGATTCCGACACCATGCTCCAGTAAGGCTGAAGTCCATGGACGAGAAACTCAGCAAGGTCGATCCCAAACTGCTCGACCTGCTCGTCTGCCCGCTCTCCAAGAGCCGGCTGTCCCTCAACCGGGAGACCAACGAGCTCATCTCCCAGAAGGCGCAGCTCGCCTACCCGATCCGCGACGGTATCCCCATCATGCTGATTTCCGAGGCCCGCAAGATCGAGGACTGAGGTTTGGTCGGCTTGGGAGAGACAACGTTTCTCCGTTGTCTCTGTCTGGATCCTCGGGTCAGGCCCGAGGACGACGACGGAGAGGTGAGTCTGCAGGTGCCTAAGGCGCCTTAGAGAGGGTCGCAGCGCTTCCTCTTTCGCTGATCGGTTCTACGCACTCCGTCATCCTCGGGCCTTGACCCGAGGATCCAAACGTAAGCACGCGAAAAATGCGCTTTACCTCCTGAGCCAGAGAAGAGGTGAGCTAAATCGCCTCGCCCGCCAGCAGTTTCGGGCCATCCTGGCCGCTCTTTCCGGCCGCCTGGTCGATGAAGAAGGTCTTCAGCTTCGGGAGCTTTTCGACAATGCCAAGGCCGAAGTCGCGGGCGATGCGGATCGGCGTGATATCGTTGGAGAACAGCCGGTTCAGCACGTCGGTCGTGACCCCCATGCGGAACGTATCGAAACGCCGCCAGGACTGGTAACGCTCCAGCACGTTGAGCGCGCCGATATCGAGGCCGAGACGATCGGCTTCCACGACGGTTTCCGCCAGCGCCGCGACATCCTTGAAACCGAGATTGAGGCCCTGGCCGGAAATCGGGTGGATGCCGTGCGCCGCATCGCCGGCAAGGGCGACGCGCGGTGCCACGAAGGCGCGGGCGAGCGTCAGGCCGAGCGGGAAGGCGCGTTTGCCGCCGACCACCGTCAGTTCGCCGAGCTTGTGGCCGAAACGGCGCTGCAGCTCTTCCTCGAACACCAGGTCGTCGGAGGCGACCAGCCGGTTGGCCTCGTTCGTGCGCTCCGTCCAGACGAGCGAGGAACGGTTGTTGGTGAGCGGCAGGATCGCAAACGGGCCGGACGGCAGGAAATGTTCTTCCGCCACACCTTCATGCGGCCGCTCGTGGGCAACCGTCGTGACGATGCCGGACTGGCCGTAATCCCAGGTGACGGTCTTGATGCCGGCCATGTCGCGCAGCTTGGAGCGCACACCGTCGCAGGCGACGAGAAGGCGGGTCTCGACCGTCGAGCCGTCGGAGAGCGACACCGTGCAACGGGTGCTGCCGGAGTGGAAGCCGGTGGCGGAAAGCCCGTGGCGGATGGTGATGCCAAGCCGTTCGGCAGCACCGCGCAGGGCTCTCACCATGGCGACGTTCGGCACCATGTGGGCGAACGGCCTGACTTCCTCGATTTCGCCGTCGAATGTAAGGAAGACCGGCCGCACCGGATCGGACGTGCGGCTGTCGGTGACGACCATCCGGTTGATCGGCTGGGCATCGACGGCAATCTCGTTCCAGACGCCGATGACGTCCAGCATGCGGGTCGCGGCCGCAATGATGGCAGAGGCCCGCTCGTCCTTTTCCCAGGTGCCGGCAGGAGCCGCCTCGATCACCTCGACCTGCAGATGCGGCGCCGCCTGCTTGACCGCGACAGCGGCGGCGAGACCCACATAACCGCCTCCTACAACCAGCATGTCCAGCATTTGCCTAAACTCCTGTGAGACTTGAGAATATCATGTCCTGGATATAGATCATCCTGACGCCGCTTCCTATCACCGGAGTTCGTCATAATGTCGCGCCAGACCGAATCCCCCTCCGCCATGGAACAGCTCATTGCGACGCTCGACCTCGAAAAGCTCGAGGAGAACATCTATCGCGGCACCAGCCCGGATGTCGGCTGGCAGCGGGTATTCGGCGGGCAGGTGATCGCCCAGGCCCTGATGGCCGCCCAGCGCACCGTGGAAGTCGATCGTTTCGTGCATTCGCTGCATGCCTATTTCATGCGTCCCGGCGATCCTTCCGTTCCGATCCTCTATCAGGTGGAGCGCATCCGCGACGGGTCAAGCTTCACCACCCGCCGGGCGGTAGCGGTGCAGCACGGCAAGGCAATCTTTGCCATGTCGGCTTCGTTCCAAGTGGAGGAGGGCGGTTACGAACACCAGATCGACATGCCTTCGGTGACCCAACCGGAAGATCTGATGGGCGAGAAGGAGTTCAAGGAACTCTTTCTCAAGAAGGCGCCGGAGAACGTGCGTCGTTACTGGAGCCGGGAGCGGCCGATCGAAGTGCGCCCCACCTCGCTCTTGCACTATCTCACCAGGGACAAGCTCGAACCACGGCAGGACATCTGGGTCCGGACGGTCGGCGAGGTGCCGTCCGACCGCCACTATCAGGCAGCCGTGCTCGCCTATCTCTCCGACATGACGCTGCTCGACGCGTCGCTCTATCCCCACGGCACGTCGATCTTCGATCCGACGCTTCAGGCGGCGAGCCTCGACCACGCCATGTGGTTTCACAGGCCCGCTACATTCGACGACTGGCTCCTCTATACGCAGGACAGCCCGAGCGCCTCCGGCGCCCGCGGAATGACCCGGGGTAGCATTTACACCCGTTCTGGCACACTGATCGCCTCGGTCGCCCAGGAAGGACTGATTCGGAAAAAGGCAAATGATTAATATTTGTGCAATTTTCCAATTTTGCACAAGTTTTGGACGTCTTTGCGCCATCCAAATGCCCGTTTTTTGAGGCCTGCGTCGTAAGTCTTTACATTTCAATAACTTATAGGCCAGATCGAAACTGGCACGCCCCTTGAATGTATCTCGCCAGTCGCTGTCATGATCTTGACGTCGATGAGGAGAGTCGGCCTTGGCCGAGGACAAACAAAGGATGGGAAAGCCAGATGAAAATCGTGATGGCCATTATCAAGCCGTTCAAGCTGGATGAGGTGCGCGAAGCCCTCACGGCTGTCGGTATCCAGGGCCTGACCGTGACCGAAGTCAAAGGTTACGGGCGCCAGAAGGGACACACCGAAATCTATCGCGGTACCGAATATGCCGTAAGTTTTCTGCCAAAACTGAAGATCGAAATAGCAGTCCCCTCCGACCTCGTCGAAAAGGCCGTGGATGCGATCGCTTCGGCCGCCAAGACCGGCCAGATCGGCGATGGCAAGATCTTCGTCTACTCGATCGAGCAGGCCGTGCGTATCCGCACCGGCGAAACCAACACAGAAGCGCTTTAAGCAGGGCCGACAGGGGAGTTTTTTAGCTATGCAATTTAATAGGATTTCCACGCTGGGACGCCTGGGTGCCGCCGCTGCGGCGCTTCTCGCGCCCGCCGTTGCTTTTGCGCAGACGGCTGCCGCACCGGCCGCTGAAGCTGCAGCCGCAGCTCCGGCCATGACGGTCGACAAGGGCGATACGACCTGGATGCTGATTTCGTCCATCCTTGTCCTTCTGATGATCGTGCCTGGTCTGGCACTGTTCTACGGCGGTCTCGTTCGCGCCAAGAACATGCTCTCGGTTCTGATGCAGGTCATGATGATCGCCGCCGTGGCGATGATTGTCTGGGTCACCTACGGTTATTCGCTCGCCTTCACTGACGGTGGCTCGATGAACAGCTTCATCGGCGGCTTCTCCAAGATGTTCCTTGCAGGCGTCGATACGACGACGATGTCGGAAAGCTTCACCAAGGGCGCCGCCATTCCGGAACTCGCCTTCGTCTGCTTCCAGATGACCTTCGCAGCCATCACCCCTGCGCTGATCATCGGTGCGTTTGCCGAACGCATCAAGTTCTCGGCAGTCATCCTGTTCACCATCCTGTGGCTCACCTTCGTCTACTTCCCGATGGCCCATATGGTCTGGTTCTGGGGCGGTCCGAGCGCCTATTCCGGCCCGACCGGCCTGATCTTCGGCTTCGGCGCGATCGATTTTGCAGGCGGCACCGTCGTCCACATCAACGCGGGTATCGCAGGTCTCGTCGGCGCCATCATGGTCGGCAAGCGCACCGGTTTCGGCAAGGACATGATGGCTCCGCACTCGATGACGCTGACCATGGTCGGTGCCGCGCTTCTGTGGGTTGGTTGGTTCGGCTTCAATGCCGGTTCGAACCTCGAAGCCAATGCCTACGCTGCTCTTGCAATGATGAACACCTTCGTTGCGACCGCGGCCGCTATCGTTAGCTGGGCCCTCGTTGAAACCTTCGCTCGCGGCAAGGCTTCCATGCTGGGTGCTGCTTCGGGTGCCGTTGCCGGCCTCGTCGTGATCACCCCGGCTGCCGGCTTCGTCGGCCCGATGGGTGCTATCATCATGGGCCTGATCGTCTCGCCGGTCTGCTACTTCTTCGTCTCGACCGTCAAGAACAAGTTCGGTTACGACGATACGGCTGACGTCTTCGGCGTACACGGCATCGGCGGCATCATCGGTGCGATCCTCACCGGCGTGTTCGTCAACCCGGCTCTCGGTGGTGCAGGCATTGTCGACTATTCGACGGCTGACTTCGCTGCCAGCTATGCCGGCACGGCTACCCAGGTCTGGGCTCAGCTCAAGGGCGTCATCGTCACCCTACTGTGGTCCGGTATCGGTTCCGCGATCCTCTACAAGATCGTCGATCTGATCGTCGGCCTCCGCGTCACGGTCGAAGCCGAGCGCGAAGGTCTCGACCTCGCCACCCACGGCGAAGCCGCTTACCACTCCTGATCACCGGTTCTCGGCGGCGGGTGACCGCCGCCGCATAATCAAGCCGCAGCTTTTTGTGGAAGCTGTATTGGCCCGGGTTTCGACCCGGGCTTTTTTATTCATGTTTTCAGCCTTCGCCGGGCCCGGTTTGGTTAAAGGGACATTAACCACCATCGCGCTATTCTCCGCTGGAATTGCGTGAATCAGCTCTCAGGCTGCCGATTCGCGCTTGGAGTTGCGTTCAAGGACGGCGGGCAGACACGATGGGCAGAAGCAGTTCAGCGGCTATGGCAAACCGGTCCACCCGCCTGGTGCTCACCGCCTTCGTGTGGCGCCAGGCGCTGGCACTCGCCGGTTTCGGCATCTTCCTCGCATTGGCGCTGGCGGTTGCGGCGCTGGCCACCTGGAACGTCGCCGACCCGAGCTTCTCCTATGCGACCGACAATGCGCCGACCAATATCCTCGGCTTTCCGGGGGCAGCCTTCGCCGACCTGATGATGCAGTTCCTCGGGCTTGCAAGCCTCGTCGCCCTGTTGCCGGTGCTGGCTCTTGCCCTGGCATTGATCGCTGGGCGCAAATACGACCGCGTTCCGGCGCGTCTTGCGGCCTGGGGCGGCGGCACGCTGCTCGCTTCCGCAACATTGGGCTGCTTTCCCGCGCCGCTCACCTGGCCGATCCCGAACGGCATCGGCGGTGTCATCGGCGACATGATCCTGCGCTTCCCGGCGTTGTTCGTCGGCGCCTATCCGACGGGCACCGTGGCGATGGTGCTCGGTTGCCTGTTCATCATCCCCTGCGCCTGGCTGATGCTGTTTGCCTCCGGCCTCGTCGGCGAAGCCTTCGCAGACGATGCCGAGGACGACGACCAGCCGGTTGCCGCCGCAAAAACCCGTTCCAAGCGCGAGGAGATCGAGGAAGAGGACGACGAGGACCGGTTTGCCGGTTTCCTGGCGTTCGGCGCCATCGCTCACTACTGGTATATCGCCCAGGCCAGATTGCGTCGCCTTGCCGGCATCAAGCCGCGCAGCCGGATGGATTTCGACCAGCCCTACGATTTCAACGAGGACGAGTTCGGAACGCTGAACGAGCCGGTCCGCGCGAGAGCGGCACCCGTTGCCCCCGGCCGTCGCATGGAGCCCTCGCTCGATGGTCCTGCCGAGCGGATCACCTCGCCGCGTCGGGTGGTGGCAGCTCCGCCGATTTCCCGCCATGACGATGACGAGGACTACGATCCGCCCTTCGACCTGGACGACATGCCGCCGCGTCCGGCCGGCATCCTGGCCGATGACGACGAGGACGATGATGCGCCGTTCGTCGCCTCGCGCGCACCGCAGACCGTCAACGGCGTCCGCGTCCAGCAGCGTGTGGCGCCGTCGGCTGCGCCGCCGAAGCCGAGCGCCCGTGTTGCCCGCGAAGCCCAGGGTTCGTTCATCGCGCCTGATGGCTTCCAGCTTCCTTCCGTCCATCTGTTGAACGAGCCGAAGGCCGTCGCCCGCGACGCCTCGCTGTCCGCCGATGCGCTGGAGCAGAATGCGCGGCTTCTCGAAGGCGTGCTCGAGGACTTCGGCGTCAAGGGCGAGATCATCCATGTCCGCCCTGGCCCGGTCGTCACGCTTTACGAACTCGAGCCCGCGCCGGGCATCAAGTCGTCGCGCGTCATCGGCCTTGCCGACGATATCGCCCGTTCGATGAGCGCGATCGCTGCCCGCGTCGCCGTCGTTCCCGGTCGCAATGCGATCGGCATCGAACTGCCGAACCGAACCCGCGAGACGGTCTATCTGCGCGAAATGATCGGCTCGAAGGATTTCGAGGGCAGCAAGGCGAAGCTCGCCATGGCGCTCGGCAAGACGATCGGCGGCGAGCCTGTCGTCGCCGACCTTGCCAAGATGCCGCATCTGCTCGTCGCCGGTACCACCGGCTCGGGCAAGTCGGTTGCCATCAACACCATGATCCTGTCGCTTCTCTATCGCTACACGCCGGAGAAGTGCCGCCTGATCATGATCGACCCGAAAATGCTCGAACTCTCCGTCTATGACGGCATCCCGCATCTCCTGTCGCCCGTGGTCACCGATCCGAAAAAGGCGGTCGTCGCGCTCAAGTGGACCGTCCGCGAGATGGAAGAGCGCTACAAGAAGATGTCGAAGATCGGCGTGCGCAATATCGACGGCTTCAACAGCCGCGTCGAGCAGGCGATGGAAAAGGGCGAGGTGCTGACCCGCACCGTGCAGACCGGCTTCGACCGCCATACCGGCGAGGCGATGTACGAGACGGAGGAATTCGATCTCCAGCCGATCCCCTATATCGTCGTGATCATCGACGAAATGGCCGACCTGATGATGGTCGCCGGCAAGGATATCGAAGGCGCCGTGCAGCGCCTGGCGCAGATGGCGCGTGCCGCCGGCATCCATGTCATCATGGCGACGCAGCGCCCCTCGGTCGACGTCATCACCGGCACGATCAAGGCGAACTTCCCGACCCGCATCTCCTTCCAGGTGACGTCGAAGATCGACAGCCGCACGATCCTTGGCGAGCAGGGTGCCGAACAGCTGCTCGGCATGGGCGACATGCTCTACATGGCCGGCGGCGGCCGCATCCAGCGCGTCCATGGACCTTTCGTCTCCGATACGGAGGTGGAAGACATCGTCGCCTACTTGAAAACTCAGGGGCAACCCCAATATCTCGATGCGATCACGGCCGATGACGACGAGGATGGTGATGGTGCCGGCCCGGCCGGCATGTCCAATCTGGCGGAGTCGGACGACCCCTATGATCAGGCGGTGGCGATCGTGCTGCGGGACGGCAAGGCGTCGACGTCCTATGTCCAGCGCCGTCTCGGCATCGGCTACAACCGCGCCGCTTCGCTCATCGAGCGGATGGAGCAGGAGGGGCTGATCGGGCCGGCCAACCATGCCGGCAAACGCGAAATCCTGGTGCCGACAGAGGCCGACATCCTCGAACGGTAAGGCTTTCGTGATCGCCACGGGCCGGCCATGAAGCCGCCGCCTTTGGTGCGGAGGAATAACGAAAGGAGACCAGAATGAAGAACGAAAAGACCATCCTTTCAGACATCAATTCCAGCGCGCTCGGCCGCCGGCAGTTTTCGCTGGGTCTTGCGGGCCTGGCCGCGGCTGCCTTTGCGCCGAACCTCGGCTTCGCCCAGAGCGCCGGCAGCGCGGCGGCACAGAAAATCGCCGACCATTTCTCCTCGGTCAAAACCATGATGGGCGAATTCGTGCAGTTCGGCCCGCGCGGAGAGCAGACCGGTGGAAAATTCTTCATCGAGCGTCCCGGCAAGCTGCGCTTCAACTTTGAGGATCCGTCGCCGATCCGCGTCATCGCCGACGGCAAGAATGTCGTCATCGGCAATATGAAGCTTAAGACCTGGGATATCTATCCGCTCTCCAAGACGCCGCTCAGCCTGCTGCTCGCGAGCCGCATCGACCTCGGCAACCAGATGGTCCGCGACGTCAAGGAAGAATCCGATCTCACCACGATCGTGCTCGGCAACAAGACCGTCTTCGGCGATTCGACCATCACCATGATGTTCGATTCCAAGACCTACGACCTGCGCCAATGGACGATCACCGACGCCCAGAACAAGGATACGTCCGTGATGATCTACAACGTCCAGAACGGCGTCAATCTCGACGATAAGGTCTTCATCATCCCCTATGAGGACGTCCGTAAGGGCTGACCTCGACAGGGCTTGGAATCAATGAAGGGCTGCGCTTGACTGCGCAGCCCTTTTTGCTTCTCAGGGACCGCAAAATTCCCTAAAGCTCGCGGCAGAGCCCCGAGGAATATCATGACATTTTCGATTACGACCTGGAATATCAACTCCGTGCGGCTGCGCATGCCGATCGTCCAGCAGTTCCTCGTCCGCCACAAGCCGGACATTCTCTGCCTGCAGGAAATCAAGTGCCAGGAGCCCGAGTTTCCGCTGCAGCCGCTGAAGGACCTCGGCTACCAGCACATCATCATCCACGGCCAGAAGGGTTATCACGGCGTCGCCATCGCCTCGAAGGTGCCGCTTCTCGAAGACCATCGCCAGAACTACTGCGATGTCGGCGATGCCCGGCATATTTCGGCGCTCTTCGAGCGCGGTTCGCGGCGCATTCGTCTGCATAATTTCTACGTGCCTGCCGGCGGCGACGAGCCGGACCGGACGATCAACCCGAAATTCGGCCACAAGCTCGATTTCATCGAGGAGATGAAGGCGCTAAAGGCCGATGCCATGCCCGGTATTTCATCGATCCTGGTGGGCGACCTCAATATCGCGCCGCTGGAGCACGACGTCTGGTCGCACAAGCAGCTCCTGAAGATCGTCAGCCATACGCCTGTTGAGACCGAGGGTATGAAGGAGATCATCGCGAAAGGCGGCTGGCTCGACCTGATGCGCCAGTACACGCCCGAGCCCGAGAAGATC
This sequence comes from Neorhizobium vignae, assembly GCF_000732195.1. Lineage (GTDB taxonomy): Bacteria > Pseudomonadota > Alphaproteobacteria > Rhizobiales > Rhizobiaceae > Neorhizobium > Neorhizobium vignae. The sequence continues at coordinate 177,799 of NZ_JNNU01000006.1, forward strand.
TATACGTGGTGGAGCTATCGCGCCAAGGACTGGGAAGCGGCGAACAAGGGCCGGCGGCTCGACCATATCTGGTCCTCGCCTGATCTCGGGCCGTTCCTGGAGCGTATCGACGTGCTGAAGGAAGCCCGCGGCTGGAACCAGCCTTCGGACCACGTGCCGGTGACGGCGGTGTTCAAGTTCTGATGCAACGTGGGACGTTGCGTCTGGATCCTCGGGTCAGGCCCGAGCATGACGAAAACAAGGGGCGGTGCCGTGCCGTGATCTCCGCCTGAAGAGCATCAAGGTCGTCATCTTCGGGCTTGGCCCGAGGATCCAGACACGAGGCTCGACGATCTAGGACGAAGCTCCTTCGAAGTTCAGGCAAACCGGTCCTGCATCGCCGCCGCCGCCTTGGCAAGGCTGGCGATATTGTCGCGGATGCGGCTTTCAATCACCCGGCCGACCTGCGGATATTCCTCCAGCAGGCGGTGGAACAGCGAGCGGCTGATCTTCAGGGCTTCGGAATCCTCGATCGCAATTGCGGTGAACTTGCGCTCCACCATGGTGACGAGGGCGAGCTCCGACAGCAGCGTACCGGGCCCGACGGTGGCCTCGACCTTCATCTCGCCGCCCCGATCCGCCATCAGCAGCTCGAAACGGCCCCTGGCGACGATGAAGGCCGATTCCGCCGGGGATTTCTCCCGAAACAGCTGCTGGCCGGTCGCCACCTGCCGGCGCTCGGCACCGAAGGCGACGAGGCGCAGCTGGTCGTCGTTCATGTCCCGGAACAGGGGGACCTGCGAAAGCAGGCGGATATCTTCGGTCAGCGACATCAGGGCCCTTTACGGTACGATCTTGTAGCCGCCGTTTTCGGTGACCAGGATTTCGGCGCTCGACGGATCGCGCTCGATCTTCTGGCGAAGACGGTAGACATGGGTTTCCAGCGTATGCGTTGTGACGCCGGAATTATAGCCCCAGACTTCCTCCAGGAGGACATCGCGGGTCACGACCTTCTGACCGGCGCGGTAGAGATAGCGGATGATCGCCGCTTCCTTTTCCGTCAGGCGGATCTTCTTGCCGTCATCGGTCGTCAGCAGCTTCTGGCTCGGCTTGAAGAGATAAGGACCGACCGTGAAGGTGGCGTCCTCGCTCTGCTCGTACTGGCGAAGCTGGGCGCGGATGCGGGCGAGCAGCACGGCGAAGCGGAACGGCTTGGTCACGTAGTCGTTGGCGCCGGCTTCGAGGCCGAGGATCGTGTCGGAATCGGTGTCGTGGCCGGTCAACATGATGATCGGTGCCTTGAAGCCGTTCTTGCGCAGCAGCTTGACCGCCTCGCGGCCATCCATGTCCGGCAGTCCGACGTCCATGATCAGAAGGTCGATCTGGGCGTTCTTGGCCGTCTGCATCGCCTTGGCGGCATTCGCCTCCTGGAGAATTGCGAACTCTTCGTAAAACGACAACTGCTCGACGAGCGTCTCGCGCAGATCGTCGTCGTCGTCCACCAGGAGTATCGTGCGCGCTGCCATGCGTTCTTGCCTTTCGTCTGCCGTTGCGTTCCGACTGTCACTGCCAGTCAATCCAAGCGCATTTAGGGCTCTTCGATGTAAATCCCTACAGCATCAGCCCGAAAATCGGAATCGGTTTTCGGAAAGTACGATGCTTCGATTCAATATGCTAAAGCGTCGTTTGCGCATCCGGAGGATGCGCGGCGCTTTAGTGTGCTATGAATTCAAACGAAATCATATTCAAAGCAAAACCTTGTGAGAGAAATGCAACGTTTTCGCGAGGGAAATCACAAAAAGACGGCTGTCGTCACCGTCCGGACCGCGCCGCGCGACCGGCGCCGGGCAATCGTCTCCTTCGGCGGCATCACCGTGCCGGCAGCGCTCGGGCGTTCCGGCACCACGCCCTTCAAGCGGGAAGGGGATGGCGCAACGCCGATTGCCGCTATGCGCCTGCTCCATGGCTATGTACGTGGGGACCACGTGCGACTGCCTCCCACGGCGCTTTCGATGACGCGGATCGGCAAGGACCTGTTGTGGTGTGATCAGCCGGAGCACCCGGCCTATAATCGCCCCGTCAGGAAACGCCCCGGGGCCCCGTTTCGGCCAAGCCACGAGGAGATGATGCGGGCCGACGGGCTCTACGACATCTGCCTCGTTCTCGACTGGAACATCAGGTCGCGCGCCCGCAACCGCGGTTCGGCGATCTTTTTCCACCTCATCAAGCCCGGCTACCAGCCCACTGCGGGATGCGTTGCCGTCAGCCTTGCCGATATGAAGCGGCTCATCCGCTTCATGCGCAAGGGAACGGTGGTGAGGGTGCTTTAATCGAGCGATCGGGGTGTGACGAACCGTTCGAGACGGCCCGTTGCCTTGCCGATCCCCTGCCAGCCTTCGGTATCGAAGTCGATCACGGCCAGTCCGGCAGTCGGATATTTCGCGGCCATTTTTTCAAGAGCATCGGTATCTCCCGCTTTGACGAGAGACTGCGCAAGCTCCTGCAGTCCGGGATTGTGTCCAATCACCAGGACCGTATGGTGGACGGGCTCGATTTCGTTCAGTATTTCGAGAATGTCGGATGCCGCGGCTTCGTAGATGCCAGCGCAGTCACGAACCTCAGGAGAAGCCGGCAGCTTGGTCTTTACCAGGCTCCATGTCTCCTGCGTCCGCCTTGCGGGGGAGACCAGGACAAGATCGGGGACAAGCTTTTCCCGCGCTATATATTTGGCCATGATCGAGGCGGCTTTCCGCCCCCGTGGCGCCAGCGGCCGCTCTTCGCCCGCCACTCCTTCCGGCCAGGCTGATTTGGCATGTCGAAGCAGGATCAGACGACGGCGCTGCGCGTTCTTCTTTTCCGTCTCGGCAGTCATAACGAAAAGAGTCCTCCGCCGCGGAAGTGCCGCCCGTAAAAGGGCGGCACGGAGGCCTGAAGCGGCGTTATTTCCACTCGCGGATGTCGACGAAATGTCCGGCGACCGCGGCAGCGGCCGCCATGGCCGGCGAGACGAGATGGGTGCGGCCCTTGTAACCCTGGCGGCCCTCGAAATTGCGGTTCGAGGTGGAGGCGCAGCGCTCGCCCGGCTTCAGGCGGTCGTCGTTCATCGCCAGGCACATCGAGCAGCCCGGCTCGCGCCATTCGAAACCTGCATCCTTGAAGATCTTGTCGAGACCTTCGGCTTCCGCCTGTTCCTTGACGATGCCGGAGCCGGGGACGACCATGGCGGAAACGGTCGATGCGACGGTGCGGCCTTCGACAACCTTGGCTGCGGCACGCAGGTCTTCGATGCGGCCGTTGGTGCAGGAGCCGATGAAGACGCGGTCGATAGCGATATCGGTGATCTTGGTGCCGGGCTTCAGGCCCATATACTCCAGAGCGCGCCATTTGGAGGTGCGCTTGGTTTCGTCCTGAATATCGTCCGGGTTCGGAACGGAACCCTCGACCGAGATGACGTCTTCCGGCGAGGAACCCCAGGAGACGATCGGCGGCAGGTTGGCGGCGTCGAGCACGACGACCTTGTCGAAATGCGCGCCTTCGTCGCTCTGCAGCGTCTTCCAGTATTCGAGCGCCATGTCCCAGGCCTTGCCCTTCGGGGCGCGCGGCTTGTCCTTGATATACTCGAAGGTCTTTTCGTCCGGCGCGATCAGGCCGGCGCGGGCGCCGCCTTCGATCGTCATGTTGCAGACCGTCATGCGGCCTTCCATGGAGAGCGCGCGGATGGCCTCACCGGCGAACTCGATGACGTGGCCGGTGCCGCCGGCGGTGCCGATTTCGCCGATGATGGCAAGGATGATGTCCTTGGCGGTAACCCCCGGCGGCAGCTGGCCGTCGACGCGCACCAGCATGTTCTTCGCCTTTTTCTGCACCAGGGTCTGGGTGGCGAGCACGTGCTCGACTTCGGACGTGCCGATGCCGTGCGCCAGCGCGCCGAAGGCGCCGTGGGTCGACGTGTGGCTGTCGCCGCAGACGATGGTCATGCCCGGCAGGGTGAAGCCCTGTTCCGGGCCGACGATGTGGACGATGCCCTGGCGGACGTCCTTTTCGGAATAATATTCGACGCCGAAGTCATGGGCGTTCTGGGCAAGCGCCTCCACCTGGATGCGGCTTTCCTCGTTCTTGATGCCTTCGTGGCGGTCGGCCGTGGTCGGGACGTTATGGTCCACGACGGCAAGCGTCTTTTCCGGCGCGCGGACCTTGCGGCCGGCAATACGCAGGCCTTCGAAAGCCTGCGGTGACGTCACTTCGTGAACGAGGTGACGGTCGATGTAGAGAAGACAGGTGTGGTTTTCATCCTCGGAAACGACGTGGTCGTCCCAGATCTTGTCGTAAAGGGTGCGGGGTGCGCTCATGGCTGCTGTCCGTTAAGCTGACTGAAACAGGAAATGGGTATCCGGCAGCACGGGGCTGCCTCAAGCTGAGGAAAGTCAGCTAAGTCGGTCGCAAAGCGCCCCGGACACCCGCGCGAAAAACCGTGCCGGCAGACGCTTGTGGTCCTGCAGCACGACGATGTGGTTCGCGAGGCATCCGAATTTCGATCCCATGGTGGCTGGAATACCAGTTTCCGAAGAAATCGGCAATCGAATTGCGTTGCGGAAAATCTGTCGCATCTCTGTCATATAGCTTTCGCGGAAACGTGGTTGATCTCAGTTTCAATAACGGAGGAATGCCGACCATGTCCGAGCCCATGCAAGACCAGCTCAGCCGCATCAAGGAAGAGATCGCCGACAGCTTCGATGAAGAGCTGGAAATGCAGATGGAAGAGGACCGGCTCGACGAGCTGGTCGCCGAGGGCATGTCCGAGCCCGCCGAGGCGACGATCGACCGCCGCATCTATTTCCGCGAGCTCTTCCGCCTCCAGCACGAGCTCGTCCGCCTGCAGGACTGGGTACAGTACAAGAAGCTGAAGATGGTCGTGCTGTTCGAAGGCCGCGACTCTGCCGGCAAGGGCGGCGCCATCAAGCGCGTCACCCAGCGGCTCAACCCGCGCGTCTGCCGCACGGTCGCACTTCCGGCGCCGACCGAGCGCGAGCGCAGCCAGTGGTATTTCCAGCGCTACGTGCCGCACCTGCCGACCGCCGGCGAAATGGTGCTGTTCGACCGCTCCTGGTACAACCGGGCCGGCGTCGAGCGCGTCATGGGCTTCTGCACCAAGGACGAACTCGAAGAGTTCTTTCGCTCGGTGCCGGAATTCGAACGCATGCTGGTCCGCTCCGGCATCATCCTCGTCAAATACTGGTTCTCGATCACCGACGAGGAGCAGGAATTCCGCTTCAAGATGCGCATCCACGATCCGTTGAAGCAGTGGAAGCTGTCGCCGATGGACCTCGAAAGCCGCGTCCATTGGGAAGAATATACCAAGGCCAAGGAAGAGATGCTCCAGCGCACCCACATTCCGGAAGCGCCGTGGTGGGTGGTGCAGGCCGTCGACAAGAAGAAGGCGCGGCTCAACATGATCTCCCATCTTCTCGCGCAGGTGCCTTACGAGACCGTGCCGAAGGAACAGATCGACCTGCCGGGCCGCGTCCGGAACGACGATTACATCCGCCATCCGGTGCCGGCGGACATGTATGTCCCGGAAGTCTACTGAACAAAACTGCTGCGCCTGCCGTCGTTGATGCTGTGGGGCGCAGCCAGAGACTGAAACGGGAGGCGGCCTTCGGGCTGCCTCACCGCTCCGTCCGCCTGCGCAATCGGCTCTCGACGCCGCGCAAGGCTAACGACAGGCCGATCGTCAGCAACAGGTAGATATAGGTGACGATCGAATAGGTCTCGAAGAAGCGGAAGGAGCCGGCCGCATAGACCTTGGCCATCTGGGTGATGTCGGCGACGCCGAGGACCGAGACGAGCGACGAATCCTTCGCCATCGAGACGAAGTCGTTGGAAAGCGGGGGCAGGATCACCCGCATCGCCTGCGGAAAGACGATCAGCCGGAAACGCTGCCAGCGGGTGAAGCCCAGTGCCTTTGCCGCCTCGATCTGGCCGATGTCGACGGCCTGGAACCCGGCACGAAAGATTTCGGCGATGAAGGCGGCATAACCGATGGTCAGGGCGATGATCGCCCGCCACAGCAGCGAGACGTCGCGCACGAGAAGCGCCTCGGCCCAGCCGCCCTCGATCAGCGGCGCCAGCGCCCAGTTATAGAGCGTCACGAAGGCCGGTGCGCCGACGAAGGCGATGTAGAAAAGCAGCACGAGGATCGGGATGCCGCGGATGAGCTCGATATAGAAACGCGCCGCCTGCCTCAGCACGACATTGCCGGAAAGACCTGCAAGCGCAATGCCGAGCCCCAGCAGCGTCGCCAGGAGAAAGGCGGCGAGCGTCACCCCGACCGTGATGCCGATGCCCTTGACGACGACATAGAAGACCTGGGAATAGAGGTCGTTGAGGGCGATAACCGCCGCGAGGCCGAGGCAAAGTATCGCGAAGGCGACCAGCCACCAGGGGAAATCCTGCGGCTCGGACGTCCTGCGACGCGAAGGCGCCATGCCCTTTACTGGCCCATCTTGTAATCGAGGAACCACTTCTTGTTCAGCCCGTCGAGCGTGCCGTCGGCCTTCAGCGCGGCGATCGCGGCGTTGAGCGGCGCAACCAGATCCGAGCCCTTCTTGAAGATGAAGCCGAAATCCTCGGTGCCGAGCGGCTGGCCGATCAGCTTTAAGGAGCCGCCGGAGGCCTTGACGTATCCGTCGCCGGCGGTGCTGTCCGTCAGGACCAGGTCGACGTCTCCCGCCTTCAGCGCCTGCACTGTCGCACCGAAGGTCTCGAAGAGCTTGACCCGCGGGTTCTGCTCGTTGCCGTCGAGGATCTCGTACACCGCCGTGTAAAACGGGCTCGTCCCCGGCTGTGCGCCGATAAGTCCGGTGGTGAGGGCGCCAAAACTCTTGGCGTCGGTGAAACGCTTTTCGTCGCCGCGCACCAGCATCAGTTGCTGCGAGCGCATATAGGGATCGGAGAAATCGACCTTCTCCCTGCGATCGTCCTTGATGGTGATGCCGGTCATGCCGATGTCGTATTGGCCGTCGGAAACGGCCTGGATCATCGCATCCCAGCTGGTGTTCTGGTATTCGAGCTTGAAATTCAGCCGTCTGGAAATCTCGTTCATCGCATCATATTCCCAGCCGATCGCCTTGCCGCTTTTCGGATCGACGAATTGCAGCGGTGGATAGGCGTTTTCCGTGACCACGACAACTGTCCGGCCCTTCAGGTTCGGCAGTTCGGCGGCGCCGGCGGCGGGTGCAAAGGCAAGGGCGGCAAGGCCGGTGATCAGCATACGGCGTGAGAGCATTCTGGCACTCCTGACAAATGGCTGGCGAATCCCTCTCATGAAAAGCCGGCCGATAGCAAGCGACCGAAAGCGGGCATCTTTTTCTTGCCGCGCATAAGGGGGTCCTCTACATCCCCATCACCGAAATACGCCGCTTCCTCTGCGGCAAATGCTTTGGAGTAAATAAGTTGGTTCAGGAAAAAGAGCTAATTTCAAAGATCGTGTGGCGGCTTATGCCGTTCCTCGGCATCCTTTATCTGATTGCCTATATCGACCGTCAGAACGTCAGCTATGCCAAGCTGGAAATGGTCGGCGCGCTCGGCATGAGCGAATATGCCTATGGTCTCGGCGCCTCACTTTTCTTCATCGGCTACTTTCTGTTCGAGGTCCCGAGCAACCTCTTCCTAAACCGGTTCGGCGCCAGCCGCTGGTTCGCCCGCATCATGATCACCTGGGGCATTGTGACCGTGGCGCTCGCCTACACGCAGAACGCGACGATGTTCTACATCCTCCGTTTCCTGCTCGGCGTCGCGGAAGCAGGCTTCTTCCCGGGCGTCCTCTACCTGCTGACGCTCTGGTTCCCGAAGGATTATCGCGGCCGCATGGTCGGCCTGTTCATGATCTTCAGCGCGCTCGCCAATGCCGTGGGCGCCCCGATTGGCGGCATGCTGCTCGATCTGAACGGGCTGCTTGGCCATGAGGGATGGCAGTGGGTCTTCCTGGCAACCGGCATTCCCGCGGTGCTCGCCGGGATCGTCACTTTCTTTTATCTCGACGACACCCCGGAAAAGGCGAAATTCCTGACGGAGGATGAAAAGCGCTGGCTGCGCGATCGGCTGGCGCGCGAGAATTCCGGAATGGAAGAGCATGCAGACAACGGATTCAAGGCGCTCGTCAATCCGCGAGTGCTTCTGATGGCGCTTTGCTATATCGGCTTTCCGCTCGCTGCCTACGGTCTCAGCTACTGGCTGCCGACCATCGTCAGGGGGTTCGGCGTCTCGAACACGACGAACGGCTTCATCAACATCATTCCGTGGGTGATCGTGGCGCTCGCGCTATGGGTGGTGCCGGCCGCCGCAGACCGGGCCGAGAGCAAAACTCCGTATATTGTCGGTCCCGCCTTCGTCGGCGCGATATGCCTGGCGCTTTCGGCGATCGTCACCTCGCCGATCTTGCAGTTCACTTTCCTTTGCGTCGCCGCAGCCGGCATTTTTGCGGGGCAGCCTGTCTTCTGGAGCCTTCCCTCACGCTTCCTCAGGGGTGCGGGCGCAGCGGCCGGCATCGCGGCGATCAATTCGGTGGGCAATCTCGGCGGCTTCATCGCACAGAACGTCGTCCCTTGGATCCGGGATTCGACCGGCAACAATATCCTGCCGATGGTCTTCCTCGCGATCTGCCTTGCTGTCGCCGGTGTCCTCGTCATCATCGTCGCCCGAATGTTGGCCGCGAGACAGGCGATCTCCGCCTGACCGGACGATACCGCCACTGGTTCCCTCTGCGGAACCAATGGCGGTAAAACTGCCTGCTTCCGCCTCATCGGCGTTTCTCCTATGTCTTTTGGCAAGTCAGATCAAAACGCTTGGGAGAATGTCGATGATAAGAGCCTTGAAACATGCCGCTCTGGGTTTGCTCCTGTTCGGGGCCGCGGTGGGCACGCTTGCCGCGCCGTCGCTGGCACAGGAGCCGGTGTTGGCCGCCCCGGACAAAGACGCGCTTTTCACCAGTACGGACCCCAAGCTGCATGCAAACAAGCAGGTTGCCTACGGTATCGTCCGTGATCTGCTGGAAGCCAATCAGTGGGACAAGGCCGATCGGTATCTCACTGAACGTTACATCCAGCACAACCCGAATGCCGCGTCAGGGCGCGAGGGGGTGGTGCGCTATTTCATCGACGTCCTGAAGCGGAAGCCGAGCCCCATTCCTGACAAGATAAAGACGCCGGTCGTCTTTGTCACAGCGGAAGGCGATCTGGTGACCGTGGGGACGGTGCGCGAAATGAAGGATCCTCGCGATCCTTCGAAGAGCTATACCAGCACCTGGTACGACACATGGCGCATCATCAACGGCAAGGCGGACGAGCACTGGGATTCTGCCATCAGGAATTAAACCGGTATCGCGCAACAAAAAAGGCGGCTCGAAGGCCGCCTTTTCCGTATTCGATATAAAAGCTTATTCGGCAGAAGCTTCAGCGGCCTTGGCGGCTTCGGCTGCTTCAGCAGCGGCCTTTGCTTCAGCGGCTTCCGCTGCTGCCTTTTCGGCGGCGAGAGCCTGGGCTGCTGCAACCTTCTCGGCTTCGATACGTGCCTTCTCTTCGGCAACGGCCTGACGTTCGGCGTCGTTCAGCTTGCGGGCGCGAACGCCGGTGTCTTCGACGATACGGGCCGACTTGCCGCGACGATCGCGCAGGTAATAGAGCTTGGCGCGACGGACCTTACCGCGGCGAACGACTTCGACGCTTTCGACCATCGGCGAGTAGACCGGGAATACGCGCTCGACGCCTTCGCCGTAGGAGATCTTGCGAACGGTGAAGCTTTCGTTGATGCCGCCGCCAGAACGGGCGATGCAGACGCCTTCATAAGCCTGTACGCGGGTACGGTTGCCTTCGGTAACCTTCACATTGACGCGGAGCGTGTCGCCGGCGGAGAATTCCGGAAGCGTACGCTTGGCCGCAATCTTGGCGGCCTGTTCGGCTTCCAATTCCTGGATGATATTCATCGTCTCAAACCTTTGGTTCTTCTGAAACAGCCAGAGCGCTCGGCTATATCCCTTTGGTCACAGCCTTGGGGATTTGCCTTTCGGCAGAGCGAATTCACCATTCTTTGTTGCTGGTCGACGGGATATTTCCCATTTCCGGGTGCGCCAATACACGAAAGACATGGGTTTGTCATCCCGTTGATTGCGATTTTGTGACGAAAAAGCCCGCTATTGCCGTGTTTCGCCGAAGCCGCTATCTGATGGCCAGGGATGAGGAAACATCAATGACAATCACAATGATAGCCCTGCTTGCCGCGGCGGGCTTCCTGTCCGGCGCGGTCAACGCGATCGCCGGCGGCGGGACCTTTCTGACCTTCGGGGCGATGACGCTTGCCGGCATTCCGCCGATCCTCGCCAATGCGACGTCCTCGATCGTACAGTTTCCCGGCTATGTCACTTCGACGATCGCCTACTGGGACGAGATTTCCAGCCGCTGGCGCAGCGCGCTTGTATTGGCGCTCGTTTCGGTCGTCGGTGCCTTCGCCGGTGCCTTCCTGCTGCTGTCGCTCGACAATCCGTCCTTTCGCGCGCTCGTGCCCTGGCTTTTGGCGGCCGCGACGGCGGTGTTTGCCGCAGGTCCCTGGCTGAAACCCAAGGCATCGGCGGAGCGCCCGGCCAATTCTCCCGGTTCCGTCATCGGACAGTTCCTGACCGCGATCTATGGCGGGTTCTTCGGTGCAGGCATGGGCATCATGATGCTCGCCGTGCTCGGCGTCACCACCGGCGGCAGCTACCACCACCTCAATGCGCTGAAAAACATGCTGGCGATCCTGATCGCGGCCGTCGCCATCGTCGTCTTCGTCGGCGGTGGCGTCATTGCCTGGCCGGAAGCGCTGGTGATGATCCCGGCCGGCGCGCTTGGCGGTTATGCCGGCGTGTGGATGGCGCGGCGGGTGCCACAGGCTGTGCTGCGCTGGTGCGTGGTGGCGGTTGGGGCGGGATTGACGATCTATTATTTCGTGACGGGGTGAGCCAGTCGCCCCCTCACCCGGCCTCCGCTCCGCTCGGCCACCCTCTCCCCAAGGGGAGAGGAGGATTGGAGGCGTCGCGGCACAACTATCTTCTCCCCAGCGGGAGAAGGTGGCCCGAAGGGTCGGATGAGGGGGTTACTTCGCCTTGTCCCGCAACGTGTCGGCAAGCAAATCCGGCCGCCTCTCGGCTGTTAGCTTCTTCGCCTCCTCATGCCGCCATTTCTCGATCGCCGCATGGTTGCCGGATGTCAGCACAGCCGGAATCTCGCGCCCCTCGAACACCTGCGGCCGCGTATATTGCGGGTGCTCAAGCAGCCCGTTCTCGAAACTCTCGTGGGTGCCGGACAGCGCATTGCCCATCACGCCCGGCAGGATGCGCACCACCGCGTCGAGCAGCGTCAACGCCGCCGGCTCGCCGCCGGACAGAACGTAGTCGCCGATCGATACTTCTTCGAGATTGCGACCATCGATCACGCGCTGATCCACGCCTTCGAACCGACCGCAGACGATCACCACGCCGCCGCCGGCCGCAAGCTCGCGCACCTTTTCCTGGGTCAGCGGCTTTCCGCGCGGACTCATCAGAAGACGGGGGCGGCTGTCATTTTCAGAGACGCTGTCGATCGCCTTGGCGAGAATGTCCGGCTTCAGCACCATGCCGGCGCCGCCGCCTGCCGGCGTGTCGTCCACCGTGCGATGTCGGTCCTGCGCAAAATCGCGGATCTGTACCGTATCGAGCGTCCATTGTCCGCGCTCCAGCGCCTTGCCGGCCAGGGACGAGGCCAGGTGTCCCGGAAACATTTCCGGGTAAAGCGTCAGGATGGTGGCGCGGAAGGTCATCGTTGCTATTTGCCCTTTTTGGGCAGGCCCGGTGTGGGGTCGTCGTCTTCCGGATTCTCGGCAAGGCCGGCAGCCTGCGGGTCGATGATGATCTTGCCGCCTTCCAGGTCGATTTCCAGCACTGCCGCCTCGGAGAAGGGGATGAGGGCAGGGCGGCGGCCGGGGCCTTTCAGCTCCAGGAGATCGCCGGCGCCGAAATCATAGACGGCGCTTACCGTGCCGTAACTTTTGCCTTCCTCGTCGACTGCTTCGAGACCTTCGAGGTCGGCATAATAGAATTCGTCTTCCTCGAGCTCGTCGTCGGGCAGGTTGTCGCGCTCGATGAAAAGTTCGAGACCGGCCAGTGCTTCGGCCGCGTTGCGGTCGTTGATGCCACGGAAACGGACGATTGCGATGTTCTTGGCCTCGCGGATTTCGAGGATTTCGAAGATCCGGCCGTCCTCGCTATGCAGGTTGCCGTAGTCGCCGAGCGCAGTCGGATCCGCCGTATACGTGCGCACCCGCACCTCGCCCCGGAGGCCCTGGGCGGCGCCGATGGTCGCCATCAGAATGGGGTTTTCGAGCTTGGTCATCAGGGTCGTGATCTCGGTTGTCGTGGGCTCATTTAAGCTGTGCGCGATCAAAAGCAAACAGCAAAACGGGCAGCGCGTTGCCGCGCCGCCCGTCGTTCAGGAAAGAATGGTCGCGAAGCTTATGCTTCGGCGGCAGCAGCTGCTGCATCTTCGGCCTTCTGGGCGCGTTCCTTGATACGTTCCTGGGCCTTCTTGCCCGGCTGACCCTTGCCAGGGTTGTTCTTGGCTTCGCGCTGGGCAATGCCGGCTTCGGCGAGGAAGCGCAGAACGCGGTCGGTCGGCTGGGCGCCGTTGTCGAGCCAATGCTTGATGCGTTCGGCGTTCAGTTCGACGCGCTTGGCATCATCCTTGGCGAGCATCGGGTTCCAGGAACCGAGCTTTTCGAGGAAGCGGCCGTCGCGGGGCGAACGGGCGTCGGCAACGACGACGGTGTAGTACGGGCGCTTCTTGGAGCCGCCGCGGGCGAGACGGATTTTCAGGGACATTGCAATTACTCCTAGGTTTCTCCGGGCTGCCGTCGGCGGGCCGGGGTTCTCGTTGTGCCCGCCGTCAGGCGGGCTGATTCATGCTGTCTTCGTGCCGACGTGTTCGGCGGCAATGGCTTCATGGTGCCGGATGACTTCCGTGATGACGAAGTTCAGGAACTTCTCGGCGAAATCCGGGTCCAGATGCGCTTCCTTCGCCAGGCGGCGAAGTCGCTCGATCTGGAATTCTTCGCGCGCCGGGTCAGCCGGCGGCAAATCGTATTGGGCTTTGAGGACGCCCACTTCCTTGGTGCAGCGGAAACGCTCCGCCAGCATGTGCACGAGCGCCGCGTCGATATTGTCGATCGACTGGCGGTAGCTTGAAAGCTTGGCCTTGACCTCAGGGTCAATCATCGGCGTGTCCTCCCTCACTTCTTCTTGGGCAGGCCGGGAAGGCCCGGGAAACCGCCACCAAGGCCGGGCAGCTTGGGCGCACCGAGACCCGGCATGCCACCACCCGGCAGGCCAGGCATCGATCCCGGCTTGAAGCCGGCGGCCTCCGCCTGCTTCTGCAGCGCTTCGAGCTGTTTCGGATCGAGCTTGGACAGGTCGGGCATGCCGCCCATTCCACCCATTCCGCCGCCCATGCCACCAAGGCCCATCTTCGAGGCAAGGCCGCCCATCATCTGCTTCATCATGCCGCCCTTGCCCTTGCCGCCCATCATTTTCATCATGTCGGCCATCTGGCGGTGCATTTTCAGAAGCTTGTTGATTTCCGCGGCATCCGTGCCGGAGCCGGCGGCGATGCGCTTCTTGCGGCTGTGCTTCAGCATGTCGGGATTTGCGCGCTCGGCCCTGGTCATCGACTGGATGATGGCGATATGGCGGGCGAACGTCTTGTCGCTCATGCCGGCGGCCGAAAGCTTGTCCTTCATGCCGCTCATGCCGGGCATCAGCCCCATGATGCCGCCCATGCCGCCGAGCGATTGCATCTGCTTCAGCTGTTCGGCGAGATCGTTCAGGTCGAACTTGCCCTTGGCCATCTTTTCGGCCATGGCGCGCGCCTTGTCGGCGTCGATATTTTCCGCGGCCTTCTCGACCAGCGAAACGATGTCGCCCATGCCGAGAATGCGGTCGGCGATACGGCGGGGATGGAATTCCTCCATCTCCGTCATCTTTTCGCCCGTACCGATCAGCTTGATCGGCTTGCCGGTGACGGCGCGCATCGAAAGGGCGGCGCCGCCGCGGCCGTCGCCGTCCATGCGGGTCAGCACGAGGCCGGTAATGCCGACGCGTTCGTCGAAATTGCGGGCGAGGTTGACGGCGTCCTGGCCGGTGAGGCTGTCGGCAACCAGCAGGATTTCATGCGGGTTGGAGCGGCGCTTGATCTCTGCCATCTCTGCCATCAGCGGCTCGTCGATATGGGTACGGCCGGCGGTATCGAGGATGACCACATCGTGGCCGCCGAGCTTGGCGGCCTGCACGGCTCGGGCGGCGATCTCGGTCGGCGACTGGCCGGCGATGATCGGCAGCGTATCGACGCCGGTCTGGACGCCGAGCTGGCGGAGCTGTTCCTGGGCGGCCGGGCGACGCGTGTCGAGCGATGCCATCAGCACCTTCTTGCGCTCGCGATCGGTCAGACGCTTGGCGATCTTGCCAGTCGTCGTCGTCTTGCCGGAGCCCTGCAGGCCGACCATCATGATCACCACCGGGGCGACCGCATGCAGGTCGATGCCGACCCCTTCGGAGCCGAGCATCTCGATCAGCTCGTCATGGACGATCTTGACGACCATCTGGCCCGGCTTGATCGACTTCAGGACTTCGGCGCCAACGGCCTTTTCGCGCACCTTGTCGGTAAAGGAGCGCACGACTTCCAGCGCCACGTCCGCTTCGAGCAGGGCACGGCGAACCTCGCGCAGAGCGGCGGACACATCCGCCTCGCTCAATGCGCCACGGCCGGTCAGTCCACTCAAGATGGAGCCAAGACGGTCCTGGAGGCTTTCGAACATCGTTTCTTCCTTCTCGCGTTTCGGATGACCGAAACGTCGGGTTCTCATCCGCCAAAAACAAGAGACAAAGCCAAAAAGCACCCGAGGGCGCAACGCGCTGTCGGGTGTTGACCTCCGGGCTCAGTCTATCGGCCCCGGTCGGCGGCTCCAAGTCGTAACTTGTCAGCAGATGGGCGGGCTTAAACAGCAAGAGCAATGAAAAGTCAAGTCCGCTGGCCGGCAGGCGGTCGGCGCCTTGCCTTGCGGGAATATTCAATTGCTCTATACTGAATATTCAAACCTGTGGGGTGGTAGCCATGTCCCTGTATATACGCGACGCCAAAGTGAATGAACTCGCTGATGAAGTCATGCGGCGGCTTGGCACCAAGACCAAGACCGAAGCAGTGCGGGTGGCGCTGGAGAACGAGCTGAAGCGGGCCGATAAAGATATTCCGCTCGCTGAGCGGGTCAAAAAATACCAACGCCAGATTGCCGAACTTGGTCCACGCGACCCGAACTTCGATGAAAAGGCCTTTATGGATGAGATGTGGGAGTATTGATGTTTCTCGATGCTTCCGCGATCGTTGCAATTCTACAAGAAGAGGATGCAGGAGCGTCTTTGCTCAATCGTATAGAGGCTGCGGAAGGTCCGATTTACTATTCCTCGCTTGCCGTTTTTGAGGCAGTCATCGCTTTGTCGCGCCAAAGAAAGATAGCTACGCTGGGCGAGTACGCATCAACCCCGCCCGATCTCATTGCGAAGACGGAAATTTATGTCGAAGGCTTTTTGAAGGAGATAGGCGCCATTGAGGTAACTCTCCCTCCTGGGTTGCATTCTGTCGCCCTCGAAGCCGCGCGTACTTACGGCAGGTTCGTTGGCCATCCGGCCAAACTGAACTTCGGTGACTGCTTTTCCTACGCCACCGCAAAGACGCTCAAGTCTCCACTACTCTTTGTCGGCGACGATTTCTCCAAAACGGATGTCGAAGTCGCGTAAATGTGTTCTTCGCCCACGCAACGTCTCTTCCCAGGTGTAAGAGCACGCTGATAGACATCATCCTATGAACCGACGAAAATTTCTGAAATGGTCCGGCATCGGTGCGATCGCGGCCCTCGTGGGCGGGTTTGCGGCAAGGGGAGCCATGGCTGCCAACAAGTATTATTCCGGTCCGGTCTCCGATCATTTCGACGGAACCTATTTCTTCAATCCGGGTGGCGAGGAGCCGCGCGGCGGGCTCGACCTGCTGCGATGGAAGCTTGCCGGCAACAATATCGCCTGGCCCGACAGCTTTCCGAGCCCGTTTCCGCAGGCAGTGCCGGAAACCCGCGTCTCGGGCGACCGGTTGACCGTCACGATGGTCGGCCATGCCGCGATGCTGATCCAGGTCGCCGGCCTCAACATCCTGACAGACCCGGTCTGGGACGATCGCGCCAGCCCGGTGCGTTTCGCCGGTCCGAAGCGGGTCAATCCGCCCGGCGTTCGCATCGGCGACCTGCCGCCGATCGACGTCGTGATCGTCACCCATAATCATTACGACCATATGGACCTCGAGACCCTCTGGGTGCTGCAGAGCCGCGACAAGCCGCATTTCGTCACGCCGCTCGGCAATGACGCGCTCATCCGCTCCCGCGTCAAGGATGCGAAGATCACGGTGATGGAGTGGGGCGGCCAAGAGCAGATCGCGCCCGGCATCGTCCTGCATTGCGAGCCCTGCCATCACTGGTCGGCGCGAGGGGTGGGCGACCGGCGCATGGCGCTGTGGGCGGCCTTCGTCTTCGAAACCCCCGCGGCCAAGATCTACCATATCGGCGATACCGGCTTTCATGGCGGCATCAATTACCGCGCGGCACGGGAAAAGCATGGGGCCTTCCGGCTCGCCAACCTGCCGTTCGGCGCCTATGAGCCGCGCTGGTTCATGCAGGCGCAGCACCAGAACCCGGACGAGGCGGTCGAGGGCATGCTTCTCTGCGACGCGGCTTTCGTCGCCGGCCATCATTGGGGTACGTTTGACCTCACCGACGAGGGGATCGAGGAGCCGTTGGCGGCGCTTCATGCCGCTCTCGATAGACGCCGCATTTCGCGCGACCGCTTCCGGCCGATGCGGCCCGGCGAAGTCTTCGAGGTGCCCACGATTTCCGTCTGAGCCCTCGGGAACTGTTGCGGAAACGCGACAAATGGTCCGTTTCAGCAATAATTCAGTCTCTGCGCCGCAAGGCGGGCAGCTGTCCAACGTGCTGATTTTGCATTAAAACATGATTTTAATTATCATGTTTTTTCAGTCTTCCTTGGATTCATTCCAAATCATTGATGTTGAATCATCTTTTAGGCGGCGCTAAACGCGGCCCGATTGGTCGGGCAGGTCCCGGCCCGGGGGTTACCGACTTGGACATCAGTCTTATCGAGCAGTTGCAGCAGACCGAGGAAGGGAAGCTGCGGCGGTTCTTTCTTCGGCGTCTGCGCAACAGGGAGGATGCGGCGGACGCGACACAGGAGACTTTTCTGCGGCTGCTGACGGCATCGCCGAAGGAAGACTTGCGCAATCCGCATGCCTATCTTTTCCAGGTCGCCCGGTCCGTGGCTCATGGCATCACCGCCCGGCTGATACGCGACAGCGCGCTCTTCGCAGAAGAGATGGACGGGGCGCAGGTCGCCGATGAGGCGCCGAGCCCGGAGCGGGTGCTGGCGGCGCGCCAGCAGCTCGGGCTTCTGATCGAAACGATATCCGCCCTGCCGCCGAAATGCCGGGTTGTGTTCGTGCTCAGCCGGCTCGAAGGGCTTTCCAACGGAGAGATCGCGGAGAGGCTCGGGATCTCCCGGAACATGGTTGAAAAACACATCATCCGTGCACTCATGGCTTGCCGTCAGGCCCGCCTTGCGGCATTGCCTCCCGCCGGGGGGATTGCATATGACTAATGTTTCAGACAAGGCGCGTGAGGATGCCATTGCGGAGGAGGCGGCAGGCTGGGTCGCGCGGCTCGGCTCCCGCGATGCGACCGATGCCGATCGCCGCCGCTTCGAATTCTGGAAAATGCGGGATCCGGCTCACGCGGCTGCCTTTGACGAAATGAGTGCTCTCTGGGGCGATCTCGCCGCGGTGCCGAAAACGGTCGCGCCGCGAAGGCGCCGGGTGATAGGGGGTGGCGTTGCCGCCCTGCTTCTGTTGGGCTGTCTTGGCATCATCGCCAACGAGACCGGCCTCATCGCCCGGTATCGTTCGGATTTCTACACGCCGGTCGGCGTCATCCAGCGCATCGACCTCGATGACGGGTCGGTGGTGACGCTCAACACCGATAGCGCGATCAAGGTTCGATTTGGCCAGACTGAGCGCCGGATTGTGGTCCTGCGCGGCGAAGCCTTTTTCGATGTCACCCCGAACCCGGCACGGCCTTTCGTCGTCAGCGGCGACGAAACCCAGGCGATCGCGCTCGGCACCCATTATGCGGTGCGGGTCGGCGAGCGGGACGAGGTGATGGTCGAGGAGGGGCAGGTGGCCGTGACCGCCGGCTCCCAGCGCGCTGTGATCGAGACAGGCGGTACCGCGCATCTCGGCGCCGATGGCCGTCTGGCAACCGGCTCCGGCGATGTCGCCGATCTGACGAGTTGGCGCAGCGGCAAGCTGGTCTTCTCCGGCCGGCCGCTCGGTGAGGTGCTCGGCCAGATCGGCCGTTACCAGCGGGGCCGTATCATGGTGCTCGACGACCAGGCCTCGCAGTTGCGGG
Source organism: Neorhizobium vignae (assembly GCF_000732195.1). Taxonomy (GTDB): domain Bacteria; phylum Pseudomonadota; class Alphaproteobacteria; order Rhizobiales; family Rhizobiaceae; genus Neorhizobium; species Neorhizobium vignae. The sequence goes on from NZ_JNNU01000006.1 coordinate 196,348, forward strand.
TCAGCGGCGTCTTTGCCGTGAACGATGTCGACCAGGCTTTCGTGGCTCTGCAGGAGAGCCTGCCGATCCGCGTCATCCGGGTTTCCGACTGGGTCACGCTGGTCCGTTCACGCTGAAGACATGCCCATCTGAAAAATTGAGTATTTATATCATCTTTTTTCGAAGCCGACGTCAGGAGTTGGACCCCCCTTTCACTCATAACCACCAGGGGCCGCGATGAGAGCGGTCCGAAGTTTGAGTGCAGGGGGTCTAAATGAGTTTGAGGGGGCCGATTTTTTCGCGGCATGTCCGGATCGCGCTTGGTTGCGCATCATGGCTGGGCGGCATGGCTCCGGCCATCGCACAGCAGCCGGCGCCAGGTGTCCGGTCGCAGCAGGTCGCCGTTTCCATTCCCGCCGGGCCGCTTGAAAGCGCACTTCTCGCGCTCGGCCGCCAGACCGACCTGCGTCTCGTCTATCGCAGCGAAATCACCGCCGGAAGGACCACGGGTGGTGTGACCGGTTCGCTGACGCCGTCTGCCGCCCTGTCGCGGCTGCTCTCCGGCACCGGCGTTTCCTTCCGGTCGAGCGGCGGCAATACAGTGACGCTGGAGGCCGCATCTGCGGTTTCGGCGGGCAGCCCGCCGGATGGGTCGGATGATACGACGCTCGCGCCGATCGTGCTTCGCGACGGTGAAAGCGACGGCGTGGATGCGCCTTACGAGACGGCGGGCTCGACGAGCTATATCACCGCCGAACAGATAGAGCGGTTCCGCGGTTCCAGCGCGGGTGATGTATTCAAGAACGTGCCGGGCGTCATTTCGGCCAGCAACCACAGCAGCGGCTCAGTCAATGTCAACATCCGGGGCTTGCAGGGCCAGAACCGCGTTCGGGTCGCGATCGATGGTACGCAGCAGACGACAACCACCTGGCGCGGTTACGGCGGCGTGGATGACCGCACCTATATCGATCCGGACCTGATCGGCGGCGTCGGCATTTCCAAGGGACCAACTGGCGGCGCTGTGGGCGCCGGCGTCAATGGCGGCGTGGTCGAGATCACCACGCTGAAAGCCAAGGATATCGTCGAGGACGGCAAGCAATATGGCGGCCGCATCAAGATCGGCGCTCAGGACAACACGACGAAGGATTTCACGGTCAATTCCTACGACCAGCAGACGGATTCGGCTGAATTCTTCGATTTCACCAATGGCTCGGGCAGCTTCGCGTTCGGTACGGTGCAGGACAATTTCGATTTCGTCATTGCCGGTGCCCGCCGCTATCGCGGCAACTATTTCGCCGGCAAGCACGGCAAGAACTATTACGAGTTCCAGGGCCGCAACCAGTTCCTCTCGCGGACCAAGCAGGGTGAGGAAGTTTTCAACTCGTCCAACGAATCCACCTCGTTTCTCGCCAAGGGTACGCTTCGCTTCGACGACGATCAGAGCCTGGAACTGGGCTATGTCCGCTATGAAAGCCAGTTCGGCCAGATCATGACGTCGCTTCTGACCTCCGGAGACAACACATTCCGGCAGGCGCCGCTATCCGATGTCACGACCGACACGTTCACCAGCCGCTATCGCTACAACCCGAGCGACCTGATCGATCTGAAGGTCAATGCATGGCTAAGCATCGTCGATCAAAACTCCATGTCGACGGGTCTCGGCTTATATTACCCGCAGTTCAACATCATACCGGGTGACGATCCTCGCTACGCCATGACCCATACCTGGGGCAGCGACATTTCGAATACGAGCCTGTTCGACACGGAATACGGGCCGTTCAAGGCCAATTACGGCATGTCCTACCTGCTCGAGGATATCGATTCCAGGCGCTATTTCAGCCGCAGTCATACGACCGACCGCGGGGTGCCGATGGATCCAAGCATCGGCAACCGGTCGATCGCCAGCGTGTTCACCGACGGCCAGTGGGAGGCGACCGACTGGCTGACCTTCAATGCCGGGCTGCGCTATGACGGTTACTGGATGAATGACAAGGGTATCGAATCCAGGACCGGCATCCGCCACAAGGAAGGCGGCCGGTTCAACCCGTCCATCAGCGCCATCGTGGAGCCGATCGAAGGCCTGCAGTTCTACGCGCTTTATGCCGAAGGCATGCGCCCGCCGACCATGCGCGAAACCATGGGCAATGACGGTAACGTCATCCAGAACCCCTATCTGAAGCCCGAGGTCTCGAAGAACTGGGAAGTCGGCGTCAACTACAGTAAGGATGGCCTGTTGCTCGCGGACGACGCGCTGCGTCTCAAGCTGTCCTATTTCAACAACAACTACACCGACTATATTTCCCGCGTGCCCTCCAATGCGGGGCCGGGCCAGCCGGTCTTCACCTTCGATAATCTCAGGAGCACCCGGTTCTCAGGTATCGAAATCTCCGGCTCCTACGAGGCCGGCCCATTCTTCAGCGAAGGATCGGTGACCAAGTATCTGAGCTATGAGTTCTGCCGCACCCTTTCCACCTGCTCGGACACGACCGTGTCGATGGACTATGCCGCCAACCACATGCCGCCCGAAATCATGGCGAGCCTGACGCTCGGCATGCGCCTGTTCGACGACAGGCTGAGTTTTGGCACCCGCTTCACGCATGGCGGCGCGCGCCTGTCGCCGGTCACGCAGGAAGCCCGGATGTATACGGGCATGTGGATTCCCTATACAACCGTCGATGCGTTCGCCACCTACAAGATCACCGACCACTTGACGTTCGATCTCCAGGCGGAGAACTTGACGGATCGATTTTACGTGGATGCGCTCGACGGGTTCACGCCCGCTCCCGGCCGAACAATCCGAGCGTTCCTGACGGCTAAATTCTAAAGTATATAAGTATCTGGACATTGCACGCATGCAGATCGAACTCGAAACCCCCGTTGCGCCGACCCGGGTCCAGCGCCTGAAGGCTCTCACGGACGCCACCCATGAGCGCCTCGACAAGCGCATCATGGCCGCTGATCCCTTCGCCAGCCGCGAGCGTTACGCGCTTTTCCTCGCCGTGCAGCACCATTTTCACGCCGATGTCGATCCGCTGTTTACCGATCCGCGGCTCAACCGCCTCGTCCCCGATCTTCCGAGCCGCGTCCGGCTTGAAGCGCTGCGGCAGGATATTGCCGATGTGACCGGAAGCGAGCCGCCCGTCCTCACCGCCAGCACGGGTAGGCTCGATATCCCGGCCGCACTCGGCTGGCTTTATGTCGCCGAAGGTTCGAACCTCGGCGCCGCCTTCCTCCTGAAGCAGGCGGCCAGGCTCGGCCTGTCCGAAGAATTCGGCGCCCGCCACCTCGCCGGCCACCCCGCCGGCCGCGGCCTCCACTGGCGCACCTTCGTCGCCGCCTTCAACGGATTCGCCATGTCCGAGGCGGAGGAAGCGGATATGGCCGAAGGCGCCAAGGCGGCGTTCCGGCGGGTGCATGCGCTGGTGGACGAGTTTTTTGTTTGATGGGGATGCGTGGATCCTCGGGTCGAGCCCGAGGATGACGGAGTTGGATGTTTTCATCAGAATGGCAAACGCGAAGGGGTGAGATCTAGGTTAGGGCATATTTTTGGGCGTATCCTATGCCCAACCGAAAATGCTTATCAGCCCTTGGCGGCGCTTCGCGCACCCTACTTTCCATGTCGTGTTCACTTTCTCTATGTCGTCATCCTTGGGCTTGACCCGAGGATCCACGGCCACGCATTGCAACGTTTCCAAAACCTTGCCCTCTTTCGCGCCCTCTCGGCCCACGTCCCAATCCTCTGGCCTGCGCGACCAAGCGGGGCCGATGCCACGCCAAGGGCATTGCCTCACCCCCACTGGTAATTCCCTGCCTTTTCCGCCATATACAGCCCGATAAGCGGGCAGATGGCCCGGAATGGATTAATGTCATGACGGAACTGGTGGAATTCGCGCGGATGAACGGGCTTGGCAACAAGATCCTGGTCGTCGACATGCGCGGACGCACCGACATGGTGACGCCGCAAGCCGCGATCGCGCTGAATGCCGATCCGGCCACCCACTTCGACCAGATCATGGCAATCCACGATCCGAGGGCTGAAGGCACCGACGCCTGGATCGACATCCTCAATTCCGACGGTTCGAAGGCGCAGGCCTGCGGCAACGGCACGCGTTGCGTGGTGCAGGCGCTGAGCGCCGAGACCGGCCGCAAGACCTTTACCTTCCAGACCGTCGCCGGCATCCTCAACGCGGTCGAGCATGAGGACGGCACGATCTCGGTCGACATGGGCAAGCCGGTGTTCGAGTGGGACCGCATTCCGCTCGCCGAGGAATTTTTCGATACCAGCCGGATCGAGCTGCAGATCGGCCCGATCGATGCGCCGATCCTGCATTCGCCGTCTGCGATGTCGATGGGCAATCCGCATGCGGTCTTCTGGGTGACAAGCGATCCGATGAGCTTCGATCTCGAACGGTTCGGTCCGCTGCTCGAAAACCATCCGATGTTTCCGGAAAAGGCCAATATCACGCTGGCGCAGGTCACCTCGAAGTCGTCGCTGCGCACCCGCACCTGGGAACGCGGTGCCGGCCTGACGCTTGCCTGCGGTTCGGCGGCCTGTGCCGCTGCCGTCTCCGCCGCCCGCACCGGGCGCACCGGGCGCACGGTGACGATCGACGTCGCCTCCAGTCCGGTCCGCCAGCCGCTCGTCATCGAGTGGCGCGGTGACGATCACGTCGTGATGACCGGGCCGGCCGAATGGGAATGGTCGGGCAAGGTCGATCCGACCATTGGAACCTTTACCCGCGACACAGTGCAGCACGCCGACGGCCCGGAGGCTCGGGTCAATTGAGCGGCGTCGAGGTCATCACCTTCGGCTGTCGGCTCAATACCTATGAATCGGAAGTGATGCGGGCGGAGGCCGAAAAGGCCGGGCTCAACAACGCCATCCTGGTGAATACCTGCGCCGTGACCGGCGAGGCCGTGCGCCAGGCCCGCCAGGCGATCCGCAGGGCGCGGCGCGAAAACCCGCATGCCCGCATCATCGTCACCGGCTGCGCCGCCCAGACCGAAAAAGACACCTTTGCCGAGATGGCCGAAGTCGATGCCGTGCTCGGCAACGAGGAGAAGCTGAAGAGCGCCTCGTACCGGGCGCTGCCGGATTTCGGCGTCTCGGCGGAAGAGAAACTCCGCGTCAACGACATCATGAGCGTGCGCGCCACCGCGCCGCAGATGGTAAAGCATATAGACGGGCATGTGCGCGCCTTCATCCAGGTGCAGAACGGCTGCGATCATCGCTGCACCTTCTGCATCATCCCCTATGGCCGCGGCAATTCCCGCTCGGTGCCGATGGGCGCGGTGGTCGATCAGGCCAGGCGGCTCACCGAAAGCGGTTATCGCGAGATCGTGCTGACCGGCGTCGATGCCACCAGCTACGGCGCCGATCTCCCCGGCCAGCCTTCGCTCGGGCTTCTCGCCAAGACGCTGCTCAAACAGGTGCCGGAGATTCTGCGCCTGCGCCTGTCCTCGATCGACAGTATCGAGGCGGACAAGCATCTCTGGGACCTGATTGCCGACGAACCGCGGTTCATGCCGCATCTGCACCTGTCGCTGCAGCATGGCGACGACATGATCCTCAAGCGGATGAAGCGCCGCCATTCGCGCGCCGAGGCGCTGGCCTTCACCGAACAGGCGCGGCGGCTCAGGCCCGAGCTTGCCTTCGGAGCGGATATGATCGCCGGTTTCCCGACCGAGACCGAAGAGATGTTCGAGAATGCCGCGACGCTTGCGGAAGAGGCCGACATCGCCTTCCTGCACGTCTTCCCCTACAGCGCGCGCCCCGGCACGCCGGCTGCCCGCATGCCGCAGGTCGATCGGGCGCTGGTCAAGGATCGGGCGGCGCGGCTGCGGGCGCGGGGCGAGGCGCTGCATCGCGACCATCTCGATCGCATGGTCGGCACCGAGCAGACGATCATCGTCGAGAACAACGGCATGGCGCACACGGAAAACTTTTCGCTGGTGGCCGCGCCGCGCCTTGTTCCCCGCGAGTTCAAGCGCGTTATGATTACCGGCCATAACGGCAAACATCTGGAAATGCAGGTCACGTCCGCCCTTGTCCCGTCTCGGGCGGCGTAACCGGAACAGGTTCTCATGGCATTGGGCTTCATCAAACGCGTCTTCACCTTCGGCAAACCCGCCGAGGAACCGGTTCCCGATGCGGCAACGCCGGAGGATGTTGCCGCCATCCAGGCGGAACTGGAGCCGAAGTCGCGCGACGAAGACCTGCCGGTCTCGCCGGTCGATCCGGTGGCTCTGACGGAGATCGAGACTGCAGGCGGGCCTGTTGCGGATGTGGCGGCTGAGGCTATCACCGAGGCGATATCGGAAGACGAAACGCCGGCCATTCTTCCCGGTGTTGAGAGCGCGCCGGATATCGGCATGGTGCCGCTGTCGCTGTTGCAGGCGGAAGCAGAGGCCGAAGAAGAGGCCGTAGCGCTTGCGGAAGCACCCCCCTCTGTCCTGCCGGACATCTCCCCCTCAAGGGGGGAGATCACGGATGCGCCGTCGTCTCCAGCATCCGATATCGGCGCTATGGACTCTGGTACTGGCGCCGCGGGTTCCGGGTTCGCTTTGGAGCGGGAAGAGAGCCACGATTCGATCTCCCCCCTTGTGGGGGAGATGTCCGGCAGGACAGAGGGAGGTGCTTCTTCAGACGAAGCGGTCCCCGTTGTCGCTCCAAGTGAAAAGCCTCGCCCCGAACCCACTCTCCCCAGAGGTTTCTCCACCGCCCGCCCGGAACCCACGCCCGAACCCGTCGCCACTGCCCCCAAACTCACCTGGTTCCAGCGCCTGCGCGCTGGCCTCGCCCGCACGTCGTCGCAGCTCACCGGCCAGATCGGCGCCCTTTTCACCAAGCGCAAACTGGACGAAGACACGCTGGAACAGCTCGAAGATCTGCTGATCCAGGCCGATCTCGGCGTCGAGACCGCGATGCGGGTGACGGGCGCGCTTTCTTCAGAGCGTTACGGCAAGGACGTCACCGGCGAGGACGTGTCGCGGATCATGGCGGCTGAAATCACCAGGGTTCTGGCGCCGGTCGCCAAGCCGCTGGCGCTCGATCTCAATCACAAGCCGCATGTCATTCTCGTCGTCGGCGTCAACGGCACCGGCAAGACCACGACGATCGGCAAGCTCGCGGCAAAACTCTCCGGCTCCGGCCTCAAGGTCATGCTCGCTGCCGGCGACACCTTTCGCGCGGCGGCCATCGAGCAGCTGAAGATCTGGGCCGATCGCACCGGCTCGGGCTTTATCGGCACCAAGCTCGGCGCCGATGCGGCCGGCCTTGCCTATGACGCCTACGAGCAGGCGCGCGCCAACAAGAGCGACGTGCTGATCATCGATACCGCCGGCCGGCTGCAGAACCGCACCGAGCTGATGGCCGAACTCGAAAAGATCGTCCGCGTGCTCGGCAAGCTCGATCCCGATGCGCCGCATACGGTGCTGCAGACGCTGGATGCCACGACCGGCCAGAACGCCATGAACCAGGTCGAGATTTTCCGGAACGTTGCGGGGGTCAGCGGGCTTATCATGACGAAGCTCGACGGCACGGCGCGCGGCGGTATCCTGGTGGCGATCGCCGCCAAGCACAAGCTGCCGGTCTATTTCATCGGGGTCGGCGAAGGTGTAGACGATCTCGAACCCTTCGAGGCGCAGGATTTTGCGCGCGCCATTGCCGGGATTGCCCATTGATGCCACAAATCTGCCTTGGCATCCGCGCAGGGCCAAGGCAGGATTAAGCAGGTTTGACCTATATATGAAATTCGAAAGCGATACGACGCCCACCGCCGCCGACCGGCACCATCCGATGCTGAAGCTCTCGCTTGAGCTCGGGCCGCTGCTCGTCTTCTTCTTCGCCAATCTGCGCGGGGAATGGCTAGGCGCGACCTTTCCTTGGCTTTCGGTGCTCGGTGGTCCGCTGTTCATCGCCAGCGGCCTGTTCATGGTCGCGACCGTCATATCGCTCGTCGTCTCGAAGATCGTTCTCGGGCATCTGCCTATGATGCCCTTCATTTCCGGGATCGTTGTCCTCGTTTTCGGCGGGCTCGGCATCTGGCTGCAGGACGAGCTGTTCTTCAAGATGAAGCCGACCATCATCAACACGCTGTTCGGCGTCGTGCTGCTCGGCGGATTGCTGTTCGGCAAGTCGCTCCTCGGCTATGTGTTCAATGCGGCCTTCCAGCTCGATGATGCCGGCTGGCGCAAGCTGACCGTCCGCTGGGGTGTGTTCTTCCTGTTCCTCGCCGTGCTCAACGAAATCGTCTGGCGCGGCGCCAACGCCTATTACCTGCCTGACGTCAAGGCGGCGGACAACTTCTGGGTGGCCTTCAAGGTCTGGGGTACGATGCCGATCACGCTGATCTTCACCATGACACAGATGCCGCTGATCATGCGCCACACGATCCAGGAGCCGGCAGGCAACGCCGAGGCCGAAAAGTGACGGCGGCGGAATTCTCCCCATCGAGCTCGTCCTCCAAGCGCTGGTTTCTCGCCGCGCTCATCCTGTTTGTGCTCCAGATCGCCATCCTCTACGCGATCGGCCGCATTCCGATCTGCGAATGCGGTTATGTGAAGCTCTGGGAAGGCGGGGTGAATACCAGCGGCAATTCGCAGCATCTCTCCGACTGGTACACGCCGTCGCACATCATTCACGGCTTCTTGTTCTATGGTCTCGGCTGGCTGATCCTGCGCCGGGCGCCGCTCGCGGCCCGGCTGTCGCTGGCGGTGCTGATCGAGGCGGCCTGGGAGATTGCCGAGAATTCGCCTCTGATCATCGACCGTTACCGCACCGCGACCATGGCGCTGGGTTATACCGGCGACAGCATCCTCAATTCGGCGATGGACACGGTGTTCATGGCGCTCGGCTTCTTCGCCGCCGCGCGCCTGCCGGTCTGGCTGACGGTCGCCATCGCCATCTTCTTCGAGCTGGCGACCGGCTATATCATTCGCGACAACCTGACCCTCAACGTGCTGATGCTCGTCTGGCCGCTGGATGCGGTGCGGGTTTGGCAGGGTGGGCTTTAGGCGCTGCTGTCGTGCGGTATGGGTTTCGGCCGGGGGCGATTTTTTCACCCCAAGAAAAATCTGCCAAGCTGATCAGCGCTTTAGCCATATCCACTTCCCCATTCATCCCCGCCGCTCAAACCGATTCCATAATCGTCCCGTCATCGGATGGGAAACCGGGTTCGCGAACCGGCCTCCTCTCCAAGGGTTCTCGGACCCCGGTTCCGGTGATGGCTGCAAGGTGGGTGGCGAGGCCTGGCAATCCTCGAAAGACCATCAAACAGTCGGGGCAGGCACAAATACCTACCTCCTACATACCCGATACCGCCTGCCCCATTCCCAACCCAAAACCGCGCCGGACAAGATGCCCGCGCGGCCAAAACTGCTTGCTTTCAAGTGGTGGTCAATGTGATGGAAGCGACTGCCACCGTGTTCAGACCCCAATGATACAGGTTTGATCCAGGTCCTTGATTGCCGGTCAAGTTTTTTTAACGACAAGCAGCTAGATTTCGTCGCCAGCACCGAACGTCGAGGGGAATGCTTTCGTGCGGGGATCACATGGAATCGCACGATAACTTCGCCTATCTGCTGCCGTTCATCTTTTTCGTGTTCGGCTGTACGTTCCTTTTTCTGGAGCGCTGGGGATCTGCGCCGTCCCGCTACTGGGGCGTCGGATACATCGTCGCAGCGCTCGGGTTTGTCTCGCCGCTCATCTTGGCCGGCTTGCCGGTCCCGGTCCAGGCGATTGTCGCAAACACCTTCTTCCTGGCCGCGTTCTTTTCCTTGGGCCACGCCATTCTTACCCGCTTCGGCCGGCCGCTTCTCACTGCCGGGCGGCTTATATTCTGTGCTGCCGCATTCCACTGCATTTCCTACATGGTCCTGGTGAACCCGATCAGCGAGGAGAGCTGGCCGTCAGTGACATAGCCTGCTCGATCCTGCTGATCATCCCGCTATGGCAGGTCCGCCGCCATATCCGCCTGCCGATCGACCGGCTGCTCGTGGCCCTGGTGGGCCTGGTGATCGCCGACAATCTCGTCAGGGTCTCGGCCCTGCTGATCCTCACGTCATCCGGGACCTATACGACGCTCGATGATTTCCTTGCCTCCGACTACGCCTTCTTCATGCAGATGAGTGCGAGTGTCATCGGCTTCCTGATGGCGCTGACAGTGCTCGGTACCGTCATGCTGGATGTCGTCTGGCAGCATCGCCATGCGGCCGAGCATGATCCGCTGACCGATCTCCTGAACCGCCGCGGTTTCGAGCGGGCCATCCCCGATTTCAGCAGGGAGAGTTTCCCCTCGGGCGCCGTTCTCGTTTGCGATATCGACCATTTCAAGCTCGTCAACGATCGTTTCGGCCATGCGGCCGGGGATATGGTGATCGTCGGTCTGGCCGCCGCACTTCGCGACGGGCTGCCGTCCGATGCGCTGGTGGCGCGTTTCGGCGGAGAGGAATTCGTAGCCTTCCTGCCGGGCGTGACGCTTGCGGAAGCCGGGATGCTCTGCAATGCGATCCGACTCGCCTTTGCCGCGCGCGACTGGCGCGAAGGCGGCGTCACCCAGCAGATCACCGCAAGCTTCGGAGTGTCTGCCACCGCCAGCGGCGATCACTCCATGCATGATGCGATCGGTCGGGCCGATGCCTGTCTTTACGCGGCGAAATCCGCTGGCCGCAACCAGGTTGTGATGGAAGGCCAACAGGCAGCGCACGCGCCGACACAGCTGCGGGTCGTCTCCGCCGCGGACCGTCGTGCCTGATCAGCCTTTCGCGGCCGCCTTTTCGATCGCCGGCATGAGGTCCTGGGTCAGGCTGCGCTCGTCGAAGGGGCCGACCTTCTTGTAGAGGATCGTACCGTCAGGCGCGACCAGGTAACTTTCCGGAATGCCGTAGACGCCCCAGTCGATCGCCGCCTTGCCGTTCGGATCGACGCCGATCGCCTTATAAGGGTTGCCGAGTTCACCGAGGAAACGCAACGCGTTGTCGTTGCGGTCCTTGTAGTTGATGCCGACGATGGTGAGCCGGCTATCGTTCGCCAGTTCCTTCAGGATCGGATGTTCCTGCCGGCAGGGCACGCACCAGGACGCAAAGACGTTGACGAGCGTCAGCTTGCCGCCGATCGCGGCGGTCGTCAGCGCCGCGGTGTTCGAGCCTTCGAGCGGCGGCAGCGCCAGCGATGGCGCCTTCTTGCCGATCAGGGCGGAGGGGATGGCCGAGACGTCGCGGCCGTTGACGTCCTGGTCGTAGAGCATCTTGCCGGCGACGGCCGCAAAGCCGAGAAAAATCGCCAGCGGGATCAGAGGCAGCGCATAACGCGCCAGGCTTTTGCGCGCGGCGGGCCGATTTTCGGTCTCGGTGCTCATGCCGCGTCGTCCTTTGCCTGGGCGGAACGGCGGCGGACGCCGGAGGCTTCGAGCTCGGCCAGTTCCTGTCTGCGAGCGCGGCCGTCGAGCCAGGTCCAGGCGACCAGACAGAGGATGACGATTGCCGAAACGGCATAGGACATGGCGATGTAGAAGGTATGGCTCATGGTCTCACGCTTCCCGTCCGGCCATCCGCGCGGCCATCCGCCGCTGGGCGGCGACGCGGCGGCGCCAGATCTCGTTGCGCATCGCCGTTGTGTGCAGGGTGAAGAACAGCATGGTGAAGGCGATCGCCATGATCAGCAGCGGCCAGAGGAATTCCTGGTCGATGGTCGGGCCGCCCATGCGGATGACGCTGGCGGGCTGGTGAAGCGTGTTCCACCAGTCGACCGAGAACTTGATGATCGGGATGTTGACGAAACCGACGAGGATCAGCACGGCGGACACGCGGGCTGCCCGCGACGGATCGTCCATGGCGCGGTTGAGCGCGATCAGCCCGAGATACATGAGGAAGAGCACGAAGACGGAGGTGAGGCGCGCATCCCACACCCACCAGGTTCCCCACATCGGCCTGCCCCAGAGGGAGCCGGTGGCGAGCGCGATCAGCGTGAAGGCGGCGCCGAGCGGGGCTGCGGCCTTGTGGCTGACGTCGGCGAGCGGATGGCGCCAGACCAGCGTGCCGATCGCCGAAACGGCCATCACCGTGTAGCACATCATCGACAGCCAGGCGGCCGGCACATGCACATACATGATGCGCACCGTCAGGCCCTGCTGGTAATCGCCTTCCGTCGTGAAGCTCAGATAAAGCCCGATTGCGAAGAGCATCACGGTCGCCGCCGCCATCCACGGCAGGATGCGGGCCGCCAGCGCCAGAAATCGCGTCGGGTTGGCCAGGTCGGTGAATTTGCTGATGGCAAGGCTGTCGGTCATGGGCACTTTCTAATATGCGCGCGGAAAAATCAGCTTGATCCTGGTCAATTCGCCGGTCGTTGATCCGATCCCGTTCAATTCGATTCTAATCAATCGCCGGCATTGCGCAACGCCAGTGCCGCGCCGAGCGGACCGAGGACGGCAAAAAACATCGTGATCGCCACCAATATCAGGAAAGGCGGCATAAACGGGGCAGGATCCTCGACCGCCGCATAGGAGGCGCTGACCCCGAAGATCAGCACGGGGATCGCAAGCGGCAGGACGAGGATCGAGACGAGCAGTCCGCCACGTGGCAGGGCAACCGCGACCGCCGCTCCGACCGCACCGATGAAGGTCAGCGCCGGGGTGCCGACCAGCAGCGTCAGCATGGTGGCGCCGATCGCCACCTCGTCCATGTTCATGAACAGGCCGAGCAACGGCGATGCGATCACCAGCGGCAGGCCGTTGCCGAGCCAGTGGGCGAGGCATTTGACCAGCACGGTCAGCACCAGCGGATGTTCCTGCATCAGCAGCAGGTCGAGCGACCCGTCCTCGCGCTCGGTCTGGAACAGGCGGTCGAGGCCGAGCAGGGCGGAGAGCAGCGCGCCGATCCAGACGATTGCCGGGCCGATGCGGGAGAGAAGGTTGAGATCCGGACCGACGCCGAAGGGGATGACGGCGACGACCGTCATGAAGAAGAGAACCCCGATCAGGGCGCCGCCGCCGGCGCGGACCGAGAGTTTGAGGTCGCGGAGGAGGAGGGCGGTCATAATCTGTCGCTCCACGTCCGGGGCGCACCCCCCTCTGCCCTGCCGGGCATCTCCCGCAACTCAGTTCCCGTCATCCTCGGGTCAAGCCCGAGGAAGACGGCGAGAAGGCGGCGGATGACGGCGGGTGTGAGGGTGCGAGGAGCCCCTCTTCCTTGTGGGGAGGGGTTGGGGAGGGGGTTTCTGTCTCCATAAGACCCCTTCCGCCTGCCGGCCACCCTCCCCACAAGGGGGAGGGCTAAGAGTGCAGCGCCGTTCCAGGCCCCATCCACCATAGCCATTCCCTTGCGGTGGGGGCCGCCAGGGCAGAGGGGGGTAACGCGAGGCACGACGATCACCATCTCCCCTCCGCCACGCCCGCAAACCCGGCCATCTTCAATTCCCTTGCATTCCCCAGCCCCAGCGGCTGATGAGTCGCCGCCAGCACTATGCCGCCGCCAGACAGATGCGCATTGATCAGCGCCGTGAACATGCTTTCCGCATTCACATCCAGCGCCGCAGTCGGCTCGTCCAATATCCAGACCGGCCTATAGGCGACGAGCAGCTTGGCAAACGCCATGCGGCGCTGCTGCCCGGCCGACAGGTAACCGAAGGGGAGGTGGATGATCCCGCCAAGGCCAACCGTCTCGGCAGCCTCGCCGGGGGAGATGCCCTTGCTGCCCTCCACGTCGCCGAAAAACTCCTTCCAGAAACTCAGATTTTCAAACACCGATAGTTCCGCCTTCATCGCATTGCGATGGCCGAGATAGTGGCAGGCCTCGGCGGCGCGCATTCCCGATTCGGCACTCTCCGAAACCCAGGTGACGCGACCCGTCTCCGGGTGCAGCAGTCCGGCGACGACGCGCAGCAGCGTCGATTTTCCCGATCCGTTGCGGCCCGTCAGGACGAGGCTTTCACCGGCTCCGAGGGTAAAGGAGATGTCCGTGAAAATCAGGTCTTCGCCGCGTCTTGCGCTCAAGTTTTCGGCCAAAAGCCGCATGCCGGAGACCTTCATTAAGATTTTAATCATCGCGATCCGAAAATTTATTCGGAATGGGCGCCAAGCGTCTGGAACCCTTCTTAGAAATTATCTATAAGCACTGCAACCACGCAAGCGGCCGGCGTGATTTCAATCTTCCGCCGAACCTGAAGGTCCCAAAAAATCTTCTCGTGCGGACAGCGGAAATGGTCGCACCCGCATCCTGATGTGCATGAAGTGCATAGGCGTCCGCACGCGCGTGTTGGCTCTTTAATCAGCGGGGTTACTTTCCGTGGCTAAATCTCTCGACAGTTTCAATTGTCGCTCCATCCTTACCGTAGGCGGTAAGGATTACGTTTACTACAGCCTCCCGAAGGCTGAGCAAAACGGCCTTGCCGGCGTTTCGAAGCTGCCCTTCTCCATGAAGGTGCTGCTGGAAAACCTGCTGCGCTTCGAAGACGGCCAGTCCGTCACCAAGGAACAGATCCTCACCGTTGCCGAATGGCTGAACAACAAGGGCCTCACGGAAGCGGAAATCGCCTACCGTCCGGCCCGCGTGCTGATGCAGGACTTCACCGGCGTTCCCGCCGTCGTCGATCTTGCCGCAATGCGTGACGCGATGGTGTCGCTCGGCGGCGATCCGGAAAAGATCAACCCGCTGGTTCCCGTCGATCTCGTTATCGACCACTCGGTCATCGTCGACGAGTTCGGCACCCCAACTGCGTTCGCGAAGAACGTCGAGCTCGAATACGAGCGCAATGGCGAGCGCTACCGCTTCCTGAAGTGGGGCCAGCAGGCGTTCAAGAATTTCCGCGTCGTTCCTCCGGGCACGGGCATCTGTCACCAGGTGAACCTGGAATATCTCGGCCAGACGGTCTGGACCAAGGAAGAGGACGGCGAAACGGTCGCCTATCCGGACACCTGCGTCGGCACCGATTCGCACACCACGATGATCAACGGCCTCGGCGTTCTCGGCTGGGGTGTGGGCGGTATCGAAGCGGAAGCCTCGATGCTCGGCCAGCCGGTCTCGATGCTCCTGCCTGAAGTCATCGGCTTCAAGCTGACCGGCAAGCTCAAGGAAGGCGTCACCGCGACCGACCTCGTGCTCACCGTCGTGCAGATGCTGCGCAAGAAGGGCGTCGTTTCCAAGTTCGTCGAATTCTTCGGCCCGGGTATGGACAACATGCCGCTCGCCGACCGTGCGACGATCGGCAACATGGGTCCGGAATACGGCGCGACCTGCGGCTTCTTCCCGGTCGATGGCGAAACCATCAACTACCTGACGATGTCCGGCCGCACGCTGGAGCGGATCGCGCTGGTCGAGGCCTATTCCAAGGTTCAGGGCATGTGGCGCGAAGGCGACGGTTCCGACCTCGTCTTCACCGA
Source organism: Neorhizobium vignae (assembly GCF_000732195.1). Classification (GTDB taxonomy): domain Bacteria; phylum Pseudomonadota; class Alphaproteobacteria; order Rhizobiales; family Rhizobiaceae; genus Neorhizobium; species Neorhizobium vignae. Next base: position 211,704 of record NZ_JNNU01000006.1, read on the forward strand.
CACGCTCGAACTCGACCTCAACGACGTCGTGCCGTCCATGGCCGGCCCGAAGCGTCCGGAAGGCCGCATCTCGCTCGACAAGATCGCCTCCGGGTTTGCCGGTTCGCTTGACACCGAATACAAGAAGCCCGGCCAGCTCGACAATCGTTACCCTGTCGAAGGCACGGACTTCGATCTCGGCCATGGCGACGTGGCGATTGCCGCCATCACGTCCTGCACCAACACCTCCAACCCGTCGGTGCTGATCGCTGCCGGCCTTCTCGCCCGCAACGCGGTTGCCAAGGGCCTGAAGTCCAAGCCGTGGGTGAAGACTTCGCTTGCACCGGGATCCCAGGTGGTCGGCGAATACCTTGCCAAGTCCGGCCTGCAGGCCGATCTCGACAAGCTCGGCTTCAACCTCGTCGGCTTCGGCTGCACGACCTGCATCGGCAATTCCGGCCCGCTGCCGGCGCCGATCTCGAAGACGATCAACGACAAGGGCCTGATCGCCGCCGGCGTGCTCTCGGGCAACCGTAACTTCGAAGGCCGTATTTCTCCGGACGTCCAGGCGAACTACCTCGCGTCGCCGCCGCTCGTCGTCGCCTATGCGCTTGCCGGTTCGGTCCAGAAGGACCTGACCACGGAACCGCTCGGCGAAGACCAGAACGGCAACCCGGTCTTCCTCAAGGATATCTGGCCGACCTCGAAGGAAGTCCAGGAATTCATCCTCAAATACGTCACCCGCGAACTTTACGAAACCAAGTATGCGGACGTGTTCAAGGGCGACGAGAACTGGCAGGCGGTCAAGGTTCCTCCGGGCCAGACCTATGCATGGGACGACAATTCGACCTATGTGCAGAACCCGCCTTACTTCGTCGGCATGGGCAAGACCGGTTCGGGCCTCAAGAACATCAAGGGCGCCCGCATCCTCGGTCTCTTCGGCGACAAGATCACCACCGACCACATCTCGCCCGCCGGTTCGATCAAGGCTGCTTCGCCGGCCGGTGCATACCTGACGGGTCACGGCGTCGGCGTTGCCGACTTCAACCAGTACGGCACGCGTCGTGGCAATCATGAAGTGATGATGCGCGGCACGTTTGCCAACATCCGCATCCGCAACCACATGCTCGGCCCGAACGGCAAGGAAGGCGGCTACACCTTCCACTATCCGTCCAAGGAAGAGATGTCGATCTACGACGCGGCCATGCAGTACAAGGCCGAGGGCGTTCCGCTCGTGATCTTCGCCGGCGTCGAATACGGCAACGGTTCGTCGCGTGACTGGGCCGCAAAGGGCACCAACCTGCTTGGCGTCAAGGCGGTCATCGCCCAGTCCTTCGAGCGTATCCACCGCTCGAACCTGGTCGGCATGGGCGTCGTTCCCTTCGTGTTCGAAGAAGGCACGACCTGGGCCAGCCTCGGTCTCAAGGGCGACGAGACCGTCACCATCGAGGGCCTGGAAGGCGACATCAAGCCGCGTGAATGGAAGACCGCCAAGATCACGTACGGCGACGGCACGGTGAAGGAAATCAACATCCTTTGCCGCATCGATACGCTCGACGAGGTCATCTACATGAACAATGGCGGCATCCTGCAGACAGTTCTGCGCGACTTGGCTGCCTAAGCGACAACGGCCACCCGCAGGCGAAGCCTGCGGGTGGTTTTTTTGCGCAATTCCATCGGTCCTCATTCCTGTGCTCGTCACAGAAATCCAGCCAGCCCAAGTCCTTGGGCTGAAAAGAGTCTCCCGACCCGATAGACATCGGGTCACCGGATTCCTGTGACGAGCACAGGGATGAGGGAGGTGAAGGCCCTCGATCCCAACTGCCCCTAAGGTCCCGTGCCCTTGACCGTCGTCATCCTCATCGGAATGGCTGTCACCGTTTTCCTGACGTCGCTGCTTTCGGGAATTTTCGGCATGGCGGGCGGGCTGATCCTGCTCTGGGTGCTGCTTTTCCTCTTTCCGGTCAGTACCGCGATCGCCATCCATGGCGTCATCCAGATGGTCTCGAACGGGTCGCGTGCCTGGTTCTCGCGCGCCTATATCGACTACCGAATTCTCGGCATCCTGGGCCTCGGTCTCGTCATCTCGAGCATCATCCTGCTGATCGTCGATTATCAGCCGGATCTGATCGTCGTGTCGATCGCCATCGGGCTGATGCCGATCCTGGTCTGGATGCCGGTCTCGAGACTGCGGCTCGACGCCTCGAAGCCGCTGCATGCGCTGGCCTGCGGGCTGATCGCCGGCGCCTTGACGGTCGGCGTCGGGGTGTCGGGACCGACGATCGATATCTTCTTCATCCGCACGACGATGGACCGGCGCAAGGTGATCGCCACCAAGGCGGCCGTGCAGGTCGCCTCGCATGCCACGAAGGTGGTGTTCTACTGGAATGCGGCCTCGGAACTGCCAACCACCGAATGGATCGCGGTGCTGGTCGCGGCACCGATCGCCATCCTTGGAGCGCGGGCCGGCAACGACATCCTGCAGAAGATGACCGACCAGAATTTCCGCGCCTGGACGCGCTGGATCGTCACCGGCGTGGGTGCCGTTTATTTTACTCAAGGCCTGCTCAAACTGATTTGACCTCGGCGCGTTTTTCGCCAAGTTTGACACCCAACGAAACGCATTCGGAAACCGACCAAATATCCGGTCTTCACCCCTTCGTGACTTTCTCTTGAGGGTGCCCGGCGGTTACTTTCCGCCATCCCGTGCGTTAGCCCCTTGATCGCCCCGAGCAATCGTGGATAACAGTTACCCTGATAAAAAGGTCTGCCACCCATGCCCTTCCCTTTTCGCTCCGTACTCCTTGTTGCGGGCCTGTTTTATGCGGGCGCTGCATTTGCGGGAGAGGTCAGGGCGCCGAAGGGCGTGATCGAACTTTTTACCTCCCAAGGCTGCTCCTCCTGTCCGCCGGCCGACGCCGCTCTGGGTGAGTTGGTGGCGCAGGGAGACATGGTCGTGCTTTCCTATCACGTCGATTACTGGAACTATCTCGGCTGGACCGATACGCTGAGCTCCAAGGAAAATACCGAGCGGCAATATGGTTATGCCAAGACCCTGGGACGGAGCGGCGTCTATACCCCGCAGGCCGTCATCAACGGCCGCGATCACGTCAAGGGCACCGACCTCACGATCATCAACGACAAGGTCAAGGCCCTCGGCCAGACCGGCAAGGGGCTCGACGTCCCGGTCACCGCGGCGATGCGCGGCGATGAAATCGAGATCGAGATCGGCGACGGCAAGGGGCAGGCGGACGTCGTCGTCGCCTATTTCACCAAGCGCCAACTGGTGGATGTCACCAAGGGTGAAAACAGCGGCAAGACGATGGAATATTGGCACGCCGTCTACGACGTGCAGTCGGTCGGCACCTGGAACGGCCAGAGCATGAAGCTGACCCTGCCGGGCAAGCTGATGGGCAAATCGAAGAAGGATGGTTGTGCGATCCTGCTGCAGACATCCGGCCCGGGCGGCGAGCCTTCGGCAATTCTCGGCGCGACCGTCCTGATGGCGGGCCGCAAGAAATACTGACCGCGGATGCGGTTCCTGGCTGCCGGATTGTGCGTGGATCTCTTGTTGGCGGCCCGATCCAATAGCATCGGGGGGCTGGGGGTAAGGGTCAATGCACCAGACCGGGCCATATGGCGCAGAAAAACGGCGCCAACCAACGCTGCCAATCTCGCTTCGAAATCGGGCACTCTTTTGTTCGAAATGGGGCAAGAATAAAATCATGCGGTTCATCCCCGGCCGGATTGCCGGGGTTGATTTTTGCTGCCTCTCGGGCACACTGTCATATCTCTGACATTTGACGATTTGGGAGTCTTGATGACAGATCAGCCGGATTTGCCGGGGGGACAGAGACCCCAGGACGCAGCCGTCGTCGTCGATCTCAGTGAATATCGGCAGAACCGCGATCCCGCACCGGTCACCTTCCACCGGCGCGAACTCGACGCGATCTTGAGGATTTACGGCCGAATGGTCGGCGAGGGAGAGTGGAAGGACTATGCGATCGACCACCTGAAGGACCGGGCCGTGTTCTCCGTCTTCAAACGCTCCGGGGAAAGCCCGCTCTTCCGAATCGAGAAGAACCCTAAGCTCGCCGCCAAGCAGGGCGCCTATTCCGTCATGAACACCCATGGCATGATCATGAAGCGCGGCCACGAGCTGCCGCAGGTGCTCAAGGTGTTCGACAAGGTGCTGAAACTGATCGACTGAGGCGGCGCCCTATTCGGTAAACAGCGAGCCGGGATAGACGCCGGGATCCGGATCGGTTTCATTGCCTTCGCCGAGCGAGACCTGCATCAGCACCGTATCCTGCCACTTCCCGTGTTTGAAGCCGGTGCCCTTCAGGGTGCCCGTCAGTTCGAAGCCAAGGCCACGATGGAGCGCCACGGAGGCGGGGCTGGCGCCGCCGATGACGGCGACCATCTGGCGGAAACCCAACGCCTCGCAACGCACCAGTAGTTCCTTGAGCAGCGCCTTTCCGACGCCCTTGCCGCGCGCGTCCGGCGCCAGGTAGATCGAATCCTCGACCAACCAGCGATAGGCGGGGCGGGTCCGGAAGGCGGATGCGTAGGCATAACCGAGGAGGGTGCCGTCTTCCTGTTCAGCCGCGATATAGGGATAGCCCTTGGCCCGGATCGCCTCGAAACGAGCCGCCATCTCCGCCTGGTCCGGCGGGGTGAGCTCATAACTTGCGGTGCCGTTCAGCACGCTGTCGCGATAGATCTCGGTGATGGCGGGAAGATCGGCGGGGGAGGCATCGCGGAGATGGAATGTCATCGAGATTCAGGCCGTTGAAAGGGATCACCAAGCCTATGCTGCGGCGCGAAGCCGGGCAATAAAAAAGGCGGCCCGGAGGCCGCCTTTTTCCTGTTCGTATTCCTCGAATTAGTTGTTCCGGTTGCCCAGGAACTGGAGGAGGAACGTGAAGAGGTTGATGAAGTCGAGGTAGAGGGTCAGAGCACCCATGATGGCCTTGCGGCCAGCAACCGCGACGTCGTCGCCGTCAAAGTACATTTCCTTGATCTTCTGCGTATCGTAGGCGGTGAGGCCTGCGAAGATCAGCACGCCGATCGCGGAGATCGCGAAGCCGAGGGCCGAAGACGCCAGGAAGATGTTGACGATCGAGGCGATGATCAGGCCGAACAGGCCCATGATCAGGAACGAGCCCATGCCCGACAGGCTTCTCTTCGTCGTGTAGCCGTAAAGCGACAGGGCGCCGAAGGAGGCAGCCGTGATGAAGAACGTCTGCACGATGCTCTGCGACGTGTAGATGAGGAAGATCGACGACAGCGAAAGGCCCATCAGGGCCGCGTAGCCCCAGAAAGTGGCCTGTGCCGCGCCGACGCTCATCTTATGAACGCGGAAGCTCAGGAAGAACACCACCGCGAGCGGTGCGAGCATGACGACCCAGCGAAGCGGCGAACCGTAGATCGCAGCGCCGAGGCTGGTCAGCAGGATGCCGTTCGGAAGCCGGGCGACAGCTGCAGCCGCATCCGTCGTCGTTGCGAGGGCCGAGATACCATAGGCGGCGATACCGGTGATAGCCAAGCCGACAGCCATCAGGTTGTAGACCTTGAGCATGTAGGCGCGCAGGCCTTCATCGATCATCGCGCCGGACTGGGCGCGACCCTGCGCCGCCCGGGTCTGGTAGTTGTTAAAGTCAGCCATTGTTTCCTCTTTAAGCTCCGGAATTATTCACGGTGTCGGGCCCCCTTTTTACGGACCCAGGCGCCGCTGCGGAGCTCCAGCAAGCCTGCGCATAAATATGATGCGAGATTGCTTCACATACAAGAGGTGCGGGAAGCGAAAAACGCAAGCCATGGGAGCTATTTAGCAACCTATGGGACGCTCTGACGGGAATTTGATCAGAGGGTTAACGGGAAATACTACCTGTGGGCGAATTAGAGCTCGCGCAGCACCGGTGCGGCCTTCTGCCCTAATATGCGCCATGTGCCGGCGAGGCCTATTCCGACGGTCAAAACCAGAGAGACGGCGAGCGTCAGCACTGCAATGTCAGGCAGGAAGACCGACTGGAGCCGCATGATCCGGCTGACCACGAACCATGCGGAGAGGCCGCCGGCGAGAAGCGCGAAGAGCGCCGTCGCCGTTCCGAGGATCATGTATTCGTAGCTGAAGGCGCGCATCAGCATGCTGCGCGTGCCGCCGAGCGTTTTCAGGATGACTGCGTCATGGGTGCGTGCCCGGTTGCCGGCTGCCAGCGCACCGGCCAGCACCAGCACGGAGGCGATCAGCGCAACGGCCGCCGCGGCCCGGATGGCGGCTGCGAGCTGGCCGACGAGCTGGTCTACGATATCGATCGCGTCCTTCACCCGAACGCTGGTGATGGTCGGGTAGGCGTTGGTAACGGCGCGCAGGATCGAGGCTTCCTGCTGGGCGGTGGCTCCGGGATCGCTGAGCGTCGCGAGCCACGCATGCGGCGCGCCGCGGAAGGTGTTGGGCGAAAAGACCATCACGAAGTTGATCGAGAGCGATTCCCACTGAACCTTGCGGAAATTGGCGATGCGGGCGGTGATATTGCGGCCGAGCACGTTGACGGTGACGGTGTCGCCGATCTTCAGGCCGAGTTCGCCGGCCTCCTCCGCCGAGAAGGAGACCAGCGGCTCGCCGGCATAGTCGGCGCCCCACCACTCTCCCGCCGTCAGCGCCGAGTTGGAAGGAAGTTTCTCCTCGTAGGTGATGCCGCGGTCGCCGCGCAGCACCCAGCGGCCGGCGGGAGGCACGTTCATCTGGGTCACGTCCTGGCCGTTGAAGGCGAGGATGCGGCCGCGCAGCATCGGCACCTGGGTGATCGCACCCTCCGGCGCCTGCTGTTTCAGGATGTTGACTAAACCTTCGCGTTCCGGTCCCTGAATGTCGACGAAGAAGAAGTTCGGCGCCTGCTGGGCGATGCTGCCGGTCAGCTGGCGGCGCATGTTGCCGTCGATCAGGGCGAGCGTCACGAGCAGGGCAAGGCCGAGGCCGAGCGACAGCACGACCGACGGCGTCAGCGCGCCCGGCCGGTGGATGTTGCCGATCGCCAGCCTGAGCGCCGGCGAGTTGACCCGCGGGCTTCTTTTGGCAAGCGCCGCGATCAGGGCCGCAACGAGGCGCAAGAGCACGAAGGCACCGGCGACGGCGGCGAGGAAAACGGAGGCGATGAAGCGCTCTTCCGCAGAAACGATCGCAAGTGCTGCGAGGGCGGCAAGGGCCAGGCCGGCTGCAAGAAGGTAGGGCCAGGAGGGAAGGCGGGTATTGTCGAAGCTCTGTTCCCGGAAAAGCGCGGTCGCCGGCACTTCGCGGGCGTGGCCGAGCGGCAGAACCGCGAAGGCGAAGGTGATCAGGATACCGAAAAGGGCTGCAAGCGCCAGCGCCGAGGGATAGAAGGTGACTTCCTTCGGAACCGGCAGCACGCCTTCGAGGAACTGCAGCGCGACGAAGGGCGAAACCGCGCCGATGACGAGGCCGATCAGGATGCCGATCACCGCGAGCAGCATGATCTGGATGAGATAGATCATCGTCACCACCGAGGCCGGTGCGCCCAGGCATTTGAAGGTGGCGATCGTGGTGCGCTTGGAATCCAGGAAGGCGCGTACCGCATTGGCGACACCCACGCCGCCGACGATCAGTGCCGTCAGGCCGACGAGCGTCAGGAATTGCGAGAAGCGGTCGACGTTTTCGGTGAGCGACGGGGCGGCACGGTCGCTGGTGCGAACCGACCAGCCGGCGCTCGGGAACTCGCGATTGGCGCGGGCGGCGAGCGTCGAACGGGTCGCCGGATCATCGAGCCGCACCTTGTAGGCATGCTCGACGAGGCTGCCGGTGGTGATCAGGCCCGAGGCGGCAAGCGCCTCGCGGCTGACGATCAGCCGCGGCGCAAAGCCGAACCCGTCGGAAAGCGCATCGGGCTCGGCGGTGATCGTGCCGCGCAATGTCAGCCGGGCATTGCCGAGCAGAAGCTGATCGCCGTCCTTGAGACCGAGGCGTTCCAGCAGAAGCGGAGCCGCCAGTGCGCCAAAAGTCTCTCCCTGTCTGCCGAGAAGGTCGGGCAGCGGTGCGGAAGGCTCTGCGCCAAAACTGCCGTAGAGGGGATAGGCGTCGTCCACCGCCTTGACCTCGACCAGCGCCTGCTGGGAACCGTCGGGCTTGCGGGCCATGGAGCGCAGGCTGGTGGAGACGGAGACCTTGCCGAGGCTCGCCAGGAACGCACGTTCCTGGTCGGTGGCTTCGCGGTTGTTCAGCTCGAAACGGATGTCGCCGGCAAGGATTTCCTGGCCCTGCGAAGCGATGGCGCCGGTGATGGCCCGCGATACCGAATTGACGGCCGCGATCGCCCCGGTGCCGAGCGCGATGCAGGCGAGGAAGATGTAGAAGCCGGCCAGGCCGCCGCGCATTTCGCGCAGGGCCAGGCGGAAGGAGATCGAGAGGCGCGGGAAGGCCGGCCTCATGCGGAGACCGCCTGAACCGGGTGATGGGCGGCGGCGCTGTCGCCGACGATCTCGCCGGAGCGGACGCGGATCTGGCGCGAGCAGCGAGCGGCAAGCGCGCTGTCATGGGTGACGAGCAGCATGGTCATGCCGCGCTCCGCCTGTTTCGAAAAGAGCAGGTCGGCGATCTGCCGGCCGGTCTCGGTGTCGAGATTGCCGGTCGGTTCGTCGGCGATCAGCACCGAGGGCGAGGGGGCAAGGGCGCGGGCGATCGCCACGCGCTGCTGCTCGCCGCCGGAAAGCTGGCCGGGATAGTGGCTCAGCCGCTCGCCGAGGCCGACGGCGGTCAGTTCCCGCCGGGCGATCTCGAAGGCGTCCCTGACATTGGCGAGTTCGAGCGGAACGGCGACGTTTTCGAGCGCCGTCATGTTGGCGATCAGGTGGAAGGACTGGAAGACGATGCCGATATTGCGGCCGCGGAAATCGGCCAGCCGGTCTTCGGACAGCGCGTGGAGGGGAGCGCCGTTGATGACGATCTCGCCGCTGTCCAGCCGTTCGAGGCCGGCCAGGACCATCAGCAGCGTCGATTTGCCGGAGCCCGAAGGCCCGACTATGCCAACGGCCTCGCCCGCGCGGATGTCGAGGTCGATCTGCTTCAGCACATGCACCGAGGCTGCCGCGCTGCCCAGGGTCAGATCGGCCTTCTTCAGTGTGATGATGGTTTTAGTCAAATCGAACCGTCCTATATAGGCGTGAAGCGTAACCCGAACACCGCGTTGCGGTAGCGCACAATCTAGGAGACGGATCGTGAGTTTTAAAGCAAGCCTGCTTCACTTCATTGTCATGTCGGCATTGGCGCTGGCTGCGTTGCCGGCTGCCGCGCAGGACAAGGCAGTCCAGCTCGTCGGTTTCGGCGACAGCCTGATGGCGGGCTACCAGCTTGCTCCTTCCGAATCCTACACGGCCCAACTCGAGGCGGCGTTGAAAGCCGCGGGGCAGACAGTCGTGGTCGCCAATGCCGGCGTCTCCGGCGATACGACGGCGGGTGGGCTTTCGCGCATCGACTGGTCGGTGCCCGACGGCACGGATGGCGTGATCCTCGAACTCGGCGCCAATGACGCGCTGCGCGGCATCTCTCCCGACCAGTCGGAGAAGAATCTCGATGCGATCCTGGCGCGGCTGAAGGAACGGAAGATCCCGGTCTTCCTGATCGGCATCCTGGCGCCGCCGAACATGGGTGGCGACTACGCCGAAAAATTCAACCCGATCTACAAGCGGCTGGCCGACAAATACGCGGTGCCGCTCTATCCGTTTTTTCTGGATGGCGTCGCGACCATTTCCAGCCTGCAGCTCTCGGACGGCATGCATCCGAATGCCAAAGGGGTCGCCGTGATGGTCGAAAAGACCCTTGAACCTGTCAAAAGCTTCCTGGGGGCTATTAAGGATACGGGAAAATAACACCTTGCGCGGAACCCCGTTGCATGATTCGCTGTTTGCATCTGCAAAAGATTCGAGGAGGTCCCTATGCCGAGACTTTTCACCGCCCTCGAAATTCCGCGCAATGTAGCGATGAGCTTGTCTCTCCTGCGCGGCGGGATCCCCGGTGCCCGGTGGATCGACGTGGAGAACTACCACATCACGTTACGCTTCATCGGCGATGTCGACGGCCGCACGGCGGACGAGATCGTCGATCGGCTGGACCGCATCGACCGGCCGGAATTCCAGGCGACGCTGACCGGGATCGGCTCCTTCGGATCGAAGAAACCGCATTCCATCTGGGCCGGCGTTTCGCCCTCGCCGGAAATCTACGCGCTGCAGGCGGAGATCGAACGGATCTGCCAGCGTATCGGCCTGCCGCCGGATCCGCGCAAGTTCACGCCGCATGTGACGCTCGCACGGCTCAAGAACTGCCGCCTGGACGATGTGGTGCACTATCTTGCCGGTCGCGGCAATTTCCACACGGCAGCCTTCACCGTCCCGCGTTTCGTGCTGCTGTCGTCGAAGGAATCGGTCGGCGGCGGTCCTTACCTGACGGAGGAAATCTTCCCGCTGCAGGAGGCGAGCTACGGCAACGCCTATGCAGGCGAGATGGAGCCGGTGAAGAGCCTCCTTTAATCCGAGGGAGCCCTTTGACCCGAAGGAGCCCTGGCCATGAACTACGAAAAGCTGGATGCAGCCGCCATCGAGCGCGAGTTCGCGACGCTTGACGGCTGGGATCTGAAGCCCGAAGGCGATGCGATCTTCAAGAGCTTCAAGTTCAAGACCTTCATAGAGGCTTTCGGTTTCATGGCCGAATGCGCGCTGTCCGCCGAGAAGCTCAACCACCACCCGGAATGGTCGAACGTCTATTCGCGGGTCGACGTGCTGCTGACCACCCACGCGACCGGCGGGCTGACCGATATCGACTTCAAGCTTGCCCGGGCGATGGACAAGGCATCCTCGCGCCGCAATTGAACTTCATGGTCCAAAACCCATATTGGATGGGCACACGTTGAGCGAACGGAGCGACCATGGACGACGTGAAGATCGGCGAAATTCTGCTGCCGGGTGACGAGGATACGCAAGGCCACCGGGAACGGCAGATTCGCGCCAGGTTCTGGCCGACCCTGAAGCGGGCCGTCCGGCAGGTGCCGTTCAGCCGCGACCTGATCGCCGCCTATTATTGTGCGATCGACCGCCGAACGCCAACCCGCGTGCGGGGCGTTCTGCTCGCGGCGCTCGCCTATTTCGTGATGCCGATCGATTTCCTGCCGGATATGTTCGTTCTTGTCGGCTTCACCGACGATGTCGCGGTGCTCGCCGCCGCGTTCCGGATGATCCAGGGCCATATCGCCGACCGACACTACGAGGCAGCGGATCTGGCACTGGCGGACAATCCGGACATCGCCGACGGCGTCCGCGGCAAATAGTCTCAAGGGGCCTTATCCCTCCGAAGGATCTTCGAGAACTCGTCGCAAGCGCTCGAAAGCGAGCCGGATTCGCGACTTCACCGTGCCGAGCGGAAGACCCGTGGACGAGGCGATTTCCGAATGGGACTGGCCGAGGAAGAAGGCCGCCCGAACCAGTTCCATCTGTTCGCCGGGGATATCGGCCAGTGCGGCGCGCACGAGGGCATCGCGTTCCTCGCCTTCGAAGATCGTATCGGCGCCCGGCGCCTCGGTGACGAGGAACAGGGGTTCGTAGACGTCCAGCGGCCTGTGCCTTGCCCGGCGTTCGGCGTCGATGCGGCGGTTGCGGGCGATACGGAAAAGCCAGGTGGACAAGGAGGATCGGGCCGGATCATAGAGGCCGGCCCGGTGCCAGAGAACGGCCATCACCTCCTGGACGAGTTCCTCCGCATCGTCGGGCCGCATCGACCGTTTCACCAGCCAGGATTTCAAACGCGGCGCGTAATAATCGAACAGCATGGTAAAAGCTGCCTGATCGCGCTCATCGGCCACTGCCCTTACCAAGCCGGCGAAGTGGTCTCTTTCGTCTACATTCATTTACGCTGCGCAAAGTTTCCCATGAGATTCGCATCATATTCGACCATTCTAATGTCATTGTGAGAGTTAGGAAAAGGACAAACTCTTGCCCCAATCCTTGTGTCACTGATTGACGAAACGCATGGAAATTCTGCTGGTTGGGTCTTTGGAGGCATGACGGTGAGTGCTAATCCTTCCATCCGGGGGCCAGGGCAGGAGATTCAGCAAATTCTAATGGTCTGGTTGACGGTTTGGTAACCAGGATCAAGTCAAAATGCGCCGAATCAGGATCATGCCTGGCAAGGCTTGCCCGCTCGGGCCGTTGAACGAACAAAACCGGCAGGAGACCATGTCTGTAAGAACAATCGCAACCGCATTGGCAATCTTGGCTGCAAGCGCCGGCCTGGCATCGGCTCAGGCGCCGAAAGCCACTGCCCCGGCCAAGCCGCAGCAGGCCCAGGCACCGGCAGCAGCGGCCGCAGGTCCCACGCGCATCCAGCAGTTCAAGGCATGGGGCGCCTATTCCTACAAGTCGGGCGCCAGCAATGTCTGCTACGTGCTTTCGGTGCCAACCACCAAGGAACCGGCCAGCGTCGACCACGGCGATATCTTCTTCATCGTCTCGCAGCGGCCCGGACAGAACATTTCCTACGAGCCGCAGGCGATGGTGGGATACGTGCTGCAGCCGAATTCCAAGGTGACCGTGACGATCGACAAGAAGAACTTCACGATGTTCACCAAGGACAAGGCGGCCTGGGTCGAGAACGCCGCGGAGGAGCCGGCGTTGGTCGCGGCAATGAAGACAGGTCAGAACATGAGCGTCAGCGCCGTTTCCGGCCGTGGCACCAAGACCTCCTACGCCTATTCGCTGCAGGGCATTGCGGCAGCGCTGAAGCAGATCGAAACCTGCAAGTAACGTCTGCTCATAAGGACAACCGAAGGCCGGTCTCGTGACCGGCCTTTTTGCATTTCTCGAAGAATAGTGACGCGGCGGCTATTTGATGATAAAGCCCGCCTCAACGAAGGTCCGGCACATGTGCCCGATGGGCCGATACAGGTTTCACGCATCCAACATGCCCTGACTTTCCCGCTGATCGATCGTGGGAAAGCTGCATGTGTTCGAACGGGATAAAAGAATGTCAGTCTCAGAGGCTCTGGCGCCGGTCGCCATCAAGAAGCCGCTCGTCGCCAATCCGGATCTGTTCGGCACCAAGCCGTCGCTGATCGGGCTGACGCGCGAGGACATGGCGGCGGCACTGAAGGAAAAGGGCGTATCGGAGAAGCAGGTGCGCATGCGCGTCAGCCAGCTCTGGCACTGGCTCTATATCCGCGGTGTTTCCGATTTCGATGCGATGACCAACGTCGCCAAGGACATGCGCGAGATGCTGAAGGCGCATTTCACCATCGCGCGTCCCGAGATCGTCGAGGAACAGGTTTCCAATGACGGGACCCGCAAGTGGCTGTTGCGCTTTCCGCCGCGCGGCGCCGGCCGTCCGGTCGAAGTCGAGACCGTCTACATTCCGGAAGAAGGTCGCGGTACGCTCTGCATTTCGAGCCAGGTCGGCTGTTCGCTGACCTGTTCGTTCTGTCATACCGGAACGCAGCGGCTGGTGCGCAATCTGACGGCGGAAGAAATTCTCGCCCAGCTGCTCTTGGCGCGCGACCGACTCGGTGATTTCCCGGGTACCGACACGCCGCCGGGCGCCTTCGTGCCGACCGGCGATCGCAAGGTCACCAATATCGTCATGATGGGCATGGGCGAGCCGCTCTACAATTTCGAAAGCGTCAAGACTGCGTTGCTGATTGCGACGGATGGCGACGGGTTGTCGCTGTCGAAGCGCCGCGTCACGCTCTCGACCTCCGGCGTCGTACCGGAAATCTACCGCACCGGCGACGAGATCGGCGTGATGCTGGCGATTTCGCTGCATGCGGTGCGCGACGACCTGCGCGACATGCTGGTGCCGATCAACAAGAAATATCCGCTGAAGGAGCTGATCGAAGCCTGCCGCAACTATCCGGGGCTTTCGAACGCCCGCCGCATCACCTTCGAATACGTGATGCTGAAGGACGTCAACGACAGTCTGGAGGACGCCAAGGCGCTGATCCAGCTTTTGAAGGGCGTCCCGGCGAAGATCAACCTCATCCCGTTCAACCCCTGGCCGGGCACGAACTACCAGTGTTCGGAATGGGCGCAGATCGAAAAATTCGCCGATTTCATCAACCAGGCGGGTTATGCCTCGCCGATCCGCACCCCGCGCGGCCGCGACATCCTCGCCGCCTGCGGCCAGCTGAAGTCGGAATCGGAACGGATGCGCAAGACCGATCGCCTCGCCTTCGAGGCGATGATGATCGCCGGGCACGGCGAAGACGATTGATGAGACCAGGCCGGCTTTGCCGGCCTTTTTGTCAGCGCGCCTGGGTGAAGAAGATCTTGGCCGCGAAGATCGAGAAGACGCCCGCGAACGTGTAGTCGAGGCCGCGCAGCACCTTCGGATTGGCCTGGAGCCAGCCCGAAAGCCAGTCGGCGGCCAGGACGACGATCAGGTTCACCGGCATGCCGATGACGATGAAATAGAAGCCGAGGAAGATCAGCTTGCCGGTGACATGCGGATCGCCGGCTGTCACGAACTGCGGCAGGAAGGTCATGAAGAAGATGATGACCTTCGGGTTCAGAATGTTGACCCAGAAGCCCGTCGAGATGTTGGCGAGCGGACTGCTTACGGTCTTTTCAACCTGCTCCACCGAAAAATTCGAGCCGAAGCGGATCGCCTGGATCGCCAGCCACAGGAGATAGGCTGCCCCGCCGGTCTTCAGGATGAAGAAGGCGGTCGGCGATGCGGTGATCAGCGCCGAGATGCCGAAGGCGACGAGCAGCGTGTGGCAGACGACGCCGAGGCTGGTGCCGAGCACCACGAACAGCGCCGGGCGCCGGCCCTGGCCGAGCGCGCGGCTGATCGACAGCGTCATGTCAGGCCCCGGCGTCAGCGCCAGAAGCAGGCCGGCGGCGGTGAAGGCAAGCAGGGTAGCAAGGCTCGGCAGGAATTCCATAAGTGCGCTCGAATGGCCGGGTAACGGATTGCACCATTTACCCGGCTTTAGACGCCGTCACAAATCAAACTATCAACGGCCGTTGATGAATTCCTTTGATGCATCGGCGAAATCCGGATGCCAGCGCGACAGTGGCGGACGGTTCTTGATGATGTCGCCGATCGCCCAAGCCATGCGGCGTTCGTCGGTTGCCCGGTCCACGTCGTTGTCAGGGCACAGGATGTAGAAGTCGCCGCGCTCAAGGCTGGTCAACATGAACTCGACCGTCTGTTCCGCCGTCCAGGCGCCGGCGGGTTTTTCGATGCGGTCGCCCTTGGTCAGGCTGGTAAACACGAAGCCGGGGATGAGGAGGTGGGCGGAGACCTGGCAGTTCGGCGTGTTGCGCAGCTCGTGCTGCAGCGCTTCGGTGAACGCCTTCACGCCGGCCTTGGCGACGTTGTAGGCGGGATTGCCGGGCGGGGTGGTGATGCCCTGCTTGGAGCCGGTATTGATGATCAGCGACGGTTCGCCATGGGCAATCATCGCCGGTCCGAACGTCCGCGTTCCGTTGATGACGCCGAGAAGGTTGACGGCAAAAACGCTGTCCCAGTTGACCTGCGGTCCGAATATCGAGCTTCCGGGGCTGATGCCGGCATTGTTCATCAGCACATGCACCCGGCCGAAACGCTGGATGACGGCGCGTTCCAGCGCCTCGATCTCGTCCGGCTTCGAGACATCCGTGCCGATGGCGGCGACATCCGCGTCGCCGTCCTCGGCAAGAGCCGCGACCTCGCCGGCTGCTTCCGCGAGCTTGTCGCCTTCGAGGTCGGCGAGGACGACCGAAAGGCCCATCCGGGCAAATTCCTTCGCGGTGGCGAGGCCGATGCCCGATGCGGCACCGGTAATCACGGCGACATTGTCCTTTTTCAGAGCGGGATGAGTGATGGTCATGGCAGATCTCCTCTAGGGCGCTGCTGTTCAAAGGTCGGGCGGGATATGGAACCCATACCCAAGCCTGTCAACGTGACAGTGCAGTTACAGTTTGCCCGGTTTTTCTTGCGTGCCTCAAGAAACTCGCTAAAAGTGCCGCAATTCCTGACAGAGCGGTGTTTGCCGCTTCCACCCGCAGACGGACGTAAATCGATATGGCACTCCCGAAAGACGTAAAGAAGGTCGTTCTCGCCTATTCCGGCGGTCTCGACACCTCGATCATCCTGAAATGGCTGCAGACCGAACTCGGCGCGGAGGTGGTGACCTTCACCGCCGATCTCGGCCAGGGCGAGGAACTGGAGCCGGCCCGCAAGAAGGCCGAGATGCTCGGTATCAAGGAGATCTATATCGAGGACGTGCGCGAGGAATTCGTGCGCGATTTCGTCTTCCCGATGTTCCGCGCCAATGCCGTCTACGAAGGCGTCTACCTGCTCGGCACCTCGATCGCCCGTCCGCTGATCTCCAAGCACCTGATCGAGATCGCCAGGAAGACCGGCGCCGATGCGATCGCGCACGGTGCGACCGGCAAGGGCAACGACCAGGTCCGCTTCGAGCTTTCGGCCTATGCGCTGAACCCCGATATCAAGGTCATCGCGCCGTGGCGCGACTGGGCTTTCAAGAGCCGCACCGATCTTTTGAAGTTCGCCGAGGAAAACCAGATCCCGGTTGCCAAGGACAAGATGGGCGAAGCGCCGTTCTCCGTCGATGCCAACCTGCTGCACTCGTCCTCCGAGGGCAAGGTTCTGGAAGACCCGGCCGTCGAGGCTCCCGAATACGTGCACATGCGCACGATTTCCCCGGAAGCTGCTCCCGACAAAGCGACCACGATCAAGGTCGGCTTCAAAAAAGGTGACGCGGTCTCCATCAATGGCGTCGCCATGTCGCCGGCGACCCTGCTTGCCGCGCTCAACACTTACGGCCGCGACAACGGTATCGGCCGTCTTGACCTCGTCGAGAACCGTTATGTCGGCATGAAGTCGCGCGGCGTCTACGAGACCCCCGGCGGCACGATCCTGCTGGCCGCCCACCG
Source organism: Neorhizobium vignae (assembly GCF_000732195.1). GTDB lineage: Bacteria > Pseudomonadota > Alphaproteobacteria > Rhizobiales > Rhizobiaceae > Neorhizobium > Neorhizobium vignae. The sequence goes on from NZ_JNNU01000006.1 coordinate 228,618, forward strand.
CGCGATCGAGAGCATCACGCTGGACCGCGGTGCCGCCCATCTCAAGGATGACATCATGCCGCGTTACGCGGAGCTCATCTATTACGGCTTCTGGTTCTCGCCGGAGCGCGAAATGCTGCAGGCGCTGATCGACAAGAGCCAGGAGCATGTGGAAGGCGAAGTGACGCTGAAGCTCTACAAGGGCAATGTCATGGTCATCGGCCGTGAGAGCGAAAAGTCGCTCTATTCCGACAAGTTGGTCACCTTCGAGGACGACCAGGGCGCCTACGACCAGAAGGATGCGGCGGGCTTCATCAAGCTCAATGCGCTGCGCCTGCGCACGCTCGCCAAGCGCAATCTGGGCAAATAATTCCCCATAACCCGATCAGCGAAACCCGCCTGCCCGAAAAGGGAGGCGGGTTTTTTCATGCCCTGCGGCTGGCGATCCGGAAACCGATGTAACCGAGCACGGCGATCAGGTGCATGGCGGGAATGACGATGCCGAACGCCGGCAGCGGCGAGCCGATCCAGGCAGAGGCGACGCCGCCGACGAAACCGGCGCCCATCTGGATGAAGCCCATCATCGCCGATGCGGACCCGGCAATATGCGGGAAGGGGATGAGGCCCGCCGCGGTCATGTAGGGTGACACGAAGGCGATCCCGAAGGCGCACATGGCAACCGGCACCATGACCGACAGAAAGGACGGCGACAGGTAGTGGACCGAAAGGGCCATGACGACGCCGCCGCTGCCGCTGAAGATCAGCCCGATCAGCGGTGCGCGTTCCGCCGGCAACCATCTCGATATGACGCGCAGGCAGACCGAGCCCATCAGGAAGAAGCCGGATTGCATCAGCATGCTCATGCCGAACTGGGTCGGCGTCAGCCCAACCTTCTCGATCAGGATGAACGGCAACACGGCCGCCTGGGCATACATGGAGCCCACGGCGCCGGCGAGAACGACCGCGGTGAACAGGAAGCGCGGCAAGGCGACGATTTCCACATAGGCCTGGACGAGCCGCAGCGGCTTCAGCCGGCTGCGATCCGGCACGGTCGTCTCCTTGAGGCAGACGGTGGAGAGAAAAACGAGCAGGGCACCGAAGCCGACCATCAGCAGGAATACCGATCGCCAGCCGAAGGCGGCGAGCGCAAGGCCGCCGATCGTCGGACCGAGGGACGGTCCGATCGCCAGGATGATGCCCATCGTGTTGATGATCCGCGCCGCGTCGCCGCCGTTGAACTGGTCTCGCACGATGGCGCGCGACACGGTGATGCCGACCGAAGCGCCGATACCCTGGATGAGGCGGCCGGCGAGCACCCATTCGACCGTCGGAGCAAATGCCGCAAGCAGAGAACCGGCAAGATAGATGAGGAGGAAGCTCAGCGAGGCAGTCTTGCGGCCGAAGGCATCGGACACGGGGCCGGCGACCAGCTGCGCCAGCGCAAAGCCCGCGAAATAGAGCGACAGTGACATCTTGATCGCTGCTTCCGTGGTGTCGAAAGCACGCACCAGTTCCGGCATCGCCGGCGTGTAGATCGCCATGGAAATCGGCCCGATCGCCGTCAGGAGGGCGCCGATGATCGTGGTTCGGCGCTCGCTCATCCGAGCGGGGATAGGCGGCACGTTATCGGCTTTCATCAGGTACGGTCTGCAGTGCGGCGGCAGGGACGGCGGCCTGCAGGTTGGCGTTGAACAGGGCCAGCGCCTCGCGCAGGATCCGGTTGTTTTCCTCGCTGAGGCCTTCGGTCGCCTGGGCGAGAATGCCGTTCAACTCGTTGCGGATCGAACCGATCATCTCGCTGGAAGTCTCCGTGAGATTGATCCGCTTTGCACGCCGGTCGGCGGAGCATTGCTGCCTTTCGACCAGTCCAAGCGCCTCCAGCTTGTCGAGATAGGCGCAGAGCGTCATCGGCTCGACACCCATGCGGGCGGCAATGTCGAGCTGGCGGCTGCCGTCGAGAGCCGCGATGTTGATCAGGGCGCGAGCTTCCCCGGGCGTCAATCCCAGGCCTGCCTGGGCGATGCGGCGCTCGAAGGCCGCACGCAGCAGTCGGGCACTGTCGACGATCAGGAACCCCAGAATGTCCATATGCTTTGCCGCACCCTTCGCGCCGTCGTCGGATTTCATAAGGCACCCTTACTATCTTTCGGGTGCGAGGCAAACGGAAAAGCGGAGACTCCGGTTGCATTGACACCGGTAAAACCGGAGGCGAGATTGTCGCAACCTTCCGACGGAGACCATCATGTCATCATCGCTGCTTGCCGGCGCCTTTTTCGCGGCGCTTGCCTATACGCTCATTCCCGGGCCGGCATTCCTGGCCCTGCTCGGCATCGGTGCTGGACAGGGAAGACAGGCCGGCGCCTTTTTCATGGGCGGCCATCTGGCGGGGGACATCCTGTGGTCCGGACTGGCGCTGGTGGCGATCATCGGCGCCAAAACGGTCGGCACCACCCTCTTCGACATACTCGGGGTTTTCTGCGGGCTCTATCTCGGCTGGATCGGCTGGAGCGCATTGCGGGCGAAACCGAAGGAGAATGGCGGCGCGCTGATGATGGTCGAAAAACCGCTGCGGCGCGGGCTGATCTTCGGCCTGACGAACCCCAAGGGATATCCGGTGGCGCTGGCGACGTTCACGGCGCTGCTTGCGAGTTCAGCCGATGCACTGGATTTCGGCGCGCTGCCGCTTCTTCTCGCCGTGTCGCTGATCGGGTTCCTGACGGCCGATCTGGTCCTGATCGGGATTATCGGCGCCGGCGTGGTGCGGCGGTTCTATCGGAAACACGAGAGGGTGATCGTCCGGCTCTCCGGCCTGCTGTTCATCGGTTTTGCGGTGCAGGCGCTCTGGCACTCGGCACCGGGCCTGTTCGGCTACCGGCGGGCCTGAAGCTGGGATGCGGCTAAGCCTGGCCGATCAGATTTCGATGAAAGCCATGACCGCGCGAAGCACGTTGGCGCGGGACGTATCGCCAAGCGACATGGCGATTTCGAGCTGATTGCGGTAAAAATCGTGGAAATTGAAGCCGGTTTCGTCGGTAACCTGCGACAGGTCCATCAGCTGTCCCTGAGCATCGACGGCATGTGTTGGAAGTTCTTCGGACAGCGTTATGTATGTGTCCTGGTCGATCTTGCCGGCCTGATAGTTTTCAAGCGCGAGCGCGCGCAGATCGCGCGGGGTGATCGCCGAAAAATCAATCGGCGATTCATCCGCGTCGGGCACCTGAAAGGTGATCTGGCTCTGCCGACTTCCATGCTCGGAAGATTTCTCGACCTTGTTGTTTCGAGAATGGTCTCTTTGCAGTAAGTTGGTAGACCAGCGCAAGGAACTGATTTCCATGGCTATATCCTGTTTCATCGGATACTGGGCCAAAAATACCTTTGAATACTGCACTGCGTCAAATGGTTAATAACCGTTAATTATTGTGTATGATTTCTTGCTGAAAAAACGAAAATGGAGGCGCGCATACCCATTCCCGCCGGCTTCTCCTATATGAATGGCGAAGCATCGTTATGAAGGATATATATTCATGTCTTCTAATCTTCTGGTGAACCCCGCTCTGGTGGACTGGAACGGTCATCACGGCCTGCCGCGCTTCGATCAGGTGAAGGACGAGGACTTCGCTCCCGGCTTCGACGCAGCGCTTGCCGACCACGAAGCGGAGATCGATGCGATCGCCAACAATCGGGAAGAGCCGACCTTTACCAACACGGTCGTCGCCCTGGAGACCGCAGGCGACGCCCTGTCGCGCGTTTCGGCGCTGTTCTGGGGTAAGGCCGGCGCCCATACCAACGAGAATATTCAGGCGCTTGAGCGCGAGATCGCGCCAAAAATGTCCCGCCATTATTCGAAGATCGGCATGAATGCGGCGCTGTTTGCCCGCATCGACACGCTCTGGGAGAATCGCAAGGAACTGGGCCTCACGCTTGAGGAAGAGCGGGTGCTCGAGCGTCACTGGAAGGGCTTCGTCAAGTCCGGTGCCAAGCTCGCCAAGGCGGAGCAGGAGCGGCTGGCCGATATCAACGAGAAGCTTGCCGGGCTCGGCGCCCAGTTCGGCCAGAACGTGCTGGGCGACGAGAAGAGCTGGTCGCTGAAATTGTCCGACGAGGCCGAACTCGGCGGTCTGCCGGCGTTCCTGCGCGATGCCATGGCATCCGCGGCCCGCGAACGCGGCGAGGCGGACGGATATATGGTGACGCTGTCGCGCTCGATCATCGAGCCGTTCCTCACCTTCTCGACCCGCCGGGACCTGCGCGAACAGGCTTTCAGAGCCTGGGCGGCGCGCGGACAAAACGGCGGGGAAACCGACAATCTCGGCCTCGTGCGCGAGACGCTGGCGCTGCGGGCGGAAAAAGCAAAACTGCTCGGATACGAGAATTTTGCCGCCTACAAGCTCGATAATACGATGGCGAAGACGGCCGATGCGGTGAATACGCTGCTCCGCCAGGTCTGGGACAAGGCGCGCACCAAGGCGCTGGAGGAAGAGGCGAGCCTCGGCGGCCTGATCGCCGAGGAGGGCAAGAACCACGAGGTCATGCCGTGGGACTGGCGTTATTATGCCGAAAAGCTGCGGCAGCGGACCTTCGATTTCTCCGAAACGGAGCTGAAGCCCTATCTGCAGCTCGAAAAGATCATCGAGGCCTGCTTCGATGTCGCCGAGCGCCTATTCGGCATCAAGGCGGTCGAGGTGAAGGGTGTTTCGGCCTACCATCCGGATGTGCGGGTGTTCGAAATCCGTGGCAGGGACGGTTCGCTGAAGGCGCTGTTCCTCGGCGACTATTTCGCCCGGTCCTCGAAGCGCTCCGGCGCCTGGATGAATTCCCTCCAGTCGCAGCATAAGCTGCCGCTGAAGAATGGTGCGCAAGGCGAACTGCCGATCATCTACAATGTCTGCAATTTCGCCAAGCCCGCGGAAGGCAAGCCGGCCTTGTTGTCGATCGACGACGCCCGCACCCTGTTCCACGAGTTCGGCCACGCGCTGCACGGCATGCTGTCGGATGTCACTTATCCGTCGGTCTCCGGCACCGGCGTGTCACGCGATTTCGTCGAGCTGCCGTCGCAACTTTACGAGCACTGGCTGACCGTGCCGGAAATTCTCGAGAAATATGCCGTGCATTACGAAACCGGCAAGCCGATGCCGAAGGCGCTGCTCGACAAGGTGCTGGCGGCCCGCACCTTCAACGCCGGCTTCACGACGGTGGAATTCACCTCCTCGGCGCTGGTGGACATGGCGTTTCATACCCGCGGAGCGGTGGAAGATCCGATGGCGGTGCAGAAGGAAGTGCTCGACGAGATCGGCATGCCGGCCTCGATCGTCATGCGCCACGCGACGCCGCATTTCCAGCACGTGTTCTCGGGCGACGGCTATTCGGCGGGCTACTATTCCTACATGTGGTCGGAAGTGCTCGATGCGGACGCCTTCTCCGCCTTCGAGGAAACCGGCAACGCCTTCGATCCGGTCATGGCGCGCAAGCTCAAGAACAACATCTATTCCGTCGGGGGCTCGATCGATCCGGAAGAGACCTACAAGGCCTTCCGCGGAAAGTTGCCGGACCCGAAGGCGATGCTGAAGAAAAAGGGCCTCGCGATGGTCGAGGAACTTTCCGGCAGCGACGCCTGAGCGGTTCCGATCCCGGTCTTGCGGGATGAGACAGGACCGAAGATTTGCCAATCATCGGCCTGTCATGCGGCGGCCGTAAAACCGTAGCGCCAGATCGCAACACCGATCTGGCGGCAGCCGCGCAGGGGTCAATCTGGCCCGGCGTGGCCATGGCCTTCATTGCAATCGTGGCCACCACCTTCTTGCCGCCCTCTTGAGGCGCAGCGGGCTGGTGGCGAAACAGCCATCAACCATCATCGCGCTCACCCCTTTCGCAAATGCGAAAAACAGGGTATGAGGCCGCAAAACGAATTGGGTGCCGCCTCCCGTTGCCGCGCCAAGAGCTCAGAGATTCAAAACATGAAAATGCGAAATATCGCGATCATCGCACACGTCGACCATGGGAAGACCACTCTTGTCGACGAACTCCTGAAGCAGTCCGGCTCGTTCCGTGACAACCAGCGCACCACCGAGCGCATGATGGACAGCAACGATCTCGAAAAAGAACGTGGCATCACCATCCTCGCCAAGGCGACCTCGATCGAGTGGAAGGGCGTTCGCGTCAACATCGTCGATACGCCCGGCCACGCCGACTTCGGCGGCGAAGTAGAGCGCATTCTCTCGATGGTGGACGGCGCGATCGTTCTCGTCGACTCGTCCGAGGGCCCGATGCCGCAGACCAAGTTCGTGGTCGGCAAGGCGCTGAAGGTCGGCCTTCGCCCGATCGTCGCGATCAACAAGATCGACCGCCCGGACGGCCGCCACGAAGAAGTCATCAACGAAGTCTTCGACCTGTTCGCCAATCTCGACGCCACCGACGAACAGCTCGATTTCCCGATCCTCTACGGTTCCGGTCGCGATGGCTGGATGAACGTCAATCCGGAAGGTCCGAAGGATCAGGGTCTCGCCCCGCTTCTCGACCTCGTCCTGAAGCACGTTCCCGAGCCGAGCGTCGGTGAAGAAGACGGCGCGTTCCGCATGATCGGCACGCTGCTCGAAGCCAACCCCTTCCTCGGCCGCATCATCACCGGCCGTATCCATTCCGGTTCGATCAAGCCGAACCAGGCCGTCAAGGTGCTCTCCCAGGACGGAAAGACGGTCGAGACCGGCCGTATCTCCAAGATCCTCGCCTTCCGTGGCATCGAGCGTACGCCGATCGACGAAGCGCATGCGGGCGATATCGTCGCGATCGCCGGCCTCTCCAAGGGCACGGTCGCCGACACGTTCTGCGATCCGTCCGTCACCGAGGCGCTGCATGCACAGCCGATCGACCCGCCGACCGTTACCATGTCCTTCCTCGTCAACGACTCGCCGCTTGCCGGCACCGAGGGCGACAAGGTCACGAGCCGCGTCATCCGCGACCGCCTGTTCAAGGAAGCCGAAGGCAATGTCGCGCTGAAGATCGAAGAAGCCGAAGGCAAGGATTCGTTCTACGTTTCCGGCCGTGGCGAATTGCAGCTCGCGGTTCTCATCGAAACCATGCGCCGCGAAGGCTTCGAGCTTGCCGTGTCGCGTCCGCGCGTCGTCATGCACAAGTCCGAGGACGGCACGCTGATGGAGCCGATCGAGGAAGTCGTCATCGACGTCGATGAAGAACATTCCGGCGTCGTCGTGCAGAAGATGTCCGAGCGCAAGGCCGAAATGGCCGAGCTGCGTCCGTCCGGCGGCAGCCGCGTCCGCCTGGTATTCTTCGCGCCGACCCGCGGCCTGATCGGCTACCAGTCGGAACTTCTGACCGATACCCGCGGCACAGCGATCATGAACCGCCTGTTCCACGACTATCAGCCCTACAAGGGGGAGATCGGCGGCCGCACCAACGGCGTGCTTCTGTCCAACCAGGCCGGCGAAGCCGTCGCCTATGCGATGTTCAACCTGGAAGATCGCGGCCCGATGATCATCGAGCCGGGCGAAAAGGTCTATATGGGCATGATCATCGGCATTCACAGCCGAGACAACGACCTTGAGGTCAATGTCCTCAAGGGCAAGCAGCTGACCAACATCCGTTCTGCCGGCAAGGACGAAGCCGTTCGTCTGACCCCGCCCATCCGCATGACGCTCGACCGCGCCCTGTCCTGGATTCAGGACGACGAGCTGATGGAAGTGACGCCGAAGAACATCCGGCTGCGCAAGACCTATCTCGACGCCAACGACCGCAAGCGCTTCGGCAAGGCGAAGATCGCCTGATTTCGACAGCATGCTCTGAGCCTTTCAAAAACCCGGCAGAAATGCCGGGTTTTTTCTGTGCCTGAGACCCGTCCGGCCTTGTCGCAAAGGTTAAAAACACGTTAACGTTGCCTCGTTGTCCACATGAGAAGTCTGTGGGCAATCCGCTGTACCCACATTGGTGGAATGGCGGATTGTCCGCATCAGGGCCTAGAGTAAACGTTATGAAAACGTTATCGATCGATGTCCGGCGGGCCGAACCGCAAGACGCTCGCGCCATTTCCGAGGCGCACCGCCAGGCATGGACCCAGGCCTATGCGGGCCTCATTCCCCACAAGCCGCTGACCCAGATGCTGGAGCGCCGGGGCGAGGCATGGTGGCGCAAGGCGACCCGCGGTCCCGCCACCCTGCTGGTGCTCGATGTCGCCGATCAGGTCGCCGGTTACGCCACGATTGGCCTGAACCGGGCCCGTGCCCTGCCTTATGACGGCGAGGTCTACGAAATCTATCTGCGTCCGGAATTCCAGGGGATCGGCCTTGGCCGCCGTCTGTTCGGCGAAAGCCGTCGGCTCCTGAAGTCGCTGGGCTGCGAAGGTCTCGTCGTCTGGTGCCTGGAGGACAGCGAGCATGCGGCGCGTTTCTTCCGTCGGCATGGCGGCGTGGATCTTGCCGAGGGCATGGAAGATTTCGGCGGCACGCAGCTTCGCAAGATCGGTTTCGTGTGGTCCTGAACGGGCAGAGTTCAACGTCCTGAATCTGAACGCTTTCTCATGTTGCGGTGCGCATTGCTGTTCAACATTGGTATCAAAGCCTTGTTGCCTTGCAGCATGATTCCCGCTATCGACGCTTAACTTTGTCGAACCTCATCGGGGACCAGAATGCGTATCGATGCAATTTCCGTTGGCAAGAATCCGCCTGAAGACGTCAACGTCATCGTTGAAGTGCCGGTCGGCGGCCAGCCGATCAAGTACGAAATGGACAAGGAAGCCGGCGCTCTCGTCGTCGACCGCTTCCTCTACACGCCGATGACCTATCCCGGCAATTACGGTTTCGTACCGCACACGCTTTCGGAAGACGGCGACCCGATCGACGTCCTCATCTGCAACACCCGTCCGCTGGTTCCTGGCTGCGTCATCAACGTGCGCCCGATCGGCGTGATGATCATGGAAGATGATGGCGGCAAGGACGAGAAGATCATCGCCGTGCCGGTTCCGAAGCTGACCCAGCGCTACGACAAGATCAAGAACTACACCGACATGCCCGAGATCACGCTGAAGCAGATCGAGCACTTCTTCGAGCACTACAAGGATCTGGAGCCCGGCAAATGGGTGAAGATCGGCGGCTGGCAGAATGTCGACGTGGCAAAGACGCTGATCATCGAAGCCATCGAGCGCTACAAGGCCCAGAAGTAAGCCGTCAGGCCTTCAGGACCTTTTTCAATCTCTCTTCCAAATCCTCCGGGTCGCCATCGATCCGGAGGATTTTTTTGCGCGCGGTTTCGCCCGAGATGATCGAAATGGAGGATTTGGGCAGGCGGAACGTATCGGCCAGCAGCAGGATCAGCGCCTTGTTGGCCTTGCCGTCTTCCGGCACGGCGGTGACGCGTGCCTTCAGGAACACCTCGCCATCGGCGGCGGTCTCCATGCCCTCGACAGCATTGCGGCCCGAATTCGGGGTCAGCCGGATTGCGAGCCGCAGATGGTCGGAATGCCTGCTATAGGCGCCGCTCACGCAACCAGCGGGTAGATCGACGTCCACATCAGCGAGCGAATGAAGAAGATGATCAGGAGCAGGATGACCGGGGAGATATCGATGCCGCCGAGGTCCGGCATGATGCGACGGATGGGACGCAGCGCCGGCTCGGTGACGGCGAAGAGGAAACGGCCGATCGCATCGACGAACTGGTTTCTCGAATTGATGACGTTGAAGGCATAGAGCCACGAGAAGATGGCGCTGGCAATCAGCACCCAGGTATAGAGGTTCAAGGCCAAATCGATGGTCTGAAACAGGGCGAGCATTAACGTCTCCATTTCGTTGTTGACAGACATGTAGACATTGGCGAACTAACGGGCAAGTGCCGCGCCCGCGCCTCATCCGATTCATGTTTAACGGGCGATGGGCGTCTTGCCGGCTTCCGGTTCCGCTGAAAGTGCTGCCTCATGTCCATTTCTGCCTCGGGCGATCGTTTCGCCGCCTTTCGGCACGCATCCTATACTCGTTTCTTCTTTTCCCGACTTTTCGCGGCCTTTGCGATACAGATCATCAGCGTCGCGGTCGGCTGGCAGATGTACGACGAGACCAGCAATCCGCTCTATCTCGGCCTGATCGGGCTTTTCCAGTTCCTGCCGTCGCTGCTCCTGATCCTCGTCACCGGTTCGGTCGCCGACCGCTATAACCGACGCGCGATCGTGGCGATCTGCATGGTGGTCGGCGCGCTCTGCGCCGGCGCCCTCCTGGTGCTCACCGTCACGCATTCCTTTTCGCCCTGGCCGGTCTTCGGCATCCTGATCGTGTTCGGGATCGAGCGCGCCTTCATGGGGCCGGCGGTCCAGTCGCTCGGGCCGAACCTGGTTCCGGAACAGGACCTGCCGAACGCGGTCGCCTGGAATTCCTCGTCCTGGCAGACGGCGGCGATCGTCGGCCCGGTGGCCGGTGGCCTGCTCTACGGCGTCAGTGCGGTTGCCGCCTATTCGATCGCTTTTGCCTTTCTCATCCTGGCGGCCGTGCTGGTCTTCATGATCCCGAAACCTCCGCAGCGAAATGCTGCCGAGAAGGTGAGCTGGGGCCAGATCCTGGCCGGTTTCCACTTCATCTCGCGGGAAAAGATCGTGCTCGGAGCGATCTCGCTCGATCTCTTCGCGGTCCTGCTTGGGGGCGCGGTGGCGCTGATGCCGATCTTTGCGCGTGACATTCTCGAACTCGGCCCCTGGGGCCTCGGCATGCTGCGGGCAGCACCGGGCGTCGGGGCGATCATCGTCGCGATCTACCTCGCCTTCTATCCGATCCGCCACCATGCCGGTCTGGCAATGTTCATCGGCGTCGGGCTGTTCGGCGTCGGCACGCTGATCTTCGGCCTTTCGGCGACGCCCTGGCTGTCGATCTCGGCGCTGATGCTGATGGGAGCGTCCGACATGATCTCGGTCTATGTGCGCGAGACGCTGATCGCGCTGTGGACGCCGGACGAGGTGCGCGGCCGGGTCAACGCGGTCAACATGGTGTTCGTCGGTGCATCCAACGAGCTCGGGGAATTCCGCGCAGGCACGATGGCCTCGATCTTCGGCGCCGTACCGGCCGTGGTGATCGGCGGTGTCGGCACGCTGGGCGTCGCGATCATCTGGGCGATGGGCTTCCCGAAGCTGCGCAGGATCGACAGTCTCGATGCGCCGGACCGGGAAGAGAGATCGGTTCAGCCGGCCTGAAGCGCCGGCTGTCGGCCGTGTCTCATCTGTCCGCCGTCCGCCTGCGGCTCGAAGACGAGATCGAGGAAATTCCAGAGCCATTCCTTGAGCGGCGCGTCGAAGATCATCCGGCCCTCAAGATGATCGCGGCCGGCCTGTGCATTCGGCATGGTGAAACGCTCGGCGCCATGCACGACCCAGCGCTGCATCATGGCCCGTGTCAGTTCCGCATGGAATTGCAGGCCCCAGGCATTGTCGCCGTAGCGGATCGCCTGGTTCGGATAGGCATCGCCTTCGGCAAGCAGCTGCACGCCGCGCGGGGTGTCGAAGCCTTCCCGGTGGAAGTGATAGACCATTTTCGGCCATTTCATCAGCAGCCGGCCGTGTTCGGTGGCGCGTAGCGGATACCAGCCGATTTCAGTGAGGCCGTTTTTCTCCGCGGCGACCGTGCCGCCGAGATGGCGCACCATCATCTGCGCGCCGAGGCAGATGCCGAGATAGGGCTTGTTCTCCCTCAGTGGAACGCCGATCCAGTCGATCTCCGTCTTGACGAACGGATCCGGATCGTTGGCGCTCATCGGCCCGCCGAAGATCACCGCGCCGGAATGATCGGCCATGGTGCCCGGCAGCGGATCGCCGAGCACGGGGCGGCGGATATCGAGAGGGAAACCCTTGTCGGACAGCATCTGGCCGACGCGCCCAGGCGACGAGCGCTCCTGGTGCAGCACGATCAGCACGGGAAGTTTTCGGGTATGACGGGAGGGAAACATCAGCATTTCAACAACGTCCTCAGTCTCCTCCCTCATCTCCTCCGGTTGCACGGGCGGCGGCCTGCTGGCGCTCCAGAACCCTGTCGCGCGCCGAGACGCCTAGAAGATCGGCGATCCTCCAGATCACGTGATCCTCGATCTCGCTGCGCTGACCGTCGGCATAGACGATATCCCAGAGGATGCCGAGAAGCTCGACGCGGTCTTCTTCGTTGACGAGATGTTTTCTAAGATCGGAAGTGAAGCGGTAATAGTCAACCGCCTCGCTGCCGGCCTGGTGGCCGACCTCGATCAACGCCTTCAAGCGATCCTCGCTCAAGTCGTAACGTTCGCGCAGCAGGTCGCGAAACTTCTGCTGTTCCTGATCGGAGATGTTGCCGTCCGCCTCCATGACCTGGAAACAGAGTGCGACAAAGGCCACCCGTGGATCATCGGGCGCAAATTCTTCCGTGTGGTGGGATCCGGTCAGCGTCTGGAGGAAGGCCTGAATGCGATCTAACATCTATCTCCAGGCCCTCGTCATTCTAGAATAGCCGGAGCCTCGTTGCGGGCTGCCCGGCATCGGGATCTTTCACACCCGGATCATCCGGTGGACGGCCAAAAAAGGGAACGGCCTCCTCCTCATTTTCAGGGGATTTTCCGCCCTTCGCGGTCACATTCGCCGGGGCTGGTGTTTTTGCTGCAACAGCTAACTCCTTCGGAAGGGGCTTTGCCTCCTGCGCGGCCGGCTTGACCTCGACGAGAATGGGCTTGGGAGCCTCTTCCGTCACTGTGTCGGCCTTCACCTCGCTGACGGTGACGGGCGGCAGGCTGGCGATCGCGGTATCGGCCGCGAGCGAACCTTCCTCGACCGGGCCTTCGAGCTGGTCGAACGGCGCCTTCCATTCGAAGGCATCGAGCCGGCCGGTCACCGGGGACAGCGGTAGCCACTTTTCCGAGACGAAGCCGTCTGCTACCCAAGCTGGATCGCGGGGGGCGCGGAGCGCCTGCGCCATCCAGTGACGGACGCGGCCCTGGTCGCCGGTTTCGGCTTCCTCGATATCGGCGAGCAGCAGGTAGACGGCCTCGCGCGGCTGCATGCGGGCGGCGGCTTCCGCCTTGGCACGTGCCTTCTTGAACTGCTGGGCATCGAGCGCGGCCTGGGCGACGGCCAGCAGCGATTCGATATTGTTGGGGCGCATCGCCTCTAGCTTCTCGGCGCGTTTCAGGCGGTCGATGGTGCTGTCGCCGCTGCGGGCGCGGATATAGGCGCCAGCGATTTCCGGATGCGGCCCGAGCTTCCAGACACCTTCGAGGGTGGATGCGGCCTTTCGGACATTGTCCTCGCGCAGCCAGGCCTTGGCGGCGATGACGGCGGCGGGCACCAGGTCCTTGGCGAGCTTCAGGGCCGTCATGGCATCGTCGCGGGCGCCCTTCGGATCGCCTTCCAGCCGGTCGTTTGCCTTGGCGGTCAGGAGCACAGCCTTCCAGCGTTCGGCCTGCGGCTTCTCAAGAATATTGGCCATGCGCTGCTGGTCGAGTAGGCGGATCGCATCGTCCCAGCGGCCGGACTGGCTGCGGGATTCGAGCGTCGCCTGGGCGGCCCAGGGCAGGTAGGGCGCGTGTTCGACGGCCTTTTCGGCATATTGGCGGGCGGCCTCGTTGGCGCCGAGCCGGCGGGCTTCCATGTATAGGCCGCGCAGGCCGAGCTCGCGGGTTTCCGGATCCTCGGCCATCTGCTCGAATTTCTTGCGCGCTTCGTCGTGCTTGCCTTCGATGAGGGCGGCCTGGGCTTCGAGAAGATGGATCAGCGGCTCCTGGTCGGCGCTGATCAGGCCGCGGGTGCGAAGGCTCATCTTGCGGGCGAGCAGCGCATTGCCGGCACCGGCGGCGATCAGGCCGGTCGACAGCGCCTGGTAGCCACGGTCCCGCTTGCGGGCGCGAAAATAGCGGCGGACGGAATAGGGCGAGGTCCAGATCACCCCGACGATCCACCAGAGGAGCATCGCGGCGCCGATCAGCGCGACCATGGCGGTGGCGGCCACCATCAGGCTTGTTTCGATCAGGTGGTCCTGCCAGGTGATGGAAATCAGGCCGGGGCGATCCGCAAGCCAGGAGAACCCCCAGCCGAGAGCCAGCACCACAACGAGAAAAATGAAAAGTCTGACCATCCGGTTCTTCCGTCCTCAGCCTTGGGTGCCGGCGACGGCGCGCGACAGCGTTCCGCCCACGAGATTTTCCACCTGAATGCGGGCATCGAGCTTCTGCTTGAAATCGCGCGAGACGGCCTTTGCCGGTTCCGGCAGCGCGTCCCATTCGCGGGCGGAGGCCTGGAGATCGCCGTTGCGCAGCGCATTCTCCATGCGGGCGACAATCGCATCCGGTGTTTCGCCCTGGACATCGCCGACGCGCCGGACCTTGACGACCGACAGTGCGGAAGAAAGCAGCCGGCCGGCGATGCCCTCGTTAGGGTCCGCCTGGACGGTCGCTTCCAGCATCGCATCGGCGATGCGGGGGAAGTCGCGCTGCAGCTCGGCCCGGGCGGGCACACCTGCGGAGGCAAGTTTCTGCAGGTCGGCGACCGCCGGGTCATCGCCGGCGACAGTCTTGAAGGTCTGCAGTTCGGTCTCGAACGGGCCGCCGCGATCGATGCCGGCCTTGAGGGCTGCGGCTGCCACCGCACGGGCGACCTGCTGTTCCGGGCCGCGATCGTTCAGCTTGGCTTCGGCCTGGTCCAGGCGCTGGGCGAGGCTGGAATCGGCGCCTGCGACCGACTGGACGGTGGCGCGGAGCCGGTCGAGATCGGCCTTCAGCGCGGCAAGCGCCTGCTCGCTTGCGCCATTCGGTGTCCGGGGGGCTGCCTCAAGGGCGGCGACGCGGCTGGCGAGTGCGGCATCCGGGGCGACCGCGGTTGCAGGCCGGTTTCTCAGGGCAGCGATTTCCTGGCGCAGTTCGGCGATCTCGGAGGAGAGACCGGCGGTATTCGGGGCCGCCGGCGCGGGCCTGGCAGCCGGGAGGTAACCGGCATATTGCATGCTGCCGGCCAGCAGAAGCGCGACCAGGCCGCCGAAAATGCCGGCGGCGATCAGCGTCGAGGTGGCGGGGCTTGGGCGCAGGGGTGCCGCAGGCGTCGGCTCCGGTTCAGGCGCCACGGTCGCAGGCTGCGGCTCGCTCTGGGCGGCGGCAGACCAGGGGTCGTCATAACGCGGCTCGCCTGCGGCCGAAGCGCTGGATGCCGGCTCTTCCGCGGGCTCGGGCTTGGCCGGTTCTTCGGCGCTTGCAGAAACGTCCTCGGTGGGTTCGGTCGCGCTCACCACATCATCAGTGTCATTGCTGCGAACGGGCTCGGCGACGACATCCGATTGCTCGGCGGTCAGGTCGATCGTGACCGGCTCCTTGTCTGTCTTGGATCGGCGGGGTGGTTGTTCCGGTACCATCTCGACCTCTTTTTGCATGCGCTCACAGGAAACTAGTGGGTGGGTCGTCGGAAAGAAAGGGGCGGGCGGGATTTTGGCGCCACCCCTCTACTAAAGGAGTGCGAAAATCCCGTCCTCGTCAGGGTGGCTGGCGATCTTGATATTTCTATGGAATTCCCGCGGAATGATTTCGGCCACATTGTCGCTGAGGCAAACGAACTGCAGAGACGCAAGTTCCGTCAGGTGCGGTGCAGCGAAATCGCAGAACAGCCGGGCGTTTTCGCGCGAATAGAGAAGCACCACATCCGCGGGCGGATCGAGCAGGACGCTACGGAGGAAAACCTCATCGTAGGCTATGGGTGTCATCTCATAGACTTCGGCCGTCACGAACGGGACATCATTCGTCCGCAGCCCGTCCTCGAATTTCGGTGAGCGCGGCTTGCCGGCGAGATAGAGGAAAGGGGCATCGAAAGTCGATGCATAGCTGGCAATGAGTTCGGCGAGTTCGGCCCCCGTTCCGGCGCCGGGGCGAATATTCCGGAACCCGGACTCTTCGGCCGCCTTCGCCGTCGTTCCTCCGACGGCGTAGAGGGTTTGGCCGAGATAGGGGGTGAGGCGCTCGCCCAGCAAGGACAGCACCCGGACGGCTTCGCCGCTGGTGACGGCGAGCGCGGCATGCGGAACGGCGAGTGCCGCCTCGGCAGCGTCCGGATGATGGATGGCCTTGGTCAGCGGCAGCAGGACGGGCTGATGGCCGAGATCCTGCAGCCGTTCGGCGGTGCGCCGGGCCGAGTTTTCGGGGCGGGTGACGACGACCCGCATGGCTTTACGACCAGCCTTCGAAGAAATCGGTCCCGGCCGCCGCGCGGACCGCTTCACCCGCCTGCCGCCCGAGCTTTTCAGCGTTTACGCGTTTACCTTCGGTCTCGATCGAATGTTCCCTGCGGCCATCCGGCGTCAGGATCAGGCCCGAGAATTTCAGATGGTCGCCCTCGCAGATGGCGTAGCCGCCGATCGGGGTGCGGCAGGAACCGTCGAGCGCTGCCAGGAAGGCACGTTCGCAGGAGACGGCGTCATAGGTCGGACGGTCGTTGATCGGGTCGAGCAGCGCATCGATGCGGGCATCGCCGATGCGGCTTTCGACGCAGATCGCGCCCTGCGCCGGTGCTGGCGGGAAGTCGGTCGGGTCGAGCAATTCGGTGACCACGTCCTGCTTGGCAAGGCGCTTGAGGCCGGCATAGGCGAGCAGGGTCGCGTCCACCTGGCCTTCGTTCAGTTTGCGCAGCCGCGTTTCGACCAGGCCGCGGAAGGTGATGACGTTGATATCCGGCCGGATGCGGCGGATCAGCGCCTGGCGGCGCAGCGACGAGGAGCCGACGGTGGCGCCGTCCGGAAGGGCGGCTAGCGTATGGGCCGTGCGGCCGATGAAGGCATCGCGGAAATCCTCGCGCGGCAGGTAGGCCGCGAGGCGCAGGCCGTCGGGGAGTTTGGTCGGCATGTCTTTCGAGGAATGCACGGCGAAATCGAGGTCGCCGGAAAGCAGTCCCTCTTCGAGTTCCTGGGTGAACAGGCCCTTGCCGCCGAGTTCCGAAAGCGACCGGTCGGTGATGCGGTCGCCTGTGGTCGACAGCACGACGATCTCGAACATCTCCTCCGGCAGACCATGCGCCGTCATCAGCCGTGCGCGCGTTTCGGAAGCCTGTGCGAGCGCCAGCGGGCTGCCGCGCGTGCCGATCCGGAAAGGTTTTGTTTGCATCCGCGTCATTCCATTGTTACCGGAGGCTTTCGTAGACCGGTTTATCCGGCATCGCAATTATCGATAGGCGTATGGCGACCTTTCTTCGCATCCTCGGCATTGAAACTAGCTGCGACGAGACGGCGGCTTCCGTCGTCGCGCGCCATGAGGATGGCCGCGGCGAAATCCTCTCCGACATCGTGCTCTCCCAGCTCGACGAACACAGCGCCTATGGCGGCGTCGTGCCGGAGATCGCAGCGCGTGCGCATGTCGAGGCGCTGGACGGGCTCATCGAGGAGGCGCTGACCCGCGCCAACGTTTCGCTCGACGAGATCGATGCGGTGGCGGCGACTTCCGGCCCCGGCCTGATTGGCGGTCTGATCGTCGGGCTGATGACGGCCAAGGCGATCGCACGGGCTGCCGGCAAGCCGCTGATGGCGATCAACCACCTCGAAGGCCACGCGCTGACGGCGCGGCTGACCGACGGGCTTTCCTTTCCCTACCTGATGCTGCTCGTGTCCGGCGGCCATACCCAGCTCGTTCTGGTGCGCAGCGTCGGCGAATACGAGCGCTGGGGCACGACGATCGACGATGCGCTCGGCGAGGCCTTCGACAAGACGGCGAAACTGCTGGGGCTTCCCTATCCCGGCGGACCGGCGGTCGAGAAGGCGGCGCTGAAGGGCAATCCGGACCGGTTCTCGCTGCCGCGGCCGCTGGTCGGCGAGACGCGGCTCGATTTCTCCTTTTCCGGTCTCAAGACGGCGGTGCGCCAGGCGGCGACCGAGATCGCACCGCTCTCCGAGCAGGACGTCGCCGATATCTGCGCTTCGTTCCAGAAGGCGATTTCGCGGACGCTGCGCGACCGCATCGGCCGCGGCCTGGCGCGCTTCAAGCAGGAGTTCGCGCATCTCGATGTCGACCGGGCGCTGGTCGTCGCGGGTGGCGTTGCCGCCAACCAGGAAATCCGCCGGACGTTGCAGGCGCTGTGCATCGAAAACGGTTTCCGCTTCATCGCGCCGCCGCTCAGGCTCTGCACCGACAATGCGGCGATGATCGCCTGGGCGGGGCTCGAGCGGATGGCGGAGGACATGCCGACGGACGGAATGGACGTGGCGCCGCGCTCGCGCTGGCCGCTCGACAAGGACGCCAAGACCCTGCTCGGGTCCGGCAAGCGAGGAGCCAAGGCATGAGTGCTCGGGAACGGATTGTCGTTATTGGTGCCGGTGCCTTCGGTACGGCGCTTGCCGCTGTTATCTCGCTGGAAGGCCGGCATCCGGTGACCCTGATCGGCCGCGATCCCTCGCTGATGAGCGATCTGCGCGATGACCGGGTGCACGATGCGGCCCTTCCCGGTGTGCCGTTGCCGGATGCGTTGGAGTTCTCGGCCGAGCCGGATGCGATCGGCGAGGCGAGCTTCGTGCTGTTCGCCATGCCTTCGCAGGCGCAGGCGGATGCGGCGCGGCATTACGGTCCCTATCTGGCCAAGGGTGCCGTGGTCGTCACCTGCGCCAAGGGTATCGACAAGTCTTCCGGCCGGTTGCTGACCGAGGTGCTGGAGGCTGAATTGCCGCATCACCCGGTCGCCGTGCTGTCCGGGCCGGGGTTCGCGGCGGATATCGCCCGCGGCCTGCCGACGGCGATGGCGATTGCGGCGGACGATCATGCGCTGGCGGAGCGGCTTGCCAATGCGCTTTCCGGCCGCACCTTTCGCCTTTATGCCTCGACCGATCGGATCGGCGTGCAACTCGGCGGGGCGTTGAAGAACGTGCTGGCGATCGCCTGCGGCATCATCGAAGGTGCCGGCCTTGGCGAATCGGCGCGGGCGGCGCTGATTTCCCGCGGCTTGGCGGAAATGTCGCGGCTGATCGAGGCGATGGGCGGCAAGGCGGACACGGTGCGGGGCCTGTCGGGCCTCGGTGACCTGGTGCTGACCGGCACCAGCCATCAATCACGCAACCTGCGCTTCGGCATTGCGCTCGGCCAAACTGGCGGGAGTTGGGGCGACCCCGCGGAAGCGGTGGGCGGACCGCTGGTCGAGGGGGCTTTTGCGGCCTCCGTCGCCGCGCGTCTCGGTGAAAAATTCGCCGTCGAACTGCCGGTCACCCATGCGGTGGCCGACATCATCGACGGCAAGCTCGATATCATGACGGCCATGGAACAGCTGATGACCCGGCCGATCACCACCGAATAAGATCATCCTCAAGGAGAGACTGATGCTGTTTGCGTTTCTGTGCACCGACAAGCCCGGCCATCTGAACGTGCGGATGGAAACCCGCCCGACCCATGTGGAGCACCTGAACAAGCTTAATGCCGAGGGGGTTCTGAAGTTCGCCGGTCCGTTCCTTGACGATGACGGCAAGCCGAACGGCAGCCTCGTGGTCGTCGACGCCGCCGACATGGCCGCTGCCCGCACGATCGCCGAGGCCGATCCCTATTATATGGCCGGCCTGTTCGAGAAGGTCGAAGTGAAGGCCTGGAACTGGGTCTTCAACAAGCCGGAGTGAGGCGACAGATGGCGTACTGGCTTTACAAATCCGAACCGTCGGCCTGGTCCTGGGAACAGCAGAAGGCGGCGGGGGAAAAAGGCACCGAATGGACCGGCGTGCGAAACTACCTGGCGCGCAACAACATGCGGGCCATGAAGATCGGCGACAAGGGTTTCTTCTACCACTCGAATGACGGGCTGGAGATCGTCGGCATCGTCGAGGTCTGCGCGCTGTCGCATCCCGATTCGACGGCACAAGGCGATCCGAAGTGGGATTGCGTCGATATCCGCGCCGTGACCGACATGCCGACGCCGGTGACGCTGAAGGATATCAAGGCAAACCCGAAGTTCGAGAAGATGTCGCTTGTCACCTCGATGCGGCTTTCCGTACAGCCGGTGACCGACGAGGAGTATTTCGAGATCTGCCGTCTCGGCGGCCTCGATAACCCTCCCAAATCTCCCACTTGATCCCGCCTTGAAGACCGATCCGCAGGCTTTCATTCTCGAAAACACCGATCTCATGCGCCCGCCGCATGTGCCGGAAATCGTGCTGCATCTGGCGACGGAAGCGCACGATCTCTGGCTGAAGACCGAAGAGGATCTGGAAAAGATCGGCCTGCCGCCGCCCTTCTGGGCATTTGCCTGGGCGGGTGGGCAAGGCTTGGCGCGCCATATTCTCGATCATCCGGAAACGGTAGCCGGCAAACGGGTTCTGGACTTCGCCAGCGGGTCCGGGCTGGTGGCGATCGCGGCGAAGCTCGCCGGTGCCTCGGATGTGCTGGCGGCGGATATCGATCCGTGGGCTGCGAGCGCTATTGCGCTGAATGCTACGGAGAACGGGGTGGTAATCCGCTCCACTGCCGACGACCAGATCGGCAGGGCGATCGAAGCGGATGTCATCCTTGCCGGCGATGTCTTCTACGACCGGGAGTTTGCGGCCGCCTTGATCCCATGGTTCACGCGCCTTGCGGGTGACGGGAAGCTGGTCCTGATCGGCGATCCCGGCCGCAGCTACCTTCCGAAAGACAGACTGGAGCAACTCGCCGTCTATCAGGTTCCGGTCACCCGGGCGCTGGAGGACAGCGAGGTGAAGAAGACGACGGTCTGGCGGTTTGCCCGATAAGTTGGCGGTCTCGCCAATCGTTGCCGCGGCAGCGATGGGGCCGAGCGGAGAAGAGGATCTGACCAGCCTCACCGCACGGTCCCACCGGATGTTCGTGGCGGTCAAAACGAGAGCGTGGCGGCTCCGTCCTTGATCTCGGCGTGCATTGCGCTTGCCCCGACGATGACGACGCCCTCGAGCAGGTCGTTCTCGTCGTAACCGCGCGACTTAACGCAGGGCGGGCATGCCCAGATCGTGCCGCCGCGTTTCTGGAAGTCGTCGATCGATTGTGCCAGCGGATCGAGCGGCGCCACATGGGTCATCCGCTGCCCGCCCTTGCGGACGAGATCGATCGCGGCGCTGGTCAGAAATACAGAAACCTTGAGCCCCGCAGTGATGCCGCCATTGGCAATCGTGAAGGCGACCGACGACAGTTCGGAATCGATGCCCTTGGTGACCAGCACCACTAGTTTGTCAGTTTGAGTTTGCATTGTATTCTCCCACGGTTGAGTTGACGTGCTCACTGTAGGAAGGCAGGCGAAACCTGTCTTTGGCCGAGATGCGTGAAGACTTGTCCGAAAATCCTGAACTGAGGCGTGGCGTGGCGCGGGACGACGTGCTGTCTGCGCTTTTGTCGACCATCCGCCTTTCAGGGTCGTTGCAGTTCTGCTTCATGCCCTCCGGCAACTGGCAGACGGATGCCACGCCCTCGATGGCGAACCTTTCGGGGAAGGCAATCGGCACGGTACCGTTTCACATCGTCGCCGCCGGCCATTGCTGGCTGAAGATGGAAGGCCAGGAGGCGGCGCTCGAGCCGGGCGATGTGCTTATCTTTCCCTTCGGCACCGGGCACCAGCTGGGCTCGGGGGGTGACGGTGCGGTTGTCAACCCGACGCGGCAATTGCCGCCGAAGCCGTGGCGCCAGATTCCCGTCATTCGCCACGGCGATGACGCGCAGGGGGTCAGGCTGCTCTGCGGCTATCTCCAGTGCGACGCGCTGAGCTTTGCGCCGCTGAGGCGAGCGCTGCCGAAGCTGATCCATGTCAGGACGCGCAGTGCGAATGACGGAGACTGGCTGCGCGCGACCATCCGGCAAATGGTGGAAGAGGTCGACATGCCCCGTGCGGGCGGGATCTCCATGCTGCCGAGACTGACCGAAATACTTTTCATCGAGATGCTGCGCCACCGGATCACCATGGCGGAACCGCGGGCCGCCGGCTGGCTCGCAGCGCTGGCCGATCCGGCGCTGTCGCGCTGCCTGTCACTCATTCATGACGATCCGACGCGCGACTGGTCACTGGAGGAACTGTCGATCGCATCGGGGATGTCGCGCAGCGTGCTGGCGGAACGTTTCCAGACGATCCTCGGGACTTCACCCGTCCGATATGTGCGCGAGTGGCGCCTTTATCTGGCGAGCGTCGCTCTGGCAACGACGGGGCAGGCGATTGCCACGATCGCCTACGATGCCGGATATGCGACCGAAGCGGCTTTCAGCCGTGCCTTTTCGCGAACATACGGCACGCCGCCGGCGGCATGGCGTGCCATGGGATGAACGTGGCGAGGCCTAGAGACGGCGTTGCCGGAGACCTGCACGGGGCCGTCTCCCGTACATGCGCGGGCTCTTGCCGCGTCGCGGTTTCAATTTCCGCCGCGGATGACGCACACGCCGGCCTCGTAGGCGCAGGCGTTTCCGAAGCCGCGCAGGCCGCTGTCGACATCGATGATCTTGGCCTTGGGTGCAAGCACCACCCGGCCTTCCTGTCCCCAGTAGTCCTCCGAGAAATAGCGCGAAAAATGGATGCCGAAATCGGGGATCGGGCGGGCCTGCAGCGCGCCGCTGAAAATGCCGAGCTTGCGAACGAACGATGCGGTGCCGGTATAGAAGACGTGGAAGCCTTCGACATCCGACATGTTGTCTGCCCGCTCGACCCAGCGATTGCTCCCAAGGCGGTAGACGCTGCCGTCAGGATCGGTCCAGTCATCGCGGGCGTCGGCGGCGGATGCGAACGACGCAAAAAGGGCCGCGGCGACCAGGACAGGCTTGATGCGATTCGCGATCATGGCGAAACTCCGGGAAACATGATTAACGAAACCTTACCATAAAACGGCTCCTCCCGTCCCGGCGGCAACGAAATCTTTCCAAATCGTAGTTAATGTGACCGCCGGGTTGACCCGCGCCAGCCACGAGAAAGACACAATCGATTAAATTGGAAATCGGTCTGAATTGTTCTTGTCGTCAGACATCCGTGCGATTAAACCACGCCAATGATGCAATGCACATTTCTTCGGCACCGTGCATTGTTGGGCGCCCGCCCTTGATACCGCATACGACGCCGCGAGGTTCTGATGGCGAATGTGACAAATAACCGGCCCCTGTCGCCGCATCTTCAAATCTACAAGCTGATCCCCACCATGGTCATGTCGATCGTTCACCGCATCACCGGCGGTGCGCTCTATGTCGGCACGATTCTGGTGGCGTGGTGGCTGGTCGCCGCCGCCAGCGGCCCGGCCTATTACGACTGGGCCAACTGGGCGCTCGGCAGCCTTCTCGGCAAGCTCGTGCTGCTCGGCTATACCTGGGCGCTGATCCACCACATGCTCGGCGGTTTCCGCCACTTCATGTGGGACCTCGGCCACGGTTTCGAGAAGGAATTCTCCACCAAGCTCGCCATCGCCAATATCATCACATCACTCTGTCTGACCGTGCTGGTCTGGGTGATCGGCTTCCTCGTTCGGTAAGGTTCTCATCCATGGATATGCGTACCCCGCTCGGAAAAGTCCGCGGACTGGGCTCCGCCAAGGACGGCACCGATCATTTCTGGCGCCAGCGCCTGACGGCCGTCGCCAACGTGCCGCTGATGATCTTCTTCGTGATCTTCATGATCATCTATGCCGGCAAACCCTATCCGGAAGTGATTGCCGCGCTGTCGAACCCGTTCGTCGCCGTCGTCATGGGCCTCATCGTCATCTCCGGCGTCATTCACATGAAGCTCGGAATGCAGGTGATCATCGAGGACTATGTGCACGGCGAATTCGCCAAGGTCGCGCTGATCATGCTCAACACCTTCTTCTCGATTTTGATCGCCGGGCTCTGTCTGTTCGCCGTTCTGAAAATCGCATTCGCAGGATAATCCGTCATGGCACCAGTCACTCCCATCGCCCAGAACGGCAAGGCCTATACCTATGTCGACCATTCCTATGACGTGATCGTCGTCGGCGCCGGTGGTGCTGGCCTGCGCGCCACGCTCGGCATGGCCGAACAAGGTTTCAAGACCGCCTGCATCACCAAGGTGTTCCCGACCCGCTCGCACACCGTCGCAGCCCAGGGCGGCATCGCCGCCTCGCTGCAGAACATGACGCCCGACTCGTGGCAGTGGCATCTCTACGACACCGTCAAGGGCTCCGACTGGCTCGGCGACGTCGACGCCATGCAGTACATGGTCATGGAAGCGCCGAAGGCCGTCTACGAACTCGAGCATTACGGCGTGCCCTTCTCCCGTAACGAAGAGGGCAAGATCTACCAGCGCCCGTTCGGCGGCCACATGCAGAATTTCGGCGCCGGCCCGCCGGTGCAGCGCACTTGCGCTGCGGCAGATCGAACCGGCCACGCCATCCTGCACACGCTCTACGGCCAGTCGCTGAAGAACAACGCGGAATTCTTCATCGAATATTTCGCGCTCGACCTGATCATGTCGGATGACGGCAGCCGCTGCACCGGCGTCGTTGCCTGGAACCTCGACGACGGCACGATCCATCGCTTCGCCGCCAAGATGGTGGTGCTGGCGACCGGCGGTTACGGCCGCGCCTATTTCTCGGCAACGTCTGCCCATACCTGCACCGGCGACGGCGGCGGCATGGTGGCCCGCGCCGGCCTGCCTCTGCAGGACATGGAATTCGTGCAGTTCCACCCGACCGGCATCTACGGTTCGGGCTGTCTGATCACCGAAGGGGCGCGCGGCGAAGGCGGTTACCTCGTCAATTCCGAGGGCGAACGCTTCATGGAGCGTTACGCGCCTTCGGCCAAGGATCTTGCCTCGCGCGATGTCGTCTCCCGCTGCATGACCCTGGAAATCCGCGAAGGCCGCGGCGTCGGCAAGAACAAGGACCACATCTTCCTGCATCTCGACCATCTCGATCCGGCCGTTCTTCACGAACGCCTGCCGGGCATTTCCGAGAGCGCCAAGATTTTCGCAGGCGTGGATGTGACGCGCGAGCCGATCCCGGTCCTGCCGACCGTGCACTACAACATGGGCGGCATCCCGACCAATTTCTGGGGTGAAGTGCTCAACGCCGACAGCAACAATCCGGAACGTCTGCTGCCCGGCCTGATGGCCGTGGGCGAGGCGGGCTGCGCCTCGGTTCACGGCGCCAACCGCCTCGGCTCCAACTCGCTGATCGATCTCGTGGTCTTCGGCCGCGCCGCCGCGATCCGCGCCGGCGAGGTGATCAACAAGGCCGAACCGATCCCGGCGCTTAACATCGCCGCCTGCGACAAGATCATGGACCGCTTCGACCGCCTGCGAAACGCCAATGGCGCGACGCCGACTGCGGTTCTGCGCGACAAGATGCAGCGCACCATGCAGGACGACGCCGCCGTGTTCCGCACTCAGGAATCGCTGGAATCGGGCTGCAAGCGCATGTCGGCGATCTGGGGCGAGCTGAAGGACATCAAGGTCACCGACCGTTCGATGATCTGGAATTCGGACCTGGTCGAGACGCTGGAACTCGAAAACCTGATGGCGAACGCGATTGCCACGGTGGTCGGCGCGGAAGCCCGCAAGGAAAGCCGCGGCTCCCACGCCCGCGAGGACTACACGTCCGGCCCGTTCGGCGGCCGCGACGACGAGAACTGGCGCAAGCACACGCTTGCCTGGGTCAACGACAGCGGCGACGTCAAGCTCGACTACCGCCCGGTTCACACCGAGCTCATCGCCGAAGGCATCGATCCTCACAAGATCGAGCCGAAGGCACGCGTGTACTGATCTGAGGGAACTGGACCATGGTTGAACTTGCTCTCCCCAAGAACTCTCAGATGACCGAAGGCAAGACCTGGCCGAAGCCGGCGGGTGCCAAGAACGTCCGGGAATTCCGTATCTACCGCTGGAGCCCGGATGACGGCCAGAACCCGCGCATCGATACCTATTACATCGATGTCGACGATTGCGGCCCGATGGTTCTCGACGGTCTGCTCTACATCAAGAACAATATCGACCCGACGCTGACGCTGCGCCGCTCCTGTCGCGAGGGCATCTGCGGCTCCTGCGCCATGAACATCGACGGCACCAACACGCTCGCCTGCACCAAGGGCATGGACGACGTGAAGGGCACTGTGAAGGTCTATCCGCTGCCGCATATGCCTGTGGTCAAGGATCTGGTTCCGGACCTCACCAATTTCTACGCCCAGCACCGCTCGATCGAACCGTGGCTGAAGACGGTTTCGCCGCCGCCGGCCAAGGAATGGAAGCAGAGCCACGAAGACCGCCAGAAGCTCGACGGCCTCTACGAGTGCATCCTCTGCGCCTGCTGCTCGACCTCCTGTCCGAGCTACTGGTGGAACGGCGACCGTTACCTCGGCCCGGCCACCCTGCTGCAGGCCTATCGCTGGCTGATCGATAGCCGAGACGAAGCCAAGGGCGAGCGCCTCGACAACCTCGAGGATCCGTTCCGGCTCTATCGCTGCCACACGATCATGAACTGCGCCCAGACCTGCCCCAAGGGCCTGAACCCGGCCAAGGCGATCGCCGAAATCAAGAAGATGATGGTCGAGCGTCGCGTCTAAGGCAATCTCGACAATCGATCTCTCATCCGGTCCCCGCGTTGGCGGGGATCGAGCGCATTGCAGCATTCTTCTGGCGACCATGCCGAATTGTTCCAGTACGACTTGATTAACCAAGGTGGTTTACGATAATTCGGTCTCAATTCAGTGGCATCGGTGGCGGATCAAGCTGAGAGCAGGAGTTAGATGATGCAGTTCAGATACGTGGCGACGGGACTTGTTCTTGCTTTGGCACTGGCCGGTTGCCAGCGCACTTCCTATAGCCCCTATAGTGATCTGCCCGCCCAGCCTTCTCAGCCGGCGCCGCTTCAGGCGCAGCCCGTGCCGTCCGTTCAGGGCGGCCAGCTGCCGCCGCCTCCCGGCACCGCGGGTTCCTCCCAGTTTCCGAGCGCACCCGGCGCAAATCCTGCCATGGCATCGGCCAATGCGGCCGCACCGCCGGCGACTGCGCTCGACATCAAGAAGGAAGCGATGGTTGGCAACTGGCGCGTTTCCAACGGCGGTTCGTCCTGCGACATGTTCTTGACGCTCACCAATCTCGGCGGCGGTTCGCGCGGCGGTACCCGCGGCTGTGCCGGCGAACTGACGGCGATGGGCTCCTGGGATGTGTCGGGCAAGATGGTCCAGTTCAAGAACCGGGCCGGCGACGTGATCGGACGCGTCTACAAGAGCGCCGAGAACCGCTTCGACGGTACGATGAACTCCGGTCAGCCGGTCAGCCTCAGCCGCTAAGCGGTTCCCCGCAGTTTCGAGGGCGTCCGTTTGGAACCCATTCCCGAATACACGACGAGCGTCGGCGAGGAGCTGAAGGCTTTGACCGTGTCGGGTGTGCTGACCGCCGACGCAGCCCAGCTGGCGGTTGCCGCCAAGCTCGACCATCTGCTGACCTGCCTTCGCGAGACGGGACCTGCGAAGAAAAAGAGCGCGCTCGGCTGGCTTTTCGCCAAGGGCGGCGGGCGGCCGCGCGAAATCCGCGGTCTCTACGTGCATGGCAGCGTCGGCCGCGGCAAGACCATGCTGATGGACATGTTCTTCAAGAAGGCCCCGACGACCAAGAAACGCCGGGCGCATTTCCACGAGTTCATGGCGGACGTGCATAACCGCATCCACGAACACCGGCAGAAGCTGAAGCGCGGCGAAACCAAGCAGGCGGATCCGGTGCCCCCGGTCGCCGCCGCGCTCTTCGCGGAGGCCGAGCTTCTCTGCTTCGATGAGTTTTCGGTCACCGACATCACCGACGCGATGATCCTGGCTCGGCTGTTCACGGAGCTGTTCGGGCTTGGCTGCGTGCTGGTCGCAACCTCCAATGTAGCCCCGGGCGATCTCTACAGGGACGGGCTGAACCGCGGGCTGTTCCTGCCGTTCATCGCGCTTCTCAACCGTTATGTGGACGTGGTCACCCTCGACTCGCCCAACGACTACCGCATGCAGAAGCACGCAAGCCTGCCGGTCTACGTGACGCCGCTCGATGCGCGCGCCGACGCCGCGATGGAATCCGCCTGGCACCAGGTGACCGAGGGCAAGAAAGCGGCGCCTGCCGAGATCCCCATCAAGGGCCGCAGCATCCACGTGCCCGCCGCAGCCGGGCGTGCCGCGCGCTTCAATTTCAAGGACATCTGCGGCAAGCCGCTGGGGGCGTCGGACTATCTGGCGCTCGCCGCTCGCTTCGATGCGATCTTCGTCGAGCGCATTCCGCAGCTCGGGCCGGAGAAGCGCAACGAAACCAAGCGGCTGATCAACCTAGTCGATGCGCTCTACGACCACGCGGTCCGGCTCTATATCTCCGCTGCGACTGCGCCGGAAGATCTCCTCCTGGAGCGAAAAGGTACGGAAGGCTTCGAGTTCGACCGCACCGTATCGCGTCTTTTTGAGATGCGCAGCCCCGACTATCTTGCACTGCATCAGGAAAAACGCCGCCGACTTTAACGGTTTGGTGACAGAAGATCTTACGTTTACGTAAGACTTTTAACATCTAACCGATTGAAAAAGTTGGGCCGGAAATAATCGATTGCCATTTCAGGCGGATGACGGTATGCGGTCTGGCACGTTGGTAGGCGAGCCGTAGTCTGCCATGGATTCGGATCTCGAAAGGAAGCTTTTCGATGGCGCGCAAGAAGATCGCACTTATTGGTTCTGGCATGATTGGTGGCACGCTGGCGCATCTCGCCAGCCTGAAGGAACTGGGCGACATCGTCCTCTTCGACATCGCCGACGGCATTCCGCAGGGCAAGGGCCTCGATATCGCCCAGTCCGGCCCGGTCGAGGGCTTCAATGCCAAGCTTTCCGGTGCCAGCGATTACGCGGCCATCGAAGGCGCAGACGTCTGCATCGTCACCGCCGGCGTCGCCCGCAAGCCGGGCATGAGCCGCGACGACCTGCTCGGCATCAACTTGAAGGTCATGGAACAGGTCGGCGCCGGCATCAAGAAATATGCCCCGAACGCCTTCGTGATCTGCATCACCAACCCGCTCGACGCGATGGTCTGGGCCCTCCAGAAGTTCTCGGGCCTGCCGAAGAACATGGTCGTCGGCATGGCCGGCGTGCTCGACTCGGCTCGCTTCCGTCTCTTCCTCTCCGAAGAATTCAACGTTTCCGTCCAGGACGTCACCGCCTTCGTTCTCGGCGGCCATGGCGACACGATGGTGCCGCTCGCCCGTTACTCGACCGTCGGCGGCGTTCCGCTCACCGACCTCGTCAAGATGGGCTGGGTCACCAAGGAACGTCTCGAAGAAATCATCCAGCGCACCCGTGACGGCGGCGCCGAAATCGTCGGTCTCCTCAAGACCGGTTCGGCCTATTACGCTCCGGCCGCCTCGGCGATCGAAATGGCCGAATCCTTCCTCAAGGACAAGAAGCGCGTTCTGCCGGCTGCCGCCTATCTCTCCGGCCAGTACGGCGTCAAGGACATGTA
The DNA here is from genome assembly GCF_000732195.1 of Neorhizobium vignae. Taxonomy (GTDB): domain Bacteria; phylum Pseudomonadota; class Alphaproteobacteria; order Rhizobiales; family Rhizobiaceae; genus Neorhizobium; species Neorhizobium vignae. The sequence goes on from NZ_JNNU01000006.1 coordinate 257,923, forward strand.
TGTCGGCGTTCCGACGATCATCGGCGCCGGCGGCGTCGAGCGCATCATCGAGGTCGAGTTCAACAAGGATGAAGAAGCCGCCTTCCAGAAGTCCGTCGGCGCCGTTGCCGGTCTCTGCGAAGCCTGCATCAACATCGCCCCGGCTCTCAAGTAATTGACGCGCTGAAGTCATCGAAACAGGGATAAACCCATGAACATTCATGAATATCAGGCCAAGGCTCTGCTGAAGGGCTATGGTGCGCCGGTTGCGGAAGGCGTCGCGATCCTCAAGGCTGAAGAGGCCGAGGCTGCTGCGAAGTCGCTGCCGGGTCCGCTTTACGTCGTCAAGAGCCAGATCCATGCGGGCGGCCGCGGCAAGGGCAAGTTCAAGGAACTCGGCCCCGACGCCAAGGGCGGCGTTCGCCTCGCCTTCTCGATCGAGGAAGCCAAGGCGCATGCCAAGGAAATGCTCGGCAACACGCTGGTGACCGCGCAGACCGGCGAAGCCGGCAAGCAGGTCAACCGTCTCTACATCGAAGACGGCGCCGACATCGCTCGCGAACTTTACTGCTCGCTGCTGGTCGATCGCTCGGTCGGCCGCGTTGCCTTCGTCGTTTCGACCGAAGGCGGCATGGACATCGAAGCCGTTGCCCACGATACGCCTGAAAAGATCCAGACGATCGCCATCGATCCGGAAGCCGGCGTGACGGCTGCAGACATCGCTGCGATCTCCAAGGCTCTGGAACTCGACGGCGCTGCCGCCGAAGACGCCAAGTCGCTCTTCCCGCTGCTCTACAAGGCCTTCAACGAGAAGGACATGGCCCTTCTCGAGATCAATCCGCTGATCGTCATGAAGAACGGCCACCTGCGCGTTCTGGACGCCAAGATGTCGTTCGACGGCAACGCGCTCTTCCGTCACGACGACGTCAAGGCGCTGCGCGACGAGACCGAAGAAGACGCCAAGGAAATCGAGGCCTCCAAGTGGGACCTCGCCTACGTTGCCCTCGACGGCAATATCGGCTGCATGGTCAACGGCGCCGGTCTCGCCATGGCGACGATGGACATCATCAAGCTCTACGGCAAGGAGCCGGCTAACTTCTGCGACGTCGGCGGCGGCGCCGGCAAGGAGAAGGTGGCTGCGGCCTTCAAGATCATCACCGCGGACCCCAAGGTCGAGGGCATCCTCGTCAACATCTTCGGCGGCATCATGCGCTGCGACGTCATCGCCGAAGGCGTTGTCGCGGCGGTGCAGGAAGTCGGTCTGAAGGTTCCGCTCGTCGTTCGCCTCGAAGGCACCAATGTCGAGCTCGGCAAGAAGATCCTGAATGAGTCCGGTCTCGCCATCACGGCGGCTGACGACCTTGACGACGCGGCGAAGAAGATCGTCGCGGCGATCGAAGCCTAACCTGGAAGGACCGGAACCAATGTCTATTCTCGTCAACAAAGACACCAAGGTCATCGTCCAGGGCCTGACCGGGAAGACCGGCACCTTTCACACGGAGCAGGCGCTTGCCTATTACGGCACCAAGATGGTGGGCGGCGTTCATCCGAAAAAGGGCGGCGAATCGTGGTCGTCCGGCGTCGATGGCACGTCGCTGCCGATCTTCACCTCGGTTGCCGAAGCCAGGGAACGGACCGGCGCCGATGCGACCGTGATCTACGTCCCGCCGGCAGGCGCAGCGGACGCGATCATCGAGGCGATCGAAGCCGAAGTCCCGTTCATCACCTGCATCACCGAAGGCATCCCGGTCATGGACATGGTGCGCGTCAAGGCCCGCCTCGACCGTTCCAAGTCGCGACTGCTCGGCCCCAACTGCCCGGGCATCCTGACGCCGGAAGAATGCAAGATCGGCATCATGCCGGGCTCGATCTTCCGCAAGGGTTCGGTCGGCATCGTGTCCCGTTCAGGCACGCTGACCTATGAAGCCGTGTTCCAGACCTCGAACGAAGGCCTCGGCCAGACGACCGCTGTCGGCATCGGCGGCGACCCGGTCAAGGGCACCGAGTTCATCGACGTCCTGGAAATGTTCCTCGCCGACGACGCAACGACCTCGATCATCATGATCGGCGAAATCGGCGGCTCGGCTGAAGAAGACGCGGCACAGTTCCTCAAGGACGAAGCCAAGAAGGGCCGCAGCAAGCCGATGGCCGGCTTCATCGCGGGCCGTACCGCACCGAAGGGCCGCACCATGGGTCACGCCGGCGCAGTGGTTTCCGGCGGCAAGGGCGATGCGGAATCGAAGATCGCGGCCATGGAATCGGCAGGCATCAAGGTGTCGCCTTCTCCGGCCCGTCTCGGCAAGACCTTGGTTGAAGTCCTGAAGGGCTGACGCCACATAAAGGACACTCGCCGCCGATAGATAGGTGGCGATTGATCCGACAAGCTTCGGACAGGCGAAGCGCCACATTGTTTCGCCTGTCCATGTTTTGCGTCTCCCAACTTCTCGAGACGCGTAACCGCCAAGCGCGGTTCGGTACCAAGACGAAGACCAAGAAAATGCGGAGGCCGGAGATATTTTCCGGTTCCGATTACGTCAGGAGGCGGGCGCGGCGCCCGCAGATAACCATGGCACGGCAAGAAGCCAACGAGCAGTTCCTCATCACCTCTTTCCTCGACGGACAGAACGCAGCCTATATCGAGCAGCTTCATGCTCGTTACGAGGATGACCCGACATCCGTCGCGCCGGAATGGCAGGCCTTCTTCAAGGCGCTGGCCGACAATCCGGACGATGTGAAAGCGGCGGCGAAGGGTGCCTCCTGGCAGCGCAAGAACTGGCCGATCACGGCCAATGGCGAGCTGGTATCGGCGCTCGACGGCAACTGGCCGATCGTCGAAAAGGCGATCGAAACCAAGGTCAAGGCAAAGGCCGAAGCTGCCGCCGTTGCGACCGGCAAGCCGGTCAACGAAACCGACGTGCTGCAGGCGACACGCGATAGCGTCCGCGCCATCATGATGATCCGCGCCTATCGCATGCGCGGCCACCTGCACGCGAAGCTCGATCCGCTCGGTATTGCCAGCGCGGTCGAGGACTATAACGAGCTTTCGCCGACGGCTTACGGCTTCACGGAAGCCGATTACGACCGCAAGATCTTCATCGACAACGTGCTCGGCCTCGAATACGCGACTCTCCGTGAGATGATCGAGATCCTTGAGCGCACCTATTGCTCGACGCTCGGCGTCGAATTCATGCATATCTCCAATCCGGAAGAGAAGTCCTGGATCCAGGAGCGCATCGAGGGCCCCGGCAAGGGCGTCGAATTCACCGCCAACGGCAAGAAGGCGATCCTTCAGAAGCTGGTGGAAGCGGAAGGTTACGAACAGTTCCTCGACGTCCGCTTCAAGGGGACCAAGCGTTTCGGCCTCGACGGCGGCGAATCGCTGATCCCGGCGCTCGAACAGATCATCAAGCGCGGCGGCCAGGACGGCCTGGAAGAAGTCATCGTCGGCATGGCCCATCGCGGCCGCCTGAACGTTCTCACTAACGTCATGGGCAAGCCGCACCGCGCAGTGTTCCACGAGTTCAAGGGCGGTTCGTTCAAGCCGGACGAAGTCGAAGGCTCGGGCGACGTGAAGTACCATCTCGGTGCTTCTTCTGACCGCGAGTTCGACGGCAACACCGTGCACCTGTCGCTCACGGCCAACCCTTCGCATCTTGAAATCGTCAACCCGGTCGTCATGGGCAAGGCGCGCGCCAAGCAGGATATGCGTGCCAAGGTCTGGGAAGGCGACGTCATTCCGCTCAAGGAGCGTTCCAAGGTTCTGCCGCTGCTGTTGCACGGCGATGCGGCCTTTGCCGGCCAAGGCGTCGTGGCTGAAATCCTCGGCCTTTCGGGTCTGCGCGGTCATCGCGTCGCCGGCACGATGCACGTCATCATCAACAACCAGATCGGCTTCACCACCAATCCGGCCTTCTCGCGTTCGTCGCCCTATCCGTCCGACGTCGCCAAGATGATCGAGGCCCCGATCTTCCACGTCAACGGCGACGACCCGGAAGCGGTCGTCTACGCCGCCAAGATTGCGACCGAATACCGGATGAAGTTCCACAAGCCGGTGGTCGTCGACATGTTCTGCTACCGTCGCTTCGGTCATAACGAAGGCGACGAGCCGGCGTTCACGCAGCCGAAGATGTACAAGGTCATCCGCGCCCACAAGACGGTCGCGCAGATCTATGCCGACCGCCTGATCGCCGAAGGTCTCGTCACCGACGGCGAGTTCGAGAAGATGAAGGCCGACTGGCGCGCCAATCTCGAAACCGAGTTCGAGGCCGGTCAGAGCTACAAGCCGAACAAGGCCGACTGGCTGGACGGCCAGTGGTCGGGCCTGCGTTCGGCCGACAATGCCGACGAGCAGCGCCGTGGCAAGACCGCGATGCCGATGAAGGAACTGCGGGAGATCGGCCGCAAGCTGTCGACAATTCCGGAAGGCTTCAATGCGCACCGCACCATCAAGCGGTTCATGGAGAACCGCGCCCAGATGGTCGAGACCGGCGAAGGCATCGACTGGGCCATGGCGGAAGCCCTGGCATTCGGCTCGCTTGCCGTCGAAGGCACCAAGATCCGCCTGTCCGGCCAGGATTGCGAACGCGGCACGTTCAGCCAACGTCATTCGGTTCTCTACGATCAGGACACCGAAGAGCGCTACATTCCGCTCGCCAACCTGTCGCCGACCCAGGCCCGGTACGAAGTCATCAACTCGATGCTTTCGGAAGAGGCGGTCCTCGGCTTCGAATACGGGTATTCGCTTGCCCGCCCGAATGCACTGACCCTCTGGGAAGCCCAGTTCGGCGACTTCGCCAACGGTGCACAGGTCGTGTTCGACCAGTTCATCTCGTCTGGCGAACGCAAGTGGCTGCGCATGTCCGGTCTCGTCTGCCTGCTGCCGCACGGTTATGAAGGCCAGGGTCCGGAACACTCCTCGGCACGCCTCGAGCGCTGGCTGCAGATGTGCGCCGAAGACAACATGCAGGTCGCCAACGTCACGACGCCGGCCAACTACTTCCATATCCTGCGTCGCCAGACCAAGCGCGACTTCCGCAAGCCGCTCATCCTGATGACGCCGAAGTCCCTGCTGCGCCACAAACGGGCTACCTCGACGCTTGCCGAACTGGCCGGCGAATCCTCCTTCCATCGCCTCCTCTGGGACGATGCGGAGGTCATCAAGGACGGCCCGATCAAGCTGCAGAAGGATGCCAAGATCCGTCGCGTCGTGCTGTGCACCGGCAAGGTCTATTACGACCTTCTCGAAGAGCGCGAAAAGCGCGGCATTGACGACATCTACCTGCTGCGCATCGAACAGCTTTATCCGTTCCCGGCCAAGGCGCTGATCAACGAGCTTTCCCGCTTCCGCAACGCGGAAATGGTCTGGTGCCAGGAAGAGCCGAAGAACATGGGTGCCTGGTCGTTCATCGACCCGTATCTGGAATGGGTTCTGGCGCATATCGATGCCAAGTATCAGCGCGTTCGTTACACGGGCCGGCCGGCAGCGGCCTCGCCCGCAACGGGCCAGATGTCGAAGCATCTCGCACAGCTCGAAGCCTTCCTCGAAGACGCGCTGGGCGGCTGAGGGGACGGGCGGATGGCCTATTTTCACCTGAAGCTCGTTCCGCCTCGGCCGAGCTTTCCGCATGACGCAACGCCGGAGGAAATGACGGCGATGCAGGCCCACGCCGCCTATTGGCATGGCCATGCGGAAACCGGCGTCGCGATCGCCGTCGGTCCCGTCTTTTCGGAAGGCGGGGCTTTTGGCATCGCGGTAGTGGAAGCTGCGGATGCGGCGGCCGCCCAGGCGCTCGGCGACAACGATCCGGTGATCAAGGCGGCTCTAGGCTTCCGCTTCGAAACCTCTCCCATGCCATCCATCATTCTTCGGACGTCTGCGGCAGATGCCGCCGCCGCCGTCTAAACGAAAACAAACCATTCAGGAACTCACACAATGGCCACTGAAATCCGCGTCCCAACCCTCGGAGAATCCGTCAGCGAGGCGACCGTCGGCACCTGGTTCAAGAAGGTCGGCGAGACGGTCAAGGCCGACGAGCCGCTCCTCGAGCTCGAAACGGACAAGGTGACCGTCGAGGTTCCGTCGCCGGCTGCCGGCGTTCTGACCGAGATCGTCGCCGCCAACGGCGAGACCGTCGGCCTCGGCGCCCTGCTCGGCCAGATCGCCGAAGGTGCAGCAGGTGCCGCGACTGCCGCTCCGGCCGCAAAGCCCGCCGAAGCCGCACCGGCCAAGGCTGCCGAACCGGCTGCTCCGGCGCCTGTCGCCGCTGCCGCCAGCGCCTCTGCTGCCGCCACCTCGATGCCGCCGGCTCCGGCTGCCGCCAAGATCGCTGCGGACAACAACATCTCGACCGCCGATATCGATGGTTCGGGCAAGCGTGGCCAGGTCCTCAAGGGCGACGTGATCGCTGCGGTCGCCAAGGGCATTTCCGCTCCGGCTGCCGCGCCTGCCGCTCCGGCAGCACCCCGTCCGGTTTCCTCGGCTGACGACGCATCGCGCGAAGAGCGCGTGAAGATGACGCGCCTGCGCCAGACGATCGCCCGCCGCCTCAAGGATGCACAGAACACCGCCGCCATGCTGACCACCTATAACGAGGTGGACATGAAGGCGGTCATGGACCTGCGCAACCGCTACAAGGACGTGTTCGAGAAGAAGCACGGCGTGAAGCTCGGCTTCATGGGCTTCTTCACCAAGGCCGTGACACATGCGCTGAAGGAACTGCCGGCCGTCAACGCCGAGATCGACGGCACCGACATCATCTACAAGAACTACTGCCATGTCGGCGTCGCCGTCGGCACCGACAAGGGTCTCGTGGTTCCGGTCGTGCGCAATGCGGACCAGATGTCGATCGCCGAAATCGAGAAGGATATCGGCCGCCTCGGCAAGCTCGCCCGTGACGGCGCGCTCTCCATGGCCGACATGCAGGGCGGTACGTTCACCATCTCGAACGGCGGCGTCTACGGTTCGCTGATGTCCTCGCCGATCCTCAACGCTCCGCAGTCCGGCATTCTCGGCATGCACAAGATCCAGGATCGCCCGGTCGTCATCGGCGGCCAGATCGTCATCCGCCCGATGATGTATCTGGCGCTCTCCTACGACCACCGCATGGTGGATGGCAAGGAAGCCGTGACCTTCCTCGTGCGCGTCAAGGAAAGCCTCGAAGATCCGGAACGTCTGGTTCTCGATCTCTAAGACGGGAACGAACCCATGGAAACGCTCGGGGTTACCGCAACGCCGTACATGACGCTGCTGGCCTTGAGCGTTGTCCTTCTGGTCTTCCATGTCCTGCTGCAGGGTACGCTCTCGACCCGCGAACTCGGGTCGGAGTGGAATGCCGGGCCGCGGGACGCGGGGCTGGCACCGAAGGGCAGGTTCGCCGGCCGCGCGGAGCGGGCGTCGAAGAATTTCCAGGAAACCTATCCGGCTTTCGTCGGGCTTCTGCTCGGCGTCGCCTTTGCCGGCGACGACGCATCCGGCTGGGGCCTGATCGGCGGCTGGATCTGGCTTGTTTCGCGGGTCGTCTATATTCCGCTCTATATGGGCGGCGTGCCCTATATCCGGTCCCTCGTCTGGACGGTGAGCCTGATCGGGCTTCTCGCCATGACCATTGCGCTCTTCCGGTGACCCATGATCGCTTCCTTGAAAACATGGCTTCCGATTTTCTGCCTGGTGCCGGGCATGGCTGCGGCCGCCGAACGGTGCGCGATCGAGAAGGCGGTATTCGTCGAGGCGACTGCCGGAACGGTGCTCGCCTTCAAGCCGGTCGCTTCGAATGCAGCTGTGGTCAGCCATCTCTTCACGATCACCGGGGCCAAGCTGAAGCTCGACGGCAACGTGATGTACGACGACGAATCCAAGCGCCCGGGCGGCATGGTGACCAACAACTGCCCACAGGGCGATGCGACGGGCGCGGAACTTCGGGCCTGCACCGTCTGGACCGGCGTGCCCTATGCCCTTGATGTGGCGACCGGCCATATCGACATATTGGGCGCGGCGAATACTCCGGCACCGGACGCAATCCTGATGCCCGGTTTCGGCCCGTCGATCCGACATTCGACGCTGTGGGGCAAGAGCGGTCTGAAACAGGTCCCGTGGGATCTCTATGAATTCAAGGAATGCAAGGCGGCGTGAGCGAGGCTCCTCCGCGGGTTATCAAGAGAAGGATTTGTGATGGCATATGATCTCGTCGTAATCGGAAGCGGCCCCGGCGGTTACGTCTGCGCGGTAAAGGCCGCCCAGCTCGGCCTCAAGGTCGCGGTCGTGGAAAAGCGCGCCACCTATGGCGGGACCTGCCTCAACATCGGCTGCATCCCTTCCAAGGCGCTGCTGCACGCCTCCGAAATGTTCGCCCACGCCGCCCACGGCATGGATGCGCTCGGCGTCGAGGTTTCCGCTCCGAAGCTCAACCTTGAAAAGATGATGGCCCACAAGGACGCGACCGTGAAGTCGAACGTCGACGGCGTCTCGTTCCTGTTCAAGAAGAACAAGATCGACGGCTTCATCGGCACCGGCAAGATCGTCTCGGCTGGCAAGGTCTCGGTGACCGGCGAGGACGGCAAGGTCCAGGAACTCGAAACGAAGAACATCGTCATTGCCACCGGCTCCGACGTTGCGGGCATTCCGGGCGTCAATGTCGAGATCGACGAGAAGGTGATCATCTCGTCCACCGGCGGCATCGCGCTGGAAAAGGTGCCGCAGCACCTGATCGTGGTCGGCGGCGGCGTCATCGGCATGGAGCTTGGCTCTGTCTGGTCGCGCCTCGGCGCCAAGGTCACCGTGATCGAATATCTCGACAAGCTGCTCGGCGGCATGGACGGCGAAGTGTCCAAGCAGTTCCAGCGCATGATGGCGAAGCAGGGCATGGACATCCGCACGGATGCCAAGGTCACCGGTGTCGAAAAGACCGCCAACGGTGCCAAGGTCACCTACGAGCCGGTCAAGGGCGGTGACGCCCAGACGCTCGAAGCCGACGTCGTGCTGATCGCCACCGGCCGCAAGCCCTACACGGCGGGTCTCGGTCTGGAAGAAGCAGGCGTCAAGCTCGACAACCGCGGCCGCGTCGAGATCGACGGCCACTTCAAGACCAATGTCGAAGGCATCTACGCGATCGGCGACGTCGTTCGTGGTCCGATGCTCGCCCACAAGGCGGAAGACGAAGGCGTGGCGATGGCCGAGATCATCGCCGGCCAGCATGGCCATGTGAACTATGACGTCATCCCCGGCGTCGTCTACACCCAGCCGGAAGTGGCGTCCGTCGGCAAGACCGAGGAAGAGCTGAAGGCTGCGGGCATCGCCTACAAGGTCGGCAAGTTCCCGTTCACCGCCAACGGCCGCGCCCGCGCCATGCTGGCAACGGACGGCTTCGTGAAGATCCTTGCAGACAAGGATACCGACCGGGTTCTCGGCGGCCATATCGTCGGTTTCGGCGCCGGCGAAATGATCCACGAGATCGCCGTGCTGATGGAATTCGGCGGCTCCTCGGAAGACCTCGGCCGCACCTGCCATGCCCACCCGACCATGTCGGAAGCCGTCAAGGAAGCCGCACTCGCGACCTTCTTCAAGCCGATCCATATGTAAGAATGAACTTCGGACCCAAAGGCCGTCGGATCCCGTGATCCGGCGGCCTTTGCTGTTTATGGAGATGCGTGTTCAGCCGCCGGCCATATTGCCGCAGCGCCTATGGAGTTCACCGATGGCGGCAGTTGCATGTTAATGTGAGGCACGATCCAGGATCGCCAAGGCACTCATGATGCAAATGTCCGTGACGCCTACCAAAACAGCGCCCCGCCTGCCGGATCCGGTACTGCCCCTGGCAGATTGGGCGGATCGCTATGAAATCGTCGTGCCGGCAAGGGAACTGACGGCAATCGAGGCCGCCAGGCTTGCGCTCGGACATTTCCCGCGTTGGGTGCGGGTCCTGATGGCGATCAGAAACGCGGCGGTCGCGCCTTTCGGCCTCAAGTCGTCGGGATACCATTCGCCGAACGTGGTGGAGATGATCGGCCTGTTTCCCGTCCTTTCCCAGTCGGCACGCCAGGCCGTGCTCGGGTTCGATGACCATCATCTCGATTTCCGCATCGTCGTCGATGTCGATGACAGTTCGAAAGGCAAAGTGGTCGGCGTCACCACGCTGGTGCGGCGCAAGATCCTGTTCGGCAGGATCTACATTGCCGTCATCACCCCGTTTCACAAATTGATTGTTTCGGCGATGCTTTCGAACGTGGAAAAACGGTTGGCAGGCTCCGAAGCCCAGTAACGGCGGCCTGTTTTGCGAAACATCAATTCCAGGATTAAATCTTGGACAGGCTTGCCGGTTTCGCTTGAGCGTCGGGATAATGGTCCTAAACTGAATGCCATTGCACTAACCTTCTGAAAAGGGTCAAGAAAATGGTTCCCTACTTCTCGATGCCGCAGCGTATTTTGCATTGGCTGATGGCGGCTCTCATTCTTTTCAACTTGCTCTTCACCGATGCCATGGAAACTGCCGGGCGGCTGATGTTCGGGGGGCAGACACTGACGCCGGAGCAGGTAAGTGCGGCGAACATCCATGCCTATGTCGGCATCACCGTGCTGCTGCTTGCTGTCGTCCGGCTCTGTCTGCGGTTCGTCCAGGGCGCGCCGCCGGAGCCGGAGCAAGAGCCGCCGTTCCTGCGGGTGGTGGCGAGGATCAGCCACTGGGCCTTTTATGCGCTGTTCTTCGTGATGCCGTTTGCGGGTATCGGGGCCTATTATTTCGGGAACAAGACCGCGGCTTTCGCGCATGCGGGACCGCTGAAACTTTTGATGTGGGCGTTGATCGTCGCCCATATCGCAGGCGCGCTGGTGCATCAGTTCTATTGGAAGACCGATGTGCTGAAGCGGATGACGAGTGGCCGATGAAGGATGGGCGGTGTCAATTGACCGCCGTCACCTTGAAGCCCTTCTTCCGGAAGAGTTCGACAAGGCCTTCCTCGCCCGGCAGGTGAAGAGCGCCGACGGCCATGAAGGCGCCGCCTTGGTCGAGGATTGGGGCTGCCCGATCGGCCATCACGTGGTTGCGCTTGCTGACGACGAGGTTTTCGAAGTCGCCGTAACCGGCTTCGTCCTCGGTGCCGTCGGGTGCGACGGCTTTCAGCATCGGCATGGCAAGGCCGATCTCGCCGGAAATATAGACTTCCGTCAGAGTCTCGAAGACATCGTCGACGCGCTTGCCGAGCTTGATGGTTTCGATCAGCGACTTGAGGTGGAGATCGATCGGGATCGCATTCAGCGCCGCCGCCTGCTCTTCGAGCGTTTCCAGGCCCCTGACCGGCTTGCCCTCGGCCGTTGCCTGTTCGGCAATCTTCTTGTCGAGGAAGGCGACGTTCTGGGCCTTGCGGGCAAGCTCGCAGGCCGGCACGGAAACGAGTGCCATCAGCATCCACGGCCGCATGCGCGAAACGGCAGAGAGCGGCACTCCGCGTGCCTTCAGGCCGGTTTCGAGCAGAGCGACATCGTCCTTCGACAAGAGCGAATCGATCGTGCTGCCGTCCGTCAGCATCATCAGTTCCGGTTTGGCCAGCATCTTGGCCATCGCCTTCTTCTCGTCGATGACCTCGTCGGATTCGATGACGATGGTTTTCGCCTTGGAATGGGCTTCCGCGGCGCCGAGCGGCATTTTCAGAACCCGCGGATCGGACACATGCATGGTGCCGAGCAGATAGGATGGCGCCAGCCCGTCCTTCTCGATCTTCCAGAAGATGCCCTTGCCGTTCGGCACCTTGGCGCCTTCCGCGATGATCTGGTCGTAGAGCGGCGACTTTTCCGCCTTCATCTCTTCGAGGAGGTTCCGGCCGTCGCATGCGGGCGTTTCCGCCCATGCAGGCGACAGCGATGCGAGGACGAGAAGGAGAGAGGCAAGTGCCACGACGTGGGCGGCCGCGATCAGCCACAGCACGAAACCTTGGGCGCGCTTGACCAAAGCGCCGGTGGAAGAGGCAAAGGCGGGAGTCATCATGTCATCCGTCTGAAAGTTGCCGGCATATTAGCGATGGCGGCTGCACAAGCGCTTAACGCAACTGGTTAAAACTTCGTTCAGGCAGATCTAGGGGCTACGCACGGGGGTGGGCACGGTCGTAGACTTCCAGAAGCCTCGAGGAATCGACGCCGGTATAGACCTGGGTCGTCGAAAGGCTGGCATGGCCGAGCAGTTCCTGGATGGTGCGCAGGTCGCCGCCGCCGGCGAGCAGATGGGTTGCAAAGGAATGCCGCAGCGCATGCGGCGTTGCCGTCTCCGGCAGTCCGAAGGCGCTCCTGAGCTTCTGCATTTCCCGCTGGATGATCGCCGGCTGCAGTGGACCGCCGCGAGCGCCGCGAAACAGCGGCTTTTCGGCTTCCAGATGGTAGGGGCAGAGTTTCGTGTAGGTGGCGACGGCATCGAATACCGCCTGCAGCAGCGGCACCAGGCGGGTCTTGCCGCCCTTGCCGGTGATCCGCAGAGTTGTCGCGCCAGGCAGCAGGTCTGTCGGCCTGAGACCCAAGGCCTCGGAGATGCGCAGGCCGCAGCCGTAGAGCAGGGCCAGCACGGCGGCATCGCGGGCGGCGACCCACGGCTCTTCCTGCAATTGGGCGCCTGTCGTGACGAGGTTGAGCGCCTGGCGGTCGGTCAGCGGCTTTGGCAGGGACTTCGGCTGCTTCGGAGCGCGGATGGCACCGGCGGCTGCGGCGTTCACCAGGCCCTTGCGCTCAAGATAACGAAGAAATGAACGAAGCCCCGCGAGATGCCGGCCGAGCGACCTTGCTCCGGAACCGTCGCGGCGGCGCGCAGCCAGGAAAGCACGCAGGTCGGCCGGGCGCAGGGTGTGGATATCGGAAATTTTTGCGGGACCTGCCAGATGTCGGGTCAGAAACGTCAAAAACTGCCGCGTATCGCGTTCATAGGCATCGAGCGTGTTGTCCGACAGCCGGCGTTCGTTTGCCAGGCTCTCCAACCATTCGCGACGTTTTTCCACGAGATCGGGTGCGGCGATAATCAGCAGCTCATTCACTGTCGGCCCCGTTGAATTCGGATTGGTTGCGCCCCAGATTGCTCTGGACGGCGTTACGAAATCCCTAAGACTGCCTTAGTCGTGGGTAACGATGTCATCGTTCGATCATACGGGGCTGCCATACCAAGCAGGTCCTGCCTGCGGGAGTTTCTATGGCGCGCCGTGATTCTACGACCACTTTTGGACAGTTCGCGGAAACAATCGCCCTCGTTTCACAAGGCAGACCCGGTCACATCGTCGACACGCTGATCGCCGAACGCGGCCAGCGCATCGTCCAGAATCCGCTCTGGCCGGTGATGCGGCCATTTCTCTACACGCTGCTGCGTTATGGACGGGCGATCAAATTCGCCAACGACATCTCGACGCTCAGCGGCTTCCAGTGCTTCGAATACATGAGCGACCTCCTGAAGCTGGATGTGACGGTCGCCAACGCGGAGCGCATTCCCGAAAAGGGCGGCTTCATTCTCGTTAGCAACCATCCGACCGGGATTGCCGACGGGGTTGCCGTCTTCGACCTCCTGAAGTCGCGCCGTCCGGACATGATGGTGTTCGCCAACCGCGATGCGGTGCGCGTCAATCCGCGTTTTTCCGAGATGATCATCCCCGTCGAATGGCGGGAGGAATACAAGACCAAGCTGAAGGCGCGCGAGACGCTGGTTCTGACCAACAAGACCATCGAGGACGGCAAGGTCATGGTGCTGTTTCCCTCGGGGCGCATCGCCTATTGGGCGGATGGCCGGCTGAACGAGCGGCCGTGGAAAACATCCGCCGTCAGTCTCGCCCGCAAATACAACCTGCCGATCCTGCCGATCCACATGCGCGCGCGCAATTCCGGCCTGTTCTATTGGTTTGCCAAATGGTCGACGGAACTGCGCGACATGACGGTGTTCCACGAGCTCCTGAACAAGAAGGGCGATCATTTCGATTTCACCGTCGGCCAGATGATCCCCCCGAGTGCGCTGGATGGCGATATGACGGAGGTCACCAAGGCGCTGGAACAGCACACGGTGTTCGAACTTGCCGCCGATGGCGATGCGGTGTTCAAGCCCGACGAGAAGGCGCGGACGGCGTCGGCGGCGTGAAGCGAGGGCTCGGCGGTATTTTTTCCATCCGGCTCTTCGGTTAGGAATGGAAGATGCTGCTTCGCTCGATGTTTGCCGCCAATTACCGCTCGCTGCGCTCGATCCGCATGGATCTGGCAGGTGTCAATCTGTTCATAGGCGAGAACGGCGTCGGCAAGTCCAATCTCTATCGCGCCCTGCAGCTCGTGCAGGCCGCGGTGCGCGGCAATCTGGCCTATGAGATCGCGGCCGAAGGCGGGATGGCCTCGGCGCTCTGGTCCGGCCCTCGCCGGCAGGAGAAGAATTTCCGCATCAAGCTCGAAGTCGAGGTTCTTGATGAAGAGCGGGCGGTGACGTTCCGCTACCGGGTCGAGGCGGGGCTTCGTCCGCCTATCGATGCGGCGGGCTTTGCCTTCGAGCCGCAGGTGAAGGAGGAGGAGCTTGTCGTTGAAACCGGTTCGCGGCCCGTGACGATGATGAAACGCACCGGGCCGGGAATCATGGTGCGCGGGAAAAGCGGTCGGATGGAGGAGTATCCCGAAAAGGCGATGACCTCGGAAACGGCGATCGCCCTGCTCGGCGATGCCGGCCACTATCCGGAAGTCGGCGCTTTTCGGCGATTGATCGACGGCTGGCGGTTCTTCCATGGTTTTCGAACGGATAGGGATTCCGCCCTGCGGCGGCCCTGCCTTGCCGTTACCTCGCCGCTGCTCGATCAGGACGGTGGTAACATGGCGGCGGTGTTCGCGACGCTCGTCCATACCCGCGGGGACACGGTGGAGCTCGACAGCGCCGTCGCTGCGGCTCTTGGCGGGGCGAAACTGCACGTGCCTGAGCCGGGTGAATATGCGGAATTCGGTCTGGTATTTCCCGATTTCCCCAAACGGATTTTTCAGCCGCGCGAGCTTTCCGATGGCCAGATCCGTTTCCTCGGGCTCGCCGCGGCCCTGATGTCCTATCGCCAGCCGCCGCTGATCGCGCTCAACGAGCCGGAGGCGAGCCTGCATCCGGACATGCTGCCGCCGCTCGCCGATATGATCGCCCAGGCCGCCCGCCACAGCCAGATCTGGATCGTCACCCATTCCGAACCGCTTGCGTCGGCCGTTCGGGAGCGTTGCGGCACGCGGCCGCGGCGGGTGATCCGAAAGGAGGGCGCCACCTGGATCGACGGCATGCGGCTGACCGGCGTCATCGACGGGGAAGACGGGGACGAGTAGTCCCGTTTAGGGTTCCCTTTTGTTCCATGTTTGGGCATGGTCGCCGCCCATGGGGATAGATTCGTCCGATCTCTTCGGTTCGCTGTTTGAAGCGCCGTCATTGGCGAGGGTGGTGCCGGTTCTGGTGCCGCTGCCGGTGCCGGTCGCCTATAGCTATGCCGTGCCGGACGGCGTGCATGTGGAGCCCGGTTCGGTGGTTCAGGTGCCGGTCGGCCCGCGGCAATTGATCGGCGTCGTCTGGGACGGCGACAACGACGACAAGCTCGACCCCAAGAAGCTAAGGCCGCTGACCCTGGTCTTCGATTGCCCGCCGCTCTCCAAGGAGATGCGCGATTTCATCGACTGGGTGGCGAGCTACACGCTGTCGCCGCCGGGCCTGGTCGCGCGCATGGCGATCCGGGCGCCGGCAGCACTCGATCCCGAGCCGATGGTCGAAGGTCTTCGCTATCTCGGCGGTCAGCCGGAGCGGCTGACCCCGGCGCGTGCTCGCGTGCTCGATCTCGCTGGCGAAGAAGAAATTCCGTGGACACGCAGCGGGCTGGCGCATGCCGCCGGCGTCTCGATGAGCGTCATCGACGGGCTGACCGCACAGGGGATTTTCGAAACCGTATTCCTGCCCCCGCCGCCGGTCGTGGCGATGCCCGATCCGGATTATATCAGCCCGCGCATCGAGGGACCGCAGAAACAGGCGTCCGTGGACATCCTGGAGTCGATCCGGGCGGGTGGCTTTTCCGCCTCGCTGATCGACGGCGTTACCGGCTCGGGCAAGACGGAAGTCTATTTCGAGGCGATCGCCGAAACCTTGAGGCGCGGAAAGCAGGTGCTGATCCTGCTGCCGGAAATCGCGCTGACCTCGAGCTTCCTCGAACGTTTCCAGGAGCGGTTCGGCGCCAAGCCAGGCGAATGGCATTCGGATCTGGCGCCCCGCATGCGCGAAAAGGTCTGGCGCGGCGTGGTGACCGGGGAGGTGAAGGTGGTGGCAGGTGCGCGCTCAGCGCTGTTCCTGCCCTTCGAGGATCTCGGCCTGATCATCGTCGATGAAGAGCACGACCCGGCCTACAAGCAGGAGGATCGGGTCTTCTACAACGCGCGCGACATGGCGGTGGTGCGGGCCCGGATCGGCGATTTTCCGATCGTGCTCGTCTCGGCGACGCCGTCGGTGGAGAGCCAGGTCAACGGCCTGGCCGGCCGCTACAACACCGTGCACCTGCCGACCCGTTTCGGCGATGCGGCGATGCCGGACCTGCACCTGATCGACATGCGCCGCCATCCGCCGGAGCGCGGCGGCTTCCTGTCGCCGGTACTGCTGCGCGCCATGAAGAAGACTCTTGAGAGAGGCGAGCAGTCGCTGCTCTTCCTCAACCGGCGCGGTTATGCGCCGCTGACGCTCTGCCGCGTCTGCGGCCACCGGTTCCAGTGTCCGCAATGTTCGAGCTGGCTGGTGGAGCACCGGTTCAAGAACCAGATCCAGTGCCATCAGTGCGGTTATTCGGAACGGACCCCGGAAGCCTGCCCGGAATGCGGTACGCTCGACCACCTCGTCGCCTGCGGGCCGGGCGTCGAGCGCATTGCCGAGGAAGTGGAGAAGCATTTTCCGGAGGCGCGCACGATTGTCATGTCGTCCGATCTGCTTGGCGGCGTCAAGCGCATGCGGATCGAGCTGGAGGCGATCGCCAAGGGCGAGGCGGATATCGTCATCGGCACGCAGCTCGTCGCCAAGGGCCATAACTTTCCGCTGATGACGCTGGTCGGCATTGTCGATTCCGATCTCGGCCTGTCCAACGGCGATCCGCGCGCCGCGGAGCGCACCTTCCAGCTTCTGAGCCAGGTGACGGGTCGCGCCGGGCGAACCGGTCTCAAGAGCCATGGCCTGCTGCAGACCTTCCAGCCGCAGCATCCGGTGATGCAGGCGATCGTCTCGGGCGATGCCGGGGCTTTTTACGAACGCGAGATCGCCGAACGGGAAAAGGCGATCCTGCCGCCTTTCGGCCGGCTGGCCTCGCTGATCGTCTCTGCCGAGACCCGCGCGGACGCGGAAACCCATGCGAGAGGCTTGCGGGCCGCCGCGCCGAAGGTCACCGGCATTTCGGTGCTCGGTCCGGCGGAAGCGCCGCTGGCGCTGGTGCGCGGCCGGCATCGCTTCCGGCTGCTGGTGCATGGACGGCGCAATTCCGACATGCAGGCGTTTCTGCGGGCGATGATGGAAAACGGCCCGAAACAGCGCGGCTCGGTGCAGATCCAGCTCGATATCGACCCGCAGAGTTTTCTGTAGCTTCTTTGCGACTTGTTTACCGCTTGCGCTAGAATCTGGCGATTCGAATGGTGCGAGGCGACATGGAACTCTATTTTCCCACTGAACTCGGCGAGCAGGTGGCCTTTGTCTGTGCGGCGGCAACCGCAGCACTCGGCCTTCTCGTTTTCCTGTTTCCCGCCGTCGTTCTGCGCCTGACCGCGTTCCAGATCGGCGAGGTACGGCCGGAAGGGTATGCGGCCGTCCGCTCGACCGGTGCCCACCATCTCGGATTCGGCCTTGCGGCGATCATGCTGGCCCAGGACTGGATCTACATGACGCTCGGAATAGCGCTCGGATTTGCCGCTCTCGGACGGTTGATGTCCTGTGCGCTCGATCGTGGCTTCACCCTTAGAAATATTGCATTTTCCTTACTTCAGGTTGTACTTGCCGGCGGGCCGCTCGCCTATGTCTTCGGCTATCTTTGAGGCCTCACGTAAAGACTATGAGCCTCGGCCTGCCGAAAATCCTGCCGCTTCCGGTATAAAATCGCTCTCAGCCCTTGCGTGTCCGGCTTTTTCCGTTATCAGGCGTGTTGCGAGTCCTTACAGCCTATGCTAGACGGACCGCGAAAGTCGGAAAGGGTAGTGCGCAAGCTCTGCAGGTTCTGAGAAAAAATCAAACGATTTCAAGCTCTTGCTTCACCTCTCCCGTAGGGTCTGGCGCTTGGATGGCAATACAGGGAAACTGTGCCCGTGGCTGACACGTCCCAGCTTATTTCCGGTGTAGCGGAGCGTTATGCTTCCTCGCTTTTCGAACTGTCCCTTGAGGCCGGTTCGATCGACAAGGTCGGTGCCGATCTTGATCGTTTTCAGGCGCTGCTGGATGAGAGTGAAGACCTGCGACGCCTGGTCGCAAGCCCGGTATTTTCCGCCGAAGATCAGCAGAAGGCCGTTCTCGCCGTTGCCGAGCGGGCTGGCATTTCCGGTCTCGTGGCCAATTTCCTGAAGGTCGTTGCCGGCAATCGTCGCCTTTTCGCGATGCCCGGCATGATCCGCGCCTTCCGCCAGATCGCCGCAGAGCATCGCGGTGAAATCACAGCCGAGGTCACCTCGGCGCATGCGCTTTCCCAGGCGCAGGAAAACGAACTCAAGTCGGCGCTGAAGGGCGTAACCGGCAAGGACGTGGCAATCGCCGTGACCATCGACCCGTCGATCCTCGGCGGACTGGTCGTCAAGGTCGGTTCTCGTCAGATCGATACTTCCCTTCGCACCAAACTTTCCACCCTTAAGCTTGCACTGAAAGAGGTTGGCTGATGGATATCCGCGCCGCGGAAATTTCCGCAATTCTGAAAGACCAGATCAAGAATTTCGGCCAGGAGGCTGAAGTTTCCGAAGTCGGACAGGTTCTGTCCGTCGGCGACGGCATTGCCCGCGTCTACGGTCTGGACAATGTCCAGGCCGGCGAGATGGTCGAATTCCCGGGCGGCATCCGTGGTATGGCGCTGAACCTCGAAGCCGACAATGTCGGCGTCGTCATCTTCGGTTCCGACCGTGCGATCAAGGAAGGCGACATCGTCAAGCGGACCGGCGCCATCGTCGACGTTCCGGTCGGTCCGGAACTGCTCGGCCGCGTCGTTGACGCGCTCGGCAACCCGATCGACGGCAAGGGCCCGATCAATGCGACCCGCCGTTCGCGCGTCGACGTCAAGGCTCCGGGCATTATCCCGCGCAAGTCGGTTCATGAGCCGATGTCGACCGGCCTCAAGGCCATCGACGCCCTCATCCCGGTCGGTCGCGGCCAGCGCGAGCTGGTCATCGGCGACCGCCAGACCGGCAAGACCGCGATCATCCTCGATACGATCCTCAACCAGAAGGCCATTCACGATAACGGCCCGGACTCGGAAAAGCTGTTCTGCGTCTACGTCGCTATCGGCCAGAAGCGCTCGACGGTTGCCCAGTTCGTGAAGGTTCTCGAAGAGCGCGGCGCTCTGCAGTACTCGATCATCGTTGCTGCGACCGCTTCCGATCCGGCTCCGATGCAGTATCTCGCGCCGTTCGCCGGCTGCGCCATGGGCGAATACTTCCGTGACAACGGCCAGCACGCGCTGATCGGTTACGACGACCTTTCCAAGCAGGCTGTCGCCTATCGTCAGATGTCGCTGCTGCTGCGCCGCCCGCCGGGCCGCGAAGCTTATCCGGGCGACGTCTTCTACCTGCATTCCCGCCTCCTGGAGCGCGCTGCAAAGCTTTCCGACGAGCGCGGCAATGGTTCGCTGACGGCTCTGCCGGTCATCGAAACCCAGGGTAACGACGTTTCGGCCTTCATTCCGACCAACGTGATCTCGATCACCGACGGCCAGATCTTCCTTGAAACCGACCTGTTCTACCAGGGTATCCGCCCGGCCGTTAACGTCGGTCTGTCGGTTTCCCGCGTCGGCTCGGCCGCGCAGATCAAGGCGATGAAGCAGGTTGCCGGCTCAATCAAGGGCGAACTCGCCCAGTATCGCGAAATGGCCGCCTTTGCCCAGTTCGGCTCCGACCTCGACGCCTCAACGCAGCGCCTTCTGAACCGTGGTGCACGCCTGACGGAACTCCTGAAGCAGCCGCAGTTCGCTCCGCTGAAGACGGAAGAGCAGGTCGCTGTGATCTTCGCCGGCGTCAACGGCTACCTCGACAAGATCGCGGTCGCCCAGGTTGGCAAGTTCGAGCAGGGCCTCCTCTCGTACCTGCGTTCCGAAGGCAAGGCTATCCTCGATGCGATCCGCACCGAGAAGCAGCTTTCCGACGACACGCGTGCGAAGCTGAAGGCCGCTCTCGACAGCTACGCCAAGTCTTTCGCCTGAGAACAGATCAAGCTCGAGGACCGATAACGGATGCCTTCACTTAAGGATCTGAAAAACCGGATCGCCTCCGTCAAGGCGACGCAGAAGATCACCAAGGCGATGAAAATGGTCGCCGCGGCGAAGCTGCGCCGTGCTCAGGAGGCGGCCGAGGCCGCCCGTCCTTACGCGGAACGCATGACCAAGGTGCTGGCCGGCCTTTCGGCCGCCAATGCCGGCAATGCGGAAGCGCCGCTGCTGCTCTCGGGCACGGGCAAGGATCAGGTTCATCTGCTGATCGTCGCGACCGGCGAACGCGGTCTGGCCGGGGGCTTCAACTCCTCGATCATCCGTCTCGCCCGCGATCACGCATTGAAACTGCTTGCCCAGGGCAAGATGGTGAAGATCATCACCGTCGGCCGCAAGGGCAACGACATCCTGCGCCGCACGTTCAAGGACAACATCGTCGACTACGTGACGTTCCGCGAAATCAAGCAGCTCGGTTTCGCCCAGGCCGACGAGGTGGCACACAAGGTGCTCGCGCTCTACAATGCCGGCGAATTCGACATCGCGACGCTGTTCTACGCACGCTTCCAGTCGGTGATCTCGCAGGTGGCGACCGCCTCGCAGATCATCCCGGCCACGTTCGATGCGACGCAGGCTGCGGATGCCTCCTCGGCGCTCTACGAATACGAGCCGAGCGAAGAGGAAATCCTCGAAGACCTGCTGCCGAAGAACGTCGCGATCCAGATCTTCCGGGCTCTGCTCGAAAACAACGCTTCCTTCTATGGCGCGCAGATGTCCGCAATGGACAACGCGACGCGCAATGCCGGTGACATGATCAACAAGCTGACGCTCTCCTACAACCGTCAGCGCCAGGCACAGATCACCAAGGAACTTATCGAAATCATTTCGGGCGCGGAAGCGCTCTGAGGTAAAGAAAGAGGGTAAGAATCATGGCTACCGCAACGGGCACGTCCCTCGGCAAGGTGACCCAGGTTATCGGCGCTGTCGTCGACGTCACTTTCGACGGCGAACTGCCGGCGATCCTGAACGCGCTTGAAACCGACAACAACGGCAACCGCCTTGTTCTCGAAGTCGCGCAGCACCTCGGCGAAAGCGCCGTCCGCACCATCGCAATGGACTCGACCGAAGGTCTGGTTCGTGGTCAGCACGTCACGGATACCGGCGCTCCGATTACCGTTCCGGTCGGTCCGGAAACGCTCGGCCGCATCATGAACGTCATCGGCGAGCCCGTCGACGAAGCCGGTCCGCTGGTCACGTCCGGCAAGCGCGCCATCCACCAGGAAGCGCCTTCCTACGTCGAGCAGTCGACCGAAGGCCAGATCCTGGTTACCGGCATCAAGGTCGTCGACCTTCTTGCGCCTTACGCAAAGGGCGGCAAGATCGGCCTCTTCGGCGGTGCAGGCGTCGGCAAGACGGTTCTGATCATGGAGCTCATCAACAACGTCGCGAAGGCACACGGCGGTTATTCCGTGTTCGCAGGCGTCGGTGAGCGTACCCGCGAGGGCAACGACCTTTATCACGAAATGATCGAATCTGGCGTCAACAAGCACGGCGGCGGCGAAGGCTCCAAGGCAGCGCTCGTTTACGGCCAGATGAACGAACCGCCGGGCGCCCGCGCTCGCGTCGCTCTGACCGGTCTGACGATCGCTGAAGACTTCCGCGACAAGGGCCAGGACGTTCTGTTCTTCGTCGACAACATCTTCCGCTTCACCCAGGCAGGTTCGGAAGTGTCCGCTCTGCTCGGCCGTATTCCTTCGGCCGTGGGCTATCAGCCGACGCTCGCCACCGACATGGGCCAGATGCAGGAACGCATCACCACCACGACCAAGGGCTCGATCACCTCGGTTCAGGCGATCTACGTTCCCGCCGACGACTTGACCGACCCGGCACCGGCTACCTCGTTCGCCCACTTGGACGCAACGACGGTTCTGTCGCGTTCGATCGCCGAAAAGGGCATCTATCCGGCCGTCGACCCGCTCGACTCCACCTCGCGCATGCTCGACCCGCTGGTCGTCGGCGAAGAGCATTATGAGATCGCCCGTAAGGTCCAATCGACCCTGCAGCGTTACAAGTCTCTCCAGGACATCATCGCCATCCTTGGCATGGACGAACTGTCCGAAGACGACAAGATGACGGTAGCCCGTGCCCGCAAGATCGAGCGCTTCCTGTCCCAGCCGTTCTTCGTGGCCGAAGTCTTCACCGGTTCGCCGGGCAAGCTGGTCGCGCTCGAAGACACGATCAAGGGCTTCAAGGGCCTCGTGAACGGCGACTACGACCATCTTCCGGAAGCGGCCTTCTACATGGTCGGCTCGATCGAAGAAGCCGTCGAAAAGGCCAAGAAGCTGGCCGAAGCCGCTTGATCCTGAACGAGATGGCGCGCGGGACGATCTCCGGTGCGCCTTTTGCCGCATAAAACACGCTGAGAAAGTGGACCTTCATGGCCGAGGCTTTCAACTTTGAACTGGTTTCGCCCGAGCGCCTGCTCGTCTCGGAAAAGGTCACCGAAGTGGTGATCCCGGCGACGCTTGGCGAAATGACGGTGCTTGCCAATCACGCGCCGACGATGACGACGATCAAGCCGGGTGTCGTTTCGGTGAAGCTTGCCTCCGGCCAGGTCAACAAATACGTCGTTTTCGGCGGTTTCGCAGACATTCTGCCGACCGGCTGCACGCTGCTTGCCGAATCCGCGGTTCCGGTGAGCGAGCTGACCCACGCAACGCTGCAGAAGCGGATCGACACGATCCAGGCCGAGATTAACCACGCGCAGACCGACGAGCACAAGACGAAGCTCGAGCAGTTCCTCGCGGAACTGACGCACCTCAACGGCGTCGTCAATCCGGCCTGATACTTCAAAATTCTCTGCGAAAGATCGAGGCGGTCCGAAAGGCCGCCTTTTTCTTTGGGCGGTGGTCGGCTCCAGGCGACTATCGTGGTAACCGGATGACTGCTTGTATGTACCGCGCCATCTTGTTAGCCCTTGTCGGCGGAGGAACGCGATGATCGACAAGCTGGAATTTTTCATTGCCCTGGCGCGCGAGAGCCATTTCGGCCGGGCGGCGGAGGAATGCGGCATCTCGCAGCCCTCGCTTTCGGCTGCGATCCGCCAGCTCGAGGAGAGCCTCGGCGTGCAGCTGGTGGTGCGGGGCTCGCGTTACCAGGGCCTGACGCCGGAGGGCCAGCGGGTGCTGGAATGGGCAAAACGCATCGTCGGCGATGCACGCACCATGCGCGAGGAAATGCGTGCCGCCCGCAAGGGCCTTGTCGGCCATATAAGGCTGGCGTCGATCCCGACGGCGCTGGCGATGATCCCCAGACTGACCGAGCCGTTCCAGGCCAAGCACCCGGAGGTCACCTTTTCCGTCGTCTCGCGCAATTCCCTGCAGGTGCTTTCGCAGCTCGACAATTTCGAGATCGACGCGGGCATTACCTACCTCGACAACGAACCGCTGGGCCGTGTGACGAGCGTGCCGCTTTACGCGGAGCGCTACAATCTGGTGACGGCCGAGGGGGCGCCCTATGCGGATCGGGAAAGCGTCACCTGGAAGGAGATGGCCGATCTTAGGCTCTGTCTATTGACGCCCGACATGCAGAACCGCCGGATCATCAACCAGCACCTCGCGGAAGCCGGGGTGACGGTGAAGCCGATGCTCGAATCGAACTCCATGGTGGTGCTTCTCTCGCATGTGGGGACCGGGCGCTGGGCGAGCATCATGCCGCGCAACGTGGCGCGATCATTCGGGTTTACAAAAGAAATCAGGACGATCCCGATTGTCGATCCGGAAGCCACGCATATCGTGGGACTGGTTGCGACACACCGAGAGCCGTTTACGCCGCTGGTGTCGGCCCTGCTTCACGAGGCTCGCAGCCTCACTCCCGCGGCCATGGCTTGATAGCTTTTTTCTATCGCGTAACCGATCTCCTTTATTGACGGTTGAGGCCCCGGTTGCGACATTCCATTCCCAGTAGGCGAAGTACGATTGTCGGACAACTTCGTCGGCTTTCTGATCCGCATAGGAGCATGGTGGCGCCGACGCCACGGTGCCGGAAACGGATCAGCTGGGAGGCTACAGACCATGAATATGCGAATTTCCGCTGGTGAGTTCACCGAGCGGTCGCTTCAGATCATCAGGGATCTGAAGCATCTGGAAGGCCCGATGCTGCCGATCCTGCATGCGATCCAGGCGGAATTCGGTTATGTGCCGGAAGAGGTGAAGCCGGTCATCGCCAGCGAACTCAACCTGTCGCGCGCCGAAGTGCATGGCGTCGTCACCTTCTATCACGAATTCCGCGACCACCCGGCTGGCCGGCATGTGCTGAAACTCTGTCGCGCCGAAGCCTGCCAGTCGATGGGCAGCGACCGCATTGCGGACCGCGCCCGGCAGCTTCTCGGGATCGACTTCCACCAGACGACGCTTGACGGTGCGGTGACGCTCGAAGCGGTCTACTGTCTCGGGCTCTGCGCCTGCGCGCCCGCCGCCATGCTCGACGGCGAAGTTTTTGGCCGCGTCGATGAGCACTGTCTTGGCGACATCGTTGCGGAGGCACGCCGATGACGGTGACGATTTTCGTTCCGCGCGATGCTGCGGCGTTGGCGCTCGGCGCCGAGAAGGTGGCGAGAGCGATTGCCCAGGAGATTGCGGCCCGCGGCCTTGATGCG
Organism: Neorhizobium vignae; assembly: GCF_000732195.1. GTDB lineage: Bacteria > Pseudomonadota > Alphaproteobacteria > Rhizobiales > Rhizobiaceae > Neorhizobium > Neorhizobium vignae. The sequence goes on from NZ_JNNU01000006.1 coordinate 282,917, forward strand.
AAAGTCGTGCGCAATGGCTCGCGCGGCATGTTCTGGCTGGAGCCGTTGGTCGAGGTGCGCACGGAGCATGAGCGTATCGCCTACGGGCCGGTCAAGGCCGGCGATGTCAAGGGTCTGTTCGATGCCGGTTTTCTGGAAGGTGCAGAGCATGCTTTGCATCTCGGACCCACGAAGGACATCCCGTTCCTGCGTCAGCAGACGCGACTGACTTTTTCCCGTTGCGGCGTTACCGATCCACTGTCGCTCGACGACTATCGCCAGTATCAGGGCCTGAAGGGTCTCGAAAATGCGATCGCGATGACGCAGGCGCAGATCGTCGCCCAGGTGACCGATAGCGGCCTTCGCGGCCGCGGCGGTGCCGGCTTCCCGACCGGCATCAAGTGGAAGACGGTAATGGATGCGGCCGGGCCGCAGAAATACATCGTCTGCAATGCGGACGAGGGCGACAGTGCCACATTCGCCGACCGGATGATCATGGAAGGTGATCCCTTCGTGCTGATCGAAGGCATGATCATCGCCGGCATCGCGACGGGCGCCACCAAGGGTTATGTCTACACCCGCTCGGAATATCCGCATGCGATCGCGACGATGACAGAAGCCGTCGAGATCGCCCGCGCCGCGGGGATTCTCGGAGCGTCGGTGATGGGGTCCGCTCATGCCTTCGACATGGAGATCCGCTCCGGCGCCGGGGCCTATGTCTGCGGCGAGGAGACCTCGCTGCTGAATTCGCTGGAAGGCAAGCGCGGTATCGTGCGCGCCAAGCCGCCGCTGCCGGCGCTGCAGGGTTTTCTCGGCCGCCCGACCGTGGTCAACAACGTCATTTCGCTCGCTTCGGTGCCGGTCATCATGGACCGCGGTGCCGAGTTCTACAAAAACTTCGGCATGGGCCGGTCGCGCGGCACGATCCCGATCCAGATCGCCGGCAACGTCAAATACGGAGGGCTTTACGAAACGGCCTTTGGCCTGTCTCTCGGCGAGATCGTCGATCATATCGGGGGCGGCACGGCGACTGGCCGGCCGGTCAGGGCAGTGCAGGTGGGCGGCCCCCTCGGCGCCTATTTCCCGCGGGCGCTGTTCGATACGCCGTTCGACTATGAGGCCTTTGCTGCGAAGGACGGGCTGATCGGCCATGCCGGCATCACCGTGTTCGACGATTCGGCCGACATGCTCAAGCAGGCGCGGTTCGCGATGGAATTCTGCGCCATCGAGAGCTGCGGCAAGTGCACGCCCTGCCGGATCGGTTCGACCCGCGGCGTCGAAACGGCCGACAAGATCGCGCAAGGGATCGAGCCGGAGAAGAACAAGGCGCTGCTCGCCGACCTTTGCAACACGATGAAGTTCGGCTCCCTCTGCGCGCTCGGCGGGTTTACGCCCTATCCGGTGATGAGTGCGATGAACCATTTCCCGGAGGATTTTTCTCCGGCACCCCTTATCGAAGCGGCGGAGTAACATCATGTCCCTCGTTCATGAAATCGACTACGGCACACCGGCCTCGCGTTCCGAAGCCCAGGTAACGCTTACCATCGACGGCCGCGCCATCACCGTGCCGGAGGGTACCTCGATCATGCGCGCCTCGATGGAGGCCGGCATCAAGGTACCAAAACTCTGCGCCACCGACATGGTCGACGCCTTCGGCTCCTGCCGCCTCTGTCTCGTCGAGATCGAGGGGCGCAACGGAACGCCGGCCTCATGCACCACGCCGGTCATGCCGGGCATGGTCGTGCACACCCAGACCGGGCGGCTGAAGGACATCCGCCGGGGCGTGATGGAGCTCTATATCTCCGACCACCCGCTCGACTGTCTCACCTGCGCCGCCAACGGGGATTGCGAATTGCAGGACATGGCGGGTGCCGTGGGCCTTCGCGACGTGCGTTACGGCTATGAGGGCGACAACCATGTCAGAGCCCGCAACGATGGCGCGATCAACGCCAAGTGGATGCCGAAGGACGAGTCGAACCCCTACTTCACCTACGATCCATCAAAATGCATCGTCTGCTCCCGTTGCGTGCGCGCCTGCGAAGAAGTGCAGGGCACGTTCGCGCTGACGATCGAGGGTCGCGGCTTCGGCAGCCGGGTCTCGCCCGGTGCCCACGAACTTTTCCTTGATTCCGAATGCGTTTCCTGCGGCGCCTGCGTGCAGGCCTGTCCGACCGCGACACTCACCGAAAAGTCGGTCATCGCGATCGGCCAGCCGGAACATTCGGAAGTCACCACCTGCGCCTATTGCGGCGTCGGCTGCTCCTTCAAGGCGGAAATGCGCGGCGAGGAGCTCGTGCGCATGGTGCCGTGGAAGGACGGCCAGGCAAACCGTGGCCATTCCTGCGTCAAGGGGCGTTTCGCCTATGGCTACGCGACCCACAAGGACCGCATCCTCAACCCGATGATCCGCGAGAATATCTCCGATCCGTGGCGGGAAGTGACCTGGGAAGAGGCCTTTTCGCACGTGGCTTCCGAGTTCCGCCGCATCCAGTATCAGTACGGTCGTGAATCGATCGGCGGCATCACCTCGTCGCGCTGCACCAACGAGGAGACTTTCCTCGTCCAGAAGCTGATCCGCGCCGGCTTCGGCAACAACAATGTCGATACCTGCGCCCGCGTCTGTCATTCGCCGACCGGCTACGGCCTCGGCCAGGCCTTCGGCACGTCTGCCGGCACACAGAATTTCGACTCGGTCGAGCATACCGACGTCGTCATCGTCATCGGCGCCAACCCGACCGATGGCCATCCGGTGTTCGGCTCGCGCCTCAAGAAGCGGCTGCGCCAGGGCGCAAAGCTGATCGTCATCGATCCGCGCCGCATCGATCTGGTGCGCACGCCGCATGTGGAGGCAGATTATCACCTGCCGCTGCAGCCCGGCACCAACGTCGCCGTGCTGACGGCGCTTGCGCATGTCATCGTCACGGAAGGCCTGTTCGACGAGAAGTTCATCCGCGAACGTTGCGATTGGTCTGAATTCGAGGACTGGGCCGGTTTCGTTTCGGAAGACGCACACAGCCCGGAAGCGACCGAGAAATATACCGGCGTACCTGCGGATCTCGTTCGCGGCGCGGCCCGGCTTTATGCCAAGGGCGGTAATGGCGCGATCTATTACGGCCTCGGTGTCACCGAGCACAGCCAGGGTTCGACGACCGTCATGGCGATCGCCAACCTGGCCATGGTCACCGGCAATATCGGTCGTCCGGGCGTCGGCGTGAACCCGCTGCGTGGCCAGAACAATGTCCAGGGCTCCTGCGACATGGGGTCCTTCCCGCACGAACTGCCGGGCTATCGTCACATTTCGGACGACGCGACCCGCGACACGTTCGAAAAACTGTGGGGCGTGACGCTCAACAACGAACCGGGCCTGCGCATTCCGAACATGCTGGATGCGGCCGTCGAAGGCACGTTCAAGGGCATCTACATCCAGGGCGAAGACATCCTGCAATCCGACCCGGACACCAAGCACGTTTCGGCCGGTCTCGCCGCGATGGAATGCGTCGTCGTCCATGACCTCTTTTTGAACGAGACCGCCAATTACGCGCATGTCTTCCTGCCGGGTTCGACCTTCCTCGAAAAGGACGGCACGTTCACCAATGCCGAGCGCCGCATCAACCGGGTTCGCAAGGTGATGAGCCCGAAGAACGGTTATGCCGACTGGGAAGTCACCCAGAAGCTGGCGCAGGCCATGGGATTGAACTGGAACTACGCGCATCCGTCTCAGATCATGGACGAGATCGCCGTGTCGACGCCGAGCTTCGCGCTTGTTTCCTACGACTATCTCGACAAGATGGGCTCGGTTCAGTGGCCGTGCAACGAGGCGCATCCGGTCGGCTCGCCGATCATGCACGTCGATGGTTTCGTGCGCGGCAAGGGCAAGTTCATCCGCACCGAATATGTGGCGACCGACGAACGCACCGGTCCCCGCTTCCCGCTGCTGCTCACCACCGGCCGCATCCTCTCCCAGTACAATGTCGGTGCCCAGACGCGGCGTACCGAAAACGTCACCTGGCATGCGGAAGACCGGCTGGAGATCCATCCGCACGATGCCGAACAGCGCGGCATCAAGGAAGGCGACTGGATCAAGCTCGCCAGCCGTTCGGGCGATACGACGCTCAGGGCACTGATCACCGATCGCGTCGCGCCGGGCGTGGTCTATACGACGTTCCATCACCCGAACACGCAGGCGAACGTCATCACCACCGACTTCTCCGACTGGGCGACCAACTGCCCGGAATACAAGGTGACGGCGGTGCAGGTGTCGCCCTCCAACGGCCCGACCGAGTGGCAGGAGGATTACGACGAACTGTCGCGGCGGTCTCGGCGGATTGCGGGGAAGCTGGAGGCTGCTGAGTGATGGAAATGCCGGGCGTGCTCCGCGGTACCCCCCTCTGCCTGCCGGCATCTCCCCCACAAGGGGGGAGATCAGCAAGACGAGCCGTCGGCATTCTTCAGCATTGGGCACAAGTTTGCTCATTCGTCCCCGTCAATGGCGGGCGAGGCGTCGCTACATCCAATCTCCCCCCTTGTGGGGGAGATGCCCGGCAGGGCAGAGGGGGGTATTCCTGCCCCGACGTCCGATGACCTCCTTCAAAACCACCGCCACCGCCCCCGAGATCACCCGCCGTAACGGCGTGACCCGCGCCGGCTCGCGGGTGGTGCCGGAGGAGGTGCCGATCGCCTTTTCCTATGGCGGGTCGACCCATGCGGTGATGATGGGTTCTCCCGCTGACCTTGAGGATTTCGCGGTCGGCTTCAGTCTTACCGAGGGCATCATCACGTCGATGGCGGAGATCGAGAGCATTTCCGTGGTCGAGGAAGGTGCCGGTCTCGATGTCCAGGTGACGCTTGCCGAGGATAAGGAAGACGCGCTGCGCGCCCGCCGGCGGCATATGGCAGGGCCGGTCGGTTGCGGGCTTTGCGGTATTGAATCGATCGAGCAGGCCATGCGTCCGGTGCCGGATGTTTCCGCAGTGACCATGGTGCTCAGTGCCAAAGAAGTGAGTGAAGCTGTCGCGGCGCTCAACAGTGCGCAGCCGCTGCATCGGCAAACCCATGCGGTTCACGGCGCCGGCTTCGTCGTACCGGGCAAGGGACTGGTTGCCGTCCGCGAGGATGTCGGCCGCCACAATGCGCTCGACAAGCTTGCCGGAGCGGTCATCCGCGAGGGCGTCAAAGGATCAGATGGCGTCGTGGTCGTTACCAGCCGGATCTCGGTCGAGATGGTGCAGAAGACGGCGATCCTCGGAAGTGCCGTTCTGATCGCCATTTCCGCGCCGACCGCGCTCGCCATCCGCACGGCGGAAGCAGCGGGCATGACGCTGATCGCGCTGACCCGCGGCGAGGATTTCGAGATTTTCACGCGTACCGATCGCATAGTCACTGGAGTTGTCGCCGATGTCGCATGACCAAAGCCCCGAGCAACTGGTGCTCGACAAACTGGTCCGAATGGCCAACCAGATCGCCACCTTCTTCCTCTCGCAGCCGGAAAAGGTGCGCGCCGAGGGCGTCGCGACGCATATCAACAAGTTCTGGGAGCCCCGCATGCGGCGTCACCTCTTCGAGCATCTCGACAAGGGCGGGGCGGGGCTGCTGCCGCTCGTCGTCGAGGCCTCGACGCTGATCCGCCGGCCGGAAACCAAGGTCGGATCCGGCGTCGGGGTCGGCCAGGATGCGGCGGAAGGTGCACCGGGCGGCAAGGGGCCCGCCGAAGGAGAATCGCTTTCCGAACCAAGCATTCCGGAGAGCGCCGCATGAATTCATCCATCCGGCAGGTGAGGGGCCGGAGGGGGGATAGAGCCTAGCCATCATCCGAGGAGGATATTTTAAATGGCAATTGCAGGAACGACGGACGAGGGCCTGACAGGCAATGTCGGGCTCCTCGACAGGGAACGTATTATCGCAAAACCAGGTTTCAATCGCTGGCTCGTGCCGCCGGCAGCTTTGGCCATTCATCTTTGCATCGGCATGGCTTACGGCTTCAGCGTCTTCTGGCTGCCGCTCTCCCGCGCCTTGGGTACCGCGCAGGACCCGTCCTGCACCAGCCTCAACCTCATCTCGGCCCTGTTCACGACAAGCTGCAACTGGCGTGTCGCAGACCTCGGCTGGATCTACACGCTGTTCTTCGTCCTGCTCGGTTGCTCAGCGGCGATCTGGGGCGGCTGGCTGGAACGGGTCGGCCCGCGCAAGGCCGGTTTCGTCTCGGCCTGCTGCTGGTGCGGCGGCATTATCGTCGCCGCGATCGGCGTCATGACCCACCAGCTGTGGCTGATGTGGGTTGGCGCCGGCGTGATCGGCGGTGTCGGCCTCGGCCTCGGTTATATTTCGCCGGTATCGACGCTGATCAAGTGGTTCCCAGACCGTCGCGGCATGGCGACGGGCATGGCGATCATGGGCTTCGGCGGCGGTGCGATGATCGGTGCTCCGCTTGCCAACCTCTTGATGAACTATTTCAAGACCGATGTTTCGGTCGGCGTCTGGCAGACCTTCATCTGCATGGCGGTGATCTATTTCTGCTTCATGATGGGCGGGGCCTTCGGCTATCGCATCCCGCCGGCCGGCTGGCGTCCGGAAGGCTGGACGCCTCCGGTCTCCAAGACGACGATGATCACCACCAAGCACGTCCACCTGCGCGATGCGCACAAGACCAAGCAGTTCTGGCTGATCTGGGCAGTGCTTTGCCTGAACGTTTCGGCCGGTATCGGGGTTATCGGCATGGCGTCGCCGATGCTGCAGGAAATCTTCGCCGGATCGCTGATCGGTCTGCCGAACCTGACCTTCTCCCAGCTCGATGCGAGCCAGAAGGCACAGATCGCAACGATCGCCGCCGGCTTTGCGGGTCTCCTGTCGCTGTTCAATATCGGCGGGCGCTTCTTCTGGGCGTCGCTCTCCGACAAGATCGGCCGCAAGAACACATATTATACGTTCTTCGTGCTGGGCATCGTGCTTTATGCACTCGCTCCGACGCTTGCAGACATGGGCAACAAGGCACTCTTCGTGCTCGCCTTCGGCATCATACTGTCCATGTATGGCGGTGGTTTTGCGACCATCCCCGCCTATCTCGCGGATATCTTCGGCACCCAGTTCGTCGGCGCCATCCACGGCCGCCTGCTGACGGCCTGGGCGACCGCCGGCATTCTCGGTCCCGTCGTCGTCAACTATATCCGTGAAGCGCAGCTCACCGCAGGCGTGCCGGCCGGGCCGACGCTCTATACCGGCACGATGTACATTCTCGCAGGCATGCTGGTGCTGGGCCTGGTCGCCAACGCGCTGGTCCGTCCGCTTGCCGACAAATGGTTCATGTCTGACCACGAAGTCGCTTCGCTGCAGGCAAAGACCGCTGCCGCGAATGCGGGTCCGACCGGCTCATTCGGCATCGGCACCGGTGGTCTGGATGCCAAGGCGGCGATCGCCTGGGCCGTGGTCGGCATTCCGCTTCTCTGGGGTGTCTGGGTGACGCTGCGGAGCAGTCTGGTTCTGTTCGGGTGACATTCGTCGGCAGGAATGACCAAGGGAGGGCGGCCTATGCCGCCCTTTTTTGTTTCGCACGGAAATGTGAGGATAAAAACGGAGGCGGCTCCGATTGACGCGGTGGGAATTCGGACTAGATTGCGTTCCGGAGCCCGACGCCCCTTTTTCTTACGGGCAGCACGCGCCCGCGTGCGTATCCGGCTCCGAATGACTGCATATATCGCTTCATATCTTCAGTGCACACGGGAGCTCTCCATGCGCTACAATCAATTGGGCAATACCGGTCTTTTCGTCTCTGAACTCTGCCTCGGCACGATGACCTTCGGCGAAAACCAGACAGGCGCCGTCTGGAGTGCCGTCGCCGGTCTCGATCAGGACGCCGCCGACAAGATCGTCGAGCGCTCGCTGGCTGCCGGCGTCAACTTCATCGACACGGCGAATGTCTATTCTGAGGGCCGGTCAGAGATCATCCTCGGCCAGGCGATCAAAAACCTCGGCGTGCCGCGCAAGGACGTGGTCATCGCCACGAAATTCTATGGCCAGATGGGCGACAAGCCCAACGATCGCGGCGCCTCCCGCGGCCACATCATGGATTCGGTGGAGCAGAGCCTCGAACGGCTGCAGATGAACCATATCGATCTCTACCAGATCCATGGCACCGACACGGTAACGCCGATCGACGAGACGCTGCGGGCGCTCGACGATCTCGTATCGCGCGGCCTCGTGCGTTATATCGGGCTCTCCAACTGGGCTGCCTGGCGGATGGCGAAAGCGCTCGGTATTTCCGAACGCAAGGGTTATGCCCGTTTCGAGACGGTGCAGGCCTATTATTCCATCGCCGGCCGCGACCTGGAGCGCGATATCGTGCCGCTGATGCAGGAAGAGAAGCTCGGCCTGATGGTCTGGTCGCCGCTCGCCGGCGGGCTGCTCTCCGGCAAATACGGTCCGGGTGCTCCGGGCAACGGGGAAGGCCGCCGCGCCAACTTCGATTTCCCCCCGGTCGACAAGGATCGCGCCTGGGCTTGCGTCGCAGCCATGCGTGAGGTCGCCGCCCGGCACGGCGCGAGTGTCGCGGAAGTCGCGCTGGCCTATATCCTGGCCAAACCCTTCGTGACGAGCGTCATCATCGGCGCCAAGAGGTTGGAGCAGCTCGAGGAAAACTTGAAGGCCGTAAAGCTGAAGCTGGATGCGGAGGATATGGCAAAGCTCGACGAGGTCAGCGCGCTTGCTCCGGAATATCCGGGCTGGATGCTGGCCCGCCAGGGTGCCGGACGCCGTCCGGCGCCGTTCGAGCCGAAGGAATAGTCATGAAAAAAGCCCGCGGCGGTTCAACGCTGCGGGCTTCATAATCTTATAGCGGCTTAGAGGTCTTTCCAGCCAACCGCCTTGGCCTTGAGGTCGAATGCGCAGCCCTTTCCAGGCCCCGCTATCGCAATCAGGCAGCCAGATCTTCGGCTTCGGTGCCCTTGAACATCTTGGCGAGGTTCAGGAAGCAGATCATGCCGTTCTCGTTGGCGATGATGCCTTCGGAGAAAGACTTGTCGAAGGAGGCGGAGATTTCCGGAACCGGCTGAACCTGGCTCGATGGGATCGTCAGGATGTCCGAGACGCGGTCGACGAGCATGCCGATGACCATGTTGTGGACTTCGGCGACGACGATGGCGCTGCGCTCGTTGGCAACCGTGCTCTTCATGCCGAGCTTGTAGGCAAGGTCGATGATCGGGATTACGGAGCCGCGAAGGTTCATGACGCCGATGACGTCAGCCGGAGCGTGCGGGATCGGCGTCGAAGGCGCCCATCCGCGGATTTCGCGGATCGTCGTCGTCTTGACGCAGAACTCCTGGTCATGGAGACGAAAGGCGATGATTTCCAGCGTTTCGCCGCTGTAGCTTGTGGAGTTGATCGTCGTAGCCATCAGAATTCTTCCCAACTATCCGTTGCCTGAGCGGCAGCGGCGGCACCCGTTGTGGTCCGCGCGACCGTTGCCATGAGTTTGCGTGCCGGCGATGCAACGGGTCGTGCATCAGGTCGCGCTATCGCAATCTTATGCGAAGAATGTTGCGCAAATCTAAATCGTGACAGGAGATCGCGCAGTGTTTCGGCTTCGCGCGCCAGACTATGGCTGGCAGCGGTTGTTTCCTCGACCATGGCAGCATTCTGCTGCGTGTTCTGGTCCATGGAGTTCACGGCCTTGCTGATCTCCTTGATGCCCGTGGACTGTTCGCGGGCAGCCTCCACGATTGCGGAGACATTGCCGTTGATCTCGTCCACCTGGGACATGATCTCATCGAGGGCCTTGCCGGTTTCGCCGACGAGCGCGACGCCACGCTTGACCTGTTCGGAGGAGGTCGAGATCAGCGTCTTGATTTCCTTGGCGGCACTCGCGGAACGTTGAGCCAGTTCGCGGACTTCCTGGGCAACGACCGCAAAGCCCTTGCCCGCTTCGCCTGCGCGTGCCGCCTCGACACCCGCATTCAGCGCCAGCAGGTTTGTCTGGAAGGCGATCTCGTCGATCACGCCGATGATATTGGAGATTTCCCGGGACGAGGTCTCGATCTGGCCCATCGCGTTCACCGCGTTGCGTACCACGGCGCCGGAATGTTCGGCGCTTTTTTTGGCATGCGAGACCAGGCCGCCAGCTTCTTCCGCGCGCTTGGCGCTGTCGATGACGGTGCGGCTGATTTCTTCAAGCGCCGCGGCGGTCTCCTCGACTGCCGCCGCCTGTTGCTCGGTGCGTTTGGCAAGGCTGTCGGAAGCCTGGCGGATTTCGCTGGAACCTCCCGCGATCCCCTCGGCGTTCTCGCCGACGGTGCGCATGGCCTCCGCCAGTTTTCCGATGGCTTCGTTGAAATCGACGCGGATCTGTTCGAGCGTCGAAATGAAGGGTTTTTCGATCCGGAACGTCAGGTCGCCGTTTGAGAGAGACGTCAGGCCGACGGCGATGTCATCGACGGCGCGGACACGTTCGGTGATGTCGGTTGCAAACTTGACCACCTTGAAGACGCGGCCGTCGGCGTCGAAGATCGGATTGTAGGACGCCTGTATCCAGACCGCCTTGCCGCCCTTGCCGATACGCTTGAACTCGGCGGCAATCGCTTCGCCGCCGGCAAGCTTCTTCCAGAATTGCGGGTATTCGGCGCTGTCACGGAACGACGGCTCGCAGAACATGCTGTGATGTTTGCCGGTGATTTCCGAAAGCTGGTAGCCGACACAGGCGAGGAAATTTTCGTTGGCGGTCAGTATCTCTCCGGTAGAAGTGAACTCGATGATGGCCTGGGTCCGCGAGATGGCGTTGATCTTGCCTTCGTCCTCGGCGGATTTGAGCTTCGCGGCGGTGATATCGGTCGCGAACTTGACCACCTTGTAAGGCTTGCCGCCCGAGGTCACCGGATTGTAGGAGGCCTGGATCCAGATCTCGCGGCCACCCTTGCCGATGCGCTTGTAGGCGGCGGCATCAAACCTGCCGTTGCCGAGGTTCGCCCAAAAATCCTTGTAGGCCTGCGATTTCACGTAATCCGGTTCGCAGAACATGCTGTGATGCTTGCCGACGATTTCGGAAAGTGTGTAGCCAAGCGTCTTGCAGAAGTTCTCGTTGGCCGTGAGAACCTTTCCGGACAAATCAAATTCGATAATGGCCTGCGACTTGCTGAGGGCAGCAAGTACTGCCTTCGCGTCTGCGCCTGGAAGTGAAAGTATGGACATCTGGTTGTCTGCCCCCGTCTGTAGGTTCCCAAACTGGCTCAATTTGCCAGCAGCCTAACGAGATAACCATCTCGCCGCCGGGATACTGAGTCATGTAAAAAATAGCATTGATGAATTAACGGAAGGTCAATAGTTCCGTTTTCGCGAAATTGTGGAAAATACGTACCCACTTGTCTATCGTCAAATTTCTTAATGGGAGGTATAGATTAAGTACTATTTATAACCAGGAATTTGTATTGTAGTTTTTTGCGGAGAGCCGCAATCTTTATTTAAGATATGAGTTTTTGCCTCTGGTTATGCAGAGCGGGTTGGACGATCAAGAACGCGCCGGCCGAAAAGACTTGCCGCCAGCTCCACCATGATCCGGGCGCTCTTGCCGCGATCGTCGAGGAACGGATTGAGCTCGACGAGATCGAGTGACGCGACGAGCCCCGTATCGTGGAGCATCTCCATGATCAGGTGGGCCTCGCGGAAGGTCGCGCCTCCCGGCACGGTGGTACCGACGCCCGGCGCTATGTCCGGATCCAGGAAATCGACGTCCAGGCTGACATGCAGGAGGCCATTGGCGTCGTTCACTGCCGCGATCACCTGGCGCATGATCGCGGCAATCCCGTGCTCGTCGATGGCGCGCATGTCGAAGACGTTGACGCCATGATCGGCGATAAGTTTCCGCTCGATTTCATCGACGGATCGGATGCCGATCTGGAAGACGTTTTTGGGATCGACCTTGGGCCGGGTGCTGTCGAGAATCGGTGCAAATTCCGCCTGGCCGGTAAAGAAGGCGACCGGCATGCCATGGATGTTGCCGGAGGGCGATGTCTCGGGCGTGTTGAAATCCGTATGGGCATCGAGCCAGAGAACGAAAAGCGGCCGGCCGATCTCGGAAGCGTAACGCGCCATGCCCGGCACGCTGCCCATGGAAAGGGCATGGTCGCCGCCCATGATCACCGGAATGGTGCCGGCCCTGGCCATTTCATAGGTCCGGGTCTCGAGCGCGCGCGTGAACGCAGCGACGATCGGCAGGTTCTTCGCGTCTTTTCTCTCCGGCAGATCGGTTGCCGGTTCCGGACGCAGGTCGCCATTGTCGACTACCCGGAAGCCGAGGCCCTCCAGCGCCTTGACGATGCCGGCAAGCCTGAAGGCCGCAGGCCCCATGGCGCAGCCGCCGCGACCGGAGCCCTCTTCCAGAGGAACGCCGATCAATGTGATGTCTTTGGAGGTCATGCTTTTCTCCCAGCAAGCAGGAATGAAACGAAATATGCGAAATCAGTATTCGCGCTCATAAAAGATGCCGGCCTTGCCGCCTTCGGTGCCGGCGCCGGCCTTGAGCTTGACACCCCGGCCGACATCGAGATTGATCGTCGCTTCCGCGCCGCTCTCGCCGCCCTGCTCGACCTGGATATAGGTGCGGTTGTTGATGTAGCGGCCGACCGACACGGTGGTCTGGCCGGTTGCATCCGTGTTGATGTCGAGATCGTCGACGCCGAGATTGCTACGCAACGTTTCCAGCAGCGATGTGGAGCCACCGCCGGCAAGCTGGGTGACGGCGTCGGCCAGCTGGGCGATCTGCAGCGGCGACAGCCGCGACATCGACTGGCCGAAGATCAGGCGCGCCAGAACCTCGTCCTGGGGCAGGGCGGGCGAGGAGGAGAAGGCGATCGTCGGATCGTTGGCGACGCCGGTGACTTTCACCGTGATCGTCGTCGAGGCGGAGGTGGTGTTCGCCTCCATGTTGAGAACCGGGATCAGGCCGCCGCCGAAGGTTATGTCGCCATCGGTGAAATCCATCCGTTTGGCGAGGATCACGATACGGCCGCGGCGCATCTCGAAGCCGCCGGCGACGACCGGTGCGATCGCCGTGCCCGTCACGGTCAGCTCGCCGCCGAGTTCCGCGTCGATGCCGCGTCCGCGAACGAAGATGCCGTTTGGTGCGCTGATCTGAAGATTGAGCGCGATCGGGTTCGAGCTGCCGCTGGCGCTCTTTGGCCGCAGCTTTTCCATCTGCCGCAGCACGTCGGGCGGCGCGTTGCGGTGGCGGATGTCGATGGCGGAAAGCGAGGTCGGCAGGCGGGCTGGCACGGTGATCGCAGCCTTGGTCAGTGTCAGGCGGCCTCCGAGGACGGGGCCCGAGGTCAGAGGGCCGGTGATGGTCAGGGCGCCGTCGGCGGTAGCTGCAAAAAGCGCGCCATCGGCGTAGGATGCCTTAGCCAGAGTGATCCTGAGGTCTGCCGGGAAGCCGGAGCCCGGCGTGATGCCGACCGAGCCCTGGACCGAAACCGTGCCGCCACCCGAGAGCTTACCCGTGAGGCTGGAGATATTGGCGCTTTTGCCATCGAAGGCGATATTGGCGGCTAGATCCGTCAGGGCGAGATTACGCCGGACATCCACCAGCCTTGCGCCGGACGAGGATGCCGTGCCGGTGATCGCCGGCGCCGGAGCCGTGCCGGCGATCGCGAGGTCGACATTGCCGGTGCCTTCCAGGACGAAGCCTTGCGCCGCCATCTGTCCGGCGAGAATCGAGAAGGGCAGTTTCCCGCTGAATTTCAGATTGAGTGGCTTTTCGCCTGCAAGCGAGACGGTGCCGCCGCCCGATAGCGCGACGCCGCCGCCGCCCGAAAGGCGGGTGTCGAGGGTGACGGTGCCGTTCTGGAACGTGCCGCCGGCGGTGATGTTGAAAGCCGCGACCCCGGCGGATGTGGTCTGCGCAACGCCGGCATCGGCCCAGCGCAGATCATAACGGACGGCGGGGGCTTGTGGCGTCCCCGTCGCGGTAACCGTGCCGGAAATCGTGCCGCGGGCGCCGAGGCTCGGCGCAAACGCGTTGATCAGGCTGGCGGGCACGGCATTTGCGCGGGCGTTGATGTCGAGTGCGGGAATGCCGTCCTTCAGGATGACCTTGCCGGCAGCCGAGAGATCGAGGCCGCCGGAGCCCGTCAGGCGGGTCTTGTCTAACGTGACTGTTCCGTTGGCGAAGCTGCCGCTTGCTTGGACTCGAAACGGACTGATGCCAGCATCGCGCGACTGGCGAAGCTGTGCATCACTCCATTCTAAATCGTAACGTATGGCAGGGGCAGACGCGGCGCCGGTGGCGTTGATCGTGCCGGAAATCGTGCCGGCAGCGTTGATCGCGGGGACGAACGCGTTGATGAGATTGGCGGGCAGCGCCTTGATATTGGCGGTGAGGTCCAGCGCCGAGCCAGCCGTGCCGTTGACGGTGACGCTGCCCGACCCGGTTGCGATGGTGAGGTCGGCAAGACGCGCACCGCCGTTGGCGACCGCGACGCGGGTCGGGGCAGCAAGCCGGACCGGGATGCTGCGCGGCGCCGCTGCGAAGCTCTCGATGCCGACCGAGATATCGGCGCCGGTCTGGATATCGCCGACCGCGGTGAGGGGCGCGTTGTCATACTGGGCGGCGAGGTTGAAGTTGGTCCGGTTGCCGCCCTGGCTGACGCCGAGGTTGACGTCGTTGATGCCGACCGAGCCTGCGCCGATGCGCGTGGCGCGGACCGTGCCCTCGGCTGCAATCGCCTTGATGTCGGCAATGGCGAGATCGATATTCGGCTGGGCGATCTCGATCGTGCCGCGGCGAAGCGCCTTGCCGGAAGCGCGGATCACCGCGCCGGCCTTGCCGCCGGTATTGCTGAACATCACGGTTCCCTTCAGGTCGCCCTGGGCCTGCTGGGCCGCAAGTGCCGCAAGCAGGGAGACATCCGGGAAATCGAACGTGAGCTGGCCTTCCGGCAGGAACGCGGGGGAGAAGTTCAAGGCGCCGGTCAGCTTGTTCGGACCGATCTCGGCAGTGATTGCCGGCGCGCTGGTGCGGCCCTGGACGGACGCGAGGTCGGCATTGACGCGGATCGGCTGGCCGTCGAGCGAACCCGTGCCGGTCAGCTTGCCCTTGGGTGCGTTCGGATCCGCGGTGCCTTCCAGGATGAAGCTCATGTCCTGGAGCTTGCGGCCGACCAACCGGGCGTCGGCGGAATTGACCACCGCCCTGACGCCCATCGCGTTCAACGGCCCCTTGGCCGAGATGTCGAAACCGGCAGCCCCCTCGGCTTCCGGCAGCCAACGCTTCAGATCCGGGACGCGGCCGGCCAGGCGCCCGGTGACAGTCCGATTGTCGAGCAGCATATTGCCGTGCGCTTCGATGGCGTTCGAGCGCATCACGAAGTTCTCGAGGCTGACGCGACCGCCGTTCACCACATTGACGTAGCCCTCGGCGGAAAGCTTGCCCTCGAACTTCGAAACCAGTCCCGGCGGCAGGACGGCAGGATTGGCGAAAACCCGGAAATTGCCGGTGACCGCCTGTTTCGACATGTCATAGGCGCCGGAAAGCGTACCGTTCACGTTGGCGCTGTCGAAGGTCGCCGCATCCAGGCCGATCGCCGGTGGTGCGAGCCTGAGCGGCGCATCCAGTGTCACCGGCCCGCGGATCACCCGGTCGAGATCGTCGTTGGTGAAATCCGTGCGGGCGACAGTGAAGCGGCTGCGGATGCTGCCCGAACGGCTGATGAGGTTGAGGTCCTCGCTTTCCGCCTGCAGGCGGATCTGGCCGAAGCGGCCCTGCGGCAGCTCGGCGGCGCTGAGTGCAGCCGTCGCGTTGAAGCGGGCCGAGGCCGCCGCTCCGGTCAGCGTGAAATTGATGCTTTCGAAGGAGAAGCGGCTCTCCTGTCCGCTGATCGGCCAGACGAAATCGACCGGGCCCCTCACGCCGTTGAGGCTGGCGGTGAGGCTGTTGTCGCCCGTCGGGTCCCAGGCTCCCTTGGCGGAGATCTTCACAGCGCCGGAGGTGAGATCGCCGCGTTCGATATCCACCCGGCCAGAGGGCGCATAGATCGCGGCGATGTTGATATCGGTCGTGCCGCCGAACAGCGGACGAAAGGCGGGCGGAAGAAGCGTCGACAGCTGCCCGCCACCGGTCACCTCCACCCTGTGCCTGCCGTTTTCGACCAGCACATGTTTGCCGTCGACCGCGATGACGGGAGTACCGCCGACGCTGCCCTGCAGCTTGCCGGCCCAGTCGGAAAGGGGGCCTTCGCCATCGAGCGCCAGTTCGACTGCCGGGGTGCCGGGCAGACGCAGAAGGCGGGCGAGCAGGCCGCCCTGCGGCTCGGACACGGCCGCCTTGAGGGTCAGACGGTTTTCGGACGGCGCGTAGACCACGTCGGCAGATGCCCTGGCATCCGGCTCGTCCTTGCGGGTCGCCTGCAGGTCAAGCGAAATGTCAGGCCCGGTCGCGTCGATAGACCCCTTCACCGAAAGGGAGAAGTCCCGGCCCGAAAATGCCTGGGAAAGATTGATATCCGGCAGGTCGATCTGCGCAACGCGGATGCCGACCGGCAAGGGTGATCCGGAGGAGCCCGTCGATGTCGCTTGTGTCGCGGCGGCGACCTTCTGTGGCCGCGGCGCACGGATGAAATTGACAGTGTCGGCCGAAATGTGCTCGGCGCGGAAGACCCCGGTCACCAGGGATGTCGGCGACCAGTCGATCTTGATGCCGCCGATCTGGGCATAGGGCCCCATATCGTCGGACAGCGTAAGGGCATCGATACGCAGGTCGCCGGTCAGAAGGCCTTCCGGGCGCGTGAAGGAGATGCTGCGGTCAGGCGTGGAGACGATGGCGGAAATGCGGTCCGCGGCGACGCGCCCGCCGACCGGGGTGAGAGCGACGAAAAGGACGACACCCAGGGCCATGACGAACAGGATCGCGACCACGCCAAGCGCAGCCTTCAAGACCCATTTCAACAGGCGTATCATCAGCATCATGCCTTAAAAGCTACCCTTTACTGCCTTTCAGAATGCCTGTCCTATGCCCGCATAGATACCGTACTGGCTGCCGCCGTCATAGCGCTGCAAGGGAATTGCAACGTCCAATCTCAGCGGTCCAAAAGGCGTGGCATATCTCACGCCGATCCCTGCGCCAGCACGTATATCAGAAAAATCAGGCACGATTCCGGTCGATACCGTACCAATGTCGACAAAAGGTACAATGCCTATGTTTTCTGACAGTTTTACCCTCACTTCGAAAGAACCCAGCGTATAGGATCGCCCGCCCGTGGCGTCATCGGCGCTGTTATAGGGCGAAATTTCGCGGTAGGTGTAACCGCGCACCGATCCGCCGCCGCCGGCGAAGAATCTGCGTGTCGCGGGAATTCTTTCAAGGTCGCTTCCGCCGACCAGTGTTCCGGCCGCAAGACGGGCCGCCAGCACGACCTTGTCCTCCTGCCCGAGGCCGAGATAACCCGAGATCGAGCCCTCGAAGGACGAGAAGATCGTGCCGTCCATCAGCTCGTAGCTCGGCTTTGCGGAGAGCGTCGCGTAATAGCCCTTGGTCGGATCGAGCTTGTTGTCCCGCGCGTCGCGCTCGAAGCCGATCGGCAGGCTGAGGGTGAGATACTGGTTGTTGCCGAAGGCATCGTCGGCGTCGATATAGGCGATCTCGCCGCCGCCCTTGAGCTTGTCGGTATCGTTCAGCTCGTAGGTAATGCCGGCCGAGTAGATGATGGTCTGCGCCTCGTAGACGTCGGGCGTTTCGCTCTTGGCTTCCAGGCGGGATTCGAAGGTCGCTTCGGGCACGAAAGCACCAGGCTTCGTGAAGATGATGCCCGCGGAATAGTCGAAGGTGGTGACGTCGGTGGTGGCGCCGATACCGGACACCTTGCCCTCGATGCGAAGCGATTCGGCTTCCCCGAAGAGGTTGCGGTGGCCCCAGTATCCCTCAAGGCCGGCGCCGTCGATCGAGGAATATTCGGCGCCGACGCCGAAATAACGATGCTTGCCTTCCGACACCTCTATCGTCAGCGGCAACGAACCGTCCGGCGCCAGCTTGTCCGCCTCGTGGATCGTCACGCTCGAGAAGACGCCGAGCTCGCGCAGGCGGTCGTTGGCCTTCTTCAATTGCACGGGAGAATACTGCCCGTGTTTGTCGAGCCGCGAATACCGGCTGATGAAGGCGGCATCGACGGTGCGCGATCCCTTGACCGCTACGGCTCCGAACGGGGCAACAGGGCCGCTGATCGCACCGAGCACCACGTTGATCGTGTTGGTGCGGTGATCGGCCGTCACCTGCCGTTCCGTCAGCTTCGCGAGCGGGCGGCCCTCGTCCTTCAAATCGACGAGAAGCTGCTCGCCGGCCTTGAGGATCAGGCGCGAACCCGCCGCGCCGCCAGGAATAAGATCGTATTTTTCCGGATCGTGGCCGACGGCGTCCCCCTCGAAGCGGACCGAGCCAAGCTTGAAGACCGGGCCTGGATCGACGCGGACCGTGACCGGCACGGGGGCCGCGTGGTCGAATGCAGGGTTGGGCGGCAGGCGGTCGATATCGGTTCCGGCGACGGAGATATGCACCGTGCCGCCGTAACGGGCCTCTTCGTAGAGTACGGCGATGAGCCGGTCGCGGTCTTCGCGCGCCTTGATGATGACGCCGAGGTCCCCGGAGACCGGCTGCTTTTCGTCGGTAATCAGGGAGGCGGCCGATTCGAGGCGCTTCTTGAGGTTCTTGTCGGCGTTGCCGGCTTCGAGCGTCGCGTCGTAACGGACGGGGTCGATCACCTCGACCGTGTCGTCATTGTCGCCGAACAGCGTGATGCCGAAGAGTTTGAACGCGTAGGCGTTGCCGGAAAGCGGCGGGGAAACGAGCAGGGCAGCGGCGAGCATCGCGGCGGTGCCTGCTCCCCTCAGCTTCCGTTTTTCTGTCCGCCCAGTGTTTTCGTTCCGCATACGCAAACTGACTGTGGATTCCCCCGGCTGGAAGCCCTCATAGCATCCGACGAAGCGAACTATCTAACTGCAAAAGGTGAAGCCGGGTACCCCTTGGCAATGATTTCATGAAAGAAAAAGCCCCGGAGTGTGCTCCGGGGCCACAGTTTTTCCTGCAATCCACGCGTTAATCAGTAACGGCGCGGGCAGCTGTCGATATAGCGGCGGCCATAACGGTCGCGGTAGTAGCACTGTCCCGGCTGTTCGGCGACGGAGCCGATCAAGGCGCCGGAAACGCCGCCGATCGCAGCGCCAACGGCCGCGCCGCGGACGTTGCCGGTAGCCAGACCGCCGATCACGGCGCCGGATGCTGCGCCGATGCCGGCGCCCTGTTCAGTTGCCGTGCAGCTCGCGAGCGAGGCGCCGACCATCAAAAGCACCAAGGCTTTCTTCATGAGATCCTCCTGTTTTTTCTTCATTTTGCCCGGCCGCCTCGGACTCCGAGGGTTTCCGCGGGTCAATTCAAGCAGCCATCACAGGGAACAATAGGTCGCGGGGTTAAAGAGTCCATATGACCTCAATATTTTGCGCACCGATTTTTGTTTTGGTTGCGGATAGTTACTCCGCATTGACGGAAGCGAAGGGCGGTTCGCCCGTCAGGCCGCCGACCAAAATATTGCCGTTTCCGTAGAAAGTAGCGGTTGATCCCTTAGGTAAAAAAGCAAATGATGCCGGGCGTGTCCGGGAGGGACACGAGGAGGACACTATGACGAAAGTGACGCTGACCGTGAACGGGCGCGCGATGAGCGGCGAGTGTGAGGATCGCACCCTGCTCGTGCATTTTATCCGCGAAAAACTTGGTCTGACCGGAACGCATGTGGGCTGCGACACGACTCAGTGCGGCGCCTGCGTCGTTCATATGGACGGCCATTCGGTGAAGAGCTGTTCGATCCTGGCTGTGCAGGCATCCGGCTCGACGATCACGACGATCGAGGGCCTCGCCGGCCAGGGCGAATTGCATCCGGTTCAAGCCGCTTTCAAGGAGCATCATGGCCTGCAATGCGGCTTCTGCACGCCCGGCATGGTGATGACAGCGGTCGACCTGATCAACCGGGAAGGCGGGACGCTCACCGAAGAGACGGTCCGCGCCGGGCTCGAAGGCAATATCTGTCGTTGCACCGGCTACCACAACATCGTCAAGGCGATCCTTGCCGCCGATGCCGAAATGGCAACGGGCCGGCAGGCCGCCGAGTGAGGGGCGGGTAGTCGGTAGTGAGCAGCGGTTCAGGCGGCGTTTCCGCTCTTGAACCCCTCGCTACCAGCTAATTCCTGCTCGCGAACCAAAACCAATCACCATCTCGGGAGGAGATGAACATGGGTGTTGAAGGAATCGGTGCACGCGTTACCCGCAAGGAAGACAAGCGTTTTCTGACCGGCAAGGGCCGCTATACGGACGATATGACCGTCCCGGGCATGAAATATGCCTATTTCGTCCGCAGTCCCTACGGGCATGCGAAGATCAGAAACATCGACGCGACCGCAGCGAAAGCCATGCCTGGTGTCATCGACGTGCTCGACGGCAAGCAGCTGCAGGCGGACGGCATCGGCAATCTCATCTGCGGCTGGATGATCCATTCGAAGGATGGAACGCCTATGAAGATGGGCGCATGGCATCCGCTCGCCGTCGATACCGTGCGCTATGTGGGCGACGCGATCGCGATCGTGGTAGCCGATAGCTCCGGCGAAGCCCGCGATGCTGCGGAAGCCGTGGTCATCGACTACGAGCAGTTGCCGACAGTGGTCGAGGCTGTTGCAGCACTTGCCCCCGGTGCGCCGCAGATCCATCCGGAAGCGCCGGGCAATCTGATCTTCGACTGGCAGATCGGCGAGTCCGATGCGGTCGACAAGGCGATTGCGGCAGCGGCGCATGTCACCGAGATCGAGATCCTCAACAACCGCCTGTCGCCGAACCCGATGGAGCCGCGCGCCACGCTCGGCATCTACGACACGGCGGAGGATCACTACACCTGCTATACGACCAGCCAGAACCCGCATGTGGCGCGGCTGGTGATGAGCGCCTTCTACAATGTGGCGCCGGAAAACAAGCTGCGCGTCATCGCGCCGGATGTCGGCGGCGGTTTCGGCTCGAAGATCTATATCTACCCGGAAGAGATCATCTGTCTCTGGGCGTCCAAGAAGACCGGCGTGCCGGTGAAATGGACCTCGGATCGCACCGAGGCCTTCCTGACCGACGCGCATGGCCGCGATCACGTCTCGAAGGTAAAGATGGCCTTCGATGCCAACAACCGGATCACGGCGCTGAAGGTCGATACGATCGCCAATCTCGGCGCCTATATGTCGCTGTTCTCCTCGGCCGTGCCGACCTATCTCTATGCGACGCTGCTTTCCGGCCAGTATGCAATCCCGGCGATCCACGCCAATGTCCGCACCGTCTATACCAATACGGTGCCGGTCGATGCCTATCGCGGCGCCGGCCGCCCGGAAGCGACCTATCTGCTCGAACGGACCATGGAGACGGCGGCCCGCGAACTCGGTGTCTCGCCCGCGGAACTGCGCCGGACGAACTTCATCCGAACCTTCCCCTACCAGACGCCTGTCATCATGAACTATGACGCGGGCGACTACGAAGCCTCGCTGAATGCGGCGATGCAGGCCGCCGACTGGAACGGTTTTGCCGCCCGCCGCACACAATCCGAAGCGAAGGGCAAGAAGCGCGGCATCGGCATGAGTTGCTATATCGAGGCCTGCGGCATTGCGCCGTCCGCCGCGGTCGGATCGCTCGGTGCCGGCGTGGGTCTGTGGGAATCGGCGGAAGTGCGGGTCAATGCGGTCGGCACGATCGAGGTGCTGACCGGCTCGCATAGCCACGGCCAGGGCCATGAAACCACCTTTGCGCAGCTGGTCGCCGGCCGTCTCGGCGTGCCGATCGAGAGCATCAACATCGTCCATGGCGATACCGACAAGGTGCAGATGGGCATGGGCACTTACGGCTCGCGTTCAGGCGCGGTCGGCATGTCGGCGGTCGTCAAGGCGCTCGACAAGGTCGAGGCCAAGGCGAAGAAGATCGCCGCGCATCTGATGGAAGCGTCCGAAGAGGATATCGTCATCGAGAACGGCGAACTGAAGGTCGCAGGCACCGACAAGTCGGTGCCGTGGTTCCAGGTGGCGCTCGCCTCCTATACCGCCCACAACCTGCCTTCGGGCATGGAGCCGGGCTTGAAGGAAACCGCCTTCTACGACCCTTCCAACTTCACTTTCCCGGCCGGCTGCTACATTGCCGAGGTAGAAATCGATCCGGATACCGGCGAGACGGATATCGTCCAGTTCGTCGCGGCCGACGATTTCGGCAATATCATCAACCCGATGATCGTCGAGGGCCAGGTGCATGGCGGCATTGCCCAGGGTGTCGGCCAGGCGCTGCTCGAGAACGTGCAGTATGACGCGAACGGCCAGCTTCTGACGGCAAGTTATATGGACTATGCCATGCCGCGCGCCGACGACCTGCCGTCGTTCACGTTGTCGCACCAGAACACGCCTTGCCCGAGCAATCCGCTCGGCATCAAGGGCTGCGGCGAGGCGGGTGCGATCGGTTCGCCGCCGGCGCTCATCAACGCCATCACCGATGCGATCGGCCACAACAAGCTCACCATGCCGGCGACCCCGATGAAGGTCTGGCAGGCATTGCAGACGGCTCACTGAGGAGAACAGATATGTACGCTACCAGCTACCATCGTGCATCCTCGGTGGAAGATGCCGTCAGGCTCAAGTCCGCCAATGAGGAGGGCAAATACCTGTCCGGCGGCATGACGCTGATTTCGACCATGAAACAGCGGCTCGCCGCGCCGAGCGACCTGATCGACCTTCGCCATATCCCGACGCTTCGCGGGATTTCGATCGATGGCCGCAAGGTGACGATCGGCGCCGCCACCCCGCATGCGGACGTGGCCGCTTCGCGGGAGCTTGCTGCCATCTGTCCGGCGATCTGCAAGCTTGCCGGCCATATCGGCGATCCGCATGTGCGCCACATGGGCACGATCGGCGGTTCGATCGCCAACAACGATCCGGCGGCGGATTATCCCGCCGGCCTGCTCGGGCTTGGCGCGACCATCGTCACCGACCGTCGCTCGCTCTCGGCCGACGATTTCTTCACTGGTCTTTTCGAGACCGCGCTGGAGGAGGGCGAGATGGTGACGTCCGTCACCTTCGAGGCGCCGGAAAAGGCGGGTTACGCGAAGTTCAACAACCCGGCCTCGCGTTTTGCGATGACCGGCGTGTTCGCGGCGAAAACCGCCGGCGGCATCCGCGTTGCGGTTACCGGCGCCGGCGCATCCGGAGTCTTCCGTCATCCGGGCTTCGAACAGGCGCTGGCGTCCAACTGGTCGGCGGACGCGCTGAGCAATGTGGCGGTCGACGCCTCCAACCTGATGGCGGACATGCACGCGAACGCGGAATACCGCGCCAACCTGGTGAAGGTCATGGCGAAAAGGGCGGTGGCGTCTGCCGGTTGAGGCGAATCGAGAGCAGCGTTAAAAGCCTGGAAGAGCGGGGAGCGCCGCTCTTCTTTTTGCTGCTTGACGTGGATCAATTCTCACATTTTCGAAATCGCTTACCTTTTTATTGGAATAATTCAAAAAAAGCGGGCCTTTTGCCGCAGGTTGGTTCTATTCGCGCGGTGCGGGGTTGACGAAAAGCGCGGCTGAAACCAAAACCGAGGCAGGTTCTGGAGTGTGAGCATGGACTTCGAGGCATTTTTCAAGAGCGAACTGGACGGCCTTCACGGGGAAGGCCGTTACCGTGTGTTCGCCGATCTGGAGAGGCACCGCGGCAATTTTCCCCGCGCCACGCGCCATACTCCCGATGGCCCGAAGGAAGTGACCGTCTGGTGTTCCAACGATTATCTCGGCATGGGCCAGCACCCCGCCGTGATCGAGGCGATGAAGGAAGCCATCGATCACTGTGGCGCGGGTGCGGGAGGCACCCGGAATATTTCTGGCACCACGCACTACCACGTCATGCTCGAGCGTGAACTGGCGGATCTGCACGGCAAGGAAGCCGGGCTGATCTTCAATTCCGGTTATATGTCGAACTGGGCGACGCTCGGCACGCTCGGCCAGAAGATCCCCGGCCTGATCATTTTCTCCGATGCGCTGAACCACGCCTCGATGATCGAAGGCATCCGTTACGCCAAGTGCGAACGGGTGATCTGGAAGCACAACGATCTCAACGATCTCGAAGCCAAGCTGGCGGCCGCCGATCCGAACGCGCCGAAGCTGATCGCCTTCGAAAGCGTCTATTCGATGGACGGCGATATCTCGCCGATCAAGGAAATCTGCGATCTTGCCGACAAGTACGGCGCGATGACCTATCTCGACGAAGTGCATGCGGTCGGCATGTACGGTCCGCGCGGCGGCGGCATTGCCGAACGCGAAGGCCTGATGGACCGCCTGACGGTCATCGAAGGCACGCTCGGCAAGGCTTTTGGCGTGATGGGCGGTTATATCGCCGCCTCTACCGCGCTCTGCGACTTCATCCGGTCCTTCGCTTCGGGCTTCATCTTCACGACGGCGCTGCCGCCGACGCTGGCAGCCGGGGCGATCGCCTCGATCCGGCATCTGAAGGCAAGCCCGTTCGAACGCGTCCGCCATCAGGACCGCGTCAAGAAGCTACGCACGATGCTCGATCAGCAGGGCATTCCGCACATGCACAACCCCAGCCATATCGTGCCGGTCATCGTCGGCGATGCGGCCAAGTGCAAGTGGATCTCGGATATCCTGCTCGACACCTGCAACGTCTATGTGCAGCCGATCAACTATCCGACCGTGCCGCGCAAGACCGAACGCCTGCGCATCACCCCGACGCCGCTGCACAGCGATGCGGATATCGAGCACCTGGTCGGCTCGCTGCACCAGCTCTGGTCGCGCTGCGCGCTTGCGCGGCACGTGGCTTGAACGATCGACAAAGATCCGGATCACGAATGGCCGCTCAC
This sequence comes from Neorhizobium vignae, assembly GCF_000732195.1. Classification (GTDB taxonomy): domain Bacteria; phylum Pseudomonadota; class Alphaproteobacteria; order Rhizobiales; family Rhizobiaceae; genus Neorhizobium; species Neorhizobium vignae. The sequence continues at coordinate 307,770 of NZ_JNNU01000006.1, forward strand.
GCGGCCATTTCTTTTTGCGCGATGATCTCGCCAGCGCGGCGTCGTGCTTCGGCGTCTGACGCAAACACTTCGTCCATCGTCGTCGCGGCGCCATAGCCCGCCATGTCGTCCATCACCTGCTCGGCGATATCCGCCATGTTGAGGAAGCCGATGCGGCCGGCGCAGAAGGCGTGAAAGGCGATTTCCTCCGCGGCGTTCATCACCGCGCCCTGCACGCCGCCGCGTTCAAGCGCCGTGCGTGCCAGCCGGAGCGCCGGGAAACGGACCTCGTCCGGCGCTTCGAAATCGAGCCTTGCGAGCTTGGCGAAATCCAGGCGTTCGACATCGAGCCTGGTGCGGTTGGGGTAGGTCAGCGCATAACCGATCGCGGTGCGCATGTCCGGACAGCCGAGCTGGGCCAGCACCGAGCCGTCGGCATAACCGACCATGGAATGGATGACCGACTGGGGATGAACTATCACCTCGATCTGGTCCGGGCGCAGATCGAAGAGATGTTTCGCTTCGATCATCTCCAGCGCCTTGTTGAACATCGAGGCGCTGCCGATCGAGATTTTCAGGCCCATCGACCAGTTGGGGTGGGCGCGAGCGATATCCGCGGTGACGCCCGCCATCTGCTCGCGCGTCCAGGTGCGGAAGGGGCCGCCGGAGGCGGTGAGCACGATGCGTTCGACTGCGTGGTGCTGGTCGTCTTCGAGCGACTGGAAGATGGCGCTGTGCTCGCTGTCGACCGGGATCAGCCGTCCGCCGCCTTCCGCGACCGCCCTGACGAACAGTTCGCCGGCGGAGACGAGGCATTCCTTGTTGGCGAGCGCGATATCAGCGCCGCGCTCTGCGGCAGCCAGCGTCGGTGCAAGGCCGGCCGTGCCGACGATTGCCGCCATCACCCAGTCGGACGGGCGCGCGCCCGCCTCGATCAGCGCCTCGCGGCCGGCGGCGACCTCTATACTGGTGCCAGCGAGCGCATCCTTCAGCGCCGCATACTGACGGTCGTCGGCCGTCACGGCCAGTTCGGCACCACATGCCTTTGCCTGGTTTGCCAGCAGGGTAATATTGCTGTTGCCGGTAATTGCCACGACCTCGAAGGTCTCGCGGCCACCAAGCTGGTTCACCACATCCAACGTATTGACGCCGATCGAGCCGGTGGAACCGAGGATGCTGATGCGGCGCTTGCCGGTGTCGGCCATGCTGTCTTCCATTTCCTAAAGCTGCCTTCGGTCTACAAGCGAAAGCCGCGGCTCACAAGAGCGGGCTTGAATTCGGCCCGCCTGCGACCAAGTGCAGCTTGCACAAAGGGTGCTCTTGGCGCGAAGTGGGATGATGAGCGAACACAGTGAAATCCAGACGACTTGCGTAATCGCCGGCGCCGGTCCAGCAGGCCTGATGCTCGGCCTCCTGCTGGCGCGGGCCGGCGTCGATGTCACGGTGGTCGAAAAGCACGCGGATTTCCTGCGCGATTTTCGCGGCGATACGATCCATCCCTCGACGCTGGAGGTGATCCACGAGCTCGGCCTGATCGACGAATTTTTGCAGTTGCAGCACACGCGGGCGCCAAAATTGTCCGCAGAGATGGGCGGGAAGACGATCACGATCGCGGATTTTTCGCGGCTGCCGGTCAGGAACCGCTTCATCGCCTTCATGCCGCAATGGGACTTTTTGAGTTTTCTCGCCGCCAAGGCACGGGGCTATCCGAATTTCCGGCTGATCATGCAGGCGAAGGTGGCGGACGTGCTGGAGGAGCAGGGGGCGATCTCCGGCCTTATCCTGGAGACGCCCGAAGGAGAGCTCACCATCCGCTCGGCGCTCGTCGTCGGTGCCGACGGTCGCAATTCGGTCGTCCGCGAAAAGGCTGGCCTCGATGTGGAGAGTTTCGGCATTCCGAGCGAGGTCGTCTGGATGAAGCTGTCGAAGCAGAAGGACGATCCGAACGAGGTGATGGGTCATGCCGGCCCGCGCCAGGGTTTCGTGCTGATCGACCGCGGCGACTATTGGCAGTGCGGGTATGTGATCCGCCGCACCACATTTGCGGAGATCCGCGAGAAGGGCATCGAGGCCTTCCGGCGGATGGTCGCCGATGTCTCGCCTCTGCCGACCGAGCGGATGCAGGAAATCCGCAGTTTCGAGGATACCAGCCTGCTGACGGTGCGCATCGACCGTCTGAAGCAATGGTGGCGGACCGGGCTGATCTGCATCGGCGACGCGGCGCATGCGATGTCGCCGATCGGCGGCGTGGGGGTCAACCTGGCGATCCAGGATGCGGTGGCGGCCGCCAATATCCTGGCTGCCCCTTTGCGCGAAAACCGTCTCGCCGATGCCGATCTCGCCGCCGTCGAAAAGCGGCGCAGTTTCCCGACCAGGGCGACGCAGAAGCTGCAGTTGATGATGAGGAGCAGTCGGCGAACGGATCAGGTGGACGATCGCAAAAGCAAGGGTCCGCCGGCCTTCATCCGGGGCATCGCCCGCTTTCCGCTGCTCGCCCATCTCGCCGGCCGGCTGATCGGCCTCGGCTTCCGCATGGAGCATGTGCGGGTGAAACAAGGCAACCTTTGACCCTCCCGCGCCGTTGATCGGCAAAACAACCGAGGTTTTGCCATGCTCATGCTCGGAAGAATGCTCACGATGGCGATGGCGCTGCTGGGCGGAATCTTTTTCTCGCAGGCGCCGGAATTCGCGCAGCAATACCGCCAGCGGATCGGCGGGGCGCTCGACGAGTTGAAGATCCTGATCTCGGAATTCGACGCCCAGGCCAATCACAACGGCCTCGACCGCCAGGAGGCGCTCAACATCTATTCCGTCTCGCCGCAGACCTTCCTGCGCAATCAGGGCGAAGCGATGCGGCGCACTTTTTCGCGTTATGAGATGCTTGCCGAGCAGCAGAAAGAGCTGACCCTGGCGCCCCCTTTCACCAAGCCGTTCGTCGTGATGCGCAATCCTGATTCGACGACGTTTGCGAATGCCTGGCGCGATTTCGTGCCCGGCGTGCCGGTGGATTTCGCGGGCCTCACCTGGGCGGCGGGCGGGTTTTTCTGCGGCTGGCTGATTGCAGCCCTGCTGGGCGCTGCCCGTCGCGGCGTCGTTCGCTCGGTAAGGCGGCCGAAACGGATGGACCAGACGCCGACGATTGCCCGATAAACGGAAGTGGTGATCCCAGATGGATTCGAACCATCGGCCTCAGGATTAGGAATCCTGCGCTCTATCCTGCTGAGCTATGGGACCACATGAGGAATTCCATACAAAAGGCGAGGCGTTTAGCCAAGCCTTTTGTCTCGTCATTCCGTCAACCGCTGTTCGGCCAGCCGAACCCAGTAGGAAATGCCGTAGGAAATCGCCTCGTCGTCGAAATCGTAATGCGGGTTGTGGAGGGCGGCCGTATCGCCGTTGCCGATGAAGATGAAGGCGCCGGGGCGGCGTTTCAGCATGAAGGCGAAGTCCTCGCCGGCCATGGTCGGCTCGACATTGGTGTCGACGTTGGAAGCACCCACCACCTCTGCCGCGACGCCGATCGCGTGATCGGTTTCGAGGTCATGGTTGAAGGTGACCGGGCACTGGCGGTAATAATCGATCTCAGACGTGGCGCCATGGGCGCTGACGATGCCCTCGACGATCTGGCGGATGCGGTTTTCGGCAAGATCGCGGGTCTCTTCGCTGAGCGTCCGGACCGTGCCCCACAGCGTCGCCTGGTCGGGAATGATGTTATACGCCGTGCCGGCGTCGAAGCGGGTCACGGAAATGACGATCGAGTGAACCGGGTCGGCGTTGCGGGCGGCGATCGCCTGCAGGCTGCCGACCAGCTGCGAACCGATGAAGATCGGGTCGATGGTCTTGTGCGGCTGGGCGGCATGGCCGCCGCGGCCCTTGATGGTGATGGTGAAGCGGTCGGGCGCCGCCATGATGCCGCCCTTGCGGATGGCAAACTGGCCGAGCGGAATGCCCGGCATGTTGTGCATGCCGTAGACTTCGTCGATGCCGAACCGCTCCATCATGCCGTCCTCGACCATCGCCAGAGCCCCGGCGCCACCCTCCTCGGCGGGCTGGAAGATCAGCGCCACGGTGCCGTTGAAATTGCGGGTTTCCGCGAGGTATTTCGCCGCACCCAGGAGCATGGATGTGTGACCGTCGTGGCCGCAGGCGTGCATCTTGCCGGGGGCTTTCGACGCCCAGGGTTTGCCGGTGATTTCGGTGAGCGGCAGGGCGTCCATATCGGCGCGGAGCCCGATCGTGCGGCCGCCCGGTCCCTTGCCGCGGATGATTCCGACGACGCCGGTACGGCCGATGCCGGGCACGACTTCGTCGACGCCGAATTCCTTCAGCTTCTGTTCCACGAAGGAGGCGGTGTTCTCAACCTCGTAAAGAATCTCGGGATTTTCATGAAGATATCGTCGCCACTCGCTGACTTCGACCTGAAGTTCGGCGGCCCGGTTCAAAATCGGCATACTGTTCCCTGTTGCTGGCTGGTCACGCGGTTATGACAAGTCCTCCCGGCCGGAGTGTGCCTGTCATGATTGACGTAATCAATCTTCTTTGCCATTGGTTGGCCACATAGGCCGCATATGCGCCACACTCGTTAAAGCCGCAACAACGAGGGACACCCTTGCCGACTTCAAGCCTCCGATCCGTGTCCGCAACCCGGCTGATTTCTGCCGTTACGGCCATTGGGCTTTTCGTATCCGCAGGAAGCGCCGCCGCCAATCCCAAGATGGTGATCGACGCCAGGACCGGCAAAGTGATCGCCCATGAGGACGCGTTCCTGAAGTGGTATCCGGCCTCGCTGACCAAGCTGATGACCGCATACGTGACCTTCAAGGCGTTGAAGTCCGGCAGGCTTACGCTCGATACGCCTGTCGTCATGAGCAAGAAGGCGACCGATCAGCCGGCGAGCAAGATGTATTTCAAGCCGGGCTCCAAGCTCACCATGGACAGCGCCTTGAAAATCCTGCTCGTCAAGTCGGCCAACGACGTGGCGGTCGCAGTCGCCGAGACCGTCGGCGGCTCGCTCGACCAGTTCGTGGCGATGATGAACAGTCAGGCCCAGTCGCTCGGCATGACCTCGACGCGCTATATCAATCCCCATGGCCTGCCCGGCAAGGGCCAGTATTCGACGGCGCGCGATCTTGCGCTGCTGACGCTGCGCCTCAAGCAGGATTTTCCGGAATACCAGAGCTATTTTTCGCTCGAGGGCATCGATACCGGCGCCAAGCAATATCCGAACTTCAATACGCTGATCGGCCGTTTCGATGGCGCCGACGGGATGAAGACCGGCTTCATCTGCGCCTCCGGCTTCAATCAGGTCGGTTCGGCGACGCGCGACGGCCGCACGGTGATCTCCGTGGTGCTGGGTTCCGACAGCCTTGCCGGCCGCGCCGACGACACGGCCAACCTTCTGCAGCAGGGACTGACCTCGCCGTGGAACCAGGGCGTGCCGCTGACATCGCTGCAGCCTTATGGAGATATGGCCGAGGTCAACGACGTCAGCGCCACGATCTGCAATCCGCAGGCGGCCAAGGTGCGCAGCGAAACCCGTGACGATGCCGGCCGTACTGTCCAGCATTCGCCCTATATCCACGAGATGGACCGCCCGCCGGTCTACAGCTTCGCCGGCCTTATTCCCGGCAGCGAGCAGATCGCTTCAACCAAGGGCAAGAACGAGATCGCCAACGTGCCGATCCCGCAGCCGCGCCCGACATTCTGAACGGGAACAGGTCATGTCTTCTCCTCGCAGCCGGATTCCGGTCTCCATCCTCACCGGTTTTCTCGGCGCAGGAAAGTCAACCCTGCTGAACCGCATCCTCAAGGATCCGGGCACCAGCGATACGGCCGTGATCATCAACGAGTTCGGCGAGGTCGGGATCGACAATTTCCTGGTCGAAGCGTCGGGCGACGCGTTGCTAGAGATCGCCAATGGCTGCCTCTGCTGCACGGTGCGCGGCGAGCTGGTGGATTCGCTCGCTTCCATCATGGACGGCATCCAGACCGGCCGGCTGAGGCCGATCCGCCGCATCGTCATCGAAACCACGGGCCTTGCAGACCCGGCACCGGTCATGCAGTCGGTGATGGGCAATCCGGTCATCGCGCAAAATTTCGAGCTCGACGGCGTCATCACCGTGGTCGATGCGGTGAACGGCGTCTCCACGCTCGACCGTCACCAGGAGGCCGTGAAGCAGGTGGCGGTGGCCGACCGGCTGATCATCTCCAAGCTGTCGATGGCGGATGCGCCGCAGCTTGCGGCGCTGAAAAGCCGGCTTGCCGCGCTCAATCCGCGGGCGCTGGTCGTCGATGGAGACAGCGAGGAGGCCGGCACGGCTGGCATTCTGGTGAACGGCCTCTACGACCCCGCGACGAAGATCGCCGACGTGGATCGCTGGCTGCATGACGAGCTCGCGAACGATGCCGAAGCGCATCACCACCACGGTCATGGTCATGACCACGATCATCACCATGGCCATGAGCACCACGGGCATGGCCATCACCATCATGACGTAAACCGTCACGGCGACGACATCCGCTCCTTCTCGATCATCCACGACAAGCCGATCGATCCGATGGCGATCGAGATGTTCATCGACCTGCTGCGCTCGGCCCATGGCGAGAAGCTGCTCAGGATGAAGGCGATCGTGGCGCTTTCCGACAACCCGGACCGGCCGCTGGTGCTGCATGGGGTGCAAAGCGTCTTCCATCCGCCGCAGCGGCTGCCGAAATGGCCTGACGGCTCCGACCGGCGCACCCGCATGGTGCTGATCACCCAGGGGCTGGAGGAAGCCTTCGTCACGGATCTTTTCGCGGCGTTTACGGGCCAGCCGCGTGTCGACCGGCCGGATCGCGCGGCGCTGGAAGACAATCCGCTCGCCGTTCCCGGTCTTCGGATGTAGGTCCGCTCAACCCTTGCGGATCAAAAAACGGTGGCCCGTCTCGGTCTTTTCCGAGCGCACCAGTTCGTGGCCTTCCTGATTGCAGAAATGCGGGATGTCGATGCCGGCCAGAGGATCGGTGGTTTCGATCGCAAGTTCCGTGCCGCTCTCCATGGCTTTCAGCCGGCGGCGCGTCTTCAGGACGGGCAGGGGACACTTCAGGCCTCTCAAGTCGTAGAGGCCATCGGTGGTCGGGGTCATTCCTGGCTCCAGAACTTCCAGAACGGCTTCTTCTTTTCTTCGCTGATCGGCGGAGCAGCATAGGCGAGCGGGTTCTGGGCGGGGATCGGAACCGTGGTGGTCGTGCCCTGGGCCGTGGCGACGGTCGGGACCGTACCGGTGCTCTGCGCGACATTGCCTTGCGCGACGGGGGCGGCGGTCGCGGCAGCCGGCAAGCGGTCCTGCTTCATGCGGTCGGCGGCGGTGCCGGGACGAAACGTGACGGGGCCTGCAGAGGCGAGCACGGTGTTGGCCGGCTTGTTCTGGGAGGCCATCCGCTTTTCCATCATGTCGCGGAATTCGGACTGGCTGAGCAGCTTGCCGGCCTCGAGCGAGGTTCCCGTCGGCGCATAGGCGATATCGCGGCCCTTGCGCTTGTCGGCGACCACGGCCTTGCGCTCGGCTTCGGTCGGCTCATACCAGACCTTGCCGTCGAATTTCTCCAAGGCCTTCTCGTAGGCGACCTTATAGGTCTTTTCGTAGGAGGTCAGGGCCGATACGAGCGCGGGAGGCGTCGACATGGGCGGGCAGGCGCTGGCAGGCGCAAATGTGCCGTTGCTATCGACCTGCTGGTTGAAGACATACTTCTTTTCGCAGACGTTGACTTCCGGCGGGCGCTTGGTGACTTCGAAATGATCGAAGCCGGTCTTCAGCATCTTCCAGAAATCATAATTCTGGCTGTCGCGGTGGCGCGCCATGTTGTCCGCCGTCATGCGGAAGGGGAGAGCCTGGAGCTGCACGGAGGTCTGGCCGCCCTTGAAGGCGTCGCGGGCGAAGGCGTAGATTTCCAGAACCTGTTCGTCGGTCATCGAATAACAGCCGGACGACGAGCAGGCGCCGTGGATCATCAGGTTGGAGCCGGTACGGCCGTTTGCGGCATCGTAGCGGTTCGGGAAACCGGTATTGATGGCAAGGTAGTATTTCGAATTCGGGTTCAGGTGCGCCGGCGTCAGGTTGTAGAAACCTTCCGGGGCCTGGCGGTCGCCTTCCTTGATCTTCGGGCCGAGCTTTCCGGACCAGGCGCAGATGTCGTAGCTCTTGATCACCTCGAAGCGGTTGTCGGCCCTGGCCTTCCAGACTTCCAGCTTGCCCTCTTCCTTGAGGATGCGGATCATGATCGGCGAATTGCGCGGCATGTTCTTCTTCTGCATCTCGGCGAGAATGCTCGAAGGCAGCGGCTGCTCGACCTTGTTCTTGACGCTCTTCAGGTCGATGCTAGCGGAATCGAGCGTATCGTTACAGCCTGTCAGGGCCGTTGCGACGAGGAGAGCGAAAGCGATGTGTTTCAGGCGCATCGGTACGGACCACATAGACTTGGAACGACGAACGAATTCGGTACAGGACTTCTATGAATAAAGCGGTAATCTTTACATATTCTTAACCGCTTGCGCAGGCCTGTCCAGCAAAACCGCCCGGCACCCAATGTTATCAGCAATATGGCCAAATTTGGCTATTGGCGTGGCGGAGGCCCGAAGATCAGAGATTGCGGCCGATATCGAGGAATTTCTGCCGGCGTGCAGCCCGCACTTCGTCGCCCGAAAGCCTGCCGAGATCTTCCAGCGCCGAAGCGATGACCTTGCCCGTCGCGGCGATGACGGCCTCGGGTTCGCGATGTGCGCCGCCGACCGGCTCCGGAATGATGTCGTCGATGATGCCGAGGCCCTTCAGGTCTTCGGCGGTGATCTTCATGTTGGTTGCTGCTTCGCGGGCGCGGGTCGAATCGCGCCAGAGGATCGAAGCCGCGCCTTCCGGCGAGATCACCGAATAGATCGAATGCTCGAGCATGTAGACGCGGTTGCCGGTGGCGATCGCGATTGCGCCGCCGGAGCCGCCTTCGCCGATCACGACGGAAACCATCGGAACCTTCAGGCCCAGGCACATTTCCGTCGAGCGGGCGATGGCTTCCGCCTGGCCGCGTTCCTCGGCGCCGACGCCCGGATAGGCGCCTGCCGTATCGATGAGGGTGATGACAGGCAGGTGGAAACGATCGGCCATCTCCATGATCCGGATCGCCTTGCGATAGCCTTCCGGACGCGGACTGCCGAAATTGTGCTTCAGGCGGGTCTTGGTGTCATGGCCCTTTTCCTGGCCGATAACGGCAACGGCCATGCCGTTGAAGCGGGCAAGGCCGGCCTGGATGGCGGCGTCCTCGCCGAAATTGCGGTCGCCGGCGAGCGGCGTGAAATCGGTGAAGAGATGGGCGGAATAATCGAGGAAATGCGGTCGCTGCGGATGGCGCGCGACCTGCGTTTTCTCCCAGGCGCCAAGCTTGGAATAGATTTCCCGGGTTGCTTCCCTGACCCGGGTCTCCAACCTGCCGATTTCCTCGGACGTATCGATGCTTTCGTCCTCGGAGGCGAGCTTTTTGAGCTCGTGAATCTTGCCTTCGAGGTCCGAGATTGGCTTTTCGAAATCGAGATAAGTCTGCATGAGAGCCGGTTTCCGGTTGTTTTATCTCAGGAACACGGAGTTCCCATTTTCTGTTTGGGGCCTCTAATCCCGGTTTTTGGCCTGTTTTGCAAGAGGGTGGTGTGTTTGAACCAGCTCTCGCAGCCTTTCTTCCAGTACATGCGTGTAGATTTGAGTGGTGGAAATGTCGGAATGGCCGAGCAGTTCCTGCACAACTCGAAGGTCTGCCCCATTCTGGAGGAGGTGGCTTGCGAAGGCATGGCGCATCACATGGGGAGAGATTGCGGCGGCTCTAAGTCCGGCGCGCGCCGCCAGACCCTTGAGGTCGCGGGCAAATACCTGCCTCGGCAAATACCCCTCCTTGCCGGCGGATGGGAAGAGCCAGGGACTGTCGCCCGTCTTGGCGAGCGAAGCCTGACGGGCCTGGCCATAGGGTCCGAGAGCCGCGATCGCCGACCTCGATAGCGGCACCAGCCGTTCCTTGTTGCCCTTGCCGCGGATGATCAGGAAACGTCCTTCCTGGTCAAGAACCTTGACCGGCAGCGACACGAGTTCGCTGACACGCATGCCGGTCGCATAGAGAAGTTCGAGCAGCGCCAGCATTCTGAGGCGCGCAAGCTGATCCGGGCCGGGTTCGGCGGCTTCCTTCGCGGCCAGGTCCAGGAGCCGCGTCACATCGTCCTCGCTCATGATCTTCGGCAGCGAGCGGCCTTTTTTCGGTGCGTCGAGGATGGCGGTCGGATCATCGCCGCGCAGTCCCTCGGCATAGAGGAATTTGTAGAACTGGCGCATGGCCGACAGTTTTCTCGCCTGGGACGAGGCAGCAAAACCCTGGGCGCCGAGATGGGCGAGATAGGCGGAGAGATTGGCGCTTTGCGCCGCCAGGGCCGACGTGTTGCCGGCGGCGAGGAAGGACTGCAGATCTTCTAGGTCGCGTTCGTAGGATATGAGCGTATTGCCGGCGGCACCCCGTTCGGCGCTCATCATTTCGAGAAAGGCTTCGATATGGGCTCGGGAAAGGTCGGCCATGTTCCCTGCCGTTATTGTTGCGGCGTTGCCGGGTTCAACCGCTCGGAAGGAATGCGCACGGTCACGTCGCGCTCGCGCGGATCCACCAGCATCACGAGAGCCACCATGCTTCCATAAACGATGCCTGCGATCGCCGCCAGCACGAAGAGGAAACGGAAAAGGGTGGGCATAAAGGACTCCCGGAGTTGCGCCGCAATATATCGATAAAGGTTTACACATCGGCAAGAACAAACAATCCCCCGCATTCTTTGAGGGTTGCGACGGCTTGACGCTGCCGACGCATTTGTCGATACCGTTTTTCGAAACGGACCTGACAATGACAGAAGTCGCAACCCCACTCAGCGAAAAGGCGCGCGCCGTCCTCGGCAAGCGCAACCTGATCTTCGTCGGTTTGATGGGGGCCGGCAAATCGGCGATCGGCCGCCTGGTGGCGCAGACCCTTTCCATTCCCTTCATCGATACCGATGCGGAGATCGAAAAGGTTTCGCGCATGACCATCAGCGAACTCTTCGCCACCTACGGCGAGGTGGAGTTCCGGGCGTTGGAAACCCGTGTCATCGAGCGCCTGCTCAGGGGCGGCCCGCGCGTGGTTTCGACCGGCGGCGGTGCCTTCATCAACGAGAACACCCGCCACCAGATCAAGATCGGCGGCATTTCCGTCTGGCTGAAGGCGGATCTCGACGTTTTGTGGGAACGGGTGAACAAACGCGACCACCGGCCCTTGCTGAAGACCGAGAATCCCAGGCAGACGCTCGAAAATCTGATGATCCAGCGTTATCCGATCTATGCCGAGGCCGATGTGACGGTACTGTCCGAAAATGTCCGCAAGGAGGTGATGGTCAACGAGGTGCTTTCCGCGGTGGCCAATCTGTCCGGCGAAGGTGAATTGCCCAGCGAAGGTGAATTGCAATGAACATGTCTTCCCGGTCCGAGGGCCGATCCGAGGAACGCGCCCCTGAGCGCCTGGTGCATGTGCCGCTCGGCGAACGGGCCTATGACATCCTGATCGGACCCGGCCTGATCACGCGCGCTGGCGGCGAGATCACCTCGCGGCTGAAAGGCCGCAAGGCGGCCATCGTCACCGACGAGCACGTCGCGCCGCTCTACCTCGAAGCGCTGATGGACGGCCTGCAGACGGACGGGATCGAAGCGGTTTCGCTGACGCTGCCGGCCGGTGAAAAGACCAAGAGTTTCGAACACCTGGCGACCGTCTGCGACATGGTGCTGTCGGCCCGTATCGAGCGCAACGACGCCGTGATCGCGCTCGGCGGCGGGGTGATCGGCGACCTAGCCGGTTTTGCGGCCGGCATCGTCCGGCGCGGCGTGCGTTTCGTGCAGATCCCGACCTCGCTTCTGGCGCAGGTCGATTCGTCGGTCGGCGGCAAGACCGGCGTCAACACCCGCCACGGCAAGAACCTGCTCGGCGTCTTCCACCAGCCGGACCTGGTTCTCGCCGACACCGCGGCGCTCGATTCGCTCTCCGAACGCGAATTCCGGGCCGGTTATGCGGAAGTGGCGAAATATGGTCTGATCGACCAGCCGGATTTCTTCGCCTGGCTCGAAAAGAACTGGAAAGCTGTATTTGCCGGCGGTTCGGAGCGGATCGAGGCGATTGCGATCAGCTGCCAGGCGAAATCGGACGTCGTCGTCGAGGACGAGCGCGAGACCGGCCGACGGGCGCTGCTCAATCTCGGCCACACGTTCGGCCATGCGCTGGAAGCGGCGACCGAATATGACAGCAGCCGCCTCGTCCATGGCGAAGGCGTTGCGATCGGCATGGTGCTGGCGCATCAGTTCTCGGCCCGTCTGAACCTTGCAAGCCCGGACGACGCGGCGCGGGTCACGGCCCATCTGAAGGCCGTCGGTCTGCCGACGTCGATGAGCGATATTCCCGGAAAGCTGCCGCCGACGGAGAAGCTGCTGGAGGCGATTGCGCAGGACAAGAAGGTACAGAGCGGCAAGCTCACCTTCATCCTGACCCACGGCATTGGCCAGTCTTTCGTCGCCAACGACGTTCCGTCGTCCGAGGTCCTGAGCTTCCTGGAGGAGAAGCGGCCGAAATGACATCCAAAGCAGGTCTGCTGTCGCGTGCTGTCAACGCGGTGATCCGCGGGCTTCTCCGCGTGTGCGGCGTTTCCCTGTCGGAACAGACACTCGCTCTTTCCAGTCATGACGACCTGCATGCCGCACTCGATCTCATTCATCGCGACGGAAATTTCGACAAGCAGGACCGCGACCGCCTGAGTGGCCTCTTCGAACTCGAGGAACTGGAAGTCTCCGACGTCATGAAGCACCGAACGGTGATGCGGGCGGTGAATGCCGACGATCCGCCGGAAGTGGCGGTCCGCGCCGTGCTCGAAAGCCCCTATACGCGCATGCCGCTGTGGCGCCATTCGACCGAGAACATCATCGGCGTCGTGCACGCCAAGGACCTGCTCCGAGCGCTTGCCGAGCCGAATGTCGAGCCGGAAAACCTCGATATCGTCAAGATCGCGCAAAAACCCTGGTTCGTGCCCGACAGCACCAGCCTCAAGGACCAGCTCAGCGCCTTCCTGCGGCGCAAGGGCCATTTCGCCGTCGTCGTCGACGAATATGGCGAGGTGCAGGGCATAGTCACTCTGGAAGACATCCTGGAAGAGATCGTCGGCGACATTGCCGACGAGCACGATATCGAGATCCAGGGCGTGCGGCAGGAAGCGGACGGGTCGATCGTCGTCGACGGTTCCGTGCCGATCCGCGATCTGAACCGCGCGCTCGACTGGAGCCTGCCGGATGCGGAAGCAACGACGATCGCCGGCCTCGTCATCCACGAATCAAAGCTCATTCCGCAGGAAAGGCAGGCGTTTACGTTCTACGGCAAGCGATTCGTCGTGTTGAAGCGGGAGAAAAACCGCATTACGCGGCTGAGGATACGGTCGGCGGATGATGTGACGCTGCCGGCGGGGTGATACATGCATGATCCGCAATGCCGTTTTTGTCTCGCAAACGCTATGCTGATAGACGAGCCTATTGCCCGGCTGTCGAATTTTTATTTGCTCGGAAGCATTGAGCCCGATCGCCCTGCTCAAAGCTTGGTCGTATCCTTCCGGCACGTTGCCACACCTTTCGAGTTGAATTCAGCCGAATGGAGTGACCTTGGCAATGCTCTCCATGCTGCAAAGTCCTTTCTTGATCCTTTTTGTCCCTCGGGATGGACCATTGGCTGGAATGTCGGTGCAATCGCAGGGCAGGAAGTCTTTCATGCTCATCTGCACGTCATTGCCCGCTTTGCGGCCGAGCCAGCTGTCGGGCGCGGAATTCACGCACTCTTCCGCACCCCGTGATGTACAGTCTCGCAAGCTATGGCCGAGTATGGCATTGTCCAGCTGCTATCATCATAGAGGCATTGAGAAGTTATGATGCCGACGCCGGATGAAAGCGGCCACACCATGGGGACCTTGGCCTCTCACCCCGCCATCCCTATCTAAGTCCTGCTACCAGCGCGTCGGCTCACCCGGTGCAGAGGCTTCCACCGCCAGCGCGTGAAGTCCGGCGTCGAGTTCGGGCTTCAGCAGGGCATTCACCGTCCGATGCCGGTCGAGCCGGCTCATTCCGGAAAACTTTTTCGAAACGATGCGGACCCGCATGTGGGTTTCGCCGGTTCCGGTGATGTCGGGCTGATGGCCGGCGTGCTGATGGCTTTCATCGATGACGACCAGCCGTTCCGGCTCGAGATTATCGGTGAGCGTGATTTCGATCCGGGATTTGACGGACATTTCGGTCTCCGTTGCGACGCAAAAGGGGCATCTCACAAACCAGTAAGAAAGGACTTTGTCAATTCTTGCCGCGCCCTGTTCGTCGCCCCATAATGAGGGCCTTATGAAACTAGATTCCAAATATTTCGACCGCATCCGGACGCGCAAGAACAGGCAGCAGGAAGCTGTGCCTGAAGCGCCCACCTGCCAATGGGACGGGTGCGACAAGCCGGGTGCCCATCGCGCGCCCGTGGGCCGCAACGCGGAAGGCCAGTTCTTTCTGTTCTGTTTCGAGCACGTCCGGGAATACAACAAGGGCTATAATTATTTCTCCGGCCTGTCGGACGGTGAGATCGCCCGGTACCAGAAAGAGGCGATCACCGGCCATCGTCCGACCTGGACCGTCGGCGTCAACAAGGCTGCCAAGGATGCGCCGCTTCATTCCACGGCGCGCTCAGGTGCTGCGGGCGCTACCGGCGCCCAGCAGCGCTTCAGGGATCCGTTCGGCTTCGTGTCGAGTGCGCGGGCTGCCGGCCCCCGTTTCCAGACGCAGGGGCGCAAGCTGAAGACATTGGAAGCCAAAGCCTTCGATACGATGGAGTTGGCGGCCAATGCGTCCGCTGCGGAGATCAAGACTCGCTACAAGGAACTGGTCAAGAAACATCATCCGGATGCGAATGGCGGCGACCGCGGTTCGGAAGAACGTTTTCGTGCCGTCATTCAAGCATATCAGTTGTTGAAGCAGGCGGGTTTCTGCTAAGCCGTAAAAATTATGGCAGTGAGGATGACGGCCGGGCGGCGGCTCGCGCCTTGGAGAGACGATGAGTAAGATTGATCTAGATATTTCCAACCTTCCCGATACCACCGTTTCGGTCAGGGAAGTCTTCGGCATCGACAGCGATATCAGGGTTCCGGCATATAGCAGCGGCGACCCTTACGTTCCGGATCTCGACCCGGACTATCTTTTCGACCGCGACACGACGCTCGCCATTCTCGCAGGCTTTGCGCATAACCGACGCGTCATGGTGTCCGGCTTCCACGGCACCGGCAAGTCCACCCATATCGAGCAGGTCGCAGCCCGCCTCAACTGGCCGTGCGTGCGTATCAACCTCGACAGCCATGTCAGCCGCATCGATCTCGTCGGCAAGGACGCGATCGTGCTGAAGGATGGCAAGCAGGTCACCGAATTCAAGGACGGCATCCTGCCCTGGGCCTACCAGCACAATGTCGCGCTCGTTTTCGACGAATACGATGCCGGTCGCCCGGACGTCATGTTCGTCATCCAGCGCGTGCTCGAATCCTCCGGCCGGCTGACCCTGCTCGACCAGAGCCGCGTCATCCGTCCTCACCCGGCATTCCGCATCTTCGCGACCGCCAATACGATAGGCCTTGGTGACACGACCGGCCTTTATCACGGCACGCAGCAGATCAACCAGGCGCAGATGGACCGGTGGTCGATTGTGACGACGCTGAACTATCTGCCGCACCAGAAGGAAGTCGATATCGTCGCCGCCAAGGTCAAGTCCTTCGGCAGCACGGCCGAGGGCCGTGAAACGGTGTCCAAGATGGTGCGCGTCGCGGATCTCACCCGTTCGGCCTTCATCAACGGCGATCTCTCGACCGTCATGAGCCCGCGTACCGTCATCACCTGGGCGGAAAACGCCGAGATCTTCGGTGATGTCGCGTTCGCCTTCCGCATCACCTTCCTCAACAAGTGCGACGAACTGGAACGCACGCTGGTCGCCGAACAATACCAGCGAGCCTTCGGCGTCGAGCTGAAGGAAAGTGCCGCCAACATCGTTCTCGGAGCGTAAGCGGAGACGAGATCATGGCAGGTCGCGGAGACAATTCGAAAGCCAAATCCGGCGGTCCGGTTGATACCGAACCGTTGCGGCGGGCGATTACCGGTTGCGTGCGTTCCATCGCCGGTGACGCGGAAGTCGAGGTCACGTTCGCCAACGAACGTCCGGGCCTTGCCGGCGAGCGCATCCGCCTGCCGGAAATCTCCAAGCGGCCGACGGCCCATGAGCTCGCGGTAACCCGCGGGCTCGGCGATTCCATGGCGCTGCGCATCGCCTGCCACGATACGAACGTGCATGCCAGCATGTCGCCGCAGGGTGCTGACGCACGCGTCGTCTTCGATGCCGTCGAGCAGGCACGCGTCGAGTCGATCGGCGCATTGAGGATGGCCGGCGTGGCGTCGAACCTCAATTCGATGCATGCGGAAAAATATTCGAAGGCCAATTTCTCCGGCGTCGAACGGCAGGAAGACGCACCGATCGGCGAGGCGGTCGCCATGCTGGTTCGCGAGAAGCTGACCGGCATCAAACCGCCGGCGAGCGCCGGCAAGGTGCTCGATCTCTGGCGTCCGTTCATCGAGGACAAGGCGGCCGGCGATCTCGACAACCTCCGCAACGTGATCGAAGACCAGCAGGCGTTCGCCAAGCTGGTGCGGCACATGCTCACCTCCATGCAGATGGCGGAGGAGTTTGCCGACGACGATACCGAGCCGGAGGAGATGGAGAACCCGGACCAGGAAGACCAGCCGCGCAGCAACGAGACCGAGAACGACGAGGTCGAGGAAGAAGCCGGCTCCGACGCCGCACCTGCCGAGCAGAGCGACGCTTCCGACGAGGAAATGGACGACGGCGAGATGGACGGCGCGGAAATGTCCGACGACGACATGTCGGACGACAGCGACGAACATTCCGAGACGCCCGGCGAGACCCGCCGGCCGAACAGCCCGTTCGACGATTTCAACGAGAAGGTCGACTACAAGATCTTCACCCAGGAATTCGACGAGGAAATCACGGCCGAGGAGCTTTGCGACGAAGCAGAGCTCGACCGGCTGCGGGCCTTCCTCGACAAGCAGCTCGCCCATCTCCAGGGCGCGGTAGGCCGGCTTGCGAACCGCCTGCAGCGCCGCCTGATGGCGCAGCAGAACCGCTCCTGGGACTTCGATTTGGAAGAGGGTTATCTCGATCCGGCCCGCCTCGTGCGCCTGATCATCGATCCGATGCAGCCGCTCTCCTTCAAGAAGGAGCGCGACACGCAGTTCCGGGACACCGTCGTCACCCTGGTCATCGACAATTCCGGCTCGATGCGCGGCCGGCCGATCACGGTCGCCGCCACCTGCGCCGATATCCTCGCCCGCACGCTGGAGCGCTGCGGCGTCAAGGTCGAGATCCTCGGCTTCACCACCAAGGCCTGGAAGGGCGGGCAGGCGCGCGAAAAGTGGCTGGCAAGCGGCAAGCCGCCGACGCCCGGCCGTCTCAACGACCTGCGCCATATCGTCTACAAGTCCGCCGATGCACCGTGGCGCCGCTCGCGCCGCAATCTCGGCCTGATGATGCGCGAAGGCCTGCTCAAGGAAAACATCGACGGCGAAGCGCTGATGTGGGCGCATAACCGCCTGATCGCCCGCCGCGAACAGCGCAAGATCCTGATGATGATCTCGGACGGCGCGCCGGTCGACGATTCGACGCTGTCGGTCAATCCGGGCAATTATCTCGAGCGGCACCTGCGCGCCGTGATCGAACAGATCGAGACGCGCTCGCCGGTAGAACTCCTGGCGATCGGCATCGGCCATGACGTGACGCGCTATTACCGCAAGGCCGTGACGATCGTCGATGCGGACGAGCTTGCCGGCGCGATGACCGAGCAGCTTGCCGAGCTGTTTGCGGAAAATGGCGGGCGACAGGGCCGCATGCGACGGGCCAGCTGAGGTCCGCCCGCTTGAAACTTTCCCGCCTCGTCGTCTGGGCCGGCTTATTCGGTGCCATCGCCTCCCCGGTGGCGCCTGCGACCGATGAAGTTTCGGTCCGGGCGCGCATCATCACCGAATTCAAGTTCGGTTCGGCGGAAACGCGCTTCGGCGCGCTCGAATTTCTCGGCGGCATCGAATTTTCGTCGTCCGATAGCCGGCTACAGTCGCTGTCGAGCATCCGCTTTCGCCCCGATGGGGAACGTTTCGTGTCCGTGCTCGATACCGGCTCCTGGTTGACCGGCCGGATTCAGCGCGATGCCAAGGGGCGTCTCGCCAACCTCACCGATCTCGCCATCAACCCGATCCTCATCCGTGGCGGTCGGGTCGGCTCGAAATACAATTCGGACGCCGAAGGACTGGCGCTGCGGGACGGCCAGGCGCTCGTCAGCTTCGAGCAGTTGCACCGCGTCGATGCCTATCCCGATCCGGGGTTCGAGACGTCGGCTCCCCTGAAGAGCCTCGATCTACCCATTCCCCGCCACGAGTTCCGGATGAATGCGGGCATGGAGACGGTGGCGGTGTCGCCTCCGACCGGTCCGCTCAAGGGGGCGCCGGTCGCGGTCACCGAGCATAGCCTCGATGATCAGGGCAATCTTTTCGCCGCGATCCTGGAAGGGCCGCTCAAGGGCGTGTTCACGGTGGTGCGGCATGATCCCTTCGACGCAACCGATGGGGCCTTTCTGCCGAACGGCGATTTCCTGCTGCTCGAACGGCGTTTCAGCTTCCTCGGCGGCCTCGGCATGCGCATTCGCCTGATCAGGGGCGACAGCATCCGTCCCGGCGCTGCGGTGGATGGGGAGGTGCTCCTTGAAGCCGACATGGGCTATGCGATCGACAACATGGAAGGGCTCGACGTCATCACCGGGCCGGAGGGCAAGCCGCATCTGATCCTGATTTCGGATGACAACGGCAATCTGCTGCAGCGGAACGTGATGCTGGAATTCCGCCTGACGCAGTGATGCCAGGCGGAATACCCAGGTTGAGCTCAGCGGGCCGGGGCGACCTGCGGCATCGGCTTCAGCACGTTCATCAGCGCGCCATAGGGCAGCAGCAGCACGACGCCGACCAGGATCTTGACCACGAGGTCGCCGAGCGCCCAGGAGATCCAGCGCGGGGCCTCGGTGGCAAGGGCGCCGAGGATCGGTGCGGACTGGATCGCGAAGTCCTCGTTCGGGCCGATGAAGGCGAAGAGCGGAGCGAAGGCGAGCGAGAAGAACAGCAGCGTGTCGAGTGCCGAACCGAGCAGGGAGCCGGCGAGCGGCGCGCGCCACCAGGTCTGGCGGCGGAGCCGATTGAACACGGAGATGTCGAGAAGCTGGCCTACCAGATAGGCGGTGCCCGAGGCGACGGCGATGCGCGGGGAGGAGGCCAGGAACGACAGCGTCACGCCGACGACGAAGCCTGCGAGAACGACGCGTCGGGCAATCGAAGGCCCGAACTGCCGGTTGGCGAGATCGGTCACCAGGAAGGCAAAGGGATAGATAAAGGCGCCCCAGGTCAGAAGATCGCCGAGGGCGATGCCCCAGAACGTGCCGACGACCGGGAACTGGACCAGGAAGTTCGACGCGACAACAACGGCCGCCATCAGCAGGGCATAGATGAAAGTATAGCGTGAGCTCAGCATTTTTTTATCCTGGGTGATGCCACCAGTTGGAGTTTTATGAAGGCCAAGAGAAAAGGCCTGGCCGGTATTACCCGTTCAAGCCTTGTTCAAAGCCGGATGATTTGTCGTCAGGCCAATTAAGCCGCAGCAGCGACTTCGGCGGTCTTCTTGACGATCTGGCGGCGCAGCAGGCGAGCGCGCATCGACAGTTCGGTCTCGTCGGACTTCAACAGGAAGGCATCGAGGCCGCCACGATGTTCGACGGAGCGCAGAGCGTGTGCCGAGACGCGCAGGCGGTAACGCTGACCGAGAGCGTCGGAGATCAACGTAACCTGGCACAGGTTCGGCAGGAACCGACGGCGGGTCTTGTTGTTGGCATGGCTTACGTTGTTGCCGGTCTGAACGCCCTTGCCGGTCAGTTCGCACACACGAGACATGGATACACCTTTGTTCTTCTGCAATCGGATGGTACTTCCGGACAATGCCGGTGCGCCGATCCAACTGGTCCTGAGTGGAAAGTTGCGGTTCTATAGTCAGTGGGGCTCGTCGCGTCAAGCCAAAACCTTGGCCTCACCCTAAGAGAATCCGCCGCCCGTGCCGTGAAGCCGCTATTTTCTTGCCATGATGCACCGTCTATATGTCTGCGGGAAGGCGCTTTTCGGCGTCCTCATCGGTCAGGGCAAAATCATGAACCTTCGCGGCAGTTTCGTCAGTGCCTTCGTGCTCGTCTTCGGGTTCACGGCCAATCCGCTCGGCTCGGCGGAAATCCGGCATGTCAGCGAATACGATATCTCGCTCGGGATCCTGCCGATCGCCAAGGCGTCTTTTGCCAGCGAATTCAACAGCAGCGACTACAAGATCACCGGGACGTTCAAATCGGCCGGGATCGTCAACATCATCAGCCGTATCTCCGCCGAGACCAGCGTCAGCGGGCGCATGCAGGCCGACAAGCTGCAGGCTGATCGCTATAACCTCGTCTACAGCGCCGGCCGTCGAACGCGTGTCTACGACGTCGAGTACCGCAACGGCAATGTCACCGAGACGACGGTCAAGCCCGAGCCGACCCGTAATCCGGAGACCTGGATTCCGGTGACCGAAAAGGACCTGCGTGCCGTACTGGACCCGTTGAGCGGCCTCATCTTCCCGGGCGACGCCAAGGTCTGCCCCAGCCGGCTGCCGATCTACGATGGTGAGTCGCGCATGGACCTGGTGTTGACGCCGAAGGGCACCAGGACGTTCTCGACCGATGGTTTCAAGGGCGAGGCGATCGTCTGTTCGATCCGCTACCTTCCAAGATCTGGCTTCAAGCGCGGGCGCAGCGATATCGAATACCTGCGCAAGACGCCGATGGAAATCTGGTTTGCCAAGGCCCAGTCGGTAAATGTATATGCTCCGGTCTATGCCGTCATCCCGACCAGGATGGGGCAGGTTTACGTGACGGCCGTCAAATATGGCGGCTGACTAAAGCGCCCGTCGGGGCGCCCAAGGGGGCAGGGGTGAAAATCCGGGGGACGTTGATCGGTTTTACGGCGATCCTGATGTGGTCGTTGCTTGCCCTGATGACGGCTGCATCCGGAAAAGTGCCGCCCTTCCAGATGAGCGCGATAACGTTCGCGATCGGTAGCCTGCCGGGCATCGTGCTGTTCATCGTCAAACCGGAACGGATCGCCCTCCTGAAACAGCCGCCGAACGTTTGGATCACCGGCATCGGCGGCCTGTTCGGCTATCATTTTCTCTATTTCACCGCGCTCCGGAACGCGCCGGCGGTCGAGGCGGGGCTGATCGCTTATCTCTGGCCGCTGTTCATCGTCGTTGGCTCGGCCCTGCTGCCGGGCGAAAGGCTGCGATGGTATCATGTGGCTGGTGCCGTCGCCGGGCTCTGCGGCACGATCGCCATCGTGTCGCGCAACGGACTTGCCTTCGACGACGCCTATCTCTTGGGTTACGGTGCCGCCTTTCTCTGCGCCTTCACCTGGTCCGGTTATTCCCTGCTGACACGGCGGTTCGACCGGGTTTCGACCGATGTCGTCACCGGTTTCTGCCTCGCGACCTCGCTGCTCTCGCTGATCTGCCATCTGGCGCTCGAGACGACCGTCTGGCCGGCCGATGGCGGCGAGTGGGCGGCGGTCGTCGGGCTTGGCCTGCTGCCGGTCGGCGCGGCCTTTTATGCCTGGGACTACGGTGTCAAGAACGGCGATATCCAGATCATCGGCGCGGCCAGCTATGCGGCGCCGCTGCTGTCGACGCTGATCCTGGTCGCATCGGGCTTTGCCGAGCCGGACTGGCGCATTCTGCTTGCCTGCCTGCTGATCACCGGAGGGGCGGTGCTGGCAGCGCGGGATATGTTCCGGCCGAAGCCAATTGTGGAAGCCGTGGCCGAATAGGCGTTCCTGAAAGGGTCAGGGACGTGGGGGAAGAAATGTATCTGTTGTTATGGGCGGTGCTTGCCGCCTCGATCGCGCTTGCGATCCATTATTTCCGCTGGCTAAAAAAGCCGGCAAGCCATCTTCGCGCGGTGCTGAAGACCTTACCGGTCCTGCTGCTTCTGTTCTATGCCGGTCTTGCCGGCGCGCCGGTGCTGTTTATCGCAGCGCTGGCGCTCGGTGCACTCGGAGACGCCTGCCTCGCCTACGAGGGAGAGCCAGCCTTCGTCGCCGGGCTTGCGGCCTTTCTCGCTTCGCATATTGCCTATGCGGCGCTGTTCTGGCCGTCGATAGAACCGAGCCTGGTCGTCGCCTCCGCCTGGCGTTATACGGCGGCATGGATCTTCGTGGTGCTGATGGGCATGACGCTTTTCATGCTGTGGCGGCCTGCCGGACGGCTCGCCATCCCCGTTGCCGTCTGTGGGATCGCGCTTGTCGCCATGGCGCTTTCGGCGCTGGCGGTGAAGCCCATCCTGCCCGCGGCCGGTGCTGCGCTGTTCGTCATGTCCGATACGGCGCTGGCGATCCAGAAGTTCCTGGTCAAGCCGGATGCGCCTGTCATGGCGAGGCTGAAGCCGTTCGTGTGGGGCGCCTATTTCGCAGCGCAGCTTGTCTTTACGTTGGCGATTGCCGGGCTGCCTTCGGCCTAAGTTGACGGCTCCCAGTCGGGCGGCGCCATCTCGAAGCTCGAAAACTGGAAGCCGGGTGCGACCGTGCAACCCACCAGCGTGAAGCGGCCAAGCGGTTCCGCTGCCTGCCAGGCATCGGCCGGGACCACGGCCTGCGGCCGTTCTCCTGTGGCGAGGTCTGTTCCGAGCCTCACCTCTTCGACCGTCTCGCCGTTGGAAATCCGCAGCAGCAGCGCATCGCCGGCATAGAAGTGCCAGATCTCCGCCGCGTCGCGAACCCGATGCCAGTGGGAGCGCTCGCCCGCTTCCAGCAGATAGTAAATCGCCGTCGAATGGCCGCGCGTGCCGCCTTCGACATCCCGGAATGTCTCGACATACCAGCCGCCCTCCGGATGCCGCTGCATTCCGAGCGTGGTGATGATTTCCTCCGGCGTCATTCAGAAATTGTCCTTGCGCTTGCGGATTTCGGCAAACACGTCCTCGTTGGATTTGCTCTCCATCAAAAGGTTTCGGCGGATGGCCGGGTCTGATGCGCGCAGGAAGGGATTGGTTTCCTTCTCCAGCCCGATCGTCGTCGGAATGGTGAACCGGCCGGCCGCGCGCTGCGCCTCGATCTCGCTCGCGCGAGCCTGCAGACGTTCGTTGTCCGGGTCGACGCTCAACGCGAACTTGGCATTCGCAAGCGTATATTCGTGGCCGAAATAGACGGCCGTCTCGTCCGGCAGAACGGCGAGCTTCTGCAGCGAATGCCACATGTCGGCAGCCGGGCGTTCGAACAGCCGGCCGCAGCCGAGCGCAAACAGCGTATCTGCCGCGAACAGGATCTTGTCGTCGGGGAAGTGGTAGCAGATATGGCCGGCGGTGTGGCCAGGCGTCTCGATGACGCGCACGAGATGCTCGCCGAACTGGAATTCGTCACCGTCCGCCATGGTCTTGTCGAGGCCGGGGATCGCCACCGCTTCGTTGAACGGGCCAATGATCTCCAGCCCGAACTTTTCCTTGAGCGCGAGGTTGGCTTCGACGTGATCGCCATGGTGATGGGTGGTGAAGATATGGGTGATCTTCCAGCCGCGGCGGGCCGCCGCTTCGAGGATAGGCTTTTCCTCAGGCGCATCGATCGTAGCCGTCAGCCCGCTTTCTGGATCGTGCACGAGAACGCCGTAATTATCGCTGCGGCATGAAAAAACTTCGAGTTCCAGTGGTCTCATAACATAACCCCATTGCTGAAAGTGTTTTGCATCACAATGTAGAGACTGGTCCCTTGAAGTCCAACCGCCGTCTGGTACCAAATTACGCATGCATGCAGATATCGTCGATCTCCGCGAATTCTATCACTCGCCCCTCGGCCACCTTGCCGAGCAGTCGATCACGTTCGCGCTGTCTTCGCTCTGGGCGCGGCTGCCGGAAGAGCGGCTGGTGGGCCTTGGTTATGCGGTACCCTATCTCGACCGTTTCCGCGCCGATACGGAACGCACCTTCGCCTTCATGCCGGCGGGCCAGGGGGCGGTGAACTGGCCGGTCAGCGAGCTTTCCTCGACCGCTCTCGTCTTCGACGAGGAACTGCCGCTGCCGGACTCTTCCGTCGACCGCGTGCTGATGGTGCATTCGCTGGAATTTGCCGAAAATCCGCGGGAGACGCTGAAAGAACTCTGGCGGGTGCTGGCGCCCGGGGGGCGGCTGGTCATCGTCGTGCCCAACCGGCGCGGCGTCTGGGCCCGAATGGAACATACGCCGTTCGGTTCCGGCCGGCCCTATTCGCGCGGCCAGCTCACCTCGCTGCTGCGCGAGACCAACTTTACGCCGGGCGCCAGTGCCGAGGCGCTGTTCTTTCCGCCGTCGAAGATCCGCGCCGTGCTGAAGCTGCGCCAGGCCTTCGAGCGCTTGGGACGTCGCTTCTGGCCGGTCTTTTCCGGGGTCATCGTGCTGGAGGCCCAGAAGCGGCTCTACCAGGGCCTGCCGGTCGCCGCTCGTGCTTCCCGGCGCGTCTTCGTGCCGGTGCTGGCGCCGCAGGGCGTGCCGACGACGCGGACTCGGTGAACGGGCTTCGCCGGTGCCCCTCATCCGCCCTGCCGGGCACCTTCTCCCCGTTTTGACGGGGAGAAGGGATATGCCGCACCCGCCCAGTCCCTCTCTGGCGACGATCGAGGCAAGTCCCCTCGCCCCGCTTGCGGGGAGAGGGTTAGGGTGAGGGGCACCCGTCAAGCACACCCTCGACAAAGGCGTTTTTCGGCATTAATCCCACTGGATCACACCCGCCATTCAGGCTTTCCAAAAAGGTTGATCCGATGAGCATCGTCACGAGTGAGCCCGTTCCGCGTCCAGGCATCCTGGATATCGCCGCCTATGTGCCCGGCAAGGAACATGCTCCGGGTGTGGCGCGCGTCTTCAAGCTTTCCTCCAACGAGACGCCGCTCGGCGCGAGTCCCAGGGCGATCGAGGCCTTCAAGCAGGCGGCCGGCCATCTCGAACTTTATCCGGACGGCCAAGCGATAGCGCTGCGCGAGGCGATCGCGTCGGTGCATGGCCTCAATATCGCGAACATCATGTGCGGCAACGGCTCGGATGAGCTGCTCGGCCTGCTCTGCCACGTCTATCTCGGCGCCGGCGACGAGGCCATCATCACCGAACACGGCTTCCTCGTCTACAAGATCCAGATCATGGGCGCCGGCGCCAAAGCGGTCGAGGTGAAGGAGAAGGATTGCACCGTCGATGTCGATGCGATCCTCGCTGCCGTCACCGACAAGACGAAGATGGTGTTCATCGCCAATCCGGGCAATCCGACTGGTACATACGTCCCGGTCGCCGATATCCGCCGTCTGCATGCCGGTCTGCCGAAGAGCGTCATCCTCGTGCTCGACGCTGCCTACGCGGAATATGTGCGCAAGAACGATTACGAAGCCGGCCTTGAACTGGTATCTTCCAACAAGAATGTCGTGATGACCCGCACCTTCTCCAAGGTCTACGGGCTTGCGGCCTTGCGCATCGGCTGGATGTACGGCCCGGCCGGCATTCTCGATGCGCTCAACCGCGTGCGCGGCCCGTTCAACATGAACGCTCCGGCGATTGCCGCGGGTGCGGCCGCGATCCGCGACCAGGCCTTTGTCGAAAAGGCCGTCGAGCACAACAATCTCTGGCAGAGCAAGCTCATCCATGCGCTGGAGGCGATCGGCCTCAAGGTGACGCCGTCGGTCGCCAATTTTGTGCTCATCCATTTCCCGGATGTCGATGGCAAGCGGGCGCCGGAAGCGGATGCCTTCCTCACCAGCCGCGGTTACATCCTTCGCGCCGTCAAAGGTTACGGTTTCCCGAACGCGTTGCGCATGACGATCGGCTCGGAAGAGGCCAATCGCGGTGTCATCGAGACGCTTGGCGAATTCATGGGCAAAAGCGCATGAGCACGCCGCATTTCGACCGGATCGCGTTGATCGGCATCGGCCTGATCGGCTCGTCGATCGCCCGCGACGTCAAGGAACTGGGCCTGGCCGGCGAGGTGGTGATTTCCACGCGCAGCGCCGAAACGCTCAAGCGTGCCGAAGAACTGGCGCTGGGCACGCATTACGTTTCCTCAGCCGCGGACGCGGTGAAGGATGCCGATCTTGTCATCGTCTCGGTGCCGGTCGGCGCATCGGAAGCGGTTGCAAAGCAGATCGCCGGCAGCCTGAAGCCCGGCGCCATCGTCACGGATGTCGGCTCCACCAAGGCCTCCGTCATCGCGCAGATGGCGCCGCATATGCCGGAAGGCGTGCATTTCATTCCGGGCCACCCGTTGGCGGGCACCGAAAAATCGGGTCCGGATGCCGGTTTTGTCGGTCTGTTCCGGGATCGCTGGTGCATCTTCACGCCGCTGCCGGATACGGATCAGGCCGCACTCGACACGCTGAAATCCTTCTGGATGGCGCTCGGCTCGCGGATCGACGAGATGGATCCGCAGCACCATGACAAGGTTCTGGCGATCGTCTCCCACCTGCCGCATATCATCGCCTACAACATCGTCGGCACGGCGGACGATCTGGAGACGGTGACCGACGCGGAAGTGATCAAATATTCCGCCTCGGGTTTTCGCGATTTCACGCGCCTTGCCGCGTCAGACCCCACGATGTGGCGGGATGTCTGCCTGCACAACAAGGATGCGATCCTGGAAATGCTGGCGCGGTTTTCGGAGGACCTCGCCTATCTGCAGCGGGCGATCCGCTGGGGCGAGGGCGACAAGCTGTTCGAACTTTTCACCCGCACCCGCGCCATCCGCCGCTCGATCGTGCAGGCCGGCCAGGACGTCGATGCGCCGGACTTCGGCCGCCACGCGCTCGACGTCAAGAAGTGATCCCGGTCAGATCGGCGGGATTTCGCCGATCTGGATGAAGCCGCCGGCGAACACCTTGCCGCGGTTGATGGTGAGATCGAGCGACGCGCTCTTGCCGCGGCCGAGTGCGGACAGCATGTTGGCGGCGGTTTTCAGCGTCGGCGCGATCTGCGGAAAAGCCTGGCTCAGGCTGTCGCGCCAGGCATCGATCTGTTCGACCCGGAGTTTCAGCTTGCCCGACAGGTAGCCTTGCTCGTCGAAGGAGAAGGGACCGGAAACGGTGATCAGCTTGCCTTCGCCGAGATCGGCCGAAAGGCTGCGCATCTGGCCCTGCGTGCCGTAGAGAGCGGTGCCGTTCGGATCGCTTCCGTCGATCATGCCGGCGCGGCCGGTCAAGGTCAGGTCGAGATTGGCAGTAAACCGCGGCAGAAGCTGCGGCAGGTCCTTCATCACCATGTCGGTGTTCTGCAGTGTCAGGGCCGCGTCGAGGTCAGGACCGTTCTGGCGCAAATGGATTTCGGTGTGGCCGGCGCTGACGTTGAAAGCCTGACCGGTGGCCGACGACAGGATGTTTGTCCTGGCGTTCTCGATCACGGTGGAGGTGCGCTCCACCCCGCGAAACCGGGTGGTCAGGCTCGACTGGAAATTTTCCCAGGTGGTCGAGACCGAAAGTCCGTGGCCGGTGCGGATCTCGATCGGCGAATCGAGTTCCCAGACAATATGGCCGGGATTGTAGACCTGGGCGGCGGATCGCAGGGATCCGAACATTGCGGAAATGCCGTTGGTGCGGTCGTCGACCGAGACCTTCGAGCAGAACAGGCCGATCCGGAACGGGTAGCCGCGATAGTCCGCGTCAGTACATTCGGCCGAGATGCCGCGCTTTTCCTGGCTGCCGAGCAGGCTCAGCGTCCGCTCCTTCAGCACCGAGGCGCCGTAGAACCATCCGGCGGTGTAAAGTGCGATCACCAGCACCACCCCGCAGGCGAGTAGCCATAATTTGCCGCTGACGCCAGTTCGGCTTGACGCTGCCATGATGTTCTCCAATGGTGCTGAAAACTTGGGGCGGGATGCTTCAATTGGAATGGTGTGGCGCGGGATATGGACGAATTTTGGGTGTTTGGCTACGGGTCCCTGATGTGGAATCCGGGTTTTGCGTTTGAGGAAAGACTGACTGCACGTGCCTTCGGCTTCCGCCGCTCCCTCTGCGTCTGGTCTCACGTGCATCGCGGCACCCCGGATCGCCCCGGCCTTGTCCTCGGTCTCGACCGCGGCGGTTCATGCCGTGGCGTCGCCTTTCGGGTGAGCGAGGAGAACCGGGAGGACGTGCTCGACTATCTGCGCCGCCGCGAACTCGTCACGAATGTCTATCTGGAAAAGATCCTGCCCGTCTCGCTCGGCGACGGGCGGCAGGTGAAGGCCGTCGGTTATATCGTTGATCGCAATCACGTCCAGTATGCCGGGGCGCTCGAGATCGAGCAGGCGGCCGAGATCGTCCGCGTTTCCTCCGGTCAATCGGGGCCGAACGATACCTACGTGTTCAATACGCTGGCGCATCTGAAGGACATGGGTATCCGCGATCACTGGCTGGAAGAGGTCGGCGCTACCGTGGCCACTTTCACTCAGGCGGCGGTCTGAGCCTTCAGCTCTGCAAGTCGCTTCACCGCCGACGGCGGCAGCGGCAGGTGCGGATTGGCGGCTACGGTCTCGACCAGCAGCTTGTCGCTTTCCCGTTCCAGCGTCTCGACCAGAAGGGCGTAGAAGGCATCCGGATCCATGCCCGGAGCGATCGGCGGCAGGATGCGGACCTTGAAATGGCCGGGATATTTGATGAGCTTGCGGCGGCCCCAGAACAGGCCCCAATGGGCGACGATCGGCACGACGGGCACTTCCACGTCGCGATAGATGCGGGCGATGCCGTAGCGGTATTGCGGCTCGGCGCCTGGCGGACGGCGCGTGCCTTCGGGGTAGATGATGAGCTGGCGGTTGTTGGCCATCTCCTCCTTCGTCCGGTTCATGACGTCGACCATGACCTTGCCGCGGGCGCCGCGGTTGACCGGGATCATCTTCTGCTTGGCGGCGTACCAGCCGAACAGCGGGATCCACATCAGTTCGCGCTTGAGGATATAGACCGGGTCCCGCTGCCAGGGCAGGAGGGCGACGGTATCCCAGGCGGATTGATGTTTGGGCGCAAAGATGCAGCCGCCCTCGGGCACGTTTTCCAGTCCCTCGATCTCGAACGTGGCGCCGACGATCTTTGCCATCAGCCAGTTGCAGGATGCGGCCCAGGCTTTGGGGATGCGGTATGCCGCCTTGCGCGGCATCAGGAAATAGATCGGGCTCAGCACGATCATGCGGACGATCAGGTTTGTGTAGAAGGCGATATTGAAAAGAACCGAACGCACCAGCAGCATGAAAGGCTTCCTCTTGGACAGGCGTTGCCTACACGAGATCGCGCCGCGAAAAAAGCGCCACGGCGTCATGCGGAGGGAAAAGTGTCAGGGCGCGGGCTTTGAGGCGGTCTTCGGCGGGTCATCGTTGCGCAATCCGCTGCCGCGCTCGATGCCGAACCAGTCGCGGCCGGTGGCCAGCACGACCTTGCCGTATTCCGAAAGCATGGTGCGCAACACGTCCGGCTCGGCAAACCAGGCTTTTCGGGTGAGATCGGAACTGACCACGGGATAGGGAATGAACACCGTCACCGGATCGGCACGGCGCAGTTCGTGCAGGCTGCGCAGCATGTGGTAGTTGTTGGTGACGACCAGCACGGACCTGTATCCGTGGTCGTGGATCCAGCGGGTGATCTCGTTGGCATTGCCGATCGTGTCGATCGCATCGTAGCCGATATCGACGCAGCAGGCGAAGAGGTCCGGCGAGGCCTGCGTGACCTTGCGGATCTGGGTTGGGCTCGTGGACGGATGCGCGCCCGAGATCAGCAGGCGCTGGCCGGCCCCGTCCCGCAAGAGCCCGAGCGCCTGCTCTATCCGCAGATACCCGCCGGTCAGGACGACGATCGCATCGGCCTTGACGCCATCAGGCGCTTTCAGCGAGGTCACGGCATTCGCAAACCATAAAAAACCGCCGAAAAGCAGGGCCAAACCGAGCACGCAGGCCATGATGATGCGGCGTGCGGCCCAGCGCAGCCGGCTGTTGCGTGAAAACACGCCACCGAACCACCGCCGCGGGTGGCGCTCCGTTCCATTTTCGGGTGTGGTCGGGGCCGGTGTCATGATTGTCCATAGCCGGAGATTCGTGGCGAGAACAGGGCCAACCTACAGAGGGACGGGACCCGATTCAAGAAGCTGATAATCCGTCGGAACGTGCCGGATCGGAGCGGATCAGGTCGATTTCGTCGATTGTGCGCATGACCGTGAACCGGGCCGTCAGTGTCGTCAGCAGCGCGATCACGATCATCGTCGCGAAAATGCCGAGATAGCCGCCGACACCGATGGTGAAGGAGCCGAACAGGGCGCTCGCCTGGTCGCTTTCCGGCGTCGCCAGCGAATTGGCCTGCCACATGTTGGCGATGGCGAATATCGCGGCCGCAAGCGCCCCACCGGCAGCCGAGCCCTTGATGCTGATCTTCAGGAAATGCTTCTGGAATTCACCGGCTACGAAAGAGCTTTCGGCGCCGACGAAGTGCAGCACCTCGACGATATGGCGATTGCCGGACAGCGCCCCGCGCGTCGCGAAGATCACCGTCAGGATCATCGCCGTGAAAACCAGGACGAGGACGCCCATGCCGATCAGCACCGTCGTATGGGCCATGGACACCAGGCGGTCCACCCAAGTCCGGTGATCGTCGAGGAAGGCCTGCGGGATTTCGGTCTTCAGGAGATCGCGCATCCCGGCGAAATCGGGCGGGTTCTGCTCGTCTATGGTGACGATGACGAGGCGCGGAACGGGCAGATCGGAGAGGTTCAGCCCGGTGCCGAGCCACGGCTCCAGAAGCCTTGCGGTCGCGCTTTCGTCCATGATCGTGCCTTCGCGGGTGCCGACGAAGGTGAGCGCCAGGTCGCGGGCCTTCTTCAAGGCCGCATCCATGTCCAGTCCGTCGTCGGGTTTGATCTGGATGGTGATCTCGCGGGAGATCTGGCTCTGCCAGCTCGATGCCGTCGCCCTGACCATGCTCACCGCGCCGAGCGTCAGGCAGGCGAGGAAGGCCATGATGGCGATCACCACCATCAGCGCGTTGCCCTGGATGTTGGAGGGCGGCAGGATCGGCGCGGTCGGCCGCACCCGCATCTCGACGCGGCGCGCCTGCTTCTGGCCTGCCGATTGAGCCTGCTGCTCGCTTTCGGGCTTCTGCGATTGGGCGCTCTTGGTTGCTTTCGGGCGGCTCAGCTCATTCATAGATGTCGAGCCGCCCTTCGGTGAGGATCATCCGTCGGGCGTCCACCTGGTCCATCAAAGCCAGGTCGTGGGTGGCGATGACGACGGCGGTGCCGAGCCGGTTGAGTTCGAGGAAGAGATTGAGGAGCCGGCGCGCCATCGGCGGATCGACATTGCCGGTCGGCTCGTCGGCGAGCAGGATTTCCGGCTGGTCCATTAGGGCGCGGGCAATCGCGGCACGCTGCTTCTCGCCGCCAGACAGAACGGCCGGCAGGACGTTGATGCGCTCGCCGAGCCCGACCCATTTCAGAAGTTCGATGACGTCGTTGCGGTAGGAGCTCTCCTCCTTGCCGCGCACGCGCAGCGGCAGCGCGACGTTCTCGTAGGTCGTGAGATGGTCGAGCAGGCGAAAATCCTGGAAGACGATGCCGACCCGCCGGCGCAGCATTGGCAGTTCGGCGCGGGGGATCTGCGACAAGTCGCGGCCGAACATGTGGATGATGCCGCGGGTCGGGTGCAGCGACATGAACAGCAGGCGCAGCAGAGTGGTCTTCCCAGCGCCCGATGGACCCGTGAGGAACTGGAACGAGCGCTTGGGGATGTCGAAGGTCATATCCCGGAGGATCTCCGGCCCCATCCCATAACGCAGACCAACATTTTCGAAATGAATCAACGGATGACCCAGTCCTCGCTCTTTCGACTCTCTGGTGCCCGTCTATCTCTTAACGACCCGGGTAAACGAACGGTAAATCACGCGCGGAAAAGGGCTAATTTCAGGCCGTATTTGCCAAACGTTAACCATTTCAATTTACGACTGAGCAGGATTCGATTCAATGCCCGCAATCCCGAACAAAGGGGAAAACGGGCCGAAGAGGGCCCCATGAGCACGTTTGGCAGCCATCAGGGCAAGACAGTCATCCGGATGGACATCCTGCCGCCGGAACCTTCTGCACGCGCGACCCGGGTGAGCCAGCGGCGCGGCGAGGTGATCGACGCCCAATTCGTCCCGGTTGGCGAGACTTTGCACCGCGGGCCGACGCCGCGCTCCCACAACGACAATCGCGCCAGGCGCCCGGAAACCACGGTCGCCGTACCGCCGTTCGCCGAGCGGATCCTTGCCGGTATCGAGCGCGGCCTGATGCGTCTTTCCGCGGATTTCTTCTCGGCGGTGGTGGCTGTCGTGTTCGTCATCGTTTTCAGCCTCGCGGGTGGCTTCACGTTCCTGTTCGCCGGTTCGGCGACGGCGGAGGCCGGGCCGACGCTCGACATCACCCATGTGACGATGACGCCGCAGGATGCCAATGGCATGCGCGTGCTGCTGATCAACGGTATCGTCGAGAACCGTAGCGGCGACAATCGGGCCATGCCGCAGATTCGCGCCGATCTGATGTCTGGCAGCAGCGTGACGGCGACGACGCTGATCTCGCCGCCGGCGTCGTCCATCGAAGGCGGTCAGAGCCGGGGTTTTTCTGCGCGCGTACCCCACCCCGGTGGAAAACTGCCCGATCTGCGGCTTTCCTTTGCAGAACGGGGCGCCTAAAGCTTTCGCTTTCTCGGCTGATTGTGGTATCGCGGTTTTTTACGGACACGTAGGAGACCCTCATGCCCGTCGTACGCGGCAAAATCATCGAGCCGCTTTATACCGCCGAACAGATCGCTGAGCGTAACCATGCGATCGCGGCACAGATCGCCACAGGGCCGACCAAGGACCTGCTCGTCATCGCCATCCTCAAGGGCTCGTTCATCTTCGCTGCCGACCTGTTGCGGGCACTGCATGACGTGGGTCTTGCACCGGAAGTCGAGTTCGTGACGCTGTCGAGCTATGGTGCCGGCACCGTTTCGCAAGGCGTGCGGATCGTCAAGGACATCGACAGCGACGTGAAGGACCGCGACGTGCTGCTGATCGACGACATTCTCGAATCCGGCCGGACGCTGAAATTCGCCAAGGAAATGCTCTATGAGCGCGGCGCCCGCAACGTCTCCATCGCTGTGCTGCTCGACAAGCGCGTCAAGCGCCAGGAAAATCTCGAGGCGGACTATGTCGGTTTCGAATGTCCGGATTATTTCGTCGTCGGTTACGGCATGGACGTGGCCTATGCTTTCCGCGAGCTGCCTTTCGTCGGTGTCGTGACCGGAGACGCCTGACGCATTTGCCTGCACCGGGCGAGACGAGGTGTTAACCATGTCGGCCCGCAACGGGCCGGCGTTTACTCCTCGACAAGAAAACTCTGTTGATTTGCTTCCCACATAAACAAAACACGGGAGCGATCACCGCAATGGCAAAAATCCTGATTACCGAAGACGAGGATTCGCTCCGCATGTTCGTTGCGCGGGCGCTTCGTCTCGATGGTCATGAGACCCATGAAGCGGGCGACGGCGCGGAAGGTCTCGAAAAGCTGAGCGAAGGGCCCTTCGACCTGCTGCTTTCCGACATCCGCATGCCGGTCATGGACGGCATAGAACTGGTGCACCAGGCGTCGGCTCGGTTCCCGGATCTCAAGATCTTGCTGATGACCGGTTATGCGGAGCAGCGGGAGCGAGCCGACGATCTCGCGGCCAAGGTGATCGACGTGGTGCAGAAGCCGTTCGCGCTGCCCGATATCCGCCGCGCCGTCGCCTCAGCGCTGGCGACTGGAAACTCCCGAGCCGCCTGATCGCTCAACGAATATCCAGAAGCCGTTCCAGATATTGCCGCTCGGCCTCGCCGGACAAGGCATTGCCGAGCTTTTCGCGGATCGCTTCGAGGATTTCGCGGGCGCGCTGGACGTCGATTTCGTCAGGCACCTTCACCTGATCGCCGAAATCCGGGCCTGACGTGGCACGCGGGCGTCCAAGCGGGTCGCGTCCGTTCTGGCCACCCTGCGAGGTCATGTTCTCGCCCGGGCCGCCGCGATCCTGGCCTTGGCCCTGACCCTGGCCTTGCTGCTGCATGGCCTGCATCATCTGCTGCATCATGTTCTGGGCGCCCTGGCGCAGCGCGCTCAGCGCATTGCCCTGTCCCTGCACGGCCTGCTCGCCCTGGCCTTCGCCGAGCGCCTTGCCGGCATTGCCCATCTCGCTCTGCGCCTTGCCGAAACCTTCGCCGGGCTGCATGCCGAGGCCCTTCAGCGCCTGCTGCAACTCTTCCAGCTTCTTGCCGAGGCCCTCCTGTTGGGCGCGGAGGTTCTTCAAGGCTTCGCGAAGCTGCTCGGCGGTCATCTGGTCGGTGTTCTGCTGCCCTTGCTGGCCCTGTTGGCCCTGCTGACCTTGCTGTTGCTGGCCCTGCTGCTGTTGCCCTTGCTGGCTTTGATCGCCGGGCCGCCCACTGGGATCGCCGCGCTGCATGCGGTCGCGCAGTGCCTGGTCCAGCTTGAAGGTCTGATCCATCAGACGCTGCTGCTCCTGCATGATCTCGCCGAGCTTGTCGATCTGCTGGCGCATCTGGCTGTTCTGCTGCTGCTGGCCCTGTTGCCCACGCTGCGGCCTGCCGGCCTGCAGGTTGTTCATCATCCGCTGCAGTTCGTTGAGCATCTGCTGGGCTGCATCGCGATTGCCGGACCGGGCGAGGTTCTCGATCTGGTCCATCATGTTCTGCAGGTCACGCTGGCGGATGACGTTCTGGGACTGCATGTTGTTGGGCGCCTGCGGGGCGTTCTGCATCCGCTGGGCAAGCTCGTTCATGAACTGCTGCATGGCTTCGCGCAGTTCCTGCATCAGCTTTGCGATCTCCTGGTCGGACGCCTTGTTCTGCAGCGCTTCGGCGAGATTGCGCTGGGCGTCGCGCAGGCGGCGCTCGGCCTGCGACAGGTCGCCGTCCTCGATGCCGAGCGCGATTTCCCAGAGATATTCGGCCGTATCCTTCAGCTGTTCCTCGTTGCGGGCGAGCTTCATGCGCTCGAGCGCCGAGCGGATCAGCAGAAAGTGGCTGAGGTTGGGGATGGTTTCGTCGGGCCGGATCGCCAGCGCCTCGTTGAGTTCGATGGCGCGGGGCATCTGGCGGGTGTCGAGCGCGAAGACCTGGCGCTCTTCGGCGACGGCGGCCGCCAGCGGCTCGGAGAAGCCGCGCGACGGCAGCACCATTTCATGGGGAGGGCTGCGGCCGGTCTGGCCGGCGCCGTCCTTGGCGATCAGGGTGATCCTGACCCGCTTGCCGGCGAGCGGATGCTCGATCAGGCTGCGGCTTGTCAGGCTCTTGACCTCGCGGCTGTTCTGCCGCGGCAGGTCGAGCCGGTAATCCGGCGGCGGATAGAGCGGGGTCGCGCCCGCAGCCGGCTGATCAACCGGTTCGATCAGCGCATGGGCTTCGCGGATGCCGTAATCGTCCTTGCCGGTAAAGCCGATTTCGAGCGCGCCGTTGACGGAACGCTTCGGCTGGCCGTCGAAGGCGATTTCCGGCGGCCGGTCGGGGATGACCTCAAAGGCCCAGCTCTGGCCGTTGACGGTCAGGCTGCCGCTCTCGGCGACGTTAAGCGCATAGGTGCGCGGCTGCCGCGGCTGATTGGGCTGCTGCGGCGCAGCCTGCTGAGCCGGTGGCTGTTGGGCGGCCTGCTGCCCCTGCTGGCCGGTGGCGCCCTGCTGCGGTTGCTGAGCAGCCGTCTCCGCCGCCTTCTTGGCTTCCTCGGTGATCAACGTCGACGGTTGCCCGCCGGCCTTCGGTGCGAAGACCACTGCCTCGCCGCCTTCACCACCGGTGACGCGCACGGTCAGCGCCGAATTCTGGGGAATCGAGACGGCGGCGACGGTGGTGGTGACCTCGCGGCCGGTGAGGAAGACCGGGGCGCGGCCGGTATAGGAGGGCGGGGTCAGCCAAGCGTCGATGCGCAGGTCCGGGTTGATGCTCGGCGCCGGCGGCGCGGGCCGGAGGGCATCGGCAGGAGAACCGCCGCCGTTCGAGAAAGAGTAACCGAGCGCGACGACGAAGACGAGAGCCGGAATGGCACGCAGGGCGAACCGGTCGTGCCGGGCGATATCCGGCTGCGGCAGGCCGGCATCGAGCGCTGCAATGCGCTCGGCCATGCGGATCTGGTGTTCCTTCCAGAGCGCGCGTGAGAAGGGCGTCTCGAAAGCCGGATGGTCGTCCTGGACCCCGACCGGCTGGTGCGGCAGGTTGTTGCGGACTTCGAGAAGCCGATCGGCATCAGCCACCGCCGGCCAGCGCATGCGGCTTAACGGCAGCAGCGCATAGACGAATGCAAAGGCAAAGCCGCCGACCAGGACCCAGCGCAGCCAATCCGGAGCGATCCGGAAAATCCCGAACCAGGCAGCCGACAGGAAGAGCGCCGCTATAGCGATGGGCGCGAGCAGCAGCGGCAAAATCCGTTCGAAAAACAACACGATCCGGGCGAAGGACCGTTTCAGTGCAACGCGACGCGCCAGCACGGGATGCGATTCGAAGGCACCTTTGCGGATGAAGCTCATGCGGTCCGTCTCCAGTCGTGGCGGCGCAAATCAAGCTTCCAAGATAACAGTGTTTGTGGCGAAGACGAGGGCAGGGGGCGATCCGCCCCCATATTTTCCGGGCTTTCCCGTAAAAGTGAACGCGCGTTAAATGGTCATTCAAGCCATGCCGGCACGGAATCGAGGCCGATCAGCTCTTCGTAGCTGCCGCGAGCGCGCACCACATGGAACTCCGATCCCTTCACCAGAACCTCCGGCACCAGCAGTCGGCTGTTATAGGTGCTTGCCTGCACGGCGCCGTAAGCGCCGGCGGACGAGATTGCGATCAGATCGCCCGGCTGGGGTTCGGCCATCTCGCGGTCGAGCGCCAGATAATCGCCGGTTTCGCAGACCGGCCCGACCACGTCGCCCTTGATACGCGGCGCATCGGCGGCCGGCACCACGACCGGACGGATCTCGTGATAGGCGTCGTAGAGCGTCGGACGGATCAGGTCGTTCATCGCGCCGTCGACGATCACGAAGGACTTTTCGCCGCCGTCCTTCACGTAGATGACCTCGGTCACCAGAATGCCGGCATTGCCGACGATCAACCGGCCGGGCTCGGTGACGATCTTGCAGTTCAGCGACCGCAGCTGGCGCTTCACCGTCTCCGCATAGGCATCGGGCAGTGGCGGGGGATTGTTGTCCTGGCGGTAGGGAATGCCGAGACCGCCGCCGATGTCGACGTGATCGATGCGGTGGCCGTCTGTGCGCAACGTATCCACCAGTTCGCGCAGCAGCCGGAAGGCATGCTCGAATGGCTGCAGTTCGGTGATCTGGCTACCGATATGCATGTCGATGCCCTTGACGTCGATGGCATCGAGCGTCGCGGCATGAGCGTAAACGGCGCGGGCGCGCTCATAGGCGATGCCGAACTTGTTTTCCTTCTTGCCGGTCGAGATCTTGGCATGCGTGCCCGCATCGACATCCGGGTTGATGCGGAAGGAGACATGCGCTTTTTTGCCGGCTTTTCGGGCGCGCAGGTTGAGGACTTCCAGCTCCGGCTCGGACTCGACGTTGAAACAGTAGATGCCGGCCGATAGTGCCAGATCCATTTCCTGCACCGTCTTGCCGACGCCCGAAAACATGATGCGGCTTGCCGGAATGCCGGCCGCCAGCGCCCGACGCAGCTCTCCGCCGGAGACGACATCGACGCCGGCTCCGAGCCGCCCGAGCGTCTTCAGCACCGCCTGGTTGGAATTCGCCTTCATCGCGTAGCAGACCATCGCGTCCACATCGGAGAACGCCTTGGCGAAAACCTTGTAGTGGCGTTCCAGGGTGGCTGTCGAATAGACGTAGAAAGGGGTCCCGACCGCCTTGGCGATTTCGGGGATCGGCACGTTCTCGGCGTGCAGCACGCCGTCGATGTAATGAAAATGATTCACGGTAAAACTCGAAAATTACAGGAGCGGGTCGAGCAGGAAAGGCCGGTTGGCGACCGGCTCGGTCTTCTGTTCGCCCGGTTTGCCGCTCTTGCGGATGTTCTGCTGCTCCACCGGCGTGCTCGGGCGGTCGAGGGCGCCCTTGCGGCCGCAGCCGACGACAACGATGCCGGCGAGGCTCAGCACAAATGTGATGCGGGCGATTTTTACCAGGGACTTCGACATTCTATTCCTTCTCCGGCACGGCTGCGGAACTTTCATAGCGAAGTTCCGCGCGCTTGTGCAGTCACTATCCGGCATCACTTCTCGGCGTTCGTTGCGGCCGACATCAATTCCTGGCGCGCCACCAGGCGATCTGCTTCCTCACTTCCGCCGGCGCGGTGCCGCCGAAGCTGGTGCGGCTGGCGACGGAGGCATCGACGGACAGGACGTTGAAGACCTTGTCGGTGATGGCCGGATTGATCGACTGCAGTTCTTCCAGTGACAGTTCGGAAAGGTCGCAGCCCTTGCTTTCGGCAAGCGCCACCGCGCGGCCGGTCACATGATGGGCGTCGCGGAAGGGTAGGCCGACTTCGCGCACTAGCCAGTCGGCAAGGTCGGTCGCCGTCGAATAACCGGCACCGGCGGCTGCCCGCATCTTGTCGGCCCGGATCGTCATGTCGCGCATCATGCCGGTCATGGCGGCGATTGCCAGTTCCAGGTTCTCGGCGCAATCGAAGACCTGTTCCTTGTCTTCCTGCATGTCCTTGGAATAGGCGAGCGGAAGGCCCTTCATGACGGTCAGGAGCGCCACCAGAGAACCGTTGATGCGGCCCGTCTTGGCACGCACCAGCTCGGCGGCATCCGGGTTCTTCTTCTGCGGCATGATCGACGAGCCGGTCGAGAACGCGTCGGACAGGCGCACGAAGCCGAATTGCGGCGTCGACCAGATGACGATCTCTTCGGCGAGGCGCGACAGATGCACGGCGCAGATCGCCGCGACCGACAGGAATTCCAGCGCGAAATCGCGGTCGGAAACGGTGTCGATCGAGTTGCGGGTCGGTTCCCGGAAACCCAGGGCCTTGGCCGTCATGTGGCGGTCGATCGGGTAGGGCGTGCCGGCAAGGGCTGCGGCGCCGATCGGGCTTTCGTCGAGATGGTCGATCGCGTGGCGGACACGGGCGCGGTCACGGCCGAACATTTCCACATAGGCCATGCAGTGATGGCCGAAGGTGACCGGCTGGGCGGTCTGGAGGTGGGTGAAGCCGGGCATGACCGTATCGGCATGTTCTTCAGCGCGGTCGAGGAAAGCGGCGATCAGGTCGGTCAGCATCGCTTCCGTCTTGACCAGTTCTTCCTTCACCCAGAGGCGGAAATCGAGCGCCACTTGGTCGTTGCGCGAGCGAGCGGTGTGCAGGCGTCCGGCGGCGGGGCCGATCAGGACCGCCAGCCGCGCCTCGATGTTCATGTGGATGTCTTCGAGCTTGCGTGAAAATTCGAACTTGCCGGTTTCGATCTCTGACATGATCGTGTTCAGGCCGGATACGATCTTGTCTTTATCTTCGCCCGAAATGATGCCCTTTTCCGCGAGCATCGTCGCATGCGCTATTGAGCCGCGGATATCCTGGGCGAACAGCTTCTTGTCGAAACCGATCGAGGCATTTATCTCCTCCATGATCGCATCTGGCCCTGAAGCGAAGCGCCCGCCCCACATCTGGTTGGAGGATACTGCGTCCTTCGTGCCGTCAGCCATGATGCCTAGTCCTGGAGTAATTGATGACGACCAAAAGACCTTTCGGCCTTCCGTCCGCCAGATTGATCGTGATTGCCGCCGTTGCGGGAATACTTGCCGGTGCCGTGGCGGTATACGTGAGTAGCATGGGGTCTGGCAATGGCGAGAGCGGGCTTCTCGCCCAATCCTCCGGCGCCTGCGAAGGTGCTGTCGAGACGGTGAAGTCGGTCTCGCAATTCTCCAGGGGCCAGGTCGCCGCCATGGTCGCCGCCCAGCCGCCGCGGCCGCTCGATCTCGCCTTCAAGGGACCGGACGGCCGGGACCTCAAGACCGCCGATTTCGCCGGCAAAACGGTGCTCCTCAATCTCTGGGCCACATGGTGTGGCCCGTGCCGGGAAGAGATGCCGGCGTTGAACGCGCTGCAGAAGGGCATGGGCGGTCCGGACTTCGAGGTCGTCGCGGTCAATATCGATACCGGCAGCGACGAAAAGCCCAAGGCCTTCCTCGCCGAATACGGCGTCGATGCGCTCGGTTACTACCGCGACAGCTCGATGGGCGTCTTCAATTCGCTGAAGAAGGAAGGCCTCGCCTTCGGCCTGCCGGTGACCTTGGTTATGGACAGACAAGGCTGCCTGATTTCCGCGATGAACGGCCCGGCAGCCTGGGACAGCCCGGATGCCAGGGCGCTGATCACGGCCGCGAAGGCGCCTTAGGCCGCAATTTTCCAATTGAAGTGATGTAAATCTCTACTCTATGCTGCTTTTGGTTGTATGGCCAAAGCAGACGCGCGCTGCCAAGCGTATCGGAGAGGATTGGCCCCTCCGACCAGGGCGAAGGCCTCGCCATCCAAACGGAGGGTGAGCTATGTGGTTCAAACCATTTAGCATCACGTTTATGATACGGAAAACCCGCACGAGCTGGCCGGCAAGCGTGCGGGTAACCTTCTATTCGTAAATGGAGGGGCGGGCGGAAGCTCGCCTCTCACTCCATCAATATAGCTCGAAATGCCTTTTCTGACAAGGCAAGGTCAAAGCGGCGTCCGCTTACCGCGTCGGAACCGGCACTTCGCCACGATAATCGTAGAACCCGCGGCCGGCTTTGCGGCCGAGCCAACCGGCTTCGACATATTTCACCAGAAGCGGACAGGGGCGGTATTTGCTGTCGGCCAGGCCGTCGTGCAGGACCTGCATGATCGACAGGCAGGTGTCGAGGCCGATGAAATCGGCGAGCTGCAGCGGGCCCATCGGATGGTTGGCGCCAAGCTTCATGGCAGTGTCGATCGCCTCGACCGAGCCGACACCTTCATAAAGCGTATAGATCGCCTCGTTGATCATCGGCAGCAGGATGCGGTTGACGATGAAGGCGGGGAAGTCCTCGGCGACCGTCGCGGTCTTTTCGAGCGCGGTGACATAGTCCTTGGCGGCCCGGAAGGTCGGTTCGTCGGTGGCGATGCCGCGGACCAGTTCCACCAGTTTCATGACCGGAACCGGGTTCATGAAATGTATACCCATGAAGCGCTCCGGACGGTCGGTGGCCGACGCGAGACGGGTAATCGAGAGCGACGAGGTATTGGTGGCGAGCAAGGCATCGGGCTTCAGGACGGGACAGACCTGCGCGTAAATCTTGCGCTTGACGCTCTCGTCTTCCGTCGCAGCCTCGATCACCAAATCCATCGGCGCGAGGTCGTTGAGGTCCGAAGAACCGGCAATCAGCGAAAGGGCTGCCTTGCGCTCGTCGTCGCCGAGCTTGCCGTTGGAGACCTGACGGGCGAGATTGCCGTTGATGGTGGCGAGCGCTGCTTCGATCCGGTCCTTGGACACGTCGTACATCTGCACCTTGTAGCCGGCGAGAGCCGAAACATGTGCAATGCCGCAGCCCATCTGGCCTGCTCCGATGACGCCGATGTTCTTTATGACCAAACCCATGGTTTCGCTCCCTGGGCGTTTACGCTATCTCTAGCGTACGCCGATTTTATGAAAATGCCGGACTGCATGTATGCAGCCCGGCAGATTGTTATTCCGCTACTTGTCGTTTTGCCAGCATTTTTCGCGGCTGCGAAATGAACGGGGCTCAAAGCGCCTTTTCAAGCTTCGGCAGGATTTCGAAGAGATCGCCGACGATGCCGTAATCGGCTACCTGGAAGATCGGGGCTTCCTCGTCCTTGTTGATGGCGACGATGACCTTCGAGTCCTTCATGCCGGCGAGATGCTGGATGGCGCCCGAAATGCCGACGGCGATATAGAGCGCCGGCGCGACCACCTTGCCGGTCTGGCCGACCTGCCAGTCGTTCGGGGCGTAACCGGCGTCGACCGCGGCACGGCTTGCACCGACGGCAGCGCCGAGCTTGTCGGCAACCGGCAGGATCACTTCCTGGAATTTCTCCGCCGAACCCAGCGCCCGGCCGCCGGAGATGATGATCTTGGCCGAGGTCAGTTCCGGACGTTCGGACGACGAGAGCGCATCCGAAACGAAGCTCGACAGGCCCGGGTTTGCTGCAGCCGAGACGGTTTCCACCGAAGCGGAGCCACCTTCACCGGCAGCCTGGAAGGAGGCCGTGCGCACGGTGAGCACCTTCTTGGCGTCGGTCGACTGGACCGTCTGGATGGCGTTGCCGGCGTAGATCGGACGCTTGAACGTGTCGGCCGAGACGACCTCGATGATTTCCGAGACCTGCATGACGTCGAGCAGCGCTGCGACGCGCGGCATGACGTTCTTGGCCGATGCCGTCGCGGCGGCGATGATCGTGTCGTAGGAACCGGCCAGCGAAACGATCAGGGCCGCCAGCGGCTCGGCGAGGTTATTGGCGAGCCCCGCGTCGTCGGCAAGAAGCACCTTCGAGACGCCGGCAAGCTTGGCGGCGTCATCGGCCGCAGCCTTGGCGCCGGAGCCCGCGACCAGCACATGCACGTCGCCGCCGATCTTCGACGCGGCAGAAAGCGCCTTGGCGGTCTGGTCGTTGAGGCTCGAATTGTCGTGTTCTGCCAGAAGAAGAATGGCCATGATGATGTTCTCCCTTTCCTTACAGAACGCCTGCGGTCTTCAAGGCGCCGACCAGTTCCTCGACCGTCTTCACCTTGATGCCGGCCTTGCGCCCGCCCGGTTCTTCCGTCTTCAGGACCTTCAGACGCGGCGCGGTGTCGACGCCGAAATCGCCAGGCGTCTTCTTGTCGAGCGGCTTCTTCTTGGCCTTCATGATGTTCGGCAGCGAGGCGTAGCGCGGCTCGTTCAGGCGAAGGTCGGTGGTGACGACGGCCGGAAGCTTGACTTCGATCGTCTGCAAACCGCCGTCCACTTCGCGGGTGACTTTTGCGGAACCATCGGAAAGCTCGATCTTCGAGGCGAAGGTCGCCTGGGGCTGGCCGAGCAGGGCTGCCAGCATCTGGCCGGTCTGGTTCGAGTCGTCATCGATCGCCTGCTTGCCGACGATGATCAGCCCCGGTTGTTCGGCATCGACGATGCCCTTCAGGATCTTAGCCACGGCAAGCGGCTCGACCACGTCGTCGGTCTCGACCAGGATCGCCCGGTCGGCGCCCATGGCGAGCGCGGTCCGCAGTGTTTCTTCGGCCTTTGCCGGGCCGATCGACACGACCACCACTTCTTCCGCCTTGCCGGCTTCCTTCAGCCGCAAAGCCTCCTCGACGGAGATTTCGTCGAAGGGATTCATCGACATTTTCACATTGGCAAGTTCGACACCCGTGCCGTCCGGCTTCACCCGGATCTTCACATTGTAATCGACCACTCGCTTGACTGGCACCAGGATCTTCATGGGGTCCTTCCTTGACTATCTCCAGCCGCAAATTGCGACATTTGCTGCTTCCTCATTTGTCAGTTGGCGACATGGATACGCATTTTTCGCGCGATTACAACGCGGATTTGCCTCCAGGCATTGCCGTTTTCTCATAGTTCTATTCGGTTGCCGCAGCGGCTTGGCGAACGTTCGGCTTAAGCTCGACAGCCTTCGGGGTCACGATGTTGCGGTCGAACAGCGGTACGCCCTTGCGTCGCATGAACAGCACGAGGATGGCACCCGCGATGATGCCGCCCACATGGGCGCCCCAGGAGACCATGCCGTCGAGATCGAGCGCCAGCATGGCGAACTGCTGGACGATCCAGAGCGCCAGCGGAATGAAGGCGGGCAGCGGCAGCGGGATACGGAAGAGCACCAGCACCCAGACGCGCACGCGCGGGTGCAGCAGGAAATAGGCGGCAACGACACCGGAGATCGCTCCGGATGCGCCGATCAGCGGGCCTTCCGAACTCGACGCAACGAAACCGTGGAGAGCGGCGCCCGCGGCTGCGCAGAGGAGATAGAAGGCGAGGAACTTCATATGCCCCAGCGCGTCCTCGACATTGTCGCCGAACACCCAGAGGAACAGCATATTCGAAGCGAGATGCCAGAAGTCGATATGCAGGAAGGCATAGGTGACGAAGGTCAGGTCGTCGGGCACGATCACCAGCGACGGATCGAGCGTCGCGTAGTTGAAGATCACCGCTGGGATGAAGCCGAGCCCGAGCGAAGCATGTTCGGCCACTTCTGGTGCGGAAAAATTGGTGAACAGCCATATCAGCACGTTGATCGCAATGATGCTGATCGTGACATATTGCACGCGGATGTATTTGAGTTCGACGGCGTCGTGCAGCGGGATGAACATGCTGTGGCTCCTCCGCCGTTGCGGTTACCGGTTCTTGCCCGGGATCCAGAGTATATCGGCTTTGCCGCCGTCATTGGCAAAACGCGCCGCCACGAACAGAAAGTCGGAAAGCCGGTTGATGTATTTCAGCGCGGCGGTGCCGATTGCCTCACTCCGCGACAGTTCGACCATCAGCCGTTCGGCGCGGCGGGATACGGTGCGGGCGAGATGCAGGTATGCGGCGGCGGCAGAGCCGCCCGGAAGCACGAAGGAGGTCAGCGGA
This sequence comes from Neorhizobium vignae, assembly GCF_000732195.1. Taxonomy (GTDB): domain Bacteria; phylum Pseudomonadota; class Alphaproteobacteria; order Rhizobiales; family Rhizobiaceae; genus Neorhizobium; species Neorhizobium vignae. Next base: position 352,535 of record NZ_JNNU01000006.1, read on the forward strand.
TCGAGATGGGCGTTGAGCGCGTCGATTTCGGCCTCCAGCCTCGTCGCCTGGGCTTCGACGATGCGGAGCGGCTCGTAGTCAAGCTTCTCGCCGGTATCGGGCGTCGCAAGGTCGGCGCCGAGGTCGAAGAGGTCGTTCTGGATGCGGAAGAGCATGGCATCGAGCTCGGCCATGCCGGCAGTGTGCAGGCGCGCCAGCCCGATCGTCGAATTGGTCTCGTCGACCGTGCCGTAGGCTTCGACGCGAAGGTCGTGCTTGTCGCGGCGCGGACCCGAGACCAGCGCCGTGGTGCCATTATCGCCGGTGCGGGTGTAGATCTTGTTGAGCTTTACCATTCGCCGTCATCAAAATCAGGTCGGGCGACCGCCGCCCGTAATCCAGAGAGTGAGCATGATGAGGACGATTGCAACCGCCTGCAAGAGAATACGCAATTGCATCAGCTTGTTGGATTTGTTGGCATCGGTGCCCTTCAGCATGTTGAACAGCCCGCGGATGAGGACAAGAGCGACGAGGCCCATGACGATCAGGGCAAGCACGGTTGTGAAAGTAGACATTGTCGGATTGCTGCCTTTCAATCCAGCCGGCGCATCAGGTTATAAAAGAGCGCGGCCGGGAGTATTCTTTTCAGGAAAGCGCCCTGCTTGGCGGGCTTCGTTACCAGATAATGTGGCTTCGGACGAGGTGCGGTCAAGGCATGCGTCAAGACGTCATAGACCGCTTCGGGCCCAAGTTTATGGCGGTTGGCCTGACCCCCTCCTTCGAGGCGCCTCAGCTGGCGCCGATACTGCTCCGCATGGACCGAACCTTCGAGGTCGACATGCTCGCGGATCTTGGCAAGAGCATTGGCCGTGAAGCGCGAGGCGATCGGGCCGGGCTCGATGAGGCTCACCCCGATGCCGCTGCCTTCGAGTTCCATGCGCATGGTGATCGTCAGGCCTTCGAGCGCATATTTCGAGGCCGTGTACGCGCCTCGGTAACGATAGGGCAACAGCCCCAATATCGACGAGCAGTTGACGATGCGGCCCTGGCCCTTTGCGCGCATGACCGGGATCACCCGCCGCGTCAGGTCATGCCAACCGAAGAAATTGGTCTCGAACTGCTCGCGCAGCACGTCGGTGCCCAAGTCCTCCACGGCACCCGCCTGGCCGTAGGCGCCGTTGTTGAACAGTGCATCGAGGCGTCCGCCGGTGCGCTCGAGTACCGTTTCGACCAGGGCTGCGATCGTGTCAGGCCTGGTATAGTCCATCAAAAGGGCTTCGATACCGTCTGCCTCGAGGGCTGCGAGATCGGCCTGCCTGCGTACCGTCGCGAACACCCACCAGCCGTCCGCCTTCAGAGCCCGTGCGCAATGGGCGCCGATGCCGGAGGAACAGCCGGTAACGATGATCGTTCTATTTTCGGCCATTGAGTAAGGCTCCCTGTACAATCGAAAGAGTTCCTCCCATATTTCCCGCCACGTCACAACGGAGTTGCCCTTGCCCGAAGAAAACCGCCCCGTCCGGTGGTATCGCCTCGCCTTCAAAGTGCTTTGGGACGCCTATTGGCACTTCTCGGATGACGATGGCTGGGCAATGGCGAGCCATGTCGCGCTTTCCGGCCTGTTGGCGCTTTTTCCGTTCCTGATCTTCGGCACGGCGCTCGCCGGCTTTCTGGGCGCCGGCGGTTTTGCGGAAACGGCGGTGCATCTGCTCTTCGACACATGGCCGGCCAATATCGCCGCACCGATCGCATCGGAAATCCGCCAGGTGCTGGAAATCCCGCGCGGCGGGCTGCTGACGATCTCGGTCCTGGCGGCTGCCTATTTCGCCTCCAACGGGGTCGAGGCGCTCAGGATTTCCCTCAACCGCGCCTATCGCGTCACGGAAACCCGGCCCTGGTACGTGACCCGTCTCGCCAGCCTCGGTTACGTGATCGTCGCCGTCGTCATCTTCGCGGTGATCAGCATCCTGCTCGTCGCAGTGCCTGTCGCGCTCCGTTTTGCCGAAACGCGCTTTCCCTGGCTGATCGGCGACCTGACGCGAGCCGCCAACTGGGGTCTCTATGGCACGGCCCTGCTTTTGATGCTGGGGCTGCTGCTCTCGCACAAATGGCTGCCGGCCGGACGGAGGCGGATCATCGACGTGCTGCCGGGCGTGTCGCTGACGATCGTCATCTGGACCGCGTTCGGTCTCGGTTTCGCCTCCTACCTGTCGAGCTTCGCCAATTATGCGGCCACCTATGCGGGGCTGGCATCGATCATGATCGTGCTGGTTTTCCTCTACATGATCAGCGTGATCTTCATTCTCGGCGCCGAGTTCAACGCCGCCCTGATGAAATACCGGATCTACTCGGTCTTCAACCGGTTCCGGCGGGAGCGGCGCCAACGCGGGGAAGCGTTGTCAAAGGCCAAGGATGCAACGGATATCGCCGACGCCGAGACCCTGGTCGCGAAGCGCCGCGAGCCCGGTTGAACCCTCGCTTTTCGACAGTTTCCTGCCATCCGCACCAACCACCAGCCGGTGGTGGTGATAGACCGGCTGTGGCAGTCCCAGCAGTTCCTGCAGCAGCCGATGCACGGCCGTTGCCTCGAAAAGGTCGAGCCCGCGCACCACATGGGTGATCCCCTGGGCCGCATCGTCCACAGTCACCGACAGATGGTAGCTCGACGGCGCATCGGAGCGGGAGAGGACCACATCGCCCCAGACCGACGGATCGGCGGGGATCTCGCCGCGGCTCCTGTCGCCGGTCTCGGTCCAGTTCAACGGTGCCGCGACCAGGGCAAGCGCCTTTTTCATGTCGAGACGGAAGGCATGCCGGACACCGTCGGCGATCAGTCTCCGCCGCTCGGCCCCGCTGCGATGCCGGTCGTCATCGGGATAAAGCGGCGAACCGTCCGGGTCGCGCGGCCAGTTCTTCCCGTCTGCCTCGTAAGCCGTGACTTTGGCCTTCACCTCGCCGCGGGTCAGAAAGGCCGGATAGACGAGGTCCATGTCGGTCAATCGGTCGAGCGCCGCATGGTAGGCGTTGAAATGTTCGGACTGGCGCCGCACCGGCGCTTCCCAGCGGAGTCCCAGCCAGCCGAGATCGCGATAGATCGCCGCCTCGAATTCCGGGTTGCAGCGCGCAAGGTCGATATCCTCGATGCGCAACAGGAAACGGCCGCCGTTTGCAGCTGCCATATCGTGGTTGAGGAATGCCGACAGGGCGTGGCCGAGATGCAGAAACCCGTTCGGGCTTGGCGCGAAACGATAGACCGGTTTATCAGAAGGCGGAGCGGGCATGATGTCTTCTGCCATGCTTTTTGAAAAACGGCCATGGGGAGGCGAGGGTGTCCATCATCCGCGATCATTCGGACATCCAGGCGGGGCTCGAGGCGCTGATTGCGCTCGACCCGCGGCTTGGGCCGATCGTCGAGGCCTCCGGCCCGGTGCCGCTCAGGCTGAACGAGCCGGGCTTTTCAGGCCTTGCCTCGATCGTCGTCTCGCAGATGGTATCGAGGGCGAGCGCCGAGGCGATCTGGCGGAGGATAACGGCCGCCGGCCCGGTCACCGCCGATGGATACCGGGCGCTCGACCCCGCCGTCATCGCCACGTTCGGCCTCTCACGGGCCAAGGCGGCGACGCTTCTCCATTTGTCCACAGCAATTTCGGACGGGCATTTCGATCTCGCATCCGTCTCCGCGCTTGAAACGGCGGAGGCCATCCGGCAGATGACCGCTCTGCCCGGCATCGGCCCCTGGACGGCGGAAGTCTATCTGATGTTCTGCGGCGGACATGCCGATATCTTCCCGGCCGGCGACGTGGCCCTGCAGGCGGCGGTCGCCCATGCATTCGGGCTTGAAGCACGTCCTTCGTCCAGAAGTCTGGCGGCTGCAGCGGGCATCTGGAGCCCGTGGCGTTCCGTCGCGGCAAGGCTTTTCTGGGCTTATTACGCGGCAAAAATGCGTCGCGATGTCACACCTTTGACCTGAAGCCGGTCCAGAGTATCCCACTGCATTTATTGGGCTTCACAATCCTGTAACAACGGACCTAATATAGAAAGTACAGATGCCGAATCGGGTAGGAGCGTCACTTGACGATTGCAGTCTCCCCGCAGGCCCTGCCGGCGCTCGTCCTGAACGCTGACTACCGGCCGCTGAGTTATTATCCCTTGTCGCTTTGGTCCTGGCAGGACGCGATCAAGGCGGTTTTCCTCGACCGTGTGAACATCATCGCGGAATACGATCACTCGGTCTGCTCGCCGAGCTTCTCGATGAAGCTGCCGAGCGTCGTCAGCCTCAAGACCTATGTCCAGCCGACCCGCAACCCGGCCTTCACCCGGTTCAACGTCTTCCTGCGCGACCGGTTCGAATGCCAGTATTGCGGCGAACACGATGATCTCACCTTCGACCACGTCATCCCGCGCGCCCATGGCGGCGAGACGACGTGGGAAAATGTCGTGGCCGCCTGCTCGCCCTGCAACTTGCGGAAAGGCAGCAAGCTGCCGAAGCAGGCCGGCATGTTCCCGCACCAGAAGCCCTACCAGCCGACGGTGCAGGACCTGCACAATAACGGCCGGCTGTTTCCGCCGAACTATCTGCACGAAAGCTGGATGGACTATCTCTACTGGGATACGGAACTGCAGCCGTAAGACGGAGCGGGTTGCACCGGTATTCGATAGGACAAAGGCCGCCTCAGGCGGCCTTTTTTGCGCCCACGAACGCGATGGCGGCAAGGATCACGCTTGCAATCACGTTCCAGCCGGCAAACGAGAGGCCAGCCACGCGAAGGGCAGCTTCCGTGCAGGACGGGCCATGCACCGTGTTCAGGTCCGACAGCAGGCTGCCGGCATTGGTGGTGACGCCCGCGCCGCCGCCGCAGCTTGCCGGACCTTCCCAGAAGGCCCATTCGACGCCCGAGTGATAGACGCCCATGCCGGCGCCGACCAGCATCATCACTCCGATGACGACAAGCAGTGCACGGGTGACCCAGGCGGGCAGGCCGATCGCCGCGACGACGATCGCCAGGATGCCGACCGGGATGCCGTAATAATAAGGATTGCGCTGCAGGAGGCAGAGCGCGCAGGGGATGTAACCGCCGATATACTGGAAGGCGAGCGCCCCCCCGACGGTCGCCGCCATGCCGAGGGTAACGACGACGGCATAGCCGATGCCGGCGCGGGAACGGGGTGTGGAAGCTGTCAGCGCCATGCGCCTCTCCTGATATGCATTTTTGACCGGCCGGGACGCCATGGCCTCACTTAGAGCAGATGGCCCCGCGCCGTAAGACAAATTATTTTGAATGGTCGCCCCGACAGCCGCGGGCCGGAAGCCATAAGACTCCCTTGCCTCGAGGAAAACAGAGTATCGCCATCGGATCATTTGTGCCCATCGCAAATTGGCGATTGATGCGGGCTACATCCTGAGTTAAGAACCACCATCGGACGGAGGCGAGTCATCGCCTTTCAGGTTAGCACCCGTAGCTCAGCTGGATAGAGTGTTGGATTCCGATTCCAAAGGTCACAGGTTCGAATCCTGTCGGGTGCGCCATTTTTCTCAATGATTGATGCCAGCTTGTTCGCCATCCGAGTCGGGTTTCCCGGAAATTGTGGCTTTGAACGGCTTAATTTAAACGAGCCCGCGCACGCACTCGTTGCGCCGAAAAGACCGCAACCATATCAAAGCTTCCAGGAAATGTGGTGCCCCGTGCCGGAATCGAACCAGCACTCCTCTCGGAACCTGATTTTGAGTCAGGCGCGTCTACCAATTCCGCCAACGGGGCACTCGGGTAGCGGTATGCGCTCTATCACGGCGTCGCACCGGCATGCAAGGGTGAAGTGACGCTGCAATCCCGCCTGTTCCGTGCCTGCGCGGTTGTTCCGGATCAAGGCAGCGGGAGGTGGATTTTTCCCTTTCCTTAACGGCGTATCGCCGTAGTTTAGCATCTCCTGAAACATGTGTGTCGTCTGGATATTCGGTTCTCGGAGGTCCGGCAATGGTGCCGGGTTTCGGAAGGAGAAGATTATCATGCGGAAATCATTGCGTGTGCTGTTGCTGTCCGGATGCATCGCCCTGCCTTTTGCCGGGCAGACCTTTGCGCAGGGCCTGTCGGTCGGCGGCGAGAATGGCGTCAGTGCCGATGTGAATACGAGCGACGGGATCGGTGCCGATGTCTCTGTCGGCGGAACCGGCGGCGTCAGCGCCGATGTCGGTATCGGCGGCAGCAGGGGCGTGGCGGATGCGGATGTGACGGCGGGCGGGCGTGATGGTTTGAATGCCGATGCGAATGTCGGCGGAGGGGGTGGGCTCGATGGGGATGCGGCCGTTTCTCTCGGGGGCAGAAATGGCGTCAATGCCGGCCTCGCGCTCGGCACCGGCGATGGCGTGGATGCCCGGACGACCGCATCGATCGGTGGCGGCGGCAGTGCTCCTGGTGCGGCTTCCGGCCCCGGTCTGCTTGGCCTCGGGGGCACGGGGATCGGCGCTGCCGGATTGGGCGGTACCGGCGCCGCGGGCGCTCCGGGGGCGGCCGGGCTCACCGGCCCGCAACTCCAGGCCTTCCAGGCGATGTCCGAAACCGAGCAGCGCCGCCTGCTCACCCGCTGCGCAGACATCACCTCTGGCGGCGGCGATGCGGCATTGGAATCGCTCTGCCGCATGCTGCGGATGAGCGCCTCGCGTTGATCTGCCTGGTATTCGAAACCCATCCCCATTCGCAGGGGATGGGTTTCTCCATATCAGGTCCCCTCCGATGTCCCCCTTGTATTTTCGGCATCCCGGATGTTAGCTGGTGCAGCAAAAATAGAAGCGCTGCCCATGAAACTGCCTGCCCGTACCTCCTATGAAGACCTTTTCGGCGATTTCGCCTGGGAGATCCCAGAGCGATTCAACATGGGAGAGGTGGTCAGCGATGCCTGGGCGAAAGAATTTCCGGAGCGCATCTGTCTCCAGCATTTCAGCCCGGATGGCGACCATCGGGCGCTGACCTATGGCGCGCTGTCTACGCGGTCCGCCTCGCTGGCCAATGCCTTCGCCGCCCTCGGGCTGAAGCCCGGCGATCGGGTGGCTTTGCTGCTGCCGCAGAGTTTCGAGACGGTGATCGCGCATGTGGCGATCTACAAGATGGGCGGCATCGCCCTGCCGCTGGCGCTTCTCTTCGGGGCCGAGGCGCTCGAATACCGGCTGAAGGCATCCGGTGCGACGGCGATCGTCACCAATCCCTTCGGTCTGTCGCGGCTTGCGGATCTGCGCGAAAAGCTGCCGGAGTTGCGGCATGTCATCGTCACGGGCGAGGCGCCGGCCGGCGAGGGCCTTTTGGGGCTCGATGCGCTGATTGCAGCCCATCCGCCGCTGTTCGAGGTCGTCGATAGCCGTCCGGACGATCCGGCGCTGATGATCTTTACCTCCGGGACGACCGGCCCGCCGAAGGCGGCGTTGCACGGCCATCGGGTGCTGGCGGGGCATATTCCGGGTTTTCAGCTGGCGCATGAATTCGCGCCGCAGGAAGGCGACCGGATCTGGACGCCGTCCGACTGGGCGTGGGCGGGCGGCCTGCTCAACGTGCTGCTGCCGGCGCTGATGCTGGGCATTCCGGTCGTCTCCTCGCCGGCCCAGAAATTCGATGCGGACATAGCCTTCCGCATCATGAGCGAGATGGACGTGCGCAATGCCTTCATTCCGCCGACGGCGCTCCGGCTGCTGAAATCGGTCGAAAAGCCGCTCGAAAAATACGATCTCAGGCTGCGGACGATCGCCTCGGCCGGCGAGGCGCTCGGCCGCGAGACCTATGACTGGGCAAAGGCGGCGCTGGGGTTGACGGTCAACGAATTCTACGGCCAGACCGAATGCAATTTCGTGCTGTCCTCGGCCGCCAATCTCGGCGTGTCGCGCGGCGGGGCGATCGGGCGGGCGGTGCCTGGTCATCATGTGGCGGTGGTCGACGGCAAGGGTATCGAGCTTCCGGCCGGCAAGATGGGGCAGATCGCCATCCGCCGTCCGGATCCGGTGATGTTCCTCGGTTACTGGAACGATGTGGCCGCGACGGAAGCCAAATTCGTCGGTGACTGGCTGATCACGGGCGATCTCGGCCGCAAGGACCGCGACGGTTATGTGGAGTTCATCGGACGGGATGACGACGTTATCACCTCGTCCGGCTACCGTATCGGGCCGAGCGAGATCGAGGACTGCCTGACCGGCCATCCGGCGGTGCGGCTGGCGGCCGTGGTCGGCAAGCCGGACCCGATCCGCACCGAGATCGTCAAGGCCTATATCGCGCTGGCACCGGGCTATCTTCCCAGCGATGCGTTGGCTGCGGAAGTCAGCGACTGGGTGAAGACGCGGCTGTCGATGCACGAATATCCGCGCGAGGTGGCCTTCGTCGACGACATCCCGCTGACGACCAGCGGCAAGGTCATCCGCCGGCTGCTGCGGGACAAGGCGGCCGCCGAGTGATCATTCAGGAGTGATTATTCCGAACGGCCGGCGAGCGACATGATCTTTTCCCGGAGCATGCGGGCCATGTTGCGGGTGTTGCGGTAAAGGTGAAGCTGGGCTGCCACCTGGCGCACGTCGCGGTCGCCGTTCTGGCGCAGGCCGATCACCAGCGTGCCCATTTCCTCGCGCTCCTCCCAGAAACGGCTCATGATCGGGTGATCGGGAACCGCGCAGCTGTCGGTGCGCATGATGTTGGCGTCTTCGAGATGCCACTCGGTCAGTTTCACCATCAAGAGCTTGCCGGGCGAGAACTGGGAAAAACTCTCGTCGTAGGCGGTCTTCCACGTATAGGCCTCGCCGGCCATGATGAAGACGATGAGCGAGGCGATCGCACGGCCGTCGAAATCGATGGTGTGAATGCGGACCGCGTCGACTTCCGCCAGGTTGGTGATCGCCTCGCGGGCGAAGGCGGCGCGGTAGCGGTCGTTGATCAGGGCCGAGCGTTTGCGGCCCTTCCAGCCCTGGGCTTCGAGTGCGAGGAATTCCTCCATCCGCAGGCGGATTTCTTCCGGCTGGCGGGCAACCGAATAGCTAAGCGCGCCCTTGTTGCCGAGCTTGCGCCAGATGCGGCGCATTTCGCGGTAGTGGTGCGACGAGATCGCGTGCTTGAGATAGGTCTCGCCGTCGAGCAGGCTTTCGAGCATCGGCCGCAGATAGGGATCGGTGACGGTGACCGGCAGGTTGCGTCCGATCGCCACCGCCTTGGCGAGCTGCGCGAACGGGCCGGAGAGCCTGACGTCCGGCATGACCAGCACTGAGGGGAGGCGGGCTTCGCGCATGCTGAGCGCATCGAAAAGGTTGTCGATCGTCTCGGCCGAATCTTCCGCGTCGACGAGCGGCGTGCCGATCGGCCCAAATGGATTGGCCCAGGCGCGGATGATCGAGGCGCCGACGGAAAAGCCCGGCTTTTCGACCGTGAACGGCATCAGCAGCCGCATGCGGCTGCGCGTGCCGGTTTCGTCGCGGATCAGCGCCAGGCGGACCTGCTTGTCCTCGACCCGCGGCATGGCGGGGGCGAGCAGCCGGGCCGAAAAGAAGATGTTCGGCTCCAGCGCACGGTTGGAGAGGAATTCGAGTTCTTCCTGCAGGTCGTAACCGAAGGCTGCGGGATAAAGGCAGAGCTCGCGGCCCGGCCGGCCGACCTGGAGATGGGTGTCGGCGTCCGGCCGCTCGGCGCGGAGCGTCTGGAGCATGCTCATCCGGCCGCCGCCATTGCCCTCGAATTCGCTGCTGAATGGAGGTAACGCCATGGTCAGGAAGCCTTTGAAGGAGCAGAGGGCGTCGGATCGGCAAAGGCGAAGAGCACGATGCCGAGCGTGCGGCGGACTGCGATATGCAGCAGGATCGCCTCGATCATCATCGCCGCCGCCGTCGCCATCGCGGCCCCGGTCAGGCCGAAGCGGGGGATCAGCGCGATGTTAAGAGCGATGCTCGCCAACAGCGTGACAGCGTAGAGCAGGACGCAGAGCTTCTGGCGACCGGCCATGCTGAGCAGCACCTCGCCGGGGCCGACCATGGATTTGGCGAGGATGCCGCAGAACAGGATCGCCATCAGCCAGTAACCGGCCGTAAACGCGCTGCCGAACAGCGACAAGAGCAGTTCGCCGGCTGCAAGCGCCATGAGCCCGACGGCAAGCGACGGCCAAAAACTCCAGCGCGCGGTCTGTCCGGCAAAGGCGGCCAGCGCCGGCATGTCGTCCTCCGCCATGATGGCGGAGAAGCGGGGGCCGGCGGCTGCCTTGATCGAGAAGTAGACGAACTGCACCAGCACGATCGTCTTTGCGGCGGCATAATAGATGCCAACCTGGTCCGGCGGCAGGTAGAGGCCGACGACGACGACGTCGGCGTTGGTCAGCAGGAAGCCGATGCCGTCGACGAGGAAGAGCGGCAGGGAATAACGGAACCAGGCGCCGATCTCGAACTGCATCGGGCCCGGACCGTAGAGCCGGCGCAGGCGCAGCGTCAGGCGCAGCAGCTGCAGGAGCGTCGTGACATAGGTCGCGGCAAGGGCTGCCTGCATGGCGGTAACAGCCGTGTGAGCAGCGCCGAACCAGAGTGCCATCAGCATGAACGCGAGGATCAGGGTCGGGCGGATCAGGTAGGTCGGGCTGAGCGCCGTCACCGTCCAGCCGTTCGAACGCGCGGTGCCGTCGAGCACGTCACCGAGCGCGATCATCGGTATGGTGAAGAAGGCCAGTGACACTGGCACGAGGTAATAGGCCTCGACCGTGTGGCCGTAGACATGCAGGAACAGGAAGCCGAGCCCGGCCACCGTGCTTGCCGAGATGAGCGCCACCAGGCGGACGGCGAGATTGAGCCCGCGCACCGTCGCCATCTCGTCGCGCGCCTTGTGCTGGTGCAGGAAGCGGATGACGGAAGTGTGGAAACCGAGGCAGGAGAGATTGCCGGCCAGCACGACCAGAACCCAGACGAATGCGAATATGCCGTATTCGAATTCGCCCATCAGGCGGGCGAGCACGATCTGCGACACGAAGGCGATGGCCGCACTTGCAACACGGATCACGAAGGCGGTCAGCGCGCGACGCTGGGCGCGGGCTGTCTCGTCGTCGTCGGTAAGGATCGATTGGAGCTTGCGGGTCAGCGGTGCCAGCCGGGTCCTAAGACCAGGCGGAAGCAATCTTTCCGCTGTTTCGATAACCGCCATGATGGGCACGCAATACTCTAACGGAGACGGGAACAATGGGCAAAAGTGTTGCCACAGCAGGGTTAAGAAAGGGTTCGCCCGGGCGTCGATGGCATGACGAAACGTGACCTTCAAGGCTCCCTGGACGAACCGGCCAAACGCTTGCGGACTGCCGGAACAACCTGGTGAAGGGCGGCAATCGCGAGTGCGACGGCAATCATCCCCCCGGCAATCGCAAAGGTGAACGACATGCCGGCGGCCACGGCTTCGGGAGGTGCCGTCGCGACATCGCTCGTTCCCGAGGCCCCTGCGAACACCGCGCCCATCAGCGAGGCGCCGGTGATGAGGCCGAGATTGCGCGACAGATTGAGCAGGCCGGAAACGACGCCGCGCTGCTGCGCACCGGCGTCCGCCATGATCGCGGTGTTGTTGGCCGCCTGGAACAGTTGATAGCCGGGCGTCAGCACCGCGATGGCGGCGACGTAACCGCCAATGCCGAACGTTCCGGGCAGCAGGGCGAGGGCAAGCGAGCCGGCCACCATTCCGACGAGACCGATGACGACCGCCGTCGCCGGGCCCAGGCGGTCGACGAGCCGGCCGGCCGGCACGCCGCTGAATGTGGAAACAATCGGACCGATCGACATGACGAGCCCGACGAAAGCCGCGTCGAGACCGAGCGAACGCGAAAGGTAGAACGGCCCGACCACCAGCGTCGACATCATCACCGCCGAGACAAGCGCGCTGGTTATCAATCCCGTGCTCAAGGCCGGATTGCGCAACATCGACAGTCGGATCAGGGGCGACGTCGCTCTCGCTTCGACAAGAACGAACAGGCCGGCTCCGACGGCAGCCAGCAGCAGCAGCAGGGCGCCGTTGACCGGACCAGGGCTGCCGCGGCCGATCGTCATGGCGAGCGCGTAGGCTGCAAGCACCAGGGCAAGCAGCAGCGTGCCCGAGACGTCGAAGCCCGGTCTTTGGTCCGGTCCTTCGCGGCGAAGATCGGCAGGCAGGCAGCGAAAGGCAAGGAGGAGCGCCAGCAGGCCCAGCGGCACGTTGATCAGGAAGATCGTCCGCCAGCCGGCGCCGGCGATCAGGAGGCCGCCCAGGGAAGGGCCGAGCGCGGTGCCGATTGCCGACATGGTTCCGAGCAATCCCATGGCCGCGCCGGTGCGTGTCTTTGGAAATATGTCAGCGACAAAAGCCATGGTGAGCGCCATCATGGCGGCGGCTCCGAGACCTTGTGCAGCCCTGGCGGCGATCAGGATACCCAGCGTCGGAGCAATCCCACAGGCGATCGAGGCCACCGTGAAAAGGGCAATCCCGGCGATCAGGAGCCGCCGACGTCCCGCAATGTCGCCAAGCCGCCCGACGCTGACGATCAGGGTGGTGATTGCGAGAAGATAGGCAAGGACCACCCATTGGACCTGCTGGAAGGAGGCGTCGAATGCCTGTGCCAATGTCGGCAGGCCGACATTGGCGACGCTGGTGCCGAGCGAAGAGAGCAACATCGAGAGCGAAAGAGCGGCGAGCGCCCCACGAAAGGCACTCGATCGTTCTGCTGGTTGCGGAAGCGGATCATGGGCGGGAGAGGTCATCGTTTTAGCCCTCCGCCGGTTTCGCGAGGCGGCCTACGATCCGGCGCGCCAGCGGCGAGACAACCAGTACGACCGGAAAAGCGATGATCCAGGAGGGGAGCCATGCTCCCATCCAGATCCCGAAGAAGCCGTCGATCAGCCCCGCGCCGCGGAGCGTGGAAACGCCGGAGATAAGCAGGGACATCAGGCAGGAAAGAACAAGGCCGAAAATGACGGGTATCAGTCGTATGGGTATCATAGGGAAACCTCCAGAAACTGTTGCCCGATGGCTATCTCAGGGGCAGTCATGGCGGAAGGCGCATCGTTTGCATCAATTCAATGCATGAGGCGCCATGTCATATCGAAGCGCCTGTGTTATGCTGCGCTTATGTCCAGACCCGATCTCAACCTGCTTTTCACCCTCGACGTCCTTTTGGCCGAAGGCAGCGTGGCGCGGGCGGCCAAACGCCTGCGGCTCAGCCAGTCGGCCATGAGCCGGGCCTTGGCGCGACTGCGCGAGACGACGGGGGATCCGCTGCTGGTGAGGGCCGGCCGTGGGCTCGTGCCAACGCCACGGGCGATCGAACTGCGCGAACGGGTCGGCGGCCTCGTGCAGGACGCGGAAGCGGTCCTGCGGCCTGTCGAGGTGCTCGATCTCGGTAAGCTCGTCCGCACATTCACACTGCGTACCAGCGAGGGGTTTGTCGAGAATTTCGGGCCTGGCCTCATCGCTCGTGTCAGCGCTCAGGCGCCCGGCGTCCGGCTGCGTTTCATCCGCAAGCCGGACAAGGACAGCGCCTCGCTTCGCGACGGAAGCGTCGATCTGGAAACCGGGGTCGTCGGCCCGACGATCGGTCCGGAAGTGCGGGCCCAGGCACTGTTCCGGGACCGTTTCATCGGCGTCGTGCGCAGCGGGCATCCGCTGGCGGGGGGCGAGATATCGGCTCGGCGATACGCGGCGGGCGACCATATCCTGGTTTCACGACGGGGGCTTGAAAAGGGGGCGATCGACGAGGCCCTGGCGGCGTCGGGGCTGGAACGGCGGATTGTGACGATCGTCGACGGTTTCGCCGCGGCGCTGGTTCTCTCCAGGTCTTCGGATCTGATCGCCAGCATACCCGAGCGGCACAGCGGCAACCTGCGTGCCGGAATGTTCAGTTTCGCCCTGCCGGTCCAGGTGCCCGAGATTACCGTATCATTGCTCTGGCATCCGCGGCTGGATGCCGATCCGGCTCACCGGTGGCTGCGGACATGTGTTCGGGAAATCTGCGCCGGGTCTCCAGCCGAAGGCTGATGCGATCCTTCCGGAAGGCGGACACGAAAACGCCGCCCGGGGGCGGCGTTCGCATCATCAGGTTTCGCGGAAGCCTCAGGCCTGTTCGAAGGCGCCGTGGCAGTGCTTGTATTTCTTGCCGGATCCGCAGGGGCAGGCCTCGTTGCGGCCGATCTTGCCCCAGGTGGAGGGATCTTCCGGGCGACGGTCTTCCGGCGCGGCGATGAAGTTCTCGCTGTCGAAACCGGTGACCTGATTGATGCCGGTCGTCGGATCGACATGCTGTTCGTCGTAGATCGCCGGCGGCTGCGGCGGTTCCGGATTCTGCACCAGCTCGACGCGCATGAGCTGGGCGGTAACCGCCTCGCGCAGGTTGGCGAGCAGGGCCTGGAACAGCTCGAAGGCTTCCGCCTTGTATTCCTGCAGCGGATCGCGCTGGGCATAACCGCGGAAACCGATGACCGAGCGCAGGTGGTCGAGGTTGACGATATGCTCGCGCCACAGGTGGTCGAGCGTCTGGAGCAGCACGGAGCGCTCCACATAGGTCATGATCTCGGCGCCGAAGCGCTCCTTGCGGTCGGCGGCAGCCTTGTCGGCAACCTCGGTGATACGTTCGCGGATATCGGTCTCGCCGATACCTTCTTCCTTGACCCACTCCTCGATCGGCAGGTCGAGATTGAGAAGGCGTTCGACGTCTTCACGCAGGCCCGCCGCATTCCACTGTTCGGCATAGGCGCGTTCGGGAATGTGCTTGGTGACGAGAATCTCGATCACCTCGGCGCGCATTTCCTCGACGACTTCGGAAACGTCCGGCGAATCCATCATCTCGATGCGCTGTTCGAAGATCACCTTGCGCTGGTCGTTGGTGACGTCGTCATATTTCAGAAGGTTCTTGCGGATGTCGAAGTTGCGGGCCTCGACCTTCTTCTGGGCGCGTTCCAGCGCCTTGTTGATCCAGGGATGGACGATCGCTTCGCCTTCCTTGAGGCCGAGCTTCTGCAGCATGCTGTCCATGCGGTCGGAGCCGAAGATGCGCATCAGGTCGTCCTGGAGCGACAGGTAGAACTTCGAACGGCCGGGGTCGCCCTGACGGCCGGAACGGCCGCGAAGCTGGTTGTCGATGCGGCGGCTTTCGTGGCGTTCGGTGGCGATGACGTAGAGGCCGCCGGCGGCAAGCGCCTTTTCCTTGAGTTGCTTGACCTCTTCGCGGCTTGCCGCTTCCAGTGCATCGCGCTCCGGACCCGGCTCCATGCCTTCGAGCTCGCGTTCAAGGCGCATGTCGATATTGCCGCCGAGCTGAATGTCGGTACCGCGGCCGGCCATGTTGGTGGCGATGGTGACGGCGCCCGGCACGCCGGCTTGCGACACGATATAGGCTTCCTGCTCGTGGTAGCGGGCGTTCAGGACCTGGAAGTTGGTGAACCCGGATTGGCGAAGCATGGTCGCCAAAAGTTCCGACTTCTCGATCGACGTGGTGCCGACCAGGACCGGCTGGCCGCGTTCATGGGCTTGTTTGATCTCTTCGATGATCGCCTTGAACTTTTCGTCGAAGGTCCGGTAGACCTCGTCGTCCTCGTCGATACGCTGGATCGGCAGGTTGGTCGGCACTTCGACCACTTCGAGCTTGTAGATGTTGCCGAACTCTTCCGCTTCGGTCTGGGCCGTACCGGTCATGCCGGCGAGCTTTCCGTACATGCGGAAATAGTTCTGGAAGGTGATCGAGGAGAGCGTCTGGTTCTCCGGCTGGATCTGCACCTTTTCCTTGGCTTCGAGCGCCTGATGCTGGCCTTCCGAATACCGGCGGCCGGGCATCATGCGGCCGGTGAATTCGTCGATGATGACGATCTCGTCGTTGCGGACGATATAGTCCTTGTCGCGGGTGAAGAGCTTGTGGGCCTTCAGCGCGTTGTTGATGTGGTGGACGATCGCCACGTTCTCGACGTCGTAGAGGGATTCGCCTTTCAGGAGACCCGCCTGGCGCAGCAGGTTTTCGAGCTTCTCGGTGCCGGCTTCGGAGAAGTTGGCGGAGCGCTGCTTTTCGTCGATCTCGTAATCTTCCGGCGTCAGCACCGGGATGAAGGCGTCGATCGTGTTGTAAAGCTCGGAGCGGTCGTCGAGCGGGCCGGAGATGATCAGCGGCGTGCGCGCCTCGTCGACCAGGATCGAGTCCACTTCGTCGACGATCGCGTAATTGTGGCCGCGCTGGACCATCTGGCTGCGCTCGTACTTCATGTTATCGCGCAGATAATCGAAGCCGAGTTCGTTGTTGGTGGCATAGGTGATGTCGCAGGCGTAGTTGGCGCGGCGCTGGTCGTCGTCGAGGCCATGGACGATGACGCCGGTGGTCAGGCCCAGGAAGCCGTAGAGCTTGCCCATCGTGTGGGCGTCGCGCTGGGCGAGGTAGTCGTTGACGGTGACCACATGCACGCCCTTGCCGGCGAGAGCGTTCAAATAGACCGGCAGCGTCGCCACCAGCGTCTTGCCTTCGCCGGTCTTCATCTCGGCGATCGCGCCATCGTGAAGGATCATGCCGCCGGTCAGCTGCACGTCGAACGGGCGCATGCCGAGTACGCGGCGGGACGCCTCGCGCACGACCGCAAAGGCCGGGATCAGGATGTCGTCGAGCGTCTTGCCCTCGGCGAGCAGTTTCCTGAACTCCACCGTCTGGGCTGCAAGCTGTTCGTCGGAGAGAGCCTTGGTCTTCTCCTCGATTGCATTAATGGCGTCGATAGTCGGCTGGTAGCTGCGCACGCGGCGATCGTTTGCCGAACCGAACAATTTGCGGGCGATGCCGCCAAGGCTGACCATACGAATGGTCCTTTCTGAAATCTGTCCCATGGGGGCGTGGGACCGGTCGAACCATCGGTTTCTGATGCCGATAAAATGACCCGTCACGCCCGGAAACTCTGCTGGACGCCAAGTTGCGTGACAGATAAGAGGGGGGTCGAATGATGTCAACGGTGGCGGCCGATACAGAATGGCCACAATCCGGTGTTTGTGAAGGTTTTCTGGCCGGAATCAGGGCTTCTGAAACCGGTACCCTATCGAAAGGTCTTTATCGATGTTGCGCCACAAACTTCTCATGACGGCCGCGCTGGCCGCTGCGATCCTCTGCCAGGCTCCCGCCTTTGCGGCGGAGGATCCGGTCGTTGCCAAGGTTGGCGACTTGGAAATTCACCAGTCGGAACTGGATATTGCGGTTCAGAACCTCGACCCGCAGCTCGCCCAGCTTCCGGACGACCAGAAGAAGGTCGCAGCCCTTTCCGGCGCCATCGACGTCAAGCTGCTCGCCAAGGGCGCTCTCGCCGAAGGCATCAAGGATACGCCGGACTTCAAGAAGCGGATGGACTATATCGCCGACCGCGAGCTGCATAACGCCTATTTCCGCAAGCATGTGATCGACGCCACCACCCCGGCAGAGGTCAAGGCCCGTTACGACAAGGAAATCGCCGCCCTGCCGAAGCAGGAAGAGGTGCATGCCCGCCATATCCTCGTGAAGACCGAGGAAGAGGCCAAGGCGATCATCGCCGATCTCGACAAGGGCAAGGATTTCGCCGCGATCGCCAAGGAAAAGTCCCAGGATTCCAACAAGGATGAAGGCGGCGATCTTGGCTGGTTCGGCCGCGGCCGCATGGTTCCGGAATTCGAAGAAGTCGCTTTCACGCTGAAGAAGGGCGAATATTCCAAGACGCCGGTCAAGTCGCAGTTCGGCTACCACGTCATCAAGCTGGAAGACACGCGCGATGCTCCGGCGCCGGCTTTCGACCAGGTCGAGGACCAGGTCAAGCAGCTGGTGATGCGCGACAAGTACGTCGCTCTCATCACCAAGGCCAAGAGCGAGCAAAAGATCGACATCAAGGATGCGGCCCTCAAGAAGGGTTATGAAGACGTCAGCAAGATGCAGGACGCGGGCGACGCGCCGGTCCAGCAGTAATTCTCGACAACGGGCCCGGAAAATCCGGGCCCTCTCCATATTTGAGCCAGGTAATTTCCGATGTCCGATTCCGTTTCGCCGCTCGCTCCGAAATCCTATCCCGACATGCCGGCGATCCGCGGCGTGCGCATGGCGACTGCCGCCGCGGGGATAAAGTATAAGAACCGCACCGACGTGCTGCTGATGGTGTTCGACGAGCCGGCGACCGTCGCCGGCGTCTTCACCCGCTCCAAGTGCCCTTCGGCACCGGTCGATTTCTGCCGCGCCAATCTGTCGCACGGGGTCGCCCGTGCCGTGGTCGTCAATTCCGGCAATGCCAATGCCTTTACCGGCGTCAAGGGCAAGGCTGCGACGGCGCTCACCGCAAAATCGGCCTCCGAGGCGGTCGGCTGCGGCGAAAACGAGGTCTATCTGGCTTCGACCGGCGTGATCGGCGAACCGCTGGACGCGACCAAATTTGCGGGCGTGCTCGGCGACATGAACACCGGCGCCGTCGGCGATTTCTGGCTCGAAGCCGCCAAGGCTATCATGACCACCGACACCTACCCGAAGGTCGCGACCCGCACCGCCGAGATCGGCGGCGTCAAGGTGACGATCAACGGCATCTCCAAGGGCGCCGGCATGATCGCGCCCGACATGGCGACGATGCTGTCCTTCGTGGCAACCGATGCCGACATCGCCTCGCCGGCGCTGCAGAGCCTGCTTTCGGCCGGCGTCGGCCCGAGCTTCAATTCGGTGACCGTCGACAGCGACACGTCTACCTCCGACACGCTGATGCTGTTTGCGACCGGCGCTGCCGCCGCGGACGGCCAGGCCCGCGTCGAAACCGCCGACGACCCGCGTCTGACGAGCTTCCGCGCGGCGCTCAACGATCTGCTCAAGGATCTGGCGCTGCAGGTCGTGCGCGACGGCGAAGGCGCCCGCAAGATGGTCGAGATCACCGTCACCGGCGCCGAAAGCGATGCAGCAGCGAAGACGATCGCTCTTTCGATCGCCAACTCGCCGCTGGTCAAGACCGCGATCGCCGGCGAAGACGCCAATTGGGGCCGCATCGTCATGGCCGTCGGCAAGTCGGGCGAAATGGCCGACCGCGACCGGCTGGCGATCTGGTTCGGCGACGTGCGCGTTGCCGTCGACGGGGAGCGTGATCCGGCCTATTCGGAGGCTGCGACCACCGCCGTCATGAAGGAACAGGACATTCCGGTGAAGGTCGATATCGGTCTTGGCAACGGCCGGACGACCGTCTGGACCTGCGACCTCACCAAGGAATATGTTGCCATCAACGGCGACTACCGGAGCTGACAGGAATTGAACGAAGCATCTTCTCCTCAGAACGATCTGCCATTGGTCAGGCGGCTCGAAGCCGTGGGCTTTCGGGCCTGGCCGGCGGCGTCCGTCGTTTATGACGGAAGCTGGCAGGTACGGCTGACCGGTGGCCATCCTTCCAAGCGCCTGAACTGCATCGTGCCGCTCGACCCGTCCGACCATCGCGACATGGCGATGCGGCTCGAGAAGGCGCGCAAGCGGTTCGAGAATTACGGCCGTCAGCTGGTGGTCCGGGAGACGCCGCTCGCTCCTCCCAAGCTCATCGACCATCTCGATGCCGCCGGCTGGCGGGTGTTCGAAACCGTCGACGTCCTGAGCGTCAACCTCACCGAACTGGAACTGCCGGACACGCTCGATCACCTGCCGAGCCACGATATCGGCCGGTTCTGCGATGCGAGCCTTGCGGTTGATAGCGAGGATCCGGCGCTGAAGCCGGCGCTTGCCGAGATTCTGAGTTCGATCAAGCCGACCTCCGGCTTCTTCATCAAGGAGAATCCGCAGGAAGGGGCCGCCGCCGTGGCGCTCTGCGTCCAGGATAACGATCTTGCCGGCATCATCTCCTTTGCCGTGGCCAAGGCGCATCGGCGCGAGGGCATCGGCACCGAAATCCTGTCTTCGGCGCTGCGCTGGGCTCGTATCAGCGGTGCGCGTTCGGCGTGGCTGCAGGTGGTCTCGACCAATGAACCGGCGATGGCGCTTTATCGAAAATTCGGCTTCCGCAAGGCCTACGAATACCGTTACTGGCGGCAGGAAAGCCGGGCATGAGCGACGCCCCCCGCAAGATCCTGCTCGTCGCCGCCTGCGCGCTGATCGATACCGACGGCCGCATCCTTCTGGCGCAGCGTCCGGAAGGCAAGTCGCTGGCCGGTCTCTGGGAGTTTCCCGGCGGCAAGGTCGAGCCCGGTGAGACGCCCGAGGAGACGCTGGTGCGCGAGCTCGAGGAAGAACTCGGCATCGTGACCAGGATCCCCTGCCTCGCGCCGCTTACATTTGCCAGTCACACCTACGAGACCTTCCACCTGCTGATGCCGCTCTATGTCTGCCGCCGCTTCGAAGGCATTCCGACGGGACGGGAAGGGCAGGCGATCAAATGGGTGCGGCCGAACGCGCTCAGGGACTACCCGATGCCGCCGGCCGACGAGCCGCTGATCCCGATCCTGCAGGATCTGCTCTGATCGATAAAATTAGAGCGGCCGAATTCATACGGCGTTAAGGGATCGTTTAGCCGATTGTGGCACCTTCAAGGCTTATCCGGTAACGCGTTGATGAGGCTTTATAAGGCATGGACGAGGAATTCTGGAAAACTGTGCGGGTCCGTCAACGGGCGACGCATGGATCCGGCAAAACCGGCGCGCTCAATATCGCTCTTCTGTTCGGGACGGCGGCGATCGCTCTTTCGCTGATCGTGACGCCGATGCTCGCTGGCCGCAATGACGAGCGCCGACTGGCGCATGTCCAGGAGGATTTCGACCTGATCAGCACGGGCTCCATCAAGCCCGGCGAAAAGGGCGCAAGGCATTATACTATCCGGCGCAGCGTGCTGCAGGAAACACCCGGCTCGGTCTGCATCGTGCAGGGCTATGGCGTCGGCAGCGACTGCTGATGCCATGGGCTTTCGGGCCTGGTCATATTGATTGAAGGATATTCCATGCGCCTTTTCAGGTTTCTTCTGAAGAACAACAGCGGCGCAACGGCCGTGGAATATGGCCTCATCGCTTCAATTCTGGCGGTAACGCTGTTTATCGCGCTCGGCAGTTATTACGACCTCATGAACAACATGTTCGGCGGTATCGCGAATACCTACGAGGACGCTACCCGCTAACACTCCTATTCCGTTTCCCTGCGCAACGCGTCGGCCAACCGCATCTTGGCCGAGCCCGGCTTCAGCGGCTTCTGCTGGCTCTCGTGCGGTGCCCAGCCGGATGCGTAGATGATCGAGAAGGTCGCGCGGATGCGGCCGTCCGGATCGGAATAGCGCTCGGCATAAAGCTCCGCTGCCCTCACGAAGAAACGCCTCGTCACAGGCACCCGGCTGCGGCCCGCGAGGGGATTGGTCATGCCCATGGCGCGTAAATCGCGCATCAGCGGGAAGAGCGAGTCGTAACGCACCGTGTAGGTCTCGGCATCGACGACCGGCAGCGAGAAACCGGCCCGCTGCAGCAGGGCGCCGACATCGCGCACATCGGCAAACGGTATGACGCGCGGGCTTGCGCCGCCCGTCAGTTCCGCCTCGGCAGAGAGAAGGACGTCACGCATTTCCTGCAACGTGCCGGAGCCGGGGATCGCCGCCAGGAAAAGCCCGTCCGGCTTCAGCGCCCGGCGGATGCGGATCAGCGTGCCGGGCATGTCGTTGACGAGGTGCAGCGAGAGCGGCGACAGGATCAGATTGACGGATTCGGGTTCCAGTGGGACGTCTTCCAATGGAGCCGTGGCGAACGCGTCTCCGGCCCTTGCGAAAGTGGCATCCGTCTCGATACGGCTCAAAGTGCCGATCTTGCCGGTGGCCAGCGCCTCGCGAGCGGTGATGCCGGTTCCGCCATGAAGTTCGACCGCGGTCTCGAATTGCCGTTCAACGACCGCCAACCGGTCTGCAAGCTCGCGGCCGGCAATGTCCAGAAGGAAGGCGGCGTTGCTGTCCTTGGCGGCTATCGCGCGTCTGCGCCGTGCACTCACCAACTGTTCGTCGAAAAGAATTTCCATGGCCGTCCACTCGTATTCTGGCGTCGCAAAAGCGCGCTCCGTCCGCTATTGTCAAGTCATGTCCGCCGAGCCCAACATCAACCCCTTGCGACTTTTAACATCGTTCGCCGCGGGGTGGACGAGATGGGTCGGCGATTTCGTCTATCCGCCGACCTGTCCCGGCTGTGGGGTCAGAACCGGAGCACATCGGGGCTTCTGCCCCTCCTGCTGGCGGGAGATCCGTTTCATCGAGCGGCCCTATTGCGAGACGCTCGGGCTGCCGTTCTCCTACGATCCGGGCCCGGGCATGGTGTCCGCACAGGCGATCGCCGAGCCGCCCGTCTTCGAGCGCCTGCGCTCGGCGGCGATCTTCGAGGGTGCGGCGCGTGACCTCGTCCATTCGCTGAAATATCGCGACCGCACCGACCTTGCGGGGATGATGGCCGGCTGGATGCTGCGCGCCTCCGACGGGCACGTGGCAAACTGCGAGGGGATCGTTCCCGTGCCGCTGCACCGCTCGCGCTTCACCTTGCGAAAATTCAACCAGGCGGCGGAGCTTGCCCGGCATCTGTCGCAGCAATCCGGCCGGCCGTTCCTGCCAGCGACCCTCATCCGCGTCAAGCGCACGAACCGGCAGGTGGGGCTTTCGGCGCGGGCCCGGGAGGACAATGTGCGGGCGGCCTTCGCCATCGCGCCGGGCCAGGAGGACCGCGTGTTCGGCAAGCGGCTGGTGCTGGTAGACGACGTCTATACGACCGGCGCGACCGTTTCTTCCGCCACGCGGGCGCTGAGGAAAGCCGGGGCTGCGGAGGTCACGGTTTTGACCTTTGCAATGGCTGTTGCCGGGCCTATATGAACAGAAGAAGACACTATTGTGCGCGGCCTTTTCCCACCCGGTCGCGCCCGGAGACGATCATGGCAGAGGTTACTATCTATACCCGCGAATATTGCGGTTACTGCGCACGCGCGAAAGCTTTGCTAGACACCAAGGGTGTGGCCTATACCGAGCATGACGCCACCTATTCGCAGGAACTGCGCCAGGAGATGATCGGAAAGGCCAACGGCCGCGCGACCTTCCCGCAGATCTTCATCGACGGGACGCATGTCGGCGGCTGCGACGATCTCCACGCACTCGACCGGGCCGGCAAGCTGGATCCGATGCTGGCGAACTGAGAGGTTTTTCCCATGGCTTTCAAGGTTGCAGCGATCCAGATGTGCTCCGGCGTCGATCCGGAAAAGAACGCCGCCGACATGGCACGGCTGGTGCGGGAGGCTGCGGCTCACGGTGCGATCTATATCCAGACCCCGGAGATGACCGGCTTCCTGCAGCGTGACCGCAAGGCCATGCGCGCCGTGCTGCGCGACGAGGCGGGCGACATCATCGTCTCGACCGCCCGCGGTCTTGCCAGCGAACTCGGCATCCACCTGCATGTCGGCTCGACGGCGATTGCGGTCGATGGCGGCAAGATCGCCAACCGCGCCTTCCTGTTCGCGCCCGGCGGCCGGCAGGTCTGCACCTATGACAAGATCCATATGTTCGATGTCGATCTGGACAATGGCGAGAGCTGGCGCGAAAGCTCGGCCTACGAGCCCGGCAGCGAAGCGCGCGTCGCCGACCTGCCGTTCGGCAGGCTCGGGTTTGCGATCTGCTACGACGTCCGTTTTCCGCAGCTTTTCCGGACCGAAGCCTTGGCCGGCGCCGAAATCCTGACCGTGCCGGCCGCCTTCACCCGCCAGACCGGCGAGGCGCATTGGGAAATCCTGCTGCGTGCCCGTGCGATCGAGAATGGCGCCTTCGTGATCGCCGCAGCTCAGGCCGGCGTGCATGAGGACGGCCGCGAGACTTTCGGCCATTCGATGATCGTCGATCCCTGGGGCAAGGTCTTGGCATCCGCCGGCGGCACCGGCGAGGGCGTCGTGCTGGCCGATATCGACATCGCCGCAGTCGCTGCGGCACGGGGAAAGATCCCGAACCTTAAGAACGCCCGCGAGTTCTCGCTCGATGCGGTTCCCGACGCGGCGGGAGAGGTGGCCGCTTGATCAAGTATTCGCTCATCTGCGACAATGCCCACACGTTCGAAGGCTGGTTTTCGGAAAGCGCCGATTTCGACCGGCAGGTAGCGAACGGGTTCCTCACCTGTCCGGTCTGCAATTCCGCGTCCATCTCCAAGACGCTGATGGCCCCCTCCGTTTCGACTGCCCGAAAGAAGGAAGAGAAGCAGGCGATGGTGATGGACCTAGCGCGCCAGGAGATGCTTGCCAAGCTCAAGGAAGCGGTCGCGGCGATCAAGGCCAATGCCGAGGATGTCGGCGAGAAGTTTCCCGAGGAGGCCCGCAAGATCCACTATGGCGAGGCGGATGCGCGCGGCATCATCGGCCAGGCGAGCCTCGGCGAGGTGCGCGACCTCCTCGACGAGGGGATCGAGATCGCGCCCTTGCCGATCATTCCCGAAGACGCGAACTGAACGAGCGGCAATGGCCGACGTTGGTGCTCTGATGGAGCGACCGCACGCTCACCCTCCTATAGCGGCTACAATACCACCACGGATCAGCTTTCTGAAAATCACGCCGGCCGCTTGGCCAGCATCATGTAGTTGACGTCCATATCCGGCGACAGGTTCCAACGATCCTGGAGGGGATTGAAGAAGACGCCGGTGCGATGGATGATCTCCATGCCGGCGGCGGAGATCGGTCTTTCGAGCTCTTCCGGGCGGACCAGCTTTTCGTATTGATGGGTGCCGCGGGGCAGCCAGCGCAGGATGTTTTCGGCGGCAAAAATCGCCAAGGCTCCGGCCTTGAAGGTGCGGTTGATGGTGGCGACGAACATCAGGCCGCCGGGGCGGACCATGTTCGCGCAGGTCGTCATGAAGAAATTGACGTCCGCGACGTGCTCAACCACTTCCATGTTCAGCACGACGTCGAACGTCTCGCCGGCTTCGGCGAGCTGTTCGGCGGTGACGGCGCGGTAGTCCACCGAGGTTCCGGTTTCCGCCGCATGGGTAGAGGCGATGCCGATGTTCTTTTCCGATGGGTCGGCGCCGACGACGGTCGCGCCCATGCGGGCGATCGGCTCGGAGAGCAGCCCGCCGCCGCAGCCGATATCGAGGATGCGCAGGCCGGAAAGCGGCAGGTGGCTCTTCGGGTCTCGGCCGAAATTTTCACAGATACGGTCGCGGAGATAGGCGAGCCGCACGGGGTTGAACTTGTGCAGCGGCTTGAACTTGCCGGTCGGGTCCCACCACTCCGCGGCCATTGCGGAAAACCGGTCGACTTCGCTCTGGTCGATCGTGCTGCGGGCGGCTTCGGTCATGGTCCTGCTCCTTGTTCTATCATTGAAGTCGGATGCAGCGGACGAGAAGTCAAGAGATGTTTCTCGCGGGGCGCCGCCTTGCCGCAGCCCAGATGCAGACGCGCAGCAGATCGACATTCGGTTCTTCCGCCGCGGCCTGTTGAAGCTCCTGCATGGTCTGTCTGAAAAGTTCATAATATTCCGGTTCGCGATTGGCGATGCAAAGCGGAAGATCGGCGCAGGCCTTGCCGCTCAGGCCGATTTCCTGCTGGGCGCGGACTTTCCCGATCTGATGTGCCGAGGGAAGCATCGGGCCGCTGCAGACACGCCGGCGGCGGCAGGCCCGCAAACGGCAGAAGCCGTTGCCCAGAAAGCCGATCGACGCCGTGGCGCGGCATAACTCCTCATGCTGTTCGGCGCGAAGCTTTTCGTAGTCGCTCAAGCCCGATTTATCCATGTTCTTCCGTGAACCTCTCGCAAGACGGAGTCCGTCCTTGGTGATGCCAGCCTTTTCAGTTTCGGGTCAAACCCGAGGATCGGCCGGGACACGTCGTGTGCCTCGAATTTAGATTTTAATAGTGACACGCGACGTGTCCCGTTCGGTGTGTTTTTCCGCGCAACTCCGGTCCCTCTGCGGCGATATGGAATTTAACTCCGTGGAAATGAGCACGGATGCCATACCGGGTTGTGTGCGACACACGCACGCCCCGCCTTGAGGCGAGAGGGGGACCATTTTCTGCGCAGCCCCTGACGACCCGCTTGCATAACGGCGGTTCGCCAGATCACCGGTCCCATCTCGCCGGTTATGCGGACCGGTGTAGCCGAAACGGGACGGGTCGATTGTAGGCATGGATCGTAAGGCGGGGATGCGAGGGGAGGAGTTTTCGTCTATGTCTTTGAAAGGCGCAGGGCACAAGAGGCAATCGTCCTCGCTTGGAGGGCAAGGATGATCGGCCGGGAGGAGGGACGATGGCGATCACCGTTGAGCGATTGAAGAAGTTGCTTGCGTTCGAGGAGGTCTTACTGACGCTTACGGACAGTTCCACGGAAATCCGGGACGGCTATATTCTCGAGAGGCTGCGGTTTCGCTTGGGCGACGGGACGGAGGTCCGGGGCTTCCTCACCCGGCCGAGCGAAGGTTTCCTCACTCCTGGACCGGCGATCGTCTATGCGCATGCGCATGGCGCCCGCTGGGATATCGGCGCATCCGAACTGATCGACGGCCGGCCAGCTCTGCTCGATGCCCCCGGGCCGGTTCTGGCGCGCGAAGGATATGTGGCGCTTTGCATCGACATGCCGACGTTTGGCGAACGGGCCGGGGTGACGGAGGATGCGGCGACCAAGGCGGCGCTCTGGCACGGCAAAACCCTGTTCGGGCAGATGCTTTCCGAACAGGCTGCAGCGCTGACCTGGCTTGCAGGGCGACCGGAGGTCGATCCGCAGCGGATCGGGGTCGCGGGCCTGTCGATGGGCGCGACGCTTGCCTATTTCCTGGCGGCGCTCGATCCGCGGGTGAAGGCGAATGCGCATTTATGCTGTTACGCGGATTTCGCGACCCTGGTCGAAACCGGTGCCCACGACCTGCACGGCCATTACCTGACCGTGCCGGGGCTGCTCAGGGAAACCTCGATCGGCGAGATCGCCGGATTGGTGGCGCCGCGGCCGCAGTTGATCTGCATCGGCTGTGACGACCCGCTGACGCCGCCCGACGCGGTGGACTGCGCATTTGCCGAGACGGAGGCCGCCTATCTCAAGGCGCAAGCGCTCGGTGCGCTGGTGTTCCTGCCGGAGGCAGGCGTTGGGCACCGCGAGACAGAAGCGATGCGACGGGCGATGCTGGCCTTTTTCAAAAGCTATCTCTGAAGATATCTCTCGGATGAACAGCGCCTTTCGGACGGCAACCATCTCTCCAGCGATTCGCGGCGCTACCGCGTGCCGTTCAGATGCACGCACCTCTTGCCAATCTGTTCCTTGCGCTGCGACTTGGTATATCGCGCGATCATGCCGGCGGGGCAGCTCTTGTCATCGAACAGGACGGACTCGCCGGCCGCCATCGTCGCCGGCGTCGGCTTGGTCTTGACCATCCTGGTCTGGGCATTGGCCGGCGATACAGTGGCCGGTCCGGCGAAGACCACGGCCAAAAACAGGACCACAAGAATACGGAACATTGACCTCTCCTCCCGCTGCGGTTGGTGAGGATTGTACCGTTCGCGCCATCGGCGGGCCATTCCATCGTCCGGTTGAGGCGGGCTCGATGGAATGGGGGGGTAGGGCTAGCTCCCCTTCACCCTTAACCCGTTCCGGTCGAACAGGTGCAGCGGAGCACCGGCGACGGAGAGGTGAGCTTCGTCGCCCGGAGAAATGAGCTTCTGGCCGGGAACGACGGCGAGGAGTTTTTCGCCGTTCAGATCCGCGTGGATGACCGTTTCCGATCCGAGCGCTTCGACGAGGCGCACCTTGACCTTGAGGCTTCCCGGATCATTGGCGAGCGTGATGTGCTGCGGGCGGATGCCGATCGTCAGCTTGTCGCCGACGGACAGGGAATGGCCCGAGAACGGCACGAGCAGGCGGTGGCCGCCCGCAGTCGCAAGCGTCGCCGTGCCGGTTTCCAACTCGGCGACTTCGCCGGCCAGGAAGTTCATGTGCGGCGCGCCGATGAAGCCGGCGACGAAGCGGTTGGCGGGCGTATTGTAGAGATCGAGCGGAGTGCCGACCTGTTCGATCTTGCCGGCGCGCATGACGACGATGCGGTGGGCCAATGTCATCGCCTCCACCTGGTCGTGGGTGACGTAGATCATCGTCGAGCCGAGGCGGGCGTGGAGAGCGGCGAGTTCCGCACGGGTCGAGACGCGCAGTTCGGCGTCGAGGTTCGACAGCGGCTCGTCGAGCAGGAAGGCGGTCGGGCGGCGCACGATGGCGCGGCCGATCGCGACGCGCTGGCGCTGGCCGCCGGAAAGCTGGCCGGGCCGGCGTTCGAGATACGCCTCGATCTCCAGCATGCGGGCGGCTTCGAGGATACGGTCGGCGACTTCCGCCTTCGGCATGTTCGAATTTTCCAGCCCAAAGGCGAGATTCTGGCGCACGCTCATATGGGGATAGAGCGCATAGGACTGGAAGACCATGGCAAGGCCGCGATCGGCGGCTGACACTTCGTTGACGCGCTTGCCGTCGATCTCGATCTCGCCACCGGTGACCTTTTCAAGACCGGCGATGGTGCGCAGCAAGGTCGATTTTCCGCAGCCGGACGGGCCGACGAAAACGATGAACTCGCCGTCCTTGATATCGAGGTCGATGTCCTTCAGGACGTCGACCGCGCCGAAGGACTTCTTGATTTTGGTGAGGGTGATCTCGCCCATCGGTGATCCTTACTTCAGGCCAGTGCCGGCAATGCCGGTGGTGATGAAACGCTGCAGGAAGATGAAGACAAGCACGACCGGGATCATGGTCACGACCGTCATCGCCAGGATGAAGTGCCACTGGACGTTCAGTTCGCCGGAATAGATGCTCAGCCCCACTTGAAGGGTATAGAGTTCGCGCCGCGACAGGACGATCAGCGGCCACAGGAAGTCGTTCCAGCGCCAGACGACCGAGAAGATCGCCAGAACCGCGAGCGCCGGTGCCGTCAGCGGCAGGACGATACGCCAGTAGATCTGCCATTCGGACGCCTTGTCCATGCGCGCGGCGTCGATCAGCTCGTCCGGGATGGTCAGCATGTACTGACGCAGGATGAACACGCCGGTCGGGGTTGCGACCGTCGGCAGGATGACGCCCCAGAGATTGTTGAACAGCCCGAGCGACGAGATGATCGAATAGAGCGGCACCATGATCACCGAGAGCGGCACCATCAGCGTCGCGAGGATGATCAGCATGGCGAGCGAGCGGCCGCGGAACTCGTATTTCGACAGAGCGAAGGCGGCCATGGAATTGACGATCAGGGTGATCAGCGTCGCCGTCACCGTCACGAAGACCGAGTTCCACAGGTAGCGCAGGAAATCGAACTGCGTGAAGGGTGTCGTGTAGTTTTCGGTGGCGAACGAAACCGAGCGCACCGGGGTGCGGTCGCCGATATTGACGCGGACGATTTCGCCCGGCGCCTTCGGATCGACCATCTGGGCGACGAGGCCGATGCGGCGCACCTCGGCCAGCACCTTGGTCGAACCGTCCGGCATCTTGGCTTCGAAGAGCTGCAGCGGCTTGTCGTAACCCTGGACGGTCGCCTGGCTGGTGACGTAGGGCAGGATCGACGGCGGGAATTCGGCAAGGGCTGCCGGCGTCTTGAAGGACGAGAAGGCGAGCCAGACGGCCGGACCGAACATGATGATCAGGCCGCCGAGGAGCCAGACCCAGGTGACGACATCCGTCCAGTGCCAGCTTTTGCCGCCGCGACGGCGCAGAATGAAGCGAGAAGCCACACCCATCAGCGTTTCCCCTTCTTTTCGCCACGCTGGCCGATGCCGAGCTGGATCAGTGTCAGCACCACGAGCACGAGGCCCATCAGGATCGAGGCGGCAGCGGCAAGGCCCGGATTGCGGAGCGCCGAGGCAAAGCCGGTCTCGTAGATGTACTGGGTCAGATAGAGCGTGCTGGTGCCGGGGCCGCCGCCGGTCAGGACATAGACCTCGTCGAAGATCTGCACGGCCTTGATCAGGGCAAGGACCACGACGACCAGAAGGTTCGGCGCGAGAAGCGGCAGCGTGATGCGCCGGAAGACGCGCGCCGGCTTGGTGCCGTCCATTTCGGCAGCTTCATAGAGATCCTTCGGGATCGCCTGCAGGCCGGCGAGCAGGATCAGCGTGTAGAGGCCCATATGCGCCCAGATCGATACGCCGATCGTGGCGATGAAGGTCCAGTTGCGGTCGGTGAGCCAGGTATAGGGCTCGATGCCGAACTGGTAGAGGCCGAAATTCAGGAGGCCCTGGCGCTGCAGGATCCACTTCCAGATCAGGCCGACGACGACGGGCGACAGGAGGACCGGAAAGAAGAACACGGCGCGCCAGAAGGAGCGGGCGGCGAGATCGCGGTTGAGGATCAGTGCCGTGATCAACGACACGCCGATCATCAGCGTGACCTGCAGGACCACGAACCAGAAGGTGTTGCCGACGGCGGTCCAGAAGGCATCCTCCTGGCAGGACATCGGGTCGAGGTAATTCGTGCAGGTGAAGAGGCGCTGATACTGTTCGGCGCCGACGAAATTGCGCTCGGAAAGGAAGAAGGCAGTGCCGCCGGTCATCGAGTATACGAAGTTGATGACGAGGGGCAGGAGCACGAAAATGCCGAAGATCAGCATGTTCGGGGCAAGAAACACGGCCGCCATGCCGCCGATGCCGGTCGCTTTCTGGACGGCGCGCAGCGGTATGTCGATGATGCGCATCAGGAGATGCACGGGCGCCATGAGAAGGCTGCCGAGACGGTCGGTGAGAGACGTCGTGCTCATGTTTGTATTTCATCCCTCCTTGTCTTGTCCGGATGGCGGGGCTCGCCCCTCATCCGCCTGCCGGCACCTTCTCCCCGCAGGCGGGGAGAAGGGATATGCCGCGCCCTCGACGTCCACCCTCGCCCGGCTTGCGGGAAAGGGTGCGCCGAGCGGAGCAGAGGCGGGGTGAGAGGCTTCTCACCCCCGCTGTTATCAGAGGCCGCTGTCCTTGACCTTCTGGGCGATGTCGGCGTCGATACGCGTAAAGGCGTCATCGAGCTTCAGTTCGCCGGCAAGGGTCTGACCGACACGGGTGACGATCGCGGCATAGACCGTGTCGGACCAGCGCCAGCCGGGCAGCTTCAGGGCGGTGTCGGAGGTGGTCTTCGATGCCTCGACATATTTGGTCAGGGCAGCCTTGGCGAAGGCGTTGTCGGTCTTGAAGTCGAGGCCGCCCTTGTCGACGACACCCTTGTGGCCGGGCAGGAAGAGGGTGCGCTCGGAGAATTCCTTGACGACCTTCTCCTGAGCGAACCAGTCCATGACGGTCGCGACGTCCTTCGGGTTCTTGGCATATTTCACGGCGACGAGTGCCGCACCGCCGGGCATGCCGGTGCAGGCTGCCGGGCCGCAGGGGCTGCCGGTCGCCACCCAGTCAAAGCTGTTGCCGATCTTGGTGGTGAGGTTCGCCACCTGCCACGAACCGGAATAATAGAAGGCGAGCTGTCCGTTGATGAAGTCTTCAGCCGCGGCGCGGTAGGTCGAACCCGCTGCCGAGACCCAGACGTCCTTGGCGAAGGAACCTTCACCGACCCAACCGACGAACTTGGTCAGGAAGTCCTTGGCGCCCTTGTCGAGCGGTGCCGGCTTGCCGTCCTTGCCGACATAGTTGGCGCCGTAGGACAGGAGCGGAGCAGTCAGGCGGTGGCCGGAGCGGTCGATCGCCATGGCGAACGGAAGCTTCTGGCTATCCTTGACCTTTTTGGAAGCCGCCGCCCATTCTTCCCAGGTGGCCTTCGGGCCCGGAAGCGGAACGCCGGCCTGGTCGAACAGGGTCTTGTTGGCATAACCGCCGGTCAGGGTGATCTGCGTCATGAAGCCGGAGATCTGCTTGGAGCCATCCGGACGCATCCAGTCGGCCTGGGCGCCGAAATTGTCGTCCCAGTACTTGGCGTCCTTGACCAGCGGGCGCAGGTCGAGCCAGTGCCTGGAGAGGTCCTTGATCGCCGTGACGCGGGCGATGTCCGGGCCGTTGCCGGCTTCGAGCTGCACGGGCAGCTGGTCCTTGATGACGCTGTAGGCAACGTTGTCCAGGATGACGTTGATGCCCGGGTTTTCCTTCATGAAACGGCCAACGAGGTCCTTCATGACGTCGCCTTCGACGCCGTCCGAATACCACATGATCCGCACGTCGCCGGCATGTGCTGCCGTCGACACGAGAAGGGCGAGCGCAGCGCCCGCCAGAAGCGATTTGGTTTTCATGCTCATTTCCTCCTCTGAATGGACGGGCCTCCACCCGTCCGGTTTTTAGATTACGAAGCGCTCAGCATCGTTGCTTCGCCTTTTACTGTGTAATCCGCCCGCGCTATCACGCGGCCTTCGGCCTCCACGGAGCCGTCCTTCCTGAAGCGGACGGTACCATATTCCGGGTCCTCGACAACGACGGTGCCGTCGGATTCCTGTCTCGGGGCGAGCCCGCTGAAGCGGTACTCGACAGCCGTGAGATTGTCCGCTTCGCAGACGCGGACAATCCAGCGGGTCTTCTGGCCGTACTGGCGCAGTTCAGCCCCTGCCGACGGGCCTTCGGTGACGGCCTCCAGCTTCGAGGCGGTGCGCAGCATGACGGCGCCCTTGCCGGAGCGGGCAAGCGCCACGCCACCGGAAACGAGTGTTTCGTCGAACTCGGCCTTGGGGAACCAGGCGTGGGTGAAATCCGGCTGTTCCTCATAGGTGGTGAATTCGAGGATCGCCAGACCGCGGTATTGCTGCGCTCGGGGAATGGTGCCGCAGCCGCCCCAGTAGGACGGGCGGCCGTAGCCGAACTGGATGGTCTCGCCCGGATGGTTGATCCAGATCGCGGCTTCCGGCTTGTCGCCGAGACGCAGGTGCAGGATGGTTTCCTGGTAACCCCATTCGTCCCAGCGGTAATGGACAGTCGAGCCCATGGCGAAGTGCTCGCCCTTGTAATGATAGAGCGCGGCGAAGGAGTTTTCGCCCTGGGCGAAACGCCATTCCTGGTGCTGGCTGCCGCGGTGATCGGCAATCGCGGCGAACTCTGCAGGGATTTCGAGGCCGTGGTCGCGCAGGCAGACGGCCATCTGCGGCAGGCAGTGGACGCGGCGGCCATACCAGCCCTTGCCCCAGAGCAGACGGGCAACGCCGGACAGTTCCAGCGAGCGGCCGGCGCAGAGCGTGTGTTCGTAGGAGCGGCCCTGCGCTGCGGTAACCATGCCATGATGGGCGGAGCGGGCGATGATTTCGCAGAGGCGGACGATGCCGGCCTTGGCGCGGTCGGCGATATCCTTGTCCGGGGAGAGGGCGGCAAGCGCCGTCAGGCCCTTGAGGTCGATCGGGAAATAGGGCGCCGAGTTGAACTCGGCCATTTCCCAGTGCTCGAAATGGTCGAGCCAGGCGCGCACGCGGGCGGCACCGACCTTCGCCTGCTCCGAACCTTTGCGGCCGGAACGGACGAAGGTGGCGTCTGGGAGGAGGCTGCCCGCAAGATAGGCGGAAGTATGGAACAGCAGGGCGTGGTTTTCGGAGAAATACCACTGCACGTCGTTGCCCGGCTCATCCATCCAGTAACGATAGTTGAGAATGGCGCCGTCGATGCGGGCACGGGTCTTCTCGTTGATGTCCTTGCCCCAGACGATGCGTGACCAGATGAGTGGCACCAGCGAGAAGTCGGCGCAGTCGTGGCAGTCTTCGATCGAGGGCAGGATTTCCTCGATCATCGCATCCGTATCGGGGCCGGAACGGCCGCTAGCGAGACGGGCGAAGGCACGGACGGTATCGCGTTCGGAATTTTCCGAGATTTGCGCCAGGGTCTCGGTGATACGATCGCTCAGCGATGCAGGAGCCTGGCCCTGGCTTTCGGCATGGCAGATCTCGACGCCGAGCGAACGGGACACGACGAAGCCGCCGGCATTGAGGGTGATGCGGAAGTGGCGGAAGTCGGCGGGCGCCTTTTCCGACGGGCCGATATTTAGGCTGGTGGCGCCGGCGGGCAGGGTGAAGTCGAAATCGAAGCGCTCGCGCGACATGAAGTCGCCTTCGACCGCGACATTGACCTTCACCTCGACCGGCAGCGGCGCGGAGAGAAGCAGAGTGATATCGCCGCCGAAATAGTGCTGGCGGTCGAAATACATGGTGTCGAGCGCCTTTTCGAGGCTTGCGGCGACGGGGCTCGTGACCGGAACCGGCAGGGCAACACTGGCAGCCGGGCCGGAGACGTAGTCGAACTGATAGAAATAGCGGGCGTCACGCTCGGCGAGGTCGTCGAAGAACAGCGTGATCTCGTTGAGGCCGGCGACCAGCGGCAGTTCGAATTCCTGCTTGGCTTCGAGGTTGCGGCTATAGGGCGCCATCCAGCCGGCTTCCTCGCCGTTGACCCAGATGACCGCGCCGCCGCAGGTGCCGAGCCGGATCTTTGCCGAGCCGGCAGTTTCCGCCTCTATATAGGTGCGGGTCCAGGTGGCGAGCCGGGTCGGGCGGAACCAGAAGCCGGAAAGATCGAGCCGCGGCGAACCGAAGGGCAGCCACCAGCGGGTGGCATCGAAGGAGCCACGGACATCCGGGCGCTTGCCGCGATAGGTGTCCGCAAAGATGGTGCGGCACGGATATTCGTGCGGAATGAAGTTCTTGACCTTGGTCAGGAAGAAGAACGGGTCCATCTCGCCCTTCATCGGGGCATCGGGCACGTCGAAACGCTCTTCGGCGATGCGGCCCAGCTGCCAGTACCGGACGGCTTCGCCGGGCTTCAACGTCTTTCGCATCCAGTTTGCTTCGGGATTCATGGCAGTCTTATCTCAGCTCGCTCAGGGCCACGGGGGCCACGTCGTTATATTCCTGGTTCTCGCCGGTCATGCCCCAGACGAAGGCGTATTGCGCGGTGCCGGCACCCATATGGATCGACCAGGCGGGCGAGAGAAC
Organism: Neorhizobium vignae; assembly: GCF_000732195.1. Classification (GTDB taxonomy): domain Bacteria; phylum Pseudomonadota; class Alphaproteobacteria; order Rhizobiales; family Rhizobiaceae; genus Neorhizobium; species Neorhizobium vignae. The sequence goes on from NZ_JNNU01000006.1 coordinate 387,268, forward strand.
CGCGTCGAGGTTCTTGACCACGAGATGGCGCGTCTCTTCCGGGCGGCCCATCAGTTGGATGACCCGTTCCTCTTCGGGCAGGTCGAAATAGCAATAGGCTTCCATGCGACGCTCATGCAGATGCGGCGGCATGGTGTTCCAGATGCTGCCGTCGGCAAGGTCGGTGATGCCGAGCAGAAGCAGGCAGGACGGCGTGACTTCCGGATGGATGTACATCCTGAGGTTCCGCAGGTTGGCGCGCTTGGCATCGCCGAATGTCAGCATCTTCGATTCCGACCGCTTGATGAGGCGGTGCGGAATGTCGGCGCCGGCGGGAACGGAGTTCATGTAGAACCGGGCCGGCTTTTCGGCCGAGGCGCTGGCGACGGAGATGTCCTGGGCGCCGCGGCCGACATAGAGCACGTCGCGGTTTTCCAGGGTGAAACTTTTGCCGTCGACCGAGACGACGCCGGTGCCACCCAGATTGGCGATGCCCATTTCGCGGGCCGACAACAGGAAGGGCGTACCGATGTCTTCGCCCGAACCGAAGCTCAGCGTCGACGATACCGGGACTGCGCCGCCGACGATCAAGCGGTCGACATGGGTATAGGTGAAGCTGACCTTGTCGGCCTGAAACAGGTCTTCCATCAGGAATTCGGCCCGCAGGCGGGCGGTGTCATAGGTCTTGATGTCGTTGGGGCCAGCCCCGTAGAGAACCTTCATCGACATGCTGTCTCGCCTCCCGGTTCCACATGCCGGATGGCTTCGGAGAGGCACAGGATCGAAAGAGCCTGCCCGTAGCCGGTCGGCTGGATGGGAATATCCCGATAGAATTGCAGATCATGGCCCATGCGCGTTCCATAGGAGACGTTGAGCACGGTGCCGGTTTCGTCGATATTGGCAAGCACCGCTTCAACGGCCTTGAGGCCGGCCACCCGCCATTCATGGGTGCCGAGGCCGAGGCGGTACCCCTTGAGCAGGCCGTAACCAAAGCCCGCCGTCGCCGAGATCTCCTCGTAGGAGGACGGGTCGTCGAGCAGGGTGCGCCAGGCGCCGGAAGCGGCCTGCAGCGGCAGCAGTGCGTTGACCTGCGCCGTCAGCACGCCGAGCAGGAAATCCTTTACCGGCTTCGAAACCTCGGCGAGATCGAATAGATCGAGCATGCCGGCGGTGATCCAGGCATTGCCGCGCGCCCAGCGGGCCTCCGCAAAATTATGGCGGCCCTGGAACGTCCAGCCATGAAACCAGAGGCCGGTCTTCTTGTCGGCGAGGTAACGGGAATGGACGAGGAACTGTTTTGACGCCTCATCGACAAGCTCGCGGCGACCGCTTGCCTCGCCGTAGGAGGCGAGGAAGAGGGCGACCATATAAAGCGTATCGTCCCAGAGTTCGTCGTCATTGACCTTGTCGGAGACATGGTGCTCGAAAGCGCCTTCCTCGGTGCGGCCCATCTCGCTCATGACGCGGTCTGCCCAGGCGTCGAGAACCGGATTCCAGCGCGGGTCGCGGGTTTCGCGCCAGAGGACGGAAAGGCCGAGCATCGGTGCCGTGGTGTTGACGTTGAGCATCGGGAGCCCGGCTTCGATGCGGGCCGAATACCAGTTCTCGATCAGCGCCTTCAGGTCGTCGCGGCCGGTGAACAGCCAGAGACGGATCAGGCCGTAGAGGCCGACGCCCTGTGGCCACTCCCAGCTTTCGAAAGAGATATAGTCGCCGGCGGTCCCGTCGAGATTGGGTTCGTGGAAACGGCCATCGTCGCGAAGCCCGGTCATGCCGGTCACGAGGCGGTCAAGCTTTTCACGGATGTCCCGGGCTGAAAGGCCCATGTCTCAATTCCTCCCTTTGCTGCAGCATTTGCTGCGCAGCATTGCCGATCCGCTTCTCCCAAGCGTGGCCTTATGAAAACATCTGAAAATTGATTGCGCAATCTGAAAATTTTTTGCAGTGTGCGCATCGACGATGGGAGGATGTCATGGCGGCGACGATCGTGCCGGGCAAGCGCGGCAAGAAAAGCCGGCGGGTGCGGCTGGAGGATATTGCGGGAAAGGTGGGCGTGTCGCTGAGCACCGTGTCTCGGGCGCTGGCCGGCGAGAAGGGCGTGCGCGCAGACATCCGCCAGCGGATCATGGAGGCTGCGAAAGACGCCAATTACGCAATGCCGACACCGGTCGCCGGCAAGAAAGTGATCCTGGCAGCCTCGAGCGCGGCGATGATCGACTACGTGCGCAACCAGTTCACGCTCTATGTGCTGGAAGGGTTGCGGGACCGCGCCCAGGCTCTGGGGCTCGATATCGTCACCCGCGCGGTCGCCGACCAGTCGGAGGAAAAGGTGGTGCTTGAAGAGGCACTGGTCGACCCGGACGTCGCGGGACTGCTGTTTCTGACCGTCGACGACGAAGGAATGCTCGAGGCCACACGCGGCTTCGGCAAGCCGGTCGTGCTGATCAACGGTGACGATCCGATGATGCGGCTTTCGAGCGTGACCCCCTGCAATCGGTCGGCCGCGCATCTGGCCACCGACTATCTCATCCGGCTGGGCCACAAACGCATCCTCTTCCTGATGCGTCCGGGCCGGCGGACGATCGACCGGCGCCGCGAAGGCTGGCAGGATGCCTTCCAGCATCACGGTTTGCCTTGCCCCTCGGATCTCGTCGTGCCGGTCGAGGACTGGCTGCCGGAGCTCGCGGCCCAGGCGGTAAGCGAGCGGTTGCGCAGGAACGGGCTCGATTTCACCGCCGTGCTGACGGCGGGCGACAGTCTCGCGGTCGGCGCGATGATGGGGGTGCAGCAGATGGGTTATACCGTGCCGGGCGACGTTTCGGTGATGGGCATGGACGACCTGCCGCAGGCCGCCTTCCTCAACCCGCCGCTGACCACCGTGCATATTCCGATGCGTGAACTCGGAGCCGTGGCGCTCGATCTTTTGCGGGACGGGATGACCGGATTTGCGAATCCGGCGCGGCGGGTGGAGCTTGCTTGTCACATTGCCGAGCGGCAGTCGACCGGGCCGGCCAGGGGCTAACCCCGGCCAGAACGTTTATTCATGCGCCATTCAGAGCGGTGCTGGAACAATGGGAATGTATCGAACATTGATATCCGGCGAAATCCGGTCGGCAGATGGTCAGTCCGGTTCGCGCGTTATTTGGTTTCTCAGGAGGAAGCCCGTGAAGAAAATTGTGATGTCCGTTGCGGCACTTTGCGCCCTGTTCGTGGCGCCGTCGATTGCGGATGCGGCCGTACGCGGGGTTGCCACGGCCAATGTCAACATGCGGTCCGGGCCGAGCACCGGCTATCCGGCCGTCGACGTCATACCGGTCGGTGCGGCGGTAACGATCTACGGCTGCATGAGCAGCGTCAACTGGTGCGACGTCGCCTTCGTCGGCGGACGCGGCTGGGTGTCGGGCAATTACGTGCAGGCGACCTATCGTTCCAACCGCGTCTATGTCGCCCCCGATTATTACGAGGGCCTCGGCATTCCGATGGTCACGTTCGACGTCGGCAACTATTGGGGCCGCTACTATCGCAACCGCGACTTCTACCGCGACCGCGATCGCTGGGACCGCTACGATTGGAGACGCGAATCGCGCCTTCCGCCACCCCCGCCGGCGCCGCCGCGCTGGGATCGTGACGGCGCCCCACGCTGGGACCGGGATCGCAGCTGGAGCCCGGGCGACTCCCAGCCGCCCCGTCCGCCGGTCTGGCGCGGCGACCGTGACCGTTTCTACCGGGACCCGGGTTGATCGTAGCCCGCCGCAGTGGTTCGGGTGCTGGCCCCATTCAGGAATTCAAAAAGGCCGCCTTCGGGTGGCCTTTTTTGCATCCGCATTGCGACACGCTGCTGCCGAGCGTACCGTTCGGCCATGTTCTGACCATTGCGCCTTTTCAGCCTTTTCGATAAGAGACGCCGCAACTCGATGATCCTGTCACAAACGACGGGATCTCGGAACGGTTTGAAAGCAGGCGCCCAAGGCTCCCGAGCCTCTTGGCGAAACAGTGGTTTTTGTCGGTATGGCTCGCATCGTCATGAAGTTCGGCGGCACTTCGGTCGCCAATCTCGAACGCATTCACAACGTCGCGCGCCATGTGAAACGTGAGGTCGAGGCCGGACACGAGGTCGCGGTCGTCGTCTCCGCCATGTCCGGCAAGACCAACGAGCTGGTAGGCTGGGTTCAGGACATGCCGAAGGTTTCCGGCGCCAACTCGCCTTTTTACGATGCGCGCGAATATGACGCCGTCGTCGCATCCGGCGAGCAGGTGACGTCCGGCATTCTCGCCATCGCGTTGCAGTCCATGGGCATCAATGCCCGGTCCTGGCAGGGCTGGCAGATCCCGATCCGCACCGACAGCGCCCATGGCGCGGCGCGGATCATGGAGATCGACGGCACCGAGATCGTCAAGCGGATGGGCGAGGGCCAGGTGGCCGTCGTCGCCGGATTCCAGGGGCTCGGTCCGGACAACCGGATCGCCACGCTCGGCCGCGGCGGTTCCGATACCTCGGCGGTGGCGATCGCGGCCGCGGTCAAGGCCGACCGCTGCGACATCTATACGGATGTCGACGGCGTCTACACGACCGATCCGCGCATCGTGCCGCAGGCGCGGCGCATGAAGAAGGTCTCCTTCGAGGAAATGCTCGAAATGGCCTCGCTCGGCTCGAAGGTTCTGCAGGTGCGCTCGGTCGAGCTCGCCATGGTCCACAAGGTCCGCACCTTCGTGCGTTCCAGTTTCGAGGATCCCGATGCGCCGGGCATGGGTGACCTTTTGAACCCGCCCGGTACTTTGATTTGCGACGAGGAAGAAATCGTGGAACAGGAAGTCGTCACCGGCATCGCCTATGCCAAGGATGAAGCGCAGATTTCGCTCCGGCGCCTTGCCGACCGGCCGGGCGTGTCGGCGGCGATCTTCGGCCCGCTCGCCGAAGCGCATATCAATGTCGACATGATCGTGCAGAACACGTCGGAAGACGGTTCGCGCACCGACATGACCTTCACCGTGCCGTCCGGAGACGTGCAGAAGGCCATGAAGGTGCTCGACGACAACAAGGAAAAAATCGGCTTCGACGTTGTCCAGACCGAATCAGGCCTGGCGAAAGTCTCGGTCATCGGCATCGGCATGCGCAGCCATGCGGGCGTTGCCGCGCATGCTTTCAAGGCACTTGCCGAAAAATCCATCAACATCAAGGCGATCACCACCTCGGAAATCAAGATTTCGATCCTGATCGATGGTGCTTATTCCGAACTCGCTGTTCGGACTTTGCATTCCGCTTACGGTCTCGATAAGAGTTGAGAACGAACCGTTTGGACGCGCTGGCCGTTGGGCGCGCGGTCTTGTGGTTGGGGTGACCTCGTTTCGGGAGAGCATAGGCGATGAGAGACCTGTCGGCAGGTCCGCGCGTTCTGTTGAAGCGGCTACGCGAGTTGATGGCGGAGCCGCTCGAGCCACAGGAGCGCCTTGACCGGATCGTCCGCCAGATCGCCAGCAACATGGTGGCCGAGGTCTGCTCGGTCTATGTGCTCCGCTCCGACGGCGTTCTCGAACTCTACGCCACCGAAGGCCTCAACAAGGAAGCCGTCCACACTTCGCAGCTGAAGATGGGCCAGGGCCTCGTCGGCACGATCGCCGCCTCCGCGCAGCCACTCAACCTTTCCGATGCTCAGGCGCATCCGGCGTTCCGCTACCTCCCGGAAACCGGCGAAGAAATCTACCATTCCTTCCTGGGCGTGCCGATTCTCCGGGCCGGCCGCACGCTCGGGGTTCTGGTCGTCCAGAACAAGGCGAGCCGCAACTATCGCGAGGACGAGGTCGAGGCGCTCGAAACCACGGCGATGGTGATCGCCGAGATGATCGCCACCGGCGAGCTCAAGAAGATCACCCGGCCGGGCCTCGAACTAGACCTCACGCGGGCCATCACCATCGATGCCGACGCCTATAACGAAGGCATCGGCCTTGGTCATGTGGTGCTGCACGAGCCGCGCATCGTCGTCACCAATCTTCTCAACGAAGATGCGGAGAAGGAAGTGACCCGGCTGGCGGAATCGCTCGGGTCCTTGCGCATCTCCATCGACGACATGCTGTCGCGCCGCGAAGTATCCCAGGAGGGCGAGCATCGCGAGGTGCTCGAAACCTATCGGATGTTCGCCCACGACCAGGGCTGGGTTCGCCGCATGGAAGAGGCGATCCACAACGGCCTGACGGCGGAAGCCGCGGTCGAGAAGGTCCAGAGCGATACCAAGGCGCGGATGATGCGCCTGACCGATCCCTATCTGCGCGAGCGGATGCATGATTTCGACGACCTGGCCAATCGGCTTCTGCGCCAGCTGACCGGCTTTTCCGGCCGCGCCTTCGACGAAGGTTTCCCGACGGACGCCATCATTCTCGCCCGCGCCATGGGGGCCGCCGAACTGCTCGACTATCCGCGCGCCAGCCTGCGCGGCCTCGTGCTGGAAGACGGAGCGGTGACGAGCCACGTGGTGATCGTCGCGCGCGCCATGGGAATTCCGGTCGTCGGCCAGGCGGCAGGTGTCGTGGCGCTCGCCGAAAACGGCGATCCGATCATCATCGACGGCGACGATGGCCAGATCCATCTGCGGCCGGTTCTCGACCTGCAGAAGGCCTACGAGGAAAAGGTACGCCTGCGGGCCCGTCGGCAGGAACAGTTCAAGGCGCTTAAAGACGTCGAGCCGGTTACCAAGGACGGCAAGCGCATCAGCCTGCAGATGAATGCCGGACTGCTTGTGGACCTGCCGCAGCTTGCCGAGTCCGGCGCCGACGGCATCGGGCTCTTCCGCACCGAGTTGCAGTTCATGATCGCCTCGACCATGCCGAAGCTCGAGGAGCAGGAGAGTTTCTACCGCAACGTCATCAAGCAGGCGGCCGGGCGGCCGGTGACGTTCCGGACCCTCGATATCGGGGGCGACAAGGTCGTCTCCTATTTCCGTGCCCAGGAAGAAGAAAACCCGGCGCTCGGCTGGCGGGCGATCCGCCTGTCGCTGGACCGTCCCGGACTTCTGCGCACCCAGCTTCGGGCGCTGCTCAGGGCCTCCGCCGGAGCCGAGCTCAAGATGATGCTGCCGATGGTGACCGAGGTCTCGGAAATTCACGCGGTTCGCGAGTTGATGCAGAAGGAAGTGCAGCATCTTTCGAAATTCGGCCACAGCCTGCCGCGCAAGCTGCAGTTCGGGGCAATGCTCGAAGTGCCGGCGCTGATGTGGCAGCTCGACGAGCTGATGGCGGAAGTGGACTTCGTTTCGGTCGGCTCCAACGACCTGTTCCAGTTCACCATGGCAGCCGACCGCGGCAATGCCCGGGTTTCCGATCGGTTCGACAATCTCGGCAAGCCGTTCCTGCGCATTCTGCGCGATATCGCGCGGGCCGGCGAACGGAACAAGACGGTGGTGACGCTGTGCGGCGAGATGGCGGGCAAGCCGCTCTCGGCCATGGCACTGCTCGGGGTCGGTTTCCGCTCGGTTTCCATGTCCCCGACCTCGATCGGGCCGGTCAAGGCGATGCTGCTCGGGCTTGACATCGACCAGCTGTCCGCTGAATTGAACACGGCGCTCGATGATATAAGGTCGCCGGAGCCGATCCGCGCGCTGCTTCTGCGGTTCGCCGAGGCTAACAATATCCCCGTCTAGCGGATAAAAAGAATAAACGGAGTTAGTGGGTGGCGAAGCTTCCTGTCGAAAAGATGCGCGAGCTGGAACGCCGGTTCGGCGAGATCGAGGCGCGCATGTCGGAAGGCCCGGCTGCCGACGTCTACGTCAAGCTGGCGTCCGAATATTCCGAACTGCAGCCGGTGGTGCGCAAGATCCGCGAATACGAGAAGTCGGTCGCCGAAGTCGCCGACCTGCGCGCGATGCTGACCGACAAGGCCACCGATCGCGAGATGCACGAGCTTGCGGAAATGGAACTGCCGGAGGCCGAAGAACGGCTCGAAGGGCTCGAAAAGGACATGCAGGTCCTGCTTCTGCCGAAGGATGCGGCCGACGAGAGGAGCGCTATCCTCGAAATCCGCGCCGGCACCGGCGGCAACGAGGCAGCGCTTTTTGCCGGCGACCTGTTCCGGATGTACGAGCGTTACGCAGCCACCAAGGGCTGGAAGGTCGAGGTGTTGTCGGCGAGCGAAGGCGAAGCGGGCGGCTACAAGGAAATCATCGCGACGGTGACCGGCCGCGGAGTGTTCTCCAAGCTGAAGTTCGAATCCGGCGTGCACCGGGTGCAGCGCGTGCCCGACACGGAAGCGAGCGGCCGCATCCACACCTCGGCTGCCACCGTGGCGGTGATGCCGGAAGCCGAAGAGATCGACATCGAAATCCGGCCGGAAGACATTCGCATCGATACGATGCGTTCGTCGGGTGCCGGCGGCCAGCACGTCAACACCACGGACTCCGCGGTGCGCATCACCCACATGCCGAGCGGCATCGTGGTCACCAGCTCGGAAAAATCGCAGCACCAGAACCGAGCCAAGGCGATGCAGGTTCTGCGCACCCGTCTCTACGACATGGAGCGCCAGAAGGCGGACAGCGAACGTTCCGCCGACCGCAAGAGCCAGGTCGGTTCGGGCGACCGCTCCGAGCGTATCCGTACCTACAATTTCCCCCAGGGGCGGGTGACCGACCACCGTATCAACCTGACCCTCTACAAGCTCGACCGGATGATGGAAGGCGATATCGATGAAGTGGTCGATGCGCTGATTGCCGACTACCAGGCCGGCCAGCTCGCGCAGCTCGGCGAGCAACGGGGATGACAATACTTTCCGCAGCCGTCGCGGATGCCAGGTCGCGGTTCTCCGCGGCGGGCCTGCCGGATGCGGCGATCGAGGCGCGGCTGCTGATCGGCGGGTTGCTCGGGCTTTCCAGCACCGAAGTCTTCACCGGCGGCGAGCGGCTGCTGACAGAGGAGGAAACTTCCCGGATCTCGAACGCGGTCAAGCGCCGCTTGAAACGGGAGCCCGTACACCGCATATTGGGGTCACGTGAATTCCACGGCATGGAGCTCCTGATTTCGAAGGAAACGCTGGAGCCGCGACCGGACACCGAAATCCTGGTGGATTCGATGCTCGCCTATGTGAGGCAGATTGTCGCAGGCAAGGGTTCGGCACGTATCCTCGATCTTGGAACAGGAACCGGCGCGATCGTTTTGGCACTGCTGAAAGAGAGCCCGCAAGCTCAGGGTATCGGCAGCGATATTTCGGAGGACGCCCTGCAAACGGCGGCGCGGAACGCGGCGCGGCTGGGAATGTCCGAAAGATTTCAAGCGATCCGCAGCCACTGGTTCGACGCAATTTCCGGCCGGTTCGACATAATCGTGTCAAATCCGCCCTATATACGTAGCGACGTTATCCCCGCATTGGACCCGGAAGTCCGGGATTTCGATCCGCTGACAGCGCTAGATGGAGGTCCGGATGGGCTCGAAGCCTATCGCGCGATTGCAGCGGGTGCAGGAGATTTCCTCGAAAAGGACGGCGTTATCGGCGTCGAGATCGGGTTCGATCAAAAGGAAACCGTGACCGCGATTTTCCGCGTCGCTGGCTTTACGCCGGTGGAGGCGGTACGCGACTACGGCGACAATGATCGGGTTCTCGTATTTACCGTGAATCATCCTTGATTTTGCAGGCAAAAGAAAAGGCTTGGATTTCCGGAGGAAGCGGGATAGCTTGCATTTACGCACTGGGACGGCTGGGAATGAACAGCGATTCGTTCGGGTTACAGGGCAACCCTTTGATCCTTCTCTTTTCGAAGAGTTGCGAAGGTTGAACAATTCCCGGTGCGTGAATCAGTTAATTTGACTTTCACAAGCGGCAGGACGCTTTGATCGGCCTGTGCGCGGCACGCGAAGTCTTGTTCGGCTCTGTCCGACAGACCGCGTGGCCCCTTATCAGCGAAGACAGAGAATTGGTGAACGATAGATGAGGCCAGGACAGCAGAACAAACGCGGTCGAGGTCGCGGCAGTAACAATAATAACAATAATGGCGGCGGCGGCGGTGGAAATAACAACTTCAACCGCAAGGGCGGCAATCCTCTTAGCCGCACCTACGACAGCTCCGGACCGGATGTGAAGATCCGCGGGACCGCCCAGCATATCGCCGAAAAATATAGCCAACTCGGCCGCGACGCCCAGAGCTCCGGCGACCGCGTGATGGCCGAAAACTATCTCCAGCACGCCGAACATTATAATCGCATCATTGCCGCCGCACAGGCGCAGATGCAGGATCGGTTCCAGCACGACAATCGCGGTGAGTATCAGGATCGGGACGGCAACGTTCAGGATCAGGACGACATGGACAACAGCGATGGCGAGGACAACGGTTTCTCGCAGCAGCCATCCATGGACGAGGCTCCGCAACCGCAGGCCCAGCAACAGCAGCCGCGCCGGGAGCAGCCCCGGGAACAGCGCGAGCCTCGCGAGCAGCGGGAACCCCGTGAACAACGCGAGCCCCGCGAACAGCGTGATCAGCAGCGCGAACGTCCCCGCCGCGAAAATCGTCCGGAACAGCCGGCCGTCGCAGCGGTTCCGGCCCAGGTCGCAGCACCTCAGCCGGTCGCTCCGGTCATCGACGGTTCCGGCCCGCAGCCGGTAATCGAAGGCACGCCTGCCGAAGTGGCCGTCGAGGAAGAAGCACAGGCAGAAGCCGCTCCGCGCCGTCGTCGCGCTGCCGGCAGCCGCCCGCGTCGTCCGCGTCGTGGCGAAGGCGCCGGTGAAGAGGGTGGTTCCGAAGGCGAAGCCTCGCAGCCGACCCTGGCTGATGCTGCTTCGGAATAAGCTCCACGGGTTGGAATAACGAGATCAAGAAGGCCGCTCGGGAAACCGGGCGGCCTTTTCCGTGAGGAAAGCCCTTCCGCTTCAGGATCGAGACTGGCGCCGATCGCGAACGGAGCGGGCAAGCTCTTCGAGCACCAGGACCGATCTCTCCCAGTCGATGCAGCCATCGGTAATGCTCTGGCCATAAACAAGAGGCTTGCCGGGTACCAGATCCTGGCGGCCTCCGACGATATTGCTCTCGATCATCATGCCCTTGATGCCCATGTCGCCGGCTGCAATCTGCGTCGCGACGTTTTTGACGACCAGCGGCTGGTTCATCGGATCCTTGCCGCTGTTGGCGTGGCTGGCATCGATGAGGATGCGCGGCTCCAAACCGCGTTTCGCCGCGTCCCTTGACACGGCCTCGACGTCGGCCGCCTCGTAGTTCGGCCGCTTGCCGCCGCGAAGGATGACGTGGCAATCTTCATTGCCGGTCGTCGTGGCAATCGCGGCCCGGCCGTCCTTGGTCACCGCCGGAAAATGGTGCGTCTGCGAGGCGGCCAGTATTGCATCGAGTGCAACTGCGACGCCTCCGTCGGTGCCGTTCTTGAAGCCGATCGGGCAGGAGAGGCCGGATGCCAGCTGGCGATGCACCTGGCTTTCGGTCGTCCGCGCGCCGATCGCCCCCCAGCTGACGAGGTCGGCGATATATTGCGGGGTGATCGTATCGAGGAATTCGCAGCCGGCCGGAAGGCCCGTCGCATTGATGTCCAGAAGAAGCTGCCGGGCAATCCTCAAGCCCTCTTCGATGCGGTAGCTGCCATCGAGATGCGGGTCGTTCATCAGGCCCTTCCAGCCGACGGTGGTGCGCGGCTTTTCGAAATAGACGCGCATGATGATTTCGAGATCGCCACCGAAACGTCGTCGCTGTTCTTCCAGCCGGGCTGCATAGTCCCGCGCGGCAATCGGGTCATGGATGGAGCAGGGGCCGATGACGACGATCAGCCGGTCGTCCTCGCCGTGCAGTATGCGGTGGACCGTGTCACGCGTGCGGGTCACGGTCTCGGTAACCGCGTCGTTGCGCGGAATTTCGGCGATGATGTCGGCGGGGATAGTCAGCGGCGTGATCTCGACGATGCGGCGATCGTCGACAGTATTGGCGGGAGTGGCATTCGGCACGGGTATGGCTCCTGTTTGGTCCTACCGTGCGGAATTGAAAAAGCCGCCAGGTGGACTAGCGGCTTGAGGGAATGTCGTTGCGTCGAATTCAGCTACGCACGGACCCGCATCCGCTGGGAAAAGCGGTAGCTATAAAATCGCGAGGCGTAGGCGGACGTGAAAGACATGGGGTTTCTGTATTCGCTCGATTGTGGATTGTCACGCGGAAAATTCGTGAGGTTTCCGCCCGCAGATTTTGACCGTCTGAACACTTTAAACACGAGAATCCGCTTACCATATCTCAAACAACGCCGAGACTTCGGCAGGGCTCGCCTTTGAGGGAGCTCAATCTCAATCATCGGTCCGTGCCTTATCAAGGGCGGGTCGATCACTGGAGGTGTCAGATGAACATCGAAAAATATTCCGAGCGCGTCCGCGGTTTCCTGCAGTCGGCTCAGACCCAGGCCTTGGCCTTGGGTCACCAGCAGTTCACGCCCGAACATGTGCTGAAGGTTCTGCTCGACGACGACCAGGGCATGGCGTCCTCGCTCATCGACCGCGCCGGCGGCAATTCCAAGGAAGCGCGCATCGCCAACGACGCCGCACTTGCCAAGCTTCCCAAAGTTTCCGGCGGCAATGGCGAGATCTACCTCTCCCAGCCGCTCGCCAAGGTGTTTTCGACCGCGGAAGAGGCAGCCAAGAAGGCCGGCGACAGTTTCGTCACCGTCGAGCGTCTGCTTCTGGCGCTTGTGATCGAGACTTCGGCCTCGACGTCAGCGACCTTGAAGAAGGCCGGGGTGACGGCGCAGGGCTTGAACCAGGTCGTCAACGACATCCGCAAGGGTCGCACGGCCGACGGCGCCAATGCCGAAGCCGGTTTCGAGGCCCTGAAGAAATATGCCCGGGACCTGACGGCCGAAGCCCGCGACGGCAGGCTCGATCCGGTGATCGGCCGCGACGACGAAATCCGCCGCACGATCCAGGTTCTCTCCCGCCGCACCAAGAACAATCCGGTGCTGATCGGCGAGCCCGGCGTCGGCAAGACGGCGATCGCCGAAGGTCTGGCGCTGCGCATCATCAATGGTGACGTGCCGGAAAGCCTGAAAGAGAAGAAGCTGATGGCGCTCGACATGGGTGCCCTGATCGCCGGCGCGAAATATCGCGGCGAGTTCGAGGAGCGGCTGAAGAGCGTGCTCAACGAAGTGCAGTCGGAAAACGGCGAGATCATCCTGTTCATCGACGAGATGCACACGCTGGTGGGTGCCGGCAAGTCCGACGGCGCGATGGACGCCTCCAACCTCTTGAAGCCGGCTCTTGCCCGCGGCGAGCTGCATTGCGTCGGCGCGACCACGCTCGACGAATACCGCAAGCATGTGGAAAAGGACCCGGCGCTTGCCCGGCGTTTCCAGCCGGTCATGGTCGAGGAGCCGACGGTCGAGGACACGATCTCGATCCTGCGCGGGCTGAAGGAAAAATACGAACAGCATCACAAGGTCCGCATCTCGGATTCGGCCCTGGTTGCGGCTGCGACGCTTTCCAACCGCTACATTACCGACCGGTTCCTGCCCGACAAGGCGATCGACCTGATGGACGAAGCCGCCTCGCGGCTGCGCATGCAGGTGGATTCCAAGCCCGAGGAACTCGACGAACTCGACCGTCGCATCATGCAGCTGAAGATCGAGCGCGAGGCCCTGAAGAAGGAAACCGACAGCGCCTCGGCCGACCGGCTGTTGCGGCTGGAAAGCGAAGTCACCTCGCTCGAAGAGCAGGCGGATGCGCTGACGGCCCGCTGGCAGGCGGAAAAGCAGAAGCTCGGCCTTGCCGCCGACCTGAAGCGGCAGCTCGACGAGGCCCGCAACGAACTGGCGACTGCCCAGCGCAAGGGCGAATTCCAGCGTGCCGGCGAACTTACCTATGGCGTGATCCCGGAACTCGAAAAGCGTCTCGTCGAGGCAGAAGCCCAGGACGGTTCGACCAATGCCATGGTGCAGGAAGTCGTGAACCCGGACGCGATCGCCCATGTGGTGTCGCGCTGGACCGGCATTCCGGTCGACAAGATGCTGGAAGGCGAGCGCGACAAGCTGCTGCGCATGGAAGACGAGCTGGCGAAATCCGTCGTCGGCCAAGGCGATGCGGTCCAGGCCGTCTCGCGTGCGGTTCGCCGTTCGCGCGCCGGGCTGCAGGATCCGAACCGGCCGATCGGCTCGTTCATCTTCCTCGGCCCGACCGGTGTCGGTAAGACAGAGCTGACCAAGTCGCTGGCCCGCTTCCTGTTCGACGACGAGAGTGCGATGGTTCGCCTCGACATGTCCGAATACATGGAGAAGCATTCGGTCGCGCGGCTGATCGGTGCACCTCCGGGTTACGTCGGTTACGAGGAAGGCGGGGCGCTGACCGAGGCGGTGCGGCGCAAACCCTACCAGATCGTGCTGTTCGATGAGATCGAGAAGGCGCATCCGGACGTGTTCAACGTTCTTCTGCAGGTGCTCGACGACGGCCGCCTGACGGACGGGCAGGGCCGCACGGTCGACTTCAAGAACACGATGATCATCATGACCTCCAATCTCGGGGCGGAATACCTGACCGCCCTTCGCGAGGGCGAGGATTCCGAAAGCGTGCGCGAGCAGGTGATGGACGTTGTAAAAGCCTCGTTCCGGCCTGAATTCCTCAACCGCGTCGACGAGATCATCCTGTTCCACCGCCTGAAGCGTAACGAGATGGGCGCGATCGTCGATATTCAGATGAGGCGGCTGCTGGCGCTGCTGGCGGAACGGAAGATCGCCATCGATCTCGGTCCGGATGCCCGCGAATGGTTGGCCGACAAGGGCTACGATCCGGTCTACGGTGCTCGTCCGCTGAAGCGGGTGATCCAGAAGTTCATGCAGGACCCGCTCGCCGAGCAGATTCTCGGCGGCCAGATTCCGGATGGCTCGGCCGTTGCGGTCAGTGCCGGTTCCGACCGGCTGCTCTTCCGGGTCAAACGGGCAGTGAGTGAGGCTGCGTAAGCAGAACCGAACGTTGAGAAGCAGAATGGCGGCTTCGGCCGCCATTTTTGTTCGTTCCCGGCTGGTGCGGGAAAGGCCTCAGCGGCTGGCGACCTCATCGGCGGACTGAGTGTTGAGGAGCGTATCGATCCGCTTGCGTTCCTCTTCGAAACGGGCGAGCGTCTTGCCGGTCAGCGAATTGCCGCCCGGCAGGCGGATCTTCATCGCATCGACCTTGGTGCCGTTGACGATCAGCTCGTAATGAAGGTGGGCGCCGGTCGATTGGCCGGTGGAGCCGACATAACCGATCACCTGGCCCTGGGTGACCTTGGCACCTTCGCGAACACCTGGCGCGATGGCGCTCTGGTGATTGTAGGAGGAGACGTAGCCGTTGGCGTGACGGATGAGCGTCTGGTTGCCGTAACCGCCTGAATCCCAGCCGGCCTTTTCGACGACGCCGTTGCCCGTGGCGATGATAGGCGTGCCGCGTGGGGCGGCCCAGTCGGTGCCGGTATGCATGCGGGAATAACCGAGCAGCGGGTGGCCGCGCATACCGAAGCCGGAGGTCATGCGGCCGTTCGGAAGCGGGTTGCGCAGCAGGAACTGCCGGATGCTCTTGCCGTCCTCGTCGAAATAATCGACCGAATTGTCGTCGGGGTTCTGGAAGCGGTAGAAGCGGCTCGTCGTGTCGCCGAACCGGGCGTTCACGTAAAGCAGTTGGGAATCCTTGTTCGCCTGGCCTTTTTCGTCGGCGACCGAGAAGAAGGCCTCGATCTTGTCCGTCGGCTTCAGCTGGGCCTGCAGATCGACATTGCTGGCAAGCAGTTTTACCAGCGTGCCGGTCATCTCCTTGCTCATGCCGTAGGAGAGGGCCGCCCGGTAGATGCCGTCGTAGACGCGCGGCAGTTCGCGACCGGCGAGGATTTGCGCCGGCTGTTCGCTGAAGGCCGAGGCGACCGCATCCAGCATCGGCGGCTCCTGGCCGTCCACAAAGCGGCCGCGATCGTCGAGAGCGACGGTTACCCGGTGGTCGCCACGCCGATAGAGGCTTGCACGGACGACGAGGACCATGTCGCCTTCCTGGATGACGCCGATGCGCAGCACGTCGCCGACGGCAAGGTCGGCCTCGCCGAGGCGGGATTGCAGGTAGCCGGAAATCTCGCGCGCCTTGCCTTCCGGATAACCGACCTCGGTCATCGCCTGGCTGACCGTCTCGGCCTTGCGTATTGGGATGATGTCGTCGGCATATTCGCGGGTGCGGGCGTTGATCGCCTCAGGCGTCGAAACCGAGATGTTCTCCTCGACGACGCGGGCCGACAGGCCGGCGGTGATATCGAGACCGCCGCCATCCTCCTTCGACGAGAAGCGCTGCGGGTCGACATAATAGAGCGCCGAAAGCTGGCTGTTGCCGTCGGTGAGCACCGAGCCGTTGGAGCGGACGTTTTCTTCGACCTCCTCCAGCGTCATCGCCTGCGCGAAGGCATACATGCTGCCCTTGATGGGGAAGGCCACGGTCTGGAGGCTGACCTCGGACTCGACGTTCGAGCCGTAGATGACACCGGCACGCGCGGCAGGCGGCGGCGGGGTCTCGCTCGACGAGAAGATCGTCATCGGGTCGAAGTTCGGGTAATCTTCCTGCGCCACGTGGTTTGCGGCAAGATTCATCTTCACATGTGCGAAAGGCTTGCGGCGGACGACTTCCTTATTACCCTCGTGCACGACCGTCGAGACTTCCATCACCTTCCGATCGGTCGGCATGGCGACGATATTGCTGCCGAGCAGCCGCTTGCCGCGCGAGGCGGCATCGGCGTCGTTCGTGGGGATGGAGGCGGAGGCTTCGGCCGGGATCGCAAGCTGCTGCCGGCCGTCGAGCGCGGCAAACAAAGCAACGCCCATCAGGATGGAAGATGTAATGCCGGTGAGGAAGGTGCCGGACAGCCAACGCAGCGAAATCTCACGTCGATCCGGAGCACGACGGCCGTCGGCGAGGATCGGCGGTTCGTTACCGAGCGAGCGGATCATGCTGCGGGCCGTCATCATGCGGGTTTAAGCCAGTCCCTGATACTCGTTATTGCCGTAGGCAGCTTCTATACTGCCTGCGGGACCTTGGGCCAAACATGTGCCCCTTTCAGTCCAGAGAGTCAAATCGGCCGTGGTGCAAACGCGTACACTGCCCGCGGCGTCGTTTCGATTCCCTGCTGGGATCGTGGTAACCATGAGATTGTGAATTTGTCGGGGCGGTTTTGGGGCAGGGGCCGAAAGGGCGCCGTTTATGCACGTCTCAAAGGTTCGAAAATCGTGAAAAACGGGCGTTTGCCGGATTTTGTAGGAAATTATCGTTTATAATCAGT
>NZ_JNNU01000007.1 GCF_000732195.1 Neorhizobium vignae
AACGGGGAGATTGTAGGCACGGGTTTGGAGGGCGGGGATGAGAGGGGAGCTAAGTGTTTGATGCGGCTGACGGGGAGGTGTCGAATATGCCCGGATAGGCCGGCGCTTGGGGCATGGATCCTCGGGTCAAGCCCGAGGATGACGACCTTGGATGTCAGATGACGACCTTGGATGTTGTACCCTCTCCTCCGTCATCCGCCGCCTCTCCGTCATCCTCGGGCTTGACCCGAGGATCCAGTCGCCGTGCGTCTGCGCGGCGACACCCCTTTTATCAGGCGTCGTGTCCGGGAGAGTCTCCGCGCCGCCGACGCGGCGCCGCTGGATCCTCGGGTCACCCTCGGGTTTAACCCGAGGGCGAGGATGACGGAGGAGAGAGCGGGGCGCCCCCCGCGTAAAAACCCGCCCCTACTGCCCCAGCAGGTCCCGAAGGCTCCAGGGCTCGTCGCCGGACTGGTCGGCGATGTCGTCCACCTTCCAGCCGCCATTCTCGCGCACCAGCGTGTAGAAGAGCGTCGCCGAGCGCTTGCCGTTGCGGAAGGACACTTCCAGTTCCGCCGTGTCGCCGAAAACGATCGGCGGGGAAAGCTGGATATTGCTGGCGACGCCATCCTGTCCGGCAAGGATCGGATCGAAATCCACCGCCTCGCCATTCGCCGTCAGGCTCTCGTTGAGCGCGTCGGAAAAATAGGCGGAATAGGGCGAGGGCGCTTCGTCCTGGGCCGGGTCGATCGTGTCGGCATAGAGCGATTTGATCAGCGCCTGCGGCGACTTGTAGACCCGCGCCTCGGCGCCGGCCGCGGCCAGCAGGGAAAACAGCAGTCCGAAGACGATGGCCGGCATGCGCATGGGTGAGTCGTCTCCGTTTGGATGTGAGGAGATGTTTAGGCGAGGGAGGGGTGGAAGGATAGTGGGGTGGAGATTTGGGAGATAGCTAAAGCCAACCACAGCTCTCCCTGTCGCTAAATAAGGATCATCTGCCACTAACCCTGAATGAGGATTCGTTTTTCAGCCGGCGTGGGTCCGCCTTCCCAGTGTATTCTCGTCAGCAAGAGGGTTCTAATTTCTCCAACTTGCCGACAAAACGTTTCTGTCGGCTTGGATGAAACACATTTGGGTTTGGATAATGACCCTAGCGGCGTCCTTGATGCAGTTCAGGTTAAAGATTGCGTAAATATCATGTTCGCGTCAAACTAGTGAAAATCGATTCCAGGTAGGTTGAAACATGGCGATTGCAACTCGCAAAAGTAAATCCGTAGAAAATGTCGCTGATGTTCCAATTGATATCCCGAACGACGAATTCGTAAGCCTCGAAAAGCGCCGAACGCAAGAACTTGTATTCGCAATGGTCGCTCCCATCGGATCCGGGGCATCGACCGTAGCTGATATAATTAAATCCCGGATAGAAGAAAATTTTGGATATGAAACTAATGTCATCAAGATTAGCTCGTTAATAAACGATCGCGCCGAGAGCTTTGGTGAGGAAAAAGTCGAAGATAACGACCCTGAACGCGTCGAGCGCCTTCAAAGCCTTGGAAACAAGCTTAGGGGCCGCCATTCAAACGATGTGCTTGCGATTTTGAGTATCGACAAAATAAATAGTTCGAGGAAGGACACGGCGAACGGTGAAGATAGGCGATTTTGTACGATAATTGACTCGCTAAAAAATCCAGAGGAAGTGGCCGTTCTGCGTAAGGTTTATGGAGATTTGTTTTGGCTAGTTGGCGTATTTTCGCCCGAGGAGAAGCGAATTTCGCGCCTAGAGAGCAATATTTCAAACTCTACATATCTGACAAAAATAAAGGACGCCGACTACGACGAAGGGCTGGACTTCGGGCAGTCTGTTCGGAAGACGATGAACTACGCTGATGTATTTTTTCGAAATGATGGTGATAATACAGATGGAATAGGAAGATCGGTAGACCGTCTATTAAATCTAGTATTTGGAATTAGTGTTCAGACGCCTACTCGTGATGAGTATGCAATGCAGGCAGCTTCTGGGGTTTCTCTGAATTCAGCATGCCTTTCGAGACAAGTTGGTGCGGTTATTGTTTCGAAAGCGGGAGAGATAATTGGGCAAGGCGCAAACGATGTTCCGAAATACGGCGGGGGAACTTATAACGTAGACGATGGATCAGGAGATAACCGCTGCTATAAATGGAAAGCCTGCCAGTGTTGGAATGACCATCATAAGGAGCGATTGCTGGATCAGATTGGGGCAAAGGTCGGTAATGTAATTAGCCGCGAGGATTTGCGGACTGGACTTCGAAAGACCGATGTAAAGAACCTGATTGAATTTTCGCGTGCCGTACATGCGGAAATGGAGGCGATTATTTCAGTCGCTCGCCAAGGAAAAAACGGAATTGTCGGCGCGAAATTATTTACCACAACCTTTCCCTGTCACAGTTGCGCTCGCCATATTGTAGCGAGCGGAATCGAGACGGTTGTCTATATCGAACCGTATCCGAAAAGTTTGGCATTGACCCTTCACTCTGATGCTATAACTACCAACCCAAGCGAAGCTGGAAAGGTTGCCTTCCTTCAATATGAGGGTGTATCGCCTTCTAGTTTTTCTCGCGTATTTGGAGCCAAGCTTGAGCGTAAAGAATCGGGTAAGGTAAAAAATGGTACACCAAAACAAGCGAAACCTTTGGCATCACCGCCACTCGATTCGCTAGTAAGTCGTGAGCAGCTTGTGTTGGCTCCGGTCTTGGAGAAGGAGGGGATGTAGTGGCTAAAACCGAAAAACAGCTAAATTTCCTGTTGCCGATCAATAATGCTCGTATTCAAAGGGCAGAATTGAAAGTATCGAAAGGAGCGGCTGTACCTTACTCCGCGAATTCCGAAAAGCGCTACGTTCAGATTAAAGAGTCTCTTAAAAGTAAGGGATTGATAAAGTCGCGATAAGCGTCTTCAAATTTGCTTAAATCTTATCGGCGGTGGGACCGTCGCTACTGTTGCATGTAGTAGTCAATAACGTCGTTTCCGAACAGGTGCAGCATATCGACGAGCGGTTAGACCGAGGGCGCCTCTCCCGCGATATCCTGCACTCATAGAGGCAGGAGCGCCGCCACCTGCGCCTACCGCCCCGGCCGCCCGGTTTTCCCCTTCGTCCGGCTTTTCCGTTTCTGCTCCCCGCCATCCTCATAACTCCCCGCGCCAATCTTGCCGCGCACGAGAGGGCGGGGGTCGTCGGTGGATCCTCGGGTCGGGTCCGCGGATGACGACGGAGAGGTTGAGGATGATGGCGCCGGCTTCGGTGGAATCTTGCCGATGACCGGCTTTTCGGTGCGGCCGACGGTCATTTCGTCGAGGTCGTTCTTGCGGAACAGCGATGGCTTGACGGGGTCTATGTCGCGGCCCATGTCGGAAAGGTCCGGCTTACGGAAGAGCGGCGTCGCGGTGTCGGTGCCCGGGCCCATGTCGTCGAGGCCGGGTTTGGCGAAGAGGGAGGTCGAGGGTGTGGCTTCCCCCTCATCCGCCCTGCGGGCACCTTCTCCCCGCTGGGTAGAAGGAGACTCGCGGCGGGCTTTGGCTCCGCCTTTGCCGTTTCCACCCTTGCCGCCACCGCCTTCGATGGCGCGGGCCTCGTCGCGGGCGATCGGGTCGTCCATGACGGCGAGTTCGGCGGCCTTGAGGCGCTTGATTTCGTCGCGCAGGCGGGCGGCCTTTTCGAAGTCGAGGTCGGCGGCGGCGTCGCGCATCGATTTTTCGAGCGCGTTGAGATGGGCCTGCAGATTGTTGCCGACCAGGTGGCCGCCATCCGCAAAACCCTTGCCGGAGACGCCGGAAATGTCGGCGCGGACGTGGTCGCGCTCGTAGACCGAGTCGAGGATGTCGGAGATCCTGGCCTTCACCGATTCCGGCGTGATGCCGTTGGCGGTGTTGTATTCCATCTGCTTTTCGCGGCGGCGGGCGGTTTCGTCCATGGCGCGCTGCATCGAGCCGGTGATCTTGTCGGCATAGAGGATGACCTTGCCGTCGACGTTTCTCGCCGCACGCCCGATGGTCTGGATCAGCGACGTCTCCGAGCGCAAAAAGCCTTCCTTGTCGGCGTCGAGGATGGCGACGAAGGCGCATTCGGGAATGTCGAGGCCTTCGCGCAGAAGGTTGATGCCGACCAGCACGTCGAAGGCGCCCAGCCTGAGGTCGCGGATGATCTCGATGCGCTCCAGCGTGTCGATGTCCGAGTGCATGTAGCGCACGCGCACGCCCTGTTCGTGCAGGTATTCGGTGAGGTCCTCGGCCATGCGCTTGGTGAGCACGGTGCAGAGCGTGCGGTACCCCTTGGCGGCGGTCTCGCGGATTTCGCCGAGCACGTCGTCGACCTGGGAGCGGGCGGAACGGACTTCCACCGGCGGGTCGATCAGGCCGGTCGGGCGGATCACCTGTTCGGCGAAGACGCCGCCGGACTGTTCCATCTCCCAGTTGCCGGGGGTGGCCGAGACGGCGACGGTGAGGGGGCGCATCGCATCCCATTCCTCGAAGCGCAGCGGCCGGTTGTCCATGCAGGAGGGCAGGCGGAAACCGTATTCGGCGAGCGTCGCTTTTCGTCGGAAGTCGCCCCGGTACATGCCGCCGATCTGGCTGACCGAGACATGGCTTTCGTCGATGAAGAGGAGCGCGTTGTCGGGGATGTATTCGAACAGGGTCGGCGGCGGCTCGCCGGGATTGCGGCCGGTCAGGTAACGCGAATAGTTCTCGATGCCGGCGCAGGAGCCGGTCGCCTCCAGCATCTCGATATCGTAGCGGGTGCGCTGCTCCAGCCGCTGGGCTTCGAGCAGGCGGCCGCCCTTTTCGAGCTCGGCGAGCCGCAGCTTCAGCTCTTCCTTGATCGCCTTGATGGCGCCGTTCAGCGTCGGGCGCGGGGTGACGTAATGCGAGTTGGCGTAGATTTTTACCGATTTCAGGTCGCCGACCTTGTGGCCGGTCAGCGGATCGAATTCGGTGATCGCATCGATCTCGTCGCCGAACATCGAGATGCGCCAGGCGGCATCCTCAAGGTGGGCCGGGAAGATCTCGATCGTGTCGCCGCGGACGCGAAACGAGCCGCGCACGAAATTCAGGTCCTGGCGCTTGTATTGCTGGGCCACCAAGTCTGCCAACAATTGACGTTGATCCAATCGGTCGCCGACCGACATCTGGAAGGTCATCGCCGTATAGGTCTCGACCGAGCCGATACCGTAGATGCAGGAGACCGAGGCGACGATGATGCAGTCGTCGCGCTCCAAGAGCGAGCGGGTGGCGGAGTGGCGCATCCGGTCGATCTGCTCGTTGATCGAGGATTCCTTCTCGATGAACGTGTCGGAGCGCGGCACATAGGCTTCCGGCTGGTAATAGTCGTAATAGGAGACGAAATATTCGACCGCGTTGTCCGGGAAGAAGTTCTTGAACTCGGAATAGAGCTGCGCCGCCAGCGTCTTGTTGGGGGCGAGGATCACGGCCGGGCGCTGCGTCGCCTCGATCACCTTGGCCATGGTGAAGGTTTTGCCGGAGCCGGTAACGCCGAGCAGGACCTGGGAACGCTCGCCGGAATTGATGCCCTCGACGAGGTCGCGGATGGCGGTCGGCTGGTCGCCGGCGGGCTCGTAGTCGGACGCCATGCGGATGGTCACGCCGCCCTCGGACTTTTCCGGCCGGGCCGGGCGGTGCGGCGTCCACAGCTTGCCGTCCTTGAACAGCGGATTGCCGCTCTCGATCAGCGCCGACAGGGCTTCGACCGTTGCGGTGACCGCGCCGGCGGCGAGGTTCTCGGCATCCTCCAGCGACGTATCCATGCCGGCGACCGGGTTGAGGCCGGCGCGGGCGCGCGTCTTGGGATCCGACGAGGCGCCGATCGACACCCCGCGGGCGGTCTTCGAGGCAGTGGTGTTCTTGGCCGTGGTCGGGGCCGTCTTGGCGGCCTTGATGGCTTCCTCGCGCGCGGCGATCTCTATTCTCTTGCGGTGCTTGCCGGCCTTCGAAGCGATCTCGCGCTGCGTCTCGACGCCGGAGGCCTCCGCCTCGGCTTCCAGCTGCTTCACCCAGTCGGAGACGCTGCCTTGCAGAGGCGCGCCCTCGAACGACGATTGCGGGGCTTCCTCGAAACCGTTGTGATTGTCCGGGTTCGAGGCGGGCGATTTTTTCGGTGATCTGGCCATGCCGCGAATATGGAGAGACTCATCGCGAAAGTGAAGAGGGGCAGGTCACAAAACGAGTACAAAAGGGAAACGGATTTTGGGGGCACGGAGGAGGTGGAAGGTTTACGCCACCTGGCGCTGGGTGGCGGCGCGGCGGCATTCGATCCAGCCGGGGATGCGTTCGGCCGGCATCGGGCGGCCGAAGAAATAGCCCTGGGCGAATTCGCAGCCGAGCGCTTCGAGCGCCTTGGCCTCTTCCTCGCTCTCGACGCCTTCGACCACCACTTCCATCGACAGCGCCCGGCCGAGCCCGACGATGGCGCCGACGATTTCCTGGTTCTGGCGGCTGAGATGCACGCCCGTGATGAAGCGCCGGTCGAGCTTCAGCCGGTCGACCTTGAGCGCCACGAGATAGGCGAGCGAGGAATGTCCGGCGCCGAAATCGTCGACGGCGAGCTTGTAGCCGGACCGTTCGATGCGCTTCAGCTGCTCGCCGGCGACCAGCGTATCGAGGATCGCCTCCTCGGTGATCTCGATCTCGAACAGCGCCGGATCGATGCGATGGGCGGTGGTGATGCGGTCGAGCACGTCGGTGACCGAATAGAGGTCGAACTCGCGCGGCGAGACGTTGATCGCGACGGTCGCCCGCGGCAGGCCGAGCGCGGGCAGGCGGCTCAGCAGGCCGCACGCGGCCTCGGCAATGGTCGCGGTCAGCCGGTCGGCGAGATTGGCCGCCTGGGCGGCGGCGACGATTTCCGGCGGCGCGATCGGCCCGAGATAGGGATGGTGCCAGCGCACCAGCGCCTCGAAGCCGGTGATCTCCTGGGAGGCGAGGTCGACCTGCGGCTGGAACCAGGCTTCGACGTCACCGGCATCCAGCGCGTCGGCAAGTTCGTGCTCGATCTGGTTCTGGCGGTCGGCCTTTGAGCGGAAGGCGGGCTCGAATTCGCGCCACTGGCGCCGGCCGCCGTCCTTGGCCCGATAGAGCGCCATGTCGGCGCTGATGAACAGGTCTTCGGCCGTATCCGCATGCTGCGGAAAAAACGCAAGTCCGATCGAGGTGCCGACCACGGTCGGCTGGCCCTCGAGCATGACCGACTGCCGGCTGCGATCGAGGATGCGTGCCGCCAGCTCGCGAGCGAGGTGCCCCGCATCGGCGCCGCCGAGAATGATCGCGAACTCGTCGCCGCCGAGCCGGGCGATGGTGCCCCTGCCGTCGACCGCCAAGCGCAACCGGTCGCTGACCTCGACGAGAAGGGCGTCGCCGGCGCTGTGACCGAGCGTATCGTTGACCGTCTTGAAACGGTCGAGATCGAGGATGAGGAGGGCCAGTTGCTCCTCCGCGGCGCGGGCGGCGGAAATCCCCGCATCGAGGGCGGTATTGAAGGCGGCCCGGTTTGCGAGCCCGGTCAGCGGATCGCAATTGGCCAGCACTTCCAGCCGGTAGTTGGCGCGCAGGATATCCGAATTGGCGCAGGAGAGGGAATCGGCAAGCGCCGTCGCCTTCAGTTTGCCGAGCACGTTGCCGACGAAGGTCGCCTCGCTGGTGCGGCTGCTGCGGATCAGCACCAGCGTCAGCGCCACGACGTCGATGGTGAGCAGCCAGCCGCCGGCGCCGCCGCTGACGGCAAGCGACACCATCACCGAGATGTTGGGCGGTATCGCGAAGGCGAGGGAAACCGGGTTGTGTCCGACGCCCATGAGGACCGCGCCGGTCGCCATGCCGCACATGATCAGATAGAGGCCGCTATCTCCGCCCAGCGCATGGAAATCGGGCACGGTCAGCGGAAGAGCCGCCCAGGCGAGGCCGCTGACGAGCGCTCCGAAGGTCAGCACATTCAGTGCCTGTTGCGGAGCGTGTTCGACGGTTTCCCAACGCGTCAGGATCGAGGCCAGGACGACGCGCAGGACCAGGCTTGCGATCACCGCCGTGAACCAGAGGCCGGCCGAAACGGTCAGGCCACGGTCGATCGTGGTGACGAAAAGCGCCGAAGCGGATATCGCGGCATTGGTGGCGAGCGTCGAGGTCAGGCGTTCGAGCATGGTCGAAGCCTGTGCTCGCTTCACGTCCAGTGCGAGGGCCGGGTCGATTTGAGCTGTTCTGAGTTCGGCTTCCATCGATCTGCTTGGGCTGGAGTTCCTGATCAACGCCGACACTATCGAACGGCGGCGATAAGAAAGTCTTGCTTTCGGGAGATCTTCGTGAGGCCGACCGTTTTATCCTAAATGAATAGGTAATCGTCCGCTGTCTGCGCCTCGATATTGAGCGAATGCCTTCGAGTTGTTCCAAGGCCGGGGTCAGATCCTGCAGGAAATCCGATTTTTCGCGCGTCGCTGGAACTTCCCGGGCCGTCATGAATTACAAATTGTCCATGTCACGAAATGGCCGCAATTCCTGTTGGTTTCCACCACATTTTTCGGGACTCTAAGGGGGTCCAACGAGGAGTGATTCAATGGCTCTTCCCACCCCGACCCTGGCCGCCATCCGGTACGGTTATGGTCTTCGTCCCGGCGAAGAGCCGCCCCGTGATGTCGAGGCGCTGCTGGGACAGATCGAGGAAGGGGCTTCCGAAAAGCCCCGTTTTCCGCGCGAGGGTATAGCCGGCCGGCTAGACACGGCAACCCGCGTCGTTTCGCTCCTCGCCGCCGAGGCGAAAGCCCGCAAGGCCGGCAATCCGAACGAAGACGTCCGCAAGGCGACCCAGAGCGAGGCGCGGCGCATCTACCGGCAGGATGCAATGGCGCGGCTTGCCCAAGCGATCCATTCGCCGCTTGGCTTCTATGAGCGCCTTGCGAGTTTCTGGGTCGACCATTTCTCGACCAGCGTGATGAAGTCGCTGCCGATGCGGATGATCGTGCCGCTCTACGAAGCGCAGGCGATCCGCCCCAATCTCGGCGGTTCCTTCACCAAGCTGCTGTCCGCCGCCATCCTGCATCCCGCCATGCTGATCTATCTCGACCAGGACCAGAGCGTCGGGCCCGACTCCGTTGCCGCCCGCAAGAACGGCCGCGGGCTCAATGAAAACCTCGGTCGCGAGCTGCTCGAACTCCACACCCTGGGCGCCGGCAGCGGCTATACCCAGCAGGACGTGCGTGCCGCGGCGCTGATCCTGACGGGACTTTCCGTCGACAATCGCGCCATGCAGGTCGTCTATCAGCCGCGGTTCGCCGAGGCGGGACCTGTCAATCTGCTCGGGCGGACCTATCGGGACGACGAGGGCGACGGTCAGGATCATGTGCTGATGCTCGAAGATCTGGCCGCCAACCCGAAGACCGCGCAGCATATCTGCGGCAAGCTCGTCCGCCATTTCATCGCCGACGACGCGCCCGAGGAGATGGTCGCGGCGATGGTCGCCGCCTGGACGAAGAGCCGCGGCGATCTTACCGAGGTTTATCGTGCCATGCTCGCACATCCGCGTGCCTGGTCGGATCCCGGCCGGAAGATCAAGCAGCCGTTCGAATTCGTGGTCTCCGGTTTCCGCGCGCTCGATCTGCCGGAGAGGAATTTCGGCAATCTGCTGCGCGACATGGACGACGGCGACGAAGACGAGAGCCCGGTCCAGAAGGCCATGGACCTGACCGGCATGGCGGCGAGGGAAGACACCAAGAAGAAGGCGGGGCGGGCCAATGCTCTGACGCTCGGCGCCCTGCAGCGCATGGGCCAGCCGATCTGGCAGCCGCCGAGCCCCGCGGGTTTCGCGGACGAAACGAGCGTATGGCTGACCCCGAGCCAGCTGAGCGAGCGGATTTCGTGGTCGCGAATGGTCGCACGCATCTTCGGGCAGAAGATGGAGCCTTCCGTCTTCCTTCAGGCAGCACTTGCCGATGCTGCCCATCCGGAGACCAGCAGGATTATCGCCCAGGCGCCCAACAAGGTTCACGGCATCACGATGGTGCTGGCGTCCCCTGAATTCAACAGGAGATAGGAAATGAGCTTTCAACACGGCTTTCCTTTGTCTCGCCGCGGGTTTCTGGCCGGCGCCTGCTGCGCGGCGGGGGCCTCCATCCTGACGCCGGTCAGTTTTGCCGCGATGCCTGGCGACAACCGGTTCGTGACGATCATCCTGCGCGGCGCCATGGACGGGCTCGATTTCGTCCAGCCCTACGGCGATCCGGCCTATGCGGCGCTGAGGCCGAAGCTGGGCTTGAGGCCCGATACCGGCCTCATCGATCTCGACGGTTTCTTCGGGCTCAATCCGGCCGCCTCCGCGCTGATGCCGTTGTGGCAGGCGGGCGAGCTCTCGTTCGTGCACGCGGTCTCGACGCCCTATCGGGACCAGCGCAGCCATTTCGATGGCCAGGACATGCTGGAGACCGGCGGCAACGGCAAGGGCGAACGCACCGGCTGGCTCAACCGCACGCTCGCGGTCATCCCGCGCTCGAACGCCCGCAAGGCGATCGACATCAACACCTCGATGGAACTGATCCTCAGTGGTCCCAACGAGGCGGATTCCTGGTCGTCCCAGAGCAATTTCGCGCTGGCCGAAGACGAGATCGCCTTTCTCGACCGCCTCTATGCCGGCGACCCGGCTTTCGCGAAGGCCATGGAGGAGGCGAAGAAGACCGATATATCGGCGGACTCCCTTTACGCCGACGGCAAGCGTGGCGCGGGCATTGCCGACATGGCGCGGCTTGCCGGCGGCATGCTGCGCGAGGACTACCGGATCGCCAGCTTCTCGATCAACGGCTGGGACACCCATGTGGGCCAGCAGGGGCAGTTCAGGAAAGCCGTCGGCGATCTTTCGACCGCGATCCTCACGCTGAAGGCGGCACTCGGCGAAGACGCCTGGAAAAAGACCGCCGTTCTGGCGATGACCGAATTCGGCCGCACGGCGCGCGAGAACGGCACCAACGGCACCGACCACGGAACCGGCGGACTTGCGGTGCTCGCCGGCGGAGCGATCCCTGGCGGCAAGGTCCTGGGCAAATGGCCGGGCCTTTCCGAAGACAAGCTGCTCGACCGCCGCGACCTGATGCCGACAGGCGACGTGCGCGAAGTGGCCGCCGCCATGCTCTACCGTCAGTTCGGCATCGAGCCCGACACTCTTACCGCAAAGGTCTTTCCCGGCCTGAGTTTCGATACGTCCTCGGCCTATCTGAGGGGATGATCGGGCGGGGTTGCGCTATGTCAGGATGTCGTAGACGCGAAAGATCCAATAAAGCTGGTAGGCCAGCGCGAAGATGACGAAACCGGCGTGATAGCGCCGGTTGGTGGTCGTCGCGGCGATCAGGCTCAGGACGACATAGATCGCGGTGCGCACCGGATATTCCCAGCCGAGCGAGGCAAAGTATTCCTCGCCCTTCAGCGCCGTATCGACGATGTCGGTGACGAGCAGGCCGGCGAGGAAACCGAAGAACCATTTCCGGCGCGACAGGAAATAATGTTCGTAGCTGTCGTAATCCTGCATCGAGGTCGGAAAGAGCAGGGCGCAGAGGAAGAAGAACAGCGCGCAGAAGGCGATCAGGAAGAGATAGGCCGCAAAACCGATGACCGGCAGGGCGTGCAGCCGGTATTCCCACCACCAGAAATGCACCAGAAACAGGAACAGGAACGCCACCCAGCCGAGATGGACGGGGTAGATGCGGGCGGCGCGCGGATGCTGGACGATGCCGGCGAGGCCGTTCAGCAGCCGCGCCAGGCTGAGGCTCACCACCATGCCCATGACCACGCGGATATGCGTGAAGGTTTCGGCGGCGGTCGCGGCGTCCATCGCTGTTCCTCGCTTATGCCTCGGCCGGCACCGGCACCGGGCGGCCCTCCTCGTCGAGGGCCACCATGATGAAGGTGCCCGCGGTGACTTTCTCGATCATCCGGTGGCGCGCGCGTTGCGCCCAGGCTTCCACCATGAGCGTGATCGACGAGCGGCCGACGCGGGTGATTTCCGTGTAGATGTTCAGCGTGTCGCCGATCTTGACCGGCAGTTCGAACGCCATTTCCTTGACCGCTGCGGTGACCACGCGGCCACGGGCGCGCTCGGCGGCGCGGATGCCGCTCGCCAAGTCCATTTGCGCCATCACCCAGCCGCCGAAAATATCGCCGGCGGCGTTGGCATCTGCCGGCATTGCCAGGGTGCGGAGCGTCAGTTCACCGGTCGGTTTGGCATTTTCGGTCATCGTCATCTCTCTTTCGAAGCGGTTTCCAGGGCGACTCCTCCCGCCGCGAGACTAACCGGACGCGAGGAGGAAGGAAACTCCAAGAAAAAATGCTTCTACATCAATAATTTAGACCGCACTAACTCGCGTTCGCCGCGATTTGTGACAGCTTCACCACCTGGTAACCAACGCCCATTAGAATTTAAGGCGAATTGCACATAAGGGGGACCCCATGCAACGTCTCGCCATTTCCTGGCGCCTTTATAGTCTCGTGCTCCTGTCGCTCGTCATTCTTGGCGGCGCCATGACCTTCAGTCTGTTCCAGAGCTACGCCTCGTCGGAACGGGAACGAAAGGCGGGCCTTGCCCAGATGAACGATGTGGCGCTGACCGTGCTCAAGAAATACCAGGCTCTGGAGGCTTCGGGTGCCATGACCCGCGAGCAGGCCCAGAGCGGGGCCAAGGCCGTCATCTCGGTGATGCGCTACGGCGAGGGCAGCGGCTATTTCTGGATCAACGACATGCTGCCGCGGATGATCATGCATCCGATCAAGGCGGAGCTGAACGGCAAGGACCTGTCGAACGACAAGGACCCGAACGGCAAGTTCCTGTTCGTCGAGTTCGTCAACGCCGTCAAGGCAAGCCCGGCCGGCAAGGGCTTCGTCGATTACTACTGGCCGAAGCCGGGCGCCGAGCAGCCGGTCGAAAAATATTCGCATGTGGCCGGTTTCGCGCCCTGGGGCTGGATCGTCGGCACGGGCGTCTATGTGGACGACCTGCACGCCATGTTCCGCCGCGACGCGATCAACTTCGCCTCGATGTTCGGCATCGGCGCGCTGGTGCTGATCGCGGGCGCCACCTTCGTGGTCAAGACGGTTACCGGCCCGATCGGCAAGATCAAGCAGGCTCTGCAGTCGATCGCATCGGGCGAGGCTCGTGTCACCGTGCCCTGCACCGAACAGAAGAACGAGATCGGCGACATGGCCCGGGCGCTTTCCGTGCTGCGCGATTCGGTCGACGAACGCGCCCAATTGCAGGCACGCGAAGCGGAACAGGCCCGCATGATCGCCAGCGAGCGTTTCGAGAACGAGCGCACGATGACGGCCGCCGCCGACCGCCAGGGACGCGCGATCAGCGAGCTCGGCCGGGCGCTCGAGGCGCTGGCCGGGGGCGATCTTTCCGTGGCGCTTGCCGATATCGGCGAGGACTATGCGAAACTCCGCCACGACTTCAATGCCGCGGTCAGTTCGCTGCACCAGGCGATCGCGGCGATTTCCGAGACGAGCCTTGTCGTACGCGACAGCGCCTCGGACATTTCCGGAGCGACGGGCCATCTCTCCAAGCGCACCGAACAGCAGGCGGCGGCGCTCGAAGAGACCGCAGCCGCGCTCGACGAGATCACCGCAACCGTCCGCACCGCCTCGGAACGGGCGGTCGAGGCCCGTACCATGGTCAGCGAGACCAAGGACAGCGCCGGCCGCTCGGGCGAGATCGTCCGCAATGCGATCGACGCCATGGGTCGCATCGAGGAGAGCTCCAGCCGCATCAACCAGATCATCTCGGTGATCGACGAGATCGCCTTCCAGACCAACCTTCTGGCGCTCAATGCCGGCGTCGAGGCGGCGCGGGCCGGCGAGGCGGGCAGGGGCTTTGCGGTCGTGGCGCAGGAAGTTCGCGAACTGGCGCAGCGTTCCGCCAATGCCGCAAAGGAGATCAAGACGCTGATCAGCAATTCCGCCCGCGAGGTGGAAGGCGGCGTGGCGCTGGTGCGCTCCACCGGCGACGCGCTGGTCGAGATCGCCACGCTGGTCGAGCGGGTCAACGCCCATGTGGACACGATTGCGACGGCCGCCCGCGAACAGGCGACGGGCCTTCAGGAGATCAATTCCTCCGTCAATCATATGGACCAGATGACCCAGCAGAACGCGGCAATGGTCGAGGAAACCACCGCGGCCAGCCAGACGCTTGCCGAACAGAGCCTGCACCTGCAGGGCCTTCTTTCGGCCTTCAGGCTCGCTGACGGCGGCCGTGGGGCGGCCTCCGGTCATGTGTCGCGCGCCCGCGCCGCCTGATCCGCACTGATCATCGCCAAGAGACAAAGGCCGCCGGCGCGACAAGCCCGGCGGCCTTTTGATGTCGGCCGCGTTGACGAGGGTCAAATACGCGGACCTCCGTTGTCCCTAAACGCAGGGGCACCTTCAACGGAGAATATGATGACGAGGATCGTGATCATCCAGGGACATCCGGACGCCGCCGAGCCGCATCTCTGTCATGCGCTGGCCGACGCCTATGCCAGGGGAGCCGAGGCCGGCGGGCATTCGGTCGAGCGCATCGAACTCGCTCGCATCGGCGTGCCGTTCCTGACCTCGCAGAAGGAACAGCAACAGGGGAGGCTCAACCCGCCGATCCTCGACGCGCAGGTAAAGATAAGACGGGCGGATCACCTCGTCCTTGTCTATCCGCTCTGGCTCGGCTCCATGCCGGCGCTGGTCAAGGCGTTCCTGGAACAGGTGGCGCGGCCGGGCTTTGCCTATGACACCTCGCGCGGACCGTTCGGCAGCGGTCTTCTGAGCGGCAGGTCCGCGCGGGTGGTGATTACCATGGGCATGCCCGCTTGGTATTACCGGATCGTCTACGGCAGCCACAGCCTGAAGGCGCTGAAAGTGGGCATCCTGCATTTCGTCGGCATCCGGCCGGTCCGGGCGACTTTGGTGGGCACGGTCAATGCCGGGAATTTCGATAGCGCGAAATGGATCGCCAGGATGGAGGCGGCGGGGAGGCGAGCGTCCTGAAACGATCGCAAATTGCATCGAAAGGTCACGAAAGGGCCTTGATTTCTCAAAGGTTCATTTACCGACTTTGCCTAAACTCTCAGCGTGTGTCATTTCGGCACCGGAAGAGTGGCAACTGGTATGGCGTATGCTCCCCTTTCTCGGCGGGTGATCGGCTCGCTGATGATCCCGACAATGCTGGCTGCCTGTTCCGCCGGGGATCTCGTTCCGCCCGCGCCGATCGACAATGGCCGGGTCGGGGCGATCCAGCCGATGCGCGACATCCCGGGCGAGCGGGTTTCCCAGCAGGCCTATCAGATGAGCCCGGCGCCGGTTTCGCAGGCAAGCGGCGTCGACTACGCGAACACGCCGAACCTCGCCGGCACCGGTTATCCCAATTCGGCCTATCCGGGTTCCGGCGCCAGTGACGGCGGCCATTACCTGCGGGCGCCGGCCCAGGTGCAGGCCGCACCCCAGAATGCACCCTTGAATTCACCTATGTCGCAGCAGCCCTCCGGCGCCCGTCAGGGCCGCCTGCCGATGATCGACAGCGACGAGGCCATGCAGCAGCAGGCATCCGTCGGAGGCCGCAACACGACCCGCAATGCCGGACCGATGAGCATTCCGGAAGAGGGCGTCAACATCGACGCCGAACTCGGTTTCGGTCCCGACGAGAGCGACGTGACGGGACTTGCCGAAGAGCAGGATTCCGATATCGCCGAAGGTGTCGGCGACCAGCCCGTGGTCGACGGCATCGGCACCGACAATCCGCGCGCCCTGCAGCCGCGCCGCCAGCCGATCTCGCAGCAGATGCCCCAGTCCATGAACGACGACCGGGTGCTGGTGCCGCCGAAACGCCAGGGCGCCGGCCTGCAGGGCGACCTGGCGAACAACGATATGACGTGGAGCGACGGGTCGCGCGTCATCCCGCCAAGCCGGGCGCCTGCCGGCAGCCAGCAGGTGGCGATGCTGCGCCCCAACAACCCGATGAGCGACAGCGGCCCGATGAGCCAGCGCGACATGCCCTGGCAGCGCGATATCATGCCGCGGTCGGAAGTGAGCTGCCGCACGGAACTGAGGCGCCTCGGCGTCGAATTCGACGACCGGCCGCCCATCGACGCAGGCCCGAGCTGCAGGGTGCCTTATCCGGTGAAACTCTCCGGCCTGTCCGGCAATATCGACGTCAAGCCGGCCGTCACGCTGAACTGCCAGACGACGCTGGCCTTTGCCAAATGGGTCCGGAACGAGCTCGCCCCTTCCGCCCGTTACCGCTATCTCACCGGCATCCAGAAGATCGTGCCGATGGGCGGATATTCCTGCCGCCGGATGAACAACAGCAATCAGCGCAACAACCCGATGTCGGAACATGCCAAGGGCAACGCCATCGATATCGGCCAGATCGTGCTGAAGGACGGTCACGAGATCGACGTGCGCAAGAAGGGCCTGTTCTCGATGCGCGAAGGCGGTCTCCTGAAGGCGGTGCGCAACGACAGCTGCAAATATTTCAACACCGTGCTGGGTCCCGGCAGCAATGCGGAACACTGGAACCATTTTCACTTCGACCTGCGCTCCCGCAGGGGCGGCAAGCGCTACTGCAACTGAGGTCCGACGATGGCCGATGCCGACATGCTCCGCAATCTGGCCCTCTCCCTGGAAGGAACCTCCGAAGCGCCGCATTTCGACAGGGCGGCGTTCAAGGTCAGGCGCATCTACGTGACGCTGGCGGCCGACGGCCTGACCGCGAATTTCAAGTTCACGCCGGACGAGCAGCAGATCAAATGCGAGATGCTGCCGAACGTCTTCTCGCCGGTCGAGAACGCCTGGGGCCGCCAGGGCTGGACGACGGCCGTTCTTTCGGAATTCGAAGAGCCGGATCTCCGCAACGCGCTGGAAACGGCGTGGCGGCATGCGCTTCCCGGCAAGGGCCGGGCCTGAAGTGCCCAGACCCGATACCCCGAGACACGGGGTGACGGCCAACCTGTGGACATTAATCGTCCATAAACCATATCCGGCAACCAAACTGGAACCATAAGCGGCGGCAAAGCAAGAGTGGCGACGCCGCAGCCCGCCCCCCGGCTTACCCCTGCTGCGGCACGAGACCCGGCGTGCTGACCAAGCCCATGCGCGCCGGGTCTCACCCGAGCCCTGAACCGGGCTGGCCTGAACCACCCTTCAAAAAAGAAAACCGGCTCAGGGAGCCGGCGAGGGTGGAGGTGGGGCTCGCGGGGAGGAGCCGTGCTTCCGGTTACGCAAGAACTTATACTTGAAAACAGTACACATGCGGCAAGCGGAAATGAAAAGGACTGAAACACTCTGGTCATGACGGTCGCGCGTGAGGTTACGTGCGGCGTAAAGGGCGGGACCGTTGCTTGCCTGGTCGGGACAATGCTGTAAGAACGTCACGGAAAAATGACAGCGGCAGTGGATGTATCTCCTTCTTCCGACCCGATGTCGGACCTGGAGACGGAATTTGTCGATCGCAGCGCTTATGCCCTTCATCCT
This sequence comes from Neorhizobium vignae, assembly GCF_000732195.1. Classification (GTDB taxonomy): domain Bacteria; phylum Pseudomonadota; class Alphaproteobacteria; order Rhizobiales; family Rhizobiaceae; genus Neorhizobium; species Neorhizobium vignae. The sequence goes on from NZ_JNNU01000007.1 coordinate 17,482, forward strand.
GGCTCTTCTGGCCGGCGGCGCGATCGCTGGAATTCTCGCAGGCATGTTCGGAATCGGCGGTGGTGCGATCCTGGTGCCGATCTTCTTTCATGTCTTCGGGCTGCTCGGCGTTCCCGAGGACGTGCGCATGCAGCTGGCGCTCGGCACCTCGCTGGCGATCATCGTGCCCACCTCGATCCGCTCCTACATGGCGCACCGGCAGCGCGGCGCGGTCGATACCGATCTGCTCAAGGGCTGGATCGTCGCGGTGCCGCTCGGCACGCTGATTGCAACCGTTATCGCTGCCAAGGCGACCAGTGCGGAACTCCAGTTGATCTTCGCGGTCATTGCGCTGGTGCTTGCCTTCCGAATGATCTTCAATCGTGCGAGCTGGAAGCTTGGCGACGACCTGCCCGGCAATCCCGTCAAGTTCCTGGTCGGTACCGGCATCGGCATCCTGTCCGGCCTGATGGGCATCGGCGGCGGCGTCCTCAACAACACTTTCATGACCCTCTACGGCCGTTCGATCCACCAGGGAGTGGCGACCTCCTCGGGCGTCGGTGTGCTGATTTCGCTGCCGGGCCTCGCCGGTTATGTCTGGGGCGGCTGGGGGAAGCCCGGCCTGCCGCCGTTCTCGACCGGTTATATCAACTGGCTGGCTGTGGCGCTGCTCATCCCGATAACGCTCTACATGGCGCCGATCGGTGCGCGGCTGGCGCATGTGATGTCGAAGCGGCAGCTCGAAATCGGCTTCGGCATCTTCCTGATCGCCATCTCCATCCAGTTCTTCCTGTCGATTATCCTCTGAAACGGTCAGCAATATTCTTCTACCAGGGATGGTTTCGGCGGTTTGCGTGCCTATATTCGCGGCGCATCCCGAAAATCGATTCCTTAAGAAGACCGTTCCCATGGCCTCAGTCGTTTCCATAGATAAGCTTACCAAGACCTACGAGAACGGGTTCCAGGCGCTGAAAGGCGTCGACCTGGAGATCGAGGAAGGCGAGATTCTCGCGCTGCTCGGCCCGAACGGCGCCGGCAAGACGACGCTGATCTCGATCATCTGCGGCCTCGTCAATCCCTCGACCGGCAAGGTGCTGGTGGGCGGCCGCGACGTCGTCAGGGACTTTCGCCAGACGCGGTCGCTGATCGGCCTGGTGCCGCAGGAACTGACGACCGACATGTTCGAGACGGTCTGGAACACCGTGACTTTTTCCCGCGGCATCTATGGCAAGAAGCCCAATCCGGCACTGGTCGAGAGCGTCCTCAAGGAGCTGTCGCTGTGGAGCAAGAAGGACAGCATGCTGCGCGAACTTTCGGGCGGCATGAAGCGGCGGGTGATGATCGCCAAGGCGCTCGCCCATGAGCCGAAAATCCTGTTCCTCGACGAGCCGACCGCCGGCGTTGACGTCAATCTGCGCCGCGAGATGTGGCAGGTCGTCGAGAAGCTGCGCGAGACCGGCGTCACCATCATCCTCACCACCCACTATATCGAGGAGGCGGAGGAAATCGCCGACCGGGTGGGGGTGATCAACGGCGGCAAGCTGCTGCTGATCGAGGAGAAGGCGGCGCTGATGAAGAAGCTCGGCCGCAAGCAGCTGAGGCTGGAATTGTCCGAGCCGCTGAAGGCGATGCCTGAAAGCCTCAAGACCTACAACCTGACGCTTTCCGACGACGGGACGGCGCTGGTCCACGACTACCAGGGCGAGGAAGGGCAGGGCACGATCGCATCGCTGCTGTCGACGCTCGCCTCAGAGAACATTCACTTCCGCGATCTTTCCACGCGACAGAGCTCGCTCGAGGATATTTTCGTGGCGCTCGTTGCGGAAAAAGCGGGAGAAGACGCATGAATTTCGAAGCGATCAAGTCGATCTATGTCTTCGAGATGGCCCGGCTGCGCCGGACGCTCCTGCAGAGCGTCATCTCGCCGGTCATCACCACCTCGCTCTATTTCATCGTCTTCGGCACGGCGATCGGCTCGCGCATCCAGACGGTCGAGGGCGTTTCCTACGGGTCGTTCATCACGCCCGGCCTGATCATGCTGACGCTGCTCACTCAGTGCATCAGCAACGGTTCGATCGGCATCTATTTCCCGAAATTCACCGGCACGATCTACGAGATCCTGTCGGCGCCCGTCGCCATGACGGAGATTATTATCGGTTATGTCGGTGCGGCGGCGACCAAGGGGCTGATCATCGGCCTGATCATCCTCGCAACCGCCTCCTTCTTCGTCGACATCCGCATCGCCCATCCGTTCATGATGGTGCTCTTCCTGGTGCTGACGGCGGTCACCTTCAGCATGTTCGGTTTCATCATCGGCATCTGGGCGAAGAATTTCGAGCAGCTCAACATCATCCCGATGCTGGTCGTGCCGCCTTTGACCTTCCTCGGCGGCAGTTTCTATTCGATCAACATGCTGCCGCCCTTCTGGCAGACGGTCAGCCATTTCAACCCTGTCCTCTATCTCGTCTCCGGCTTCCGCTGGAGCTTCTACGAGATTGCCGACGTCAACCCGATGGTCAGCCTCGGCATGATCTCCCTCTTCCTGGTGATCTGCCTGTCGATCCTCGGCTGGATCTTCAAGACGGGTTACCGGCTGCGCAACTGACCGCAGCCGATAACGGTTTCAAGGGCAGGTTCAGCCCTGGCTGAGCTGCACCTGGCGTCCGCCGCGCATGACCATGACAGACGCACCGAGGACGGATGCTATACCGAGGAAGGTCATGACGCCGAGCGGCCCCTGGGCGTCGATCAGCAGGCCACCGAGCACGGCGCCGCTGGATATGGCGATCTGGAAGGTCGTCAGCAGCAGCGCGCCGGCGCTTTCCGCCTCATCCTGGGCGGCACGGGTGATGTAGCTCTGGATGCTGACCGGCAGGGCGCCGAAGGCAAAGCCCCAGAGCGTGATGGCAACCGCTGCTGCCGCCGTCGAGGCCCCGAGGGTGACGAGGAGCACGGCGGACACGGCGATCAGGCCGGAGGCGAAGACGACCCCGAGCGTCGAACTGCGTTCGGTGATCATGCCCCCGGCGATATTGCCGAAGAAACCGCCGACGCCATAGGCGAGCAGGACGAGCGAGACCATCTCGACGTCAAGCCGCGGAACGTCTTCCAGGTAGGGGCGGATATAGGTGAAGCCCGCGAAGTGGCCGGCGACGATGAGCAGCGTCGCGATAAGGCCGATGCGGATCTTCGGTCGCTTCAGGACCTCCGCCAGCGTGCCGAGCCCGGCGTGGCCGGCCGGCGGCAGCGAAGGGACGGTAACGGCCTGCGCCAGCAGCGCCAGCACGCCGACCGCGCCGGCGAGCACGAAGGCCGCCCGCCAGCCGAGGGTGGAGCCGATATAGGCGCCGAGCGGTGCTGCCATCACGGTCGCCACCGAGACGCCGGTGAAGATCATCGCCATGGCGCGGGGCAGGTGGTTCATCGGCACGAGCCGCATGGCAAGCGCCCCGGCCATGGCCCAGAAGCCGCCGAGCCCGATGCCGAGCAGAACGCGCGACACGAGCAGCACGGTCAGGCCGTTGGCAAGGGCGGCCAGTGCGCAGGAGAGGATGAGAAGAGCGGTCAGCCCGAACAGCGTCCAGCGCCGGTTGAAGCCGCGGGTGCCGATCACGATGCCGGGACCGGCGAACGCTGCGACGACGGCGGTCACCGTCACCGTCTGGCCGGCGACGCCGGGACTGATGCCGAGATCGGCGGAAATGGGGGTGAGCAGGCTCGCCGGCAGGAACTCCGCCGTTACCAGGCCGAAGACGCCGAGGGTAAGCGCGATGACGGCGTCCCACCGGGACTTGGACGATGTGTTCGGGGACGACGTGCCGCGCACGGCATCGTCCTCTTCGAAAGTGCTGTCAGTCATGGTCATGTCCTGCCTTGGGGAGGCGGCACGGAGGTCCGTACCGGGAGGGTGGACCAGACTTAGGCGTGACAGCCTGTACTTTCCATGCTAGAAAATCCGATATGCTTGACCGTTCGTCCAAAGAAGCTCCGTTAGACACTGCCGATCCGCTCACCGAGATGCTGCGGGGGTTGCGGCTCGACGGCGTGGAATACGGTCGCTGCCGGTTGCCGGAACCCTGGGCGACGTCCTTTCCGGCCCAGGAGGCGGCGCGTTTCCACTTCATCTCGTCGGGCTCCGCATGGCTGCAGACGCCTTCGGGCGAATGGCTGGCATTGCGGGCGGGCGATGCGGCTCTTCTGCCGCGCGGCGACGCGCATGTGCTGGCAAGCGTCCCGGGCCTGACGCCGCTGCCGTTCGGCCGGTTCGGGCGCAAGGAAGTCTGCCAGGGTGTGTTCGACGTGCAATGCGCCGACGCCTGCGGCGGCACCGTGGCGCTGACCGCCTCGATGCGCTTCAACATCGACAAGCTGCATCCGCTGCTGCAGCTGATGCCCGAGGTGATGCTGACCAGCGATCTTGCCAGAAACGAGCCGTCTATCCCGCATCTTCTCGACGCCATGGCGCGCGAGGTCGACATGGACCGGGTCGGCGCCGGCGGCATTCTGGCCCGGCTCGCCGACGTCCTGACCGCCACTCTGATCCGCACCTGGGTCGAACATGGCTGCGGCGACACGACCGGCTGGATTGCCGCGGTGCGCAATCCCGAAGTCGGCCGGGTGCTGGCCGCCATTCATCTTCAGCCAGAACGCGACTGGACCATCGCCTCGCTTGCCCGGCTGATGGGCGCGTCCCGGTCGGGTTTCGCCGAACGGTTTCTGCGCGTGGTCGGCGAAACGCCGGCCCGCTACGTGGCGCGGGTGCGCATGCATCAGGCGCGGCAATGGCTGCGCGACGGCGAACGGGTCGCGACGGTTGCCGAACGGCTCGGCTACGATGCCGAAGCCTCCTTCAGCCGCGCCTTCAAACGCATCATCGGCGCGCCGCCAAGCCATTTCCGCAACAAGGGCGAAGGCGAGGCCATTCGGGATCTCGGCTGACGTCAGTCCCGCAATCGCAGCTCGTCCGTCTGCATCTGCAGCGAGCCGAGGGTGGATAGGAAGCTCATGCCGAGCAGGCTTTCCCCGAGCCGTCCGTCTTCCGCGACCATGGCCCGGATGTTCTTCCGCACGATCGGGCCGATGGCGATTTCGTCGAGGCGGACCGGCGCTGCCATCGCCCGGCCGTTGGCGGTCATCACGGTCACCGAAAAATCGAGGCTCTGCGGATTGAGGCCGATGGCGCGGGCATCGTCGTAGGAAAGCACGACGGTGCTGGCGCCGGTGTCGACCAGCATCGGCACGACCTTGCCCTCAACCCTCACATTGGTCTGGAAATGGTTGCCCCGGGTCTTATGAATGATGACTTCGTTGAGACCTTCGCTCGTCGTCGTGATCACGGCCGTCCCGGGCAGCAGGCCCGCGGTCACCCTCGCGGCGACATTGCGGGCGTCGTCGCGGTAGAGATAGGCGGTGACCAGCCCGAGGATGATCAGCAGCCAGAGGGCGATGTTGCGCAGCACCTCACCGGCATTGCCGCGCCGGCCGGCGAGAATCCCGACGGCAAGCAGGCCGGCGATCGGCAGGAGGTAGATGATCTGGCCGAAATCGTCGTTGTCGATGCCGAAGGTCTGCCCGGCATCGTGATTGAAGATCAAGAACGCCAGGCCAATGCCGAGGACGATGAGGATGCCGGTGAGCGCGTTCATGCCGTATCGCGTTCCTTGGTTTGCCGCTGGGCCAAACGCTTCCGGCGCGTCTCCCGCCTTGGCTTTCGCTCGACGGTTTCAAGTCGTGCGGGAAGCGTGCCCATCAGCGTGCGGCGCTCCGCATCCGTATAATCCATCCAGGCGGCGATCTCGTCGCGGGTCCGTCCGCAGCCGAAGCAATAGCCGGTCTTGAGGTCGATCGAGCAGACAAGGGTACAGGGCGAAATCATGCCTCGATATATCGGGGTTTCACGCGGCAAGGGCAAGAGTGGCGAGCATGGCGATCTCGCTCAATTGTTGAGTAGCGCCGATCGTATCGCCCGTATGGCCGCCGAGCTTTCGGCGCACGAAACGGGTGAAGCCGAACCCGGCGAGAGCCGCAACGATCAGTGACAGCAGAACCTTCGGCAGGCCGAGAACAGGGACGAGCAGAACGAGAGCGATGGCGGCGCCGGTAAACAGCGCGATATTGCGGGCGCTGTCCTCCGGAAAGCCGGCGCCGGCAGCGACGCCGCTTTCCCGCGCCGACGGCAGCGAGCGCCAATGGGCGACCAGGACCGCGCGGCTGACGGCGGCAACGGCAAGGACGGCGAGCGCCGCCGTGATGGCATCCTGGCGGAACAATGCGGCAAGCGCCGAGCCTCGCAGGCCAAAAGACAGCACCAGCGCGACGACGCCATAGGCGCCGATCCGGCTGTCCTTCATGATGAGAAGCGCGTGATCCTTGTCGCGCCCGCCGCCGAGACCATCCGCCGCATCCGCCAGGCCGTCCTCGTGGAGCGCGCCGGTCAGAACCGTCAGTGCGGCAAGCGAAAGCAGGCTGACGAGCAGCGCATCGCCGGACTGCAGGAACAGGAGAACGAGCGCGGGCAGGGCGGCGATGATCAGCCCCGCCACGGGAAAGGCTCGCACCGCCCGCGAGATCGTGCCGTCATGGCCGCGGAAGAATCGGTCCGGCACCGGCAGGCGGCTGAGGAACCCGACCGAGCGGGCGAGGTCCGCGATGAATTCCGTTGCGTTTGGCAGTTGTTCCTCCCTTCCGACCCGACTATGAGTTTGCGCACAGAAGCGCGATTTGCCGGGAAAGACAAGTTTTCCTGACCGCGATACGAGACCGAGCTACAAGAGAGACTTTCCATGAGCGTGAGTGGCCTGCCTTTCGACGATTTCCGTGTCCTGCTGCAGAACCTTCCCGGACCGGACCCTCGGGCCCTGGTTGCGGCGCGCGAGCGCGATGCGCAGCTTACCAAGCCGCCGGGTGCGCTCGGCCGGCTCGAGGAAATCGCTTTCTGGCTGGCTGCCTGGACGGGCCGCGCGCCGGCCGTCAACCGGCCGCTTGTGGCGATCTTTGCCGGCAATCACGGCGTCACCCGGCACGGCGTGACCCCGTTCCCGTCGTCGGTGACGCAGCAGATGGTGGAGAATTTCGCAGCCGGCGGCGCGGCGATCAACCAGATCTGCGTCACCCATGACCTCGGCCTCAAGATCTTCGACCTGGCGCTCGATTACCCGACCGGCGACATCACCAGCGAGGCAGCCCTCTCCGAGCGAGACTGCGCGGCGACCATGGCCTTTGGAATGGAGGCCATCGCCGGCGGCACCGATCTTCTCTGCATCGGCGAAATGGGCATCGGCAACACGACGATCGCCGCCGCCATCAACCTCGCGCTCTATGGCGGCGAGGCGGAGGACTGGGTCGGTCCAGGCACCGGTTCGCATGGCGAATTCATGGAGCGCAAGATCGCCGCGGTGAAGGCGGCGGTCGAATTCCACAAGGACCATCTGAGCGATCCCCTGGAAATCCTGCGCCGTCTCGGCGGCCGCGAGATCGCCGCGATTGCCGGCGCGATCCTGGCCGCGCGGGTCGAGAAGATCCCGGTCCTCCTCGACGGTTATGTAGTGACGGCCGCGGCCGCGATCCTCAAGGCTGCCAATCCGGCGGCACTCGACCACTGCCTGATCGGCCATGTCTCCGGCGAACCGGGGCACCTGCGGGCGATCGAACAGCTTGGCAAGACGCCGCTTCTGGCGCTCGGCATGCGGCTCGGCGAAGGGACGGGTGCCGCGCTTGCCGCCGGCATCGTCAAGGCCGCCGCCGCCTGCCATTCCGGCATGGCGACCTTCGAGCAGGCCGGCGTCAGCAACAAGAGCCACTGAGCCCTGAATGGAAAAGACGCCGATCGACAGCGGTATCGAAAGGGCGACCGGCATTCGCCGGGTGATAGCGGCATTTCGCTATTCCATGCAGGGGCTGACGCGCCTGTGGCAGGAGGAAGCGTTTCGCCACGAGGTGATCGCCTGCGCGGCGGGCGTTGTGCTCTTCGCTGTCGTCGGCGCCGGCGCGCTCGACTATTTCGTCTTCGCCATCCTGATGCTGGTGCTGTTTGCGGTGGAATCGCTGAATACCGCAATCGAGGAACTGGTCGACCGCATCTCCCCGGAAATCTCCACCGTCGGCCGCCACGCCAAGGATCTCGGCTCCTTCGCGGTCTTCTGCCTGCTGTGTGCGAACGGGTTTTTCGCGCTTTATGTGGTGGTCAGGAGCGTGTGGGGGTGACCGCCCAAGGATGGCCTCCAGCTCGACTGCAGCTTCCGGGATGAAGCGAATCGTCACTGTGCGTATTTTGACCAGATGGCCTGCCGTGCAGCCTGATCGAGCGACTTGGCGAGACTGGCTTCCTCTTCTGCGGTGAGCTGATGCAGAGAGTCGCTTTTGTCCACGAGTGTCAGCATGACACGGGCGATCTCATCCTGCATTTCGGCAGGAAGCTCCCTGGCTGCTTCGATGGCGCGGTCGAGAAGTTTGGTCATGACGGTATTATGCACGCAAACAAAACGGTGCAAAAGAGGTCGATCGCCTCAGGCAAAGCTCTTGCGGCGGCGGGCGACCGTCTGGGCGTCGGCGACGGCCGGCACGCTCTGCAGCACGCGGGTCGCGGGCAGGATGGCGATCGCTTCGGTGCCTTCGCGCAGCTTGGAACGCAGGATGAACTGGCCGTCGTGCTTGGCAAGGATCGCCTGGACGATCGGCAGGCCAAGCCCGGTGCCCTGTTCGGCGCTCTTGATGGCGATCGAGCCCTGGCCGAAGGCCGAGAGCACGACCGGGATCTCTTCCTCCGGAATACCGGGCCCGTTGTCCTTGATCGCCACATACTGGCCGCCGCCGGCGGTCCAGCCGACCTTGACGGTAACCTCGCCGCCCTGTGGCGTGAATTTGACGGCGTTCGAGAGCAGGTTCAGGAGAACCTGGCGCATCGATTTTTCATCCACCCAGACCTGCGGCAGCTGCGGTTCGAACTGCTGGCTGATCGCGATGTTCTTGGCGCTGGCGCGCAGTTGCACCATGCCGATGCAATCCTCGGCGATTTCGAGCAGCGACAGCGATTCCTCTGCAAGGTCGTAACGGCCGGCCTCGATGCGAGACAGGTCGAGGATCTCGTTGATGAGGTTGAGGAGATGCTGGCCGGACCGGTGGATGTCGCCGGCATATTCTCTGTAGGTCGGGTTGGCGAGCGGCCCGAGAACCTCCGAACTCATGACTTCGGAAAAGCCGAGAATGGCGTTGAGCGGCGTGCGCAGCTCGTGCGACATCGAGGCGAGGAAGCGGGATTTGGCGAGGTTTGCCTCCTCGGCACGGCGGCGGGCCTCGTCCGACATGGATTTTGCCACTTCCAGTTCGGCGATCAGGTCGTCCTTTTCCGACTGATAGGACATCAGCGTCAGGTTGGAACGATAGAGCCGGTCGGCGATGGAATGGAAGAAGACGACCGCGATGGCGCAGATCGCGATCATGCCGATATCGAGCACGTGGCGCGACAGGATGGCGGTGGCAAGCAGCGCCAGGATCATCGGCAGGAAACCGAACAGCACGCCGAGGCGCAGCATGAAACTGCTCATCGCGGTGATCGAGATCGCGAAGAGGAGAACGGCGCCCTTGTAGAAATAATAGCTGTCGCCGGAACAGGCGTTGCAGTTCTGCAGCGCAAACAGCGCCCAGCCGCTGCCGACGATCATCTGCGCGGCAAGCAGCCTGCGGCGCCATTTCTGGACGTCAGTCGCGGCAATGTCCTTGCGGCTCGCACGGCGGGCGATCAGCACGTTGATGGCATGAACGCTGAACATCAGCAGCGCCCATGCAAAGAGATTGGCATTCGGATTGAGATAGACGCCGATCGCCGTCACCACGACGATGAAGAGAGGCATGACCGATGCGCCCTGCAGCACGGTATTGACGTGCATGGCGATCATGTCGCGGTCGAAGATCTGGTTGCCCTGGGAGCTGGATTGCAGGCGCTCCCGGGTGGCGCGAACGGCTTTAGAGACGGCCTTGTTGCGGTGGCCGCGGGAGCGATCAACGATATTCTTGTCGGTCGATGTGCTGACGCCGCTACTCATGGCCACTGAAACTGATACCCCGGGTGTTGAGAGAGTATGGCCAAAACCTTAAGAGAGTCCTGCCGGGAAAGGTTTTGTTTGCCATTTTCCTGAAGCTTCCGTTTTCCAATAAGGCTGGATTGTGGCCAGAACGTTCAGGATTTTTCGCGACGGCGCGCTTCTTGCGGCCTTTTTCATCCTTCTGGTGCTGATTGCCGCCAAGCTGGACGAGGCGGCCGACAGCGTCGTGCTCGGCCCGTTCCATGTGATCGACGGTGATACGCTGGCGGTGGGCGGCGAGCGCCTGCGGCTGCAGGGCATGGATGCTCCGGAGCTCGACCAGACCTGCGAAGACGGTCGCGGCCGGCCATGGGCCTGTGGGGAAGAGGCGAGACGGCTGCTGATGCGCCTCGTCGCAGACGGTAAGATGGAATGCCTCGGTCGCGAGCGCGACAAATATCGCCGGCTTCTGGTGCGCTGCCGTTCAGGCACAACGAGCATCAACGGCGCGCTGGTGCGTCAGGGCCTCGCGGTCGCCTCTGGGCGTTATGCGGAGGAACAGGTGGCAGCGAGGCGCGAACGGCTGGGGCTGTGGGCCGGCCAGTTCGAAAGCCCGCGCGACTGGCGCGCCAGCCGCGGCATGATGGACGATTTCAGCCTGGTGGAGGCATTTTGGGATTGGGTGAAACGGGTAACGGCCTGGCAATGAGCATGGATGGCATCGTCAATGGCGAGGAAGACATCAGCGATTTGGCCCGCGCGATCGCTGCCTGTCGCATCTGTCGCGACGCGCCCGCGAAAGGCGAGGGCGACCGGTTGCCGCATCAACCCCGGCCGGTCGCCGTGCTGTCGAAGACCGCGAGGGTGCTGATCGCCGGTCAGGCGCCAGGGCTTCGGGTGCATGAAAGCGGGCTGCCGTTCGACGATGCTTCCGGCAACCGCCTGCGCGACTGGATGGCGGTGACCCGCGAGGAATTCTATGATCCCAAAAAGTTCGCGATCGTGCCGATGGGTTTCTGTTTTCCGGGCTATGATGCCAAGGGCAGCGACCTGCCGCCGCGGCTCGAATGCGCGCCGTTCTGGCGCGCCAGGGTAATTGCCGCCATGCCGCAGATCGAGCTGGTTCTCGCCGTCGGCGGTTATGCGCAGGCCTGGCATCTGGGAAGCCGGCAAGGCAAGAGCATGACGGAGACGGTCGCCAACTGGCGCGACTCCGTCTTCGCCAATCAGGGACCGAGGATCCTGCCGCTGCCCCATCCGAGCTGGCGCAATACCGGCTGGCTCAAAAAGAATCCGTGGTTCGAGGCGGATCTGCTGCCGGTGCTGCGACAGCATGTGGATAGCTTGATACGGGAAACAAATTTCGGTTAACTGCCACGAATTCGGTGTATAACGAAAAATCATTTCGAAAGGACTCTGATGGACCGCCTTGACCGTAAGATACTGCGCATTCTGCAGGAAGATTCCACTCTCGCCGTCGCGGACCTCGCGAAGAAGGTCGGCCTGTCGACCACGCCTTGCTGGCGCCGCATCCAGAAGATGGAAGAGGATGGCGTCATCCGTCGCCGCGTGGCGCTGCTCGATCCGGTCAAGGTCAATACCAAGGTCACGGTTTTCGTGTCGATCCGCACTGCCAGCCACTCGATCGAATGGCTGAAGCGGTTTTCGGAAGTGGTCGTCGATTTCCCGGAAGTGGTCGAATTCTACCGCATGAGCGGCGACGTGGACTACCTGCTGCGCGTCGTGGTGCCGGACATCGGCGCCTATGACGCCTTCTACAAGCGCCTGATCGCCAAGATCGAGATCCGCGACGTCTCCTCGGTCTTCGCGATGGAGCAGATCAAGTACACGACCGAATTGCCGCTCGACTACATGATGCTGGACAACCAGAAGTCCGGCGAAGAATAGTTCGCTGTTTGGCGGATCGGGATCATTTTCTGGCAGGACGGGCCGAGTTAAGGCGGCCCGTTTGGTTTTATCTGGGCTTCATCGAAACAGATGGAGCTCGACATGCAGGACCAGGCCAACAAAACGATCATCCGCGGATATATCGAAGAGATCTGGAACCGCGGTCTGACAGACCGTTTCGCGGATTTCTTCGCGCCGGACTACGATGAAGCCGTCTATTCGCCCGCCAATGCCGAGGGGCATTGCGCCATGGTGGCGGTGCAGAAGCGGATCATGCCGGATGCAGTCTGGTCGATCGAACGGATGATCGCCGAAGATGATGGCGTGATGTGCGAGCTGACATTGCGCGGCACGCATCAGGCGGCTTTCAAGGACGTCGACCCCTCTGGCAATCCGATCCGCGTGCGCGCCTACCGGACGTTCGTCTTGAAGGACGGAAAGATCGTCCATCATTCCGCATTGCTCGACACCGCCGAACTGCTAAAGCAGATGCGGGGACAGCAGGCGGCATAGGGCAAGTCCGGCAGCGATGGCGACGATTTCTCATGCCTATCATCGGGTGTTCGACGAGCCGTTCGAAATCGAACGGGCCTTCGACGCCGACTACCTGCTTTACGCCTCGACCGGCACCTTCGTTCTCGATATCGGCGAGCGTCGCTGGACGCTGCCGCCGCAAAGAGCGGCGCTGATCGCACGGGGAACGATGATCGCCGTGCGCAGCAAGGGGCCGGCCACGGCGTCCTCCGTGCTGTTCGGCGACGGCGAGTTCGATGCATCGCTGCCGGCCTGTCGGGTCTTCGGTCTTTCGGAACTGGCGCGGCAGATGATCCTGCATGTCATGCGTTGGGATGCAGGGCGCGATGCGGCTGACGAAGCCGCGAATGCCTTCTTCAGAGCACTCGCTTCCGTCGCGGGAGATCTGGCTGCGGAGGAGGACGAGACATGGTTGCCGAAACCGCAGTCGCCGGGGATGGCGGTCGCCGTCGAGCGGATGCTGGAATATCTCGACCGGGACATCGAGTTCGGTTCGCTGGCGCAGGCCGCCCATCTTTCGGAGCGGACATTGGCGCGGAAATTCGATGCGGAACTCGGCATGAGCTTTCGCGATTTCCGGCATCGGGCGCGGATGGTGAGGGCCAAGGAGATGTTGCTCGCCGGCCGGGAGCCGGTGACGGAGATCGGGCTCGCCTGCGGGTTCGAAAGCACGAGCTCCTTCATCAAGGCGTTCAGAACGTTTGCGGGCGCGACACCGCGGCAATATCGGGCGGGTAAAGCCGGCTAACCCCTCAACCGCGCCAAAAGCTTCTCGCTCGACAATTCCCTGACGGCGTCCTTGCCGATCCAGCGGGCGGTCCTGTCCGGCGATGCGGCGAGCTTTTCGGAGAGTGCGAGCGCGGGGACGTGGCAGGTGCGGTTGCGCTTGCCGATATTGCGGAGCGCCCAGTTGACCGCCTTTTTCACGAAATTGCGCGGGTCGGCGGCATGCGCCTCGATCAGCGGCAGATAGGCGATGAAGGTGCCGTCGGGCTCGTCCTTGCGATGGACGGCGGCGCCCGCGATCATCGCAAACGCGGTGCGGCGGACGAACTCGCGCTCATCCTCGGCGAAATCTGCGACAAGTTGCTGCCAGAACGGCGTTTCGGTGAAAAGGTCCGCGGCAGTATCGACGATCTCCCAGGAGGCGAAGTCTTCCGACCAGCCGCGGGCCTCGGCCGGCGTCAGGGCCGCGGGATCGGCGGTATAGATCGCCAGCATCCGGGCTTCGCGAATGCCGGTGCGCCATAGATCCAGCGCCCGCCCGTGATCGCGTTTGATCGCCCGCGCGATCTTCTGCAGGTCGGGATTGGAAATGCCGATCGCCTTGTCGGTGACAATGCCGAAACGGGCCATGCCGGAGATGTTCTCCTCCGATCGCTGCGTTTCGAGATGCGCGATGATCCCGGCGACGTCGGAGGAGGGGCCGATCATGGCCGGCCTATTTCTTTTCGAGCCGTGCGAGCAGCGAGGATGTATCCCAGCGCTTGCCGCCCATCGCCTGGACGTCACCATAGAACTGGTCGACCAGGGCCGTGACCGGCAGCTTGGCGCCGTTGCGGCGGGCTTCGGTCAGGACGATGTCGAGATCCTTGCGCATCCAGTCGACCGCAAAGCCGAAGTCGTACTTGCCGGCATTCATCGTCTTGTAGCGGTTCTCCATCTGCCAGGAGCCGGCCGCACCCTTGGAAATCACCTCGATGACCTTCTCGATGTCCAGGCCTGCCTGCTTGCCGAAATGGATCGATTCGGCGAGGCCCTGAACGAGCCCGGCGATGCAGATCTGGTTCATCATCTTGGTGAGCTGGCCGGCGCCGGCCGGACCCATGAGGCCGACCATGCGGGCATAGGCGCCGATCACCGGCCTGGCCTTCTCGAACGTCGCTTCGTCACCGCCGCACATCACGGTGAGCACGCCGTTTTCGGCACCCGCCTGGCCGCCGGAGACCGGTGCGTCGATAAAGCCGACGCCCTTTTCCCGTGCCGCGGCATCGAGCTCGCGAGCGACTTCGGCGCTGGCGGTGGTGTTGTCGATCAGGATCGCTCCCGGTTTCATCCCGGCGAGAACGCCCGTTTTGGTGATTGTCACCGAGCGGAGATCGTCGTCATTGCCGACGCAGACGAACACGAAATCGGCATCCCTGGCCGCTTCGGCCGGCGTCGCGGCGGCCCTGCCGCCAAATTTCGTCGCCCAGTCCTCGGCCTTGGCAGCCGTGCGGTTGTAGACGGTGACGTCATGGCCGCCCTTGACCTTGAGATGCCCGGCCATGGGATAACCCATCACCCCGAGACCGATGAATGCCACTTTCGCCATGCTGAACCTCCAGAATTTTGTTGCCAGAGGATTAGAGCAAAGCGGACCTTCGGAAAAGCACAGTTCGGTGAAAAGCGCAGATTTCGGTTTTGGGAGAGGCTTCGCGGAGGCGGGTTTTGACGGGCCATGGCTACCGGCAGGAAATATCCGTTCCGGTCTGGCTCATTCGCCCGCGGCTGAAAGCACGTAGCGGCATTGTCGGATGTTTTCTCCGCGCGGCCGCGAAAAACGCTCGACGATATCGAGATGACGAAAACCGAGCTTGACGAGGATGCGTCCGGAAGCGGGATTGTCCTCGGCATGTCCCGACTTCAGGACCGACAGCCCGATCTCCTCGAAGGCGAAGCGGATTGTCGCGCGCGCCGCTTCCGATGCATAGCCGGAACCCCAGGCGGCTTGCTCGAACCAGTAGCCGAGTTCGCCCGTGCCACCGGCAATCCCGTCGATATCGACGAGGCCGACCATCCGGCCCTCGATGTCCACGGCGAAACGGCAGGCTTCGCCGGCAAGCCATTCCCGCTCGTGATCGGAAAACCACGCTTCTGTCGCCAGCGGATCCGGCGGGAAGGCGGCCATGCGCAGCATGCGCGTGACCTGCCAGTCGGATTGGATTTCGAACGCCCGGCCGGCATCCCTGGCCGTCGTCGGCCTCAGCACGAGCCGTTCTGTTTTGAGCGGGCGGCGCGGGGGAACCAGCATCGCTTTGCCGCCGCGGTCAGAACGGTTTGATGACCGTAAGCGCGACGATGACGACGACCGAGCCGAGGATGATCGGCAGGCCGGCGCGCACGAAGGCCGGCGGGTCGAGATGCGGATCGGCTTCCATGCGGCGCATCCAGGCGCCCTGCATCCCGTGCAGCGCCGACAGCATCAGCACGATCAGGAACTTGAAGCCGAACCAGCCGGACGTATAGAAGCCGTAGCCGAAGGCGAGCCACAGGCCGAAAAGCCAGGCGCCGCCGAGTGCGGCCGTGGTGACGGTGCGGTCGTATTTCCTGAGCGCCGAGATGACGCCGGTGCGGATGGTCGGCGGCACCATGCCGATGACGAAGGCGTTGATCAGCATGCCGCCGATCAGCAGGAAGTCGGAAAGGATGTGCAGGGCCTTGATAACGAAATACAGCATGGTCAACTCCAGATCATGGCTTCGGTGAAGCCCAGTTCGGCAAAATCTTGTTGTCTCAATTGGTCTTCGCCCGTGCAGAAGAACTCGTCGAGCTGCGGCGGTTCGACCGAGGTTCCCGACAGCATGGCGTGAACCTGGCCGCGGTGATGGATCTGGTGCTGGAAGAGATGCATCAGCAGGCGATCGGCAGGTTCGACCTGCACGAAGGTTTCCCGGGGAATGCGGATTTCCTCGGTCACGGTTTTCTCATCCAAGCTTCGACAGTGATCGATCAGGCGGCGGTCGGCGGCGCGCTGTTCGCGGTCGAGATCGGCAAAGAGGGGACACGGGATTTCCGGCTCGAAGGCTGCGGGTCCGAGGCAATCGCCTTCGAGCGCGCTGATATAGAGCCAGTCGACGGTGAGGATATGGTTGAGCGTGTGGATGATGGACGGGAAGAAGCTGACCCGCGTCGCATCCAGCTCTTCGCGCGAAAGCTCTCCGCACGCTTTCAGCAGCCGGTGGTTGGCCCAGGCGTTGTTATAGGCCTGGGCGAGAAGATAGCGCTGCGGCGTCATCCGAATCCCTCCGTTGCGGAGGGAAACTATCGGTGATCAGGGGTAATGAGAAGATGGCTCGCCGTCGCTAAGATGATTTGGACGATTGATCGCCATCGGTTTCCGTCACTGGTTTGCCACCGTTGGCTCTGGGCGTCGCGCGATGGCTGCTTCTGGAATTCGCAATTGAGTGGGCATCTTTAGCCGCCAGGTTCTGGTTGACGCCCTTGAGCGGCGTATTCTGGGGATTGCGCTTCGAGTCATCAAAATAGTTCGACCCTGGTTCCAGGCTCGTGGCGATGTCGCTCCAAAGCCGACGCAGCCGACGGACGTGCAGATCATCGGTGATCCAGCACATCAGGTGTTCTGCGGAGGTGGATAGAAGGCCGGGGCTCGTGCTGATCCGCTCCCGTGCCCATTTGCAGAACTCATCGACAGTCACCTTCTTGGTGCTCCCTGCTTCGACGATGAGGAAGTTGCTCTTGGACACGTCCGCAGCCATGCGAAGACGTTCGGTCGGCGCCATGAGGACGCTTGCATAGATGTCATCGAACTGGGACGGCGCATGGATGCTGTCAATCGCCCGCTCCAGGTCGAAAATCGTGCGGACGTTCAGCTCGCGCAACAACAGGAAGCGTTCCAGGCCGACGATGTGGCAGAGCTGCGCCTGGGCAATCCAATCGATGCACTGATAGATGCCATAGGGCGTTTCGATGTGAAGGAGGATCGGGTTGTATGTCGCGAGGTTCTGAACGTCGTAGATTCCGCACTCCTCCAGCCGGAAGCGTGTCTCATAGTCGACGCCGTCGATCACTTCCGGCGAAGTGACTTTTTTGAGCTGGGAGAAACGGTCATCGCTGGTCTTGATCCACCTGATCTGTTCCTGCAGCTTCACGAGCAGGAATTTGGTGGAGCTCTGCGGGATGAGGCCAAGCAAGGGCGCAAGCACTAGCCACACGAGCGGAATGCTGTTCGAGCCGTTCCCGCCGGTCACGACGCCGCCAACCACGGAAAAGGGATCGGAAAGTGCCGCGAACAGAAGCGTGGTGACGACGATCGACGCGATGCTCTCACCCGTCAGCCGCAGGAAGGTGTTGGAGGAGAGGTCGAATACGGCGAGCCTGCTCAACATCGTGCGAACAGAGGCTATGTATGTGCCCGCGAAGGTGAGCGCTGCGATAACCAGGAGCTGATCAGCTTTGGTCGGTGCTGCGCCATCCGGAAGAGGGCAGGTACCGGATTGAAGTCCGCAGGCGAGCGCATTGCCAAGAAAATGGAATCCGAAATAGGCGAGAACCATAAAGCCGATCGTCGAGAGCGCCAGCCTATACCCGAAATAGACTCGCCTTTGTTCGGCCGCGCGGACGAACATTTCCAGTCTCTCGCGCTCATCAAGCGGTTTGGCATCCTTGGGAGGTTCGTCCAGTCTCAGGTCAGCTGTATATTTCGACCGGACAAACTCGAAGGAGGGATTGGTGGCTATCCCTTTTTGATCCGAGTCCTTCTTATCAAAATTTTCGTAAAAATCCTGAATCTGCCGTAGTCGCCGCAACCGCACCTCATGGCGTGCGAATAATACGAGCAGCGGCGTCATGATTGCGAGGAGTAACGCAATCCAGTTGACAGCGCCGAGAATTGCCAGGATTGGGCCCGGCGTCCCAACCAGGCTGTAGAGCAAGGCCGGCCAAGAAGACTGATCCATTCGCTTGTCCCCCATAGGTTGAGGGTCAAGTTACGCCGGTTGCATTTATACCGCTACTAATTTGATGCAATCTTTGGTTGCAGCATCAACCTGCGATCAGGACTTTACAATCAGCCGCGCAATCACCAGATGGCCCGGCGTCGGGTTGCCGTCCTGCATCCGCACGTTGATGTCGGAGATTTCGAGGAGTTCGAAGCCGGTGGCGGCGAGGCGTTCGCGGACATAGGTCTCCGAGTGGGCGAAACGCTGGTGCGGGCCGACGATGTAGGGCCGGCCGGCAAAGCTCTCGTCGGGCAGGGTCTCCGAGGAGAAGACGAACAGGCCGCCGGGAGCCATGTTTTCTGCCGCGCCAAAGAACAGCGGTTCCAGCGCGCCGAGATAGGGCAGCACGTCGGTGGCGGTCACCAGGTCGAAGGGCTCGTCGTCATTGTCTTCGAGGAAATCCTCGACTTCGGCCACGTAAAGCGTCTCGTAGAGATCCTTTTCGTGCGCGATTTCAACCATGTTCTCGGAAATGTCGATGCCGGTGATGTCGTCGACCATGTCGCGCAGCGTGCCGCCTGTCAGCCCCGTGCCGCAGCCGAGATCGAGCATCCGCTTGAACGGCCCGAGCTTCAGCTCCTGCAGGCGCTGGCGCACGATGACCGGCACGGCGTAGCCCAGCTGCTCGACGAGAATGTCCTCGAAGCTTTCGGCGTGCTGGTCGAACAGGGTTTCCACATAGGCGTCCGGCGCCTTGGGCGGCGTTTCGCCGCGGCCCATGGCTGCGATGCGCACGGCGGCACCGCCGTGGTCCTCGGGATCGAGCTCGAGCACCTGCTCGTAGGCCTTGACGGCTGCGTCGATATCGCCCGCCTTTTCCAGCGCCAGCGCGCGGTTATAGGCCTCTGCCAGGGCTTCCTCGTCGATCTTCTTCATGGCCAGCGTCCTTCTTGTCGCAAGCGGCTTTAAGCCCGCGGCCGGCATTTGTCCATCCGGGGGAACGGGGCGGGTGCTCATTCGTTGAAAGGCCAAAGCAGAACGGTTTTTGAGAACCATCTCGGGGAGAAGGTCATGCCTGCCGATGAGGGCAAGAGCGTGCTGGAGCAGAATGTCGAGCGGCGGGCGCCGTCGCTGCCGATGACCTCCGCCGAAAAGGCCAATATGATCATCCACTATTACCGCGGCGAACTCGGGCGGATGACCAGCTGGCGCGACCGCATCGACCGCACCTCGAACTGGGCGATCACGGTGGTGGCTGCGCTGCTCTCGGTCTCGCTGTCGACGCCGACGTCGCATCACGGCGTGGTTCTGTTTGCGATGCTGCTGATCTCGCTGCTTCTCCTGATCGAAGCACGGCGCTACCGCTTCTTCGACGTCTACCGGGCAAGGGTTCGCAAGCTGGAACGCCATTATTTCGCGCAGGCACTTTATCCGCAGGCGGACCTCAAGCCCGACTGGGCGCAGGCGATCGCCACGAGCCTGCGCAATCCCCGTTTCCTGATCAGCTATCGCGAAGCGCTGTTTCGCCGCGTGAGGCGCAATTACGTCTGGATGTACGCCATCCTGCTGATGGCGTGGCTTCTGAAGATCTCGACACCCAAACTCCTGCCCAACGATACCCAGGCGGATGTCGTCTTTTCTTGGTCGGAGGCGGTCAGCAACGCCGCGCTCGGTCCGCTGCCGGGATGGAGCGTGATCGCGCTCGTCGCGGTCCTTTATGCCGCCGTGATGTTCTCAGCCCTGCATCGTGAGCCGGACGACGGGGAATTCGCCCATGGCGAAGTGCATGTCTGAAACGCGCGGCTGCTGTTCCCTAGTGCAGGATGAACTCGCCCTTGACGGCCCGCCACTCGCTGGCCGAGATCAGCTTGCGATGGACATAGCGGACGGAATGCAGCGGCCCGTCGAGCTTCTCCTGCCAGAATTTCAGAAAACCGTTCATCTCGGGGAAATCCGGGGCCAGGTCGTAGTTCTGCCAGACATAGCTTTGCAGCAGAGCCGGATGGTCCGGCATGCGGTAGAAGATCTGGGCGGTCGTCAGCCCGTAGCCTTTCAGCATCAGTTCCATTTCAGACATGCAAGCAGTTCCCGTTTGTTGTTTCGAACCGACGTCGTTGCGTCGTCCGATAGGAGAACATGCCATGTTTAACCGAAGCTTTACAATTGCGCCTTAAGAACGCATTCGTGATATTTTTCAGTATGTTAGCAGCTATGCTTTGCGAGTGCTGCTAACGCTTCAGATGGCGCGTGAGGCGCGCCTCGATGAAGGCCCAGAGGTGCCGCAGCGCTTCGACGATGGCGAGATAGAAGATCGCCGCCCACAGATAGCTCTGGTAGTCGAACGTGCGGGAGAAGGCATAGCGCGTCTCGCCCATCAGGTCGTAGACGGTGACGATCGCGACGACGGCCGATCCCTTGATCAGCAGCACGATCTCGTTGCCGTAAGGGCGCAGCGCGACGATCAGCGCCTGCGGCAGGATGACCTTGCGGAAGGCGTTGCGTTTCGAAAGGCCGAGCGCGGCCGCACCCTCGTGCTGGCCGCGCGGCACGCTTTCGATCGCGCCGCGCAGGATCTCCGCCTGATAGGCGGCGGTGTTGAGCGTCAACGAAAAAAGGCCGCAATACCAGGCTTCGCGAAAGAACCACCAGAGGCCGACGGATTCGAGTTGCGGGCGGAAACTGCCGAGCCCGTAATAGATCAGGAAGAGCTGGGCGAGCAGCGGCGTGCTTCGAAACACGTAGACATAGGCATAGGCGATGGCGTTCAGCGCCTTGTTTCTCGACATCCGTGCGAAGGCGATCGGGGCCGAGAGGACGGCACCGAGGATGACGGAGAGGCCGACCAGCGAGATGGTGGTCCAGAGGCCGTGGAGGTAACGCGGGCCGTAGCGCTGGAATTTGTCCTCGTCCCAGCCATTGATCATCATGAAGGCGAGCGCGATCGCAAGGGCCGCCCACACCACCAGGACGACGATGCCGGCGATGCGCGCCGGCGCCAGCGGCTTTTCGAGCAGGGCCGGAGGCGCGCGGGGCGGGATCAGTTCCCTGACGTAGCTCATCGATGCCCCTCCGAACGTTTCGCCCAGCGCTCGACGAAGCCGAGGCCGACGGACGAGATCATCGCGAGGATCAGATAGAGCAGGCAGGCGATGCCGTAGAAGAAGAAGGCTTCCTTGCTGACCCGCGCCGCGATGCCGGTCTGGCGCAGGATGTCGGCAAGGCCGATGACCGAGACATAGGACGTGTCCTTCAAGAGGATCAGCCAGAGATTGGTGAGGCCGGGCAGCGCGATGCGGATGAGCTGCGGCAGGATGACGAGAAGCATGGTGCGCCAGCGGCGCAGACCGAGCGCATCGCCTGCCTCGTACTGGCCACGCGGGATCGCCCTGAATGCCGACAGCATGACCTCGGAGGAGTAGGACGAGAAGACGACGGCGAGCGCCGCCATGCCGGCGAAAAAGGCGTTGATCTCGACGCGTCCATCGTACCCGAAGGAAGCGAGCACCGCCTGGATGAGGATCTGCATGCCGTAATAGACGATGAACAGGGTGAGCAGTTCCGGCAGGCCGCGGAAGATCGTCGTGTAGATGCCGGCCGCAAGCCTCAGCAGCTTGTCCTCGGACTGCGCCGCCAGCGCGATCAGGAAGCCGATGACCAGCCCGACGGGCAGGGTGGCGAGGGCGAGCGTGATCGTCACCTTGACGCCGAAGGCGATCTCGTCGCCCCAGCCGGCCTCGCCGCAGGCGACAAGGCTACCGGAACCGAAGAGTGAAAAAAGCCCGACAGGCCCGCAAAGCGGATCAAGCGCCGAAAAGAGGGCGGAAAAGAATCCGCTCATAAGGTCGTTTTCCCCTGCGGCCTTTTTGTGTGCCGCTTTTGTCTTGTGTTGACGCCATTAAAAAGAAAAACGGCGGAAGGGCAAGCCTCCCGCCGCGCGGTAACCGGGTTCTCCGGTTGATTACTGGCCGTAGGCGTCGAAATCGAAATACTTGTCGTTGATGGCCTTGTACTTGCCGTTGGCGCGGATCGCGACGATCGCCGCCGAGAACTTGTCGGCAAGCGCCGTTTCGCCCTTGCGGACCGCGATGCCCGCACCTTCGCCGTTGATCTCGACGTCGATCGGCAGCGGCGACAGGATCTTGCAGCACTTGCCGGCATCCGACTTGATCCACTGCGACAGCACGACGATATCGTCGATGACGGCGTCGATACGGCCGTTGGTGATGTCGAGCTTGTATTCGTCAGCTGTGGGATAGAGCTTCAGCTCCGAGTCGGGCATATGCTTTTCGGCATAGTTCGAATGGGTCGTGGAGCCCTGCGCGCCGATCGTCTTGCCCTTGAGGCCGGCGGCGGTCGCTTCCTTGATCGGCGAATCCTTCGGAACGGCGATGGCCGGCGGCGTGTTGTAATACTTCTTCGAGAACGAGACCTGCTCCTTCCGCTCGGGCGTGATCGACATGGAAGCGACGATCGCATCGAATTTCTTCGACTGCAGCGCCGGAATGATGCCGTCCCAGTCGTTGGTGACGAAGGTGCAGGTGACCTTCATCTCGTCGCAAAGCGCCTTGGCGATATCGACGTCGAAGCCGGTGAGCTGACCGTTGGCTTCCAGGTTGTTGAAGGGCGGGTAGGCGCCTTCGGTGCCGATCACGAGTTTCTCCTGCGCCATCGCCGAACCGGCGAAAAGCGACAGGGCGGCGATCGAGGCGGCAGCAAGGAATCGGGTGGAAATGTTCATGTTGATCCTCTCTGTTGGCAACCTGCGGTGTTGGTCTTGTTCGGCCGCAGGGAGACGGGGCACGCGTACGGGCGGGCTCCGAGTGGGTTTTTAGATACCTGCTCGGGAAAAATTGCAACGGCATTTTACGTGCACGTCTGGTTGTCTTGAGTGGATGAACAACACATTCATGCGAGGTTCAGGCCATTCGCAACAGTCTGCGACGGAACCATTTTGTTGCAATTCAGTTGAGCCGCCGCGTAAGTCCGCCGAAAAAGGCAATCAATAAAGGACGCGCATGAAAGGGATGACACCCTAGAAGAGGAAATGTCCATGTCGAAAAAATTCAGACTGTTCGCCAGTGTCGCAGCACCTTTCGTGTCGCTGCCGCTGATGCTTCAGCCGGCCGGTGCTGTCCCCCTGACGCCCGCTATGGAGATGAGACCCGCCGTTGAGGCGGCCCGGATGCAGGGCGTCGTCGAGGTCCAGCAGCAGATCATCGTGCCTCCGGAAGGGCAGGAAGGCGAGGGGCGTCCGCGCCGCAAGCCGCAGCAGGAGCAGCAGCAGGCCCCGGCCGAACAGCCAAAGGCTCCGCCTCAGGCTCAGAAGCAGGAACAGCCGCAGCGCAAGGCCGAGCCGGAAGCTGCCCCGCGTGAGGCCGCACCTCGCCAGGCGCCGCAGGCCGAGCGTCCGGCAGCCGAAGCGCCCGCGCCGGAGCGTCCGCGCCGTCAGCAGCAGGAGACCGGTCAGGGCCAGGGCGGAAACGACGCCCAGCCGCGCCGCCAGCGCGAGCAGGCTGCCCCCCAGACCGAGCAGCCGGCAGCGAGGGAAGCCCAGCAGCCCCAGCAGCCCAAGGCCGCACCCGTAGAAAAGCAGGCCGAAACGCCGAAGCCGGAACGGCCGGCAACCAATCGCGCCGCAACGCCGGAAGCAGCACCTGAGGCTCCCGTGCGCCGCGACGCCCAGCAGCCGAAAGCAGCGCCGGCCGAGAAGCAGGCCGAAACCCCCAAGCTGCCGCCCGCCACCAATCGTGCCGCGACGCCGGAAGCGACACCTGAAAAGCCGGCCAGCGGCACTGCCCAGGATCGCAACGCCGCTCCGACCCGCAATCAGGCCGAAACACCAAAGCCTCCGCAGGCTCCTGCGACCGATCGCGCTGCGACGCCGGGACAGGTTCCCGGACAGGCTCCGGGCACCGGAACCGCGCAGGACAGGCGCAACCAGCCGCCGGCTGACGGTCAAGCCGCTCCGGGCCAGCAGCCTGCCGGGGAAGCGCCTCGCCGGCAGACGACGGAAGGACAGCCGCCAGCGGCGCCTTCGGGCCAGCCGGTGCCGGGCCAGCTGCAAGGCCAGCAGGCGACTGGAGCACCGGCCACCCAGCCGACCGCGCCCCAGACTGCGACCACGCCTCAGCAGGTTGAGCGCGCCAAGGAGCTTGCGAAGGATCCGGCCGCGGCCAAGAGCGGCGAGCAGGTCGTACTGCCCGTTCAGAACGGTGCAGCCGTGCTCGACAGCGCCAAGGAGGCGCCCTCCACACGTCCGCCGCGGGATGGAGAGCGTCCGCGCCGTCAGGCTCCGCAGCAGGCCGAGCAGCAGCAGCTTGCACCGCCGAAATCCGATGCAGAGGCTCAGGGCAGCACACGCGCCACCCGCGAGCAGCAGCAGGACTTTCGTCAGCTATCCGAAGAGCGTGGCCAGCGCCTCGACCAGCGCCCGCAGTTCGAACGGCCCCGTGGCTGGGATTTCCGCGATGCAGCCGGCCTGGGCGGCAGCCGTGACCGTAACGGAGGGCGCGACCGCGATGGCGGCCGTGTGATCATCTCGATCGACAACCAATCCGTCGTACGTCATGACGACAGCCGTCGTTTCTACAATGATCGCGATCGGGCGCCGCAATACGAACAGCTCCGCGACGGCCGGGTGCGCGAAGTCATCGTGCGCGACGACGGTACGCGGATCGTCACCGTCCGCAACAGCTACGGCGAGATCGTCCAGCGCTCGCGTATCGTCAGGGGCGGCGAGGAATACGTCCTCTATTATTCGCCGGAGTTGATGGATAACCGCCGCGGCCGCGACTACGTCTGGCGCGATCCGGGCGACGATCTGCCGCCGATGCGCCTCAGCGTGCCGCTCGACGACTACATCATCGACACTTCGACCGAGCCGGACCGGGATTATTACGAATTCCTGGAACAGCCGCCGGTCGAGCGGGTCGAGCGGGTCTATTCGCTGGACGAAGTGCGCTACTCCGCCCGTATCCGGGACAAGGTGCCGCGTATCGACCTGGATACGGTCACGTTTGCCACCGGCAGTGCCGAAATCCCGATGAACCAGGCGAGTTCGCTTCGCAAGGTTGCCGATGCGATCAGCAAGGTTCTGAAGCGGGATCCTTCCGAAACCTTCCTGATCGAAGGTCATACGGATGCCGTCGGTGCCGAGGACAGCAATCTCGTCCTCTCCGACGAACGCGCCGAAAGCGTTGCCCGGGTGCTGACCGACGCATTCGGCATCCCGCCGGAAAACCTGGCGACTCAGGGTTACGGCGAACGTTACCTCAAGGTCCGCACCGACGGCCCGCAGCAGGAAAACCGCCGCGTCACCGTGCGCCGCATCACCCCGCTGGTCAAACCGGTCGCGGCGAACCAGTAAAAGGTTTCGGGTACCTCAAGCCAAGCCGCCGGAGCGATCCGGCGGCTTTTTATTTGTCGGGAAGCCCCGTCAGCTCGGCGATGAAATCGGCAATTGCGTTCGTATCGTCGAGGTCGAAGACCGGTATGGTGGCATCCGGGACCGGGTGGTCTGCGGCGATGGCGACGATGTGGGGATCGCTGGGCGCAAGCGGTTCGCGGTTGTTCGCGTCGAGGCGGCGGGCCTCGATCTTCGGGACAGGTTCGCGCTTGTAACCTTCGATCAGCACCAGATCGCAGGGGGCGAGGCGGGAGAGGATTTCCTCGAAGCTCGGTTCCGGCGCGCCGCGCAACTCGTGCATGATGGCAAAGCGGGTGCCGGAAACGATCGCCACTTCGTGGGCGCCGGCCTGCCGGTGGCGGAAGGAATCTGCCCCCACCTTGTCGATGTCGAAATCGTGGTGGGCGTGCTTGATCGTGGAGATCGCGTAGCCGCGGCGGGTGAATTCCGCCACCAGCCGCACCGCCAGGCCCGTCTTGCCGGAATTTTTCCAGCCAGAAATGCCGAAGACACGGGGAGGGATCATGAAAGCACCTCAGCGAAACGACGCGCCTCTTGAAGATCCTCGGGCGTGTTGATGTTGAAGAAGGGATCGAGCAGCCCCTGCGCCGTCTCGACCATCGGCAACGCGACAGTCACCGTAGGATGACGCTCCAGGAACGCCTTGATCCGTCGGTTGTCAGGATCGGAGAGCCATGTTTGCAGATCGCGGGCGATGGAAACTGGCCAGAGCCCGAAGACCGGATGATCCCGACCGTCGGATGCGGCGATGACGATCGCGTTTGGATCGCCCGCCTCAGCCTCGAGCCGGCGCGCGAGATCGGCGGGTATAAAGGGGCTGTCGGAGGGGACGGTGAGGAGATGGGTTGCCTGAAGGCCGCGGGCCTGGATGTCGCGCAGGCCGGCGAGCACCCCGGCAAGCGGGCCTATCTGGCCCGGAAGCAAGTCCGGCAGCAGGCGCAAGCCGAGCGGATTGGGGAAGCCCATCGGCGCGTTGAGGGTGATTTCCGAGATTTGGGGCAGGAGCCGCCGCACCACATGGCCGAGGATCGTGTCGCCGCCGATGGTGAGAAAAGCCTTGTCGGTGCCCATGCGGCTCGATTTGCCGCCGGCAAGGACCAGGCCGGGAGGCCGGATGGGAGAAGCGGCGGGCGTGGTCATCAGTCCTCCTCCTTCGTCGGGATCGCGCCTTCGCGGCGGTCGATCTGCCGGACATATGCGCTGGCGACGAGCGCCAGGATGGTCGTGACGCCCATGACGACGAGAAGCGGCATGGCGCCGCTCTCTTCCTTGAGCAATGCTGCGGCAAGTGTCGACAGCGCGGCTCCGCCGCCCACGGTGATCGCGCCGCCAAGGCCGGAAGCGGAGCCGGCGAGGTGCGGCCGCACACTGACGATGCCGGCATTGGAACTCGGCAGGGTGAGGCCGTTGCCGACGCCGGTCAGCGCCAGGGGTGCGAAAAAGGCGAGCGGCCAGGGCGCTTCCGCGATGAGGAATCCGGCGGTGATGAGAACGCCGACCAGGCTCACCAGGCTGCCGGAGATCATCATGGTCATCGTGCCGAAGTGACGGGTATAGCGGCCTGAAATGAAGTTGCCGATCATGTAGCCGGCCGCGATCAGAAAGAACTGCACGCCGAGCATGGTGGGCGACAGATGATAGATCGCCGTGCCGACGAAGGGCGCGCCGCCGAGGAACGAGAAGAACACGCCGGAGGAAAAGGTCGACGTGAACGTATAACCCCAGAAACGGCGCGAGCGAAAAAGGTCCGGCCAGCTGCGGAATTGGGCGGTGAAGCTGGCGGCCGGCGCGTGGTTCGTTTCGCCCAGATCGGTGAAGACCAGCGTCAGGGTCAACAGGCCGAGGCCGAGCATCAACGCGAAATTCGCCTCCCAGCCGAACATGTCGTTGAGCGCGCCGCCGATCGTCGGGCTGATCATCGGCACCAGCGACATGCCCATGGTGACATAGGCGATCATCGAGGCGGCACTCTCCATGGGCACGGTATCGCGAATGATCGCGCGTGGCAGGACGAAGCCTGCGACCACGGCCGTCTGCAGCAGCCTTCCGATCATGAAGACGGTGACGTTTGCGGCCATCAGGCAGATCACCGTGCCGACCAGCATGATCAGGATGCTGCCGATCATCACGCGGCGGCGGCCGAAGAGGTCGGAAAGCGGACCGAGCACCAGCTGCAGCACGGCGGTGCCGGCGATATAACCGGAGACGGCGAGCTGCATGACGGCGTAGTCGGTGCCGAAATGGGCCGCCATGGCGGAAAGCGACGGCAGGAAGACATTCAGCGAGAGGGCGGCAAGTCCGGCGCAGACGACGAGCGTCAGGATATGGGGCGGGGTTCGTCTATCCAGAAATCGGCTTTGCTGCACGTCGTTTTGTCCTTTCATGCCTATCTTTCGGCCCTTCCACTCCGGCCGGTCGTCAGGCAGGCGGGGCGGCTGCTGCCTTGTCAGGGGCGATGCCCTGCCGCTTGCGCTCGCGATAGAAAGTATAAAGGCCGGAACCGATAACGACTGCTGCGCCCACGAGCATATAGGCGTCCGGACGTTCGCCGAAGGCGAAAATGCCAATGACCAGAGCCCAGAGCAGGCCGGTATAGCGGAAGGGCGCGATGAAGGAGATCTCGCCCGTCCGCATCGACTGGATGATCGCCTGGTAGCCTGCGAAGACCAGCACGGACGCAATTGCCAGGTGTCCCAGCGCATAGGTGCTGACCGGCTGCCATCCGCCCGTCGGGACGATCAGGAGTGCCCCGAGAACCGTGTTGGCGAGGGACGTGAAGAGCGTCACCGTCAACGAAGGGATGTCCGCCCGGATGCGCTTGGTGGTGAGGTCGCGGCATGCCGTAAAACCGCAGGCGATGACGGCGAGCAGAGCTGCCGGCGTGAATCCTTCCGGACCGGGGCGGATGATGATGAGCACGCCGAGGAAGCCGATGCCGATCGCCGTCCAGCGCCGCCAGCCGACCGGCTCGCCCAGGAAGAGGGCCGCCCCCAGCGTCACCGCAAGCGGCAATGCCTGCATGATCGACGAAATGGCCGCAAATTCGATATGGGCAAGTGCCGAGAGGAAGGTCAGGGTGGCGCCGAGCTCGAAGAAAGTGCGCAGCAGCACCAGGGGATGCATGACGGCCCTGACCGACAGGGTTACGCCCATGTAGCGCGCCACGCAGTAGATCAGCAGTGTCGCCATGACGCCGCGCACAG
The DNA here is from genome assembly GCF_000732195.1 of Neorhizobium vignae. GTDB lineage: Bacteria > Pseudomonadota > Alphaproteobacteria > Rhizobiales > Rhizobiaceae > Neorhizobium > Neorhizobium vignae. The sequence continues at coordinate 46,211 of NZ_JNNU01000007.1, forward strand.
CCATGATCTGGGGGATGCCGAGCTCCGGGGTGACCGACTTGACCAGTGCGTCGTTGCAGGTGAAAGCGGCCATGGCGAGCGACATGAACAATGCGCCCCGCGAATTTTCAGACCATGCCATCTGCGATATTCCTCCGGTACCGGGTCTCTTAAAGCAACGGCTTACCCATCGCCAGCCCGATTGCCTCCCGGGCGGTACTCTTTTGGGTAGGGGCGGAAATTTCCGATATCCGATACGGTGTAATATAATGAAATGTAAGGGTCCCGAATTAACCGTTGTTCAACCGTATTTGACGATTGTGAAAGCCATTCATTCCCGCATGAAGCTGGGATCGTGCCGTTGCCGTTTCGCGATGCCGCAGACGCGAAAGCCGCATCTGGTCTGCAGTTGGGGGAAAAATGTCTTTCATCGATCGTCTTCTTCAGAGCCGCAGGATCGTCACCAAGGTCCTTCTTTTCGTCATCCCGCTGGTGCTCTTGATCGCCGGTGTCGGTCTTGCCGGTTATTATACGGCCAGCATGCTGAACGGCCATATGACGGTGACGCGGGCGACGATCGAAAACATCGGCGATTTCGAAAATCTCCAGGCGGTCCTCCAGGAATTCAACGGCAAGCCCGACAACGCATCGTTTGCGGCCTTGAAGGCTGCGATCGACAGGCAGGAGAGCGGCGTCAAAGCGCTTGAGGACCTGCTGGTCACCGATGGCGACCGCGAACGTATCGCCGTCGTCATCGGCCTCGCGCCGAAGATGCGCACCGAGACCGACGTGCTCTGGAAGGTCAAGCAGAGGCGCGACGAGAACGCCGCCGCGCTCGACAAAAACATCGACGACGTGCGCTCGGTGGCGACGGGGGTTTCCGATCAGGTCGCCAACGTTCGCAAGCAGTTCGAAGGCAAGGAAAAATTCGCCAAGGGCATGGTGCTGGAAGCCTATGCCTACAAGGCGATCGCCGAACAGATCGGCGAGCTTCGCAATTCCGTCAAGGAAACCGGCACGGACGACGGCGCGATCAGCACCGCAGACATGTATCTCGGCATTCTGGACAAGACCTTCCAGGAGGTTCAGTCCTTCCTCACCCCGAACGGCATCAAGCAGCTGAAGCCGATCAACGACGCGATCGGTGCGCTTGCCGCCACCATCAAGGGCAATCAGGAGGTTCCGGAAAAGGCGAGAGCGGTACGTGACACCGTTGCCGGCATGGAGAAATTGCAGGCGAAAATGGAGGCGGAAGTCACCAGCAAGGCCGGCAACGCGGCCAGCCGTTTCGCCAGCATCGAGGGCGAGGTCGCGAGCCTGCGCACGCTTCTAGACCGCAGCGCCGAGTCGCTGCGCCTGATCGACGCCATGCAGCTCTACGTCGAGCGGTTGCGCGCAAACCAGATGGAGGACGCGCGCAAGGTCGTTCTCGACGTCATGGCAAAGCTGAAGGCTGCCAGTGCGGAAGTTTCCGAACTTGCCAGAAACCCGGCCATGCGCGAGTTCTCGACGACGCTTCAGCCCCGCCTGAAATCGATCGAGGAGGATACCGCCAAGCTTCTGTCCATCGCCGCCGACTGGAAAAAGGCGCGCGCCGCCGCCGGCGAAACTCTGACGGGCGGCATGGCCGGCCTCAAGAATTTCGTGGCCCAGGCCCAGGAAGTCGGCAAGGAAGACAGCGAACGTTCCGCCCAGTTTTCGCTCATCGCCATGGTGGTCGGCACGCTGCTTGCCATTGCCGGCGGCCTGATGCTGGTGGAAACGCTGCGCGGCCCGCTGCGCCGCGTCACCGAAGTGATGAAGCGACTCGCCGACGGCGATCTCGAGGTCAAGATCGAAGGCCGCGAACGGGGCGACGAAATCGGCGACATGGTTCGCTCGGTCACCGTCTTCCGCGATGCCGCGGTCGAAAATGTCCGTCTCGAGCAGGACGCCGCCGCGGCCCGCGAGCTCTCGACCGCCGAGTCCGAGCGCCGGGCCTCCGAGCGTGCCCGCATTGCCGGGGAACAGCGCCAGGCACTGACCGCGCTCAACGTGATGCTCGGCAAACTTGCCGAGGGAGACCTCGAGCGCAGCATGGACGAAAACCTGCCGGAAGACTTCATCGAGATGGCGCGCACCTACAACCAGGCTGTCGAGGCGCTCCGTGCCACGCTCGCCGACGTGCGCTCGACCGCCGAAGAAATCGATGGCGGCACCGGCAATCTCGCCGCTTCGGCGGACGATCTTGCCCGACGCACCGAACAGCAGGCGGCAGCACTCGAACAGAGTTCGCGCGCGTTGCGCCATCTGAGCGAAATCGTCCGCTCGACGGCCGAAAGCGCCAAGCAGACATCCGTCTCGGTCAACGAGACGGAAGATTTCGCGGTCCGCTCCGGCGAAGTCGTGTCCCGCGCCGTCGACGCCATGGGCGAGATCAGCCGCTCTTCCGAAAAGATCGCGACGATCATCGGGGTTATCGACGAGATCGCCTTCCAGACCAACCTGCTGGCGCTGAATGCCGGCGTCGAGGCAGCTCGTGCCGGCGAGGCAGGCCGCGGCTTTGCGGTCGTCGCCCAGGAAGTCCGCGAACTGGCGCAGCGTTGCGCGGGTGCTGCCCGCGAAATCAAGGGCCTCATTTCGGCCAGCTCGACACAGGTCAGCAACGGCGTGCATCTCGTCGAGGAGACCGGTACAGCCCTTACCGAGATCATCACGCACATCACCGATGTCCGCAAACTGGTATCGCAGATTTCGGCGGCCACCGGCGAGCAGTCGACCGGCATCAACGAAGTCACCAGGGCGGTCCAGGAGGTCGAGCTGATCACCCAGCGCAACGCGGCGATGGTCGAGGAAAACAACGCCGAGATCCACGGCCTGCGCAGGCGGGTGGAAATGCTGTCGGAAAAGATCGAGCGCTTCAAGACGCGCGATCCGAACGTCAACTTCCATGCCGGCGCCAACGAACGCCGTTCAGGCTTCCGCCGCAGCGACGCTGCCTGAGGCTACGCCTCACATGCTTTAAAAGCCGGGACGTGAGTTCCGGCTTTTTTGTTGGGCGTCGAAAACGACAGGGGCGAGGTCTCGAAGGCTGGGTCGGCGCGGATATCACCCGCCGGTGACGCTCATGTGGCGGGCGACGGCAGGGCGTTTGTGAGTCCGGTCGATGATGAAGTCGTGGCCCTTGGGCTTGCGGGTGATCGCCTCGTCGATCGCGGCCGACAGATAGGCGTCGTTCTCGGAGGCGCGCAGCGCCGTGCGAAGGTCCGCCGCGTCGTTCTGGCCGAGGCACATGTAGAGCGTGCCGGTGCAGGTGAGCCGCACCCGGTTGCAGCTCTCGCAGAAATTATGGGTCATCGGCGTGATGAAGCCGAGACGTCCGCCGGTTTCCTGAACTTCGACGTAGCGGGCAGGGCCGCCGGTCTTGTAGGGGATTTCGGTCAGCGTGAACTGCTCTTCGAGATCGGCGCGCAGCTTGGAGAGCGGTAGATACTGGTCGGTGCGGTCCTCGTCGATCTCGCCCATCGGCATGGTCTCGATGACCGTCATGTCCATGCCGCGGCCATGCGCGAAACGCAGCATGTCGGCGATCTCGAACTCGTTGAAGTCCTTCAGCGCCACCGCATTCAGCTTGATCTTCAGCCCGGCCTTCTGGGCGGCGTCGATGCCTTCCATGACCTTGTGGAAATCCCCCCAGCGGGTGATCGCCTTGAATTTTTCGGGGTTCAGCGTGTCGAGCGAGACGTTGATGCGGCGCACGCCGCTGTCATAGAGTTCATCGGCATATTTTGCGAGCTGCGATCCGTTGGTCGTCAGCGTCAGTTCGTCGAGTGCGCCGGCCTTGACGTGCTGGCCCAGTTCGCGGACCAGGAACATGATGTTCTTGCGCACCAGCGGCTCGCCACCCGTAAGGCGAATCTTACGAACGCCCTTGGAAATGAAGGCGGAACAGAGCCGGTTGAGCTCCTCCAGTGTCAGCAGGTCCTTCTTCGGCAGGAAGGTCATGTTTTCCGCCATGCAATAGGTGCAGCGGAAATCGCAGCGGTCGGTGACCGAGACGCGCAGATAGGTGACCGCGCGGCCGAACGGATCGATCATCGGCGCCTTGTCGGCGATGATGGGCGCTGCGCCTCCGACCGGTCCTGCGAAACTGTTCACGTGGCATTCTCCCTTACCCCGAAAGTGGGGGTTTCGAGCCGTCGCGTCAAGTGCATGACAATCGGTCCGGATAGAACAGCACCGGACGCAAAACAGCTTGCGGCGAGACGCCGTAGCTCATAATCCTCCGCGAGACACATGACAATCGGGAGCCTTGAAAGCATGAGCGACATCTGGCCGACGGAACTGCGGGTCTCCAAGGACCGCCACACGCTGAACGTCACCTTCAGCGACGGCGCGGCTTTCCCCCTCCCGGCCGAAACGATGCGCGTGCTCTCGCCTTCCGCGGAAGTGCAGGGCCACGGTCCGGGTCAGAAGGTGACCGTGCCGGGCAAGCGCAATGTCGGAATTGCGGCCATCACGCCGGCCGGCAATTACGCGGTGCGGATCCGTTTCGACGACGGCCATGACAGCGGCATCTTCACCTGGCCTTACCTTCGCGAACTCGGCGAGCGCGGCGTCGAGCTGTTTGCCGATTACGAGCGCGATCTTGCCGACAAGGGTCTGTCTCGCGATCCGCCGCAAAGGACACGGTAGGTCAGACCGGTTCGCGGGTATCCTCACGGACCTCCGACTGCAGGGTGACGATCAGCCGCTCCATGGATTCCGCCATTGCCATACATTGATCCAGCGGCTCGGAGGAGAGCGTCCGCTCGATCAGGGCCGTCTGGATCGCCATCGCCCGTTCCGTCACCGAGCGGCCTTCCCGGGTGAGGTAAAGGCGCAGGACGCGCTTGTCCTTCTTGTCGCCGCGCCGCTCGATCAGCCCGCGCTTTTCCATCTGCGGCAGGGCCATGCTCATGTTGGAGCGCCCGACCAGAAGCTTGTGGGCAAGCTCCTGCTGCGAAATCCCTTCGAACCGGTAGAGATTGATCAGGATATCGAGATGCGGCGGCTTGATGTCGAGTTCGGTAAGCTCGCGGGTCAGCACGGTTTGCATCAACTGGCAGGCGCGGGCAACGGCAATCCAACTGCGAAAACGCGGATGATCCCAGGGCAGGGATTGATTTTTGTTCATCATTGTACTTTATTGTTCAGCATTGAACATTATTGGGTTTTCTCACTATGCCATCCTTTGCACTCAAGGTCATCCGTTTCGGATTTGCCGCCATGGGGCGGCCATTCCCCAATGCCGCAGCCGGGCTCGCCTTTCGCCTTTTCTGCCTGACACCCTCGCGCCGTCCCAAGGGCGACAAGGCGAGGGCGATGGAGAACGAGGGACGGGAGCGGCTCTCCGCCGCCCAGAAGATCCCGCTCGCCGTTGGAGCCTCGAGGGTCATGGCCTATCGCTTCAACGGCGACGGCAAGCCCGGCCGGCCCCGTTACCTGGTCGTGCACGGCTGGGGCTCCAGCGCCGCCTATATCGCCGCGCTGCCGGCGGGGCTCGCCGAAAACGGTGCCGAGGTCGTGGTGCTCGACTTCCCCGGCCACGGACTTTCGAGCGGCCGCAGCCTCAACATGCGCCAGGCCGTGGAAGCGATCGTTGCGGCGGAGAACCGTTTCGGTCATTTCGACGCGGCCATCGGCCATTCCTTCGGCGGTGCGAGCATGATGCTTGCCGCCGGCGGGGTGATGAAGGAAGTCGGCGCGATCTCTCCCTCGAAACTGGTGGTCATCGGAGCGCCGAGCCATATCCATTGGCTGTTCGATGACTTCTCGCGGATGGTCGGCCTGCCGCCGCGCGTCAAGGCGCAGCTGATCCGGCGGGCGGAGAAGGTAGCCCGCGCCTCGCTCGACGACTTCGACACGGTGGCAAGCGCCGCTCGGTTGGGGACGCCCCTGCTGGTCGTGCATGCGCAGGAGGACAAGGAGGTCGCCGCCGACCACGCTCGCCGTTTCGAGGGACTGGCCACGGCACGGCTCGAATGGGCGAACGGGCTTGGGCATCGCCGCATCGTCAGCGACCGCGGCGTGATCGAGACCATTGCCGCCTTCCTGACGAACGACTGCCGGGCGCTGCGCGAAACCCCCATCGTCGCGAAGCCCGGCAACGACGCCGCTGCTTGATCCACAGGGAACGTCATCATAGTGTCGCCCGCGCGGGCTAGGGCCCGCCGATATGAAGGGGGCGAGCCATGACCATCATCACATCCGTCGAGGAACTGAAGGCGATCTATGACGGCGTCTCGGAAGCGTCGCTCGCCAAGGTGACGAAGACGCTGACCCCGGAATACAGGCAGATGATCGAGGCCGCGCCTTTCCTCGCATTCGCGACCGTTGGGCCGGAGGGGCTGGACTGCTCGCCGCGCGGCGATCTCGGCGGGGCGGTGCGTATTCAGGACGATTCGACGCTGCTTCTGCCCGACTGGCGCGGCAACAACCGCATCGATTCGCTGATCAATATCGTGCGCGATCCGCGCGTCGCCTTGATGTTCCTGGTGCCCGGCTCGAACACGACGATGCGGGTCAACGGCCGCGCCGTGATCTCCGTGGAGCCCGCGCTGCTCGACAGCTTCGAGATGGACGGCCGGCATCCGCGCAGCGTCACGGTCATCACCGTAAACGAGGTCTATTTCCAGTGCGCCCGCGCACTGATGCGCGCCGAACTCTGGAACCCGGAGCATTTCGTCGATCCGAAGAGCCTGCCGACGCCCGGAACGCTGCTGAAGGCGGCCAAGGCCGACTTCGACAAGGAGACCTACGACCGGGAATGGCCGGAGCGCGCCGCCAAGACCATGTGGTAGACACCGCGCCGGCGTTTTCTTCGTGAAGAAGAGGTCGATCGCGGCGTCCTCATGGACATTTCCAACGCTCAGGGCGACAATCGAATCGACCCGCCATAGGGGACGGGCACGGGGGATTTTATGAAATTTGGAACCGGCTTTGCGGCGGTGATCCTGGCTGCGACGATGTTCGGCGCCCATGCGGTGCGGGCCGACCAGCTGATCGAGGAATACAGCGCCTTCATCGGCGAGGACGACCTGTACAATTCGAACAATGTGCGCCTGCAGGAGCCATGGCAGATCGTCCGCCAGGATCGCGCAAACTTTCATCGCTTCGGCGTCTCGCAACGCGGCGACCAGAGCGACAGCTTCTTCGACGATGCCGGCAATCGGGAACTCGTCGAGCGCATGCTCAGCCGCGGCACCATCGACCGGGCTGCCCGCAACGCGGTCGTCCGCGGGAATGTCATGATCAACGTGCAGATCTTTCGAGGGCCCCGCGGCGATTACGTCAATGTCCTGGTCTACTGACCGGCCGTTTCTCCGGGCGGCAGCCGTGATGCTGTCGGGCCTTGTCTGCGGCCCGGGCGAGGCGCGCGAATTGCGCCTGGAGGAGAAGATCGCGGCCCTCGTGAAGACCTATCCCGACATGATCGAAGCCAGCCGCGACGGCAGGCTGATCATGAAGGAGGGCGCCCCGATTGCGATCGACGACGGGATCAGGCGCAGCCATGCGCAAATGCTGGCCGAGGGCGATGTCGAGGACAGCCTGTCTCAGGCATATCGACCCGGCGCGTGCGAATACCGCCCGCCGGTCGATTCCGATCCGGGTCGCATCCGCAGCGACGAATTGATGAAGCGCCTTTATGGCGCGAGTTCCCATGCCGTGCAGTCGAGCCTCGTGCCGGTCGCATGGTTTGGAGAGACATTGCGCGTCACCAGCCGTAACGGGGTCGACAAGGCGCTCGCCGCCGTCCGCGACGAGCTTGCCGCAGACCCGGGCCTGAAAACCTACCTGACGCCGTCAGCCGGCGTCTTCAACTGGCGCAAGGTGGCGGGACAGATCAATCTCTCCGTCCACAGTTTTGGCGCGGCGATCGATCTCAACACGAAACACGCAGATTACTGGCTGTGGTCGGGAGGCAAACCCGGCAACGTCCCGAACTACAAAAACCGCTTTCCGATGAAGATCGTCGCGGCGTTCGAGCGCCATGGCTTTATCTGGGGCGGGCGCTGGTATCACTACGACACCATGCATTTCGAATACCGCCCGGAACTGCTGGCCATCGCCGGCGCCGCGGGCGTCTCTGCCTGCGACTGACGGAACTCTACTTCCTGTAGATCAGCCAGCTCTTGCCGACATAGTCCTTCTTCATGCTGTCATCAAAGAAGACCGAGCGGTTCCGGCCGGAGTTCTTGGCGTGGTAGAGGGCCGTATCGGCATTGGCGTAGAGTTCTCCGGGATCGCCCGCCTGCGAAGCCATCGCAAAGCCGAGAGAAATGGTGACCGGGCCGTAGTCGATGCCGGAGCGCGAATTGCGGAAGATGCGGGTTTCCAGCGCGCGGCGGACCCGCTCGCAGATGATCATGACCTCTTCCGGCGTGTTGCCTTCGACGATGATCGCGAATTCCTCGCCGCCGGAGCGGGCGACGAAGACATCCTTGCGGACGTTCGAGCGGATCACGGAAGCAACCGTCGCGAGAATCTTGTCGCCGACCGGATGGCCATAGCTGTCGTTGATCTTCTTGAAGTTGTCGATATCGGCCAGCACCAGTGCGGTGACCGGCAGCAGGGCCGTATTGTCGTAAGTCGCCGCAAGGCGCTCATCGAAGGCCCGGCGGTTGGCGATCCGGGTCAGCGAATCGGTGTTGGCGATACGCTTGTATTCATCGAGTTCGCGGCGGACCTGGTCCATTTCCTGCGAGCGCTGGACGACGCCGCCGACGGTCTTTTCGCCATGCGCCATGGTGCTGCCCGTCGCCTCGCTCAGCAGCGCCAGCGCGCTGGTCAGCAGGTCGTTGGAAAAATTGCTCTTGGAGTTGATCCGCTGAGCGGTTTCTCCAAGCAGTTTGCCATAGCTCTCGAGCGAGCTCTGTTCCTGGCGCAGCAGTTTCAGGAGTGCGTCGAGTTCGCCAAGAAGCCTGGTATGGGCGTCTTCGATGACCGCCACCTGGCCGGTTCCAAGATAGCGATGCGAAAGCGCGTCCAGCTCCTCCTGCGTGGCACGGCTTCCGAGCGCGGCCAGATCACGGGTCAGATCGGGATTGGAACCGATATAGGCCTCGTAGAAAAGCTGATAATTGCGAGGGATCGGCGCAACGCCCATCGATCGCACCGCATAGATGATCTGGCCGATCAGATCGCTAGATTGCGCTCTCGGCGCCGTTGCCGTCGTCATCGACGATCCCCACTAGATCCCACCTGTATGCTATTAAACGAAGTAGTATGTGAAAAATGTTGGAAAAGAATTAAGGGGTGCCAGCTGAAGAGCTTGTTCTTAAATTTATTTCGCATTTCTGAAATGCCCGATTTTCCATCAAAAGTAATGGGTTTTCAGACTTTGAGCCCGAAAAGATATTCAGCCCTATGAATTTGATATATTGTCGGAATTAATCATTTCGCGTTGACCGCAAGAGAAAGCCCGCCATGCGGAAGGCGGGCTTGTATGTTATAGTGTCGGGCGGATCGGCTTATTTAGGGCCGATCATGTTTTCGGGGCGGACATACTGGTCGAACTCCTCGTTCGTCAGGTATCCGCCGCCGACCGCTTCTTCGCGAAGCGTCGTGCCGTTCTTGTGGGCGGTCTTGGCGATCTTGGCGCAGATGTCGTAGCCGAGCCTGGTGTTAAGGGCGGTGACCAGCATCAGCGAGTTCTCCACGCCGCGCCTGATATTGTCTTCGCGAGCCTCGATGCCGACCACGCAATTGTCGGTGAAGGAGACGGCAGCGTCGCCGAGCAGCTGCACCGACTGCAGGAAATTGTAGGCCATCATCGGATTGTAGACGTTGAGCTCGAAATGGCCCTGGCTGCCGGCGAAGGTGAGAGCCGCATGGTTTCCGAAGATGTGGGCACAGACCTGGGTGAGCGCTTCCGACTGGGTCGGGTTGACCTTGCCCGGCATGATCGACGAACCCGGCTCGTTTTCCGGCAGCGACAGTTCGCCAAGGCCCGCACGCGGGCCGGAGCCCAGGAAACGGATGTCGTTGGCGATCTTGAAGAGAGCAGCGGCGGCGGCGTTGATCGCGCCGTGCGCAAAAACCATCGAGTCGTGCGAGGCGAGTGCTTCGAACTTGTTGGGAGCCGTGACGAACGGCAGGCCGGTGATCTTCGAAATCTCCTCGGCGACCTTTTCGGCAAAGCCGACCGGGGCGTTGAGGCCGGTGCCGACCGCCGTGCCGCCCTGGGCGAGCTTGGAAAGCGCCGGAAGCGTGAGTTCGATATTGGCGATCGCCGAGCCGACCTGCGCCGCATAACCGGAAAATTCCTGGCCGAGCGTCAGCGGGGTGGCGTCCTGCGTATGGGTGCGACCGATCTTGATGATGTGGGAGAAGGCCTTGACCTTCACTTCCAGCGCTTCGTGCAGATGCTTCAGCGACGGGATCAGGTGGCGCACGATGGTTTCGACGCAGGCGATGTGCATGGCCGTCGGATAGGTATCGTTCGACGACTGGCTCATGTTGACGTGATCGTTCGGATGCACGGGCTTCTTGGAGCCCATCACGCCGCCGAGCATTTCGATCGCGCGGTTGGAGATCACTTCGTTGGCGTTCATGTTCGACTGGGTGCCGGAGCCCGTCTGCCAGACGACCAGCGGGAAGTGGTCGTCGAGCTTGCCGTCGATGACTTCCTGGGCCGCTTCGACGATGACCTTGCCGATCGAAGCGTCGAGTCCGCCCAGTTCCATATTGGCGCGGGCGGCGGCCTGCTTGACGATACCGAGCGCACGCACGACCGCGAGCGGTTGTTTTTCCCAGCCGATCTTGAAGTTGCCGAGCGAGCGCTGCGCCTGAGCCCCCCAATAACGGTCGCTCGCCACGTCGATCGGGCCAAACGTATCGGTTTCGGTGCGGGTCGATGCCATCTTCGCTGCCTCTTTTTGCTCGTGGTCGCTGCCGGTGTCCTGAAAGATCAACAACGCGTTACCGCGTCGGAGCCGGCCGGCGGCATTACTATACGATTGGCGAACGTCTGCAAGCCGGCCTAGCAGGCTTTTTGGCAGGCTTTGGTCGTGCCTTTTATGACACGGACCGCGGAATTATACAGCGCAATCCGCCCTCCGGCCGGGTGCTTGTCGGTGGTCGTCAGTAAAAATTTAACGAATAGTTTCTTAACCTTCCGGCTGCGCACCGATGCTGTTTCCGGCGGAGCCGAAAGCCACCGGCCACTCGGGCGTTTCTTTCCATCCCTCACGCGATCGGTTAGATGGCGTGATATATATTCGAGCCCGCGGATCAAGACGCGGATGCAGGTGACGGGGACGACATTGCAGCACAAACACCAAAAAACTTCGATCGCATTGGCGCTCGTCTCCGGCATCTCGATGTTTACCGGTGCGGCCGTTCCGGCACATGCCGTGACACTTCTCGACCTTCTGCGCGGCGGTCCCGGCGCGGAACGGGCAGGGCGGGCCGATAACGGCCTGCCGGGCGTCGGCGGCAATACCGGCACGCCGACCGAGCGCAGCCTCGCCGATCCCGAGCCGCTGCCGAAGGTCTCCGGTCCTCGATATTACACCTACAAGCCGGATGCCGAGCGGGCCGTGAAGACGACCGCCTTCGCCGCGGCGTCTGCGACGGACGGCACGCGCCTCATCGCCGAGGCCAAGGTTTCCGCGCCGGCGGAAATCGCGACCGCTCTCGAAGCCTTCTACAGCAAGGCTGCGGAGCCTCTCTGGATCACCGCTGGCGACGTCAATGAGAAGGCGAGGGGCGTGCTGTCGCTCTTCGAGCGGGCCGGCGAATACGGGCTGGAACCGGCCGATTACATCCTCCCGGTCCCGGCGCTGACAACGGCAAGCGTCGCGGCCCCGACCGATGCGGCGGCCCCCATCAACGTTTCCGCGACGGCATCTGCACCGGTTTCGGCCGCCGACAGCCACGATCGCGCGCTGATGCAGTTCGAACTGGCGCTGTCGGAAAAGGTGCTGACGTTCGCGCAGGACATGACGCGTGGCCGCATCGACCCGAACAAGGTGTCCGGTTACCACGACTTCAAGCGCAAGGACGGCAAGCTCTCGCTCGTCCTGCCCTTCGCGCAGACCGGTACGGACGTGGCGGCCTACCTCGAAGGCCTCGCGCCGCAGAGCCCTCAATTCCAGGCGCTGAAGGCCGAGCTTGCAACGCTGCGCGCCGCAGCGGTCAACGACGGTCCGCAGATCTCGCTGCCGAGCGAGATTCTCCTGAAGCCGGGCAAGAGCAGCGCGGATATGGCGAACATCATCGCCGCAATCCAGCATACCGGTTCGGAAGCGCTGAAGACCAAACATGCGGCGACGCTGGCGGCCTATCAGCAGACCCCGGACTACACGCCGGAACTCGTCGATGTCGTGAAGTCCTTCCAGGCGGAAGTCGGTCTCAAGGCCGATGGCGTCATCGGCAATGCGACGGTGCGCAAGATGGTCGGCCATACGTCGAAGGACAAGATCGAGAAGGTCGAAGTCGCCATGGAACAGGTGCGCTGGCTGCCGGACGACCTCGGCCAGCGTTACGTCTTCATCAACCAGCCGGCCTTCACGGTCTATTACCATGACCGTGGTGCCGAACAGTTCGCGATGCGCGTCGTGGTCGGCAGCAAGTCCAACCAGACCTATTTCTTCCAGGATGAAATCGAAACCGTCGAGTTCAACCCCTATTGGGGCGTGCCGCAGTCGATAATCATCAACGAGATGCTGCCGCACCTGCGCCAGGATCCGAGCTATCTCGACCGGATGGGTTACGAGGTATCGGTCGGCGGCAGGGCGGTCCCGTCGAGCAGCGTCAACTGGTTCGGCTCGACCGACAAGATTTCCGTGCGCCAGCCGCCCTCGGGTGATAACGCACTCGGCGACTTGAAGATCCTGTTCCCGAACAGCCACGCGATCTACATGCATGACACGCCCTCGAAGAGCTTCTTCCAGCGCGACATGCGGGCGCTGAGCCACGGCTGCGTCCGTCTTGCCGAACCCCGCAAGATGGCGGCCGCCGTACTCGGCACCACGATCGAGGACGTCAACGGGCGGATCGCCGCCGGCGAGAACGTCGCCGCCAAGGTGCCGGTCAGGATCCCGGTCTACGTCGCCTATTTCACCGCCTGGCCGAACAAGGACGGCAAGGTCGAGTATTTCGACGACGTCTACGGCCGCGACAGTGCGACGATGAAGGCTTTCGTGGCAACCACCAAGGTCCGGGCGGCCCAGAGCTAAGGTCAGCTTGGGCTGAGAACGAGTTTCGGATTGCAGAAGAAAGCGGCCTCAGGGCCGCTTTTCATTTGGCAGCCGCCAGCTTCTTCACGTCGGCGGCAATCAACGTTTCCACCATCCCCACGGTCAGCTCGTCATAACCGCCGATCACCCGATCCGGGTTGAGCGTATCGACCGCGACGTCGGAATAACCGAAAGTCACGGCGACGGAGGCAATGCCGGCATTCTGCGCGGCAAGGATATCGTTGACGCTGTCGCCGATCATGACGCTCGTCGCGGGATTTCCGCCCGCCCGTTCTATCGTACCGAAAATGTGCCGGGCATCCGGCTTGCGGACGGCGAAGGTATCGCCGCAGGTCATCGCGACGAAGCGATCCGAAAGGCCGAGCTTTTCGAGAAGCGGGAAGGCGAGACGTTCGGACTTGTTGGTGCAGACCGCAAGCCGCATCCCGGCTGCCGTCAGGCGGTCGAGACACGCCACGACGCCGTCGTAGGGGCGGCTTCTGCCCGGCATCTCCGCCTCGTAGTGCTCCATATAGCGATCGAACAGCCTGGCCGCCGTCGGCTCGTCGAGCGGAACCCTGCGAAGTTCGAAAGCGCGGCGGATCATCACGCGCACGCCCTGGCCGACGAGATGGGTGAGGTCCTCGAAGGTCACCGGCTGCAGGCCGACGTCCTCGATCGTGTAGTTGAGGCTGTCGATAAGATCCGGTGCGGTGTCGATCAGCGTGCCGTCGAGGTCGAAAATGACAAGTGGAGCGGTCAATGGAACCTCGTGAACGTCGTTCGGGAGATGCCCCGGATTAAGCAATGCTGCCGTGAAAAGCAAATATGCGAGATTCGCGGCCCTTCGTAAAACCCGCCGCGAGGGGACTTTCGTTTGCGGGGAGAGGCGTGTAAACAGCGGGTCGGCGAAAACAGCGGGGAGCTTTTGGCGGATGGACGCCCGGGAAATGAAAGTCAAGGCGGCGCAAGCGGCACTGGCCTATGTCGAGGACGGCATGAGGCTGGGTATCGGCACCGGTTCGACGGCGGACGAATTCGTCAGGCTACTCGCCGAAAAGGTCCACGGCGGCTTCAAGGTCGAAGGCGTGCCGACATCCGAACGCACCGCGAGGCTCTGTGTCGAGCTCGGTGTCCCGCTGAAATCGCTCGACGAGCTTCCGGAACTCGATCTGACGGTCGACGGCGCCGACGAAGTCGATGCCAACCTGACCCTGATCAAGGGCGGCGGCGGTGCATTGCTGCGCGAGAAGATCGTCGCCGCGGCGTCTGCCCGCATGATCGTGATTGCCGACGAAAGCAAGCTGGTCGATATGCTCGGAGCCTATCCGCTGCCGATCGAGATCAATCCCTTCGGCCAGACGGCGACCCGGATTGCCATCGAAAAGGCTGCTTCCCGGTTAGGATTGACCGGCGAGTTGAAGCTGCGCAAATCGGGGGCTGAAGTCTTCACGACGGATGGCGGCCACTACATTTTCGACGCATCTTTTGGCCGCATTCCTGATGCAGACGCACTGTCGGCGGAGCTTAATTTCATTCCCGGTGTCGTGGAACACGGGCTGTTCATTCATATGGCGTCCTTAGCGATCATTGCCGGTGAGGCTGGAGCGCGGACGCTTGAGGCGAAGTAAACTAGGAGCAACCAACTCATGATCAGATACGCGGTTCTCGGCCGTGCCGCCGCTGTGGCCATCCTCTTCTCCGGCGCCTTCACGGTATCGGCTCGCGCCCAGGAAGTTTCGGAAGCCCAGCTTGCCGCTGCGCGCGGTGCGATCACGGCGCTCAACGTCACGGATCGTTACGATAATATCCTGCCCAACCTGGCAGAACGTCTGAAGGCCCAGTTCATCCAGGCCTCTCCGAATTTCCAGGGCCAAATCTCCAACGTCGTCGACGAGCAGGCGCTCGTGCTTGCACCGCGCCGTGCCGATCTCGAGAAGGAAGCGGCGACCATTTACGCCAAGAGCTTTTCGGCCGATGAACTGAAGTCGATTTCCACCTTCTTCAACACGGAGACGGGCAAGAAGCTGCTGACCACCCAGCCGCTCGTCAGCCGTGAACTGACCAAGGCCGCTGAAATCTGGGCAAACGGGATTTCCCGCGACCTGACCAACCAGAGCTCGGAAAAGCTGCGCGGCATCATCGACGCAAATCCGATCCAGGCGCCGGTCGTCGCTCCGGCTCCGGAAGCACAGGCCGCTGCACCCGCACCGGCAAAGCCTGCTGCTCCGCCGGCCCCGGCCAAGCCCGCTGCTGCGCCCGCGGCCAAGCCCGCTGCTCCGGCTGCCACCGCTCCGGCTGCCACCGCTCCGGCTGCCACCGCTCCGGCCAAGCCCGCCGCTCCGGCCGCCAAGCCGGCCCCGGCGCCCGCGCCGAAGCCCTGATAGCATCGTCCACCCGTCGAATTTTAAGGAAGCCCGGAGCAATCCGGGCTTTTCCTTTTGGATCTGTCATCCCTATATGTGAGCCACATCCAGCCGCCTGCTCTCAAGGAGAATATTATGACCGCCTATGACTATGATCTCTTCGTGATTGGCGGCGGATCGGGCGGCGTGAGGGCAGGCCGCGTGGCGGCATCGCTCGGCAAGCGGGTGGCGATCGCCGAGGAATATCGTTTCGGCGGCACCTGCGTCATTCGCGGCTGCGTGCCGAAGAAGCTCTTCGTCTACGCATCGCAATATCACGAGCATTTCGAGGACGCGGTCGGTTACGGCTGGGACGTCGGAGCGAGCACGTTCGACTGGAAGAAGCTGATCGCCGCGAAGGACAGGGAGATCGCGCGCCTCGAAGGCCTCTATCGCAAGGGTCTTGAAAACAACGGTGCGGAAATCCTCGAGACCCGCGCCGAGCTGGTCGATGCCCATACGATCCGGCTTACGAAGAGCGGCAAGACGGTCACTGCCGAAAAGATCGTTATCGCCACCGGCGGCGCGCCCAACCCGCATGCGGCGCTGCCCGGCCATGAACTCTGCATCTCGTCCAACGAGGCTTTCGATCTGCCCGAACTGCCGCGCTCCATCCTGATTGCCGGCGGTGGTTATATCGCGGTCGAATTCGCCAACATCTTCCACGGCCTCGGCGTCGACGTGACGCTGATCTATCGCGGCAAGGAGATCCTGTCGCGCTTCGACCACGACATGCGCCAGGGCCTGCACAAGGCGATGGTCGAGAAGGGCATCCGCATCGTGCTGACGGACGTGATCGAGGAGGTCACCAGGGCGCCGGCCGGTGGGCTTGTCGCCAGGACAATGAGCGGCGAGACGATTGCGGTCGACACCGTCATGCTGGCGCTCGGGCGCGATCCGAATACCAGCGGGCTGGGCCTGGAGGCCGCGGGCGTCGAGATGAACGAGCGCGGCGCCATCGTCGTCGACAGATATTCCCGCACCAGCGTCCCGCATATCTATGCGCTCGGAGATGTCACCGACCGGGTACAGCTCACGCCCGTGGCGATCCATGAGGCGATGTGCTTCATCGAAACCGAGTACAAGGGCAATCCGACCGCTCCCGACCACGACCTGATCGCCACCGCCGTCTTCTCGCAGCCGGAGATCGGCACGGTCGGCCTGTCGGAAGAGGAGGCGGCCAAGCGCTATCCGGAGATCGAGATCTACCGCGCCGAATTCCGGCCGATGAAGGCGACGCTTTCGGGTCGGTCGGAAAAGATGATCATGAAACTGGTCGTCGACGCGGCAAGCCGCAAGGTGGTCGGAGCCCACATCCTTGGCCACGATGCCGGCGAGATGGCGCAGCTTCTGGGAATTTCGCTGAAGGCCGGCGTCACCAAGGACGATTTCGACCGCACCATGGCCGTCCATCCGACGGCAGCGGAAGAGCTGGTCACGATGTACAACCCGAGCTACCGGGTGAAGAACGGCGAGCGCGTCTGACGCGCTCGCAGCTTCGGCGCGGTGTCAGCTGGTGATGCGCGGCGCGCTGACGATCTTGCGGAAAAGGGTATTCATGGCGGCGGCGATACCTTCGGTCGGGCTCACCTCGAAGTAATAACCTTCGGTGGCGCAGGCCCGCATGTTGTTGGGTATGCTTGGCTGGAACGGGGCGATCCAGTTGTTGTAGAAGCCGTTCTCCGGCAGAGGCAGATAGGTCGTATAGAGCACGGCAATCTTCACGCCCCGGAGCTTTATGTCGTTGCAGTATTCGACGTCGATCGGTTCCATGCAACGCGGCAGCTGTTCCGACCCCTTTTTCGTGTAGGTCAGCTTCTTTTTGCAGTTCGAGCGCTGCGCATCGCCGACGCCATCGCCAACCAGGAAGACGATCGCCTGCCGGTCGGCAGTACTGGTGCCATTGCCCGTCGACTTGATCTTCTCGTCGATGCCGGTGAGAGCCGCATTGTAGTCAGTCTGATTGTTTGGGTAATCGTGACTCGGGATGCTCATCAGCTCGATATTTTCCGTGGCCTTGCCGAGGGCCTCCAGATCGGTCGTCGGACTGGCGACCGTAAAGAGGTTCGCGTCGAGCGCGGAGCGCCCGAACGTGTAAGCCGACATCCGGAACTGACTGTTAACAGTCTGGGTGTCTTTGGCGGTCGTCATCAGCGCGGCGACCGCATCGGCCACAACGTCGATGCGGATCGTTGCTCCAATCTTTTTGGCGAGGTTGTAGTAGCTGTCCTTGTCCTCGACGCCGCTTTCCGAGACGATGTGACAGGCGAACGCGCAATCCTTGTCTTTTCCGTTGCGGCCGTTGATGGTGGCTGCCCGGAGTCTGGCCACGTCCGCAGGTGTCGCCCCGACCCCCATCGAAGGCGTGTTGTCGAGCAGCATGTAGAAGTCGAGGAACGACGGCGTCTGGTACTGCGCGGTGGCCCGGCCGGATACAGTAATGTCATCCTTGCCGAGGATCGTCATGAAAGTGGTCGGCAAGGTCGCGGTGAACGACACGCGCGAGGTCAGGATGCCGTTGTTCTTCGCGACCTCGATATCGACGTTCACCGGCAGGGTGGAAAGCTCGCCTAACATCTGACCGAGGAAGATGCTTCGGGCCTCGGCCGGATCGAGCGCCACGCTTCCGTCGCCCGGCAGCTGCATCGCCTGGGCGACAGCCTTCGATTTTTCCGCGATCGCACCGACGGCGGCCGCATCGGCCGCGCCGACGAGTTGCTGCTTGACGGTGAGCGCGTGGCCGAAATCGAGCGCCATGCCGGCCGTTCCGATCAGCGGAACCAGTAGAAAGGCAGTCATGACGCCGAAATTGCCGCCGCGATCCTTCCATAAACGTGTCATCGGATGCATTGCCTGCTCCCCAGCAAGAAAACCCTGCAGGAACCTCGCGCAAATTCGTGAAATTGTGGCTAAGAACGAGAGTAAAATTCAAGGCATGTCCTGATTTCATACTGCATGCGATCCGCCGGGCTACGGCGTCAGCTTGATATTCGAGGTCTTTCGCGGGGGACTGGCCGGTGGTGAAAGCGGGCAAAACGGCTATGCAACGCCGCTGTTAAGGTCTATAAGCCGCCTCGATTTTAAAGACTTGCCCGGCAGAGGATGGCCGAGGCTGAAACAGGTGAGCGAGATGGCACAGAATTGGACCCCGAGCAGTTGGCGGCAAAAACCGATCCAGCAGGTCCCGGAATTCCCGGACAAGGGCGCGTTGGCAGCGACGGAAGCTCAGCTCGCGACCTTTCCGCCACTCGTATTCGCCGGTGAGGCCCGCCGCCTGAAGAAGCAGCTTGCCAGTGTCGCGGAAGGCAATGCCTTCCTGCTGCAGGGTGGCGACTGCGCAGAAAGCTTCGTCGAACACGGGGCGGACAACATCCGCGACTTCTTCCGTTCGTTCCTGCAGATGGCGGTTGTCCTGACCTATGGCGCCCAGCTTCCGGTCGTCAAGGTCGGCCGCATCGCCGGCCAGTTCGCCAAGCCGCGCAGCAATTCGCACGAGACGCAGGACGGCAAGACGCTGCTCACCTATCGCGGCGACATCGTCAACGGCACCGAGTTCACCGAGGCGGCCCGCACGCCGGATCCGGAGCGCCAGATGATGGCTTACCGGCAGTCGGCGGCGACGCTCAACCTGCTGCGCGCCTTCGCGATGGGCGGTTACGCCAATCTCGAAAACGTTCACAAGTGGATGCTCGGTTTCGTCAAGGACAGCCCGCAGGGTGAACGTTACCGCAAGCTCGCCGACCGCATCAGCGAGACCATGGACTTCATGACGGCGATCGGCATCACCTCGGAAAACCAGCCGAGCCTGCGCGAAACGGACTTCTTCACCAGCCACGAAGCCCTGCTGCTCGGTTACGAAGAGGCCTTCACCCGCGTCGACTCCACCTCGGGCGACTGGTACGCGACGTCGGGCCACATGCTATGGATCGGTGACCGCACCCGCCAGCTCGACCATGCGCATGTCGAATATTTCCGCGGCATCAAGAACCCGATCGGGCTCAAGTGTGGTCCGTCGCTGCAGCCCGACAACCTGATCGAGCTGATCGACGCGCTCAACCCGACGAACGAAGCCGGTCGCCTGACGCTGATCTGCCGTTTCGGCTACGACAAGGTCGCCGACAGCCTGCCGAAGCTGATCCGCGCCGTCGAGAGGGAAGGCAGGAAAGTCGTCTGGTCCTGTGATCCGATGCATGGCAACACGATTACGCTCAACAACTACAAGACCCGGCCGTTCGACCGGATCCTGTCGGAAGTCGAAAGCTTCTTCCAGATCCACCGCGCGGAAGGCACCCATCCGGGCGGCATCCATATCGAGATGACCGGCAAGGACGTCACCGAATGCACCGGCGGTGCCCGCGCCGTCACGGCCGGCGACCTGCAGGACCGGTACCACACCCATTGCGATCCCCGCCTCAACGCTGACCAGGCCTTGGAACTCGCCTTCCTGCTCGCCGAGCGGATGAAGAGCGGCCGCGACGAAAAGCGGATGGTCGTCAACGGCTGAACCGCCGCGCTCGATTGTTGGAAATCAGGGAAGGCCGGCGGTGACGCCGGCCTTTTCTGTGTCTTCGTATTGCTTCCGCTGATGGTCATTATCAGCCGAATAGATTTGACCCTGAGGCCGCCGCTCGCGAGACTGAGCGCATCGCTTTCGTCGGGGATGTTGCATGCAGCAGAAGAACGGCGGTCGTTGCCTGTGCGGTGCGATCCGGTTTGAGACGGTGGGTCCGCTGCGGACGGTCACGGCCTGCCATTGTTCGCAATGCCGCCGCCAGACCGGGCTTTATTACGCGGCGACCAGCGTTCGCGTCGAAAACATGACGCTCGAAGGCGAGGAGACGCTGAGCTGGTATCGCGCCAGCGACGAGGCGCGGCGCGGCTTCTGCTCGCGATGCGGCTCTGCGCTGTTCTGGCAGGCGAAGGGCGCGGCAAGCATTTCGATCCTGGCGGGCGCCTTCGACCAGCCGAGCGGGCTTGTCATGGGCGAGCATATCTATTGTGCCGACAAGGGGGATTTCTACCAATTGCCGGAGGATGGCGTACCGCATTATCCGGGCGATCGCCCCGCATCCGCCTGAATGACAAAAAACTCTCGGAACGACGTTGCCGCCGTCTGCGGCTGACGCTAAATCGGTATCATGACCCAGGACATCAGCCAGACTTTCCGCATCGCCGTCGCCCAGCTCAACCCGACCGTCGGCGATATCGCCGGCAACCTGGCGCTGGCGCGAGAAGCCCGAAAGGATGCCGCCCGCGAAGAGGCGGATATCATCCTGTTCACCGAGCTCTTTCTGTCCGGTTATCCGCCGGAAGACCTCGTCCTGAAGCCGGCTTTCCTGAAGGCCTGCCTGAAGGCTGTGGAGGAGCTGGCTGCCGACACGGCGGACGGCGGCCCCGGCGTCATCATCGGCTTCCCGCGCCAGAGCGCGGAAGGCCGGCACAATTCGATCGCCGTGCTCGACGGCGGCAAGGTGATCGCGGTGCGCGACAAGATCGACCTGCCGAACTATGGCGAGTTCGACGAGAAGCGCGTCTTCATCGCCGGCGAAATGCCAGGGCCGGTGAATTTCCGCGGCGTCCGGCTCGGCATCCCGATCTGCGAAGACATCTGGGGCGATCTCGGCGTCTGCGAGACCCTGTCGGAGAGCGGGGCGGAAATCCTGCTGGTGCCGAACGGTTCGCCCTATTATCGCGGCAAGGTGGATATCCGCCATCAGGTCGTTCTGAAGCAGGTGATCGAGACCGGCCTACCGATGATCTACGCCGCCCAGCTCGGCGGCCAGGACGAGCTGGTCTTCGACGGCGCCAGCTTCGCCTTCAACGTGGACAAGTCGCTCGCCTTCCAGATGAGCCAGTTCGAGGCGGCCGTTGCCGTCACCGAGTGGAGACGGATTGGCGAGACTTGGCACTGCGCCCGCGGGCCGATGGCGCGCATTCCGGAAAAGGAGGAGGCGGACTATCGCGCCTGCCTTCTTGGTTTCCGCGACTACGTCAACAAGAACGGCTTCAAGTCGGTCGTGCTCGGCCTGTCCGGCGGCATCGACAGCGCCATCTGCGCGGCGATCGCCGTCGATGCGCTCGGCGAGGAGAGGGTCCGCACGGTGATGCTGCCCTATCGCTACACCTCCGAGGATTCGCTGAAGGACGCGGCCGATTGCGCGAGAGCGCTCGGCTGCCGTTACGACATCGTGCAGATCGCCGAGCCGGTGGACGGTTTTTCGTCGGCGCTGGCCGAACTGTTCGAGGGGACCGAGGAGGGCATTACCGAGGAGAACCTCCAGAGCCGTGCGCGCGGCACGATCCTGATGGCGATCTCCAACAAGTTCGGCTCGATGGTGGTCACGACCGGCAACAAGTCGGAAATGTCGGTCGGTTATGCGACCCTCTACGGCGACATGAACGGCGGATTCAACCCGATCAAGGACCTCTACAAGATGCAGGTCTATGCGCTGGCCGCCTGGCGCAACCAACACCTGCCGCCGACGGCTCTCGGCCCGAGCGGCGAGGTGATCCCGAAGAACATCATCTCCAAGGCGCCGTCCGCGGAACTCAGACCCAACCAGACCGACCAGGATTCGCTGCCGCCCTATCCGGTGCTCGACGACATCCTGGAATGCCTGGTCGAGCTGGAGATGGGCACGGAAGAGATCATCGCCCGCGGCCACGACATCGCTACCGTTCACCGGATCGAGCACCTGCTCTATCTCGCCGAATACAAGCGGCGCCAATCGGCGCCGGGCGTCAAGATCACCAAGAAGAATTTCGGCCGCGACAGGCGCTATCCGATCACCAACCGTTTCCGCGATCGCTAGGAGAGGATCATGGCCCTGCGCAGCTCGGTCGAGATCTTCAATATTCGAACGAGGACGATGCGGGTGGTCTGGCAGACGGAAGCCCTGTTCGAGGCGCCCAACTGGTCGCCCGACGGGCGCTACCTGATGCTCAACAGCGAGGGCCTGATCTATCGTCTGTCTCCGGACGGTGATAACGGCCCCGCTCTGGTCGATACCGGATTTGCCCGCCAATGCAACAACGACCACGGCATTTCGCCGGACGGTTCGCTGATCGCCATTTCCGACAAGGTAGAGTTCGGCAAGTCCGCGATCTATGTCCTTCCCGCCGGTGGCGGCGTGCCAAGTCTGGTAACCCTGAACCTGCCCTCCTACTGGCATGGCTGGTCGCCGGATGGGAAAAGCTTCGCCTATTGCGGCATCCGCGGCGACGAGTTCGACATCTATACGATCGGCATCGAAGGCGGCGAGGAGACGCGGCTGACGTTCGGTGAGGGACGCAATGACGGGCCGGATTTTTCGCCGGACGGGAAATGGATCTATTTCAATTCCAGTCGCACCGGACTGACGCAGATCTGGCGCGTCCCGGCCGCAGGCGGCATGGCCGAGCAGATCACCGACGGTGGTTACGGCGACTGGTTTCCGCATCCGTCACCGAAGGGTGACAAGATCGTCTTCGTCTCCTACGACGCCGATGTCTTCGACCACCCGCGCGATCTCGACGTTCGCGTCCGGCTGATGGACATGGACGGCGGCAATGTCGAAACGCTGTTCGAGCTCTTCGGCGGGCAGGGCACGATGAATTCGCCGAACTGGTCGCCTGATGGCGATGAGTTTGCCTATGTGCGCTATTTCCCCGTCGCATGAGCGCCTTGCGCCGAGGATGGCGTAAGGGCATAACCGATCCCGTCAGGTGCCGGCGACAAGCCGGAGAATCGGGAATCCGGGGTGGAACCGGAACGTGCCCAACGCTGTGAGGTGGACGCTCGGCCGCAGGATATGAAAGCCACTGGGAAACCGGGAAGGCGGCGGTGGAGGCGGACGAAGCCAAGTCAGAAGACCGGCCTGACGAGATAGACCAGCCCGCGCGGACGGCGGAAAGGTTTCGGACCTCTCCTTGCTTCCGAAAGGCAAGGGAGCGACGGCATTGTTGGGGACTAACGATGCAGCCTGATCCTTTCGAGCATGCCTTGCTGCCTGCCGGTGAATTTTCGAAGGCCGAGCGCGCGGCCGTTTACCGGGCGATCGAGACGCGCCGCGACGTGCGCGACCAGTTCCTGCCGGACCCGTTGCCGGACGACCTTGTGATGCGGCTGCTTGGCGCCGCGCATTCGGCACCCTCGGTCGGCTTCATGCAGCCCTGGAATTTCATCCTCATCCGCGATCCGGCGATCCGGGAGGCGGCCCGGGCTGCCTTCTCGCGCGCCAACGACGAGGCCGCGGAGATGTTTGCCGAGGAAAGCCGCGACCTTTATCGCAGCCTCAAGCTCGAAGGCATCGTCAAGGCGCCGCTGTCGATCTGCATCACCTGCGATCCGGATCGCGCCGGCCCGGTCGTGCTCGGCCGTACCCATAATCCGCGCATGGACGTCTATTCGACCGTCTGCGCCGTGCAGAACCTGTGGCTTGCGGCAAGGGCCGAGGGCGTCGGTGTCGGCTGGGTCAGCATCTTTCGCGAGGAGGACGTGCGCGCACTGCTGGGCATTCCCGACCGCATCGAGATCGTCGCGTGGCTCTGCCTCGGTTATGTCGATCAACTCTATGGCGAGCCGGAATTGGCGCTCAAGGGCTGGCGCCAGCGGTTGGCCCTAGAGGAGCTGATCTTTCAGGATCGCTGGGAAAACCGCTAATCACTGCTGCGGCTGCGGTCCTGCCGTTTTCGGATTGCTGAGGTCGATATCCGCTTCGGGCAGGAAAGCCGGCCCGACGGTGCGCACCTTCTTGTTCGGATCGTATGGCCGGTCCGGCGGCGGCGTGAGCACCGGCGGCTGGGCAGCGGCTGCCTGCGGCTTTTGCGGCGGGCGGGTGCGCAGGTTGGTGATCCCCGAATAGGGCTGTTCTTCTCTCGGAAGCTCGATGCCCGGCACCTTGCGGCGGTCGTCGACAACAGGCGGCAGCGGCTCGAAGGAGGGAATGCAGCGCTGCTCGCGGATGGCGGCGAGAATGGCATTCCGCTCTTCCGAGGGCAGGATCATCTGCCGGGAACTGTTCCGTTCCGCCGCCAGCGCGTCGCGGCTCTGTTCCATTCTGTCCAGCGCATCCCGCATCTGGCCGCAGACCTCGGCATTCGGGCCACCCAGAACCACGACGCTGCCATTGCCGCAGCCGGCGCGGCGCATGTCGACCCGCAATTCCCGGATATCGGCATTGTATTCGCCAAGCTGCTGGGCATAGCTGCGTGCCAGAGACGTGCTGCCGATGATCTGCGGGCTGTTTCCAAGTTTCCGGTAAAGGGCTGCACAAACGGCAGGGTCTCCCGCCAGCGCTGCGGCCGGCAGAAGCAAGAGCGGTATGGTCAGCAGGCCGCGAAGCGGTATCGGCAATTCCGGCATCCTCTCCTTAGATGGGAGATGGCATCATGGAACGTGCCGGTTGATAATCTCATAAAGCCGTGATCACCGCATGGTGAAATCGATCCCGAGTGCCGCTCGAGCCCCCGAAAGGGCCCGCGCCAAAGCAGGGGAAGAATTTCAACTCAGGATTGAACCTGCAGATTTGGCTGCGAGGCTTCCACGACGGCGAGCGCCGCCATGTTCACCACGCCGCGGGATGTCACCGAGGACGACAGGATATGCGCCGGCTGGGCTGCCCCGAGGAGAATGGGGCCGACATGCAGAGCGTCCGTGAGGTTACGGACCAGACCGAGCGAGATGTTTGCCGCATCGAGATTCGGGAAAACCAGCAGGTTGGCTTCGCCGGTCAGCGAACTGTCCGGCATGGCCCGCTTGCGCAGCGTTTCCGACAATGCCGAGCCACCCTGCATTTCGCCGTCCACTTCCAGCTCCGGCGCTCGCTGGCGCACCAGCTTCAGGGCCGCCCGCATCTTCTGGGCGCTTTCGGAATCGCGCGAACCGAAGTTCGAGTGGCAGATCAGCGCCGCCTTCGGGGTGATGCCGAACCGGCGGATTTCCTCTGCCGCCAGAATGGTGATCTCGGCGATCTCCTGCGCGGATGGATTGTAGTTCACGAACGTGTCGGTGAAGAACATCGCGCCGCGCTGCGAGATCACCAGGCTGAGGCCGGAGAAGGCGCAGACATCCGGCCGCTTGCCGATGATCTGGTTCACGTCGCTGAGATGCTTGTCGAAACGGCCCTCGACGCCGCAGATCAGCGCGTCCGCATCGCCGCGCTTGACCGCCAGCGCGCCGATCACCGTATTGTTGGTGCGCACGATGGTGCGCGCCGCTTCCGGATTGATGCCTTCGCGGCCGACCAGTGCGAAATATTCGTCGACATAGTCGCGATAGCGCGGATCGTCTTCCGGGTTGACCACGGCGAAATCGACATTCGGGCGGATGCGGATGCCGAAACGGGCAAGCCGCGCCTCGATGACGGAAGGGCGCCCGATCAGGATCGGGGTCGCCGTCTTTTCCTCGAGCAGAACCTGGGCGGCGCGCAAGACGCGT
Source organism: Neorhizobium vignae (assembly GCF_000732195.1). GTDB lineage: Bacteria > Pseudomonadota > Alphaproteobacteria > Rhizobiales > Rhizobiaceae > Neorhizobium > Neorhizobium vignae. The sequence goes on from NZ_JNNU01000007.1 coordinate 72,214, forward strand.
TCGTCCTCGCCTTCGGAGAAGATCACGCGGTTCTTTTCAGAAACCTTGGCGGCGCTGAAGATCGGCTTCATGACGAAGCCGGAGCGCCAGACGAAGCGGTTCAGCTGGTCGAGATAGGCTTCGAAATCCTGGATTGGCCGGGATGCGACGCCGGTCTCGGCAGCTGCCCTGGCAACCGCCGGTGCGATTCGCAGGATGAGGCGCGGGTCGAAAGGCGAGGGGATGAGGTAGTCGGCTCCAAAGATGGGAGTCTCGCCGGAATAGGCGCGCGCCGCGACGTCGGAGACTTCCTCGCGCGCAAGCGCCGCGATGGCCTTGACCGCCGCCATCTTCATTTCCTCGTTGATCGTCCGGGCGCCGCAATCGAGCGCCCCGCGGAAGATGTACGGGAAGCAGAGCACGTTGTTGACCTGGTTCGGGAAGTCCGAACGGCCGGTGCAGATCATCGCGTCGGGGCGGGCGGCGCGGGCAAGCTCGGGCATGATTTCCGGCGTCGGATTGGCAAGCGCCATGATCAGCGGCTTTTCCGCCATCTGTGCCAGCAGTTCGGGCTTCAGCACACCCGCGGCGGAGAGGCCGAGAAACACGTCGGCGCCGCCGATGCTGTCGGCAAGGACACGCTTTTCGGACTTCTGGGCGTAGATTTCCTTCCACTCGTCCATCAGCGTATTGCGCCCGTCATAGACGAGGCCTTCGATGTCGTGGACCCAGATATTCTCCTTTTTCGCGCCGAGCGAGACGAGGAGATGCAGGCAGGCGAGCGCGGCAGCACCCGCGCCTGACGTGACGATCTTGACGTCGGCGATGTTCTTGCCCGCGAGCTCCAGCCCGTTCAAGACGGCGGCAGCGACGATGATCGCCGTGCCGTGCTGGTCGTCGTGGAAGACCGGGATGTTCATCTTTTCGCGCAGCCGGCGCTCGACTTCGAAACATTCCGGCGACTTGATGTCTTCGAGGTTGATGCCGCCGAAGGTCGGCTCCAGCGCCGAAACGGTCGAGACCATCGCCTCGATGCCGGGCGCGTCGATCTCGATGTCGAAGACGTCGATTCCGGCGAATTTCTTGAAGAGGACGGCCTTGCCTTCCATGACCGGCTTCGAAGCCAGCGGGCCGATATTGCCAAGGCCAAGCACGGCCGAGCCGTTCGAAACGACGGCGACGAGATTGGCGCGGGCGGTATAGTAAGCCGCCATGTCGGGATTGTCGCGGATTGCCAGGCAAGGTGCCGCAACGCCGGGGGAATAGGCAAGCGCCAGGTCGCGCTGGTTGCCAAGCGGCTTGGTGGCCTGAATTTCAAGCTTGCCGGGCCGCGGGTAGCGGTGGAAGAACAGCGCCTGTTCGTCGAGATCGCCGCTGACCGGCACGGCCGGCGATTTCGGTTTGTCCTGCGCGTTCATGGTTCCTCCTGGCTTGTTTGTTTTGTGTCTGAGGGGTCGAAAGGAGAGACCTCTCCTTACATCAATCGACCGGAAGCGACAGCAGCTAATTTGCGGTCATGGCGGAAATTGGAACATGGCCGATTGGGCGCCGGGATGCACCTTTCCCGGTCCCTGTCATCATCCTGAAACACGAGTCTGGTTTTGAAGCCAACAGAAGCGGCAGCGAAAGGACGACTTCGTGACCGGTGAGATGGATACAAGACATTTCAGAACGCTCTTCATTTCAGACGTTCATCTGGGCTCCAAGGCAGCCCGAACGGACTTCCTCCTGGATTTCCTGCGCTATCATGAAGCGGATACCATCTTCCTGGTCGGCGACATCATCGACGGCTGGCGGCTGAAGCGCAACTGGTACTGGCCGCAGGGCTGCAACGACGTGGTTCAGAAGCTGCTGCGCAAGGCGCGCAAGGGCACCCGCATCGTCTACATCCCCGGCAACCACGACGAATTCCTACGTTCCTTCCCGGGCACGCATTTCGGCGGCATCGAAGTTGCCGAGCGCGAAATCTACGAGATGGCCGACGGCAAGAAATACCTGGTCCTGCATGGCGACGAATTCGACGTCGTGGTCCGCAACGCCCGCCTGCTCGCCTATCTCGGCGACTGGGCTTATGACGCGGCGATCGTCATCAATATCGGGCTCGCCGCCATCCGCCGCCGCCTCGGCATGCCCTACTGGTCCTTCTCCGCCTGGGCCAAGCTGCAGGTCAAGCACGCGGTCAATTTCATCGGCGAGTTCCAGCGGGTCGTCGCCGACGAAGCCCGCCGCAACAATGTCGATGGCGTCATCTGCGGCCATATCCATCATGCCGTCATGGAAGACATCGACGGCATCCACTACGTCAATACCGGCGACTGGGTGGAAAGCTGCACGGCGATCGCCGAAAACTTCGACGGCACGCTGGAGATGATCTCCTGGCAGAACGTCGCCGCCACGGCGGAGATCAAGTCCCTGCCGGCGCCGCAATCCGTCGAGGACATGCAGGCGGCGTGAGCGGCCTGCAACAGACGGACGGGCCAGCCTCAGGGCTATATCTTGCCATAGGCAGGCACAAGGGTGTGTGTTAGGTAAGCTGAAACTTCAGCAACCCACCCGTGAAATCGTGATTCCCTCAAATACGGCGCAGACAGCGCCCCGGTTCTTCCAGTTGCGCTGTGCGATCGCCTATGGGGCGCCGCTCGGGGTGAACGGAGTGATTCTGCCCTATCTGCCCGTCTGGCTCGACGGGCTTGCCTTTACCGAATTCGAAATCGGCCTCGTGCTCGCAGCCCAGCTTTTCCTGCGGGTGGCTGCGGCCCCGGTGGCCGGTCTGCTTGCCGACCGCATGACGGAACGGACCCTGATGCTCGCCTGGTCCGGTGCCCTGTCGCTGCTGACGGCGTTCGCCATGTTCTTCACCCGCGATTTCTGGCCGGTTCTCATCGTCATCGCCGTTCAGGCGGCGGTCTTCGCACCCTATGCGCCGATCGTCGAATCGATCGCCGTCAGCGGCGTCCGGCGCTGGGGTTTCCAGTATGGCTCGATGCGCGTGTGGGGCTCGGTCGGCTTCGTGGCCGTGGCGCTGCTCGTCGGCGAACTCCGCGGCTTCTGGGGTTTCCAGGCCATTCCATGGGCGATAGCGGTCGGTTTTCTCCTGACCGTCGCCGTTGCATTCGCGGCTCCGAAGCTCGGCCGGGCGGTTGCAAGGCCGGACCCGGACAGGATGCCTCAGCAAAGCTCGCTCAGAAGGCTCGACCTGCACGTGCTGATGATCGGCGCGTCGGTGGCGCAGGCGGGGCACGGCATGTTCTATACGTTCGGCACCATCCATTGGCAGCAGATCGGGTTTTCGAGCGGCTCGATCGGCGTCCTGTGGAGCGCGGCCGTCGTGTCGGAGATCATCGTCTTTTTCGCGGCGGGCTGGATCGCCAGACGGATTTCTCCCTGGACGCTGATGCGGGTCGGATGCGCGGTCGCGGTGGTCCGCTGGACGCTCTTTCCGATGCCGCTCGACTTCTGGGGATATCTGGCGCTGCAGGCCACTCACGCCTTCACGTTCGCCTTCGTCCATATCGGCATCCAGCACCGGCTGGTCGAGGCGGTGCGCGAGGACCAGGAAGCCTCGATGCAGGGCGCCTATGTCTTCTATAACGGCGTCTTTCTTGCGCTTGCGACGGTGCTTTCCGGCCTGCTCTACCGTCAGTTCGGCCCGCCGAGCTACGTGGCGATGTCGATCCTGGCGCTGGTCGGCCTGTCGATCATCGCGCTTGCGGCAAGAATTCAGCCCCAGAGGGTCGATTCCGGCGGGTAGACGAGGGACCCTTCGTAGCGCAGCCCGTCCGGCCGGTCGCGGGAAAGCAACAGCGGCCCGTCGAGATCCGCATAGTCCGCATCCTGGGCAAGCAGCACGGCCGGCGCCATGGCGAGCGAGGAGCCGACCATGCAGCCGATCATCACGGCAAATCCGAGCCGCTGTGCTTCCGCCTTCATGGCGAGGGCTTCGGTGAGCCCGCCGGTCTTGTCGAGCTTGATGTTGACCGCGTCGTACCGGTCGCGAAGGCTTTCCAGGTCACTGGTCGCATGCACGCTTTCATCGGCGCAGACGGAAACGAGGCGGCGGATACGGCCGAGCGCCGCGTCCCGCCCGGCTGGCAACGGCTGTTCGATCAGCGACACATTGGTTTCGGCGGCGATTGCCATGTGGTGGGCGAGGTTTTCCTCGGTCCATCCTTCGTTTGCATCGACGATGATCCGCGTGGCCGGCGCGGCGTCACGAACGGCCCTCAGCCGCGCTTCGTCGTTGTCGGTTCCGAGCTTGACTTTAAGAAGCGGACGTTGCGCATTCCTGGCTGCTTCGGCAGCCATGGCCTCCGGTTCCCCGAGCGACAGCGTGAAGGCGGTGACGAAGGGTTTGCGGCTGGTAGCGCCGATCATATCGGCAACACGCTGCCCGCTCAGCTTCGCCTCGAGATCCCAGAGAGCGCAGTCGACGGCATTTCGCGCGGCACCCGGCTCCATCCGCCTCCGCAATTCTTCGCGTGTCAGACCGGCACGGATGGCATCGGCGACCGCTTCTATGTCCGCCATCACACCGTCCAGGCTCTCGCCGTAACGCTTGTAGGGCACGCATTCGCCGCGGCCGGAAACGCCGTCCTCACTGACGGTGCAGGTAATCACCTCCGCTTCGGTCTTGGAGCCACGGGAAATCGTGAAGGAACCGGCGATCGGAAAGGTTTCTATTGTGGCTTGGAGGTGACGGCTCATGGTTTTACGCGTCCCGTTTATGGCAAATCCCTATGAGGTGGCTATATTGCCGGTCTCGAAAGTGCGATCAACCGCATGATATTGAAACTTCAGACAAGCTTGAAACGCGAAAGAAACACGTGACGTTCCAGCCAGCCGAAATCAAGGCCGAATCTATGCCCGGCGACGGCGGCGAGCGGTACGTGCTGGCCGGCGAATGGCGTGGTCCGACGATCGGGCCGGTGCTCAAGGAGTTCGAGCAGTTCGAACAGGCCAAGAGCCAGGGAAAGGTGGAGATCGATCTTACCGGCATAACCGGCGTCGATACCGCCGGCGCCTGGCTGATCCGCAGGCTGATGACCGCCAAGGGCGGGCAGGGCGGGGAAGCTGCCCTGGTGGGCGGCGAAGGCCCGATCCGCGAGTTGATCGGCGTCTTGCCCGAACATACTCCTGCACCACCTGTGGACGACGGGCCAAAGGGAAACCTGTTCGAGCGGCTGTTTGGGCCGATCGGCGAGGTGATGGTTTCGCTCGGCGGTGATTTCTATGCGGCCATGCACATTCTGGGATCGGCGGTTCGCGGTGCGCAGATGAAGTTCGGCCGTGGCGCCGGCGTCTCGCCGGCCTCGGTCGTCACTCATATCGATCGCATGGGCGTGCGTGCCGTGCCGATCATCGTGCTGATGTCCTTCCTGATCGGAGCGATCATCGCCCAGCAGGGCGCCTTCCAGCTGCGGTATTTCGGCGCCGAGATCTTCGTCGTCGACCTCGTCGGCATCCTGCAGCTTCGCGAGATCGGCGTGCTCCTGACGGCGATCATGATCGCCGGCCGTTCCGGCAGCGCCATCACCGCCGAAATCGGTTCGATGAAGATGCGCGAAGAGATCGATGCGTTGACGGTGATCGGCCTCAATCCGATCGGCGTGCTGATCTTCCCGCGCCTCGTGGCCCTGACCGTGGCGCTGCCGCTTCTGACGATCATCGCCAATTTTTCGGCGCTGTTCGGGGCGGCCGTCGTCGCCCTCGTCTATTCCGGCATTACCTTCGATACCTATCTCTCGCGCCTCCACGAAGCGATCGACCATACGTCCGTTGCCTCCGGCATGATCAAGGCGCCATTCATGGCGCTCGCGATCGGCATCGTTGCCGCCGTCGAGGGCATGAAGGTCGGCGGCAGCGCCGAATCGCTCGGCCAGCACGTCACCACCTCTGTGGTGAAATCGATCTTCGCCGTCATCTTCATGGATGCGATGTTCGCCCTCTTCTATTCCGCGATCAATTTCTGATGGAGAAGGGTTTGCAAGAGGCACCGCAGGCCGAGATGGTGGACAAGGCGAACGGCCGGCAGGTCGTTCTGTCGGTGCGCGACCTGACGGTCGGCTTCGGCGACAAGCTGGTGCTCGACCACCTGAACCTCGACATCTATCGCGGCGAGATCCTTGGCTTCGTCGGTGCATCCGGCACCGGCAAGTCGGTGCTGATGCGCACCGTGCTCAGCCTTCTGCCGCACCGTTCCGGCACGATCCACATCCTCGGCGCCGACTACGACACCGTTTCGGAAGACGAGCGCATGGCGCTCGACACGCGGCTCGGCGTGCTCTTCCAGCATGGAGCGCTGTTCTCGGCCCTGACGGTGAAGGAGAACATTCAGCTGCCGATGCGCGAATATCTCGACCTGCCGCAGTCGCTGATGGATGAGCTCGCCTACCTGAAGATCGAGATGGTCGGCCTGCCGCCTGACGCAGCCGACAAATATCCCTCGGAACTGTCCGGCGGCATGATCAAGCGCGCCGCACTGGCGCGGGCCCTGTCGCTCGATCCGGACCTGGTTTTCCTCGACGAGCCGACCTCCGGCCTCGACCCGATCGGCGCTGCCGATTTCGATGCGCTGATCGCCAGGTTGCGCGACACGCTGGGCCTGACCGTCTACATGGTGACACACGACCTCGATAGCCTCTTCTCCGTCTGCGACAGAATAGCTGTGCTCGGCGAGAAACGGGTCTTGGTGGAAGGTACGCTAGAGGATATGTTTGCCTGTGACGATCCATGGGTACAGTCCTATTTCCGCGGCAAGCGGGCGCGGTCAGTCGTGGTCCAAGAAAAGCAGCCTGCGGCAGAAGTAGAAGAGTGACGTAATCTATGGAAACGAGAGCCAACTACGCCCTTGTCGGTTTCTTCACCTTGCTGGTGATTGCTGCCGCTTTCGGCTTCGTCTACTGGATGGCGCAATCCGGCCGCGGCGGACCGACGGCTGAACTGGCGATCCGCATCCCGGGCTCGGCCAACGGCCTGTCGGTCGGCTCTCCGGTTCGCTTCAACGGCATTCCCGTGGGTTCGGTGCGCAGCCTCACGATCGATCCGGACGATCCCCGTTATTCGATCGCCTTCACCGAAGTGCGGGCCGATGCGCCCGTCTATCAGTCCACCCAGGCTGCACTCGAAGTGCAGGGCCTGACGGGGGCTGCCTATATCGAGCTTTCCGGCGGCGCCAAGGGGGAAGAGAACATCCTCCAGAAATCGATCGAGACCGGCCGTCCGGCCGTGCTGATCGCCGAGCAGTCGAGCGTCACCAACCTGCTCGCCACCGCCGACAAGATCCTCGACCGGGCAGACGCGGCGATCAGCGATATTCAAGGCTTCGTCGCCGATGCCAGAGGTCCGCTGACCCAGACAATCCGCAATGTGGAAACCTTCACCTCGGCGCTTGCCCAGAATTCCGACAGTATCGACAAGTTCCTGAACAGCCTCGCGACGCTTTCCACGACGATCGACCGGGTCTCCGGAACGCTGAACTCCACGCTTGCAGCCGCCGAACGGCTGGTGAGCGCGATCGATGCGGAAAAGATCAATGCCGTGGTCTCCAATACGGAGCGCGCCACGCGCAATATCGCCACCGCCTCCGACAAGTTCGACGATCTGGTGACCAATGTCCGGAACGCCGCCGCCAATTTCGAGAAGGTGGGAGCTGACGCCCAGGTCCTTCTGAAGCGCGCCGATACCGTTCTGGGTGCCGTCAATACCGATCAGGTCGCAACGACGATCCGCAATATTACCGCAGCTTCCGAGGATGCCCGCCAGACCATGGGCTCGGCCCGCAGCGTGGTCGACAATTTCGCTCACCGGAAGGACGATATCGACCGCGCGATCGGCGATTTCACCGATCTGGCAAAGAAGCTCAACGACGCTTCGAGCCGCGTCGACGGCATTCTTGCCAAGGTGGACGGACTTGTGTCGAGCGACGACTCGCAGGGCCTGTTTGCCGAGGCGCGCAAGACGCTGGAATCCTTCCGCGCCGTCGCCGACAATATCAATGCCCGGGTCGGGCCGATCGCCGACAACCTGTCGCGCTTCTCGGCAGGCGGCCTCAGGGACATCCAGACGCTGGTCAACGACGCGCGCCGCACGGTGCAGTCGCTCGACCAGACGATCACCAATTTCGACCAGAACCCGCAGCGGCTGATCTTCGGCGGCGAGACGGTGAAGGAATATGACGGCAGGACGCGGCGGTAAGCGCGGCGTTTTCAGTGTTTGACAGTGGGGTTTTGATGACCGGTTCGGAGTTACTGATGCGACGTGCGGCGACCCGCGCCTCGGCTTTGCTTGTCCTGCCGCTGATTGCGGCTCTGGTGAGCGGCTGCGGCAGTAAGGCGAACAACGACACGTTCGATCTGTCGATCACTCCCTCGGGCCAGGGTGCTTCCGCCCGCAACCGGCAGATCCTGGTGCCGGAACCCACGGCGTTGAAGCTGCTGAACAGCGAGCAGGTGATCGTGCGCGTTTCGCCCTCCGAGATCCAGTATCTTGCCGATTCCCGCTGGGGCGACCGCCTGCCGGCCCTCGTCCAGTCGAAGCTGGTCGAAGCCTTTGAAAACTCCGGCCGCCTCGGCGGCGTCGGCAAGCCGGGGCAGGGCCTTGCGATCGACTACCAGGTCGTGACCGATATCCGCGCCTTCGAGGTGACCGCCGGCAGCCCCCGCCTCGCCAATGTCGAGATTTCGGCAAAAATCCTCAACGACCGCAACGGCACGGTGCGCGCCCAGAGCGTGTTCAAGGCGACGTCTCCGGTCTCGGGCGCCGAGAACCGCCATTTCATCGAGGCGCTGGATCGCGCCTTCGCCAAGGTCGGCGCGGAGATCGTCGACTGGTCGCTGAAGTCGATGTGATGCATCAATGGCCAAAGTCCGGTTCAGGGATGTTTTAAATTCCACGGACCGGCCCTACGTGATCCAGTGCACTGCCGACGGGGAGACCTTGTCTCGCCGTATCGGCGCCTTGAGCGACTGCACCCAACCGCGCAAAATCGACTTTCACGGATGTGCGGAAGACGAAGATCTCTTCGCTGCCGTGATCCGAGGTTTGTCTATGCCCTATAGCCAACTTAACTGGGACGGTTTTTATGATGCCATGCGCGACCTGTCGTGGATCGAAGCCGGTAGCATCAACATTGTCGTATTGAATGGCGTCTCCCTATATCGCCGTAATCCCAATCTTTTCCAAAGGTTCGCAAGTTTACTCGACGCGGTTGGCGCCCAATGGGCCAAGCCGGTGACCGAAGACGGACCGTGGGATAGGCGGCCGAGACCTTTGCATGTCCTTTTTGCCAGCAGCCGGAAATCCGATCTGCCTTTGCCGCTTCTTGACATCAATATCTGATCGGGACCTTGGTATTACCAAACAGAAAGGCCGCCCCGAAAGGCGGCCTTTTGTCTTCGTATGTCAGACCCGGCTCTTAGTTGAACCGGCCGGCGGCGTGGGCCAGCATCGTGTAGACCTTGCCCGTATCCGAGGTGAGGTAGCTCTGGGTTACCGTCTTGTCGCGGTCGGTGCGGGCGACGTCGGCGAGCAGCTTTTCGAAATCGGCGATATAGCGGTCGACGGCGGTGCGGAATTCCGGTTCGCGGTCGTACTTGCGCTTGATCTCGTCGAAGGTCTGCTGGCCCTTCAGCGTGTAGAGGCGACGGGTGAAGACGTCGCGCTCGCCGCGCTGGTAACGCCGCCACAGGTCGACCGAGGCGTCATGGTCGATGGCGCGGGCGATATCGACCGACAGCGAGTTCAGCGATTCCACCATGTGGCGCGGGTTGCGGTTGTCGCCGTTGCCGCGCGGAGCTGGGGCCGGTTCGGCGGCACGTGGTGCCGGCTGCGGCTGCTGACGGGGTGCCGGCGGTGTCTCCGCCATCTCGTCGCGCGATGCGCCGCGCAGCAGGTCGCTGATCCAGCCGCCGTCGGTGCTGCGTGGCTCCGGCGCGCGGGTGACGGGCGCCTGCGGCTGGCGATCGAGGGGCAGCGTGCCGCGCAGGGCGTTCCCTACATAGGGATCATTGCGTGGCGCAGGCGGAGCCGGCTGCGGGATGGCTGCGGCGGCGGGCTGAGGCTGCGGACGGGCAGGAGCCGGCTGCGGAGCGGGAGCAGGCGCCTGGCGCGGTGCCGAAGCTTCGGAGATCTCGAAGTTCTGCGTCGAGCGGCCGACCAGCGCCGAGATGTCCTGCAGCGCCTTGATCTGCTCGGCGACGGCACGCCGCATGGCGGCCGCACTTTCCTTGGCTTCTTCCGGCAGGTCGAAGGCGCCGCGCTTCAGTTCGGTGCGGGTCGTATCCAGCTCGCGGCGGATATCCTGCGCCGAGCGGCGGATTTCGTCGGTTGCGCCGGCGAAGCGGCTGATGGCTTCCTCGACCGATTCCCGGAGCGTGTCGCGCAGCTGTTCCGCGGCGCTGCCGGAGCGTGTGGTGGCATCCGACAGCAGCTGCTCGACGTCGTTGAGCGACTGCGAAATGCTGCCGCGCATCCGCTCGGAAAGGTCGCGGGTGCGCTTCTCGGCATCGGACAGTGTCGTCTCGATGGCGTGGTTGGCGTCGCTGCCGGCGCTGATCAGCGCTTCGCGCATCGCATCGGCGGTAACTTCGGCGCGATGCTGGGTTTCCCCGAGCGTCCGGCCGATATCGGCAAACGAGGCATGCAGGCTTTCGCGAAGCCGCGAGCCGACCTGCAGCGAACGTTCTTCTGCCCGCTCGAAGGCGCCATCGACCAGGGTCGTCAAGCTGCGCATCGTCGTCTCGATTTCCTCGGAACGCTTGACCAGGCCGGTCGACAGGTTGCGCAGCGCATTCTGGCGTTCGTCCAGCGTGCTGACAAGGTTGGACTGGGCCGCACCGAGGAGTTCGGATGCTTCGACCAGCACCCTCGAGTGGTCGTCGAAACGGCCGACGAGGCTGCTGACCTGCTCGAGCGTATTGCCGAATACGTCCGACATGCGGCCGATATTGTCTTCGAGCATGCGGGTCGAGCCGGAAACGATATCGGCGGAGTTGGTTGCCGACTGAACGAACCGGTTAGCCGTGACGCTGAGCTTGCGGTCGGCCTCCGAAAGATGGTGGGCGACGGCATCGGCGGTGCTGCCGAGTTCCTTTGCGGACTCCTGGACCAGCGCCGAAATGCTCGAATTGCTTTCCGCCAGCTTGTCGATGAGGCTGTTGACGCTGGCTGACAGGCCCTGTTCGACGTGACGCATGGTGCCGGCGGCGCTTTCGGTCCGCTGGGTGATGGCGGCGAGCGTTTCGTTGGTCCGCGCAGCGATCGCATCGACAAGCGCCGAGTTCTCGTTGCGGATGCGCGCAGTCGATTCTTCCGTCGCGGAGGCAAGGCGTGTGGTCGTGTCTTCCGCCGCGGAAGAAAGCCGCGCGGTCGTCTCATCTGCGGCGGAGGAAAGCCGTGCAGCCGTTTCCTGTGCCACGGCGGACAGCCGTTCTGCACCCTGCTGGGCGGCATTCGTCATCTGTTCGATGGCAGTGCGGCCGGTCGCGGCATATTCCTCGACCATCGGCTTCGCCTTTTCGTCGAGAAGGCGGGTCAGTTCAGCCGAGCGGCCGGCAAGCATGGAGTTCAGATCGCGGGCACGGGCGTCGAGGGCCGTGTGGATGGCTTCGCCGCGGGCTGCAAGTGCGCGGTCGACGGCGTCCATGGCGGTGTCGAGCTGGCTTGCGGTATCGGCCAGCGTGGTGCGAATGCCGTCGCCGCGCGAGTCGAGCGCCTTCTGCGCTTCGTCGAGTGCCTCGGAGATTGCCGTGACCTGGCGTTTCACCAGGCTATCGGCTTCCGCAACCTTGTGGACGATCGCGTTGCCGGCTTCCGAGAAGGCGAGCGCCACCGTTGCTGCCTGTCCGGCGAGCCGGTTCTGGGTTTCCGAGATCCGGCCGACGATCTGGGTCGAACGTTCCTCGATCGCCTTGGTAAATTCGGCGTTGCGGCTGCTCAGTTCCTCGGTGAACTCGGCACCGGCACGAGCCAGCACTTCGGCGGAGCGGGTGGCTTCGCTGTCCATGCTCTGGGCCGCGGCGCCCACTGCTTCGCGCAGTGTCGAGGCAAGGCCGACGGCCTTGCTTTCTATGGTCTTGGTGACGTTGTCGAGACCGATGGTCAGCGCGCGGTCGATCGTGCCGAGGCGTTCCTCGATACGGGCGGTGCGGCCGTCCATGGTCTCGGTGATCCGGTCCGAAGCCTCGACCGCGACACGTTCCAGATCGGCCGTGCGGTTGGTCAGCGTGGCGGAAAGATTGACGCCGGCCTCGTCGACGAGCTGAGCCGCCTCGAGGATTTCGCCCCGGATCCGGCCTTCGAGCCCGCCGAACGTCGATTCGATGCGGCTACCGGTTTCTTCGAGTGCGCCCTGAACCCCGCCGACCGTCTGACGGATGCGGTTGGAGAAGGCATCGGCCGAGCGGCCGATTTCGCTCGCGGCATCGGAAAGCCGGACGGCGAGCGTACCGACATTGTCGCGCAGACGTTCTTCGAGCGACTGCCCCGCAGTGTCGATAGCGCCGCGCAGCGCGCTCTGCTGCGTCTCGAGCGACATTTCGAGCATTCCGGCGCTGGCCGCGATCGAGGTTCCGAAGGAGGTGACCTGGTCCTGCATCAGGTCGCCGATCTGGCTCTGGGCGTCGCCGAGCGTTGTCGCGAGCGACTTCGTGCGTTCGTCCAGGGTGTCGCGGATCTGCTCGTAACCGGAACTGAGCGTCGTTTCCAGCTGCTGGTGACCAAGGCCGATGGTTGCGGCGATACGCTCCTGAGTCGAGCCGAGAACGGCTTCGACGCGCTCCAGCCCGTCCGCCATGCCCGTTTCGAAACGCTGTGCGCCGGTTGTGAGTGCGGTCTCGATCCGGCCGCTTGCGCTGCCGACGGTTTGTTCGAGGCGATCGCCGCCGCTTTCGAGGACGCGGGCAATCTCGGCCGTCCGGTTTTCGAGCGACTGGTCGAGATTGAGCTGGTTATCGGCATAGGCGTTACGGATCGCTTCGGCGCGGGCCGCGAAGGATTGCTCGATGCGGACGTCGGCATCGATGAAGGTGTTGGCGATTGACGTCGACTTTTCGTCCAGCATGCTGGCGAGGCGGTCTTCGCCAAGCGCGAAGGAGGTGGCGATTTCCATCGACTTGTCGTCGAGGATTTCTGCAAGCCTGTCCCGGTTGACGCCCAGCGCCTCGTTGATTTCCGAGGTACGGCGGGCCAGGTCTCCGCTCATGCGCTGTTCGGTTTCCGAAAGTGCGCGCGTGATGGAATCCGACTTTTCGTCGAGCATGCCGGCGAGGCGATCTTCGCCGAGCGCGAAGGAGGTCGCGATCTCCATCGACTTGTCTTCGAGGATTTCGGAAATCCGCTCGCGGCTGGCATCGAGCGACGTCTGCATTTCGGAAGCGCGCCGACCCAGCTCGTCACCGAGCCGCTGTTCGCTGGCAATGAGCGTGCGGGAGATGTGCTCCGACTTTTCGTCGAACATGCCGGCGAGCCGCTCTGGCGCCCCGGACATCAGCGTTTCGATCGCGCTGGATTTTTGGCTCAGCACTTCGGTCAGATGATCGTGGCTGCCGGAGAGCGCAGCGACGATGGCGCCCGAACGGATGGCCAGGCTCTGTTCGAACTTCGCCTGGTTTTCCGAAAGCGTGCTGAGAAGGGTGCTGCTGCGCTCGGTGAGCGTTGCCTCGATGTCCTGACGCGCGCTTGCAAAGCCGGCGTGAAGTTCGCCGGTTCCGGAGGCAAACACGTCCCTGAGCTCGCCGGTGCGCAACGCAAGCGCGTCCTGAAGCTCGGTGGCGCCCGTTCCGAGCACTCCGTGCAGTTCTCCCGTGCCCGAGGCGAGCACACCCTGGAGTTCGCCGGTACGCGCGGTCAGCACGCCCTGGAGTTCGCCGGTGCGCGTGGTCAGCACGTCCTGGAGTTCGGCGGTGCGTGTTTCCAGTGCTTCGTGGAGTGCGCCGGTGCGGGTGGTGATGACGTCCTGGAACTCGCTGGTGCGAGCTTCAAGGGCTTCCTGAAGTTCCTCGGTGCGCGAGACGAGCACGGACTGGAGTTCGCTGGTGCGTGTCCCGAGTACATCCTGAAGCTGGCTGGTCCGGGATCCGAGGACGTTCTGGAGTTCGCCGGTGTGTGTCACCAGAGCATCCTGGATTTCGGTGGCGCGGGAGGCCAGCGTATCCTGAATTTCGGTGCTGCGGGCCGACAACGCGTCGGACAGTTCGCGCGAGCGGTTTCCGAGCATGGCATCCAGCATTTCCTGGCCGGTGCCGAGCGTCGTCTCCAGTGCGAGCGACTGGTCGGTCAGCGAGGAACTGATGCGCTCGACGCTGGACGAGAGGATGTTTTCGATCGCCTCCGAACCGCTTGCCACCGTCTCGTTGATGCGGGCGAGGCTGTCCATCAGCTTGCTGTCGAGCGTGCCGGCACGCTGGTCGAAGGCGGAGGTGAACTGCGAGATGCTGTCGTCGAAGGTCGTGCTGAGCAGGCCAACGGTCGTCTGCAGGCGTTCTTCAAAGAAGCCGGAGCGCATGTCGAGGTCGAGGACCACGTCTTCGACGGTGCTTTGCAGGCTCTGGCGGAAGGACGAGGTCTTTTCTTCGAGCGAGCTGTTGAGAGCCGCGAGGATGCCGCCGAGCGAACCGGTGAGCGTCTGTTCGCTTTCGGCAAGCCCGTCGGTGATCTCGCGGGTCCGGGCAAGCAGCGTCTCGTTCAGCTGGCGGGTGCGGTCCGCAAGCGCGGCGTTGAGCTTTTCGGTGTTGGCGTCGAGCGAGGAGGCGCGCGTCTGGAATTCGTTGAGAAGCGCCTGGCCGCGCTGCGACAGCACGGTATTGATCGCATCCATGCGCTCGTCGAACTCGTGGGCGAGTGCGAAGCCGGAGGAGTTGAGCGTCTGCAGCAGGTTTTCGGTCTTTGTCGTCAGCAGGCTGCCGAGTGCTTCGCCGGCCGCGTTGGATTTCTCCATCAGCGCCGCGCCGCGCGTCTCGATCATCGAGGCAAAGGCTTCGCCTGATGTCGCCAGGCGGATGGAGATTTCTTCGGTCGCGAGCGACAGCTCTTCCTTGAGCTGATCATGGGCTCCGACGATCGACGAGCGGATGCGCTCGGCGTGGTTGACGATCGCGTCGCGTTCGGCGCCGAGTTCGTGGACGAGGCCGCGAACGCGCAATTCGTTGTCGGTAAAGCTGCGCTCCAGCGCATTCACTTCCGAATGGACGAGCGTCTCGAGCTCGGCGGCGCGGGCGATGGTGCGCTCGATGCCTTCGTTCATTGCCGAGACTTCGCGGCGCACGGCCTGGCCGACACTCATGATCCGCTCGGAGGCGACGGTTTCCGGATCGGACAGGCGCAGAGCCACCTCCGCCATCGAACGGGCGGCGGTTCTCAGATCCTGAGCGCGGGCCATCATGATCGCGAAGGCGAAGAACAGCATGATGGGAACGAGGATACAGACCGCGAGCGCGACGATGCCGGGAGCGGCGAGAACGCCTTCGACCGAGGTGATCTGCCAGAGCTGGTTGCCGTAGATCATCTGTCCGAGCGCGATGCCGCCGATTGCCCACAGGATCGAGACGATGACCGCGTTGCGGATCGACGAGCGCATCGCGCCGCCTTCCAGCGTCCGCAGGATCGCGGTCGAACTGCGTTTGCCCGCATCGTTGGCGGGCTGGAATGTGGGGGACTTGGCAGCGGTGTCGGTGGCGGCCGATCTGTATGATTCGGCGGCATCGTCCTGATACTGGGTCTGACGCGGTTTGGTAGTGTCTGACACTCTTGCCTCCGAGGCATGGGGCACTGATCTGGGGCGCGACTGATCATCGTTGAAGTTGATTTTTAGGGCATCTTCCAACGCCTGGAACGCCGTCTCATCGACCGACTCGCTGCTAGGGTTCTTTGCCATGCGGTTACGCCTCGTTACATACTCGCCCGGCAAATCCCATCTGCCGCGCTGCCGCCTGCAGACCGATAGATGGAACGCTGCCTGCCGGAAACTCTCCACCCGCAAAGCGGATGTCCGGTTTCCTATTCATTTTCACGTCGGATGGCCGTTCTTTCAAACGGATGATAATGAAAGCTTACCAACCTACCATCCGGGGCAAAAGGACGATATTCCTCGCCACCTTAGGCGTATTGTAGTGGCACATTCGGCCACCCTGCACAATTATGACGCCTGCCTTCGAATGATGCCGCGGAATGTTGTTAACAGAATTTAAACCATGCGAAGATGCAAAACTCCTAAAATCCCGGGAGCTTAGCAGAAATTAACCATATGGGAAGAAACCGGCCCAGATTGTGCCGGAATTTAACGGGATAGCTCCGATTGGCCCGCACAATTCGGGACATTATCAGAAGAGCAAAAGGGAAAACAGGTTCATGGCAATGGCAGCGGTCAGTATCGCGTTCGAAGCTCCAGAAACGTTGAGGGGCGGTTGCCCTTCCCAGTCCCGTCCGATCGATCTCGTCCATCTCGCGACACAGACCATGGGCGACAAGAACCTCGAAGTCGAAGTGCTCCAGATGTTCGCGCGCCAGGCACGCCGCGCGCTGCATGACATCGCAAGCGCCGACAGCGCCTATGTCGTCGCAGCCGCGCACCGCCTGAAGGGTGCGGCCGGCGCCGTCGGCGCCTTCAAGGTTTCCACCGCTGCCGAGCGACTTGAAGACAATGCCTCCGACGCCTCGTTGCGGGCCGCGGTCGCTGCCGCCGTCGTCGAGGCCGAAAACTTCATCAACAAGCTCTGCCGCTGAGCGATTCGCCGAATCGCTACGCAAGGCGCCGATTGAACAGCCGGCGACGCCCGAAAATATTGACTGCGCCGGGGTTTTATCGGAAGACAGCGCCCTTAAATAGTGTGCCCTGACCCTTCAACATCCCGGATTTCCCTATCATGACGAAACTGACCATCGTTGCCTTTGACGGAACGCGCTTCGATATCGAAGCCGAGCCGGGCTCCACCGTTATGGAGAATGCGGTTCGCAATTCCGTCCCCGGCATCGAGGCTGAATGCGGCGGCGCCTGCGCCTGCGCAACCTGTCATGTCTATGTCGACGAGGCCTGGACCGAAAAGGTCGGCCCGCCGGCTCCCATGGAGGAAGACATGCTCGACTTCGCCTTCGAGGTGAAGCCGACCTCGCGCCTTTCCTGTCAGATCAAGGTCAAGGCGGATCTCGACGGGCTCGTGGTCAACGTACCCGAGCGTCAAGCCTGATCGTGGCCTGATCGTCACTTTGCCGAAAGACCTGTTTCCGGGCAAAAAAAAGCCTCGCTCCGCAAAAGCGGCAAGCGAGGCAAGGCGGGCGCATCACCAGCAGGGGAGGGAGGAAACACCTGCGGCTCGAAGACGCGCCAGGAGAACTAAAACACCGGAAACCAAACTCAGGGACACCTGAAACAAACGCGTCCGACACATCGGTTCGAAAACCGGAAAGCTACGCTGATCCTACGGCCATCTACCTCATTTGCCTCGTTTTTCGAAGCGTTGGTAGGTAAGCTATGTCTTAGGTTGTATCCGATATTTCTATTTTAGACTATCACCATAAATCACCCGTCATTGACGAGGGATGATGCAAGCTCCGCAAAAGCCTGGGCGCGGTTGGTCGGGCTGATTCACCCCAAAAATCGGATCAGTTGCCGGATCGCTTCAGGCGATACTGCAAGAGCCGAATCATCCGCGAGTCGAAATTGGCCGCCTCGATCTGGTCGAACCGCAGCTGCTCCCGGTCATGCGCCTCGAGAACACGGCGGGTCGTCTCCGCCACCTGTCTTTCCAGCGCATCGCAGGTTTTGTTGGAGGGGAGGCTGAGCAGTTCCCGTTCGAGCTGGCGCGCGTGGTTGCGGGCGATTTCCGCGTGCCGCTCCTCGTGGCGCTTGATGTCCTTCGACAGAGTATCCCAGATAAAGCCGAGATCGGCGGTGGCACGGCCGCGATTGCCCCAGCGCGGCAGGATAATGTGGGTTCGCAGTGTCACGCGCGCCCCACCGACCGAGCAGCGCCCGCCTCTTTCCACATAGGTGACGTCGCCGCCGAACTTGATTTCGGTGGCGCCGGGGTGGCGATGGCCGGTGCTGCGGGTGAGAGGGCCGCGGTTCTCCAGTTCCTTGTCGAGGTCCTCGGCCGTGCGCCCGCCGATCCGGAAATAGGAATAGGTCTTGTTGATGATCGGTTCTGCCATGGCCGTCGCGGGGATCACGCAGAGGAGAAGAAAGACACCGAAAAACCGGCGGACTCTGCGCATGGAGAACATTCTATGGCCTGCGACGTTGAACTTATGGGGACCTTGGGGCATAGCCAGCCTGAGCGCAACACAAAGGCATCAAATTTTGCGTTACCCTTCGAAAGACGGCCGGCCGGTGATATCGCAGCGCAACAGCACCTGGCGCGTCGGGCGGGGCCGTGTCCTTGAACTCGGTCGCCAAGGCCAGATTATGGCGATCATCAACATCACGCCCGATTCCTTTTCCGACGGTGGAAACTACGCGGACATGGATGCCGCGGTGGCTCACGCCGTTTCCTGCGTGCGGGAGGGCGCCGCAATCCTCGATGTCGGCGGCGAATCGACGAGGCCTGGCGCCACCGAGGTGACGGCCGCGGAAGAGCAGGATCGCGTCCTGCCGGTGATCGAAAGACTTGCCGCGGAGACCGATGCGCTGATCTCGATCGATACCTATCGCGCCGAAACCGCCCGCCTGGCGATGGCCGCGGGTGCCCATATCATCAACGATGTCCACGGCCTGCAGCGCGAGCCGGAGATCGCGACCGTTGCGGCTCAAACATCCGCCGGGGTCTGCATCATGCATACCGGCCGTGGCCGCGAGCAGGAAAAGCGTGCCGACCGCATAGCCGACCAGGAATTCTTCCTGCAGCAGTCGCTCGAGATCGCCCGCATCGCCGGCATTTCCGACGAGGCGATCGTGCTTGATCCCGGCTTCGGCTTTGCCAAGGATCGCGACGACGACATCGAATTGATGGCGCGTTTTGCCGAACTGCACCGGCTCGGTTTTCCGCTGCTCGCCGGCACCTCGCGCAAGCGGTTCATCGGCGCGCTGACGGGACGGGAAAAGGCGAACGAACGCGACGTCGGCACCGCCGCGACCACGGCAATCCTGCGGCTTGCGGGGGCGTCGATCTTCCGCGTTCACAACGTTGCCGCCAACCGCGATGCGCTGGCGATGGCCGACGCGGTTCTCGCTGCAGCCTCCGCTGACAACGCAAGAGAGGGCCTTTGATGGCGACCTACACGATCACGCTGAAGAACTGTGCGTTCTACGCCAAGCATGGCGCTTTCGAGCAGGAGGCCACGCTCGGCCAGCGTTTCTTCATCGACGTCATCATGGATGTCGAGGCAGACGAGGCGCTCGAAAACGACGATGTTTCAAGCACGGTGCATTACGGCATCGCCTACGAGATCGTCGAGAAGGTGGTGACGCAACGCCGCCGCAACCTCATCGAGACGCTCGCCAAGGACATCGCCAAGGCGCTCTGTGCCTGGACGCCGCAGATCCGCCGGGTGGAGATCGCCGTGCGCAAGCCGAGCGTGCCGATCCCCGGCATCCTCGATTATGCGGAGGTGCGTGTTGAGCATTTCGCCTGAAAAGACGGTCGAGGTCGCGGCTCTGGGGCTCGGCGGCAATATCGGCGACCCGCCGTCGTCGATGGCCGAGGCGCTCAGGCAGCTCGATGGGCGCGAGGACTGCCGCGTTCTCGCTGTCTCGAAACTCTATTCGACCCCGCCCTGGGGCAAGACCGACCAGGCGGATTTTTTCAACTGCTGCGTCCTGGTGGAGACTTCATTGGAGCCGGAAGATCTGCTGGACGTCTGTCTGGCGATAGAGCGCGGGATGAAGCGCGTCCGGCTGGAGCGCTGGGGACCACGCACCATCGACATCGACATCCTCACCTATGGCACGCGGGAACAGAAGACCGAAAAACTGGAAGTGCCGCATCCGCGGATGACCGACCGCGGCTTCGTGATGATGCCGCTTGCCGATATCGCCCCGGATCTTCCGGTGAAGGGAAGGAAAGTGCGCGACTGGCTTGCTGGAGCCGATACTGTTGGCATCAAGGTGGCGCGGGACAGCCAGGACTGGTGGCAGGGCGCCTGAGGCGCCCATAGTGTCTTATTGTTGGATCGAGCCGACGGCGATCGAATCCATGTCGCGGTCGAGGCTGAGCCCGATCACCGGAACCATCTGGTCCTCGACCTTGATCGAGATGGTGATGTTCATCTTGTTTTCGCCGCGCAGGCTCGCGACCATCGCGCCGTTGAGCTGATTGCGGTTGATGCCCATGACGACCTTGTCGCCGCTGACCGAGCCGGAAATGATGTCGAGACCCTTGCCTTCGGCACCGTCCAGGAACTTGCCGGTATAGCCGCGGCCGCTCTGGGTTATTGTGGCCGACATCGGCTGCTGGAACACGCCGACGCGGCAGGTTCCGTCGAGCTTGATGCCGACATTGCTGTCCGGAACGGCGGCGCCCGTGAGGTTGCAGCTGAATTTCGTGCCCTTGTATTTGCCGGCGACGATTTCGCCTGGGCCTTTCCAGACGCCCGCGACCGACTGGAAGAAAGCCTTGTCGCGAGGAGCGGCTTCAGCCTGCGGTGCCATGGCGGAGGTCGCAGCGACCGTCAGAATGGCGAACCCGCCGAGAAGCGAAAAGAAGCGCGAATACATGAACTTTCCCCTGACGAGCAGCAACCTTAAGTGTCCCGTAATTTAGGCGGGAATGGTTAACGACTGGTGACTATGGCCGGAATTGGGCCGTAGTCCACCGCTCTACTGCTCATCTTTCCGCCCGCCGACGGTCGCAATATCCGAGATAAAATCGCCGATTCCAGGCCTTTTGACCGCCCGGAAGGGCAGCGGTCGGCAAAGATCCATGGCGGCGATGCCGATTCGCGCGGTCAGCAGGCCGTTGATGACGCCTTCGCCCAGCCGTTTGGACAGTTTCGAGGCAAGGCCGTGTCCCAGAACCTGTTGTGCAACACCGTCGCCCACCGCGATCGAGCCCGTGACGGCAAGATGGGCGATGACGTCCCGCATCAGTCGCAACAGTCCGAGCGTTCCAGGCCTGCCGCCGTAAAGCTCGGCCATGGCGCGAATCAGCCGCGTCACTTCGAAAAGCACATAGGCGAGATCGACGATGGCGCGCGGGCTGACGGCGGTGACGATCGAGACCCGTTTGGACGATCCGAGAATAAGCGCGCGAGCCTTGCGGTCGAGCGGCGCCAGGAGTTCACGTTCGGCCAGTTCGATGAGCTGCGGGCCGTCGATGATTTCGTCTTTCGTCGCCTCGAGGTTGGCGCGTCCCTTGGCGGTCTCCGCCCGGTGACTGAGGATCTTGGTGAGCGCGGCGACGACGGTGCGCGCAGCTGCAGGGCGAGGGGAAAGGGCAGCCTCTTCCGCCTGGGTCTTGAGGGTCTGGACGGCGGAGAGCCGCATCATGCCGACGATCTCGCGGCCGACGATCACGGCGAGGGCGGCGAGCCCGATGGCAAGCGCGGTGAGCGCCGCATATCCCAGCCAGTCGGCACGGGTGAACAGGTCGCGGATGACGCTATCGGCCCACAGGCCGAAAGCGAGCGAAAGGAAGGTACCGAAGGCCGCCGCCGCCAGGTTGACGAACGAGAATTTCTTTCGCGCCCGGGGCTCGGCGACCGGGATCGCCTCTGCGGCCAGTTCGGGCGGCGACACGAACGGATCCTGGTCGTCGGGCGTCACCATGACGCCATCCTCGAAGCTGCGCGGGCTGCGGCGAGGGACGGGCAAGGTTTCGTTTCGGGCCGCGCTTTCCTCTTCGACCGAGAAAGATGCGGGGCGGCGCTTGCCGTTCTGAGGTGTCTCGGGCGGTCTCATGCGAGGCGGTCTCCGAACAGGAACTGCATGGCACGGTCGAGCCGGATATGCGGTACCGAAAGCTTCATGCCGCCGTTGGCCTCTTCGAGCGCCGGCGGACGGAAGCGCACCACGTTGATCTCCGGAAGCTCGGAATCGGCGGAATCCAGCTGCTGAAAAAATGCTTCAGGGTTTTCCGGCAAGTCGCCGGGAAATATGGCAGTTTTCTTAAGCCCATCGAAACGTTCGCCACTGATCATCTCGCCCGCAATAGGCGTGCCGACGATGACCGGCAGGAGATGGCCCTCTTCCTTGACGGTCGCCTCTCGGGTGGCGCGCACCGATGCGATCGCCATCACCTCGATGCCGGCGCCGGCCATGCCGATCCGCTGCACGGCGCGATCGACCAGCCGGCCCGTAAGCCGTTCCAGGCGGTCGTGGCTTTCGTGGTGCAGATGATCCGCCTTGGTGGCCGCGACCAGAACCTTGTCGATCCGGCGACCGATCAGGGAGGAGAAGAAGCTGTTGTGGCCGGGGCGGAAACAGGCGAGCACGTCGGTCAGCGCCCGTTCCAGATCCTGCACCGCTTCGGGGCCGCGATTGATCGCCTGCAGCGCGTCGATCAGCACGATCTGGCGGTCGAGCCGCGCGAAATGCTCGCGGAAGAACGGCTTGACCACGACGTTCTTGTAGGCCTCGTAGCGACGCTCCATCATCGCCCGCAGCGAACCCTTCGGCGCTTTGGTCTCGGGCATGTTCGGTAGCGGTGCGAACGTGAGCGCCGGCGAGCCTTCGAGATCGCCGGGCATCAGGAAACGGCCGGGCGGCAGGGTCGAAAGCGACCGCTCGTCCGCCTTGCAGGCCTTGAGGTAGCCCGCAAAGGCTTCCGACAACCGTCTTGCGGTCATTTCGTCAGCCGGGGCGTCCGCATCTATGCCGTTTGCGAGAGCCAACCATTCCCGCGACAATTCCTCGCGGATGCCGGTTCCGGCAAGCGCCACGGTGTTGTTGCTGAAGGTGCGAAAATCCTGCGCCAGCAGCGGCAGGTCGAGCAGCCATTCGCCCGGATAGTCGACGATGTCGATCGACAGCCGGCCGCGCGAAAACATCCGGCCCCAGCCGCTGGCGCTCTGGTAGTCGAGAGTGATCCGCAGCTCCGAGATGGCACGGGTCGAATCCGGCCAGATGCGGTCGCGCACCAAGGCCTGGATATGATCCTCGTACTGGAAGCGCGGGATGGCATCATCCGGCTGCGGCTCCAACCGCACGGCGGAAATCCGGCCGGATCGGAACGCCTCGAAGAGCGGCAACCGGCCCCCGTTCAGGAGGTTGTGGACGAGGGACGAGATGAACACGGTCTTGCCGGCCCGCGACAGGCCGGTCACGCCGAGCCTGATCGTCGGATGCACGAGGCCCGAGGCACGGTCGGCGAGATTGTCGAGCGCGATGCGCGCGTCATCCGAGAAGCTGGTAAGCGAAGGCGGCAAGGCGTCGTTCCGGGGCCAGAGTTTACGCCTATATAGGAAGTCGTCGCGAGGCCGCAAAGCCGTCGCTCGAGTCCAGTTCAGGCCGTCAGGAAGTCGGTCAGTATCCAGGCGGCATCCGAGCCGGCGACAAAGCCGCGATATTCGAGCACCGCAAGGCCGGCAGGAGGATAGCCGCCCGGGATCGCCGCCACCATCTGGTCTGCGCCGATCAGCCCTTCCAGCACTTCTTCCATGGTCGGGTTATGGCCGACGAGCATCACCGAACTGCTGTCCCCCTGGCCTGCAAGAACCGCAAGGTAGGTGCCGAGCGGGCCGTTATAAAGTTCGTCGATGAAGACAGGGTCGATCTCCTCGCTGATCGCGCGGCGGATGGCTTCGGCGGTCTGGCGGCACCGCAAGGCGGTGGAACTGATCAGGATATCGGGCCGGTAGTTGCGATCTGCAGCCTTGTCGGCAACGATTTCGGCCTGTGCGAAGCCCTGATTGTCGAGAGGGCGATCGAAATCATGCTGTCCCGGCTCCGCCCAGCCGGATTTGGCATGGCGCAGCAGGTAGATGCGGGAAGGAGGAGGAGTGATCGTCGTCATGCCCGGCACCGCTAGTGAGAGGATGGAAGCGATGGGTAGCTTTCGGCACGAGACTCGTCAACTGCCGCAGATGTTCTGAAACAGCCTGCCCTGGCAAAGCCTCCTGTGGAGAAGAGTTTCGAGCGTTCAGAATAAAAGCTTAAAAAATAGCCGTTTAGCGGATTTTTATGACAGTTTTAAAAATGCCTTAATACTGAGCGCGAGGCTTGAATCCGCATGGGAGGATAGGATATAGAGCGCCGCATGAGATGTTCTTCAGGAGAATCGCGTTGAGTGAGAAGATCGATCTTAGCAATTATGTGCTCTCTGAAAACGACGAGTTCATGAATGCAAATCAGAAAGCGTATTTCCGGGCAAAACTGATCGCCTGGAAAAACGACATCCTGAGAGAAGCGCGCGAAACGCTGGGTCACCTGGCTGAAGAGAGCGCCAACCACCCCGATCTCGCCGACCGGGCTTCCTCCGAAACCGACAGAGCTATCGAACTTCGAGCCCGTGACCGCCAGCGCAAGCTGATTTCCAAAATCGATGCCGCCTTGCAGCGCATCGAAGATGGCACCTACGGTTACTGCGAAGAAACGGGCGAACCGATCGGCCTCAAGCGTCTCGACGCTCGTCCGATCGCCACGCTGTCGATCGAGGCACAGGAACGCCACGAGCGCCGCGAAAAGGTCTATCGGGACGAATAATCCGCCCGATCAGCCGAAAAACGAATTCAAGGCACGGTTTTCCGTGCCTTTTTTCTTGGGTGGAAATTCAGACGGCAGGGGTCACCCGCTCACTTGTCGCGGGTGACGGACATCTCGCCGAAGATGCGGGCGACTTCCGACTGCAGGCTCGGTTCCGGCGTGGCGCCGGTGACCGGTGGCACGCCGGGGTTCCTCGGCTGCATCTGACGGTTCGGCTGGGGGATGACGGCGGTCTCGCGGGCCGCGAGGTTGTTGGCCATTTCCTCTTCGAGAATCCGTTCAAAGTCGCTTCCGAACTGTTTCGGCTTGTCGGCGGCCGATTGCAGGGCCGGCGGCACGATCGCGGCGCTGACCGGCACGGCGCGCGGCTCGGGTGCTTCCTGGAAAACCCGCCCACGTGCGGCGTCGAGCACGTCGGCTGCGTCGTCGAATGCCGGAACCTGAGCAGGGACTGGGGCAGGCACCGGCGGAGGTGCCGCAGCGGCTGCCAGTGCCGCGATCGGCCGCAGCTGTTCGGATTTTACCTCCGGGGCTTGCCGGGCCGGCGGCTCGATCCTGGGGGCGGCGGCCGGTTCGGGAGCTGCTGCATTGTTCGCCGGGACAGGCGGTGCGGGCCGAGGGGCCAGCGTACCGCTCATCGATATCGGCCCCGTCGTGGGAGCCACCGGCGGAGCGGCGCGCGGCGTCTCTCGCGGCGGCACGACGCTTTCCCGGGCCGGCTCGACGCGTGGTTCCGGAGCCGCAGGGCGTGGGATCGGAGCAGGACGCGGTTCGGCAACGGCAGCCGGTCGGGCTTCCATGGCGGATGCGGCCTGAACGGGAACCGTCATGTCCATCGGCTGGAACCGGTTGGCCGCTGTTGCCGGCATGGCCGGTGCCGCCGTCGAAATTCCGCTTTCGATGACGATATCGGTCGGCCCGCCGATCATGATCAGATGTTCGACCCCGTCGCGGCGGATGAGAACCAGGCGACGCCTTGCATCGACGGCGGCCGCATCGAGGACCTGAAGCCGCGGCTGGCGGTTCTTGCCGCCGCGCACGAAGGGCGAAGGGCCGGAACGGCTGCGGATGAGCCAGAGCACGCCGATAAGGACGAGAAGCCCAATGCCGACGCCGACGACTGCGATCACCAGGCGGCCCCCATAGGCGCCCATCAGCTCTTCGAACATCTCTTGCCACTCCTCATATGAACGCCACGGTAAAAAACGACTTTTTTGCTACCGAGGCAAGCTGCTAACTGTCACTGTCCGGCGCTGAAAAACAGCGTAGAAAAGCAAAGATAGGTCACTCCGCCAAACTGTCCCGGGTTTTGTGGCCCAGCAGAGCTTTTTGCTTAACCTGCAACTTGCTAATAAGGAATCGCGGGATTCCTGATCCCTGAATGTTCATGGCCGCAGCGTCGGTCGAAATGCGAGGAATTGATGACGAAGTTGCAGCAGAGCGGCAACTACGAGGCGCCCCTGGTGGAAAAAGGGACGCGTGGCGGCACCATCATCCGGATTGTTCTCCTGGCGCTCGTTCTCTGTGGCGTGGCCGCCGGATTCGTGCTGTTTCAGCATGCGCTCGACAATGAACTGGTGCTCGGCCTGCTCGGCATTCTCGCCATGGTCGGCATCTTCTTCCTGGTGTCGTCGATCATCGGCCTCGTCGAGGTCATGCCGCAGTCGCGTTCCGACGAACTGGCCCGCGGTTTCCTCGCCAATCATCCCGACGGCATTCTGATCACCGACGCCAAGGGCCGCATTCTCTACGCCAATGCCGCCTATGGCCGGATGACCGGCGCGACCAAGGCGAGCAACGTGCAGTCGCTCGAAGCGCTTCTGTCCAAGACCCGCGAATCGACCGAGGCGCTTTACAGGTTGACGACGGCTCTGCGCGAAGGCCGCGAAGGCCATGAGGAGTTCCGGCTTCTCCAGCCGATCGGACGGACGACCGGCAACGGTTCCGGTGCCCACTGGTACCGTCTCAAGGCTCGGCTGCTGACGCCCGCCGACAGCCGCAAGGGTCAGCTCGACATCTGGCAGATCACCGACATCACCTCGGAACGCGACGACCAGGAACGGTTCTTCCGCGAACTGCAGAACGCCATCGACTATCTCGACCATGCGCCCGTCGGTTTCTTCTCTGCCGGCAAGAAGGGTGAAATCTTCTACCTGAACGCCACGCTTGCCGAATGGCTCGGCATCGACCTGACCAAGTTCGTGCCGCGCTCGGTGACGATCGCCGATCTCGTGGCCGGCGAGGGCATGGCGCTGATCCAGTCGGTGCAGGCCGCGCCCGGTCTGAAGCGCACCGAGACCCTCGATCTCGATCTGCGCCGCACCAATGGCCAGAGCCTGCCCGTGCGCCTGGTGCACAATGTCAGCGCCACCCGCGACGGCGCGCCGGGCGAAAGCCGCACCATCGTGCTGGCGCGGCCGAAGGGCGGCGAGGGCGACCAGTCCGCCTCCGCGATGCGCTTCACGCGTTTCTTCAACAATACGCCGATGGCGATCGCCTCCGTCGATGGCGAAGGGAGAATCCTGCGCATCAACGCGCCGTTCCTCAAGCTGTTTGCCGGCGTCGTTTCCCGCGACGACGTGGATAACGGCATCGAACTCGACCGCATCGTGCACGACAATTCCCGCCAGCATCTGATGCAGGCGATCGCCGCCGCCAAGGATGGGCAGGGGGATATCGCCCCGATCGATTCGCGCCATCCCGGCGACGAGAACCGCTACGTGCGATTCTACGTGAACGCCGTGATCGACGAGAGCGACGAGGCGCCGGAAGAGGCCGCGATCGTCTATGCCGTCGAGACGACGGAACAGAAGGCGCTCGAAACCCAGATGGCCCAGACCCAGAAGCTCAATGCGGTGGGCACGCTGGCGGGCGGTATCGCCCACGACTTCAACAACGTCCTCACCGCGATCCTTCTGTCCTCCGACCATCTCCTGCTGCAGGCGCGCCCCTCCGACGCGAGCTTCGCCGACCTGATGGAGATCAAGCGCAACGCCAACCGCGCCGCCGTGCTGGTGCGCCAGCTGCTCGCCTTCTCGCGCAAGCAGACCATGCGGCCGGCAGTGCTGAACCTCACCGACGTCGTCGGCGATCTGCGTATGCTGGTCGACCGGTTGATCTCCGGCACCAATGTGAAGCTCGAAGTGGATTACGGCCGCGATATCTGGCCGGTGCGCACCGATCTGTCGCAATTCGAGCAGGTGCTGATCAACCTCTGCGTCAACGCGCGCGATGCCATGCCTCAGGGCGGCACGATCCTGATCAAGACCCGCAACGTATCCGCCGAAGATGCGGGCGGTTTCCACCAGGCGGATCTGCCGGCCGAAGATTTCGTCATGATCGAGGTTTCCGACACCGGCACGGGCATCTCGCCCGAAATCATGGACAAGATCTTCGAGCCGTTCTTCACCACCAAGGAAGTGGGCAAGGGGACCGGCCTCGGCCTCTCGATGGTCTATGGCATCGTCAAGCAGTCGGGCGGCTATATCTATCCCGAATCGGAAGTGGGACGCGGTACGAGTTTCCGCATATTCCTCCCACGCCACATTCCCGAAACGCCGGTCGTCGTTCAGGGCGCTCCCGCGCCCGGGGCGCAGGCGCAGCCGGCGGCTCTCGCGCCCGTCTTGTCGACGCCTGCATCCGACGACCTCGACCTCACCGGAAAGTCGGCGGTCGTCCTGCTCGTCGAGGACGAGGAGGCCGTTCGTCGCGGCGGCAAGCGCATGCTCGAGACTCGCGGCTATACCGTGCACGAGGCGGGCTCCGGCACCGAGGCCCTCGACATCATGGAAGAGCTGCAGGGCAAGGTGGATATCGTCGTCTCCGACGTCGTCATGCCGGAAATGGACGGCCCAACGCTTTTGACGGAACTGCGCAAGATCTATCCGGACATGAAGTTCATCTTCGTTTCGGGCTATGCCGAGGATGCGTTTGCCCGCAACCTGCCGGCCGACGCGAAGTTCGGCTTCCTGCCGAAGCCCTTCTCGCTGAAGCAGCTTGCCGTCGCGGTCCGGGAAATGCTCGATTCGGAGTGAGAATCGGAAGGTCGCTCATAAATATCGCGCCGTCGCGATTCGCCCGGCGACCGCGGAGCCGCATTGATTTCAAACGCGAATTTTCCACACCCGGCAAGGGGTGAACATTTTAAGAACGAAATCGGAATATCTATTTCGACTCAATTGCTTGCCTGGCTCTTGCCAAATGAGAACAAAATAGGTACATCACCTTTATCGGCAGCTTCATTGCTTGCGCGGCGGCAATAACCTAAAGGTGGGACCAGATGGCACAGAATAGTTTGCGGCTCGTAGAGGATAAAGGCGTGGACAAGAGTAAGGCGCTGGAAGCGGCATTGTCGCAGATCGAACGATCCTTCGGTAAGGGATCGATCATGAAGCTCGGTTCGAACGAGAACATTGTCGAGATCGAGACGGTTTCGACCGGCTCTCTCAGCCTCGATATCGCGCTTGGCATCGGCGGCCTGCCGAAGGGCCGCATCATCGAGATCTACGGTCCGGAAAGCTCGGGCAAGACGACGCTTGCGCTGCAGACGATTGCCGAAGCCCAGAAGAAGGGCGGCATCTGCGCCTTCGTCGACGCCGAACATGCGCTCGATCCGGTCTATGCCCGCAAGCTTGGCGTCGATCTCCAGAACCTTCTGATCTCGCAGCCGGATACCGGCGAGCAGGCGCTTGAAATCACCGATACGCTGGTCCGTTCCGGTGCCGTGGATGTCCTCGTTATCGACTCGGTTGCGGCATTGACCCCGCGCGCCGAAATCGAGGGCGAGATGGGCGACAGCCTGCCGGGCCTTCAGGCGCGCCTGATGAGCCAGGCGCTGCGCAAGCTCACCGCTTCGATTTCCAAGTCGAATACGATGGTGATCTTCATCAACCAGATCCGCATGAAGATCGGCGTGATGTTCGGTTCTCCGGAAACCACCACCGGCGGCAACGCCTTGAAATTCTACGCCTCGGTTC
The DNA here is from genome assembly GCF_000732195.1 of Neorhizobium vignae. GTDB lineage: Bacteria > Pseudomonadota > Alphaproteobacteria > Rhizobiales > Rhizobiaceae > Neorhizobium > Neorhizobium vignae. Next base: position 101,734 of record NZ_JNNU01000007.1, read on the forward strand.
GCCTCGACATCCGCCGCATCGGCCAGGTCAAGGAACGCGAGGAAGTGGTCGGCAACCAGACCCGCGTCAAGGTCGTCAAGAACAAGATGGCGCCTCCCTTCAAGCAGGTCGAATTCGACATCATGTACGGCGAAGGCGTTTCCAAGACCGGCGAACTGGTCGATCTTGGCGTCAAGGCCGGCATCGTCGAGAAGTCTGGTGCCTGGTTCTCCTATAACAGCCAGCGCCTCGGCCAGGGCCGCGAGAACGCCAAGACGTTCCTGCGCGACAATCCGGAACTCGCCCGCGAGATCGAGACGTCGCTCCGCCAGAATGCCGGCCTCATCGCCGACCGCTTCCTGCAGAATGGCGGTCCGGATGCTGACGACGGCGACGCGGCTGCAGATATGTAGGCCTCCCGCTGCACTCGGAGTTTTCTCCGGCTGATTGCTTTTGAACCGGCCGCGCATGGAAAGATGTGCGGCCGGTTTCTCGTTCGGTTAGGCGGTCGGGCGGCTGGACAGTTGGGGGTGTGGGCGATACAAGCCTTTGGTTTTCGAATAATAGGACCGCATCCGGCGGTAAAAAGGGCGTAGCATGAGCGGCGTGAATGAAATCCGGTCGACCTTCCTCGACTATTTCCGAAAGAACGGGCACGAGGTCGTCTCCTCAAGCCCGCTGGTGCCGCGCAACGATCCGACGCTGATGTTCACCAATGCCGGCATGGTGCAGTTCAAGAACGTGTTCACCGGCCTTGAAAAACGGCCCTATACGACCGCGACGACGGCGCAGAAATGCGTTCGCGCGGGCGGCAAGCACAACGACCTCGACAATGTCGGATATACCGCTCGCCACCACACCTTCTTCGAGATGCTCGGCAACTTCTCCTTCGGCGACTATTTCAAGGAACGCGCCATCGAGCTTGCCTGGAACCTGATCACCAAGGAATTCGGTCTCGACGCCAAGCGTCTCCTGGTGACCGTCTACCATACCGACGACGAGGCTTTCGACCTCTGGAAGAAGATCGCCGGTCTTTCGGACGACAGGATCATCCGCATTCCGACCAGCGACAATTTCTGGGCGATGGGTGATACCGGTCCCTGCGGTCCGTGCTCGGAAATCTTCTATGACCATGGCGATCATATCTGGGGCGGCCCTCCCGGTTCGCCGGAAGAGGATGGCGATCGGTTCATCGAGATCTGGAACCTCGTCTTCATGCAGTATGAGCAGGTGACGAAGGACGAGCGCATCGACCTGCCGCGCCCGTCGATCGACACCGGCATGGGCCTTGAGCGTGTTGCGGCCGTCCTGCAGGGTCAGCACGACAATTACGATATCGACCTGTTCCGGGCGCTGATCTCGGCCTCGGAAGAAGCGACCGGCGTCAAGGCGGAAGGCGAGCATCGCGGCAGCCACCGCGTCATCGCCGACCACCTGCGATCCTCCGCGTTCCTGATCGCCGACGGCGTCCTGCCCTCGAACGAAGGCCGCGGCTACGTGCTCCGCCGCATCATGCGCCGCGCCATGCGCCATGCGCAGCTTCTCGGCGCCCGCGATCCGCTGCTCTGGAAACTGCTGCCGGCGCTCATCCAGCAGATGGGCCGCGCCTATCCGGAACTGGTCCGCGCCGAATCCCTGATTTCGGAAACGCTGAAGCTCGAGGAAAACCGGTTCCGCAAGACGCTGGAGCGCGGGCTTTCGTTGCTCTCCGATGCGACCAACACGCTTCACAAGGGCGATATGCTGGATGGCGAGACCGCCTTCAAGCTCTACGACACCTATGGCTTCCCGCTCGACCTGACCCAGGATGCCTTGCGCGCCCGCGAAATCGGCGTCGATATTTCCGGTTTCACCGACGCCATGCAGCGCCAGAAGGCGGAAGCCCGCTCGCACTGGACCGGTTCCGGCGACAAGGCGACGGAAACGATCTGGTTCGAGCTCAAGGAAAAGCACGGCGCGACCGAATTCCTCGGCTACGACACGGAAACCGCTGAAGGCGTGGTGCAGGCGATCGTGCGCGACGGCAAGGCGGTCGACAGTGCATCGGCCGGCGAGCAGGTGCAGGTCGTCGTCAACCAGACGCCTTTCTACGGTGAATCCGGCGGTCAGATGGGCGATACCGGGGTGATCTCGACGGACAATGCCAAGCTGAATGTCTCGGATACCCAGAAGAAGGGCGAGGGTGTATTCGTCCACGTCACAACCGTCGCCGAGGGTACGTTGAAGGTTGGTGATGCCGCAGCGCTGACGGTCGATCACGAGCGTCGCTCGCGCCTGCGTTCCAACCATTCTGCTACCCATCTGCTGCATGAGGCGCTTCGTGAAGTGCTCGGCACCCACGTGGCCCAGAAGGGCTCGCTTGTCGCGCCCGAGCGCCTGCGTTTCGACGTCTCGCATCCGAAGCCGATGTCGGCCGAGGAATTGCAGAAGGTCGAGGACATGGCGAACGCCATCATCCTCCAGAATTCGCCGGTCACGACCCGACTGATGAGCGTCGACGACGCGATCGCGGAGGGCGCCATGGCGCTGTTCGGCGAAAAATACGGCGACGAAGTTCGCGTCGTTGCGATGGGCAAGGCGATCGAAGGCCCCAAGGCCGGCAAGCCCTATTCGGTCGAACTCTGCGGCGGCACGCATGTCAACGCGACCGGTGATATCGGCTTGGTCCGCGTTCTCGGCGAAAGCGCAGTCGGTGCGGGCGTTCGTCGTGTCGAGGCGGTGACGGGGGAGGCTGCACGGGCTTATCTCGCCGAACAGGACGAGCGGGTGAAGACGCTCGCAGGCGCCTTGAAGGTGCAGCCGGCGGAATTGGTTTCGCGCGTCGAAGCGCTGATCGACGAGCGCCGCAAGCTCGAGAAGGAACTGGCGGAGGCCAGGCGCAGGCTTGCGATGGGCGGCGGGCAGGGCGGTTCTGCCGGTGATTTCAAGGAGATCGGCGGCATCAAGTTCATGGGCAAGGCGCTCAACGGCGTCGATGCCAAGGACCTCAAGGGCCTGGCGGATGAAGGCAAGGCGAGCCTCGGCTCCGGCGTCGTCACCTTGATCGGTGTCTCGGAAGACGGCAAGGCAAGCGCCGTGGTTGCGGTGACGCCTGACCTGGTTGACCGCTTCAGCGCCGTGGACCTGGTCCGCATCGCATCCGTGGCGCTCGGCGGCAAGGGCGGCGGCGGCCGTCCGGACATGGCCCAGGCCGGCGGACCCGATGGCGCCAAGGCGAGCGAGGCGCTCGACGCGGTGGCAGCCGCTCTCGGCGCCTGACGTCAAACACCGGAAGCGGGCATTGCCCGCTTTTCGGTTTCAAAGGAAGACCAATGGGCGTGACGGCCAAGATCGACGACGAGCTGGACGAGGTCGAAAGCGGCCTCGTGCCTGCGCTCTTTCGGGACGCGCCGAGTTCCGTCTCGTTCAACAAGCTGCGCAAGCGCCTGCTCCGGCAGGTCCGCCAGGCCTTCGATGATTTCGGCATGCTGAATGGCCAGAAGCGCTGGCTGGTCGGCTTGTCCGGCGGCAAGGATTCCTATTCGCTGCTCGCCGTGTTGCTCGACCTGCAATGGCGCGGCCTGCTGCCGGTCGAGCTAATTGCCTGCAATCTTGATCAGGGCCAGCCGAATTTTCCGAAGCATATATTGCCGGAATACCTCGCCTCGATCGGCGTGAAGCACCGCATCGAATATCGCGATACCTATTCGATCGTGAAGGAAAAGGTGCCGGAGGGCGCCACCTATTGCTCGCTCTGTTCACGGCTTCGGCGCGGCAACCTTTACCGCATCGCCCGCGAAGAGGGCTGTGACGCCTTGGTGCTCGGCCACCACCGCGAAGATATCCTCGAGACCTTCTTCATGAATTTCTTCCACGGTGGCAGGCTTGCCGGCATGCCGGCCAAGCTGTTGAACGACGAAGGCGATGTGATGGTGCTGAGGCCGCTCGCCTATTGCGCCGAGGACGATCTGGCGAAATTTGCCGCCGCCATGCAGTTCCCGATCATCCCGTGTGATCTCTGCGGCTCGCAGGATGGCCTGCAGCGCAATGCGATGAAGGCGATGCTTGCCGATATCGAGACCCGCATGCCGGGCCGCAAGGATACGATGCTGCGCGCGCTCGCCCACGTGAACCCGTCGCACCTGCTCGATCCTAAACTCTTCGATTTCTCCGGCCTGCAAGCCGCTCAAAGCCTCTGAATTCCTCTCGAACCCCGTCTTCCCGCACCAACTCCCCAAGAGACCGTTGTCATGACCCTTCCGCTCGACATCACGAAGCTTGCCGATCTTCTGCGCCTTGCCGCCAAGGCCGAAATCCTGCCGCGTTTCCGGCGGCTCGGTAGCGGCGATGTACGTTCAAAGAGCGAGCCGTCCGACCTGGTGACGGAAGCCGACGAGGCCGCCGAGCGGATGATCCGCCGCGAGCTGGAGGCCTTTGCGCCCGGTGCGCTCTTTGTCGGCGAGGAATCGGTGGCGGCGGATCCGTCGCTGCTCGCCAAACTCGCCGATGCGGAGTTCGCTGTGGTCGTCGATCCGGTCGACGGCACGTTCAATTTCGCCTCCGGTATCCCGGCCTTCGGCGTCATGGCCTCGGTCGTCTGGAAGGGTGAGACGGTCGCCGGGATCATCTACGATCCAATGGGCGACGACTGGGTGATGGCAGAAAGGGGCGCCGGCGCGTTCATGAGGCGGCCGGACGGCGAGGCGATCCGGCTTTCGGTCGCCGGAACCCGGCCGATCGAAGCCATGATCGGCATGGCGTCGCCTGGATATTTCTTCGGCGGTGAGCGGGAGCGGATCCTTGGCAATCTCGCCAAGGTCCGGTTCTTCGCCAACTATCGCTGCTCGGCCCATGAATACCGCACCTTTGCCGGCGGCCACGTGCAGTTCGTGCTCTACAACAAGCTGATGCCCTGGGACCATCTGGCCGGCACGCTGATCGGCACGGAGGCGGGCGGTTACGTGGCGCGTTTCGACGGCTCTCCCTACATGCCGCACCATGTCGATGGAGGCCTGCTGCTCGCCACCGACAAGGAAAGCTGGCAGATGCTGCGCAACGAGATCATCGGCCACTGAAATAGCGGCCATCAAGAGAAAAGGCCGGATCGCTCCGGCCTTTTTCGTTGAGGACTGTAGCTCAGATCTTCGGATTATGCGGCTGGAAGAGTTTTCCCTTCTCGCCGATCAGCACGAAGATCAGCCCGATGATCGAAACGGTGAAGAAACCTGCGACCAGGGGCAGGGCCGTACCGTCGAAGGCCTGGCCGATCGCGACGCCGATCAGCGCGCCGCCGACCGTGCTCATGAAGCCGAGTACGGCTGACGCCGTTCCGGCGACATGGCCGAGTGGCTCCATGGCGAGCGAATTGAAGTTCGAGCCGATCCAGCCGAACTGGAACATGGCAAGCCCGAAAAACACGATGAAGATCACGAGCGGCATGGGTTGAGGCCCGAAGATCTGCACGAGCATCCAAACGAACGTGATGCCGATAAAGCCAAACAGCGAGCCGTGCGAAAGGCGCCGCATGCCGAAACGCCCGACAAACCTGGCGTTCAGGAAGGACGCGGCAGACATGAACACCGCCACGCAGGCAAAGACCACCGGAAACCAGACGCCGACGTCGTAGATTCCGACATAAATCTGTTGGGCCGAATTGATGAAGCCGAACAGGGCGCCGAAGATGAATGTGCTGGCAATCGTGTAGCAGAGGGCGAGCCGATTGGTCAGAACGATCTGGAAGGCGTGCAGGATGGAGGAAATGGTGAAGGGACGCACATCGGCCGGATCGAGTGTTTCCGGAAGGCGTGCATACATCCAGAAGCCGATGCAGAGCGAGGCGACGGCCATGAAAACGAAAATCAGGTGCCAGTTGCCGAACAGCATGATCACCTGGCCCGTGGCCGGCGCGATGACCGGTACGACCATGAAGACCATCATGATCAGCGACATCACTTCCGCCATGGCGCGGCCACCGTATACGTCGCGCACGATCGAAATGGAAATCACCCGTGTTGCGGCCGCTCCGGCGCCCTGGATGAAGCGAAGGACCAGCAGCGTTCCGAATGATGGCGCGACGACGGCGCCGACCGCGCAGACGAAATAGAGGCCGAGCCCGAAGAGCATCGGGTTCCTGCGGCCGAAACGGTCGGAGATCGATCCATAGATGATCTGCGCGGCGCCGAGGCCAAAGAGATAGGCGGAGACTACATATTGCCGATGGTTCTCGTTGACGACGCCAAGCGATGCGCCGATCTCCTGCAGTCCGGGAAGCATGATGTCGATGGCAAGCGAATTGATGGCCATCAGCATCGCCATCATCGCTATGAACTCGACCCGACCCATGCCGCGCAGGCGCGCCGGGGCCATTTGTGAAGGATTTGTCACAGCAGTTTCCTAAATAACGTGAAAGGCGCCGTTGGGAGCGGCGCCTTGAAAATGTCTTCTAAAAATCCCGGACCTGAGCCCGGAAGATCTCAGGCCGCGCCGCGGACGCTGATGCCCTGTTCCTGCAGGTGAGTCTGCAGTTCGCCGGACTGGAACATCTCGCGGACGATATCGCAACCGCCGATGAATTCGCCCTTGACGTAAAGCTGCGGAATGGTCGGCCAGTTGGAATAGTCCTTGATGCCCTGGCGGATTTCCGCATCGGCGAGCACGTTCACACCCTTGTAGTCCAGGCCGAGATAGTCGAGAATCTGCACGACCTGGCCCGAGAAACCACACTGCGGGAACTGCGGGGTGCCCTTCATGAAGAGAACCACGTCATTGGTCTTCACTTCGTTGGCGATAAAATCGGTAATTCCGCTCATGTCCTATCCTTTCACATGCGGTTTCAAGGGCCGCTGCGCTGCGTCATCTGCCTTAAATAGCAACGTGGCATCGGGAATTCCAGCGGAATAGTCCATCGGAAAGCGCTTATTGCCTCGCATGACTCCCATTTAACCCGTGGACACAAGTACATTGAGGTCACGGTACATTGAGGTCAGCGGTTGCGCTGCTTGCTGCGGCTTGCCGTTGTGCGCCGGCGGCTCACCTGTTTCGTCGCCGGCTTCGCCGCGCGTCTGCTTGTGGTTTTGGTGCGTGAAGCCTTCTTGGCGAAACGTCCGGTCGTGGCCGAGCGGATTTGCCGCTTCTTGCGTTTGGCCGGCGTGCGGCCATGCGACTTGCCGAGAAGTTCCTTCAGGGCAGTCTCAACGAGGCCGGTCACGATCTCCTTGATCAGGTCAGCCATCGCTCACTCCGCCGGAGCCGAGGTCTGCAATGCCAGCGCATGGAGCACGCCGCCCATATTGCCCTTCAGAGCCTCGTAGACCATCTGGTGCTGCTGCACCCGGCTCTTTCCCCGGAACGCTTCCGCCACCACTTCCGCGGCATAGTGGTCGCCGTCGCCGGCAAGATCCCGGATGGTGACCTTGGCACCGGGAATGCCGGCCTTAATCAGGTCTTCGATTTCACCGGGTCTCATAGCCATGACGTCATCCCTTTTCTCTCCGCGGGACTCAAAACCGCGGAACCTTTTGTCAGGATACACTGCCTCAAAGCTGCTCTCCGGTCAAAGCTGGATCGAAGAGCTCCGCCTCAATGGTGCAAGAATACGTGTTTCACCTTATGGAGGCTGGCTTTGGCTCGGGTTCTGAGCGGTGGAAGATGCTGCGTGCGGGAGAAGCGGAAAAGCCAGATGGCACTCAGGGTCAGGATCATGAAACCGTAGGATTCAATGCTCTCCTCCATCACGACAATGTCGAAATGCTCGGCAAGCTGGCTGCAGGCGAGAACGGCGGCAACCAGACCCAACGGCCAGGAAAGGCGCGGATGAATGGCCCGCAGGATGCCGCCTCTGTGACGGTATTCGAACACGATGGTCGCAATCAGCAGGACGAGAACGGCAGCGCCGATAATAATCGGCAGCCATGTCTTCGACACACAATAAACTGTCATACTTCCACGGCATACTGGCATCTCGCGCATGAAGAAGACGACGGAGATGCAGGCCGTCGTGATTGCGACGAAACGCGCAAGTATCCTCGTCCCCAAGGCCGCCATCACGGCAAAGAGGGCGGTGATGGCAAGCGATGCAGACTGAAGGTCTTCGATGGGGCCATCCTCATCGAAGATGTCGTGGGTGGTCATCCCCATCTTCGAAAAAATCATCCAGGCCAGAACGTTCAGGCAAAGGGTGATGATCAGTGCATCGAGCCAGATGCGCCTGTAGTGCCAGGTCGGGCCCGATGACCTCAACCAGGTCAAAATCGGCATAAGCATTTTTGCGCGCTTACTTCCTATGTCAGAAAACAGCGATGCTTACCCGGACAGCCCGAGTCCATCAATCCCTTGCGCTTCACGTTTGTTCACGCGTGCAGATAAACCGCGATCCCTCGACCGCGGCAAATCGCCCGATGCGTTTGGGCCGGGTATCAGGCCATGAAGGCTGGGAACCAGCTTTCGTGCGCTTCCGTGAGCTGCAAGACCGCAACGTTGATGAGGTCGTCGACCACGAGGCTGTCGCCCGCGACCGCACCGAGCGTGCGGAAGGGCACACCCGCGCCTTCGGCATTCGCCTGCACGAAATTGGCGAGATCGGCTGGCACCGCTATCACGTAGCGGGCCTGGTCTTCGCCAAACAGCAGCCCATGGGCCGGGCCGCGTTGTTCCTTGAGGCTGACCTTCATGCCCTTGGACGAGGCCATCGCCATTTCGGCAAGCGTGATCGCAAGACCGCCCGAGGAAATGTCGTGGCAGGCCGTCACCTGGCCGTTGCGGATTAGGGCACGGACGAAATCGCCGTTGCGGCGCTCGGCCTTCAGATCGACTTCCGGCGGCGGGCCGTCGATCGTGTCGAGAATGTCGCGCAGATAGACCGACGAGCCGAGATGGCTGCCATCCGTGCCGATCATGATCAGCTTGTCGCCGTCATTGGCAGAACCGATCTTCGCCATCTTCTGCCAGTCGGGCAGGAGGCCTACACCGGCAATCGTCGGGGTCGGCAGGATCGCGACACCATTGGTCTCGTTGTAGAGCGACACGTTGCCGGAAACGATCGGGAAATCGAGCGCCCTGCAGGCCTCGCCGATGCCCTTGATGGCGCCGACGAGCTGGCCCATGATTTCAGGTTTTTCCGGATTTCCGAAATTGAGGTTGTCGGTTGCGGCGAGCGGCTCGGCGCCGGTAGCGACGATGTTGCGCCAGCATTCGGCGACCGCCTGCTTGCCGCCTTCGAACGGATCGGCTTCGACATAACGCGGCGTGACGTCGGACGAGAAGGCGAGCGCCTTGGTCGGGTGGCTTTCGATGCGCACGACGCCGGCATCGCCGCCCGGACGCTGCAGCGAATTGCCCTGGATCAGCGTGTCATACTGTTCCCAGACCCAGCGGCGGCTGGACTGGTTGGCCGAACCGATAAGCTTCAGCAGGGCTTGGTTATAGTCAGCGGGTGCCGCGACCTGCGAGGCGGGCAGGGGCGCGCGGGCATTCGACGGGACCCACGGGCGATCATATTCCGGGGCCTGGTCGCCGAGGTCCTTGATCGGCAGGTTGGCAACTTCCTCGCCCTGATGCAGCACGCGGAAGCGCAGGTCGTCGGTGGTCTTGCCGACGATCGCGAAATCGAGGCCCCACTTGACGAAGATCGCCTTGGCCTGATCTTCCTTTTCCGGCTGCAGCACCATGAGCATTCGCTCCTGGCTTTCCGACAGCATCATCTCATAGGCCGTCATCCGGTCCTCGCGCACCGGCACCTTGTCGAGATCGAGTTCGATGCCGAGATCGCCCTTGGCGCCCATTTCGACGGCCGAGCAGGTAAGACCGGCCGCGCCCATGTCCTGGATGGCGATCACCGCGCCGGTCGCCATCAGTTCGAGGCAGGCTTCCAGCAGGCACTTTTCGGTGAAGGGGTCGCCGACCTGAACGGTCGGGCGTTTCTCCTCGATGGATTCGTCGAACTCGGCCGATGCCATGGTGGCTCCGCCGACACCGTCGCGGCCGGTCTTGGCGCCGAGATAGACGACCGGCAGACCGACGCCCTTGGCTTCCGACAGGAAGATGGCATTCGACTTGGCAAGCCCGGCCGCAAATGCGTTGACCAGGATATTGCCGTTGTAGCGCGGATCGAACTCCACTTCGCCGCCGACCGTCGGAACGCCGAAGGAATTGCCGTAACCGCCGACGCCGGCAACGACGCCGGACACAAGATGCTTGGTTTTCGGATGATCGGGCGCACCGAAGCGCAGCGCGTTCATCGCCGCGATCGGGCGGGCGCCCATCGTGAAGACGTCGCGCAGGATGCCGCCCACACCCGTCGCCGCGCCCTGGTAGGGCTCGATATAGGACGGGTGGTTGTGGCTCTCCATCTTGAAGACGACGCAATCGCCATCGTCGATGTCGACGACGCCGGCATTCTCGCCCGGCCCTTGAATGACGCGCGGCCCCTTGGTCGGTAGCGTTCGCAGCCATTTCTTGGAGGATTTGTAGGAGCAGTGCTCGTTCCACATGGCCGAGAAGATACCGAGTTCCGTGAATGTCGGCTCGCGGCCGATCAGATCGAGAATCCGCTGATATTCGTCGGGCTTCAAGCCGTGCGAGGCGACGAGTTCGGGGGTGATCGCGATACTGTTCGGGATGGTCATGATCTTCTCTGGATTGAAGGGCCAAGCTCTTGGCGCTCTTTAACCTATGTCGCAATGCGGCGCGACAGGAAAATACTGCCTTGCGGCGTTAGGGCGTGGCGGCCGGAAAACAAAAAGCGCCGGAAAACCGGCGCCCTCAGTTGGAAAATACTCTATCTGGATCAGAACTTGTAGCCGACCGCGATGCCTGCGTAGGAGAGGCCGTCGTTGTGATCGCACAGATCGGCGTTCGAAGAATGCTCGACGGTCGCAAGAACGCGCCAGTTGTTGGTGATGTTGTAACCGAGGCCGAGCGACTCATGGAAGAGCACATGGCAGCCGAGCTTCGGACCGTCGTTCGGCTTGTCGAGGTTGCCGTTGTTGAAGGCGCCGCCGAAGCCGAGATCGACGAAGATCTTGTCGGTGATCGGTGCCGTCCAGGTGAAGCCCGCAAAGACCTGGCTCGCTTCACCCGCCGTCGACACGATCGCGCCGACATGGACGCGCGGACGCAGCATGTGGTCCATGAAGCTCTGGGCATGGCGCTGGTCGAAGGGGTCGAAGAAGACGGTGGCGGACGGGAATGCGCCCTTCTCGAACGTGCTCTTGCTCTGGATCGAACCGGAAACGCCGATTCGCACTTCGTCGAACAGCCGCTCCTGCGCAACGGCGGTAGAGGACAGCGCCGACGCCGCCAGGACTGCACCGACCACGGTTCCGAAAAATGCCTTGTTCATTCCATCGCCCTCATACGCACCGCGATTTTGCGGCTGGCGCGATCCCGCGATACGGGTCGCCCGCTTCTCGATGACGAAAGTGGTACAATGACGGGTAGCGCCCGTCCAGCGCCGGTTCACGGACCGTTATGACTTGTGGCGAAAAAACGCAAAGATTCGGGCGAGCCGGTGCAGAGCTGCAACAGATTGTTTACAGAGATGTAAATTCAAATGGTTAATATCAGCAGCCGCTCGCACCGCCGGCCCAGCGGAGCACGTCGCGCTTGATTCTCTCGCCTTCCGGGCCGCCCATCATCGGACCGAATGCGTCGAGACGGGCGGGGTTGCCCTCCGCCTGCACCACCAGCATCGGGCGCGACTCGGGACTGTTGCGCGGCACGGCGAGAATGCGCGGCCGGCCGGAGAATGAGTTGAGTTCCGGTGCGAGTCGATAGGGCTTGAAGGCCGCGTCGCCCGACTTGAACCAGCAGCTATTGGCGGCGAGCGCCACGCGCTCCATCGTCGGCAGCGCCGCACGGTTCGCCGTCACCGCCGCCGGGCGTTCCGATTGGCAGGCGGAAAGCGCGATGCCAAGGGCGGCGAGAGGAAATGCACAGAGCAGGCGATAAGTGAACGGCATCAAGCGTCCTGACGTGGTTTCGATCGTTCTGGGATCGATCCGGATAAGATGAAGGTTCAGGCGGTCGCGGCGATCACATCGAGCGCCGAGGCGAAAATCCCGCGCCCGTCATTGCCGCCATGGGCGGCTTCGATCAGGTTTTCCGGATGCGGCATCATGCCGAGCACGTTGCCGCGGCTGTTCATGACGCCGGCGATATCGTTCAGCGAGCCGTTCGGGTTGGTGCCTTCGGCATAACGGAAGACGATCTCGCCGCGATCTTCCATGCCGGACAAGGTCTCCGCATCGACGAAATAGTTGCCGTCGTGATGGGCGACCGGGCAGCGAAGCACCTGGCCCTTTTCATAGGCCCGGGTGAAATCCGTGTCGGCGTTGACCACTTCGAGCTTCACTTCCTTGCAGACGAATTTCAGCGAGGAATTGCGCATCAATGCGCCAGGCAGCATGCCCGCTTCGACGAGGATCTGGAAACCGTTGCAGACGCCGAGCACCTTGACGCCCTTGTCGGCCTTGTCCCGGATCGCCTGCATGACCGGCATACGGGCTGCAATCGCTCCGCAGCGCAGGTAATCACCATAGGAGAACCCGCCCGGAATGACGATGAGGTCGACATCATCCGGAATGTCGGTCTCGGTCTGCCAGATGGTGATTGGCGCCTTGCCGGAGATCTTGGTGAGGGCGGCGATCATGTCGCGATCGCGATTGAGACCGGGAAGCTGAACGACGGCGGATTTCATGGGTGCGGTTCAAACCTTGCCTGGGCCTCGGCGAGCTCGCGCAGTTCGAGGCGGTTTTCGATACGGTCGAGTCGATTTTCAATATGCCCAATCGTGACGCGAAGATTGTTCATATCCCCTTGGAGAACGTGAAGTTGTCCTCTTAAGGTCATGTGGTCGGCTCGCAACTCACCAATTGATAGTTCGACTTTATCAAATCGCTGATGAATCTTCTTGAGAAGCTCATACATCAATTCACTTGTGATCTCGGCCATCACATACTCCGCAACCTTCAGTCGAGTGCGATAGTATAATTCTCAATCACAGTGTTTGCCAACAGCTTCTCGCACATGGCTTTCAGGTCCGCCTCCGCCTTGGCCTTGTCCGCGCCCTCGAGTTCGAGGTCGAAGACCTTGCCCTGGCGCACATGGCCGACGCCGGAAAAACCGAGACTGCCGAGCGCGCCTTCGATGGCCTTGCCCTGCGGATCGAGAACGCCGTTCTTGAGCGTGACTGTCACGTGTGCCTTGATCACTGATCCAACCCCCAGATTACTTGACGAGAACCGGCCCGGTCCCGCGGATCGGTTCGTTTTCATTGATGATTCCGAGACGCCGAGCGACTTCCGAATAGGCTTCAACGAGCCCGCCGAGATCGCGCCGGAAGCGGTCCTTGTCCATCTTTTCGCGGGTCTCGATATCCCAGAGCCGGCAGCTGTCCGGCGAGATTTCGTCGGCAAGGATGATGCGCATCATGTCGCCTTCGAACAGGCGGCCGCATTCGATCTTGAAATCGACGAGTTGGATGCCGACGCCGAGGAAAAGCCCGGAGAGGAAGTCGTTGACGCGGATGGCGAGCGCCATGATGTCGTCGAGTTCGGCAGGGTTCGCCCAGCCGAAAGCGGTGATGTGCTCCTCGGAGACCATCGGATCGGCGAGCGCGTCGGACTTGTAATAGAACTCGATGATCGAGCGCGGCAGGACCATGCCTTCTTCGATGCCGAGGCGGGTCGAAAGCGATCCGGCGGCAACGTTGCGCACCACGATCTCGAGCGGAATCATCTCCACTTCCTTGATCAACTGCTCGCGCATGTTCAGCCGGCGGATGAAATGCGTCGGGATGCCGATCTTGTTCAGATGGGTGAAGAGGTATTCCGAGATGCGGTTGTTGAGTACTCCCTTGCCGTCGATGACGTCATGTTTCTTCTTGTTGAAGGCAGTGGCGTCGTCCTTGAAAAACTGGATCAACGTGCCGGGCTCGGGGCCTTCATAAAGGATTTTGGCCTTGCCTTCGTAGATACGGCGGCGACGGTTCATGATTCTTGTCTCATTGTTGGCGCCCCTAACGGACGCAATGGATGATGTTGAGCGGTCCCTTATCGGAAAAGAACGGGTTTCACAATGCGGGCCTCCAAACCTTTGTGGGCGAGGGGTGGGCGAAGCCCAACCAGGAATCAGTGAGCTTCAGATTACACGGGTTCTCGAAGGTTTTGCTCTAGCAACTGAGGTGTCCGGGCCGAAAGGGCGGTAATAAACAGGAAAAGGAGGGACCCATGACATATATGCTCTTTGTGAACGGGCCAAAGCCGTTAACGACCAATTTACCTGTGACCAAAGCGTGCGGTTTCGCGCGGGAAGTCGTCGCAAGGGCTGATGGGCCTCCGGGTCGCATGGCTGCTCCCTCTGCCGATGCAGGCGCCTGTGCCGTGATCTGGGATTTCAATCCTCGACGGCAAGGCTCCGCAGGACTTAGCCACCAAATTGCGTCATGATTTCGACGCGGCCGGTATCTCAATTCCAGGCGAGGAGCTGTGATTGGCGATGCCAGCCCTGTCACCAGACCCGGCAAAAAGGCTGTGGGCAAAGACAGCGGGGCGCGGGTTTCCCCGCGGCGGAATTCGCATTCGTCAACTGCCGGCCACGATTCCGCTTCCGTCAGTGTCGGAATCGACGTCCCGCCGATTGCGCTCGCCTCGTCTTTTGATTATGGGGTCCCATATAAGTTCACTTTGGGAGACCCGAGATGAGTGGCCTCAGCGATCGCGAAAAAGCCTTTGAAAACAAGTTTGCCCTGGACCAGGAGTTGAAGTTCAAGGCGCTCGCCCGCCGCAACAAGCTCGCCGGCCTCTGGGCAGCGGGCCTGCTCGGCAAGGCGGATGCCGACGCTTACGCAAAGGAAGTCGTTGTTGCCGACTTCGAGGAAGCGGGCGACGAGGATGTGTTCCGCAAACTGCGCAGCGATCTCGATGCCGCCGGGGTATCCATCTCCGACCAGGATATCCGCACCAAGATGGTGGAGCTTCTGGCTCAGGCAATCGATCAGATCGAGAACCAATAAGCCGTATTCAGGCGGTCTGATGTGAAAGCTGCGTCCGGCCGGGCGCGGCTTTTCTTTCTTGCATAAATCGGGATCTCAGTCGCCGGTGGGGTGCCGCTTGCGATTGTCGGGCTGCGGATTTTCGCTTGGACGCCACCGGGCGGAAAGTATGAAATCCGGAATGCTGCCGCGCGGCATCGGTCTTGCGAGCGCATAACCCTGCAGCACGTCGCAGCCGAGATCACGCAGGATGCGGATCTGTTCCGTGGTCTCGACGCCTTCCGCGACAACCTCGATATTCAGCGATTTGCCGATCTCGATGATCGATCCGACCATCTTCCGTTGCTTTTGCGACTGCGAGACCAGGCGGACGAGTTCGCGATCGATTTTCAGCGCGCGCGGATTGAGCCGCAGGAGACTGATGATCGAGGCATGACCGGTGCCGAAATCGTCGATCTCGATCTCGATGCCGAGCTTCCTGATCCGCGCCAGGTTCTTCAGCACATCGTCGTCGCAATTGTCCAGGAAGATCGATTCCAGCAGTTCGAAGGACACCGTGCCCGGCTCGATCTTGAGCTTCTTGAGTTTGCGCGACAGCGAGGCGTCGTGCAGCCGCCGGTAGGAAACGTTGACCGAAAGTTTTGGAATCGAAAGGCCACGCGCGCGCCAGTCCCGGAAATCGGCAAGCGCCTTGTCGAGGATGGTGCCGTCGATCACCGAGACGACATCGAGTTCCTCGGCCATATCGAGGAATTTGTCGGGAGACAGCATGCCGCGTTCCGGGTGCATCCACCGCGCCAGCGTTTCCACGCCGGCGATCTCCAGCGTCCGCGCATCGAACTGCAGCTGATAATACGGAATGAACTCGTCGCGCTCGAGAGCAAGAAGGATCTCGTCGGAAATACGCTTGGTGCTGATGATCTCGTTCTGGGTCTCGGCAGAGAAGAATTCATGCCGGTTGCGGCCGCGGTTCTTGGCCCGGTAGAGCGCGATATCGGCGTTCAGGAGAAGCTGTCTCGCGTCCACATCCGCTCCCGTGTGGCAGGCGATGCCGATGCTGGCGCCGAAACGGCAGTCGTGGCCCTCATAGGATACCGGCTTGCGCAACTCTTTGATGATGCGGTCGGCCAGATGCGAGAGCTTGCGCGGCGATCCTTCGAATTTCGACAGGATGACGAACTCATCGCCGCCGATACGGGCGACGAAATCGCCCTTGCGGATCGTGCCCTTGAGGACTTTCGCCGCATGCTTCAGCATCATGTCGCCGGCACTGTGGCCGAGCGTGTCGTTGATCTGCTTGAAGCGGTCGAGGTCGATATGGAGGATTGCGATGCCGTGTCGGTCGCGGGCGCATTCCGCCGCCATGCGATCCAGCATCTCGTCGAGATAACGCCGATTGGGGAGATCGGTCAGGTAGTCGTGCATCGCGTTGTGCTCGATGCTGCTGCGGGCGGCTTCGAGTTCGCGGTTGCGCGCCTCGGCAAGGGTCTTTGCCCGTTCCAGTTCCCGGTGAAGCGTCACATCGGCCGTGACGTCCCAGTTGGCGCCGACCATCTTCTGGTGACCGTTACCGTCGATGAAAGACATGGTGCGGGTGCGCACGACGCGTTCGGAGCCGTCCCGCAGTATCACGCGGTATTGGTCCGAGAAACGTTTGCCCTCTTCGATATGGGCAGAGACGTTTGCCTGGACGCGTGCCGCATCGTCCGGGTGCAGGAAGCTCTCCCAGAGCCCGCCGATCTTCACTTCCTCGGTCTTTTCCAGTCCGTAGATCCGGAACATCCGTTCGTCCCATTCAACCTGGCCGGTGGAGAAGTCGGATTCGTAGACGCCAATGCCGGATATTTCGAGCGCCATGTCGAGCCGCCTCGACATCTGCGCCGTCCTCTCTTCAGCGGCTTTGCGGGCGCTGATGTCCGTGTCCGTGCCGACCACGCGGGTCGCCTTGCCGCTCGCGTCCCATTCGACACAGGCGCCCCGGCATTCGATCCAGACCCAATGCCCCTGCTTGTGGCGTTCGCGATAGTCGAAGACGGCGTAGGCGGGATCCCCGGCGATCTGTCGCTCCATGGCGTGGATGACGCGCGCATGGTCGTCCGGATGGACAAGCTCGAGCCATTCCTCCGTGCTGGCGGCCAGCGGATCCTCCGCCGACATTCCCCGGATCTGCCGCCACACCGGCGAATAGTACTTCTGGCCTGTCGCGTAGTTATGATCCCAGACGCCTGAGACCGAGCTGACCAGCGCGTTGTCCCAGCGGCTTTCGCGTTCGGCAAGTTCTTCGAACTGCCCTCTTTGATCCGTGATGTCGCTCAGATGGACGGCAAACAGAAACTGCCCTTTGAGGTTTTTGCCGAGCGGCGCGAACGTGGCCAGCGCCCATCGCTGCGAACCGGTTGGGTGCATGACGCGCAGCTCCAGGCGTTTTGCCGGGGAAACGATGTTCAGGCCCTGGATCGCCTGATGGAAGTCGGCTTCGTCATCGGAATGCAGGAGGGTCGAAAAGACCGCCGGCTTCTGGCTCTCGCCAATCCACTCGCGTTTGAATGCGCCATTTGCGAACAAGAGCGCCGCGGCATGGTCGATAATGGCAATCGGGAAGGGGGCGGCTTCGAATACCGTCTCAAGAACGCCGATTTCGTCTCCTGGGTCGGAGACCAAAGGGCGTGGGAGAACATTTGACGGCATCGGCACAGCCTGGCTCGCAACAAAACGAGCGGGCACTTTAGCAAGTGTCAATTAAATCCAGCTTAAAATTGCTGTTCGAATTGATGCACGCGGAAATTAGTGGCAAACGCCAATTCCCCCGTGTTTTCAAGGCTTCAGGCGGCTGATGAACTGGGCAAAAACCATCGTGCCTTCCGGCCACGGTCCATGGCCGGAATCCTGGTTGATGTGGCCGGCTTCCCCTGCATCGACCAGCATCGAACCCCAGGCGGAAGCGATGTCGTCTGCATGTTCGTAGGAGCCGAACGGATCATTGCGGCTTGCAACCGTTAGCGACGGGAAGGGAAGCGGATCCCGCGGGTAGGGGCCGAAGGTCTGCAGGTGCTTGGGCCGGATGGACGGATTGTCCACTTCCGGCGGGGCCACGAAAAAGGCGCCGGCCACCGGTTTCGTGAACAGCGGAACGGCATGAATGACGGTCGGGATGCCGAGCGAATGGGCGACGAGGACGACCGGCCGCGTCGCACGGTTCACTTCTTCGGCGACACGTGCGACCCAGTCCTCGCGCACGGGCTTCGACCATTCCTCCTGCTCGACCCGCCGGGCCGTCGTCAGCTTCTGCTCCCAACGGGTCTGCCAGTGATGCGGCCCGGAATTGGTGTAGCCGGGGACGATCAATATATCTGCTTCGGATGCCTTCATGGCGCCTATCTGTGTTCGCAGAGGGTCAAGATCAAGCCTCGCCGAAGACCCGGCGGAAGATCGTGTCCACGTGTTTGGTGTGATAGCCGAGGTCGAATTTTTCGCGTAGGTCCTCTTCGGAGAGAGCGGCGCGGACTTCCTGGTCCGCCAGCAGTTCCTCGAGGAAATCCTTGCCTTCTTCCCAGACCCTCATCGCGTTGCGCTGCACGAGGCGATAGGCGTCCTCGCGGGAGACCCCGGCTTGCGTAAGGGCAAGCAGAACCCGCTGCGAGTGAACAAGCCCACGGAACTTGTTCATGTTCTTCATCATGTTGTCGGGGTAGACGAGCAGCTTGTCGATCACGCTGGTCATCCGCGCCAGGGCGAAATCGAGCGTTACCGTCGCGTCCGGGCCGATCATGCGCTCGACCGAGGAATGGGAAATGTCCCGCTCGTGCCAGAGCGCCACATTCTCCATGGCCGGCAACGCATAGGAGCGCACCATGCGGGCGAGGCCCGTCAGGTTTTCGGTCAGCACCGGATTGCGCTTGTGCGGCATGGCCGACGAGCCCTTCTGGCCCGGCGAGAAAAACTCTTCCGCTTCGAGGACTTCGGTGCGCTGCAGGTGGCGGACCTCGATCGACAGCCGCTCGATCGACGAGGCGATGACGCCGAGGATCGCGAAATACATGGCGTGACGGTCGCGCGGGATGACCTGGGTCGAGACCGGCTCCGGCTTCAGGCCAAGCGCTGCGGCGACATGTTCTTCGACGCGCGGATCGATATTGGCAAAGGTGCCGACCGCGCCGGAAATTGCGCAGGTGGCGATCTCTTCACGGGCTTCGAGCAGGCGGGTCTTGTTGCGGTCGAATTCCGCATAGGCCTGGGCGAGCTTGACGCCGAACGTTGTCGGCTCTGCGTGGATGCCGTGGCTGCGGCCGATCGTAACCGTGTCCTTGTGCTCGAAGGCGCGGCGCTTCAGCGCTTCGAGCAGCTTGTCGATATCGGCCAGCAGGAGGTCGGTGGCGCGCACCAGCTGGACGCTGAAGCATGTGTCGAGCACGTCGGAGGACGTCATGCCCTGATGGATGAAGCGGCTGTCCGGCCCGACGAATTCTGCAAGATGGGTGAGGAACGCGATGACGTCATGCTTGGTGACGGCTTCGATCTCGTCGATGCGGGCAACGTCGAACGTGGCCGACCCACCCTTTGCCCAGATCGTCTCCGCTGCCGACTTCGGGATCACGCCGATTGCCGCAAGCGCATCGCAGGCATGAGCCTCGATCTCGAACCAGATGCGGAACTTGGTTTCGGGCGACCAGATGGCGACCATTTCGGGCCGCGAGTAACGGGGGATCATGGGCTTGTCGTTTCCTTCACGAGTGTCGGCTGCGCTGTAGCAAGAAGCGCGGCGAAGCTCAAGTTTTTGAGGCGATCAAACAGGAGTTAGGGCGCTGTCTTGACCGGAACGGCGATCCAGCGGCCGTTCTGGCCCTCGAAACCGGCGCTGAGGACCATGATCAGCGCGACTTCGACCGCAGCGCCTTCGAGCGACGAGCCGGCGACGACACCAGCGAGCCGGTAGCCGGTGACGCAGCCGCGTGACGCTGGGATGCGCTGGTCTTCGTGGACCACGTCGTTGACAGGTTTCCCGTTCCGTTCAGTAAAGCGAAGGCGCAACGAGACCGTCTTTTCGACTATGCCTTCACATTGCGGGCCGAGCGGCTGCGGGACCTCGTCGAGGACGAGCGTATTGGCTTCTCCGACCGGCGGTACGGCCGCAACGCTGAGATATCGCAGCTGATGGGGATCGTTGCCGATCTCGGTGATCGGATTGAAAGCGACGACCTCGCCTGGATGATTGGCGAGCTCGTGGGTCTCGATCATTCCATCCGCGTCATTGTGCACCTGCCAGCGGGCCTTGGCGATCGTCGCTCCATCCTGTTCCAGCCGGACCCGGTACGGCGTCCCGGGCAGGTAGGTATCCTTGTTGAGGTCGAGCGCGTAGATATTGGCATAGGGAAAACCGGATCCGTCCTGGATGCCGTATTCCTCGAAGGCGAAAACGGCGCCGTCGGAGGAAAAGCCGATCGGGCGGACGCTTGCGATATCGGCAGCGGCCGTGGCACCGGCGAACAACATCGCCGCAAATGCCGGAACCGAAGATCGCAAGGCTGATATCATCTGCGTCCGTCCTCCGCCGCAGCTTTCAGCCGCGCGATGTTCTCACGATAGGCCGCGATTCCTTCGCCTTTGTAAACCGCAGATCCGGCAACAAAGACATTGGCGCCCGCAGCGGTTGCCGCGCCGATCGTCTCGGCGGTGATGCCGCCATCGACTTCCAGCTCGATCGGCCGGCTGCCGATCATGGCCTTGGCAGCGCGGATCTTGTCGGTCATCGCGGGAATGAACTTCTGACCGCCGAAGCCGGGATTGACGCTCATGATCAGGATCAGGTCGATATCGTCCAGCACGTTTTCGATCGCCGAGAGCGGCGTCGCCGGGTTGAGCGTGACGCCGACCTTCTTGCCGAGCGAGCGGATCGTCTGAAGCGAGCGGTGCAGGTGCGGCCCGGCCTCGACATGCACGGTAATGCCGTCGCATCCGGCCTTGGCGAAGGCTTCGAGGTAAGGATCGGCAGGCGAGATCATCAGGTGGCAGTCGAAAAAGGCGGTGGTGTAGGGTCGCAGCGACTTGATGACGTCAGGACCGAACGAGATGTTTGGCACGAAATGCCCGTCCATCACGTCGAGATGGACCCACTCGGCTCCCGCTTCGACGGCGTCGCGCACTTCCTGGCCGAGTTTTGAAAAGTCGGCCGCGAGAATGGACGGGGCGATGCGGATCGGCAGGGCAGTGGCGAGCGTCATGGGTCGAAAGTCTCCGGTTGTCGACGGTCCCTCTAACATCGCGCTGCGGGCGGAACAATCGTTAGTCCGTCGCCGGACGCGAGAGGACGAACGTGGATCCCCGCCATTCGAGCAGGCGGAACGGATTGTCCTTCAGCTCATGACTGCGATCGAAGGCGATCGGGCCGATGACGGTACTGAAGGAGCGGCTGCCGATCGTCTGTGCCAGGGGCTGGCCTGCGGCTGCGGTCACCGCCTGGTGAACAAGTTCGGTCGCGGCATAGGCAGGCAGCAGATAACCGTCCGCGTCGATATTTTTCGCGCGCAGGGCCGCGACGGCCGCCGCCGCGGAGGGCAGGGTGGCATATTCCGGGAGGGCGACGGCCAGGACGCCCTCGCGCAGCGGCACCGGACGGTTGGCCGCACGCAAGTTGTCGCCGCCGAGCAAGGTGAGGGGAAAGTTTTCGGAAGCGCCGTCGCGGGCGATGATCGCCATGTCGTTGCGGTCGCCGCCGACGAACACATGGCTTGCCCCCGCCTTGGCGAGACGACGCACCAGTGCCACCTGCTGTTCCTGGCCAGGTCGGAACGTGTCGGTGAAGATCGGCGTGATGCCCATCGGTTCGAGGCGCTGACGGATGGCGCTGGCGAGCTCGCGGCCGTAGATCGTGCCGTCCTCGACCAGCGCGATCGGCTCCGCCTTCCAGATGCTGAGGATGGTTTCGGACAGTTTCTCCGCCTCGTCGCCTTCGGCTGGCGCCATGCGGAAGAAGGGCCAGCCGTTCCGCAGCGTGTCCTCCATCAGGATTTTCGAGCGCACCGAGACGGTAATGGCCGGAATCTGTGCGGCCTTCAGCAGCGGCAATGCGGTGGAGAGCGTCTCGACGCAGAGGAAACCGACGGCGGCGGACACTTTCGCGTTGGCGAGGCTTCTGGCGGCGGCAGCGCCACCGTTTTCATCGCAGCTTTCGTCGATCTCGACGACGGTGTCGCCGCCCGCGTCCGCTGCTGCGCGTGCGCCCTGAAAGACCTGATTGCCGAGCGGTGCGTATGGGCCGGAGCGCGGCGCGACCACCCCGATCACTGCCGCCGGTGCCGATCCGCATCCGAGAAACGAAGCCAGCAGTCCGGCGATGATGAAACGTCGTGCTGTCATGTTTTTCCTGGGATTCTTTCTCGAAGCGACATTTAGCTTTCTCATCGCAGCCGTCAAAGAGAATCGGCTTGTCGAAGTAAAAAGCCGCAACTCCGGTAGACATCAAGGGTTTTTGCCACCATATCTCGAAGAGTAATGCGGGACTGACGGCGGTCCCCCGATGCCTTTCAAGAGATGCCTTTGACGGACCAGCCTCTCCTCGACCCCGTCCACTACCGCAACGGCATGGCACGATACGCGGGCCACGTCCAGGTTGTGACGACAGAATTCGAAGGCGTGCGGCGCGGCGTGACGGTGACGGCAGCCTGCTCAGTCTCGGACAACCCGCCGACCGTGCTCGTCTGCCTGAACGGCAGCAATGCAAGCAATGCCATCTTCGAGAGGAGCGGCGTCTTTGCTTTGAATTCGCTGGCGGCGCATCATCAGGCGCTGGCGACGGGGTTTGCGGGCCTGAGCGGCATTCCCGCCGGGGAGCGGTTTGCGCTCGGAGTTTGGAAGACGCTGGTGACCGGCGCTCCGGTGCTGGCCGATGCCGTCGTCAGCTTCGATTGCCGGCTGACCGACATAAAACGGGTTTCGACCCATTTCGTCATGTTCGGCGAGGTGAGGGCCATGCATTTCGGCGAGGCGAACCCCTCGCTCATCTATCTGGATCGCGGCTTTCGTAGCTTATAGGATGCCGTTTGAAAGGGTGTGATCATGCCTGAAGGAAAAACGAGCTCTCTACCGACCTCGATCGACGAGACGATCGCGCTTTTGGGCGCCGAGGATTATCTTGCCGGACGCTCGCTCGGCACGGTGATCTTCCTGGCGCTGAAGATGAAACGCCCGCTCTTCCTCGAAGGCGAAGCCGGCGTCGGCAAGACCGAGATCGCCAAGACGCTGGCCAAGGCCTTGAACCGGCCGCTGATCCGGCTGCAGTGTTACGAAGGCCTCGATATCTCCTCGGCAGTCTACGAATGGAATTATCCGGCCCAGATGCTGGACATCCGGCTTTCGGAGGCGTCGGGCGTCAAGGATCGCTCGCGCATCGAGGCGGACCTCTTTTCCGAGCGTCACCTGATCCGCCGGCCGGTGCTGCAGGCGCTCGGCCAGCCGGGTGGTCCGGCGCCGGTCTTCCTGATCGACGAGCTCGACCGCACGGACGAGGCCTTCGAAGCCTTCCTGCTGGAGGTCCTTTCGGACTTCCAGGTGACCATCCCGGAACTTGGGACGATCAAGGCCGCAGAGCCGCCGATCGTCATCATCACCACCAACCGCACCCGCGAAATCCACGATGCGCTGAAGCGGCGCTGCCTGTATCATTGGGTCGATTATCCGGATGCGGCACAGGAACTGGAGATCATCCGCCGCAAAGTGCCGCAATGCTCCGAAACCCTGTCGCGGCAGGTGGTCGCCTATGTGCAGAGGCTGCGGACAGTCGACCTCTTCAAGAACCCGGGCGTGGCCGAAACCATCGACTGGGCGACGGCGCTGACCGAGCTCGACCGGATCGCCCTCGATCCGGAAACGATCGCCGACACGCTCGGCACGCTCTTGAAATATCAGGACGATATCGCCCGCATCAAAGGCGGAGAAGGCGAACGGGTGCTTTCCGAAGTGAAGGCCGAATTGCTGGCAGCGGGATAGGGGCCATGGCAGGCTTGAGCGACGACGGAATGATCGTGCCCCCGGTTTCGGCCGGCGTTACAGGGTTCGGTCCGGGGAGGTCTGGCGATGATGGCCGGCTCGCCGACAACCTCGTCTATTTCTCCCGCGTATTGCGCCGTGCCGGGCTGAAGACCGGGCCGGCCGCTGCTGCCGACGCGATTGCCGCGGTCGATGCGATCGGCATCGGTTCGCGCGAGGAGTTCCACGCGGCGCTGTCTGCCGTCTTCGTCAGGCGCCACGAGGACCAGCCTGTCTTCGACGAGGCCTTTCGCCTGTTCTGGCGTTCCCGCGATCTGGTCGGCAAGATGATCGCGATGATGTCGCCGAAGGCAGCCGACAATCGCGAAAGGGAAAAGCAGAAGGCCGGCGCCACCCGCGTCAGCGAGGCGCTGACGGCGGACCAGCCGGAGACCCCAAACCGCAAGAAACCGCCGGAGATCGAAGTGGACTCCCGCTTCACGACCTCTGCCGGCGAGATCCTCAAGCGCATGGATTTCGCCCAGATGAGCGCGGCCGAGCTGGTTGAGGCCCGGCGCGAACTGGTCAAGCTCGCTCTGCCGCTGGACAAGGTGGCAACGCGGCGGTTCCGGCCGTCCGGCCGCCCGCCGAGGATCGACCCGCGCGCCACCATGCGCCAGGCGATGAAGAGCGGCGGCGATCTCATTTTGCCGCGGTTCCGCGAACGCAAGACCGCGCCGCCGCCGCTGGTCGTGCTTGCCGATATTTCCGGCTCAATGAGCCAGTACACCCGCATCTTCCTGCATTTCCTGCACGCGCTGACCGAAAAGCGCACCCGGGTGCATACCTTCCTTTTCGGCACTCGGCTGACCAACGTCACCCGTCAGATGCGCCGCCGCGATCCGGACGAAGCGCTGGCCGGCTGCACCGATGCGGTGCGCGACTGGTCCGGTGGAACGAGGATCGGCGCGACGCTTGCCGAATTCAACCGGCTCTGGTCCCGCCGCGTGCTGGGGCAGGGCGCCGTCGTGCTGTTGATCACCGACGGTCTTGAGCGCGAGGGCGTCGAGGAGCTGGCACGGGAAATGGACAGGCTGCACCGGTCCTGCCGCCGTCTGATCTGGTTGAACCCGCTGTTGCGCTTCGATGGTTTCGAGGCGCGGGCGCGTGGCGTGCGGGCCATGCTGCCGCATGTGGACGAGTTTCGTGCCGTCCATAACCTGCGCTCGCTTGCCGATTTGGCGATTGCATTGTCGGATGATCGGACAAAGGCCGCGGACCCGCGGCGTTATTTGGATGTGAGGAGGGTCGCATGACTGTTTCCGAAATTCTGGACCCGTTGCAGACCGCCGAGAGCTGGAAGCAGGCCGGCCGCAACGTGGCGATTGCAACCGTGATCGAGACCTGGGGCTCGGCTCCCAGGCCGACCGGCAGCCATCTCGTCATCGATAGCGAAGGCAATTTCGAAGGCTCCGTCTCCGGCGGCTGCGTCGAGGGTGCTGTGATCACGGAGGCGCTCGACGTCATCGAGAGCGGCGCTCCGAAGATGCTCGAATTCGGGGTTGCCGACGAGACCGCCTGGCGGGTCGGTCTGTCCTGCGGCGGCCGGATTCGGGTTTATGTGGAAAGGCTCGGCTGATGGAGCTCGACGCACTGACGAAGCTCAACGCCGCCCGGCGTTCCCGCAGGGCTGCCGTTGTTGTAACCGATCTCGCCAACGATCAGGTGGAGGTCATCCTGGAGGGCGAACCCGTATCGGGTTTGCTTGGGGAGGAAACCGCAAAAGCGTTTCGCAGCGGCAAGGCGGGAACGGTGGAACTCGAAGGACAGTCGCTGTTCCTCAATGTTCATCTGCCGCCGCCGCGCATCGTGGTGATCGGTGCCGTCCATATCAGCCAGGCGCTGGCCCGGCTGGCCCCGGTCGCCGGATATGACCTGACGATCATCGATCCGCGCACGGCTTTTGCGACCGAAGAACGTTTCGAGGGCGTCGAGCTGATCGCCGACTGGCCAGAAGACGTGTTGAAGGATCACCCGCTCGACGCCTATACGGCACTGGCGGCCGTCACCCACGATCCGAAGATCGACGATTTCCCGCTCTCGGAAGCGCTGCGGGTCGGGTGCTTCTACGTCGGAGCGCTTGGCAGCCGGAAGACCCATGCGAAGCGTGTGGAGCGGCTGAAGGAATTGGGCCGCACCGACAACGAGATCGGCCGCATCGCCGCGCCGATCGGCCTCGACATAGGCGCCGCGAGCCCCGCCGAGATCGCGCTCGCCACGCTTGCCCAGATCGTCCAGGCTTTTCGCCGGCGCGATCTCGTCACCGTAGGGTGACCCTATGAGATACGGGACGTTCGTGCTCGGTGAAGCGGAAGGCGTAGTGCTGGCGCATAGCATCAGACTGCCCGCCGGCCGCATGTCGAAGGGGCAGATACTGTCGCGGGAGGATATCGCCCGGCTTTCGGAAGAAGGCGTCGCATCGGTCGTCGCGGTCCGGCTCGATCCCGGCGACATGCTGGAGGATGATGCGGCCCAGGCGATTGCCGATGCGATCACGCCGGACAATCTGCGGTTCTCGGAGGCGACGACTGGCCGCGTCAACATCTATGCCAGGGTGGATGGTCTTTTTGTCGCCGACAAGAGGGTGGTCGACGCGCTGAACCGCATCGATCCGGCGATCACGCTTGCCTGTCTTGCCGACCATGTGGCGGTGCGCGCCGGCGACATGGTGGCGACGGTCAAGATCATCCCGCTTGCCGTCGGCGGCGTGAAGGTCGCTGAAGCCGTCGCACTGCTGGCAGAATCGGTCGCCTTCGAGGTAAAAGCCTTCAGTCCCCGTGCGGTGACGCTGGTCGCAACCGAGCTTCCTTCGCTGAAAGTGTCGGTCATGGATCGGACCGCGAAGCTGCTGGAGCAGAGGCTCGCACCATCCGGTAGCCGGCTAATAAAAGAAATCCGCATTCCCCATTCCACCGAACGCCTTGCCGAGGTTCTTCAACAGCTTCGACCCGAGGAAATTAATGAGCCGGCTATGATTATCGTCTTCGGCGCTTCGGCGGTGGCCGATCCGGACGATGTCATTCCCGCGGCCATCCGACGCGCGGGCGGTAAGGTGGACCAGGTCGGCATGCCCGTCGACCCCGGAAATCTTCTGGTTCTCGGGCGGATCGGCAAGGTCCCGGTGCTGGGTGCCCCGGGCTGTGCCCGTTCGCCGAAGGAAAACGGTTTCGACTGGGTGCTGAACCGGCTGATGGCCGGCGAGACGCCGACCTCCTTCGATATCACCGGCATGGGCGTAGGCGGACTGCTGATGGAAATCCCGACCCGCCCGCGCCCGCGCGATGCCACGGCCGAAAAGGCGGCGACATTGTCGGTCGGTGCCCTGATTCTTGCCGCCGGCCAGGCGCGGCGCATGGGCAAGGACGGGCCGCACAAGCTGCTCGCCGAGTTCGACGGCATCCCACTTGTCCGCCGCACCGCCGGGATACTGCTGGCGTCGCAGGCTTCGCCTGTCATCGCCGTAACCGGTCATCGGCGCGACGAGATCGAGATGGCGCTGGCCGGCCTCGATATCGGTTCTCACTTCAATCCGGACTACGCCTCCGGCATGGCAAGTTCGCTGGTTGCCGGTTTCTCCAGTCCGGAACTGGTCCAGAAGGACGGCATCCTCGTCATGTTGGCCGACATGCCGGGCGTCACCACGGAGCATCTGAACCTGCTGATCGCCGCCTTCCGGCAGGCCGGCGGCGGGGTCGTGGTCCGTTCGGTCTCGGACGGAAAACGCGGCAACCCGATCATTCTTCCGCGGATAGCCTATGATGCCGTATTGCGGTTGGAAGGCGATGTCGGAGCCCGCGCGATCATCGAAAACTCCGGGCTTTCGGTGATCGACGTGGATATAGGCGCCGCCGCGCATCTGGACGTGGATACGCCGGAAGCGGTGACCGCCGCCGGCGGGATTTTGAGAAGGTAAGGAAATGGACAATTCCGATATCGAGGACATGTTCGAGGGGCTCGGTCCGGTTTCCATCCGCCGCATGTTCGGCGGCAAGGGCATCTATCACGACGGTTTGATCGTCGCGATCGATCTGCGCGGCGAGATCATGCTGAAGGTGGATGCTGTCAGCGCACCGGAATTCGAAGCGGCCGGCGCCAGGCAATGGTTCTATGAAGGAAAGAAGGGAAAACCGGTGCTGATGCCCTATTGGTCGGTGCCGGAAGACGCTTTTGACGATCCAGACGAGATGCGCAAATGGGTCCGGCTCGCATTCGACGCGGCCGTGCGTGCCAACGCGAAATCCTGAACCCGACCCCGAGTGCTAGATTTCGCATCTTGCTGGACAGAATGTGAAGCGCGTAGGTTCGTCTTGTACTGAGGGGCGTGGGCTGCCGAATCTCTCGACCAGGGTCGCGTCCGGAAATTCTGTCGAAATGATTTCATCAAGTCGGCCGCTTCGGTTTTCCGGAGCGGCTTTCGTTCGAGTTCATTCTGGAAGATGTGCGAACGCCTTGGCAGAAAACGGTGAAAGCGGGAGAGGCGGATCTTTCGGATCGAACCAGCCGATGTCAGACAGCTTGTCGGGCTCGGTGAGCGAAGGTTCGCCGGTGAAATCCCTGGTGACGTAGATCAGCGAGACCCAGTGCTGCCGGTCGGCCTCGATGATCTCTTCGGCGACGCAGAGAAAATCGACCTTGCCGATGGTGAGGCCGGTCTCTTCTTCCGCCTCGCGGCGGGCGGCTTCCGAGGAGGGCTCCATCGGATCGACCTTGCCGCCGACGATGTTCCAGAAGCCCGCTTCCGGCGCCTTCAGGCGACGGCAAAGCAGAACCTTGCCGTCGTCGCGCAGAATCACCAGCCCGGCACCGACGCCAGGGAAATCAACGCCGGGCGTGAACACGGAAGTGTTAGGCCTTGCCGCCGTTTGCGACGATCAGCATGAAAGCCGGAATGTCGTCGCCGAAGCCGATCGGTGTCGGGCCGTCGTCGTGGTCGCGGTGGTAACGCTGGCGACGCTCGCGATTGTCGTCGTTCGCGGGTGCCGGGGCAGGCGTCGGCCGCGAATTGCGGTTGCCGCCGTTGTTCTGCGGCTTCCTGTCTGCCTTGCGTTCCGGTTTCACGGTTTCCACCCTAGCTTCCACAAATACCTCTTCGACTGCTTCAATCGGATTATCTTCGATCTTCGTGTCAACCTTGTGACTCGAAGCGCTGCGCCCGGTATCGACACGTCCCGAATCACTTCGTCTGCCGCGGCCGCGCTCCTTATCACGATCCCGGCCCTTGCGGCCACCACGTTCGCTCTCATGGCTTTCCATCGGCGCCGGAAGGGCGGAGATGTCGCCGTTCAGCCATTCGATCTTCTCGTTGATGAGCTTCTCGATGGCGTCGAGATATTTGGTGTCGGAGCGGGTGACGAGGGTAAAGGCGCGGCCCGAACGGCCGGCGCGGCCTGTCCGGCCGATGCGGTGGACATAGTCCTCCGCATGGATCGGTACGTCGAAGTTGAAGACGTGGCCGACATCGGGCAAGTCGAGGCCGCGTGCGGCAACGTCGGAGGCGACCAGCAGCTGGATATTGCCGTCGCGGAAATTCTGCAGCATCGTGGTGCGCGAACGCTGGTCCATGTCGCCATGCAGCGCGCCGACCGAGAAGCCATGCCGCTCGAGCGAACGGAAAAGATCGGCGACGTCGACCTTGCGATTGCAAAAGATGATCGCGTTCTTCAGATCGTCCTGGGCCTTGATGAGATCGCGCAGCACGGCGCGCTTCTCGTAGTCCTTGTTGTGCGACGCGACGAGGCGCTGCGTCACGGTCTTGGCGGTCGAAGAGGGCTTGGCGACTTCGATCCGTTCCGGGTTCTGCAGGAAGCGGTCGGCGAGCTTCTGGATCTCCGGCGGCATGGTGGCCGAGAAGAACAGCGTCTGCCGGGTAAAGGGGATCATCTTGGCGATCCGCTCGATATCCGGGATGAAGCCCATGTCGAGCATGCGGTCGGCCTCGTCGATGACCAGGATCTCGACGCCGGTCATCAAAAGCTTGCCGCGCTCGCAGTGGTCGAGCAGGCGGCCGGGGGTGCAGATCAGCACGTCGGCGCCACGTTCCAGCTTGCGGTCCTGATCGTCGAAGGACACGCCACCGATCAAAAGCGCGACGTTGAGCTTGTGGTTCTTGCCGTATTTTTCAAAATTTTCGGCGACCTGGGCTGCGAGTTCGCGGGTCGGCTCGAGGATCAGCGTACGCGGCATGCGTGCGCGGGCGCGGCCCTTTTCCAGAAGCGTCAGCATCGGCAGAACGAAGGATGCCGTCTTGCCCGTGCCTGTCTGCGCGATGCCGCAGATATCGCGGCGCTGCAGCGCATGCGGGATTGCCCCTTCCTGGATCGGCGTGGGGATCGTGTAACCCGCGTCTGTGACAGCGGAGAGGACTTTCTGGCTCAGGCCAAGATCAGCAAATGTGGTCAAAGGGAATTCTGTTTCCGTTCCGGTTCTGTACGAACACTATGGGAGTCGATGCATGGCTGCTCGACACTGGCCCGCGACATAGGACCAAAATGTCCAAAAGTCAAGGAAAGCAAGGCGATTGGCCGCCGGATTGGTGAATGAAGATGCTCACGGGGCAAGCCGGCTATCGTTCTGCCGGCAAAGGATTGCCTTTTGACCGACGGCTTACCTCAATTGAGGTAGGTGGTGAGCTTCATGCCGGCATTGAGGAAGTGGACGGGATCGACGGGATTGCCGTCGCGGCGGACCTCGTAGTGGACGTGCGGACCGGTGGAGCGGCCGGTCGAGCCCGCTTTGCCGATCACGTCCGCGGCAGCCACTTCGTCACCTTCCTTCACCAGTATCTTCGACATATGGCCGTAGCGTGTGGTGATGCCCTGGCCATGGTCGATCTCGACCATGTTGCCGTAACCGCTGGCGAAGCCCGCCGAAACCACCTTGCCGGCGCCGGTGCTTTTCACGTCGTCGCCGGTCGAGGCCTGAAAATCGATGCCCGCATGCAGCGCAAGCCGGCCGAGGAAGGGATCGATGCGGTTGCCGTAGCGGCTGGTGACCGGACGGCCGGGCGCGGGATTGCCGAAGGGCAGGTCGCGCGCCGTCTCGCGCACGGCTTCCAGTCGGCTGAGTGCGGCGTCGAGTTCGTCCAGCGAGGCGTCGAAGGCGCCGATATGGGTTTGTGGCGCGACATAGGGGCCGCCAACGCCGTTCGCGGTTTCGTCCGTCGCCTTATCCGCGGATGCCACCTCGACGCCGGTCCGTTTCAGGATCGCGGCGATCGCGTCCGCGGTCTCGGAAGCGCCGGTCGTCAGGTTCGCGATCCTGGCAAGCTGTTCCTTCTCGATGTTCTTCAGTGACAGCGTCACCTTGGAGAAGACCCGGTCGGCGCGGTCGGCAATGTTTTCGCGCAACGGCGCATAACCGAGTGCCGTCGGCGTCTGGAGGGGAGTCGCGGAGGTTTCGCCGGAGAGAAGCTTCTCGATCGCCTGGATGCCGCCGCCGCCGGAAAGCGCAGCCTGGCGTTCCTTGGCTGGCGGCTGAAGCAGGGTCGGTGCCGGTATTTCCGGCGTCGTAAGGCCGGACTCCTCGGCGCGGTTCAGAAGAGAACCAAGTTTGCCGTGGCGCGAAAAGAGGGCGTTCTGCTGTTCCAGCAGCTTCTCGACTTTCTGCTCGACCACCTGCTGGTCGAGAAGCTGGCGCGAGGTGATACGGTCGAGCTGCGCGCGCAGCGCGGCGATCCGATCCTCGTAATCGTGCTGCATGCGAGCTTGCCGCGCCATGGTCGCGCCGATCAGGTCGTCGCGGATCACGAGATAGGAGGTGGCTCCGAGATAGCCGATTGCGAAAACGCCGAGAAAACAGAAGGTCAACGCGGCCATCCAGGGCCGGATCGTCATGTGGCGGATCTTTTCACCGCTGGCGAAAATGAGAACGTGCTGGGGCGCCCGCTTCCCAAACACCCGGTTTTCGGTTCCCTTCGCCACGCGGATCTCCCGGAGATGCGACTCGTCCGGCCGCTGTTCCCATTGTCGGGATTACACATGGATATGGTTAACGAACGCTTTAATCGAGGCGTTCAGGCGTAGCTGGTGGAGGTCAGCGACCTGTAGAATGACGGCGTCAGGCCCGCCTCGGCACGGGCGATATCATTGAAGGGCGCCTTCAGCGAACCGCGGAAATTGGCGCGCACAAGTTGCTGGAACGTCGCTGCCGGATCCTTGCGTTCACGGGCGCACAGAAAGCGGAACCATTTCGCGCCGATCGCCACATGGCCTTTTTCGTCATTGTAGATCACGTCGAGAACGGCTGCACTTTCGAGATCGCCGGTCTCGCGCATCTTCGCCTGCAGCGATGGCGTTACGTCGAGCCCGCGGGCTTCGAGAATGAGCGGCACGACGGCGAGGCGGGCGGTAAGGTCGTTGCGAGTGGAGTGGGCCGCCTGCCAGAGGCCGTCATGTGCGGGCATGTCGCCATAGTCGGCGCCCATGTCGTTCAGCCGGGCCCGCACCATGCGGAAATGTTTAGCTTCCTCGAAGGCCACCTGCATCCATCCGTCGAAGAAGGAGTTCGGCACCGGCTCGGTCGCAAACCGGGCGACGATGTCGAGCGCAAGGTCCACCGCATTGAGCTCGATATGGGCGATCGCATGCAGCGTGGCGATGCGGCCGTTGACGGTGTGCAGCGAACGCTTGCCAACTGCCTTCGGCGGTACCAGTTCGGGCTTTGCCGGCCGGCCGGGCCGCTCGGGCAGGGGCGGATCGAGCGGCGAGCGCAGGGACAGCCGCCGCTCGAACCACCGGGTTGCAGTCTCCTGCGCCAGCCGCGTCTTGATATCGAGATCGGCCGACAGGATTGCCGCCGTTGCGCCGCCCCTCAGCGACGTAATCGAAAACTCGCCCGCCATCGATATCTCCTGCCTACAACGCCTTGAGGCTTTCAAGCACCTCCTCGGCATGCCCATTTACCTTCACCTTCGGCCAGATCCGGGCGATGCGCCCATCGGCGCCGATCAGGAAGGTCGTGCGTTCCACACCCATATAGGTGCGGCCATACATGCTCTTCTCCTTCCAGACGCCGTAGAGATTGGCAAGGGAGGTGTCCTCGTCAGCGGCGAGAATGACCGAAAGTGCGTGTTTCTTGACGAACTTGTCATGTTTCTTGACGTTGTCGGGCGATACGCCGATGACCGGCGCACCGGCCTTTTCGAATTCGCCCAAAAGGCCGGTAAACGAGATTGCTTCCTTGGTGCAGGCCTCAGTGTCGTCCTTGGGATAGAAGTAGAGGACGACGGGTTTTCCCGAAAACGCCTTGAGAGACACGGTGCCGCCGCCGTCGCGGGGAAGCTCGAAGTCCGGTGCGATGTCGCCAATGGTCAGGTCGGCCATGGATTTCCTTTCTTTCGCCGGTATCGTGAGTGATATTCGCCGCAATCGGTATATAGTAGCCCGCGCGACGTCCAGATCGGTCGCACCCGGATTTATTGCGAAAAGCAGAAAGATGAGTTCTCAACCTGATGTCGGAAATTCGCGGAGAAAGGGTCAGTTTCAGCCGGAAAGAACTCGTTCCGCTGCATGAATTGCCCTCCGCGCAGGTCGAGGATCCGCTTATCGTGCACTGCCCGCTGCCAAGCCGGCGGGGCAGGCGATTCGGCAAGACCGTGCTGGTTTTCCTTCTGTTGGTGTGTTTTGCGATCGGCAGCGCCGTCTTCGCGATCGAGGGCGGCATGGTGGACGGCGCGCTTTCATCGCGTGCCCAGAGCGCAATCAACGATGCGATCGGTCCGCGTTACGTCGCAACCGTCGGCTCGACGGCCATCCGTTTCGATTCCGGGTTGCGCCTTGCCCTGGAGGCGCGCGACGTCGATATCGTCGAACAGGCGACCGGCCAACATCTGAGCCGCGCCGGTGCCATGCGCATGGCGGTCGATCCGCTGGCGCTTCTCGGCGGCCGGGTGTCGATCAAGCATATGGAGGCGGAACATATCCGTCTCGACACCGCCCAATTGCCCTCCGGCGATCCGTTGCCGATCTCGGAAGTCCGCATCGACGCCATGCCGGCGCTGCTGGAAGAAATTTTCCAGCGCCTCGACGAAGCTCGCGCGCTCATCGAGCGAACCGGGACGGGCTCCGTCAGCATCGCCGGCATCGAAATCCTGCTGCCGGCGGCCCCTGGACGCAAGCCGATCGTGCTGGTCGTCGACGATCTCGAGCTGACGCGCAGCGCCGAAGGAGAGGTCGAGATCAACGGTGCGATCAGCCTCAACGGCCGCAAGGCTGTTCTCGTCGCAGCGTCGAAGACCGTCGAAGGGGTCACCTCGTCACTCTCGGCCAAGCTGACGGGCCTCGAGGTGACATCTTTCATGCTGCAGCGAACCGATGATGGTCAGCCGCGCGAGGGTATCGAAGGCTCTCTCGATCTCGATCTCTCGGCGGTTCGCTCCCGCGAGGCCGTAAAGCCGGCGATCACCGCGACGCTTCGCCAGTCACCCGGCCATTTCTATTTCGACGGCATCCAGCAGACCTTGAGCGGCGCCAATATCAACGTGGCCTACGACTTTTCGAAGAATTCGATCGAGCTGCTGAAATCCGAAGCCCGTTTCGGACCAACCGTCCTGCCGTTCACGGGCGCGGTGATCGATCTCGACAGGCTCAACCCGGACGACAAGCGCCCCGGCTTCGGCCTCGACGTTCTGATCAGCGGGGCGACGGCGGTCGGCGCCACGACAAGCGAGCAGCCGGCGCGCTTCGATCTCAAGGCAAACGGGCGTTACCTGTCGGCGGATCGCGAGCTTCAATTCGATGAAATGGGGGTTTCCAGCCCTCTCGGCCGCATGGCCGGTTCCCTGAAGGTACGGTTCGGCAACCAGTCTCCCGAGATCAGTTTCGGGGCGCAACTGCCGCATATGGAAGTGACCGGGGTCAAGCAGCTCTGGCCGTTCTGGATGGCGCGGAAACCGCGCGACTGGGTGATGGACAATATGTTCGGCGGCACCATTACCAACGGTTCGATCGCCGTCTTCATTCCGGCCGGCCGGATGAAGGGGCCCGGCATTCCGATGGAGCTCGACAAGAACGAGCTGCAGATCGGTTTCGATCTCGCCGATGCCCGGATCAACCTGCCCGGTGACGTGCCCCCGCTGCGCGATATCGACGGCCGATTCGACTTGAAGGGGGAGGTGATGCAGGTCGATGTCGCTCGCGCATCCTCCTTCTTCCCATCCGGTCGGTTCGTCGCCGTCGAAGGCGGCCGGTTCTCGATCCCGTCCACCTATGCCAAGCCTTTGATGGCGGACCTTTCGCTCAAGATTACGGGACCCGCAGACGCGCTGACCGAGCTTGCGAATTTCCGGCCGATCAATGCGTTGAAGGGGACCGAGTTCAAGCCGGAGGATTTTACCGGCCATGCGCGCGTCGATCTCAAGGCCCATATGGGATTGATTCTGGCGCACAACCCGCCGAAACCTACCTGGAGCGCCCATGTCGCTCTTGAAGACATCAATCTCGGCCCGCAGTTTTCCGGTCGCAAGATCGGCGATCTGGATGGCACGCTCGACATCGACAACCTCACGGCACGGCTCAGCGCCAAAGGGAAGATCGATGATGTGCCGGCCGATATCACGCTGGTCGAACCCGTCGGTCCGGCCTCTCCGACAAAGCGCGAGCGGATCATCAAGACCGTTCTCAACAACGATCAGCGAGAAAAACTCGCTCCCGGTCTCTCCGACGTCATCGATGGGACGGTGACGGCTCAGTTGACGCGGATCGACGAAACCCGTCAGACGGTCTCGCTCGATCTAAGCCGAGCGACGCTTTCCATCCCGTGGCTCGGCTGGACCAAGGGCGGCGGCATTCCGGCCAAGGCGCAATTCGAGCTGTCTGACACGGGAGAGCGTTCCGATATCCGCAATTTCGAACTCTCCGGCGACGGTTTTGGTGCGCGCGGCAGCTTCGTGCTCAATGGCGGGAGCCTGACGTCGGCGGACTTTTCGCACATGCAGCTCTCGCCGTCCGACAACTATGCGGTGAGCGTCAAGCGTGCCAAGGGTAACTTCGACGTCTCGATCAGCGGCTCCGTCGTCGATATGCGACCTGTCGTCACCAAGATACGCGGAGGCGGAAAGAGCGGCAGCGCCGCCAAGCGCGGTGACGACGATACGAGCAACGCCACCGTGCGCGGCAAGCTCGACCGCATGATCGGCTTCAACGACCAGACCCTCTCGAACGTGTCGTTCCTGTTTTCAAGCCGCGGCGGCAATATCTCGACGGCCGATTTTTCCGGCTCGACGGAAAGCGGGCAGGCGGTCGTCAGCGAGATGAATGCAGGCGACACGATCTCGATCACCAGCGGCGACGCGGGCGCCATCATCCGCTTCATGAACCTCTACGACAACATGCGCGGCGGGCTCCTGAACCTGCGCCTGAAGGCGCAGGGCGATGCCTGGACCGGTGCCATCGACCTGCGCAATTTCGCGCTGGTCAACGAAGCCAAGCTCCAGTCTCTCGTCGCGACGCCCGACCAGGAAGGCCGCACCCTGAGCACGGCCACGAAAAAGAACATCGACGTCAATTCGGCAAAATTCCAGCGCGGTTTTGCAAGCCTGCTTTATCGGAATGGCGGGTTCGCCATAGAAAACGGCGTGGTGCGCGGCGAACAGATCGGTGCGACCTTCCAGGGCATGGTGCGCGATTCCAAGGGCAATATGGACATGACCGGGACGTTCATGCCGGCTTACGGCCTGAACCGTCTTTTCGGCGAGCTGCCGCTGATCGGCGCCATTCTCGGCAATGGCCGCGATCGCGGCCTGCTCGGCATCACCTTCAAGCTCGAAGGCCCGTTCGAAAAACCGAGGCTGACCGTCAACCCGCTGTCGCTGATCGCGCCCGGCATTTTCCGCCAGATCTTCGAGTTCCAATAAAAAGGGCCGCGAAAGCGGCCCGTTTCAATTCATCGTCGACGAGAGCGGTTCAAGCCGGACGCACCAGGATGTGCTTCTTCTTGCCGAGCGAGAGCTTGATCACGCCGTCGCCGGTGATTTCGCCGGTGCCGATGGTCAGGCGTTCGTCGCTGACGGCCTGGTCGTTGATGCGCACCGCGCCGCCCTGGACGTGACGGCGCGCTTCACCGTTCGAACCGGCAAGGCCGGCGCGCACGATCAGCGACAGGAGGCCGATCCCGGCTTCGAGATCGGCGGTGGGAACCTCGACAGACGGCAGGTTATCGGAAAGACCGCCTTCCTCGAACGTCTTGCGGGCGGTCTCTGCCGCTTGTTCCGCCGCGGGGCGACCGTGCAGCATGGCCGTGACCTCGGTTGCGAGTATCTTCTTGACCTCGTTGATTTCCGAACCGCCGAGCGCCGAAAGCCTTGCGATCTCGTCCATCGGCAGGGTCGTGTAGAGCTTCAGGAAGCGCGGGACGTCGGCATCCTCGGTGTTGCGCCAGTACTGCCAGAAATCATAGGCCGACAGCATGTCCGGGTTGAGCCAGATGGCGCCCGTCGCCGACTTGCCCATCTTGGCGCCGGAGGACGTGGTCAGGAGCGGCGAAGTCAGCGCGAAAAGCTGCTGCGTCCCCATGCGGTGACCGAGGTCGATGCCGTTGACGATATTGCCCCACTGGTCCGAGCCGCCCATCTGCAGCCGGCAGCCGGTCCGCTTGGCCAGTTCCACGAAGTCATAGGCCTGGAGGATCATGTAGTTGAATTCCAGGAAGGACAGCGACTGCTCGCGATCGAGGCGCGTCTTGACGCTCTCGAACGACAGCATCCGGTTGACCGAGAAGTGCCGGCCGACGTCGCGCAGGAACTCGAGGTAGTTGAGGTTGCGCAGCCAGTCGGCGTTGTTGATCATCAGCGCTTGCCTCGGACCTTCGCCGTAGGCGAGGTAGTTCGAGAAGACGCGCTTGATCGAAGCGATATTGTCTTCGATCGTGTCGATGGTCATCAGCTGGCGGGCTTCGTCCTTGAACGAGGGGTCGCCGACCATGCCGGTGCCGCCGCCCATCAGCGAGATCGGCCGGTGGCCGGTCTTCTGCATCCAGTGCAGCATCATGATCTGGATCAGGCTGCCGGCGTGCAGGCTCGGCGCCGTTGGGTCGAAGCCGATATAGCCGGTGACGATTTCCTTCGAAAACAGTTCGTCGAGACCGGTCTCGTCGGAGACCTGGTGGATGAAACCGCGCTCGTCGAGCGTACGGAGGAAATCGGACTTGAACCTGGACATGATCTAACTCTGGCAGGGTGGGGTTTGGGATATGTGGCCGCGCCTCTAGCACTGTTTTTGCCGGTAATCACTTCAAAAGTGATGTTGGGTGCGATCAGTGCTCCGAATGGACGGCGGCCAGCAAGGGACCAAGCATTGCCCGGGACGCGATAATGCGTGCGAAAAGGCAGTTTATGCATTAACGGATTCTTGTTCCATGCGCTTTTAACATCCGGCCCGGACACGGTAACCGGGTGTGTGCAGATCTCCTGCATTGATGGGCTGATGAACGGGGCTGCCTTTTTCCTCGCGGTGAACTTTATCATCGCAATATGCTTCGGCGCGGTTTTCGTTGTGGTTTCCACGCGCAGCCGCTCGCGGACGGCTGCACTCTGGTTTGCCGCCGGTTTTACCGTCGCCTCGCTCTCGGCAGTCTGCGAACTGCTGGTCGCCTATGCGTATCTCACGAAATTCTGGGCAATCTGCGCCTTCGCGTCGGTGCTTAGCGGGATGACCCTGATCAGGGTCGGTGTCGGCGCTCTTTACGGTCGGAAGGTCGCGCCCGTCTGGGCAGGCTGTTTCCTGGTAGCGAGCATCGGCCTCGACCTGCTGATCTACGACCTGCCGCGCGGAACGGTCGCGCATGCCTTTTCCTACCAGGCACCGTTTGCACTGGTGCTCCTTTCGAGTGCGGCGGCCGTCCTTTCGTCGACCCGCCGGCTGACGATCGACCGGGCGCTTGGCTATCTGCTGCTGGCGACCGGCCTGCATTTCTTCGCCAAGGCGAGCCTTGCAGTGATTGCGGGGGCGGGCACGACCGCCAAGGATTATATCGGCACCAATTACGCGCTGATCTCGCAAAGCTCGACGGCCGTGCTCATGGTCGCGGTCGGATTGACGCTGCTCTCGGTTCTCGTCCTGGAGATCATGGCAGACGAGCGCAGCAATTCGGAAAAGGATGCGCTTTCCGGTCTCGCCAATCGCCGCGGTTTCGAGAATGGCGTCAAGGCTGCGATGGCGCTGGCGCCGAAGGCCGGGCACGCGGTTATCATCTGCGATCTCGATCACTTCAAGCGGATCAACGACACCTATGGCCACCACGTGGGCGACCTCGTGATCCAGGCCTTCGGCGATCTGTTGCAGACAAACGCTGCCAAGAATGCCGTGATCGGCCGTATCGGCGGTGAAGAATTCGCGATCTTCCTGCCGAGCACGACGCTCGACATGGCGACACTGTCTGCGCAGGCGCTCAGGGGCGGGACGATGGAGATAGCTGTCGGTGGGCTTGCGCCCTCCTTCGCGGTGACCGCGAGTTTCGGCGTGGCGGAGCTTGCGCCGGGCGGCGATCTTGCAGGGGCGATGCGGGACGCCGATGCCGCTCTCTACGAAGCCAAGCGCTCCGGCCGCAACCGCGTCAGGCAGGCGCGGCATATCGGCTCTCCCCAGCCGAAATCGATCAAAGCCGTCAAATGAAAATGGCCGCCGAAGCGGCCATTCCTGAAGTTTTTTGGCGACAGTCCTGGAAACCGATCAGCGAATGCGCTTGGCCGCCGGTTCCGGCACCAGTTCGCCGTTGAGGCGGCGATCGAGATAATCCTCGCATTCGGCCATCAGCGTATCCACCTGACCGTTGAAGAAGTGATTGGCGCCCTCGACTATCCGGTGCGTGATCAGGATGCCCTTCTGCGTCTTCAGTTTTTCCACGAGCCCGTTGACGTCCTTTTCGGGCGCGACCTTGTCGCTGTCGCCGTTGATGATCAGGCCGGACGACGGACATGGCGCGAGGAACGAGAAATCGTAGGTGTTCGGCTGCGGCGCGATCGACATGAACCCTTCGATTTCGGGCCGGCGCATCAGGAGCTGCATGCCGATCCAGGCGCCGAAGGAATAACCGGCGACCCAACAGCTCTTCGAATCGGGATGCAGGCTCTGCACCCAGTCGAGCGCGGAGGCCGCATCCGAAAGTTCGCCGGCGCCATGGTCGAATTCGCCCTGGCTGCGACCGATACCGCGGAAATTGAACCGCAGCGTCGTGAACCCGCGCTTCTGGAACATGTAAAAGAGCTGGTAGACGATCTGGTTGTTCATCGTGCCGCCGAACTGCGGATGCGGGTGCAGGATGATGGCGATCGGGGCGCTCTTTTCCTTGGATGGCTGGTAACGACCTTCAAGGCGGCCGGCTGGGCCGTTGAAAATGACTTCGGGCATCGGTACTCCGGTCAATATGTTCAGGTTCCAAACGAGGATCACGTCGAGTTGGACTTGACGAAGTCGCTCAGCTTTTCTAAAACTCAGTTTAGAACCATTCGAAACTTTGGGCGGCATGCTGGATGCGCGCCCGATGCGATGTCTCTTAAGGCAAGGCTGACGGAAATTTCAAGGAAAATGCGGGTCCCCCGTCCGCCCATCTATATTTCAACATCTATCTAGCAACGGAAGCCGATCAGGCAATGGCGCTGAACCGTACATATCTGGACTGGAACGCGACCGCGCCCTTAAGCGCGCCGGCCCGCGCCGCCATGCTGGATGCGCTGCAGCTGCCCGGCAATGCCTCGTCGGTTCACGGCGAGGGCAGGGCGGCCCGCGCCGCAATCGACAAGGCGCGCCGGCAGGTGGCGGCGCTGGTCGGTGCAGAGCCTGCGCATGTCACGTTCGTCAGCGGCGCGACGGAAGCTGCCAATCACGTGCTGACACCCGATTTCCGGATGGGCCGGGCGCCTTTGGGGATGAGCCGCGTCTATGTCTCTGCGATCGAGCATCCGGCGATCCGCGAGGGCGGCCGCTTTGATCCGGCTCGGGTGACCGAAGTGCCGGTGACACCGGCCGGCATCGTCGATCTTTCAGCACTCGAAGCGCTGCTGGCCGAACACGACCAAAGCGTCGGCATGCCGATGGTCGCCGTCATGCTGGTCAACAACGAGACCGGAATCGTTCAGCCGGTGGCGAAAGCGGCCGCCATCGCCCACGCCCATGGCGGGTTGATGGTGGTGGACGTCGTTCAGGCTGTCGGCCGTATTCCTGTGGACATCAATGCGCTGGATGCGGATTTCCTGATCCTGTCGTCGCACAAGATCGGTGGTCCGAAGGGCGTCGGCGCGCTCGTCTCGCGCGGCGAGGTGCTGATGCCGAAACCGCTGATCCGCGGCGGCGGCCAGGAAAAGGGCCATCGCTCCGGCACGGAGAATTTCCACGCCATCGTCGGGTTCGGCGCGGCGGCCCAGGCGATGCGCGAAAACCTTCATGAGCGCAATGGCGCGATCGAAGGCTTGCGCAACCGGCTGGAGGCGGGAATGCGCCAGGCTGCCCCGGATGCCATCATTCACGGCGAAACAGTTCTGCGCGTGGCGAATACCTGCTTTTTCACTTTGCCGGGGCTGAAGTCGGAAACGGGCCAGATCGCTTTCGATCTCGAAGGTATCGCACTGTCGGCGGGCTCTGCCTGCTCGGCGGGAAAAGTCGGCGAAAGCCATGTTTTGACGGCCATGGGACATGATCCGAAGCTCGGCGCACTCAGGATTTCGCTTGGGGTCGACACGACGGAAGACGATATCGCGCGGGCGCTTGCCGCCTTCGCCAAGATTGCCGGCCGGCGAAAACCGGCGGGCGAGGCGGCCTGACCGCGTCCAAAATTGCGCATGCGCAAATTTCCGCTTGCCAAAAGGTGTGAAAACCGCCTTCTGGCGCCTACATAAGGGAGGCAATTGTCCCCCCGGATTGATGACAAGAATTGCCGGAATTTGAACCGGCAAGATTTGGAGTACGAACATGGCAGCCGTGCAGGAAACAATCGATCAGGTTCGCCAGATCGATGTGGACCAGTACAAATACGGTTTCGAAACCGTCATCGAAGTGGACAAGGCGCCAAAGGGTCTTTCGGAAGATATCATCCGTTTCATCTCCGCCAAGAAGCAGGAGCCGGAATGGATGCTGGAATGGCGTCTCGACGCCTATCGTCGCTGGCTGACCATGGAGGAGCCCACCTGGGCGCGCGTCGAATATCCGAAGATCGATTTCAACGACCTCTATTATTACGCCGCGCCGAAAAGCACCGCCGGCCCGAAGTCGCTCGAAGAGGTCGACCCGGAACTGTTGAGGGTCTACGAGAAGCTCGGCATTCCGCTGCGCGAACAGGAGATTCTGGCTGGCGTCGAGACGCCCCGGGTTGCTGTCGACGCGGTCTTCGACTCCGTTTCGGTCGTCACCACCTTCAAGAAGGAACTGCAGAAGGCCGGCGTGATCTTCATGTCGATCTCCGAAGCGATCCGCGAACATCCTGATCTCATCAAGAAGTATCTGGGCTCGGTCGTTCCGACCTCGGACAATTTCTATGCGACCCTGAACGCCGCCGTGTTCACCGATGGTTCCTTCGTCTTCGTGCCGAAGGGCGTGCGGTGCCCGATGGAGTTGTCCACCTATTTCCGTATCAACGAAAAGAACACCGGCCAGTTCGAGCGCACGCTGATCATTGCCGAGGAAGGCGCTTATGTCTCCTACCTCGAAGGCTGCACGGCCCCGCAGCGCGACGAGAACCAGCTGCACGCCGCCGTGGTCGAACTGATCGCCCTCGACGACGCCGAGATCAAGTATTCGACGGTGCAGAACTGGTATCCGGGCGATGCGCAAGGCAAAGGCGGCATCTACAACTTCGTCACCAAGCGTGGCGATTGCCGCGGTGCCCGTTCGAAGATCTCCTGGACCCAGGTCGAGACCGGTTCGGCGATCACCTGGAAATATCCGAGCTGCATTCTTCGCGGCGACGACTCGCGCGGCGAATTTTATTCGATCGCCGTTTCCAACGGTTATCAGCAGATCGACAGCGGCACCAAGATGATCCATCTCGGCAAGAACACCTCGAGCCGCATCATCTCTAAGGGCATTTCCGCCGGCAATTCGAACAACACCTATCGCGGTCAGGTGTCGATCAACCGCCGGGCCTCGAATGC
Source organism: Neorhizobium vignae (assembly GCF_000732195.1). GTDB lineage: Bacteria > Pseudomonadota > Alphaproteobacteria > Rhizobiales > Rhizobiaceae > Neorhizobium > Neorhizobium vignae. The sequence continues at coordinate 144,777 of NZ_JNNU01000007.1, forward strand.
CCGCAACTTCACCAATTGCGACTCGCTCCTGATCGGCGACCAGTGCGGTGCCCATACCGTGCCCTATATCGACGTGAAGAACGCATCGGCACAGATCGAGCACGAGGCGACGACCTCGAAGATTTCCGAGGACCAGAAGTTCTACGTCATGCAGCGCGGCATTCCCGAAGAGGAAGCCATCGCCCTGATCGTCAACGGCTTCGTCAAGGACGTCATCCAGCAATTGCCGATGGAATTCGCCGTCGAGGCCCAGAAGCTGATCGGCATCTCGCTCGAAGGCTCCGTGGGCTGATGGCCTGCTGTCCGAATATCGCGCACTGACGCGTCACCGAATAAATCCGGAAGGATAAGAAAACATGCTTGAAATCAAGAACCTGCACGCCCGCATCGCCGAAGACGGCACCGAGATCATCCGCGGCCTGAACCTCACCGTGAAGGCCGGCGAAATCGCCGCCATCATGGGCCCGAACGGTTCCGGCAAGTCGACGCTCTCCTACATCCTGTCGGGCCGCCAGGATTACGAAGTCACCGAGGGCGATATCCTCTATAACGGCGAGAGCATTCTGGAACTCGACCCGGCCGAGCGTGCTTCCAAGGGAATCTTCCTCGCCTTCCAGTATCCGCTCGAAATTCCGGGCGTTGCGACCATGCAGTTCCTCAAGGTCGCGATGAACGAGCAGCGCAAGGCGCGCGGCGAAGCGGAACTGACGACGCCGGACTTCATCCGCCGCGTCAAGGAGGCCGCAGAAAAGCTGAAGATCGACCAGGCCATGCTGCGCCGTCCGCTCAACGTCGGTTTCTCCGGCGGCGAGAAGAAGCGCGCCGAAATTCTCCAGATGGCGCTGCTCGAGCCGAAGCTTTGCATCCTCGACGAAACCGACAGCGGCCTCGACATCGATGCGTTGAAGATCGTCGCCGACGGCGTCAACGCGCTGAAGTCGCCGGATCGCGCCACGATCGTCATCACCCACTACCAGCGCCTGCTCGACTACATCGTGCCGGACACGGTCCATGTCCTCTACAAGGGCCAGATCATCCGTTCCGGCGACAAGGCGCTTGCGCTTGAGCTGGAAGAGAACGGCTATGCCGATATCATCGGAGAAGCGGCTTAAGCGGCCCAAGGGAAGGATGTTGTCATGAACATGCAGACGACAAGCCGTCTCACGGCTGCCGAAACCGCGTTGGTCGAAGCCTTCGGCGCCCAGATCGGCGAACTGCCGGGCAATGGCGCCGTCATCGGCACGCGTGATCGGCTTCTGGACGAGCTCAAGAAGGCCGGCCTGCCGACCCGCCGCATCGAGGCCTGGCATTATACCGACCTCAAGAACCTGCTGCGCAGCGTCCCCGACGTGACGCTGGTGTCCGCCATCGATGCGATCGCGCCGCTGGTCGAGGGCTCGAAGGTCCTTTCGATCCTGCAGGGGACAGCCGACGCGAAGGCCGCCGTGGACGGCATCGATATCGCGCTCTTCAAGGACAGGCTCGCCGACGGTTCGGCCGCTGCCGGCCTGACGGCGCTCGACAAGGACGACGCGATCGGCCGCATCAACGGCAGCTTCGTGCGCGATGGTTATGCGATCACGGTTCCGGCCAATACCGAACTCGAAGCGCCGATCGAACTGCAGGCCCTGCATGCCGCGGGCCAGGTCCATACGCGCTTCCCGGTTTCGTTCGGTGCCGCATCCAAGGCGACGATCATTGAACGTCACCGGTCGGTGACGGAGGACGCCGCACTCGTGTCTTCGATCAGTGACATTACGCTGGAAGACGGCGCCGACATCACCTGGATCATCCTGCAGACACAGGGTGCGGCGGACACCCATCTTGGCCAGATCCGCGTCCAGCTCGGCACTGACGCCAAGCTGCGCCTGTTTGTCATCAATGCCGGTGGAAAGCTGGTGCGCCAGGAACTGCGGATCGACGTGGCAGGCGAGGGCGCCGAACTGACGCTGCGCGGCGTCAACCTGCTCGGTGCCGAAAGCCATACCGACGTCACGCTGGTTCTAGGCCACAACGTGCCGAACACCAATTCGACGGAAATCATCCGCAACGTCGTGTTCGACCGCGCCAACGGCGTCTTCCAGGGCATGATCCGGGTCGCTCCCGATGCCCAGAAGACCGATGCCAAGATGTCCTGCAACACGTTGCTTCTGACCGACGATGGCGGGTTCTCGGCCAAGCCCGAGCTCGAAATCTTCGCCGACGACGTGGTCTGCGGCCATGGCGCGACGGTTGCCGATATCGAGAGCAGCCATCTCTTCTACCTGATGGCGCGTGGTGTTCCGGAAAACAAGGCGCGGGCCATGCTGGTCAACGCTTTCGTCGCCGAAATCGTCGAGGAACTCGAGGAAGAAAAGCTGGTCGAGGCGCTGGAAGGCGTCATCTCGGCCTGGCTTGAAAAACACGCCTGAGAAGGGGCCTGATATGGACCAGAGTGCACCCTCGCCGATCTACGATGTGGAAGCGATGCGCCGGGATTTTCCGATCCTGTCGACGATGGTGCACGGCAAGCCGCTGGTCTATCTCGACAACGGCGCCTCTGCCCAGAAACCGCAGGTGGTGATCGATGCGATCAGCCACGCCTATTCCAGCGAATATGCGAACGTCCATCGCGGCCTGCATTTTCTCTCGAATGCGGCGACCGAAGCCTATGAGGCATCGCGCGAAAAGGTGCGCCGGTTCCTGAATGCCGGTTCGGTGGACGAGATCGTCTTCACCAAGAATTCGACCGAGGCGATCAACACGGTCGCCTACGGCTGGGGCATGCCGAATATCGGTGCCGACGACGAGATCGTCGTGACGATCATGGAGCACCATTCCAACATCGTGCCCTGGCATTTCATCCGCGAGCGGCAGGGCGCCAAGCTCGTCTGGGTGCCGGTCGACGACGAGGGTGCCTTCCATATCGAGGATTTCGAAAAGTCTCTCACCGAAAAGACCAAGCTCGTCGCCATCACCCATATGTCGAACGCGCTCGGCACGGTGGTTCCGGTCAAGGAAGTCTGCCGCATCGCCCATGAGCGCGGCATCCCGGTTCTGATCGACGGCAGCCAAGGCGCCGTTCACATGCCGGTCGATGTGCGCGACATCGACTGCGACTGGTACGTGATGACCGGCCACAAGCTCTATGGCCCGTCCGGCATCGGCGTGCTTTACGGCAAATCGGATCGCCTGAGGCAGATGCGGCCGTTCCAGGGCGGCGGCGAGATGATCGTCGACGTTACCGAGGACATCGTCACCTACAACGACCCGCCGCACCGTTTCGAAGCCGGCACACCGCCGATCGTCCAGGCGATCGGGCTCGGTTACGCGCTCGACTATATGGACAAGATCGGCCGCGCCGCGATCGCCCGCCACGAGGCGGATCTCGCCGCTTATGCCTCGGAACGCCTGCGCGCCATCAACTCGCTGCGGATCATCGGCAATGCGCCGGGCAAAGGCGGCATCTTCTCCTTCGAGCTTGCCGGCATCCATGCCCATGACGTGTCGATGGTGATCGACCGCAAGGGTGTGGCGGTCCGCGCCGGTACCCATTGTGCCATGCCGCTCTTGAAGCGGTTCGGCGTCACCTCCACATGCAGGGCATCGTTCGGCATGTATAATACCCGTGCCGAAGTGGATGCGCTGGCCGATGCGCTCGACTATGCGCGAAATTTCTTTGCTTGAGGACTATTGCCATGGCCGCCGATGACACGGAATTGAAGTGGGACGCCCGCGAAGGACTGATCCAATCCGCTATTCCGGCCGATGAGTTGGCGCGACTCAGCGACGACGTGATCGGAGCTCTGAAAACGGTCTATGATCCTGAAATCCCCGCCGACATCTTCGAACTCGGCCTGATCTACAAGATCGACATCGAGGACGATCGGATGGTGAAGATCATGATGACGCTGACTGCACCGGGCTGCCCGGTCGCCGGCGAAATGCCGGGCTGGGTGGAAAACGCCGTCGGCGCCGTCGAAGGCGTGTCCGGCGTCGAAGTCGAGATGACCTTCGATCCGCCGTGGACGCCGGAGCGCATGTCCGAAGAAGCCCAGGTGGCTGTCGGCTGGTATTGATCGATTAATCGGTCGGTACTACATTTGAATCGTGAAACACCGGACCTTGAATCCGTGTGCGGAAGGAGAATGAGCCCATGGGCTTCGCCATTATGACCATGACCGATACTGCCGCGAACCGCGTCAAGCAGCTCGTCGCCAATTCCGGACCGGAGGCCAAGGGCCTGCGTGTCGGGATCAAGAAGGGCGGCTGCGCCGGCATGGAATACACGGTCGATCTCGTCACCGAACCCAATGCCAAGGACGACATGATCGAACACGACGGCGCGAACGTCTGGATCGAACCTTCCGCCGTGCTTTATCTCCTCGGCACCCAGATGGATTTCGAAGTCACGCAGATGCGCTCAGGCTTCATCTTCGTCAATCCGAACCAGACGTCTGCCTGCGGTTGCGGCGAGTCGGTCGAGCTGAAGCCTGCGGATCTCGCTGCGCTCGCAAAGCAGCGCGAATCCGAAGTCCACGCCTGAATACCTCATGAATTGGTCAGATAGGCGAGGAGCGTCTCCATCGCTCTTCGCGCCGTGTCGACGTCGCCCGTCCGGATGGCGCGGATGACGGCCACATGCTGGGTCACCGCCTGATCCAGCCGTTCGATTGAGGCCGTCGAAAACCACCGCCGCCGCGTATGGGTCTGAAGCGGTGCCAGCGCCGAGGTGAGAAACCGGTTGGGGCAGGCCTCCTCGAGGACCTCGTCGAAACGCTTGTCGGCATCCAGGAAGCCTTGAATGTCGCCGGTGGCCGCTGCGACGCCCATCGCCTTGGCGCAGTCGAGCAGGGCGCTACGTTGCTCATCGCTGGCATGTTCCGCCACCAGGGCTGCTGCAACCGGTTCAAGCTGGCGCCGTACCTGCATAATGCTGTCGTGGTCGCTTTCGACGATCTCAGTGACCTGCAGCCCGACGCGCGGGCGCACCCGCATCAATCCCTGCCATTCGAGTTTCTGGATCGCTTCGCGCACTGGCGTGCGGCCTTGGCCCGCAAGGCCGATGAGCTGCTTTTCCGTAACCAGCGCGCCGGGCGGCAGCTTCATGGTGACGATCAGGGTTTCAAGCCGACGGTAGGCCTGTCGGCTGAGCGATTCCGCCTCGGTTGCCATGCGCCTCATCCTCCCTCTGATATATCACAGAGTGCCATGTCGCATTCGGAATAGCAAGGGTGACTGATATATCAGGCGGATGGATACAGTTGCCAGCGCCCGGTGGAAGCGCCGGACAGCGCCGCTTATTCGTGACGAAGCGCTTCGATCGGGTTGAGCTGAGCGGCACGCCGGGCCGGGAAATAGCCGAACACCATGCCGATCGCCGCCGAGAAGGCGAAGGCAAGCAGGATGATCGTCGGGCTTGCGACGAAGGGCACGCCGAGGAAGCTGACGACGCCATAGGCAAGCGCAAGGCCGGCAACAATGCCGCTGACGCCGCCGAAGATCGACAGCATCACGGCCTCGACGAGGAACTGGGTCAGCACCTGCCGCTCAAGGGCGCCGATCGCCAGCCGAATGCCGATCTCGCGGGTGCGCTCGGTGACCGAAACCAGCATGATGTTCATGATGCCGATGCCGCCGACCAGGAGGCTCACGGCCGCAACGGCGCCGAGCAGGCCGGTCAGCAGCACCGTCGTGCCGGTCATTGCCGCGGCGATCTGCGACATGTCGTTGACCGAGAAATCGTCCTCGCGGCCGATCGCGATCCTGCGCCGCTCGCGCAGCAGGCTTTCGACGTCCGACTGGACTTTTGTGGTCGCCACGCCGTCCTGGGCCGACAGGATGATGCTGCTGATCGTCGTCGTGCCGCCGATCCGCCGCTGGTGCAGTTTCAATGGCATGATAACCGTATCGTCCTGGTCGTCGCCCATGCCGGACTGGCCCTTGACGGCGAGCACGCCGACCACCGGGCAGGAAACATTGCTGACGCGGATATTCTGCCCGACCGGGTTGGTCGCGCCAAAGAGTTCCTTGCGCACGGTCTCGCCGATGATGCAGGCAGCCTGGCTGCCGCGGTCCTCGTTGGCGAGGAACTGCCGACCGAGCGAGAGATCCCAGTCCTGGGCGATCAGATAGTCGTTGTTGGTGCCGATCACGCTCGACGAATGGTTGGCGCCACCGGCAATCACGGTCGCCGTGCCGCGGTTCAGCGGCGCCACGGCACGAAGCCCGGTCACCTGTTCCTGGATCGCCAGGACATCCTTGTCGTTGAAGCGCTTGGCCTCGCTGCTGGCGCGTCCGGGCCCCCATTGGCCCGGGCGGACGAAGAGCGTGTTGGTGCCGAGGCGCGACAGCTCCGCCTGGACCTTGGCCGTCGTGCCGTTGCCGACCGTCACCATGGCGATCACGGCCGCGACGCCGATGACCACGCCGAGAACGGTCAGGAAGGAGCGCAGCATGTTGCGGCTGATCGCCCGCCAGGCCAGTTTCGCCGTCTCAAAGAACATGGTCGTGCTCCTTCACCTGCGCCTGATCGGAGGCGAGATGGCCGTCGACGAACCGCAGGAGCCGCTTGCCATAGGCGGCAATGTCCTCTTCGTGGGTGACCATGATCACGGTGATGCCGTTGTCGCGATTGAGCCCGGTGATCAGCTCCATGATCTCGGCGCTGGTTTTTGTGTCGAGATTGCCGGTCGGCTCGTCGGCGAGCAGCACGGCGGGATCGGTGACGATGGCGCGCGCGATCGCCACGCGCTGCTGCTGGCCGCCGGACAGTTCCTGGGTCGTATGGCCTTCACGGCCCTTGAGGCCCACCTGTTCCAGCGCGACGAGCGCGCGCTTGCGCCGCTCGCGGTGATCCATGCCGCGATAGACGAGCGGCAGCTCGACATTCTCGACCGCGGAGGTGCGGGCAAGCAGGTTGAACCCCTGGAAGACGAAGCCGAGCATGTGACGCCGCAGCAGCGTCCGTTGCGCGCGGTCGAAGCCGCTCGTCGGAATGCCCTGGAACAGATATTCGCCGGAGGAGGGCACGTCGAGCCCGCCGATGATGTTCATTGCGGTAGACTTGCCGGAACCGGACGGACCCATGATCGATACGAACTCGCCTGCCGTGATCGAGAGATCGATGTGATCGAGAGCACGGATCGTCGCTTCGCCGTGCCCGTAGAACTTCGAGACCTGTCTGAAGGTGATGATGGGAGGGAGCGTCATCAAAACCCTCCTCAGCTCGCGCGGGCGACGGCGTCCGTGATCAGCAGATCGCCTTGCTTGACCTCGCCGGATTTCAGCACGGTGAACTGTCCATCGGTCGGGCCGGTCTCGACCTGCACCCGTGTCGGCGCGCCGGCGCGCAGGACCCAGACGGCACGGCCTGCGCTCGAGGCATTGTCGCCACCGCGATTGCCGCGCGGACGGGGCGGTGCGAAGAGCCGGGTGAGGAAATTGCCGCGGCTGCGCGCCGTCGTGGGCGGGGAGTAGCGCAGTGCCGCGTTCGGCACGAGGAGCGCGTCGGTGACCGATTGCACGGTGATGTCCGCAGTTGCCGTCATGCCGGGACGCAGCAGCAGATCGGCATTGTCGACCGTCAGGATCGCCTTGTAGGTCACGACATTGGAGACGGTTTCGGAGGCGAAGCGCACCGCCTGGATGGTGGCCGGGAAGTTGCGATCGGGATAGGCGTCGACCGAGAATTTCGCCGACTGGCCCTCCTGGACGTGGCCGACATCCGCCTCGTCGACGGCGACCTGCAGTTCCATGCGCTTCAGGTCGCCAGCGATGGTGAAGAGCACCGGCGCATTCAGCGAGGATGCGACGGTCGCGCCCGGATCCACGTCCCGGGTCAGCACGATTCCATCGATCGGCGAAACGATCTTGAGTTTCCGAAGGTTGAGCTCCGAGAGCCGCAGATTGGCTTCGGCGGAAAGAACCGACGCCTCGTTGACGGCCTTGGTGGCGAGAGCCGAATCATAGGTGAATTTCGCCGCGTCGAGTTCCTGCTGGGTGGAAATGCGGTTGCTGACGAGGCCGGTCAGGCGGTCGAGCGAATTCTTCGCCGAGGCCGCTTCCGCTTCGGCCTTCAGCACGTTTGCCCTTGCCGAAGCGAGCTGAGCCCGGGCGCTCTGGACATCCGCTTCCTGCTTGTTGGTGTCGAGTTCGGCGAGCACGTCGCCCTGTTTCACCGCGCTGTTGTAGCTGACATTGACCTTGCGGACAGTGCCCGACAATTCGCTCGATATGTCCACCTGATCGGTCGGCTGGACCGAGCCGGTCGCCGTGACGATGACCGACAGCCCGCCGCGTTTTGCCGGTTGCGTGGTGTAGTCGTAGCGCGGGCCGCTGCTGCCGAAATAGCTGTAGGCGCCTGCCGCGGCGGCAACGAGAATAAGGACCGTCGGCCAGACCCAGCGGCGCTTCTTGCGCTGGTTTCCCGAAGTGGCCAGGATCGCGGCGAGATCGGGCGTGCCGCTGGTCTTTATTGCCGGGTCGGGTGTGTTCTGCACGTTCAACGGTCTGTCCTTTGCTGGGGTGCGATACAACCGGGGTTAAATCTCCCGCAGCGCCGTCCTGCGGCGCAAATCCGCCGGAAGCATGGTCGCCGGACGGATTTCTTCTGCTCTCTCAATGACATAAAACCGGATATGATAAAAATTAAATATCGGTAACCTGGGGAATGAGAGAGTAATTGCCGATTCATCCTGATTGAAATCTTGACAATAGTAATGCCGCTTAAAAATAAGGGTGTTCCGCTAGTATTAAAGGCAAAAAAATTCTCTGTCTTCGCTTGCGCTTTCGCAACTATTCTGACGAACCAGGTCGCTGATGGTCTTGTGTTCGCCCTGACCAATAAAACCAAAGGTACACTCGACCGGATGGCGTGGGTAGCAGTTCCGGAGGTCTTTCGCGAGTGGCCTGTTTTGGGAAAGCCTCGCACTTTCGAAGAGCATGCATCGATATCTCCGTTCATGCGTTGTCGAAACGCAGAAAAGGAGATTTCCCATGATCGATGCTGCAAAAATCAAGGAACACGCCGAAGTCATCGGCGCGGATGGCGCCCATGTTGGAACGGTCGACCGCGTGGAAGGTAGCCGTATCAAGCTGACCAGGAAGGACAGCGGGGAGGGCGGCCATCGAGGCCACCATCACTTCATTCCGCTGGAACTGGTCGCAGATATCGAAGGCGACAGAGTTCGTCTTTCGGCAGCCGGAGATGTCGCGGTGACATTCGAAGAAGAAGAGGGCGGCAAGGCCGTTCATTGATCGGTTGGATATAGATAAAAAGGCCGGCGCCTGAAAAGAGGCGTCGGCCTTTTCGTATTTTCGATCCCAGCCTTACCGCGTCGCGATCACTGTGTCGAACCTGGAACGCCGAAGCGTTCCGGCAGGAAGGCGGTCTCCGCCGGAGGGCCGCTCAGGCGATCCGACTTCGTGCTCGCGGTCGGTCCGGCCGGCTGCATCAGGAGGGCGACGACAAGCCCGCCCGCAATGGCGGATCCCAAGGCAATCAGGACATTCTGAGCGCTCATGACTATGGCTCCTCTATAACCTGACAACCCCCGGAAAACAGGAAGGTTCCGGCCGGGACCGGAACCTTGGGATCATTGTAGCGTGACAGGCGATCAGGCTTTTTCGCGGGCGGTCTTGAGGGCCGTGGCCCACCAGGAAAGATCGTCCAGCATGGTCTTCACGCCGGGTTCCAGATGGGCGAGTTCCGAGAGCGCCTTGCCCTGCTGCCAGACGGCGAAGAAATCGGCCCCCTGGATATGTACGCCCGGACGGGTCGGAACCATCTGGAGCTCGACTGCGATCGTGCGGAAGTGTTCGACCGCACGTGCGCCGCCTACGCTGCCGTAACCGACGGCTGCCGCCGGCTTGCGGTTCCATTCCGGATAGGAATAGTCGAGCGCGTTCTTCAGCGCGGCCGTGATCGAGCGGTTGTATTCGGCGATGACGAAGATATAGCCGTCGAATTCGGCGACCTTCTTCTGCCAGCGCTGGCCGACTTCGTTTTCGGTGGGGACCCAGGCGTTCGAAGCTTTTTCATTGAAGAACGGCAGCGGGAAATCGCGCAGGTCGACGATCTCGAATTCCATGTCGTCGCGCTTGGAGGCCGTGTCGTATATCCACTGTGCCGGCTTGTCGCCGAACCGGACGTCACGTGTGCTGCTGATGATGATCGCAATCTTTGGCTTGGCCATGAAAACCTCTCGCGTTGGGCAAATGGATTGGGGCGGACCACAGGAATATGGCGGTCAGGCCGGAACGGTCAAGCCAATCCGAGGGCTTGTCGAAAGATCGGCTGCCTCACCTGATGGTGTCAGTTCTGGGCCGAGAGTTCCGCAGGTGAAGCCATGATGTCGCCACCGCCGAGCGACTGGTCGGCATATTTGAATGCCAGGATGCTGAGCACCGAAACGATCATGACCACGAATATTATGCGCATAAAGATGCTCCTTCGGCCGGGCAAACGTCCTTTGTCCACGAAGGTTCCGGCGCTGGTTTCATCAGCAAGTGGTAATTCACGCTTAAGTTTTGGTTAAGGCGAGATTGACTCTACCATTACGGCGCACCTGACTTTCCGCAGGCGGCTCCCATCTAAGCCCGCATGACTGAGTTCCATAGGACGTGGATGAGGGCGGCCGCCGAAGCAAGGAGCTATCGGCGAATGTATATCCTGGCAGGCGAGATCGTGAGCAGCCAAGCCGCCCCCGGCGAATTGAAGAGAGCGGCCCGTCGGGTGTCTCGGGCTCTGGAGGACGTTGTCGACAAACCGATCGCCGATGCGCTGGTGCTTGCTCGGGCGAGGGCGAGGTTTGGAGAACTCGTCGCCACGTTGGAGAGGAGTGCGAGCGGAACCAAACGACCGCCGCCCGGTCGCGACAACCGGGCGGCGGCGAGATGATCGGGCGAGGCCGATGTTCAGCCGATGGAGAAGGGGACCGCGACGAAGGTCTGGTTCTCGCCGCGCTGAATGAGGAGCAGGACGGACTTGCGCCCGGATTTGCCGGCTTCCGCGACCGCCGCCTTGGCTTCCTTCGCCGACTTCACGGGCTGCTGGTTGATCGAGACGATGATATCTCCGGGCTGCAGGCCGGCGTCGGCAGCCGGCTTGTCGGGGGCGACGCTTTCGACCACCGCTCCGTTTTCCCGACGCGGCAGGTTGAGCGCCTCGCGGATATCCGGCGTAAGGTCGGCAAGACCGATGCCGATGGTCGGAACACGCTGGGCATCCTGCGTGGCCCTGTCTCCATTTTCGGCGGAAGCCTGCTGCTGGTCGGGCTCGTTGCCTCCAACCGTGATGCCGAGATTGCGGCTTTGACCCTGGCGCCAGACGGTCAGGCCCTCCTTGGTGCCGGGCGTCAGGTCGGCGACCATGCGCGAGAGATCCCGCGGTGACTTGATCTGCTGGCCGCCGAGTGCGGTGATGACGTCGCCGGTGCGGATCCCGGCCTTGGCTGCCGGCGTGTCGTCGTTGACATTGGCGACCAGCGCGCCTTCCGGCTTGTCGAGGCCTATGGCGCTCGCCACATCCGCCGTCACCGGCTGGATCTGCACACCGATGAAGCCATGCTCGATCGAACCGTCCTTCATCAGCTTGGCAACGACCTTTTGAGCCTGGTCGGACGGGATGGCAAAGCCGACGCCGACGCTGCCGCCGTTGGGGGAATAGATCGCCGTGTTGATACCGACGACCTTGCCTTCCAGATCGACGAGCGGGCCGCCGGAATTGCCATGGTTGATCGGTGCGTCGATCTGGATGAAATCGTCATAGGGGCCGCTGTGGAGATCGCGGCCGCGGGCCGAAACGATACCGGCGGTGACGGTCGTGCCGATGCCGAACGGATTGCCGATCGCGAGAATCTGGTCGCCGGCATTGAGCTTGTCCGAATCGCCCCAGGCGATCGTCGCCAGCGACCTCGGTGCGTTGATCTTGATGACGGCGAGGTCGGATTTCGCGTCGGCGCCGATCAGCTTGGCCGGGACGTCGGTGCCGTCGTCGAGGGTCACCTTGATATCGATCGCGTTGTCGATCACGTGATTGTTGGTGACGATGTAACCGTCTGCCGTGACGACAAAGCCGGAGCCGAGGGCTTCGGTCCGGGGGGCCTGACGCTGCTGCGGCATATGGCGCGGCATGGGAATGCCCTGCTGGCCGAAGAACTGCCGGAACTGCTGGTCGAACGGCGAACTGTCGTCGAAGGGCGAACTGTCGTCCGAAGCGACGTTCTGCGCCTTCATCGTGGTGGTGATGGTGACGACGGCCGGTTTGTCGGCGGAAACGATCGGTGCGAACGAACCACCCGGAGCAACGATGCCGGGGACGGAGCCGGCAGCAGTTGTCGCCATGGTCGCAGCATGCGCCGCATTGATGCCGAGAACCACCGGCACGGAGAGCGGAACCGCAACGATGGCGGCGCCAAGAAGTGCCGCGATGCGATGTCTGCGAAGGATATTTGACATGGAGGTCTTCCTTTCAATCTGCAGCCCTTGCGCCGGGAGGCGGCGCATTGGGGCGAAGAGGATCGAAGCCGCGATGAGCGCGGCCGATCGGTTGGGGTTCGGGAGATTTGCGAAGCTGAAAAGCCGGCTTTGCGGGCAAGCCGTTGCATCGGAAAACCGCTTCACGGGAAGGGGGAAAGCGGCTTCGAGGGCCGGCTATCGAAGTCGATCGCAGGGCGGTCCGGTAAGGTGCATGACCGGGCAAGGCGCCGGCGACACGAGGGAAGGCGGGTGTATTGGGACGAGCGAGCGCATGTCTGAGCTCCATCTTCGGCAAACGGTTGTGAGACTGGCTCTGCCGTCACGGCCTCTCCGGCCGTCGGCGTCATTCAGTCCTGCAGACAGAATTACGCCCCAAAGCGTCGAAGGTCAGCTTAATAATAAATAAGGTTTGAAAGCCTTCATCTGCCGAATTTTAGGCCAAATATTCCGCTTGAGAGACGTCCCTGATCTCACGAAATAAGATATTTCAAGGGCTTGGCGCCGCACCCGGAGTTTTCGCCCGTCCGCAGTTTGCCGCCGCAAACGTGACTTGGCTGTAATGAATGGCGTTCGCTCTGAAGATGAGCAAATTGTAATGGGTGAGGCCGGCTTTTTGCGACGCGATTTGAGCGTCCCGGATACAGGACCGGATCTGAGAATGGACGGCCGACGTGATCTCGTGGCAGCGACGTGACGTCAATCGGTCGCCCGACTCCGTTCTAAAGTTAACGGCAGTCGCGTCCTGATCGGCTTGTGACAGACCGGCTGGACTTCGTCCACCCACATTTAGACGAAGCAGGAACGGCGATTCTATCTGCCCGGCGAACAAGACCGCGCGTGGAGCCATTGGCCCCTGGGTGCCGAGCCACTGCATTCGCATGGGCGTCTGTCTAAGTGTATGTTTTAATTGCAATGTGGTGAGAGCGCAGGGATTCGAACCCTGGACCTACTGATTAAAAGTCAGTTGCTCTACCGACTGAGCTACGCTCTCCCGCGGCCGCGGGTAAGCGCGTCCTTGAAAGTGCGCGGAACATAGGCAGGTGCCCCCTTGCGGTCAACCCGCAAAAACAGCAAAAATGCGGCTATCTGACGCTTTTCCGCCGCTGTGCGAAAAGGTGATTGGCATTCGCCGCGTTCGGCCATTACCTCAAGCGCAAGACGCGGGCTCCCGGAAAGTCCGCCATCCGGAGCCACACGTGTCGATTGCCGAAATATCCCTGCTGAGCGCGCTTCTTGCCGGCGCATTGTCGTTTCTCTCTCCTTGCGTGCTGCCGCTCGTGCCGCCTTATCTCTGCTATATGGCGGGCATTTCGGTCGAGCAGTTCCGGGGCGGCGGAGGGACGGCGGTCATCGATTCGAGGGCCGGGACACGGCGGGCGGTGCTCAAGTCGGCGCTGTTCTTCACGCTCGGTTTTGCGACCGTCTTCGTGGCGCTCGGGGCCGGCGCGTCGACGATCGGCGTGCTCCTGCGTCAGCATCTCGATCTCCTGTCGAAGCTCGGCGGCCTGATCATCATCGTCATGGGGCTGAATTTTCTGGGTGTTTTCCGGATAGGCCTTCTCGCCCGCGAGGCACGCTTCCAGGGCGGTGGCCAACCGGCGACGCTCTCCGGCGCCTATGTCATGGGACTTGCCTTCGCTTTCGGCTGGACCCCCTGTATCGGCCCGGTGCTCGGCGCGATCCTCGGCGTCGCCGCATCCCGTGATACGGTCGGCGAGGGGGCGGCTTTGCTCGCCATCTATTCGCTCGGCCTCGCCGTGCCGTTCTGGATCGCCGCCGGCTTCTCCGGTGCCTTCATGCGGTTCCTCACCCGCTTCCGCCGCCATCTCGGCATGGTCGAGAAGATCATGGGGGTCTTCCTGATTCTGACCGGGCTTGCTTTCATCTTCGGTTTCGTCACTTCGGCCGCAATCTGGTTCCAGCAGACCTTTCCAATCCTGATGCAAATCGGCTAACGGAAAGCGTCTTCCAATACGGCCCGGTCGTTCGGGCAAGGAACCGATGGCCGATATCATTGCATTGCTGCTGCCCTTCTTCGGCCTGATCTTCATCGGCTATCTGGCCGCGAGAGTGACGAAACAGCCTGCCGAAGCGCTCGGTTGGATGAATACGTTCATCATCTACGCGGCCTTGCCGGCGCTGTTCTTCAAGCTCGTTTCGCGCACCCCGGTCGAGCAACTGACCCGCGCCGACTTCATCTTCGGCGAGATCGGCGCGACTTACCTGGTCTTCTTCGTTCTCTTCCTGATCGGCTTCTTTTTGCGTCGCAATTCGTTTGCCGATTGCACCATCCAGTCGTTTGCCGGCGCCTACGGCAATGTTGGCTATATGGGGCCGGGTCTGGCGCTGCTCGCTTTCGGTGAGGCGGCAGCGGTGCCGGTAGCGCTGATCGTCTGCTTCGAGAACGCCGCGCATTTCATCGTAGCGCCTGCGATGATGGCGGTAGCCGGCGGCGACAAGCGCCCAGCCGGCCAGGTCGTCGGCGATATCGTCCGGAAAGTCGTACTGCACCCGTTCATCATCTCGACGGCGCTCGGATTCTGCTTCGCGGCATTTGCCGTGCAGCCGCCCGTAGCCTTTCAGCGGCTCGTCGACTATCTCGCCCAGGCAGCAGCCCCGTGCGCGCTGTTTGCCATGGGAGTGACGCTGGCGCTGAGGCCTATCAAGCGCGTGCCGGTGGAGATCAGCTATATCGCGGTCTTCAAGCTGATCCTGCTGCCGATGACGACCTATACGGTCCTGTCGCTGATCGGCAATTTCGATCCCGTGTGGATTTATTCCGCGACCTTGCTATCGGCACTGCCGACGGCGACCAACGTTTTCGTCATCAGCCAGCAATACGGCGTCTGGCAGGAGAGGGCGTCGGCAAGCATCCTGATCAACACTGTCGCATCGGTGGCAACGCTGCCGGTGCTGCTTTACCTCATCAATTCCGGCGCGTTACCGCCGGATCTCTTTCCGTAGGGCATCGACGACGGCCCGCAGGCCACGACCCGGTTCGATACCTTCCCGCATCAGCAGATTGCGCAGCGGCGGCGCGTAGGTGAGGATGTGCAGGCCGGCAGCCCGCAGCATCTGCACCGGCAGGAAATCCGACAGCAGCGAACGGTTGAGAAGATCGACGCCGACGGTGCGGCTGACGATGTCCGGCCCGCGACGCCGGTTGAAGCGATCTCCGGCATCGGCTGCAATCGGGCGGTCGCTGGTGGCGACGAGCAGATCCGAAAGCGCCATGATGTCGCGCAGCGACAGGTTGAGACCCTGTGCTCCGATCGGCGGAAAGGCATGTGCGGCCTCGCCGATCAGCGCCAGCCGACCTTTGCCGAACCGCTCCGCCATCAGGCTGGAAAGCGGCCATGCCTGTACCTTGCCCTCGACCTTCACCTTGCCGAGCATCGACTGCATGCGGCCTTCGACCAGCCGCGACAGTTCCTCGATTGGAAGTTCGACGAGACGGCGGGCTTCATCCGGCTTCACGACCCAGACGAGGCTGGAACGCAGGCCGGGCAGGGGAACCTGGGTGAACGGTCCGCTTTCCGTATGGATCTCGGTCGAAACATTGCCGTGCGGCAGGGTGTGGGCGAAGTTCAATACCACGGCCGACTGGGGATAGGACCAACGGCGCACGCCGATGCCGGCCGTTTCCCGCGCCTTCGACTGGCGGCCGTCCGCCCCCACGACGAAATCGGCGCTGGCAATCGTGCCGTCCGACAGTGTCAGCATCACTCTCTCGGCCGAGAAATCGAAGGTCTCGACGGTTTGGGCGACGTTGGTGACATTGGGTTCTGCTGCCACCGCCGCATCCAGCGTTTCCGACAGCGCCCGGTTCGGTATGTTGTAGCCGAAGGCGTAGAGGCCCACATCCTGCGCCCGGAACTGCGCCGTGGGCGCGCGCAGCAGCCGCTTGGTGCCGTCGACGATCTGCATGACCGAAAGCGGCGCGGCGGAAGGCGCTATGTCCTCCCAGACGCCCAGTCGTTCAAGAAAGCGAATGGACTGGTCCATCAGCGCGGTCGTACGCTCGTCGGTTTTCTCGGAGGAGGGTGCGATGATCGCCACCTTGCGGCCGGCACGCGCGAGCGCCAGTGCGGCAACCGATCCGGCCAGTCCCCCGCCCACCACGGCGATCTCGAAATGCTGCATGTCCGTCGTCCTGCTCTGCAAAATGTACTCTCGAATATCTAGAGCTTCGCGGCGGGCATATCCATGGGGCACGGCAGCGCAGCATGGAAAAAGCAATGTTCTATGTCTTGCGGCAAGGCCAAGCCGGTTGCAATGCGCGGTGATTGGCCGCATACCTCGCCGGATGAGGGAAAGGCGGGACTGACGCGTGATTAGACGAATCTTCAATTACAAAAAAGTTCCCTATGCCGAAATCCGCGCCTTCTCGGTTCACCTCCTGACGGCATCCGGGTCGTTTCTCGCCTTCCTCGGCGTTGTCGCTGCGGCCGAGCATCGCTTTGTCGACATGTTCTGGTGGCTGGGGCTGGCGCTCCTCGTCGACGGCATCGACGGGCCGATCGCCCGCAAGGTGCGGGTCAAGGAAGTCCTGCCCAACTGGTCCGGCGATACGCTCGACAACATCATCGACTACGTGACCTACGTGCTGTTGCCGGCGTTTGCGCTTTACCAGAGCGGCATGATCGGGGAGCCGTGGTCCTTCGTCGCCGCAGGCGCGATCGTCGTCTCGAGCGCGGTTTATTATGCCGACATGGGCATGAAGACGGACGAGTACTTTTTTTCCGGCTTTCCTGTCGTCTGGAACATGGTCGTGTTTACGTTATTCGTCATCGATGCAAGCGCCACGGCAGCGCTGGTCCTAGTCTCCGTATCGGTTGTCCTCACTTTTCTGCCGATCAATTTTCTGCATCCGGTTCGCGTCAAGCGGCTCCGCCCGCTCAATCTGGCCGTCTGCCTCATCTGGTGCGCGCTCGGCGGCTATTCGCTGCTCCTGCATTTCGATACACCCGACTGGGTCGTCTACGGCGTCGTATTGAGCGGCATCTACCTCTATTGCATCGGCGGCATTCTGCAGCTTTTCCCCAGTCTCGGAAAATAGTTGGGCGTTCCGGAAACGCCCTTTTCTTTAGTGTTGTGCGAAGCAACAAAAACGGTATCAATATCAGTGGAATGTCCGGAGTGATCGCCGGATGTCGTCAAAGTCAATACGCCGCGTTGCCCTGAAAAACCTCGAAGAAGGTAGGTACGCGGTGAACGAGGGGGTTCAGTGACGTTATCCGAGGGTCCGGCGACCGTTCCGCTTCTGTCGGTTCGAGGTTTGACCAAGCTTTTCGGCAGCTTCGCGGCTTGCAACGCGATCGATTTGGATATCGCGCCCGGTGAAATTCACGCATTGCTCGGAGAAAACGGCGCCGGCAAGTCGACGCTGGTAAAAATGCTCTTCGGCGTGCTGCAACCGAGCGCCGGCCAGATCCTCTGGCAAGGCGCACCGGTGACGATCGCCTCGCCGGGCGAGGCACGCCGGCTGGGCGTCGGCATGGTCTTCCAGCATTTCTCGCTGTTCGAGGCACTGACGGTGGCGGAAAACATTGCGCTGTCGCTCGACCCGAAGATTTCTCTTGCCAGGATCTCGGACGAAGCGGCGTCGCTTTCCAAGGCATACGGCCTGCCGCTCGATCCCCAGGCGCATGTGGCGGACCTCTCCGTCGGCGAACGCCAGCGCATCGAGATCGTCCGGGCGCTGCTTCAGAATCCCAAGCTGATCATCCTCGACGAGCCGACGTCTGTCTTGACACCCCAGGAAGCAGACCGGCTGTTCGAGACGCTGTTCAAGCTGAAGGCCGAGGGGCGGTCGGTTCTCTATATCAGCCACAGGCTGGAGGAAGTGCGCCGCATCTGTGACCGCGCAACGGTTCTGCGCCACGGCAAGGTCACCGGCGCCTGCGACCCCAAACAGGAAACACCGGCTTCGCTCGCGCGCATGATGGTCGGCTCCGACGTTGCGGAAGTCCACCGGGACAAAGCAGCGGCACTCGGCGATATCCGCATCGAGGTCAGCAATCTGTCGGTGCCGGCACGCACGCCTTTTGCGGTTTCGCTGAAGAACGTCGCCATGAAGGTCCGCGCCGGCGAAGTGTTGGCAATCGCCGGTGTTGCGGGCAATGGCCAGGGCGAACTCTTCGATGCGCTCTCGGGCGAATATCCCGTCGCCGAGGACGAGGCGATCCGCATCCGCGGCAAGGCGGTCGGCCGCACCGGGATCAACGGCCGCCGGCTGCTCGGCGCCGGCTTCGTGCCGGAAGAGCGCCACGGCCATGCCGCAGTTTCCGCCATGGCGCTTTCGGACAATCTTCTGCTCGCCCGCAGCCAGTCGGACAAGAAGGCTTTTCTTTCGGGCGGCGCTTTCTCCGTCATCCGATTCGACGCGATCCGCTCCGCCACCCGCCGCATCTGCGAAGCGATGGATGTCCGCAAGAGCGGCGAGGACCCGCAGGCCGGCTCGCTCTCCGGCGGAAATCTCCAGAAATTCATCGTCGGGCGCGAGCTCGACCGGCAGCCCTCCGTGCTCGTCGTCAACCAGCCGACCTGGGGCGTCGATGCCGGTGCCGCAAGTCGCATCCGCCAGGCGCTGATCGATCTCGCCAGGTCCGGCTCGGCGGTCGTGGTGATCAGCCAGGATCTCGACGAGATTTTCGAAGTGGCGACGAATATCGCGGTCATCTGCGAAGGCCGTCTCTCCGAGGCCTATCCGGCCGGCGCGCTGACGCTGGAACGCATCGGCCTGCTGATGGGCGGTATCCACGAAGGCCATTCCATTCCGGAGACGGCGCATGCGCATTGAGCTCCAGAAGCGTGCCCGCGTCTCGACGCTGTTCTCGGTTCTCTCGCCGCTGCTGGCGCTCGCGCTGACGCTGCTTTTCGGCGCCATCATGTTCTGGCTGCTCGGCAAGAACCCGGTCAGTGCGCTCTACAGCTTCTTCATCGAGCCGCTGCTCGAAGTCTGGTCGCTGCACGAACTTGCGATCAAGGCGGCGCCGTTGATCCTGATCGCGGTCGGTCTCTCCGTCTGCTACCGCTCCAACAACTGGAATATCGGCGCCGAAGGCCAGTTCACCATAGGTGCCATCACCGGCTCGATCCTGCCGGTTCTCTATCCCACTTGGCATTCGCCGCTGATCCTGCCGCTGATGCTGATTCTCGGCATGATCGGCGGCGCGCTTTATGCCGGCATCCCGGCGCTGCTGAAAACCCGGTTCAACACCAACGAGATCCTGACGAGCCTGATGCTGGTCTATATCGCCCAGCTCTATCTCGACTGGCTGGTGCGGGGGCCCTGGCGCGATCCTCAGGGCTACAATTTTCCGCAGACCAAGGGCTTTCAGATCGAGGCGGTACTGCCGGAGATCCTGTCGTCCGGCCGCGCCCACTGGGCCTTCATCTTCGCGATCGCCGCCGCCGTGGCGCTCTGGTTCATGATGCGCTTCATGCTGAAGGGCTTCGAGGTCTCGGTGCTCGGCCAATCGGAGCGGGCAGGGCGCTTTGCCGGCTTTTCCGCCCGCCGCATGGTGTGGTTCTCGATGCTGCTGTCGGGTGCGCTCGCCGGCCTTGCCGGCATTTCGGAGGTTTCCGGCTCGATCGGTCATGTCCAGCCGGTCATCTCGCCTGGCTACGGTTTCACGGCGATCATCGTCGCCTTCCTTGGGCGGCTCAACCCCCTTGGGATCATCGCCTCAGGGCTCGTGCTGGCGCTGACCTATCTCGGCGGCGAGGCGGCGCAGCTGTCGATCGGCATTTCGGACAAGGTCAGCCGTGTCTTTCAAGGGTTGCTGCTCTTCTTCGTGCTCTCCTGCGATACGCTGATCCACTACAGGGTCCGGCTGATCTTTGCGGGCACAAAAACGGCGGAGGTGAAGGGCTGATGTTCGAGGCGATCCTTCTCACCGTCATCACCGCATCGACCCCGCTGGTTCTCGCAGCCCTCGGCGAACTGGTGACCGAGCGCTCCGGCGTGCTGAATCTCGGCGTCGAGGGCATGATGATCATGGGGGCGGCCTGCGCCTTCGTGGCCGCGCAACTGACGGGCTCCCCCTATATCGGCATCCTCGCCGGCATTTTGGGCGGCGGGATCTTCTCGCTGCTCTTCGGTTTCCTGACGCTGACGCTGGTGGCCAACCAGGTCGCCACCGGCCTTGCGCTCACCATCCTCGGTCTCGGGCTTTCCGGCCAGATCGGCGAGGCCTTCGTCGGCCAGCCGGGCATCAAGCTGCAGCCGATCGTCTTTCCGTTCCTTTCGGACATCCCGTTTTTCGGTCGCATCCTCTTTCGCCAGGACCTGATCTTCTACGTCTCGATCGCGCTTGTCGTCGGCATCAACTGGTTCCTGTTCAGGAGCCGGACCGGATTGAAGCTGCGGGCGATCGGCGACAGCCATGCCTCCGCCCATGCGCTCGGCATCAACGTCATCCGCACGCGCTATCTGGCGGTCATGTTCGGGGGTGCCTGTGCCGGACTTGCCGGCGCTCAGCTTTCGCTCGTCTACACGCCGCAATGGGTGGAGAACATGTCGGCCGGCCGTGGCTGGATCGCGCTCGCGCTCGTCGTCTTCGCCTCCTGGCGGCCATGGCGGATTTTGGCCGGCGGGTATCTGTTCGGCGCCGTCGGGATCGGCCAGCTGCACGCTCAGATCGTGGCGCAGAACCTCGGCATCGTCATCCCGTCGCAGTTCCTGTCCGCACTTCCTTATGCGGCGACTATTGTCGTGCTGATCATCATTTCGCATAATCGTCGCACGACGCTCATCAATACGCCGGCCTCGCTCGGGAAACCCTTTGTCCCCGACCGTTGACCGCGGAATCAAAACAAAACGTCTTCAAGCCAATAGAGGTTAGGAAATGAAGAAACTGATTATCGCCCTTGCCGCATCGGCCGCCCTGATGGGCGGTTTTTCGACCGGCGCCGTGGCTCAGGAGAAGAAGAAGGTCTGTTTCATCTACGTCGGTTCGAAGACGGATGGTGGCTGGACCCAGGCCCATGATCTCGGTCGCCAGCAGCTCGACAAGGCACTCGGCGCAAAGGTCGAAACGCCCTTCCTCGAAAACGTGCCGGAAGGTCCGGATGCGGAACGCGCCATCGAGCGCATGGCCCGCTCCGGCTGCTCGCTGGTCTTCACGACGTCCTTCGGCTTCATGGATGCCACCGTCAAGGTCGCGGCCAAATTCCCGGATATCAAGTTCGAGCACGCGACCGGCTTCAAGGCTGGGCCGAACCTCGCAACCTACAATTCGCGCTTCTACGAAGGCCGCTATATCCAGGGCCAGATCGCCGCGAAGATGTCGAAGAAGGGCGTCGCCGGTTACATCGCCTCCTTCCCGATTCCGGAAGTGGTGATGGGCATCAACGCCTTCGAACTGGGCGCCAAGTCGATCAACCCGAACTTCAAGCTGAAGGTCGTCTGGGCCAATACCTGGTTCGACCCGGGCAAGGAAGCCGACGCCGCCAAGGCGCTGATCGACCAGGGCGTCGACATCCTGACCCAGCACACCGATACGACCGCTCCGATGCAGGTCGCCTCCGAGCGGGGCATCCTCGCCTTCGGCCAGGCTTCCGACATGATCGCTGCGGGTCCGAAGACGCAGTTGACCGCGATCGTCGATACCTGGGGCAGCTATTACATCAAACGCACCCAGGCTCTTCTTGACGGCACCTGGAAGTCCGAGCAGATCTGGGATGGCCTGAAGGACGGCATCCTGACCATGGCGCCCTATACCAACATGCCGGACGACGTGAAGGCGATGGCGGAAGAGACGGAAGCCAAGATCAAGTCGGGCGAACTGCATCCGTTCACCGGCCCGATCAACAAGCAGGACGGCACTGCTTGGCTTGCAGCCGGCGAAAAGGCGCAGGACGGCGTCCTGCTCGGCATGAATTTCTACGTCGAAGGCGTTGACGACAAGCTGCCGAAATAAGGGAAGGCGGCCGCAAACGATTACAATATCGTTTCGAACGGCGCGCGTTCTCTGTGGCCGGCAATGGTCGGCGTACTAAAAAAGGGCGGTCCGTGGACCGCCCTTTCTGTTTCGGCCTTCCTGGCTGTCACGCAGCCAGCGAGGCGATGTCGATGACGAAGCGGTAGCGCACGTCGCTCTTGATGACGCGTTCGTAGGCTTCGTTGATATCCTGGATGTTGATCTTCTCGATTTCGGACGTGATGCCGTGCTCGCCGCAGAAATCCAGCATTTCCTGGGTTTCCTTGATGGAGCCGATCATCGAGCCCGAAAGGCTCTTGCGGCCGCCGATGACCGAGAAGGCATGGACCGGGACCGCGTGTTCCGGAACGCCGACCAGCACCATCGAGCCGTCGAACTTCAAAAGGCCGAGATAGGCATTCCAGTCGATCGACGTGCCGACCGTGCAGATGATCAGGTCGAACGTGCCGGCGAGCTTGGTGAAGGTCTCGGCGTCGCTGGTGGCGTAATAGTCCTTGGCGCCGAGTCTCAGGCCGTCTTCCCTTTTCGACAGCGTCTGGCTGAGCACGGTGATGTCGGCCCCCATGGCCGCACCGAGCTTGACGCCCATGTGGCCGAGGCCGCCCATGCCGACGATCGCGACCTTCATGCCGGGGCCGGCCTTCCAGTGGCGCAGCGGCGAGTAGAGCGTGATACCGGCGCAAAGCAGCGGGGCGCCCGCGTCGAGCGGAATATTGTCCGGGAAGGAGAGGACATAGCCTTCCTTGACGACGATCGAATCCGAATAACCGCCATAGGTCGGCGTCGTGCCATCGGCCTCGACGTCGTTATAGGTCTGGATGAGGCCCGGCAGGAAATGTTCGTAGTCGAGATCGCGGGTGGCGCAGCCGACGCAGGAATTCACGAAGCAGCCGACGCCGACACGGTCGCCGACCTTGAACTTGGTGACGCCAGAGCCGACGGCCGAAACGACGCCAGCCACTTCATGGCCCGGCACCATCGGAAAGCGGGAATTGCCCCACTCGTTGCGGGCCTGGTGGATGTCCGAGTGGCAGACGCCACAATACTGCACGGCGATGACGACGTCGTCGGCATTCGGTTCGCGGCGCTCGAAGGTAAAGGGCGTCAGAGGTTTCGACGCGTCGGTCGCGGCATAGCCTTTTGCAATAGCCATGGGAGCTCCATTCATCTGTTGGGTTGGGAGGGAATTGGACGGGCGGACTATGCCCCGGGCATGGCAACAGCGTTAGAGCGATCCTGCGAGCTTTTTGCACGATCCTGCAAATGTGATCGCCCGCCTGTTGGTTTCAGGCGCAAGTCGGCATAGGAAAAGCAGTCACCTGCTCATTCCGGAGGCTCCATGACACTGCCCTTCAATCCCTATCATGAGGCGGCCTCGATTGCCGCGCGGCACGTCCAAAAGGATGGGGAAGTGTTCACGCCTATCGGAAACCTCGTGCTCGGCCGGCGGTCGGTCCCGACCGCGCCGCTCTATATGGATTACCGGCCCTGCATCTGTCTGGTTCTGCAAGGCACCAAGAGCGTGAAGCTCGGGGACGAGACAATCGCATATGGCGTCGGCGATTGTCTTCTCACCTCGATCGAGCTGCCGGTGACATCGCGCGTCACGGTCGCAAGCCCGGAGGCGCCGCACTTATGTTTCGCCCTCGCAATCGATCCGGACGGGCTTTCCGCCCTGCTGGAGCGGATCGACGTTCCGCGGCCGAGCGCCGATACCGATTCGATGCGCGGCATCGTCTCCAATGTCGCGTCGCCAGAGTTGCTCGATGCCGCGACAAGGCTGCTTCGCCTGCTCGACCGGCCCGCTGATATTGCGGCGATGGCGCCGCTGATCGAGCAGGAAATCCTCTATCGCGTCCTCTCCGGGCCGGATGGCGCACGGCTCCTGCATATCGCGACGTCCGAAAGCCGCAGCAACCGTATCGCCCGCGCCGTCGCCTGGCTGCGCGCCAACTTCCATCGCACGCTGCGGATCGAGGACCTGGCGGACCATGTGGGCATGAGCCCGTCTTCGCTGCACCATCACTTCAAGTCGGTGACCGCGATGACGCCTGTGCAGTTCCAGAAGAAGCTGCGCCTGCACGAGGCGCGCCGGCTGATGCTGCTGGAGGGGCTCGATGTCGGCAGCGCCGGCCACCGGGTCGGCTACCAGAGCCCGTCGCAGTTCAGCCGCGAATACAGCCGGCTCTACGGCGAGTCACCGCTGCGTGACGTGGGTGCGATCCTGGCCGCCGCGGAATAGCGGGGCTCAAAACCGCGTGGATCAACCGGGGAATTTCAGCGCCTTGTCGTTACGGCACTGGGCAAGCTTGAGCTGCTTGAACGAATAGATCTTTGTGATCCGTCCGTCGCCGTCCGTATCGACCTTCATGCAGGCGCAGGCGTAGCCGTAGCTGCCATTGGTGCGGACATAGTCGCGTTCCGAAATGTCCGGGATGAGATCCATGCCTTCGGGCTCGTCGTCGCTTCCCTGGGTGCGGATCGTCCAAGTATCCTCGGCGTCGTCCAGCCACCAGTTGCCGGGTGTCGGATTCTGGATCCAGCCGCAACGGTTGTCGGCGGCATGGGCAACAGCCGGAAGGGCAAGAAAAGCGAAGGCGGCAATGGCGCCGTATACCCGGTTCATGAATGGTCCTCCTGATCGTTCGGGCGATTGTATCGGCTCCGGGAACATCTAGCTTAAAAACCTTGATCGTTGATGATCGGACCCCGAAGAACGGACTTGACGGCGGCGGCGGATGCTTTATACGAGCAGAACCGTACCGTACGGTACGCAAAAGGATTTAAAACCGTGAGAGCCGACGCCGCCGACATGCCCGAATTTTCGCCCCGCCAGAACGCCGTTCTGGAACAGGCGCTTCGGCTGCTCGTGCAAGGCGGCGAGAAGGCGCTGACGACGTCCGGTCTTGCCCGCGCCGCCAATTGCTCCAAGGAAAGCCTCTACAAGTGGTTCGGCGATCGCGAAGGTCTGCTGGCGGCGATGATTGCCCATCAGGCGAGCAAGGTGCGCACCTTCGAACGTTCGGGCGAACGGCTGACCGCCGATCTCCTGCGTGACCACCTCGAACTTTTTGCCCGCGATCTGCTGGAAGTTCTGGCCGGCGACGTTTCGCTGGCGCTGAACCGGCTGGCGATCGGCCAGGCGACCCGGGAAGGGTCGAAGCTCGGGAAGCTTCTGCTCGAACATGGCCGCCGGCAGATCGATCGCCGTGCCATGGCGCTGATCGACCAGGGGAAAAGGGCAGGGTTGCTGCGCTTCGACAATGCGGACGCCGCCTATCACACGCTTTACGGCCTGATCGTTTCCGACCTGCATGTGCGCATGCTGCTCGGCGAGCCCGGCCTCAAGGATAATGCGCGCCAGGCGGAGAGGGCGGTCGGCGCCTTTCTCTCGCTGCACGGCACGCAGAAGCAATCGGCGGACGCGCTCGGCGTCTCCGCTGGACGATGACAAACACCAACAGACCTCACGCATAGGGAAGGAAAAAACGATGCGCGTTTATTATGATCGGGATGCCGATATCAACCTCATCAAGTCCAAGAACGTTGCCATCATCGGCTACGGTAGCCAGGGTCGTGCGCATGCGCTGAACCTCAAGGACTCGGGTGCCAAGAACGTCGTGATCGCACTCAAGGCCGGTTCCGGGACCATCAAGAAGGCGGAAGCCGACGGCTTCAAGGTGATGACCGTTGCCGAAGCCGCCAAGTGGGCCGACCTCATGATGATGGCGACCCCGGACGAGCTCCAGGCCGACATCTACAAGGCCGAAATCGCCGGCAACATCCGCGACGGCGCCGCAATCGCCTTTGCGCACGGCCTCAACATCCATTTCGGCCTGATCGAGCCGAAGACCTCGGTCGACGTCGTGATGATCGCGCCGAAGGGTCCGGGCCACACGGTTCGCGGCGAATACCAGAAGGGCGGCGGCGTTCCTTGCCTTGTTGCCGTTCACCAGAACGCTTCGGGCAACGCGCTTGAACTGGCTCTCTCCTACGCTTGCGGCGTCGGCGGCGGCCGTTCGGGCATCATCGAAACCAACTTCCGCGAAGAATGCGAAACCGATCTCTTCGGCGAACAGGTCGTTCTCTGCGGCGGTCTCGTGGAACTGATCCGCGCCGGTTTCGAAACCCTGACCGAAGCCGGTTACGCGCCGGAAATGGCCTATTTCGAATGCCTGCACGAAGTGAAGCTGATCGTCGACCTGATCTATGAAGGCGGCATCGCCAACATGAACTACTCGATCTCGAACACAGCCGAGTGGGGTGAATACGTCACCGGTCCGCGCATCATCACCGAAGAAACCAAGGCCGAGATGAAGCGTGTCCTCAAGGACATTCAGACCGGCAAGTTCACTTCGGACTGGATGCAGGAATACCGCGCCGGCGGCTCGCGCTTCAAGGGCATCCGCCGCATGAACGACAGCCACCAGATCGAGGAAGTCGGCGCCAAGCTGCGCGGCATGATGCCCTGGATCGGCAAGAACAAGCTGGTCGACAAGAGCGTCAACTAAGCCTCAAATATACAGCGAAATGAAACAAGGCTCGGGCGAATTCCCGAGCCTTTTTTACGTATCCCAAGTCGAGCCGACATAAATTCCGTTGTCAGACAGGACCTCGTTCGCTTCCTCGACATAAGAATTAATTTTAACCCGGAAGTCTGACATTTTTAGGTTCTTATAACCGTACTTGTTCCGGGGGAATGACGCCCTTGGTGAGGAGGAAGCAGCCGTAGAAGCGGGTTTCCCCGGTTGCGATGACGCAATAGGCCTTCTTCGCCTCTTCGTAGAAGGCAAAACGCTCGATGCCGTACATCGGCGCCGATTTTCCCTCGACGGCATCGATCTCAGCCTGAACGTCCTGTTGAACGAGGGGTATTTCCTCGGGCTTCCCTATGACTTCCATCCGGCCGACGGAGGGTTGAAGAGGCGTGTCGAGAGGCAGTACGGACAGGATTGCGCGCATCGCCCGTGCCGCGGAGATGTTGTCCGTCCTCAGCAGCTTGCCGAGCACCGTCTGTCGGGCCACCGCATCGGCTGGAAAATTGGTGTCGACGAGCGCCAACGTATCGCCGTGGCCCATGGAGTGCAGGGCATGAAGGACGTCGGCGTTCAATGTCGGATCGATATTCTTGAGCATATTTCCTCCTCAGGTGCTCTGCGTCGCTTCGTGCCGAACCTGTCTTTTCTTCAGTCTTCTGGCAAGCCCGTCCGGGTGGTGCTAAATAAATCGAAATCGGAAAAGACCGATAGGTCAGTCTTGCTGACCTATCGGTCTTTGTGTAAAGATTGGGCATAGAAAATTGAAACAAGAGGAAACATCCCGTGCTTGATTGGGAACATATTTTCGCGACGCGCTCCAGCCGCATGCGCGCGTCTGAAATCCGTGAACTGCTGAAGCTGCTCGACCAGCCGGATATCATCTCCTTCGCCGGCGGCATTCCGGATCCGGCGCTGTTTCCGGATGTGGCGTTCAAGGAAGCTTATTCGGATATTTTTTCCGGCGCACAGGTGAACGCGGCGCTGCAGTATTCCGTCAGCGAGGGTTACAAGCCGCTGCGCGAGTGGATCGCCCGCGACGTCGCCAAGATCGGTATCGACTGCACGCCCGACAACGTTTTCATCACGTCGGGTTCGCAGCAGGCGCTGGACTATCTCGGTAAGCTGTTCCTGTCGCCGAAGGATACGGCGCTGGTTACCTGGCCGACCTATCTCGGCGCGCTTTCGGCCTTCAATGCCTATGAACCGAATTACGACCAGCTGTCGCTGAACGGCAATCGCACCCCGGAGGCTTACCGCGACACTGCGGCCAAGACCGGCGGCAGCGTCAAGTTCGCCTACCTGTCTGCGGATTTCTCCAATCCGACCGGCGAGACGGTTGATCTGGCCGGCCGCGAAAAGCTGCTGGCACTTGCCGACGAGCTCGATATCGCGATCCTCGAAGATGCCGCCTATCAGCATCTTCGGTATGACGGTGAGGCCATTCCGCCGATCATGGCGCTCGACATCGCCCGCAAGGGCGGCATCGAGAACACCCGCACGATCTACAGCGGCAGCTTCTCGAAGACTCTGGCGCCCGGCCTGCGTGTCGGTTTCGTGGTCGCGGCGATGCCGGTCATCCGCAAGCTGGTGCTGATGAAGCAGGCCGCCGACCTGCATTCCTCGACGATCAACCAGATCGCCATCGAACATGTCGCCTCGCGCGGTTTCGACGCCCAGGTCGCCAAGATCAGGGCAGTCTACAGCAAGCGCCGCGATGCGATGCTGGCGGCACTCGACAAGTATATGCCGAAGAACGCCACCTGGACGCGCCCGGAAGGCGGCATGTTCGTGTGGGTGACCTTGCCGGAAGGCATGGACGGCGCCGAGTTGCTTGCAAAATCGATCGCCACGGAAAAGGTCGCCTTCGTTCCGGGCAAGGCGTTTTATGCGGACGGCAGCAATGCCAATACGCTGCGCATGAGCTTCTCCTGCGCCGACGAGACGATGATCGACGAGGGCATCAAGCGGCTCGGCCGCCTGATCTCCAACGCGATCCGCGCGGCTGCCTGATCGGTCGAAACATTCGAGCGTAAAAAAGCCTGCCGCAGAACGGCAGGCTTTTTGTTTACCGGACCTGCTTGTTCGGCAGTCCGTCAGTCGGCGGCCAGGACGATAAGCATGTCGCTGTCGGTATAGGTGGTCATTTCGGTGCGGGGCGGATTGACGACGACGCCGCCGAGGTTTCTGGCATCGGCATCGCCCGGGCGCTGGCGGCGATGGCCGATGGCGATTTCGCCGCGGCGAAGGGCCGCGAGCGCCACGGTGAAGAAGTTCACCGGCTTCGAGATATCGACATAGTCGCCCATCGGCCGCATGTAGATTTCGGAACCGGCCTCATCCAAAAGCTCGTCGAAGATCGCCGCCATGGATTCGTTTTCGGAGGCCTGGGCAAGCATAAGGCTGACGAGCTTGTTGCTGACGACGAAATCCTCGGCGCGGGTGACTTCCGCAAGCTCGCGGTTACGCACGTCGATCATCTCGCTGACGACGCTGATATGCTTTCCGGCCGTCTCGCCGATCTTGCGAAGTTGCAGCAGGGTGATCAGCGTGCGGGTGTCGGCCGATTGCGCCATCATGCTGTCGCTATAGCCGAGCACCAGGACGTGGTCGTAGGAGGGGATATCGAGTGCGTCGAGCGCCGAACGGCTGCTGGTGTCGATCACCCGGTGTTCGACGGCGAGCAGGGCCTTGTCGAGGTCGAGCGATGCGATTTCGCCTTCGAATTCCGGTGTGTCGGCCGCAATCGTCAGCCGCGAGCCGGGTGCCACGTACCGGGCAAGCTCGGTGGCGATGATCGGGCCGCGGCGGTTCCAGCCGAGTATCAGCGTGCGCTCCGCGGTCTTGGTTCGCTTGACGATCGCCTTGATGGCGTTCTTGTCGATGCCCATGTCGCCGGACCAGGTTTTGATCGCGCCATCGTCTTCGGCGATGATGACCGCGCGGTCGCTGGCGACGATCACCTGATTCGGGTTGGGGTTGAGATGAATGGCGCCGTCCTTGTCGCAGAGGCCGATCAGAGTGCTGTTCTCGTAGGCGAGGACGGCATTGCCGAAGGATTTTCCGACGAGATCGGGCTGTTCGAGCGTGTAGATCTCGCAGCCGTCGAAATCGAGCAGCTCGGAATAGACCGCACTCAGGCCCGCCTGGCGGCTGGTATGAACGACGATGCGGGCGATCAGGTCGTCGGCAAGCACGAGCTGCATCTCGCCGCCGCCGACGATCCTTGCCACTTCGGCATTGTCGGCGTTGCGGATTTCCGCAGCGATCATGTATTTCTCCGCCCGGCGGTTCGGATCGTTGACCAGTGCCAGCACGGTCTTGATCACTTGCGGGTCCGCGTCTTCACCTTCCGGTGACAGCACGATGATCGACCGCGACGTCTGCGGGTTGACGATCCCGAGGTCGTAGAGATCGGTCGGGTCGCCGCTGCGGCAGATGATCTTGGTGTTCTTGCGGTCGGCGACCTTGGTGGCGATCTCGTCTTCCATCTCCACCTTGTCCTTGTTCGCCATGATGACGATGCGGGGATTGCGGCGGCTCTGGTTGGCGATGACGAGCTCCGAGATAACGTCGAAGATCGAGGGCGACCAGTTGAGGATGATCGTGTGCTCGGTTTCAAGCACCCGCGAGCGGCCCTTGCGAAGCTCGTCGAGCTTTTCCTCGAGGCCGGACGAGATGACGCCGATCAATGCGGAGAAGACGAAGATGCCGGCGAGCGTCACCAGCAGCATGATGATGCGGAAGCTCCAGCCCTGGTCTGCGCCCATGGTGCCGGCATCGAAGGTGCGCATCAGCGATTCCCACGTGCCTTCGATGAAGCCAAGCGGCTCGCCGCCTTCCGGCGCGATCCCGGTGGCCGCGAGGATCGCACCCGCGATCATGATCACGACCAGCGATATCAACGCCAGCCAGCCGATCAGCGCGATCGCGCCCCCCGCCATGCTCTTGTCGAACCCATAGCGCAGTCGCGCACCCAAGTTTTCCCGGCTTTTCATCTTCCATCCCCGAACTATACCCTGGTGCAGGGGATGGCAGGATTTGGTTGCGAAACAATTGAAGGGGCGGGTTTTGTGCCGTCGCTGTGCCGGAATGATCTGAGCACAGTAAATTTAGTCTTCGAATTTTGTTTGCGGCTGTTAAAACACGCCCCAAGATCGGCGTTGCCCCCCAGCCTGTCACATGGCTGTCAAGCAGGGATGCTTATCGTCCGCAGCTTATGTTCGAACAGGGATGCTCCGATGAAGAACCTTCTTTCCGCTTTCACCGCCCTCGTGGCCTTTGGCATGATTGCCGGCGCCGCTGAGGCCGCCGACCTCGTGCTCTATACCAGCCAGCCGAACGAGGACGCACAGGCGACCGTCGATGGCTTCAAGGCAGCCAATCCGGGCCTGGACGTACAGTGGGTGCGCGACGGGACGCCGCAGATCATGGCGAAGCTCAATGCCGAGATCCAGGCCGGCAATCCGGCAGCCGACGTTCTCCTGATCGCCGACACGGTGACGCTCGAGCGCATGAAGCAGGCAGGCCAGCTGATGGCCTACAAGTCGCCGGAAGCCGCCAATTACGACAAGGCCCTCTATGACGCCGACGGCTTCTACCATTCGACCAAGCTGATCACCACCGGCATCATCTACAACACCCAGGCCGCCATGAAGCCGACCAGCTGGGCAGATCTTGCCAAGCCGGAAGCCAAGGGCCTCGTCACCATGCCGAGCCCGCTCGCTTCGGGTGCGGCGCTCATCCACGCGCAGACGCTCGCCGGCGTTCCAGGCCTTGGCTGGGACTACTACAAGAACCTCAAGGCAAACGGCGCGATTGCCGCCGGCGGCAACGGCGCGATCCTGAAGTCCGTCGCTTCCGGCGAGAAGGCTTACGGCTTCGTCGTCGATTACCTGCCGATCCGCGAAAAGGCGAAGGGTGCTCCCGTCGAGTTCGTCTTCCCGAAGGAAGGCGTGTCCGCGGTCACCGAGCCGGCAGCGATCCTTGCCTCCACCAAGCATGCGGACAATGCCAAGAAGTTCATCGACTACGTCCTCTCGCAGAAGGGCCAGGAAGGCTTCCTGAAGCTCGGCTACATCCCGGCCCGCAACGGCATGGCCGTGCCGGCAGGCTTCCCGGCGCGCGAGACGATCAAGGTCCTGCCGATCAATGCTCCCGAGGCGCTCAAGAACTCCGAGAAGGACGTCAAGGGCTTCGCGGATATCTTTGGCATCAAGGGCTGATATAAGCGCCATATGACGCGACCTCAAAAACAGGGAAACAGCCAGCCACGCTGGCTGTTTCCTTTTGTCGTAACCGTGATCTTCTGCCTGAGCGTGCTGCCGCTCGGCCGGCTCGCCGCGACCGGAATCATGTCCGCAGTTCGGGGCGGGGCGAGCGAACTTCTGTCCGACCCGGGCCTGTGGCGGTCGGTCTATGACACGCTGTCCACCTCCTTCTTCGGCATGATTGCGGCCGTCGTTCTGGGCGGCGGCTTCGCGCTGCTGCTGACGTTGTTCGACATCCGCGGCAAGGCTTTCCTCGGTTTCCTGTTCATGCTGCCGACGATGATCCCACCGCAGGTGACGGCGCTCGCCTGGATCGGAATGACCGGGCCTTCCAGCGCGCTCCTGAAGGCGCTGGGACTCGCGCCGCCGCTCGGTTCACCGCAGCCGCTCTATTCGATCGGAGGCATCGCGTTGCTCTACGGCGTGCAGAATGCGGCCCTCGTCTACCTGTCGCTGCGGGCCGGGCTCTTGGCGCTGCCGCGCGATGCGGTGGAGGCGGCGAGGCTCTCCGGCGCATCGTCCTTTCAGGTGCTGAAAGATGTCATTCTGCCTTTGTCGCTGCCGGGTCTTGCGGCCGGCGCGGCGATCGCCTTCGTGTCCTGCGTCGGCAATTTCGGCATTCCGGCAATTCTGGGCATTCCCGCCGGGATCTATACGCTGCCGACCCTCATCTATTCGAAATTCGCGGCTTTCGGTCCCCGCACGTTCGCGGACATCTCGGTCCTGTCCGGCCTGATTGCGATCCTGTCGGTCATCGGGCTGATGGTCGAGGCACGGGTACTGCGCGGCCGCGACTATCGCGTCATCGGCCTGTCGGGACAGGTGGCGGTGTTCCGGCTCGGCGCCTGGCCCTGGCTTGCCGAACTGCTTTTGTGGCTGACGATCTTCCTGATCCTCGCCATGCCGCTGATCGCGCTCGTCGCAAGCTCGCTGGCGCCGGCTTACGGCGTGCCGCTCAGCCCCGCGACCGTCACCATCAAGGCCTATGAGGAAATCCTCCTGCGCCAGGCGGCGACGCGCATCGCGTTCACCAATTCCCTGTCGCTGTCGCTTGCCACCGCCTTCGGTCTCCTGGTGGTGACAGTGCTGACCGGCTATTTCCTGGTGCGCAGCAAGAGCCGCTTCGTGGGCGTCATCTCGGCGCTGGCGGAAATCCCCTATGCGCTGCCGGGGATCGTGCTGGCAGTCGCCTTCATCCTGCTGTTCGCCGCGCCCATTCCGGTGATCGGCATCTCGATCTACGGAACGATCTGGATCATTCTGATCGCCTATTTCTCGAGCTTCTTCGCCGTCAGCCTGAAACCGGTGGTCAGCGCCTTCCGCCAGCTCGATCCTTCGCTCGAGGAGGCGGCGCGGCTTTCCGGAGCAGGGTTCGCGCGCCGGCTCGTCGATATTCTTGTGCCCCTGGTGGCACCGGCCGCGGGCGCCTCGGTAATCCTCGTCTTCCTGATCGCCTGCAACGAGCTGACGGTCTCCGCGCTCCTCTGGTCGGCGGGCACCCAGACGCTCGGCGTGCTGATCTACAATCTCGATGACAGTGGCAGCTTCAACATCGCGGCGGCACTCTCCGTCCTTGTCGTCATCATGGTGATCGCAATGATGGTCGTGCTGGAACTAATGGCGAAACGACTGCCGAAAGGTGTGGTACCGTGGCGAAGCTGATCCTCAACCGCCTCTCCAAGACGTTTGATACCGGCGGCCGTGCGGCGGTCAACGATGTGTCCCTGACCGTACGCGAAGGTGGTTTCCTGGCGTTGCTTGGGCCTTCCGGCTGCGGCAAGACGACGGTGCTGCGGATGATCGCCGGCTTCGAACAGCCGAGCGACGGCTCGATCCTGCTCGGCGAGCGGGTTCTTGCGGATGCCGGCGAGATGGTGGCCCCGGAACATCGCAACATGGCGATGGTCTTCCAGTCCTATGCGCTCTGGCCGCATATGAGCGTCGCGGAAAATGTCGGCTATCCGCTGAAGGTGCGCGGCATTTCCGGCGAGAAACGGGGGCGCAAGGTCAGGGAGGCGCTCGCCGCCGTTCATCTCGAAACCTATGCGGACCGCCGCCCGGCGGATCTTTCCGGCGGCCAGAGGCAGCGCGTCGCGCTCGCCCGCTGCCTCGTCACCGAGCCGGACGTCGTGCTGCTCGACGAGCCGCTCGCCAATCTCGACCGGCACCTGCGCCAGGAGATGGAAGAGACGTTCCGGGAGTTTCACGCCCGGTCGGGCGCGACGATGATCTATGTCACCCACGACCAGTCGGAGGCGATGGCGCTTGCGACCGACGTTGCCGTGATGTCCGAGGGCCGGCTGCTGCAGGTGGCGACACCGGAGGAAATCTATGCGCGCCCGGAGGGCCGGTTGGTCGGTGGCCTCGTGGGGCAGGGGGCGATCCTGTTGCTTCCGTCACCGATTGGTGACAAGCGGCTTCTCGACTGGCCGGTCGTGCAAGGGATTCTGGGCAGCCGCGAAGAGGGACCGCGCACCGATATTCTCGTGCGCCCGCAGGATGTCGAGATCGCTGCCGAAGGAGCCGCTGTGACCGTCCTTTCGGTCCTGTTCGAAGGTGAGCGCTATGCGCTGCGCCTTGCCCTGCCGGATGGGCAAACACTGCGCGCGTTCAGCCGCCATCCGGTCAAGGTCGGGGATCGGCTCGCGATTGTCATCCGTTCGGCGTGGCGTCTTTGAGTGGTTACCGGGCGCCAGAACATTGCCAGCGGATGACCTGGCAGCCGTGGCTGTTCTGGCGGCAGGAGCCGATCGCCTGGTTTTCCGCTTCGCGGCGGCTGTAACCCCAGCCGGAACCCCAGCCATCGGGACCCTTGGCGACAGCGCCGCAGGCCTGGTCGAACCAGATTGCGACCCGGCAGTCGCTGGCGTCGCAATTGGACTGCGCGGCTCGCTCGGCGTTCCGGCGGCTCGTGTGATCGTAGGACCAGCCGAGCGCGCCGGTGCGCGGCGAATAGGCGATGGCCCCAAAACTGTCCGCCATCGACTGGCCCGCACCGGCGAGCAGGATGCAGAAGGAGAGAGATGCCAGAATTGTGCGTTTCATCTACCGAGCCCCCGGGCGGCAGACCGTATCCCCCGGTCAAAAGAACGCCGCTGGCCCGAAGGTCGCACCGGTTCCGCCTTTCTGCAACCGACTTTGCGGGTTGCCGACAACAGGGACTTAAATTTCTCGATTCATTCGTTTTTATTAAGAGCCTCGCCGGCTAAGGTGGCCGCGGCAAGCAGGATGGATTTGATGTCTCTACGTCTCGGCACCTTCAACATTGAAAACCTGATGACGCGCTTCGATTTCTCCGGTTGGCGCAATCAGCTCCGGCAGGACCGGGTGCTTCGGCTCTACGACGTGCAGGACAAGGCGGTCTACCAGCAGCTCGAGCAGGCCCGGATGATCGCCGAGACCGACGACACGCGACAGCTTTCGGCGCTGGCGATCGCCGACGCGGACGCCGACATCCTCTGCCTGCAGGAGGTCGACAGCATGCCGGCCCTGCAGGCCTTCGAATACGGGTATCTCTACCGCATGGTCGGCAACGGCTACCGCCAGAAATATCTGGTCGAGGGCAATGATTCGCGCGGCATCGATGTCGCCGTGCTGATGCGCGAGGAGACCCGCAGCGGCGAGAAGATCGAGGTGCAGGACGTGCGCAGCCACGCCATGCTGACCTATCAGGATCTCGGCCTCTTCAACGACGAACTGGCGCTCAGCAACCAGGCGCATGACAAGATCTTCAAGCGCGATTGCCTCGAACTGGAGCTGACGATCGGGGCCAAGCCCTTCACGCTGTTCGTCGTGCATTTCAAATCCATGGGCAATGCCCGCGATGGTCAGGACGGCCGCACCGGCACGATGGCGATCCGCATGGCGGAGGCGAAAGCGGTGCGCCAGATCGTTGAACGCCGTTTTGGCGAGGGTCGAACTGCGGAGAAGAACTTCGCCATCTGCGGCGACATGAACGATTATCAGGAAAAGGTGCAGGTAATCGGCAACCGCCGGGAAGGCTACCGATTCGAGCCGCGGCGCGAGGAGGTGAGTGCGCTGAATGTCTTTACTGATGACAGCTTCGTGGTGAACCCGGTTACGCGCCGCGAGGTGATGGATCGCTGGACGCTCTATCATGCGCGCGGGCC
Source organism: Neorhizobium vignae (assembly GCF_000732195.1). Lineage (GTDB taxonomy): Bacteria > Pseudomonadota > Alphaproteobacteria > Rhizobiales > Rhizobiaceae > Neorhizobium > Neorhizobium vignae. The sequence goes on from NZ_JNNU01000007.1 coordinate 181,118, forward strand.
GGAGGAGCAGCATCTCTGCCAGCTCGACTATATCTGGCTGTCGCCAGCGCTCGCCGCGCACAACCCCGAGAGCGTGCCGGAGATCATCCGCGGCGGCCAACCTTATCGCACCGTCTTTCCCCCGGGACAGGAAGTGGAACGGTTTCCGCGCATCGGCTGGGATCGGCCGAAGGCATCGGACCACTGCCCCGTCGTGATGTCGCTGGAGCTTCGATGACCATCCAGACGATCAGCGGCTGGCCCGCCGAAAATACCGTCTTCGAGGTCGAGGCTTTCGATCTTTCGGTCCTGCCCGGAGCGCATCCCATCTATGTCGCGCACCGGGACGAGATAGAGGAGAACTGGGCGCGCGAAGTGGCGGCCAATCCGCATCTCTTCAACGGTCAGATGGTGCTGCAGAACAGGCTTTCGTTCCGGGACGGCGTGATCACTGGCGAGGCGCATGTCATCCCTTATTCGACGCTTTTATGGTGGCGGAGACAGCCTGATCCGGCCGGCGCCTTCCATCTCTTCGGCTTCGCCGTGCCCGTTTCCTCCGATGGGGCGATCATCGCCGTCCGGATGAGCGAAAGGACCGCCAATCCGGGTCAGGTCTATTGCGCCGCCGGCTCGCTCGATCTTCTGGACATCGTCGACGGCAAGCTCGATCTCGAGGCCAACATGCATCGTGAAGTTCGGGAGGAAACCGGCCTCGACCTCGCCGAAGCGAAGGCGGACCGGCAACTCTTCGCCAGCTACGGCGGGCACCGGGTCGTCGGCTTTCGCTTCTATCGCTTCGACCTTACGGCGCAGGAGATGCTGGCGCGCATTGCCGACCATATGGTGCATGACGAGGAAAAGGAGATTGCCGGAGCCGTGGCGATCCGTTCGGCCGATCGCGGCGCGTATCCCTACAGCCCGTTGATGTTCCCGATTCTCGACCTGTTTTTCGGTCCTTCGATGCGCTGAACAGGGGTTGCTTTGAGCCGACCGGTCGGGCAGTTTGGCGCCATCGAAATAAGGGGAGGTGTGGTTGGCCCGTCGCTACAGCATCTATGACGTCTTCACCGACAGACGCCTTGCCGGCAATCCGCTGGCGGTGATTCTTGACGGAGACGACCTTGCCGACGAGACAATGCAGGCGATCGCCAGGGAGATGAATCTCTCCGAGACGGTGTTCGTCCAATCTTCCGCGAATGCAGCCTATGCAGCCCGCCTGCGCATCTTCACGCCGGGCAAGGAATTGCCTTTCGCCGGGCATCCGACCGTCGGAACAGCGGTGGCGCTCGCCGAACTCAATCATAGGTCCGGGGTCGGGGTCGAGGCCGGGCAGCCCGACATTGATCTTGTCTGCGTGCTGGAAGAAAATGTCGGCCCTGTGCGCTGCGCCGTACGGCTTCGGGCCGGCGAGGCCGGGTTCGCCGAATTCGACCTGCCGAGAAAGCCGGTGCAGATCGAGCTTCCGCTCGACCGGCAGGGGCTCGCCGATGCGCTGAGCGTCAAATCGACGGATATCGGTTTCGAGAATCACGTCGCCTCCATCTGGAGCGCAGGCGTGCCTTTCCTGATGATCCCGCTGCATAATCTGGCGACGGTGCAGAACCTCGAATTCGACACGGCATTGTGGGAAAAGGCAGCGCCTTTCGTCGAGGGATCGCTTGCCTCGGCATACGTCTATTGCCGCAGCGGCGTGAATCATCAGGCGAAGTTCCATGCCCGGATGTTCTCGCCGGACATGGGGATTTCCGAGGATCCGGCCACGGGCGCTGCGGTTGCCGCACTCTCCGGCGCGATCCGGCATTTCGATGCGCTCCCGGACGGCCATCACCCGGTGCTGGTGGAGCAGGGGGTGGAGATGGGGCGTCCGTCCTTGATCCATCTGCATATAGACGTGAAGGAGGGAGAGATCTCCAGGGCCCGCATCGGCGGCCAGGCAATCAAGGTCGCGGAAGGCACGCTCTATCTTTGAATTTCGCCGTCCTGTCGAAGATTGCGATATTGTGACGCACTAAGACTTTGAAACTTTTCGTTTTTGCGTTGCTTGTTGAGCTGCGGAGGGGTTTCCGTGAGGCGCAAAATCCGACCTGATGGATTTTTTGCCTGGTCGGGCGAATAATTTTAGCCGACCCGCTGGACAAGCCCAACGATCCCCTTTATACGCCCCTCACACCGCTGGCGAGCACGCCTCGCACAGATGGTTCTTGGGTGATTAGCTCAGTTGGTAGAGCAGCTGACTCTTAATCAGCGGGTCGTAGGTTCGAGCCCTACATCACCCACCATCTCCTCTCTCGAAGAGTTGGACGAAGACAGGCGTCTATCGCCCTGTCATCATCCGTGATCTCCAATCCTGCTTCTTTTGCTCCCTCGACGGGAACTCCGGCGCCTGATCGGCATTTGGTCTGCAAAACGAAATGGGAGCGCGGTCATGAAGCCAATCCTCTTGCTTTTGGGCAGCCTTGTCCTGCTCGTTATGGTGTTCCTGAGCGGCGTGATCATCACCGCGAATGTGATCGCCGAACCTGAACCCCATAAGTTCGCCCATGTGGATACGCCGGATCTGTGGACCTCCAAACCGAAGGCCGTGGACACCGCCGGCCAGGATTATCAGCGCCTGCCCGCCGCGGCGCCTCCGGCTTCCATTGCAGCCGATACGCGGGAAACGGCTGCTGTTCAGCAGACCGCTTCGGGGGGAGCCGTCGACACTACGGTGACCGGGTCTCTCAATCCGCAGCAGCCGCCCATATTGCCGCAGCCGCAGGAAGAGCGGAGAGCGATGGTCGATCCCGCACAGGCGGACTGGTGCTTTGCGCGCTACAGATCCTATCGCATCGAAGACAACAGCTACCAGCCGCTGAGCGGCGGCCCCCGTCGCCAGTGCCAGGCGCCGGGCGCGCCCGCGACCGGGATTGTTGCCGCCGCACCGGCGCGTGGCCAGTCGCAAGCCTCGCAGATTCAGGACGAATTGCAGCCGCTTCCGCAGATGCCGGCTACCCGCGCCAACCAGCGAGCCGACGACGGTGCCGCTGGTTATGCGCAGTCGCAGGCGATCGATGCAGATGTTCCGGCCGGATTCCATGAGGAATGGTGTTTTGCCCGTTATCGGTCCTATCAGGCCGAAGACAACAGCTATCAGCCCTTCGCCGGCGGCCCGCGCCGCCAGTGCCAATCGCCTTTCGGCTGACCGAGAGCTCAGGCGGGGCGGTCGACGAGGGTCTTCGCCATCATCATATGCACGCCCTTGCAGCCGTTGACCGTCTGGGTGATGCGAAGATCGCCGGCGAGGCTGCAGAGCGTATAGGCGTCTTCCCGCGACAGGCCGCCTTTTTCGCCAAGCAGCACGATCATGTCGCGCAGCGCCATGACGGTGCATTGGTCGAGATCCGGATCCATGCCCATGGTGATGTAGTGCGTCGGCGTTTCAGCTCGTGGATAGACGAAATCGAGATCGTCGCGCACGGTCAGCTGGAAGGTGCCGCGCAGCGCCGTCTCGATCGCGGTGATGCAGACCTCGCCGTCGCCCTGCGCACCATGGCCGTCCCCACAGGAAAACAGTGCGCCTTCGTTGAAGATCGGCAGATAGAGCGTGGTGCCGGCGACCAGTTCCTTGTTGTCGATATTGCCGGCGTGCGAGCGCGGCATGATCGAGGTGATGCGGCCCCAGTTCGGCGGCGGAGCGACGCCCATGACCCCGAAGAAGGGCGCCAGCGGCAGATCGAGACCCCAGGGAAGGCGGCCGACATTCCTCTGCTTGTCGAGCGGGATGGTGATCATCCGGGCCGTCTCGAAATCATAAGGGAGCGTGCCGGCAAGCGGACGGATGACGTTATAGCCCCAGTCCTGGCGCAGCTCGACTTCGAGGATCTTCACCTCCAGCACCTGGCCCGGCTTGGCGCCGCGCACGGCGATCGGGCCGGTCAGGATGTGGCCCTGCATGATCGGCCGGCAGTTTTCGTGGATTTCGAGATGCTCGGGAAGGATGGTGAACCCTTCCTTGGGCAGAACTTCCGCAGGGCCGGAGACCGTGTCGATCACCACCGTATCGCCGCTGTCGATCGTCAGCACCGGCTCGCGGGTGGCGTCGAAATAACCCCAGGCACAGGTTTTGGAAGAGGCGGAGACGTGATGTTTCATGGCCGGGCTCGCTTGTCTGATCCGGGGAGAGACTAGCCGATTTTACTTTGCACGCCAGTCCGCAAATCGAGCCCGGCTTTCTCGCCGCGCTTTGGTGCATGAGCCATTCTCACACCCTTCTGGCTTGAACCACTCTGGCTCACATTGTGCTGGCGGTTTCCGGTCTCGTCGCTGCGATGCGGCGTTCGGTCTGGCGCAGGCAGAGTGCCAGGATTAGGCCCAGTCCGGTTGCCGCGGCGATGTAGAACGGCGCGCCCTGCCAGCCGGATGCCGCAACGATCGAGGCGAGCAGCATGGGTCCGAAGACCTGGCCGATATTGGACCCCTGCATAACGAAGCCGCTGAACGTTCCAACGAGGTCGCGGCGCGGCGCATAGACGGGCAGCGACCCCATGATCGTGGCCGGCAGGACGCCGCCCGACACCGCGTAGAGCACCGAGGCTCCATAGCGCGTCCAGAGCGGAAAGCCATGGCCGAAGACGACGAAGGCGGTCAGCGTCAGCATCACGCAGGGGCCGGCGATCAGCACCCAGCGCGGGGCGCCCCAACGCGCGAATACGCCGCCGACCAGGTTGCCGACGCCGTTCGCGAGCACCGCGAGCGCGGTCATGATGGACGCACCCGTCAGGCCCGTTCCCATTTCCTCGATCAGCAGTGTCGGCAGGAAACCGAAGACGGACATGAAGCTGGCGCTGTAAGCGGCAAAGATACCCGACAGTATCCAGGACATCGGTCGGGAGGCTGTGAGGCTGACGGCTGTCAGCAGCGAGGTTGTCGGATGTCCCGTAGCCTGCGGCTTCGGCAGCTTCATCGTCAGCAGCGCGACCATCGGGATGACGCTGAGCACGGCGGCGAAAATCCAGGAGCCCTGCCAGCCGAAGCTCGGCAGCAGGAAGGGCGAGATCATCATCATCACCGCGACGCCGACCGGCATCCAGATACCCCAGAGAGCAAAGGCAAGGCCGGTGTCGCGCAACTCGACTGAAGCAGCGATCAGGCCGGGGGCGGCGACCGAGACCATGATGAGACCGACGCTTTCGAGCACGCGGCTGGCGAAGATCACGGTTTCCGAATGGGTGAGGGCGCCGATCAGGCTGCCAGCGATCAGCAGGGCAAGGCCGAGGATCATCGCACGGCGATGGGTCAGGTAATCGGTGAACCGGCCGATCAGGATGCCGCAGGCGGCGCCGAGAGCGCTTGAAAGCCCCATCAGCCAGCCGGCGGCCACGAGGTCCATCCCGAGCTCGGAGCGCAGCAGGGGGATGGCGGGCGGCACCTTGCCCACATGCAGGGCCGCGGCGATACCGCCCAGAACAGCGATTGTGACGTGTCCCCAACGAGTCATGTTGTCGGTATTCCATTCATCGAACAAACGTCCGACCGCTTTATCATCCACGTCCGGGCTCAGGCATAAATTCCTTTGCGGCGCGCATGATTTCTTGGCTGTCGAAGCGCCGAACGACGCCGTGCCGGGACGACGGCGTCCAATCCGGGAAGGCACCGCACGACATCAGGGCGGGCATCGCCTTGTCGGCAAGCCAGGGCTAGCTCGCCTTGCGCATCTGCTCGCGGCTTTCCTCGACCTTGAGGTTCTGAACCAGCTTGGCGAGCCAATCGACGAAGACTCGCACCTTGTTGGAGAGGTGGCGGGTCTGTGGATAGACGATGTAGAGGGGCAGGGATCCGCAGCGCCAGTCGGGGAGCACTTCGACAAGTTCGCCCTTTTCTACCGCCTCCCTGACCATGAAGCGCGGCGATTGCACGATGCCCATGCCGGATATGGCCGCGTTCACATAGGTCCGGGCATCGTTGACGGAGACTACGTAACGGGGTGTGATCTCCACGTTTTCGTCGTCGCGATGGAATTCCAGGGACCTCACCCGGCCAGACTGGGCACTCAGGTAACCAACGGCCAAATGGTCTTCCCGCAGGTCCTGCGGGCGTTCGGGCGCCCCGAATTTGCGGATGTAGAGTGGTGCCGCATAGGCGGACATGCTCATCTCGCCGACCTTGCGGGCAATCAGCGACTGGTCGGTCGGGGTGCCGGCGCGCAGCGCGCAATCGACGTTTTCGGCAATATAATCGACCAGCCGGTCGCCGACGCCGATATCGAGCCTGATCTGAGGAAAGCGCGTATGGAAATCGCATAAATTCGGAATGACCAGCAAATCGGCAAAAGCCCCGGCCATTTCCACCCGCAGTCGCCCGGACGGCTGCCGCTGCGAATTCGAGATGCTGCCGTCGAGTTCGTCGAGCTCGGAGATGATCTGCATCGCCCGCTCGTAATAGAGCGCGCCGTCGGTCGTCACCATCACCTTGCGGGTCGTCCGGTTGAGCAGCGTCGTGCGCAGATGGCTCTCAAGGCTCTGGACGAGATTGGTCACGGTCGTTTTCGGCATGTTGAGGGTCGCTGCAGCCCGGGTAAAATTGCCGGTTTCCACGACGCGGACGAATACGCGCATTGCCGAAAGCTGATCCATTGTCCTGATTCCTGCTGCGTCGCAACATTGTTCCGAAATATGGAATAGTGTTGTCGAATGCCGTGAGCTTGTGTGTTTTCACCCGAATAATAATATCAGGTTCAGGATTGACGGCAAGTACCCCGCTTCTACTAGGGGTTTGTCCGAGGATTTTTCAATGACCGCGCAGTGGGAAAACATCGCATTTGACAAGTCGGCCATGCCGGCTGTGCCGATGCGTGTCTATGAAGGAGCAGCCAAGGCTAAGGCTCCGCCGCTGGTGCTTTATCTGCGAGGCGGGGCGTTTCTCAATGAGCAGCGCGGCGAAAACGAACGGCCAGTGGCAAAAGCACTGGCCGAGTCCGGGGCCGTGGTACTCGAAGCTGACTACAGCAGCGTCTCGCAAAACATGTTTCCGCAGGCGATGGAATGCGCTTTTGCGGCGCTCCAGTGCCTGGCCGGCCGGCGCAAGCAGTTCGGCAGCGCGAAGTCCCTGCTTTTCGTGGCGGGCGACGAGGCAGGCGGCAATGTCGCGGCCGGCGTGGCGCTGAAGGCGCGTGATCTGATGCCGGGCGAACTGAGCGGCCAGATCCTCCTGTCGCCGATGATCGACCCGATGATGACGACGCAGTCCTTCCGTAAGGCGGACGAGATCGGGATGGGCGAACGCTGGGCCGAGGGCTGGAGCCATTATCTCGGCTCCCATTGCGGGTTCCAGCATCCTTATGCGGCACCCTGCCTCTGTTCGCGGCTTTCGGGTGTCGCGCCGGCTCTCATCGTGACATCGGAAGACGATCCGTTGCGCGACGAAACGCTCGGTTATGCGGCGCGTCTGAGTGAGGCCGGCGTTTCGGTCAGGCGGAAGATTTTCCCGGCCAGTTGTGGCTGGACGGGCATTTACAGAGAAGGCGACGGCGAGTGGATGACAGCACTTTGTGCCGAATTCAATAGCTTTGCCAAACAGTTAAGTTAGTAGCATGATTTATTTTGAAGGCAAATAACGGCCCCTTCCCAAGGCCGTAAGGAGACTATCAATGACCTCGAAGATCAAAAGCTGGGCCCTGTGGGGCACTGGACTGAGCACGGCTGCACTGATTGCCGGTGCCTCGGTTTATCTCGATCTGCCGCAGGGCGCAAATGCCGCGCCTGCGACGGCTGCTGCTGCCGCTCCGGCCGTCCCCGTGACGGTCGCCACCGTGGAGCCGCGCAACGTTTCCACCTGGCAGGAATTTTCCGGACGGTTGGAAGCCGTCGACCGCGTCCAGATCCGGCCGCGCATCACCGGCGCCATCCAGTCGGTGCATTTCCGCGAAGGTGGACTGGTGAAGCAGGGCGACCTGCTCGTCAGCATTGACCCGGAGCCCTACCAGGCGGCGGTCGCTCAGGCCGAAGGCCAGGTGGCTTCGGCGCAGGCGAGGGTGGAGCTTGCCAACACAGAACTCGAGCGCGGCAAGAACCTCGTCTCCAGGAACACCATCTCTCAGAGCGATCTCGCCCAGCGCCAGAGCGCCCAGAGTGAGGCGCTGGCCAATCTCCAGTCCGCCAAGGCGGCATTAAAGACGGCGCAGCTCAATCTCGACTATACCGAGATCCGGGCACCGATCGCAGGCCGGGCCGGCAAGTTGGAAATCACGGTCGGCAATCTGGTGGCGGCGGGTTCCGCCTCCGCCCCGCTGACGACGCTGGTTTCCTCCGATCCGATCTATGCGAGCTTCGATGCCGGTGAAGAACTGGTGTCCAGCACGCTCGCCGACCTTCCGCTTGTCGACGGCGTGCCGGCGATCGAACAGGTGCCGGTCGAGGTGAGCACGCTCGCCGCCAACGGCACGCCGATCCGCGGCAAGCTGCAGCTGATCGACAACGAAGTGAACGCCTCGAGCGGCACGATCCGCGTGCGCGCGGTCTTCGACAATCCGGGCGGCAAACTGATCCCGGGCCAGTTCGTGCGGGTCCGCATGGGCCAGCCGAAGGCGCAGGATCACCTGATGGTCAGCGAAAAGGCCGTCGGCACCGATCAGGACAAGAAGTTCGTCTTCGTGGTCGATGCGGCCAATACCGTTGCGTACCGGCAGGTGGAGCTGGGCACGGCGGTCGATGGCATGCGGATCGTCGAGAAGGGCCTCAATCCGGGCGACCGGATCGTCGTCAACGGTCTGCAGCGCATCCGTCCGGGCGCGGTTGTCCAGCCCCAGGAAGAGGCGAAAGTCGCCAACAAGTAACGTTTTGAGCGGCGGTTAGTCCGCCGCTTTTCAACACTCATCCAGTTCCGGTTCGTGGAGCTTGCGGCCTTGTCGGCCGCGAGCCGGGGCCGTTTCGCCTCTTGTTCAACCCCGGAGAGAGGGCTTTGACATGAATATTTCCAGGTTTTTCATCGACAGACCGGTCTTTGCGGCCGTGCTGTCGATCCTCATCGTGGTCGCAGGCCTGATCGGCATGCGGTCGCTGCCGATTTCCGAATATCCCAATGTGGTCCCGCCTTCGATCGTCGTGCGTGCCGTCTATCCTGGCGCCAACCCGACGGTCATCGCCGAAACGGTCGCGACGCCGCTCGAAGAGCAGGTGAACGGCGTCGAGGACATGCTCTACATGTCGAGCCAGGCGACGTCCGACGGCGTGCTGACCCTGACTGTGACGTTCAAGCTGGGCACCGACCCGGACAAGGCGCAGCAGCTGGTGCAGAACCGCGTCAGCCAGGCGGAACCGCGCCTGCCGGCGGAAGTGCGTGCCCTCGGTGTCACGACCGTCAAGAGCTCGCCCGACTTCATCATGGTCGTCAATCTCGTCTCCGACACCGATCGCTACGACATTACCTACCTGCGCAACTATGCGACGCTGAACGTCAAGGACCGGCTCACCCGCATCCAGGGCGTCGGACAGGTTCAGGTCTTCGGCGCCGGCGACTATTCCATGCGGGTCTGGATCGATCCGCAGAAGGCGGCCGAACACTCGCTCGCCGCAAGCGACATCTCGAATGCGATCCGTGGCCAGAACGTCCAGGCGGCCGCCGGTATTATCGGCGCATCGCCCAGCCGGCCGGGTGTCGACCTGCAGCTCAACGTGAATGCCCAGGGGCGCCTGCGCACCCCGGAGGAGTTCGGCAACATCATCGTCAAGAGCGGCGAAAACGGCGAGATCACGCGGTTGCGCGACGTCGCCCGTATCGAGCTCGGCGCGGCGGACTATACCCTGCGCTCGCTGCTTGATGGCCAACCGGCCGTTGCCGTTGCCGTCCTTCAAGCACCCGGTTCCAACGCGATCGAAATCGCCGATAACGTCCGTGCAACGATGGACGAACTTCAGAAAGTGATGCCGCAAGGTGTCAAATACGAGATCGTCTACGATACGACCAAGTTCGTGCGCGCCTCGATCGAGAAGGTCATCGAGACCCTGCTCGAAGCGATCGCGCTCGTCGTGCTCGTGGTCATCCTGTTCCTGCAGACCTGGCGGGCGTCTATCATTCCGCTGATTGCCGTTCCCGTCTCGATCATCGGCACGTTTGCGGTCATGTACGCCTTCGGCTTCTCGATCAACGCGCTGACGCTTTTCGGGTTGGTGCTGGCGATCGGCATCGTCGTCGACGACGCGATCGTCGTGGTGGAAAACGTCGAGCGCAATATCGAGAATGGCCTCAGTCCGCGTGATGCGACCTACAAGGCCATGAAGGAAGTCTCCGGCCCGATCATTGCGATCGCGCTGGTGCTGGTGGCCGTCTTCGTGCCGCTTGCCTTCATCAGCGGCCTGTCCGGCCAGTTCTACCGGCAGTTTGCGCTGACGATCGCCATTTCGACCGTCATCTCGGCGATCAACTCGCTCACCCTGTCGCCGGCGCTGGCAGCCCTTCTGCTGAAGGACCATCACGCCAAGAAGGACTGGCTGACGCGGTTCATGGATGCGATCCTGGGCTGGTTCTTCCGCGGCTTCAACCGTGCCTTCGGGGCCGCCTCGAACGGCTACGGACGCACGGTCGGCGGGCTGCTTTCCCGCAAGAGCCTGGTGATGATCATCTACTTCGCGCTTGTGGCGATGACCTACAGCATGTTCAACGCGGTGCCGGGCGGTTTCGTGCCGGCGCAGGACAAGCAGTACCTGATCGGTTTCGCTCAGCTTCCGGACGGCGCAACCCTCGACCGCACGGAAGAGGTGATCAAGCGGATGAGCGACATCGCCCTGGAACAGCCCGGTGTCGAGCACGCCATCGCGTTCCCGGGCCTGTCGATCAACGGCTTCACGATCGGCTCGAACGCCGGCATCGTCTTCGCGGTGCTCGACGATTTCGACAAGCGCGAGACGCCGGAGCTTTCGGGCGGGGCCATCGCCATGGCGCTGAACCAGAAATATGCCGGCATCCAGGACGCGTTTATCGCCATGTTCCCGCCGCCGCCGGTCAACGGCCTCGGAACGACGGGCGGGTTCAAGCTGCAGATCGAGGATCGTGCCGGCCTGGGCAACCAGGCACTGGACGAGGCGGCCAAGGCAGTCATCGCCAAGGCCTACCAGACGCCGGAACTCGCGGGCATCTTCTCGAGCTTCCAGATCAACGTGCCGCAGCTCTACGCCGATCTCGACCGCGCCAAGGCCGAACAGCTCGGAGTGTCGGTGACCGACGTCTTCGAAACGCTGCAGGTCTATCTGGGCTCGCTCTATGTCAACGACTTCAACGCCTTTGGCCGCACCTACAGCGTCCGGGTCCAGGCGGATGCGCAGTTCCGCGCCAAGCCGGAGGATATCGGCCAGTTGAAGGTCCGTTCGCAATCCGGCCAGATGATCCCGCTTTCGGCCCTCCTGAAGGTGGACGCGCAGACCGGTCCGGAACGCACGACGCGCTACAACGGCTTCCTCTCCGCCGATGTCAACGGCGGTCCGGCACCGGGCTTCTCGTCAGGCCAGGCCCAGGCCGCGATCGAAAAGATCATGGCGGAGACGTTGCCTTCGGGGGTCGACTACGAATGGACGGACCTGACCTACCAGCAGATCCTCGCCGGCAATTCCAGCATCGTGGTCTTTCCGCTGGCGCTGCTGCTCGTCTATCTCGTGCTCGCCGCCCAGTATGAAAGCCTGACGCTGCCGATCGCGATCATCATGATCGTGCCGATGGGTGTGCTTGCCGCCTTGACCGGCGTCTGGCTCACCGGTGGAGACAACAACATCTTCACCCAGATCGGGCTCGTGGTCCTTGTGGGTCTCTCGGCGAAGAACGCGATCCTGATCGTGGAATTCGCCCGGGAACTGGAGTTCCAGGGTAGGACGCCGTTCGAGGCGGCGGTCGAGGCAAGCCGGCTGCGCCTGCGTCCGATCCTGATGACGTCGATGGCCTTCATCATGGGTGTCGTGCCGCTGGTCGTGTCGACCGGTGCGGGTGCGGAAATGCGCTCCGCCATGGGTGTCGCGGTGTTCTCCGGCATGATCGGAGTGACGTTCTTCGGCATCTTCATGACGCCGGTCTTCTACATGCTGGCACGTTTGCTCACCGGCAGCCGCCCTCTGCGGCAGCACGGTACGGAGGAGGCGGCTCCCGCTCTCTCTCCAGCGGAGTAAGGTCTACCTCCGGCGCCGCGCGGGTTCTTTCCACCGGGAACCCGCGCGGTATTTTTGTGTCTAAAGTGCACCGCCGTCGACAATGATTGTCTGGGCCGTCATGGCGGCGGAGGCATTCGAGGCAAGGAACAGGCTGGGGCCAACCAGGTCCTCAGCCACCAGCACCCGCTTCAGCGACTGGCGCGCGACCATCGCCGTGATGCTGTCGTCACTCAGCCAGAGTTTCTTCTGCCGTTCCGTGACGATCATGCCCGGCAGAATGGCGTTGACGCGGATGTTTTCCGGCCCGAGCTTTCCAGCGAGGCTCTTGGTCAGGCCGATGATCCCGGCCTTGGCTGTCGCATAGGCGGGCAGCCCGCCCATGTTGAGCAGATAGGCAATCGAAGAGAAATTGACGATCGCGCCGCCGCCGGCCTTGCGCAGGTGCGGGACCGCCGCCTGCGAGACGAAGAACATCTGCTTGATGTTGATCGCCTGGGCGTTGTCCCAATATTCCTCGGTGACCGTCTCGAATTCGTGGCGGTCGTCCCAGCCGGCATTGTTGACCAGCACCGACAGCGACCCGAGTTCCTGCGCGGCCCTGTCGACGGCGGCTTTCGTCTCCGCGACGTTGCGCAGATCGGCTTTCAGGTAGAGTACCGGATGCCGAGCGGTTTCGGAGAGGCGTTCCGCCAGTTCGCGGCTGGGCTCGTCGGCAATGTCGATGAATGCGACCCTGGCACCCTGTACCGCAAAACCTTCCACCAGGGCGGCGCCGATGCCGGACCCGCCACCGGTGATCAGCACGCCGCGATCCGCCAGGTCCGCATGCCGTACAGAAATATCGGCCAAAACATCCTCCTTGTCCGGCTTGGTCGCCAAGTTCTATCGCTTCGATGCGGGAAGACAAGGATGCGCGACAAACTCTCGCCATCTCGGCGCGCAATGGTCCCGCGATGACCATTGCGACAGGAGTAGCCGTCGGCGTCGGGCTGGGCACCGTGCTCGGGACAGCCGTTTTTGATAATATCGGCATCGGTGTTGCCGTGGGCATCGCGATCGGCGTTGCCCTGTCCCAGTTCCTGCGTTCACGATCGAAATAGCCACGGCGGGCTCCGTTCACCGGCGGAGAATTGCCTTCCTGCCTCAGAGCCATTACTCGGAAAGGCAACGTTTCCGGCCATATCCCTTCTGAGTCGGAGCCTGATGACAAAGGAACTCTCCGTGGCCCTTTCCAATGCCGACCTCTCGCTTCCCGAAAAGACCTATGCCGCCTTCCTCTTCGATATGGACGGCACGATCCTGAATTCGATCGCATCCGCCGAACGCGTCTGGGGACGCTGGGCGGCCAAGATGGGTTTCGACGTGGAAGCATTCCTGCCGACCATGCATGGCAAGCGCGGGATCGACACGATCAGCGCACTGAACCTGCCGGGCGTCGATCCGGCCGCCGAAGCCGAGGGTATCCTGCGCGGCGAGATCGAGGATGTCGAAGGGGTCGTGCCTATCCCCGGCGCAGTGGAATTCCTCTCCGCGCTGCCGCCTGAACGCTGGGCGATCGTCACGTCGTCGCCGATCGAACTCGCCAAGGTCCGGCTTGCCGCGGCCGGCATTCCGCAGCCGCGCTACATGGTGACCGCTGAAGACGTCACCGTCGGCAAGCCCGATCCGCAAGGTTATATCCTCGGCGCGGAACGGCTCGGCGTCAGCCCCTCGGACGTGCTGGTATTCGAGGACGTGCCTGCCGGCATCCAGGCGGGTGAGGCGGCAGGGGCCGACGTCATGGTCATCACCGCCACCCATTCCCATCCGATAGAAACCGGGCATTCGAAAATACCCGGTTATCTTGATGTGGTGCCGCATATCGGCGAGGACGGACGGCTTTCGATTCGCCGCAGGGACTGAGCCTCAGGCAGACTGGGTCGACGCCCGCATGATGCTGATGGTTGCGAGCCAAAGCACGACGCCGAGGCCGAGCAGGGAGGCGGCGATCAGATACTGAACCGGATCGCGGCCCGTCCAGGGACCGGCGAGGAAGGCACAGGAGATCGCACCGAGTACCGGCAGGATGGTCGGGGTGCGGAAATGCTTGTGCTCGACCGTGTCCTTGCGCAGCACCAGCACCGCGACGTTGACGATCGCAAAGACGCAGAGCAGCAGCAGCGCCGTGGTGCCGCCCAGCGCCGGAACGCCGCCGGCAAACAGGATCAGCGCGACCGCCAGCAGCGACGTGAAACCGATCGCGATATAGGGCGTGCGACGGCCCGGATGGACCTTGCCGAGCACCGGCGGCAGAACTCCTTCGCGGCTCATGCCGTAGATCAGGCGGCTCGCCATCATCATGTTGATGAGCGCGGAATTGGCCACCGCGAACATGGTGATGACCGCGAAGATGCCGATCGGAAAGCCCGGTGCGCCGGCCTGCACGACCTTCAGCAGCGGGGTTTCTCCCTCACCAAGTTCATTGGCCGGTACCAGCGTGATCGCCGAGATCGCCACCAGGACATAGATCAGGCCCGTTACCGCCAGGCCGGTCAGCAGCACCTTGGGGAACATCCGGCTCGGCTCCTTGCATTCCTCGGCCATGTTGACCGAGTCCTCGAAGCCGACCATGGCGAAAAAGGCGAGGGTGGTGGCCGCAATGACCGGCCAGAAGACACCACCGTTGTTGGGTGCCGCAAACGTCCAGGCGCGGGAAACGTCGCCCTGGCCACCGGCGATCGCCCAGAAGCCGATGCCGATGATAATCAGCAGGCCGGTCAGTTCGACCACGGTCAGCAGCACGTTCATTTTGACGCTTTCCCCGACGCCCCGAAAATTGATGGCGGCAACCAGAGCGATGAAACCGACCGCGATCAGCGGTACGCCCCAGGCGCCGAGATCGAGGCTGAGCGAGGTCGCGAAGTTGGAGGCGAAGGCGCGCGATGCGGTCGCCGCCGAGGTAATGCCCGACGACATCACCGCAAAGGCGACGAGAAACGTGACGAAGTGGATACCGAAGGCCTTGTGGGTATAAAGGGCGGCACCGGCAGCGCGCGGATATTTGGTGACCAGTTCGAGATAGCTGAAGGCGGTGAGGAGGGCGACGACGAAGGCGATCAGAAAGGGCAGCCAGACCACCCCTCCGACCTGCTTGGCCACCTGGCCGGTCAGGGCATAGACGCCCGTCCCGAGAATATCCCCGACGATGAACAGCAGCAGCAATCCGGGCCCCATGACCCGGTGGAGTTCAGTCTTCTGTTCGCCCAATTCGGTGACCGGCTTTTTCATAAACTCCTCCTGATGTTATCGATTTTCTCCGGGAAATCGTTTAATGGGAACAAGCGTCGGTTGTTCCCCAAAAATAGGGAGGTTTCAAATCGTTCCGTCCCAACCGAGGGCGTAACGGAAAATTCTCGCTAAAATCTTGCACTCGGTGCAAATATCTCTTAGATATAACGGCGTAGGCGCTGCACTGCATAATTCTGCGGCCGATACGCGTATTTTCTCGAGCGGAGGTTCCAATGCCTTGGAATTGCCATGCGGGCTGTGAAGGTCGGCGGAATACTCGATTGCATTTTCAAACCGGTGAGTCTCTGACCATGACAGCAGATGCCGCATTCTCCGATTTCTTGCATTTCTTCCGTTCGTGGATCAGCAATCCGTTGCGGGTTGCGGCGGTGGCGCCTTCGGGGGATTCGCTCGCGCGCCTGATGACCCAAGAGATCGCTCCCCTCGACGGTCCGGTCATCGAACTCGGTCCGGGCACCGGCGTGTTCACCCGTGCGCTTTTGGCGCGCGGCGTTGCCCAATCCGATCTTACCCTGATCGAATACGGTCCGGAATTCGTACCCGGCCTGCAGCGGCGGTTTCCGGAAGCGCGGGTTCTGCAGATGGACGCGGCAAAGCTCGCCCATGAAGATATTTTCGAAGGCGAACCGGTCGGCGCGGTCATCAGCGGCCTGCCGCTGCTCTCCATGTCCCCGCGCAAGATCACCGCGATCCTCGGCGGAGCGTTTACCTATATCCGTCCGGGCGGCTCCTTCTATCAGTTCACCTACGGCCCGCGCTGCCCCGTGCCGCGGCCGATCCTCGACCGGCTGGGTCTGAAGGCCATCCATATCGGCCACACCGTGCGCAACCTGCCGCCGGCTGCCGTCTACCGGATTTCCCGCCGCAAGCCGCTCGACCTGACGCGGGATCGTTCCAGATATCGTGCCGAGGCAGAGGCCGGTGCGGTCCACAATGCCGACGAAACGGGCGGCTGAACAAAATCGGATGCAATGACCTGGACGACTGACGGCGCCAAGGAAGGCCGGCGGGAAATCAAGCGCCGGCAGACCCGCGAACGCATCGAGGAAGCGGCGATGAGCCTGTTCCTCGAGCGCGGCTTCGACGCCACGACGATCGAGGACATTGCCGAACGCGCCGAGGTTTCGAAACGCAGTTTCTTCGACTATTTCCCGTCCAAGGAAGAGGTCGTGTTCGCCTGGCAGGACGGCTTTGCCGACCATCTGATGGCGGCGATCGCATCCAGGCCGGCGGACGAGCCGGCGGTCAAGGCCGTGCAACACGGCCTCGTCGGCGCCATCGTCTCGGCAGCCGACGAAAGAGCGATGGCGCTCGGAGAACTGATCCGTCGCACGCCGACGCTGAAGGCCCGCGACCAGCTCAAATATGCCAAACTCGAGCTGAAACTCACGGAAGCGCTGAAGGCAAGAAGCAGAAGCGACGAGGAGCGGCTGCGCGTGCGCCTGCTCGCGGCTGTCGTGATAGGCGCCTTGCGGGCCGGCGGAGAACTCTGGAACGAACAGCCGCCAGGCACCTCGCTCGAAACCTTCGCGCATCAGTTCTTCGGCGATTTCTGGAAGACGCTTGCTGATTTCGGCAACGAAGGGCAGGGGCGCTGATCAGATCACGCTGAGTGTCGCCGCAGCGAGCACCACGTAGCGCAGCGCCTTGCCGATGAACACCAGGATCAGGAAGGTCGGCAACGGTTCCTTGAGCACTCCGGCCGCGACCGTGATGGCGTCACCGCCGATCGGCAGCCAGCTTAGCAACAGCGACCATTTTCCGTATTTTCGATACCAGGCCTGTGCCTTTTCCAGCTTGTCCTCGCTGACCGGAAACCAGCGGCTGTCGCGAAACCGCTCGACACCGCGCCCGAGCAGCCAGTTGACCGCAGCGCCCGCCGTGTTGCCGACCGAAGCAACCATCAGCAGGGCGATGAGCGAATACCGGTCGACCAGGATAAGCCCGACCAGGATCGCTTCCGACTGCATCGGAAAGATCGTGGCGGCGATGAAGGCGGCGGAGAACAGCCCTGCATAGGCAGCGAAATCGAACATGATGAAGCTATAGCCGAGCCAAATGAAAAAGGGCGGATGAAAATCCGCCCTTTCTGTTTCATGTCAGCAGGCTCAGGCCTGGCTTGAACGCTCGCCGTCGCCGACGGCCTTTTCGCCGGCTGCTTCGGCCTGCGCCTTGTGGCGGGTGCGCCAGTCGCCAAGGAAGAGCAGGATCGGCGCCGCGATGAAGACCGACGAAAGTGCTGCGACTGCGATACCGAAGACCATCGGCACCGCGAAGCTTTCCACAGCACTGCCACCCCAGATCGCCATCGGCAGCAGGGCCAGGAAGGCGGTTGCCGAGGTATAGAGGCTTCGGGCAAGCGTTTCGTTGATCGACAGGTCGATCACGTCGCGCAACGACATCTTCTTGTAGAGCCGCATGTTTTCACGCATGCGGTCGTAGACCACGACCTTGTCGTTGACGGAATAACCGACCAGCGTCAGCAACGCCGCGATAGCCGTCAGGTTGAAGTCGAGACCGGTCAGCGCGAAGAAGCCGATCGTCTTCGTCACGTCGAGGACGAGCGTCGCGATCGCGCCGACGGCGAATGGCCACTCGAACCGCGCCCAGATGTAGATCATCATGGCGAGGGAGGCGAGACCGACCGACAGGAAGCCGGCGGTGGCGAGCTCGCCGCTGACCTTCGGGCCGACGACTTCGGTGCGTTCCACCTTGGCGGTCTGGTCGATCTTGGTGATCTCCGCCTTCAGCTTCTCGACGGCTTCCGTCTGGGCCTGCTCGCCGCCGGGCTGGCGCTCGACGCGGACAAGCACGCGGTTGTTGCCGCCGAATTCCTGGAGCGCCACTTCGCCCAGGCCGAGCTCTCCGAGGCCGGAGCGGAAGGCTGCAAGGTCGGTCGGTTGCGTGGTGGTGACTTCCATCTGGATGCCGCCGCGGAAGTCGACGCCGTAATTGAGGCCCGGCGTGAAGAACAGCACGACAGAGGCGATCGACAGGATGACCGAGACGCCGATGCCGAGGAAGCGGCCCTTCATGAAGTGGATATGGGTGCCGTCCGGAACGAGCTTGATCGGCAGCAGCGGCCTGATGTCGATCTTCTTCAGCTTCCTGCGGGCGGTGATGAAGACCATTGCGACGCGAACGACGGAGACGGCCGTGAACATCGAGATCATGATGCCGAGGCCCATGGTGACGGCGAAACCGCGCACCGGACCGGAGCCGAACCAGAAGAGCAGGACCGTGGCGATCAAGCTGGTGACGTTACTGTCGACGATGGTCGAATAGGCGCGCTTGAAGCCCGCGTCGATCGCCGCAAAGGCGCTGCGGCCCTTGCGGGTCTCTTCCTTGATGCGCTCGTTGATGAGGACGTTGGCGTCCACCGCAAGGCCGATGCCGAGCACGACGCCGGCGATGCCGGGCAAGGTCAGCGTCGAGCCGATCAGCGTCAGGCCGGCGAAGGTCAGGATGACGTTGATGAACAGCGCGACGTTCGCGAGGATGCCCCAGGTGCCGTAGAGAAACAGCATGAAGGCGACGACCAGGCCGAAACCGATAATGCCGGTGAAAATGCCCATTTCGATGGCATCGGCGCCGAGGTCGGCGCCGACGGTGCGTTCCTCGATGACGGTCAGCTTGGCGGGCAGGGCACCGGCGCGCAGCAGCGCAGACAGCGTGTTGGCTTCCGAAACCGAGAAGCCGCCGGAGATCTGGCCCGAACCACCGGTGATCGGCGTGCGGATAACCGGAGCGCTGAGAACCTTGTTGTCGAGCACGATCGCGAAGGGACGGCCGACATTCTGCTGGGTGATCTGCGCAAAACGGTTGGCGCCGGCGCTGTCGAAGCGGAAGTTGACGACGGGTTCGTTGGTCTGCTGGTCGAAGGCGGCGCGGGCGTCCGTCAGACGATCGCCGGAAAGCTCGACGCGGTCGAGGACCGGATACTGGTTGCCGCGCTCGTCGGCGAGCATGGTGACGCCGGCCTCGCCCTGCTGGCCGAGCAGATGGAAACTCATCTTGGCGGTCGAGCCGAGGAGCTGGCGAAGACGGGACGGATCCTGCTCGCCCGGAAGCTGCACGAGGACGCGGTCCGAACCGACCCGCTGGATGGTCGGCTCGGCGACGCCGACCTGGTCGACGCGCTGGCGGATGATTTCAAGGCTCTGCTCGACAGCCGCGGTGATGTGCGAGTTGATGCCGGCTTCCGTCTGGGCGATCGAGATCGTGTTGTCGGTCGGCGTGGTGATCGCAAGATCGCTGCCACCGACGCTCGTGCCGAGGCCGATCGGGTTGGCGAGCGTCTGGAGTTCCGTCACGGCAGCATCGCGCTGGGCCGCATCGCGCACCGCAACGGTGATCGTATCGCCGGACCGGCGGATCGCCGAAGTGTTGATGTTCTTGTCGCGCAGCACGCGGCGGGCGTCCTGCAGCAGGCTCTGGACACGTTCGTTGATCAGGTCGGGACGGTCCACTTCAAGCACGAGATGCGAGCCGCCGCGCAGGTCGAGGCCGAGTGCCACGCGGCTATGCGGAAGCCACGACGGCATGCGGTCGAGCGCCGACTGTGGAATCACGTTCGGTAGCGCGACCAGAATACCGAGAATGATGATGACGGCATAACTCGCCACCAACCATGGGGAATTTCTCATATGTTTAATCCTGCTGAGCCCGAGCCACGCTCTGTCGAGCGGTTAGGGCAGAATGCTGATGTCGTTCAAACGCTTGGCGCGCGATATCTCAGGCACCGGCCGGCGGCGCGCGCGGCAGCGAACCATGCCAGAACGGGGAGGCTGCCGGATGGGAAGACGGCTTCGAGGCGAAGGCCGGGACGAAAATCGGGAAACTGAGCTCGATGGCGCGTGCTTCCAGCGCACCGCCGCCTGTGTGCCAATGGGCGCCCGTTCCGTCCTTGCGGTCCATGGCGGCCAGTGCGCGCAAGGGTTCGCGCTTGGTCAGGTGTGGAGTGTCGCTGGTCCTGTCGGCCGAAAGAATGCCGCGGGGGAATTGGACGTCCTTGACGACACTCGACAGCAGGCCGAACAAGGCGGCGATCAGCAGGGCGGCGGCAAAGACCGGCCAGCGCGACAGGTGGCTTTCCTGTTCACGTCCGTTTCTCGTCCGCTTGTCCTGCGGAAACAGCGCCATCCGCATCAGCTCCGGAGCGTTAAAAATCCCGAAGTCTTTGCTTCGGAACGGAATGCCGCCTTCTAAAGGAGAGGTTCGAGGCGGTCAATCTCCAGTAGGCCGGGAGCGTAAAGGCAGATTGCGGCGGCATTTGCGCCGGTCACGGCATTGGGGGCCGAAATCGGCGCTTTTGCCGATCTGCCTGCATGAGACCATGAAGACGCCGACTCTATTTGTGGATCGGGTCCTTCCACAGGACTTCTTCCGGCTTCTCGACGGGTTCGATGTCGAGATTGACGACGACCGGGTCCTGGCCGGAGCGACAAAGCACGCATTCCAGCGTTTCGTCCGGACTGGCATTGATCTCCTGGTGCGGCACATAGGGCGGCACGTAGATGAAATCGCCGGGGCCGGCCTCCGCGACGAATTCCAGATTGTCGCCCCAGCGCATCCGCGCTTTTCCCTTCAGCACGTAGATGATGCTTTCGAGATCGCCGTGGTGATGCGCGCCGGTCTTGGCGTTGGCATGGATCGTCACCGTGCCGGCCCAGATCTTCTCGGCGCCCGCGCGCGCGTTGTTGATCGCGGTCGCGCGGTTCATGCCGGGGGTTTGGGCGGTGTTGGGATCGAGCGAATTGCCGGGAATGACTTTCACGCCGTGCTCGCGCCAATCGACGTTGGAATGACCGTCATGGTCATCGTCATGAGTGTGGTGATGATCGTCGTGGCTATGGCTCAAGATCGTTCTCATTGACTAGGACGGGGCTCACCAACTCTTGCGAGTAGGGGGTCCGCGAGCCCCTGACCGGCGTCATGCCGGCTGAAGGCCACGTAGCTTTGCTCGAGGAACATGATCAATGGGAACATCCCAAATGTCAAAGACTTGGTGAGGAAAGGATAACTTTCCTGTTTCAAATCAACGCACTGTCACGCGCCGACGGCCTCTTTGGCCTCTCCCGCGCGAGCCGCGGATCGAGCCGCCGCTTGCCGGTTGCATTGCGGATCGCGCCGCGAACACCGCCAGGGTTCGTGCGTGAAGGAGCCTCAAACGCCCTGGATGAGCGGCAGGACTTCAATCGAGCCCTGGTAGACCATGTCGAGGGCCACATAGACGATGACGGCCAGGCCGACATAGGCGATCCAGCGGAAGCGGGACAGGAGCTTGGCGACGAAGTTGGCCGCGACGCCCATCAGTGCGATCGAGATGATCAGGCCGAGAATCAGTACTATGGAATGTTCCTTGGCGGCACCGGCGACGGCGAGCACATTGTCGAGCGACATGGAGACGTCGGCGATGACGATCTGGGTGGCGGCCTGGAAAAAGGTCTTGTTGGCGGCCCTTTCCTTCGCTTCTGCGGCGGCATGTGCGTCGTCGCTATGGCCTTCGCGCAGTTCGCTCCACATCTTCCAGCAGACCCAGCCGAGCAGCAGGCCGCCCGCAAGCTGGAGCCCCTTGATCGCCAGAAGATAGGTGGCGACGACCGCAAACGCGAGGCGCAGCACGGTGGCGGCGGAAATGCCGAAGATGATCGCTTTTTTGCGGAGTGCGGCTGGAAGACCGGCGGCAGCAAGGCCGATGACAATGGCATTGTCGCCGGAAAGAACGAGGTTGATGGCAATGACCTCGAGAAGCGCCGCAAAGCCGCCTGCGGTGAAGAGTTCCATCATGAAGCGTGAACCTGAAACGGGGGGAGATTGAGGGTATGAGGGTATGCTGATCTTCTAGTCATCTTTTTATGCGGTCTGGTACAGGATATTTCCAGGCGCTTGGCAAGCGCATTTTGCGTTTTGTCAAACGGCATCGTCCGCTATCGAAGCGGATTTCGCCCGGGGAGAAGGCACAGGATCCGAGCAGCAGCTTTTCACTGGCTCTACCTCCACTTGCCGCGACTCACCTGCCTCCTATATGGCCTCACGGCGGAGCGGGTCCCCAACCTGCCACGGCGCGAAGATCTTTCGCCTGGGAAGCTGTGGGGGCAAGCGTCCAAAGGATGAAGGAGACGTTGATGGCGCAGAAGGCCGTTGTGCTTGTCGTCGAGGATGAACCGCTGATCCGCTTTACCACGCTCGATGCGCTGGAAGAGGTCGGACATCACGTATTGGAAGCCGGCAATGCCGACGAGGCGATGGTGCTGTTCCGCAACCGTGAGGATATCGACATTGTCTTCACCGACGTCAACATGGCCGGCTCCATGGACGGCATCCAGCTTGCTCAGCGTATCCGGGCCATCCGCCCGAGCATCGGCATCATCATCACGTCGGGCGTTGTCAGCCTCGATCCGATGCTTCTACCGGCCAACACGGTGTTCCTGCCGAAACCCTATCAGCACGACCTGCTGCTGTCCTCGATCCACGAGATGTTGCCGGGCTGACTGAACGTGCCGGGCCGAAGACGGCCCGCCGGAACCAAGTGCCATGGCTCCCGGTTATCTCCTCCGATCAACCGGAGGAATTTTCAGATGCTGAAGAGGCTCATCGCGTTTTCCGCGCTCTCGCTGTCGCTTGCCGCACCGGTCCTGGCCCAGACATCCGGCCCTCCCGCCTTGCCCCGCACGGCAACCACCACACCCGATGCCAATTCCGGCGCCTCGACGGTCACGACGCTTCCCGGCGTTACCGATCCAACGACGACCAACAGCACAACCGGTACCGTCGATCAGGAAGATCACTGCCAGCCGCCGGGGACGCCGAGCAATACCAATCCAAGCGCTCAAACCCCGACATTGCCGCGGCCTGAACAGGCGTGCAACTGATCGAGAGCAAAAGCGCCTTTACTCTTCGTCAATCTCTATTAAGTTGGTAGACATTGAAGCGGCCACGGAAGCGGATCCAAAACCGCCTCCTGCGGCACCCAAGACAGCCTTTCGCCCAACGCAACCAAGGACGAGGAGTGTGCTTGATGACTTATGATGTCGCCGTCGTCGGTTCCGGTTTTTCCGCAATCGCGCTTACCATCAACCTCCTGCGCTTCCTGCCGGCCTCCGCGTCGATCGCCGTGGTCGGTGATGATCCCGGCTTCGGGCGGGGCACCGCCTACCGTACCGAATTTTACCTGCACCGCCTCAATGTGCCGGCGGCGCGGATGAGCGTATTTCCGGATCGCCCGGACGATTTCGTCGAATGGCTGCGCCGCCAGGGCAAGGCGGCCTTTCCCGAGGATTTCGCCTCTCGCGGCGACTACGGCCTTTACCTGCGCGACACGCTGGCCTCGTTGCTGAGGCCCCGCGAGCGGCGGGCGCATGTGGATTTCATCCGGGCCAAAGCAACCGCCTGCGTCCACTGCGAACAGGACGGGCTCGTCTTCCATCTCGACAATGGGGGAGAACTGCGCGCCCGTACCGTTATCCTTGCGCTCGGCGTCGGCAACGCCGATCTGCCTCTGCCGAAGGATCGCATCGATTCGGCCGTCGGTGCGCGAACCATCGACAATCCCTGGCGGCTTGGCTGGCTGTCGCGCGTCGGCCGCACCGATGAACTTTGTATCTTCGGCTCAGGCCTGACGATGATCGACCAGGTTCTGTCGCTTCGCGCACAGGGCCATCGCGGCCGCATCCGTGTCCTGTCGCGGCGCGGCCTGGTGCCGCATCCGCATCCGACACGGCGCGCCGCCCCGGTCACGCCGGACCTGCCCGATACTCGGGAGATCAGCGCGCTGCTTCACGCTTTGCGCCGGCAGGTGGAGAACGGCGCCGACTGGCGGGGCGTCGTCGATGGCCTGAGGCCGCAGACCCAGGCTTTGTGGCAGAGCCTCAGTGCCGATCAGCGTTCCCGTTTCCTTCGGCACGCGCTCGCCTGGTGGAATGTCCACCGCCATCGTATCGCGCCGGAGGTGTTCGCACGCTTCGACGCGCTTCTGAAGGATGGCACGGTGACCGTGCATGCAGGCTTCCTCCGCTCGATCGACAGGGATGGCGAGGGTGCGCGTGTCCAGTTCAGGCAACGCGGCACGCCGGACATTGTCTCCTTCCATGCGGACTGGATCGTCAACTGCACGGGGATGGAGCGTGCCGGCATCGGCCATTCGCCGCTGTTGACCGAGATGCGCAATCGGCAGATGATCTCCATGGACGGACTCGGACTTGGCATTTCCGTCGATGGGCAGTCTCGCGTTCTCGATCCCGATGGCCGGCCGCAGCCGGGCTTGTTTGCAGCCGGAGCGCTGACCGCCGGCCAGTTCTGGGAGATCACGGCGGTGCCGGATATCCGTGTCCAGGCGAAGGCGCTTGCCGAAGAGATCACATCCCGGATCGCCCGCACTGCGCCGCCGACGGCCCGCATCGCGTGATCGGGCATTCCTTGAGCATGATTTTTTCCTGACGGGGTATCTGCAGCAGGTTCCTTGCTTTCATGCTGCGGTACCCACGCTAATCTGGAGAAAGTCATTGCGCAGAGAGGAATTTCCATGGCCCTGAAACTCGTCGGTCTTGCGGGTAGCTATAACCGCCCATCCAAGACTTTTGCGCTGGTCGAGCACATCGCCTCCGTCGCGGCCGAACGTTATGGATTCGATATCCGGCTTCACGACCTCACCGATGTCGGGCCGTCTCTCGGTCAGGCTCAACGCCAGGGCGATCTCGACGAAGCAGCCGCCAAGGTGCTCGCCGATGTGGTGGAGGCCGATTTCCTGATCGTCGGTTCGCCGACCTACAAGGGCAGCTATCCCGGCCTGTTCAAACATTTCATCGATCTGATCGATCCGGAACAACTGCGTGCCAAGCCGATCCTGATCACCGCAACCGGCGGCGGCGACCGGCACGCGCTGATGGTCGAACATCAGCTCCGACCGCTCTTCGGCTTCTTCATGGCCCATACATTGCCGACGGCCGTCTACGCGTCTGATCGCGATTTCACCGACTATCGGATCGTCTCGGAGTCCCTGCAGCAACGGATAGGCTTTGCCGTCGGCGAGCTTGCCGCCTTCTTCCCCGTCCGGGAACTCGTTGCCGCCGAGTAACTTTACTTTCGCCGGATTTGTCGTCATCAATCCCGCCATCGCAATCCGGAGGGGAACGCATGACGATCGAAGAAGACATGGCGAAGATCGCGGAACAGGAGAAGGCGCTGGTCTTCGACCGGTTCGACCTGACCACTGCCTGGGACCTCGGATCGCTGCTTCGCCATATGGCCGTCGAGCGGGGCCTGAGCGTCGTCATCGACGTGCAGCTGCATTCGATGCCGGCCTTCTATACGGCATTGCCGGGCACGACCGCAGACAACGAAAACTGGGTACGCCGCAAGCGCAATCTGGTGTTGCGCTTTTTCCAGTCGAGCTACGCCATCGGGCGGAAGCTCGAGCTCCAGGGCGATACGGTGGAAAGCCGATATGGTATTTCCTTAGCGGACCACGCGCCGCATGGCGGCAGTTTTCCGATCAAGGTCGCCGGTGTCGGCTGCATTGGCGCGGTGACGGTGTCGGGCCTGCCGCAGCGCGAGGATCATAACATGGTCGTCGAAGCCCTTGCCCGGATGACCGGCAAGGATATCTCCGCACTCCGTCTCGACTAGGGAGATATGCCATGGCGCAGGCTGACATAAAAAGCCCCGAGGAAGTTTTTACCTTCTGGTTCAAGGAGCTGACCCGCAAGGATTGGTTCGAGAAGAACGAGGCGCTCGACGAGGCGATGCGCCGTCATTTCGCGGCTACTCATCTTTCGCTTGCGCGCGGCGAGATCGACGCGTGGCGGACCTCGCCTGAAAGTCGGCTCGCGGCGGTGATCGTGCTCGACCAGCTTTCCCGCAACCTCTATCGCGGCACTCCGCTTGCCTTTGCAACGGATTGGCTGGCTTTGCGCGAGGCCAGGCTGGCGATCGAAGCTGGTGCGGATATGGCTGTCCTGCCCGAGCAGCGCGGCTTCTTCTATCTTCCCTTCGAACATTCGGAGACTCTTGCCGATCAGGATCGGTCTGTTGAACTCTTCGCGTTGCTGGGGTGATGCGGATTATCTGGATTATGCGGAACGTCACCGTGCGGTGATTCGCGAATTTGGCCGCTTCCCGCATCGCAATGTACTGCTCGGCCGGGAATCGACCGCCGCCGAACTCGAATATCTTTCCAAGCCCGGCGCCGGTTTCTGATCTTGAGGTAATTATCTGCGGAACATGCGTGCGACGGCGATCAGGATGCATGCACCGATGAAACCGGCGATCAGGTAGCCGATCCAGCCGCCGAGCGCGACGCCGAAGACGCCGAGAATGGCATTGGCGATGATGGCGCCGACAATGCCCAGAATGATGTTCATGATCAAGCCCATATCGCTTTTCATGAACTTTTCGGCGAGCCAGCCGGCAATGCCGCCGATGATGATGGCTGCGATCCAGCCGATACCTGCCTGTTCCATGACTTACCCTCAATGATTGTTGGGACGGGGAAACGCGAAGAAATGGTCCAGGTTCCAGCAATTGGAACAATTCCCGGAACCTGGAGTCCAGCATTCCTTTTCTTCGCCCAGAAGTCACTCTATTTTCGCCGACGAATCCGATCGAAAGACAAAAGAGCAGACATTTGACAGAACTTTCCACGACCGGCCCTTCAACCATTCGGCGGATAACCCGCGTGCTCTTAGCAGCACTCATGATCGCCGCCGTCCAACTGGGCTCGCCGTCGCCTGTGTTCGCCCAGACGCAACAGCAGGCGCAGGGGCAGCGCCAGGAGCAGGTGCCACCCGACGTCACCCTCGATTCGATCAATTCGGACATGAAGGGTAAGATCGACACGATCCGTCAGCAGCTCGACAGCTTCCGCAACCGGATCCAAAGCGACGCCGATGACGATGCGCGTCTTGCGGAACTGAGGGTGCAGGCGGAAACGATCGTCGGCGAAATGCGCTCCGCCTCGGATTCCATGCGCACCCGAGTCGAGCAGATTCAGGCCCGGCTCAAGAGCCTCGGCGAACCGCCGGCAGCCGGCCAGCCTCCGGAAGCGCCCGCAGTCGTCGAAGAGCGCAACCGGCTGCTGAACGAGCGCTCCGAGCTCAATCTGATCGTCGACGACGCCGGCCAGCTTTCCAACAGCGCGAACCAGGTCGCCAACACGATCACCAATCTCCGCCGCACGCTGTTTACCCAGACGCTGTTCCGCCACACCGAGCTGTCGGGCGAATTGTTCGCCGATGCCGGCAAGGCGTTCGTCGCCGAAGTCAGGAATTTCGGCTCCACCTTCAGCGGCTGGATCAGTTTCGTCTGGAAATTCAAGAAGCTGCAGCTGCTGGGCGCTCTGGCGCTGTCATTCGGCGCGGCCATGCTCTTCCTGTCCGGAGGGTACCGGCTGTTCGGGCGCTTCATCCGGCGGACCGACCGTGAGCATCCTTCCTACATCCGGCGTCTGTCGGTAGCGTTCTGGTCGACGGTCATCCAGACCGTGTCGCTGGCGGCCTTCCTGGTTGCTTCCTTCCTGTTCCTCGACGGCTTCAACGTGCTGCGGACGGATATCACGCCGATCGTGGTGACCTTCTTCGGCTTCGTCTGGTTCGTCAATTTCGTCTGGAAGCTCACCTATGGCGTATTGGCGCCGGGCGAACCGGAGTGGCGGCTCGTGCGCATCACCAATCGCGGTGCCCGCCTGCTGACGCTTGCCGTGCTTGCCATGGCGATCGTCAACGGGCTCGACTATCTGCTCGGTGCGATCAGCGAGGCGCTCAATTCGCCGCTGGTCCTGACCATCGTCAAGAGCCTGCTCGCCTCCGTCATCATCGGCCTGATCCTGATCGCCATCTCCTTCGTTCAGCCGCGGCTTATCGAGGGCGAGGATCCCGATGGGCCGGGACATCGGTGGCCGCGCTTCTTTCCGCTGTTCCTTCGTATCACGGGCCTGCTCCTGATCCTGTCTGTGCTGACGGGATATGTTGGGCTTGCCCGTTTTGCTTCGACCCAGATCGTGCTGACCGGTGCGGTGATCGTGCTGATCTATATCGGGCTCCTGTCGGGCAGGGCGGTTTCGAAACAGGGGTCGTTCACGGATACGGCGGTGGGCCGCCGGCTCGCCGAGCGCTTCAATTTCGGCGAGGTGTCCCTCGACCAGGCAGGACTCGTGGCGGGACTGGGCATCTATGCCTTTGCGCTGATCCTCGGCATCCCCCTCATTCTGCTGACCTGGGGCTTCCAGATCGCCGATATCGAAGCCTGGATCTACAGTTTCTTCACGCAGATCCGGATCGGCAACATCTCGATCTCGATCGTCGGCATTCTCGGCGGCATTCTGCTCTTCGGCCTCGGTTTCGTCGTCACGCGCTGGGTGCAGAAGTGGATCGACGGCAATGTGCTGGCGCGCAGCCAGGTGGATCTCGGCGTCCGCAACTCGGTCAAGACCGGTATCGGCTACCTCGGCATCGGGCTTGCGGTGATCGTCGGCGTCTCGGCCGCGGGGATCGATCTCTCGAGCTTCGCGCTTGTTGCGTCCGCCCTGTCGGTCGGTATCGGTTTCGGTCTTCAGAATATCGTCTCGAACTTCGTGTCCGGTCTGATCCTGCTCGTCGAACGGCCGTTCAAGGTGGGCGACCATGTGGTGACCGGGGCGACGGAAGGTATCGTCAAGCGCATTTCGGTGCGCGCCACAGAGATCGAGACGTTCCGCAAGCAGTCGATCATCGTCCCGAATTCCGACCTCATCAATTCGCCGGTCGGCAACTGGACACATCGCAACAAGATCGGGCGTTCCGAAGTGCCGGTCGCGGTGAGCCACCACACCGATCCGCAGAAGGTGATGGATATCCTTCTGGAACTGGTCGATCAGGTGCCGGAAGTGCTGCGCAATCCGGAACCGCACGTGGAGTTCCTGAGCTTCGGTCCATCCTCGCTCAATTTCGAACTGAGGTTCCATCTGGCCGACATGGGCGAGGGCTTGAGAATCCGAAACAATCTGAGGATCGCCATCCTCCGGCGGTTCAAGGAGGAGGGCATCGACATCCCGTTCCCGCAGCAGGAAATCATCTTTCATCGGGGCAGGCCAATCCCGCAGGAGGAGAACGATGCGAGAGGGGGCGCATGACCGTCCCTCCGCTCGAGCCCCCGGCCATTCTGATGGTCGTCGCGGGCTGGCTCTTGGCATGTCGTAATCAGGCGTTTGGCCCGCCTGTCGGAATTGCATAGTCCCTGCAGTTTGCGAAAAGGCCACACGAGGCCGAAGAGGGGTTCTTTCCATGAAGACACATGCACGGGCGGTAGTGATCGGCGGCGGCGTGGTCGGTGTTTCGACGCTTTATCATCTGGCGAAAAAGGGCTGGAGTGACGCCGTCCTGATCGAACGCAAGGAATTGACCTCCGGTTCGACCTGGCATGCGGCGGGTCTTCTGCCGCTTTTCAACCTGTCCTATTCGGTCGGCCAGCTGCATAAATATTCGGTGCGTTTCTATCAGGAACTGCAGGAAGAAACCGGCATGAATGTCGGTTTCTCGAAAGTCTCGAACATCCGTCTCGCCCGCACCAAGGACCGCTGGGAAGAGTACATGTATTATGCCGGGATCGCCGAGACGATCGGCGTCAAGGTCAATATCCTGACGGCGGAACAGGTGAAGGAGATCTGGCCGCTCTGCGAGACGGATGGCATTCTCGGCGCCATCCAGCACCCGGACGACGGCTATATTCAGCCGGCCGACCTCACCCAGGCGCTTGCCAAGGGTGCGCGCGACCTCGGCGCCACGATCTATCGCAACACGACCGTCACCGCCATCGAACAACAGCCGGACGGGCTCTGGAAGGTGACGACCGACAAGGGCGAGATCACCGCCGAGCACATCATTTCCTGTACCGGCAATTTCGCCCGCAAGACCGGAGAGATGGTCGGCATCAACATTCCGGTCATCCCGGTCGAGCACCAGTACATCGTCACCGAGCCGCATCCGGCGATCCAGGAACGCAAGGCCAAGGGCCTGCCGGAAATGGGGGTCCTGCGCGAATCGGACTCCTCCTGGTACATGCGCGAGGAGAATGGCGGCCTGCTGCTCGGGCCCTACGAAGTCGGAGCACCCGTCTGTTACGTCGACGGTCCGTCCGACGAGAGCGAATACGAGCTCTTCAACGAGGAACTCGACCGGCTGATGCCCTATATCGAGACCGCGATCGTGCGTGTCCCGGCCTTCGGCGAAGTCGGCATCAAGAAGGTCTATAACGGCGCGATCGCCTATACGCCGGACGGCTCGCCGATCGTCGGTCCCGCGCCGGGCCTCAAGAATTTCTGGCTGAACGAAGGCCATTCCTTCGGCATCACCGCCGCTGGCGGTGCCGGCTGGCAGTTGGCGGAATGGATCGTCGACGGCGAGCCGACCGTCGACATGATGGGCGTCGATCCGCGCCGCTTCGGTCCTTACGCAACGGAAGGCTATCTCATTGAGAAGAACGAAGAGGCCTATGCCAATGTTTTTACGATGCATTATCCTGACGAAGAGCGTTCCGCCGCGCGTCCCTTGAAGACGACGCCGGTCTATGACCGGCTGAAGAAGATGGGTGCCGTGTTCGGCTCCGTCTACGGTTGGGAACGCGCCAACTGGTTCGCACCGGAAGGTTACGAAGTACCCGCGGAAGAACTCGGTGTCGGCGTCGACGTGCTGACCGCCCACAATCATGCGCCGGCGCTGGAAGATGGCCGGATCGTCGAAAAATGGTCCTTCCGCCGCTCGAACTATTTCGACCACGTGGGCAACGAGGTCAAAAATGTCCACGAGAATGTCGGCGTGCTCGACATGTCGGCCTTCGCCAAGATGGAAGTGTCCGGCCCGGGAGCGCGCGCTTTCCTCGACTCGATCTTTGCCAATGCGATCCCGAAGAAGCGCGGCCGCATCGCGCTCTGCCACCTTCTGACAAAACAGGGTGGCGTGCGCTCCGAATTCACCGTCTACGAATGGGCGCCGGATCGTTTCTATCTCGTGTCGGCGGGCGCCTATGAGGCGCATGACCAGGACTACTTGCGTAAGCTCGCGCCGACAGATGGCTCGGTCAAACTGACCCAGATCACCCAGAAGCTCGGCGTGCTGGTTCTGGCCGGCCCGAAGTCCCGCCAGGTCCTGAAGAAGCTCACCCGCACCAGCCTCGACAACAAGGATTTCCCCTGGCTTTCCGGCAAGGAGATTTCCGTCGGCATGGCCTCCGCCCATGCGCTTCGCGTCAATTTCGTCGGCGAACTTGGCTGGGAACTGCATCATCCGATCGAGATGCAGAACTACATCTTCGACAAGCTGATGGAAGCCGGTGCCGAATTCGGCATCAAGCCTTTCGGCATCCGAGCCATGCTCTCGATGTCGGTAGAGAAATCCTACCGGCTCATCCCGCGTGAAATGTCGATCGAGTACAACGCCTACGAATCCGGCCTCGACCGGTTCATCAAGACCGACAAGGAGTTTCTCGGCAAGCAGGGCCTGCTTTCCTACAAGGAAAAGGGACTGAAGTGGAATTTCTGCACGCTGGTCATCGAAGGCGCCAATGATGTCGACGCCCGCGGGTCGGAGGCGATCTACAACGAAGATGGCGAGTTGATCGGCCGCGCCACCAACGGCGCCTACGGCTGGCGTATCGGCAAGTCGCTGGCGCTTGCGATGGTCAAGCCGGGTTATGCGGAGACCGGCACCAGGCTCAAGATCAAGATTCTCGGCAGCCTCTACAATGCCAGCGTCGTGCCGGAAAGCCCGTTCGACACCGACAACACCGCGCTGCGGGCCTGAAAACCGGCTAAAAGTAAGAAGTCATTGACGTTAGCGGGCGGTCTTCGGGCCGCCCGTACCGTTTTGATACCGTAGTGCTGCTCCGATTAACGGTTCTGCAAACCGTTTCCACTAGGGATGTTATCAGAGGGGATAATATCTTATTCGATAGGGGCACCATGACATTCCTCGGCATCTCCGGGATGCAGTATTCCGGCCAATCACTGGCAAACTCCCGCATCCTGCTTGCGGAGGATTCAAACGTCTTCACATCGATGATCGGGACCCGGCTCAAGGAGCTGTTCGGCATCGAAGTCGAGATTTGCCGCAACTTCGAGGAATTGCAGTACGCCTATGACCGCTCCGCCGAGCCGGTGATGCTGGCGATTTCCAATATCAATCTGCCAGGCGCGGAAAACGGGGAAGCGCTGGAGTATCTCGTCGATCTGTCGATCCCGACCATCGTCTTTACCGGGACCTTCCATGAAGAAACCCGCGACAAGCTGCTGACCAAGGACATCGTCGACTATATCCTCAAGGACAATGTCTTTGCGGTCGAGATGCTGGCCGAATCGGTCTGCCGGTTCCTGACCAATCATCGCCATCATGTGCTGATCGTCGATGACAGCCCGACCGCCCGGGCGCTGCTCTCGAGCCGCCTGAAGCGCTACAATTTCCGGGTCAGCGTCGCGGAGAACGGTGCCAAGGCGCTGGAAATCCTCAAGAAGAACCCGGATATCGGCCTCGTCGTCACCGACTACAACATGCCCGATATCGACGGTTTCGAACTCACCCGCCGCATTCGCTCGGTGCGCGGCTCGCACGAGCTCCGGATCATCGGCGTTTCGTCCTCTTCGAACCGGCTGCTTTCGGCCCGCTTCCTGAAGGCCGGCGGCAACGACTTCATGCTGCGCCCCTTCATCGACGAGGAGTTTTACTGCCGCGTCAACCAGAACCTGGATACGCTCATCCAGATTCGATCGATGCAGGCAAGACGTCAGGAAACGGCGGTGAAGAACGTCGCCTGATCCCCGAGGAATTCCGCATGCCATACCTTCTAAGCCAGCATTTCCGGGAGACGGAGCGCTTGACCTACGGTTTGGCGGCGCCGTCGCGCATCCAGATGGAGACGGCCAATACGGTTGCCGATCCGTTGACCGGTTTTGCCAACCTGAAGGAATTTTATCGGATTGGCGAACCGTTGGTGCGGGAAGCTCTTGCCGAGGGAACAGCCTGCGCCGTCGCGATCGTGGACATCGACCATTTCCGGCGATTGAACGATATTCATTGCAAGGAAACCATCGTTCAGGTCCTGAAGGCCGCCGCCGCCAGGCTCGGTTCCGCTTGCACCGGCAGCCGGCATCTTCTTGCCCGGTTGGGTGACGAAGAGTTCGGCATGCTGCTGGTCGGTCTCGACCCAGCCGCCGCGACGGAGTTGTGCGAGAAGCTGAGGCTTGAGATCGCCGGCATCAGGATTATCTCCGGCGACATCGATTTTTCGATTACCGTTTCGATCGGGCTGGCGGAGGTCTGCGGCCCGGAAACGTTCGACAATTATCTCAACGCTGCAGAACAATTCCTGTTCATGGCGAAAAGCCATGGCCGGAATCGGGTATTTTCGGATTACACGATCGTGCTGCAGGCGACGGGCTGACCCGTCGCGTTCCCACGGCTCAGGCCACGACGCCGGTGCGCGACGTGTTCATATTGAGCTTGCGCTCGGCGCGTTCCTGTTGCGGCGAACGGTTATAGACCTCCCGATAGCATTTCGAGAAATGCGACGCGGACACGAATCCGCAGGCAACAGCCACCTCGACCACGGGCATCGAGGACTGTACGAGCAGGTGCCTTGCCCGGTCGAGCCGGATTTCCAGGTAGTAGCGCGCCGGCGAGCGGCCCATTTCCTGGCGGAACAGGCGTTCGATCTGGCGCCTTGAGAGGCCGGCGTCGTCGGCGATCTCGACCAGCGACAGCGGTTCGGAGAGATTGTTCTCCATGACCTCGATGATCGACAGGACCTTGGCGTTCTGGACGCCGAGGCGGGCCCGCAGCGGCAGGCGCTGGCGGTCGTGCGGGTTGCGGACGCGGTCCGTCAACTGCTGCTCGCAGACGCGGTTGACGAGATTCTCGCCGAAATCCTGGCTGATCAGGTTCAGCATCATGTCGAGCGAGGCGGTGCCGCCGGCGCAGGTATAGAGGTTCGAATCGACCTCGTAGAGATCCGCATAGACTTCCGCCTGCGGGAATGCCTCGGCAAAGCCTGGCAGGTTCTCCCAGTGGATCGCACAGCGCTTGCCGTTTAGCAGCCCGGCCTGGGCCAGAACGTGCGCTCCGGTGCAGAGGCTTCCAACGGCAATGCCGCGGTTATAGGTTTCGCGCAGCCAGGCGTTGACCGACTTGTTGTTGAACTCTTCCACGTAGACGCCCGAGCACACGAGGACCATGTTCGGACGGTTTTCACCGGAGAGGTTGCGACGTTCGTCGGCGAGAGAGGAGTTTACCTCGATGCCGATGCCGCTCGAGGAATAGACCTTTTCGCCATCGGCGGAACAGAGCCGCCAAGTATAGGCCGAGTATCCGAGCATGCGATTGGCGATTCGCAGCGTCTCCACGGCTGCAGCAAAAGGCAGCATGGTGAAATGGGGAACAAGAAAAAAGACGAGGGAGCGCTTGGCTGCCGGATTTTTGGTCATCACATTCATGCCGTCATTCCCCTTGTTCGTGGCCGTGCATTGCGGCCCGCTTTTCTTCAAAAGCGACATTGGCACGGGGAAAGACGGCGGAGAAGGGCTTCTGACGACAGGGTGATAACATTTTTGCGACATAGGCGGGTCGCACGCGTAATTGCCAAAGACAGCAGGCTCAATGCGTGTCTCAGACGACATGGCCCGCTTCGCTGTTCGCGTCGGCGGGCCATGGGGTGGGAGGGTTATCGGCGATGCGGTGCATTGGTCGTCGGCCATCCGATGTCCTTGCGGATTTCTGCCGGCAGACCTTCCAGCATTCTTTCGGTCTGGCGACGACGCCATTGATCGCGAAGGCTGATAACCGCGTCCAGGGCAGGGCGGATGAGCGAGGCGAACGATGACGGCCGGGGCCGGGAGCGATCGCTCTCCTGATAGGTGATCATAGTCATGTCAGTTCTCCTTGAGTGTCTCATGGGACAACGCTCAATCGGGACAATGAACGCCATCAATCCATCAATCAATCGGATGCAAGTTATGCGTCTCATGAAATTCTGTTGGGTATTGACGCTCGCTTCCGATGTTTTTGAGTATGCCGCCCGTTTGACATTCAATCAAACGAAATGATATGGTGTTTAAGTTCAGAATTATTGATAGAGGCTGACATGACTGTTCCATTCCGCCCGCCGCTTCCGCTGCTCGATAATGATGTATTGCGCACGTTCGTGGCGATTGCCGAGACCGGCAATTTCTCGACCGCCGCCGATGCGGTTCTGCGTACGCCATCGGCCGTCTCGATGCAGATCAAGAAACTGGAAGAGCAGCTGAAGACGACGCTCTTCCTGCGCGATGCCCGCTCGGTGTCGCTGACGCAGCATGGCGAGATGCTGCTTTCCTATGCGCGGCGCATGCTGGCGCTGTCGAATGAAGCCGTGTCACGTTTCGTCATGCCGGAGCTCTCCGGCGTGGTACGTCTCGGTGCGCCGGACGACATTGCCGAGCGTCTGCTGCCCAAGGTGCTCAAGGATTTCGGTGAGAGCTTTCCGGGCATCATGGTCGATGTTACCGTCGACATGAGTTTGGCACTCAGGAAGCGCATGGACGAGCAGCGGCTGGATCTCGCGTTGATCAACTGCGCCACGCGTCCTTTCGCGACGGCCGGCGAGATGATCCATACGGAACGACTGGTCTGGGCCGGTGCCAAATGCGGCACGGCCTATCTGCGCGATCCGCTGCCGATTTCGGTCTGGGAGGACGGCTGCGTCTGGCGCCAGGATGCGATCGCCCAGCTCGAGAAGCACAAGCGGACCTATCGCATCGCCTATGCGAGCGCCCATACGATGGCGCAGCGCGCCGCCGTGCTGTCCGACCTTGCGATTGCGCCGTTCCCGCGTTCCTACGTGACCGAGGACATGCAGATACTCGGCCCGAAGGAAGGACTGCCTGAGCTGATCAACTTCGATATCCGGCTGTTGACGGCACCGCAGCTTTCCGTACCCGGCAAGGCCGTCGCAGAGAGCATCCGCGAGGCGTTCGGCTCCCTGGTCGCCGCAGCGGCCTGATGTTATTCGCGGCCGCGGCGACGTCTGCGGCCGCCACCGTCTCCCGAGGCATCCGCGAGCGCCTTGCGCTCCGGCAAGGTTACGACCGTGCTGAGGTTCGGGAAGGTATCGACCTTGTTCGGTAGCGCCATGGCATAGACGAAATGCTCCTGGAATTTTGGTTCCAGAGCCGTCTCTATCTTCTCGATCCTGCGGACGGTTTCCTCGATCTCGCGGCGGTAGCCGCGGTTCAGGAGGCACATGCGCGCGCCTGTGCCGGCGGCATTGCCGACCGATTTGACTCGGGAAAGGTCGCAATCGGGGATGAGACCCAGCACCATCGCATATTTCGGATCGATGAACGTGCCGAAGGCGCCGGCGAGCCCGATCCGATCGACATGGTCGACCCCTTGCTTGTCCATCAACAGCTTGACGCCGGCATAAAGCGCCGCCTTGGCGAGCTGGATGGCGCGCACGTCGTTCTGGGTCACGGTGATGCGCTGCTCGCCGTCATGAACGAGATAGGAGAAGGTCCGGCCGTTCTGCAGGATGCGGGGTGAGCGCTCAACCATAGCGCCATCCACGACGCCGTCCTCCGAAATCAGTCCGGCGAGATACATTTCGGCAATCACCTCGATGATCGCCGAACCGCAGATGCCGGTAATGCCGGTTGCAGCGGCTGCGTCGGCGAAACCCGGCTCGTCCGACCAGGGCTCGATGCCGATCACCCGGAAGCGCGGCTCGAGGGTTTCGGCGTCGATACGGATACGCTCGATGGCGCCTGGTGCTGCCCGCTGGCCCGACGAGATTTCGGCACCTTCGAAGGCCGGACCGGTCGGCGAGGAGGCCGCGACGACCCGGGTCGAATTTCCGAGCACGATTTCCGCATTTGTGCCGATATCGACCAGCAGCATCATCTCCTCCTGCCGGTGCGGGCCTTCCGACAGGGTGGCCGCCGCGGCATCGGCACCGACATGGCCGGCGATGCAGGGCAGGAGATAGGTCCGGGTGCCCTCGTTCATCGGCAAGCCGATCTCGGAGGATCTGACCTGAACCGCTCCGGAAACGGCAAGCGCGAAGGGGGCGCCGCCAAGTTCGGTCGGATCGATGCCGAGGAAGAGGTGGTGCATGATCGGATTGCCGACGAAGACGCTGTCGAGAATGTCGCTCCTCGAAACGCCGCCTTCAGCGCAGACCTTGTCGATCAATCCGTTCAGCGCCTCGCGCACGGCTAACGTCATCGCCTCGCGGCCATCGGGGTTCATCATCACATAGGAGACGCGGCTCATCAGATCCTCGCCGAAGCGGATCTGCGGGTTCGACGTGCCGGCCGACGCCACGGTACGGCCCGACAGCAGCGACGACAGGTGCATGGCGATCGTCGTCGAGCCGATATCGCAGGCAATCCCGTAGGCCTCGTTCTTCAGGCCGGGGTAGAGCGCGACGAGGCGGGCGCGGTCGTCGTCGCGATCCTTGTGGATCGCCGCGGTGACCTTCCATTCGCCCTTGCGCAGGATCTGCTGCACTTTCGGAATCAGGTGGAAATCGACATCCAGATCGTCGAAATGCCACTCGGCGGCAAGTGCTGCCTTCAGCCGGTCGAGATCGCCGAGCGGTTTTTCCATGTCGGGCTCTTCCACCTCGACATAACACATGCGGATCGCCGGATTGCGGTCGAAGACACGTTCGTCGGCCGCCTTGCGGACCACCTGCGCGTTGATCACCGTATCCTGCGGCACGTCGACGACGAGATCGCCGAGTATCTGGGTCGAGCAGGAGAGGCGGCGTCCCTCGGGAAGCCCCCGCACGCGGTCGTAGCGCTCCTCCTTCGGGCCGAACGGCGACAGGTGGTCGTTCGCCGAGGTAATGCCGTGCTTGGCGAAATGTCCCTCCTGGACCGAGACCTGGCATCGCCCGCAGGTCGCCCGCCCGCCGCAGACGCTCTCCACATAGACGCCGAGCTGGCGCGCGGCATCGAGCACCGGCGTGCCGACCGGAAACCGGCCGCGCTTGCCGGATGGCATGAAAAGGACGAGGGGATCAGCGGTCATTAGGACTACAATTCAAAATTCAAGGAGTACGGGTTCATTTGCGGACGGTCTGTTCGAGCGCTTCGCGAATCAGTCGCGTATAGGGAATGCCCCGTTCCTTCGCCTT
Organism: Neorhizobium vignae; assembly: GCF_000732195.1. Lineage (GTDB taxonomy): Bacteria > Pseudomonadota > Alphaproteobacteria > Rhizobiales > Rhizobiaceae > Neorhizobium > Neorhizobium vignae. The sequence goes on from NZ_JNNU01000007.1 coordinate 219,622, forward strand.
GGCCTTCACGGCGCGCAGAAGAGGCTCCGGCAGCCGCATATTGAGCTGGGCGGACTTCTTCTCGAACTCGAAATGCGTCGGCTTGAAGCCGGAGAGATCGTATTCGGACAGATCAGCCGTCTCGACGAAGGCCTCGGCTTCCGCGTCGGAATGGAAGACGGGCATCTTCTTCAGGTCATTCTTGCTCATATCGTCTTATCTCCCGTTCGTGCATGTATCGGGCGCTGATCGGTCGTATGTAAGCTCTCCCGTCAACTTCCCGGAGTGCAAACACGACGAATACGTAGCGGCCGCTTTCCGCGATGCCGATGGCGCGCATCCGTTGTTCGCTCTCTTCTGGATCCCGAAGAACGGCCGGAGCATTTTCGAAGAGACTCTCGATTTCATCCTTGCTGAGACCGTGCTTGGCACATTTCGGCCAATTGCCGTCATCCCAATCGAAGCCAGAAATCCCGAGCATGCGCTATACTTTCATATATGCTTTTGTATATACAAATGTAAAGAGATCCAGTTCTGCTCACTCCGTCCGCGCTCCGGCGCCGGCCCGTGCGGCGCGGCCGCCGCGTCGGCCGCTGGCGGCCGACGGTGCGGCCGTTGCCGCGGCTCCACCGCCTTCCACCGGCTTATAGTCCCGATAGGTCATGATCCAGTTACCGCAGTTCTGGTCGGTGCCGTTCAGCACGTTGGCGGCGCGGACCGCTTCCATTTCCTGCGGCCGGCAGGGATTCATGATCGCGGATGTCATGCCCGCACCGATCACCATCGGAATGAAGCCGGCATTGATGCCGTGGCGGTGCGGCAGGCCGAAGGAAATGTTGGAAAGCCCGCAGGTGGTGTTGACCTTCAGTTCCTCGCGCAGCCGTCGCAGCAGCGCGAAGACCTGCAGGCCCGCGGTTCCGAGCGCGCCGATCGGCATGACCAGCGGATCGACGACGATGTCATGGGGCTTGATGCCGTAGTCGGCGGCGCGTTCGACGATCTTCTTGGCGACCGCGAAACGGACGTCCGGATCCATCGAAATGCCGGTCTCGTCGTTGGAGATCGCCACGACCGGTACGTCGTATTTCTTGCAGAGCGGCAGGATCGCCTCGAGTTTTTCCTCCTCGCCGGTCACCGAATTGACCAGCGGCCGGCCCTTGGCGACTTTCAGCGTTGCCTCGATTGCGGCTGTCACCGAACTGTCGATCGACAGCGGCACGTCGACGAGGCCCTGGACGATCTCCAGGGTCTGGACGAGCAGGCCCGGTTCAGTCTCGTTGGGATTGACCGAGGTGACCCCGGCGTTGACGTCGAGCATGGTGGCACCCGCCGCCACCTGTTCCAGCGCATCTCTGATGACGGTGTCGAAATTGCCCTCGATCATCTCGGCCGCGAGCTTCTTGCGGCCCGTCGGGTTGATGCGTTCGCCGATCACGCAAAAGGGCTGGTCAAAGCCGATCACGATCTCCCGGGTTGCGGATGCGACGATGGTGCGGGTCATTTCTTCCTCCAGGCGGCGCGCGATGCGGCGCAGAAACGATGTGATTGTCTGAACGTCAGGCGGTTTCGCGGCCGCCGGTCTTCACCAGCGCGACGAGTTTTTCCCTGTCATAGGCTGCTTCGAGCTCGGCTGCCGCCCTGTCGGCTTCGGCTTCAAGATCGTCGGAAACGGCGGTCGGCTCGGCCTTGCGCCATTCTGCGAGATAATCGTCGGTGCCGGCGGCGCCGCTGCGCATGGCGCACATGTCGATCGCCTCGGTGAAGCGCAGCGACAGTTCCCGCTTGGCGGTCTGGCGGCCCTTCTTGATGATCACCTGCGCCGGAATATCCCGCCAGAAGACGACGATGCGGTCGGCCATGAATTCCTCCGTGTTGAGGCGCAGCATGCACGGGTGCGGGCGGCAAGACTGCGCTTGCGACGACGTCGCACACGGCAAAATACGACGCGGCGATGTGGATTGCCTAGCCGGATTGCCGGCTACCAGATCTTCCGGGTCAGCCCGTGGTATAGCCAGGTCCAGATCGGCGGCGGGAAACGCAGTGCGGACGGGCCTTGCGGCTGGTACGGCCTCAGCGTGCCGTCGATGGCATCCTGAAGCGCGCGGACGCTGATATCGACGCAGGAGGCGGTCATCAGCAGCGGATAGGTGGCGAGCGAATCCGATCGCGCCGGCTCCATCCGCTTTTCGTAGAGCGTCCCGCCGGTATCGATGCCGTTGTCGACCAGATGCACGGTCGCGCCAAAGTTTTTCTCGTCGCCTTCGACCCGCGACCAGTAGCCGCCCATCTGGCCGCGATACATCGGATTGATGCCGGCATGGAAGTTGATGACGGGGCAGGGGATGGCGGCAAGCGTCGCTGGCGACAGGATGCGGCAGGATATGGTGAAGATCGCAGCGGGCCTCAAGGCTGTCACCGCTGCGTGACAGGCCTGATCGTTGAGGGAAGCCACGTGGGTCACGGGGATCGCCGGGTTAGGCTCGGCGGAATGGCCGTAGTCGCGGATGATATCGGCGGAGCGCCTTGCCGCGACGCTCTTGGTGAGCCGCGATGCGATCATCGTCGCCAGCTGACCGAGCGCTGTAAACCAGCCGAACCGCCGGGCGCGGCGTTTCAGCAGCGTGCCCTTCGATTCCGGCTGTTCCTCGACGACATGCAGGTCGGGAAAATGTTTTGCCAATGCGTTGATCATCAGCTGCGGGTTCGCCCCGCCCGACGTCATCACCACGATCCGAGAATTCCGGTCCTGCATCGATCCCCCCGCAAAAAGCGCAGGGCGGCACTCTTCCGCCGAAGGCCCGAACAAACGGTTAAACCGAGCGTAACGCCTGCGTGAGGTCGCCGTAGCCGGTGAAGCGGTATTCGTATTCCAGGCCGAGGTACTCGGCGGCCCCACGCGCCTTTTCCTGAAGGACCTTGTCTTCCTCCTGGCTGAGATAGACGAGTTTTCGGTAATTGCCGAAATACATGTCCTTCAGCTGCGGATGACGGTCGAGGCCGAGCGGTTCGATGACGAAGGCCTCGAACTGGCGGGCAAGGAAGTCGGTCAGGAAAAATGAAAAAAGGTCTTCGTCCGCTTTTGCGGCAAAAGCGTCGTTTCCGGCAAAGAAGGAATAACAGTGCGGGCCCTCAATGCGGGCAATGCCCTCGCGCTCGCAGAGCCGGTCGATGTCGCCGCCCGTTCCGCAATCGGCGTAGGCGAAGAAGATTTTTTCGAAGCCTGCGTCACGCGCCTCGGCGACAGCTTTTTCCAGCCCCGGAACGATCTTCTGCGGATAGGCGTGCCAGATTGCCGGCAAACAGTTGAGATCGATATGGCCAAGGCCTTGCTGCCTGGAAACAGCGAGGATTTCCCTGGCGATCGCTCCGCACGCGATCACGTGAACTTTTTCGCGAGTTGAACGTTCCTCTGCCGGAAAATTCATTTCCGCCACGATTTCATCTCTCTCCATTGGAGTATTCTAACATGACGGCCAAGACAGTCACGATAATCGCCGCTCTTCTTGCGACGATGGTTTCTCTCACCTCCTGCGGCAATACCATTCGTGGCATGGGCCAGGATACGGCCAATACCGTCAATGCCACTCAGGACGCGGGGCGCCGGGTCGATCGCGCTGCGCGCTAAGGCGTCTCAGTCAGCAGGCCGTTCGGCGCCTCAGGCGCCGGCGGCAAGGCTGTTGTGCTTGCGACGGATATATTCCTTCGCCGTTTCGACAGCGACCGCCGCATCGCGGCAATAGGCATCGGCGCCGACGGCCCTGCCGAATTCCTCGTTGAGCGGCGCGCCGCCGACAAGCACGATGTAGTCGTCGCGCATGCCCTTTTCCTTCAGGGTGTCGATGACGACCTTCATATAGGGCATGGTCGTGGTCAAAAGCGCCGACATTCCGAGAATATCGGGCTGCTCCCGCTCGATCGCATCGAGATAATTCTCGACGGGGTTGTTGATGCCAAGATCGACCACGTCGAAGCCCGCTCCCTCCATCATCATGCCGACGAGGTTCTTGCCGATGTCGTGGATGTCGCCCTTGACGGTGCCGATCACCATCTTGCCGAGCTTCGGAGCGCCGGTTTCGACCAGAAGCGGGCGCAGGATGAACATGCCCGCCTTCATGGCATTCGCCGAGAGCAGCACTTCCGGCACGAAAAGAATGCCATCGCGGAAGTCGATGCCGACGATGCGCATGCCCTCGACCAGTGCCTTCGTAAGGACGTCATAGGGCGTCCAGCCGCGCGCGAGCAGGATGTTGGTCGCCTCCTCGATCTCCTCCTTCAAGCCGTCGTAAAGATCGTCGTGCATCTGCTGCACGAGTTCCTCGTCGGAAAGTTCCGCCAGGATGATTTCGTCGTCGGACATGCAATGCTTCCCTTCGTTCGAGGGGCCGGTTCGAAGGCCGGCAAATCAGACGTTTACCGTCCCGACTATCTGTACCTTTAATTTGCTTGGCAATTTCTTTCGTATGCGACAGCGGCGCGTCGGAAAAACGACGGAAGATCGCGGCGTGATGTCTGTCCTGTACAAACCCGTGACGCAGAAAGGCGGGGCTCCGCTTGCGCTTGAGCCTAGCATGGCGCATCAAAAAGCTTGAGGCGCTTTTCAAAGCGGAGGCGAGGAACATCATGGACGATTTGACCCCAGAGACGGAACCGGCAGGCAGCGGGGCCAGGCGTGGCCGCGGCGAGCGCGGAGCGGCAGGCCGCCGCGCGGCCCGCGCAGGCAACGGTCCCGGCCTCTCCTTGCCCTATATCACCCGCAAAATAGGCGTCTACGAGGTGCTGGACGAGGAGGGCCTTGCTCTCATCGAGCGCAATGCGGATCTCATCCTCGAAGAAATAGGCATCGAATTCCGCGAGGACGAGGAAGCGCTGGATCTCTGGGCGAAGGCTGGTGCCGATGTCCAGGGCCATCGGGTGCATTTCCCCAAGGGCCTCTGCCGGGAACTCCTGAAGACCGCACCGAGCGAATTCACCTGGCATGCGCGCAATCCGGAACGCAACGTCCAGATCGGCGGCAAGGCGACCGTGTTCGCGCCGGTCTACGGACCTCCCTTCGTGCGCGATCTCGACGGCAAGCGCCGTTACGCGACGATCGAGGATTTCCGCAACTTCGTGAAGCTCGCCTATATGGCGCCGTCGATGCATTCGTCGGGCGGCACGGTTTGCGAACCGGTCGACGTGCCGGTCAACAAGCGGCATCTCGACATGGTCTACAGCCATATCAAGTATTCCGACAAGCCGTTCATGGGATCGGTCACCGCGCCGGAACGCGCCGAGGACACCGTCGCCATGGCGAAGCTGGTGTTCGGCGACGAATTCGTCGAAAACAATTGCGTCACCCTGAACCTCATCAACGCCAATTCTCCGATGGTATTCGACGGGACCATGCTCGGCGCGCTGAAGGTCTATGCGCGGCATAACCAGGCATCGGTCGTGTCGCCGTTCATTCTCTCCGGCGCCATGAGCCCGGTGACCGTGACCGGCACGCTGACGCAGATTCTTGCCGAGGTGCTGGCGGGTGCTGCGCTGACGCAGCTGATCCGCAAAGGCTCGCCGGTGCTGTTCGGCACGTTCGCGGCGTCGATCTCGATGCAGTCGGGCGCTCCGACCTTCGGCACGCCGGAGCCGTCCCTGGTTTCTTACGGCGCGGCCCAGCTTGCCCGTCGCCTCGGCCTGCCGTTCCGCACCGGCGGTTCGCTCTGCGGCTCGAAAGTGCCCGATGCCCAGGCGGCGCACGAATCGGCCAATACGCTCAACACGACCCTGCTCGCCGGCACCAATTTCGTGCTGCATGCGGCGGGCTGGCTGGAAGGTGGTCTGGTGTCGTCCTATGAAAAATTCATGATCGACCAGGACCAGCTCGGCATGATGCAGAAGATGGCGCAGGGCGTCGATTTGTCCGAGGAGGGCCAGGCCCTCGACGCGATCCGCGAAGTCGGCCCCGGCAGCCACTATCTCGGCTGCGCCCATACCCAGGCGCATTTCCAGACGGCCTTCTATCGCTCGGCGCTGATGGACAACAATTCCTTCGAACAGTGGGAGATCGAGGGCGAGAAGCGCATCGAGCAGCGCGCCAACGCGCTCTGCCGCTCCTGGCTCGACAGTTACGAAGCACCGCCGCTCGATCCTGCGATCGACGAGGCGCTGCTCGCCTTCATCAAGGACCGCAAGGATTCGATGCCCGACGCCTTCACCTGAAGAGAGCCCGATGCCGCCAGGGAGCAAGGCGGTGCCAGACTGGTAGCGGATTTTGTCCAGGAAGGGGTTTGGCGCCCTCACTACAAATACCAGGGGCCTCGGTGAGGCCGCCTTCACCACTTCTCGATGAGATTGCCGCGAGGCTCGAACCGCACGGCATTCTGATCCGCGGCGTGGTGAATTTTGGATCGGGGGAGCGGCCGTTGCTCGGCGATGGCATGCTTGCCAGGTCCGTCGTCTTGCTCGGCAATGTCGACGGTTCGATCTGGCCGTCGTTTACGGAATGGCGAAACGGCCGTGACGGCCCCGATCCCCTCGACACGTGGTCGAAGACGCTGATCCGGCCTCTTGCCGAGCAGCTCGGAGCGGCTGCCTATTTCCCGTCCGATCCGCCCTGGCAGCCGTTCCAGCAATGGGCGATGAAGGCCGAAGGCCTGAAGTCGTCGCCGCTCGGCATCCTCATCCATCCGCAGTTCGGCCTCTGGCACGGGTATCGCGGCGCTCTCGGTTTTCCGTTTGCGATAGAGAGTTCGCCCGATGAGGCCGAGCATCCTTGCGAGAGCTGCGCGGATAAGCCCTGCCTGTCAGCCTGTCCCGTCAATGCAGTCGGCCTGTCGGGCTTCGATGTTGCCCGATGCGCTGCCTATCTCGCAAGCGATGCGGGCAAAGCGACCTGCATGATTTCCGGCTGTGCGGCCCGCAATTCCTGTCCGGTCGGCGCGCAGCATCGCTACCCGCCGGGGCAGCTCCGGTTCCATATGGAAGCGCTGGTGCGGTGAACGAAAAAAGTTTTTCCCGGGTACCCAAGGAATTTCCGCAGCGAAACGTCTAAACTCTTGAGCGACGGAAAAGCGGGCGGATAAGTGAGCGCGGAAATCCTCGATAAGGCATGCCAGGGCGACCGCAATGCGTTTTCAGCGCTCGTCGAGGCGCACTACGATTTCATTCATGCCGTCGCCTGGCGCTGGTGCGGCTCGCAAAGCGATGCGGAAGACATCGCCCAGGACGTCTGTATCCGGCTGGGCAAGGCGATCCGCAGCTTCAAGGGGCAGTCGGCGTTCCGCACCTGGCTCTACACCCTGACACTGAATGCCGTGCGCGACCATCAGCGCAAGTCCTCCCGCCGGCGACGGGACCACGACCGGCTAGCAAATGACCCGATCTTCTTTTCGCATCCGGAGCCGGAGGAGGACGGTCGCGGTGACTGGCTGTGGGCGGCGGTGCGCCGCCTGCCGGAAAAACAGCGGGATGCGGTCCTGCTGGTTCACGGCGAAGGGCTCTCCCATGCGGCTGCGGCGGGCATTCTCGAATGCAGCGAAAACACGGTCTCCTGGCATCTGCACGAGGCGCGTAAACGATTGAAGGACCTTCTGAAGAAGGAGGCGGTTTGACCATGACGGACGAATTCGACCAACTCGGCAATCTAGCCCCGGCGCCCCGCGCTTCCGATGCGGCACGCGCCCGTGCGCTTGCCGCCGCCATGCAGGCCTTCGACGAGACGGAAAAAAATGCCGCACGCAGCAAAGGAAGTTCCTGGTGGCGGCGTCAAAGCTCCGTTCTCAACCGGATCTGGAGCATCCGCATGGTCACCCAACACCGTTATCTCGCAGGCTCTGCGCTTGCGACGATGCTGATCATTCCCACGGCCGCACTGCTGACATTCGAACTGACGCGCGGCAACCTGCCGGGCTCGGGGCAGGTCGCCCTGCCGCAAGTCATGGACGCGCCGAAGCCCGCGGCGGAAAGAGTTCCGGCGCCGCCGGTCGCGAAGCCGGCTGAACCGCAGCAGGAAGCGGTACCGGGGGGGGACGCTGCACCATCGGCTCGATCCTCCAGACAAGGCGATTTTGCTGCGCCGGATGTTGCCCGGCTCCTGAACAAGCAGGAGGCCAGCGGTGGTGCTGCCAAACGAAGCGTGGCGCCCCCTCAAGCGGTTATGCCCGCTCCCATGGCGCCGCCGCCGGTCATGGCTGAGCGCGCGGTACCACTGGCCGCCGTTCCCCGTCATGCGCCAACCGAGCGCGAAATCCTGCCGCCACTCGAAGAAAGCCGCGACCGTTTCGCCAATGCGGACACCAATCCGGTAAAGAGCGTCGCAACCGATCCGGTCTCGACCTTCTCCGTCGACGTCGATACCGCGTCCTATGCCTTCGTCCGACGCTCGCTGCTGGAAGGACATCTGCCCGATCCGGACAGCGTGCGCGTTGAGGAGATGATCAACTACTTCCCCTATGACTGGCCGCGGCCGCAGACGGTCGACGAACCGTTCCGGACCACCGTCACCGTCACGCCGACGCCGTGGAATAGCGGCACTCGGCTGATGCATGTGGCGATCAAGGGGTACGAGGCCACGCCGGCCGCGCAGCCTGCGGCCAATCTGGTTTTCCTGATCGACGTCTCGGGCTCGATGAACGCACCGGACAGGCTGCCTTTGCTGAAAAGCGCTTTCCGACTGCTGGTCGGCAAGCTGAAACCGGAGGACAAGGTCTCGATCGTCACCTATGCAGGCAATGCCGGGACGGTGCTGGAGCCGACCTCCGCCCGTGAGCGCGACAGGATTCTCGCTGCAATCGACAATCTTCGGCCCGGCGGCTCGACGGCCGGCGCCGAAGGCATTGATGCGGCCTATCGGCTGGCCCGCCAGGCCTTCATCCAGGGCGGCGTCAACCGGGTGATGCTGGCGACCGACGGCGATTTCAACGTGGGCGCTTCCAGCGACGAAGATTTGAAGCGGATCATCGAGCAGCGCCGCAAGGACGGCATCTTCCTGTCGGTTCTTGGTTTCGGAAAGGGCAATCTCAACGACAGCCTGATGCAGACGCTCGCCCAGAACGGCAACGGCACGGCCGCCTATATCGATACGCTTGCCGAGGCGCAGAAGGCGCTTGTCGACGAGGCCGGCTCGACGCTTTTCCCGATCGCCAAGGACGTGAAGATCCAGGTGGAGTTCAATCCGCAGCAGATCTCCGAATATCGACTGGTCGGCTATGAGACCCGGGCGCTAAAGCGCGAGGATTTCAACAATGACCGGGTGGATGCCGGCGATATCGGCTCCGGCCATGCGGTGACGGCGATTTACGAGGTGACGCCGAAAGGCAGCGCCTCGGCGCTCAACGACCCGCTCCGTTACGGCCCGGCCGCGGCGTCGGCACCGATCCCGGTCTCCGATGAAATGGCCTTCGTCAAAATCCGCTACAAGCAGCCGGATGGTGATGTCAGCAAGCTGATCACCACGCCGGTCTCGGAAATGAACGCGGTGCGGGATTTCTCGGCGGCACCTCAGGATGTCCGCTTCGCCACGGCCGTCGCCGCCTTCGGTCAGAAACTGCGCGGCACCGATGCGCTTGACGCCTATCCCTACCGCTTGATCCTCGACATGGCGCGCAACGCCCGCGGCGAGGATGCGTTCGGATATCGGGGCGGGTTCCTCGATCTGGTGCGGCTCGCGGAGACCCTGGACCTCCGGTAAGTCAGGCCTTCGGGTAGGCCCGCTCCAGTCCGCCGGAGCGGGTCAGTCCGTCGCGAAACGCGACATAGGCCGGATGCTGGCTGGACTTCGCGGCTTCCATCAGCCGGATCTGCAGGCGGGCAGGGGCGGCGTTGCCGATCCACTCGCCACATTTCTGAAGCTTCAGCGAATTCAGGAACTTCGCTTCCGAGGCGTTGTGCATGTAGAGGTGCAAACCATCGAGCAGCAGGTCGTCTGACGTCGGGTTGTCCATCAGCAGAATAAGCCAGGACTGATTTTCGGCGGAGAAAGTGGAAAGGCTCTCCGCCACTGTTTCCCGGCTGCCGATCGGCGATATGTTTGCCATGTCTCTGTCCTTCAGCCCAACGGGTCAGCCGCGGCGGCGGCGTCTTTCCCGGCCGGAATCGCCGCCCGATTCACTGGCGGTCTTATTGCGCAGCGGGCCGATCTTGTCGACGATTTCCTCGATCGTCGGACGCGGCCGAGGGGTATAATCGTCGAGTGCTGCGCGCATGGCGGCCAGATGTTCGCAGGAGGTGCCGCAGCATCCGCCGATGATTCTTGCGCCGGCATCGCGGGCAAGCCGTGCATATTCGGCCATCAGCGGCGGCGTACCCGAATAGAAGATTTCGGAGCCGCGAAATTCCGGAATGCCGCAATTGCCCTTGACGATGGTCACCGCATGGGGATCGGCCGCCGTCATGTCCAGCAGGCTCGACAGGATGTCGGAGGCGCCGACGCCGCAATTGGCGCCGGCCGCCACCGGGCCTTCGCCGACATCCTTCGCCACGTCGTGGATCTGCTTGGGATCGAGCCCCATCATCGTCCTGCCGGCGGTGTCGAAAGAGCCGGTGTAGGTATAGGGCAACCCGGCCTTGACGGCAGCTTCGGCCGCCGCGCGGATTTCTTCCGGCGCGGACATGGTTTCGATCCAGGCGATGTCGGCGCCGCCGGCCTTCAGGCCCTCGATCTGTTCCGCAAAGGCGGCGACCGCATCCTCGTAGGTCATCGCGCCGAGCGGAACGAACAGTTCGCCGGTCGGGCCGACCGAGCCGGCGACGATTACCTTTCGGCCTGCTCTGTCTGCCACCTTGCGGGCAATCTCGGCGGCAAGCCGGTTGAGTTCGTGCACCCGGCCTTCCGCCTTGTGCAACTTCAGCCGTTGGCGCGTGCCCCCGAAGGAATTGGTCAGGATGATGTCGGCGCCCGCATCGACGAAATCCTGATGCAGCTTCTCGATCTTTTCAGGCGCGGCCTCGTTCCACAGTTCCGGCGCTTCGCCGGCCTCGAGGCCCATGGCGAAGAGATTGGTGCCGGTGGCACCGTCGGCCAGCAGCACGCCCTTTTCGGCCAGAAGTTCGGTCAATGCGTTGGCGGTGGGCATGGCGGCGCTCCTTGCAATGGAAATGTCATATAAAGAAACCTTTATATGATTGCAACTCGCAGCCGCGTGCCTCTTCGCGACGCTGGCGGCTTTAACAGCGCCGGTTCAAGCAATCGCGTCAGAGCGATGCCTTGATCTTGTCGGCCACATCAGGAGCGACCCACTTGGTCCAGATATTCGGATTGCTTTCGAGAAAGTGTTTGGCGGCAGCTTCGTTGGTGCTCTTGTTCGCTTCCTGCCAGGCGAGCAGGCTGTTGACCGCCGTATTGGTCCACTTGCGTCTCTTGATGTAGTCCATCGCCACTTCCGCCTTCTGGGCGAATTGTCTGGTGACCAGAGTGAAGGCCTGGGACGTCGGATAGGAGTTGACCTTCGGGTTCGGGCAATTGGGCACGGCGGTGCAGGCGTCCCAATCGGCCTTGTCGTGCGGGACATTGAAGGAGAGCTTCACCATCTCGTATTTGCCGAGAAAAGCCGTCGGAGCCCAGTAGTAGCCGAGCCAGCCGGTCTTTTTCTCGAAGGCGTTGGTGATCGAACCGTCAAGGCCGGCGGCCGTGCCGGTGTCGATCAGATCGAATTTCTTTTCCTCGGCGTCAAGTGCCCGGAACAGGTTGGCGGTCGAAACCTGGCAGCTCCAGCCGGACGGGCAGTTATAGACGGCACCCCTTCCGGATTTCTGCGGTGACGGGAAAAGATCCGGATGGGCCAACGCCTGCTGCACGGTCTTGATATCGGGATGGGCATCGGCAAGGAATTTCGGGATCCACCAGCCTTCGACGGCGCCGTCGGAAAGGATCTCCGCGCCGACGATCATACGGCCCTCGGCAACGGCCTTGTCGAGTGTGGTGCGCACCGAGTTGATCCAGAACTCCGGCGCCAGATCCGGCTGGCTTCTTTCGTTCATGGACGTGAAGGTCGGAAGCGTGTCACCCGGGACGAGCTGGACCGTGCAACCGAAGCCTTGTTCGAGGATGATCTTGTCGAGATTGGCCGCAATGCCGGCTGAAGCCCAGTTCATTTCGGCGATCGAGACCGTACCGCAATCCGCCGAGGCTGACCCTGAAAAAGCAAAAAGACCGGCAGCAAGGACCGTGGAAGCGAGGATTTTTTTCATTCTGGGACCTCCCGGTCTTTCCTTTCACTGTTTACTCAATCGAGCGCGAGGTGGTGCACACTGTTGGAACCAGTCTGAGCAGGCCGCCCAGAGTATAGGTCTCGTTCGCATCTGCGACAGCTTTCCACGGATACTGTGCATTTATTATGTCAGTGCAAAACACGGTACGTCTTCCTCCTCAGAAATCAACACGCACACGCCGCGCTATCGCGCCGGTCGTCGACTCCAGCCCTTGAGATCGTCACCTGCGACGAGGAAAACATTCACTGAGCGCGAAACAGTGTCGTGTCGGGCTGGGCCTTTTCCGCCAGCCGCCGCTATTCACCTGCCAATCCATCGGAAAAAACAGAAAAAATGAGAAAAGCGTGCAGCTTACGGAGTTCACTAACCATCCGGTAAGAATGTGGCGTTATTGCTTTTCATGCGGGCGGTTAGCTCGCGCTTGGCGCCGGATCAGGTAGTGCGTACCGGTCGCCCTTGCCGTCCGATGGCAGGCCTCGTTCTGTTGGCCCGCGGACACTTCATCTTCCGATCGTTGTCAGATTCGCGACTATCAATATGGGGCCACGGCCTCCTTTGCCAAATGCGCGGATTTGTGGCCGAAATCGGCTGGCCGGACCCGGCCAGCCGTGGCAGCCTGCTTCGATGAAGCCAACGACGGCAAGCGGGTGTTGGTTGACACTTCGCGGATATAGCTGCACCATTTGCCGGCAATGCGAATCCAGAGACATCATCACCAACAGGGCCGGACGCCTCCTTTCTACGAATCGTCCGGTCCCCTCTGGTCCAGGCCATTTTCTCCATGACATGCAACGGTCACGTCACCCTTGTCCTCGGGGGCGCCCGCTCGGGCAAATCCGGTTTCTCGGAAAGGCTTGCCAAGGAGAGCGGCCTGGAACGGCACTACGTCGCCACCGGTCGTGCCTATGACGACGAGATGCGCTCGCGCATCGCCCGGCATCGTGTCGACCGCGGAGACGGCTGGACCACGCACGAAGTGCCGCTCGACCTGGTGGAGCGACTGACCGAAATCGATGCGCCGGGAAGAGTCGTCCTTGTCGATTGCCTGACGCTCTGGCTCACCAACCTGATGATGGACGAGCGCGATATCGACACTGCCGCCGCCACACTTGTGGGCCGGTTCGGAAGCCTTTCGGCGAAACTGATTCTCGTCTCCAACGAGGTCGGTCTCGGAATCGTGCCTGACAACAAGATGGCGCGGGAGTTCAGAGACCATGCCGGAAGGCTGCATCAGCGGATAGCGGCATCTGCCGACGAGGTCTTCTTCATCGCCGCCGGTCTGCCGCTCAGGATGAAGGGCTAGAAGCCGAACCAGACGCGGACGGGATGGGTCGGATCGGCGAGCAGCTTAAGGGCGAGCGCCAGGCAGGAGATGACGAGCAGCGGCTTGATCAGCTTCGCGCCGTTCTTCATGGCCATTCGTGAGCCGACCTGGGCGCCGAGGAACTGGCCGACGCCCATGATCAGGCCGATCTTCCAAAGGACGGACCCGGTCGCCGCAAAGACCAGGAACGAGCCGAAATTCGAGCCGAGATTTATGAGTTTTGTATGGGCGGTCGCCTTCAGCATGCCAAAGCCCGCGAGCAGCACGAAACCCAGCATGTAGAACGAGCCGGCGCCAGGTCCGAATATGCCGTCATACAGGCCGACCAACGGGACGATCGTCACCCCGAACACCAAGGGCGTCACCCGGCGGTGACTGTCGATGTCGTTGAGATTGGGCTTGACGGCGAAGAACAGCGCGATGGCGATCAGCAGGAAGGGGATTGCCGCGGCAAGCCAGCCTGCGGGCACCAGCGACGCGAGCGTGGCGCCGACGGCCCCACCGATCAGCGACATCCCAGCCATCGGCAACTGGCTTTTCAAGTTCACATGACCACGGCGCGCATAGGCGATCGTCGCGGATGCCGACCCGAACTGTGACTGCAGCTTGTTGGTCGCGAGCGATTCGAGCGGCGGAATGCCGGCGATCAGCATGACCGGAATGGTGATGAGCCCGCCGCCGCCAGCGATCGAATCGACAAAACCGGCAAAAATCGCGGCGAGAAACAGCAGGAAGAGGAATTGGAATGCGAGGTCGGTCAAGGGGGGGGGACTCTGTCGGCGGAAACGCATTCGGACGGATGCGGCGTGCTTCTCGCATCGAACAGTCACGACTGCAACCGCCTTTGACGGGACCCCAGCCATGTTGCTTCCGGGATTGCGCATCATCGGTTTGGCGTTATTGTGCGCGCCTTTCGAAGAGCCGAACAAGGAAAAGCTTATGCACAAGGTCATTTTCGATACGGACCCCGGCGTTGACGACGCGATGGCGCTGCTCTTTCTGCATAGGCACCCGGAAATCGATCTTCTCGGCGTGACGACCGTTTTCGGCAATGTTCCGCTCGATCTCACGACCCGCAATGCGCAGTTCCTGCATCAGGAGTGGGGGATTTCAGCCCCCATCGCCAAAGGCGCCGACAGCACGATCGATCCGTTGCGCAGCGACGATCGCGCCGCTTCCGTCGTGCACGGTCTAGACGGTCTCGGCAATATCGGCCTGCCTGAGACGATCGACTGGCCGCTCGATCCGCGTCCCGCCTACCAGTTCATCATCGATACCGTCCGCGACAATCCGGGCGAAGTGACGCTGATCGCCGTCGGCCGCATGACGAACCTGGCGCTGGCGCTGCAGGCTGATCCGGATTTCGCCGGCCTCGTCAAGGAAGTCGTCGTCATGGGCGGCGCCTTCGATGTGAACGGCAACGTCACGCCCGCAGCGGAAGCCAACATCCATGGCGACCCGGAAGCCGCCGACATCATCTTCACCACGCCGTGGAAGGTCACCATCGTCGGCCTGGACGTGACCATGAAGACGATCATGACCGGGGAATATCTTGCCGACATGGCCAGGTCGGGCGAAAAATCGGTGCAATTGCTCTCCGACTTGTCGCAGTATTACATCGAGTTCTACAAGAGCCGGGTCGGCATCGCCGGCATGGCGGTACATGACAGCACGGCCTGCGTCTATCTGGTACGGCCGGATCTTTTCATCCTCCGCGGTGGTCCCGTGCGAGTCGTCTGCGGCGGCATTGCCGACGGCGAAACGATCCAGGCTCCCGACAGCGGCCGCAAGTTCGTCGGCACGGCCTGGGACGGCCAGCCGAGCCAGTGGGTGTGCATCGACGTCCGATCGGACGAGGTTCTGGAGGTGATCCGGGCTGCGCTGGTCGAGAGCCGGGCCTCCGGCGCCTAGTCGATTGCTGTTTAGGCAACAGTTCCGGTGCAAATTTTCATGCGGGTAGACGAAGCCATTGGCATTTGTGATCGATTTCCCTATGTGGAACCTTGATTTTGATATTCTGCGAAGGACATGGGCGTGACAGCTACATTCGATAAAGTTGCCGACATCATTGCTGAGACCAGCGAAATCGATCGCGAGACCATCACGCCGGAAAGCCACACGATCGATGACCTGGGCATCGACAGCCTGGATTTCCTGGATATCGTGTTCGCCATCGACAAGGAATTCGGGATCAAGATTCCGCTTGAACAGTGGACCCAGGAAGTCAACGAGGGCAAGGTTTCGACCGAAGAGTACTTCGTCCTCAAGAACCTGTGTGCCAAGATCGACGAGCTGAAGGCGGCCAAGGGCTGATCGTCTGATCATCCCGGGCCGGCAAACTCATGCTGCTCGAATATTTCCAGATGATCGACCGCGTCGAAGCGGTCGATCTTGGGGCGAAAGTGTTGAAGGCGCGGTCTGTCGTGCCGTCCAAAAGCCCTGTCTTTGAAGGCCACTTTCCCGGAATGCCGCTGGTGCCGGGCGTGCTCCTGATCGAGACCATGGCGCAGGCCTCCGGTTTCCTGGTGCTCGCTGCCACCGATTTCGCCGCGATGCCGTTCCTGATGTCTGTCGACGGCGCCAAGATGCGCGCCTTTGTGGAGCCTGACGCGGTTCTCGACATCGAGGCGTTTCTGGAGCATGAGGGGTCCGGTTACGCGGTAACCAAGGCAAAGATCACGTGTAACGGCAAGAAGGTCTGCGACGCACAGCTCAAACTGCGCACCATGCCGTTCAGCGAAATCCCGCTGGCGCCGGTCATCCGCAAGCGTGCGGAAGAGGTCGGCCTGATGGATGCGATTGCCGCAAGCGCATAAAAGCCCGCCCGTTCAGTCCGGTGGGTCAAAGAGGACATTATGAAGTCTGACAATGATGTCGTGATCACTGGTATCGGGATCGTCACCAGCCAGGGCGTTGGCAAGGAGCCGCATATCGCGCTGCTGTCGTCGGCAGAAGCGGGCGCCCCGAAAGTCGAGACCGATCGTTTCGCGCCGTATCCGGTGCATCCGATGCCCGAGATCGACTGGTCGGCGCAGATCGCCAAACGTGGCGACCAGCGCCAGATGGAGAACTGGCAGCGGCTCGGCGTGTTTTCCGCAGGCCTCGCGCTCGACGACGCCGGCCTGAAGACGGATGCGGACGCCTGCGCTTCCATGGACATGATCGTGGCCGCTGGCGGCGGCGAACGCGACATCAAGGTCGATTCGCTGATCGTCGACGAAGCGCTGAAGCGCAACGACCGCGAAATGCTGCTCAACGAGAAGCTGACCACCGAGCTCCGCCCGACGCTGTTTCTGGCGCAGCTTTCCAATCTGGTCGCCGGCAATATCTCGATCGTCCACAAGGTCACCGGTTCGTCGCGCACGTTCATGGGCGAAGAGGCGGCCGGCATCTCTGCCGTCGAGACAGCCTTCCATCGCATCAAGGCTGGCCAATCGACCCATAGCTTGGTCGGCGGCGCATTCGTCGCCGAACGCGCCGACATCATCCTTCTTGTCGAGGGTATTCGTGCGCATGCGACCGGCGGCTGGCATCCGCTGTGGTCGCGTTCCACTGAGGATGGCGGCGGCATGATCATGGGTACGGTCGGCGCCTTCCTGGTGCTCGAATCGCGCGCCCATGCGCAAGCACGCGGCGCGCATGTCTACGCCGTCATAGATGCGATCGAAGGCGATCGTGGCAATCGCGACGAGGGCAGGCTCGAAAAGCGCCTCACCCGTCTCGCCGGCCATGCCTCTGGGATTTCCAAGGCCGATACGGTCGTCTTTTCGGGTGCCAGCGGCGTCGTGGATCTGGCGTCGCGCGAAAAGGCGCTGCTGGAGACGGAGTTTCCCGGTGCTGCCATCCGCGGTTTCGGCGGCGTCACCGGCCATGGCATGGAAGCGCAGTTCCCGCTTGGTCTGGCACTTGCCGCACTGACCTTGGATGGGGCCGCCAAGGTTCCCACATTCGATGCCCAGAACGAACGGCCGATGGCGGCGCCCGCAAAGCATGCGGTGGTGACGACCGTCGGTTATACGCGCGGCGAGGGCCTAGCAGTCCTCTCGGCCGCGTAAAGGAGCTATGATGAGCGACAACCGCTTTAAGGATCATCTCGGCCGCCCGATCATCGCGATCACCGGCATGGGCGTCATCACCTCGCTTGGCCAGGGCCTTGCCGACAACTGGGCGGCTCTGACCTCGGGCACGTCCGGCATCCACAAGGTGACCCGCTTTCCGACCGAAGGCCTGTCCACCCGGATCAGCGGCACGGTCGATTTCATCGCCGTTCCGGCCGAAAACTCCGTCGAACGCTCCTTTGCCTTCGCCCGCGAAACCACGACCGAGGCGCTCGCCCAGTCGGGCCTTTCCGGCGATTTCGACGGGCCGCTCTTTCTTGCTGCACCGCCGGTCGAGCCGGAATGGAGCGACCGTTTCGCGCTCGCCGATCGCGCTCCGCCGTCAAAGGCCGAGGGCGATGCCTATGACCGCTTCCTCGCCGCCATGCGCGAGCGTCCCGATCCGGTCTTCCTCGAAGCCGTGCAGTTCGGCTCGATCTCCGAACGCCTTGCCGACAAGTTCGGCACCCGCGGACTGCCCGTGACCCTCTCGACGGCCTGCGCCTCCGGCGTCACGGCCATCCAGCTTGGCGTCGAAGCGATCCGCCAGGGCCGTACCGACCGTTCGCTGGTGGTTGCGACCGATGGATCGGTCAGCGCCGAGGCGCTGATCCGCTTCTCGCTCCTTTCCGCACTCTCCACCCAGAACGACCCGCCGGAAAAGGCCTCCAAGCCGTTCAGCAAGGATCGCGACGGGTTCGTCATCGCCGAAGGCGCCGCGACGCTGGTGCTCGAATCGCTCGAATCGGCCATCGCCCGCGGTGCGAAGGTGCTCGGCATCATGAAGGGCTGCGGCGAAAAGGCCGACCATTTCCACCGCACCCGTTCCTCACCGGACGGTGGCCCTGCGATTGCTACGATCCGGGCTGCGCTTGCGGATGCCGGCATGGACGAAAGCGGCATCGGCTATATCAACGCGCACGGCACCTCGACGCCTGAAAACGACAAGATGGAATATGGCGCGATGCTGGCCGTCTTCGGCGATCGGTTGAAGGAAATCCCGGTTTCCTCCAACAAGTCGATGATCGGCCATACGCTCACCGCCGCAGGTGCCGTCGAAGCCGTGTTCTCGATCCAAACGATGCTGACCGGTACGCTGCCGCCGACCATCAACTACACCAATCCCGATCCGACGATCGTGCTCGATGTGGTGCCGAACAAGAAGCGGGATGGACAGCCGAAGGCGGTGCTTTCCAACTCATTCGGCTTCGGCGGACAGAACGCCAGCCTTGTCATGACGCTGGAACCAGCTTAGAGACCGTCGCCAATCACGTTTGACGAATTGGGACGCCTCCGGGCGAAGGAAGACCTAATATGCGCGCTTTGCAACTGATCGATGACCGGAAGCTCGAAGCGGTGGACATTCCCGAGCCGGAAGCACCCGGTCCGGGCGAAGTGACGCTGCGGGTCAAGGCTGTCGCGCTCAACCATATCGACGTCTGGGGCTGGCGCGGCATGGCATTCGCCAAGCGCAAGATGCCGCTGACGATCGGTGCTGAAGCTTCGGGCGTCGTCGAGGCGATTGGACCTGGCGTCTCGAGCGTCCTGCCGGGTCAGCTCGTGTCGATCTACGGCGCGCGCACCTGCGGTCTCTGCAAACCCTGCCGCGAGAAGCGCGACAATCTCTGCGAACACGTGTCCGGCGTGCACGGCTTCCACCTTGACGGTTTCGCGCAGGAAAAGGCCAACCTGCCGGCCCGCCTGCTGGTGCCGGCACCTCCGGGCGTCGATGCCGTTGCCGCAGCACTGGCGCCGGTCACCTTCGGGACCGTCGAGCACATGTTGTTCGACAATGCCAAGCTGCAACCGGGCGAAACCATTCTGGTCCATGCCGGCGGCTCGGGCATCGGCACGGCGGCGATCCAGCTCGCCAAGAAGATCGGTTGTACGGTGATCACCACGGTCGGATCGGACGACAAGATCGAACGGGCCAAGGCGCTCGGCGCCGATCACGTCATCAACTACCGCACCGACCGCTTCGAGGGCGTCGTGCGCAAGCTCACCAAGAAGAAGGGCGTCGACGTCGTCTTCGAACATGTCGGCAAGGATACCTGGGCCGGCTCGATGCTGTGCATGAAGCGCGGCGGCCGCCTCGTTACCTGCGGCTCCACGTCAGGCGTTTCGACCGACATGAACCTGATGATGCTCTTCCAGCAGCAGCTGAAGCTGTTCGGCTCGTTCGGCTGCCGCATGGAGAACATGGCGAATGCCATGCAGAAGATGGCCCAGGGCATCGTTCATCCCGTGATCGACACGGAAGTCACCTTCGCCGAGATCGACAAGGCGTTGGAGCGGATGGAAACCCGCCAGGTGTTTGGCAAGATCGTCCTCCGGATGGACTGAGGCGTCTCCCGTGAAGATGTTCATCACCCGGATCGCCCTGGCGCTCCTCCACTTCCAGCAATGGGTGGTGGCGCAGAGCGCGTTCGGGCTCCTCAACTTCCTGAAGATTTTTCCGGCGGATCCGGGCATTCGGTTCGCCGACCGTATGGCGCGGCGCATCGGGCCGAAGCTCGGCCGCCACAAGCTGATGCTCGTCAACCTGCGCAACGCCTATCCGGAAAAGACCGACGAGGAGCTTGAGGAGATCGCCATAGCGAGCTGGGGCCACATGGGCCGGCTCGCCGCCGAATACGTCTTCCTCGACCGGTTGTTCGATTTCGATCCCGAACAGGAGAAGCCGGGCAGGGTGGAGGTCTCCGGCGTTCCGATCTTCGCCGACCTGCGCGACAATCCGCGGCCGTTCATCGTTTTTACGGCCCATACGGGCAATTTCGAACTGCTGCCGGTCGCCGGCAATGCATTCGGCCTCGAAGTGACGGTTCTCTTCCGGCCGCCGAACAATCCTTATATCGCCGACAAGGTCTTCGCCTTCCGCAGCGCCCGCATGGGCCAGCTCGTGCCTTCGCATGCCGGCTCTTCCTTTGCTCTGGCGCGCAAACTCGAAACCGGCGGCGGTGTCGGCGTTCTGGTGGATCAGAAATTCCGCAAGGGCCTCAAGACCAGCTTCTTCGGCCAGCCCGTCCAGACGAGCCCATTGCTTGCAAAGCTGGTTCGGCAGTTCGACGCCGAAGTGTATCCGGCTCGCTGCATCCGGCTGCCGGGCAACCGCTTCCGGCTCGAGATCGAACCGAAGATAGAATTGCCGCGGGACGCCAACGGCAAACTCGATCTCCAGGCAACCGGCCAGCTGCTCAACGACAAGGTGGAAAGCTGGGTTCGCGAATATCCGGAACAGTGGCTCTGGTACCACGACCGGTGGCATATCAAGCGCTATCTGTAAGCAGATTTTGAGATTTTTCGGACCGCGTTACTGCAATTTCTACTTTATGTGACCAGCTAGAAATCAGGTCTGCTTTTGAGGGATAAATTAATCTGAATCGCGTTGAATATTGGTCGATCTTGGGGAAGGATCGGCGATAGTCTCCGGCACGAGGGAGAGGGCATCTTGGAAGCGTTGATCGATCTGTTCTGGTCAAAATACGCCGATCTGCGGCGGGCCGTCGAACGCAACGATGATGATGCAACCGCCTCGCTCGATCGTGAACTCGATCCGCTTCTGCTCGCTGTCTTTTCGAGCCAGAGCAAGGATCCGGCCAGCATCCAGGCACAATTCCGCTTCGCACTCGATCTCCTGAACGAAGAAGCCGACGACCGCGGCTGCGTCCGTCGCAACGGACATTTGCTGCAGATGCTCGTGGAACGCTACGTCGTTCCGGAGACCGGTCTGTCGGCCAATCGCCGTCCGGAACCGGAATCGCCCGATTATGGTGTGATCGCCGATGCAACGGCAGACGGTTTTCTTGACGACGCCCTGCTCAACCGGATTTCCGACCGCATCGTGGTGATCGCGCCGGGCTATAGGATATTCTACTCCAACGAGACCAATGCACGCCGTCTCGATCTGGCGCGCGATGCTCTGATCGGCCGGCATTTCGCGGAATTCGTCGGCCTTCATCGTTTCAAGAACGATTTCAAGCCAAACCTCGATCGCTGCTTTGCCGGTGAGAGCATATCATTGACCTACGCCGATCAGATCGACGGCCAGACGGTCGTCGTCCGCTGCCGCATGTCGCCCTGCGTTTCGGGATCTTCGCAGCTGATCGGCGCGCTTCTGGTGATGCAGGAAACTGCCGACCGACGCCGGCGTCCCGCGGCCTGAGACTCTACCTGTCGGACCAGACGGCCAGTTCGTAACCTTGCCGATCGGCGAAGTGGAACCGCCGGCCACCGGGGAACGAGAAGATCGGCTTGACGATCCTGCCGCCGGCTTTCTCGACCCGCCCGAGAGCGTCTTCCAGATCATCAGCGAAGAGAATGACGAGCGGGCCGCCTTTGGCTGCTACATCGGTCGATTTCGCAAAACCGCCCGTCAGCCTTCCGTCCTGGAATTCGCAATAGTCCGGTCCGTAGTTCGTGAAGGTCCAGCCGAAGGCCGAGCCATAGAACGCCTTGGCGCCTTCGATGTCCTCCACGTTGAACTCGACATAGTCGATCTTGCGATCCGCACCCCTGGTTCCCATCAGACCCGCCTATTGCTTTTCTTCCAGCAGGGTTTTCAGTGCCCTGAGATCCTTGCGCACATGAGCCGCATCCACTTCAAGGGCCGCGTCGTCAAGGTCGGGGCGCTGGAAAAGCGTGAACATGATTTCCGCACCGTCGCCGTTCGGCACGACGCGTAATGGATTCTCGACGACAAGTCCGTTTTCCATCGTCACCGTGTGGTCGAGAATGCCGAACGGGTTGTCTTCCGCGAATCGCACGCGCACCAGGCCGATCGGTCCGCCGTCGCCGATCCAGTCGTCGCCGTCTTGGGTCAGCCCGGCGGCGAGGCCGGATGCCCAGAGCGGCATGTTTTCCGGGCGGCTTGCGAAGGCGTAGACTTGCCGCCAAGGCCTCTCGATGCCGATATGGATGATGCGGGCGGGCAGGGTGGTCATCATAGCCTCCTCGATTTTCCTTCAGTCTATCCGAAGAGAAACGGCGGTTCTTGAACGAAACGGACAATCAGCCGCAAAACTGTCCGCGAATCTCCCTTGGCGTCAAAGTCGTCAATTCCTTCACGTCGCGCGTCATATGCGCCTGATCGGCATAACCGGCTTCAAGCGCGACGATCGCAAGGTCTCCGGGCTGGCGCACCAAGCGCAGAAGGCGCTGCAGGCGAAGGATCCGCTCGAGCGTCTTCGGCCCATAACCGAAATGATCGCGGCTGCGCCGGCGCAGCGTGCGTTCGCCGAAGGTTTTTCGCACGGACAGTTCTGGAGATGCGCCGACGCCGAGCGCCTCGAAGAGCGCCCCCATGTCCCCCTGCGGCTCCACGGCCGCCAAGGCCTCGTTTTCGGCCCACATCCGGAAAAGAGCTTGCGTCGCTGCTGAGCAGGTCTCTTCGGTAAGCCGCTCCTCGATCGTCCGGACATCATTCCGCAACTCCCGGAGCGGCACGGCCCGCCCGACCAGCTCGCTCAGCGGGACATCGAGCCAGCGCAGGGCGGCACCCGGCCTGAAACGCAGACCAAGAACGGTTTCTCCGGCGGGGAGGGCCGGGAAAGCAGCGGTGCGGTCGGGGCCGATCACCATCAGCCGGCCGCCGGCCCAGATCAGGTCGGAGCAACCGTCCGGCACGACCGCGATCTGCCCTTCGAACTCATGAGGCAGCCGATGTGACCAGAGACGACAAAACAGCTTCGACAGCGGCCCGATGGCCGACCGCTCCCGGTAAGCACCGGCGCGCATGGCCAGAAGGGGCTTGGCCACCCTCGTGTCTGCGATGTCTTTCATGTCCTCGTTTTGGCATCAGAAGAGGGCGTTCACAAGGCGTGTGAACGAGCGAAATCGAGGCGCTCTGGTCGCGGCAGGAAAGGGTCACGTGTCATGGAAATTTAATCGTTTAGCGTCGCCATCGCCTTGCCGTTTCCCTATATGAATGCGACAACACCCTCGAATCTCAATATGGAGGCACATCCGTGGAACAGGCAGAAATCGGCCTTATCGGGCTCGGCGTCATGGGCTCTAACCTCTCCCTCAACATAGCCGAAAAAGGCAACAAGATCGCCGTCTTCAACCGGTCTCCGGAAGCGACCCGCAAGTTCTACGCCGAGGCCGGCGAACTGCAGGGCCAGCTTGTCCCCTGCGAGACGCTTGAGGAATTCGTTGCCTCCATCCGCCCGCCGCGGCCGATCATCATCATGATCAAGGCCGGCGATCCCGTCGACCAGCAGATGGAGCTTCTGAAGCCCTACCTTTCGGCCGGCGACATCATGATCGATGCCGGCAATGCGAATTTCCGCGACACGATGCGCCGCTTCGACAATCTGAAGGACAGCGGCCTGACCTTCATCGGCATGGGCGTCTCCGGCGGTGAAGAAGGTGCGCGCCACGGCCCGTCGATCATGGTCGGCGGTACCGAGGAAAGCTGGAAGCGCGTCGAGAAGGTGCTGACCTCGATCTCGGCGAAATTCAACGACGAGCCCTGCGTCGCCTGGCTCGGCGAAAACGGCGCCGGTCATTTCGTCAAGACCATCCATAACGGCATCGAATATGCCGACATGCAGATGATCGCCGAAATCTACGGCATCCTGCGCGACGGCCTCGGCATGAGCGCGACTGAAATCGGCGGCGTATTCGGCAAGTGGAACCAGGGCCGCCTGAACTCCTATCTGATCGAGATCAGCCAGACGGTCCTGACTGCCACCGATCCGATTTCCGGCAAGCCGATGGTCGATGTCATCGTCGATGCCGCCGGCCAGAAGGGCACCGGCAAGTGGTCGGTCATCGAAGCCCAGAACATGGGCGTTGCTGCGACCGCCATCGAGGCTGCCGTCGCCGGCCGTGTCCTCTCGTCCCAGAGAACCGAACGCCTGGCTGCCGAAAAGATCTTCGGCCTTCCGAAGGTCGCGGAAGCGCCGAAGGACAGAGCTGCGTTCATCGCCGACCTCGAAAGCGCACTGCTCGCCGCCAAGATCGCCGCCTATGCGCAGGGCTTTGCCGTCATGTCGGCAGCGTCCGCCGAATATAACTGGAACCTGCCGATGCCGACCATCGCCAAGATCTGGCGCGCCGGCTGCATCATCCGCTCGGCCTTCCTCGACGAGATCACCTCGGCCTTCACCAAGGATCCGCATGTGCCGAACCTGATCGTCACGCCGGCCTTCGCGCAGATGGTCAAGGATACCGACGCCCCGCTGCGTCGCGTCGTATCCTACGCTGCTCTCTCCGGCCTGCCGGTTCCGGCGCTTTCCTCGGCGCTCTCCTATTTCGACGCCTATCGTCGCGGTCGCGGCACTGCGAACCTCATCCAGGCGCAGCGCGACTTCTTCGGCGCCCATGGCTTCGACCGCCTCGACGGCGTCGACAAGCATCACGGCCCGTGGGGCAGCGGCCTCAGCGAATTTGCTTGATCATTGATCCACGCAACGCAAAACGCCCGCCAATCCGGCGGGCGTTTTCGTTTCAGTCCTTTGGCGCCATCTTCGACCAGACGGGCTTTGCGACACTCTGCAGCAGCTCGGGCCCAACGCCGTCGATGCGCGCCATCAGGGCCTTGGCGAGCTCGCGCCCGGCCTGGCGGATATCCTCGCTGACCGTATAGATCTCCGGGCGGATCCAGTTGAGGAAGTCGGCCGACTGTTTCGATACCATGTCGACGTCGTGGCCCAGTTTCCTGCCCGCGGCCTCGAGGCCGGCCACCAGGGCGATCGTCGCCGATCCGCTGATCGAGATGATGCCATCCGGCGGTTCGGTCGCGCGCATCATCCGTTCCGCATAGGCGCGGATCTCTTCTAGCGGCGTCTCGCTGGTCACCCGGCCCATTGGCACTTCGGTGGCACCGAAATCGGCAAGACCGCGTTCGAAGCCGATGCGGCTGTGGACGTAGAACGAGAAGCGGCTTCCCGGCGACAGGAACGCGATCCTCCGGCGGCCTTTTTCGACCAGTTTCTGAACGGCCTTGTAGGCATAGGCCTCGTTGTCATAGTCGTGATAGGGATGGACTATCCCCATGTCGGTGCGGCCGTGGGTGACGAAGGGCAGGTTCCGCTCCGTCATCAGCCGTACCCGCGCGTCGTCGGGCTCGATCCGCGAGATGATCACCCCGTCCGCCGAGCCGGTGTCGAGAATGTAGCGCACCGGCACCATCGGGTCCTTCTGGAAGGAATGCGGCGTCACCACGAGGTGATATTGCGTGCCACCCAGCACTTCCGAAATGCCGTGCACCATCTGGCTGGTGAAGCCCATCAGCTCTTCGTCGATGCTGAGCACCAGTGCGATGACATTGGTCTTGCCGGTTCTGAGGCGCACGCCGGCGCGGTTCGGCTGATAACCGAGCTGGTTGGCGACAAGGCGAACGCGTTCCTTGGTGTCGGCGCCGATATCCGGCGCGTCCTTCAGCGCCCGCGAGACGGTGGTGATGCCGAGACCCGTCATATAGGCGATCGTTTTCAAGGTAGGACGTTCACGGACCGCCGTCTGCGTTCCTCCCGTCCTTGGTCTTCCGCTGTCATCCATGATTTGCCGTCGCTGCCCCGAGTCAGGTGGCCACTATAAAGGGCCGAAGCTTGCCCGGAAACGTCGCGACACCTCCTTGTCCTCCGATGCGAAATTAATAACTGAAACGATACAGGTAAAATGTCGAGAGGAATTTTGCCGATTGGAAAACTGCCATTCCTCTGAGTTGTACAACGCAGATGCGAAATGAAGTTTTGCGAATGCGAAAATCAGACTTCCTGATATTGACCAAAAATGGCTCAAATATTGGCCTACGGACTTTGTTTCGGGCAAATGAACGCACCGGAAAATTCTCCGAAACTCCTCTCCTGATTGCATTTTCTCTGTTGGCGAAATTTTTCGGACAAAACCGGTTGCGTCATATCAGCGATTGCCCTACGTTTTTACGGCAACGTTTCAGTGAGGGAGGAGACTCATGAATATTCGTTCTATGGCGGCTGTACTTGCCGCAACCGTGATGCTGCCGTTAGGTGCGGCTCATGCCACAGATCTCGAAGTCACCCATTGGTGGACATCCGGAGGCGAGGCTGCCGCAGTCGCGGAACTCGCCAAGGCTTTCAACGCAACCGGCAACAAGTGGGTTGACGGCGCGATTGCAGGTTCCGGCGGCACCGCCCGTCCGATCATGATCAGCCGTATCACCGGCGGCGATCCGATGGCGGCCACCCAGTTCAATCATGGCCGCCAGGCCGAGGAACTGGTCCAGGCAGGCCTGATGCGCGATTTCACCGATCTCGCCAAGAAGGAGGGCTGGGACAAGATCGTCCGCCCCGCGGGCCTGCTGAAATCCTGCACTTTCGAGGGCAAGATCTACTGCGTGCCGCTCAACATCCATTCCTGGCAATGGCTGTGGCTTTCGAACGACGCCTTCAAGAAGGCGGGCGTCGCAGTTCCGAAGAACTGGGACGAGTATGTCGCAGCCGCTCCGGCGCTTGAAAAGGCCGGCATCGTGCCGCTCGCAGTCGGCGGCCAGGCCTGGCAGTCGACCGGCTTGTTCGCCGTGCTGACGGTCGCGATCGGTGGCAAGGACATCTACCAGAAGGTCTATGGCGACAAGGACGCAAAGGTCGCGGCCGGTCCTGAAATGGCCAAGGTCTTCAAGGCAGCCGACGATGCCCGCAAGATGGCCAAGGGCACCAACGTCCAGGATTGGAACCAAGCCACCAACATGGTGATCACCGGCAAAGCCGGCGGCCAGATCATGGGTGACTGGGCGCAGGGCGAATTCCAGCTGGCCGGCAAGAAGGCCGGTGTCGACTATACCTGCCTGCCGGGCCTCGGCGTGAACGAGGTGATCTCGACGGCCGGCGACGCCTTCTACTTCCCGGTCCTCAAGGACGCGGCGAAGACGAAGGCACAGGAAGCGCTCGCCTCGTCGCTTCTCGACGCCAAGACGCAGGTTGCCTTCAACCTCAAGAAGGGCTCGCTGCCGGTGCGCGGCGACGTCGATCTTGCGGCCGCCAACGACTGCATGAAGAAGGGTCTCGAGATCCTCGCCAAGGGCAATGTCGTCACCAGCACCGACCAGCTCATCACGCAGGATACGCAGAAGCAGCTCGAAGACCTGATGTCGCAGTTCTTCGCCAATACGTCGATCACGGCCGAGGAAGCGCAGAAGCGCTTCGTCGCTATTTTCTCCAAGGCCGGTTGATCCGACAGACAGCGATCCAACAGCCGGCTCCGCATCCGAGAGGGGCGGGGCCGGAGGTGGCTTGCTTCCAGCAGCCTTTGCCATCCAGAGGAGTTGACCATGGCGGCGCACACTCAGCCCGGCCGACCCAACCAGTTATTCCGCAATCTCAATTCGAAGATTGCCTCGATCCCGATGATGCTGACGGCCGTGGTGATCTTCCTCGGCGGCACGATCTGGACCGTCGTTTATTCCTTCACCAATTCCAAGCTCCTGCCGCGTCTGTCCTTCGTCGGCCTGGAACAGTATGAGCGGCTCTGGGATACGCCGCGCTGGATCGTCTCGATCCAGAACCTGGCAACCTACGGATGCCTGTCGCTGATCTTCAGCCTGACGATCGGTTTCCTGCTGGCTGCGCTGATGGACCAGAAGATCCGTTTCGAAAACACGTTCCGGACCATCTTCCTCTATCCGTTCGCGCTGTCCTTCATCGTCACCGGCCTTGTCTGGCAATGGATCCTGAACCCCGAATTCGGCGTGCAGTCCGTCGTCCGTTCGCTCGGTTGGACGACCTTCACCTTCGATCCGCTCTACAATTCCGATATCGTCATCTACGGCATCCTGATTGCCGCGCTCTGGCAGGGGACGGGCCTCGTCATGTGCCTGATGCTCGCCGGGCTTCGCGGCATCGATGAGGACATCTGGAAGGCGGCGCGGGTCGACGGCATCCCGATGTGGAAGACCTATCTCTTCATCATCATCCCGATGATGCGGCCGGTCTTCGTCACCACGCTGGTCATCATCGCCAGCGGCATCGTCAGGATCTACGACCTCGTCGTGGCGCAGACGAGCGGCGGCCCCGGCATCGCCTCCGACGTGCCTGCCAAATACGTCTACGACTACATGTTCTTCGCCCAGAACCTCGGCCAGGGCTTTGCGGCATCCACCATGATGCTTCTCGCCGTCGCCATCATCATCGTTCCCTGGGCCTATCTCGAATTCGGAGGACGCAAGCGTGGATAAATCGCTCACGATGCCCATCTCTGGGCCTGCCATCTCCGGCTCCAACGGTTCCCGGCTGCAAGCCGGTCCGCAGGGAAAACGGCCCCGCAAGGTGCTCTCGCCGCGCAATATCATCGTCTACGGTGCGCTCGGCCTTGCGGCAATTTATTACCTTATTCCTCTCTATGTGATGGTCGTCACGTCGCTGAAGGGCATGCCGGAAATCCGCCTCGGCAACATCTTTTCGCCGCCGATGGAGATCACCTTCGAACCCTGGGTGAAGGCTTGGGCGCAGGCCTGCACGGGCTTGAACTGCGATGGTCTTTCGCGCGGCTTCTGGAATTCGGTTCGCATCACGGTGCCATCGGTGATCGTGTCTATCGCGATTGCCTCGGTGAACGGTTATGCGCTCGCCAACTGGCGGTTCAAAGGCTCGGAGATCTTCTTCACGATCCTGATCGTCGGCGCCTTCATCCCCTATCAGGTGATGATCTATCCGATCGTCATCGTGCTGCGCGAAATGGGCCTCTACGGCTCGCTCTACGGCCTCATCCTGGTGCATTCGATTTTCGGCATGCCGATCCAGACGCTGCTGTTCCGCAACTATTTCGTCTCGCTGCCGGAAGAGCTGTTCAAGGCTGCCCGCATCGACGGGGCAGGGTTCTGGCAGATCTATTTCCGGATCATGCTGCCCATGTCGCTGCCGATTTTCGTCGTCTCGATGATCCTGCAGACCACCGGCATCTGGAACGACTTCCTGTTCGGCGTGGTGTTCACCCGACCGGATACCTATCCGATGACCGTTCAGCTCAACAACATCGTCAATTCCGTCCAGGGCGTGAAGGAATACAACGTCAACATGGCGGCGACGCTGTTGACGGGTGCGGTTCCGCTGATCGTCTATTTCGTTTCCGGCCGGCTTTTCGTCCGCGGTATCGCGGCCGGCGCAGTCAAAGGGTAAGCCTGATGCTCAACAATGTTTCCGCGCGCACTCAGAGCAGCGTTTCCATCCGCGACCTGTCGTTGTCCTTCGGCTCCGTGAAGGTGCTCGAAAACCTCAACCTCGACATCCATGATGGCGAGTTCCTGGTCCTGCTCGGCTCGTCCGGCTGCGGCAAGTCTACGCTCTTGAACTGCATTGCCGGGCTTCTCGAGCCGACCGAAGGCCAGATCTTCATCAAGGACAAGAACGTCACCTGGGAAGAGCCGAAGGACCGCGGTATCGGCATGGTGTTCCAGTCCTACGCGCTCTATCCGCAGATGACGGTGGAAAAAAACCTGTCCTTCGGCCTGCGCGTCGCCAAAATCCCGAAGGCCGAGATCGATCGCCGCGTGGCGCGCGCCTCCGGCATCCTGCAGATCGAACCGCTTCTCAAGCGCAAACCCTCGGAACTCTCCGGCGGCCAGCGCCAGCGCGTTGCGATCGGCCGAGCGCTGGTGCGTGATGTCGACGTCTTCCTGTTCGACGAGCCGTTGTCGAACCTCGACGCAAAACTGCGCTCCGAACTGCGCGTCGAGATCAAGCGGCTGCATCAGGCGCTCAAGAACACGATGATCTACGTCACCCACGACCAGATCGAAGCGCTGACGCTGGCCGACCGCATCGCCATCATGAAGAGCGGCGTCATCCAGCAGCTCGACGACCCGGTGACGATCTACAACAAGCCGAAGAACCGTTTCGTGGCGGCCTTCATTGGTTCGCCGGCGATGAATTTTCTCACCGGAGAGCTGGCGGAGGAGGGCGGTCGCGCCGTCTTCAGGACCAATGGGGTCAGCTTCTCTCTCGCCGGTTATGATGCTTCCGAGCCGCTGAAGGCTGGACGCAAGGTGACCCTCGGCGTCCGTCCGGAGCATATCAAGGTGGACGGCGATATCGCCGGCGGCGAAGTGCACGAGGCGGTGGTCGATATCGAGGAGCCCATGGGCGCCGACAACCTGCTCTGGCTGAAACATGCGGGCCACGTGATGTCGGTTCGCATCGGCGGCGCACGGCGTTATGCCGTCGGCGCCAAGGTGCGCCTCGCCTTCGACATGACCATGGCCTCGCTGTTCGACGCCGAGACGGAAGAGCGGATCTGATGTTTTCGCCGAGCCACTTGCAGGTGGACCGATCGCCTTTAGGGCAATTGTCGTCGTGGCAGACAGTACCCCCCTCTGTCCTGCCGGACATCTCCCCCTCAAGGGGGGAGATCACAAGTGGCCTGACCATCGCCCTACAGCCACCCACACTGCTTTCTGGGCATTCGATGAAAAAAGGTGCGCGTGCGCCCAGCCAATCTCCCCCCTTGGGGGGGAGATGTCCGGCAGGACAGAGGGGGTCGGGTCTGGCACAGCATAGAATTTCAGGATCAGTGCAATGACTTCCATCGACCTGTCCGGCCCCTGGCGGCTCGCCTCTGCCGACGGAACGCATCGCACCGAGATGCCGATCCCCGGCGATGTGCACACCGCACTGAAAACGGCGGGCATCATCCCCGACCCGTATTTCGGCCGCAACGAGAACGACGTGCAATGGGTCGCAAATGCAGACTGGACGATCGAGCGGCGTTTTACGCTCGATGATCTCGCAGGCTCGTGGTATCTCGACATTACCTATCTCGACACGGTCGCGACCGTCTTCGTCAACGATGTCCCGGTGCTGCAGGCGGACAACTGCTTCCGCCGCTACCGCCCGGACGTATCGAAGGCGCTGAAGGCCGGCGAGAATACGATCCGCATCCTTTTCCATTCCAGCATCGCTGAAGGAGCGGAGCGGCAGGCACGGCAGCCGTTCTACATTCCCTATTCCACGAACAATTCGCCCATCCCGAACGGCAACATGCTGCGCAAGCCGCAATGCCATTTCGGCTGGGACTGGAATATCGCACTCGCGCCGCTTGGCCTTTACGGCGAAATCGCGCTGAAGAGGCTCGAAACTGCCCGCGTCGAACACATCGTCACCAGCCAGAGACATGAGGCCGGCGCGGTCGATCTCATTGTAACGGTGACGCTTTACGCTGAAGGACCGGGTGTCCTGCCGGTCTTCTTTTCGTTCGGCGGTGAACGGGTCCGGCTCGATTGCGGCGTGCGCGCCGGCGAAATCACGGTGACGCACGTTTTTCATATCGAAAAGCCGGAATTCTGGTGGCCCTCCGGCAGCGGCAAACAGGCTCTTTACCAGCTGACAGTGGAACATCCGGCCGAGACCATTACTCGCAAGATCGGTATCAGGACGGTCGAACTGCTGACTGATCCGGACGAAGCCGGCAGCCGTTTCGCCTTCCGCATCAACGGCCGCGAAATCTTTTGCCGCGGCGCCAACTGGATTCCCGCCGACGCGCTGTTTTCTCTCTCGAGCCGGGAGAAAACCGAGGACCTGCTGCGCTCGGCCGTCGATGCCAACATGAACATGATCCGGGTCTGGGGCGGCGGTTTTTATGAGCCGGACTGGTTCTACGATCTCTGCGACCAACTCGGCCTGATGGTCTGGCAGGACTTTCAGTTCGCCTGCAATCTCTATCCCTCGACGACCGATTTCCTCGAGAACGTTGCGGCGGAAGTCGAGTACCAGGCCCGCAGGCTGATCTCGCATCCCTCCATCGTGCTCTGGTGCGGCGATAACGAGCTGGTCGGCGCGCTGACATGGTTTCCGGAATCCCGTGAGAACCGCGACCGTTACCTGGTCTCCTACGACCGGTTGAACCGCGTCATCGAACAGTCGCTCGAAAAGGCCGCGCCCGACGCCATCTGGTGGCCGTCCAGCCCCGCATCCGGCTATCTCGACTACGGCGACGCCTGGCATGCGGACGGTTCGGGCGACATGCATTACTGGTCCGTCTGGCACGAGAACAAACCGTTCGCCGACTACCGCACTGTCCGCCCGCGCTTCTGCTCGGAATTCGGCTTCCAGTCCTATACGTCGCTGCCGGTCATCGAGACCTATGCCGCACTAAAGGACATGAACATCGCCTCGCCGGTGATGGAGCATCACCAGAAGAATGCCGGCGGCAACGAGCGCATTGCTGGCACGATGTTCCGCAACTTCCGCTTTCCGACCGATTTCGCCAATTTTGTCTATCTGAGCCAGGTACAGCAGGGACTGGCGATCAAGACAGCCGTGGATTTCTGGCGATCGCTGAAGCCGCATACGATGGGTGCGCTCTACTGGCAGCTCAACGACACGTGGCCAGTCGCCTCCTGGTCGAGCCTCGATTATGGCGGCAGCTGGAAGGTGCTGCATTACATGGCGAAGCGCTTCTTCCAGCCGGTTACGGTTGCGGCGATCCCGTCCGATGACGCCCGGGAAATCCGCTTCTCGCTCGTCAACGATACGGCGGAGGACGTGACGGCGACCCTCAATCTGTGGCTCGTGACACTCCAGGGCGAGCGCAGCTCGCTTCGGAGCATCGATGCCGTCTGCACACCCGATGCAGCCATCACCGTGCTTATCCTGCCGAGCGCGGATATTCCCGACGGGTCGATCCTTGCCTGGAGCTTTACCGCGTCGAACGGCATGGCCGGCGAGGGGCATCATGTGCCGGGCAGTTACAAGGCGCTGGAGCTCGAACCGGCAGGGCTGGAGCTTTCCGTGTCTCCATCCGGTGATGGCGCCTTCGACCTCAAAGTCACCGCCCGGGGCCTCGCCCTTTTCGTGCTGATCGAAAGCGGCACCCCCGGCCGTTATTCCGACAACGCCTTCGACCTCGCCACCGGCGAAAGCCGCAGCATCCGCTTTACGCCCGCCGCGCCGACGGACGCGATCCCGCAATTCCGCATCTACGACCTCTATTCCTGCCAGGCAGCAGGCTGAGGTCCTTTATCAAGGAGGAACACCATGACGAAACTCGGTTTTCAGCTTTATTGCGCACGCAACTTTCCGCCGCTTTCCGATGTCCTGAAAAAGGTTGCCCAGGCGGGTTATACCGAGGTCGAAGGTTATGGCGGCATCTATGCGACGCTCGACGACGCGGGCCTGAAGACGCTCAAAGGTGATCTCGACGCCAACGGGCTGACCATGCCGACGGGCCATTTCGGCATCGACCTTCTTGAAAAGGAGCCCGAACAGGCGCTGCTGATTGCAAAAACGCTCGGTGTCCAGGCGATCTACTGCCCGCATCTGGTTGCCGACCAGCGCCCGACCGATGCCGCCGGCTGGTTCGCCTTCGGCCAGCGGCTGCAGGACGTCGGCAAACGTTATTGGGATGCCGGCTACACGTTCGGCTGGCACAACCACGACTTCGAGTTCAAGACGCTGCCGGACGGCTCGACGCCTCAGGAACAGATCCTCGCAGGCGGCCCCGATCTCGCCTGGGAAGCGGATATCGCCTGGGTCATCCGCGGCGGCGCCGATCCGTTCGCCTGGATCGAGAGCTATGCCAAGCGGATCACCGCCGTTCACGTCAAGGACATCGCACCGGCCGGCGAAAACGCGGACGAGGACGGCTGGGCCGATGTCGGCCACGGCACCGTTCCGTGGAAGGACCTGATGGCGGCGCTGAAGAAAACATCCGCAAAACATTACGTCCTCGAACACGACAACCCGAAGGATCTCGACCGGCTGCTGACGCGCTCGATCGCCTCCTTCAAGACCTATTGATCACAGAATTTTCGGAGTTTTCCATGCCCAAGGAACTTGGCGTCGGCATCATGGGATGCGGCAATATTTCCACCACCTACTTCAAGCTGTCGCCGCTCTTCAAAGGCCTGAAGGTTCTCGCCTGCGCGGATCTCAACGAGCAGGCAGCCGAAATGCGCGCCGAGGAATACGGCGTCAAGGCCCAGTCGATCGAGCAGCTGCTCGCCAATGACGAGCTCGACGTGATCGTCAACCTGACCATCCCGGCGGCGCATTTCGCGGTCTCGAAAGCAATTCTCGAAGCCGGCAAGCACGTCTACTCGGAAAAGCCGCTCGTGATCACGCTGGAGGAAGGCAAGGCGCTGCAGGCGCTCGCCCGGGAGAAGGGCCTGTCGGTCGGTTGCGCGCCGGACACCTTCCTCGGCGGCGCGCACCAGCTCGCCCGCAAATATATCGACGAGGGCGGGGTCGGGCGCATCACGTCAGGCACCTGCCATGTGATGAGCCCTGGCATGGAAATGTGGCATCCCAATCCCGGCTTCTTCTTCCTGGAAGGCGGCGGGCCGATCCTCGATCTGGGGCCCTATTACATTGCCAACCTGATCAACCTGATCGGGCCGGTAAAGCGTGTCGGCGCGCTCACCTCCATGGCGAACCCCACCCGCACCGTCACCAGCGAGCCGCTGAACGGCCAGATCATCCCGGTCGAAACGCCGACCAACATCCATGCGCTGCTCGAATTCGTCAGCGGCGCGACGATCACGCTGTCGGCCAGCTGGGATGTCTGGTCGCATCGCCACGCCAACATGGAACTCTACGGAACCGAGGGCTCGATCTTCGTGCCCGATCCGAACTTCTTCGGCGGCACGGTCGAGGCAAGCGGCCGCAACAAGGACATCCAGCCGCTGGAGCCCTGGGATCATCCGTTCAGCATCAACAACCAGGAACATCCGCAGGGGCCGCGGGCCAACTACCGCACCGCCGGTCTCGCCGACATGGCGACGGCGCTGATCGAGGGCCGCGATGCCCGCTGCTCGCTGGAGCGCGCGCTGCACGGCATCGACGTGATGACCTCGATCCTGAAATCCGGCGAGGAAGGGCGGTTCATCGAGCTTTCGACCACCTGCACCCAGCCGGCGGCGCTCGGCATCGACGA
Source organism: Neorhizobium vignae (assembly GCF_000732195.1). Classification (GTDB taxonomy): domain Bacteria; phylum Pseudomonadota; class Alphaproteobacteria; order Rhizobiales; family Rhizobiaceae; genus Neorhizobium; species Neorhizobium vignae. The sequence goes on from NZ_JNNU01000007.1 coordinate 255,049, forward strand.
GGCGCTGGCGCTTCTGCGCTGATCGGCTATGAATGCGGCGCGCACCGCCTGAGACACCGGCGCGCCGCATTCATTCGGAGGAAACGACATGACCTGGCAACCAGCGTCCAACCGCTACGAAACCATGAAGTACAACCGCTGCGGCCGTTCAGGGCTGAAACTCCCGGCGATCTCGCTCGGCCTCTGGCACAATTTCGGCGACGACACGCCGCATGACCGCAAGGTGGCGATCGCCCGCAAGGCCTTCGACCTCGGCATCACCCATTTCGATCTCGCCAACAACTATGGCCCGCTGCCCGGCAGCGCCGAGACGGCTTTCGGCCAGATTCTCCGCGAGGATTTCAAGGGATATCGCGACGAACTCATCGTCTCGTCGAAGGCCGGCTACAACATGTGGCCGGGCCCCTATGGCGAATGGGGCAGCCGCAAATACCTGATCTCCTCCTGCGACCAGAGCCTGAAGCGCATGGGTCTCGACTATGTCGACATCTTCTATTCGCACCGCTTCGACCCGGACACGCCGCTCGAGGAGACCTGCGGCGCGCTCGACCATATCGTCCGTTCAGGCAGGGCGCTTTACGTCGGCATCTCGTCCTACAATTCGAAGCGCACCCAGGAAGCGACGGCGATCCTGAAGGAACTCGGTACGCCGGTCCTCATCCACCAGCCGAGCTATTCGATGATCAACCGCTGGGTCGAGGAAGATGGCCTGCTCGACACGCTCGAAAACCTCGGCATCGGTTCGATCGTCTTCTCGCCGCTGGCGCAAGGCATGCTGACCTCGAAATATCTCGGCGGCATTCCGGAAGGCAGCCGCGCCGCGCAGGGCAAGTCGCTGCGCCCGGCCTTCCTCAACGACCGGAACATCGCCAACCTCAAGGCGCTCAACGCAATCGCCGAAAAACGCGGCCAGACGCTGGCGCAGATGGCGCTCGCCTGGGTCCTGCGCGGCGGCCGCGTGACCACAGCTTTGATCGGCGCCAGCCGCCCGGAACAGGTGGAGGACTGCGTCAGGTCGCTCGACAATCTCGAGTTCACAGCAGCCGAACTCGCCGAGATCGACACCTACGCCAAGGATGCCGACATCAACCTCTGGGCCAAGTCGGCCGAGCGGGCAGTTCCATCGCGGTAGTGCGCTAGTAAGGAAGTCGGGGGGGACGGAACTTAGAGGAGGCCCCTCATCCCCCTGCCGGGACCTTCTCCCCCGCAGGCGGGAGAAGGATGCTGGAGCGCCGGCGGTGACAACAATTCCCTTCTCCCTGTTTCTGCGGGGGGAAGGTGGCGGTAGCCGGATGAGGGGCAAGGGCTCAGTTTCTATTTTGGGAGGAAAACATGATCCACAACCCCATCCTGCCGGGCTTCAATCCCGATCCGTCCATCTGCCGCGTCGGCGAGGACTATTATATCGCCACCTCGACCTTTGAATGGTACCCGGGTGTGCAGATCCATCATTCCCGCGACCTGGTGAACTGGACCTTGGTACGCCGGCCGCTGGAGCGCGCGAGCCAGCTCGACATGCGTGGCAATCCTGACAGCTGCGGCATCTGGGCGCCGTGCCTCTCCTATTCCGACGGGCTGTTTTTCCTGGTCTATACGGACGTCAAGCGCTTCGACGGCAACTTCAAGGATGCGCATAACTACATCGTGACGTCGCCTACCATCGAAGGCGAATGGTCCGATCCGATCTATGTGAATTCCTCCGGGTTCGATCCCTCGCTCTTCCATGACGACGACGGCCGAAAGTGGTTTCTCAACATGCAATGGAACCACCGCACCGAGAGTTACGGCGGCGCGCCGAAACATCCGGCCTTCGACGGCATCCTGCTGCAGGAATGGGATTTTAAGGCGAGGACGCTCAAGGGCCCGATCAAAAACATATTCGCCGGAAGCGCCCTCGGCTTGGTCGAAGGCCCGCATGTGTTCAAGCGCAACGGCTGGTATTACCTGACCACGGCCGAGGGCGGCACAGGGTACGACCATGCCGTCACCATGGCCCGCTCCCGATCGATCGACGGGCCGTATGAGATGCACCCGCAGACGCATCTCATCACTTCCAAGGACCATCCGAACGCGGTGCTACAGCGCGCCGGCCATGGCCAGTACGTCGAAACGCCTGAAGGCGAAGCGTACCACACCCATCTCTGCGGCCGGCCGCTCGCCCCGCAACGACGCTGCACGCTTGGTCGCGAAACGGCGCTGCAGCGCTGCATATGGGAAGACGACTGGCTCTATCTCGCCCAGGGCGGCGTCGTGCCGGATGTCGACGTGCCGGCCCCGGGCGATGTCAGGCGCATCGAACAGCCCTCCCGCATCGCGCGCTCATTCGACGAAAAGGTCCTGCCACCGGAATTCCAGTGGCTGCGCACGCCTCATCCGGAACGGCTGTTCACCCTGAACGAGCGTCCCGGTCACCTGCGCCTCTTCGGCCGCGAAAGCATCGGATCCTGGTTCGAACAATCGCTCTTCGCCCGCCGCCAGGAACATCATTCCTTCCGCGCCGAGACCGTGGTCGATTTCTCGCCAGAGACCTACCAGCAGGTCGCCGGCCTGACCCATTATTACAACCGCCACAAGTTCCACGCGCTCGTGGTGACCCTGCACGAAAAACTCGGCCGCGTGGTGACGATCTTCTCCTGCCCGGGTGATTTCCCGCATGGGCGCATGAGCTTTCCGGCAGGGAGCGGCGTTTCCGTGCCCGACGGGCCGGTGCATCTCGCCATGGAAATCCGCGACAACGACCTGCGATTCTTCTGGCGCGCCGGCGGTTCCAACGCGTGGCGGGAACTGGGCCCGGTGCTCGATGCCGGCGTCATCTCGGACGAGGGAGGCCGCGGCGAACACGGCTCTTTCACCGGCGCATTTGTTGGCCTCTTCGCCTTCGATACGTCGGGCAGCGCGAAGACTGCGGATTTCGACCATTTCTTTTATGAAGCGCTAATGCAGTAAATTACAACACCAGAAAACCAGCGGAAGGCATTAATTTCATTACGAAAATGTAATCTGTCGATTCAGATGCGGTTCATCATTCAGGGCCTAGTTTCCGAGCGTGCCCAACACGAGGAGACACCCGATGAAAAAGTTCTTTGCAATCCTTCTTTCCGCAACAGTGCTTGCCGCTCCGCTTGCCGCCCAGGCGCAGGATCGTCATTCCGGTCCCGATCGGACTAGGACGGTAACCCGCACGGTAACGGTTCAGAAGAAGGTCGTGGTCGTGAAGCCGCGCTGGTCGAAGGGGCATCGCATGACGGCCGCCGAACGCCGCCGCATGGCCGAAATCCGCGATTACCGCCGCTACCGCCTGTCGGCTCCGCCGCGCGGCTATCGCTGGGTCAAGGTCGACAACGACTTCCTGCTGGTCGGCATCGCGAGCGGCGTGATCTCGAGTTTCATCGTGGCTCGCTGAGAAGTTCGGCCTGCGGGGGGTATTTGCCTTCCCTCCCGCAGGCCTCGCGCGTTCGCCGCTATGCGTGTCGGCGGTCGCACTTTTCGGCGCCCGACCTTACGTCCCCTGCGACAGGCAATTCTTCATGGAGCGGGCAAGTCCGCGCATCAGCTCGAAATAAAGGCCGGAACCCGACTTCAGCGTCGCTGCTTCCGGATCGAGCGTGCCTGAGCGTGCAGGCGTGCCTTCGGTCACCACCGCCACCAGCTTCGGCTCGAACTGCGGTTCGGCGAAGACGCAGGTGGCGCCGAGTTCCTTCACCTTCTTCTGGATCTGGTCCACGCGTTCGGCGCCGGGCATGGTCTCCGGGCTGACGGTGATCGAACCTGCGACGCTCACCCCGTAACGATGCTCGAAATATTGATATGCGTCGTGAAACACGATGAAAGGCTTGCTCTTGACCGGCGCGACCGTCGCCTTGATCTCGGCATCGAGCGCGTCGATATCCTTCATCAGCGTGGCGCCGTTTGCCTGATAGGCGGCGGCGTTCGCCGGGTCGGCACTGACCAGCGTCTTTTCGATTTCAGCCGCCATCGCCTTGGCATTCATCGCATCGAGCCAGAGATGCGTGTCGAAGCCGCCATGGTCGTGATGGTCGTCGTCGTGGTCGGCATGGTCGTCGCCGGCCTTTGCATGATCGCCATGGTGATGGTCGTCATGCTCCGGTGCTTCTCCCGCTTCATGCCCGTCGTCATGGGCCTCGAAGGCGCCGCTTTCGCGGAAGGGGAGTTTTTGCAGTCCAGGTGCATCCTCCAGCTCGATCACCGTTGCCGAGGCGGCAAGCGCATCCAGCGGCTTTTCGAGGAAGGCTTCGATGCCGGGGCCGATCCAGAAGATCACGTCGGCGCCCTCGATGGCGGCTGCATTGGAGGGCTTCAGCGAGAACGTGTGCGGCGAGGCGGCGCCATCGACGATCAGTTTCGGCTCGCCGACGCCCTTCATGATCGAGGCGACGAGCGAATGGATCGGCTTGATTGAAACCACCACGTCCGGTGCCGCAACGCCGGGGCCGGCGCCGATGGAGAACACCGCGGCGGAGAGGAGGGAGATGGAAGCCGGCTTCATGCTGTGTCCTTGCATTGTATCGTAATGTTATTACATCAATTGCGTTATGCTATAACGTGTGTCATAGCCACTGACAACAGGGAATCCGGAAAAACATGCTGATGTCCAATCGGGCGCGTGCCCCCAAAACCGAAAGCCAATTGGTATCGCTTGCCAATGCGGGCATTCGCCGGGATGGCCGGTGGCTGGTGCGGGGCGTCGATTTCTCGATCCGCCGCGGCGAGGTCGTGACGCTGATAGGCCCGAACGGCGCAGGCAAGTCGACGACCGCAAAGCTTGCCATCGGTGTGCTGCGCCCGGACGAGGGATCCGTCGCAAGATTGTCCGGCTTGCGCGTGGGCTATGTCCCGCAGAAACTGTCGATCGACTGGACCATGCCCCTTTCCGTGCGCCGGCTGATGCGGTTGACCGGCCCGCTTGATGACGCCGATCTTCTGGCGGCGCTGGCCTCGACCGGCATTTCCCATCTCATCGATGCCGAGGTTCGATATCTGTCGGGCGGCGAGTTCCAGCGGGCACTGCTTGCCCGGGCGATCGCCCGCAAGCCGGATCTGATGGTGCTCGACGAGCCCGTGCAGGGCGTCGACTTTGCCGGTGAGAGTGCGCTTTACGACCTGATCCGCTCGATCCGCACGACGACCGGCTGCGGCATCCTCATGATCTCGCACGACCTGCATATGGTGATGGCCGGCACCGATACCGTCATCTGCCTCAACGGCCATGTCTGCTGCCGCGGCACGCCGGAAGTGGTGAGCCAGAGCGCCGATTACCTGAAACTCTTCGGCAATTCTCGGTCGCTGGCGGTCTACAATCATCATCACGATCACACCCATCTGCCGGACGGCCGGGTCATGCATGGCGACGGTTCGGTCACCGATCACTGCCATCCCGATGACGGGCACCATCATCACGATGCGCATGATCACGACCATTCGCACCATGACCATCATGGCGGCCACCATCACGGCGATCATGCCGAGGCGAAGGGAGAGGGCCGTGCTTGACGATTTCTTCACCCGCGCGCTCGTCGCCGGCATCGGCGTCGCATTGACGGCCGGTCCGCTCGGCTGTTTCGTCGTCTGGCGGCGGATGGCCTATTTCGGCGACACGATGGCGCATTCGGCGCTGCTCGGCGTGGCGCTGTCGCTGTTCTTCCAGATCAATCTGCTGATCGCCGTCTTCGGCGTCGCGGTCGTCGTGTCGCTGCTGCTTCTGGCGCTTCAGCGGCGGCAGTCGCTGTCGGCGGATGCCCTTCTCGGCGTTCTCTCCCATTCGGCACTGGCGATCGGCCTCGTGCTCGTTGCCTTCATGACCTGGGTCAGGATCGACCTCATCGCCTTCCTGTTCGGCGATATCCTGGCGGTAACGCGCACCGACATCGCGCTGATCTGGGGCGGCGGCGTGCTGGTGCTCGCAGCTCTCGTCTGGCTCTGGCGGCCGCTGATCGCGTCCACCGTCAGCGAGGATGTAGCCGAAGCCGAAGGCATGAAGCCGGCGCGGACGCGGCTGCTCTTCATGCTTCTGATGGCGCTCGTCATCGCCATCGCGATGAAGATCGTCGGCATCATGCTGATCACCGCGCTATTGATCATCCCGGCCGCGACGGCCCGGCGGTTTTCGGCAAGCCCGGAGCTGATGGCGGTGCTTGCCTCGGCGATCGGCGCGCTTGCGGTGATCGGCGGCCTGTTCGGCTCGTTGCACTATGACACGCCCTCCGGCCCTTCCATTGTGGTCGCGGCGCTCTTACTTTTCATTTTAAGCCTGCTTCCCGCAGCGGGTAAAAACACGGCCGAGAAGGCCGGCAACCAAGGAGTGCGATGATGAACGCACCAGTTTCGACACCGATATCCGCTCCGGCGCTGACCAAGAACCAGTCGCTCGTCTTCGACGTTCTCGACCGGTCCGATGCTCCCATGAGCGCCTATACGATCCTCGACCGCCTGCGGGATCACGGTTTTCGCGCGCCTCTGCAGGTCTACAGGGCGCTCGACAAGCTCCTCGAATTCGGCATGGTGCATCGGCTGGAAAGCCTCAACGCTTTCGTTGCCTGCGCCCATCCGGAAAGCGAATGCTGCGGCAAGGGACATGGCCACGGGCACGGCACGGTCGCCTTTGCGATCTGTGAAAGTTGCGGCCATGTGTCGGAATTCCACGACCACGAGGTCGATCACCGCCTGAGCGACTGGGCCAAGACCAAGAACTTCAAGCCCGCCAAGACGACGATCGAAATCCGTGGTCTGTGCGGCGCCTGCGCCGCCTAGAGAAGCCGCAGGTCGCGCGCAAAGCGCTTCCAGTTGGCGACATAACGGATCGCCGACTGTTTCAGCTTCTCGACCGCTTCGTCGTCGAGCACCCGCATCACCTTCGCCGGTGAGCCGACGATCAGGGAATTGTCGGGGAATTCCTTGCCCTCGGTGACCAGCGCATTGGCGCCGACCAGGCAGTTCTTGCCGATCTTCGCGCCGTTCAGGATCGTCGCACCCATGCCGACCAGCGAATTGTCGCCGATCAAGCAGCCATGGATGATCGCATGGTGGCCGATCGTGCAGTTTTCGCCGATCGTCACCGGATAACGCGGATCGGTGTGGATCATTACGCCTTCCTGGATGTTCGAACCCTTGCCGACGACGATCGGCTCGTTGTCGCCGCGCAGGACCGAGCCAAACCAGATGCCGACATCCTCGTCGAGTTCGACCTTGCCGATGATGGTCGCATCCGGCGCCAGCCAGAAACGGTCGGGGCCGGGCGTTTTCGGTTCGAATTCTCCGAGTGCATAGATCGGCATGGTTTCCTCCCTGTCGCGGTTTCGTCAGACGACCGTCAGCGACAGCGTTCCGACGCCGTCGATGCCGCAGGTGACCTTGTCGCCGCGCACCACAGCGCCGACGCCGGCCGGCGTGCCCGTCATGATCACGTCCCCGGGGGCGAGGACGAACAGTTTCGACAGTTCGGCGATGATCTCCGGCAGTTTCCAGATCAGCTGATTGAGATCGCCGGACTGTTTTCGCGCGCCGTTGACGTCGAGCCAGACGCCGCCTGCCGAGGGATGACCGATCTTTTCGGCCGGGACCAGGGCGGAGACAGGGGCCGATTTCTCGAATGCCTTGGCGGCTTCCCAAGGGCGGCTCATCTTCTTGGCGACATCCTGCAGGTCGCGGCGGGTAAAGTCGATGCCGACCGCGTAGCCATAGACCTTGGACAGGGCGTCCTCGACCGAAATATCGGCGCCGCCGCCGGACAGCGCCATGACCAGTTCCACTTCGTGGTGGACGCTGGAGGAGAGCGGCGGGTAGGGGAAGGTCTCGCCGTTATAGATGTTGTCGGCATTCTTCTGGAAAAAGAACGGCGGCTCACGGGTCGGATCGCCGCCCATTTCGATCGCGTGGTCGGCATAGTTGCGGCCGACGCAATAGACCCGGCGGACCGGAAAGCGCTCCGCCACTCCCTGGACCGGCAGAAGAACGGTTTCGGGCATGGGGATCACGGTCGCAAGCATGGAAGATATCCTGGAAAACTGTGGGCAAGGGGCAATAGGGACAGCGCCCTTTGTCTCGCAATTCGTGGGTTAATCCTAGTACTTTTTCAAGAGCGCAACAAAAGACCCGAGAGTGGCTTGCACGCTTTCACCACGGGCCTTCGCAGCCGATGCCGACCGTCGGTAGCGGTATTCCAGCCTTCAGCACGTACCGAGGATACGCATGGAGCGCAATTTCAACCCTTGATGGTTCATGCTAGGCTATTGGAGTGATTCGTTGAGTACTCCGTGCGGGCCGTTCTGCGACCTCTCTCGTCAGGAATAGTGCCCGGATCCGCGGCATCGAGGCGGCCTCACAAATACAGTTGGATGTTACAACGGCTGAGCTGCGGGGCTCATTGTATCGTGCGTTAGCTTCCCAAGCCGGTGCCAGAATGGGGCTACCTGGTTGTCGACACAGCAGACACTCACCGGCGATTTCCTGGCGGGCGGCGGCGAAATGGCCGAGCTTGTTCGCACGAAGGACTGGAGTAAGACGCCGCTCGGGCCGATCGATCAATGGCCCCAAAGCCTCAGGACGACCGTCAGCCTTTGTCTCGCCTCGAATTTCCCGATCAACGTGATCTGGGGCGACGAAAACACCCAGATTTACAACGACGGGTATCGCACGGCGTGCGGCGACGCCCACCCCCGGGCTCTCGGCGAGGACTATAGCGTCACGTGGGCAAGCGCCTGGCCGGCGATCGGCGAGCCATTTCGTCAGGCACGTCAGGGCAATACGTCATTCCTCGAAAACCAGCGGATGTTTCTGACCCGCAACGGTTATTGGGAGGAAACGTTCTTCACCTTCTCGCTTTCACCGATCCGGGACGAGACCGGTGAGATCGGCGGCCTGTTCCATCCGGTGACGGAGACAACGGCGACCATGCTGTCGGAACGCCGAACCAGGGCGCTCCGGGATTTGAACGCCAGCGTAGCTTTGGCAGAAGACATGGACGACCTGTTGCGGCGCATCGTTGAGGTGCTTGCCCAGTTCGAATTCGATCTGCCGGTTCTTCTTTTCTACCAGTTGTCTGCAGATGGAAGCACCTATGGGCTAGCGGCGCATCACGGCCTGCCGGTTGAGCGCCTGGCATCCATCGCCACTATCGACGCGCATTCCAATACGCCTTGGCTGATGGCGAAAGCGTTGACAACAGACAGTACTCTGGGGATCGCCGGGTTTTCCGATCTTTTCAAGGGTGCGGGGCCCTATGAGGAGCCTCCGGAGCGCGTGCTTCTTCTTCCTATCACTGTCCCCGGACTGGACCTGCCTCCGGTCTTCGTGGTGGCCGGGGCATCGCCACGCCTGCCGTTCAACGATGCCTATATGGGCTTCTACGAACTGCTTGCGACCGCGATCACCGCCGCCGTCAGCGCCGTGCGGGCGCGTGCGGACCAGCGGCGGCGCGCCGAGGCGCTGGCGGAAATCGACCGCAGCAAGACCATGTTCTTTTCGAACGTCAGCCATGAGTTCCGCACGCCGTTGACGCTGATGCTCGGGCCGCTCGCCGACGTGCTCCAGCAGCCCGAGGCGCTTTCACTCGACGACCGGCAGCGAATTCTCGTCGCCCAGCGCAACGGCCACCGGCTGTTGAAGCTGGTCAACACGCTCCTGGATTTTTCGAGGATCGAGGCGCAGCGCGTGCAGGCGTCCTTCGAGCCGATCGATATCGGCGGCCTGACCGCGGACCTGGCGTCGAATTTCAGGTCGGCGATCGAACAGGCCGGGCTGAGGCTGGTAATCGAAATCGCGGACTTGCCCCAGCCGGTCTATCTCGATCGGGATCTCTGGGAGAAGATCGTCCTGAACCTGCTCTCCAATGCGTTCAAATTCACGTTCGAAGGCGAGATACGCATAACCGTTCGGGCGTCGGACGACGGGACACGGGCCGAAATCACCATCCGCGACACCGGGACGGGGATCGCGGCCGAGGAACTGCCTCGACTGTTCGAGCGCTTTCACCGCATCGAGGGCGCGAAAGGAAGGTCGTTCGAGGGCTCCGGCATCGGGCTCGCCCTGGTGCAGGAACTGGTGCATCTTCAGGGCGGAGACATCCGCGCCGAAAGCCGGCTTGGCGAAGGCACGTCCTTCTCGATCGCGATACCCTTCGGAAAGGCGCATATCCCACCGGAACAGATGCGAAGCTCCCAGCCGGTCGAAAGCAATATCGGCAGACGCCAGGCTTTCGTCGATGAAGCGATGTCGTGGCTCTCGACAGACGCTGCCGCGCCCACTCCGTCAATATCGCCAGCCGAGGGCACGCCGACCGTCGGGCTGCTTGTTCCGACGGGACATGTCCTCCTGGCCGACGACAATGCAGATATGCGTGCCTATGTGGAGCGTCTGCTGTCGATATCGGGCTTTACGGTCGAGACCGCGGCTGACGGCGAGGCGGCGCTTGACGCCGCGCGCCTCAGGCGGCCGGACCTCATCGTGTCCGACGTGATGATGCCTCGTCTCGACGGGTTCGGTCTTCTGTCGAGGATACGGGCGGATGGCGAACTCAAGGACACGCCCTTCATCCTGCTGTCGGCCCGGGCCGGTGAAGAGGCGAGGCTGGAGGGTATCGGCGCCGGCGCGGACGATTACCTGGTGAAGCCCTTTTCGGCCCGGGAACTGGTGGCGCGCATTGCGGCCTTGATCAGGCAGTCCCGGGATCGGCGCGAGACGCTTTTGAGAGAAACCGCCGCCCGCCTTCGTGAGCTGAATGCGGATCTGGAGCGCCGCGTTCTGGAACATTCGCGCGAGCGCGGACGGACGTGGAAATATAGCCCGGACCTGCTCTCGGTGATCGATTTTGCGACCGGCGTGTTCGAAAAGACCAATCCCGCCTGGACGAGAACTCTCGGTTTGGACGAGGAGGAACTTGTGGGCACGCCTTTGCGGGCGCTCCTTCATCCGGACGACATCGTTGCGAGCGAAACTGCGTTCCAGGCTGCGCAAAGCGGCCTGCCCGTGCTTCACTTCGAAAACCGATGCCTGACCCGGGACGGCGACTATCGCTGGCTCTCCTGGGTGGCTGTCGTGGTCGATGACAAGCTCTATTCCAGCGCCCGCGACGTCACCGACCACAAGATGCGCGACGACCAGCTGAGGAAAACGCAGGAGACGCTGCGCCAGGCCCAGAAGATGGAGGTGATCGGTCAGCTGACAGGCGGGGTCGCCCATGACTTCAACAACCTCCTGATGGTCATCTCCGGTGGATTGGAGGTCCTCGACAAACGCGAGGATCCGGTGCGGCGGGAGCGTATCAAAAGCGGCATGCTGCAGGCGGTCAATCGCGGAGCATCGCTCACCAGGCAGTTGCTGACTTTTGCTAGGCGGCAGCCATTGAAGCCGCAGCCCGTCGATCTTCGCCACCAGATTTCCCAGATGCGCGAACTTCTCGACCGGACGCTCGGCGGAGACATTACCATAGAAGTCGATGTCGATACCGGAGTGTGGCCGGTACAGGCCGACCCGTCGGAACTCGAACTCGTGCTTTTGAACCTTTGCGTCAATGCCCGCGATGCAATGCCGGCAGGCGGTACGATCGTCATCAGGGCTTCCAATTCCGTCGTCGATGCGTCGGGCAAACGAGGCGACGTTGTGAAGATCACCGTCGCCGATGGCGGTACCGGAATACAGCCCGAGGTTCTCAAGCGGGTGTTCGAGCCGTTTTTCACGACGAAGGAAATCGGCAAAGGATCAGGATTGGGGCTCGCGCAGGTCTACGGTTTCGTCGAGGCCTCCGGCGGATCGGTCGAGATCCACAGCGAACCGGGGGTCGGAACGGCCGTAGACCTCTGGCTTCCCCGCTCGATGGAGACCTCATTGGAGGCGAGCGGCAACCATTCGTCCCACGCCCACGGGGAGGCGGACAGGAGCGTCGCCGGAAAAATCCTGGTCGTGGAAGACGACGACAGCGTCGCCATGCTGGTCAACGACATGCTCGACCAGCTTGGCTATTCCGTAACCCGCGTTGACGGGGCCGCGGCCGCGCTGAGCGTGCTCGCGTCCGATGCCGAGCCGGACTTGATGTTCTCCGACATCATGATGCCTGGCGGCATTAATGGGGTGGATCTCGCCAAGGAGGTCAAACAAAGGCATCCAGGATTGCCGATCCTGCTCACATCGGGCTATGCGGACGTGCTCAAGAGCGCCGCGACCGCGGAAGGCGTGGAGATCTTGCCAAAACCCTACAGTCTGCGGCAGCTTTCGGAGGCTCTTCGGGCGACCATCCCGGATGCCAGGGGATAATGGCCGACGACGCGATGGAAGTGCCGTTGTTCGGGCAACGGAGAACCGGCGTCGTGGTGAATGTGGCGTCGAGCGTGACGTTGAAGCCGCTTCCGCTGCTTTCGATCTATACGGCGAGCAAGGCTGCGGTAGGTGCTTTCAGCGAGGTGCTGGCGCTGGAACTCCAGGAGTTGGATGTGCGGGTGCGCCTGGTGCAGCCGGGAAGGGCGCCCGAGACCCGTTTCGGGGATAACACGCGGTCTCGCATGCAGGCTCAGGGTGGCTTTCCCGAGGCGTATGCCGGTCTGGTGCAGAGGGTGTCTACCGGTTGGGAGCAGGAGCAGTCGGCGGTCACCCGGCCACTCGACGTTGCCGAGGCGGTCTGGCTTGCGGCAACCGACCCGTTGTCGCCGGCTCGTATTCCTGCCTGCGCCGACGCGGTGGCACTGGCTGGCTGAAACTGCGCCAACTATCCTTCAGTCGCCACGAACCGACTTGCCGCGGAGGCTCTCCACGGCAAGTCGGCCCCTCGGCAGATCACATTTATTGCAGCAGATCCGCCACGCTGTAGAATGCCGCAGATATCGCCGCAGTTGCCGGCATGGTCACGATCCAGGCGATCACGATGTTGCCGGCGAGGCCCCAGCGTACCGCCGAAACCCGCCGGGCCGCCCCGACGCCGACGATCGCTCCCGTGATCGTGTGTGTCGTCGAGACGGGAATGCCGAGCCAGGTCGCTCCGAACAGTGTCAACGCTCCGCCCGTCTCGGCGCAGAAGCCTTGCATCGGGTTGAGCCTGGTGATCTTCGAGCCCATGGTATGGACGATCCGCCACCCACCGAAGAGCGTGCCGAGAGCCATGGCGGATTGGCAGGTGATCACCACCCAGAAAGGCACGTAGAAGGTCGAGCCGAGATATCCCTGGCTGAACAGAAGCACCGCGATGATGCCCATCGTTTTTTGCGCGTCGTTGCCGCCATGGCCGAGGGAATAAAGCGAGGCGGACATAAACTGCATCACGCGAAATGTCCGGTCGACCGCAAATGGCGTCTGCCGGACGAAAAGCCAGGAAACCAGGAGCACGAGCGCGAGGGCCAGCAGGAAGCCGATGGCCGGCGAGAGGAAAATCGCCCCTACCGTCTTGCCCAAACCGCTCCAGACGATCGAGCTGAAGCCGACCTTTGCCAGGCCGGCGCCCACAAGGCCGCCGACGAGTGCGTGCGAGGAACTGGACGGAATTCCGAAGATCCAGGTGAGGATATTCCAGATGATTGCCCCCATGAGGGCGGCAAAGATCACCTGGGGCGAAACGATCCCTGGATCGATGATGCCTGTGCCCAGCGTTTCAGCCACGTGCAGGCCGAAGAAAAGGAAGGCGATGAAATTGAAGAACGCCGCCCAGGCGACCGCATATTGCGGCCGCAGGACGCGGGTCGACACGATCGTCGCGATGGAATTGGCCGCATCATGAAGACCGTTGAGGAAATCGAAGAACAGGGCGATCGCGATCAGCCCGACGAGAAGCGGCAAGGCGAGAGACATATCCATCAAACGTTCTCGATAACGATGCCGCTGATCTCGTTGGCAACATCCTCGAAACGGTCGACAACCTTCTCCAGTTCGCCGTAGATCTCGCTGCCGATCATGTAGGCCATCGCATCGCCGCGCGCGCCGTGACGCCGGTACAGGTCTTTCAGACCCTGGTCATGAAGGTCGTCCGACCGGCCTTCCACGCGGGTGATCTCCTCGGCGATCGCCGCAAGGCGGTGCGCATTGGTGCCCACCTTGTTGAGGAGGGGAATTGCTTCCGAAATGAGGTTCGCCGCCTTGACGATTTCGCCACCCATCTGCTGCATGAGCGGATCGAAGCCGGATTGCTCGAACAGCCTGATCGTCTTGACTGTTTTATGCATCATGTCGATCGCGTCATCCATCGACTGGATGAGGTCCTTGATGTCGCCGCGGTCGAAGGGCGTGATGAAGCTCCGCCGGACGGCGAGTAGAACGTCCCGCGTGATGTCGTCGGCCTCATTCTCCAATGCGACGATCAGCTCGCAGTTCTTCTCGACCTCGTGGCCCTTGAGGAGCTGATCAAGCGCGTGGGCGGCCGCAACGACAGCTTTGGAGTGTTGGGAAAACATTTCGAAGAATTTGTCTTCGCGCGGCATCAGCTTCCGAAAAATACTCATCATACCGTGCGACCTTCCATGCGGCTGACTGTCATAAATGTGTCATAAACATGCTCGGGCAATTGAAGCAACACGCAAAATCGACAGTTTGATCCGCATGAAATCCACCAAAAAACGCAGCAAGCCACGACCGGACAGGTCCCAGACGCTGCTCAAGCAACTTGCGACAGTTCCGGGAAGGCTGTTCGCCGGAGCGTTTCGCCAACAATACGGCGCCTTGTGCTTTCGGTATCGGGGGGATGGCCCTCGCGTCGAAATCCTGGTGATCACCTCGCGCGAGGCCGGGCGGTGGGTCATCCCGAAAGGCTGGCCCATGAAGGGAAAAAAGCCGTTCGAGGCGGCGGCGACGGAAGCCTGGGAAGAAGCAGGCGTACGCGGGACGGTGAAGAAGAAGCCGGTCGGCCGCTATACCTACCTGAAAGAACTCGACGACGGCGATGTGGCCCCCTGTATCGTCGACGTGTTCCAGATTGAAGTCACGGAGGTCGCGGGTGGCTTCAAGGAACAGGGGCAGCGTATTCTCGAATGGGTCAGCCCTGATGAGGCGGCACGACGCGTTCGCGAGATCGAGCTCAAGTCGCTGCTCGTCGAATTTGAGCCGCGGGGTCGCAAGAGGCGCAATCGCGGCTAACTTTGAACCTGGTCGCCGACGCTTTGGTGGGTGGTCCTGCTTTGCAGCAGCTCGCCCTGCCGTTCCAGAACCGGATAGGCCGTGGCTGCGACGAGGTGAGAATTGATCTGCTTGAAATCCCGCAACAGGTCCAGGTGGAGAGAGCTGGTTTCCGCCGTATCGAAATCGCCTTCGCGCAGCCGCTGGAAATGAGCGTTGGTCCCGTCACGCTCCGCCCGCCGGAAGACGATTTTTTCGTCGGCGAGCATGCGTGCGACGCGCTCGTCCTGCGACATGAAAAGCGCAGCGGCGGTGCGCAGATTGGTGGAGAGGCGGTCCAGCAGGCCGCTGAGCTCATGCTGCCCTTCCTTCGAAAAGGTCATGCCTCGGCGCAGTCTTTTGACGAGATGGGGAAGCACGTTCTGGTCGATGACGTCGCCCGCGTGTTCCAGGCCGGTCGAGAACAGCAGAATCTCGTCGAGGCGTCTCCGGTCGATATCGCTGAGTTCTTCCGGGTCGATGGACGTGAGGTACCGTTTGACCGCCGTATTCAGGCGGTCGAGGACGTTGTCCTTCCGCCGCAATTCCGCCAGGGCGCGGCGATCGGTGCTCGTCAAGGCAGCCTTCGTTCCCGCCAGCATCTCCTCCAGCACGTCGACCAGCCGCAGGACTTCCCGCGCCGCTCCCTGCAGCGCGACGACCGGCGTTTCCTTGGCGGACGGATCGAGATATCGCGGATGGCCGGGATCGCTCTCGTCGATCCGCTGCGGCAGCAGCCTGACGAGAGCGTTTGCGAAGGGCGAGAGGAACGGCATGAAGACGACCGCGACCAAGAGGTTGAATGCCGTGTGGAAATTCGCGACCAACCGGGCTCCATCACCCTCGATCTGGATCATCAGTGCCGTAATCGGGGAGAGAAGCGCAAACGCTGCAAAAACGCCGAGAATCCTGGTGATCAGGTTGCCGATCGGAAGCCGTCTGGCCGCAAGATCCTTCCCGGTCTGCCCCTCGACAACCGGATTGATCGCCGTTCCCAGGTTGGCGCCGAGGGTCAGTGCGAAGGCCTGGTAGGGATCGATTAGCCCCTGGCTCGCAAGTGACATGACGAGCAGGACCACCGCGACGCTGGAATGGGCCGCCCAGGTCAGCGCGGCCGCAAGCAGAAGGCTGAGGAGCGGCGTGGTCGATATGGCTGAAAGAACCGCAGCGAAGGCCGGCGTATCGGCATATTGCGTCAGCACATCGATCAGTTGATGCAGGGCGAGCAGCATGAAGCCGAGCCCGATGAACACGCGACCGAGGTCATGGACCTGCGGATTTTGCGTGCGCCGGAACATCAGGACGCCCAGCAATACGAGAGCCGGTGACGCGGCGGCAACGTCGAAGGACAGGACCTGCACGATGAGCGTGCTGCCGACATTGGCGCCCAGCATGACAGCAAGGGCCGGGACAAGGTCCACCAGCCCGTCGGCCGCGAAGCCCGATGCCATCAGCCCGGTCGCCGTGCTGCTCTGGAGAATTGCCGTGACGCCCAGTCCGGAAAAGAACGCCTTTATCCGATTGTTCAGCGCGCTGCCGAGAAAGGACCTGAGATTGGGGCCGAAAGCACGCTGGATGCCCGTCTGCACCATCCGGGTCCCCCAGAGAAGGAGGGCTATGTGTCCGGCGATGGTGATGATTGCAATGATGAAGGGCATGGCATTTCCGTAAATAATCGGCCGGATGGAGAATCGAACTGCAGCGCAAGACGTTAGCCAGCTAACATAGTTGCCGTGATCTGTTGCTTTTTCAAGGCTGAGGTCTGGCCGGTCGGTATTGGGGGTCTACCGTCCGGCACTTGCCCGGAAGGCGGAACATTTTTTTGAAAGGAGACGGGAGGATGTCGGGTTGGCAAAGTCTGGTTCGTCCTTAGAGTCGTCCATTCCACGATTTAAGAGGATCACGACCATGCCGAACACCATACGCCTGCATCGCGTTCTGGCAACCAGCCCGGAAAAGGTCTATCGCGCCTTCATCGAGGCTGACGCGCTTACCAAATGGCTTCCGCCCAACGGCTTCTTGTGCACTGTGCATCACCTGGAACCGAAAGTCGGCGGCAAGTTCAGGATGTCCTTCCGGAACTTCACGACGGGCAATAGCCATGCCTTCGGCGGCGAATTTCTTGAGCTCGTCCCGGGCGAACTTGTCCGCTACACGGACAAATTTGACGATCCCAACCTGCCGGGCGAAATGGAGGTCACGGTGACGTTGAAGAAGGTTTCGGTCGGTACAGAGATGAATATAACGCAGGCAGGGGTGCCGGACGTCATCCCGCCCGAAGCCTGCTATCTCGGCTGGCAGGAGTCGCTGCGCAACCTGGCAAGGGTCGTCGAGCCCGAGATCAACGAATAGCCTTTCATGATGGCGCAAGCCGCGGGACCGGATCGCGTCGGTGACTTTCGCGATCCGTGACGCGAAGGAAGTCGTCCTGGCGCGTTCACGATCCTCGAACTCGCCCGCGTTCATCCCAACGGTCGGGAATGATGCGGAGAGGAAGCCGCAGCGCGGCACTGTCCGGACCCAGCCGGTATCTTCCGAAATGGGCATGAGGGTCTGACGATGGATCCAGGAGGAGGCGGCACGCGCGGGGAACTGCAACGGCGGATCGCCGCCGCGGATTTCTCCAGCAGATCCCGCATAGCTCCGAAATTGACCCCGATAGGGTCGATGGAGTAGGGAAAGCCGACGCGGCATCCCTGCACGTGCAGGCCGGCAATCGCGGTGATGGCCGTCTGCTCGTTTGGTATATCGCAATTCCATTTGCTAGATTGTACCCGGTGCAGGCCCGAAACGGCGGGTCGGTGCGAAGACGGATATAAAGAAGACGGTGAAGAAAGTGACGCAAGCAGCTCATAAGGCTGGATATTTCAAGGCTCCAGTTTTCGCCGTCGCGCCGATGATCGATTGGACCGACAGGCATTGCCGTTTCCTGCATCGGCAATTGTCGAAATCCGCGCTGCTTTATACCGAGATGGTGGTGGCGGATGCGATCATCCACGGGCCGCGCGAGAGGCTGCTGTCCTATTCGCCGCAAGAACATCCGGTCGCGCTGCAGCTCGGCGGCTCGGATCCGGCAAAGCTTGCCGAGGCGGTGCGGATCGCTGCCGATTACGGCTATGACGAGATCAACCTCAACGTCGGCTGCCCGTCCGACCGGGTTCAGTCGGGCACGTTCGGCGCCTGCCTGATGCGCGATCCGGCGCATGTGGCCGACCTCGTTTCGGCGATGAAGCGGGTGTCGCACATGCCGGTCACCGTCAAGTGCCGGATCGGCGTCGATGACCAGGAGCCCACCGAGGTTCTGCCGGATTTCCTCACGCGGGTGATCGGCGCCGGAGCGGATGCCGTCTGGATCCATGCCCGCAAGGCCTGGCTGCAGGGGCTGTCGCCGAAGGAAAACCGCGAAATCCCGCCGCTCGACTACGACCTCGTTTATGCCATGAAGCGGGAAAACCCGGACGTGTTCCTGGGCATCAACGGCGGCATCGCCGACCTGGAACAGGCGGCCAACCATCTCGCCCATATGGATGGGGTCATGCTCGGCCGCGCCGCCTATCACAATACCGGTATACTCGCCGGTGTCGACGCGTTTTTGGCGGGTGACAAGTCTGCGGGGGTCGCCACCGCCGAATTCGACTGGCTGGCCTTGCGCGACACGATGGCGGACTACGCGGCGGAACTGATCGGCCGGGGCGGGCGGCTGCATCACGTCACAAGGCACATGGTCGGGCTGTTCCAGGGGTTTGCCGGCGCAAGGCGGTTTCGCCAGATCCTTTCCACCGACGCCACCCGGCCGGGTGCCGGGCCGGAGGTCATTGCGGCCGCCTTTGCGGTGGTCGATATCGACGGCGGTCCTCGGGCTCAACCCGAGGAGAAGAAGCTGGCTGGGTGAGGGCGGAGATTTTCGAGCTTCCATCGGACACACTCCTCCCTTGGCGAGCTTGAGTTTCTTTTCGTCATCCTCGGGCGGGCAAGCGAGACCCGAGGATCGGACGGGGCGCTGAAAGCTGCCTCGTAAGTTTTTAGTTTAGGTGACACCTCTCAGCGCCCCGTTCGGCGGTTTATGCCCGCGACTCCGGTCCCTCTGCCGTGGCTCTTCCGGACGGTGTTCGTATGACCCGGGACGCCCCATCCGATTCGATCGGCAAGGCTTCCATGGATCTCCGCCGGTTTCTCCGATGGTATCGGTCGGACTTTGAAAAATCCGGCGACACCATCCGGTCAGCCACCATGTGTGCCGCACAGGCACGTCCGGCGCGCGCTTTCGGGCTTCAAGAGACGAAGGCTCGGTCCGTTGCCTTCATCTCTCCCCGTTGTCGCCGGAGGGAGACCATTTTCCGCGAACCCGAACGCCAAGGTTTTGCGTCTTGCCCTTGACGTCCGCGCCGGTCCCGCCTCGCCGGCACGCCTGCCGGTGTATCCGCGACGGAACGGCGGGATTGTAGGCACGGGTTGGAAGGGAGGGGATGAAAGAGGATGGAGATTTGGGGTAAGGTGTTGAAAGGGTTGGAGGACGTGTTCAGGAGTATCCCCGTTGAGGAGGGGCTACTAACCCCCCAAACTATAATCCACGCAAAAAGCCAATGCCAAATGCATAAGACCATGGCTGCTTTGCGGGACAAACCGGGCTTTCGCCGCACTTGTTCGAACGACCGCTTTAGTGTGCGCTAGATGAGGCCCGGGTCCACCGAGGTATTGCGCAAGTTGCCTGCAAAGCCGAAGGTGCGACCATGGCAATTGAATTAGATTTCTCCTTGGCTGCGCTGACCGTTCCGGCGAGACGGCACATCCGGGTATTTCAGGTCCACCAGTTTCTCGATCGTTTTGCGATGGGTTTGACGGTTGCCGTTGTTGCACTGGCCTTGACCGATCGAGGCATGGACCTCTTCCAGATCTCACTAGTTTTTGGGGTCTACTCATTCACGACCATGGCGATGGAACTCCCGTTCGGCGGGTTGGCCGACAACATTGGACGCAAGCCGGTCTTTCTGGCCGCGGTTGTCGTCAGCTTGATCTCCCTTGCACTCTTTCTCTCGACAAGCGATTTCTATGTTCTCGCGCTCTCATTTGCCTTCATCGGTCTTGGACGTGCACTACGGTCGGGCACGCTCGACGCTTGGTTCGTTGAAACCTTTAAAGCCGCTGCGCCGAATGTGGATGTTCAACCCGCTCTCGCAAAAGCGCATTGGGCCAATGCCATGGGCTTGGCGGTGGGGGCTGTTTTGGGGGGCCTTCTGCCCGATCTCTTTGGCTCAGTGGCAGAGAGACTGGGTTTCAGTGTCTATGATGTGTCTTACGCGGCGAGCTTGGCAGTGATGCTTGGGGTGTTCGTCTACACCCTGTTTTTCATTGTGGAAAAACCGCGCCCGCTGAACCCCCATGCTCTGAAACAGGGGTTCGCAACTGTACCATTGGTGGTCAAAGACGCAGGTCTTCTCGCACTGAGACATCCGGCGTTGTCGGTACTTTTGGCAGCTCTGGCGTTTTTCCTAATGGCGACCAACCCGGTAGAGGTGATCTGGCCGACCCATGCAAAGCCCATGTTGGAGGAAGGCTATGCAAATACAATTATCGGTGTCCTGACCGCTGCCTATTTCTTCTCAATCGCATTCGGCGCATGGTTGTCTCCACGGATCAGCCGGATTTTCAGACGGCGGCACGCGATTACACTTGCGGCGGTTTTTGCCTGCTTGGCGGGCGTTCAGATCGCATTGGCTTTACAAGGCAGCATCGTCGGCCTTGTGACGGTTTTCATCCTCTATTCTGTTCTCCTTGGTGTTTCTGAGACGCCGGCCAGCAGTATTCTGCATCGATGCGTAGAAGACCGCGAGCGATCCACAATGCTGTCTCTGAGGTCACTGATACAGCAACTCGGAGCAGCTTTGGGCCTGATTTTGGCGGGAGCCATCGCTGAGGTCTACTCCACACCTACGGCTTGGATTGTCGGCGCCGTGTTTCTTGTTATTGCCGTGATCCTGATCGGTATCCTAGCCAAACGGCTTGCCGCACAGAATGAATAGCGGCCATTCATGCGACCTGCAGCGTCAATCAGTCAGGGCCGACAGCAGTCATATCGTGCCAGACTCTCGCCTAACGCCGTCTGCGTGAGGCAGACGGCTCCTTCAATCCCGCTTGATGCTCATCAGCACCGCCCACATGTCCGCGCCCGTCTCGAACGCCGCAGCGTTGGCGGCAAAGCCCTGCGCCGAGGTGAAGGCGTCGAGCATCTCGCTGGCCATGTCGACATTCGAGCTTTCGGGGAAGGTGACCGAGGTGGAGGGGGTGACGGTGGTGGTGACGCCGCCGGAATTGGGGAGCGAGGAGACCTGCGTGTCGAGGCGGTTGTAGCCGGGGGTCTGGGCATTGGCGATGTTGTGCGCCGCGGTCGCGAGGCGTTTCGCCTGGGCCTGCATGCCCGAAACCGCAATGTTCATCACCGCCGACAGACCCATGGCAAGCATCCCCAAACCCGATGACAGATGTTTTAGGGCAAGAGCTTCAAGGAAGATTGAACGGGAAGGGTAAGGGAAGCGTATTACGGCGCGGCACAGATGTGCCGGAACGGAGCGAGGGGGCGTGCGTGGAGCGCCTCCCCCTTGTGGGGGGGCGAAGGACGGGGTGAGACGAGTGGTTCAACCCAGCCAGGGTGGGGAGGGGTTTCGCTCCATATGAAAACCCCTCCGGCCTGCCGGCCACCCTCCCCACAAGGGGGAGGGTTAAGACTGCCGCACCGCCTCGCGTTCCGTGGGCGCCCCCCTTGCCACGAGAGGGAGACCAGAGGGCGAGGTGCCGATGGACGGCGTTTACTCCGCCGCCTCCGCGTAGGCCTCCAGCGGCGGGCAGGTGCAGACGAGGTTGCGGTCGCCATAGACGTTGTCGACGCGGTTGACCGGGGACCAGTATTTGTCGACACGGAAGGCGCCCGGCGGGTAGCAGGCCTGTTCGCGGGAATAGGGGCGGTCCCATTCGCCGACCAGGTCTTCCACCGTGTGCGGGGCGTTCTTCAACGGGTTGTTGACCCGGTCCATGCGGCCTTCCTCGATGGCGCGGGCTTCCTCGCGGATCGCCAGCATTGCATCGCAGAACCGGTCGAGCTCGGCCTTGGTCTCCGATTCGGTCGGCTCGATCATCAGCGTGCCGGCGACCGGCCAGCTCATGGTCGGGGCGTGGAAACCGCAGTCGATCAGGCGTTTTGCCACATCGTCGACGGAAACGCCGGCGGATGCGTTGAGCGGGCGCGTGTCGATGATGCATTCATGGGCGACGCGGCCGGCTTCCGACTTGTAGAGCACGTCATAGGAACCCTTCAGGCGTGCCGCGATGTAGTTGGCGTTGAGGATCGCCACCTTGGTCGCCTGGGTGAGACCCTCGCCGCCCATCATCAGGCAGTAGGACCAGGAGATCGGCAGGATCGACGGCGAGCCGAAGGGGGCGGCCGAGACGGCACCTTCGCGTCCGTCCGTCGCCGGGTGGCCGGGGAGGTACGGGGCGAGATGCGCCTTGACGCCGATCGGGCCCATGCCGGGACCGCCGCCGCCATGCGGGATGCAGAAGGTCTTGTGGAGGTTGAGGTGGCTGACGTCCGAGCCGATGTCACCGGGGCGGGACAGTCCGACCATGGCGTTCATGTTGGCGCCGTCGAGATAGACCTGGCCGCCATGGGCGTGGGTGATCTCGCAGATCTCGCGCACCGTTTCCTCGAAGACGCCGTGGGTCGAGGGGTAGGTGATCATGCAGCAGGAAAGGTTCGCTGCATGTTGCTCGGCCTTGGCGCGGAAATCGTCGAGGTCGATATCGCCGTTGTCGCGGACCTTCACGACGACCACTTTCATGCCGACCATCTGGGCAGACGCCGGGTTGGTGCCATGAGCGGAGGTCGGGATGAGGCAGACGTCGCGGTGGGTGTCGCCCTTGGCGAGGTGGTAGTTGCGGATGGTGAGCAGGCCGGCATATTCGCCTTGCGCGCCGGAATTCGGCTGCATGGAAAAGGCGTCGTAACCGGTGATCTGGCAGAGTTTCTGCGACAGGTCGTCGATCATCTCCTTGTAGCCGAGCGCCTGGTCTGCGGGCACGAAGGGGTGGATGTCGGAAAATTCCGGCCAGGTGATCGGCAGCATTTCGGCTGTCGCATTGAGTTTCATGGTGCAGGAGCCGAGCGGGATCATCGCCCGGTCGAGCGCCAGGTCCCGGTCCGAGAGCCGGCGGATATAGCGGGTCATCTCGCTTTCGGCGCGGTTCATGTGGAAGATCGGGTGGGTCATGTAGTCGGATTTGCGTAAGAGCGCGGTCGGCAGGCGCCAGGTGGGCTCGAAATCCGAGACCTTGAAATTGCCGCCGAAGGCACGCCAGACGGCTTCGAGGGTGGCCGGCCGGGTGCGCTCGTCGAGCGAGATGCCGATGCGGGTTTCGCCGACCTTCCTGAGGTTGACGCCCTCGGCGACGGCAGCGCGCATGATCAGGCCCTGCATGTGGCCGACTTCGACGGTGATCGTATCGAAGAAGGTGTCGGGTTCGATGACATAGCCCAGCTTTTCAAGGCCCTTGGCCATCAGCACGGCCTTGCGGTGGACCTGCTGGGCGATGGCCTTCAAACCGTCCGGGCCGTGGAAGACACCGTACATGGAGGCCATGACGGCGAGCAGCACCTGGGCGGTGCAGATGTTCGAGGTCGCCTTCTCGCGACGGATATGCTGTTCGCGGGTCTGCAGCGACAGGCGGTAGGCGCGGTTGCCGCGGCTGTCGACCGAGACGCCGACCAGGCGGCCGGGCATGGCGCGCTTGTGGGCATCCCTGACCGCCATATAGGCCGCATGCGGGCCGCCGTAACCGACCGGCACGCCGAAACGCTGCGACGAACCGATGGCGATGTCGGCACCCATTTCGCCGGGGGATTTCAGAAGCGTCAGCGCCAGCGGGTCGGCGGCAACGGCAGCGACCGCGCCGGTCTGGTGCAGACGGGAGATCAGGCCGGTGAAATCGCGGACATGGCCATTGGTGCCCGGATACTGGAAGATCGCGCCGAACACGTCGACGGGATCGAGATCCGTCATCGGGTCGCCGATGATGACGCTCCAGCCGAGCGGGGCGGCACGGGTTTCGATGAGGGCAATCGTCTGCGGGTGGCAGGCGGCATCGACGAAGAAGGCCGTCGCCTTCGATTTCGCCTGGCGCTGGCAGAGCGCCATGGCTTCGGCGGCGGCGGTCGCCTCGTCGAGCAGCGAGGCGTTGGCGACGTCGAGGCCGGTCAGGTCGCAGATCATCGTCTGGAAATTGAGGAGCGCCTCGAGGCGGCCTTGAGAAATTTCCGGCTGGTAGGGCGTATAGGCGGTGTACCAGGCGGGGTTTTCAAGGATGTTGCGCTGGACGACCGGCGGGGTGATCGTGCCGTAATAGCCCTGGCCGATCAGCGAGACGAGCGCCTTGTTGCGGTTGGCCGTATCGCGCAGCTTGTCGAGCGCCTCGCGTTCGGTGAGCGCCGGACCCCAGGCAAGCGGTGCCGTCTGGCGGATCGAGGATGGCACGGTGGCGTCGATCAGGGCGTCGAGGCTCTTGTAGCCGACGACCTTCAGCATCTCGGCCATTTCGGCGGGCGAGGGGCCGATATGGCGGCGGTTGGCGAAATCGTAGGGCTGGTAGTCGGTGAAATGGAAATCGGTCGAGTCGGTGGTCATGCGATCAGGTCCTGGTAGGCGGCCTCGTCCATCAGTGCGTCGGCGTCGGCGGCGTTCTTCAGCTTCAGCTTGAAGAACCAGCCCTTGCCCTGGGGGTCGGAATTGACGATCGAGGGGTCGTCGACGATCGTCTGGTTGACCTCGATGACTTCGCCGTCCAGCGGACAATAGACGTCGGAGGCGGCCTTGACGCTCTCGACGGTCGCGGCATTGCCGTCCTTCGAAAGCTCGGCGCCGACTTCCGGCAGTTCCACGAAAACGAGATCGCCGAGCTGTTCGGCGGCGTGAGAGGTGATGCCGACGGTCGCGACACCGTCCTCGAGCTTCAGCCATTCGTGTTCGGCGGTGAATTTCAACATGGTTCTCTCCGGAGGATTATCGTTTGTAGGTGGGGGTGATGAAGGGAAGGGCCGCGACCGTGAGCGGAAGGTATTTTCCGCGCACTTCCGCGAAGATCTGGCAGCCGGGTTCGGCAAAGCGGGTCGGGACATAGCCCATGGCGACAGGCCCTTCGACCGAGGGGCCGAACGTGCCGGAGGTGACTTCGCCGAGTTCGGCCTTCCCCTCCGCATCCGCATAAAGCTTGGCGTGGGCGCGGACGGGCGCCTTGCCTTCCGGCTTCAGGCCGACGCGGCGGCGGGAGGTGCCGTTCGCGAGTTCACCGAGGATGCGGTCGGCGCCCGGAAAACCGCCGGCACGGGCACCGCCTGTGCGGCGGGGTTTCTGGATCGCCCATTCGAGCGCGGCCTCGATCGGCGAGGTGGTCGTGTCGATGTCGTTGCCATAGAGGCAGAGGCCGGCTTCGAGGCGCAGCGAATCGCGGGCGCCAAGCCCGATAGGCTGGCAGTGCAGGTCTTCGAGCAGCGCCTTGGCGATCTGCTCGGCCTGGTCTGCCGGAACCGAGATCTCGAACCCGTCCTCGCCGGAATAACCGGAACGGGAGATGATGCAGGGCACGTCGTGGAGAGATGCGTCGCGGACGTCCATGAACTTCATGTCGACCACATCAGGCCAGAGAGCCGCCAGCACCTCTTCCGCGCGCGGGCCTTGCAGGGCGAGAAGGGCGCGGTCTTCGAGGAGTTCCACATTACAACCGGTCAGATGCGCCTGCATGTGGGCGAGGTCGGCATCCTTGCACGACGCGTTGACGACGACGAACAGGTGGTCGCCGCGGTTGGTGATCATCAGGTCGTCGAGGATGCCGCCAGTGTCGTCGGTGAAGAAGCCGTAGCGCTGGCGGCCGGGTTTCAGGCCGAGGATATCGACGGGCACGAGGGTTTCGAGCGCAAGCGCTGCGTCTTCGTAGGTTCCGGATTTCGCACGGATGACGACCTGGCCCATATGGGAGACGTCGAACAGGCCGCTAGCGGTGCGGGTGTGCAGATGTTCCTTCAGCACGCCGGCCGGATATTGCACCGGCATGTCGTAGCCGGCAAAGGGCACCATCCTGGCGCCGAGCGACAGATGGAGGGCGTGAAGCGGGGTGGTCTTGAGAACGGTCTGATCGTCCAAGGACGCCTCCAGGGTTGGCGCATTTCAAGCGCCGGCTCAGATTCAGGCGCAGTGACGCACCGGTTTATGAGCCCCCTCTGTCCTTGTCGCCTGAGATTGTTATCCCTTCGGCGGGCCCTCTTCGGGCCTCTCTCCAGAGTTCCTGTCGGTCGACTGCTGGTCCTTTTGCCTGAGAGTTTCCGGGGCGGTTGCTCCTTCGGCACCGCATTGAAGCGGCTTCTCCCAGCGAGTCTGGACGGTATTATCGACCTCGCTCACCATTTGGCAAGCCCTGCATGTCGCATGGAACACTATTTTTGTCGCAGCGCAGCAAACGCGATTTGACCTAATGCAATGGCTGGCGAAATGAGCGAAAAATCCGCGGCAAAAAGGGCTTTTGCGCTTTGCCGCGATTTGGGTTATTCCGGCAGGCATTCGGACAGGCGAGACGATGACGGCACGGCTCAACACGGCGGCGAACTCAACGCGCATTCTCTGCGCGATGCTGCTGCTGTTGATGGGATTTGCCCATCAGCCGGTCCAGGCGGCAGCGCCGCTCGATTCCTACAGCGAGGCCTATCGCCTGCCGGACGGCACGTTTGCCGACATCTGCTCGGAAGGCGACCACGGTCACCGGACGCCGGCCGCAAAGCCGCTCTGCGAAGTCTGCCTGCTCTCCGCATCGGTCATCCTGCCCCCGCCGGGAGATGAAATCTGGCCTGGTCGCGAGCGCGCCTCGCTGGCCAACCCCCTGCGCCAATTTTCCCGACTGCTCGGCACGACCGCCGTCGCCCGTCCGAAATCCCGCGCGCCCCCGATTTCGATCTGATGCTCTAACGCTCTCGGATCAATCGCGGTAGACCGGCACGGATGCCGTCACCGCATGGGGATATTCCATGAAGACTTTCACCAAACTCGCATTCCTCGGCATTTTCGCCGCGACCGGCATTGTTATTGCGGGAGCTACGGCCGCTCAAGATGTGCCCGCCAAGGTTGCCGACCTGGAAATCACCAGCGCCTTCACCAAGGCGATGCTGCCCGGCCAGCCGGTTGGCGGCGGTTATCTCACCATCAAGAACACCGGCAAGTCCGACGACATGCTGGTTTCGGTCTCGTCGCCGGCCTCGGGCGCCGTGGAGTTGCACGAGATGGCGATGCAGGGCGAGGTGATGAAAATGCGCAAGCTCGATACCGGGATCGCCATCCCGGCGGGCAAGACCGTCGAACTGACGCCCGGCGGACTGCATCTGATGTTCATGAAGGTCAAGGAACCCTTCAAGCAGGGCGGCAAGGTCCCGGTGACCCTGACCTTCGAGAAGGCTGGCAAGATCGACATGACTCTGCCGGTCGAGGCGGCGGGGCCGGGCGGCCACGTACACAAGTGAAGATCGAAAGAGCCTGCTCCCCGGAGCGGGCTCTTCGTCTCTAGCGCAGCAGTTTGAGGCTGCCGGTCAGCGACTTTATCCATTTCGAAGGCCCGGCCAGGCCAAGGCCGTCAATTGCCTCTTCCGCGAGATCGCGATCGGGGAAGGCGGCCTCGTAGTCGCGGTAGTCGTGCAGGGATCTGGCGAAGGCCGGAAAGGGCACGACGGCGTGGTTCTGGGGCTGCTCCATGGCCTTCAGCATCAGAGATCTGATCGTATCCGCCGGCGCCTGCAGGATCGGCACCGGCAGGGAAGAACTGATATCGATCGTGCGGCCGAGGTGATCGGGCTCGACGAGGTGGTCGCCTGCTACAGCATTGCGGGTGACGCGGATTTCCTGCTGCAGGTCGTCTCACCGGATCTCGACGCCTATGCGGACTTCGCCATGTCGACGTTGCGGCGATTACCGCGCATAAAGGAAATGCAGACGACCTTCGTCCTCAAGGAAATCAAGGCCTTCGACGGACTTCCGCTGCGTTTTGCCGGCAAGCGGACCTAGCGAGCCGACGGGTTTCCGCCCAGGCGGCGCAACCGGCGGGGTTTTAGAAATTGCTTCGATACAACCTGATCGAGTTGCATCAAGGAATCTTAACAGAAGTCCGCGATGAATATCGCCAACACCTCTCATCAAAGGTTTCGGCAATGGAACTGCGGCGTTCTCGGGTGATTGCGGCGGCCGTTTTCCTCGGCCTGCTCGGGGCAATCGTTCCGATTGTCGCGATGGTCTACATTTCGTGGGTCATCACGGTCGAGAAACAGCAGAACAATCTCGAACGGCTCGCCGAGCAGACGATCAGGCGTGCGAGCAGGACGTTCGAGGACGCGCGGGCGGCGCTCGATTCGCTCGCCTATCCGCGCCTGGTGCCCTGTTCGGAGCAGCATATCGCCCGGATGCGGGTGATCGCCTTCAATACGCCCTCGGTCAAGGAAGTCGGTTATTTCGAGAACGGCCTGCTGAAATGCACCTCCTGGGGGATCGAGGAACGCAACGTCGACCGTCCGTGGATCGATTACATGACGCCGGACGGCGTGGAAGTCGCCACCCGCGTGCAGCCGGCGGTCAGCATGGGCAATCCGATGATGGGGCTGCATTACGGCCCCTATAACGTGCTGGTCGATCCGGCCCGGTTCGTCGACATCCTGGTGGACGCCGACATTTCCCTGGCGCTCGCCAACCGGCAGGGCATGCTGATCAACGAACTCAACTCTCCCGAAGCGGACCTGGTCAACGCCCTGATCGATGAGCCGAAGAACGGCATGACCTCCTCTGTTCTCTACGCGATCGCACGCGACAAGGGGTTGATCGCAATCGCCATGGAACCGCGCTCCAACCTGACCGGCAGGTTGAGGGAGGAACAGCTCCTGCTGCTGCCGGTCGGTGCCTTCGTCGCCATCTTCATTGTCGGCGTGGTGGTCTGGCTGTCCAAGAAAAGACTGTCACCGCTCGGCGAGCTGGCAATCGCGGTGCGCAAGCGCGAATTCATCGTCCATTACCAGCCGATCATCGAGCTCAAGACCAGCATCTGCGTCGGCGCCGAGGCGCTGGTGCGCTGGCGGAGGCCGGATGGATCGCTGGTGCGCCCGGACCTGTTCATTCCACTCGCCGAGGAGAGCGGGCTCATTCTGCCGATTACGGACCAGGTCATCGAAGCGATCATTGCCGATCTCGGGGGACTGCTCAGGGCGGAGAGTGCGCTGCATATCGCCGTCAACCTTTCCGCCGCCGACGTCACCACCGGGCGCATACTCGACGTTCTCGACAGGAAACTCGCGAAGACTGGGATAGCGGCGGGGCAGATCTGGCTGGAAGCCACCGAACGCGGCTTCATCGACATCGAGGCGGCGCGCACGACATTGACGGCGGCTCGGCAAAGAGGCCATTCGGTTGCGATCGACGACTTCGGCACGGGATATTCCAGCCTGCAATACCTGCAGGGGCTGCCGATGGATGCGCTGAAGATCGACAAGTCCTTCGTCGACACGATCGGCCGCAACAGCGCCACCAGCTCGGTCACCGGCCACATCATCGAGATGGCGAAGACGCTCGACCTGCAGATCGTCGCCGAAGGCGTGGAGACGGAGGAGCAGGCGGACTATCTGAAGGCTCACGACGTGCATCTCGGCCAGGGCTGGCTGTTCTCCAAACCGCTGCCGGCCGCCGATTTCATCGACTATCACCGGAACGCAAAAGCCCGCTCGGGGAGCGGGCGGCAGAATATCCGGTGCGTGGCGGCATGAGGGCCCGCCGGACGATATCAATCGTCGAGATCGCGATAGGCCGACTCGACCTGGCTGAACGTGACCTGCTGGCGCGGTTTCTGGTCGGCCGTGAGCATGTCGAGCGAAACGGTGGTGGCGGGGATCATGAATTCGGTATCGGTGGGGTCGCTGGCGTTTTCGGCTCGGCGCTGGTTGCGGTCCGAATCGGCCTTGATGTCCTTGACCTGATCCTTGGCCGAGATGCGCCGTCCCGGCTTCAGAGCCTCGATGGCGAGTGCGGCGGTGCTCGCCGATATGCTGACCAGTAATGTCATCTCGCCTATCACTCTCTTTTCTCAGAATATGATAATTACGGCGGCCCTGATTTGTTCCCCTTTAAACAAAACGTCGGCATTTTATCGATTTGACGATTCTCGTTTCTGTCCTAGAGAAAGTTCCATGATCAACATGCTTCTCGTCGCCATCGGCGGAGCGATCGGCTCCGTCTGCCGCTATCTCGTCGGGCTCTGGGCGCTGCGCCTGGGGGGGCCGGCCTTTCCGTGGGGGACGCTTGCCGTCAATATCGCCGGCTCGTTCGCGATCGGGTTCCTTGCGGAGCTGATCGTCCGGCGCTTCGATGCGTCGCCCGAAATGCGGTTGCTGATCATTACCGGCTTTCTCGGCGGCTTCACGACGTTCTCTGCCTTTTCGCTGGATGTCGTGTCGCTCCTGGAGCGGGGCGCGACCATGGTGGGCGTCACCTATATCGTCGCGAGCGTTGCAATCTCGCTCGGTGCGGTTTTCGCCGGACTGGCGCTCGGGCGGGCAATGCTCTAAAGACCGGGCAAAGGGCCGCCGGCCCACACCCAGATATGAAAGAGCTTTGATGGCAGGCATCGAGCATATCCGCGTCGAAGCGGACGAAGCGGGAATGCGTCTCGACCGCTGGTTCAAGATCCACTACCCGGGCCTCGGCTTCGGACCGCTCCAGAAACTGCTGCGCTCCGGACAGGTGCGCGTCGATGGCGGACGGGTGAAATCCGACGCCCGCGTGCAGCCGGGACAGACGGTGCGTATTCCGCCGATGGAGGTCGATGCCAAGAAGGCGGGTCCGATCGCCGGCAAGGATCTCAAGCATTCCAGCGATTTCGAACTATTGTCGCGCATGGTCCTGCATGAGGACGAGAAGGTGATCGTGCTCAACAAGCCGGCGGGCTTGGCCGTCCAGGGCGGATCGGGCGTCGCGCGCCATATCGACCAGATGCTCGACAGCTGGATCAGCCCCAAGGGCGAAAAACCGCGGCTCGTCCACCGTCTCGACCGCGACACATCAGGCGTGCTGGTTATCGCCCGCACCCGAGGTGCCGCGCAGAAGCTGACCGCGGCCTTCCGCGAACGCGACACCAAGAAGACCTATTGGGCCCTGGTCAAGGGCGTGCCGCGCAAGCACGAGGACAAGATTTCCACCTGGCTGGTGAAGGAACAGACGCCGGACGGCGACCGCATGCGGATCGCCAGGCATGGCGAGGACGGCGCCGACCACGCGGTGTCCTATTACCGCGTTTTGGAAATGGCGGCGCAGACGCTCTGCTGGCTGGAGATGGAGCCCTATACCGGCCGTACCCATCAGCTGCGCGTCCATGCGCTGCATATCGGCCATCCGATCATCGGCGACCCGAAATATTTCGACGACGACCACAACTGGGATTTCCCGGGCGGCATCCAGAAGAAGCTGCATCTCCACGCGCGCCATATCGACATTCCGCATCCGAACGGCGGACGGCTGAAGGTCACGGCACCTCTGCCGCCGCATATGGTGCAGAGCTGGAACCTTCTCGGCTTCGATATGGAAAACGGCCGCAGGGACGACGAAGAATGAAACTGGTCCTTTTCGATTGCGACGGCACGCTGGTCGACAGCGCGAACCTGATCCACGAAACCATGCGCCGCACCTTCGCCCATTTCGACAAACCGGAACCGAAGGTGGAGGACACCAAGGCGATCATCGGGCTGACGCTCGACATCGCGATCGCCCGCATGCAGGGCAAGCCACATGCGGATGAAGAAGCCGTCGAGATGATGGCCTATTACAAGACGCTGTTTTCCGTCGTGCGCCAGGATCTCGGTTTCAGGGAGCCGTTGTTCGAAGGGATTCGCGAGCTGATCGACGCGATCGGTCCGCGCAAGGACCTGCTGATCGGCGCGGTGACCGGCAAATCGCGGCGCGGCCTGAAGCTGGTCGTGGAGACGCACGGGTTCGACAAGTATTTTATGGTGTCGCGCACCGCCGACGACTGCCCCTCGAAACCGCATCCGGCGATGGTGACCGAATGCTGCGACGAGACCGGCATGAAACCTTCCGACACTCTTGTCATCGGCGATGCCATTTACGATATGCAGATGGCGAAGGCGGCCGGGGCCACGGCGATCGGCGTTGCCTGGGGTTACGCCTCGGTGGACGAGCTGAACAAGGCCGGAGCCGACGCCATCATCCATCATCCGAGCGAGTTGCTGAGCCATATCGGCTGAGGTTTTATTTCCATGCGTGACATGTTTCCCGATCCATCCGAAGCGCTGAGCCATCCGGACCCGACGCGGCGGGCGCAGATTCAGATGCACAAGCCGCTGCCGAAGCGCTTCTACAAGGAAGTGTCGGTCGCGGAAGGCGAGGGTGGCCATGCCATCCATCTCGACGGCCGACCGGTCAGGACGCCGGCCAAGAACGGGCTCGTCGCTCCGACGGCACGGCTTGCCGAACTGATCCGCGACGAATGGGCCAACCAGGTGGATGTCATCGATCCCGGCACCATGCCGGTGACGCGGCTCGTCAACACGGCGATCGACGGCATCGCGACCGACCGCCAAGCGGTGTTCGAGGATATCCTGCGGTTCTCGTCGAGCGATCTGCTCTGCTACCGCGCCGAAGCACCGGAAAATCTGGTCGCGCGTCAGAGCGAGCTGTGGGACCCGATCGTCGATTGGGCCGCAAACGAGCTCGGCGCCCGCTTCATCCTGAT
This sequence comes from Neorhizobium vignae, assembly GCF_000732195.1. Lineage (GTDB taxonomy): Bacteria > Pseudomonadota > Alphaproteobacteria > Rhizobiales > Rhizobiaceae > Neorhizobium > Neorhizobium vignae. The sequence goes on from NZ_JNNU01000007.1 coordinate 287,932, forward strand.
CGAAGGGGTAATGCCGCAGGAGCAGCCGAAGGAAGCGACCGCAGCCTTTGCGGTGACGCTGAAGAAATACGATACGCCGATCGAACTCGCCGTGCTGCACACGGTGACGACGCTGACCGGCTCGGCGATCCTGGCGCTCGCGTTTGCGGAAGGCCACCTGACCGTCGACGAGGCCTGGACGCTCGCCCACCTCGACGAGGACTGGACGAACGAACATTGGGGCGCGGACGCGGAGGCCGAGCATCGGCGCGCCAAGCGGTTCGAGGAAATGCGGGCGGCGACCGAAACTTTTCTTGCCTTGAAGCCCTCGGCTTAATCGTTCTCTAACCCTGTTCGTTGGAACATCTGAAGGTGCCGTCTTGCAGGTCCCTTCATGGTTCGTCGTCTGTCTCGTTTCTGTCTGATTGCTTTGACGGTCCTGCCGCTGATGTCGTTCCGTCTGGAACAGGCAAATACGGCGCAGGAAAAACTTCTCTATGACGTGCGCGGCGCCTTCGTGACCGCGCGGCCGGATGTGCCAAAGGGATTGGTGATCGCCACCGACATGCTGGTCGACGAGGCGATCCGCGCAACCGTCAGGTCGATCGCCCTGCCGCGGACGATCATCTCGGTGCGCATCGACGAGATGTCGCATGTGCCCATGCTGATCGGCAGCCGGCATGAGGCGAAGGTGACGGTGCAGGCGATATCGGTCAACACCGGCGAGCCGATCGCCAGGGGAACGTTCAAGACTTCGATCTACCTGCTGGACGGGGACACCGTGGACCGTGACCTCGCCGAAAAGATCGCCGATCGCATCTCCGGCGAATTCCGCCTCGACGGCCAGCGCCGCCCTACCATGGCGACCGCACTGTTTCCGTGAGGGTCAGCCCAGCCGTTCCGCGTGCCAGCGGAGGTGGTCGTCCATGAAGGTCGAGATGAAGTAATACGAGTGGTCGTAGCGTTCGTGCATCCGGAGCTTCACGTCGATATCTGTTCCCTTGGCCGCCTCCTCGAACAGCCAGGGGCGCAGGCCGTTTTCGAGGAAGCCATCGGCCTTGCCCTGGTCGATCAGGAATTCCGGAAAGCGGGCGCCGTCTTCGACCAGTGCGCAGGCGTCGTATTGCCGCCAGGCGGCGCGATCCGGACCCAGATATTTCTCGAGGGCGGGGGCCGACCAGTCGGCGGTGGAGGGTTGGACGATCGGCGCGAAGGCGGAGCAGCTTCTGAACCGCTCCGGGTTCTTCAGCGCAATCGTCATGGCGCCGTGGCCGCCCATCGAATGACCGAAAATGCCCTGGCGCTCCATGTCCATGCGAAAATGCTGGCTGACGAAGTTCGGCAGTTCCTCGGTGATGTAGGTGTACATCTGATAGTGCTCGGCCCACGGTTTTTCCGTTGCGTCGAGATAGAAGCCGGCGCCTTTGCCCATCTGCCAGTCGGTGATTTCGTCGGGCACGTCGTTGCCGCGCGGGCTGGTATCCGGGCAGATGACGATCAGCCCGAGTTCCGCGGCCATCCGCCTGTATTCGCCCTTTTCCATGACGTTCGCATGGGTGCAGGTAAGGCCCGAGAGATACCAGACAACCGGGCAGGGCTCCTTGATCGCCTGCGGCGGCACGAAGACGGCGAAGGTCATCTCGCACTTGCAGGCTTCGGATTCATGCATGAACACGCCCTGCATGCCGCCGAAGGCGGTGTTCTGGGAAAGGACCTTCATCGGTGCTCCTTAAGGATATCAATTGCCCATCGAAACGACGGCGTTGACGGCCGCGGCGACAAGGACGGTGTTGAAAAAGAAGGACACGACCGCATGCAGGAGGTTGATGCGGCGCATCTCGGTCGTGGTGATCTGGACGTCCGAAGTCTGGGCGGTCATGCCGATGACGAACGAGAAATAGAGGAAATCGTAGGCGCCGGGCTCGTCGGTTTCGGGAAAGTCCAGGCCGCCGCGTTTCGCCACGTTCTGCTCGGCCTGCTCGTCCGGCCTCCAGAAGCGGTGGGCGTAATGCATGGCGAACATCGTGTGGATGGTCAGCCAGCCGAGCACGACGGATGCGAAGGCAAGCGATACGGAGGCAAGGCCCGCAGGCTGCGAACGGTTTAGCGCTTCGAACAGCGAAACCACGGCGGCGGCAACGGCGAGCAAAGTTACCCCCAAGATGACCGGCGCAGGCTCGTCGTCGTTTTGGCCTTTCTTTCTGAACGTGGCGCCATCGAGCTTCGGAATGCGGGCGGCCATCATGACGAGGTAGATCAGGAAGAAGACGATGACTGCAATGCCGAGCGCGAGTTGCGGCACGTAAAGGAGCAGGAACGGCAAACAGACCAGCGAGGCGATGGTGCCGGCGAAGAACGGGCCATGCCGGTGATAGGTCACTCTGCGCCAGGGGCTCGGCATCCGGGTTTTCCGATCGCTCACGTGGCTGATTTGGCGCGGCGGCAGAGCCTGTCCAGCGTTTCCAGGAATTTCGAGCGGTCGCGCGGCGAAAAGGCGGCGTTATAGCCCTTGCTCTCTCCGGTCTCGCGCAGATGCGCTCCAAGGTCGCGCATGGCGCTCGCCATGCCGATATTGGTTTCGTCGAAGACCCGGCCGGTCGGGCCGGTCACCAGCGCGCCCGATGCAACACAGCGTACCGCCAGCGGCACGTCGGCGGTAACGACGATATCGGCGGGTCCGGCGCGCTCGGCGATCCAGTTGTCGGCGGCGTCGAAACCGGCCGAGACGATGACGTTGTGAACCATCGGATCACGAGACGGCCGCAGGCCCGAATTGGCGACGAACGTCACTTCGAGGTCATGGCGTTCCGCGACTTTCAGAATCTCCGGCTTGACCGGACAGGCATCGGCGTCGACATAGATCATGAATGGATAACTCCGGCCCAATCCGGCGACCTCCCGCAGGACGGGAGGCAGCGTAGCCCGCCCAGCGGGCTACGCGCAGGATATGGCTCAGGCGACGGAGGTCGTCTGGTCGTCGACTGCTGCGCCGGGTGCGTTTTTCTTGATCGATTCTATGGCCGAAACGGCGGAAGCCTTGGCCGAATACCCTTCCGAAGAGAACATCGACTGGCCGTTCGAAGCCTTGAAGCGAAAACGGTATTCGCCGGCCTTGTCCTGGTAGATTTCGAACTTGTACATCTTCTGCGTTCCTCACATTAAACGGAGTTAAATCCTAGGTCTATTCGCAGCATTGGAGCGTAGCCCGGAACGTGTCGGAACCGCGCTCAATAAATCACTACGCTGCGAATCGATTCGCCGCCATGCATCAGCTCGAAACCCTTGTTGATGTCCTCGAGCGGCATCGTGTGGGTGATCATCGGATCGATCTCGATCTTGCCCTCCATGTACCAGTCGACGATCTTCGGCACGTCGGTGCGGCCGCGGGCGCCGCCGAAGGCGGTGCCCATCCAGGTGCGGCCGGTGACGAGCTGGAAGGGCCGGGTGGAGATTTCCTGGCCGGCGCCGGCAACGCCGATCACCACCGACTTGCCCCAGCCGCGATGCGACGCTTCCAGCGCCTGGCGCATGACCTTGGTATTGCCGGTGCAGTCGAACGTGTAGTCCGCTCCACCGATCTGGTCGGCGCCGCGCTTCGTCAGATTGACGAGGTAAGGCACGATATCGCCGTCGACTTCCTTCGGGTTGACGAAATGGGTCATGCCGAAGCGTTCGCCCCAGGCCTTCTTGTCGTTGTTGAGGTCCACACCGATGATCATGTCGGCGCCGGCAAGCCGCAGGCCCTGGATGACGTTCAAGCCGATGCCGCCGAGCCCGAAGACGATGGCGGTGGCGCCGATCTCCACCTTGGCGGTGTTGATGACGGCGCCGATGCCGGTGGTGACGCCGCAGCCGATATAGCAGACCTTGTCGAAGGGGGCGCCCGGATTGATCTTGGCGACCGCGATCTCCGGCAGGACGGTGTAGTTGGCGAAGGTCGAGCAGCCCATATAGTGGTGGATCTTGTCCTTGCCGATCGAGAAGCGCGAGGTGCCGTCCGGCATCAGGCCCTGGCCCTGGGTGGAGCGGATCGCGGTGCAGAGATTGGTCTTGCGCGACAGGCAGGACGGGCATTCGCGGCATTCCGGCGTATAGAGCGGGATGACGTGATCGCCCTTCTTCACCGAGGTGACGCCGGGACCGACGTCGACGACGATGCCGGCGCCCTCATGGCCGAGGATCGCCGGGAAGAGGCCTTCCGGATCGGCCCCTGACAGGGTGAAATCGTCGGTATGGCAGATGCCGGTCGCCTTCACCTCGATCAGCACTTCGCCGGCGCGCGGGCCCTCGAGCTGTACGGTCATGACTTCGAGCGGTTTGCCAGCCTGAACGGCGACGGCGGCGCGGACATCCATGATGCTCTCCCTTGGCTTTTTAGATTCGGGCGCGACCTTTGCACAGGCGAGGGGGCCGGCTCAAGCCGGAACGAGCCGTTCGCAGTCGTATTTCGGTGAGCTGATCAAGGTCCGATGATGGGCACGTGCGGGGACGTCGTGCGGGGCATCAGGCCGGTCAGGCGCGGATCGTCGAGGACTTCGACCATCACGGCATAGGGCGTGAACCCGGACCGCTGATAGAACTGCATGGCGGCCGGGTGGTCGAAGTGGCAGGTATGCACCCAGAAACGGCGGATCGGATGCGCCCAGGCCCTCTCGATCGCCCAGTTCATCATGAAACGGCCGGCGCCCTTGCCGATCGCACCCGTGACGAGGCCGAAATAGACGAGCTCGCATTCGCCCTGCTCCCGGAAATCGAGTTCCAGGAGGCCGATCCGGCGGCCGCCGTCTAGAAGCGCGTAAATCTCGACCTTCGGATCGTTGAGCACCGAGGCAAGTTCGTCGTCGCTCATGACAAGCCGCGAGACCCACATCCAGTTCTCGCCGACCGCGCGAAACAGAGCGCGGTATGCGTCGGGAGCAGGAGACTGCCAGCGTTCCAAGGCCAGCGTGTCCGGCGCCGTCGCGGTCTTCCTGCGCGGCCTTTCGAACATTTCGAGGCAGGTTACGACAGTGGCAATCTTGCCCGGAGGTACGGCGGAATAGCCGGACGGTAATGTGGGGTTTTCGCTTTTCATGTAACCTTTGGAGCCGCTTGGCGGGTTGATGTCAATGGGCGGAGACGTCGATGCCAAGTGATATCGACGGCAGGTAATCAGCCGAAAAGGCGGTCGCAGGCGTATACGATACCGTAGGAATGGATGGCGACCGCGGCATAAAGACCGAGGCCTGCCATCAGCCGCTCGCCCGGATGCATGGGATCGAGACTTTCGCGCGGCTTGGCGGAGGAAATGCCCATCAGGCTCATCAGCGTGAAGACGGCCAGTGCCGCGATCAGGGCTGTCGACGAGAGCCCGATCCGGTAACCGACCCACAGCATCAAAAGCGTGATTCCGAAACTGCCGGTGACAAGCAGGCTGCGGGTCGGAAAGATCTGTCTCAGCACCCGGCCGCCGTCGAACTGGGTCATCGGCAGAAGATTGAGAAGGTTGAAGGCCCCGAGGATCAGCAGGAACACCAGAGCCGGTTCACGCAGGGACGAGGACAATAGGTGGGCCGTCGATAGGTCGTGGACTGAAATCACGACCGGTACCAGGAAGGCGGACATGCCTGCGCCCATGAGCGCGCAGGTGGCGACTTCGAAGCGGCTGTTGTAGGGCCGCCCGCCGATGGCGATACCTCCGAGAAACGGCACGAAGATCATCCTGACCCGTTCATGCCCGAAGGCGCGATAGGCCGCCATGTGCCCCAGTTCGTGCAGCACGATGACCAGGGTGAGGATTATGGAGATCGTCAGGCCTGCCGCCGTGAGCCCGAAAAAGGGCCAGAGCAGCAGCGTCGAGAGGAGCGCCAGGACTATCTGGACGACCGGGTGTTCGATTATGCCGCCTGTTTTCGGCCGGCCGTTTCTCAGCCAGGCAGTCAGCGACGAAAGCTCGCGGCGGATCATGAAATAGCGAAACAGGTAAACGGCGAGGCCGCGATAGTCGTCCGTCTGGGCGAGAGTGATCGTGGAACCGCCGGGCGCGGCCGACACGGCGCGGTATTCCTCGAAGTTGCGCCAGAAGGAAATGTCGAGCGCGGTGTCATCGACCACGCGTGCACGGCTCTCGTAGCTGCGCTGCGTACTATCGACATTTTCCTCCACCTTAAAGACCCGCCGGATCGGCGCGCCGTGGCGATCGGGATGGCTGTAGGCGATCTCGATCCCCCCGCGGTTCTTTACCGTCCCCGAGGATAGGATCGAAGGGTTCCAGCTCGCTTCCTCGCCGCCGGGATGAAACGCGTGCCACAGGCGTTCCGGAGCGATTTCAAGCGTCCGCTGCAGCGTGATGGTGCGGCGGCCGACGGGCGCGGCCATCAGCAGCCAGAGCAGACCGAGATTGATCGTCAGCAACAGGACGGCGGAAACGGTAGGCGTCATAGCGACCTCGGAGCCTGTCGGCTCGCCATTGGCCGATCATCACGGACACCATTAGGCCGATTGATTTTCCAGGCGGTTTAGCCAACCGCTAAAATGTGAACGAGCAGCCGTGCAACGGCGCGCGACCGGCGCTTCGTCAGGCCGCCACCTCCTGCGTCAGGCGATGCCCGGCATCGGTCACCAGCCAGGGACCCGACCGCAGCACTTCCTTCGGCCTTTCATATGTCGTCACCGCCGCGATGATCTCCCGCCAGGCGGGATGATGGGCCTCGGCATCGGCCAGTTCGTCGATCCCGCGCAGGACCAGCGCTTCGACCGGCGACAGCATCAGCCGGCCACGTTCCGTTGCTCCCCGCAGAATCCGCCAGATATAGGTGAGGTCAAAGGCGGTGATGCCGGCGGAGGCCGGGCGGATGCTACGGTAGGCGCCCCGCGCGCCGGGCTCGAGAGCAAGGCGGATCTGGTCGAGCGCGAAGGCCGAGAGACTTTCCGGCACATCGGACGCGACTTCCATGGCATGCAGCAGAAGTTCGAGTTCCAGGGCGGAACGGACGGCGCCGTCGGCGGCGATCGTGCGCATCAGCCAGCCGGCCTTCGCGTCGTCGATGCGTCCGATTGGCTCTGTGCCGCGCACGAGATACGCCGTGAGGCTTTCGACGAAATAGGTCGACCATTCGGCGCTTTGTCCGGGACAGGAATCATTCAGCGCAAGAAGAGCGAGCGCGTCTTCGGAGGAGCAAATGCCATCCGGGAACGCGTATTTGCGCAGCATCAAAATATCGTCGGCCACAATCCGACCCTTCCCGGCGATGACACATGCCGGAAAAGAAAAGCGGAACCCGCTCATCTTCATTTCTCCGTTTCATCATGAAACTGAATGTGGGTGATAATTGAGAGAAGTTGAGAGGCGGAAAAGAAGCGCGGTTAACCGGCGGGAAACAACGCCGTCAAACGGGCTCCACCTGCTTCGTTTTGGAACGCTCCCTCCAGATGATGAACAGGCCGGAGGCGACGATGATGGCAATGCCGAGCCATTTGGAGGCGGTCGGGAAATCGCCGAACAGGGCGTAACCGAGCACGGTCGCCGAGATGATCTCGAAATACTGGAAGGGTGCCAGCAGCGACAGCGGCGCCAGCCGGAAGGCGCGAACCACGAGCAGATGCATGTAGCCCGAGATCGAGCCGAGAAGCATCAGCAGAATGAGACCGAGCCAGGAGGCTGGGAGCGATGGGGTAAAATCCGCAGCCCCCGCGCTATCCCCGATAACCAGGGCCGCCGCCATGAACAGCGTTCCTCCGACGCCCGCCATGGTCTGCATGACGAGCGGCGAATCGGCTTCGCCGATCGCCCGGTTGAGGAAGAGGTAGAGCGTGAAGAGGAAGGCGCAGGCGACCGGCAGCAGCGCCGTCCAGCCGAAGATCGCATAGCTCGGCTGGATGACGATCATTGCGCCGCCGAAACCGACGACGATCGCCAGCCACCGCCGCCAGCCGACCTTTTCGCCCAGGAAGATAGCCGACATCATGGTGAGCATGAACGGCTCGACGAAATAGATGGCGAAGACATCGGCAAGCGGCATGTATTTGACCGCCGCGAAGAACATCAGGCTGGCTGCCGCATGCAGCACGCCGCGCAGCAGGTTCATCCAGGGGCGCTTCGGCCGGAAAATCGCGGCCCCGGTGAAGACGGCAAGCGGCAGGATGCAGACCAGCTGAAAGAAGAACCGGTAGAATGTCACCTGAGCGGGCGACATCGCCTCGAAGGTCGCCATGTATTTGGCGATGGCATCCATCAGCGGCAGGATGACCATGCAGGTGGCCATGATGGCCATGCCCTTCAGCGGATTTTCAGGTGTGGAAGAGGGCATGCCCGGCACTTTCGAGGAACCGGGTTCTTCAACCACAGCGGGCGGCAATGTTCAAGCCGAGATCAGGCGCCGGCGGGGTCGGAGGCCGTGGCGCCGAAGATTTCCTCGAAGGCTTCCCGCAGGCGCATATCCACATCGGCCATCATCACCGGAAGGCCGAGATCGACGAGGCTCGTCACGCCGTAGGCGCTGATGCCGCAGGGCACGATGCCGGTGAAATGCGAGAGGTCCGGATCGACGTTGAGGGAGAGGCCGTGGAAGCTCACCCAGCGGCGCAGGCGGATGCCGAGGGCGGCCACCTTGTCCTCCGCCATCGTACCATCCGGCAGAAGCGGCTTTTCCGGCCGGCGCACCCAGACGCCGACGCGGTCCTCGCGCCGTTCGCCGCGCACGTTCATCATGTCGAGGGTGCGGATCACCAGTTCCTCGAGCGCCGCCACATAGGCGCGAACGTCCTGGCGCCGGCGCTTGAGGTCGAGCATCACGTAAGCGACCCGCTGACCGGGGCCATGATAGGTGTATTCGCCGCCGCGGCCTGTGGAAAACACCGGGAAACGATCCGGCTCGATCAGGTCGGCGGCGTCGGCGCTGGTGCCGGCGGTGTAAAGCGGCGGGTGTTCGAGCAGCCAGACGAGCTCGTCGGCACGGCCGTCGGCGATCGCCGCCACCTCGCGCTCCATCTCGGCCACCGCCTCCTCGTAAGGGACCAGGCCATCGGAGATTCGCCAGCGCACCGGCGGCGAGCCTGTTTGGGGCAGCATGGACAGATTGAGGTCGGTGCGTGTGAGCATGGAAATTCTTCTGGCAAAAACAAAAGGGTGCGGCAAGAGGCCGATTTTCAGCCCGGTTTATATAGGCATTCGGGAGAAGAGTTTTTATCCTTCAAAAATCTGTCACGGCGCACTTGTGCACCCCAAATGCTTTTGCTACATGCAGCCCCGCCGGCGCAAGTCGGCATCTACCACGATGCGGTCGTGGCGGAATTGGTAGACGCGCAGCGTTGAGGTCGCTGTGTCGCAAGACGTGGAAGTTCGAGTCTTCTCGACCGCACCAAAATAAAAACCCGCTTCGGCGGGTTTTTTGTTGCCTGTATCGCGGCGGACAGAACCGGCCGCTAAAAATTTAGCGGCCAAGCTCCCGTTCCTTTTAGGTTTTTCCCTTAATCCCGTCGATTGGGACATCTGGGGAAAAGACATGAAGACGCTTATCTTTGCGCAGGTATTCGCCTGCCTTCTGGCAACCACCATCGCCGCCTCCGCCGAAACGATTTCCACAGACACTCATTCGCCGGAGCTTTCCGTCAAGGTGGCGGAGGGGATTGGCACGGCCAATGCCCATATCGTCGCAGAAATGACGCGACAGGATGCAGGCGACCACTGCTCGAACTGGTTTGCGGGCCGCGGCAAGACGGCGATCAACGACTGCATCAAAAGCAGCCTGGACGGTGCAAGCACCAAGGCGGAGATAAGCGCCGACTGCGATGCCGGCGCACTCATCGACCATCGCGGCCGGAAATTCACCTTCGCCGGCGTTTGGGAGAAGCATGACGATATCAGGGCACCCGGGCGGTTCCGCTTCAGGGACGAGACCGGCACGATCGTCGAGCCCAACAATGCAGCGGGCGGGCTTACCCTGGCGCATCTCTGGACGACGCTCTGCCCGCAGGGCTTTCCCACCCTGGACGCGGAATTCAATCCCTACGTCAAGAAGAGGGATTTCGCGCTTGCCTCCACCAGAGACACGGACCACCCGCTCAACGACAGCCTGAATATCGAACCGTTCATCCACAACGACTCGTTCATGCATGTCAGCTACAAGTATGGGCTCATCACCTATCATGATCCCAAGCCATCGATCGTCGGCACAATCCAGCCGAACACGCTGCTGTTCCAGGGCAGGATCGAGCATATGGGGGAGGCAGTCGGCGTCGCCTACACATTCAAGAAGGGTTGCGAACCGGCCCCTTATTTCGTGGTCGGCTATTACCACGCCAAAACATCTAGCTACTTCCTGCATGGCAAGGCGCCGCTACGCAGCAAGACGAATTGCGACGTTATCGGCTATAGCGAGAAAAGTCCGAATGCGACCTTGAAATTGCAGGCCTATCTGATGGATTGATCCCGGTACCTATGTTGCAAGGTAAGGAGAAGCCCATGGTCGAGCTGAAGATCAAGACACGGCCGATCGGTGCGACCGCCGTCCTCGGACGCGTGGGTCACCCGCAGGTGAAGAGCGAGACGGAGGGACATGTGGAAGTGGTCACCGGCGCTTCGGAGCCGGGGTTCAATCCGCTGGACCTGATGTTTTCGTCGCTGGCCGCCTGCCTCGTGCTCAGCGGCCGGATCGCCGCGAGCAAGCTCGGCTTTCTCGACAGGCTCTCTGAGGTGAGGGTGCATGTGACGGGCGAAAAGGCCCACGAGGGGCCCTCCAGAATCACCAGGTTCATCGTGGACTTCCGCGTCGAAGGGGATTTCGACGACGAGCAGCGGCTGCAGATCGCTCATTTGGCGGAGGAAATCTGCACCGTCAGCAACACGCTGAAAACTTCGCCGGAAATTTCGCTGACGATCGGTTAGCCGTACCCCTTAGTCGTCGTCTGGAATGTGGCTGTCGACACCTTCGAGCCGGAGATTGTTGACCAGTTCGCGGACGCCGGCGACGCGCTGGATTCGTCGGGCGATCTTGCGTGAGGTGGCCGCATCGTCGACGGCTCCTTCGAGCGTGACGGTGCCATCCTCCACATGCACGTCGATCGACGCCATGTCGATCATATCGAGCTCGTCGATCGCGTCGGTGACCCGCTCTTCGAGATCGTCGGCCTCCTCGATCCCCTTCGTGCCGGGGCGGATGGTGTCGACCAACCGCTCTTCCGATCCGTCGCGCTCGACGCTGTCCACCTGATAACCGCGATTGCGTTCCGCGTCGAAATTGGCCTTGGGATCACCATAGGCGGCATTGTCAACAGGGCGGGCGCCGGTTGCGTCGTCATAGGGCCAGCCTTCATCGATATTTCGGTCATCGTAATCGCGGAAATCTTCCTCGCGGGAAATATCGTCAGCTTTTTTCTTGCCCGGCACGAGCACCTCCTGTCAGTCCAAATGGACCCGGCGCACCCCCAATTCACAAAAGGGCTGGTGCGCCGGGCATCTCGCTTCAATGGCTCGTGGATGCGCCATCCTTGTTACCCGTCAGGGTCAGATGGCTTTCGACATCATGTACGCCATCCACGGTTTCCGCGCTCAATACGGCCTTCCTGGCCGAGAACACGGTATCGACTGAACCCTCGAGGACAACCTTGGCTCCCTCGGCATGGGGTTCGATCGTCGACGAATCGACGTCCGGCAACGCGGCCAGACGCTCGGATACTTGGCGTTCGAGTTCGGCTGCGGTCTTGTCTGCTGTCGCATTCATGGTCGTAGCTCCTCGCTGGGCTTGCGACCTCACAACGGGCGAACGCGGATTTGGTTCGGTCCGGGTTTATTATTTTCCCTTGCCCCATTTGCGCAGCAGCCGATCCCGCTTCAGGCGGGACAGCCGCTTCAGCCAGAAGATGCCGTCGAGCTGATCGATCTCGTGCTGCATGCAGATGGAATAGAAACCCTCGGCGTCCTCTTCATGGACGGCACCGTCGAGATCCTGGTAGCGGAACCGGATCCTTTTAGGCCGCTCCACTTCGTCGTTGGCGCCGGGCATGGAGACGCTGCCTTCCATGTGCCGAATGAGCTCGTTCGAGGAGACCAAAATCTCCGGATTGGCGTAGAAACGCGGGCCGGTTTCCCTTGACAGTTCCAGCACCACGAGCCGGGTGAAGACGCCGGCATGCGCGGCGGTGATGCCGACGCCGGGTGCCGCCCGCATCGTATCGAGAAGGTCATGGGCCAGCGCAGTCAGGCTCGCGTCGAAGATGGTGACCGGTTCGCAGGGCTTGGACAGGCCTGGATCGGGATATTTCAGGATGGTCCGGATGGCCACTTTTCGAACTCCTCTCGCTGCCCTTCGGGGTTTTTCCGCATCGTTTCGCCATGCGCTCTGGACCCGGAACGGCAATTGTTCTAGCAGGAAAACCAGTGGCATGAGCAATAGCGCCGGATGCGGCTATCCGGTTGTTGACAATATGTTTTTTGCCGCCATTCTCCTTTTGTCAAATACCACCAGCGAGGGCGGCAGATGAGCGATATCGGCGAGGATCACCGCCTGCGCACAAAGACCGACGATGCCGGTGACGACATCTATTCCGAGGACGGCTCGATCCGCGCCGACTTCCTGGCCATGGTCGGGGCGGCGATCGCCGATCGCGACACGCTTTTCCTGCGCAGCCACGTGGCGCGCCTGCACGAATCGGAACTCGGCGACCTGCTCGAAGCCATCCTGCCCGACCAGCGCCACGCGCTCGTGCGGCTGCTCGGCGACGACTTCGACCTGACCGCGCTGACCGAAGTCGACGAAAACATCCGCATGGAGATCGTCGACCAGATGTCGAACGCGCAGATCGCGGCGGCGATCGGCGAACTCGATTCGGACGACGCGGTCTACATTCTCGAAGACCTCGACCACGAGGACCGGGAAGAGATTCTCGCGCAACTGCCGTTCACCGAGCGGGTGAGGCTGCGCCGCGCGCTCGACTATCCCGAACAGTCGGCCGGCCGCCGCATGCAGACGGAATTCGTCGCGGTGCCGCCGTTCTGGACCGTCGGCCAGACGATCGACTACATGCGCGACGAGGAGGACCTGCCGGAGAGCTTTACCCAGATCTTCGTGATCGACCCGACCTTCAAGCTGCTCGGCGTGCTCGACCTCGACCGCATCCTGCGCGCCAAGCGGCAGGTGAAGATCGAGACGATCATGCGGGAGACGAACTACCCGATTCCGGCCGACATGGACCAGGAAGAGGCAGCCCGGCTCTTCGAGCAATACGACTTGCTCTCGGCCGCCGTCGTCGACGATAACGGCCGGCTGGTCGGCGTGCTGACCATCGACGACGTGGTCGACGTCATCCAGGAAGAGGCGGAGGAGGACATCATGCGCCTCTCCGGCGTCGGCGACGAAGAATTGTCCGACTCGGTCCGCGAAACCTCGCGGTCCCGCGTGCCGTGGCTGTTGGTCAATCTGTTCACCGCCTTCATTTCCGCGTCGGTGATCTCGCTGTTCGAAGCGACGATCGAGCAGGTGGTGGCGCTGGCCATCCTGATGCCGATCGTTGCCGGCATGGGCGGCAATGCCGGCTCGCAGACGATGACGGTGACGGTGAGGGCGCTTGCGACCCGCGATCTCGACATTCACAATGCCTGGCGCGTCGCGCGACGCGAGGCTGGCGTCGGCCTGATCAATGGCGTGGTGATCGGCTGTCTCGTCGGCATGGTGGCCGGCCTGTGGTTCAACGATGTCCATATCGGCGGGCTGATCGCCACCGCCATGCTGATCAATATGTTTGCGGCCGCCATGGCCGGCATCATGATCCCGCTGCTGCTGGACCGGGCCGGGGCCGATCCGGCGGTATCGTCGGCGGTGTTCGTCACGGCGATTACCGATACGACCGGTTTCTTCTCGTTTCTCGGTCTCGCGACCTGGTGGTTCATGGTCGGCTGACCTCAAAAATTGACTGTTACGTAAAAGTCAATTAGTTTGACTGACGAGTAGCAGGACATGATCGTGAACAAATATTATAGCATTACGGAGCTGACGCGTGAATTCGGGGTCTCGACCCGCACGCTGCGCTTCTATGAGGACGAGGGGCTGATCCACCCCGAACGCCGGGGTCGCACGCGGCTTTTCCGGGCAACGGATCGCCGGCTGATCCAGGAAATCCTGCGCGGCCGCCGGATCGGCTTCACGATCGCCGAGATCCGCGAAATCATTCAGGTCTACAAGGAACCGCCGGGAGAGCTGGGGCAGCTCAAACTCCTGATGACGCGCCTCGACGAGAAGCGCAACGACCTGCGGCAGAAACGCAAGGATATCGACGACACGCTGAGCGAACTCGACAATGTCGAGGAAGCCTGCCTGACCCGGCTTGCCGAAATCGGCGTCGGGACCTGATCTTCCACAAACCCGGCTATTGCGCCTCGATCGAGCATTGCTCGGCGAGCGACTGCACCCGCTCGTCCTGCGGCGCGATGGTGCCGGATTGCAGCTGCGTCATCAGCGACTGGGCGATGAGCTTGTCGGCCGTGCAGCCGCAGAATTTCTGGCAGAGACCGCGGTCGTTGCCCTGGCCGGTGCAGCCCGCTTCGCAGCTTCGGACATAGCCGATCCGCGGGTCGGGCGGGGGGGCGGGGTGCACGAGCGAGAAGAGATAGACGAGCGCGATCAGCACCGGTTGGTGGACGAGATAGACGATCAGGCTGTGGCGGCCGGCTGTCGAGAGCAGGTTCGGCTGCGTCTGGACGGCGGCGAGCCTCGGCAGCCAGTTCCGCGATAGCGCGACCCGCGCGACCGCCACGCCGGCCAGCAGGGCGGCGATCCAGGGAAACAGCGGCACATAGTCGTTCGAGCGGGGCGGGATTTCGGCAAAGCCGAGCCAGCTCAGGTAACGGGCGTCGAACAGGGCCGAATCTAGGGCGCCGGGCACAAGGCTGTAGTCGACGATCATTGCTACAATGACCAGAACGACAATCGCGCCGGTCAGAAGTGGGGGCAGGCGCAGGAAGGCGAGGCCGATCAGGCTCGACAGCGCGATATTGTGCAGGATGCCGAAATAGATCCATTCGCCCGGAAAGGCGATCAGCGTCGCGATGCTGATCGCGAGCGCGGCACCCGCGACCATGGCGAAACGCTTCCAGAAGGATTGCCAGCGGATCGCCGGGAAATGCGCGAGAACGAGGCTGACGCCCGCCAGGAACAGGAAGGAGCTGGCGATGGCGCGAGCATAGACCTTGAAGACGCCCTGGGTCGCCGTGCCGGGATCGACATAGCCGAAAAATTCGAGATCCCAGGTGAAGTGATAGGTCGCCATGGCGATGAGCGCGACGCCGCGCAGCGTATCGATCAGCGTGATGCGGGGTCTCCGCGGGGCGTGATTTTCGGTTTCGGCACCAGTCACTGCTTGTCTTTCCGGATTAAATGTCAGGGCGTCCCGCGGTCCATGATCGCCAGCCTGGCCTCGGAGAAATACTGGCGGCGGGTGAGCACGACGACCACGACAAGGGTCATCGCGATGAACATATAGGGCCCGATGAACCAACCGAGATAGCCGACCGATAAAAACAGTGCCCGCAGGCCGGAATTGAAATGACCGGCCGCGATCGTGTTCATCCGCACCACCTGATCGGCGGCACGTTCGGCAGCAGCGCGGTCGGCATGGGTGTCGTGCATCATCGGCAGGGCGCCGAAAAGAATGGTGCAGTAGTTGAACAGCCGGTAGGACCAGCCGAACTTGAAGAAGGAATACCCGAACAGGAAGGTGAGGCCGGCCACCTTGAGTTCGAAGGCCGTGCGGCCGCCGTAAGCGACGAAGGGCAGGTCGCGGAAGACCGCTTCCACCTGTTCGGTGGCGCCCAGCAGCGCGAAACAGCCGCCGATCGCGAAGATCGACGTCGAGGCGAAGAAGGCGGTGCCGTTCTGCAGACCCGCCAAAATCTGAGTATCGATCATCTTCAGGTCGCGGCGGAGCGAGTTGTAGATCCAGTCCTTCCGCCGTTCTGCCATCGCCCGGTTGAGGCTGGCGCGCGGAAACAGCCGTGAGCCGGCGCCGGCGGTGACCCAGGAATAAAGGGCCCAAAGCACGGCAAAGAGGGCAAGCGCAACATAATCAGCGTTCGTCATAGGCCTCACCGTCGGAATCGGTCTTGATCCGTCCCGTCATGCTTTGTTTCGGTTTCGGCGGCAAGCCTCCTGCATCCGGAAGGGAACTATTAGGGCTGGGCAGGCGTTGCGAGCATGACCAGCCTGGATCTCCGCCATGTTTCCGCCATTTTTGGATTGCGCAGGCGGCGGGATTTTAATAGATCATTAGCCATGACGACCCGGAGCGGACGTTAATCAATGCGGCAAGAACCTGGAGACGACATGGAAGATACCGTTCAGAAGTCCTGCTGGGGCGTGACCTTCAAGGCGCTGGTAGGATTTGCAGGTGCCTTGGCCCTCGCGTATCTTTTCGGCGCTATCTGACCGTCTCAGTGAAATTCCAGAATTTCGGTCCTCGGCGTGGTATTCGTACCGCGCCGTTTCTATTTAAGACCATGTCGCGGCCGGTTCACCGGATGTCGGGCAACCGCCGAGACACGGCGGCGGTCTGACATAGGCTTGCCCATCCTAGTATCACCGCACGGATTCCCATGTTCCTGTCCGTTTTCGACGTTTTCAAGATTGGTATCGGTCCGTCGAGCTCCCACACGATGGGACCGATGTCGGCCGCCAACCGCTTCCTGGATCTCATTCTGTCCAACGACTGGCCGCGGCCGACCGGCGCGCATGTCGCGGCCCTGAAGGTGAGCCTGCACGGTTCGCTAGCGTTCACCGGGATCGGTCACGGAACGGGCAGGGCGGTCATACTGGGCCTGGTCGGCGAGGAGCCGCACTCCGTCAATCCCGACAGGATGGACGAGATCATCAGCGAAGTGGAGCGCAGCGGCCGCGTCGCCCCGCCCGGCCATCCGGCTTACGAATTCCAGCCGCGGACCGACCTGATCTTCGACAAGAAGCAGCCCTTGCCGGGCCATGCCAACGGCATGAGTTTTTCCGCCCTGGACCGCGACGGCCGGCTTCTCCTGAAACGCATCTACTATTCGATCGGCGGCGGTTTCGTGGTGACCGATACCGAGCTGGAGGCCATGCGTACGCCTAGGAAATCGGCAGGCGATGCGCGTATTCCCTATCCCTTCGCCTCCGCCAGGCAGATGCTCGACATGGCACGCGGTTCGGGCCTGACGATCGCGCAGATGAAGCGCGCCAACGAGGAAACGAAGATGAGCTCCGCCGAACTCGATGCCGGTCTCGACCGCATCTGGGAAGCGATGTCGAGCTGTATCGACCGCGGCCTCAAGGTCGACGGGATCATGCCCGGCGGGCTGAAGGTGAAGCGCCGCGCGAAGTCGATCCACGACAAGCTGAACGAGGAATGGCGCAGCAACCGCTTGAACCCGTTGCTCGCCAACGACTGGCTGAGCGTCTATGCGATGGCGGTCAACGAGGAGAATGCCGGCGGCGGGCGGGTGGTGACGGCACCGACCAACGGCGCCGCGGGCGTCATCCCGGCGACGGTACGCTATTACCTGCATTTCCACGAGGACGCGACCCAGGCCGACGTCCACAACTTCCTGCTGACGGCCGCTGCCATCGGCGGCATCATCAAGCACAATGCCTCGATCTCGGGCGCCGAAGTCGGCTGTCAGGGCGAAGTGGGCTCGGCCGCCGCCATGGCTGCGGCAGGCCTTGCGGCTGTCATGGGCGGCTCGCCGGAGCAGATCGAGAACGCCGCCGAGATCGCGCTGGAACACCATCTCGGCATGACCTGCGATCCGATCGCGGGCCTCGTGCAGGTGCCCTGCATCGAGCGCAACGCGCTCGGGGCCGTCAAGGCGGTCACGGCCGCGTCGCTCGCCATCAAGGGCGACGGAACGCATTTCGTGCCGCT
The DNA here is from genome assembly GCF_000732195.1 of Neorhizobium vignae. GTDB lineage: Bacteria > Pseudomonadota > Alphaproteobacteria > Rhizobiales > Rhizobiaceae > Neorhizobium > Neorhizobium vignae. Next base: position 305,770 of record NZ_JNNU01000007.1, read on the forward strand.
CGACGCCTGTATCGAGACCATGCGCCAGACCGGCAACGACATGAGCGAGAAATACAAGGAAACCTCGACCGGCGGCCTCGCCGTCAACGTCGTCGAGTGCTGAACCGTCCGCGCTGTGGAGTGAACCGAGCAAACGCTTGACCTCACGTGCGGATGGGTCTTCAACAAAACCATGGCTCTACATCTCATCAAACTCTGCGTCGGCGCCGATTCGATCCAGGATCTCCAGGACTGGGTCGCCGAGCGGTCGCTCAATGCGATGGCTGCCGGCCTCGAGCCGCACAGCATCCATACGACCCGCATGGTGCCGAAGCGCATGGAGGAACTGCTCGACGACGGATCGCTCTACTGGGTGATCAAGGGGCAGGTGATGGCGCGGCAGAAGCTGCTCGACATCCGCACCGTCACCGGCGGCGACGGCATCCAGCGCTGCCAGCTGGTGCTCGGGCCGGAGGTCATCGAGACTGCGCCGCAGCCGAAGCGACCCTTCCAGGGATGGCGGTATCTGAAAAACGAGGAAGCGCCGCGCGACCTCGGTAAACTGGGCGAGGACGTTGCGGCGCTTCCGGAAGATCTGCGGCGAGAACTCGCCGATCTTGGACTTCTATAACGGCAAGGCTTGGCTGATCCGCTCTGCTCGATCCTGATCAGCGAAGCTTGATGCGAACCGGCGCACGGCCGGCGCGGATGCCGATATGCAGGTGGACATTGGCTTCCGGCTGGGAGTGACGCCAGGCGCGGGCGCCATGGCTGAGCAGCATGGAAACCAGGTCGCGGGTCTTTTCCTTGGAGCGGTTCAAGCCGAGACCGGCAAGCCGCATGGCCGCCTCGTGAAGCGGGTTGAGGGCGACGCCCTTCGCTCTGGACTTCTGCGCCGGCCTGAAGGCCAGTTCTGCGCTGTTTTCATTCATTGCCATCGGAAACCCCGTCTACGCGTTACTTTCGAGATCCCTCCGCGCCGAAAACCCGGCGCGGGTATTTCCTTGATCGCCGCCGGCGACGCTCACTGAAGCGACGCCCAGCAGCTGATGCCCTTCTTCTTCAGCACGTTGCAGGCATCGATGGCCGTCTTCTGGTCGTCGAAGCCGCCGAAGCGGGCACGGTAGATCTGTTCGCCATTGTTGCTGAAGGCGACGGTGAAGGGTTTGGCGGAACGCAATACCTTGCCGCCTTTATCCTGCGCATTCTGCAGGAGATCCTGAGCTTGCTTCTGGTTCGGCGATGCGCCGATCTGAATGACCCAGCCGTTCGACGCCATCGACGCCTCGGACGAGGGCTTCGCGGATGTCGCGGAGACGGAGGCCTTAGTGGAAGCGGTCGTCACCTCATCGACGGAAGAACGGGCCGCCCGGTGCGCCACGGCCACCTCGGCCTTGGCCGGCATATATTCCGGAGCCGGCGTCGGGACGGCGGAGACGCCGGCCATTGCCGAGTTCATCGCCTGGGTGATGACCTTCTTCTGTTCCGGCTCCGCTGCATAGGCCGATGCGGCTGCAGCCTGCTGCTCGGCATAACGGGCGCCCGGCAGGGGACCGCTCGGCGGCAGGTCGAGGGCGGCCATCTGGCGCGCGTCGGACTGGGATGCTGTAACCGGCGCAACGGACCTGACCGGCACGGACGGCGCGGGCGCAGCCGGGGCCACCTGGGCGATCAGGTTGCTGCTGCCGCCACGAGACGCCTCCGGAAGATACTCCGCGACCAGCTTGCGCATCGTCGCGTCTCGGGCAGCGCTGGAGCGGCCGCCGAGCACGACGGCGACGATCGAACGTCCGTCGAGCTGGGCCGAGGTTGCAAGATTGCTGCCGGCGGCGCGGGTGTAACCGGTCTTGATGCCGTCGACGCCCTTGACGTTGCCGACGAGGCGATTGTGATTGCCGATCGTCTGCTTGCCAAAATTGAAGCTGCGGATCGCGAAGTAGCCGTAATACTGCGGGAAGTGCTGGCGCAGGGCCATGCCGAGACGGGCCTGATCGCGCGCCGTCGTCATCTGCGCCGTGTTCGGCAGGCCGTTGGCGTTGCGATAGGTGGTGCGGGTCATGCCGAGCGCACGCGCCTTGCCGGTCATCAACGATGCAAAGCGCTCTTCGGAGCCGCCGATGAATTCACCGAGAGCGGTGGCGATGTCGTTGGCGGAGCGTGTGACGAGTGCGCGGATGGCCTGATCGACCGAGACGGAGCCGCCGGCACGAACGCCGAGCTTGGAGGGCGGCTCGGATGCGGCATGAGCGGAGACCGGGACTTGCGTGTCGAGACTGATCCGGCCAGCTTCAAGCGCTTCGAAAGTCAGGTAGAGCGTCATCATCTTGGTAAGCGACGCGGGATAACGCAGGCCATCCGGATCCTCGGAATAGAGAACCTTGCCGGTCTTGGCGTCGACCACGATACCGGCGTATTTCGGACCGGCGGCAGCCGGCGTCGAGAATATCGAAATCGCCACAGCCAATGTGAAGAGAAATCCGAGGAAACGTCCCGGAACCGTCGCATCGCCCTTGGAAGGGAATGCAGAGAACATTTTTTTCGACACTGCCGCACTCATCGCTTGCATCAAGTTAGTCATATCCGGACGCGCCCCCGCCACGACCGTTACCCGTCAATCTAGGGGATTAGCGTTACCAAGAGGTTTATGATGAACAGCAGCTTGCTTAGATATGCTGCATTTTAGACATCAACTCAGGCTTGGATCCGACCGTCCGTGGCGGCTTATTTCGCCAACCGGTTTTGGACAAAGAGGCGAACTGCGGCATCAATATGTTGCCAATCCCTCAAAAGCGCGCTGGAGAAGCGATAAAGTATCGTCAGGTCCTGTCCGATGTGGATATCTCTCTGGCAGTCGCCGCCGGTCGCCTTTTCGCCGGTGGCCGGCAGCACGCAGCGCACGACGTAATCCGGCGCACCGGCGACCCGTCCCGTCAGGACGATTTCGCTGCCATAGCCCGAGTCCCCGCGCAGCCGGTGTAGCGTCAATCCGAAGGCCGCCTGCTGCGGCTCGCCGTCGAACAGTTTGGAGTATATCGGCTCCAGCCGGCCGGACATGTCGCGCGACATGGTGCTCTGGGATAGTTGCAGGAAAATCAATGAGGAAGACTGGGCGACATCATCGAATCGCGACCGCAGGCCGGCGCTGTAACCTTCGAACTCCGGCCATGTGAGATAGAGGTCGACGCGCTCGGCGATACCGGCCCGGCGCTGGTCGCGGAAGCGAATCGTGTTGGCCGGAAGCTTGATCTCGTCCTGGCCGATCCGGATCAGGAATTCCTCGGTGCTGTCGGTATGGCCGGCAAGCGCGATACGCTGGCCGAACCAATGCCCACTGATGCTGATCACCGCCGTCAACAGAGCAAGGACGGCGATGACGACAGTCAGCCGACAGACGAAGCGGTTGGACAGGAGAGGTGCTTCTTCTGCAGCCGAGAGGTTCCGGGTCGGACCTGCCATGACGTGCGCTCCATGTTCTCATCCGAGAGGGAATTCGCCAGCGCCGGAACGGAACAGGAATACGGGAAGAGGCCAAGCGATCGATCGCAGTCTGGATCGTTATGATTAACGCTTCGTAAAGCAAATCAAATTCGGGACAGTTCGGGCGCTCGCTCGCTGATGTGCGGTCGTGCCCTTGACCGCGGCCCGGATCGCCGCGGTCTCCTTGTCGATAGGCAGATTGATTACTGGCCGACCGAGCCGACGGCGGTGGCGCGACCGTCCTGCAGCTTGACCCAGCGGGCGGGATCGTCGTTCGCCTGGCGCTTCAGGAAGGTGTATTCGGTATCCGACCAGACCATGACCTTGTTGCGCATGTTGTCGAGCACAAAGTCGCCGCGATCGGTGCGGACTGTCAGCACCGCATGGCCTTCGCCATTCGGCTGCAGCACGACGGTGATCAACAGGTCGGAGGGCGAGAAGCCTTTCGCCATCAGCATCTTACGCTTCAGAAGCACGAAGTCTTCGCAGTCGCCGACGGTGCGGGGATAGGCCCAGCGCTCTTCGACACCGTAGATGTCCTGATCGGTCATCGGCGTGATCGAGGAATTGACCGTGTAGTTGACGTCGAGAAGCGTACGCCACTTGTCTTCGGTCAGCGCCAGCGGGCCGGCGTCCTTGTAGGTCGCGGCGCATTCGCTGACATAGGTCTTGCAGAATTCGTAATGGCCGAGCGGCGGATTGGCCTGGCCGAGAACACGCACTGAGCCGGCCGGCATGCCGAACGAACTTCCGGCGGTAAAGATTGCGACGACGGCGGTGATGGCGGCGAGGCCCAGTCCCTTGCTGTACTTCATTTTTATGTCTCCCCGTTGTGGGAAGAACACTGCCAGACAGGGCTTGATCGACTGAAAAATATCGCAGTAAAATCAATATCTTATTTGAATTCAATTCGCCTAAAACACAGATCAAATACATCTCGAACTTTCATAAAATTCGAGGCAAATTTGCCATTGGTTTTCATTAAATGCGCTCTATCGGCGACGGACGGCAACGCCGTTTTCCCGCTATCCAACTGTAACTCAAGCACTTCTTGCGAACGTCAGGAACAGCCGCCGAAGCGTCGGGAAGCCGGAAATGGCGGCGGTTGGTTGTGTTCGAGCACGAGGGGAAAGGGCAAAGTGAGGGTGCACCACAGTCAAATTGGGCCCACCTAGGTCGATTCTCGGCCCCAAAAAAAGTGCCGAAAGGAGACATTTTTTTGAATGTAAGCCCGTTTCGGCACAAGACGCGGCATTTTCCGGTCTGTCCAGCAACGAAATGGGACGGTTGGCGGAGGCCGACAACAAAAAAAGCGCCCCGAACGGGACGCTTCCGGATGGCGAAGGTAAAGAATGCTTTTAAAGGAATTCGGTCAGCGTTTCGCGCGACTGGATCGAATTGAACTCGATCGCCACACCTTCCATGAAGTGGCGAACGACGCGGCCGCGCATGTTGCCGAGCCGGACGGGTGTGCCAAGCGCCGGGCGGATATCGATATCGACGGCCGCACCGGACAGCGAAAGGTCGACGATGCGGCAGGCGTAACGCCGCCCGTCGTCGAGCGTGATCTCCGTGCGGGTAACACGCGGCGCCAGGCGGTCATGGCGGCGATCCTCCGGCAGGCCGAGTTCATGCTTGTTGGCGATCCAGGTCAGTTGGGCGGCCAGTTTCTCGCGCTTGCGGTCCGTCGCATTGATCGACATCACGAAACCGCTGTCCGACACGCTGACGACCATGCCTTCCAGCCGGCCGATATGATCGAGATAGGCAATCACGCGTTCGCCGACGAGAGGGCGACCGACGCAGGCAAAGCTGACGTCGCCCGGCGACATGTCGACGACGTTACAGGGAAATTCCTCATGCGTCGCCAGCATCAGCCGGCCCGGAATATTGACGGACACGCGCTGAAAGGAACGCTGTGCGGGAACACTGGGTGTCGATGAAGTATGAGCCGGCTGAAATGAATACATTTGAGAGAGCTTTTCTCTTCTAAGTCTATCGTTAAGAGTATTATCGCGCCGCGGTTAACAGAAGGTTTTGGAAGACAACGCTGCCATCTACCGCGACCTGCATTCGTCTCATGAGGGAGGGCGGTCGGACGGAGACCGACCTTGCGTGTTGTGGAAAATCCCGTGATCGCCTGTGACCGGTACGCCGAAATGCGAATCGCTGCCGGTCAGGAACGTCCAGTTCTCGAGCGTCAGGAAAGCGGCCGGCGTTGCCGTTACGGGATAGGGGGAGAGCCGGGGCAGCAGGGCACCGAAAATGCGGTCGCTCGCCGCCGTCTCCACCGATCGGATTGGCAGAAGCAACATCTCATAGGCATGGCGGATGTGGCCATTCGAGGCGAGAACGTCCAGAAGCGCCGGCTGTTGCGAGTGAATGACGTTGCGGGCGATTTCCACCGGCTGCCGGTGATCGGTCTCCGGCCAGATATTCGCAAAAGCCTGGCCCCGGAATTCACGGTCGAACAACTCGCACATGCGGGTACCGGCCAGGCGGAATGCCAGCGTGCCGGCAGGGTCAGTGGCAGCCATGAAAAGATGCGGGAGAAGATGACGCAAGGCGGCTGGATCGATCTCGGTCTTGAGGGGAACTGCCCCGTCGTGCTTGAGATTGATCCAGTAGTCGAAGATCGCCCGGCTGGCCTGGTTGCGCATTCATGTTACCTGTTGCATTTCGAGACAGATCGCGCCTCATGCGCGGCTGGTCCTTATCCAGGAGCGAAATCCATGCCACGGCAAGGGGATCATGGTTAACGATCCATGACCTGCCGATGCGCTGGCGTGACTGTGATCCCGGTGCGCTTTCCTTTGAACGACCGCTCCTATATGGCTGTCGGCCATTCGGCAGGGAATGAGAAGACAGAAGGGGCTGGCATGAACGACGGGCCGGATATGGCAAACGAGCAGCCCGAGGCGGACGACGGCGCCGGGCGCTCGCAGCCGATTTTCAATCTTCCGCGGAGCCTTGTCGTGACGCTGGCTTTGCTTGCGGTCATCTACATCGTGCAGGACTATGTGCTGGACGAGGATACGCGCGCCTATATGGTCGTCAATCTGGCGTTCACGCCGTTGCGTTACGTCTACCCGCTCGGCGAGCAGGGCTTCGAATGGGCGTGGACGCCCGTCACCTACTCGCTTCTGCATGGCGGCATCGAACACATTCTCTTCAACGCGCTTTGGCTGATGGCCTTCGGGGCGCCGGTCGTGCGACGGATCGGCACCCTGCGCTACGTGATCTTCTGGATCCTCTCGGCGGTGGCCGCCGCCTTCTTCCACGCCGCGCTCAACTGGGGCAACGAGACGTTGCTGATCGGCGCGTCGGGGGTCGTCTCGGCGCTGATGGGGGCCGCCTGCCGTTTCGCCTTCCCGGAACGTCGGGGCTATGACCGAACCCACGGCCATCTCTATCCGCGTCAGTCGATCCTCGGCTCCTTCTGCAACCGCACGGTGGTGATCTTCACGGCCATGTGGTTCGCCGGCAACCTGCTGATCGCCTTCGGGGTGACGCTGTTCGGCGCGGATATGGGACCGATCGCCTGGGACGCGCATATCGGCGGATTCCTGTTTGGCTTCCTGCTGTTCGGTTTCTTCGATCCTTTGCCGCGCCGCGTGATGCCGCTCGCGCGTCCTTGATCTCTTTCCCGCCTCGCTCTACACTTCCGCATACGTGCAGGGACGGTTCCTCCACCCGGGCGCTTTGCTTTTCGGGAACGGACAATGTCCAAGCCGAACTGGTTGCGAGGAGAGAGCCATGGCAATAGTCGTTAAGAACATGCTGGATGCAAAGGGGCGTGACGTGGTGACCGTCGGTCCCGACAAGACGCTGCTCGAAGTCGCCGGGATTCTCAACGACAAGAAGATCGGTGCTGTGGTAGTGACCGGCATGGAAGGTCGCATCGTCGGCATCTTCACGGAACGCGATCTGGTGCGCGCCGTTGCCAGCAAGGGCGCCGCCGTGCTCGATCAACCGGTCAAGTCGGCGATGACCACTGCGGTGCAGCGCTGCAAGGACGAAACAACCGTCGATGAACTGATGGGAATGATGAGCTCCGGCCGTTTCCGCCACGTGCCCGTCGAGCAGGACGGCAAGCTCGCCGGCATCATCTCGATCGGCGACGTGGTGAAGTCGCGCATCCGCGAGATCGAACTGGAGGCCGAACACATCAAGGCCTATATCGCCGGCTGATTTTGGCCAAGCCTCGTCGAAAGGCGAGGCTTTTTACATAACAGGCGAAGCCCGCCCGCTCAGCGAGCGAAAACTTCCTGCATGCGCTTCAGCGCCGAGATCTGAGCCATCGTCTCGGTATAGCCGCGGTCGATCGCTTCGCCGGCGCGGTGGAATTCGGACAGTCCGATATCGGCAAGCCGCGGATGCAGCGCCAGGTCCGGCGGATCGCCGGCAAGCCGCGCCCGCGAGATGCGTTCCTGGATGATGTTGAAAGCCTGCACCATGGTGCCGGTCAGGCCGACGCGGATGTCCTCGGGTTTCTTCCGGCCATCGTCGATCGGCTGGACGCTGGCATTGTGCTTGACGACAGCCGACCGGCCGAAAATCTCGTAGTTCAGGTTGACGGCGACCACCAGTGGCTGCTCATAGGCGCGGCATACGGAGGTCGGCACCGGATTGACGAGCGCGCCATCCACGAGCGTGCGGTTGTTGCATTTCACCGGCTCGAAAATACCCGGCAGGGCGTAGGAAGCGCGAAGCCCGGTGATCAGCGAGCCGCTGGAGATCCACACTTCATGGCCCGTGTGAAGTTCGGTCGCGACCGAAACGAAGGGTCGGTCGAGCTCCTCGATCGACAGGCCTTCCAGATGTTCCTGCATCCGCTTGGTCAACCGCATGCCACCGAGCAGGCCGCCGCCGCCGATCGTCAGATCCAGCAGGCCGGCGATGCGGCGCATCGTGAGCGAACGGGCAAAGGTTTCGAGTTCGTCGAGCTTGCCGGCAAGATAACACCCCCCGACCAGAGCGCCGATCGACGTGCCGGCAATCATGCCGACCTCGATCCCGGCTTCGTCAAGCGCCCTGAGCACGCCGATATGAGCCCAGCCGCGCGCGGCACCGCCGCCGAGGGCGAGGGCAAGCTTTGCTTTTTTGGGGGTTTCGATGATGGGAGGAGGGGTAGGTTCGAGGACTTTTGTCTCATCGCCGTCGGCAGGGGCCCCCTGCGGATCGTGACGGTTCCAACTCCAGTTCAGCATCGATAAACGCCCTCCATAGCTGAACAACCCCCGGTCCGTCGATTAACGCACCAACAGATTTCGAAATCGTTTATTCAGTCAAGACCTGCCGAAAAACGAGGCAAATCCCTAAATGGTTCCTTGATCCGAATAAACGACACCTGGGTCAAAATGACGCTGATCGTCGGTGATTTCAAGAACCGCCCTACCATCACTTTGGGTAACAGCCCGATAGAAACAGGAGCGGCGGCCGGTATGGCATGTGGCGTCGTGTCCGGCCACCGACACCTTGAGCCAGACGGCGTCCTGATCGCAATCGGTGCGCAGTTCATGAACGGTCTGGAGATTGCCGGAGGATTCGCCCTTTTTCCAGATCTTGGCACGAGAGCGGCTGTAGTAGTGGGCGATGCCGGTCTCGACCGTCAGCGCCAGCGCCTCGGCATCCATATGCGCGACCATCAGCAGCTCGCCGTCGCGGATATCGGTGACGACGGCAGTGACGAGACCGTTCTGATCGAAGCGGGGCGTGAAGGCGCCAGCGCCCTCAAGTTCCGTCTTGTCGGCGGAAGGTTGGTCGAAAGAAAGCGGCATGGGGGAACTCCGCCCGAAAACCGCGCCCTAGCGGTTGCGGGCCAGCGTGAAGAAACGGGCCTGTTCGGCGGCGTTCGCCTTGAACTCGCCGGTAAAGGTCGTCGTCATCGTATGCGAGCCCTGTTTCTGCACGCCGCGCATTTCCATGCACAGGTGCTCGGCCTCGATCATGATGGCGACGCCGCGCGGCTTCAAGGTTTCCTCGATCGCGTTGGCGATCTGCGCCGTCAGGTTTTCCTGGGTCTGCAGCCGGCGGCCGAAGATCTCGACGACGCGGGCGATCTTCGAGAGCCCGAGGACGCGGCCGTTCGGCAGGTAGGCGACATGTGCCTTGCCGATGATCGGCAGCATGTGGTGTTCGCAGTGGGAGAAGAACGGGATGTCGCGCACCAGCACGATATCGTCATAACCAGAGACTTCCTCGAAAGTGCGGCCGAGCACGTCTTCCGGCGACTGTTCGTAACCGGCGAACAGTTCGCGGTAGGCGGCGGCGACGCGCTTCGGGGTATCGAGCAGGCCTTCGCGGGCCGGATCGTCACCTGCCCAGCGCAGCAGAACACGCACCGCTTCTTCGGCTTCCTGCTGCGAGGGGCGGACCTGCTTCTCTTTCGAAGCCGGGAAATTCTTCACAATGGCATCCATCTATCGTCTCCTGATGCGGTTCAAGGCCGCATCCGACTGGCGTTACTCACGGACTGACCAGCCGCTGGGCACCTGCGGCTGATTTTTGGGCAATCCGGCGATATCTGACCTTCGACGAACATTTTTACAAGATATCCTGTTCCGTTTTCGGTAGGATTTCGTGAAAACATCCTTTCTTGATGATCTCGCCCGGACATCACATATAATGGCAGGAAGCCTTTTATGGTAGCCCGCCGGGCGTGCGCAGTGTTCAACGAGCGACGGCGGTTTCAAAGCGAGACTTGATGGACGACATCTATAACAGCAAGATCCTCGAATTCGCCGGCAATATCACCCATGCGGGCGTGTTGCCGGACGCTGATGCGAGTTCCGAGAAACATTCGAAACTGTGCGGCTCGAAGGTGCGCGTGCATTTGAAGATGGATGGCGACCGGGTCACGGACTTCGCTCATGAGGTCCGCGCCTGCGCGCTCGGCCAGGCCTCGTCCTCGATCATGGCGCGGCATGTGATCGGCGCAACGACCGCCGAGATCCGCAAGGCGCGCCAGGACATGCTCGCCATGCTGAAGGAGGGCGGCGAGGGACCCGACGGCCGGTTCGAGGAAATGCGTTACCTGAAGCCGGTCAAGGACTACCGGGCCCGCCATCCCTCCACCATGCTGACCTTCGAGGCGGTCGTCGATGCGATCGACCAGATCGAGGCGAAGGAGCGGTCCGAAGCGGCCACCGTCTGATCCGATGTGCGGCGCTCCCGACTGCCAGCATTCCAAATCCGCACCAAGCGCAGGCCGCTCGCGCAACTGGTCCGGCCGGTTCGCCAAGACGCCCGGCCGGCTGTTCGGCATGGGACTGATCCGCCTCTACCAGCTGACACTGTCCGGCTTCATCGGCAATTCCTGCCGGCATATTCCGACCTGTTCGGAATACGGTTACGAGGCGGTCGCACGGCATGGGTTGTGGCCGGGAGGATGGATGACGCTGTTTCGGGTGGCGCGCTGCGGGCCGGGCGGTACGAGCGGCCTCGACCCGGTGCCGGAAGCGCTCGATGGGCGGCAGCATTGGTGGACGCCGTGGAGATACTGGCGCCGTCATGCCAAGCCGGCATCGCCTCCATGAGGAACCGATGATCACCTATGTCGCACTGCTTCACAGCATCGTTCTCGGCGGCGGCAAGCGGGTCGTGATGGCCGATCTGCGCGCCATGGCTGAGGATCTCGGCTACCGGAACTGCCGGACCCTGGTTTCGACCGGCAATCTCGTCTTCGAGACCGGCAGGTTATCGATCGGCGATCTCGAGCAGAGACTGGAGACCACCTTCGAGAAGCGGTTTGGCAAACATATCGATATCATCGCAAGAACCGGTGCCGATTGGCTGAAGCTCGCGGCGGGCAATCCTTTTCCGTCGGGAGAAGGTTCCGAGGTCGGCGTGCGGGTGATGCGGCAACCGCTTGACGAAAGCGCCCTGGACCTGCTTGAGCGCCACCGAGGCGATGAGAGGATCTCCATCGTCGACGGCGATCTCTGGGTGGATTTCGGCGGCAAGGCGAGCGAGACGCGGCTGCTGTCGGCGATGACCACCAAGAAGCTCGGCATCGGCACGATCCGCAATGCCAACACGGTCGCCGGGCTTGCCGAAATGATCGGTTAAGCTGCCGCTCGCCTTTACTAAAACGCCAAAAGCATTTATCAGCCACGCCGGCTGCGCCCCAAGGGCGAACCGCCATTTATTCCAACACCACCCGCATTCGTTGGCGGGACTGGACAGGAGAAAGACATGTCCCAATCCGTTTCCCTTACATTTCCCGATGGCTCCGTCCGCGTTTTCGACGCCGGCACGACCGGCCGTGACGTTGCCGAGAGCATTTCCAAGTCGCTCGTCAAGAAGGCTGTCGCCGTCACCATCAATGGCACCGTGCAGGACCTTGCCGAGCCGGTGACCGACGGAAAGATCGAGATCGTCACCCGCACCGATGCCCGAGCGCTGGAACTGATCCGCCACGACGCCGCCCACGTGATGGCGGAGGCCGTGCAGGAGCTTTGGCCTGGCACCCAAGTCACCATCGGCCCGGTGATCGAGAACGGATTTTATTACGATTTCGCCCGCAACGCGCCTTTCACGCCCGACGATCTGCCGAAGATCGAGGCGAAGATGAAGGAAATCATCGGCCGCAACAAACCGTTCACCAAGCAGGTCTGGTCTCGCGAGAAGGCCCGCGAAGTCTTCGCAGCCAAGGGCGAAGGCTACAAGGTCGAGCTGATCGATGCGATCCCGGAAGACCAGGATCTCAAGATCTATTATCAAGGCGACTGGTTCGACCTCTGCCGCGGTCCGCATATGGCCTCGACCGGCCAGATCGGTACGGCCTTCAAGCTGATGAAGGTTGCCGGCGCCTATTGGCGCGGCGACTCCAACAACGCCATGCTGACCCGCATCTATGGCACCGCCTGGGCGACGCAGGAAGAGCTCGACCAGTACCTGCACGTGCTGGCGGAAGCCGAAAAGCGCGACCACCGCAAACTCGGCCGGGAAATGGACCTCTTCCATTTCCAGGAAGAAGGTCCGGGCGTCGTGTTCTGGCACGGCAAGGGCTGGCGCATGTTCCAGACGCTGACCGCCTATATGCGTCGCCGGCTTGCCGGCACCTATGAGGAAGTCAACGCACCGCAGGTTCTCGATGCCTCGCTCTGGGAGACGTCGGGCCACTGGGGCTGGTACCAGGAGAACATGTTCGCGGTGAAGTCTGCCTATGCATTCACGCATCCGGAAGACAAGGAAGCGGACAACCGCGTCTTTGCGCTGAAGCCGATGAACTGCCCGGGTCACGTGCAGATCTTCAAGCATGGCTTGAAGTCCTACCGCGAACTACCTATTCGGCTTGCCGAATTCGGTCTCGTGCATCGCTACGAGGCATCCGGCGCGCTGCACGGGCTGATGCGCGTGCGTGGTTTCACCCAGGACGACGCGCACGTCTTCTGCACCGACGAGCAGATGGCCGCCGAATGCCTGCGGATCAACGACCTGATCCTGTCGGTCTACGAGGATTTCGGCTTCAAGGAAGTCGTGGTCAAGCTGTCGACCCGGCCGGACAAGCGTGTCGGCACCGACGCGCTTTGGGATCGTGCCGAATCCGTCATGCTCGATGTGCTGAAGACGATCGAGGCGCAGTCGGAAGGCCGCATCAAGACCGGCATCCTGCCGGGCGAGGGCGCCTTCTACGGGCCGAAGTTCGAATATACGCTGAAGGACGCGATCGGCCGCGAATGGCAGTGCGGCACGACGCAGGTCGACTTTAACCTGCCGGAACGGTTCGGCGCCTTCTACATCGACCAAAACTCGGAAAAGACCCAGCCGGTGATGATCCATCGTGCCATCTGCGGCTCGATGGAACGTTTCCTCGGCATCCTGATCGAGAACTTTGCGGGCCACATGCCGCTTTGGTTCGCGCCGATGCAGGTGGTGGTGGCGACGATCACCTCGGATGCCGACGATTACGGCCGCGAGGTGGCGGAAGCCCTTCGCGATGCGGGCATGGTCGTCGAGACCGATTTCCGCAACGAGAAGATCAACTACAAGATCCGCGAGCACTCGGTCACCAAGGTGCCGGTCATCATCGTCTGCGGCAAGAAGGAAGCCGAGGAGCGTTCGGTCAACATCCGCCGCCTTGGCTCGCAGGCCCAGACCTCGATGACGCTGGACGAGGCGATCGCCTCGCTCAGCCTCGAGGCGACGCCGCCGGATGTGCTGCGCCGTCTCGAAGCCAAAAAGGCCGCAAAGGCCGCGGCATGATCCAATACCTGACAGCGCCCGTGAACGCGGGCGCTGTCAGAAGACGACAATGTCGGTGCAAAAGGCCGTTTTCCGGTCCGAAGCGACCCGCCGAATTCGGCTAGTTCCGGTCGTTGGCGACGGCGCCGGCGACCTGGGGCGTTTCGCGCATCAGCACTTCGACCTCGGTATTGCGGCCGGCTTTGACGGTGAACGAGCGCTGATAGATCCTGGTCTTGTTGCGGGCGACGGCAAGATATTCGCCCTCTGACAGCACCATGGTCGAGAAAGCGCTCACGCTTTCGTTGACGATGTCACCGGCGGCGGTCAGGACGGACCAGGCCGTATCGGCAATCGCTTCGCCGCCTGGCTGGGAGACCAGCTTGAGGGTGATCTGCGCCGCACGATGCTGCAGCACGGCCTGGGTGAGCTTGCCGGCCTCGACCTGGATATCGGCCCGCACCACCGCGTTGACGCCGCCATATTCCGAGACGACATGATAGGTGCCGGCATTCAGCCGCACGACCGTATTCGGCTTCACGTCCGACATCACCAGCGCCCGGTCGCCGTTGTCGCGCACATCGGCCGAATAGACGGAAAAGCTCAGTTCCTTGGGCGGAATGCGCTGGTCGGTGCCGGCGACCGCATTCAGCACGAAACCGCCGGCATCGAGCACCAGCGTCTGTTTCGGCACGTTTCCGTTTTCGGGAACTTTCAGTTTCTTGGTGACACCGGCGCGGCCGAAGGCGCAATTCACGAAATAGTCGCCGGGGGCGAGCTGGAACGACGCGGAGCCGCCTTCGGAACTGGCCACCAGCGGCAATTTTCCATCTTCACCAGCGATCGGGCTGAAGACGCGCCAGGTGAGGCCTTCCTGCATGGGCTGGCCGTCGGACGTCAGCTTGGCGTCGAACTGGACGTCCCTCGAGAGTGCGCCGGGCGGGCCGCCCGGCAGAGCCGAGAAGGCGTTGAGCTTGGGCATCTTCGCCGTGCTGTCCAGCGCGCGAAAATTCTTGAAGGCTTCTTCCTGGGCGAATGCGCTGAAAGCTGAGCCGAGAGCCATAGCTCCGGCGAGGAACCAGCGTGCCGCAAGGGAAGTGCCTGCCATCTGTTGTACCGGTTGACTCTTGTTTTCCGAGACGTCACTTGAAGACCAATGACAAGGCAATTTCAAGACCTTCCAGACCGCCAGCTCCAAATGAAAGCTTTGACCATGCAAAATGACGTTAAACTCATCGATTTTCTGCGCGACAGGCATTCCACGCCGGTAGCCCAGATGAAGGAGCCGGCTCCGTCGCAGGAAGAACTGGAGGCGATTCTCACCTTCGCAACCCGCATTCCGGATCATGGCAAGCTGGCTCCCTGGCGCGTCATCGTCTATCGCGGCGACGTGCGCAGAACGCTCGGCGAACAGTTTCTGGCCCTGTCGCTCCGGAAGACGCCCGACATGGCCGAGGCCGCCAGGCAGGCGGAACTGACGCGCTTCACCCGTGCGCCGCTGGTCGTCGCGGTCGTCAGCACCGCGGCCCCGCATCCGAAAATCCCCGAATGGGAACAGGTGCTTTCGGCCGGCGCCGTCTGCTTCAACATGCTGATGGCTGCCAGCGCGCATGGCTATGTCGCCAACTGGCGTACGGAATGGGTCGCCTATGACGACGAGGCACTGGCGCTTCTCGGTGTGAGGCCGGGTGAAAAGGTCGCCGGTTTCATCCATATTGGCTCGAGCGATTTCGCCACCCCGGACCGCCCGCGGCCGGAATTGTCGCAGATCGTCACCTACGCCGGCGAATAGGGTTTTCGATGTTCTACACGACCGACACCAACCAGCATGGACTGAAGCACGATCCCTTCAAGGCGATCGTCGCGCCGCGCCCGATCGGCTGGATCGGCACGAAGGGCAGGGACGGGTCGATGAACCTGTCGCCCTATTCCTTCTTCAACGCCATTTCCGACAGCCCAAAATTGGTGATGTTTTCGTCCAGCGGCCGCAAGCACAGCCTGAAGAATGCCGAGGAAACCGGCGTCTTCACCGCAAGCCTCGCAAGCCGTCACCTAGCGGAGCAGATGAACGCGTCGTCGGAGGCGGTACCCTATGGCGTCAGCGAATTCGAGGTGGCGGGGCTGACGGCCAAGATGGCGGAACTCATCGATGCGCCCTACGTCGCGGAAGCCTATACGGTACTGGAATGCCGCGTCACGCAGGTGATCCAGCCGGTCGGATTGGACGGCGAGCCGGCGGAAGCCTACATGGTTTTCGGCCAGGTGGTCGGCATCCATATCAGCGAGGAAATCCTGCGGGGCGGACGGATCGACATGGGGATCGCGCGGCCGATCGCGCGCATGGGTTATCGCGATTACGCCGACGGCGGCGCGGACGTGTTCGAAATGACCCGGCCGACCGGCGCCGAGCCTAAACGCTGAAAATCCGATTGACGATCGCAATTTGATCGGAGCTGCGGCAGAGCTTGCCGGAGAAGCCGTTCGCTCTTGCTCTTTCGCACTCAGACAAGAAGGCAGTCGCGTCCCCCGTGGGCGAGACGGCGTCGATGGCCGCAACTCCGGCGGCGGCGGCGGCAAGCGCGATGGTTCCAGCCGCAAGGCGCGCTGTATCGGAGGAGGGATCGTAGCCGCCTTCCCAGCCGAGGGCCGCCAGGCGATTGCTGCAGCGTTCGAAGCTGGAAGAGGCAAGAATGCCGGCCGCGTCGGCAAGCGCGGCGATCCGCGTCCTGCCCGGCGCCAGCCCCGCGCGGATTTCCGCCACGCGCAAAGCCATGTCGAGCCTCTGGACTTCGGCGCCGCTGCGGGCGCCCGAGAACACAACCGAGGCGGCTCCATGCCGGATGGCGAGATCGATGGCGGCCTCCGTTCCTGCCGAAGAGAATGCCGGAAGGAGGAACGAGAGGTCCGCGGCCGGCGCCGACTTGGCCCATGCCCGGCAGAAATCCCCAACCCCATTCCGCGACTCAGAGACGTCCGTGAGATCGAGCACGGTCACATCCGCGCCCGTCGAATGGACGATTGCGGCCTTCGCGGAGGGGTCGACGATATACCAGGACCGTATTTTCAAGGACTTCGCCATGGTTAAGGAACGTGGTGAACCAATCTTAAACTTTTTCACTCTAGCGTGACGGATCAAGCCAGCCGGATCCGAGCTGGCATGTGTAGTCGAGGCCGAGTGTGATCGTACAGGCATTTCTTCGTTGGGCAGAAACGGCAAGGACGGCTGAGAGGGCGAAGGCGGCCAATGCTCTCGGCCGCGCCTATCTCCATTCGCCGATGGGCGGTGAGCAGCATCGCGCCGCGGCGCTTGCCATGACCTATCTGCTCGATGATCCATCGCCGCACGTGCGCCTGTCGCTTGCGGAGGCTCTAGCGGCCTCTCCCGATGCGCCGCGAGCCGTTATCGTATGCCTTGCCGAAGACCAGCCGGAGATTGCCTGCACGGTCATCGCCTGTTCGCCCGTCCTTACCGAGAACGACCTCGTCGATCTTGCCGGGCGCAGCGACAGCCTCACCCGCGGAATGATCGCCGCAAGGCCGAGCCTCTCGCGCGGAGTTGCAGCCGCGATCGCCGAGATCGGCGACGAATGCGAAGTCACCATCCTGCTGGAAAACGACACCGCCTCGATCACCCGGGTTTCGCTCCGGCGGATCGCCGAGCGGTTCGGGCATTGCTGCGAAATCCGCAACCTGCTGCTGGAGCGCGACGCGCTGCCTGCGGACGCCCGCCACATGCTCGTCAACCACATTACCGCAGCACTTGCCGGCTCCGGACTGGTGCGGACCAGCATGGCGCCGGCGCGGATCGAGCACATGACCCGCGAGGCAGGCGAGGCTGCGGCCGTCGCTATTGCCGGCACCGTGCTGCAGGAGGAAATCCCGGGCCTGGTCGAACATTTACGCACGGCCGGACGGCTGACGCCCGCCTTTCTCATCCATGCGCTCTGCAGCGGCAAGGTCGATTTCTTCGCGTGCGCGATCGTGTCGCTTTCTGGTCTCGACGACCGCCGCGTGCGCGCGATCCTTGCGACGGGCCGCATGCATGCGGTGCGGGCGCTCTTCGAAGCCTCGGGCCTCGGGCGGGATATCGCAGCCGTCTTCGTCGAAGCGGTGTTCCTCTGGCGCAAGGCGGCGGCAAACGGCGCGCTCGACAATATCGCCGGCCTGCTGCTGGAAAAATTCAAGCGGTCGGACATGCAGCTTTCGCCGGTCTCCGACCTCCTCGACATGATCGAGAAGCTGCATCGGCTGGAAGTCCGGCTCAGCGCACGGTCCTACGCAAACGGAGTGTCGCTGGCGGCGTAACCGCCAGCTTACCGGAATTTCTTGGCAACCCAGGAATAGCCATTCTCGACCAGCCGTACCGGGCTGGTCATCAGCGTTTTCACTCCTTCGGTGGTCGGAAGCACGGTCTTGACCCGCTGGATGGCGCGGCCCGCAAGCGTTTCCTTCTCCTGCTGCGTCACCGGTTCCTGAGCAAGCGTCGCGGCCGGCTGTCCGGCCGGCATGGGCGGCGGCGTCTCGGGTCGAGCCCGCGGCACCGGCGCATTGGCGATCTCTGCGGCTTCCGGCTTCTGGCAAACGGCGATCAGCATCGGATAGGGCTGGTTGGCATAACCGGACAGCTGCTGCTCCGACACCGAGTTGCACAGTTCGATGCTCGGCCAGCGGCTTTCGGCAGTGGCGATATAGTGGCAATCCGTTCCGGCGTCGTTGCAGCCGAGAATGGTCATGACAATCAATGCGGAATTCATGTCGTCCCCTCAAATGTGGCAACCGGTTTAGAGCGGGTAATCTTGGCCCGACCAAGGCAGCTTTTACCGCCGCATCGCATCCGCTAAACATTGCCCATCCGCCAGGAGCATTGGAGACCGAGATGACCGTAGTGATTGCGATCGAACCGCCGCGTCAGGCCGAAGTGATGAGGCTTCTCGAGCTCTCCGACGCCTATGCGGCTTCGCTCTATCCTGCTGAGAGCAACCATATGGTGGATGTCGCGACGCTCGAAAAGCCTGGTGTTTCCTTTTTCGTGGCACGCAGGGAAGGAACGGTTCTCGGCTGCAGCGCGCTGGTCGCGGCGGAAGACGGAACCGGCGAGATCAAGCGGATGTTCGTCGCCGAGGCGGCGCGCGGCCTGAAACTCGGCAAGCGGCTGATCGAGGCGATCCTGGAGCGGGCCGGCGAACTCAGCCTGGCGGTTGTCCGGCTGGAGACAGGCATCCATCAACCGCAGGCGATCGGGCTTTATCGCGCCTATGGCTTTACGGAGATCGGGCCGTTCGCAGACTACAGGCCCGATCCGCTCAGCATCTTCATGGAGAAGAGACTTTCCTGACGATCGGAAGATCGGGCGGAAGGTCCGGCGCCTTGGCGATATCGGTGGACTCCGCTTCGGTCACGTCGGCCATCTTCACTTCCCGGATCCATTCGCGCCAGATCGAGACCAGCAGCGCCATCAGGACCGGGCCGATGAACAGGCCGAGGAAACCCATGGTGCTGACACCGCCGACGAGACCAAAGAATGTCGGCAGGAAGGGAAGCTTGATCGGGCCGCCGACAAGGCGCGGCCGCAGCGTCTTGTCGACGATGAAGAGTTCGACCGTGCCCCAGAGGAAAAGCGCACCGCCGGCGACATAGGCGCCGTTGGCGACCAGATAAAACGAGATCAGCGAGAAGGACAGCGGTGCGCCACCGGGGATGAGTGCCATCAGGCCGGTCAATACGCCGAGGGTGACGGGCGAGGGGACGCCGGCGATCCAGTAGGCTATGCCGAGCACGATGCCTTCGCCGATCGCAATCAGGGTCTGACCGGTCACGGTGGAGCTGATCGTCCTTGGAACGACACGCGAGATGCGCTCCCAGCGGGTCGGCAGGATGCGCTCGCCGAGAAGGTCGATCTGCTCGCTGAAGGAGCCGCCGTCGCGATAGACGAAGAACAGCGCGATCAGCATGAAGAGCAGCGTCAGAACCAGATGGAAGGCACCGTCGCCTGCCGCCACGATGGCACGGTAGATATTGCCGATATTGGCGCCCGAGACGATCTGGATCAGTTCGCCGACCGCACCGGGCGAGCCGACATGCTGGACCCACTGGATGCCCAGCCATTCGCCGACCCAGGGAAGGCCGGTGATCCAGGCGGGCGGCGGGGCGCCGAAACGGTTCACTTCCGCAGCCCACATGATCCACTGGCGCACTTCGCCGATCGTGTAGGAGATCGCGATGCCGATCGGCACGATCAGGAAGGTCAGGATGAAGATGATGGCGAGCGAGGCGCCGATGGTGGTGTTGCCGCCGATGCGGCGCAGCAGTTCCCGATAAAGCGGCCAGCTTGCAAAGCCGATCACGAGGGCGGCGAGAACCGGAACCAGGAATCCGTGGAAGAAGTAGATGCCGGCAGCGGCGACGAGCACGAGAAGCCAGCGAGCAGCGGAGATCGGCGGGATGAGCGCGACCCTGCTCGGTGCGACTGGCCCGAGCCAGCGCGGCTCTTTCGGGCCCTTGCGATCGTTATTTCCGCTCACCGAATTTCCTTTTTTCATTTTCACCATCATATGGCTTATGAGGTTCACTGGTACAAGACTAATGCGTCATCCATTAAAAGGAAGCTTACTCCTTGCCCTAGACGGCAGATGCGATAGAAATATGAAATCACCTTCCGGCAGAGCCGGAAGTACGATTCAAACCTTCTTTATGAAGTTTTCCTAACCTTAAGGATGCCGAAGCGTCTGCTGTCCCCATAGTATTGGCCGGACTGTCTTCAGGGACTTGTAACATGCCTCACAGGGATGCGGTCGACCTTAGCAATTGCGACCGAGAGCCGATCCATATCCCCGGCAGCATTCAACCGCATGGATGCCTTATCGCTTGCGACGCTGCTGGCGCGGAGATCGTGCAACACTCCGCCAATGTGGCGGACATGCTTTCGATCACCGGAGAGATCAACGGCCGGCGGCTGGAGGAGATCGTCGGCGGGGAGGCGGCGCACACATTGCGCAATGCGCTCGCCACCTCCGATAACCCGGCGAGGCCGGCGCTTCGGCATGGCCTCAGGTTTGCCTCGGGGGCCGCTTTCGACGTCGCGATCCATCGTTTCGAATCGAAGGTGATCCTGGAATTCGAGCCGGCATCGACCGATTCCGACCAGCCGCTCGAAGTGGCGCGCATGCTGATCAGCCGCATCCGCAACGTCGCCAGCCTCGACCGGCTGATCGAAAGCTCGGCGCGCCTGATCTATGCCATGCTCGGCTACGACCGGGTGATGATCTATCGTTTCGAGGAGGACGGTTCCGGAAAGGTCGTCAGCGAATACAAGAGGCGCGACCTCGAAAGCTTCAAGGGGCAGTATTTCCCGGCAGGCGACATCCCGAAACAGGCTCGCGCGCTTTACGTCAAGAACACCGTGCGGGTGATTTCCGACGCCAGCAACCCGCGCATCCCGATCGTGCCGGAAACCGACGAGGCAGGCGAGGCGCTCGATCTGTCCTTCGCGCATCTGCGCAGCGTTTCGCCCATCCATTGCGAATATCTGCGCAACATGGGTGTCGCGGCTTCGATGTCGATCTCGGTCGTGGTGGACAACGAGCTCTGGGGCCTGATCGCCTGCCACCATTATTCTCCGAAAATACTCTCGATGCCGCAGCGGGTGGCGGCGGAAACCTTCGGCGAGTTCTTCTCGCTGCATCTGAGCGCATTGAAACAGCGGCAGCTCATGGAGACCGCGGGTCAGGCGAGGCGGTCGCTCGACCGTTTCCTGCAGGCGGCCTCCCACCATGCGGACATCACCGGACTGTTGCGCAGTTCGCTTGGAGAATTCAGCCGGATGCTGACCTGCGACGGCGTCGGCCTGTTGCTTGACGGCGTATGGACCGGCGAAGGGGTCGTGCCGTCGCAGAGCCTGATAGCTGAGCTCGCCGAACTTGTCGGCGGCGCCGCGGGCGGCAGGATCTGGTCCAGTTTTCAGCTCTCGTTGGATCTGCCGGGGCTGCCCGTTTCTCCGGACACGATCTGCGGCCTGCTGGCCATTCCGCTCTCGCAGAGACCGCGTGACTACCTGTTCTTCTTCCGCCGAGAAATGGTGCAGACGCTCGACTGGGCGGGCAATCCTGAAAAATCCTACGAGACGGGGCCGCTCGGCGACCGACTGACGCCCCGCAAGAGTTTCGCCATATGGAAGGAGATGGTGCATCAACAGGCCCAGCCCTGGAGCGATGCCGACCGCGAGATCGCCGACGCGATCCGCGCCGTGCTTGTCGAGGTGGTCCTGCATCACAACGAGTTGCTGGCCGACGAACGCGGCAAGGCTGACGTGCGCCAGCGGATGCTGAACGAGGAGCTCAACCACCGGGTCAAGAACATCCTTGCGGTGATCAAGGCGCTGGTCGGGCACTCGGTCGATGCCGAGGTCAGTCTCAAGGATTATGTCGGCTCGCTCAAGGGCCGCATCCAGGCGCTTGCCTTCGCCCATGACCAGGTCGTGCGCGGTGGCGACGGCGGCGTGCTGTCCGATCTTCTGGAAGCGGAGCTGAAGCCCTACAGGGAGGGAACGAGGAACGTCACACTCAAGGGTCCGCGCATATGGCTCGACAGCCGCGCCTTTTCGGTGATGGCGCTGGTCTTGCACGAGATGTCGACCAATGCTGCAAAATACGGTTCGCTCTCCGTCAATGGCGGACGGCTGGATGTCGAGTGGCGACGGCTTGCCAACCACGATTGCGAACTCGTCTGGACCGAAAATGGCGGCCCGCCGGTAAGCATCCCGTCGCGAGCCGGTTTTGGCAGCGTCCTGATCACCCGCAGCGTGCCCTACGAACTGGAGGGCGAGGCGAAGATCGAATATCCGCCCGAAGGGGTGAGGGCGCGCTTCGTGATCCCGTCGAAACACATCCATGGCGATGAGGAACTGGCGGAACTCGAATCCGAGGAGAGCAGCAGCACTGTCAGCGATGACGCGGCTCCGCCGCGGCTTCAGGATCTCGAATTCCTGCTGGTGGAGGACCAGATGCTGATCGCCGCCGACGTGGAAGCGATGCTTGCCGACAATGGCATCGACAAGGTGACGACGACGCCATCTGTTGCCGACGCGTTCCGCAAGCTCAAGGAGCTCAGGTTCGACGTCGCGATCCTCGACGTCAATCTCGGATCAGGCACATCGCTGCCGATCGCCGAGGAACTGATCCGCCGGGACATTCCGTTCATTTTCGCGACCGGCTACAGCGACAAGTCGAACATCCCGGCAAGCTTTTCGGCGCCTGTTGTCCTCAAGCCCTATGAGGCGTCCGCGTTGATCGGCGCCGTTACCAAGGTACTCGTCGAGCGGAGCTGACTTTCATGACCATGCCGGAGGTATCCGAGCCGGAAATCCGGCTCAGATATCGAGGTTTTCCGCAAACGCGGCACGCTCCTGGATGAAGCGGAAGCGGGCATCCGCCTTGGTGCCCATCAGGTTGTCGACGGCTTCGCGGGTGCCTTCGAAATCCACGTCGTCGATCGAGATGCGCAGCAGGGTGCGATGGGCGGGATCCATCGTCGTTTCCTTGAGCTGCGCCGCCATCATCTCGCCGAGGCCTTTGAAGCGGCCGATCTCGACCTTCTTGCCCTTGAACACCGTCTCCATCAGCTCGGCCCGATGGGCGTCGTCGCGGGCATAAACGGTCTTGCCGCCCTGGCGCAGCACGTACAGCGGCGGCACCGCCAGATAGAGGTGGTTGCCGCGGATCAGCTCGGGCATTTCCTGGTAGAAGAAGGTGATCAGCAGCGAGGCGATATGGGCGCCGTCGACGTCCGCATCGGTCATGATGATGATGCGCTCGTAGCGCAGGTCTTCCTCGCGGTATTTGGTGCGCGTGCCGCAGCCGAGCGCCTGGATGAGGTCGGCGATCTGCTGGTTGGCGGACAGCTTTTCACGGCTGG
Source organism: Neorhizobium vignae (assembly GCF_000732195.1). Classification (GTDB taxonomy): domain Bacteria; phylum Pseudomonadota; class Alphaproteobacteria; order Rhizobiales; family Rhizobiaceae; genus Neorhizobium; species Neorhizobium vignae. The sequence continues at coordinate 329,323 of NZ_JNNU01000007.1, forward strand.
CGCTGCCGACGTTGAGGATTTTTCCGCGCAGGGGCAAAATGGCCTGGTTGGCACGATTGCGGCCCTGCTTGGCGGAGCCACCGGCCGAGTCACCTTCGACGATGAAGAGTTCTGCACCCTCGGCGGTGTTCTGCGAGCAGTCGGCAAGCTTGCCGGGCAGGCGCAGCTTGCGCACCGCGGTCTTGCGGTTGACTTCCTTTTCCTTGCGGCGGCGCATGCGCTCTTCGGCGCGTTCGATCACCCATTCGAGGAGTTTCGCGGCCTCGGCCGGGTTGCCGGCAAGATAGTGATCGAAGGGATCGCGCAGGATGTTTTCGACGATGCGCTGGGCTTCGACAGTTGCAAGCTTGTCCTTGGTCTGGCCGACGAATTCCGGCTCGCGGATGAAGACCGAAAGCATGCCTACCGCCGAGATCATCACGTCATCGGTGGTGATGTCCTTCGCACGCTTGTTCTGGGTCAGGTCCGCATAGTTCTTGAGGCCCTTGGTGAGCGCGATGCGCAGACCCGCCTCATGCGTGCCGCCCTCGGGCGTCGGGATGGTGTTGCAATAGGAATGCAGTTCGGGATCGCCGCCATACCAGGTGATCGCCCATTCCATCGCCCCGTGGCCGCCGGTCTTTTCGGTGCGGCCGGCAAAGATTTCGCGGGTGACGGTGAAGTCCTTGCCGAGGGTGGCGGAAAGATAGTCCTTCAGGCCGCCGGGAAAGTGGAAGACCGCCTTTTCCGGGATGTCGCCGCCGGCGGGAACCATGCCCGGATCGCAGCTCCAGCGGATTTCGACGCCGCCGAACAGATAGGCTTTCGAGCGCGCCATGCGGAAGATGCGGCCGGCATCGAATTTCGCGTGGTCGCCGAAAATCTGCGGGTCTGGATGGAAGCGAACCTTGGTGCCGCGGCGGTTATGAACGTCGCCGAGTTCCTCCAGGCCGCCCTGCGGCACGCCGCGCGAAAAACGCTGGCGGTAGAGTTTCCGATTGCGGGCGACTTCCACTTCGAGAAGATCGGAGAGCGCATTGACGACGGAGACGCCGACGCCGTGCAGACCGCCCGATGTCTCGTAGGCCTTGCCGTCGAACTTGCCGCCCGCATGCAGCTTGGTCATGATCACTTCGAGCGTCGATTTGCCGGGCACCTGGGGGTGATTCTCGACCGGGATGCCGCGGCCGTTGTCGGTGACGGTCAGGAAACCCTCGGCGTCGAGATGGACGTCGATGAAGTCCGCATGGCCGGCAACCGCTTCGTCCATCGAATTGTCGATGACTTCGGCGAAGAGGTGGTGCATCGCCTTTTCGTCGGTGCCGCCGATATACATGCCGGGACGCATGCGCACCGGTTCCAGGCCTTCGAGCACGCGGATCGAGGAGGCGCCGTAGTCGTCGCCGGACAATGTCGTCGGAGCGGCGCGCGGTGTCGAAGGCTCCGCCTTTAGGGCGGGCGCGGGTTCGACGGCAACCGGCTTTGCTGTCACAGGCAAATCGGCAAAGAGGTCGTTGTTGTCATCCATTGGCTGCGTCGGTACTACCTGTCGGGGTGCGGAAGAGGAAGCCATACCCATCTCGTGCTGTTTCGAATCACTCGCGATTCTGCCAGAAACCCGGCTTTTTCGCGATGCCGCATGGAAACGGTCGTTTTTCACCAATGCTGCGCCGATCGGGCCATGGCAAGCTTGCGAGGCTGAGGGAACCTGATGAAACCAAGCATGTCCACAGTTCATTTCGTTTTCGGCACGGTTCTTGCCCTTCTCGTCACTCTTGCCGCCCTGCCGGCAGACGCACAGGAAGGGCCGATCAAACCCTTCAGGGACGAGCTTTTCTCCCGGATGACGGTGCTGCAATCCTCGGACGGCGGCGCCTACGAGGTGATCGACTACCAGGAAATGCGCGACATCAACGGCCGCGATCGCGAGCCGGAACGGCGCGTCAAGGACGAGTATGTTTCCCTGGGCGTCAGGCGTTACCAGCAGAACGAGACGCTGGACCTTGCCGGGCGCCGGCTCGATGTCACCAGGGTGGGACAGGCGGCGGGCGCCGCCTTCACGGTGATCTTCATCCACGGCCGCGGCGGCGACCGCCGGCTCGGCGTCAACGACTATACGTTCGGCGGCAATTTCAACCGGCTGAAGAACCTCGCCACCGGCAATGGCGGCACCTATTATTCACCGAGCGTCACCTCGTTCGACGACAAGGGCGTGGCCGATATCGCGGCCCTGATCCGCTACGCGTCCGACCAGTCCTCCGGGCGGCCTGTCATCCTCGCCTGCGCCTCGATGGGCGGGTTCATCTGCCAGGGCATCAGCCGCGACGCACAGGCCGTGCGGTATCTGAAGGGCATGGCACTGCTCGGCGGCCCGCCGGACCCGGATTTGCCGAAATCGGCCCTGGCAAAGCGCAAGCTGCCCATTTATTTCGCGCATGGCGGCAGCGACAGCGTCTACAAGTCCGAGGATCAGGAAGCGGTCTATCGCAAGTTGAAGGCGGCGCGCTACCCGACCCGGTTCACGCTGTTTGCGACGGGCAGCCACGGCACGCCAATCCGGATGGTCGATTGGAAGAAGGTCCTGAATTTCCTGCTGACCGGCCACTGAAAGGCGGCTCGTTAACCAAGGTCCTGAACCAAAACCTGTCTTTTGCATACCAATTCACACAGGATATGTCTAAAACCAGTTTCCGAATAGACGGAGGCCTCGGTTTTGCTGGTCGGAACCGAACGGAGAGGAAATGTTTGCTTATGACGCCTGATGTGCGCCCGCTCGTTGCCGGAAACTGGAAGATGAACGGCACCCGCGAGTTCCTGACCGAAATCAAGACGATTGCCGATGGCGTGATGGGACCGTTGTCGGAAAAGGTCGATACGCTGATCTGCCCGCCGGCGACGCTGCTCTATGTCGCAACCGCCCTGGCGACCGACAGCCCGCTCGAAATCGGCGGCCAGGATTGCCACCAGAACCTCAGCGGCGCCCATACGGGCGATATTTCCGCGGAGATGATCGCCGACTGCTTCGGCACCTATGTGATCGTCGGCCATTCCGAACGCCGAGCCGACCACGCGGAGACCGATCATCTGGTCCGCGCCAAGGCGGAGGCGGCCTATGCCGCCGGCCTCACCGCGATCATCTGCATCGGCGAAACCGGCGACGAACGCGATGCCTATCAGACCCTCGACATCCTGAAGCGCCAGATTTTCGGCTCGCTGCCCCAGTCGGCAAATGCTGACAACACTGTCGTCGCCTATGAACCGATCTGGGCGATCGGTACCGGACTGACGCCGACCGCCAAGGATATCGAGATCGCCCATGCCTTCATGCGGGCAGAACTTATTCAGCGGTTCGGCGACGAAGGCAGACAGATGCGCATTCTCTATGGCGGTTCGGTCAAGCCGGGCAATGCCCGCGAGTTGATGGGCGTCGAGAATGTCGATGGCGCATTGATTGGCGGCGCGAGCTTGAAAGCCGCGGACTTTCTCGCCATCTATCGGGTCTATGAGGAACTGACGGCCTAAAGCTTTTGATAAGGGCTTGGAATGCGCGCGGGCCTCATGTAAAGAGCCGCCAATCTTCTTCTATTGCCTCGTCGAGGGGCAGGGATCTTTAATTCATGCAGACCGTTCTGATTGTCATTCATCTCATGATCGTGCTGGCGCTTGTCGGCGTCGTGCTGATCCAGCGCTCCGAAGGCGGCGGGCTCGGCATCGGCGGCGGCTCCGGCTTCATGTCGGCACGCGGCACCGCCAATGCGCTGACCCGCACGACCGCCATCCTCGCGACGCTGTTCTTCATCACCTCGCTGGCGCTCGGCATCCTGGCCCGGTACGAATCCCGCCCGAGCGACATCCTGAACCGCATCCCGCAGAGCCAGCAGGGCACGGGCGGCGGCATTCTCGACCAGCTCGGCCCGGCACCGGCGCCCGCTCCGGCAGGCAACGGCGTTCCGTCCGGCTCCGGCGCATCCGCTCCGACACCAGCAGCCCCGGCAACCGGTGCTGCGCCCGCACCCGCGGCTCCCGCGACCGGTTCGGCGCCCGCCGCTCCGGCTGCCCCGACGGGTGTTCCGACCGGCCAGTAAGGCGCGGTCGACGTTTCAAGCTCCGGCAGGCCAAAAGCCTGCCGGTTTTATTTTGTGAAGATTCCACAGCCGTTTTTAACAAAGCGGACGATTTAGGCTGGCGGAATCACCAATGAAAAGGTATCCGGTGAATCCCATGGCGCGATATGTATTCATAACTGGCGGCGTGGTTTCTTCCCTCGGAAAAGGAATTGCGGCCGCGGCACTCGGAGCTTTGTTACAAGCACGAGGTTACCGGGTTCGGCTGAGAAAGCTCGATCCTTATCTCAACGTCGATCCGGGCACGATGAGCCCGACGCAGCACGGCGAGGTGTTCGTCACCGACGACGGGGCGGAAACCGACCTCGATCTCGGTCATTACGAGCGCTTCACGGGGCGTTCGGCGACCAAGACCGACAACATCACCACGGGCCGCATCTACAAGAACATCATCGACAAGGAACGCCGCGGCGACTATCTCGGCGCGACCGTTCAGGTGATCCCGCACGTCACCAACGAGATCAAGGATTTCGTTACCGAAGGCAATGATGACTACGATTTCGTCATCTGCGAGATCGGCGGCACGGTGGGCGACATCGAGGCGATGCCGTTCATGGAAGCGATCCGCCAGCTTGGCAACGACCTGCCGCGCGGCACTGCGATCTATGTCCACCTGACGCTGATGCCGTTCATTCCGGCAGCCGGCGAACTCAAGACCAAGCCGACCCAGCATTCCGTCAAGGAACTGCAGGCGATGGGGATCGCACCGGATATCCTTCTGGTGCGCGCCGACCGCGAAATTCCGGAGGCCGAACGCCGCAAGCTTTCGCTGTTCTGCAACGTGCGGGCCTCCGCCGTGATCCAGGCGCTTGACGTCGCCAATATCTACGACGTGCCGATGGCCTATCACAAGGAAGGCCTCGACAACGAGGTTCTGGCCGCCTTCGGCATCGAACCGGCTCCGAAGCCGCGTCTGGAAGCCTGGGAAGAGGTCTGCAACCGCATCCGCACGCCGGAAGGCGAAGTGACGATCGCGATCGTCGGCAAATATACGGGCCTCAAGGACGCCTACAAGTCGCTGATCGAGGCGCTGCATCACGGCGGTATCGCCAATCACGTCAAGGTCAATCTCGAGTGGATCGAATCGGAAATCTTCGAGAAGGAGGACCCGGCCCCGTGGCTTGAGAAGGTTCACGGTATCCTGGTACCCGGCGGGTTCGGCGAGCGCGGTTCGCAGGGCAAGATCAATGCGGCCCGCTTCGCGCGCGAACGCAAGGTGCCGTATTTCGGCATCTGCTTCGGCATGCAGATGGCCGTCATCGAGGCCGCCCGCAATCTCGCCGGCATCGAAAAGGCGTCGTCGACGGAATTCGGCCCCTCCAGGGAACCGGTGGTCGGCCTGATGACCGAATGGGTGAAGGGCAACGAGCTCGAAATCCGCTCGGCGGCCGGCGACCTCGGCGGCACGATGCGCCTCGGCGCCTACAAGGCGGCTCTCAAGAAGGACACCAAGATCGCCGAGATCTACGGCTCGACCGATATTTCGGAGCGGCACCGTCACCGCTACGAGGTGAATATCGACTACAAGGACCGGCTGGAAAATTGCGGCCTGGTCTTCTCGGGCATGTCGCCGGACGGCGTATTGCCGGAGACGATCGAATATCCGGACCACCCGTGGTTCATCGGTGTCCAGTACCATCCGGAACTGAAGAGCCGGCCGCTCGATCCGCATCCGCTATTTGCGAGCTTCGTCGAAGCGGCTCTGGAACAAAGCCGTCTCGTTTGAGGAAATGCAAAAAGGCAGGATCCCGCATCCTGCCTTTTTGCTATCAGGCGGAGACGTTCCGTTTTTCGCACTGGCGGCACCGCTGCGACATCCCCTATGTTTACCGGAATTGTTCTTTTCATTTCAGCGGTGCGATATGGGTATTTTCGACAAATTTTCCCTCATTGGGCGCGTGGCGCTGGTGACCGGCAGCGGCCGAGGGCTCGGCCTGCAGATGGCGAAGGCTCTGGCGGAGGCCGGCGCGCATGTCGTGCTCAGCGGCCGTTCGAGCGACATGCTCGAACGGGGCGTTGCTTCCATCGCCGGTGCGGGCGGAAAGGCAAGCGCTGCCGCCTTCGACGTCGCAGATCTCGATGCCGGACGCGAGGCGATCACAAAGCTCCACGCAGATCACGGCCGGCTGGATATCCTGATCAACAATGTCGGTGCCCGCGACCGGCGCCCGTTTGCAGCGTTCAGCGATGTCGAAATCCTCGACCTGATCCAGACCGACCTGCTCTCGGCAATCGCCCTGTCTCGCAGCGCCGCTGAGATCATGAAGGCGCAAGGCCATGGCCGTCTCATCTCGGTCACGTCGATCATCGGCAGCATGGCCCGTTCGGGCGATGCCATCTATCCCATCGCCAAACAGGGCCTGACCGGTCTGGTGCGAAGCCTTGCGGCCGAATACGGCCCGTTCGGCATCACCAGCAACGCGATTGCGCCTGGCATGTTCGCCACCGAGACCAATGCGGGAATTTCCGCAAATCCCGACATGATCGCATTCATGCGTCAGCGCGTGCCGCTGCAGCGCTGGGGCCAGCCCGAAGAGATCGCCGGCGCCGCCTTGTTCCTGGCAAGCGACGCCGGCTCCTTCGTCAACGGACATGTGCTGACCGTCGACGGCGGCATGTCCATCCAGATGTGATCGCCGTCACGCCGCCTGGGGCAGGGGGCCGACATAGACCGAGCGGGGCCGGATCAGCCGGCCCTCCAGCGCCTGCTCCCGGGCATGGGCGATCCAGCCGACCGTGCGGCCGATGGCAAACACGCCGGTGAAGGCGGCCCGTGGAAATTTCAGCGCATCGAGCAGCAGGGCCGTGTAGAACTCGACATTGACGTCGAGCGGCCGGTCCGGCTTACGTTCCTTGAGAATGGCAAGCGCCGCCTGCTCGACGGCTTCGGCGAGCCGGATGCGGTCCGGGTCCACCTGTCCTGTCACGACCAAGGGACGCAATGCACCTTGCAGCGCATCGGCGCGGGGATCGCGGACGCGGTAGATACGGTGGCCGAACCCCATCAGCCGCTCACCGCGATCGAGCGCCTGGCCGAGCCAGGTCCTGGCACTGTCCTCGCTGCCGATCGCATCCAGCATGTCGAGCACGGGTCCCGGCGCACCGCCATGCAACGGTCCCTTGAGCGCGCTGATGGCAGCCAGTACGGATGACGTGAGACCTGCCCCGGTCGAGGCGACGACGCGCGAGGCGAAGGTCGAGGCATTCAGTCCGTGATCCGCAATCGTCACCAGATAGGCGTCCAGCGCTGCGACCTGCTCACGCGTCGGCAGGCCGGCGTTCAGCATGGCGAGGATATCGGCGGACTGGGAAAGCGACGGGCTGGGCGCCACCGGCCTCTCTCCCTTCTGGAGCCTCAGCACAGCCGGCAGGAAGACGGCGGGAGCAGCCAGCAGTCGAAGCGTCGTTTCGAAATCCTCGCCGTCCGGCAACCGCGCGATCATGGCGCGCATGGCATCGACTGGCGGCAGGTTCAGAAGCGCGGCATCTGCCGCGGACACATGCGCAAAAACTTCGGCGCGGGCCTGACCGAGGCGGGCCTTGAGATCGGCCGCGGTGACGGAACGCTCCAGGAAACCATCGAGAAGCAGCGCCGCAGCGTCTTCATAGGTCGCGCGCTCGACGAGCAGGTCGAGAGATACGCCGCGAATGACAAGGCGTCCCGCTTCTCCGTCCACGTCCGAAAGCCGGGTCTCGGCGGCGATGACATCTTCAAGTCCGTTGTTTTTCATGGGTGTTTCTCCTTTACGAGCTTGATGATCCGACCTAGTCTTATTGACGTCAATCTTGATGCAAACGATCAATATGAACACGCTCTGGATCACAGCCGAAGAGGCGCTTTCTCTCCTCGGCACCAAACCGCAGACGCTTTATGCCAATGTCAGCCGCGGCCGCATTCGGGCGAAGGCGGATCCAGCCGATCCGCGCCGCAGCCTCTATCAGGCCGACGACGTCAAGCGCCTTTCGGAACGGCATGCGGGGCGGCGGCAATCGGCGGCAGTGGCAGCGGACGCGATCCGCTGGGGCGATCCTGTCCTGCCGACGACAATCTCGACGATTTCCAACGAGCGGCTTTTCTATCGCGGCCGCGATGCCGTCGAACTGTGCGAACATGCCACGCTGGAGCAGGTCGCCGCGCTTCTCTGGGATACTGAAAGCGTGCGAGTAACCGCAGGCAGGGAAGGGCATAGCGGCTCCACCCGCATGGCTGTGGCCTTTGCCGGGCTTGCCGCCCGCGTGATGAGCGACCTGCCGGCGCTGCGGCGGAAATCCTTCATCCTGCGCGCCGAAGCAGCCGACGTGTTGTCGACGGTTGCGATGGCGCTTGCGCCGTGGCCGGAACCGCTGCCCCTGCATGAGCGGCTGGCGCTCGGCTGGCAGTGTCCCGACGCGGCCGAACCGATCCGCAGGGCACTGGTGCTGGCGGCCGAACACGAACTCAACGTTTCCGCCTTCGCGGCACGCGTGACGGCGTCGTCGGGTGCCGCACTCTCTGCTGCGACGCTTTCAGGCCTTGCGACGCTGACGGGTCCGCGGCATGGCGGCGCCTGGACCAGCGTACCGGTGCTCGCGGAAAAGGCGGCGTCCGTCGGCGTGCGGGAGGCGATCCGCAGCATGTTATCCTCGGAAGGCGTCGTCAGGCCCTTCGGCCACAGGCTCTATCCGCATGGGGATCCGCGGGCACGGGCCCTGATGGCGAGTTTCGAGCCGCCGCCGCTCTACGTCTCGCTTGCCGAAGCCGGGGAGGAACTGCTCGGCGAGCCGATCAACATCGATTTTGCATTGGCATCGCTTGCCGCGACCTTCAAGCTTCCTGAAGACGCACCGCTCGTGATCTTTGCGCTTTCGCGCACCGCCGGCTGGCTGGCGCATGCCATGGAGCAGGCCGAGAGCGGACACCTGATCCGGCCACGGGCGCGTTATGCCGGCCCCGGCAGCGATTCCGGTGCATAGCGTCCGTTAAAGGCCGGAGGCCTCCACGGCTGACATGACACCACCACAATAACTCCTTTATCCTGACGGGGAATCACGGGTGAACATGGACGATGTTGGGTAGTAATTTCAGCTTGAGTTTGAGCCTGTTCGTGGCACAGGGGCGCGAGCGCGACACGGCCGAGTTCTACAAGAACGTCTTCGGCGCCACGGAAACGAATTCCTATGAAATGCTGCGCCTGACGATGATCGAGCTGCAGCTCGGACCGATCGGCATCGTCGTCTGCGGATCGGATCCGGAAAGGGAGGCCGCGCCTTCCTATCAGGGGCCTTACCATCCGAAAAACGACGGTGCCGTCAGCACGATCTTCCAGCTGACGGTGCCGGATGTCGAAAGCGTCGTCGAGGCGGCGTTCCAATTCGGCGGCATGATGCGCGACAGGATCCAGGCGGACATGAACGGCCGGCAGGTGGCTTCCATCTTCGATCCCGCAGGCCATGTCTGGGTGTTGATCGAGCGCGGGCCGGACGAGGAATAGTCTCGCCTTGGCCGTTCGGCTCGATCAACGGATGTCGCGATAGGCAGCCAGTGCCCGGTCGCGGGCAAAAGCGTGATCGACGATCGGCTTCGGATAGGTCTTGCCGAGTTCGATGCCCGCCTGTTCCAGGACATGCATTGGCGCTTCGAAGGGCTTGTGGACGTATTTGCGATCCAGTCCTGCCAATTCCGGTAGATATTCCCGGACGTATTTGCCATCCGGGTCGAATTTCTCGCCCTGCAGGACCGGGTTGAAGATTCGGAAGAACGGCGAGGCATCGGCGCCGGAGCCCGCCACCCATTGCCAGTTGGCCGAATTGTTCGCCGGGTCGGCATCGACCAACGTTTCGCGAAACCATCGCTCGCCGCGGCGCCAGTCGATCATCAGGTCCTTGATCAGGAAGGACGCGGTAATCATGCGGACGCGATTGTGCATGAAACCGGTGCGCCAGAGCTGGCGCATGCCGGCATCGACGATCGGGTAGCCGGTCAGGCCCATCGTCCAGGCGTGGAATTCCCCTAGGGCGTATCCCCATTTGAAGCGGTCGAACCTGTCGTCCCAGTTCCTTTCATGAAGCTCGGGGAATTCGATGAGCAGATTGTAGCAGAAGTCCCGCCAGGCGAGTTCGCGGCGGAAATGGGCAACATCCTCCGACGCCTTGGACGGCAGGCCACGGACGGCGTGCCAGATGCGAGCTGGCGAGACTTCGCCATGCGCCAGGTGCGGCGAGAGGAGGGACGTGGCATCGATCGCCGGCAGATCGCGGCCGCGCTTGTAGTCGTGCAGCTCGCGATCGACGAAATCGCGCAGCTTCTCCTGCGCGCCTGCTTCACCGGGTGACCACATCTTTCCGAACTCCGCGGCCCAATCGGGTTTCGTCGGCAGCAAGGCCCAGTGATCGAGGTTCTCGGACGGAGGCAGAAGCTCGGGCGAGGGGACTTTCGCTGGCGTCTCGATGGGCTCGTGCGGCTCGCCCGCCTTCTGGAGCGCATTCCAGAATGGCGTGAACACCTTGAAGGCGTTTCCCGCACCGGTGCGGATGGATTTCGGCTCGTGCAGGAGCTGGCCGTGAAAGGCCTTGATAGTGATGTTCCGCTTCTTCAACGCGATGGCAATGTCGCGATCGAACAGCGTCCGTTCATAAGCTCGGTTGACGAAAACGGTTTTCGCGCCGGTCTCGCGGGCGAGATCGGTGAGCACGTCCTCGGCCTTGCCGGAGATGAGGATGAGATCACCGCCCAGAGACCTAAGGGAAACTTTGAGTGCTGCGAGCGAGTGGTGCAGCCACCAGGCCTGCGCGGCACCGAGCGGTCCGATGTTCAGGTGTGCCGGCTCGCGGATATAGACCGAGATGACCGGGCCGCCGGCCTCGATCGCAGCATGCAGCGCCGGATTGTCGTCGAGGCGCAGATCCTTGCGAAACCAGAGGATGGCGGGGGCCGATTTTTCGTGGGACACGGTCTTCTCCGTTCGGGGCATTGCTGCCCAAAGGTACGGATTTCGGAACGGATCGGATCAGTTCAGGGCCGGATCAGCAGGATCGGGCAGGGGGCGCCGGCCGACAGCTCCGGCGCATGCGCCGGGCGGATGATGAGGCCATCGGAATGGGCGAAGATCTTCATCATCGACGAATCCTGCTTCGCGAACGCTTCGGCGACGAGATTGCCGTCGCGGTCGCTCGTCAGCCTGGCGCGCAGATAATCCTGGCGCTGGTCGTTGGCGGGAAGTTTGCTTGCCGCGACGCCTTGAACCTCCCTGCGCCTTTCCGGCAGGCGGGCGAGCTTGCGGATCAGCGGTTCGAGGAAGAGCAGGCTGGTGACCAGGCTCGCGACAGGATTGCCCGGCAGGCCGAGAACCTGCATTTCGCCGAGCGCGCCGACCATCAGCGGCTTGCCCGGCCGCATGGCGATGCGCCAGAAATCCAGTTCCATGCCGGCAGCCTTCAGCGTCGATTGCACCAGATCATGATCGCCCACCGAGGCACCGCCGAGGGTCACCAGCACGTCGGCCTCGGCCGCGCGGGCCTTGTCGATGGCTGCGGCGATATCGTCAGGCCGGTCGCGGACAATGCCGAGATCGAGGACCTCGCCGCCATTGTCGCGCACCAGGGCCGAAACGCCGAAGGTGTTGGAGGCGATGATCTGCGCTTTGTCAGGCGTGGCGCCGGGCGGGACAAGCTCATCGCCGGTGGCGAGGATTGCGACGCGGGGACGGCGATAGACGGAAAGCTCCGGGTGGTTCATGGCGGCAGCAACCGTCAGATGCGAGAAGTCGAGCACCGTGCCGGCCGGCAGGACCGCTTCGCCCTCGGCGAAATCCTGGCCGCGGGGGCGGACATGCCGGCCCTTCACGACTTCGAACTTCGTCCGGATCCGGCCGCCTTCGAGCTTTTCGGCGTCCTCCTGGATGAGAATGGAATCGGCACCTTCCGGCAGCGGGGCGCCGGTAAAGATGCGCACAGTCTCACCCCTGCCAACCGCGCCTTCGAAGGCGTGGCCGGCGGCGGCGGTACCGATCACGGTCAGTTCGGCCCCGATCGCCGGTGCGTCGGAAGCCTTGAGCGCATAGCCGTCCATGGCAGACGCGTCGAAGGGAGGTTGGGTGAGGCGGGCAACGAGGTCCGCCGCAAGGACTCGGCCGGTCGCTTGGCCAAGAGCGACCGTCTCCACCGTGCCGATGGGATTGGCCTTGCCGAGCAAGCGGTTCTTCGCTTCGGAAACGGGCAGCAACGCCATTTCTCAGTCCTCCGCGCGGTACGTTCCGGATTTGCCGCCGGTCTTTTCGAGAAGGCGGATGCCGCCGATCTCCATGGCCCGGTCAACGGCCTTGGCCATGTCGTAGATCGTCAGGCAGGCGACCGAGGCGGCCGTCAGCGCTTCCATCTCGACGCCGGTCTTGCCGGTCAGTTTTGCGGTTGCGGTCACCCGGAGGCCGGGGAGCTGCTCGTCCTCGGTGATGTCCACGACCACCTTGGTCAGCATCAGCGGATGGCAGAGCGGGATGAGATCCGAGGTCTTCTTGGCGGCCATGATGCCGGCCAGCCGCGCGGTGCCGATCACGTCGCCCTTCTTGGCATTGCCCTCGCGGATCAGTGCCAGCGTCTCCGGCAGCATGCGGACGTAACCCTCGGCGGTCGCCGAGCGGCTGGTCTCGGCCTTGTCGCCGACATCGACCATATGCGCCTCGCCGGAAGCGCCGATATGGGTGAGGCCCGCCATTATTCCGCCGCCTGGGCAGCAGTCTCGCCGGTCAGGAGAAGGCGGGTGGCGGCGGCCACGTCGTCCTTGCGCATCAGGCTTTCGCCGACGAGGAAGGTGTTGATGCCGACCTTTTTCAGGCGCTGGCAGTCCTCATGGGTGAAGATGCCGCTTTCACCGACGAGGAGCCGGTCGGCCGGCACAATCGGCGCCAACCGCTCGCTCGTTTCGAGGTTGAGCTCGAAGGTGCGCAGATTGCGGTTGTTGATGCCGATCAGCGGCGAAGGAAGTTTCAGCGCCCGCTCCGTTTCCTCTTCGTCATGCACCTCGATCAGCGCGTCCATGCCGAGTTCAGCCGCAACATCGTAGAGCTCACGCGCTTCGTCATCGGAAAGCGAAGCCATGATCAGCAGGATGCAATCGGCGCCCCAGGCGCGCGCCTCGTGGATCTGATAGGTCTCGAACATGAAATCCTTGCGCAGCGCCGGCAGCGAGCAGGCGTTGCGGGCAGCGGTCAGGAATTCCGGCGCGCCCTGGAAGCTCGGCGCATCGGTGAGGACGGAAAGGCAGGTGGAACCACCGGCTTCGTAGGCTGCGGCAAGCGACGGCGGATCGAAATCCGGGCGGATGAGACCCTTGGACGGACTTGCCTTCTTGATCTCGGCGATCAGGCCGAAGGCCCCGGAATCCTGCCTGGCCTTCAGCGCGCGATGAAAGCCGCGCGGGGAGGGCTGGTCCGCAGCGCGGGCCTTCAGCTCCGCAAGCGGTACGCTCGCCTTGGCAGCGGCGATTTCCTCGCGCTTGTAGGCTTCGATCCTCTTGAGGATATCCGTCATGACCTCAATCCTTTTCGTTCGAGACGGCAACCAGACGGTCGAGCGCGGCAGCGGCCTCGCCGCCATCCAGCGAACGGGTGGCAAGCCTCATGCCGTCGGCGATCGTCTCCGTCTTGCCGGCGACGACCAGCCCGGCAGCCGCATTGCAGAGCGAAATATCGCGATAGGCATTCTTGGCACCGCCGAGCACCGCACGCAATGCGGCTGCGTTGTGCACGCCATCGCCGCCCTTGAGCTCGTCGAGCGTCGCAGGCTGAACGCCGAAATCCGTCGGGGTCAGCTCGAAGGAGCGAATCTTGCCATCCTCCAGCGCGGTCACCTGGGTAACACCCGTGGTGGTGATCTCGTCCATCCCGCCGCCATGGACGACCCAGACCGTCTCCGAACCCAGATCGCGCAGGACCTCGACGATCGGGCCAATCCATTTTGGCGCGAAGACGCCGAGAAGCTGGCGTTTGGCGCCGGCCGGGTTGGAAAGCGGGCCGAGCAGATTGAAGATCGTGCGCGTGCCGAGCTCGACGCGACTCGGGCCAACATGGCGCATGGCCGCATGGTGCATGGAGGCGAACATGAAGCCTATGCCCGCTTGCGCAATGCAGCGGGAGATCTGGTCCGGACCGATCTCCAGGTTGACGCCCAGAACCGACAGCGTATCGGCAGTGCCGGATTTCGAGCTCAGCGCCCGGTTGCCGTGCTTGGCGACAGGGACGCCGCAGCCGGCGACGATTAGGGAGGCGAGGGTGGAGATGTTATAGGTGCCGAGACCATCGCCACCGGTACCGACGATGTCGATGGCGTCGGCCGGGCCGGAGACGGGCAGCATCTTCGATCGCATGGTTTCGACCGCGCCGGTGATCTCGGCAACCGTCTCGCCGCGCACGCGCAGCGCCATCAGGAAGCCGCCAATCTGCGACGGCGTCGCTTCGCCGGACATCAGGATTTCGAAAGCACCTCGCGCCTCTTCGTGACTGAGGCTCTCGCCATTGGCAACCTTGGCAAGCAGGGGTTTCAGCTCAGGCATGGTCGGCCGTCCCTCTGTTTCACTGGAGCATGGCCTGGTCGACCACGGTCTGGTTGACGGACACGCCGTAGCTGGTCTTCAGACTGTTGACCATCTGATCGAGCATGTCGTCACCGGCAGCGTTCGCCATCTGCTGCAGCTGCTGGTCGCCGGAGAGCGCGTCCGTAGTCGCCTGGTCGACGGCGGTCACCTTCATCAGAAGGCGGCTTTCGCCATCCGAACCGAGCGCCGTCGCGGTGGTGTTGACTGGACCGGAAAAGGCCGCCGAAATCGCCTCGTTGCCGAAGATCGCATCCTCGGTGCCACGGCGCAGGCCCTGTTTGTTTTCGACCGCGACGCCAAGTTCGGTGGCGATGGCTGCAAGCGTCTCGCCCTTGTCGAGGCGGCCCTTGAACTCGGTCGCGCGGGCGGTGAGCGCCTGGCGCTGCTGTTCGGCAGTCCAGTCGGCAACGGCCTTTTCACGTACGTCGGCGAGCGGCCGGTCGCGCTCGGGCACGATGTTGCGCACCTCGAACCAGACATAACCGTCATTGCCGAGGTTGACCGGAATGGTGTCGGCGCCGGGCTCCGTACGGAAAACATCGCCGAGCAGCGCGGTGGAAGCCGGCAGGTCGGTGATGCGCTGTTCCTTCTCGTCGCGGCCGGAGGCATCGGACGTCACGGTGACGGCCTTGAGGTTGAGCGCCTTGGCAGTCTCCTCGAGCGAGGTGCCACCGCTGCGCATGTCCTCGAAACGGTCGTGAACGCTCAGGACTTCCTGGGACGCGGACGAGACGGCAAGCCGCTTGCGGATGTCTTCCTTGACCTCGTCGAACGAACGCGTCGTCTCCGGGCGGATATTGGTGACGCGCAGGATGACCGGGCCGAAGGTGCCGTCGATGACCGGCGTCGTTCCGCCGCTGGCAGTGACCTTGAAGGCCGGATCGGCAAAGGCCGGATCGGGCACATTCTCCCGGGTGAAATCGCCGAGCAGAACGTCCGTCGCCGTCTTGCCCTGATCCTTGATGATCTGGTCGAACGTGGCGGTACCGTCCTTCAGCTGCGTCGCGGCGGCCTGCGCCATTTCCTTATTGGGGAAGGGGAGCTGCTCGATCGTGCGCGTTTCGTGCGTCTTGAAGCTGTCCTTGCGCTTGTCATATTCGGCGCGCGCTGCTTCGTCGGTGATCGAAGATGCGTCGGCAATATCGCCCGGCTGCAGCTTCACATAGGCGAAGGTGCGGTATTCCGGTGCCCGGTAACGGGTCTTCACGCCCTCGAACCAGGCGGCGAGCACATCGTTTGCGGGCGCCTTCACCGGATCGATATTGGCGTTGGACAGCAGGACGTAGTCGATCGTGCGGGTCTCGTCGCGATAGCTCTTCAAGGCATCGACCAGCACTTTCGGCGGCTGAAAGCCGTCCGAAACCGCCTCGACGATCTGGCTGCGGACCGCGACCTTGCTGCGCTCCTTGATGTAATCGTCCTCCCGAATGCCGGCATTGCGCAGGCGGGAGGTGAAGAGGTTGCGGTCGAACTGGCCGTTGACGCCCTTGAAGGCGGGGTCCTCGGCGATCAGGTTGGCAAGGCGATCTTCCGACAGGCCGAGATTCATGTCGTCGGAAAGCTGATCGAGCGCGGCGCCGGCTGCGAGCTGTGTGAACACCTCGTTCTGGATGCCAAAGGCGCGGGCCTGCTCGGCCGTCAGCTGCGTCCCGAACTGGCGGCTGAGATTGGCGATCTGCCGCTGGTAGGCGAGGCGGAATTCCTCGCTCGAAATCTGCTGGTCCCCGACGGTCATCACCGTGTTGCCGCCGGTCGTCACCAACGATTGAGAAGCACCCCAGATGGCGAACGAGGCAACCAGAAGCAGGAGAAGCGACTTGGCAACCCAAGAGCGGGCGGCGTTTCTGAGGGAATCAAGCATCGATCAACATACCTTGCGAACAGTCCTACCGCCCGGAAAAGGCGGATTGAAGGACTGTCTCTAAATCAAACCGAGATAGAAATGAAGGCATGCCGACGGAAAAGCGAAAACCTCCCGTTCAGGCGTGTCTGGCGGTCTTTACAATCGACGAAGTCGGCCCCGCATCCAGCCGGTCGGCGAGGGCCAGCGCATCCCGCGGCGCGCGCACTTTCACGTCGTTGTCGAAGTAGACATAGACATCTCGGCCATGCGCACGCGGCAGGGAAGGCGGCCCGACACGTAGCGCATCCTTCGGGTCGCGGCCCCTCGTCCATTGGCGGATGAGCAGCGCCCAGCGGTCGAGCGCCTCGTCATCATAGCCGCTGACATAAAGCTGTTCTGAGCCGTGCAGGCGGCAAAAGACGAAATCGGCGGTGAGATCCATCAGGAGAGGCCATTCGACCGTGTCTGCGACGACCAGGCCGACCTTGTAGTGGCGCAGCAGGTCAATGAAATCTTGCGAACGGAAGCTGTCGTGGCGGATCTCCAACGCATGGCGGATCGGCCGATCCGCATCCGTCTCCACATAGTCGCGCCCGTCGAGGCGCGAGTCGTGCCGCCCTGCGAGCTCGACGGCGTCTCCTGTGGTCTTCGGTAGCAACTTCAAAAACGGCTCGAAACGTTCCGTCGAAAATTTCATCCGCGGGGGAAACTGCCAGAGCACAGGCCCCAGTTTCTTGCCGAGGCGCAAGACGCCGGACGCCAGGAAGTTGGCGAGCGGCGTTTCGATGTCGGTCAGGCGGCGCATATGGGTAATGTAACGCGACCCTTTGATTGCGAAGACGAAGTCGTCGGGTGTCGCGTCATACCAGGCGGCGAAGCTCTCCGGCCGTTGAAGTCCGTAGAAGGTGCCGTTGATCTCGATCGAGCGGAAATGCCCGGCCGCGTAGGTCAGCTCCTGCTTCTGTGGCAGGCCTTCGGGATAAAACACGCCGCGCCAGGGCTTGTAGGTCCAGCCCGAAATGCCGATGCGGATATCGCCCGATTTCTTCTTCATCGCACCACCTGACGTCATGGTGGCCCGAACACATCTGTGGCGCGCCGGTTCCCGGCATCCGCTCTATTTCGTGAAGATGAAGAATGCTCCGAGCGCGATGAAACCGAAGCCGACGATCTGCTTCCAGTGAATTGGCTCGCCGAGATAAAGCACGGAGAAAATGACGAAGACCGAGAGCGTGATGATCTCCTGAATGGTCTTCAGCTGCGCTGCATTGAAGTAACCGTAGCCGATGCGGTTTGCCGGCACCTGGGCGCAATATTCGAAGAAGGCGATGCCCCAGCTTACCATGATGACGAGATAAAGCGGCTTGCTCTCAAATTTCAGATGCCCGTACCAGGCAAAAGTCATGAAGACGTTCGACAGAATCAGAAGGCCGATGGTGAGGAAGGGCGTGGCGCTTGCGAACATGATGGGAGAATCCGTGAGGCTGCTAATGCCGTACGGCAATCATGTTCGCACGCAAAAGACAAGCATGTTCCAGCCCCCAAGCAGCTCGGACGATCTAGTGAAACGTTTCCGGACGGACTTCGTCTTCGAGAATGCGGAAGGCTTCGTAGAGGGCCTCGACCAGAATATCGGTCAGCTTGTCCGCGTCGTTGTCCTGAAGAAACAGCGCGAGCGACTGTTCGGACGGCTGGTGGCCATTGGCTTCGTTCGACATATCATTGTCCTCAATCTGAGCCGGAATCATTCCGGGTGAGGCCGACGTTAGGGACGCTTGCTTGCGCCGAGCTTGACGAAGAGACCAACGGTCGAAAGCCTCAACGAAAGAGGGAACGGACGTTGGTCGGTAACGTTCCCGATGTGATACAATGTCAAAGCTGAATAGGGCTG
>NZ_JNNU01000008.1 GCF_000732195.1 Neorhizobium vignae
CCCAGGCACATGAAGCTCTTCCAACACCAATCACCTACCGCCGCCAGAGGGCAAGACTTTGACCACGATGGCCCGATCACGCTTCGACATCCGCAAGGACGGAGAATTTACGTGGGAGATATTCGACACCACGACCGGCAGAACGGTGATCATCGGCGGGAAGCCATATTTCGACCTTCCTCAAGATAGCGCCGACACCTTGGCCGGTTTCATGAACGCGGTGGATATGGTGCCCGATAAGGACACACTGCATTAGCATGACGAACGAGTTCATTTCAGAGCTGGTACGAGCGGCCGATGTGGTGCTCGACCTGCAGACGACTGCTGTGGCTCTTGGGTTGGGCAATCGCTCGCCTGATCAAGTCACGGTCTCCCTGTTCGATGTGGTGGGCATATCCGAGACCTCCATATTTGCGCTGGATACGGCGACCGCGATTCAGGTCAAACATTGATGCTAAACCCCGGTACAGATCCGGTCTCTCGGTCCGGGTCGAAGTCCTGACCATGTACTCGCGGGAGGAAACCCTACCGCAACTGGAGCTCGGCACCCTCGACAGGCAACACGGGTCGCTCTGACTATCCGCGGGGAACTGAGCGGGTATTTGGCCGGATCTCCACCGCGCTTGATTTAACTCAAACGACGAGGGCCTGCCATTCCAATTTCGCAACAGTCGTTGAACAGCAACTCTTCGGCGTACTGAAAGGGCAACCAAGCCGCTGCAAACGGCAGGCGCGCGTAGAGAAAGTGCGTACTGAGCAATCCCGGAGCGAGAATCTTCAAGCGAACAATGAAAGCGGACACTCTGGAAATTGCCTGTCTTGAACCCGGTTCATCCCGAGGGTGGCCGGTGGTCCTGAGCCATGGATCTCCTACGGGCCACGCCTATGATGAGGTGGCGCCTCGCCTGGCGGACCTCAGAGCGCAGGGTTGTTCGTACTCTCTAGGAACCCCGGCGTTGGCGATATCTAGTACCTGTCTTACCAAAATGGTCGTTCCCTTCCTCTCGCCCACGGTGCAATATTGCCAGAGGCCGACCATCCGCGTATGGATGCCCACGGGATTATATAGGAGTAGGGCTTGCAAGTTCTGGTGCGTGATAACAATGTTGATCAGGCTTTGCGCTTTCTGAAGAAGAAATTGCAGCAGGAAGGCGTGTTCCGGGAGATGCGCCTCCGGGAACATTATGAAAAGCCGTCTGAGAAACGCGCTCGTGAAAAGGCGGAAGGCATCCGTCGGACGCGCAAGGTGGCGCTGAAAAAGCTGAATCGCGAGCTTGGAATAAGTGCGCCGAAAAAGGCGAAGCCCCCGGCGCGTCCCAAACCTGCCGGCTGATTTCCAGCAAGCTGCCTGAGCAACTCGACATTTGTTCAAGTGGTTTGATGCGTAAGTTCGCTTCCAAGGATAAACTCGAAGATCGGTTCACGCTGCCCTCTGGATGCCGGCCATCTTATGCAATTGGTTCCAAAAGGGAGTACCGTCCTTTTATAGTTCAAGATTTCGATCGTGGTTTCGCTGCGCCGGCTGATTGCGACACGGATCTGTGCGACGGCCATGTTTGAACTCGCCTCCCCCTGAAGAAAACGGCAGTTTTTCCCAAGAACCTCGTTTGCGCTGTAACCAGTGAGGGAGAGGAATGCATCATCCGTGAGACGATTGGAAAATCCGGTTGTCGCGCATCCGTGACAGTCTCGGCATCCTGGTGCGCTGAAACGCGAACGCGCAAAGTTCCTTTCGATCGAACATACCCTGGCTGGTGGCCGCCTCGACGACCGCTACCAGTCGTTTATGATGCGCTTGTTTTCGAAGATGAAAGGTGCGCAGGAACGAGCTCCGATATATTTGAGGGCGATTGTTCGCCTGAAGCGCAAGGCTCCTGAGACCTCAGCCCGCGAACTCATAGCCCTCGAGCCGAACAGGGTGATCTTCAGCCACGGGGAATATTTCGACCACGACGCGCCGCAGCGGCTGCGAACATCGCTGGATTGGTTGCTTTAGCATCATCGGCTCCAAAGGGTGGCAGCGTTTATGGCACGGCTCGATCGACTGCGGCGCCGCGAGCGGAACTCGCTGTCTGGTCGGCAGTTAGGGGTGCATGAGCTACCTGATCGAAATTCTTCTCCCCGCCCGCCATGAGCATCGCAACCAGGCCAATTTCGAACTCGTCCGTGATGAGCTCACCAGACGGTTTGGTGGACTTACGCTGCACACGAATGCTCCAGCCGAGGGTCTTTGGAAAGATGATGACGACGTGGAGCTTGATAGAATTGTGGTCGCCGAAGTTATGAGCGATGAACTTGATCGGTCGTGGTGGGCGGCTTATCGCGAAGAGCTAGAAGCTCGTTTCGATCAGGACGAGATTGTCGTGCGCGTCACCGAAATCGAGCGCCTTTGATCTGTGTTCATGAACGGATAATGGTATCGAGCATTCCCGCCCTCAACATCTCCGGCTGAGATGCCATCCATCTGCTCTTTGAAACTTCAAGGTCTATCGCCGTCTCTTCCCACATACCTTAAGCACGGCCCTTTGCATCCCACCTCGCACGAGTTGCCTCCAGCCGTGCTGATCGCTGGCGAGCTCGATCCGATTGTCGCCGACAGCGTCGAGATGCACGCGGATGGGTCAAATAAAAGGAATGCGTCTATAGCCGTCGTACCGCGCAGGCCAGACGGCTCACTCAGATGTCGACACAATGGGTCGCAAAACGAAAGCTTTCGACCGGCGGTGGCTCGGCGCCAGTCGAGGAAAAGCGGGGTTGATACTGGACCCTGTTACCCCTCGGTGACAGTATGTTTAGACTTCGGTGCATCGGCCATCGCAAGATATGCTCCGCTGAGCATAACCATCATTCCGACGACATCGAAAAAAGTAACCTGTTCAGCGAAGAATATCGCTCCAAGTGCGACCGCTATTACAGGCGAGACAAATGCATAGGCACCCGCTCTTGATGCCCCCACGTCCCGTAGCAAGCGCATGTAGGTCGTGTAACCAATCAGTGAGCCCATAATCACCAGGAAAAACCAACTCGCCCAGGCAGTCAGCCCCCAGTCGCCGGAGAGCGCCAAGACCGCGCCAGGCTCGATGACTAGCGCGATCACAAGAAGCCCAATCCCTCCGATCAACGTCGTGATACCTGCCACCTGCAATGCCGGATATGCTCGAAGCAACGGGCGTGCAAGCACCGACCCATACCCGTAGGTAAACGCCGCGGACGCAACTGCCAAGCCTCCCATAATGCTTGAACCTGGAAATACATCTTGCATATGCGCTGCGCCAGGAGCCGCCGTGGGCCAGAAGAGCACCGTAAGGCCTGCGACCCCTAGTGCTATCGCGAGCATGCGCCCACGGTTGAGGACTTCCTCTCTGAGCAACAAAGCGAAACACAAAAGAGCGATCGGTGTCAGCGACATTTCCAAAACTGCAGCAGTACCGGTTTCGATATATTGCATGCCCCAGAAAAGTGGGCCGTAGCACATCGTGATCATCAGCACGCTCGCGGCAAATAGACGGGGGCAATCTTCAGATCGAAAACGCGTCTTTCCCTTCACACGGGCATAGAGAAGCAGCAATGCACCTGCGGCGGTGAATCGTGTACCGGCGAACACGAGCGGGGGCACGAATTCTATGCCTGCCTTTGTGCCGATCCACGTGCTTCCCCAAATGATGCACAGCATCAAGAAACGAAAATGATTTTTGTTCGGAGCATGGAGCATGTTATGGCCGATCGTGTAACGGTTATTTCTTATTTATACCGTTACAACCTACTCTTGCTCAAATCGTTCCCCGACACGATATTGTGGCGATGAGCACCCCTAAGACAATCGATGATATCAACCTGCTGGGCGGCCACGTCGCGCTCGACCTCGTCAACACGGTCGATAGCCGCGGGGACAAGTGGGGACCAGACTATCTGGTCTCGTATCCCGATCTTGCTGATTGGGCGCTTCGAGTCGATCTGATCGATCGGAGCGAACACGCTTCATTGCTCAAGGAGGCACAGGCCGGACCTGCAGCGGCAGATGTCGAACTCGAAAACGCCAAAAAGTTGAGAGAAATCCTGCATAGGATCTTCGGGGGAGAGGAACGAGATGCTGCCCCGCTCGAGGCTGATCTCGACTTTCTCAGCAGCGCTTGTGCACAGGGGGCTGCAAGACAAAAACTTCGAGCCAAAGAGGGCGGCGTTATTTGGACCCATGTGCCACCTGCGTCCATGACCGACATCACGTTCCGGATCGCACTATCGGCCGCAGAACTCCTCACGTCTCGGCAGCAGCGCCGTCCCGTTCGGATTTGCCACGGGCGAAACTGCGGCTGGCTATTCCTAGATCTGTCCCGCGGTGGCCACCGCCGCTGGTGTTCGGACAAAACCTGTGGGTCGGCAACCAGAGTGAGAAAGTTTCGAGCGGACCGCGTCGGGTGACCGGCAATCCCCTGGAATCGTTCGAAGTGCCGCGCGATGGCCAAACCATTACTGATTGGTCCGCCTCAGGAAGGAACTCGGAAGGCCCATCGGCGTTGAGAAAGCGGCCGAATTAGTGCTTCCTTCTTCATGAAGCAACGCCGCAGCCGCGAACTGGGGAGGCTGGATGACGTCGCATCTGGAAACTGTGGACCTACGGATCGAGTTTAACGAATTTGGAAAACACGGTGGTGATCCCGTTCTGTTTCTCCAGGTTGGCCCGACGACGCCTCCACCTGGAATGCGGTTATTTCAAAGCTTGCCGATGAAAAGCTGCGGCTCGTGATCCCGACGTTGCGGGGATTAGGCGGAACAGTTTTCCTAAACGATCGGGTCCCGCGAACCGCCAATGGCGGCATACTTGCCATGGATGCGATCGCTTTGTTAGCACGGACGGCCTGGGGATCAACCGGTTTGCCGTCGTCGGGCACGATTGGGGATCCAACATCGCCGCGGCTCTCGCCGTCGGCTGGCCGGACCGAATCACGAGGATCGCAATGCCTGCTAGTCCGCCCAGACTAGGCAAAACATCCGCGCCATCGTTCAAACAGGCTCAACGAGACTGGTACCCTTTGGTTTATGGCAATCGAGCAAGGTGCCAACGCCGTCGCACGTGACAGGGTAGGCTTCACCAGACTGCATTTGGATAACTGGAGCCCCGCTGGCTGGTTCGACGAGGCTACGTTCAAGGCTGTCTCTGCTTCGTTTGGAAACCCCGACTGGCTCAGGGTGACACTCCACAGTCACCGGTCGAGATGGGGCGAAGCCAAACCGGATCCTCAAAGTATCTGGTTGGAAGCGCGGATGAAGGAAACCGGCTTACCGACGCTCCCTGCTCTCTATATTCAAGGTCAGGATGATGACGTGAATCCACAAGGTATCCGAGAGGCTCATCGAAAAATTCACTGGTCCCCTCGATCGCATTCTGCTTCAGAACGTCGGCCACTTCGCTCAACGCGAGGATGCTGAAACCGTTAGCAAGGAACTCAGATTCTTTCTCACGGCGTAAAGAGCAACGCGGTCCGGCTAGCTACCGGTTTCGGAATGCGGAGCGGCGACCGGCTTGGATTCGGGCGATCCACGAAACCGAAGGAATATCGAAAGCACGACGATCACCGCTGTCGACAGGAATTCGGATTGCCAGTTCTGAAAGGATTCAAACCAAAACTGTGCGCTGGCAAGATGCTCCGTGATCGACTGCGTCGGTTCGCCGTGCATGGCGGCATCCGCGTTCTCGGCCAAAGCGCTGTAGCGAAGATGAAGAATGAAAGTGGCGAGGAAGAGCAGGGCAAGCGATATGCCCAGTGAATAGGAATAGAGCGTTCGTATCCATCCACCCACCCGTACGGCCCACGGGGCGTCTGGCCGGTTAGCCTGACCCGCTGGATCTTCATCCTGAGGTGCACTCTGATCCGGATCTTTCGATTCTGCAGAACCCCGCTGGAAGAGCATCGCCGTCAATATCACGTATGCAGACATTTGCAGAAATTCGCTTTCCCAGTTCTCGAAGATGGCAGAGAGGAAGTGTCCTGACACGGCATAGCTTTCGAGAGAAAGTGCCGCGCCGCCATGCTGGACAATCTCTTCATTGTTGACCTTCCATCCCGTCAAGAGCATTCCGGTAACGGTCGCGATGGTCAGTGCCAACAGAACGATCGTCAGCCCATTGTCTTTCAATACCCGCATGTCTACTCTCTCCCACGACGCTGGACGTCCAGAAAAACCTTTTTCAGGAAGCAGAGTTCCAAGCTGGCCTCAATCAACATTATGGAGCACCGAAGCTGAGGCATGGTATTGCTGGATATTGCGATTTGCAGATAGAACCGGACTTTGGTGCCTTATCCCGAGCCTCCGATGACATCCCGTCAAAAGCCGTGGTCACGAACAATGTCCGTCATTTGCGAGATCGCAGCTCGTCACGTTCGGAGCAGGCATTGAATGTCGCGCAAGCGGTCGCCGCGGTGGGAGTAGACCTCAACGCGGGCGCCGCCGAAGACTGCAACGAGAAGATTTCCATGTGGGTCTGTACAGAGGCCGTCTGGGTTCCAGTCTTCATGCTGGAAAAATATCCGCCTGTTGGACAGCGTGCCTATTTCGACATCGTAGTCATACGCCCATATGGCCCCACGACTAATGTGTGCATGATACATAACGGCACCATCGGGGCTCCAGGCTTTGCTATTGGCATTCGCGTAGCCACCCTCGACTTCCTCCAAACGCTCATCCCGCAGCACGTAAAGTGCAGCAGTGTCGCGCGGCTCGTCGGCGGTATTGATGGTCCCGACCCACAGTCGCCCGGCAGGATCCGGCTTGCCGTCATTCAAGCGATGGTGGCGGGGGAGCTCGAGTAAAGCAATCGGTGTTTCGTCGCCGGTTCTAGGGTCGAAGTCGTACGCCCCGTCACTGAGGCCACCAAAAGGTGGCCATCCGTAAGCGAGAACACGAAACTTAACTCCGTCGAAAGCCGCCATGACGAATGGACTTCGTCGGGTAATTGATAGGTGTGAACTGTCTGCCCGGCGATATCGACCCAATAAAGTGTCGAGTCTTGGTTGTTCCAGTGAGCGCCTTCGCCGAGTTGGCTGAGTGGCAGGTCATAGTCGAGAAGTTCGACGGTCATGTGCGGTTCTCCTGTATCGAGAATATGGCGTGGAGGAGTGCGAGGTGGCTAAGCCCCTGCGGCATGTTGCCGAGGCCCGCACCTGTCGCGGGATCAATCTGTTCGTTGAGGATGCCGAAGTTGTTCCCAAGCGGTTCCAGGAGTTCGCCAAGCATTTGCTCAGCGCGGTCCACCTCGCCGAGGAACGCATAGGCCTCGACCAACCAACATGAGCAGGCGACGAAAGCTCCCTCCTCCTGCGCAGCGCCGGAGTAGCGATAGACGAGCGGCCCGACCGCAAGCTCCCGCTCGATCGCCTGACGGGTCAAGCGTAGGCGGTCGTCGCGATCGAAACCGAACCGTGTGGCAAGCAGAAGAGAAGCGTCCAGCCTGTCCGTGCCAGCGTAGAACGAGTACGCCTGCTTCTCGGCCAACCAGCAGTTTTCGTCGATCCAGTCGCGGATTAAATCGCGCTCGTTCGACCAGGCGTCCCGACGTCGGCCCTCGATGTGCCCTTCATCCGCAAGCCTTACGGCCCTGTCAAGCGCCAGCCAGCAACCGATCTTGGAGAAGGTGTAATGCTGCTGATCGTCTAGTTCCCAGATCCCAGAATCTTTCAGGCGCCACCGCGAGATCACCTGGTCCGCCAGACGGGCCAGGAGCTTCGATGCCGCAGGATCCAGTACGTGACCCATCTTTGCAAACAGGGATGCTGTCTCCAGGAAATCGCCATAACAACTCAGTTGCAGCTGCTGCTTTGCACGGTTTCCCCGTCTTACAGGCGATGAGTCGAGATAGCCCGGCACCTGGATCACCTCTTCGTCTGGCACCTCGTTTCCGCGCAAGGTGTAGACGACCTTAGGCTCCGGACCATCGGCCTCAATCGCACGGACCAGCCATCCGAATGCAGCGATGGGCTCGGAAAGGGCGCCAGCGCGCAGCAGCGCCTTGATCGTATATGCTGCGTCCCTCACCCAGGCGAAGCGATAGTCATAGTTCTTGTCACCGCCAATCCGCTCGGGAAGACCTGCGGTCGCAGCGGCAGCGATCGCACCGGTTTCCGAAAACAGCAGAAATTTCAGCGAGAGTGCGCATCGAAACAGATCGCTGGCGAACGGTCCATCGTAGGTAAGTTGAGCCGCCCACCGTTTCCATTCTTCGTCGCTCAGATCAATGCGGGCATCTATGTCGGACTGGCGCGGTATCGCGAGCGGGGCACGATCGGCGACTAGCAGCGCGATACATGTTCCTTGCCCTTCAGTTGTGACGTAAGTCGCTTCGGTGTGATCGTCAGTATCCAACGTGATCTCGACCTGGTCATCATGGCAGAAGGTCGTTGTGAGATCGCCGATGTAGCGGATTTTTGCATTCGGGTGATCTGCTCGGATGACCTCTCCGCGGGCACAGATTGGATTGAGCCTGATCTGAAACTCGACCGATCCCGACAGACCTTCAATCCGGCGCGCAAGTTCACACCACGGAAGACGCCCCGAGACCCCGCTGTTCAAGGATTCTGTGACCCGCGCGCATCCCTTTTCGGTAATGAAGGTCGTCTCGAGAACATTGCTGTTTTCCCGGTACCGTCGCTCAATCTTGAAGGGCTCCGCCGGGGTAATCGAGAAGCGTCCACCATCGCGGTCGTGCATGCGATTGAAGAGCGGCGGCGAATCCATCTCTGGAGCACACCACCAGTCGATTGAACCATCCGCTCCGATGAGAGCGACTGAACGTCCATCTCCGATAGCCGCATACTGTTCAAGGGGAAGAAAACCATGGGTGCGTTCGGGAACGAGGTGATGAAGCATTGACGACCAATTTCGAAATGCCCGCGCCAAAACGAGGGTTAGGTGACGCGGACTTGTTTCAGAAAGCACGGCCACCGGCTGTTGTTCCCGGCCGCGCCAGAAATCCTTCGGTGGAACCGCGAGCCCTCTTCAAGATTTATCGCGCTGACGCCTCAAAGGAGAGAAATGATGGAAGACACTCGACACCCTACTCCGCCGTATCCGGAACAGCATCAAGAGCCGCCGGGTAAGACAGCCGAAATGGAGCCGGTTCCTGATCATGGAGAAAAGTCCTATAAGGGGGATGGCAAGCTGACTGGCAAAGCTGCTCTCATCACCGGGGCAGATTCCGGGATTGGCAAGGCCGTCGCCATCGCTTTTGCTCGTGAAGGTGCAGATGTGGTCATCTCCTACCTGAACGAGGATGAGGACGCACGCGATACCGCCAAATGGGTCGAGGAGGCCGGACGCAAGGCTGTTGTCGTTTCTGGCGACATCAAATCCGAAGAACACTGCAAGGATCTCGTACAGCGCGCCGTCGATCAACTCGGCGGCATCGATATTCTTGTGAACAACGCAGCGTTCCAGCGAACCTATGCCGACATCGCGGACATCACGGCCGAGGAGTGGGATGAAACCTTTCGTACTAATATTTACGCGCCGTTCTTCCTTTCAAAGGCTGCCGTTCCTCACATGAGGCCCGGCAGTTCGATTATCAATACGACTTCGATCCAATCGCGGCAGCCGTCTCCACAGCTGTTAGCGTATGCGTCGACCAAGGGTGCGATATCAAACTTCACTGCGGGTCTGGCCGAAATGCTGTCGGAAAAAGGCATCCGCGTGAATGCGGTCGCACCAGGGCCGATCTGGACCCCGCTCATCCCTTCGACCATGCCGGCCGAAAAGGCCGCCAAGTTTGGGGAGAATACCCTGATCGGCCGAGCCGGCCAACCGGCAGAGCTTGCAGGCGCGTACGTTTTGCTCGCCTCTGATCTCGGCAGTTACATGACGGGAGCTGTCATTCCGGTGACGGGCGGCGAGATCATGATCTAATATATAATCTGGCCGCCGACCCGAAGGGTCGAGCGGCCACCGTCAAAGCGCCTTCGTCGCGGAGATCGCCGATCAAGCACCCGAGCCCTAGGTGATGCTCAAGCATTGATAACACCGCGACCGGCCTGCCCTGTCCAAGGGTGGCTACATCAGTCGTCGGGCCGCGGCCATAACTGTGGCGTACATGTTCAAGGAGAGATATGGCCGACTTTTTTGAACATTTCACTGAACGCCTTATTACGACATCGTATGGCAAGATCCGTGTTCGCCATGGCGGGTCCGGCTTCCCATCCTCCTACTGCACGGACACCCAAGGACACATACCACCTGGTAGAAAGTCGCTCCTCAGCTCGCACCATATTTTTCCGTCGTTTGCGCGGATATGCCAGGTTTCGGGCGAAGTTATAAGCCGAGAACACTTGCGGATAGTTCGGGAAAGGCAAAAGCAGCGGCACTACACGAGTGCATGACAAGCCTCGGGCACGAAAAGTTCGGTGTCGTGGGGCACGACCGTGGATCGTATCGCGCGTTCCGGCTGACAATGGACTTTCCTGAGAGCGTAGCTGGCCTGGTCGTTATGGACGGTGTTCCGATCTACGAAGCCCTTAGCCGCGCAGACTGGCGCTCGCGAAGAGTTGGTGGCACTGGTTCTTCTTTGCGCAGAGCGAAAAGGCAGAAGCAGCAATCCATGCTCATCCTGACCTGTGGTATCCGGCAGGAGCCGCCATTGGACCAGAAAATAACCTCGATTACCTCACCGCTACCCGAAACCCTGAAGTGGTACGCGGCATGCTCGCTGATTATCGAGCGGGGCTTGAGTTTGATTACGAGGATGACGAACGCGACAAGAAAGCGGGGCGACGTTTGCAATGCCCAGTAGGGGTTCTTTGGTCACTGCAAGACGACATGGAGAGCCTCTACGGTGACCCTGCGAACCCGTCGTCAGATTGGAGTGACCGGATCGTGCTGCGGTATGGTATCGACAGTGGGCATCATATGGCGGAAAACGCTCCCGACGAAGTTGCCTAAAGAAAATCGATCACAAGTGTTTCTCTACTGGCGCTCGAATTTGACAAACTTTGCCAAAGTGGGCCATACTGGGGGCACGGAGAACCATATGGCCACGATGAATGTATCCTTACCCGACCCCATGAAGGACTGGGTGGAAGCCCAGACGAAGACGGGTCGCTATGCCAATGCCAGCGATTATGTCCGTGACCTGATCCGCAGGGATCAGGAGCGAAATGACAAGATCGCCGCCATGCAGCGTTTTGTCGATGAGGGTTTGAAGAGCGGCGTTGGCAAGCGGTCGAAGGACGAGCTTTTCGCGGCGGCGTTGGCGCGCGCTGAAGCTTCTCGCAGCAACTGACGATGGGCTTTCGCCTCACGGAAGAAGCGGAAGAAGATGTTGTCCGCATTGCCGAGGATGGCTTGGTGCTGTTGGGGCCGGTTCAAGCGCAAAAATATCACGATGAACTATTTGCCATTTTCGACCTGATTGCCGGCAATCCTCGCATGGCACGGGAGCGGCGAGAAATTTCGCCGCCAGTTCGCGTTCATCCATTCAAGGCTCATCTGGTTGTTTATACGATCGAAGAGAGCGGCGACATCCTGATCGTGCGCGTACGGCACGGCCATGAGGATTGGTCGAACGACAGGCCGTGAAACTCACTGCACAACCCGCACGGATGGCATCGTAAACTTAATTGGCGTGGGGCAGTCGTAGCCCGTTTGCACCGCGGCGGTTCATGCCCGAGCGATTTTTGCCCACAGGTTCATCGCCTCTGAACGTAGTCCGCGATGATTACTGGAGGAGATGTCGTGTATGGGGATTTGGAACAGATTGGCAATTGGATCATGGATGGAGACGAAGCGCTGCAAATGGCGCTGTGACTTGAAGCGTTTCATGATCCGTTCCCGTCGCCGGACTGGCTCGTGGGAATTTTCCGCCCGATTATTCAAGCTTTTATGCGAACGGTGCGACACTTGGCATAATCTCACGCTTTGCAGCGTATGATCGAAGCTTGTCGGTGATCATCACTCGCGGCGCGCGGCCTTGGCCCTTCAACAGTTTGCGCATCAGACGCTTGGTCGCTTTGGCATTGCGACGGCTTTGCACCAGAACCTCCAGGACGAAACCGTCCTGATCGACGGCGCGCCAGAGCCAGTGCTTCTTACCCCGGATCGAAACGACGGCCTCGTCGAGGTGCCATTTGTCACCCACCCGACCGGCTGAGCGGCGGCGGATCTCGCTGGCAAAGGCCCGCCCGAATTTCTCTGCCCACAGCCGGACCGTCTGGTGCGAGACAATAATCCCTTGCGCCGCCAGCATGTCCTCGACCATCCGCAAGCTGAGAGGAAAACGGAAATAGAGCCAGACAGCATGGGCGATGATCTCGGGGGCAAAGCGATGGCGGCGGTAGAGTGGGTCACGATCTGTCATGGCCCGTCATCTCACATCGACGTCCACGTTTCGTTAAGTTGATGATGCCCCTGTGGGACCGGTTGACTTACCAACTCGAAGGACTACTTTTTAGCAATCGCAAACATATCCGCGCGAAGATGACGATGGCTGATGTGGCGATTGGGCGACCTTGAGGAGGATGGGGTTTGCCATGACCTATCGTGTTGTTCTGTTGATCGGCGCGTCCATCGTCGCCGTTTCGCCGTTTGATGCCCGGGCTCAGGAAGGCGATGCGACGGCGGGCGCCACCGTTTTCAAGAAATGCGCGACCTGTCATGTCGTCGATTCCGATACAAACAAGGTCGGTCCGTCGCTGAACAAGCTGTTCGGGCGCAAGGCCGGAACGCATCCCAATTTCGCCTATTCGACCGGGATGAAGGCGGCCGGAGACGACGGTCTTGTCTGGGACGAGGCGGCGCTGCGCGACTATCTGCACAATCCAAAAGCGAAGGTGAAGGGCACCAAGATGGCCTTCGTCGGCGTGAAGGACGAGCAGGAGATCACCAATCTCATCGCCTATCTCAAGCAATATTCCCAGTAACCGGCCGAGAGGCCACCTGCTAGACATGCCTAAATTGCAGTAATTGCCGATCTTTTCCATTCGTGCGATAATAACCCGGTATTTTTTTGCGGAATGCGGTTTCACGGTCGACCTGCTCAGGGAGGGGCGGAAATGGCTGTTGTGCTGATTCTCGTCTTGATTGTTGTCGGCTCCGTGCTGTTCCATGTCCTGAGCCCGTGGTGGTGGACACCGATCGCCTCCAACTGGACCTATATCGACAGCACGCTCGTCATCACTTTCTGGATCACCGGCATCGTCTTCGTGGCGGTGGTTTCGTTCATGGCCTATTGCGTCTTCCGCTTCCGGCACAAGCCAGGCAACCGGGCGGCCTACGAGCCTGAAAACCGCAGGCTGGAATTGCTGCTGGGAGGAGGAACGGCAGTCGGCGTCGCGGCGATGCTGGCGCCCGGCCTCGTGGTGTGGAACCAGTTCATCACGGTGCCTGACGATGCCGTACCGGTCGAGGTCGTCAGCCAGCAGTGGCTGTGGAGCTTCCGCCTGCCGGGCGTGGATGGAAAGCTCGGCCGCGCGGAGACGCGCGACGTCAGCCCCGAAAATCCGCTCGGGCTGAACAAGAATGATGCAAGCGGCCTCGATGACGTGATCATCGAGGGCGGCGAGCTGCATCTGCCGGTCGGCAAGCCGGTGCGCATATTGCTGCGCTCCATCGACGTCCTCCACGATTTCTATGTGCCGGAATTCCGCGCCAAGATGGACATGATCCCCGGCATGATCACCTATTTCTGGTTCACGCCGACACGGACTGGAAGCTTCGAGATTCTCTGTGCCGAGCTCTGCGGCATCGGCCATGCGCAAATGCGCGGGACAGTCGTCGTCGAGGAAGCGGCGGACTATCAGACCTGGCTCGGACAGCAGCAGACATTCACCCAGCTTATGGCATCTGGAGAGCCGCGACCGGCAAACTGAACCGGTGAAACGGTTTCAGGCAGCATCGGAAGGAAAGGGAAGAGACATCATGGTCGAGATTCCATCCGGCAGCGCAGGCGCCATCCCCTCCGCCGAAGTCGAGGATGTCGAGCTTTATCATCCGAAGAGCTGGTGGACGAAATATGTGTTCAGCCAGGATGCCAAGATCATCGCCGTCCAATATTCGGTTACCGCCATCTCGATCGGCCTTGTGGCGCTGGTGCTCTCCTGGCTGATGCGTCTGCAGCTTGCCTTTCCCGGCTATTTTGCCTTCATCGATGCGGATCACTATTATCAGTTCATCACCATGCACGGCATGATCATGGTGATCTATCTCCTGACCGCGCTGTTCCTCGGCGGCTTCGGCAATTACCTCATTCCGCTGATGGTCGGCGCGCGAGACATGGTGTTTCCTTATGCGAACATGCTGAGCTACTGGATCTATCTGCTGGCCGTACTGATCCTGGCCGCGGGCTTTTTCGCCCCCGGCGGCCCGACAGGGGCCGGCTGGACGCTCTATCCACCGCAGGCCGTCCTGTCAGGTACGCCCGGCGGCAAGGACTGGGGCATCCTCCTCATGCTCTCCTCGCTGATCGTCTTCATCATCGGTTTCACCCTGGGTGGCCTGAACTATGTGGTGACGGTGCTGCAGGGGCGCGCGCGCGGCATGACGCTGATGCGCATGCCGCTTACCGTCTGGGGCATCTTCACTGCCACCGTGATGGCGCTGCTCGCTTTCCCTGCCCTGTTCGTCGCCTGCGTCATGATGCTGTTCGACCGCCTGCTCGGCACGAGTTTCTTCATGCCTGCCATTGTCGAAATGGGCGAGCAGCTGCAGCATGGCGGCGGCAGCCCGATCCTGTTCCAGCACCTGTTCTGGTTCTTCGGGCATCCGGAGGTCTATATCGTCGCGCTGCCGGCCTTCGGCATCGTCTCGGACCTGATCAGCACGCATGCGCGCAAGAACATCTTCGGCTATCGCATGATGGTCTGGGCGATCGTCATCATCGGCGCGCTGAGCTTCATCGTCTGGGCGCACCACATG
Source organism: Neorhizobium vignae (assembly GCF_000732195.1). Taxonomy (GTDB): domain Bacteria; phylum Pseudomonadota; class Alphaproteobacteria; order Rhizobiales; family Rhizobiaceae; genus Neorhizobium; species Neorhizobium vignae. The sequence continues at coordinate 14,893 of NZ_JNNU01000008.1, forward strand.
TATGTCAGCGGCATGAACCCGGCCTTCGGCTTCTTCTTCGCGACCACGACGCTGATCATCGCCATCCCGACGGCGATCAAGGTCTACAACTGGGTGCTGACGCTATGGCGCGGCGATATTCACCTGACGCTGCCGATGCTCTTTGCGCTCGCCTTCATCGTCACTTTCGTCAATGGCGGCCTGACGGGTCTGTTCCTCGGCAATGTCGTCGTCGACGTGCCGCTGTCGGATACGATGTTCGTCGTCGCGCATTTCCACATGGTCATGGGCGTGGCGCCGATCCTCGTCATCTTCGGGGCGATCTGTCACTGGTATCCGAAGGTGACAGGACGCATGCTGAACGAGACGCTCGGCCAGATCCACTTCTGGACCACCTTTCTCGGCACCTATGCGATCTTCTTTCCGATGCATTACCTCGGCCTGCTCGGCGTGCCGCGCCGCTACTTCGAGATGGGAGAGACGGCCTTCGTTCCGCCTTCGGCCCATACGCTGAACATCTTCATAACGGTCATGGCGCTTATCGTCGGGGCCGCGCAGATGGTTTTCCTGTTCAATCTGGTCTGGAGCCTTTTCCGCGGCAGGGAGGCAGGCGGCAATCCATGGCGCGCAACGACGCTCGAATGGCAGACGCCGCAGACGCCGCCCGCCCACGGCAACTGGGGCAAGGAGCTGCCGGTGGTTTACCGCTGGGCCTATGATTACAGCGTGCCGGGAGCGGCCGAGGACTTCATTCCGCAGACCGTGCCGGCAGATGGCGGCGTCACACGGGAGGTTCCGGCATGAACGTCACGCTGATCTTCCTTGCCGTCATCGGCGCCATCATCGTCTGGTGGCTTTCCGGACAGCGGCTGGCCTCGAAACCCTGGCTCGAAACCGGGTCCGTGCAGTTGCCGGATCATCACGGCGCCGATCGGCAACAGCCGCCCGTGCCGGCGGTGAAAATCGGCCTCTTCGTGTTTCTCGGCGTCGTCGGCGCGCTCTTCAGCCTAGCCGTCAGCGCCTATTTCATGCGCATGGCATCGACGGACTGGTGGGCCACACCCGTTCCCCGGCTGCTCTGGGTCAACACCGCGGCACTCGCCTTGAGCAGTGTCGCGTTGCAATGGGCGAGAAGAGAAGCGGGGCACGGCCGCATGGAAAGCCTGCGGCCGGTGCTTGCTGCCGCATTTGCCCTTGCCGTCTTCTTTCTCGTCGGACAGGTTCAGGCATGGAGCGAACTGACGGCGGCTGGCTACGTGCTGGCCGACAATCCCGCCAACAGCTTCTTCTACATGCTCACCGGCCTGCACGGCCTGCATATCCTCGGCGGGCTCGCCGTGCTCGCTCACACGACGGTCAGGGCATTCGCGCGTGACGTTCAGCCGGAGAGGCTGCGTCTCAGCGTCGATCTTTCCGCCATCTATTCGCATTTCATGCTCGCCGTCTGGCTCCTGCTCTTTTCGCTCTTTGCCGGGTGGGCGAATGATTTTGTCGATCTCTGTCGCACATTGCTGACCTAGGGCCGAACCAGGAGATTTGCAGATGGCACAGACTACCGGGACACATGGCGAGCCAGACCTCAGGCCGGCGGGCCTGCGCGGAGTCGCTGCCGATTTCAGTTCGGATCAGCGCGCCTTCAAGACCGCCTCCTGGGGCAAGGCGATGATGTGGATCTTTCTGCTCAGCGACACCTTCGTCTTCGGCTGTTTCCTGATCGCCTACATGACCGCCCGCATGTCGACGCCGGTCGCCTGGCCCAATCCGAGCGAGGTCTTCGCGCTGCATATCGGCGGCCAGGACGTGCCGCTGATCCTGATCGCGATCATGACCTTCGTGCTGATCTCGAGCAGCGGCACCATGGCGATGGCGGTCAATTTCGGCTATCGCCGCGAACGCCACAGGACCGCGATGCTGATGCTGCTGACGGCGCTTCTCGGGGCATGCTTCGTCGGCATGCAGGCCTTCGAGTGGACGAAGCTGATCACCGAAGGTGTCCGCCCCTGGGAAAACCCCTGGGGGGCGGCGCAGTTCGGATCGACCTTCTTCATGATCACCGGATTTCACGGCACCCATGTCACGATCGGCGTCATCTTCCTCCTCATCGTTGCCCGCAAGGTCTGGCGGGGCGATTTCGACGAGGAACGGCGCGGCTTCTTCACCAGCCGGAGAGGCCGCTACGAGGCCGTCGAGATCATGGGCCTCTACTGGCACTTCGTCGATCTGGTCTGGGTCTTCATCTTCGCATTCTTCTATCTGTGGTGAGGTCGTCATGAACGAGACAACGGCGCATGCACACATCCAAGCTGGACAGCAGCTCCAAACCGGGCAGCAGCATCCGATCCGGCTCTACCTCCTCGTCTGGGGCATGCTCTTCGTGCTCAGCGCCTTTTCCTACATGGTCGACTATCTCGGCCTCCAGGGCTATCTCAGATGGACGCTGATCCTGCTGTTCATGATGGCGAAGGCCGGGCTGATCGTTGCCATCTTCATGCACATGGCCTGGGAACGGCTGGCGCTCGTCTACGCCATCCTACTGCCGCCGCTGCTGGTGCTGGTTTTCGTCGCGCTGATGGTATCGGAAGCGGACTATACGATCTTCACCCGCCTCACCTTCTTCGGCACTGGTCCTTGAGGGGCAGTGCCGAAGTCGGTTTTCCGACCTACCGACCGGTGCCGCTCCCCAAGACGGGTTCCGGTTCAACGACCTTGCGATACAGATGCCAGGTCGCGTGGCCAAGTACGGGTATCACGATAGCCAGACCGGCAAAGAACATCGCAAACCCGACGGCCAGAAGCACCGCCACGATGAGACCCCAGAGTATGAATTCCATGGGATTGACCGCGAAGGCTTTCATCGAGGTATAAACCGCTGCGGCCGCACCGGTGTCACGGTCAAGAAGCAGCGGAAATGCAATGACTGTGGTGCAAAGCACGGCCAGAGCAAAGAGGAAGCCGACGGCATTCCCGTAGAGGATCAGCTGCCAACCCCTGCTCGTCGCGAACACCTCGTTGACGAACATCATCAGCGATTCCGGCCGTTCCGGCCCGAACAGGCTGACATAGAGCGCCTGCGCCGTCAGAAGCCACAGGATAAAAATCACCGCCAGCATAAGACCGATGGCAAGGATTGCCGGGACCGCCGGGGAATGCCTGATTTCGAGCGCATGCTGCCAGGAGGTGTCAAGGCCAAGCTCCCGCCGGCGACTGATCTCATAAAGACCAAGCGCCGCTATCGGACCGATCAGGGCAAAGCCTGACATGAGCGGGAACAGCAGCGGCAGCGCATTGGCACCGGATGTCCAATACGCGAGGACCACGCCGGCCACAGGGTAGATCAGGCAGAGAAAGACGTAGTGCGACGGCTTGGTCCAGAAATCATCCAACCCCTGACGCAGCGAGGTGAAGACATCGGCCACATTGATGCGCCGCACGGTGGGAGAGGCCACCTTCCTGGCGCCTCCCGCGATCACGTGAAAATGTGCCATAACAATTCCTCTCCATTCTTGTCACAGACAACAACGACCACAACGGATGCCCGCGTGAGGAACGGCGCCATAGGACTGAACCTGCACGCGTTAAGATTATACGCCCCCGGTCGAAACTTGACCAGCGGCGCACCCTACGGCGCAGAATTGCTGCGCAGCCAAGCGACGTCACATAAACCATATGTCAGTGAGTGGGGCATGGAATCGTCACGTTATCGAGCAGTGATCGAACTATGCCGCTGCTGCCTGAGATCGTGCAACGCGCCCGTCACGACTTTACAATGCGCCATGGCGCGGATGCGATGGTCCTTCTCTGTGAGGAGCATTTCGGCCATCTTGATCTGTGGGGCCGTGATGGCACCCCGATCAGCATTGGCAATTACTTCCAATATTTCGCGCGCGAGCTTGGGCCCCCTCCTCGAGATCAACGTCTCGATCGATTTGACAGCGATGGTTTGCCTGGAGCCGGTTGCGGTAGAGGACCCGGGAGATTTGAGGACCTTGATGTTCGCCCTGGCGCACCAAGTCGAGGGTCTGCGCATCTTCATCGGCCGCGGTTAAGGGGCTGGATGTAGCTGAAGATGCGTCACGCCGAGGCGGTCAGTGTTCTGACCGATAAATGCTCGCGCTTGCGATATGGTATCTTCGGCCTCAACGATCATCACTGGGATTGTCGCTATGTGCAGATTAGAGGCGGCGGCAAACCAGCAATGCTAATGGGTACAATGGCTCTGATGTTGTCTTGCATAACCTGGTCCTTCTGAATTGGGGACAGGTTAGGAGCGATCCGGCGGTGGTCGACTTCCACCGCCCCATTTGATTACTTCCCGATTAACATCCACAGCCAGTGTCCCGATTTGGTGTCGCCACGGCTTCCCGAGTGGAATTTCCTTGCTTGCAGCAGCGAGAGGCGCGAAGTGAAGCGCGCGGCGCGGCTTCGGTGATCTCCAATCGGAGCAGCCCACGGGCCCGACGTAGTGATCACACGAGGCCTGCGTCGGGCTTCTCGGGGCACCCTGCAGATTGCAAAGAAACCTTGGGCTTGCCGCTGCGCTTCACGTCTCTATTTCCTCTATATGACCAACGTTCCTGCCCCCACCGTCCCGGCTGGCAACGAGAACCGCCACCTGTTTTGCCAGATGGCGGTCGAGTTCCCGTTGCAGGAGTTAATCGAGGCCGCAGTGAAAGCTGGATGGGAAGATACCGAGGTGCTGACGGCGATTATCGAGGTGGCTGATAACCTCATGCTAGCGCAAGGGTCGAACGCGGAACTCGACGCGCTCCTGAAAGCGCTTAAGCGGAATCTGGACTAAACGACCTCAAAGAAAGGCCCGCCGACGCGACCTGAGGTGGGAGATTGTCTGGAGTAGTCGGAGACGCAGCGGACATCGGTCGAAGGAAGCAGCAAAGGCCAAGGGCTCGTCACGGCCCGGTACGATCTGATACCAAATACAATATTTCCATTTCCGCTCCCTGGAGCCAACACCCGCATAGGCATAGCCCCGCAGGCGAAAGGGAAGCTCTCAAAAATGAGGGGCGAAAAGGAAAACTTACTCCCCTGGAAAGGGCTTAGCGGCTAGACCTGCTTATCATGACGATCTGCGCGCTACCCGTCACCCTGTTCGCCACGATGGCGGTGCATTCGCAGAGCACCAATCGCTGCACGGGATATTCTGCCACGAGATCGATTATGTTGAAGTCCCCGCAGGTCTGCTGGGTTTTCCGGCTGAGAAACACGATGGTTCGCCCGCCTCGCGTAAAAGCTTAGGTATTTAGTCGGCCACCAGTCCCACAAGCTTGCGGTCGACAACGATGGCATCGAGCAGCGAGGTCTTCTCATTCAACACGGCGATCAGCCCTTTGGTGTCAGGGCATGCCAGGGTTAACCGATAGATAGCCATTGCTCCTAGCGGTTCGAGATCGGGATCGTTTCGCCGAAGCTCTTCGCGCTCGTACAACCGCATCTCGGTGACGAGACCCCGGAGCGGCCGGAGTGACGTGCTGCTGCGCTGCCTCCAGTCTTCTGTAACGAGGCAGATTGAGAAATGTTCTCACCGGGATGTCCGGCGGATGCTGCATTTGCTGTGGGTGATCCGTTCAACTTTTCGGCGATGTAGCGTTGTCGCAGGCGGCCGATAAACCCTCATCCGCTTGAATAGAGAAACGCGGCACCTATGTCGCTGGCATGGATAACAACTCGCGAATCACGCCTCGCCCAATAAAAAGCCGCGCTGCTTTGATTCGAAAAAATCTTCAGCGCCTTGAGAGGAGCCGGGACACATGGGCGTTGCGCTGGCAGGCCTTCTTCGCCGTGATCGATCTGTTAATCCTAGCATTTTTCATTCTTGGCCCCTATCTGCGGTCGGGGCCATCCTACATCATCATCGACTATATGATCGCGGCGTGGATGGCGGTCGAGTTGCTAGCGCGAGCAATAGCAGCGCCGTCACTTGGGGCTTGGGCGAGGCGGCCCATGACTTGGATAGACATCGTCATCCTGGGCACACTCCTTCTTCCCAATTACCTGTTCAACTTCGCCTTCCTGAGGGTCATGCGCATCTGGGCGGTCGGGAAAAGTCCTCTGTTGAAGGAAGGGCTGAAGCGAGCCGGCTATGGCCACCTCCAGGACGCTGTGCGTGCTGTCTTAAACTTCCTAGTGTTTTTGTTCATGGTAACGGGCTTCGTGTACACGACGTTCTTCTACAGGCAGGAGGGAGGAGAAGGTTTCGTCGACGCCCTTTATTTTACTGTGGCGACGATCACAACCACCGGTTTTGGGGACATCACGCTCCCCGGAACCCTCGGCAAGCTCACGTCAGTGGTCACGATGATCGTCGGCATTTCGCTGTTTGTCCGGCTAGCGCAGGCAGTCGTGCGGCCCTACAAGGTATCATATCCTTGCCACCAATGTGGCCTGCAGCGCCACGACGCCGACGCAGTGCATTGTAAGGCCTGTGGAAACCTCCTGAACATCCCGGACGAAGGAAGCTGATAGGTGGCAGGGCTTAGCGAAAGAGGAAGGCTAGCGTGGCGCAGCGTTGGAACCGGCCCTTTTGAGCAAACCGCAGCGCAGTACTGGCGCAGGGAGGCCGAATGACCGAGGAGCGATCGATAGTGCGTGTTGCACTCCAGACCCCGGGGACCAGAGGTGATGTACAGCCCTACGTGGCCCTCGCGCTTCGCCACGCGCGGACACGAGGTACAACTTGCCGTGCCGCTGCAATTTGAGGCCTGGTGCGTGACCGCAACATCCCCTTTGCGCTGTTACCGGAGAGTTCCTCACTCTACTAAAAGCCCGAGTGGCAAAAGCAGCTTTTTTCGGACGTGGTTCTCCGCAGGCTTCAACTTGCTGGGGAAGGTCAAGCCCGTGATGTGTCCGCTCTTCGATGCTGAGTGGGAGGCGCTCAATACTTTTTCCCCGAACATCTCGTCTACCATCCAAGATCCGTCATGGCCCCATCCATGGCCGATGCACTGGGAATACCTCATGTCCTGGCGTCGCCGTTACCCGGCTTCACTCACACCTCCCAATTCCCCTGCCCGCTCTTGCCGCTCCAGTCGCTTGGACCACTCAACCGGTTAAGCCACATGCTGGCGACGCATACCCCCCGGTTCCTGTTCGGAAGCACAATGCGACGGTGGCGATCGGCTGCACTCGGTCTCGATGGCAGACTGAACATCTCCCCTCGCGCTAGAACGCTCTACGCCTACAGCCCTCATGTCGTTCCTTTACCGGGCGACTGGCGCGAGGGCGTTTGGGCCACTTCAACGATCGCTCAGACACGTTTGCCTGCAAAATCCAAAATGGAACTCGAAGTCATGCCGGAGGTTTCTAGACACACAAATAACGCCGAGGCAAGAAATGACCGCTCAAGATCCGAACGATGGAGCCAAGAACACCGACGCAGTACCAGAGGGGACTCCGAACTCCGGTGAAAATTCCTGCCGCGCCTGTGGAGGACGCGGCCAGGTCGATGGAAAAACTTGCCCGGAATGCGATGGTTCGGGAAAGGTCATGACGCCGGTCGGCGGCGCGGGTTGAGCCGCATGCTGATCGGCTATCACGCGTCCCATGAGCAGTTCCCGCCCAGTCGGTTGCTCGCCCTTGCCAAGGCTGCCGAGGGTGCGGGGTTCGGTGGCATCATGACATCCGATCACATTGCCCCCTGGAGTGAGCGGCAAGCAAACTCAGGCAATAACTGGGCCTGGCTCGGTGCAGCACTTGCGACCACGTCGCTGCCCTTCTCCAGCCTGGCAATACCGGGCGGCTGGCGGTATCACCCTGTCGTCCTTGCCCATACCATAGCCACGCTCGCGGAAATGTATCCTGACAGATTGGGGTGGATCGCTGTCGGAAGCGGCGAGGCCATGAATGAGGCGGTGGTTGGAGACGGCTGGCCCGATAAGACGCAGCGCAACGAGCGGCTATTTGCCGGGACGGAAATCATGCGCGCTCTTCTTCGAGGCGACACCGTTTCAGCGCGTCACCCGTGGTTCGCCGCCGAAGAGGCGAAGCTTTGGTCTCGTCCTGCCCGCTCCCCTCAATTCTTCGGCGCCGCGCTGACACCGGCGACAGCGGCGTGGATGGGATCCTGGGTAGACGGGTTGATCACCGTATGGAAGTCCAAAGCAGACGTCATGGAGGTGCTTGATGCCTTCGACGTCAACGGCGGTGCCGGGAAACCCCGCGTTCTCCAGTTACAGGTGGCTTGGGCAACGAACAAAGAGGAGGCCCGCATGGCCGCGTGGCAAAACTGGCGCAATGCTGCGGCGCTTCCTTATTGCCTGGCTGAACTGAGGTTGCCGCGAGATTTCGATGCGGTGACACGCGACATTGCCCCTGAAGAGATGGACGAAGTGATTCCGCTCGTCGTCCACGGCGACGAGCTGTTGGCTCTCATCGAGGCGGCGGGGTCTTGCGGGTTCGAAGAGATCTATATCCATAATGTCTCGCTCGACCAGGAGGGGTTCCTGTGTTTCATGGCGCGGCAGGTTTTGCCGTGTTTCACCGGTGGCGCTCAGAAAAAATGACACTTTAGCTTTCGGAACGATGTAAGGAAAACGTGATGTCAGACCGCCAGACATGGTTGTGCCTATCCGGCGGCAATGCGCTCGGTTCCTATCAGGCCGGCGCAATCCAGGCATTGCTCGAAGCGGACGTCGCGTTCGATCGAATAGCGGGTGCCTCTATTGGAGCCGTGAACGGGGCGATTATCGTCGGGAACCACCCACAAGACCGGCTCGCGCGGCTGAACGATTTCTGGCGGGTGGCCACCGACACGTTATCATTCATCAGCCACCGTGGGCCGTTCCACCAGGCCGAGAGGATGCGAACCGCGGTGCAAGCGCTTCTTACAGGAAAGCCCGGACTATTCCGACCATCTCTACCCGGCTTGTGGTCGTTGCTGCCCTTCGGGCCCACAACAGACAGTCTCTTTGAAGCCAGCCAGCAACGGAAAACACTGCAAGCTTTGATCGACTTCGATCTCGTCAACCGCAACAGCAGCGAGCTCCACGTCACAGCAGTGGATACCGAAACCGGAGAAGACGTTGACTTCGTTAACCGCGGTGACGGTCTCACGGTCGAACACATCATGGCCAGCACCGCGTTCCCGTTGGCTTTCCCACTGGTCGAGATCGGCGGTCGTTACTACGGCGACCCGGGATTGTCAGCGAACCTGCCGCTCGCGTCGCTATTTTTTCATCCACCTGAACAGGAGGTGGTTTGCATTTGCCTTGACTTGTTCCAAGCCCCTGGGCTTGTTCCTCGCTCGCTCGATCAAATGCTTCGCCGGACCGCCGACATCATGTTCGCGAGCCAGAGCCGCCATGCGATCTCGGCGTTAAAAAGCAGGATGCAGGTATTCGCCGGTTCTGACGTCACGCTTATCCATTCGGCCTATGGCGGCGCCGACGAAATCGGGATGAAGATGATCGATTATTCGGCGGATGCGATCAGAATGCGCTGGGATGCCGGCTATCGCGAAGGACAGCGTCTCGCTAGAGCTATCGGCGATCCGCCAGCGCGGAGGCAGAAATTCGATATCTGGAGGACGGAAATCGATGGATCCTTAGAGTACTGGGACCTATGACGGACGAGCAGCGCATAGTCTCCATGGCGAATGGCCGAACCGATCAGTTCCCGCCAGCGACAGAGGAATGGTTTCAGACGCTTCAGCCAGTTCGTGCTCAAGACATGACCGGGCTGTGGCAGGGCGCGGGCATTCCTGCTGGACATCCGCTCGATGGCGTCCTCGAAAATCTCGGATGGTTCGGCAAGCGGTTTCGTGCCGATATGCGAGCCGACGCTTTGTTATTCCAGACCACCCCTGGCAGGCTCGTGGCGATCGATCCAGCCTACATTCCGCTTCGGCTAGCACTGCGTTTTTCGGCATTCGGCCGGACCTTCATTGCAAGGAACTGGTTCTCGTATCTTCGAAAAGCACTGCAAGCACGAGGCACCACTGCATCGCTACACAGCGGCGACAACAGTGATTCTCAGACAGCCGTCATGGCTTACGACAAGCAACCGATCGTCGATTACTTCCGGTGGACCGGTGAGGGCGAGGTTGTCGGAATGATGGTGGTCGAGGGTGATCGGCGGCGATACTTCTTCTGGATGAAGCGCGTCGATCACCTGTAACGCCGGACCCACATAGGTTTAAAGCCCGATTTGCCTGAAGTCGCACAGAGGCGGCTCCTTGTCCGGGCGCCAGCGCAGAAGCTTGGTTCCGTGCCGGAAGCGGCGACCGGTGATCTGATCGAATTTGACTTCCACCACCAGTTCGGGTCTGAGCGGTTCCCAGTCGGAAGATCTGTCTGTGGTCCAACGGCTCGGCCCGCCGGGAGCCTTGCCGGTGAACCCGGGGCCACCCCTCAGTGCTTCAAGTCTCGCCGTCAGATCAGGCTTTTCGGTATCGGCAATCGCGGACGTGAAACCGACGTGGTCGAGTTGGCCGTCATCGTTGTAAAGGCCGAGCAGCAGGGAACCAATCATCTTACTGTCTCTTTCATACCGAAACCCGCCGACGACACAGTCCGCGGTCCGCAGGCGCTTGACCTTCGTCATCGCGCGCTCTCCGGAACGATACGGTTCGTCGATCCGCTTGCAGACCACGCCATCGGTATCCCCACCCGATCCGGATAGCCATGACTCTGCCTCGCGAAAGCTCCTGGTGGCCGGCGATATGATAAAGTGTGTCGGGTCGGCCTTGATCCTGTCACGGAAACCTTCCAGGCGCTTGCGGCGATACTCAAGGTCCCGGTCCAAGATCCGCGTGCCATCCGTGTCCACGAGCATGTCGAAAGCGATGAGCCTGCTTGGGGTCTCTCGCGACAGTTTGCGGATCCGACTTTCAGCTGGATGTAAACGCATCTGCAAAGCTTCGAAGGACAGCATCCCCGCAACTTCTATCACCAATTCCCCGTCGATCACGAAGTCAGGCGCCGGAAGACCGGCGAGCAACGCCACCATTTCCGGGAAATAGCGGCCGAGCGGTTTCCCGGATTTGGCTCGAAGATCCACCGATGAGCCGTTCTTGAACGCGATACACCTAAAGCCATCCCATTTCGGCTCGTATTGCCAGCCTTCCCCGGACGGAAGAGCTTTTGCCAATTTGGCTTCCATCGGCTCCGTCTCGATGGGCAGGCCAAATGATGCTGCAGGTGATTGATCGCGCGCGTTGGGCATAGCCGATGCTACCGGAGCCTCTTGGAGTGGGCGTCCCGTGTGGCCACATGCACGAGCGCCGCAGCCGACAGAAGGATGGTGGAGATCAGAGCGGCTATTGATATTACTCCGCAATTGGTGATTTGGGCACTCGGCTTGAAACCGGCGGTCTCGCTGAATGCCAGCGAAACCTTTGCACGCTGGCGTTGATTTAGAAAACCCACTTCACGAGCGCCGTACGACACAGCAACCTCACGATTGCTCATCGCTTCTCCTCCAGATCAGCCTGGACTTTCGTACGGCTGTCGCCGACGTCCTTGACGGCACCTATTACGGCATCCTTCGTGACGCCCTCTTTTGAGGCTTCGTAGCGAAACTCGTGGTCCTGGCCGCTTGCAATGCGTGCTCGGTCCTGCGTTCTGCCTCTCTTGGTGCTCGACACTTCTACTTCTCCTGTTGTGAACGAGTGAACCTTTCACCGATCTGGAAGTTCCACGCTTGCAACTCCGCAGCTAAGCCGAGCAGCGCCGTTGGCGAAATGTGGCTCCCTTCGGACTTCTACTTTCTTCATCTTGCGGAATAACAAAGCGCAACCGGACGCTGCCCGAGACACCGCTCCGCGTCTCCCGGTTCTAAGGATCGGCCCATAGGGCCGCGCCCATCATCAAATGGGAACGTGCTTAATCATCTTTCCTCTGACACGAGCGCCCCGGAATCGATGGCGAATTCGGATCGCAGCTGATGGCGGTCGGCTGATTTTCATGCTCGGCTTCCGCGGCCGTTTCATCGATAATCCGCGCGCCGCCTTGTCGCGTGAGGTATCGCCCGACCCACTGGATAGCAACGAGAAGGCGCTTCTCGAAATTGATGAGGAGATAGAGACGTGAACGAGTGCCCAAAGCAGCCAGGCCGCCCTGCCTTTCAACGTCCATTTTCCAAAATCGAAGACGGCGGCATTCCGACCGACCACGGGCGTATTGCCGCGGTTCTTGAACTTGAAACATACCCCTGCGCTTCCCGATCGTAACCTCGCCCCAGGTATGTTCCTTGTTGCTTGGCGACCTGCGCGAGACCGGGCAGAACCTTTCCATCCGACCCGGCCAGCGCAAGATGTGTCGCCGATGGAGTAGATGCCGTCAAACCCGATGACACGGAGAAAATCGTCGACCGGTATTCGCCCACCAGCGACACCGGTTATCCCGAGCCATGAATGGGCTGGGGATGCCTTGACGCCCGCGCCCCAGATGATCGATCCGGCCGGGACAAACTCGCCTTCGATGTCGGCTCCGCCGACGCGAATGTCCGTCACCCGCTTGCCTGTGCGTACCTCGACACCGATCTTCTCGAGGTAGGATTTCGCGTACGCGGAAAGATGTTTGGGAAAGGCGGCGAGTATGCGTGGTCCGCCTCCACGAGAATCACTCTCAGATTGTCGGGCTGCAGGTTTCGGAAATCGCGGCTGATCATGAAGCGCCCAAGTTCGGAGATCGCGCCTGCCATTTCGACGCCCGTTGGTCCACTGCCGATGACGATGTTGGTGAGCAAAGCCTGCTTCTCAGCCTCGCTGTTGGCCCGCTCTGCCGTTCGAATGCCAGGAGCAGTCGGTGACGGATCTGCCGCGCCTCATGGATGCTCTTCAGGCCGGGTGTGAACTTTCGCCACTCCTCGTGTCCGAAATAGTTGTAGTCGGAACCGGTGGCGATGACGAGTCGATCGTAGGAAAGCAGGTCGCCATCAGACAGTGACACCGTGCGCGACGACGGGTTGATACCGACCACCTCTGCCATGATCATGTTGATGTTCTTGAAACGGGAGTGTCTTTCGGATCGGTTCGGCAATGTCTGCCGGCGACAGGGCCGCGGTCGCGACGTGATACAGCAGCGGCTGAAAGAGGTTGTGATTGCGGCGGTCAACGACCGTAACGCTGGTCCCTGGGACATTGCCGAGTTCGATCGCACAAGCCAAGCCGCCGAAACCGCCGCCGATGATGACGACATGGCGAGAGACACCTTGTTAAGCCTGAAAACCAGGCCGGTCGTCATTCAAAGTCATTTTGAGCTCCGTCGCTTGCTTCCCGAATGTCGCCTATCTGACGATGCGTCATGTCGGTAGGCCGAGGCAGCGCAGTGAAAGCAGGTCTTCAAGCGTAAGGCTTGGACCGAACAGGAGATACGACCATACCGGCCGCGTCGCGAAGACGAGGCCCAACGCAAAAGCTGCCCAAATCATTGTCGTGCGGACTTCACGCAGCATCTCAGCCATGGCGTCGCCTCATGACCATCGCGCCGATGACGACCATCGCCCCACCCCAGGCAAGAAAACCTAGGTCCCAGAAGAGCCACTCGCCGCGAGGAACGGTTTCATTGACGTGGTGCAAGCTGAGCACCTGGTGGTCGATAACGCCTTCGACGAGGTTGAACACACCGAAGCCGATGAGCATCGTCGCGATAAGTTCGCCCGTCGACCAGCGAAAATGGCTGCGGCGACCGGACCGCCACAGGATAAAGAGGCCGACAAGGACAAAGACGTAGGTACCAGAGTGGAAGACACCGTCCCAGAAGGTATTGAGTTCAAGGTTCTCAATCGACGTGATCGGGTACCAGGAGCTCAGCATATGATGCCATTGCAGAAGCTGATGGAGAACGATGCCGTCAAAAAAGCCTCCAAGGCCTAATCCTAAGAGCAGCCCAGCGGACCGCGGGAAGCTTCGAGTGGGCCGCTCCAATCCTATCATGCGAGTACCTTGGCCGAGACCGCCGATTCAACAGACGCGCTGCGGGCACTACCGTGCCTAGCGATCGCGTCAACGCAACGGCGTTTGGCGATGCCGTATTCCGACTGGCTGCTCGATGGCCAGCGATGGAGAAGCGCGGCCAATGCCGCGTCCGGCCCGCCAATGCGTTCCCGCATGCCGTTGCCATTCCGGACGAAGATGGGCGATTGCCACTTCACCAAGAAATTGAGGTCGATGACCTTGTCCATAAGTGACCTCTGTTGAAATCGTACCGACAAACCTTCACGGGCGATGCAAGTTCCCTAGCCTCCCCGACTAAGTGCACAAACTGGCCGCGCCCTCTCCGCGACGAACGTATTGAACCGTGGGCCGCGTTTCAGCCACGTCAGTATCAAAACGCGGCAAGCCACGTCGGGCGGGTTCTATGTCTGGGAATTCGAGAAGGACTGACGCGAGCTGCGCGTCAGGGTCGAGGGAAAGCCCAGCTTCAACTCTTCGATCTCCCAGATCGCGGCCGCCGTGAAAAAATGCGGGATTGACAATATTCCGGAGTTCCCTCGAGGTTTCTGATTGAGCCCGATCAGGTGCCGACACTGTTGGATTGCCGCCCGCTTGAACGGCAAGGTCTCGGTTCGGCTGGAGTAGTAGAGAAGTATTGCAGATCGCCCGTCTCGAACAGTGTTCGAGCTCATCGGCAAGCCGGCGCGTGGCAAGACGTGCGAAGCCATCCAGGGCATTCTGGCCAAAGGCGAAGAGATCATGGAGGAATACAAGGGCACCGTTGCACTCGACGCCGGCCTCATCTCCTCGGCGCAAGCCGTCGAGCACTACGAGATGGCGCGCTACGGTACACTGGTCGCATGGGCAAACCAGCTCGGTCTGACCGAGGCAGTGCCGCTCCTCCAGGCGACCCTCGATGGGGAAATTGCTACGGATCAGAAGCTGACCCAACTGGCTGACGCATCGGCAAATCCCAAGGGCAAGACCGTCAAAGCCGCCTGATCAGTTTCGAGTATTACGGGCCGTTGAGAGGCGGCCGTTTCTTCTTGGACATTCGGCTTCAGCTTGCCTGCGCATTGACAAGACTCGGCTTGACCGGCACGCGAAGGGTGAACCGCGTCTCTTTCCGTGACGATGTCACCGACAGAATTCAATCGTGAGATTCAGCAACTTTCGCGGAACAGACTAGCCAAGGTTCTTCTTAGCTCACCAGTTACGTGAGCGGGAACCGCCTTTCGTTTGCACCTTCCGCAAGCGTTTGCGAACCAAAGTTCAAAACCGTGAGGTTTCAGACTTCAAGTTCACTCGACGCGAACCTCGCGCCATGAGTTCGAGATCGAAATCAGCCATGCGCGGTCGTCGGCATGCAGCGGCTCAAAGCTCTCAGGACATTTTGGGCGGAAATTTCGATCTCAAGCAGCACGTCGTCAAAGTCGGTCTCGGCGTAAAGTTCTAAACAAGCAGTCCCCTCCCAAGGATATTGAGCCTCGCGAAAGCGGGGCTCTTTTCGTTCGTCGCTGGTGCTTGACTCTTTGCAACTTCGTGTCAGCTTCCCTGCATGAGCACACGTGATCGCTTCGACCTCCGCAAAGACGGCCAACATACTTGGGAGATATTCGACAGCACCACTGGCAGGACGGTAATCATTGGGGGAAAGCCGTACTGCGACCTGCCGCGAGATAGCGCAGATACGTTCGTCGCCTTCATGAACTCGGTGGGTGTGTTGCCTGACAGGGATACACTGCATTGAACGATAAGCTCATGCGCCGCTTCAGTGCGCGAAAGAACGAAGACGGTACTGACTACTGGACCGTCTACGACGTCTCCACCGGTTTACCAGCCGTGGTAAACGGAACGACGCTTGATGCACTCGGAATGGAAGAGGCCGATGATTTAGCCGACCTCCTGAACGCGCAATACACGAGGCGCGGAGGCACAGCTCAATGAGTTCGACGAACGACTTCATTGCAGAACTGGTCCGGGCCGCGAATAAGGTCGAGAAACTCCGCGGAGAAGAAGCTCGCCGCCTACTCAACCGCTGGATAATGACGATTCGCGACATGCGAGAGACAATCGGGATACCTCGCAGCAACACGGCGGCCGACGTCGTGATCGACCTGCAGACGACAGCTGTGGCCCTCGGCTTGGGTAACCGATCGCCCGATCAGGTCAAGGCTGCCCTGCTGGATGCCGCCGGAATAATTCGAGACCTGCACATCGCGCTGAATACGAGGACGGAAATTCCGCTCGAGGAACCGCCGAAGCGTTAGGCCTCCTCAAGGAGGTGGTCGCATAGCGGAACTATCGCAAAGTCAGATTGTTACTGACCTACGCACAATCGAGGCACGCGGCAATCATGAGTCCTACTCCAAAAAAGCCATTCGGCAAAACCTCAGCTCCCGTCACGGAAAGCCAGATCGAGGTGAGGCAAGGCCGAAGCGGACGACCGGTCCTAATCGTGTTAATATGTGGATTGGCGCTTGCGATAGTCGCGTGGGGAGCCGCTGAGTGGTGGGGCGAGGCCACTGATGCGCCGGCTGAGAACACTGCCACTTCTCCCGCCGGCAGCAACGTTCCCGCCGCGCAAAACCAGACACCGTCAAATAGTGCCGCACCTGTAACGGGGGGCAATACCGCACCGGCCGACCGGAGCACGCATCCGCAAAGCGGGACTGGCGGACCATCTCCGACGAATGCTCCATCGGGGAGCACGACGGAAACTCCTCGGCCTTAATATCCCCCGTAGAAGCCGGTGTCCCATGAGTTGGCAGAAGGCCTACATGGAGGCCCACAAGAAAAAAGCCCCGCAGCCGGTTAAGGCTACGGGGCTTTTCAAATTGAGCTGATCAGCAACGGTTAGCTTGATTGGCGGCGCCGTTCGATCCGGAGTTTGAAGCTGGTCCCCCGGCCGAACCCTGTTGCGTGGGGGTGGTTACGCAGCCGGAATTGGTGCTGCCCGCGTTGTTGGCGTTCCCACCGCTGGATCCGGTAGTATTGGTACCCGTGGTAGCTCCTTGAGCTCCGGCCGTACCGGTTCCGTTGCCGCTCGAACCTGCGGCTGCGCCCGCCGCACTGCCGGTTCCGGAAGAACCGGCCCCTGAACCGCCTGTTGCGCCCTGGGCGAAAGCAGACGTTGCAAGGCCGAACGCAAGAGCACTCACTGTCAGAATTCTCAACATGTCGTTTCCTCTGGTTTGCGTGTAGCTCGGTGCGAACCGTCCACCTCGAAAGAAGTTCCCACCCGAGGCTAACGATCTGCCTTCGGTGGCTTTAGACGCTGTCTTGACTCCAACGAACATCCTGTCAGTTTCCGGACATGAACACGCGATCGCTGCGACCTCCGCAAAGATAGCGAACATACCTGGGAAATATTCGACACCACCAATGGCCGTGCTGTGGCTTTCCGGGGCGAGCCCTTTTGCGGCCTACCGCAAGACTGTGCTGATACCTTGGCCGACTATATGAACTCGACGGGGATGGTGCCCGATTGGGACACACTGCATTGAGCGCTACAAACGACTTCATTGCCGAGTTGATCCGAGCTGCCAATCAAATTGAAAACTTGACGGCGCTGGAGAAGAACCGGCTGCTGGATCGGGCCGCTAGGGTCTTGCGGGAGATGCGAGAGCAGATTGGCATCCCGACCACCCGCACCGGTGGCGACGCACTCGTAGAGATTCAAGTGGTGGCGGCGGCGCGTCGGTCGCCTGCCGCTGGTGCCTTATTTCCCGCCGGGCGACAGAGCCTTGGCCGAGGCGGTCAAGCTGAAAGCACGCGACAACCATGCGGTCCTGCTGGCAAATCACGGACCGGTCGTTGCCGGCAAGACCTTGCGGGAAGCTCAATATGCGACCGAAGAACTCGAGGAAACAGCCAAGCTGTTCCTGATGCTGCGGGGCAGTCCGATCCGGCCTTTGACCGAAGTACAGGCAGGTTCGCTCAGGCCGTGACCGGCCCCGCCTCAGCCCTGTCGAAGCGCTCCCTGCGTCCTGACATCGATGGCGTAGAGCGACGTCGAGGCGGTGATGAAGATACGGTCGCGGTTGGGGCCGCCGAATGTGCAGTTGGCGATGATTTCGGGCACAAGGATCTTGCCGAGCCGGCAGCCGTCCGGCGCGTAGACCTGGATGCTGTCATGTGAGGACGTGAAGAGATTGCCGTGGATATCGATCCGGAACCCGTCCGAGGCGCCGGGTCGGACATCGCAGAAGACCCGGCTGCGTGCCAGAATTCGGCCATCCACCACGTCAAGCACCCGGATATGCCGCGGCCCGCCAGGAGTGTGCGAAAAGCCGGTGTCCGAGACGTAGAGCAGGCTTTCATCGGGCGAAAACGCCAGGCCGTTCGGCTTTTCGAAATCATCGGCAACGATCTGCAAATCGTTTGTGGCCGGATCGAAACGATAGACGTGGCAAGCACCGATTTCACTCTCGGCTTTGACGCCTTCGTCATCGGACAGGATACCGTAGGAAGGGTCGGTGAACCAGATCGTCCCATCAGACTTGACCACGACGTCGTTGGGGGAGTTCAAGCGCTTCCTCCGATAGCGATCAACAAGCGTCACGATCGTTCCGTCGCGTTCGGTCCGGCTGATGCGGCGGCCCGAATGCTCGCAGGATACCAGCCGGCCTTCGCAATCTCGCGTGTGACCATTGGCGTGGTTGGACGGCTGGCGAAACACACTACCGCTGGTGTCGGGGTGCCAGCGTAGCATCCGATTGTTCGGGATATCGCTCCACGTGACGCTGCCGTCCTCCCACCAGACCGGTCCCTCGCTCCATACGGCACCTGTCCAGAGCCTTTCGAGCACGGCGTCCGAATCGACCAGCGTCCGCATGCGCGGATCTTCAATGACGACGACACTCATGCGCTGCGGCCTCGATTTTTCGCCGCGGTGGCCATTCGGGCAGCCAGCAGCACGGCCTCCTCGCTGGCGCGCGGATTGGCAATACCCTTGCCGGCAATATCGTAGGCCGTGCCGTGGGCGGGCGTGCAGACGGGAAAGGGCAGCCCCCCGAGCATGGTCACGCCGCGATCGAAGCCGATCAGCTTCATCGCGATCTGGCCCTGGTCGTGATACATGGTCAGCACCGCGTAATATCCGTCCCTGAGCGCCGTCAGAAAGACGGTGTCGGCGGGATGAGGGCCTGAGACATCGTAACCCTCGGCAGCAGCCGCTTCGACTGCGGGAGCGATGATATCGATCTCCTCCATGCCAAAACTGCCGCCGTCGCCCGCATGAGGATTGAGGCCCGCCACGAGCAGGCGCGGCTTTTCGACGCCTGACTGTTTCAGGCAATCCACGGTGAGCCGGATCTCGGCGAGGATCGCCTCGCGCGACAGACTGGCCGCGACATCCTTCAACGGAATATGCGAGGTGACGCGGGCATTCCACACGGTATCGAGGACGTTGAACTCCTTTACCCTTCCGGCCAGCTGCAACAGCTCCTGGATGAAGCGGCTTTCGTCGCCATAGCCCGGATGGGCGAAGCGCATCGCCTTCTTGTTCAGCGGCGTATAGCAGAGGCCGGCCACGTGGCCGGCCTCTGCTAGCCGCAGAGCAAACGAGAAATTCTCGACGGCAAAGCGCCCGCCCACGGGCGTCGCCTCGCCGCTGGTTATAGTTGCCGGATCGAGATTGTGAAGGTCGATCAGGACCGGGCTGCGAGCCGGCTCTATCGCGCCGCTTTCCACCGTGTCGATGTCGAGCGCCAATCCCGCCGCCTTGGCACCGGCTTCAAGAATTCGGCGGTCGCCGATCACCACCAGGCGCGCCGCGGCGGCGATCCTTGGCGATACGATCAGCCTGGCTGCAAGCTCCGGACTGATCCCGGCCGGATCGCCCATGGCGAGCGCTACCAGGGGACGTTCGCCGGCGTCGTCGACTTTCACATTCATGGCGTCGCACCCTCATGAAGCGCGGCCGGGCGCAACCGTCGGCCATCTGCCGCAAACAGCCTCAGGCACTCGGGCGCGCAGCTCAGCCACGCTTCTTCACCCGGTGAAAAGTCGCGTCCGTCGCGCTGTTCGACGGTGACCATCTCACCGTTCGGAAGGAAGCAATAGAGGTAGCGGGTGCTGCCGAGATATTCGGAGAAATCGACCTTCACGCGCAACGCATCCTCCCTGCGATCTCCCAGCATCAGATGTTCGGGGCGGATACCGAGCTTGACGGGGTCCCCTTCAGACAAGCCCGTCAGGGGTTGCTGCAGTGGAATGACCGCCTCGGCCACTCCGATACGGTTCCCGGGCAGATAAATCGCATCGACTAAGTTCATGCGAGGTGAGCCGATGAAGCCGGCAACGAAAAGATTGTTGGGATCTTCGTAGACTTCGCGTGGCGTGCCAACCTGTTCGATGACGCCATCCTTGAGGACGACGATGCGATCCGACAGCGTCATCGCCTCCGTCTGGTCGTGGGTGACGTAGATCATGGTGTTGCCGAGTTCGCGGTGCAGCCTGGCGATCTCGATGCGCATGCTGACCCGCAGCTCCGCATCCAGATTGCTGAGCGGCTCGTCGAACAGGAATGCAAGCGGCTTGCGGACGATGGCGCGGCCGATCGCCACGCGCTGGCGCTGTCCGCCGGACAGTTGCCCGGGCCGGCGCTCGAGCAGCGGTTCGATCTTGAGGATCTGGGCGGCCGCCTGGACCTGAAGCTCGATCTCGTCGCGCGGGGTCTTGGCCATTTCGAGTCCGAAGGACAGGTTTTCCCGGACGTTCATATGGGGATAAAGCGCGTAGGACTGGAAGACCATCGCGATCCCGCGCCTTGATGGATCGAGATCCGTCACATCGCGACCGGCGATGAGAATGTCGCCAGATGTCACATCTTCAAGGCCCGCGATCATGCGCAGCAGCGTGGACTTGCCGCAGCCGGATGGCCCGACGAAGACGACGAACTCGCCGCCTTCGATCGTCAGGTCCAGGCCGTGGATAACATCGACCGCTCCAAAACTTTTCCTGACGTCGCGAAGCTCGATCTTCGCCTTTTCCTGTGCGGACCCAGTCATTTCTGCGCCCTGACCCAGACGAGCATCTCGCCGGGCTCCCGGTTGTCCCACAGGTAGTATGGCAGGAAACGCGCCGTCGTGTCCTGAAGCGTTGGCTTGCCGGTGTCGTACAGCTTGCCGTGCCAGTCGCTCCAAACCTCCCGCTTCGCCTTCACGTCGATCGCCACGGCCTTGTCGAACCCGTGGATGGATGCCGTATCGGCCTCGCTGACATCCCTGGTCAGGATCAGGGAGTGCAGCCCCTTATCGTTGTCGATTTCCTCCGCGCAGTAGATCATCGGGCCACGCGCCAAGGCGACGCGGCCGATATCGGCCCTGACCGCCGGATTGGCGTGCAAGGCGCGCACGTCCATCGGGAGATCGAGAACAACCGTTTCGCCGCCCTTCCACAGGCGATCGATCCGCAGATAGCCCTTGTCCTCGACCGCCGCTGCATCGATGACCTCGCCGTCGACGGACAGCCTTGCCTCGCCGCACCAGCCCGGCATGCGCAATGCCAGCCTGAACGAGGCAGGAGCATCGACTCCGATCGTCATCGCGATACGGCCGTCCCAGGGATAGTCGGTGCGCTGGGCAATCGTGACCACCGTGGAGCCCAGCGCCAGTCGGGCGGTACTGTCGCCATAAAGATGGACCGCCAGTTCATTGGACGAGACGCCGTACATGTAGCTGCCGATCGCGGCCACGGTGCGGGCAATATTCGGCGGGCAGCAGGGGCAGCGATGCCATGTCCAGCGATGATGGCCGCCGTTGCTTTCGAGCGGATTGTCGTAGAAGAACGTGGCGCCGTCGGCAGCAAGACCGGAAAGGGCGCCGTTATAGAGCGCCTGTTCCATGATGTCGGCATAAAGCCGGTCGGGACCGCGTCCCAGCATCCGGCTCGCCCACATGACCAGCCCAACGGCAGCGCAGGTCTCGGCATAGGCATTGTGGTTCGGCAGGTCGTAGTAATCGGTGAAGCCTTCGTTGCTTGCAGCCGGGCCGATGCCGCCTGTGACATACATCTGCTTGGTGGTGAGGTCGTCCCACAGGATCTTCAGCGCATCGGTGAGGCTGTCGTCGCCAAACTCGGTGGCGACATCCGCCATGCCGGAATAGAGATACATGGCGCGCACCGCATGGCCGATGACCTTTGTCTGCTGCCGGACCGGCAGGTGCGACTGGTTGTATTCATAGGTCCGGTGGCGGAACTGCTTCGGGTCCGCCCCGCGCTCCGCCGCCTCCACATCGAAATAGTGCGGCTGCTGGCCGCGCTGCTCGATGAAGAAGCGGGCAAGATCGAGATATCTCTGCTCGCCGGTCGCCCGGCCGAGCCGGATCAGGGCCAGTTCGATCTCTTCATGGCCGCAATAGCCCGGCTTCTGGTTCGGCTGCGGTCCGAACATCCGGTCGATATGGTCGGCATAGCGGCACATCACGTCGAGGAGCTTGTGCTTGCCGGTCGCATGGAAATAGGCGACGGCAGCCTCGATGAGATGACCCGCGCAATAGAGTTCGTGATGGTCGCGCAGGTTGAGCCAGCGCTTGCCGGGCTGCATGCGGATGAACCATGAGTTCAGGTAGCCGTCCGGCAATTGCAGCCTGTGGAACATGTCGATGATAGCATCGGTCTTGGCTTCGAGATCGGGATTGGGCTTGCGGTAGAGCACATAGGCCGCCGCCTCGATCACCTTTGCGACATCCGAATCCCAGAACATCTGGACATTGACCGTATCGGGCGAACCGTCGGAGCGCAGGTGGTAGGGCAGCCGCAGTTCGGGCACCGGCCTGTCGGGATCGATCTGGTCGAACATGCCCGCCGCGACGCAGCGATCGTAGAGGATCATGACGGTCTTGTCGGCGATCGCGTCGATGCGCTCCCCCCAGAAACCGCGCACGTCGACATCGGGGACTGCGGGCGGGCGAAAGCCGGATACACTTGCTTTATTGAGATATGTCATGGGTCGAAGATCCGTTTGATTTCTGGTTGCTTTACTTGACGGCGCCCGCGGTCAGGCCGCGGATGTAGTAGTGCTGCAGTCCGAGGAAGAGCACGAGGCATGGCGCCATCATCAGCGTCACACCCGACTGCACCGCACCCCAGTCGATCGTGCCGAACTGGCCCGAACGCACGGCCGCCATCAGCACCGGGAGGGTGTATTTGTTCTGGTCGGTGAGCAGGATCAGCGCCGCCAGGAATTCGTTCCAGGATGCGAGGAAGGCGAAGATCGCGACCGTGACGACGCCCGGCAGCACCAGCGGCAGCATGATGCGATAGAGGACGGCGAAGATCGAAGCCCCGTCCACGCGGGCCGCATCCTCGATCTCCTTCGGCACCGCATCGAACGCGTTGCGCATCATGAATATCGAGAACGGCAATTGCAGCGTCACATAAACCAGGACGATACCGGTCAAGGTATTCTGCAGCCCGAGCTTGGTCAGGATCAGGAACAGCGGCGTCAGAATGGACTGAAACGGGATCATGACAGTCGAGATGATTAGAACGAACAGCATGTTTTTGAACGGAAAATGAAACCGCGAGAAGCCGTAGCCCGCCAGCAGGCTGACGGTGACGGACGCCACCACGGTTGCAAGGGCCACCGTCAGGCTGTTGCCCGCATAGGTCCAGATGCCCGAACCATATTTCGCAAGGTTTTCATAGCTCTGCACGCTGAAGCCGTCGACCGGCCATGGCGGCAGCGGCGGTTGCCTAGCTTCGACGGAAGGCTTGAAGCTGACGAGCACGCTCCAGGCAAGCGGCGCCAGGAAAAGAAAGGCGGCGACGATGCCGAAGCCGTTATAGCGCAGGGAGGCGTATAGATGGCGCGCTGACGCGCTGCGGCGAGCGGACATTACATGCCCTCCGGGGTGCGCAGCAGCCGCAGCTGTACAACGCTGATGAAGACGAGGATGACCAGCAGGACCATGGAAAGTGCGGCGCCGTATCCGAGGCGGAAGGAGCCGAAGGACTGGCTGAATATCCAGTAGACCGCCGTCACCGTGCGGTTCTGCGGCCCGCCATCGGCAATGATGTAGAACTGGTCGAAGGCCAGCATGGAGCCCGAAACGGAAAGAATGAGCGCAAGCGCGATCGTGCGACGCATAAGGGGAAGCGTGATCCGGCGAAACCGCTGCCACGAGGAGGCGCCGTCGATACGGGCGGCCTCCTGCACCTCAGTCGAGATGCCCTGCAGGCCGGTCAGCAGGATGATCATGTTGAAGCCGGCGGTTTTCCAGACGACCATGATGATAATCGACCAGAAGGTCGTGTCAAAATCGGCCAGCAGGTTGATGCGTTTCGCCATCAAACCCAGATATTCGGCGGCTGGAGAGAAAAGCCCAGAATCGACATCGAGAAGCCATGCCCAGAGCAGGCTGGCAGAGCCGAACCCGACGACCACGGGCAGGAAAAAAGCGGTGCGATAGAATTTCGTGAACCGGTGAGCCTTGTCGGCGAACAGGGCCAGAGGAAAGGCAACAGCGAAGATCGCAATGGTGACGACCACGGTGTAGTAGACAGTGAAGCGCATCGAAGACCAGAACTGCGCGTCCTGCGTCAGCCTGACATAGTTATCGATGCCGATGAACCGTGGCCGGCCGAGCAAGGGCCAGTTGTGCAGCGACATCCAGAAAGCCATTCCAAGCGGAATGACGAAGAAGGTGGCGACCAGGATCAGTGCCGGAGCGATGAAGAGAAGCCCGGCAAACTGCTTGCGCCGATTCCTCACGCTTTTGCGGCGGATGGGCGCGCCATCATGGATTTTCTGTGAATTGATCATTGGCTCTCGTCCATTGGTATCCCGGGCCGGCCCGGACGGAAGATCCCGCGCGGGCCGGCAGCCAAAGCTGGGAGAGATCTCCCGGACGTGTATCAATCGGCTTCGTCGAGGATGGCCTGCATCGCTGCCTGGGCCTTGGTGACCGACCCCTTGACGTCATCACCGAAAAACACCTCGTTCAGCATCTGCTTCCATGGACCGGTGCTGCTGTTGATGATGTCGTTGTAGACGGGCGATGACGGGGTGCGGCCGATCTTCAAGGCTTCCGTTGCCACCTGATAGCGCTGGTCCAGCGACTTGACCGCTTCGGCGGCGACATCGTCGCGGGTGGGCAGACTGCCGAGCTTGGCGAGGAGCGTCTGTCCCTCAAGCGAGTAGACGAATTCCAGGAACTCTTTTGCCGCCGGCGCATTGTCGCGGCCCGCGGTGACCACGAAATTGTCGCCGCCGCCGAACGAGGCCTTGCCACCGTCCTTGCCGGGGATGAAGGTGACGCCGAACTCCACTGTGGGATAGTTCTTGACCAGATTGCCGATCGCAAAAGCCCCGATGGGGGACAGGCCGATCTTGTCGGTGGCAAAACCGCCAAAGAAGTTCTTGCCCGAGTCCGTCTTAGCGCTCTCCGGCACGTAGCCTTTCGCGACCAGATCACGATAGAAGTTGATCGCATCGTACATCTGGGGCGAATCGAGCGTCGCGCGTTTCCCGCCGTCGACCAGGATGTCGCCGCCGGAAGCCCAGATCAGCGGCATGAAGGTGAAGGCGTTGCAGCCGCCGCACGCGCCTGCGAAGTAGAAGCCGCGGATATCGCCGCCGAGCGCGTTGACCTTGCTTGCGGCCGCTTCGATCTCCGCCCAGTTGGTCGGTCCCTTTTCGGGGTCAAGACCGGCCTGTTTGAACAGTTTCTTGTTCCAGAGAAGGACCGAGGCGTCAGCCGACATCGGCATCGCATAGATGCGCCCCTCGAAGGTTCCGGTACCGATATGGGCCTTCGAGAGATGCTCGAAATACGGCAGGCTTTTCGCCACGTCGGTCAGGTCTTCCAGTGCACCGGACTTTGCAAAGGCTGGGCCGTAGACGAGGTCAAGTGAAACGAAATCCGGGGCCGAACCGCCAGCTGCCGCGGTCGCATATTTCTGCACCATTTCCGCCGAAGGCACGATCTGCAGTTCTATCTGCGTCTTGTGCGACGCGTTGAACGCGTCGATCAATGCCGGCATGAATGCCTCGCTGCTGGAGCGCGACCACATGGTCAGCTTTTCCTGCGCGAACGCGGATGTCGATAGTGTAGTCGCCAGTGCGGTGGCAGCAAGTGCCACGATCTTGAGCAGCTTCATGATTAGGTCTCCTCCCTAAAAAGCCGTTATCGGATTGGTTTGGCCTGTTATTCCCTTTGCCAAGTCGTCATGAGCCGCGAACCACCAGCGTGCACGGCAACTTCCAAAGCCCCTGTTCGACGGCTTCGCCGTTCACAAGACGCAGGAGCGCCTGTCCGGCCTGTCGTCCGAGTTCCTTCAAATTCATGTCCACGGTGGTAAGCGGCGGCCGGGTTTGTTCGGCGACAATCTCCCAATTGTCGAAACCGACAACCGACACCTGGGCGGGGACGCCCACCCCCCGCTCGCGTAATGCATCGATTACACCGCGGGCGATCTGGTCGTTGCCGCAGAATATCCCGTCCGGTTGCGCGTCCCCCGACCACAGCATCGCCACCGCCTCGTGACCCCACCGCTCGGACCAGTCGCCTTGCAGAATAGCTGCATCGGACACAGGCAGGCCTGCACGGTCCAGCGCCTCTGAGAAGGCAGCGGCACGCTCCTGAACCACTCGAAAAGCTCCCGGCCCGGTGATGTGGACGATCCGCTGGCGCCGCTCCGCAATGAGGTGCTGTACGGCCTCATCCGCGCCCTGCCGATCGTTCGGCAGCAGCGTCACCGCATCGGCCGGCCCTGCAGTCAGCGCATAGACGACAGGAACCGACAGTTTCGAAAGATCCACCGGCAGCGGCTTATCGATCCGCTTGCCGGTCGCAATGATGCCGTCGACCTGCTTGTCCAGCATGGCATCCACGTGAATCTTGGCGAGTTCGGGATTGTCCTCCACGGTACACAGGAAGACCGATACGCCATGATCGATCAGACCCTCAGAGATACCGGCCATCACCGGAAGGGTAAATCGGCCGTATGTGTCATTGGTTAGCAGCCCGACGGTAAAGCTGCGCTTGCTGGTTAGGCTTTTCGCCAAAACGTTCGGCCGGAAACCCATTTCCTGAGCCACGCGTCTGATGCGGGCGCGGGTATCAGCAGACATGCGGCCGGTATCGTTCAGCGCCTTGGATGCAGTCGCGATACTCACGCCCGCTGCGGCGGCGACGTCATGGAGGGTGACCCTCCCAGCAAAATCCACGCCTGCCAAACCGTATCTCCGTTTGAGAAACCGTTTTCTCAAAACAATATACCGCACATTCTCAGATGAGAAAAGGGTTTCTCAGAAATATCTTCCGTTGGGGGTGAATAGGATGTCCGACGCACATATTTGGCGATTGTCTCCGCCGCGCCGATCGGCTCCTGAAAGTTCTTCGCCGCCTCGACAAGGTCCGGAGTGCGCAACGATACGATGGGTTCTGCCATCCGCCCAAACAGTTGATCCGACGTCGGCCGATCTCCGGGCCGTACCGCAGTGTTAACGGTGCCCGTGGCATTGCGGAAAGTTCACGGACAGTGTCGACACCCATGACACGCAACCCGTGGATTGTGTCGGGCGCAAGCCGCAGACAGTGGATTGGTAGGCCGGTGACCGATTTCTCAACACCACCCACCGGAACGACGGTCGTTTCCGGGGCCAGAACAAGATTAGTGCGAAATCGTACGCTAGCCGCGAAGGTGATGCTCGAGATCGATATGCATCCCCAAAACTGGGTTCTAAATTGCATTTCACCCTGAAACTTCGTATTTCAGCACAGGCGGCAAACTACGGAAAACATGCACGAATTCGGTTAGACCAGATGAGCGATTTTTGGCGGCAAAGCCGCTAGGTTTTCCTTGCTGAGCCAATATTGGTTTCGAAGGGAAAAGCCATGGAGAAAATAGTTTATGTAGGCCTCGACGTTCATGCTGACACGATAGCTGTCGCCATTGCTGACGACGGTCGGAATCGAGAGATCCGATTTCACGGTGTGATTGAAAATACTGCAGATAGTGTTCTACGTCTCACCAAGCGGCTTGTTGCCGCAAACACCCAACCCATCTTCTGCTATGAAGCAGGCCCATGCGGATACGGTCTGCATCGCTTGCTCACGAAGCTTGGATTTGATTGTGCTGTCGTCTCTCCGGCCATGATCCCTCGTCGTGCAGGCGACCGGATCAAAACCGATCGACGCGATGCGGAAATGCTGGCGCGGCTGTGGCGAGCAGGCGAATTGACCCCGGTCTGGACACCGGATGACACCAATCGCTGCAAGATGGGCAACCCTTCGATCACTGCCCGGAACGTTCCTGCTGACGTGAAAGAGCCGACATGAAGCTCGTAGATGACGCTCTCTTCCCAGGGACGTCCCGACCAGTCATGGGCTTTCCATTCGAATGAGGTGAGATCGACGACTTCACTCGGGCCATGGACGTCTTCAGGCTGATGGCGAGATGCCGGGTCCGGCACTTCGGACCCGTTCGGCAACATGAATCTATAACGGATGCCTGGCCCGACACCATCAACGTGACAACGATGCCATCCGTCGTCGCTACGCTCCATTGATGGAGGTTGGTTTCCCTCGATTATGAGAGAGACGTCTTCTACCAGGGGAGCCCAGATCCGGAACTCCACCCCATCCTCCAACACAAGCGGTCCAAATGCGTAGTCTGTCAAAACGTCACCTTCTTTATCTCGAATGATATCCGTACCTAGCGGAGTAGACCTTGACCGCCGTCGACCCAGATCGGAGAGCCGGTAATGTGCCGGGATCTTTCCGACGCCAGGAAGACGATGACTTCGGCGACGTCTTCGCTTCGGCCCGGACGCCCACCGGTGATGGGAACCTGCCCGTCGGGCCAAACGACCGGTATCGCCGTCTCGTCTTCTCCTCTAAGCTTGGTATTCGCCTCGATATTCGTCTCGATCTCACCGGGGCACACGGCATTGATTCGAATCTGGTGGCGCGCCAGCTCCAGCGCGAGTTGCTGCACCATTGCGACCTGCCCCGCTTTAGTGGCCGTGTACGCCGTCGCGCCTGGGGTCGTAAATGTCCTCGTCCCGTTGATCGAAGACACAACAATCATTGAGCCGCCGCCCGAGTGCTTAAGCTCGGGCACGGTCGTGCGGATCGTCAAAAACGTGCCAGTAAAGATTGACCGAGATCGTGTCGTTCCATTCCGATAGCTTCAGATCGTCTATCGGCGCCCATACGCCGTTGATGCCGGCGTTGGCGACAACAACATCGAGCCTCCCATACTGCTTTACGAGCTGGGCCACGGCCGCAGACATCTGTTCTTCGACAGATATATCGGCGAGGAGCGAAATCGCGTCGCCGTCAGCGTCCGCAATTTCCTCGACAACTGATGCAATCTCATCCTGAGTGTGGCCCAGCGCGTCGATCTTGTATCCCTCCCTGGCGAGTGCGAGCGCAGCGGCTTTGCCAATACCCGAACCAGCTCCGGTGACGAGAGCAACGGCTGACTTCATCATGAACTCCTTGGGATGAAAGAGGATCTGAAAACCTTCGGCCTCGATGCGAGTTCCGGACGCAACGAAGGTAACTCTACCTGCCGCCGATCTGAACCCAAAGCAGCGTCCATCGCTCGTCCGGATCAGCGCAAGATTTGTAATATCCTTGCCCGTCTGACTGCATCAGCAGGGTGCGGGCTATGATCTCTCTGGAAGGAGAGGCTCCAGGAAGGCCGGAGCTATCCAGGAAGCTCTCGAGCTCCGCTAAGCTGCCAATCTTCTCGGTATCGGGCCTACCGGGTGCGGATATTTTCTAGGCGTATAACCAGGCGTATAAGTTGATGCCTGCATCTGTTGAGTATCCCGCGCTACTCACCGATGGCGTCTGATCCGGGGCCGAACTCATTCCTTGCTCTCTTAGCGTCTGGAATGGCAGACACGAAGGTGCTCGAGCGCCCCTTCGAGACGTAGACATCGCCTTGGGCACCTGCCCGGCTCATGTCGACTTTCTCGAGGTTCAGTGACTTCGCCTTTTTCCCAGCCAATGCGATCGCCGGCGTCGGGAAGGATTTCTGGTCATCATTTTTAGACATTAGGGCCTCACGACAATGTTGGCCGGGCTAACCTGCCCACCAGCTTGAAGTTCCAACCGGAGCAGGTGTGTCTTGAAGCGTACCGAAATCGGCGGTCCCGCAAACCGGGGGCAGTAAGCATAGCCGTCATTGCCTCCGCTCACGGCGAGCGAGCGTGCTCGAACATCATCAGCAACATGGCAAAGATGCAGACGATGCAGATGCCCCAACTGAACATCGAACTTGCAAATATCAAGGCCAGCTTCCGATGCCCGCTATGAACATAGTCCTCGATAATAGTGCGCATACCGATATCCATATGGAGTGCGGTCAAGATAATGAACGCCGCCAGCGGCGGACCGACCCAGAAGGTGGATATCGAGTCGACCACGAACTGCCGTTCGCGCCCGAACAGGTAGATCCCAACCCCTATCATGTAAGGGGTCAAGATCCCCAGCGCGACACCGGAGGCCTGTTTCAGAACATAGGTTCTGGTTCCCCCCTTCGCCGATCCCAATCCTCTGACGCGCCCCAATGGTGTGGTCATTACAGCAGCCTCCTGTTTTCCATGGCTCTCGCGCAGCACGCCGGTTGTATGCGGCGCGCCGGTCTAGCGGTCCTGCTGATAACTCTGGTGGGTCGTGTTGACCTTGCTGTTGCTCTGCTTCCCCATCTTATCGGGATTGTCCGCCGGATCTTTCGTGGATTTCAGATTGGCCGGCTGGTCTGGCGACGAACCGGTTCCTTTCGGGCTGCGATTTTCGTCTGGAACGGGCGGAGGTCTGCTACTCATGTCTTCACCTATCAAGCTGGATCTTTGTTGGCTTCATGATCATGAAGCTGTTCAGTCTGGATTGCGAAGCTGTTCAGTCTGGATTGCCTTGCCGTCCGACCCCCGTTCGCGCGAGTGCTGCGCCTTGTCGCGGTTGGAAAGCACCATGTTTTCCGGAAGGACGTCCTGGTCGAGTTCCGTCATCGCCCCTGTTCCGTCCCCCTTGCCTCGCGATCCAGAACCGATGTGCTTTCGATCAGCGTTTGCCATATTGAACTCCTTTGGTGATTGGCCGCGCTAACTCGCCGGGACATGCAAAGTTTCCGAGACCTTCGAATTTTCCAATCTGGGGCAAATCCATCGAGAACCAAGGGAACTCCCGCGAGGCTTATCCGTTCGATCGACCTCAACAGGAGGATCTGAAATGGCAATCAACGAGCCAAAGCCCGGTGCGGCTGGCACCACCGATCAGTCACCACGGTGGGAGGGACCCGAAGAAACGAGGCCGCGCGGCTATTTGCCGGCAGTGGATGACCCCGACACAGATCGTGATGCGGTCGGAGAGAACAACGCCGATCCCTCACGGGAAAAGGTGACCGACGCCGGCAAAACGAAAGGAGATTGATATGAGTAATCCAGAAGCGGATGCGAAAGGGCAGTACGCCAAGTCGCAAGCGGATCCGAAGTCCACTGGTGTCGCAAGCGCCAAGCCCACGGTAATCACCGGATCCGAGGATGCTACGGCGCACAAGACACCACCCGGTCAGAAACCCGTCAAGGAATGGGATCTGAACTACGATCCGTCAGAAATGAATGAGGGCGGTTTCCGAGGATCTCGCTGAGGCGTTTGTTCGAGGCCAGAACAAGGCACCTCGGCCAGACCGCTTCGTCCGGGAGCGGACATAAGCGTACAGCGGGTGAGAAAACAGGTTATCATCATCGGATTCAATATCGGACCTAACGAAGGAGCTGCACGTGGTTACCGGAAATTGGGAAAAACCTGTCGTCGTCGCGTTGCCAGGTTTTGCGCGTCGCGAGGTAACTGGCCCGTTCGAAGCTCTGGCCCTACTCTCTGAAGGTTGGCCGACGATGGCCGGAGCTCCGTTCATCAAAGCAAAAATCTCTTGCAAAGCGGCACTCGAAGATCGCATCACGCCGGAGCAAGCGCGTCGCGATTTCGAGAAGGCGGCGAGAGAGGCGAGCCGGTTCCTGAGCTGAAGGATGATCGGCGGGAAACGGATAGAGGGAAGATTATGTTCCTGCCGTTGTTCGGGCGCGCCTTATTTCCTTTCCGCTGAACAGGCGGCGTCGTTTGCGCGTCGTGCGCCTGTCCAAACTTCGTGCCCCACTGGCCATCTGCACTCATAATGCCGACCTGCCGCAGAACTCGCTTCACGACTTCATCGATATCACGCTTGGACATCTTCGCCTCTTCTCAATCAAAATGTTTTTCTAGAAGCCTCTCGTCTGCCTCCGGCCTTGCTACACCCGGAGGCTACCCGATGGAGTATGCAGTGCTCCATCGGGTACTAGAGCCAAGAAAGATCAAGCTGCTTTCTGAGCAGCAGCGTTTACCGCCGTCTGTGCGAACTTCTTTAGAAGCTCTTCGGTTCTCCTCTCTTCCGCGAGCGTCTCGTCGAGAAGGTCGATGGCCTCGTTCAGCCCGAGCTGCTCTGCCGAGGTTCGCAGCGTTCCGTAGCGGGCAATCTCGTAATGGTCGACGGATTGAGCCGCTACAATTAAGCCTGCATCGAGCGCAGGGGACCCTTGAACTCTTCCATGATCTCTTCAGCCTCATCGATGATGCCTTCAATCTCCGGGCATGTCTTTCCACGCGCCCGCTTATCGATGAGCTCGAACACCGCTTGCAGGCGCTCGATCTGACCTTGTGTTTCTTCTTTTTGAGTGAGGGCCATCTTGCCGAGTGCGGATGCGATCTTCCGCTCGGCATGATAGATGTCCTTCAGGGTCTCGTGGAAAAGATTGGCGGGGGTTTTTCGCCCATGTTTGAACCTCCTCGTTTGATGGATGCCGTCGAACTGGAAGTTGCCGCGTTAGCTGTACCGAACCCATAGTTTTGTTACGGATACAATGCGTTTGCAGAAGAATACGTCGCATCGGTGGCTGGCAGAGCTCGTTCAAGTGGCCCAGATAGCCGATCGAACGAGCCTACCTGCTATTGTCAGCTACTTGCGGGGCTTGTTGTCGAACCATTCAGGTCCGCTCGTGGGGCTGGGCGTGCTGTTCGATTGAAATTGCTGCTCCCCATGTGATCAACGTGGCTATGCTTTTCGTCCCGCTCGCCGCCACCGCCTGAGACGCGGCTTACCGGCCGGTTGGTGGGTGCGCCATCCGGTCGCCGATCGTGTTGCTCAGGAACCGGCTTGTGCCGGTCCTCGTGGCTTGAGCCTGGTCCGCCCCTTGACGGGTGTTCGGATGCTTTTCCGGCACGATGAACCTCCTTAAGATCGGCCCGCGAACAGGCGATCGCGGCGAGAGTTTCAATCCGCCAGGATTCCTCCGTGTGAACTTTCTTGACCACCCGGGTTGTCTCGGGCGCATTGTCTCGAAGGTTAAGAGGAGCCGCACTTGCAGGCGCCGATTATGATGTGGATGATGGTTGCGGGAATAGGCGCTTCCGCGCTGGTTCTACTTGTCGGCTGGATGCTCGCTTGAGCTGACCGAGCAAGATGCCTCAACACCATGACTGTTCCGCCATCTCGGACTAGATTCGCGTCCAATCAGTCGTCAGGAATGCTGATGCGGCGACGGTTCACGAGTCTCAGGGTTCGGTCTGGCTGAATGAGATAGGTTTCCTCCCATCGCACGCCGGAAGGGTCACGAAACCCATGCGAAACTTGGCTGCCGATAGGCGACTTTGTTAGACGCGTCGACGGCTGGCCGCCGTAGGTAATGCTGCCTGGAATGGGGGCAATAGTGGACGTGGCCGCACTACATCCAGTTAAAACTGCGAGAGTTGTTAACGTGGTGATTTTCATGTTTCTTTCCGAAGGAGCGGGTGAAGTGCCGAGATTGTTGGAGGGGCTTCATCACGAGGAGTGACATCCCGACACCTCGTTGCCCCAAACCAGCCGGGGATCATTAAGTTCATGCATCCCGCGGCTTGTACGGTCGCGGACATTCAGAAGAACCCTTTACTTGCTGAACGCCCTCGCTCAGCCGTTCCCTTCGTCACTGCTGAATGGAGCGGTCAGCGCTACCGATGAGCATCACCCCGGCTGCGGGATGAATAAAAATCTGATCTTGATGAAACTTCGGCGACGTTCGGCTGTTCGCGCGGCTCCCCATCCAAGAAGGAGAGCTTCATGTTCTATACCGACGGCAAATTGCAGTACCCGGTTCGGGTCGAGACCCCCGATCCGCTCTTCGCAAGGGCGCTTCAGCAGGCGATCGGCGGCGTCGAAGGAGAGATCCGCGTAGCCATGCAATATTTCTTCCAGGCCTGCGGCGCCCGCGGCAATCCGAAGTTCCGCGACCTTTTGATGAACACGGCAGCCGAAGAGCTCGGCCATATCGAAATGCTGGCGACGGCCGTCGCCATGAACCTTGAAGGTGCGCCGCTTAAGCTCAAGGAAGAAATTGCGGCCGATCCGGTCGGCGGCGCCGTGCTCGGCGGCATCAACCTGAAGAACCTGCTCTCTGCGGGTTTGTCCGCCATGCCGGTCGATTCCGACGGCGTGCCGTTCGACATGTCGCATATCTATGCGAGCGGCAATATCGCCGCCGACATGACCGCCAATGTCACGGCCGAATCCACCGGCCGGGTGCTTGCCGTTCGGCTCTACAATATGACCAGCGATCCTGGCATGAAGGACATGCTCTCCTTCCTGATCGCCCGCGACACGATGCACCAGAACCAGTGGCTGGCAGCGCTCGAGGAACTGGGCGGCACGGCCGGCGCCTTCCCGATCCCCAACAGCTTCCCGCGGGAAGAGGAAAAGCAGGAGTTCTCCTACGCTTTCCTCGGCTTCCAGGCGGACGGCAGCGATCCGGTCGCTGGACGTTGGTCGCAGGGACCTTCCGCGGACGGCAAGGGCGAGTTCAAGTCCATGCCGATGACGCAAGCTCTGGGGCAGAAGCCGGTGCTCGGTCCGGCAAAACCCGGTGGCGGCGCTCAGGTCGAGCAGATGTAAGCAATGATTGCCGCCGCACATAGCTTGCGGCGGCAGCCTCATCATCGTGTCGGAGGAAAGATATGAGCAGACGGACGCTTATCGCTGCGGTCGCGATCTTCATTATTACGTTCGCCGTCGTTCTGGCCGTTGTCGATCAGACGATGATGAGCGCGGAAGGAGACCATCCAACCCCTGCCATACGAGATCCGAAAAACCCCGCAGCACCAGCGCCGAGCAATTGAGCATGCGGGTGTGAAGCCCTGTTAGATCAATCTTCCTACCGTAGGACCTCCCATGGACTCCCTGTCGGAATTCGCCAAACAGCTCGAAGCCAGCTGCAGCCACCTCTATTTGTCGGCCAGTGTATCGTTGGGTGAGCTGTCGATTGTGACCAGCCGCGAGCATATCGTGCCGCTGCTTTTTCATTTGCGTGACGACGTTCAATTCAATTTCGTTTGCCTGCTTGATGTCTGCGGCGTCGACTGGCCGGAACGGCTTGAGCGTTTCGACGTGGTTTATCACCTGCTCTCGCCGAGCCTGAACCAACGCATCCGTCTCAAGCTTAGCACCGATGAGCAGACCCCCGTCCCCTCGGCCTGCGCTGTCTACCCTGCCGCGGACTGGTACGAACGCGAGGCATGGGACATGTATGGCATCTTGTTCGAAGGGCACCCGGACCTTCG
Organism: Neorhizobium vignae; assembly: GCF_000732195.1. Classification (GTDB taxonomy): domain Bacteria; phylum Pseudomonadota; class Alphaproteobacteria; order Rhizobiales; family Rhizobiaceae; genus Neorhizobium; species Neorhizobium vignae. The sequence goes on from NZ_JNNU01000008.1 coordinate 50,350, forward strand.
TCGACTTTTGACGGACTATGGCTTCGAGGGACACCCGCTGCGCAAGGACTTCCCCCTCACCGGCTATGTTGAGGTCCGTTATGACGACAATCAAAAGCGCGTCGTCTACGAGCCAGTCGAGCTTCGGCAGGAATACCGACATTTCGATTTTCTATCACCGTGGGAGGGAACCGAGTACGTGCTTCCCGGTGACGAGAAGACAACTGGCAAAACTGAGTGAGGATAGTGATGCCTGAACACAGCGTCCAAAACTTCCACATCAATTTCGGCCCCCAGCATCCCGCCGCACATGGCGTCCTCCGGCTCGTCCTCGAGCTTGACGGTGAACTCGTCGAGCGCGTCGACCCTCATATCGGCCTGCTTCATCGAGGCACAGAGAAGCTGATTGAGGCAAAGACATATCTGCAGGCTTTGCCGTATTTCGACAGATTGGACTATGTGGCACCTATGTGCCAAGAGCACGGGTACTGCCTTGCCATCGAGAAGTTACTGCAGCTGCAGGTTCCAATCCGAGGGCAGCTGATCCGCGTCCTTTATTCCGAAATCAGCCGCATCCTATCGCACCTCTTGAACGTTACGACCCAGGCGATGGACGTCGGCGCGCTCACACCGCCGCTCTGGGGATTTGAAGAGCGCGAAAATCTGATGGTGTTCTATGAACGCGCGTCCGGGTCTCGAATGCATGCGGCGTACTTCCGCCCCGGCGGGGTGCATCAGGACCTACCTCCGGAACTTGTCGAGGATATCGGGCGGTGGTGTGACACTTTTCCAAAGACACTTGACGACATCGCCGACCTTCTTACCGGAAACCGCATCTTCAAGCAGCGCAATGTCGACATCGGCGTGATTTCTCTCGATGATGCCTGGGCATGGGGCTTCTCCGGTGTCTTGGTGCGCGGCTCAGGGGCAGCATGGGATCTGCGACGTTCGCAGCCGTACGAGTGCTATTCCGACATGGAGTTCGATATACCGATCGGAAAAAACGGCGATTGTTACGACCGCTATCTCATCCGCATGATCGAGATGCGAGAATCTGTCCGTATCATGAAGCAGTGCATTGAGAGGCTTCTTTCTACGGAGAGGACCGGCCCCGTCTCATCGGCAGATGGGAAGATCGTCCCCCCAAAGCGCGCTGAGATGAAGCGGTCGATGGAGGCGCTTATTCATCACTTCAAGCTCTACACCGAAGGATTTCACGTGCCGAAAGGAGAAGCTTATGCAGCCGTCGAAGCGCCCAAGGGCGAATTCGGCGTCTATCTGGTGGCTGACGGCACAAACAGTCCTTACCGGTGCAAGATACGAGCACCCGGATTCACGCACCTGCAGGCAATGGACTACATGTGCCGTGGGCACCAATTGGCAGATGTCTCGGCAATCCTCGGCTCGCTCGACATCGTCTTTGGTGAAGTCGATCGCTGAGTTGGCCAATACGCATTGTCCAGGAGACGTAGATCGATGGCGCGAGTATTGTTGATGATGAGAAGGGTTCTTGAGGGTCATTCTGTTCTTCTCTTGGAAGACGAATACCTCATAGCTTCAATGATTGCCGTCGCACTCGAGAATGCCGGCGCAAGAGTTTTCGGACCCGTATCTGATTTACAAAGAGCGATGGAGATCGCAACCGACACGTCTTTGGCCCTCGACGCCGCTGTTCTCGATATTAACTTGAGCGATGGCACTGCCTTTCCGGCCGCGGATATCATGTTGAAACGAAACGTGCCTGTCGTGTTTGTGACTGGCTATGATCCACAAGCCGTGCCGACGCGGTATAGGAGCCTTCCGTTTCTCTCGAAACCGTGCGACGAGCGCAAGCTGATCAGTACACTTGCTGCCATCACCGGGGCATAGGTTCGGTTCAAAAGGATCCGCTGTGAACGCTAAAGGATACCCCCAACTCTTTCACGGAAAACACATCCTCATCGTCGAGGATGAATATTTCCTTGCAGACGAGACCCGCAGGAAGCTGGAACTCGTGGGAGCGGTCGTAGTCGGGCCCACGGCGACTGTCGATGGCGCAATGGAGCTCGTAAACACTTCCCGTATCGATGCGGCCATCCTCGACGCTCATCTCGGCGATGATTTTGTATTTCCCGTTGCGGATGAGCTTGAGAAACGCGACATACCGTTCGTCTTCGCCACAGGATATGACCCGGCTTTTATTCCAACCGCTTACACGGGGTTCGCGCTTTGCGAGAAACCGACTGAGCTTGACAAGATCGCCGCTGCTCTCTTTACGTCATACCAAGATAGCCGCCTGCATTAGCTCAGGAGTCTTCCGCGTCGAGCACTTTCGCAAGATGGAGCCGCGCGCGGTTGACCCGGCTTTTCATGGTTCCCACCGGGCACCGGCAGTGCTTGGCGGCTTCCTCGTAACTCGCGCCTTGTATAAAAACCAACTCTAGCGCGGTACGGTAGCGGTCAGGAAGGCTAACGAGCGCCTCTTCCAGCTCTCGCCCCCGTACATTCCACTCCTGAGTAGGCTGTGTGACGCCTCTGTTTGCGCAGTCGTCCACGAGGCCAACCGTCTCTCGCTTGGAAAGGCCAAATTTTGTGCAAAAGCTGTTTCTCAAAATCGTGAAGAGCCACGAGCGCAGCTGCGTGCCGCGGCGAAACTTGTCCGAATTTGAGATTGCTTTTGTAAGCGTCTCCTGCACAAGATCATCAAGATCACCAGGTGCGGGGTGGAAGCGTCTTGCGAAGTTCCTCACGGCCGGGATCTGTTCGAGTAGTTGGGCTTCTGTAAAGCCTGTCTCAGGGTCGTCGTTGCGCATACCGTCCTCCTTGCACACGGAATGAACATCCATCTCATGACTCTGTTCCGCGAGGGACAAGCAATGTACGGTTGCGTACTTTCGCCTGAGACTCTATAATTTAAGGAAGCTCCGTTGTTTTTGATCGACAACTTCCGTTTGCGGCCTCTCCCCGCCATCGAGGTGTTCTTAGCGCCATTCTCCACTAGCGTCCTGATAAGCGAAATCAACAGGCTCGCCGCCGACTTGTTTCCGTTCGGCAACCTGCTCAGCTCCCGCACGAGCATCGTCATGAGAGGCGAACGTCTCGAAAAAGACGTCGCCGAGTTTATATGCCCATCCGCCGTCATGCTCGACGATCTTGTAGCGTGCCATCATCTTGATTGTCCGTTGTTCGTGGAGATGCGATCTTATGGCGGTCGCGCAGCAAAGCGGGTCTCGGTGCCGATCGACATCGCTGAGGTCGGAGTCACACATATAGCGCGTCCTCTATGGTGTCGCCCATCGCGATCGCGAAACGCTCGCGAGCGCGGCTTATCCGACACCTGATCGTGCCGACGGCGCAGCTTTTCGGATGCTACTTCGTCATAGGTCCATCCCTGCACCAGTACGAGGTCCACGACCTCCCGGTGGTCGTCAGACAAGCCGTTCCATCAAGACCGAGAACCGACACGACGCTGCTTGTTGTAAGACGTGCAATAGACGTTGCGCATGATCGTGAAAAGCCAGGACTTCAGCCGCGTTCCAGGCTCAAAGGTGTCGCTGGCAGCTATTGCTTTAACAAGCGTTTCCTGGACCAGGTCGTCGATTTCGGTCGAGTTGCGGCAGAAACGGAATGCGAAGCGTCGCAGGGTAGGGATATGATGAACGACATCATGTCGGACGTCGGTGGGAAGAATTTTCGACATGAGGCCCGTGCTCCATCGATTTCAATGCACAAGAATCTCGGCTTACGCCCGTTCCTGTACGAAATCGTACTGAGGTTGCAGGTTGCTCACGAATGTTATGGGGGAGATTGCAACACAAAATTGAAAACTATCGATGCAAGCTTTCCGTCGATGCTGTTCATTGACAGATGCAAATTGGCCGTGAAGCATCCATCCGATCTTCATTTGGTCGGTGGCCATCGGGTCGAGATCAGACGTCGATATTCGGCTTCGGGTGCCCCATAGGCATCCCCCGCCAACGCCTGGAGCTTCTCTCTCTGCCTGATCGCGATGAGGCTTCGGCTCGCCTTGATCAGTCGCTCACCCTCGAGGAGATGAAGGGTGTCGGTAACGCTGGGACGGCGTACGCCCAGCATCAGAGCCAGAAAATCATGAGTGAGCGGCAGATCGCCACCAAGCCTGTCATGCGACATCAGTAACCATCTCGCGAGACGCTGCTCCACCTTGTAGCGTCCGTTTACAAGAGCCGTCGCGGCAATCTGCGCCATGAACACATGCGCGTAACGCAGTAGCAGTCCGGCAAATAGAGGTATTTGGACCATGCACCTCTGCAAATCCGATACGCGGGTACGAAGGGCGGATCCGCCCACCTGCATGAAGCTCCGATGTGGGGAGGCGCCAACTCCGAGTACTGCTGGAACTCCTGACATACCTTCTCGTCCGACACAGCCCACCTCGATCTTGATGCCATCTGCGTTCACGGCGATCTCTGAGGATAAGCCAGAGTCGAAGAAGTAAACGTGCTCAATCTCCTGCAACGGTTGAAAGAGAACATCATTCTGCTTCAGCTCGATTTTCTCCATCCAAGGGATCAGTGCGTTTTGATCCTGATCCGTAAGCAAGCTCAGCAGGATGTTGTCGGTTTCTAGGATGCCTCGCGTTCCGGTCATCTACTCCACTCCAGCGTTTGATTCCGATACAACAGACCACTGATCGGCCCTTCATTGACTGCCTCCCACCGTTGTCTGAGCGACCTTTGTACGGTCATCGACCGAAACTCTTTTCCAGCTGCCGAGTTCGGCTACGCAAGATAAGGATTTAAGGCATGCCTCTGTTTTACCTTCATATCCGCGAAAACGGCGTCTTGAGAAAGGATCCCGAAGGATCGGAATTCGCAACGATCGAGCAGGCTGCTGAGGAGGCGGTGCGCTCCGCACAGGAAATTTTGGCTGAGAAAGTGAGCCAAGGTAGGGTTGTCGACGGCCAGGTCTTCGAGATCACGGATGAAGAAGGTACGGTGAGGGCAACGATCCCTTTTAGAAGTGTTCTTCGGCTGGAATGACCCCTCGGTTTCTTGTCACTCGCTCTCCCTCCCACAAAAATTTCCTGAATGGTTTGAATAGATGCTGGCGCGCCGCAATTGAATGATCTGAATGACGGTTTGCTCTGCAAGGCCCGCTAACAGCAAAGGTCGACAAAAGTTGCGGTATGAGCCGCGAGAAATGGAGGCCGGCCCTCGCGGGCATCACTATGTCGGCTGCCTGTCGGTGAGCGGCGAATATTCGGGATGAGTGTGCCAAAATCCATCAACGTGTTCATCGTTGCCACGTGCTGCGGCGCCGGCGCGGCGCGAGCGGATGAGACGTGACGGCCGACAGAACCATGCGTTGGATGTTCGGGGCCGAAAGCTCTGGAAGCCTAATGATTGTTATGGACGGCGACGAGGTACTCATCGACGGAAATTGACCCTCGATTGGAGTGAACCCCTCGGGCTGGACAACGGGGCAGGGAAAAACTGATACACTCTGCGGGCCTCAATCGGAGAAGGCTCATGAAGTCCCGAGGTCCATATCGACGGCATTCGACACCGTTTAAACTACAGCTTTGCCAGGATATCCGAAACGGTGTCATCGGGCGGCGCGACGCGCAGCGCACCTACGGCGTTTCGGCCAATCTCATACAGCTATGGCTAACGCAGTTCGATCGTGGCGAGCTGAACGATGAAGAAGCTGAGGCCAGCGTCATTGCGGAGTACGAGGCACATATCGCGGCGCTCGAACGCAAGGTCGGCCAGCTTACAATGGAGCTGGACCTGGTGAAAAAAACACCGCGCCAGCCGATCGCCGCCGACAGCGCGAGCTCCTCCATCATCAGCGGCCCCCGGCCTGCTCTGTCAGACGGGGGTGCAAAATGATCGATCTCCCGAGGAGCACCGATTATTACCAATCAACGGCAAAAGCTTTAAATCTCGGCGACAGCGAGCTGGTTGCAATCATAGAAGACATCCAGGACGAGCTGCCCTGCTACGGATACCGGCGCGTGACGCACGAGCTTCGGCGAAGAGGCCACCTCGTTAATCACAAGCGTGTCGCCCGCGTCATGCGGGCCAATGGCCTCGGTATCAAGCCTCGCAAGCGGTATGTTCGCACGACGGATAGCAACCACGATTCGCCGATTTACCCGAACCTTTATCGCAATGTGATCCCGTCGCGGCCTGACATGGTCTGGGTGGCCGACTTCACGTACATCCGCATCGCCGCTGGCTTCTGCTATCTTGCTGTCATTCTCGACGCCTGCAGCCGGAAAGTCGTCGGCTATGGCCTGTCGAAACGCCTGGATACGCCGCTCGCTTTGGCAGCATTGCGTTCGGCGATCGAGAACAGAAAGCCCCCACGCGGCTGCATTCACCACACGGACCGCGGATGCCAGTACGCAAGTGAGACCTACCGAAGAGCGCTCGATGCGGCAGGCTTACAGGGGTCTATGAGCGCCGTCGGCAACCCTTATCACAATGCGCAGGCAGAGAGCTTCATGAAGACCCTGAAAGTGGAGGATATCTACCCAGCAGGCTACGAGACTTTCGCTGACGTAGCCGAACAGTTGCCTAAGTTCATCGAGCAGATTTACAATGCCAAACGGTTGCATTCAGCCCTTGGCTATTTGTCGCCAGCAGAATTTGAAACCCAACTCGCCCAGCAGGCGGCTTAGTTTGCATTGTTTCGATGGTCCAGCCCGAGGGGTTCACTCCAGATGCAGAAGAAAATTGAGGCGGTATAGCGCGAGTAAATTGATGCCAGTCACATACGCTGTTGGAGACGTTCATGGCCGGGCTGACCTGCTCGGTCAACTTCTCGCATCGATCCAAGAAGATGCAGAAGGTTTACAGGAACAGGTTGTGCTGGTGTTCCTCGGCGATATCGTCGACCGGGGGTTCGAGAGCCGGCGCGCGATGGACTTGGTCGGTCAAGCACTAATCGGTCATCCAGGTTCGGCGCTAATCTTCGGAAATCACGATAGCTTTTTTGTTCTTTTCTTGCCGCAACATCTTCTAGCGCAATGAACAAGCATTTGGCTGACCACAACTTGGCGGATACACCACCCTCGAGAGCTACCTTCCAGATAGGCCGGAAAATCTTGAAGTGGTTCGAGCGGCCATTGTGGAACAGTTCCCGGAGCACGTTGACCTCCTCGACGCCGGTTGTGACAAGGTCATAGATGACCACTTCTGTTATGTGCATGGGGGGATTCGGCCAGGGGTCCCTCTTGAAGAGCAGGAACCCCATGATCTACGCTGGATACGGGAGGATTTCCTGGGCCATGATTTACCGTTCGAACGCACCATCGTGCATGGCCATACCCCCACCGACAGCTGCTTTCCTGACCGTTCGGTAACCGTATCTGCCTCGACACTGGGGCCTATTACAGTGGTCGCTTGGCTGCGGCGCGCTTCGGCGGCAACCGCCTCGAAGCGTCTTCCTTGCCGAAAGGGATGGAGTGCAGATGGTTGCGCCAGGCGACCTTCAGGAAATCAAAGCAGCGCGGAAAGCAGGCACCTAATTGCCACCGCCTTTGATGTCTCTGGGGATCAACCAAACCGGGCTGGCGACCCTAGGTGCCATCGTTCGAGGAACATTCCGGGACCATCCAAGTTCGGCTGGCCCTCAGCGACCTCGATTGGAATGCTCTTTGGTGATAGAAGACCTACGCGAATGTCCCTGGCACGCCAAGAATGTTGCTCACCACATATGGCAAGAGTGGTGGAACGACAATAAGTGGATCGAGCACGTGAGAGCGAAGGTCAACGCCAGTATCGGCGGGAGTTCATTTCCGTTCACGCTGGTTGCTCACGACTGCAGCGGCTTCGCCGGTACGGTTTCGGTTGTCGAAAGCAACATGGAACCGAGGCGCGATTTATCACCCTGGCTTTCTGCACTGTGGGTGCACACTGCGCATCGAGGAAAGGGAGTAGGATCCGCTCTGATAGCCGCAGCCATCGACCGCGCTCATTGGAATGGTCGAAGCGACCTATTTCTCATGGCTACAAGCGAACATTTTGCGTTTTACGAGAAACGTGGATGGTCTTTCGTTGCGAAACCGCAAGATGGCAGACATATGTTTTCCCACAGATTCCCGCCGACGCGACCATGGAACCGAACCAAGCTTAAGCACGTCATTAGTCAACGCAAAGCTAGCGTATTTCCTGGTGAGGAGATGGAGCCGGAGGCTGCTTTCAAACTGGCCCAATCCCACAATGGAGGTATTGGCAAGCCGATCTTCGTGGAGCTGACAGAAGGCGTCGAATGGGATCCGTCCATGGGGGGCACTCGGAAATAATGATCTCGAGACGGTTCCAGCTGAAACGGATGATTCTCGCGCTGCGGATAATCCGACCGCCGCCCGGCGTCGCACGCGTCTGGCTCGAGAGGCTGAAAAGGGACTGCGCCGCGCAGTGGGCGAGACGCAGGCTGAGGAGGATATGAGAACCCCCCGGTCCGACCGCCCAGGAGCCTAATCATGACAAAAAATGGCAGATCGTCCAAAGCGCAGAATGAACAGGACGCCAGAGGGCAGTCCGAAAGCAACCATGCAGGTGGCTCCAACAACGGTGTCAGCAGCGCCAAGCCGCGCGTGATCACCCATTCCGACGACGCGACGGTTAACAAGAAAACGCCGGGCAAGGGCAAAGACACCAAGGACTGGGACATCAATTTCGACGAGCGCGACATGAACGAGGGCGAGTTTCGAGGATAGAGCTGAGAAGCAAAGCTGCGCCCTTCCGGTGCAGGTCGGAACATGGTGCGACATCGAAGGTTTAGTGTGACCGGGGAGCCTCAACCGAGATGGCTCGCCTCGTCGTATCGCTTGAGGCATCCATGACGTCGAAAACACGCTCTCCCAAAATCAAGCCCTATTCCGGACCTGCGGGCGGATGGGGTTCTGCAAAATCCGTCGCCGAGATCGCTCTGAAAGAGCATGTCGCTCTGCGTGGGCCGAAGCTGCTGTCGACGCAGAACAAGCCGGAAGGCTATATGTGCGTGAGTTGCGCGTGGGCGAAGCCGGCGAAAACCCATCCGCTCGAATTCTGCGAAAACGGTGCAAAAGCGACGGCCTGGGAGATCACATCAAAACGGGCCGACCAGGCATTCTTCGACAAATATCCTCTTTCCGAACTGGAGCTTTGGAACGATCACGACCTCGAAGAACAAGGTCGTTTGACGCATCCGATGCGCTGGGACGCAGCCACCGATCGATATGTTCCGGTCACCTGGGCCCAAGCGTTCGAAGAGATCGGTCGGGACCTACGCGCTCTCGACCCGCATCAGGTCGATTTCTACACGTCGGGTCGGGCATCGCTCGAAACGAGTTACATGTACCAGCTGTTTGCGCGCATGTACGGCAGCAACAACATGCCCGACAGCTCCAACATGTGTCACGAGAGCTCATCGGTCGCTCTCCCGGAAAGCATCGGGGCCGCTGTTGGAACAGCCGTCCTTTCGGACTTCCAGAATACCGACTGCATCTTCTACATCGCGCAGAACGTTGGTACGTCGTCACCGCGCTTGCTGCACGATCTCCAGGATGCTGTCGATCGCGGCGTCAAGATCGTCACCTTCAATCTGTTGCGCGAACGCGGCCTTGAGCGGTTCGTCAATCCGCAGTCGCCGACGCAGATGCTCACCGGCAACGAAACGAAGATTTCCTCCGAATATTATCAGGTCAACAACGGCGGCGATATCGCCGCGCTGTTCGGCGTCTGCAAGGCGCTGATCGAAGCCGACGATGCCTGGACAGCCTCCCATCAAAGCCGTGTCGCCGGTGACGACGGCACACCAAAGGATCCGGACAACGCTGCGATGGTTGCCTTTGCCGCCTCGATTGCGGCGGCCGACAAGAAACATGTTCTCGACCATGACTTCATCAAGGAGCATACCACCGGCTTCGAGGAATTCGCCAACGCCGCACGCGGCCATCGGTGGGAGGAGCTGGAGCGGGTTTCGGGCCTCAGCCGTGATGAGATGACCCGGGCAGCGGCCACCTACGCCAAATCCGAGGCGGTGATGATGGTTTACGGCATGGGTTTGACGCAACAGCTTATGGGCGTCCAGAACGTCCATATGGTTTGCAATCTGGCACTGTTGCGCGGCAACATCGGCAAACCGGGCGCTAACATCTGCGCCGTCCGCGGTCACTCCAACGTCCAGGGGCAGCGGACTGTCGGCATCACCGAGAAGCCGGGCTTAGCGCCGCTGGACAAGCTATCTGAACTCTACGGCTTCGAACCGCCGCGCTGGACGGGCCGCTCGACGGTGGAGACCTGTGAGGCGATCATGAGCGGCCAATCACGTGCCTTCATCAGTCTCGGCGGCAACTTCCTGAGAGCCGTCCCCGACACGACTGCCATGGAAGAAGGTTGGCGTAGGCTGCGGCTTAGCGTGCAGATCGCCACCAAGCTCAATCGCAGCCATGTCGTCCATGGCGAGATTGCCTATCTGCTGCCGTGTCTCGGTCGCATCGAACTGGACGAGCAAGCGACCGGTCCGCAGGCCGTATCGATGGAGAGTTCGATCGCGCATTTCCACGGCTCGCGCGGCAAGACGAGACCAGCAAGCCCGGAGCTCCTTTCGGAGCCGGCAATCGTCGCCGGCATGGCCAAGGCGACCCTCGGCGAAACCAAGGTTCCCTGGGACAGCTGGGTCGGGAATTACGCGGAGATCCGTGATGCGATCGAGCAAACCTACCCGGAGACGTTCAAGGATTTCAACAAACGCCTGTTTACGCCGGGCGGGTTTGTCAGGCCGTTGCCGGCGCGCGAACGCAAATGGGTGACGAAGAGCGGCAAGGCGAATTTCCTGACGCCGGAAAAACTGTTTCCGGAATTTTCGACGGCGCGGAGCACTGACGTCCTCCACCTGGCGACGCTGCGATCCAACGATCAGTTCAACACAACGATCTATGGGTTCAGCGATCGCTTTCGCGGGGTGGAAGGCACTCGCAACGTGGTCTTTGTGAATCCGGACGACATCCTCCGGTTGGGTTTCAAGGACGGCGACAGTGTCGATCTGACCACCGCGATCGATGCAAACAACGTTCGGACAGTAACGGCGTTGAGGATCGTTGCCTACGATATTCCCAAGGGATGTTGCGGCGCGTATTATCCTGAGACGAACCCGCTCTTTCCGCTGGCTCACCATGATCCGAAATCGAAAACGCCCTCCTACAAACTCCTTCCGGTGCGTCTCAGCCGATCCTCAGAAGTTCCACATGATTGAGGGGGCAGCCGGGTGAGCACATGATGTTCGGGGGCATCAACGACGCAAAGTGGTTGTTTCTGGCAACCTTTCTGCTGGTGGTCGCGGGAGCCGCGTTTCTCGGCTGGGCCCGGCAGCCGCGGGAACTGAGGACGGATCCACCCGTCGTCGCCGATCTCGATCGGTTTCGACTGATGCCGAACGGCATCAGCGGCGCGCCGCCTGAGAGCTACTTTGTCGAGGGGAAACCTTACGAAAGCGATGCCTATAATCTGAGCCAGGGTCAGCGCCTCTATTCTTGGTTCGGCTGCCAATCGTGTCACGGCGACGGGCGCGGAAACGTAGGCCCTTCCTTCCTCGACGGTTGGTGGCTGTATGGTCAGGAGAATGGCTGGAACGCCTGATGGCTCGGTCACGCTTGGCCCAAGGTGATCCCATCGCCGCCAAGGAGTGGGTTGAACGCGCCCTGTCCAAACTTAAAGCCGAGCGCTTCCGAAGCGAATTTCTTGAGCTGCGATTTGATATTCGACGAGCGCTCCTTGACGAGGACGCGATCGATGACCTTAAAGCGGCATTGGAGGCAAGCCAAAAGGACGTGGAGCGTTCTCGCTTGGAGCTAAGAATTCAGGATGCGCGCGAGATCGATAGTTGAAAGGATTGGTGTGACGCGGCGTCTTGCTCGAGATCCGATGGCAACCGCCTCGAAGATCGGGAACGGGGCGCTTGATGTTGTCAATGCCGGGTGAATTTTCCCCTAATGGGGATTATTGCTCCGGTACTGACAGATGTCCTTCGATTTCATCTCGGAAAGCGGGTGGCATAACTACTAAATTTGCTGTGCAGTGCAAGCAGTCCAAAAACTCGATTAGCGCGACTCCGATCAGAACACTTTCTGAAGTTTTGAATAAATACAGAGCGTACCAAGGTGTTTTAATCACTACAAGCCATTTACCAAGGAGGAAATATTAGAAAAATAAAACTATTATTTTGATATGTCGCTTATGGACCTTGATAATATAGTTAAAAGTTTGGAGATGTTGGCATTCGGCCAATTCAACTTGTGCGCCAGAACGACTTCGGCCAGCCCAAGCGCCAGCACCTCGGCATCCGGGCGAACGGCAGAGATCGCCGTAATAAGGTCCGCCACCGCGAAGGGTGCTGCTCGCCCGGACTGATTTGCAGAATCGACGGTTTCGGGAATTGAGGCAAGACCGTCGTCCCACCGAAGGCCAAAAAGATCGGCGATCTCTTTGACGAAGGAAGTGGTGACCGGTCCGGATCGGCGCGTCAGCATCCGTGTCGCCAGAAACAGCTTTCCAGCGGGGCCGGGATCGTCGCCGGCAACGGTCAGCAGAACGGCGTCGCGGAGCGCGGTTTCCTCTTCGTTGCGGCCGAGCATCTTGGCAGCGACGGCGGCCGATTTGAGGGCAAGTCGATCGCGCCAGCAGCCGACCCACGGCGGCTCGGCTCGGATCAGATCATCGAGGGATTTCAGGGCGTTACCAGCGCCGAAGGCGGCGTCGGACTCGTTGATGTCACGTCCCCGAGACAGCGCCCAAGCCGGCATGCGGGGCGACCAGGCGGGGGCCGTTGAAGCGGAGGGCACGAGAGAATCCATGCGTCGGATTGTAGACCAGGTGCGCGGTTTAAGCTAGAAATATCGCGATGAACCGCACGGCATGTCGCCGACGAATAACGTCCGATAATGCATTATCGGACGTTCTGCTCACTATACAGAAATGGCCCAAAACAGCGAGCAACACACCAAAAATCACGTCGAGGAGACCTCCGCGTCGCCTCTCAGCACGGCGCCGGAGAGTGATGTTTCCACGACGGAGGTGTTAGGCGAAAGCCCCCTGCCCTCTCTCGCCGGCGGTGGCGAGACACCGGCTCATCTTGCCAGCCTTGCCGATCGCGCTCGGGGTTATGTTGAAGCCGCCAGTTCCGCCAACACCCGCAAAGCCTACGCCGCCGACTGGAAGCATTTTTCGGCGTGGTGCAGGCGCTCCAATCTGGCTCCCCTCCCCCCGCATCCGCCAACTGTCGGGCTCTATATCACTGCCTGCGCTTCCGGCACGGCAGAACGGGGGCAAAAGCGAACTCAGTCTCGACCATTGAACGCCGTCTCTCCTCGCTCTCCTGGAACTATGCCCAGCGCGGTCTCTCGCTCGATCGCAAAGACCGTCATATCGCCACTGTAATGGCCGGCATACGCAACAGCCATGCCCGGCCGCCGGTGCAGAAAGAGGCGGTGCTGGCCGAAGAGATCATCGCCATGATCGAAACGCTCGATCGCGGCACGCTCCGGGGCCTGCGGGATCGGGCCATGCTGCTCGTGGGCTATGCCGGCGGCCTGCGGCGCTCCGAGATCGTCGGTCTTGATGTCAAAGCCGACCAGACGGAGGACGGCCGGGGCTGGATCGAGATCCTCGACAAAGGCATGCTTGTCACTCTGCGCGGCAAAACCGGATGGCGGGAGGTCGAGGTCGGCCGAGGTTCCTCCGACGCCACCTGCCCGGTCGCGGCCGTCGAGACCTGGATCAAGTTCGCCAGACTGGCTCATGGCCCCCTCTTCCGCCGCGTCACAGGACAGGGCAAGGCGGTTGGATCCGAGCGATTGAATGACAAGGAGGTGGCCCGGCTTGTGAACCGATCGGCGATGGCTGCCGGCGTTCGCGGCGATCTCAGTGAGATCGAGCGGGCTTTCAAGTTCTGCGGCCATTCCCTTCGCGCGGGCTTGGCCTCTTCCGCTGAGGTCGACGAGCGTTACGTCCAGAAACAGCTTGGTCATGCTTCAGCGGAGATGACCCGCAGATATCAGCGGCGGCGTGATCGCTTTCGTGTGAATCTGACCAAGGCATCAGGGCTTTAGTCGGCCCCTCCCCTACTCTCAGCTGGGATGTCGTTAGCTCTGCTGCGCGAAAAGGTTGCGCAGTCGTTCCTCAGGTTTCGCAACCTGCACCATCTCCAACCCTGAAGGGTCCACTTTCTTCAAAAGAGAAACGTCCAGACGTTTGCCTCCGATCTGGAACACGCGTCCGTTGAACTCAATGCCAAGAACATCGAGCTTCTCACCCGCATTCAACTTCTCGGTCGTGATTTGTTCCTGCAGTGTGAACTTTGCGACAAGGTAATCGCTGATGGGCATGCTCAGTTCGCGTTTCTTCAAAGCCTCAAGCTCGGTTTGAAGGCCTTCCAACTTCTCCGATTTCTGTTGAGGCTTAAGTGACGTGTCGGCCTTCCCGCCGTCCTCGTTTCTGAAACCAGCTTCTGGCGCAGTACGGTCCCTTACGCCATAGCGGTGAGCTGTCGCGGTACTAGACATCGACTGTATTGTGGTCACGGCAAATCTCCTGTCGGGCGATACCGGCAGCCTGTCACAATCAGCTTGCGCCGAGTTCGCCAGCGACTCCCACGACCCAGCTTGGTGATGCTTCCACGGATATGGACCCTCGGAGATCAGCGTCGATTCGATCACTTCGCCTGAATCTGACGAAGGCATGGGGGTTTAGCGGCGCGCTCCCCTCCCCAAGGCGAAGATGTACGGAATAGATTTCCTCTTGGGTCTTTGAGCGCCATACTCAGATCGTCGCACTGTCTCTCCAACGCGGTCAAATACGTCTCATCGCTCATACTCTCTGTCATCAAACCGATACACTTCACTTGCTAATGATTTGCAATTGCAGATCGGATAGCCTCGATGACCGAAGACCATACCGACACCAATTATCTCCTCCCCCTCGCCGTCCTCTCGATTGCCCAGCTAATCGGCTGGGGCGCGGTTGGGTTCCCGGCTGTCACCGCGCCGCAGTTGGCGGGGGATCTAGGGATCGGGATGCCTGAAGTCTTCGCCGGGACCACGGTTTTCTATGTGATGATGGGGGCGTGTTCGCCGTTGCTGTCGCGGGTGTTTGCCAGGCTTGGGGCGCGGCTGGTGATGATTGCAGGGACGGCCGGTTCGGCGGCCGGGCTTCTTCTCCTGTCGCTGGCGCATTCGCCGGTCAGCTATTTCCTGGGATGGCTGATCGTTGGCGCGGCGGGCAGCGCCAGCCTGACCATGCCGGCGCATATCCTGCTCAACGAGATAGCCGGACGCAAGGCAGCGAGGGCGATCGGTACGCTGATGCTGGTGACCGGCCTGTCGAGCACGATCTTCTGGCCACTCACCTCGTTCCTGCAGACCGAGATCGGCTGGCGGGGCGCCTGCGAGGTCTATGCGCTTGTCATGGCTCTCGTCTGCCTGCCGCTCTATGTCTTCGGCCTGCCGCGCAGACGCATCGAGGCGGCCCCTTCAGGCGTGGCGGCGGCGCCCGTTGCGGCGCGCAGCTATGACCGGACTTTCGTGCTGATCGTGGCGGCCATCGTCTTCAATGCCTTCATCACCTATGGCTTCAGTTCGGTGCTGATCGAGCTCTTGAAAGGCGAAGGTCTGAGTGCCACGCAGGCGCTGACCTTCGGCTCGGCGCTCGGCATCATCCAGATCGCGGCGCGCGGCGTGAATTTCGTCGCCGATAACAAATGGGATGGTGTGGCGATCGGCGTCGGCTCGTCGGCGATGCTGTGCCTGTCGCTGTTGATCCTGCTTGCGGTGCAGGGTTCGCCGGTCGCGGTCGGCGTCTTCCTGGTGCTCTATGGCACCAGCAGCGGCGCGCTGGCCGTGGCGCGCTCGACGATCCCGTTGGTGTTTTACGACAAGGGCGAATTTGCGAGGGCGCTATCGCGGATCGCCCTGCCCCTCAACTGGATTTCGGCCGCCTCGCCGCCAGTCTTAATCTGGCTGATGAGCAATTACGGCAATGGCGCGGTGCTGTCGCTCTGCCTGTTCTGCTCGCTTTCGGCGATCGTCATGCTCTGCCTGCTGCGCGGGCGGCGGCCAGGCAAGGATCGCGGCAGAAAGCGGCACGGGCAAGCCGAGCTAGGGGCGCCGGCGTTAACAAGCACGGCTGAGAAAGTCCTCCGTCAATGCGATTTCCAACTGGACCGAAAACCGGTCACCGAGCAACTCAAGTGAAGCATCGTGTGTTTGATCCGCACCGCTACAGACGGCATCTTTGAGGAGGATGACGCGATAACCAAGGTCGATGGCTCCGATGGCTGCTGCCAGAACACACACATCAGTTTCGCCGCCAGAGATCGCGACGGTCTCGATCCCCTCCCCCGAAAGTACGCGATGAAGTTCGCCAGTGGTCCACGGCGAATAGGTCATCTTGTCGAAGATCCTTGCGGGGGGAACCAAGGCCTTTAGGGACGGAACGAGATCGACCATCTCCGGTCCGAGCCGTTCGAGCGTCATCGAGTCCCACTTTTCATAGTAGCTCCGCCACATGCCGTGCATGTCATTTGCCCGCTTGGCCGGCACAAAGCGTGTAAAAACGGTCCTCTGCGGATGGTGCTTTGCGATTTCCTCGATTTGGGGTGAGACTTCTTGCATCCACGGAACGCGCCATGGCGTGTCCTCTGCGAACATCCGCTGCATATCGATGCACAGGTGGATCCAGTTATTATCCTTCATCGCGTCCTCCGTCCGCCACGAACCTGCATACTAGGCATGAGTTCCCTTCGGCTGAACACGGACCCATTTTGCGCGAGTCTTTGAGACACCCGCTTGCAGTGGCAATCCGCAAAACACGTTAAGTCGACTCAGCCAGCCGCCGCTACCGGCAGGGCACGCTTGTGCCCACTCGCACGATAGGTCTTAAGGATCCTTAGTCGCGAGTCCTCGGCGATCGCCTTGCCTTCCAGGAAATTGTCGATCTCCTCGTAGGTGACACCGTAAACTTCTTCATCCGGACGAAGGGGCGCGTCGGATTCGAGGTCCGCAGTCGGGACCTTGAACACAAGTTCCGAGGGCGCTCCCAAATGCTCGGCTATGGCTCTCACTCGACGTTTCGTCAAACCCGCGAGGGGCAATATGTCGGCTGCCCCATCCCCAAATTTGGTGAAAAACCCCATCAGGGCTTCAGCAGCCTGATCTGTTCCAATGACGAGACCACCCGTTGCGCCAGCCAGCGCATATTGCGCGATCATTCGCTGACGCGCCTTGATGTTACCGAGATGAAAATGTTTCCGGGCTGGCTCGACCAGATCCCCGCCTTCGACCATAACTGCATCGAGCATGGCGTCGGCGGCGGGCTTGATGTCGACTGTGACGACACGATCCGGTCCGATTACGGCGAGCGACTTCTGCGCGTCCGATTCGTCAGCCTGGAAGCCATAGGGCAATCTGACAGCGATGA
Organism: Neorhizobium vignae; assembly: GCF_000732195.1. Classification (GTDB taxonomy): domain Bacteria; phylum Pseudomonadota; class Alphaproteobacteria; order Rhizobiales; family Rhizobiaceae; genus Neorhizobium; species Neorhizobium vignae. The sequence goes on from NZ_JNNU01000008.1 coordinate 67,752, forward strand.
ATTTGGCATCGTATCCATCAGCGCGGAGTTTTGAGACCGCCTTTTGCGCTAGTAGGCCAGCAGCGAGAGAATCGACCCCACCGCTTATGCCCAGGACGAAACTCCGGCTCGATGAGTGGCGCAGATAGTCGCTCAGGAACTGGGCGCGCTGTTCCACCTCGCGGGCCGCGTCGAAGTCGACGGTCACTCCGAGATCTGCTGATATCGATTGCTGTTCTTCGTCCATTGGCATTCCCCTGAAAGCGTTGGCTATCGATATTTGAGCACTTCTATCCCAGCAGAGGTTGGTCTTGTTTCCAATCGCGGTAGGGAGCCAGCTTTTGCCCGGGAAACCGGCGCTCGATTTCGTCTTCAACCAGAGCAATTCGGGAAAGCGTTTCATCCCGGTCGTCGACTTCGTCCTCGCTATGTTTTTCCAGCGAGCTCATGGCGGCAAACACTTCATGACTCGTCATCGCCTCAAGTCGAGATGCGAAATCCGAAACATCTTCCTGCAAAATGTCTTTAGCTGTCATTGCAAGCCTCCTCCGTTCAGGGAGGAAACCATAAGAGATTGAAAGTGTTCCCTGTCTTGGAACCATGCAGCGTCGCGCTGGTTATCGCGCCACGGTCAACAGGAGTCTTTCTCATGAAAAAAGCCATTATCCTTGCATCCATCCTTCTCGCCACCGCCGGGTCCGCAGCACTGGCGCAGTCCACCGCGGAAAAAACCGGGGTCAACTCAGTCATGGGCGTTGCCCCCAAGACCGAAGATTTTGTCCTGGAGGCTGCAAGCAGCGACATGTTCGAGATCGAGTCCAGCAAGCTTGCCCTTGAGCGTTCAGACGAGAAGACCAAGGCGTTTGCACAGCAGATGCTAACCGACCACCAGAAGACATCTGATGAGTTGAAGGCCATGATGACGTCCGGCAAGGTCAAGGCAACAATCCCGACCGCCATGTCGTCCGCTCATCAGGGCATGCTCGACGACCTGAAGAAGCTTCAGGGTGACGATTTCACCAAGCAATATCATTCTGACCAGGAGGACGTGCATGAGGATGCTGTCGATCTCTTCAAGCGCTATGGCGACGAAGGCGAGAATGCCGAGTTGAAGGCCTGGGCGGCAAAAACCCGGCCAGCGCTCGAACACCATCTGCAGATGGCAACGGACATGAACAAGTAATGACCGCTTGCCCCCGCCGAGTTATCCTCGCCGGGGCATTTTTTTGAGGACGGCAATGCTCATCGGCTACCACGCCTCTCACGAACAATTCTCGGCCAGTCAACTCCTGGACTACGTCCAGGCCGCCGAACGCGCCGGCTTCCAGGCGGTCATGACTTCCGATCATTTGGCACCGTGGAGTGAGAGACAAGGAAACTCAGGCAACAACTGGGCTTGGCTGGGGGCGGCGATGGCGAAGACGACCTTGCCGTTCGGCTCTCTCGCGATCCCAGGCGGTTGGCGTTACCATCCCGTCGTTTTGGCGCACTTGATAGCCACCTTGAGCGAGATGTTCCCGGAGCGGCTGGATTGCTCTCGGAAGCGGCGAAGCGCTCAATGAAAATGCGGTTGGACATGGCTGGCCGGCCAAAACAGAGCGCAACGACAGATTAGAAGCCGGTTCACAAATCATTCGAGCGCTGCTTGCTGGTGAGATGGTGACCTCACCATCCACGGCTCAAGACTGACCAGGCGAAGCTCTGGTCGCTTCCTGAGGGGCGCTGCACTCACTGAGCCGACCGCGATCGGAGAGTCCGAAGCTCTTCCATTCGGGACCAACTGGGTACGTTGAAAGCTGCCTCTTCGAGAAAAGTAGAGCCGGCTGCCGATGTCGAGGACATGGCTTGGCTGTATCAACATATCCGAAATCTCCGTCCCCATAGGCCAGCGTGCCTTGAGGATTCCCTTTGCTGCACCCTTTTCATGGTGGGTTATGTGCATCGAGCATCGTTTTGCATCGGGGTGAAACAGCCGCCCTTCATGGCTCACGCTTGGGTTCAGGTCGGGGACTTGATCATTAATGATACCAAAAGTGTAGTCGAGGCTTACAGCGAAATTCTGAGACTAGACCTATGAAAATCGATGCCACAGAACTGTACGAACGTGCCACGTCTGTCCGTGGGCTGCAGATTTCGCCGACGATGAATATAACGGTTGTAAATGATACTGAGGATGCCGTGACAGGAGAGCCTTCCGATGTCAATGCGGACATGATGAAGGGCATGAATCTTCTCGAGTCAGCCTATTTTCTACATGACAATTTCGCTGGCGACACAGCATTCGTGATTGAGACCGCCAACTCCTTCGCTATCGTCAGGCCGCCATTTTCAGAACTTCCGATCTATTACTTTGAGCAGCAGAACAGGATCAAGGTATGGGCGGGTCTGGATATTCCAACGTGGCTCCAACAGCGGCCACCTGCTTTCGATTTAGATTATCTTGCGGTCGCATTGCACAACTGGTCCTGGGTAACGCCTCAAACGGGACTGAAGGGTGTCAAAGAGCTCCTCAGTGGCGCCATATTGGTGTTTGATGGCACAGATCTTTGGCAGCGAGACCTTCTGGCCCACGCAGTAGCAGCACTGCCGCCTGCCCCTGCAACTGATTACGCACATCAGGTCAATTTGATTCGCCAATTGATCTTGAACAGCGTTTCACACAAGCTCGGACCGCATATAGAGCATGCCGCCGTCCTTTGTTCTGGGGGCGTAGATTCCTCTGTTGGGGCTGTCGCAGCGGGAGCGTTGTACCCGAATAGAACCTTTCCGCTCATCCACTGCGACTCAGAGGAACACTTGTACGGTGACGAGAGGTTTTACTTCGAGGCGGTGGCGAAGAAAACTGGCTGGCCGACGGCCACAGTAGACATGAATGAGGGAGCTTCGCGCGAGAGTCTGTCGCCAGATTTACTAGTACCGACCGCTCGGCCTATGAAATCCGCCGCGGCTCTCTCCACAATGGCCGCGTTAAAGAAGCTGGCCATGGCCAGAGGAGCGCGAGTCATGCTGTCCGGCGATGGAGGGGATCAGCTATTCATCCTAAACGACCCTACCCTTTACTGCCAGGAGTTGGTCGGGGAGGCGCCGACGTTGAAGCCCAAGCTGATCGCTACAAGTGAACTAGCCAACGTGACCCGGAAAGCATCTTGGGAGGTGGCGGGTGAGGCTTTACGTGCGCAGAAGGCGGGACAACTCCGAGAAAGATACTTTGGCAAGCTCCGGTTCCCGAAGAACCCGTTAGCGGTTGAGCCGGCCCCAGAAAACACAGAGGTTGTGCCGAACGGCTCAACGCTTTCGGGTTTAGGCGTAAGCCGGGCATTCCAGTACTTCGGGATGCGGAATGCGGAGTTGAATCAGGTGCCAATCAGGGGCTTAGCTGTCGAAGAACGGAAGACGTTTTTGTTTTGGCCCCTAGTTCGCGCGGCCATGATCGCGGCACGCGGACATCATTTGAAAGACGGACGAAACAGGGCGCTCGAGCGTGACGCGTTCCGGCACGAGTTGCCGCCAGAGGTCTACCACTGCTTTAGTAAAGGAGGCAGTCGCGATTTTGCCCAACGATATGATTTCCCTCGCCTTGTTCATTCCCTCCAACACAGTCCGCTTATCAGGTATGGCCTGATCTCAGAAAAGATAGATAACATCGAAAATGCACCCGACGATGACACCGCGTTCGCTCTGGTCGTCGCGAGAGGGTTCGCCGATTGGATGGAGCTTTATGCTTAACGTTACTACTAGAATCGGGAACATTTTCCCTCCCCTTCAGCGCGAGGTGTTGAGTGTGGCCCTGCGTCGCCGCAGGAAGACATTGTTCGCTCTCTTGGGAGCAACACTGTGCGCATCGGCGTGCACGATAGGGGCGCCGCTCGTCTTTGCGTATGCGGCAAAGGTGATAGGCAACGGCTCCTATTCACTTGGACTACTGTTGGGACTATTCGCTGCTTATGCTGCGCTCCTAGCGGGCGTCCGACTACTGAGCGACGTTCGGATGGTCCTCATGCATTCGATCGAGCAGGATGTCCGTCTCGTTGCGAACAAGATGTCGCTAGCCGCTCTGTTGCGCTCGTCAGGCTCCATATTTGTTGCCAATAATCCGGCGCGTGTGGGAGAGTTGATCAACAATCTCCACCAGTCTAATGCGATCTATGTGCAATCGTTTTTGATGGTGGTTCTGGCCGGCGCTATAGACATGGCGTTCGCGTTCGCAGCGATTGCCGGTACTGTAAGTTGGGTGGTTGCAGTTTTCGTCATTATCTACGGCATAGCAACTGTCTGGTTGACTCTCCGTGCGAACAACGTGACGACCCAGATCCAGCGGCAAGCACGACGCAAATCCGCCGAGGGTTCGAACCTCCTTGGAAACGTCGTAAACAACATCGTTTCAATAAAGATCTTCCGCGGCGAAGGTTGGGTTCAAGGGCTTTATGAAACTTTAGCTGAGGGCGCGCGTACATTTTGGCTGCAATATTTCTTTACCCGCTTACGATACGGGTCGTTTCAGGCTGCTCTTATATTTATCCAGTACTTCAGCGTGCTTGGAATGCTGGCCATCACGCTCAGATCGCCTGACCTACTCTCGCAGGTCGTCCTCGTAGGCATGATACTCGTGCAACTCAATCGACCGTTTGAGATGATAGCGAGTGCAATCGAAGAGTATGCGATGGCCCAGGTACTGGCCGAAATGCTTCAAAACGAGCTTGACCAACATCAGCTTCCGCTAGCGCGCCTGCCATCGAGTCCGATGCCTCACATGGATACCTTGGACATTGAAGTTCAAGAACTGTCGTTCGGCTATCTTCCTGAACAGCCGCCACTTTTTGACGATGTCACGACGACATTCGCTCCGGGTGGGCTGAATTTTATTGTCGGACCATCGGGTGTCGGCAAATCTAGCCTCCTGCAAATCCTCCTTGGTATCAACGAGAATTACAAAGGCGCGGTTATAGTTGGCGGTGTCGACTTGCGCAGCATCAACAAGGACACCTATCTCTCTTCTATCGGTTATGTCGCGCAAGAGCCGATGCTCATGAATTTGAGCATTAGGGATAACGTCCTGTTTGGGCGCCAGTACAGCGACGAAGAAATCATTTCAGTTCTACACACCGTCAGTTTGGCGGAGAAGCTTCATGGGCTAACACAGGGGCTTGATTTTCGGATCGGAGAACGGGGCCAACTCCTAAGTGGCGGGGAACGGCAGCGACTGGCGATCGCCCGTGCGTTAATAGGGAGGCCAAAGGTGCTTATTCTAGATGAAGCAAGCTCCGCACTGGATGAAACAACGGAGCGAAGCATTTACGCTAGTTTACGTAGAACTGCGCAGGAAACGACTATCATTGCCGTCACGCACCGGCTCGGAGTAATTGGAGCGACGGATAAAGTACTTGATCTAGCCGCAGGACAGGAGCGGAGGCTGAGGCAAGCGGCGAAGTAGCACTTGCCAACCGGCCTCCACGCTGGCATCGGTCGCCTTGAACGGATCTGAACCATTGGCAGTCACAGTCAATCAATTAAGCCATTGAATTGATGTCGCTGTGGCGTGACGTCGATTTGTGGAACTGAATTAGCCCCCCGAAAGGCCCGGACATGCTCCCCCACTTAGCTAAGTGGGTAGGAGTAATGTTGGTAATATGACTAGCAGCAAGATGGAAGTCCTCGGGAGTATCGTTCCACGCGTCCGTGTGAATTCGGTTGCGGGAGGGGTAGTGAAACTGCGAGTTTCGCCATCACGCGAAAAAGGGCCGGAGACAAAGTCTCACGGCCCAAGTTTTTCTCATCGACGCGTAGGGAGGAGATCGCGTCTAGAACCCCAAGGTAGCGGATCATGGTTAACGAAGCGTAAACGCTGGCTGCGGTGTGTGTGTGTCGCGCGCGACTCGTGCTCTAAGGCGGAGATTTTCCGTTCCATGATTTCAGGGCGCCCGAACAGAAATCCCTGCAACTGATCTGGAGCTTTAACAGCCAGGCGGGCACGCTGTGCTTCCGTTTCAATCCACTCGACAACGACCGTCAATCCGAGGCTCTTGCCTAGCGCCAAGGCGCAGTCGATGATGACCTCGGCGACCGCGTCCTCATCGAGCGCGGCGACATAGCTGCGATCGATCTTCAGTTTGTGAAACGGATAGCGCCTGAGGTTGGTCATGGAAGAATACCCGCTGCCATAATCGTCCATCACCAATTTGATGCCGTGCGCTGTCAGTGCTTCCAAGCAACGGCCGACATCTGCGCGATCTTCGAGAAGCGATGTCTCGGTGACCTCCAACTCCAACCTGTCAGCCGAAAGCCCACTCCTCTCGAGCGCGGTCGTCACGTGTGTAGTCAAATGCGAGGAAAGTAGCTGTCTTGCCGAGACGTTGACCGCGACGAACAGGCTATTATCCCACGGCCTGCTGCGCATCAAACGTCTGACGACCGGGCAGCAGAACCGAAAAATCGTCTCCCTCATACCAGAAGGTGACGCCTCGGATGCTCTTTTGCGATATGAGTCAATATTGGCCGCAACCCGGACCGCCAGCCAAATGGCCGTACCAGCCGTCGCCGCGCTCAATTGCCTCGATGAACTCCTCGAAAGAGCGGCCGAGAACACGCACTTCATTCAGCCAGTTTCCGGCAAAGACGAAGGGAATGGAAATATAGTCGCCCTTGACGAAGCCATAGGCGGTCGGGCCGCCATTCGAACCGATCAGCAGCTGGTCGTCGCGGAATTCGAAGATCTCGTAGCCGTCAGCCCCGGAGAGTTCCGCCGCACTCCACAGGATCAGATAACCTAGGCCGACCTCTCCGTTGAAGCCGTTGGAGACGGCAAGGAAGGCCTTGATCTCCGCCGGCAGGATAATCTTCAGTTTCGCCTCGCAGGCCGCGATTTCAGCCGGACTTGCGCCCGGCAACTGGCAGCCACCTTCAAATTTCTCCAGCATCAGCAGGCCCATTCGAGCTTCATCTCCTTGAGGTCGATCTGGGCGACACCGTCGCCGAAATTGAAGCCGCCGAAGATCTCCGAGATCTCGATGTAGAAGGGCGAGAAATCGGGATAGCCCTGCATCGGAAACATCGTGCCGCCGAGATGGGCGTGCCAGTCTTGAAAGCGCTCCAGCCCCAATGCCTGGCCTTCTTCCGAATAGGCGGCGATATAGCCGCTGAACTCGTTCTCGTGCCTGAATTCGCGCGCTGGCTTTCCGACATTCGGGTCGCCCTCGCGCAAGGTGATCTCGATCGGCCAACCGTAGTCGAGCGCTTCTGTTCCCGGCAGGTTCTTCCAGCCGCTGGGAGGCCGCGCTGCCGCCAGAAGCTCGTTGACGGCAAGTCCGCCGGGCGAAAAGACGCTTTTCGCCTGCTGCTCGGCCACCGTTTTCGGCAGGTTGAATTCGCCGAAATAATCGAGCGGCGATTTCGAGAGCCAGCCGGGAACAGGAGCGCCCTCGATGGCCGGCGGTGCGCCGAAAGAGATAGGACGGGTCGGAGACAGGGCAATGACGAAGCGGGAGGTCGGCGGCTGAGTGTTGCTGGGAAGGCGCCAGCCGTTCACCCGAGCGCGTGCGGAGATCGTCTTGCAGCGCCCGGGAGAGCCTGAGGTTCATAGTATTTGATCCGATCTCTCGAGCCGGATTGGAGCCGGAGGGGCGCCGCAAAAGCCGGATCGCCGAATAAAGGAGGATAAAAGCTAGGACCATGGAGCCCCAGGAAGCCGGGCCCTCCCCCGTGTAAACCGTCGTCGCTCCCATGGCAGCGAGACAACAAGCGATGGCGGCGCCCGAAGCAATTCCGGCGGCCACACTGAGCAATCGGCGCCAGGATGGATTAACCGCCACCCGCAGGACAACAAGAAGGTTCGGACCTGGTGCAATGAGGACTAGCGAGTATGAGAGCGCAAGCGAGGTCAGAAGCGGCATGACATCAATCTCGGGGCCTCCGTTTGAAGCGCCGAAGATCGGTGATTTTTAACCGTTTCGCGTCACCCGGCTGGGCGATAACTTGTCGCTGCGGTCTCACAAGCCTGTAAGTAGGACCCTCCTCTTGGGCGCCTTTTCAAACGCATTATTTCGGGCCGCGGACTGTCCGCCTCTTACACGTTGGCGACGTGCTCCGCTCTCCAGGAGACAAGAAGAAGCTGTGAAGGAGCTTGACGACGCTCAGGGGGACGAAATGCCGAGCACCGCAGTCTGAAGCGATTACTTGGCTTCACTTGTAATGATGTTCCGCTTCGGCCAGCCGCCAGCGGCAGTTAATCTTGACCCAATTCGAAAACACGACAAGAATTCTTGACGTCACCCGATTGGGTGACGTCGGCAGTTTGAGTTGGCCTTAGACAAGCAGCCCGTGATTAAGTGCATCAGTAGCAGCGGTTGGCTGGCTTGTTCCGCCATGATGAGAGGCGCTGACATGGAACATGCCCAGATCATCGATGCCATCTACCAGGCGTCCATCCGATATGAACTATGGCCACGGACCCTGTGCACGATCGTCGACTATGTCGGGGCCGTCGCAGGAAATATCGTTTATCAGGCGCCGCCGGGAGGACGCGGGAGCTTTCTCATTCCGGGCAGGATGCGGGAAGACCTGAATAGCCTCTATCTGCAGGAATATGCCCAGAACCCGTACGCGCGGGCCTACGAAAAAATAAAGCCTGGCAATGTCGTGCTTGGCAACACCATGATCGACCTGGCCGCAATCCAGAAGTCTTCGTTCTATACCGACATCTGCGAGCCCCAAAACATTCACAACCAACTCTTCATGCCGCACGCCAGCTTGCACGAGCGGGGCGGCATCGGAGGTATCGCACTCTTTCTGTCCCGAGCGCAGGACGAGCATGCGGAGCTGGCACTCAACCGACTGACCGAACTGGCGCCGCATATCGAGCGCGCAATCGACCTATCTTTGCACATCACCCGCATTGACTATGGCCCCGACCTAGCGCAGCGGCTGATCAACGCGATGCCGGATGCCGCTGTCTTGATCGGAAGCCGGGGCGAGGTCATCCTTCTCAATGCTGCGGCTGAAACCCTACTAAAACAGGCCGATGGCATCTCGATCAGCCGATCGGAGCGCTCGGTTCTCAGGGCTCAGGTTGCAGAAACCGCTTCTCGAATGGCGACCAGCATCCGACAGGCACTTATGGTCGCGGATGGCGGGGCCACGCCGTTCAATGGAGCTTTCCCCATTATCCGGCCATCAGGCCTTCCTCCTTACCTCGCGACAATCACACCGCTGGCGCCAACATCATCCGCCATATGGGACGCGACCGATAGCCAGGCGCGGGTTCTGTTGCAGATTGTCGATCCGGAAACAAAGACCCGGCTGCAGGCTCGACGGTTGCAGACGATGTTCGACTTGACGGATGCGGAGACGCGGGTTGCCGCGTTGATCGGCAGCGGGATGAACCTTCATGAGATCGCCCGAGCGCTCGGCGTGTCGCCAAATACCATCAAAACGCACGCTGCCCGTTGCTTCGGAAAGGTCGGAGTTCGTTCGCAACCTAGTCTAACGCGCCTCATCGCCTCTATCCCGGCTTAGCTCCTGGCGTATGGTCCGATGTTCCTGCTACCGCCTTAAACATCAACCCAACCCTCACCCGATCGGATGATGACAGCTCCATCTCAGGACGGGAAAATAAGGTCCCAACCTCGTTCGGTTCGAGCGTTCATCGCGCTCGAACCACCTTTTTTTGAAGGTTGTTGAGACATCGAGCGGATATATGCTGGAGACGATGATGTCACCCGAAAGCCTGGCGCCGGAAATATTTACTCGGGCATGGGCCGTAGGTCTGCAGACTGTCCGCGAAAAGGCAATTTGCTCTTTTGACCATATGACGGTTATCCCCAATTTGTCGCCTTCTTTTTACGCGATTTCCTGTCAGGAACTCAGGAGTGACATGGAGCTAGTCCTCCAGATCGGCCTTTCGAGACTCCTTGCCGATGGCGAGGTCAAAACCGGCCCTGACGGCTATTCCATGGCATCTGCCAACGCCGGGAGCGTTGTCGACTTCTCTATTGCCTCATTGGAGCGGCGGTCGGAGATTGTGGCAACCTGCTTCGAAGCAGTGCCAATGGATGCGAACCCTGGCCGGATGATCGAGACGCAGGGAGACTGCCCCAAAGATTATTCGCCTATGATGCCGAGCGCTATGGAGGCAGGATACGGATCGATCGTGAGACCCGAAGAAGGGGCAACTGGCGTGGAGTAGAGCTAAACTATCGCCTGCGCTAGTTCGCTCCTACAGGTCGCCCGAAATTGGGTTGGCCGTCGATTCAGGGATCAGAACAAGATTAGTGCGGAATCGTACGTTTAAATGATAAACGATGATCGAGATCGACATTCCTCCCCAAAACTGGGCGCTCCTGATGCATTTTTCCCTGAAACCTACCGTTCGAAGCAGGCTGCAAACTACGGAAAACATGCACAATTTCGGCTAGCGTACGATTTCGCACTAATCTTGTTCTGACCCCTGCATTGAATTTTCCAATGCTCCGCCTCGCAAACTAGCCTACGGCAATTCACAGGTCGTAGGTGTCGTCGACGAAAGAAGCACAAGTCAATGAAATCTGCTCTCCGTGCTACGCCTATTCTTGTCTCCCTCAGCACCGTTTTGGCCTTGGTGGGTTGCTCCGCAGGCTCTGAGGTTCCCCAAGGTCGGTGCGATCCAGTAGCCACACGGGCGCTGGTCGGGCAACCAAAGCCGAGCGACGAGGAAGCTAAGCAACGCACCGGAGCGACCATTGTCCGCCAAATTGCACCCGGTCAGGCCGTCACCCATGATCTCCGAGATACCAGGGTGACTCTCGAGACCAATCCGACCTCCGGCCGCGTGGTGGCGGCGACCTGCGGTTAAGAATGTGGAAGATCTTGGGGCGCTCCTATGGAGAATGGCCGGGCGCCTGGTCAAGAGGCTGGCCGTTTGGTTTCATTGCTGGGGCAATCAGAGAAGGCCCTCTGAGAGTGGTTCGCGGGTGCGCTTCAACGTCGACGGCGCGGCAGACTTGTAGCCTTGTCGCTGTCGAACTGCGTCTGCTCGGCCTGCTCCTCGGCACCATTCGGCTGCTTGCCGCGCCTTCGTGTGTCCGTAGCCGGAGTGGTAAACGACGTGGGCAGCGAGAGCGAGGCTGTGAGCCTGTTCCTCGATGTCCTTAGAGAAAACGCAGGCGGGGCTACAAGCCAAAACGAGTTGTGGACATTCACCGCATCTGAGCAATGCCGTCACCGTCGCCGGTGACATCGTGCCAGAAGCTGGCACGGATTTCGCATTGTTTCACGTTTGAGGAAATTATCATGACGACCACCAATGAAATCGCTGACAAGATCGCCGCCGACAACGGCCTGACCAAAGTTCAGGGCAAGGCGATCGTCGAAGCCGTTTTCCAGGCTATTGCCGACGCAGCAGGCTCCGGCGCGGAAACGTCGATCCCTGGCTTCGGAAAGTTCAAAGTGAAGGCATCGCCTGAGCGCGAAGGGCGCAATCCAGCAACTGGCGAAGCCATGAAAATCGCGGCTTCCAACAAGCTGACTTTCGCGCCGGCCAAGGCGCTCAAGGATGCAATGAACAAGTGATCCCTGCCATGGAGAGCCCCGCCCTGGCGGGCGGGGCATTCCGGATCAGTCCCGGTTTGACCGGGACCAGATGAGGGAGAGGCCTTCCTCGCCCTCGACCTCGATCAGCGTTGCATAGATCGGGGTCGGGAAGCTCGGGTCGTCGAGCTTGACCGAGAGATAGTCGCGGCCTTCGTTCGAAGTTTTCTTCCAGGCTGCGCCAAACTCCGTCGCCCCTGCAAGGATGCGGTAGTCCGGGCCTTTGTCGGACGTGCGCTCGACGGTGCGGATAGTCGCCTTGACGTTGAGGTTGAGAGTCTTGATGGTGCCGGTGAAGCCATTGCCTGAAGCGGTGAAAGAGCCGATGGTTGCCATTGTCGTATTCCTTTTCGGTTGTTCGGGCCGCGTCCATCGCGGCCTCGATGGCAGTCGATAGGACCGGAGACGAGCGGCCCGCACCTGTAAGGCCGAAACGACGTGGAGGACGGCCAAGGGGAAGCTTTCTTGGCCTCGCGAGGAATGGGCGCTTGAGCGCACAGGGGAAGAAAACGATCCGGCCGTTGCGGATGCCGATCGAGCCGAGCACAGCGAGGCGGTCTTTGGTCAGACGTGCCCCATCGAGTCCGCAGTGGACGTGCCAGCTTGGCGGATCAAGGAATATGACGATGGCGTCGTCTGCGCGCGATCGCAGTCAATTGCGTGCCTGAGCCGCCGGCCCACCCGGCTCGAAAGCGGAGGTCGAGAGCCAAGGCTTGGTGATAGGAATCTACACAGAGGACTAAAACCCATACTGGCGGGGGAGGCCGAACGCTCTCTCAATGAAGGACGAGATTTGGGCGTGCTTCTCGAACTTCAGGATATCTACCGCCCTACCCACGGATAATCCAGATCGCATCGAGCGCCAGCGTGTGGCGCCCGGTCTCTCGTCGTTGGGCCTGCTTCAACCGTACCGATCTGCGTTGGCGGCTACAGCGGCTTCTCAGTGACCGTAGCCAGCGGTGCAGCCTCACCCTCTAAAATCAGTCGCGCTCTCGCCCATGCGCCCTCGTCCGCGTTGAGCGCGGTCTGAAGCCATGCGAGCGTGAGCCGCCGTGTTGCTTCCAGCACGTCTGGCGCTTCAGTCTCTGTTTCCTTTGCGTCCAGTGCGGCGATCCCGCCAAGGCCATGCCCGACGCCGTGCATCATCAGCATTGCTCTAGCGCCCGGCGCGTCATGAAACGCATCCGCATGCCATTCGGGGCCGCGCGTCGTAAAATGCGGGTTGTCCATATCACCGCAAACGACGAGGTTGCGTGTCGTCAGCGTCGAGAAATCGACGTCGAAGAACGGAAACCGGTCAGCACTCTCAGGCGTCATGTCCTTGCCGCCGCGTCCCGGCGTTGTCAGGAGAACGCCCGCCGAGATGCGTGGATCGGAGAAGTTTTCACCATCCACCTGTGCACCGAGCAGGAGCCCGACGGTGTGACCGCCGAAGGAATGGCCCACCGCGCCGATGCGTGCATGATCCATCCGCCCAGCAACGGCCGGCGCCTGTCTCTCGATCTCCGGCAGTTGGTCCAGGATCGCCTTCATCTCTTCGACACGCTCACGCCAGAAGAACGGCGTGCCGGTTGAATCCGACGGCAAGCCGCCAACCCGCGAACTCGCATGCGTCGGCTGGATGACGACGAACCCTCTCTCCGCCCAGAACTGGACAAGGGGAGCGTAGCCGTCCTTTGAGGGGATATAGTTGGAAGGACCGTAGCCATGCGATAGCAACACGATCGGCAGCTTGTCGCCGTTTGCCGGCGCGGTCAGACGCAGTTCCAACGGCTGGCGCCCCGGCATCGAGAGACGGATCGGCGTGTAGGCTACTGTCAAAGTGGTTTCAGGCGTCGGTATATGCTTGGCGAGATTGATCAGATTGTTCATGGGTCTGGACCTCCAAAGGTGGGTTTCGGATGGTGATGTTCAGGCGAGCAAATGACCCGCTTCGCGGTACGAGGTTTCCGCGTCGGCGCCGGCTGGGATCTTCATCGGCGCGTCGATCTCTGTCACAGACCGCCACACCGCCTCTGCAACCGCATCCGATGTCGTGACCTCTGTGCCAGACCGCAGCTTCGTCATGTAGTCGTCGACGAAGGCGGTATATGGCTCGGGAATTTCCATGCCCATGCGCGAAACAGCATTCTTCCCGAAGCCGGTCGTCGGCGCCGAGCCAGGCAAAACAAGTTTAGCGCGGACGCCGAAAAGCGCCGCCTCGATCGCGAAGCTCTCCGTGAAGGCATTGAGCGCTGCCTTGCTGGCGCTGTAGACCGAAAGTGCTGGCAGCGGTCTTATCGTGACGGCGGAACTGACGTTGACGATGACGCCCGAGCGACGGACCCGCATCTGCGGGAGAACGGCTTTCGTCATCGCCATCGCACCGAACACATTCGTTTCGAACAGCTCACAGATCTTCGACATCTCCGAGCCTTCGAGCACATTGAGCATGCCGACGCCGGCATTGTTGACCAGAGCATCAATCGTGCCGGCGGCTTCGACCGCCTTAGTAATGCTGTCCGCGCTGGTTATATCCAGCGGCAGGATTTCCAGCCTGTCTTTCGATGGAAACAGGTCGTTTTGCGGCGTGCGCATGGTCGCGACGACGTCCCATCCGGCGTTCAAGAATTTCTGCGCGATCGCAAGGCCGAAACCGGACGAGCAACCGGTGATGAGGATCTTTGGCATGTTCCGTCTCCTGACATTTAACTAGGCTGAAGATGGATCTGATCGCCCGGACCTGCTATATGCGTATGTCCGAGAATGTTTAGCGGAAGTCCGAATGATGACCGATCCGGTTGCCGAAGTTGTTTCCTTGTTGAAGCCGAGCCCGTCGATCTCAAAGCTGGTGACGGGCGGCGGTCGGTGGCTGGTTGAGCGTACGGAGCTCGGAAGCCCCTTCTACTGCGCCGTCGTCGAAGGCCGTTGCCTGATGACGATCGCCGGTCGTGAGCCAATGGTGCTCACCGAGGGTGACTTCGTCCTGGTCCCGAAGATCTTCTCGTTCACGATGAGCAGCTTGGAGCCGCCTCCGCGCGGTGCACTTGCCCAGCGTTTGGAAACGAGCCCTGGTGTCTTCCGCCTGGGCGATCCGGAAGCGCCGGCGCAGATCAAGGCACTGGTGGGGCACTGTGCGTTCGGCTCCGATGACAAGGCTCTGCTTGTTTCGCTGCTGCCTGAGGTCATCCATGTTCGCGGTGAGGAGCGACTGATGGCTCTCGTCCGCATGATCAATGACGAGACGAGGGCTGACCGTGCCGCGCGCGAAATGGTTCTCCACCGGTTGCTCGAGGTGTTGTTCATCGACGCGTTACGATCGGCAGCAAGCGCCAAGCCGCCGCCGGGTCTCCTGCGTGGGATGGCTGATCCGCTGCTGGCGCCGATCCTGCGACGCATCCACGCAGATCCGGGGCGCAGCATGACGGTGGAGACGCTTGCCCAGGAGGCTGCAATGTCTCGTTCGACCTTCTTCGATCGTTTCCGCAAGGAAGTAGGGGTTGCGCCGATGGAGTATGCGACCGGATGGCGCATGGCGCTCGCGAAAGAGTATCTCCGCGAAGATATTGCCATAACCGACATCGCCCAGCGCGTCGGCTATGGATCGACAAGCGCCTTCAGCGTTGCCTTCAATCGGCATGTGGGAATGCCGCCTGGTGCGTATTCTCGCGCAGTCGCTGCTGCGGCTTAACGCGCCCGACCCTTACCCACCGATATAGGCGGCCAGTTCTTCAGGTGTTCCCTTGGGAAAAGCCTGCTTCAGGAAATCGAGGAAGGCAGAAACCCGTGCGCTCAAGAGTCGCCGCGATGGGTACAGCGCCCACAGCGCGATTTCTGAATTCTCGACGTCGCCCCAGTGCTGCAATGTCCCATCACCAGTCGAATATCTGGCTGACGCGTCCGGAAGTCCCTTAGCGCCTTCGCGTAATCCTCCTCGGCCGCGTCAGCCTGTTTTTCCGTATCGTCACGGATGAAACCCTCGAAACCGCCCAACCGAGCACCGGCTTCGGCGTTCAGCGGTAGATGGCACAGCACGCAATAATCGCCTTCCGCTGCCGGGAACCGCCGTCCAACATGCCCCGAGTAATGCCGCGCCGCTTCCCAGAGCTCCCGCCATACTTCCGCGCCGACGCCAGGGAACGTGGCGTCCTTGAAGGCGTTTTCCGCGGCAACCTTCGCAGCAACCCGCTTGGTTCTGGCGTCATCGGCAAGGGATTTGAGCTTGTTGAGGGCGTCGTCGGAGTAAGCATCCCCAATCTTCTTGAGATAGCGCAGAAGTTTCGCGACCCCATCGGCGAACTGGTGCTGCTCGGCAGCCGCCTCAACCGGATTCTTGGCGAGGTCTTCTGCGAGCTGCTGGAGGCGTGCCCGTTCCGCATCCGTCATGATGGCGAGAGTCGCCAGCAGCTTCAGCTTCGTATTGTGCTTTAGACCGAACATGATTCGCCCGACCGCAGTGGTCGCCTGCCACGTGGGCTTGTTAAACACAGGATCGCGGAGCGCCTTTAGCTGGGTTTCTTCCGTTTGCAGCCGCGCTTTGACCTGCGTGCAGACCGCGGCGAGATCGTCGGGAATATCGAGACCGAACGGCCGGAAGGCAACCTCGTTCTTGTCCTGGATATGGACCGCGCCGCATTCGCGGTCGAACACGCTGACTGCGGAAAGCACCGGATCGGGATTCGCATTGTCCGGCCATGGCAGCACAGGCTGCTGCACGCCGTCCTGCGAAATTGTAAAACTGGCCGTAGCCTTGCCGCCGATCGTCAAGGAAAACGCGTCCGGCATGATTTCACCGGCTTTTGCGTGCCCTGCAGGCACGTTTCAACACTCGCCCATATCCCGATTTGCCGGCTCCGTTCGGCCCGTAAACAACTGTGAGGCCCTGTTGTTCGAAAGAAATGGTCTGCTTCGGTGCCAGCTGGTTCACGCCAACACTCACGGCCTATCAGGGCGATGCGTTTGTCTATGTCGGCTCGGTTGGGACTGGCTTCAAGGAGAAAGACGCGATCGAACTGCGCCGGATGCTGGACACGCTGAAAACCAAGCGTGCTCCGGTCGTCGCCGTTGACAAGAAGGGCGTCGTCTTTGTCCAGCCGACACTGATCGCCAAGATCGAATTCCGCGCCTGGACCGATGATGGAAAGCTACGGCATGCGTCCTACAAGGGCCTCAGAGAAGTGCAGGACAACGCGGCAATCTATAAACTCGGCGAATAATAGGGAACTGCTTCGTCGTACAATGCGAGACATCGGCGGGTGCAGCGTTCGAATTGGCGGCCGTGTGATCACCGATTGAATCAGATGCGATGGCACGCGGAGCGAAACTTTCAGCTGTCGCATGATCTAACACTCGAGGTCACCGCAGTTTTTGGCTGGCGGCATCGCTCACAAACCTAGTCAGCTCACTTATCCGATCGGCTGCCAGTCGACTTATATGCCAGTAAAGCGGAACTGTCAGCGTTTTCCCGGGAACAAGCTCTATAAGCCTACCCTCGCTCAGATGTTCGTCAACTAGCAGAGCAGGGTTCATGCCCCATCCCATGCTCATCAGGCTTGCATCGACAAAGCTTTGGGTCGACGGGAGCCAGTGAGCGGGAAGGTTGATCTTCTTCTGGAAAACGTACTCGACCCATTCGGATTGGAGGCGATCCTTCTGGTTGAAGGTCAGGCACGGAGCAACGGCTAGCGTCTTCGGCGTTACACCATGGTGAAAAAACCGGTCACTGAACTCGGGGCTGCACGTCGCATGGTATCGGAGAGAGCCGAGGGGAAATCGGCGGCACCCTGGAATCGGCTTTTCCGAGCTTGAGACCGCCGCGACGACTTTTCCTTGTTGGAGCCATTCGGCTGTGTAGTCTTCATCGTCCACCGACAAATGCACAAGATAATTGGTGGATTTTGTAAAATCCGAAATTCCATCGAGAAACCAGGTACCGAGACTGTCCGCGTTAGCCGCGATACGAAGAATAACCTTTTCGTTCGCATCGCTGGCCGCAGAGAGTGATGGCAACTGTTCCAACAAATCGTGTTCCAGGATCCTGACCTGCTCCATATGATGCACTTGGGCGATCTGCGACGCGATGTAGAGTCCTAACCCAAGACCCTGCACGCCAGCCTTCCTGTCGCCGCGCTTGAAAGGACACTGGTATCGACTGGATTTGCAGTGAAGGATGTCGGAACGTTCGCTGCGGCGGCTTTCGCTGACCCAGAACGTTTCAACGGCCACGAGATCGACCTTTCCGCAGAAACGTTCAAGTTGCCTGAAGTTGCGGCCAAGATCACCAAGGCAACGGGAAAGCAGGTTTCAGCCGTCACCCTGTCTAAGGAGGAGGCGCTCGCGAAACCCTATGGCGAGCTGGGCTACCGGCACGAGACTTGGAATAACGTCGAGGGTTACAAGGTCGACCTGGATGCCGTTCGCAGTTGGGGCATTTCTCTTACCTCTCTCGACCAATTCATCGAGCAGAACCCCTGCGCGAGGCAGCGGCCGAAATTGGTTGTCAGGCCGCTGTTGCATCCGACGCGCCCTCGTCCAGCAATGGGTTCTCACAGTGCCGTTCGCGGCTGCGTTCGAGCTTGCACAGCAATTCCTTGATGGCAAGATCGTCATCGATACGAACAACTTCTACCCGGATCGGGATGGCAGTCTCAATGCGCTCGACCGACGCGAGACGACAACGTCGCAAATGATCGCGAACCATTTCCAAGGGGTGATGATCTTCAAGGCGCTCAACGCCATTCTGGAGAAAGACCTCCTCGATCCTTTTGCACTTCGAAACAGAGCCAAGGGTGTTTTGCCGATTGCGGGTGACGATGCCGCCGCCAAGGTGATTGTGACCATCTAACCGACGCAACATGAAGCAGCTCACCACGATCAAGCGATAACGTGCCTGCCGTTGAGCGCCGGGACTCGATGACTCATCGTTCCCAGAACGAAGTCGAAGACTGGTTCAGGCTGTGCCTTGGTCGTCATCCGCGATGCCGGCATGGCCTCAGCTGTCGCTTCGGCGAGATCAGCAAGTTGTCGAGGCGATATGCCTATGGTGCTCGAGAAATGGCCATGCGGCGCCGGGGTGAGGTTTCGCAACAGCGCGCCGGCGCGTCCAGCGTGACGCACGCTGGCGTCCGTTTGCCTTCTCGGATCTTTACCCCGGCTGCGGATAGCAAGATCAATCCCTTCAGGAAGGCCCGCAACTGGCTTCCTCTCTTTGCAGCCTGCCAAAGTCCCTCCCACGCCTCGTGAGCTTCCCAGTAGTACCCGTGATTGAAGAGGTCCTGGCCCAGGCGAATTCCTCAGAATCGAGAGACGCACTAATCAAAACCGACTGGACACCGTAGTCCTCCAGGATCACGGACTGGATGTGGACCCTCACCGGGCAAGTAGGCATAGCGGGGGAATGATCTATTTGGAAGTAACCGACGACGTCCCATAGCCCTAAGTCCTTTGCAAATCCTTGAAACAGCATGCTCTTAGCTGGTCGGATGGACAACCCGCCCCCGGATCTATGGGGCTCTTATTCTTCCCGCCTGTCTTAGGTATCGAAGCTCATTCCACAAAAACTTCATCTCTTCCTTTGCGAATTTTTGGGAGAAGCGCCGTGACGAGCAGGACAAGCGATACGATCAAAAGGCCGGCGCTTATCGGTTCCGTGACGAATGTCGTAAGCGATCCGCGCGAAAGGATCAGCGACCTCCGGAGGTTCTCCTCCATCAGCTTGCCTAACACGAAGCCGAGCAGCATGGGCGCCGGCTCGAAGCCGAACTTGATCAGCAGGAAGCCGATGAACCCGAACAGGCCGATCAGCAGGACATCGATGGGCTGCGAGTTGATCGAATAGATGCCGATGCAGCAGAAGACCAGGATGGCCGGGAAAAGCAGCCGGTAGGGAACCTTCAGCAGCCGGACCCACAAGCCGACCAGCGGCAGGTTGATGATCAGCAGCATCAGGTTGCCGATCCACATCGAGGCGATCATGCCCCAGAACAGCGATGGATTGCCAGTCATGACCTTTGGTCCGGGAACAATGCCGTGGATGGTCATCGCGCCGACCATCAGCGCCATCACCGCGTTGGCGGGGATGCCGAGGGTGAGAAGAGGAATGAACGAGGTCTGCGCGCCGGCATTGTTGGCCGCTTCCGGACCGGCAACACCTTCGATTGCGCCTTTCCCGAACCGGCTGGGGTCCTTGGCAAGCTTCTTTTCGACCGCGTAGGAGGCGAACGGCGCAAGGATCGCGCCATTGCCCGGCAAGATTCCGAAGGCCGATCCAAGAAGTGTGCCGCGCACCACGGGTGCCACGGACTGGCGCAGTTCCTTCCGGTTGGGCAGGAGGCGGCCGATTGCGCCGCGCACCACGTCGCGGTCCTCCGACTGGCCGAGATTGCGCAGGATTTCCGAGACGCCGAAGACGCCCATGGCCAGCACGGCGAAATCGATGCCATCCCAGAGGAAGGGCTGCCCGAAGGTCATGCGCTGGTCGCCGGTTTCGAGATCGGTGCCGACGGTGGAGAGCAGCAGTCCGAGCATGATCATCGCTACGGCCTTGAGGAGCGAACCTCCGGCCAGAACCACGGCGAAAACGAGGCCCATTATCATGAGCGCGAAATATTCGGTCGGGCCGAACAGCAGGGCTACGCGCGTCAGCGGTGCGCCTATCGCCGCAATCACGATCGTCGCGACCGTGCCGGCAAAGAATGAACCGAGCGCCGCAATGCCCAGCGCCGCACCGGCCCGGCCGCGGCGCGCCATGGCGTGGCCGTCGACCGCGGTGACGACGGAGGTCGCCTCGCCGGGAATGTTGACGAGGATGGCGGTCGTCGATCCGCCATACTGGGCGCCGTAATAGATGCCGGCGAGCATGATCAGCGCGCCGGTCGGATCGAGGCTGAAGGTGATCGGCAGGAGCATGGCGATGGTCGCCACCGGGCCGACGCCGGGCAGGACGCCGATCAGCGTGCCGACGAGGCAGCCGAGGAAGGCAAGCGCGAGGTTCTGGAGGCCGAGTGCGACCGAAAATCCCAGCGAGAGATTGGAAATGAGCGTGTCCATCAGCCCTGGTTCCCCTGATCGGATACGGACTTCTGTCTGTCGGTGACGAAGACAAGGACTGCCGCTGCAAGCATCACGGCCGAGGCAATGCGCAGGACCGCCTTCTGCGACCAGCCTTCGGGGAAGGAATCGATCAGGGATGCCGGAAAGACCGGGATCGGCAGGTTGAGAAGATCCCCGAACATTAGCATGCAGAACGGCGTCAGTCCGAGCGCGAGCGCTACGAGTTCGCGAAACCGGGCTTCTGGGGTCGCAAGACCGGCGATGACGATGGCGACCGGTGCCGAAATGATCAGCCCGAGGCCGGGTATGGTGACCGGGCCGATGGCGAACGGCCGGATCGTCACGGCAAAAAAGGCGATGGCGAGAAGGACGAGAACGAGGCCGTGAAGCTTCGTCCTCTCGATGATGAGGCCGGGACGCAGGAAGGCGGAGACGGCAAGAACGAGACCCATCAGCCCGAGTCCGACGGCAAGCGCCCGTGGCATGAGGGCTGATCCCATCTCGGAAAGCGAACCGGCATTCAGGTCCCCGAGCAGCCACAGCGCCAGGCCGGCAACTGCCATCAGCGCCAGCCCGCCTGCGAGGTTCTGTGGTGCACGAACCGTACTCCTACCCGTCGCATTCTTCATCTCGTTCATCGTCCGCCTCCTCCTGCGTCCTGTTGGTCCCGCCTCAGTTCGGCTCGATGCCGAGTTCCTTGAGGACCTTGCCGGTATAGGCATATTGCGCGGCAAGGAAGTTCTTGGCGCCGGCCGGTGTGGTGTTCTCGCCCTTCTCCATCTCGAAGCCGAGGGTCGGGGCGCGCTCCAGCACGTCAGGCTCGGCGATCGCCTTGGCGACGGCCTTGCTCATCGTTTCGATGATTGCGGCCGGCGTGCCTGCAGGTGCCATGATCATGAACCAGCCCTGCAGCTCGACGCTCTTCAGCGTTTCGGAAATCGCTGGCACATCGGGAAGCGATGCGATGCGCTGGTTGCCGGCCACGGCGATTGGGCGCAGCGACCCGTCTTTGATGAACGGTTCGACGACGGACGCCGACTGGATCGTCACCGGCGTGCGGCCGCTGATGCTGTCCTGCACGGCGTTGGAGATCGTATTATAGGGCACCAGCACCATTTTCGTGCCGGCCTCCTTGTTGATCGTCTGGGCGATCAGGCCGGAAATGTTGCGCGGTCCGTCGACTGCGAGGCTCAGCGAGCCGGGCGCCTGCTTCTCGAGCGCGATCAGTTCGGCAAGGTTGTTTGCCTTGACCTTGGGATTGACCAGCAGCACGTGATGGCTCTTTGCCACCATGGCGACCGGCACGAAATCCTTGATCGGATCGTAGGAGAGCGCCTTGATCGTGTAGGGGTTGGTCACCAGCGCGGCCGAGGTGGCGAACACGAACGTGTAGCCGTCATTGGTGGCGTGGGCCACGGACTGCATGCCGACCACGTTGGCGGCGCCCGCCTTGTTCTCGACGATGAACTGCTGGCCGAGCGCGCGCGACAGCTTGTCTGTGATGATGCGGCACAGCACATCCGGACTGTTGCCGGCCGCCTGGGGCACGACCACGGTCACCGGCCGCTGCGGCCAGTCGGCGGCCTGAGCGGAACCGAAAGCGAGCAGCGAGCCCATGCCTGCCATAAAAATGCGTCTTGAAAATTTCGACATGTCTACCTCCCGTTGAAGTCAAATAGTCCGTTGGTCCGCAAGGGGCCTGCAACCTCTCCCGGCCGGCCCCCGCGACAAGTTCTGTCAGTGCGCTTCGTCCGTGATCGGGTTGCGCAGGATGCCGAGGCGATCGATCTCGATTTCGACCACGTCGCCCGGCTTCATCCAGAGCGGCGGAGTGCGCTTTGCGCCGACGCCGCCCGGCGTGCCGCTGACGATGACGTCACCGGCTTCCAGGCGTGTGAAGTTCGAGCAATATTCGATCTGGCGGGCGATATCGAAGATCATCTGGGCAAAGGTGGCATCCTGCACCACTTCGCCATTGAGTCGGGTCTGCAGGCGCAGGTCGGCCAGGGACCCAAGTTCGTCCGGCGTCATCATCCACGGACCGAACGCGCCGGTATCCGGGAAATTCTTGCCCGGGGTGAACTGGTGCGTGTGGTACTGGAAGTCACGAACACTGCCGTCGTTGTAGCAGGCGTAACCCGCAACGTGGCTCATGGCCTCGGCGCGCGAAATATAACGGCCCGGCTTGCCGATGATGACAGCGAGCTCGCCCTCGAAATCGAGATGGGTGGAGACCTTCGGGCGGATGATCGGCGCAAGATGGCCGGTCTGGCTGTTGGCGTAACGCGAGAAGATGGTCGGGTTTTCGACTTCTCTTCGGCCGGTTTCCTTACGGTGCATCTCGTAATTCAGGCCGACGCAGAGGATCTTGTCGGGATTGGGCACGACTGGCAGCCATTCCAGTTCGGAGTTCGGCGTGGCGGCGGCGGAAGCGGCAGCTTCGGCAACGCCTGCGAAATTCGCGGTGATCGCTGCCTTGAGGTCGGCATACCGGCCGGCGAGTGCCGCGCCTGCGTCACGGAAGGTTTCGCCCTCGATGACGCCCCAGGTGGTGCGGCCGGCGATCTTGACGGTGGAAAGTCTCATTGTCTTACTCCTGCAAGGGTATCTTTATCGAAAGCGCATCATCTGAAGCCGTCAGGCGAGGCGGGCGCTGAGCTCGGTTATCTGCTGGCGAAGCGCTTCGACATTCTGTGCTGCGCCGAAAACGTAGTGGTCCGGACGGACGATCGCGGCGATCGCGCCATGGCGATCGAACCAGGCGGAAAGCACGCCGTCCTTTTCGCGCAGTGCGGTCGGGTCGGCTTTGTCGTCGCCCTGAGGGGCAACGGCTCTGACGACGATCCCGTCGATCGCTTCGGCCAGAGCTTCGCCCTCACCTGTCCTGATCCGGCGGCCATCGAGGACCAGCCGCCATTCCGGTCCGGTGAACGTATCCAGCAGGCGCGAGGACGCGCCTTCGACGATCGCCGGCTGCGGGAAGAGCAGACCTCGTGCCGGGGTGCCCTCAGGCGCGATCAGCCCCTCCTCGATCGGCGGCACGATTTCCTGGCGGGTAATGGTCGGCGGCTTGCCGCCGCCATCGGCTATGATCTTGGCATCGCGCGCGGCGGCGGCGGCCGGATCGCGTTCGCAGATGGTCTGGCCGATGGCCTTGATCTTGCCGGTCAACGCGCGCACATGCCGCTTGCGCTCCACAGTATAAGTGTCGAGCAGCTCTGCGGAGGACTTGCCCTTGAGGATGCGGTCGAGCCTCCAGACGAGATTGGAAACGTCGCGCAGGCCCTGGCACATGCCCTGTCCGATGAAGGGCGGCTGCTGATGGGCGGCGTCGCCGGCGATCAGCACGCGGCCGCGGCGCCAGTCGTCTGCCACCAGGGCATGGAATCGATAGGCGGCGGCGCGCCACAGATCGCCTTCTTGCCGTGTCAGCCAGGGCGACAGAAGCTGCCAGACATTCTCCGGCTTTTCCATTTCGCGCGGGTCTTCGCCCGGCAGGAGCATGATTTCCCAGCGGCGGTGGTTCTTCGGCCCCATGATATAGCTGGTCGGCCGCGCCGGGTTGCAGAACTGCGCGGAGGTCTGCGGCAGCTTGGCCAGCGCGTCTTCGTGAACCTGCACGTCGACCACCAGCCACGGCTCGTCGAAAACCAGGTCCTCGAACTTCATGCCCGACTGTTCGCGCACCTGGCTCCAGGCGCCGTCGCAGCCGACCACGTATTTAGCGGCGACCTTGCGGGTCTTTCCGGAGGCATCCTTCAGCGTCACGACGACCTCGTCCGCCTGCGGATCGAGGCTGGTCATTTCCGTGCCAAGCTCGACCGTCACGCAATCGAAGCTTTCGGCATGCTTCCGCATCACCGCCTCGACGGGCGGCTGGGTGAATACCATGCTTGGCGTGTAGCCCAGCGGATAGGGTTCCGGCACCATGTCGATGCGGCGGATGAGCTGTCCCTGCGCCCCGAAGTGCTGGGACGCGGTGAACGGTGCGATATAGGGCAGGACCTCGTCAGCAATGCCCATGTTGTCGAAGTGCCGCAGGATCTCGTGATCGATCGCGATGGCGCGCGGCTTGTCGTAAATGCCCGGCTGCTTGTCGACGACCAGCGTGGAATGGCCGCGTGCGCCGAGCATGCCGGCGGCAACAGCGCCGGCCGGGCCAAAGCCCACCACCAGCACGTCATAACGGTTCGAAATATCGGTCTCGTTCGTCACGGGAAAGCCTCTGCAAACTGGAACGGCGGTGTCAGCCGCCGGAAAATCCGATGGAAATCTGTGCCTTCTTGCAGGCGTCGCTTTTCGGAGGCGCGATGCCCCAATGGTCGGTGCGGCCGGGCGGCCATACCCATTCTGCCGGCCCGCGGACGCGGTAGCCGTCATCGACCTGCAGCACTTCGGCGGTGTATTCGATCACCACGCCCTGCGGGTCGATAAAATAGGCGAAGACATTGTCTCCCGGTCCGTGGCGCCCCACGCCCCAGCCGATCGGATGTCCCTTGTCGACAACCAGGCCGGAACCGCGCATGACGGATTCCAGGTCCGGCATCAGGAACGCGATATGGTTCAGGCCGTTTGCGGGTGCCTCGGCCAGCACCACCGCATGGTGGTCGTTATTGCAGCACAGGAAAGCCATGAGCTTCGAGCGGTCCGTCAGGCGGAAACCGAGGACATCCTGATAGAAGTTCGAAAGTGCCTCGATCTGGGCGCTGTTGATGTTGACATGGGCAAGCCGGTTCGGCCGGTTGGCGACGATCGTGCCCTGCTTTTGCTGGTCGCCATGGACGAATTCCAGCACAGAGCCCTGCGGCTCGCGGATGACGAAACGCTCGCCGCCGGAAGGTGCGTCGGCCGGTCCCGGTTCGCGCATCACGGTGCAGCCTGCGGCCGCCGTTTTGGCAAACAGCGATGCCAGGTCTTCGGCAGAGCGGACGCGGAAGGTGATCTTGCGCAGTTCTGCACGGTCGCTCTGCTTCAGTTCCAGAACATGGAAATCGTCGCCGGTCGCCGCCAGGAAAACCTTGTCACCGACTTCGTCCACCAAATCCAGCCCCCAGACGCGGGTATAGAAGTCGACGGAGCCGGCAATATCGGGCGTGCCGATTTCGACGCTGCGCAGGGCGGAGACGGGAAAGTCTGTCATCTGGTCAAACCTCATCCAGCGCGAGGAAGGCTCGCGCATTCGCAAATGTCAGGCGCTCGCGAAGGCCCGTATCGGTGAAGGCTTCCTCGACACGGCCGACGGGTTCCTTCTCGCGGAAATTGAACGGATAGTCGGTGCCGAGCAGCACGCGATCCTCGCCGAAGATCGAGACGATGCGCTGCAGCGTATCCTTGTCGAAAACGAGCGTATCCACGTAGAGGAGCCGTGCCTGCGCCGAAGGCACTTCCGGCATGATCTCCCTGATCGCCGGGAACGCCGAATAACCCTTTTCCAGGCGCGGCAGCAGCGAGGCGAACGTGCCGCCGCCATGGCTGAAGGCGATCCGCAGTTTCGGGAATTTCAGCAGCAGTCCGCCGGTGATGACGGATGCGGCGGCAAGGCCGACATCGGTCGGATAACCGAGAACCTGCTGCAGCGGCGCCGGCCCGACGAGACGGTCCATGCCGGCCGGCCGCACCGCGTGAACGAAGACGGCCGCGCCGAGTTTCTCGGCCTCCGCGAAAAACGGATGGAAGCGCGGGTCGCCGATTGCGACACCGTTGATGTTGCTGCCGATCTCGACGCCCCGGAAACCCAGTTCGCCGACGATGCGATGCAGTTCGGCAATCGCAAGGTCGATGTCCTGCATCGGCAGGCCGCCGAGCCCTACGAAGCGCCCCTTGCCTTCCACGACAAGCGCGGCAATCACGTCGTTGACATGGCGCACCAGATCGTTGGCCGGTTTCGCGTCGATCCAGTAGCCGAAAAGTTCCGGCATGGGGGACAGCGCCTGGATCGCGATGCCGCTGCGGTCCATTTCTTCCAGTCGCCGTTCGGCAACCCAGCAGGCGTCGCTGACGGTGCGATAGGGCTTTTCGTCGATCACGACCGTCGCGTGGCAATCGCTCACGGGGGTCATGGAGGGCCAGCCGCGGATCGAGGCACCGCCGGGAACAAGCGGATACTGAGCCGGAACGACATGGCAGTGGACATCGATGCCGCCGCAACCGCAGCCGCTCTTGAAACGCCCTGCTGTCTTCACGCTTTCGTTCACGCCCATCCTCCTCTGTTGGCTTTTCGAATAATCTACAAACTTCTATGCGTAAAGCCAGAATTTATAAATTTTGCGATTTGAACATGGTCGTGTATATAAAACTTGATTTGAACCGTGGGAGCCAAATGAACGTCGATGCGCCGAACAAGGGGCTGGAAAGCCCTGCTACGCTTGCCACAAGCATCTACGAGCGGCTGAAGGCGGATATCCTGTCGGCTCAGCTCGAGCCCGGCCGCAAGCTCCAGCTGCGTTTTCTGATGGAGCATTACGAAGCGGGGCAGACGCCGTTGCGCGAGGCGCTCAACCGGCTCACCACGGAAGACCTGGTGATCGGCAAGGAGCAGCGCGGCTTCTTCGTCAAGCCGATCAGTCTGGAAGAACTGGGAGAGCTGACGAAAACCCGATCCTGGGTGGAGGGGCTTGCCCTGCGCGAGTCGATCGCGAATGCCAACCCTACATGGGAGGAAGCCCTTCTTGTCGCGCATCACCGGCTGGACCGGGCGCCCCGCTCGCTCAATCCGGACCGTTTCGAGAGCAATCCGGAATGGGAGCGGCTGCACCGCGCCTTTCATGCGCTTCTGATCGGCGGCTGTGGATCTCGTCCGTTGATCGGCTTCTGCGAACAGCTGGCGGATCGCCTCAACCGCTATCGCGCGCTGTCCAGCCGCAAGGCATTCCGGGTCCGCAAGGTCAGCCAGGAACATGCCGACATCGCCAAGGCAGTTCTCGAGCACGATACGGAAGTGGCCGTGCGGCTGCTGCAGCGGCACTACGAGCAGACGGCCGAATTCATCAGGGCCGACCTGCAGGCCGATGGAACCAGCTTCTAAGGCTGCGCGAGAAGTGCAGCGCGTAAAGCGCGGAGATGCTAATGTGGCACATTCATTGGCCAGTCCCAGAGAAGTCGGTTCGATAGGATGGAATTAGATCCGCGACTGCTGCGCTATATCCTCGCCGTCGACCGCGCGGGTTCCTTCCAGAAGGCGGCCGACGCCCTGAATATTTCCCAGCCGGCACTTTCCGTCAGCATCGGCCGGCTGGAAGACGTGACCCGGATGCATCTCGTCGATCGCGGGCGGCATGGCGCGATCCTGACGGATGCCGGCAAGATCGTGGCGCGGCATGCAGAGAGCATCGAGTCGGTCTTGAAGCTGGCCGTACAGGAACTCGAGATCCGCCGTCAGGGCGCCGAGGGGCCTCTGCATATCGGCGGAACGCCGCTTGCTACGGGAAGCTTCGTGCCCCTCGTCGTGGCGCAACTGCTCAACGAGAACACCAATCCGGCCATCGAGGTGACCGAAGGCACGGACGAGCAGTTGCTGGAACGCCTGATGACCCATCAGCTGGATCTGATGATATCGAATGTCGGGCACCGGCCCTCGCCCAAGGGGATCGAGGAGATCCCCCTTTTCACGGCCCGCTCCGTCATTTTCGTCAGGGCGGATCATCCACTGGGCGAGCGGGAACAGGTCTCGTTGAAGGAGCTGGAACACCTGACCTGGATCATTCCGCCGCGCGGCGGCGCCTTTCGTCGGCAGATCGAGGCACTGTTCATGACCAACGGCATCGCTTTTCCGGTGAATGTCGTCGAGGCCAGCCCCTTCAGCGTTTTGAAGGCCATTATCGAGCGTTCCGACGGGGTCAGCATCCTGTCCGACGAATTCCTGCGGGATGAAATCCGCAGAGGCCTGCTCAAGGCCATTCCCCTCAAGGAGCACGTCGCTTCGCGTCAATTCGCATTGCAGAAACTGGCCGACCGGAAGCTGAACAGTCTTGGACAGCGCTTCGTTGAAATCGCTGTGGAACTGGCGGCGAAAGAGCTTTCCTGACGGGAGCGCCAGAGCTCTTTCCATAATCACAGATTATCGCAATCCACGAATCCATTATTGGACGAATGTAAGTTTGCGCTTAAAGGATCACGGCGGGAAAATCACGAGGAGGAGCACACGTTGATTTCCAGATTGCTTCTTGCAGCCACCACCGCCACTGCACTCTGCTTCGCAGCATCTGCGAATGCGCAAGAGATCAAGGGCGAAGTCATTCATCAATGGACCTCCGCGGCGGAATCCGCCGGCGTCAAGGTTCTCGCCCAGAAGTTCACCGAACTCGGTGGGACATGGGTCGACAACGCCATTTCCGGCGGTCCGAACGCCCGCTCGACGGCCGTCAACCGCGTCGTCGGCGGCAATCCGCCGGCCGCCATGCTGTTCAACACCGGCGCGCAGTTCGTCGAACTTCAGGACAACGGCCTGCTCCGTGACCTGACCGAGACGGCCAAGGCCGACAACTGGCAGAACAAGATGCCGGCAGCGCTGCTGAATTCCGGCGTGGTCGATGGCGAATATTGGGCATTGCCGATTTCCGGCAACGGCGCCAACTGGTTCTGGTTTAACAAGTCGATCCTCGACAAGATCGGCGTTGCCAAGCCGAAGACCTGGGACGACGTCTTCGTGGCGCTCGACAAGGCCAAGGCCGCCGGTATCGCACCGTTTGCGCCGTCCGGCGAGCCGCGCTGGCAGCGCCTGATGTTCAATGCCGTCGTACTGGGTGTTGCAGGCCGCGACACCTATGACGCCGTCATCTACAAGCGTGATGCTTCCGCCGTTCGTGGCGAGAAGTTCAAGGCTGCCGTCAAGGTCTTCGAAAAGCTCCGGGATTTTGCCGATGCCGGCACGCCGGGCCGTTCCTGGCCGGATTCGACCAATCTCGTGATCTCGGGCAAGGCCCTGATGACGCAGGGCGGCACCTGGCTGAACGGCGCCTTCGCAGCCGCCGGCAAGACGGCCGGTACGGACTACGAATGCGCCCTCATCAACCCTGACCAGGGCATGGTGATCTCGGGCGACGTGTTCCTCTTCCCGGAACCGAAGAATGCGGCCATGACCAAGGCGCAGGACCTGCTCCTCAAGGCTTTTGCCGACGTTCCGACCCAGACGGCGTTCGCGGTCGCCAATGGTACGATCCCGATCCTCAAGGGCGCGGATACGTCCAAGCTCAACCCCTGCATCGCGGAAGCATCCCGCTTCTTCAACGATCCCAAGCTGTCCACCGGAAGTGACCAGATGATGTTCACGCCGGCCATCGTCGGTGCCGTCGAGGATGCCATCACTCGCTTCGCGACCAAGGGCGGCCTGACTGCAGAGCAGTTCATCGAGGCCTATGCAAAGGGGCTCTCCGCGAGTTGATCCCAACGATCGGGGGAGCGCGTTTCGCCGCCTCCCCCGAATGACCAGATATTCGGAGTTTCATTCGTGTTCGTGAGGTCGCCTTCAAGCAGTCGCCTTCAGGCGGCCCTGACGCTTGTCCCCGTCGCATTCGTCGTCCTGTCCGTTTATGTCGGCGGCGTGTTGTGGGCGGTGGGCATATCCTTTACCCGCTCATCCATGCTGCCGAACTACAGGTTCGCCGGTTTCACCCAGTATATAAACCTGTTTTCAAATGCCCGCTGGCAGGTCTCGCTCGGCAACATGGCGCTGTTTGCGGTGATCTTCATTCCGGTCACGCTGCTGATCGGCTATTCGATGGCCGCCATGATCAACCGCGGCGTGCGCGGTGAAAATGCATTGCGGACGATCTATCTCTATCCGTTCGCCATGTCGTTCATCGTCACCGGCCTCGTCTGGCGCTGGCTGCTCGATCCGAATTTCGGCATTGCCGACGTGGCGCGCAAGCTCAGTTTCGAGAACGCCTCCTTCGACTGGATCGTCAACGCGGACATGGCGATCTTCACGATCATCATCGCGGCGATCTGGCATTCGTCCGGTCTCGTGATGGTCGTTCTGCTTGCCGGTCTCAGGGGCGTTGACGAGGACCTGTGGAAGGCTATCCGTATCGAAGGCATTCCTGCCTGGAAGGCCCACCTCTACATCATCATGCCGAGCATCGGCGCCAGCATCGCAACTGCGATGGTTCTCATGTCACTCACGGTCGTGCGCATGTTCGACGTGGTCGTCGCCATGACCGGCGGTGGTCCGGGGATCGCGACGGATGTTCCGGCCAAGTTCATCATCGACCATATGTTCGAGCGCCAG
The DNA here is from genome assembly GCF_000732195.1 of Neorhizobium vignae. GTDB lineage: Bacteria > Pseudomonadota > Alphaproteobacteria > Rhizobiales > Rhizobiaceae > Neorhizobium > Neorhizobium vignae. The sequence goes on from NZ_JNNU01000008.1 coordinate 98,542, forward strand.
CAGGTCGGTCTCGCATCCGCTGCGGCCACGACGCTGCTGCTTCTCGTGCTGGTGATCGCCGTACCGCTCCTCTACCTGAAGAACCGTCGCAAGGGAGCTGCACAATGACCACCGCAAACGCTCCGGCTCCCGTCCGCCGCAATGCCCTTGCCGCCCCGCTTTCGCGCGTTCTGGTCTACGTGCTGCTGATCGCCGCCGCGATCGTCGCGCTGGTTCCGCTCTACGTGATGATCGTCACGGCGTTCAAGTCGATGGAAGAGATCCGTACGGGCACGCTCTTGTCGCTGCCCCACGCATTCAGCTTCGAGCACTGGTGGAAGGCCTGGAACTCGGCCTGCACGGGGCTGCGCTGCGAAGGCCTGAAGGTCGGTTTCGTCAATTCCTTCCTGATCACCATTCCAAGCGTAGTACTGGCGATCGCCGCCGGTGCCATCACGGGTTATGCGCTGAGCTTCTGGCGCGTGCGTTTCGCCAACGTGCTGTTCACGGTCATGCTGATCGGCGGGTTCTTCCCCTATCAGGTGCTGATCTATCCGCTGGTGCGGATCACCTCGACGATCGGGATCTTCAATTCGCTGGTCGGCGTCATCGCGATCCATGTCGTGTTCGCCCTGCCGGTCGTAACGCTGCTGTTCCGCAACTATTTCGCGTCGATCCCGATCGATCTGTTCAAGGCCGCCCGCGTCGATGGCGCAGGTTACTGGCGCTTCTTCTTCTCGATCCTGCTGCCGATGTCGGTTCCGATGATTGCGGTCGCCGGCATCCTGCAGGTCACCTTCATCTGGAACGACTACATCGTCGGTCTCGTCTTCGGCGGCATCAACTATGCGCCGATGACCGTCCAGCTGAACAACATCGTACACTCCACCTATGGAGAGCGGGAATACAACGTGGAAATGGCGGCGACGCTGCTCACCTCGGTCATCCCCCTCCTCGTCTACTTCACGTCGGGCCGCTGGTTTGTCCGCGGCGTAGCATCCGGCGCCGTGAAAGGGTAATCATGACAGGCGTACAGCTTCGAGACCTCGGAATCCGCTACGGAAACGTCGAGGTTCTGAAAGGCATTGACCTCGACATTCCGGCATCGGAATTCATCGTATTGCTCGGACCTTCCGGCTGCGGCAAGTCCACGCTTCTGAACGCGATCGCTGGTCTTCAGGATGTTGCCGAAGGGCAGATCCTGATCGGCGGGCACGACATGACCAGTGTCGAGCCGAAGAACCGCGGGATCGCGATGGTCTTTCAGTCCTATGCGCTCTATCCGCGCATGAGCGTTCGCGGCAACCTGAGCTTCGGCCTCAAGGTAGCCAAGGTTGCCAAGGCGGAGATCGAAAGGCGTGTCGCGAATGTCGCGAAGATGCTGCAGATCGAACCGCTGCTCGACCGCAAGCCGTCCGAGCTTTCCGGCGGCCAGCGCCAGCGCGTCGCAATCGGCCGTGCCGTCGTGCGCGATGCTGGCGTCTTCCTCTTCGACGAACCGCTTTCCAACCTCGATGCCCAGCTGCGCTCCGACCTGCGCGTCGAGATCAAGCGCCTGCACCAGCGCCTGAAGTCGACGATGATCTACGTCACCCACGACCAGATCGAGGCGATGACGCTCGCGGACCGCATCGTGGTCATGAAGGACCGGATCATCCAGCAGCAGGGCACGCCGGACGAGATCTACAACAAGCCGGCCAACACGTTCGTAGCCCGTTTCGTCGGCTCGCCCGCCATGAATTTCCTGGAGGGCGTGGTGAAAGGTGACAAAGCGATCGTCGATGGTGAGGCGGTCCGCATCGCGTCGGCACTGTCTGCACCGCTGGTCGACGGCCGCAAGGTGATCGTCGGCATCCGCCCTGAAGACCTCACTGTTCAGACCGACCAAGCGGCTTCCGGCTTCGCGGCGGAAGTGGACGTCGTCGAGCCGATGGGACCGGAAAAGCTCGTCTGGTGCAAGCGCGGCACGATCGGCCTTTCGGCCAAGACGCCGTCCTCCTCCAAGGTGAAGTCGGGCGACAGCATCCGGCTCGGGCTGTCGGAAGATCGGCTCCACATATTCGATGCAGAAACCGGGAGACGTCTCTGATGACCGAAAACATTCTGAAAAAGCTTGCGGGTCATCCTTTCCATCTGGATGACGAGGCTCTCGGCTGGGTAAAATCCACCTTCGAAGGCCTCTCTCTGGATCAAAAGCTCGGCCAGATCGTCCTGCCGCTCTGCCGCGACCTTTCCGTCGAAAGCCTTTTGGTTCCGCTTCAGCGCCATGTCGGCGGCGTCCATCGTATGCCTTCGCGCTCCGAGCGGGAACTGCGTGCCAGCGCGGAATTCCTGCAGGCGCAGACCGCTATTCCACTGCTGATGACCTGCGATATCGAGTTTTCGGAAAAGAGCAGCGTCGCCGCCGGAACGTCCTATCCGAACCAGATGACGATCGCCGCGACCGGTGACCCGGAACATGCGCGCCGCATGGGCGCGGTTGCCGGAAGCGAAGGCGGTTACCTCGGCTTCAACATCTCCTGGACGCCGGTTGCGGATCTCGCCGTCAATTTCCGCTCGAACGTCGTCAATACCCGCTCGTTCGGTTCCGACGTCGCGACGGTCATGGCGATGACCACCGCCTATCAGGACGGTGCGCGTTCCGCCGGCTTTGCCAGCTCGATCAAGCACTGGCCGGGCGACGGGCTCGACGACCGCGACCAGCATTTCGCGACGACCCACAACACGATGCCGATGGCGGAATGGCGCGAGACGTTCGGCAGGATCTATGCCGACTCCATTGCCAAGGGCGTGCAGATCATCATGGCCGGCCATATCACCCTGCCCGCCTATACCGCTGAACTGGGATCATCGGCGCGCAGCCCGGCACATATGCCGGCAACACTGAACTTCGACCTCAGCACGACGCTGCTGCGGGACGAACTCGGCTTCAACGGTCTGGTCGTGTCCGACGCGACGGGCATGGTCGGCTTCAATGCACGCGGCGACCGCCGCGAACTCGTGCCGCTCTGCATCGCTGCCGGTTGCGATATCCTCCTCTTCCCTGAGGATCTCGACGAGGATCTCGGCTATCTGAAGGAAGGTCTCGAAAACGGTGCTTTGACCCGAGAGCGGCTCGACGAGGCCGTCCTACGGGTGCTGGCGCTCAAGGCCTCGATGAAGCTCCACAAGACCGGCGGCCATCCGCCGGCCGAGGCCGATCGTTTCCGGTTCCTGGGCGGTGCGGACCGCGCCGCGTGGTCCAGTGCGGCGGCCGAAGCCGGCATTACGCTGGTCAAGGACACGCAGTCCCTGCTGCCGCTCGATCCGGCCCGGCACAAGCGCATTCTGCTGGCGCAACTCGACAACCGGATGAGTCCCTCCGGCCCCCTGCTACAGCTTCGGGTGGCCGATCTGCTGCGCGAGCGCGGCTTCGAGGTGACGCTTCTTGAGAAGGGTAAGGCGGTCGATCCGTCGGCTCACGACGTCGGCATGTACCTGATGGCCGAGGAAGGCGTCTCGGCCAAGGAAAACCTCGGGCCGCGCTGGGAGGACCTGCATGGTCTCTTCCCGCACTCGATGGAACGGCTCTGGGCCTATCTGCCGACGGTCTATGTCTCGCTCGGCACGCCCTTCCTGCTCTACCACATGCCGGAATGCAAAACCTTCGTGAACGGTTATGCCGCCGTGCCGCCGGTGCAGCAGGCGCTGGTCAAGGCGCTGATCGGGGAAATCCCGTTTGCGGGCAAAAGCCCGGTCGACGTCAGTTGCGGGCTGGCAGAAGCACTGATCTAGGTTCAAGACAGCGTCGTGAGTGCAGGATTATCGAGCCAGCTTTGTCGTACCAATGCGGGCGAGCCCAAGCTACCTAAACTGATATTTTGCGCGAGGCGGCTATTTCGCCGCATTCTCGCGAATGAATTCCAGGATGCCCGGACCGAGGCTTTCATCCGCCGTGCCAAAATGCTCGATGATCGAAATGTGGTTGTGCCCGAGCGCTGTCACATAGTTCGGCAACCTGCCATCGCGGGCAAACAGCGCATCGACGAGCCGCTTGTTCTGCCGCTGGATGGACGGCATGTCGTTTTCCGCGACGCCGAGAAAGAGCGGCAGCTTCCGGTCGCCGACGTGACGAATGATCGACATGGCCGGATATTTCGAGGCGTCTTCGCCATAATAGACCTTGTCCGGAGGGGCGAGGTCTTCGGAATCTGCCGTCGGGATGGAGATCAGGATCAGTCCGCGCACGCCGTCGGCTGGCTTGCCGGCAGATGTGATGAAGCCATAGGTCGCCGCATGGGTGGCTCCGGCGGAATTGCCGGAGACGAAGATCGCGCCGACCTCGCCCGGATGCGCCTGCGGATGCTCCCTGAGCCAAGTCACGGCCTTGCCGATATCCTCGCCGCCGGACGGAAAGCTCGCCTGCGGTGCAAAGCCGTAGTTGATGACCGCGGTGACAATGCCGTGCTGGGCGAAATACGTGCCGAAATGCGCCACACCGCTTTTGTCGCCGCGCACGAAACCGCCGCCATGTGCAAAGACGAGCACCGGCACCTTGGCTCCGGCGGTGAGGTTGGAGGGAACGTAGAGGTCGAGCTTCTGCCGCTCGCCGGTGCCATAGGCAATATCCCGGGTAACGGTGACGCCGTCCTTCGAGGCGGCGTCATGCAGCGGTTTGTAGAGATCGGTCACGCCTTTGACCACGTCCGGCCCCAGTCGGTCGCCGAAGGCGCGCACGCCTGCTGCGATCGCCGGCGGATTGGCCGACATTTGCGCATAGGCTGGCGGGGCGAACCCCACCAGACCGAAAATCATGCCCCAATGAAGCAATCGCATGTTATCTCCTCCCTTGTTCTCTCCAGACCAGCAGCCGGAACGACGCCCGCCGATCAGATCGGGTAATGCCCCGGCAGGGTTTCGATGGTGATCCAGCGCAGTTCCGTGAACTCCGCGATGCCGGCTTGGCCGCCGAAGCGGCCGTAACCCGAACCCTTGACGCCGCCGAACGGCATCTGTGCCTCGTCATGCACGGTCGGACCGTTGACGTGGCAAATCCCGGACTTGATGCGGCGGGCGACACGCAGACCGCGCGCAGCATCACCGGTGAACACCGAAGCGGAAAGGCCGTATTCACTGTCGTTGGCGAGCGCGACGGCGTGATCCTCGTCACGGGCGCGCAGAACGGCAACGACCGGACCAAAACTCTCTTCGGCGTAAAGGCGCATGTCCTTGGTAACGCCGTCGACCACGGTCGCCGGCATGAGAACGCCCTCGGCGCTGCCGCCGGTCGCGAGCCTGGCGCCCTTGGAGACGGCATCATTCACCAACGCCTGGACCTTTTCGACGGTCTCCAGGCCAATCACCGCGCCGAGAGGGGATTTGCCTTCCGCCGGATTGCCCGCGACGAGCGTCGCGGCCTTGACCCGGAACTTCTCGACAAAAACGTCGGCAATCGCATCAACCAGGATGATCCGTTCCGTCGACATGCAGATCTGGCCCTGGTTGAAGAAAGCTCCGAATGCCGCCGCCGACACCGCTTCGTCGAGATTGGCGTCGTCCAGCACCAGGAAAGGCGCCTTGCCGCCAAGTTCCAGCAGAACCGGCTTCAGATGTTCGGCCGCCCGGCGCGCGATCACTTTGCCGACGCCGGTCGAACCGGTGAAGTTGATCCGCCGCACTTCGGGGTGATCAATCAGGGCGTTCACCAGCTCCGCCGCGTCCTCCGGCGCGTTGGTGACGACGTTGACGACGCCTTCCGGAAAGCCGGCGGACTGGAAACATTCGACGATCAGGCTATGGGTGGCCGGGCATTTCTCCGAAGCCTTGAGCACCACCGTGTTGCCACAGGCAAGCGCCGTGGCGATAGCGCGGACACCGAGAATGATCGGCGCATTCCAGGGCGCAATGCCGAGGCAGACGCCGACCGCCTCGCGCACCGACATCGCATGGCAGCCCGGCTTGTCGGACGGGATGACCTCCCCCTTGATCTGAGTGGTCAGCGACGCCGCCTCGCCGATCATCCCGGCTGCCAGCATGACGTTGAAACCGGCCCAACTGGCGGTGGTTCCGGTTTCCGCCTGCATGACAGTGATGAACTCGTCCTTCTTCGAGGAAAGGGCCTGCGCCGCTTTCATCAGCAATTGGCGTCTCGCGCCCGGCCCGGTTTCCGACCAGGCGGGGAAAGCCGCCGCAGCCTTGTCGGCTGCTGCTATGGCTTCTGCAGCCTTGGAGGCCCGGGCCGTGCTGGCAATTTCACCGGTCACGGGGTTCAGCCGGACAAACTCGCCGGCAGCGGATAGAGTGGATACGTTCTGCTGCATGACAGCCTCCCTTTGGGGTTACGCGACGAGTTTCGGCGCGGCACGGAAACCGGCCTTTTCGATGCCTGCGATGGCGCAAAGCTCATCATTGTCGCCAATGTCTCCGGAAATGCCGACGGCGCCGATGACACTGCCTTCTCCATCGACGATCAGGACGCCGCCAGGAGACGGCACCATGCGCCCGGCGCTGACAGACGCAAGGACGGTGATGAAGGTCGGGTTCTTCGCCGCGCGTTCCGTCAGCTCACGGGTGCCGAAGCCCATGCCGAGCGAACCCCAGGCCTTGCCATAAGCGATATCGAACCGGACGATACCGGCGCCGTCCTCACGTTTGTAGGCGACCAGATGGCCGCCGGCATCGAGCACGGCAACGACAAGCGGCGCAAGCGACCGGGCGCGACCTTCGGCCAGCGCAGTGTCAATGATAATTGAGGCGTCGGAAAGCTTGAACATATCGGGATCCAATGTGGTTTTGAGGATTTTAAGGGCTTCAGCGGCTGGTGGCCTGCCAGCGCAGGAGACGTCTTTCGGCAATCGACAGGAGACGGCTGCCGACAAGGCCGATAGCACCGAGAATGACGATGCCGGCAAAGAGATCCGGCGAGCGGAAACTCCGGCTGGCCGCCAGAATGCTCTGGCCAAGCCCTTCGCGGCTGGCGAGCATTTCACCGACCACGGCCAGAATGAGCGAGATGGTCAAGCCAAGCCGCAGGCTGGCGAGTATCATCGGCATGGCGCTCGGCAGCGCTAGTTTCCAGATCACTTCGAGGCGGCTGAGGCCGAGCACCTGGCTGACTTCGTAGAGGCGCGGTTCCATGGCGGCAAAACCGTGAATGGTGGCAAGCAACATCGGCCACAGCGCGCCGAAAGCAATCACGACCAGCACCATGTGATCCGAGAAGCCGAGAAAGGCGATGGCGACCGGGATCATCGCCGAAGCCGGCAGCGGCCGCAGCAGTTCGAGCATCGGGGCGATGAAGGCCCGCGCCCGCTTCGATATGCCGACCAGTGCGCCGAGCAGGATGCCGACGAAGGAGGCCAGCAGCCAGCCGAGCAGCATGCGCTGTATCGTCTGCAACGTCTGTTGCAGAAGCGCGCCGCCGGAAAGGCCTTTCACCAGCGCGGCATAGGTTCGCTCCGGGCCGGGAAAAAAGATCGGCGACACCAGTTTTGCATCGGTGACCAGTTTCCAGACAAGAATGAAAAGCACCAGCCCGCCGATGCCAAGCAGCAGCTTGCGCAGGGAGAGATGCCTCATCGCCCCTCTCCCTTGACGAAGGCCGGAAAGAAGTTCCTTTGCGCGGCATTGAGAGCCGCGCTGACGAGCCAGCCTATGGCGCCTATCCAGATCAGGTAGGCAAACATTTCCGCCGGCCGCAGCGCCTGCTGCGCCATCATGATGCCGTAACCGAGACCGAGCGGATTGGCGGTAATCTCCACCGTGACCGCGACGACGAGCCCATAGCCGGCGGCCAGCTTCAGCGACATGAAAAGTTGCGGGAGGATAGCTGGCAGAACGATCTTCGTCAGCCGGGCTATGAAGCTGAGCTGCAGCATGTTCGACACTTCCATCAGCCGCGGCTCCACTTCCTTGACCGCGGCACGCGCCAGCACAACGGCCGGCCATAACAGGCCGAGCGCGATGATGACGATTTCCATTTCCACGCCGAAACCGAGCAGCATCATCACCACCGGGATCAGTGCCACGACCGGGATCGGCCGCAAGAGCTCGATGGTGAGATCGAGCGCATCGTCGGCGATCCGCGAAAGACCGAGCACGATGCCGAGAAATGACCCGCCTCCAACACCCAGAACGCACCCGACCGCAGCGGCTTTCAGCGTGTCTGCCGTTGCCCGCAGCAACGATCCATCAGCGATGACCGAGACGAAGGCGCGGGCGATATCGAACGGGCTCGCGAGGCTATCGCTTTCCAGGTGGCTCACCGTTGCCGCGACCTGCGCCACGACGACGAGGGCAACCGGTAACAAAGCCGCGCGCCAGCCTGACTTCAACAGAGCTGCCGCGCTCATTGGTGATCGTCCTTGATCAGATCGTAGAGCTCGCGGCGCAGGCGCAGGAATTCAGGATCCTCGCGGGTCAGCAACTGATCGCGGGGACGCGAAAGCGACACGTCGACGATCCGCCCGACGCGTCCCGGATTGGGCTGCAGGCAGACGATCCGGTCGCCGAGATAGATGGCTTCCTCCAGATCATGGGTGACGAACACCATGGTTGCGCCGGTTGACGCCACCAGGCCGAGAACCTCGTCCTGCAATACCTGCCGTGTCATGGCGTCGAGCGCGCCGAAAGGCTCGTCCATCAACAGCACTTTCGGCTCCTGCGCCAGGCAACGGGCGATCTGCAGGCGCTGCTGCATACCGCCGGACATTTCCGCCGGATATTTGTCGGCGTGGCGGCCGAGGCCGATCTTTTCCAGAAGGTCGCGAATGATTGCCGGCCGTTCTGCAGACGGGAAGCCGCGCGCCTCGAGCGCCAACGACACATTGCCGGCGGCAGTGCGCCAGGGAAGCAGCGCCTTGCCATAGTCCTGGAAGACGATCGCAACAGAACGGTTCGGCCCGGCAATCATCGAGCCATCGAGTTCGACGCTGCCGGATGTCGGTTTGGCGAGCCCCGCCAGCATGCGCAACAATGTCGTCTTGCCGCAGCCGGATGGACCGATGATGCAGACGGTCTCGCCGGCCGCAACGTCGAGGCTGATGCCGCCGATGATCTGCAGATTGCCGTAGGACAGTGTCACGTCGCGAATTCTGATCCGCGTCTCGTCGGATGCGGGCGCTGAATTTCTTGTACCCGTCTGCATGCGTGTGGAAAGCTGGGTTAGGGCCACGTCAGGCTCCCTTCACAAGAGTGGCATGCGGGCCGCCACCCGCGCCCTTCTGAAATCCGTACGCATTCATCTTGGCGAAATACGGCATGCTTGGATGCGCCTCGAAGCGGACATGGCAATCGATCACCGCCGGCAGGCCGGAGGCAACAGCACGTTCCAGCGCCGGCCCGATCTCTTCGACCGTCGTGACACGCTCTCCGTGGCATCCGAACCCGCGCGCCACGTCGGCATAATCCACGCCATCGAGATCCGTGCCGAACGAGAAGTCGTAGGTCTTCCGCTGGCCCATCTTGATGACACCCCAGGAGGCGTTGTTGTGGATGATGTTGATGATCGGCAGACCATACCGCCGGGCCGTGTCGAGTTCCGACAGCGTGAAACCGAAGGCGCCGTCGCCGCAGATGTTGAACACCGGCTTGTCCGGATGAAGAAGCTTCAGCGCCACGGCATAAGGCGTGCCGAAACCGAGCTGGCACATGCCAGGTTCGTGGAAACGGGTGCGCTCGATGATCGCCGGCGTCAGGTCGTTGCTCCAAAAAGAGGTGTGGCCACCATCATACGCGACCAGCGCATCGGCCGGCAGGAGTTTGCCCAGCGCCATGCCCAGGCGGGCGGGATGCATGATCGCGCCGGTATCCTCGTTCATGCGCTCAAGCTTGCCGCGATAGGCCGCATAGACATCGCGCAGCCGCCCGAGCCATTTGCCCCAGTCGGGCATGCTGCGCCCCTTCAACGCGGCCACAAGATCGGCAAGCGCGCTGGCCGCATCGGCCCAGATACCGAGTGCATGCGGTGCGTTGGCCCCAAGGCTCATCGGATCGATGTTGATGTTGATCAGGTCTGCACCGCCCTTGCCCAGCGCGCCGCCATCATCCCAGAGCCAGGATGAAAAGCGGCAGCCGAGGGCGAGTATGACGTCTGCCTCTGCCAGTGCCACCGGAATGGCATCACCGCCTATAATGCCGCCATGGCCGATGAAGAAGGGCGAATCCGACGGCACGGTGCCGATGCCCATCTGGGTGGCAAGCGCCGGCGCCTCGAGCAGCGCAAGGAGTTCGCGAAAGAGATCGCCGCCATTCGCCGAAACGACGCCACCGCCTGCAACCAGCACAGGGCGCTTGGCCTGTGCCAGCATATCGGCGGCGCGGGCGATCTGGGCGGCGGATGCCCTCGGCCCCTCCACCGCACGATAGGCAGATGGCGGAAGCGACAGCGCCTCCTCATCGAAATCGAATTTCGCGGTGAATATTTCCTGCGGCACGTCGAGATGAACCGGACCCCGCCGCCCGGTCATCGCCTGGCGAAAGGCATCGCGGACCAGATCGGGCAGACGACGCCCGTCATGCACGACGGCGCTCCATTTGGTGATCGGCTTCAACAGCGCATGGGTGTCGAGATCCATGAACATGCCGCGATTGGGATAGGCCGCGGCTTGGTGATTGTTGGAGGTGACGAGAAGCAGCGGCAGATTGTTGTTGAAGGCGGTGCCAAGACCGCCGACCAGATTGGAAGATCCAGGCCCCATTTCACCCAGCGCCACGCAGATCCGTCCGCTTGCCGCCGCGACACCGGCGCCCATCAGCGGGCCGCTGGCCTCATGGCGTACGCCCAGATAACGGATCGAGGGCTCGCGGGAAATCGCATGCAGCAGCGGGTTCAGCTTGCCGCCGGCAATGCCGAAGACGAAGGGAACTGCTTCCGGAACGAGCAAACGGGTCATCGCTTCGGCGCCGGTCATCTGGACCATCATATCACCTGTCACTTGGGAAAAGTGGCCAGGGCGCCGCCGCCCCGGCCTTTAAGCACGCCGGGCGATCAGGGTGCGATCAGGCCAGCGGTGTCGATCTTGCCGGTCAGCATGCCGCCTTCTCGCATGGCCTTGTCGAAATAGTCGAGGGCGGCCTTGGTCGGCACGGTCTTGCATTCCGGCAGCTCGATCTTGTTCAGAACCTCGATCGGCAACTTCGTGTATTTCGACACGATCTCGCGGGTCTTGCCCTGATTGGCAGCCACGAATTCCGCCGCCTGGCCAAATGCCGCCCGGAAGGACTTGATCGTTGCAGCATTTCCCTTGGCCCAGTCGCGGGTGGCGACGAAGGTCGTGTAGGGCAGGCCTTCGGGGATGTCGGTCATGTAGTTGAACGCCACCTTGCCGTTCGACTGGCTGACGGCACGGCCGAGCGAGGGTTCCCCGGCGATGATCGCATCGATCGTGCCGCCCTTCAGCACGTCGGCCGTGTTCGGGATCGGCACTTCGATGAAGGTGATACCCTTTTCTGCAACATTCTTCTGCTTCAGCCACTGGCGAAACAGGATGTCGAGGGTACCGCCGATGCTCGGCGTGCCGACCTTCTTGCCGATCAGGTCTTCCGGCTTGTTGATATCGACGCCGGACCGTACCGCAAGGCCGGCATTTTTGGCGGTGCGCGGCGCGGTGACGCCGCAATTGGCGACGACCACAAGATCGATGCCGCTATCGACCGCCTGTAACAGGACCGTTGGCGAAACGGCAACGATCTGGTGAGAACCGGCAACCAGCGCCGCGACCAGCGTCTGATTGGAGCCGGTCGGCAGGAAGTCCACGGTCAGTCCGTTTTTCTCGAAAAGCCCCTCGTCCTTGGCGACGAACGCTGCTTCGACCTCCGCGATCGGAGGGGTGCCGATGGCGATCTTGGTTTGGGCCCATGACGGGGCCGCGCTGGCCGCAAAAACGCCAGCAAACAGAATTGCGCGCTTGAACATGATTTTCTCCTCCACTGAAGGGCTCCTCAACCCACGGTGACTATCCCAAGCCGGCCGCCTTTCATCAATAGACAGAACGGTAGTTCAGCTATAACCTCTAGGTTATATCGAATTTGGGAGGATGCGATGAATCTCAGAAAGTGGGAGTATTTTCTGAGGGCTGCCGAATTGGGCAATCTGTCGCGCGTGGCTGAAAAGCTCGATATCTCACAACCCGCGCTCAGCCGCCAAATCACAGCTCTCGAACAAGAGGTTGGGGCGCCTCTCTTCAATCGCACCGGTCGCGGCCTGACGCTGACGCCGGCCGGTGAGGTTTTTCGCGCCCGGGCGGAGGCCATCCTGGAAGAGATTTCCCGTGTTCCGCAGGAAGTGGTGCATGCCGCCAACACACCGTCCGGCCGGCTCGCCTTCGGCGCACCGCCATTCATGGGACGCGTCCTGACCGGAGAACTGGTCGCCAACTACGTCGAGGCCTATCCGCATGTGCGGCTTCGCGTCCGCGGGGCACATTCCTTCCAGCTCCGCGAGGCGATCTTCTTTCGCGATATCGACATCGGCATCCTGGCGGCACCGCTGACCGAGCCGGATCTGCATACGGAGCCGTTGCTGCAGGAGCAGCTTTACCTGGTCGGCCCGGCTGACAGCAGACTTTCCCCTGACCATCCGATCAGCCTTGGCGAGGTGGCCGATCGTCCCCTGATCCTGACACCCCGCCCCGACGGTCTGCGGACCCTCATCGACACCGAATTTGCCCGGATCGGCCGCCGGGCCCGGGTCGCGGTCGAGACGGAATATGCGCCGATGGATGACCTGATCCGCCGCAATGTCGGCTTCACGATCATGCCGTTTTGCGGAATGATCAACTCGCCCCTCACCCAATTCGCCTGGGCGCCGATCGACAAGCTGCACGTCACCTGGCTGATCGCCTCGCTGCAAAATACCGAGCGTACCCTTGCAGCAAAACGCCTGACGGAAATGCTGCTGGCCTCGACCGAGGACAATATCCGCATGGGCCGATGGGAGGCGACCTATCTCGGCAGATGAAATTCGTCTGATCGATTCTGAAGGAAACGTTAAGCTCTTGAAGGGATATGAACCGCTGTCGCCCTTGGCAAACCCGTGGAGTTTGACAGCCTGATCGCCTATCTCGACGTCGCGCTTGGCCGAACGTCTCCCTCGATTTGATCCTTGATCAAAGATCAATTTGTTGATAGGCAAAATGCACCAAAAGGTGTTTGCCATGACGGATTTTTCGAAGACACGCTCGCTGTTCTACCTGCCGGAAGGCGTGATTTACCTCGACGGCAACTCGCTGGGGCCTCTGCCGCTTTCAGCCAAAGCCCGCGTCGCCGGCCTGATGACCGACGAATGGGGCGAACTGCTCATCAAGGGCTGGAACAAGGCCGGCTGGATGATGATGCCGCGCCGGATCGGTGACCGTGTCGGCAAGCTCGTCGGCGCTGCCGGAGGCACGATCGTGATGGGCGATACGCTGTCGATCAAGGTCTACCAGGCGCTGGCCTCGGCGATCGATCTCGCGCCGGAACGCAAGGTCATCCTCTCCGACAGCGGCAATTTTCCCTCCGACCTTTATATCGCCCAAGGCCTGATCGGCTCGCTCGGCCGTGGCCATGAGCTGAAGATCGTCGAGCCGGAAGCCGTGGAGGCCGCAATCGACGAGACGGTCGCCGTGGTGATGCTGACCGAAGTGGATTACCGCACCGGCCGTCTGCACGACATGAAGGCGCTGACGAAAAAGGCGCATGCGGCAGGGGCCGTCACCGTTTGGGATCTTGCCCATTCCGCCGGCGCGCTGCCGATCGATCTGTCCGGTTCGGAAGCCGATTTCGCCGTCGGCTGCACCTACAAATACCTCAACGGCGGCCCCGGCGCGCCGGCTTTCATCTATGTGGCGCCGCGCCATGCGGACAAAATTCGGCCGGCCCTTTCCGGCTGGCTTGGCCATGAGGCGCCCTTCGCCTTCGATCTCGACTACCGCCCCGGCGGCGGCATCGACCGGATGCGCGTCGGCACCCCGCCGATCCTTGGCCTTGCCGCGCTCGATGCGGCGCTGGATGCCTGGGACGGCGTCGAGATGGCGGACCTGCGCCGGCAGTCGATCAAGCTCTGCGACCTGTTTATCGCCGAGGTCGAAAGGCGCTGCCCGATGCTGGTGCTCGCTTCGCCGCGCGACGGCACGAAGCGCGGTAGCCAGATTTCCTTCCTTCACCCGCAAGGTTACGCGATCATGCAGGCGCTGATCGCCCGCGGCGTGATCGGCGATTTCCGCGCACCGGATGCGATCCGCTTCGGTTTCACGCCGCTCTATATCGGCGAGAATGACGTCATCAGGGCCGTCGATATCCTTGAGGACATCATGTCGAACAGTCTTTGGGACACGCCCGAATACAAGCAACGGGCACTCGTGACATGAGCTCGAAACCCTACGACCCATCGCAGGACGGCGCGGAAATGTCTTTCCGCGATAAGATGTCCTATACCGACTACCTGCAGCTCAACGACGTGCTCGGGGCGCAGAAGCCGATCTCGGACGCGCATGACGAACTCCTGTTCATCATCCAGCACCAGACGTCGGAACTGTGGATGAAACTGGCGATCCACGAGGTCACCTCGGCGATATCGGCCATCCGCGACGACAATCCCCGGCCCGCGTTCAAGATGCTGTCGCGCGTGGCGCGCATCTTCGAACAGCTGAACAATGCCTGGGACGTGCTGCGCACCATGACGCCCAGCGAGTATACGACATTCCGCGATTCTCTCGGCAAGTCCTCCGGCTTCCAGTCCTACCAGTACCGGGCGGTGGAATTCCTGGCCGGCAATCGCAATCTGGCGATGCTCGGCCCGCACGCGCACCGGCCGGATATCCTGGAAAAGCTCGAAGCCATTCTCGCCAAGCCGAGCCTTTACGACGAGGCGCTGCTGCTTTTGAAACGCCGTGGCTTCGACATCGGCGAAGACGGGAACCGGACCGGCTGGCGCGAGAACCGCAGTGAGAACCCGAACGTCCTGGAGGCTTGGCAGCAGGTCTATAGCGCACCCGGAAAATACTGGGAACTCTACGAACTGGCGGAAAAACTCGTCGACTTCGAGGATTATTTCCGCCGCTGGCGTTTCAACCACGTGACCACGGTCGAACGGGTGATCGGCTTCAAGCGCGGCACCGGCGGCACGTCGGGCACGCAATATCTCAAGAAGATGCTGGAGATCGAACTGTTTCCCGAACTCTGGCGCGTTCGCACCGTCCTTTGATGCAGGAACCAAGATGATCTACCACCGGATTTCCGACTGGGACAATTCCTATTCCAACGGCATCAATATCGCCGGCGGTGATGCCTGGCCGGAAGCATGGGTCGCACCGGCGCAGACCTACCGCGACAGGATGCTGGCAGCCGGCCGCGCCGAGCTCGGTATTTCCTATGGCGAGCGGCCCCGCAACGTCTATGACCTCTTCCTGCCGGAACAGGCGCCGCGCGGCATCGTGGTCTTCATTCATGGCGGCTACTGGCAGAGCCTCGACAATTCCTACTGGTCGCATCTGGCCGAAGGTTCGATTGCCCACGGTTTCGCCGTCGCCATGCCAACCTATACGCTGTGCCCGGATGTCCACATCACCGATATAGTCGTCGAAATCGGCAGCGCGATCACCCAGATCGCCGCGCGGTTCGACGGACCGATCCACCTGACGGGCCATTCCGCCGGCGGTCATCTGGTCTCCCGCATGGTGTCGAACACATCGCCGCTGCCGCCGCAAGTTCGCGCCCGGATCGGCAATACCGTATCGATCTCCGGCGTCCACGACCTGCGTCCGCTGATGCGCGTCAACCTCAACGAGCGCCTGAAGATTACCCCAGAGGAAGCGCAGCGGGAGAGCCCGGTGCTGCTGGAGCCGGGTCCCAACACGCGGATCTTCTGCTGGGTGGGTGGCAACGAGCGCGCCGAATTCCTGCGCCACAACGAGCTTCTGGCCAATATCTGGACCGGGCTAGGTGCTGAAACCGGCGCCTATGCGGAGCCGGACAAGCACCATTTCAGCGTTCCGAACGGGCTGATGGACCCACACCATCCCCTCACCCGCACATTGTTGGGTGTATGACGTTTTTCAAATCTGGTTTTTTGATCAATTATATGATTTCGATGGGAGCGAAATCGGTCAACTAACCGGTAAAAGGCCTGGGAGAGGGCGCAGACAACGTGGCAGATATCGATAGCAGCACGCTTCTTTCCGACGTGGCACCCGTCATGCGCGAAACCGTGCAGGCCCGCGTCCATCAGCATCTGCGCCATCTGCTGATGGTCGGCCGCTTCCAGCCCGGCCAGGCGCTGAAGATCCATGACATCGCCGAGGTGTTCGGAACCAGCGCCCAGCCGGTGCGCGAATCGATCCGCCAGCTTGTGGCCGAGCGGGCGCTCGAAGCCCTGCCCAACCGCAGCGCCCGCGTGCCGCTGATGAGCCATGAACAGCTGGAAGACCTGCGGCGCACCCGCTTGGCACTGGAAGGCCTCGCCGCTGAAATCTCCGCCGAACGGGCGACGCCTGCCGATATCGAGGCGCTGGCGAAAATCGTCGACGAGGAAGTGCAGGCAGACGAACAGCTGCATGTGGAATCGAGCGTTTCGCGCAATCTGGAATTCCACTTCACGCTCTATCGCATCTCCGGTTCGACCATCCTGCCGCCGATCATCGAAGGGCTCTGGCTGCAGATCGGCCCGAACATCCGCCGCGCCGCCGAAAATTTCGATGCCCGCGACGGCCGGGGAGCGGAACTGCATCTGCGCACCATGGCCGCCCTGCACAAGGGCGACGTCAAGGGCGTGCGCGCCGCGATCGAGGATGACATCAACCGTTTCTTCGACCTGCTGGCTCCGCAGGATCGCAAATGATGTGCCGATGACGCGGGTCCAGCTCTGGACCCCGCGCATTCATCCCAAACGGAGCTGGAAATGGCCGTAGTCCAAATCACCCTGGTCAAGGGGCGCACCGGGGAACAGAAGGCTGCCATCGCAGCCGCGATCAACAAGGCGATGGTGGAGATAGCCCATTCGCCTGCCGATCACATCAATATCGTTTTCCATGAGGTGGATCGCGAGGATTGGGCGATCGCCGGAAAGCTCCTGCCCGAATATATCGCGGACATGGACCGCAAATAGCTAGCCCAGCATCCACTCCCGCACCTTCCGGGTCCAGATATCGTCCGGATTGGCGGTGTTGAGGTGGATGCTGAAATGGTCGTCATCTGCAAAGGCGTGAGATTCGACCGGCTGGCCCGCGGCACGCAATGCCTCGACGAAGGCCAGACCATCGCGCTGCACCTGTTCCTTCTCCTTGCCGCCCCAGGTGATGTAGAAGGGCGGAAACGTCTTCGTGGCGGTTTCGATCGGGCTGTCGGGCGTCTCGGGGCTGACATGGAGGCTCTCATCTGCCTCCAGATCCGCCAGCCGCCGCGAATAGCTGCCACTCACCGCAAACACACCCTTGATGCCATCTTCGGGAATACCAGCGGCACGGCGGGTATCGTGACGCAGTGCCATATGGGCGACGGTCTGCGCACCGGCCGAATGGCCGCCGATGAAGATGCGATCCGGATCACCACCATGCTCCGCGATATGGGCGCGGACATAGGCGAGCGAGGCGAAGGCGTCGCCGATAATGTCGCGATAGGAGGTGTGCGGCGCCAACCGATAGGACACGGAAACGAGGATCGCCGGAAACGCGGTGATCGCCGGCGCCATGAAACCGCACCATTCCTTGTAGCCATGGGTGAAATTGCCGCCGTGGAAGAACAGCAGCACCGGCACCGGCTTTTCCGTTGGCTCGGGCGGCAGGTAGATGTCGATCTTCTGCCAGTAGTCTGGGCCATAGGCCACATCGAGCACGCAACGGGTCGTCTCGGCGACCTTGCGCGACTGCTCAAGGCAGGTCTCGGCGTAACGATCGGCGTTCGGATTGATCGGCGTCTGCGGGGGAAGATCGTCAAAGCTCATGATGGGCCTCCAATGTCAGGAAATGATATCCGGCGGTTTCGGCGAACGGCTCAGGGAAAGAAGCGCACCGGCGATGACCACCAGCGTGCCGATCACCGCCGTCAGGGTCGGCACCTCGCTCAGAAAGGCGAGGCCGATCAGCACGGCGAACACGGCGCGGGTGAAATCGACCGGCGCCAGCGCCGAGGCCTCGCCCATCTTCAGCGCCATGATCATCGATGTATTGCCGATGACGCTGAGGAGCCCGGTGCCGACGAGGACGCCGAGCGTCGCGAGATCCGGCGACACCCAGTTCCAGATCGCGACGGGCGCCAGCATCAGCGTGCCGAAGGCGGTCTGGTAGAGAAGCAGCAGCGATGCCGGATCGCGCTGGGCCAGGAAGCGGGTCGAGATCGCGCCGGCCGCGGCCGTCGCCGCCGAGATGACGCCGAGTGCGGCGCCGGTCACCGAAAGATCGCCACCACCGGGCCGAGCCAGAATGAGGATACCGCCGAAACCGATGGCGACCGCGAGCCAGCGTTTCGGCCCCACGGCCTCCTTCAGCAGGATGGCGGCAAATAGGGTGACGAAGAACGCTTTGGAAAAGCTGATCGCCGTCGCCTCCGCGAGCGGCAGGAGCACGACGGCGGAAAAGCCGGCATACATGCTGGAGACCAGCAGGAAGACCCGCAGAAGATGGGCGCCACGCAGCGTGCTGCCCATGACCGCCTGGCCAAAACCGCGAAAGTGCCGCATCCCAATGAACAGGAACTGGGTCGCCACTGAGAAGAACATCACCAGCGTGATCGGCACGGTGCTCGAACTGACCTTGATCAGCGCCACCATGATCGAGAAGATCAGGGCGTTGATCAGCATTAGCAGCGAGCCGCGGATATTGCCGCTGAGCCCGCCCCAGGCCGTCACCAATCGGGGCGGGATGAGATTTGGCATCAGCCGAGCCGTCCGGCAGTTGCCCTCAGGGCTTCGACAAAGGACCGGCCGAAGCGATAGGCGCGGGCGGGCGACCAGCCGGTTTCCGGCATGGTGAACCGCGTCACATCCTTGAACGGCTGTTCGAGCAGGATCGACAGCGCATGCGGGAAACGATTGCCGATCCAGTTCCAGGCCATGCTGAGATCGGCTACTTCAGGGCAGCCGCCGGGATAGGGATGGCCGAGCTCGTAATCCGGCGAGGCCTGCGCCCAGGCGTTTTCGAACGTCTCGAATATGCCGCGACGCTCCGGCGTCCAGGTCGGCACATTTTCCGACGGCCAGATGAAATTGCAGCGAAGCTCCTTGTCGGCATGGCAATCGATGCAGAAATCCAGCCCGATCTCCTCCATCTTGCCGCGCACATGAAAAACTTCCGGCGAGTTCTCCAGCGACGGGCTGACCCATTCGCGGTTGAGATTGGCGCCCTTGACGTTGGAACGGGTCAGGCCATTGGCGGAACCATCGGGATTGACGTTCGGCACCACATAGATGACGGCGGACGACAGCAGCGCCCGCGACACCGGATCGGTCCGGTCGAGCAGCCGGTCCAGCAGGCCTTCGACGAAATAGCCGCCCTGGGTTTCGGACGCATGCTGGCGGGCGATGATCCAGCATTTCTTCTTGTCGGCCGCCGGCTCGCCAATCGTCAGCATGTCGATCGGCCGGCCCTCGACGCTTGTGCCCAGGGTTTCGAGCCGCACGAGCGGCGACATCTGCGCCCGGGCGATCGCCGCATGTTCGCGTTCCGCGCCATAGGGCGCCCAGGTGGCGTAATAGCAGATGTCGTGTTCCGGCGTGTGCTCGAAGCTGAAGGTCGTGCCTTCGAACGTGCCGGGAATACGGAACCAGGTCTGGCCGTCATAGCTCACCATCGGCCCGGTTCCCTGCCAGCCGTGCTCGTAATCCTCCCGGTTGGCGAGCCGCCAGGAGAGGATATCGCCGGCATTGACGAGGTTGAACCGGCAGGGCGTGCCCCGCGCGCCGGACACCCGGAAGTGAAACCAGCCGAGGAACACGCCGTTCGGATCCTGGCGGAGGGCAAGTTTGATATCGGACGGGTCGGACACATCGATGATATCGACACTTCCCGACGCGATGCTGGTGCTGATCGAAACCATATCCTGCCCTCCCCTTTATCCGACAATCCGGCTCAGGCGGCCGGTTTTTCCTCGTTGAGATTGTAGTGCATGATCCGGCCGTGACGGCCCTTCTGATCACGCTCCAGATCGTAGACGTCGCCTTCCAGCGGTGTCTTCTGGTCGAGGATCGCCTTGATCTCGGCGTGGTCGGTTGCCGTCAGCTCCAAGCCGAACAGGCGGGCATGGGCTTCCAGATGACCGCCATGACGGACGCCGACGATGATGCCGGAAACCTGCGGGAAGGCGAGTGCGGCGCGCATCGCCACATCAGCCACCTGCACGCCGTGACGGTCCGCCACACGGCGCAGCGTCGACAGCAGGGCCTGGAACATGTCCCAGCCGCCCATGTCGTCGATGATCAGCTTGTATTTGGTCAGCGAACGGTTCTCCAGCGGATGCGCCGGTTCCGGCACGCCGAACCAGCGATCGCTGAGGAACCCGCCGGCCACCGTGCCGTAGCAGAGGATCTTGATGTCTTTTTCCTTGCAGAACGGCAGCAGCGTCTTTTCCGGACGGTTGTCGAGCAGCGAATACTGGACCTGCATCGACGCAAAATTGACGCCGGCATCGGTCATTTCCTGCATGCAGGCGGTGTTGAAATTTGTGGTGCCGAGAAGGTCGATCTTGCCTTCCTTCTGGAATTCGGAAAGCCAGCCCGCCACTTCGACATAACGCCGCACATCCGTATCCCACCAGTGGAACTGCACGAGGTTGAGCTGGTCGAGGCCGAGGCGCAGCAGCGAGCGGTCGATGGTTTCCTGCAGCTCGGCGCGGGTCAGCGTCGCCAGTTTCTGCAGGTCGGGCACACATTTGGTATGAACCTTGAGCGGCGCCAGAAGCGACACATCGCCGGTCGCGATCGTCGCGCGGCGGAAATCGCCGATCATCTGCTCGACGCCGGTATAGATGTCGGCGCAATCGAACGTGGTGATGCCGGAGCGGATGTAATCGCCCATTTCGGTGATCGCCTTTTCACGGTCGATCTCCGCATGGCCGCCGGCCAGCTGCCAGCCGCCCTTCAACACCCGGCTGATCCGGTATCCCGGCCTGATTTCGGTGGTTTCCACAGGTGTCCAGGTTTCCGCAGGTGTCATGCTGTCTCCTCGCCCGGCAGGGCCACTTTCGTCGTATCACTATGATTGAAGGCACGGCGCGCCAGCCGCGTGATGCGCAGCCGCGTCGGGCAATTGGGATCGGGGCAGGCGACTTCCGCATCGGAGGTCATCCAGTCGTTCGGATGCGTCGGCCGCTGTTTGGCGGCCAGCAGCGGCAGCACCGCCGCCAGCGAATAGACCGAGAACCCCTGCCCCGGCGGCAGATACAACATCTCGCCGCGCAGCTCGAAATGGTCGCCCGGCTCGGCGCCGCAATATATCTTGCCCTCGCCGCAGCGCACGACCTCGACCTTGAGGTCGTAGAGCTCGAACAGATGGTCGGTCTGGGATATCCCCGTTTCAGACATGCATCGCTCCCACGGTCTTTGACGCCGTTTAAAGTTCTTCAAAAAGGTTGTTGATCTTTGATCAAATGTCAAGCAGCTTTGCCGGCACCAGAAAAGCCAGAACCATCGGCTCCCGATTTTACGATGGAATGGCATAGGGGAAATAGCACGATGATACCGGATAGCACGACGCTCGAGATCCTGCGCTACAAGACGGTGGCCGCCGCCGAGGAGATGGGGCTGACGCTCGTGCGCTCCGCGCGCACCATCTATATCAAGGAAGTGGCGGACTTTTCGACCGCGATTGCCGGGGTCAACGGCAAATTCTTCGCCTATCCGGAAGCGCTCGGCGTCTCGGCCTTCGTCGATCTCGACCTCAACCCGTCATTCAAGGATATCGGACCGCTGAAACCCGGCGACGTGATCCTGTCCAACCTGCCCTATGCCAATGGCGGGCTTTCCACCCACCTGCCAGACCTGCAATTCATCAAGCCCTATTTCCACGAGGGCGAGATCGTCGCCTATGGCTGGACCTTCGCCCATACGTCGGACATCGGCGGCGGCGTGCCGAGCTCGATCTCGCCGCGCTTTTCCGACGTCTACCAGGAAGGCCTGCAGATCCCGCCGGTGAAGATCGTTCACGAGGGCCGTATGGACGAGGGCATCCTGCGGATCTACCTCTCCAACTGCCGCTCGCCGGAAACCAATCTCGGCGACGTCAAGGCGATGCTGGCAGCCCTCGACAAGGGCGGACAGCGCATCGCCGATGTCATCGCCGCGCATGGCGCCGAGGCGCTGGTCGCCTCTCAAACGATGCTGGCGGAATATGCAGCCGACAAGGCCAAGGCAGTGCTGAAGCGCATCCCCAACGGCACCTACGAGTTCTGGGATTATCTCGACCACGATTTCGTCAGCCAGGTGCCGGTGCGCATCCGCTGCAAGGTCACCGTCAAGGACGGCGCGATCGACCTCGATTACGAGGGCACCGATCCGCAGCTGATGTCGGCCTTCAACGTGCCGACCGAAGGGCTGCGCCATCCCTACCTGACGCTGCGGCTGATGCACATGATCACCAGCCACGATCCGTCTGCGCCGCTGAACCACGGTCTGATGGATACGATCACGGCAAAAGCCCCGAAGGGCACGCTGATCAACCCGGAATATCCGGCCGCCTGCGGTGTGCGCCACGCCACCGTCATGCGCCTGATCGACGTCGCCTCCGGCGCGCTGCACAAGGCCGATCCTTCTCTGGTGCCGGCCGCCGGCGGCGGCACGGTTCTGCCGGTGGTGCTGGCAGAGCCAGACCCCGTCACCGGGCTTCGCCGCTCCATGGTCATCCAGTCGATCGTCTGCGGCTCCGGCGCGCGCGACGGGTCCGATGGCGTGGACGGGCGCGAATCCGGCCTGTCCAACACCCGCAATTCGCCGATCGAACGCACCGAGGACGAAGCCGGCGTGATGATCGAGGAATATGCGCTGCGCTCCGATTCCGGCGGTCCCGGGCGCTGGCGCGGCGGCACCGGCATCGTCTACACGATCCGCATCCTGAAAGACGACTGCGCCGTTCTGGCGCGCGGGCTCGAACGGTTCTTCTTCACCCCCTGGGGTGCATCGGGCGGGCGTTCCTCCGCGCCTTGCCGAGTCGTTCTCAATATCGGCCGCCCGGATGAAAAACAGCTCAACCGCGTCGACATGCTGGAAGTGAAGCGTGGCGATACGCTGACCCTGATGACCCCCGGCGGCGGCGGCTTTGGCGATCCCTTCACCCGGCCGATCGAAGAGGTATCGTACGACGTGGAGCGCGGCTTCGTCAGCGAGGCATCCGCGGAGCGCGATTACGGCGTGGTGATCCGCAAGGGCAGCGTCGATCAGGACGCGACGGCCAAGTTGCGCGGCGCGCATCAGGCGTCGGAAGGTTTCGATTTCGGCCAAAACCGAAAGCTGTGGGAAACCGTGTTCGATGACGAACTCGTCACCCGCCTCAACCGCACGCTAACCCGCTTCCCCGCCTCGATCCGCGGCCGGAAACGGCGCAGCATCTATGAAGACGTGGTGCCTGAACTGAAGGCCGAAGGCCATTTCAATATTGCCGACATGGCCGGCAGGGCGGAAACCCTGCGGGCAAAACTTGCCGATCTGGTCGCGGCACTGGAAGCACAGGAGACACGGGCATGACGACGACACGCACAGGCTGGCGGATCGGCATCGATGTCGGCGGCACGTTCAACGATTTCGTCGCCGCTGAAAACGGCACGGGAAAACGCGTCTTCTTCAAGGAACCGAGCGTGCCGAGCGATCCGTCGCTGGCCGTCGAGCGCGGCATCGGTGGGTTGCTCGCCCGCGCCGGCATTGCGGCAAGCGATGTCGAACTGGTCATGCACGGCACGACGCTGGCGCTGAACTCGATCCTGCAGCGCAACGGACCGCGTCTCGGCATGGTCGTCTCCCGCGGCAATCGCGACGTGCTGGAAATCGCCCGCTCGCGCATGCCGTCTGCCTTCGATTTCACCGCCAAGCGGGAAACGCCGCTCATCCCGCGCAATCTCGTGTTCGAGGTCAATGCCCGCTGCCTGTCCAATGGCGAGATCGTGCACAGGCCGGATGAGGCCGAACTGGATCGGCTGGCGGACGAAATCCGCGCCGCCGACCTGAAGGCCGTCGCGGTGATGCTGATCAACTCCTTCCGGCATCCGGAACTGGAGCAGCTGGTGGCGGAGGGCCTGCGCAAGCGGCTGGGCGAATTGCCGGTGACCGAAAGCGCCTCCATCTGGCCGGAAATGCGCGAATACGAGCGTGGCCTTCTCGCCGGCTTGAACGCCTATATCCAGCCACTGATGAAATCCTATTTCGACCGGCTGGAAAGCCGCATGCGCGGGCTCGGCCTGACCGCACCGATCTTCATCACCACCAACAATGGCGGCACCGTGAGCCTGCAGACCGCCCGCGCCCGGCCGATCGACACCGTGCTCTCCGGCCCGGCCGCCGGCGTGGTCGCCTCGGTCAAGATGGCGCCGGCCGATCTGCGCGATCATCTCGTGACGCTCGACATGGGGGGCACCTCCACCGACATGGCCGTCGTCATGGGCGGCGAGCCGGAATATACCCAGCTTGCCCAGGTCGGCATTTTCCCGATCATCCTGCCGGTCGTGGCGGTGACCGCCATCGGCGCCGGCGGCGGATCGGCTGTCTGGATCGATGCGCAGGGCATTTTGAAGATCGGCCCGGAAAGCGTCGGCTCCGATCCCGGACCGATCTGCTACGGTCGCGGCGGCGAACGCGTGGCGATCACCGACTGCTATCTCACAAGCGGCATTCTCGATCCGACCACCTTCCTCGGCGGCCGCATGCAGCTGGCCAAGGAGCCGGCGGTCGAAGGCCTGCGCAAGCTTGCGAGGGCACTGAACCTCGATGTGGCAAACCCGGCCGAAGAGGCGGCAGCGGCAGCGCTCAAGGTCGCAACCGCCAAGATGGCCGTGGAACTGTCGAAAATGCTGGCGCGGCGCGGTCTCGACCATCGCCAGTTCGCGCTGGTCGCCTTCGGTGGTGCCGGTGCCACCCATGCCACCTTGCTGGCCGAAGAAGCCCGGCTGGAAAAGGTGGTGATCCCGCTTGCCCCCGGCACGTTCTGTGCTCTTGGCGCAAGCCTTGCCGACATCCGCCGCGATTTTGCCCGCTCGCTCGGTGTGCTGCTGACGCCGGCCGGCGACGGGTTCTCCCGTGTCGCCGACGCGATCACCGACATGATGAAGGAATCGCTTGCCTGGATCGCCGGCGAAACGGATTCCGGTGCCGCGCTCTCCTTCCGGGTCAAGGCCGACATGCGGTTTGCCGACCAGGCCTACGAGCTGGAAATCTTCGTGCCCGAGGCGATGCGCGAGCAGCTTGACGGTGCGGCCCTGCTGGAACTTTTCCATGCCGAACATGAGCGGCTCTACGGTTTTGCCGACCGCGCCGCATCAGTTCGGGTCAGCACCGTACGCCTGGCGATTGCAGCCCTGAACGAAACACAGGTCGAGCGAGTGCTCGAAACCGGAACGGCACAGTCATCCGGCACGCGAAAGGTCTATCATAAGGGTGAATGGGTGGACGCCGCGCTCTTCCGGCGCGCCGATCTGCGATCGGGATTTGCCGTCAGCGGCCCTGCTATCGTAGAACAGGATGACACGACGGTCTGGATCATTCCGGGCTGGCAGGCTACCGTCGAGCCACATGGAAACCTCGTGCTGGTTCCAGACGACAAAACGGCCTGATCGCACTGCAACAAGGGATTGACGGCCCGAAGGGTTTACGGCACTCTCAAGAAAAAGTTGATCAAAGATCAAAATAAACGGGAACGGAGAAATTATATGAAGCGCATCGCCTCTCACATTCGCTCGGTCGCGCTTGCGGCCTTGGCTACCGCAGCGTTTGGCGCAGCCGCCCATTCGGCCGATCTTCGCATCGCGCTCGCAGACGATCCGGACGCGCTGGATTCGATGACCAACCGCGCCCAGACCGGCATCACCGTGCTGACCGCCATGTGCGACCGCCTGATGTGGACGGACAGCAAGCTGACGCTGACCCCCGGTCTCGCCAAGAGCTGGAACTGGTCGGCTGACGGCCTGACCCTGACGATGGATCTGGTGGAAGGCGCAAAATTCCAGGACGGCACGCCGTTCGACGCCGAAGCGGTGAAGATCAACATCGAGCGTTATCTCGGCAAGGGCTCGCAGCGCGCCGACGACATCTCGACCATCGCCAGCGTCGAGGCACCGAGCGCCAACAAGGTCATCATCAAGACCAAGGTTCCAAGCGCCCAGCTGCTGTCCAAGCTTGCCGAGCGTCCGGGCATCATCTTCTCGCCGGCGGCGATCAAGTCGCTCGGTGAAAACCTCGGCCGCGCACCGGTCTGCATCGGCCCGTACAAGTTCGTCGAACGTGTCGCGCAGGATCGCATCGTGCTCGCCAAGGACACGGCCTATTACGACGCCGCCAAATATTCCTTCGACAAGGTGATTTTCCGCATCATCCCGGATGACGCGGTGCGCCTGGCCAACCTTCAGTCCGGCGAGCTGGACCTGATGGAAAAGCTCGACCCGTCCAACGCCGCCTCGCTTGCCAGCGACAAGAAGCTGCAGATCCTGCCGATCACGGTTCTCAACAACCAGACGCTGGTTCTGAACTTCAACTTCAACGGCCCGATGCAGAACCCGAAGATCCGCGAAGCGCTCGAATATTCGATCGACCGCCAGGCGATCGTCGATGTTGCGTTTGCCGGCCAGTATCAGGCGGGCAACCAGTTCGCCGCACCGGATTCGCCCTTCTACAATTCGAAATTCCCGGTCCCGGCACGCGATCCCGCCAAGGCCAAGGCACTGATCGCCGAGGCTGGCATCAAGGGTCCGGTGCCCTTCACCATTCTCGTGCCGAACCGGCCGCTGTCGGTCCGCGTCGGTGAAATGATCCAAGCCATGGGCTCGGACGCCGGATTTGCGATCAAGCTCGACGTCGTCGATTTCGCCACGACGCTCAAGATGACCGACGAAGGCAAGTTCGAATCCTGGGGCCCAATCGGCCCGCAATTCGCCAACGACCTGGATACGGTCGCCTTCGCCGTGCTGCACTCCACCGGCGGCCGCAACCTGACCCGCTACAAGAGCCCCGAAATGGACAAGCTCCTGGAAGCGAGCCGCACCGCGACCGACCCGGCAAAGCGCATAGAGATCTTCAAGGAAGCCGCAGCGCTCGCCGTCAAGGATCGCCCGGTTCTCTATCTCTACCACCAGAAGCCGCTTTTCGTGGCCAAGGCAGGCCTGAAGGGCTTTCACACCACCGGCGACGGCTTCCCGAAGCTTGACGGCCTGACCCTGAACTGAGCAGACTTGAGAACAAGTCCTTCCGCGCCTGACGACCCGGCATTCCGGGTCGTCTCTCTGGCCGCCACCTTTCCGGCGGCCCGCCCTCTGGACGCAAAGAGGAGATGCTGATGATCGGTTTCCTAATCCAGCGATTGCTGGTCGCCATACCAACGCTTCTGATCATCTCGGTCATCGTCTTCTG
The DNA here is from genome assembly GCF_000732195.1 of Neorhizobium vignae. Lineage (GTDB taxonomy): Bacteria > Pseudomonadota > Alphaproteobacteria > Rhizobiales > Rhizobiaceae > Neorhizobium > Neorhizobium vignae. Next base: position 126,008 of record NZ_JNNU01000008.1, read on the forward strand.
TCTCCAGCAGCTGCTGCCGGGCGATCCGGCGCTGGTGATCGGCGGCGGCGAGGCGACGCCCGCCATGCTGGCGGAAATTCGCGAACGTTACGGCTTCAACGATCCACTCATCGTGCAATACTGGCACTGGATCACAAGCGTCATGCATGGCGATTTCGGCGTGTCCTACCGGACGCGCGAGGAAATCGGCCCGATGCTGGCGGCGAAGATCCCGGTAACCCTGCATCTGGCGCTGGCCGCCATGTTCATCTCGCTGATCATCGGCATACCGGCCGGCATTCTTGCCGCGATCTGGCGCGGCCGCGGCTGGGATCATGTCGTCACGATCACCGCGCTCTCCGGCATCTCCATCCCGAATTTCTGGCTGGGGATTATGATGATCCTGGTGTTTGCTGTGAACCTCGGTTGGCTGCCCGCCAGCGGCTATGTCAGCCCGTTCGTCGATCCCTGGGCGAGCCTGAAATCGATCACCATGCCGGCGATCGTGCTGGGCACCGCGCTTGCCGCCGCCATGATGCGCCACACGCGAAGCGCTATGCTGACCGTGATGAGCCAGGACTATGTCCGTACCGCCCGGGCCAAGGGGCAGCGGGAGTGGATCGTCATCCTCAAGCACGCCTTTCTCAACGCGCAGGTGCCGATCATCACGCTCGCGACGCTGCAGTTCGGCACGCTTCTGGCCGGCGCCGTGCTGACCGAGCAGATCTTTTCCATCCCCGGCATCGGCAAGATGGTCGTCGATGCGGTGTTCAACCGCGAATACCAGGCGGTTCAGGCCGTGACGCTGCTCTCGGGCGCCGCCTTCGTGCTGATGAGCCTGCTCGCCGATGTCCTGTATTTCTGGGCCAATCCGAAGCTGAGGTCGAAAACGCTGTGAGTGCATCGAGCCCTTCCATCGCCCCCGTTGCCATCGGATCCACCGAGGCGGCTACCGTTTCCGAGCTGAGACGCATGGTGCGCCGGTTCACGCGCAACCGCGCCGCCGTCTTCGGCCTTGCCATCGTGGCGCTGTTCGTTGTCATCGCCATCGTCGCACCGCTGATCTCGCCCTTCGATCCGATCAAGACGAACTGGGGCCTGGTGCGCAAGGCGCCCTCGGCTGCACACTGGTTCGGCACCGACGAACTCGGCCGCGACGTGCTGTCCCGCGTGCTCTATGGCGCGCGCGCCTCGCTTTACGCCGGTGTCGTCTCGGTGGTGATCGCCTTTGCCATCGGCGTACCGATCGGCATCATTTCCGGTTTTGCCGGCGGCGTGCTGGATGTGGTGGTGATGCGCGTCGTCGATGCGTTTCTCGCCATTCCCTTCCTCATTCTCGCCATTGCGCTCGCCGCCTTTCTCGGCCCGAGCCTCACCAATGCGATGATCGCCATCGGCGTTTCCACCGCGCCGGTCTTTGCACGCCTCGCCCGCGGCCAGACGCTGATCATCAAGGTGGAGGAATATATCGAGGCGGCGCGCTCCATGGGCGTGCGCCCGTCGACGATCCTAACTAAGTACATCTTCGCCAACGCCCTGCCGCCGCTTCTGGTACAGTCGACGCTGGCGATCGCCACCGCGATCATTGCCGAGGCGGCACTTGCCTTTCTCGGCCTTGGCCAGCAGCCGCCGGATGCGAGCTGGGGCAGCATGCTGAACTCGGCGCGTTCCTCGCTTGGCCTCGCGCCGTGGATGGCGATCTATCCGGGCATCGCGATCTTCCTGACCGTGCTCGGCTTCAACCTTCTCGGCGACGGATTGCACGACGCGCTCGACCCGAAGGCGTGACGAGGGTTTAACCGATGCGGATCGGGCGCGTTGCGTCCTTCAGGGCGGCGATAATCGACGCCGCCACGGGATGCAGATGGCCCAGCGACAACGGCCGGATCAGGATATCGACGTCGAGCGTCGCAAAACCGCCGTCACCCTTCAGCATCAGCCGGTGTTCGCCCCCCGGACCCGGATCGACAAGCGTCATGGTCGTGGCGTTGATGCCGGGACCCGCAAGCGCCACGGCCACAGCTGCATTGACCTCGTCCGGATAAAGCCCGGCCGCGTCCCGCAGCGATCCGGAAAACACCGTGCCCGCCTGTTTGCCAAGACCCGGCCGCTGGTTGATGATTTCAAGCCTTGAAGCACCGCCCGCCGCCTGCGCCGCAACGCCATCGAGGCCCGCCATCGAGCCGGACAGAAGCCGAAGCCGGTGACCGGACTGCGCTCCGGCCCGTTCGACCGCTTGCCGGAAACCATCATCGGCCAGCACACTGCCGCTGACGGTCCACAGATCCGCCATTGCCAGCGCCCGGATCGCATGTTCATGCAAGGCTTCCGGCCCGGCCGCCTCAATGATCAGGTCATAGTCACGGTCGAAAAATGCATCGGCCTGCAGCTCGAATTCCCGGCTCGGATTGCGGGCCAGAACGCCGGCCAGCTGCCAGTCGCCATTGTTGCGGATGGCCTCGATCACCGGCCCGGCAATGCGGCCGCGTCCGATCACACCGACACGTTTCAAGACTTTCTCCCGCAGACAACCCTAAACACTCCCGGCACCCTATCAGAAGATACGGCCGATCACCCGGGCGAACACCGTATAATCCGGGCTGCTAGGCACCGGATCACCGACCGGTACGCCGAGCGTCGCTTCCAGCGTCAGGCGCTGGTTATAGGAATAGGAAACGCCGGCACCGACGCCGGTGAGGCTGATCTTCGACGGGCTGATGGAATAGACCGCGCCATTGTCGACGAAGGTGAACAGATCGACCACGCCGAAATCGCCGTTGAAGCTCTTGTGCAACTCGAGATTGGCATAATAACCGCTGCCGCCGCCGACCGAATTGCCGTATCCGCGCACCGTGGTTGCGCCGCCGATCTGGAACAGCTGGTCGCCCGTCACCAGCGGCTTCGACGAAACCTGCCAGGCACCGAAACCCTGCAGCGCGAAATCTTCCGGCAGCACGGCGGAAAAGGACGCGGTACCGTTGAAGAACTCCGCTTCGTCGAGGGCTTCGGTGACCTTGATATCCGTCCGCCCGTAGGAATAGGACGGCGCGAAGGCGAACGGGCCGGGTGACGCGACTATGCGTGTTGGCGGCGCTCCACGGTTTCATCCTGATGTCGCTACGGCGAAGATGGTCAATAGCAGTCGAACGATCCATACCGTATTGTCCGGCCTTCTTTTGCAATAATACGGATGTGCTGCCTTGGACACCTTATCTGACATTCTTCCCTGTAAGGTCAAAGACTGCGATCAGTGCAGGTCTCGTCTTGGTCGCCAGAGCAGTTGCCTGGGTCGGCTTTAACCGCGATGCAAGGTGCTGAACCCCTACGAGATCTACGGCGCGCATTGGCGAAGCCGCGATCCGAGGCGATGAAGCTCCCGCACAGTTTCAACAAGGCGGAGATGGTCAGCGCCAAGCTTGCTCGTTTAGCGGGCCAGCACAGCATAATGCCGAAGGCTCTCATTCGTTACACTATGAAAGCGACGGTGCGAGCTGTACCGGCAGACGATATTATCGTGCCCGTCCAGGTATCTTGGTCTCGATGCGATAGAGCGCTTTGGTCGCGGTAATGTAGAGCCAGGTCCGGTCACCTTCGGATGCCAGTGCAATATTGGTTACCGCGCTGACATCGGGAACAGGAACGAAAGCGATCTCCTTTCCATCCGGGTTGTAGACCCGAACGCCACGACGACTGGCTGCGGAGACTGCAGCATAGATGTTCCCAGCCGAATCCACCGCAATGCCGTCAGGGCCGGTCTCTTTTCCGTAGTCGACAAGAACTCGTTGATTACTGGCACTACCGTCGGCTGCCAAGTCGTAGGCCAGCAGTCGCATCGCTCCATTCGTCTGCGGAACTCGGTCGATGCGCCAGTCACTCATCAGTGGATCCAGTTCAGCCACGTAAAGGGTCTTCTGATCCGGCGATAGTGCAATGCCGTTTGGTCGAGCAATGTCTGCTAGAATAAGATGGACCGAACCATCATCGTCAATGCGATATACGCCCGACACGGGCTGTTCCATCGTCTCATAACCGAAATAACGCGGGTCGGTGAAATAGATGCGTCCCTCATCGTCGATATCCAGGTCATTGGGAGCGTTGAAGGGGCGGCCTTTGTAAAGGCCGGCGAGGATAGTGGAGCGCCCGGTCTTTGCGTCGGTTCGGATGACACTTCGACCGCCGAAGTCTGCGCCTTCAGTCACCACCATGTTTCCGTTATGGTCGAACTTGATCCCGGCCGCCATGCCGCTTGGCGACCGGAAAAGCGTGGTCCGACTTGTGACAGGATCGTAGACCCAGATATTGCCGGCCTCCATGCCGGTGGCAAAAGTCATGGTCAGGTCGCAGAAGTAGATCTTGCCGTCCGGGCCGACTGCTGGGCCCTCTGTCCAGTACCCGCCATCAAATAGCTTCTCAAGCTCGGCTCCAGAGGCAACAACGGGACCCGTGACAAGCGGGGCCGCCTTTGACTCGGCTACGGGCGATAACGTCGCTGTCGTTGCAATGATGATAGCGGCGCCAGCAATGGCGAGCCATCGCGGCTTTGCACTCAAAGATCTTTTTAGGCAGGTCACTTAATCACTCCAAGGTTCAAGACGGATGCATGGGCCATCAGGACGGGCCACGAGCACGATAGCGCTCTTCCCAAGCACGAAAAACCACGTGCAACGCCGCACATACCTGCATAGAATGCAGCAATAGGCATCGCAAAGCAGCAACTTGAAGGGAGTTTGTCGTATGGAGCTGGATCAAGGTCGCGCGGCCGAATATTCAGCACTGCTAGCCGTTGCTCGAACATGCTCGTTCAACGCGGCAGGTCTGGCTCTTGCACGTCACCCAACAATTGTCTCGAAGCGCATCGCCGCGCTCGAACGACGGCTCGGCGTGCGCCTCCTTGAGAGGACGACGCGACGGGTGCGGCTGACGGACGTTGGTGCGCGCCTGACCGAGCGCCTGGAAAGCGCCGCCGCCGCCATCTTCGAAGCGGAGCAAGAAGCTGCAGCCGGTGGATCCGAACTGCGCGGGCGGCTGCGTCTTGCTTTCCCGGCTGCCATGGGACGGCATTGGCTGGCACCTGCATTGCCGGATTTCGCCCGCCAGTACCCCGGGCTCGATATCGAGGTCGACTATGCCGAGCGCTTCGTCGACTTGGTCGGTGAGGGCTTCGACGCGGCGGTCCGCCTTGGAACACTTGGCGACAGCCGGTTGATTGCTCGGAAGCTCGCAGATCATCAGATAGTGCTTGGCGCATCTCCGAGCTATCTTGAGCGGCGCGGAACTCCCTGCCATCCCAGGGATCTCGCAGCTCACAATCTGCTGCGCTACACGGGGCCGGTGTCATCCCCTGAATGGAAGTTGCGGAAAGGCAGTCTAAGCGAGACGATCCTACCTGATGGAAACTATCGGTCGAACGACATTGGTGCGTTGCTCGAAGCGGCAAGACAGGGCATCGGCATCGCCGCTTTCGGAGACTGGTCGATGTCAGAAGATTTCAAAAGAGGCACATTAGTTCACGCGCTACCGGATTGGCGGTTTCTTGCAAACGAGGGAATTTATCTTGTCCGGCCATCCAAGGAGTTCGCGCCGGCGCGAACAGAAGCATTCGTCCGGTGGATAACATCATTGTTTTCGAACGGCGTGCCATGGCGCCGCCTAGCGCCGGAATGATTGCGAGCAGTGTGATGACGCGCCTTGAAGTGACCGGAACCAACGACGGTTGCTTCTGCATGGACGCCGCACGCCCGGTGTCAGTCCCTGTGCCGTAGTGGAACAACTAGACTTCGGCCATTGGGAGCCTCCCGGTAGGACGCCGCGCGCGCTCGGGCAATTTACAGCGCCAAAACTACGTCAGCAAGAACGTGGACCGTCAAAGGACCCGCCTGCATCTCCCTGATTCTCATTCCGCTGAAGCATCGGGGACCTGATCATAGAGAGTTTCGTGCGGGTTGATCTTAGGGCGCGAGGGAGACGATGGCACCGGTTGCAGCCGCAGCGCGTTGCTCCCGCTCCATGACGATCCTTCCCCTATAAACTGATGATGGATGGCGCTGACCGCTGACAACGTCCAGATCACCGTCGACGGCAGGACGGCCACGATCAGTTTCGCCGACAGCACGGAAGATTCGATCACGGTCAATCTGCGATCCGAGACCTTGACCGTGGCATTTGCGGACGGGACGACGCGGGAGTTGGTGAGCGAGGCCCGTTTGTGGATCCCGTCGCGCTCCCGCGATAAGCATCTACCTGGAGCGGGAACTGCGGTACTCTAACGCGGCATAGGCTAACGCAAAAATAGCCAGAGCCGCTCCTATCGTGATCGGACCAGCGGCAAGCGAATAGTGCTCAAGCGCCGCCTGCTTCTGGGTGTCAGAAAACATCGGCGCGCGAGCTACAGAACGAACGCGCAGTTCGCGGTGCTGCTCGTATTCGCGGTACCAATTCCCTAGCGCATTCTTGGTCGGATAACCCAACTGGCGGATCGTCGCCTTAACTCGCTTACCGAGCTTGATATACAGCTCGACCGCCCGAATTGTGTCTGCATGGGCATACATGAACTACCTCTTGGTGGTCCAAGTTTTCGTCCGCATCCCCGGCGTCGATTTGGTTTCCACATCGAACAAACCAGCCCTTCCCGGATCAAAAGGGCGCTTTTCATCGCCGCCGATTGAGAATATATGTATAGCTAGACAGACTAGCCAGATTGGAGCGGAAGGATGGAGTGGCAGCTACAGGATGCTAAGAACCAGTTTTCGAAAGTGGTTCAGAAGGCCCGCCATGAAGGGCCGCAGGAAATCACCGTCCGCGGCGAACGAACCGCCGTCGTTCTGTCCGCCCGCGATTATGATGCGTTGCGCGCCGGGCAGCCGACCTTTGTTGACGCTCTACTTGACGGGCCGGTCTGGGACGATGAACTCGTAGAGGCAGTCGAAACGCGCAGCCAAACCCCTAGCCGAGACGTGGCTTTCTGATGTACCTCGTTGACACCAACATTGTTTCCGAAGCACGGCGCGGCACACCAGAGGCCGTATCATGGTTGCGTTCAGTCAATCCCCTGAGTGTTCATCTGAGTGCCCTGACTTTGGGAGAAATTATGCGCGGCATTGCACTGAAGCAGAAATCCGATCCGCGGTCGGCAGCCCATCTGACGGAATGGTTACGCAAGCTGCGCCATGATCACATCGATCGCATCCTACCCGTCACCGACGAAATTTCCGTCGAATGGGGGCGTATCGCCGCGATCCGCCCGCGTGGTGATATAGATGGGTTAATCGCTGCTACCGCGATCGTCCACGATCTGATCCTTGTCACCCGCAACGTCAAGGATTTCGAAGACACGGACGCTACGGTGATCAACCCATGGGAGAAGTAGGCAGCTTGAACGACGCCACACCGACCCACGAGACGTCCGGCCTCGTGTTCGCAATGATTTCGTCGCAGAATCTGACCGCCATGTTGACGTCGTGCAGCACGAGCAGAACGCCAAGGCCCCTCGTATGGCTCAGCCCCTGGACCAGCGACAGAACCTCGATCTGGTGAGCGATGTCCAAGGCCGAGATCGGCTCGTCCAGCAGCAGGCATTCCGCGTCCTGAGCGACAAGCATTGCCAGCCAGACCCTCTGGCGCTCACCGCCCGAGAGGGTCTCGACGAGGCGGTCCGCCATGCCCACGACATCCGTCAGGGTCATTGCCTCGTCAACCTTCTCCCGATCGGTCTTGCTGAACCGGCCGAGCGCGCCATGCCACGGGTAGCGCCCGAGCGCCACCAATTCCTTGACTAGCAAGCCGCATCTGCCAGAACGATGCACGGCGCCTTGCCGCCCAGTTCGAGCACGGCCCGCTTAAGATAGGTCCCGGCCTTTTTCGCAATGATACGGCCGATCCGCGTCGATCCGGTAAAGTGAACGCGGCGCACGCTCGGATGGGCGATCAAGGCCTCCACGACCTGGCCCGCGCTCTCGGGGGCGTTGGTGATGAGGGTTGACCACGCCAGCCGGGAAACCGGCATCGACAAAGCATTCCGTCACCAGGCCGTGCGTCCGGGGTGTCTGCTCCGACGCCTTGATGACGACTGTATTGCCGAGAACGAGTGCGGCCGGCACCGACGCGCCGACGAGCAGTGCCGGAGCGTTCCAGGGCACGATACTGACGACGACCCCCACAGGCTTGCGGATGACAATCATCGTTCGCGACGGATTTTCAGACGGGATGACCTCACCGGTCAAACCCTGGTAGCTGCCGTCTGCAGCAAAACGGAGCTTTTCCGCCAGGACCTTGACGTTGTATTTCCTCCAGGCGGCGGGTCCTCCCATCTCTGTCGTGATGGCTTCTATTATATCTGAGGCGCGCGCCTCGACGGCGTCGGCCGCAGCCAACAGATATTGCCGACGTTTGCTCGGAGGCAACGAAGCCCAGCTCCCGAAGGCGTCCTGCGCTGCGTCCACAGCACGTTGGACATCGACGGCGGTCGCAGCCGAAGCGCGCGTGGCCACGCCTCCGGTGAAAGGGTTCGCAGATTCGTAGGTCTTGCCGCTTTCGGAAGGCACCCAGTGCCCGCCGATATAGAGGTTCTGCTCACCAATAGACATTGGTCGATCCTTCGGTAACTGATCCGTTGGTGCTCAGGCCGTCTGAACCGTTGCAAATCGGCTGGCGATTTCGGCAACGCGGACGCCGTAAAGCCGGGCTGTCTCAAGATCGCCTTGCGACATTTCGCCTGGGGCCGCATCTGCGTCGGACTGTGCCATTGGCGCGATGTACGAGCCCATTCTGTTCAGATCGTCACGTTTGGATGCCTTGACGTTTGCAGGCTTCATGGCGAGGCTGACCCACACGCCACCGTGCTGGCCTGCCAGGAGGACGAAGTATTGCAGGGTGTTGAGCTTGTCGCCGTTGATACTGGCGCTGTTGGTAAAGCCGCCAAATACCTTGTTCTTCCACTTTTCACCGAACCACGGCTTTGAAGAGGTGTCGGCAAATTTTTTAAACTGCCAGCTAGGGCCGCCCATGTAGGTTGGTGACCCGAAGATGATGGCATCGGCATCATCGAGAGCGTCCCACGCGTCTTGCGAGATGTTGCCTTCGGCATCGATCGCAATCAGCAACGCGGATGCGCCCTCGGCGACTACCTCTGCGAGCCGTTTCGTGTGTCCGTAGCCGGAGTGGTAAACGACGGCGGTCTTGGTGCTTGATTGGGTCATTGTATGTCCTTAGCGCTTGGGCGTTCCGTCGTATCGACAGAGCATTGTTCGTGCCCAGGCCAAAACTACTGTTTTGCCAATCGATGACAAACCACGCTATAAGGAACAGATTGTTCTTCCAAACCGATCCAATCGGGACGTGTTAAATGCATGACCTTGAGCCAGTCCTCATCTTCATCCGGGTTGCCGAGATGGGGAGCTTTACCCGCGCGGCGGATAGCCTGGGCATACAGAAGGGGCGCGCCTCCACCGCCGTTCGCAAGCTCGAAGAGGATGTCGGCGTTCGATTGCTGCACCGGACGACGCGAAGTGTGCAACTCACGGAAGACGGACGGGCCTACCATGCGCGCGCGCGCGACCTGCTTGCCAACGTAGACGAACTACAATCGATGTTTGCGAAAGATAGCGTTGCGCTCAAAGGCCGCCTGCGGGTCGATCTGCCGACAGAACTCGCGCGTACGACGATCATACCAGCCCTGCCGGAATTCATGGCTTCCCATCAAGAGCTGGAGCTGGAGATATCGAGCACGGATCGGCAGGTCGATCTTGTTCAGGAGGGCTTCGACTGCGTTCTCCGGATCGGACCGATCGGGGATGAGACGCTGATCGCCCGTCGGCTCGGCCGGCTGCGCATGGTGAATGCGGCGAGCCCACTCTACCTGGCAAGCCATGGTATCCCTCGAACTCTGGAAGACCTGAAACTGCAGACGCACCGTGTAATCCACTACAGCAGGATACTCGGCGCCAAGCCTTATGGTTGGGAGTATCCGGACGGGAGTGGCGGAGATTTTGCGACGCTTCCGCTTCCCGGCGCGCTGCATGTCAACAGTGTGCAGACTTACGAGGCTGCCGGTCTCGCAGGCATGGGACTGATCCAGGCAGCCTATTCCGGGATACGCCAGCACCTGGAAAGCGGAGCACTCGTTGAAGTCCTGCCGGATTTCCGTCCTGAGCCGCTGGACGTGTCGCTTGTGGTCGCGCATCGCCACAACCTGTCACGCCGTGTCCGAGCATTCATGGGATGGATCGAAGAGGTGCTCCGGCCTTATCTGGAATAGCTTGAGTGCGGGTCGGACGCTTGACGTTGCTGGTCTTGAAGAGAATCGAACCCGCGATCTACTCCTGCACTAACCAATTGATAGCGCTCTTATTGCTCGATTTGCGAATGTGAGTTGCCATTAGAATCCTGCGCCGTTCGTCATAAGCCAGGATTGAAGCAAGCTGCCGTTTAACAAGAGCTCCACAGGAGTCTAATGTTCTGCTTCACTCATACCACGACGCGACAGACTCATACTCAACCATATTGCCGAAACAAGAAAATAGAATGCTCCGAAGCCCGCATATCCGGCGACCGTGGAGATCGAAGGTTCCTCCGGCATTTGCGCTTGGTACATGAAGACAGCGCCTGCCAGAGCGGACTGGCCGCCGCTCAAGATCATCGCCCACTGACCTCCACTCGTTTTCCAACGCCGGAGGGCAGTTCCAAGCTGCAGCAACCCTGAAAAAATTGCCCATAGGCCGAATGCGCTAAGAACCCAGTTCATGCTCGTCGTCAACGCGATGATCACGGCAATTGTCATGATCGAGCTTGCAGTGACATTGATCGCCTGGCTGCGGTTGACCGCCAAGCCACCGCTCCTGGCCGCGTCAATAACGTTCGCGGCGGCGTCCCAAGCCGGATAGGCGATCAGGAGTGCGGCAGCTATCGCAAATGATTGCTGCCCTATGGTCAAGGCAGCTGTGACCCACAACAACGAGAACGCCGCACGCGTGAAGTAATATTGCTTGAGCCATTGCTCGTTGCCGCTCGCGGCAAGGGAGGTCTGATTGTTTGCCATTGTTCTTTTCCACTTTCTTGAATGATGAGATTTTGTAAAGCGAGGTCGATCAGAAGAAACCGACCTGTTTGCCAAATGCAGTATTCTCGTCCCACTCAAATCGACCAATTCGATCGCTTTCGCCGGAGAGTTTCGCAGCTGGCTTCTCTAAGAGCTCGACGTTATGTGCGCTGTCGTGCGACGGAGTCACTAAATCAATGCCGTGATCGCTCTCCAAGCGAATGCGCTTTTCGAATGCCTCGTTGATCTCCCCCTGTCGCTTTGCGACCCATCGGCCGTCGGGATCAGAGAGGATCGAGTTGGTTTGGCCGATCTCAACCGGTGGCGAAGAAGCGGTCGCGGAGATAGGCATTACTTTTTGAACTTGGCGTCTGCTCATGACTGTGATCCCGTGGTTTGCTGTTTGATTGCCTCAGATGCCGGCGTACCATTCGTAACCGCGGTCTTCCCAATAGCCGCCGTTCCCACCCCACAGGCCGGCGAAACTATCGACCAGTTCGATGCGCATGATGTACTTGGCCTGCTTGTAGCCCAGTTGCCGCTCGACCCTGAGACGCAAGGGGGCGCCGTGGCCGACGCTGAGGTCCTGACCGTTCATCTGGTAGGCAAGGATGGTTTGTGGATGAACCGCATCGATGAGATCAATGCTCTCGTAATAGCGGCCGCTGCCATCGAGCGTCTTTTCAAGTTCGTCGGCACAATGCAGCACGACATAACGCGCCGTCGCCTTCAGCCCAGTCAGCCGCAGCAAGCTGGCGAGAGGAACGCCCGTCCATTTGCCGATGGCGCTCCATCCCTCGACACAGTCATGACGGGTGATCTGCGTGCGCGCCGGGAGCGCCTTCAGATCTGCGAGCGAAAACTCTCGCGGACGCTCAACAAGGCCGTCAATTTTCAATCGCCAAGCGGAAAAATTACCTTCAGCCAATTCAACATATTCGTCGCTGTCGGGAGCGATCGTTCCATTGACGCGAAACGACGGAGAAATATCCTTCTCATCAAACTCACGGGCCAGAGCATCACGCCCCTGAAGCAGTCTCTGCGCCTTCAGCGTCAGGTGCTCGGCTGAACGGAGAACATTGGCGACGTCTGCGTTTTGGTCCAGCAAATCACATCCGGAAAGGGTCAAGGCGCTAGCGCCAAGTGTGCCGCCAATCAGAAAGCGGCGTCGAGTAAAGAGCTTGCTCATGATTTCGGGCCTTTTTCCTGGATCGCATAGCGTCCGGTGATCATCGAGCGGATGTTGTTCCAGGTCCCGGAAAGGACGACCATTGCCACATGGACGATGACGAAGATGACAAGCGCTGACGCTGTGATGAAATGGATGGTGCGCGCGGACTGGCGTCCGCCAAATACATCGACCAATGCGGGAAGAGCGGCATCCACCCCGGGTGACATGGTCAGACCCGTCAGGACCATGAGAGGCAGCAGAATAACAATGACCGCCAGATAGGTCAGTTTCTGAAGTGCATTGTAATGCCTGGCCTCCTCCCCTTCGGGGAAGCGGAGACGAGCATGGTCGAGAACCTCGCGGCCGAGGTGGCGAGGCGAGAGTTCGTTCACCTTCGGCGCCAGGTCTCGCTTGAAATGTCCGCTCAGCAGGCTGAATCCCAGGTAGAGAATACCATTGATCACAAACAGCCAGGCGAAGAAGAAATGCCAGCGACGCCCAGCCGCGAGATCCTGGAACGAGGGAATTGTCGCCCAGGACGGGAAAGCTCGCGCAGTCGGCTCCCCATCAACATTGGAAACACCCAAGACGCCGGTTGTAGGGATCTGTAGCCCTGCGACACGCAAGAAGCCGCTTGGGAAGCCTGCATCATCGTCGGAGCCGATTGTCAGGACAGCGGGGTCGCCGTCCGCGCCAAAATGACCCCAATAAAGCTCCGGGTGGGCATTGAAGATCTGCAGCCCGCTCAAAAGAAGGAAGCTCAGGCAAAGCACATTCAGCCAGTGCGTGAGCCGGGTTACAACGGAGTGGCGGCGGATGAAGATCGTCCGAGGATACTGAACATTGTCATTGGAAGCGTTTGCGCTCATCTCAACGTCTTTCATCTGTGGCATTTTACGGCTGAAGATCAAGCAGCGTCGATCTGTAGTCGCTGGCCGAAGCAGTAAGGCGGCTGCTCCGGCCAGTGACGGCGTGGTCTTCACATGGGGGGAACCACGCCATTCTTGCCGACCACCACCTGGTGGGCGATCGGGCCGGTTGCAGCCTTTTCGGCGGTGATGAAGACAATAGCGCCAGGAACGAGATCATCCTTGGTGGCTCCAGCGATGGTCACGACAGGTGTCCCATCCGGAATGGCGATCTTCTTTTCCTTGCCATGATAGGTCACGGTGACAGTACGGCCATCGACGCCTTTAACGGCATCTGCGACCGTCGCATTGGTCATGCTGCTGTCGGGCTTCAGATCCCAACCGTAGCTACCCTCGCCTGTGCCCTTCATTGTCGGCGGGAAAATGAGGACCTCAAGCGCTCCGTCGCCGCCGTCGGCCCTTGGCAAGGATGCGATACCCACGAAATCGCCCGGCTTGATATCTGTGACCTTGGCATCCGCGACCCCAGCCACCTTCCAGTCGTCGGCAAGCGCGATATCGATTGTCTCGCCTTCGCGCGTCTTCACTTTGAGCGTTGAACCCTGGTAGTCGACGATGCTGCCGCGGACATGGATCGGCGCGGCTTTCTTATCTTCGGCAGATGCGGGTGCCGAAATGACGGTTACAGAAAAGACGCTGGCCAGCCCGAAGGCAAAAGCGGGGAAAGCATTTTTCATTTTAATCTTCCTACTAGTTGGTAGATTTGATGGACGCGATTTACCTGAGCAGGCTAGCCACGCAGGATTAGTGAGAGACAGTCAGCTTAAGGCGGTTGAGAGCAGGTGAAAGTATCGTCGAAAAGACCTCCGGTTTCCCGTAGGCTCTCGCCGAGAGCATCGCCCCATATACCGTCGCCAGAAACGCTTCGGCTTCGACATGCGGTTCGCTCGTGAGATTGAGCGTCCCGCTTTTGTAGCCACGTTCCATGACCGTCGTCAGCCACGATGAAATGAAGCGAAAGAAATTCGTCACCTCGGTTGCGACTTCCGGCGGAAGGGATGGCAGTTCACTGGCAAGCAAGGCGCAAACACAATAGGGCCTGCTCGCATCCTCGATGCATTTGGCCCAGTGGTTCGCATAGACTTTGAGGATGTCCAATTCGTCTGGAACGTTCTGTTCGAGAGTGACAACGCTCGCCTGCCCGTCTTCCCGGTAACGCTTGACCAGCTCACGCACCAGATCGACCTTGCTGGGGAAGTGGTGGTGGATGCTGGCCTTGCGGATGCCGACCACTTCCGAGATATCTGCATAGCTGAACCCGTTGTAACCCCCACTCATGATGAGGTTGCGCGCAGAGGCCAGGATTTCGTCGGAAGTATTCGAAAGGTTGCTCATGGAATCTGTCTACCTTCTAGTAGGCAGATCGTCAATAGCAAAAAGCTCGTCTTGCTTCTAACCGTCTGTGGAGACCGTAAGAGCTTTCCACGATGCGAGTTCCTGCTGCAAACGCTCGATCCGCGCCGTCACGTGGCTGAGGGCATCGCTGCCAAGAAGGAGCTGCGGCGGAGGATTGTCCGATCCAATGAGAGTAAGCACAGCGGCGGCCAGTTTTTGGGGATCACCGAGCTGCTTGCCGCTTACGGCCTGACGCGCCTCGCGAATCGGATCGAACAGGCTGTCGTAATCCGCAATCGACCTGTCTGTGCGGACCATCGAACGCCCAGCCCAGTCTGTCCGGAATGAGCCAGGGCAAAGCGTTGTCACGTGAACTCCAAACGGCGCCATTTCCGAGCGCATGACCTCGGAAATGCCCTGAAGAGCGAACTTGCTGCCGCAGTAATATGCGATGCCGGGCATGGTGATCATACCGCCCATCGACGTGACGTTCACGATAAAGCCACGGCGGCGCTCACGGAACCTCGGAAGAAATGCCTTGGCCACAGCGACGGCGCCGAACACGTTCACATCAAACTGACGTTGCATCTCTTCAAGTGGCGATTCCTCGAGCACGCCTTCGTGACCGTATCCGGCATTGTTGATCAGCACGTCGACTGGCCCGTGTTCGTCCTCCGCTTGCTGGACGACGTCAGGGATGCGGTCGAAATCTGTGACGTCGCAGAGGACCGGGCGCAGTTGCGGGAGGCTCTTTGCCAGCGCTTCGCGCGAGGCTTCGGAGCGGACGGTCCCGATGACGGTGTGACCGGCTTCCATTGCGGCGGTGGCGATCGCCAATCCAAAGCCCGAGTTCGCCCCTGTTATGAAAAACGTTTTGCTCGACATTTCTGAAACTCCTTGATTAACCGTGGATGACAGATAATCTGAAGGCCAGCTGAACTCGATTGCGGATTCTCTAATTGGCTTGACTAATCCTATGATTTTTGAAGAACAGTCCGTCGCACATGACCGCCTTGTCGCCGTGGCCGAACAACTGGCTCCTCGCCTCGGTTACAATCAGACCGGGATCAGTTGTCTCCGTATCCTGCGCACTGAAGCGGTACTAGATGACGTTCCGGTTCTCTATAAGCCGGGGGCAGTGTTCGTTTTGCAGGGGAGCAAGCAAGGCATCCTGGAAGGCGAAGTCTACCTCTATGACGAGGACCATTATCTCGCTGTTTCGGTACCCGTTCCATTCCGGATGACTTCAAAGGCAAGTCCACAACGGCCATTACTTGCCGTCTATCTGGAGTTCGATATGCGGATGGCGGCCGAGATTGCTCTGCAGGTGGAAGAACTCGCAGGTCCCTCAGGCGCCAAACCGCGAGGGCTGCTCTCGAGCAAAATGGATCGCAATATCGGAGACGTCCTGTATCGCCTGCTGACTGTACTCGGCAACCCGGTCGATGTCGCCGTGCTCGGGAATTCCATCCTTCGTGAACTGCATTACCGGGTCATGTCAGGGCCGCAGGGTGACGCGGTGATCGCGGCCCTTCAGCGCAAAGGAACCTCGGGAAAACTGGTCGAGAGCGTGACGTGGCTACGGGAGAATTACGCTACCGAAATCGCCGTGGCGGATCTGGCCAAAGAGGTGGGCATGAGCGTTCCTTCCTATCACGTCCATTTCAAAAAGCTGACCGGCTCAAGTCCGATGCAATATGTAAAGGCGATGCGGCTCCATGAGGCCCGACTTATGATCGCCAGCCAGAGCGGGACCATTGCAGACGTAGCTGCGTCGGTGGGCTATGTCAGCCCTGCACAATTCAGCCGCGATTTTAGAAGGCATTTTGGACGCACCGCGTCGGAAGAGGCCAAGTGGGTCCACCATCATCTTGGTGAGCAGGGCTAACCGATGCTCTCGCATGCTCCCGCAAACCAGTCGCCCATGGGCAGCATGTCACTGCAAAGCAGCTCGAAGGGCGGCTTCACAGTGAACCAGGGTCGTATCGAAGACGGGGACGCCGACATTACCCTGATTCAACAGCATCCCTACCTCGGTACAGCCTAGGATAAGACAATCACTGCCTTGATCAATCAGTCCCTGCGCAATCCGTTCATACGTCAAGCGACTTTCCTCGCGAACCACATCGCGACACAACTCGTCATAGATGATGCGGTGAGTTTCCGCTCGATCATCGGCGTCAGGAACTGTTGGTGACAGTCCTCGCGCGGTCAGCCGGTCGGTGTAGAAATTCTGTTCCATAGTGAAGGCGGTCGCCATCAGGCCCGGCCTGCGGAAACCTCCGTCCAGGATGGCGGTCGCAGTTGCATCCGCGATGTGTACGAACGGGATCGAGACCCCGCTCAGGATCTTGTCCGCCACCTTATGCATGGTATTGGTCGCCATGATAAGCAAGTCGGCACCTCCGCGCTCCAGAGCAATGGCTTTTTCATTGAGGATATCTGCCGCCGCGTCCCACTCGGAGGATGCCTGTAACTTTTCGATTTCGTCGAAGTCGACCGATCGTATGAGCAGCTCGGGAGAATGAAGTCCTCCAAGGCGCTCGCGCGTCAGCCTGCAGAGTTCCCGATAATAAATCTGGGTCGAGGCCGCGGACATTCCGCCAAGTATACCGATTGTCTTCAAATGCTTTCTCCATATTCACGTGTTTCAGCCTGTTGCCGCCAGATCAGTCGAACCAACACTCTGTCGTCAGGAAAACCCGACGACAGAGTGGGGAATGTAGTTGATCTCAAGAGCTTGTATTTCAGCGTCGGTGAGCCTGATGGAAAGCGCGGCGACGGCGTCGTCCAAGTGCTGCAACTTGGTTGCGCCGATGATGGGTGCGGTGATCTCGGATTTAGATAGAACCCATGCCAGCGCAATCTGTGCTCTGGGCACTTCCCTCTCCTGCGCAATCCTGGCAACCGCCTCCGCCACGCGTCTGTCGGCGTCCTCAGTGGTGCGGGTGTAAAGGCCCTTTCCGATCTCGTCAGTTTCGGAGCGATCGCTCTGCGCGCTCCAATCGCGGGTCAGACGGCCACGTGCGAGCGGGCTCCACGGGATAACGCCAATACCCTCGGCTTTGCAAAGCGGGAGCATCTCTCTCTCCTCTTCACGATACAGCAGGTTCAGGTGGTTCTGCATGGATACGAACCGTGACCATCCGTTCGCCTGCGAGACAGCGAGCATTTTCGAGAACTGCCACGCGTACATCGACGACGCACCGATGTAGCGGGCTTTGCCCGCCTTTACGACGTCATGCAACGCTTCCAGCGTTTCCTCGATCGGCGTGTGGTGGTCGAAGCGGTGGATCTGGTAGAGATCGACATAGTCAGTCCCCAACCGCTTCAGGCTGGCATCGATCTGCGAAAGAATAGCTTTTCGCGACAGGCCGGCCCCATTTGGTCCGGGCTTAATCCGACCGTTGACCTTTGTGGCGATGACCACGTCGTCTCTCGTCGAGTAGTCCCCTATCGCGCGGCCGAGGATTTCTTCGCTCGTTCCATCCGAGTAGACGTTGGCGGTATCGAAGAAGTTGATCCCCAATTCGATTGCTTTGCGGATAAAGGGGCGGCTTTGTTCTTCCGTTAGCGTCCAGGGGTGGCTTCCACGATCGGGCTCGCCATAGCTCATGCACCCAAGGCAGAGCCGGGAAACCTCAAGGCCCGTATTTCCAAGGCGCGTATATTCCATGTCTATCTCCAATTTCGCGGCGAGAACCTGGCTTGCCAATCGCAGGTCCCGCCTTGCCTAAAGTTCAAGCGCTTATGCCGCCATCGACGAGAATGCCCGAGCCGGTGATATAGCCAGCGCCTGGCCCCGCAAGGAACGCAACGGCCTCTGCGACCTCTCGGGTCCGACCGTATCGGGCAATCGACAGGCTCGGCAAGATCGCAGGTGCTAGAGCGCCATGGGCCGGGTTCATGTCGGTGTCGATCGGGCCAGGCCGGACCAGATTGACGGTAATTTCCCGCGGACCCAGCTCACGCGCGAGACCACGCGTAAAACTTTCCAGAGCGGATTTGGTCGCTGCATAGACCGCAATTCCTGCGAAAGGGACAGCCAGGCCTGCATTGCTGCCGGTGCTGATGATGCGGCCTCCGTCCGGGATGTGCTTCAACGCTGCCTGAGTGATCAAAAAGACACCGCGCACATTAACATTCAGTTGAAGATCGATCTCGTCCAGTGGCTGTGAGGAGAACTCACCTGCAAACAGGACGCCGGCATTGTTGACTAGGATGTCGAGGCCGCCGAGGTCAGCTACAGTCCGCTCAACCGCGGCTTTAGCAGCCTCCGGGCTCGCGGCATCAGCTTGAATGGCAATGGCTTTGCGGCCCATCACTCGGATCTCGGCTGCGAGGGCTTCGGCCTTTTCCGCCGACCTCTCATAGGTGATCGCGACGTCGGCACCATCTTCGGCCAGTTTTAAAGCGATGGCCGCACCGATACCGCGTGCCGCACCGGTCACCAGCGCGCGCCTTCCCGCAAGCGGAGGAGTGGGAATGTTGTTCATGGGGTTACCTCAAAATGTTGCAATTCGATCGGCAGAGAAATGGATTGTCCGAGGGGGGGGCCGACTGAGAGAGGGAATGGTCACACCGTCAACGGACGAGCCGATGGCTAGGCTTCTCAACGTTCGCACTCATCGGTGGACTTCTTTGTTCGATGGAAGGCCGGCAGAAAGCCAGCCTGCAATGATGAGACAAAGACCAATCGCGACGGCTGCGACGCTGTAGGCATGGCCGATGGATCTCTCATCGGATGCTGAACCCAGGATTGAGAAAAACAATCCGCCGATAAGCGCTGTTGCCAAAGCGCCGCCTATCTGAAGCATCGAATTGACCAGGCCTGAGGCCAAACCCGACCGCGCCGGGTCAACCCGCTGAACGACAGTCTTCACCAGGTTTGGGAGCGCAATTCCCTGACCGGCGCCAACAAAGAACAGGGCAACGAATAGGAACTCTGGTGCCCCGAAAGAGATCAGGGCCGCGGTCCCGAACAATCCAGCCGCTTCCAGGGTCATGCCTGCGGCGGCAGAATACCTACCGAAGACGCGCAGGATGCTCCCGCTCGCGAATGGTCCCAAAACGAACCCGAGGGCCGCGGGAAGGATTGCAACTCCAGCCTCGAAAGGCGTGCGGCCAAGGCCGCCCTGTTGGTAGACCGAAAATGTCAGCCAGAAAGCCGCAAAGGCATAGAAGAACAGGGCTGAGAGCAGCCCGCGCTTCAATCCCGTTACCTGGAGCAGCCGAGGTTCGACAATCGGATCTCCCCCCGCGGCCCCCACCCTTTGCTCGTAGCGCCAAAACAGCAGAAGAAGTGGCAGGGAAGCCGATAGCATCAAGATCGACCAGATCGGCCACCCTTGTTCACGGCCCTCAATGAGCGGCGAGATCAGCGCAAACAACGCAACTGCGATCAGCATCGCTCCACCCATATCCAGCTTCCTCGCATGCTCCGATCGGGTCTCGCGCAACATTACCAGCGCGGCCGGCGCGGCTATTGCGATCACGGGAAGGTTGATGAGGAAAATGGCTCTCCATCCAAGACCAAAGACATCCAGTGCAATCAGCGCCCCACCGAGAAACAGGCCAGCCATTGATGCCACCCCGAATGTCAGCGCATAAAAGCTGAGTGCCTTCGACTTTTCGTGGTCGGGAAAAATTGCATTGATTGACGCCAAAGCTTGCGGCGCCATGATTGCTGCCGCAAACCCCTGGAGGATCCTGCTGGCGATCAGGACCGAGGGGGACCAGGCAAAGCCGCACAAGGCAGAGGCGGCGGCGAACGCGACCATTCCAGCCAGAAAGACGTTTCGTCGACCATAAAGGTCGCCAAGCCTGCCACCGGTGATCAGCATGACTGCGTAGGTGGTGGCATAGCCTGAAATAATCAGCTGCATCGTCGAGGCGGAGGCCTGAAAGTCCTCCCGGATAGAGGGCAGCGCCACATTGACGATGAAGAAATCCAGCGGAGGCAGAAAAGCTCCGGTCAACAAGATGGCCAATGCCGTCCACCTGCGCGGATCAAGACTTTGCTTGGCGTCATGGGATTGTATCAACGTTCTCTCCATATCGAGAATCGAAACCGCAGAAGCGAGTTACAAAAGGCGTGAATTCGGAACTTAATAGTTCCTAATTAAAGTCAGTCGAGCGGCTTCAGCGCGAAGTCGACCATCGCCCTGGTGTCCTCGCGATCCGCTCCTGTTTTCCCTAGAACTCTCATTCCTTGGATCTGACACACGAGGAACCTCGCCAGAGTTCGCTCGTCCAGCCCAGGATCAATCTCACCAAGGGCTTGAGCTCTTATGATGGCAGCCGCATAAAGATCCTGCAGTCGCCTAAACAGTCGTGCAATTCGAGCGGAAACCTCTTCGTCCGCGGGAAGCATTTCGACGGCCGACAATACGACAAAGCAACCGCGCAGGCCCTCTTTGCCTGAAGAATCCTCAACCTGCCGCGAAAAGGCTTCTCGAATTGCCGCTTTTGGCGACGGGTTAGTATGCAGGATTTCGCCAAGCTTACGAATGGCATCTTCGATATAGACATCAAGCGCGCGGAGATAGACGCCCCGCTTGTCCACGAACGCCTTGTAAAAACTACCTCTCGATAGCTCCATGCCTTCGAGCAGGTCGGGCAAAGACGCATCGTGATATCCACGGTCCCAGAACACGCCCATCGCCTTGCGTACTGCGTCGTCGAGTTCGAATTCGCGAGGGCGTCCAACGGACGGGGATGTCTGACTGCGTTTAACCATGGAGACAATATGGAACCGTTCGGTTTCTATTGCAAGTCATATTCTCTCGCATTAGGTAATCGCTCGTGGTTTCCAAGGCGGCGCCGCCCTTCCCTACCGGGGCCGCCCATATTTAACAGGAAAGTTCAGGCCAATGGGTCGAGAAGTCATTATTCCGGAGGAAATGCGCGAAATCGTCGCCCGCGCAGGATATGCCCCAGCGGTTAAGGTTGGCGATACGATCTACGTCGTCGGGCAAGTCGGCCGCACGAGGGACTTGCAGGTGATTGAGGACCCGCGAGAACAGTTCAGGGCCATATGGGAGAACCTCCGCATCGTCCTTGAGGCCGCAGACTGCACCTTCGACGACGTGGTGGAGATGACTAGCTATCATGTGGAGATGTCGAAGCACATGGATATTTTCCGGATGGCAAAGAACGAAGTCTTTCCAAAAGGAACCTACGCATGGACTCGCATCGGCGTATCCGAACTCGCACATCCTGGCTTGCTTGCGGAGGTGAAATGCGTCGCGGTGAAGCGATAGCGGTTAGGTTCACACCGATCGGCGAGCGGGCAATGCGCTCTCGATCGGAGAGCGTTACCGCATGGAACGGGGTCCCAAGCTCTTGACGGGAAACGGACCGTCACTCGACAAGTTGTGGGACCACTGACTTCCTAAGCATTTGATTTGCCGACCGTTGCTATTCCCCACTTCAACTCCACCTCGGCGGTGCGCCGACATGCGCCTTGAGTGCTTCCGTAAACGCCCTGACCTTGGCGGACGGCACCTCCAGGGCGCGCAGGAGATAGATGCCTGACGATCGCTCGTTCCACCGCTCGCCACGTAGTTTCAGCCGGATGAGATCGCCTGCCTGGGTGGAGGGGCCCGAAACCCAGCTTGGCAAAAAGGCCACTCCCATCCCGGAGATCGCAGCGCTGTTTAACGCCTCAAAATCATCGGACCGGAAAGCCACTTGCTTGCAGGCTTCGCCGGCGGAGCTTCCGAGAATGTCAGACCATCCGAGCAGATCATTTCCATGCAGCTTGTCGAGAAGGCGATGATGGCGGAGCGCAGTCTCGTCTTCCGGCTCGCCATGCTGTTCGACATAGCCACGGCTTGCAACGAGGATACGGTCAAGCGGAGCAAGCTTCGTGGCAATCAGGGAGCTGTCCGCAAGCTCCCCCATCCTCACCACGAGGTCGAGCCGTTCGGCCACGGGATCAGCCAGCCGCTCGGTAAGATCCAGCTCGACATGCAGGCCCGGGTGTTCCTGCGCTAGCGATACGAGAACAGGAATGACATAGCGTTTCCCGAAGGTTGGGAAACAAGCGATGCGGAGCGTGCCGCTGACCGCACTATCGAAGGCGGAAACTTCGGCATGGGTATCGGCCAGGTCATCGAGCAGGCGCTGGGCGCGCTCAAACAGGTGACGGCCCGCGTCCGTCAATGACAACGCCCGTGTCGAGCGAACAAGGAGAGCAACACCCAGGTCCTGCTCGAGCGCATCGATCTGTCGAACGACAGCCGAAGGCGTCACAGCCCTACGCCGAGAGGCAGCTGAGAAGCTCCCAGTGCGGACCACGTCGACATAAACAGCGAGATGTTCAGCGAACCGTGGGTCTCTCATCTTTGCCTACAGCGCAAAACCGTTTCGACCATTCAGTTCGTTATCATCTGCGGGCATCCGGAGCACTTTCCTTCTCGTCAACGGGCGGTCGCCCAACAAACAGAAGGAACACACCAATGGTCAAGGTCCTAGACACAATTCTCTCCCAGTCCGCCTATTCCGCAGAGATCGACGTTCCGCTCGAAAAGATCGACATTGCCGACTGGCTCTTCACCCTGCCGGAAGCCGAATACCTACGCTGCTGCCCGCCTGATCACATTGCAGCCGGCGTCACATGGACCGACGACGGTCGTCGCATGTCGATCAATGTTGAGCAGATCGGCTCGGGCCTCGTCGTGCAGCATTATGTGGCCGAGGTCGCCGAGCCTGCCTACTGCCGCATGAACTCGATCTCCGATGTGTTCACAGCCAATGGCCGGACTCAGGTCAATGTCGTTTGGGAACTGATTGCCGAGAAGATCGACGATGGCAGGACCCGCTATACCAACAAGGTTACCGCCCACCCGACGGATATGTTCATGGCTTTCCTCAGCGAGCACAGCATCAAGTTCGAAGATGCTGCGGCAGACCGTCAGGCAGCAGGCGGCGACCACAACAGTCGTGAAACCCCTCTCTTTGCTGCAAGCATCGCCTGCCGGGCCCTTTCCAAGTAAGGAGATATCCAAATGAAGGCGATCATCTTCGATGACTTCGGAGGCGCGGATGTTCTGCGCCTCGCCGATGCACCCATGCCCGAATTGCGCCCAGACGATCTTCTGATCAAAGTCATGGCGGCTGGCGTCAACCGCGCCGATCTTCTTCAACGCGAAGGCGTCTACCCTCTGCCGACAACACCCAATCTGGTGCGTGCGATACAATGCGCCGGCGGGTGCGCAGCACGTCGCGGGCGATTGTCAGTTCATGGGTGGGTGTGCGAATATCCCGCGTGGCGTCATGGAGGACGAGGTCGTCGAGATGGACCAGGTCACCGTCGATCCACAGCGAGGCGCAGGCGTCGGTGAATTGGCTGCGCCTCGATAAAGCCTTGCCCGACCGGCGAGCGGGCGATGCGTTCGTCCAAGCGCGCAAGCGCGATGCCGGCGTCGAAAGCCGGTCGCATTAGGGCGCTCATGCTGATTTTCGCGAGATCGTAAGTCATTGAAATCATGGTAAATGATTTGCTAAACGAATGCTATCTCGGAGTTATCATTCTTCACTCCTTATGATGCACTAGGCCACGCCTAGCCATCGATAAGTACCTATTATCGATGGTTAGCCATCTAAGCCTAGTTGTTTGCTATCTCACTTCGTAATCGCTATGTTTGGACGGCAATTCCGATGAGGAACGCCATGTCTGAACCGCAGCTATCTATCCGCAGCAGCAAGGCCCGCGATCTTGCTCACGCGCTTGCCCGCCGAACCGGCCAGCCAATCAACCGGCTCGTTGAGCTGGCGTTGGAGCATTATGACCAGGAGCTGCGTAGCGACAAGACCCGTTATCCAATGGACGCCGTTTGGGACCTGGCGGCCGAGGATCGGCGCAACATTCCAGCCGGCGCCACGTCCGCCCACGATGAGTTCTACGATGAGAACGGCCTACCGATGTGATCGCAGTCGACACTTCGGTCATCATTGCCATATCTATGAATGAGCCGGAAGCCGCCACGTTCAGACCGCTGATGGGGCGCGAGCCTGTCATCATCGGTTGGCCCACCTTGTTCGAAGTGCGGATGGTCCTGACTGGCAAAGGTTTTGCCAGCTCAGCAAAAATGATCAGGCAGCTCGCCGAAACGCCGAATGTCTCGACCGTCGCTTTCGACGAGAAGCATTATCGTGCGGCCGAAGACGCTTTCGAGAGGTTCGGCCGGGGGCGCCATCCAGCTGCCCTCAACATCGGTGACTGCTTTTCCTACGCCGTTGCCTCGATTGCCAAGGCGCCATTGCTATGCAAGGGGCGTGATTTCAGCCAGACGGATCTGAAGCTACATCCGGCCTCGTCAACAACATGACTAGCAGTGGCCGAGGCCCGGTCGACCGGCGCGCTCATGAACTCGACACCATCGCGGCCGTTCTGCCACTGGAGCGGCGTGACGAGCTCGCTGAACTGCTCACTGACCAAGACGTCGAGACGCTCCGGCACCTGGTCAACGAGGGCATGGGTGACAACACGCTGCGTGCACTGACCTCCGACCTCGCCTATCTGCAGGCCTGGTCGCTGGCGGCAACAGGCAAGTCACTGCCCTGGCCGGCCCCGGAAGCTCTACTGTTGAAATTCGTGGCCCATCATTTGTGGGATCCGCAAAAACGCGCCGAGAACCCGGATCACGGCATGCCGGCAGACGTCGAGCAAAATCTTCGCGGTCAGGGTTTCTTAAAGGCCATCGGCCCACACGCACCAAATACAGTGCGGCGTCGCCTGGCCAGCTGGTCGACGCTGACCAAATGGCGTGGGCTCGACGGCGCCTTCGCCTCCCCTGCCCTCAAATCAGCCATTCGGCTGGCAATCCGAGCCGCGCCAAGACAACGTCTCCGCAAAAGCGCCAAGGCCGTCACCGGTGACGTGCTGGCTAAATTGCTGGCGACCTGCGCGACCGACAGTCTGCGCGATCTCCGCGACCGGGCGATCCTGATGGTCGCCTTTGCCTCCGGCGGTCGCCGGCGGAGCGAGATCGCCGGACTGCGCCGCGAGCAGCTAACCGTGGAGGCTTCGATTCCGGACGAAGGCGGGAGCCCCCTCCCCTCTCTCGCCATCCATCTCGGTCGCACCAAAACCAGCAGCGGCGAGCAGGACGAGATCGTCTATCTGACTGGCCGGCCGGTGGAGGCGCTGAAGGCCTGGATGACGGCGGCGAAAATCGAGAGCGGGAGCGTGTTCCGGGGGATCGGGCGTTGGGGGACTGTGTCGCGGCACGCACTTGATCCGCAGTCTGTCAATGCCATCCTCAAGCAGCGGGCGGAGATGGCTGGGCTGGATAGTTCTGATTTCTCAGCCCATGGGCTTCGCTCAGGGTATCTCACGGAAGCCGCCAATCGCGGCATTCCGCTCCCCGAGGCTATGGAGCAGTCACGGCATCGCTCGGTGCAGCAAGCATCCAGCTACCACAACAACGCCACACGGCGCAGCGGTAGGGCAGCCCGGCTCATCCCATGAGTCAGAAAATCCTTGCAATTCTGGAATACAGATCCATAAATGCAAGGATGATCGAACGCAGAATCGAAGCCAAACTCCTGGATCTCGTTGACGACAGGGCTGCTGTCGCCCTGCTCGGCCCTCGTCAAGTCGGCAAGACGACGCTGGCGATCGATATCGGCAAGACCCGCCCCTCCATCTATCTGGATTTGGAATCGGAGACGGATCGAGCCAAGCTGTCGGAACCGGAGCTTTATTTGGCAAGTCATGACGACAAGCTGGTCATCCTTGATGAGGTTCACCGTCTGCCGAACGTATTCCAAGTCCTACGTGGCTTGATCGATCGCAACCGCCGGGCTGGACGGCGCGCCGGCCAGTTCCTGCTGCTCGGTTCGGCTTCCATCGATCTTCTCAAACAGTCCGGTGAGACGCTCGCCGGCCGCATCGCTTATCTTGAAATGCAGCCCGTCGACGCACTGGAAGTGTCGGTAGAGGTCCTCGATAGACTTTGGCTGCGGGGCGGCTTTCCCGATAGTTTCCTTGCTTCCAGCGACCGTGGGAGCATGCGCTGGAGACAGGACTTCATTCGCACCTATCTCGAACGAGATATTCCGCTTCTGGGGCCGCGCATCCCCGCCGAAACGCTGAGAAGGTTCTGGACCATGCTGGCACACCACCAGTCCGGACTCCTCAACGCAGCCGAACTCGCCCGTTCCCTTGGAGTTGATGGCAAGACCGTTGCTTCCTATCTCGATCTTCTCGTCGACCTGCTTCTCGTGCGCCGCCTTGAACCCTGGCATGCCAACGTCGGTAAGCGGCTGGTCAAATCACCAAAAATCTATGTAAGGGACAGCGGCATTGCCCATGCGCTTCTCGGACTTGGAAGCGCTGAACAACTGCTAGGACATCCAATTGTCGGCTCCAGTTGGGAGGGCTTCGTGATCGAAACACTGATCGCCGCATCGCCTGACGGTACAGCGGCCAACTTCTACCGTACAGCGGCCGGCGCCGAAATCGATCTGCTGCTGACCCCTCCAGGCCAAAAACCCTGGGCAATAGAGATCAAGCGAAGTCTATCGCCGAAACTCGAAAAAGGTTTTTACCTCGCTTGTGAGGATCTCCAGCCGCAAAAACGGATCGTTGTCTATCCTGGTGGAGAGGCCTTTCCTCTCTCAGACGATGTGACCGCGATGTCGCTCTCGGCCGCCGGCCGCCTTTTGCTTGACGAATAGCAGGATGCTCGTCGGGCGGACAGTATGATCCTCCACCGCGCCAGACCCCCCGAATTAAACGGTCTCACCATTTTTCCGGCGATCTCAAACGTGGCGGACAGCGGCGCGCATCGCCCTGCCAGCATCCAACCGCCGAACGCCTCGTTGCGAACCTCCGCCTCACATGAGGTCTGTCGCGGTTGATGGCGCCGCTTCAAGCGCTGCATCGAGTGCTGACTGAGGGATGTCGGCTTCAGGCATCCCTATGTTGTTGGTTTCCACGCGGAACTGAGCCGGTGGGGGTGCGGATAAAAAGTTGAACAGCTTTTTATGATCAGGCCGAGGCTTTTACGATATTCGACCGGGCTGAGCGATCCCAGCGATATATTTATGCGCTTCTCATTGTACCAGCGGATATAGGCATCCACCTCGCCGACGAACTGTTCGATTGTCATGGCCTTCCAGTCCCGGGGATAGAAGAGTTCGGTTTTCTACCGGCCGAAGAAGCCTTCGCACGTGGCGTTGTCTTGCGAGCAACCCTTTCGGGACATCGAGCGAACCAGTTTCGCTTCGCTGATCCGGGTTAGCCAGCCTGGCCAGCGATAATGAGCTCCGCGATCAGAATGGACGATTGGCCGTTCCTCCCTTCGGTCACGGTCACAATGGCTGCATCCAGCATGGTGTTGACCAGCCCCGCATCGGGTTGCGTTCCAATCGACCAGCTGATGACCATACCGTCAAAGCAGTCGATGATAGGCGAAAGGTAGACCTTCCCGGCTGGGATCTGGAACTCGGTGATGTCTGTCAGCCACTTCACGTTCGGCGCTTTCGCATGGAAGTCGCGATTGATTATGTTCTCGGGCGCCGCACTGATTTCTCCCAGATAGGATCCGAAACGCTTTCGACGGGGTCTTGCGACGACCAAGTGCTCCTGCTTCATCAAGCGCTGGACAACCTTTTCCGAGATTGTCACGCTCTGCCTGGCCAACTTTCATCTCCACGACAAGGACCTATAACCCCCGCTTGCCGGATCTCATCGGAATAGCCACGGCGCCAAGATCGACCAACCATGGATGAGCGCCTCCGGAAAAGCCTCCCTGACTCATGCGGTTAGAGTTCCGCGACCAGGGTAGCCAAGCGCCCTCATCGTCGAAGAGATGCAACGATCGTGAGTGCGGTAATGCTCAAGGGCAGCCTGCTTTTGGGCCTCGGAAAATTTTGGCGATCGAGCTACCGCCTGAACACGCAAGTCACGATTCTCGACGTACTCGCGGTACCAACCCCTCAGGGCATTCTTTGTTGGATAACCCAACTGACGAATGGTTGCCTTGAGCTTGCCAAGCCGGATGTAGAGCTCAACGGCTCGAAGTCTCTTTGCGTAGGAATACATGAACTACCTCCTGGTGGTCCAAGTTTTCGTCCGCACCCCCTTATGCGTCTAACCGGCTCAGTTCCGCATGGAAACCAACAGTGAACGTCTCGATGTCGTTGCGATCGGCGTAGGCGTTCAGGTTCCGGGTCGACCAGTACCAGAGCGGCACAAGGCCTTCCCATGGATCGGTGTTGACCAGATCTGGCTGCGCCACGAAATCCGGCGGGTTGAAGCCCTTCTCCCGGCAACAGTTGCAGAGGCTGCATAGTTCGACTTGTCGGCGATCTGAATGGCGGCGCGGCCCCGGTAGAGGTAGCCATCACCATCGGCTGCCGGCGTATTGCCGAGATCTGTGCGGGTATTATATCGGGCCTGGGCAGCCGTCGGTCCCCAGATTTCCTGATCAAAGCGGAAAGCTCCGGTTTCGTGCATGAGCTGCGCGAGGTAGTGGGCGACCCGGTGCGGCCGGTTCAGCCCTAGCCCCAGCCCGAACTTTTCAAGCGAGACCAGGACAGAGTTCATGTTGCCTTCGTTGACACGCGATTTTGCAGCCGCGCGGATCTGCGCGGCAGTGATGACGCTCATAGGAGTGTCCTCTAAATTAAGCTTCACTCAAGGATGGGTGACTATCGGACGATCTCGGAAAACCAGAGGCATTCGAGACGCATGACTTACGAGTGGGATATCGAACGATTTCTGCAGGCGCAGGATCGGAAACGCAGCACGTCCCTCACGCTGCTCTCATTTCTGCCCATCGTTTACTTTTCGATGTTCTAATTCAGCTGTTGCAAACCTGCACTCGACTCCTCAAGGAGACGGTGCTTATTCGGCCTCATTGATGTGGGGCGTTTGATGCACAGTGACTGGGAATCCACCAAAGCGCGGCGGGCGTATCTGATTGAGTTTGCAGTCGCGTGGCTGGCAGCTATCGTGGTTGCTGCCGTGCCGATATATGTCGCTATAAAAGCCGGCGCCATTTGAAGTCAGCATGTCGGGAAGACCTAACCCGTTCGGGTGATGCACTCTCTTTATGGTTGTGCAACTTATTCGATCGCCAAGAGACTGTTGAGGGCTCGAACGGGAAAAACGGGCGAGCCCTCTTCTTTTTTGAACCTGCTGTACTGCGTCGGGTTGAGGGCCTGCGTTAAGGCGGATCGATGCATGGCCCTTGCATCGCCAACAGCTGTTCTTACGGGTTCGGCCAGACGATCGGCGTGATGCCGCCGATGAACTCTTCAATGCTCGGCGGTGCGATCTCGCTCGCCTCGACAGCCGCGAGCTGCTGGAACATGTGGCTCAGGGCGGCATCCCGCCATGCGATGAAGGCTTCCGCCTCAGCTGCCGACGTACGCCCGCCGTCGACGGTCGCACCTGACTGAGCCTCGGGATGGACTGCGCCGATTGTTACCCCGGTCCGGAGAAAGCCGCGCCACTTCGTCCAGATGTTCGAGACGACTTTCGGCATCGAGTGTGTAGACGCACCGATCGAATTCGGCAGGTTCAAGATGAGTCTGGCGGTGCCGAAAGCCGCTTGGTCGGACCCCGGTATCGATTGGCTGGTAACACGATAGGTCGTAAGGGTTCGCCTTATTCCAAATTCCGTTTCAGAGCCTTTAGGAGCCCGTCTAGCTCGGCATTCGAGCAATGCGCCAACATAAGATTGTCAGCACCCGGTCAAGACGTGTCGCTCGTTGGATAGTTGCGGAACCAATCGAGAGCCTGCGGGTTGTCTGTTCACGGATCTGTGATCCCCGATCCGAGGAAAAGGAACTTCCATGAAAAAGATAATTTTTGCAGCCGCGCTGCTTGGCGCGTCGACGGTTGTCGCGCTCGCTCAGACGACGCCCGCGCCGAACGCGAACGGCAACACGCCTGCCGTCGCTACACCGGATTCCAAGAACGTCACAGCTCCGGTCGAGGGCGCTAACAGCTTCACGGAAGGCCAAGCGAAAGACCGCATTGAGAAGGCCGGCTTCTCGGGCGTCAAGGATCTGAAGAAAGACGACAAGGGCATCTGGACGGCGGCTGGCATGAAAGACGGCAAGGCCGTCAAGATCGCCCTCGACTACCAGGGCAACGTCGTCGCTAAATAATTTAAACAATAATCTCAGGGAGATACCCATGAAACCATTACAGGACTTTTCGACGACTATACTGATGCGAGCGCTGCCGTCAGCGCGCTTGAATCCTCTGGCGTGCCGTCGAAAGACATCAGCATCGTCTCGAACAATGCCGACAACCGCCACGGCGATTCCAATGCGGGCGAAGGTGCCGGCACGGGTGCTGGCATCGGTGCCGTCGTCGGTGGCGCGGGCGGTCTACTGACCGGCTTGGGCCTGATGGCTATCCCTGGTGTCGGCCCGGTCGTCGCAGCCGGTTGGCTTGCTGCCACGGCAGTGGGCGCGGTTGCTGGCGCGGTCGCCGGTGGCACCGCAGGCGGAATTATCGGGGCGATGACGAGTTCTGGCGTCTCGGAAGAAGATGCCCACGTCTATGCCGAAGGTGTCCGTCGCGGCGGCTCGCTCGTTACGGCGAAGGTCGACGACGCGCTCGTTCCGGAAGCTGAAACGATCCTCAAGCGCTCGAACTGGGTTGATCCGGCAGAGCGCCGTGCCGCCTACAATGCGCAGGGCTGGACGAAATTCGACGACAGCCTCGATCCCTACGGTCCCGAGCAGATCGAGCAGGAACGCGGACGCTATCGCGGAGCCGGGCTCTGACATCAGCGTGCGCGTCGTTCGGGACGCGCATTCGACTTGCCTACCGAGGTCACCGGATGCTGGCCACAATCAGGAGATGATCATGGCCAAGGAAGTCAAGAAGCTCGACGAGCTGTTTCACGATACATTGAAGGACGTCTATTTTGCTGAAGGCAAGATCGTCGATACCCTTCCGAAGATGGAAAAGGCCGCCAAGAGCAAGGAGCTCAAGGCCGCATTCACCAAGCATCTCGCTGAGACGAAGGTGCATGTCGAGCGCCTCGAGCAGGTGTTCAAGATCATCGGCGCCAAGCCGGAAAAGAAGACCTGCGACGCCATTCTCGGAATTACCGACGAAGGCGACGAGATCATGAAGGAATATGCCGGGTCTCCCGCCCTCGACGCAGGGCTTCTCGCCGCGGCACAAGCCGTCGAGCATTACGAGATGTCGCGCTACGGTACCCTGAGAACTTGGGCACTGGAACTCGGAATGAAGGATGCCGCCAAGCTCCTGCAGACCACGCTCGATGAAGAGCAGGCGACAGATCTTGCGCTGACATCGATCGCCACGTCGGTTGTCAATCAGAAAGCCGAAGGTTGACAGCCTCATTCCCAGTTGGCGCAACCGAGCGCCAACAACACCACTTTCATCAACGTGGAAAGCCGAATTTTCAAGCGGCAGGTTTCCAACCGACACGGAAATCCGAGGCAGAGAACGTCTCGGTCCTGTAATTCTCAGGCAGCGTTACTAGCCAGACTGGCTAATAACGGCGCTTCCTTGCCAGCTTGAGTGAGGTTGGTTGCGTGGAAGAGGTTTGACGACCGGCACATAGGTGTCGCCGCTTATCGGCGTCATTACAGCTCCCCCACGAGTGTGTCAGAGGAATGAAATCCCATGCCAGAGATAACCATCAACTTGGCCGCCGGTCGCACCGATGAACAAAAGCGGGCGATGATGCTCGATATCACTGCCGCCTTGGTAACACATCTCGGTGTGACGGCCGATGCAGTTGTTATCCAAATCAATGAGGCGTCGTTGAACAACAAAATGAAGGGCGGCAAGACGTTTGCCGAGCGAGCAGTTGCGGCAAAACAACCAAACCCATAAGCGGAGCACGTTGTTGCTCTCGACCGGATTGCTACCAACAATCTTGAACTGAAATCTCTCGGCCACCGTAAACAAGCAGAATAAGTTCCGGTTGCCGTTCCAACTCCGTGAAAGTGGAGCAAATCGGTCGCCTTGATGGGAGTAGAACCTGCGACCCCGTCATTCTACATCTTGCTTGCAGTCGACGGAAATCGAACCGGAGGTCCATTTTTTAACGAAACCGTCGAAGTTTCAAGAATGCTTGAGTCTGGAGACTGAAGCTAAATTCCTACGCGCTAACGCCACAATGCCGAAATTGGCACGGCGGACAGGCGCTCCCCGAACGGGACCACCTTGTCATGGTCGTACAGGACCATGCCTGAAACAAACCGCTCTCCACATGCTTCGGCCAACATTCGCAATCCGGAAAAATCGGAAGCCGAGACGGATGCCGCCGCTTTTATCTCGATACCGACAACTCTCCCTCTTCTGTCTTCGATGACGATATCGACTTCGTTCTGCTGCTTGTCGCGAAAGTGTGAAAACTCAAAGCGGGTATGTCCGCTGCTGGCGAGTTTAAGGACCTCGCCAAAGACGAAAGTCTCCAGCAACGCTCCGAACGGCCCTCTGTCATCCCGGAGTCTCTCGAGAGAGAGGTCGCGAAGGGAGGCAAGAAGACCAGAATCGAGGAAATGTATTTTGGGGGTTTTGGTCAGGCGTTTCAGTTTGTTGGAAAACCAGGGCTGGATCGTTCTGGCGAGGAATAGGCTTTCGAATATGGCAACGTATTTTTGCGTGGTGACGTGGTTCATCCCGATGGCGGCGCCAATTCCGGAATAGTTCACGAGTTGTCCCGAATGTTCCGCCAGAATGCGTAGCAGGCGCGGCATCTGCGCGGTCTGCTCGATTTGCGCTACATCGCGAACGTCGCGTTGAACGATCGCTTGGATATAATCCCCATACCAGTCCCGTCTGCGGTTCAAGGTTTTGCGACCCAATGCCTCCGGATATCCACCTGCCAGAACTGCAGCCACTAGGTCGTCACCGACGATTGGTTGTCCGGCTTTAGCTTCGTTTCGGAAGGCGTCGACCAAAAAGCTTCCACCGGCCGTTCTGATCTCGCTTTGAGCGAGCGGCAGCAATCGGACGACCTCCATACGCCCTGCGAGCGAGTCTGCGACGCGTGGCAGCGTCATGAGATTGGCTGAACCGGTCAGGAGGAAACGCCCTGGACGCTCGTCGGTATCCACGCTTTCCTTGATCGCCAACAACAGCTCGGGAGCGCGCTGAATTTCATCGAGAATGGCGCGATCCATTCCTCTTACAAAGCCAACTGGATCCCGTCGCGCGGCACTGAGCGTCGTCGCATTGTCTAGCGTGTAATACTCCATCCCCTCGTTGGCCATCTTCTTCGCCAACGTTGTTTTTCCGGATTGTCGAGGACCCACGATCAGCACGACTCGCGTGTCTGACATGGCGTCGGCAACGCGTTGCTCAACGAGCCTTCGATACAGCGGCATAGCCTCGTTCCTTTGATAACCGTTTGAAACTATGAGGATGACCGATTGAAAGTCAAGGGATGACTAGCTGAAATCCGAATGGCGACTGATTGAAACCAAACTAGTTGGACGCCAGATTGCGGCAGGAGAAGCGGCGAGGTCACGCAGGCACTGCTGAACCTCCCTTTTGGGGCCAGCAAGTCATCAAGTATGCCAGGGCGTCCCTGCTGCCGCCAATGCTCTTGAAGTGGTCGCCCGGGCCAATAACGACCTCAATTGGCCCATCCCAGAGATCATGGTCCATGAGGTGCTCCATGGGTTCCGAACTTAGAAGAACGCAAGTGGTGGGGGCTCGTTCCGGGGGGCTTTGGTCCCATACGCGGCAAAGACCCACACAGCGCTACCCGCCGTCCCTCGGTTGAGTGGCCGGTGTGGGCTCAGATCGCATTCGGACCTGCGCAAATCCGCACAAGATCGGCCAGGATCGTCCGAAGCTCCGGCCACGGCGCTTCCTGGAGGGCAGAGCGTGGATCCTCCATTTCCAGGAGGGAATGCAGCTTCACCGCGACGCCGGCGACAGATCGAGGCGCCGCGCTCCATAATTCCTTTGCCAACGCCTCCTCGACATCTGCGATTTCCTCCTCGGCTTTTTTCGCCCTCGTATATCCGACCCGCTTGTCCGCCGTCTTCCATTCGCTCCGGCTTGCGGCCAGTGCGGCCCTTGCTTGCCGTCGCATTTCATCCTGATCAGCGGCCGGCAAAAGACGGTCGATCTCCCGGGTGGAATAGGCCCAGATGAAACCACAGTCTTCGGACAAGGGAACTTTTATGCGGGGCAAACTACCGAATTCTCGGAGCAATTCCGTTTCAAGCTTTTGCTGCCGACGGCAGGCTTCACCGCAGAGCCTGTGGGCGACCACCCAATCTCTCCAAATTGATACCACCGGATCGCCTTGCTCCGGTCTCTCCGTCCGCACGATTGCACCTGCCGGTGCGGGCGCCGCTGCAATCGAAGCCGCAGCGCGTGAAAGGAAGTTCCTGCGCGTGGTCCCAGGAGAGACATCCTTATCCCCGAAAGAGGCCATTGGGACCGCCTCCGATCAAAACGAGATCCGTGAGGATCGCCCCCAGTTCTGCCCACGGTAATTTTCGGCGGGTGATTGCTGACAAAGTTCTGCTATTCTCAGAATCAGCCATGATCCAAGCTCCAAACAGCTAGATTTTGGTTAGGTTGCCTATGCTGCTCGCAACAGTAGAGGCAACCGTCTCACTCCGCCCCAAGATGCAGTCTGCAAACGAGGGATGAGAGAACTTTTATGTATCATATGAACTGAAATGGTTCAACGGAATTGCAGATGAAAGTTATTACCGGGGCACAAATACGCGCGGCAAGGGGCTTGGTGCGCTGGAGTGCTGATGATCTCGCTGCGGCGGCTGAGATCGGTATCTCGACCGTCCGGCGCGCCGAGGCGGACAATGGATCCCCACCGATTACAACTGCCAACCTGAAGGCTATTCAGATTGCGCTTGAAAGCGCAGGTGTAGAATTCATACCAGAAAACGGTGGAGGAGCTGGCGTGCGGTTTGCGAAACCGCAAAGAAAGAGCGATGAGACTCAGCTTATATAGCCGGCGATACATCGTCTGCTACCGGCGAGAAGCGCCGATGCCACATTTGCAAACCGCATTATGGGCGTGCCGGCACGAACTCAACCTCTTCAGGCAGCCTTGCATCTCTGAGCCCAACGTAGGGGCTTCCTTTAAGGTCACTGGGAAATATGACGCAGCCAATTACGGGATGAGACCCGTCGTCCGATAGGCCCGGATCGTCCGGTCATAGATGCCGATGTCTTGACAGCCGCGCGCAACGAGCTGTGCCCCCTCGATGGCTGCGAAGATCGCCATCGCGTGTTCCCGCAGGTCCTGGTCGCTGGCTGAAGGCTTTGCCCGCGAGAGCACCTTGGCTAGCCAACCGACGTTCATGGCGGCGAATTTATCGACCTCGGCCCGGACCTCCTCGGGAAGATCGTCAAGTTCCGCGCTCATGATGCCACACAGGCACATGCGATTGTCATTGGCCAGAGCCGAGCGAAATATCTCGGTATACCTGTCCATGCACCAACTCGCATCCTCGGACCTCGCCAGGAGTTCAGCGAGATAGGCTGCCCCTTCCTCGGTATAGCGACGCGCCAAGGCGGCGCCGAGGTTACCCTTGGTTGGGAAATGATAATGCACGCTGGCACTTTTAATGCCGACTTCTTTCGCAAGCTCACGAAAGCTAAGCGCATTGTAGCCGTGCGACTGCACCGTCGCTCTTGCCGCGGTCATGACCGCCTCGCGCATATCCGTTTTGGTTTTTGCCATCATCGATCCTTACCTATCACTCGATAGATAGTTGTTGACGCCGCAAAAGGGAAGGGATAAACGACAGGCCCAACCTATCTATCGATAGACAGACAAAAGGAGTCTCCTATGAAGATCTTCGATCGCCCCGGCTTTCCCAATCCAGCCCGCATCCGCGTCGTGCTCGCCGAGAAGGGCCTCGAACCGCAGGTTGAGTTTGTTTCCGTCGATCTTATCGGTGCCGAACACAAGCAACCCGCCTTCCTCCAAAAGAACCCCTCGGGCGTGCTGCCGGTGCTCCAGCTCGAGGACGGTACCTACATCGCGGAGGCCACTGCCATCACCGAATACCTCGACAATCTCGACGGCGATCCGCGGCTCACCGGCAAGACGCCAAAGGAAAAGGCCGTCATCCACATGATGCAGAAGCGGGCCGAGACCGAGCTGCTCGATGCGGTCGGCAACTATTTCCACCACGCGACGCCCGGCCTCGGCGCCGAGCTACAAGTGTTCAAGAGCCCGGAATGGGCTGGCCGCCAGGACTGGGGCAACCGCCAGCGCGACAAGGCGCTCGCCGGCATGACATATTTCGACAGATTGTTGCAGGACCAGTCGTTCGTCGCCGGCGATGCATTCTCGATGGCCGACATCACGGTGTTTGCCGGGCTGATGTTTGCCGACGCCGCCGGCATTGCCATCCCTGAAGATCATTCCGCGCTGAAGTCCTGGCGCGCAAAAGTCTCCGAGCTGCCGAGCGTCAAGAATCGCAGCGGCCAGATGTTCGTCGCGGAGGATCTGCGCAGGCTCGGCTTCTGATCCCCGCACCCGGCCTGAACATCGCGCCGATACGTCCAACCACATTACCCACTCGCGCCGCCCAGGCGGCATAATCTCACGGAGTTTCCTCATGTCTACGATCTCAACACCCGACAGTGCTTCCCGGCGCAACCTGCTGAAAGGGGCCGCCATCGCCGGCGTCGGACTTGCAGCGGCTGGTGCCGGCGCATCCCCCGCCGATGCAAAGACCCCCGCGCCTGCCCGCGCCGGCAAGGCCACAGGCGACCGCCTCGTTACGAAAGACGGCACCAGCCTCTATTTCAAGGACTGGGGCACCGGGCCGGCCGTGGTGTTCAGCCATGGCTATCCGCTCTCGTCCGACGCCTGGGAAGACCAGATGTTCTTCCTGTTGCAGAATGGCTACCGCGTCATCGCCCATGACCGTCGGGGTTTCGGCCGGTCGAGCCAGCCGTCCAGCGGCTACGACTACGACACCTTCGCCGATGATCTGGCGCAACTGGTCGACGCGCTCGATCTGCGCGAGGCGACCTTCGTCGGCCATTCGATGGGCGGCGGGGAAGTCGCACGATATGTAGCGCGTCACGGCCAGGGCCGCGTCGCCAAGGTCGCCTTCGTCTCCTCGGTGACACCCTTCCTGCTCAAGACTGGGACCAATCCAACCGGAGCGCCGAAGGAGCTGTTCGATACATTCCGCGCCGCCGTGCAGGCAAACCGGTCGCAGTGGAATCTCGACGTCACCATACCATATTACAGCTTCAACCGGCCAGGGGCGCACATCTCGGATGGCCTGCGGGAGAGCTACTGGCGGCAGGGACAGGCAACCGGATTTCTTGCCGCCTATCATGCGCTTGGCGCCTTCTCCGAAACCGATTTCCGCGACGACCTCAAGAAGATCACCGTTCCCGCGCTGGTGGTCCACGGCAGCGACGACCAGATCGTCCCGCTGGAAATCTCCGCGAAACTGACCGCCGGGCTCGTTCCACATGCCAAGCTCATTGTCTACGAAGGCGGCTCCCATGGGCTGCTGCATGTCGACAAGGACCGATTGAACGCCGATCTGCTGGCGTTCCTTCGCGGCTGATGGCGTGGAAAAAGCCGGGGGCTGGCTGTAGCCCAGCCTCCGGCGCCATTGCGTGCGATCGTATGCGAGTCTGGCAATCAGGACGCCGTGATCTCGTTGACCGACGCGTCGTAAAAGAGATCGTCACCAAACTCCTCCCCGACAATGCCGCCCAGTCCTGCCGACAGCGACAGCGCAGCGTCCAAAGGCAAAAACGTCATCGTCACGCGCCGAACGAGCCCGGCCTCGTCGCGCTCGATGACACCTACCGCTTCCAGATCGAGGCTGGTGCGAAGTGTTGCCTTGTATTGCAGGAAATGGCGCTGATCGATCGCCCCATAGAAGGTCGGCGTCTGCGAGGCATAGAGCGTGCCGACGGCCTCGACCAGGCGCTTGATATTGTCACGGCCGGAAACCGGACGGCGCAGGACCGTCCCTCTCAGTTCGGCGTCATCGGCAAGATCATCGAGGAATGGGTGCTTTTCTCCGTTGCTGCCCGTCATGACGTTTCTCCGGAAGGCGTGATTTCTGGGGTGGCCGCGTGAGCGCGATCCAAACTCAACATCGACCTTGCGGGATATAGTGTGTAATTGCACTTCAAGCAATGAACCTTGGAATCGGGATGTGGCGAGCCTGCTACTTTGTCCGTCGAACGCCGAGGTTCGGACTTGACACTGTGCAATTGCACATTTAGATGTACCCCATGCCGACACCCATTGGTCCCCATCTCTGTTACGCCCTCGCCGCCCGCCAGAACGCTCGGCATCTGAGCCGTCTTTACGACAATCATCTGGCCCCTGCCGGACTGTCGGTCTCGCAGTTCTCCATCCTGTCGCTGCTAGAAGCCTACCAGAGCCTCAAGATCACCAGTCTGGCCCATATGCTTAGCATGGAGCGTACGACGCTCGTCCGCGCGCTGAAGCCGCTGCAGGCAGCCGGATGGGTTGTCGCCGGGAGAGCCGACAGCGGCCGCGCCTTCGATGTCACCCTATCTCCCTCCGGCGTCGCAAAGGTGGCGGAGGCAGTCCCCCTTTGGGAAAACGCCCAGGCCGCGTTTGAGCGGGAGGTCGGACAGGACCGCGCCGTGCGCATGCGCGATGAAATCCTGGAGCTGAACCTCGGCGGGTAGCTCCCTTTTTTACCCAAAACTGTGTAATTACACACCTTATGATGCAGCCAAACACAAGGAGATAGAAATGACCGACACGTTCCTGGTCACCGGCGCGACCGGTGAGACCGGCCGCTACACCGTCCAACGTCTGCTCGAGAAGGGTCATGCCGTCAGGGCTATGGTCCACAAGGAGGACCAGCGGGCCGAGGCGCTTCGCAGCGACGGCGCGGAGGTCGTGGTCGGCGACCTCTTCGAGCATGACGACGTTATCCGCGCCGCCGCCGGCACCGCCGCCGCCTATTTCTGCTATCCCGTCCGTCCTGGCATCATCCAGACGACGGCATATTTCGCAGACGCGGCCAAGCGCGCCGGGCTCAAAGCCGTGATCAACATGTCGCAGATCTCCGCGCGCGAAGATTCCAAGAGCCATGCGGCGCGCGATCACTGGATCGCCGAGCGGATCTTCGACTGGTCGGGTGTTCCCACCATCCACCTGCGGCCGACCTTCTTCTCGCAATGGCTGCTCTACCCGTTTGCACGCAAGACGATCGTCGAGCAGAGCATCATTGATCTGCCCTACGGCGCTGGCCGTCATGCGCCGATCGCCGCCGAGGACCAGGCCCGGTTGATTGCTGCGCTGCTGGTCGATCCGGCCGCCCATATCGGCAAGACCTACACGCTGCACGGACCGACCGAGCTTGACCAGCCGGGCATCGCCGCAGCCATCAGCGAGGTGCTCGGCCGCAAGGTCAGCTACCAGCCGCTGACCATCCCCGCCTATCGCGATCGCCTGGAAAAGTTCGGCCTGCCGGAATTTCTGATCCAGCATTTCTGCGCGATCGCCCTCGATTACCAGAACGGCATATTCTCGGGCGCCGACAAGATCATCGCCGAAGTGACGGGAGTGCCGCCGATGACCGTTCAGGACTTCGTCGCGTCGCATCGGGCCGCCTTCAATACACTGGACGCGGCGGCGTAAGTCG
Organism: Neorhizobium vignae; assembly: GCF_000732195.1. Classification (GTDB taxonomy): domain Bacteria; phylum Pseudomonadota; class Alphaproteobacteria; order Rhizobiales; family Rhizobiaceae; genus Neorhizobium; species Neorhizobium vignae. Next base: position 166,071 of record NZ_JNNU01000008.1, read on the forward strand.
CTCCGGCGCGCCCGACGGAACATCGCCATCACCGGGTCGGAAGCACCGGCTCCGTCCGAGATGCTGGTGGCGGCGCGGTGCACGCGCCGCCCGGCCAATCTTTCCAGGAGAAGCAAGTTGAACATCGACCTATCAGGTAAAGTCGCCCTCATTACAGGATCTACCGAAGGCATCGGATTTGCCATTGCCCGCGGGCTCCATGAGGCGGGTGCAGACGTGATCATCAACGGCCGCACCCAGCATAAGGTCGATACGGCGGTGGCGCGCCTCGGCAGCCGTGCCCGCGGTCATGCGCTCGATCTCGCCAGCGCCGAAGGATGCGACGCCATGATCCTGGCCGAACCGGAGCCGGACATCGTCGTCAGCAATCTTGGCATCTTTCAGCCTCTGGATTTCTTCGAGACCGACGATGCGATCTGGGACCGCCACTGGCAGGTCAACGTCATGGCCGGCGTGCGCCTGGCTCGTGCCTACCTTCCGAAAATGGCTGCCAAGTCGTGGGGGCGCTTCATCTTCCTCGGTTCGGAATCCGCCTTCAATATTCCCGTCGAGATGATCCACTACGGCGTCAGCAAGACCGCCGACGTCGCTGTCGCGCGCGGTCTTGCCAAGCGCATGGCTGGCACGGGAGTGACGGTGAACTCGGTGCTACCCGGCCCGACCATGTCCGAAGGCGCCGCCGAGATGCTCAAGGGGCACGTCACCTCCGAGCGGACCTTCGAGCAAGTCGGCATCGACTTCGTCAAAACACATCGCCCGACCTCAGTTCTCCAGCGGCCGGCAACCGTCGAGGAAGTCGCGAATATGGTGGTCTATGTCGCCTCTCCTCTCTCGTCCGCCACGACCGGCGCGGCGCTGAGAGTCGACGGCGGTGTCGTGGACTCGCTCGTGTAGCACCCATCCAAAGGCGCCCGGCAGTTATCGAGCTCCTCAGACCCCTGTCTTCTCGGGCCGCGGCGACGTGTTGCCCTCCAACCTCTGAAGGAATCGTCCATGAGCACCAGCGCCATGCCGCTTACCCAACCGAAGCGGCGGATCGACGCCGATACCCGGTTCGAAGCTATTGATTTCGTGAACCGGGTCAATTTCCTGTTCGACCGCTGGCAACCGGAGGAACTACTTGCCGCGTTCTCGGACGATGTGATCGTCGATCATCCGCTTGGCCGAAGTGCCGGCAAAGAGGAGTTGGCGGCATTCCTGAAGGCCTACGAGCCCATCACCCATGGCGTTCGGCGGCACAACTGCAACCACGTGATCGACGCCGGACCGGGCGACGACATCATCGTCACCTACTACATCCTGCTTATCCGCATCGCTCCATCGAGCGAGGCAGGCAAACTCAAGTTCGCGCCGATGGAAATCATGGAATTCGACGACCATCTGCCGAAGCTGATCTCCTACGCCATGGTCACGGATCGGCTCACCAGGACGGAATTGCCCGCCCACCTCGAGCAGCTTGCCGACCAAGCGCGCAATTATGTCGAGGCTGCCAGTTCCGCCAATACGCGCAAGGCCTATGCCTCCGACTGGAAGCATTTTTCCGGATGGTGCCGTCGCCAAGGGCTGGAGATCCTGCCGCCCAACCCACACACCGTCGGCCTCTACATCACCGCGTGTGCCGGTGGCAGTGACGCCGCCTCGGGTGCGGCGATCGCCGGCCGCAAGCCGAATTCGGTCACGACGATCGACGGCGGCTGTCGGCGATCACCTGAAACTATTCCGTGGCGCAGAAAGCTTGCTGCCGTTGATTGTCGAATGGCACGATAGGCGTCTTATCGATCGCGACGGCAGTCACCGGCACGCAGCCGTGACCACCAAAGGGTGGAAATCCTGTTTTGCTGTTATCTGGTGCAATAGCGAAAAAGACCAGGCATCTGCGCTTTCGCAAAAATCCTGATATTCGCTACAAGGGCGGCAGCCGCCTTTTGACGGACGTTCCTTTGATGACGGCCGTGCTGGTGACGGCATGTTCTGAGAGCGCTTCAAGAACATCGTCCATCTGCTCGATCGTATTGACCACGAGGCGAGCAAGGAAAGGGTCGTCGCCGGTTATCTTGTCGCACTCGACAAACTCCGGCCTCTCTTGAATGAGCCGTTCGACAAGATGAAGCTTGCCGGGCAATGGCCGGATTCTCACCATCGCCCTGATCTGGTAGCCGATGGCGCGAGCGTCAACGTCGATGGTAAAGCCTTGGATGATCCCAGCGGCCTCGAGCCGGCGAACCCGTTCCGACACACTCGGCGCCGACATGCCGACGGTGCGGGCAAGCTCGCTCATCGACAGACGAGCATCGGAATCCAGTGCGGCAAGAATCTGCGCATCCGTGGCGTCGATGGAAGATTTTCCAGTTTGAAGGTTTGGATGTGATTTCGCTTTCGACATGGAAAGCAATTTACCCAATCATATGCCGCCATACCATATAAATCAGCCGGATCGCATTGCATGATGCTCGCAACAGGAGAACATCATGCTGCTTGGGATCGCCGCCGGCCTCACCACTTGCGCTCTATGGGGGCTGACTTTCATCGCCCCACGCGCCGTTGCACCGTTCACGACATGGGATTTGACGATCGCTCGGTATGGCATCTTCGGGCTTGCCTGCCTGCTGCTGATGGTTGATCGGCGGTTCCGGCCCGCGGGCATAGCCCCTTCGCGGCTCCTGATCGGGATGCTCCTTGGTGGAGCGGGGTATGTCGGATACTTCATCAGCGCAGCGTTTGCGGTTCAGCTCGCCGGCGCGGCCGTTCCGCCTGTCATCATCGGAACCATGCCGGTGTTCCTGGCGATCATCGCCAATGTCAGGGAACGAACGGCTCCATGGATAGCACTCGCGCTGCCTTTGGTGCTGATCGCGATCGGCGTGGCGATTGTGAATGCCGCGACGATCAGCGCGGCTCATGTAGCTGATACCTCTTCGATCTTGCTCGGCGTTCTCGCCAGCTCGGCAGCGCTGGCGATCTGGATCGCCTACGGATTGGTGAATGCGGCCGTCATGCGTTCGGCCAACGCGCCGGATGGTCTGCAGTGGACAGGACTGCAAGGTGTTGGCGCAGCGATCGGAAGTCTTCTCCTGCTACCGCTTGCATCATTCGATCTCGCACGTACGGCATCAGCTCCGGAGGCACTTCGCTTCATTGCGTGGGCACTGGTCATGGGACTGGCCGGCTCGTGGTTCGCGACCTGGTGCTGGGTAATCGCTTCTCGTCGTCTGCCGCTGGCGCTCGCGGCCCAGCTCATCGTTGCGGAAACGGTCTTCAGCCTCGCTTACGGCTTCATATTCGAGGGCCGATTCCCATCTCCCGCCGAGTCGATCGGAGCGACGATGCAACTCGCCGGCGTGTGCTTCGCTATCGCAGTTTTTAGCAAGTCGCGTGAGTCGTCCGGCTTGTCGCAAAACTCAGCCGCATAAATCCGACTTTTGCCTTTGAGTAGACTCGCTGAGCGTTCATGCTTCACGATGGCTTTCAATGCGTCTGCGTTAATGTGCGTCAATCATGACGAACATTAACAGCGGCTTCAATCAGTTCGAGCGAGAAGGATTACGGATAACCACTCCGCCGCTCTCAGGCATGGGTTCCCCGGAGGGGCACGGATTCCGATCGCCCGCCTACAGCTTCGTAGACGTCCCGAAGCGCTTGCGGTAATGGCAAAGGCAGGAAGACAGTCGGAGAAAAGAATGCCTGAGCGGGATGCCATCGTCGTCGGCGCGGGGTTTACGGGCCTCAGCGCCGCGCTGGAGCTTGTCGGTGCGGGGCTCGACGTGCTGCTGCTCGAAGCGCGCGATCGGGTCGGCGGCAAGGTCGAGTCCGAGACGCTGTCGGACGGTACGCGCGTCGATACCGGCGGGCAGTTCTTCTGCCGCGACATGAGCCGGCTGATGGCGCTGATCGTCGAGAACGGCAAGACGCCGGTCATGACCCACTACGATGGCGAGATGATCTATCGACCGGCGGTCCCGCCGCAGCAGGGTTTTGCGCGCTGGCAGGGGGTCGATGCGTTGCGCGACCGGATGATCGCCACCGATCCGGACGACCCGAAACTCGCGAGACTGACGGTCGCCGATTGGGTGGCCCGGCAGGACGACGTGCCCCCCGACGTGAGCAAAAGCTTCCTCCGGTTGATCAAGGGCCTCTGGTGCCGCGCGCCGGAGGAAATCGCCTTCACCTGGCTTGCATCGAACGACCGGCGCATCACCAATACCTATTCGGAAATGGAAATGTTCCTGCCCGGCACGCTGCATGCGCTGGCCGATCAGCTCGCCGCCAGGCTTGGGGACCGGCTGCGCCTCGGCACAGCCGTGACAGGCATCGAATATTCCAACGTTGGCGCCACCGTCATCGCCGGTGCTGAACGGTTCTCGGCGAACCGCGTCATCCTGGCGCTGCCACCGGTGATGATCCGGCGACTTCCGTTTTCGCCCGCTCTCCCCGACCGGTTGCAGAAGGCGCTTTCCGCCTGGGCGCCCGGCCTTTCGATCAAGTTGCAGGTCAGTTACGACAAGCCGTTCTGGCGCGAGCAGGGGCTTTCCGGCGCCGTGATGTGGCACGAACCCCAGGGCCTCTACGCCTGCGATGCCAGCCACGACGACTACGCCGGCCTGATCGTTTTTGTCGGTGGGCCGGAAGCGCAGCAATGGCACGGGCTGCCACGCGGGGAACTCATCGCTTTCATCCGCGAACAGCTGACCGCGGCTTTCGGCCCCGAAGGCGGCAATCCTCGCGACATCCATGTCCGCGACTGGGTCGATGATCCCTGGAGCGGCGGCGCCTATAGCGACGTCATCATCGATCTCGACGCCCGTTATGCGGAAGAGATCATCGACGACGGTATTTCGCCGGTGCATTTCGCGTCGTCGGAGCTCTCCCCGTCCTATCCGGGTTATGTCGAAGGCGCGATCGTCGCGGGCAGGCTGGCGGCGGCACGGGTCATCGCTGCCACGCTACGCGGCCACTCCGAGGTCAGCGATTGATGCTCCGATAGGAATTCTCGTTCAGGAGATCGATCCGAGCAAACCGCACCCCATCCGTTCTGTCACCTGAGAGCTTTCCTGTCGACAACACGTGTGCAATTGTCCTGTCGCATTGGCTTGCGACGCAGAACGGTGAACGATGACGACAAACGAACCTGCAGAAACGGATATCCCCCGCACCCGCGGCTCCGGGACGCAGAGCGTCTATACGGTTCTGCGCCGGGAAATCCTCGCCATGGCCTTGGCCCCCGGCAGCCCGCTCGACGAGGTCCGGCTGTCGGAGCGTTTCGGCATGTCGCGCACCCCGATCCGCGAAGCATTGTTGCGGCTTTCCGGCGATGGTCTCGTCACCACGCTGCCGAACCGCAACACCATCGTCGCGACGATCGATTTCGCCTCTCTGCCTCCTTATTTCGATGCGCTGACGCTGATGTACCGCGTCACCACCCGCGGTGCCGCCATGCGCGCGACGCCGCAGGCGATGGGCGAGATCCGCAAGCGGCAGGCGGAGTTTGCTGCAGCGGTTGCCGCCCACGACGCCTTCGCGATGATCGAGGCGAACCGGGAATTTCACGTGGCGATCGCCGAACTTGCCGGCAATTCCTATTACACCACCTTCTTCGCCCGGCTGCTCGATGAGGGGCGCCGCATTCTGCGCCTCTATTATCGTACGTTCGATGACCGGCTGCCACGCCAGTATGTCGACGAACACGAGGAGATGATCGCCGCCATCGAAGCGCGCGACGTCGAGCGCTCCGACAGGCTCGCCATCAAGCATGCGGAACAGATCGTCCGGCAGATCCAGGATTATATCGCCCGCGATCTCGGCAATCCGATCGATCTTGCCGCTTCCTGACCCGCCACCTTCCGCATTCGTTTCACAGGACAGAAATCATGAACTTCTCTTCGGTCGACGCCGTTGTCATCGGCTCGGGCATAATCGGCACGATGTCGGCGCAATATCTGCTGGACGACGGACGTTCGGTGCTGATGATCGAGCGCGGCGAGGTTGCCAGGGGTGCAAGCAGCGGCAATGCCGGCATTCTCGCCTTTCCGGAAATAATCCCGATCGCCGCACCCGGCATGATGCGGAAGGCGCCGAAATGGCTGCTCGATCCGCTCGGTCCCCTCAGCCTGCCGCCTTCCAATGCGCTCAATATGGTGCCGTGGCTGTGGCGCCTCTGGCGTGCCAGCGCCCGGCCGGCCTATGAGCGCACCGTGGGCGTGCATGCCAGGATGATGCCTATGGCGCGCAGCGAAATGCTGCAAACCGTCGAACGCGCCGGCCTTCGGGCGATGGTGAAGCAGACCGGCACGCTCGACCTCTACGACAGCGAGGCAAGCCTCAATGCCGCATCTGATGACTGGCAGGCGAAACGCAAGGCCGGTTTCGAATTCCAGACGGTCGGTCGCGGCGAGATCGACTCTCTGCAGCCGGGCCTTGCGCCGCAGTTCCGGCACGGCATTTTCACCCCTTCGGGCCTGCAGGTTTCCGATCCGCTGGACTTCACCCAGGCCCTGTTCGGTAACGCCATGTCCCGCGGCGCATCGCTGAGGATTGGTGAAGTCATCCGTATCGAGCCGATAAACGATGGCGCCAGGGTTATCCTTGCGGATGGCGCTCTCTTCGATGCAAAGACCGTCGTGCTCGCCGGCGGCGCCTGGTCGAAGAAGATCGTAACCGGCCTCGGCGACCATGCCCCGCTCGAAACCGAGCGCGGTTATAATACGACGCTGCCGCAAGGGGCCTTCCCGCTTCACCGCCAGCTTTATTTCAACGACCACGGCTTCGTCGTCACCCCGCTTTCCACCGGCATCCGGATCGGCGGGGCCGTCGAGCTCGGCGGGCTGACACTGGCGCCGAACTACAAGCGATCGGAGGCGATGCTGAAAAAGGCGAAAAGCTTCCTGCCCGACCTGAAGACCGATGGTGGCCGCCAATGGATGGGTTTTCGTCCCTCTATGCCGGACTGTCTGCCGGTCATCAGTGCCTCGACCGCCACGCCAGCGATCATCTATGCCTTTGGCCACGGGCATCTCGGGCTCACACAGTCGGCTGCGACCGGCCGACTGGTCGCCGATATTGCCGCACGCCGGAACCCTGTACTCGATATCGAACCTTACAGCATCAGCCGGTTTCGCTGACATCGGCGGCGGCGGAACGCCGGGGCGCCGAGCTGCGCCGAATATCTCTGTCGACAAACTGACTACAAGAAGGTATAACCGCAGCGAAATCGAAAGGAACCGGACATGGCCTGGTCTCACCCCGTCCCGAAGATCACCGACGACGAGCGGCGGCAGCGTCTTGTTCGCCTTCAGGCATCGCTGGACGAAAAGGGGCTGGGCGGCGTCCTGCTCGGCGCCAGCGAAAGCCTGCAGTATTTCACCGGCCTCGTCTGGCACCAGAGCGAACGCCTACTCGGAGCGCTGGTGACGCCCAAGTCGGTGACCTATATCGTGCCGGGGTTCGAGCGGAGCCGCGTCGAGAGCCTGCCGCATCTGCCCGGCGAGATCGCCGTCTGGCAGGAGGATGAAGCGAGTGCCGCGCTGGTCGCCTCTCTCGTACCCGCAAATGTGAAGATCGCTCTCGACGATGCGCTGCCGCTATTCGTCTATCATCAACTCGCCGCGGCCCTCGGCGCCGACCGCCTCCGCGATGGCGGCCGGCTGATCCGCGATTTGAGGCTCCGGAAGTCGAAGGCCGAGATCGACCTCATCCAGCATGCGATGAACCTGACGCTGGAAGTGCATCGCCGAGCGCATGCCTTCATCAAGCCGGGCGTGCTTGCCTCGGACGTGGTCCGCCATATCGACAAACAGCATCGCGCGCTCGGGGCGATAGGCGGTTCGAGCTTCTGCATCGTGTCCTTCGGGGTTGCGACCGCCCTTCCCCATGGCGCCGACGGCGACCAGGTCTATGCTCCCGGCGACGTGGTGCTGGTCGATACCGGCTGCCGGCTCGACGGTTATCATTCGGATCTCACCCGTACCTATGTACTGGAAGAGCCGACTCCGGAATTCGCCAAGGCCTGGGCCATCGAACGCGAGGCGGAACAGGCCGTTTTCGAGGCCGCCCGCCTCGGTGCCACCTGCGGCAGTCTCGATGATGCGGCCCGCAGGGTGCTGGCGAAACACGGCCTAGGCCCGGACTACGTCCTCCCTGGCCTGCCGCATCGCGCCGGCCACGGGCTCGGCCTCGAAATCCACGAGGAACCCTATATCGTGCGCAGCAATGCGACCGTGCTCGAACCGGGCATGTGTTTCTCCAACGAGCCGATGATCGTTTTCCCGGACCGTTTCGGGATCCGGCTCGAAGACCATATCCACATGACCGAGACCGGACCGCAATGGTTCACGGAGCCAAGCAAGGGGCCGACCGAGCCTTTCGCGTGACAGATATCGGCGCAACCGCGCACACAATGACCCATCAACCAGAGGAGTGCATTTCATGACCACAGGCTGGAGCGGCGTTTTCCCCGCAGTGACGACACAGTTCAACGAAGACTTCTCGATCGACCTCAAGGCCACCCAAGGCGTGCAGGACGCGCTCGTCAATGACGGCGTCAACGGCCTGATCGTCATGGGCACCTGTGGCGAGAACAACTCGCTCGACCCGGAAGAAAAGCGCACCGTGCTCAAGGCCGCCGTCGAGGTGGTGAACGGCCGCGTGCCGGTCGTCACCGGCGTGTCCGAATTCGACACCCGCCGCGCCGTCGCCTATGCTCGGGACGCTGAAAAGCTCGGCGCCGACGGCCTGATGCTGCTGCCGGCCATGGTCTATGTGCCGAAGCCGGAAGAGCTCGTCGCCCATTTCAAGACGGTCGCCGCAGCCACCTCGCTGCCGATCATGCTCTACAACAACCCCCCGGCCTACCGCGTCAACATCGGCGCCGACGTGCTGCGCCAGCTCGAAGACGTGCCGAACATCAAGGCCGTCAAGGAAAGCGCGCCGGATCCGCGCCGCTTCACCGACCTGATCAACGCCTTCGGCGATCGTTTCGACATCTTCGCCGGCCTCGACGACGTGGCGCTCGAAGGCCTGATGCTGGGGGCCAAGGGCTGGGTCTCCGGCCTCACCAGCGCCTTCCCTCAGGAATCCGTCGCGCTCGTTGCCGCAGCCAATCGCGGCGACTGGCTCGAAGCCCGCGCCATCTACCGCTGGTTCATGCCGCTCCTGCATCTCGATGCCGAGCACGACCTCGTCCAGTCGATCAAGCTCGCCGAGCAAATCATGGGCCGCGGTTCGGAACGCGTCCGTATGCCGCGCATGCCGTTGACGGGCGCCCGCCGCGCGGAAGTGACGGCAATGGTGGAAAAGGCCGCCGCTACGCGTCCGACGCTTAGCAAGAAGGCTGCCTGAGGGCGCACTGCCCCCATATTCCCTGGATCCCTGTGCTCGTCACAGGGATCCAGCACGCCCAAGTCCTTGGGCGTGAAATACCTTCAAAGATCATGGATTCGCTCACGGCGCGGACGCGCCGTGGCTGTATTCCTGTGACAAGCACAGGATTGAGGGTGGAGGATATTACCGTTGTCCGCCCGGCTCGCCGCTCTGGTCAAGAACCCGGCTGAGGCTGAGCGCCGCGATGGTGCAGATCGCGCCGGAGATCAGATATCCGCCGATGAAGATGATGCCGAAACTGCTGGCGAGGCCGAGCGCCACCAGCGGCGCAAAGCCGGCACCGACCAGCCAGGCTAGGTCCGAGGTAAGCGCCGCGCCGGTATAACGGTAATATTGCCCGAAGCGCGAGGAGACTGCACCCGAGGCCTGGCCGAAGGAAAGCCCAAGAATCCCGAAGCCGATGATGATGAAGGCATCCTGCCCCTTGCCGCCGGCATCGAGCAGGAACGGCGCCGAGAACGAGAAGATCGCGATGATGATGGCGCCGATCATCAGCTGGTTGCGGCGGCCGATACGGTCGGCGATCAGACCGGACAGGATGATGCCGATGATGCCGACGGCGGCGCCGAGCACCTGCACGAACAGGAATTCTGCCGCAGACTGCCCGCCATAGAGCGTCACCCAGCTCAACGGGAATATCGTCACCAGGTGGAACATGGCGAAGCTCGCCAGCGGCACAAATGCGCCGAGCACGACGTCATGGGCATGCTTGCTCAGCATTTCGAAGATTGGCCGCGCCTGCAATTCGTTGGCTTCGAGCGCCGAACCGAACTCCTTGCTGGCGACGATACGCAGGCGGGCGAACAGCGCCACGACATTGATCGCGAAGGCAACGAAGAACGGATAACGCCAGCCCCAGGAAATGAAATCCGCCTCCGAGAGATTGGCGACGAAATAGCCGAACAGGATGCTCGCCAGCGCAAAGCCGATCGGAGCGCCGAGCTGCGGGATCATCGCATACCAGCCGCGCCGGTTGGGCGGCGCGTTGAGGTTCAAGAGCGACGCAAGACCATCCCAGGCGCCGCCGAGCGCAAACCCCTGTCCCATGCGGAAGAGCGCCAGCAACGCCACCGCCCAGTAGCCGATCGTGTCGTAACCCGGCAGGAATGCGATCGAGGCCGTCGATCCGCCGAGCAGGAAGAGCGCGATCGTCAGTTTGGTGCCGCGCCCATAGTTGCGGTCGATCCACATGAACACGAACGACCCGACGGGCCGCGCCATGAAGGCGAGCGGGAAGATCGCGAACGACATCAGCGTTGCGGCAACCGGGGTCGGCGCAAACGGGAAGATCAGCTTCGGAAAGACGAGGACGGAGCCCAGCCCGTAAACGAAGAAATCGAAGAATTCCGACATGCGACCGATGATCACACCAAGCGCGATACTGCCTGGCGAGATCGGCTTATCGTCATGAATGCGGCGGGCGTCCCTTTCGAGGCCGGACGATGTCGGGCCTGTTGACGCGGGATTGACGACCGTGGTCATGAATTCCTCCTGGCGATAGTTCGCCTCGCCCCGAAATGTTGATCAACATGCTGCCGAGATCAAGGAACAAGGCTAAAAAAACTGACGATTGCGGCGAGCCGCACCGTCTTCTCATTCACACCCTCTGGTCAGCCCGGTAGGTTGTCCTAGATTTCCGGTTGGCGGAGGCAAATGCCGAGTGTGCCGGTGGTGCCGCAAAACGCTGTCGAAGGCCATGCGGTTTTTTGCTGCACTGCGACACATTGCTGCACTGCGACGAACCACCTCATTTCAGCCCGTACCGGAACAAGCCTATTCCGAGCTAGACAAAACGCAAATTTGAGCCCGAGATGACCCCTCAGTTGAAAATCGTAGCACGGTTGTTCGCTCTTCTGGTCCTTGTTGGCCTTTCCGGATGCAATCTGGTCGTCATGTCGCCTTCCGGCGATATTGCCAAACAGCAGGCCAACCTGATCATCGTCTCCACGGTGCTGATGCTGATCATCATCGTGCCGGTGATCTTTCTTACGCTGTTTTTCGCCTGGCGCTATCGCGCCTCCAATACCAGAGCGCCCTATGATCCCGAATGGCACCATTCGACGCGGCTCGAAGTCATCATCTGGTCGGCACCGCTCGCCATCATCATCGCGCTCGGTGCCGTCACCTGGATCAGCACCCATAAGCTCGATCCTTACCGGCCGCTCGAACGGCTGGACGCCCAGCGTGCCGTCCCCGCGGAGATAAAGCCGCTCACGGTCGAGGTCGTGGCGCTCGACTGGAAATGGCTGTTCTTCTACCCGGACTACGGCATCGCCACCGTCAACGAGATGGCGGCCCCGGTGGACGTGCCGATCAACTTCAGGATCACCGCCTCGTCGGTGATGAACTCCTTCTATGTGCCGGCGCTGGCCGGAATGATCTATGCCATGCCTGGCATGGAGACGAAGCTGCATGCCGTCATCAACAAGCCCGGCGAATACGACGGCCTCTCCTCGAACTACAGCGGCGACGGCTTTTCTCACATGCGCTTCAAGTTCCACGGCGTCGACCAGGCCGGTTTCGACCAGTGGGTGGCTCGGGTCAAGCAGAACGGCACGGCGCTCAACCGCGACGCCTATCTGAAGCTCGAGAAGCCGAGCACCAGGGAACCCGTGCGCTATTTCGCCAATGTCGAGGACGGGCTCTACAGGACCGTGCTCAACATGTGCGCCACGCCCGGCAAGATGTGCATGGACGAGATGATGCATATCGACATGACCGGCGGCGGCGGAATCGAGAGCCACGAAAACCGCGCCAGGCTGGAGCATGACAACCGCCATGCGGGCGAAGTGAGCCATGCGGCACCTGCCGCGACCTTTCCGGCGACGGGCAACCCGGCCCGCAGCGATCAGCCGGCCGAGGGCGTCGACCAGAATTCAGGGCAGCCGCAATCGCAGGCGCCATCGGCAAACCACGACATGCAAGGCCACACGATGCCCGGAGGCAATCCGGGCGGCGCGGCGCCGGCGCAGCTCAACAACAATGCCCCGGCACAACCGTAAGGCCGCGTTTCAACAGATCTGGTAGAGACCCATGTTCGGCAACACCACCCTGACGCAATTCCTTTTCGGACGGCTCACCCTTGAAGCCATCCCCTATCACGAGCCGATTCTCGTCGTGACCTTCATCGTCGTCGCGCTGCTCGGCGTTGCCATTCTCGGGCTCGTCACACGGTATCGGCTCTGGGGTTATCTGTGGAGCGAGTGGCTCACCAGCGTCGATCACAAGAAGATCGGCATCATGTATATCCTGCTCGCCATCATCATGCTGCTGCGCGGTTTTGCCGATGCGATCATGATGCGCATCCAGCAGGCGATCGCCTTCAACGGAAACGAGGGCTACCTCAACCCGCATCACTACGACCAGATCTTCACTGCCCATGGCGTGATCATGATCTTCTTCGTGGCGATGCCCTTCGTTACCGGTTTCATGAACTATGTGGTGCCGCTGCAGATCGGCGCGCGCGACGTCTCCTTCCCCTTCCTCAACAACTTCTCCTTCTGGATGACCACGGCCGGCGCCGTCATCATCATGATGTCGCTTTTCGTCGGCGAATTCGCCCGCACCGGCTGGCTCGCCTATCCGCCGCTCTCGGGTGCCGACTACAGTCCGGGCGTCGGCGTCGATTATTACATCTGGGGCCTGCAAGTGGCGGGCGTCGGCACGACGCTGTCGGGCATCAACCTGATCGCCACGATCGTGAAGATGCGCGCGCCGGGCATGACCTTCATGAAGATGCCGATCTTCACCTGGACCTCGCTCTGCACCAACGTGCTGATCGTTGCAACCTTCCCGATCCTGACCGCCACGCTCGCGCTGCTGTCGCTCGACCGCTATGTCGGAACGAACTTCTTCACCAATGACCTCGGCGGCAATCCGATGATGTACATCAACCTCATCTGGATCTGGGGCCATCCGGAAGTCTACATCCTCGTGCTGCCGGCCTTCGGCATCTTTTCCGAAGTCGTCGCCACGTTCAGCGGCAAGCGGCTGTTCGGTTACGCCTCGATGGTCTATGCCACCTGCGTGATCATGATCCTCTCCTACCTCGTGTGGCTCCACCACTTCTTCACGATGGGCGCGGGCGCGAGCGTGAACGCCTTCTTCGGCATCACGACGATGATCATCTCGATCCCCACCGGCGCGAAGATGTTCAACTGGCTCTTCACCATGTATCGCGGCCGCATCCGCTACGAGCTGCCGATGTACTGGACGATCGGCTTTATGGTCACCTTCGTCATCGGCGGAATGACCGGCGTCATGCTGGCCATCCCGCCGGCCGACTTCGTGCTGCACAACTCGCTCTTCCTGATCGCCCACTTCCACAACGTCATCATCGGCGGCGTGCTCTTCGGCCTCATGGCGGGCGTCGTCTACTGGTGGCCGAAGGCCTTCGGCTACAAGCTAGACAGGTTCTGGGGGCTCATCAGCTTCTGGTGTTGGCAGATCGGCTTCTTCGTCGCCTTCATGCCGCTCTACGTGCTCGGCCTGATGGGCGTCACCCGCCGCGTCAATCAGTTCGAGGATCCTTCCCTGCAGATATGGTTCGTCATCGCCGCCATCGGCGCCGGGATCATCGCCTGCGGCATCGGAGCCTTCATCATCCAGCTCGTCGTCTCATTCATGCGCCGCGACCAGCTGCGTGAGACCTCTGGCGATCCGTGGGACGGGCGCACGCTGGAATGGTCGACTTCCTCGCCGCCGCCGGACTACAACTTCGCCTTCACGCCGGTCGTGCATGATCATGACAGCTGGTACGACATGAAACTCCGCGGCTACGAACGCCCGCTCGGCGGCTTCAAGCCGATCCACATGCCGAAGAACACCGGCACCGGGATTATCCTGGCTGTCATCAGCATCGTCTTCGCCTTCGCAATGATCTGGTACATCTGGTGGCTGGCTGCCGCCTCCTTCATCGCGATGGTCGCCACGGCGATCGGCCATACCTTCAACTATAACCGGGATTTCCACATTCCCGCCGAAACCGTGACGGCAACAGAGGACGCGCGCTCGAAGCTGCTCGCGGAACGGGCCTGACACCATGAGCCAGACGCAAGTTCAATCCAACGGCATGGAAACCGAAAAGCCGCAATTCTATCTCACGGAAGATCATCATCCGGAAGGCAGCACGATGCTGGGCTTCTGGCTCTACCTGATGAGCGATTGCCTGATCTTCGCGGTGCTTTTCGCCACCCATGGCGTACTCGGCCGCAATTATGCAGCCGGTCCCTCGCCCGCCGACCTGTTCGACCTGCCGCTGGTCGCCATCAACACGGCAATGCTGCTCTTCTCGTCGATCACCTACGGCTTTGCCATGCTGCAGATGGAAAGGGGCGCAAAGGCCGAGACCCTGTTCTGGCTCGGCGTGACGGGCGTGTTCGGCGCCGCCTTCCTCGGCCTTGAGCTTTACGAGTTCAACCACCTGATCCACGAGGGCGCGGGACCGACCCGTTCGGCTTTCCTTTCCTCCTTCTTCACGCTGGTCGGCACCCATGGCCTGCACGTCACCTTCGGCATCATCTGGCTGATCACGCTGATGGTGCAGGTCGGCAGATACGGCCTGATCCCGGAAAACAAGCGCCGCCTGATGTGCCTTTCGATGTTCTGGCACTTCCTCGACGTCGTCTGGATCGGCGTCTTCTCCTTCGTTTATCTCATGGGAGTCCTTGGATGAGTTCGCACGGCCAAACCCCGCACGCTCCCGCTCACGAAAGTGCCTCCCAGGCCCATCATGGCCATAGCAACGGCCACCAGGCCGGCCACGGCACGCTGAGAAGCTACCTGATCGGCTTCAGCCTGTCGGTGATCCTGACGGCCATTCCGTTCTGGCTGGTGATGAGCGGCGCCATCGACAGCAAGCTGTTCACCGCCTTCCTCGTCATGGGGCTCGGCGTCATCCAGATCGTCGTGCACATGGTCTATTTCCTGCACATGAACCCGCGCTCCGAAGGAGGCTGGACGATGATGGCGCTGCTGTTTACCCTGGTTCTGGTCGGCATCACGCTTGCCGGGTCGCTGTGGGTCATGCATCATCTGAACACCAACATGATGCCGATGTCGCCGGAGATGATGAAGAACATGCCGTGATCCCCGGAGGGGATGAGCCTCGAAAGGATAGACGCATGGCTGTCGATCATCCTTTGACCAGAGACACGGTGGATGCGGAGCCGGCCCGTTCCCGGCTCATCTTCACGGGGGCGATGCTCTTCCTGACGCTGATCTTTATCGGGCTCGGCACCTGGCAGGTGCAGCGGCTTTTCTGGAAACTCGATCTGATCGCCCGCGTCGACGCCCGCGTCACCGCGACGCCGGCACCCGCTCCCTCATTGCCATCCTGGCCCGCGATCAACGCGGAAAACGACGAATATCGCCGCGTCACCGCCGCCGGGGTTTTTCGCCACGGCAAGGAAACACTGGTTCAGGCCGTCACCGACCTCGGTCCCGGCTTCTGGATCCTGACGCCGCTGGAACAGAAGGACGGAACCACCGTCCTCATCAACCGCGGTTTCATCCCCGCCGACCGCCGCGATCCGGCGGCACGCGCGGACGGCGCCATCGAAGGCCCCGTGAAGATCACCGGCCTCATCCGCATCAGCGAGCCGGGCGGCGCCTTCCTGCGCTCCAACGACCCCGCCGGCGATCGCTGGTACTCGCGCGACGTGGCCGCGATCGCGGCAACAAAAGGCCTCGAAAAGGTGGCGCCCTATTTCATCGACGCCGACGCGACGCCGATCCCGGGCGGCCTTCCCGTCGGGGGATTGACGGTGATCCGCTTCCGCAACAGCCATCTCGTCTATGCCGCAACCTGGTATCTGCTGGCGGTGATGAGCGCGGGCGGCGCCTACGCAATCCAGCGAAAGCGGCTTGCCTGAACTCGGGCGTGGATTTCCACTGAATAGCAGGCTGGCAAGCTGTTCATCTCGCCCCGAATTTCCCATAGTCCGGGAAACGGCCTTTGCCCGCCCCGCAGGCGGCCAGTTTAGAGCGGATCGATCTATGCGCCAGTTCTTCAACTCGAAATACAAGATCATCCTGGCGGCAGCGCTGTTCATCCTGACGTCGATCTTCATGTCGATTTCCGCGACGGGGCATGTCAGCGGCAACTACATCGCCATCGTCCTGGTCGCGTTCCTGTTCACGATCCTGTCGCTCTATTCGACAGCCCGATCGCAACATGCCGAATACCTGATCATCGGCAGCCTGCTTCTGTCCCTCTCGACATTGGTCGGGATCACCGAGGTGCTGACCAAGAAGATCTCCAACATGGAGTACGGAATTTACTTCTTCGCCTTCCTCGGCTGCGTCGGCCTGCTTTCGCTCGGCCTGATCGCACGCTACCTCACCAGCGAGGGATGGGGTGTCAGCTCCGAAAAGACCCGCGAAGCGCTATCCGTCTGCGCGACGATCCTCGGATTCGTGCTGGCGATCGCCTCGGCTTTCGTGCCGACCTGAAAATCCGGCTTTTTATCAGCATTGAAAAAATTGCCCGGACGTAGCTGCCACGTCCGGGCGATTTTGCTCGATCAGACGAGATCGAAACGGTCGGCGTTCATGACCTTGGTCCAGGCCGCCACGAAGTCCTTGACGAACTTCGCCTTGGCGTCGGACTGGGCATAGACCTCCGCGATCGCGCGCAGCTGCGAATGCGAGCCGAAGATCAGGTCGACGCGGGTGCCGGTCCACTTGGGTGCCTTGGTCTTGCGGTCACGGCCTTCGTAAACGCCATCCTGACCGGCAACAGGCGACCATTCGGTGCCCATGTCGAGCAGGTTGACGAAGAAGTCGTTCGTCAGCGTCTCGGGCTTGTCCGTGAAGACGCCATGTTCCGGCTGTCCGGCCTTCAGCACGCGCAGGCCGCCGAGGAGAACCGTCATTTCCGGTGCTGTCAGCGTCAGCAGCTGGGCGCGATCCACCATGGCCTCTTCAGCCTTCATGAACTGCTTCCTGCTGTTGTTGACATAGTTGCGGAAAGCGTCGGCACGGGGTTCCAGCGCGGCGAAGGAAGCGGCGTCGGTCTGCGTTTCGGACGCATCCATGCGACCCGGCGTGAAGGGCACGGCGATGTCATTGCCACCTGCCTTTGCGGCCTTCTCGACACCGGCAGCGCCGGCAAGCACGATCAGGTCGGCCAGCGAGATCTTCTTGCTCCCGGTATGGGTCGCGGAAAAATCCTTCTGGATGCCTTCGAGAACGCCCAAGACCTTGGCGAGCTGAGCCGGCTGGTTTGCCTCCCAGTCCTTCTGAGGTGCAAGCCGGATGCGTGCGCCATTGGCACCGCCGCGCTTGTCGGAACCGCGGAAGGTCGAGGCCGAAGCCCAGGCGGTCGAGACCAGTTCCTGCACCGTGAGGCCGGATGCCAGGATCCTGGACTTCAGGTCGGCGACATCATGGTCGTCGACCAGATCGTGATTGACCGGCGGGATCACGTCCTGCCAGATCAGGTCTTCGGCCGGCACTTCCGGACCGAGGTAGCGAACCTTCGGCCCCATGTCGCGATGGGTCAGCTTGAACCAGGCGCGGGCAAAGGCATCGGCGAACTCAGCCGGGTTTTCGAGGAAACGACGCGAGATCTTCTCGTAGGCCGGGTCGAAACGCAGTGCCAGGTCGCTGGTCAGCATGGTCGGGAGCTGCTTCTTCGACGGGTCGAAGGCGTCCGGAATGGATGCTTCGGCATTCTTCGCCACCCATTGCTTGGCGCCGGCCGGGCTCGTGGTCAGCTCCCATTCGAAGCCGAACAGGTTTTCGAAGAAGTAGTTGCTCCACTGGGTCGGGGTCTGTGTCCAGGTCACTTCCAGGCCGCTGCCGATCGCATCGCGACCAATGCCAGTGTTGAACTTGCTCGCCCAGCCGAGGCCCTGGGCTTCGAGCTCGCCGCCTTCCGGGTCGATACCGACAAACGACGGATCACCAGCGCCATGGGTCTTGCCGAAGGTGTGGCCGCCGGCGATCAGCGCCACGGTCTCTTCGTCGTTCATCGCCATGCGGGCGAAGGTTTCGCGGATGTCGCGGGCCGATGCCAGCGGATCCGGGGTGCCGTTCGGGCCTTCCGGATTGACGTAGATGAGGCCCATCTGCACGGCGCCGAGCGGTTCTGCGAGCTCGCGTTCGCCGCTGTAGCGCTCGTCGCCGAGCCATGTCCCTTCCGGACCCCAGTATAGCTCTTCCGGCTCCCATACGTCGGCGCGGCCGCCGGCGAAACCGAAGGTCTTGAAGCCCATCGATTCGAGCGCGACGTTGCCGGTGAGGATCATCAGATCGGCCCAGGAGATCTTGTTGCCGTATTTCTGCTTGATCGGCCAGAGCAGGCGGCGGGCCTTGTCGAGATTGATGTTATCGGGCCAGCTGTTGAGCGGTGCGAAACGCTGCTGGCCCTGGCCTGCGCCACCGCGGCCGTCGGTGATGCGGTAGGTGCCGGCGCTGTGCCAGGCCATGCGGATGAACAGGCCGCCGTAATGACCAAAGTCGGCCGGCCACCAGTCCTGCGAATCGGTCATAAGCGCATGAAGGTCCTGCTTCAGCGCGTCGAGGTCGAGCGTCTTGAACTCTTCGGCATAGTTGAACGCCTCGCCCATCGGGTCGGAGCGAACGGAGTGCCCATGCAGGATCTGGACATTCAACTGGTTGGGCCACCACTCGCGGTTCGATCTGCCGCGAGGCGTATGGGCGACCGGACATTTGCCGGCATTTTCGCTAGATTTCGCATCCATGACTATCTCCTTGATTTCTTTATCTATCTGCCGTGCAAAAGAGGGTATTTTCCCGAACCGTCCGGTCCGGCCGCGCTATTCCCGACTGCAGTCCCGCCTGTTTAATCAGAGCATGCCAAGCGCGCGCCCTCCCTCGCCTCCTTCTTATCGGAAGCGCCTCATAAATTTAAGTTGGATTTACTGATCGCAGCGATAAGCTAAGGTTATGAAGAATCTCACACTCAAACAGCTCCGCTATTTCGAAGCCCTTGCACGGGATGGCCGCTTCCGCCGCGCGGCCGATGCCTGCGCGATTTCCCAGCCAGCCTTGTCGATGCAGATCAAGGAACTCGAACAGGAAGTGGGCGGCCACCTCTTCGAGCGGAATGCACGCGAGGTGAAACTGACCGCCTTCGGCCAGACCTTCGCGCTGCGGGTTCGCGACATCCTGCGGGCGGTGGATGAATTGGCGGACCTTGCCCGTGCGTCGCGCGATCCGTTCCTGGCGCGCTTGCGCATCGGTATCATCCCGACGATCGCGCCCTATCTGCTGCCCGCGATCATCAACGATCTGAACAGAACTTTCGACGGGATCGAAATACAGGTGCGCGAGACGCAGACGGCAAAACTGGTCCAGGAACTGGCACAGGGCGAACTGGATCTGGCAATCGTCGCCCTGCCCGTATCGGAACCGTTCCTGACCGAGCTCAAATTGTTCGACGAGGAGTTCGTGCTGGTCCGGCGACCGGAGGACGAGGGCAAGCCGGTACCCGAACGCGAGGCGTTACGCGAAATGCGCCTGCTTCTGCTGGAGGAGGGCCATTGTTTTCGCGATCAGGCTCTGTCGTTCTGCAAAATAGGGACGACGCGCCTGCGGGAGGTCATGGAGGGCAGTTCCCTGTCGACGCTCGTGCAGATGGTCAGCGCCGGCATCGGCATCACGCTGATCCCGGAAATGGCTGTCCCGGTTGAAACGCGCTCGGCGCAGGTCTCGATCTCCCGCTTCCAGACACCGCGGCCCTCACGCACCATCGGTATGATCTGGCGCAATTCAACGCCCTTGGTCACCCAACTCCTGCAGATTTCCGAGGTGGTGCGCGGTGCAGCAGACACCATGCGCAGACAGCAGATTGTGCGGCCCTATTAGCACGGCGAAGCCGTTCCCGGAGGAAAGCCGGCGCGATGCGCACGTGTTTGCAAAGGCGTCAAGCCCGTGTGGGGGAGCGATCGGGTTGCGCATTCGGCGGAAAGCCGTTTGACGGGTCTCGGCATCATTTCGTCATTCTTTTCAAATCTCGAAGACGTGAGAGGGTGGATGGTCACGCCAAATAGCATGACCGACCGACCTCCTGTCTCAGTCGTGGCCCCTGGGAAGTCAGACAACTCCACCGGGCCGAATCGCCGTCACCTCAAAGAAGGGCTGGCCAATTTGAGGGCGCTTTTTCAGCGCTTGATGTCATCGAACATGCGTTTCACCGGGCCCCAAGGTCTCGGCATCCCTCGACACCTTCCGCAAGAGCGTTCTTCCACGCTGGCCCGCGTTCCCATCCCTCTTCAAGAGCCGGAGCCAGACTCCGTCTTCGGGAGAACGCCGAAGGATGTTCCAGCCCGACGTTAATCCTTCCTGGAACAGGGTCTCTCCCCATGGCAGAATGGCGCGACCGGGCTACGCGAGAACCGCGAAACCGATATAGCGCCGCTGTCGCGCGATCTCTTGGAAAAGCCAGACCACACCAGTTCTTGAACGACATGCCCCCCTGCCGGGCGCTGCTCCATGGAAGGCGAGCAAGCTTATGTGTCCGCACGCCGCGAGGCGGAACCTCGGAGAATTGCGTCAAAGCAGATGTCAACCTGGCAAGCCGGCTCACACAACATGTACGGTCAATTTGGGACCTGATGCCTGGACCGGAGGAAATCCATCAAGTCACTGGCAGGCTTGGACAAAGGGCGGCGGATTGAGGCAATCTGCCGTACATCGAAACCCAATTCATCTCCGGCGAAATCGATCTTAACCACCTCGCCGCGTTCGAGATCCGCCGCTACGCTTCGTTCCAGCGAACAGGCAATGCCCACACCAGCAGCAACGAACTCGCGCAGGAACTGGTACTCGGTCGCCTGCGCAGCAACCTTCACATGGCGGATGCCAGCATTCGCCAGCAGCTTCGAGACACCCCGACCAAACAGCGAAGAGGGCGGCGGACCAACGAAGTCATAACGTGCCACGTCCTGCGGTTTGATACGCTTGCGGTGGGCAAGGGGATGATTTGGCGAGGCAATAAGAATCAGCTTCTCCCGGCCGATCGTTTCAGCCCGGACGCCTCGCAGGTCTTCATTGCCCAGAAAGCAGCCGACGTCGGCCACGCCATCGCGAACCTCGGAAAAGACATCCTCCTGTTTACCTATCCTCAGAACGAGTTGGATATCCGGCCGCGCTATCGCAAAGTCCGTCAGATCTTTTCGCAGAACAAAATTGGCAAGGCTCCGCTGGCAAGATAGAACGACCTGCTGACCGGTCTCGCCTCGGATCTTCACCACATCTGCGCGCATGTCGTCGGCCTCGGCCAGGAACTCGCGCGCATGTTGCAGCACGCTTTGGCCGATCTCGGTCAGCAGTGGCTTGCGGCCCCGTCGCCGCACGAAGATCTGCCCGCCGATTTCCTTCTCGATCGCCATAATATGGGCGCTGACCGAGGGCTGTGCAATGCCGAAACGGTCGGCGGCCGCCGCGAAGCTCCCCTCCTCGGCCACTGCAACCAGAACTTCCATGCGCCGGAGCGTGATGCTGAACATGGTGATAACCTATAGCCTAAAAGCTATCAAACCTAAAGCCCGCAAACCCGTTGCTAGTTATCGCTTGAATGGATCAAATGCTCAACGAGGGCGAGGAATGACATGAACGATCCCTTGGGAGCCCGACGCTTTAAGCGTGAGCCGGAGCGTTCCTGCCACCGTTGGCCGAGGTCTCGGCCCGATCCGAAGAGATAAAGCATTCCGCATGGATTCCATGCGGACAGGAGGACGCATGAATATTGTCGGAATTGATATTGGCGGTACGTTTACCGATCTGGTCGGCTATGTCGACGGCAAGATCGTAACATCGAAAACCTCGACCGTGCCGGCCGATCCGACCCAGGGCATCGCCCGAAGCCTCGAGCTTGCGAACTGCGATCCCAACCGGCTCAATGAAATTCTCCACGGTTCGACCATCGCGATCAACACGGTGCTGGAGCGCAAGGGCGCCCGCACCGCGCTGATCACCACGAGCGGTTTCCGCGACGTCTATGCGATCGGTCGTTCGAACCGCATCCAGGCGTTCAACCTGTTTTTCAAGCGTCCGCAGCCGCTGGTACCGCGCAGTCTGACCTTCGAAATTTCGGAGCGTACCCTCGCTTCCGGCGAGGTTTTGGAAGCACTCGACGAAAAGACGGTCGCCGCCGTCATCGCCGAGATCGAAGCCGCAGGCGTCGAATCCGTTGCCATCTGCCTGCTGCATTCCTGGGCCAATCCTGATCATGAGCGTCGCGTCGGTGACATGCTGCGCAAGGCGCTACCGAATGTCTTCGTCACGCTGTCGCACGAGATTCTGCGGGAATATCGTGAATACGAGCGTTCCTCGACGACGGCGCTCAATGCCTTTGTCGGCCCCCGCGTCGAAGGCTACCTGAAACGTCTGGAAACCTATCTCCGCTCCGGTGCCTTCGGCGGCAAGATCCATATCATGCGATCTAACGGCGGCGTCATGTCGATCGGCCAGGCACAGGAACAGCCGGTTTCGATGATGGAGTCCGGCCCGGTGGCCGGCATGATCGGCGCCGGGCGTCTGGCCAGGCTGCTCGGCCTCAAACGCTGCATCGGTTTCGACATGGGCGGCACGACCGCCAAATCGAGCCTTATCACCGATGGAGCGCCGGCTATCGAAACCGGCTACGTCATCGGTGAAGAAGCTGACGGCCAGCCAATGCAGCTGCCGGTTGTCAACATCGTGGAAGTCGGTGCCGGCGGCGGTTCGATCGCGTGGGTCGACAATGCGGGCGGTCTGCATGTGGGTCCCCAAAGTGTCGGTGCCGATCCGGGGCCTGCCTGCTATGGCAAGGGGGCGAACTTGCCCGTCGTCACCGACGCCGATCTGATCCTCGGCCGCATCAATCCGCAGCGGTTCCTCAACGGCGGCATGCCGCTCGACAAGGCGGCCTCCGAAGAGGCGATGCTGAGCAAGGTCGGCAACAGTCTGAAGCTCAATCCGGTCGAGGCAGCGCTTGGCGTGGCGAAGATCGCCGACACCTCCATGTCATTATCGGTGCGTGCCGTCTCGATCAACAAGGGCATCGACCCGCGTGATACGGCAATGATCGCCTTCGGCGGCGCGGGTCCGCTGCATGCGATCGCCATTGCCCGCGAAATATATATTCCGCTGGTCATCATCCCGAAGCTTCCAGGCACGTTCTCGGCACTCGGCATGCTGATGGCCTCCTGGCGCCAGGACTTCGTGCGGACATTCATCGGCCGCGTCGGTGAACTCTCGGATGCCGGCGTCGAGAAGGTTTATGCCGAACTCGTCGCCAGCGGCCGTGAACAGATGAAGCGTGACGCCATTGCCGAGAATGAAGCGGATCACCGCTTCTTCGCCGACTTGCGTTATGTCGGCCAGGAACACGCCATCTCGATCCCGATAGAGAATACTGGCATGCTCTCCGGCGATACCAGTGAGCTCCGCCGCCGTTTCGATACCGAGCACGACCGCCGCTACAGCCAGTCGGCGCCGACCGAAGCACTCGAAATCGTCAGCCTGCGCCTGGTTCTGACCGCTGCCCGCACCGACAATATCGCCGAGGAATGGCTGTCCCGCCCGTGGGAGCCGGAAGCGGATTCCGAGGTCGGTAGCCGTGATGTGGTGTTCGACGATCCGGCAAATCCGCTGAAGACGGCGATCTACTGGCGCCCGGCGCTGCCCGCCGGTTTCAGGCTTACCGGGCCTGCCGTCATCGAAGAACCGAATTCTACCATCCTGATCCACCCCGGCGACGAAGTGGTCGTCCACGAGGCAGGCCATCTGCTGGTGACGCTCGCCAAGCAGAGCGAGGCATAAGACATGGCCCCGATCAAGAACGATCCGATCACCGTTGAAGTCGTCCGCAATGCCATCGTCGCTTATGCCGATGAAATGGCCGAGGCACTCTGCAAATCCGCCTACAACATGATGATCTACGAAGTCCGCGACTATTGTTGCGGCCTGATCGACACGACTGGCCGGATGATCTCCCAGAACCGCGGCGGCCTGCCGATCTTCCTCGCCGACCTCGGCATCGCGGTCGAGGACGGCATAAAGAAATACGGTTTGAAGGGTTTCGCCGAGGGCGACGTCCTCGTCATGAACCACGGTCATATCTGCGGCCAGCATCTGAACAACGTCGTCGTCTACGCGCCCTGCTTTCATGACGGCGAACTGATCGGCTTTGCGGCCAATCGTGCTCACTGGGTGGATATCGGCGGCGGCCGCCAGGGCTTCGGTTCCAACGCGACGACCGACATCTACTCCGAAGGCCTGCAGATGCGGTCCTTGAAGATCTACAAGGCGGGCGAACTCAACGACACGCTCTACCAGATCATCCAGGACAATATCCGTTACCCGGATGCCAGCCTCGGCGATCTTCGGGCCCAGGTCGCGTCCTGCCAGATCGGCGCCAAGCGTTATGCCGAACTCGTCGCCCGTTATGGCCGCGGCGTGGTGGAAAGCAGTGTCGAGACCATCTGGGACCAGACCGACAAGGCGGCCCGCCAGGTGATCGAACGTATTCCGGACGGAACCTATTCCGCCGAAAGCTTCCTTGACAATGACGGGCGGGACCTGGGGACGCCATTGCGCATCGCCGTCAAGGTGATCGTCTCCGGCTCGTCCATCACGGTCGATTTCCATGGCATGCATCCGCAGGTGAACGGCCCGTTGAATTCCGGGCGTTCGGGCGGCATCGCGGCAGCGCGCGTCGCCTTCAAGGCGCTCACCTCGCCGGACCTCGACGTCAACGAAGGCTGTTTCCGGGCTCTCAATGTCGACCTGCCGGATGGCACGATCCTCTCTGCCCGTCCGCCGGCCGCACTCGGCCAGTGGAGCATCGCGCTGCCGACCGTGATAGATACGATCCTCAAGGCGCTGGCGCCGGCCGTGCCGGAGCTCATCCCGGCCGCCCACAAGGGCGACATGGGGGGCTGCTCCTTCTTCGGCTTTTATGAAGACGGTTCGCGCTTCCTGCTGATGAACATCTTTGGTGGCGGCTGGGGCGGCCGTCCGCATGAAGACGGCGAATCCGCGGCCGTCTCCGTGTGCCAGGGCGACGTGCGCAACACGCCGGTTGAACTGCAGGAGATCAAGTATCCGTTCATCGTCGAACGTCACGCGCTGCGGCCTGACTCAGGCGGCGCCGGCGAACATCGTGGTGGCCTCGGCATCGAGCTCACCTATCGCTGCCTGCGCGCCTGCCGCGGAAACATCAATTTCGACCGCACCGTCACTCCGCCCTGGGGTCTGCATGGCGGCCATACCGGTGAGGTCAGCGTGGCGATCATCGACCGCGCCGACGGCACGCAGCTGCGGGTCAACAAGGCAACCGATGTCCACTTCACGCCAGGCGACCGGATTACCTTCCTCACCGCTGGGGGCGGCGGTTACGGCAACCCCAGAAAGCGCTCGCGCACCGATCTGGACGAGGATATCGCCAACGGTCTGATCTCCAGGGAGGCGGCCGTGCGTGATTACGGCTATGCCGACACGCAGATGCCGCGCCGCCTCGCAGTGAACGGCTGAGGACATGGGGATGGTCGGCGAAATCCGCAAGAAACGATTGATCGAAGCTATGCTGGAGGCGGGGCTCGACGGCCTTGTGCTCTACGGCAATGCCTGGCAGAACGACTACCTGCGTTATGCAGCCGATTTCGGCATTCTCGAAGGCGAGGGTCTGGCTGTCGTCACCCGTGACGGCAATGTGACGCTCTATCTCGATGACGAGTTGGAGGGGGAACGCGCAGCGGTCGAGTGTCCGGAGGTCAGGACCGTCGTTGCTGACGACCTGATCGGCGCGGTGTCCGGTGTCATCGCCCGGCTCGGCAATAGCCGCATCGCCGCCGGCCCGAAGCGTCACCTGCCCTATGGGCTTGCCGCCCAGCGAGGTGATCTTCGCTTCGAGGACGCGACTGCGCTGGTCGATCGCCTGCTGATGGTGAAATCTGCCGATGAGCTGAATGCAGTGCGCAGCGCCGCCCGTCTGGCAGACGAAGGTTATGCGGTCTTCCGCGGTGCCGCCGCTGTCGGCAAAAAGGATTTCGAGCTGATCGCCGAGATCGAATCCTTCTTCCGCAACGAAGGCGTCGACGACAATTTCATGATCATCGGCGTCGGTGGTCCGGAAGTGCGCGGCATGGCCCCGCCACTCGGAAAGATCCTGAAGCCCGGCGATCTGGTAACGACCGAGCTTACCCCTTGCGTCAACGGCTATTACGTCCAGATCTGCCGCACGCTCGTCATCGGTGAGCCGAATGAGGCGCAGCGCAAGGTCTTCGGCATCTACGACGATGCTCTCGAAGCCGGGCTTGCGGTCGTGAAACCGGGCGTTACCGCGGCCGATATTGCCCGGGCAGAGAACGACATTTTTCGCGCCCATGGTTTGGGCGAATACGTGACCAGCGAATATACCCGTGTGCGCGGCCACGGACTTGGCCTCTTCCCGGATACCAAACCGCATATTCTCGAAGATGTGAACACGGTGATCGAAGAAGGCATGTCGATGATCGTGCATCCGAACACCTACAATCCCGAGATCGGTTATTTCGTGCACGGGGACTCTTTGATCGTGCGCGCCGATGGTCCTGAAATCCTGACGAGGACGCCGCGCGAACTGTTCTCGGTCGGCGCCCGGAGGGCAACGGCATGAGACACGGTCTGATCCTGTGGCGCGAGCAAGAACTCTCCCTCGCCGACGTAAAGGCCCGGCAGGTCCGCCTGCAGCAGGCGATCGCCGCTGCTGGTCTCGACGGTGTGCTGATCTATACCAACCATGTGCGCTCTGCCGGCGTCACCTGGATTTCCGGTTTCACACCCTACTGGTCGGATGGCCTTGTCCTGGTGCTGCGCGAAGGCCAGCCGATTTTCCTCACCGCCCTGTCCAAGCGTGTGGGGGAATGGGTAAAGTCCGTGGCCCCGACCTTCGAAGTCGCCCACTCGCCGTTGCCCGGTAAGCTTGCCGGCGAGCGGCTCGCCAAGGTTGGCGCAACGCGTCTCGGAGTAGTCGAACTCGACCGCATGCCCGGCGGCGTGGTGGACGAGATACTGTCCGTCCTGCCGGTCGAGCTTTCCGATGCGTCAGAGCTTTTCACCGCGGTTCGCGGCCAGCCGGATCGCGCCGAACTCGATCTCGCGCGCCGCACCGACAATATTGCCCGCGAGGCGTTCAAGGCGGGTGACATCAAGGGAAAATATGCCGGCGATTTCACCGGAGCCGTCGAGCGGGCCGTGCGCCTTGCTGGCGCCGAGGAATGCTACGTCGCCGTGGCGCCTGACCTTTCCAAGGATCGCCGTTTCATCCGCGCCGGCAAGCAAGAACTCGGCCGCACCTTCGCGGTGCGCCTATCGATTGCCTATAACGGCGTCTGGGCCCGCCGGATCGAAACCTTCTCAGCGGTTTCCAAAATCGCCGCGCGCCTTGCCTCCGTGAGCGCGGAGCTGGACCGGGCTTCTCCCGCCTTTCCAGCCAACGGCTCGATTTCGGATTTCAGTTTACCGGATGGCGCCGAACTGATCGACTGGCATCTCGAAGCGCCGCACGGCACCCGGCCACTGAAGGTCGTTGCCGATGCCGAAACACCGCTTGCCGCACCGGTTCCATACGGTGTCCTGACGGTTACGCTCGTCCTCGATGGCGAGACGATCGTCGCGTCGCGTCCGGTCGGACTTGGCGATAGTTCCGTACGGGAGGCGGCTGAATGAACGCACGCGATCTCATTTCCATTCTCAAGCCGATCGATGGCCGAGACCAGAACCTCGGCGATCTCGTCAACCTCCATTCCGTCGACGCACTGACATGTCTGGCGGCCGGCGCTGGTGCGAAGGAAGGCGCCTCACTGCTTGCCTTTTATCGCGAAAACGGTGCCGGCGACGCGATCTCCTCAGCTGCGGGCGCGTCGGCGGTTATCCGTTTTACGGAATGGGACGCAATCCATGTGCCTTCCTGCGCGACGCCGGGCGCCATGGCCGTGCCGGCGTCGCTGATTTTTGCACAGGACTATGAGGCCCATGTCAGGGCGGTTGCCGCCGGTCACGCCGTCGGTGTGGCTCTTTCGGAAGCTGTCGGTGGCGTTTCGGCTCTGCCGGAAACTTGGCCGGGCCTGTTTGCGGCGCCTGCCGTGGCGGCGGTCAGTGCGGCGATCGCGCTTGGTCTTTCTGACGAACAGGCTGCCCAGGCGCTGGTGCTGTCCATGGCCGGCAGTTCGGGCCGCAACGGCCGCCCTTCCGGCATGCCGTCTGCTCGCTGGCTGGCGATCGGCGAAGCCACATTGAAGGGTATCCGGGCAGCGCTTGCTGCGAAGGCCGGCATCAAGGGCGATCTCGGACTGCTGTCTCCAAGCTGGATGAAAGGACAGGCGGCGGCAGCCGTTGCCCTGGAGCCAGGACATGTTGACACGCTGGCGATCAGAGGGGTTGGCATGAAACCCTTCGTCTCGGCCCGTCAGGGCGTCAATGCGATCCAGGCTTTCCGTCATCTGCTGGAGAAGGGTATCAATCCCAATACCATCGACACTATCGAAGTTTTTCTGCCACCGGTCGTGACCCTCGTCGTCAGCCGGCCGCTCGTGACCGAAGATCGCTTATCGACCATCGCCCATCTCGGCCTGCTGCTCGGCATTGCCGCTTTCGAGCCCGATCGGCTGGTGGATGTCGAGCGCGCTCGTCCGTTCAATGCGGATGCCATGGCCTTGGCCAAGCGCGTGACGATCACGGCCGATGACACGCTCACGGGCGACGGTTGGCCAGCACGAATTGTCGTATCGGAAAAGGGACAGACACGCGAGGCTGTCTGGCCGCAGACTTCCAATGAGGGCGCGCAACCCATGCTCGACCGCAAGATCGGAAGCCTTCCCGCTACGACAGCGCAGCGATTGCAGAGGCTGCAGGCCACGCTTGCCGAAGCCGGCACGGCTGTAGTTCAGGAGGCCCGCAGCCTCCTGCTGACGTTCACGGATGTCTCTTTCACGAGGAGCGCGGCGGCCTGAAGGGACACTGGAATTCATGAAAGCAGATGCTGCAGGGAGTGCCGGCATCACAAGGAGGAGAGAATGTTGAAATTTCTAAAAACCATGGCGACAGCGGCGGTACTTGCCGCGCTGTCCTGGCAGGCGGCGAGCGCCCAGGCAATCGAGAAGAAGGACATCACGATCGGCTTACCGCTCAATACTTCGACGCTGTTGCCGATCTATGTTGCCGATGCTCAGGGCTTCTTCAAGGAAGAGGGTATCAACGTGAAGATCGTCGCCTTCAAGGGTGGCACGGATCTGGTGCGCGGCATGGTCGCCGGTGCCGTGGATATCGGCGTTGGCGCGTTCTCGGAAGCGCTTGTCGGGGTCGAAACCGGCCAGGGCGTGAAGATCTTCTACGGCGGCTTCAACATGGCCGTCTTCGACTGGTATTCGGTGCCGTCGATCAAAACGCTCGAAGAAGCCAAGGGCAAGCGTTTCGGTGTCTCGACCTTCGGTTCATCGACCGACTTCCTGACACGGTATGCGTTGAAGACCAAGGGCATCGATCCGAAGAGCGAAGTGCAGATCGTCCAGGGCGGTGGATCCGTGCCGCGTCTTGCTGCGATGGAAGCCGGTCAACTCGAAGTCAACATCTTCGCGACGCCCGAAAAGTTCATGGCGGCCGATCGTGGTTTCAACCTGATCCTGCAACAGAAGTCAATCGCACCGGATTTCCCGTTCCACTGCTTTTATGCGCGTGAGGACTTCATCAAGAACGATCCGAATGCCATCAAAGCCGTGCTGCGTGGCTTTGCCAAGGCTGTCCGGTGGTCCAAGGCCAACAAAGAGGAATCTGTCAAGCTTCTGGCCGCCAAGCTCGGTCTTGAGGAGATCTATCTCAATCGCGGTTATGACGACTTTATCGACGAGATCTTCGAAGACGGCCGTCTGGCGAGCGAGGCGGGCATGAAGGCCTTCTGGGACGTCGGCATCATGAACGGCACCTATAAGCAACCCATGCCGGTCGAAAAGTATTGGGTCGGCACGTTCCACGATACCTACAATGAGTGGAAGCCGAAGTGAGCCTTCCATTTGCATGATAATATTATGAGCGCGCGAAGGCCCGCTCCAGGAGGAGGAAGCAGTGGCGCAGATTGAAATCCGCGATCTCGGAATCGATTATCGCAAACCCAAGAGCAACGAGGTGTTCTCTGCCGTCGACAGTGTCGATTTGTCGGTCGAGAAGGGCGAATTCGTGACCATCGTCGGCTCCAGCGGCTGCGGCAAGAGCACGCTGCTGATGGCGGTCGCGGGGCTTGTCGACCTGACGCGTGGTTCGATTGAGATCGATGGCAAGCGGGTTGACGGACCGGGGCCCGACCGGGCGGTGGTGTTTCAGGAAGCCTCTCTGCTTCCCTGGCGTTCGGTCCGTGGCAACGTCAAGTTCGGGCTCGAAATGCAGCGCTGGAGCGGCGGTGACCTCAACGAGCGGGCCATGCAGATGATCCGCCTCGTCGGTCTCGGCCGCTTCTCCGACTATCATCCCCACCAGCTTTCCGGCGGCATGCGCCAGCGCGTCAATATTGCCCGTGCGCTTGCCGTCGATCCAGAAGTGCTGCTTATGGATGAGCCGTTCGGAGCGCTCGATGCTCAGACTCGCGAGATCATGGGCACCGAACTTTTGCGCATCTGGGAGCGCGCGAAGAAGACGGCTTTGTTCGTCACCCACGACATCGACGAAGCGATATTCCTGGCCGACAAGATCGTGGTCATGGGTCGCAATCCGGGTCATATCAAGGAAGTGATCAAGGTTGATCTGCCGCGCCCGCGCAATGAGTCAATCCTCGACAGCGACGCCTTTCACGAATTGCGCAAGCGTCTGCGCGCCCATCTGGCCGAAGACATGTCCAGCATGCAGCTGGTACAGGAGGTCGCATGAGATCGGCAGAGATAACCGCCGAACCGGCGGAGGCCCGACAGCTGTCCCTTTCCTTCCTGCGTCCGTCGCGCTCTGCGATGATCGGGACGCTTGCCGTGCTTGCATTTCTTGTTCTGTGGCAGATCGCTCCGACGATGGGCTGGGTGAATGGCCGTTTCACCAGCCGCCCTACTGAGGTTCTCCTCGCAGCAATCGATATCTTCCAGAATGACGATTTCCTTTATCACGCCCGCATCAGCCTGACGGAATTCGTTGCCGGTTTCGCACTCGCGATCGTGGTATCCGTTCCGCTCGGTGTGCTGCTCGGCACGTCGAAGATCGCCCGCCACCTGATTGATCCGCCTTTGATGGCGCTCTATATCGCCCCGACGCTGGTGCTGCTACCGATCATGGTGATCTGGCTCGGCATCGACATGGCGCCGAAGATCGCAGTCGTTTTCCTGGGCGCTGTCTTCCCGATCGTCCTCAATACCATGGCCGGCATGAGCGAGGCCGACCCGAAGTTTCTCCGCATGGCGCGTTCGTTCGGTGCGACCAAGTTCGATATCTTCACGCGCGTCCTCGTACCCGGTTCGCTACCGGCGCTGCTCACCGGCCTGAGGCTCGCCGTTGGCCGCGCCGTGCTCGGCGTCATCGTCGGCGAACTCTTCGTCTCACAGGCAGGCATTGGGTACCAACTCAATCTTTATGGCTCTGCCATGCGAATCGACCGCTTGCTCGTTTACGCTCTGATCGTCAGCGCTTTCGGCTACACACTGACCGTCATCGTCCGATCGGTTGAGAACAAGGTCCGCGACTGGAGGTCGAAATGATCGCCGAATTTTTCTATCGCCGCCAGGCGCTCGTGCTCGGCACCTTGTCGATGATCGGCATCGTGGTTTTCTGGCAGATCGCCGTCGATACCGGTTTCATCAATCCGTTCTTCATTTCGACGCCGAGCCAGGTCGCGGCGGAGTTCAAGGTTCAGTTCGAAGACGGTTCGGTCGCCACCAACGTTGCTGCGACACTTTATTGTTTCGTCTGGTCACTTGGGCTTGCTGCCCTAGTCGGTACTATCCTCGGCATGCTGGCCGGCTGGTTTGCGGATGTGGAATCGGCGCTGGAGCCGTTCATCTGGTTCAAATACTCGGCACCGACTGTCGCCTTCTATCCGCTGTTCGTTGCTGGGCTCGGCTATGGCACGCCGACGATCATCGCGATCGCCTTCCTTTTCGCCCTAACGCCGATCTATGCCAACACGCTGTCGGGCATCAAGAATACCGATCGTGACCTGGCCCGCGCTGCGCGCTCCTTCGGGGCCAGGCCGCTCGATATCTTCCTGCGCGTCGCCCTGCCGGGGTCCGTGCCGGTGATGATGGCCGGCCTTCGCCTCGGCGTTGGCCGGGCGCTGACGGGTGTTGTGGTTGCCGAACTCTTCGGTGCCAATGCAGGTCTCGGTTACGCGATCACCTACTACGGCCAGTTGATGCAGACTACCAAGATGATGGTGTCGATCGTCATCGTGATCGCGCTCGGTGTGCTGCTGACCCAGATCCTGTCGTTCCTGGAAACAAGGACCGATTCCTGGCGCGTCGATAGCGGCCGCTGAAGACAATCCGAGGACAAGTCTGGTGAAGATCATCGATTCCCATTTCCACTGGTGGCCGCGGTCGATCTTCGAACCGCTTTTGAAGCGCGAAGATTTCCCGAAGGCTGTCGTGAACGCGCGTGGTGGCTATACCTATCACGGCGCCAACGGACGCCGCGGCACGGTCGCGAGCTGGAAGGAGTGGTTCGATCTGGACGAGCAGCTCGCCTATATGGACAGCCTCGGTCATGACATTTCGGTGGTCTGCTCCATCGGTCCGCTGTCAATCTACTTCTCGGAGCTGCCGGTCGAGGAAGGCCGCGACGCGGCGCTCGCCTGGAACGAGGAAATGGCCTGGGCGCAGCGGCGTTATCCCGGCCGTGTCTGGGCCTCGGCCGCAATTCCCCTAGTCGATACGCGAGTTGCGGTCGAAGTGCTCGACGACGCCGTCAACCGGCTCGGTCTGATGGGCATCAATCTACCGGGCAGCGTCGGCAAGGACGGCATGATCGACGATGTCCGGCTGGAGCCCCTTTATGAGCGAGTTGCGGAACTCGGGCTGCCGATATTCCTGCATCCGACTGATGCGGTTTTCGCCGATGTTATGCAGGGCTATAATGACGCCCTGCACCTGAGCCTCGGCCGCGTGGTGGAAGTGAGCGCGGCCGCCTCGCGGCTCATCCTCTCCGGCATGATGGAGCGTCATCCGGGCCTCAAGATCGTCATGTCACATACGGGCGGTGCGCTGCCATATCAATCCGGTCGCATGGACAAGAATTCAAAGACTGCGGGCCTGACCAAGCCGGCCAGCCATTATTTGCGTCAGATGTTCACCGACACGGTTTCGCCGCATTCCGCCGGCCAGAAGTTCGCGATCGAATATTTCGGCGCCGACAACGTCATGTACGGTACAGACTATCCCTGCTGGGATCCGGCTGTCTGCCTGAAGCTTCTCGATGAGATCGAGATGAGCGCCGCCACCAAGCAGAAGATCTTCCACGATAACGCGGTGCGGATCCTCGGCCTCAAAACCTCTGGGTCCGCG
The DNA here is from genome assembly GCF_000732195.1 of Neorhizobium vignae. Taxonomy (GTDB): domain Bacteria; phylum Pseudomonadota; class Alphaproteobacteria; order Rhizobiales; family Rhizobiaceae; genus Neorhizobium; species Neorhizobium vignae. The sequence continues at coordinate 199,901 of NZ_JNNU01000008.1, forward strand.
GCCGCGTAAATGCGCTTGATGGAGGGCGTTGATAGCACCCACGATCCAGCGTCTTGAATGCATGTGTACGCGACCACCAATACGCATCGCTACCGATCAAGCTCGCTGACCAAGATCGTGGCGAGAGATCAACCAGCGTTGTTTTCGGTATTGCGGCCGCAGTCGCAGCGACCGGATTGGAGCGAGAGTGGTAGTGCAGGTTTAGACGGCTTCGTGAAATATTGCAGCCTTTCTCATCATTGCCGGCCGTATCGCCTGCACTTTTCCCTTGGCGACGGAGACGGCCTTCATCCGGAACCTTTTGCCACTCATCCCGATTGGAATGTAGCGATCCGCGCAAACGGCGGACGGTGACACCATCGGGAGGATGAGTTGAACGCCAACATTTCGGCTGCGATACGCGCCGTGCCATCTGAAGCGAGAGAGGCCATTGCCGACGCTCGGGGTCACTGGGCCTTTTTGGCAATCGGCCTGGCGATCGCCGCCTTGGTTATCGCTTTCCTGAACTACGAATTCAGCGGGTTCCTCGCATCATTGGCGATCGGTGTAGGTATGGTGTTGTTCTGTGCCACGACATTGATTGGCGGGCTTGCAAGCTGGTTGTTTTTCACCGGCCTGCTTTGGAGGAGGTCGAAGACCCACGCGCCGCCACGCCGGCTACGCCGGCTGGCGGACGATGACATACCAAGGCGGTTCTGGTTCTGCGGGTTTCTTGCCACCCTCCTCTGGATTGTTCCGCTATATGCCCTGGCGCTGGGCATCGTCTCAGCCACCGAGTAAGCGGCTGGCAGCGATGGACGCCAATCAACGGGGCACCCGCCTTAGAGATCCTGCAACGCCGGTCCCTTGGTCGATTCCATGAACCCGGCCTGAATGCGGTAGGATAACCGCTTTATCGGTTGGAAGGCACCCGCGCCCAGGGTGGCCCCCGGATCCCTCCGCTTTTCACTTGGCCGCTCTGGATAAATTGGCTATTCGCCAAGCCTCAGTGCCTGGACGAGGACGATGCGTTGACTGGACCAAAGACATATACCATCCCTGCGGCATGGTTGACGCCATTGCCGGCCGACTACAAAATCCCGCTCTGGAGGTGGATCCTGCTGCCGGCTTCGGCATGGATGCTGTCCCGGAATGGTGGTCAATGGGTCGGCGGCGAGTTCTCCATCCGATTAAGCGCCGTTCATTTTGCGAGAAAAGGCTTGATCAAAACCGGCAGACCGGCAGAGTGGAGCATACCCTTTGCCCGGATCCACGGCATCAGCTCAAAGAAGGGTATTGCGTCGGAGATTATCGAGATCCATCACACGGATGGAAAGACGAAGATTATGAGCGTCAGAGCGGAAGAATTCATCGAACTTCTTCGTGTCTCAGTCTCAACGGGCAGGAGCGGCGCGAATGAGGATGCATCTCGCCCTTAGGTCAAGACCACGAGGGTAAAACCTTCGAGCATCGGTTCAACATCTCGAACCGGACGTGACACGCACGGAAAAGACTGCCTCCACAAGCCTCCGCCATCATCCGCTTCAACCGTACCGCAAATCGTCTCAATCTCCGGCGGCGAGGCGTCGATCCACTTGATTTCCGCGTCGAGCATTACGGGCACGCTCGCCCCTCCGGCAGCGCCGCCAGCGCCATCCCGCGCTACCGGCGATCCAATGGGCTCTTCCTTCCCGCCAAAGCGCGAAAACGCCGGCAGCGGCTTGTGCCGCCTTGTTTGTGCACAATTCAACGGCCCCTGCTCCCTCTGCAGAACGACAACGCGCTGTGCCGATCAAGCAAAGCTGTGGGAACGCCCCGGACGCCCGTGAAACAGGATTGCCGCAAACGGAAAAGGAGCCACCCAACGCCAGCAGGCGACCGGCTTTCTCCACAGAATACACTTGTCCGTTTGGAACAGCAGCGTTTCAATTTTTCAGCCCCTTACGTCCAGGTGGATAGAAACCTCTCTATAAAATTAAACCAATATTAAGGGCCGGGCCGTTCGCTGGATCGACAGTGTCTGCACGGCACAGCCATAATCCTTGATCGTGAATGCCTTTTATCTCGAGTGAGACATGGCTCCCGCTCAGCAAGTCGATTTTAGCCCGCAGCGGAGTTCCCCATGTTCATTCGCGTACTCGATTGCATCAGCACCGACCATAATCCGACGCTTGTCATCCTGGCGATTGTTGTCGCGCTCTCTTCGGGCTTTGCCCTGTTTACCATCCTCGACCATGCCAGAGCGCGGTCGGGACGTATGAAGATCGTGTGGGCATCGGTGGCTGCCCTCGCAGCAGGTGGCGGGATCTGGTCGACGCACTTCATCGCCATGCTGGGTTTTCAACCTGCTGCTTTTGTGAGCTACGATGTGGGTCTCACAGCAGTGTCGGCCTTTTTTGCAATCGCCTTTGCCGCAACGGCGATGCCCCTGTTACTGTCGCCTGGCCTTGTCAACGCTCTCGCGGGCGGTCTCCTTCTCAGCGCCGCAATTGGCATCATGCACTTCATCGGCATGAGGGCTTTGTTATTTGCCGGCACTTTCGAATGGCATTTGCCGCTCGTTGCGCTTTCGCTCGGCGCGGGCAGCTCACTGGTGATCGCGGCGACATTCGCTGGACGCCGACGTGCTTCCGTCGGATCTCGGCTTGCAGCGGGAGCCCTGTTCGGTGCCGCTATCTGCATACTGCATTTTACCGCGATGAGTGCCGCCCTTTTTCGGACAGACCCGTCTCTCCAAGTTGCGGATGGGAACCTGTCGGAATTTCTCCTCGGGCTCTCCGTTGCCGTGGTCACAACATTGATCGCGATCTTCAGTCTGGTGACGGTTATGTTTGATCGACGTGCTCATGACGCGAGCGTCGACGCCCAACAGATGCGATGCATTCTCAAGGCCGCGCAGATCGGTATCCTTGTTTGTCAGGATGATGAAGTCATCACGGCCAACACGGCATTCGAGCGGTTGGTAGGCTGTGAAGGGTCAAGTATCGAAGGTCGTGCCGTTGCCGACTTTTTTGACCTCCCGGCAGGCGCCGATCGTCATGCACCTCGCCTTTTCGAGACTGAAGGACAACTAAAGACGGCCAATGGGGTGCGGGTGGACGTGGCGCTCAACACAACACCGATCCTGTCCGGAGGCACGTTGCGACATCTCGTGGAAGTTCGCGATATTGGCGAGCATAAACGTGCTCGTGATCGTTGGCACTACCTCGCGAACCATGACGAGTTGACGGGACTTCCCAATCGGAGGCTGTTACATGCCGAGCTGCGAAAAGGAGCACTGTCCCATCAGGAGTTTGGGCTGCTGTGGATCGATCTCGATCGTTTCAAGGAAGTCAATGACACGCATGGGCATGCAATCGGAGATGCTCTTCTCCATGCGGTGGCGCAGCGCTTCCGTTCTGTTCTGGATAAACGGCACCTGCTTGCGCGGGTTGGTGGAGATGAGTTTGTTGTTCTGTTCAAGCATTCATCAGGACAAAGCGATCCTGCCTTCGCAGCTGAAAGCCTGCTGCATGCAATGACCGATCCGATTGTCGTTGACGGTCAAGTGCTGGAGGTCGGAATTTCTATCGGTCTGGCAAGGTACCCTCACGACGCGAAGTCGGCAGACGCTTTGATGCGGCGAGCCGATCTTGCTCTTTATGAGGCGAAAAAGACCGGCCGCAGTCGCTACGCCGCCGCGTCGTGAGTCTTGCGTTGGCGATGATAAGGCCAGGATGGTCGCGATCCGGATGCCTTGCGGTCCCACTTCATCCAAGGGAGCCGATAGGTCTCGCGCGCCCTGCGATCCACCCTTTGCCCGTCAAGTGACAATGTGGCCCGGAGGGTCACTCGGTGATGGAGTATGGGAAACGTGAAAAGGTCGAGCGATCACGTATGGCCGAATTGGGAGGCGCTCTCCGGCACGTGGTGTCAGCTTCCCAGCACCGCAGCATGGAACCGGATACACATGATCGCAAACGCCTGCTGCCGACGCGCGCGTGAGTGCGAGCCTCAACCAAGCTACCGCATTGTCCTGCGGGCCATGGTCCCTGATGGGGTTAAAACGGCCTCAGTGCCTCAGGGACCGGATAGCGTTTGCCGTCATGGCTAAGTCGCGTTCGTGCGGTTACATCGTTGCGGCTCCGTTCGCCGCAATCCCCCTTCTTGTCGACCGCGGCGGTGCTTGAGGAGGTTTTCTCGGTCACCACGATGTCCGCATAGCCGCTGGCGCCAATTTTCCCCATCGCAAGAGTCCTCGTCGTGCGCGTAAAGGTTCCGGCACAACTCCCGTCCCACTCGCCACTGCCGCTGATCACAACGATGCCGTCCAGTACCGGCTTCAGCTGCCCGCTGCCGATCGTATAGAGCGACAGGCTCACCTCCTCAATGGGATTGACGCGTGACGCTCCTTCCTTGGCCAGCCGCAGACCAAACGCGATCTGCCGGTCTGCCAGCTGATATCGCGCCGTATCAAACGTGATCGACTTGATCGCAATCGCGTCGTCGACGATCCGTTCTTTAAGGCGCAGGCGCTGTTGCACCTTGAGGGTCGAGGCATCCAGCACGAGGAGTTCAAGGTCACCCGTTGTCTGTGTTTCCGACACTTGCGTGATGAGCGGAATGGCAACCAGCAATCGTTCCGGATAGGATGGCCATATCCGGCAGACAACTGGGTGTCGCCCGTCACCTGAACCCTTCTCCTCTTCCGGCACGAAGATCGTTGCCCCATCGGCGACAAATTCCGTCTCGGACGTCTTTTCGGCAGTTGGATAGGCTTGGGCGATGATTGCAGCCGTCTCAGTTCCGCATCCGCCTTCGGCGGCCAATGCGGCTTCCGCGAGGAGGAGAAAGGCGCAGGTGATGAGGAGGCGGCGCATCATGACAATATCTCTGAAAGGCGATCAGGGTCGCACACGTCAACGCCTGTACGAAGGCGGCGGCGCGATTGGGCTTGGGTTCAGGCTCACCCATTCGACTGCCGGCTCGTTTAACCGCTGTGTATCGCCATACCTGCGCTTGACCTCACTGACAAGAGTTCCGGCCTCCTTGAGCTCGAGTACCGGCATGGGTCGCCGGAGCCCAGATCCTTCAAAAAGTCCGCCTCCCAGTTTGCGCCGCCGTTATCATCAAGCTCCCTGAAAATGCGCGCCGAAATACGGATGACCTCGCCCGGCACGGATTCAGCCGCTCCATATGACGGAACAAACAACTGCCACAACTGGTCATGGCAATCCTTCCGGCTGGCATCTTTCGCCACGATGGGCGACTTGCCATCATGCATGTTCCGGCTTGGCGGGGGGGTGCACATCGAACAGGCCATAGAGCGTGTCGAGGGCGGCACTGGTCGCCTGGTTGCTTTCCGGATCAAAGCCGCTGCGATGGAATTCGAAGTTGCCTCCGACACGCTGCACGAGTTCCTGCATGTCGAGAGAGATACGATCATCTCTTTTCTTGCGTCCTGCGAAAGGCGCGAAGCAAGCGACCGGGCGCCCGCCCGCGCACTGTGCCGCGCCACGAAGGCAGACCGTTTATCTTTTCGTCCGGAGACGCCCTGATCACCGACGGTCTCTACCGATTTTTGACAACGGATCCCAATAGGTAGATTGGGCCTAAGTGGTTATCAAATGGAGGACTGTGCGCGTCACGTCATCAATGCCATTCGTTGCGTCGATACGTCGGAGTAGCCGGCGTTTCTCGTAGAAAGGAGAGAGCGCGGCAGTGGCTGTCAAAAACTCTTCTACCCTCCGCTTCAGGACGTCCGGGTTGTCGTCCGATCGAATCGGGCTTGCCGTGGAGCGCGATTGCTCCGCCCGCTTTGCGATGCGCTGTTCCAGGCGATCGACCGGAATATCGAAAAGGATGACATGATCGAGGGGCAACTCCTTTCTGTTCAGGAGAGTCTCCAGAGCCTCGGCCTGGGCCACCGTACGCGGAAACCCGTCAAGGATGAAGCCTGCCGCGGCGGTACCATCGCTCAGGCTCTCTTCGACGAGACCGATGACGACATCGTCGGGTACGAGTTCGCCGGCATCCACCGCCGCCTTGGCCTGGAGCCCGAGCGCTGTCCCGGTCTTGATGGCATGACGTAGGAGATCACCTGTCGAGATATGCCGCAGGCCACGTTCGCTGACGAGCTTTTCCGCCTGCGTGCCCTTTCCGGAGCCGGGCGGGCCAATGAAGACAAGACGCGCCATGATCAGATCCCCATGCACATGTATTTGATCTCGAGATAGTCATCCAACCCGTATTTCGAGCCTTCGCGACCGTTCCCGCTTTCCTTCACACCGCCGAACGGAGCGACTTCCGTCGAAATCATCCCTTCATTGATACCGACGATCCCGTATTCAAGCGCCTCGGCGACCCGCCAGACCCTGGAAATGTCGCGGCCGTAGAAGTAGGCGGCAAGTCCGAATTGGGTGTCATTGGCAAGCGCGATCGCTTCGCTTTCTGTCTCGAAACGGAAGATCGGAGCGACCGGCCCGAAGATCTCTTCCCCGAAGATCTGCGATTGTGGCGAGACGTCGGCGATCACCGTCGGCTGATAGAAGCTGTGGCCCAGCGCGTGACGCTTACCGCCGGCGACTACCCGACCGCCATGCTCCAGAGCATCCGAAACAAGCTCCTCGACTTTCGCAACGGCCTTATCGTCGATCAGTGGGCCGATCTGGACGCCGGGCGCAAATCCGTCGCCGACGGTCAACCGGGAGACCGCTTCAGAAAGCCGGCTGACGAAGGCGTCATATATGCCGCTCTGGACGAGGAAGCGGTTGGCGCAGACGCAGGTCTGACCCGCATTGCGATATTTCGAGACGATCGCACCCTTGACCGCGGCCTCGACGTCCGCGTCGTCGAAGACGATGAAGGGCGCATTTCCGCCAAGCTCCATCGACGTGCGCTTCACGGTCGCCGCGCACTGCGCCATCAGCACCTTGCCGATTTCCGTCGAACCGGTGAAGCTCAGCTTTCGTACGATCGGGTTGGATGTCAACTCGCCGCCGATCTCGCCGGCCGATCCGGTCACGCAGGACAGGACGCCCTTCGGCACACCGGCGCGTTCTGCAAGAACGCAAAGCGCCAATGCCGAGAGCGGAGTCTGGCTGGCCGGTTTGATGATCATGGAGCAGCCGGCCGCAAGTGCTGGCCCTGCTTTACGCGTGATCATCGCCGCCGGGAAATTCCAGGGCGTGATCGCGGCGCAGACACCGATCGGCTGCTTGATGATGACGATGCGCTTGTCGGATGTGGGAGCGGGGATCGTGTCGCCATAGACCCGTTTCGCCTCCTCACCGAACCACTCGATATAGGAGGCCGCATAGGCGATCTCACCCTTGGCTTCCGCCAGTGGCTTGCCCTGTTCTGCCGTCATGATGGCGGCTAGATCGTCCTGGTGTTCGATCAGCAGATCGAACCATTTTCGCAGGATGGCGGCGCGTTGCTTTGCCGAAAGCGCCTTCCAATCGGACTGCGCCCTTTCGGCGCTTTCGATCGCCCGCCGTGTTTCCACGGCGCCCATGCGCGGAACCGCCGCGACCACGGAACCGTCGGCAGGGTTGGTGACGTCGAATACCCGGCCGTCATCCGCGTGATGCCATTCACCGCCGATAAAGCACTGGTCGCGCAGGAGCGATGGATCCTTGAGAATGAGAACTGCCATTGGACTATCCTTCTCTTTTTGAATCAGGCTTGAGCGGCAAGCGGCTCGAGCAGCCGTCTTGCGGTGTCGCCGAAAGGAACGGGTCGGCGCGACAGACGGTCGACGTTCACGTGGATGAAAAATCCTTCGGCGGCGGCCGCGTCCTCGTCATTGCGGAACAGGCCGATTTCGTAGCGAACCGAGGAACTGCCGAGCTTTCCCACCCTGATGCCCGCCGTTACGCGATCGGGAAAGGCCATCTCGGCATAATAGCGGCAACCCGTTTCCACCACGAGAAACACCTCTGCGCCGTTCTTGATGTCGAGCACTTCGTTTTCGATGAGATAGGCATTCACCGCCGTGTCGAACAGGCTGTAATGCACTACATTGTTCATGTGCCCGTAGATGTCGTTGTCCGACCAGCGCAGGCCGATCTCCCGGAAAACCTTGTAGCCCGAACGACTTGAAGGGATTGGACGTTCCGCCATTTACCAGGCCGCCTTGTAGATGGAGAGCGCATCCGCCTCGCCGACCTCGCGCGGGTTGTTGACGAGGAGGCGCGTCTGTTTCATGGCGTCACGGGCCATTCCCGCCAGATGCTCCTCGCCTATGCCGACGTCGCGGAGTCTTCGCTGGAGGCCGAGCCTGGCCGACAGTCCTGCAAGCTTTTCGATGAACGCCGCGCAACGACCCTGAGCCCCCTGCTCCGATGCCAGATCCGGAAAGGGGTCGGCCGCGATTTCGGCGTAGACCGAAGCGGCTTCGGGCGCGTTGAACCGCAGGACATGGGGAAGAACGAGCGCGTTGGACAGGCCATGCGGGATGTGGAACATGCCGCCGATCGGGTAGGCAAGGGCATGCACCGCGGCAACCGGAGAATTGGCAAAGGCCTGCCCGGCCAGCATCGATCCAAGCAGCATTGCACCGCGTGCGGCACGATCCTTGCCGTCGAAAACGGCCGCTTCGATATTCGCACCGAGAAGCTGGAGGGCCTGACGCGCCAGCATTTTCGACAGCGGATTGTTGTTGGCGCTCTTCGAGGCATAGGCTTCGATCGCGTGGACCATGGCATCGACGCCCGTGGCGGCCGTGATATGGGCAGGAAGGCCAAGCGTCAGATCCGCGTCGAGGATCGCGATATCGGGCAGGATGATCGGTGACGACACGCCACGCTTCTCGTCGCCGCCGACGGTAATGATGGAGACCGACGTCACCTCGGACCCTGTCCCGGCGGTCGTCGGGACGAGCGCCAGAGGCAATCGCGGCCCCTTTGCATTTCCGACCCCCCAGGCCCCATCGATATCCTCGCCCGAGCCGCAGAGAAGCGCCACGACCTTTGCGACGTCGAGCGAGGAGCCGCCACCGAAACCGATGATCCCGGTCGCACCAGCCGCCCTTGCCGCATCCGATGCCGCCATGACGGTGGCAAGCGACGGATCGGCCTCAACGCCGTCGAATACGACCGGCTCGATGCCCGACGCTTCAAGCGACGCCAGAGCCGGTTCGCATAATCCGAGTTTCCGCAAGCCAGGGTCGGTTACGAAGAGGATGCGCTGCCCGAGCTTCGTTCGGACGATACCGCCAATCTCGGCAGCCGCACCCGGCCGGAAGACTATCTGCGCAGTCGTGTTGAAAATGAACGGGTTCATGCAGTTCTCCTATATCATCATCCGCTCAGGCAGCGGGGAGGCTCTCGCGAAGCTTCACGCGCAGGATCTTGCCGGATCCCGTCCGGGGAATTTCGCTGACGACGAAAATCCGATCCGGAACCTTGTAGGCCGACAGGCGCTCCTTGCAGTGTGTCAGCAACGCGGCCTCATCGAAAGCGCTAGCATCCTTGAGAACGACGCATGCGATGGGAACCTCACCAAGCATGGTATGCGGCATGCCTATCACGGCGCAGTCCATGACCGAGGGGTCGAGCAGGATCGTCTCTTCTATCTCGGCCGGCGCGATATTCTGCCCGCCTCGAATGATCAGTTCCTTCAGGCGGCCGGTAATCGTCAAAAAGCCGTTCGCATCGGACTTGGCGAGATCGCCCGTGCGATACCAGCCGTCGACGACCGCTTTCTGCGTTTCCTGCGGCTTGTTGTGATACCCTTGCATGAGGTTGGGCCCTTTGCAGATCAGCTCGCCCTCCATGCCGGCGGGGACGTCCAAACCTGTTTTCGGATCGACCACCCGAACGGCGAGCCCCGGCAACGGCAGACCGCAGGAACCGGGCACCCGCCAGCGGCCGGGCCAGTTCATGGTCACCATGGTGGATGTCTCGGTAATCCCGTAGCCATCGAGCAGGGGGACGCCGAAGAATTCTTCGAAATCGTTGTTCAGCGTGCCGGGCAGGATCGCGCCGGCGGACACGCAGAGCCTGACCGACGACAGCAGTTTCTCGCCGCTCGCCTGGCAGGCGGACAGGAAATAATGGAAGACCGTCGGCACGCCGGGCATGAAGGTGAACCGCCCCGTGCGGAGCAGTTCGGTCGCCTGCGTGGTGGAGAATTTCTCCATGATGTATTCGCTGGCGCCCGTCGCGATGATCGAAAGCACCGCGATGTTCAGCGCGTAGGAATGATAGAGCGGAAGCGTGTTGAGAACGACATCCTCTTCGTTCATCCCTGCAATCGGCGTCCAGCAGGCCGCCGTCACCCAAAGCATGGATCTCGTCGAAAGAAGTACGCCCTTGGGCTGCCCGGTCGTTCCCGACGTGTAGACGATGTAGGCGGGTCGATCGACATCCGGATCGTCCTCGAAACCGGGCGACTGCGGCCGCTCAAGACAATCGAATCCAGAAGCCGGATCTGCATCGATCACGATGACAGAGCGATCGAGCCGCGACAGGACGGCGTCCACCATCGGCCGCTTTTCGGGCACGCTCACGAGCACTGTGCATTCGGCATCCGTCAAGCGATAGGCAAGCTCGGCCTCGGTGGATTCGATGCTCACAGGGACGGAAATCCCTCCGGCCCTTACGACGGCGAGGCAGGCGACGACCCAGTTGACCGAGTTCGGCAGGAAGATCGCGACGGTCTGCCCCTTCTGAAGCCCCGAAGCGGCAAAGTGCGCCGCCAGAGCCTCGGTTTCCGCATCGAGCTGCGGATAGGTGATTGCCCGCTTCCGGTCCTCGAAGGCCATCTTTTCAGGATACAGGCGCGCATTCCGTCGGAGTATCTCCCCGACGGGCGCGATCAGATCGAAGTGTATCATGTTGGCTCCTCCCAATCCTCCTGTTAGACCATGCAAAAGCCGCCATTGACACTGATCACCTGCCCCGTAATCCAGGACGAGGCGCCAGCGGCGAGGAATGTTACCATGGGTGCGACGTCGTCCGGCTTGCCGATGCGGCGCAGAGGATAAGCCTTGACGATCTTCTCCCGGTTTTTCTCAAGGAAGTCCGGGTCGGAATGAGATGTCTCGATCAGGCCGAGCGAGACCGTATTGACGGTGATGTTGTTGCGCCCGAATTCGCGGGCAAGCGACTTTCCGAGAGCGATCGTGCCACCGCGTGCCGCCGCCGCCAGCGCGAGGTTCGCCTCGCCGATCCGGGAACTGTCTCCGACGAGATTGATGATGCGGCCGGAATTCTGCGCGATCATCAACGGCGCCACCTCGTGGCAGCAATTGATCGCGCCATACAGGCACACGTCGACCTGTTGTTTCCAGTCCTCCGGTGTCGAATCCACGAAGCGCTGATATTTTACGTAGCCGGCATTGTTGACGAGGACGTCGACCGTGCCGAAATCCGCCTTGACCGCAGCGACCATTGCCTTCACCTGGCCATTGTCGCTGATATCCGCCTTGTAGGCCTTCGCCTTGCCGCCGTTTGCCTCGATGGAAGAGACGACCGCTTCGGCCTCATCTTTCGACCGGCTGTAGTTCACCGCGATGGTGGCCCCTTCTGCAGCAAGCGCGCGGGCGATATCTCCTCCGACGTCCCTGCCGCCGCCTGTGACCAGCGCCACCTTGCCGTTCAGATTGGTTTCCATTGCATGTCTCCTTGGTAATGGGATGCTGCCTCTGCAGCACGCGTGTTGACTGGTTCGGCGCGGCTTTCAGCGGCCCCTGAACCGTGGCGGACGCTTCTCGCCGAACGCCTTGCGTCCCTCGGCGTAGTCGTGGCTCGAACTTGCCTCGTCGATCAGCCTGTCCGCTTCGGTCTCATCGAGATTGCCCCGGGCGCAGCCATTGAGGATGAACTTGGCTCCCCTGATCGTGAGGGGTGCATTGGCGGCCATGGCATTGGCACGATCGAGGGCAGCAGCGGTCGCATCGTCCGCCAACTCGTCGATGAAGCCATTGCCAAGCGCCTCGTCGGCGGTGAAGCGCTTGGCCGAATAGAGTATCCGCTTCGCTTCGGTGACGCCGACGAGCGAAAACAGCTTTTTGGTCGCCGATACGCCGTAGACGATCGACAGGCGTGCGGCGGGAATGCCGAACACGGCGCTCTCCTCCGCGATCCGGAAATCGCAGGACATCGCCAGATGCGCGGCACCTCCGAGGCAATAGCCGCGCAGGACAGCGATCGTGGGCTTGGAAACCTCGTAGATCGCGTCACCCGCCGCGTCGACGGCGACCTCGTAACGAGCGCTTTCCTCGGCACCGCCCCTCACCGCATCGAATTCGCTGATGTCGGCGCCTGCCGAAAAGTCGGCGCCAGCACCCGTCAACAGAATGGCGCGGATATCCGCATCGGTGTCGAATGCGCGGAACCGCTCCGCAAGCTCGCACCACATCGCATAGGTCACGGCGTTGCGCTGCTTTGGCCGGTTCAGCGTGACGATGGCGATGCCATCGGATTTCTCGACCAGAATGTCACTCATGTCCTGCTCGTCTCTCCTGCCGACCGCAGCTGTTGCCGGCTGCTCATGCCATGGTGGGGTTGAGTGCCCGGCGCAGTGAAAGCCGGGCACTGCTTTCGCTCACTTCTTGACCAGCGGGCACTTGCTCTCGGAAAGCGGTCGGAAAGCCTTGTCGCCTGGAATGGTGGTGACGAGCTTCAGCAGGTCCCATTCGCTCTTGGATTCAGACGGCGCCTTGACCTGATAGACATACATGTCATGAACCATCCGGCCGTCGTCGCGGATCTTGCCGCCCTTGGCAAAGAAGTCATTGACCGGCGTTTCCTTCATTTTCGCCATCACCTGTTTTGTATCCGTCGTACCGGCGGCCTTCACGGCCTGCAGGTAGTGCGTCGTCGAGGAATAATCTCCCGCGTCGCCCATATGCGGCGGACGCCCGACACGCGCCTGGAACTTCTTGGCGAAGGCGCGGGTCTCGTCATCGCGATCCCAGTAGAATGCGTTGGTGAGGATCATGCCCTGCGCGGTTTCGAGCCCGAGCGAATGGACGTCGGTATCCCAGACAAGCAGGCCTGCAACCGTCTTGCCAGACGACGCAAGCCCGAATTCGGCGGCGGATTTCACTGCATTGACGAAGGTCGTGCCGGAGCCGGCCATAGCGACGACATCGGCGGGCGATGCCTGGGCCTGCAACATGAATGCGCTGTGGTCGGAGGTTTCGATCGGATAGCGGACGGCACCCGACACGGTCCCGCCGTTTGCCTTGACGATCAGGCTTGCATCGGCTTCCAGCGCATGGCCGAAAGCATAGTCGGCAGTCAGGAAGTACCAGTTTTTCTTGCCTTCGCGGATCAGCTCGTTGGCGGTGCCATTGGCCAGCGCATAGGTGTCGTAGGAATAGTGAATGCTGTTGGGCGTGCAACTGTCATTCGTCAGACGCGACGTGCCGGAACCGTTGACGATCGCGATCTTGTCCTGATCCTTGGCAACCTGCGTCACCGCCAGCGCAATGCCGGAATTGATCAGATTGTTGATCATCCTCACGCCCTGCGACTCGTACCACTGACGGGCGGTCGAGACGGCCACTTCCGGCTTGTTCTGGTGATCGGCCACGAGGACTTCCACCGGACGGCCGAGGACCTTTCCGCCGAAATCCTCTACCGCCATCTTCACGGCGGCAATCGCGCCATCCCCGGCTTCATGCGAGAACTGACCGCTGACATCGGTCAGGACGCCGATCCGGATCGGCCCCGTATCTTGGGCCTGTGCCTGAATGCCCATCGCGCCCAAAGCCACGGCGCACGACAGCAAAATTCTTAAGCGCTTCATCAATCCATCCTCCCAGATTTGGCGTCGAAGCTCCTCCACGAGCGTCGACGATAAACTTGCGCTATCATACTTTATGATAGGCATTGACCTCAGTCATGCTGCTATGCACAAGGCCATGCAATCAAGATAAACAGAATTTTTGCCGATACGCAAGCTTGCATTATTAGACTTTGTGTGTTTTTCTGTAGTTGCCTTTTCCGTTGGATGAGGCTTGCGGACCGGCTTTGCCTGGCGCCGCTGGAAGAGAGAATTCAGCCGGGAGGGAGGACTCGTGCCGGAGAACGCACCCATCATCGAGGCGCGCGGTTTGACGCGCTCGTTCGGCGGCTTCATCGCCGTAAACAACGTCGACATCAAAATCCGGCCGGGCACTATCCACGCTCTGATCGGCCCCAATGGCGCCGGCAAGAGCACGCTGTTCAACCTGTTGACCAAGTTCCTTTCCCCGAGTTCCGGCCAGATCTTCTTCAAGGGTCGCGACATCACGCAGATGGCGTCCGCCGATATCGCGCGGCTCGGCCTGGTCCGCTCGTTCCAGATCTCGTCGGTCTTTCCGCATCTGAGCGCGCACGAAAATGTGCGGGTCGCGTTGCAGGCCCGCGAGCGCGAGACCTTTTCTTTCTGGAAGTCCAGCCAGTGTCTGAAGCGCTTTGACGAAGAGGCGCTGGCTCTCCTCGAAAGCGTCGGGCTTGCCGAAAAGGCCCGGACGAAGGCCAGCGAACTCTCCTACGGACGCAAGCGCGCCCTCGAATTGGCGACCACGCTGGCGCTGGCGCCGGAAGTCATGCTCCTCGACGAGCCGATGGCCGGCATGGGAACCGAGGACATCGGCCGGACGGCGGCGCTGATCCGCCGCGTCGGCAAGGGCCGAACCGTGCTGATGGTCGAGCACAATCTGGGCGTCGTTGCCGACCTGTCCGACACGATCACCGTGTTGCGCCGCGGCGAGGTGATCGCCGAAGGAACCTATGCGGAAGTTTCGACGAATAGCGAAGTCCGCAAGGCATATATGGGAGCAGCCCATGGCTGAAGCACTTCTGAACGTCAGCAATCTTCAGGCCTGGTACGGCGAAAGCCACGTTCTGCACGGCGTCGACTTCAATGTCCGCAAGGGCGAGGTCGTCACGCTGATCGGCCGCAACGGGGCCGGCAAGACGACCACCCTGCGCAGCCTGATCGGCGTTGTCGGCAAACGGGCCGGCACCGGCACCTACAAGGGTGTCGATCTTCTCCGGACACCGGCGCACAAGGTCGCACGGCTCGGCATCGGCTATGTCCCCGAGGAGCGGGGCATATTTTCCAAGTTGAACGTCATCGAGAACCTGATGTTTCCGCCGGCCTGGCAGTCGGGCGGCATGAGCGTCGAGGAGATCTACAGCCTGTTTCCCAACCTGAAGGGCCGGGACACCACGCCGGGTACGCGGCTATCAGGCGGCGAGCAGCAGATGCTCGCGATCGGCCGCATCCTGCGCACCGGAGCGGACTTCATCCTGCTCGACGAGCCGACGGAAGGTATCGCCCCCGTCATCGTCGAGGAGATCGGCGCTGCGCTGCGCATCCTCAAGGATCGCGGCATGACCATCATCCTGGTCGAGCAGAACCTGCGGTTTGCGGCCTCCGTCGCCGACCGGCACTTCATCCTCGATCAGGGAAAGGTCGTCGACGAAATTTCCAATGATGCGCTTGACGCCAACATGGACCGGTTGAACCGGTATCTGGGGGTCTGATCGCTATGCGCACGTTTCAACAGGTAGGAATCAGATGACAGATTTCCTCGGGGTGCCAATTCCCGTTCTTCTCGGCCAATTGCTGCTCGGACTGATCAACGGATCTTTCTATGCGCTTCTTAGCCTCGGGCTGGCGATCATCTTCGGCATGCTCAACGTGATCAACTTCGCACATGGAGCCTTCTACATGCTGGGCGGCTTTGTCGCCTGGTACATGCTTTCACGGCTCGGGCTCGGATATTGGGGCACGCTGATCGCCGCGCCTCTGGTGGTAGGCCTTTGCGGGGTAGTCGTAGAAAGACTGCTTCTGAAGCAGCTCTATCGCATGGATCATCTCTACAGCTTGCTTCTGACATTTGGCGTGGCATTGATGCTGGAGGGACTATTCCGTCACGTCTTCGGCGCGGCCGGCAAGCCTTATCCCGTTCCGGCAGCCCTCACGGGCGGCATCAATCTCGGCTTCATGTTCCTTCCGATGTATCGCGCCTGGGTGATTGCGGTCTCGCTCGTCATCTGCCTCCTGACCTGGCTTGCCATCGAGAAGACGAAGCTCGGCGCCTATCTGCGGGCCGCGACGGAAAATCCCTCACTGGTCCAGGCCTTTGGCATCAACGTACCCCTCA
The DNA here is from genome assembly GCF_000732195.1 of Neorhizobium vignae. GTDB lineage: Bacteria > Pseudomonadota > Alphaproteobacteria > Rhizobiales > Rhizobiaceae > Neorhizobium > Neorhizobium vignae. The sequence goes on from NZ_JNNU01000008.1 coordinate 215,970, forward strand.
TGCTGACGCTTACCTATGCGTTCTGCGTCGGGCTGGCCGGTTTTGCCGGCGCGCTGGCCGCCCCCCTCTATCAGGTCAGTCCCGGCATGGGGTCCAGCATCATCATCGTTGTCTTCGCCGTCGTCGTGATCGGCGGCATGGGATCGATCGGCGGCGCGATCGTCACGGCACTGGCGCTCGGAGTAATCGAGGGTCTCACCAAGACATTCTATCCGGCCGCCTCGTCGATCGCGGTGTTCATCATCATGGTGCTGGTGATCCTTATCCGGCCAGCCGGCCTGTTCAGTCGTGAGGCGTGAGATGAAAAGCGTGACCCTTGCCAATCCTGTCACCCCGTTCGGTTACGGCCAGATGATCGGCCGCGTATTGCTTGTCGCCGTTATGATCGCCATGCTGATTGCGCCGCTCGCGGTCTATCCTCTCTTCCTGATCAAGATCCTCTGCTTCGTCCTGTTTGCTGCCGCTTTCAACCTGGTCCTCGGTTATGCCGGGCTGCTCTCCTTCGGGCATGCGGCATTCTTCGGCGGCGGTGCCTTTATCGCGGCACATGCGGCCAAGGTCTGGCAATGGCCGTTCGAACTGGCTGTCTTGGCCGGAACGGTGTTCGCGACGATCCTGGGTCTCGCATTCGGGGCATTGGCGATCCGCCGCCACGGCATCTATTTCGCCATGATCACGCTGGCGCTTGCCCAAATGGTCTATTTCATGGCGGTCCAGATGCCGTTCACTGGCGGGGAAGACGGCATCCAGGCCGTGCCTCGGGGCTATCTGCTCGGCGTGATCGACCTCAGGAACATCACCGCGATGTATTACACCGTCCTGGGCGGCACGGTCATCGGGCTGCTGATCATATGGCGCGCCGTCAATTCGCCTTTCGGTCATACATTGTCGGCCATTCGTGAAAACGAGACCCGCGTAACCTCGCTCGGCCTTAAGCCGGAGCGATACAAGCTGATTGCCTTCACGTTATCGGCGGCGCTGTCGGGCTTCGCCGGCTCGCTGAAGGCGATCGCCTTCCAGCTCGCCTCGCTCGTGGACGTCACATGGCACATGTCGGGCGAAGTCATCCTAATGACCCTTCTCGGGGGCATGGGAACGCTGATCGGGCCGATCGTCGGAGCAACTGTCGTCGCCGGGCTGGAACATTTCCTCTCGACCAGCGGCCTGCCGATCACGTTCATCATCGGCTCGTTCTTCGTGATCTGCGTGATGATGTTCAGGCGGGGCATGTTCGGCGAACTGAAGCTTTTTCTGGAGCGCCGGAAAGGAGATTGAAGTCTTCCTGTGCAAGCAAAAAAGAAAAGGGCCGGAGCATATGCTCCGGCCTTTTTCGTTCAAATGGCAAAAGCCTATTTTGAGGCTCTACCGAACAGGTAACCGATGGCCACCGCCATGACCAGCTGGACGATACTGGCAAGATCTGGCGATATGCGCGAGGGCGCGTCCACAGCCGGAGCAAGACTCGGCAACAGCCCGCCATAGACAATCCACAGGGCGGCCAGCACCGAGACGAACACCACGAGCGCAGTCACCGGCAGCGAGGCGCCCGAACCGACCGCCATGGCCGGCTTGGCGGCAGACCTTGAGACTGCTCTCGCAGGCACCTCACGCGGTGCGGCGGTAGGTTCGGAATGCGCCGGCGCGGCGGGGGTCGCTTCCACCGGAGCCGCCTCTTGCGGGCTCTGGCGCGCCTGTATTTCCTCGGCAAACCGCTTGAAAAACTGGCCCGCCATCTGCTTTGCCGTGACGTCGATCAACCGCCCGCCAAGCTGCGAAAGCTTGCCGCCGATCTGCGCGTCCACGGTATAGTCCAGAACGGTCCCGCCCTGCACTTCTGACAGTTTCACGACGGCCACGCCCTTGGCGAAACCGGCAACGCCGCCCTGCCCTTCGCCGGTAATCTTATACCCGTTCGGCGGATCGAGATCCGAGAGCGTCACCGCGCCCTGGAACCGCGCCTTGACTGGCCCGACCTTCATAACCGCGACAGCGGACATTTCGGTCGCGGACGATTTCGTCAGTTCCTGACATCCGGGAATACAGACCTTGAGCACGTCCGGATCGTTCAGTGCCGCCCAGACCTCATCCCTCGTGGCCGGTATTATTTGCTGACCTGACATTTCCATTGAAAATCCTCCTCATCTCCATCGGGACGATACGCACGACACCGCCCACGAGCTCGCTTGACATTCTTCTTTTAAGTCTAATAATGCAAGTGAAATTACAGAAGGTGTCATTGTTGGGAAATGACGCCGGAGGAGCACTGATGGCACGTTCATCGACAAGAAAGACGGCCGGGCCGGCGGAACGGGCGGAACGATGAAGCCCGCACAGTTCGACTACATCGCGGCGGCAACGATTGAGGAGGCGGCGGCGGCACTGGCTGCATCCGGAGGCGACGGCAAGATCATCGCCGGCGGCCAGAGCCTCATGCCGATGATAAACTTCCGGCTGGTGAAGCCGTCCGTGCTGATCGACATCAACAGGATTGCCGGACTGGACCGGATCGGGTTCGACGGCACTCGTCTGCGGATCGGAGCAACCGTGCGGCATCACACGACCGCCACCGACGCTCTCGTCGCCAAGCACCTGCCCGTGGTCCATGACGCCATGCACCATGTCGCTCACATGACCGTGCGCAATCGCGGCACCTTCTGCGGCAGCGTCGCGCATGCGGACCCGGCCACCGAAATGCCGCTGATGACCCGGTTTCTCGATGGCACGATCATTGCCTATTCCGTGCGCGGTGAACGCAGGATCCCCGCGGCGGAATTCTTCGTCGGCTCGCTGGTGAATGCGCTCGAAGAAGACGAGCTGGTGATCGCCGTGGAAATCGATGCCATGCCTCCCGAAACCAGTTGGGGTTTCGAAGAATTTGCCCGACGCCATGGCGACTTCGCCCTTGCCTGTTTCGCCACGACCCTTCGCGTCGAAAACGGCGTGGCGGCCGGCGTTCGTATCGGAATGATGGGGGTCGGAGAAACGCCGCTGCGCCTGCGTGAGATCGAGGATATCGTCGAAGGCACCGATCTCTCCGACGCCGTTCTCGACACGGTCGCAGACAGGCTGGCAGACATCCTCACCCCCAATTCCGACATCCACGCCTCGGCGGATTACCGCAGGCACCTTTCGGGCGTGCTTGCCAAGCGCGCGCTCCGTGCGGCCTGGAGCCGCGCCCAAAACCGGAAACGTCCATGACCGAAAAAAAGATCACCGTCAGCGTCAACGGCTTGTCGTATACGCGCACCGTGGAAGCCCGCATGTTGCTGAGCGATTTCCTGCGCCAGGAGCTTGGCCTGACAGGAACCCATGTCGGCTGCGAACACGGCGTGTGCGGTGCCTGCACCGTCATCCTCGACGGACGCAGTGCGCGCTCCTGCCTCACCCTCGCCGTGCAGGCGGAAGGCATGGAGATCGAAACCATCGAAGGCCAGGGCAGCATCGACAAGCTCGGTCGCGTCCAGGAAGCATTTCGCCAGCATCACGGACTGCAATGCGGCTTCTGTACCCCGGGCTTCATCATGGCGATCACCGATCTCCTTCGCCACCATCCGCTGGAAAGCGACGATGAGATCCGCGAAGCGCTCTCCGGAAACATCTGTCGCTGCACTGGCTATGAGCACATCGTCAACGCCGTCCGCGAACTGGCAAGGGAAAGAGGACCTCTGACATGAAGATGCATTTTCTCCAAGGCGGTCGGCTCCGGATGCGACGTTCGATCTATATCGCCGGGGCTGCAAAGGAAGAAACGATCGACCTGCCGGTCCATGCCACGCTGATGCGCCATGCCCAGGGCAACGTTCTTTTCGACAGCGGTTGCAACCCGGAAGCAGCCATCGACCCCCAAGGGCGCTGGGGCGGGCTGAGCCGGGTCATGACCCCGGTCTTCACACCGGAGCAGACCGTCGTCAGCCAGCTTGAAACCATCGGCCTGCAACCGGACGACATCGACGTCGTCATCTGTTCGCACCTTCACCCCGACCATTGCGGCTGCAACAGCTACTTTCGCACGGCGACCATCCTCTGCCACGAGGCGGAAGTCGCGGCGGCGAAGACCGAAGGCGCGGAGAATCTCGGCTATCTGCGCGCCGAATGGGAGCAAGAACAGGGCTTTCAGACATTCGACACGGAACATGACGTGTTCGGTGACGGCCGTATCGTCGTCCTGCCCATGCCCGGTCATACGCCCGGCATGAGCGTGGCACGCGTCGAACTGGAAAAGGATGGCGCCTTCGTTCTTGCATCCGACGCGGCACCACTTCAGGTCAACATCGACACTGCCACCGCGCCGAAGAACACCTGGAACATGGATCTTGCGGTGACATCACTCGGGCGCCTGAAAGCCTTTCGGGATGGCGGAGACACGATCATATGCGGCCATGACGACGCGCAGTGGCAGGGGCTGAGAAAATGCTCGGAGTTCTATGAATGAGCCATTCTGACCATTCCATCGAGCTGCGCCCCAAACTGGTGGGCAAACGGGTCAAGCGCACGGAGGACCCGCGGTTTCTGACGGGCGTCGGGCAATATGTCGATGACATGGCACCGGCAGGGATGCTGCATGTCGCGCTGCGGCGCTCGGACCAGCCCCATGCCAGAATCCTGAACATCGACATCGGCGACGCCTTCTCGGTTCCAGGCGTCGTCGCGATCTATGATGCGAGCGATCTCGAGGGAGAGGTCAAGCCAGCTATTCCGATCTCTCGCATGCCGGGTTATTACGCGACCCCGATCTGGCCGCTGGCCCGCGGCAAGGTCCGCTACGTCGGCGAACCGGTCATCGCCGTGGTTGCGGAAAGCCGCTACGCCGCCGAGGATGCGCTCGAACACATTACGATCGAATACGAACCCCTGCCCTTTGCAATCCGGCAGGTCGATGCGGTCAAGGACGACGCACCGCTTTTGCACGAGGAGGCGGGAACGAACACGATTATTCGTCGCGAGTTCAAGCGAGGCGATGTCGATGCCGCCTTCGAGGGCGCGGCGATCATCGTCAAGGGCCGGTTCCGCATGACGCGCAAGACGGCGGTCGCCATGGAGAACCGGTCCTATCTCGCCGAATGGGATGGCCGGAAACAATCGCTGACGCTTTACACCTCCTCCAACATACCCGGCGTCATCCGCGACGTCCTGGCGGGTTGTCTCGATCTTCCCGGAACGCGGATGCGGGTGGTCGCTCCGGATGTGGGCGGCAGCTTCGGGGGCAAGGGATCGCTTTACGGAGAGGAAATTCTCGTCTGCGCACTGGCGCGCAAGCTGAAACGCCCCGTCAAATACATCAGTGATCGCCTCGAGGATCTCTCCGCCACCAGCCAGGCCTTCGACGAACTGATCGAGGCGGAACTCGCTGTAACGAAAGACGGAATGCTGATCGGTCTGCGCGCCGACGTCATCGGCGATGTCGGCGCCTATTCGATCTATCCGTGGACGGCAGCGCTGGAAACCGTCCAGGTCGTCAGTTTCCTGCCCGGCCCCTATCGAATGGAACACTATCGGGGCCGGATTCGTGGCGTATTGACCCCGAAGCCACCGACCGGTCCTTATCGCGGTGTCGGCCGCCCCTCCTCGACCTTCGCCATGGAACGGCTGATCGAGATGGCGGCGCGCAAGCTGGGGATGGACCCGGTCGAGTTTCGCCGGAAAAATCTCGTCCGCGACGAGGAGTTTCCATACCGTACCGCCTCCGGCATCATCTGGGACAAGTCGGCCTTTCAGGAATGCCTGGAGGGCGCTTGCAGGTACGTCGATTATCCGTCGCTGGTTCAGGAGCGTGACGAGGCAAGGAAGGCCGGGCGCTGGGTTGGAATCGGGCTCGCAAGCTACGCCGAATTGACCGGGATCGGCTCGCGTATCTCGGTCGCCCCAGGCATGCCGATCAATACAGGCACCGAGACATCCAAGATCGAAATCGACGCGACGGGCGCTGTCACCGCTGCTTTTGGTATCTCTTCCCACGGTCAGGGGCTGGAAACGACGCTTGCCCAGATCATCGTCGACGAACTGGGCTGCAGGCTGGAAGATATAGAGGTCAAGCATGGCGACAGTGCGCTGGTCCCCATGGCCAGCGGCACCTATGCCAGCCGTTCGGCTGTCCTTGGCGGCGGTGCCGCCACACTCGCGGCCCGCGTCGTCAAGAAGAAGGTCCTGCGCGCGGCCGCATTCCTCATGGAGCAGGGTGTCGAGGACCTCGATATTCACGACGGCATCATCACCAGTCGGAACTCGAACCTGTCACTGACCCTGAAGGAGGTCGCCTCCGCAGTCTATACCCAGATGGGCCGCATTCCGCGAGACCAGCGCGAAGACCTGAGCGCATCGGAAACCTATGACCCCTATCTCGGGACCGCCAGTTCATCGACACATCTGGCCATGATCGAGGTCGATCCGGAAACCTATGCCGTCAAGATCCTTCGCTATGTTGTGGCGGAAGATTGCGGTAAAATCATCAACCCGATGATCGTGGACGGCCAGGTTCATGGCGCCGTGGCGCAGGGCATCGGTGCAGCCCTGCTGGAAGAAATCGTGCATGACGATCAGGGACAGGCCGTGGCCGCAAGCCTCGCCGACTATCTCGTTCCCGTCGCAAGCAGCGTGCCCGATATCGGCATTGTCCACATAGAGGCCGATCTTCCAAACAATATCGGCGGCTTCCGCGGCATGGGCGAAGGCGGTACGATCGGCGCCCCGGCAGCCATCGCCAATGCAGTATCCGACGCGCTTTCCCATCTGGGCATTTCGGTCGAAACGCTTCCGGTCACGCCCGAACGGATATACCGGATGATGCACGCAAAACGTGGAGTATCGGCAAAGACTACGGATGCCGCTTGATCTGCATTTACGCGAGGCTTACAGGTCGAACGAATACCGAAGCAGGTAATCGGTATCCTTGGCCGCCAGCGGCTTCCTGCATTCCGAACATACGACGATGGCCGAAAAATCATGACCGCAGGTCTTGTGCCGCAGGCGCATGGGTGGCTTGCCATCCGCGAGCCACCGGTCACCCCAGGCCATCATCACCAACATCGGCTTGTAGAGATCGAGCCCCATCTGGGTAAACCGGTATTCGAACCGGTCGCCGGAATTGTAAGGCACTTTCCGGAACACGCCCGCCTGCACCAGCCGCGCCAGTCGATCGGCGAGAATATTGGTCGCGATACCGAGGTTCTCCCGCATTTCCTCGAAGCGCCTCACACCATGCCAGCCCTCGCGAAGGATAAGAAAGCTCCAGCGATCGCCAATAATACCGAGCGTGCGCGCAACCGAACAAGGCCTTACCCTTTCCAGCAGCGCCGCGTCGGAACTCCTGCGCGACGTCGGCCGGTTTTCCACGGGGGCATAACCTGCGCCCGGTCCGTCCCGGGGGGCCACTTCCTTGGCCGTAAAGGGCTCCAGGCACTCGCTGCAGACAGTCACCGGATGGCATTCGCAGCCGCAGGTCTTGTGGATCAACTGAAGCGGCGGCTCGTTATCACCTGCGAGCCACTTGTCGCCGAACTCCATCAACGACAGCATGGTCGAGAACAATTCCTTGCCGCGAGCGGTCAGGAAGTATTGCTGACCCGGTTCGTTCGGTCGCTTCCCGAGGCTGACGATCTCGTTGGCGACCAGCGCAGAAAGCCGGGATGAAAGGGTCTGGCGCGGAATGCCCAGCCGCTGCTGAAACTTGTCGAAACGGCGCACGCCGAAATAGGCTTCGCGAAGGATGAGGAAGCTCCAGGTGTCGAGAACGATCTCCATCGTCCGGCGCACGGAGGAGTGCCGCTGAACCAGCCGTGGCCTTTCCGACCCGATCGGCAACGGTGGATCCGTGAATATTTTAGCTATGTCGTTCATGGTAACGGCATCCGTCTTCAAGCTAGGCAAACTCCATCAAATCCGGACGATCATAGAGCATCAAGTCTAATATTGAAAGTTGCTCGACCCATTTTGGTGGTCTCCTCAGGCAACTCGACATGGCAGTCGATGAACGTCGTGACACAGCCCGGCTTCTTAGTTCTTGAACGGGCATCCCCTGACGCATCAAGCTTTTTGCAATTTCTTGGTGATCCGTTAGGGCGGCGCAGACGGCGAACTTAAGTTGCGCATTACGCTGATGTGATGCTGTCTGATTTTGTGCGATATTTGCATTCGATGGGACACAACTAAACATGTCCGCCCCTTTTGCCGCCAGCTTCGGCAACCGAACCCAGGCGACTGGGAACATATCAAGCGCAACAAACCGGTTGCCTACACAGAAGCGATCCGTGTCGCGATGTGGGTTCTGTCGCTGCCACCAGCACCCCAGATGAATCAGCCTGGATCATCTGGGGGCGAATGTGTGGACCGAAACGCCCAGAGCACGACGGCTGCGACGATTACAACACAAATTATGAAAACCAATATGCATTTACCCAAAATTGATACCCCTTAGGAAGATCAACTAGAAGGCGACACGAAGGTTCCTCCATCATCGAAACGGGGTTGCAATTCAGCGACTGCGGGATTGATGCGACGACGCTGGACGGTTCCATTGTTCCACCCATGGCCTGCGCAAAGCCGGCGCGACTATCGCCACCGAGAACGGCGCGACCGGCGACGAGCTGATGGCGACCTTCGGATGGACGACAAAGAAGCAGACGACCCTCTATACGAAGCAGGCGAACCGCAAGAAGCTGGCGGCCGGCGCAATCCACAAACTGAGGTCGGAAGAACGAGCATCGAAAATTGCCCCACGCCCCAAGGGGTTGGTGAAAGTGAGACAAAAAGCGATGAAAAATGCGAGCAAAATCAATGCTCGAAAATAGGAATGGTGCCCAGAAGAGGACTCGAACCTCCACACCCTTTCGGGTACCAGCACCTGAAGCTGGCGCGTCTACCAATTCCGCCATCTGGGCGACGGAGAGCCATGTACGGGTGTGACCTTCCCCTGTCAACTGGCTTTTTAAAGTTTCCGTGCCCGTCGCCAAAAAACCTTCACGGATCTGTCACGGAGGGCCTCAGCTCTCGCCGTCTTCCTTCGCCTTGCGGTCCACGTGGCCGAGGTCGCGGCCCGGGTCGATCATGTCGCGGACCCGCTGCTTCAACTCCTTGGGGCCGGGAAACCCGCCGTCGCGCTTGCGCTCCCAGATGAGCGTCCCGTTCACCTGGATCTCGAAATTGCCGCCGGTTCCGGGAATCAGCGCCACCTCGCCGAGCGCGTCGCCAAAGGTCTGCAGAAGCTCCTGCGCCATCCAGCCGGCCCTGAGCAGCCAGTTGCACTGGGTGCAATAGAGAATCGTAATGCGCGGTTTTTCCATCATGTTTCGCCTTCTACCCAAGTCAATTCGGTCTCACGATAATGTCAACCAGGACGGTCAGGTTTTGAACGCGCGCATCTCGACAGAAAGGACGCGAACGTCAATTTGGGCTGCACCACCGATAGTCGCGTCGTTTTCAAAAAAAGAGGTCCCATGGCTTTTCAATCCACCACTCGCTCCCGCCTGATCATTCCCGCGCTCGCCCCTGTTTATACCTCCGCCCATGAGATCGTCGAGACCATCCTGCGCGTAACGGCCGGCGTACTGCTGGTCACCCACGGTTTCGGCAAGATCACCAATCCGTTCGGCGCAACCGGCATGGTGGAAAGCCTCGGCTTCTATCCGGGCGTCTTCTGGTCGCCGCTGCTCGCCGCGACGGAATTTTTCGGCGGCATTCTCGTCGCCATCGGCCTCTTCACCCGCCCGGCCTCCTTCGCGGCGATGATCGTGCTTCTGGTCACCGTCTATTTCCACGGCATCGCCCAGAACCAGGGTCTCGCCGGCGCGGAAAAGTCCATTCTCTGGGCCGCGATCTTCCTGTTCTTCGCCCTGCGCGGCGGCAACAGCCACTCGGTCGACGCCCGCCTCGCCCGGACGTTCTGACCTCGCATCACGGCTGAGCCTCCCCCGGGGGGCTCAGTATTTTCCTTCGAGCGCCAACCGCACGACGGTGCCGAGATCGGCTTCGGCAAACCCGAGCGCCGCTGCATTCTCGAAGCTGGCGCGCGCCGCCTCGATGGCCGGCGTCGCGACGCCAAGACCGCGGGCAAGATCAAGAACCACGCCCATATCCTTCAACACGCCGGATACCGGAAAGCCGACTGCCTCGGTCTCGCCGAGTATGACCGGAAGCCGCGACCGCATGGCCGGGCTCGCCGCCGGGCTGCCGGACAGGATCTCGATCATCTTGTCGCGCCCGAGCCCCGCCTTGCCGCCAAGCTCGACGGCCTCCTTCATGATCTGCCACAGTCCCATCAGCATCATGTTGTTGACGAGTTTCGCCGAGGCCCCGTGGCCCAGTCTGCCGACGTGGTGAATACGGTTCGAAAGCACCTCGGCTACCGGCAGGAAACGCTGAAAATCCTTTTCCGCGCCGCCGATATAAAGGCCGACCGTACCCGCCAGCAGCATTTCCGGACCACCGGAAATCGGTGCGTCGAGAAGCGTCGCACCCGCCCTGCCTACCGCATCCTGATGGGCACGCAGCGTCTCGGGACTGACGGTGCTGGTATCGACGATCAGCTTGCCGGCGAGATCGGCGGCGGCGAATTCACGAAGCATCGCGTGCACCGCGGCATCGTCGAGCAGTGCAAGGACGACGATATCCGAAGCATCGAGAAGTGCAGCCAGGTCAACTGCGGTGGCGATCCCGATGGCCGCAGCCCTGTCCGCTGAAAGGCCGCTGCGTGTCCATCCCGTCACCGCAAAGCCCTGCATTGCGAGGCGTTCCGCCATGGCGCCGCCCATACGGCCGAGGCCGACGATACCAATGCGCTCTCTTGTCATGCGTTTGATCCTGCTCATGTCGTGTCTGCGAACTTTAAAGCAGAACCTGCCGATCTCGTCTTGTTCATTTTGCGTTGCGGGAGGGCTGAGGAATATTTCATATTCGACATGCGTAATCTGAGGGAGCCCGGACGGAAGATGAGTGAAATATTCGAGGGCGGCTGCTTCTGCGGCAAGGTGCGTTATCGCATGCACGGGCGGCCGATGTTCATCCATTGCTGCCATTGCACCGATTGCCAGCAACAGACGGGCGGTGCCTTTGCCATCAATGCGCTGATAGAAGCCGACCGGGTGGAAATCACCGAGAGCCATCCGGTCGCGGTGGCCATGAAGACCGATAGCGGCCTGCCCCACGATATCTACCGCTGCCCGCAATGCCAGACAGCGGTCTGGAGCGATTACGGTCGGCGGCAATGGATGCTGTTCGTCCGGGTCCAGACGCTCGAAAGGCGCGCCGAGTTCTCCCCCGACGTGCATATATTCACCCGTTCGAAGGTCGGCTGGGTGGGCCTGCCGGAAGGCGCCAACGTTTTCGATGAATATTATAGTACGAAGACGATGTGGCCGCCCGAAAGCCTCGCGCGGCGCGAGGCCGCCCGGGTCAAGGCCGGGGCGGAACGCTGACGCAGGAAGGATGACGAGACGGGATGGCGGGCGAACGCGAAAAGATGGCGGCCGGCGAGTGGTATTGCTGCCTCGATCCGGAACTCGATGCATTGAGGGATAAGGCGCGGATGGCCGTACATGCGCACAACACCATGTCGCCCGCCGAACGGGGTGCGATGGCGCCCGCCCTGCGCATGCTGTTCGGCGCAGCCCCGGACGCGTTTCTGGAAGCGCCCTTCCACTGCGCCTACGGCTTCAATGTCTCTCTCGGGCAAGGCGTGTATCTGAATGCCGGCTGCACGATCCTCGACACCGCGCCGGTTAGAATCGGTGCTCGTTCGATGCTGGGGCCAGGCGTCCAGCTCTATTGCGCCGATCATCACCGCGACCCCGTCCTGCGCGCCCGGGGTCTTGAGATCGGCCGCCCGATCAGCATTGGCGCAGACGTCTGGATTGGTGGTGGCGTGATCATTCTCGGCGGCATCACGATCGGCGACGGCGCGATCGTCGGGGCGGGCTCCGTCGTCACACGGGACGTGCCGCCGGGCGCCACGGTCGCGGGAAATCCGGCGCGGTTGATCACGCCGCGCGGCTGATTTCAGAACATCTCCGCGCGTAAAGATTGGATTCAGCATTTTTTGGTAATTTTCCGTTAGCAATTCCTGTCGGGGTTTATCGACGGCAGGGGCGGCCGTCTTTGTTGTCTTGCGTACGGGTTTCAAAATGCGTTTATCGGCTGTACCAGCACTCCTCGTCACCTGCCTCGCCCTGGCAGGCTGCGCCTCGGCATCCGGTCCGGACGAACTGGCCGCCGGCGTCGCAACCCAGGAAAAGACAGGCTCGGTCGATCTCCCCGCCGCCCCCGTCCCGTCGGTCGGTGTCGGCAAGACCTCGCGCCTCGGCGCGCCGCAAGTACCCCCGCAGCAGACCTTGCCGCAGCAGCAGGATATCGCCTGGAACGGCGCGACGCCGGCGCCGCAGGCTTTCGCGCGGGAAATGACGGTCGGCATGCCGCTTCCCGCCGAACGACCGGTCGCCATGCTGATGCCCGACAGCCCGGAGGCGGAACCCGCGCCCCGCAGAGGGCGCATGCAGATTTACAGCCGCCAGTTCCGCGACGCCAAGCCGATCAATTTCGGCAGGGTTTCGCCAAGAAGCTACCCGGTGCACGGCGTCGACGTGTCGCGCTGGCAGGGCGACATCGACTGGGCAAAACTGCGGACCCAGGGGGCCAACTTCGCCTATATCAAGGCCACCGATGGCGGCGACCATCTCGATCCGATGTTCAGGACCAATTGGCGGAGAGCCAAGGAGGCGGGCATCAGGCGCGGCGCCTACCATTTCTTCTACTGGTGCCGCACCGCCGGCGAACAGGCAGACTGGTTCATCCGCAACGTCCCGCGCGATCCGGACGCGCTGCCGCCCGTGATCGACGTCGAATGGAACGGCGAGTCGAGCTGCAAGGCGAAACTCTCCCGCGCCCGGGTGCTCGAAAAGATGCAGGTCTTCATGGACAAGCTGGAGCGCTATTACGGCCAGCGGCCGATCATCTACACGGCGCCGGATTTCTACGAGGACAACCTGTCGGGCGAACTGCTCAACTATCCCTTCTGGCTGCGCGCCGTCGCCCAGCATCCTTCCAAGGTCTATCCGGGCCGCAGGTGGCTGTTCTGGCAATATTCCGGCTCCGGCCTGTCGCACGGCGTCGACGGCAAGATCGACCTCAACGTCTTCCACGGCTCGGAAGAGCAGTGGCACAACTGGGCCTCGCCGCGCACGACGATTGCACAGAATTAGACGCCGGCAACGAGGCAGGTGAAAGAACAAGCGCGCAGGGCCTGTGAAACCGGCCCCGCGCACTCCCTGGAGGTTAGGTCAATGCGGCCGGATTACAGCCGCGCCTCGAGGACGAGGTTGAACGGCGTCGCCATCGCCCGTCGAAAGCGGGTGAAGCCGGCCTTGTAGAAAATCTCCCGCAGCCTTGCTTCGCCGGCTTGCGCGCCGAGCACCATGTGGCCGCCGTCGGAAATCGCATGGGCGCAGCAGATCGTCGTCGACGCGGCGTAATACATGCGGGCAACGGGCGAGATGTTGTCGTCGACGCGGTCGTTGGCGAAGGGCTCGACGAGCATCACCGTACCATTAGGCGCGAGCGTTCTCGCCGCATGCCGGGCCGCCGCCAACGGGTCGCCCATGTCGTGCAGGCAATCGAAGAAGCAGATCAGGTCATAGCCATTGCCGGGATAGTTTTCAGCGCGCGCCGTCTCGAACGCGACCCTTCCGGTGACGCCCGCTTCTGCCGCAATCTTGCGGCCTTCGTCGAGGGATACCCGATGCGTATCAAAGCCATGGAAACGGGAGGCCGGGAAAGCCTGCGCCATCAGCACCGTGGAGTGACCATGGCCGCAGCCGACATCCGCCACCGAGGCGCCTGCCTTCAGCTTGTCGACCACACCATCGAGGGCCGGCAACCATTCCGCGACCAGGCTTGCCTTGTAGGCATTGCGATAGAGCGAGGCGACGCCGCAATAAAGCCGGCCATCATGGTCGCCCCAAGGAATGCCGGAACCCTTGCGAAAGGCCTCCAGCGCCTTTTCCTCATCCGACCACATGGAAGCCGGCACGCCCCAGGCGGCGGCGAGGAAGACCGGACTATCCTCGTTGGCAAGCACCAGCGCCTGTTCCGGGGTAAGTTCGAAGCTGTTGCTGACAGCATGAAACAGAACATAGCCGCCGGCGACCTGCGAACTCAGCCATTCGCGGATGTAACGCTCGGCGCAGCCGGTGCGGCTTGCCAGTTCGTGGGCACTGAGCGGTCCGGCCCCGGCCATCGCCTTATAGAGGCCGAGACGGTGGCCGATACTGACCATGACGCCTCCGTACCCCGCCGACAGATCGCCGATGGCGCGGGAAACGATCGCGTCCAGCTTGGCCGGATCGATCTCGTGTGTCTTGACATAGTCCATATTGCTATCTCCTGTTCCTTCATCGGAAGTTGATGATGACCAAGGATCGCAGGTCCGAACCGGTTCGGGCAGAGCGGGAAAATCCACAATCGGGCTGTTTGCGCCATTCTCCGGCTCGGTGTACGGATTTGATCATTGGAGGATCGTCATGCCGCGTGAGGCGACCGGGACACGTTTGAAGCCGCTGCATGTAAGCCTGGTGGCCATTCCCGATGCAGTGGTCTCGACGCTGAGCGGCGTCTTCGATGTGATGAACGCCTTTTCCGTCCTGCCGCCGCCGGACATTGCGATAACCCGCCCGTTCGAAGTCCAGATTGTTGGAATAGAGACCGGGCCGCTGACGCTCGCGAGCCTTGTGCCGGTCACCGTCCAGCGCAGCATCGCCACGCTTGAGGCGACCGATATCGTCATCGTTCCGTCGATCCTTTTGAAGCCCGACGGATGGCGGAAAGGTCGCTACCCGGAGCTGGTCGACTGGGTAAACCGGATGCATGCCGGCGGCGCGCTGATATGTTCGGCTTGTTCGGGCATTTTCCTGCTGGCCGAGACCGGCCTCTTCGATGGTGCCGAGGCGACCGTGCATTTCGGTTATGCCGGTGCCTTCGCGGCCGCCTTTCCGCAGGTGCCGATCCATCCCGAGCGGGTACTGGTCGTCTCCGGGCGGCGCGAGGAGCTGATCAGCTCGGGCGCCTCCATGACCTGGCATGACCTCGTCCTCTATCTCATCGCCCGCCATATGGGGGCTGCGGCGGCGCAATCGATCGCGCGCTACTTCGCCCTGCAATGGCATCAGGACGGGCTCGCCCCCTATATCGTCTTCGAAGGCCGCAAGGACCATGGCGACACGGCGATCCAGGCGGCACAGGATTGGGTCGCAACCCACTTTTCCGTGGCGAATCCGCTCG
This sequence comes from Neorhizobium vignae, assembly GCF_000732195.1. GTDB lineage: Bacteria > Pseudomonadota > Alphaproteobacteria > Rhizobiales > Rhizobiaceae > Neorhizobium > Neorhizobium vignae. Next base: position 231,228 of record NZ_JNNU01000008.1, read on the forward strand.
AGGAGATGATCCGGCGAGCCGGCCTTACCGACCGCACATTCAAGCGTCGGTTCACGGCTGCAGCAGGTGTCAGCCCGATCGCCTACGTGCAGCGCCTGAGGATTGAGGAGGCCAAGCGCCGGCTGGAGCGGACGGAAGCTTCGGTCGACGAGATCAGCTGGCAGGTCGGTTATGAAGAGCCCGCCTTCTTCCGCCGTCTGTTCAAGCGCGTCACGGGCCTGGCACCCGGCGCCTACCGGCGGCGTTTCCAAATCCCGGATTTCGCGCGCTCGGACAAGAATACCTGACGACCGAACCCCGGCCGGCAGCTCTCACTCATTATTGACGCAAGGCGTCCAGCGCTCGCTCCAGGCTCCGGAATATCCTCGCATCCTCCGACTGCGCCACGTTGAAACGCAGGAAGCTGCCGGCGTTCTGGGAGAGGCTGAATGCGTTGCCGGGGGCAAGTACGATATTGTCGGCAAGGCAGGCGCGCGCCACATCCGTCGCCTCTATTCCGTTCGGAAGCCTGCACCAGAGAAACAGGCCGGCGCGCGGCTGCAGCCAAGGGGTGATGCCGAGTGCTGCGAGCCGGCCCGTAGTCGCGTCCATTGCCCGCGACAGCCGGACGTGCAGTTCTGCCAGATGTTTCCGGTAGCTGCCATCGGTCAACAGCAGCAATACGAGCTCCGATGACAGCCGGCCCGCCGCGAAGCTCGTGGCGATCTTCAGGTCGAGCAGACCCTCGACCCATTCCAGCCTGGCGGCGATGAAGCCGCAACGTACCGAAGCCGACAGGGTTTTCGAAAAGCTGCCTATATGCACAACCCGGTCGAGCCCGTCGAAGGCGGCCAGACGCGGCGCGGGCTCCTGCTCCAGATCGGCGAAGATGTCGTCCTCGATGACCGTCAGCCCGGCCAGGTCGGCGAGTTTCAGCAGCCGATGCGCCACAACCGGCGAAAGCGTCGCGCCGGTCGGATTGTGGATCGCCGAATTGGTGATGTAGAGCCGCGGCTTGTGTTCCTCGATCGCCTTTCCGAAAGCCTCGATATCCGGCCCGGCCGGCGTCATCGGCACGCCGACGACTTTTGCGCGATGTGCACGCAGCAGGGCATGGAAATTGAAATAGCAGGGATCGTCGACCAGAACCGCATCGCCCGGCTCGATCAGGAAACGACAGAGAAGGTCGATCGCCTGGGTGCCGGATTCGGTGAGGATGATCTGGTCCGGAGCCGCCGCTATGCCATGCTCGCCCATCCGGCGGGAGAGGACTTGCCGCAGCTGCAGCGACCCAAGCGGCGTGCCGTAGTCCGACAGGGTCCGGTCCTCGCTGCGCGACACATTGCGCAAAGCCCTTCGGATCGCCGCCTCCGGCATCCAGGAGGACGGCAGCCAGCCGCAGCCGGGCTTCAACAGGTCGCCTTCCTCCAGCGCCTGCCGCGACACCCAGAACGGATCGATCGCCCGGTCGAGCTTGGGGCCGATCTCCGAGAGCGACAGCGGCGCCAGCGGGGTCGACACGTAGAAACCCGACCCGGGCCGAGAGCGGATCAGTCCCTCGGCGGCCAGCCGCTCATAGGCCTCCACGACGGTCGAGGCGGAGACATGCATCGCCTTGGCGAACGCACGCACCGAAGGAAGCCGTGCGCCAGGCACCAGCCCGCGGCCGGAGATACGGCTGCGAATCTCCGCCATGACGGCCCCGATACGCTGGCCACCGCCCTTCTGATCCGCCCTTGCATCCACCGTACTGCTCCACAAACCATAACAGTTTCCGTAAATTGTATCGCATTGTCTCTGGCGTCGCCATGGCTTCCGGCCGATAGCGGGGCATGCCCCAAGGAATGCCTGCGATGAACGTCCAAGGGAGGTGTTCAAGGGCAAAACTTGGAAATCGGGAGACTTTCAATGAACAACACGACAAGCGGCTGGATCAGCGGTTTCGTTGGCGTTTTGATCTTCAGCGGGTCGCTTCCCGCTACCCGCATTGCCGTTGCGGATTTCGATCCGCTGTTCCTGACCGTGGCGCGGGCCACGATCGCCGGGCTGCTCGCCATATGCCTGCTGCTGGCCTTTCGCGAAAAACGCCCGGCCCAGTCCGATCTTCTGCCGCTCGCCATCGTTTCGCTCGGCGTCGTCATCGGTTTTCCGCTGCTGACGGCGCTGGCGCTGAAACACATCACCTCGGCCCACTCCATCGTGTTCGTCGGCCTGCTGCCGCTGTCGACGGCGATCTTCGGGGTGCTGAGGGGCGGGGAGCGCCCGAAGACCGTCTTCTGGCTGTTCTCTTGCCTTGGCAGCGCCATCGTTGCCGGCTTTGCCCTGTTTCAGGAGGAGGCTGCCTCCTCGGTCGGCGATCTCCTAATGCTGGGGGCGATCATCGCCTGCGGCCTCGGGTATGCGGAAGGCGCCAGCCTGTCGCGCAAGCTCGGCGGCTGGCAGGTCATCTCCTGGGCGCTGGCACTTTCCCTGCCTGTGATGCTGACCCTGTCGATCGCCGCAATGCCGGTCTCCTTGCCGGATATCGACAGCAGGTCCTGGTTCGGTCTTGCCTATGTATCGCTGTTCAGCATGCTGATCGGCTTCATCTTCTGGTATCGCGGCCTGGCGCTCGGCGGCATTGCCGGCGTAAGCCAGCTGCAGCTTCTTCAGCCCTTTTTCGGCCTGGTTCTGGCCGCCGTACTTCTCGGCGAAAAGGTCAGTCTCGGCTGTTCGCCGCGACGCTTGCGGTGGTTGCCTGCGTGGCAGGCGCCAAGAGATTTGCACGTTAATTCGGCACGAGCCGCTTGCGTCGTTCACGAAATCGGGAACCAAACCCGCACCGAGGCATTATCCGGCTGCAGAAGGAGGAAGCAATCATGACTTTTGACCCCAATGACAGAAAGTTCGAGACCCGTGACCCGGAGGTCCGGGTCACTGAAGTCCGGAGCAGCACCTCTTCGTGGGTACCGTGGGTAGCCGTGATCGCCGTCATTCTGGTCGGCGCTTTCGTCTGGTCGCAGATGGGCGGTTCCTCGACCGACCCGCAGACCACGTCTTCGACCAACCCGCCGGTAACCGACAACTCCACGTCGTCGCCCGCACCGGCTCCGATGACCCCGGCAGCTCCGCCGGCAGCTAGCCCCGCTCCGGCAACTCCGCCGGCAGGTGGCGCAGCTGGCGGCACCGGTACGCAGCCGTAAGGCTGGTGCTTGAGATATAAACAAAGCCGTCCGCCCTTCGAGGCGGGCGGTTTTTCTACCTTGTCCGGGACAGCACAAGAAGCTCTCGTGCTGAGCTAGCCGCCGATATCGCTCGGCGCGGCCAGTTCGATCTCGCCCGGCCTCGGCTGCGGCCAGCGCTCCAGCGCCTGCCGTCCGATATTCGTCAGCCCATAGACGCCCTTGTCGATGCGCTCGAACCAGCCGTAATAATTGGCACGCAGGATCGCACCCGCTGTGGGCGCGGCCTGTTTGAGATCCCGCGGCCGCAACGGCCCACCGGCAAGCGCCGAGGCACAGGCGAGCGCCTGCTGTCGGTAGGCGGTCATCACCGGGACCTTGGTGCTGCCGCCCACGGCTGGATCGCCGCGGCGCTTGCGATGTTCATTGACCAGCCGCGTGCGTCGTTTCGGATTGGTGCGCGGCATCGGCGAGACCGAACTGACCAGCACGCTCACCTCGCCCGTATCCGAGACGCCGAGCATGCCGATCCCGAGCCGGCGGCAGAGATCGCGATACCGCTTGTCCGCCTCCCGGCCCCTGCCCTTTGCGGAAACACGCGCCGCGATCCAGACCTCGTCTGAAACGCCGGCCCGGTCGACCGCCTGCAGGATCAGTTCGAGGTTGAAGGTGAGCTTCAGCTCGCAGATCACTACGACCGGCGGGTCCGCCTCGCTCAACCCCACCAGATCGCAGCCGCCCACTTCCCCCTTCACCTCGTATCCGAAGCTTTCCAGGAAGGTTTTGACGGGAAGATAAAGCGACGTTTCCATGCGGTCCGGCGGCGGTGAATCAGTGGGTGGAGACTATCACATCGTCCCAACCTGCGCCGCGTGGAGCCTGGTATAGGCGCCGCGCTTGGCGATCAGGTCCTGGTGGGTGCCCTGTTCGAGGATGCCGTTGCCATCGATGACGACGATGCGGTCGGCACCCTGGATGGTGGCAAGCCGGTGGGCGATGATCAGGGTCGTGCGGCCTTGCGAGAGTTCGGCGAGCGAGCGCTGGATGGCGCGTTCCGTCTCGGTATCGAGCGCCGAGGTCGCCTCGTCGAGGATCAGGATCGGCGGGTTTTTCAGGAACATGCGGGCGATCGCGACGCGCTGCTTCTGGCCGCCCGAGAGCTTCACCCCGCGCTCGCCGATCACGGTATCGAGCCCCTGCGGCAGGCCGGCGAGCATCTCTTCGAGCCGTGCCTGTCGCGCCGCCTCGACAATATCCGCCTCGCTGGCGCCAAGCCGGCCATAGGCGATGTTTTCGCGGATCGTGCCGCCGAACAGGAAGACGTCCTGCTGGACGATACCGATCTGTTGGCGCAGCGACACCTTGGTCATGGCGCGGATATCGATGCCGTCGATGGTAATGCTGCCGGCGCCGATCTCGTAGAAGCGGGGCAGCAGCGAGCAGATGGTGGTCTTGCCGGCGCCCGAGGGGCCGACGAAGGCGATCGTCTCGCCGGCGCGGATCGCCAGGTTGACGTTTTCGAGCACCGGCTTTTCCGGGCTGTAGCCGAAAGAGACGTTCTCGTAAGCGATCTCGCCCTTGAGGTGATCGACGTCGACCGCGTCGGGCGCATCGGCGATATCCGGCTCGGTATCGATCAGCTCGGTGAAGCGACGGAAGCCGGCAATGCCCTTCGGATAGGTCTCGATCACCGAGTTGATCTTCTCGACCGGGCGGAAGAATACACCGACCAGTAGCAGGAAGCCGATGAACCCACCGGCGGTCAGCTCGCCCGACAGCACGAAATAGGCGCCGGCGATCATCACCACCATCTGGGTCAACCGCATGCTCATGTAGCTGAGCGAGCTGCTCGCCGCCATCAGCTTGTAGGCATCGAGCTTGACGCGCCGGTAGTTCTGGTTGTCCTCCTCGAACAGTTTCCGCTCGTGTTGCTCGTTGGCAAAGGCCTGCACGACGCGGATGCCGCCGACATTCTCCTCGATACGGGCGTTGAAATCACCCACACGCTGGAACAGCCGGCGGAAGTTATCGGTCATGCGGCCGCCGAAATGGCTCGTGACCCAGGCGGTCAGCGGCACCACGACGGCGGTGATCAACGCCAGCTGCGGGTTGACCGAGAACATCAGGGCGAGAGCCCCGGCAAAGGTCATGATGGCGATGAACAGGTCTTCCGGTCCGTGATGGGCGACCTCACCGATCTCCTCCAGGTCCTTTGTGAGACGCCCGACGATATGGCCGGTCTTCTGGTTGTCGAAATAGCTGAACGAGAGCTTCTGGAGATGGTTGAAGGCGGCCCGTCGCATGTCCGTCTCGATATTGATGCCGAGCATGTGGCCCCAATAGGTGACGATCGCCATAAGGCCCGTATTGATCACATAGATCACCAGCAGTGCCGCCGAGGCGAGCAGGATCAGCAGCCATTCCTGGCTGAGGAGAAGCCGATCGACGAACAGCTTCACCGCCATCGGAAAACCAAGTTCCAGCACACCCGAAATGATCGCGCAGCCGAAATCCAGGATGAAAAGCCCGCGATACGGTCGGTAATAGTCAAAGAAGCGACGAAGCATCGGACACTCTATAAATTAATAGGTGAGCAAAAGTGGCAAGTTTTTTGAACCCGCTTAGCCGGGTTCGCCGACGAGGTAAACCTCCGCTCTCCTGATCGCCCGGACAATAGATATGGGATAGATATCAGGCGCGGCGGCTGCGCAACAGCGTGCGGGCCGACGTGTGCGGTTCGGCGAGCTGATCCGCCTCCAGCGAGGCGAATAGCCAGTCGAGGAAGACGCGCACGATCGGTGCCGATCGCATGGCCGGCCGGCAGGCGACGTAGAAGGCGTCGTTGGCCGGAACGCTGAGGTCAAAAGGCACGACCAGCTCGCCGCGGGCGATCAGCTTGCTGGCGGTGATCGTGTCGCCGAGCGCGATCCCCTGGCCGTGCAGCGCCGCTTCCGTCGAAAACCGCGCGTCGCCCATGAAATATTGCTGCCGGCGCGGCAGGTCGACGGCATCGGCGGCAGAAAGCCAGGTGTTCCACTCACGCCCGTCCGCATCGCCATGCAGCAGGACATGATCTTCCAGGTCGTGTATCGAGCGTAGCGGCCGGCTGTTGAGCAGGGTCGGGCTGGCGACCGGGAAGAGCTGCAGGTTGCTCCAGAGCCGCGTCCAGGCATCCGGCCAATTGCCGTCACCATAAAGAAGGGCGACGTCGACATCCGAGGAATGCAATACCGCCGGATCGTTGGAGGCGGCGAGCTTCAGCGTGACACCCGGAAACTGCTCGGTGAAGGAATTGAGGCGCGGCACGATCCAGAAAGACAGCAGCGCCGGCACGCAGGTAATCGACAGCTCACCTGATGTCGCGGGCCGTTTCATCTGCGCGGTCGCGGCGGCAATCTCGCCGAAGGCCTGGCTGACGGCGGGCAGCAGCAGCGCGCCCTCCGAGGTGAGCTTCAGCCGCTTGGCGCCGCGTTCGAACAGCGAAACCTGCAGCGAGCTTTCCAGTGCCTTGATCTGATGGCTGACCGCGCCGTGGGTAACGTTGAGCTCCCGCGCCGCTGCCGAAACCGAGCCGCGGCGGGCGGTCGCCTCGAAGGCGCGCAGCGGATTGAGGGGTGGCAGGCGGTTGGTCATTTCATTCCCTGCGCTGAACCTAAGTGTTAGTTTTTCTCACAGCTACCGCTAGAACAATCTCAATTGCTTTTCCACCCGCACCTGACGGATAATGATGAAAACAAGGGCTGCAAGCCCGGTGGAACAAAAAATAGGCTGCGTACAAGCAGCCCTGCTGACAGGTGAGGCGATCATGACATTCGACGCGAAGAAGCTCGACGAATTGCGCGCAAAATATCTCGACAGCCCCGGCGGCGAGATTTTCGATCCGAAATTCAAAAAGGTCGGCGAAAAAATCTTCGACAAGGCCGGCACCCGCCTCGCGCCCTATGCGGGCATTCCCACACTTCTGGATGCACCCTACAGGCCACTCGACGCGGCGAACCCGGATTTCGGCGACCTGCAGGTGGCGATGATCGGTATGCCGATGGATCTCGGCGTCACCAACCGCCCTGGCTCACGCTTCGGGCCGCGGGCGCTGCGCACCATCGAGCGTGTCGGCCCCTATAACCACGTGATGGAATGCGCGCCAATCTACGAACTGAATGTCGCCGATATCGGCGACGTGGCCTTCCGCAGCCGCTACCGGCTGGAAATGAGCCATGACGACATCGAAAAGCGTGTGGGCCAGATCGTCGATGCCGGCGTGCTGCCGCTCTCGGTCGGTGGCGACCATTCGATCACCCATCCGATCCTGAAGGCGGTCGGCAAACGAGCGCCTGTCGGCATGATCCATATCGACGCCCATTGCGATACGAGCGGTTTTTTCGACGAGACCAAGTTCCACCACGGCGGCCCGTTCCGCAACGCAGTGCTCGACGGCGTGCTCGACCCCACCCGGACGATCCAGATCGGCATCCGGGGTGCCGCCGAATATCTCTGGGAGTTTTCCTACGAGTCCGGCATGACCGTCATCCATGCGGAGGAAGTGACCGGCATGGGGCTTGCGGCGATCATCGAGAAGGCCAAGAAAATCGTCGGCGACGGCCCGACCTATGTCTCCTTCGATATCGACAGCCTCGACCCAAGCTTTGCGCCCGGCACCGGAACGCCGGAGATCGGCGGGCTCACCACCCGCGAAGTGCTGGAACTGATCCGCGGCCTCAAGGGCATCAACATTGTCGGCGGCGACGTGGTCGAGGTGGCGCCGCAATATGACGCGACCAACAACACGGCCCATGCTGGCGCCCAGATATTGTTCGAAATTCTGAGCCTGATGGTCTTCAGCCCTTCCGTGAAGGGCCGCGCCTGACATAAACTGCAAACAACAAGGGAACTCGCCGGCCGGCGAAGCACCGGCAGGCCTAAAAACAAAGGAGAACATCATGCGTGACATTCTGAACGCCAAACTCGGCCGCCGCGGCGTGCTCGGTGCCGGTCTCGCCGGCGCCTCCATGCTGGCCATGCCCTCGGTGCTGCGCGCCCAGGACAAGTCGCTGAAGGTCGGCGTCTATGGCGGCTTCTTCAAGGATTCGTTCGACAAGAACATCTTTCCGGACTTCACCAAGGCAACCGGCATCGCCATCGAATCCGTCGCCGAGCCGACCGGCGAAGCCTGGCTGGTTCAGCTCGAACAGGCCGCCAAGGCGGGTGCCGCTCCGGCCGACGTCTCGATGATGTCGCAGGTCGCCATGCTGAAGGGCCAGTCGACCAAGCTCTGGGCGCCGCTCGACGCCGCCAAGCTGCCGAATTCCAAGAACCTTATCGATCACTTCGTCAACAAATATCCGGACGGCAAGATCGCCGGCATCGGCGCCGTTTCCTGGTACATCACACTGGTGACCAATACGCAGGCCTACAAGGAAGCCCCGACCTCCTGGGCGGCCCTGTGGGACAAGGCCAATGCCGACAAGCTCGGCCTGCTCGCGCTCGTCTCCAACTCCTTCCTGCTCGAAGTGACGGCAAAGACCTTCATGGGCGGCACCAAGGCGCTCGACACCGACGAGGGCATCCTCAAGGCGCTCGAAAAGCTCGCGGAAGTGAAGCCGAACGTCCGCCTCTGGTATCGCGACGAGGCACAGTTCGAACAGGCTTTGAAGTCGGGTGAAATTCCGATGGGCCAGTATTACCACGACGTCACCGGCCTTGCCGCCTCGCAGGGAAGCCCGGTCCGCTCGACCTTCCCGAAGGAGGGCGGCATTCAGGACAGCGGCTGCTGGGCTCTGTCGCGTGCCTCGAAGAAGACCGAGGAAGCGCACACGTTCATCAACTACATGTGCCAGCCAGCCATTCAGGCGACCCTGTCGCGCAAGGTCGGCACCTCGCCGACCGTCAAGCGCGACCTGCTCGACCTGACTGCCGCCGAATTCGCCTCGGTCTCTTCCGATATCGAGCCGATCATCCCGCGTTACGATCTCTACCAGACCAAGTCCGACTTCCTGAACCAGAAGTGGACGGAGATGATCGCAGGGTGATTTTTTGATAGTCTTGTGAGGTCGGGGCAGGAAACCCCTCACCCGACCTCCGCTTCGCTCGACCACTCTCTCCTCAGGGGGAGAGGAGGGAATGGCGAGGGTGCAGCACAAATATCTTCTCCCCAGCGGGGAGAAGGTGCCCGAAGGGCGGATGAAGGGGTGGCGCCATACCTCTCATCTCACCAACCAGGCGGAACTCACCTGCGGAGACCGAATGTCCGGATTGAACCTCAACCATGTGACGAAGCAGTTCGGCAACTTCACGGCCGTCAACGACGTGAGCCTGTCGGTGCCGGACGGGACGTTCGTCTGCCTGCTCGGACCATCCGGCTGCGGCAAGACCACGCTGATGCGGATGATCGCCGGCCTCGATCTTCCGACCGGCGGCTCGATCGAGCTCGGCGGGTCAGACATCACCGCGGTCCCCACCCACAAGCGCGATCTCGGCATGGTCTTCCAGTCGCTAGCGCTTTTCCCGCACCTGACGGTCGGCGAGAACATCGCCTATTCGCTGCGCATCCGCGGTACGCCCAAGGACGCACAGAAGAAGCGCGTCGATGAACTCTTGGCGATGATCCACCTGCCGGGCTTCGCGGACCGTTCGGTGGCAAAACTTTCCGGTGGCCAAAGGCAGCGCGTGGCGATCGCCCGCGCCCTCGCCATCTCGCCCAAGCTCTTCCTGCTCGACGAACCATTATCCGCGCTCGATGCGAAGCTTCGCGAGGCGATGCAGGTCGAGCTGCGTCAGTTGCAGCAGCGGCTCGGCATCACCACCATCGTCGTCACCCATGATCAGCGCGAAGCGATGACCATGGCCGACACGGTCGTCGTCATGAACGGCGGCGAGATCCGCCAGGCAGCAGCCCCGGTCGATATCTACCGCCGCCCGGCTGACAGTTTCGTCGCCGATTTCATCGGCCAGACCAACCTCCTGCCCGTCGCAGCCGACAGCGCCGGCCGCGCCAGCGTGCTTGGCGAGGTGGTCGAGGGAATTTCGCTCCCCGCCGGTGCGGCAAAAGGCATGCTGTCGGTGCGGCCGGAAGACGTGCAACTTACCGCTCCCGGGCATGGCGCGATTGCCGGCACGGTCACCTTCATTCGCGATCTCGGCGGCGCCATCGAAACCTTCGTGGAAGCCGGGGGTACCCAGGTGATCGCGGTATCTTCGCCGCGCAACCGGCCTGACGTCTCGGTCGGCCAGAGCGTCGGCATAAGGCTCGATCCAGCCACCAGCGTGGTGCTCGCCCGATGAGACGCGAACCGCCGCAGCGTCTTGCCGACTACGGACCGCTCTTTTTCCCGGCGGGCATGCTGATCGTGTTTTTCGTGGTGCCGTTCGCCACGATGATCGCCGTGTCGGTCTTCCAACGTGAACAGGGCGGTTTTTATACACCCGCCTTCGTATTCGACAACTACGCCCGTTTCCTCAGCCTGTTCTTCGGCAAGGTTCTGGGTTTTTCGCTGTTCCTGGCGATCGCCGTCGCGGCGGCCTGCGTGGTCATCGGCATTCCCTTCACCTATCTCCTCTCCCGCTCGCCCCGAAAAATCCAGATCGTCTGGCTGGTGGCGCTGCTTTCCATCCTGTCGCTCTCGGAAGTGATGATTGGCTTTGCCTGGTCGACGCTGTTTTCGCGCACCGCCGGCATCACCAACCTGTTCGTCTGGCTGGGGCTGATGACCCAGGCCCAGGCGCTGACCCCGAGTTTCGGGGCGGTTATGACCGCCATGACCTACCAGGCCTTCCCCTATACGGTCCTGGTCCTTTATCCGGCGCTGGTGCGCCTCGACCCGACGCTGACGGAAGCGGCGCGCACGCTCGGCGCCTCGCCGGTCAAGGCCTTCTTCACCGTCGTGGTGCCGGCGCTGCGCAACACCATTCTGGCGACGCTGATCATGGTCTTCATCTTCGCGCTCGGCTCCTACCTGCTGCCGCAGCTGCTTGGAAGGCCGCAGCACTGGACGCTGTCGGTGCTGATCACCGACCAGGCGATCTACCAGTCGAACATGCCGTTCGCTGCCGCCATGGCCGTTTTCCTGGTGCTGGTGTCGCTGGCGCTGGTTGGCTTGGCCCTTTATGCCGGACAGCAGAGGCAAGCGAAATGACAGCACTCCGCCGCCTGTTCTTCTTCGTCGTCGGCCTGTTCCTCGCTTTGCCGCTGATCGTCGTCGCCGGCGTCTCGATCAATGCGCGCCAGACGCTCGCCTTTCCGCCGCAGGGCTTTTCGCTCTCCTGGTACGGCCAGATCTTCACCAATCCCGAATGGCGCAATGCGCTGATCGCCTCGCTGACGCTTGCCGCCTCCTCGGCGCTTCTGGCGCTGCTGATCGCCCTGCCGCTTGCCTGGTTCCTGTGGAGGCGGATCGCCCCCTGGGCCAACATCTTCCAGCTTCTCGGCGTCGCGCCCTTTACCCTGCCGCCGGTCATCACCGCGCTTGGGCTCCTCACCTTCTGGGCGACCACCGGCTTCTACGGCCAACCGTGGACGGCGGTGATCAGCCACGGCATCTTCTTCGTCACTCTGCCGCTGGTGACCCTGTCGCTCGGCTTTTCGGCCATCGACCGTTCGCTGGTGGAAGCGGCCGCCACCATGGGCGCCGACGATCGGGTAATTTTCCGCACCGTCGTGCTGCCGCTGATCCTGCCCTATCTTGTCTCGGGTTACGCCTTTGCCTTCGTTTTGTCGCTGAACGAATATATCGTCGCCTACATGACCGTCGGCTTCACCATGGAAACCCTGCCGATCAAGATCTTCAACGCGCTGCGCTACGGTTACACGCCGACCATGGCAGCGGTGACTGTGCTGTTCCTGGTCATCGCGGCGGTGATTTTCGGTCTCGTGGCGCGCTTCGGAGACCTGCCGAAACTCTTGGGCGCCATGTCGGACGAGCGCTAAAGGAACAAGCCCATGAAGATCGCCGGTTTCCAGATGCAGCCCGTCGTCGGCGATATCGAGGCAAATCTCGCCAAGATCGACGCGGCGGCCGAAGAGGCGGCCGCCAAGGGCGCCACCCTGCTGATCGCCCCGGAACTGGCACTGATCGGTTATGGCGCAGCAGAGAAATTTCCCGACCTTGCCACGCCCGCCCATGGCCCCGTGACCGACCGGCTGTCGGAGATCGCCTCACAACATGGCTTGGCGATCGTTGCCGGTTTTGCCGAAAAGACTTCCGAAAACACCTTCAACAGCGCCTTCTTCACCGACGGCAAGGGCCAGACGGCGGTCTACCGCAAATGTAATCTCTACGGCCCCTATGAGCGCAAATGGTTCAGACAGGAGGACCGCCGCCAGATTCTGGTGACACTCGGCGGCATCAGGCTCGGGTTCCTGATCTGTTACGATGTCGAGTTCCCGGAAAACGTCCGCCAACTCGCAAAGGGCGGCGCCGATCTCGTCGTCGTGCCGACCGCGCTGCCGACCGGCGGCTCCGGTCAGTTCATCGCCGAACACATGATTCAGGTCCGCGCCTTCGAGAACCAGGTCTTCGTTGCCTATATCAACCACTGCGGCTCCGACGCCCTGTTCGCCTATGCCGGCCTGTCGCGCATTGCAGCACCTGACGGCAAGCTGATTGCCGAGGCACCCGCGGAGGGCGAAGCCCTGATCATCACCGAGGTCGATCCTGCGGCCTACGCCCAGTCGCGAGCGGAAAACACCTATCTCGCCGATCTCGTGTGAACCCCGGGCCTCCGGAGCAACGTGAAGCTCCCATTCCCTTTGATAATGTTGTATAGCATTCAGCGTTACAGCATTCCGGGGGGAGGCATGATACGAATATTCCGGGCGCCGGCTTTTTATATCCAGGGTCCGGGGTCCTTAAATCTGCTTGGCGAAAAGGCGGCGACGCTCGGCCGTTCGGTCGTGGCGATCTGCGATTCGGTCGTGCTACCGCATATCGAGGCGGATCTCACCGAGACCCTGAACCGGCAGGATATCACGCCCACAATCATCCCCTTCGATGCGGACGTCACCCATCGGGAAATGGACCGCCTGGCCGAGTTGGTGCGGTCAAAGGGCGGCGAGGTGGTGGTGGGCATCGGCGGCGGCCGCACGCTCGATGTCGCCAAGGGTGTCTCTCGCCGCGCCGGCCTTCCCTTCGTCAGCGTGCCGACGGCGGCTTCCACCGATGCGCCGTCGACCCGCGGCATCGTCATCTACGACGACCATCACACGATGATCGCCGTCGAGCAGATGGACCAGAACCCGGCCTTCGTGATCGTCGACACCGCGATCATCGCCAAGGCCCCTGCCCGGCTGCTGCTCGGCGGCATCGGCGATGCGCTGACCGCAAAATTCGAGACGGAAGGCGCCTGGAAGGGGACCGGCCTCTCCAAGCAGGGTACGCGGCCCTTGAGGACCGGCGTGATGCTCGGCGATATCTGTTACCGGATGCTGCTCGAACACGGGGCCGGCGCCATGCGGGTGGCCGGCACCGGCGAGGTGACGCCGGATTTCGAAGCCGTCGTCGAGACGATCCTCTGGGTCAGCGCCGTCGCCTTCGAAAACACCGGCCTCTCCATTGCCCATGCGGTCGCGACCGAACTCGGTGCGATCGAGCCGGTGCGAAAACACTCGCTGCATGGCGAACATGCCGCCTACGGCACGCTGGTGCAGGCAATGGCGGAAGGCCGCCCCGAGGACGAACTGACGACGCTGTTCGGCTTCTTCGACGAGATCGGCATGCCGCGCCGGCTTTCGGCGCTCGGCATGCCCGATATCGGTGATGCGGCGATCGAAAAACTCGCGACGGCCTGCGCAGAAAGCCCATTCCTGGTCAACCAGGAGCGGATGCTCGATGCGAATGATCTGGTCGCCGCCTTCCGTGCTGTGGAAAACTACGTTTAAAGCGGCTCGACCTGCTACAAATATAAATATAATCAACTGGGAACACAGGGGATTTAGGATGCCGTCAGATAAGACCAAGGCGCCGGAGGAATGGACCCAACGCCGCATTCAATCGATCGAGGTCGGCTTCCAGGTCATTCGCGCCATGGAGGCGGCGAACGGGCCGCTGCCGCTGCGCGATATCGCCGCCGCCGCCGGCATGCCGCCAAGCAAGGCACATCTCTACCTTGTCAGCTTCGTCAAGGAGGGCGTCGCCTTCCAGGATCCGGTCACTGGACATTACGGGCTCGGCCGCTTCGCGATCCAGCTCGGCCTGTCGGCCATCCGCCAGCTCGACGTGGTGGAATTCGCCCGCGAAGAGCTCGCGGCGCTGCAGCGCACCGCCGGTTTCGCAACCTATCTTTCGCTCTGGGGCGATCGCGGCCCGGGCATCGTTTCCAAGGTGGACGGCGAGCGGCAGGGATCGCTTGCCGTGCGCCTCGGCTACGTGCTGCCGCTCCTGACCTCGGCAACCGGCCAGGTCTTCCTCACCTATCTCAACGAAAGCGAGACCATGGCGGTGCGGCAGGACGAGATCGCTGCTGCCAAGCGGGGTGCGTCGGATGATGCGGCCTCGCTCTCGCCGCGCGTCACCACGACCAAGGAAATCCAGAAGATCATCGAGACCGTGCGCCACCAAGGTTATGCGATGACGGTCAACAGCATCAATTCGAGCTTCGCCGCGGTCGCCGCGCCGGTCTTCGACTATAGCGGCCGGATCGTCGCGACCATGACCGTGCTCGGATCCGACAAACAGCTCGCCGGCCCCCGCAAGAAACCGACGATCGACGCCCTTATGGCCGCCGCCCATCGGCTCTCCGAACGGCTCGGCGCGCCCGGCCGCGGGGCGACGAACGAGGACAGCGTCAAACTGCCCGCGCCGCCGAAGCCGACGCGGGCAAAGAGCACGGCGGGACGGTAATTATCGCCCATATTGCACCCCGGGTTGACGAGGGTTCGTGTGCAGTGAAGCAGGACATCGCAATGGGCTGATCTGCCTCCTTCATACGTCCATGATTGACGCCATCAAATTAATTAGTATACCTTACGATCTTCGGCTGGAGGAGCCGAGGAGGAGGATTTCATGCACGAGATCGATGCAGCCACCGTTGCGAAACGGGAGGAATTTTATGCCCGGATCAAGCCGCACAACATGGCGCCCCTCTGGGAAGTGATGAAGGGCATGCTGCCGCCGGAGCCGACCTCCAAGGCGCAGGCGCATCGCTGGCGTTACGACGACATCCGCCCGCTGATCCTCGAATCCGGCAGCCTGCTGACAGCCGAAGAGGCCGAGCGCCGGGTGCTGATCCTTGAAAACCCCGCCTTCCCGGCCCAGTCGCGCGCCACCTCGACGCTTTATGCCGGCATCCAGATCATCATGCCGGGCGAAGTGGCGCCGGCCCACCGGCACACGCCGTCGGCGCTGCGTTTCATGCTGGAAGGATCGGGCGCCTATACGACCGTCGGGGGCGAGCGCACCCGCATGGCATTCGGCGATTTCGTCATCACGCCCGTCTGGGCCTGGCACGACCACGGCAATGACGGCACCGAACCAGCCGCCTGGCTCGACGGTCTCGACGTGCCGATGATCGCCTTTTTCGAAGCGGTGTTCCGCGAGGATTCCAACGACACCGAACAGGAACTGCTTCGGCCGGAAGGCGACTCGCTCGCCCGTTTCGGCTCCGGCATGCTGCCGATCGGCGGCACGAGCCCCTATGGCCACACGACGCCGATCTTCAACTATCCCTATGAGCGCAGCCGCGAAGCCCTCTATCGCGCCTCGCGTGGCGAAGAGATTGACGCCCATATCGGCACGACGCTGCGATACTCCAATCCGCTCGACGGCGGCTGGACGATGCCGACCATGTCGGCCTGGCTCAGCCATGTCCCGAAAGGCATGGAAACCGCAAAAATCCGTTCGACGGACCATATCGTCATGTGCATCGCCGAAGGCACCGGCTCGATCACGATCGGCGCCAAAACCTTCGATTTCGGCCCGAAGGACGTGATCGTCGTGCCCGGGTGGTCGTGGCGCTCGTTCAAGGCGAACGAAGACGTCGTCGTATTCTGCTTCTCCGACCGCGTGGCGCAGGAGAAGCTCGGCTATTTCCGCGAAGACCGCACCCGCGTCTGAGCGAACGAGATCAGGGAGAGAAATCATGCGTTTTTGTCGCTATGACGATAATCGTCTCGGTGTGGTCGTCGGCGATCAGGTGAAGGACGTCACCAGCGTCCTCGATCGCCTGCCGAACTACCGTTACCCCTTGCCTCACGGCGACCAGTTCATGGCTCATTTCGCCGAATTGCGGCCCGTCATGGAGGAGATGGCGAAGACCGCGCCCTCGAAGCCGCTGTCCGACGTCGCGCTTCTGAGCCCGATCGCCAATCCCGGCAAGATCGTCGGCGCCCCGGTCAACTACCGGCTCCATCTCGACGAGGTGCTGGACAGCGACCAGCTGCATCACGGCATGAAGATCAAGCCGATCGCCGAGGCAGGCGTGTTCCTGAAGGCGGTAAGCTCGCTCATCGGCCCATCGGAAGGCGTCGTCGTCGACTGGGCCGACCGGCGCACCGACCATGAGATCGAACTCGCCGTGATCATCGGCAAAAAGGCGTTTCGCGTGTCGGAGGCCGATGCTCTCGACTACGTCGCCGGCTACGCCATCTGTTACGACATCACCATTCGTGGCCCTGAAGAGCGCAGCTACCGCAAGTCGCTCGACACGTTCAGCGTGCTCGGACCTTATGTGGTCACCGCAGACGAGATCCCGAACCCGAACAATCTCGATTTCGAACTGACGATCGATGGCGAGAGCCGGCAGAAGTCGAATACCAACATGCTGATCTTCAACGTCCAGAAGCTGATCGAATTCGCCAGCAAGGCCTATACGCTTTATCCGGGCGACGTCATCATGACCGGCACGCCCGAAGGCGTCGCCCCGATCGTTCCCGGCGACGTGCTGCACGGCAGGTTCGAAGGCATCGGCACGATGGACGTGAAGGTCTACGGCAACTGGGACAAGGCATGAGTTCGGAGCCCAACCCATCGGCAGAGGGAGACGGGCATGCCGTCCTTCTCGACGGTGTCGTCGGCATCCGCATCCGGCGCCTGCAGGCGCTGTTCGGCAATCATTGGCAGAATTGGTTCCGCGCCCGCTCGCTTGCGGTCACTCCGGTCCAGGGCGGCGTGCTGCTCTTGATCCGCCGTTATCCCGGCATCAGCCAGATCGCGCTCGCAAGGCGGCTGCGCATCGAACCGCCGACGCTGGTCCAGACGCTCGCCCCGCTCATCAAACACAAACTCGTCGAACGCGACCGCGCCGCCGATGACGGCCGCGTCTCCGAGCTGCGCCTCACCAAGGCCGGGCTGGACGCCGCAGCACTGGTGGATACCTCGCTGCCGCAGCACGAGGCGGATCTGCTGCGTTTTTTGTCTGTGGAGGAGCGGCAGACGTTTCTGGAGTTGCTGGACAAGGCGATAGCCGGAGCGGAGGCGGCGATCGAGGGGCAGGAAAAGGCGGAGGAGTAACGGGACTCGATGCGGCTGCCCTGGTTCTCCTTCTTTATGGAGAGCCGTTCCAGCCTCCCCGCAGTTATCCTACCTCTCCGTCGTCATCCTCGGGCTTGACCCGAGGATCCATCCACGCAAGGTCCTTCGCGTGAAAAGAGGCCTTCGCCGCAGGGGCGGCGCTGGATCCTCGGGTCAAGCCTGCGGATGACGGTGTGGTTGCACAGCCGCCACCAATTTAGAAGCGACCATATAACCAGCCACCCATTTCCCGATTGCCACATAACAGGCGCCCTGATATTAATTGCGCATGCATCTGGGAGGAGCGGCATCATGCGGTCATGGCAGGTATTCGAGGCATCGGAAGTGCTGCGGGAGGTCGAGGAGGCCACGCCCGAGCCTACCGGGAGCGAGGTCGTCGTTTCCGTATCCCATTGCGGGCTCTGCCATTCGGACCTGACCCTGTGGAAGGGCATTTTCGACATGGGCGACAAACAGGTGTCGATCGACAGTATCGGGATGAAGCGCCCGCTCACCCTCGGCCATGAAATCCTCGGCACCGTCACTGCCATTGGCCCCGAGGCCAAGGACGTCAAGGTCGGCGATGTCAGGCTCGTCTATCCCTGGCTCGGCTGCGGCGAGTGCGAAACCTGCCGTGCCGGCCAGGAGAACCTCTGCATGCAGGGTCGGCCGCTCGGCATGCGCAGGCCCGGCGGTTTCGGTAGCCATGTGGTGGTGCCGGACAGCCGCTATCTCATCGATACCGGTGATCTCGACCCCGCACTTGCCGCCACCTATGCCTGCTCTGGCCTTACCGCCTATTCTGCCATCCGCAAGGCGATGCCAGTTCGCCCCGACGAGGCGATCGTCGTGGTCGGGGCCGGCGGACTGGGCCTCAGCGGCATCGTCATCCTGAAGGCGCTCGGGCACCGGAATATCATTGTGGTCGATGTTTCGGAAGAGAAGCTGAAGATCGCAACCGAGGCCGGCGCTCAGAAATCTGTGCTTTCGACCGGCGACGACGTAACGAAGAGGATCGTCGATGCGGTCGGCCGGCCCGTCCGCACCGTTATCGATTTTGTCAACAACAGCCAGACGGCCGCCTTTTGCTTCCCGGCGCTGGCGCGCGGCGGCCGCGTCATCATGGTCGGCATGTTCGGTGGCCAGCTCACCATCCCGACCATGCGTATGGCGCAAGGGGGCTTGAGCCTGATCGGCAGCATTACCGGCTCGCTGCAGGATTTGCGCGATCTGGTGGAACTCGCCAAGAGCGGAAAACTCGACGCCATCCCCTATGAGGCTCTGCCGAAATCGTCGATCAACGACGCGATGAGCCGGTTGTCCAAAGGTGCGGTCAAGGGACGTATCGTTCTGGTGGAGGAGCCCGCGTGAGCGCACAGCAGGGCGGAATGATCGAGGTTTGGCGTGGCAGCGTGCGCCAGTGGGAGGTGGACGAGAACGCCCACTGGAACACTCAGTATTATGTCGCCCGTGCCAATGAAGGCCTGGCAGTGCTGTTCGGCCTCAACGGCCTGCCCGGCCTTTTCTCGCCGACGTCGGCCAAGACGATCGCCTATGACGAGCATCACATCCGCTTCCATCGCGAGGCACATGCCGGCACTTCGCTGCATATGACCGCTGGTTTCCTCGATATCGGCGAGACGACGGCGTTTGCGGTGCTGATGCTGTATAACAGCCATTCCGGCCAGCTGGCCGCGAGCTTCCGGATACGGCTCACCCATGTGGATGCGGCCGACCTCAAGACGCCCCGCCTTTGGCCTGCGGCTTTCCGCGAAAAGGTTTTCGCCTTGCTGGTCGAGACCCCCAGGGAAGCGCTTGCCCGCGGCACCGGCGACGAACCCGTTACGATCAGCGCCTCCCGCGACAGGGCGCTCTCGCTCGGTCTGAGGCGCACCGCCATGAGCCTGATCGAGCCGGAAGCCTGCGACGCCTTCAATCGCCTCGGCCCGCAGAATTTCATCGGCGCGGTCGGTGGCGGTGTGAAGCAGCTCACCGGCCCGATCCGCGAAATCGTCAGCAAACATGCCGTGACGCCGCCCGGCAAGATCGGCGGCGCGGTGCTGGAATTCCGCATCCTCTACGGTGAAACCCCGCGCGTCGGCGACTGTTTCGAGATCTGGGGCGGGTTGCAAAAGACCGACCACCGCGTCATGTCGCTGATCTTCTGGATGGTCGATCCCTTCAGCGGTCGGGTATTCGGCACGATGCAGTCGGTCGCTGTCGTGTTCGATCTCGATGCACGGTCGATCGTGCAGATCTCGCCGGCGGCCACCGAGGCGCTGGCAGCGCTGGTCATCGAGGGGCTAGCGCTTTAGGGGCGTAACCCTTTAGGGCCCGAGTTTCTCACAGCATCTCCCCTGCCTCCGACCCTTTCGGGCCACCTCTCCCCGCTGGGGAGAAGGTATTTGTGCCTCGCCGCGGCCGATCCTCCTCTCCCCTCAAAGAGAGTGACCGAGCAATGGGGTGAGGACACCTACCGGAACTTCTCCGCCGTCGCCACACAGTTGATGAGCGCGGCCAGTTCCTTGCGCGAGGCAAACGAGGTTTCCGGGCTCATCGAGAGGAAGGCCTTGATGCCGCGAACGGTCGGCACCGAGTTCTTTTCGAGCTGGCCGACGATACGTTCGACTTCGGCGTCGATGCCGGCATCGGCAACCGTGATGCCGACAATGCCGAGCATCTTGGCTTCGGTCGCAGGAATCACATCGCGGGTGAAGACCATGCGGGCGAGCGTGGCACGGGAAACCCGGTCTGCGAGAGCATTGAGCACCAGCGTCGGGGCGATGTCGTGGTTCATTTCCGGCACCTGGAAAGTCGCGCTTTCGGCGGCGATCGCGACGTCCGCGAGAGCCGCGATGGCGCAGCCGACACCGGCGGCCCTGCCGCGGATGGCGGTGATGAACGGAACCGGGATTTCGCGCAGCACTTCATAGAAATCGAGCACCGGATCGGAGATCGCGGTGCGCAGGTCGAGCGCGGTGGCTCGACTGCCAGCGGCCGGCATGGCCGCGCTGCGGCCGGTGCAGAAATCACCGCCCTTGGCACTCATCAGCACGACGCGGATTTCCGGCGACAGAGACTTCAGCGCGGCGGTGATCGCCTGCGCCATCTCGGGCGTCAGCGCATTGCCCTTGTCGGGACGGTTGAGGGTGATCTCGAGGACGTTCCCCCGGGTATTGATCAGGACGTCGGACAATGTTTTCTCCTCACGCTTCTTGTTTGGCTTTTGCCGTTCGGATCGCTTCCCAGATCCGGGAGGGCGTTGCCGGCATTTCTATATGCGTCACGCCGAGATCGGCGAGCGCATCGGTGATGGAGTTGATCGTCACACCGAGCGACGGTGTCGTACCACCCTCGCCGCCCGGACGGAAACCGAGCGGATGGCTTTTGGCTGGCACTTCGCTGATATGGGTGTCGAAGCTCGGGAAATCGGACGCGCGCGCCACCTGGTAATCCATGAAGGTGGCCGACAGGTTCTGGCCGGTCTCCTGGTCGTAATTCGACCATTCAAATAGCGCCTGGCCGGCCCCCTGCACGATTCCGCCATGGGTCTGGCCGTCGACGATCATGGGGTTCAATGCCTTGCCGACATCATCGACGGTCGAATAACGCGGAATATGGAAAAAACCGGTTTCCGGATCGATCTCGATCTCGCAGACCGCAGCGCCATAGGGATAGGCGAGCCCGTGGGTGGTTTCATCGGAAATCGCCGCAAGCGTGCCCCGCAGCTCGTCCGGCAGGCCGAGATCGTTATTCGCAGCCTGCGCCGCCTCGAACAGGCCGACGACGCCGTTCGACCCGCGGGCGCGAAAATGGCCGTCGGTGAAGTCGATCACTTCCGGCGCGACATTCAGCATGAAGGCGGCGATCCTGCGGCCGCGTTCGATGATCTCGGCAGTCGCCTTGTGCATGACGATGCTCGCGAAGCGCAAAGAGCGGCCGGAATGCGAACCGCCACCGGCCGAGACGAAATCCGTATCGCTGGCGCGGATCTGCACGACCTCGTGGGAAATGCCAAGGAAGGAACCGACCAGCTGGGCGAAGGCCGTCTCGTGCCCCTGCCCCGTATTCTGGGTGCCGATAACGACATCGACGATGCCGGCGGTCGGATCGATGGTGATCTCGGCGCGTTCACGCGGCACGCCGCTGGTGCCCTCGATATAGTTGGAAAGGCCGATGCCACGATACATGCCACGCTTGCGGGCTTCTGCGCGACGCGCCTCGAAACCTTTCCAGTCGGCCATCTCGAGCACCTTGTCCATGGCCGCGATATATTCGCCATTGTCATAGGTGACGCCGACCGGGTTCGAATAGGGCGATGCGTCATCGGGGATCATGTTGATCCGTCGCAATTCCACCCGGTCGAAACCGAACTTGCGCGCGGCAAGGTCGATCATCCGCTCGATGATGTACATGGCTTCCGGACGGCCGGCGCTACGGTATGGGATGGTCGGCACGGTGTTCGACATCGCCGCGCGGAATTCCACATGCGCGACCGGCACCCGGTAGAGGCTTGTCATCAGCTGAATGCCCTTGTTGAGGGCGGTGTAGGACACCGTGTGGGCGCCGATATTGCTGGTATTGATCGAGTGGAACGCCAGGAATTTGCCGTTTTCGTCGAGCGCAAGCTTTGCCTTCACATGCAGGTCGCGGCCCTGGAAATCCGACAGGAAGGCCTCGATGCGCTCCGCCTGATGTTTGACTGGCCGGCCGACAAGCTTGGCGGCGTAGGGCAACAGCACGAATTCCGGATAGGTGGCGTTGCGGGTGCCGAAATTGCCGCCGACATCGCGGGGTGCGACGACCCGCACGAAGGCCATGTCGACGCCGAGAGACGCCGCGATCTGCTCGCGCATCATCACGACGCCATGACCGCCGGAAGCGTGGATGGTGAACTTGCCGGTCTCCGGGTCGTATTCGGCGGCGGAGGAACGCGGCTCCATGTGGACGCCCGTGACCCGCTGCGCCCAGCTGGTGAATTCAAGGACATGAGCGGCCTTGGCGAAGGCCTCTGCGGTGCCGGCCCTGTCGCCGATTTCGCCGTCCATCGCCTTGTTGCCCGGAACATTGTCCCAAAGCTGCGGCGCACCCTCTTCCAGCGCGTCGACCCCGCGCACGACGGAGGGCAGTTCCTCCCATTCGATTTCGATCGCTTCTGCCGCGTCCTTGGCAAGATTGGTGCTCTCGGCGATCACCATGGCGACCGCCTCGCCGACGAAGCGGGCACGGTCGGTCGGCAGCGCCTGATGGTGGGTGCGGGCGCGCTCCGTGCCGTCATGGTTCTTGATACGGATGTCGGATCCGAACTGCGAACTGCCGATCGCATGCGGGATCGGCGCGATGCCGGCGGCGACGATATCCTCGCCGGTCAGGACGGCAAGCACGCCCGGCATGTCGCGGGCGGCCGACGTGTCGATGCCGCGGATGATCGCATGGGCATGCGGCGAACGCACGAAGGCGGCATAGGCGGTGTTTTCGAATTTGAGGTCGTCGGCATATTGACCCTTGCCGGTGATCAACCGGTTGTCTTCCTTGCGCCTGACGTCTTCGCCGATCATGCCATTCCTCCCATTCACATCGTCCCGCATATCCCGGACGACGGCATTCCGCAGGCGGCTCTTGGGCCTTCCTGAAGCGAAACGCAAATCAATTCATAATAGACATATCATATCCGTCAATGTTGAAAATTATGGCCTGCAGTATTTGGTCTCGAACGCCTTCCTCTCTCGACGACAACCGAGCGCCGACCGGAATGAGGGAAAACGCTATATCCCGCAAGAAAAAAGCCCAGACCGAGGTCTGGGCCAGGCTTCCCCGGGGAAGGGAATGGCGTCAGGCGGCCTCCGGCCCCTGGTTGAGCACATATCCGGGCCCGCGCTTCAGGAAGTCGGTCCAGAGCCGCAGCGTGCGCTCCGGCTGGTCGACCTCGATCGAATGGGCGGCGTCGAAGATGAAGGCACGCTGCGAGATCGGGATGTTGCGCTTCAGGTGTGCGCCGGCCTCGCCCGGCACGACCTTGTCTTCGGTGCCGAGCAGGATTAGCGTCACCGCCTCGATCGAGGGCAGGCGTGCACTCAGTGCCTCGTCAACCTGAATGTCATTGGCGAGGCGCTCATAGGTTTTGCCGTTGTTGGCCACGATATCAGACGATTTCGGCGCCGACCTGATCTTTTGAGGATGCGAGTAGAGCGCCTTGAACCGCGCGTCCGGATCGGCCGGCAGACCACCCTTGCCCTCGAAGCGGAACCCGGCAGGCACGCCGAGGATCAGATGGTCGACCATTTTCGGGTACTCCGCGGCAAGCCACAGGGCCGACCAGCTGCCGAAGGACGAACCGATCACGTCGAAACGCGGGCCGACAAGCTTTTCGGCGAACTCGGCGACCATGCTCGCCCAGTCCCGCACGGACTTCAGGCCATCATTGCTTTCGGTGCCGTCGAAGCCGGGGCAGATCGGCGCATAGACCGTGTGGTTCGCCGTCAGCACCTTCAGCGGTTCGGTCAGCATCACGCCGCCGGCGGCATGGAGATAGACAACCGGCTGCCCCGTGCCGCCGACATGATAGGAGAGCCTGCCGCCGGAAAGTTCGATCGTCTTCAATTCAAAGCCCATGGATCAAACTCCTCTTACAGGCCAGCGACTTCAGGGGCGACGCGGTCGCGGAACAGCTCCATGCCCCGGCGAACGACGCTGCCCGGCATGTTGCCGACCTTGATCGTCAGGTTCAGCAGGCCGCAATCGAGCTCCTGGCGCAGGCGCTTGATCTGCCTGATGACCGATTGGGGGCTGCCGCAGATGATCGAACCGGCTTCGATCTGTTCCTCGACGGTGCGGCCGCGCAGCGTGGCGAGGCGTTTCTGGAAGTTCTCGCCGGCATCGGCCTCGGTGTAGTAGCGGCTCTGTCCGAGAACAAGTTGCTGGGCGGAGCGCTGCGGGCGCATCAGCGTCTGGTGAAAGTAGGTCTGGGCGGCGGCCATGTGGTGCCTGGCCTCCTCGTCCGTATCGGCAATGCAGATCTGCTGGCCGACGAGAATATCGTCCGGCGTCGGCTCCCAGCCGTAGGAGCGGGCGGTCTTCTTGAAATTCTCGACGGCAGCCTTGGCGATCGACAGGTCCTGGATCAGCGTGATGCCCATGATCGCACGCATCTTGGCGACGAACTCCGCCGATTCCGCGTTGCTGGCGGACATCAGGATACGTGGATGCGGCTTCTGGATGGGCTTCGGCCAGATCGAGATGGCCGGGAACTGATAATGCTCGCCTTCCCAGCCGAAGGGCTCGTCCTCGGTCCAGCACTTGATGATCAGCTCGGTCGCTTCGCGCAGACGGCTGCGGGATTCGCTCGGGGGAATGTTGTAGGCGATGTATTCGTGCGGGATGCCGCGCAGGAAGCCGGCGATCAGGCGACCGCCCGACATCACGTCGATCATTGCATATTCTTCGGCGACGCGGATCGGGTTCAAGAGCGGCAGGAGGTTGCCGACGATGGCGATCTTCGCCTTGGACGTCTGGCGGGCGAGCGCGCCGGCGATCAGGTTCGGGTTCGACATCAGGCCGTAGGGGCTGAAATGGTGCTCGTTGCAGCCCACCCAGTCGAAACCGTAGTTTTCCGCGTCGACCATCTCGTCGATATATTCGTTGTAGAGCGCCTGGATGCGGGTGCTATCGATCCCGTGCGTGCTGACCGGCCATTCGTGCGGCAGCTTGTCGTAGTCGGGATAGGGCATCAGGTGGAAGAAATTGAACTTCATGGCAAGCTCCGCTGGGACCGCCGCCAGGTGAGGGCAACGGATCCGACGATGATTGAAATTGGATCAGTTGCTGACGACGAGGCGCGGCGCGCCGTCTTCGACGCGGCTCGCCATCACCATTTCGGCGAAGCTGACGACCTGCGAGGCAACGATTTCGAGCGGCTGCGCGACCTCGCGGCGGGCCGGTTTGCCGTCGACGAAAGGTTTCTCGTTGGATTTGATGGTCGCCGCGTAAGGGGTCGGCCAGCCGCGCAGCGCATGCACGACCGAACGCAGGCCGATCAGCGTTGCGCCGAGCGCCTGGTCGCCGGCGGCGCAGACGATGCAGCCGACGGCGCGGCCGTCGAAATAGGAGCGCGCGTCTCCCCGCATGTCTTCCGTATAGTCGATGACGTTCTTGATCATGCCGGACATGCCGCCGTGATAGCTCGGCGTTGCTATGACGATGCCGTCGGCACGGCGCATCGACTGGAGCAGGCGAAGGGCGGCCGGAGTGCGGTGCGTCACGCCAGGATCGAAGAGCGGCAGCTCAAGTTCTGCTCCGCAGATGAGATCGATCTCCGCGCCGGCCTGTTCGGCAGCCAGGAGACAATAGCGTAACGCGAGCTCGGAGCTCGAACCGGGGCGCTGGGTCCCGCCGATACCGACGATAAAAGGTTTGCGGGGCTGCGTCATAGGTCTCTCCTTCGGCAAAGCCGATTGCCTTATCAGGCCTCCTGAGAAGATCTTGTATACCTTTACAGCAAATGTCAAGGCTATTATGCCGTTTCAAAGCCACTATCCATCAACTGGTATACACTTTTTGTCGGTTGGCCTCGGTGAATGGTTTGTCGTAATCTCCCCCGCCAGGACGAAGGAACAGGTGACGGTTTGACGAATGAGACAACCAGGGACGGAGCCAAGGACGGGGCGACGCAAAGCGCCGTCGAAACCGCCTATCATCGCATCCGGCACCTGATCCTCACGGGCGAGATGCGCTCCGGTGACAAGCTGCTCGAAAACCAGCTCGCCGCCGCGATCGGCGTTTCCCGCACCCCGATCCGCGAGGCTTTGAACCGGCTGAATGCCGAGGGCCTCGTGGTGCTGGAACGCTACCGGCGGGGGATCGTCGCGGATTTTTCGCTCGACGACGCGGTCGAGATCTTTCGGCTGCGCGCCATTCTCGAAGGTCACGCGACCAGCCGCGCCGCCACCCGCATTTCGCAAGCCGACCTGCGGCGGCTGGAGGAGCTGGAACGGCTGATGGAGACCCAGTTCGAGGAACTCGGCTGGAACGAACATCTCGAAGGCTTCGACAAGCTCAACGGGGAATTCCACGCGGTGATCGCCGCTGCCGCCGAAAGCCCGCGGCTCGAAAAAATCCTCGCTTCCTCGCTGGAACTGCCGGCCTCGATCTTCAACCGCTATTCGGAACCGGTCGAGGTGCGCACGCGCCGTACCCACGCCCAGCACCGGGAAATCCTCGCGGCGCTGAAGGCCCGCAATCCCGAATGGGCGCAGGCGGCGATGAACGCCCATCTCTTTTCGCTCTTGCCCTCCGCTTCAGGCTCGCTTGAGCATGAAGACGGGGCGGAATGAGTGCGGTAGTGCCGCTCTCTTCGAAGCTCCCGCGGACTGGCCGTTGCCGATCCGCTACCGGTTGGTGGCCATCCACAGCACGTGGCGGCCGCCGCGCTTGCCGTTGGCACGGACATAAACTTCCTCGGCGGCAAATCCCACGTCCCGCAGCCGCCGGGTGAAGGCGGCATCCGGCGCCGACGACCAGACGGCCAGGACGCCGTTGTCGCGCAGCGCAGCCTTGGCGGCTCGAAGCCCCGCGTGGTTATAAAGGCTGTCGTTGGAAGCACGCGTCAGCCCGTCGGGGCCGTTGTCGACATCGAGCAGGATGGCATCGTAAGCGGCGTTGCGCGACCGGATCAGCGCCCCGACATCGCCGACATGAATATCGACACGCGGATCGTCGAGCGTCCCCTTGTGAAACTCCGCCATCGGCCCGCGCGCCCAGTCGACCACCGCCGGAACCAGCTCCGCGACGGTGACCCTGGTATCGTCCGGCAGGGCTCCCAGGGCCGCCCGCAGCGTAAACCCCATGCCGAGGCCTCCGATCAGCATGTGGATATTTTTCCGGCCCGCAATCCGCTCGCAGGAGAGCGTCGCCAGCGCCTCTTCCGAACCACTCAGCCGGCTGTTCATCAGCTCGGTCGAGCCGAGCATGATGGAAAATTCGGCTCCACGCTGCTTCAGGCGCAGTTCGCCGTCCTCGCCGGGAATGGTAGCGCGGTCAAGCTGGATCCAGGGAAGCATCGCTCTGTCTCATCGTCGTCTCGTCTGGGACGCCTCCTAACACAGACGTTGCAGCGAAAACACGGACTATCGGCGGTCGGCTTTAAGAATGCTCACCGAGGCCATGCTGAAGATGGCTTCGATATCGCCGGCGTGGAAACGGCCGCCAGAGGCCAAGCTGGGGCATGGAGGGACTACCTCCCTCTTCATTCCGATGGCAGTTGTGGGGCAGGCTCGGCAACACCCGACCTAAAACAGGCCGACAGCGGCGGAATTGTCAGCGCCTCGATCAGCACAAAAGCAAGCTCTTCGAGTTCGCCATCGGTAAGCTCCGAATAATCGTCTCCTTTCGGAAGATCATCCGGGCACCCGTCGTTGTTTTTTGGAATCATGTCTCGCCCCAGCCCGCGGCGAACATGCATGAAATTTGGTAAATAGCATCACCTTTTTTGATGCTGTGCTGCAAAATAAAAAGGCCCGCGCCTTTTCCCCCTGCGCGGGCCTCTCCCAAGACGTAACCTCTTCTACGCTCGACTTGGGAGAACACCATTGTACTCCGGACCGCGAAGTCCTCAATTCGTCCAAAAGACCTAGCACAAGGGGTATAGCCCCCAGGGGAGCGGCCGGCTTTTGGGGCGCCGGCCGCTAAGACCGCAGCGACTGGGGGGTGACAATAGTGCGGTCCTGCGCCTCAAATGACGACAATCGCGACCGCACATCAAGATGAACCTTGGGTTATATGACTACGCCCAAAGGCTTCATAGACTTGTCAAAATCATCAAATTGGCATCCCTCCTCAGGCCACCCGCCTGGCGGTCACGTTGCGTAGATACGGCATGACCTCCTTGGAGTAGATCTCCATGTTCTTGCGGGTTAGCTCGGCCGGTAGCGTACCGAACTGGAGGAGTGTCAGCAGATGCCCGAAGCCGATCTGGTCCTGGTATTCTTCCAGCTTCTCGCGCACCGTAGCCGGGCTGCCACAGATGAACTTGCCCTCGTCGATGACGCTGTCGATCGTCTGCTTCATCGAATGGCCGGCCTTGGCCGACATCGCCCCGACCATGGACTTCACCGAAGTGTAGCCCGGCGGCAGCAGCATCTCCATCGGCATGCGCAGGAATTTCTGCAGGAAGGCCTCGATATGGTCCTTGGCTTCGCGGCGGGCGATCTCGTCGGTCTCGGCCACATAGAGCGGCAGCGACCAGCCAAGCTGGTCCTCGGTCGCCTCGTAGCCGTAGCCGGCAGCGACGTCCTTGTACATCTTCATGTAGCGGGCGACGGTCGAGACCGAGGCGAAGGTCTGGAGATAGGTGTATTTGCGATCCGGATGGGCGGCCCATTCGATCGTCTCGCTGGATCCCTGGCTCGGGATCCAGATCGGCGGGTGCGGATTATCCTGGTAGACCCGCGGCCACACGTTCACGTATTCGAAACTGTAGTGCTTGCCTTCGAAGACGCTCGGACCCGGTTGCGTCCAGGCCTGCAGGATGAGGTCGTGGGCTTCCTGGAACCGCTCGTGGCTGAAGGCCGGATTGACGCCCCAGGAATGGTATTCGGCGCCGATGCCGCGCACCATGCCGGCGATCAGGCGGCCGCCGGTAATGTTGTCCACCATCGCGAATTCTTCCGCGACGGTCAGCGGGTTGTTGAGGAGCGGTAGCGCGCGACCGAGGATGGCGATCTTGACGTTCTTGGTGCGGCGGGCAAGCGCGCCGGCCATGACACCGGGGATCGGCATCAGGCCGTAGGCGTTCGAATGGTGCTCGTTGACGCAGATGCCATCGAACCCGAGCTGGTCGGCATATTCGAGCTCGTCCAGGTAGCGGTTGTAGAGCTGGTGGCCCTTCTTCGGGTCGTAATAGGTGTTCGGCAGGGTGACCCAGGCGGAATTGTGTTTCTCGTCATAGGAAAGATCGAGATCCGCATAGGGCATCAGGTGCATGAAGTAGAATTTCATCGCGTAACCTCCCCGATGAAGCCGTTGACCAGTTCGACGAAACGGTCCGCTTTTTCGATCTGCGGCAGATGTCCGCAGTTTTCGATGATCTCAAGCCGCGAATTGGGAATGAGGTCGCGCCATGCCGGAGCGTAAACGACCGGCATCGCCTTGTCGTCATCGCCCCAGACGATCAGCGTCGGTAGCGAAATGCGGTGCAGCCACTTGTGCAGGTCCGGATTGAGAAAACGCGGCTCCCAGGCGAGCTTGGCCGACGTGAGCTTGTTCCTGAGAAGGATTTCCATCTCCTCCTTCGACGGCGGCGGCGCCGCCAGCATCGCTTCCGCAAACGCCTGGTCGTGGAAGAGATTGCGGGCGGTCTCCTGCGGGCTCCACATGAAGACGTCGCCCTTGCGAATACCCTTCACGCGGATGCCAGCAGGCGCCACGACGGTCAGGGATCTGAGCTTTGTCGCGTTGCGGATGGCGATCTCGGCCGCCAGCCATCCGCCGATCGACGTGCCGACGAGGTGGGCCTTCTCAAGGCAGAGATGGTCGAGAAGATCCAGATAGAAGAAGGCGAGGTCGGAAATGTTGTCCAGCCATTCGGGGCTGTCGGAGGCGCCGAAACCCGGATGTTCCGGCACGATCACCTCGTGGGTTTCGGAGAGCTTCTCCATGAAGGGCAGCCAGCGCGAGGCGCCGCTCGCACCATGCAGGAAGAGCAGCGGAGCCCCCTTGCCTCCCCGCATGAGCCGGATCTTAGTGCCGGTGACGGTTTCAAGACTTTCGGTAAAGCTCATCGGTGTTTCACCCTCCCCGGGACCTGACGACCGTTATGGCAGGCGCTCCTCGGCACCCGCGAATGGCGGCAATCTGTATAACCTTTTGGGGAGGGTCAATATGATTCTGTCAAATTTTGATTGATAATAGCAAATTTCTAACTTGCATCTTGGGAAATTGCATACAAGGTTGGCGGGGTGGATTGAGCCGCGGGAAGGTTTCTCGAAGACCCCCTCATCCGCCTGCCGACACCGTCTCCCCGCTGGGGAGAGGCGGTATGCCGCACCGTTGCAGATCCTCTCTTTCCTCGAGGAGAGGGTGGCCGAGCGAAGCGGAGGCGGGTGAGAGGCGCTTCGGGCAAGAGCGAGGAGACTATAGGGAGGAAAAAATGCAGGCCGAAAAACTGTTTGATCTCAAAGGTCAGGTGGCGATCGTGACGGGCGCTGCAAGCGGCCTGGGGCTCGCCATCACCAAGACGCTTGCCGCCAACGGCGCGCATGTGGCGCTCATCGACCTCAACCCGGAAACACTCGCCGCCGCCTGTCAATGGCTGAACGGCCAGGGCTTTTCCGCCGAGAGCCATCAGGTCGATGTCTCCGACCGTGCAAGTCTGCGGAACACGATCGACGGTATTGCCGAAAAGCACGGGCATCTCGATATCCTCGTCGCCAATGCCGGCATCAGCGGTGGCCCGAATTCCCGCACCGAGGCCGGCGCGATCGAGAATGTCAGCGACGATCTGTGGAACAGGGTGGTGGACGTGAACCTCTCCGCCACGTTCATCGCTGTCCAGACCGCCGCCAGGCACATGAAGAAGCAGAAGAGCGGCCGCATCATCGCGATCGCCTCGATCGCCGGCTTACGCGCCGACCCGATGACCGGTTATGCCTATGCATCCAGCAAGGGCGCCGTCGTCAATCTCGTCAAGCAGGCCTCCTGGGAACTTGCGCCTTATAACGTTCTCGTCAACGGCATCGCGCCCGGCCCCTTCCGCACCAATATCGCTGGCGGCCGCATTCGCGAAGCGGAGGTGGAAAAGGCCTTTGCCGACACCGTGCCGCTCGGGCGCATCGCCGAGACGGACGAGATCATGGGGCTCGCCCTGCTTTTGGCATCGAAAGCATCGAGTTTCATGACCGGAGCGGTGATCCCGATCGACGGCGGTACGGTCGCTATTTGAGCCGAAGTGAACGTCGGAATTGACAATATCAGGCTCCCTGCTTTATCCCCTTGAAGTGGACGAGGAAGCCGGGTTTGAGAAAACCCGAAATTGACGGATGCCAAACGCACTCGTCTCATAAAAACGGAGGAGACGACCATGAACATCGCGACCAATCCAGCCGGCTCGTCCGACGGTTACCAATCCGCGCGTCTCCTGATCGACGGTGTCTGGCTGGAAAACGGCGACCGCAAGACGCAGCCGCTGATCAACCCGGCCACCGAAAAGGCGATCGGCGTGGTGCCGCATGCGACGGCGCAAGATCTCGACTGGGCACTCGAGGCCGCCAAGCGCGCCTTTCCCCTCTGGCGCGCCATGAGCCCGCGCGAGCGCGGCCGCATCCTGAAGCGCGCAGCCCAGCTGATGCACGAGCGGCAGGAAGAGATCGCCACCCTTGCAACGCTCGAAATGGGCAAGCCGATCGCCGAGGCGCGGCTGGAGACCCATTTCGCCACGGAAGAAATGGAGTGGTTCGCCGAGGAAGGCCGCCGCACCTATGGCCGCGTCATTCCCGGCCGTATCGGCGAAACCCGCTTCCAGGTGATCAAGGAACCGGTCGGCCCGACCGCCGGCTTTTCGGCGTGGAATTTCCCGGTCGGCAATGCCGCCCGCAAGATGGGCTCGGCGCTCGCCGCCGGCTGCACGATGATCTACAAGCCCGGCGAGGAGGCTCCGGCATCCGCCGCCGCCGTCGCCCAGTGCCTCATCGATGCGGGGGTTCCGGCCGGCGTCATCGCCGTCGTCTATGGCGTGCCGGACTTCATCTCGCGCCATCTGCTCGCCTCGCCGATCATCCGCAAGATCTCGTTCACCGGCTCGGTTCCGGTCGGCCAGCACCTCATCCGGCTCGCCTCGGAAAGCCTGAAGCGCACCACGATGGAACTTGGCGGTCATGCGCCGGTGCTTATTTTCGACGACGCCGACCAGACGGCCGCGCTCGACATGTCGGTGCAGCGCAAATACCGCAACGGCGGCCAGGTCTGCGTTTCGCCGACCCGGTTCTATGTACAGGACAAGTCCTATGACGCCTTCTGCGCCGGCTTTGCGGAGCGTGCCGCCAAGATCACGGTCGGCGACGGCCTCGATCCGGCGACCGGCATGGGACCGCTGGTGCACGGTCGCCGGCGTGACGCCATCGAGGCGCTGGTGCAGGACGCCACCGCGAAGGGCGCCAAACTGCTCGCTGGCGGGCATCGCATCAACAATGAAGGCTTTTTCTATGCCCCAACGGTTCTTGCCGACGTGCCGAGCGATGCGCGGATCATGAGCGAGGAGCCCTTCGGCCCCGTCGCCGTGCTCAACCGGTTCTCGGATTTCGAGGATGCGGTCACCAAGGCGAACGAACTGCCCTACGGCCTTGCGGCCTATGCCTTCTCCAATTCGCACAAGACCATCGCTAAACTTTCCGACGCGCTGGAAGCGGGCATGGTCGGTATCAATTCCTTCAACATTTCGATGCCGGAAACGCCGTTCGGCGGGGTAAAGGCCAGCGGTCACGGTTCCGAGGTCGGGATCGAGGGCGTCGATGCCTACATGGTCACCAAGACGATCAGCATCACCTGAGGACGGGTTTCCGGCGGGTTTCCAAGAATTTCCACAAGGATTGCAGCATGAAACACGAAAAAACGACCGGCACTTTCGCCGCCGAAGCTGTGCTGACCCACATGAAGGCCGCAGGCATCGATGTCCTGTTCGCCAATGGCGGTACCGACTTTCCGTCGATCATCGAGGCGTTTGCCCGCCAGCCAGAAACCGGACTGAAGATGCCCGAAGCCCTGGTCATCCCGCATGAAGGTGTCGCGGTCGGCATGGCGCATGGCTATTACCTGATGACATCAAAACCGGCCGGCGTCATCGTCCACGTCAATGTCGGGCTTGCCAACTCGGTCATGGGCCTGATCAACGCCCGGTCGGAAAACGTGCCGGTGATGATGTTCTCCGGCCGCACGCCGATCACCGAACACGGACGGTTCGGCTCGCGTTCCTCGCCGATCCATTGGGGCCAGGAAATGTTCGACCAGGGCGGCATGGTCCGCGAAGTGGTCAAATGGGATTATGAGCTGCGCTATCCGGAACAGGCGGGCATCGTCATCGACCGCGCCATGAGCATCGCCATGAGCGAGCCGCGCGGCCCGGTTTATCTCAGCCTGCCGCGCGAGGCGCTGGCCGAAGGTGCGGAGGTCGAGATCAGTCACCGCTCGACAGTCACCCCGACCACCTATGGCCCGGCCGATCCGGAATTGGTCGCTCAGGCCGCCGACCTGCTCTCCAAGGCAAAAAAACCGCTGATCATCACCCAGAGCCCGGAGCTCGCTGCGGATTTCGAGCCGCTCGCCGGCTTCGTCGAAAAGTTCGCGCTACCGACCATCGAGATGTGGGCGACGCGCCTGGCACTGCCGAGCGACCATCCGATGATGATCGGCCGCGACTCGACCCAGGTCCTGAAGGAAGCCGACGTCGTCGTCGTGATCAATGCCGCGGTGCCGTGGATTTCGGACCATACTCACATAGCCGAAGGCGCCAAGGTCATCGCCATCGGTCCGGACCCTCAGCATAGCCGCGTACCTATCCGCAGTTTTCCGATCGACATCGCGCTCGCGGGCGGCATCAACAAGACGATCGCGGCGCTTGCCGCCGCCATGGCCGAGCGCGTCCCGGCATCGGAAACCTTCTCCGAGCGCCGCGAAAAGTGGGCGAAGGTCAAGGCGGCCCAGGCCGAGGCCGCCGACAAGCGCGCCGCCCTGGGCAACGGTTCGCCGATGACACCGGCCTATGTCAGCCGCTGCATCTCCGATATTCTGGACGACAGGACGACCGTCGTAAACGAACTTGGCATCGATCCGTCGGTGATGAGTTTCAGATATCCGAAATCCTACTTCTCGACCCCGCTTTCCGGCGGTCTCGGCTTCGGCCTGACCGCAGCGCTCGGCGCCCAGCTCGCAGACCGCAGCCGCCAGGTGATCGCCACGATCGGCGACGGTTCCTACATGTTCGCCAACCCTGTGGCTTGCCACCAGACCGCGACCGCGCTGAAACTGCCGCTGCTGACGGTCGTCTTCAACAACGGCATCTGGAACGCCGTGCGTCGCTCGACGCTCTACATGTATCCGGATGGCAGCGCCGCGACCGCCAACACCATGCCGATCACCGCGCTCGACCCTGCTCCGGACTACGCGGCCGTCGCCCGCGCCCATGGCGCCCGTGCCGAACGCGTCGAGACCGGCGCCGACTTGCCGGCGGCGTTGCAGCGGGCATTGGCCGCGACCAGGAGCGGCCAGCAGGCCATGATCGAAGTCATGGTTTCCTACTAAGAGGCGTCCGACATGGGGGGAGCCAGGAACGACGCAAGGACGACAGAAACGCTGGCGGAACTCCGCCGGCGTTATCCGATGGTCGGCGACCTGGAGAAACGGGCGAAATGGCGTATTCCGCGTTTTGCCTACGAGTTCCTGCAGGGGGGCGCCGGCGATGAAACCGGCCTCAACCGAAACCGGACAGCGCTTCAGGCGGTCGAGATCGTGCCGCGTTACGGGCTGGACGTGTCCAAGGTCGACACCTCGGTTGAGCTCTTCGGCCATCGTTATGCCGCCCCGATCGGCATTTCGCCGATCGGCTTCGACGGCATGATGTGGCCGGGCGCCACCGAACAGTTCGCCAAGGCGGCCCAGGCCCACAACATCCCCTATCTGGTTGGCACGCTTGCCTGCGCAACCATCGAGCAGGTGGTGGAGTGGGCGCCTGATGTCACCTGGTTCCAGCTCTACCCGATGGCGCCGAACAATCACCAATACAGTCTCGAAATGGCCGACCGCGCCCGCCTCGCCGGCGCCAGGGTTCTGGTCGCGACGCTGGACGTGCCGGTGCGTGCCAAGCGTCCCCGTGATCTTCGCAACGGCCTCACCATGCCGTTCAAGCTGACGCCGAAGACGATCCTGGCTGCGGCCTTGGCCCCTTTCTGGCTGAATGCGATCCGCCGCAAGGGCATGCCGACCTTCGCCAACATGGCGGGTTTCGCCGGCGCCCCGGACCGCGTGGCGACCTCTGCCTTCGTGCAGAAACATATTGGCGGCGGCTTCCCCTGGGAACAGATCGCCCGGCTTCGTGACAAGTGGACCGGACCGATGATGGTCAAGGGCGTCATGCATCCGGCGGATGCGGAAAAAGCGCTGGAACTCGGCCTCGACGGTGTCGTCGTTTCCAACCATGGCGGCCGCCAGTTCGACGCGGCACCGGCGACGATCGACGTGCTGCCGGAAATCGCCCGCACGGTGGGCACCCGTGGTACGGTCCTGTTCGACAGCGGCGTCGTCTCCGGCGTCGACATGGTGCGCGCAATTGCCTGCGGTGCCCATTCCTCCTTTGCCGGCCGCGCGTTCATGCTCGGCCTTGCCGCACTCGGAGACCATGGCGCCGCCCACATGGCGCAGGCCTTTATCGAAGAATATCGCATCACGCTCGGCCAGAGCGGGCTTTTGAATACCGAGCAGGCCCGTCGCGCGGCCGTGCGCCATCCGGGCGCCTGGACTCGGGACGATTTCCAACCGCACCTTTAATCGACCACATCTCCGGGGAGGAGAAACCCATGAAAGTTGCCGACGCCATCGTGGAAATTCTGAAGCGCGAGGGGATCGAGGTCATCTGCGGTTACCCCGTGAACCACGTTCTCGAACACGCGGCCATGGCCGATATCCGCCCGATCATCGTGCGCCAGGAGCGCCACGGCCTGCACATGGCCGACGCCATGTCGCGGTTGAGCTCCGGCAGGACGATCGGCGTCTTCGCCATGCAGCTCGGACCGGGTACCGAAAACGCCTATGGCGGCATCGCCCAGGCCTATTCGGAATCCGTTCCACTGCTGGTCCTGCCGATGGGCTATGAGCGCCGCGTCGCGCATGTCGATCCGAACTACAACGCGACCCGCTCGATGCGCGACATCACCAAGTCCGCCGAGCCGATCACCTCGGCTGCCGAGATCCCGAACATTTTTCGACGCGCTTTCTCCAAATTGCGCAATGGCCGCGGCGGTCCGGTTCTGATCGAAATCCCCAACGACATGTGGCAGGACGAGGTGCCGGAACCGCTGAACTATCGCCCGGTTCTGTCCACCCGCTACGGGCCGGACCCGATTGCCGTGCGCGACGCGGTCGACCTGCTGCTCGCCGCCAGGCGGCCGATCCTCTATGCCGGCCAGGGCATCCACTATGCGCAGGCCTGGCCGCAGCTGAAGCAGCTCGCCGAACTGCTGGCGATCCCGGTTTCGACCAGCCTCGAAGGCAAGAGCGCGTTTCCGGAAACCCACCCGCTATCGGTCGGCGCCGGCGGTGCGGCGATCTCCAAGACCCTGCGCCATTTCCTCGATAGTTCGGATCTCATCTTCGGCATCGGCTGCTCCTTCACCGAGACCGCCTTCGGCGTGCAGATGCCACTCGACAAGACGGTCATCCACGCGACGCTCGATCCCGACCACGTCAACAAGGACATCGAAGCCAAGGTGGCGCTGGTTGGTGACGCGGCGCTGACGCTCGACGCGGTGCTTGCCGAACTCGAAGCCCGCAAGGTTTCTCCGCGCGATCAAACGGAAGTCGCCACCGAAATCGCCAGGGTGCAGGACGAATGGCTTTCCGAATGGATGCCGAAGCTCACCTCCGACAGCAAACCGCTGTCGCCCTACCGCGTGCTCTGGGATTTGCAGCACACGGTCGATATCGAAAACACCATCATCACCCATGATGCCGGCAGCCCGCGCGACCAGCTTTCGCCGTTCTGGAAATCGGTGAAGCCGCTCACCTATATCGGCTGGGGCAAGACGACCCAGCTCGGTTACGGCCTGGGCCTCGCCATGGGCGCCAAGCTGATGCATCCCGACAAGCTCTGCATCAATGTCTGGGGCGATGCGGCGATCGGCTTTACCGGCATGGATTTCGAAACCGCGGTGCGCGAGCGCCTGCCGATCCTGTCGATCCTGCTCAACAATTTCTCGATGGCGATGGAATTGCCGATCATGAAGGTTTCGACGGAGAAATACCGCTCGACCGACATTTCCGGCGACTACGCCGCCTTCGCCCGCGCGCTCGGCGGTTACGGCGAACGCGTCACCGAACCGAGCGAGATCATCCCGGCGATCAAGCGCGGCATCGAGCAGACGCAAAAGGGCGTGCCGGTCCTCCTCGAATTCATCACAACGCAGGAAATCGCCCGTTCGCGCTACCACCGCATGCTGACGGGTGAGAAGAAATGACCTCCCTGCAATCCACGCTCGACGCCCTGAAGCTCCATTTCGGCGACCGGCTTTCGACCACAGAAGCGGTGCGCGAACATCACGGCCACGACATGTCCCGGCAGCCCACAAGACTGCCGGATGCGGTGGTCTATGCCGAAAACGAGGAGGAGGTGGCACGCGTTGTCTCCGCCTGTTTTGAAAGCGGTATTGCCGTCACGCCTTTCGCGGCCGGCTCGTCGATGGAAGGTCACACGATCCCGCTGAAGGGCGGTATCTCGCTCGACCTTACCCGCATGAACAAGATCGTCGCGGTCAACCACGAGGATTTCGACGTACAGGTGGAGGCGGGCGTCACCCGCAAGCAGCTCAACGCCCATATCCGCGACACCGGCCTGTTTTTCCCCGTAGATCCCGGCGCCGACGCCTCGCTCGCCGGCATGGCCTCGACGCGTGCCTCCGGCACCACCGCGGTGCGCTACGGCACGATGCGCGAAAACGTGCTGGCGCTGCGTGTCGTCACGCCGCAGGGCAAGATCATCACCACCGGCCGCCGCACCAGAAAATCCTCGACCGGCTACGACCTGACCAAGCTCTATGTCGGCGCCGAAGGTACGCTCGGTGTCATCACCGAGGTCACCGTCAGGCTGCACCCGATCCCGGAAACCATTGCTTCGGCCGTATGCGCCTTCGAGACGATGCGCGGGGCGGTGGAAGCCGTGGTTGCGACCATCCAGAGCGGCATCCCGGTCGCTCGCATCGAATTCCTCGATGAAGTGGCGGTCGAGGCTGCCAACCGGCATGCGGGCCTGAGCCTGAAACTCGCGCCCACCCTCTTCCTGGAATTCCACGGCAGCCCGCGCTGGGTGGAGGAGCAGTCGAACACGGTTCGCGAGATCGCCAACGAGTTCGGCGGTTCGGACTTCGAATGGTCGACCCGCACCGAGGACCGCGAGCGGCTGTGGAAGGCCCGCCACGAGACGATCTATTCCAACCAGACGCTGCGCCCCGGCTGCAAGGCGTTTACGACAGATGTCTGCGTGCCGATCTCGCGGTTGGCGGAAGCGGTGCTCGCCGCCCGCGAGGACATCGATAATTCCTTCGTGACGGGCAAGATCATCGGCCATGTGGGCGACGGCAATTTCCATGTCGGGTATCTGATCAAGCCGGAAATCCCCGAAGAGCTGGCCGAAGCCGAGCGCCTCGCCGAACGGCTCTACCAGCGCGCCATGGACATGGGCGGCACGTTCAGCGGCGAACACGGCATCGGCATTTCGAAGCTGAAATATCTCCGCCGCGAACATGGCGACGCGGTCGACATGATGAATGCCATCAAGGCCGCGATCGACCCGAAGGGCATCATGAACCCCGGCAAGCTCGGTCAGGTGGAGTAAAGGTAAGCAGAGCCCTCAGATGGTCACCGACTGAGATCGATGCGGCTGGTCACCACCGATTTGCCGCTCGAAAGGTCCTTGTCGACCGTTTGAAGCCTGAGGCGATCGTTGCCGATCTTCTCGATCGTCATGTTGGCGACGCGATCCCCGTTGATCACCCTCGCCCAGCGGACCCCGAGATTGATCGCATTGCCGCGGCGGTTGCCGGAAAGCACCGAAGGCTGGCCTGACGGTCCGAGATAAGTGCCGCTATACCCGCGATCCGAGGCCTGCAGGTCGGCGGATATGCTGCGCCGGACGACCAGCAGGCCGCGACAGGTCCCCTGCATCGAAAGCGTAGTCGCCCCGGCCGTCGAAGTGAAGTCGCAGGCGACATTGATGGGTTTGCTCCCGATGCGTGTCAGGACGGTTCCGTTGCCGCTCCAGCTGCCAGCAAGCGTCTTTAAAAAATCACCCTCAGCCGCCGGAGCCAGGGTCGGCGACAGGGTCGAGGCGATAAACGCGGCAGAGACTAGAAGAGAGCGCATGGC
The DNA here is from genome assembly GCF_000732195.1 of Neorhizobium vignae. Taxonomy (GTDB): domain Bacteria; phylum Pseudomonadota; class Alphaproteobacteria; order Rhizobiales; family Rhizobiaceae; genus Neorhizobium; species Neorhizobium vignae. The sequence goes on from NZ_JNNU01000008.1 coordinate 270,919, forward strand.
GATAATCCCATTGTGTCTGCTCCGAACGCCCGCCAAGCCGTTCCGTTCCACAACGCCCCTAGATGGCCGTCCCGCAACCCGGTTCATCTCTTTCCTTCATCCTCCCCTGCCCTAACTGCATTTTCCGAACGAGAGAGAAGGAGAAGAGAGGATGATCATCCGGTCCGGAAGCTGCCTTTGCGGCAAGGTGCGCTATTCTGTGAAGGATGCGCCGCTCAGGATAGGGCTCTGCCATTGCACCGACTGCCGCAAGGAAAGCGGCTCGAGCTTCGCCACGTTCGGCATCTGGCCGCGGCATGCCTTTGAAAGCAGCGGCGAGGTCAAATATTTCCATGGCCGCGGTTTCTGCCCCGAATGCGGCGCGCGCGTCTTCAGTGAAGCCGACGGCGACGAGATCGAGATTCGCGTCGGCTCGCTCGACATGGCACCGACGGACCTCGAACCGACCTACGAACTCTGGGTGAAGCGGCGGGAGAACTGGCAGAGCCCGCTGCCCGTCACTCAATTCGAAGAAGACCGCAATTGACGCATTGTGGTCATGCGTGGCCCCTGTAGAGTGCCGCCGAGCGGCCGGGAGACAGACAAATGTCGGAACTGATCGACAAGGCGATTGTCATCGCGACGCAGGCGCATGAAGGACAGTCGTCGAAAACCGGCGGTCCGTTCATAGACCATGTCCGGCGCGTCGCCGAAAACGTCGCCGGCGAGGAGGAGAAGCAGGTCGCCTGGCTGCATGACGTGGTCGAGAAAGGCCCCGGCTGGACCTTCGAGCGTCTCCGCCAAGAAGGTTTTTCCCAAGCGGTGGTCGACGCCGTCGACGCGATGAGCAAACGCGACGGCGAGGAATATTTCGCCTTCGTCCGCCGCTCGATCGAAAACCCGCTCGCCCGAGCGGTGAAGCGCGCCGACCTCACCGACAATCTCGCCCAGATGCGCCAGATGGGCGGCGACGGTTCGAAATTCGCCGAAGGCCTGCACATCCTCAACGAGCGATATCCGTCCTGATCCCGGGAACCATGCACCATCCCCTGCCGTTCGTTTTCGCGCGGCAGAAGCCGCGATCCGACGACAGGATGGGCTTATGGAACTCAAGAATCAGGTGGCTCTGGTAACAGGAGCAGGCTCCGGCATCGGCAAGGCGGCGGCGATGAAACTCGCGGCGGAAGGCGCAAAGGTCGGCCTGCTCGGCCATACGAGAACCGACATCGAAAAGACTGCCCAGGAAATAGAGAAGACCGGCGGAGAAGCGCTGGTGCTCGAAGCGGACGTTTCCGACGAGAACCGGATGCGCGAAGCGATCGATCAGCTTGCGGAAAAATACGGGCGGCTCGACATCGTCGTCGCCAATGCCGGGATCAACGGTGTCTGGGCGCCGATCGACGACCTGAAGCCCGAAGAATTCGACAAGACGATCGCCGTCAACCTGCGTGGCACCTATCTGACGCTGCATCTCACCGTGCCGCATCTGAAGGCGCAGGGCGCCGGCTCGATCATCGTCGTCTCGTCGATCAACGGCAACCGCACCTTCACGACACCTGGCGCCACCGCCTATACCGCCACCAAGGCCGCGCAGGTGGCGATGGTGCAGCAGCTGGCGCTGGAACTCGGCAAGCACCACATCCGCGTCAACGCCGTCTGCCCCGGCGAGATCGAGACCAATATTCGCGACAACACCAAGCTCCGCCACGAGCGGGAAACCGCGATTCCGGTGGAATGGCCGCAGGGCCAGGTCCCGATCAGCGACGGCAGGCCGGGAAAAAGCGAGGACGTCGCCGAAGTCATCGCCTTCCTCGCCTCCGCCCGCGCCCGGCATGTGACCGGCACCCCGATCTACGTGGACGGCGGCCAGGGGCTGCTGAGGTAGGATTGTTTTCCGCTTGATCGGCGCTGCCGACGTGGTGCCGTCGAGGGGGAAACCGGCCGGTGGAAAGGCGGGCATAGGACTTCAGTCCCAATCCGTTTCGTGGAACCCGGACCCTCGATCCGCGTTCATGTCGCGCAAAAGCTTGAGGAAACACCCAATGAAGAACCTGCTTCTCGCATCGGCCCTGGCCATTTCTTCCATTCTCTCGGTCGCCGGCCCGTCCGATGCCGCGAGTGTCACCATCACCACAAATGAGCGGGTCGCGCCGCGTCACACCGTTCGCGAAGTCTACCGTCCGTATCGTCCCCGCAATCGCGACTGCATGGTCAAGAAGGTGAAGACACGCTACCACGGCCGGGTCGTCGTCAAGACCACCCGCGTCTGCCGCTGATCGCCGGACCGCAAACGATAGAGGGCGGCGGCGATCGGGCCGGCGCCCTCTCCCTCGGGAAAACCGATCGGGACGCGCACCGGAGCTTCTGGATCGCCTTGCGGCTGAGGAGGCCCGTCGATAGGTCCGAATATGCCTGCGATCAATCCTGCGGGCAGCCGTCAAAATTCCGTTGAAATGCCCGAGGAATCCGGCAATTTTTCTGTCCTCAATGGAGGCAAGCCATGTCCAGCATATCGGCGGGAAAAGCACCGGTCATCGTCATCGACCTGCAGACCAACATGTTCGACGGCCTTGTCGAGCCGCCTCTTCATGATGCGGATCTCCTCACCGACCGCGCCCGCAAGGTGATCGACTGGGCGCGGCGGGAAGGTCGGGCGATTGGCTTCGTGCGCCATGACGGGCCGGAAGGCGATCCCCTGGCGCCGGGGGAGCCGGGCTGGCCCGTCTGGCCGGCGCTCGGACAGCGGGACGACGAGCCGACCTTCTCGAAGACCGTCCGGGATGCCTTCAGCAACCCGCAACTCGGCGCCTGGGTCGAGAGCCAGGGGGCACCCGAAGTGGTGATCCTCGGCGCGCAGACGGATTTCTGCATCGCCGGCACGGTGCAGGGCGCTCTCGCGGCCGGGTTCAAGGTGACGGTGGTTTCCGATGCCCATAGCACGCTCGACCAGCCGCCGGAGAGCGCCGCCACCATCATCCATCGCTACAATGCCCAGTTCGCCGAGGCCGGCGTCAATCTGGTGACGACCGAAGCGCTGACCGGCTCCTCGGCCGCCTGAACGGTTCTAGCCCAGCTCCAGCCGGCGGGTAATGCCGATCGCCTCGAGAAACACCTCGTCATGGCTGACCACCAGCAGCGCGCCATCATAGGCGCGCAATCCGGCTTCGACCGCGGCTATGGAATCGATATCCAGATGGTTGGTCGGCTCATCCAGGATGAGCAGCGACGGCGGCTCCGGCCCGCCGAGCACGCAGGCGAGCCCCGCCCGCAGCATCTGTCCGCCCGAGAGCGTGCCGACCACCTGCAGGGCGGCATCAGCACGGAACATGAAGCGGGCGAGCGCCGCGCGGCCGGCATTTTCGCCCGCCTGCGGATTGAGGTGCCGGAAATTGTCGCGGATTGACAGCGTCGGATCGAGCAGACTCACCCGCTGGTCGAGCATGGCAGATCTGACGGACACACGCACCGTGCCAGAGAAGGGCGGCAGGCTGCCGGAAATCAGCGACAGGAGCGTCGTCTTTCCCGACCCGTTCGGACCGATGACGGCGATGCGCTCCGGCCCGGTGATCTCGAGGGAAATATCGCGCAGGACCGGCTTTCGGGCCTCGTAACCGGCGGTGACGTTGTCGATCCCGAGCACGACCCGGCTTGCGGGCAGGCCGGTTGGCGGCAGCGTCACGGAAAACGGCTGCAGGATCTCGATCTTTTCGCGCGCAGCGGAGATGTCGTCAGCCGCCTGGGTTCGCAGCCGCTCGGCAAGCCGGGCATTGTCGCCGCTGGTGTTTTCCGCCCGCCGCTTCATGCCGCCGGCGACGATGCGCGGCATGTCGTCCCGGGCGGCCTTCTTCTTGCCGACGCTGTCCTTGCGCGCCTTGCGCTCGGTGGTTTCCTGCCCAACGCGGCGGGCCTCCGCCATCCGCTTTTCGGCGTCGGTGAGATCGTGCTCGGCGGCCGCCAGTTCCAGCGCCTTGCGCTCCCGGTAGCGGTTCCAGTTGCCGCCGTAGCGGGTGGCGCCGAGCGAAGTCAAATCGGCGATCGCATCGACGGTTTCCAGAAGTTCGCGGTCGTGGCTGACGATGATCGCCCCGCCGCGCCAGCCGGCCAGAAGATCGATCACCGCCCGCCTTCCGTCCCGGTCGAGATTGTTGGTGGGTTCGTCGAGGATCAGGAAATCCGGCTCGGCGAAAATCAGAGCCGCCAGCCCCGCGCGGGTGCGCTGGCCGCCCGAAAGCGCTTGGAGCGGCGTGCTGGCATCCGCATCGAGGCCTGCCCGCGACAGCGCTTCGGCCATGCGAGCCTCCAGCGTCCAGTCGGCCTTGGCCAGTTCCTCTGCGGACGCCTCGCCCGCTTCGGCGCGGGCAAGGATAGCCAATCCATCGGATGTGCCAAAGAGGTCGGCGATCGTCTCACCGGACGTGGCCTGCACGCTCTGGCGCAACACGTCGAGGCTGCCGGAAACGGAGACCGTGCCGGATGCGGGCCTCAGTTCACCGGTGATCAGCCTGAGCAGCGTCGTCTTGCCGACGCCGTTACGCCCGACAAGGCCGACGCGTTCAGGCCCGAAGCTGAGGTTCAGATTAGAGAAAAGCGGCCGGCCGTCAGGCGTGGACCACGAAAGATTGGCAAGCGCAATGGAAGGCATGGACAGATTCCCGAATGGCAAGGCAAAGCGGCGTTGCGTTTCGGTTGAGGTCCATGATCCACCATCCTGCTGGTGCTGCAGATGGCGATTTTCTATGCGGAAAATGCGGCGCGTTCAAGACTGGGCCGGAGATGCTCGCGGGGGAGCGCGAGGGTTCCTTGCCTGTTGGCTGGAGGCACCAGGAGATGCCTCGTGGGCCTGAAGCACAGGCATGGGATATCGCTGTCGCTCGGGATCGACCATTTTTGGGTGTATCAGGATGGCGCTGGATAGAGCGGCTAAGCCCGCTCCTCCCACAGTTTTGCAAGCTCCACCACCGTCTTCACCGCCAGTTCCATGTCCTGGCTGCTGACGAATTCCAATGGCGAGTGGAAGGCGTGGCCGCCGGCGAAGAGGTTGGCACAGGGCAGGCCCATGAAGGAGAGGCGAGAACCGTCCGTGCCACCGCGGATGCTGCCCCGCACCGGGGTCATGCCGGCCCGGCTGATCGCCTCGACCGCGTAATCGACGATGCCCGGATGCTGGTCGAGCACCACCTTCATGTTGCGGTACTGTTCCTTGACCGTGAAGGTGTAGGACGAGCCTGGGTAATCGGCGATGACTTGCCTGGTGATCTCCTCGAGAAGGGTCTCCTTGCTCTTCAGGCCCTCTTCGGTGAAATCGCGGATGATGAAGGAGAGGTTCGCCTTTTCCATCACGCCGGACATGCCGGTCGGATGGATGAAGCCGTCGCGGCCCCTGGTGGTCTCGGGCGTCATGTCCTTCGGCAATCTGGCGACGATGCCGCCGGCGATCTTGATGGCGTTTTCCATCTTGCCGAAGGCGAAGCCGGGATGCATGGCGACACCCTTAATGGCGATCTCCACCGCATCGGCTGAAAACGTCTCGTCCTCGATCGTACCGGCGGTCTCGCCGTCCAGCGTATAGCCGAAATCGGCGCCGAGCTTTGCGAGGTCGACCTTGTCGACGCCGCGGCCGATCTCCTCGTCGGTGGTGAACAGAATACGGATCGCGCCGTGCTTGACATCCGGGTTGTTGATGAAGAATTCGGCAGCCGACATGATCTCGGCAATGCCGGCCTTGTCGTCGGCGCCCAAAAGCGTGGTGCCGTCGGAGGTGATGATGTCGTTGCCGATCTGGTCCTTCAGCACCGGATGTTCGGATACCTTGATGACCTGGCTTTTGTCGCCGGTGAGCTGGATATCACCGCCCTGGTAGTTCCTGACGATCTGCGGCTTGACATTGGTACCGGTGAAATCAGGCGCCGTGTCCATATGGGCGCAGAAGCAGATGACCGGCACGTTGTTCTTCGACGTCGTCGCCGGGATCGTCCCGTAGATATAACCATGCTCGTCGAGATGCGCGTCGGTAATGCCGATCGCCAGCATTTCCTCGACCAGCAGCCGGCCGAGATCCTTCTGCTTCATCGTCGACGGCTGGGACGGGGACTTGGCGTCCGATTGGGTGTCGATGACGACATAACGGAGAAAACGATCGGTAACGCTGTCGGCCATGGCTCTCAAATCCAAATTGTGGAACGGAATAATGGGAGTTGTAGCGAGAGGAATGGGTCGCGTGAAGGCGAGAAATGAAGGTGGGTGGCTGGATATGATCAAGCGTCCAGCCACCTCTGCCCTTCATCCCATAGGAGACCCTCCCCGGCGAGAAAAGGTCGCTGACCGCCGCAACGAAGTGCACCGATGAGATCGAGCCGAGCGATCTAACGCAACCATCTTGGGGCCAACCCGCGGCAGCCCTTCTGGACCATTAATCGTTCACGCTGCCGCTTGTCAGGATTCGCTGCCTGCGAGCGAGCCGCGATGCCCCAGCCGGGCGGATATCGCCCGTGCCGCGACGAGCAGCGGCTCGGCAAAACCGTTCAGATTTTTCAGCGACAGGCGCTGGACCGGACCGGCGATGGCGACCGCGCCGACAACTTCGGCCTGGGCGTCGCGGATGGGCGCGGCGATGGCGCGCATGCCGAGTTCGTTCTCTTCATCCTCCACCGCGTAACCGAGGCGCCGGATATTGCCGAGCAGTTTCTGCAGCTTGTCGGGATCGGTGACGGTTTTCGGGGTTCGCAGCGGCAAGGGCGCCGCGGTGAGCGCAGCCATACGGCTTTCCGGCAGGAAGGCGAGCAGCGCCCGGCCGGCGGCCGTCGAATGATAAGGCGCGCGCATGCCGATCTCCGCGCTGATGCGCACCGCCTGCCGGGAGGGCTGGACGCGGAGATACATGATCTCAGGCCCGGTCGGCACGGCAAGCAGCACCGTTTCGTCCGTCTCCTGCCTGAGATCCATCAGCAGCGTGCGCGCTTCGGTGGAGAGATCCATGCGGTTTCGCACCAGCGAGCCAAGGCCGAACAGCCCGAGCCCCAGCCGGTAACGGCCGGTCTCGCGGTTCTGCTCCAGAAAATCCTCCGCCATCAGCGTGACGACCAGCCGGTGTACGGTGCTCTTGGCGATACCGAGACGACGGGCAAGTTCGGTGACGCCGATCTCAGCCTCGTCGCCCTCGAAGGCTTTGAGGATGCGGATCGCCATCGAAACCGAGGAGAGCCGACCCTTCCGGTCCTCGTCCTGCGCGCCCATTTCCCTCGTGGTCTTCATGTCGGTTGTCGCTCCCATGACAATCTGCCGGCCCGCATCCGGGCAACAGGCGCCGTCAACCCAGCGATTTCAAAAGCGCCGTTGACAGCCCAATATCCAAGGGAATATCCTGTATGTGGACCATTGTTCCGTATAGAAGAACACACAACGACGACCGAAGCAAGCGGAAACGCCATCGGTGGCCGCGCGGTTTGTTGGCATGCCTGGTGCCGCGCTTACCGAACAAGGACTTAAACCGAAAGACCAACCACTTGGATACCCGCAAGACCGTACCGTTGATCGTCGCATCAGCACTCATCATGCAGCAGATCGATTCGACGGCGATCGCCACGGCCCTGCCGACGATTGCCGACGCGCTCGGCGAACCGCCGCTCGCGCTGCATTCGACGATCACCGTCTACGTGCTGTCGCTCGGCGTGTTCCTGCCCTTGAGCGGCTGGCTCGCCGACCGTTTCGGCGCCCGGCGGGTGTTCTGCCTGGCAATCGCGCTGTTCACCCTCGCCTCGCTGCTCTGTGCCGCCTCGACCACCCTCACCATGCTGATCGCGGCTCGCGCCCTTCAGGGTTTCGGCGGGGCATTGATGCTCCCGACGGCGCGGCTGATCCTGGTGCGCTCGGTACCGCGCGAGGAACTGGTATCCGCCATGGTGCTGATGAGCATGCCCGCCGTGGTCGGCCCGGCGATCGGGCCGCTGCTTGGTGGCTTCATCACCGGCATCAGCTCCTGGCACTGGATCTTCTGGATCAACCTGCCGGTCGGCATTGTGGCGATCATCCTGACGCTTGCGCTCATCGAAAAAATCCAGCCGACGGAGCGCACTTCTTTCGATCTCCCCGGCTTCATCCTCACCGGTGCCGGCATCGGCGCGGTCATCTTCGGGTTCGATTCCTTCGCCCGCGGCATGAATTCGAGTGCGTTGGCCCTAACTGTGGTCGGCTTCTCGCTGCTCGGTCTTTACATCCGTCATGCGCGCAACACGCCGAACGCGATCCTCGACCTGAAGCTCTTCCGTTATCCGACATTCCGTTCGAGCGTCACCGGCGGTTCGCTGTTCCGGATCAGCATGGGCGCCCTTCCGTTCATGCTGCCACTGCTGATGCAGGAGGTTTTCCACTACACGCCGCTGCAATCCGGCGCGATCACCTTCGTGTCGACGATCGGCGCCTTCGGCATGCGAACCATGACGAGACGCATCCTGCGCCGTTTCGGCTTCCGCAACGTGCTCTTGTGGAACGCACTGATCGCCAGCGCTTCGATGGCGCTGCTCGCCACTTTCACGCCTGGCACGGCGCCGATGGTCATGGTGATTATCATTCTGCTCGGCGGCTTCTTCCGGGCCTTGCAGTTCACGTCGCTGAACACGCTGACATTCGCGGAAACCGAAGATTCGGAGATGAGCCACGCGACGTCGCTGTCGCAGATGGCGCAGCGCATCGCCCAGAGTACCGGCGTTGCGATGTCCGCCATGCTTTTACATTATTTTTCCGGCGGCTCCGAGACGCTCACCAACTTCGCCTTCGCGATGTCCTTCATCATTATCGCGATCATTTCCGCATCCTCGTGCTTCTCCTTCTTCCGCCTGTCCGAGACGGCCGGCGACGTGCTCGCGGGTCGCAAGAAAGAGGACACGATAACGGCCGAACAGGCCGACGCGGCAGAGTAAGGCGGCGGCCGGCTTGGGTCAGGCACGCGAGTATTAAAGCTCGCCGACGTTTGCCGGCGAGCCCTCCGCGGCTACGACCCCGTTTTGTGATCGGTTGCAGCCGACGTGAGCAGACGCGCGAACGAGCCCACGCCCAGGCAGTCCAGCTACGGATGCGCGGGCGGGCGGTTTGCGGAAACGCGATCGTTTTCTCTCTTCGATCCTTCGGTCCGCGAGCGGACTACTGGACGAGGGAAGCGACGTCTCTTGTCGTTGGAGCTTTGGTCGGCTTTGCGTCGACCGGGACGATATCGACTACCTCGGACAGCAGGAACTGCTTCGGAGAACCGCAGATGGTTGCGTAGACGATCCGGTCTAGTATTTTCAGGCTTTCGGACACGAATGTCCTCTGGTCGCCATTGTCGAGTACCGATACAACGTACATGTTGATCCCATAGAGGTTAGGCGCGCAGGTCATTCGCGCATCATCATTTCTAGCCCACCATGGTTAATGGGAGGTTAATCCTGGTATCGAGAACCTGACGCAATGGTTCTCCGGATGGCATCAGCGTATGGATGGCGTATTCACGCGGCCCTTCGCTGTTTTTCCAAGGCGGCGATCACACCGTCCGACTCCGCCGTCCAGCCGAAAGGCAGTTCGATTGCGAGCAGCGACGCTTCGTGATTGCTGCGTGGCGCATCCGCGGCAATCGGCTCCGCCGTGCAATCCCGCAATACGACCGGACGGTAGTCCCTAAATGTCGCGTCGCGGACGGTCGATTCGACGCAGATGCTGGTCGTCGCCCCGGTGAAGACCAGCGTATCGATGTGCCGGGCGCGCAGAATAGAATCGAGCGACGTCTCGAAGAATGCGCTATATCGATGTTTGGAAATCACCACGTCGCCCGGCTTCGGTGCCAGTTCCGACACGATCGCCGTATTCCAGGTGTCGCGCACCAGAATGCCGCTCTTGCTGCCATCCGGCGCAGTGACGCCCCGCCCCACATTCATGCGCCGGTGCTTGATCCTGTGGGGAGACTGCTCGCCTCCGGCATCCGAGAGGTCTGGATTGTGTTCCTGCCGCGGCTAGACAACCACAAGGCCGGCGCTGCGCGCCGCGTCGAGCACCCGTGAAATGCGCGGCACCAATCGCTCTATCGGCGCGATATCGATACCCGCAAGGTCGAACATTCCGCCGCGGCTGCCAAAATCATTCTGCATGTCGATGACGATAACGGCTGTTCGTCGCGGATCGAAACTCACCGCTTCGGGACGCGCGGTTATGGAAAAATGCATCTCCATCTGTTTCCCCTCCAGAGAACGCGGCGCATGCGCCATGGATTGCTACCGCTGATGATACCACGCGTCTTGCGGCAAGACCATTTCCCATTGCCGCGGGACCACCGCGCAGCCTTCCCCTTGAAATAAATTAGTTGGCATGCTAACTGATGCACATACGAACACTTAGCACACTAACATTAAGCTCACGATGAAACCTGATCCAATCGCATCTGAATTCCTTGAGGCGCTGACCAAGGTCAGCCGCAAGATCCGCACGGCATTCAACCAGCAGGTGACGGCGCATGGGCTGACTTATCCGCGCGCCCGCGCCCTGTTCCGCCTCGCCAAGAAGCAGAACATGACGCAGACCGAGCTTGCCTGCGAGCTGGAACTCGAACAGGCGACCATGGTGCGCCTTCTCGACCGGATGGAGGAGAACGGCCTGATCGAACGCCGACCGGACCCGAACGACCGCCGCGTCAAACTTCTGTTTCTGACGGCCCATGGCGAGGAACAGGCAAACCTCGTCCGCTCGATCGGCGACCGCATGCGCGAGCAGATCTTTCAGGACATCGATCCCGACCAGATGCATCTCGCCATGGCCCTGTTCGAGCGCATCACGACCAATATCGGCGAGCTGGAGGACATCGATGTCCCGGCGTGAGACAGCAGCAAGGCAGAAAGACGCAACCATCATACGGCCGGATTTCCGCAGAAACGCGGAGCCGACAGACCCCGAAGAGGTCGTCGAGGCGCGGCCTGAGCCCGCTCCCCCGTCTGCCCCGGCCGCGCCGCCCGCCTTCGTGCCGAAGTCGCGTGCAATGATTGCCGCCTATATGCTGGCCGGCACGCTGATCGCGCTCACGCAAGGGCTCGGCATGAGCTTTATCTCCACCAACCTGCAGCAGATCGCAGGCCCTATGGATCTGACCCAGACCGAAGCCACCTGGCTGATGGCGGCCTATCTCTTCCCGAACGCCAGCCTGACGCTGCTGCTCTTCAAGGTACGAGCCCAATACGGCCTCCGGAACTTCGCCGAGGTGGCGATCGTCGTCTACGTGCTCGTCTGCCTGGCGCATTTCTGGACGGACAGTTACGAAAGCGCGCTGGCACTGCGCTTCTTCGCAGGGGTCGCCGCAGCGCCGATGACCTCGCTCGGCTTTCTCTATATACTCGAGCCGTTTTCCCCGGCAAAGAAGTTGAGCATCGGCCTCTGCGTCTCGCTGACGGCGCTGGCCCTCCCCTCGCCGGTGACCGGCATCATCTCGCCATATCTCATGGATATCGGCGGCTACCATGCGCTCTATCTCGTCGAGATGGGGCTCGCCATGGTCTCGCTCGGCCTCGTCTACGTGCTACCGCTCGCCTCGCCGCCGCGTGCGAAAGTGATCAGCGGCCTCGATGTCATCAGCTACGTGTTCCTCGCCATCGGGCTCGGCAGTTTTGCCGTCGTGTTCACCGTCGGCCGGCTCTACTGGTGGACGGCGGTCGACTGGCTCGCCTGGATGATCATCGCCGGCATCGCCGCCTCCGCCATCTTTGCGGCGATCGAGCTCAACCGGAAGAACCATCTGGTCGATATCCGCTGGCTCACCTCCCGAGAGATCCTGCATTTCACCGGCGCTCTGATGGTGTCTCGCCTGGTGTTTTCCGAACAGACCAGCGGCGCGATCAATTTTCTGCGCAATACGGGCATGCTGACCGAGCAGTTGGCCGGGCTCTACTGGGTCGTCCTCGCTGGTGCCGTCGCTTCCGGCATCATCTGCGCCATGATCATGAAGCCCGGCAGCACCTCGGCGATCCACGCGGTCTCGCTGCTGCTGGTGGCGGTCGGCAGCTACATGGACAGCCAGTCGACCATCCTCACCCGTCCGGAACAAATGTATCTCAGCCAATTCCTGGTGAGCTTCGCGAGCGGCCTCTTCCTGCCCCCGGCGCTGATGATCGGCATGGGTGCTGCGATGAAGCGCGGCCCGAGCTACATCCTCTCCTTCATCGTCGTTTTCCTCGCCACCCAGAAGGTCGGCGGTTATCTCGGCAGCGCCCTCTATGGCACCTTCGTGCAGTGGCGCGAACAGTTCCATTCCTTCCGGCTGGTCTCCGAGCTCGCCTCCACCGATCCGCTGGTCGCAACCCGGCTGAATCAGCTCGGCGGCGCCTATGGCAAGGTGCTGACAGACCCCAACCAGCAGGTGGCGCAAGGCGCCGCCCTCTTCGCCAGGCAGGTGCAGCAGCAGGCCTATGCTCTCGCCTACAACGACTCCTTTCTGCTGACCGCCTGGGCCTCGCTTGCCGCGCTTGCCGTCCTTCTCCTCCACGTCGCCTGGCGCAACCGCCACCGGCTTTTGCCCATCAAGACCCCGACGCCCGCCGCTGCCTGAAGCCCCGAGCAAGCCACTCAGACCAAGAACCGAAGAACAAGAAACGAAACTGCCATGTCCAAGATCTTCCGCTTCATCGCCACCTATGTGGCGCTTGCCATCGGCGCCGCCGGCATTGTCATCGTGCTTTATGCCTGGAACCTGCCGCCGTTCCACGGCTCGGTCGAAACGACCAACGACGCCTATGTGCGCGGCCAGGTGACCATCCTCAGCCCCCAGCTTGCCGGTTACCTCACCGAAGTGCCGGTGCAGGATTATCAGCGGGTGAAACAGGGCGATCTGATCGCCAGGATCGACGACCGCATCTACGCCCAGAAGCTGGAACAGGCCAAAGCGGCGCTCGCCACAGCAGAAGCTTCCCTCTCCAATTCCGAACAGAGCCGCAAGTCGGCTGAAGCCAAGATCCAGTCCGCCAAGGCCGCCGTGGAAAGCGCCAACGCCGCATTCGATGCCGCCAGGACCACCTACGACCGCACCCAGAGCCTCTTCGAAAAGAACATCGCCACCCAGAGCGACGCCGAAAAGACCCGCGCCGCCTTCAACCAGGCCCAGGCCGCCGTCCATCAGGCCGAAGCCGCCGAACTCGTCGCCGAACAGGACCTCAACACGATCGTGGTCAGCCGCAAGTCGCTGGAGGCCAATGTCGAAAGCGCCGAGGCGGCGGTAAAACTCGCCGAAATCGACCTTGCCAATACCCGCATCACCGCCCCGCAGGACGGCACGCTCGGCGAAGTCGCCGGCCGCATCGGTCAATATGTCTCGGTCGGCACCCAGATCGGCTCTGTCGTACCTGCCAAAGTCTGGGTGGTCGCCAACTTCAAGGAAACCCAGCTCGGCGGCATGACGGCCGGCCAGAAAGTGACCTTCACCGTCGATGCCCTGGGGCACGACAAATTCACCGGCCGGATCGAGCGTTTTGCGCCGGCCACTGGCTCGGAATTCTCGGTCATCAAGGCCGACAACGCTACCGGCAACTTCACCAAGGTTGCCCAGCGCATCCCGGTCCGGATCGCCATCGAGCCGCAACAGAAACTCATCGACAGGCTCGTCCCTGGCATGTCGGTGGTCGCAAGCGTAGACCTCGCGCAAGGCGGCGCCGCTCTGGCCGAGGCCAAGCTCGACTGATCGCCGGCAGGTGATCAGGAACTCGGCCTTTGACGATCCGACGAAGAACGCCCCGCGCCTGTTCAGTATCTTTGGCGTGGGGCGTTTTGTGTCTTGGGCGGCGTCGCCCGCGACCCCTGGTTTCTATTCCTGATCTCCGACGCGTGAGCCGATCCATCCGGAGCCGAGAACGTTGGGGACAAAGCGCGCTCTGGAGGAACCCGCCAGCCTGCCACCTGGAAAATAGGTCTGAAGCGACAAGCTTTCGTCCCATGGGACGGGTTGTCCCGTGCGGAAGGAAACAAGTTGCGAACGGTGGTCGAATTGGCAGAGATATTGCTGTCTTGGCTTCTCCGCCTGGCACCTTATCTTGACGACTTTTTTGAGCCGCACCTCCAGTTCCCCCATCTTGCATCTGGCGATCGTAATGGGGTCGAAGTTGTATTTGCCTGGTGCGCATCGCATCGCGGCAAACGTCGCGTTGATGGTTTCTGTAAGACCGTGCATGTAAGCCGCAATGTCCTTTGCACCCGGTTCAGAGCTGTCCTCACTTTGAGCACTGTTTGCGACTTCAACTTCGGTCAATGCGGCCAGCCGCCTTCCCTCCTTCGCAATTACGGTCAGGGGAGAAGAAAATTCGTGCTGGCCGAGCACACTGAAGATTACGTTCTCGGTGGCAGAGCGAGGATCTGGCTGCTGTCGCGCTTTTTCGAGTGCCGCGCGGAACTCAGCTGCGACACCCGGATTCGATTCCAGCGCTGTGATCTTTTGCCATAAGGGCGTCAGCAGGTTTTCTTGATCGAGCGTTCCAAAGGCTTGCTCCAGCGAACCTCGGTATTCTTCAACGGGCGCCAGCATTGCGCGCGCCCTGATCAGGTCATCCAGGGAGGTAGGCAGACTAGCCGCCGATGCCGCGGCTTGCGTCAATGGTGGTCTCAACACCTCGGATACACGTTTTTGTCATGCCTGGTAGACCCGGAGTTTAATCTTGTCCGGCCATTCCGACTTCTGGGCCTGCCGAAAAATGAAGAGGGCTCTCCCGATGCCCTGGGGAAATTCCCGGGGGCCGGAAGCCAGGTCGGCGAGCAGGGAGTCTGCCTTGACGTTCGCTCGCGCTTCCCGAACCTCCGCCAGCAGCTGATCTTTTGTCGGTCTGTCGACGCGACTGAAAATGACATCGTGCTCAAGCCTATTCCACCAATGCTGGTTGTCCTCGTGTTTCTCCACGAACTCGCGAATTCTGCCGCGAACCGCATTGATCCAAGCAGGACCTTTGGCGTCGAACATGCCTTTCGAGAGGGGAGGCGGAGGCGCTTCGATTGGCTCTTGGAGGAATGCCACGAAGCTTCCAATTCTGCATTGCGTGAGCGTGCCTCGAAGGGACTTGCGGCCTCCCATTTCAACGAGGTCTCCGCGCAGCCCCGAGGCTCGAAAACCGGTAGGCTGCATGATCCAGGAGCCGGGTTCGAACTCAAACTTGCCTGACGATGTGGCGACACCCGCGACATTGTACTTTGCCAGCTTCCATCCTGAACGGAACTCGAATACCCCTATCAACTGATCGTTCTTAACCTCGTCGATGGAAAGCACCATCTGCAGACTTTTATCCGCATCGCAGCTTAGGTTCCCCTTCCATCGGCCCTTCAAGGTATCATTTGCCAAGGCAAAGTTGCTTAAACTGAACGCGAGAAATATTGCGATGAGCCACCTGTTCATCCTCATCCTCCCGATGCAAGACGACACGATACATTTGCAGGCCCGCACGGCGAAGTTAGCCAATCGGCGTAACGGCGGGACAGGAATAGGGCTCCGGAGCGACGGAGATGATGACCGCGCTTTGCCGCACCACTTGAGTCCCCTCGTCGAAATGCGATCTTCAAACTCGCTTTGACCCCATTCCCCATTTGACGCGCCGCACCAATTGGCTAACATTGCCGGAAACTCCAGGTATCCCCCATGAGCGTCCGCCCTCCCCAGTCGTTCTATCAGCCCGGCTTCGCCAATACCGGCTTCAACGTTCTCGAATACGAGCTGATGTCCGAGCGCGCCGCGGCTCTTAGTCGGCAGGGGTTGAAGGTGGAGGAAGCACTCGCTGCGTTGCATGCGTGGAACCCGGATCGCGACAGCGAGGTGCTACGGGAGAGGTTTCGCAACGATGCTGCGGATGCCGTCTGGGGATTGTTCATTCAGCGCGAAATCTGCGGTCTTCGAAACAACCGCGACATCATCAACCGTTATGCGATCCCGAGCGAAGTCCTTTCGAGGGTCGGGGCGGTCCGCAAATGAAACTCGGCCCGTTCAATTGAAATTTGAAATTGCCCGCAGGCTTTTCGAATCCTTGCGGCTGGAAAATGGATTTGAGCAATGACCAGACCCGTGATCGGCGTCATCGGGAACACCCATAACGTCGAGAACCGCTTTTCCGCGCAGCTCGTCGGCGAGCAGAACCTCCGGGCAATCGCCGAAGTCACCGGCGCCCTGCCGCTGATGTTTGCCGGCAATCCGAAGATCACCGACATCCCGACGCTGCTCGAAACCGTCGACGGCATCCTATTGACCGGGGCCAGAGCCAATGTCCACCCGAGCCATTTCAACACCGAGCCGCATGCCCGTCACGAGCCCTATGACCAGAACCGCGATGCCGTCGCCCTGCCGCTGATCAATGCCTGCGTGGCCGCCGGCATACCGGTATTCGGCATCTGTCGCGGCTTTCAGGAAATGAATGTCGCGGCCGGCGGCTCGCTGCACCCGGAGATCCGTGAACTGCCCGGACGCATGAACCACCGCATGCCGCGGCTCGAAAACGGCGAGATCCATCCGGACATGACGGTCGTCTTTGCCGATCGCCATGACGTCCAGCTCATCCCGGACGGCGTGTTCGCCCGCCTGCTCGGCCGCGAGACGATCCGGGTCAATTCGCTCCATGGCCAGGGAGTAGACGAACTGGGGAACCGCATCGTCGTCGAGGGCGTGGCGGAAGACGGCACGATCGAGGCGATCCGGTTCAAGGAAGCGCAAGGGTTTGCCCTTGGCGTGCAATGGCACGCCGAATATGATCCGCAGATCAATCCCATCAACCGGGCCCTATTCGAGGCTTTTGGCGAGGCCGTCAGGGCACGCAGGGCCCGCTCTTAGACGGAAACTCGCTACCTCGCATTACCGCCGTCGAAGAGCTGCGCCAGCCACTCGCAGGAGCGTAGCTGCTTGTTCCGAAGCGCGGTGCTGCTCATCACTTTGATCTTCAGTGCCACAGTAGTGGACAAGACCGCCGCCGATCCACCACGGCCAAACACGCGGCACAACGGCATCCCGCCCGCATCGACGCGATGTCTCAACCGGGCCGCATAGCCCGTTCTGCCGTCTTGGCAATTGGGAAGGCCAGGGATAGCCTCCATCCCGGAAGCCTGGGAGGGCGTCATGACGTCGAGTTTCAATGTCCGCAACGCGGCCGGTTATGAGCAACTCATGGGGCGCTGGAGCCAAAGGCTGGCACCCCAGCTGATCGATTTCGCCGGTCTTCAAGATGGGGAAAAGGTTCTCGACGTCGGCTGCGGCACGGGAAGCCTGACATTCGCACTGCCGAAGGCGGCCAATCTTTCCGAGATCGCGGCGATCGACTATTCGCCCGTCTTCGTCGAAGAGGCGATCCGTCGCAACACCGATCCGAGGATCAGGATCAGCCAGGCGGATGCCTGCGCGCTGCCGTTCGAGAACGGATATTTCGACCGGGCGATGGCTCTTCTCGTCCTGCATTTCGTGCCGGAAGCGGACAAGGCCGTCGCCGAAATGCGGCGCGTGGTGCGGCCGGGCGGGGTGGTGGCTGCAACCGTCTGGGATCATCTCGGCGGCATGCCCGCCATGCGGATGATGTGGGACACGGTTTCGATGCTGGACGACAATGCCCGGCAGATGCGAAGCCACCATTTCTTCCAGCCGATGATGCAGCCGGGCGAGATGAAGGACAGCTTCCTCCGAAGAGGTCTCGTCGACGTGGCGGAAGTCTCGCTGATGATCCGGATGGATTTTCAGTCCTTCGACGACTACTGGGCGCCGATCGCCGCCGGCGAAGGACCGCTCGGCAAATACGTAGCCTCGCTCGAACCGGCGCTTCGGGCGAAAACCGACGCCGCGGTCAGGGCCGCCTACGAAGCGGGCAGGCAGGATGGTCCGCGTTCGTTCGTCTCCGTCGCCTGGGCCTGCCGGGGTGTGGTTCCCTCCGCCTGATCGCCTGACGCTGAAAGCACAATACTCCCGGCGCTCCGCCGGGAGAGTATCTCTTCACCCGATCCGGTGGACCGATCAGTGCGCCGTGTTCGCCTGCCCACCCTTCTTCTTCGCATCGTGGGTATGGTGGCTGTCGCGTTCGCCGCCACCACCCGAGATCCGGCTCTTGGAGCGCTGGTCGTCGTCGGCCGGTGGCTTCTTCACCTCGAGCGGCACACCCTTTTTCGCATCGGGGGCGTTTTCATGTGAGGCGCCCGGCCCACCCTGGCGGATGCTTGCGGGCGTCTTGGTCGATGTCGACATCATGAACTCCCTATCGGTCCTGCTGATAACCCTGATGGGTCGTGTTGACCTTGGTATTGCCTTGCTGGCCCTGCTTGCCGGGATCATTGGTCGCCTGGAGCTTGCCGGGTTTGATACCGGACGCATGGGCCTGTTCGCCGGAGCCCTTGCGGCTCAGGTTTTCCGGGGGCGTCGGGGGAAGTTTGCTGCTCACGAAGGGTCTCCTTTTCTTGCGGTTTCCCACTGGTCTAACCCGCAGCGAGCCACGATGTTCCATCCGACGAGTTGTTGCCGCTGGCGTGAGGAACCGCAGCCCGCGCTCTCGCGTTCGAACAGGTTAAAGAGGCAGGGAGGGCATCGATGAACGACTTTCAGGATCAGCTTGCGGCCGCGATCAAGGAGGCTGCATTGCCGATAGAACGCAAATGGTGGCACACCGCCACCGTCTATCAGGTCTATCCGCGCAGTTTCTGCGATCTCAACGGCGACGGCGTCGGCGATATTCCCGGCATCACCTCCAAGCTCGACTATCTGAAATCCCTCGGTATCGAGGTGATCTGGCTGTCGCCGATCTACAAATCGCCAATGGACGACAACGGCTACGACATTTCCGATTACCAGGACATCGCCCCGGAATTCGGAACGCTTGCCGATTTCGACAGGCTGGTATCGGAGGCGCGCAACCTGGGCATCGGCATCGTCCTCGATCTCGTCGTCAACCACACCTCGGACGAGCATCCGTGGTTCCTCGAGAGCCGCAAAGGCCCTGGCAACCCGTTCCGCGATTTCTACATCTGGCGCAAGCCGGCCGCTGACGGCGGGCCGCCGAACAGCCTGAGGTCCTCCTTCGGGGGGCCGGGCTGGACGCTCGATCCGCTGAGCGGCGAATATTACCTGCACCTGTTCTCGACCCGCCAGCCGGATCTCAACTGGGAAAACCCGGCGGTCCGGGACGAGATCTACAAGATGATGAACTGGTGGCTGGAGCGGGGGATTGCCGGTTTCCGCATGGATGTCATCGACTATATCGGCAAGCAGGCAGATCGGGAAATCGTCCACGACGGTCCGCACCTGCACGAATACCTTCAGGAAATGAACCGCAAGACATTCGGCAATCGCGATATTCTGACCGTCGGCGAGACGTGGAGCGCGACGCCCGGTTCCGCTCTCCTCTATTCCGGCCGCAACCGCCACGAACTGTCGATGGTCTTCCAGTTCGAGCATGTGACCCAGCAATGGGATGAGATATTCGGCAAATGGCGCTCGAAACCGTTCGACCTGGTGAAACTGAAATCGGTGCTCGGCAAGTGGCAATACGCGCTGTCGGACGACGGCTGGAATTCGCTCTTCTGGGGAAATCATGACCTGCCGCGCGCCGTTTCCAAATATGGAGATGCGACCGGCCATCCGGTGGAATCGGCCAAGATGCTGGCGACCGTGCTGCACCTGATGAAGGGTACGCCCTTCATCTATCAGGGCGAGGAGATCGGCATGACCAACGTGCCGTTCACGACGATCGAGCAGTATCGCGACATCGAGACGCTCAACATGCACCGGCTGCATATCGAGGCCGGCCTGTCGCCGGAGGAATTCATCAGGGGCGCCAACGAAAACGCCCGCGACAACGCCCGCACCCCGATGCAATGGAGCGCCGCGCCCTATGGCGGCTTCTCGACAGGCATGCCGTGGATCGAGGTCAATCCCAATTATCCGACGATCAATGCCGAACGTGAAATGACCGACGAAAAGTCGATCTGGAACCATTATCGCAAGCTGATCGCGCTCAGGAAACGCCACCCGGTGATCGTCTATGGGATTTATCAGAGCTGGCTCGACAGCCATCCGGACGTCTTCGTCTACTCGCGAACGCTCGACGGGGAACGTTTGGTGGTGGCGGCCAATTTCACGGCCCGCGACGTGCCAGTCGAGCTGCCGGGCGAATTGAGGGTGTCCGGCGAGTGCCTGATCTCGAACTATGAATCGGTCGACCGGCTGGGTGAGAACCTAGCGCTGAAGCCATACGAGGCTTTCGCGGTTTTTGCGCAGACGCTTTGAAAAGGTGCGTCCCCTTCAGAGCTGTCCCTCATCCGGCTGCCAGTCAAACCGCCCTCACCCGCAGCAGCCGCAGCGCATTGATCGTCACCAGTACGGTCGCTCCCGTATCCGCGAGGATCGCCGGCCATAATCCAGTGATGCCCAGAACGGTAGTGACCAGGAAGACGGCCTTCAGGCCGAGTGCGATGGTAATGTTCTGGTAGATATTGCGCATCGTCCGATTCGACAGCGCAATCATGGCGGCAATGTCGCCGACCCGGCCGTGCAGTGCTGCCGCGTCGGCAGTTTCGAGTGCCACGTCGGTGCCGCCGCCCATCGCGATGCCGACATCGGCGGCGGCAAGTGCGGGCGCGTCGTTGATGCCGTCGCCGACCTTGCCGACCACATAACCCTCGCGCTTCAGTTCGCCGACGATGCGGCTCTTGTCTTCCGGCATCAGCTCGGCACGCACCTCGATGCCGAGGTCCTTGCCGATCGCGGCGGCGGTGCGGGCATTGTCGCCGGTCAGCATGACGGTCCTGATGCCGGCATCGGTCAATGCCTTCAAGCCGGCCCTGGCGTCGGGGCGCGGTTCGTCGCGCATGGCGACGGCACCGGCGAGGACCCCGCCGACGGTCAGCACCGAGACGGTCTTGCCTTCGTCGTTGAGGCCGGTGATCCGTCGGCCATGCGCCATCGGAAGCGAAACCCGTTCGGCCGCGGCTTTCGGCGAACCGAGGAATACCTCCTGGCCTTCGACAATCGCCGTCACGCCCTTGCCGCCAAGTGCTTTGGCATCCGTCGCCGGCGGGATCTCGACCTCGTCATCGGCAGCCTTGGCGAGGATGGCGGCGGCAAGCGGATGGCTCGAGCCGGTTTCGAGCGCGGCGGCGAAACGCAACACGTCTTCCGCATTGCGGCCAAAGGCGATGACATCTGTCACCTGAGGCCTGCCGGCCGTCAGCGTGCCGGTCTTGTCGAGTGCGACCGCGGTAATCCTGCCGAGGGTTTCCAGCACCGCGCCGCCCTTCATCAGCAGGCCGCGGCGGGCACCGGAAGACAGCGATGCGGCAATCGCCGCCGGCGTCGAGATGACCAGCGCGCAGGGGCAGCCGATCAGCAGGATCGCCAGGCCCTTGTAGACCCACTCGCTCCAGGACGCGCCGGCAATGAGCGGCGGCAGGATGGCGACCAGGGCCGCCACTGCGACGACGCCCGGCGTGTAGTACCGCGAGAACCGGTCGATGAAGCGTTCGGTCGGTGCCTTGCTCTCCTGCGCCTCCTCGACCAGCCGCACGACGCGGGCAATCGTATTGTCCTCGGCAGCTGCTGTCACGCGAACCCGCAAGGCGGCATCGCCGTTGATCGTGCCGGCAAACACCGCGTCGTCGATGCCCTTTGAGACGGGCGTGCTTTCGCCCGTCACCGGCGCTTCGTCGATCGCGCTTTCGCCCGCGATGATGATGCCGTCGGCCGAAATACGGTCACCGGGGCGTACGAGGATGGTCGCGCCGATGCCAAGGCTCTCGGCCGGTACTTCGCGGGTCTGGCCGTTCTCTTCGAGCAGCGCGTTCTTCGGCACCAGCGCCGTCAGGCTCTGGATGCTCTGCCGCGCCTTGCCGGCCGCGACCCCTTCCAGCAGTTCGCCGATGAGAAACAGGAAGACCACAGCGGCGGCCTCTTCCGATGCGTCGATGATAACAGCGCCGACGGCGGCGATCGTCATCAACATCTCGATCGAAAACGGTGTGCCGGCAAGCGCGGCCATGACGGCGCGGCGGGCGATCGGCACGAGGCCGATCAGCATCGCGGCGGTGAAGATATAGGTGTCATAGGTGGGCACGAGATGGCCGATCCCGTAGGCCGCGGCCAACGCGATGCCGACCAGGAGCGTCAGCCGGCCCTTGGCCGATTTCCACCAAGGCCCGTCCATCGGTCCGTCATCGTGGCCGTGCAGGCCTTCGATGTCTGTCGTGCCGTGGTCGTGGTGGGGCTGGGCGTGCGCGCCATCATGATGGTGGTCGTGGCCGCAGCTCTGCCCATGTTCGTGGCTGCGCGCGCCGGCCCCCTCATCCGACCGCTCCGCTCCTACCTTCTCCCCGCGGGGGAGAAGAAGACTTGCCGCACCGTCTCCGTCCTCCTCTCCCCTCGGGGAGAGGTCCGCCGAGCGGAGCGGAGGCGGGGTGAGGGGGCCGCCCGCTCCGCCCTTAGCCGGCGCCTTCTGACCCAGTGCCCTTAGCGAATACCCAAGCCCCACGACCTTCTTTTCGATGGCACCGAGGTCGCCCGTGCCGTCGTGCTTCACGGTCATCGTGCCCGAGGCAACCGAAACGGTCACGTCCTCGACGCCCGGCATGCGGCGCACCGCGGTGTCGATCTTCGTCGCGCAACTGGCGCAATCCATGCCGCCAACCTTGTATCGTGCCTGCGTCGTCGCGTTCATCGTCTCATTCCCGTTGGATCGAGCCCCGTCTCTACAACCTCTAGCGACTAGAGCTGCAAGGCCCAAAATCAGAAAAAATCACTGGCGAAGCGCATTGTCTTTGCTGTAAGCCATTGGTGAAGACAGGGGCGTCCGGCAAAGCCGGGCTGAGAAGCACCCTTAGAACCTGAACCAGATCATGCTGGCGGAGGGAGTCGTCCGGGCGTTCAACATCGCGCCCTGCGCCTGCCCCGCCGAACGAGGCAGATATGCAGACGACACTGCCCCTTGGGGGCCCAGGACAGACCTCCGGCCAGCTGCTGACCGCGATGCGCGAAAAAAATCCGCTCGTGCAGAACATCACCAATTTCGTGGCGATGAACATCGCCGCCAACGTGATGCTCGCGGCCGGCGCCTCGCCCGCCATGGTGCACACGAAGGAAGAAGCCGGCGAATTCGCCCGCATCGCCGCGGCGTTGACGATCAATATCGGCACTCTGTCGCCGGACTTCCTGGCCGGCATGAAGGCGGCAGCCTCGGCCGCCGCAGAAGCTGGCAAGCCATGGGTGCTCGACCCCGTCGCCCATTACGCCACCGCCTATCGTCGCGCAGCGCTTGCAGAGTTGATGGAACTGAAGCCCACCGTCATCCGCGGCAATGCCTCTGAAATCATCGCGCTGGCCGGCAGCCAGTCGAGCGGCCATGGCGTCGACAGCGGCGACAGCGTCGCGGCGGCCGAAAGCTCCGCCATCGCCATTGCCAGGCAGAACGCCTGCGTGGTGGCCGTCACCGGCGAGGTGGACTTCGTCACCGACGGCCGGCGCTCAGTCCGCATCCTCGGCGGCTCGGCCCTGATGCCGCGGGTCACCGCGCTCGGCTGCTCGCTCACCTGCCTGGTCGGCGCGTTTGCCGCCACCGCGGACAATCCCTTCGAGGCGACAGTCGCCGCACTCGCGATGTTCGCTGTCGCGGGCGAGGAAGCGGCCTTCACCGCCTCCGGTCCCGGCTTCTTCTCGCCGATCTTCCTCGACCGTCTCGCGGCGCTGACCGGCGAGACGCTCGATGCAAAGGCAAGGATCGTGGCCGCATGAAAAAGACCTTCGACCTTTCCGTCTACCTCGTCCTCGATCCCGATCTCTGCCGCGACATTGGCATGATCGAGACGACAAGGCTGGCCGTCGCCGGCGGCGTCACCATCGTCCAGTTGCGCGACAAGCAGGCGGATACGGCAAAAATGGTCGAAACCGGCCGGGCGCTGAAGGCGGTGCTGGCCGGCACCGGCGTGCCTCTCATTATCAACGATGACGTGGAGGCGGCCATTGCGATCCACGCCGAAGGCCTGCATGTCGGCCAGAGCGACATGGTGGCAGTGATGGCGCGGCAGCGCGTCGGCCACGGCATGATTCTCGGCCTCTCGGTCGAGACAGAGGAACTGGCGCGGCGGGTGGATCCGTCCATCGTCGATTATGTCGGCATCGGTCCTGTGTTTGCGACCAGCACCAAGCCCGACCACAAGCAGCCGATCGGTTTCGACGGTCTTGCGCGCATCGCCGCCATGGCCCCGGTTCCGGCGGTCGCGATCGGCGGCGTCAAGGCGGAACATGCCGGCCCGGCGCTCGGTGCCGGCGCAAAGGGCATCGCGGTGGTCTCCGCTATCTGCGGCCAGCCCGATCCTGAAGCCGCAGCCCGCAAAATTGCCGCGGAAATCGAAAGGGCACGCGCATGAGCAGGGCCGACATCAAAAATGTCCTGTCGGTCGCCGGTTCGGACCCTTCCGGCGGCGCCGGTATCCAAGCGGATCTGAAAACCTTCGCAGCGCGCGGGACCTATGGCATGGCGGCCCTGACCGCGCTGACCGCCCAGAATACCCAAGGGGTCACCGGGGTACATGCAGTGCCCGCCGACTTCGTCGCAAACCAGATCCGCTCCATTTTTCTCGACGTGCGCGTCGACGCGGTGAAGATCGGCATGATCGCCAATGCCGAGATCGCCGAGGCGGTCGCCGAGGTGCTGCGCCCCTATCGCGATACCGTGCCGATCGTGCTCGATCCGGTGATGATCGCCAAGGGCGGCTCGCCGCTGCTGGCGCTCGATGCGGTGGATGCTGTCACCGACAAGCTGATGCCGCTCGCCGCCGTCGTCACCCCCAACCTGCCCGAAGCAGCTGCTCTGCTCGGCGAGACGATCGCTGCGACCCGCGAAGAGATGGCAGCCCAGGCCGAGCGGCTGTTGAAGATCGGCCCCAAGGCCGTCCTGGTGAAGGGCGGTCATCTGGAAGGCGAAGACAGCCCGGACGTACTGGCCGACGCCAGCGGCATCCACTGGTTCGAGGGCAGGCGCACCGCGACCAGAAACACCCACGGCACCGGCTGCACGCTGTCCAGCGCCATCGCCGCCGAGCTCGCAAAGGGCGCCTCGCCCGCGCATGCGGTCGCCGTCGCCAAGACCTATCTCGCCGGAGCGATCGCCGCCGCCGATACCCTCACCGTCGGCACCGGCCACGGGCCGGTATCGCATTTTTACGAGTGGTGGTGAGGTGCGTTTAAAAAGAGGGGCTCCGATCATATCGGGGCATGGCAGCCTTCGCGGTCGCAAGGCGCCGTCCGCGACCCTCCCGCAATTGAGGATGACAGCGCGGTCATCCGGCCTGACGGGCGTGAAGACCGGTTCTCAGCCCTTCTGCACCGCAATCTTCTCGAAGGCTGTTGCGATCTCCTGGCTGCCGTAGGGTTTTTTCAGAAGCACTGCGCCTTCGACTGCCGCATCGTCGGGAATGAGGTCGTTTCCGGTTGCAAAAACGATACCGACATCGGGAGATAGCTTGCGCGCCTGCTGTGCGAACTCGCCGCCGGAGAGACCCGGCAGGCCGAGGTCGGTGACCACGACGTCGAAGCTGCGCTCCTCAATCATGATGATCGCCTCCTCCGCCGTCGAGGCCTCGGAAACCTGGTGCCCCAGTTCGGCCAGCAGATCGGCCGTGCTCATGCGGATCAGGAAATCGTCCTCGACCAGCAGCACGGAATAACGCGGCGGAACCGGCCGCTGCCCGATCGGCGGGGCGGGCGGCTTGGCTGCGAACGACGCCCTAACCCGGTTGCGGTGCTGCTGGCCGTTCAGCACGTGGCGGATTTTTCGCGCCAAGGCCTCGCGGGTATAGGGTTTCGAGAGCAGTTCGACCCCGGGATCGAGCCTGCCACCGTGCACGATCGAGTTTTCCGTATAGCCGGAGGTGAACAGCACGGCTATGTCAGGCATCCGCTCGCGTGCGTGCCTGGCAAGCTCGGTGCTTTTCAGAGGTCCCGGCATTACCACGTCAGTGAACAGAAGATCGACCGGTACGCCGCTTTCGATGACGCTCAGCGCGCCAGCGGCGTCCTTCGCCTTCAGCACCGCATAGCCGAGATCGCCGAGCAGTTCGACGACGGTGGCGCGCACCTGCTCGTCATCCTCCGCCACCAGAATTGTCTCGGTACCGCCGGTCACCGGGCCGAAATCGGCGTCGGTGACGAGATCCTCGCTGCGCTGGATGCGCGGGAAATAGATCTTGACGGTCGTGCCCTGCCCAAGCTCGCTGTAAATCTTGATATGGCCACCGGACTGCTTGACGAAACCGTAGACCATCGAGAGGCCAAGGCCGGTGCCCTTGCCGACGGGCTTCGTCGAGAAGAACGGCTCGAACACCTGTTCCATCACCTCCGGCGTCATGCCGGTGCCCGTGTCGGTCACCGCCAGCATCACATATTGGCCGGCTGGTACATCCGCATGCTGGCGCACATAATTGTCGTCGAGGAAAGCGTTACCGGCCTCGATCGTCAGCTTGCCGCCGCCTTCCATCGCGTCGCGGGCGTTGATCGCGAGGTTGAGCAGCGCATTCTCGATCTGCGTCGGGTCGACCAGCACGTTCCAGAGGCCGCCGGAGCGGACCGTCTCGACCTCGATATCCTCGCCGAGCGTCCGGCGCAGCAGCTCTTCCATGCCGATGAGGAACCGGCCGATATTGACGACCTTGGGCTCCAACGGCTGGCGGCGGCCGAAGGCGAGCAACTGGCTTGCGAGCTTGGAACCGCGCTGCACCCCGGCAAGCGCATTGTCCACCCGGCGGCTTGCCCGCTGGTTGCTGGCGACGTCCTTGGCGAGAAGCTGGAGATTGCCGGAAATCACCTGCAGCAGGTTGTTGAAATCGTGCGCGACGCCGCCTGTCAGCTGACCGAGCGCTTCCATCTTCTGGCTCTGGCGCAGCGCCTCTTCCATCTTCATACGTTCGGAGATCTCGGAGGCGATCTTCTGTTCGAGGCCGGCATTGAGCACCTGCAGCGCTTCCTCGGCGCGCTGACGTTCGGCAAGATCGCGTTCCGCGGCGCGGAAAAGCCGCGCATTGTCTATGGCGATCGCCACCTGGCCGGCAGCCCCCACGACCAACCGTTCATGCTCCTCGCGGAACTGAGCCGGCTCGGCATGGCCGAAGAACAGACCGCCGATCACCTCGCCGGAGCGCGAGATCACCGGAACCGTGAGATAGCTGCGCACCGGCAGATGACCCTTCGGCATGCCGAAATACGGGGCATTCCGGCCGTAGCGGGCATCCTTCAGGATATCGTCGGAGCGGATGACGCCCTCGCCGCCGAAGGTCGGGGCAAAAACCGCCGTGTTGCGCGGCATTGGAAATTTCTCGAACGCCGAGCGGGGAACCCCGGACAGGGCATAGAGCATGTAGCTCTCGCCGCGCTCGTTGGCCACGTTATAGAAGAAAGCTCCGAATTGTGCGCCCGTCAGTTCCACGCCGGCATCGGTGGTCATCTGCACCACCTTTTCCAGGTCCAGTTCGGCGGAAAGTTCGGCGCCGAGCCGGTTCAGCACCTCGAGATGCCGGGTCTCCTTGAGAAGCGCGATCTCCGCCTTCTTCTGATCGGTGACGTCGCTGCCCTGGATGAAGATGCCGGTCGGCTGGCCGGCATCGTCGACGATCGGCTGAAAGACGAAATCCACGAAACGCTCTTCCGGCGGCTGGCCGTGCCGACGCGCCAGCATCACGCTCACCCCCTGGCCGAGATGGGGACGACCGCTTCTGCGGACCTCATCGAGCAGGTCGGAAAAACCCTGCTCGGCCACTTCCGGCAGGGCTTCGCGGATAGGCCGACCGAGCAGTTCCCGGCCGCCGACAAGGCGCATGTAGGCGCCGTTCGCCATTTCGAAAACATGGTCCGGTCCGATCACCATGGCCATGAAGCCCGGCGCCTGATCGAACATCAGTCTCAGACGCTCGCCCTCGCCCTGCAGCCGTCGCTCGGCTCGCACCTTGGCAGTGTTTTCCACGACGATCGCCACAACGCCGAAAGGTTTTCCGGCCTCGTCGTAGACCGGGGAATAATAGAGGTTCATGAAAGCGGAGGCGGGCACGCCCGAGCGGTCGAGCACCATTTCCTGGTCGGAATAGGCAAGCGTGCCGCCGGCGAAACAGACCTTCATGACGTTGTCGTTGAAGTCGGCCACTTCAGGCCAGCCCTCGCGCACCTTGGAGCCGAGGATGCCGGGATGGCGCCGTCCGGCAAAATCGGAATAGGCGTCGTTATAGATCATCACACCGTCCTCGTTCCACAGCGTGACGATCGGAACCGGCGAACGGAGCATGAGGGAGATCGTGGTCTTGAGGCTCTGCGGCCAGGCCGCGATTGGCCCGAGCGAGGTGCCGGCCCAATCGAAAGCCGCGATAAGACGGGCCATTTCGCCGCTATGGGAAAGAAAGGCTGTCTCGGCAGTCGAATGATTCATCATCGGGCTTTCGGGCGGCGATCGGCGCTATGCTGCCGTCTTACATGACAACGATCACCTCGGACAGCCTTTTTGACAATCGTCAATTAGGGCATGGTCACGAAAAAGCCATGGCCGCCGACGGCTATTTTCGACGCAGGGCGACGGGTTTCAGCCGAGGTCCGTACGGGCAAAGTCGTCACCCTTGTAGAGCAGCGACGGGCCGCGATTTTTGGCGCAGGCATAAGAGAGGCAACGGCCTGGTTAAGCCGCGCCGGGTGCCCTCTGCCCTTCCCGTAATCGCAGAGAGCCAGGGCCGCCACTTCGCCATCTGCTTCCTCGATTGGGACGATCTCGACGCCGCTGCTTCGGAGAAAGTCCGAAACCACCATCTGGGTCACAAGTGGATCGGCAATCCGCCTGGTCGACAGAACCAGCGTTGCCTCAAGAATAACAAGCGGGCTGGTCAGGAGGCGCTCTGCACCCTCCATCCGTTTCGACCAGACGGAGCCGTCATCTTCCTGCGCAAGAATTGCCACGATCACCGAGGTATCGATGAACACTCGTGGCCCCCTATCTCATCAATCTCGTCCTTGGTCATCTCGCGGCCTTCACCGGCGCCAAGTGCCTTCAACTTTTCAGCCAGGAAGGCGTGCCGCTCGACGAGCGATCTGCTCCTCTCCTGTGCGGAGTTTTCCTTTTCCAGCTCCGCTTTCAGGGCTACGATCACCGCTTCGGTCAATGTAATCTTTCGCTTCTCTGCCAGTTTGCGGGCTAGTTCATGCGCAAGGGGGTCACGTATCTGCAGGTTCATGGCAGTCGCTCCAATCGTTGTCATGACAGACATCATATCCGTCATGACAACGCGAGCGAAACCCCGTCAACCGCAGCGCCCCGCCTGGGTCAATGCCGCGCTCACGCCGGAAAGCGAGAAGGTGTAGCTGGTCTGCGTGCCGCGCTGGGAGACCGCTTCGAGCGTCATGCTGCTTCCCGATTTCATCGCCGCGATAAGAGCGGCATCGATGCTTTCCTGCTTCGTCCAGCCGGAATTGCCCTTCGGCTCCAGGGCAAAGGTCCGGCCGTCTACGGTGACCGTCATCTGCGATCCGCCCTTGAGGTCGTAGCCCATGATCGCCTGCGGATAGAAGCCGGATCCGGAAGGCTTTGGCGCGACCAGGAAAAAGTTGTCGCCGTGATCGACATTGGCGGGCTGCATCTGCGTCGGCGTGGTCAGCACGTAGCAGGTCGCGCCGCCGTCGCCCTTGTAGGAATAGACGCCCCAGGCATCGAATTTTCTCACCATGCTCGGGGTGGGCTGGCCAAGGACGGGTGCTGCGATTGTGGAAAGAGCGAGCGCGGAAAGGGTAAAAAGCTTGATGGACAATCTTGTCTCCATGGTCGGAAATGGCGAGGAGTCGCGGCGTCGATGGCCACGCGCAGAAGATAGCCCATTCAAAAATCGATCGGTTATCACAAGGTTAAGTGCATCGGGCGCTCGTCCCGAAACGAGACACTCGCGGGGCCCGGATGAGGCCCGATCGTGATCCGCGTTACCTTGCGCTTCCCCCGGGTTTCGGGGGAAGCCGTCAAAGGTTAATGCCCCGCGGTCACAGCCCGGTCACAATCATGTCAGGCGACCATAAATGCTGTGCATATTTGCGGTGGAGCGAAAGGCGGCCGCCAAGTGCCACCTCATATCGTGAGATTATTCCGGCTTCGTCGCGCAGATCGCGAAGCGTTCCTGCACCATGCGTTCGAGGCCGCGCAGGAAGGGCATCTTTCGGGCCTGGGCCCAATGGATGTCGGACAGCTTGCGATCGACAACGATATTGACGAAACCCGCCTTGGTCAGCAGATCGACCACTGCTTCCGCCGGCATCGCGTCGGAGAAATAGACGCGCGAGCGGATGTTCTGGTGGCGCGCCGCCATGGCCGGGCTCATATGGCTTCGCACCGGCTTTCCGGTCACCCTTGACCAAAGCTTCTGCAGGCCCTTGACCCAGGTCTCCTTGCCCATGTTGCCGTCGAGGATCAGCAGCTTGCCGCCCGGTTTCAGGACGGAGAACCATTCCGCAAAGGCGGCCGGCGGATCGACCAGCGTCCACACCAGATGCCGATTGGTGATGACGTCGTAGCTGTTCTTCGGCTCCATGGTGTTTTCAGCATCGCCGGACACGAAGCGGATATCGGTGCCGCGCTTCTCGGCCTTCGCGCGCGCCTGTGACAGCATCGCATCCGACCAGTCGAGACCGGTGACTTTGAAACCGGCGTCGTTCATCAGATGCGAGATGACGGCGGTGCCGCAGGCGAGGTCCAGAGCAGCGCGGCCGGCGCCATCACCCAGATGCTTGCGGATCAGCCGCTGCCAGCCCTTGCGTTCCTCCTCCGAGAAGATTTCATGGCCGACGCTCTCGTCGAACGTCGCCGCCCTCTCCGACCAGAAGTCGCGGATTTCGTCACGGATGGAATAGTTGGAGTTCATCGAATTCATTATAGGCGCCCCGATAGTCAGACTACTTTGGAAAAGCTCTAAAACATAGAACTTGATTCCAAAAGTCATATTTCATATGCATGCGGACATTATCAGACATCGGGGGAGTTTCCAGATGAATTTCGCGAAAATGCTTGCAACATCAACGGTTGTTCTGGCAAGCTTTCTGCCCTTTTCCGTGCAGGCGCAGTCCTTCACCGTCAAGGATGTCGCAGGCCGTGAAGTGAAGTTCGACAAGCCGGTCGAGCGCGTCATTCTCGGCGAAGGCCGGATGCTCTATTCGGTCGCCCCGATCGAAAAGGAAGATCCTTTCGCCAGGATCGTCGGCTGGCGCAACGACCTGATGACCACCGACAAGGATGGCTACGACACCTATCTCGCGAAATTCCCGAAGGGCAAGGAACTGCCGTTCCTCGGCAACCTGACCGACGGCACGCTGCAGACCGAGACCGTCGTCAAGCTGAACCCGGACGTCATGCTGCTGCCGATCGGCAACAAGAAGGCCGCAGACGAGGTCAAGCTCGAGGACATGCTGAACACGATCGGCGTGAAGATCGTCTATATCGATTTCCGCGAACACATCCTCGACAATACCGAACCGAGCCTCAAGGTTCTCGGCCAGATCTTCGGTCACGAGGATCGCGCCGCAGCCGTTGCCGCCTACTGGAAGCAGCAGATGGCCCGCGTTACCGACAAGCTGAAGGCGGCCAACCCGAAGAAGCCCAATGTCTTCATGTATCGCGCGGCCGGCCTCGTCGAGTGCTGCGGCACGTTCGGCCCGGACAATTTCGGCCTGATGGTGGATTGGGCCGGCGGCCACAACCTCGGCTCGGACTTCCTGCCGGGCTATACCGGCTCGATCAATGCCGAGCAGGTCGTCGCCTCCAATCCGGACGTGATCGTCGTCACCGGTTCCAACTGGAGCCAGACCAAGAACGCCAAGGACTTCGTGAATGTCGGCCCGACGGCCGCCGCCACCGCCGAGAATAGCCGCAAGGCGCTGAACGACCTGATGCAGAATGCGGCCTTCACCGGCTCCAAGGCTGTTGCAGGCGGCAATGTCCACGCCATCTGGCATCAGTTCTACACGAGCCCATATCAGTTCGTGGCCGTACAGCGGATGGCAAAATGGTTCCACCCGGAGCTGTTCGCCGATCTCGATCCGGATGCGACCTTCAAGGAATTCCACGAGAAATTCCTGCCGGTTCCGTATCAGCCGGGCTACTGGATCGACGCCAAGGCGGCAAAGTAACCCGATATGGCCGAGATCGCCGCATTGCCGATCGAAGCTGAAGCCGGGCGGGAGCGCTATCGCGCCCTCGCCCGCCGCAAGCTCATGATCCTCGCTGCCATGACAGCCGCCCTTTGTCTGTCGTTTGCCGTCGATCTCGCCTGGGGCCCTGCCCGCTACAGTCTCGGCGAGGTGATCGCCGCGCTGATCGACCCCTCCTCCGTCTCGGCCCAGATCCGTGCCGTGGTCTGGGACATCCGCATGCCGGTCGCCGTCATGGCAATCGTGGTCGGCGCAGCGCTTTCGGTTGCCGGGGCGCAGATGCAGACCATCCTTGCCAATCCGCTCGCAAGCCCGTTCACGCTCGGCATCTCGGCCGCCGCCAGTTTCGGGGCGGCCCTGGCGATCGTCACCAGCGTCTCCATCCTGCCGGTTGCGGCCACCCTGCTCGTACCGGCCAATGCCTTCATCATGGCGCTGATCGCCACGCTGTTCATCCATTTCGTCTCGCAGATGCGTGGCGTCTCGGTGCAGACGGTCGTCCTGCTCGGCATCGCGCTGGTCTTTACGTTCAACGCCCTGCTCGCCTTCCTGCAATATCTGGCTTCCGAGCAGGCGCTGTCGGCCGTCGTCTTCTGGACCATGGGCAGCCTCACCAAGGCAACCTGGCCGAAGATCGGCATCACGCTCGCCGTCCTGTTGATTGCGCTGCCGCTGTTTGCGCGCCATGCCTGGGCGCTGACCGCGATCCGGCTCGGCGAGGACAAGGCCGCCAGCTTCGGCGTCAATGTCCGGCGCATCCGGCTCGAAACCATGCTGATCATCTCGCTGCTCGCCGCCGTGCCGGTCAGCTTCGTCGGAACGATCGGTTTCGTCGGCCTGGTCGGCCCGCATATCGCCCGCATGATCCTCGGCGAGGACCAGCGCTTTTTCCTGCCAGGCTCGATCCTGTCGGGCGCGCTTTTGCTGTCGCTCACCTCGATCGTTTCGAAGTCGATCATTCCGGGCGTCGTCTTTCCGATTGGCATCATCACGGCGCTGGTCGGCGTTCCGTTCTTCTTCTCGCTCATCCTCTCGAATCGGAGCCGGTCATGGTAGCGATGCAACTGCAATCGGTCGGCGCCTATCACGGCCGCAAGCTGTTCGTGGAAGACGTGACGACCCCGGTCATGAAGGCCGGCGAGCTGATTGCCGTCATCGGCCCCAACGCCGCCGGCAAGTCGACGCTGTTCAAGCGCATCACCGGTCTCCTGAAGGGGCCGGGCAATATCGTCATCGATGGCGCCAGGACCAAGAACGCCATCACCTACATGCCGCAGGATACCTCGGCCAATGCGGTTCTGACCGTCTACGAATCCATTCTTCTTGCCCGTAAGCAAGGCCAGTCCTGGAGCGTCAGCGACAGCGACCTCTCGTTCATCGACGAAATCATGCGGGCGCTCAACATCACTTCCATCGCGTTTCGCGATCTCGGCGCGCTTTCCGGCGGCCAGCGCCAACTGGTATCGATCGCGCAGGCGCTGGTGCGCGAACCGGAAATCATGCTGATGGACGAGCCGACCAGCGCGCTCGATCTTCACCGCCAGGTGGAAGTGCTCGATTTCATGCAGCGGCGGGCGCGCTCGAAGGGCATGGTCGTAATGATCGCCATCCACGACCTCAACCAGGCGCTGCGCTTTGCCGACAAGGTTCTGGTGATCGCCAACGGTCGCATGCGCGCCTGCGGTTACCCGCGCGACGTCGTCACGGTCGACATGCTGCGGGACGTCTACAGGGTGCATGCCCGTATCGAGAAATGCTCGATGGACCACGACCATGTGATCGTGGATGGCACGGCTCACTGAACGAATTCGGCGAGATCAGTCCTTTGATGGTTTCGGCCGTGCGAATAGCTGAGCATGGCTTCCGGGACTTGCCTGCCTCGGAAAGAAGGGCGGATCCGCCCTCCCTCACGTTCTCTCAGAATTAATGGACTGCACCCTTTTCCACGGTCAGATGCTGGCCGAGGATATCGTCGTTGGCGAGCAGATCGGCACTGGTGCCCTGGTAGACGATCGCGCCGCGATCGAGGATGACGGCATCGTCGGAGAGCGGCAGCACTTTGCGGGCCTTCTGTTCGATGATGATTGCCGACATGCCCTCGCCCTGCGTGATCCGCTGAATGGCTGCCAGCAGCTCATCGACGATAATCGGCGCGAGGCCTTCCGTCGGCTCGTCGAGGAGAAGCAGTTTCGGATTGATCATCAGCGCGCGGCCGACCGCCAGCATCTGCTGTTCGCCGCCGGAGAGCTGGTTGCCGAGGTTCTTGCGGCGTTCTTTCAGCCGCGGAAACATCGTGTAGACCCGTTCCAGCGTCCAGACGCCGGGGCGTGCGATCGCCGTCATGTTCTCCTCGACCGTCAGCGACTTGAAGATGTTGCGTTCCTGCGGCACCCAGCCGATGCCTGCCGCGGCACGACGGTCGGCTCGCAGTTTCGTGACGTCGCGTCCCATCAGGTGGATCGAGCCGGAATGATGGGTGGTGACGCCGGCCAGCGTGTTGACGAAGGTCGTCTTGCCGGTGCCGTTGCGGCCAAGCAGCGCCAGCGTTTTGCCCTCTTCGATCGTCAGGCTGATGCCGGCAAGCACGCTTGCTTCGCCGTAACCCGCGACCAGCTTTTCGGTGACCAGAACCGGGGCGCTCATGCATTTTCTCCAAGATAGACCGCCTTGACGCGCGGATCGGTGGAGATTTCCGCAACCGTTCCCTCGACGAAGACGGCGCCCGCCACCAGAACCGAGATCCGGTTGGCGAACGAGAAGACCAGATCCATGTCATGCTCGATCAGGAGCACGGTGACGTCGGCCGGAAGGTCGGAGACGATCTGCAGCACTTCGTGCCGCTCGTCTTCCGGCACGCCGGCGGCCGGTTCGTCGAGCAGCAGAACGCGTGGCTTCGACGCAAAGGCCAGTGCGATCTCGAGCAGGCGCTGCTTGCCATAGGGCAGGATCACCGTGCGCTCGCCCATCACAGAAGCAAGGCCGAAGCGCGCCAGCAGGGTTGCCGCCTCGTCGACCACCTTGCCGTAACCGGCGATCGACCGCCACAGATTGTGGCCGACACCCTCGCGCTCGGCGATTGCCAACGCCACGGTTTCAAGCGGGGTGAACTCGTTGAACAGCTGGTTGATCTGGAACGTGCGGGTCAGCCCGCGTTTGACCCGCCGGAACGAGGCCATCGAGGTGATGTCCTCGCCTTCGAGAAAGACCTGGCCTTCCGACGGCGGCAGGACGCCGGTCAGGAGATTGATCAGCGTCGTCTTGCCGGCGCCGTTCGGGCCGATCAGCGCGTGGCGGGCGCCGCGTTCGACCTTCAGGCTCACGTCGTTGGTGGCGAGGAAGGCGCCGAAGCGGCGCACCAGGTGTCTGGTTTCGAGAACGATCTCGCTCATTAGCGGTCCTCCTTCTTCGAGAGGCGTTCCGGCAGGTATTCGACCCAGCGCGACAGCCGGTCGCGGCCGATCAGCACCAGGATGACGAGCAGCAAGCCGATATAGAACATCCAGTATTGCGGCGTGATCACCGACAGCCAGTCCTTGACCAGCGTGAACAGGATCGCCCCGAAGATGCCGCCATAGAGATAGCCGGTACCGCCGATGACGAGCACCAGCAGGACGTCGGCCGAGCGATGGAAGGCAAGCACGTCAGGCGAGACGAAGGCGGTCGTCTGGGTGAGCAGCGCCCCCGCCATGCCGGCAAACACCGCCGCGATCGTATAGGCGATGACGATGCGCTTGCGGCCTGGCACGGCAATCATGGCAGAGCGCATGGAATTGCCCTTGATCGCCTTCAGCGACAGGCCGAAGGGCGAGAAGGCGATACGGCGCATGATCATCGTGCCGATGAAGAGCACGTCGACGCAATAGAGATACCCGACCTTGCCGAACAGATCGAACTCGAACATGCCGAGGATCGGGCCGGGCGAAAAGCCGGAAAGCCCGTCGGCGCCACCGGTCAGCCAGGCCATCTGGTTGGCGACTTCCGCCATCATCAAACCGATGCCGAGCGTGGTCATCAGGCGGGTGAGGTCCGAACCGCGCAGGATGAGGAAGCTGGTGAGCAATCCGAGCAGGCCGGAGACGATACCGGCGACGATCAGGCCTGTTACCGGTTCGGCGATGAAATGCAGCGCCAACAGGCCCGCCACATAAGCGCCGAGGCCGAAAAAGGCGGTATGGCCGAGCGAGACGATGCCGGCGAAACCGAGCACCAGGTCGAGCGACACGGCAAACAGCGCCAGGATGGCGATCTCGGTCAGGATCAGCATCTTCGAGGGCAGCAGAAAATAAGCGGCGATTGCGGCGATCCAGACGATGATCTCGTAGAAGCGGATACGGCTTCTACGCTTCATCAGCTTGGCAGCGCGGCTTTCGGCAGCAGTGGTGGAGGAATTTGGCGACACGGTGGTTTCCTGCGGAAGAACGCTCATCGGCCGCCCCTTGAGAAGAGGCCGTTCGGCCGAACGATCAGCATTACGATCATCAGCGCGTAGATGACGAACGGACCGATCGCCGGCACGTAATATTTGCCCGCCACGTCGGCAATGCCGAGCAGCAGGGCGGCGAGGAACGGGCCGGAGACGGTGGACGTGCCGCCGACGGAGACGACGATGAGGAAGTAGATCATGAATTTCAGCGGGAAGTTCGGATCGAGACCGAGAATTTCCGCGCCCATCGCCCCGCCGAGGCCGGCAAGGCCCGAGCCGAAGGCGAAGGTCAGCGCAAAGACAAGCGGCACGTTGATGCCAAGGCCCATGGCGACGCGCCGGTCGTCGACGGCAGCGCGCAGCCGGCTGCCGAAGCGGGTCTTCGACAGGATCAGCTGCAGAGCCAGCGCCAGCGCCGCGCAGACGATGATGGTGAAGAGCCGGTATCGGCCAACGCCGACGCCGAACACATCCATGCGACCGGAAAGTTCCGGCGGCAGGTTGATCAGCTGCTGCTGGCCGCCCATGAAATAGTCGGTCGCGGCAATCGCCATGAAGACGATGCCGATCGAGAAGAGCACCTGGTCCAGATGCGGCGCCTGGTAGAGCCACTGGTAGAGCGTCCGCTCCAGCAGAAGGCCGATCAGCGCCGACACGATGAAGGCCGCCGGCAGGCACCAGTAAAA
Organism: Neorhizobium vignae; assembly: GCF_000732195.1. GTDB lineage: Bacteria > Pseudomonadota > Alphaproteobacteria > Rhizobiales > Rhizobiaceae > Neorhizobium > Neorhizobium vignae. The sequence continues at coordinate 308,141 of NZ_JNNU01000008.1, forward strand.
GGAGATGCCGTAGCGGTTCATCATCACCACGGTCACGTAGCCGCCGGCCATGGCAAAGGCGCCATGCGCCAGGTTGATGAAGTTCATCAGACCGAGCGTCACCGTCAGCCCGCAGGCCAGAATGAAAAGCAGCATCCCATAGGCGATGCCGTCGAACAGGATTGTCAGCATATAAATCTTCTCTGCGAGGCCCTGCTGCGAGCGATGATGTTGCCCGGCATTGTCGCCGGGAAAACGAAGCGGCTCAAGTGCCCTGACCTTCTTGTTATGAACCTGCTCTCATCCGCCTGCCCTCCCCGTCAGGCCGGGGAGGAGGCATATGCCGCGCCGTTTGCGGTTTCCCCCTCGCCCCGTTTACGGGGGAGAGGATGCGTCGAGCGAAGCGCAGGCGGGGTGAGGCGATCCCTGCCCTTACTTGGCGTCGGCCTTTTCCGGATCCTTGAGATCCTTGAACGTCTGGAACTCGACGTTCTGCAGCTCGCCGTTCACGTCCTTGACCTCGCGCATGTAGATGTTCTGGATGATGTCGCGGGTTTCTGGATCGATCGAGACGGGACCACGCGGGCTCGTCCAGGTGAGGCCCTTGACGGCTGCCATAAAGGCCGGTCCGGTGACGTCGCCCTTGGTCTTTTCGAGCGCTGCGTAGATCAACGCCATGCCGTCGTAACCGCCGACCGACATGAAGTTCGGGCGCATGTCGGCATTGGCCTTCTTGAAGGCGGCGACATAGGCCTTGTTTTCCGGGCTGTCATGCGAGGTAGCATAAAAATGTCCGGTAATGGTGCCGATTGCCGGCTTGCCCATCGAATTGAGGATATCGTCGTCGGTCACGTCGCCGGTCGCGATCAGCTTGATGCCGGCATCGGCAAGGCCACGGTCAGCAAACTGCTTCATGAACAGCGAACCGGCGCCCGAGGGCAGGAACACGAAGACCGCATCGGGCTTGGCGTCACGGACGCGCTGCAGAAATGGTGCGAAGTCCGGATTGGCGAGCGGCACGCGCACGGCCTCGACGATCTCGCCACCCTTGGCCTTGAATTCCTTGGTGAACCATTTTTCGGCATCGATGCCCGGGCCGTAGTCGGAAACGAGCGTCACCACCTTCTTGATCTGGTTGGCGGCGGCCCAGGTGCCGACCGGCAAAGAATATTGCGGCAGGGTGCCCGAGGTGCGGGTTATATATTCCGATGCCTTTGTGATCGACGCAGTGCCGGCTGCCATGACCACTGACGGGATCTTCGCCTGGGTCGCTACGGGGGCAACCGCCATGGCAAGCGGCGTCAGGCCGAAGCCGGCCAGAACCTTGGCGCCGTCGTTGACGACCAGTTCCTGCGCGATGCGGCGGGTCTGGTCGGCCGTGCCGGCGTCGTCGCGGATGACGAGCTCGATCTTCTTGCCGGCGACGGTGTCACCCTTCATCGCCATGAAAGTCTTGGCACCGGCCGAGACCTGACGGCCGGTCGATGCGAACGGACCGGTCATCGGCAGGATGAGTCCAATCTTGATGGTTTCCTGGGCGGCTGCCGGAATGGCCGCAAGGCAGCTGAGCGCTACGCCCGCCGCTGCAATGAGAATTCTTCTGTTCAGCATGTATTTCCTCCTCCGAGTGCGGAATTTTCTTATGGAGGCCCTGCCGGACTTCAGCCCAGGCCCGCCAAAACCGGTAGCCTATATCGTTGACTGCCGGTATGTCAGTCAACGGGTCGAGATACTTCGACGTCCCATCATTTTCAACTTCTCGTCAACCTCCATGGGCCGCGACGGGCGATTCCCGCGCCAACATCAGTCTCTCCACCTGCCTGGCACATTTGCACCTTAGCCCGGCCGCGTCTCCACGCTCAATCAGTTCATCTGCCGGACTCATAAGTTATGGTTATAGCGATCGATCGGACCAGGTGGGCAGAAATTCCAGGAAAGCCTGCTGTGCGGCCGTCGGCAGCCAGTCCCTTCTCGTCGTCACCCCGATCGGCCGCGATGTGTGGCTGAGGTCGAAAGGCAGCGCCCGCATCAGCCCGCGGGCGATCTCCGCTTCCGCCTGGAGACGGGATGTGCAGCCGAGATGGTCGGTGGAATCGAGGAGCTCGCGCATCAGGATCAGCGAGCCGGTCTCGACGATGCTCTTCGGCGGCCCGTTTGCCGAACCGGCAAAGACGCTGTCGAAATACCGGCGCATCGGCGTCCCGCTCTGGTTGACGACCCAGGGGAAGGTGGCAAGGTCCTCGACCGTCAGCTCCTCACGGCTGGCCAGCGGATGCGCCTGCCCGGAAACCATGACCACCGTGTCGTGGAACAGCACCTTCTGCTCCACATCGCCGATCGGGGCCGGCACCCGAAGCGCGCCGAGCATGAAATCCACCTCGCCACGGCGCAGAGCACCCAGCAGGTCCGGGTAGGGACCCTCCTGGATCAGGATCGGCAGGTTCGGCCGGATCTTCCGGAAACCCGCGATCGCCTTCGGCAGCACATAGGATTTGGCAAGCGGCGTCGCGCCGATGACGATCTGGCCGATCTCGGCCGCCGTCAGTTCCGCAAGATCCGCATCCGCCTGTTCGAGCTCGACGAAGGCGAGCCTTGCCGCCTGAGCGAGCGCGTGGGCCGCGCGCGTGGCGACGATGCCGTAGGACGTCCGTTCAAACAGGGGACGCGCCGCCTCCTCCTCGAGCTGGCTGACGGCGCGATAGACCGCCGGCTGGCTGAGGCCCAGGCGGTTCGCCGCCAGCGTAAAGTTCTCGGTTTCCCGAACCGCGATCAGCGATTTCAGCTGCGCGGTCGTCGCCGTCACCCGCAGTCGCGGCGACAGTTCCGACAGCGCCGGATCGAGAAAACCGAAGGCCCGCTTGATGCGCAGCGCCAGGATCTCGCCGGCGCCATTGGCAAAAACCCGTTGCGGCGTGCGGGAAAACAGCGGCAGGCCGGCGGTCTTTTCGATCTTCGACAGAGCCTGGGTGACCGCCGGCTGGGAGACGAAGCAGATTTCGGCCGCCTTGGTCACAGAACCGGTATCGACGACCGCGAGGAACGCCCTCAGATGCCTGAGGCTGTGATGCAGGATCGTGGATGCCGATGGGGGCCGCGAGGAACTCATGATGGGTTCTTCTAGCACATCTGTTTGGCGCCGGAAGCGCAAGCCCGGCCCAAGAAGTCTCCACGGCTGCCGCCGTTCCCCGCCTTTACTTCAACCCGTTGGCGACAGCTTCCCTCACCGCAAGCTCCGCCATGGCGAGCGCTGCTTCGCGGGTCCTGGCGGCGGCGATGAACCGGCCATTATGGCAGAAGCTGGCGCCTGCGACGCCACAGACTGCCTCGAGATCACCGTCGGTCAGGCCGGCCCACGCCGCCGGCAGATCGGCGCGCACTTCGAAACCTTCATCCGCTCGGCGAATGGTCGTAAGGCACCAGTCCTTGTCGCGCGGGTGAACGACAAACAACAGATGATCGGCGCCTGCCTTGATGATTGCCGGGCGGAACGGCATTCCGGTCGGCAACTCCAGAATGCGCTCTTCGCCCGTATCCACGATCGCCTGATGCACGAGCGCCTCGGCGCGCAGTTTGGAGGCACTCTGGGCGATCCGCGCCTCGACGAAACTGCGCGCAATCGCAAGTGCCGCGTGGAAACCTCGGTTTTCCGCTTCCGGGTCTTTCTCGTCGAACACGGGTTTCAGGGTTTCCAGGAGGGCGGGCAGAGTGAGCCCAGCCAGCGGCCCCGCAATCGAGGGGCTGAGCGCACCATTGTCCATCAGATCGACCGGGAGCACGAAGCTCGCATCGAAAGAGGCGTGCAAAGTCTCGATATGAGCCTCGGGAAGGGTCAGGGCGGCGAGGTAGTCACGGCCATAATGCTTCCAGACCAGTCCGAACGAGCTGTAGGGTTGGCCATCCTCGCGCAGCGGCGCGCCACGCTGATGGTGATCGAAGATCTGGGCCACAGCGTCATAGGCGCCGCCGACGTCATAGATGATGCGGTCGGCACAGGGCGCGATCCATTCCGGCGCCCGGCTGCGAACGATCCGAGCCTTCGGGAAAAGCCGGGTCAGGACGACGCTCGACAGCAGTTCGTCGGCATGGAAGCCACCCGAATGGGTGACGAGAAAATCTGGTGTCATGCCGGGATGCGCCTCGTGGTTCGCTGAAGGTTCGTTTGCGGTCAGCACCTGATAACCATTACCGGACGCCTCCTCAACCCGCCATTGCCCCGTTTGAACACGTATACAGCGACTACATGAGCACTTCAGGAGATTGCCAGGATCTCCAGTTCCTGACCGCCGGCCTCGACGACATCTCCGACAGCCTTGCCCATCAGCAGCGTTGCGACCGGCGATACGAAAGAAATCGATCCGGTCTTGGGGTCCGCTTCATCCTCTCCGACGATCCGGTAGGTCTGCACGCGCCCATCGTCGCGGCTGAAGGTCACCGTACTGCCAAAAGCGACATTCTCGACCGATGTGGGATCTGGAACGAGCTGGGCCGTGTGAACTCTCGCTGCAAAATAGCGTACATCGCGAAGCGGATTGGCTTGCTGGCGCCGCCGGTCATTGACGTCCTCAATCGCGCTCGCCGCGCCATAGGCCTCGCGCGCCTGCCGGAGCTGCAATTCCAGGGCCTTCAGCCCCGCTTCGGTCACCAGGTTCGGATGCGGCGAAATCGGACGATCCGGCAGCAGGGTTTCCGAAGCGGTTTCGGAACTCTCTTCCTTTGTAAAGGCAACACTCAATCGCAAACTCCGTCTGTCAGGGCGCACCCGCGAGGCATGGAACGCCTTGGCCCGCCATTGGTCGGACCCATGCATACGACAACAACGCAACAACCGCCAATCTCGATCCATCGGCCCATCCCGCTCGCGGCAACCTGCGCTTCACTGCTCGGACACCAAATCGCCGCCCGAATTCCCTGGCGGTCGACGCGGGGGGACTACCAGAACTGCCAGTGGACGGTGCGGGATCTTTCGCCTATCGATTGCTCATGAAATCGTCGCTCGATCATATACCACCGCGCAAACAGCGAGAGCTCGGCAGGGTCCTGGAAATCCTGCATGAAGAATTCGAGGACGCCCTGAAACAGGGGACTGCCGACTTCAAGAAGCGCGGCCGGATCCTGAAGATCATCCTGTTCGGTTCCTATGCCAAGGGTGGATGGGTCGACGAGCCGTTCACGATGAAGGGTTATCGGTCGGATTTCGATCTGCTGATCATCGTCAACGACCGCAGGCTCTGCGAATTCGCCGACTACTGGTACAAGGCGGCCGACCGGCTGATCCGCGACAAAACGATCGAAACACCGGTGAGCTTCATCGTACATTCCAGGCGGGAGGTGAACACCTACCTGAAGGAGGGGCAGTATTTCTTCTCCGATATCCGCAAGGAAGGCATAGTCCTCTACGAACTGGATGATGAGCCGCTGGCAGAGCCGCAGCCGCTGTCGCCGGCCGACCGGTTGCGGGTCGCGAGGGAGCATTTTGAAGAACGGCATCCCACTGCGGTTGGCTTTCTGGACACCTCGCAATACACGCTCAGCAGGGGCCGCAATAAAGAAGCTGCGTTTCTTCTCCATCAATCGCTCGAGCAGGCTTATTCGTGCGTTCTGTTGACGCTCACGAACTATGGCCCACCCTCCCACAACATCAAGTTTCTGCGCTCGCTTGCCGAGGAACAGGACCGGCGCCTCGCCGAGGCGTTCCCGCGCGATCAGCATCGCGAGCGCGCCTGGTTCAACACGCTGAACGAGGCCTATGTGAAGGCACGGTACTCAAAGCACTACGAGATCAGCCAGGAGGCGCTCGCCTGGCTGGGAGAGCGGGCAGCCGTATTGCTGGAGTTGGTCATAGACGTATGTACGGAGCACCTCAAAATGCTTGAGCGGAATGGCGACTAGCGAATTCTATGAGTGGGCGAATGGTGGGACAAAACCGGTCGCCGTGAACCAACTCGAACGGCCGACACGTCATAAAATCAGTCAGCAGAACCAGCTCCATTGGCCATCTCTTCGTTCCCTGCCATTGGTCCTGCTACCCTTTCAATGCGTCAATCTTGTTTTTGAGTATTTGTTCTTCTTCCGGTCTCGTTGACCATGCGGCCTTCGACTCCATTTCCCGGATGGGAAATGGAGGACGGGAATGCGAGCATGCAAAACATGTCAGGATACCGGCTCGGTGTGCGAGGCTCATCCAACACGGGCTTGGAGCGGAACGCGTTGCTGCGGTTGTGGCGCGGCGGGCATGCCATGCCCCCGTTGCTCCGCTGAGCTTGCATGGGACAAGCCGCCGGACGACTCACAGATTTTCAGGTCCATGACCCACACCGCGGGCAAGAAGGTCAATTGAATGTCGCGCAGCTCGAGGAATAATGGGCGTGTTCTCCCAGTGAGCCCTGCCGATTTCGAAAAACTTGCCTCGGCCGTCTACGGAAACAATTGGCAATCAGCCCTCGCGAGGCGTGTTGGGCTAGACGCCCGATCCGTTCGCCACCGGAAGGCCGGCGATCGGCGTATTCCTGACTGGCTTGAATGGGCGATTGGAATTCTGGAGCGCCACGAAGATGAGCGGTAGCACCGCGCAACGCAATCTGGTGGCGCGGGAAGTACGACCTATTTTTGGCGCAGCCTAGAACAGGAGACACCTAGCAGAATGAAACCAGAAGGTGCCGCAAAAACGATTTGTCTGGGGGAGCTGTTTTCGCTCAACCCTATGTTGATGATCTTCGGTGCGGCTCTGCTTACCGCCGTCGGATTGCTAGTCTTTTTTGCGAGCAGGAGGCCTGCGCCATCTTGATGTTTGCGGGAGCGAGACGGGTTAAAGGCCGCTACCGAGCGTTTTGTGCCTTGGGTGCCGGTTTGGAACTCGTGATCTTAGTGCATCCCTCACCAGCGATGACGTATCAAGATCATGCATGGACCACACTGATCCAACTTCAGCGCCGAGTTTAAAAGTTTAACGGAACGATTTAGCGGACCTCCACTCATTTCGACTATGCCTAGCCCAGTTCGCAACGATCTTCGGCTTGGAGGCTTCTCGTGCCGCGCAGTCATCTCTCGCGTCTTCTAACGGACCGCTCGGGCAACTTTGCCATCACAACGACTATCCTGCTGCCAGTCCTATTCGGGATTGCAGGCGTTGCTATCGATGTGACACGCGCCATTGACGAGAAGGGCAAGATTCAGGCCGTCGCAGATGCTGCGGCTTTGGCTGTTGCCTCCGCCATGGCTGAGAAGGGCGACATGACAGCAGAGGAGGCTGAAAGCCTCGGACTCAAAGCATTCGTCTCCCAGGCACTGGCTGCCGATAGCACCATGAGCGCTCAAGAGCGTGCCGAACAAGAGAAGAAGCTCAGAGACAGCACGAAGTTTGAAAGCAAAACTACATCGACGAGCAACTCCGACATTTACGATGTCCACATGACCTCAACCTATGACATCCCGATGAATGGGATGAGCGCCGTCTTCGGTTTTAAGACCTTGTCCGTCGCCATCGATACGAGGGCTTCGAGCGGTCGGCAGGGCAACGCGCTTTCCATGTATCTTGCACTCGATGAATCTGGCTCGATGGCTTGGGATACTTCAACAGTGGACCCGGTGACGCCGACCAAGAAGGTCAAGAAGCAGCGCAAGGAGAAGTACCCTTGCCCAGGCAACGAGACCCAAACATGCGAACGGGTTGTAGAGGATTGGGTCGATGTTCCCAACTACATCGCCAAGATCGCTTCTCTTAAAGCCGCCGCGGGCGTCATGTTCGATGAGCTGAAAAAGGCTGATCCAAAATCCGGCCTCATCCGCGTTGGTGCCGATTCCTACGATGACAAGACAAAGGCTGAACAGACGATCCAGTGGGGCACGAACGATGTTGCCAAATATGTGAACAAGCTTACGGATAAGCCGGATGGCGGCACTGATGCAAGCGGCGCTCTCACTAATGCCTTGGCGGCCCTCAAGAGCGCAAACACCACCGAGAAGAGGGCGCACGACGCGAAAAAGAATATATACTTCGAGCGCTTCATCGTCTTCATGACCGATGGTGAGATGACCGGCAACAGCGGGGTCTGGAACAAGAAGATCCATGACCAAGTGCTTGCCATTTGTCAGCAGGCAAAGGACGACAAGGATGCTGCCGGTAGTGGCATCAAGATCTACACGATTGCCTTCATGGCACCCGAGAAGGGCAAGGAGCTCCTCCAGGCTTGCTCGAGCGGCAAGGACGACTACTACTACGAGCCGAACACTATGACTCAGCTAGTGCAGACATTCGGGGAAATCGCCCGCAAAGCCGCAAAGACGGGGACTAGGCTTACTAACTGAGGTCGGGCTTTCCCTGTTGGGGCGCGGCGGTGTGACCGGCGCAAGGTTTCGGCGTAAAACAGCCAGTATGAACATAGAGCTCTCAGCCCTCGAAGAACGGGCCGAAGCCGAAGAGCATCTGGTCGACGCGCTCCGCGTTTTGAACCAAGCCATCCGCCGCGTGCATAGAACCGGCCTGTTGGTGCAAGCCGAGATCCTGACGATGCACACAACTCAGGGGAGCGTGCCCGCTATCAGTCTGGGAAGTCTTGATCGCCAATTCCGCGCAAACTAGCAACGCCGATGACGTAAGCCGGGACTAAGGTCCTATAGAGGTTGATTTGCTTCGCAGGTACAGCATGTCCGCTGCATGGAGAAAATCATCCTCGGTTTAATGCTAATGATCACTGCAGCTTGGACGGCAGGCCTGTTGTCACTTGCCTATTTCTTCTTGCTTTAAAGCAGATCCGACAGACGAGCGATGTTGGGAGATGTCCAGTTCCGTGACGCACTCGGCGGGCAAGAAGTTTAGATGATCCTTCCTCAGCCGGGTAAAGCAATCCTTAGTAATGCCCGGATACTATTGGCTCTCCAGGAGGTCGTCTCATGATTACCGAGCATGTCAGTTTTACACATGGTGAGCCGTTGCAGCCTGAGGAGCTGGATTTGCTCCAGCGGGTGTTCGATTTAACTTGCACCGAAGTTGGCATTGAAAAGAAGAGCAGGCAGGCGGAAGGACTGGCGGCGACCCTGCTGAAGCTTTTTCAGAGCGGAATGCGCGATGAAGAGGAGCTCGAATCGGCGGTAGCACAAATCGACTTCATCTGATGAAGATATCGCCGCTCAATCAAACGCCTCTCGGGAAATGGGCGATTATCCGGGTTCCTTCGCCGATTCCGGTCATGCGCCAGGCATTCCCCCGGCGTCCAGACGCTCGCTCCGCAAACTCCAGCAACGGTGTCGTCGATCGCCTCCTGATCATCAGGCGTTGCGCCACGCGCGCCGATCAGCGACGTCCCCACGATCGCCCTAGCCGTGCGGGACAGCTTTCCCTTCGAGTGCGGCCTATTCAGACCCAGCAGCAGCCAAACTCATCGAGCCCGAGAAGGACGGAGACCCATTCTGGGAGGCTTCGACTGGGACGGAAACGCCTCTTGCGTGGCGGCGGCCCTACGACTGGAACGGATCGGCGACCTCGTCTTCTGCGCCAGCTACGACATTATCGATGTCACCGGGCAACGGCACCCGACCGCTCCCGCGTTGGAAAAAGTCTTCTGGTATCGGCCTCTGTTCCAGACGGGGCGTGGCCGCGAATACCTGTTGCAACACCGCCGCGACCCCTGCCGCATCCTGTGGAGCGAGTGGTCTCCCGGCTGGCAGTTCAACGACGCGACGTTCGCGAGGTCGCCTGATGCGTTCGAAAATCCTGATTTGGCGGACGTCTTGATCAGCTGCTATCGGCATGAAACGTAGAAATAGTGGTTGCGGCTCGATTTCCACCTGACTCCATAGTCACGACACGTCAACATAAACTCAGTTGGCAAAATGTGGAGGAAGGCTTGTGAAAAACCTAAGTCATTTCGATCTCAACGGGTTGATGCTGTTTTACGAAACCGTCAACGCCCGTAGCATCAACAAAGCTTCCCAGCGGCTGGAGATTCCAAAATCCACGATAAGCCGTCGATTGCGGAGCCTTGAGGAACATTTCAACTCAGCATTATTAAAACGCGGATCACAGTCTCTGGGTCTCACGGAGAGCGGTCAGGCGCTGTTTCGGCGATGTGAGATCATTGCCGAAGAACTGGAGAAAGCCGATCTTCAAACGTCCCGGATTCAGCATGAGCTTTCTGGCGTTCTCCGGGTCAGCATGCCGACCTTTTTCGTCGAATGGGTTTCCGAGGCAATTGCGGATTTTGCGCGTATCCACCCTGCCGTCTGCCTCGAAATCGAGGCGCATAATCGCCATGTCAATGTTGCTGACGAGCCGTTCGACGTCGCGATCCACTTCGGGAAACCAGCGGAGACGTTCAATCCGACCCGCAATCTGATCGAGCTGCCTCGCAGCTTCTACGCCGCACCCGAATACGTTGCAAACCATGGTTCACCGCTGAGATATCTCGATCTGTCGTCTCACCAATTGATAGTCCATCAATTTCAGGTGCGAGATAGGGTGTTCCCCTGGTTGGCGGGGCACGGAGAATCCACGGCCCAAGTAGTGCCCCGCGCGGTTGCCAACAACGCGATCATGGTTCGCGATTTTGTTGTTCGCGGGCTCGGGATTGGCCTCATGCCTGACATCATGTGTCAACAATCCGTTAAAGCGGGAGACCTCACGCGGCTCGAACTCGACTGGGAGTGCCCGCCGTTACTGACATCAGCAACTTACCTGGCTCGCGACTATGCCCCGAGGAAGATTAGGGCGTTTATAGACTACCTCGCCGAGAGCCTCCATAAGCGGGTTGGCATCTGAAATCGCCTTTGGCGTCTGTTCCAAATCTGGTACCCCCCTTTCCAGAACCAGCCCCTGGCGAGCCACCGTGTGATCGTTAAGCTCGCGGGCACGGCAACGTGATCGAGCGGGAGGCTCAATCGCTGCCGAGGACGAAGCCCATGGCCGCGCTTGACGCGCCGATGGGAAATTGCTGGAAACAGAGCAAGGGAGGAAGACCATGCTTCTACGTCGAATTTTCCTGGCGCTATCACTTGCGGGAATGACATCCGCAGCCGCGTTTGCGCAGCAGGCCGCCTTTCCAAGTAACACGATCACCTTGGTTACCGGATTTCCAGCCGGATCGGGTTCCGACATCCTGGTTCGATATTTCGGCAAGGAACTCCAGTCACTTTCGAAACAGACTGTCATCGTCGAGAACAAGGCAGGGGCAGCTGGAAACATCGCAGCAGAGTATGTCGCGAGATCCAAGCCGGACGGATACAACATCTACGTTCATGCAGCCAGCTCCGTTGCGGCCAACATGCACCTGTTCAAGAAGCCGCCGATCGACGTGGCGAAAGACCTCCAGATCGCCGCAACCATCAACCAGCAGGCTTTCATGTTGATCGTTCCGGTCGCTAGCCCTTACAAGAACGTGGCCGAGCTTGTGAACGGGATGAAGGGAAAAGGCGACAAGGGGAGTTATGCCCAGTCCAATACGACAGGACGGGTCATGGGTCGAATGTTCACCGATGCGACGAAACTCCAGACTGTCGCGATCTCCTACAAGACCGACACCGATATACTCAACGACCTTCAAAGTGGCGCCATCGATTTCGCGATGATGAACCCTGTTTTCGCATTGGCGCAGGCCCGTGAAGGACGGGCCCGCATCCTCGCGGTCAGTACGCCCGAGCGGATCAAAGCTGCTCCGGACTATCCCACGTTCGCAGAAGTAGGGATACCCGATCTCGTGATGCTGAGCTGGTTTGCCGCCATGGTGCCCGCGGCGACTCCCAAGCCCGTCATCGATCAGATCAATGCCTACTTCAGGGAAATCCTGGCTAAATCCGAGACCGTCAAGTTTCTGACGGAAAATGGCGGCGATCCATTCATAAGCAGCCCTCAAGCAGGCCAGGAGCTTTTGGTCAAACAGGTCGACGACTGGGCGCGTTACGTGAAGATGGCAGGTATCGAGCCGCAATGATCACAATAGAACAATGAGGCCGGGGCCATTGTGCATGAACGACGATCTCCCGCTTTCGCCTTTCGGCCGGATGGATGTGGCCTCGCTGTTGCGGGAGCGGGCGGCAACTATACCTAATCACCGGATGCTGGTTTGGGTACCGGGTGAGGGTCCTGAGATAACCTGGACTTACGCTTCGTTCGCCGAGGAGACCGCCCGTATCGCGGGTGGTCTGGCCGCACGTGGGATACGAAAAGGGGACCGGATACTTGTCCACCTGGAAAACTGCCCGGAGGCCCTGCTCGCCCGTTTCGCATGCGCCTGGCTTGGTGCAATCTGTGTTGCCACCAACGCAATGGCCGCAGGACCAGAATTGGCAAGCCTTGCCGAAACGGCGGCTCCTCGGGCCGCGATCACGCAGCCCAAGCTCGCGGATCTTGTCTCCACTCATGTCCCGGATCTTGAATGGATCGCTGTAACCGAGACAGATGCGGGCGTCCCCCCTCTCGCGGGCACCAAGCCCGAACGTGCCCAGGCGTTCTCCAACCTGCAATCGACGCCATTCGCGCAAAGGTCTCCTGAACCGCTTGCTCCGGCACTGATATTGTTTACGACCGGAACAACCGCCCGCGCGAAAGCCGTTTTGTGGACCCACGAGAACTTTCTTTGGGCCTCCTGCGTTGGCGCGCAGCAGCAAGGGTTTCGCCCGGACGATGTGGTTCAGCTATTCCTGCCACTCTACCACGTCGTCGGTTTCTCTTGGACGTACCTTCCGATCCTTTGGGTAGGTGGCACTGCCGTTTTGCAGGCGCGGTTTTCTGCGAGCCGATTCTGGCCGATCGCCCAGAAACATCGCTCGACAATTGCCGCCCACGTGCCGTTCACGATGGGAGCCTTGCAACACCAGGAAAAGCCGGAAGCACATTTTTTCCGAATGTGGATCGCCAACCGCCAGATTCCCGAAGTGCAGCGCAGATACGGGATCGAAAAAATTTCGTCGGCCTGGGGTATGACGGAGATGATCTCGCAGCCGATCATCGGGGGTAACACATTCGCTTCCCTTTTACCCAACTCGATCGGGCGGCCGTCGATCGGGTACCGGATAGCGATCGTCGACCAGGATGGCTCGGCGGTGAAACCGGGTGGCGAGGGTGAACTGCTTGTGGGCGGCGTGCGTGGCCGCTCGCTGTTCAATGAGTATTTCGGAGACGAGCGGGCGACAGCGGACGCCTTCAACGACCGCGGCATGTTCAAGACCGGTGACAAGGTCCGACTGCTCGACGATGGAAGCATCGTCTTCGTCGACCGCTTGAAGGATGTCATCAAGGTCGGTGGCGAAGGCGTCTCGGCAAGCGAAGTGGAAGCCGTCATCCAAAAGGTCGAGGGCGTTGCGGAGGTCGCGGTGGTCGGCATGCCCGATCCCCTTCGCAGCGAAGTGCCGGTCGCTTTTGTCGTCCTCGAGCCCGGACATGGAGAGGACATCGCCGACGTGATCGTCCGGCAATGCCAGCAATCGCTTGCCAAATTCAAGGTCCCGCAGGAGGTTCGGTTTCTCAAGGAATTGCCAAAGGTCGGCTTCGGCAAGATTTCGAAAGCACGGCTTAGGGCTTTTGCCACCGAGCCCTCAGGACGCCTAGCCCGATGACAAATCGCGGCTTCGACTTTTACTTCGATCCGATTTCCCCGTTTTCTTACCTCGCAACGACGCAAATCGACAGGATCGCCGGAAAACATCACCGCACCGCGCATTGGCATCCTGTGCTCGTCGGAGTGACAATAACGAAAGTCATGGGGCTGAAACCGATACCCGAAACGCCGCTGAAATCCGGTTATTCGTGGATGGATGCCGAACGGCAGGCAGCCATGCTTGACGTTCCGCTGCGCCGGCACGGCCTCAAGAACATAAACTCTCTCGCGGTATGCCGCGCATATCTTTGGCTGAGAGATCGAGAACCCCAAATGGCTCAACAGTTTGTGCGGCACGCCTCTGCCGCTTTATGGGTGGACGGTAGGGATATAACACCGCCGGAGTTCGCCGTTAGCGAAGCTGCCGCGTTGGGCGCAGATGCAAACCAACTGCAACTGGCGTTACGCAGCCCAGAGATCAAGGAAATGCTAGCAAGAGAAGTCGATGCGGCTATCGCGCGAGGCGTATTCGGCGTCCCGTTTTTCTTTGTCGACGGTGAAGCGTTATGGGGCTGCGATCGGCTTTGGATGCTCGATTTCAGACTCGCACACGGCCGTTGGCCGACGAAGCTGGACTGGGAGAAGATGATCGATTCGACTTCTCTGTGATGACATCAACCATGCCGAGTGCCTGCACCAGATCCGCACTTCCCGTCACCACCTTCTTTCGTCGACCTAAATGCTCGAGCGCGCGCTCCTGCTCCGCTGTACGGTATAGCTTAACAACGCAGATTGCATCGTCAGGCGCTAGAGCGGGCGGCCGACTTTGTCCGGTCGCGAAAATTATGGAAAGCCGCGGCTTCAATGCGCGGGAAGTGTTAGCCAGTTGCGACCCATCCATGTCGGAAGACCCCGGTCGGTCATCAAGACGTCTATCCGATTTGAAGGACTTGCCGATTGGTGGGGCGACGCTACGTCTGCTCTACCCCGGACACTCCAGAGTTCCGGCGATCTCGGCTCGTCGACCGGCGAGCCTTTTTATTGGGGGGAACATGAACGCATTTTTGTCGCTTCTTCGGTCGATGGTGGAAAACCTCCCGGAACAGACACCATCAGCTAGAGCGACTGTTTACAGCCGCGCCCGCGACAGAATGGTTCGGCATCTAGAGAAGGCCGACCCGCCACTCTCTGGGGAACAAATCGAGAAACAAGTGGTGAAAATGCGTGACGCGATCGTTCTGATCGAGCAAGACTACGCCGGTAATGGCTATCCAGCAGAAAGCAGAAAAAAGCCGATTCCGTAAACGGACATCGCGAAAGTTCCAATAACATCAATTAAGTTGATATCCTGAGCCCCGCGTCGTCGAGATGAGCAAAATCGGCGATGGCTTAGCGAATCATTCGAGTCACCATAGAAGGATGCCTGATATGATATCGGGAACCCGAGATATGGTGCAGAGGACATATGACGACGGAATTCGCGTTCAATTTTATAAAGGCATCCGCGCTCCTTGATCTCATGGCTCATCCCGCCCGTTTGCGTGTCCTTGAATTGATCAGTGAAAAAGAGTGG
This sequence comes from Neorhizobium vignae, assembly GCF_000732195.1. GTDB lineage: Bacteria > Pseudomonadota > Alphaproteobacteria > Rhizobiales > Rhizobiaceae > Neorhizobium > Neorhizobium vignae. The sequence goes on from NZ_JNNU01000008.1 coordinate 323,219, forward strand.
GATGTGGGCTCGCTCGCGATAGCCGTCAATATCAGTCAATCCGCATTATCTCAGCACCTCAAGAAACTTCGGGATGCAAAGCTTGTCGAAACGCGGCGAGAGCGCCAGACGGTGATGTACTTTTGTCGCGAAGAGGCGGTCGGAAAAATCCTAGAAACCCTTCGGGCCATAACCGTCCTTAGGTAAAAAGTGATATCGCCGAATTTGGGAAAAGTTGCGGCAGACCATCGCTCCGGTTGCCCTGACTCAACGCAATTACTAGCTCGTTCGGGGCTTGTTGCTGTCTTGCTGCAGTAGTCATGAAAGCGGGATGGAAGCGCGGTATGTAATTTAAGTCGTTCCTCCCCTAGGGAATGCAGTCAATATTTTCGGACGACGCGCTACCGAAAGCGCTGAGGCGGAAGCTGGGCTAGATCGCGCCTCAAAGAAAGGCCCGCCGAAGCGGGCTGAGTTGGGGGATTGTCTGGAGTAGTCGGAGACGCAGCGGACATCGGTGAAGGTGCCGATGTTTGGAAGGGTTGCTACGCCCGTTATTCGAACTGCGACCGAGGGCAGACGTTCCACCCGCGAGCCAATATCCTCGTTGCCCCGTCATTTTCGAGAGTTACCCTTCCCCTGCGTGGCCATACCTATGCGAGTGATGGTCCAAGGGATTGATTTGGGTATCAGATCGTAACTGGCGGGGACGAGCCCTTGGCCTTTGCGGCTACGCCATTGTCGTCAATCGCAAGCGTGTCGGCGTCGTGGCCGATTGAAAAACTGATCCCAGGGGGTGCGCCAATCCGCCACACTGCATTCACTTGCGCTAATAGATACCGCCCGCCATATCCACGCCGCGCGCATCGCCGGGTACTCTCCTATCCGCATGCCGTCGCCCGGCACAGGGATCAAGCATTGCCTGTGTCGGGCTCTTGGGGATCTTCATACACTCTGCCAGTCTTGTCAGAGATTTCCACTTGGCGCCCCATTCTTTTGACCTGCTCTTCATCCCGTTTCGCGACTCGCTTATATGCCGGGGATGGACAAGGTCATGCGAGACAACCTGATCGTGAAATTGCGTGCTGACGGGGAGACCATCCCGACGATCGCAAAGCAATTGGGCCTGCCAACGACGACGATTAAAGTCGTCCTGCAAAACCACGCCTACTGCATTGTGGATACTCCGCCGCCGGCAGGCATGAGCATCCGGACGGCTTGCCTTATCTGGCGCTCTCTCGGCAGTTGGCCTACATCAGCTAATGCCGGAGAACTTTCCCTGAGGAAGCAGGCCTTCATGAGGGCGCCCGGAACAAAGCGCAAGGACTGGCGTGATTTCGACGCATGGGTCGCTCGATCTCGTCATCCTGATCCGACGCAGCCCGCTATTACCCATGTGGAGGAAAGCGATGAAGTCTTCCTTCAGGTGGTCTCGCTCAGCCAAGGCGTCTGACACGGCCTCGGATTCAGATCACCGTGCGACCTAAGGGTCCCGTGTATTGTGTTCTCAACCTATGTTCCCTTGCGCGCCTCAGAAACGCGTTTGCATCAGCAAGACTAAGTATCTGGCCCATTTCATCCCAGTCTGGGAAGTTTGCCCGCAGCCATAAGAAGCCGCGGTCGCTCAGTACGCTGAGGTGCCAGCCGGATTCTTTCCGAGACAAGTCGAAATCAGCAGACGAATGTGGTGCTCTCAGATCGCTGGGTTGCTGCCCTTTTGTGACGTCCTTTGGGTGCGACTTACTTGAATAGTAATTCTGCATACCGGTCATCCTGTCTCAGAACGATACAACCGATTACCCCAAAGCCCGTTAACCTTCGTTGACATCCATCAATGCCGTCGAAGGCGTCGAAAATCTCTGGCAACCTCGGTGCTGTCCAGGACACCCCGACAAGCGACGATAATGTTACGGCAGCGCGCCTCCTCGTTCGGAGTAATATCGATAAGTTCGCCGTCAGGACCGTCCCGCTCGAATATCCGCACACCAAAAGCGATTTCCGCGAGGCGCTGTTCATGTCTTTCAATCTGAAACTGCAAATGCTCTTCGAGCTCGGAGGAGAGCGCAATAATTGCCTCCAGTGTGGTTGGAAACAACATCGTCGAGACTGCTATTTGAAATTGTGACTCCAATTGGACTATGAGTCATCCACGAATTCGCCATTCGAGATTGTGACGTGTAGTCACATCGATTAATCCGACAGCCGGAAGACTTCGGGCAATTCGTCGGGATCGCGCAGCCCCTTGAACGACGCGTGCCGGAGCTTCCCGTCGTTCGTCCATGCGCGGTACTCAATTTCTGCGACATACATCGGCCCGGTCATCACCAGGCTCTTGCCCGGGACCTTGTCAACCGGCACTCGCGTCTTGATTTTGTCGAGCATCTTCTTCAGCCGTCGAGCCTCGTCATGCTTGAAGCCGGTACCGACGCTACCGACGTATTTGTAGCCGTCCCGGTACCGCGCGCCCAGCAACAGACTGGCGATTGCGCCGGGAAGCGCTGTTGAGGGCTCGTAGCCGATGATGGCGAAGCTGTCGCTCTGGATGCACTTGATCTTCAGCCAGTCGCCGGTTCGGCCGGAGCGGTATGGCTGGTCCCGGTGCTTCGAGATGATCCCGGTGGACGGTGCGCCGGCCCAGCCCGCCATGCCGATCTTCGGCGAGCCGCCGAAGATCAACCCGTAACGAAGGCACTCTTCGCAATAGCGAAGGGTATGGCTTGGAAAAAGGGCGGCGTCCCGGCTCCGCCCTTTTTCACTGCCTGCGATCCCCGTTCGGGCGGAACACCTTCGGATGCAGAAGAGCGCCGCGACGTCGAGCCCGGCAGGGCGCGCCTGCATCTGCCCGTCCACCCCTACCCATTGGGAGTAGAGGGATGAGGCTCGTGCAGCCCATTCCGCTGCAACTAGCACTTTCGTAGCCGTACCGGCGGATTCGGTCGGCGTGTAAACTTCCTCCCGCCGGCGTGGCCGTGGTCGACCGGCGCTCGTTGCAGAACGGCCTGGGGCACGAGATGCAGATAAACCAAGTATTGCCGAATGCCATCTATGTCATGCGCAGGTCGATCGACAGAACGATCATAGAGCCGATGCGGCGCAGACAGTTCGCCAAGGAAAGCAACGTCTTCACGCACCGGACCAATCGGGGATATGTCTTCAACCTCGATCCCGCTCAAAGCATAGACGAAGCCATCTTCGTCGAAGGTTCCTTCGAAGGGCGGTTCCTGGACTTCCTGCATGGCCGCTTCGAGCCCGGCGCCGTCGCCCTCGATATCGGGGCGAACATCGGCAACCATGCCATCCACCTCCACGAGGACTTTGCGGAGATCCACTGCTTCGAACCCAACCCCGAGGTTTTCAGGCACCTGACCGAGAATATCCGCTCGAACGGGTTCGACAATATCCAGCTCCATCAGGCCGGACTCGGAGACTGTGACGACGTCCTCATGTTCCGCGAAAACCTCGAGGGCAATCTCGGCGCCAGCGGGTTCGTGGACGACGACACGCCGTCGGGCCACAGCCGGATCCTTCACCTGCCGGTTTTCGAGGGTGACAAGCTTATCGCCCGGCTGGGGATAACGCGGGTGGATTTCATTAAGCTCGACGTCGAAGGGTTCGAGCGCCGGGTGCTGAAGGGTCTGCGTGAAACTATCGCGCTGCGCCGGCCGATCGTCGCCTTCGAATTTCACGGCCATCTCGCCGGCCCGGATGATTTCCAGAAACTGGTATCCTTCCTGCCGGATTACCGGTTCTATGACCTGGAATACGCGCCCGAATCCGCCTCGACGCTGGAAAAGCTGAAATGGAACTTCAGCCATGGCGGCACGCCGGTCGTCAGGCAATTCGAATATCCCGAGCCCCGGACCTACGAGAACATACTCGCCTTCCCCTCGCCGGAAGAATTCGATCGCTTCACCACACGCAGGCCCGCGCCTTCGTTATGGTGATGACATGACCGGTGACACGCGAGGCCGAGCCGGCACGCATGCGCCAGCAGCTCGTCCGAATCCGCGTCGAACTCTTCCGAGATCCTGATCGCCCCGCCGGGTTCGTCGAGCGCGTCATCGCGGAGATGACGCCGGGCGGCATAATCGAGGCCGCGAAGGTCGTGCCCGTCGAGATATAGCAGATCGAAGGCATAGAGGATCGAGTTGCGGGATGGCAGCTTGCCACCGCCCTTGTCGGAAGCACCCAAGGAGTTCTGCAGCAGGCCGAAATCCGATCGCCCCTGCTCATCGAGCACCACCGCCTCGCCATCGAGGATCATGGTGGTCGAGCCGAGAGCCTTGGGGGCGTCAGAGATTGCCGGGAACCGATGCGTCCAGTCGTGCCCGCCGCGGGAAATGATCCGGACGCCGGTCGGCTCGATATGCACAGCCAGGCGGTATCCATCCCATTTGACTTCATAGGACCACTCGTCGCCCTGCGGCCGACTGCTCTTCAGGAGTGCGAGGCAAGGCTCGACCCGGTCCGGTATGGGATCGAAGGGAAGGTGTGGCTGCTTCGGATCGCGGCGCTTGACTGGCCGACTTTGCAGCGGCGGACTGCCGGCCGGAACTCAATGCCGTTCCAAGAATTATGGCGATGCCGGAGCACGATTCAAGTTCGAAGGTGACAACATGCGCATCATCGACGATTGGCTGGAAGATTGGATTTCAGACCGAACCAACGTCTTGGCAGATGACGTGGTTTCCCTCTCAGGCCGCCTGCGACAGTCAGCGCTCGATGAGGGCTATTCGTTGAAAAGGTTGGAGAATGCCAGCAACGGAGACGTAGACCGGATCGTCAGACGAGCCTTCGTTCATCATCTGATTGCGCAGTCCGATATCGCGCCAGTCACGCCACCCTCCCTCGTCATACGAGATCCACAAACAGCTTCGTCCGATGTTCGCGAATCCGCGTTTTAGCTGGGTGTTGATAGGGACCTACTGCAATGAGCCCGACCACCGATTTCATCGCGGAACTTGTCCGAGCCGCTAATGATATAGATAAAATGAACCCGAAAGAATCCGGGCGGCTGCTCAATCGGGCAGTTAATACTATCCGCTACATGAGAGAGCAGGCCGGCATACCGGGCAATCATACGGCGGCCGACGTCGTGATCGACTTGCAGACGACAGCTGTGGCCCTCGGCTTGGATAACCGATCGCCCGATCAGGTCAGGGCTGCCCTGCTGGATGCCGCCGGAATAATCCGAGACCTGCATATCGTGCTGAACACGGGCACCGAAATTTAGATCGGGGATCCGCCGAAGCGC
>NZ_JNNU01000009.1 GCF_000732195.1 Neorhizobium vignae
ATCTCGTCGATCACGCCGATGATCTGGCCGATCTGCTGCGACGACTTCTCGATCCGTTCCATGGCGGCAACCGCATTGCGGACAACCTGGGCCGACTGGTCGGCCCGGGTGCGGGCGTCGCGGACGACGTCGCGGGCTTCGGCGGTGCGCTTCGAGGTCGAAACGACGTTGGCGGTGATCTCTTCCAGAGCCGCCGCTGTTTCCTCCAGCGATGCGGCCTGCTGTTCCGTGCGCTTGGACAGGTTGTCCGAAGCGTCGGAGATTTCTCTCGAACCACTGGTAACGGTGGAAACCGAGCTTCCGACGCTCAAAAGCGCATCGCGCAGCTGGCGGACCGACGTGTTGAAGTCGTGGCGCAGTCCTTCGAACTGCGGCGCAAGCGCTTCGTCGACCTCGCAAAGCATGTCTCCGGCGGCAAGCCGCCGCAGGTTTGCGGCAAGGGCGCCTGTCGCCTGGGTGAGACGTGCTTCCGCTTCCGCTTCCGTCTGCTGCTGCAGTTCGAGACGCTCGGCCTCCGAGCGGCGGCGCGTGCTTTCGGCCTCCGATTCGAGCTGGCGGTTGCGAATGGCCGCCTGGCGGAAAATCTCGACTGAGCGCGCCATCTCGCCGATGCCGTCCTTGCGGTCCGCATAGGGGATTGCGTCGTCCGTATTCCCCGAGGCGAGGCTTGCCATGCGATCGCCGATCTTGCGGATCGAGCCCGACAGGCTGCGGGCGATGAGAACGCTGAGCGAGATGACCGCGACGATGAAGAAGCCGAGCGATGCGAACATCACCTGCAGGCTGGATGCGGCCGAGGACGACTTGTCATCCCCAAGGCTCTTGATGTCGGCAGCCGCCTGATCGATCAAGGCGCCGGTGTATTCGCGACGCTTGTTCATCGCATTGGTCCAGGCGTCGAAATCGCCAGGAGCCGGCGTATAGCCCTTGTAGGTTTCGATACCCTTCAGCGTGTTGGTGATCAGCACGCCGTCGGCGGTCTGCCAATAGGCGTCGAACTTCGCGACGACGTCCGGAGAAGAAAGATTGCGAAACGGCTTTTCGAAGATGCGGGTCTGCTGGCGGCCCTGCATGTAGCGCGCGACTTCTTCGGGGGCGAGCGTGCCGTTCTTGCTATACTGCTGACCCATGCGGTTGATGATCGCGTAGCCGTTGTTCACCTGAACCAGCGACTGATAACCATCGAGATAACGCGCCAGCTCGCGATCTTCCGTGAGGCTCGCAACGCGGCCGATAATGTCCAGGCCCCGCTCGGAGACCGGGCTTACATATTGCGCCGAAAGAAGCTGATTGGTGTCGCCGCCATCGATCTTGGCGCGATATTCACCCATGCGCGCATAACGTTCCTCCAGCGATTTGGCGAGCTCACGCAGGCCCGGCTCGCTATAGCCATTCGCGTCGATCTGCTTGTGGAGTTCGACGACCTTCCTCTGCGCGGCGTCCAGCTTGCTGCGCGCCTCGGGGCGTTGCGCCGGCGCCACTGAGCTTTCCAGCGGAATGGCATTCATGAGATCGCCCGCGGCCAGCGCGAGCCTTTCAAGCACGACCGCACGATTGAGTTCGCGGTACTGGGCATAGGCATCCAGGCTTGAAAGCGCACCCAGCGTCATGACAGCCAGAAGCGGAATGGACGCGAGAAGCGTCAAAGACATACGGAAAGGCAAACGCTCGATCAGACGCAGCATAAATAAATCCTCGAAATGGCCCCGTCGTCATGACAGCGTATAAGGCCCGCAAATCATGGACCTTCCCCGAGGGCGAAACTGCAACGCAATCTTTGCAATTGTCTTGATTAGCTCACACAAAAAATCCCCATAAATTTGGGGGTGCGAGATTTAGCACTTATTAACCTGCCTAGAATGCAAAACCCCGGCAAAGCCGGGGTTCTAACTTAGGCAAAGCTAAAAGATATTAACGCGTCAGACGCTTGTGAGCCTGGCTGCCCGGGTTGAGAGCGTCCGGGCCGAGTCGGCGGACCTTGTCCTGCTCATAGTCCTCGAAATTGCCTTCGAACCATTCCACATGGCCGTCGCCTTCGAAGGCGAGAATATGCGTCGCCAGGCGGTCGAGGAACATGCGATCATGGCTGATGATGATGGCACAGCCGGCAAAGTTTTCCAGCGCGCTTTCGAGCGCACCCAGCGTTTCCGTATCGAGGTCGTTGGTCGGTTCGTCGAGGAGCAGAACGTTGCCGCCGGCCTTCAGCATCTTGGCAAGGTGAACGCGGTTGCGCTGGCCGCCAGAGAGATTGCCGACCTTCTGCTGCTGATCGCCGCCCTTGAAGTTGAAGGCGCCGCAATAGGCTCTGGAGTTCATGTCGAACTTGCCGAGCTTGATGATTTCGGCGCCGCCCGAGATTTCTTCCCAGACGGTCTTGTTGCCGTCGAGCGCATCGCGGCTCTGGTCGACATAACCGAGATGCACGGTGTCGCCGATGCGGATCGAACCCGCATCCGGTGTTTCCTGGCCGGTGATCATCCGGAACAGCGTCGTCTTGCCGGCGCCGTTCGGGCCGATGATGCCGACGATGCCGCCCGGCGGCAGCTTGATCGACAGGTCGTTGATCAGCGTCCGGCCTTCGAAGCCCTTGGTGATGCCTTCCATCTCGATGACCACCTGGCCGAGACGCTCGCTGACCGGGATGATGATCTGCGCGTCGCCGGGACGCTGCTTCTCGGCGGCTTCCACCAGCTGTTCGTAGGACTTGATACGCGCCTTGGACTTGGCCTGGCGCGCCTTCGGGCTGGAAGCGATCCATTCCTGTTCGCGGGAAATCGCCTTCTGGCGGCCTGCCTCTTCGCGGTTTTCCTGCTGCATGCGCTTGGCCTTGGCAAGCAGGTAGGCCGAGTAGTTGCCTTCGTAAGGAATGCCGCGGCCGCGGTCGAGCTCGAGGATCCAGCCCGTGACGTTGTCCAGGAAGTAGCGATCGTGGGTGATCATCATCACGGCGCCCGGATAGTCGCGCAGGTGCTTTTCGAGCCAGGCGATGGTCTCGGCGTCCAGATGGTTGGTCGGTTCGTCGAGCAGCAGCAGATCCGGCTGCGACAGGAGAAGGCGGCAGAGAGCCACGCGGCGGCGCTCGCCACCCGAAAGGCTGGTGACTTCCGAATCGCGCGGCGGGCAGCGCAGCGCTTCCATGGCCATCTCGACCTGGCTTTCCAGATCCCAGAGGTTCTGGCTGTCGATGACGTCCTGAAGCTTGGCGCCCTCTTCCGCGGTCTCGTCGGAATAGTTCATCATCAACTCGTTGTAGCGGTCGAGGACGGCCGTCTTCTTGGCGACGCCTTCCATGACGTTCTCGAAAACGGTCTTGGACGCATCGAGATGCGGCTCCTGCTCCAGGTAGCCGACGGTCGCGCCTTCAGCGAGCCAAGCTTCGCCGGTATATTCCTTGTCCTTGCCGGCGATGATGCGCAGCACGGTCGACTTACCGGCGCCGTTCGGGCCGAGGATACCGATCTTGGCATCCGGATAGAAAGACAGATTGACGTTCTCAAGGATTTTCTTGGCGCCGTAGGACTTGTTGAGTCCCGACATGTGATAGATGAACTGACGTGCCATGGATAAAGTGCTCCGGGGGGAATTTCGGTTTGCCGCTATGTAGGCGAATTGGGAGCCGGGAGCAATGCGCGAACAGTCGAGGGAGTGAGGATGTTCGACGAAACGAGGCGGTTTACGAGCCCGACGGGCGCAAGCCTTGCCTATCATTACCAGCCGGCGACAGAACCGGCGCACGCCATCCTGCTGATCTCGCACGGGCTTGCCGAGCATTCCAGGCGCTACAGGACGTTCGCCGAGGCGATGGCCGGCCATGGCTTCCACGTCTATGCCTTCGACCATCGCGGCCACGGCGAGACGACCGCGCCGGATGCGCCGATCGGCCGTTTCGCCCGGCACGACGGCGTCACCCTGGTGCTCGCGGACGTCAAGGCCATGCGCGACATGGCGGCGGGCACCCATCCCGGTCTGCCGGTCCTGCTCCTCGGCCATTCGATGGGCGGGCTGATCGCGCTCAACGCCGCCGTCGATCATCCCGAAAGCTTCGATGCGGTTGCGGTCTGGAACTCCAACTTCCATCCCGGCCCGGCGGGCCGCGCCGCCCAGGTGATCCTGCGCATCGAAAAAGCCTTGAAGGGCTCCGACGTGCCGAGCGGGCTTCTGCCGAAACTCACGTTTGGCGCCTGGGGGAAATCGATTGCCGGCCACCGCACCGAATTCGACTGGCTGAGCCACGACCCGGATATCGTCGACGCCTATATCGCCGATCCTCTCTGCGGCTTCGACGCCAGCGTCTCGCTCTGGCTCGACCTCTTCGAGCTGACCTTCCGCGCTCCGAAGATGATCGATCGCCTGGCGAAAACCCTGCCGATCCACCTGATCGGCGGTGCTGAAGACCCGGCAACCAACGGCGGCCGCGAAATCCTGTGGCTCTCGGAGCATTTCAAGCGCAGCGGCTTTTCGAACGTCACGACCAAGGTCTGGCCCGGCACGCGCCACGAGACGCTGAACGATACCGTGCGGTCCCGCGCCACCGCCGAGTTCGCCGCCTGGGCCCGGGCCGCCCTGCCCTTACCCGCGCCGGCAGTCTGACCGCACATCAAACGGAATGAGTTCATGACATTTAATCAAGTGCTTCCGGGGCCGGTCCCGGCTATAGGAAATCCATGAATTCGTCGCCCGCAAGCCTTGCCGCATCAGCCCCGAACCGGATCGTCAACGGTATGGGTCTGATGCTGATCGCCATGCTGATCGCCCCTTTCATCGACATCTTTTCCAAGCTTGCCACCGATACCGCATCGCCCACCTTCATCACTGCCGCCCGCTTTGTCTTTCAGGCGATCTGCATGCTGCCGATCGTGCTCTGGAACGGATACTGGCGGAGGTTTTCCTGGCGGCTCAGCGCCTTCCATGCCATCCGTGCGAGCCTCATCACGGTCTCCATGGTCTGCTTCGTGGCAACGCTTGCGGTCATGGAAGTGGCCGACGCGATTGCCATCTTCTTCGTCGAGCCGATCATCCTGACGGTGCTTTCCAGCGTCTTCCTCAAGGAGACCATCGGCTGGCGGCGTTATACCGCCTGCGCGGCCGGCTTCGTCGGCGCCATGATCGTCATCCGCCCGAGCTTCCAGGAGATCGGCTTCGTGGCGCTGCTGCCGATTGTCACCGCCTTCTGCGTGGCGATCTTCGCGATCCTGACCCGGGCGCTGGCGCATCGCGAAGATCCCTGGTCGATGCAGTTCCAGATGGCGCTCTGGGGAATTCCGATCTCCGCCATCCTGCTCTTTGTCGGCGACCGGACCGGGATCGCCTTCCTGGCGCCCTCGGTGCCGGACTGGACGACCTTGCTGTGGCTCGCGGGCGTCGGCGCCTTCGCAGCCCTGTCGGGCATCCTTGCCGTCTATGCCTATCGGGCAGCGCCGGCGTCCGTGATCGCGCCGCTGCAATATTTCGAGATCGTTTCGGCGACGCTGTTCGGCTGGCTGGTCTTCGGTGACTTCCCCGATCCGGTCAAATGGCTCGGCATTTCGATCATCATCGGATCCGGCCTCTACATCATCTGGCGGGAACGCCGCGTAGCCTCCATGAAGCCGGTAACCAGCGCCGCCAAATCAACCGTGACCCCGTGACATGACCCAGACACCCAAAAAACCGCCGCTTACCGGCATCCGCGTCATCGAGCTCGCCCGCGTGCTCGCCGGTCCCTGGGCCGGCCAGATGCTGGCGGACATGGGCGCCGATGTCATCAAGGTGGAAAATCCCGATGGTGGCGACGATACCCGCGCCTGGGGTCCCCCTTTCGTGGAAGGCAAGGACGGCGAAAACCTGTCGGCCGCCTATTACCACTCTACCAACCGCGGCAAACGCTCGATCGCCGTCGACCTGAAGACCGCGGAAGGCCAGGATATCGTCCGTCGGCTGGCTGCGACCGCCGACGTGCTGATTGAGAACTTCAAGCTCGGCGGCCTCGTCAAATACGGGCTCGACTACGAGAGCCTGAAAAAGATCAATCCGAAGCTGATCTATTGCTCGATCACCGGTTTCGGCCAGAACGGCCCCTACGCCAATCTTGCCGGCTACGACTACATTGTCCAGGGCATGTCCGGTTTCATGTCGATCACCGGAGAACCGGACGGGCAGCCGATGAAGGCGGGCGTCGCCATCGCCGACATCTTCACCGGCATCTATGCGGTGACCGCCATCCAGGGCGCGCTGATCCATGCGATGAAGACCGGCGAAGGCCAGCATGTCGACATGGCGCTGCTCGACGTTCAGGCGGGCATCCTCGCCAACCAGAACATGAACTATCTGGTTTCCGGGGAAGCGCCGGTGCGGCTCGGCAATGCCCATCCGAACATCAGCCCCTACGAGGTCGTGCCGGCCGAGGACGGTCACCTCATTCTCGCGGTCGGCAATGACGGCCAGTTCCGCCGCCTCTGCCGCATCCTCGGCATCGAACAAGTCGCCGACGACGAGCGCTTCGCCACCAACAAGGCGCGGGTCGCCAACCGCGTCGAGGTGCGGCGGCTGATTCTCGCGCAGACATCGAAATGGAAAAAGGCCGAGCTGCTGGCCGCCTGCGGCGACAATGCCGTGCCGGCCGGGCCGATCAATTCGATCGCCGAGATGTTCGACGACCCGCAGGTCAAGGAACGCGGGCTCCGAATCGACCTCGAAGCGGCCGACGGCACCGTCATCCCGGGCGTGCGCAGCCCGATTGTGCTGTCGGAAACGCCGCTCGTCTATCACCGGCCGAGCCCGGCGCTTGGCGAACATACCGCAGACGTGCTGGCGCAACTTGATCAAATCGAAAAAGAGGGGAGAGAAAAATGAACACCGTCATGAAGACCGGAGGGCAGCTCATCGTCGAGGCGCTGAAGGCGAACGGCGTCAAGCGCATCTCCTGCGTTCCGGGTGAGAGCTATCTCGCCGTGCTCGACGCCCTTTATGAAAGCGGCATCGAGGTGCTCGTCTGCCGCCAGGAAGGCGGTGCGGCGATGATGGCCGACAGCTGGGGGCGTTTGAGCGGCGAACCGGGCATCTGCATGGTGACCCGCGGCCCCGGCGCAACCAACGCCTCGGCCGGCCTGCACGTCGCCAGGCAGGATTCCATTCCGATGATCCTCTTCGTCGGCCAGATCGGCCGCGAGATGAAGGAACGGGAAGCCTTTCAGGAGGTCGAATACCGCCGCGCCTTCACCGAATTCGCCAAATGGGTCGGCGAGATCGACGACGCCCGCCGCATTCCCGAATTCGTCACCCGCGCCTTTGCGGTCGCCACCTCCGGCCGCCCCGGCCCTGTCGTGCTGACGCTGCCGGAAGACATGCTGGTCGAGGAAGTCGAAGCGCCCGCTGCCCGCGCCTATATGCCGGTCGAAAGCCATCCGGGCAAAAGCCAGATCATCGCATTCGAGACCATGCTGAAGAATGCCGAGCGTCCGATGTTCATCCTCGGCGGCACCCGCTGGAGCGAGCAGGCGGTTGCCGATTTCCAGGATTTCGCCACCCGCTTCAAGATCCCGGTCGGCTGCTCCTTCCGCCGCCAGATGCTGTTCGATCACCTGCACCCGTCCTATGCGGGCGATGTCGGCATCGGCATCAACCCCGCGCTCGCCAAAGCGGTCAAGGAGGCCGACCTGCTGGTGCTGATCGGCAGCCGCATGTCGGAAATGCCCTCCTCCAGCTACACGCTGATCGACATTCCCTACCCGAAGCAGAAGCTCGTCCATGTCTTCCCGGATCCCGAAGAACTCGGCCGCATGTACCGGCCCGATCTTCCGATCTGCGCCGCCCCTGCGGAATTCGTCGCTGCCCTGAAGGACCTCGATCCGCCGGCCGCCCCTATCTGGGCCGAAGGGAAATCGGGGCTGCACGACTCCTACCTCAAGTGGTCGACGCCGCCGGAGGCCGGCCCCGGCCCGGTCAGGATGGGGCCGATCATGCAGTGGATCGAGGAGAACGTGCCCGACGACGCGATCTTCACCAATGGCGCCGGCAATTACGCCACCTGGCTGCACCGTTTCCACCGTTTCCGCAAATACAACACCCAGTCCGCCCCGACCTCCGGTTCGATGGGTTACGGCCTGCCGGCCGCGGTAGCCGCAAAACAGCTGTTTCCGGAGCGCGAGGTCGTCTGCTTTGCCGGCGACGGGTGCTTCATGATGCACGGCCAGGAATTCATCACCGCCGTCCGCTACGGCCTGCCGATCATCACCGTGCTCGTCAACAACGGCATTTACGGCACGATCCGCATGCACCAGGAGCGGGAATATCCGGGCCGCGTCAGCGCCACCGACCTCGTCAACCCGGATTTCGTCGCCTATGCCAAGGCTTTTGGCGGGCACGGCGAACTGGTCGAGACGACGGAAGAGTTCGGTCCGGCCTATGAGCGGGCGCGAGCAAGCGGCAAGCCTTCGATCATCGAGGTCCGGCTCGACCCGGAAGCGATCACGCCGGCCAGGACGCTGACCCAGATCCGCGAAAAGGCCTGAAATAGAAAAGCCGGCCTATCAAAACGATAGGCCGGCCTTCTGATTCAATATCGCAGCGATCAGATTGCAGCGGTAACGATAAACTCGACCTTGTACTTCGGCGCAGCGAGCTTGGCTTCGCTGGTGGCGCGGGCCGGCGGGTTGGCCGGATCGATCCAGGCTTCCCATACGGCATTCATTTCGCCGAAATAGGCGATGTCCGAGAGGTAGATGATCGTCTGCAGGATCTTCGACTTGTCCGAACCGGCGGCTGCCAGCAGGCGGTCGACTTCGGAAAGCGCGTCCTTGCACTGGTCGGTGACCGATTCACCTTCGCCAACCTGGCCGGCGAGATAGACGGTGTTGCCGTGGACGACGGCGGCGCTCATGCGGGCGGCCGGCTCGATACGCTGGATGCTCATGGAATTCTCCTCAAAAAAATTGAGCTTCGGGAAAAGACCCCGCGCAAAAGGCACGAGGCCGCGGAAAATCTTCAGCCGCGCAGATGCTGGCTCTTTTCGTAGATCGCCGTCGAACGGGCGCCGGACCGGCAGAAGCCGAGCATCGGGCGCGGGAACTCGTCCAGCACATCGACCATCGCCTTGACGCCCTGCTCGTCGAGGCCCATGCGGCCGACCGGGATGTGGCTGATGTCGAGGCCAAGTTCCTTGGCGCGTGCTTCGATCTCGGCGAAATGCGGCTGGCCCGGCTCTTCGTCGTCAGGACGATGGCAGACGACCGATTTGAACCCCATGGCCTTGATCTGATCGAGATCCTCGACGGTGATCTGGCCGGTGACGGAATACTCGTCGTTGATCTGGCGGATATCCATGGCTTGAGCCCTCCGTTCTGATTGAGGCGCCAGCATTACGACGGTGCCGACCGGGCGTCAATCGGGCGACGGCCGCGGGATGCCCGGTCTCAGACGAAGCAGAAGCGCAGGCCGTATTCGACGCTTTCGCCGGGTTTGACGAAGCCGAGTTCTCCGTTTGCCAACAATTCCTGACGGCTTGCCAGGCGATGTGAAACCGGCTCTATCCCAAGCACATGCGCCGGCGCCTTCTGGTTGCGCCAGACCTGCAGATGCGCAAGCGTATCGGTCCTGAACTTCACCTTCAGCGTCAGTCCGCCGATCGCTGCGATCGGACCGAGGGCAATTTCGGCCCACGGCTCGCCCTCGACGGCCGCCGGGACGCAGAATATGCCGCCGGTCTCGCCTCCAAAGGTCCAGGGGAATCCCCCGTTGTCGAGCATCGCGCCACTCAGCCGGACCCGATCGTCGAACAGCCAGGCGCCGATATTCATGTGGTACATATGCACCCGGGCGAACGGCTTCGACCCGGTATTGGTGACCTTGTCCGACAGGCTCACCTCGCCCGTCGCCCCGTCGATCCGCCAGTGGCGTTCGAGGAGGGCCGTCTCGCCGGTCGCAAGGGTCAGCGGCACGCGGGCACGGCACTCCGCATCCGGCCCCTGCGCATCCCAGAACAGGATTTCAGCGGGGTGGGACGAGAAGGATCCGTGCAGCGGATATTTCCGGCCGTCAGAGGCGCCTTCGATCGCCTCCGGGTGACGGATATGGTCCGGCCCGCAGGTAAAGAGAAAGCCTTCGAGCGAGTGATCGATTCGCGGATCCCCGTCGTCTGGAATGGCTCGGCCCGGAGCAAGGTCCACATCGCCCACAAAACAGCCTCCGATATCGAGAACGGAGCTCTCGTCGAGGAAAATCCTCGGTCCGTTAGCGGCGGAAAAAGCCTTCATAATCATTCCCTTCACGGTTTCGTCAAAACTTCTAACCGATCGTGACGTGAATTTAACGGTGTGTTCATGACGAATTCACTTTTTCCACACTACGGTCAAATTTAACTTGTCTGTGGCGACAGGCGAACGGGCGGGAACCAATGTCCGAATTCCCGATTACGTTTAAGTAGGAAACAAGGAAGTCGGTGACATCGTGAAGCGGCTATTTTTTGCATGCGCAAGTCTGGTGATCTTGACCGCGGCACAGGGAATTCCCTCCGCCGAGGCGCAGAACCGTTACGGCCGCTACCCCTCGGAAACAATGCTCGTCGCTCCTGACGGCTCGATCCTCGACTACGTACCCGACCGCGGCGATGTCATCATCAGCCGCGACGGCATGGGGCGCCGCGTCCTCATCGACCATTTCGGCAATGTCGTCGCGACCGAGGTGCGCGGGGAAACCTATCGCCCCAGCCGGGCGCAGGAATATCCACCGGCGCCCGGCGGTTACCGGTCGCTGCGTGACACGGGCGGTTACCAGCAGGGTGCAGGCGGTTATCGCGACTACCGCGAATACCGGCCGGGTGAACCCGGCGCGATCACCGGCGGCATCCCGGGACAGGGACCCGTAACCCGCATGCCGCTCGACGAGGGCCTCCCCGACGCTGATCTGGGCTATCCGCAAGAGGCCTCGATCGAACCGGACCAGCGGCCGGCGGAAACGCTTCTGCCGCAGAAGCCGATCATCACCGTCACCAAGAAACCGCAGGCGGAGATCGCGGCCCTTCAGGTCTTTCTCGATCGCGAAGGCATCTCGCCCGGCGTCATCGACGGCCATCTCGGCGACAACGTCAACAAGGCGATCGCCGCCTGGCAGGAAATGACCGGCGAGACGCTCGATCCCAACAATTCCGAAGACATCATGCAGCGGCTGACCTATTCGGGCGGCCTGCCGATCGTCGACTACACGATCACCCCGGCCGACGCCGCCGGTCCCTACGTCGCGTCGATCCCGGAAGACTATGCCCACAAGTCGCAGCTGCCGGCCATGTCCTATACATCCGTGACGGAAAAGCTCGCCGAGCAGTTCCACATGGACGAGAACTATCTGAAGGCGCTCAATCCCGGCGTCGATTTCACCATCCCCGGCTCGACCATCAAGGTCATCAATCCCGGCCAGCCGAAGGCTGGTCAGGTCACCCGCATTCTCGCCGACAAAGCCAGGAAGCAAGTCTTCGCTTACGGCGCAGACGGGCGCCTGATCTCCGCCTATCCGGCCACCATCGGCTCGACCGATACGCCTTCACCGACCGGAACCCATACGGTCGAACGCATAGCGCTCGATCCCGGTTACACCTACAATCCGAAGATCAATTTCAAGCAGGGCAACAACGACCAGATCCTGCAGATCCCGCCGGGTCCGAACGGCCCGGTTGGTACGGTCTGGATTGCGCTCTCGAAGCCCACCTACGGCATCCACGGCACGCCGGAACCCTCCAAGATCGGCAAGACCAACAGCCATGGCTGCATCCGCCTGACCAACTGGGATGCAAGGGAACTCGCCAAGATGGTCAAGCCCGGCACGACGGTCGAGTTCACCGAGTAAGATCCCGGAACAACACATCAGCCGTCGGCACCCGCTGCCGACGGCTTTTTGTTGCCTGACAATCTGGCTTCGGGCAAAAGAGGTCCTGGTTTTTTCCGAAAGACATGTGCATCGGCGGTGGATGGAATGGATTTCCCAACGAGACTGAAAGGCGCGCTGTCTCTCCTCCTCGGACGCGGGGACGACGGAACTGTCTGCTCCTTTTGCGGCGAGAACCGCCGCGCTGTCGAGGTGATCATCGCCGGTCCGGCAGCCACGGCGATCTGCAATCGGTGCATATTCGTCTGCAACCAGGTCATGCTTGAAAATTCCGGCCCGCCAGGTTTCCGTCGCCATGCCGAAAAAGGTCATGAGACGTCGATCGCAATACCGCTCGCCCATGACGAAGTCCTGTTGGGCGCTCCCGAACGTATCGCGCTCGAGCAAATGCTGCACGCCCTCGTCGGCTCGCTTCCGCAAAGCAGACTGATCGGCTGGAGTTATATGCACTCGGAGGATCGGTTCGACCTGCTGACGATCGAGATCCTGACCACATCCGGAATGCAGCCGAATGAAATCAGCAGCCTCGCCCAGCAGAACTGGCGTCAGATGCGCGACCGTTTCGTCGCCGCGCGCAATGTCCCGGCCAATCGGGAAGAGCCCGACCTCATCGCGATTGGAGCCGCAGCCACCCAGGCGGCCGGTGCATATGCAAAGGCGGTCGGCTCTCTCGAACCGACCGCCTACTAGCAAATCCTGGGATCAATAGAACTCGGCCTGGATCAGGCGGCGTAGCGTCCCAATCCGAAGAGGCGCGACGCGGCGGAGCGGGTGATCTTGACGGGCATGAGACGCATGACTTCCTGTGCGTAGGACCGGGCGTTTTCCTTTGCCTTGTCGATATTGCTGACCTTGGCTGGATCAAGTGTGTGGAGCGTTCCGCCGGTCTCGAAGAGTTCCTTGAAGGCGATTCGTTCGCCGATCGGCGTATCGAGCACATGCACGCCGCGGGCAGCCAGAAGACCCTTGATGGTCAGCAGCGCCTTGGTCGTGACCATGGACGTCACCCGCGTCAGCACCACCGAATGCGGGATCACCAGGCCGGCCTTCTCCTTCATGTAGGACAGCAGGTCGAGGATCTGCGCCGCCCCCTTCGCGTCCATGGCCGAACCCTGGACGGGGATCATCACGTGATCGGAAAGGCCGATCGCCGTGGTGACCAGCGCATCACGGGCGCCGGCCAGGTCAATGATGAAATAGTCGGTGCGCGATGCCATTTCCCGGAGATGACATTGCAGCGATGCGAGTGTGACTTCCGATACCACGTCGATGTTGCGCACCGCGCCGGAGGTCTCGAACCATTGGCTGATCCAGCGCTGCGGATCGGCATCGATGACGGTGACGCGAAAACCCTGATGGGCAAGTTCAGTCGCGAGCAGGAGCGCAGCGGTTGTTTTTCCGGCTCCACCCTTGGCATTGGCAAAGGAAATTACTGGCATTTTCGGTCCTCGAACAAGTCTTGAGCCACATCGCTCACGAGGACACCGGGAAGCATGGTGTCATGGGCACATCCTTTCCAAACATGGTTAACGAATTGCAAATTTAACCACCATTAATATCACTCAGGAGATTTAGCTTTTGGCTCTAAAACGCGGAAAAGCCCGGAGGTTTCGGCCTCCGGGCTTCGTTGAAGACGGTTTTGCAACTGTACGGAAGTCTTAAAAGCAGTCGAGGAAAAGCGCCTTTGTGTTCTCCATCGTCATGGTGACCGGGTTGCCGCCGCAGCTCGGGTCCTCCATCGCCATAGCCGTGAGCTCATCGATTCGGTCCGGCTTGATTCCCATGGCCGTGAGATTGTCTGGCACGCCGAGTTCCGAGCGCAGCGACAGCACGTATTCGTAGAACCCGTCGAAGCCGCCGGCGATGCCAAGATAGGCAGCGGCACGGGCGATCTTATCCTCGATCGCCGGACGGTTGAAGCGCAGCACCGGCGGCATGACGACCGCGTTGGTCATGCCGTGATGGGTGTTGTAGACCGCCCCGATGGGATGCGACAGCGAATGGATGGCGCCGAGCCCCTTCTGGAAGGCGACGGCGCCCATGGCCGCGGCCGACATCATGTTGGTGCGGGCTTCTAGGTCGGCTCCGTCCTTGTAGGCGCGCGGCAGGAATTCCTTGACGAGCCGCATGCCTTCGAGCGCGATCCCGCCGGACATCGGATGGTAGAAGGGCGACGAATAGGCTTCCAGGCAATGGGCGAAGGCATCCATGCCGGTTCCGACGGTGATCACCTTGGGCATGCCCATGGTCAGTTCCGGATCGCAGATCACGACGCCCGGCAGCAGTTTCGGATGGAAGATGATCTTCTTCACATGGGTGACGGAATTGGTGAGCACCCCTGCCCGGCCGACTTCCGAACCGGTGCCGGCCGTGGTCGGCACGGCGACGATCGGCGCGATCCTGGCGGCATCGGCGCGGGTCCACCAGTCACCGATATCCTCGAAATCCCAGACCGGCCGCGTCTGGCCGGCCATGAAGGCGATCAGCTTGCCGAGATCGAGGCCCGAACCGCCGCCGAAGGCGACGACGCCGTCATGGCCACCGTCATTGTAGGCCTTGATGCCGGCTTCGAGATTGTTCTCGTTCGGGTTCGGATCGACCTCGGCGAAGATCGCCCGGCCGAGACCCGCCTCTTCAAGCACGTCGAGCGCATGGCCGGTGATCGCCATCGAGGCCAGTCCCCGGTCGGTGACCAGAAGCGGTTTCTTGAGGCCGAGCGTCTTGCAGGCGTCCGCCAGTTCCTTGATGCGTCCGCGGCCCAGCTTGACGGCGGTCGGATAGCTCCAGTTCGCGACGATATTCATTTCGTGACCTTCTTGAGATGGTAGGATTTCGGGCGGGTCAGGTTGTGGAAGCCGAGCACGGAGAGCGAGCCGCCCCGCCCGGTTTCCTTGACACCGGTCCAGACCAGCGCCGGATCGAGATAGTCGGCGCGGTTCATGAACACCGTGCCGGTTTCGAGCTGGCTGCCGATCCGGTTGGCGCGATCGACGTCCGGCGTCCAGAGCGACGCCGTCAACCCATAGCGGCTGTCGTTCATGTAGCCGATCGCCTCGTCGTCACTCTTCACCTTCATGATGCCGACAGCCGGGCCGAACGTCTCTTCCCGCATGATCTCCATGGTGTGATCGACATCGACGAGCACCTGCGGCGCGAGATAGGCGCCGCCGTCATCGGCCGGGAAAAGCTTCGGATCGACGAGCGCCTTGGCACCGCTCGCCACGGCATCGGCGATCTGCTGGCGCACCACCTTGGCGAACCGCTTGTTGGCCATCGGCCCAAGCGTCGTTTCCTTGTCGAGCGGATTGCCGAGCTTGTAGTTCGACACCCAGGCAACCGACTTCTCGACGAAGGAATCGTAGAGCGATTCGTGCACGTAGATGCGCTCGATGCCGCAGCAGCACTGGCCGGAATTGTAGGTCGCACCATCCATCAGCGTATCGACGGCGGCATCCAGATCGGCATCCTCCATCACATAACCGGGGTCCTTGCCGCCGAGCTCGAGCCCTATGCCGGTAAACGTGCCGGCAGCGGCCCGCTCAATCGACCGTCCGCCCTCGACGGAGCCCGTGAAGTTGATGAAGTTGAACAACCCTTCCGAAATCAGCTTGGCCGACGTCGCGTGGTCGAGGAAGATGTTCTGGAAGACATCCTCCGGAACCCCGGCCTCGACGAAGGCGCGCACCATGCGCTCGCCAACGAGCAGCGTCTGCGAGGCGTGCTTGATGACCACCGTGTTGCCGGCCATCAGCGCCGGCGCGACCGTGTTGATCGCCGTCATATAGGGATAGTTCCAGGGCGCTATGACAAACACCACGCCATGCGGCTCCCGTTCGATGCGGCGTTCGAACGTGGCGCTGTCCTCGACGCGCAAAGGTGCCAGTGCATCCGCCGCGATCGACGCCACATAGCTGGAACGCTCGTTGAACCCCTTGAACTCGCCGCCGTAACGCACCGGCCGGCCCATCATCCAGGCAAGCTCCGGCACCACCTCGTCGACCATCTCGTTGAGGCGCGCCACGCCTTTCAGCACGAGCTGGACACGCTCTTCGAGCGGCCGCTTCGCCCACGCCTTCTGTGCATGCCGAGCGCGGCCGACGGCCTCCGCCGCGACCTCGGGCGACATGGCCGGACGTTCGGCATAGACCGAGCCGTCCACCGGCGAGATACATTGGATCATCGTCATGATCGGTATTCCCATTGCGTTTTTGATGTGTATGGCGAGGTTCTACACCCTCTCGAAACCGCGTGCCACTTCCCAATCCGTCACGCGGCGGTCGTATTCCTCCTGCTCCCACTGGCCGGCCCGGACATAGTGGTCGATGACGTCGCTGCCGAAGGCGGAACGCAGAAGTTCCGATCCGTTCATCAGATCGACCGCATCGCGCAACGTTTTCGGGATTTCGCGAATGCCCTTGCCGCCATAGGCATCGCCGACGAAGGCCGGTTCCAGCGCCATCTTCTTCTCGATGCCGTCAATTCCGGCAGCCATCAGCGCCGCCATGGCGAGATAGGGGTTGAGGTCGGAACCGCCGACGCGGCATTCGATGCGGATCCCCTTGGTCGCCTCGCCGCAGAGGCGATAGCCGGCGGTGCGGTTGTCCTTCGACCAGACGGCTTTGGTCGGCGCGAACGTACCTGCCATGAAGCGCTTGTAGGAATTGATGTAGGGCGCCAGGAAGAAAGTGATCTCGCCCGCGTGGGCGAGCAGCCCGGCAATGTAGTGCCTCATCAGTTCCGACATGCCGTGCTCGCCGTCCTTGTCGAAGAACAGCGGGGTCTTGCCGTCGGCGCTCCACAGCGACTGGTGGATGTGCGACGAGCTGCCGGCAGCCGAGTAGTTCCATTTGGCGAGGAAGGTGATCGCCTTGCCCTTGCCCCAGGCGATCTCCTTGCACGCATTCTTGATGATCACGTGCCGGTCGGCCATGGTCAGCGCGTCGGCGTAACGGACGTTGATTTCCTCCTGGCCGGCCGAAGCCTCGCCCTTGGAATTCTCGACCGGAATGCCGGCCCCCTGCAGCCCGGTACGGATCGCCCGCATGACCTCCTCTTCCTTGGTGGTCTGGAAGATGTGGTAGTCCTCGTTATAGCCGCTGGCGAGCCTGAGATTGCGGTAGCCGCTTTCGCGGGCCTGGTCGTAGGTCTGGTCGAACAGGAAAAATTCGAGTTCTGTCGCCATGAAGGCGGACATGCCCATGTCCGCGAGCCGCTGAACTTGCCTCTTCAGGATGGCGCGCGGCGAATGCGGCACCTCTTCATGGGTGTGATGGTCGAGCACGTCGCAGAGCACCAGCGCCGTGCCTTCGAGCCAGGGCAGCTTCCTGAGCGTCGCAAGATCCGGCTTCATCGTATAGTCGCCGTAGCCCTGTTCCCAGCTGGTCGCCTTGTAGCCGGAGATGGTTTCCATCTCGATATCGGTGGCGAGCAGGTAGTTGCAGCTATGGGTTTCCTTGTAGGCGCTCTCGACGAAATATTCCGCCTGGAACCGCTTGCCCATCAGGCGGCCCTGCATGTCCACCTGGGCGGCGATGATCGTATCGATACGGCCGTCGGCGACATCGCGTTTCAGATCGTCGAAGGAGTAAATCGGGGTCATGCCTCACATCCGTTTCAAAAGGGTGAACCGCCACAACCTCTCGAGTGTCGTGGCGGCGGGATCATTGGGGCGTTAAGCCCGTCGCGCTTACTTTTCTCCGACAGCCGCTTCCGCGGCAGCGATCTCGGCCTGCCGCTTGGCGATGGCGTCGCCGATCGGTGGTCCCATGAAGCGCCGGTTCTCGAAGGCGAACCAGACGATTCCGGTCAGCACCAGGAAGCCGACGGTAATTTCGAGCGCCCAGTCGTTCGGCGGCTGGATGCCGATGAAGAAGATGACGATCATCGAGATGATCGCCAGGACGGCGATCAGCCTGTAGACCGGAATACCCATGTTCCAGGGTCCCATCTTCGGCCATTTAGCGGTGCCGATCGTGAACAGCCCGAGCGCGATCGGCAGGACGAAGGACAGGAACAGGAAGATGACCGTGCAGGACACGACGATCGAATAGGCCGGCGTGCCGGCAATGGTGATCGCCGAGGTGAACCAGACGAACAGGACGGCGAGGATGGAGCCGGTCCAGATCGCCGCGACGGGCGAACGGTATTTCGGGCTGACCTTGGCGAGCACCGACGACGCAGGCAGGCCCTTGTCGCGCGAGAAGGCGAAGATCATCCGCGATAGCGAGGTGACGGTAGCCAGTCCGCAAAGGAGCTGAGAAATGAAGATCAGGAAATACAGGATGCTCTTCACGGTCGGGTTCATCTGCGCGTCCATCGCCCAGAAGAACACGTTCCAGCCCTGCTTGGCCGCATCGTCCATGTTGGGGATCATCAGTACGAAGGAGCACAGCATGATGTAGCCGAACACGGCGGACCATACGACGGCCGAGACCATGCCGCGCGGCACGGATTCCGCCGCCTTGAGGGTTTCCTCGGATGTATGGGCCGAGGCGTCATAACCGGTGATCGTGTAGATCGGCAGGAGCAGGCCGAGAAGGAATGCCATCACGCCGGAAACGCTATTCGGCCAGACGAGCGCCGCCCCCTCCGTGCCGGTATAGTTGGCGAAGGTGAAGAGCCGCGCGAAATCGAAGCCAGGGGCTGCGATAAGGCATGCGATCGTCAGCAGGATCGCGGTCGCGAAGATCAGATAGCCGGAAAAGTCGGTGAGTTTCGCGGTCAGACCTATGCCGAAATGATTGATGCCGGCCTGCAGCCCGGTGATGACGGCAACGAAAACCACGCGGTGTGTCAGCGTGTCCTCGATGCCGAAAGTCGGCCCGAAGGCGCCGAAGAAGAAATAGAACGTCCCGACATTGATGGCGCCGAGCACGGTGACGAGGCCGAGCAGGTTGAGCCAGGCGGAAAGCCAGCCGGTAAAGCGGTTGCCGAGGATCGATCCCCAGTGATAGAGGCCGCCCGCCGTCGGATAGGCCGAGCCGATCTGCGCCAGCCCGAGCGCGAAGATGCCGGAAATCAAGCAGCCGAGTGGCCAGCCGATGCCGATCGCCGCGCCGCCGGCGCCGGCAGTCGCCTGGCCCAGCGAGTTGATGCCGCCGGAGAGAATGCAAATGATGGAAAATGAAATAGCAAAGTTCGAAAACGAGCTCATGCGGCGCTCGAGTTCCTGCGCATAGCCCATGGAATGCAGGATATGAACGTCCTGCTTTTTATCGCCTTCGGTATAATCGGACATGACTTCCCCCTGTTGGCAGAAAGACCGCGCCATCGCGGCCATCCGGTTTGTCCTTCCCGCGGCGATCGACCGCGGGCATGCGAGCTGCTGCTCCCCGGGTCTTATCTTTGGATCTCTGCGAGGCTTTCCCGCAGCAATCCTGTCAAGAAATCGGCCACGACCCCCTGGCCGGTTTCGTCTGTTATGAGATCATTCCTGATTTCGATCATGACATTGAGAAGTCCCGCCGGCAGGGCGTGGACTTCCAGCGTATGCGTCACGCCGTCCGCCGGCCCGTAAGGCTCGTTGCGCTCGACGCGGTAGAGGTGCGTGTCGGATGCGGCCTGCAGCATCCGGTCGGCCAGCCGGCTGTCGGTATCGTGAAGCACGCCGATCTCGACCGGGCGCTCCTTGCCGAAATAGACCGGCGTGAAGCTGTGAATGGTGACGAGCACCGTCTGAAGCCCCCTTTCCCGCCGTGCCCCGATTTCCTCTCGGATGCGGCCGTGGAACGGCAGGTAGAGTGCCGTGGTCCGGCGCGATTTCTCTGCCTCGGAGAGGTTTTCGTTGCCGGGAATCCGGAAGATCTCGGACACGTCACGGATCGCTGCGGGCGAATCCGGCGGCCGGTTGCAGTCGTAGATAAGCCGCGAAAACCGCTGGTGGATCAGCGTCGCGTCGAGGCTCTTCGACATCAGCCGGGAGACGGCAAGCGCTCCCGGATCCCAGGCGATATGCGAGGCGAGCGCATCCGCGGAAAGCCCCAGATCGCCATACCGTTCCGGCAGGCGGCGCGAGGCGTGTTCGCAGACGAGAAGCACGTCTCCGCGCCCGTCGGCATTGTCCACCGCGACGGGCTCGCCATCCGCCTCCGTGAAGAATTCCGACTGGACCAGCATCAACGCCTTCCGGAAAAAATCGTTTAAATTGGATTAAGAAGAGAATTCTTCACTTTCCGGCTGCCGTCAACGTGATTCTGAAAATTTCTCTTCACCCGCTCCATTGACACCTGTCACAAAAGTACTTTTAACTCGTGTCATAAACCGGCGAAGACCGGAGGGAACAGCTTTCGTGCCACCAACTGCACGCACCGTATCAGATGTCATTCGTGTTCGTTACGACGGCCTGACGCGTGCGGAAAAACAGTTGGCGGACAGCCTATTGGAGAACTATCCGGTGTCGGGGCTCGGCAGCATCACTGTGATCGCGGAGAACGCCGGCGTTTCGACGCCGACGGTGGCACGCATGGTGCAGAAGCTCGGCTACAAGGGCTATCCGGAATTCCAGTCGCATCTCCACCAGGAGCTCGAGGCAACGATCTCCAATCCGATCGCCAAGCACGACCGCTGGGCCTCCAATGCGCCCGGCACGCATATCCTCAACCGCTTCGCCGACGCCATCACCGCCAATCTGCGCGACACGCTTTCGGATCTAGACACCACGACTTTCGAGGGCGCGGCCGCACTTCTGCGTGATCGCAACCGGGGCATCTATTTCGTCGGCGGCCGCATCACCGGGGCGCTGGCGGAGTATTTCTTCACCCACATGCAGGTCATCCGTCCGAAGACGACCCTGATCTCCACCAATTCCAGTTCCTGGCCGCAGCATGTGCTGAACATGAGCGCCGGCGACGTGCTGGTGATCTTCGATATCCGCCGCTACGAGCAGGAGATGGCGACGCTGGCAGAGGCCGCACGGGCCAACGGCGTCGTCATCGTCTTGCTGACCGACGTCTGGGCCTCGCCCGTCGCCAAGCACGCGCAGCACACATTCAAGGTGCGGATCGAGGCCCCCTCGGCCTGGGACAGTTCCGTCATCACCCTGTTCGTCGTCGAGGCGCTGATCGAGGCGGTGCAGAGCGCAACCTGGGAGGAAACCCGCGAACGAATGAACTCCCTGGAAGGCCTGTTCGAGCGAACGATGCTGTTCCGCCGGCCGGGCCGCCAGGGCCGCCCCGACTGATAGTCGGGGTCAAGAAATATGCCGGTAATTCCGGGGGTTTATGAGCAACAGCTCATCCTCCGGCCTGTCATATACGATACATAAACTGGCTCTACGAGTCGCGCCGAACGATCCGGACCACACGACCTGAACCCCTAGGAGGATACCGTGCTCAACAAGACCCAACGTCTTCTTTCCCTGACGACCGCCATCGTCATCGCCTCCACCGCCATCGCCGCCGCCGAGCCGAGCGCCGAGCTGATCGCAGCCGCCAAGAAGGAAGGCACGCTGACCACGATCGCCCTGCCCCATAGCTGGTGCGGTTACGGCGACGTCATCGCCGGCTTCAAGGCGAAGTACGGCCTCGAAGTCAACGAACTGAACCCCGATGCCGGTTCGGGCGACGAAATCGAAGCCATCAAGGCCAACAAGGGCAACAAGGGGCCGCAGGCGCCTGACGTCATCGACGTCGGCCTCTCCTTCGGCCCGTCCGCCAAAGCCGAAGGCCTGATCCAGCCCTACAAGGTCTCCACCTGGGATTCGATCCCGGCCGACGCCAAGGATGCCGACGGCTACTGGTACGGCGACTATTACGGCGTTCTCGCCTTCCTGGTGAACAAGGACCTCGTCAAGACGTCGCCGAAGGACTGGCCTGATCTCCTGAAGTCCGACTACGCCAATGCCGTCGCGCTTGCCGGCGATCCGCGCAGCGCCAACCAGGCCGTCCAGGGCGTCTTCGCTGCCGGCCTCTCCGGTGCCAAGGGCGACGCCGCCAAGGCCGGCGACGAAGGCCTGAAGTTCTTCGCCGAACTCAACAAGAAGGGCAATTTCGTTCCGGTCACCGGCAAGGCCGCGCCGTTCGCGCAGGGCACGACGCCGATCATCATCGCCTGGGACTATAACGCCTTGTCCTGGGGCGAAAGCCTGAAGGGCAACCCGCCCTTCGAGGTTGTCGTTCCGGCAAGCGGCGTCGTTGCAGGCGTCTACGTCCAGGCGATCTCCGCCTTCGCTCCGCATCCGAACGCTGCAAAGCTGTGGATGGAATACCTCTATTCCGACGAAGGTCAGCTCGGCTGGCTGAAGGGATATTGCCACCCGATCCGCTTCAACGATCTTGCCAAGAACAACAAGATCCCGAAGAACCTGCTCGACGCCCTGCCCCCGGCAGCAGCCTATGAGAAGGCCGTATTCCCGACGCTCGCCCAGCAGGCTGCCGCCAAGGAAACCATCACCAAGAAATGGGATAGCGTGGTCGGCGCCAACGTCGCAAAGTAATCGGAACAAGACTGACCTCCCGCGCCACCCGGCGCGGGAGTTTTCCCGTTTTCCCTGGATGGCCAGCCTTCATGACCACCGCTTCCACGTCATTCATCGATCGCCGGACAGTCATAGACTGGCTGGGCATCGTGCCGTTCATGGTATTCGCGCTCGCCTTCCTGATTGTTCCGACGCTCTATCTGATCGTCGGCGCCTTCTTCAATCCGGCTGGCGAATTCACGTTTCAGAACATTGTCGACCTCTTTTCGCCTTCCATCATGGGCGCTTACTGGATCAGCATACGGGTATCCGTCGCCTCGGCGCTGGGTGGCGGATTGATCGGTTTTTTCCTCGCCTGGGCGGTCGTGCTCGGCGGTGTGCCGTCCTGGATCCGCTCCAGCCTGCTGACCTTTTCGGGCGTTGCGTCGAACTTCGCCGGCGTGCCGCTCGCCTTCGCCTTTCTGGCGACACTTGGCCGAACCGGGTTGGTGACGATCTTCATGCGGGACTGGCTCGGCTTCAATCTCTATTCGACGGGGTTCAATCTCCTCTCCTTCTTCGGCCTGACGA
The DNA here is from genome assembly GCF_000732195.1 of Neorhizobium vignae. GTDB lineage: Bacteria > Pseudomonadota > Alphaproteobacteria > Rhizobiales > Rhizobiaceae > Neorhizobium > Neorhizobium vignae. Next base: position 22,838 of record NZ_JNNU01000009.1, read on the forward strand.
TCACCTACATGTTCTTCCAGATCCCGCTGATGGTGCTGATCCTGACGCCGGCGCTGGACGGATTGAAGAAGGAATGGCGCGAGGCATCCGAAATCCTCGGCGCATCCACGTGGCAATACTGGCGCATGGTCGTGCTGCCGATCCTCTGGCCGAGCCTGATGGGCGCCACGCTCCTCCTTTTCGCCAACGCCTTCGGCGCGATTGCGACCGCCTTTGCGCTGACCGGCGCCTCGCTCAACATCGTGCCGATTCTGCTCTACGCCCAGATCCGCGGCGACGTGCTGCATAATCCCAATCTCGGCTATGCCCTGGCCCTCGGCATGATCGTCATCACCGGCATTTCCAACATCCTCTACATCTGGCTGCGCAGCCGCGCCGAACGGTGGCAGAAATGAAGGCGCACAAGATCTTCGCCTGGATCGCGATCGCCATTGGGGCCATCTACTTCTTCGTGCCGCTGATCGGGACGTTCGAGTTCTCGCTGCGCATGCGGCGCGGCGTCTATTCCCTCGATGCCTACCAGTCGGTGTTTACGGACGCTCAGTTCCGCGCCACCTTCGGCTTCTCGATGCTGATGGCGCTGGTGACGATCGTCGTCGGCATGCTGCTTATCGTGCCGACCGCCTACTGGGTCCGGCTGCGCCTGCCGCAGATGCGGCCTGTCGTCGAGTTCATTACGCTGCTGCCGCTCGTCATTCCGGCGATCGTCATCGTGTTCGGTTACCTGCGCCTCTACAATTCCTCATCCTGGATCCCGTTCACGGGCTCGACGCAGGGCACCAACGTCCTGCTGACATTCTCCTACGTGACGCTGGCGCTCCCCTACATGTACCGTTCGGTCGACACGGCGATGCGCACTATCGACGTGCGGACGCTGACCGAGGCCGCGGAAATCCTCGGCGCCAAGTGGCCGACAATCATGTTCCGCTGCATTTTCCCGAACGTCATGTCGGGCGTGCTCTCCGGCGCGTTCATCACGTTTGCGATCGTCATGGGCGAATTCACCATGGCAGCCCTTCTCAACCGCCCGGCCTTCGGCCCCTATCTCCAGCTCGTCGGCGCCAACAAGGCTTACGAGCCTTCGGCGCTGGCAGTCATCGCGTTTGCGATCACCTGGCTGTCGATGGGTCTGATCCAGCTCGTTTCCCGCGTCGGCAAATTGTCGCCGTCCAGGCCTTAAGGAATTTTGATGTCGTTCCTCGTTCTCGAAAGTATCAAGAAGAGTTTCGGCCAGACCCAGGTCGTCAAGGACTTCAACATGTCCATCGAGAAGGGCGAGTTCGTCTCCTTTCTCGGGCCGTCGGGCTGTGGCAAGACGACCGTGCTGCGCATGATCGCCGGGTTCGAAAGCCCGAGCGACGGGGCGATTTCGATCAACGGCCGGAACCAGAATGCGCTGAAGACCAACCAGCGCAATATCGGCATGGTCTTCCAGGCCTATGCGCTGTTTCCGAACATGAACGTCTTCGACAACGTCGCCTTCGGCTTGAAGGTCGCCGGCAAGTCCAAGACGGAGATCGAAACGCGCGTCAAGGAAATGCTGAAGCTGATCAGCCTCGACCATCTGGCCGACCGTTACCCCTACCAGATGTCCGGCGGCCAGCAGCAGCGCGTGGCGCTCGCCCGCGCGCTTGCGCCGAAGCCGCAGGTCCTGCTGCTCGACGAGCCGCTGTCGGCGCTCGACGCCAAGATCCGTGTTTCGTTGCGCGAAGAGATCCGTGAAATCCAGCGCCAGCTCGGGATCACCACCGTCTTCGTGACGCACGATCAGGAAGAGGCCCTGTCGATCTCCGACCGCGTCGTGGTCATGAATGCCGGCCGCGCGGACCAGATCGGCACGCCGTCGGAAATCTACAATCGTCCGACCACCCGTTTCGTCGCCTCCTTCGTCGGCACGCTCAACATCATCGAGGCGACCGTCGTCGATCCGGCGGCCAACACCGTCAAGGTCGGCGAAAACACCATCAGGCTGCGGGAATCGATCGGCGCGCTAAAGGGCGGTGACAAGCTGTCGATCGCGCTGCGTCCGGAAGCGGGCTCGCTGCTGGAAAACGCCAAGGGCGATACCTCGCTGACCGGCCAGGTGATCTCCTCGCATTTCCTGGGCTCGGTCATCCGCACCAAGCTCGAAGTGGGCGGAAACCAGATTTCCTTCGACATGTTCAATTCCCCGGATGCGGTCCTGCCGCAGTCGGGCGAAACCCTGACGCTGCGCTTCAACGCCCACGATTTCCTGATCATCCGCGACTGATCGCAAACGGAAAACGGCATCCTCGCGGATGCCGTTTTGCATTTGGCCAATCTCAGGCGGCGCCGTCCTCAGGCCGCGTCGTCGATCGCATCCTGGCCGGACGCCGGCACGTAGTTGAGGACCGGGCCGAGCCAGCGCTCGGTCTCCTCGATCGACATCCCCTTGCGCTTGGCATAATCCTCGACCTGGTCCCGCTCGACCTTCGCCACTCCGAAATAGTAGGATGCCGGATGGCCGATATAGAGGCCGGAGACCGACGAGCCGGGCCACATGGCGTAGCTTTCCGTCAGAATGACGCCAGTCGCCGCTTCCGCATCGAGAAGCCGGAACAGTGTCGCCTTTTCCGTATGGTCGGGCTGGGCCGGATAACCCGGCGCCGGGCGGATGCCGTGATAGGCTTCGGTGATCAACTCTTCCGCCGAGAATGTCTCGTCGGGCGCATAACCCCAGAATTCCTTGCGGACCTGCTCGTGCATGCATTCGGCAAAGGCTTCCGCGAAGCGATCGGCCAGCGCCTTGACGAGGATCGACGAATAATCGTCGTTCGCCCGTTCGAACCGCTCCGCGATCGCCACTTCCTCGATGCCGGCCGTGACGACGAAACCGCCCACATAGTCGTTCAGGCCGGTCTCGGCAGGTGCGACGAAATCCGACAGCGCCACATTCGGGCGACCGTCCCGCTTCGAAAGCTGCTGTCGCAGCGTGAAGAAGGTCGCGAGTTCTTCCGCGCGGCTTTCGTCCGTGTAGACGCGGATATCGTCGCCGACGGCATTGGCCGGCCAGAAGCCGATCACCGCCCGCGGCCGGAACCATTTTTCCGCTATGATCTTGTCGAGCATCGCCTGGGCGTCCGCATAAAGCTGGCGTGCCGCCTCGCCCTGTTTCTCGTCTTCGAGGATCGCCGGGAAACGGCCCTTCAGTTCCCAGGTCTGGAAGAACGGGGTCCAGTCGATATATTTCGCCAGTTCCGCGAGATCGTAGGTCTCGAACACTTTCGTGCCGGTGAACTGCGGCTTCTTGGGCTGATAGGACGACCAGTCGACCTTCTCGGCATTGGCCCGCGCACGCGCGATCGGAAGACGTGTCTTTTCCGCTTCCGAGCGAGCATGGGCGGCGGCAACCTTGGCATATTCCGCCTGCACGGTGCTGATATAACCCGCCCTGGCATCCTCGGAGAGAAGCGACGACACCACGCCGACCGCGCGGCTGGCATCCGTCACGTAGATCGCCTGGCCGCGTTCGTAGCGCGGATGGATCTTGACCGCCGTGTGCACTCGGCTGGTCGTCGCGCCGCCGATCAGGAGCGGAATGTCGAAACCCTGGCGCTCCATTTCCGAAGCCACATGCGCCATCTCGTCGAGCGACGGGGTGATCAGGCCGGAAAGCCCGATGATATCGACCTTCTCGGCAATCGCCGTCTCCAGGATCTTGGTGGCCGGCACCATCACGCCGAGATCGATGATCTCGTAATTGTTGCAGGCAAGCACGACACCGACGATGTTCTTGCCGATGTCGTGGACGTCGCCCTTGACGGTCGCCATCAGCACCTTGCCGGCCGACTTCTTCTGGTCCCCGCCATTGAGGCGCTTTTCCTCTTCCATGTAGGGCAGAAGCACGGCCACGGCCTGCTTCATCACGCGGGCGGACTTCACCACCTGCGGCAGGAACATTTTTCCCGAGCCGAACAGGTCGCCGACCACGTTCATGCCGGCCATCAGCGGCCCCTCGATCACATGCAGAGGCCGCTCCGCATTCTGGCGCGCCTCTTCCGTGTCAATGTCGATGAACTCGTTGATGCCGTTGACCAGCGCATGCGAAAGGCGCTTCTCCACCGGCCATTCGCGCCAGGCGAGATCTCTCTCCTTGGCTTCCTTGGCCCCGGTCCCGCGATAACGCTCGGCGATGTCGAGCATCCGTTCCGTCGCATCGTCGCGGCGGTTGAGCACGACGTCCTCGCAGGCCTCGCGCAGTTCCGGATCGATATTTTCGTAGATCGCCAGCTGGCCGGCATTGACGATGCCCATGTCCATGCCCGCCTGGATGGCGTGGTAGAGGAACACCGCGTGCATCGCCTCGCGCACCGGCTCGTTGCCACGGAACGAGAAGGACAGGTTCGAGACGCCGCCCGAGACATGCACGAGAGGCATGCGCTCGCGGATCGTCTTCGTCGCCCGGATGAAGGCGAGACCGTAGCCGTTATGCTCCTCGATGCCGGTCGCGACCGCAAAGATGTTGGGGTCGAAGATGATGTCTTCCGGCGGGAAATCCGCCTCTTCGGTCAGGAGCTTGTAGGCGCGTTCGCAGATCGCCACCTTGCGCTCGTAGGTATCGGCCTGGCCCTGCTCGTCGAAGGCCATGACCACGATGGCGGCGCCGTAGTTGCGCAGCAGCTTGGCCTGGGCGATGAACTTCTCCTCGCCTTCCTTCATCGAGATCGAGTTGACGACGGGCTTGCCCTGCACGCATTTCAGGCCCGCCTCCATGATCTCGAACTTCGACGAGTCGAGCATGATCGGCACCCGGGCGATATCCGGCTCGGCGGCGATCAGGTTGACGAATTCGACCATCGCCCGCTGCGAGTCGATCAGGCCCTCGTCCATGTTGATGTCGATGATCGAAGCGCCGTTTTCCACCTGCTCGCGGGCAATCGCGAGTGCCGCGGTAAAATCACCGGCGGTGATCAGCTTGCGGAATTTCGCCGAGCCGGTGACGTTGGTGCGCTCGCCGACATTGACGAACGGCACGTCCTTGGTGAACTCGAAGGGCTCCAGGCCCGCAAGCGACATGAACGGCCGGTGTTCCGGCACTTCGCGCGGCTTGTACGGCGCGACCGCTTCGGCAATCGCGCGGATATGTTCCGGCGTCGATCCGCAGCAGCCGCCGACGACGTTGACGAGGCCTTCCTCGGCAAAGCCTTTGATCTGGCGGGCCATGTCTTCCGGCGATTCGTCGTAACCGCCGAACGAGTTCGGCAGACCGGCATTCGGATAGGCAGAGATGAACGTGTCGGCGACGCCCGAGAGTTCCTGCAGGTGCGGTCGCATCGCATCGGCGCCGAGCGCGCAGTTGAGGCCGACGGTGAAGGGCTTCGAATGACGGATGGAGGACCAGAAGGCCGACGGCGTCTGGCCGGACAGCGTGCGGCCGGAAAGGTCGGTGATCGTGCCGGAAATCATCACCGGCAGGCGGATGCCCTTCGCCTCGAAACGCTCTGCACAGGCGAAAATCGCGGCCTTGGCGTTGAGCGTATCGAAGATCGTCTCGATCAGGATGATGTCGGCGCCGCCGTCGATCAGGCCGTCGAGCTGTTCGCCATAGGCGATGCGAAGGTCGTCGAATGTCACCGCCCGGTAACCGGGATTGTTGACGTCGGGCGAAATGGAGGCGGTGCGGTTGGTCGGGCCGATGGCGCCGGCGACGAAACGGCGGCGGCCGTCTTCCTTCTGTGCCCGCAGCGCCGCCCGCCTGGCCAGCCGCGCGCCGTCACGGTTGAGGTCGTAGACCGCGTTCTCCATCTGGTAATCGGCCTGCGCGATGCGGGTCGAGGAGAATGTATTGGTTTCGATGATATCCGCGCCTGCCTTGGCATAGCGGTAATGGATTTCCTCCACCGCCTGGGGCTGCGAGAGAATCAGAAGGTCGTTGTTGCCCTGCTGGTGGCAGGCGCATCCGGCAAATCGTTCGCCGCGGAAATGGCCTTCGTCAAAACCCAGGCCCTGGATTTCGGTGCCCATCGCGCCATCGATGACGAGGATGCGCTCGCGCGCGGCCGCCTTGAGTGCCGCCAGAATCTCCGCGCCATCGCGAGCGGCGGCCTCGGGACCAAAGAGTTCGTCGAACATGGCACTGCCCTTCATCATTTCCGGATCGCTCAATAACCGCATAAAGATATGTTTATGTCAATATATAACCTGAGTGTCGTGCGATATAGAATAGTCGATGACATGCAACCGGCCGGGCGTTATAGGCGTTCTGACCCACTGCCCCGCCAAAGCGATTCCGAGGTTTTCATGAGTGACACCGGTCAGAGAGAAGCCAACTGGGCGAGCCTCCCCTATCATCGGCGCTGGCTCTTGGATCAGGCGGACGGGCTTTTCGATTTCTTTCAATTCCGGGCGATAAACCCGAACGGCGGCTTCTTCGATCTCGACGACCTGGGCTCGCCGATCGGCGGCACCAATCCGGCCCGCGGCATCCATGCCTCGGCGCGCATGGTCCATTGCTTCTCGATCGCCTACCTGCTCGGCCGGCCGGGCTCGGGTGACATCATCGACCACGGCATGCGCACCCTCTGGGAGCGTCATCGCGATACGCAATATGGCGGCTATTTCTGGCAGGTCAATGATGACGGCGCAGCCGATCCCGCCAAGCAGGGTTATGGCCACGCCTTCGTGCTGCTCGCCGCCGCCTCCGCCAAGGTCGCCGGCCATCCGCTCGCCGACCAGATGCTGGCCGATATCACGGACGTGCTGGAAACGAAATTCTGGGAACCCCGCCACGGCGCGATTGCGGAAGAATTCAACCGTGACTGGTCGCCGATCGATGGCGGAGGCTATCGTGGCCAGAATTCCAACATGCACCTCACCGAAGCGCTGATGGCCGCTTTCGAGGCAACCGGCGAAACAGCCTATCTCGACAAGGCGGAAAGCATCGCCGACCTCGTCATCCGCCGCTGCGCCGGCAGTGTCGGTTTCCGGGTCGCCGAGCATTTCAACCCGGAATGGACGATCGACAAGGGTTATTATCATCCCGACGAGATGTTCCGCCCGGCCGGCACCACGCCCGGCCATTGGCTGGAATGGTCCCGGCTGCTGCTGCAGCTCTGGTCGCTCGGGGATAAAAAACACGGCTGGATGCCGGATGCGGCGAAATCGCTGTTCGTCCAATCCATGTCACTGGGCTGGGACAAGGAGAAGGGCGGCTTCTTCTATACGCTCGACTGGAACGACAAACCTGCCAAGACCAACAAGCTCTGGTGGCCGATGTGCGAGGCGGCCGGTGCCGCGCATTTCCTCAACGAGCATCTGCCGGCCGATAACTTCCACGAGGACAGCTACCGGCTGATCTGGGGCACGATCGCCAACCGGTTCATCGACCACAAGAACGGCGGCTGGCACGAGGAACTGACCGAGGACATGCGTCCGGCCCACACCCTCTTTCCCGGCAAAGGCGACATCTACCACGCCCTGCAAGCCTGCCTCATCCCGCTCTTCCCGGCGAACGGCAGCCTGACGAAGGTGATCGTCGAGGCTGGAGGGCGTATCTGAGGCGTTTTCGACGGCCTCGCCTCGCGGCGGCGGAACCATCCAATCCTTCGTCAGTTTCCGATGTCACATCGCTGTAACATCGGACCATCGCCGCCATGATCAACACGCTTGCCGAGGAGTTTTCGCACGAGGCGCCCGTTGCGATCGAAGTGCTTCTGGCGAGATTGATCGGCGCCGCCGTCCTCTGTGGCCTCATCGGCCTCGAACGGGAGTTCCGCAACAATTCCGCCGGCCTGCGCACCAACATGCTGATCGGCCTCGCATCCGCGGTGTTCACGCTGGTCGGGTTGCAGGTCATGCATGAATTCGGCAACCAGCCCGATACGGTCCAGATCGATCCGATCCGCCTCGTCGAGGCTGTCACCGCCGGGATCGCATTTCTGGCCGCCGGTGTCGTCTTCCAGATGCGCGGCAACGTGAAGGGCCTGACCACCGGCGCCAGCATGTGGCTGTCGGGTTCGATCGGCCTCTGCGTCGGCCTCGGCATGTGGATCGTTGCCGTGGCGGCGACCGGCGCCGGCATCGTCATTCTCTGGCTGCTGCGCAAGACCGAAGTGGCGGCGGGCATGAAGGACGAATAGCAGCCCAGCCGCAGAGAAGACGGCTCAGCCGCCCTTGCGCGGCGTCACCATGGCTCGGATACGGCTGGTCAGCAGCTCATAGTCGTAAGGCTTGATGATCAGCGACGTCTGGTCGAGAGTTTCCGATCCAGGCACATTGCGGTCGCCGGTCGCGAAGATAACCGGCAGATTCGGCAATGTTTCGCGCAATTTCAATGCGAGCTGCAACCCGCTCATTTCCGGCAGATGGACATCGGTGACGAGGACGTCGATCGGATCGCTGTCGGCTGCGGCGAGCGCCTCGACGGCCGATCCGGCCTCGATCACGGTCATGCCGGAATCCTGCAGGAAATCCGCCGTCGAAATGCGGATCAGTGCTTCGTCCTCCACCAGAAGAACGGCGATCGGCAGATCCGACGCCGGCGTTTGCTCGACAGCAGGTTTGGCCAAAGACATCTCCCCTGGGTTTTCCGGCAGGCGCGGAGGCGCGGCCTGCCGATTCTGATCGATTACCTGGCGGATCTTCCGGGCGAGCGCCTCCCGCGTATAGGGCTTGCTCAAGAGATTGACGCCCGGATCGAGCCGTCCTCCATGGACGATCGAATTCTCGGTATAACCCGACGTGAACAGCACGCCGAGATGCGGCAGCCGCTCCTTGGCCCGCTTGGCGAGATCGCGGCTCTTCAGCCGGCCCGGCATCACCACATCCGTGAACAGGCAGTCGATCGGCACGCCGCTTTCGACGATCGCAAGCCCGCTGTCCGCATCCTTGGCCCGCAGGACCCGGTATCCCAGTTCGGCAAGCAGGCTGACGGTGATTTCCCGCACCGCTTCGTCGTCCTCGACGACCAGGATCGTCTCGTTTCCGCCAAGGGCAGGGCCACTGGTGGTTTCGGCGACCACATCCTCGTCCTCCATCGATCGCGGAAGATATATCCGTACGGTGGTGCCATTTCCAGGCTCGCTGTAGATCCGGATATGGCCGCCAGACTGCTTGACGAAACCGTAGACCATCGACAGGCCGAGCCCTGTTCCCTTGCCCTCCGGCTTGGTGGTGAAGAAGGGGTCGAAGACCTTGCCGAGAATGTCGGCCGTCATGCCCGTACCGGTATCGGTGACCGCGAGCATCACATATTGGCCGGCCTCGATGTCGAACGTGTGGCTCGCATATTCGTCGTCGAGATAGGCATTGCCGAGCTCGATCGTCAGCTTGCCCTGCCCGTTCATCGCATCGCGTGCGTTGATCGCGAGGTTGAGGAGCGCATTCTCGACATTGCTCGGATCGACGAGCGTGTTCCACAACCCGCCGCCGACGATCGTGTCGATCTCGATCGCTTCTCCCAGGCTGCGCCTCAGGAGGTGATCCATCTCGCGGATCAGGCGGCTCAGATTGATCACCTTCGGCGAAAGCGGCTGACGGCGGCCGAAGGCGAGAAGCTGCGAGGCGAGCCGGGCGCCGCGCGAAGCCCCTGCAAGCGCGCTGTTCAGCCGCCTTTGGGCAACTTCGTTGCCTGCGAATTCCCGGCCGAGAAGCTGAAGATTGCCGGTGATAACCTGCAGGAGATTGTTGAAATCGTGGGCGATGCCGCCGGCGAGATTACCGATCGCTTCCATCTTCTGGCTCTGGCGAAGCACTTCCTGCGTCCGCTCGAGCTCGATCGTTCTTTCCTCGACTCGGTGGCCGAGGGTTTCCGCGAGGCTTGAAAGCTCCGATTCTGTCTTCTTCTGCTCGTCGATATCGGTATTGGTGGCAACCCAGAGGGTGATCTCACCCTCTGCATTCTTGATCGGCACCGCACGGCTGATGAACCAGCGATAGACGCCGTCGTGGCGCCGAAGGCGGATTTCCGTCTCCAGCCGGCTTCCGGTGCGCAAAGCCTCGTCCCAGGCGGCGGCAATCCGGGGCGAATCATCCGGATGGAGCATCTCGGAGCGCCGCTCCCTGTCGAAATAGAATGACTCGAGGCCGCTATAGGTGAAGATCTGGTCGTTGCACCATTGCATCCGGCCGTCCGGCGTCGCCGTCCACACATGTGTCGGCAAGGACTGGGCAAGCGTCCTGAAACGGTCCTCGTTTTCGCGGGCCGCCTCCTGTGCACGGCGAAGCTCCGTAACGTCCTGGCCCTGCACGAAAATGCCGCTGACCATCCCGCTGTGATCGCGGATCGGCTGATAGACGAAATCGAGAAAGCGTTCTTCCGGCTCAGCGCTTTCGGGGGACTGGAAAACGACCCGCGCACCATAGGCGCTGTAGGGCGTGCCGGTCCGGTAGACCTCGTCCAGCAGTTCGTAGACACCCTGCCTGGCGAGCTCCGGCAAAGCCTCGCGCACCGTCTTGCCGATCAGGTCCTCGCGGCTGACGATCGTCCGGTACGACCTGTTGACGATCGAAAAAACATGCTCCGGGCCGCGCAGCACGGCCATGAAGCCGGGCGCCTGCTCGAACAGCATGCGCAGATATTCCCGCTCCTCGCCGAGAGCGGCATTCTGCCCTTGGACCGCATCGGCCCGGCGCATCAGATCCGTATGCACCTTGAGGGCGCCATCGCCCGCGGACCGGCTGCGCAGCAGGTGAAGCTCGGTCACGTCCACCGTATGCTGCAGGATGAAGATCAGCCGCCCCGCCTCGTCCTTGATCGGAATATGGGTTGCGCTCCAATAACGATCCTCTAGCTCTCCATCGGGACCTGGGATCGGATAGGGGATGAGCGGCAGGTGATCCACCTCGGCGGCAGAAAGGACCTTGGCGAAGGACTGGCGCAGCAGCCGGCCCGGGACGGAATCCGGTTCGCTGGGAAACGCGTCGAACATGCTGCGGCCGACAAGCTCTTCGCGGCTGCGCCCCGTCACCGCCAGATAAGCGTCGTTCATTCCGACAAGCCGCAATTCCCGGTCGAGTATGACATAGGGATTGGGCGACAGATTAAACAACTGATTCAGATCGATTTCGGAAAGCTCCGTCAGTCTGAACATGCGCCGTCCCTGATGCCAATGCATCACAGGTTATAGGGTTTCCGCTAATATTGACAATTGAAATCAGGACGGTTCAGGAAATCTCCCACGGGATTATCGCGATACGCTAAAAAACATCTAACACCCCGGTTTTGCTCCCGGTTCCGGCACCGACCCGTGCGGGATTCAGGCGGATTACTTGATCCCGATCCGCTGCCTTTCCACCGGCTGGACGAAAAGCCGGGCAACCTCGTCGGCCGGCATCGCCTTGCCGTAACGGTAGCCCTGCCCCGCCTCGCAGCCCATCAGGCGAAGCGCCGCCTCCTGCTCCTCGGTCTCGATGCCTTCGGCAATCGTCTTCAGCCCCAGTTCCCTGCTGAGCGCGATGAGCGCGCGGGTAATGGCGGCATCGCGCGGCTTGGTCAAGAGATCGCGCACGAACCCCATGTCGATCTTGAGCGTCGTCAGTGGATAGCGCTGCAGCGAACCGAGCGAAGCGTAGCCCGTGCCGAAATCGTCGAAGGCGATGCCGACGCCGAGTTCGCGCAGCGCCTGGATCGATTCGAGCGACTGGTCGTCGTCGTTGAGCGTGACCGTTTCGGTGATCTCGATCTCCAGGGACTGCGGGTCGAGCACGTAGCGTTCGATCAGGTCAACGACGTTGCGGGCCAGATCGCCGGCCCGGACCTGCGCGGGAAACAGGTTGATGCCCATCTTGATCGGCGGATACCCGGCCGCATCCCAGGCGGCCATCTGCCGGCCCGCCTGATCCAGCACCCAGAAGCCCACGTCGAGCGCGATCGAACTCTGCTCCAGAGCCGGGAGAAAGGCGGCCGGCGACAGGAGACCGCGCTCCGGATGCTGCCAGCGGATGAGCGCCTCGACGCCGAATACCTCGCCGGTATCGAGCGTCACCTGCGGCTGGTAGTGCAGCACCAGCTCGTTCTTGTGCAGCGCCCGCAGCAGTTCGTCCCGCAGCATCCGCTTTGCCAGGGTCTCGTTGCGCATCGACTGTTCGAACATGCGCACGACCCGGCCGCCGGCCTGCTTGGCCCGGTAGAGAGCGAAGTCGGCACTGGCGATGAGCTCCTCGGAATCGGAACCGTGGTTCGGTGCGAGCGAAAAGCCGACACTCGCCCCGACGCGGAACGTATGCCCGGCAACCTCGAACGGTATCTTGAAAGCCTCGATGACCGCATTTGCAATTTTCTGGGCCACGAGAGGATCCCCGGTTCCGGGAACGAGAATGGCAAACTCGTCGCCGCCGAACCGGGAGACCGTGACCTTACGGTCGAGGACCGCCGGCAATCTGACACCGATCGCCTGCAACAGGGAATCGCCGATGCCGTGCCCCAGGCGATCGTTGACGTCCTTGAACCCGTCGAGGTCGAAGAGCAGCACGGCGAGCGGCCGGTTGCGCGCCAGTTCCTCGCGCAAAAGATCCTCGAAACGGTGCCGATTGCACAAGCCGGTCAGCGTATCCTGGCTTGCCAGCCTCAGGAGCCGAGCGTCGCGGTCACGGCGTTCGGATATGTCCTTGATGATGGCGCCCACGCCGACGCCGCGCTGATCGTGCCAGATCGAAAGCGCCATCTCGACCGGAAACTCCGAACCATCCTTGCGGCATGCCGAAATCTCGACGGTCTTGCCCTTGAGCATGGAACTGCCGCCCGCGACCACGCGCGCGAAACCGGCGTTGTGGGCAGCGCGGAAGCGTTCGGGCACGATCAGGTCGAGCGACTCGCCGATCATCTCCTCCCGGCTGAAACCGAACATATCGAGCGCCGCCTGGTTGACGAACTCGACCCGGCCGGTGGGATCGACGGTAATCAGCGAGAGATCGGTGGCATCCGCAAAGTTGGCAGCCGTCGCCTGCGGTATGCCCTCGCGACGCAGTTCCATGTGCTCCATGACCATGGCGGCAAGACCGGCGAGCGTTCGCCTTTCCCGCTCGGAGAAACTTTCTCGCACCTGCGGGTCGGCAATGCACAGCGCTCCGAGCCGGAAACCATCCGGCGAGATCAGCGGCGCACCGGCATAAAACCGGATGAATGGCTCGCCTGCGACGATCGGCAGGCCGGAGAACCGTGCATCCAGCCGCGCATCGGAGACGACAAGAACATCGTCCGTGCGGATCGTGTGATCACAGAAGGATTCGGATCGGTGGGTCTCCTCGATATCGAGACCCGAACAGGCCTTGAACCATTGCCGATCCTCTTCGATCAGCGTCACGAAAGCCATGCGCGTGGAAAAAAGCTCGGAGGCAAAGCGGCAGATTCGATCGAAACGGTTTTCAGGCCCGGAGCCTGCGATACGGTAGTTCGCCAGAGCGTCAAGCCGTCTGCGCTCCGCAATATCGATGCTGTCGGCGTAAGACATCTCTGCTCCAGAGGAGGGCGGTAGTGCCGCTACCATAGAAATCCATCCATTAGAGAAAGCATAACGAGGGCCCCCCAAGAAATGAATGGTGTTTGGCAAGGGGAACACCCGTTTAGCGGGATGGAAGAGAGCTTTTTCGACTTAAAATGAAAAACCTCCCGGAATTGCCCCCGGAAGGCTGCTTCGGTAAGGCACAATGTCCCGAAATGGATCATCCTATCGGGGAAGATAGTAACGACCGCGCTCGTCACGCTCCAGCCCCTTGGAGCGGAAGGTGTCCAGTTCGCGCACGACCTCGCGGCCATCGCGGCTGCCGACGGCGGCCATCAACTCCTCGAAATGTTTGGCGCCATCCCTCAATGCCGCTTCGAGCGATGGGAAGCGCGCACCGGGATAGGTCGGAGCCTGCGGCGTGACGAGTTCCCAGTTCTGGGCATGCTGCATCGGCCAGGTCAGGTCGTAGCCGGCCTTGGCGCCGGAGCGGGCGCCGTGAAGCGACGGATCGAGCGGCGACAGCCGAACGCCGGTCGCGATCACCAGATCCCGGTCGGCCTGGAAGCGGGTACCGAACGCCCATTCCATCTGGCTGTCGTCGAAGATGTCGATATCCGGATCGACGACGAACACGTTCTTGACGCCGACGGCGCCGAGAACCGCGTAGAGTGCCGAACGTGCCTCGCCGGGATAGGTCTGGCGGATCGAGAAGCGCATGCTCATCGATCCGCCAGCGGCAACCGGCGCATAAACGGCGACCGGCTGGCGCACGACGTCGCCGAGCGTCTTCCAGACATTCATTTCCATACGCAGCGCTTCGAGGTTGGAGGTATCGGTGAAGTCCATGCGATTGCCGCTGATGGTCGCGGTCTGGAAGAGCGCGTCCCGGCGGTGGGTGATGGCGGTGACATGGAAGACCGGGTTGGTCTTCACGACGCCGTAATAGCCGAGATATTCGCCGTACGGCCCTTCCTTCTCCACGTAACCGCGCTCGTCGAAATAGCCTTCGATGACCATTTCCGCGTCGGCCGGAACCATGATCTCGTTGGTGACGCATTTGACGACCGGCAGCGGCGCCCCGCGCAGGGAGGAGATCAGTTCCAGTTCGTCGACCGGCTCCTTCATGGTGGCGGACACCATGTCGATCGGATGGCAGCCAACCACATAGGCAACGTTCAGCCTCTCGCCCCGCTCGGAAGCAGCCATGTACATGACGCGCAGGTCGCTCGGCGCAATCAGGTCGACGCCCGCTTCCTGAGGGCCGCGCAGCATCAGCCGGCGCATGCCGCAATTGTATCGGCCATCCTTCGGGTCGATCGTATAGTCGATCGTCGCGGAAATGTAGGGCGCGCCGTCGAGCGCATGCTGCACGTGGACCGGCAGCTTTAGGAGGTCGGCGTCAGTGCCGGACAGCACGACCTGCTGCACGGGCGCCTCGTTACCGGAAAGCTTTACCAGTTCCGGCTTCAGCGACAGGCGGCGGCGCATTTCCAGCGCCACTTCGCCGGCGGGTACGCCGAAAGCCTTTGCGAGACGCGAACGGCTGCCGACCACATTGCCGATCAGCTGCTGGCCTTCGGGACCGGCATTTTTGAACCAGACTGCCTTCGGGTTGTTCTGCAGGATCGCCGCGACATCGGCCAGATCGACCTTCCCCTCGCGGATATCGAGCTCGTCGGCGCTCAGGCTCTCGACGAAATTCTTCAACCGGAAACGGTCGAGATCAAGCGCGGCGGCGGATTGAGTTGTCGTATTGGCGGTCATTCTTCCTCTCCCGAAAACGCGTTTCTGCGTAGGACGTTTTCTAGCCAGAACAGTTGATAAAATCAAATATAATTATACAATGTTGTATGAGGCCGTATCGGGGAAGCGTGATCGGCCGGCGTCGACTGCAAGACCATGTGATCCGTGCGAGGAAATTCCTTCGGACTGTCATGCGTCGTCTCGTAATTGCCGCATCGGTCGCCTTAGCCGTTCGTCCCACAGAAGGAGGCCTCGGCCGGCTACGTCGAGGTCGCCCATATTCCGCAGCAATGAACCTTTGACCCCAAGGCTCGTTGCATTGGCTGAAGCGGCACCCGCCGCCGCTTTCATTCGTGCCGGCAGCCGGGCGCACATCGGCACAAATAAACGCGCAAAAGTATATTCTTTTTAAGCTACAACCGCCTCCGCCGTTGGACGCCGCATCCACGCTCATGCTAGAACGGCTTCAAAGATAGGCTGTCAGGTTTAGGATGCACAAAGGAATGGCGTACCTCCTGCAGACGATCGGCTTCGGGCAGGCATCATGACTTCCAAGACGATCGCCGAAAAGAAGGATGACTATATTCAGTCTTTCTTGAGCCGTCGGTTTTCCCCCGCCGAGGTTTATGTCATTGCGACCCTCGCCGTGCTGCTCGCGTTCCTGCTGCGCATTTCGCTGCATGGCGTCCTCGACGAAAGAGCACCATTCACGTTCTTCATTCCGCCGATCCTGATTGCCGCCCTTATCGGCGGGATGCGGGCCTCGCTTTTCGCGGTGGCGCTTTCCGTTCTGGCAGCCTACGTCATCAAGGAGCTGACGCCGCGGGGAGCCGTTTTTTCGGAAATGGCCATGATCAGCATCATCGGCGTGGTGATCGCACTGGTCGGCGAAATCCTTCACTCCGCACGCAAGGCGATCGGGAAGGCCCAGGCGAAGGCTGAATCCCGCGAAGCCCATCTTCGCTCCGTCCTCGACACCGTTCTCGATGCCAGCATCGTCAGCACAAGGGACGGGACGATCGTCTCCTTCAACGCCGCGGCTATCCGCCAGTTCGGCTACAGCGAAGAAGAGGTGGTCGGCCAGAACCTGCGCATGCTGATGCCGGAACCCTACCACCGCGAACACGACGGTTACATGGAAAGGTATCTGAGGACCGGCGAGAAGCGGATCATCGGCATGGACCGCGTGGTCGTCGGTCGGCGCAAGGACGGCTCGACCTTCCCGATGAAGCTTGCTGTCGGCGAAACCCATACCGGCGGGGAAACCTTCTTCACCGGCTTCGTGCGCGACCTGACCGAACGCGAGGAATCGGCGGCGCGCCTGCAGGAGATCCAGGGAGAACTCGCACGGCTCGCCCGCCTCAATGAAATGGGTGAAATGGCATCCACCCTCGCCCACGAACTGAACCAGCCCCTCTCGGCGATCGCCAACTATGTGCATGGTTGCGCACGCCTTCTGCGCGACATGGATGAAGCCATCGCGGTGCGCATGCGCGAAGCGCTGGAAGAGACGGCGCGTCAGTCGCTCAGGGCGGGCCAGATCATCAAGCACCTCCGGGAATTCGTGACCAAGGGCGAGACTGAAAAGGCGCCGGAGAACATCCGGCGCCTGGTAGAAGAAGCCGGCGCCCTGGCGCTGGTCGGCTCGCGCGAAAAAGGTGTCCGGGCGATTTTCGAGTTCGCGCCAGGACCGGAAATGGTCACCGTCGACCGCATTCAGGTCCAGCAGGTCCTCACCAACCTGATGCGCAACGCCATCGAGGCGATGCGCGACAGCCAGCGGCGGGAACTGGTCATCCGCACCCTCCAGGAGGACGAAGACATGATCCAGGTGATCGTCCAGGATACCGGCCCCGGCATTCCCGAAGAGATCGCCGATCAGCTTTTCAAACCCTTCGTCACCACCAAGGCCGGCGGCATGGGAATAGGGCTTTCGATTTCCAAGCGCATCGTCGAAGCGCATGGCGGCGAGATGACGGTGACGCGCAATGCGGCCGGAGGAGCGACGTTCCGTTTCACACTCCCGATCGACAAGGAGGAACGCGAGAATGCAGATGGGTGACTACACGATCCATATCGTCGACGACGAGGAGCCGGTCAGAAAGTCCCTTGCCTTCATGCTGACCATGAACGGCTTTGCCGTGCGCATGCATGAAACCGCCTCGTCCTTCCTGCAGTTCGCGCCGAGCGTGCGAAACGGCGTTTTGGTCACCGACCTCAGGATGCCGGACATGACCGGCGTCGAACTGATCCGCAAGCTGACAACCAGCCGGACCGGCATTCCTTCCATCGTCATCACCGGCCATGGCGACGTGCCGATGGCGGTGGAGGCGATGAAGGCAGGCGCTGTCGATTTCATCGAAAAACCGTTCGGCGACACGGTCATCATCGAAGCGATCCAGCGGGCCGCCGAGCTGCTGTCGGATAAAATGCTCGATACGGACGACCTGGCCGAGGTTCAGACGCGGCTTGAAAGCCTGAGCGATCGGGAGCGGCAGGTGCTGGCGGCCGTGGTTGCCGGTCTGCCGAACAAGTCGATCGCCTACGATCTCGACATAAGCCCCCGCACCGTCGAGGTGCATCGCGCCAACGTCATGGCCAAGATGAAGGCGAAAAGCCTGCCGCAACTCGTTCGCATGGCGATCGCCGCCGGTTTCGGCCCCCATTGAACGGCGGAAAAATATTGGGATTTCTTGATCTATCGCAAAGCGCTACTCCCCAGGCAGGCCCTAGATGTCTGATTTGAGCGGCTCTCCGGCTGCCCCCACCCGCGCGGGAAGTTTGGTGTTATCACAAGCGAGAAGCATAGTCGTCATCGCGCCCGATCTCGGTCTCAGGCAGTCGTTGACATTCGCACTCGAGGTAGAGGGCTACCGCGTCGAGGCGCATGAATCCTGGCGCAAGAACACCGCTGTCCTTGGTCCCACTCTGTGCATGATCATCGACGACCAGGTGCTGCGTTCTTCGAGCGATATCCTGCAGCGCGTGCTCCAGTCGGGTCAGGCAGTAATCCTGCTCACCGACGGCATGTCTCCACCAATCGAAGGCGAACTCGGCCCGGTCCTGAGTCTTACCAAGCCGTTCAACGGCGCCGATCTCCTGGGGCTCGTCAAGAACCTTGCGCTCACGGCCTGAGCCGGTTCGAAGCGGTCCTTCCGCCCCGCCCTACGTAAATCCCCCTAGTGATACAACCCAATTTTTCCCCTGCACGTCTTCTGTCATCTTGACACTACAGCAAGGGGAGACGTGAAGATGCACACCGCAGCCGCTGATGCCACGAAGTTGCAGCTCACCAAGAGCCAGATCGTGATCGCACCCCAGACAGCGGGTCTCTTCCGGGCCAATTCTGTGACGACCTTCAATGCCGGCGCCGAAATCTACGCCCCCGGCGACAAGGCGGGGACCTTCTATCACGTCGAATTCGGTGCCGTACGGATCCACCGCCTGTTGTCGGACGGAAGGAGGCAGGTCATCGCCTTCCATCTGGCCGGAGAAACTTTCGGGTTTGAGGCTGACCGGACCCATAGTTTCTTCGCCGAAGCCATCGCTCCGACAGGCTTGCGCGCCATAAGCCGCACCGCCAACGACCAGGCCTTGCCGGAACTGCTTTCTCTGGCGCTGCGCGGCATGCTGCGCGCCCAGGAACATATCATGATGATCGGCCGTCAGACGGCGGTGGAACGGATCGCCGGTTTCCTCGTCGACATGGCGGAACGCCAGGGCGGGCTCGAACATTTCGACATTCCCATGACCCGGCTGGATATAGCCGACTATTTAGGCCTGACGATCGAAACGGTGTCGCGCGTTTTCGCAAAACTCCGTGCGGCCGGCCTTATCAAACTGCGGAGCATTCGTTGCATCGAGATCAAGAAGCACGAAGCACTCCGCAGCCTCTGCGCATGACAGTCAATGAACGTGCATAGCAGTGCATGAGCGGACGATGGCGGTCGTCCGCTGACCATGGAAGTGCATCTCTCCTCTATTCGTATCATCCTCCCTCACTGCCGAGCGGCAGGTCGTCGTCCCCCCGGCGGCCTGCCGCAAAGTCGTGCCTGCCGATCAGCAGAGACCTGAGCATCAGTCCCGCGCCACTTCCAGTTCGTCGAGCAAACCGCGCATCTGCCGAACGATCTCGCTGCTTGTCTCGTGAGAAGCAGGCGCCTGGAAACCGAAGGCGACGGCGCGCTCATCCTTGCCTTCGACGGGCCGGCGGCAGGAACTGTGGACCTCGTGCACGCCGGTTTCCCGAACCACCCGTTCGACGGTCGCGATATTGATGCCGCCGCCGGGCATGATCGACACCCGGTCCCCCGCCCGCTCCACCAGCATCGTCAGCATGTCGATCCCTTCCGGCCCGCTCACCTTGAGACCCGAGGTCAGGACACGCTCGACGCCGAGTTCGATAGCCTGCTCCAAGGCTTCGAACGGATCCGGCACCAGATCGAAGGCGCGGTGGAGGGTCACGCCGAGGCCTTGCGACTGCGCCATCAGCCGCTTGAGCAGGGGCATGTCGAGCGTCATGTCCGGACGGCTCGCTCCTATCACCACACCCGCCAAACCGGCCGCCCGCACCGCATCGATATCGGCCATCATCGCCGCCTCGTTGTCGGCGTCGTAGACGAAGCTGCCGGCCCGCGGCCGGATGATCGCATAGACCGGGATCGGCGCCCTGGCGGCAAGCGCGATCATGCCCGGCGGCGGCGTCAGCCCGCCGACATCGAGTGCCGCGCAGAGTTCGATGCGGTTTGCGCCACCGGCGATGGCGGCGGCCACACCTTCGGGACTATCGACGCAGACTTCGAGCAGGATGGACAGGATCAGTCTCCTTGATGACCAGCACTCTTGTAACAGCAGGCGCCCCTGAAAGGCATTCTAATGATCTTGAGCGGCACTTTCGCGACCGTGGACGGCGCTTTCGCAACCTAGACGGCGCTCTGATGCCCGAGCACGGCAGCGCCGACCAGCCCGCCATCCTCCTGCCGCAGCGCCGGTGTCACCAGCGGGTGATCGAAGCGGTTGAGGATACGCTTGCGCACCGCCCCGTCCAGCGCATCGATGAGCGGCGTGACCGATGCGAGCCCGCCGCCGACCGGCACGATCGAGGCGCCGGTGACATTGACCGACAGCGCCAGCGGATCGGCGATGAGTTCGAGATAGACGCCGACAGTCCTTGCCGCCCTCGCCTCGTCCGCCTGCCAGTCTTCGAGGATCCGGTAGCTCGTTTCCTCGCAGCCATGCAGGAAATGATGCAGCCGCTCGATGCCGCGTGCCCCGCCGATCGTATCGACGCAGCCCGACTGGCCGCAGCCGCAGGAGAAACGCGGAATATGGATCGTCTCCCCGTCGAGTTCGACCGTCGTGTTGAGGATCGGGCCGTGGCCCCATTCGCCGGTGACGCCACCCGCCCCGCGCACCAGCCGTCCGTCGATCGCCAGCCCCCCGCCGATGCCGGTGCCCATGATGGCGCAGAAGACCACCGAATGGCCGCGCCCGGCGCCCTCGTTGGCTTCGGCAAGCGTCAGGCAGTCCGCGTCATTGGCAGCCAGTACCGGCCGCCCGAGGATCGCCGAAAGCTCGTCGCCGATCCGCCGTCCGGTGATGCAGGGAATATTGGCCGAGGTGGCGATGCCGTTTCTGGGGTCGATGAGGCCGGCGATCGACAGCGCCAACGGCGAAGCTGGATCGCCGACATGCGCATTGCGCTCGATCAGCGCCGAAAGCGAGGCGGCAAGCTCGTGCCAGTCCGCAGCCGGGGTCGCCACCTTTTCGAGCGGCACCAGCGCGCCCGGCGCCGGCGAGACCGCGAATTTCATGAACGACCCGCCGATATCGACGCAGAAGACCGGTCTTGCGGGCGCAGCGTTGCCAATTGCCGGCTGGTCTGTCGTGCGGGGTGTGGAGCCGGTGCTCATTTGCGCGGATCCAGAAGGTCGCGAAGGCCGTCGCCGAGGATGTTGAAGCCGAGCACGGTGATCATGATCGCAAGACCGGGAAACAGCGACATCCAGATGTTGAGGCCGAGATAGTTGCGGCCGTCGCTCATCATCGCGCCCCATTCGGGAAGCGGCGGCTGGGCGCCGAGGCCGAGGAACGACAGGCTTGCGGCCGACAGGATGACCGTGCCGGCGGTCAGCGTCGACTGCACGATGATCGGCCCGATCGCGTTGCGCAGGATATAGTGGCTCATGATGCGGCGGCGCGAGATGCCGAGCGAGATAGCGGCTTCGACATAATCCATGCGCTTCAGGCCCAGCGTCAGGTTGCGGCTGAGCCGGGCGTAGACCGGCACGGAGAAAATGGCAATGGCGATCAGAAGGTTGATCAGGCTGGAGCCGAGCACGCTGACGATCAGGATGGCGAGAACGATGCCCGGAAAGGCAAACAGGATGTCCATCGTCCACATGATCGCCTGGTCGACATACCGGCCGCTCATGCCCGACAGGATGCCGAGCGGCACCCCGACAAGCACCGCCAACCCGACGGCCAGAACCACCTCGGCCAAGGAGATGCGCGCTCCGAAGATGACGCGGGCAAAGATATCGCGGCCATTGTCGTCGGTGCCGAACGGATGCGCCAGCGACGGCGGCTCCATGATCGCCAGCAGGTCCTGGACATAGGGATCGGCCGGCGCGATCAGCGGCGCGAAGATCGCGGCGAGCACGATAATGCCGATCAGGAAGCCGCCGATGGTGATGCTGCGATGGGTCGCCATCCAGCGCAGTCCCCGGTAGACCGCCGGCCGGCGCGACGCGATATCGGTGTCAACGGATGCCATCAGTCGAACCTTATCTTCGGGTTGAGGAAGGCGATCAGCATCTCCGCCAGGAAATTGATGACGACGACGCCGGTGACGGCGACGAGGGTCACGCCCTGGATGACGGGATAGTCGCGGTAACGCACCGCATCGACGAGGAAACGTCCGATGCCCGGCCAGTTGAAGACGGATTCGGTCACGACAGCGCCCCCCATCAGGCTGCCGAAATTCAAGCCCACGATGGTGATGATCGGCAGCAGCGCATTGCGCAGCGCATGGCTCCAGTAGATGTTCCTCGGCAGGACGCCCTTGGCGTAAGCCGTGCGGATATAGTCCTGGCTCATCACCTCGATCATGCTGGAACGGGTCATGCGGGCGATGACCGCGGTCGGCAGTACGGCCAGCGTGATCGACGGCAGGATGAAGCTCTTCCAGGATGCGGCACCGAGCAGCGGCAGCCAGCCGAGCTGCACGGAAAACGTATTCATCGCCATCAGCGCCAGCCAGAAATTGGCGATCGAGGCGCCGGCAATCGCAAGGATCATCACGATCTGGTCCGGCCAGCCATGCCGGTAGATCGCCGCGATCATGCCGGCCGGTACACCGATGCCGATGGCGATCAGATAGGCGGTGATCGCAAGCCCAATAGTGAACGGCAGGCGCTCGGCGATCTCATCGACGACCGGCAGCTTGGATTTGATCGAAATACCGAGATCGCCCCTCACCGCGCCATAGGCGAAGGAAGCGTATTGCGCCGGCAGGCTGCGGTCGAGGCCAAGCCGGACGGTCATGTTGTCGACGGCTTCCTGCGTTGCCTCGGCTCCGGCCATCAACCGCGCCGGATCGCCCGGCAGCGCGCGGATCGCCACGAAGACCAGCAGCGACACGCCGATCAGGATCAGCGGCAGGGCCAGCAGTTTCTTGGTGATATAGGCTCTCATCCGCCTGCTGTCTTTCGGGGCCCGGACGGGCCTCATTCACTGAAAAAGGAAACGGCGGGCGGATTTCTCCACCCGCCGTCGTGTTACGATCCTACTGCTTCTTGGCGTCCTTGACGACGATCAGGCCGCCGGGGATCACCCAGGTGCCCTTGACGCTGGCGCGCGTCGCAAACAGGTCCTGCTTGGTATAGAGCAGAACATGCGGAGCCTGCTCGTTCACTTGTCTCTGGGCGTCGACATAGATCGCGTTGCGCGCCTTTTCGTCGAGCGTCGAGGCAGCCTTGTCGATCAGTTCGTCAAGCTTGGCATCGGAGAAGAAGCCGAGGTTCGCGCCGGCGGGCGACGCGCTCTTCGTGTAGTAGAGCGGGCGGAACTGCAGGTCGGCGCCGTTGACGCCCGACGACCAGGAGGCGATCGACGAGCCGATATTGTCCTTCTCCTTACCGGCCGGATCCTGGAAGGCCGCCTTCGACCAGACGCCACCTTCCATCTTGCGCACGTCCAGCTTGACGCCGGCCTTGGCCCACATCGCCTGCAGCAGTTCGCCGATGCGTGATTCCTGCTCCTGCACGATGGTCGACATGGAGAACCCGTCCGGATAACCGGCTTCCTTCAGGAGCTGCTTCGCCTTCTCGACATTGTACGGATAGGGATTGAGCGTCTTGTCGTAACCGGGGGTGACCGGAGCGAGCGGCGAATTCGCCGGCGTCGCATAACCGTTCATGAACGCCTTGACGATGCCGTCGCGGTCGGTCGCATAGTTCAGCGCCTGGCGGACGCGCACATCGTCGAGCGGCTTCAGCTTGGTGTTGAGCGACACCCAGAAGACGGCCGAACCATCGGTCGTCGAGAGCTTCATCTCCGGGTTCGCCTTGACCTGCGCGGCAAACGCAGCCGGGAACGGGTTGATGACGTCGGCGTCACCGGTCTGCAGCGCCATGTTCATCACCGAAGGCTCGGCCGTCCAGGTCCACTTGATCTGGTCCTCGCCCTTCGGCGCGCCGCCCCACCATTCGGTGTTCTTGGCCTGGATCACGTATTCGCCGGACTTGTATTCCTGCAGCTTGTAGGGACCGGTGCCGACGGCCTTGGAGCCGACCGTGCCGGCAGCATCGGCAGTCGGGCTGACCATCAGGCAGGGACCGGTCGACAATAGTGCCAGGAAGGCCGGGTACTGGGTCTTCAGCTTGAACTGAACGGTCATCGGATCGACGGCGGTCACGCCTTCGAGGAAGGTGCGCAAACGGCCGCTGGCGGCAAGGCCGCGCTTGGTGTCGAGGTGACGGGTGAAATTCTTGACCACGGCATCGGCATCGAACGCCGTGCCGTCATGGAACTTGACGCCCGGACGCAGCTTGAAGGTCCAGACGAGACCGGAAGCGTCTGCCGACCATTCGGTGGCGAGCGCGGGCTTCAGCGACAGATCGGGATCGCGCTTGACGAGACCTTCATACATCGGGTCCAGCAGAGCGGCCGTATAGGTGGCGGTCTGATCGCCCGGATCCATGGAGCGCGGGGCTTCGGCCTGCATCACGTTGAGCGTCGCGGCACTCGCCGCAGCCGGAAACACGAGGCTGCCCGCAACCGTGCAGGCAAGCGCAAAATGACGGCTTTTCAGGAACATGGTCATAGTTGTTCACCCTTGGTTTTGTTGACATGAGGGCGGACATTGCCGCCTTAGATCATTTTTATAATTTATTGGCGTTGATTTGTTCATTTTCTGAACTTAGTGTCAACCCACCTTCACAAACCGAAAACAGCCGCCCTTGAACGCATTGCTCACCTCCTCCCAGCGACAGCTCGTGCGCATCATCAGCGAGTCCGGTCCGCTCAGCCGGACCGAGATGGCGAACCTGCTGGGCCTGAGCAAGGCGGCGATGAGCGGCATTGCCCGTGACCTGATCGACCTCGGCGTGCTGCACGAAACCGAGACGGTCTATGGTCAGGGTCGCCCGTCGGTGCGGCTCGACCTGCATCCGGAATGCGCCTTCTTCGTCGGCATCTCGCTGCTCGAAGACCCGGCGCCGATGATCCTCTGCGACCTCAACGGCAAGATCATCGCCCGCCAGGCGATGCCGCTGTCGCGCGATCCGCAGGTCATCGCCGAGGCGATCACCGAGGGACTGCCGAGCCTGCTCGAAACCCATCCGTCAGCGAAGGAAAAACTGTCCGGCATCGGCATCGCACTCTCCGGCTTCGTCGACGAGACCCAGTCGAACTGCGTGCAATCCACCCTGCTCAACTGGCAGGACGTGCCGCTCGCAAAGATCATCCGCGAGCGTACCGGCGTCGAGACCTTCATCGAGAACGACGCGAAGGCGGTCGCCGTCAGCGAAAAACTGTTCGGCAGCGCCCGCGAAATCCAGAGTTTCAGCGTCGTCTCGCTCGGCGACGGCATCGGCTGCGCCCATTTCATCGACGGCAAGCTCTATCGCGGCAATCACGGCGGCGCCGGCGAAATCGCCCATTGCACCATCGAGCCGGGTGGCTCGCCCTGCCGCTGCGGCAAGCGCGGCTGCCTCGACACGGTCTCCTCGATGAAGGCCATCAAGGAAATGTCGCGCGCCGAGGGGCTCGAATGCGTCTCGCTTTCCGACATCGAGAACGAGGCCTCGACCGGCAATGCCGCCGCGATCCGCATCCTGCACCGCGCCGGATCGGGGCTGGGACTGGCAATCGCCAACCTCATCCAGATCAACGACCCCGGCCTGATCCTGATCACCCATGTCGAAGGCTCGTTCGACGGCCTGTTCGGCACGGTGGTCAACCAGGCGATCGAAACCAACGTGCTGCCGCGTTACGCCGGCCAGACGCCGATCCGCATCAAGCGCGTCGATGGCGATGTCTGGGCGCGGGGTGCCGCCAGCATCGCAGCCCATAATTTCCTGATCGGCCCCAATACAAACTGAGGTATCCCATGCGCATCGCTGTCGGCGGCATCCATATCGAATGCAGCACCTATAATCCGGTCCTCAACGAGGAGAAGGATTTTCGCATCGTGCGCGGCGAGGACCTGACCACGGCCCCCTATTTCGCCTTCCTGAAGGATTACGACGCGGAATTCCTGCCGACCATCCACTGCCGCGCCATTGCCGGCGGCCCGGTCTCCCGCTCCACCTATGAGCGCTTCAAGGCCGAATTCCTGGACCGCCTGAAGCCGTTGCTGCCGCTCGACGGTCTCTATCTCGCCATGCACGGCGCCATGTATGTGCAGGGCATGGAGGATGCCGAGGGCGATTGGATCACCGCCGCCCGCGACCTGGTCGGCCCCGACTGCACGATATCGGCCAGTTACGACTTGCACGGCAATGTCAGCCAGCGGATCATCGATGCGCTCGACATGTATTCCACCTACCGCACCGCGCCGCATATCGACGTCGAGGAGACCATGCGCCGCTCGGTGAAGATGCTGGTCGAAAGCCTGAAGAGCGGCGTCAAGCCGGTGCTGCTCTGGGCACCGATCCCGGTCGTGCTGCCCGGAGAGCGTACCAGCACTGTCGATGAGCCGGCCAAGAGCCTCTACGAGATGATGCCGGAAATCGATGCGATCGACGGCGTCTGGGATGCGTCGCTGATGGTCGGTTACGTGTGGGCCGACGAGCCGCGCGGCACCGCCGCCGCAATCATGACCGGCACCGACCGCACCGTCCTCGAGCGGGAAGCCAAACGTGTCGCCAAGGCCTATTGGGACGCGCGCGAACAATTCGTGTTCGGCTGCGAGACCGGCTCGATACAGGAATGCGTCGACAAGGCGATCGCCTCGAAAACTGCTCCGGTCGTGCTCGCCGAATCCGGCGACAACCCGACCGGCGGCGGCGTCGGCGACCGCGCCGAGGTGCTGGCCGACCTGATCGAGAAGAAGGCGACCGGCGTCGTGTTCGCCGGCATCGCCGACAAGGCGGCGACCGAGGCCTGCTATGCTGCCGGCGTGGGTGCCGAACTCGACCTTTCGATCGGCGCCTCGCTCGACACGATCGGGAGCAAGCCGGTTCAGACCAGGGTCAAGGTCCAGTTCCTCCACGAAACGTCCGACCTTGCCGACCGGCAGGCGGTCGTGGCAATCGACGGCATAGAACTGGTCCTCTCGGCCAAGCGCCGCCCCTATCACTACATCGCCGACTTCACCCGCCTCGGCCTCAACCCGAACGGCGCCAGGATCATCGTCGTGAAGTCGGGCTACCTGTCCCCGGAACTGGCGCCGATCGCCAATCCGAACCTGATGGCCCTGTCGCCGGGTGTGGTGGACCAGTTCGTCGAACGCCTGGAACGGCACCGCAAGCTGAAGCCGACCTACCCCTTCGACAAGGACTTTGCCTACGAACCGCAGGTGTTTGTTTCGGCGCGGTCGAAGTGACGATCCACGAAGCAGCTTTGAAGACGAGGGTTCCCCACCCTCCCTCATTCCTGTGCTTGTCACAGGAATGAGGGAGGGTGGGGACTGGCGCCAAGGTGACACGGAAAGCGCACCACCGGGCTGGTTGCTCCGACGAACAGCTCACTCAAAACGGGGACGATTTCAGCGCCCCTGAAAAATTCCCCATCGGCGTTCAACGACTTAGCCGCATTCCCTTCCCCATCCGTCCCCGCCTCCCGCAACCGCCCGCATAATCTCCCCGTCATCGGATGGGAAACCGGGTTCGCGAACCGGCCGCATCATCCGGCTCGCAAGGTCCGGTTTCCGGTGGCGGTCGAGGAAGCGTTGGAAGGGGGCTCGGAAATCCCCGGAAAGCGCAGAAAACGGCCGGGGCGGGCGGAAAGCCTGAATACCCACTACCCCAAAATACCCCGCCTGCCCCATTCCCGCAAAACGGAACCGTTGGATTTTTCATCCGGGCGGCCAAAAGTGCTGTCTGGAAAAGAGGTCGTGGCGTTGACCGGCCGACTATTCTCCGGCAGCCGCGAACACCGCGCTGGCGTCGCTGACGATCGCCACATGCGAATAGGCCGCCTGCCCCGCAGCAACCGCATCGGCACGGATGATCGCGGTGACGATCTGGTCGTGCTCCTCATAGGATTTCGCAAGGCGCCCCGGCAGGCGGAACTGTGCGCGGCGGAAAGGGGCGAGCCGCGCCCGCGTCTGCGTCACCATCTCGAAGACGTGGTCGTTATGGGCGCCGCGATAAAGCCTTGTGTGGAATTCGGTATTGTGCGCCGCATAATCTTCTTCGGCACCGGCATGCACGAGCCGCATCGAACCGCGATGTTCGAGTTCCAGCGCCCGCCGTTCATCGACCGTCATCCGCTCCGCCGATAACCGGGCGCAAATCCCTTCGAGCT
Organism: Neorhizobium vignae; assembly: GCF_000732195.1. Lineage (GTDB taxonomy): Bacteria > Pseudomonadota > Alphaproteobacteria > Rhizobiales > Rhizobiaceae > Neorhizobium > Neorhizobium vignae. Next base: position 50,956 of record NZ_JNNU01000009.1, read on the forward strand.
CGGCCATCGCCTCGAACATCGAATGCAGATAGGTCCCGGTCACGTTGGTGACGACGGCGCTGCGGTTCGGTTCGCGCCCGACAAGGCCCATGGCACCGAGCTCGCGCAGGGCCTCGCGCACCGGTGTGCGGGACACTTCGAAGCGCGAGGCGAGCGTGATCTCGTCGAGCTTCTCCCCGGGCAGGATGGCTCCCGTGACGATCATGTCGGCGATGGCGCGCACCATCTGTTCGACGGTGGTTCCGGTACGGATGACTTCTCTGCGCCTGACCTGCTTCACGGGACGATTCTACTCACACTCGCAACCTGCATACAGATGCCGTTCCGGATTCGATAAGTCAAATGACGCCGGCAAGACATTGGTAGTTTTCAGCTTTCTGACGCCGGAAAATCCCACCGTCAATTGCCGTATTGCTCCGCATGCGAGATTGCTGAACAAATCATAATGACTGATTATTTATTAAGCGAAGATGCGCTGAATCTGTATGCACTTTTTATCCCCGCTTTTCCGCCTGTAAAAATTCGGACGCAATAACAACAGCTTGAAGCCTGGCACGCACATTGCATGCACTTTTCTGTACCCGTTCGAAACCGGCCCAGCGCCGCAAGGAGCATTCCGATGACCAAACTCCTTCCCATGAACCGCCGCAACTTTCTCCAGGCTTCCGCCGCCGGCCTGGCCGCCGGCACCGTGCCCGGCCTGTTCGGCTCGCAGGCCATGGCCCAGACGGCGCTCACCGTCGGCTTCATCTATGTCGGCCCTAAGGACGACTATGGTTATAACCAGGCGCATGCCGAGGGTGCGGCCGTCATCAAGAAGATGCCGGGCATCACGCTGGTCGAAGAGGAAAACGTTCCGGAAACCGTCGATGTCCAGAAGACCATGGAATCGATGATCAATCTCGACGGCGCCACCCTGCTCTTCCCGACCTCTTTCGGTTACTTCGACCCCCATATGCTGGCCATGGCTGCCAAATATCCGAAAATCCAGTTCCGCCATTGCGGCGGCCTGTGGACCGAGGGCAAACATCCGGCCAATACCGGCTCCTATTTCGGCTATATCGGCCAGGGCCAGTATCTGAACGGCATCGCCGCCGGTTACGCCACCAAGAGCAAGAAGATCGGCTTCGTTGCCGCCAAGCCCATCCCGCAGGTCGTGCAGAACATCAATTCCTTCCTGCTCGGCGCCCGCTCCGTCGATCCGACCATTACCTGCCAGGTGATCTTCACCGGCGAATGGTCGCTCGCCGTCAAGGAGGCCGAAGCCACCAACGCGCTGATCGACCAGGGCGCCGACGTCGTCACCTGCCATGTGGACAGCCCGAAGGTGGTGGTCGAGACCGCTGCCGGCCGTGGCGCCTTCGTCTGCGGTTACCACGCCAACCAGAGCGCCCTCGCCAAGGACAAGTACCTGACCGGCGCCGAATGGGCCTGGGGCAATGTCTATACCAACTTCATCAAGGCGGCCCAGAGTGGCGGCAAGCTCGGCAATTTCGTCCGTGGCGGCCTGAAGGACGGCTTCGTCAAAATGAGCCCGCTCGGCCCGGCCGTTTCCGCCGAAGGCCGCAAGAAGTTCGAGGCGACGCTTGCCGAGATCATGTCCGGCAAGTTCTCGGTCTTCAAGGGCCCGATCAAGGACAACAAGGGCAATGTCGTCGTCACCGCCGGCACCGCCTTTGCCGAGGATGCGATCGAGCTCGAAAGCATGGGTTACTTGGTCGAGGGCGTGGTCGGTTCGACCTCCTGACGTGATGTCCTGACCTTACGTCCCTAACCTCACGTCAAGGGGGAAAAGCGCCATGACGGCCGAAGCGAACGATCCGAGACTATCCATCGCGGCGGGGGGCAATGCGTCCTTCCGCCCCCTCCTCGAATGGCTGGCGCGACGGGCCGAACCCGTGGCGATCGGGCTCGTGGCGATCCTGATCGGCCTGGCGCTTTTCTCCCTCTTCATCCTGGCGGTCGGCAAGTCGCCGCTTACCCTCTTCCAGCTCATGTACACGGGCGGTTTCGGAAGCTGGTTCTCGATCCAGAACAGCCTTTCGCGGGCCGCGCCGCTACTGCTGACGGCGCTCTGCGTGGCGCTGCCGGCACGGCTCGGCCTCGTCATCATCGGCGCGGAGGGCGCGGTCGTGCTCGGCGGCGTCGCGGCAGCGGCGAGCGCCATGCCCTTCGTCGGCATCGTGCCGCCGATCGTGCTGTTCGTCTTCATGGCTATCGCCGCCATGGTCGTCGGCGGCATCTGGATCGGCTTTGCCGGTTTCCTGCGCCACTATCGCGGCGTCAACGAAACGATCTCCTCGCTGCTGCTCGCTTATATTGCCATCGCCCTGATGAACCAGTTCGTCGAAGGACTGCTGCGCGATCCGGCGAGCTTGAACAAGCCCTCCACCAAACCTCTGCCGAAGGACTACATGCTCGGTCAGATCCCCGGCATGGACGTCCATTGGGGCCTCGTCATCGGCGTCATCGCGTGCATCCTCTCCTGGGTGCTGATCGAGATCACCAGCTTCGGTTTTGCCGCCCGCATCGCCGGCGGCAATGTCCGTGCCGCCCAGATCCAGGGCCTGCCGGTCGGCAAGCTGATCGTCGGCTTCACCGCGATTGCCGGCGGTTTTGCGGGCCTCGCGGGCATGATCGAGGTCGCAGCGGTGCAGGGTAGCGCCAACGCCTCGCTTGCCGCCGGCTACGGTTATACCGGCATCCTCGTCGCCTTCCTGGCGCGGCACAATCCGTTGGCGATCATTCCGGTCGCCATCCTGCTCGGCGGCATCTCCGCCTCCGGCGGCCTGATCCAGCGGCGCATGGGCCTGCCGGATGCCACCGTTCTGGTGCTGCAGGGCACGCTCTTCATCGTCATCCTGTTCTGCGAGACCTTTTACGGCCGCTTCAAGATCTTCAATCCCGACCTCTGGAAAAGGAGCTGACCGATGGAAGACACAGGTATCGGCCTCTGGGGCGTGCCGCTGGCGATCTTCGCAGGCGCCATCCGCGTCTCGACCCCCTTCATCTTCGTCTCGCTCGGCGAGACGATCACCGAGCGTTCCGGCCGCATCAATCTTGGGCTTGAAGGCACGCTCGTCTTCGGCGCCATGACGGCCTATGCGGTCGCGGTGATGACAGGCTCGCCGACACTGGGCGTACTGGCCGCCATGGCGACCGGCGCCATCTTCGGCACGATCCACGGCTGGATCTGCAAATGGCCGAAGGTCAACGACATCGCCATCGGCATCGCCATGATGCAGTTCGGCCTGGGCCTCGCCTTTTTCCTCGGCAAGTCCTTCATCCAGCCGGTGGCGCCGAAATTGCCCTCCATCCCGCTCGGCGGCTGGTCGGCGGTGCCGCAAGTGCAGGCGGCGCTTAACATCAACGTGCTGTTCTTCATCGGCGCCGCACTCGCGCTCTTCCTCTGGTGGGCGTTCAGGAATACCCGTATCGGCCTCACCTTACGCGTCGTCGGTGACAGCACCGATGCGGCCCGCGCCATGGGCATCAGCCCGGACCGCGTCCGCCTTCTGGCGACCGCTGCCGGCGGCTCGCTGGCGGCGATCGGCGGCGCCTACCTGTCGCTCTATTACCCCGGTTCCTGGAACGAGGGTATTTCCTCCGGCCAGGGCCTGATGGCGGTGGCGCTGGTGATCTTCGCTCGCTGGAACCCGATCGGCTGTTTCCTCGCCGCCCTGCTCTTCGGCGGCGCCGGCGCGCTTGGCCCTGCCCTGCAATCGGTCGGCGTGACGCAGGGCTATTATCTGTTCTACGCGGCACCCTACGTGCTCACCCTCATCATCCTGATCGCGACCTCGTCGCCCACCCGCTCGCTTGCCGGTGCGCCAGGCGCGCTGTCGCTGACCAAATAAGGGAGATCGGTCATGAACGGATTGGGCGGCCTCAACAAATCGGAGCACGGCGTCGGTATCGGCCTCGTCCAGCTCCAGCTTCCGGTGACGGTCACCAGGGCGGATCTTGCGAAGCAGACACAGGTGATCGTGGATATGGTCGCCAAGGCGCGACGCAACCAGCCGGGCATGGATCTCGTGGTCTTCCCCGAATATGCGCTGCACGGACTTTCGATGGACATCAATCCGGAGATCATGTGCTCGCTCGACGGCCCGGAAGTCGCGGCCTTCCGTAAGGCCTGCAGGGACAATGGGATCTGGGGCTGCTTCTCGATCATGGAGCTGAACCCCGGCGGCATGCCCTACAATTCCGGCATCGTTATCGACGATAACGGCGACCTGAAGCTCTATTACCGCAAGATGCATCCCTGGGTGCCGGTCGAACCCTGGGAGCCGGGCGATTTCGGCATTCCGGTGATCGACGGACCGAAGGGCGCAAAACTCGCCCTGATCATCTGCCATGACGGCATGTTCCCGGAAATGGCCCGCGAATGCGCCTACAAGGGTGCCGAGATCATGATCCGCACCGCGGGCTATACCGCGCCGATCCGCGAAGCGTGGCGCTTCACCAACCAGTCGAACGCCTTCTGCAACCTGATGGTGACGGCGAGTGTGTGCATGTGCGGCTCGGACGGCACGTTCGATTCCATGGGCGAAGGCATGGTCTGCAATTTCGACGGCACGATCATCGCCCATGGCACGTCCGGCCGCGTCAACGAGATCATTACCGCCGAGGTACGGCCCGATCTGGTGCGCGAGGCCCGGCTTGGCTGGGGCGTCGAGAACAATATCTACCAGTTCGGCCATCGCGGTTACGTCGCGGTATCCGGCGGGGCGGGCGATGCGCCCTACACCTACATGCACGATCTGATTGCCGGGAAATACAGACTGCCCTGGGAGGACGCGGTGAAGGTCACCGACGGCACCTCCTGCGGCTTCGACAAACCCGTGCGGTCTTATGGAGAGACTTTCAAGCTGGCTGGCGAATAGGAGAGACAATGATGGACGCGATGGGTGAAACCAAAGGGCATTATATCGACGCCGATCCCTATGCCTGGCCCTACAACGGCGACCTGAGACCCCAAAACACCGCCCTCATCATCATCGACATGCAGACCGATTTCTGCGGTAAGGGCGGGTATGTCGACCATATGGGTTACGACCTGTCGCTGGTGCAGGCGCCGATCGAGCCGATCAAGACGGTGCTCGCCGCCATGCGCGCCAAGGGCTACCACATCATCCACACCCGCGAAGGCCACCGCCCGGACCTCGCCGACCTGCCGGCCAACAAACGCTGGCGCTCGCAGCGCATCGGCGCCGGCATCGGCGATCCCGGTCCCTGCGGCCGCATCCTGACGAGGGGCGAGCCCGGCTGGGACATCATTCCTGAACTCTACCCGATCGAAGGCGAAGTGATCATCGACAAGCCGGGCAAGGGCTCCTTCTGCGCCACCGACCTCGAACTCATCCTCAACCAGAAGCGCATCGAAAACATCATCCTCACCGGCATCACCACCGACGTCTGCGTCTCGACGACGATGCGCGAGGCGAACGACCGCGGTTTCGAATGCCTGATGCTGGAAGACTGCTGCGGCGCTACCGACTATGGCAATCACCTAGCCGCCATCAAGATGGTCAAGATGCAGGGCGGCGTCTTCGGGTCCGTCTCCAACTCCGCTACCTTGGTGAGCCAGCTGCCATGAACAACATTGTCCGCGATACGCCCCTACCCCAGGCCGGCAAGGCGGTCGGCATTGAAACGCTCGGCATGACCATGCGCTTCGGCTCCTTCACCGCGCTCGACAACGTCTCGATCGACGTGCCGGCCGGCTCATTCCATGCGCTGCTCGGTGAAAACGGCGCCGGCAAGTCGACGCTCGTCAAATGCATCATGGGTTTCTACCACGCAACGTCCGGCTCGCTTTCGGTCGATGGCCGCGAAGTCTCGGTCGCCTCGCCCAAGGACGCCGCGACCTACGGGCTCGGCATGGTCTACCAGCATTTTACGCTGGTCCCGTCGCTGACCGGGGCCGAGAACCTGGTGATCAGCCGCACTTCCGTGCCCTCGGTGATCAACTGGGCGAAGGAGCGTAAGGATCTTGCCGCCTTCATGGAACGCATGCCGTTCCAGATCCCGCTCGAACGGCCGGTCAGCGAACTGGCGGCCGGCGAGAAGCAGAAGCTGGAAATCGTCAAGCAGCTTTATCTCGGCCGCTCCTTCCTCGTCCTCGACGAACCGACCTCGGTCCTGACGCCGGCGGAAGCCGACGAAATGCTCGGTATCGTGCGCGGCATGACCGAACGCGGCGAGCTGACCGTGCTGATGATCAGCCACAAGTTCCACGAGGTGACGAAATTCGCCGACGCGGTGTCGATCCTGCGCCGCGGCAAGCTGGTCGGCACCGGCAAGGTCAGCGAACTTTCAACCGCCGACATGGCGGCGATGATGATCGGCGACGTCAAGCTCGCCGAACTCGACAGCCGCCTGCCGGTGCCGGAAGCTGCGAAATCGGTGCTGAAGGTCGAACAGGTCAAGGCACCGGATCGCTCCGGCCTGAAGACCATCGAGATCGACAATCTTTTTGTCCGTTCCGGCGAGATCGTCGGCATTGCCGGCATTTCCGGCAACGGCCAGAAAGAACTGACCGAAATCCTCGCCGGCCAACGCCCGACCGACCGAGGCACAGTGACCGTCAACGGCGAGGCCTATGGCGCCACGAGGCCGGAGACGCGCAAGAACAACGTCCGCTTCATTCCGGAAGAACCGCTGCAGAACGCCTGCGCGCCAAAAATGACGGTCAGCGAAAACCTCGCCTTCCGCACCTTCGACCTGAAGGGTGACGGCAAGGATGCGATCTGGCTGAACAAGGGCGAGATGAAGAAGCGGGCCTCCTCGCTGATCTCGGATTTCAAGGTCAAGACCGCCTCGTCCTCTTCACCCATCGCCGCCCTCTCCGGCGGCAATGTGCAGCGCGCGGTGCTCGCCCGCGAACTGACCGGCGATGTCGATCTGCTGATCGTCTCCAACCCCTGTTTCGGCCTCGATTTCTCGGCTGTGGCGGAAATCCGCGCCCGCATCATGCGAGCCCGAAACTCCGGTACCGCCGTGCTGCTGCTCTCGGAGGATCTCGACGAACTGCTGGAAATGTCGGACCGCATCATGGTGATTTCGGAGGGCAAGCTGGTCTACGAGACCTCGATCCGCGCCGCCGATATCGGTGTGATCGGCGCCCATATGGCGGGGCATCACTGATGGGTCAGATCAAGGCAGAACCCTTCGCCTTTCCGGCGAAACTGGATGCGCTGGCGCTCATTGTCATCGACATGCAGCGCGATTTCGCCGAGCCCGGCGGTTTTGGCGCCAGCCTCGGCAACGATGTCGGGCGCATCACCAAAATCGTGCCGGACGTCAAACGCCTCATCCAGGGTTTTCGCGATGCCGGCCTGCCGGTCATCCACACGATGGAGTGCCACAAGCCGGACCTTTCCGACCTGCCGCCCGCCAAGCGCGACCGGGGCAATCCGACGCTCAGGATCGGCGATGTCGGCCCCATGGGGCGAGTGCTGATTTCAGGCGAGCCCGGTACGGCGATCATTTCGGAACTTGAGCCGATCGACGGTGAAGTGGTGATTGAAAAGCCCGGCAAAGGCGCCTTCTATGCCACCGAACTCGGTGACGTCCTGAAGGCGAAAGGCATCAGCCAGCTCGTCTTTGCCGGCGTCACGACGGAAGTCTGCGTCCAGACGACGATGCGCGAGGCGAACGATCGCGGTTACGAATGCCTGCTCGCCGAAGAGGCGACCGAGAGCTATTTTCCCGAGTTCAAGGCGGCCGCCATCGCCATGATCCGCGCCCAGGGCGCGATCGTCGGCTGGACCGCCCATGTGGAGGACATTCTGGACGAGATCGCGCTAAAGGGGATGACCAATGCCTGAATCAACCCGCGAACTCCTGACGCTAGGCGGCTGGAAAGACTTGCAATTCGAGCCGTTCCGCGACGAAGTCACGATCCACTGGATCCGCCCCTTCGAGGGGGACCAGCCGGGCGTGGCGCTTTTGAAATACGAGGCCGGCGCCGGCGTTCCCCGCCATCGCCATGAGGGCCTCGAAACCATCCTGGTGCTCGAGGGCGTGCAATCCGACGAGGCGGGCGACTATGGCCGCGGCAGCTATATCGTCAATGCGCCCGGCACCGAACACTCCGTCTGGAGCGATACCGGCTGCGTCGTGCTGATCCAGTGGGACCGGCCGGTGACAATACTGGAAGAGGAAATGGCATGAGCTTGCCGGAACAGACGCCCGCCTTCGATATCGCCTCGCTTCACGCGTTCTACCAGGATGGCGGCAGTGTCGCGGAGATCGTCGAAGCGGTTTTCACGCGCATCGTTGAAGTGAGCGATCCCGGCATCTTCATCCATCTGGCCGACAAGCAGGCAGTGCTGGCAGAAGCCGCCAAACTCGGCGCCTTCGATCCGACAAAACCGCTGTTCGGCATTCCCTTTGCCGTGAAGGACAATATCGACGTCGCCGGCATGCCGACAACAGCCGCCTGCCCGGACTATGCCTGTACGCCCGAGAAGGACGCGACCGTAGTCGGCCTGCTCAAGGCCGCCGGCGCTCTTGTCATCGGCAAGACCAATCTCGACCAGTTCGCGACCGGCCTCGTCGGGGTCCGCTCGCCCTATCCGATCCCGAGAAATGCCATCGACGCGAGGCTCGTGCCGGGCGGTTCATCTTCCGGTTCGGCGGTCGCGACCGCGCAGGGAATCGTCAGCTTCGCGCTCGGCACCGATACCGCCGGCTCAGGCCGCATCCCGGCCGGCCTCAACAATATCGTCGGACTGAAGCCGAGCGTCGGCGCCCTATCGACCACAGGCGTCATTCCCGCCTGCCGCACCCTCGACTGCGTCTCGATCTTCGCGCTGACTACGGACGACGCGTGGACGGTATTCTCCGTCGCCGCGAAATACGACGAGACGGACGCTTATTCGAAGGTCGTTCCGGCGACCGGATTCGGCTCGGCGCAGCCGGTGCTGACGATCGGCATCCCTGACAAGGCCGACCTGCAATTCTTCGGCGATACGGTCATGGAGGCAGCCTATGGCGATGCCGTATCGATGCTCGCAAGGCTCGGGCATCGCATCGTCGAAGTGCCCTTCGGCGAGTTCTACAAGGTTGCCAACCTCCTCTACGAAGGCGCCTGGGTGGCCGAGCGTTATGCGGCGGTAAAGGACTTCTTCGACACGAGGGAAGAGAGCTTCCACCCGGTAACCCGCAGGATCTACGGCGGCGCCAAATCGCTCTCCGCAGCCGACGCCTTCAAGGGTCTTTATGCGCTGCAGGCGCTCAAGAAGACGCTGGCGCCGCTGATCGCCTCCGTCGATCTCTTCTGCGTGCCGACCGCACCGACCCACTATACGCGCGCCGATCTGGATGCAGAGCCGATCCGGGAAAACTCGCGGCTCGGCACCTACACGAATTTCGTCAACTTGGCCGACATGTGCGGCATCGCCGTGCCGACCGGTACCCGCGCCGACGGCCTGCCGGCAAGCGTCACGCTGCTTGCCCCCTCCGGTCGCGACGGCCTTACCGCCTCCGTTGCCCGTGACCTTCACCAGACGAGCGGCCTTTCGCTCGGCGCCACCGGCTGGCCGCTCCCGGCGCCTTCCGAAACGCCCGCAATCGTCGCCGACGATGATCTGATCGATATCATCGTGGTCGGGGCCCACCTTTCCGGCATGCCGCTCAACCATCAGCTTACCGATCTCGACGGCAGCTTCTCCCGCGTCGCAAAAACCTCCGCCGCCTACAGGCTCTACGCGCTCGCCGGCACGGTGCCGCCGAAACCCGGCATGGTCCGCGTCGCAGAAGGCGAAGGCGGCGAGATCGAGGTCGAGGTGTGGAAGCTGACGCCGGCGGCCTTCGGCCTGTTCGTCGCGGCAATCCCGCCGCCGCTCGGCATCGGCACCGTTACCCTGTCGGACGGCACCTCGGCCAAGGGGTTCCTTGCCGAACCGTTCGCGCTTCAGGGCGCGCTCGACATCACCGCCTATGGGGGCTGGCGGGCCTATCTCAAGGAGTTCGCATCGCTGCCGCGGGTCGGCAACGTCGGCTGACCTACTGCGGCTGGCCACGCGGGCAAGCAAATCCGGAAAAGATGCGCATGCGCGGGAACGCCTTCACGCGCCGTCCGTTCGACTGCTGCGCCAATCAGGCGCTGGAGGAGAAATCATGGGTATCGAACAGGCACCGACCGAAAAGGGCCGGGAATCCGCCCGCGGTCTGAAGCAGAGCACCCGCAAGGAAGAGAAGAAGGTCGAAGCCCAAAAGGGTTCGGACCTCGCCAAGGGCGCCGACCGTTTCGAGGAGCGGTCGAAGAGCTCGGACGGCAAGAGCGCCGGGGCCAAACAGCGGTAGAGCGTAAATCGCCCTGCCCCTTACATCGACCAGGTCTCGCTGACGCGGCGGATGCATTGCAGCAGATTGACCGTTGTCGGCGTCATCAGGCCCTTCTTTCGGCGATAGACGCGGAACGTCCGCTGCCAGTCGAGTTCTGGCACGTTGACGCGTGCCATGTTGCCCCGTTCCACGTCCTCGCGCACCAGGGGCAACGGCATCCAGCAGAACATCGCTTCCGAGAGAACCGCGGCCTTGAGGACCGGCACCGAGCGGGAGACGATCGACGGCGCGTTCGGCTCCAGCGCATTGTCGTGGAACCGCCGCTGCCACTCCCTGACGGTCGGTGTGCCCGGTGGAGGCATGGCCCAGTCGAAGCCCGCCGCCTCGGCAAGCGCTACATGCTCCCGGCTGATGATCGGATGATCGGACCTTGCAAAAACCGAGACCGTATCGTGCATGATATCAGGCGTCGCCATGATGATGTCGTCGTCGAGATAAGGCTCCGGTGAGATCGCGATATCGATCGTACCGCCCTTCAGCCCTTCCAGCACCCGGTCCTCCAGGTCCTCTATCACCTGGTACTGCACTTCCGGATGTTGTTTGCGCATCTCGCCGATCACGGCGATGATGAAGCCGCCCACGACGCTCGCCACTCCGCCGATCCGCACCACGCCGCGGCTGGCGCCGCGCATTTGCTGGATCACGTCGGTCGCATTGCCGATCTCGGAAACGACCAGCTTGGCATAGGGAATCAGGGCATCTCCGAACACGGTCGGCACCACCCCGCGCGTCGTGCGCTCGAAGAGAGGAACGCCATAGCTGTCCTCCAGCCGCTTCAGCATCCGCGTGATCGCCGGCTGCGTCATGTTCAAGGCCGTGGCGGCCGCGCCGAGGCTGCCGCGCCGCGCGCATTCCAGAACGATTTGAGCCGAGCGTACATCCAAAGTCATGCCTTGATGTAATGGATTCTTGGAAATTCTTCAATTCCAAGATGGGGCGCTATCTGCGACACTTCCCACGACAAGATATGCGCTCAGGGTGGCAACCCTGAAGGCCGGGAGGAGGCCTCGAAGCTATGAACAAGATGTCGCTGGATTTCCTGTCCGGCAGCACGAAGCTGCGTGGACAGACGGTAAGCGAGGCGGTTTTCGATTTTCTGAGGCAGAAGGGCATCGACCGGATTTTCGGCAATCCGGGCTCCACCGAACTGCCGATGTTCGTCAACGTCCCCGAAGACTTTTCCTATGTGCTCGGCCTGCAGGAATCGATCGTCGTCGCGATGGCGGACGCCTATGCGCAGGTGAGCCGCAAGCCGGCCTTCGTCAACCTGCATTCCGCCGCCGGCCTCGGCCATGCGCTCGGCAATATCTACACGGCCTATCGCAACCGCGCGCCTCTCATCATCACCACCGGCCAGCAGAGCCGCGAGCTGCTGCCGCACGATCCGTTCCTGTTTGCCGAAAGCCCGACCGAGTTTCCAAAGCCCTATGTGAAATGGGCCTGCGAACCGGCTCGCGCAGAAGACGTGCCGGCAGCGATTGCCCGCGCCTACTATATGGCGATGCAGGCGCCGCGCGGCCCGGTCATGGTCTCGGTCCCCTTGGGCGACTGGCAGGCACAGGCAGCCCCGATCGCCATCCGCGACGTGGAAACGGTGATCAGTGCGCCGGCTTCCGCGATCGACGACCTCGCCCGCCGGCTGAACGACGCCCGCGAGCCGGTGCTGGTCGTCGGGCCGGGCGTCGATATCGACAATGCCTGGGATGCCACGGTGCGGCTGGCGGAAATCCTGCAGGCGAAGGTGTGGGTAAGCCCGCTTTCGTCGCGCTGCAGCTTTCCGGAACGCCATCCGCTGTTTGCTGGCTTCCTGCCGGCCTTCCAGCCGAAGCTCGCGAACTGCCTGCATGGCGCAGACCTCGTTCTGGTGCTCGGCGCGCCGGCCTTCACCTATCATTTCGCAGGCTCCGGCCCGGATATCCCGGCTGGCGCCGAACTCTGGCTGATCACCGACGATCCGGCCCAGGCGGCGAGCGCCATCGTCGGCAACGCCATGGTCTCGAACCTGCGCGCCGCCACCGAAAGCCTCGTCTACCGCCTGCGCTGCCGCCCGCAGCGCACCGGCGGCCCGGCCCGCACCATTCCAAGCCTGAAAACGCCGAAGGGCATTACCCAGGAATTCTTCTACCAGACGCTCGCCGACGTCCGCTCGCCGGACAGCATCGTGTTCGAGGAAGCCCCAAGCGGCCGTGACGCGCTGCACGACTTCTTCCCCATCGAACGGCCCGGCGGCTTTTTCGCCACCGCCAGCGGCGGGCTCGGCTATGCCCTGCCCGGCTCGGTCGGTGCCGCTCTGACCAGGCCGGAACATCCGGTCATCGCCGTGATCGGCGACGGATCGAGCCTCTATTCCATCCAGTCGATCTGGTCAGCCGTCGAATACGATGCCGATCTCATGATCGTCATCCTCAACAACGGCGGCTACAAGGTGCTGAAGGCGATTGCCGAGCGTAGCGGCTCCGGCCGTATCGACGGGGTCGATATCGGCCACATGGATTTCGTGCAAATCGCCGAGGCGCAGGGCTGCAAGGCCGTTCGCTGCGAAAAGGGCGATGAACTGTCGTCATGCCTACGGGACCTTCTCAAGATGAAGGGGCCGCGGCTTTTGGAAATCATGCTATCCGAGGAGGAGACTGAAATGAATGTCGCTGTCAGAAACGAACAGATCCTGAAAACCCCCGAAAAATTCTTCATCGGCGGGGAATGGGTCGCCCCGCTCGGCACCAACAAGCTCGACGTCATCTCGCCGGTGACCGAAGAAGTGCTGATGAGCTATCCGGAAGCCAGCAATGCCGATATCGACAAGGCCGTTGCCGCCGCCCGCGACGCCTTCGACAACGGCCCGTGGCCGCGCATGACCTTCAAGGAACGCGCCGGTTACCTGCGCAAGGTCGCGGACCTGCTCACCGCCCGCCTCGACGAGATCGCCAATGCCTGGACCACCCAGGTCGGCGCGCCGATCTTCCTGACCAAGAAGCTGGTCGGCCAGAACCCCGGCCTTTTCAACTATTATGCCGGCCTGATCGAGAACGACGAGTTCGTCGATCAGCGCAAGCGTGCCGATGGCGGCGAAGTCCGCGTCGTGCGCGAGCCGGTCGGCGTCTGCGCCGCGATCACGCCGTGGAACGCGCCAATGGTGCTCCTCAACTACAAGGTCTCGGCAGCGCTTGCCGCCGGCTGCACGATTGTCGCCAAACCGTCGCCGGAGACCCCGCTGGACGCTTACCTTCTGGCCGAGTGCATCGAACAGGCCGGGCTGCCCAAGGGCGTCTTCAACCTCGTTCCGGCCGGCCGCGAAGGCGGCGATTACCTCGTCCGCCACACGGGCATCGACAAGGTCTCCTTCACCGGCTCGACCATCGCCGGCAAGGCGATCGCCGCAGCCTGCGCAGACCGTCTGGCCCGCGTCAGCCTGGAACTCGGCGGCAAGTCCGCGGCCGTTCTTCTCGACGATGCCGACTTCGCCAAGGCGCTGCCGGCGCTGATGGTCTATTCCATGCCGATCACCGGCCAGGTCTGCTTCTCGCTGACCCGCATCCTGGTGCCGGAATCCCGCAAGCAGGAATTCATCGACCTCTATGTCGGCGCCGTGAAGAACATCAAGGTCGGCGATCCGGCGGATCCAACCACTCAGATGGGCCCGCTCACAATGGCTCGCCAGCTTGCCCGCGTCGAAGGCTACATCGCTGCCGGCCGCGCAGGCGGTGCGACGGTTGCCTGCGGCGGCGGGCGCCCGAAGGGCCTCGACCGCGGCTACTTCATCGAGCCGACCGTCTTCACCGACGTGACGATGGACATGAAGATCGCCCAGGAGGAAATCTTCGGCCCGGTCGTGTCGATCATCAGCTACAAGGACGATGACGAAGCGGCAAGGATCGCCAACGACACGACATATGGCCTGTCCGGCGCCGTCTTCACGGCCAATCCGGAGCGTGGTTATGCGTTTGCCCGCCGCATGCGGACCGGCAGCGTCACCGTCAACGGCATGATCGTCGACATCCACCATCCGTTCGGCGGCTTCAAGCAGTCCGGCATCGGCCGCGAAGGTGGTCCGGAAGGTCTCGAAAACTATTTTGAGGTCAAGACGATCCATATGGCCTGAGGCCAGCGGGTTTTCATAGTCAACAAAAAGGCCGCCGGTTTGATGATCCGGCGGCCTTTCCATTTCTCGGTGGACTGGTGGATCAGAGCACTTCGAAAACGCTGATGCGCACAGCACTTGCCAGACGCTCGCCGGTGCCGATGAAGATCGTATGGTTCAGCCAGGCATAGCGCGGATCGCCGGTCTGCAGACGCGGCGTTGTGCGCATGTAATAGAGCGCCGGATCGACCGTCTCGCCCGCCGCCAATTTGGCCAGCACGTCTGCCGGCCCATGCCGGAAGCCGAAATTGCGGATGTCGATCATCGCCCCGTCATGGGTTTCGATCACGTAGCGCGTGTCGAGTTCCGCATACCCGGCGTCATAGACGCTTTGCCAGTCGGCGCCGAGATTGAGGACGCGCCCCGAAAGGCGCTCCCCCTCGACCACGCCGCCGATGATCGGGATGATCCGCCATCGGCCGCCCGGGCCGCCTCCCTTCTCGATCGGCGTCCCGAGTTCGGCGCGGATTTCGCAAAACTGTCTGAGGCTCGGAGCGATCATGTGCGTCATCTCATCGTTTGCGGCAGCCAGAGCGAGATCACCGGGAACGCCACCAGCAGGAAAAGCCGGATGATATCGTTGAGAATGAAAGGCATGACGCCGCCGTAGATCGTGGTGATCTTCACGTCCTTCGCAATCGAATTGATGACGAAGACATTGATTCCGACGGGCGGCATGATCATGCCGAGCTGGCAGGCGACGACGATGATGATGCCGAACCAGACCGGGTCGAAGCCAAGATGGCCGATGACCGGGAACACGATCGGCACGAGCAGGATGATCATCGCCATCTCGTCCATCAAAGCCCCCGCGATCAGGAAAATGACCAGGATCAGCGTCAATGTCCCGTATGGCCCGAGATCCATTCCCACCAGCAGTGCCGTCAGCTTCTGCGGCGACTGGGTGATCGCCAGGAAATAGCCGAACAGGATGGCGCCGATCAGCACGCTGAACAGCGAAACCGACGTCCGGAGCGACTCCACGAGGCTCGCCATAATGGACCGATAGTTCAGCCGGCCGCGCAGCAGGCCGATGACCATGGTCATCAGGGCCCCGACCGCCGCCGCTTCCGTCGCGGTTGCGATGCCGAGATAGATTACCCCGATGACCGAAATGAAAAGAAGCATGACGGCCCAGACGTCCCGAAGCGATGCGAGAGCTTCCCTCAGCTCGAACGGCTTTCCGGGCGGCAACCGCTTGCCGTGGGCGATCAGCACGGTCGCCATGTACATGAAGGTCGCCATGATGCCGGGGATGATGCCGGCCATCAGCAGCTGCGCGACATCCGTCTCCGTCAGAAAGGCGTAGACGACCATGATCACCGAAGGCGGGATCAGGATGCCGAGCGTGCCGCCTGCGGCGATGACGCCGGTCGAGGTGGCATCGGCGTATTTCGCCTTGCGCATCTCTGGCAGCGCGATGCGGGTCATTGTCGCGGCGGTCGCAATCGAACTGCCGCAGATCGCCGCAAATCCGGCGCAGGCGCCGATCGTGGAGAGGGCGAGCCCTCCCCGGAACTGTCCGAGCCACGCATTGCCCGTCCTGAACAGTTCCCGCGACATGCCGGAATTGGTGGCAAAGGCCCCCATCAGGATGAAGAACGGCACGAGCGTCAGGTTGAAGTCGGTAATGACGCGGATCGGCGATGTCGTCAGCAGGTTGAGCGCCGGCGACATGCCGCGCATGGCGGCAAAGCCGAATATGCCGACCAGCCCCATCGAAACCCCGAGCGGAACGCGCAGGCCCATGAGCACGAACATGGCGACAAAGCCGCCGATAGCGACGAGATCAGCAGTATTCATACGCCGTGGCCCTCAAGCGGATCGATATCTTCAGGTTCCCGCCGAACGAAAGGCGAGATCGCGGTGGTGACGACGGCCGATGCGCAGCCGAGCCAGATCAGTCCGATCAATGGCCAGACGGGGATGCGCAGATCGAACGTCGCTTCATTGCTCCGATAGGCGCTGGCGAGGCGGAAGGACATCATGTAGGCGAGCATGGCCGTGAAGGCGAGGAGCAGGGCCCAGGCGATGAAATTGAGGATGCGGCGCCCCCGCGGGCCCATCGGCTCGTAGACCAGGTCGACCGCGATATGCCCGCCGCGATAACCGAGCGACGCCAGGCCCCACATGATGCAGGCGCCGATCAGATAGCGCGAAATATCGAAGGAGTCTGGGATCGGCCACGCCAGGACATAGCGGCCGACGGTGGAAGCGACGATCAGGATGGTACACAGCCCCAGCAGGATGCCTGCCACAAGATCGACCACGTCGCTGAAGCGTTCCAGATAGCGGTTCATGGACAGCACTCGATGAACGGATGGAAAACGGCGGGCGCCGCGACAGCACCCGCCTGCGAATGGTCCCGAACGCGCTATTTCACGTCGGCGCCGTATTTCTTGAGTGTCTCTTGCAGGCCCGCCCAGGCTGCCTTCGCGTCTATGCCGGCCTTGGTGGCTGCAGCCTCCCATTCGCCCTGCAGCGAACCTGTCGCCTTTTTCCAGAGGCCCACCTCATCCGGGGTCGGCTTGTAGAGGGTGTGGCCGCCCGCATCGATCATCTTCTGGCGCCCGGCCGCTTCCGCATCGGCCCATTTGCTGGCCATCTTCTCGGCCCATTCCGGCGTGCAGTGATCGTCGATCACCTTGCGGTCGGCGGCGGAAAGCCCGTCGATCTTGGCCTTGTTCATCACGAAGGCAAAGGTTGTGGCGTAGAACGGCAGGTCGAGATGATGCTTGGTCACGTCCTGCAGACCGAACGTATAGATCGAATTCCAGGGCGAGGCGGTCATGTCGGCACCTCCCTTGGAGATCAGTTCGCGCATTTCGCCCGCCGGCACCTGCACCGATGCGGCCCCGAGCGAGCTCACCATGCGGGCCATGGTCGCGTGCGCCGGGCGGATGTTCTTGCCCTTGAGGTCGGCAGGAACCTGGATCGGTCCCTTGACGCCGTGCAGCGTTCCCGGGTCATGCAGATGCACCATGCAGACGTAGACGTCCTTCATTTCCTTCTGGGCGTACTGTCCATACCATTCGTCGAGCGCCCGCGACCCGCCCTTGGCATTGGCGATCAGGAAGGGAATTTCGCCCGCCGCGATGATCGGAAAGCGCCCTGGCTGATAACCCGGATTGATGAAGCCGATGTCGACGATGCCGTCGCGCGCCATGTCGTAATGATCGGGTGCGGCGCCGAGCTGGGAGGCAGGGTATATGGTGATGTTGATGCGCCCGCCGGACGCTTCCTTGATCGATTTCGCCCAAGGCTCCATCCCGCCCGGTTGCAGCGCATGGGTGGCGGGGACCCAGTGCGACAATGTCAGTTCCACGTCGGCGGCGTGAGCGGGTGCAGTCAGCGCCGCGAGGCAGGCCGAAGCGAGCAATGCCTTCAGTTTCATGTGTTTCTCCTCCTTTGAGATCAGAGGCCGGCGGGGCTCCCTCCCCGCTCCGGCCGACGAATATCGCGGTCAACCCACCAGGAGAGTTCAAGTCCCGGGCAGATCGCCGAAGTCGTTGGAAGTTCCGTGAAAAGACGCGATTGCGCGACGCATAAAAACGGCCGGCGAAAGATGCGCCGAAAGGTCGGCGGCGACGCGGCCGCGCGTCATCTCCGCAGCCGGAACCGAACCCGCCATGTCTGTGGCAGAAGCAGCTGTCCCGGCCAGTGTTGTATACATGTATTTCCTCCCGTGCCCGGTCTCCCAAGGTGACGCCGTCCTCCCGACATCGCCTACCCGAACATTCGAATTTCAACACATCCGGCCTGAAACAACAAGCTTCCTTTTCGTTTTGGATACAAAAAGTCAGGGTTCCTGAGATTTTTTCGATAGGCACTTCAACCGCCGTTCAAACCGTCTAGAATGTCGCGGCGGCACTTATTGCATACACGGCAGAAGGAATGCGGCAACAAGGCCAGGCTGGAAGGCGCTGGTCCGAAGGAGGGAATGTTCGGCCGGGAGAAACTGCCCGCCGATCGGTTGGGATACGGTATCGGCGTCCAAAACCGTTCGCGGAAGCATCGGGACGCGCCAAGATTTCCGGCCCGGGTTCCTTTGAATCCGTAGGCCGGATCGCGCCTCGGGCACGATTATTTCAAGTCATCATTGCGGCATCAGGGAGGAAGAAAAAATGGATGATCTCGTCACGCCGGTCGGTCAGGCGGTTGCGAAACTCAAGGGCATTCTCGGTGACAGGTTGGTGACGTCGGCCGCCGTCCGCGAACACCACAGCCACGATACGTCGCGGCTGGCCCCTCACCTGCCCGATGCCGTCGTTTTTCCGCGCACCGAAGAGGAGGTCCAGGCGATCGTCTCGGCATGTGCTGCGCATGGCGTTCCGGTCGTGCCCTTCGGCGCGGGATCTTCGATGGAGGGCCACACGATCCCGATCCGCGGCGGCATTTCGCTGGACACCCGCGAGATGAACAGGATCATCGAGATCCGGACGGAAGATCTGCTGGCCGTCGTGCAGCCCGGCGTCACCCGCAAGCAGCTGAATGTGGACCTGCGCGAAACCGGCCTGATGTTCTCGGTCGATCCCGGCGCCGACGCCTCGATCGGCGGCATGGCCTCCACCCGCGGCAGCGGCACCACCTCGGTCCGCTACGGCACGATGCGCGAAAACGTGCTGGCTCTTCGGGTGGTGACACCCGACGGCGAGGCCATCCAGACCGGCTCGCGGGCCAGAAAATCCTCGTCCGGTTATGACCTGACGCATCTCTTCGTCGGCTCCGAAGGCACGCTCGGCGTCATCACCGAATTGACGGTCCGCCTGCATCCGATCCCGGAGGCCATTTCATCGGCGATCTGCTCCTTCCCGACGGTCGCCAATGCCGTAGAAGCAGTGATCGAGGCGGTGCAATATGGCATCCCGGTCGCCCGCGTCGAATTCCTCGATGAGGTGGCGATCGCCTCGACCAACAATTATTCGAAGCTCGACCTGCCGGTCGCCCCCACCCTGTTTTTCGAGTTCCACGGCACCGAGGCCTGGGTAAAGGAACAGGCGCAACTGGTCGAGGAGATCACCAAGGGCCATGACGCGATCTCCTTTCGCTGGACCGCGGATGCCGACGAGCGCGCCAAACTCTGGCAGGCCCGCCACGATCTCTACTGGGCGACCAAGGCGATCATTCCCGGCTACGAACTCTATACCGGCGACATCTGCGTGCCGATCTCGCGGCTTGCCGAAAGCATCGTCGCGGCGCGCGCCGATATCGACGCC
This sequence comes from Neorhizobium vignae, assembly GCF_000732195.1. Classification (GTDB taxonomy): domain Bacteria; phylum Pseudomonadota; class Alphaproteobacteria; order Rhizobiales; family Rhizobiaceae; genus Neorhizobium; species Neorhizobium vignae. The sequence goes on from NZ_JNNU01000009.1 coordinate 70,666, forward strand.
TCGTCGCTGAAGGGCCAGATCATCGGCCATGTCGGCGACGGCAATTTCCACACCGCCTACCTGATCGACCCGAACAATCCGGACCACCTGAGAGAAGCCGACGAGATGGCCGACCGCGTCGTCGAGCGGGCGCTCGCCGTCGGCGGCACCGCCAGCGGCGAACACGGCATCGGCATCGCCAAGCTCAAGTTCATGCGCAAGGAACACGGCAAGGCGGTGGACGTGATGAAGAAGATCAAGGCGGCACTCGATCCGCTGGGGATCATGAACCCGGGGAAGATGGGGGATGCTGGCTAGGTAGCTACTTGGTGTAATCAAAATCTTGGAACGGATCAGCTTCTCCCTCCAAGATTTGCCAATTGAAATCGTATCTATCGTTTGTGGGTATGTTCTCAGGAAATTTTATAAGGAAGTAGCTTCCAATACCGTGCTCGAATTTATCGAGCGGTACATCAATGTTAATTGAAAGCGATGCAGTCGATGAAAATGCTCCATCGAGAAATTGCGATGAAAGCACGACTAGTAGGCCAGCCACTGCATTCAACAGATTGTCAAAATTTGCTTTCCGAAACTCGTTGTGCCGGTCGTGTTTCGACGAATTATATGCCTGATACCATATAGGCTTGCCATGCTCTAGCCAGCCTTTGAAGGGATGGAAAACTTTATTGTTGCCCCGCCACACCGGCGCCCTCACTTGGTATTCAGACAGAAAATGCGACGCTTCCATCTTCTTATAGTCAGCAATATTAAGGCCATTTGCCTTTGGGAATTTGTTTTCTCGAAGGATTGCTTTAAAATTTGCCTCGATTTCAGTGCAAGCACGAAGCAACAACTCATGAATCCGAAATGAGTATGTACAATTATTCAAATCATCAGGCTCGATGTAATCAAAAAGATCAATGACATCTTTCTGAATTATCTCGTATGCTCGAATGTAGTGGGCTGCATCGGTACTGAATTTCGGATGGCGCATATACTTCCATCGGCCACCTTCAGAGTATTCACCGTCTATGAACTGCCGAATAGTTCGTCGAAATGGCTTGCCTACGGACATATTCCCTCCAGCGCGTGGAATGGCTACCCTACAATAAATTGGATACAAAGAAATCGGCTGAGCGATCGAGCCGGGGAGCGCCCTCAACTCTCGCCCAAAACGAAAAACGGCGCCCGAAGGCGCCGTTCTCATGTGATATCCTGGGAGGATCTCAGACCTTCTTGGTGCGCCAGCTTTCGGCGTAGTTTTCGCGGGCTTCGGCCGCATAGGGGGTAGGCGAGACGCGGACCCGGATTTCGGCCTGCTTGTGGCCCTTTTCGATCGAGGTCTTGGCCGTGCCGCCATTCGGCTCGCCCCAGATCAGCGTCAGGACATCGCCTTCCTGGACATCGGCATCGACGATGCCGAGCGACAGCATGCAGCGTTCATTGTAGCTGTAGCCGTTGAACATCGACATGCCGACGACCTTGTCGCCATGCATGATCTTGTCGGCGCTGGACGAGGCATAGTTCGGCTGCGGCAGGTCGATCCACTTGTAGGCTTCGCTGCCGGGAACGAAGTTCGAGGCGATGACCTTCATCACGTCTTCCGCATTCCACTCGAAGGTGACCTTCTTGCGCTGCGGCTGACCCTTCATCTTTTCGAGGGCCTCGCGGCCGACGAAGTCGTGGTCGAACTTGATGTAGATGCCGTAACCGAGCTCGTAAGGATTGACGTAGTAGTCTTCGATATTGTCGGAGACGAGGCTGCCGCCGATCGAGCCGGTCGCTTCGTAGCTGTCTTCCGTCAGCCAGTCGCGGTAACCCTGCAGTTCGGCGCCGGTATAGATGCCCGGCAGCGGCGACGGAATCCAGCCGGATTCCAGGGTGTTGGTCGAATAGGCGCGCGCACCGACGAGATAGAGGTCGACGCCGGCATCCTTTGCGGCCTTGACGATGATCTCGCGAACCTCGTCCTTCTCGGCATAGGGACCCCAGACCTCGAGACCGGGAGCGCCGGCCATGCCGTGGCGCAGGGCCTGAACCTTCTTGGAGCCGATATTGATCCAGTCGACATGGAAGAACTTGATGTCGGGGATCGGGCCGCCATTCATCTTCTCAAAAATCTTCGGAGCGTCCGGGCCCTGGATCTGGAAGCGGTAGTGAACGCGATTGACTTCCTTGCCGTCCGGGCGCGAAGGCGAACGCGGATCGTGGGTGAGCTTGACATCATGCTTGCCGAGCGAGGCGTTGTAGCGCAGCCAGTTGGCGGTCGGCGCACGGCCGACGAGCACGAATTTGTCATCACGCTCGCGGAAGATGATCATGTCGCCGATCACGTGTCCGGCAGGCGTCACCGGAACGTAATGCTTGGCGCGATCGACGCCGAAATTGGCAAAGCTGTTGATCGCCAGGCTTTCGAGGAACTTGGCCGCATCCGGGCCTTCGACGATCAGCTCGTCCATGTGGTGGGACTGATCGAACAGGACCGCCGAATGGCGCCAGGCCATCTGCTCGGTGCGCCAGTTCGAAAATTCCGGTGCGACGACCGGATAGATATACATGCCGATGCGCGAATTGCGCAGCATCTCGACAGTATTGCCCTTTTCTTTCAGGATCTGGGTCAGATTCTTCGGCATTTTCTTGGCCTTCCCTCGGTTGCGCTCCGGCATAACGCCCCACCGGCAAACCCGGTTCGGGATACGATATGCATCGTCTCAAGATGTCTCATGCAATTGAGGGTCAGCGGTCTCCTCCCGCCATCTCCTCTGAACAGCCCGGTTCTCGAACCTCGCCTCGACGGCTTGGCGGAAATCGAGGCCTCCTCCCGGTCGAAGCAATTCATAGAGCAATCGATTTTGGGATACAATACCCATATTGGGCCGATCGACGAAAAGCGCCGCAACAGCCCATTAGAATTGCGCCGTTTCTATAATCTATGGGTAATAATTGATGCAGTGCGGAAAAACCAACGGGATCCGGATTAGCGCCCTTTAAGGGGGAATCTGGTAACTTGGGATCCCAAATGGAAACCCTCCACCGCCGGAGCGTGGGCCTAGTCTTCGTTTTCGTCCTGCATCAGGCCGTTGATATGGCCCGCCGGACTGTCAAGGTCGAAGATCGGTAGGATGCGCGAACCGTCGATCGCAAAAAGCCCCTTGCTGATGCCGAGGCTGATCTTCACGCCTTCCCCATGCTCGCGAAAAAGGCTTTCGGCACGGGCACCGTCGCGGGCGATCAGCGCCGAGACCATGTGATGGTGCTGCCAGTGCGCGTAATGCAGGTGCTGCGCCCGCTCCTTGCGGGTGATGTTGTCGAAGCGGATCGAATCCGGGGCGCCGAAGGGCACGCGATCGAAAAGGCTGGTGAGCTGGTGCAGGAGATTTCCACCGGCGGCCTCGATGATCAGCGTGTGGAAACGCAGGTTCATCACCGCATAACGTTCCTCGTTGACCGGATCGTCGATGCCGCCGTTCTCGAAGATATCGTCGCCCTCGCGCAGGCAATCCTTGAGCTCGGCAATCAGCGTCGGCAACGGGCCGTCGGTGGCGATCTTCTTGGCCGCATAACCTTCGATCATCGAACGCAGCTCGATCGCCTCGATCACATCGGCCACCTTGTAGGCCCTGACCCGATATCCGCGGGCGCCGACGCGCTGCAGCACGCCCTCTTCGACGAGCACGGCCAGCGCATGCCGGATCGGCGTGCGCGACACGCCGAGCGCTTCGGCAAGCCCGGATTCGGACAGTTTCTTGCGCGGGTCGATCGTGCCGTCGCTCGCCCAGGTCCTGAGTTTGTCGATCACGTGCTGCTGGCGGGTCTCCTGCTTCTCAGGCCCGGGAGGATTCTGAGTTCGGGTGCCTGTGGTCATGCTTGGGCCTCACCTGCGCCATATCGAAATGCGGATCGCGCCAGACGAGACATGCCGGCGGGAACGTCGCTTCAATATTGAATATCTGCGACAAAACGCAAGTTTTCCATATCCGTGGACAGCCGAAACGATCAGTTGCGCACGGCCCAGGCGGCCTCCACGGGTGCGGCGACCGTGACCGGACGGCCGATATCCACGTTCGAAAGCGACGATGCCTCGACATGCAACGTCTGCGCCGGCGTCTTGACCATGATCGAGCGGTGCGAGCCGCGGAAGATCGCCTGCGAAACCTCGCCCGACCAGGAGAGATCGCCGTTCACCTGGCCCGCATCGCGGACATGCAGGTTTTCGGGTCGCACCATGACGGTGACATCCGCTCCCTTCGGCATTTCGGTTGCCGCATGACAGTCACCGGACCACCCCTGGCCTTCGACCGAGAGCTTGTAATATTGCCCGCCGTTCGGGCGGCAGTCCTTGACGGTCGCGTTCAAAAGGTTGGGCGTTCCGAAGAAGGCGGCGACCTGCCGGTTTTCCGGCCGGCGGTAGATCTCTTCCGGCGCGCCGACCTGCAGGATCTTGCCGCCATGCATGACGACCACCCGGTCGGACAGCGCCATGGCTTCCGCCTGGTCGTGGGTGACGTAGAGGGCGGTGATCTTCAGACGCTGCTGCAAGGCGCGGAAATCGTCGCCCATCTGGGTGCGCAGGCGCGCGTCGAGGTTGGAGAGCGGCTCGTCGAGCAGCAGCACTTCCGGCTCGAACACCAGCGCGCGGGCGATCGCCACGCGCTGCTGCTGGCCGCCGGAGAGCGCCGGCGACGGACGTTCGGCATATTGCTCCATCTCCACGAGACGCAGTGCGTTCATGACGCGATCCCGGACTTCCGTGTCGGGACGGCGGCGGATGCGCAAGGGGTAGGCGACATTGTCGAACACCGTCATATGAGGCCAGATCGCGTAGGACTGGAAGACCATGCCGAGACGCCGGCGTTCCGAGGGCACAAAATAGCCTTTGTCCGAATCCGACACGACATTGTCGCCGATCGAGATGCGGCCGCCGGTATTCTTCTCGAGACCGGCCACCATGCGCAGCGTCGTCGTCTTGCCGCAGCCCGAGGCCCCCAGCAGCGTGACGAACTCGCCGCTCTTGATCTTCAGGTTCACATTGTCCACGGCGGTTATCGCGCCATACATGCGGCTCACGTTTTCGAGCGTCACCGAAGCCATATTTCTCTTCCTTTCGGAGCGGATGCCAGGATCCGCTTAAACGACAACCAAAAATCGGCGGCGGTCGCAACCGCCGGGCCTGAAACCTAAAGCTTGCTGATGCGGGCCTTGATGAAACTGAGCTGGACCCAGCGGAACACGATGACGAGCAGCATCATCATCAGGCCGATGACGCTCACCTGTTCGGCATTGCCGTTGGCCCAGAGCTTCATCAGCACGACCGCCAGCGTTTCAGATCCGACCGAATAGAGAAGGATCGACGCCGACAGTTCGCGCATGATACCGAAGAAGGTCAGCACCCAGCCGACGGCGAAGGCCGGCCAAGCGAGCGCCACCATGATCCGCCACATGGTCTGGGCCCAGGTTGCGCCGTGAACGCGGGAACATTCTTCCAGATCATAGGAAAGCTGGTGATAGGCGCCGGTCATGACCCGCACGGAGACCGGCGTACCGAGCGCGATATAGGCAAGCAGCAGCGCCCAGATGGTGCCGTAGATCGGGATCGGTCCCGGCAGCATCGCAAACGCCCAGAGGAACCCGACGCCAAGAACCATGCCCGGCATCATCCACGGAAGCCAGGCCATGCTGTCGATCAGGTTGCGTCCGCGCCAGCGGGTGCGCACCGAGATGTAGGCAACGATCGCGCCGAGCGCCATGGTCGCGGTGGCGCCGAGCAGGCCGAGAACCATCGTATTGCGGACCGCCCGCCAGAATTCGCTGTTGGCGAAGACGTTCCGGTAGTGCTCCAGCGTCAGCATGTCGTAGGTGTAGAAGCCGAAGAAGCGGAAGAACGAGCCGAGCATCAGCTGCCCGATCGGCAGTACGACCGTGATGAAGAAGAACAGCACACAGAAGGCGAAGGTGACCCAGCGCCAGGGGCCGAGTTCCATGACGCTCGGGCGAAACCCCTTGCCCGTGACGGTCTGGAAACTCTTGCCGCGCAGCATCCACCACTGCCAGATGACGAGCAGGAACATCAGCCCCATGATCGCGAAGGACAGCGACGTCGCGTACTGGTAGTCGGGCGTGGCGCGGTGGTTGATGGACTCGTAGATGTCGGTCGTGATCACCTTGATGCCTGCGGGCAGGCCGAAGAACAGCGCCGACTCGAATGTCTCGATGCCCTTGATGAAGCTCAGCATGAACGAGCTGGTCAGCACCGGCAGCATCAGGAGCAGGGTGATCTTGCGGAAGGTCGTCCAGCGCGATGCACCGCACATCCGGCTCGATTCCTCAAGCGACGGGTCCATCGCCCGGAAGGCGTCAACCATGAACAGGAACAGGAAGGGGATCGAATACTGGCACATGTGCCAGATGACGCCGCCATAGGAATATATGTTGACGAGCGGATCGGTCGCGCCGGTTGCCCAGCGCCAGACCATGTTGATGACGCCCACCTGCGGATTGGCGAGCATGCCCCAGGCCATTGCCGTCAGGATCGGCGGAATGAAGAACGGCAGCGTGATCAGCACTTCCAGCGTACCGCGGAACGGCGTGTCGGTGCGCGCGACGATCCAGGCGAGAAACACCGCGATCGTCAGCGAGGGTATGGTCTTGGCAAGCGAAATGCCGATCGTGTTGGCCAGAACGATGAGGTTCTGGGTTGTCATGATCGACCGATAGCCATTGAGATTGAACTCGCCGGCCATGCCGGGCGGCGTCGAATGCAGGCTGCCGTAGAGCAGCATGGCGAGCGGATAGATCGTCAGGAAGCCGAGGATCAGGATCAGCACCAGCATGCCGATCAGACGCCACAGCGATCCGCCCGAAAAGGCGCGCGTGAAAGCATTGCCGGCAAGCGTCGGCGCAGTTTCGGCAATGTCGTCTAGGGGGCGATTGTGGATAATCGTCATGGGATCCTCGCGGCTCCGGGTATGAAGAACGGCACCGCCGGCCCGAACATCGGACCGGCGGTGGCCTGGGAGGCTTACTTGAAGATGTCCTTGGACTTGGCCAGCATCTCGTTCTGGCGGGTCGTGTCCGTCGTGCCGTAGAGCTTGGCTTCGGAAATCGCCTTGACGTCCGCCGGCAGGCCATCAGTCATGCCGGGAAGGACGGGACCGTAGCCGAGACCCGCGTAGATTTTCTGCACGACCGGTCCCTGCATGAAATCGAGATAGAGCTTGGCGGCGTTCGGGTGCGGAGCCTTCTTGAGCATGACGTTGCCGTAAAGAACGTAAGGAACGCCCTCCTCCGGAATGATGAATTTGACCGGCAGCCCCTTCAGATCCGAAAAGTCGGTCATGATAACCGGCATGTAGATCGAATATTCGCCACGGGCCGTGCGGCGCTGCGATTCGCGCTGGTCGCGGGTGAAGACGAGCTTCTGGCTCGCGACCTTCTTCACATAGTCTTCGCCGATCTTGTCATAAGTCGAAAAGAACCAGAGGTAACCGGCACCGATCGCGCGCGGATCGTCGGACAGGATCTTGCCCTGCCACTTGGGGTCGGCAATGTCTTTCCAGCTCTTCGGCTCATCGGCCGGCTTCACGAGGCCGGTATTGATCATGATCCCGTAGGGAATGGTCATGACCGAGGCCATCGGCACCTTGAGCTTGAACTTGTCGCCGATCTTTTGCGAATTCGGGGTCACTGGCAGCGGATCGACGGACTTGTCCTCCTTGTCGTAGAGCATGGTCTGCCCTTCGCTGGTGAACATCACGTCGGCGGCAAACCGGCCGGCGGCCTGCTCGACGCGGACGCGCTCGCGGATTTCGCTGGCGCGCGCCTCGAGAATTTCGACTTCTATACCGTATTCCTTGGTGAACGCGGCAGCGATCTGCTTGGTGCTCGGCTGGCCGACCAGCGCGGTATAAAGGATGAGCTTGCCTTCCTTCTTGCCGGCCTCAACCACTTTCTGCCATTCGGCATCCTGTGCGAAAGCGGGCAGGCCTGCCGCCGCCGAAATGGCAAGGCTGCCCGCAGCCGCCATGAAAAACCGGCGCGACCATTTTTGAATGGCCGAAGTCATGGATGTGTTTGTCGTCACGTGTCTCTCCTCCCTGGAACTGACGATCGAGCATCACGTCCGGGACCCGATCCCGGCACTCGACGCTCAAAATTTCCGCGGCCACCGGCCGCGATCTCCTTTGTCACCGCAAGCGGCGCCGCTTTCCCGAACGGCTACTCAATCTCGACGGCTTGCCGATCGCTTCGAAACGATCTGGCGCGCACCCTGCAATTGACAAGGTCCCTGATAAGCACCGCGTGATGCGGAACATTTGGGCCTTCGGCTCGGACAGGATTGGCCTTGGCCAACTCAAACTCCCTTTTCTGAATTCCGATCTGCGCCGGCTCTCCCTGCCAGTCGCGGCGATGCCACAGGCACCGGAATTCCCTCTTCTGTTAGATTGACCTTTTCCCGTGCAGGGGAAAAGCACCATTTTTTTACATTCACTTTTCTCGAAAATAGAAAGATGAATTGTGCTACCGTTTACGCGGAGGGCCGCTCGACAGGGCGGCATGGGAGACCTAAGACATTGGATACGCTAATCAATATCCGCACGTTTCTGGCGGTTGCCCGGTCCGGCAGCTTTTCGGCGGCGGGCCGGCATCTCGGCGTCGCACCGTCAGTGGTAACGAAACGCATCAGCCGGCTGGAAGACCAGATGCGGGTGAAACTCTTCGTCCGCTCGACCCGCCAGATCATCCTGACGGAGATCGGCGAACGCTACCTGCCCCGCTACCAATCCCTGGTCAAGGAGATCGACGATGCCATCAGCGGAGCGGCGGCCGTCGCCCAGCGGATCGAGGGACATTTGAGGATAAAGGCGCCGACGACCGTGACGATCGCCTTCCTCGCCCGCATCCTGAGCGACTTCCAGCAGGAAAACCCGAACGTCACCATGGACCTTGCGCTGGTCGACCGCTCCGTCAATCCGGCAGAAGAGGGATATGACATCGCGCTCGGCGCCCTACCCGCCTCCTATTCCAACGTCGTCGACGAACCGCTCTGCCCCTATCCGCGAAAACTCTGCGCCGCTCCTGACTATCTCGAAAACCGTGGACTGCCGAAACATCCGCGCGATCTGGTCAATCACATCTGCCTGACGTTTCACGCGACGGGTTCAACCTGGTCGTTTCGGAGCCCCGGCGGGCCGATCGATGTCGAGGTACGCTCCGCCTTCAGCGCCAACGATACCCAGATCCTGCACGACCTGGCGCTGCGGGGCCGTGGTGTCGCCATGGTGGCGAATTACGTGGCGGAAGAATCCATCCGGACGGGCAAGCTGATCGAGCTGCTGCCGGACTATCCCGTGGCGGAACTCTGGCTGAAGGCGCTCATCCCCCAGACCCAGGCACGCAAACCGACCGTGCGGGCGCTGATGGAATGGCTGCGCATTCATATGCACGCGGCTCTCGTTCCGGGTGATCGAGCAGCGTGAGCGCCGCGCCTTTGCCCGAGGAGAAAAGCTGAAAGCCGTTTGGCTTTCTCGAATCGAGAAAGCCGCTACGATGAAAAAGCATATTCTCTTGGCTCCCCGTGCCGCTTACCCTCCCAAATCGAGGAAACGCATCGCTGATGCGAGGGTGGCCACCGTCTGTCGACGCACCGCCTGGGAGTGAGGTTCAGGTCCGCCGCGAAACGAGCGGCCGGGCTGACAGACAAGGGAGGTTTTAAGCGGTGGATACTGCTGTGACCCAGCAGCGCCCTGTGCTTTCGCAATTGGGCGCGATCGATTGTGACGTTCATCCGGACGCGCCGCTGCGCGAGGATCTTCTACCCTATTTCGACGAATACTGGCGCGAGATCGTCACGACGCGCGATATCGACCGTCTGGAACTCACCAATTTCCCAACCCGCACCAAGCCCTTCTTCCGGGAAGACTGGAAGGCGACGGAGGGGAAGGGCGTCGAAAAGCTGCGGAAAAACCTGCTCGATCCCTACGGTCTCAAATATGCGATCCTCAACTGCGTCACCGCCGTGCACGCGATCTACGATCCCTATCTCGCGACCGCCGTGTGCCGCGCCACCAACGACTGGCTGAAGGCGGAGTGGCTGGACCGCGACCCGCGCCTGCGTGCTTCTCTCGTGCTGCCGATGCAGAACCCGGAAGCCGCCATCGAGGAAATCGAGCGCTTTGCCGACGACAAACGTTTCGTGCAGGTGCTGACGCTCTGCATGGGCGAGATGCCGCTCGGCCGCCGCATCTACTGGCCGGTCTACGAGGCCGCCCAGCGGCACGGCTTTGCGCTGGGCGTGCATGCCGGCAGCGCCTATCGTCACGCGCCGAGCCAGAGCGGTTTCCTCTCCTATCTCGCCGAGGACTACGTCCACCAGGTCCAAGGTTTTGCCGCCCAGGTCGGCAGTTTCGTCGCCGAGGGCGTGCTCGGCAAATTCCCGGACATGAAAATCGTGCTCATCGAATCCGGCGTCTCCTGGCTGCCCGGCCAGATGTGGCGGATGAGCAAGGACTGGCGCGGCGCCCGCATCGAAATCCCCTGGGTGAAGGAGCCTCCGTCGGCGCTGGTCCGCCGGCAGATCCGCATGACGACGCAGCCCTTTGACGCGCCGCGCGATCCGGCCGAACTGGAACGCATCATCGAGCATCTCGATTGCGACGACATGCTGCTGTTCTCGACCGACTATCCGCATGCGCAATTCGAGGGGGATGCCGCGATCCCCGCCGGCTTCCCGGAACGCCTGATCGACCGGCTGGTTCGGGACAATGCGCTCGCCACCTATCCGCGACTGGAGGACTAAGCCATGGACCATGCCGTTCTGGACAAGGACGCCACTCCGGAAAAGGACCCCACTTTGGAAAAAGATAGGGGGGCAGACGCCAGGCTCGGGATCGTCGATTGCGATATCCATCCGGCCTTCGGTTCGCCCGCCGAACTTGCGAAATTCCTGCCCGTTCGCTGGCGCGACCATCTCGCCGACTATGGCCAGCGCAGCGCCAATCCGGTCGTCGGCACCCTGCCCTATCCGCGCATGACCCCCGGCAACGGCATGCGCCGCGACGCCTGGCCGCCGAATGGCGGACCGCCGGCCTCCGACCTTGCCTATCTGCAGGAGCAGCTGCTCGATCCGCTCGGCATCGAATACGGCATCCTCCAGCCCTTAGCGGCCGGTTCCTCGACATTGAACCAGGAACTCGGCGCCGCCATGTGCGCCGCCGTCAACGACTGGCAGCTCGACAAGTGGACCGGCCCGGACCCGCGCCTGAAAGCGTCCATCTCCGTCACCCAGGAAGACGTGACGGCGGCTCTCGCCGAAATCGAGGCGCGCATCGGCGACAGGAGTTTTGCCCAGATCGCCATTCCGCCGCGCACCATCGAACCGGCGGGCCGCCGCCGCTACTGGCCGATCTACGAGGCCGCCGAACACTACGACATGCCGATCGGCATGCATTCCGCCGCCTACGGCCAGCACGCCAATAGCGGCGCCGGCTGGCTGAATTTCTATATCGAGGAACACTACGCCTTCTCGCACAGCCTTCAGAGCGTCGTCACCAGTATGGTCTTCGAGGGCGTCTTCGAACGCTTCCCGAAGCTGAAACTGGTCGTCGTCGAGGGCGGTTTTGCCTGGGCGGCACCTCTGATGTGGCGGCTCGACAAGCAGTGGGAACGGATGCGCTCCGAGGTGCCGCATGTGAAGCGGCCGCCGTCCGAATATATCCGCGAAAACGTCTGGTTCACCACCCAGCCGATCGAGGAGCCGGAAAACAACCGCCACCTGCTGGACACGCTGCGCTGGGTCGGCACCGACCGGCTGATGTTCTCGACCGACTACCCGCACTGGGATTTCGACGATCCGCGCTACGCCTTCAAGGTGCCGCTGTCGCCGACCGAGCGCGCGCAGATCTTTCGCGATAACGCAAAGAACGTCTACCGCCTGCCCTGAACACGGAGTGCTCACATGAACGAAATGGTGAGATCGCTGGGCAACGAGCCCGGACTGTCGACCATCGGCGGCATCGACTGCGACCTGCACCCGGCCTCGCCGGCGACCACGACACTGCTGTCCTATCTCGACGACTACTGGCGCGAAACATTTATCATGCGCGGCGTCGATCGGATGAGTCTGGCGATGACCGCGTCGCCCCCGCGGGCACCGATCAATGTCCGTTCCGACTGGAAGGCGGCAAGCGGCTTTGCCGGCGATACGCTGGAGGCTGTCCGCGCCCAGGCGCTCGATCCGTTCGGAACGCGGCTGGCGATCTGCAACGTGCTGCACGGCTCGATGATCATGCATTCCGACGACATGGCCGCCGCGCTCTGCGGCGCCGTCAACGAATGGCTGGCGCGGGAATGGCTCGACAAGGAGCCGCGCCTGCGCGGCTCGATCATCGTCTCGGCCCAGAATGCCGAACTCGCCGTCGCCGAGATCGAGAAGCGCGCCGCAGACAGTCGTTTCGTGCAGGTGATGATCCTCGCCCAGAACGACGAACCGCTCGGGCGACGCCGCTACTGGCCGATCTACGAGGCCGCCGCCCGCAATAGGCTGCCGCTCTGTATCCATGCCGGCGGCAGCAACCGCCATGCGCCGACCGCCACCGGCTGGCCGAGTTTCTTCGTCGAAGCCTATGTGGCTCAAGCCTCGATCTTCGAAAGCCAGCTCCTCAGCCTCATCGCCGAAGGCGTCTTCCACAAGGTGCCGGACCTCAAGGTCGTGTTCGCCGAAAGCGGCTTCACCTGGCTGCCGTCGTTCTTCTGGCGGGCCGACAAGACCTGGCGCGGCGTGCGCGCCGAAACACCGTGGGTCACCGAACAGCCGAGCGACATCGTCAAGCGGCATGTGCGCTTCACGCTGCAACCGGTCGAAGCGCCACTCGAAACCGATGCGCTCGCCCGCACGCTCGACCACATCGACTGCAACGACATCCTGCTGTTTTCGACCGACTATCCGCATGCCCAGTTCGAGGGCGTTAATGCGCTCTCGGCCAGGTTCGGCGAGACGCTGGCCAAGAAGATCCTGATCGACAACCCGCTCGCCACCTATCCGCGGATCGCCGCGGATTTTAGGAAGGAGGCCGCACGATGACCGAAACCCAAACGCTGGAACGCCCGGTCGAGGCGAAGACCAAATTCAATCTGATCGACTGCGACATCCATCCGTCGATGAAGACGCCGGCGGAGATGCATCCCTACCTCTCGCAGCGCTGGCGGGATCATCTCGCGACCTACGGCGGCCATACCCGCCAGGGACTGTCCGAAACGCTGTCGCATCCGCGCATGGTGCCGGAAGTCTCGCGCGTCGATTCATGGCCGCCGGCAGGCGGACCTCCCGGCTCCGACCTGCCCTTCCTGCGCGAACAGCATCTCGACGGGCTTGGCATCGATATCGGCGTGCTGGTGCCTCTGCGCTTCAACGCCAGCGGCCAGCGGCACCCGGATTTTGCCGCCGCCATCGCCACTGCCATCAACGACTGGCAGGTCGGCAAATTCCTGGAGCCGGAACCGCGCCTGCGCGGCTCGATCGTCGCTACCCAGGAAGACCCGGAAAAGGCCGTCGCCGAGATCAACCGCCGCTCCTCCGACAAGCGTTTCGTGCAGATCCTCCTGCCGCCGCGCTCGATCGAACCGCTCGGAAAACGCCGTCACTGGCCGATCTTCGAGGCAGCCGTCAGCCACGGCCTGCCGATCTCCCTGCATGTGGGCGGCGTCGGCGGACATCAGGCGACCGGCGCCGGCTGGCCTTCCTATTACATCGAGGAGCATCACAGCCAGGTCCAGACCATGCAGTCGGTGATCGCAAGCCTGATCTTCGAGGGCGTCTTCGAGCATTTTCCGGGCCTGAAGATCTCCTTCGTCGAAGGCGGCTTTTCCTGGCTGCCGGCCTTCGGCTGGCGCATGGACAAGGCCTGGGCTGCGATGCGAGACGAAGTTCCGCATGTGAAGCGCCTGCCTTCGGAATATCTGAAGAAGAACGTCTGGTTCACCACCCAGCCGATGGAAGAGCCGAATCCGGCCAAGAACCTCACGGATACGCTGAACTGGATCGGCACCGACCGGCTGATGTTCTCGACCGACTATCCCCACTGGGATTTCGACGATCCCCGCTACGCCTTCAAGGTGCCGCTGTCGGCGGCCGAGAAAACGGCGATCTTCGCCGGAAACGCTGTCAACTTCTATGGATTGAATTGAGCATGGCCCGTCACGTAATCGCCAAGGTCGATGAACTCGAAGTCGGCAAGTCCAAGCTGGTGAAGGTCGCCGGCCGCGACATCGCCCTCTTCAACGTCAAGGGAGAGTTTTTCGCCATCGCCAACCGCTGCCCGCACGAAGGCGCCGATCTCTGCCGTGGCCAGGTCGTCGGTCTTGCCGAGTCGGACGAGCCCGGCAAATACCGCATGACGCGCCATGGCGAGCTCGTCCGCTGCCCCTGGCACGGCTGGGAATTCGACATCCGCACCGGCAAGTCCTGGTGCGATCCGGCGCGCACCCGCGTCAAGAGCTTCGATGTGTCCGTCGCCAAGGGCGGAGCGCTTGCCGAAGGCCCCTACCAGGCCGAAACCTTTCCGGTCTCCATCGACGAGGACTACGTGATCGTGGAGATCTGACGACCCTGTCACAAGCGAATATTCTCGGGAGGAAAAAATGTCGCTCATCACCAAACTGGCCGGGCTCGCGCTCGGCGCGATGCTCTGTAGCCCGGCGCTTGCGCAGGATGCCGACTGGAACAAGGTGGTGGAAGCCGCCAAGAAGGAAGGCACCGTCACCGTCTACAATTCGCAGCTCGGCGCCCCGAACTTTCTCGCCGTCGTCGAAAGCTTTCAGAAGAAATACGGCATCAAGGTCGAATCGCTCGATCTGCGCGCCAGCGAACTGACCGAGCGCCTCCGCGCCGAACAGGCCGCAGGCCGTTTCATCGCCGACATCCAGATGCATTCGGCGAACTCGATCGAGACCGGCGTCACCCAGGGCACCCTGGTCCAGCCGCTCGGCACGATTCCGAACGTCGCCAATATCCGCGAGGACATGAAGAAGGAAATCACCGACACCCACGTGCCGGGTTTCCTGCAGGCCTACGGCATCCTGGTCAACACCAGCCTGGTCAAGCCCGAAGACGAACCGAAGAGCTGGAAGGACCTTGCCGACCCGAAATGGAAGGGCAAGATCCTCTCGGACGACATGCGCCCACTCGGTTCCGGCGGCACCATGTTCGTGGTCTTCAACAAGGCCCTCGGCCAGGCGTTCAACGAGAAGCTCGCCGAGAACAAGCCGGTCTTCAGCCGCGATCTGCGCAATGACGCCAAGCGCGTCGCCCGAGGTGAATATCCGGTCTACATTCCGCAGATGTTCGCCTTCGCCAACGACCTGAAGGGCCTGCCGATCAAGGTGATCGTGCCGCCGGAAGGTGTGCCCTACGTCTCGATCCATTTCGCGATGATGAAGAACGCACCGCATCCGAACGCGTCAAAACTGTTCATCAACCACTTCCTCGACATGGAATCGCAGGTCACCTACGCCAAGGCCTGGATGCTGCCGGTGGTGAAGGGTGTGGAAGACCGGCTCGACCCGGAATCCAAGCGGTTCGCCGGCGCCAAGCTGCTCGGCACCCGCGAGATGAACGAATACGGCCCGATGATGGATCTGGCCAAGAAAATCTATCCGTAAGGGTCTCCAAGACCCTAAGGTCCTCTCTGCCTGGATAGACGGAAAGCGCGGCGATCCCTCTTGCCGCGCTTTTTGCTGCTCCTATCAAATCATTTCCAGCGCCAGCGCGATGCCCTGGCCGCCGCCGATGCAGAGCGTGACGATACCGCGTTTCAGGCCGTCGCGCTGCATCGAGTGGAGAAGCCGCGTCGTCAGGATGGCGCCGGTCGCCCCGATCGGGTGGCCATGCGCCACCGCCCCGCCTTCGACATTGGCGATATCCTCCGGCAGGCCGAGTCCCTTAAGGACCGCGAGCGGCACGGCGGCATAGGCCTCGTTGATCTCGATCCGCTCGATATCGCCGATCGTCCAGCCGGACCGCTCCAGCGCCTGTTTGACCGCCGGGATCGGTCCGAGCGCGAACATGCCGGGTTCGACGGCGGCAACGCCATAGGAGACCAGCCGCGCCATCGGCTGCAGGCCCTTGGCTTCGGCAAACGCTCGATCCGCGACGATCATCGCCGATGCGCCGCTGTTGAGGCCCGGCGCATTGCCCGCGGTGATCGTGCCGTCTTCGCGGAAGGCGGGCTTCAGCTTGGCAAGCGCCTCTGTCGTGGTATCCGGCCTTGGCGTTTCGTCAGCGGCGAAACTTTTCACGCCACCCTTCACCGGAAGGTCGATGCCAACGATTTCGGGCGCGAACTTGCCCTCCGCTTGTGCCGTGCTGAACCGCTGCTGCGAGCGCGCCGCCCAGCGGTCCTGGTCCGCGCGGCTGATCTGCTGCGAGGCGATCATGTCTTCCGTGTGCCAGCCGGAATGTCTGTCCGAAAACGCATCGTGCAGGCCGTCGAGCAGCATGCTGTCGAAGATTTCCGCATGGCCCATGCGATAACCCCAGCGGCCGCCGCTCATCAGGTAGGGCGCGCGGTCCATGTTCTCCATGCCGCCCGCAATCGCTGCCCTGGCATGGCCGAGCCAGATATCCTTGGCCGCACTGGCAATCGCCTCGGCACCCGAGCCGCAGACACGGTTGACGGTGACGGCCGGCACCGAGACCGGCAGGCCACCATGGATCGCCGCCTGCCGCGCCGGGTTCATTTTGTTGCCGGCCTGCACGACATTGCCCATGGTGACCGACGCAACCTCGGAAGCGGCAAGGCCGGAGCGCGCGATGGTCTCGCGGATGACCGCAGCACCGAGATCGACGGCGGGAATGCCGGCGAACGAGCTGTTATATTTGCCGATCGCGGTGCGGACCGGCTGGACGATGACGACGTCGAACATGGTGGTTCTCCTAGTTTGCGTTTTCGTCGAAGCGGCGCAGGATGACGCTGGCATTGACGCCGCCGAAACCGAAACCGTTGGACAGCGCGTATTCGACCTTAGCGCGGCGCGCCTGCGGACCGATGAGATCGAGCCCTTCGGCGAGCGGATCGGGATCTTCGAGATTGAGGGTCGGCGGCAATATGCCGTCGCGCAGCGCAAGCGCGGTGATGATGGCCTCAAGCCCGCCAGCCGCACCGAGAAGATGGCCGGTCGCCGATTTGGTCGAGGAGATCGCCGGACCGCTACCGGTGCCGAAAACGGACTTGATTGCCGCGAGTTCGCCCGCATCACCCACGGGTGTCGATGTGGCATGCGCGTTGAGATAACCGATGGCATCAGGTTGAAGGCCTGCCATCTGCAGCGCCCGCTGGACCGCCCTTTTCGCCCCGGAACCATCGGCCGGACCGGCGGTCAGGTGATAGGCATCGGCGCTGGTGCCGTAACCGACCACTTCGACAAGCGGCGTCGCGCCGCGGGCGAGCGCATGTTGGAGCGTTTCGAGAACGACGATGCCGGCGCCCTCGCCCATGACGAAACCGTCGCGCGCCGCATCGAACGGCCGGGAAGCCTTTTCCGGGATATCGTTGAAGGCCGTGGAGAGACCACGCGCCGCGGCAAACCCGCCAAGCGCCACGCGGTTGATACAGGCCTCGGTGCCGCCGCAGAGCGCGACATCCACTTCGCCGCTCCTGATCATCCGCATGCCGTCGCCGATCGCCTGGACGCTTGCCGCGCAAGCCGTCACCGGCGCACCAATCGGGCCTTTGAAGCCGTAGCGGATGGAGACATGGCCGGCAGCCAGATTGACGAGGAAGGACGGCACCGTGAACGGCGACAGCCGGCCGGCGCCGCGCGCGTCCACCGTGCGCACCGCCTCGGCGATCGAATGGAACCCGCCGATGCCGGAGGCGATGATCGTCGCGGTGCGGTCCTGCTTGTCGTCGGTGTCGGCGACCCAGCCGGACTGCTCCAGCGCCTGCCGTGAGGCTTCGAGCGCAAATGCGATGAAGCGATCCATCTTCTTGCGCTCCTTGTGCGGCACCGCAAGGTCGATATCGAAGCCGAACTCGTCCTCGGCGACGCCGGGCACCACGCCGCCGACCTTCGCATCGATATCCGGCACGATATCGTCAGAAAGCCGGCGCAGGCCGGAACGGCCCTCGATCAGGCGTTTCCAGGTGGCCTCCACGCCGCTGGCGAGCGGCGATACCATGCCCATGCCGGTGATCACTATTCTGTCGTTCGGTCTTGCCGGCATGTTTCACCTCGATTTAAATTTTGATCATCATTTATCTCATTTAAATGATGATTGGAATATAAGAGTCAAGGTGTCCGAAGGAGAATACGATGAAGGTGAGCCGCCAGGAAGCCGAGGAGAACCGCGCCCGCGTGGTGTTGAAGGCCGGCGAACTGTTCCGCGAACATGGCTTTGACGGCATCGGCATTGCCGACCTGATGAAGGCCGCCGGCCTGACGCATGGCGGATTTTACGGTCAGTTCAAATCCAAGGTGGATCTGGCGGCCGAGGCGTCGCGCCAGGCGCTGGCGCTCAACATCGCCCTCTGGCGGGAGACGATCAACCGCGCCCGCGACAAGGCCCTCAAGGCGATCACCGGCATGTATCTTTCCCGGCCGAATCTGCTCGTCAAGGCAAAGGGCTGCACTCTCGCCGCTCTCTGCGCCGACGCCTCCCGCCAGGGCGAAGCGGTGCAATCCGTGTTCGCCGAAGGCATCGAAAACCACCTCAAGCTGCTGCAGGAGATGGTCGACGGCGATGGCGATGAGGATCGGCGACGCCGGTCGATCGTCATCCTGTCCCAGATGGTCGGTGGGATGACCCTCGCCCGCGCGGTCGGCGATACGCCGCTTGCGGAAGAGATCCTCGCTGCCCTTCGCGACAAGCTGGAGACCCGGCACTAAACCTTTATGGCGCAATGGAAAATTCACCTACCACTCCTCCGCGTCCAAGAATTTGTTCCCGAATGCCTCGCAGAGGAATTTCCTGCCTGTGCGACCGCGCATTTCGCTGGCAATATGCTGGAAAATGGCTGGATGCAGGAGAGAGCAATGACGATCGCCACCCTATCCCGAAGGACCCTTTTGCAGGCGGGCGGCACCCTGCTCGCCTCGACAGCTTTGCCGACTTTCGCCATTGCTCAAGGTGCCGGCAACCGGCTGATCGTCGCCGCAGATTCCGAACCTAAAAACCTCAACCCGGCGATCGTCGCCTCCAACGGCGTGTTCTTCAGCGCAAGCAAGGTGGTCGAGCCTCTCGCCGAAGCCTCCTTCGACGGCAAGGACGGCCTGGCGCCGCGCCTCGCCACCTCCTGGGAAGGTTCTGCCGACGGCAAGTCGGTCACCTTCAAGCTGCGCGAGGGCGTGAAATGGCATGACGGCAAGCCGTTCACCTCGGCCGACGTCGCCTATTCGGCGCTCAACATCTGGAAGCCGCTGCAGAACCTCGGCCGCCTGGTCTTCGCAAACCTCGAAGCCGTCGACACGCCGGACGCAACGACCGCGGTCTTCAAGTTCTCCAAGCCGACGCCCTTGCAGCTCATCCGCAACGCCCTGCCGGTCGTCAGCAGCGTCGTGCCGAAACATCTCTATGAAGGCACCGACATCGCCACCAACCCGGCCAATGTGAAGCTGGTCGGCACCGGCCCGTTCAAGCTCACCGAATACAAGCCGGGCGAATATTACCGCCTGACCAGGAACGCCGACTACTGGGGCAAGGGCGAACCGAAGCTCGACGAGATCATCTTCCGCGTCCTGCCGGACCGAGCCGGCGCCGGCGCGGCGCTGGAAGCGGAAGAGATCCAGCTCGCGGCTTTCTCGGCCGTGCCGCTTACCGATCTCGCGCGTATCTCCAAGGTGCCAGGCATCAAGGTGATCTCCAAGGGCTACGAGGCGCTGACCTACCAGCTCGTGGTCGAGATCAACCACCGCCGCAAGGAGCTCGCCGACGTCAAGGTCCGACAGGCAATCGCCCATGCGATCGACAAGAAGTTCGTCGTCGATACGATCTTCCTTGGCTACGCCGCCGCCTCGACCGGCCCGGTGCCGAAGAATGCGCCGGAATTCTACGATGCCAGCGTGCCGACCTATGCTTTCGACACCGCCAAGGCGAACGCGCTGCTGGACGAGGCAGGCTACAAGAAGGGCGCCAACGGCACCCGTTTCTCGCTGAAACTGCGCCCGGCGCCTTATTTCAACGAGACCAAGCAGTTCGGCGATTACCTGCGCCAGGCTCTTGCGGCAGTCGGCATCGACGCACAACTGATCAACGCGGATTCGGCGGCCCACCAGAAGGCGGTCTACACGGATCACGATTTCGATCTGGCCATCGGCCCGCCGGTCTTCCGCGGCGACCCGGCGATCTCGACCACCATACTCGTCCGGTCCGGCATCCCGGCCGGCGTGCCCTTTTCCAACCAGGGCGGCTACGAGAACAAGGAGCTCGACGGCATCATCGCCAAGGCTGCGGAAACGGTCGATACCGCAGCCCGGACGGAACTCTACAAGCAGTTCCAGAAGATCGTCGCCACCGACCTGCCACTGATCAACGTCGCCGAATGGGGCTTCATCACGGTGGCGCGCGATACGGTGCAGAACGTCTCCAACAATCCGCGCTGGGCGGTCTCGAACTGGTCGGATACCGCGCTGAAATCGTGATAGGCTTGACCGACCATCCGATTCAGGAGCGCTTTCCGGCGTGAACCGTGCCATTCGATTGATCCGACGTCGCGCGATCAGCAGCATTCCGGTGCTGCTGATCGTCATCGTCCTGACCTTCCTCCTGCTCGAATCCGCCTCCGGCGACGCGGTGGATGCCTATCTCCTGTCGATCGGCGGCGGCGACGCGACAGTCGCCCAGTCGTTGCGCCAGGCCTATGGCCTTGACCAGTCGATGCTTGCCCGCCTCTGGCTCTATTTTTCGTCGCTCGTCACATTCGATCTCGGCTGGTCGGTCGCCTTCGGAAGGCCCGTCCTCGACCTCATTTTTGAACGCCTTCCGAACACCCTACTGCTGATGGGAAGCGCCACCGCGCTTTCCTTCGGGTTCGGCTCCGCACTCGGGATCCTTGCCGGTGCAAAGCCTGAAAGCATAAGGGACAGAGTGCTTTCGACCGGTTCTCTCATTCTTTACGCGATCCCCAGCTTCTGGCTTGGCCTGGTCCTCAGCATCGTCTTTGCGGTGCAGCTCCGCTGGCTGCCGACCTCGGGCATCGAGACGATCGCCTCCGGCAAAGCGGGCTTCGCCCGAGCTTTGGATATCGCCAAGCATCTCGTCCTGCCGGTCGGAGCGCTGGCGCTGATCTACATGGCGCTGTTCCTGCGGGTGATGCGCTCCGGCATGGCGGAAGCCTGGGCGCTGGATTTCGTACTCTTTGCCCGTTCGAAAGGCCTGTCCCGCAGCCGCATCGTGCTGCGCCACGTGGCGCGCAATGCGCTTCTGCCGCTGGTCACCATGCTCGGCCTGCAATCGGCGGCCATGCTCGGCGGCAGCGTCGTCATCGAGAGCATCTTTGCCATTCCCGGTTTCGGCCGGCTGGCGCAGGAGGCCGTCAGCGGACGCGACGCACCGCTGCTGATGGGCATCATCGTCGTCAGCGCCGTGCTGGTGATCTGCGTCAATCTTCTCGTCGATCTCGTCTATGCCGCACTCGACCCACGCGTCGGTGCCTCGGAGCCGAATACATGAGAGGGCGTGCATGAGGCTCCTACGCGATCTCGTCCGGACGCCGGAAGGCGCGATCGGGCTCGGCATTTTGGCGGCTCTGATGCTCGTCGCGCTGTTTGCGCCGGTGCTGTCGCCCGGCGATCCGCTGCGCATTACCGGCCGGGCGCTGCTGCCGCCCTTCACCGACCCCGCTTTCCCGCTCGGCACCGATCGGCTCGGCCGCGATGTCCTGGCCGGCATTCTTCACGGAACCCACACCTCCCTGGCTGTCGGCCTTGCAGCGGCGCTGGCGGCGATTGCCATCGGCCTATGTGTCGGCTTGACCGCGGGTTTTGCCGGCGGGCTGGTAGACGAGGGGCTGATGCGCGTCGTCGATGCCTTCCAGATCGTCCCGAGCTTCCTGCTGGCGCTTGCCTTCGTCAGCGTCATCGGCGCCTCGGTGCCGGTCGTGGTGCTGGCGATTGCGCTCGGCGCCTGGGCCGATCCGGCGCGGCTGACCCGGGCGCAGGTGCTCTCCATCCGCGAGCGTGATTATGTCGCCTCCGCCCGGGTGATCGGGATGCATCCTGCCGAAATCGCCTTCCGGGAAATCCTGCCCAACGCCCTGCCGCCGGTGCTGGCTCTGTCGGCCATCATCGTCGCGGCGGCGATCCTCACCGAAGCCGCCCTTTCCTTCCTCGGCCTCGGCGATCCGAACGTGGTCACCTGGGGCTCGATGATCGCCGAGGGCCGCAACATCCTGCGCTCCTCGCCCTCGCTGTCGATCTTCCCGGGCATCGCGCTGGTGGTCACGGTCGTCGGCGTCTACCTCTTCAGCGAAGGTCTCACCAAGGCGCTCTCGAGCCGGAGGCTGGAGCCATGAGCGCGCTTTGCGAAATCCGAAACCTGTCGGTCACCTATCGCGGCCAGACGGTGCCCGCGCTGAACCAGATAGACCTCGATATCGTCGCCGGCGAGCGGCTGGCGATCATCGGCGAAAGCGGATCCGGAAAAAGCACGCTTGCGCGTGCCCTGGCCGGCCTATTGCCGTCGGGTGCCCGGCTGGCGGGCGAGATGCGCTGGTCCTCGGGCCTGCCGCCTTTGCCCGGCCGCGATCTCGGTTTCGTTTTCCAGGACCCGTCTTCCAGCCTCAACCCGGTATTGACGATCGGCGAGCAGGTGGCCGAAGGCGCCCGCCGGCATCTCCGCCTGTCGTGGAAAGCAGCCTATGGCGGCGCGCTGGAAATGCTGGCGCGGGTCCGCATTCCGGAGCCGGACAAGGCGATGAAGGCCTTCCCGCACCAGCTTTCCGGCGGTCAGCGGCAGCGCGTCGCGATCGCCGCAGCACTTGCCGCCAGCCCCGGCATGCTGATCGCCGACGAGGCGACCAGCGCGCTCGACATGGTCGTCCAGGCCGAGATCGTCTCGCTGCTCGACGAGCTCGTCCGCGAGGCCGGCATGACGCTGATCTTCATCACCCACGACATCGCATTGGCCTCTGGCTTTGCCGACCGGGTGGCGATCTTCAAGGACGGCAGGCTGGTGGAATCGGGCCTGACCGGACTTGTCCTCTCGTCCCCCAAAGAGGCCTATACGAAAACCCTGATCGCCAGCCACCGCGATCTCGCGACGCCTCCGCTCATCCGGGAGGCCGCGCTATGACCTTGCTGGCAATCGAAAACCTCTCGAAGCGTTTCTCCTCCGGCGGGCGCAAGGTTGCGGCGGTCAGCGATATTTCGCTGACGCTTGAACCCGGCGAGACGCTCGGCCTCGTCGGCGCCTCGGGTAGCGGCAAATCCACCCTCGCCCGCATCCTGATGCGGCTGCTGCCGGCTGATGCCGGCGCGATCCGTTTTGAAGATAAGGACTGGCTGGCACTCTCTGGCGCCAACCTGCGCAATCGCCGCGCCAAGATGCAGATGGTGTTTCAGGACGTGCTGGGCGCCTTCAACCCGCGCGCCACCGTTGCCTCGGTCTTGGATGATCCATTGCGCATCCACAACATCGTGC
Organism: Neorhizobium vignae; assembly: GCF_000732195.1. Taxonomy (GTDB): domain Bacteria; phylum Pseudomonadota; class Alphaproteobacteria; order Rhizobiales; family Rhizobiaceae; genus Neorhizobium; species Neorhizobium vignae. The sequence continues at coordinate 94,274 of NZ_JNNU01000009.1, forward strand.
CGAAAGCCGAGCGAGCGAGGGAGATCGCAGCGCTTCTCGATCGCGTCGGCCTGCCCGCGAACTATGCGCAGCGGTCGATCCGCGAGGTTTCCGGCGGCCAGCGGCAGCGCATTGCCATTGCCCGCGCCATCGCCACAAAACCGTCGCTGATCGTGCTCGACGAGGCGGTCTCGGCGCTGGATGTCTCGATCCGCGGCAGGATCCTCGAATTGCTGGTCGAGCTACAAGAAGAGCGCGGCATCAGCTATCTTTTCGTCTCACACGATCTCGCCGTCCTGCGCGCCGTCTCGCACCGGATCGCCGTCATGGATGCCGGGCGGCTCACCGAGACCGGGCCGATGCGGCAGGTGATCGAAAACCCGCAATCACTTGCGGCCAAGGCCCTGATCGGCGCCGTACCGCGCCTCGTGACAGAACCAACGGAAGGACCATCCCATGACGTTTGACCGCTGGAACCCGCTGAACGACGCACCGTCCTTCCCCGCTGCCCGTTACGCCACGATCGCCGACCGGATCGGCAGGATCCTGAAGACGCGCAACGACGTGCTGCTGATCCAGGCGGAGGCCGTCGTCGCGCTGGAGGCGGCGGCCCTCAGCCTCGCCCGGCCGGGCCTGAAGGCGATCAACATCGTCACCAGCATGTATGGCGGATGGTTCGGCACCTGGCTCAGGCGCGGCGGCGCCGAGGTCGTCGACCTCTCGGCCGAAGCAGCCCGCCCCATCGGACTGGAAGCGGTGGAGGCAACGCTGAATGCGCATCCGGACATCAAGGTCCTGGCCCTCGTTCATGCGGAATCGGCAAGCGGCATCCGCAACCCGATCGAGGAGATCATAGCGCTTGCGCGTTCCCGCGGCATCGTCACGGTGGTGGATGCGGTCGCCTCGATCGGCGGCCATGCGCTGAACATCGACGAACTCGGCATCGACATCGCCGTCATCGGACCGCAGAAGGCGCTGGCGGGACCAGCGGGGCTTTCGGCTCTCTCGGTCAGCCCTGCCGCCTGGAAACTGATTTCTGAACAAGGGGCGCCAAGGGATTCGATTCTCTCGCTTCTCGACCAGAAAGCCTGGCTCGAAACCGGCCGCGGCGCTTTATCCGGCACCACCGCCCCGCTGGAATTTTTCGCTCTCGAAGCCGCCCTCGATCGCGTCGAGGCGGAGGGCATCGATGCGATTGTCGCCCGCCATGTCCGCGCCGCCCGGGCAACACGTGCGGCACTCGCTGCCATGGGCGGCGAACTCTGGGTCGATGCCTTGCATGGTTCGAACCTGGTGACGGCGGCCAGGCTTCCGGCCGCAGCCGATGCAGCCGCCGTGCTTTCCGTGGCGCCGCGCGGCATCGAGCTTTCCGCCGGTGTCGGTCCCGGCGCCGAACGGCTGATCCGGCTCAACCACACCGGCCAGCGCGCCCGTTTCGATATCGTTCTCGGCAACCTGACGGCCTATGGCATGGCGCTTCGGCGGCGGGGCTTCAAGGCGGACATATCCGCCGCCGTCGATGCCATCGCCCTGCATTACGGCGATTGATCAGAATCCTCTTTCGATCAGCCAGTCGCGAGCGATCATCTCGTCCTCGGTGCCGATCCCATGATTGGCCTCGAGCTTAATGGCAGTGAGTTCCGCGCCCGCAGCGCGAAGCCGCTCTTCCAGCTCCTCGGCCAGCGACCCGTAAAAATCGTCGGTGGCGCTGAGCGACAGGACATGCGTCCCGGAAAGATCGACGGCTGGCCGATCCTCCAGGCAGTTCATCGACCGCAATAGGACCGCTTTGCGGATCAGGTCCGGATGAAGCTGCATCACCGCACCGATCATGTTGCCGCCGTTGGACCAGCCGGCAAAGGCCGTCCGCGCCGGATCGACGCCATAGGCTGGACCGAGTTCCTCCACGAAGGCGACGAAGGCCTCCGCTTCCGAGGCGATCTCCTTCTGATCGAACGTCGTCTGCATGAAACGGCGAAAATATCGCGGATGCCCCTCGTCGGTCGAACGCCCGCGCACCCCGATCAGCATGGCGTTCGGAGCCGCCTTGCGTCCGAATGGCAGCATGGTCGTTTCATTGCCGCCGGTGCCGTGCAGCAGCACCAGCGTCGAACCGTCCCAACTCTCCGGCATGTGGATACGGTGCACGAAGGGCAGGTCGCGGTAGATGATGCGCTCCTCCCCCGGCAGGCCGAACTGCGGCAGCATGACCCGCAGGACGTCGTGGTCTTCCTTGAAATGCGCCGGGATGAACAGTTTCGACCCGAGCGTCTCCAACGGCTCGTCTTCCGTGAAACCCGGCCCGTCTGTCGCAAGCTCGATCAGCGTACCGGACGGTTCGCGGACGTAGAGTGAATAGAAATAGTGCCGGTCGTGCATGTTCATCTCGCCGGCGTCTTCTGTCAGCAATCGCGCATGCACCGCCTCGACCTGAGGCCTATCCACGGCGCGGAAGGCGATATGGTCGATCGTGCCGGTGCCGGGCGCGGCAGTCCAGAAACCGCCCGCATCGCGGACATCGACGATATCCTGCGCGTCGGACACCAGCCGCTGGATATTGCCCTCCTTCGGCCCGAGCCGAAGCCCCATATGCCGCGTCAGAAACACAGCCGTCTGCTCCGGCCTTTCGGAAAGGATCGTCGCGCCGTGGAGTTTTCTGATCGCATCCGCCTCGCTTATGCCGCCGCCGCTCCACCAGACCCAAGGCGTTGAGTCATCGACGCCGACGAGCTTGACGATAATGCCGTCGGGGTCGGTCAGCCGCAGCACCGGTTCGCCAAACTCCTGCGCCGGGCCGGAAAGCTTGACGTTGAACTGCAGCGCCCGCGTCAGCCAGAAACCGATCGCATCGGGCGCAATCGCAAAACTGATCTCACTCGGCGCCCCATGCCCGACGCGCCCGAGCGAGCCATCTTCCCAGGCAAGGAAGGTCACCAGCGAACCGGGCGTCGCCGCACCGTCCCCATAGAACAGATGCAGCTGGCGGGCATCCTCGAAACCGGCGGTCCTCTTGACGAGCCTGAGGCCGAGAAAGCCCGCGTAGAAATCGACATTCGCCTGGATCTTGCGGGTGATGGCGGTGATGTGATGCAGGCCGCTGGTCATGCTAAAGCCGAACCTCTTTCATGTGAGTTATGACGCGACGATATCAGGCGCGAACTGACCTAGCGATATGCACGGAGACAAAAGAAAGTGCGGTCAAAATCCTGATAGGCATTCTCCCTCCCGCATCCGCATGCTCAGGCAGTGAAAGACCGAGAGGCCCGTTGCCAAAAATTCAGGCGTCACACAGGTCAAAAATTCACCACAGTAGCCCCGGTTTTCGGCCCAAATCGGTTGACTGATCAGCGTCCTTATGCAGGCTAGATTCAGGTCCCGAATCTTCATCTCATAATGGCCGTCTTCCCGGATAATTTTTATCCGACTCTGTAATTCATTTTTGGAATAGATCCGTGAGCAGCGATGCAACAGTTCGCGTCGCGAAGCCGTCGGCTTCGTTGGCGCTGGTAAATGCGGCAGGTTGGGGCAAAGGCTTCTCCATATTGACCCGCATTACCGTCATGGCCTTCCGTCATCCGTGGCAATCGAGCTTCGCGATCGGCGCGACCCTGATCGCCTCCGCCTTCCAGCTGATGATCCCGCGGCTGCTGGGGCAAGCGGTAGACCACACGCAGGTGGCACTAACCGGCGGCGATGCCGGCCAGGCGGCCCAGGATGCGCTGCTGAACACCGCCCTGCTGCTCCTCGGCGCCAGCGTGCTCCGCGGCGTTTTCACCCTGTTCCAGAACTACTATAGCGAGGCGGTCGGCCATCACATGGGCTATCGTCTCAGGCTTGCCTGTTACGAGAAGATCCAGCGGCTTTCCTTCAGCTTCCACGACAGCATGCATTCGGGCGACCTGATCACCGTCGGGCTTCTCGATCTCGAAGGCGTGCGCATGTATTTCTCGACCGCGCTGGTGCGCATGGTTCTTTTGACCGTGCTGATCGGCTTCGGCGCTTATCTTCTGCTGTCCACCGACGTGGTGCTCGGCCTGCTGGCCTTGAGCTTCGTGCCTTTCGTCGGCTGGCGCTCGTCGGTGACGCAGCTGCGGCTGCGCGCCACCTGGCTCGACCTCCAGGAACGGCTTTCGGTGCTCACCCGCGTCATGGAAGAAAACCTCGGCGGCATCCGCGTCGTGCGCGCCTTCGCCGCCCAGGATCACGAGCTCGACAAGTTCGAGACCGCATCCAAAAGCGCAGTGTCGCTGGCGCATCAGCGCGTCGGCATCCGGGTCGCCAATACCAGCGCCATGACGCTGTCCTTCTTCGCCGCCATGGGCCTGGTTCTCTGGGTCGGCGGAAACAAGGTGATGGCCGGCGAGATGACGGTCGGCACGCTCACCTCCTTCCTCACCTTCATGACCATCCTGCAGATGCCGGTGCGCCAGCTCGGCCTGATGGTCAACGCCTTTGCCCGCGCCTCCACCTGCGGAGCGCGCCTCTTCGAACTGCTCGACCTCGATATCGCCATCAAGGACGAGAAGGACGCCAGGGAGCTGAAGGTCACCGAAGGCACGCTGCGGTTCGAGAATGTCGATTTCGCCTATCCCGGCGCTGAAAAACATCAGGTCCTGACCGGCGTATCCTTCGAGGCGAAGCGCGGCGAGACGATCGGCATCGTCGGCCCGCCCGGCAGCGGCAAATCGACCATGGCCCACCTGATCCCGCGTTTCTACGATGTGACCGGCGGCAAGATCACCATCGACGGCCAGGACATCCGCCGCGCCACGCTGCAATCGCTGCGCCGCTCGGTCGCCGTGGTCCAGCAGGACAGTTTCCTGTTCACGACGACGATCGAAAACAACATCGCCTACGGCGATCCGTGGGCGAAGGAAGGCCGCATCGAGCGCGCCAGCGAAAGCGCCCAGCTGCACAACTATGTGCTCGGCCTGCCGACCGGTTACAACACGGTCGTCGGCGAACGCGGCGTGTCGCTCTCCGGCGGACAGCGCCAGCGCCTGTCGATCGCCCGCGCGCTGATGCTGCGCCCGGCGGTTATGGTGTTCGACGACTCGACCGCCGCGATCGACGCCGGCACCGAGCAGCGCATTCGCGGCGCCATGCGTAGATACGCGGCCGACCGGGTGACGATCATCGTCGCCCATCGCCTGAGCTCTCTGATGCATGCCGACCGCATCCTCTTCATGGAAGAGGGCCGCATCGTCGAAAGCGGAACGCATGACGAGCTGCTTGCGCTCGGCGGCCGCTACAAGGCGCTTTACGATCTGCAGGTACGTCCGGGCGACGACGCGCTCAGCGCCTGAGGGAGGATATATGGCCGAGGAACTGGAAACCGAACGCTCCGACGTTCGTGACGACGGAAGGCGCCCGCCCCGCGCGGTGGTCGGCTCGCACCGCATCGAAGAGGAAATCTTCGGCAAGGTCTTCGACAGCAATATCGTCAGGCGGATCTGGAGTTTCGTGCGGCCCTACCGCACCAAGATCTATTGGGCCGTGCTTGCGGTGCTGACCTTCACGGCCATGCAGCTCCTGATCCCGCTGATCATCCGCTACGCAATCGACCACGGCATGCAGGCGGGCAGCGACAGCCAATCGATATTGATCTGGTCGATCGTTGCCTTTCTCGCGGCGATCCTCATCAATTTCGGGGCCAGCTATGCGCAGGAAACGCTGGTCGGCGGTGTGGCGGAAGACGTGCTCTTCGATATCCGCAAGGCGATGTTCACGCATCTGCAGCGCGTCTCGCTGTCCTGGATGGACAAGACGGAAGTCGGCCGGCTGATGTCGCGCCTGCAGGGCGACGTCAATTCCATGCAGGAATTCCTGGAAACCTCGGTTCTTTCGGTCGGCGATATCACGCTGCTGTTCGGCATCGTTTTCGTCATGCTGACGCTCGATTTCAAGCTCGGCCTCCTGACCCTCTGCGCGCTTCCTGTCCTCTTCGTCGTGCGCCTCTTCTGGCTGCCGCGTGCCCGAAAATCGTTCATGGCCGCGCATGAAACCAACTCGATCGCCAACGGTGCGCTTGCCGAAGCCATCCACGGCGTGCGCGCCGTCCAGAGCATGGACCGCCAGAGCGTCAACTTCATGCTCTATGACGACAAGGCGCGCGCCAACCTCAACACGCATCTGAACGCGGCCAAATACGCTCAGGTGATGGTGCCGATTGTCGATTCGCTGACCGGCCTTGCGATGGCGCTCGTCGTCGTGGTCGGCGGCGCCCGCGTCCTCAACCAGGCGCTCGACGTCGGCGTCATGGTCGCCTTCCTCTTCTACATCCAGCGCTTCTTCGACCCGATCCGGTCACTGACGCTGCAGTATTCGGTGATGCAGCGCGCCATGGCATCCGGCCAGCGCCTGACCGAAGTGCTGGACGTGCCGGTCGACGTCCAGGATGCGCCGAACGCCAAGGTCCTCACATCCGACATGGACGGCTCGGTCGAGTTCAAGGACGTGGTGTTCGGCTACAATCCCAAGCACCCTGTCCTGAAACATGTGAGCTTCAAGGTGAACCCCGGCGAGACGGTTGCACTGGTCGGCCCGACGGGTTCGGGCAAGTCGAGCTGCATGTCGTTGATCCACCGTTTCTACGACGTTCAGCAGGGCCAGGTTCTGGTCGGCGGTCACGATGTTCGCGACCTGACGCAGGAATCGCTCGGCCGGCAGATCGCCATGGTGCTGCAGGAGCCGTTCCTGTTCACCGGCACGGTGTTCGAGAACATCCGCTACCACAAAACGGAGGCGACACGGGAGCAGGTGATTGAGGCGGCCGAGGCGGTCGGCGCCCACGACTTCATCATGCGCATGCCGGACGGTTACGAGAGCATTCTCGGCCAGCGCGGCGGCAATCTCTCGCTCGGCCAGCGCCAGCTCCTCAGCTTCGCCCGCGCGCTGGTGGCGGACGCGAAAATCCTGGTGCTTGACGAGGCGACCGCCAATATCGATAGCTATACGGAAATGCTGATCCAGAAGGCGCTCGTAAAGCTGCTCGAAGGCCGCACGGGGCTCGTCATCGCCCATCGCCTTGCTACCATCCGCGAAGCCGATCGCATCATCGTGCTGCAGAACGGCGAGCTGATCGAGAGCGGTAATCACCGCGAGCTGATGAAGAACAAGAAGCTTTATTCGAAGCTCTACAACCTCAACTACTCGTCCTTCGACGACATTCCGGAAGATGTCATCGAAGAGGCCGTGACCGAGCAGGCGACCTGATGAAGCCAGCCGGGGTCGATGTTTCCCCTCGCCGGGAAACCGACGGCGGGTAACAGGCCAGAGCACAAAAAAAGCCCGGAGGCGTCTGACGCCTCCGGGCTTTCGAGTTTCATCTGGCAATCTTGAAGGAAGGCCCCGCCTTTAGCGGCGCTGGTTGTAGACGTCGACGCAGACGGCGCCGAGCAGAACCAGGCCCTTGATCACCTGCTGGTAGTCGATACCGATACCAAGGATCGACATGCCGTTGTTCATCACGCCCATCAGGAAGGCGCCGATAACCGCGCCTGTCACCTTGCCGACGCCGCCATAGGCGGATGCGCCACCAATGAAGCAGGCCGCGATGACGTCCAGCTCGAAACCGGTACCGGCCTTCGGCGTGGCGCTGTTCAGTCGTGCGGCGACGACAAGCCCGCCGAGAGCCGCAAGCACGCCCATGTTCACGAAGGTGAGGAACACCAGCCGCGTCGTCTTGATGCCGGAAAGCTCTGCAGCACGGGCGTTGCCGCCGACCGCATAGATCTGCCTGCCGATCACCGTACGGGTGGTGAGGAAGCTATAGGCGGCGATCAGCACCGCCATGATGATCAGCACGTTCGGCATGCCGCGATGCGACGAGATCAGGAAGGCGATATAGCCGACGCCGGCCAGAATCAGCAGGTTCTTGGCGACGAAGAAGCCGAACGGCTCCGACTCGACGCCATGCGAGATACGCCGCTTGCGGCTCGCGAAATTCTGCACGATGAGAATGACCGCCAGCACCAGTCCGAGCAGGAACGAGGTGATGTAGAGGCCGCCGGTCGACGAGATCAGCTCGACGACATAACCGGACGACAGCTTCTGGAAAATCGGCGGGAAAGGCCCGATTGCCTGGCTGCCGAGAATGGCGATCATCAGTCCGCGGAAGACCAGCATGCCTGCCAGCGTCACGATGAATGACGGTATCTTGAAATAGGCGACGAAATAGCCCTGGATCGCCCCGATCAAGCCGCCGACGGCAAGGCTGATGACGATGACGACGGCAAAATTGAGACCCCACTGGACCATCAGCAACCCGGCAAAACCGCCGATAAAGCCCGCGACCGAACCGACCGACAGGTCGATATGGCCGGTGACGATCACCATCAGCATGCCGAGCGCCATGATGACGATATAGGAGTTCTGCAACACGATGTTGGTGACGTTGAGCGGCTTCAGGAGCACGCCGTCCGTGGCGATCTGGAAGAAGATGACGATCACGACCAGCGAAATCAGCATGCCGAAATCGCGCAGATTGTCCTTCAGAAAACCGCCCACGCTCTGAGGCGTCGATATCGTTTCCTGCGGAGTACTCATTATTCTCTCCCTTTGCGCCGCATGATGGCGCGCATGATATTTTCCTGCGTGGCTTCCTCGCCGGCCACTTCGCCGACAAACGCACCTTCGTGCATCACCACGATACGGTCGCAGATGCCGATCAGCTCGGGCATTTCCGACGAGATGACGATCACCGCCTTGCCCGCATCGGCGAGTTCGTTGATGATCGTGTAGATTTCATATTTCGCGCCGACATCGATGCCGCGCGTCGGCTCGTCGAGAATGAGCACGTCAGGATCGGTGAACAGCCATTTCGACAATACCACTTTCTGCTGGTTGCCGCCGGACAGCTTGCCGGTTTCCTGGTAGACGTTGTGGCTGCGGATGCGCATGCGGGTGCGGAATTCCTGCGCCACCTTCATCTCGGCGATGTCGTCGATGACGCCGCGCGAGGACACGCCGCCAAGATGGGCGAGCGAGACGTTCTTGCGGATGTCTTCCGGCAGGATGAGGCCGAGTTGCTTGCGGTCCTCGGTCACATAGGCAAGGCCAGCCCTGATCGCCTTGTGGACGTCGGAAAGGTCGAGTTCCTTGCCGTGCAGCTTGGCGGTCCCGGTGACGTGACGCCCCCAGGACCGGCCGAACAGGCTCATGGCGAATTCGGTGCGCCCTGCACCCATCAGGCCGGAGATGCCCACGACCTCGCCGGCCCGCACCTTCAGCGAGACGTTCTTCACCACCTGCCGGTCCGAGTGCATCGGATGATAGGCGGACCAGTTCTCGACTTCGAAGATGACGTCGCCGATCTTGGGATCACGCTTCGGATAGCGGCTCTCCAGGTCACGGTCGACCATGCGCCGCACGATCTCGTCTTCGTCCACGGGACCGGCATGGCAGTCCAGCGTGCCGACGGTGCGGCCGTCGCGCAGCACCGTGATGCGGTCGGCGACCTCGGAAATCTCGTTGAGCTTGTGCGAGATCATGATCGAGGTAATGCCGTTGCGGCGGAATTCCTTGAGCAGTTCCAAAAGCGCGGCACTGTCGGTCTCGTTGAGCGACGCGGTCGGCTCGTCGAGGATCAGCAGCCGCACGTCCTTGGACAGCGCCTTGGCGATTTCGACCAGCTGCTGCTTGCCGACGCCGATATTGGTGATCAGCGTGTCCGGCTGTTCTGTAAGCCCCACCTTTGCAAGCAATGCCTGGGTGCGCTTGTGGCGTTCGCTTCGGTCGATCACCCCGCGGCTTGCCGGGGGATTGGTCAGGAAGATGTTTTCCGCAATCGACATCAACGGAATGAGTGCCAGTTCCTGATGGATGATGATGATGCCGAGCTTCTCGGAATCGTTGATGTCGCGGAAATGCCGCTCCTCACCCCCGAAAAAGATGGAGCCCTCGTAGGAACCGTGCGGATAAACGCCGGAAAGCACTTTCATGAGGGTCGATTTGCCAGCGCCGTTTTCACCGACGAGGGCATGGATCTCACCCTCCTGAACGGCGAAGCTGACGTCGGAAAGCGCCTTGACGGCGCCAAAGCTCTTCGAAATCGCCCGCATCTCGAGGATGGGTGGCTTTTCGGCAAGCGGAACGGGATCGAGCATGATCACTCCGAAAAAAAGGGTCCGCGCGGCAGAATACCACCGCGCGGATTAAAAGGCTTACTTAAGCTGCGATTCTTTGTAGTAACCGCCATCCACCAGAACCTGCTTCCAGTTGGTCTTGTCAACCACGACCGGCTTCAGGAGGTATGACGGAACGACCTTCTTGCCGTTGTCATAGGTCTTGGTGTCGTTGACAGTCGGCTCCTTGCCGCTCATCGCAGCATCGACCATGTCGACGGTGACCTTGGCAAGATCGCGCGTGTCCTTGAAGATCGTCGAATACTGCTCGCCGGCAATGATCGACTTGACGGACGGAACTTCAGCATCCTGGCCGGTAACGATCGGCATCGCCTGACCGCCCGAACCGTAACCGACGCCCTTCAGCGACGACAGGATACCGATCGAGATGCCGTCATAGGGAGACAGAACGCCGTCGAGCTTCTTGCCGGAATAGGTCGACGAGAGGATCGCGTCCATGCGGGACTGGGCAGTTGCCGGGTCCCAGCGCAACGTCGCGACCTTGTCCATGCCGATCTGGCCGCTGCCGACCTTCAGCACGCCCTTGTCGATCAGCGGCTGGAGCACGCTCATCGCGCCGTTGTAGAAGAAGAAGGCGTTGTTGTCGTCCGGCGAGCCGCCGAAGAGTTCGATGTTGAACGGGCCCTTTTCGGTATCGGCCTTGAGGCCCTTCACCAGCGAAGTGGCCTGCTGAACGCCGACCTGGAAATTGTCGAAGGTCGCGTAGTAGCTGACGTTCGGGGTATCGCGGATCAGGCGGTCATAGGCGATGACCTTGATCTTCTGGTCGGCAGCCTGCTGCAGCACGTCGGAAAGCGTCGTGCCGTCGATCGAGGCGATGACGAGAACCTTGGCGCCCTTGGTGATCATGTTTTCGATCTGAGCGAGCTGGTTCGGGATATCGTCTTCAGCGTACTGGAGATCGGTCTTGTAGCCGCGCTCTTTCAGAACCTTGACCATGTTGTCGCCGTCCGCGATCCAGCGGGCGGAAGACTTGGTCGGCATGGCGACGCCGACGAGGCCCTTTTCCTGTGCGCTGGCCGGAGCCGCAACGACCAGACCGGCCAACATGGCCGCGGTCGCGAGATATTTGAACATTCGCATGGATTACTCCTCCTTTGGAGCGGCTCCCTTCGAGCCGCCAATCTTGTCTAAGGGCGGCCTCCGCCACCCTGGGGATCGAAACAGTCAGTGATTGTCCCGCGGAATGCCGTTGGTCTGGGCAATCCGCTGATATTTGACGGCCGGCTCCAGAACTGCGCCGGTTTCGAGCTGGCCGACATAGTGGCGCTGGATTTCCTGCCAAGGCGTCTGATGCTTCGGGTACTGGTAGCCTCCCGCCGCTTCGAGTGCCTTCCGACGCTCCGCCATCTCCTCGTCGGAGATCAGGATGTCCGCGGTGCCGCGGCCGACATCGATGCGCACGCGATCGCCGGTTCGCAGGATGGCGAGACCACCACCGGCAGCAGCTTCCGGCGAGGCATTGAGGATCGAGGGGCTGCCCGAGGTTCCCGACTGGCGACCGTCGCCGATGCAGGCGAGCGACGAGATGCCCTGTTTCAGGAGATAATCCGGCGCCCGCATGTTGACGACTTCGGCAGCGCCCGGATACCCGATCGGGCCGGCGCCGCGCATGAACAGGACCGTATGCGCGTCGATTTCGAGCGACGGGTCGTCGATGCGGTGATGATAGTCCTCCGGCCCGTCGAACACGACCGCCCTGCCTTCGAAGGCTTCCGGATCGTCCGGGTTGGAGAGATAACGCTGGCGGAATTCCGGCGAGATGACGCTGGTCTTCATGATCGCCGACGAGAACAGGTTGCCGCGCAGCACCCGGAAGCCCGCATGGGCCTTCAAAGGCTCGTCGTAGCGGCGGATGACCTTCTCGTCCTCGATGATGGCGCCACGGCAGTTCTCGCCGATGGTCTTGCCGTTGACCGTCATGGCGTCCTCATGGATGAGGCCCTGGGTCATCAGCTGGTTGACGACGGCAGGAACACCGCCGGCATGATAATAGTCCTCGCCGAGATATTCGCCGGCCGGCTGCAGGTTGACGAGCAGCGGCACTTCTTCGCCGTAGGCCTGCCAGTCGTCGACGGTGAGCTCGACGCCGATATGACGGGCAAGCGCGTTCAGATGGATCGGCGCATTGGTCGAACCGCCGATCGCCGAGTTGACGCGGATGGCGTTGATGAAGGCTTCCTTGGTCAGGATGTCGGACGGCTTCAGGTCTTCCTTGACCATCTCGACGATACGAAGGCCGGTCAGATAGGAGACCTCCTGCCGGTCGCGATAGGGCGCCGGGATGGCCGCCGAACCCGGAAGCTGCATGCCGAGCGCTTCGGCAAGCGAGTTCATCGTCGTCGCCGTGCCCATCGTGTTGCAATAACCGGTGGAGGGCGCCGAGGAGGCGACGAGCTTCACGAAGCCCGCATAGTCGATCTCGCCCTTGGCCAGCAGCTCTCGAGCCTTCCAGACGATGGTGCCGGAGCCGGTGCGCTCGCCGCGGAACCAGCCGTTCAGCATCGGACCGACCGACAGCGCGATCGCCGGAATGTTGACGGTGGCCGCGGCCATCAGACAGGCCGGCGTGGTCTTGTCGCAGCCGATCGTCAGCACGACGCCATCGAGCGGATAGCCGTAGAGCACTTCCACGAGGCCGAGATAGGCAAGGTTGCGGTCAAGGCCGGCGGTTGGACGCTTGCCCGTTTCCTGAATGGGATGGACCGGAAACTCGATGGCGATGCCGCCTGCCTCGCGGATACCCTCGCGCAGACGATGCGCCAGTTCCAGATGATGCCGATTGCACGGCGAAAGATCGGAACCCGTCTGGGCGATGCCGATGATCGGCCGATCGGACTGCAGTTCCGCCTGGCTGAGACCGAAATTCATGTAGCGCTCGAGATAGAGCGCCGTCATATCGACGTTCGACGGGTTGTCGAACCACGCGCGAGAGCGGAGCTTGCGGACCTCCTGCCGGCGCTGGTCGGTTTCGGCGATCTCGTTCGAAGTTACGTTTTCCGAATTGGTCATCATCAGTCCTCAAATACGTCTGTTTGAATGCGCCGGCCCAGCATAAAGGCATCGGCGACATGCACCAGCGGCGAGAAATCGGCATCGCTGCGGCTTTCGGCCACCAGCGCCACGAAATCACGATAGAGATTGCGGTATTCCCTGTCTTCCTCGACGATCGCGCTTTTGCCATCGACGAAAAGGCGGCTGCCTCCATGGGTCAGAACGATCGGACCCTCGTCGGTCTCGACGCGGATATCCCAGGTCTGCGGCCCGGTCTGGCGCCAATCGAACTCGGCCAGGACCGGAACGCCGCCGTCCGTCTCGAAAGAGAGGCTTGCCGCGATCGGCGCCGCCCGGTTGGCCGGGAAGGTCAACTCGGAACGGGTGAGATGAAAACTTTCCGGCAGGATGCGCGTGACGATCGACAGCGCGTTGATGCCGGGGTCGAAGACGCCGAGGCCACCCGGCTCCCAGATCCAGGCCTGGCCCGGATGCCAGTGGCGGACATCTTCCTTCCACTCGACCGTTACGCTGCGAATCTTCCGCTTTGCAAGCAACGCCCGCGCCGGCTCGACAGCGGCAGCCGCGCGCGAATGCCAGGTCGAGAACAGCGAGACGCCTTTTTCCTTGGCAAGCTTCTCCAGCGCATAGACTTCCGAAAGCGTCGCACCCGGCGGCTTTTCGAGCATCACATGCTTGCCGGCATCGAGTGCGGCCTTTGCCTGCTCGAAGCGTCCCACGGGCGGCGTACAGAGAGAGACAGCGTCGAACTCGACGTCCGAGGCGAGCAGATCGCCGATCTCATGGAAACAGGCGATGCCGTCGAGCTTGGCGTGGCGGCTGGCGACGGCCACGAGTTCGATGCCGTCGGTCGCTTCGATCGCGCCGAGATGCTGATCCCTGGCGATCTTGCCAAGCCCGACGATGGCGATGCGGATGGGAGCCATGGCCGCCTCAGAGCTTCTTGATCGTCACAGGCGCATCCGCCGCGACAGTCAGCCGGTTGACGAGCGGCAGCTTGAAGGGGGCCGCGGAAATCTCGAAAACGTCGCCCGGCTCCGTCTTGACCCCCTCGGAGAACGACAGTGTCGCCGTTCCGAAGAAATGTACATGCAGATCGCCCGGCTGGCGGAAGATATCGTATTTGAAATTATGATGTTCGAGGTTGGCGATCGTGTGCGACATGTTCGCCTCGCCCGAGAGGAACGGCTTTTCGAAGATCACCTCGTCGCCGCGCCGCACGCGTGATGTGCCTTCCACGTGGTCCGGCAGGTCGCCGACCAGAAGTTCCGCGCCGAGGGCGGCCTGGCGCAGCTTGGAATGGGCGAGCCAGAGATAGTTGCCCTTCTCGGTCACATGGTCCGAAAATTCGTTGGCGAGACAGAAGCCCAGCCGGAAGGGCGTACCGTCGGGACCGATCAGATAGATACCCGCCAGTTCCGGCTCCTCGCCGCCATCGAGCGCGAAGGCCGGCGATACCAGATCGCTGCCGGTGGCGCGAAGCTGCGAGCCGTTGCCCTTGTAGAACCATTCCGGCTGTACGCCGGCCTCGCCGGGTTTCGGCTTGCCGCCTTCGACGCCCATCAGGAACATGCGCATCGAATCGGTCGGCTTTTCCGTCGCCTGCGCCGCCTTGTGCATCTTGTCGCGACCGTCGGCCGAGCCGAGATGCGTCAAACCGGTGCCAGCGACGATGAAATGCGCCGGGTCCGGATGGGTGATCGGCAGGCCAAGGCGCCTTTCGCTCGTGGCCTTTTCGAGGTCCACGACATCGCCGAGACCGGCCGCTTCGATCCGTTGAGCCAATGTCTGGCCGGCGGCAATCGCTTGAGAGGCGAGGTCATAGGTGGACGAAACGCCGTTCACGGCGCGGGCAGCACCTTCGCCATCCCACGCGACGACAATAGACGCACCAGCGCCATTCACGACCTGAAGAACCCGCAACATCGATTTTATCACCCAAATGCTTCCAATACCAACATGACGTCTCCTGCCGCCATGCCACTCCTCCCATCAGAACCATCCGGCCCGATGTAGTCATTAATACGACTATTGGATTGGCATCAGGCTTGTCAAGAAGGAGAAAAACCGCTTTCAGCAATCCCGATCTTTTCAAGGATGCCTTTTATCTCAATGATTCAATCGATTGTTGGGGTCCAAAACAGCCGGATACCGCCTTTCTCGCAGTTTGTTCAAAAAAAGCGCTTGAAAAAGTAATATTATATGCCAATCCTTGGGCCGTCAGTTCGCTTTATCATCTCTGGGAGGATTTAAGATGAAAAGAGCTCTCGCGGCAGCTGTAGCCGCTCTTACCCTATCGTTGGCATCCGGCGTTTCCGCCGCGTCCCTGACAGTCGGTTTCTCGCAGATCGGATCCGAATCCGGCTGGCGTGCCGCCGAAACCACGGTCACCAAGCAGGAAGCCGAAAAACGCGGCGTTACCCTGAAGTTTGCCGATGCGCAGCAGAAGCAGGAAAACCAGATCAAGGCGATCCGTGGCTTCATCGCCCAAAAGGTCGACGCGATCTTCATCGCACCGGTGGTCGCCACCGGGTGGGATGCGGTTCTCAAGGAAGCCAAGGAAGAGAAAATCCCGGTCATCCTGCTCGACCGCGACATCGACGCACCGAAGGACCTCTACCTGACGGCCGTCACCTCCGACCAGGTGTTCGAAGGCAAGGTCGCCGGCGACTGGCTGGTCAAGGAAATCGGCTCCAAGAACTGCAAGGTCGTGGAACTTCAGGGCACCACCGGCTCTTCGCCGGCCATCAACCGCAAGAAGGGCTTTGAACAGGCGATCACCGGGCATGCCAACATCAAGATCGCCCGCTCGCAGACCGGCGACTTCACCCGTACCAAGGGCAAGGAAGTCATGGAAAGCTTCATCAAGGCCGAAGGCGGCGGCAAGGACATCTGCGCGGTCTATGCCCATAACGACGACATGGCCGTCGGCGCCATCCAGGCGATCAAGGAAGCCGGCCTGAAGCCCGGTAGCGACATCAAGGTCGTTTCGATCGACGCCGTGCCGGATATCTTCCAGGCGATGGCCAAGGGGGAAGCCAATGCGACGGTCGAGCTGACGCCGAATATGGCCGGCCCCGCCTTCGATGCCCTCAACGCCTATCTGAAGGACAAGAAGGCTCCGCCGAAGTGGATCCAGACGGAATCGAAGCTCTATACCGCCAAGGATGACCCGATGAAGGTCTACGAAGCCAAGAAGGGCCTCGGTTACTGACCTCCCGCCGCCCGGCTCCACCTCCTACCCCTTTGAGCCGGGCGACTCCAGCAACCGGAGCGGTGCACCCTCGCCGCTCCGGTTCTTCGATAGACGCGGGACTTTAGGCATGTCGGATACGAATTCACTTCTGGAAGCCCGGGGCATCGGCAAGGCCTTCCTCGGCATCACAGCGCTCGACGCCGTCGACTTCGCGCTGGAGCGCGGCGAAATCCATGCGCTGCTCGGCGAAAACGGCGCCGGTAAATCGACGTTGATCAAGATCCTGACTGGGGTCTACAGCCGCGATCACGGCACCATGCGCCTCGACGGCGCGGAGGTGACGCCGACCAGCGTCGCGGAGGCGCAAGGTCTCGGCATCGGCACAGTCTACCAGGAGGTCAATCTCCTCGAAAACCTGACGGTCGCCGAAAACCTCTTCCTCGGCCGCCAGCCGCGCCGTTTTGGCCTGATCGACCGCCGCGAGATGCGAAGCCGGTCGAAGGCGCTTCTGGAACGCTACGGCCTCGATATCGATGTCGACGCCCTGCTCTCGTCCTATTCCGTGGCCGTCCGCCAGCTTGTCGCCATCGCCCGCGCCGTCGATCTGTCCGGCAAGGTTCTCGTGCTCGACGAGCCGACCGCCAGCCTCGACGCTCACGAGGTGGAGATGCTGTTTGCCGTCCTGCGCCGGCTGCGCCAGGAAGGTCTCGGCATCATCATCATCACCCATTTCCTCAACCAGGTTTATGCAGTAGCCGACCGTGTCACGGTCTTGCGCAACGGCCGGCTTGTCGGCACCCGCAAGCTCGCCGAATTGCCGCGGCTGGAGCTGATCTCGATGATGCTCGGCCGCGAGCTGCAGCACATCACCCGCGAACATCAGGCGCAGGAAGAAACCATCGCCTCGACCGCCGAAGCACCGATCCGTTTCTCGGGCTACGGCAAGCGCGGCAGCGTCGCACCTTTCGATCTGGACATCCGGCCCGGCGAAGTCGTCGGCGTCGCGGGCCTGCTCGGCTCCGGCCGTACCGAGACAGCCTTCCTGCTCTTCGGCATCGACCATGCCGACAGCGGCACGGCAACCGTCGACAACCAGCAGATCACCCTCTCATCTCCGGAAGCGGCGATTGCCAGCGGCTTCGGTTTCTGTCCCGAAGAGCGCAAGACGGACGGAATTATCGGCGATTTTTCCGTCGCGGATAATATCGCGCTTGCGGTGCAGGCCCGCCAGGGTTGGGCAAAACCGATCTCCTCGCGGGAGAAGGCGGCGCTTGCCGAAAGCTTCATCAAGTCGCTGGATATCCGGCCCGCCGATCCCAGCAGACAGATGAAATTCCTCTCCGGCGGCAACCAGCAGAAGGCGATCCTCGCCCGCTGGCTGGCGACCGAACCCCGCCTGCTGATATTGGACGAACCGACGCGCGGCATCGATATCGGCGCGCATGCGGAAATCCTGAAAATGATCGAAAAACTCTGCGCCGACGGCATGTCGCTGGTCGTCATCTCCTCGGAACTGGAGGAACTGACCGCCATCGCCCATCGCGTCATCGTGCTTTCAGACCGCAAGCATATCGCCGAACTCAAGGGCGATCAGGTGACTGCCGACAACATCATGCAGGCGATCGCGGCCCCTGCCCGGACGGAGGCTGCATGACCAACCGCCTCACCCGCCGGCTGAAACGTCTGGCACCCCAGATCATCGCACTGGCCGTCATCCTCGCTCTGATCACGGCGGTCGCGCCCGGTTTCCTCAACGTCTCGTTCCAGAACGGCCGGCTCTACGGCAGCTTGATCGATATCCTGGTGCGCGCCGCACCCGTCGCGCTTTTGACGATCGGCATGACGCTGGTCATCGCCACCCGCGGCATCGACCTCTCGATCGGCGCGGTGATCGCAATCTGCGGCGCGGTCGCCGCAACGCTGATCACACACGGTTATCCGTTGCCGGTCGTGATCCTGATCTCGCTCGGCGTCGGCCTCCTCTGCGGCCTGTGGAACGGCGTGCTGGTCGCCCTCCTCGACATCCAGCCGATCATCGCCACGCTGATCCTGATGGTGGCCGGCCGCGGCATCGCCCAGCTGACCACCGAAGGCGTCATCCTCACTTTCAACAACGACAGCTTTGCAGCGCTCGGTTCCGGTTCGCTCGGCGGCATTCCGATCCCGATCCTCATCTGGGTCTGCGCCGCCCTGATCATCGGCCTGCTGGTGCGCCGCTCCGCGCTCGGTTTCCTGATCGAGGCGACCGGCATCAACCGCCGCGCCGCGACGCTGGCCGGGGTGCGCGCCCGTTTCCTGCTGTTCTTCGTTTACGCGATCTCCGGCATCTGCGCCGCCATCGCCGGCCTGATCGTCACCGCCGACATCCGCGGCGCCGATGCAAATAATGCCGGTCTCTGGCTGGAGCTCGACGCAATCCTCGCCGTCGTCATCGGCGGCACCTCGCTGAACGGCGGGCGGTTTTCCATCACCGCATCGCTGATTGGCGCGCTGATCATACAGTCGATCAACACAGGCATCCTCGTTTCGGGTTTTCCGCCGGAATTCAACCTGATCATCAAGGCCGGTATCATCATCGTCGTCCTGACCCTGCAGTCGCCGGCGATCATGGCGCTGTTCAGCTTCGTCAAGCCTTCGCGGCGCAGGGAAGAGACGGTATCCCGCGAGACATCCCCCAAGGCGGCAGGAACGGTTCGATGATCCACACCCGCAACCTGCCCTTCGTCACCACGCTCGGCATTTTCGTCATCGCCTATGCGCTGTGCGTGCTGCAGTTTCCGAACATGCTGTCGACCCGGGTGATCGGCAATCTCCTGACCGACAACGCCTTTCTCGGCATCGCCGCGGTCGGCATGACCTTCGTCATCCTGTCGGGCGGCATCGATCTGTCGATCGGCTCGGTGATTGCCTTCACCAGCGTTTTCGTCGCCGTCCTGGTCGGCTCCCTCGGCGTTCATCCGCTGATCGCCTTTGCGGCCGTCTTGGTCATCTCGACTCTTTTCGGCAGCCTGATGGGAGCGATGATCCGTTACCTCGGCATTCCGCCCTTCGTGGTGACGCTCGCCGGCATGTTTTTGGCCCGCGGTGCTGCCTACCTGATCTCGACGGAATCCGTGCCGATCTCGCATGAGATGATCGACACGATCCAGGGCTTCTATTTCCGCTTCCCGGGCGGCGGCAGGCTGACCGCGCTTGCCATTCTGATGCTGCTGGTATTCATCATCGGAGCCTTCATCGCCGGCCGCACCCGCTTCGGCGCCAATGTCTATGCGATCGGCGGCAGCCAGCAGTCGGCCGAATTGATGGGCGTCCCGGTCGGCTCCACGACTGTCGGCATTTATGCGCTCTCCGGCTTCCTCTCGGGCCTCGCCGGCATCGCCTACACGCTCTACACCTCGTCCGGCTATTCGTTGGCGACGGTCGGCGTCGAACTCGATGCGATCGCGGCGGTCGTGATCGGGGGCACGCTGCTCACCGGCGGCGTCGGCCTGGTCGCGGGAACATTCATCGGGATTTTGATCCAGGGCTTGATCCAGACCTACATCGTCTTCGACGGCACGCTGTCGTCCTGGTGGACGAAGATCGTCATCGGCATCCTGCTCTTCGTCTTCATTGTATTGCAGCGCGGAATCATCTGGTATTCAAACCGACGACTGGCCGAAGGACGGCTGAAGGAGATCTGAGTGGGACTTCTGGAAACGACGATCAGTGGGCGAAAGCGCCGCAGCAACCACGCGCATGTGGTGGCGGAGCTCGGCCGGGGGATCGTTTCCGGCAAGATCCCGGAAGGCTCCCTGCTGCCCGGCGACACCGAGCTTTCCGCCCGTTTCGGCGTGTCCCGCACGGTGTTGCGCGAATCCATGAAGACGCTCGCCGCCAAAAGGCTGGTCGAAGCCAAGGCCAAGGTCGGCACCCGCGTGCTCGACAAGGCCAGCTGGAACTTCTTCGATTCGGACGTGCTCGGCTGGCGCTTCGAATCCGGACTGGATTTCGAATTCATCGAGCATCTGGCGGAAATGCGCATGGCGTTGGAACCGGCGGCAGCAGCCGCAGCTGCGTTACGCGCCTCCAGCGACGACATCGTCGCGCTCTACGCGATCGCCGCGAAATTCGATGATCTCTCCCATACGCCGGAAACCATCGCCAAGGTGGACCTCGAATTCCACCTCGCCATCGCCCGCATGTCGGGCAATCCGTTCATGCGCTCGGCGAGCGCGCTGATCGAAGCGGCGCTTGCCATTTCCTTCCAGCTCTCCTCGCCGGCTGCTTCGCCGGAAAAGATCGACGAGGTCGCCACCAACCACCTGAGAATCGCCCATGCCGTCGCCTCGCGTGATCCTGACAGGGCGATCTCCGCCATGCGGCATGTCATCGAGGTCGGCAAGATCCGCATTGCCAACTCGTTCGAAGTGACCTTGCCGGCCTGAGACGGGTTATCTCGCGTCCAGCGAGATCATCAGGTTGGCTAGCAGGGCGGTGCGCGGCGCAACGCTGCTGACGAAGATATGCTCGTTGAACGTATGCGCGCCGGCACCGTCTGCACCGAGCCCGTCGAGCGTCGGCACGCCGAGCGCTGCCGTGAAATTGCCGTCCGAGCCGCCGCCCGTCGTCACTCCTTCCAGCGCGATGCCGAGACCGTCGGCGATCTCTGCGGCGACATCGAAAAGGCGCTTGCCTTCATCCGACTGCGCGAATGGCGGACGGTTCATCTGGCCTTCGATTCCAAAGGTGATATCCGGATCGACAGGCTTCATCGCCTCGATCTTGCCGGCGATCTCCGCGGCGATCACATCGTCGGGAACACGAACGTCAACCTGCAGACGGCATTCCGCCGGCACGGTGTTGCGGCCCGTTCCACCCTGGATCGTCCCGACCGTGACCGTAACGCCGCGCTCGGTGTCGTTGAGCGCCTCAAGCTCCAGAACCAGCCGGGCGGCTGCGCGAATGGCACTGCGGCCGTCCTGCGGCCTTGTACCGGCGTGCGAGGCATGTCCCCGCACGGCGACATCATACATGGCGACCCCTTTGCGGGCGATGACGATCTTGCCGCCATCGCGGGCGGGTTCCACCACCAGCGCATAACCTGCATTCTTCGCCGCCTCTTCCATGAAAGCGCGCGACGACAGGCTTCCCATCTCTTCGTCGGGCACGAAAATCAGGTCGATCGGCATCCTGCTGCCGTGCCTGACTGCGAGCTTCATCGCCTCGAGCGCCATCAGCGCGCCGGACTTCATGTCGTAGATGCCGGGGCCATAGAGCTTGTCCTCCTCCTGACGCAGCGGCAGCTGGTTGTCGATCACGCCGACCGCATGCACGGTATCGAGATGCGCCAGTACCAAAACGGTCTTTTCGTTGCCGCCAGCCGGGCGCGGCGATCGGATCGACAGGATATCGCCGAAACCGAGCGTGCCCGGCACCCGTTCCGTCTCCAGACCAGCCGCCTTGCCGATCGCCTCAACCCGATCCGCCAATACGTTGACAGCCGCGGCATCCGGTGTCGGCGTCTCGATCTCGACCCACTGTTTCAACTCGTCGATGAGAGCCTTGTCGTCGATGTCCTTGGCGGAAATGGCAAGCGTCATGGTAGTAACCCTGGGCGTTCTTCGGGGGGGATGATGCCGCGGACGGTGCGGCCCGGCCACTATAGCCCGCCAAGAGAGGATCGCCAGACCCCCTGCCGAGATAACCGGCAAAATCGCGGGGCGCCCCGGATGGGGCACCTCGGTCGCGCGCCTGGGCCAGAACGGCGCTGCCGCGCGCGACTATGTGACGAGCGGGCCGGAAGATTTTGCTTCAGGCCGTCAGTGCTTCGAAATGCTGGAGCATGCGGGCGGCATCCGGCTCCCGGCCGGTGAACAGCTGAAAGGCGCCAACTGCTTGGAAGACGGCCATGCCGCCGCCGTTCAACACCTGGCAGCCGCGCTGGCTGGCAACGCTCAGCAGCTCGGTTTCGAGCGGGAAATAGACGATCTCCGCTACCCAGTGATGCGACTGGAGAAGTTCCGGCGGCAGCGGCAGGCCCGGGTATTTTGCCATGCCGGTCGGCGTTGCATGGATAATGCCCGAGACGTCCTGCATCGCCGAGGCGATATCGGATGACGCCTGTATCGAGGCGTCCGGAAAGAGTGCGGACATCGTTTGGGCAAGCTGCTCGGCCCGATCTGGCTCGCGATCGAACACCGTGAGTGCCTTGAGGCCGAGGGACAGGATCGCATAGGCCGTCGCAACGCCTGCGCCACCGGCGCCGATCTGAACCGCCGCGCTGAGATCGGCCCCCGGCAGACCGCGGCGGAAACTTTCGGCGAAACCCCACCAGTCGGTATTGTGGCCAAATCGCTTGCCGTCCTTCAGCACCACCGTGTTGACGGCGCCGAGCGCCCTCGCCTCGTCGGAGAGTACGTCGAGATAGGGAATGACCAGCTGCTTGCAGGGGTGTGTGATGTTGAGGCCAATCAGCCCGCGTGCTTCCGCATCATCCAGGAGTTCAGGCAGGCTGCCGGGCGTCAACCCGAGCAGATTGAGATCGATCAGCTCATATTCGTAGCGAAAGCCTTGAGCTGCGCCTTCCTTCATATGCATGGCCGGCGTCAGCGACGCCTGGATGCCGGCGCCGATCAGGCCGGCCTTCAAGGGTTTCAGCAATGTCTCGGCCATGGGTATCGCGCCTCGTTTCGGTGGAAGGACCGGCCCGCCGGAAGACGGGCCGGCGCGGATGTTACTTCTTGCGGACGGCGTCCAGTTCCTTGAAGAGCAGCGAAACGGTATCGGCACCCACATCGGCGCTGAACTTGTCGATCAGCGGCTTCACGGCATCGCGGATCTTCTGGGTTTCAGCGGGGCTGAGTTCGGTGACCTGCATGCCGGTCTTCTTGATCTCGTCGAGCGCCTTGGCGTCCGCTTCTCGGGAAACCTTGCGCTGGAAGTCGCGGGCTTCGGTCGCAGCCGACTGGAGAATGCCCTTTTCCTCGTCGTTAAGGCCGTCCCAGAACTTCTTGCTGATCAGCACGATCTGCGGATTGTACTGGTGGCGGGTGACCGTCAGGTACTTCTGCACTTCGTAGAACTTGGCGTTGATGATGTTGGCGAACGGATTTTCCTGGCCGTCGACCGTACCGGTTTCAAGCGCGGTGTAGAGTTCTGTATAAGGGAGCGGCACGGCATTGGCGCCGAGGCTGTTGAACAGCTCGATCGGGATCGGCGACTGCAGCGTGCGGATCTTCAGGCCTTTGATGTCTTCGAGCTTGGTGACCGCGCGGCGATTATTGGTGAGGTTGCGGAAGCCGAGTTCCCAATAGGCGAGACCCACGAGACCGGTCGCCGGCAGCTTTTCGGAAAGGCTCTTGCCGAAGGCGCCGTCCATGACCTTGTCGGCCTCTTCCCCGCTGTTGAACAGGAACGGCAGGTCGACGGCGCCAAACGCCTTCACGTTGCTCGACAGGATGCCGGCATTCAGCACCAGCATCTCGACCACGCCGCCCTGCAGCGCGGAGACGGTCTGCACGTCGCCGCCGAGCACGCCGCCCGGAAACAGCTTGACGTCGATCTTGCCGCCGCTCTTCGACTTGACGATCTCGGCGAATTTTTCCATGCCGGTGACTTGCGGATGGCCCTTGTTGTTGGCAGCCGCGAACTTCAGCGCATGCGCGCGGACTTCGGCGGATGCCGTGCCGGCAAACAGCATCACCGGCAAGGCGATCCCGAGCGCCAGTTTCATCATCGTGTTGAACATGTTTTCCTCCCACTGATGGCCGGGGACCCCCACGGCCGGTTGATATGCACTAGGTTACAGAAGCTTCCCGGCCTCACCGCCCGAACCAGGCGACCGGCACGGTCACCAGTTGCGGGAAGAGGACGAGAAGGAAGAGAACGATCAGTTCGGCGATCAGGAAGGGCATCACGCCCTTCATCAGGTCTTCCATCGAGAGCTTGGAGACGCCGCAGATGACGTTGAGTACCGTACCCACCGGCGGCGTGATCAGGCCGATCGAGTTGTTGATGATGAAAAGCACGCCGAAATAGACGGGATCGATGCCCGCCTGCTTGATGATCGGCATCAGCACCGGCGTCATCACCAGAATGGTCGGCGTCATGTCCATCGCGGTACCGACCAGGACGATCAGCACCATGATCGCGAGCAGCAGCAGCGTCTGGTTGTCCATCAGCGGCTCGAGCAGCGCGACGAGATCGCCGGGTACGTCGGCAACCGTGATCAGCCAGGCCGAAACCGCGGCACAGGCGACGAGGAACATCACGACCGCGGTGATCTTCGCAGCCGCCACGAAGACGCTGAAGAGTTCGGAAGGCGCAAGCTCGCGATAAACGACCATCGAGACGAACAGCGAATAGACGGCGGCGACGACGCCGGCTTCGGTCGGCGTGAACACGCCGAACTTCAGTCCGACGATGATGATCACCGGCAGCATCAGCGCCCAGATGCTGTCGACGAGCGCCTTGATGCGCACCTCGCGGCTCTGTCTCGGGGGCAGTTCGAACTGCTCCTTGCGGGCGACGATCAGCCAGGTAATGCAGAGCGCCAATGCGATCAGCAGGCCGGGAACGATGCCTGCGAGGAAGAGCTTGGTGATCGAGACGCCGCCGATGACGCCATAGAGGATGAAGCCGATCGAAGGCGGGATGATCGGCCCTATGACCGAAGCCGATGCCAGCAGTCCGCCGGTCCGCGCCGGATCATGGCCCGATTTGATCATCATCGGGTAAAGAAGCGCGCCGAGCGCAGCGGCATCCGCCACCGCCGAACCCGAAAGGCTCGACAACACGCAGGCGGCGAAGATCGCCACGAAACCGAGACCACCGCGCACGTGGCCGACCAGGGCCATGGCGAGATTGACGATACGCTTCGACAGGCCTCCGGTATTCATCACCTCGCCGGCAAGCAGGAAGAAGGGAACGGCCATCAGCGGAAAGCTGTCGGCGCCGTTCAGCACGTTCTGCGCGACGATCTGGGCGTCGAAGATGTCCATGTACATCATCAGCGCCACGCCGCTGAGGATCAGCGCAAACGCGATCGGCACGCCGAGCGCCATGGGACCAAGAAGGGCGCCGAGGAAAATGGTGAGCGTCATCGGTCTCTCCTCAGGCCTTGGGGACGCCGGCGGCGACCGCGGCTTCCGGATGGTTGTCGAGAGCCACCTCCTCCTCGCTGTCGCGCACCAGTTGGGCAGTCGCGATATCGATGCGGCCGGTTGCCACCTGGAAGGCGTCCCAGAGGATGATGAGGAAGGTCGGAACCCCGAACGCAAGGCCGGCGCCGTAGAACCAGCCCATCGAAATGCCGGTTGCGGGCATGGTGGCGGGCAGGTTGATCAGCGTCTGCGTCCAGCTTCCGCTGATCAACAGCCAGGTGGCGACGAGCATGAGCCCCTGCCCCATCAGCACTGCGATCCTGGCACTTGTCGGCGGCAGCCGCTTCAGAAGCGAATCGACACCGAGGTGGCCGTGTTCGCGCATCGCAACGACGCCACCGAGAAACGTCAGCCAGATGAAGAAGACGCGCGACAGCTCTTCCGAAACGGTGATCCCCTGATTGAAGGCATAACGCAGCACGACATTGCCAAAGACAAGCACCACCATGCCTGCCAGAAGCAGGGCGATGACGACCTTCAGCGCGAAGAAATAGAAATCGATGATTCGTGTCACTTCCGTCCTCCCAAGGCTTCCGTCACCGGATGTCGATAGCGGCCTCCGCTGATGCGGCTGGCCAATCGGTCCTTTGACGAGATAACCTCCGCCGGGACCGCCTCCTCAGGGATCGACCGGCAATTCGGATAAAATGTACGAACTAGTGCGTATGTCAAGCGCGATCTATTGAAAGCCTCCCACAGGCCCATTATGACTTTGGAACAAATGCGAAAATTCGATGTGGACAATCGGTTGTCCACAAGGCCTGTTTCTGTGAGCATGGCGGACGAAACGGTGAAGGCGGATTCGGGGATGGCGGCGAAACGCGAAAACGGCAGGAAAAACGACCCGCAACGCACCCAGGAAGACATCCTGGATGTGGCGACGGAGGAGTTCACGACCCATGGCCTCGCCGGCGGCCGTGTCGATGCGATCGCGGAGAAAACCCGCACCTCGAAACGGATGATCTACTACTACTTCGGCAGCAAAGAGGGGCTCTACCTCGCCGTTCTCGAGCGAGCCTACCGCAAGATCCGCACGCTGGAAGAAGACCTGCAGCTTTCCAACCTGCCCCCGGAACAAGCGCTGCGGGTGCTGATCTCGACGACCTTCGAACATGACGAGGCGAATCCGGAATTCGTCCGGCTGGTCAGCATTGAGAACATCCACCACGCCGCACATATGCTGCGGTCCGAGGCGATCCGAGACCTGAACGTCTCGGTCATCGAGACGATTGCCGCGATCCTTGATCGCGGTATCGCGGCCGGCGTTTTTGCCCGCAAAGCCGACCCGATCGACATTCACATGCTGATCAGCGCCTTCTGCTTCTTCCGCGTCTCCAACCGCTATACGTTCGGCACGATCTTCCGCCGCGACCTTTCGGAACCGGCGACCATGGAACGCCATAAGGGCATGATCGCCGACGCGGTGATCAGCTACCTGAAAACCTAGCGAACCGCCTTGTCGGGATGGGCGTTGGCAAACGGTTTCAGCTCGGCGCAGCGGTCGGCGATCTCGACAAGTTTCGGGCAACCCGAGAGATCGACGCCCCATCGCCGCGCATTGTAGACCTGCGGCACGAGACAGATATCCGCCATGCTCGGCCGGTCGCCGTGACAGAATGTGCCCGTCGATGGGGAACCGAGCAGTGCCTCGAAGGCGGCCAGCCCCTCGCCGATGAACTTCCGCATCCAGGCCACCCGGGTTTCGTCGCCGCCACCGGTCAGTGACATGACGTGGCCCGTGACGTTGAGATTGCAGACCGGGTGGATTTCCATGGCGATGACATAAGAGAGCGCCCTCACCCGCTGCCGGCCGACGGAATCTCCCGGCAGGAAAGCCCCGCCGCGCGTCTCGTCGAGATATTCGATCACGGCGAGCGACTGGGTGAAGCTGTGCCCGTCAATTTCCAGCATCGGAACAAGCCCTTGAGGATTGCGATGAAGATGCTCCGGCGACTTGTGCGCCTTGGCGAGCAGATCGACCGGCACCGACCGGAACGTCTCCGCAACCATGTTGAGGGCGATCCTCAACCGGTAGCTCGCCGATGACCGCCAGTAATCGTAGAGCACCGTATCGCTCATCAAGCCTTCTCGTATTTCGTCACGGTCTGCTCGATCGCGCCAAAGATCGAATGACCCTTGTCGTCCTTCATCTCGATCCGCACCGTATCCCCGAAATGCAGGAACGGCGTTTTCGGCACGCCGAGATTGATCGTCTCAATGGTGCGGATTTCGGCGATGCAGGAATAGCCGGCCCCGCCATCGGCAACCGGCTTGCCGGGGCCGCCGTCGAGCTTGTTGGAGACGGTACCCGAACCGATGATCGTGCCCGCGACCAGCGGCCTGGTCTTCGCCGCATGGGCGATCAACTGCGGGAAATCGAAGGTCATGTCGATGCCCGCATTGGCCCGGCCGAAAGGTTTGCCGTTCAGATCGACCTTCAGAGGCCGCGAAAGCTTGCCGCCATCCCAGACGGAACCCAGCTCGTCCGGCGAGACCGCGACCGGCGAAAACGCCGAGGACGGTTTCGACTGGAAAAAGCCAAATCCCTTGGCGAGTTCGGACGGGATCAGCCCGCGTAACGACACGTCGTTGACGAGCAACACGAGGCGGATCGCCTCCCGCGCTTCATCGACGGTAGCTCCCATCGGCACGTCGCCGACGATCACGGCGATTTCGCCCTCCATATCCGCACCCCAGGCTTCGTCGCCAAGCGGGATCGGATCGCGCGGGCCGAGGAAACTGTCGGAACCGCCCTGATACATCAGAGGATCGGTCCAGAAGCTCTCCGGCATGTCCGCATTGCGCGCCCGGCGCACCAGTTCGACGTGATTGAGGTAGGCAGACCCGTCAGCCCACTGGTAGGCGCGCGGCAGCGGCGATGCGGCATCATGTTCGTGGAAACGGATGGTCGGCTGCGAACCGGTCTCGATACCCTCCGCGACCCGTTCGAGCCGCGGGCCGACATAGGCCCAGTCATCGAGCGCGGCCTGGAGCGTGCGGGCGATATGGCCGACCTCCGAGCATTCGGTCAGGTCCTTCGAGACGACGACCAGGCGGCCGTCGCGGGTGGAGTCCTTCAGTGTCGCGAGCTTCATGAATGAGTGTTTCCCGTTTTATCGTTGGTATTGCCCTCAGAATGTGAGGAGATCGCGCCAGAAGGCAACCGTAATGTAGCACCGCCTCACTTGATCCCCGGCGTGCCGTCGAACTTTCGCTCGAGACCTGACCAGCAATCCACGTAATTATCCTGCAGGGTCTTCAGTTCGGCCGCGAATTTGGTGAGCTGCTGGGGGAAACGGGTCTCGAACATGAACGCCATCGTATTGTCGAGCTTGACGGGTTTGAGCTCGCCGTTCGAGGCCTTTTCGAAGCCGGTAAAGTCAGGCCCGTGCGGCAGCATCATGTTGTGCAGGCTCATGCCGCCCGGCACGAAACCCTCCTCCTTGGCGTCGTAGCGGCCGCAGATCAGGCCCATGAATTCGCTCATGATGTTGCGATGGTACCAGGGCGGCCGGAACGTGTGCTCGGCCACCAGCCAGCGCGGCGGGAAGATCACGAAGTCGACATTCGCGGTTCCCTCTTCGCCAGAGGGCGCGGTGAGAACCGTGAAGATAGACGGATCTGGGTGGTCGAAGAGAATGGCGCCGACCGGGGAGAAGGTGCGCAGGTCGTATTTGTAGGGCGCATAATTGCCGTGCCAGGCAACCACGTCCAGCGGCGAATGGCCGATCTCGGTCACATGGAAGGAACCGCACCATTTCACATGCACCCGGCAGGGCGTCTCCTTGTCCTCATAGGCCGCCACCGGCGTCTTGAAATCGCGCGGATTGGCAAGGCAGTTGGCGCCGATCGGCCCGCGATCCGGCAGGGTGAACTTGGCGCCGTAATTCTCGCAGATATACCCGCGCCAGACCTTTTCCTCGCCGAGCCGGGTCACCTTGAACATGGTCCCGCGCGGGATGATGCAGATCTCCGAAGGCTCCAGATCCATCTTGCCAAGCTCGGTGAAGACGCGGATCGAACCCGCCTCCGGCACGATCATCATCTCGCCGTCGGCATTGAAGAAATAGTCGTCCACCATGTCGCTGTTGAAGACATAGACATGCGCCGCCATGCCCGACTGGGAGAGCGCATCGCCCGCCGTCGTCATGGTGCGGACGCCTTCGAGGAAGTTCAGCTGCTCGTGAGGTGACGGCAGCGGGCTCCAGCGGAGCTGGCCGAGCGCCAGTGAATGTTCGGCGACATGCGGTGCCGTCTTCCACAGAGGATAATCGATCTTCGTGAACCGGCCGGTATGCCGCACGCTCGGGCGGATACGGTAGAGCCAGGAGCGCTCGTTGGTGCCGCGCGGTGCGGTGAACGGCGAGCCGGAGAGCTGCTCGGCATAAAGCCCGTAATTGCATTTCTGCGGGCTGTTCTGGCCCTGCGGCAGGGCGCCTGGCAGGCTCTCGGTTTCGAAATCATTGCCGAAGCCCGGCATATAGGCGAGCGTCTCGGCATTCGCCCCGGTAAACTGCGCGGCGTTCGGATCGACCTTGTCCAGCATGGCTTGTTTCCTCCCATGGCGACGATATGGTTGCAAATGTAACCATCAATTTTGTAACCATCAACGCCCCATCAATGATATGACGACCGATAGTTTCGAACTCGAACAGTTCCTCCCCTACAGGCTCAACCGAGCCGCCGAATTCGTCGGCCTGCGCTTTGCCGCGCATTACAAGGCGAAATACGGTCTGACTCGGCCGGAATGGCGCACGCTTGCCGCGCTCGGCAGTTCGGGCCGTATGACCTCGAAGGCGGTCGGCATTCATTCCAGCATGCACAAGACCAAGGTCAGCCGCGCGGTCTTCGCGCTCGAACAACGCCGCTGGCTGAAACGCAGCCAGGACGATGCGGACCGGCGTCTCGAACACCTGGAACTCACGGCTGCCGGCCAGCAGGCCTACCGGGAACTGATCGAGCTCGCCCGCCGCTACCAGACCGAACTGGAGGTGGAAATCGGCGAAAGCGGCATCGAGGCTTTGTCGACCGGTCTTACGGCAATCGAGGAGGTCATCCGCCGCTCAGGCAAGGGAAAACAACCGGAGCCGGACGATCTCTAAGCCTTGGCAGGCTTTTGAATCGGAATCCCACCAAAATCCTTCAACACGCTGAGAACGATCGATGTTTTGACGTGCTGCACGCTCTCGTGCGGCAGCAGTATGTCATTGACGAAATGGGAGAGGCCCGCCAGGTCCCGCGTCACCACTTTCAGGTGATAATCCATCTCGCCCGTCAGCGAGAAACATTCGAGCACTTCCGGAAGGTCCTCGACGAGGCGCGCGAACCGCTTGGCATTGTCGCGGTTATGCGTTGCGAGCGTCACGGCGATCACCACCAGGAGGTCGAGGCCAAGCTTCTGGCGGTTCAGATGCGCCCGGTAGGTCTGGATGTACCCCTCGCCTTCGAGCCGCGCCCGCCGGCGCGAACATTGCGATGGGGACAGCGCGATGAGCTCGGACAATTCGTTATTGGTCAGCCGCCCGTCGATCTGCAGGTGGCTCAAGATCTTCAGGTCATATCCATCCAGCGCGTCCATCGTGCATGCAACTCCTGCAATCCGCACACTCCATGCACAAATCCAGCAGAACACCGCCAAGATTGCAAGCACAATGCGCCCGTCCTGCATCATCATGATCAGCGAATGACAGGAGGAATTTGCCATGGGTCCTTTCCCGCACGACGCACCGGTTTCGCAGATCACCGCCGACAACCCGGCAGGGACCGACGGTTTCGAATTCGTCGAATTCGCCCATCCGGAACCGCAGAAGCTGGAAGAGCTGTTCACCCGCATGGGCTACAAGCCGGTGGCGAAGCACAGGTCGAAGAACATCACCGTCTGGCGCCAGGGCGACATCAACTATATCCTCAACGCCGAGCCCGGCAGCCATGCGATGCGCTTCGTCGATGAACACGGCCCCTGCGCGCCGGCCATGGCCTGGCGCGTCGTCGACGCCAAGCACGCCTTCGACCACGCGGTCGCCAAGGGCGCGACGCCTTATGAAGGCAAGGACAAGACGCTCGACGTGCCGGCCATCGTCGGCATTGGCGGTTCGCTCCTCTATTTCATCGAGACCTATGGCGCAAAAGGCTCGGCCTACGAGGCCGAATTCGAATGGCTCGGCGAAAAGAACCCGAAGCCGGAAGGCGTCGGTTTCTATTATCTCGACCACCTGACCCACAACGTCTATCGCGGCAACATGGACAAGTGGTGGGACTTCTACCGCGAGCTCTTCAATTTCAAGCAGATCCACTTCTTCAACATCGACGGCCGCATCACGGGCCTGGTAAGCCGGGCGATCACCTCGCCCTGCGGCAAGATCCGCATCCCGCTGAACGAGTCCAAGGACGAGACCAGCCAGATCGAGGAGTTCCTGAAGAAGTACAAGGGCGAAGGCATCCAGCACATCGCTGTCGGCACCGACGGCATTTACGAAGCGACCGACAAGCTCGCCGACAACGGGCTGAAATTCATGCCCGGACCGCCGGATACCTATTACGAAATGTCCGGCACCCGCGTGCACGACCACGACGAACCGATCGACCGCATGAAGAAGCACGGCATCCTGATCGACGGCGAAGGCGTGATCGACGGCGGCATGACCAAGATCCTGCTGCAGATCTTCTCGAAGACGGTGATCGGCCCGATCTTCTTCGAGTTCATCCAGCGCAAGGGCGACGAAGGATTTGGCGAGGGCAATTTCCGCGCCCTCTTCGAGTCCATCGAGGAAGATCAGATCCGCCGCGGCGTGCTGAAGCCGCAGCAAGCCGCCGAATAACAAGAGCAGCTCCGGAGGGGTGCAAGGCCCGGCGGTCACTCCGCCGGGCTTTTCGTGTCGAAAGCTCTGCCGGTTCAGGGCTTGATCGGAAAAACCTCGGCATGGGTGGCGACGTAGAATTCGCCCTCCGGGGTCACCCAGCCACGAAACATGCCGTCGGTGTTATAAGGTGCCGTAATCGAACCGTCGGCGCCGACCGCCACGAGGCCGGCCCCGATATTGTGCTGCTTCAGGTCTTCCTGGATGACCTTGGAAGCCGCCTTTTCAAGGCTCTCGCCGAGATAAGAGACACGGGCCGCTACTTCGTGGCCGACTGCATATCGCATGAAATATTCGCCCTTGCCGGTGCCCGAGACGGCGCAGGCGCCGTCACGCGCATAGGTGCCCGCGCCAATGATCGGCGTGTCGCCGATCCGGCCCTCCGGCTTGTTGTTGTAGCCGCCGGTCGAGGTGGCAGCCGCAAGATGCCCGGCACCGTCGAGCGCAACGGCGCCGACGGTTCCGTGTTTTTCCGCCTCGCTCGCCTTCGCCGCCGTGCCGGCCATCGCATGCGCCTTGATCGCCGCCAGCGCCTTGATGCGGCGTTCGGTGGTGAAATAGTCCGGCTCGACCATATCGAGCCCGGCCTCGCAGGCGAAATCGTCGGCCGCATCGCCACCAAGCAGGATCGCGTCGCCCTTTTCCATGATCTTGCGGGCCGCCTTGATCGGATTGCGGATGCGCCGCACCAGCGTCACGGCGCCCGCTTCAAGCGTGCGCCCGTCCATGATCGACGCGTCGAGTTCATGCTTGCCGTTGGTGTTGAGCGCCGCCCCGTAACCGGCGTTGAAATGCGGCGAATCCTCCATGACAACCACGGCTGCCTGCACCGCATCGAGCGCCGCACCGCCTGTCGCCAGCACGTCCCAGCCGGCTTTCAGCGCCCGGCCGAGATCGACGCGGGCGGCCGCCCATTCCTCGTCGCTCAGGTCGAGCTTTGCCATGACGCCGCAGCCGCCATGGATCGCCAGTGCAATCTTTCCCATCGGTCCCTCTCCCTGTCTGAATTTGAGGTCTTTTCAGAAAAAAGGCCGGGCAAGGTGCCCGGCCGGTTGCTCACGTGGTGGGAGGCCTTATTTCGCCGGGCGAATGTTCATCGCCAGCGTGTCCTCGTCGGAACGGGGAACGATGGCGATGCCCTTCTTCATGCCCCAGGCCGAGACGGTCGAGGCGATCGCCAGATAGGGCCGGTCGGTCGAAACCAGCGCATTGGCGTCCATCAGGAATTTTTCGCGCTTCTTGGCGTCCATCTCGACGGCGGCGTCCTCGATCAGCTTGTCCATGGTCTTGTTAACATAGCCGCGAAGGTTGAAGGCACCGAGCTTGGTCGCCGGGTCATTGCTGTGGGCGAGCGACGATAGCGTGTAGTTCGATTCACCCGTCAGCGTGCCCCAGCCCGACATGGTCATCGAGTAGTCGCCGCGTGTATTGGCCGGAAAGAAGACCGCGCCCGGCTGGGCGTTCGCCTCTGCCTGGATGCCGACCGCGGTCAGCATCTGGGCGATCGTCGTGCCGACATCCTTGTCGCCCGGCAGGCGGTCGTTGGTGAAGGAGAAGGTCACCTTGAAGCCGTTCGGATAACCCGCTTCGGCAAGCAGCTTCTTGGCTTTTGCCGGATCGGCCTTCGTGGATTTGACGGCCGGGTTCCAGCCGAAGATGTTCGGCGTCACGAGCTGCGACTGAACGCTGCCCATGCCCTCCATGGCGATCTCGGTGATCGTTTCGCGGTCGATCGCCAGATCGAAGGCTTCGCGCACCTTGGGATCCTGGAAGGGGTTCTTCGGCAGCGGTGAACCGTCCTTGGCGCTGACCTGCGGCGGCTTATCGCGGAAATCGAAGGCGATGTTGAAGAGGTAGACGCTGTCCTGGCGCACGACGGTGAGCTTGGAGTCCTTCTCGAGCGTGGGCACGTCGGAGGCCGGAATGCGAGAGATCAGATCGACCTGGCCGGCCTTCAGCTGTGCGACGCGGGCCGCATCATTGGGGATTTCCTTGCGGGTGACTTTGTCCCAGGGCTCCTTTTCGCCCCAGTAACCGTCGAACTTCTGCAAGACGAGCTGTTCCTTCGGCGTCCAGGAGACGAACTTGTAGGGGCCGGTGCCGATTGCCGCCTTGCCGGAATTGAAGCCTTCCGACGCCTTCTCGGCATTGGCGGAAAAGTCCTTGGCGGCCGTGTGCGACACGATGAAGAGGCGGATGAAATCGTTCGGCAGGTTCGGTGCCGGACCATCGGTCTTGATGCGGATCGTCAGCGGATCGACGATCTCGATGCCGCGCACGCGGCGGACATAGATGGTGGTCGGGTTCGGGCCGGTCACCGCCGGAATACGCTCGATCGAGAACTTTACGTCCTCGGCGGTGAAATCCGAACCGTCATGGAATTTGACGCCAGGACGGAGCTTGAACTCCCAGGTCGTGTTGTCGATGGCCTTCCAGCTGGTCGCAAGTCCCGGCTCGAGCTCGAGATTGTTGCCGGATTTCACCAGCGAGTCATAGATATGCTTGACCGCCTCGGCATGGGTGCCGGCGGCGGTGAAATGTGGATCGACCGACAGCGGGCCGGCGCGCACGCCGATCATCAGGTCTGCAGCAAGGGCGGCACCCGAAACGCCGCCGAGCAGGACGGCGGCGAGAGCCGCGGTGCGGAATGTCTTCAAAATCGTCATTCTTCGTTCTCCTCTATATTTATCATTGGAGGCCAGTTGGGTGAATCCACGACGACTTTCGCCAGCAGTTCGGAGAGCATCAGCTTTTCGGCAGGGGTCAGCCCCGACAGCATGACCTTTTCGCGCTCCACCATCGGCTGCATGGCTTGATCGACGATGCGCTTTCCTTCGTCCGTGATGAAGAGGACGAAGCTTCGAAGATCCGCCGCGTCGATCTCGCGGCGGATGATGTTCTTGTCGATCAGCTTCTGGATCGCCCGGCTCATCGTATTCTTCGGGAAACCCGAGGAGCTGCTGATGGCGCTCGCCGTCAGGCCGTTCGAAAGGCCGAGCGAATAGAGAACGACGAATTCAGGCCGGGCGAGCCCGTACTCCTTCTCGATCCAGCGATAGATCGGCTCGTTGAACTGCAGCGCCAGGAAATTGATGCGGAACGAAAGCCAGCAGGGGTTCTGCCACAGCTTCACGGAGACCAGATCGTCGACGCCGTGACTGCCGGCTGCGGCCTTGCCACCCTGCCTGAGGAGCGCATCGAAGGATGAGATTTCCAATTCCAACGCCATCAGCTCCCGCAGAAACTCGCCCGGATTTTGTTCCGTATGGAACTTGACGGTAGGTTATTTGGCTGTCAATCTCTTTTTTTAGTTCCGTATGGAACCTTGCACTTGATCGGCGCAGCGCCTGTCAAGGCACATTTTTTGTGCGCAAGCGCGAGATTTTGATCATTTTTTGCGCGGCGCGGATGCAGGTGGGAATTTATGAAGATCGCGGACATGAACTGGATGCAGGTGGAGGAACGGGCGGCCGAGGATGATCGCTGCATATTGCCCATCGGGAGCGTCGAACAGCACGCCTATCTCAGCCTCGCGACCGACATGATCCTTGCGGAGAAGGTCTCGCTCGACGCGGCGGAGCCGCTCGGCATTCCGGTTTTTCCGGTCGTGCCCTACGGCCTCGCTTCGTCGTTTGCGACCTTTCCAGGCACGCTGACGCTGACGCTGTCCACCTATATCGGCGTGATCCGCGACCTGATGGACAGCATCCACCGTTCCGGCTTCCGCCGCATCCTGATCGTCAACGGCCATGGCGGCAACACGCCGGCGACTGCCGTCATTTCCGAATGGCTGAATGCCTATCCGGACGCCTCGGTGAAATTCCACGACTGGTGGCGGGCGCCCAACACCTGGGCGAAGGTGCAGGAAACCGATCCCGCCGCCTCGCACGCCTCCTGGATGGAGAACTTCCCTTGGACCCGCACCACCGACCAGCGTCAGCCGACCGGTGCTAAGCCGAAGATAGACTTCGCCGGCCTTGCCCGCGTCGATGCAGCCCGCAAGCGAGCACTGCTCGGCGACGGCAACTATCACGGCCTCTATCAGCGACCCGACGAGGACATGCTGGCGATCTGGGAGGTGGCCGTCGCGGAAACCCGCGACCTTCTCGAAAACGACTGGCACTGACGGCGAGACATCCTTCGGGACGCCTCACCCCTCCGAACCCGCAGAAGACGGGCCTGGGGACAAGAACAGGGGAATACATGTTAGGTTTCGTCTTGCAACGCCTGTGGCAGGCGGCCATCGTAGTCATCGCGATGTCGGCACTCGTCTTCTGCGGCGTCTATGCCGTCGGCAATCCCATCGACGTACTGATCTCTCCGGATGCGACGCAGGACATCCGTGCCGCGGTGATTGCCCAATACGGGCTCGACCAGCCGCTATGGCGGCAATATTTCGCCTTTCTCGGCCGGATCGTCGAAGGCGATTTCGGCCGCTCCCTCGTCTATAGCATCCCGGTCAGCGAGCTGATCCTCACCCGCCTGCCGGCCACCCTGGAACTGACGCTGGCAGCCGTTCTATTTGCCAGCCTCGTCGGCATCCCGATCGGCATGTACGCCGGCTACCGGCCGCACAGCCTGGTTTCCCGTGCCATCATGGCGATCTCGATCCTCGGCTTCTCGGTGCCGACCTTCTGGTTCGGCCTGATGCTGATCATGGTATTTGCCGTTCAATGCGGCTGCATGCCGGCCGGCGGACGCGGCGAGACGGTGAACCTGTTCGGTGTCGATTTCAGCTTCCTCACCGGCGACGGGTTCGCGCATCTCGTGCTGCCGGCTCTGAACCTCGCACTCTTCAAATTCTCGCTGATGATCCGGCTCGCCCGCGCCGGCACCCGCGAACTGATGCTGAGCGACACGGTGAAATTCGCCCGCGCCGCCGGCCTGTCGGAATTCACGGTGCTAAGCCGGCATGTGCTGCGGCTGATCTCAATCCCGCTCGTCACCGTCTTCGGCCTGGAACTGGGCTCGACGCTCGCCTTTGCGGTCGTCACCGAAACCATCTTTTCCTGGCCCGGCCTCGGCAAGCTGATCATCGACAGCATCACCTCGCTCGACCGGCCGGTCATGGTCGCCTACCTGATGCTCGTCGCCCTCCTGTTCATCGTCATCAACCTGATCGTCGATTTAACCTATGCGCTGCTCGATCCGCGCCTGCGAAAGGGACGTGCCTGATGCGCGATACTCTGCTTGGCCGTTTCCTAGAGGAATTCTTCCGCAACAAGGTCGCGACAGGTGCCGCGATCGTCGTTTTCCTGATCGTGCTGACCGCGATCATAGCGCCGCTGGTCACGCCGCAGGATCCGTATGACCTGACCAGCCTAGTGCTGCGCGATGCGCGACGCGCGCCGGGTTATGTCGGCACCGGCGGCTACACTCATTGGCTCGGCACGGACTCGCAAGGCCGCGACCTGCTGTCCGCGATCATCTACGGCCTGCGCATCTCGTTGCAGATGGGCGTAATTGCCGGCGGCATCGCCTTCGTGATCGGCGCGGTGGTCGGCTGTTCGGCTGCCTATATCGGCGGCCGTTTCGAAAGCCTCGCCATGCGCATCGTCGACCTGCAGCTGTCCTTTCCGGCAATTCTGCTCGCCTTCGTCATCGCAGCCCTTCTCGGCCAGGGGCGTTACCAGCTGATCATGGCGCTGATCTTCGCCCAATATGCCTATTTCGCCCGCACCGCCCATGGCGCGGCATCGGCCGAACGACAGAAGGATTATGTCGAGGCGGCGCTCTCCATCCCGCTGTCGCCCTGGCGCGTCGTGCTGAAGCATATCCTGCCGAACTCCCTGCCGCCGCTGATCGTCGTCGCCACGGTGCAGGTGGCGAGCGCCATTTCGCTCGAAGCCACCCTCTCCTTCCTGGGCGTCGGCCTGCCGCCGACCGAACCGTCGCTCGGCATGCTGATCGCCAACGGCTTCCAATATCTGCTCTCCGGTCGCTATTGGATCTCGATCTATCCCGGCGTCGCGCTGATCCTGTTCATCGTCTCGCTCAACCTCGTCGGCGACCAGATCCGTGACCAGCTCAATCCGAGGCTCCGCCGATGACTGAAACGACGAGTGCCCCGCTTCTCGAAGTCACCAACCTCAAGACCTGGTTTCCGAGCGGCCGCGGCGAAATCAAGGCGGTCGATGGCGTCTCGTTTTCGCTGGCGCCGGGCGAAGTGCTCGGCCTCGTCGGCGAATCCGGGTCCGGCAAGTCGATCACCGGCTTCTCGATCATCGGCCTGATCGACGAGCCCGGCCGCATCGTCGAGGGTTCGATCAGGCTCGAAGGCCGCGAACTGATCGGCCTGCCGCCTCATGAATTGCGCGCCATCCGCGGCAAGACCATTTCCATGGTCTTCCAGGACCCGATGATGACGCTCAATCCGGTGCTTAGCATCGGCACCCAGATCAAGCTGGCGCTCGAAGCGCATGAAAACATCAGCGCGGCCGATGCCCGCGAAAGAGCGATCAAGGCGCTGGCGCAGGTCCGCATCAGCGAGCCGGAACGCAAGGTAGATTTCTTCCCGCATCAATTCTCCGGCGGCATGCGCCAGCGCGTCGCGATCGCGATCGCCCTGCTGCACCGGCCGAAGCTGATCATCTGCGACGAGCCTACGACGGCCCTCGACGTGTCGATCCAGGCGGAAATTCTCACGGAGATGAAGGAGCTGGTGGCCGAGCTCGGGACCGCGCTGATCTGGATCAGCCATGACCTCGCAGTCGTATCGTCCCTGGCCGATCGGGTCGCGGTAATGCGGTCCGGCAAGATCGTCGAGATCGGCCCGGCGCTCGGCGTGCTCACCCGCCCGCAGCACGACTACACCAAGGCGCTGCTCGACGCGCTGCCCTCGCGCGCCAAGCCCGGCCAATTGCTGCTGCGCGGCAGCGGCATTGCCGATGCGGCACCGCCGCCGCGCAAGTCCACGACATTGAACCTGCCGCCGCTCGGCAGCCCGTATCTCGTCGTCGACAATGCCATGAAGCGCTTCGAGAAGCCGGCGGGCCTCTTCAGGAGCCTGGCGATCAAATCCGGCATTGCCCAGCCGCTGCCGGTCGTGCAGGCAGTCGACGGCGTCACGATCACGCTAAAGCGCGGCGAAGTGCTCGGCCTCGTCGGCGAGTCCGGCTCCGGAAAATCGACGCTCGGCCGCATGGCGGCCGGCATCACGGTCCCGACCTCGGGTACGATCCGCCTCAACGGCAGACCGGTGATGAGCGAGGGCCGCAATGCGCGAAAAATCACCACACGCATCCAGACGATCTTCCAGGATCCGTTCGCCTCGCTCAACGGCCGCATGCGGATCGGTGACATCATCGCCGAAGGTCCGCTCGCGCACAAGCTCGTGAGCCGGGCCGAAGCCCTCGTCTATGTCAAGGAATGGCTGGCGGCAGTCGGGCTTGACCCCACCTTCGCCAACCGTTTCCCGCACCAGTTCTCCGGCGGCCAGCGCCAGCGCATCGCGATTGCTCGCGCGCTTGCCATGCAGCCGGATGTGATTGTCTGCGATGAGCCGGTCGCCTCGCTCGACGTCTCGATCCAGGCGCAGATCATCAACCTGCTGATCCGCCTGCGTGCCGAACTCGACCTGTCACTGATCTTCATCAGCCACGATCTGTCGGTGGTCAGGCATCTCTGCGACCGCGTCGCGATCATGTATCGCGGCAAGATCGTCGAAGAAGGCGTGGCGTCGACGATCTACGCCGACCCGCAGCATGATTATACCAGGCGGCTGCTCGCGGCCGTGCCTGTGCTGCCCGAGGCGGCGGAATAACAAAAGGGAGAACGGGACATGGAACCCTGGGAATGGGACGAGGCCACCTGGCGCGGCAAGGTCAACAAGGTGCGCGCCGGCCGCTCGCTGAAGCCGAAAGCCTGGAAGGATGGCGCCCGCTGCGCAGTTGCCCTTTCCTTCGACAGCGACCATGAGACCAACGAACTACGTGACGGCGGTGAATCGATCGGCCGCATGTCCCAGGGGCAATACGGCAACCGCATAGGCGTGCCGCGCATCCTAGAAACGCTGAAGAATGCCGATGTCCCGGCGACCTTCTTCGTTCCGGCCGTCGCGGCCCTCCTCTATCCGGACGAACAGCGGCGCGTCATCGCCGAAGGCCACGAGATCGGCCTGCATGGCTGGATCCACGAGGTGAACACCAAGGTTCCGGCCGACAAGGAACGGGAACTGCATTTCCGCGCCGCCGATACGCTCGAAAAGATCACCGGCATCCGCCCGGTCGGCATGCGCACGCCTTCCTGGGATTTTTCCTATGAAACCCTGAAGATCGAGCGCGAACTCGGGCTCATCTACGATTCCTCACTGATGGCCGATGACGACCCTTATGAACTGGTCGAAGACGGCGAGCCGACCGGCATGGTCGAACTGCCGGTCGAATGGATCCGCGACGACGCGGTCTATTTCAACATGAACCGGTTTACGGCGCTCCGCCCCTACACGCCGCCGACCTCGGTGCTCGACATCTTCAAGCGGGAATTCGACCGCGCCTATATCGAAGGCGGACTGTTCCTGCTCACCATGCATCCGCATGTGTCGGGTTACCGCTCGCGCATCTTCGTGCTGGAGGAACTGATCAGGCATATCCAGGGCCACGAAGGCGTCTGGTTCGGCACCCATGCGGATATCGCCCGCTTCGCCAGGGACAACGGCGGTGCGTGAGGCCTCCCACTGATCGGCGATCGTGGGATCGGGCACGGTAGGGACGACTAACTCCGGTCGACCAGGATTTTCATGATCGCCACCCGCTCGGGCAGTTCAACGAGGTAATGCGGGTCGCGGTCGAGATGATGCACCTTGTTCGGATCACCGCCGGTAAACGCCGCCATCGACTCGAAGTCGGGCCAATAGGACGTCGTCACGAACTCCGTTTCATCGCCAAGTTCCTCGCGAAAAAGCTGGACGGCAAGCGCGGTTCTGACGAGCGGCGGAATACCCGTCTCCAGCAGATAGGCCTCGTATTCGTCAGCAATTGTGGTGCGCGTACGCCCCCGCCAAATCCTTGCTATCGTCGCCTTTGTGCTCATGGAATGCTCCTCAGATCCTGTTTTCCGGAGCAACTAGAGCCGGCAGAGCGATTGCCAATAGGAAGGGTGCTAACCCTTGCCCCGTCCCGGCGCGGTGAAGGCGGCGATAGCCGCCTCGTCGAGCCCCGCCTCCTGCAGGAAACGCCGCGCGAACTCGGCACCGGACGCCTTCATCGCGTCGTTCGGGCGGATCAGATGGAAGGCGACATGGTGATCGATGGTCCTTCCCGACACGGCGACGACCCGGCCGGAGGCAAGCGCCGCGTCCGCAAGCGGCGGCCGGGCGAGCGCGATGCCGAGCCCTTGCGCGCAGGCGTCGATCACCAGGTTATAATCCTCGAACCGCCGGTCCTGCCCACGCGGTACGTAGTCGACGCCCTCCACTGCCAGCCAGCGCCGCCAGGCCTCCACGTTCGAATCGTGCAGAATAGGAATCTCCAGCAGGGATTTCGCATCCGACCGCCCGGCCAGACGTTCGGCGATGGCAGGCGCCGCGATCGGCACGAGCTTCTCCTGCCACAGCGGCAGGCTGCGCACGCCGGCCCAGGGTCCCTTGCCGCAGCGGATCGCGAGGTCAATCCCCTCGCTGAAATCCGCCAGCCGATGTTCGAGGATCAGTTCCAGATGAATGTCAGCGGCCTCCAGTTTCGACAGGCGCGAAAACAGCCAGAGCGAGGCGACCGATGGCGTCACCGAAAGCCGGACGACCGTCTTGTTGCGGCGCGGCAGCCACCGCTCGTCCGTATCGACGAGCAGTGCCAAGGCCTCTTCCGCGCGAGCAAAAAACCGTATGCCTTCCGGTGTCAGCGTCACACCGCGGGCCTCGCGTGCGAAGAGGCGGACGCCCATCCAGCGCTCCAGCCGGGATATCTGCCGGGAGACCGCGCCATGGGTGACGCCGCCCTCTTCCGCCGCTGCGGAAAACGATCCGAGACGCGCCGCGCGAGCGAAAGTCTCGAGCGTGTCGAGCGGTGGTAAAGTCTGCGAGCTGTGAACCATAGGCACATATGA
Source organism: Neorhizobium vignae (assembly GCF_000732195.1). Classification (GTDB taxonomy): domain Bacteria; phylum Pseudomonadota; class Alphaproteobacteria; order Rhizobiales; family Rhizobiaceae; genus Neorhizobium; species Neorhizobium vignae. The sequence continues at coordinate 136,650 of NZ_JNNU01000009.1, forward strand.
TCATCGATCGCGGTGCTTTTCAAGCACGGATGCGTGGAGCTAAATCCTGGCTTCCACGCTTCGAGGGAGAAAGAGATGAGCACGGTCGCCATGAGTACTGCAACAGACGAGAGACAGGGATTTGATGTGATCGCGTTCCTGGCGATCCTGGTGACAATCGTTGTCTGGGCCTCGTCCTTCGCCGTGATCCGCATCGCGCTCGGGCCGCTGACCCCGATCGAGCTTGCCACGGCACGTTATGTTCCTGCCGCCCTGATTGCGGTCGTCTATCTGGCCGCTGTCCGGCCAGCCCTTCCGGCCAGGGGCGATGTCCTTCGCCTCGTCGCGGCAGCCGTACTCTTCATCGCGGCCTATGCCGTTCTTCTCAACATGGGCGAGCGAACCGTCGCGGCCGGCCCGGCCAGCTTCATCATCAACACCATGCCGGTCTTCACCGCCCTTATCGCCACGTTCGTGCTCAGTGAGCGGTTCGGCCGCTGGGGCTGGGTCGGAACGGCGATCTCCTTTGCCGGCGTGGCTCTGATTGCGGCCTCCGGCGAGGATGGCTTCGATCTCGATCCGAACGCGATCCTCATCCTCGGCGCGGCCCTCTGCTCGGCGATTGCAAGTGTGCTGCAGAAGCCGATCCTCGGCCGCATGCCCGCCTTGGCCGTCACCGCCTGGCTGATGCTGATCGGCTCCATCCCGCTCCTGCCGGCCGTCCCATCCACTCTTCAGGCGCTTGCCGCCGCTCCGGCGGACGTCAACTGGGGCATCGCCTATCTGGTGCTCTTCCCGACCGCGATCGGCTACGTCACCTGGGCGATCGCCTTGAAGCGGCTGTCTGCCGCCCGGGCCGCCAATTTCCTTTACGGCGTTCCTCCGACCGCCACCCTGATCGGCTTCCTCTGGCTCGGCGAAGTGCCGACCCTGATCGGCGCGATCGGCGGTGTCATGGCGATCGTCGGCGTGCTCTTCGTCAACGTGATGCGCAAGAGATAGTGCAACCGTTGAATTCATCAGAAAAAGCAAAAGCTTCCAGCCAACTGATGAATCAATCTATGCGGCGGCCTATCTGGCGGGGCCGTTCACCAGCTGCAGGATAAGCTGGTGGACATTGCCACCCTCGCCCATCTCCATCCGGTCATAGTCGCTGCTGCGTTTTTGCTGGGCCTTCGAAATCTCGCCGAGTTTGGCGGTCAGTTCGGTCCTGATCTTTACGCATTTCGGATCGTCGGTGACGCTGAGCCCCACGCTTACCCGCTCGATCTCCTTCACCATGTCGGTGATGATGACGCCGTGGACCAGTTCGTGCTTGTGGACGCCGGTAAAGAAGGTATCCCATTTCCTCTTGAGTTCGGGGGAAAGCGCCGAGGCCGGCTTGGGAAGCGTATAGGTGATGATCAGCTTCGGCCGCGCCGAAACCAGCGTACAGGCGCCGTCCGGCTGCGGCCGGTAATCACGGGTCCAGGTCAGCTTGAAATTGGTATGGGCGATGGCGCGCACCTCCTTGCCGATCTTCGGGCCACGCTCGCCGATGGAAGCGTAGAGATCGACCCCGGAGTCACCCGTGATGGAATAGGTCTGGATCTGCTCGACCGGCTGCCACTGGCTCTGCGCCGACGCCTCGAGAGGCACCACCCCAAGGCAGAGCGCCGCCCCGAGAATTCCCGCACCTATCCTCACTCTTTTTCTCCCAATCCCGTTGCCGCGGCGAAACTAGAGATGCCACAGCGCCATTTCAATTCGTCACACATGTCCAGTGAACGCTATCCCTCATAAGTTTTGTTCCAGGCCCTTGCCATATTTCCCCCAAGATGAATGATGACAGTTATATGACATAGTCATTTTGATTGAGTGCGGGGAAGTGTAATGGGAGAAAAACGAAAGGTTTACGAGGCATTGGTCGACGGCGCGATGGATGGCCTCACGGACGACGCATTGTTCAAATTCGTCAACAAACGCTGCCCGAAAACATCGAGCAGGAAGATCGTTCGGGCCGCGCTGCTCGGCCTCACCGATCCCCACCTGCGTGACCGGAACATCCTCGATACGATCTATGCGCTGGCCATCAAGCACCGCATGGACGAGTTTCGCGATGGCCAGGATGGCGATGACGAAAGGGACAATTGGCCAGCACCTTTCGCCCGCCCGCTCGACAAGGAAACGGCCCGCACAGATGTGGCCTAGGCGTTTTCCCGCACTGTCATCCACCCTACACAGAAGCGGTCTAGGCTGCCCTCATCGAGGGTGAGTTCATGCACGGCCGCACCAATCTCACAGCCATGAGGCTCATGGATGCCTGCGAGCATCTGCTTTGCGAAGCCGAGGCTCTGGAGGATCTGACCGCACGGCGGATCGCCATCGAAGCGCATGCGACGCCGTCGGCCATCAGCTACCATTTCGGCTCCCAGGAAGAACTGGTGGCAGCCGTCGCCGAGCGGGTCTACCGGCGGCTCAATGCCGAGCGGCTGAGCCTGCTGCGCAAAGCCGCCGATCGCCGGGCGCCTGAACCACCGGATCTCGATGAAGTCATCGCCGCCCTGGTCGGCCCGTCGATCCGCTGGAGCCTCGACCCGACCTCCAGCTATCCGGTCCTGTCGCATTTCACCTCGATGGCGAAGACCCACCGGGAGCGCGCGCCGCATTACCGCCGCATCATCGACAACGTCGAACATCATCGGGCTTTCGTCCCGCATCTGAAGCGGATAGCGCCCTGGCTCGACGACGTTGATATCGGCTGGCGGCTCAATTGTGCGCTCGGCATCCGCTCGCAGGTCACCCGCTCGCGGTCACGTACGGAAGTGTTGACCAATTACAGCATCGACCTCGACGATCCGGACATCGTCATCGCCCGCATGGTCGAGGTGATCGCGCCGATGTTCCGTCGCTGAACCGGTTTCGAACGGCATTCGAAATCCGTCACTCCCTCGAAACAAACCCCTTCTAACGGTCCTCCTGACGAAACCGTCATCCATGGAGGCATCCGGTGCGACGCGAAACCACATTCATCCATCTGACCGACCTGCACATCGGCACCGCCGACGACAGCCATCTGCACAGCGACACGACCGAGACGCTGCATCAGGTGCTCGATCTCGTCGCGACCGTGACGCCGAGGCCGCAATTCGTCGTCGCCAGCGGCGACCTCACCAATCGCGGCGATGCGGAAAGTTTTCGCCGGCTGAAGGAGATCATCGACGCCAGGATCGATGTTCCTGTCGTCTACGCGCTCGGTAATCACGACACCCGCCCCGGCTTCTACGAGGGCATGGGCATCGAGGCTCATGATCCGGATGCGCCCTACGACCACGACACGATCATCGACGGCATCCACATCATCACCATCGACTCGACGACGCCCGGCCTGATCGGCGGCACGATCGATCCGGAACAGTTCGACTGGCTCGCCTCGACCCTCGACAGCCATCCCGACCTGCCGAAGCTGATCGTCGTCCACCACCCGCCGGCACTCGGCGAGGAAGCCGATGCCACCCACTGGCGGACGATCCATTTCCCGCAGTCGGAACGTTTTCGCGAACTGCTGAAGGGCCGCAACATCATCGGCATCCTGAGCGGCCATATCCATCACGACCGCGTCTCCGTCTGGCATGGCATTCCGGTCGTCGTCGGCACCGGCCAGCATGCCGCCACCGACATCCTGCGCACCGACATCCTGCGCATGGTGCGCGGCGCCTCCTTCGGCATCGGCACGATCCGCCCGTCCGGCCTCACCATGGCCTTCGTGCCGCTGCCGTCCGATCGCGCCGAGCTCAACACCTATCCGCTCGAACTTCTGATGGCCCGGGCAATGCCGGTCGCCGCTGAATAACCCTCACCCGGAGACACGCAAAATGCTGCGCAGAACCACGCTCAAGCTTCTGGCGACGCTCACCGCCGCCTCGATGTTTCCCTTCGGCGCTTTCGCCGAAATGCCCGCCACGGTCGACAAGCCGGTCACGATCAGCTTCTACAACTACAACCTCGCCTCTGCCGGCATCGGCTCCGAGGCCACCAAGGAACTGATCGCCGGCTTCGAGAAGAAATTCCCGAACGTGAAGGTCGAGACGATCGCCGTGCCGTCGAACGAGATCATCAACCGCGTCCAGGCCGATATCGTCGCCGGCAAGCAGCCGGACGTCGCCCAGCTGACCTTCCGCGACCTGATCTTCATCGCATCCGATCTCGGGGGCAATGCGCTCGAGGACATGGTGAAACCGGCTGAACTGAAGGACCATCTCGCCGGCATGATCCCCAAAGGTCTCGAACTCGGCAAGGTAGACGGCAAGACCTATGGTCTCGCCTACACTTTCTCGACGCCTGTCCTTTATTACAACGGCGACCTCTTCAAGCAGGCGGGTCTGGACCCGAACAATCCGCCGAAGACCTGGGCCGACGTCAACATCGCCGGCAAGGCGATCAAGGAAAAGACCGGCAAGAACGGCTTCTTCCCGGGTGCTTACGGCCCGAGCGACGGCACTTTCGTCTACCAGGCGATCGTCATGTCGAACGGCGGCAGGGTGCGCGACGGCAACAAGCTCACTTACGCGGACAAGAATGCCGCCGAGGCCGTCAAGATGCTGCGCGACATGGTCGATAGCGGCGCCCATGCCAGGATCGATCCGGCCAGCGGCTCGGACACCTTCGCAGCCGGCAATCTCGGAATGTTCGTCTATACGACCGCGACACTCGGCGCCTACAAGAAGGCCTCCCAGGGCAAGTTCGACCTGCGCATCGCCCCGATGCCGTCCTTCGGCGAAAAGCCGACCGCCCCGACCAATTCCGGCAGCGCCCTCTTCGTTTTCAGCAAGGATCCCGCCAAGCAGCGTGCAGCCTACGAGCTTCTCAAGTACCTGACGAGCAAGGAAGCCTATACGGTCATCACCAGCAAGATCGGCTACCTGCCGCTGCGTCTCGATATCGTGGACGACCCGAACTATCTCGGCCCGTGGGTCAAGGAAAATCCGATGTTCCGCGCCAACCTGGAACAGCTGAACCGTCTCACGGCCAACGTCGCCTTCCCCGGCCCGAACTACCGCCAGGTCGAGAAGATGATGATGGACTCGGTGCGCGAAGCCGTCTTCGGCAAGGGCGATCCGGTCGCAACGCTGAAAGCCGCCCAGGATCAGGGCCAGGATCTGATGCCGTAACCAATCACGAGGAGATGCCGGGCGGGTCTCGCTTTCCCGTCCGGCATCGTTGTCCCGTCGGGGACCTTTCGGGGAAATTTCATGACCGACATCCAGGCCGATCTCGCAAGACCGCTCGCCGTTGCCCGGGCGCCCGCGGCTGGCCGCCAGCGCGGCCCATTCACCGTGCAGCCCTGGCTCTATCTGGCCCCGGCGCTGTGTCTCCTCATGATGTGGACCTATGTGCCGTTGGTCGAGGCCTTCCAGCTCTCGTTCTACCAGTGGAACATGCTGCCGACCTCCCCGCAGCGCTACGTGGGCCTCACCAACTACCAGCGCCTGTTCGCCTTGCCCGAAATGCGCGCCGCCCTCTGGAACACGCTTTTCTACATTCTCGGCCTCTTCCCGATGTCGGTGATCATTCCGCTCTTCGTGGCGATCTGGACCCAGGATCTCGAGGGCCGCGCGCGGACGATCTATCGCGCGCTGATCTTCGTGCCGATGATCGTCGCCCCCGTCGTCGCGGCCATTCTCTGGCGCTGGCTGCTCAACGAGGACCAGGGGCTGATCACACTTGGCCTGGAGACGATCGGTCTCGGCCGCATCGGTTTTCTGACCGACCCGAACTATGCGCTTGCGACCCTGACCTGGATCACCGGCTGGAAGCTGATCGGCTTTTCCACCCTGCTGTTTTCCGCCGCCAATGCCGGCATCAACGCCTCCTATATCGAGGCAGCACGCATCGACGGCGCCAGCCGCTGGGGCATCATCCGCGATATAAGACTGCCGCTGCTGTCGCCGACCATCCTGCTTCTGTCGATGATGACCATCCTGTTCGGGGCGCAATGGAGCTTCGCCTATATCAACGTGCTCACCAATGGCGGCCCCCTGAAATCGACAACCAACATTTTCTACCTGCTTTGGGAATACGGTTTCCAGACCATGTCGGCCGGCTGGAGTTCGGCGGCCGGCATGATCGCCTTTGCCGGTTTTGCGGTGGTTGCAGCGGCCTGCATGTGGCTCACGAAAAGGTTCGCGGTCTATGACAATTGACGTTTCGCCTGATCTTGCCTCGCTTGCCACCGCCGGGCCGAAGGCTGGCCATGCCCGCCGGTTGGCTGTGCATGCTGTCATGATCCTCCTGTCTTTCCTGTCGATCTTTCCGATCTACTGGATGATCGTCACCTCGCTTCGGCCGGAGAACGAGATCTTCTCCACCTCGCTCTGGCCGTCCAACCCCTCGCTCGAAAACTATGTCTTCGTGCTGACCCGCATTCCGATGATCGGGATGCTGATCAACACCACGATCGTATCCGCCGCGACGGCGCTCCTGCAGGTCGTGACCGGCCTGTTTGCGGCCTATGCGCTGGTCCGCTGGCGCATGCGCCTTTCCGGCGTCATCCACGGGCTCATCGCGCTTTCCTGGCTGGTGCCTTTCCAGGTTACGATGATCCCCAACTACGTGCTCGCCTCGCGGCTCGGTCTTCTGGATACGCTGACCGGTCTCATCGTGCCGAATGCGGCGCATGCCTTTGCCATTCTGCTGCTCTACAACGCGATGCGCTCCTTCCCGACCGAGATCCTCGAAGCGGCGCGCATCGACGGCGCGAGAAGCTGGAAGATCCTCTGGCAGATCGTCGTGCCGAACATGGGCGCACCGATCGCCTCGCTGTCGATCATTGCCTTCATCTCCGCCTGGAACGAATATTTTTGGCCGCTGCTTCTGTCACGCAAGCCGGAAAACTCGGTCGTCCAGATCGGCCTGCAGATGTTCATGACCCAGGAGGGCAATCTCTGGGGCCCGCTGATGGCGGCGTCCGCACTCGCCAGCCTGCCGATCCTGATCATCTACCTGGTCCTGCAGCGCCACGTCATCGAATCCTTCATGAAATCCGGAATCCGCTGATATGCTGAACTACGAACGCCTGATCGCGCTGGAAGGCGCCCACAATGTCCGCGACCTCGGCGGTTACAGGACTGCCAACGGCGGCCTGACCCGCTGGCGCTCGATCCTGCGCGGCGACGCATTGCACCGCCTGAGCGGGGCCGATATCGACACCTTGCTGGACAACGGACTGACAACCGTCATCGACCTGCGCAATGCCCACGAAATCGCCGCCGAAGCCAATCCGTTCGTGGGCCATGCCGAAGTGCGCTACCACAACACGCCGCTGTTTTCGGCACTGGCGCCGGTGGAGATGATGGCAAATGCTGCGGTGAGCTTCGACATGGGCGACCGTTACTGCCAGGCGATCGACGACTGCCAGCCGGCCATCGCCGAAGTCCTGAAGACCATCGCCGACGCGCCTGAAGGAGCCGTGCTCTTCCATTGCAGCGCCGGCAAGGACCGCACCGGCGTGATCTCGGCCCTGCTGCTCGCCAATGCCGGTGTCGATGAGACGACCATTATCGAGGATTACGCCCTGACGGCGACGATTTCCGGTCCGCTGATCGCGGGGCTAAGGGATCGCGCCCTCGGCCGTGGCACGCCCGCAGCTCTCGTCGATATCGTTCTGGCCTCCGAACCACGCAGCATGCGCCAGGCGCTGGACCATATCGGCAAGAATTACGGCAGCGTACGGGACTATCTCGTCTATCTCGGTTTCGACGAACCGGCGATGGAGCGGTTGAGAAGCCGTTTGTCCTGAGGCAAGGCGCCTCGGCTGACAGCCTCACCGGGCCGTCATGCGCCGTTATGCGGCCGCGCGGCGGGAACGAGTACGTGATCGACGATCCGCGAGTCGAGATCGTAGACGGAGATCGGCGTATCCTTGCCGATCCGGGTCCCGTCCAGGAGACGGATCAGATCGTCGGCGCCGCCGACCGGCTGGCCGTCGATCGCCAGGATGAAATCGCCTTCCTTCAAACCCGCTTTGTCAGCCGGGCTGCCCGCATCGATGCGGCGGATGCGCACCGTCGTCTCTTGCGTCATCCCGGCCTTCACCGCCACACGGCGCGGCAGCGCGGTCGTGTCGACGACGATGCCAATGAAGGCGCGCCGCACATGGCCGAAACGCAGGATCTCCGAGACGACGAAATTGGCGGTGTTGGAAGCGACCGCAAAGGCAATGCCCTGCGCGCCGCGGATGACCGCGGTGTTGACGCCGACCACCTCGCCGGAGGCCGAGACCAGCGGCCCGCCGGAATTGCCCGGATTGAGGGCGGCGTCGGTCTGCACCACGTCGTCGATCAGCCGTCCCGTGGACGAGCGCATCGAGCGGCCGAGCGCAGACACGACGCCTGAGGTCACCGACCAGTCGAAGCCGAGCGGATTGCCGATTGCAATCGCGATATGGCCGCGCCGCAATTTCTGGGAATCGCCGAGCCGTGCCCAGGCCTGAACGTCCATGTCGGCGCGCACCAGCGCAATATCGGTATCGGCATCGCGACCGAGAACAGCGCCCTGCCCGACCGCGCCATTGGCGCTGCGGATGCGCACCGTCTTGGCGTCGGAAACGACGTGGTGGTTGGTGATGATCAGGCCATCGGGCGAAATCGCAAAGCCCGACCCATGGCCCCCTTGGCCGGCAACGCCGCCGAGCCGCTCGATGCGGCTGACGGCAGGACCGACGCGGTCGACCGCGCCGGCAACCGTCTCCGAATAGGCGTCGCGAAGGACGCCATCCTCGGGGACGGGAGGATTAATATCGATAAATCCCATGACAAGAACTCCGGAAAACACCTTCTGAGAGAGGAGAAGGTTTTAGTAGGAGCTGATGTGGTGGGTTCGAAAGCCGGAAACAAGAACCCGGCAATCGCCGGCTCAGTCCTCCGAAAAGATCGGGTCCTGAGTGAACATGCCGCCCTGATAGATGGCAGCCGGCGACGTCGGTTCCGGACGCCCCTTGGCATCCAGCTCGGCGCGGAAGCGCTCGGCATTGTCCTTCGGTTTCCAGCCGAGATAGGAGGCGTGGGAATTGTCCCACCACTTGCTGTCATTATCGGAAATGCCCCAGATGATTGGGCAGCCAAGCATCGGCGCGCGGAAGACGCAGTCGATCAGGGACGCGAAATCGTCATAGGACATCCAGCCGGACAGCATGCGGTGGTTGATCGGTTTTTCGAAGCAGCTGCCGATCCTGACCAGCGCCGTCTCCTGGCCGAATTTTTCGAAATACATGCGCGCCAGCGCCTCGCCGAAACATTTCGAAACGCCGTAGAGACCATCCGGCTTCATCGGGGCCTTGACGTCGATATGCTCGTCCTGGCGATAGAAGCCGACGACATGGTTGGAACTGGCGAACAGGATACGCGGCTGACCGTGGGCGCGCGCCGCTTCGTAGAGATTGTAGAGGCCGAGCAGGTTGGCGTTGAGGATTTTCGAGAACTTGTCCTCCACCGAGATGCCGCCGAGATGCAGGATACCGTCGCAGCCCTCGACCAGTTTCATGACCGCATCAGAGTCTCCGAGGTCGCAGGTGACGACCTCCTCGTTCGGCCCGGGCGCGCCGATATCGACGATGTCGGAGAGGCGAAGCGTCTCGGCAAAACCGGCAAGTCGCGAGCGCATGGCGCGTCCGAGGCCGCCGCCGGCACCGGTGATCAAAAGTCTTTTCAAGAAATCATCCTCCGAAAGCGGCCCGTCGACCGCGGCAATCCAGTTCATTGGCCAGTTCATCGGCCGGTTTGTAGGCCAACTTGTTCGTGACAAGCGTCGATACTTATCATACATGTTGAGAAAGCTCGGTCAACAAGTCGGGGCCGGTTTGACACGGCCGCTCAGCTTGACATGCGAGTTGACGCCATAGTGTGATGCGGCGCCGAGCAGGGAGGAATGAAATGAGCGTTGAAACCAGACTCGATACCGGCAGGGGATCGAGGACGCTCGTTTCCCGCCTCGGAGAAACGCTGCGGCAGGCGATTGCGGCAGGCCAGTTTCCGCCGGGTTCGCGCCTGCCAAGTGAGGCTCAGCTGACCGAGGCGCATGGCGTCAGCCGCACTGTCGTGCGAGAGGCGATCGCATCGCTGCGCGCCGACCGGCTGGTGGAGGCCCGCCAGGGCGCCGGCGTCTTCGTGCTGGAACCCTCGATCGCCGCTCAGCCGGTCATGCTGTCCCTCTCGAATATCGATCTCGCCCGCGTATCCTCGATGATCGAGCTCCTGGAGCTCAGAACCGCCGTCGAAGTCGAGGCCGCGGGGCTTGCCGCGCTTCGCCGCTCGCCGGCGCAGGAAGAGGTCATCCTCGATCGTCATTATGCGGTCCGGGCCTGTCTCGAAGCGGCAAAACCGACCAGCGAGGCGGACTTTGCCCTGCATCTGGCCATCGCCGAGGCGACCAACAATCCCCGCTTCCGCGAGTTCCTGACGATGATCGGTCGCAGCCTGATCCCGCGCGCAGCCCTGCGCCCAGACGATTCGGAGGCCGACCAGGCAACCTACATCAAGCTTCTCGACGAAGAGCACAACGCCATCGTCGTGGCGATTTCCGACGGTGACGAAGATCGCGCCCGCGATGCCATGCGCCGTCATCTGCGGGGTTCGCAGCTGCGTTATCGCACCCTGCTCCGGGAGCTCCGTGAATCTGTAAGATGACTTGTTGACACAAGTCGGAGCAACCTGTACGACAATTTCTGTCTGGAGGAGACGCTTACAGAGGAAATCCGCATGATGACGCCTGAAGAAATCAAGGTCGCACTTGGTGCCGGCCTCCTGTCCTTTCCCGTCACCCATTTCGACAAGGAAGGCCAGTTCCAGCCGGAAAGCTATCGCCGCCATGTGGAATGGCTGTCGGGCTACGATGCGCCGGTTCTGTTTGCCGCCGGCGGCACGGGCGAATTCTTCTCGCTGTCCCCCAATGAAGTTCCCGCCATCGTGTCGGCAGCCAAGGAAGCCGCTGGCAAGACCGCGATTGTTTCCGGCTGCGGTTTCGGCACCCATGTCGGCGTCGAAATGGCCCGCGCGGTCGAAAGGGCCGGCGCCGACGGCATCCTGCTGCTGCCGCATTACATGATCGATGCGCCGCAGGAAGGCCTCTACCAGCATGTGAAGCGCATCTGCCAGTCGGTGGGCATCGGCGTCATGGTCTATAACCGCGACAACTCGATTCTGGCCGTCGACACCCTGAAGCGCCTCTGCGACGAATGCCCGAACCTGATCGGTTTCAAGGACGGCAGCGGCGATATCGGGCTTGTCCGACAGATCACCGCCACGATGGGTGACCGGCTGATGTATCTCGGCGGCATGCCAACCGCCGAACTCTTCGCCGAAGCCTATCTCGGCGCCGGCTTCACCACCTATTCCTCGGCGGTCTTCAACTTTGTGCCGGGTCTTGCCGTCGATTTCTACAAGGCGCTGCGCGCCGGCAACCGCGCCCGCTGCGAGGAGATCCTCAAGGACTTCTTCTATCCCTTCATGGCGATCCGCAATCGCCGCAAGGGTTATGCCGTCTCGGCCATCAAGGCCGGCGTGCGCCTGCAGGGCTTCGATGCCGGCAAGGTGCGCCCGCCGCTGGACGACCTGACGGCGGAAGAAGAAGAGATGCTCCTGAAGCTCATCGGCCCCTGGAAGCGCTGATCCATGAAGATCGTCTCCGTCCGCACCCATCTCCTCGAACACAGGCTCGACGTCGCCTTCGAAAGCGCCTCGATGCGCTTCGATCGCCGCGCCCATGTGCTCGTCGAGATCGAGTGCGATGACGGCACGATCGGTTGGGGCGAATGCCTCGGCCCTGCCCGGCCGAATGCCGCCGTGGTCGCAACCTATGCGAACTGGCTGATCGGCGAAAACCCGCTCGAAACCGAAAAGATCTGGGCGCGGCTCTATAATGCGCTGCGTGACCAGGGCCAGCGCGGCCTCGCCGTCACGGCGCTTTCTGGCATCGACATCGCGCTTTGGGACATCAAGGGCAAGCATTTCGGCGTGCCGGTCTCTATCCTGCTCGGCGGGCGGTTCCGCGAGAGCATCAAGGCCTATGCGACCGGCAGCTTCAAGCGCGACGGCGTCGATCGCGTCGAGGACAATGCGACGGATGTCGCCCGCTATTGGGATGAAGGTTTTCACGCCAGCAAGATCAAGATCGGCTTCGGCGTCGAGGAAGATCTGCGCGTCATCCGCGCCGTGCGCGACGCCGTCGGTCCCGACATGCGGCTGATGGTCGATGCCAACCATGGTTATGACGCCATCGAGGCGATCAGGTTCGGCCAGGCCGCTGCGGAACTTACCATCGACTGGTTCGAGGAACCCGTCGTGCCGGAACAGCTCGCGGCCTATCGCGAAGTGCGTGCCCGTCAGCCGATCCCGGTTGCCGGCGGCGAGACCTGGCACAGCCGCTGGGGCATGCGCGAGCCGGTGGAAACCCGTGCCGTCGATATCCTGCAGCCCGACCTTGCCGGCGTCGGCGGCTTTACCGAAGCCAAGCGCGTCGCCGATCTCGCCTCGCTGCATGGCATCCGCGTCGTGCCGCATGTCTGGGGCACCGCTGTCCATATCGCCGCCGCATTGCAGTTCATGGCGGCGATGATCCCGAGCCCGGTTCGGGTCAATCCGATCGAACCGATCCTCGAATTCGACCGTACCCACAATCCGTTCCGTCAGGCGGTGATCAAAACCCCGATCGAACACGAGCGCGGCGTGGTGCAGATCCCGAACGGCCCAGGCCTTGGGATCGAAATCAACCGCGATGCGCTCAAAGAATTCCGCATGGGAGATATCTGATGCTCGTCCGCACCCTTTCCGGCACGCCCCCCAAGACCAGACTGCCCAAGGGCGCGATCGACACTCAGATGCATGCTTATCTGCCGGGCTTTCCATCGCTCCCCGGCGGTCCCGGGTTGCCGGCTGGTTATTTGCCGACGCCCGCCCAGTATCTCGAGTTCATGCGCTGGATCGGCATCGATCGGGTCATCGTCACCCAGGGCAATGCCCAGCAGCGCGACAATTCCAATCTCAACGCCTGCCTTGCGGAATTCGGTTCGATCGCCCGCGGCGTCTGCGTCATCGACAGCACCACGTCGGAAGCCGAACTGGATAGCCTCGCAGCGGCCGGCAATGTCGGCGCCCGCATCATGGACCTGCCGGGCGGCGCGGTGAGCCTGTCGGAACTCGAAGCCGTCGACGCCAAGGCTGCGTCCCGCAACTGGATGGTCGCCGTCCAGTTCGACGGCAGTAACATTCTCGACCACGAAGAGCGTCTGAAGAACCTGAAGTCCCGCTGGGTCTTCGATCACCACGGCAAGTTCTTCGCCGGCGTCACGCCCGACAGCCCGCAGGTCGACGCCGTCAAGCGCCTCATCGACGGCGGCAAATGCTGGTTCAAGTTCGCCGGCGTCTACGAATCCTCAAAGGCCGGCGGCCCGGACTATGCCGATGTCGCCGCGGTCGCCCGGGAAATCGCCAGATATGCACCGGAACGCATCGTCTGGGGCACCAACTGGCCGCATAACCTCGCCCGCGAACAGGCCGATTATCCGGATGACGCGGCGCTGACAGATACGGTGCTCGGCTGGTTCCCGGACGATGCGGCACGCGAACTCGCACTCGTGAAAAACCCCGAAGAACTTTACGGCCTGCCCGCCCGATAGACGGCAAGGGGGGCCTGAGGAAGACTGATAGATTCAACGACCGGGGCGTGGAGGCTCCGGCGCTCACCCAGAGGAGGACAACATGAAACTCACGAAACTGCTCGGCCTTGCCTTCGGCCTCGCGCTCGGCGCGACGGCCGCCAATGCACAGGTTACCCTGCGTTCCGCCGACATCCATCCGGACGGCTATCCGACCGTCGACGCTGTTAAATACATGGGCGAACTGGTCTCCCAGCGCACCAACGGCCGCATCAAGATCCAGGTGATGAACAACTCGGTACTGGGCGGTGAAAAGGACACGATCGAGCAGACCCGTTTCGGCGTCATCGATATGAACCGCGTCAATGCTGCGCCGTTCAACAACCTCGTGCCGCAGACCACCGTTCTCGGCCTGCCCTTCCTGTTCCGCTCGACCGAGCACATGCACAAGGTCGTCGACGGCCCGATCGGCGACGAAATCCTGAAGGCCTTCGAACCGCATGGCCTGATCGGCCTTGCCTATTATGATTCCGGCGCGCGCTCCTTCTATACGACCAAGAAGCCGATCACCAAGCTTGCCGACCTGAAGGGCATGAAGATCCGCGTCCAGCAGTCCGACCTCTGGATCGCCATGATGCAGGCCTTCGGCGCCAACCCGACGCCGATGCCGATGGGCGAAGTCTATTCCTCGCTCGAAACCGGCGTGGTCGACGGCGCCGAAAACAACTGGCCTTCCTATGAATCGGCCCGCCACTACGAGATCGCCAAGAACTATACGCTGACCGAACATTCGCTGAACCCGGAAATCCTGGTCATGTCCAAGATTTCCTGGGACAAGCTGACCCCGGAAGACCAGAAGATCTTCCGCCAGGCCGCCAAGGATTCCGTCGTCAAGATGCGCGAACTCTGGACCGCCCGCGAAAAGTCCTCGGAAGCCAAGGTTCGTGCCGGTGGCGCCAACGTCATCAAGGTCAACAAGGACGAGTTCTCGGCCGTCATGAAGCCGGTCTATGACAAGTTCGTCACCGACCCGAAGCAGAAGGCCCTGCTGGAACAGATCCAGGCCGTCAAGTAAGCCGACCGGAGACCGGCCCTCGCCAAGAGGGCCGGTTTTTTCTTGCATATCCGGCAGCCCTGCTGCCGCGAAGAGGACAGGATCATGAGAAATTTCATGCTGGCCATAAAGCCCTATCTGGGCGGGCTTAGCCGCATATCACTTTATATCTCCGGCATCGGCATGATCGCCATGACCCTCATCGTCGGCTGGCAGGTGTTCGGGCGTTATGTCCTCAACGACTCGCCGAGCTGGTCCGAGCCGCTGTCACTCTATCTGATGTCCTGGTTCATCATGCTCGGAGCCGCCGTCGGCGTGCGCGAGAGCGTGCATCTCGGACTCGATATCGTTCGCTACGTCATGCCGCCGGCAATCCAGAAGGCCATGGACCTCCTGAGCCTGGGCCTGATCGTGTTCTTCGGCATCGGCATGGCCTATTATTCGACGCTGCTGGCCATGGGGACCTGGTCGGCCACCATTCCCGTTCTCGGCTGGCCGGGCGGCACCGATTTCTTCCCAATGATCGTCGGCGGCGCGATGATCTCCCTTTTCGCTCTGGAGCGCTTCGTCGACGTCGCCATCGGCGAGGAAGTTGCTGCCGACGTCCTCGTGCAGGAGGCTGCGTAATGGCCTACGCCATTCTTTTCGGTTCGTTCACATTCCTCATGCTCATCGGCATGCCGATCGCGTTCTGCCTCGGCATCGCATCCTTCGCGACGGTCCTCTACATAGGCCTGCCGCCGATCGTCGTCTTCCAGCAACTGAATTCCGGCATGAACGTCTTCGCCATGATGGCGATCCCGTTCTTCATCTTCGCCGGTGACCTGATGGTGCGCGGCGGCATTGCCCAGAGGCTGATCCGCTTCGCGGCAGGCCTCGTCGGCCACATGCGCGGCGGTCTCGGCCAGGTCAACGTCGTCGCCTCGACGCTGTTCGGCGGGATTTCCGGTTCGGCCGTGGCGGACGCGTCGGCCGTTGGCGGCTTGATGATCCCGCAGATGGCTGCGCGCGGTTATGACAGGGACTATGCGGTCAACGTGACGGCCAACGCCGCCATCATTGCGCTGATGATCCCGCCCTCGCACAACATGATCCTCTATTCGATCGCAGCAGGCGGCAACGTCTCCGTCGCCGACCTCTTCACCGCCGGCATCGTTCCCGGGCTGCTGCTCGCCGGCGCGCTGATGGTCACGGCCTGGTGGGTTGCCGTCAAGCGCGGTTATCCGGCCGATCCCTTCCCGGGCTTCGCCCGTGTCGGTTATTACCTGCTGGCCTCGCTGCCGGGCATTCTGCTGATCGCCATCATCTTCGGCGGCGTCCGCTCCGGCGTGTTCACGGCAACGGAAAGCTCCTGCATTGCGGTCATCTACGCCTTCCTTGTCGCGATGCTCGTTTATCGCGAACTGAACTGGGACGGCTTTGTCGAGGCCGTCATGGGCGCAGTGCGCACCACCGCGATGGTACTGCTGGTCATCGGGACCGCAGCCGCGTTCGGCTGGCTGATGGCATTCCTGCAGGTCCAGACGCTGATCATCGCGGCGATCAGCGCGGTTTCGGACAATCCGATTATCGTGCTCCTGATGATCAACGTCATCCTGCTGGTCCTCGGCACGTTCATGGACATGGCACCGATGGTCATCATCTCGACGCCGATCCTGCTCCCGGTCGTCAAGGCCTTCGGCATCGATCCGGTCCATTTCGGCGTCATCATGATCCTCAATGCCGGCATCGGCCTCAACACGCCGCCGGTCGGAACCGTGCTCTTCGTCAGTTGCGCGGTTGGCGGCATCACGATACGTGAAGCGATGCGCACGATCTGGCCTTTCTTCGGAGCCAGCATCGCAGTATTGCTGCTCGTGACTTACATCCCTGCCCTGTCGCTCTGGCTGCCAAGCATTTTCAGGTAAGCGACTGAACAAGCTCTATCTGACGGTCCCGCCCCATGGCGGGGCCTTTCACATGAAAGGAGAGGTCCATGACCATCTACCAGAACCTGATCGCCGGCGAATGGGTCGGCTCAGACGCTTCCAAGAACATAAACCCGTCCGACACGAATGATGTCGTGGGCATGTATGCCCAGGGCAGCGCCGAGGATGCCAAGCAGGCAATCGCCGCCGCCAAGGCCGCCTTCCCGGCCTGGTCGCGCTCCGGCATCCTGGAGCGTCACGCAATTCTTCGGAAAGCTTCCGACGAAATCCTCGCCCGCAAGGAAGAACTCGGCGCGCTCCTCGCACGCGAGGAAGGCAAGATCCTTCCCGAAGCGATCGGCGAAGTCACCCGCGCCGCCCAGATCTTCGATTTCTTCGCCGGCGAAGCGCTGCGCCTGACCGGCGAACTGGTGCCCTCCGCCCGCCCGAATATCGGCGTCGAGATCACCCGCGAACCGCTCGGCGTCATCGGCATCATCACACCGTGGAATTTCCCGATCGCCATCCCGGCGTGGAAGATCGCGCCGGCGCTCTGCTACGGCAATACGGTCGTCTTCAAGCCTGCCGATCTCGTACCTGGCTGTGGCTGGGCGATCGTCGACATCCTCCACCGCGCCGGCCTGCCGAAGGGCGTCCTGAACCTCGTCATGGGCCGCGGCTCGGTCGTCGGCCAGGCCATGCTCGACAGCCCGGATCTCGCCGGAATCACGTTCACCGGCTCCACCGGTACCGGCAAGCGCGTCGCGCTCGCCTCGATCGAGCATAACCGCAAGTTCCAGCTGGAAATGGGCGGCAAGAACCCGATGGTCGTCCTCGACGACGCGGACCTCAACGTCGCCGTCGAAGCCGCTGCCAATTCCGGCTTCTTCTCGACCGGCCAGCGTTGCACCGCTTCGTCCCGCCTGATCGTGACCGAAGGCATCCACGACAAGTTCGTCGCGGCACTCACCGAGAAGCTGAAGACGCTCAACGTCGACAACGCCATGAAGGCCGGCAGCCATATCGGCCCGGTCGTCGACGACAAGCAGCTGAAGCAGGATACCGACTATATCGAGATCGGCAAAAACGAAGGCGCCAAACTCGCCTTCGGCGGCGAGCTCATCAAGCGCGACACGCCCGGCTTCTATCTGCAGCCGACGCTGTTCACCGAAGCGACCAACCAGATGCGCATTTCGCGCGAGGAAATCTTCGGACCGGTCGCATCGGTCATCCGGGTGAAGAACTACGAGGAAGCGATTGCCGTCGCCAACGATACGCCGTTCGGCCTGTCGGCGGGCATCGCCACCACCAGCCTCAAGCATGCGACGCATTTCAAGCGCAACTCCGAGGCCGGCATGGTGATGGTCAACCTGCCGACCGCCGGCGTCGATTTCCACGTGCCGTTCGGCGGCCGCAAGGCCTCGTCCTTCGGCCCGCGCGAACAGGGCAAGTATGCCGCTGAATTCTTCACTGTGGTGAAGACCGCGTACACGCTGGCCTAAACAAAAAAGGCGCTGCCATTTCGAAATGGCAGCGCCTTATATGCAGAAATCGAGATACTTATTCGGCAGCAGCGACGCTGGCGCGCTTCGGCAGCTTCCAGTTCGGCCGCGGGAAATGGCAGGTATAACCGTTCGGATAGCGCTCCAGGTAGTCCTGATGCTCCGGTTCGGCCTGCCAGAAATCACCGACCGGCTCCACTTCCGTCACCACCTTGCCCGGCCACAGACCTGAAGCATTCACATCGGCGATCGTGTCTTCGGCGACGCGTCTCTGTTCGTCGTTCTCGTAGTAGATGGCCGAGCGATAGCTCATGCCGATATCGTTGCCCTGGCGGTTCTTCGTCGACGGATCATGGATCTGGAAGAAAAACTCCAGGATATCGCGATAGCTGGTCTTGGCCGGATCGAAAATGATCTCGATCGCCTCGGCATGGGTGCCGTGATTGCGGTAGGTCGCGTTCGGCACGTCGCCGCCACTATAGCCGACGCGGGTCGAAACCACGCCGGGCAGACGCCGGATCAGGTCCTGCATGCCCCAGAAACAACCACCGGCCAATACGGCCCGTTCGGTAGACGTCGTCATGCTTTCCTCCTTCGGTTTTGGATTTGCACCTAAAATGGCGATCCGACCGAAGAAATTCAATCCATCTCCACCACTCAGCCGACTGCTGCCTCGACGATCGGACGGACCGCCTCTTCCAGGCTCTTCGGCGTCGTACCGGTGACGATGACGCCAAGCAGCGGCGCCGCGATGCCGGCCGCCTTCAGCTTTGGCATATCATCGGCCACGAAGCGCTTCTGGCTCGGCGCGATGACCGGAATACCGGCCTTCGAGGTGATTTCCCTGTAGCGGCCAAGGTCGGCCTCGTTGAGCGGCCTGCCGTAATCGGCAAACGACGCGACGGACGCCTCCATCATCGCGCCGGGAATGGCGACTATGGCCTTCAAATCCTCGTCCGTGCTTTCCTCGCCGAGCGCCGGGATCGGACGGAGCTTCGACTGCAGCAGATGCGGCTGCAGGTGATCGAAATAGACGTTGAAACCTTCAAAACCCAACTCCGCCAAGGCATCGAGTTCTTCCGGCGTCGGCACCGTCTCCTGACCGGCCATCACCAGCAGCGGCACCCCGAGAGGAGCAAGCTTCTCGAAGAACGGTCGTTCCTCGGCAAAACTGCCGAATGTGGTGCCGGTGGCGCGGTGATAGGCATTGAGGTGCACCTTGATAGCAAATGCCCCTGCCCCGATCGCCGCCTTGGCAAGATCGAGGTCGTGCCGGGCAAGCGAAACTATGACCGGGAATTCGTCGCCGCGCAGGGCCTTGGTGAGCTTGGTTTCGGGATAATTCGGCATCACGGGCCTCAGTTCAAACGCTGGCCGCCGTCGGCGGCGAAGAGATGGATATTGCCGAGATCAGGTCGCACGCGGATCGTCGCTCCCGGCGACAGCGAAACTCGCTCGCGAAACACGCCGGTGGCAAGCGTTTCGCCGAGCTTCATCGTCACCTGGGTTTCCGACCCCATCGGCTCGACAAGAATGATTTCCGCCGGCACGCCGTTTTCGTCGAGGAAGAAATGTTCGGGCCGAATGCCGTAGACCGCCTTTCGGTCCTTGTGCCCATGCTCTGCCTCGGGCAGCGGCAGCAGGATTCCGGGTGCGGAGAAACCTTCGGGCGTAATCGTCCCGTTCAGGAAATTCATCGACGGCGAACCGATGAAGCCGGCGACGAATTGATTGGCCGGCCGGTCGTAGAGGTCGAGCGGTGCGCCGATCTGCTCGACCCGGCCGCCGTTCAGCACGACGATCTTGTCGGCCATGGTCATCGCCTCGACCTGGTCGTGGGTGACGTAGATGGTGGTCGTCTTCAGCCTCTGGTGCAGGCTCTTGATCTCGCCGCGCATGACGACGCGCAGTTTCGCGTCGAGATTGGAAAGCGGCTCATCGAAGAGGAAGACCTTCGGATCGCGGACGATCGCCCTGCCCATCGCGACGCGCTGGCGCTGGCCGCCGGACAGCTGGCGGGGATAGCGGTCGAGCAGCGGCGCGAGGCCAAGAATGTCGGCGGCCCATTTGACCCGTTCGGCGATCTCCGCCTTGCTGCCGCCGCGGTGTTCCAGCGAGAAGCCCATGTTGGTCGCAACGGTCATATGCGGATAAAGCGCATAGTTCTGGAAGACCATGGCTATATCGCGGTCCTTCGGATCGAGATCGTTGACCACCCGCCCGCCGATCTTCACATCGCCGCCGGTAATCGTCTCCAGCCCGGCGACCATTCTGAGCAGCGTGGACTTGCCGCAGCCGGACGGGCCGACCAGCACGACGAACTCGCCGTCGGTGATACCAAGGTCGATGCCGTGGATGATGTCGACGGCGCCATAGCTCTTGCGGACATTGGAAAGGGTAACTTCAGCCATCAATCAGATTTCCGTTTCTTCAGCCCTGGTATTTCAACCCTTGAGGCCGGTATGCGCGAGCCCTTCGACGAATTGCTTCTGCGCGATGATGAAGACGATGAGAACGGGCAGCGCCGTCAGCGTCGCGGCGGCGAGCTGGATGTTCCACATCGGCCCGCCATAGGCATCGGTATATTGGGTGAGCGCCTGCGGCAGCGTGAATTTGTCCGCACTCGACAGGAACACGATCGGCTCGAGATAGAGGTTCCAGGAATGCAGGAAGGTGAAGATCGCCACAGACGCGAGCGCCGGCCTTGCAAGCGGCAGGGCGATCTTGCGAAAGATTTTGAAACGGCCGAGGCCATCGACCCGCGCGGCCTCTTCAAGTTCGACGGGCAGCGCGATGAAGAACTGCCGCATCACGAATGTCGCGAACACGCTCGGTGCGCCGAAGATCGGCACCAGGATCAGTGGCCAGTGGGTGTTGACCATGCCGGCCTTCAGGAACATCTGGAACAGCGGCACGATCGTCACTTCCGACGGGATCAGCAGCCCCAGCAGCACGACCATGAAGATCGTATTGGCAAACGGAAACCTGATGCGCGCAAAGGCATAGCCAGCCATGGAGGAGACGACCATCGTGCCGATTGTCACCAGCGCGGCGATATAGGCCGAATTCCAGTACTGCTTCACGAAGGGCTGCAGCTCGAAGACCTTGGAATAGGTCGTCCAGTCATAACGCGCCGGCACGAGCTGCGGCGGAAAGGCGAAGATGTCGCTGATCGGCTTGACCGACGACGTCACCATCCACCAGGTAGGGAAGACGAAGGGGATGAGGAGAACGCAGAGCAGGCCGTAGAGAAAGACTTGTCTGCGCGGGGAGAGCTCAGCTTTCATAGAAGACGATCCTCTTGCGCATCTGCCACTGAGCGAAGGTGAGTACGGCGACGATCGCGAACAGCACGATCGACAGCGTCGAGCCGTAGCCGAAGAAGTGGAACTGGAAGGCCTGCTGGTAGAGGTAATAGACGAGCACTGTGGTCGTTAGACCCGGCCCGCCTTGGGTCAGCACCGCGATCTGCGCGAACACCTGCAGCGACCCGACGATGGTGATGATCGAGGTCAGCAGGATGGTCGGGCTGATCAGCGGCAGGGTGATGCGGCGGAACTGCTTGAAGCGCGGCGCACCGTCGATGCGGGCGGCCTCGTAGAGTTCGTTCGGCACGCCCTGGAGGGCGGCCAGGAACAGGATCATGTTGAGGCCGACATTCTTGAACACCTGCACCACGATCACCGAGATCATTGCCGTCACCGGTTCACGCAGCCAGTTCGGCCCCTCGATGCCGAAGACGAGCAGCACGCCGTTGATGCCGCCGTTCTTCTGCAACAGGAAACCCCAGACGATCGTCCAGGCGACCAGCGACACGACGACCGGCGAGAAGAACATTGTGCGAAAAATGGTGATGCCGGCGAGCTTCTGGTTGAGCAGCACCGCAAGCAGCAGCGCCAGGCTCAGGTTGAAGATCACCAGCCCGGCAGAAAAGATCGCCGTCGCCCCGAGCACCGAAGGCAGGCTCGTGTCTTCGAGCAGCATCTCGTAGTTCGCGACGCCGGTATAGGTGAAGGTATTGGCGAGCACGTTCCACTCGTGCAGCGAATACCAGAAGACGAGGCAGAGCGGGATCAGCACGAAAAGGGTGATCCCGATCAGTTGCGGGGCGATGAAGAGAAAGCCGGCGAGGCTGTCGCGCCGCGCGATCGTCCAGAACGACGATGAAGAACGGGCTTCCGGACGGGCGGTTTGCTGCACGACAGCCATCGACTATTCCCTTAGCGCTTCAGAAGCGGGCCGATCTGGCCGCAGATCTGCTGGAGGGCTGCCGGGATATTCGCATCCCGGCGCCAGACGGCATCGAGGCCGGAGCGAACCGCCTGCTGGATCTGCGCAAAGCCCGTATGGCCCGGAATGACCTTGCCGGTGGCAATGCCGGAGATCACGACCTTGTCGATCTGCTCCTGGCTCAACAGCGGATTGGTCTTCTTCAGGACTTCCGCATTCAGCAGCGACTTGCGGGCCGACGGGAAGAACTGGCTGAGCTTGGCCGAGTTTTCCGGGTTCGTCATATAGGCGACGAATTCGGCGGCGGTCTTGGCGTTTTTGCCTGCCTGCATGACACCGACGCCGGCCTGGCCGATCAGCGCATAGTTGCCGGCCGGACCCTTGGGCAGCGGCACGAGATCCCAGGCGAAAGGCTTGTCCTTCGGCAGCAGCGAGGCGCGACTGATCTGGGTGATGGTCATCGCCGCATTGCCCGCGAAGAAGTCGACACTTTCGCCGGGACCCGGCATCGCCTTGTTCTTGAAGGCCGCCTGATGGATAAAGGTCAGCGCATCGACCATCGGCTTTTCGGTCATCGTGCAGGTCTTGCCATCGGCGCTCCACGGCGAGGCGCCCCAGCCGTTCCAGATGGAAGCGAGGTTCTGCCAGGTCTGGTAATTGAAGTCGCGAACGATCAGGCCGCCCTTGCCCGGAACCTTGCCGACGGCGGATGCGGTGGCGATGGCATTGTCCCACGTCCACTGGTTGGCTGCGATCATTTCCGCCGGCGTCTTGGCGCCGGAGGCTTTGATGAGATCGTTGTTGACGAACATCGCAAAGGGCGAGGTCGAGAACGGATAGGCAAACAGCTTGCCGTCCTTGGTCCAGCGCTCGGCGGCCGTCGCGCTTAGCTCTTCCGCGTTATAGCCCTTGGTGGCCTTGAGCGTATCCGTCAGCGGATAAAGCGCGCCGGAATTGACGAAGTCATAGGCCGCGGTTTCGAAGATCCAGGCCATGTCGGGCGCATTGCCGCCGGCGATCTGGGTCGTCAGCGCCGTGGTATAGGTTTCGAACGGCAGCGACTCGTAGGTCACTGTGACATTCGGATGGTCCTTCTTGAAGCCGGCGGCGATCTCGTTAAAGAGCTTCAGATGCGCCTCGTTGGCGCTCCAGATGGTCATGCGCAGGTTGACGGCGTCCTGCGCATTGGCGATGCCGCTCCAGCAGAGCGGCACGGCCACGGCCAATGCCGCGACCGCAGATTTCAAAGTCCGATGATAGTTCATTCCCGTTCCTCCTCCAAAGGTTGGTTCTGATAGACAGGCCGCCGGCCGTCCCTAGTAGGCGGCGATATCCGGCCAGCGCATTTCGATGCCTTCACGGCTGAGCTCTCTCTGAAAATTCTGGAGCTTCTCGTCGTTTTCCTGGACCTGACGGGGCGTGAGATTTTTGTCGAGGCAATGCGCCGCAAGCATGCCGGCAACTTCGCCGACGTTCCACTCGACCGGGTGCAGCCGGTAGCAGCCATTGGTGATGTGGGTGGTACCGATGTTCTTGCCGGCCGGGATGAGATTCTTCACCCGCTGAGGCAGAAGCGCGCCGAGCGGGATCTCGAACGGGCAGGACGGCACGTCGATATAGTTGTCGCCACCGGTCGAGGGATGCAGGTCGATCCGGTACATGCCGATGCCGATGCTGTCGCGGTAGTTGACCGCGCCCTTCTCCCCGCGCACCGAATAGGACAGGTCCTGCTCGACGATGCGGGTGACCGGCTTGATGCGACGGCTCTCGCGGATATAGGGGGCCATGGCAAGCCCATGCTCGGTGCCTGTGATGTCGCCGCGCAGGCGAAGACCCGGGAAACCCTGGCCGCCGTCCACGCGCGGCGCTTCGGTCTGCAGCCAGTAGAACAGCGAGTAGGAGAGGTCGGCGGCGGCTTTCAGCTGCTTTGCCTTCTCCTCTTCGGAAAGGTCGATGATCGTGCCTTCCATGTAATCGATCATCGGCCAGTTCACGAGGCAGATGTCGGAAGCGTAAGCGCCGGGCACGAAGTTGTTGCGCGCCGCGATGCGGCGGAAGATCCACAGGTTCTCGTCGCCGCCGCCCTTGCGCTGGTCGGCATCGACGGCGAGCGGATCGTCATTCGGATTGGGCGTGAACGAGCGGGTGGTGAAATCCAGCGTGCGGGGATGCGGCGCGGTGAAGCCGAGCAAAGGGCCACCCCAGAAATGCGGCTGGTAGGTGCGCCAGTAGTCGTAGTTCTCCGGCTTGTCGATCGTCTGGTCGCCATCGACGTGATCGATCGCAAAGCAGATCGACACGGCCTGGACATTGTCCGGCTGCGCTTCAGACGGCGCACTCGGCTCGCCGGTGTCGGACTGGGCCTCGAAGCCCTTCACATACTCCGTACCGGTCATCGGCAGCAGTTCACCGAGTTCGGTGGCATCGAGGATGTAGGCGGCAGAAATGGTGATCTCGCGGCCGGTGTCGCGGTGACGAACGGTGACGGAGCGTACCGTATCACCTTCGACGTCGGCTACCACAGGACGGTATGGCTGCAGCACCTTCAGCTTGCCGGCGCCGCGATAGGGCGCAAGCATCGCTTCCATGACGGCAAGGCTGACGCGCGGTTCGGCGCAGATGCGGCTGACCCAGCCGGCACCAGGATTGAGATCGCCCCAGGCGCGCGCGCCCTCGGTCAGCGGATAATGATCGCGGTAATATTGGCGGACACCTTCCCGTAGCTTCCGGTAGGAACGGGTGATTCCGAACTGCTCGACCCAGGTATGTTCGTCGGAAGGTACCGCCTGGCTGGTCAGCTGGCCGCCGATCCAGTCGAACTCCTCGGTCATGATCACGCTGCGGCCCGCCCGGCATGCGCCGAGTGCTGCCGCAACGCCGCCAAGACCACCGCCTACCACCAGAATATCCGTATGCATCTCTGTCACGCTCATCATGTCCGTTTTTTTGCGGGTCCAAGGGTTTCCCCCTCAACCGGTTCACAGGTCAGAAGAATTTGGCCACCGGCATCGCCGCTCTCGATGCGACGCACCAGCATGGCAGTCGCCTGCCGGCCCATCTCCTCGCGGGGGATGTCGAAAGCGGTGAACTGCATGTGGCTGCGTTCGGCGCGGATATGGCTGCCGAGTACAACGGCGGAAAAATCGCCGGGAATGGACAGGCCGCGCGCGCGGGCGGCGGCCTCGACGCGCACCGCATCGGCGAGTTCGACGAAGAAGGCGACAGTCGCACCGCTGCCTAAAAGAGCGTCCAGTATCTCGTCTGCCGCGCATCCCACCGTTTCGATATGCAGGACAAGTTCGAGACCGTTGCCGAGAGCGCGGTCGAAGCCCGACCACCGATCGGCAGTCGATTCCGCCGGTCCCGGCGGGCCGATATAAGCAAGCCTCGAATGTCCGAGCGCGCCTGCCTTCTCGACCAACGCCCGTGTGCCGTTCGCATAGTCGCCGCCGACATAGGGAACCGGCCCGCCGGCATCCTCGCGTCGGCCGATTGCCACGAACGGATAATCGCCGGATACCAGCCGCGTCAGCTCGGTGCGGTCGAATTCGCGGCCAAGGACGAGGCACCCATCGGCGATCCTCAGGCGATTGCCGTCGGCAAAGATCTTGCGATCCTGCCCAACGCCAGCCCCAGTCAAAAGTAGAAGGTCGTAGTTCTGGATCTGCGCCTCTTCCTCGATGCCCAGCAGGAAGGGCGTGAAGAAGTCCGCCTGGGCGCTTGGAAACGCCGGTTCGTAGGTGAACACGCCGAGAATGCGATTGAGCCCCTTCGCCATCCGGCGCGCGATCGGATCGGCAACATAGCCGGTAGTGCGGATGACCTGCTGGACGCGCTCCCGGGTCTCCTGCGGAATACGCGCCAGAGCTGTCGGCGCACCGTTCAGCACAAGCGAAACGGTCGCCTGACTGACGCCGGCCAATTTCGCAATATCGTGCTGGGTCAAACGCTTAGGCGCAGCCACGCAACATCCTCCCTGCCCCCCAATTAACTGCTAATACGCATTAGCAGTTAATACGTATTAACAAGATTGAGCGGGCTGATGTCAAGCGGGAAAATGAAGAGGAGTTGGTGACATTTGCGGAGCATCTGAAATCGCTGGAGATTTCCGGCACCTGCGTATTCGGCGACAGCATCACCGCCGGGTTCAATGCCTCCCACTCCGAACTCGCATGGCCGGCGCTGTTTGCCGGTGCGGTCGATGGCTTTCCAATCCGCAATCACGCCATCCCGGGAACGGTGTTGCAGGGCTCAAGGCTCGCCGAAGGAAAGCCGAGGCCGAACAATGGAGTCGGGAGATTTGTTGAATCACTTCTTGAGCGGCCGCACGAGGACGCGATCCTGATCCTTTATGCTACAATGACGCCCGCTACACCGCGGCCCCCGAAACCATGAACGTCCCAGGCTTCGTGCGGGATTATAGCCGTATCCTAAAGGCGCTGAACGCCACGGGCCACGGATCGCGATCGGCAGCCCGCCCTATGTTCCGGATGCCGGATTCTGGGTTGGAAGTGCGGGGTTCACCGGCCAGACTCGCCAGGGTTTTGAGCGCTATGTGGAAGCGGTCCGCGATCTTGCTCGGCAATTCTCGGTTTTTTACGCCCCGGTCTACGAACGGATGATGGAGCACGGCGACGGCCTTCTCGCCTCGCCCGTGCACTGCTTCTCGACGACGAAACGATACTCGGGGAAAAGAAGAGCGACCGCGGCACGGCCAAGGTGGCGGCCAACGGCTTCGAGATCGCGCTCAGGGACTGGATCGACAAGCTGGAAAAGATCCTGTTCTCCGGCATGGTCACCAGCCGCAACGGCCGGATGGAAAGTCCCTTCACACCGGTGCCGGCTGGGCCTGGGGATTTGTTGGCGCAGGCTGAGACACATAAGGCCGAAGGCTTGCCGCCGCTGATCTTCCTGCCCGGCATCGCCCAGACCAAACCATTGCCCGACGTGATGCGCGGCGAGTAAATGTCGCTCTTCGGCCTCACGGAAACCGACGGCATCTTGGTGCTGCCCGGTCCTCATGCCAAATGGGTGACGATGGAGGCTGGCCGCATCACCGCGATCACCACCTACATGTCCGGCGAGATCCTCAATCTGCTCAAGAAGGATTCGCTCGTCTCTCGCCTCATCCCGGCAACCTACGAGGCCGCCCGGAATCCTTTCGCCGTGGCGTCCAGACGGCGTTTGAACAAGAGACCTGCCCGGCCGCATCCTCGCCCGCGTCTTTTCAGCGCGCAACCTGGTCCTGTTCGACCGTCTGGCGCCCGAAGAGATCGCCGACTACCTGGCCGGCCTGATGATCGGCGCGGAAATCTCCGAGGCGCTGGGCAGGACAAACCGAAGAAAATCAACGTCGTCGGTCACGTAGCGCTTGCCGAGGGTTACAAGATGGCGCTCGAGATCTTCGGGGCGGGCGCAAATCTCGTCACGCCCGACATTGCCGCCGGTTTCCGCCGGGTCGCCTCTCGACAGGGTGATAGGTCACGGGCTATCGAAGGGGCGAAAGCCGCTTCGGGAGAAATGTGACCATGCCCAAACCCACCTCGATCATCCTCGATTGGGGAACGAGCTCGCTGCGCGCCATGCTGGTTTCGGAAACAGGCGAAACGCTCGATACCCGCGATACGTCGAGCGGCGGCATCCAGTTCGTCAAGGACGGCGCCTTCGAGCAGGCGTTGATGGAAACGGTGGGCGAATGGTTTTCGGCGCACGGCCCCCTGCCCGTCCTGGCAAGCGGCATGATCACCAGCCGCAACGGCTGGGTCGAAGTACCCTATGTGGATACGCCCGGCGGGATCGACGAGCTTGCCGCCGGCACGCGCAAACTCGCCCTTCAGAACGGCGCCGTCATCACCTTCCTGCCCGGCATGCGCGATCCGGCCGCCAAGCCGTTTCCGGATGTGATGCGCGGCGAGGAAACCCAGATCGTCGGTTACGGCCTCGACCGCGACCGCACCCTGGTCCTGCCCGGCACCCATAGCAAATGGGCACGGGTCAAGGACAACCGCATCGACGGTTTCCAGACCTACGCGACCGGCGAAGTATTTTCGCTTCTGACCAAACATTCGTTCATCGCCAAGGCTCTGGAGCCGAAGCCGGGCGCCGAGCCGGACTGGCAGAATTTCGATCGCGGGGCGGAATTTGCAGCCAGCGATTCCGCCGCCGCCGATGCGTTCCTGTCGGCGATCTTCAGCGCCCGCACCGGCATTCTCGACGGTAAATTGAAGCCTGAGGATATACTCGATTACGTCTCCGGCCTCGTCATCGGCTCGGAATTCCGCCAGGCCCGCGCTGCCGGCTGGTTCAAGAACGGCGATACGATCGGCATCGTCGGCAACAACGTGCTCAACAGCCGCTACGGCCGGATCGCGCCCCTGTTCGGCCTGACCGTCGAACCCGCATCGGAAAACGCCGCGAAACGCGGCATCATGCTGATCGCGGCCGAAGCCGCGCAATAAAGGAGTTTCGAGATGACCTTCGAAGAGGCGCTCAAAGCATGCAATCTCGTCGCCATCCTGCGCGGCATCAAGCCGGAAGAAGCGGAAGCCGTCGGCGAAGTGCTCGTTCAGGCGGGCTGGCGGATCATCGAAGTGCCGCTCAATTCCCCCGATCCGCTGAAAAGCATCGAAAAGCTGGTCAAACGTTTCGGAGACCAGGCACTGATCGGAGCCGGCACCGTACTGACATCTGCCCAGGTCGCCGATGTCGCCGCGACCGGCGCCAAGGTGATCATCTCGCCGAATGCGAATGTCGAAGTCATCAAGGCCAGCCGCGCGGCCGGCATGGTGAGCCTGCCGGGTGTCGCGACCCCCACGGAAGCCTTCGCGGCGATCGAGGCCGGCGCCACCGGCATCAAGGCGTTTCCGGCGGAAGCGATCCCCCCCTATGTCATCAAGGCATGGAAGGCGGTGCTGCCGAAGGATATTCCGGTGCTCGCCGTCGGCGGTGTCACGCCCGAGAACATGGCTGTCTACGCGCAGGCGGGCACCGCCGGTTTCGGCATCGGTTCCTCCCTTTACAAACCCGGTGCCGACATCGCCTCCATCGGGCAAAAGGCGAGAGAATTCATCGACGCGATGCGCGCCCTCTAAGGTCTAAAACCCCGTCGCAAAACCGTCGCGAACCGGAACTATCGTTTTCGTCCTGAGTTTTAGCCCAATTCGCGGCAAACCGGAGGGGACGATCTTGGCAGTGATCCGCAACAGCGCCGAACATCAGCAGAAGGTGTATGAACGGTGGGCGCCGGTCTATGACCGGGTCTATCGCGGCTTGCTGCGCGACGGGCATCGCACCGTCGCAAAGCTCGCCGCCGAAGCCGGACGGGACATTCTCGAGGTCGGCGTCGGCACCGGGCTCGTATTGCCCTATTATCCGAAACACTGCCGGGTCACAGGCATCGATCTTTCCGAACACATGATCGCCAAGGCACGTGAGAAGGTCGCGCGCGCCGGGCTCGCCCACATTCAGTCGCTGCATGTCATGGATGCGCACGACCTCGAATTCGCCGATCGTTCCTTCGACGCAGTCTGCCTGCCCTTCGTCATCACGCTGATCCCGGATCCCGAACGGGCTCTTGACGAGTGCGCCCGCGTGTTACGCTCAGACGGCGAGATCATCGTCGCGAGCAAGCTCGGCGACGGGCGCGGCCTACAAGGAGCGATCGAGGAAGCCGTAGCGCCACTGGTACACCGGGTTGGATGGAGTTCGTCCTTCCGCATCGCTCGGATTGTCGAATGGGCGAAGCGGCGCGGCGATTTCGAGGTGGCGGAGATTCGTCGCGTGTTCCCGAATGGATTCTTCAAGGTCATCCGTCTGAAGCACCGCCTGAGCGCCTGAAGGAGATCACTTGGTCTTCAGGACGGAGACCGCAAGTTCGCTGTTATGGACGTATTCATTGGCGTCCGGCTGGCGTTGGACGAGCAGGATGAACAGCAGGTCCGTCAGCATCAGCTGTGCATCGCGCGCGGTGATGGAGGACGAGCGCACCCGCTCCTCGTCCGCGACCGTATAAAGCCGGATATCCGCTGCCTGCATCAGCGGATTGCCGTTGAGACCGGTAATGGCGATCACCGTCGCGCCGCGCTGGCGCGCCAGTTCGGCGATCCTCAGCGTCTCGAAACTGGTGCCGGAATAGGAAAGTGCCAGCAGTACGTCCTGGCTGTTGAGCGTCGAGACATTCGCCATCTGCACATGGCTGTCGCTGTCATGCAGCACGTTGCGCCCAAGCTTCATCAGCTTGTAGGAAAAATCGCGCGCGACCAGCGACGATGCCCCGACGCCGGCCATATGGATGCGTCGCGCATCGTTGAGAGCCGTCAGGGCCCGCTCGATCTCCTGCTCGTTGTTGACCGCGAGCGTCTGCTGCATGGACAACATCTTGCTGCCGATCAGCTTCTGCAGGATCGTCAGATAACTGTCGCCGACCTCGATCGAGCCGTGGATCATGCCGGGAGGCGCATGCCATTCCTGCGCCTTCGCCTCGCTGACGGCGAGCTTCAGCTCCTGATATCCGGCAAAACCCAGTTTCTGGCTGAATTTCACGACGCTCGACTGGCTGCGCCCCGTCTCGGCCGCAAGCGCTGCGGAGGAAAGCCGTAGCATCTGGTCGGGATTGTCGAGGATGAACTGGCCGATCTCCCGGTCTGCCGGTGCCATATCCTCGAGCTGCGCGTTGATCTTCTTTAAGACTGACATGCGTTCCTTCGGAAGCTCCGCGATACGGCCTTGGGTCTGGTGGAGGATACCACCGCAACGGTCGTCCGCAACAGCGTTTCCATCCCCCAGCCGAGGATGGATTATCGCAGATAATGCCGCACAAAGGAATAAAAAATTCCGAATGATTGACAGGGACGCGCCGTGGTTTAGTTTCGAGGAAGCGCAGATTGATTTGAGATTCACCGCGCCTCTTCGACAGGTTTCGTCATGGACAGATTACGGATCGTCGGCGGTCATCGGCTCCAGGGAGCCGTCACCATTGCCGGGGCGAAAAACGCGGCGCTCCCGCAGATCGCGGCCACGCTGCTCAGCCCCTACCCGGTCGAGCTCACCAACCTGCCACAAGTCAGCGATGTGGAAAACATGCTGGGGGTCGTCGAACTGCATGGCGCCGCCGTCACCCGCACCGGCCATTCCACCATCGTCGATGCCAAGGCAATCGTCTCGAAGGAAACCTCCTACGACACCGTTCGCAAGATGCGCGCCACCGTGCTCGTCCTTGCACCGCTGCTCGCCCGCTTCGGCCAGGCACGCGTATCGCTGCCCGGCGGCTGCGCCATCGGTGCGCGTCCCGTCGACATGCATATCAAGGCGCTCGCGGCTCTCGGAGCGGACATCGATATCGAGAACGGCCTGATCGTCGCTTCGGCACCGGGCGGATTGAAGGGCGGCCGCATCGTGCTTCCCTCCCCCTCCGTCGGGGCTACGGAGACAGCGATGATGGCCGCCACCGCCGCCAAGGGCGAAACCGAGATCCTCAACGCCGCCCGCGAACCCGAAGTCGCCGATCTTGCCGCCTGTCTGATCGCCATGGGCGCGCGGATCGAAGGCGCCGGCACCCACCGCATCCTGGTCCAGGGCTTAACCACCTGGCAGCCGGCGAAACATCACGGCATTCCCGACCGTATCGAAGCCGGAACCTACGCCGTGGCAGCCGCCATCACCGGCGGCATGCTGGAACTCACCAACGCGCGGCTGGAAAACATGGCCTCGATCGTGCAGGTGCTGGAAGCTATGGGCGTCAGCATCTGGCCGAGCGATCGCGGCCTCGTCGTTTCGCGCGAAGGTCCGCTGAAGGCGACAGATATCACCACCGAGCCCTATCCGGGTTTCCCGACGGATCTTCAGGCGCAGTTCATGGCGCTTGCAGCCTGTGCCGAAGGTGCATCGCTGATCCGCGAAACCGTCTTCGAAAGCCGCTTCATGCACGTGCCGGAACTGATGCGCCTCGGGGCCAATATCGCGCTACAAGGCACTACCGCACTGGTACGCGGCGGCGCCCCGTTGAAGGGGGCGCAGGTGATGGCGACGGATCTGCGCGCCTCCGTCTCGCTGGTACTCGCCGGGCTGGTTTCCTCGGGTGAAACGGTTATCAACCGCGTCTACCATCTCGACCGCGGATACGAACAACTCGACCGCAAGCTTGGCCAATGCGGAGCCGATATCGAGCGGATCAGCGCATGACGGCCGGAACCGAACGCTTTTTCCTGGGCGTCGATGGCGGCGGCACCGGCTGCCGCGCCCGTATCGAAGACCAAGCCGGCTCCGTTCTTGGACAGGGTCTTTCCGGCCCTGCCACGACGCGGCTCGGTATCGAACAGGCCTGGGCCTCGATCTCGCGCGCGTTCAAGGCCGCCTTCGACGAAGCCGGGTTCGGGTCCGACGAGATAGGCCGCACCCATGTGGGCATCGGGCTTGCCGGCACCGGCCGCAAGGGGTCTGTCGAGGCCTTGAAGGCGATACCGCACCCGTTCGCCAGCATCGATTTCGTCAGCGACGGAATGGGCGCCTGCCTCGGCGCCCATTCCGGCCGCGACGGCGCGATCGTCATCGCCGGCACCGGCTCGATCGGTCTCGGTTTTGCCGAAGGCCGCAGCCTGCGCGTCGGCGGTTACGGATTTCCCATTTCCGATGAAGGCAGCGGCGCAGATCTCGGCCTCAAAGCCGTGCAGCTGGCGCTCCGCGCTCATGACGGACGGATCGAGAAAACCGCTCTGCTGATCGAGGTCATGCAGCGCTTCCAGAACGATCCTTTCGAAGCCATAGCCTGGATGGACCGTTCGTCCGCCACGGACTACGCCTCGCTTGCGCCGATGGTGATGCGGCATGCGGACCAGGGCGATTCCGCCGGCCGTCGCATCGTCCAAAGTGCTGCCGAACAGATCGACACGCTGGTCCGCACGCTGTTCGATCAGGGCGCTCCGCGCGTTACCCTGCTTGGCGGCCTGTCGAGCCCGCTGGAGGCCTGGCTGGCACCGGACGTCCGCCGCCGGCTGAAGCCCGCCGACGGCGATGCCGTCTCAGGCGCGATCATTCTCGCCCGCCAAGCTGTCAAGGCCTCCTGAACCCCAATCCCGCCTTCAGAAAGGCTGAGTGACGTGGAATAATATATTCCAATTTTTCATTGACTCATGGAATGGATGATCCTAATCCTTTGAGGAAAGGATAACAAAGGGTGAGGAGCAACATCGTATGACGCCGATCCTGCGAAGCGCTGCGCCGCCCTCCGATCTCGAAGGCAGGGTCATGAGCGACGAACGGCTGATATCCGAACTGGAAAGACTGGTTTCGGAAGACCGCAATCCCCGCTCCATGGATATCGATCTGCTGCCCACAATCGACGTGCTGCGCGAGATCAACGAAGAAGACCAGGGCGTTCCCGCAGCGGTCGAGAAGGTAATCCCGCAGATCGCCGAGGCCGTGGAGGAAATCGTTCGCGCTTTCCAGAAGGGCGCCCGGCTGGTCTATATCGGCGCAGGCACCAGCGGCCGCCTCGGCGTGCTCGATGCGTCCGAATGCCCCCCGACTTTCAGCGTCCCGGAAGGCATGGTCGTCGGCCTGATCGCCGGCGGCGACCACGCCCTCCAGCACGCCGTCGAAGGCGCCGAGGATAGCCCGGAACAGGGCCAGCAGGATCTCGTCGACATCGGCCTGACCGCAGACGACGTCGTTGTCGGCATCGCCGTCAGCGGCCGCACGCCTTACGTCATCGGTGCCTTGAACTATGCCAAGGAGCTTGGGGCGAAGACGGTCGCCCTCTCCTGCAATCCCGATGCCGTCATCGCCGATATCGCCGATATTGCCATTTCGCCGGTCGTCGGCCCGGAAATCCTCACCGGCTCAACGCGCCTCAAATCCGGAACGGCCCAGAAGCTCGTACTCAACATGCTGACCACGGCGAGCATGATCCGCATCGGCAAGAGCTATCAGAACCTGATGGTCGATCTGCATGCCAGCAACCAGAAGCTCGTCGCCCGCGCCGCCCGCATCGTCATGCAGGCAACCGGCTGCACGACGGAAGAGGCGCGCGGCGTGCTTGACCTCACAGGCAACGACGTCAAACTGGCGATCCTGATCGCGCTGACGGGAATGGATGTCGATACGGCGCGCGTGGCGCTCGACAATGCGGGAGGCTTCCTCCGCAAGGCAATTGATGGGAAGACGGCGTAAAGCTGCTGAATGCCGGCCGCGGCTCGAATGTGGCTGGGTCGAGACGACGAACAGATATCAGAAGAGGGAGAATAAAAATGGGAAGACATCTTTCGACTAAATTCCTGTCCGTCCTTGCGCTGGCCGTCACCATCGGCGCGACCGCGATCGCCTCGCCGGCATCCGCCGCGTCGCTCAAAATGGCCTGGAAGCAGGATGCGACCGGCCTTGACCCGCACAAGCAGACTGCATTTTCCTCGATCCGCCTGCTGGAACTGATCTATGAGCCGCTCGTCCGCCTCAACAAGGACCTGCAGATCGTCCCGGCCGTCGCAGCTTCGTGGGAATTCGCACCCGACGCCAAGCAACTGACCTTCAAGCTTAACCCGAACGCAAAATTCCAAGACGGCAAGCCGGTAACGGCCGCCGACGTGAAGGCCTCGTTCGAGCGCCTTCTCGACGAAAAGACCGCGGCTGCCGCGCGCGCCAACTTCCTGTCGATCGCCTCTATCGAGACGCCGGATCAGACGACGGTCGTCTTCAAGCTGTCGCAGCCGGACGTGCCGCTCCTGACCGCCATGGCGAGCATCAACGCCGCCATCGTACCAGCCGCTGAAATCGCTGCCGGCACCATCGGCACCAAGGCGCTCGGCTCCGGCCCGTTCAAGCTCGACAAGTGGGAGCCGAATTCCAAGGAAACGCTCTCCGCCAACAAGGACTGGGCCGGCGGCAAGGTCGCCATCGACGGCATCGACATCAGCGTCCTGCCGGACGAGACCGCGATCCTTGCGGCGCTGCGCACCAAGCAGGTGGATTTCGCGCTGATCAACGATCCGCTGGTCGCAACTCTGGTACCGAAGGAGCCAAGCCTTGTGCTCAACCGCACGCCGGTTCTGGCCTACCACGTGCTGCAGATGAACCCGTCCCGCAAGCCGATGGACGTTCTCGCCGTGCGCCAGGCGATCTCCTGCGCCATCGACCGCAAGGACGTGCTCGACACGGCTTCGGTCGGCGAAGGCAAGGTCACCGGCCCGCTGACCATGCCGGGCTACACGTCCGATGCCAGCACGCTGTTCTGCTACAAGCAGGATATCGCCAAGGCGAAGAAGCTGATGGCTGACGCAGGTTTTGCGAACGGCTTTACCGCGACCGTGATCGCCGCCAATGGCGAACCTGCAACTGCGGCTGCAGAGGCCCAGGTCCTGCAGTCCCAGCTGGCCGAAATCGGCGTCAAGCTCAACATCAAGATGATGGAGCTCAACGTCTATGTCGATGCCTGGCTGAAGGGCGACTTCGACATGGCGGTGGCGCTGAACGGCGGCCGCGCGGATCCTTACTCCATGTATAACCGCTACTGGACCAAGACCGGCAACCTGCAGAAGGTCACCAACTACATCGACGATACGCTCGACAGCCTGATGCAGAAGGGCCGCGTCGAGACCGACCCTGCCAAGCGCAAGGTCATCTTCGCCGACTTCGAAAAGCACCTTGCCGAAGTTTCGCCCTGGGTCTGGCTCTACACGTCCTACAGCTACACCGCACAGCAGAAGAACGTGCAGGGCTTCGTGCCGACGCCGGAAGGCTCGCTGTTCGGCCTGAGCAAGGTCACGTTGCAGTAATCGCGAAAGCATGACGGTACGGATACGAGGTTGGTGAACGAATGAGTTACCTGGCGCGACGGCTGTTGACGTTTCCGCTCGTGATGCTCGGGGTCTCCATCCTCGTGTTCGTCGCAATTCGACTGGTGCCGGGTGACGCGATCACCGCGATGCTCGGCACCGAAGCCGGCCTTCTGACGCCGGCGCAGAGGGCGGCGCTCTCCGCCTATTTCGGCATCGACAAGCCGATCCTGGTGCAATACTGGAGCTGGCTTCTCGGCGTCCTCCAGGGCGATCTCGGCATTTCGGTGATCCACGGCAAGCCGGCGCTCACCATCATCCTCGAACGTTTTCCGCTGACGCTGCAGCTCGCGTTGATGTCCATGTGCGTGGCGCTTCTCGTCGGCCTGCCGGCCGGCGTGTTCGCCGCCACCCGCAACGAAAAGATCTCCGATCTTGCGGTGCGGATCTTCGCGATGATCGGCCAATCGACCCCCAATTTCGTCGTCGGTCTGCTGATCATCTATGCGTTGTCGGCCGGTTTCGGTATCCTGCCGACCATGGGCGAGTTCACGCCGTTCCTCACCGATCCGCTCCGCAATCTCGGCCAGATGATCCTGCCGGCGATCACGCTCGGCTTCGCCTTCGCCGCCTCCGTCACCCGTATCTCGCGCTCCGCCATGCTCGATGTGCTCTCCGACGACTATGTGCGCACCGCCCGCTCGAAGGGCGTGCCGAAACGCAGCGTCATCTGGCGCCATGCCCTGCCGAATGCGCTGATCCCGGTCGTCACCCTGAGCGGCGTCGAATTCGGCTATCTGCTCGGCGGCGCCGTGCTGGTGGAGCAGATCTACGCCCTGCCCGGCCTCGGCCGTCTCGTCCTCGAAGCGATCCTGCAGCGCGATTACGCGCTGGTGCAGGGCTGCGTCCTGTTCATTGCCTTCAACTTCATGGTGGTCAACCTGCTCGTCGACCTCGCCTATGTGACGCTTGATCCGCGCATCCGGCTCGGAGAGAGCAACTGATGTCGATGCTTCGCGCAATTTTCAGCCATTCCAGCGGCAGGATCGGCGGGACGATCGTCGTGATCTATGTGGTTGTCGCGCTGCTCGGCATGTTCGGCGTCACCCCTTACAATCCCCTGCAGCAGTTCCGCATCGACCGTCTGCATGCGCCGAACGCCGTCTACTGGATGGGCACCGACCTGTTCGGCCGCGACGTCGCCAGCCGGCTGATGAACGGCATCGGCCAGTCCTTCCTCGTCGCCTTCTGTTCGGTCGCTCTCGCAACACTTGCGGGAACCGTGCTCGGCCTGACCGCCGCGTGGTTCGGCAAGGCCTGGGACGGCATCGTCATGCGCATCATGGACGTGCTGCTCGCCTTCCCGGCCATCCTGCTCGCCCTCCTCATCATCGCCGTTGTCGGCCCCGGCACCTGGACGAGCGTGGCTGCCATCGCCATCGTCTACACGCCGATCTTCACCCGCGTGGTGCGTGGTCCGGCTCTCTCGATCAAGGCCCGCGAATTCGTCGATGCCGCCCGCACCTTCGGTTCCAGCCGACGCTATATCCTGACCCGCCATCTGCTTCTCAACCTGGTCGCGCCGCTGACCGTGCAGGTGACGTTGGCGCTCGCGTGGTCGCTGCTGACCGAGGCCGGCTTGAGCTTCCTCGGCCTCGGCACCCAGCCGCCGGCCTCCTCGCTCGGGCTGATGCTCGCCGACAGCCGCAACCTGATGGAAAACGCGCCCTGGCTCCTGATCTTCCCGGCGGTCGCCATCATGATCAGCATTCTCGGCTTCAACCTGCTCGGTGACGCCTTGCGCGACATACTCGACCCCAAGACGCGGAGGTCCGCGCCATGACGCCGCTTCTCTCGGTATCCGGCCTGCGCGTCGGTTTCGGGCGCGATCCGAAGCAAAACGAGATCGTCAAAGGCGTCAGCTTCGACCTGGATGCCGGCGAAACACTGGCGATCGTCGGAGAAAGCGGCTCCGGCAAATCAGTCACGGCGCTCTCCATCAACCGGCTCGTCGATTTCGGCGGCGGTCGCATCATCGGCGGTTCGATCACCCTGAAACGTGCCGACGGCAGTATTCTCGACATCACCGGGGCGCAAGAACCGGTGCTCGAAAAGATCCGCGGCTCCGAGATCGGCATGATCTTCCAGGAGCCGATGACCTCGCTCAACCCGGTGCTGACGATCGGCCGCCAGATCGAGGAATCGTTTCGTCTGCATCGCGGACTGACCGGCAGGCAGGCGACGGCCGCGGCGAAGGACGCGCTCGACCGCGTCCGGATTCCCGATGCGGCGCGACGCCTCAAATACACCCCGAACCAGCTTTCCGGCGGCATGCTCCAGCGGGTCATGATCGCCATGGCGCTTGCCTGCAATCCGCGCCTGCTGATCGCCGACGAACCGACGACCGCACTTGACGTCACCGTCCAGGCGCAGATCATGGCGCTGCTCGGCGAGTTGAAGCGCGAGACCGACATGGGGATGATTTTCATCACCCATGACATCGGCCTCGTTGCCGGCATTGCCGACAAGGTCATGGTCATGCAGGCCGGCGAAGCGGTCGAACAGGGACCGCTCGGCGACGTCCTCGACCAGCCGAAACACCCCTATACCCAGCATCTGCTGAGCGCCGTGCCGCATTTCGAGTCCGGCCGCGCCGCCCGTTCCGATTTCAGCCGGGAAAAATCCGAGGCGATTGTCCCTGCCCTGAAAGTCGATGGCCTGACGGTCCGCTTCAAGGTGGCCGGCAGCATCCTCTCCCGCTCGCCGGGCTCGGTCCATGCGGTCGAGAATGTCGGCTTCGACCTGATGCCGGGAGAGACGCTGGCGATCGTCGGCGAAAGCGGCTCCGGCAAGTCGACCACCGCCCGCGCCATCCTCGGGCTCGTGAAGCCCACCCGCGGCAGTTTTTCCGCCAACAACGGAAGGATCGTCGATGGCAGCGATCCCTCCGTGCAGATGGTCTTCCAGAACCCCTACGCCTCGCTCAACCCGCGGCTTCGCATCGACAGCATCCTCGCCGAACCGGTGATCGCCGCCGGCGGCCGGATCGATGCCGAAACGCGGGCCAAAATGGTCGCGCTGCTCAAGCGCGTCGGCCTGCCCGAAAACAGCCTGCTGCGTTACCCGCACGAATTCTCCGGCGGCCAGCGCCAGCGCCTCTGCATCGCCCGCGCGCTGATGCTCAATCCGTCGATCGTCGTGCTCGACGAGGCGGTTTCGGCGCTGGACGTGTCGGTACAGGCCAAGGTGCTGGAACTGCTGGTCGATCTGCAGCACGAATACGGCCTCGCCTACCTCTTCGTGTCCCATGACATGGCCGTCGTCGAACGCATCGCCCACCGCATTGCGGTGCTCTACGCAGGCCAGATCGTCGAGATCGGTAACGCGGCATCGCTTCTGTCCAACCCGCAGCATTCCTATACCAAGCGGCTGATCTCCGCCGTGCCGAGCATCGAGCGCCGCAACCAGCATTTCGAACTCGATACCCGCCAGGTTCCGTCTCTGGTTCGGCCACCGGGTTTTGAGCCGCCGCCCGCCGAATGGCAGACCTGTGGACCGGATCACCGGGCGCGGGCGGAAGCCTGAGGATGTAACGATATGAAAGACAAAGTTTCAGCCAGTCCCGAACTTGCAGCCGTTTTCGAACGGGCCTTCGCCCCGCTCGAACAGTCCGTCATCGACAGGCGCATTCCGGGCGGGGTGCTCGGCATCGTCGACCTGAAATACGGGCGGATAACACGCGCCGTCGGCTCTGCGCAGGTCGTTCCGGTTGATCGTCCGATGACCGTGGACACCTGGTTCGACCTCGCGTCGCTCACCAAGGTGATCTTCACCACGACGCGCATCTTGAAGCTCGCCGATGAAGGCACGATCGATCTCGACGCACCGCTCACCACCCTGCTACCGGACCTGCGCCAATACAATGCAGAGGCCTGGGAGCGGAAGATCACCTTCCGACAGTGCCTCGGCCATCAGACGCCGTTTCCGGGTGTCGAGCCGATCTATACGTATGGCCGCGATCCGGACCTGCTGCGCGCTTTCATCCTGCAGCGGGAATGGAAAGCCGGTCCGCCGGTCTATTCCGACATCAACTTCATCCTGCTCGGCTTCGCGCTCGAACGGCTGGCGAAGAAGACGATCCGTGAGATCGATCCCGGTCCGGGCTTCGCCTGGTCTGCCGATCCGGAAAACTCGGCCGCCACCGAAGACTGTGCCTGGCGGCAGCGGATCCTCTCGGGCGAGGTGCACGACGAAAATTGCTCGGCGCTGCAGGGTTCCGGCCACGCGGGCCTGTTCGGCACGGTAAAGTCGGTTCTGGACTACGCCGAAAGCCTGCTCGACGGCACCGGAGCGTCCGGGAATGCGATAACGCTGATGCGCACGCCGCTCTCGAACCGGCGCACCCATGGCTGGGAACATCCCTATGCCGACTGGTGGGGTGGCAATCTATGCAGCTCCGGAACGATCGGCCATACCGGCTTCACCGGCACCAGCCTGCTGATCGATTTCGACAGGGGCCGTGCCGTGACCCTCCTCACCAACCGCATCCACCCGACCCGCCATTTCGACAGCGGCATCCTGCCGCTCAGGCAGGCGGTCTGCAATCTCGTCAATCAAACCTGAGGAGCTGATCATGGAGCCAATCTGGGCTGTCGGTCTGATGACCGGAACCGTTCTCGACGGCAATATCGACGTGGCGCTGCTGAAGACCGACGGCGAGACGATCGAGACGTTTGGCGCCTACACGCTCGCCCCCTATCCGCCGGAAATTCGCACCCTCCTTGAGGAGACACTCGCGCAGGCCCGCGTCTGGAATTTCGAAGGACCCGATCCCGCGATCTTCCGCGAGGCCGAGGAAGCGCTGACGAAGGCGCAGTCCTACGCCGTCAAGGACCTCGTCGAGAGCACGGGGCTGACCATGGCCGATATCGGCATCGTCGGTTTCCACGGCCAGAGCGTGCTGCACCGTGCGCCGACCAAGGACAGGCTCGGCGATACCCGCCAGCTCGGTGACGGCGAACTGATGGCCTCCATCCTCGGCACCAGGGTCGCCTACGATTTCCGCTCGGCGGATGTCCGTGCCGGCGGCCAGGGCGCGCCGCTTGCCGCCGCCTATCATTCCGCTCTGCTGCGCGGCGTCGATACGAGCGGCGATACGGCCGTGCTCAATCTCGGCGGCGTTGCCAACATCACCTGGTGGGACGGCAAGGACCTGATGATCGCCTTCGACACGGGCCCGGCCAATGCACCGCTCAACGATTTCATCAAGGCACGCGGCCTCGGCGAAATGGACCGCAACGGCGCACTCGGTGCCTCCGGCAAGGTCGACGAGGACCGCCTCGCAAAACTCCTCGAGCACCCCTATCTCACGGCGCCCTATCCCAAGTCGCTTGATCGTTTCGACTTCACCGCGGCCATGGCGGACGGCCTGGACGACGCGACAGGCGCGGCAACGCTTTCGGCCTTCACGGCATCCGCGGTCGGCAAGGCTCTCGATCTCCTGCCGCACCGGCCGAAACGGCTGATCGTCAGCGGCGGCGGTCGTCACAACCCGACGATCATGTCGATGATCGAAAGCCGCGCCGGCGTCAAAGCCGTTTCCGCCGATACGCTCGGCTGGCGGGGCGATGCGGTCGAGGCGGAATGTTTTGCATTCCTCGCGGTGCGCGTGCTGCGCGGCCTGCCGATCAGCTTTCCGACCACGACCGGCGCACCGAAGCCGATGCTGGGCGGGCGCCTCGCCGGCTGACCGGCCATTCCATTGCAATTTCAGGGTCGGGGGGACTCTTAAACACCATGGACAAAAGAGCCTCTTCCGCCTTCGGCGGCAATGCCGCACTGGCCGGCGTCCTGCTGTTCCTGCTCGGCGCCTTCATGTTTTCGCTCAACGACGCCATGGGCAAGTGGCTGGTCGCAAGCTTCTCGGTCGGCCAGGTCCTGGTGATCCGCTCGTTCGGAGCCTTCTTCATCCTTGGCCCGATGATTGTCCGCCAGCCGATATCGGCGCTGTACAAGGTCGAGCGTATGCCGCTGCAGGTGCTGCGCGTGCTCTTCGCCACGGGAGATCTAGCGCTCTTCTACGCCGCCGTCGCCTACCTGCCGCTCGCCGACGTGATGACCTTCTATATGGCAGGACCTATCTATGTGGCGGCCCTTTCGCATTTCCTGCTCGGCGAACGGATCGGCTGGCGACGCTGGCTCGCCGTCTTGATCGGGTTCGTCGGCGTGGTGATCGCGCTTCGCCCCTCGTCGGAAATGCTGGCATGGCCCTCCGTCTTCGGCCTTGTCGGCAGCCTGTCCTTCGCGCTCACCCTCGTCCTGAACCGCAGGCTGCGCGCGACCACCGATGCGACACTCGTGACCTGGCAGACGATTGCCGGCCTGATCGCCGGGATCTTCCTCAGCATCGGCCACTGGAGCCCGTTCAATACCGGCGAATTGCTGGCGCTGCTGCTGCTCGGCGTCGTCGCCTGCATCGCCCATCTCCTGATCACCCGCTCATTGAAGCTCGCGCCGGCCTCCGTGCTGGCGCCGCTGCAATATACGCTGCTGGTCTGGGCGGTCATTCTCGGCTGGCTATTTTTCGGGGATTTGCCGGATGCGCAGACCTGGATCGGCGCCGGCATCATCGTCATCGCCGGACTGTTCATCTTCCATCGCGGCAACCTGAAGCAGGATGCTGAACCTGTCGTGCCGACCGATTCCAGCCAACGCTAGGCCGCACCCGTCCGGCGGGCGATCATGGCCTCGACGGCCGAAAGCCCGTCATAGATCAGCACGGCCAGCGCGCCGACGATCAGGCCGCCCTGGAGCACGAATGCAAGGTTGTTGGATTGCAGCCCAGCGATGATCACCTCGCCGAGCGTCTTTGCCGCAACCGTCGAACCGATCGTCGCGGTGGCGAGGCTGATCACCACCGAAAGCCGGATGCCGGCGACGACCACCGGCAAGGACAGCGGCAACTCGACCTGAATGAGCCGCTGGACAGGTGTCATGCCGGAACCACGCGCTGCCTCCATCACCGATCGCGGCAGGTTGGTGAGCGCGGTCAGCGTGTTTTCAAAGATCGGTAGAAGCCCGTAGAGAAACAGCGCGATCAGCGTCGGCTTCTCGCCGAAACCGACAGCCGGAACGGCAAGCGCCAGAACCGCGACCGGCGGAAACGTCTGGCCGATATTGACGAGGCTGCGAGACAGCGCCAGGAACTCCGCCCCGAACGGCCGGGTAACAAGGATCGCCAGAAGCACGGCGATGATCGTCGCCGCCAGCGTCGCGATGAAGACGGTCCGCAGATGCAGGAGCGTCAGGCTGAGCAGGCTGCCCTGATTGTAGATCGCCGGCGCGTTCGGCTGCACGAGGGGTTTCAACAATGGCTCGAAACTGCCCGGCGATACCAGGAAGGCAATCAGCAAGAGGAGCAGAAAGCCGCGCAGTATGGTCGGCACCCAAGCCCTCATCGCGGCCTCGCGGCACGCTTGAGGATCGCGTCGAGGGTCACCCGGCCCATTGGACTGCCGCTCATGGAAATGACCGGAAGCGCATCGCGGCCACTCCATATGAGATCGGCAAGCGCCTCCTGCTGGCTCCTGTCCTCCCGGATCGGCTCGCCCTCCGCCTCGCCCGGCTCTGCCGCAGCGCCGGTCCTTGCAATCGAAAGCAGCCGGAACGGCCGTTCCGCGTCGCCGATCAGCGTCTCGACGAAAGGGGTCGCCGGAGCACGGACAAGTTCGGCCGGCGGCCCGTATTGCACCACCTTGCCCTTGTCCATCACCGCGATCTTGTCGGCGAGATGAAAGGCTTCGTTCATGTCGTGGGTGACGAGCACGATGGTCGTGCCGAAATGTTTCTGGATCGCCAGCAGATCCTCCTGCGCCTTGGCGCGGATGATCGGGTCGAGCGCCCCGAAGGGCTCGTCCATCAGCAGCACGTTCGGTTCGGCTGCAAGCGCCCGCGCCACCCCGACACGC
Organism: Neorhizobium vignae; assembly: GCF_000732195.1. Classification (GTDB taxonomy): domain Bacteria; phylum Pseudomonadota; class Alphaproteobacteria; order Rhizobiales; family Rhizobiaceae; genus Neorhizobium; species Neorhizobium vignae. The sequence goes on from NZ_JNNU01000009.1 coordinate 180,679, forward strand.
TGCTGCTGGCCACCGGAAAGCTCGTGCGGATAACGCGGGCCGAACGTCTTCGGTTCAAGCTGGAAGAGCGTCAGCAGTTCCTCGACCTTGGCGTCGATGCGGGACCTTTCCCAGCCGAGCAGGCCTGGCACCGTCGCAATGTTCTGCGCTACCGTCCGGTGCGGGAACAGCCCATGGCCCTGGATGGCGTAGCCGATCCGGCGCCGCAACTCGTAACCCGGCATGGACCGGTTGTCCTCGCCGTCGAGCCGGATGGCACCTTCGGTCGCTTCCACCAGCCGATTGATCATCCGGATCAGCGTCGTCTTGCCCGAACCGGACGTGCCGACCACGACCGTGACGGTGCGCGGCTCGATCACCATCGAGACGTTGTCGACGACGGTGACACCGTCATAGCGCTTGGTAATGGCGTCGATCTCGATCATGCGGATCTGGCTCCGTTGGGGACGCGGGAGTTCATTTCGATCAGCGCGTCGAGGACGACGGCCGAGGCAAAGGCGAGCGCCACAGTCGGTACGGCGCCAAGCAGGACGAGATCCATCGCTGTCTGGCCGATACCCTGGAAGACGAAGACGCCGAAACCGCCGCCGCCGATCAGCGCGGCAATCGTCGCCATGCCGATATTCTGGACGAGCACGATACGGATCGCGGTCAGGATGACCGGCAGCGCCAGCGGGAACTCGATCTTGAACAGCCGTTGCCAGCCTGTCATGCCGATGCCGCGGGCAGCGTCATTCGCAGCGCGAGGCACGCCCGCAAGCCCGACGACGGTGTTGGCGACGACAGGCAGCAGCGAATAGAGAAACAGCGCGACAAAGGCTGGCGCTCCCCCGATGCCGCGGATGCCGATCGCCGCGGCACCCGGCACATTGGCTGCGATCCAGCCAAGCGGCGCAATCAACAGGCCGAAAAGCGCGATCGACGGGATGGTCTGGACGAGGTTCAGCGTGTTGAGCACGCCATCCCTCAGCGGCGCCACCCGATGACAGAGGATGCCGAGCGGCAACCCCACCAGAACGGCAGCAAAGAGCGAGCCAAGCGCCAGCTCCACATGTTTGCCCGCCTCGACCCAGAAGACGTCGGCGCGGCCGGAATATTCCTTCATGATCGACAGCCCGTTCCAGCTTCCCGACATCAGCAGCGTGCCAATTGCCGCCGCGGCCACGACCAGAAACAGCACCCGCATCGCCGGCGGCGGATCGAGCCGCGTGATCGCATCGGCAGCCAGAAGCGCGAAGGCGAACAGCAGGATCCAGAAGCCCGAGGCGGGTGAGACCCGGGCATAGGTATTGCCGGCCGGCGTCAGGAATGTCGCCGCGTGCCCGATCGAAAGCGTCAGCGCCGCCAGCGCCGCGACGGCGGCAAGCAGTTTTATCCAGGGTGACGTGCGAAAGAGTGCTGCTGCCGTCGCAAGAACCAGCACGCCGATCAGACCCCAGCCTGCCCAGGCCGGCAGCGATTGAAGCATCGCCTCCGCCTTGCCCTGTACGATCCGATTGGGCTTAAGCGTCGCAAACGACGCCCAGAGCCCGCCGTAGACGGCTAGAAGGGCGATGACGATGCCGAGTTTATCGAACTGAACTCTCAAACCGTCCCTGCCTATAATCGACCTGCGACCGATGAAAAAGCCGGACGCTGTAGCGCCCGGCCCATGTTGACACGAAACCGCGCCGAAAAGGAATTACTTCAGGAAGCCGTTCTTCTTGAGAAAATCCTCGGCAACCGCCTTGGCCGGTTCGCCACCTACCTGCACGCGACCATTGAGGTCCTGCAGCGTGACGAGATCGAGCTTGGCGAAGACCGGCTTCAGCACCGCCTCGATGGTCGGGTTCTTCTTGAGCACCTCCTCGCGGATGATCGGGGTCGGCTGGTAGACCGGCTGAACGCCCTTGTCGTCTTCGAGAACAACGAGCCCGGAAGGCGCAATGCCGCCGTCGGTACCGTAGACCATGGCGGCATTCGCATTGTTAGTCTGGTTGGCGGCAGCACCGATGGTCGCTGCGGTATCACCGCCCGAGAGCGTGATCAGCTGGTCTGGCTTCAGCTTGAAGCCGTAGGTGGTCTGGAAGGCCGGCAAGGCTGCGGCCGAATTGACGAATTCGGAGGAGGCCGCCAGGACGATCTTGCCGCCTCCCGCAACATATTTGCCGAAGTCGGTCAGCGTCTTCAGCTTGTTGGCGTCGGCAACGTCCTTGCGCACCGCGATTGCCCAGGTGTTGTTCGCCGAAGACGGCGCCAGCCAGACGATCTTGTTGGCGTCATAATCGAGCTTCTTGACCGCTTCATAGGCCTTTTGCGGGTTCTTCCAGGTGGGATCGTCGCCCTTCTCGAAGAAGAACGCGCCGTTTCCGGTATATTCCGGATAGATGTCGATCTCGCCGGCGGTAATCGCCTTGCGGACGACCGGCGTCGCTCCGAGCTGGATACGATCGGTGGCCTGGATGTTGTTCGCCTTCAGCATGGCAAGGATGATATTGCCCAGCACGCCGCCTTCGGTATCGATCTTCGACGAGACGACGACCTGAGCGTTCGCCATGGTGGCCGACACGCCAAGCGCAAAAGCTATGCCCAAAAGCTTTTTCTTCAAAGACATGACAGAATTTCCCTCCGGATCGCCAGTCACCACCTCGTTTGACTTGGCCTGGAACACATAAAAGCCACTGTTATGTAGGGCAGCTTATAAGATGTGCGAGTTCCGGAAGGGCGCATCCGACAAATATTTTGTGCGGTGCGTTTTATCCGCCGATCGACCTATCCGATAAGATCTGCCGCCCGCTGTTGGCTGGCTGAAACAAGCCTTGTCGGAGGCCCGGTGGGCGGCATCGACAACCAGTTCGAAATTGCCCGCCTTCAGCCTGGAGAGGGTGGCGTCCGCCATCGATCGTATCGGCGTCGTCGAACCTCACGATCAAAACCCTCGTTCACTTGACTTCACGCTTCGGACACGCGGATCAGATGTTTCTCGCCCGAGCGAATGACGTGATCGCGCATCAGGCGCTCGGCAAGATCGGGATCGCGGTCGGCGATCGCATTGGCAATCGCCTCATGCTCCTCGACCGCCAGAAAGCGCTCCCGCTCTTCCGACAGCACGCTGAGACGGGCTGCATGGGTATAGATGCTCTGACCGCCCTGCAGGCGACGCAGATAGCCGCAGCCGGATGCTTCATGGATGACATTGTGGAAGCGCTCGTTGAGGGCGATGAGCTGCAGCACGTCCACCGTCATGAGGCCGGCCCGCATCTCGACGATGAGTTCGCGCATCAGGGCCACGTCCTCATCCTTCACCCGCTTGGCGGCCTGGCGAGCAATCATGCTCTCGAGCGCTGCGCGCGCCAGCATCATCTCTTCCGCCTGGCCGGCATTGAAGGTGACATAAATCCCGCGGCGAGGCTCCGACCGTACCAGCCCTTCGGCCTCAAGCACGCGCAAAGCCTCCTTCAGCGGTGTCGTGCTTATGCCGAGCTGCCCCGCGAGGTGGCGTTCGTTCAGCTTCTCGCCGCTTTTCAGTCGGCCGGAAAGAATGGCATCGCGTACCAGCCCGTAAACATGGTCGCGCAGGCTTTTCAGAAAAACCGGCGCCACTGGCAGAAGCGCATTGTCAATCCCCATCCGCGTCCTCCACCTTGTCTCTCGGGCTGACCTAGCATCTGAAATTTGATATATCAATTTAAAACGAGCGTGTTTAAGTTGGCGCTGGGCGGGAGGAGCTCCGTCCCTGGGATCGCGACACAATCGATCCCGGAACGATGGCAGGATTTCTGGAAGAACAAGCATGACTAAGAAAGCAGCCGATCTCCGCAGCGCCCGTTGGTTCGCGCCGGATGATCTCCGGTCGTCGGGACACCGCTCCCGAATGATGCAGATGGGTTTTGACGAGAAGGATTGGGGCAAGAAGCCGATCATTGCCATCCTCAATACCTGGTCCGACCTCAACGCCTGCCATGCCCATTTCAAGGATCGCGTCGAACACGTTAAGCGCGGCGTGCTTCAGGCCGGCGGCTTCCCGGTAGAACTGCCGGTACAGTCGCTCTCCGAAAGCGCGCTGAAGCCGACATCGATGCTCTATCGCAACTTCCTCGCCATGGAGGCCGAGGAGCTCTTGCGCGCCCATCCGGTCGACGGTGCGGTGTTGATGGGCGGCTGCGACAAGACCACGCCGGCTCTGGTCATGGGCGCCATCAGCGCCGGTTTTCCGATGATCTTCCTGCCCGCCGGCCCGATGCTGCGCGGCAACTACAAGGGCGAATGGCTGGGCTCCGGCTCGGACGCCTGGAAATACTGGGACGAACGCCGCGCCGGCACGATTTCCGAAGAACAATGGACTGGCGTCGAAGAGGGCATTGCCCGCTCCTACGGCCATTGCATGACCTTCGGCACCGCAAGCACCATGACCGCCATCGCCGAAGCGCTCGGCCTTACCCTCCCCGGTGCCAGTTCCATTCCCGCTGCGGACGTTAACCACATACGGATGAGCACGCGCTGTGGCCGCCGGATCGTCGAAATGGTCTGGGACGAACTGACGCCTGACAGGATCATCACGCCGGATGCAGTCCACAATGCGACGACGGTCGCCATGGCGACGGGCTGTTCCACCAATGCGGTCGTGCATCTGCTGTCGATGGCTCGCCGCGCCGGCGTACCGCTGACGCTGGACGATCTCGACAAGGCGGGACGCACGACGCCTGTCGTCGCCAACATCCGTCCGTCCGGCGACAGATACCTGATGGAAGACTTCTACTACGCCGGGGGCCTGCGCGCCCTGATGTCGGAGATCAAGGATCTTCTGAAACTCGACGCCATGACCGTCAGCGGTGTCCCGCTCGGCGAGACGTTGAAAGGCGCGGAAGTCTACAACAGCGACGTCATCCGCCCCTTGTCGAACCCGATCTATCATGAGGGTTCCCTGGCGGTCCTCAAAGGCAACCTAGCACCGGACGGCTGCGTCATGAAGCCTTCCGCCTGCGAGCCGCGGCTGCGGGTCCACGAAGGTCCCGCCCTCGTCTTCGACAGTTATCCGGAAATGAAGGCGATGATCGACCGCGAAGATCTCGACGTCACCGCCGACCACGTGCTGATCCTGCGCAACGCCGGCCCCAAAGGCGGTCCCGGCATGCCGGAATGGGGCATGCTGCCGATCCCGAAGAAGATCCTGAGACAGGGTTTTCGCGACATGCTGCGCATATCCGATGCCCGCATGTCCGGCACGAGCTACGGCGCCTGCATCCTGCATGTGGCGCCTGAAGCCTATATCGGCGGCCCGCTGTCGCTGGTGCGCACCGGCGACATCATCCGCGTCGACCTGCCGAACCGCTCGATCGACATGCTGGTGGACGAAGCAACGCTCGCCAGGCGCCGTGCCGAATGGGTGGCGCCCGCCGACAAATACGAACGCGGCTACGGCTGGATGTTTGCCAAGCACATCAAGCAGGCCAACGAAGGCTGCGACTTCGACTTCCTCGAACGGGAATTCGGCGCCACCGCCGGCGAGCCCGAGATTTTCTGACCCGACATGTCTGAGTGGAACCCTATGACCGACTACATTCTTTCCGACGCCACACGCCAGAAATACGAAAGCGTCAGCTGCGCGACGATCTGCACCGCGCTCTTCAAGCGCGGCCTGCGCAATCAGTTCATCCAGGATGTCCGGCCGCTTTCCCAGAAACCAGGAAACATGGTCGGCCAGGCCTTCACGTTGCGCTACATCCCGGCGCGCGAAGACCTGAACCCGCTTTCGGTGTTCCAGAACCCGCAGCATCCGCAGCGTGCCGCCGTCGAGCAGTGCCCGCCCGGCCATGTCCTGGTCATGGACAGCCGCAAGGATCCCCGCGCGGCCTCCGCCGGCTCTATCCTCGTATCGCGCCTGATGGTGCGCGGTGTCGCCGGCGTCGTCACTGACGGCGGTTTTCGCGATAGCCCGGAAATCGCCGAACTCGGCATCCGGGCCTACCACAACCGCCCCTCCGCCCCGACCAACCTCACCCTACACCAGGCACTCGACATCAACGTGCCCATCGGCTGCGGCGACGTCGCCGTCTGGCCGGGCGACGTGGTGGTCGGCGACAACGAGGGAGTCGTCATCATCCCGGCGCATATCGCCGACGAAATCGCCGATGAGGTGATCGAAATGACTGCGTTTGAGGATTTCGTGACCGAGGAAGTCTTGAACGGCCGCTCGATCATCGGCCTCTACCCGGCGACGAAGGAGGAAAGCAAATCCGACTTCGCCCGCTGGCGTCAGGCCAAGGGCCGCTGAAGCGACCTCTGGCCGATATCCTGCCGCCTATGAACCTGCCGCTGTTTCGCGCAGGTCCTTGAAAAGCACGTTCTGGTCGGACAGGTACTTGGCAAAGATCGGCAGGCTGGCCCCGCCGATCGCCCGCGCCTGGGAGCCGACCATTCCCTCGATGATATCGGGGATGATGACGCCTTGAAGGTCGAGCCGCGTCACCGCTTCGATGGTCGAGGCGACGATCCGTTGCCTGACCCAGGCCGGAAAGCCGCCGTCGATCACGGCCGCGCCGAAATCGATGATCGAGGCCGCCGCAACGATCGCCTGGGCAAGCGCATCCGCGGTTTGCCGGATCCACAGTTCGAGCGGCTCTCCGAAGTCGATCCAGTCGTCGGCGGAATACCAGAGCGGCTGGGGATCGACGTTCCGCTCCTTCAGGAGATTCTCCAGAACGAAGATCGAGGCGATGTCGAGCAATTGGCGTGTCTCGCCATCGCCGCCGCGCACGGGAAGCGGCCCTACAGCGCCCGCGGTCCCGGTCCGTCCGGAAAAGATCGCCGAGTTCAGAACGATCCCGCCGCCGATGAACGATCCGATGAAGAAATATACGAAATCCGGATAGGAGGGGCCAACGCCGAACACCAGTTCGGCGCCGCAGGCGCTTGTCGCGTCGTTCTGCAGGTAGACCGCATGCTGGACCTTGCTCGCGATTTCAGCCTGCAGATCGAACCCGCGCCAGACTTCCATCGCCCCTTGCGGCGCGCCCACCTCCTCGGCCCAGTTCCAGAGTTCGAATGGCGCGGCGATGCCGATCCCGGCGATACGCCCGCGTTGCACCTCGGTCAGCTGGCCTTCGAGCCGCGCAATGCCGGACGTGATGATCTCGATGATCTTTCCGGGAAGCGGATAGGCGTAGGATTCGTGATATTGCAGCCGGATGCGGCCGACGAAATCCATCAGGACCAGGTCGGCGCTGCGCCGGCCGATCTTCACGCCGAACGAATAGACCGCATCCGGATTGAGTCGCATCGGCACCGAAGGCTGCCCCACCCGGCCGCGCACCGGCTCACCGCGCAACAGAAGGCCGTCCTTTTCGAGCGCCCGCATGATGACCGAGACGGTCTGGGCCGAAAGCCCGCTGCGCCGTGTGATATCCGCCTTCGACATGGAGCCGTTCAGACGCACCAGCGAAAGCACGAGCCGCTCGTTATAGGCCCTCACCCGCACCTGGTTTGAACCGCCGGTGAAATTGCCCAGCAGCCCATGGCCCGGCGCCACGCTATCTGAAACCGACATTGGCTCTTCCTCCCAGAAGCCTTGAATCGACGTGGCCACCTCATTCAGGAATACGGGTAACCTTTTGATATCCCCTAGCATCCCGCAAGACACAGCGGACACCGATCGTCAAATTCTGAACCTCCATTTCGGCAAACTATGGCATGAGAAATAAATAATTCAATCGGAATTAATTATTGACAGATGTTTCAACTCGTTCTTAATTAGGGGTGTAAGGGCACAGGACGGCTGGGAGGAGGCGCCTGTCGAACTCGGTGGCACCGGTGCCCATTCATTACGCCTAAACATTGGGTCCGCATTGCGGACAGTCTTAACTCTGGGAGGAGACCATGAAGAAATCCGTATTGTCCGCCGCATTCGGCGCCCTTGTCCTCGGCGTTGCGTTTTCCGCCCCCGCGGAGGCCGCAGGCGTATCCGCGTGCCTGATCACCAAGACCGACACCAACCCCTTCTTCGTCAAGATGAAGGAAGGCGCCACGGCCAAGGCCAAGGAACTCGGCGTGACGCTGAAATCCTATGCCGGCAAGATCGACGGTGACAGCGAAAGCCAGGTCGCCGCCATCGAAAGCTGCATCGCCGACGGCGCCAAGGGCATTTTGATCACCGCCTCCGATACCAAGGGCATCGTGCCGACCGTCAAGAAGGCCCGCGACGCCGGCGTCCTCGTCATTGCGCTCGACACCCCGCTCGACCCGATCAATGCCGCCGACGCCACCTTCGCCACCGACAACCTTCTTGCCGGCAAGCTGATCGGCCAGTGGGCCAAGGAAACCATGGGCGACAAGGCCAAGGATGCCAAGGTCGGCTTCCTCGACCTGACACCTGATCAGCCGACGGTCGACGTGCTGCGCGACCAGGGCTTCATGATCGGCTTTGGCATCGATCCCAAGAACCCGGACAAGATCGGCGACGAGACCGACAAGCGCATCGTCGGCCATGACGTGACCAACGGCAACGAGGAAGGCGGCCGCAAGGCCATGGAAAACCTTCTCCAGAAGGATTCCGGCATCAACGTCATCCACACGATCAACGAGCCCTCCGCCGTCGGCGCCTACCAGGCCCTGAAGGCGGTCGGCATGGAAAAGAAAGTGTTGATCGTCTCGGTGGACGGCGGTTGCCCGGGCGTCAAGTCGGTCAAGGAAGGCGTGATCGGCGCCACCTCGCAGCAATATCCGCTGCTGATGGCATCGCTTGGCATCGAGGCGATCAAGAAGTTCGCCGACACCAAGGAAAAGCCGAAGCCGACCGAAGGCAAGTCCTTCTTCGACACCGGCGTTGCGCTCGTCACCGACAAGCCGGTCCCCGGCGTCAAGTCGATCGACGTCAAGGAAGGTACGGCCAAGTGCTGGGGTTGATCCTCACCATCTAGCCCATCCCGGCCGGGGTTGATATCCCCGGCCACTTTCGACCAGTGATGCGCCGCTGGGAAGCAACCGGCGAAGACCGGGCAAACCCAACGGACGGTTCCTGCGTATTCAGCGCGGAGGAGGAAACATGAGCGGAACCCAGGAATTCGAGCGCGTTCTCGACGGCAGCGACAAAAACGTTGCCTCGTTCGAGAGCCAGGACGTCTCTCTCTTAAAACGCGCGCAGCATTTTCTGCACTCGACACCCGCTGCCGTACCGCTGATCGTGCTGATCCTCTCCATCATCATCTTCGGCGTCGCCATCGGCGGGCGGTTCTTCTCGTCCTACACGCTGACGCTGATCCTCCAGCAGATCGCGGTTGTCGGCATTCTCGGCGCCGCCCAGACGCTGATCATCCTCACCGCCGGCATCGATCTCTCGATCGGGGTGGTGATGGTGATATCGGCCGTCATCATGGGCAATTTCGCCGTGACCTATGGCATGCCCACCGGCATCGCGATCCTCGTCGGCCTGATCACCGGCGGCGCCTGCGGCTTTTTCAACGGGTTCCTCGTCGCGGTCATGCGGTTGCCGCCATTCATCGTGACGCTCGGCTCCTGGAACATCATCATGGCGACGAATTTCATCTATTCCGCCAACGAGACGATCCGCGATACCGACGTGGACGAAAAGGCCCCACTCCTCCATCTCTTCGCGCTCAATTTCAGGATAGGCAGCGCCATCCTGACGCTTGGCGTCATCGCCATGGTCCTGCTCGTGGCGGTGCTCTGGTACATCCTCAACCATACGGCCTGGGGAAGGCATGTCTACGCCGTCGGTGACGACCCGGAAGCTGCAAAACTCTCCGGCATCCAGACCCGCAAGGTTCTGCTCAGCGTCTATACGATCGCGGGGGTCATCGCCGCCTTCGCCGCCTGGGTATCGATCGGCCGCAACGGCTCGATCTCGCCGTCCTCGGCGGTGACCGACTTCAACCTGCAGGCAATCACCGCGACGGTGATCGGCGGAATTTCGCTGTTCGGCGGCCGCGGTTCCATCCTCGGCACGCTGTTTGGCGCCATGCTCGTCGGCGTCATGTCGATGGGGCTCAACATGCTCGGGGCCGATCCCCAATGGAAAGTCATGCTGACCGGCTGGCTCATCATCGCCGCCGTCGCAATCGATCAGTGGATCAGAAAGGTCTCGGTGTAATCATGAGCGTCGAACCCATTCTCACAGCCCGCGGCCTGGTCAAGCGTTACGGACGCGTGACTGCTCTCGACAACGCCGACTTCGATCTCTACCCCGGCGAAATCCTCGCGGTCATCGGCGACAACGGGGCCGGCAAGTCCTCGCTGATCAAGGCGATCTCCGGCGCGGTACGGCCCGACGAGGGCGAGATCACGCTGGAGGGTCGGCAAGTGCAGTTCAAGTCCCCGCTCGAAGCCCGCGATGCAGGCATCGAGACCGTCTATCAGAACCTCGCGCTCTCGCCTGCCCTGTCCATCGCCGACAACATGTTTCTCGGTCGGGAAATCCGCAAGCGGGGCGTGCTCGGACAGTGGTTCCGCATGCTCGACCGGCCGACGATGGAAAAGCAGGCACGCGACAAGCTTACCGAACTCGGGCTGATGACGATCCAGAACATCAACCAGGCCGTCGAGACCCTGTCGGGCGGCCAGCGCCAGGGCGTCGCCGTGGCACGTGCCGCAGCGTTCGGCTCCAAGGTCATCATTCTCGACGAGCCTACCGCCGCGCTCGGCGTCAAGGAAAGCCGGAAGGTTCTGGAGCTCATCCTCGACGTGCGCTCGCGGGGCATCCCGATCGTGCTCATCTCGCACAACATGCCGCATGTGTTCGAGGTGGCCGACCGCATTCATATCCATCGGCTTGGACGACGGCTGACCGTGATCGATCCGAAGGAATACACGATGTCCGACGCGGTCGCCTTCATGACCGGCGCCAAGGCCCCCGCCCAGCCCGTCGCGGCGTAACAATCGCACCGACCAAGCTCCTGTCGGAGCCGTTCTCCGGTCGCCTGGTCCAAGAGATACAGGCGATCGGGTTAACTCACTATAGCCCGTCGCCCTCACCCACCGCGGCCGTTCGCGGTAAAGGACGACTGCATTGTGCTGCGAACCTTGAGAAGCAGCCGTTCCCCTGGCCGGCTCGACTGCCGCGCGTCCCCAACACAATCAACCGCTGCCATTCTTGATTGCATCGAAGGCTGATGTCGATCACCGGGACGACATTAGTCTTCCCGCTGATCGTTCGATCGGATCCTTGCGGCTAAAACGAATACGATAGAAAATTCCCGACACCAAAAATATTGAGAATTTTATATTCCATTTCGCTCCACGGCATTGCTGGCGCGACATTACCCGCCCGCTCCCAAATCAGGCGTGTTTTTAAGGCCTTATCGCCTGCGGCTCATTACGTCCCGCACCAATGCCCATGGTAGATCCGCTATTGAAATGGAGCGAAGGCAGCATCAGCCTGTTGAAAACAGTCGACACGAATAAAAAATTCCATACTTAATTGACAGGACGGAATTATCTAATAGGTTGTTAACGCTCAAGGGGTGGGGAGTGGTGCTGGAACCGGCTCATGAAGAAACGCGAAAAACTCTTCATTTTTGATATTGGCGGAGTATTCGTGAAGCTCGATCCGGCCTCCCGTGACCGCGCAGTCTCGAAACCCGGCGCCGCAGGCCCGTCCCTGCGATACGGCGATGTTCCGGAAGCTATCTTCCGCGATTTCCGGCTGGGGCGGTCCACGGAATCCGATTACGTGCAGGCGCTTGCCGACGTATTCGGTGTGCCGCATGCAAGCATCTACGAAGCCGAACATGCCTATATTGCCGACGGTTTTCACGAGTTCATCGAGTTCGTCCGCAGGCTCCGGGAAAACCATCGCGTCGTTTGCCTCAGCAACAATCAGGCGATCCATTGGCGCCATATCAGCGAGAACCTTCTTGGCGCCGGTTATTTCGACAGGGAATACCTTTCCCATGAAATGGGCCTTGAGAAACCGGACCGCCTGATTTTCCAGGCAGTATCGCAGGCGGAGGGATGTTCGGAAAAGGACGTCTTCTTCATCGACGACATAGAGGAAAACGTTCTGTCGGCTCGCGAAGTCGGATGGCAGCATTGCATCGTCCATCGCGATTCCATTGAAACGGCTGAATTGCTCACGGCGCTCGCCGCTGAGCAGACTTTGAATTGACCAGTACGGAGTTTCGGCATGGCTCGAATGACCCTCAGCGGCATCAAGAAAAGCTTCAAATCCGTCGACGTGCTGCACGGGATCGACCTCGAGATTTCCGACAGGGAGTTCGTCGTTTTCGTCGGCCCGTCGGGATGCGGAAAATCCACGCTGCTGCGATTGATAGCGGGCCTCGACACGATCAGCTCGGGTGAGTTTCACCTCGACGACCGCCGGATGAACGACGTCGCCCCCTCGCGCCGCGGCATCGCCATGGTCTTCCAGTCCTACGCTCTCTATCCGCATATGGATGTCTACGAGAACATGGCTTTTGGCGCGCGGCTGATGGGGCTTGAAAAGGACGAGGTCGAAAAGCGCATCGACGAAGCCTCCAAGATGCTGCGGCTCGATCCGCTGTTGAAGCGCAAGCCCCGAGAGCTTTCCGGCGGCCAGCGTCAGCGTGTCGCGATCGGCCGCGCGCTGGTCAGGAAGCCTAAAGTCCTGCTTCTCGACGAGCCGCTTTCCAACTTGGATGCGGCGCTTCGTTCCGACGTGCGCCTGGAAATCGCAAGGCTCCACCGGGAAATCGGCGGCACTACCATCTACGTCACCCATGATCAGGTCGAAGCCATGACGCTTGCCGACCGGATCGTGGTCATGAACAATGGCAACGTGGAGCAGTTCGGCAGCCCGCGAGAACTCTACGAGAGGCCGGCGAACACGTTCGTTGCGACCTTCATCGGCTCTCCCCGCATGTCGCTTCTCGATGTCGAGCGAAACGGCAATCATCTGGCGCTCGCCGGATCAGGTGCGGTCAGCGCCTCCCGCCTTCCCCATTCGGACGAACGGGATCTGGTCATCGGGATCCGGCCGGATGCGATGACGATCTCCACGGACGAGACCACCGAGGGCTTCAAGGGCAGCGTCGTCTACACCGAATATCTGGGCGAGAACACGTATGTATATGTGCGCCTAGGCGACGGTACGCTGGTCGGCATCCGGTCCTCGGCCTCGATCGACCTGCCGCCGGACACGCCGGTGGTCATCACGGTCGCTTCGGAGCAAATCCACTATTTCAGCCGCGCAACGAGGGAGAGGTTGGCGGCCTGAGAGCACTTTCGTCTCCTATAAATACCAAGAGGATGGAACAAGATGAAAAAGCTAGTTAGCAGCACGATAATAGCCCTGGGAGCCCTGGCGACGGCTTTGCCGGCAATGGCGCAGGAATTGACCTTCTGGAGCTGGCGCCAGGAAGACAAGGCCCAGTACGAAAAGTTCATCGACGTTTTTGAGGCGAAGAACCCGGGCATTACCGTCAAGTTCGAGACGTTCGAAGCGACGAACTACAACACCATCCTGTCGACCGCGCTTGCCGGCGGTTCGGGACCGGACCTGATGTTCACCCGCACCTATGGCGGCATGGAAACGGTCGCAAGCGGCGGTTATCTTCTGGCTCTGGACAAGACAAATGTCCCTGCCCTCTCGACCTTCACCGCGCCGGCGCTCGCCTCGGAAACGATGCGCTCGAACAAGACCACCTATGCCGTTCCCTTTGCCAGCCAGACCATGCTGGTGATCTACAACAAGGACATCTTCGACAAGAACGGCCTGAGCGAGCCGCAGAGCTGGGATGACTTCATCAAGGCATCCGAAAAGCTGAAGGCTGCCGGCGTCATGCCCTTCGCCAACGGTACGGCGACCGCCTGGCAGAACGAAGTCGTGGTCGGTGGCCTTGTCTCCTCGATCATGGGTCGCGGCTTCTACGACGACCTGATGGCCGGCAAGGCCGACTTCACCGACAAACGTTATGTCGGCGCACTCACCAAGCTCAAGGAAATCACCAAATATTTCCCGGACGGCTTCATCGGTCTTGATTACGCTTCCGCCCAGCAGCTCTTCTCCTCCGGCATGGCCGGCATGTTCGTCGGCGGCTCCTACGAGCTTGCCAACTTCAAGAAGCAGAACCCCAACATGAAGATGGGCATCTTCGCCGCTCCCGGCCTGAAGGCCGAGGACGAAAAGCTCGTCGCCCTCTATTTCGACGGTGGTTATGCGGCAAACGCGAAGGGCAAGAACCAGGAAGCCGCGGTCAAGTTCCTGAACTTCCTCGCCAGCCAGGAATTCGGCCAGATGTTCGCCAACGACCTGAACAACATCTCGGCCGTGCCGGGCGTGACGTTCAAGGAACCGCTGCTTGGCGAAGTGGCCGACCTCAACAAGCATTCGATCCCCTACCTGATGCTGGTCCATTTCCGTTACGGCGAGCCGTCGGGTTCCGTCCTGCTGCAGAGCGAGATCCAGAAGCTGCTCGGCGGCAAGGCCACCCCGGAAGAAGTCGGCAAGAACCTGACGACCGGCCTTGCGGCCTGGTACGCCCCGTTCAAAAAGTGACCTCAAGCGGCGGGGCGGCTTGGAAGTCGCCCTGCCTTCAAACCTCAAGAGAGTTGTGATGCCCGGATCGCCCCTTGTTTCGCGAAGGCTCTGGATTTCGGTGCTGATCGTGCCGCCGCTTGCCTTCGTGGCGCTGTTTGTCGTCTACCCGATCATTTCTGCCTTCGCCTATGCTTTCTTCCATTGGAACGGGCTGGCGCGGGGGGAATTCGTGGGTTTCGCAAACTTCTACAAGGTTCTGTTCACCCAGCCTTATGCCGATTGGACCGTCAACGCGTTCCTCCACAACGTCTGGGTCTTCTTCGCGCTGATGGTGCTGCAGAACGGGCTCGGTTTTCTGCTCGCCTATTGCCTGTGGCGGGAATTGCCGGGTGCGGCCTTGCACAGGATTTCCGTCTTCCTGCCGGTCGTGCTGTCGACCATCATCGTTGGCTTTCTCTGGAAGCTCTTCCTCCATCCGCTCTTCGGCGTGGTCAACATCTCGTTCCGCGGGCTGGGCCTGGGCGGACTTGCCCAACCTTGGCTGGGGCAGGATTCCACCGCGCTCTGGTCGTTGATCGTTGCCAACGCTTGGCACATGGTCGGCTTCCCGACCTTGGTCTTCCTCGCCGGCATGCAGCGAATTCCGGGAGAGATCCTCGACGCCGTACGCATGGAAACCGAAAGCGAATGGACGAAGATCACCAAGATCGTCTGGCCGCTGGTGGCACCCAGCGCCACGGTCGTCTTCACGCTTCTCTTCGTCGGCAGCTTCAACTGGTTCGAGATCCCCTACGTGATGGTCGGCCTTGAAGGCTCTCCGCACGGCGCGACGGATGTGCTCGGGCTTTATTTCTACCGCACCGCCTTCGGCAACATGTCGGGCTCGGGCCAGGATTTCGGAGCCGGCAGCGCGCTTGCCGTGCTGATCTTCGTCTTCATCGCCCTTGTCGCCGGCGTCATCACCTTCAAGCTGCGGGCCAGGGAAATCCAGATATGAGTGCTGCTTCGCAAAGCTACTACGATCGGCGCGGCATGCTCGCCACGCTCGGCAAGGATGGCCTGATCCAGATCATCCTGATTCTGAATACGGTGGTGATGCTCGCCCCCATCGTCATCATGCTGTTTGCCGCGTTCAAGACCAATGCGCAGATCTTCCAGTCGCCGTTCGGTTTCCCGGATTTCTCCAACTTCGCCAACATCACCAAGATCTGGAGCCAGACCAACTTCCTGCGCTATCTCCTGAATTCGGTGATCGTCACCGGCGCGTCGATCGTCGTGATCCTGACGCTTGGGACGATGGCAGCCTATGCCGTCGGTCGCTACAAGTTCCGGGGATCGAGCTTCGTGCTGATGTTCTTCCTGGCGGGACTGACGCTTCCCCTCAAGCTCGCGATCATCCCGCTCTTCATCCTGATGCGCGATCTCGGCATCCTGAACACGCAGCTATCGCTGATCGTCATCTATGTGGCGATGGGCCTGCCGACCACCGTCTTCATCATGACCGGCTTCATCGCCACGCTCCCGAACGAACTGGAGGACGCGGCCCGCATGGACGGCGCCAGCGAACCCCGGATCATGTGGTCTATCATGCTGCCGCTGGTCAGGCCCGCCCTGGTGATCGCCGGCATCCAGAACGTCGTGCCGATCTGGAACGATTTCTTCTTCCCGCTGATCTTCATTCAGAAGGACAACCTGAAGACCCTGCCGCAGGGCCTGACCACCTTCATGGGCGAATACACGACCGATTGGGGCGTGCTGTTTGCGGGGCTTCTGCTGTCTTCGGCTCCGGTCATCATCGTCTACATCATCCTGTCGCGCCAGTTCATCAACGGCATGACGGCGGGAGCCGTGAAGTAGACCGGCAAAGGACCGTGCTGGGGTTGGCCGGTGAACGAGGGCATTGTCGCGAATAGGGTCAGCTCGATGACGATGGTTGTGCTGTTATGCCCGTCTTGGATGCCGCTCGCAGCCGCAACATCACAAAACAATCGCAACCCCATAGCGGATCAGGGCGTTCAGCGGTAAAAGCAGATTCATGAACGACAACATCATCAAATTCCGACGCCCGGAACCGCCGCCGCGAGAGCCGAATCCGCTGCTGCGCAAGTTGGCGGTTGTTGCAGCCGTGATCGTGTGCCTTGTTCTCGCCTGGGCGTATTTCCAATTCCTTGGAAACCCGGCGTAAATCCGGGTTCCTGGTTTAGTCGGCGCCAGTATTCTGGAGACGCCGTTTTTGTTGTTGCTTTCGGCGCGCCATCCCAACCCGAAGAGGGAATAGGAACGCGATTCGACCATGGCGATAAAAGCCGGTTTGACGAAACTCGCGATAGCTGTATCCTAATGGTCCAACAGTCTCAAGAAATGCATGTACATGCAGTCCCCTTAACGATACATATTTCTGACAACAACTCGTAGTTCCGAACAACAACAAAATGCTCGAAAATACGACGCTCAAAATCCGGTTGCTCGGTCGCCCTTCACTTGAGTTGGAGGGCGCGAGCATCGCGCTGCCGGAAAAGGCGTATTTTCTCTTTGCCGTCGTTGCGATGGCGCCCAGATTGACGGTCGACCGCGAAACGATACGGCGGCTTCTCTGGCCTTCCCACGACGCGGAGAAGCGTGCAAACAGCCTGCGTCAGCTTTTGGCACGCATCGCCAAGGCTGTCGGTCCGGATGCTCCGGCCATCCTTGTCACCGACGAAGAAGCGCTGAGGCTTGATTGCGATCGGTCCGACATCGATCTCCTCGCCCTGATGGAGACCGGCCCCCTAAGGGAAGAGGACTGGGATCTTGTTCGAGGCGAACTGCTCGAAGCCGTAGAGGCTCCGACGGGCGGCGCGGAAGACTGGTTATTGGACGCACGGCGCAAGGTCGGGGACTGGCGATCGAGCCACATCGAAAGCCTGCTGGCGAGATCGTCCCATCAGCAGTCCTCGTCATTGCCCTTGCTCGCCAACCGCCTGATCGAACTGGATGCCGCCCATGAGGGCGCCGCGCGGGCGTTGATGAAGTATCATGTCGGCCATGGAGACTTCGCCGCCGCCCGCCAAGCCTATAGCCGATGCCGGGACCAGCTCAGGGCCGATTACGGTACGCCACCGACACCTGAGACGGTTGGGCTCGCCCACGAACTCGGCATCCTCAGCCAGCCCGGGTCGGACCGCACGCCCGAAGCGGAGGAACGCCCAAGGGATGTCATGCCGGCACAGCCGCGCGTGGTGATCCTTCCGCCCGAGACGATCGTCCACGATGCGCTGGTCCAGCGGCTCGGCAGGGCCCTTTTGGAAGACGTCACGATCGGCCTCAGCCATCAGCGTGTCTTCAAGATCATCGCCGCCCACACGAGCTTTGAACTGCTCAATCGATCAGGAGATCCAAATCAGCGCCAGTCGGCCCTCAGTGACCTTCAGTTCGATTATTCCGTGTTCGTGACGATCCAGGGCGAAGGCGACGAGATTTTTGCGACCTGCAGGCTGACACGGGTCGGCACCGGCGAGGTGCTCTGGGCCATCAACCTGCCGCTCGACGTCCAGCAGATGAGGGCGTCTTTCAGCCAGTTGGCGCGGCGTATTTCGATGTCGCTGACCGATGTCATCGAACGGCATGAAATCGCCAGGTCCCTCGATGATGTCGATCCCTCTGCCTACCGCCTTTATCTCGAAGGAAAGCGCTATCTGTCCGGCACGGACCTCCAGCATCTGCGCCAGGCACGCAAATGGTTCAAATCGGCGGTCAAGCGGTGTGACAGCTTTTCGCCGGCGCATGCCGGAATTTCACGCTCACTGGGCATGGAATGGCTGGTTCGCGGCATGAAGGACAATGAGCTGCTGGATGTCGCCAATCAATCCGCCCGCGCATCCCGCGATCTCGATCCCGGCAGCGGCCGCGCCTTCCGCGAACTGGGCTTCATCTCCCTCTATCGCCGGCGTTTCGATGAAAGCCTGGATCTATTTCAGGAGGCTCAGAACCTCAATCCGAGCGATGCGGACGTATTGGTCGATTATTCGGACGCGCTGTCGCATGCGGGCGACCTGGACAAGGCCCTCGATCTCGGGCTCGCGGCTTTCAAGCTGAACCCGCTGCCGCCGGACTATTACTACTGGATCCTGGGCTCCACCTATTACGTGCGCCAGGAATATTCGAAGGCGATCGATACCATCGACCCGGTCCGCACCAAGCACGCCACCGCGCGGCTGCTTGCCGCCAGTCACGCGATGGCTGGTGACATGCCTGCCGCGCGTAAATATGCCGCGATCGTCAGGGAAAATTTCCCGGACTTCCGCAGCGAGGACATCCGTTACTTCGTGCCGGACCGCGACCCCGCCCACGCAGAGCTCCTCATTCATGGCCTCCGGCTCGCCGGGCTGCCGTAAACAGGCGTGAAAATGCCTGTCACGCTGGAATAACACCCGGTGTGGTCCTTTCTCGACGCAACGCAGCACAAGCTGCCTATTAGCGGAGAGAAAGCATGGAAACGAAGTTCAAGACCTCCAAGCCGGTTGAAACCACTGCCTCTGCCCCGACGCTGCGGTTTTCCGCCGCTGCCGAAGCCGTGCTTGGCGGCCGGACCGACATTGCGCCGAACGCGCTCTCTCAGGTCACGCATGCCATGAGATATCAGTAATGAGCCTGGAAGCCCAAGGTGCCGACGGCTGCCTTGGGCTTAACCACGCGCCGCCAAGCAAAAGATCGTTCAAGCAGCCAGACGAGCCCCCTGAACAAGCCTGTCACGCCCAAGTCACGGTGCCTTTGGTTTCCTCTCCATTACAAACCCTTGGAGAGGACGATTCGACCAGATGAGTTCGGCACCGCAACCACTTTTGCAGACCCGGCAGTCGCTCGCCCGATCTCGCTCCAGTTCAGGGCCTCTTGAAATTCGGCCGCCGGAAATGATGATGCAGGTCCAGTCATCGATCCAGACATTCGCAGCCTCGCTGACCCAGCGGGAGCAGGGTTTCAGCACGTATCATGACCGGCGCGTTTCCCCGGCGGAAACCTTCGACGCGATCAGCCCGTTCTTCCGAGATCTTGGCATTACCCGGGTCGGCTTCCTGACCGGCCTCGACCGTGTCGGCATTCCCGTCGCCTTTGCGACGCGCCCGAACAGCCACACTCTTTCCGTCTTTCAGGGCAAAGGCGTCGATGCCGATGCGGCGCGTACCTCGGCCGCCATGGAGGCCCTGGAGACGCGGGTCGCGGAAATCGAACCGGCATCACTCACCTGGGCGACCGTCAACGACGTTGCGAGCTCCGCAGCGGCGATGATCGATCTTCATTCGACCGCACGGTGCGTGCCCTCCGAAATTGGTGACCGCCAGATACCTTGGGTCCCCGGTCTGGATATCCTTTCCGGCAATCAGGTCATGGTGCCTTGGTGGCTTGCCGGAATGGACCACCGGGGCGAACGGCCGGCCGGTTTCGAGCAGTCCAGCGATGGTCTTGCATCCGGAAATACCCGCGCCGAGGCACTTCTTCACGGGCTGTGCGAACTCGTCGAGCGTGACGCCTGGACGCTTGTCCAGCTCAAATCCGAACAGGAATTGAATGCCTGCCTCGTCGATCCAGCCACGGTCGAGGATGCCTTGATCGACCTGCTGGTCGGTCGTCTCCGCGATGCAGGCATGCAGCTCCTCCTCCTCGACATGACGACGGATCTCCAGGTTCCGGCTTTCCTGGCAGTACTGATCCCGGACTCCACGGCCAAGCGGTCAGACCCGCGTTGGAGCCAGATTTGCGGCGGCTGCGGTTGCCACCCCGATCCGATACGCGCAATGCTGCGCGCCATTACCGAGGCCGCGCAGAGCCGCCTGACTGCTATTGCCGGCAGCCGCGACGATTTTTCGCCCCGCATCTATCAGCACATACGGGCGGACAACGCTCTCGGCCGCCTGGTCGCCCTGTCGTCGCTGGACAGGCGCCCGGTCCGGTATCGCGAGCTTGACGCAACCCGCCACTCCATCAACGGCACGATCGATCACATACTCGGTCGCCTCAGGCTTGCCGGCATCCGGCAAGTCGTTGCGGTTCCCATGCAGGATGCGGGGCTCCCCGTATCGGTCGTCCGTGTCGTCGTTCCCGGCTTGGAAGTTGAACTTTCAGGCCAATATTTGCGGCTCGGTATCCGCGCTGCAAACGCCATAAGGAGGTCACGGCATTGAAAGTGGTTTTTGTCGGACCGAGTCTCGGGTCTTCGACCCGCCAGATGAAGCAACGATTTCCCTCGCTAACCTTCCGCGGGCCTGCGGCGCGTGGCGACATTCTGAAGGCGGTCGAGGACGGCGCCAAGGCGATCGCGCTCATCGACGGTTATTTCGGCGAGTCCGCCTCCGTATGGCACAAGGAGATTCTCTATGCGCTGAGCTGCGGTGTCTCCGTCGGCGGCGGCTCGAGCATGGGAGCTTTGCGCGCTGCCGAATGCGAGGCATTCGGAATGGTCGGCATCGGCAGGATCTATTCCGATTATGCCGCCGGCCGGTTGATCGACGACGAAGCCGTCGCACTGATCCACGGACCCGAGGAACTCGGCTGGATGCCGCTCTCAGTGCCCCGCGTCGATTACGAGGCGACGATCCGCAAGCTTGGGCGTATGGGGCTTATCTCGGCCGCCGAGCGGGAGAGATTTTTCCTCGCCGCCAATTTCATGCACTACACCGAGCGAACCTATCAGGCCATTCTCGAACGGTGCGATTTCAGCGATCCTCAGCGCAGTGCAGTAATCCTTCACGACATCAAACGCCATCAGGTGGAATTGAAGCGTGAGGATGCGAGAGCCGTCCTCGTCTGGTTAAACGGCATCAGCAGTACCAACAAACACTCCAAATGGACGTTCGCACAGACCGCCCACTGGGAAAAACTGCGCGACGAGGTCGACTCGGCGCAAGGATCCATGAAATGATTGATCTCGCAAATGACGTTGCCAGCGACGAGTACGCCCGCCTGTTCCGCATGCTTTCGGCGGTCAACAAGGAAGCGGAATCGCTTCAGCTCTCCACGGTCGTCCACCTAACGAACATGGCACTTCTTCAACTCTCGCTCGACTGGGAAGGCGTCAGCCCCGAAAACGAGAGGAGCGTGAAGCTGAATGCGATATTCCGCAGCAAAACGAAGCTGGCCCTCGATGAGGACGGTCCGAGGACGTAAACCGTCAGGGACCCATCACTGGGCGGGCTGTCTTTCGATCTCGGCGAAAAGCGCTTCCGCCTCGAATTCTTTTGCGGCAACCGCCTGAACCAGTTCCAGGATGCGTTTGCGAAGAATCGGCTTCGAAATGCTCATGAATGCCGTGCTCATCAGCAGCGCTTCATGCGTGAAATCGAATTGCGGGTCTTCGAGTTGATTGTCGTTCGACGGCTCGACTGTCGGGATGCGGTCGAAGAACGCTACCATCTCGACCCTCAGCGCGGTCGCAATCTCCACGAGCTTGCCGACGGCAATCCGGTTGATGCCGTTTTCATATTTTTGAAGCTGCTGAGACGTGATGCCCACATGGTGGGCAAGTTGCGGTTGGGTAAGTTTTTTCTCTCGCCTGTAGAGGCGGATCCGCTTTCCAACCTCTCTGTCGGCGGCATTGGGTGCTTTGCTCACTGCAGGACCATCTCTCCGGGCTAGGATACACAGGTGTTATTTGTATCCTATCATCGATAGGTTGCCGAGTACCCTTCAACTATTTTCTATCTTGAGTGGATAAATAAAGAATCCGTCGACTATGAACGCCTGCCCCTCCGGCATTTCCGGTCTCGCAGCGAGGCTGTGGTACGCGAAGACGCCTTCCATTTGTCAGATCGCGGAAATCGGCGACACGACGGTGTTGCCTTTTCGGCAACGAAATATGCGAAATATTGTTCTTTATTAGAACGCGACATTGCGCCATCCTCCCCTCAATCCGGCACCTGAGACCGGCCAAGTCAAGCGAAAATGTATCAGGCCACAAGGCCAACAGGGGAACGCTATGTCTAATTTCACGATGAATCGCCGCCGTTTTATCACCAATGCGGCGGCCGCGGGCGGTCTTGCCGCGACCTCCAGCTTCCTCGGCATCCGGGCCGGCAACGCCAAGGACGTGGCCAAAGTGCGCATGCAGCTCGGCTGGCTCGTCTCGAACGGCGTGCTCGGCGAAGTCGCCGCCATGAAGAAGGGGGTTTTCCAGGAACAGGGCATCGAGCTTGAAATCGTCCCCGGCGGACCGAGCGTCGATGGCGTCGCGGGCGTGGCATCGGGCCAGTCCGCAACCGGCCAGATTTCCTCCAGTCCGTCCGTCATGCTGGCGCGTTCCGCCGGCCTGCCGGTCAAGGCCTTCCTGTCCGGCTACCAGAAGCACCCCTTCACCTATTTCTCGCTGAAGAGCAAGGCAATCAAGACCCCGAAGGACATGATCGGCAAGACGATCGCCACCCAGCCGACCGCCTTCATCCTGCTGCGCGCGCTTCTCGCACAGAACGGCATCGCCGAGGATCAGGTGAAGATGGTCAACATGGGTTCGGACATGAACCAGCTGATCACCGGCCAGGCCGATGCGGTCACCGGCTGGCTCACCAATGTCAACGCTCTCGATGTGCTCGGCGACAACCGCGTCGACATGATGCTTTGGGACAGCGGCCTGCAGCTCTACGCCAACGTCTACTACACGACCGACGACCAGATCGCCAAGCACTCCGACGTTCTCGAACGCTTCACCCGCGCCGCTGCCAAGGGCTGGGGTTATGTTCGCAACAACCAGAAGGAAGCTGTCGAGATGCTCTGTGAGACCTATCCGATCCTCGACAAGGCCAGCGAAATGAAGGCCGTTGCCCCGTGCGTCGACTTCTCCTTCGGCGCCACCACCAAGGCATCGGGGTGGGGTACCATGTCGCGTGAAAACTGGGCGGCCCAGATCAAGGCCTATGCCGATCTCAAGCAGTTCAAGGGTACTGTTCCCACGGTCGACGACGTCGCGAACTTCTCCATCCTCGAAGCCACCGCCGACATCCGCAAACAGGTGGGGTGATGGCCATGTCAGGAGCGGCGAAATTGATGCCGAGCGTTCCCTTGACCGAACCGGCAACCACGGCGGTTTCCATCCGAAACCTCTCCGTCCGGTTCGGCGACAGGAACAACGAATTCACGGCCCTTTCCGACGTCTCCGTGGACATACCGGAAGGTGCCTTCGTCACCATGCTTGGGCCCTCCGGCTGCGGAAAATCGACCCTGCTCAGATGCGTGGCGGATCTCGTCCACATCAGCGACGGTTCGATTTCCGTCTTCGGCCGCAGCCCCCAGGAGGCTCGCCAGAGCCGCGACTTCGCCTTCGTTTTCCAGGATGCAACGCTGCTTCCCTGGCGGAACGTCCTCGAGAACGTACGCCTGCCGCTGGAAGTGGGAAAACACGCCCAAACCGGCGACAATGCGGATCCGCATGAACTGTTGGCCATGGTCGGGCTGAAGGGGCGCGAAAATGCGCTCCCTCACGAGCTTTCGGGCGGCATGCGCCAGCGCGTGGCGATCGCCCGTGCGCTGATCACGCGGCCGCGCATCCTGCTGATGGATGAGCCGTTCGGGGCGCTGGACGAAATCACCCGCGACCGTCTGAACGAGGAGCTGCTGCGCGTCTGGCAGGAAACGGGAACGACGATCCTGTTCGTCACCCATTCGATCCCGGAAGCAGCCTTCCTCGGCCAGAACGTGCTGATGCTCCAGGCCCATCCGGGCCGCGTAAAGGAGTTCATGAAGGTCGATCTCCCCTTCCCGCGTTCGCTTGCCGTGCGTGACACCGTCGAATTCATCGGCGTCACCGCGCATCTGCGCCGCCTTCTGGAGGAATGCCTGTGAGCCACGTCGTTTCCTCCACAGCCAAGACCGAGGCCGATCGCAAGATCGCGCTTCTCGATGCCACCGCCGGCGTGCTCGTCAAACATATGCCGGCGATCGCGGCCGCCGTCGGGCTGGTGGTCCTCTGGCAGTTTGTCGTCTGGGCCTTCAAGATACCGACCTTCATGGCACCTAGCCCGGTCGATGTCGCCTATGCTTTCCGCGACAATGCCGGGATCCTCTGGACCAACATGCTGCCAACCATCCTCGAGGCTTTTCTCGGCTTCGTCTTCGGCAATCTCGTCGCCATCCTTCTGGCGATCTGGTTCGTCCACAGCGCGACCGCGGAAAAGGCCTTCTACCCGATCGCCGTCTTCATCAAGGCGATCCCGATCATCGCGCTTGCCCCGATCCTGGTCCTCATCTTCGGCAACGGGCTTGCGCCCAAAATCATCATTGCCGGGCTGATCTGCTTCTTCCCGACGCTGGTCAACATGGTCCAGGGCCTGAAATCCGCGAGCCCCGCCATGCTGGACCTGATGCGGGTGCTGTCCGCCAGCAACACGGAAATCCTCTGGAAGGTGCGGCTGCCGAGTTCGATGCCGTTCCTGTTTGCGGCACTGAAGATTGCCGCGACCAGCAGCGTCATGGGCGCCATCGTCGCTGAATGGATCGGCTCCAGCTTCGGCCTCGGCGCTCTGATCATCGAGGCGACCTACAATTTCCGCTCGCCTCTGCTTTACGCAACCGTCGTCATCGCCGCGGTCCTCGCGGTCGTCCTCTTCTTCATCGTCTCGGTGATCGAAGCCCGGATGATCCGCTGGAAGCCGGCCGGATCGCACTGAGCCTTATCCACTGAGCCAACTGTCCTCAGGCCCAGCTTTTTGGGAGTTTGAACCAATGCAACAGACAATTCTTCAGGCGGCGCGCAACGTCGCAGTGGTGGACCGTTCCGATGTGGTCGTGGTCGGTGGAGGACCGGCGGGCATTTCAGCAGCCGTTTCCGCAGCCCGCAACGGCGCCAAGGTGACCCTTCTCGAGCGCTACCCCTATGTCGGCGGGCTTGCCGCCGGCGGCATGGTGCTGGTGCTCGACGACATGATCAACAACCTCGAAATCACCGTGCAGGGCATCTGCATGGAGATGATCGAGCGGATGAAGAAATGGGACCTCTGCGTTACGCCAACCGGCCGCGACCGCGAACTCGATATCCGCGAGACGCCTGAAGCCTGGCGGCGATGGGCGCGCTGGGGCCTGTTCGATTTCCACACCCAGTCCATGCCGCACCCGATCTGCTTTTCCGCAGCCTTCGATCCGGACGGCTTCAAGCGCGCCTCCTACGACGTGCTGACCGAAGCCGGCGTAAAACTCCGCACCCATAGCTGGTTCTCCTCCGCGATCATGGAGGGCAAGACCATCAAGGGTGTCATCTGCCAGACCAAGTCGGGCATGGAAGCGATCCTCGGCGATATCGTCATCGACACGACCGGCGATCTTGATGTCGCGGCCTCGGCCGGCGCCTCGCATGTGGAATCGAACTTCATCCTGACCACCGTCTCCCGCTGGGGCGGCGTCGATACGGATGCCGCCGAGCGCTTCGAGTTCGAGGAGCCGGAAGCCTTCAAGAAGATCGACCACGAGGCAAAACGCCTGATCGGCGGCTGCTGGTCGTTCTGGTGGCTGAAAACCCCGCTGCCGGGCGTCGTCTGGCTCAACTGCCCGCATATGCCCAACCTCTCCGGCCTCAAGACCGAAGACCTCACCAAGGCCGAGCTCGAAGGCCGCAACCGCATTGCCCGCCTGCTCGATTTCACCCGCGAAAAGATGCCGGGTTTCGAAAAAGCCTATGTAGTCGATTTCGCGCCGCAGACCGGCGTGCGCCAGACGCGGCTGCTGGAAGGCGAATACGTCGTAACCAAGGACGACGTGATGAACCGCATCCACTTCTCCGACACCGTCTGCCGCGGCCGCGACTATTACACGCCCTACCGGTCGATGCTGCCGCGTGAAGTGGACCAGCTGATCGTCGCCGGACGTCACTACTCGGCGACACCGCAGGCGCAGAAATCGAGCCGCGAGATCCCGCCCTGCATGGCCATGGGCGAGGCCGCGGGCGTCGCCGCCGTCGTGGCGCTCAATGCCGGAACCACCGTACGGAAAGCCGATATCGGCAAGATCCAGAAACAGATGCGGGCCCAGGGCGCCGATCCCGGCGATGTGCCCTCAGATAATGCAACATTCCTGGAGGCTGCGGAATGAATTCTTTACCCCTCGACGGCGTCCGCGTGATCGATTTCACGCAGGTCATGCTCGGCCCCTGCTGCACCCAGACGCTCGCCGACTATGGCGCCGAAGTCATCAAGATCGAAAAGAGCAAGATCGGCGACCTGTCCCGCTGGTCGCTCGGTTCCGATCCTGATGGCCTCAACAACCCGGTCTTCTGCTCGCTGAACCGCAACAAGAAGAGCCTGGCGCTCGACCTGAAGCTCACCGAAGCCCGCGACGCCGTGCTCGCCCTGATCGCGGGCGCCGACGTGGTGGTCAACAACTTCCGCCCGGGCGTGATGGAGCGCATGGGCTTCGGCTACGAGGACCTGAAGAAGATCAACAAGCGGCTGATCTATGCCGTCGGCACCGGCTTTGGCCTCACCGGCCCATACCAGCACAAGGGCGGCCAGGACATTCTCGCCCAGGCTCTCTCGGGCGTCATGCGCCGCAAGTCGGATAGCGCCCACCCGACCTCGATCTATGCGACCCCGCTCGCCGACTATTCCGCCGGCATGCATCTGGTCCAAGGCATTCTGCTGGCGCTCCTGCACCGGGAAAAGACCGGCGAAGGCCAGCATGTGGCCGTCAGCCTCTACAATTCCATGCTCGCCATGCAGATGCAGGAAGGTGCCGCGCACATGATGCGCGAAAAGGATCTGAACTGGGGTGCCTTCCCGCTGACCGGCGTGTTCGACACCACCGACGGCGCGATCGTCATGGTCGGCGCCTTCAAGCAGAACCCGTTGCAGGACATCTGCAACGCGCTCGAAATCGAGGACCTGTCGGCTCAGCCGCGCTACAAGGATTTCGATTCCCAGATGGCGCATCGCCCGGAACTGCAGGAGATTTTCCGCGCGAACTTTGCCAGGAACAGCAACGCCCATTGGCTGAAGCGCCTGGAAGAGGTCGACATCCTCTGTGCGCCAGTGCGCAACCTTGCCGAAGCGCTGCAGGACCCGCAGACGGTCATCAACAAGATGATCCTCGAAGCCGGCGAAACGGCTGCCGGACCAATCCGCCTGATCGGGTCGCCGATCGACATGTCGGCCGCACCGGTTTCGGTTCGCATCTCCCCGCCGAGCCTCGGCCAGCACAATGACGAAATCCTTGCCTCGTTGGAGTCTCGCCGCGGAGATGCGGCATGACCGTCGGATTTTCCGTCGAGAACCGTGTCGCACGGGTCACGCTCGACCGCCCGGACCGCATGAACGCCGTCGACGCCGCGACCGAAAAGGAGCTGGACGCCATCTGGTCCGAGATCGAGGCCCGCGACGACATTTCCTGCGTGGTCCTGACCGGCAGCGGCCAAAAGGCCTTCTGCACCGGCGCCGACCTCAAGGGCGGCGCCACCAAATCCGGCCTCGAATACTGGGCCGAAAGCCGCACCAACGGTTTCGGCGGCCTCGCCTTCCGCAAGTCGCTTGACGTGCCCGTCATCGCCCGTGTCAACGGTTACGCACTCGGCGGCGGCCTCGAAATGGTGCTCGGCTGCGACATCGTGATTGCCGCAGATACCGCCAAGTTCGGCCTGCCCGAGGCCCGCGTCGGCCGCATGCCGCTCGACGGCGGCATGGTGCTCCTGCAGCGTAAGATCCCCCATAACCTCGCCATGGCCGTCATGCTGACCGGCCGGCAGTTCACTGCAGCCGAAATGCAGGGTTTCGGCATCGTCAATGAAACCGTTCCCTTCGACGCGCTGGATGCGGCCGTCGACAGATGGGTGAGCGATATCGTCGCCTGCGCCCCGCTGTCCTTGAAGGCGATCAAGCAGACCGTCAACCGCACCGGCCATCTCAGCCCCGCCGAAGCCCAGGGCCTGCGCACCCCCGCGTTGATCCGCGCGCTTCAGAGCGAAGATGCCGTCGAAGGTGTGACAGCCTTCCGCGAAAAGCGTGCTCCGGTTTGGCAGGGCCGGTAGGTATGGTATGAATTTCAGGAGCTTGGGGGATGAGTATGCACGCCAGTATCCTGAAATATTTCGTCGAAGTCGCCCGCTCCGGCTCGATCCGCAAAGCCTCCGAAGAGCTGCATGTGGCGACCTCCGCCGTCAGCCGCCAGATCCGCAAGCTTGAGGACGAACTCGGCACGCCGCTGTTCGAACGGTTCTCCGACGGCCTGCGCCTCACCTCCGCCGGCAAGGTGGTGCTGAAGCACGCCAAGGAGACGATGCACCACTACGAGATCATGAAATCCGATCTCGGCGACCTCCAGGGCAAGCGCACCGGCCGCGTCCATATCGCCTGCCTGGACAGCCTGGCCGTGCAGTTCATGCCTGAATTCGTGATGGCGTTTCACCACAAGAACCCGGCCGTCGATTTCCGCATCCGCGCCGACAACTTCAACAACATCTTCCATTTCGTCGCCGATGGCGACTGCGACATCGGCATCACCTTCGATCTCGCCCGGCCGCACGATATCAAGCTGGTGCATGGCGTGCGGATGCCGCTGATGGTGATCGTCGCAAAACACCATCCGCTGGCCCGCCAGAAAAGCGCGACCCTGCAGGAATGCGCCCAGTTCAAGCTTCTGCTGCAGCTCGACAACGAGGTGATGAGTTCGATGATCGCCGTCGAACTCGCCTCGCTCGATCGCGTCGGCCGCACGCTTGTCGCCACCAACAACCAGATGATGCTGAAACCGCTGATCCTGTCCGGCGAAGGGGTCGCCTTCTTCACCCCGCTCGGCCTCCTCAAGGAACTGAAGGCTGGCGACGTGGTCGCCCTGCCGATCGCCGGCTCCCGCCTGCAGAACTTGGAGGTCGGCATTGTCGCGCCCCATAACCGTCAACTCACCCATGCCACCGAAGCCGTGATCGAGGCGCTCAGCGTCGATCTCGAAAAATTCAGCAACCAGATCGCGGAGGTCATCAACCGGTGACATCTAACGAGGACACGCGCTTCCTGCAGCATCCGGGCCATCAAAAAGCCCTGCGTGGCGATGCGGCACAAGCCGCCCTTCCTGCTCTCGCCTCGGTCATTCCGCTTGTCCCTGGCGACCTCATCCTGCCCATGCCGATCAACGCCCACGACCACGGCTACGGCATCCGCACGCTGGATTTCGGCAGCCTCGACGACGCGCTGGAAACCTGGATCCCGACGATGCGGCTACGGCCCCGCACCGACGCCTATCTCGAAGCGCTTGTCGCCTTCGGGCGCCTCGCCAAGACCGGCGTCGCGGCAACCATCCACTGCCACAACTCCCTGAATGCGGCCCGCATGGTCGACGAGGCCCTGGAGGTGATCCGCGCGGCAAAGGATGTGGGCATCCGCCTCGGCCTCTCCTGCCCGCTGCTCGACCACGACGCCTGGGCCTATGACGGCGGCCCGGAACGGCTGAAGCCGTTTCTGAGCCCGGCGGACTGGGAGGCCCTTTCTCCCCTCGCCCCACGCTACGCCCCGTTCCGCGATCAACTCGCCGCCGCCGATGCCGTTGCAGCCGCAAACTCCAATCCGCTGGTCGATGTCCAATACGGCCCGATCGGCCCGCAATGGTGCTCGAATGCCCTGCTCGAAGCGATCGCCGAGGCCTCCGCCGCCAACGATCGCCGCATCCATATACACCTGCTCGAAAGCCCACGACAGAGAGCATGGCTGGACCGCCGCTTCCCCCAGGGCATCGTCCGCTATCTCGACGACATCGGCTTCCTGTCACCGCGTCTTGCCGTCGCGCATGGCGTTCAGCTCCGGCCGGACGAATACGAACTGCTCGCCGAGCGCGGCGTTCAGCTCGTCTCCAATCCCTCCGCCAACCTGCGCCTGCGTTCCGGCATCGCGCCGCTCGCGGACGCCGTCAAACGGGGCCTGCGCTTCGGCATCGGGCTGGATGGTGGTGCCTTCGATGACGACCAGGACCTCTGGCGCGAAATGCGGCTCCTCTATTTCCTGCACGGCGGGCGCGAGCTTGAAAGAGATTTTACCGCTGCCGACATCTTCGACGCCGCGATCCGTACCGGCGCGACCGTCGTCAACGCCCCGCTCGGAGAGGACTTTACGGTCATCGACTACGAGGCGCTGATCGCCGACAGCGTCTTCGACGATCTCGACGAGGCGGAAGTGCTGCTGAACCGCATGTCCGCCGCGCATACCAAGGCCGTCTATGTCGCCGGCCGACCGGTCATGCGGGACGGCAGGCTCGTGAATGTCGATTTCGATGCAGCCCGCAAGGAACTGCTGGCGCAGGCCAAGGCGGACTTGCCGCGCCTCACCGTCGAACGGGAAAGATGCGGCAAACTGATCACTGCCACCCGCGCCTATTATGGAAGCTGGACCAACGGCTAGTGGGCCGCCTCACGTACGGGCGCGACTGTCACCACCGGGTGATCGACGGACCGCGTCCGGCTTTTGTCCCAGCCGCCGGGCGATCCCAACCCCGTGACCTCAGGCCCGAAATAATCCCGGTTGACGGGAATGAACGCCATCTGTGCCTCGGTCGCCTCCTCGTCATAAGCGATGGCATCGACCGGACAGATGGAGAGGCAGAGCCCGCAATTGATGCACTCGTCCGGATGGATATAGAACATCCGTCCGCCCTCGTAGATGCAGTCGACGGGACACGCCGCGGTGCACGCGCCGTCCTTCACGTCGATACAGGGTGCGGTGATGATATAGGCCATCGGATCGTTTGCCTCTCATTGCCTCAGCCGCACTATCCCAGACCGGGGCGTTGCTGAAAAGCAGCATATTTCGCCGCGAGAGTTCGAATTTCGGCAACGCTCCAATTGCTTGCCTTCCTATTGGCGCTTCCTTGCCTCGGCGGCTTTCCCTACAATCCACCTGTCCTCCCCGAGTCCCGGAAATGAGATTTTCATGAGCACCCTCACCCGCTTCTCCGTTCAGCCGCTTTCGACCATGACCCGCCGTCTCGCCGATGTCGCCTCGGCCCGTCGCGACCCCGATCTGGTCATCCAGGGTGCGCGCGTGCTGTCCACCTATTCGGAGCGTATTCTCGACGGACGCGAGGTCTGGATCTCGGGCGGCCGCATCGCAGCCGTAAAACCGGCCGGCAGCTACCGGAACGGCTCGGCAAAGCTCTACGACGCCAAAGGCGGCATCATCGCTCCGGGCCTCGTCGATCCGCATATTCACATCGAATCCTCGATGGTCACAGCCTGCGCCTATGCCGAGGCAGCACTCCTCAACGGCACCACGACGATCTTCTGCGACAGCCACGAGATCGGCAATGTCATGGATGTCGCAGGCGTCGAGGCCATGCTCGAAGATGCGCGCCAGGCGCCCCTGTCGATCTTCCTCACTGTGCCGAGCACGGTGCCGGCCACGTCACCGGAACTCGAAACCGCCGGGGGTGACCTGACGCCCGCCAAGATCGCCGCCCTCTTCGACAAATGGCCTGAGGCGGTGGCGCTTGGCGAAAAGATGGATTTCGTCCCCGTCGCCATGGGCGACGAGCGCAGTCATGCCATCCTTGCCGCAGCGCTCCAGCGCGGCCGGCCGGTCTCCGGCCATGTCTATGGCCGGGAATTCGTCGCGGCCTATGCTGCGTCCGGCGTCACCGATACCCATGAGGCAATCGACCGCGACATCGCCGACGACCTGCTCGAGGCCGGCGTATGGCTCTTCCTGCGCGGCGGCCCGCCGACGACGCCATGGCATTCGCTGCCGCATGCGATCAAGACGATCACCGAACTCGGCGCCTCGCATAAACGCGTCGCGGTCTGCACCGACGACCGCGATGCCGAGGACCTGCTCGCCTTCGGCCTCGACTGGGTAACGCGCGAAGCCGTCAAGGCCGGCATGACGCCGGAACAGGCTTGGGCCATGGGCTCGCTGCATGGCGCGACCCGTTTCGGCATGGAAGGCGAGATCGGCGGTCTCGGCGGCGGACGCCGCGCCGACCTCGTGCTTCTGACCGACGACCTGAAACCGGTCAGCACCTGGTATGGAGGCGAATTGGTGGTCGACAATCGCAAGATCACCCCGGTTCTCGATGAGGCACTTTCGAAGCCTTATCGCTACCCGGAGGCCGCCTATCATACCGTCAAGCTGCCGAAAAACCTCAAGTTGTCTCCCGATTTGCCGACCGACACCGTCACCGCCCATACCATCCGCACGGAGCTTCCCGGCATCACGCTCGGCCATGTCACGGTGACGCTCGAACCCGCGAACGACTGGCAGGCGCATTTCGACCGTCATGACCTCTGCTTCGTCACCGTCGTCGAGCGGCACGGCAAGTCATCCGGCAATGTCGCGCACGGGCTGCTGAACAGTTTCGGCCTGAAAAAGGGCGCGGTCGCCTCCTCAGTCGGCCACGACAGCCACAATATCATCGTCGCGGGCACCAACGAGGCGGACATGCAGGTGGTACTGGACGCGATCGAAGAAACACAGGGCGGCGTCTGCGTCGTGATGGACGGCAAGGTGACGGCCATGGTGCCGCTGCCGATCGCCGGCCTGCTTTCCGACAAGCGCGTCCACGAGGTCGCAGACGAGGTGAAGGCCCTCAAGCTGGAATGGGAAAAGGCCGGCTGCACCATCGCCTATATGGGCTTCAACCTCATCCCGCTATCGGTCATCCCCGAGATCCGTATCACCGACAAGGGACTTGTCCTGGTGCCGGAAATGGTAATCTCGCCGCTCTTCGAAAAGGCCTGACCGGCGGCGGGATCAGTCCGCAAGCTGGGCGAGGATACGCACCCACGAGCGGATGCCCTTGTGGAAGCTCGACAGGTCGTATTTCTCGTTCGGGCTATGAACGCGGTTGTCGAAACGGGCAAAGCCGACTAGCAGCGCATCGCAGCCGAGCCGGCGCTTGAACTCGCCGATGATCGGGATCGAGCCCCCGGTTCCGGCAAGCGCCGCCTCGCATTCCCATTCGGCGGAAAGCGCTGCGAGCGTCTTCGTCAGGAACGGGCTTTCGACCGGCATGACGGTGGCCGGCGCCAGGCCGAAATCCTTGAACGTCACCGAGCAATCCGCCGGGATGCGCGCCTGAACATGCGCCTTGAAAGCATCGCGGATCTTCTCCGGCACCTGCCCCTCGACCAGACGGAAGGAAATCTTGACGGTCGCCCTGGCCGGGATGACGGTCTTGAACCCCTCGCCGGTATAACCGCCGCTCATGCCGTTGATCTCGCAGCTCGGCCGCGCCCAGACCTGTTCGAGTACGGACCGCCCAGCCTCGCCCGCCGGAATATTCAGCCCGATATCGGCGAGAAAACCCTTCTCGTCGAACGGCAACCGATGCCACTGCGCCTTGATGGCCTCCGGCAGTTCCTTGACGCCGTCGTAAAAACCTTCGACCGCCACTCCGCCATCCGGCGTCCTCAGGCTCGATACGACATCCGACAGCACCTGCAGCGCGTTGCGGGCGGCATTGCCGAACATGCCGGAATGCAGGTCCCGGTCAGCACAAGTGATCTCGATCTCGGTGCTGTAGAGCCCGCGCAGCATGGTGGTCACGGCCGGCGTTTCGCGGTCCCACATGTCGGTGTCGCAGACATAGACCATATCCGCCTTCAGCTCGTCGGCGGTCGCATCGAGGAACGGCGCAAGGCTCGGGCTACCCGCCTCCTCCTCGCCCTCGAAAAGAATGCTGACTTGCACCGGCAGCTTGCCGGTCACCGCTTTCCAGGCGCGGCAGGCCTCGACGAAGGTCATCATCTGGCCCTTGTCGTCCGAGGCCCCGCGCGCGACGATCGCGGTATCGCCATTCGGCAACGGCTCCAGCCGAGGCTCGAACGGATCGCTGGTCCAGAGCGCCAGCGGATCGACGGGCTGGACGTCGTAATGGCCGTAAAACAGCAGATGCGGCCCGGCCGCCTCCTTCTGGTGCGCGACGACCATCGGATGGCCCGTGGTCGGCCGGACGGACGCATCGAAGCCGATCGAGGCGAGGTCGCGGCTCAGCCATTCGGCAGCGGCCTTGCATTGGTCGCGATAGCCGGGATCGGTGGAGATGCTCGGAATGCGGATGAGATCAAAGAGGCGCGCGAGGCTCTTGTCGATATCGGCATCGACCAGAGCCAGCACGGCATCGATTTCGTCACTGGATAGTCTCGGCATCTCGCACTCCTTGTCCGTTCTGTGTTCCAGATCAAGGATGTAGCATTGTTTTCAATGGCTCCGGAAGCGTCTAGCGCCGTCGGCCACCCTAATTTGCAGACCTGAAATCGAGCCCGATATCCAGCGTCGGCGCACTATGGGTGATCCATCCGATGGAGAGCAGATCGACGCCCGAAGCGGCCACGGCTGCGGCCGTCAACGGCGTTATGCCGCCGGACGCCTCGGTGATCGCCCGGCCCGCGACGATGCCGACAGCCTCGCGAAGCTCACCCGGCGTCATGTTGTCGAGCAGCACCGCGTCGACGCCCACGTCCATGGCTTCATGAAGCTGTTCGAGTGTATCCACTTCCACTTCGATCTTCACCATATGCCCGACGCCTGCCTTGGCGCGGCGGATGGATTCGGCAATTCCACCGGCAATCGCCACGTGATTGTCCTTGATCAGCACGGCGTCATAGAGCGCAAAGCGATGGTTCATGCCGCCACCGGCGCGCACCGCATATTTTTCCAGCGCGCGAAGCCCCGGCGTGGTCTTGCGGGTGCAGACGACGGAAGCTCTTGTGCCTTCGATCGCCGCGACGATGCCGGCCGTGACGCTGGCGATGCCGGAGAGATGGCCGAGAAAGTTGAGGGCTGTGCGTTCCCCGGTCAGAAGGCCTCGGGACGGGCCTTCGATCGTGGCGATTACGTCACCCGGCTTCACCGCCCCGCCGTCCTCGACATGGCGGGTCATGACGATCTTCGGATCGACGAGCTGGAATGCCAGTTCCGCCGCATCGAGGCCTGCGATGACGCCGGCCTTGCGGGCGGCCATGACAACCGTCGAGCGATGATCGGCCGGAATGACCGCCGTCGAGGTGACGTCCCCGGCAAGGCCAAGGTCTTCCAGAAGTGCGGCGCGCACCGGCGGTTCGACGAGAAGTCGCGGAAGGGCAGCAAGGGTCATTTGTCAGGCACTCCGGGCAAGGGGATGGGAGGCGGTAGCGCGGGCAATTTCCAGCGCGTCGGCGAAGCACATCTGCCGCCTCTCCGCATAGGCGAGCTTCAACGGGAAATCGGTGCGGGCATGCGCACCGCGGGATTCTTTTCTGAGCGAGGCGAACACGGCGATCAGCAGCGCAACGATCGCCGGATCGGCGGCCGCTCCTTCACTCTCGACGAGCGGCAGCAGGGAGGCGATCGCACCATGGATGGCGCCGGCATTTCTGAGGACGCCGAGATGCCGAGATACGATCGGCCGCACCGCGGAAATGTCCGCCGGCGCCGGCAGCGCGGCATCGACAAGCCGACGCGCAATTTCGGCGGAGGTCGCCGAAAGATCCTGCGCGGCCCGCATGCCCAAAACGGCCGCCTCGAGCAACGAATTGCTGGCCAGCCGGTTGGCGCCGTGCAGGCCGGTCGAGGCCGCCTCCCCGACCACCCACAGCCCTCGCAACGAGCTGCGCCCGTTCACGTCGGTCGCCACCCCGCCCATGTGGTAATGAACGGCGGGGCGAACCGGAATGAGGTCGGAATTGGGATCAACGCTCGCCTCCCGGCAGAGCGCGTCGATCGCCGGGAAACGGCTCGAGAAACCGCTTCCAAGCGCCGGCCGGGCATCGAGGAAGACGCGACCACCCCGGGCAATCTCGGCGCTGATCGCCCGTGCCACGATATCGCGCGCAGCAAGTTCGGCACCCGGTTCGCGGGCGAGAAAACGCTCGCCCTTTTCGTTGACCAGCACCGCGCCCTCGCCGCGTACCGCTTCACTCACCAGAGCCAGCGGCCGTCGCTGCGAGTCCAGCGCCGTCGGGTGGAACTGTACGAATTCCATATCCGCAAGCACCGCACCGGCGCGCGCAGCAAGCATGACGCCCTGGCCGAAATTGCCGGTGGGGTTGGTGGTCGCGTCATACAACCCGCCGAGACCGCCGGTCGCCAGAACCACCCGCTCGGTCGGAACAACAACCGCTCCCGAGCCCGCCGCGCAGAGCAGGCCGGAAACCGCATCGTCATTTGTCAAAAGCCGACGAGCCTCGACGCCATCAAGCACCGTAATCGACGGCGTCCTGGAAACGGCCTCGACCAGAGCCTGGACGATCGCCGCACCCGACCCGTCGCCTGCCACATGCACGATTCGGCGCCGCGAATGGGCAGCCTCCAGGCCAAGCGAAAGCGAGCCGTCGGCGACCCGGTCGAAACGCACACCGAATTTTTCCAGGATGGCAATGGCGTTCGGGGCTTGCCTCAGGATCGAAGCCGCCACAGTCGGATCACAAAGTCCGTCACCGGCGGCGAGCGTATCCGCCAGATGCAGATCCGCACTGTCGTCGGCACCGAGGCTTGCGGCAATGCCGCCCTGCGCCCAGGCACTCGACGTTTCCGCGCCCAGCGCGGCGCGGGTGATCAGGACGACGGGCTGCGGCGCCAGGGTCAACGCCGTCACCAGCCCCGCCAGACCGCTGCCGACGATCGCGACGCGGCCGGCGAGATGGTCTAAAATCTCGGTCATATGGCGAGCATCCTCTCGACCGCACGGCGGGCGGCGACCGCGATCGACGGATCGACGGTCACCTCGTGCCGGTTCTCCTCCAGCGCCTTGCGGATGTTCGACAACGTGATCCGCTTCATGTGCGGGCAGAGATTGCAGGGCCGCACGAATTCCACATCCGGATGATGCACGGCGACATTATCGCTCATCGAGCATTCCGTCAGAAGCACGACGCGGGCCGGCTTCTTCTGGCCGACGTAGTCCGACATAACGGCAGTCGAACCGGCAAAATCGGCCTCGGCCACCACTTCCGGCGGGCATTCCGGATGCGCCAGAACCACGACGCCCGGATGTGCCTCGCGCAGATCGCGGACATCCTGCGCGTTGAACAGCTCATGCACCTCGCAATGGCCGTGCCAGGCGATGATCCCGACATTGGTTTCCCGTGCCACGTTCTGCGCCAGGTATTCGTCCGGGATCATCAGCACTTTCGGAACGCCGAGCGATTCCACCACCTGCTTGGCATTGCCGGAGGTGCAGCAGATATCGGACGCCGCCTTCACCGCCGCGGAGGTGTTCACATAGGTGATAATCGGCACGCCCGGATGCGCCTGCCGCAGCAGAGCGATATCTTCCGGCGTGATCGAATCCGCCAACGAACAGCCCGCCGCCATGTCCGGGATCAGCACCGTCTTGGCCGGGTTCAGCAGCTTCGCCGTCTCCGCCATGAAGTGAACGCCCGCGAGCACGATCACATCCGCATCCACGTCGATCGCCTTGCGGGCGAGCGCCAGGCTGTCGCCGACGATATCCGCAACGCCATGGAAGATTTCCGGCGTCTGGTAGTTGTGAGCGAGGATGACGGCGTTGCGGGTGCGCTTGAGCTCAAGGATCGCCGCGACATCCGCCTCGTAGCTCATCCATTCCGCCTTCGGAATGACGCGGCTGACACGATCGTAAAGCGAGGAAACCGAAACCGGAGAATTCATGAACCGCTCCTTTTATACTCGAAGTGAGTATATCCGGCGCAAAGAGATATTCTCGATTCGAGTTTATGTCAATTGCGTGAAAGCGGAAGTTTCGAACCGGACAGCGCGCGCTCTTCGAGGACCGCATGACGGTAGCGGAAGAGTTTGGCCGGCCGGCCGCCGGTCTCGCTGGTCGCCTCGCCTGTTTCCTCGATCAGCTCCTGCTGGTCGATCAGCCGGCGAAAATTCGGCTTGTGCAGGGTGAGGCCCGCCAACGCCTCGACCGTGCGCTGCAATTGCGACAGCGTAAAGCTCTCCGGCATCAATTCGAACACCACCGGACGGTATTTGATCTTAGCCCGAAGCCGCGCGATCCCGGTCGCGAGGATACGGCGGTGATCGGCAAACATCGAACGGCCGAAACTTTTGGCCGGCGGGCAACCGGCCTCGGTCACCAGCCCCGCCTCGTACATCAGCTCATACCGCTGCAGGCCGAGATCCTCGTTCCAGGCAGCACCATCGAGGCCGAAGGCGAAATCGACGCGGCGCTGGCGGTGTTCCCGGCGCGCCGTTTCCGAGGCGACCCAATCCTGCAGGCGGCGAGTGATTGCGGCCAGGATCTCCGGCCTCCCCCCGCGATGGTCTTCCCAGGGGAAATATTCGTACCAGCCGTGCCAGCCGGGTTTTCCGGCTCCGGGTGCGGCCTGTTCGCGGACGAGGCCGAGATAGCTGATCGAGATCGTCCGCCCCTCGGCATCCTCATGGGTCCGGTCGCGGTCGGCGAAGGTATAGAGCTGTTCGAGATAACCGAGCGGATGGCCCGTCTGGTCCCCCACCCATTCCCGCAGCCCGGCCTGAAGGCTCCTGTGGCCGAGCTCGAAAGGCCCCGACGGCAGCGCATCTCCGGAGCGAACCGTCATCACGCGCGGCTCGTCGCCTGTGACGGCGGAAAGAACCGCGATCAGTTCCGCATGGGCAAGTCCGATGGTCAAGCAAACTCCGGGGTACGTAACGTGGAAAGCCTATCTGGCATGGAAATCACGTTACGCGAACCACGGAGCTCAAATCAAACGATATCAGCAACTTGGCCTATTTGATTTCGACCGCGAGCTCCCCGATCGGCGGCACGGTCTTGATCAGTCCCATTTCCTGCATGAAGGCGGCGAAACGCTGGTAACGGCCCTGGTCGAGCGCGGCCGGGCGCTTGGCGAAGCGCGGCAGGGTGTCGAAGAATGCCGTGCGGTTCAACTCGTCATCAAGGTTAGGATAGGCCTTGATGAAAAGCTGCCAGGCCTCCTGCGGGTGGTTGGTGATGTAGATCGAGGCCTGTTCGACGGCATGCAGGAAGCGCGGCAACCGGTTGTCGGCGGCAGAATCGCGGCGGGTGACGAAGATCAGTTCGTCATAGGCCGGCACGCCGTGCTCCTCCGGGAAAAACGCGCGTCCCGGATGGCCTTCCAGCTTCATCTGGGTCAGCTCGAAATTGCGGAACCCGCCGAGCGTCGCATCCACCTTGCCGCCGATCAGCGACGGCGACAGGGAGAAGTTGACGTTGATCAGTTCCACGTCGCCGTTGGAAAGACCTTCCGAGGCCAGCATGCGCTTCAGCATGGCATCCTCGAAGCCGGTGACGGAAAAGCCGACCTTCTTACCCTTCAGGTCCTTGAGGCTCTTGATCGGGCCGTCCGCCAGAACCGTGACGGTGTTGAGCGGGGTTTCGACCAGTGTGCCGAACCGCACCAGCGGCAGGCCGGCTTCGTGGTCGAGGTAGAGATTGGGC
This sequence comes from Neorhizobium vignae, assembly GCF_000732195.1. Taxonomy (GTDB): domain Bacteria; phylum Pseudomonadota; class Alphaproteobacteria; order Rhizobiales; family Rhizobiaceae; genus Neorhizobium; species Neorhizobium vignae. The sequence goes on from NZ_JNNU01000009.1 coordinate 220,415, forward strand.
TGGTAGTGGATTCCGATATCCGCCTGGCCGGCAGAAACCAGCCGCGGCACCGCCGACGGATCGGATGGCGCGATAAGCTCGACATCGAGATTGGCATCAGCAAACAGGCCGCGCTGCTGGGCGATCACCATCGGCGCATGGTCTGGATTGACGAACCATTCAAGCAGCACGCTGAGCTTGTCGGCCGCCTGTGAGGGCCCGGGCGCGGCAAGGCTTGCCAGCGCGATGAAGGACGCGGTGAGAATACGGATCATGATTTGACGGAACTCCCTGATGCGGATGAGGATGAAGGGTCGGCTTCGCTGGCCCAGGGGGCGAGCCCGGCGGTCAGCCGGTCGATGAGAAGCCTGAGAATGAGGGTGAGAATGGCGAGGACGGTCATGGCCGCGAATACCGTGTCGGTCTGCATGCGCGCATTGGCCTGGACCATGACGAAGCCGAGTCCGCCGGACGCCCCGACCCACTCGCCGACGACGGCTCCGAGTGGCGCCAGCGGTGCCGCGACCCTGAGGCCTGAGACGAGGCTCGGTATCGCCAGCGGCACCCGCATCGAGACCAGCGTCTGCCAGTGACTTGCCCCCTCCAGGGAGACGGCGTCGAGGATTTCCTCATCGGTGCGGCGAAGACCGTCGGCAAAGGCCGATGCGACCGGAAAGAAGATGATGATCGTCGTCATCGCCACTTTCGAGGCGAGGCCGAAACCCAGCCAGAGAACCAGGATGGGGGCCAGCACGAAGACGGGAAAGGCCTGCAGGATCAGCACCATCGGCCAGACCAGACGGCCAAACCGCGGCAGCGCTGCGACGCCGAACGCCGTGGCGATGCCGAGGCCAGCACCGATCACCAGCCCCAGCGCGATTTCCGTCAGCGTGACGAGACTGTTTTGCAACAGGAAACCCGGCTGCCGCAGAAAGGCGGACGCGACAGCAATGGGAGACGGCAGAATATAGCGAGGCGGAGCAAACAGCCAGACGCCCGCTTGCCAGAGGGCGACAAGCAAGACGAGGCCGATGACCGCGTGGGAGGCGCGCATGATGCTACGCGTCGAACCTAGACGCGACGGCCGGATATCCTTTTGGGACAACGGAAAGGATGAATGTCATCGGTCGATCTCCAGATCAAATCAATCACGGAGATCCAGGTGAAGCGGAGAAGAGAAAAATCGTCGGATGACGCCTATTTCCGTTCCTACGCCGGCATGACCCGGATCAGGTTCAAGGGTCCGGCTCAGCGCCATCTCAGCATCGTCACGATGCTCCCCTCGGAATGGGACGATAACTGTCGGTTTTCAGTAAGCCTGTCAAGCGGGCCGGCCGGCCCGCTGTCGTTTCGAACTCACCGTGCGTAGAGACGGTCGAGGCGAACCACCCTGCCCAACAAGACCAGCGCGATGACCGTGAAGACGATCAGCACGGCCGAGATGGCATGCGCGGTCGGCTCCAGGCTGAAGGTCGATTCCGCGTAGATGCGGACCGGCAGCGTCGTCAGGCGGGCGGTGGTGAGGAAACTCGTTACGGTCACCTCGCCGAAGCTCAGGAGGAAGCCGACGATACCGGCCGCAAACAGTCCCGGCGCCAGGCCCGGCATGATGATCAGGAAGAACCGCCGCGCCGGGCTTGCTCCGAGGCTCGCCGCCGCCTCTTCCTGCGCCCGGTCGAGCCCCATGACCGAGGTGGTCAGCAGCGTGATGGCGAAGGGAAGGATGACGATCACATGGATTGCCACGAGGCCGAAAAACGGCGGGATGACCAGGTAGATCTGCAGCAGCCGCAGCATGCCGACCCCGATCGCCACATGTGGCAGCGACATCGGCAGCAACCAGAACGTCAGAAGCGCGGAACGGCCCTTGAACGGGTAACGGGCGAGCGCAAACGCCGCCGGCAGCGAGAGTGTCAACGCCACCAGCATCGAGGTGACGGCGAGCCTCACCGATACCCAGAAGGCGTCTGCGTAAGTTCCGGCGAAGAACACCGCCTCGTACCATTTCAGCGTGAAGCCGCGGAAACCGGACGCGGTCGCCTGCGGCACGTCGTTGAAACTCTGGATGCAGACCAGCACCAGCGGCAGCAGCAGGAGCAGCAGCGAGGTGGCAAGCAGCAGTTTCGAGACAATCGGGCCGAGGATATTGATGACAGGCACGATCCAGCGCGGAATGCTCCACGGATTGCTGGGCTTGCCCTTCAGCCATGGCATCAGGCGATTGAGGGAATAGGCGCAGAGCGCCGCGAAGGCGAGACCGGTCACGGTCATGATGATAGCAAGTGCGGCGGCAAGCGGCGCGTTGAGGTTCTTGATCGCTTCCTGCAGCACCAGCATGCCGGTGGTCCAGACCTTCTTGCCGCCGAGCAGCGAAGCGGAAACGTAGGCCGTGGTCGCCATCAGGAAAACGATGACGGCCCCGGAGCGCAGGCCGGGCAGCGACAGCGGCAGGTCGACGGTGAGGAACCGGATCGCCGGAGACGCACCAAGACTCTGGGCCGCCTCATGCACGCGTGGTGAGGTGTTCTGCAAATTGTCGTAGAGCGCCAGCACCATGAACGGCAGGAAGACCTGCGCCAATGCGACGGCGACTGCGCCATGGGTGAACAGCATGTATCTCGCCGGCGGAATTCCGATCAGGCCGGTGACCGAATTGATCAGCCCTTCCGGCGCCAGCAGCAGGATGATGCCGAGCGAGCGCACCACGACATTGGTGAGCAGCGGAATGAGGATGACGGCGAACGCGGCCGCGCGGTATTTCACCGGCATCCGGGCCAGCCAATGGGCGAGCGGATAACCGAGAAACGCCGTGATGACGGTGACACCGAGACCGAGCAGGACGGTTTCGGCGACGACGCCGAAATAGAAACCGTCCGATGCGATGTCCCGAAACTGCGCGATCGACGGCGCTATGAACAGCGGACCGAAAGGATCGGGATACTCGTGCAGGGAGAGCACGAGCACCACGAACATCGGCGCCGCGAAGGACAGAAGCAGCCAAAGGGTGACCGGCGCTGCAAGCGCCGGCCCGATCCAACGGTTCATCCCGCGATCTCCCGATCGTATTTTGCCTGCCATTTGGCGCGGCTGGCATTGATCACGTCCCAATCGAAATCGACGAGCTTGGCGACATCGGCATCGCCGAGCACGAGTTTCGACTTGAGATCATCCGGGACCGTGATGTTGTTGACGGTCGGCGAATAGTAGATCTGGCGTGCATAGGCGAGCATGCAGGGCTCGGAGAGATGCAGGTTGATCCACTCCTCTGCGAGCTTCTGGTTCTTCGTGCCTTCGGTAATGCAGGCGACGTTCATCGAAAGCGCCTGTCCCTCGACGGGGGTGGCTATCGCGATATTGGGATTGCGCGATTCCACATAGGACCGCGTGAAACTGCCGAACTCGACCGAGAGATCGGCGAGCTTCTGGTCGAACATTTCGAAAAGCTGCGCCTGGCTGCCCTGGATCGCCGCGAACGGCTTCAGTTCCTTGACCTTTTCAAAGGCGATGTCGGCGTTCTTTTCATCGCCGCCCCAGACGCGGGCGGCCATCATCAGCGCGGAAATACCTTCGGCACCGAGACCGTCCGGCCAGGCGATGCGGCCCTTCCATTCCGGGTTCCACATGTCCTTCCAGGAGGTGATCGGCTTCGACGCCTTGGTCTTGTCGTAGACGATCGTGCAGGGGTTGAAGGCAACGCCGTAACCGCCCTTGCGCGCGCTCGGATAGAGAGCCTCGAAGTTCTTGACGGCAGGCGTCGGGGCCTGGGTCACGCCGTCCTTCACGGCCTGGCGGCTTTCGAAGATGTTGAGATAGAGAACGTCGAAGCTCGGACGGCCGCGCTCGGCATAGGCGCGGGCACGGCGATCACCGGTACCGCCGAGGACGTAGCTGACCTTGCAGCCGTATTTCTCGACCAGCGGCTTCTCGACATGTTCCTTGACGATCTTTTCCTGAGCGCCGCCCCAGATGCCGACGACGAGCTCGTCGCCCTTCTTGGGCTCCTGCGCGGAGGCGGGACGGATGATGTGGAACGGTGCGGCAAGGCCTGCACCGGCAATCAGCTTGTTGAATGTACGACGCGAGACGTTCATGTCTTTGTTCCCCTTTTTCGGTCAGATGAATGTGGCGCCACCCGGCTGGGTCTGGATGCTGCACGGCGTCCCGAGGGGCGGAGGCGGCATATCCGAAGGCACGATCAGGCGGATCATGCCGCATGCGGATTGGATATCGGCTTCGTAGGTGTCGCCGAGGAAGGCTGCATTGACGAGCGTGCCGGAAACATTGAGCGGCCCTGGCCCGTCCGAGAGCCTGAGCCGCGACGCACGCAGAACGAGGCGGGTGGCGCCGGAAGGCGCCCCCTCGCAGGTAAGCCCCGGCGCAGTGAACAGGCCGTTCTCGGTCTTCCCCTCGATCACGGTGCGGGCGCCGAGGAAGGAGGCGGTGAACGGCGAATGCGGCCGGTCGCAGAGCGCAACCGGCTTGCCGATCTCGGCCAGCAGCCCCTTGTTCATCACCGCGACGCGATCCGACATCGCAAGCGCTTCCTGCTGATCGTGAGTGACGAACACCGTGGTGATGCCGAGCCGCTGCTGCAGCGTGCGGATTTCGGTACGCATGTCGGCGCGCAGATGGGCATCGAGATTGGAAAGCGGCTCGTCAAGGAGCAGCACGTCCGGCTCGATCACCAGCGCGCGGGCAAGCGCCACGCGCTGCTGCTGGCCGCCGGAAAGCTGGCCCGGATACCGGTCGTAATAAGCGCCGAGACCGACCGTATCGAGTGCGGCGGCGGCGCGCGCCCGGCATTCAGCCTTGCCGACATGGCGCATGCGCAGGCCGAAGCCGACATTGTCGAGCGCCGTCAGATGCGGGAACAGCGCGTAGGACTGGAAGACGACGCCGATGTTGCGGGTATGGACGGGCCGTTTGCTGATATCCTCGCCGTTGAGGATGATACGGCCTTCCGACGGCTGCACGAAACCGGCGATCATCCGCAGCGTCGTCGTCTTGCCGCAGCCGGACGGCCCGAGCAACGACAGGAGCTCGCCCTTGGCGACCTCGATCGTGAGGCCGCTGACGGCGACGGAATCGCCGTAGGTGGCCGTGATGTTGTCGAGCGTCAGGTAGTGCTTATGCGACATTGTCGAGAGCCTCGGGCATGATCAGGCGGGAACGCTTCGTCCCGCCATGGCAGATGGAAATGGTGATCGGTCGTCGCGCCATCTCGGGCACGGAAGCGAACGGCCCGTTACCGGGATGAACTTCGAAGACGGGCGCACCGGCGCCCTGCAGCGAAAGCCGCAAGGCAAAACCTTCCGGCACGGTGACGCAGATCGGGCGCAGACTGATGCGCGCCGAAAACCGGCCACCGCCCGCGAGTCGCGCATAACCGGTGCTGAGCACCCTCGCCTCTCCGGATGAGCCAACGAGCGACAGCGTCGCGCAGAGATCGAAACCTTCGGACTGCGTCTCAATCTCGATCTCGGCCAGGGCCTCGCCGGCGAAGAACCGCGCCACCGCGAAGGGCCGGCTGGTATAGACGGCGACATCGGCACGGTTGTCGTGCCCGCTGCGATCTGCAAAACCCGCCGGCGTGCCAAGATGACCCCCGACAAGCGGCGTGGGACGGGTGGGATCGTGGACGAACGTATCCCGCACTTCCGCACCGCTCTTCATCGAAAGACTGCCGTCGCTCACCATGGCAGCGCCGAGACCCGACGAGGAGAGGAAGAAACTGGCGTCCTCCGCTTCCGGCCGGTTGTCCAAACTAAGCCAGAGCCGCCGCCCCATGTCGAACAGCCTCACCGGCTGCGGCCGTTCCCCAAGCCCCTTGAGGTAGAAATCGAAGAAGGCCAGCTGGGCGCGATCGACCGAGAATTCCGCCGCCTGCCCCATGTCGGTGGCACCGCCTGCGCGGTTCCAGGGCGCATGCGCCCAAGGGCCGATCACCAGGTGAGTGCTGTCGCTGTGATTTGCCCTGAAGGCCGCATCCGCTGCCCAGGTGCCCTGAAGCAGGAAATCGGCCCAGCCGCCGGTGTGGAGAACCGGGATGTCCAGCGGATCATCGGCCAGCAGCACGCCGGGCGATACCGAATCCCAATAGTCCTTCTCGTCCGCCACCCACTTGGCGAGATGCGATATGTCAGACCGGGAAACGAGCAAGTCCCGAAGGTCGGCGTCGTCTCTGGCCGCGCCAATCGCAGCATAGGTCTTGGCATCCTCCCGCCTCGCCGCGGTCAGCCGGGCCATCTGCGCCGCCCAGCCGACATTGAGCCCGAGCCGGAAGGCATCGCCCTCATAGGCCCAATCGTCGCGTGGCATCCAGGAGCCCATGGCAGGCGCAATCGCATCCGGCCGCACACTCCCCTTTCCGGCAATGGCGAAATATTGTGTCACCGCCTGGTAACTGAAACCGTAGAGGCCGAGCTTGCCGTTGCTTCCCGGCAATGCGGCCGCCCATTCCAGAGTGCGCGCGCCGTCCGCAATCTCGCTGACGAAGGCCTCGAAGACACCACCGGAATCGCCGCAGCCGCGCACGTCCTGGATGACCACGATATAGCCATGCGCGGCGTACCAGGAGGGGTGCGCAAGCACCAATGTCGAGGCGATTGCACGTCCATAGGGTTGGCGCATCAGCAGCACCGGGAACGTGCCCTCCCCCTGAGGACGATAGATATCCGACACCAGCACGACGCCGTCATCGAGCAGAAGCTCACCCCTTTCGGGGCCGGCAACGCCGTATGGTGCGCGTGGGATCGTCAAGTCATCACCCCTTGTACATGGTTTTGGAGGTGATCCGGTCGAGCGGAAAATCCAGGACTTCCTTGATGAGCTTCAGGAGGTTGGCTGCACTGCGCTCGACATAAAGCCGGCCGCGTTCGGCATCGCCGGCAGCCGCATTGCCGCAGGCGCCGGAGGGCTGCACGTCCTGGGTCTGCCAGCCGTAACCGATCCGGCCTTCCGGCATCAGCAACCCGCCGGCCGCTTCGAGTTCGACGGAAACCGGCACGAAATCCTCGGCATATTGCATGTCGATCAGCTCGCGATGCAGGTGCAGCATGACACTGGTCTCCGCTTCGCCGCCATGGATGCCGTGCTTCATCTCATGGGCGCTGAACAGGTCGGAGAAATCGGCGCCGGCGCTTGCCCAGGCGCTGACGGCGAACATGTCGAGCTTGATGCGCAGCTCGCGGCAGACGATATCCATCACCTGCGGCTGGCCGCCATGCGAATTGACGAAGATGATCTTGCGGCAGCCGGAGCGGTTGACGCTTTCGCCGAGCTCGAACCACATCTTGGCGAGCGTGTCGTAGTTGAAGGTCAGCGTGCCCGGATAGGCGGTATGCTCGACCGACTTGCCGACCGGCATCATCGGCAGGACCAGAACCGGCAGATCGTCTTCCATCAGCTCGACCGTGCGGACGACAACGCCGGCATTGATCGCGGCATCGACCCGGACCGGAAGATGTGGTCCATGCTGCTCGACTGCGGCGATCGGCAGGATCGCGACGAACTTCTCCATCTCGAACTCCGAGAAGTCCCTTGCCGTGTGGTCCCACCACCAATGCGATTTCAGCTTCATCGACATATCCTCGATTTCATTGTCAGGCCGCAGCGGCGCGCGCCGCCAGCTCTGCCTTGGCAATCTTGCCGGTGGGGGTCATGGGCAGCTCTGCGAGCGATATCACCGTCATGACGGAGAGGTCGTAGGGAAGCGTCGCTGCGATCTGCGCCTTGGCGGCCTCGCCGTCGACCGGTGCGGCGGCCTGCACGAAGGCGACCGGCCGCGTCTTCATGGTCGGATCTGGCACGCCGACGACCGCCGCCTGCTCGATACCGGCCACAGTCGAAAGCGCCTCCTCCACGTCACGCGGATACCAGGTCTTACCGCCGACCTCGAGAAGCTCGGAGCGACGTCCCATCATGGTGACAAAGCCATGCCGGTCCATCGTGCCGATATCGCCGGTCCACAGCCAGCCGTCGCGCAACGTCTCGGCGCTCTTTTCGGGCTTGCCCCAGTAACCCCACATGAAGCCACCCCGGAGCGCGATCTCCCCGACCGAGCCGCAGGGAAGTTCGGAACCGTCGGAATCGAGGATGCGGACCTCCTTGTCCGGCAGCGGCATCCCCGCACGACGGGTCTCGATGTCGGCGCTGTCGAGCTTCGGGAAGCCGAGCGCCACGAAACCGCCAAGCTCAGACTGGCCGTAGCTCTCTACCAGCGGCAACCTCAGCTTCTCCTGCCAGCCTGCTTTCAGCACCGGCGGAACCGGGCCACCGCCGGACATGCTCATGCGCAGCTTGGAAGGCGCATGGCCGCGGATGGCGGCCTCGTTGAGCACGTCGGTCAGAATAGGAGGGTTGGCGATCAACATGGTCGCGCCGCGGGCTTCGAGTGCATCGAACCCGGTCGCCTGCGTCCAGCGGCCCATGACGTTAATCGCAGCACCACGCGAAAGCTGTGGCAGAAGGTTGCCGACCAGCTGATAGGAACTCGACAAAGCGCTCGGGCCGAACGAAACGTCGTCCGCCGTGATCTGCAGCCGCTCGGCGATGCAGCGGGTCGCCCGCACCGTCGGTTCATGCTTCAGGCAGGCGCCCTTCGGTTTGCCGGTCGTCCCGGAGGTGTAGGAAAGATGGGCAATCGCATCTTCGTCGCCCGGATCGGCGGGCACCAGCAGGGCAGCCGCCATTAACTCCGGCAGCGAGTGAGCACCCGGTTGCGGCCCGTCCATGCAGATCAATGCTCGGATTGTCGGCACGCCGGCGGCTGCGGCGCTGACCTGTTCATGTTTGTCGTGGGTATAAACGACTGCGGTCGGCTGGTGATCGCCGAAATAATAGGCAAGTTCGTCGGCAAATTTGACGTTTACGAGAGCTGAAATTGCCCCGAGGCGCCAGCAGCCCAGCATCGTCGTCAGGTAGTCCATGCCGTTGTGGGCGAAGATCGTCACCCGGTCGCCAGGCCTGACCCCGAGACTATGCAACGCGCCCGCAGCGCGTTCCATTGCTTCGACGGCCCCAGCATAGGTCAGGCTCCTGTCGCGATCGACCCAGTGGAAACATGCGTGGTCGGGATCGCGATTGGCGCCATCCACGAGAAGGGTGTGCATTAGCATTCGAAATTCCCCGGCGATAAATCTGCCTGCTCAAATCTTTGGCAGAGGTAAATCCTGCCTTCAGCATGGGCAAATTTGATCCTCGGGTGAATGCCACGACCGTCGATAGCGGGTATATCCGTTTGCTTATACTTGTTTGGTCTCAGGATACCGCCCGCAGCGGCTTTTCGGATGGAACCGGATGCAGCGTCTGGTCGAAGCGCCGCGCGACGGTGCGGATCACATTGCGCAGCCACCGATTGGCGCCGCTGTTGTGGGCTCTTTCGTGCCACAGAAGGTAGAGGTTCATCTGGTCGAATTCCCGCGGGGCCTCGACGAGCTGCAGATGGTTGGCCGGAGCATTCGCGACGATATATTCGGCATATGGGCGCGCCGTCGTAAAGATCAGGTCGGTTTCAGCGAGGATTGCCGGGATCAGAGCATATTCGGGAACCGACATGGCGATGCGGCGGCGCATCCCGAGCTGCGCGAGGCGGCCGTCGATAGGGCTATAGACCGCATTCGAGCCCGGCGTCGGCGAGACGTGGTCAGCATCGAGATAGTCGTCGAGAAGAAGGCGTCCGCGCTTCGCCAGAGGGTTCGACTTCTGCACGACGCAAGCAATGTCACAATGGAGAAGCGTGCTCGACTTCAGGCTCTGCTGCGGCGCCGGCCAGTTGCCGATCACCATGTCCACCCGGCCGGACCCCAGATCCTCGATAAGGTCGCTCTGCTCTGAGGGCGCAAAAAAATCCACCGATATGCCGGGCGCTTCGCGCCGGATGCTGGTGGCGATCGGCGGGATGAGGAACGTGCCGAAACAATTGACCGCGGCGATCCGCATCCGGCTGTGGACCATGCCTGGATCGAACTGGCTGCTGCGGTTCAGCGTGTCCAGCAGGCCTTCGAGCATTGCTGCGATGGAGGTCATCACCTCTTCACCTCGCTCGGTCAACACCAGCTTCTGGCCGCTGCGCACCAGAAGCGGATCGGAGAAGATTTCCCGTGCCTTCTTGAGGCAGGCGCTGACCGCCGGCTGGCTGTGTCCGAGCAGCACCGCGACCTTGGAGACATTGCGCTCCCTGAGCAGCAGATAGGTAGTGCGCAGCAACCTGACGTCGATGGAAGGATTTATGTTCGCGTACACGGCCGTTTCCTTTTGCAGGGGCAACCGTTTTACGAAGCAAGCGACGTGCCAGGCACGTTGCTTTCGTCGCGCAAGAGAAAACGCGGACAACTGGGTTATCCGCGTTTCCAACCGAGCTTTTGGCAGCCTATCGCCTCAAGCGGCCTGGCTGACGGCCCCCAATGGGATCTCGACGTCGATCTCCAGGATCGTCACATCCTCGTCGCGGTCCATCTTGACCTGCACCTTGTCGCTATCGACCTGCACGTGTTTGGCAATCACGGCAAGGATCTCCTCGCGAAGCAAGGATACGAGGTCTGAGCCGCTCGACGAGCGTTCGTGGGCGAGAAGCACCTGCAGGCGTTCACGCGCCGTCGGTGCGGAGCGCTGTTTGCGGAAAAGGTTGAATATGGTCATGCGGCCCTCCGTGCGAAGATCTTGCCGAATATCCCCCGCTTTTCCCCGGGGATCGTGATCGGCAGAACTTCTCCTGCAAGCCGGCGTGCGGCATCGAAATAGGCCATGGCCGGTGCGCTGCGGGCATCCGCCAGGGTGACGGGCGAACCGATATTGGAGGCGCGCAGGACGTCCATGCTCTCGGGGATGATGCCGAGCAACGGGATGGACAGGATCTCCAGCACGTCCTCGACCTTCAGCATGTCGCCCCGTTCCGCGCGGTTGGCGTCGTAGCGCGTCAGAAGCAGGTGCTTTTCCATGCGCTCGCCGCGCTCGGCCTTCATCGTCTTCGAGTCGAGCAGGCCGATGATGCGGTCCGAGTCGCGAACGGAGGAGACTTCCGGATTGGTGACCACCACCGCCATGTCGGCGTGACGCATGGCGAGCGTGGCGCCGCTCTCGATCCCGGCTGGGCTGTCGCAGATGACCCAGTCGAAAACCCGCTTCAGCTCGGTAATGACCCGCTCCACACCCTCGGGTGTCAGATTGTCCTTGTCGCGCGTCTGTGAGGCCGGCAGCAGGAACAGCGTCTCCAGCCGCTTGTCGCGGATCAGTGCCTGCGAAAGCTTGGCTTCGCCCTGAATGACATTGATCAGGTCGTATACGACCCGGCGCTCGGCGCCCATCACCAGGTCGAGATTGCGCAGCCCGACGTCAAAATCGACGACGACCACCCGCTCGTTTCGCTGCGCCAGAGCCGCTCCCAATGCGGCAGTCGAAGTCGTCTTGCCAACCCCGCCCTTGCCTGAAGTGACTACGATGACTTTCCCCATCTTGCTCTCCTGTTTGCTGGCCGGCTTCGGCTCAAATAAGTTTCTCTGCAATGATCGAATCCCCTTCGAGCCAAAGCTGGACTGACTGTCCGCGAAGGCCCGGAGCCATGTCTTCCGCCATCTTGTAGATGCCGTCGATTGCCACCAGCTCGGCTTCGAGCTTGCGGCAGAAGATGCGCGCCGACGCGTTTCCAAGCGATCCCGCCATGGCCCGGCCACGCAGCGTCCCGTAGATATGAACCGATCCGCCGGCGATGATTTCGGCCCCTGACGCGACCGAGCCGATGATCGTTACGTCACCTTCGGGAAAGATGACCGACTGGCCGGAGCGGACCGGCTCGCGAATGACCATCGACTGCAATGCGGAACGAACCTCCGGCGCGACCGGCTTCGGCTCGCCGTTGCGCAGCTCGATGATCGGCTCCTTGGTGACGGCCTCGTCGGAGACCGGCCGACCACCCTTAAGTGCCGGAGGCATTCCGGGACCGAGGATCGAAGGGCGACCGCCCTCGATGCCCATGATATTGACGTTGCGCCCCGCCAGTTCGGCGATGAGGTCCTTCAGCTGGGCACGATCGATCGGCAGATCGGTCACGTCGAGCACGACAGGCCGCCCCAGAAAGAAACCTGCGGAACGTGCAGCAAGGTCATCCAGCCTGACGAGCCAGTCGTCGAAGGGAAGATCGGGGGCAAGGACAACCGCCAGAAAAGAGCGGCCCTTGATGCGGATAGAGCGAGCGTCCGTTAGCATTTTGGTCATCTGCGTAAAGAAATCGTTGACTGATTTCTAGCGCCGACATGGTTAACAAATGGTAAACAAAGGCCCCGCAAAGAGCTTGGTTTTAACTGATCGTTACGATCTTCCTCTCCATCGAGCTCGCCTCGCAGGACGCTGGCTTAGCGATCAAAAAAGGCCGGGGGGGCAAAGAGAAAAAAGGCGGTCAAAACGACTGCGCGCAGCACGGAACGTCTCTTCTGGCGGTTCGGTGACGGCTGATTCTGGGCCGCCAAGGGGGGGTCGGCCTGGCCAGGAGGATCCGCAGGCAGCTTCCTGCGACTCGAAGAAGGCTTTCGGCAGGCGCCCCCTCCCGCCCGACTTTCGGGCACGAATCGAGATCGTCGGATACCGCACCGGGCGGACACGACAACGGAAGGCGTGCAACTTGAATTTTGGAAAACCCTTAGCCCCAAAACGAAAAAGCCTGCCGCGGGAGGAGGTGCGGCAGGCTTTCCGAAAAGAACCGAACAGCGGCTGGGAGGAGGAGTGCCGCCATTCCTACAGACGTCCCTGGGAGGAGGAGTGGGCCGTCTGATAACACGAAGCTCTGCGGGAGGAGGTGCATCGCTTCGATAAGTATGACTATACACCCGTCCGGCTCGTTTGATACCCATTATGTTGCAGTGCAGCTATACGAAAAACGCATACCTGAACACGGCGATCGAGAAGACCGGGACCGCAGCAGGCGCTTGACACGAAAACGCCCGCGGCAATGGCGGGCGTCATGCAAATTCCGGCAGAGATATGGCGGTCAGCGAGCGCTTGCCGCGCGGGCGACGTTGCGGATGTCGGCGCGGTCGATGCCGAGGTCCTGCAATTCGCGGCTGGTCATACGGCCGAGTTCGGAGACGGTCTGGCGGTACCTGCGCCAGTTGTTGAAAGAGCGTGCAACGTTCATGATCGGGTCCCTTTCCTGAGACGGTCTGACGTCAGCAACCGTTCTTGGCTCCGGCGTCGTTCGATAACGGTGATATAGGCGCTCGGAACTGCCCGGAAAAGCAACAATACTTCAGGTCACCCATGCATAAGCTCCATCAATCCTGAGACTACGCCTCGGCCGATACCGCAGCGCACACCATTATCATCTCGACCTTGAGCGCGGGATTGGCAAGCCGCGCCTCGAAACAGGCCCGGGCGGGCGGAGCCATGCCCGAAACCCAGGCATCCCAGACCTCGTTCATTTCGGCATAACCGTCCATGTCGGCAAGCATGATGGCGCAGAAGATCAGACCTTGCTTGGCGCTGCCGATTTCCGCAAGCCGCGCTTCGGCCTTGGACAACAACTGCCGGGTCTGCTCGGCAATGCTCAAATCCCCGTCATAGGGCGACTGGGGCGTCACCGCGAAATAACCGGTGCCCTGATGCACGACAGCCGAACTTCCACGGCTGCCGACGCCGAAACGCTGGATGATGGAAGAGAAGTCCTGGATCATGAAAAGCCTCTACTGGTTTTGAACGGTGAACGAGATGGTGCAAGCGGCGGCGCCAGCGCACCGGCGATATCGGTGGTGGCGTTGGAGGACAGATCGGAGAGAGCGTTTGCGGCCGCTTCAACTGCAGTGCGGACGCTCATGTCCCGGGAAAGCGTTCGCTGAACAGAGGGCCGGGGCGGTTATACTCCTGCGAGAACGCTGCGACAGATCGATAGCCGATGCCGCCGGGCCTGCCCCGATCTCAGAAGATCAGGATATGAAGCCTATCCTCCCCCCGATGCGTTCGAATGACGAGAACGAGTTTTCGGAGTGAGATAGACGCCGCCCGGTTCGATCGTCAAGGCGTCTCGACCGGGCACTGGTCGGGTCGTCCCCCGCTCGGCGATTGCTATTTCGCCATGCTTGCTGATAGTTCGAGACGGGAGCCGCGTCTGCAGGCCGGAACTGCGGCGGCCCTCCCCTTCATACGGAGATGATCATGACACGTCCCCCGCGCCGGCCCGTCAATCCGCTCGATGCCGCAGAGGCTCTGTTTGCGCCGGCCAAGAAGACCACCCCGGCTCCCGCGGTCGAGCGGCGCGCGCCGCCGAACGTCAAGGAACTTGTGTCCCTGAAGCTCGACAGCGACGTGCTTGCCCATTTTCAGGAGGATGGCCCCGGCTGGCAGGATCGCATCAACGATGCGCTCCGTGAAGCGATGAACGACAAGGGGTGAAGGACGGGAGCAGCTATCGCATGCATGGCGTGTGTTGCCTGAAAAGGATATGATCCCCCCAAGGAGCCCACCATGCCAGCTTTGCCCAACCTGAATATCGTGCCGTTCATCAGCGTCGAGAACATGATGGATCTCGTCCTGAACGTCGGCGTGGAAAATTTCCTCACGGAGCTTTCGGCCTATATCGAGGCGGATTTCCGCCGTTGGGAGTCGTTCGACAAGGTGCCGCGTATCGCCTCCCACTCGCAGGAAGGCGTGATCGAGCTGATGCCGACCAGCGACGGCACCCTCTATGGCTTCAAATACGTCAACGGCCACCCCAAGAATACCCGCACCGGCCGCCAGACCGTGACCGCCTTCGGGGTGCTCTCCGATGTCGACAGCGGCTATCCGCTCCTTATTTCCGAGATGACCATCCTGACGGCACTGCGCACCGCGGCGACCTCGGCCGTGGCGGCCAAATATCTGGCGCCGGAAGGGGCCGATTGCATGGCGATCATCGGCAATGGTGCCCAGAGCGAGTTCCAGGCGATCGCCTTCAAGGCACTGGTCGGTATCAGGACGCTGCGGCTCTACGACATAGACCCCAATGCCACCGAGCGATGCGCCAAGAATCTTTCCGGGATGGGCTTTGAAATCATCCGATGCCACTCCTCCCAGGAGGCGGTCGAGGGTGCCCATGTGATTACCACAGCGACGGCAGACAAGCAGAACGCCACCATCCTCACCGACAACATGGTCGGACCGGGTGTCCACATCAATGCCGTGGGAGGCGACTGCCCGGGCAAGACCGAGCTTCACAAGGATATCCTGCTGCGCTCGGACATCTTCGTCGAATATCCGCCGCAGACCCGTGTCGAAGGCGAGATCCAGCAATTGCCGGCGGACTATCCTGTCACCGAACTCTGGCAGGTGATTTCCGGTCTGGCGACAGGCAGGACGAGCAGCGCTCAGGTGACGCTGTTCGACAGCGTCGGTTTCGCGACCGAGGATTTTTCGGCGCTTCGTTATATCCGCGACAAGCTTGCCGGCACCGGGCTTTACGAAAATCTCGACCTCCTCGCCGACCCCGACGAGCCGCGCGACCTCTTCGGCATGCTGCTCCGGCGCGAAGTCTCGCGGAAAGCCTCGATGCAGAACTCGATTCCGAACGGCGGATAGCTGCTTATTGGAGCATTCCCGCCTCGAGCGCGGCGGATAGAAATGTCTCACGTGCGGCCGCCGCGTCTATCTGTCTGCGCAGCGCCGCAGAGCAGACCTCGGTCGCCGCTCTGTAGCGTTCGTTGCGCGCCGCCGGCCATTTGTTGGTGAGATAGATCAAGGCCTCTGCGGGCGTCCGAATAATCTCAGGAGACCGCCGCCCGACCGATACGACCACCGGTTCCGGCCAGTTCGGATCGCTTTTCACCCGTTTTTTCATGCATTTCCTCCGCCTGCAGGCCAATTCTTGCAGATCGGAGTGTGGCACGGCTTCCGTCGCCTATCTATTTGACCTCACTTACCCCATTGGGAGTAGAGGATTGTCGCTTGTGATTACCGACAGGCGCCACAGCATCTTCCTTTTACGCTAGGATGCACTAGTTCCCTTTTCAAATTCCAACAGCCATGCAGTGAATGACCAGCCCTGAGGACAAATCCAAGAGCCCGGATGAACAAGCCCCCAGCGAGCCTGCGCGCGTGACTGAGAGAGAGGCCGTACCGGAAGGCGCGCCGGAAACGGACGAGCGCTCGAATCCGGGCAAATCCCCAGGCGAACCGAAAGCGGGCGAGACTTCCGCCTCGGCTTTTGGGCAAAGCGGACGGGCCATCCGTGAATTGCTGGCCGCGCTCCGCCATGATCTCGGAACCGCGTGGCAATCAGGTTCACGCTGGATAAGGAACGCCGCAGTCGCTCTTCGGGAGAAATACGCAGGACCGAAAGAGCAAGAACCAAATCCGACATCCGGATCAGCGGGGCGCTTTTCAGCCTTCCGTGGTAAAGCCCTTTTCCAGATAAAATCCTTGTGGCATCGGCGGCGCTTTTCAAGACAGGACCGGCCTTCCAGGCGGTGGTCGTGGATAACCGTTGCCGCACTCGCATCCTCCGCCTGCGTCCTTGTCCTGGCAGGCGTTCTGACATGGGCGTTGAAGGACGTGCCATGGCGGGAGATTGCCGCCGGCACGCTGAAGCCGGTCATCGTGCTGGAAACGGCCGATGGCGCGCCGCTTGTCCGGCAGGGTCCCTATCAGGGGCCATATGCCGCTTACGGCCAGTTTCCGCAGTCCCTTATCGAGGCCGTCCTGTCGATCGAGGACAGGCGGTTCATGAGCCACTACGGCATCGATCCAAAGGGTATCGGCCGTGCGCTGATCCGGAATTTTCAGGCGGGCTCGGTCGCCCAGGGCGGAAGCACGATCACCCAGCAACTGATCAAGGTGCAATATCTGGAAAGCGACCGAACGCTGAAGCGGAAGATCCAGGAGGTGGTCGTCGCGTTCTGGCTCGAATGGAAGCTCGGCAAGCAGGAAATCCTGACCCGGTATCTGAACGCGACTTACCTCGGCTCCGGTGCCACCGGAATGCCGGCCGCCGCACGGATCTATTTCAACAAGGAGATCGGAGACCTCGATGTCTCGGAGTCTGCAATGCTCGCCGGTCTCCTGAAAGCGCCGAGCCAACTGAACCCCATCGCCAATTTCGAAGGCGCCCGTCAGCGAACGGCGACGGTGCTTGCCGCAATGGTCGCCAATGGCAAGCTGACGCCCGACGAAGCCGCGGCTGCCAAGGCGGCGTTCGGCAAACTTCGCCCGACAACACCGACACCCCGCTCGGGAAGCTGGTTCGCCGATTGGATATCGCCGCAAGCAAGCGAGATCGCCGGCAACTCGCCGGGGTCGACGACGGTCCGCACGACGCTCGTGCCCCGCCTGCAGCGCATTGCCGAAAGGGTTGTTGCTCAGGCTCTGGACGAAGACGGAAAGACGCTCGGCGCAAGCCAGGCGGCGCTTGTGGCAATGACACCCGAAGGCGCAGTCGTCGCCATGGTCGGCGGTCACGACTACAAGACGAGCCAGTTCAACCGCGCCGTCACGGCGATGCGGCAGCCCGGCTCCACGTTCAAGCTGTTCGTCTATTACGCGGCATTGAAAAAAGGACTGACCCTTTTCGACCGCGTCCTCGACGCTCCGATCGAGATTGACGGTTGGTCGCCCGAAAACTCCGGCGGCGGTTACCGCGGCTGGGTCACATTGGCGGAAGCTTTCTCCCGGTCGTTGAATGCCGCAACCGTCGCCCTGGCGCAGGAAGTCGGGCTAGACAACGTCATCGCGGCTGCCAAGGAACTCGGTATCGACACGCCGCTCGCGCCGACGCCATCCCTCGCGCTCGGCACTTCGGAGGTCAACCTGCTCGATCTCACCAGCGCCTATGCATCGGTTCGCCTCGGGAAGGCACCGGTCGAACCTTGGGGGATTATCGATTTCCAGGCCGCGGGCCAATCCCAGGCCTTCAGGGTGGGCAAGAAGACAGAGCCTCCGATCGATCTCTCACCCTACCAGTCCGACCTCCTTGGCCTGCTGCAGCTCGTCATCGAACGCGGCACGGGTCGCGACGCGGATCCCGGCACGTTCGCCGCCGGCAAGACGGGCACCAGCCAGAACAATCGCGATGCCTGGTTTGTCGGTTTCACCGAGCCGCTGGTCGTTGGCGTCTGGGTCGGAAATGACGACGACACGCCGATGAAAGGCGTCACGGGCGGCTCGCTTCCGGCTCGGATCTGGCGGGACTTCATCCGCGCCGCGATGGCCGAGCCCGCTCCCGATTTCGATCTGGACAAGGGGCTGGCGGCGGGCAACCCCGGGACCGCGCCCTCCTGCAACATCACGGCCTGCTCCCGCAGCTACCGATCTTTCCGGGCATCCGACTGCACCTATCAACCTTTTCGCGGTGAGCGCAGGCTTTGCGAAAAGTGAACGCGGGCACTCGGGGGCACGTAGCAGCGGCGCTCCGCCCCTGAGTAAATTTCCGAAGCCGAATGAAAGTATGAGATTTAACAAAAAACGGCCGCTCTGTGATTGCTCGGCGAATGAAGCTTTGCTAGAGCAACTCGCATTCCCTGAGCGGCACCATCGCCGCCATCATGGTGGGGCGTCGCCAAGCGGTAAGGCAACGGTTTTTGGTACCGTCATCCCTGGTTCGAATCCAGGCGCCCCAGCCAAGTGTTGGTTCTATCGTTCATTGACGAGAACAGCACAGCTGTCCGGGGCTCCAGGAGAGCGAGGCGTAGCCCTCAGCCTACCGCTAATTGACGATCCCATCGCCCATCTGATGAGCCGCATCCGAATTGCGCTCAGAATATCGGTATGGCTTTATAACCAAACAGCCGGAAATTCAGGATCATGAGGGATTTGTGCGCTTCGAGAGTACGATCATTGAAGATGTACTTCTTTTAGCGTCGAAGAAATTCGGCGATCCTCGAGGCTATTTCATGGAAACGTTTCGGAAAAACCTCTTTGAATCAGAAGTAGGTTCTTTCACGTTTGTCCAGGATAACCGGTCTTACTCGGCAGAGGCGGGAACGGTTCGCGGTCTGCACTTTCAGATCCCTCCTCATTCACAAGGTAAACTCGTGTCGTGTTCGAGCGGCGCGCTCCTGGATGTGGCGGTTGACATCCGTATCGGATCGCCGACCTACGGGAAGTACGTCGCGGTGGAACTCTCGGCCGAAAATGCCCTCCAGCTTTGGCTGCCGCCAGGTTTCGCACATGGGTTCTGCACGCTGACGGCGGATACGGTCATCACCTACAAAGTGACTGACTATTACAGGGCCGAACACGAACGCGGCCTGCTCTGGAACGATCCGGAGCTTGGGATCGAATGGCCGGTCGCAGCGGACAAGGCAATCCTGTCGGAGAAGGATCGGGGGCAGCCTAAGCTCTCCGAGCTTCAATCCAACTTTATTTATGCGGTCAACGACGAATTCGGCAGACGCAGCCGGAGCCGGTGACGGGAATTCTTGGGGGTAATCGAAAGCATGCGCGTGCTTGTAACGGGTGGGGCAGGTTTCATCGGATCGGCGGTCATCCGCCACCTCGTGCTCGAAAAGGGATACGAGGTCCTGAACATCGACAAACTGACCTATGCCGGCACGTTGAGCTCGCTGAGGTCGGTTGCGGGCAAACCGTCCTACCGGTTTCTCAAGATCGATATATGCGATGCCGCAGCGATAGCGTCCGCGATGTCGACGTTCAGACCCGACCGGGTGATGCATCTGGCTGCCGAAAGCCATGTCGACCGCTCCATCCTCGGCGCACGGCAATTCGTTGAAACCAACATACTCGGCTCTTTCACCATGCTCGAATGCGCGCGAGCATATTGGCAGGCACTTCTTCCCCGGGATCGAAGCCGCTTCCGCTTCCTGCATGTCTCGACCGACGAGGTCTACGGCTCCCTCGGAGCGGAAGGAGCGTTCTCGGAAACAACGCCCTACGATCCGAGCTCACCCTATTCGGCATCGAAGGCAGCATCCGACCATCTCGCCAAGGCATGGGCCCGAACCTACGGCATGCCGGTCATCGTCTCCAACTGCTCGAACAACTACGGACCGTACCACTTTCCGGAAAAACTCATTCCGCTGACGATCCTGAACGCGTTGGAGGGCAAACCCCTGCCGGTTTATGGAAACGGGACCAACATCCGCGACTGGCTCTATGTGGAAGATCACGCTCGGGCCTTGGATCTCATCGCCGAGCGAGGCAGGGTGGGAGAAACCTACAATGTCGGAGGCCGGAACGAGCGCAGCAATATCGATGTGGTGAAACGGATCTGCGCGATCCTCGACGATCTGCACCCGACCGGACGCTCCCACGAAAACCTGATCCAGTTCGTCGCCGATCGCCCCGGGCACGATGTGCGTTATGCGATCGACGCGACCAAGCTGGAAACGGAACTGGGCTGGAGGGCAAATGAGAGCTTCGAGACCGGCATCGAAAAGACGGTGCGCTGGTATCTCGACAGCGAATGGTGGTGGGCGCCGCTCCGAAAGGGGTACGACGGCAGCCGCCTGGGGCTTCTCAAGGCCGGGGCCGGATGATGCGCGAACCCAGGCGATACGTGGTAACCGGGCTTAAGGGACAGGTCGTCCAATCCCTTATCGAAAACGCGATCGGCCGAAGCGATGTCGAGATTATTCCGCTCGGCCGCCCTGACCTCGATCTGGCCAGGCCGGAGACCATTGCGGTGACGGTCGAGGCCGCCCGTCCCGACCTGATCGTCTCCGCGGCTGCCTTCACGGGTGTCGATCAGGCCGAAATCGAAAGGGCAACGGCTTTTGCCGTCAACGCCGCAGGCCCGGCGGAACTGGCGCGGGTAGCGGAAACGCTACGGGTCCCGATCGTTCATCTGTCCACAGACTATGTCTTCGACGGCAGCAAGGCCTCTCCTTATATCGAGTCCGATCCGGTCGCACCGCTGGGCGTCTATGGCCGCGACAAATTGGTGGGCGAGCGAAACGTCGCTGCAGCGACCGAAAACCATGCCATCCTTCGCACCGCCTGGATCTACAGCCCGTTCGGCCGAAACTTCCTGCGCACGATGCTGAAGGCCGCTGAGACAAGGGAAGAGGTGCAAGTCGTCGACGATCAGATCGGCAACCCGACTTCGGCGATCGATATCGCCGAAGCCATCATGGTGGTCGGGCGAAACCTGCTGGCTTCGAACAATCCCGCCTTGCGCGGCGTCTTTCATATGGCTGGAACGGGCGCGGCGAGTTGGGCGGACTTCGCAGACGAGATTTTCAGAATTTCTGGCGCGAATGGCGGGCCTTCGGCAAGGGTCGCGCGCATCCCCACCAGCGCCTATCCGACGCCGGCTCGGCGACCGGCCAATTCACAACTGGACTGCTCGAAATTGTACAGGCGCCACGGCATCGTCATGCCCGATTGGCGGGGCTCGGCGGTAAACGTCGTCAGGCGCGTTCTGCAGCCTGTCGACCTTGAAAACAGAAAGTACGGGAGGTGAGTGGAATGAAGGGGATTATTCTCGCCGGCGGCAGCGGTACGCGGCTACATCCGATGACACAGGTGCTGTCGAAACAGCTCATGCCGATCTATGACAAGCCGATGATCTATTATCCGCTGTCGACGCTGATGCTCGCGGGGATCCGCGACATTCTGATCATATCGACGCCAAAGGACATGCCGAATTTCCAACAGCTGCTGGGCGATGGTTCCAAATGGGGCCTCTCGTTATCCTATGCGGAACAGCCCTCTCCTGACGGTCTTGCTCAGGCCTATATTATCGGCGCCGATTTCATCGGCTCCAATTCGTCCTGTCTGGTCCTGGGCGACAACATCTTCTTCGGCCACGGCATCACCGATCTCTTCAAAAGCGCCATGGCCCGCGAGAGCGGCGCCACGGTTTTTGCTTATCACGTCAACGACCCGCAACGTTACGGGGTGGTCGAGTTCGACAAGCAGATGAAGGCAGCTTCGATCGAAGAGAAACCGGAACATCCCCGCTCCAGCTGGGCCGTCACGGGCCTCTATTTCTATGACAAGGACGTCATCGACATTGCTGCCAACCTGAGGCCGTCCGCCAGGGGCGAACTGGAGATCACCGACGTCAACCGGGCTTATCTCGATCGCGGAAAGCTCCATGTCGAGATGATGGGTCGCGGTTATGCCTGGCTCGACACCGGCACGCCCGACAGCCTCCTTGAAGCATCCGAATTCGTATCCACGCTTGAACGCCGACAAGGGGTCAAGATCTCCTGCCCCGAGGAGATTGCCTATCGGCAGAACTTTATCGACGCCAACCAGCTCGAATGCCTCGCCAAGCAATATGGGAAGAGCGCCTATGGGCGATATCTAACTGGACTTCTGGAGGTTCCCGTTCCCCACCCGGTCCACAAGCCGCTTAGCTTGGTAGGCTAATGAAGCGTCGTCGAGCCGATCAGCTTTTCGCCGGAATCTCCAGGCGCACGACGTTGGTCGACTGTTCCGTCGATGTTTTCGCCGCCTCCAGAGAAGCGGCAAGGTCTTCGATCTTGAACGGCTTCGCCACAACCGGACAGCCGACCTCTGTGCCGGCCTCCAGCTTGTCGCTGTAGCCGGTCATCAGAACAACCGGCAGGCGCGAGTTCTTCCGGCGTATCTCCTCGGCAAGCTCGATGCCGGACATTCCCGGCATCATGATGTCGCTGATCACCGCCTCGATCTCGGGGTGACGGTCCAGAACCTCAATTGCCTCGCTGCCGCTTGTCGCCACGAAGATCGTCGAAACAAGCCCTTCCAGGGCCAGGCGCACCGATTCCAGAGACGATGGGGTATCGTCCACGATCAAAAGCCTGGCCGGAAGAGTTACCACCGGCTTTGCTGGCTCGCGCGCGACGCGCTGTTCGTTGGACCGGGGCAGAAGCAGCGTGAAGGCGCTGCCATGGCCGGCCACGCTCGCGACCTTCACGGCACCGCCGCTGCCCTTGGCGAAACTGTGGACCTGGGTCAGCCCGAGGCCCGGGCCGCCATTCTTCTTCGTGGAGAAAAACGGCTCGAACACCCGCCCCAGATGCTCGGAGGCAACGCCTGTTCCGGTGTCTGCGATCGTCAAGGCAACAAATTGTCCTTGAAGCGTCGGATCCTCCGTAGCGCCATCGAGGACATTTCGTGCCGAAATCGTCACCTGACCACCGCCGCCCATAGCCTCGCGCGCATTGGTGAGGAAATTGATCAGCGCGTTTTCCAGCCCCGCGGGGTCGACGTGAACGGGCCAGATGTCGTCCGGAACGTTTATGTCCATGACGATCGTGTCATCGAGAGCCTGTCGCAGCAGCGGTCTCAATTCGATGAGTTTGATGTCCAGCTCGATATGCCCGGCACCCTGATTGGAGCGCCTCGAGAAGGACAGCAGTCGTTGCGTGATCGCCTTTCCCCTCGTTACTCCCTCGCTCATGTGCGAAAGGAGCTGCGTCACCCGCTGCTCGTCGTGCCGCTTCCTCTTGATGCCCTCGACACCTGATTGAAACACCATGAGGAGGTTGTTGAAATCATGCGCCGCCTGGCCCGTCAGCTTTCCAAGCGCATCCATGCGCTGCCAATTGGCAATGCTTTCGCGTTCCCGGTTCCTTGCGCGA
Organism: Neorhizobium vignae; assembly: GCF_000732195.1. Classification (GTDB taxonomy): domain Bacteria; phylum Pseudomonadota; class Alphaproteobacteria; order Rhizobiales; family Rhizobiaceae; genus Neorhizobium; species Neorhizobium vignae. The sequence continues at coordinate 243,877 of NZ_JNNU01000009.1, forward strand.
ATTTCCCGGTGAAACAGAAACGCAGCCGAACCTGAGAGCAGCAGCGTGAAACAGCTGGCTGCCGCGAGCAGCAATGTCGCCTTACGTGCCAGCCTGTCGTATTCCGCAACCGGCAGGCCCACCCTCACCCGCCAAGGGGTTTCCCCAAGCGCAACTTCGGCAACCCGTACCTCCAGCCCATTTTTGAGTGTCGCAAGGCCGAATTCCGTTCCGGAAAAGGTGGCGAACTCGCTTGCCGCGTTGCCGGCAAGAGCAGGAGCGCCGGTCGAAGCGACAAGGCGATCCTCACCATCGACGATCCAGGCCGCCCAGCTTTCCGGGAGCCCATTGGCGTAGAGGAGGTTTGTCACGATCGTCGGGCGGATGACAACCGACAGAATGGCTCGCAGCTTGTCGTTCCTCTGGATCGGAGCCCTCACGGCGAAGGCCGCCTGCCCGCGAGGCCCGATGGAAACATTGCCGATCACAGCACCGCCCGTGCGAACCACGGTCCGGTGGCTCTCGATGTCCACGACCTGTTTCTCAGCCGCCCCGTCGAGCGGCGGCGATGACAGCACGACCTCGCCTTTCTCGTCCGAGATGCGGATCTGCTCCCATTCCGGCACCCGCTCACGCAGGCGCCGCGCGGTCTCGGCGAAGGCGGAACGGGGTATAGGCGGATCGAGCCGGGGTGAATCCGCAACGACGGACAGAAGCTGGATCTGGCTTTTAAGCTCCCGCTGAAGCGTGGCGGCCATGATGGTCGCTTTGCTGCGAATGTCGGCGTCGAGCGCGTCCTGCTGTTCCTGAATGAAGAACCTGCCCATCACGGCGGCGAGAATGATGAGCGGGATCAGCGACGCAGTGACGAGGAGGAGCGCTGGCCGGGTTTGATTCAACTGACACTCCGATATCTGTTGTTCACGCTCCATCAAATAGGCTAGAGGCCGAAAGTTGCAACGCCCACATCGGCAGGAGGGCCAGGGTCGCGCCAAATAGCTGGGGAGATCGCGCCGATCCGTGTCATGCACATCGCGATGTCAACCGCCGGCTGTTCTTTCCCTCTCCTTTTCCGCGCAAGACGATGCGGCTCGACGGAGCGGGACGACGCCCATCTCGACGCCCCGACTCACCGATCCGGCAGCGGCGCGTTCAGCGTGCGGGCCAACAATGCCACGCCCCCGGCCAAATAGACCGCAGCCCCCACCAAAAGCATGACAACGCCGCCGGCCTGCTGGTCCACCGCAGCGGACAAGGTCACGCCGAAGCAACTTACTTCGCCATCGCCATAGAGCGGACGCGGCGAAAGCGCCAACAGCGCGCCAAGCAGCGTCATGTGCATGGAGGTAAAGAGCAGGCCGAATGTGCCGGCAAGCCGCCGCTCCTCGCGGCCCGTCGCCGCTCCGCCGAGGCAGGAGAGCCAGAGAGAGAGACCTGCGGCAAGGAAAACCGCCTGTTCAAACGCCGCCAGGAACGGTGACGCCTCCGACAGCGCCCGCAGGACAGGAATGTGCCAGATCCAGACCGCGAAGAGTTCCATGAGTGAAGCGGTGAGCGGCGTCAGCCAGCGCCGGCCTGCAGAAAAGTCGAAGCGGGTCCCCGACAAGCCGATGGCGATCAGCGGCGCCGCACCCGCCACGATGCCCATATGGGCGATCATGTGCACCGAGAAGGACGACCGGTCTGCAAGCGGCAGCAGGAGGACCCAGAGGGCAAACAACACAATCAGGCCGCTAACCAGCGCAGCCTTCCTCATGACTGGCATTCCGCAATGAAGATCATCGGGATCGCCATGTAGAGGACGGCGACGAAGCTCAAGCCCGACAACAGCAGCGTCGCGAACCCCTGGAAGAGCGTGCGGGCATTGCGGGTCGCCTCGTCATGAGGCGGATCGGCGGCGCCGAAACCCCATTGCCGCCAGGCGAGCCAAGCCGACAGCACGATCATTGCGAGGGCGAGTACCGTCACGACGCCAAGCGCGATCCGCACAGTGTCGAACGAAACCTCCGAAGCGAGGCCCTTGGCGCAGAAGACCGCGACCGTTGCGTAGCAGACGAGGAAATGCAGCGCCCAGACGGTCGGAGCGGTGAACAGGGTCCAGAGGGTTTCGACCTCGCGCGGAATGAAGCTTTTCATGTGCTTACCAATGGAAACAGGCCGAGGACCGCGAAGGTGACGACGGCGGTAAAGGCCATGAAATGCCAGTAGAGCGCGACGTTGCGGATATCCTGGTCGTATTCCGCAGTCATCCGGCCGGTAATGCTGCGTGCGAGACAATAGCCCTGCATGATCGCGCCGACTATGCCATGCGTCACTGTCCAGATTGCGACGATCCAGACGATGGCCGGATAGACATGCGAGGTCGGGTCCATCTCGTGCAGATACGGACCGGCAAGGCCCGCAAACGAGGCAGCGATCGAAACGGCGAGGGCCGCGGTGAGCGCCAGCCGCGCACCTCTTGGCCCCTTCTCGTTGAGTTCGCGCGCCAGCAGCGTCAGCACCCAGGCGATAACGTAGAGCACCAGCGCCGCCACCGGCCACAGGACGCCGGGACCATTGGCAATCGTGGTGAAGTCGTCATGGATGGTCCAATAGAAGAAATAGCCAAAGATCAGGCTCGCGAACGCCGTACCGTCGCCGACCATGGTGATGAACATCGCCCACCAGCCGACCGAAGCCGGGCCGGAGACATAGATCGGCAACGTCTCGCCTAGCCCGACATCGATCTCCGGCACCTCCGGGATCGGCGCGGTTCCATTCCAGAGCCAATGGATGATGGCGATGAAGGTGATGATCGCGAAGACGATCGTGGTGATCCACAATTTGAACGTCAGCGCGATGAACACGCCGCCGAGCGCGATCGCCGCGATGATCGTCACGTAGGAAACGCCGCCGACCCGCAGGCACTGGATCGGCTTCGCATCCAGAACAGAGGTCACCAGCGTTTCGCGTTTGCCGGATTTGGCGTCCGGCAGATAGAAGCGCCCGGCCTCGATATCCGCTTGCAGGTTCGGCTGATCCCAGAGCGGATAGCGGCTGGTGATGATCGGTACCGAGCGCATGCCCCAGCTTTCCGCCGGATCGTTGGTCCATTCAAGCGTCCCGGAATTCCAGGGGTTGAGATCGCGCCATGCCGGTTGCTGTTTCGGGCGAAAGATGTCGATGACGAAGGTCGCGACCCCGGCGGCGAAGACGAAGGCACCGATGGACGAGATGAGGTTGAACCAGTCCCAGCCGATATCTTCCGGATAGGTGAAGACCCGCCGCGGCATTCCGCGCAGGCCAGAGAAGTGCATGGGGAAGAAGGTGACATTGAAACCGACGAACATCAGCCAGAAAGCGGTCCTGCCCCAGGCATCGCTGAGCTTCTTACCCGTCACGAACGGAAAGTAGTAATAGATGCCGGCGACGACTGGAAACAGCATGCCGCCGATCAGCACGTAGTGAAGGTGGGCGACGATGAAATAGGTGTCGTGCGCCTGCCAGTCGAAGGGTACGAGCGCCACCATCACCCCCGTCAGTCCGCCGATCACGAAGATGATTAGCCCGCCTGCCCCAAACAGCATCGGCACCGAAAAGATCACCCGGCCGGCGAGCATGGTGGCGATGAACACGAAGATCTGCACCCCTGTCGGGATCGCCACCGCTTCCGACGCCGCCGAAAAGAAGGCAAGCGAGATCTGCGGCAGGCCGGTCGTAAACATGTGGTGCACCCAGAGCCCGAAGCTCAGGAAACCCGTGCCGACGGCCGCCAGCACGATCCAGGAATAACCGACGATCGGCCGCTGCGAAAAGGTCGGCACGATCATCGCCATCAGCGCGATCGCGGGCAGGAAGATGATGTAGACTTCCGGGTGTCCGAAGATCCAGAACAGGTGCTGCCAAAGCAGCGGATCGCCACCTCGCGTCGCGTCGAAGAACGGCCAGTCGAACATCCGCTCCATCTCGAACAGGATGTCGCCGGCAATCAGCGGCGGAAAGGCGAACAGGATCATGCCCGCGACGATCAGCAGGTACCAGGCGAACATCGGCATCAGGTTGATCCGCATGCCTGGCGCCCGGCATTTCATGATACCCACGATGATCTCGACGGCGGCGGCGATCGAAGCCACCTCGATGAAGGACAGGCCGAGCAGCCAGATATCCGCGCCGATGCCGGCATATTCGTCGTCGGTCGCAAGCGGCGGATACATGAACCAGCCCGCATTCGGCGCGGCGTTGAAGAAGATCGACCCGCAGACGAAGACGCCGCCGATCAGAAAACTCCAGAAGCCGAAGGCGGACAGCCGCGGGAACGGCAGCTCCCTGGCGCCCAGCATCGACGGCAGCAGGAAGATCGCCACGGCCTCGAAGATCGGCACCGCGAACAGGAACATCATCACCGTGCCATGCAGCGTGAAGGCCTGGTTGAAGAGTTCCGCAGAGATGAAATCATTCTCCGGCACCGCCAGTTGCAGGCGCATCAAAAGCCCGAGGAGGCCGGCGAACAGCATGAAGGCAAAGGCGGTGACGCCATACCACAGCCCGATCTCGCTGTTGTTGACAGACGTCCAGTAGCGGATGCCTTTCGGGGTCTCCCATACCTTGCGGAGCCGTTCCTCCTGCGCCGCCCGCTCTTCCGGCGAAAAATTGCCGAGCTCCATGGTCATCTGAGCCCTTTCAAGTAGGCAGCTATCCGGTCGATCTCCGCCTCCTCCAGCATGGAGAAGTGCGGCATGCGCGCCTCCGGCTTGACCTGGCCCGGATCGCGTATGAAGCGGGCGATATGCTCCTGCCCATTCGGAAGCGCCCCCGCTCCCACGGAACCGCGCTCGCCGAAGGCGGTCAGATCGGGACCGATCGTCCCCTTCGCCTCCGTGCCGGAAATGGCATGGCAGGCGGCACATCCATGGCGAAGGAAGAGCGCCAACCCCTCCTGATCCTGCCCGCCGGACGCTTTGCGACGCGCAGCGACCCAGGCCTTGTATGCCTCAGGTTCCATCGCATGGACGGTGAAAGCCATCAGCGCGTGACTGGTACCGCAGAACTCGGCGCAGACGCCCCGATAGGTGCCGGGCTTTTCCGCCTGCAGCGTCAGGCGGTTTTCACGACCGGGTATCATGTCCATCTTGCCGCCGAGCACCGGTATCCAGAAGGAATGGATGACGTCGGGCGAATTGAGCAAAAAGACGACGGGCTCTCCGATCGGTACGCGCACCTCATTGGCCGTTTCGAAAGCAACCGCCCCGCCCTCGTCGAGATAGCGCACCCGCCACCAGAACTGCTCGCCTGTCACCTCCACACGGCCAACGCCCGCATCCTCACCGAACCAGGGCCGGATGTTGGGCATCAGCCAGACGGCATAGGAAAGCAGAGCTGCGAGGGTTGCCGTCGGGAAAACGGCCCCACCCCAGAGGATGACCCACCCCGCCCCCTTTTCCGAATAGGGTTTACGCTTGCGCGCGGCGTGGAACAGCAGACCGACGACGCCCGCCCAGATGGCCACGCCGCCGATCAGCATGACGAAAAACAGGTTGGCGACATCGCGCGCCTCGTGGCCAGCCGGATCGAGTGCCGACTGCACGCCGGAACACGACGCCAAGGGCGGAGAGAGAAGAAGGATGAAGGTGGTTGCCCGGATTGCCGGCCGATAGCTGTCCGAAATGCCGTCTCGTCCTGATCGAATTGGCCGACCGGCGCCGGTCAAGCGGTCATCATCCATTCGGCAAGCACCCTCGCGCCATCGGCGGTCAGCCAGACATTGGGCCCGAACGCATGACCCGAGGCTTTGTTCCGAGTGAAAATGGAACGGGTTTAACCGGAATTCCTGGTCCTTGGTGCAGGGCCGGGAATCATCGACTTGAGGCCTCCGGAATAGACGCGCGTGCGCCCAGCTGGAATGACATGACAATTCCCAGAAACGCTAAGACCGCAATTGCCCCGATCACCACCGTCCACCAGATCGACGGCACGACGCCGATCCCCGCGAGCAAGATCGACATTGCGAGCGGAGCGACGGCGGACATCATCTGCTTGGCCGACGTCACCCAGCCCATGCGGCTGCCGTAGCTGGCCTTGCCGAACAACTCCAGCGGCAGGGTACCGCTCACGATGCTTGTCAATCCGGAACCGAGTCCGAAGCAGACGGCGAACAGGATGGCACCGGGGACGGATGGCGTCGTCAACATGAGGATCGCCAGACCGGACGGGATCAACGCCGTGGCGATCACCGCCAGCCATCTTTGCGGCAACTCGCGGCCGAAGACCAGGTTGATCAGGCGACTGGCCACCTGCGAAGGGCCGAACAGAGAGGCGACGACGAGGCCCGCGGCTCCCATACCCAGCGCTTGGGTCAGCGGAACCATGTGAACGAGGATGGCGGACAGCGCATATCCTTCGATGGCGAAGCCAAACAGCATGAGGAAGAACAGCAGGTTCCTGTTTGCAACTGTCCGGACCGGCGCGGCCGCCGGAGGTGTCGCTTTGGACGCGGACACGGCATTGGTCGTCAGCCGCGCCAGGGCGAGGTGGACGGGAAAGCAGACGGCCAGGTTCATGGCCGCGAAGACCAGGTAGATTTCACGCCACGACAGGAATCCGTGCATCCAGGAAGTCAGCGGCCAGAACATCGACGACGCGAACCCGGCCATCAGTGTCAGGTGAACGATCGAGGTCTGGGCCTTCTTTCCTCCCGCCTGCACGATGGCGGTGAAAGCCGTCGCGTAGAGAACCGCAGCGGAAACCACTTCCGTCAACGCCAGCGAGACGGCAAAGGTCAGCGGCCCCGACGACACGGACATCATCACCAGGCAGGCGGCGGCCAAGAGCGACCCTGCGGCCATCAGGCGTCCCGCGCCAATCCTGTCGGCAAGGGTTCCCGAAAGCGGAGCGGCGAGGCTGCCGGCCAGCAGTGCGATCGAAAACGCTCCGAACACCCACTGTTCCGATCGCCCGATGTCGCGGGAAATCTCCGGAACCAGAATACTGAACGCATAATAAAGTGTGCCGTAGCCGATGTTCTGCGAGGCTCCAAGACCAATCAGGGCCCAGAGCGGCAACTTCTGTTCGTTGGGCATCATGCGTGCTCGGTCTCGACCTTTGTCTCGCCGCAGCCGCAGCCAGTCCCGCCTTCGGATTTGGCTTCGGCGTCAGCGACACAACATGCATCTACCGTAGCAGGAGCCGGACCTCCGCAACATCCTGAAGACGTCGAAATCCGCGGAGTAGCGGCGCAGACGCCTGTTTCGGGAAGCACGAGTTCGACACGTCGCGCGGCGGCGTGATCACCAGCGAGTTCCGCCACGACAGATCGCACCTGCTCGTAACCGGTCCGCATCAGAAAGGTCGGCGCCCGGCCGTAAGACTTCGATCCCACGATGTAGAAGTCCTTCTCCGGATGCGACAGTTCATCGACCCCGTGCGGGGGGACGGTGCCACAGGAATGAAGGTTCGGGTCGATAAGAGGAGCCAGTGCCGGCGGCGCCTCGACGGCCGGATCGACGCTCAGTCGCAGTTCCCTCAGGAACGAGAAGTCAGGCCGGAACCCGGTCGCGACGACGACCTGATCCAATTCCAGTTCGATCGCCTCCCCATCGGCCGTCGCGGTCACGACGACCTTGTCATTTCTCCTCGCGATCCTGCTTGCCGAAAAGGATGTGAGCATCCTGAGCTTTCCCGCGTCCATGGCGTTCTTCGCCGCAAGACCGAGAGCGCCCCGCTCTGGCAACTGGTCGTTCAAACCGCCGCCCAGCAGCTTGGCAACGCCGTGATTGCGAAGCGCCCAGTGGATTTCGGTCGACGGGTTGGCCTGCTGAAGCTCCAGGAGCGCAAGGGCGACATTGATCGCCGAATGGCCGCTTCCCACCACGAGCGTACGCTTGCCCAAGAAGTCCGGGCGCCTGCCCCCGGTAACGTCCGGTATGCCGTAGGAAACCGGTCCGCCTGTGCTCTCGCCGAGGACCGGAATGCCGTTCACGCCCATGGGGTTCGGTTGCGTCCATGTGCCGGAGGCATCGATCACTGCCCGCGCGACGACCTCATGCTCCCCCTCACCGTCCCGGTATCGGATTGCGAACGGTGCCTCCGAGCGGCCCCCGGAGGAAACCTTGTCCAGACCCAGGCGGGCGATGGCCGTGACGGTCGCGCCGAGCTTTGTCGCCTGCTCGACGGCCGGAACGCGCGACAGGGGCACCAGGTAGCCGTCGACAATCTCGCGTCCGGTGGGCAGGTAGTCAGGCGAAGGAGCGGCCCAGCCGTTGCTCTCCAGCAGTCGCCGAGCGGCGTCATCGATATTGTACTTCCATGGCGAAAACACCCGCACGTGGCCCCACTCAAGAAGCGAGGTCCCGACGGAATTTCCCCTCTCGAAAATGATCGGCGTCATGCCAGCTTCAAGCAGCCTTGCTGCCGCCGCCAGCCCGACTGGCCCGGCACCGACTACCGCAACCGGAAACATGCCATTCGACCTCATTTTGATCTCCATCGGTATTTCTGGAAACTTCGAATTTAGAAAATAAAAAAATGCAATCAGACGACGACCCTGGACCTTGGCCCGTCGCATCCCTGGTCGGCACAGCATTCGTCGACCAGGTAGCCGATCAGCGCATTCATGTGGTTGTAGTTGACGGTGCAGATAAGCGTCGTCGCCTGGCGGTCCTGAACGACCAGCCCGGTGTCGACCAGACGCTTCAGATGGTGGGAAAGCGTCGATCCAGGGATATCCAGCTTTTCCTGAAGTCGGCCGACCGGAAGACCTTCCTCGCCCGCGCGCACAAGGACACGGTAGATCTTGAGGCGGGTGACGTTGCCAAGGGCTTCGAGCTGAGATGCGGCTTTTTCGATGATCATGGAAATAAGATAAGGGCGAAAGCCGGAGTGGTCAAGGCTATTTCCATAATCATCGAAATACATCAGACCGATTTGAGCTTGACCCTGTTTTCAAGCTTCTCGGCGTCTTCCTTGCGTTCGCTGTAGCGATCGGTGAGGTAAGCCGACGCGTCCCTTGTCAACAGGGTGAACTTGACCAGTTCCTCGCAGACATCGACGACACGGTCGTAATAGGAGGACGCCTTCATCCGTCCGTCGGCGTCGAATTCCTGATAGGCCTTCGCAACGCTGCTCTGGTTCGGAATGGTGATCATCCGCATCCATCGTCCCAGGATGCGCATCTGGTTCACGGCATTGAAGGACTGGCTCCCGCCGGAAACCTCCATGACCGCCAGGGTCTTTCCCTGTGTCGGCCGGATCGAACCGAGAGCCAGGGGAATCCAGTCGATCTGCGCCTTCATGATCCCGGTCATTGCGCCGTGGCGCTCCGGGCTGACCCAAACCTGGCCCTCGGACCATTGCGATAGCTCCCGCAGTTCCTGGACCTTGGGATGGCTGACGGGCGCTTCGTCCGGAAGCGGCAGACCTCGCGGGTCGTATACCCGGACTTCGCATCCGAAATGCTCCAGAAGACGCCGGGCTTCGTGAGCGAGAAATCGGCTGTAGGACACATCGCGCGCGGAGCCGTAGAGGATCAGGATGCGCGGCTTGTGCGTCGAGGACGCAGGGCACAGCGCATCGGGATCGGGCGTGCGGAAATATTCGGGCGACGCGGCAGGAAAGGTTTCAGGCAATACGCTTTCCTTCATCGTCGAGGACGCGCTCGCCGTCTTCCTTTGTGAACGGCCCCTTGAACGCGTCCGCAGGCAGGATATCCAGGACCAGCTCGGACGGCCGCGACAGGCGCGTACCCATCGGCGTGACGACGAACGGTCGGTTGATCAGGATCGGGTCCTTCAACATCGCGTCGAGAAGCTGGTCTTCGGTCAGCTCGGGATTGTCGAGGCCGAGCTCCATATAGGGTGTACCCTTTTCCCGGATCGCCTGGCGGACGGTCAGTCCGGCGTCAGCGATCATTCGGGCGAGTTGCTCGCGGGTCGGCGGGTTTTTCAGATACTCGATCACCGTTGGCTCGATGCCTGCGTGCTGGATCAACTCCAGAGTGTTTCGGGAGGTCCCGCAGGCGGGGTTGTGATAGATGGTGACGTCCATGATCAGTCGGCTCCTTGAGCAATGATAGGCGGAACTTCGTTGCGGCGTTCGGCAAATAGCCATCCCGCTAAAGCGGCGGCGATAAGCGCTCCGAGAATCTGGGCAATGATGAAACCCGGCAGATCGGTAGGGCGAATGCCGGAGAAAGTATCGGTGATGCTCCGTGCGATGGCGACCGCAGGGTTGGCGAAGGATGTCGATGCGGTGAACCAGTAGGCTGCCGTTATATAGAGCCCCACCAGCAGAGGGATCGCGTCGCCCCTGAAGCGCAGGCCGCCGAGAATGGCAAGGAGCAAACCAAAAGTCGCCACCGCTTCCGCGATCCATTGAGCCGATCCCGTACGGATCGTTCCAGACACCTGGAGGAGCGAAAGGTCGAACATCGCATGAGCGACCAGCGTTCCGGACACGCCGCCCGCTATCTGTGCCACGATGTAAGGCGTGACCAAAGCGACCTCGAATTCCCGACGCAGTGCGAAAACCATTGTCACGACGGGATTGAAGTGCGCTCCCGAGATCGGACCGAGGATCGTGATCAGCACGAACAGGATTGCTCCGGTCGGTATCGTATTGCCCAAGAGGGAAATGGCCGTATCGTCGCTCAGGCGGTCCGCCATGATGCCCGAACCGACGACGGTTGCGACGAGGATTGCGGTGCCGAGGGCCTCCGCGACCAGACGGCGTCCAAGATCGACGGCCACGCTCATTCGGCCTTCTGGGAGCTGCGGCCGATCTCGTCCAGCCGTTTCTGGAGCGCCAGCCTGTCGAGGCTTGTGACCGGCAGACTGGTGAAGATGGAGAGGCGGTTGTTGAGCATCCTGTAGGTGTCGTCGAATGCAAGATGTTTTTCGGCTTCGGTCCCTTCGGCGGCGGCCGGATCAGGGACGCCCCAATGGGCCGTCATTGGTTGCCCGGGCCAAACCGGGCATGCCTCGTTGGCGGCATTGTCGCAGACGGTAAACACGAAATCCATCTGGGGAGCGCCCGGAGCCGCGAACTCCTCCCAGTTCTTCGAGCGGGCGAAGCTGGTATCGTGGTTCAGGGTCTTCAGGAGCTGGAGCGCGTAAGGGTGGACCTCGCCTTTCGGGTGGGAGCCGGCCGAATAGGCCTTGAACCTGCCCTGGCCGACCCTGTTCAGGATGGCCTCCGCGATGATCGAGCGGGCGGAGTTCCCGGTGCAGAGGAAAAGGACGTTGTAGATGCGATCAGACATGACGGTTGTCCCTGGTGACGTTGTTCCGATTGGCTTGTTTCTGTTTTCCGCTTCAGATGCTCCGGACCGACCGCCAAGGACGATGGCACCGGCGATTTCGAGCCGTCATGCCTGCGCAGCAACGGGAGCGCAGCATACGGCAACCTCTATAGCGGGGGCGCAAATTTCCGGATGGCCAGCGCAGCAGTCCTCCATCAGAAAGCGCACCAAATCGCCGAGGACCTCGATATTCGCCCTGTAGACGATCGAGCGCGACTCACGCTGCTGGAGGACCAGGCCCGAGTGTTCGAGCTCCTTGAGATGAAACGAAATGTTGGACGGCGACACCCCTGCCCGCTCGGCAATCAAACCCGCGGCCATACCCTCGGGCCCGGCGACAACCAGCATCCGGACGATGTGCAGTCGCGTTTCTTGCGAGAGAGCACCGAAGGCCCCCAGAGCCTGCTGCTGATTCAACATTCATATAATCCTTGAAATATTGAACCGATGGATACTCCAGTGAGACTGAGTTTGCAAGAGGACTATCATTCGCGGGGTGCTGACAACCTTCAATCCAGCAAAACGGCGCCATCAAAATCCGCAAGCCCCTTGGCTTCCACGCTTGGAGCGAAGCGGCACTCGCGCGCTTTCACGTCCCATGCGGTCGCTGGATGCGGGAACTGGTTCGGGAACACTTCGCGGAAAGCCGGCATTAAAAAATATGTGCGGTCTGCAAAAATTGCTCGCGACGATGGCTGCGAGCGGCAGCACCACGGGGGACGCGCTGATCAGTCATCTCGACTGGTCCAGTTTCAAGTTGGCCGAAGTATACGAAAAGGCCAATTGCGTGCGTCTTGGCGTCCGGTCATCGCGCATTGTGTCAGGAATAACCTGAGAACGAACTCGCTCCTTACGTGAACCTCGTGAAAGGAACGATCCAAAAGCGTTGCAAAATCAAAATACTAAAGATTAGAAATGGTGGGCCCGGAGGGCGTGCCCAGAGTATAGCATCGTCAATGGGTTAACTTTCCCGGTTAGGTCAGCGCGTTCACGGATGTTCTCGCCGGTGTGGCTAACCGAGGAAGTGCGCCCTATCATCATCTCCATGACCGACATCCCTGCCCCATCTGTCCCGCCAGACGATGAGAAACGCCACCTCCTCTGTCAGATGGCGATCGAGTTCCCGTTGCAGGAGATAATCGAGGCCGCAGTGAAAGCTGGCTGGGAAGAGACCGAGGTGCTAACGGCGATCATCGAGGTGGCGGATAACCTGGTGCTGGCGCATGGGTCGAACGCCGAGCTCGACGCTCTTCTCAGGGCTCTGAAACGGAACCTGGAATAGGGCGAAGCCCTAAGCCCGGCGCATCGACCCAATCTTGTTGACTAGCCAAGCGATACCGGGG
>NZ_JNNU01000010.1 GCF_000732195.1 Neorhizobium vignae
GAAGCCTGCCGCCGGCAGCAAAAGCTCGAGACGGAGTTGCTCCGGCAGTTCGGTAGTTTCCCCCGCACAAGAGTCCTGCTCTCCGAAGATGGTGGTTTCATCTGGGCCTATTCCGGTCGGGAGATAGACCGTCTTTTGCAGAACGCGAATCAGGATGAAATGCGGAGGCAAGCAAGGGCAGCATTGGTCGCAAGCCGGAGCGAATGGAGGACGGCGGACAAGCGGGTCGGATATACGAGAGCAAAAAAAGCCGAGGAGGAAATCGCACGTGTCGAGGAGGCGTTGGCAAAGGAATTGTGGAGCGCGGCGCCTCAATCTGTCGCCGGCGTCGCGGTGAAGCTGCATTCCCTCCTGGAAATGGAGGATCCACGCTCTGCCCTAGAGGAAGCGCCGTGGCCGGAGCTTCGGACGATCCTGGCCGATCTTGTGCGGATTTGCGCAGGTCCGCATCCGATCTGAGTTGGGCGCACGCCGACTCCCAACCGCGCTCTCGTCCAGTCGATATATCGCCTATACATCTTTGATATCGTTTGCAATATTACCGTCACGCGACCATCCTACCCTGATATTGGGAGGGCACCATGACGAAAGACAGTCAGGCCTCTGCAGCCAAACCGCGATCGACGCGGAATACCCAACGTATGATAAAAACCGCCGACCCCATCTTCTCTCTTGCGTTTGATGCAGGTGTGATGGGACTGAGTGCTAAGTCGGTTGAACGACGCCTCGTTCATGTTTGCGACCGCCAGAACGGCACCCGCGAAGTCGTCGACTTCGTACGCTGTTCCTACCTCGGTCTCGACAATCACCCAGCCATCATCGCGGGGGCCATCGAAGCGATCGCGGATTATGGCTCCCTGCACTGGTCCTGCGCACGAACGCGCCTCAATTTCGGGCTGCTCTCGGACCTTGAGGAAAACCTTTCCGATCTGTTTCGGGCGCATGTCATTACGTTCTCGACCGTGCTTGCCGCCAATCTGAGTGCCATGCCCATCCTGGCTTCCGGTTACCTGACCGGGGGCGAAAAGCCGCTTGTCGTTTTCGACCGGCTGGTCCACGCGACGCTGGCGGTCCACAAGCCGCTCGTCGCTGCCGAGACCACAGTGCTCACCATCGATCACAATGATGTCGATATGCTCGAGCAGATCTGTCGGGCAAACCCGATCGTGGCCTTTGTCTGCGATGGTCTCTATTCAATGGGCGGTGCAGCACCGATCGATGAACTGCTCAGGCTGCAACGGCAATACGGATTATTCCTCTATATCGATGACGCCCACGGCATATCGCTTTTCGGTTTCCGAGGGGAAGGCTATGCCCGATCATCCCTTGCCGAAGAGTTTGGCGATCGCACCATCATTGCCGCGTCGCTTGGTAAGGGTTTTGGCGCCTCAGGCGCGCTGCTCATGCTCGGGTCACAAAGCCAGGAAGACCTCTTCCGGCGGTTCGCGCTGGCATTCGCCTTTTCGGTTCCTGTCAATCTTGCCGGCGTTGGCGGCGCGATCGCATCGGCCAATCTTCACCGCACCCAGGAACTCCTCGATCGCCAGATCGCATTGGCAGAGCGGATCAAACAGTTCGATGCCATGATCGAAACTGAGCAGACCTCCCTGCCCTTTCCCATCCGCACCATCATGCTCGGAGACGAGCGTGCAGCTATTTCAGCGGCGCGTCAGTTGCTCGACCGCGGCCTCTATACGTCCGCGATCTTTTTTCCGACGGTGGCCGAGGGAAGAGCGGGTTTGCGTGTTTGCCCGACGGCCAGCCATCTGGTCGAAGAAGTCGATTGGTTAGGCCGCGAGCTGAGGTCCATTATCGAAGGACCTGCGGCCGACGGATCGGGGCCGCGTCCATGCTGATCACCGACGTCTCCGCGGCAGCAAACCAAAGGGCGCGACGCGTCATGCCCATGGGAAACACAAGAAGCTCAGCATTTGCCACGCCATATCCTATCTATCTTGCATCAGGTGAGGCAGCCTATGTCACGGATGTGGATGGCAATCGCTATCTCGACTTCCAGAACAACTTCACCGCGCTTATCCACGGTTATGGTCATGCCGACGTCACAAGCGCATTGCTGGCGCAATTGATGAAGGGCTTGAGCTTTGCGAACCCAACATTTCCCGAGATCGAACTCGCGGAGCTTCTCTGCGACCGGGTAGCGCATTTCGAGCAAGTACGCTTCACCAACACCGGTTCCGAAGCGGTGATGATGGCCATCAAGGCTGCAAGGGCTTTGACCGGCCGGACGCTGGTGGCAAAATGCGAGGGCGCGTATCACGGGAACTACGACGCGGTCGAGATCAACGTCTCCGCGCCGCCAATTGGCTGGACCGACGGCGGGGGGAACTCCACCCTTGAGCACGACGGATTAGCCGCTTCGGTAGAGCAACAGACTGTCGCAATCCCCTTCAACGACTTCGAACACACCGAGCGTATCCTCTCCGCGAACAGCGGGGAGCTGGCTGCAGTTTTGATTGACCCCCTGCCCTCCCGCGTTGGACTCATTCCCATCGCGCCGGAATATCTTGCCTATCTGAGACGATGGACGTCAGCCCGATCCGCTCTTCTGATCTCCGACGAGGTGCTGAGCTTCAGGCTCGGGTACACCGGGGCCTTCGGCGAAAGCTCGATCAAGCCCGACATAACCGCCTTCGGCAAAATCATCGGCGGTGGTCTTCCTATAGGTGCGGTCGCGGGCGGCAGCGATGTGATGAAGGTCTTTGCGCCATTGGGCAAACGACCGTATGTCGCGCATTCAGGCACGTTCACAGCCAATCCGATGACCATGGTTGCGGGTCTGGCTGCGATGGCCGCGATGACGGAGGACGAGTTTCAGCGCATCAATCAACTCGGTGACGATGCGCGACGCCTGCTCGCCGATGCGTTTCGAAGCGCGGGCGTGACCGGCGCGGTCACTGGCGTCGGATCGCTGTTTCGCATCTTCATCGGTGCCGGTAAAATCTCAAGTTATGCCGAGGCCTATCTCGCCTCGCGGCATTCAGCCACGCTTGGCGACGTCGTCAGGTACATGCGCGATCGCGGTGTTCTGATTTCGCAAGTCGGCCTTGGAGCGATTTCGACTCCGATGACGCCGACGGACCTCGGCATGCTTGCTGCAGTCTTCGAAGACGCCCTGCGCGCGGTGGTCGTGAGAGCCCATGCGAGAACAGAGGGCGCAGCCGATGAATCTTGAGACCGAACGGCTATTCATGCGGCCGGTGACCAACCGCGACGGCGACGCGCTACACCGCCTTCATACCGATCCGCTTGTCGTCGAACTTATCATGCAGGGCAAACCGCTGACGCGGGCCGAATCTGACGCTCGTCTCGATCTCTATCTCAACGAGTGGGATCGCTATGGCTATGGCTTCTGGATGCTCTATCTCCGTGAACCGAACGGTGACCTGACCTTCGTTGGACGCGCCGGACTGCGCCGATATGACGAAAACGATGTCGAGGTCGGTGTCTGCCTGTTTGGGTTTTCCTCCGGCAAGGGCATCGCCGGAGAGAGTCTTGAAGCCGCGATCGAGTTCGGCTTTCGACGCCTTCCTCTGCGCCGGCTGGTCTGCGTCATCAGGCCGACGAACATCCGGTCTCAGAAGGCCATGCTGCGGCTGGGATTTTTTTTCATCGGCATGACCGAACATCTTGGGACAGCCTTTCGCTTCTATGAGATGCAACGACCGGGCAAATTTGCACTGCAAGGCTCGGGAGTTCGAAGATTATAACGCCACCAGAGTTTCCGGGATCGAATTGCTGCAGCTACCAGCCCCGTCCATGAAACTCTTATGTGCGTAGCGCCGACGGCCAGAATCTCTAGAATGTGCACGATAGCGGGATGAAATAAGCTAGTGATATGAATGGAGCCGGCGTCATTCAGACTCCAAGCACGCCGATGCCGTGAGAGGTATGGGCGCAACGGCCTTGGACCTTTTCGGACCGACCGTCCGCGACGAAGCCCACGCGTCGAGCGACCTCGACCTGTTCATCGATTATGACCCTGCCAAACGGCTCTCGCTCCTTGATCTCGTCGGGATCAAGCAGTTCCCGGAGGAACGACACGCAGCAGCCTGCCCGATGCTTCGGACCGACATCGAGCAATCAGCCATTCGTGTCTTCTGATGGTCAAGCTCAAGGTTGGGCCGGCCGCGCTTGCTTCACTCAATCGTCGCCTTCTTTCGCGGTGCGAATTCAGTCTCGATCAGGATCATCACCTCGTCGCTGACCACCGGCACATGAAGGCTGAGGCCCCATTCGCTGCGTTTGATCCTGGCAATAGCGGAGAAGCCGAGCTTTGGCACCTTATCCATCGGGTGGTCTGCCATTGAGCCATTGAACGTCACGTCGAGCGTCGCCGGACGGGTCTGGCCGCGAAAGGTGAGGTTGCCGGTCACCTGCCTTGGTTCTCGGTCGTCACTTTGACATCGGTGGATACAAAGCTGATCGGCTGCGCCGCCAGAAAGTTCACGTCGCCGGCTATCTTCTTGTCGAAATCCTCCACATCGGGAAATGGGAAGTCGGTGCGTACCGAGGTCGGATCGATACTCGCCGACACCTTTGAAGCCGCCGGGTCCTCCGAATCCCAGAGGAGCTCGACGCTCATCTTGGTAAAACGCGCCGTATAGTTCGACAGCCCGAAATGACTGACTTTCCAGGTGACGCTCGAATGGGCGGGGTCGGACACGTAGGTCCCGGAAGGCGCCGGTGACAGCTTGCTCTGGGGGAAGGCAGGCGCGGCGAACAGCGCCGACAGCGCGAGAAGATGCAGGTATTTCATGAGCATGGTCCTTCTTGCTGAATCAGGTGCATCAATGGTTGAAGTATTCAAGCCGCCGTCTGAACCGGGAGGAGTTTGAGGAGCTGGCGGATACCCTCCTCCTCGGCGGTGAAATCGCCGGTCGTGATCGCCCCGAAAGCGGCCGCGGTAGCCTCCGTCTTCGCCGGCGCATGCGGCAGGGCGTCTGGCCCTTGCAGGCGGAAGGAGATCGGCGAGAGCGGTCCGAACAGCAGCGCCCGTTCGAGATCCGGCCAGATCGTCAGGTCCGGCTCCACACCGGCATTGCGGGCGAAGGCGAGTGCTGCGACATGCATCGGCAGGCTGAGCGGTCCCGAGCGGGTGGCGCGGCAACGTTCGACCCCGGCAAGCATCGCCGCCCGCGCCGGAAACGGCTGCTTGCTCCCTAAGCACTGGGCAACCCAGCGCGCCTGCAATTCTAGAACCGGAAAGACAGGTCCAACCAGATCGAACAGGCCGAGAAAGGCAAGCCCCGGCAGGTCCGGGTGGAAAGTGTGATCGTGAAGATCGGCACCATAGCCGTCGAGCCGGATCGTCCGGACGATATCCTCCGAAAGCCAGGGCATCGACAGTCGGTAGCCCGTGCCGAACAGAATGGCGTCCACATTGGCGCTCGTCCCGTCGCGGAACCAGATGGTGTAACCGTCGATCCGCTCGATCCAGGGCTTCACGGCGATGCGCCCCTCCGCCACCGCCGGCAGAAAACCCTGCGACTGGGAGATGCCCGCTGCAAAGGCGTTGCCTTCCGGCTTTCGCGCACCGAACTGGTCCGGGGAACCGGCCACCTTCAGAACCTTCATGGTCAGCCCTTCGGCCAGCATATCCGGCGGCAACACGCTTTCCATCAGCACGGCGGCCCGATTGAACATCACGTAATCCGTCGGCACGCCGGCGATGATTTTCGGCAGGATGTAGCGCTGCCGGCGGTTGGCGGAGATCACCTGCGTCGCACCGCCGAGCGCGATGTCGGAGGCAATCTCCAGCGCACTGATCGAGCAGCCGGCTACAAGCACCTTGCGCCCGCGATAACGCTCCGGGCCGTTATACTGGGCGGTGTGGGCGGCGCCGAGAGCTCCGGCAAAACCATCGAGTCCTGGTACTTCCGGCAGGTCGGGCACGTTCTGGCGTCCAGTTGCGATGATCACCCGCTGGAAGACTTCGGAACGCTCCTGCCCGTCTTCGGTCGAACGGATCAGCCAGCCATTGCCAGCCCGCTCCAGCCGTTCGACCCGCGCCTTCAGTCTCAGATGCGGCAGCAGGCCAAAGGTGAAGGCATATCGTTCGAGGTAATCGAGCATATCCTCCTGCCGCAGATAGGCGGCGCTTCCGGAGGCGTGGTCTAGATCGGAAAAGGCAGTCATCACGTGGCTAGTATTGGTGCGCATGCCGGGCCAAATGGCGCTGGCGGCCGAGGCGGAATTCCATTGGCCACCGAGGCGGGACGAGGCCTCGAAAATGACGGGTACCAACCCACGGGCGATGAGGAAGCGCGCGGCGACGAGACCGGCTGGACCGGCGCCGATCACGGCGACCGCGTTTTCAGGCATTTTGACATGGTTCTGGGTGGGCATCGGCTTGCTCCTTGTTCGATGGGAACGCTTTAGCCAACTTCGCGAATGTCGTTTCCTAAAAGCTCATTAAGTGGCACGGGGGGAATCCTAAAACCTGCCTAACTGCGCTATGAACCTGTCCAAGGGGGAAACGCTCGATGTTCGGGGACGAAATCGCAGGCTTCATAGAAAGCCCGGTGATGCAGATCATCGGCAGTTCAAACTCTGCCCGCCAGCCGGAGATTGGGCGGGCGGTGGGCGCTTGGATGTCCTCCGGCGGCGATACGATCGACCTCGTGGCCTCAGCCTGGCAATGGCCCGAGACCATCGCCAATCTGCGGGAAAACGGAAAAATTGCCGTCACTTTTGCCCGGCCATCGGACTATGTCTCCTATCAACTGAAGGGACAGGCGACCATACGGCCCGCGGAGCCGGACGAGGTGGAGCGTTCATCCCAGTACATCGTCGCGATTGTTTCAACCCAGATGAGACTTGGCATGCTACCGGAGCTGATCATGCCGGTGCTTTCCAACCGCAACCCGATGCTGATCACGATGCGCGTCGCGTCGGTCTTCGTTCAGACGCCCGGCTCGCGCGCCGGCGAACGTGTCTGGAGCACGAGCCCATGACGCCGATCAGGCTGACCCTGGCTGATCTCGAAGCCTGTTTTGAAGGCGTGATCCCTTCAATCATCGCGACGGCGGATGCTGACGGTCTGCCGAACATCTCCTATCTCTCGCATGTCGCTGTGGTCGATGATCGGCATGTGGCGCTCTCCAACCAGTTCTTCGCCAAGACCGCCGCCAACATCCGTCTGAACCCGCACGCGATGCTGCTTCTGGTGGATGCACGCAATTCTGCACAATTCCGGCTGGAACTGGTCTTCGCCCACACCCTGGAGGCGGGACCGCTGTTCGATCACATCGCGCTTCAGATCGACGCCAGTAGCGCCCAGGTCGGCATGGCTGGCGTCATGAAGCTTCGCAATCTCGATGTCTTCCGCATCGTGAGCATCGAGCCGATCCCCTCCCAGGTCCAGACCGCCGAACCCGCACGACCGAAAAGGAACCGGTTGACTGGCGCTGCCAGGATTGCCGAAGCGATCGCCGCAGAAACCGACGCGGACGGCATCATCGATGCCATGCTGGAGGGCCTGCGCGCGGAGTTCGGTTTCGAGCACGCCTTGTTGCTGCAGCTCTATGAAGAGCGCAACCAGCTCATCACCATTGGCAGCATGGGCTATGTCCCGTCCGGCATCGGCTCCGAAATTCCGGTCGATGAAGGTGTGATCGGCGCGGCTGCCGCCGGTGGGCGTCTCGTCAAGCTGAGCGACATGAGCCGCATCCGCCGTTTCGGCGCGGCAGTGCGCGACTCGTCCGCCGACGAAAACCGCACGCGGGTGATCCCGCTTCCCGGGATGCCGGACGCGATGAGCCAGATTGCCGTGCCGCTCGTCGCCGCTGGCTCGGTGCGCGGCGTCCTCTTCCTCGAAAGCCGCGACCGCATCGCCTTCACCAGTGACGACGAGGCGGCTCTTTCGGTGATTGCCAGGCAAGCGGCCATGGCACTGGCCCTGAGCGAAAAGCTTTCTCTCGAAACCGAACCGCAACGGTCGGTCTCGGCCCAACCTCCGGCATCCGAAAAGACAGTTCAAGTTGTCCACCATCGCTTTGATGACAGCGTTTTCATCGATGGCGATTACGTCATCAAGGGAGTGGCCGGCAGGCTGCTTGCTTCGATGCTGGAACAGCACCAGCAAGGCGGCCGTCTGGAATTCTCCAACCGCGAAATTCGGCTCGACGCTGCGCTGAAATTGCCAGACTTCAAGGACAATCTGGAAACGCGGCTGCTGCTGCTCCGTCGGCGGCTGGACGAAAAGCGGCTGCCGATCCGGCTGACCCGCCTTGGCCGCGGCCGGATAGGCCTTCTAGTCGAAGGCCGGCTACGGCTCAGCAAGGACGTCGTATGAGGGGTTTGGAGGATTGGAAGTTCGAGCTCTTCCTGTCTGGAGGAATCTGGGCATCGATCCAGAACTTCCCCGATGGCTGGCATGCTGCGGCTGTAGGGCAATGTATTGAACTCATCCTTGAGTCCATTCAAATTGCCTCTCTCGGAGCTTCTTTGTCTCGGCAGCCCTACTGGTGCCGCTGGCGCGACTGTTGATCAGACTGTGTCTCAGCCGTCATGTTAGCCAAGATCATGACGTACTCATCCGCGGCGTCGGCGAGGATCAGTGCGATTTCTTGCCGGCTGAGCCCTTCCTGCCGCAGGTGCTCTATCATCTCCAGCATCGCAGCTTCGACCCTGAAGCGGTGCGCAGGTGGAGGGTCGTATTGTTCATCGGGTGTCTGAGTTCGCATGTCCATGATCTACTTCCCCATGTCAGGGGAGCATCGCACACCGTTCGTTGTCCGCAAGCAGATGCTTAAGTAACAGTTAACGCGATCGCTCGGCGCGCCCAAGTCAACCCAGACCCGAGCCGTCACCGGATCGGCGTTCTCGGGGCCCAGTGAAGTAGAGGCTTGATGCAGTGGATCGCTGGAAACGCAGATGCTGACAGGGAACAGGCATTGAGAGCCACGCTGAAATCAACATCCGCGTTCGATCCTTTAACCAGGTCCGAGCCGTGAAGGTAGGCGATGATCTCATCCTGGAGATGGTTCGTTCGCCAAATGCCGAGGAGACAAGCTCAATCCGGCGGTAAGCTTCTTGATCAGTTGATGACGTGCACGACCTTGCGGGTGCTGGGCTCAACCAGCACGGTTTTGCCGCCCACAACGGCATAGCGGTATTTCACGTCCGGGACGTCGACCGTGTGGAGTTCGACCGTTTCGGGAAGCGATGCACCGACGCTGACGGTGACATTCGGCACGTCCACGGACCTCACCTTCTGCTTGGTGACATACTCCTTGATCACATCGCGGCCAAGCCGATTGAAATTGCAGAAGAACTGAGCGCCGGCTAACGATTTGGATCTAGATCCACGATTTTCGGAACATAGTAGCGCGCAACGGCATTCCGTTGGCGATCCAACCGGATCTGAAATCAGACCCACCAGTAGGTGACACCATGAATAGCATCGTATGGCTCGTGGGAGCCGTCGTTATCGTCCTCTTTATTCTCGGCTTCTTCGGACTGCGGTAATATTTACTCGGGCGACGCATGGATGATGCCCAAAAACTGCACCGAGCGACCCGATTGGTTCCTGGATGAGAGCTTCCGACGAATCAAAACGTCGTTCGGCCGTAGCCGACCATTTGCCTTACCCTCGGGCTGCGCTATTTCTTCTTTAGGAGGATCTAATATGCTTACGCTAAAGTGGGAGAAACCGGTTCGAGCTGCAGGACAACTGATAGCCGGGCCGCTCGAGGCGCACCAATTCTTGATGCACGGATGGCCGCATCGGAAAAATGGGGAATGGTCAGCGGCTGAGAACAGCGCCCTTGCCGCCCTCGATGGCCGGAAATCCCCTGACGAAGCACGCGAGAAATTTGAGGCGGCCCTTAAGTCGGCTCAATTGAACTGACGCGGAACGAAGCCGACGCAGTTCCGTTCCTGTCTAGCCCTGACGTCCGCATCGAAGGTTTGAACACTCGGCGCCGAGCACCCCTCAGAGGAGAGGCACTCTTATGAAAAACTTTATCCTCGCTGCCGCCCTTGTTGCGGGAGCCGGCGGCGCTTTTGCTCAGCAACCGTCGGCGGCTCCACCCGACAAAGTGGTGGATTTTGTCAGCAAGCAACCCATGCCTGCCAATCCTGTCCAGGTCAGCGAGAAGATCGCGGTTGGCCAGCCGATACCAAACAACCTCGTGCTGTCACCTATTCCGGATACGCCGAACTTCGCCTTCGCGATCGTCAATCAGAAGCGCCTGATCGTCGATCCCAAGACGTTCGTGGTGGTCAGGATCGTTGAGTGACAAATAGATGACCCACCGGGCGATTGACGATGGTCCACCTCAACCTCTCAGGGCGGAACGATGGCGTCCATCCGACGTTCTCTCTGCGCTAGAAATCAGAGGCAATCCCATGCGAACTTATATCCGCCTTACGACGCTGCTCGTCGGACTATCCGCTACTGCCGCCTTCGCTCAGTCTCCGCCGGCCGACACTTCGCCGCTGCCTAAGGCATCTCCGAAAGTAACAGCAGACAATCCGCCACCGCGAACTCCTGGTCCACGTGGACCAGGGCCGGATATGGGCCACCACCTACCGCCGTTAGAACGTGGAGCGCGCATCCAAGTCGAGAACGGTCGGACCCGGGGGTCGACCTGCGCTGCGCTGATTCAGATTCTACAAGAGAGTGCGCCGACGCATTGGTACAGATCCTCGACACACTCCAAGCGTCATCTTCGACCGACGGCGCATCGGCACGCGGCTTTAACCGCGATCGTGGTAGCGACCGAGGATATGATCGTGACCGGGTGGATCGGAGATAGTTATGAAGCGTGACTACAATTCCGACATCGACCGCCTTGGCAGACAGCTGGCCGATCTCCGCGCCACGCTCTCTGGGCAAGCGGGCGACGCAACGGGAAGTGCTGCGACCTACATCGTTCCGAGGGCTCGGCAGTTCGCACGGCAATTCCAAAAGGAAGGGTACGGCCTTGGCAGGGCAGCTCGCGGGAACCCTTCGGCAGCAACTGCAGCCATCGTCGGCGTCATGGTGCTTGGGGCGGCGGTAGCTTGGCTGTTATCGGCGAGTGGTCGAGAGAAGGACGACTGACCGTTTTCGGTCGTCCTATTACCTTTTAAAGGGGATGGCGTTCACAGACGCCTCCCCCTTCCGTGTTGGTCACACAGTGGAAGGAAGTCGTCGTCTTGACTGGCCATCAAAGACTTTTCCCTGTCGAAGCGCGGTGCGCAGAAAAGCGCGAGTGCAGCGGTGCAAAATGAAGGATCGGTCAAGAATGAGATCAGGAAACTGTCGCTGCGCGCACTTCTCCATTACCTCTGGCACCAAGGTGGATTGACCGAATGGACGGCGCATTGGGCGGGCAAGCGCCATTGGTTTCAGGTGCGTAGTCATCTTATGGAAGCCGCAGCGACGACCACGGTGAAAGGCTCAGCGTTATCGGAGCGGCTCCTCATTCCGGAAAACTTTCGACTGGAAGACAAGGCTGCCATCGAACAGCGTAGGGCTGTGGCTGTTGCGGATATACGCGCCCCGTCGTGCGGGCCGAGAAAACTGATGGTGCTGATCGGGGAGGTGAAGGAATTTGCGTCAGCCCGCAGCGGCCAGAAGATCGTCGTCAAGCATATGCCGGGTTTCCGGTTGATGATCGAAGACGACGCCTGGCGCCGGCTGCAGTCGCGCTATGCTGCCGAGCTTGAACTCTGGCGGGCCAACGACAGGTTCCATCTCGTCGTCATCGCGACCTTCGGCATGACGCAGTCCGGCCTCGCCATGATCGACGAGATCGCCCTGATGTCGGCAAGCGAGCAATGGCTGCCGATCGAAAATGCCTACGAGCAGCGGCTTGTCGAAGCTCTGTCGCGGCTCAGTCTGAAAAGCGTCAAGGGCCTGCGGTTCAACCTGTCGTCGACGCAGCCGATTGCAGCGGCTACCCTTCCGCATCGCCGGCCGTCGCCGGCAGCGCTTTATATCGTGCCGCCGGATGCCGACGAGGAATTTGAGACAGCACTTTTGGAGATGATCGCGGCGCGAGCGGATGTCGAACCTTGGATCTGGCGCGTAGCCGAAGGCGAGATGCCTTCCCTTCCTCTCGGATGATCTGACATTCGGTTGATATCATTGTGGTGAATCGATCCACGACGACCGATTCAAATGTCTTCTGTAGTTGCCGCCCGGGATGCAAGAAGATTTGATTTGAATGCGCGAGTGATCGAGTGCAGTACAGTTTTCGGATTTACTGCCAGCCGATCGACCGCACTCGAAACATGGCACGCTATTGCACGCTTTCCATCCAACCGACCTTATTCGGCAAAGCTGTCGCCCTGCGCTGCCGGGGACGGAATGGAAAGCGCGGCGGCGAGAAGTCAGAGGTCTTCGCTTCGGAAATGGACGCAGCGCTGCATGTCCTTGAACTGGCCCGTCGACGGCGCGCAAAGGGCTGCAGACCGGTTGGAAACTGTGGAAATCCGCCCGGATCGCCGACCTTTTCTGCATTGCATCCATGACAACGCGCGGATCGACTGGCAGAGATTCCGGATCAATGATGATGCGGAGACCAACATGACCACCACCAACGAAATTGCCGACAAGATCGCCGGAGAACATGGGCTGACCAAGGCTCAGGGAAAAGCGGTTGTCGAGGCGGTTATCGCCTCGATCACGCAAGCGGCCGTTGCCGGCAACGAAACCTCCCTGCCCGGCTTCGGCAAGTTCAAGGTGAAAGAAACACCGGAGCGTGAAGCGCGCAATCCGGCGACCGGCGCGACCATCAAGGTCGCCGCTGCAAAGAAGCTGGCTTTCACGCCCGCCAAGGCGCTGAAGGATGCGCTAAACAAGTAAGCACCCTACAGCTTTGTCCAGCCAGTGCTGGGCGGCAGCGCGACGCCAGGCGGCACTATCGGGGATGTCGATGCTATCGACTGGGTAATGCTGGTCCTGCCGGCGAGCATGCCCAAGATGTGGAATATCATCGGGAGTGAGGCGATCATTCGAGCCTGGGGCGCCGGTCGATCCGGCGCCCCAGGCTCGGCGACATGGCAAGAGCCTCTTCAGAAAGGAGGCTCGCTGGTGAACCAGCCATCCTGCTCGGCGATGATCACAGCAAGCTCGGCACGTGCCAGTTCCAGTTCGATTTCGATCTCCCGGCGCTCGACCGGGTCGATTGCTTCGCGCAGTTCCAGCCGAAGCTCTTCGATGTGTTGTTCCAGCAGCATCGTCATCATCTCCTTGTTGATGTGAAAGACGACGCGGGCGGTCATGGGGGCATGATGGGGTCAAGGATCGCGCCAGCGACCGGCGGAGCCGGCGAGTGGGGGAGCCGATTGTCAGAGCGGAGGGAACCGGAGCGGAGGCAAAATTGGGGGCACCGCTCGTCCTTGAGGCCGGCATGGCGCCATGACATCCTCGGACGGACTGAGCAGACATTTCCTCTCCGTAGGGCACCCGAAAGCGGCAGGCCGCGCCTGCCGCTCACACGTCAAGCGGCGGTGCTGACCGCCGCCATACGACCGACCACGAGCAGCCACTCCGGACTCGTCGACACGAAACGGCCGTCATAGGCATGGGTGCGACGACCGGCGGGGCCGTCGATCAGCAGGGCGATGTCCGTCGTCGCGTCGGCGGTGCATGGCTCCAGCCGTGGACGACGGCGTCGCCGGCACGGCTGCGGACGAGGTGGTTCGGCGCAAAACGATCGTGGCACTCCCTATCGGTCAGCGGGAGCAGCAGCAGGCTATCGACAAAGCTCCGCTCACCAACGGCCGTTTTGTCATCGCAGACAGCATGGATACGATCGATGGTGATCATGGCAATTCCTCGGCTCGAATGGTTGTGCCGGCCCCGCTTGCGGGGCCGGCGGTCCGGTTCAGGCCGGGCTGTTCCAGAGGATTACTTTCTTGCCGGGCTCGCCACCGGGGGCCGGGGCGACGTTGCCGAAGATCACGCCGATCTCGGGTGCCTCGAGCTTCGTGGAGATGTATTCCTCGCCGGTCTGCCGGGAGATGCGGTTCCAGCCTGCGCCGATCTCGAAGCCTGTCTTGCGGTGGATGATGCGGTAGTCCGGGGCTTCTTCGCTCGCCTTGTTGGCGTTCGGGACGAGGGCGATGGGGGCATTGACGCGGATGGTGGCGAAGACGCCTTCGAGAGTGCCGTCGGTCTTTTCGGTGAGGGTTGCGATCGTGGTAGCCATGGTAGGGTCTCCTTCGTTGCATCGGGACCATTCCCGATGGCGCCCGAAGAAGGGGCCGCGCCGCAGGCGTCACCGCAGCGTAGCGAAGGGAAACCCCTTGCGGGTTGACGCTGATCGCGGCCGGTCCCTTAGAAAGGCGACATGAAGAACGGGAATGGTCTTTGATTGCGACGTCGGCAGGAGACCTCGCCGAGGCGGCCGTTTGCTGCCGCGCGGAGTCCGCGCTCGTGGCATGCGTCGGTGGTGTTCGGGTCAACGGACGCTGGCCGTCAACCAGTCGGACCCATCGCGAGAGATCGGCACAGTTCTGATCCCATCCTCATCGTCAAAGATGGCTTCGGTGGC
The DNA here is from genome assembly GCF_000732195.1 of Neorhizobium vignae. GTDB lineage: Bacteria > Pseudomonadota > Alphaproteobacteria > Rhizobiales > Rhizobiaceae > Neorhizobium > Neorhizobium vignae. The sequence goes on from NZ_JNNU01000010.1 coordinate 14,511, forward strand.
GGGAGGCCCGAATCCTCGGTCCCTGACGCGGCTGCAGTTCTGCGGAGCGCAATCGAGTGACAGACGTGATTTCAAGGGATGTCGCTTCGGAGGGCGGCGGGGATGCGGGAAGTCTCAGTCGAGGCGGTTGACCCGGCCGGTTCCGCCGCGGGCCTCGGCAAACAGTCTGGCGATCTTCACCATGAAGAATTTGCTGAAGCGGCCGAGGATGTCCTGACCGGGCTCGATGTACCAGGAGCGTTCGACAACATCGTAATTGTATTCGTCGGCCATGATCCAGCACTGCTTCAGATCGCTTAAGCCCGCGCGCTTGCGCTCGATGTCCGGGATCTCCAATGAGGCGCGACCCGTTTGCGGCGGTTGCGTGGTGATGGCGAGAAGCGCCAGATGGGTATTTCCATCGGCGGCATTGCGGATGGCGATGACGACGCAGACGGGACGCTGCTTTCGGCCTTCGGTCTCACCACGCTGCTGCTGCCAGGCCCAGAGGTAGGGATAGGAGATGACCTCGCCGGGTCGGAATTCACGGCTCATCGTCGTAGCCTTCGCCGCGCGCCAGCCGATCAAGCGCCTCGTCGAACAGTTCCGCATGCTCGGCGGGCATTTCCGAGATACGAAAGGCGCGGCGGGGGTCGCCACCGGTGCGCATGCGCTCATAGTGATCGTAGCTCATCAGCACGAAGCGAGGCTTCTTGTGGCGAGTCAGAACAACCGGCTCGCGGCTTGCCGCATCGGTCACGTCGCCGATCTGCTTGTTGAGGTCGCCCGTCGTGAACTGCTTCATGGCCATAGTCTCCAAAGTACCGTTTCTATATAAACCACTTTCTCCATGTTTTCCATCCTTTCCATGTTTCCAGGAAAAACGGCGCTCACGCGCCATCTCCTGAAGCCTGCCAGACCGGGATGCCGAGCCGACGCGCCTTGTCGGCGAGATTGCCGGTGATGCCGTTTCCGGGGAAGACGATCAATCCGGCGGGCATGACCGACAGCATATCGTCATTGCGCCGAAACGGTGCGGCCTTGGCGTGTTTCGTCCAATTCGGCTTGAAGGTGATCTGCGTCACCTGACGCGCTTCTGCCCAGCAGGCGGCGATGCGCTCGGCGCCCTTCGGAGAACCGCCGTGCAGCAGCACCATGTCGGGATGTTTGGCATGGGCCTGATCGAGCTTCGCCCAGATCAGTTCGTGGTCGTTATAGTCCATGCCGCCGGAGAAGGCGATCTTGGTGCCGGCGGGGATCAACACCTCGGTCTCGGCGCGCCGCCGCGCGGAGAGGAAGTCGCGGCTGTCGATCATCGCCGCCGTCATGTTGGCGTGGTTGACTTTCGAGCCGGTGCGCGGTCGCCAGGACGAACCGGTCTGCGCCTCGAAGAGATCGGCTGCATAATCGCGCATGAACTCGAAGCTATTTCTGCGCTCCAGGAGCGTGATGCCTTCGGCCACGAGCCGTTCGAGTTCGACACTTTTCACCTCCGAGCCGTCCTGCTCGCGCTGGCCGGTGCGCTGCGCTTCCTCGTTGCGGTCGAGTTCGCGCTGGATGCGCTCGCCGGCGCGATGGAAGAGATTGGGGACCGACCAGAACAGGTCGTCGAGATCGGGCTCCAGCCGGGTGTCGCCGAGCATCTCGGCGAGGGCGTCGAAGATCGCGGTGATCGATGACTGGACCTGCGGTTCCTCCGGCAATGGCCGCGGGTCGGGCTCATCCTGGAAGGGGCGATAGCCGAAGACCTGCATCTCGTAGATGAAGCGGTCGGTCGGAGAGGAAGGGTGATGGGGCTCGCGGCCGTCGTCGGGCGGAAGGATAAGGTTCATGCTGGTCTCCGTTGGGTGGGCCGCGCCTCTCGCGGCCTGACGGCGAACCCGGTCACGAGGGCCGAGGCCGGAACCGCAAGCGAAGCGCAGCGGCCCAGCGAAGCGCCGGGCGGCTGAGGGAGGGCTTCTTGGTTCGCGAGGAATGACGGGCCATCGCATCGGCCCGAAAAGTGGGAACCGGTTTTCGGAGGAGCCGATGCGCGGAAATGGCCCGGCAGGGGAAGAAACCCGACTGACCCGCTGAAGGCCGGAGGCCCGCGTGGTAAGGGTCGCCTCCCGGCAGGCCCGCGGGCGCGCCCATCCAGAAGGCGGGCTCGGACCGTGCTTCACCAAAGTCACCGGCCCCGCCCGCCTGCCCTCCCGGCCGGCCTCATGCGGGCAGGTAGGCCATCGCGTCGTCGAGGACCAGCTGAGCCCGCAGGCTGGCAGTCAGCCGGGAGTGACCCAGCCAGCGCAGATCCTCGTTGAAGTCGCCGAGCTCGGGCGACAGCACCAGCGGCAGGACCCCGCACTCCTGAGCCCGTCTGCTCAATCCCTCGATCCCATGCCGACCCGCCGCATCCGCGTCCGCGGCGATATAAATGCGCATGCATCCGGGCGGGAAGCGGAAGGCGGCAAGGTGATTGGCCGTGAGCGCCGCCACCATCGGCATGCCGGGTAACACATGCGACAGCGACAGCATGGTTTCGAGGCCCTCGCCTGCCGCCAGGACCGGCACAGGCACATCCACCGGAAAGCGGAAGCGGACGCCATTGCCGAGCAGCCCGCCGAGCGCGCGGCGGGGATCGTCCAACTTCGCCTTGCCCACTCCGTCCGGCTCGAGCCCCGAGGATAAATAGGTGCGGTGGACGCCGGTAATCGCTCCGAAGGCATCAGTAACGGCCGCGATCAGGGCCGGATGGCTGCTCGTCTGGCCCGTCAGGAGATCGCGATAGTAGCAGGAGGGATGGAAACCGAGCGCCGCGTGGGCGGATGCCCGCAGAATACCACGCTCGCGCAGATAGATGTCGGCGAGCGTGCCAGCCAACGGCTGCGTCATCCGAAACAGGCGTCGTGCCCGCTCAGCTGCCGGCCGCTCGACCGCTGAGGCATCACCGACGTCGCCTCTGCGGGCCGACACCGGTTCAGGCTGGGGCAGGCTGAGAAAATGACGCGCTTCCTCGGCAACGTCGGGGAAGTCCACGAGGCCACAGGTCTCGCGCACGAGATCGAGCAGATCACCGAACTGGCCGGTCGCCGCATCCGTCCATCGGCCGGCCCGCGGCCCGATCAGATGCACGTAGAGGGACCGGCCCTTGCTGTTGGCTACGTCGCCGACGAGCCAGCCCGGCCCGGCGGCCGGCGGAGAGGTAATGGCGGCAAACCGCCTCGGCATCTTGCGCGAGACGGCCCGCCAGTTCCGAGGCGGAAAGCATGGTAGGCCTCCGTCACGACCGGCGCGCGATGTCGATGAGGCTGTGGCGCTGCATCAGCTTCGACAGCATGTTAGGTCCCTCATCTGTCACCGGCACGAAGAACCGCAGCTTCCAAATGATCATCTCGGAGAACAGGCCGACCGACTGCAACCAGTCGCGCATGCCGTCGGTGAAGCCGATGAGCTCGACGCGGTATTCGTTCATCACACGCACCCGGCGGAGCGCAGATTGCCGTCGGACGAGACCCGCAGCAATGTGTCGAAATTTGTGCAAGCATAATCAGGGATAGCCATTGGGGTGCTCCAGACAAAAAGAGGCCCGGCACTTGACCGGGTTCTGGGATGACGACGATTGGGTTCGCAGACGCGGCCGGGTCTGAGCCAGGCGTGATTGAACATGTCAGGCAGCGCTTTCGAGGAGCCTCTTCGCTTTGCCTTCAAGCTCAAGACGCGTGTCCTGATTGGTCTTGGTGCGCGCCAGCGCGGTGATGCCCTGCACGAAATCGAAGATCGATTCCGGTGGCCGTCCCTCTTCCGACAGCACTATCTCGATGATTTTGCCGGTTTCGACTTTTGAGAAGCCGCGCCGCCGCAGGAAAGCCGCGCGGTCGTCATCCTTGCGCGCGACGACCCGCTCTCGTGCCGCCTTGATGCCGGCAATGAAGGGCGCTGGCGACGAATTGGCGAAGCTGGTCAGCGCGGGTGCTGCCTCGTGCGCGAACCGCTGGGCGGCAAACTTCGAATGCCGGATGGTGATCTCCTCGAAATTCTCCGTGCCCCACAGGTTGCGATTGGCGCAGACGGCGCGGAGATAGAACGAAGCGATGCCCAGCGTCTTCGACCCGACCTCGGAATTCCAGGCGTAAAAGCCACGGAAGTAGAGATCAGGCTCGCCGTTCGGCAGTCGCCCTGCTTCGATCGGATGGGTGTCATCGACCAGGAACAGGAACACGTCGCGGTCACTGGCGTAAAGCGTCGTCGTATCCTTGGTAATGTCGACGAAGGGGTTGTGGGTCATCGTCGCCCAATCGAGTACCCCCGGGACTTTCCAGATCGTGTCGCCGGTCCCGTTTCCGGCGATCTTCATCACCGCCGAGACCAGTTCGTGGTCCCAGATACGGCCGTATTCCGGGCCGGTGACGGCCCGCAGTTCAAGCCGGCCATCGTCCATTTCCAACGTCTTCACCAGTTCGGCGCGGTGATTGAGCAGGCCATGCTGCAGGTTGATGGCAGCGAGTGGCGCCGGTAGCTGGCGCATATAGGTGGCGGGTGCGCCAACGAGGCTGCAGAGCTGACCGTAACTCCAATGGGTCGGTGCAATCGGCTGCCGCTGACCGGGGACGAGGAGTTCGAGCCGTTCGGCATTGTCGCGTGTCGCCTCGACGCGGATCGCAGCGCTTTCGATGGTTCGCGCGTGTGCGCGGTCGGCCCGGGAACGGACGGTATCGTGGAGTTCGGTCAGCGACAGGAACCGCTCGTCGTCGGGACGTGAGAACCATTCGGACGAGACCCGGCCGATGCGTTCGCCGCGGGAAATATCGACCTTGAAACCGGAGGATGCCGGACGGTCCTTTGTGTTTGGAATTTTCATTGCAATGTCTCCTGAAATGAAATCGCCCCGCGCGGTGGCCGGGCTGGTTTGGGACTGTGGTGAATGGTGGCTGATCAAGCTGGATGCAGGCGCTGATGTGCTGCCCGGATCGCTGTAAGCGCCGCCTGGAATTCGGCGCTGCCAATGAGGTCCGATGCATCGATTTCCGTCACGGTGGCGATGCATGCCGTGTGGATGTCGTCGTCGGTTACCGCTTCCAGGGGGAGCGGCTCGAAACTGCGGTCGATATCCAGCACGGCCGCGACCGCATTGCGGACCTGTCCCTCCTGCAGTTGGGCGAGCACGTGACCAGTCCTGGGTGGATCGACAGGCTTTTCGGGATCCGGGTCTCCGGCGAGAATGGCTTCTCCTCGGGCAATCCCCCAGGCGGACCGCGCCAGCCAGTCGAGGGAGGGCGGCCGAGCTGCACGCACGTCGTCGAAGAAGATCTTCAACAGGCCGAGCAGGATCTCGAAATGACGCGCCCGGCGCTGGACAGGTTCGTCGAACTGGGGTGGAATCTGCACCGGCGGACCGGCATTGGCCGCGTGCGCGCCCTCCCAGATGCCGGTGACATGGATTGCGCCCGAGGATGCGAAATCCTTCTCGGCGACATCCCAATTGTCATCCGCAACGGCAGTTCGGCACGCCTCGTCCAGCGTGTCAGCTGCGTAGGTGCGATGTCGGAAGACCGGCAAGTGATAAGTGGTCTCGATGGTGAAGTCGGGCATAGGTGCCTCCTCGAACAGGAAAGCCCGGCGCGATGGCCGGGCTGTTTGGAAATGAGACCCGACCACAAAGGCGGTCGGGCCATGAAAAGGAGGATGAGAGGACCTATTCGGCAGCGGCCAGATCCTCGTCGTCGATGACGTCGTCAATGTCGCCGTGGGTCTCGCGTGACGACGCCGAATCTTCGGTCAGGAACTCCGGCAGTTCCGGCGTCTCGGCGCCGAAGCCGCCTTCAGCGGCAGCCGATCCGTCACCGACATCTGAGCTTTCGACGAAATTGACAGCATCCGCCATGCGAAGCGGTTCCGGCAACCAGCCGCTGTCCGCCATGAGCCGCTCGGCCTCGCGGGCCATGTCGGCTTTCTTGAGATGGCCGATGCGTTCCGCGGCTTGGTCACCCTTGGCTTCTCGAACTGCCTGCAGGATGTGTGCCTTGGTGACACGGCCGAGATAGTTGTCGGCCGTCGGCGTCCACCCGGCTTCAACCATATCGAAACCGATCGAGCGGGCCAGCTGCCCGGCATGGGCGATCGCCCGGGTCCGTTTGTTCCAGGGTTCGATCACGGCATTGACCGACGACGCGGCGCAATAGGCAAACAGCGCCTGCCGGCTGACATCGTCGAGCTTGATCAGGAAATCCCAGAGATCGTTCGGGTCGTTGGGGAGATCCTGGCCCCAGGCGTCATGCCGCTGATCGATCTCCTTCGCCCAGACCGTGTCGCCGAGACCGGGCGTCTGGCGGAAGCGGGCGCTCTGCAGCGTCACCTCCAGGCATGAGTCGGAAGCGTAGAGGTAAAAGGTCTTGAGCACGAAGACGTGCAACACCGCGATGAACGCCATCACGGGATTGTTCGCCAACGCATTGCGCATCGCAACCGTTCTTGTGGCTGTCAGGTCGAGAGCCAGGCGGTCTGGAAGCGGCTTGACCGTGTCATCGTCCTCCTCCGATTGGGCGGCCTCGCCGTCGGCGACGGTAGGCGAGGACAGTTCACCGCCATGATCGGCGGTGTCGTCCCCTGCATCATCTGACGGGCCGGCTTCGGCCTGTGGTTCGTCTTCCGGCCTTACGAACCCGCGCTCGATCTTGAGCTCGCCGCCGGCGCCGAGCGAAACGAAAACGCCCCCGCGGGCAACGTCCTCGGGATCGAAGACGAACGGCCTGTCATTGAGCCGATCGAGTTCGACACCAAGCTGTTCGAGCTTCTGTTCGGTGTCTTCGGAATACTCGTTCGCCTCGGCATAGTCAGCATCAAGCTTGTCGTACGCGGCGCGAAGATCATCGTAACGCACCAGTTCCTCTTCGGTCATCTCCTCCTGTTTGCCGTAGAACCGGCGGAAGCCCGATGTATGGCCATAGGGAAAGTCGAACGCCGTCTCGACCCATTTCCAGCCCTCGGCCGACTGGATTGCCGCGGCGTCGCCTTTCAGCTTTTCAAGGACGAGTTGCTCCAGCAGGGCCGGATCCTGCAGCCACCCGCCACTATCCTGCTCGAACAGATCGCGCATCACGACACCGCCGGCGGATTCGTAGAACTCGACGCCGACATAGACGGCTCGCCGGTCGCTGGCCCGGATTGCGGTCTCCGTCAGCAGGCGCCGGATGTAGTAGGGCTCACGGCTATGCGAGCGCGAGATCGTGTCCCAGACCTGTTCCTGGCGGACGTGGTCATTGGTGATCGAGAACGCCATGACCTGCTCGAGCGTCATCGCGTCTTCGGCATAGACGTCGAGAAGGCGCGGGGATACGGACGCCAGGCGCAGGCGCTGCTTCACCGTCACGACCGTGACAAAAAACCGGGCTGCGATCTCTTCCTCGCCGAGCCCCCGTTCGCGCAGGATCTGAAAGGCGCGGAACTGATCGAGCGGATGCAGGCCGACGCGCTGAACGTTTTCAGCCAGCGAATCCTCGACTTCCGGCGTCTCACCAAGGCTGACGATGCACGGGACCCCGGCGGTCTTGGAAAGCCGTTTCTGCGAAACAAGCCGTTCGAGGGCACGATAGCGACGGCCGCCGGCGGGGATGCGGTAGATGCCAGTCTCGTTCCCATCAGCGTCGAGCTCGGGGCGGACACTGAGGCTGGTCAGCAGACCACGGTGGGCGATGTCTTCGGCGAGATCCTCGATCGACACGCCCGCCTTGATCTTGCGGACGTTCTCCTGGCTGAGGACCAGCTTGCTGAAGGGGATGTCGCGGGCTGTACTAAGGGTGATTTTCTGAATGGCCTGGGCCATGTCGGTTTCTCCATGACGGACCGGGCGAAGCCTCTCTCCAACCCTCTCAATCCGTCACAGCTTTCCCGTCCCTCCTTTTCCTCTACCGCCTTCCCACCATGTCCCACAGTCTCTTAGACCGGCGACGCTTCCCGTTTGGCCAAGATCCGGCAATGCTGCGTCAGGGATGGAAGCCCTTCGGGTGAAGACCGCCGCAGCCTGGCTTCAGCTTTGCCGACTGCCCGGGCCGAGGCGACGCCAGTCGGACCGATCCGCGACGCGTTCTGCACGAGATGCGAAAGCAAAAGGCGCGTCAACGCCCGGGACGGCCCGTCGATTTGCCGGGAGGCGGTAGCGCTGTGATCTATGCCGGTCGATCTCGGGCCTTGATCGAAATGGACAGGATTTGGAGGATGGTGTGGCTGAGGGTTTGCAGGTCAAGCGTCTGTTGCTGAAAGCGCCAGCCAGGCTGCCGGAATATCGGACTGCCGGGGCTGGAGCGCTTTCGGCATAGGCTTCTGTATCAAGGAACTAGCTTGCCTCACGGCAGGCTCCGCCCTCTCCTGAAAGTCGCTTCCTGGAAGGCCGCGCGCTGCGGTAACACTCGTGGTCTCGCCAGGCTCGATATGGCCTTCGGGATCGCCCAGCAACCATTCCGACTGCCAACCAGAGAGATCTGGAGTCCCGAGACAGGAGATGGACGGCGCGGTGGTGCTGTCGCATACCTGTAATAGTGTAACCTTAGGTTAGAATGGCTCCAGGCTTGGGGCAAATCCTAACTTAGAGGCGAGCCAATGAACGAGCACACTTCCCGGAAGATATTCCCGACAACCCAGCTTGAAGACGCGGATGGCGATGGCCACAACACGAGCGTCAACCCGACCATGGGTGAAATCATCGGCAAGCGTTTCTCGCGCCGGAATTTTCTGCAGGGCTCGCTCGCCGTCTCGGCTATTGCGGCCACGGTCAGCCCCGTCGCCCTGATGAGCGCCGACGAGGCGCGTGCCCAGAACCGGAGCGGGTCCGCCTTTAGGTTCACCGAAGTGGAAGCCGGCGTTGATGCCGACCACCACGTGGCCGACGGTTATAACGCCGATATCCTTCTGCGCTGGGGCGATGCCGTCCTGCCCGGCGCGCCGAAATTCGATCCCACCAAGCAGACGGCTGATGCGCAGAGCAAGCAGTTCGGCTATAACAACGACTATGTCGGCTACATTCCGCTCGAAGGTTCGAGCGAGCACGGCCTGCTCGTCGTCAATCACGAATACACCAATCCGCACCTGATGTTCCCGGGCCTCGTCAAGGTCGTGGATGGCAAGATCCAGCAAGGCGCGCTCAGCAAGGAGCAGGTGGATGTCGAAATGGCGGCCCATGGCGGCACCATCGTCGAAATCCGCAAGGCCGGCGGCAAGTGGCAGGTCGTCACCGACGGCAAATACAATCGCCGTATCACTGCCAACACACCGATGGAAATTACCGGCCCGGCGGCCGGCAACGATCGCCTGAAGACCAATGTCGATCCGACTGGCATGCGCGCCATCGGCACGATCAACAACTGCGCCGGGGGCGTCACGCCCTGGGGCACTTACATCATGGCGGAAGAGAATTTCCATGGCTATTTCTCCGGCAAGCTGCCGGAAGGCCATAGGGAGGCCGCCAACTACAAGCGATACGGCGTTCCGGAAGGTGGCTACGAGTGGGCCAATTTCTACGACCGCTATGATCTCGCCAAGGAACCCAACGAGCCGAACCGCTTCGGCTGGATCGTCGAGGTTGACGTTATGGACCCGGCCTCCACGCCGAAAAAGCGCACCGCGCTCGGCCGCACGAAACACGAGGGCGCCGAATCGATCGTCGCCAAGAACGGCAAGGTCGTCTTCTATCTCGGTGACGACGAACGGTTCGACTATGTCTACAAGTTCGTGACTGAAGGCACGTTCAATCCGAACGACCGCGCGGCCAACATGAACCTGCTCGACAAGGGAACGCTATACGTCGCCAAGTTCAACGAGGACGGCACCATGCAGTGGCTGCCGATGATCCACGGCCAGGGCCAGTTGACCGCCGCCAACGGATTTAACAGCCAGGCGGACGTGTTGATCGAATGTCGGCGCGCGGGAGACGTGCTCGGTGCCACAAAAATGGACCGGCCGGAAGACGTCCAGCCGAACGGCGTCAATGGCAAGGTCTACGTCATGCTGACCAACAACACCCGCCGCAAGGCCGACCAGATAAATGCTGCCAATCCGCGTGCAGAAAACGCCTTTGGCCACATCATCGAGATTGCCGAAAACGACGGCGATTTCACCGCCACCTCCGGCAAGTGGGAAGTGCTTCTGAAGTGCGGTGATCCTTCCGTAGCGGCGGTCGGCGCCACCTTCTCCACCGAAACCACCAAGAACGGCTGGTTCGGCATGCCGGATAACTGCGCCGTTGATTCCGCCGGTCGACTCTGGGTCTCGACCGACGGCAACAACAACAAGGCGACCGGCCGAACGGACGGCCTCTGGGCCGTCGATACGGAAGGTGAAGCCCGCGCCACGTCAAAGCTCTTCTTCCGCGTCCCCGTCGGTGCTGAGATGTGCGGCCCGCTCTTCACCCCGGATGACCAGACGGCTTTCGTGGCCGTCCAGCATCCGGCCGATGGCGGCGAGGACTGGCCGGGCCATGGCCGTCCGTCCTACTACGAGGACCTTTCCACTCGCTGGCCGGACTTCAAGCCCGACATGCCAGTACGACCTGCAGTCGTTGCGATCACCAAGGTAGGTGGCGGCAAGATTGCCGTCTGACACGATCAACGCGGCGTCGAGCGACAACGAGAGCGGCAGCACGGCTGCCGCTCAGTGGTGAATGCCGGCCGCAATGCGGGTTGCGTTCCGGCTCTGGCTACGCTGCTCTACAAGAAAAAGACTGTTTGAGCTCTCGCCTGGGCCTCGGCAGGTCACAGGCAGCCAATTCTGCAGGTATTGGACCCGAGACTGCAAGAGGCGGCCTTCACGAGCCGCCTCTTGTTCTTGTTGCCCACCGCGCGTTCAATACTGTCGCAGGCGCGGATTCAATTCCTGTGATGCCAATCTTGTCGATCCTGGTTCGACTGCTAAAAAGCCAGTTGGACCTTCATGGACCTTGTCCTGTCGCCGGCAGCCTCGAAAGCGTCCACGGCATTCTCGACCGGGAAGATGCCGGTGAGCAGCGGTTTCAGATCGACGCGGCGCGTGCCGATGAGGTCCACGGCAAGACTGAATTCCTCGTGGAAGCGGAAGGTGCCCTTCATCTCGATTTCCTTGGCGACCACCAGGTTTTGCGGGATGGAGACATCACCGCCGAGCCCGAGCTGGACCACCGTGGAGCGGGGCCGGAGCACGTCCAGGCCGGAGCGCAGGGCGCGCTCGTTGCCGGACGCCTCGAACTGGACGTCGAAATAGCCCTTGTTGGCGGAATAGGCGGAAAGCTCTTCCGGATTGCTGGCGACGTCGATGACCCGGTCGGCGCCGACCGCCAGCGCCTTGGCGAGGACCGCGGCCATGACGTCGGTGGCGACGATCTCGCGGGCACCATGGGCACGGGCGGCAATGATCGCCAGCGCCCCGATCGGACCGCAGCCGGTGACGAGAACGCGCTTGTCGGTGAGCGAGCCGGCGCGGGCCACCGCATGCAGCGTGACCGCAAACGGTTCGGCCATCGCCGCTTCGTTGATCGACACGCCGTCCGCTACCCTGTGGCACTGCCATTGTTCGGCGACCAGCCGCTGACGGAAGGCGCCCTGGATATGCGGCATCGGCATGGCGCTGCCGTAAAAGCGCATGTTGAGGCAATGGTTCTGCTGCCCCTTCAGGCAGTAGTCGCAGGCATTGCAGGGCCGGCTCGGCGACACCGCCACCCGGTCACCGATCGCAAGGCTGGAGACGCCCTCCCCCAGCGCCTTGATCGTTCCTGCAACCTCGTGGCCGAGGATCATCGGCTCGCGAATGCGCACCGTGCCGAAGCCGCCGTGATTGTAATAATGCAGGTCGGAGCCGCAGATGCCGCCGACCTCGATGGCCACCTCCACCTGCCCGGGGCCGAGCGCCTCGACCTCCCGTTCCTCGATGCGCAGGTCCTTGGCGGCATGGATGACGACGGCTTTCATGGGCTTGTCCTCAGATGACGGGAGTGGGCAGGGCGGCGCCGGCAAAATGGGCGGCGAGATTGTCGCGCACCAGCTTGCCCATCGCCTTGCGAGTCTCGATCGTGCCGGACGCATGGTGCGGCTGGACGAGAACATTGTCGAGTTTCAGGAAACGCGGGTTGAGCTTCGGCTCGGCTTCGAAGACATCGAGTGCCGCCGAACCCAGCGCGCCGCTTTCCAGCGCATCGAGCAGCGCCTCCTCATCGATATTGGAGGCGCGCGAGATGTTGATCAGCATGCCGTCCGGCCCGAGCGCTTCGATGACGTTCTTCGAGACGATATGGCGGGTCACCGTCGAAGCCGCCAGCGTCACGAACAGGAAGTCCGCGTGCCGGGCAAGTTCGACCGGATCGGCGATGAAGGTCATGCCTTGGGCATAGGGTTTTTCCGACACGTCGCTATAGGCGATATCCATGTCGAAGCCCTTGAGGCGCTTGGCGACTTCGAAGCCGATGCGGCCGAGGCCGAGCACGCCCGCTCTTCTCCCCCAGACGCGGCGCTTCAGCGGATAAAGACCCTTTGTCCCCCAGCTGCCGTCCTTCACCCAGGTTTCCGCGCCGATCATGCCGCGGGACTGGACGAGCATCATCGCGACGCCCAGGTCGGCAACGTCATTGGTCAGCACGTCGGGCGTGTTGGTGACGCGGACGCCCCGCGCCCGGCAGGCGTCGAGATTGACGGCGTCGTAACCGACACCATAGACCGAGACGATCTCCAGCTTCGGCAGCCTGGCGATCAGTTCGGCAGAGGCGCCGAGTTCTCCCCGCGTGGCGATGGCGCGAATGCCGTCCGCATGATCCTGAACGAATGCATCGCGGTCTTCAGCCTCGTAGAGCTTGCGCACATTGTACTGCGCCTCCAGCTCGACGAGGTCCCATTCGGGATAAGGGCCGATCAGAAGAATGTCGGGCTTGGCCATTGTTTCCTCCGCCATTGTTTCCTCCATTGGGATGTTCATGTTGTTTCCGACGGTCTCATGACGGTCCGGCGCCATGGCGGACCGCCATGGACGCAACGCGGGCTCCCCTAGAGAGAGGTCGTGATGCCGCCATCGACATAGAGCGTGTGTCCGTTGACGAAGGAGGAGGCCTTGCTTGACAGGAAGACGGCCGCCCCGACCAGTTCCTCGACATTGCCCCAGCGGGCTGCCGGCGTGCGTTTCTCAAGCCAGGATGAGAATTCCTGGCTATCGACCAGTGCCTGGTTCAACGGGGTCTTGAAGTAGCCAGGCGCGATCGCGTTGATCTGCAGGCCGTGTTTTGCCCAGTCGGCGCACATGCCGCGCGTCAGGTTCTTCACAGCCCCTTTCGTCGCCGTATAGGGCGCGATGCCGGGGCGCGCGAGTTCGCTCTGCACCGAAGCGACGTTGATGATCTTCCCCTGCCCGCGGCCGATCATGTGACGCGCCACCGCCTGCCCAACGTAGAAGACACTGGAGACGTTGGTCTTCATGAGCTGCTCCCAGCGATCGATGGGGAAATCCTCGAGCGGCGTGCGGAACTGCATTCCGGCATTGTTGACCAGGATATCGATCGGACCGACCTCGGCCTCGATCGCATCGACGCCACGTTTGACCGCATCCGGATCGGTGACGTCGAACTCGGATACCCTTGCCTCGTAACCTTCATTCTCAAGGCCATCGGCAGCCGCCCGAAGTTTCGCAGGGTCGCGCCCGTTCAGCACGACCGAAGCTCCGTGTTCCGCCAAGCCTCGCGCAAGCGCAAAGCCGATACCCTGCGACGATCCCGTCACCAGCGCACGCAAACCCGAAAGGTCAAATAAGGGGTAGGTCATGTAATCCTCTTTCCGAAAAGAAAGACCGTCGCTTGGTGCGACGATTGCGGGCGGGCTCAGATATCGACGACCAGGCCCTTGGCTTTCAGCACCGGCTCCAGATTGCTGACCTCGATTACCGACTTGCCCTGCTTGTAGGCTGCGATATAGCCGGCTTCGGCATCCTCGCGTGCCTGGGAAAGCCTTGCGGCCTCCTGTGCTTCCGCGCGGCGGACAACGACCAGCCCATCGGCATCGCCGACGATGATGTCGCCCGGATTGATCGTTTCGCCGCCGACGATGATCGTGTCGTTCACCGCCGCAATGGTTTCCTTGACGGTACCCTTGATGCAGACGCTGAGCGAGAAGACCGGAAAGCCGAGGTCCCTCAGCTGCAGCGTGTCGCGCACGCCCGTATCGGTGACCAGGCCGCCGATGCCCTTTGCCAGGCAGGCATTGGCGAGAACGTCACCGAACGAGCCGGCCTCTTCGTATTCGCCGGCAGACACGACGATGATGTCACCCGGCTTTGCATAGTTGATCGCGAGCTGAAGCATGATGTTGTCACGTGGCGCGCATTTGACCGTGAACGCCGGGCCGCACAGCTTCATGCGGTAATCCACGGGCTTGAGGCGGGAGGAGAGTGCTCCGCGGCGTCCCTGCGCTTCGTGGATGGTTGCCGGCGAAAATCTGGAAAGTGCCTCGATGTCGGCCTTGCTTGGCCGTTCGGCGATGTCTTTTATGTGGATCATGGAAACCTCCCACGGTTAGGCGGACGGCGGGCACGTCCCGCCGCCTGCAGTCTTCGATGATTTGCAATTGGATGGAGTACCTGGGGCCAGAAACCTCAGGGGATCGGGTCGAACTTCAGTTCGGAAAGCGGTACGACCTTGTCGTTACGCGTCATCTTGTATTCGGTATTCGGACCAAGCCACTTGTCCCAGATCTTGTTGAGTTCGCCGGACGTATCGAGCTTGCGGAGCACCTCGTTGATCTTGGCGGTCAGGGCCGGATTGTCCTTGGCCATGCCGATGCCGATCGGCTGGAACAGCATCGGATCCTCGATCATCCGCATTTCCTTGCCCTTGGTCTTGGATTCGTTGACGAACTTGGTCGTCGTCATGGTGTTCGCCACCATGCCGCGCGCCTTGCCCTGCTGGACGGCGAGATAGGCCGATGCGGTATCCTGGAAGGTCAGCGGATCGGACTTGTTGAGCTTGATCGACATTTCCGAGGTCGAGCCCTTGGTCGAGGCGATGCGCTGGCCTTCATAATCGGCCTTCTTCTTGCCGGGGTCATCGGCCGGGACGATCAGCATTTCCTTGGCAAGATAGTAGGGATCGCTGAACTGGATCTGCTCCGCGCGGCTCAGCGTATAGGCAAGATTGGCGACCGTGATGTCCACGCGGCCGAGCTTGACTTCCGGCACGCGCGCTTCGACCGAGACCGGCTTGATTTCGGCCTTGACGCCCAGTTCCTTGGCGATCGCATTGCAGAGATCGACGTCGAAGCCGGCCATTTCGCGGGTCTTCGGATCGGGTGCCGCGAAAGGCACCACGTCGGCAAACGTCGCGCAGCGAAGCGTCTTGGCCGACATGATCGTGTCGAGTTGATCCGCCTTTGCCGGCAAGGCCGTCGCGGCACCTGCCAAGACGGCGGTAAGAGTTACGAATTTCCAGTTCATTGCTGTTCTCCTTTGTTGTTAGTCGTTGGTCGTGAGTATCAATGGCGCAGATCGGCGAGGAACCGCTGAGCCCGGGGATGGCGGGGGGTCTTGAAAAACTCCTCGGGCGGGGCCGTCTCGAGGATCTGCCCTGCATCGATGAACCAGATGCGGTCTGCGACATCGCGGGCGAAGCCCATTTCATGGGTCACGCAGATCATGGTCATGCCTTCGGATGCCAGGCTCTTCATGACCGCCAGCACCTCGCCCACCATTTCCGGATCGAGCGCGCTGGTCGGCTCGTCGAACAGCATGACCGGCGGTTCCATGGCGAGCGCGCGGGCTATCGCCACCCGCTGCTGCTGGCCGCCGGACAGCTGGCCGGGATAGGCCCGCGCCTTGTCGGCGAGCCCAACGCGATCGAGAAGCTTGAGCGCCTTGTCATGGGCGACAGCCGCGGCCACGCCCTTCACGCGGATCGGCGACATCGACACATTTTCGACGACGGAGAGATGCGGAAACAGGTTGAAGTTCTGGAACACGAAACCGATCCGGCTGCGCAGCAGATTGAGTTCCCTCGTGCGCATTGCCGCATGAATGTTCTGACCGTCGAGGGTGATCGATCCGCTGTTGATCTCCTCGAGACGGTTGATCGTACGGATCAGGGTGGACTTCCCCGAACCGGAAGGCCCGCAGATCACCACGACCTCGCCCCGGGCGACTTCGGCCTCGATATTCTTGAGGACCGGATAGTCGCCATAGCTTTTGCAAACGTCCGAAAGGCGGATCGTCTGAACCTGCTGGATCTGCGCTGCTGAGGTGCTCATAGCTGCTCCGATATGATTTTGGCCGGTACGAGTTCAACCGGCGCCGCGTCGCCGGAAAGGCCCGCGCGGCGACGCGTGATGCGGCGCTCGACGATGTTGGCGACATGCGTCAGGCTCCAGCAGATCGCGTAATAGACGACCGCAAGGATGAAGAAGACCTGGAAGGGCTGCGTCAGAAGCTGGTTGTTGACCTGGCTTGCCGCAAAAGTCAGGTCCGGGACATTGATGACATATCCGAGCGTCGTATCTTTTATTGTCGAGACGAAGGTCGAGATGATGCTCGGGATCATGTTGTAGAGCGCCTGCGGAAGGATGATGAAGCGCATCGCCCCAAGAGAACTGTGTCCGAGTGCACGGGCGGCATCCATCTGGCCGCTGCCGAGTGCGACAATTCCGGCGCGCACGACCTCGCTCAGGAATGCGCCCTGGTAGACGACGAGCGTCGTCAGCATCGTCACGAAGCTCGGAACGTCTGCCCCGGTCCAAAGAGGGACGAGGAAGTAACTCCAGAGGATGAGCATCAGCAGCGGCACACCGCGGGTTACGTAGACAAGCCCCGTGACCGGCCACCGCAGCAGCCGCCATTTCGACAGCCGCGCCAAGGCAAGCAGGATGCTGACGGGAAAAGCGAGCGCGATGCTGAGCGCCGACAGGATCAGCGTATTTGCAAGTCCGCCGAGCGGGCCGTTCGGATATTGACCGATCAGCAACAGAAGCCAGTAGTCCTGGATGATGGCGATGACATCGTTGATCATGCGCGTGCACTCCGGGCCGGATCGGCGCGCATCGAGAGATAGGCGCCGGCGCCCATGATCAGGAGCGAGAAGAACAGGTAAAGAACCGTGCCGATCAGGTAGATTTCGAAGGTGCGGAAGCTCAGGTTCTCGACCTCCTTCACAGCATGCGTCAGCTCGGACGCACCGATGACGATGGCGAGGCTGCTGTTCTTGAACAGGGAAACACTATGGTTGATCAGCGGAGGAAGCGCATTACGCACGCCCTGCGGCATGATCACGAAACGCATCGCGGAGATATAGCTGTGCCCGAGAGCCTTGGCGGCTTCCATCTGGCCCGGGCTTACGGAGCGAAGGCCGGACCGCAGGTCCTCGCTGAAATAGGCCGCCTGGCACAGGCCGAGGCCGATGACGGCGAAGATCGTTTCGGCATTGTGAGCCGCGAGCCAGGATGTCAAGCCTGCCGGGAAGAGCGTGAATATGCCGAAATACCACAGCATCAGCTGCACGAGGGTCGGCACGTTGCGATGGTAGGAGACATAGGCAGCCACCGCCCTGTCACCGAAGCGGAGCGGCGAAAACCGGATGCACAAAAGCAGGAGCGCGAGCGTCATGGCCAGCAGCCACGACCCGATATAGATGACAAAGGTCATCTCGATGCCGTGCAGAAGCATCGCGGTATATTCGGGATTCCTCAGGATAGCCGAGAGATCGAACCCGTTCACCGCCCCGGCTCCCTGGAAATGTCCGGACCTGCCGGAGCCGGCTGCGGCCGGGCCGTCTGCAGGCCACCCATGACCTGCAACGTCGGCGTGATCTCCATGTGCCCGATATTGACCGCGACCGGCGCAGCGATCGCAAACGCTATCGCTTCGGCGATGTCGGCCGCCTGCGGCAGCTCGAAACCGTCGATGAACCGCTCCCGGATGCTGGGATCGTCGCCATGCACATGGTTGAAAATGTCCGTCGCGACCCGCCCGGGGCAGATTTCCGTCACCCGCACGCGCTTGCCGAACGCGTCGATGCGCAGCTGGTTTGACAGCATGGCGACCCCGGCTTTCACTGCGTGATAGGTGGAGTTGCCGCCGAAATTGTAGTTGCCGGCGATCGAGGAAATGTTGATGACATGGCCCCGATCGCGAGCGACCATTCCCGGCACGATCAGACGGCAGAGGTGCAGGACCGCACGGAGATTGACATCAACGAGGAGGTCGATATCGCCCTCGTCTGCTTCCAGGAATTTCTTCGGCCGATCGACGCCGGCATTGTTGACGAGGATATCGAACTCGACTCGACCGGTGAGTTCGGCGAGCGCGGGGCGGTCGGTGACATCGATGACATGAGCGATGCAGCCGGTGCGTTTGGCCAGATCCTGCAGAGCATCGCCGCTGCGGGCGATCGCGTGGACCTCGATATTCTCACGGCGAAGCCGCTCCACCACAGCGGCGCCGATACCGGAGGAAGCGCCGGTAACCAGTGCGGTTTTGTAATCGGAGAATGGCATTCGGATCCCCTTGTTGTTGCCGCCAACAGTAGCGAACCTTTAATCTCTTGCCTAAGACCGATTATTTGTGGAGCAATAAGCAACGGCTATGGAGGCCTGGCTCCCCAATGTCGGCAGGTGACGGTCACCGGGCGAGATCGCAGTCAGCGGCGTTGCAAAAGAAGATCGCGTCTGCAAACATACGTCTGCTCAGGACAAAAGACAAAAATCCGAATGGACATCAGACGCCTCAAATCCTTCATCGTGATTGTCGACAGCGGCAGCATCACGCGCGCCGCCGACCTGCTGCATATCGCGCAGCCCGCGCTCAGCCAGCAGCTGGCGGGGCTGGAGGAGCATTTCGGTCAGAAGCTTCTGATCCGCAGCCAGCAGGGGGTCAGCATGACCGATGCGGGGCATGCGGTGTACCGCCATGCGCAGATCATTCTTCGCCAGATGGAACAGGCGCAGGCGGACGCTTCCGCTGCCGGCAACTCACTGGCCGGGCGCGTTTCCGTGGGGCTCGTGCCGTTCAGCAGCGCCGCCACCCTATCCGTCGACCTGCTGGCCGAAACGCGCAGGCGCCATCCCGGCATCCTGCTCCATCTCACGGAAAGCGTCGGCCAGACCTACAGTCAGATGATCATGAACGGTCGTCTGGAAATGGCGCTGATCCACGGGGCCGGGCCGATCAAGGGCGTGCGGTTCGAGCCGATCCTCAGCGAGGAATTCTATCTCGTCGCGCACCGCGATTTTGCGATCGAAGCGGACAGCAAGCCCATTCCGGTCGGGGCTCTCGACGGTTTGCCGCTTCTGATGCCGCCGGCCTATAACTTCGTCCGCCGTGCGGTCGATATGGCGTTCACGCGCAGCCGGATCAACCTGAAGGTCGTGGCTGAAGTTGAAATCGTCAGGACATTGGCGCGCGCCGTGGGCGGTGGTCTCGGAGCGACCATCATGCCCAAAGCAATCGCCGATCGTATCGTGACAGAATCGAGCGAGCCGCTGATCTGCCGCCTCGTCTCCCCGCGGATCGAGGAAACGCTGTCGCTCTGCATTTCCGACCAGAATTCGCTGTCGGAACCGGCCCTGGCGGTCAAGGATATCCTTCTCGAGCTGACCGCGCGGCTGAGGGTGTAAGGCGGGCTCCGGCACGATCGCAATCGCGCCGGACAGGTCATCGGATCACGCGTCAGCGCATATCCCGGCAGAACTGGGCGATCCGCGCGCATCCCTCATCCAGCATTTCCATGCTGGTCGCGTATGAAATCCGGAAATAGGGGCTCATGCCGTACGCTGCGCCCTGCACCGTCGCCACATGATGTTCGTCCACCAGGGCCATGACGAAATCGACGTCGGTCTCGATCTTTCGCCCGCCCTTGCTGGTCTTGCCGATCAAACCGGACATATTGGGATAGAGGTAGAACGCGCCCTCGGGCTTGTGGCAACGCAATCCTTCCACTTCCGACAGCCGGTCCAGCACGAAATCGCGCCTCTGCCTGTAGATCGCGGCCCGCTCCTTCAGGAGATCCTGAGGCCCATTCAGCGCCGCGATGGCGGCCGCCTGCGTGACCGTGGTGATGCCGCCGCCGTTCTGGCCGTTGACGTTGCTGATCGCCGCGATCAGCTCCTTCGAACCGCTGGCGCAGAAGCCGAGCCGCCAGCCGGTCATTGCATAGGCCTTAGAGACCCCGTTCATGGTCAGGACGCGATCATAGAGCCTGGGCTCCGCATCCACGATGGTGCAGAATTCGAACCCATCATAGACCAGATGTTCGTAGATGTCGTCGGTCAGGATCCAGACATCCGGATAGCGCAGCATGACCTCGGCGATCGCCTTCATTTCGGCACGCGAGCAGGCCGCACCGGTCGGATTGTTGGGAAAATTCAGGATCAGCCATTTGGTGCGCGGCGTGATCGCGGCTTCCAGATCCTCCGGGCGCAGCTTGAAGCCGGCCTGCTCGAAGCAGGGTACCGCCACCGGAACGCCGCCGGCGAACTTGACGATATCGGCATAACTGACCCAGGAAGGCGTCGGAATGACGACCTCGTCGCCGGGATTGCAGGTCGCGAGCATCGTGTTGAAGATCACCTGCTTGCCGCCCGCTGAAACGACGATCTGGCTGGCATCATAGTCCAGATTATTGTCCCGCTTGAACTTCCTGCCGATCGCCGCCTTGAGCGCCGGCGTGCCGTCCATCGGCGGGTATTTCGTATCTCCGCCGAGTGCCGCGGCATGCGCCGCCTCGATCGCATGCGGCGGCGTCGGGAAATCGGGTTCTCCGGAGGAGAGGCTGACGACCTTGATACCTTTTGCGGCCAGTTCCCGGGCGCGCTGGGTCATGGCGGCGGAAGCGGATATGGAGACGTTTTTCAGGCGGTCGGCTGTAGAAGACATCGACATGATCTTTCGATACGGATTGAAACGGACGACCGCCGGCTGGCGGTCGGGATATGTCAAAGTGCGAGTTCGGCGGCCGGCGCGAGCATTGCGCCCGAGGCTTCGATCTCGCTTCTGACGATACGCGCAAGTTCAAGGGAGCCTGGGGTATCGCTGTGCACGAGGATGGACCGGGCCGGCATGGCGATGGTGTCGCCATCGATGGTCTCGACAGTTCCGTCGAGAAGAAAGCGGCGCACCCTTGCCCGTACCGACGCCTCATCCTTGATCACGGAGCCGGGTAGGCCGCGGACAACAAGCCTGCCTTCAGCATCGTAGGCCCGGTCGGCCAGGAAAAGCGCCAGTGTCTTCAACCGCGCTCGTTTGGCAGCCCGTTCTATTTCACTGTCGGGCGTCACGAACACGACAAGCCCCGGCTCTACCGTCGCGATGGCATCCATCATCAGATCGGCGAGCACCGGATCACGGTTGACCATATTGCCCATGGCGGCGTGAAAGCTGATATGCCCGACGGCGACGCGCTCGCTGGCGGCAATCGCCATCAGCGCGCCGAGCTGGTAGAGCATCTGCTGGCGCAGCTCATCCGCCTGGAAGGACATTTCACGCCGCCCGAAGCCAAGTCGGTCAGGCAGGCCCGGATGTGCGCCGACGCCCACACCGTTTGCTTTGGCGAGCCGCACCATGCGCGCCATCGTATCCGGATCGCCGCCGTGGAAACCGCAGGCGATGTTGGCCGACGACACGACCTTCATCATCGCCTCGTCGTCGCATAGCCTATAGGGACCGAATCCTTCGCCCATGTCGGAATTCAGATCGATTTTCACCAGCAACTCCCTTTGACCGATCGTATTTCAGGCCATCGCCCTCAAGGCGCGTTTGACCATCTCTGATGTGGTCCGGACGTCTTTAACATAGCGGGCAACCGCCTGCTCCACCGCGCGCGCCTCCGCATGGGTGGACCGCACGAACCGCAAGCGGCTGCCTATGCGGGCCTGGCCAAGCCGCCACAGATCGCATTCGATCACGCCGGCGATCTTCGGATAGCCACCCGCCGTGTTCGCATCGCTCATCTGGACGATAGGCTCCCCACCGGGCGGGACCTGGATCACACCGGGCATGATCCCATGGGAACGCATCTCAATCGACGCCGTCGGCTTGATGGGCTCGCCCGACAGACGATAGCCGGTGCGGTCGCTGCGGGAAGAAATCTTCCAGGTCTGGCTCCAGAAGGCGTCGCCATCATCGGGAAACAGGGCATGTTCACCACCAGGCAGGGCACGGACCGGCAGGGCGCCGTCAACGAGATCCGGAAAGACCTCCCGGAGCGCCACGGCGGGCTCGATGACGGCCAAGCCGTTCGCCGGCACGGGGGCAAGGTCGGTGCTGTTACCGACCGCGATCCGATCGCCCTTTTCCAGTGGCCGGCCGGCATTGCCGCCAAAGCTGCCGCGCAGGGATGTGCTGCGCGACCCCATCACCGATGGGACATCCAGCCCCCCGCCGATGGAAACATAGGCGCGCGCAAGTGTCGGAGGATGCTTCAGCGCAAGCACCTGTCCGGCCTCCGCCGTATAGGCGCACCAGGAAAGCAATTCCAACGCATCCAGTAGGGGATCGCCGTCGGCGCCCGTAACTGCGAAGACGGTCCGGCGGTCGAAACGCAGGCTGAACGGAAAGGTCTGCACCTCTATCGCGGCCGCGCCCTCTTCATTCCCGACAAGAATATTGCCGATCCTCACGGCAAGCGGATCCATCGCGCCGCTGGCCGAAACGCCGATATCGCGATAGCCCGGTCGCCCGAGATCCTGAACCGTATTGAACGGGCCGGTTTCTACAATCTCGATCATAGCTCGATCCTTGCCGGCACGAACCGCACCGTATCGCCCGGCGCCATCATCGCCGGCGTGGGCGACGTTGGGTCGAACATCTGCAATTCTGCGAAACCTATGGAATTCCAGCCATTCGGGCCCGTGAGCATTGCAACGCCGGTCTGCATGCCGCCGATGGTCACGCAGCCCCTCGCCATCTTCAGCGACGGTACGGTCTTTCGCGGCATGTAGATACGCTGATCGAGGCCGTGCAGGTAGCCGAAGCCCGGAGCGCTGCCCAAGGCAAAAACACGGTAGGTCGCTTCGTGATGAATACGGACGACCTCACGGTCGCTGAGCCGGGCAAGGTCGCAAAGCGCGGGCAGGTCCACCGCATGCTCGCCGCCGTAGTGAACAGGGACTTCGATCGTCTTGCCCGCCAGATCGATGCCGCGGGCATTGTCCCATGCCTCCAGCAACCGTGCCACGACAGTATCGGGATCCTCCGGCGCCTCCGTGAATATCGCCAGCAGGTTGGTCATTCCCGGAACGATTTCCGCGATATCCGGCCAACCCCTGACCGTCTGCGACAGCGCCCAGATCCGGCGTTGTGCGGCCAGATCGAATTCTCCCGGCGCTTCGAGCAGGAAGGACCGGGCTCCGATCGAGGAAATCCGAGCACGGCCTTGGGCAGCGGGTACGATTTCGCGCAGCGGCATGTGGTTGTTCAATGTGGCAATCATGATTGAGGCTCGATCTCGAACAGCGGATCGCCGAAACCGACCAGCGCATCGGGTTCGGCAAGCTGCTTGGTCAATATGCCCGCGCGGCCGGCACAAAGTGGAAGCAGGACGGGGCCGACGCGAAGGAAGCCAAGGATGTCTGCGGCGGAAACGGTTCGCGGCAGACGACCGGCGGCTGGCGAGCGCAATGGGCTGCCCGGGCAGAAATGACCGGCCATCGGCGCCTTGACGGTCATCAACGGTTGAGCCGCCGGGGCCGGCTGAGAGGTTGCGGACACATCGATCCTGGCTTCATTTCCCGTCGCAATAACGATGCGCAACTGTCCGCCGGGCCTGGATATTTCGAGCCCGCTCACCCCGGCTGCCGTCAGAGCATCGGTGAGGAACGCGATCGTCGCGGGATCGCTGAAATCGATCCCACTCATGACGCTCTCCGTTGTTTCAGCCATTGCTCGAGATAGTGGATATCCGTCTCGCCACGCGCAAACGCGCTGTCCTCGAAGAGCGCACGCAGGAACGGAATATTCGTGGAAATTCCGTCCACTCGCGTCGCGGCAAGCGCCTCGCGCATCCTTGCCATCGCCTCCGCGCGCGTCGGCGCATGAACGATCAGTTTGGCGATCAGCGAGTCGTAATAGGGTGGCACCTTGTACCCCGCATGGATATGGGTATCGACCCGGATACCGGTCCCCTCGGGAAAGGCGAGACTGGTGATGATGCCGGCTGACGGCAGAAAAGTATCGGGATCCTCGGCATTGATGCGGCACTCGAAAGCGTGCCCCGCGCATTTGACGTCAGCCTGGGCCAGTTCGAGCAGATCGCCCTGAGCCACTTTGATCTGCGCCTGGACGATGTCGATCCCGCTTGTCATTTCGGTGACCGGATGTTCGACCTGAAGCCGGGTGTTCATCTCGATGAAATAGAACGCACCATCCTCGTAGAGGAATTCGAAGGTTCCGACGCCGCGGTAGCCGATCTGGCGGCAGGCTTCGACACAGGCCTGCCCGACGGGCCCGATCACCTCCGGCGCGATCCCAGGTGCCGGCGCCTCTTCCACCACTTTCTGATGGCGGCGCTGCATGGAACAATCCCGGTGGCCGAGCCAGACTGCATTGCCATGGGTGTCGCAAAGCACCTGGATCTCGATATGACGCGGATGCTGGAGGAATTTTTCCATGTAGAGCGACGGCGACCCAAAGGCCTGCCGCGCCTCTTCGCGGGTGAGCGCGACCGCCTCCTGGAGCTGGCCTGCCTCCGGCACGAGACGCATGCCCCGTCCGCCTCCTCCGCCGGCGGCCTTGATGATAACGGGATAACCGATCTCCTCGGCCACGCGCTCAATGACCGCCGGATCGTCGGCAAGCGCCGTATCCGGTCCGGGAACACAAGGCACGCCGGCTGCTATCATTGCCCTCTTTGCCGAAATCTTGTCGCCCATGGTTTCGATCGAGGACGCGCTCGGACCGATGAATGCCAGGCCAGCTTTTTCGACCGCATCGGCGAATGCGGCATTTTCTGAGAGAAAACCATAACCGGGATGGATGGCGCCGGCGCCAGTCAAGCGCGCCGCCAGAAGAAGAGCATCCTTGTTGAGGTAGCTTTTTGCCGCGCTCGAAGGGCCGATGCAAAGGGCGCTGTCGGCGGTCTTGCCATAGGGCGCCTGCCGATCCGCTTCGGAATAGACAACAACGGTCTTGAGGCCTAGTTGCCGGCAGGCTTTCTGGATCCTGGCCGCGATCTCCCCGCGATTGGCAATAAGAACCGTATCGAAACGCGGACGACTGTCGAATGTCTGAGTCATCACGCGATCTCCGCGAGCAGATCGCCCGTCTCGACTTCGCCGCCGTCGATTTCGGTCAGGCTGACAATGCGCCCAGACCGCGGCGCGGCGATCTTGTTGAAGACCTTCATCGCTTCGATAATGAAGAGAGTCTGCCCATCCGTCACCTCATCTCCAAGCTTGACGAACGCCCCCTCGCCCGGTGCCGAACTGCGATGCAGCGCGCCGGAGACCGGCGCTGTTACGGGAATGGCCGACGCCTGGCCGATAGTCGGCAGTTCATCAGGTCCCAAGGCGATCGACGCACCCGCAACCGGATGTTGTCCCCGCGCCAAATTCGCGGAGGCCTTGTCCGCCGTTGGCTGCGACCGGAAGATCCGAACCGTCACGTCCTTCTCGGTCACGGCGAGTTCGGTAATGCTCGATCGACCGACAAAGTCGATCAGGGTCTTGATCTTCGAGAGGTCCATATTCGCGCTCGGTATTTCGAATGCCGTCGCGCGCTTTTGCAGATCAAGTCGCGTGATACGGTACCATTGCGTAACACGATCGGGCTGCCGATGGGGTCAGACGAACTTTTGATGGACCGGCTCGGTTCCGGAATCCGTCCGGGACGATCAGGCCCCAACGGCCGCCGCTGGGTAGCGGACGCCTGCCGAACAGATCATCCAGATTGCAGATCAGCGGAAACGGGTGGCGGACAGCGCTGATAGATCGATGGCGCATTCGCGCCCAGCGATCAGGTCTGCAACAAGCGCACCGCTAACCGGCCCGGTCGCAAGGCCGACATGACCGTGGCCGAACGCATGAACGACATCGTCGGAACACCTCGAAAATCCGATCACCGGAAGGCCGTCCGCAGTTGAGGGGCGATGCCCCATCCACCGGTCGATGCTCTTGCTCTCGGATATATTCGACAGTGCCGGATAGGTTCCCTTCGCGTGTTTCAGCAAAATGTCGGCGCGGGTCCAGTGCGGTCTTTCCTCGACACTTGCCAGTTCGACCTGTCCGGCAATGCGAAGCCCGGCAAGCGTCGGATTGTTGCCCATTCTGCCGTCGCTCGGCATGATCGGCATCTCCCCTTTGGCCAGATGATAGGGAATGACGACGTGGTAACCGCGCTCGCTCTGCATCGGGATTGTGTCACCGGCGAGCGCCGCAAGCTTTTTCGAATGTATTCCGGCAGCGATGACGGCCTTGTCGCACGCCACGATGCCCGCTTCTGTCCGGACGCTCG
The DNA here is from genome assembly GCF_000732195.1 of Neorhizobium vignae. Classification (GTDB taxonomy): domain Bacteria; phylum Pseudomonadota; class Alphaproteobacteria; order Rhizobiales; family Rhizobiaceae; genus Neorhizobium; species Neorhizobium vignae. The sequence goes on from NZ_JNNU01000010.1 coordinate 40,884, forward strand.
AAAGCCGGTTGCCGGTAAGGTTGAAACCGGTCGCCCTCGCGCTGATGCGCCGGGCGCCGAGATCCACCGCATGATCCACCATCGCTGCGACATAGCCTCCCGGATCCACGCAATGAACTCCATCCTCGACGAAGGCAGCAAAGGAATAACGAGATGAAAGGTTCGGCTCGAGTTCGTGCAGTTCGGCCGAGGATAGCTCTCGATAGGAAACGCCGTTGTCGCGTCGCAGGCGCCACGCAAAAGCCTCAGCCTCGAAAGCCTTGCGGTCCTGGTAAACGTAGAGCAGGCCCTTGCGCCGGATTAGATCCGGCCGCCCGATTTTTTCCGCCAGTGCCGCATGCCGGGATGGAGCATCGTGCAGGAGGCTCGCCAGAATTCTTGCGGTCCGTTCGACCTTGGATCCAGTCGAACCGGCCAGCATGAACCGCAGCAACCACGGCGCGAGGCGTGCCAGATGCCGCCAGCGGATGGTCAGCGGCCCGGAAGGATCGGCAAGATAACCTGGTACCTTCTTCCAGAGACCGGGCATCGACATCGGGATGATCGAGGCAGGGCTCAGCCAGCCGCTGTTACCATAGCTTGCCGCGTGGCGCCCCCCGGGCTGTTCCGGCTCGATGATGGTGACCTCGTGCCCGTCCTTCAACAACTCGAGTGCCGTCGATGCACCGACGATACCCGCTCCGATGACCACTACATGCATGGCGTTTCACTCTGCGCGACGGGAATAAGCCGGTTCATTCCTGAAACGCCTCTTCGCGGACGGCCTTGATCTTCGGCAGGGCGACCACAGCGATGGCGAGCACAGCCAGGACAAGCAGACCTGCCGAAATCGGACGGTCGACAAAAACGCTGGGATTGCCGCGGGCGAGGAACATCGCTCTGCGGAAATTCTCCTCCATCATCGGCCCGAGAATGAGACCCATCACCAGCGGTGCCGGATCGCAATCGAGCTTGGCGAAGACGTAACCGGCGACGCCGAAGGCACCGAGCAGCCAGATATCGAAGACCGAGTTGCCGAGCGAGAATGCGCCGATCGAGCAGAACACCACGATAGCCGGAAAGAGATAGTGGAAGGGCATCGTCAACAAGCGCGTCCAGACGCCGATCAGCGGCAGGTTCAAGACCAGCAGCATGACATTGCCAACCCACATCGACACGATGACGCCCCAGAACACATCCGGATGTTCGGAAATCAGCGTCGGCCCCGGTGCGATACCCTGCATGATCAGGGCGCCGAACATCAAGGCCATGACGGCATTGGCCGGTAGGCCGAGCGTGAGCAGCGGGACAAACGATGTCTGTGCGCCGGCATTGTTGGCGCTTTCAGGCGCGGCCACGCCTTCGATCGCACCTCCGCCAAAACCTTCGGGCGGGTTGGCGACGCGTTTCTCGACGGCATAGGCTGCGAAGGCGGCAAGAAGCGCGCCGCCGCCCGGCAGAAGTCCCAGCACGGAACCGATCCCCGTGCCGCGAAGAATAGGCGCAACCATCCGCCGCCAGTCTTCCCGCGACGGTATCATCGAGAAGAACGGTGCGTTGATGGCGGTGCGGCTTTCCGGGGTTTCCAGATCCTTGATCAACTCGCCGATGCCGAACAGCCCCATTGCCACAACGACGAAATTGATACCGCCCGACATCTCTTCAAAACCGAGCGTGAAACGGGGCACGGCCGTTTGCACGTCCTGGCCGACTAGGCCAACCAGAATGCCGATGAAGACCATGGCAAGCGCCTTCGGCAGCGATCCGCGCGAAAGCACGACCGAGGCGACAAGCCCCAGGATCATCAGCGAAAAGTACTCCGCGGGACCGAACAGCAATCCAATTTCGGCAAGCGAAGGCGCAAACAATGCCAGCAACAGCGTGGCGACGGTGCCTGCAAAAAAGGAGCCGATCGCCGCCGTCGACAGTGCCACGCCCGCGCGTCCGTTGCGGGCCATCTTGTAGCCGTCTATCGCCGTCACCACAGACGATGCTTCGCCGGGAAGATTGAGAAGGATGGCCGTCGTCGAGCCCCCATATTGCGCTCCGTAATAGATGCCGGCCATCATGATCAGCGATGTCACCGGTTCAAGTCCGATGGTGAAAGGCAGGAGGATGGCCATGGTCGCCGCAGGCCCGAGGCCCGGCAGGACGCCGACGAGGGTCCCGAGCAGCGTGCCGATCAGGCACCAGAACAGGTTCGTCGGCAGGATTGCCTGGTCAAAGCCGAGCAGCAGGGCGTTGAGCGTCTCCATGTGATCTTCCTTAATACCCGAACCAGGGACCGATAATGGCAAGCGGCATGCCGAGCCCCTTGATGAAGGCAAGGCTGCAGGCCGCACCGAGTCCGAGCCCGTACAAGGCTGATTTCACCGGCTGCAAAGGACGTGATGCAAACGAGGAGATGAAGCAGCAACCGAAGACCGCCGGCAGCAATCCGCCGCCGCGAACGACCAGTCCAAACACCAGGATCGCTGCAATGATGAACGTGACCTTCGAGGAATAAAGGCCCGGCTGCTGTTTACCGGTGTCATGCTTTTCGGCCGTAAGGGCAACGATAAGGCCCATGGCGATCAAGGCCGAGGCTACCAGGCCCGGAAATGCACCGGGACCGATCTTGCGCCAGGTACCGTAGGAGAGATCGAGGCTGCCCAACAGGAAAGCGACGCCGATCGATACGAACAGGAGCCCTGCAATCAATTGCGGATTGAGACGTGAGGTCATGGGCATTCCTTTCCGGTGGACGCTTTTGATCGCGGGTCGGGGACCAGATCCGGCGGGCGGTAGGCTCGCACCTCCGGCGGCGTGCCGATGAAGCGGGAAATCTCGACAAGGCACGAGTTCGGGCTTGGCCCCTGCGCGAGGCGGGAAGTCCCGTGATCCGGCGTCAGGACGTTCGGATTGCCGTTCAGCTCCAGCGAACCCGGCGTCGTGGGATCCGCCGGATCGAACCAGGCGCCCGTCGCCAGCTGCACGACGCCGGGCATGACGGAATCGGTAATGGCAACCACCGCAAGGCAAGCACCGCGGGTGTTGGAAATGGTCACCACCTCGCCTTGTACAAGCCCGCGAGCCGAGGCGTCGTCGGGATGAATGCGCACCGGCTGACGACCGCCGCTTTTGGTCTTGCGCGACGGCGCTGCATGGTCCCATTGGCTGTGCAGCTTGTCATGCGGCTGGCAGGACAGGAGATGCAGTGGATAGAGTGCCGCGAGCTTGCCCCCCAACCATTCGACCGGTTCCATCCACGCCGGATGGCCGGGGCAATCGACGTAGTCGAAGCCCTCAATGAGTTCCGAGGAAAGCTCGATCAGACCGGACGGCGTATGCAGCGGATGAGCAGCCGGGTCCGCACGAAATGCGGAAAGGAAAGGCCGATCCGCGTCTTGGCTTTCCACCTCGATCAGTCCCGTATTCCGGAACGTGGGAAAATCCGGCAGGGAAATGTCGCGTGACGCGGCGTTCGCTTGCGCTTCGGCATAAAGCTTCTCCAGCCATTCGGATTCGCTCAATCCGCCGGTGAATGCCGCTTCAGTGCCCAGCTTCTTCGCGATGCGGCGCAGGATCTCGTGATCCGACAATACCTCCGCTGGTGGTGCTGCCGTGTGTGTCGAATATCCGAGAAAACTGTCGCGACCGCTGGCAACCAGATCGTCGCGTTCCAGGAATGTCGCGGCGGGCAACACGATGTCGGCATGCCGGGCGTTGGCATTCCACCAGTGCTCGTGAACAATGATCGTTTCCGGCTTCTGCCAAGCTTCGACCAGCCGATGAAGGTCCTGATGATGGTGAAAGGGGTTGCCACCAGCCCAATAGATCAGCCGTATTTCCGGATAGATCCGTTTCTTGCCGTTGTAGTCGTATTCCGCTCCCGGTGAAAGCAGCATGTCTGCGATCCGCGCAACCGGAATGTAGTCGGAAATGGCATTTTGTCCCTGCGGTAGCGACGGCCATTTCACGGCTGGCGCCGGCTGGCCGATGCCCGATATGGATGCATAACCGAAACCAAATCCTCCGCCAGGCAGACCGATGCGCCCCAGCAGCGATGCCACCGCGATTGCTGCCCAATAGGCCTGTTCACCATGGTCGGCGCGTTGCAGCGCCCATGCCATCATGATGAAGGTTTTTTTCGAGGCCATGGTCCGGGCAAGGGTGAGGATGTCCTGCGCTTCAAGGCCGGTAATGCCGGCTGCCCAGCTTACATCCTTGACGACGCCATCCACCTTACCGAACAGATAATCCCGCAATGTTTCGAAGCCGACGGTGTAGCGCTTGACGAAAGCCGCGTCGTGACGATCCTCCTGGATCAGGACATGGGCGATGGCGAGCAACAGGGCGGCGTCGGTCCCGGGCCTCAGAGCCATCCATTGGGCGTCGAGCTCGCTTGCGGCATCATCCCGGACAGGTCCGATGTTGACGAAATGGGCGCCGGCGTGCTTGCAGTCGAGGAGATACTTGCGGGTTTCATGGCGGCAAACGCCACCGGCATTGACCTGAGCGTTGCGAAGCGGTGTGCCGCCGAACATCACGATCAGGTCCGCATGGCCGACGATCTGGCTCCATGGGCTGTGGCCGGAAATCAATCCATCGGTGGAACCGATGACGTGCGGCAGGATGACCTCGCCCGCGGCATAACTGTAGGTCTGAACGGAACGAACGGAACCGCCGTTCATGTTGAAAAAACGCTTCAGCTGGCTTTGGGCATGATGAAATCGTCCGGCGCTCGACCAGCCGTAGGAGCCGGAAAAAATCGCGCCACTGCCATGCTCGTCCCTGACGCGGCGGATTTCGCCGGCGACCAGTTCGATTGCGTCATCCCAGGAAACCTCTACAAATGCCTCGGCTCCCCGCCGGCCGGAACGATGACCCGGTCCCTTTTCAAGGTAGGATCGCCTGACTGCAGGCTTCAGGATTCGGCACGGCGCAAGCCTGTCGGCTGGAAGCTCTCCACCGAATGGAACGGGGTTGGGGTCGCCCGCCATCGGACGAACGGCGCCATGCAATCCATCATGCGTGTAGAACCCCCAATGGGTTCCGACATGGCGCTGGCCCTCCAAAGGCTCCGAATCTTGCGTGGTTTTCGGAGCCTTCATCATCTTCATTCCACCTTGATGCCGGCTGTCTTGACGATCTCGCCGTAACGCTTCGTCTCGTCCACCACGAAGGTCTTCAGATCGGCGCCGTTCTTGTACATCGGCTCGAAGCCGAAGACCGTCAGTTTGTCCTTGAATTCCGTAGAGGTGACAACCTCCTGCAGGACCTTGCCGAGATATTCCGCCGCCTTTGGGTCAAGATTTTTCGGCGCCCAGACGCCGTACCAGGAGAGCATTTCCAAGGGAGGCATGCCGCTCTCGGCAACGGTCGGCACATCCGGCGCCAGGGGCGAGCGGGTCAGGCTGGTCACCGCAAGCGGCTTCAGCCGGCCTGCCTTGACATGCGGCAGGGACGACAGGATCGGGTCGGCGATCAGTTGCACCTGGCCGCCAATCATGTCGGTAAGCGCCGGACCGGCCCCCTTGTAGGTGACCACTTCAGTATCGACGCCGGCTTTACCCTTCAGGACCTCCACAGCCAAATGACCGGCCGATCCATAACCGGAGGTGGCGAAGTTGTAGGAATCCGGATCCGCCTTCACCTCGGCGAAGAATTCCTTCAGCGTGTTGGCCTTGTCCGACGGATTGGTGGTGATCAGCAGCGGGCCCGCCGCGATGCCGCTGATATGGGTGAAGTCATTGACGACGTCGAAAGGCACATTCTTGTTGATCAGCGGCGTGACCACGTGGATCGACGCATTCAGCAGCAGGGTGTAGCCATCGGGAGCAGCCTTGACCACATCGGACGAACCGACCACCCCGCCGGCACCGCCCGCACGGTTATCGACAACGAACGTCTTGCCGGTCTTGACCGAAAGCGTGGCGGCAAGAACGCGTGCAACGCCATCGACTGCACCGCCCGGCGGATAAGGCACGACAATGGACACAGGCCGACTGGGATAATCGTCCGCCTTGGCAAGGCCGGCCGCCGGCAGCGTCATCGAAAGAAAAAGCAATGCTGTTCCGAAGCGGTTCATAGATGGATTCCTTCTGGCTCCAAGAGGATGTATGCAGTCGAAAGTCATTGTATTCATCGCGGATCCTTCGCACCGGCGAGAGGCAATCCGCTCCGGCCGTCAGAACGTTCCGGGATATTGCCCGCCATCGATCAGCAGGTTCTGAGCAGTCACAAAGCCGGCATTCGCTGAGCAGAGGAAGGCGATGTAGGCGCCAACTTCTTCGGGGCGTCCGTAGCGGCCAGCCGGATTCTGTGCCGCGCGGGCGGCCCATATTTCGTCGAAAGAACGACCGCTTTCCTGAGCAAGTACCTCGACATGCTGGCGCTGGCCATCCGAAGCGACAATGCCCGGGAGCATATTGTTAATCGTTACATTGTGGGCGATCGTCTGCCGAGCCAGGCCCGCGACGAAACCGACAAGGCCGGAGCGTGCCGCATTCGACATGCCAAGCTCGGCCTGGGCGATCTTGACGCTCCGCGACACGATGTTGACGATACGGCCGAACTCGCGCTCCATCATTCCGTCAACGGTCAGGCGCATCATGTCGATCGGTGTCAGCATCATCCGATCGATGCCCCGCAACCAGTCTTCTCGAGTCCAGTTGCGGAAATCACCGGGCAGTTCACCATCGGCGTTGTTGACCAGGATGTCCGGTTTTGGGCAGACAGACAGAACGGCTTCACGACCGGCAAGCGTGGTAATATCGCCGACGACAGCGGTGACGCGGGCGCCGGTAACCGCTCGAATTTCTGCGGCTGCCGCCTGCAGTGTCTCGGGCGTCCGGGCGACGATGGTCAGATCCACATTTTCCCGAGCGAGAGCCATTGCGGCGGCCTTGCCCATGCCTCGGCTTGCGCCGGTAACGATGGCATTGCGACCGGAAATCCCGAGATCCATCGGCCGGGCCTCAAGCGGCCAAGGCCGAAGCGGACTGCAGCTTCCAGCCATATTTCTTATCGAGGCCGAGATCCTGGACGATGCGGATGCCCTTTGCGAGCGCTTCGCCTTCAAGGCCGGTCAATGGCCGCCGCAGTTCGCCAGCCGGCAGTCCGACAGCCTTCATCAGCGATTTCACGGCCACCGGGTTGATGGCCGAGTAATTGTAGTGCAGCAGCGGCAGAAGTTTCAGATAGTTGTCGCGGAACCCCTCGGCTTCGACATAGCTCGTCCACGGACGCGACATCACCGCCACTTCGGCCGGTGCAATATTGCCGCCCATATTGGCAGTACCATGACCACCGAGGCTCATTGTTGGAACGACGAGACCGAGGTTGGGGCTGTCGCAGCACATTACCGAAACATCCGGACGAGCGGCGAGAACCTGGGCAACCTGGCCGACACGCGCAGTGGATTCCTTGTGAATGACGTAGTTGGGATGCTTGAATATGCGCAGAAGGTGATCCCAGTGCAGGTCGCTCTTGACCCGCGGCGGGTTGTTGTACAGCCCGAGAGGCAGGTCGGTCGCGTCGGCGACTTCCAGGAAATAACCTTCGATGTCGGCTTCCGGGGCGCAGATATACGCCGGAGCAGCGAGAATGGCACCGTCTGCGCCGTTATCCTTGGCGAACTTCACATTTTCAATCGTAACGTCCGTGTTGTTGCCGGTGCAGCCAAAGAAGATCGGCATCTTGGCCGTTTTCATCTTCGACGTCTCGACGATGATTTTCTTCTTCTCCTCAGCCGACAGCATGGATACCTCGCCGGTCGAGCCCATGATCAAGACGGCAGAGGTGCCGTTCGCTTCGTGGAAGGAAAGCAATGCGCGGAACGCGCCCATATCGACTGCCCCTGACTTGTCGAACGGGGTGATCAAGGCAACGAAGGATCCGGTGATCCTGGGGGCAGCAGCGGTCATTGCACGGCTCCGTGAATGTTAAACGATGTTTGAAACATAATTTGAGGCGGGAAAGAGTCAATGACTTTAATCGGTCAAACCGCCCAAGAATCAAGCAGCGATCGGCAAATATGCAAAAACCAGCATGGGGTTGAAGTGACAATTGGGAATACAGTCTAATCTTAGACTATATGTCCCAACGTTTTTTCTCAAAACGCAATAAAAAAGATTATTGCTCAGCCTGGATCCAATTGTAGATAGATACTGCTATGTATCTTATCTTGCGCAACTTTAGCTGTAAGTTCGAAATCCAGGATCTTCACCCGATGGCAGGCGCCTGAAATCCAGTACAGATAAATCGTGAGAGCTGAGAGATAATCTCTTCGTCGTCATCGGTATCGCAAAGGCCGCCGGATAACTGCTTGAGGCGATACGATGCCGGGTCTGAATCGATCAGGACCTGCATGATGGCGCCAATCGAAAAATTGTAACGCCAGAAAATATCGCGGCGCTGCATATCCGGTAGTGCGCGACTGAAGGCGTCGATAAAACGGAACACGGCAGGATCGACGCGGCGTATGAAAAAACGGTTGGTTGATTCACGCGGCCGCGAACGGACCTGCAGGATCAGCCGCGTCAAGGGACGGGCGCCCGAGGCATCGCGGCTGAACTGTACCATCGGTCGGACAAGAGCCCCGACGACCTCCTCCAAAATCGGGAATCCGGGTCTCGCCGAGGCCTCGCATTTTTCCAAAGCCTCTATCCGGGCATGGGTATAGGGTTCCATCATCAGGTTAAGCACCTCGCTGACGAGCTCTTCCTTGGAACCGAAATAATAATTGACGGCAGCAACATTCACATCGGCTCGCCTCGTGATGTCGCGAACGGTCGCCAGATCGAACCCCTGCTCGATAAATACTTCACGCGCGGCCGCAACAATGCGGTCCCGCGGTTCATCCGCGCGATCGACTTTGGACGTCCCGTTATATGCTTTTTTTGCCATACATCCCAAATTCTGTGCTTCGAGGCTATCCTCGTCGTTTTGTAGCGGACCAACAGGGGCCATCAAGTGCAATTTTGGGGAGCATGAGGATTTTTGGGGCAGTCATGAAGCTTGGCGCATTTCGTTTTGCTCATGGTTGTCGCCGGTCATGCCGAGATATCGTCGCTGCAAAGCCGGGCGCTGCGAGCCGTCGGAGGACTGGGTGCCGGCTTGCACCAGAGAAGCTGTAAAGCCCCGCGCCTCGCGCGTCTGATGCCTTTGGCGAAATGCCACAAGACCATGCCTTTGACGGCAGGATCGGGGCAAATCACGCCCATGCCGAGCCGGGTTGCACTGGCCGGATTAGGCGCGATGGAGAATGACACGTTCAGCGCTCGAACCGCTCCAGCATTCTCTTCAGTTGTGCATTTTGCTGCTGAAGCTTGCCCGCCAATTGCGCCCGCAGCAGCCTGATCTCTTCATCAAGGCTGATCGCATCGTCAGAAACGGTGGGAACGCCTGAAGAGGGTGGCGGAACGGCGTCACCCCTTGCCGCTGTGTTACCCCGCCGGCTGCGCTTTCGCACTTCACCTTCGCCAGTCCGCGAGGGGATCGGTGCGTCGCGCACGGTCGAATTGGCGTCACCGGACAAGGCCAGATCGGCCGCCTCCGCCGGTCTGGCGCCGTTGGTATCCGCCGTGGCGTGAAGACCCGTTGCCGTTTCTTCGGAATGATCCGGCTCCGCTGAAACCGCCTCCGATCGATCGTAAGCGACGGGCTTTTCCTCGGTCGGAGGATCCGCGGTGTTCGACCCGCTGTCGGTGGCCGTTTCAATCGGTTTGGCGATGGCCAATACGTCCGGCTTCACGTCGTCGGTCGAGTCCAGTTCTTGCCGCTGTTGACGTCGCGGTGACACAAGCCGGGCAAGAAGTTTCCATGGAGACGCCATTTTATTCGACCTCGTATTCTATCCCGCATGCAGGCTGCGAGCAAAAGCGTTGGCGGCAGGACTAACCGCCGCCAAGATGTTCGTCTCGATTATAGCCTTGAGAATGCGGCCAGTGCTTGACCGGCGGCTGTCGATCAAGCCAGGTTGAGCCGCTTTCGCAGATCGGCGTTTTCAGCACGCAGCTTCTCGGCCAGCAGCTTGCGCAGCTTTTGGTTTTCGTCTTCCAGTTGCAGAAGATCCGCAAACTCGTCAACTGCCGCCACGGACGGTGCAGCCGGTGCCTGCACGGCCTTCGGCGCACGTTTGACAGGCGCACGTTTGGCGCTTGTCACGCCTTCGTCGGACTTTGCCTTGCGTCCTCTTTTCGGCTTGACCGCTGCGGCATTCGAAGCCCCTGCCGGTTGCGCCGAAACTTCGGCTGAGGCCGTTTCAGCGGCCGCCTTTTTGGCGCGAGGTTTGCGCTCCTTCTTTGGTGCGGGCGCCGCAACCGCCGGCGTGTCGGTGTCAGTCATCGTATTAATATCGTCGGCCATTGTGGTCTCCTGTAAAGCCGATGCATTTGTCTCCTGCTCTATCGGCTGTGTCAACAACGCTGCGGCCTGTTGTTCTCCGGCGAAAGACATTCCGGTGCTGCCAGCCTGAGAAGTTTGCGGAAGCAATGGCATTGCCTCGTCCTGCAGATCCTGTGCAACGGACTTGAGATCCATGTCGCCCCAGATGGAATTCGGATTGGAGTTGATTTTTCGCCGACCGGATTTGTATTCGACGGCAAAGCTGCGCTGGACTTTTTTCACTTTGAAAGGCCTTGGGTGTCTGCGGTGATGTTTCGGCGACGGTTTCAGCATCGCAACAAGCCTTGCCAGATAACCCCTATCGCTCCGGCGGTCCATACCCCTGGCAATATCCGGACCAAATTCTGATCCTGTCGCTTTTTATGGAGATGCCGCGAACCACGATAGCGGGTCAGCTGAAGCGCCAAGTCGAGGCAGGTCTGACTTCGTGCTTATCCAAACAACATCTTCAAATGATCGTTCAGGAAGCGGCCCTTCGGATCCAAATCCCGTCTCAGCGCTCGAAATTCCCTGGCGCGCGGGTAAAGCCTTGTGACGTCGTCCGTGTCGAGGAAATGCATCTTTCCCCAATGCGGGCGAGAATTGTATCCGCCCAGAATTTGATCGACATCCTTGAGGAAGGGCCAGTAATCGATACCCGGACCACCCGACACCGACAGGGTGATGCTGTCCTGGTGGTGAAAGGGGCTCATCCATGCCGGATCGCCGGCGGTAAAGCGGTATTCGATCGGGTAGATGCAGTTGGTGTGCTTGTTCAGCATCAGATCCCGGACGGCCCTTATCGCGGCCTTGCCGTGTTCGAGGGGAACAGCATATTCCAGTTCGACGAAATTCGGCACGTAATCGATCGGATAGACCTCGGAACTGTAGGCGATCTTTTCGAATTCGCTCTCCATCGGAGTGGCGTCGGTGATGTCCATCACCTTCATCTCGCAGACATCGGCCAGCTTGTTCGTGCTCGATACCGCGGACGTGTCGGGAAGACAGTACAGATGACGGCTTTCCGGCGTCGGGCACCAGAAGAAGCCGAAATGGCGGTGCCGCGAAGCCAGCTCGTCGTGACGCTCCATGCATGTCTCGAAATCGTCCCGCCAGAGACGCTCGTGCAGATTATAGGCGTCCATGACGTTCAGCGTCAGCGAGGAGATGACCCCGAGCGTTCCGACCGAGACCTGGGCTGCATGCAGCCTGTCCCTGTCGCGACCATCGATGTCAAGAACATCCCCGTTGGCTGTGACGATACGCATGCCGGCAATCGACGAGGCCAGGTTTCCGAGCTTGATGCCGGTTCCGTGGGTTCCGGTCGTAAACGCGCCGGCGACGGCCTGGCTGTCAATGTCGCCCTGGTTGATCAGTGAAAGACCATGGTCCTTCAGCGTCCTGCCGACTTCGTTGATGCGCGTTCCGCCTGCCACCGTGATCTGTTTCCGCTCCCGGTCGATGTTCTGCACGCCGCGCAGGTTTGCGAGCGACAGCAACAGCCCGTTGGTGCCGACGACGGGTGTGAAGGAATGTCCCGAGCCGGAAACGCGGACGGTCAGATCACGCCTGTCGGCTTCGTGGACAAGCTCCGACACTTCGGCTTCCGTTTCCGGCGAGGCCTTGAATTGTGAAACGCAATATTGATTGCCGACCCAGTTGCGCCACAGGCCGCCTTTTTCCAGAGCCATGTTTTTCCCCCTCACATCGCTGTAAAACAATTGTCGACAAACAGATGGGTACCGCTGACGAAGCTGGCGTCGTCGCTTGCAAGGTAGAGCGCCGCCTTGGCGACCTCATCCGGCCGGCACATCCTGCCCTGCTGAGCCGCGATCGCTGCGTCCGAGACATCGACGCCGTAGCGGGTCAGTTCCTCGACCTCCTTCTGGCCATGTGGCGTCTGGATGAAGCCGGGGCAAACCGCGTTGCAGCGGATGTTGCGGTCGCGAAATTCGACCGCGATCGCCCGGGCAAACATGTGGCACGCTCCCTTGGTCGTATCGTAGAGAACTTCCATCGGTGTCGCGGCGACCGCCGAGATCGACGACGTGCAGACGATGGACCCGCCGCCTGCTTCGATCATCTGCGGCAGGACCGCACGGGTCATCAGGAACATGCTGCGGACATTGATGGCCATCAACCGGTCCCAGTCCGCCACCGAGGTTTCGAGGAACGGCCGGACGATGAGCGTTCCGGCATGATTGAACAGCACCGTTATCGGCCCGAGTTCACCGGAAATCGCCTCTACCGCCCTATTCACCTGCAGTTCGTCGGAAACGTCGGCGGGTGCAAATGCGACCTTCCTGCCTTCCTCGCACAGGCGGGCGGCGACAGCCGCCCCCTGGCTATGCGGGAGATCGACGATCCCCACCGCCGCCCCCTCTCGCGCAAAAAGCTCGGTGGCGGCAAGGCCGCACCCACCCGCGCCGCCACTGATGAGCGCGATCTTACCGTCCAGACGACCAGCCATTCCAACCTCCAGCGCTTGCTGATAGCCGCGGATCGATGGCTGGGCGGGCTCTTTTCGAGCCTCTTCTTCTCCGGCCAATGAGGGGCGGTTATACTCCTGCTTGATAGCAGCAAACTGGCCTAATTTTGCGCTGTGGTCTATTGCTGACTTGGCCCCATCTGTTCAAATGCGTCGGGTGATCGGTCAAGCTGACGTTGATCTGCGTTCCTAAAAGGATCTGACCAGCCGTCTCTCACGTCGTCGCGCCAGCCATGTCACCGTTTCTCAATCTCGGGATCTGTGCCGGAATGCTTCGACGAACGCGGATCATTGGCGCGCTTGACCTTTGCCATGCATGGCCGCTCTTCCTGCCGACCTATTCCCCGGACCTCGATCCGATCTCGCTTCGAATCCAGAGGACGGCTGGCGCGTAACCTCTAAGCCACTCTTGAAGGGCTCGCGGGGGTTGGTCCCCATCAAACGCCATAGCCATCGCCGACAGGACTATTTTCCGTCGACATTCCCCATTTACCGGGTGCCGGTCTTTCGGACATTTTCCAGCAAATCGGCCTGATCGGCAACAATCGAGGCTGCTTCGTTTCTCAAGACGTCCTTGGCATTCTCGCGGGCATTTTCAATGGCGATATCCGCATTGAGGCTCCGCTCATTTGCTTGCAGGCCATCGTCCTTATCCGGAACCAAACCATCGTTTGTCTGCTCGCGCGCCTTGAGACGGGTCGTAAGAGCAGCGAGTTCGTTTCGACGTTCGACTTCATTGAGGGAGATGACACGTTTTTCACGTTGCGCCTTCAGCTCAGCGGCGTCTTCTGCGAAACGTTGAAAATCCCGATCGACTTTTACCCGAGCATCATGCCGGCTTTGCAGTTGCTGCAGCAATCCGCTCCTGTTGCCTGCGGCCGCATAATTCGCAGGCTTGATCTGACCCCAAGGCAGCGCATTGTCATAACTCGCTTCACCAAGGGTCTTGGGGTCCGAGAGACCCGGCAAGCTGATGTCGGGTGTCACGCCGCGCAGTTGTGTCGTTCCGCCATCGACCCGGAAAAATTGGGCGATCGTCAATTTCAATTGACCGAATTTTGGTTTGCTGTTGTGGGCAACCTGATCGAGATCGACGACCGTTTGCACGGTCCCTTTACCGAAGCTAGGTTCTCCGACGATCACGCCGCGACCGTAATCCTGTATCGCCGCGGCGAAAATCTCCGAGGCCGACGCCGAGCCGCGATTGATCAATACCCCGAGCGAACCCGTCCACGCAGGCGTAGGCAGATCATCGCTTTCGACCTTGATCTTACCTTCGGCGTCGCGTTGCTGAACCACCGGGCCCTTGCCCACGAACAGGCCTGTCAAATCAATCGCTTCGGCCAGCGAGCCGCCACCGTTGTTGCGCAAGTCGATCAGGACGCCGTCGACCTTTTCCCGTTTCAGTTCGCCAAGAAGCTTGGCAACGTCTCGGCTTGCGCTTCTGTAGTCTTTCTCGCCCTTTCGTCGCGCTTCGAAGTCCTCATAGAACGCCGGCAGGGTGATTACGCCAATTCTGCGCACGACACCGCGATCCTCCAAGGGCAGGATGGTCTTTTTTGCAGCCTGTTTTTCGAGGCTGATCTTGTCTCGCACAAGGCTGATGATGCGGCGGCTTCCATTCTCTCCGGCATCCGCCGGCAAGACATCCAAGCGCACAACGGAATTTTTCGCCCCGCGGATCATTTGCACGACTTCATCAAGGCGTGTGCCCACGACTTCCTTCACGGCGCCATCATCGCCTTGACCGACACCGACAATGCGGTCGCCGACGGCCAGCATTCCGGACAATTGTGCTGGCCCACCCGGCACCAGCTCACGGACCGTCGTGTAACCATCCCGCTCCTGCAAAACGGCGCCGATACCCACCAGTGAGAGCTTCATCGAAATGTCGAAATTGGCCGAAGCGGCGGCACCAAAATAGTCCGTGTGCGGATCGACGGACGTGGTGTAGGCGCCCATGAATGACTGGAACGCGTCGTCGCTCTTGTAGGTATAAACGCGCTCCAGGATATTTCTGTAACGTTTGTCGAGGGTATCGCGAATCGTCGCATCGGCCTGGCCTGCCAGTTTCAACCGCAGCCAGTCGCCTTTGACCCGCTTGCGCCAGAGGTCATTGCTTTGCTCTTCGGATTTCGGCCAAGGCTCCTTGTCGCGCGACAGGGAATAGTCTTCCCGCACGCTGAAATCGAAGCCCTGTTTGAGCAGGCTGCGGGCATATGTCATGCGGTCCACAACTCGCTGCGAATAGGCGTTGAAAATCGAAAACGGAACCTTCAGGTCTTCACCCAGGATGGCATCGTCGATCTCGGTGCTGTCGGCCATGAACTTGTCGATGTCGGCCTGCAGGAAAAAGCTCCGGTCGGAATCCAGAGACTCGATAAACCGATCGAGGATTTTAGCCGACAAGGCGTCGTTGAGCGGAACAGGCTTGTAAGCATATCGCGTCAGGAACTGCGCGCTCAAAAGAGCGGCTTGCGCCTGCTCCTGCAATGGCGACAGGACCGGTGGCGGTCCAAGTTCCAACGAGTAGGCCGATGGTGCGATTGCAAGGAACAGGCCAAGGAAACCATATCTTATGCGCATTCAGCTTTGATCCCATTTGCAAAATCGAGTCTATACTACGCAATGGTGGTGCAACAATGATGGTGTCTTGGCAACCGGACGAATAAGCAACATCTCGTGTTCATCACGAGAAAGGGGCCATCCCTGATGCCAAATTGAAGGATCGCGCCATGGTCTACAACCTCATCGCGACCATGGACACGACCTACTGGACCGGTTTCCCGAGCCTCGCAACGAAACCTCATCCGAACCCGGTCTCCAACTGGGGAATACCAGTATCGGCCTCGTCAGCTCGATCTGCCACAGATGGTTCCGCGCATGGCGCAGTGACTGCAGGCTTTTCGTGGACGAGGCAACGGTGCCTCATCCGGTCATCTGCACTGCCGGGAACCATGGAAGGTTCCCGGCGTTCCCGTGCGTTCACAAGAGGATTGCCAATGAAGATCACCAAATTGTTGCTCGTTACCGCCATGAGCATGTCCGTCGTGATCGCCCCGGCCACGGCACAAAGCCCAGACGGGCCGGAAGCCAGCGCCTGTCGGTCTACCGGACTCGTCGCCCTCCAGGAACGATCGAAGGACGTGACTGATCTGGTCCTGGACGCTGATACCCTTGCGATAAGTGCCGCTGACACCAAAGTGGGAGATGTTCCCGTAAGGACAGTGATCCTTGGCGACGCTTACATAGCGCGCAACGGCAATACCACGACACCGGACCGGTTCGTCTGCCTGTTAGGGGAAAAGGGAAAAGTGCTTCTCACGTTCTTCACGGCGAAGTAACCTCACCCCGCTTGTTTGTGAACCGTCAGAGGATCCCCCTGGAATGTTGCCCATGGGGATGTATCGAAGCCGCTTTCTGTTGCAATGAGCCAAACGGATGCGCCGGAAACCATTGTAAAAGCGAATATTTAGCATTGGTGTAGCGGCCACCGAAGTGGTAGTCGTGGTTCGTAGCTGCCCCATTGTCCGGCAGCAGAAGGATCATGAAGTACCGCCCGCTCAAGGACGGGGGCGTCATCCGGCCCGCTAAAGGCGTTCTCAAATACAAGGGCGGTATCATCGTTCGCCGTATCGTCAGGGAAAGCCGCAAGGACGGCGAAATGATCGCCGTTGAATCCGGGTTGCGCGGCGAAAGCGGCAACCCGAGCTCGAGCTAGGGTCCGGAAACGGAACTCGTAAAAGACGCGGGGACGTTCCCGTGCGGCAGCGCAAAAAGGGACGTTTCCCGGGCGATGGCGCTGTCTTGCCGCCGGTGTGACCGGAATGAAATACGGAGAGTAGTGCCTGAACTTCGCGGTCGATGCGACCGGGGAGCGGACCCGCAATATCCATAAAGGGATAGACCAACCGCCATGCAAAACAGCAGCAAGAATTCTATTGCCCAGCGTTTCGACGGCTATCAGCCCAGCAAGACTGTTCTTGTCTGGGCGTGCTTCGTCACAGTGATCGCCACCATCGTCGTCGGGTTCAACTGGGGCGGCTGGGTGACGGGCGGCTCGTCGCGCGCCTCGTCTGTGACTGCGGCCGATACGGCTCGGGGCGAACTCGCCACCGCCATCTGCGTCCACCGCTTCAACGCGGCACCCGACGCAGCGACAAAACTGACCGAACTCAAGGCCATCCCCGACAGCTACAGGAAGCGGCAGTTCATCGAAGCCGGCGGCTGGGCCACCATGCCGGGCCAGACCTCCGCCGACAGCCGCGTTGCCGAAGGCTGCAGCACTGCCCTGGCCGCCTAACCGCCTCCTCGAAATCGCTCGGGCGCCCTGTCATCGGGACGCCTCCTTCATCTGCCAAACAGGAGAAAGACATCATGATCCGTTTCGAAAAGAAAGTCGCCACAACACCCCTGCCGCCGGAGAGCGAAAAAAACCGCTTCGACGAAGTCCGAGGGGCCGCCGTCGAAGGACACAAGAAATCGGCAGAGGAAAGCGCGCGTCGCCGTTCGCTGCCGGCAAGGGAAGATGACCGTCTTATCTAGGATTATTCCGCATCTGCTTCGTCCATACATAAGCAATCCCGGGCATGGCCTGACCACGCCCGGGATTGAGAAAGACCGATCGCCGACGGCCAGCATGGCTTGCGCCACGGCGGCGGAACAGGGCGGCTCAGCCGTCGAGCGTTCGCAAAAGATCTGCAATCTTGATCGTCGAGAAATTCGAAAACGTGTCGCATACCGCGTATGGCAGGACGATCTGGTCGTTGTGGCGCATGGCGCCGCAGGTATAGACGACGTTCGGCACATACCCTTCCCGCTCGGATGGCTCCGGCCGCACCAGCGGTTCCCGCGAACGGGCGAGGACCTTGGAGGGATCCTGTTTATCGAGCAGCGCCGCGCCGATAGCATATTTGCGGACGGCGCCGACGCCATGGGTCAGCAGCAGCCAGCCTTCGTCGAGCTCAATCGGTGAGCCGCAATTGCCCATCTGAACGAACTCCCATGGAAACTTGGGGCCGAGGATCAACTGCCCGCCATTCCAGGTATAGAGATCGTCGGAATAGATGAGGTAGAGGTTCTCGCTATCCTGCCGGCCGATCATCGCGTAGCGGCCATCGATCTTGCGGGGAAACAGGCCCATTCCCTTGTTCCTGGCCACGCTGCCTGCGAGTGGGCTCAAGCGAAAAGACACGAAATCCTTGGTCTCCAGCAGTTCCGAGCGGATGCCCCTGCCGTTGTAGGCGGTGTAGGTCGCGTAGAATGTCTTCTCTCCGTTATCCTCGAATTTGACAAACCGCGCGTCCTCGATCCCATTCGACTGAGCGGGTGTGATCGGAAAGATGACCCGCTCGCTGATCGACTGTTCCGAACCGAAGCTGACGTCGACCTGCTCGCCTGCCGCAACGAATGTGCGCGCAGTGACGGTTGGCGTGGAAGCGAGCCGCACCGTCGGATCGATGTCAACGCCGCCATCGGCAGCAATCACGCCGGTACGGAATGTCAGGGACGACACGTGCCCTTCGCCGACGGCGCGCAAGCTGAGAACGAAACGCCGGCTCCCCTTTTCCAGACCGGACTGGTCCGGATGGGAGACAATGCTGGGATTGAACAACGCAGATGCTTCGAAGGAATATTCATTGAGAAAATAAGCGCCAACAAGCTGACGCTGTTTTTTCGTGAAGTTGGCGTGAGGCGCGAACGCCTCCTCCATTTCCGCGGCCCGGTTTTCGAACGTCGCGAGCAGGTTACGATGACGGCCCTCGAAATTCTCCAGGACGTCGGCGAGAAGGATTTCCGTCATCTCAAGGTCAAGCGCCAGAACGCGATCGACGATATGGTTTGCCCGAGATTTCTCGGTGGGATTGAGGTCCCGCGGTTCGGTGGCAGGCTTGAAAGGTCGCACGACGACGCGCGATGAATCGGGACGCAGGAAAAGAGCCTGACGGTTCAGAAATGTGGCTTGTGACAAAGGGACCTCAATTGATCTGATTGGCGATTAGGCGCAGGGCGCGAAGGGGGGCGGGTTCTGCAGGCTGCTCGCTGACACGGGCGAACCGGCGATACTCCACAAGGGCCAGAAGATAGGAAATTACGGATTCGCCACCCCGGTTCTCGTTGACGCGCAGACGGTGCAGTCCGTCGCGACAACTGCCAGTGTCGATGTCGACGAGTGTCTGGGAAAGATCGTTGCTGCCGAGAAACCAAGCAAAGGCGCTGATGGCGCCGGTTTTCCATTCTGCACCTTGATCGGAGTGCCAGGCGGCAAGACAGGCCGAGATCGTCGCCGTCGCTTCAAGTGGCTGCTGATCAAACTCCCGGGGCGGCTTGCGGATGTCGCCGAAACCATCGGTTCCGATCGGCCGGAAATGCCCCCCCGGCGCCGTCTGCTTTGTCATCAGCCAACGCAGGGTCCGCATACCGGCAACGACATACGCGGATGTTCCGCTGGCGTGGCCCGTCAGGATCAGCGCCTGAGGCAGGCGTGCATTGTCATAGGAAAGGCCTTCCTCGAACCAGGTCCAATCCCCGGTCTCCACACGAACGAGGATATCCATCAGACGGTCTGCGAGAAGACGGCGCATCCGTTTGGCGAAAAGATCCTCTCCCCTTACGGCACAATAGCCATCCAGTCCAAGGAGGGTGAAAGCCCAGGCGCGCGGTGAGCGAAACATTTCCACCGTCGGCAGAGCGTCCGCGAACAGGGCCGCCGCCCAGCTACGGCGGGACGCATTGGCATCGCTGCGGGCGCATTCTCCCAGAGCCCAGAGCGTGCGCCCGTGGCTGTCCTCGGAACCGGTGTCTTCGAGCCATCTCCGGTCGAAGCCCATGAAGTTGCGGAAATGCTTCTTGTCGGGGTTCCACGCGTGTTGCACGAAGGATGCAAATCGGCTCGTCAGTGTCTCCGGTAGGGATTTCTCGCCGGACGTGTTGAGGGCGCTCGCCAGAAGCAATGCCCGTGCATTGTCATCGACACAATAACCGTGCGCGCGATCAGGTACCGAATGGACGGCGTGTTGGAACAGGCCCGTGTCGTCGCACATGGAGAGGAAATAGGTGAGTTGCGTATCCGGCAGAACGGAAACGTCGCGGGTTGGAGCATTTTTCTCCCCGGCAGCGGTTGCGACGGGCCGTAAATGTCGCTTGGCGGTCTCGAAGACGGCCACATAACGTTCGGCCGTCCTTTGCCACGTCATCGACCGGCTGCTGGCATAAGCACGCGCACGCATGGCGTCACGCCTTGTGTCATCCGTCAGCAATCCCGCGATCTCCGTGCCGATGGCTTTTACATCACCGGACGCAACCAGAATACCGCGGCCCTCGGCCAGAAGTTCGCGCGCATGCCAATAGGGTGTCGACACGACCGCTTTTCCCAAGCCGAAACTGTAAGCCAGGGTGCCCGATGTCATCTGCGCCTCATTCAGATAAGGCGTTGCATAGACGTCGCACATGGAAATGAAGTCCAGGAGCTTCGCCTGGTCGACAAACTGGTCGAGGAAAACGACGTGGTTTTCGATGCCGAGCGCCTGCACCCGGGCAATAAGGCTCTCGCGATAGGCCTCGCCCTGATTGCGGATAAGATTGGGGTGGGTCGCACCGAGCACTACATAGACGGCGCCTGGACTGCTTTCCAGGATCAGAGGCATCGCATCGATCATCACCTCTATGCCCTTATTGGGCGAAAGCAGTCCGAATGTCAGGATAACCGGCCTATCACTGAACCCGAGTTTTGCCTTTGCAAGCTCCGTTTCCGCGAAGGCAATGTCGGGAATCCCATGCGGGATCACTTCGATTTTCTCTGCCGGGGCATCATAGACCTGACGCAAAAGCGCACGGCCTTTCTCGGCCATGACGATGACCTTTGCTGATGTCTCGAGAATCCGCGTCAGAACGCGCCGCTGGGCTGCACTGGGTTCGGCAAGAACCGTGTGCAGGGTCGTCACGATCGGCATATTGAGGCGCGACAACAGTTCGAGAATATAGCTACCGGCTTCGCCGCCGAAAATTCCGAATTCATGCTGGAGACAAACGACGTCGAATCGTCCGGCATTCAGGGCCTCGGCCGTGCTGATATAGTCCTCGAGGTTTTCGTCACGTATTTGAAGCGAGACACTGGGAGGGTAATCATAGGTATGGCCGTGATCGTTCATTGCCACGATTACCGTCTCCACCTTTGCCGGGGATTTGGAAACCGCCTGTTGAAGATCGCTGGTGAAAGTCGCGATGCCGCAGCGACGCGGGAGCGAATTGCCAATGAATGCAATTTTCCTGAGTTGGGTCATGGTCATGCCTCCGTTGAGCGGAATGGCAAGCCCGCCGATTGTTGGTGGTGAATGAGTGCCTGCTCAAGATGCCGGGTCGCTGGCTTGGCCATGCGCATGTCGAGATTGCGCAGCAGGCCGGGCCTTGGTTCCGCGTCGGAATAGGCAATAAGGGCGGTCAGTCCCTTGCTCCCGGCCTTGATATGGGTGTGCGAAGCGTCGGCAAACAACGCATCTCCGATACCGGCATGAGCCTTCCCGGCGTCTATCTCACCCGCGATGACCAGTATCCAGGTTTCGCATTCCGCGTTCAACTCCCAGTTCGAATCTGCCGGAAGGTTGACCCGTTCGAGGACAAAGAAAGGACAGGAGACCAGTTGTGTCCTGACCTCTGTGAGGTCCACCGGAATTGCCTGGGCCTTCGCCGGCTCCAGATCCGCCGCCGCGACGGCCTGATCCACATGCAGTTCGCGCTTGCGGCCATAGTCGAACAGACGAAATGTCGTATCGCTTCTCTGCTGAATCTCCGCGACAACAAGTCCGGCGCCAATGGCGTGAATGGTCCCGGCCGGGACGAAAATGACGTCGCCCGCCCTGGCATCCCGCCAATCCACGATATCGGCTATGGAGCCATCAAGGATCGCATGGCGCAGTTCCGGCTGCGTCAGGCTCCTCGTCAACCCGACGGCAACCTGAGCGCCCGGTTCCGCTGACAGAATATACCATGCTTCGGTCTTTCCGTTTTCCATGCCGAGCGATTGCGCAAGGCCGTCGTCGGGATGGACCTGGATAGACAGGGGCTCTTTTGTGAAGAGCAGCTTGAGAAGCAGAGCAGAATCGGGCGACTGCACGTCGGCGCGCTCGAACCAAATTTCGCCGATCGCGTCGTTGTGGCGTGTCTTCGTCCAGGGCTGGAGATCGTGGCTGCCCCAGGGTTTGCGCGCAATCCGCGCGCCGGCCTGTTCGATTACCATTATGGAACTCCTTCATCGTACCGCTAAGACCGGGTCGATCTGAGGTCGGAGTATCCTGCTGGGGTGGCGGACAGTCCGTGAGGACTGATCAGAATCCGGCCAAAACGAGTGCGGTCAGCCTGCGGCTGCTCAGATCGGAACGATTTCAAGAAGAAGAAAAATAAATAAACTCGAAATCTAACTCAATATTTTTCGATCCAAATTTGTATATAATCCCAGATCTCAAAAATGCAATGGCATGAAATCTTCCATAAAATCAGAAATTTTCGGTCAATATTTTGATATGGTTAGTAAATCTTGCGAATGATAATCGTAAAATTCAGGATGTATTATTGCTTTCCAAGAATTACGGCGCTTCAGAAAGGTCGCCTGCTGGCCGGAAGAGATCTCCACCTTGTGGCCGGCTTCATTGCCCGGCCTCCTTGGCACGGTAGCGCGCCAGGTCTGGATGGGAACCGGACATCGCCCTTCGACTGCAGACACGGCATGATTTGGAAAGCTACACTCTTTCCTGCCGGCATTTTGGAACAAACTACGTCGGCCCACAAGGTTGAAGCGTCTATACCCTTCTTGTGATGACACGGATCCGGAGCTTTCAATGGTCGATCCTCGCTTTTGGCCACCGTGGGCAGCAGGCCGATGGAAGAGTAGGCGGGTATCTACGAAATACTCTATAATTCGTAGGCGCCCCAAGCGGCCGGGCGATCGGGCCGGCTTCGAAGCCCCGATCGCGACAGAGACAACAATTCAAGGGAGCTGAGACATGAGCCTTCGTATCAATGACATAGCACCGGATTTCACCGCCGAGACCACCCAGGGCACGATCCATTTCCACGACTGGATCGGCAGTGGCTGGGCCGTGCTGTTTTCCCATCCGAAGAACTTCACGCCGGTCTGCACGACCGAGCTCGGCGCCATGGCAGGGCTCGAGGGTGAATTCAAAAAGCGCGGCGTCAAGATCATCGGCATCTCTGTCGATCCGGTCGAAAGCCACGGCAAGTGGAAGGACGACATCAAGACGGCGACCGGTTTCGAGGTGGAATATCCGCTGATCGGCGACCGCGACCTCAAGGTCGCCAAACTCTACGACATGCTGCCGGCCGCAGCCGGCGAAAGTTCGGAAGGCCGCACGCCCGCCGACAATGCGACGGTGCGCTCGGTCTATGTGATCGGCCCGGACAAGAAGATCAAGCTGATCCTCACCTACCCGATGACCACCGGCCGCAACTTCAACGAAATCCTGCGGGCGATCGACTCGATCCAGCTCACCGCCAAGCACCAGGTGGCGACGCCGGCCAACTGGAAGCAGGGTGAGGATGTGATCATCACCGCAGCCGTTTCCAACGAGGATGCGATCACCCGCTTCGGTTCGTTCGATACCGTGCTTCCCTATCTGCGCAAGACCAAGCAGCCCACGGCCTGATATCGGCTCGTCTATGTGAACATAAAGGCCGGCGGAGCGGATCGCTTCGCCGGCCTTTATGCGTGTTCCGGATACGGCCCCCGTGTCGGAAGGCCGATCTCAATAGACTGGATACATGCCCCAGAAGAAGCTTTCCGAATGTTCGCGATCGGGATCGCGAAGTTCCTCACGATCCTTTTCGAACGTCTTGCGTTCAGTGCTGTCCGCGCCCGCCTTGCCGGGCGCGCGCCGGGCCAGTCCGAACAGATCAAATCCAAACAGGGATAAGCCACAAGTGATCATCGTCAGCCTCCAGTTGGTTGCGCGTCATACCGCTCCACTTTCAGGCCAAACTCCGTTCCGGTCAATGTAGTCCATCAAAACACTATACTAATTCGTTGACACATTTGAAATTGTTATGTCCAAAATGTGGCAGCCGGCGAAATAGCGATCCCTGCCCGCTTCCAGTAACATGCCCTCACGAAAAAAAGCGGTTGGCGGGGCGCGGCAGGCCGAGATGCTCGCGAAGCGTCTCTCCTTCATAATCGTGGCGGAAGATGCCGCGCCGCTGCAATTCCGGAATGACCCTTTGCGTCACGTCGTCCAGGCCTTGCGGCAGGTAGGGGAAGACGACGGTAAAGCCGTCGCTTGCCTCTTCCGAAAGCCAGGTCTGCATCTCGTCGGCTATGGTTTGCGGCGTGCCGACGAAGGCAAGGCCCGAATAGCCGCCGTAACGCTGGGCGAGCTGGCGTACCGTCAGTTTTTCCTGCTCGGCGAGTCTGAGGACCTGGGCGCGGCCGGACTTGCTGGCGTTGGTTTCCGGGGTGTCCGGCAACGGACCGTCCGGATCGAAACCCGACGCATCGTGACCGAGGGCTATCGACAGCGAGGCGATGGCGCTGTCGTAATGCACCAGGCTGTCGAGGGTCGCCCGCTTCGCCTTCGCCTCTTCCACCGTATCGCCGACGACGATGAAGGCGGCCGGCAGGATCTTCAGGTGGTCGGGATTGCGCCCGGCGACGGCCATGCGACCCTTGATATCCGCGTAAAGCGCCTTGGAGGCCGCCAGATCGCGCGGCGAACAAAAGACCAGTTCGGCGGTCTCGGCCGCAAGCTGACGTCCCGGCTCCGACTGCCCCGCCTGCACGATCACCGGCCAGCCCTGTACCGGGCGGGCAATGTTGAGCGGCCCCCGTACGCTGAGTTCGTCGCCCTTATGGTCGAGCACGTGCATCTTTTCAGGATCGAAGAAGATGCCGCTCTGCTGGTCACGGATAAAGGCATCGTCTGCGAAACTGTCCCACAGCCCGGTGACGACGTCGTAGAACTCGCGCGCCCGCTTGTAGCGCTCGCCGTGCTCGACATGTTCGTCGAGGCCGAAATTACGGGCGGAATCCGGGTTGGACGTGGTGACGATATTCCAGGCGGCGCGGCCGTTGCTGATATGGTCGAGCGAGGCGAACCGGCGGGCCACATGATAGGGTTCGTCGAAAGTCGTTGAGGCGGTCGCCGCAAGGCCGATCTTCTCGGTGACGGCTGCCAGCGCAGAGAGCAGCGTGAACGGCTCGAACGACGTTACGGTATGGCTGCGCTTCAGCGCTTCGACGGGCATGTTCAGCACCGCCAGATGATCGGCCATGAAGAACGCATCGAACTTCGCCGCCTCCAGCTTCTGTATGAAGGACTTGATATGCCCGAAATTGAAATTGGCGTCCGCATAGGCGCCGGGATAACGCCAGGCGCCGGTATGCAGGCTGACGGGACGCATGAAGGCTGTAAGGTGCAGGGATCTTGCCATGGGACGACGCTCTTGTGGGATGAGAGAAGGCTGATCGGCTTAAACTAGGCATTCCAATTTCAGATGCTAAGCAACGTTGTTGCGCCGATTGCATCGTCCCGGAGAAATTCTCCCTCCGTCTGGTCAACTTGGCGTGACAATCCCCAGAACTCTCTCTTCGGCCACCAAAAGAGAAAATTCACTTCGTTCAAAGCGTGCAATTGAAGCTTTATTCCTTCTCCCGGTCTTCGTGGCGTGGCTCAATGACAGACTTGATCCGGGAGGCGCGTATGAGCAAGGTTTTCCATTTGGCAGGAAAGATCAGAGCAGTGGCTCCTTACCTCGCGACAGAGGACCAGGCGATCGACGTCGCCAGGGGGCTTTCGGCGCGGATCGCCGAAGGATCGAGCCACCGCGACCGGGAGCGGCTGCTTCCTCATGACGAGATGGAGCTGGTCGCCCAGTCAGGCCTGCTGGGGATAACCGTGCCCGCCGAATATGGCGGAGCCGACATTTCCAACGCCTTCCTGGCGGAGGTGATCGCCATTCTGTCGGAGGCTGATGCATCTGTCGGGCAGATCCCGCAGAACCATTTTTCCATCCTCGAAGCCTTGCGCCTTTCCGGCAGCGAGGAGCAGAAGAAATATTTCTTCGCGCGGGCGCTTTCTGGTGAACATTTCGGCAATGCCCTTGCCGAGTCCGGAACGAAGGCTGCGGGCGATATCGAGACCCGGCTCGTGCCGGAAGGCATTGGCTATCGTGTCACTGGCCGCAAATATTATTCGACCGGCGCGCTGTTTGCCGATTGGGTGGCCATCTTTGGTCTCGATCCCGAAGGAAGAGCAGTCATGGCGATTGTGCCGCGCGATGCTGAAGGACTGACGATCGTCGACGATTGGGACGGGTTCGGCCAGCGCACCACGGCCAGCGGCACCGTGCTGATCGACAACGTTTACGTTTCGCCGGATTCGGTCATCAGCTACTACCGGAGTTTCGAGCGGCATGCGCCACTGGGCTCGCTTGGCCAGCTCTTGCATGCCGCCGTCGACCTGGGGATCGCGCGCGCCGCCTTTGCCGACATGGTCGGCTTCGTTCGCAACAAATCCCGCGGGATCCGCAATGTCGGCATAGAGACGGCAAGTGCCGATCCGCTGACCATCGCGCGGACCGGCTCGATCGCCGTGAAGCTGGAGGCGGCAAGTGCGGTTCTCGAGCGAGCCGGTCGCAAGGTCGATGTCGCCCAGGTCAATCCATCCTCGGAGACTGCGATCGAGGCCTCGCTTTCCGTCGCTGCGGCAAAGATCCTGACCACGGAAGCAGCACTTGACGCAACCAACGGCCTGTTCGAACTCGCCGGGACGTCTGCGACCAAGGAGGACCTGAACCTCGACCGCCATTGGCGCAACGCCCGCACCCATACGGTTCACGATCCGGTACGCTGGAAACATCACGCGATCGGCGACTTTCACCTCAACGGCAATGTCCCGCGGCCGAACGGACAGTTCTAGACCCTCTCGCCGAGTGTGCAGCGGCCTGCGCCCGCGGCGTAATCTATTTGCTGCTTGTCTGGGCGTCGTCGAGAAGGCCGCTCGAGCGCTTGGCGACCATCTGTTCCAGCGTCATGTTGTCGAGTACCGAGGCGATCGCGTCGCGCACTTCCGTCATCGAATGGCGGATCTGACAGTCTTCCGGATGGTCGCAATCGTCGCAGGCCTCGAATGCCGTCTTGCTGGCGCAACGGATCGGCGCCAGCGGACCGTCGAGAATGCGGACCGCTTGGCCGACATAGATCTGCGAAGCGGGCTTGGACAGCGCATAACCGCCGCCCGGCCCTTTTTTCGAGCGCAGCATGCCGCCCTTGCGCAGCTCCAGCAGGATCGCGTCGAGGAATTTCTTGGAAATGTTGTTCTGTTGGGCGATGTCGCTGACGAAAGCGGTCTTGCCGGGTTCGAGCTGTGCCAGGTGGACAAGCGCCTTAAGCCCGTATTTTCCCTTTTTCGTAAGCATCGAGGATCGAAATTCCGCCTGACTGGTGTCCTTCCCGGCGAAATCGCCGAGGGTGTGACACCGATACAGGAGCGGTGACAAAGGTTCAATGTCGGTTTGCTCGTCTGCCCTATTCTGCCGAAAGATCGCGCAATGTCCGCGGCAACGTATTCATGCATTCGGCCCCCGTTTCGGTGATCAGGAACTGATCCTCGATCATCAGCGCGCCGACGCCCTGCCCGTAGAACGGAACCTCCAGTGCCACCACCATGTTCGGCTGAATGATCTCCGGATTTCCGACGGAGAAGAACGGCCATTCCTCGATACCGACGCTGCCACCGACCGAATGGCCGAAATGGCCGCGATCATATTCTGCAAAGCCGTCCTCACGCATCGAGGCGAGCATGGCCGCATGCACCGCGCCGAACGTGTTACCCGGACGAAGTTTATCGAGCCCGGCTGCGAAAGCGTTTTCCAGCGCCTGGAAGATTTCGCGCGACAGTGGCGATGCACGGCCATGGGTGAAGGTCCGGGCGCCGTCCGAGGAGTAACCCTCGACCAGCGTTCCGACATCGGCCTTGATCGGTGCGCCCGGCGTCACGACCGCCGACATGTCCGAAAGATCTGCGCCGACCGAGATGAAGTCCCAGTGGCCGCTCAGATCGAAGCCTCCTTCTGCCGCGGCTGCCTCGGCGCCCGCCTTCCAGGCACAGGAGAGTTCGGTGAGCCGCGCGCCGGGTTTCACCGCCGCTGCCATGCGGACGAGTCCCGCTTCCGCAGCCTTGGCGGCACGACGCAACCGCTCGATCTCGCGCGGCGTCTTGACGGCCCGCAGGCGGCGTAGCACGTCCGAGCCATCGGTCCAGGTTACCGTCGGCAAAGCCAGTTTCAGGGCCTCGAAATCGGCGGCCGGCATGAATTCGAGGTCGGCGCCGATCCGAGCGCGATCAAGGCCACGCTCGTTCAAGAGATCGCTGAGCAGGCCGAAACAGGCGGACCGATCGAACGTTTCCGGTCGGGGTCCGAGAGAACCGAGCCGGCGATAGGCCTCATTGATCTGCGCGATGCTCGTGGCTCCCGTCAGATCGAGCATGTCGATCCAGATCCGATGGGTGCGCAGGTCCGCGGCTGCCGCAGCCTTGCGGATCGATCCGCCGGCATGGTCGCTGGCGATTGCGGCCAGATCGGTCGAGGCATCGGCCGGCACAAGCGCGATTGCCGCACCCGCTCTGCCCCACATGGTCGCGACACCGGCCGGTGCGCCCACCGCATACCGAAAGGCTTCGGGCTGGAAAATTACCAGGGCGTCGAGGCCCGCGTGCGCCATCAGGCGCTCTGCATGGCGGCGGTCGATATCACTCATCGCATACTCCAAAACCGTCTTTTCTCAAGGCCTTAGCCGGCCTCCGGCCAAATCGCCAGCAGTTGGAACAAAAATTCCTGAATGCCGCCATGGCGGCGAAGAGCATTTCTCGTCCATATGCAAAATCGCCCTCCGTTATCCTTCCGGCTGAAAGGGACTGAGATATTCTTCGCCAGTATACAATGGCTGAAAAAGGTCAGCATGATCAGGGGGTTTAACATGGCCGGCTTGACGATCCGCGTCGTCGAACTGCTCAGGCAACTGTCGAAGACCGTGAACTGATGCTCGTTTCCCAGGTTATCGGCCTCGTCGCCTCGCTCTGGGAGGAAACCATCATCCTCGAACGTGGCAGGATCAACGAAAGCGGCGGGAACAGAGATATCCTCGCCACCCCTCGTCATGTCCACGCGCAAAAACTCTTGTCCAGCATTCCCAGCATGCGGGCCTGATCCCTCTCTCATATTCAAAGGAGTTCTTCGATGTCCGTTTCCCGCTTCGCCTCCGCGCCTGAAACTTCCCCGACCCCGGCCGATCTGGTGCGCCAGCGCTATGGATCGGCCCAGCCGGCCGCGACTTCCGAGTGGAACGCCGCGCTCGACGCGATCCTCTCGCACCGTTCCGTCCGCTCCTACCTGCCCAAAGCAGTGCCGGAAAGCGTGCTGCAGCTGACCGTCGCGGCCGCCCAATCGGCGCCGACCTCTTCCAGCCTGCAGGCCTGGAGTGTCGTGGCGGTCGAGGATCCCGAGCGGCGGGCTAAGCTCGCCGAACTCGCCTCCCCCAATCCGCAGATCATCTCCGCGCCGCTCTTCCTGGTCTGGATCGCCGATCTTTCGCGGTTGAGAAAAATCACCACCAAGAACGGCAAGACCGGCGAAGGTCTCGATTATCTGGAAAGTTTCCTGCTGGCGGCGATCGACGCGTCGCTGGCCGCCCAGAATGCGCTGGTCGCGCTGGAATCGCTCGGCCTCGGCACCTGCTATATCGGCGGCATCCGCAACCATCCGGCTGAAGTGGGTGAAATCCTCGGCCTGCCGCCGGAAGCATTTGCGGTCTTTGGCATGACCGTGGGGTATCCCGATCCGGCCGTCGAGACGGATGTGAAGCCGCGCCTGCCGCAATCGCTCGTGTTGCACCGCGAGCAATATCAGACAGCCCAACCCAAGGCGGATTTCGCTACGTATGACGACACGATGCGGTCGTTCCAGACCGACCAGGGAATGGCTGTCCGCGGCTGGACGGGCGTTGTCGCCAGCCGCATCGCCGATGCACCGGCCCTCAAAGGCCGGCACGTGCTGCTCGATGTCGTGCGCCGCATGGGCTTCAAGGTAAAATAGCGGACTGAGGCAGGCCTCAATCCACGATCGGGACAATCTGGGTCGGATCGATCTGCAGCCAGGCCGGAGCGCCGACCTGGAATACATCGGCTGGCGGCGCTGCGACCCGGAACTGCAGCCCGCTGTCCTTCGGCTGGAAGACGTAGTCCCAGGTCTCGCCGAGGAAGGCGGATTGCTGGACCGAACCCTGCAGGTTGATGGCCTTGTCGCGCGGAGCCTCGGTCGCAGAGAGCTTCATCGCCTGCGGCCGGATCGAAACGGTAATCGGCCCGCCGCCCGTCACCTCCTCGCCGATCATCGCAAGCGGCACGCTAAAGCCCGCAAAGTCGATCATGTGGTTGCCGCAGTTGCCGGACAGGAAATTCGTGCGGCCGATGAAGCTCGCCACGAACCGCGTCTTCGGACGGCTGTAGAGCGCGTAAGGCGTGTCGATCTGCTCGAGGCGGCCGTTGTTCATCACGGCGATGCGGTCGGAAGTCACCATCGCCTCGCCCTGGTCGTGGGTGACGTAGACCGAGGTGATCTTGAACTCGTCATGCATGCGCTTGATCTCGAAACGCATTTCTTCGCGCAGGTTTGCGTCGAGATTGGAGAGCGGCTCGTCGAGCAGAAGCACGGCCGGGCGGATGACGACGGCGCGGGCGAGCGCCACGCGCTGCTGCTGGCCGCCCGAGAGCTCGGCCGGGTAGCGGTCGGCGAGATGGCTCATCCGCACGGTTTCCAGCACCGCGCCGACGCGTTTTTTGACCTCGTCGGAGGGCAGCTTGCGCAGGTTGAGGCCGAAGGCGACGTTCTGCGTGACGGTCATGTTCGGCCAGATCGCATAGGACTGGAAGATCATCGACATGCCGCGCTTTTCCGGCGGCACCGAGCCCGACGGCGCCGACAATATCTTGCCGTCGAGCTCGATCGAGCCGGAGGTCGGATCGATGAAGCCGGCGATCATCCGAAGCGTCGTCGTCTTGCCGCAACCGGAAGGACCGAGCAGCGAGACGAATTCGCCGGGCTTGATATGCAGGTCGAAATCGAGAACAGCATCGACGGCTCCGAAACGACGGCCGAGTTTCCTGAGGACAAGTCCGTCCATTTAGCTTCTCCTCAACATGAAGTCGCGTCCGAGATAGCGCATCCCGATGGCGACGACAGCGACAATGATGATCAACAACAGAGAGCCCAGCGAAGCGAGCTTTTCGAGCTCGCCTTCCTCGCTGAGATCGAGCAGTACGACGGAAACGACGCGCGTGGTGGGACCGACCAGGAAGATGGCGGTCGAGAGTTCCTGTGCCGCCGGCACGAAGATCAGCAGCCAGCCGCCGGCCAGCGTCCTTTTCAGGAGCGGCCCGACCACATGCCGGAGTGCCGCCACCCGTCCGCCGCCGAGGATGCGCACCGCCTCCTCCATTTCCGGATGGATGCTGCGCACGCCGGCCGAACTGGTGGTAAAGGCGATCGGCAGGAATCGGGTGATGAAGGCGAGCGCCATGATCGTATAGGTGCCGTAGAGCGCGATCGGCGGCAGCGCATAGGCGGCATAAAAGCCGATCGCGAGCACGATGCCCGGCACGACATAGGGCGAGACCGCCAGGAAGGCGAGCAGGCCCGAAAAGGGGATCAGCTTGCGCTGGACGATATAAGCGATGAACAGCGCCAGCGTGATCGCCACCGTCGCCGCCACGATGCCGAGACCGATACTGCCGACCAGCGCCTTTTGCGAGCTCGAATGTTCGAACAGCACGTAATAGAAGTTCCCGAGCGTCAGGTTGCTGAACGAGAAGCCCGTGGTCCATGAGTCGGAAAAGGCGGCAAGAAGCAGGACGAACAGCGGCATCAGCACCGAAAGGGCAACGACGCAAAAGCAATAGGCAAACAGCACCCAGCGCCACCTGCCGAGTTTGACGATACGCCGCTCGCCGCCCTTGCCGCTGACCGAGACATAACCCTTGCGGCGCAGGATCAGTTTCTGCAGCCCGAGCATCGTGGCGGTGATCAGCAGCAGCGGGATCGAATAGGCGGCCGCCACCTGGATCCGCAGCGGGAAAGAAAAGAATTCCGTGAGCTGGATCACCACGACCGGATAACGCGCCGGGATCGAGATCAAAGCCGGCACCCCGTAGAGCGCGATCGCGCCCAGGAAGGACAGAAGGGCTGCGCCGATGATCGCCGGCATGACGAGAGGGAATGTCACCTTCATCGCCGTCTTGAACGGCCCGGCGCCGAGAATGTTGGCGGCATCCTCCATCTCGGAATTGATCATCTCGAAGGCCGAGCTCACCAGCACGAAGACGAGGAAGAAACCGCCGATCGCGGTAACCAAAACCAGGCCTCCAAAGGAGAAGATGTTGACCAGCGGCTCGGTCGACCCGGAAAGGCTGTGCCAGACCCGGTTGATCCAGCCGGTATTGGGGCCGGCGAGCAGGATCCAGCCGACGCCGGCGAGATAGGGCGGCATGATGAAGGCGCCGAACACGCTGTAGCGCACGAAATTGCGGCCCGGCATGTCGGTGCGGGTGCAGGCCCAGGCGAGCGGCACGCCGAAGGCCAGTTTCAGCACCACGACCACGGCACCCATCTTCAGCGTATTGGTGAGCGCCGTGATGTGCCGTTCCTTGCCATAGGCCTCGACATAGTTGTTCAGGGTCCAGCCACCGGTCTTGGCGTCGGTGAAGCTGGAGACGACGAGCGTCCACATCGGCGCCACGATCAGCACGACGAGAATGCCGGCCAGGAAAAGCCAGAGCACATTGGCCGGCTGCAGCCGCTGGCGCCAGGGCACACGCACCTTCACCGGCTGGTCTTCCGACCAGGTGGAGGCCGCGGGATGGGAAACACTCGTCATGATCGGCGCTCGCTTTGTCACTGGAGGCGTCGGAAACAGGTCACGCCACCGGGCGTGGTGAGCAGAGGCCGGCAGATCCCGGCCTCCCGGTTACGGCTCAGATACCGAACGTGTCGCGGAACTTTTCCTGGACTTCGGGCAGTTTCTTGATGCCGTCGGTCGTCGCGATCGACTTCGTCTTGTAGCTGTTGAGCGGACGCATGCCCTCTGCCAGCGGCACGCCGGCCCGAAGCGGGTAACGGTAATCCTTGGCGAAGTACTCCGCGATCTCCGGCCCGAGCAGGAAGTTCTCGAACAGTCTCGCGGCGTTGGGATGCGGTGCGTCCTTCAAGATGGCGGTTGCCGAAGGCGGCAGCAGCGCGCCGTCGGTCGGATAGACGACACCGATCGGTACCTTTTTGAGGATCGAGTCCGACAGGATCAGCGGCAGCGGCGCCAGCGCCACCTTGCGTTCGCCCGAGGCGACAAGGTTATGTCCATCGGCAACGGAGCGTCCGATCTGGGGCTTGTTTTTCTCGATATTCTTGAAGAAGTCCCAGCCGTAGAGATCGTTCATCAGCACCGTCCATAACCCGACGCTGCCGGAGAAGCTCGGATGGCCGATGGCAACCTGGCCCTTCCACTTCGGATCGGCAAGATCGGTCCAGTTCTTCGGCGCTTCCGCCTCGGTCACCAGCCTGGTGTTGTAGGCGATGACGAGAGGCGAGACGCCCGACGTGATCCAGTAGTTGTCCTTGTCGGCGAGCGCCCGAAGTTCCGGTACCATGTCCTTGAGGTTTTCCGGTGCGAACTGGGCAAGCGCGCCCTGTTCTTTGAGCTGCAGCATCTGGCCGTCGTCATTGGTCGACATCAGGTCGCCCTGAACGGCCTTGGCCTGAAGTTCCTGCACGAGGCGCTGGAAGATGACCTGGCCGGAGGCGCGCACGACGTTGCACTCGACGCCGGCATATTTCTTCTTGAACAGGCCGCACATGCCGTCGGCGAACTCGGTGGTCGTCTGCGAGACGTACCAGGTGACCGAACCTTCCTTCTTGGCGGCATCGTAGAGCTGCTTTTCGCCGGCCGTCATTTCAACCGCGCCGGCAAGACCGGCCGCCAGCAAGAATGCCGGAACCAGGCCGGCCACATAGGTAATGGCATGCTTCATGATCTCTCCTCCTTTTGATCCGGCCCATGCCGGACATAAGCTCGACCCTCCCGAGCTCAAAAATTCATGCGTTCGTTCCGCTCCACGCCATCCCGGTGGCGATGTTCCTCATCATTCGCCGGGGATCAGCTGGCGCTCCACCGGGCGCATCAGCGCCAGGAAATCGCTGAAATATTCGCCCTGGATGACCACGTGGTTGCGCATTGCATCGCGGGCGCGGGCGTCGTCTCGGTCCCGGATCGCTGCAAGCACCTCCTCGTGCTCGGACAGCGAACTGTTGACGCGCCCGGGCACCCGCAGCTGCAGGCGCCGATAAGGCTTCAGCCGCCGTTGCAGCGCATGCGCATTTTCCGCCAGAAAGCCGTTGCCGCTCGCCTCGTAGATCAACCGGTGGAATTCCGCGTTGGCGTAATAATAATCGTCCGAATTGCCGGCCTGCTGGGCCGTAGCGCAGGCGGCTTGCGCTCCTTCAAGCAGTTTCAGCTGTTCCGGGCGGATGCGGCGGGCGGCAAGCCGGGCGCACATGGCCTCGAGCTCGCCCATCACCTCGAACATTTCGACAAGTTCGGTGATCGATAGCTGGGTGACGAAGGCGCCGCGATTGGGCACGATCTTCACGAGGCCCATGGTGCTGAGCTGGATCAGCGCCTCGCGCACCGGCGTGCGCGACACCTGATGGCGGGCCGCAAGCCCTGCCTCGTCGAGCCGGTCGCCGGGCGAATAGAAACCGGTGACGATATCCTGCTCGATCGCATCGCGAACGCTCGGTTTGCCCTGCTTGCCTTTGAGCTGCACGTTCATGAGCCTATCCTGCCGATGCGGCCGCGGCAAAACGCGGCTCCGCCTGGTGGGTATTGCCGTCCTGTTCCGCGAGATAACGCACGGCGGAAATCGCGGCCGTCACGCCGTCGCCGGCGGAGGCTGCCAGATGCGCGACTGAGCGAGCGCGAATGTCGCCGGCTGCAAAAATACCCGGCACAGATGTCTGCATGTCGAGATCGACAACGATCCGGCCATCGGCCGCAAGCGTCACGGTATCGCCGAGGAAAGACGTATTGGGTTCGAGCCCGACATACACGAAGACGCCGTGGCAGGGGATTTCGCTCTCCGCGCCGATCGACAGATCGCGGACGGTTATGGCGCTGACGCCGCCTTCGCCGCTGATGGCGATGGCGATTGTATTCAGCTTGATTTCGATGTTGGAGGCTTCCCGCGCTTTCGTCTGCAGCGCGGCGGAAGCGGTGAGATGGAAACCGCGATGAATAACGGTGATGCGGGCGGCATGGGGAACGAGCGCCAAGGCCTCATCCAGTGCCGAGTCCCCGCCGCCGATGATGCACACGTCTTTGCCGCGCATCAGCGGGCCGTCGCAGGAGGCGCAGTGGGAAACGCCGCGGCCTTCGAATTCCGCTTCGCCCGGAATGCCGAGCATGCGCCTGGCGGAGCCGGCGGCGATGATCACCGCGCCCGCCGTCAGATCGAGATCGGCGCCGGCAACGCGGAAGCCGCTATCCGTCTTCGAAATGGTCTCGATCGTGTCGAGCGCGAATTCGACGCCTGCCTCGTCCGCCTGCATCTGCAGCATCGGGCCGAGTTCGAAACCGGACATGCCCTCGGCCGGCC
The DNA here is from genome assembly GCF_000732195.1 of Neorhizobium vignae. GTDB lineage: Bacteria > Pseudomonadota > Alphaproteobacteria > Rhizobiales > Rhizobiaceae > Neorhizobium > Neorhizobium vignae. The sequence continues at coordinate 76,422 of NZ_JNNU01000010.1, forward strand.
CCGGAAAATTGTCAATGCGATCGACATTGATCACCTGGCCGCCGGCGCCGAGCATGTCGACGATCATCGTGCGTGCGCCGTGGCGTGCGGCGGCGATGGCGGCGTTGAGCCCCGCAACGCCTGCGCCGATCACCACGATGTCGCAATCGTTCGGGCTCATCGTCAGCGCCAATCGTCGACGGAAACGGTCGTGCGATAATGCGCGCCGTAGATCTGCCAGTAGCCGTTGGACTCGCCGCCGACGACCACGACATTGATGTCCTGCGGGCGGAAGATGTGGACAAGTTCGTCCCTGCCCGGCTTCAGCTTGCCGGCCATCGGCTCCTCGCCGAACGTGGCGCGGGGATAGATGTAGTTCTGAACGAGCTGCAGGTCCCAGTAACGGCCGGCCGGCATCTGTGCCGTCTCATAGATGAAGTCGAGCAGGTCCTGCTTGTTCACGAAGCCGCCGCGATCGATGAACTGCCTGGCGCAGATCGGGTCGAGCACCAGGGTCGGCGCGGTGATCGCATCGGTGCCGAGCAGCATGTCGCGCACATGCTCGCGCCAGTATTCCTTGCGCAGACCGAGGCTGAAGGTCGTGGAACGGCAGCCGTGGAAGATGCTGACCGTGCTCGTCCTGGCGTCGAAACCCTTCTGCACATGCAGCGGCTCCCACGGACTGCGCTCCTCGTTTTCCGCGAAGGTGAGGTTGTTGTAGGTGTAGTTGTTGCCGAGCGACCCCATGAAGGTCTCACCCACAACAGAGCCGCCCTGCAGGTTCTGCGACAGCAGGCCGAATGCGCGGCCGATCGTGGCATTGGCATGGCTGTAGGGGCCGAGCGCGCCGACGCCGCAGTTCATGCCGATCTCGTTGCGAACGGGTCCGTTGACGACGGCCATCGCCGCTGCCGAAGAGGAGGTCGATCCGCGGGCGGAGACCTGTGCCGCCGCCAGCGCCAGGATGACCGGGAAATATTCGGGCGACGCGCCGGCCATGACGGCGTTCACGGCGACCTTCTCGACCGTGTATTCCCACAGGCCGCGATTGGTGGTCGGCTGCATATGGCCGACGACCTCGTCCGGCTTTCGACTTGTCCCGGCCAGCATGTCGGCGACGCGGGCATCGGTCGGCAGGATGATCGGCAGCTTGTCGGTCCAGCTGTTGCGCAGGAAAGCTGCGTGGAGATTGTCCTCCGTGTCCGGCTCGATCAGGCGCGGCGTGCTGCGCTCGAATTGTGTATCCTCGGCACCTGCCGAGAGGCCGACGGTCAGGGCCTCGATGATCTCCTTCATCACCGGCTTGCCGCTGATCGGATCGATGCCTTCCACATAGGCGCGCAGCTCTTCCGGCGTCTTGCCCATCACCGGCTGTGGCACGAAGACCAGCGGTTGCTGCGAGAGACCGCCCATCTTGGCGACGGAGCGGACTACTTTATCGAACTTTTCGGTATGGATCGCCGCGGTCGGCACCCCGTATTTGGTTTCGAGCGTGATCGCATGGGTGGTGACGGCTGGTGCGCAGGTGCTGCAATGGCCGACGCCGATAATCGCGGCATGGCCGTTCGTCTTGATCTCTTCCCAGAGCTGCGGATCATCCTTGGAATACGTGTTCGCCATCTGGCGGATCCGTACATCGACGGAGGGCATGTTGCGTGCAAACCAGGCCTCGACCTCCTTCAGGAGCTCGACGGAATCGTCAAAGCGGCTGTCGACGAGATAGACGACCTTGCCGTCGAGGCTGGCGGGCCGGTCGGCCGGCTGCTTGCGGCTCACCTTCGGCGGATAACCCATCGGGTTGTGGACGGTGACGAGCGGCTGAACGCTCTGCGGCTTTCCCTGTTGCAACATCCCATTTCCTCCCGAAATGATCCGTGCTCGTATGCAATTCATAGTCCACGCGTATACATCAGCCGTCAAGTCCTAAAATCACTGTCGCCTATTTTGCAGCCACTGCAGGCTCGAATGCTCCGGCAAACCGATCTCGGAGTATATTCTTCTGGACCTTGCCCATGGTGTTTCGCGGCAGTTCCGCCATGAACGCCACTTTTTTCGGGCGTTTATAGCTGGCCAGACGGCCGTCGAGCGCTTTGATGACCTCCTGCTCGGACAATTGGGCACCTGATTTCAGCACGACCGCGGCTATGATGCCCTCGCCGAAATCCGGATGGCTGACACCGAAGACGGCACTTTCGGCGACGCCCGGCATGGCGTCGATCTCCATCTCCACCTCTTTCGGGTATACATTGTAGCCGCCGGTGATGATGAGGTCCTTGCCGCGGCCGACGATATGCAGATAACCGTCGGTATCCACCTTGCCGAGATCGCCGGTGATGAAGAAGCCGTCCTTGCGGAATTCCGCCGCGGTCTTTTCCGGCATGCGCCAATAGCCCGAAAACACGTTCGGGCCGCGCACCTCGATCATGCCGATCTCTTCCCTGCCAAGGGAGGCGCCTGTTTCCGGGTCGGTGATCCGCACCTCGACGCCCGGCAACGGGAAACCGACCGTGCCGGCGACGCGCAGACCGTCATAGGGGTTCGAGGTGTTCATGTTGGTCTCGGTCATGCCGTAGCGCTCGAGAATGGCGTGACCGGTGCGCGCCTGCCATTCCGCGTGGGTCTCGGCCAGAAGCGGCGCCGAGCCGGAGACGAAGAGGCGCATATGCGCGGTGCTCTCCTTGTTCAGTACGGGATGCTGTAGCAGGCGTGTGTAGAAGGTCGGCACGCCCATCAGCACCGTCGCCTTCGGCATCGCCTCCATGATCTTGTTCGGGTCGAATTTCGGCTGGAAAATCATCGAGGCGCGCGCGGCGAGCACGACATTGGTGGCGACAAAAAGCCCGTGCGTGTGGAAGATTGGCAGCGCGTGGATCAGCACGTCCTTGTCCGTGAACCGCCAGCTGTCCACCAGCGACGTCGCGTTCGACAGGAGATTGTCGTGGCTGAGCATGGCCCCCTTGGAGCGCCCCGTCGTGCCGGACGTGTAGAGGATCGCGGCAATATCCGCGCCTCCCCGCGCCGAGGTTTCGGCAATCGGCTTGGCAATGCCGGCCGCGTCCGTCAAAGTTCCCTTCCCCGCGGGATCGAGGGTCAGGATCTTTGCACCGGCCGCCTTGGCGATCGGCTGCAGAGCCTCGAGCTTTAAAGGATCGCACACAAAGATCGCGGGCTCGGCGTCGGTCAGGAAATATTCGATTTCCGCCGGTGTATAGGCGATGTTGAGCGGCAGGTAGATGCCGCCTGCCCTGACCGTCGCCAGGTACAGCGCCAGTGCCGCCACCGACTTTTCGGCCTGCACCGCAACCCGGTCGCCAGGCTGCAGGCCGGCCTCGAGAAGCGCTCCGGCCAGCCGCGCGCATTGGTCCGTGAAGGCGCGGTAGCTCATCGCGCCGGCCGTTTCGTCCGTCAGGAGCAGCCGATCCTCCCGGTCCAACCCGCCGAGCAGCGCCTCATAGAGATTACCAGCCATCAAAACACCTCCTGGGAAACCGGTTGGGCCAGCTTGCGCAGCGCCGGCATGGCTGCGATATGGCCGTTCTCGGCGTAAGCCTCGTGATTTTTCTCGATTTCGCCGAGCCGGTAGCGATAGTTGACCATCAGGCCGTAGGACTGGCGCATCCCCTTCGGCGATCGGTCGCCGAGAAAATTGAGCCGCTCGGCCTGCGCGCCGTTGCCGAGATGGAACCGCGCCACCGGGTCCACCGGCCGGCCATTGCCGCGCCGGACGTTCAACAGGTAATGCGCGCCGAGCGGCAGCATGGCGCGCTGGATCTGGTCGAGTTCGTGTTCGCCGGCAGAGGCCCAATCACCTTCAAGCCTGGCGATAAGCCGCTGCTTTTCCTGGCTGATTTCCTCGCTGTCGGTCACGCGGCTTTCGCCGCGTAACCAGGCACCAAAGCCCGGGATGGGGGATAAAGTCACGAAATTTTCGAGCCGCGGAAGGTCGCGCTTCAGATCGTTCACCACCTGTTTGATGAGGAAGTTGCCGAGCGAAATGCCGGCAAGGCCGCGCTGGCAGTTGGAAATCGAATAGAAGACGGCCGTCGTCGCCTGTTGCACGTCCAGCGGCTGGCGATCGCGGGCGAGAAGCGCATCGACCGAGGCCGGCAGATGGTCGGTCAGCGCCACCTCGACGAAGATCAGCGGCTCGTCTTCAAGCTGGGGATGGAAGAAGCCGAAGCAACGGCGGTCGGCCGGCGCCAATCGCCGGCGCAGGTCATCCCAGCCGTCGATATCGTGCACGGCTTCATAGCGGATCAGCGCCTCCAGAATATTGGCGGGCGTGGTCCAGTCGATCGATCGCAACATCAGGAAGCCCCGGTTGAACCATGAGGAGAAGAGATGGCAGAAGTCGAGGTCGACCGGCTGCAGCGCCGGTTCCTTGGACAGCATGTCCATCAGGTGTTCGCGCATCTCGACCAGCGTCGCCGTGCCGCGCTTGGCGAAATTGATGCGGCGGAAAAGCTCCTGCCGGCGCGGCTCGGCCGCCTCGTGCAGCCTGGCAATGTTCTCCGCACTGGGGTCGCCACGATAGGCTTCGGCCGCCGCATCCAGGGCCTTGCGGTCGGGGCCGAACCGATCCAGCAGCGCGCGCATGAAGATGTCGCGGTCCGGGACGCGTGCCTGGCGATAGGCTTCAAGGAAGGCTTCGGCGAGAATGGCGCCGGAGACTTCGCCGCGGCGTGACAGGATCATCTCGGCAAGACCGGTGAGATCGCGGTTCTGCACGGGCGGCGATGACAGGCCGAACAAGGCCCGGCCGCGGCCCGACAAGGACTGGATCAGTTCGCCGATAAACGGTGGAGCGTCCCACCAGCCAAAAACTGGATCCCTGCTGCTCATCTCTTTTCTCCTGCCCGTTCATTGCATACAGCAGATAGAGGATCGTATGCAAGTCAAGGTATGAGACTTGGCGCCCTTGACCTCATTCCATGGCAAGGATCAGATTGCGCACAACGGGATAGATTTCCTTCTCCCACCGGCGCCCACTGAAGACACCATAGTGCCCGACATTGGCCTGCAGATGGTGGCGGCGCAGATGCGGCCGCAGCGAGTGACAGAGGTCATGCGCGGCCGAAGTCTGACCGAGCCCGCAGATATCGTCGCGTCCGCCCTCGACGGTCAAAAGCGCCGTGGCGTGGATATGGTTCGGATCCACCTTGCGGCCATGATGAGTGTAGGTGCCGCTTGCCAGCTCCGCCCTCTGGAACACCCGGTCGATGGTCTCGATGTAGAATTCCTCGGTCATGTCGAGCACAGCGAAATATTCGTCGTAAAAATGCTTGATCTTGTTCGCGTCAGCCGTCTCGCCCTTGGCGAGATGGCCGTAGAGCTTGCGATGCGCCTCGACATGCCGCTCCATGTTCATGCTCATGAAGGCGACGAGCTGCAGGAAGCCCGGATAGACGCGCCGGCCGCTGCCGGGAAAACCCATCGGAACGCCGGTGATCAACTCACTCTTGAACCAGGACAGCGGCTTTGACACGGCCAGTTCGTTGACCTTGGTCGGGCTCTCCCGCGTATCGACCGGCCCGGCCATCAGCGTCATGGTGCGCGGGGTCGCCGGGTTCTTCGCCTCCGACATGACGGCGACCGCAACGAGCGCCTGGACGCAGGGCTGGCAAACGGCGAGGATATGCCCGCGCGGGCCGATCTCCTCCAGGAAGCGGATAATATAATCGACGTAATCGTCCATGCCGAAACGGCCGGCGGACGTGGAGACGTCCCGCGCATTGGCCCAGTCGGTGACATAGACGTCGTGGTCCTTCAGCAGCGTCTGGACCGTGCCGCGCAGCAGCGTCGCGAAATGGCCCGACAACGGCGCCACGACGAGCACCCGTGGGCGAGGCATATCGACGTCGGCGACAAAATGCAGGAGCCGGCCGAAGGGCAGGTCGAGCGCCGTTTCGACTGATATCGGCACGTCGCGATTGCCGATCGTGACCGAGTTGATCTCGAATTCCGGCCTCTCGTGGGTGATCTTGAAACGCGACATCAGCTCGAGCGCCGCGGCCGCATGCCGGCCCATTTCGGTGCCGGCGCCGAAGAACAGCGTCGAGGACAACAGCTGCAGGCGTCGGGCCATATCCCGCATCGGTGCGAGCAGGTCGTCCTGGAATTGATAGGCCTGATAGAGCATGAACATGACCCCGCGCGCCGCTAAAATGCGGCAGTGCAAAAATGCTAGTGCAATATGTCTCGCGATGCGAGAAGATTGTAAGTGAAAAACAGGATTGTCCGGCAAGGGTTGGAAACTGATGACGCAGGCGGCACTGACGATTTCGTCGAAAAACTACTCCTCATGGTCGCTTCGCGGATGGCTCCTCTGCCGCATGGCGGGGCTGGATTTCGAGGAAGTGCTGGTCGAGATGAATGACGACGCGCGCCAGGAACTGTTGCTCCTGTCGCCGTCCGTGCTGGTGCCGCGGCTGACCCATAACGACGTCACCGTCTGGGATACGCTGGCGATTGCCGAATATCTGAATGAAATCACGCCGGATGCCGGTCTCTGGCCGGCCGACATCGCCGACCGTGCCCGTTGTCGCGCCGTTTCGGGAGAGATGCATTCCGGTTTCCACAATCTTCGCTCGGCCCTGCCGATGAACCTCAAGGCGCGGCACGAGCGCTTCAAGATCTTTTCGGGCGCCCGGCCGGATGTCGAGCGGGTGAAGACGATCTGGACCGAGTGCCTGGAGGCAAGCGGTGGCCCGTGGCTGTTTGGCGCCAATCCGACGGTCGCGGATGCGATGTATGCGCCGGTCTGCAGCCGCTTTCGCACCTATGCGGTCGAGCTTGAACCGAAGCTCGCGGCGTATGCGGAGATGGTTTTGGCCTGGCCGCTGATGCTGGAATGGACCGAAGGCGCACTTGCGGAACCGGACGAAATCGTCGAGTTGGAAGTGGAATTCTGACCGGCGAAAGACATATCGGACATCATGAGCGCAAAACCCTACGATCCCAGCGAAGACGGCGCGGAAATGTCTTTCCGCGAAAAGATGTCCTATTCCGACTACCTGCATCTCGAAAAGGTGCTCGACGCGCAGGCGCCGATTTCGGCAGCTCATGACGAACTGCTGTTCATCATCCAGCACCAGACGTCCGAACTGTGGATGAAGCTTGCGATTCACGAGATCAGCTCGGCGATCTCGGCGATCCGTAACGACGATCCGCAGCCGGCCTTCAAGATGCTCACCCGCGTCGCCCGCATTTTCGAACAGCTCAACAATGCCTGGGACGTGCTGCGCACCATGACGCCCAGCGAATATACAGAATTCCGCGCCTCGCTCGGCCAGTCATCCGGCTTCCAGTCCTATCAATACCGGGCGATCGAGTTCCTTGCCGGCAACCGCAACGTCGCGATGCTCGGACCGCATGCCCATCGACCCGATATTACCAAGATGCTGGAAGGCATCCTTGCCCGCCCGAGCCTCTACGACGAGGCGCTGATGCTGCTTTCCCGGCGCGGATTCGATATCGGCGAGGACGCCGCAAGAACCGCCTGGCGCACAAAACGCACCGAGAACGCGCAGGTGCTGGAGGCCTGGAAACAGGTCTATAGCGCACCCGGCACCTATTGGGAGCTTTACGAACTCGCGGAAAAGCTGGTCGACTTCGAGGACTATTTCCGCCGCTGGCGTTTCAACCATGTCACCACGGTGGAACGGGTGATCGGCTTCAAGCGCGGCACCGGCGGCACGTCGGGAACGTCCTATCTCAAGAAGATGCTGGAGGTCGAACTGTTTCCCGAACTCTGGCGGGTGCGCACCGTCCTGTAAATCGCGCGAGGCTGGAAGCTGCCGGTTGGTGATCTTCCTGAGCCGAGTTATGTTGGCTCAAACGCGGGGAGCCGATGCGGGCGAAGGGACAAAACGGGTTTCGGATGTTTCGATGCGGCATGGCCGGCGTACAGGCGGTCGTGGCCCGCTCCGACCACCGTTTCGCCCGTCACACCCATGACCAGTACGGCATCGGCGTGATCGAGAGCGGCGCCCAGAAGTCCGCAAGCGGACGCGGTCCGGTGGAAGCCGGACCGGGCGACGTCATCACCGTCAATCCCGGCGAGGTGCATGACGGTGCGCCGATCGGCGACGATGGCCGTTTCTGGCGGATGCTCTATTTCGATCCGGATGTGATAACCGGCGCGGTGGCCGATATCCGCCAGGGCAGGCCCGGCGATTTCGAATTTGCCGATCCGGTGCTGCGGCACCCCCCGCATGCCACGACAATGCGGCAGCTGTTTACCGCAATGACCGCCGAGCGAGCCGGCACCGAGCTCCGCCGCCAGGAATTGCTGCTGACGCTGCTGGCCGAGGTTTTGCGGGAGACGCCGGAGCCGAAACCGGTGCCGCGAGCTATCCGGGCAGCGCGGGAGCGTATTGATGACGATCCGGCCAAAGCGGTCAGCCTTGCCGATCTGGCGGAACCGGCCGGCATCAGCCAATTCCAGCTGCTGCGCGCTTTCGACAAGGCGACCGGGCTCACTCCGCATGCCTATCTGATCCAGCGGCGTGTCCAGTTGGCGCGAAAACTGATCGTTGGCGGAGCGGGACTTGCTGAGGCGGCGCTGGCCAGCGGCTTTTCCGATCAGAGCCACATGACCCGCATCTTCACCCGCAGTTTCGGGCTTTCCCCGCACCTTTATGCGGTTTCTGCGCGGCCGCCGCAAGCATCCGGCGGGCCTTGCTGAGGACGGCGGGACGCTTGCCCTTTGTTGTGGGAGTATTAGGCTCCGTGTTTCGGATATCCACCTGACGCAGGAGGGCGCGGACCATGTCTGCATGCTTCAGATATATCGTCAACGATGTAAAGGCAGCGATCGATTTCTACACCGCACATCTCGGCTTCAAGCTCGAGATGAACCCTGCCCCGCCCTTCGCGGAAATTTCGCGCGGCGACATGCATCTCTATCTGTCCCAGCCGAACCCGCGGGGTGGCGGCGGTGCACCGATGCCGTCCGGAGAGCAGCAGGCTCCCGGCGGCTGGAACCGCATTCATCTGACCGTCGACGACCTGGATGGCATGGTCGAACGCCTGAAACTGGCCGGCTGCCACTTCCGCAACGAAATCATCCAGGGGACAGGCGGCAAGCAGATCTTGTTGGAGGATCCGTCCGGAAACCTGATCGAACTGTTCGAGCCGAACACGCCCGCTTATCGCGCGCCCGGCTCAGGCACCAGGACCGCTGGCGGTTGACCGGCGACCCGGGAGATCTCAGCTCAGCGCCAGATCGAAGACGTGGTGATGGATGTGACCGTCGAACATGGTGAGCAGGCCCTTGGTCATGTCCCGGCTCTCGTAACGCACCGGCGATTCCAGGGCCGCCGCCAGCGCCTCGCGGCTTTCGTACATGGTCGACAGCACCATCGGGTAGGACGGTGCGCCCTCGTCCCGCTCGATATTGTAGAGCACGCGGACTTCCTTGATGCCCGGAAAGGCGAGCCACATGGGCATCAGCTTCTCGGCCACATAGGCCTTGAACGCCTCTTCCCGGCCGGCATGGATCGCGCCTTCGAAAAAGGCCTGACGGATGATCATGGGTATTTTCTCTGTTCAGTTGACGGTGGTCGGCGGCTTTTCGCCAGCGAAATGGGCGGCGATATTGGCAAGCACCAGCTCACCCATGGCGACGCGGGTCTCGACCGTGGCGCTGCCTTGGTGTGGCATCAGCACCGTGTTTGGCGCGGTGAAAAAATCTTCGCGGATACGCGGTTCGTCGAGATAGACGTCGAGGCCGGCTGCGCCGATCGTGCCGTCGTTCAGGGCAGCGAGCAGCGCGTTCTCGTCGACGACACTGCCACGAGCAATATTGATCAGGATACCTTTAGGTCCCAGCGCCTTCAGAACCTCGCCATTGACGATATCTTTCGTCTCGGCATTCGCCGCGACGATGACGCACAGCACATCGCTGTCTTCCGCCAGTGCCACCGGCGAGGCGCAGGACTTCCAGGTCGTGTCCGTGACCGGCGAGCGGTTCCAGAAGCGGATGTCCATGCCGAAGGCTTCGGCGCGGCGGCCAAAGGCCTTGCCGATCTGGCCGAGGCCGAGAATGCCGAGGCGCTTGCCCTTCGGGCTGTTGCCGAGCGGAAAGCCTTCCTTGCCCCACTTGCCGGCGCGCACGAAGGCGTCGCCCTTGGCGATATGGCGCAGCACAGCGAGCATCAGCGCGATGCCCATGTCGGCGACGTCATCGGTCAACACGCCCGGCGTGGTGGTGACGTCGATATTGCGGCTGCGGGTGAATTTGAGATCGACCTTGTCGGTGCCGACGCCATTGATGGCGATGACGCCGAGCGCCGGCAGCCTCTCGATCCACTCGTTGGAGAGGCCGGAGCCGCCGCCTGTCGCAACGGCGCGGATGTTCGGCAAGGCCGCTTCCAGCGTTTCCTTCTGTGCCGGATCGTACAGCCGATGCACGGTATAGATGGCATCGAGCTGATCCTCGATGAACTGCATCAGTGGTTCCACAAGCAGGATATCTGGTTTCATGTCCGGAACTCCTTGATTTCAATGAGTGGCAGCAGCGTTCAAGAGATCTGTCCGAGGAAGATCTTCAGGCGCTCGTTCTTGGGATTGCCGAAGAATTCTTCCGGCGCGGCGGTTTCGAGAATCTCGCCGCGGTCCATGAAGATCACCCGGTCGGCGACCTGCCGGGCAAAACCCATTTCATGGGTGACGCAGAGCATGGTCATACCCTCCTTGGCGAGGTCGATCATGGTGTCGAGCACTTCCTTGACCATTTCCGGATCAAGCGCCGAGGTCGGCTCGTCGAACAGCATGATCTTCGGGTTCATGCAGAGCGCCCGGGCGATCGCCACGCGCTGCTGCTGGCCGCCGGAAAGCTGGGCGGGATATTTTTCGGCCTGTTCGGGAATGCGCACCCGCTCCAGGTATTTGCGGGCGGTCTTTTCCGCCTCGACCTTGGAAACGCCGCGCACCTTCATCGGCGCCAGCGTGCAGTTCTCCAGAACCGTCATATGCGGGAAGAGGTTGAACTGCTGGAAGACCATGCCGGTCTCCTGGCGGACGATATCGACATTCTTGCCGCCGGCGGTCAGCTCATGGCCGTCGACGACTATCCTGCCCTTCTGGATCGTCTCCAGCTGATTGATGCAGCGGATCAGCGTCGACTTACCGGAGCCGGACGGGCCGCAGATGACGATCCGCTCTCCCCGGTTGACCGACAATTCGACGTCCTTCAGCGCGTGAAAGCCGCCATACCACTTGTTGACGCCTTCCATCCTGACGGCGAGTTCGGAAGTTCCTCGCGTGGCCGCTGCCGATGCGTTTGCGTTCACCTCAGTCATTGCGAGGAACTCCCTTCGATAGTCGGTTCTGGTCTTACTTGGCGTTGGCGACGAAGTCCGGCAGCGGAGCGCCGAGCCACTTTTCATGGATCTTGCCGAGTTCGCCATTGGCCTTGACCTTGGCGATGAAGGCGTTGACAGCCGTCAAAAGCTCGGTCGAGCCTTTGCGGACAGCGATGCCCTGAACCTGCTGGCTGAGCTGCAGTTTCTGGGTAAAGCGGCCGGGAGCGGCCTTTTCGATCTGGGCGGCGACGACGTTGGAGACGCCGATCAGCTGGACCTGGCCGGACAGCAGGGCCTGGACGGCGCTGGCATCGTCGTCGAAACGCTGGATCTTGGCGTCGGCCGGAGCGATCTTGGTCACGCCGGTATCCTGGGTCGAGGCACGGGCGACGCCGATCGTCTTGCCCGAGAGATCTTCCGGCTTGGAGATTGCAGTCGCCTTTGCGCCGAACACGCCGATCGAAATGCCGGCATAGGGCTGGGAGAAATCGACGCTCTTGGCGCGCTCTTCGGTGATGCCGAGCGAGGCGACGAGCAGATCGACCTGGTTGCTCTGGAGGTAGGGGATGCGGTTCGGGCCGGTGACCGGAACGATCTGCACCTTCACGCCGAATTCCTTGGCAAGCAGCTTTGCCACGTCGGCGTCATAACCGTCCGGCTCATTCGACGTGTTCATGATGCCGAATGGCGGAAAGTCGACCAGCATGCCGATCTTGACGGTGCCTGCGGACTTGATGCTTTCGACGGTCTGGGCCGATACGGTGGAGGCGCCTGCGCCCATCATCAGGCCTGCGCCGATGACGGCCATAACCATGCGTCTAGAAATATTCATTTTCCTACCCTTTTCTGTTGCGCCGGTTTTCCTCCCTCCGGCTCGGGTCCCGTCAACGTGCCGTTGCGCGGGAAAATCTGAGTTCCATGCGTCTTGCAAGTACCGAAAGCGGCCAGCAGAGGACGAAATAGACCGCCGCCACCGTGCCGAACACCATGAACGGGCTGAACGTTGCATTGTTGATGATCTGGCCCTGGCGGGTGAGCTCGGTAAAACCGATGATCGCCGCAAGCGAAGTGCCCTTGATCAGCTGCACCAGAAAGCCGACCGTCGGCGCCACTGCGATCTTCGAGGCCTGTGGCAGGACGATGTAGCGCATCCGATTGAAGTAGCGCAGGCCGAGCGCGGTCGCGGCTTCCCGCTGGCCCGGCGGCACGGCTTCGATGCAGCCGCGCCAGATTTCGCCGAGGAAGGCGCTGGCATGCAGGGTGAGCGCGACGGTTGCGGCAAGCCAGGGATTGATGGCAAACCCGAGGATGTTCATGCCGAAGAACACCAGGAAGAGCTGCATGAGCAGTGGGGTTCCCTGGAAGATGCGGATGAAGCCGGTGGCGATCAGCCGCGGCCATTTTGCATCAGAGACGCGTAGCAGCGCGATCAGCAGGCCGCCGATGCCGCCGCCTGCAAAGGCGATCGCCGAGAGCGCGATGGTCCACTGCGCCGCAAGCACGATGATCCAGAATTCGTTGATGCCGAAAGGTCTGATCAATGGCATGTCAGGCTCCTACCGGCTCAGCGGATATTTGAAGGCGGCCTTCTCGATTATCGAGAAGATCGTCGAGAAACCGACCGACATGACGAGATACATCACCGTTATGACGATATAGACCTCGAAGCTCGCGAAGGTCTGCGACTGCAGATTGTTGCCGGCGGCGGCAAGGTCGTCGGCGGAGATCGCCGAGACGACGCTCGAGGTCAGCATCAGGTAGATGAACTGGCTGGTCAGCGACGGATAGACGGTGCGCAGCGCCGGCTTCATGATGATATAGCGGAAGATCTGCAGCTTCGAGAGGCCGAGCGCGGTGCCGGCCTCGATCTGCCCCTTCTGGATCGACTCGATACCGGCGCGGATGATTTCCGTGCCGTAGGCGCCGAAATTGACGACCAGCGCCACGAGCGCCGCACTGTTCGGGGTCAGGAAAATCCCGAGCGACGGCAGGCCGAAGAAGATGAAGAAGATCTGCACCAGGAACGGCGTGTTGCGAATGATTTCGATATAGGCGTCGATAACCCAGCGCAGCGGCGCTATACCGGACGTCTTGCCAGCGGCGCAGGCGATCGAGACGATCAGGCCGATGATCATCGCCGCCACCGAAAGCTGGATCGTCAGCCAGGCGCCGAGCAGAAGCTGGTCGAAACCCGCAAACACGGGCTCGAAATTGAAATTGTACAACTTGGGACCTCCCCAATGATGTTGAAAGAGCGTCACTCCTCTGCGGCGACCTTTCCATTTAGATCGATCTAAAAGCTTTTCGCCCGGGCGTCAACCGGGAATTAACGGATCAATATCGAGCCGGACCGGCGATCGGCCCGCAGGACTGGCGAATATGCAGCCGCGTCTCCTTCACAACCCTGCGAGGCGGAAGCAGCGGATCGCTCAAGCGGTCGAGCAGCAGGCGGGCGGCATTCTCGCCGATCGTCACCGGCGCGGTGGAGACAGAGGTGAGCCGCGGGCGGATGATGTCGGCTTCCGTCACGTCGTCGAAGCCGATCAGCGAAAAATTCTCACCGACCTTCAGCCCGAGATCGTGAAGACCGGCTGAAAGGCCAAGCGCGATCACGTCGTTGAAGCAGACAACTGCGGTCGGCTTTTCCCGGTTCTCGAACAGCAGATGTGCCGAACCCGGGATCTGCGCCGTCTGGTCGGGGACACGGATGATCAGGTCCGGATCAAAGCCGCGGGAGAACATTGCGTCGCGAAAACCTTCGATCCGTTCCAGATAGGCGGAATGAACAGGCCCGTGTACCGCGAAGGCAATCCGGCGATGGCCGAGCGAGGCGAGATGGCCGACCGCTTCGCGCATGCCGGCGGCATAATCGACGCCGGCATAATCGATATCGTCGGAAATATGCCGCAGCGCCTGAACCAGCGGCAGGCCCCATTCCGCCATCCGGTCGAGGAATTCCGGTTCGGTGGCGGCCGCCGGGCAGATGATGACGCCGTCGACGCCGTGCTCGCGCATGCGCTGCATGACCATGTCCTGCCGCTCGGCAAGATCGCCGCTATTGGCGAGGATCACCACCATGCCGGCTGCATCGATCACTGATTCGATGCCGGAGAGAAGCTCCGCGAAGAAGGGATTGGTGAGATTGGGCACCACGACGCCGACCGTATGGCTGCGTTCAGCCCTGAGCCGGGCGGCACCCATATTGTAGACGTAACCGAGTTCGCGCATCGCCTCCTCGACCCGAGCCCGCGTCTCGGTGCCGACCAGCGGGCTCTTGCGGATGACGAGCGAAGCGGTCGCGCGGGACACATTGGCGCGCGCCGCCACGTCGAGAAGCGTTACACGGTTTTTCTTTTTGTCTTCGAATGGCATCAAAATCACTTAGCAGAAGTGTCGGGAACCCGAACGGATTCCTCCCTATACATTGACCTCGGCATGTGCCGGGTCAATCCGTCTGCTATCTGACCGCATTACTCCGCGTCTGCAAGCAGGCCTTCCATTTCCATCAGGAAGGCGAACTCGCCGGCAAGCCCCGGTGAACAGGCAACCACCGGCCCGCCGCGGGAAAGCAGTTCGTCGAGCGGCGGCACTGCGATCGTCGCGCCGGCCTCCGAGGCGATCAGCACGCCGGCAAGCATGTCCCAGGAGGACAGGTGCCGTTCGTAATAGAGATCGGACACGCCCTCGGCGACGCGGATGAGGCCGATCGCGGCGGCCCCCATGCGGCGGTAGTCGATGCCGCGCTCGTAAAGCTTGCGTGAGACGTTGATGTAGTCCTCGAAATCGGTGCGGCGGGAATGGCCGAGAATGGCAATCGCGTGATTGGGATCGCTGGTCTTTGCCGCTGCGATCGGCTTGCCTTCCTTGAAGGCCCCCTCACCCCGGATCGCGTGGAAAACCCGGTCCTGGGCGGCATCGTATATCACGCCCACCAGAATCTTGCCGCCGGCAACGAAAGCGATCGAGACTCCCCAGTGGCGAAAGCCGCGGATGAAATTGGTGGTGCCGTCGATCGGATCGACCACCCAGGTGCCCCGCTCTCCGGAATGCCCCCCACCCTCCTCGCCCATGAAGGAATCGTCGGGGAATTCGCCGAGCAGCGCTGCACGGATCGCTTCTTCGGCCCGCTTGTCGGCGACGGTGACGAAGTCCTGCAGGCCCTTGTTCTCGACACCGAGCGTTTCGGGAAGCGCCTCGGCGCGGAAGGCGGCAGCCTGCATGCCGACCCGGCGGGCGAGCTCGATTGCGGTTCTTTCGCGAGACTGTAGTGAAGAGAGATCGAATGCAGATGCCATTTATGCACTTCTTCTTTTGATCAGCGTCACCGGCGTGAATTCCACCCTTGCGACGGCGTCCGGTTCCGACATCCGGCTGGTCAGGAGATCGATCACCTGCTCCGCCTGTACGTCGCAGGGCTGTACGAATGTGGTGAGGTCATAGGCCGACCAGCTTGCCTGAGGGATGTCGTCATGACCGATGACCTTGACCGAGCCGTAGCTCCGGCCTGCCCTGGCGAGCCCGTCGAGCACGCCGCAGGCCATATAGTCGTTGACCGAAAACACCCCGTCTATGCCCAGGTCGATCAGCGCCTGCGCAGCCTCGTGGCCATGGGCGTAGTCGTTGATGGCGACCGGAATCAGAGGTGCGTCGAGCCCGAGCATCTGGCAGCGGCTCTGAAAAGCCTCGGCGCGGCGGCGCGAGGAATAGGAGACGGCCGTACCGGCGATGACGGCGAGCTTCTTGGCACCCGCCTCGACGAGATGGTCAACGGCGGTGTAACCCGACATCCGGTCATCGGAAACGACCCGATCGACAAAGGGAAAATCCTCGCCCTTGTTGACCAGCACGATCGGCACGCCCTCGACCGCGCATTCCTCGAAGATATGCGAGGGCGGCGCATCCGAGGTGACGATGACCCCGGAGACCGCGTAATGCAGCAGCTGGCCGATGACGGTGGCGCTGTCCGCCTCCTTGGAAGTCGGCAGCAGGATCGGCCGGTAGTTGCGGGCAATCAGCGCGCGGGCCAGATTTTCGAGCTGCTGGGTGCGGAACGGGTTGTCGAGGCCGGCGGCCACCAGGCCGACGAAATCGGACCGCTTGTTGGTGAGGCTGCGGGCGAGATAGTTGACCCGGTAACCGAGTTCCTTGGCCGCCTGGTAGACCTTCTGGCGGGTTTTTTCCGAAACGCTCGCATCCGGGGTGAAGGCGCGCGACACGGCGGCGCGGGAGACACCGGCCGCACGGGCGACATCGAAGGAGGTGACGCGCCGCTGCTCGCGGGACATGCCGCTTATTTCCCTCGGCCGCATCAGCTCCGGCAGGTCGGTGCAGATTCCAAGCACCGGCAGGACCATGATATCCTTCAGTACGTCCGGCCGTTCCTCGTGCCAGAGGACGATCTCCTTGCCCTCGGCAAAAGCCCTGTCGATCAGTTCCTCGGTGACGAATTCCTGCGGCGTGTCGCTCGCCTTTTCCCAGCAGAGATGCAGGATGTCGGCGCCGGCCGCCTCGCCTGCCGCATGCGGATCGTGGCCGACGCGGATGAGCACCGAGAGCGGATAGTCGCAGCCCATCTCGCGCAGTTCGCGCACCTGGGCGGTATCGAAGGAACCGAGGCAGGCGAAGCGCTGGTCCATGTCCTTCAGGTGTCGCCAGCAGAGCGCGCCAGTGCCCGGCCGCTTCAGCTCAACGTAAAGGCCGCAGCCAGTCTCGCGGCCGAGGGCCGCGACTTCCGCAAAGCTCGGCACATCCGGCACCGCCGCGCGCAGCTCCGCAAACGTCATCTGCGAAATGTGCAGGTCCTTCTGGAAGACCCGTTGCAGATGGTCGTCATGGGAGACAACGACCACGCCGTCCGAGGTCATCTGGGTGTCGAGTTCCCACATTTCGGCGCCGAGTTCGGCAGCGCGGCGGAAGGCCGTCAGCGTGTTTTCCCGTTCATGGCCGCTTGCGCCGCGGTGGCCGATGCAAAAGGGCAGCCGGCCCTTCCCTTCCGGCCAGCCGAATTTGCCGAAAAAGGCGGAAAAGTCGTGCATCGAGGCCTCCGTCACAATCTCTGTCCGTCTGCGGCAAATACGAAGGTCGAGGCACTGTCGAGGTTCCAGCGCACGCTGTCGCCCGGCTTCACGTCGTCGCGCACCGGCTGGATCGAGCGCAGCACGGAACCGTCCGGCAACACGACGTCGTAGAGGTTTTCGCGCCCTTGCGTTTCCGCAAACACCACCCGTCCCTCGACGGGCACACCGCCCGCAGTTCCGAAATGTTCGGGACGGACGCCGAGGCTGAGCGCGGTTCCGTCCGCAATGCCCGACAGCGCCGCAAGCGGCAGGCGCAAGCCGTTTTCGCCAAGCACGAAGGCGCCCTGCTGCGCCCGGCCCTTGAGGAAGGAGATTGGCGGATTGCCGAGGAAACTGGCGACGAAGGATGTCCGAGGATCCTTGTACATATCCGACGGAGTGGCAATCTGGACGATCTCGCCCGATTTCATGATGGCAATGCGGTCGCACATCGACATTGCTTCCACCTGGTCATGGGTGACGAGGATGGCGGTGATGCCCGTCTCCTTCTGCAGCCGGCGGATTTCCGAGCGCATGTCGAGGCGGAGTTTTGCGTCCAGATTGGCGAGCGGCTCGTCGAGGAGAAGCACGTCCGGGCGGCGGATCAGGGCACGGGCGAGCGCCACGCGCTGCTGCTGGCCGCCGGAAAGCTGCGCCGGCCGGCGACCCAGGAGATCGCCGATATGGACGAGTGCCGCGATATCCGCGACCTGCTTCTTGATATCGGCGGCGGCGACCCGCTTCACCATCAGCGGAAAGCCGATATTCTCCTCCACCGTCATATGCGGATAAAGCGCATAGGACTGGAAGACGACACCGACATTGCGTTCCTGGCTCGGCAGATGGGTGACGTCCCGGTCGCCGAACAGGATGCGGCCCGAGGTCGGTCGGTGGATGCCGCAGACGGCAAACAGCGTGGTCGACTTGCCGCAGCCGGAAGGCCCGAGCAGTGCCAGCATTTCGCCGGAACCCACTTCGAGATCCATGTCTTCGATAATTCTGGTGGAGCCGAAACTCTTGGAAAACTTGTCGAGCAGTATACGCATCAGCCCTTGGTGCCTCCGCCATAGATGTTCATGAGATGCTTCTGGAAGAAGACGTAGAGGATCAGCACCGGCACGACGTAGAAGACGCCCACGGCCTTGAAGGTGCCGAAATCGAAATTGTTGTCGTCGATGATCAGGCTCGCCAGATAGACCGATAGCACCTGCACCTTCGCGCCTGGCGCCAGCACCTGCGGCATGATGAACTCGCTCCAGCCGGTGAGGAAGGAAAACAGGCCAAGTGCCATCACCGCCGGCTTGATCTGCGGCAGCACCAGCCGGCGCCAGACCGTGAAGCGCGACGCGCCGTCGACCGTCCCGGCCATCTCGATCTCCCAGGGCACGGTGTCGTAGAACCCCTTCATCAGCCAGATGCCGAGCGGAAGTTCGACCGCAGCCTTTACCAGGATCACCCCGATCAGCGAATTGTAGAGGCCGATCCACTGCAGCACGATGAAGATGGCGATGATCAGCGTCACCGACGGGAAGGCGTGCAGCACCATGACACCGGCAAGGAAAAAGCCGCGTGCCGGCACGTTGAGGCGCGACAGAACATAACCCGCCATCGACGAGACCGTAAGGATGACGCCGGTGATGCAGCTTGCGAAAATGAAGGTGTTGAGCGTGACGAGCCAGATATTCGGCTTGCCGGTCTTGGTCTCCCAGAGGAAACTCCAGTGGCGCAGCGTGAACTCGTTGGGGATCAGCGAGCCGACTTCCGTGTCGCTGATCGTGTCGACGAAGAGATAGGCATACATCACCAGCAGCGGCAGGCTGAAAAGGCCCAGCAGCAGGATCACCGGGAGGCTCGAGAAATTCGCCGAGGTCGTGTTTGACGAGATTTGCGGTTTTTCGGCCATGCTCAATCCTCGATCAGCGGCTTGGAGATCAGCGTGTCGTAACGGAAGATGCGCAGGTAGATGAGCGACAGCACGATGCCGACAACCACCAGCACCAGCGCCATGGCCGCGCCCAGCCCGTATTCCAGATTGCCGGTGTAGTTGTTGAGCGCGGTGTGGTAGGCGGCGAGCGACCATACTTCGGTCGCCCGCCCCGGCCCGCCGCGGGTCGAGAGGAGGATTTCGTTAAAGGAGGCGAGCAGCGACAGGGTCTGGTAGCAGGTGACGAACAGGATCGGCCAGCGAAGCTGCGGCAGGATGACGTGGCGGACCTGCTGCCAACGGCTGGCGCCATCGACCTCGCTTGCATGGAACTGCGTCTGCGGGATCGCCTTGATGGCGGAAGAGAAGACCAGCATGCCCATCGAAGCGCCGATGAAGCCGTTGATCAGGATCACGAAGAACCAGGCGTTATAGGCACTGTCGAGCAGGTAGTTTTTTACCGGATAACCGAACTGGCCCATGAACATCGAGATGAAGCCGCTATCCCAGGTCAGCCATTTCCACATCAGCACGTAGATGACCACCGGCGTGATGCGCGGCAGCAGCCAGATGGCGCGGAAGATGGATGCGGTCGAAGCCGGCATGTAGTGGGTCGTGATGGCGAGGAAGAGCGCGTAGCTGACGTTGAAGAGGAGCAGCGTCACCGAGACGTAGAAGGCGGTGTTGAGGAAGATCTGCGCCATGTCCGGCGAGTTGCCGATGATTTTGAAATTCTCCGTCGTCCATACCCAGCCGGTATAGGTGGCCGCGGCGACAGTCTCCTGTTCGGCCGGGGTCAGCGTAAAGCCGAGCTTGTTCAGGCTTGCCATCAGTCCGTCGCGGTTCTCGAACCGGGTATTCAGAACCGAGCGGTTGAAGAGGTCGGAAATCTGCTTGACCTCGCGGGTCGAGGGCCGGTCCTTCAGCGCCTTGATCATGCGTTCGGCCTCTCGACGCGAGGGAAAGACCTCCCCCATGTGGCTGGTACGCAGTTCGATGCTGAAACCTGCCTTGATCTTCAGGGCTTCAAGGGCTGCAAGTCCCTCCTCGTCGATGACGAAACGCGGCTCGGCAATGCCGCCCGCAAGGTCCGGCATGTCTGCCTTCAGGCGATTGATGGCGCCTTGCGTGACCTGCCAGGCGCCGCCGGAAATGCCCGTTGCGGTGCTCATATTGGTCATGGCGAAGATGGCGGTCAGGACGACCGGCATCAGGAAGAACAGGAAGATCATGATCGCCGCGGGTGCGATCATCACCAGTCCGAGCGTTCGTGACGTTCGCATGGGTGAAGCCTTGGGATACGCGGATGGGATGCGGGCGGCGGAGCGAGCGCCGCCCGCAGTTCGGGGCGAGACGTTTCGCCCGGAAGGCGAACGACCTATCCCGCCCTGAATGAGCGAGATAAGTCGCCTTGCATCAGCGGATGATGATCGCTGCGCCGAGCGTCGACTTCAGCTCGGTTTCGGCATCGTTGACCGCGGCATCGACCGTCTTGGCACCCGTCCAGGATGCTTCGAGGTTCTTCCACATGATCGTCCAGTATTTGCCGAAATCGGCATTGTTCGGCATGGCGTTGGCATGCGGCAGCAGGCGCTCGGTGGCCTCGGAAGCCCAGCGGTCGGCGGAGTAGAGATCGACCTTGGTTTCCGACGGCGAGATGCCGAGATGGGCCGACTTGATCGCATGCAGCGCGTTGATGCGCGGCTCGGAAGCGATCTTGATCAGGTCGGCAGCGATCCGGGTCGCTTCGTCGGTATGGCCGGCCATCAGCAGGTAAGCGAGCGGATGGGTCAGCGTGTTGGACTTGCCGCCTTCGCCGGCCGGGATCAGCGTGAACTGAACATTGTTGAAGAAGTCCTTCAGGCCTTCCTGGTTGACCAGGCGCGCATAGTGCCAGGTGCCGCCGTGCCAGATGCCCGCCTTGCCGGTGGCAACTTCTTTCCACCACTGGTCGCCCGGCATGCCGATGTGGTTTTTCTTGGTGACGCCGGCCTTCACGAGATCGGCGAAATACTGGTAGGTGCGCTTCATCGCAGCCTTGTCGAAAACGAGCTTGCCTTCCTCTTCCATCACGCCGCCGAAGGACGTGTAGAACTGCCAGTAGTCCGGGCCGTTGCTGTTGCGGGGATAAAAGCCGTAGCCCGCCTGGACGAGGCCCTTGTCCTGCATCTTCTTGGCGTCTTCGAGGACGTTCTTCAGCGTATATTCGCCCTTTTCGACCTTGGCCGGCAGAGCCTCGATATCGGCATCCGAATAGCCGATTTCCTTCATGTAGGGCTTCCAGAAGAAGAAGGGGCGGGATTCGGCGTCCTGCGGGATGCCGTAGACGGCGCCGTTGAAGGAGGTGATCTCCATCAGGTTCGGATAGATGTCGCTGATCGGCCACGAGTCGAGGTCGATGAACTTCTCGACCGGAACGATGAGGCCGGCCTGCGCCCAGGGGCCGATGTCTTCATGGCCGGTGGCGACGATGTTCGGAGCCTTCTTGGCTTCGGCGGCCAGCGTCAGCGCCTGCTTGAAATCTTCCCAGCCGGAATAGGGCGTCTTCTGGACGATGATGTTGAGCTGTTCGCCGCGGATGGCGGCTTCGCGCTCGAGAATATCGGCAGCGATGTCGAACGCATCGGTGCGATAGTTGTCGTTCGGCCCGGAACCGCCGGACCAGACGGAGATGGTGACATCCTTGGCCGACGCGAAGACGGCGGTGGAGGCGAAGAGAATGGCCGCAAGCGTGGCGGATTTGAGTATCGGAAGAACAGTCATGGTTTACTCCCCGAAGAGCGAAATGGCTTCTTCCGAACCCTGAGAGACCCTATCGGCCCAAGGCTCCGGAAGCGCTGAAGATCATCAACAGGAAGCGGTCTAGAGGCGCTCCATAACACCCAGATGACAAAATGTACGCGTGTGCAAAATTTATTCAGGGGCTAATTTGCAAGGCCGGCCCTCACACGAGCCGGAGCCCCGCAAGACGAACAGGCCAACGAACGGGCCGCTCGACGACCCTCGGAATTCGGGTTCGATTATATTCCCGCAGCCTTCCGCAGATCGTCGTTCATGCGGGACTGCCTCATGGGAGCTTCCTTTCCTTGCGGCTTGCCAGGCGCATGGAAATCACCGACAGCGCTTGCGAACCGGGCGGTCGAAAGACGACCGCAATGATGATCCGGCCGTTTAGTTCTCCGATCACTTTGAAGCGGCCTTGTTCTGGCGTTTGGAATCGTCCCAGGTGATCTTCATTAAATGTATGTACGATAATGCGGACGACTTTGAAAAGAGCGAGTTTACCGCTCCAGCGCGACAGTCTTGATCACCGCAAATACCGGTTTTTCGAGCTTGAGGTCCAGGCGCTCGACGGAAAGCGCGGTGATGCGGGAGAGCAGGATGTCCTCGCCGCAGCGGATGCGGATGCGAACCATGCCGTCGCCATCCGGTTCGATCGCGGCGATCGTGCCGGCAAGGATATTAAGGGCGCTCAGGCCCTCCGGCCGCCGGGTGGCGATCATTACGTCCCGTTCCGGGATATGCACGCGGACGCTCAAGCCCTCTTGGGCATGCGCATTCGGCACGACGATCTGCGCCTGCGACAGCCGGATCGTCGCCAGCCGGTGCGGGATATCGATAACCTCAACCACGCCGGTCAGCACCGCGCCGGCATCGCGGCGATCCGCCGACGGCAGAGATAGGACTTCGGAGGGCGTACCGACGGCCTCGACCCGGCCGGCCTTCATTGTCACCACCTTGTCGGCAAGCCGCGCCACTTCCGAGACCGAATGGCTGACATAGACGATCGGCGTCGAGGTTTCGTCGCGCAGGCGCTCGAGATAGGGCAGGATTTCGGCCTTGCGCTGGTCGTCGAGCGCGGCGAGCGGCTCATCCATCAGAAGGAGACGCGGAGCGGAAAGCAATGCCCGACCGATCGCGACGCGCTGTTTTTCGCCACCTGAAAGCTTCCCCGGCCGTCGGTCGAGCAGCATGCCAATGCCAAGCAATCCGACAATCCGATCGAAATTTTCCGGCCGCGCTGTCCTGGGTGCGAACCAGCGGCCATAAGCGAGGTTCTGACGCACAGAGAGGTGCGGGAAAAGCCGGCTCTCCTGGAAGACGTAGCCGAAACGTCGTTTGTGCTTTGGCACGAAAATACGGCTTTCGGTGTCGAGCAGCGTTTCGCCATCGACCACCAACCGCCCGTGATCCGGCTTCGACAGTCCTGCAATCACCCGCACCAGCGACGTCTTGCCGGAGCCCGAAGGCCCGAACAGCGCAGTCACGCCGCCATCCGACGTGAAGCCCGCGTCGAGAACAAACTCTCCCAGCGCCTGCCATGCGTTAACGACGAGGGTCATTCGATATTGACCCTCCTGCCGACGAGATAAGCCAGGAACTCCGAGGCGAGCAGCGCTGCAAACGAGATGGCGATCGCGACCAGCGTCAGCCGCATCGCCCCGGCATCACCGCCCGGCACCTGCGTGAATGTGTAGATCGCTGCCGAAAGGGTCTGGGTTTCACCGGGAATATTGGAGACAAAGGTGATCGTCGCGCCGAACTCGCCCATTGCCTTGGCGAAGGCAAGGATCATGCCGGCGATCACGCCCGGCAGGATAAGCGGCAGCGTCACGGTGATGAAAACCCACGCGGGTCCCGCGCCGAGCGTACCGGCCGCCTCCTCCAGCTTGCGGTCGACGGCCTCGATCGACAACCGGATGGAGCGCACCATCAGCGGAAAGCCCATGACGCCGCAGGCAAGCGCCGCGCCCGTCCACCGGAAGGAGAGAACGATGCCGAGATATTCGTTGAGAAAGGCGCCAACGACGCCGCGTCGCCCGAACAGTATCAGCAGCAGAAAACCGGTGACGACCGGCGGCAGGATGAGCGGCAGGTGGACGATGCCGTTCAGGATCGACCTGCCCCAGAATTTTCCGCGGGCGAGCAGGTATGCGACGAGAAGGCCGAACGGCAGGCTGACGATCATCGCGACGGCGGAAACCTTCAGGCTGAGCCTGATCGCGGTCCATTCCTCGTCGCTCAATACCAGCCAGTCCAAACGCCGACCCCATCCGTAGCCGCTATGCAATATATCGCATTGGATATATCGAGAAGGCTCTGATGGCTAGGTCCTGGCGGAAAAGTTGTAGGATTCGATGCAAATTGTCACAGCGTCAAAACTAACCACAAGTTTGCAAAAGGATTATTTTCCTATAAAATGTCACGACCTGGATCATGAGAAGCATGTGATAAGGTCGTGTTCTCGGCCGCCGGAAACGACTGCGACAGAGGGCAAAGGCCAATCTCCGCAAAGTACGCTAGCCCCTTCAACTGGGCAGCTCTCGAGGCACGCAAGAGAGGTGTCGAGAATGGCGTGATCGTCGCCGCGCACGACAGCAGGGGAAAGAGGGCCTATTTCTCGAACTCCGGTGGCGACATCTGCTGCCCCGGCGTCGACATCATGAGCGCCCTAGCGTTCGACGGCGACTCGAAGGTCTCGACGTCCTCGTACGGTCGAATGAGCGGGACCTCCATGCTTTTCCATACTGTGCCGCCACCCACGCGCTGCTTAGGCTCGTCAGACCGGGATACAGGGGCGTGGAACTCGTCAAGTGCATGTCGGCGGCGGGATTGGCGGGAGATCTTGGCGTCCCGATGCTGAAGCTGTGTCGGTCTCTCAACGCTTGCCACTTACGCTCGTGACGAGGAAGGTGCCATGATCACCAGACGCCTTGTCTGCTGGGGAGTGATCGCGCTCACCTTCGCGTCGCCATCTCTTGCCGCGTTCGTCGGAGAACTGAAGCTCGTTCCTGTCGGGTGTGAGGCGGAAGGATTTTGCACTGTCGAGAAAGAGTTCGGCTATGTCGACCTGTGGGGATTGGGCTGGATGGCGAGAGCCGGACTGCTGACGGACGGCGCATCCATTCCGCCCTGGGACAGACCATTTGTAGGCCAGCCATTCGAGGCCGCTTTCATCAAGGCGGCGATCATCCACGACCACTACTGCGACCGCCACGTCCACCCTTGGCGGCAGACGCATCGCGTCTTCTTCGACGCATTGCTGGAAAGCGGGGTTCGCGAGGCAAAGCAGGCGTCATGTACTTTGCGATACTCGTCGGCGGGCCAAAATGGGTGAAACTGGTTAAGGCAAGCCCTGCCCCATCGGGTCGTCTTGCATCAACAACGTGCAGATCGGGACCTCGCTCCCCAGCGCCGGCGTCTCGCTTGGGGAGGAAAGCGAGGTGTTTGACCCGCCCGGCGGGCTTCGCCGCTACGAGGTCTGCCAACCTGATGGCTCAGAAGGCGAACAACAAGCGGAAGCGCTGGATGCAGCCGAAGTCGAAATAGAAGCGTCGAAAGCGATGGCGGGCGACATCTTCTTCGTCAACGGCGACGAGGTCGGCGGTGACCTCGGTATGTGGAGGTTGCCAATCCGATCCATCCGGCGCGGGAGTGCACAGCCCTCTCCGCGCGTTGTCAATGGAGTGTGGCGTTAGGGGCACCACTCAAACCTACTTACGCCTTCCCGGTTTGCCCATCCCGTCACAGGCTTCCCGCGTTGACGGACCGCAAGTACTCCATGTAACGATCCCGACCGTGCAGAGAGCTCTTCCCGCTCAGGCGGACGGCAACCTTGTTCGACCAGTCGACCGGAGACAGGCGCTGCTTTTCCTGGAACTCGTTCATGACCCGGTTGTAGGCCCTGATCTCGTCGAAGTCCGCTGTCCTGTAAGTCTCGTCGTGGACGACCACTTCCTGGCGCAGTCTTGGCTTTATGTCGGTGTCGTGGCTCGGGTCGGGCCTGCCGACGACTAGACCCGTGACGGGGAAGCAGCGATCCGGAAGATTGAGAAGCGTTGCCAGCTTCGCAGCGTTGTTTCTGACGGCCCCGATGTAGCACGTACCGTAGCCAAGCGCCTCGAACGCGAGAGCCGCGTTCTGCGCCGCTATGCAGGAGTCCACTATCCCGAGGAGGCTGGCCTCGAAATATTCGAACCCTTCGCGGGGGACCGCCTCTTCTCCGCCGATCGCGTGGTTGCGGCTCTGATCGGAAAGCCACACGAGCATAAGGGGCGCGGCTTCGATCTGGCCCTGGTTTCCGCAAAGCGCGTTCACTTCGCGCTTGTGCGCCGGATCCGAGATTTTCACGACGCTCCAGCTCTGGAGATGCGACGACGTCGCGGCGGACTGCGCCGCGGCGATCGCCGTCCGCACGTCATCTTCGGCCACGGGATCAGACGTGAACCTGCGTATCGTCCTGTGCATCAGCATGTGGTCGATGACGGGGTTTTCGGGCGTCGAGATGCCATGTCCCTCGCCGTATCGGTCGGAAACGGCATCTTCGACAGGTCGGCAATATTCCACGGCATATGCATTGATCGTGTCCACGGCAGTTCCTCTTCTTCTATTCGATGGCGGAGATCCGCACGTCATGATTCAGCCATGACGTAGTGGGTGTCGCTCACCTGCTGGTATTCTCTTGGGGGCGAGACATAATCGACGTCCCGGATCGGGTTCTTGATTTCGTGAAACCCGCCGGCCGCTCGCTGGCCGCGGCGAGACGGGTCGGCGATCGGAACCGCGCTCAAGAGGCGGCGGGTATACGGGTGGCGCGGATTGCCCAGAACCTCCGCGCGGGGCCCGATCTCGACGATCTCGCCGAGATACATGACGGCTACCCTGTGGCTTACCCGCTCGACCACCGTCATATCGTGGGAGATGAACAGGTACGACAGGCCGAGCCTTTGCTGGAGATCCAGGAGAAGGTTCACGATCTGCGCCTTGACGGACACGTCCAGCGCGGAGACGGCTTCGTCGGCGACGATGACCTTCGGCGACACGGACAGCGCCCTCGCGATGCATATCCGCTGCCTCTGGCCTCCCGAAAACTCGTGGGGATACCTGTTGGCCATTTCGGGGTTCAGGCCGACGAGGGTCAGGAGCTCGGGCACCTTGGAAAGCGCTGTCACCGTATCGACGCCAGCGCAGCGCATGGGCTCCACCAAGGCATCTTCGATAGTGAAGCGGGGGTTCAGGCTGGCGAACGGATCCTGGAAGACCATCTGCAGGGACTGGCGCTCAGCTCTCAAGTCCGCCCCGCTGAGGTTGCTGAGATCGCGCCCGAACAGCCGGATAGTGCCCGAGACGGGCTTGACGAGCTGCAAGATGGATCGGCCTGTCGTTGACTTCCCGCACCCGGATTCGCCGACCAGGGACAGAGTCTCCCCCGGCTGGATGGAGAAGGTCACGTTCTCGACCGCGTGGACCTTGCCAACAGCTCGCTTGAAGAGCTTGTCGCGGATCACGAAGCGCGTCGTGAGGTTCTCGACCGACAGCGCCGGTGTTGAGGTTCCATCTACCGTGTCTGCTTGTTCCTCCTCCAGCCTGGAGATGCTTCCATCGGACCCGTACTCGGCATAACGCACCGGACGGTTTTTGAACCGCGAGGCGTCGAGCGGCGCGACGGCAGCGAGAAGCCTCTTGGTGTAGGGTTCTTCCGATTGGAAGAATATCCGGGACGTCTCGCCCCGCTCGACCACCCGGCCGTTATACATGACGACAGTCCGGTCGGCGGTTTCGGCGACCACTCCCATGTCGTGCGTGATGAACATCACCGCCATCTTCTCTTCCTCCTGCAGTTCCTTGATGAGCTGGAGGATCTGGTTCTGGATCGTGACGTCGAGGGCGGTCGTCGGTTCGTCGGCGATGAGAAGCTTCGGTTTGCAGGCGAGCGCCATCGCGATCATCACGCGCTGCCTCATCCCGCCGGAGAAGTTATGGGGATACTCGTCAATCCGGCGTTCCGCTGCGGGGATTTTCACTCGCGCCAGAAGTTCGAGCACGTCTTTGCGCGCTCTGGCGCGGGAGAGGCCCCGATGGCGGACCAGCACCTCGCCGATCTGGTCTCCGATCGACATAGTCGGGTTGAGGCTCGTCATGGGCTCCTGGAAAATCATCCCGATTTCGTTGCCGCGGACGTCTCTCATCTGGGCGCTCGAGTATGCCGTCAGGTCGCGGCCGTCGAACTCCACGCGTCCCGAGATGCGTGTCGTCCGCTCCGGCAACAGGCGCATGATCGACAAGGCGGTCACGCTCTTGCCGGAGCCTGATTCACCGACAATGGCGACCGTTTCGCCGTGGCCGATGTCGAAGCTGACATCGCTGGTGACGGGCTTCCACTTCTGGCCGCTGCCGAAAGAGACGCTAACGTCGACCACTGAGAGGAGTTTGTTTGTCATAAGCACGTACCACCTTGAGAGGCCTGTTCATTTTCCGGAATTCTGGCGCGCTGTTCTACCGGGCCCTGGACGCGTTCTTAGGGTCGAGCTTGTCGCGCAAGCCGTCTCCGATAACGTTGACGCTAAGGACCGTGAGAGAGAGGAAGGCCGCGGGTATCCAGATGTTATGGGGGTGGATCTGGAACAGGGTGCGCCCTTCCGCGATCGTGTTGCCCCAAGTCGGTACGTCCTGCGGCATGCCCAGACCGAGGAAGGACAGGGTGGCCTCCAGAAGGATGGCGGCGCTCAGTATGAACGTTGCCAGGACCGTAAGAGGACCGACGGCGTTGGGAAGGATGTGGCGGGCGAGCAGACGGCCCGTCGGGACTCCCAGCGATACCGCCGCCTCGATGTATGGTTCCTGCCTCACGGAAAGGACCACCGACCGCACGAGGCGAACTACCCTCGGCACCTCGACCACCGTGATAGCCAGGATCACCGTCCACACGCCGCTCCCGATTGCAGTCATGAACGCGATGGCGAGGAGGATGGCGGGAATTGCCATGAGGCCGTCCATCACGCGCATGATCACGCCGTCGGCGCTCCTGAACGAGCCGCAGATCAGCCCGATGAGGGTGCCCAGCAGAACCGCGACGACCGTGACCGAGCATCCGATCAGGATCGACGTGCGCGCCCCGTAGACCATTCTGCTGAGGATATCTCGTCCAAGCCCGTCCGTTCCGAATACGGCTAGCCGAGCGGACTTGTCTTCGAGGAAAGCCGTGTTGACCGACGCGAGCGGAGCTAGGTTGCGGTTGAACGGATCGACGAAATTCGGATCCGCGGACGCGATCAGGGGCGAGAGAATTGCCATCAGCAGGATGACAGCCACTATGGCGTACGATAGCGAAAGGACTGGTTTCTTCATTTTCCTATCCAACGATGCGGGTGTCAGCTGGCGACGCGCGGGTCCAAGATCCCGTACGAGATGTCCGCGAGAAGATTGATCAAGACGTAGAAGACCGTGAAAATCAGGATGATCGCCTGCACGGACGGGTAGTCGCGCGCCAGCACCGCATCGACCATCAGCCTCCCGAGACCGGGAATATTGAAGACGCTTTCGGTGACCACGACGCCGCTGATGAGGCTTGCGAAACCCATCGCGACCACCGTGACGATAGGGGCTGCCGCGTTGCGCAGAACGTGCTTTATGGTGATCGGAAGCGGCATGAGGCCTTTCGCCTTCGCCGTCCGGACGTAGTCGGCATTGAGGACTTCCAGCACGCTTGCCCTGGTTATGCGCGTGAGAAGGCCGATGTAGACAGTGGCGAGCGCCAGCGACGGCAGGATGGTGCTGGCAAGCGTGGCCAGCGCGCCGTCGGACAGTCGGTGGTACCCCTGGACCGGAGTGAGGCCGAGCTTGATCGAGAAGAGTCCGATGAGCGCGTAGCCGACCACGAACACGGGAACAGAAAAGCCGACTACGGCCACTGCCGTCGAGAGGCTGTCCGCGATCGAGCCGGCTCTAAGCGCCGCCGCCGTACCGAGCGGGATCGCGATCAGGATTGATACTGCAAGCGTCAGGACCGCGAGGACCATCGTCGGTTCGACGCGTGACAGGATGAGCTGCGTGACTGGCATCTTGTAGTAGTAAGACACCCCGAAGTCGCCGCGTAAAGCGTGAGAGAGCCAGAGCAGGTATTGCTTCCAGACAGGCTCTCCGAGGCCCAGCTGCTGTCTGATAGCTTCGATCTGCTCTGTCGTGACCGCGTCTCCGCCGAGAATGGCGGCAGGGTCTCCGGACGACACCCGGAGCGTCAGGAAGACCAGAACGGAGATCCCGAGCAAGACAGGTATCGTCGTTATAAAACGCCGCATCGCATAACTGAACATCGATCGCTCCAACTACAAAAGGACGTTGTCGTCGTCCCCGGCCTTGTCGCGGCCGGGGGCTCCCGGTACTTCACTGGCTTTTCTTGATGTTCCAGAAGATGGCGGCAGGTGCTTTGAGCCAACCGGACACCCTGTCGTTCCGGTAGGCACCGAATACATTGTAGATGCCCATCGGCACGAAGTGAGCCTGATCGACGATCCGCTTGGAAATCTGGTCGGCGATCCGCTTTGCCTGTTCGGGAGATCCCGCGACCTCGTAGGCCCGTCGCATCGTTTCAAGCTCTGGATCGCACATCCAGCCGACGAATGCTTTCTCGCAGGATGCGTCGGTGAAGATGTTGTACATCGGGTTGGGGACGTTCGACATGAGGCTGACGGTGAAGAAGATGTTCCAGCCGCCGTTGCCAGCAGGCCCGCGGTTGTTTCTCCGGACGAAGTAGGTTTGGGAATCCATCGACTGCACGTCGATCTTGAACCCGACATTGGTGAGCACGTTGCTCAAGACCGGGGCCATCTTGTTCGATGAGATCAGATCCGTCTGGTGAAGGACGGCGACCGGAGCGCCGTTGTACCCCGACTGTTTCAGGAGCGCTTTCGCTTTGGGCAGGTCAGGCTTTAGCAGGAGGTCACCGTAGGGCCCTTTCTCTCCCACCTCGCACCCGAGGGGATCGTTACAGGGGCGGAAAAAGCGGGGATCGCCGTGCTGGGCTGTCATGAACATGTCCTGCTGGATCGCGCTCATCACCGCGCGACGCGCTTCGACGTTGTTGAACGGCGGCTGCAGGTGGTTGAACCGCAGCACGCTCTGAAGTCCAGCCTCGTTCCACTGGAAGAGCTTGATGTCCTTCTTGGATTCGACGACCGGGAAGAGATCCGGCTGAAGCGCCTCGATGATGTCGACTTCGCCGGCGACGAGAGCGTTCACCGCAGTGAACTGGTCTGGCATCGTGACCCATTCCACCCGGTCGACGTAAGCCACCTTCCCGCCGGAGAATGCTGACGGCGGCTCGCTGCGGGGTTTGTAGTCTTCGTTCTTGAGGTAGACGATCCGCTCCCCGGGCTTCCACTCGCCGAGTGCGAGCTTGAACGGGCCCGAGCCGATGTACTCCTTGATCTGCTCCGTGGCCGGAGTGGCTGCAACGCGCGCGGGCATGATGAACGGCACGTTCGCGTCGCCCTTCCCCAGCACTTCGATGACATGGCCGAACGGAGCGTTGAGGACGATCTGGAACGTCTTCTCGTCGACGACCTTGATGTCCTTCATGAAAGCCGCGAGGGCGCGGCCGGCTCTGTCGACAGAAGCCCACCGCTTGATGGACGGGACCACGTCAGCGGTCGTGACCGCAGCGCCGTCGTGCCACTTGAGACCGTCCCTCAACGTGATCGTGTAGGTAAGGCGATCGTCGCTGAGCGTGTAGCCCTCCGCCATCTGCGGACGGACTACTCCCTTCTCGTCTTCAGCGAAAAGCGTGTCATAGATCATGTAGCCGTGGTTTCGGCTGATGTAGTTGGTGGACCAAGTCGGGTCGAGGATCTTGGGGTCTGCGTGTGCCACGACTTTGAGCGTGGCGGCAGCCGCGGAGCCAATCGAGACCGCAGAGAAAACCGCGGCCGAAAGAAGAAGTCTTCTCAGCATATCATTGCCCTCTGGATTGTTATCGAGGGATGCGTGAGGCCACACATCCCTCGCGCTGTTATTTTACGTCTTTGATAAAGGTGTCCTTGCAGAGCACTTCGGTGCCGCGGAACGTGTAGATGTCGAGCCCGAGCCAGTCGAGCTTTTCGCCCGACTTCGTCGTGGCGGTCCGCCGCCACTGAGCGACGATCTTGTTACCCGAGAAGATCGGCTCCGCCGATTCAGTCCAAGCGACGTCCGGAGTGTCGGCGAAGAGCTTCGCGAAGTAGCCGGCGATCGCCTCGTGGCCTTGGTAGACGTCGCCCATGGGCACCTGCCCGCGGCCGTTGATAAACGAGCCGTCCGCGCAGAAACGGGCTGCGATCTTATGCGGGTCGCGCGTGGCAAACGCCTCTTTCATTAGCAGCCGACCTTCCTTGGCCGCGGCTTCAGCATCCTTGAGTTCCATTTCAGTCGCCATTTCGATTCCTTTCTTCGGATGGCAGTTGCTCGTTGACGCGAAGCTCTAGGCAAAGGCTTCGCTGGTATACTTGTTCACCATGTAGCCCTGGAGCCCTTCGATCCCGCCTTCGGAACCGAACCCGCTTTCCTTGATCCCTCCGAAGGGGGTTTCGGCAACGGTGATGGAGTATTGGTTGACCCCGAACATCGCGACTTCGACGTTCGAAGCAACCTCGTGAGCCGTCTTGTGAGATCGGGTGAAGGCATAGGCCGCCAAACCGTAAGGCAGCCGGTTTGCCTCGACCACCGCATCTTCGACGGACTTGAACGGAGCCATCAGCGCGATGGGGGAGAACGGCTCCTCGTTCATCAACCTGGCATCTGCGGGCAGATCGGAGATGACGGTGGGGTTCCAAAAATAGCCGGAGTTACGCTCCGACGGACCGCCGGCGCGAACGCGCGCGCCCTTTTTCACAGCGTCGTCGACCAGCTCGGCGGTTGCGGACAGACGCCGCTTGTTCGCCATCGGCCCCACCTCCGTCTGGCCATCGAGACCGTTGCCGACGTTCAGCGCCTTGGTGCGTTCGACGAACCCGTCGACGAACCGGTCGTAGACGCCTTCCTGAACCAGGAACCGTGTCGGCGCGAGGCAGACCTGCCCGGCGTTGCGGTACTTCGCCTTAACGGACAGGTCGATGATGCCGTCAACATCGGCGTCGTCGAATATCATCACGGGCGCGTGTCCTCCGAGTTCCAGCGTAATCGGCTTGATCTGGTCGGCAGCCAGGCGGCCTAACAAGCGGCCCACCGGGAGAGAGCCCGTGAACGAAATCTTCCTGATATGCGGGGAAGCGATCAGGCGCTCCGATATCTCCGGAGGATTTCCGAACAGGACGTTCACGACTCCCTTTGGAAGCCCTGCGTCGTGGAGCGCCCTAACGATGGCCAGGGCCGTCGACGGGCACTCTTCGGCAGGCTTGATGATGCAGACGCATCCTGCCGCCAGCGATGCGGCGATCTTCCGCGTCGGGGTGATCGCCGGGAAGTTCCAGGGCGCAAAGGCCGCGACAGGTCCGATCGGCTCACGGTAGACAGTCTGGCGAGCGCCAGCGCTTCGCGCCGGAATGGTGCGGCCATAGGCGCGCTTTCCCTCTTCCGCGAACCATTCGAAGTAGTCGGCCGCCGTGTAGACCTCGTAGTGGGACTCGTGAAGGGGCTTGCCTTCCTCGAGCGTCAGCTGACGCTTGATGTGCTCCCCGCGTTCGCGGATTAGATCTGCAGCTCTCTTGAGTACGGCCGCGCGCGCCAAAGGCGTCATCTTGCTCCACACGCGGTAGCCGCTGGAGGCGCTTTCGATAGCCATCTCGATCTGCTCGCTTGACGCGAGAGGCACCTCTCCAAGCAGCTCGAAGGTCGCGGGGTTGAAGACGGGCGACGAACCGCCGCCGCCGGAAAGCCACTCCCCGTGGATGTAGAGCTTCAGTTCGTCATAGCCATCAGCAGTCATGTCTAAAATCCGCCTATCTTGGTCTCGTATTTAATCGTTGGTGCCAAATATCGCACAAGGCAGCTATATGACGCACACATCGTGCGTTTATTGTCTTCATATTGTCAATAGGGGAAAAAGCTGTTAAGAATTTTTAATGCTGAACTGCAGTCGCTCCCCCATTGAAGGTGCGCTCGCGTGCCAGCGAAGCCCTGCGTCCTCATGAACCGGCGGCGGCGTAGCCGGGACAAGAGCGACGCGTGGCTCGCGTATTCAAGGAGATTAGGCCCTGAGGCCCGATGAATGCGATTAGCCTGCGATGGTCACGAACGATCGGCGAGCCGATCTTCGTGACGTCGCGACAAAAGTGATTTTACCCGAAGGCAAAACAGGATTAACCGGTGGAAAAAGCTGACACTGACCAACAGAAACCCGGATACAACTACGTTCAGTCGCTCGCCAGGGGCCTGAACATAATCAAGTCCTTTAACTTCGCCAGGAAAGAGCAGAGCCTGTCGGACATCGCGGAGTACACGAAGCTCGACCGGGCCGTCGTGCGCCGCAACCTCCTGACCTTGATCAACCTTGGCTACATAGTCGGCAAAGGCGGCAAATACGCTCTCACTCCGAGAGTGCTTGATCTCGGCTTCGCCTACATAAACTCGTCGTCGATCTTCAATCTGTCACAAGGCGTCATCGACCGGCTCGTCAGCCAGTCCAGTCACTCCTGCTCCATCGCGATCCTCGACGACTGCGACGTCCTGCATCTGAAGACGTCATCGGTTCACCACACTTCTTTCGCGAGCGCGCGAGCGGGCATCCGGGTTCCCGCATACTGCACGTCGATGGGGAGAGTTCTTTTCTCCCAGTTCGACGACGAGAAGGTGCGCCAGCTATTGCTGCGGTCGGACATCAAGAAGCTCACCAGCAAAACGCTTACGGACATTCCTGCCATCGAGGATGAAGTGCGGCGGGCCAGGGATAAGGGCTGGAGTTTCGTATTCGGAGAGATGGAGCATGACCTGCTGGCGCTTTCGGTACCGATCACCAATGCCGACGGCATGATGTCAGCCGTGCTCAACATGAGCGCCTACGGCGAGAAGATCGATCATCAGGCTTTCATCGACGACAACCTCGAAAGCATGCGTCGAGCCGCGCGAGAAATCGGGATACTCATCAACGCCTAGAGCATCGCGAAGGACGCGGCGCTTTCGCTTCCGGTGGATCCAAAGCGCCGATTCACTCCGCCATTTCCTCACCTGCGCCGGCCGTCCTGCGCCGGTCCCGAGAAAGCGAGAACCAGACCGATAGCGATCGCCGACGTCGTCACTATCGTCGTGATGATCAGCGAAAGCATCGTGGCGACCAGCGCTGGTGACGCTTCGGCTCCTTGAGCCATGATCTGCAGGCCGGCAATGCCGGCTCTGAAGCCGTAGGAGCCGGGGATCAGCGCCACGACGCCCGGGAACGCGAAAGCGACCGCCGGCACGTCATGGATCTGCGCTCCGAGCCGGGCGATGAGCCCGGCGGACAACGCCCCCAGAAGTGAGCTGATAGGCAGCGCGAGGCCGGCATGTTCGAACAGCGTGCGCAGGCCGTGGCTGGTCATGCCCGCAATCACGCAGAAACAGATGGCCTTCGGCGGCACGTTGAATAGGAGGGCGAAACCCACTGCGGCGAGGCCCGCGAAAAGCAGATCCTCCGGGACCTGCAGACTTCCGGGAGCGGCGTTGACAGGTAGAACTGCGCCCGTGACGAAGCTGACCGTAAAGAGCGCGAACCCTATCGCGAGGACGGTGGCGATGCCCGTCGTCAGTCGAGCAACGCCGTTCCCGGCATACCCCGATGTGACCTCGCGCACTCCGTTTATGAGCGGAACCCCCGGCACGAGGATCATGCCTGCGGCAGTCAACGCGAGAACTGGTGACTCATCCGGATAGAACCGCAAGACGATTACGGCTGTCAATCCGCTGAGGATGGCAACGACGAAGGCGTCGCCGAACTGGTTTGACCATACCGACGGCATCCACCTGCGAAGCAGCGCGCTGACCAGGCCGGAAACCAGCGACGCGGCGACAACCGCCCACGTCGCGCCGAACAGCTTGGTCAGAGCAGCGGTCGTGACCGTCACTCCAAGAACGACGAGGCCCACCGGGTAACGGCCCCGCGAAGCCTCGATATCGTCAAGTCGACCTTCGATCGCATCCGCGTCAAGCTCGCCGAGCTTTACCTCCTCGAGGAGCTCGTTCACCGCAGTCAGCCTGCCCATGTTGACCGAAGGCGACGAGAACGCTTGTCCGACCTTGGTGCAGAACTGCTCATTAGTGCCGACGGTGACGAGGACGGCCTCGGAAGTGACCAGCACATGAGCGGCATGACCCATGTCTCCCGCGACGCCGGCCACCGCGCGCGAGACATGCTGGCTGTCCGCGCCGTTGACGAAGAGAACGCGGCCGATGCGAGCCGCCAGATGAGCCGCTCTCGAAGGTTCTAGGAGCGCCATTCCGTTGTGGTCCTCTGTTATTTTTTTCATAGCGGGTCGCTGACTGTGGGTTCGGTCGGCGCGCGGGCGAGACAATCGCGGCTAGCCGAGGTTCTTCTCGGATTTCAGCGGACCCATTGGGGCCCCGACCTAACGGTGGCTTAGCGGCGCGAGCCTCAACGTTCCGGAGGATGTCCAGGCACGGCGGGATCCGGCCCCCTTCGCGGAGAACGGAAGACGTGAGGGATAGGGGATCGCTGCCGGGAAAGCTCTCTTCAAGAGCTTCGTCGAACGCGTTCTCGCCATCAGGCGCAGACGGCTGCCCAGCGCGCGGTGAGCCCAGGTGCCGGGTTTGCCCGTCGTCGTCTAGCCCGTGCATGTTGTCTCCTTTCGGCCTTCAGTCGTCGGTCTTCGCCTCGGTTATGCGGCTTATGCGGCTTTCGCCCAGGCCCGTATTGTAGATTTCGCGGGTAGCGTTGGCCGCCCCGACCCGCATGGCAGTTCGTGGAGTTCTTCAGGCTCCTGGCTACCTCTGGATTGTGAACGTCCTGACATCGACATGCGATGCCGCGCGCTGCCGTTGGAGCGCTGCGCGTTCGGCCGGACGGCAATCGATTGTGATTTGATCTGAAAGCAATCTCGGGTTGTATGTGACATGTGCTTGGGATTGGGGGATTTCAAAATGTACAAGAATGCTGCCTTCGTCGGCGTCGGCTTGCTTGTCATCTGCGCCGGGTGCAGCACCTTGCCCAAGGCGAACAAGGTCGAGGCTTTCGGCGCTGCGGTCAGCCGGGGCGGGACGATCTTCGAGGCGACCGTCGAAACCAACCGCACATACGCTTTGGCGATCGGCAAACGAACAGCAAGCGGAAAGCTATTTGCGGAACGGAAACTTCCAGGTGTCCGAGGTTCCGAGGTTCCGTGCTGCCTCGCCGACGACGACAAGGACGTCGCGCGGATGCCTGGCACCCGCAGGTATCTCAGGTCGATCTGGCTGGTGACTTCAGTCGTCTCCTGCAGTCGTCACGAACGGCGTCTGCAGCAGCCACAGGTTCATGGGTCCAACTTGAACTGCCCGGACATCGCCGCAGTGCTTGGCGCGGTCGATCTGCGTGGTGCCGAGGACGCCGTGGCCGGATCGCCGCCTTTCCGTTCGGACTTCGACGAATTCGTCGCGGAACGGATTTCCGGACAGCGGTCGCACGGAGACGTCCTGGACAGGGTATCGCTCTCGACGGCGATCGACCTGTGCCA
Source organism: Neorhizobium vignae (assembly GCF_000732195.1). Taxonomy (GTDB): domain Bacteria; phylum Pseudomonadota; class Alphaproteobacteria; order Rhizobiales; family Rhizobiaceae; genus Neorhizobium; species Neorhizobium vignae. Next base: position 114,079 of record NZ_JNNU01000010.1, read on the forward strand.
GCTTTTCGGGATGGCCAGTCGCATCGGACAGCGCTTCCGCGGGGTCGCGCCGCACGAGCTGAGCCTCGCCTCCAACGCGGGCTATCTCGCCCTCAGGCGGGGCGAAGCGGGCGTCGGCGAGGTCCTGCGGCAGCTGGCAGCGCAGCATCCGCCGAGGTCGCGCTGCGGCGCCCACGGCCTTTACGGCAAGCTTTACGCCTATCTCCACGTTTCGGGATCGCGGCGCGGAGTATGACGCCATCAGGACGCCGTCCGCGAGCGGACCGTCAAGGCGGTGCCGCTGTCCGGAAAGGGCGCGTCTTCGGGCCGACCGAGGACATGGGATGGATGACTTTCAAAACTGTCGCTTCCGAGACCGGGCCGAGGGAACCGTCCGCAAGTTCCTCGAGCGCAAGGGAATTCTCGAGGCCTGAAAGAAACCCGGCCTCATCGATTCCGCCAGGGCGCTGGCCGCCGTCGAGCCGCTGGCCGGGACTGTCGAGCTCCCGCAGGCTGCCAGTATCCTCGGCTGGACGCGGGACGAATGCCTGCGGCTCGCGCGGGAAGGAATTCTGTTTCCGGAGGTCGAGAGGACGAAACTCAAGCGGGGCTTGCGCCAGCGGTATTCGCTGTCGTCGATCCGGGAACAGAAGTCGAGCCGCTGCCTGTAGCCGTTGCGCACTGCCCTGTTCGCCTTTCTGGGCACCACCGAGAGGTATTGAAGGCTGTCTTCTCCGGCAAGCTTCGCCGCATCGCTTATGCCGAAACCGGGTCGCTTCTGGACGGTCTTCTCGTGGATCAGGGCGAATTCAGGGAAGCGCTGTTCGGGAGAAACTGGAACGCGGCTTCGGCGTGCGCGAGGTTCAATATTCGCCGCGATACCCTGTCCTGGCTCGTGAAGCAAGGTACTCCGCAGCGTGAGAGAGAACAGCTTCCTGTTCTCCAGCGGGACGCTTGAGTATTTCGAAGAGCGCTACATGGCCGCGGGCAGTTCGGCAGGAAGCATGGCCTGCATCATAAGTCAGTGGACGCACTTGCCCGCCAATACGGCGGAACCCCCGCGTCCCCCCACTCGGAGATCGGTTGCCTGATCGTCCACCGATCGGACGCGGAACGCATGGTCCCGAAGCCTACCTAGCAAGCTCGAGACCGTGCCAATCCGGCCAGCTTCGACGCTCGCAGATTAACCGCCTTCTCCGAGAATTCCAAAATGAACCCGATGGTGACTTGGTGAGAGGTCTACAGTGGAAGCGCCACCGAACGGGTTGCCGTCGTCCAGCAAGGTGCCTTCATTAGTTTAACCCTCGCCCCTGCGGGACTGTCAGCATCTGAATCCACAAGGGAATATTAAACGATATCAGCGGCTTACTGCCTGAGACATCTTTCACTGAACTTTAGTCTTCAGCGGAAGATTTCCTATCCGTAAGCCATTGATTTCATTCGATCCGGAATGTCATCTCGCTTGACTTCCTACAAAAGTTACTGTTTTTTCTCAAAAACGCGGTGGGAGAGCGCCGGTTCTACCGCTGCTCTCCCTTCACCATCGCATTCACAAGGTGGTTTGCTGAACGAAGGCCCCTGAAGCCTCGGTTTTCATGCGCGACGGATTAGCGGTTGTCGCGGGTCGTGTTGCCGAAGATCGACTGGCTTTCCTGGCGATCGTTGTCGCGGATCTGGATGCTGCCGGTGCGGACACCGTCTACATTGCCGCCGTCGACCCGAGCGGAAGCGTGCGTCTTGGAGGTACCTTCATAATAGTCGCCCTCGGCGAGAGCCGAGCCTGCGAAGGAAGCTGCGGCAATCATGGCGGCGATAGCGGAGATGGAAGTCTTCATTGTCCTATTCCTTTCAGAGTTCGTCCGGGGCTCAAGTTTGCGACCTGCCTGCCGGACGATTTCGGTATCTTGAATGAGCTGCCGTTAGCGATTGTCGCGGCTTTCATGCTTGAAGATCGGCTGGCCGCCGCGGTTGTCGTCGGCGCGAACCTGATCGATGCTGCCGGTCCGGACATTGTCGATCTTGTCGTTGGTCTGTATCGCGGCCTGTCCCTTGGTCGCACCCTGATAATAATCGCCTTCCGCAAGGGCGACGCCGGCGAAGGAAGCCGAAGCGATCATGGCGGCGGCAAAAGTGGAGAGAATGGTTTTCATTGTCGTATTCCTTAGTTTGCTAAACGGGGCCGTTTGGGAGCCGGCGCCCGCTCGGTGATATTGCGGAAGCGCGTTGTCTGCTTCCGGTCATGGAGATGGGTAAGCCCGATCGAGGTCGCTAGGGCACGATTTCCAAACGGAATGTTCGGGATTCGAGAACAAACGATCGCGTGAGACCGGTTGAAATCGAGAATCGGACCGGGGTGGGCGGATAGGCTCGCCTTTGAGAACGGCCCGACCGGAAACGAAAAACAGCCCGGAAGGGGCCGTTTCGATGCGCGTTGCCGGAGTGCTTGTGGCTACTCCAGAACCGTAAAACCTTCCTTTTCGAAGAACGGCGCTGCCTTGGCGGATTTCAGATAGTCGAGATAGGCGGGCGCATCCTTGGACTTCGATTCCGACAGGATGGCGATCGGATAGATGATCGACGGGTGGGTGTCGGCCGGGAACGTACCGACGATGGCGACACCCGGATCGGCCGCCGCGTCCGTCTGGTAGACGATGCCGTAAGGCGCTTCGCCGCGCGAGACGAAAGCGAGTGCTGCGCGGACGCTTTCGGCACTTGCCACGCTCTTTTCCACCGACGACCAGAGCCCAAGTTTTTCGAGCGAGGCCCTGCCGTATTTGCCGGCCGGAACCGCGTTCGGCTCACCCATGGCGAGCCTGCCGCCCTTGAGCAGGCCTGCGAGATCGAGGCCCGGCCTGATATCGACCGGCTTGGCGGCGTCCTTGGCGGCGACCAGCACGATGCGGTTGCCGAGCCAGTTGAACCTGGTCTCTTGCCTCACGAGCTTCTTGTCGGAGAGATATTTCATCCAGTCGAGGTCGGCCGAAATGAAGATGTCGGCCGGCGCGCCGTTTTCGATCTGCCTGGCGAGCGCGGAACTTGCGGCATAGGAAACGGTGACCTGCCCCCCACCCTGGGTCGCCCATGCCTTGTTGGCGTTGTCGAGCGCGTTCTTCATGCTGGCTGCTGCAAAGACGGTGACTTTTTCCTGCGCCGCGGCAGGAGCAGCCAACGCGGCGAGCGATACGAAGGCGGCTGCCACCGACGTTGCTGCGTAGCTGATCCAGGAATGACGATCAATGTTCATGACTTCCTCTCCAATCCTTGAGCGAGATATCCCTTTGGATATCTCGCTTGCGAGGTTTTTGCCAGCGTGGATATCCTGATCGGTTGGTGGGCAGGCTCATCGTGGGTGAAGACTTCCCGCGAGCAGGTGATCATATCCGAAGGTGGCGATACCCGTGTCCCGATCCCGGCTGATATCTTCCAGCGATTGAGCAAGGGGCGTGGTGCCGGGTGCCGATCTTCGCGTGAGCCTGACGAGCGTGCACGCAAGACGCACCGCGTCGAGCACAAACGATAGACATGCCAAGTTGACGACACGGAAATAGCTGGCAACTTCGCCCTTGTTGAACCTATCAGCGGCTAGACGTGGCCGGCAATCGGCTTCGGCAGATAGTCACGCTCGAGGTCAGCGACATCCTCGGGGGAGAGGCTGATCTCCAACGCCTTCACGGCATCCTCGAACTGCGCCGGCTTCGAGATGCCGACGATCGGTGCAGTCACCGCCGTGCGGCTCGCGACCCAGGCATAGGCGACCTGCGCCATCGGTCTGTCATGGCGCTTCGCCACCGCCTTGAGGGCGGTGATCACCGCATCGTCGGCAGCCTGCGTCTGGTCGTAAAGGGCTCGCGCCGTCCCGTCGGTCTGGCCGCGCGTGGTTTCACCCGCAGCCCGTCCGGCCAGCCGGCCACGGGCAAGCGGACTCCAGGGCACGACGCCCACACCTTCGCTGAGGCATAGAGGCAGCATTTCACGCTCTTCTTCACGATAGATGAGATTGTAGTGCGGCTGCATCGAGACGAATTGCGCCCAGCCATTCTGCCGCTGCAGCCCGATCGCCTTCATGAACTGCCAGGCATGCATGGAGGACGCGCCGAGGTAACGGACCTTGCCAGCCCGCACGACGTCGTTCAGAGCCTCCAGCGTCTCTTCGAGAGGCGTACCGTAGTCGAACCGGTGCAACTGGTAGAGGTCGATATGATCGGTGCCGAGGCGCTTGAGGCTGCCGTCGACCGCGTCGAGGATATGCTTGCGTGACAGGCCGCGGTCGTTGATATCGCTGCTCATCGGATGGAAAAGCTTCGTCGCGATCACAAGCTTGTGGCGGGGAACGAGGTCCAGCAACACCCTGCCGGTGATCTCCTCGCTCTTGCCGAGAGAATACATGTCCGCCGTGTCGAAGAAGTTGATGCCGAGATCGACCGCCTGGCGGAGGATCTTGGCACTGTCTTCGAAACCCAGCACCCAAGGCGCCCATTCGCTCGATCCGAAGGTCATGCAGCCGAGCGCAAGGCGCGAGACCTTCAGGCCAGACCGACCAAGATTGACATAATCCATTGATACACCTCACCCTTCAAGAAGGACCGCCGGCAGAGCGGTCCCCTTAGGGAAAGCTATATAACTGAAGCCTTTCGAGGCATTCAATTGCTCTGCCGCGAAAATATGCAAATTTTTGTCGAAGGGATTGCCATTGGCGTATCCCATGTTACGGTGGGTGTATCAAACGAGTGATACACAGATGTTCACCATCGATGCCTCCAGCATCGACCGGTCCCTCCCGGTTCCGGTCGGCAAGCAGCTCTACGGACTGCTGGCCTACATGCTGTCCTTTGGCGACATGCCGAAGGGCGTGAAACTGCAGTCGGTGCGTCAGCTGGCCGCCGAACTGGACATCGCGCCGATGACGGTGGCCGAAGTCTACAAACAGCTCCGGGCCGAGGGGCTGGTGGAGATCCGGGCTGGTCTCGGGGCTTTTACCGTCTATGAGCCGAACCGGCAGATCGGTCGCGGGGCGCCGGCGAACGTGCTGAGCGCGGATATCGACAGTCTGCTCGAAAAGGCTGAACGGCTGGGGATTTCGCCGGTCACGCTCGCCTCCATGGTCCAGGCCCAGGCGCGGCTGAGGAAACCGCGGGTTCATCTGAACATCGTCTTCGTCGGCATCTTCGAGGCGCCGGCGCGCGACTATGTCGAGCAGATCCGCCCGACGCTTGCGGCAAACGACGTCATCAGCCTGGTCACCGCCGATCAGGTGCGCGACAGCGCCGAAGTCCGCGAGCAGTGCCGCAATGCCGACCTCGTGCTGACCTTCGTCCATCGCGAGGTGGAGATCCGCGGTTTTGTGCCGGAAGCCAATATCCTGGCGATCCGCTTCATCCCGTCGGAGCGGACACGGCAGTCGCTTGCACTTCTCGATCCGCGCACCCGGGTTGCCGCTGTCACGCAGCTGAAGGACTACATCGCCATCATGCGTCCGAGTGTGCGCGAGTTCGCGCCGCATATTTCAGACATTACTGTCGCATGGTCCTATGCCGACGATCTCGCCGACATCATCGCCCGCTGTGATGTCGTCATCTACGCCTCCGGCGCCGATCACGTCGCCGATCTCGCCGGGCCGAACAAACGCTGTTTCGAATACCGCCATTCGCCCGATCCCGGTGTGCTTGAGAACCTTCTTGCGCCGGCACTTGCCGAACTGCGCCACAACAAGATCAAGGACGGCGAGGCGCCGGCCAGGGTTTCCGAACTCGCATCTCGGAGGACCAAGACCCGCTGATACGAGCAACGCTTTGAATGAACCAAAACCAATAAGGGGAACAGACATGAGCAAAGCACTATCGATCACAGCCACGTTCCTGCTTGCAGGACTTTCCTTCGCCGCCCTTTCGTCCGCGCATGCCGCGACCGTCACCATCGGGACAGACGTCGATGCCGGCACGCTGGACCCGCGCCTTGCCCGCGACACGACCGCCTACCGCGTCATCGATCTCATCTATTCCGGTCTGATCCATACGACACCGAGCCTGGAAGCGAAGCCGGATCTCGCCGAAAGCTGGGAAACCCCCAACCCGACGACCTGGATCTTCAAGCTCCGCCCGAACTTGAAATTCTCGGACGGCAGCCCGCTGACGGCCGCTGACGTCGTCTTCACCTTCAGCTCGATCCTGAACAAGGATTTCAACGCGCCGATGCGGGCGCTCTATACGCCGATTTCGGCCGTGGAAGCGGTCGATCCTCAGACGGTGAAATTCACGCTTTCGGCACCCTATGCACCGCTGCTCAGCTATCTCGACATCGGCATCGTTTCAAAGGCGCTGGTCGAAGGCGGCACGGACATTGCACTGAAACCGGTCGGCGCAGGCCCGATGAAATTCGCCTCCTGGACGCGCGGCAGCGCCATCCAGCTCGAGCCCAATCCAAATTATTGGGGCGAGAAGCCGAAGGCCGACAAGGTCAACATCAAGATCATCGGCGACGGCTCGGCCCGCGCCCAGGCCTTCGAAGCCGGCGACCTCGACATTATCCAGTCGCCGCTGGCACCGCAGGACATCAAGCGGCTGCAGGCGGACAAGCGTTTCGGCGCCGTCGTTCAGCCGGGCCTCGGCGTGACTTACATCAACTTCAACACCAAGGATCCGTTGCTTTCCAGCCCGAAGATGCGGCAGGCCTTCTCGATGCTGATCGACCAGAAAACGATCGTCAACGACATCTACCAGGGTGTCGACGCAGTGGCTTCCTCGATAGTCCTTCCCTCGTCCTGGGCCTATTCGAAGGACATCAAGCAGCCGGGCTTCGACGTCGAGGGTGCCAAGAAGCTCTTCAAGGAAGAAGGCTGGGCGGACACCAATGGCGACGGCATCCTCGACAAGGGCGGCAAGCCGCTGAGCATCGTTCTGTCCACCCATAGCGAAGACAGCAACCGCGTCCAGACGGTCGAATTCATGCAGGCGAATTTCCAGGCCGCGGGCGTCGATGCCAAGACGCAGGTCAGCGACTGGCCGTCCTTCTCCACCAATTACGTGCAGAAGAGCCAGCACCAGATCGCGCTGCTCGGCTGGCTGAACATCGTCGATCCGGACCGTCTCCTGTTCGCCCAGCTGACCACCGGCGGCTCGACCAACTGGGGCGGATATTCCAATCCGGCAGTCGATGATCTCCTGAAGCAGGGCCGTTCGGCAACCACCCAGGCGGATCGCACCGCAGCCTACCAGAAGGCCGCAACGCTGCTGGCGAGCGACCTGCCCTATTACATCGTCTCCTACCAGGGCTATCAGCTCTTCTACTCGAAGAAACTGCCCTTCGAGGTGCAGGCGACCTCGCGCGGCAACATGCGCGGCATGATCGGCCTCAAGGACTGATGCTCAGACTGCGGGCCGGCCAATCTGGGTATCGGAGGCCGGCCCGCGTCATGCCGAAATTGCAGTTCCCTTAGCGTGTTCCAGGGTGACCCGATGGCTTTCTCACAGCGTCTCGGCGCGGACTTCTACGCGAAAATTCAGGCCGAGATCCGCAAGCGGATGGACGCGGCCGGCATCGATCTTCTGCTTCTCGATTCCAACGACGACGTCATCTACACGACCGGATTTTCGCATTACACGACAGAGCGGCCGGTGGTCGTGGCGATCACGGCGACGGATGCTTTCCTGCTGCTTCCCGAACTGGAGCGTACCCATGCTGCACACCAGCATGTAGCCGCAGAGGCGATCGTCTATTTCGAGTTTCCCGGCATAGACCCGTGGCACGCGGTGCTCGGCCGCAAGTTTGCCGGGTTCGGAGGAACGGTCGCCTATGGCCACGCGATCTCGCTTGCCCGGGTAGAGCCGATCGAGGGCGCCTTCCCGAATGCGGAACGGGTGATCCCGAGCAATATCGTCCAGCAGATGCGGCTCCGGAAACATCCGGAAGAAATCGCCCTGCACCGCGAAGCCGCGCGCCTGTCCGACCGGATGGTCGAGGTCGGCGTCGAGATGATCCGCGAGGCGATGCGAAAGGGCTGCCCGTTGCCAAGCGAGGTCGAGATCGAATCCTACGTTTCGCGCCACGCCATGCGCACCATGCACGAGGAGCATGAGGACATCATGCTGGTGCAGGGACTGGCGAGCGGGCTCGTCTATTCCGGCGCCCGCTCCGCCTTTCCCCACGGCATGCCGACCGGCAATCCGGTGAAGATCGGCGAAAGTATCATCCTGTCGCTCGGCTGTCGGGTTGGCGCTCGCGCTTCGGAAAGCGAACGCACCTTCTTCATCGGCGAACCGTCGAAACTGCAAAGGGAGCATTATGCCGTCGCCTGCGAGGCCCAGCGCATGGCGACTGCGGCGCTGATTGCCGGCCACACCTGCGCTTCCGTCGACAACCTGGCGCTCGCCTATATTCGCGACAGCGGCATGAGCGAATACCTGCTTCATCGCGTCGGCCATGGCATGGGCATCATGTTCCACGAGGCACCCTGGGTGGAAGGGGGCGACCAGACGATCCTGGAACCCGGCATGATCACCTCCAGCGAGCCGGCGATCTTCGTGCCGGGCTTCGCCGGCTACCGCATCGCCGATACCGTGCTGATTGCGGCCGAGGGGCCGGACAGCATGACGCTCTATCCCCGCAAGCTTGAAGACGTGATCATCGCCTGAGGTTCGCAAAATGGGTTTCAGCCAGCGCCTAGCACCGGAATTCTATCAGCGGCTCCATCGCGACATCCGGGCCCGCATGGAGGAGAAGGGCGTGGGCCTCCTGATCCTCGATGCTGCCGACGACGTGCTCTACACGACGGGTTTTTCATTCCGACCGAACGAACGGCCGGTGGTGCTGGCTTTGACCGCAACGGATGCGATCCTGCTGATCCCCGAACTGGAGCGCGAACACGCCGACCGTCAGGACCTAGCGGCCGAAACTCTCGTCTATTTCGAGTTTCCGGGCATAGATCGGGCCTTTTCGCTGCTCGCGCGTTCGATCGGCGAAATCGGAGGCGATATCGCCCATTCCTACGGGCTTTCGGTGGGACGGGCGGCGGAGCTTGCCGGACTCTTCCCGAACAACCGCGTTATGCCGACGGATATCGTCGCCAGGATGCGGCAGGTGAAATATCCCGAGGAGCTGCGGCTGCATCGCGAGGCGGCACGCATATCCGACGCGATGGTCCAGGCGGGCGTCGATCTCGTCACCGAAGCCTTCCGGGCCTGCAGGCCGCTGCCGAGCGAGATCGCACTGGAGGGGCATGTGGTGCGTCATGCGCTCGACATCATGGAAAACGAGCACGAGGACATCATGAATGTCCCGACGCTGGCGGGTGGGTTGGTTTACGGCGGAGCGAACTCGGCCTATCCGCACGGCATCATTTCCCACCGCCGCATCCAGCCGGGCGAGAGCTTCATTTTGTCGTTGGGTTGCCGGGTCGGCGGCCGCGCGGCGGAAAGCGAGCGCACGTTCGTGCTTGGCGAACCCGGCAAGGATCACGAGAAATATTATGCCATCGCCCAGGAAGCGCAGCGGCTGGCACGGCAGGTCTCGTCGCCGGCCGCACCTGCGCCTCTGCCGATATCACCGCGCTTGCCTATATCCGCGAACAGGGCATGGGCCCTTATCTCAAGCACCGCGTCGGCCACGGCATGGGCGTTGCCTTCCACGAACCGCCCTGGGTCGAGGCCGGCGACCAGACCATTCTCCGGGACGGGATGATCTGTTCGAGCGAGCCTGCGCTCTACGTGCCGGAGGTCGGGGGTTTTCGCCTCGCCGACACGGTTCTCGTCACCGGGCAAGGTCCCGATTCACTCACGAAATTCCCGCGCCGCTTCGAGGAGATCGTCCTGTCATGACCGTCGCTCCGGCACAGCCAAGCGGAACCGCCCGATGCTAGCCTATATCGTCCGCCGTCTGCTGCTGCTGATCCCGATGGCGGCCGGCATGGTCGTCGTCACCTTCGGCCTGTTGCTGCTGATCCCCGGCGATCCGGCTTCCGTCCTGCTTGGCCAGGAGGCTTCGACCGAAGCGATCAACAACCTGCGCAACGCGCTCGGCCTCAACGATCCCTGGTATATCCGTCTCGGCTCCTATTTCGGCCGGCTGCTGCAGGGCGACATGGGCCGCTCGATCTTTCAGAATCAGGCAGTGTCGGAAATCGTCGCCGGCCGGCTGGGCGCGACCATCGAGCTTGCGGTTGTCGCACTGATCCTTGCCTGTCTCGTCGGCATCTCACTCGGGGTTCTGGCTGCCACGCGACAGGGTTCGATCGTCGATACCGTATCGATGATCTTCGCCCAGCTTGGCGTTTCGATGCCGGTCTACTGGCTCGGCCTGCTGCTGATGCTGCTCTTTGCCGTGACGCTCGGCTGGCTTCCGGCAATCGGCCGCGGCGCGCCCTTTCCCGAAGCGCTCTGGGCCGCTCTTACCGGCCGGCCGCAGGTCCTCATCGACAGTTTCGCGCATATCCTTTTGCCGGCAGTCGCACTTGCCGCCAACTCCGCTGCGATCATCTCACGGCTCGTGCGCACGGCGATGCTCGAAGTGCTGCGTGAGGACTTCGTGCGCACCGCCTATGCCAAGGGCCTGCGCCGCCAGCGCGTCATCCTTCGCCATGCGTTCCGCAACGCGCTCCTCCCGGTGCTGAGCGTCGTCGGCCTGCGCTTCGGTGCCCTGCTCGGGGGCGCGGTGCTGACCGAAACCATCTTTGCCTGGCCGGGCCTCGGCCAACTGACCATCACGGCGATCTCGCAGCGCGACCTGCCGCTCATTCAGGGCATCGTGCTCACGTTCGCGATCATCTTCGCGCTGGTGAACCTCGTCGTCGATCTTCTCTATGCGGTCGTCGATCCGCGCATCCGTTTGGGTTGAGGCTCATGAGATTGTCCAGGCGTTTCCGCAATATCTCCCTGATCCTCGGCATGTCGATCGTGCTGGCGATCGTCATCTGCGCCGTCTTTGCGCCCTATCTGTCGGCGCATGGCATCGAGCAGATGGACATGCGCAACCGCTTCTCCGGCCCGACGCTCACCCACTGGCTCGGCACCGACAATTTCGGGCGAGACCTCTGGGCGAGGCTGATCTACGGCGCGCGCGTCTCGCTGACCATCGCCTGCATCTCGGTCACCGCATCGGCTCTCATCGGCACGACGGTCGGGCTGACCGCGGGCTATTTCGGCGGATGGACGGACCTGATCCTGATGCGGATCACCGACATCTTCCTGGGCTTTCCGGCGATCGTGCTCGCACTCGCCATCGTCGCGGTGCTCGGCCCCGGCACGATCAACGTGGCGATTGCCATCATCGTGGTCGCATGGACGGAATATGCACGCGTGGTTCGCGCGACGACGCTGGTCCTGCGCGAGCAGAACTATGTGCAGGCCGCAAGGGCGCTCGGCGCCCATCCGGTCCGCATCCTCGTCAAGGAAATCCTGCCCAATGCGATAGGGCCGATCATCGTGCTCGCCTCGCTCGGCTTCGGCACCGCGATCATCTCGGAATCGGCGCTCAGCTTCCTCGGTTTCGGCCTGCCGCCGCCGGCGCCGACCTGGGGCTGGACGCTCGCCTACGGAACACGCTTCATGCGCGACGAGCCGTGGCTGGCAATCATAGCAGGCGCCACGATCATGGTGACGGTGCTCGGCTTCAACCTGCTCGGCGACGGCCTGCGCGATGTGCTCGACCCGCGGCATCTCTCGCGCTCTGCAGGCAAGAAGAAATAGCCAACCCCTCAGGATCCAGACGACAACGACAGTGAAAGGAAACATCCATGGTCAAGTCGATCAACAAGCTTCGTCCCAAATTCACGACCCATGCGGACGGCAGCGATGCCGTGCTCTTCATGCACGAACTTGTGGGCGAGACGGACGGTCCGACCATCGGGATCTCCGGCTCAATCCACGGCAACGAGAATGCCGGCTCGCAGGCGATCGTCGACCTCTTCCGCATCCTCAAGGACCTGCCGCTCAAGGGCCGCATTGTGCTTCTGCCGGTCGCCAACCCACGCGCCTTCGCCGTCAACCACCGCTTCACGCCGATTGACGAACTGAACCTCAATCGCGAATTTCCGGGCAACCCGAATGGCAACTACACCCAGCAGCTGGCCTATGCGATATCAGCCCAGTTCCTCGACAAGATCGACGTGCATCTCGACCTGCATTCCGGCACCGACCGCCCAACCGTCGATTACGTCTATATCTGGAACGACGAAGCCCTGTCCCGTTCCTTCGGTTCCAAGGTCCTCTACCGGCCCGCACAGGGCAAAGACGGCACGGTCTTCTCCGGCACGACCAAGTCCGTGACCTTGGACAAGCGTGGCATTCCGGTCGTGGTCGTCGAACTCGGTGGCGGCATCATCGACCAGGGCCCTTACGTCGATCGCACAGTTGCCGGCCTCCTGAACATGCTGCGCCATCTGGGTGCCATTTCGGGGGACGTCACCCCGAACCCGAAGCAGGTGGTCGTCAACGAGATCGCCGGCATCCGACCGACCCAGGCCGGCTGGCTGGAACCGCTGGCGCCGGCGAACGGCGAGCTGATCACGAAAGGCCAACTCCTCGGCCGTGTCGTCAGCCCTTACGACTTTGAAGTGCTGGAAGAAATTCCGACCCCCTTCGAAAACGGAATCATGATCATGCAGCACCTCTCCCGCAATCTCGTGGAGTCCGGCGACTACGGCTACATGGTCGGGAACATGGAAGGCGCCACCGACTGATTGTCGGACGTGCTTCACGGATGAAATAGATGGAAGATCGGGCTATGGAACACGCCGAACCGGCGCTTGCCGTCAGCGACCTGAATGTCGAGATCCTCGGGGAGAACGGGGCCTTTCCCGTCGTCTCGGAGATGAGCCTTTCGGTGCGCCCCGGCGAGACGGTCTGCATCGTTGGCGAAAGCGGCTGCGGCAAATCCATGACCGCGCTGTCGCTGCTGCGTCTCCTGCCCGACAGCGCCCGCGTCGCATCCGGCTCGATCAGGATCCATGGCGAGGATTTTCTCGCCATGGATCGGCGCCAGGTCGAGGATTTCCGCGGCGACAAGATCGCCATGATCTTCCAGGAACCGCTATCGGCGCTGAACCCCGTGCTGACGATCGGCGAACAGATCGCTGAATCCGTCCGCCAGCATCGAAGGCTTGGGCGGCGCGAGGCCTTTGCGCGCGCCGTCAAGTGCCTGGAACTGGTCCAGATGCCGGATCCCGAACGCCGCGCCCGGCAATATCCCCATGAACTGTCCGGCGGCATGCGGCAGCGCGCGATGATTGCTCTGGCGCTTGCCTGCGAGCCGAAGATCATCATCGCCGACGAGCCGACGACGGCCCTCGACGTGACCGTGCAGGCGCAGATTCTCGGACTGATTTCCGACCTGCAGAAGCGGCTCGGCACCGCGCAGATCCTGATCACCCACGATCTCGGCGTCGTTGCCGAAATCGCCGACCGCGTCATCGTCATGTATGCCGGCCGGCGAGTTGAGGAATGCAGCGTCTACGAGCTCTTCGACAACCCGATCCATCCCTATACGGTCGGCCTGATGGGCGCCGTACCCCATCGGGACAGAACGGAAGCCGCCCCGGAGCGGCTGACGGATATTCCCGGCACCGTGCCGCCGCTCTGGGACCTGCCGAAGGGCTGCGCGTTTGCGCCCCGCTGTCCAGGCGCCTCGGTTCGCTGCCTGGAGGAACGCCCACCCTTCCTCGAAAAGAAACCCGGTCATTTCGCCGCCTGCTGGGAGCATGACAATGCCTGATGCCGCGGCCCCTCTCCTCTCCGTTGAGAACCTCAAGGTGCATTTTGCCATCCGCTCCGGCGTCTTCCAGCGGCAGGTCGGCGAGGTGAAGGCCGTCGATGGCGTTTCCTTCTCGATCGGCTCGGGCGAAACGCTCGGCCTTGTCGGCGAAAGCGGCTGTGGCAAGTCGACCACCGGGCTCGCCCTCATGGGCTTGGTGAAGGCCACCGAGGGACAGATCGCCATGCAGGGGGCCGAGGACGTCACGCAAATGCGGGGCATTCCACGATCCTACCGCCGCCGCATGCAGATCATCTTCCAGGATCCTTTCTCCTCGCTCAACCCGCGCCAGCGGGTGCGCGACATCATCCGCGCGCCGCTCGATATCCATGGCATCGGCACGATCGAGGAACGGCGGGCCGAGGTCGCCAAGCTCATGTCGCTGGTGGGTTTGAGGCCCGATCAGGCCGACAATTTCCCGCACCAGTTCTCGGGCGGCCAGCGCCAGAGGATCGGCATTGCCCGGGCGCTGGCCCTCAAGCCCGATATCATCGTCTGCGACGAGCCGGTTTCTGCACTGGACGTGTCCGTACAGGCGCAGATCCTCAACCTGCTCGCCGACCTGCAGAAGGAACTCGGTCTTTCCTACCTGTTCATCTCGCATGACCTCGGCGTGGTCGAACACGTCTCGCACCGGGTCGCCGTCATGTATCTCGGCAAGATCGTCGAGACCGGGTCGAAAGAGGCGATCTTCACGAAACCCCTACATCCCTATTCGGAACTGCTGCTGCGCTCGGCACCTGCGCATGATCCGCGCAAGCGTCACAAGTTCAGCGCCGTCAGCGACGACATTCCGAGCGCCACGCGAAAACCCCTGGGCTGCGCCTTCCACACCCGTTGCCCCCTTGCGACCGATATCTGCCGCCAAATCGAACCGCGGCTCGAACGGAAGGCCGATGGCCAGTCCGTCGCCTGCCATCACCGATAGAGGAGTTTCACGATGATCGAGGACCTGATCGGGCTTCTGGCAGAACCTGGCCAGCCAAACTTCTTCTACGATGCGCTGGACGCCGCTCTCGCCAGGCACGTCGGCCACCGCCTGTTGACCCTGCTCTACACGGATGGCGACGAGGTGGCCCGCGTCTATTCGAACATGCCGGACGTTTATCCCGTCTTCGGCCGCAAACCGATGGGCCTCACGCCCTGGGGCGATCTGGTGCTGCGCCGGCAGCAACCCTTTCTCGGCCGCGACCGAGAGGCCATCAAATGGGCCTTCTTCGATCACGAGCTGATCGCCAGCATCGGCCTCAACGCCGCGATCAACATCCCGGTCGTCTATGACGGCGAGACAATCGGCACGATCAACCTGCTGCACGAGGAATTCTTCTACGATGAGACGCATGTCGAGATCGCCAGGAAATTCGCTCCGCTGCTGCTCCCCGCCTTCCTCGAAGCCCGCCGCGCCCGCAATACGCGGGGAAATTGACAAGGAATAAGACCGTGACCTCCTATCTTTTCGAAAATGCCCGCATTGTCGACGGAACGAGCCCCCAGGCGAGCGAGCCGGTCTCGGTGCTCGTCGAGGGCGATATGATCAGCGAGGTTTCGCCCTTAATCAACAGTGCCGGCGCGCAGCGGATCAACCTTGCCGGCAAGGTGCTGATGCCGGGCCTGATCGACGCTCATGTGCATGTCATCGCCGGCATGGCGAACCTCGGCCAGAACGCCAAACTTCCCGATCCGATCGTCACCGTGCGCGCCTTCAAGATCATGGGCGACATGCTGATGCGCGGCTTCACCACGGTCCGTGATTTGGGCGGCGCGACCTCCGGCCTGCTGGCCGCCACGCAGGAAGCGCCCTGGCCGACACCGCGGCTCAATATCTGTGGCAAGGCGCTCTCGCAATCCGGCGGCCACACGGACTATCGCGGCCCCTATGACGACACGCCGACGCCGAGGGCCGGCCACACGCTCGGCAATCTCGGGCGCATCTGCGACGGGGTGCCGGAAATCCGCAAGGCGGCCCGCGAAGAACTGAAATCGGGAGCCCATTTCATCAAGGTCATGGCAAACGGCGGCATCGCCTCGCCGACCGACCCGATCCACTTCCTTGGCTTCTCGCGGGAAGAGCTGATCGCCGCCGTC
This sequence comes from Neorhizobium vignae, assembly GCF_000732195.1. GTDB lineage: Bacteria > Pseudomonadota > Alphaproteobacteria > Rhizobiales > Rhizobiaceae > Neorhizobium > Neorhizobium vignae. The sequence goes on from NZ_JNNU01000010.1 coordinate 129,880, forward strand.
GAGGAGGCGGAGAACGCCGGCACCTATGTCGCGGCGCATCTCTATACCGACAAGGCAATCCGCCGGGCGATCGAGTGCGGGATCCATTCGCTGGAACACTGCAACCTGATCACCCCTGAAACTGCGACATTCGCCGCTGAGAAGGGCTGCATCTCCGTGCCGACGCTCGTCACCTACGAGAAGCTCGGCGTCGAGGGGCCGGCGCTTGGCTTGCCGCCCGCCTCTGTCGCCAAAGTCGATTCCGTGCGACTGGCCGGCATGGAATCGCTCTCGATCATGCGCGACGCCGGCTTGCCGATGGCTTACGGCACCGACCTGCTCGGCGAAATGCACCGCCATCAGTCGGAAGAATTCGTGATTCGCTCACGCGTCCTCCCCGCCCACGACGTGATCGCCTCGGCAACGCATGTCGCAGCAAAATTGCTCAGGATGGAAGGCAAGATCGGATGTATCGCCCGCGGCGCCTTTGCCGATCTGATCGTAATCGACGGCAATCCGCTCGACGACATGTCGCTGCTCACGCATCAGGGCGCCCATATGCCGATCATCGTCCGGGGCGGCAATTTCGTGAAGAACCGGAGATAAGTGTATGAAGCTGAGGCATAATTGGCGGCGATAACGGCTTGCCCTGCCCTGCTCCATCTCACAATCCGAGCACTAGGTTGGCGGAATGCAGTTGGCGTTCTGAACCTGATTGGCCAATGGGGACACCGTTGAGGTGGTTGGTGATCTGTTAGTGCGGCTGGGACCGCGCGCCGTGTGGCTCGCAGTGCCGGTTTAGGCGCAGGCCCCTTGGTTTTTTCCGGCTTGGCCTTTTTGGGGCGCTCATACTGCGGGAAGGCATAAGCGATCATTGCCATCAGTGCTTGCGCCTGCTCGCAGATTCATCGGGCTTTGCTGGCAGCCGCCAGCTGCTTTAATGTCGCCTCGGCTGGGAGGTTGCCGCCGTTCTTCTGCGCTTGTTCTGCGATGAGCAGAGAAAGACTGTTCCGTAAACATCAATCTCGTCAGCGGACTGAAGTGTAGAGAATAATGGGGCTGGGCATAGCCCCGCCTGAGACTTCCCTATGCAGGCTCCATGCCCGACGCCGTTTAGTGAATTTTGGCCCAGTCACTCAGGCCGGCCATCTCCCCCCCTGCGCGACCGCGCAGATCATAGGCCTCGCGCACAGCCTCCTCCTTGATACGCTCCACATCGAGGCCGACCAGCTTTCCGCCCCGCTTCATGACCCGGCCATCGACAAGCACTGTATCCACATTGGCGGCGCGGGCCGTGCGCCCGATCATGCCTTCCGGCCGTCCATAAGGCAGCATGTTGAGGTCATCGGCGCGCACGAGCACGATGTCGGCCCGCTTGCCAACGGTCAGCGATCCGGTCCTGTCGGCGATGCCCAGCGCCTTTGCGCCATTGATCGTCCCCATCTTGATGACATCGGCAAAATTAATCGGTTTCGACTTCTCTGTGTCCGAACCCTTGAACGGGATGCCCATGTACCAAGCCGACGACATGGATTCGAACATGTCTATCGGCGCAAGCGCGTTGGCGTCGAAGGACAACGACACATTGACCCCTGCGTTGAACATGTGCACGAGTTGCTGCGCCTGGTAGCCGGAGTTTCCAAGCCGCAGTTCGGAATGAACGGAGTAGCTCAGAGGCGCACCGGTTTCTGCCATCGCGGCACGGTCCTCGGGCTTCATGGACGAAATGGACGATGATCGTCTTCGGGCCGAGATAACCCCAGGTCTTCAGCGGCACCACGCCGTAGCTGTAGCTGCCCTGGCCGGCATGCATGGCCACCGGCAGGCCGCGTTCGAATGCCCAGTCCATTTCAGTGCGGAACAGCTTTTCGGTAAGGGTGGCCGGGCCGCGGGAATTCAGGCCGAAGGTTACCAGTTTTTCGAATGGCGAGTTCGCGTCGAACCATTGCTTCTGGACCTGTCCCGCAAGCTCGAGGTCGATGAGCTTGTCCTTCATGAGCTGGTCGTGATGACCGAAGGTGAAAAGGGCGCGCATCCCGGAATCCTTGTGCGCCCGCATCTCGGCCTCGACGGTCTCCGGCGACATGACGTGGTGGCAATAGTTGTGCAGGGTCGTCACGCCGGCATTCAGGCTCTCGGCCATGGCCAGCATGTCGCTTGCATAGAATGACTGCGGCGTCATCTGCGGCACGAAGGCACGCTTGACGCCGAAATATTCCAGGCCCGGCGCCAGCATGTTGCGCATGATACTGGTCCAGATGTGGAAATGCGTATCGATCATCCCCGGCATGACGATCATGCGCGATGCATCGATGACCTCTGCGCCGGGCGCCTGGAGATTTGCGCCGATCGCCGCGATCTCGCCGTTGCGGACGTGAATATCGGCGCCTTCGATATTCCCCAGCTTCTCATCGACGGTCAGCAGCGAGCCGCCCTTTATAAGATATTCCTCGCGGTCCGGCAGGGCCCGTGGCGCCGATTGCTGCGCGCGTGCAGGACCTGGCGCGATCAAAGCAGGGGCTGCGAGCCCGAGCACGCCGGTGCAGGCGATGCCGCTTGCGCCGAGCAGCAGGGAGCGGCGGCCGAACCGCGGCTCGATAGGCTCGCCGCAGCAGTCGCACGGCGTGTCGGTTTCATGTTTTCCAGTCATTTCGTTCCCCTTGTTGTTCAATCAATGTTGGCTTATTTGATCGATGTAGGCTTGCGGGATTGTGCTGGTCGAAGATCTCCACTGCTGATGTGCAGCCACCCCTTGAGAAAACCGGAGGGTGGGAGCACCCGGAAAGAACCGATATCCCCCTGTTTCGGAATGCGGCTCGGCAACGCCATCGGCGCCGATGTTCAGCCTGTCGACCTCCTCGAAGCTGCGCGAACCGTCCGGGTAGAATGGCTGGCGTCCCTCAATCGACCAGCGCACAGGGATAGGCCGCGTCTTCCTCTCCCTTCGCCTGGTTCGCCATGTGGGGAGGCGGGTACGATCCGGCTTCCGGCAAGAGCTCGATCTCGTACACGGGTCATTCCTCGCTCGTGAGAGAAGCCGCCGTCCGCGGGTAGATAGCCGTCCGGCGGACCGTCGTACCCGACCGCGTCGGCTTCGAGGGGAGTTTCCGAATGCTGCTCGACATGGACCCTGGCAGGCGCAGCTCGGCGCTGTCCCCGTAACGCACCGTAGCGTCGAGGTTGGCCGTTGCGGTCCGTCCTTGTTTCCACCCCGGGACGAAGTCGCGCCTGGTTGAAAATCACTATAGGCAGGGAATTGTGGATCGTCGCCGTGGGACCGGCTTGGTTGGCGATACGAGCACGAGTGGGATCGGTCATCCAGAAATTGACCTTCGTATGTTCGAAGTGACTGGATTAAAGCAAGAACCGCGTCAATCACTTGGCCAAGTCCAGAGAGCCGGAGCCTTGTCGGTGGGTGCCGCTCGATTTCGGCGCGCTTGCGGATATTGTGGATCGAAGTTTCGCTTTCTCGCGGCCCCTGCCGCATAGACCCGAGCGATCTTACCCTTCCATTTGAGGATCGTGCTATCCGCGATTACGGTATCGCCGTTATGACGCATCCCCGAGTGGACCAGCATCTTATCGGGGCGTCCGGAACCTCGCGCCATGTTGAGCGCGTCGGCCTGCGCCAGCGCGATATCTGCCCCGGGAGCAATCGTGCCTGCGACATCACCGAAGCCGAGCGGAGGCACGCCATTGCGACTTGTCCAATGCAGGCACTGCAGCGGCGTGATGGCCGCAAGCGTCCCAGTCGGGGTGCCCCTTGCGCGGGCATACGACTGCAAATGCAATGCGCATCTGCTCTAAAAGCAAGTCGGGTCGAAAGCTTGGTTAGGGCCGCCTTCGTGCCTTCAGGTCACCAAAAGAAGCAGGACGTATGCAACGACCGTGAACATCAGCCCGCGGAAGGCATAGGAGACACAGCGGTATTTCTGCCGGGCGATCAGGGACAGCACGTCGGCGTTGTCCAGGTATTCCTTGAAGAGATAGCCCACATCGCTTCTCTGCGCCGCGTGCTCGAATATTGCTCTGTGCTGCGGCCATGTTCCCCAAAAAAGCGAGGTGGACTTCTCCACTCGCCGCGGCAGCACCACAAGGATGGCCGAAAGAATTGACGAAACTGAAGCAATAGCGAGCAAAGCGGAAACAATCACCGCTGCCCACGCGCCATCGGTATAACGCGCCAAGGTGAATACGCCTCGCCCCTCGCTCGACGAGATCAGAAAGGCGAGCATGAAGGTAAAGATATAGGCGGCCTTCTGATCGGATATCTTGATCTGATCGTAAAATACGTCGTTGATCTTTCGAACATGATTGAAGTATTCCTCGGTGATCTCGCCGGACGCCATTGGCATTTCGAGCATCTCGGTCGGCACGCTTTCGAAGTCGCTCAATTTGCTTTCCCCCTGTTCCGAACTGTTTCCCTGTTAATACAGTCCGGCCGAAAAGCAATGCCATTGCTAAAGCTCGTCTTGACTCCTGCCGCATTTCTACGCAGTTGTGAGGCATGTCGGGGGCGTTCAATCGGTTTTATGTTGCAGCAGTTGTGCTGCCTATACTTGCTGGCGGGCTGATGTCTCCGGCAGCGGCGGAGCCTGTCCAACGGGCGGGGCCGGCTGCCGGCGCAGTCATTGCCCGCAAGGTGGGTGAGGAAGTCCGCTTTATCGACCTATCCGGCTGGCAGTTCGTCGACCTCAAGCAGGACCTCCTTACCGGCGACGTGCTGCGCACAAATGCGACCGGCCAGCTGGCGATCCTGTTTTCCGACCGGACGCAGGTCCGGCTTGGCCGCAATTCCTCGTTGGTCGTCAAGCAGATCACCGCCAGCACCAGTGCCGACACCGTGCTGGAGCTTCAGTCCGGTACTATCTGGGCACGCGCAGAACGCGGCGGGCCTGGGGTCCGGGTCGAGACGCCGGCGGCGGCAGCAGCGATCCGCGGCACCGATTGGACCATGACCGTCAAGGGCGACCAAACATCCCTCAACGTTCTCGAGGGTGTCGTCCAGCTGAGCAATCCGCAGGGCAGCGTCGAAGTGCGGCAGGGCGAAGGAGCGGTCGCCTCCATCGGCCAGGCGCCGCGTAAGATCGTCATTGTCGATTCCGACGACCGCGAGCAGATGTTGTTCTTCCTGCCGCCGCGCGCGGCATTCGGGCGGATGCCGCCATCTGCCCAGCCCGTCGCCGAGATGCGCCGCAATGCTGATCGTATCGCGGCCATTCCCCTCGATCGCCGCAGTGCGGAGGATTGGGTCGCACTTGCCGAAGCCCAGCTTTCGCTCGAAGGCAGGCAGCGGGCGCGGCAAACCCTCGCAAATCTCAAGGGCCGGCCGCTTTCCGCCTCGCAGCACGCCCGCGTGATGCTGATCGAGGCGGTTCTTGCCGCAAGCGAGACCCGCTATGCGGAGGCCGCCAGACTGTTCGAGAAGGCGCAGCGCGGCCTCGACCCGAAACGACGGGGTATCGCACTCTACGGCGGCTATTATGCCCGCGCGCTCGCCGATCCCAACCGGGCCGAGGCACTGCCGCCGCAGGTAGGAGGCCCGGACGGCGCATTTCTGCGCGCCTATGCGCTTGGTTTCCTGCAGGATCTGGGCGCGGCCATAAAGGTTCTCGAAGAGGCAGAACGCCAGTATCCGGACGATCCGGAACTGCCGGCATATCGCGGCTGGCTTGCCATTCTGCTGAACGATCGCGCCCAAGCGGAAGAGGCGCTCAACCGTTCGCTCTCGATCGATCCCGCCGAACCGACGGCGCTCGAGGCCCGGTCACATTTTCGCGCAGGCTTCAAGGGTGACTATCAAGGCGCGCTTGCCGACCTCGAAGCAGCCGTCAAGGTCGCGCCCGGGAGTTCGACTACCTGGAACGCGATCGGCAACATCCACTCGGTGCGGAACGCCAACCGCGAGGCCGAAGCGGCCTTCAAGAAGGCGATCGAACTCGATCCGCAGGATCCTCTCACCCATTCCAACCTTGCGCTCTTTTATCTCGACATCGGCCGTATCGAGGATGCCAAGCGGGAGATCGACACGGCCTTCGCCATCGATCCGGGCTTCGATATCGCACTTGTCGCCCGCGGCCGTTACTATCTCCAGACCGGAGAACTGGACAAGGCGGTCGACGACCTGCTTGCGGCGAGCGTGGCCAATCCGGGTTATTCGCAGGCGCAATTGCTGCTTGCGGCAGCGAACTATGAGAAGGGCGACCGCGTACCGGCCGAGCAGGCGACGGAAAATGCCGAACGGCTCGATGACAATGATCCGGTGATTTCTGCCCTGCGCACGGCAATTGCGATCGACAATTACGATTCGGAAGGCGCCATCCGCAACGCGCAGGAATATCTCAAGCGCTCGAAAGCCCGCGGCGGCGATTTCACCTCGCTTGGCGCCAACCAGCAGGCGGGATCGACGCTGAATGATGCATTCCGCCTGCAAGGCATGAATGCCTGGGGCGAATATTATAGCGACGCGGCCTTCGATCCGTTCGCCGGCACCGCTTATATCGACCAGAGCATCCGCGGCAGCGCCAATCCCTTCGTCAACAACTATTTCTACGGCGACAACGTCATCACCAACGCGCCGAACGGACAGGCTTTCTCGTCCTTCCTGCAGGGCCTGATGCTCGAACCGCATATCATTTCCGGCCGCTCACGCTCCGCCAACATCATCCGGCGCCCGTTCTTCGAGGGCTCGATCGGCGGCGGGATCAATTCCGCCGGCGGCGAACTGGACTATATTGGGGAGGGAGAGGTCCAGGGATATAGCAACCTGCCATTCCCGATCAGCTTCTATGGGAATTTGCAGTGGCAAAGGGTGCCGGACAGCCGGGATATTGGCGCGTTCACCGATCTTAATACGGACAACAAGATCATTGGAGGCAATGGTTACCTGACTGCAAGCCCGACAGCGCATGATCGATTTGTTCTCTACTACAATACTGCGAAGGGCGACTCCGAATTCGACTTCCAACGACTTGTGGATATCGATCCTCTGTTTGGACTAGGATTTCCGTTTTTTGTTCCGGATATCACCCAGCAATTACATACTAACAGACTGACAAGTGGCGGAATCGGCTGGAGCCATACGATTGAGCACGAAAATGTAGTCAGCTCCGCATTGCTCTTTAATCGTACCGATAGTCGAAGCGACCGTTCTGAAGTGCTTGATATCTTAGGATTCCCTTTTGAGATCGACAGCGCAAAAAGCAGATCCGAACAAGATACTTATATCGCCGCGCTCAATCACACGGTCGGAACCGGAAATTTCACCTGGAGGTACGGCATCGAGGCTGGATGGCTCGATAGTTACCAATCGCAAGACACGTTTGACTTTCTATCAGGTGCAGCAAGCGCTTCGTCATCGAGCCATGTCGGCATCGGCCGCATCTATGTGGACCTGCTCCATGAAATCAATCCCGATCTCAAGGCCGAATATGGTCTCTTTGGGACTTTGCTTTCAGGAGACGGCGTGGACGTCCAACGTCTCGATCCCCGCGTCGGGATTGCTTGGTCGCCTGCGAACGGACAATGGCTGCGTGCAGGCTTCATACGTAGCAGCGTGGATGTATCAACTCCGACACTCTCCCCAATCGGGATTGTCGGTCTGCAGCCGAACCAGATTTCGACCGACCCGGAAGGCTATACCAATACCGTTGCGCTTCGGTGGGACGCGGAATGGACGCCGGACTTCTTCACTGCCTTGGACTTCCAACATCAGGATGTGAAAAATCCGCAGATCGGTATTCCGCTTTCCGCCATACCTTTTACCACTTCTAAAGGCCGCATCGATCGCGGCAGCCTGAGCGGCAATCTTCTGCTCGGCCACGGCTTCGGTCTCTCATCGACTGTTGCATACACCGACTCCGAGGACCGTGACCCTTCATCCGCGACATTTGGCGGCCCCTTGCCTTTCGTACCGGAATGGGGAGGACAGGTGGCTCTCACCTGGGTCAATGAAGCGAATGTGAAGGCCACGCTTGCCGCCAATTATGTAGGCAATCGCGTCGATGAAGTCGGTATCGAACTTGACGACTACTGGACCCTCGACGCCAGCCTGACCTGGGAACCCTTCGACAAGCGTTTCGAACTGGATCTCACGGCCTACAATCTCCTGGATGAAGACATCGAAGTGAGCGCCGGCACGCCCGGCTGGGGCCGGTCCTTCAGGGGCACGCTCAAAGTTCGGTTCTGATGGGCGGCGGGCACGAACTCTCCTTTTTCGCCCGGCGCATTTTCTCGTCGCGCAGGATTCACATAACCGTTCTCGCGGCATTTTTCTTCGGAGCGGCTGGACTTATCGCCCGCCTGCCCGGCTGGCCGCTGATTGACTACCGGGCTTTCGATTACCTTTCGACCGTCTGGGCGGAGCCTGTTGCCAAGGACGGGCCGATCATCGTGGCGATCGACGAGCCGTCGCTAGCGGAAATCAACATCCAGTGGCCGTGGCCGCGCAGCCTGCATGCGAGGCTGATCACCCAACTGAGGGCCGCTGGCGCCAAGGTGATAGGCCTCGACATCATTTTCTCCGAGCCGTCGGCCCCGGCCGAGGACGAAGCGCTCGCCGAAGCACTTGGTCCGGATGTGGTGCTGGCGGGCGACGAGACCCTTGTGACCTCGGACCAGGCCGACCAGTTCATCCGGGTCATGCCGCTGCAGATGTTTTCCGACCGGCAGGCGCCGACCGGTATCGCCTCGATCGGCTTGCACCGGGACGGCGTGCTGCGCGCGATGCCCGACTATGACGACGGCTTTGCCGCCATGGTCGCGGCGGCCGCAGGTATTGAGGCGGACTTGCCGGAGCCGGGAAGCCTCATCCAGGTGTTTGGCGGTCCCCGCACCTATCCAACGGTGTCCTACTATCAGGCCCTCGATCCCGGAAATTTCCTGCCGCCAGGGATATTCAAGGACCGGATCGCCATTGTCGGGTTGAGCCTGCAAAATGCGCCGTCGATCGACAGCGGCGGGGCCGACGTCTTTCCGACCTCCTATACGGTTCACAATGGCAAGCTGACGGCTGGCGCCGAGATCCAGGCGACCATACTCGACAACCTGCGGCTCACGAGTTCCATCGCCGAAGCCAGCGGCCCGATGAAACAACTGCTGCTGCTGACCGCAGTCGTGGCGGCCTCTGTGCTTGTCTGGAAAGGTACCGGCTGGCGTACGGTGGCACTGGGCGCGGTGGCGATTGTCGTGCTGTTCGTCGGCAGCTATGTCAGCTTGCGCTTCGGCCGCATCTTCCTGTCCCCCATGACGTCCTCGCTCGCCTTTGCCGGCTTGGCCGCGGCGCAGGCGACGCTCGATTATGCGCAGGAGCGGAAGAAACGCCGTCAGATCACTCGGGCTTTCTCGCAATATCTGGCCCCCGCACTCGTCGATCAACTCGCGCGCGATCCATCCAGACTGAAGCTCGGCGGCGAAACCCGCGAACTTTCAATCCTGTTCTGCGATGTGCGGGGCTTCACTACGATCGCAGAACAGCTCAAGGATGATCCCCAACAGTTGACGATGCTGATCAACCGGCTGCTGACACCGCTGTCCGACATCGTGCTTTCCCATGGCGGCACGATCGACAAATATATCGGCGACTGTCTGATGGCCTTCTGGAACGCACCGCTCGACGACCCGTCGCACGCGGTCCATGCGGTATCCGCCGCGCTGGATATGCTCGACTCGATGCAGGCGCTGAACCGCGACCTGAAGGCCGAAGCGGAGGCGACGGGACGGACTTTCTATCCGCTGGCGATCGGGATCGGCATCAACACCGGCGAATGTGTCGTGGGCAACATGGGCTCGACGACTCGTTTCGACTATTCCGCACTCGGGGACGCCGTCAATCTGGCAGCGAGACTTGAAAGCGCTTCGAAGTCTTACGGGGTGCCGCTGCTCCTGGGTGAACGGACCGCACGGGCCGTGGGCGATACATTCGCGGTCCTTGAAGTGGACCGGATCACGGTCAAAGGCAAAACGGAGGAGGTTCCTGTCTCCACAGCAGTTCGCCACAATACTGTGGTGGGGCGAGAGGCCGACGACGAGGCCATTCACGCGCAACACCGCGGCAATAGCGATGCAACGGACTTCGGCGCCGATCCTCACCCATAATGTGCCGGCGTTGCCGGCTACCATGGGGAGGCGCTGTCGTTGGCGGATCGTTCTTCGGATTTCCGAGCAACGAGCCGCCAGTGTTTTGCCAGACGGCAGTCGAGGTCTAAACTTCAGCGGAATGATCCGGATGTCCGCTCGGGAATGACATCCATCATAGCAAGCCTTGCCTGATACCGATGAGTTGCTTGCCGTGCGACCTGAGAACACGTTGCCACTCGATGCTTGCCGTCGATCGCTAGCTTGGAGGCCTCATGGCCAGCCGAATGAGCGGATTATGACCTGGCTCGTCCGGCAACGCATCGGCGACGTCCGACCCGTCTTGACAAGAGCAACCTCGGAACAAAACAAACACCCACGCGCTTATCCTCGACAAGGGGATCAATAATGGGCACGTATATTGTAGTTTTTTTGGCATTTCTGGCATTCTTCGCCTTGGTGGCTCTCGTATTCTATTGCACGTGCCCGCCTTTTCCCGACGATTGAACCGCGGCCCACTCGCCATGACCTTGTCTGCTACGAGTTCTTGACTCCTTGCAACTTCGTGTCAGTTTCCCGGCATGAGTACACGCCACCGCTTCGATCGCCGCAAGGACGGCGAACATACCTGGGAAATATTCGACACCACCAACGGTCGAACCGTGGTTTTCAGGGGCGAGCCGTTTTGCGGCCTACCGCAAGATAGTGCAGATACCTTGGCCGACTATATGAACTCGGTGGGTATGGTGCCTGATAGGGTCACACTGCATTGAGCCCGACGACCGATCTAAGTGCGGAGCTCGTGCGAGCCGCGAATGAGGTCGAGAAGCTCCCGGCGCAGAAGCTCGCCGACTCGTCGACCGGCCAATGACGACGATTCGAGCCATGCGCGAGACGATCGGCATCCCTGGCAGCCGACCGGCGCGGACGCGGTGATCGACCTGCAGACATTAGCTGTGGCGCTGGGGTCGGCAATCGATCAAAGGATGATGTCAAAGCAGGCCTGCTGAAGGCTGCCGGCATTGTCCGGGACCTGGATATTTGCTGGATACGGGGACGGAGATCCATTTCGACCGGAATGAGGCAGGAACCGCGCGCGAATGGCGCTCCGGAAACCGGCTTGACTGGTGCAGGCAAAAAAGCCCCGGCCAAAGGCGCGGGGCTCTTCGTGGAAACCGCTAATCGATCAGCACGAGTTGGCCTGATTGACCGGGCTGTTTGCGGTGGAGGTGGAAGCGTTGTTTCCGGCCGCACCTGCAACAGTCGGGCTCTTGCCGCAGTTGGAATTGGAACTGCCGGCTGTGCCCGCGCCCTGCGTATTGGCTGTACCCGTTGCTGACGTGCCGGGGGCCGTCGTATCGGTCGCCGTACCAGCGCCAGTTCCGGCCCCGCCGGAGCCGCCCGTGCCAGTACCGCCCGTACCAGTGCCGCCGCCGGTACCCTGGGCGAATGCGGAGGTGGCTAAACCAAGCGCCAAGGCGCTCACAGTTAGAAGTTTCATCATGAATTGTTTCCTCTCGTTTCGTCGTGGCTTTATGCCTACGAAAAGACGAACAGCGAGGTGCATCGAATGTTCCTCGCAAAAGTTGAATTAAACGAGTGACGACATCTAGAATTCGGAAACAAACGTCGCCGGCCTATGCTGGGGAGCCGGAGCGTATCGTCTCTTTCCTCTGTCGCTGCACCTACACCTGACTTGGCGCTCCGCCTTTCCAAATTCGGCAGCTCAAGGGCCGCGCAAGTTTCCGCCTCCAAATAAGCGCAAGCTAAATTAGGGAGATGCCGATGACTTACGAATGGGATGCGGAACGTTTTCTTATGGCTCGTGCGAAAAAGAGGGGCGCCAGCGTCAGCCTGATCGCCATAGCCACCATGCTGGTTTACAGGGCGTTGGTTTGAGCGGGAGCGGCGCGATCATCGATCGCCACAAGGGAACCGTTCAGCACTCGAACGGTTAGAACACCATCAGGAGGCCGGGAAAGCTCACATCGCCAAGGACCATTGGGTGATCGAGAACTTTTCCGGGAGAACGGACGCAGTGCGACCGCGCTCTACTCCCGACATGGGCCCTGCCAGTTAGTCCTGCTGGCGGGGCTTTTTTTGTGCTTGCTCCAACCCTAACCACGCTTTGCGCTTGTCTATCTGTCCCGGGCAATTTGCGATAGCCAGGGACGAAACGCCCCGCAGCCGGCTAAGGCTACGGGGCTCAGGCCCGCCACGAAACGCGCGAATAAGTGCGTCACCCCGACTTTGGCTGGGCCAGCTCCTAGGTCAATCAACGCTGTTGCTCGACCCGGCCGAGACGCCCCCGACGATCGAGAATGATGTCGCGCTGGCCATGGACGCTCCCTGAGCCGCCTTCACTTCGTTGAGAGCGCCACCGCGATTGCCTGCCTCTGATTCTTGTTGAGCTCGGCAATGTTGGTCGAGAGCGCGGCGACGGAAGAGCGCATTTGACGACATTGCAGCCACGAACGCTTCGATCTGCCAGACCGCATCTTGCCCCCCAGGTTGGACTGTCGCCGACCGAGATTGGTAACCCATTCGCCGAGCTTGGCGGCCAAGCGCGGACCCGCCGCATCGTTCCGCCCTGTGGCAGGCTCACCCTTCGCGGAGCAACGGTCCAAAATAATCGTTACAGAACCAGCGTGTCTCCTTCCGAGGAGATTGGGGTTGTTCCGATCATCGCGCGAACTTTGGCGACCGCGACGTTCAGCGGTCGGTCGTCACGATAAAAGGAGACCGTCTCGCGAACCCGTTTATGGAGAACCGTCGCCCGCGCCGCCTTTTTTGCTGATCCGGTCTGCAAGTCATACGCCTGCGCTGCAGCCATCACTTCGATGGCCAGGACGGTCTGCAGATTGTCGATGATCGTCAACGCCTTGTCTGCTGCCGGCGTCGCATGGGTCAGGATGTCCTCCTGCAGTGCCGAGGTGATGCCTCCATCAAGGCTTGCGGGTGCCGCCAGCCGGCGGTTTTCGGCGACGAGTGCTGCTGCCGTGTACTGGATGATCATGAACCCGGATGCGACGCCGCTGGCCTCGGCGAGAAAGGCCGGCAGTCCGCTGACCAGGGATTGACCATCCGGTCGATCCGGCGTTCGGATATGGCTGCGAGCTCTGCTGCAGCCGTTGCAAGGCTGTCCATGGCAAGACCGAGGGCGGCGCCCACCGCATGGGCCTGCGAATGGACTTCGGGCGTTTCAGGCGAACCGGCAACGATCGGATTGTCCGTGACACTCGAAAGTTCCTGATCAACGATGTCTGCGACATACGCCAAGGCATCACGCACGGCCCCGTGGATCTGCGGCACGCCACGCAGGCTCAACGCATCCTGGGTGCGGCTGCCGGCCGATTGCGCGAGAAGCGCGCTTCCGGCGAGCCACTGGCGCAGATTGCGCCCGACATGCTGCAGACCGGGTGATTGGCGCAGCGCCAGTGGCATTTCCGCGAAGGGATCGGCCTGGGCGCCAAGATTCTCGTAGGTCATCGCGGCAGCGGCAACGGCCCAATCGGCAAGGTGGAAGAGACGCGAAACCGCCAAGGCACCGAGACCGGTGGCACATGGCGTTCCATTGACGAGACTGAAGCCTCCTTTGCCTGCAGCATGCTTCGGGGCCGGCTCGCCGGGCCGCTGGTTGTCAAAAACCACACCCATGTGCTGTTCCCGACCTCATCCCGAGCGTTCTATACACGCGAGGTCTACCTTCTCGATCTCGAAACGGAGACGTGCTTCTGATTGATAACATCAGATCGCCGAACCGGGCTGCAGCCCGCGGTGGATTTAGACGGATTCGCGCTCGACAAGCGCGCATTCGACCTTCAGCTGGTCATGGCTGCTTTTCAGGCCGCCGGCGATGTCGTGGATCATTTCCACGGCCATGGCGCCCATCTCGAACAGCGGCAGGTGCAGGGTTGTCAGCGGCGGACGGATGAACTGGGCGATGTCGCGATTGTCGAACCCGATCACGGAGACGTCCTTCGGGATGGACTTTCCCCGCTCCTTGAGCGCCTCGACGCACCCCAGCGCCATCAGATCGTTGGCGCAGAAGATGGCGTCGGGGGGATTGGGCAGGTCCATCAGGAAATGGGTTTCGCTATAGCCTGATGACGGCTCCCAATTACCGTAGCGCACCAGTTGCGGGTCGAAGGTGAAGTCGTTGCTGGCCAGCGCCTGCTTGTAGCCGCGCAAACGGTCACGCGGATTGTCGAGACCCTCCTGGCCGTTGATCAAGGCGATCCGGCTGCGGCCGGCACGGATTAGCCGCTCCGTGGCGGCGCGGCCACCGGCGACGTCTCCAGGCACGATGGAGGGCAGTCGTCTGTCCTGGTCGTAGCAATTGACCAGCACTGAAGGCACGTTAAACAGGGCCGCCGGCGGGTCAATCTTGCGGGTCAGGATGGTGCCGAAGATATAGCCCAGCAGGGGTTGTTGCTGGCACAGCGAAAACACGTCCTCCTCGGGGTCCTCGCCCGCACGAAAAATCCCGAGCGTGACGATAATGCCGAATTCGAGCGCCTTTTCCCGCGCTCCCTCGAAGGCGAGCGCCATCCAGGGATCGGTTGTCAGCTCGTCCGTGATAAAGCAGATGACCCTGCTGTCCGATAGGTCTCCAGACGGCGACCTGTTCGGGAGTCTGTATCCAAGCTCCTGAACCGCATCCATTACCTTTTTGCGCGTGGCTTCGCTGAAGCGGGCGCCGGAACTGCCGTTGAGGATCAGGGAAACGGTTGCCTGTGACACACTTGCTCGGGCCGCGACATCCATCATGGTTGGTTTCAAGGAGTTCTCCATGCCGCTTGCCACAATACCGCGAGGTTTTCCACCTATCGCCGCATATTCCGGAATCGGTCGAATGCCACAGCAACGATTATGAACGTACCTATGAACATTCCCTGCCAGAAAGTCGAGATCCCCAACAGGATCAGGGAGTTGCGAATCACCTCTATCAACAATGCGCCAACCACCGCACCAAGCGCATTTCCCTCCCCGCCCGCCAGGTTGGCGCCGCCGATCACGGCGGCCGCAATCACGGTCAGTTCCATTCCCTGTCCGAGATTGGTCGTGACGCTTCCCAGCCAGCCGGCCATCAAGATGCCGGCCAGCCCCGCGGTCATGGCCGAGAACATATAGATACTGACTTTAAGTCTCCGCACCGGGATGCCGGCCAGCACAGCCGCATTCTCGTTACCGCCGATGGCAAAAAGATGCTGGCCCCACCTCGTCCAGCGAAACACCAGCGACATGACCACGGTCAGCACACACAGCACATATAGCGGATGGGGAAGCCCGAATGTCGAGCCGCCGCCGATCCATAGCAGCCGGCCGTGATCGGGGCCGAACTCCCATATCATCTTGTTGTCCGAAAGTACCATCGCCAGAGACCGGGCGGCCGACAGGCTCCCAAGCGTCACGACAAAGGCCGGCATGCCGGCATAAGCGATCAGGATGCCGTTAAGCAGGCCGACCAGCAGGGCGGCTCCCAGGGCAAGACCGGCAGAAAGCCAGAAACCCATGCCCCCAGACATGGCCACACTGATTACCATGGCGCTCAGCACCACGTTCGAGCCGACGGACAGGTCGATGCCGCCCGATGCGATCACGGCCGTCATGCCGATGGCAATGATCGCCACGAAAGCGAAGTTTCGGGCGACATTGAAGAGATTACGCTCGCTGGTGAACGCGTCAGTCATCAGCGACAGGGCCAGGCATGCCAGGACGGCCGCTATGAAGACCCAAAAGACCTGCAGGTTCTTCAGCCGGGCAAACCAGCTGTCGTGCCGGGAATTGTTGATGATCTCGTCGAGTGTCGTCATGGCGATTTTCTCCTAGGCAGCATCGATGGCGCCGGTGATCAGTCCGGTCACTTCCTCGGGCGACGAGGCGCCCACCAGTTTGTGGCAGACCAAGCGCCCGCGGCGCAGGACGGCGATCTTGTCGGATACGCTGAAGATGTCCGGCATCCGGTGGCTGATCAGGATCACGCTGATGCCGCGGTCGCGCAGGCGGCGGATCAGGTCGAGTACTTCAGCCACCTGGCGCACCGAGATGGCCGCCGTCGGTTCGTCCATCATCACGATCTTCGGTTCAGACAGCAGCGTGCGGGCGATCGCGACCGCCTGCCGCTGCCCCCCGGACATGCGGCGCACGAGCTGCCGCGGGCGCGTTTCGGACTTGAGCTGCTTGAACAGGTCGGCTGAGACTGTGTTCATCCGCTTGTAATCGATATATCGGATCGGCCCGAACCGGCGCAGCGGCTCTCTGCCCAAGAAGACGTTTGAGGCGGCCGAGAGATTGTCGGCAAGCGCGAGGTCCTGGTAGACCATCTCCACCCCTTCACGCTGCGCATCAATCGGCCTGTGAAAGACGACAGATTTTCCATCGATGCTGAGTTCGCCGGTAGACGGGCGGAAATTGCCGGCGATGATCTTGACCAGCGTGGACTTGCCCGCGCCGTTGTCGCCCATCAGTCCCAGCACTTCCCCTGGTTCGATGGACAACGACACGTCGTTGAGTGCCTGGATGGCCCCGAAGTTTTTCGAAATTCCCGAAAAGACAAGTCGCGACACGTGGCTCTCCTCCCCCGCGATGGCTTCCTGAGGCGCCGGCAGGCGGCACTTCGCCCCGCCCGCGCCCCTGTTTTGCGCATTTAATAACTAAATACTTGACTTAATATTATTAGTAAACAAAATCCGTCACGCAAGAATGTTGCAGGGGAGTGCGACATGAAACTGCTGGTGACAGGCGCCACAGGGAAGGTAGGGCAGGCTTTCCTGCCGGCGTTCCTGTCTGATCTCCGTTTCGCGGATTGGGAGGTGGCGGCGCTTTGCAACAACAGGACCATCGAGCCCGCAGACCGCCTGTCCGTCGTCGCCGGTTCCATGTCGGATCCCGCCGTCGTCGCCGACGCCTTGCAAGGGGTGAGCCATGTGATCCACATGGCCGCCGTCAAGGAAACGCCGGAACATATTTTCGATGTCGCGCTTAAGGGCCTTTTCCTGCTGCTCGACGCGTTCCGCAAATCCGATACCGCCCGGCAGTTCATCCTTCTCAGCGGCGATTGCACCGTGGGGCATATCTTTCAACGCTACGACGAGCCGATCACGGAAGCCTCGCCGCGTCGCGCCTACAAGGGCTGCTATGCCCTGACCAAGACCCTCGAGGAGGTGATGCTGGAGCAGTTCGGCATCCAGTATGGGGTGAATTGGACGACCCTGCGGTCGCCCTGGATCATGGAAAAGGATGACTTCCGCTTCGCTCTTGCCCTGGGCGACGACCAGTTCGGCGGCCCGAACTGGGCGGAACTGATCGATGCAGATGCGCTCGAACAATATCGCACGGGCGGCTATGCGCCCGTCATGCGCGACGCCGGGGGCGGCTACCTGAGGCGCAATTTCGTCCATGTCGACGATGTGGTCGGGGCGATCCTGGCTGCCATCGACAACCCGCACGCCAGCGGCCAGCTCTTCAACATTTCAATGGACCAACCAGTGGATTACGGCGATCTCGGAGCACGTCTGGCGGCGCGGCATGGACTAAGGCCGATCGAGATCGACACCCCGTTTCACAGCAACTGGCTCGATAATTCCAAGGCAAGAATGCTGCTTGGCTGGGTACCGCAGGTCGATCTCGAGCAGATGATCGATCGCGCGTGGCGCTACGAGCGCGCGGACAACGACCCGCGCATTGTCTGGTATCCCGGCTGAGGCATGAGGCCTCGATCGGTGTAAGAGGAGGAGGAAAGAAAATGAAAATCACTCTATTGGCAATGGCGGCCATATCAGTTGCGGCGATCGCTGCGGCGCCGGCCGCTGCGCAGGGTAAGAAGACGTTGGCGATCGTCGTCAAGGGTCTCGACAATCCTTTCTTCGAGCAGATCAATCTGGGATGCAAGAAGTGGAAGTCGGAGAATGCGAGCAGCGAATATGAATGCCTCTATACCGGCCCGGCCTCATCGGCGGATGAGGCCGGTGAGGTCCAGATCGTCGACGACCTGCTGACGAAAGGCGTTGCGGCCATCGCCATTTCGCCCTCGAACGCGCCGGCCATGGCGACCCGCATCAAGGCCATCGCCCCGTCCGTTCCGGTCATGACAGTCGATGCGGACTTTCTCGAGAAGGACCACGGCCTGCGAAAGACCTATCTGGGCACCGACAACTACCTGATGGGCGTGAAGATGGCCGAGCAGGCCATGAAGCTGAAGCCCAAGGGTGGATCGGTCTGCCTGCAACTCGGCAACGTGGCGGCCGCCAATATCAATGCCCGCGCGCAGGGCTTCCGCGACACCATCGGCGGCGCCAAGAATATCGATCGCCTGACCGGACAGGGCGGTTGGAAGGAAATCGCAGGGTGCCCGGTTTACACCAATGACCAGGCTGACCTTGCTAACCAGCAGATGTCCGATGTGTTCACTGCAAATCCCACGCTGGACGCCTTTATCCTTGTTGGCGGCTGGGCGCAGTTTGCCCCGCAGGCCTATGCGCAGGTCACGGACCAGGTGATGCCCAAGCTCAAGAGCAAGGATCTGATCATCATCGCCGGCGATACGCTACCGCCACAGACCAAGGCCTTCCGCGAAGGTCGAAGCCATTCGCAGGTTGGCCAGCGCCCCTTCGAGATGGGCTACAAGGCGCCTGACGTCATGATCAAGCTGATTAAGGGCGAGAAAGTGGCCGATCCACTGTTTACGGGCCTTGACGTCTGCAACCTCGACGATCCGGGTTTCTGTGCCAAGAACTAGTGCGGATCCATGCCAGGGACCGAGGCGCCGGTTCGTTTCAAGGCCCCTGGCAGGATGCGAATTATTAATAATAGCATTAATTTCGCCAGCAGATGTGAAACCGTGGTTAGCGCGACCTTTGAGGGCCGCGGGGAGGAGCAACATGAAACGTCTCAATTCGCTGATACTTGCCGCAGGCCTGGTGCTTGCCGCCAGTCCGTCACTTGCCGAGGACAAGCCGGCGCTCGCCTTTGTCGTCAACGCCGCATCCGATTTCTGGAAACTGGCTGAGGCTGGCGTGAAGGCGGCCCAGGCCGAATTGCCGGGTTACGACCTGCAGTTCCGTTACCCGGCTCAAGGAACCGCCGCCCTGCAGAATGCCCTGATGGACGATCTGGTCGCCGCCGGGGCGGATGCGATCATGATCTCGTCGGCCGATCCGAAAAACTCGATCGACGCCTTCAACAGGATCGCGGCCCAGGTGCCGCTATTCACCACCGACAGCGACGCGCCCGCCAGCAAGCGCATCGCCTATCTGGGTTCGTCCAATACGGATGCCGGGGTCCAGGCCGGCGAGATCGCGCGGGTGGCCATGCCCAAGGGCGGAAAATGCATGGGCTTCGTCGGCTTCCTGGGGGCCGACAATGCCGTCGAACGGATCGCAGGCTTCCGAAAGGCGGTCAAAGGATCCGGCATAGAGCTGGTCGATGTGCGCGGCGACGACGTCGATTTCGCCCGCGCCCGGTCGAATGTCGATGACGTGCTGGCCGCCAACCCCGACATCACCTGCATGGTCGGCTTCTATTCCTATAATCCGCCCAAGATCTACGAAGCCCTGCAGGCGGCCGGCAAGCTGGGAAAAATCCAGGTCATCGCCTTCGACGAAGATCCCGTCACGCTCGGCGCGGTGAGGGAAGGCAAATTCGCCGGAACGGTGGTCCAGGATCCCTACCAATGGGGATACCAGGGCATGAAGCTGATGGCCGCCTACCTGAAGGGCGACAAGTCGCAGATACCGGCAAACGGCCTGATCATCGTGCCGACCAAGAAGATCGACAAAGGCAATGTCGATGCCTTCGCCGCCGAACTGAAGGCACGCGTGGGGAAATAGAAGTCGTCTCCAAAACGGTCCTGCTGCACGAACTCGCCTGGTTCGTGCAGCACCTGTCCGTTCCTGCCATCCGGGAGTTTCGATGACGGCCCATCGGCAAAAAGACATATCGCTCGACCTTCTGGGGATCACCAAGGTTTATCCGGGAGCAATCGCCCTCAACAATGTCTCGCTGAGCATTCGCGGCGGTGAGGTGGTCGGCCTGGTTGGAGAAAACGGTGCGGGGAAATCCACGCTGATGAAAGTGCTAAGCGGCGCCATCACGCCGGACGGAGGTCGCATCGTCATCGATGGCGAGGAAGTGACATCTCTGACATCGGCGCGCGTGCATGAGCGCGGCATCGCCCTTGTCCACCAGGAACTCAATCCGTTTCCCAATCTCGATGTGACGGCAAACGTCCTTCTGGGTCGGGAAATCAGGCGCGGGATGTTCGGCTTTCTCGACCAGGCCGCCATGGAGCGCAAGGTCGCGCCGATCCTCGCCAGGCTGGATACTCGTTTCGGTCCGAATGACGCTGTCTCAGCCCTGTCCCTGGCCGACCACCAATTGCTTGAAATCGCCCGCGCGCTTTCGATCGATCCGCGCCTGCTCATTCTCGACGAACCCACGTCCAGCCTGACCCTGTCCGAGACCAAGCGTCTCCTTGACGTCATCAGGCAGCTGAGCGCCGACGGCGTGGCGGTGCTGTTCATCACCCACCGCCTGGCTGAAATCGAGGAGGTGGCGAGCCGCGTCGTGGCGCTGCGTGACGGCCGCAATGCCGGAACCCTCGGTTGCGGCGAAATCACCAAGGACGCCATGATCCGGTTGATGATCGGACGCGATGTCGGCCAGTTCTATGAAAAGGCAGAGCATGATCCCGGCTGGCCGGTCCTGGAATTGAAGGGCCTGCGCACGAAGGCCTTTCCGCAGCATCCGCTCGACCTTTGCCTGCGCGCGGGCGAAATCCTGTGCCTGACGGGCCTGGTCGGCGCGGGGCGTACGGAGCTTGCCCGCGCGCTTTTTGGCATAGACCGCATCGAAGGGGGGGCGCTGGAAATCAAGGGCCAGCGGCTCGCCGACCATTCCGTTCCAGCCGCCATCGCCGCCGGCCTCTGCCTGGTCCCGGAGGATCGCAAGACAGAAGGCCTTTTTCTCGATTTCTCCATCACCGAGAACATCGCCATGCCGAGCCATGCCGCGCTGTCGCGGCTAGGATTTGTCGATATGGGCGCCGAGACCGCCCTGGCTGAGGCATCGCGGCGCAAGCTGAACATCAAGACGGCAGGCCTTGGTCGCGCGGCGGCAGAAATGTCCGGTGGCAACCAGCAGAAGGTGGTCTTGGCCAAATGGCTGGCAATGAAGCCGAGGATAATCATTCTGGACGAGCCTACGCGCGGCATCGATGTCGGCGCCAAAGCGGAAGTCTACCGCCTGATGCAGGCCCTCGCCGCCGATGGGGTAGCGCTGCTGATGATCTCTTCGGACATGGAAGAGGTGATCGGGATATCCGATCGGGTCGCCGTCATGTGCCGCGGTCGCCTCGCCGGTACGCTCGTACGCGATCAACTGACCGAGGAGGCCATTCTCCAACTGGCCGTGGAATAGGGACTCCCTAGCATGCAGAAAAAAGATATCGGATTAGCCACGCTTGTGATCACCGTCGGCGCAATCGTCGCGGTGATCAACCCACGGTTCCTGTCGCCGATCAACCTGGCCAACACGGCAAACCTGATCGGCCTGTTCGGGCTGTTCTCCATTGCCGAGGCCTTCGTCATCGTCACGGCGGGCATCGAACTGTCCATCGGCTCGGTGATCGCCTTGATTGGCGTCATATTTATCGATCTCATCGCCAGCTTCGGCGTTCCCTGGCCAATTGCACTTGCAATCGCGATGGCGCTGTCGCTCGCCATCGGCCTTCTGCACGGCTGGCTGATAACCCGCCTCAAGCTTCAGCCTTTCGTCGTCACGCTGTGCGGGCTTTTGATCTATCGCGGCATTGCGCGCTTCTACACCAGGGATGGCACCGCCGGCTTCACCTTCGGGTCCGACTTTCCGATGCTGGAATATCTGATCGCGGGCCGCACAGCCGGCGTGCCGCATTCCGTCGTCGCGTTCCTGCTGGTAGCTGTTGCCGCCTGGTTTCTCCTGCACCGGACGGTGCTCGGCCGGCATCTCTTTGCCGTCGGCAAAAATCCCGAGGCGGCGAGTTTTGCAGGTATCGATACAACCAGGGTCGTCATCCAAGCCTATATGCTCTGCACTTTCCTGACGGGCATTTCGGCGGTATTTTTCGCCATGTATACCCGCTCTGTCCAGCCCTCATCCCATGGCAATTTTTACGAGCTGTATGGCATAGCCGCCGCGGTCCTTGGCGGCTTCTCCTTGCGGGGTGGCGAGGGGTCGATCATTGGTGTGGTGCTGGGCGTGATCCTGCTTCAGGTACTGCAAAACCTCGTCAATCTTTTGGGCATCCCCTCCTCACTGAATTTCGCCGTCATGGGCAGTGTCATCCTTGCCGGTGTGATCGCCGACACCCAGTTTTCCCGCTACCGCGACGCCCGCAGGCAGGCCACTGCCATGGCCGCCTTAGAAGACGGCAGCAAACCTCAAGTGTGAGCTGAAAGCTTCCGACGAAGGCTACCTTGCAGGGGCGAAACGGCATTTGGAGAAGGCAGGCGTATTAGGACCGCTCGGCACAGATACAGTCAATGTTTTGACTGGGAACAAGTATCGCTTTCGGCATTCCTGGAGGCCAGACGATGGGCATCGCACGAAAAGAGGGACATCGCGGCGTTCCATCCCCCAGACCGGTGTATCGATAACGAAGGTCGAGTCATCGATGGGCTCCGGCCGGTGAAACCTCCTCCCCCGGTTTGCGAGCTCATCATCGCGCTGACTAGTTCATCGGGCGAGCGTTCAGCATATCGCAGCCACGGCGCAACTTGCATAGGGCCTTCGCCTCGTCATGCGGCGCACTGTCGGTCATCCGCACCGCCGACATCAATGACAATCTTCGGCAACATCATATAACAACTATAAACAATCATCCGCACCAAAGTCGCTTAACCGTCTTCCAGATTATTGATGGAGCGGCATGATGGTTACGATTGTTTGCATGAAATGGGGAACGGCCTTCACCGCCAACCATGTCAATGCTCTTTATGCCGGCGTATTGCGCAACATGGAGGAGCCGTTCGACTTTGTGTGCCTGACGGACGATCGTCGCGGCCTTGCTTCCACCATTATCACCCGTCCTATCCCGAACCTCGGCCTACCCGAGCAGGCGTGGAGACGAGGGTGCTGGCCCAAGATCGGAGTGTTTGCCCCCGGTCTTTTCCCGCCTGGAGAGGTCGTGCTTTTCCTCGATCTTGACGTCATGGTCCAACGATCACTCGCTCCGCTGATCGGCTTGCTTCGAGAGCGCCGCCATTTTGTGATCCAACGGGAATGGAATCCGGATCTCTGGAACCTGCTCCCAAACAGCTGCAGGCCGGACAGGGGTGCGCAGTCATCCGTCGTTGGATTTCATGCGGGAAATGTCGATGAAATTTACCATGACTTTGCAAGCAAGGCTGACGCGATTATCGCGCAGTTCAAGAACGACCAATCCTACCTGACGCAGGCGGTTCGGCAAAAAAGTTATTGGCCGACAGGTTTCTGCGTCAGCTTCAAGAGAAGCTGCACGAAATACTTTCCCATCAATCTGCTCCTGCCGAGGATCAAGCAGCCGCGGAACGCGAAAATCATTGTTTTCCACGGCAAGCCCAGGCCCTGGGATACGATGGTCGAAAAAGGCGAGCGATGGGGTTCGAAAAGGCGATTTGGCGTCGGGCCCGTACCCTGGATCAAGCAATATTTCAATCAGGCCGACGCCATGTTGGCTTCCCTCGCGGGCGAACCGGACCCAGTCGTTCCACACGCTTGGCGCACAAGTCCGATATCGGTCCCCAGAGCTGCAGCCAAATTCGAGGCAGGCGCGACAGTAAGCGCCGGTCCAGAAGGGGTAAGCCCCCCGGATTATGGCCAGCGCTACGCCGCCTCCGCGACAGGCAATGCGGACAGCACCGGTTCGCGCTGTGATGGAAGAAGGGAATAGGTGAGCATGACATGGTTGACGTGTCGGAAGGCATTCGGGAACGTCCGCCAGTTCTCGTTTATGTTGCAAACCAGAAAGTAGCCGCCCAGCTGTGCAACATTCTCGGCAAGCATGAGTTTGCGCTCAAACATATCGATGACAGGCACAAGTTCACCGAGGAGTTGCGGCAGAATCGATATGCGGCGATCGTTACCAACACCGCGCAGATAGCCGAAGCCAGAAAACACGCCCGCAAGCCGATCATCAACTACGAAATCTTCGTTCACGACCGTCCAGACGAAGACAATCGCCCTCGGATTCATTTCGATACCGCGGCATTTGTCCAGCGCATTCGCTTTCACGTGGCGGATTAAAGCCATTCGCGCAAACGTTCACCGAACCTGCGCGGTGACGCCGTCAGCCTGGAGATCTGCTGGAAACGTAAACCGTGCCAACAACCCGGATGGCTCCCCGTCCAACAGCTCCAGCGTTCCCCGGTGGGCCTGCACGATTTCCGCAACGATGGACAATCCAAGCCCGAAACCAGCGTTGCCATCAGTCCTCGCCGCATTCAGTTTGAAGAATGGTTCCAACACCCTTGCACGTGATTCCTTCGGTATCCCGGGACCATTGTCCGACACGTCGACCACCACCCTGTCTCCGCTTCGCTTCAGCTCGATTGCGACCTTCTCGCCAAATTTCACGGCGTTTTCACAAAGATTGGTCACTGCACGCGTTATCGCGAGGGGCTTGCAATTGGCGGACAGATGATTGGGGCCGATATAATTGATCTTATGGCCCACATCGTCAAACTCGCTGCAGATCGTCTGCAGCGTCGTTGCGAGGTCAATCGTTTCCACCTGCTCCCGATGGTGGTCGTCACGCAGATAGCTGAGGCTCTCCTTGAGAAGGCTATCGATGCGAGAGATATCCGCCAGCAACATATCGCGCAATTGCGCGTCGCCGACCCGCTCCACTCGAAGTCTCAGTCTCGTCAATGGCGTGCGCAGATCGTGGCTCACTCCACGCAGCATCCGCGTCCTGCTTTGGATCATATCGGTGATACGACCGCTCATCCCGTTCAAGGAGCGTGCAACAGCAACGATCTCCACGCTGCCTTCCTCGTCGAAGATGACCCGGCCGGACGTGATGTCGGCATTCGCAGCCGCTGAAGCAATCTTCCGCAGCGGTCGCGTGATCGCCCGGACCCCGAACGAAGAAAACAGCACGATCAAGGTGATGAGCGCCAGTAGATAGTGTGGCCCCCGGACGAGGACCTCGCTCCAGAACGCCGTGCTTGGAAGACCGCCCAAAACGAGGATTGTTTTGTCGTCAACCTCGGTTGAGAGGACGCGCTTGTCATCGACAAAGGTTTGCCAGCCACCGAGTGGCGTCTGCCTCCCGTCGGGGGAAAAAAGCCAGTCTATCGTCGCGTCCAGGACGCTTTCCTGCGGTGATGAGTTCTTGAACGTTTCCGCCAGGGCGCGCGGTCGCAGATTGAGATCCCAACCGGCACGATTGGCTGCACGAAGAACGATGTCGCGTTCCTCAGGCGTGGCTGTTTTGAGGATGGAACCTATCGTAAACACACTGTCGGCGAGTTCCTCAACGTCAACCATCGGATATCCATTTCCGACACGCTGCTCGAGAAAAGAGCCGCCTAAGACGGTGATGGTGAGGCCGAGAAGAATAACGCCGGTGATCTGACTGTGGATCGTCGATAGGCCTGGAAGCCGCCGGAAAAACATGAGCACCCTGTCGAAATTATGAAGCGCGCCTGAGCCGACGCCGCTCAACGAAGCAGAAATATAGGCGAACTCCCTCACAAGGTCCCAAATTTCTTGCTGCTTGATTGTTACGTTTTGTTGCGGCCGGGCCGCCGCGTTGCTGATCGCGGCGAGCCGCAACAAAGCGTAACAAAAAAACACGCACCGGGGGGCTCCGGCATGAAACACAAGCCGTCGCAGGCTCCTCTGTGTGGGGGGACTGATAACCTGTTCTGGAGCCCTTATGCTAGATCTTGAAAAAGCCAAGCGGCGTCTTTCGCCCCTCGCCTTATGCGCCGCATTCAGCGTTGTAGGATTGTCCCCAAACGCCTATGGCGCCGACCAGGCCACCACGGAGCAGACGCCGGAGCCACCTTTCGACAGGCAGCGTTTCGACAAACGCCAGCCGGAGCGCAACTGGAGCCTGATCGTTGGTGCCGGCGCCTCTTACGATCCCAAATACGAAGGGAGCGACGAATTTGAAGTCAGCCCCATTCCCTTCGTGGTGTTCAGCTATGGCGAATGGTTGGAAATCGATCCAGGTGGGATCAGCGTCACTGTCCTGGATCAAAGCGGATTTTCCATCGCCGCTCAGATCGGTTATGAAACGGGGCGGGATGACGGTGACGGTGATCGCCTCCGCGGGCTCGGCGACATCGATTTCGCCGCAACAGTCGGCGCAAAGGTCGGCTATGAATGGGGTCCGGTGGAAATCTATGCGAGCGTTGACCAGACCATCGCTGGCAGCGAAAGCCTGATTGGAAAGTTTGGTATCGAATACTCGGCACCCGTCACGGAGCGTCTCATTCTGGGCGCACGCGCCGAAGCCACCGTGGCCGATGACAAGCATATGCAGGCTTATTTCGGCGTCGATGCCGCGCAGTCGGCACGTTCAGGCCTGCCTGAATATAAAGCAGGAGCAGGCTTGAAGCGTGTCGATCTTTCTGCCTCTGCCACATACGCTCTGAGCGATCATTGGTTGGTGCGCGGGGAAGCAGGCATCGGAGTGCTCACCGGAGATGCCGCGGATAGCCCTATCGTTGAGAAGAAGATCCAACCTTCCGTTTCTGCTTTTGTCGGCTACAAGTTCTGAAGCCTCGCAGAGAAATGAAAGGCGTGTCGCCTGCACGGTCGCTTCCGATCCATAAGGCGGCACACGTTGGCCCTGGCGATATCTTTGACTGCCAGAGGTTATGCCGTGGCACTCGCAGCGGGCGTCCAGCGCCTGCTCGAGGTCATAACATCTGGCACCAAACGATCTTGCTCGGCTATTTGTGCTGGCCCTGCTACCGCGGCCGCATGGCATTACGGCGCCGGAGAACGATTGAGGCCTCTGTTTCAGACTTCCTCCACCGACGCGGTGAAAGTATATCCTCCCAGCCTGACCGTCTGCAGGAGCGTTGGCTCGCGAGGATCAGCCTCGATCTTTTGACGAAGGCGGCTGATATGCACATCAATACTGCGCTCGATCGGCCCTGCCAGCCCGGAATGGGTAAACAAGAGCAGTTCCTCGCGGGTGATGACCCTGCCCGGATTTCTGCAGAACGCCAGCAGCAGATCAAATTCCGTTGTTGTCAAAGCGACGCGAGCGTTGCTGGGATCGTGAAGCCGGCGCCGCATCGGGTCAATCACCCATCCGTCGAAGCGCAACCTCCTTTGAGCGGAGCTGCTTGTCAGGCCATAAGAGGCGCGGCGCAGGAGACTGCGGATCCGAGCGACCACTTCTCTCGGGCTGAAGGGTTTTGTAATGTAGTCATCGGCGCCGACTTCAAGTCCCACGATCCGATCGACTTCCTCTCCGAGTGCCGTCAGCAGGATTATCGGGATCGTTCTTTCCGAACGGATGCGTTTGCAGATGCTTAGGCCATCTTCGCCCGGCAGCATGACATCGAGGATGATCAGATCATAGGAATTGCTGCGAAGCAGGGACTGCATCACGTTTCCGTCCTCGGCCACGGTCGGCAGCATCCCGCTTTCTTGAATTGTCGATGCCAGAAGATTGCCGATTTCGAAGTCGTCTTCCACGATCAATATCTTCGCGGACGCTGAATTGGGCTGCATAGGTCTTTCCCTGTTCGAGGACCCTACAATGGGCCGGCTGCTGGTCCTCAGATATTTCGCTTTGTTAAGTTTTGTTGCGGTCGCCACGCGCAGCGTACAGGATACCGAACGCATCTTGCTATGGCGATAAGAGCCGCACCGCCCTGCGATATACGGCAGGGCCGGCCAGGTGGTTGGCCGGCCCTCCGCTGGGAGTGCAAGCGTCCTTGCGACGCCTGCAACCTTCAGATCTCGGCCGACTGGAGGAAGGGCTTGAAGATCCGAGCGGTACGATCGCCAAAATCGGACATGATCAGGTGGAGCGATGGGATGACGATCAACGAGAGAACGGTAGAAACGAGCAGACCGCCAATCACCGCGATCGCCATGGGCGCCTTGAATTCGCCGCCGTCCCCTACCCCGAGCGCGGAGGGGGCCATTCCCCCGATCATAGCAAACGTGGTCATGATGATGGGGCGAACCCGCTCCGAGCAGGCTTCAACGATCGCATCGACCCGAGACAGTCCATCGGCTTCGCGTTCAATGGCGAAGTCCAGGAGCATGATGGCGTTTTTCGTGACGATCCCCATCAGCATCAGGATACCGATGACGACGGGAAGCGAGACGGCATTGCCGCTGAGCATGAGGCCAGCTGCAACGCCACCGATCGACAGGGGAAGGGAGGCCAGAATGGTCCAGGGCGCCAGCAGGCTTCCGAAAAGGAGGATCAGAACGACAAGCACGAGCATGACACCCGATCCCATCGCCACCGCAAAGCTTGAGAACACCTCGCCTTCGGTATCGGAATCCCCGGTCGCCTGAATGCGCACGCCCGCCGGCAGGCTCTTGACGCTTTCGAGCTGTGCCAGCCTGTCGAGACCCTGGCCTGACGTCGTACCGTCAGCCATGTCGGCTGAGATTTCGATGCGACGCTGGCGATCGAATCGCTCGATGGCGGCGATCCTCTCATCAAAGCTGACGTCGGCGACGGAAGACAACGGAACCGATGTGCCTCTCGTCGTCGGGACTGACAGCATTTCGAGGGTTGGCAAATCGTCGCGAGCATATGTCTGGAGCAGCACACGGATTGGAATCTGTCGGCCGCCGTCGATGAAGTTGGGCAATCGACTATCGACGTCGCCCACCGTCGATACACGGATCGTGCGGGCAAGTTCTGCCGGCGATACGCCGATCGTTGAAGCCTTGTCCGCGTCGATTTTCACCCGCAGTTCTGGTCGCGTTGCCGCGTTGTCGGCGGTCGGGTTGACGAAGTTTTCGTCGACGGCAAGCTCCTGAAGTATGTTATCTGCCGCCCGCTGAGCCAGAACGCCATCCGCAGACAGGACAGCGAAAGATATGTCCCGCCCGCCGCGGGTGTTGAGAAAGCGCAGCCTGACGTCAGAAATAGAGGAAAGCGCCTTTTCAAGATCGGCTTGTATCGAGAACGATGAACGGTCGCGCTCGGATTTGTGGAGCAGATCGATCAGGACGACCGCATATCGTACGTCTTCCTGTCCGGCCGTACTCGACCCTGCCCTGACGAATACGCCTTCCACCGCGAAGTCCCGCCGGATCAGGGCAGCTATTTCGTCCGTCGCCGCCCTTGTTTCGTGCAAAGCCGCCCCAGGGGGAAGCTCCACCGAGAGGGTCAAGCGCCCGGTGTCCTCTTCCGGCAAAAAGGCGGTCGGCAGCGAGGTCAGGGCGTATAAAGCCAGTGCAAAGGCCGCAAAGGCGCATCCGACTGTCATCCATCGCCACCGCAGACCGACCTTCAGCAGCCTCTCATAGGCCGACACCAGACGCCCTCTGCGAATCTGCGACGGAGGGGCGTTCGTCATGATGTATGCAGCCATGATCGGCGTGATCAATCGGGCCACCAGAAGTGAAAAGAACACCGCTATCGCAACGGTTAGCCCGAATTCTCGAAAGTACAGCCCGACCACGCCGCTCATGAAACCCACGGGTGTGAAGACAGCCATGATGGTGGCCGATATGGCTATGACAGCAAGCCCTATTTCATCAGAGGCGTCCAATGCAGCGCGGAAGGCGGATTTGCCCATGTCGCGGTGACGCACCACGTTCTCAATTTCAACGATCGCATCATCCACGAGAATTCCTGTCACCAGGGTGATCCCAAGCAAACTGAGAATGTTGAGGGAAAAGCCCAGGAGATCGACGGCAAAAAAGGTCGGGATGATCGAAAGCGGAAGCGCGATTGCGGCTACGACCGTGGCCCGCCAGTCGCGCAGGAATAGATATACGACGACGATTGACAATGCCGCGCCCTCATAGAGGGTATGCATGGCCGAGTTGTAGTTGCCTGCCGTGTAGGACATATTGTCGTCGACCAGCTTGAAGCGGATCGACGACTGTTCGAGATTTAACTTCTCCAGTGCGGTGGCCACTTCCTGCGCAACAGCGAGTTCGCTCGAACCCCTTGCGCGATATACCGCGAAACCGACGACGTCCTCCTGATCCAAAGTGGCAAAGGCCCGGGCTTCGGCGATCGTATCCTGGACGCTGCCGACATCTTCCAGTTTCACACTGGCGTCATCCGACAGGAGGATGCGAGAAGCACCGA
The DNA here is from genome assembly GCF_000732195.1 of Neorhizobium vignae. GTDB lineage: Bacteria > Pseudomonadota > Alphaproteobacteria > Rhizobiales > Rhizobiaceae > Neorhizobium > Neorhizobium vignae. The sequence goes on from NZ_JNNU01000010.1 coordinate 160,208, forward strand.
GTTCGGCGATCGTCTGCGCCGCCGCGACGGCCGTCAGCGTCCGTTCTCTGCCATTCAGGTTGCTGCGGCCGCCAGAACGATCCAACTGGCTTGCGATGAGGCTTTCGTTAACGGCATTCGCCGTCAGGGAGAGCGCCTGCAATCGCGACGGATCGAGTTCGACATGGATCTCCCTGTCAGCACCTCCGACACGATCGATGCGGCCAACGCCCTTCAGGCCCTGCAAATGCCGGGCAACGACATCGTCGACGAACCACGAAAGCTCTGCGACGGTCATGTCCGGGCTTGTCACGGCATAGGTCACGACCGCTTGCGCTTCTTCCTCGGCCCGTTCGATCACAGGCTCATCTATTCCGTCGGGAAGATCGCTGCGGATTTTCGCAACTGCGTCGCGGACGTCACCCATGGCGCGGTCTGGCGAAATGACGCCCAACTCGAATTCGACAGCGGTAACCGAACGGCCTTGAGTAACGGTCGACTTGATCTCTTCCACCCCCGCAAGAGACGCTACCGCGTCTTCAACAAGGCGAGTGACTTCAGTCTCCAACTCGCTCGGCGCGCCGCCGGGTTGGTCGATAATGACATTCACCGCCGGCTCGTCGATGGTCGGGAAGTAGGTGACGGGCAGCCCTGAAAAGCTGTAGAGACCCGCGGCGACAAGGACTAGGAATAGGAGGATCGAGGGAAGCGGATTACGGATCGCCCAGGCGGATATGTTCATTGAAATCGCGCTCCGAGCCGATTTGAGGTAGGCGTGGATGCGTCGGCACGCGCTGCCGGCGTCGCGGCCAATACGGGCCTTACCCTCTCCTGTGCCTTCAGGAAGGCACCTGATTTCAGGACCACCTCCTCGCCCTCCCGGATGCCATCGACGATTTCCACAAAGCCGCCTTGCTGGGATCCGATGCGGACCGGACGGATATCCACGAGCCCGTTTGAAACGACGTAAACGTTGTGGCCAGCCGCAGTGCTTTTGACGGCCGTCCCCGGGAGGAGAACATTTCGCCGGTCTTCGATACCGATGCTACCGCGCGCAAAGACGCCTGGGACAAGTCTGGCCTTGTCTGCAAGCTCGATCCGCACGGTCCCGCTTCTGGTCCTGGGATCGAGTTGCGCGGCGTTCAGGCGGACGGTTCCCGCGATGGCTTGGTCACGTCCTGGCAAGGTAATTTCGGCACTCATACCTTCGCGCAGCCGAACGAAGCTTGTCTCCGTCACCTGCGCCACGAACTCGATATCATCATCGTCAGCGATGACAAAAAGAGGTTCGGCTGAACTTGATGTCATCGCACCCACACGCGCTTTCCGGCTCAAGATACGACCCGAGCTGGGCGCCCGCACGGTGCTTCTCTGAACAGTCAGTTCGATTTCCCGCCGCTCGCTGGCGATCAACTGTTGATCTGCGTTGGCGAGCTCCAGCGATTGGCGCGCCAGTCGCAACTCCGCGACGGCTCGGGCGTGAGCGTTCAAGTCCTCCTCGAGGACATTGTCGGCGATCGCACCCTTTGGCTGCAGCGAGCGGCTGCGTTCCAGCTTCTTGCGTGCTTCGGCTTCGGTGACCATCGCCACATCTATCTTGCTGCTGTCAACCGCCACGGCAGCATGCGCGCGAAGGACGTTCACTGCATTCTTGTCCAGCAACATCAGGGCTTCGGTCGTGTCCAGGACCGCGAGCGCCTGGCCGCGTTCAACATGTTGTCCGGCCTCTACCAGAACCTGCCGCACCTCCTTGCCGAGGACCGCGGGATAGACCTCGATCTCTTCGCGCGCCGCGAGCGAACCAACCACCTCGATCCTTTCCGTCAGCGCACCTCGCTTGGCGATGATCGTCGTTACCGGCATTTGAGCGTCTGCTGACGCCACCGTCGAAAACACACATGCGAGCACCGCCGCTTTACCGACAAGCGCGCAGCATCGTTGAAGCGTGGATGATGCGGTTGATAATGCGATCATTGAGTGGACCTTTTAAGTGGGCCGCCGAGCGCCCTTGACTTGTTTGGTCACACGATAGCGATGGGAAGGAGCCACACTGTGTAGTCACATTAAGAAATGTTACGGCACGCTCGTGTCTCAGGTTCTTAACGGGCGCCGCCCGTTAGATGGAGCGGCACCGACCCCAGTGGCCGGCGCTAAATCGCCTGTTTTCACCTTCAGGCATGGAATGTTGCGATGCGATACTTTGCGACAATTTCCCTGTTTTGCGGCATACGCGTGCGACAAACACCTTCTATGTTTGGGATGCGTCAAGGAGACGCTATCGAAACTGAAGGAAAAACTCATGACCAAGATCTTCCTATCCTCCGCTATCGCTGCTCTGCTGGCTTCGGCCGCATTCGCCGTCCCGGCGCTTGCCGAGGGTGATTATTATGAAGGTGCCTCCAAGAGCGGCGCTTCGTCGCGTCCTGCCAATCCTCTGCGGGTCGACAGCACCAGGACCTTCGGTTATCCGAGCACGTCCGGCCAGTCGGTGTTTGGCGGAACCACCCGCGATGATCGTCGCCCATTCGACAGCGGCGACTATTATGAAGGCGCCAACCGCCCGAACTGACAACTCGCAGTTCATTCAAGGCACCGTCCGCGGCAAGGTCGCAAATATTGCCGCGGCGGCCCCTCTCCGGTCTGGGCAGAATCCAGGCGGATGAGCGGGGAACCAAAGGTATCAATTTCGCTGCAGTCCCACCCCGCCCTATGCCAGCCCACGCCCAATCGTGCGCACGTCGTGGGAGCCGGGCCTGGGAACTTGCAACAGAATTCGATGGAAGGGCTTGCCGACGCAATGCTATCATTTCCGGGTGTAGAGGGCAGTTCATGCAGGCATCATCCCATATCGCAGTTGTCGATGATCATCAGGACATCCGGGATCTGGTCGGGAAATATCTCGGACAGCAAGGTTATCGCATCAGCTCCGCCGACAGCGGCGCCGCCTTGCGCAAGATCCTGGAGCGAAACGTCCTTGACCTCATCATCCTCGACATCATGATGCCCGGTGAAGACGGCCTTTCGGTGTGCAGACACATACGCAGCACGACGAACGTGCCCATCATATTCCTCACCGCCATGGCGGACGATACCGACCGCATCATAGGCTTGGAATTGGGAGCGGACGACTATGTCGTAAAGCCGTTTAATCCCAGGGAATTGCTCGCCCGCGTCCGCGCCGTCCTGCGGCGGGCAACCACCCTGCCAACGCAGCCGCGCGACAACATCAAGGCAAAAGTCATCAGGTTCGACCAATGGCGGCTTGATGTCGGCCGGCAAGAACTGACCGACGAGGACGGCGTTGTCGTTTCCCTGAGCACCGTGGAATTCCGTCTGCTCAAAGCCTTTCTCGAGCATCCCGGGTTCGTTCTCACGCGCGATCAGCTCCTTGATCTGACTGCCGGCAAAGCCGCGGAGATTTTCGACCGCAGCATCGACCACCAGGTCAGCCGCTTGCGCAAGAAGATCGAAGCCGATCCCAAGAACCCGACAATCATCAAAACCCATTGGGGCGGCGGCTACAGTCTTTCCGCCGATGTGGTGCTGCAATGATACGGTTTTGGACCAGAAGTCTCGCTGCGCAGTTTATCGGTTTCATGCTCCTCGCGCTCGCGAGTTCCCAGGCATTGTCGTTCCTGATCTCCTGGGACGAACGCGACAAGGCGCTCAAGGCAGTATCAAAAAGCGAATTCTTCAGCCGCACCGCGACCATTACCAGGCTCATGGAGTCGATTCCGCGCAACCTGAGGCAGGACGCCCTCGCCGCCAGCGAAACCAGTTATGCCCGGTTCTGGCTGAGTGAACAGGCTCCGGATGACGCCGACGCCTGGCGGGGACGCGCCGTCGAAGAGCTTGCGCGTCCCCTGCCAAACCTCCCGAACTTTCCGCCGGAATGGCGCGTTCAGCCGGCAGCCATCGACAGGCCGGAAGAACGCAGGAGGATTGTCGCGAAAAACGCCGGCGAAGCCTGGGTCACGCCCGCGCCTGGTGTGTGGAGCCTCGCCCAGCCGGCGAGGTTCGCCTATATCGGCCAATCGGACGGGTTTGGCCTTGCGGTCCAGCTTCAAGACGGACTGTGGCTGAACTCTGCCTATTACAAAGTCATTCCCAATAATTGGTGGACCTCACAATCCCTCTTCACCTTGTCGATTACGGCCCTCATCCTCTCGGTCATCGGGGTCTTGACGGCGAACCGTATCGCAAGACCGCTTCGACGGCTTGCCGTGTCGGCGGAGGCTCTGGGTCGCGGAGAGTCGCTCCCGCCCCTGCCGGAGGAAGGGCCGGACGATATCCGACGGACCGCAGAGGCATTCAACCGGATGCAGCAGAGCCTTCACCGCTTCGTGGAAGACCGGACCCGGATGCTGGCGGCAATCGGCCATGACCTGCGCACTCCGCTGACATCCTTACGTTTGCGCGCCGAGTTTGTCGGAGATCCGGAACTCCAGCAGAAGATGCTGGTCACGATCGACGAGATCCAGGTCATGACTGAGGCAACGATCGCATTCGCAAAGGGCGAGGCGACGGTCGAGGAAACAAAAACGGTCAATCTCAATGCATTGGTGGAGAGCCTGTGTGCCGATCTGGAAGAGATGGGCCAACGGGTCGAGTATGTCGAAAGCAGGAAGATAACCTACAGATGTCGTCCCGACGGGCTACGGCGCGCTGTCCGCAATCTCATTGAAAACGCGATCCGTTATGGCGGGCAGGCCACAGTCTTCGTGCGCCAATCGCCATCGGCGACTGAAATCATCGTGGAGGATCCCGGCCCCGGCATCCCTGAGGCGATGCGCGAGAAGGTCTTCTCTCCCTTCTTCCGCCTGGAGAAGTCTCGCAACCGTGAAACGGGCGGGGTCGGTCTGGGCTTGTCCATTGCCAGAGCAATCGTTCGACACCATGGCGGGGATATCGTGCTTGCCTCGAACAATCCGGGCTTGAGAGCTTCGATCTCTCTTCCCGTCATCGAGCGACCTGAACTAACACAAGCGGCTCGACGTCCACGAGAAAACATCGCGGCGCAATGGACGCTCTAGCTCCTGCCCGAGGGCGAATATCAATTCCTTCTCGGTCACCTCCACCGGAGCGTTGAAGACCCCGATCAATGCCAGGATCGACGCTGTCAATCCAACCGAGGTCAGCGACGTGGAATTCCACCATCGGCCGGTGTTCTCCTGGTACGAAGCAAAGCTCAAACAGCGTCCGTCGCCAAGCTGGACCGCGAGGCCAATCCTCCGCGTCGGTCGAAAATCCTGCCTCTCCAGATAGGACTAAAGGCTGCCCCGCCTCGGGGCTAAAGTCCGAAGCGGCGTGGCGGCCACAGTTTGGTCGGATTCCACCTGAACTTTTCGGGCTGCCAAAACAGGTTCCTTGGGGTTCAAAACAAAGCACGGCGGCAAAATGCGAGTGAGGCGGGAGTTATCACAAGTTCTGCGCAACTGGGGGGCTCCATGCTACATGCACGCGACCGACAATTGGATGGCCTTAGAACTCTTGCCGTCTCGACGGTTCTATACGCGCATTTTTTCGCGGCCGATGGATCCCACTGGGGCCATATCGGCGTACGTCTGTTCTTCGTTCTCAGCGGCTTCCTGATAACCCGACTTTTGCTGGAAGCGCGCTCGACCACCCAGTTCGAACCAGGCATCGCGATAAGATCGTTCTATATTCGCCGGGCCTTGCGCATATTCCCCCCGTACTTTGCAGTGCTGAGCTTCGTCTGGTTGGTCAACCTCGAGGACGCCCGCGGCAGCATCAAATGGCATGCCCTTTACCTCTCGAATTTCTGGTATGCCCTTCGTGATGAATGGACGCCCTGGGTGCTCTGTCACACCTGGAGCCTGAGCATCGAAGAGCAGTTCTATGTCGTGTGGCCGCTCGTCATCCTCCTCGCCCCGCGTCGCTGGCTTGAGCCGATTTGCCTCGCTCTCATCGCGTGCTCGCTCGCCTATCGGTTCTACTGGCCGTTCACGGGCACGCCTTCGCTCGCGCGGGATCTTCTTCCCCCTGCATCGATGGACGCGCTGGTGTCCGGCGCGCTCCTTGCACTCCATCGCGCGCGGTCACCGACATTGCCGCACTGGATGCGGCTGAGTTCGGCACCCCTGCTTGTCGCTTCAGCCATTCTGATGTGGGCGAAACCGCTCTCCCTGTCACCGACGCTCGCCTGGATGAACTGGATCGGCCTGGAGGTTCTTCCTCTCATCCCGCTCACGGCCCTGGTCGGATACTGTTCGTCCGGCCTGCGGGGAGCTCCCGGCCGACTATTGGAACTCTCCCCGATTACCGCTGTCGGACGTATCAGCTACGGGGTCTACCTGTTCCATCCGATCGTTCTCTCCTTCGTGGTAAGCGCACAGCCGTGGATTCCGTTCAACGTCTCGGAACAGGGGTTCGGACGCCTCATCTTGGCGACCACAGGAACGTTGGCATTGGCCACAATCTCGTGGCTGGCGTTCGAAAAACCGCTCAACCAGTTCAAGCGCTATTTCCCATATGTCCCCCAAAGCAGGCAGGCTACCGACCCGTCGTTCGGCAAGCCGGAAGGATCCGGAGACCTGCGTTTTGCGGACCCGACGTATGACGCGCCGTCTGCGACAGCCATTTCGGAGGCTGCGCAAATGCAGGAACTTCAATTTTCCACGCCATTGCGAGTCGAACGATGTCCTCCCCGCTGATCTCCGTCATATTGCCCGTCTACAACGGCGAACCCTATCTCGCTGCCGCGGTCGAGAGCATCCTGCGGCAGGACTACAGGCGCCTTGAGATCGTCGCCATCGATGATGGCTCGAACGACCACTCGCTAGATATTTTGCAGCGATATCAGAAGCTTGACGATCGCGTTCGGATCGTTTCGCGCGAAAACCGCGGGCTGATCGCGACCTTGAACGAGGGCATTGCCCTGGCCAGAGGTGACCTGATCGCCCGAATGGACGCGGACGATATCTCCTATCCAACCCGCTTTTCCCGTCAAATCGCTCTCTTTGACCAGCAGCCCCAGCTTGCGATCTGCGGAACCGAAGTCGATCGGCTTCTCGGCCGCCGCGTCGTGCGCAGCACGCCAAATCCCATTTACCAGTCGGCAGATTGGCACATATTGTCGCTGTTCTTCACGATCTTCCTGCATTCGACGGTGATGTACAATCGCAAGATCATTCCCGATGATATGCTGGTTTATGACGCAAGCTATGTCCACGCCGAGGACTTCGATCTCTTCAGGCGCATGACCCGTGAGTTTCCGGCGGCGATGATCGATGAGAGCCTGATCGCCTACCGTATCCACAGCGACAGCGTTACCAACAAGCACAGGCGGCAAATGCGCCGAACCCATCTGAAGATCGTCGCCGAGAACCTCGAACGGCAGGCTCTTAGCCACGATCCCGAAGCTCTTCTCGCCATCGGCGCAGCCGTTACGCCGGATACGGTGCGCCGAGCCGCCGATTGCATGCTCGCGATCGAAGGAAAGGTCGCCGAGCAAGTGGGTGCGAGCGCCCGCAGCTACGCGGAAGGAGCCCTGTGCTTCTTCTATTTCCTCTACCAATTCATTGCTGACGAACAACGTCCGGAGCTGACCCACGCGTTTCTTAAGCGAACGGGAAAATGGGATGTCATCCGGCGCCGGGAACGCTACGGCCTCCGAGCCGCGGTCGCTGCGCCCTGGCTGAGCCGCATGTCGGAAGAGGCGATCCGGAGGCTCGATGGGGTGGCACGATATTATCAATCGGTACCGGCCAAGACGGTGTTACCGCTTCGAGGGCTCGCCTGATGTCCGGGGAGCACAAGCAGGCCCTGCACGCCAGTCCCCCCTTGTCTCCTGAGGGGCGTCACCCCATTGATGCGAGCTTCATCGTCTGCACGCGGAACAGGGCAGCCGCGCTCGAGGCATGTATCCGCTCGATCGAAACCGCCTGTAAAGCCTGTTCCTTAAGCTGCGAACTGGTGGTGGTCGACAATGGATCCACCGACGATACAGCCGCGCGTTTATCCCACATCACGGCGAAATCCGCTGTCCCCGTCAGATGGATGGTGGAGCCGCGGCCGGGCCTGGCTGCCGCGCGCAATACGGGAATGGAGCGGGCGCGGGGCAGGATTCTGATCTTTATCGATGATGACTGCGTCGTCGAGACCTCCTATCTCCAGGATCTGAACCGGCATTATTCGGCCGGTGAGCGATGTATTATCCGGGGTGGTCGCGTCGATCTCGGCAGCCCGCACGACCTGCCTTTCACGATCAAGCGGTCGCGATTTCGGGCCCGTTTCACGCCGGATGTTCATCCGGGCGGATTTGTGCTCGGCTGCAACATGACCATGCATCGAGAAGCCGCGGCCCGCATCGGGCGCTTTGACGAACGGTTCGGGGCCGGCGGCCCGTTGCGGTCCGCAGAAGATACGGATTACTTCGTCCGTGCCTATCAACTCGGCATTCCAATCGAATATGTTCCCGACATGACGGTCCAGCACTTTCACGGCCGAACCACACGCGATGCCATCGAGCGGCTTCACCGGGATTACAGCTTTGGAAACGGCGGCCTCTACGTCAAGCACGCGTTCAAGGCATCCTGGCTGCTTCGTCATTTCTGCTGGACGACCCGATCGGCCTGGCGCGAACTGTTCGGCGGCTACCGTTTCGATCCGGAGATTTCCCTGTCCCACCTGACGATCGTGGCCATGAACCTGGTTGGAGCAGCCAAGTTTGCCCTACTAGCCATTCGGTGGCCAAAACAGACGGATGCCGACACGACCAGCCATCTGCGCCGCCCGCAACGGGAATCGCCGCCATGCTAGATTTCCTGACATCGAGTTCTCACCTCATGCGCGAGGCTCTGGGGAAAAACACCGGCCTGTTGGCAATCGTGGTTATCCTCGGACTGAGCAGCGCGGTGCTCGAGGGCACCGGGATCGGTCTTGTCATCCCGATGCTCAGCATCATTGCCGGCGAGAACGATGCTTCGGGAATGGCTGGCCTTTCCGCCGTCTTTCAGCGGGTAGGAACCGGATTGGACGATCAGACCCGGCTGATCGTCATCGCGGCCGCCATTCTGGGATTGATCACCGTGAAGAACGTGCTGGCCTTTGCCAACGCGGTGCTCGCCAATTTCATATATGGCAAGGCCGGTCATTCGATCCGGCACCGTCTCGCCGACCAGCTTTTGACGATCGGCTACCCGTTCTTCCTGCAGCAAAGCCCGGGCCGGCTTCTGAACATCATCTCCAACGAGTCCTGGCGGGCCTCGGATGCGGTCCAGACCATCCTTGCCGCGATCGTGAATGCATCAGCGGCCGTTATCCTGCTCGCATTTTTGCTGCTTCTTTCGTGGCAGATGTCGCTATGCGTCACACTTGGGCTCGTCCTGATCCAAGCCATCCATGCCTTGCTGTCGGCAGGACTGAAGGGCCCGAGCCGCAACGTCACGTCGTTCAACAGTGAACTTGCCGCCAGGATGCTTCACCTCGTTCACGCCGGGCGCCTGATCCGCGCATTCGGACAGGAGGTGCGTGAAAGAACGATCTTCGACGCGGCTTCGAATGCCGTGCGGAAGGCGGGCTTCGTTCTCAACAGCCGCCAGGCAGCGCTCCCGCCGCTAACCGAAGTGCTGCATTCCGCCCTCTTTCTGGGGGTGGTGGTCAGCGCATGGCGGGTCGGGGTCGGGTTCCCGGTGATCGTGGCTTTCGTCGTCCTGCTTTATAGGCTGCAACCGCATGTCCGCGCGCTGCAGATGGCCTGGAGCCAGATCCAGGGATGGAGTGGAGCGCTGGAAGAAGTCAGGTGGCTACTGGATACCTCCGACAAACCGGCGCCTCCCCAGGGTAGCCGTTCGATCCAGGGGCTCCGCCGGCAGATCAAGTTCGACCAGGTAACCTTCAGGTATCCGGGTTCCAGCACGCGGCCCGTGGTCCTGCGGTCGGTAAGCTTCGACATTCGCCAAGGCCGCTCGACCGCAATAATCGGCAGGTCGGGCGCCGGCAAGAGCACGATTGTCAATCTCCTATGCCGATTTGTAGAGCCGGATCAGGGGAGCATTCTTGTCGACGGCATTCCCCTCGACCAAATCGATCCCGCTGAGTGGCGCCGGCAGATTGCGCTTGCCAGCCAGGATCTTGAACTGGTGGATGGCACGATTTTCGAGAACATCGTCTACGGCCACGACACTTCCCTCCCTGAGGCGGAAAGCGCGGCCAGACTTGCCGAAGCGCACGAATTTATCGAGAAGCTGCCTGACGGATATGAAACTGTCGTCGGTTACCGGGGAGCGAGCCTGTCGGCCGGTCAACGACAGCGGATCGCACTGGCCAGAGCTCTGGTCCGCGATCCGGAAATCCTGATCCTGGACGAGGCCACGAATGCCATGGACGGCTTGTCCGAGGCATCGATCGTGGAGACGCTGAAATTAAGAGCCGGGCGCCGCACCACGATCGTTGTCAGCCATCATCACAGCACCATCTCCTTCTGCGACGAGGTCGTCATTCTCGGTGCCGGCCGCGTCCGCAATCAGACGCCCTTTGCCGAGGTTGCATCCTTGAGCATGGAACAGCTTTACGAACATGAGACATCGCATGGCAGCCAATCGTGAGAATGACGTTTGATCCCGCCGGAACCGCCGCGTTCTCAAGACCAGGCGCCAAGCGACGATGGGGGTCTGCCCTTAGCCTCAGCGAACCGTAACAGCCAACGGCATGATCTCGTCTTCAGCCATCCGCCAGGTGTTGCGGCCGGCCGACTTCGCCCGGTAAAGTGCGCGATCTGCGGCCTGAACAAGCGTTTCTCGATCGCCGGCGGCAACTCTTGCAGCCGCTATGCCTATGCTGACCCCGATGCTGATCGATAGTCCCTTGATCCGGAAGGGTGCGTTCAGGGCCGCTATGCACCGATCGGCAAGGTCGATATCCGCCTGGTTTTCGGTTTTCACGAGGATTGCGAATTCGTCGCCGCCGAGGCGGGCGACCAGATGTCCGGCTGCGGCCGAGCGCAAGCGCTCGCCGGCAAGCTTCAAGACCTCGTCGCCGGCGGCATGGCCGAACGTGTCATTGACCGGCTTGAATCCGTCGAGATCGAGGCAGTAGACGATGACGACGCCCTCGGTCGCTTCAGACTTGAATGCCGCGTCGAGCGCTTTGTAGAACTGCATACGGTTCGGCAGGCCCGTCAGAACATCGTGATGCGCCAGCCTGTTGGCCTCCGCCTCCGCCAGCACGCGGTCGCTGACGTCCGCGATCGTCAGCAGAAGCCGTCGATCGCCGCCGTCGTGGAGCAACCGGACATAAATGAGGACGTGGTGTTCCCGGCCCTGCGCCGTTCGCTGGCGCCAGACGGTGCGGGCTTCGCAGTCGCCATCGAGGTTGCGGAGCCTCCCGGCGAACTCCTCACCCTGGCCTTCGGCGTGCATGTCGAAAACGGCTTTGCCAAGAAGAACCGATCTGTCGTAGCCATAGAAGTGAAGCGCCGCGTGATTGGCTTCAAGGATCGCAAGGCTGTCCCCGTCACAAAGCAGCATCGGCATCGGGTTGGCATCGAACAGTTGCCGAAGCCACTCCTCCCGTTGCTTGAGGCTGCTAATGTCTATACGCATCCCGATGGCGCCGCCATCCGGCGTGCGGCGATCGTCATAGCGCAACCATCGCCCGTCTTTCATTAGCCGCTCCTCCTGGGAAACGGGCTGTCGAAACTTCGCCATGCGCTCGCTGAGCCAGACATCCTGGTCCGGCACCACCTCCTGGATGCTGCCGCCTGCAAGGCTGATTTTCAAAATCTCCTCGAACGGAATTCCGGGCGTCAGGTATTCGGCGATATCGGCATAAAGATCGGCGTATTTCTGGTTCCAAAGGACGTAACGGTCCTTGGCATCGAAGACACAGACCGCCTGCGGCAACATCTCGATGACGTATCGCAGACGAAGATTGGCTTCCCGAGCGGCGAGCCCGGCGGACTTCTCCTGGCTGCCGACATCGATCCAGACCACGGTGAGCGGCTCGTCCGAGCCGGGACATGGCGAAACTCTGATATTGCAGGTCCGGGTTTGCCCTGCCCTGTCGCTCAAGAGAACCGACGAACCCTCGGGATTGTCCAGCGGCCACCCCGGCAGAAGATCGGTTATGTCTTTGCCTTGCAAAGTGTCGGCTGCGCGAAACAGTATTCTTGCCTCGGCATTCGCAAAGGTGACAAAGCCCGCCGCGTTCACAATGAGCGCGGCGAGCGGACAGGATTCCAGGAGGTTCATCACTTCCGCACCAAGCATAGCTCCCTCAGGCACGCCGATCTGCCCGGAAAAATCTACGGATGCAGGATAAGCTGCAAGAATGAAATAAATCGCTAAAATTCAAACGCGCATATAGATGGCGCAGCCTCGCTCTGGCATTCCGACCTCCGAGCGAGGGCCACCGTGCGTTTTGGAGACCAAACCTTTTAGTCCGCACCCGGATTTCTCATCACAGGCGACCTCCAAGCTCATCCTCGATATGGACCCGAATGATCTCGTCGAAATTTTTCTCCGCGGTAAAGCCGAGGGCGGTGGCCCGTTTTGCCTCGAAACCGGGTGCCCAGCCCGCAACCATTCTCATGATCATTTCGTCCGGGACGCGACGAATGAGATTTACCGCCCTGTCGCCCGCCACGCGGCGAAGCGCATCGATCTGATCGCCGACGGTCGCGCTGACCCCCGGCATGGAAAGATTGCGGTGCGGCCCGACGCTCTCGAGATCCATATTCGCCGCATGGACGAGGTATCCGACGGCCGAACGAGGCGATGTGTGCCAGTGACGCACGTCATCCGACACGGGCAGGATCGCCTCCTGTCCGATTAACGGCTCCCGCAGAATGTTGGAGAAGAAGCCGGATGCGGCCTTGTTGGGTTTGCCAGGCCTGATGCACACCGTCGGCAACCGGATGCCGATGCCGTCGAAGAAACCCCGGCGGGTGTAGTCCGAAAGAAGCAGCTCCGAAATGGCCTTCTGTGTGCCATAGCTGGTGAGCGGCGTCAGATGGAAATCATCGGGAATGGGGAATGGCAGCGGGGCACCCGCGACAGCGATGGACGACGTGAAGACGACCCGTGGCCTGTAGCCGTCCTCGCCGTTTGCGAGGCGGATCGCATCGAAAAGGTAGCGGGTGCCATCCAGATTGACCCGGTAGCCCTTTTCGAAATCGAGTTCTGCCTCCGCCGAGACGATCGCGGCAAGGTGGAAGATCACGTCGGGGCGGGACGCGATAAGCCTCTCGGCCTCGCCCGGCGTCGAGAGGTCGGCGTCGCTCGTTGCCACGGATCCGGTAAATCCCTCCACACGATCGGGCTTCACAACGTCGACGAGGGTCAGCTTGTCGATCGGCCTGCCGAGCACGCCACCCTCCGCGATGAGCCGCGCCGTCAATTTGCGACCCACCATCCCGGCCGCGCCTATGATCAGAATATGCATGCGTCCTCCCGTTTCGACCAAAGCACATGACTGCCCGGATACGCCAAATTTATATTGTACGGTTGTCTGATAACCTTATATGCTTCCGTTGAAAACAGGATAGTTGTGCGCCGGGACAAGGCGTGGGGCAAAGGAAACTATCCAGCCAGGGAACGGATCATCCGAAGGAACCGCCGAGAATGACGAGCCTGCAAACTGACCCGGCCGGAGAGCATCGCCTTCTCCTGCGATCGATGCTTGGCGAGGACCTTGTCCTGACCGACATAGATGCGATGGCGCGGTACTGTCGCGATTGGCACGGCGATGTGACCAGTGCTGCGGTCGCTGTCCTGAGGCCGCGATCGACGGATGACGTGGTGGCCTGCGTGAAAGGCTGCCGTGACCTCGGCCTCATGATCGTCCCGCAGGGCGGCAATACAGGCCTCGTGTTGGGCGGCATTCCCGACGCGCCGGAGTGTCAGGTCGTTCTCAGCCTGGAACGAATGAACCGTATCCGCAAGATCGATGTCGACGACTTCTCAGCCGTCGTCGAGGCGGGCTGCATCCTGTGGGAGCTGAAAGAGGCGATCGCCGCAGAGGGAATGTTCTTCCCGCTGGCGCTCGGTGCGCAGGGAAGCTGCCGGATAGGCGGCAATGTCTCGACCAATGCCGGGGGCATCAACGTGCTTCGATACGGCATGACACGCGAACTGGTGCTGGGCCTGGAAGTCGTGCTGCCGGACGGTACGATTTTCGAAGGTCTCTCGACGCTCCGGAAGGACAATCGCGGCATAGACTTGAAACAGCTCTTCATCGGCGCCGAAGGCACGCTCGGCATCGTCACCGCCGTGTCGATCAAGCTGACGCCCAATCCCGATCAGGTGGCGACCGCCCTTGTCGGCCTTGCCTCTCTGGAGGACGCAATCACCCTCTATCGCCGTGCCCGGCGCGACTGCAGCGATTTGATGTCCGCCTTCGAATTCATGCCGCCCCTTGCATTCACGCTCGCGCGGGAAGCCATCCCGGACCTGCCGCTTCCGATGGCCACCGACTATCCCTGCTATGTTCTCATGGAGGTTTCCGGTTCGGGCCTCGTCGATATCGGCGACCTGATGCAGCGGTTCCTCGAAGGTGTCATGGAAGACGGAATCGTCCTCGACGGCGCGATCGCCTCATCACAGGCGCAGGCGCGAAACCTGTGGCTGATCCGCGAAGGAATGAACGAAGGCCAGGCGAAACGTGGTGTCCACATGCGCAGCGACGTTTCGGTTCCGCTCTCCAAGGTGCCCGCCTTTGTCGCCGAGGCCGAAAAGGCGATCCACGAGGCGCTGCCCGACTGCGTTTGCGTCTCCTACGGTCATGTCGGCGACGGGAATGTCCATCTCAACGTCCTGCCATCCGCGGAACTGCCCCATGAGCAGCGGCTCGAAAGGATCTATCAGTCCAAGACCATCCTGAACCAGGTGCTTGACCGCTTCCAGGGAAGCCTCAGCGCCGAACACGGCATCGGCCGCCTCAAGCGGGCGGATTTCGATGCACGCCTTCCGGAAACCAAGCGCCGGATGCTGACGGCTATCAAGAACGCAATCGATCCCGACATGATGATGAACCCGGGCTGCCAGTTGAATTTTATTCGGAAGTCATAGAAGAGCGTCAGGAGGGAGGGCCGGCGCCGTGGTATTGGACTTCAGCCAGATCAGACGAAACGAGCATCTGCCCACACGGATCGCGTCGCAGATCGGACGCGAGATCAGTGACGGCCGGATCGCGCCCGGCGAGAAGCTGCCGACGGAACACATTCTGGCAAAGACCTTTGGCGTCAGCCGATCGGTCGTGCGCGAAGCGATCGCGCAGCTTCGCAATGAGGGTCTGGTCGAGACCCGGCAAGGTGTGGGAGCGTTCGCCACCGATTTTGAGCACAGGCAGTCGATTCGCATCGAACAGGGCAACCTTGCAGATCACGCGAGTTTTCAGAGCCTGTTTCAGCTCAGGCTGCCCCTCGAGATCGAAGCAGCCGGTCTCGCAGCCACCAATCACGCCGCCGAAGACCTTGTGAAGCTCGACGAAGCGCTCGAACAGATGACGGGCGGAGAGAAGTGGACCGAGAAAGGCGTCCTCGCCGACCTCGCCTTCCATCGCCAGATCGCGGCTTCAACGCATAACGAGTACTTCCTGCTATTCCTCGGTTTTATCGCCGAGCGAATTCATCTGGCCATCAATACGGCCAGGGAGGCAGCCGTGCTGACCGAGATCGTCGAAGTGACGATCGCGGAACATGTCGCAATCCGCGACGCCGTTGCGAGCCGCGATCCCATCCGCGCCCGGGAGGCAATGCGCCATCACCTTCACGGTGCGGCAAGCCGTCTCGACCTTCAATTGAAAGTTTACTAAGCTTCCAGTCAGTCGCCTCGTTAGATCGATCCAGGGGATTTCCCGAAAGCGGTCAAGGGCCGCTGGACAGCGAGTAAAACTCTCTTTAGAGATACCGCAGGTGGAGGTTGTCAGACATCCTGACAATTGAGGGAGCGCGCGAGAGGCCATTGCGATGGAGGAGAGTCTGATCGCATACCAAATAGGAAGCCGCGTCGTGACGTCCAGCCTACCGCTTGAGCCGCTGATCGATGCAGCGGATCATCGGGGCAAACGCCCTGAGCGGAATTTGAAGTTGTGGACAGTGACGAAGACCTTCGCTTGGCGCGGGCTCTTGTAAGAATTAGGGAGGGGAACATGCAAAAGGCAATCGATCTTTTTTTTAAGGCGTTGGAAGTCCTATTGATCCTGCTGCTTTCAGCAATGGCGATCATGGTGTTTGCCAATGTGGTTCTTCGCTACGCCTTCAATTCCGGCATGTCCGTCTCTGAGGAACTTTCCCGCTACTTCTTCGTCTGGCTGAGCTTCGTCGGCGCAGTCGTTGCATTTCGCGAACATGGTCACCTCGGCGTCGAGAGCGTCGTGGCGCTTTTCGGCCGCAAGGGCCGGCTCGTCTGCATGATCGTGGCCAACCTCGTCATCCTCGCTTGCTCGATGATCTTTTTCTGGGGGACTTGGCAGCAGTTCGAGATCAACGCCAGCATGAGCGCGCCGGTGACCGGCATTTCGATGATCTGGGTCTACGGCATCGGCCTGTTTACCGGCGCCGGCTTGTCGCTGATCGCGCTGGAGCGGCTGTTCCGCTATGTCACCGGCCGGGCGACGGCGGAGGAGATCAGCATCTTTGCCGGTGAAAACCTGACGATCGAGCAGATGGCGGAGCGTACCTGATGACCCTGATCGTCTTCATCGTATCGCTTCTCGGCGCCATGGCGATCGGCGTGCCGGTGGCATTTTCGCTGATGTTCTGCGGTGTCGTGCTCATGTGGTACATGGACATGTTCAACACCCAGATCATCGCTCAGAACATGATCGCAGGTGTCGATACCTTTACCCTGCTCGCCATTCCGTTCTTCATTCTCGCAGGAGAACTGATGAACTCGGGCGGCTTGTCGCGCCGGATTATCGATTTTGCCATTGCCTGCGTCGGCCATATCCGCGGCGGCCTCGGCATCGTCGCGATCATGGCGGCAATCATCATGGCGAGCATCTCGGGCTCGGCCGCGGCCGATACCGCCGCGCTTGCCGCCATCCTCATCCCGATGATGGCCAAGGCTGGCTATAACGTTCCGCGTTCCGGCGGCCTGATCGCCGCAGGCGGCATCATTGCGCCGGTCATCCCGCCGTCGATGGCCTTCATCGTCTTCGGCGTCGCCGGCAACGTCTCGATCACCCAGCTTTTCCTCGCCGGCATCTTTCCCGGCATCCTGATGGGCCTGTCACTGATCATCGCCTGGCTCATCGTCGTGCGGAAGGACAATGTCCAGCCGCTGCCGAAGGCGTCGACGGGGGAACGCCTGCGCGTCACCGGTCGTGCCGCCTGGGCGCTCGGCATGCCGGTGATCATCCTCGGCGGCATCAAGGCCGGCATCATGACGCCGACCGAGGCCGCCGTCGTCGCCGCCGCCTACGCGCTCTTCGTCGGCATGGTGATCTATCGGGAGCTGAAGCCAAGCCACCTGCCGCACGTCATCCTGCAGGCCGCCAAGACCACCTCGGTCATCATGTTCCTGGTCGCGGCGGCGCTGGTCTCCTCGTGGCTGATCACCGCGGCCAACATCCCGGCCGAAATCGTCGGTTACATCGAGCCACTGATCGACCGCCCGATGCTGCTGATGTTCGCCATCATGATCCTGGTGCTCGTCGTCGGCACTGCGCTCGATCTGACGCCGACCATCCTGATCCTGACGCCGGTCCTCATGCCGATCGTCAAGCAGGCCGGCATCGACCCGGTCTATTTCGGCGTGCTCTTCATCATGAACAATTCCATCGGCCTCATCACTCCGCCGGTTGGCGTCGTGCTGAACGTGGTCAGCGGCGTCGCCCGCATTCCGCTCGGCAAGGTGACGGCAGGCGTATGGCCGTTCCTGATCGCCGAAACCATCGTTCTGTTTCTTCTGGTCCTGTTCCCGGACCTCGTGCTCGTGCCTGCACGCTGGCTCCATTAAACCTGTCTCAAGCTCATCCATGGGAGGATAATATGAGAAAACTGCTGCTCACAACTACTGCACTTGCCATCGCTTGCGCATCGGCCGCCCCGGCCTTTGCCGAATTCAAGACGCGCAACATCCGCGTTTCGAACGGCATCAACGCCGACCATCCGGTCGGCAACGGCATCGCCGCCATGCAGAAGTGCCTCGACGAGAAGTCCGGCGGCAAGATGAAGCTGACAGCCTTCTGGGGCGGCGCGCTCGGCGGCGACCTGCAGGCCACCCAGGCCCTGCGCTCCGGCGTCCAGGAAGCCGTGGTGACGTCGTCGTCGCCGCTGGTCGGCATCGTCCCCGCCCTCGGCGTCTTCGACCTGCCCTTCCTGTTCGGCAATGCGCAGGAAGCCCACAAGGTGCTCGACGGCAAGTTCGGCGACATGATGAACCAGAAGCTCGACGCCGCCGGTCTTGTCAACCTCGCCTATTGGGAAAACGGCTTCCGTAACCTGTCGAACTCGGTTCGCCCGGTCACCAAATGGGAAGATTTCTCGGGGATGAAGGTTCGCGTCATGCAGAACAACATCTTCCTCGACACCTTCCAGAACCTCGGTGCCAACGCCACCCCGATGGCCTTCGGCGAAGTCTTCTCGGCGCTCGAAACCAAGGCGATCGACGCACAGGAAAATCCCTATGTGACGATCGACACGTCGAAGTTCTTCGAGGTCCAGAAATACGTCACCGAGACCAACCACGCCTACACGCCGTTCCTCTTCTTGTTCTCCAAGGCAATCTTCAACACCTATGCCCCGGACGAGCAGGCTGCCCTTCGCGCCTGCGCGGTCGTCGGCCGGGATGTGGAACGCCAGGTGATCGGCGATCTCAACAAGAAGTCGCTTGAGAAGATCAAGGCGGCCGGCCTGCAGGTCAACACGCTTTCGCCGGAAGAGCAGCAGCGCATCCGCGAAAAGTCCGCGATCGTCTATGAAAAGCACAAGGCGACGATCGGCGCCGACGTGGTCGACGGCATCGTCGCCGAGCTCAAGGAAGTCCGCAAGTAACGGAACGCACCCGTAACCCGGATGTAATAGCCCGTCTGAGGAATGAAAACCCGCGGTGCCCCAAAGCGCCGCGGGTTACTTCATTCCGGAACAGCAGGAAGCACGCTCTGGCGCTTCTTGAGCATCTGCTCTCGGATGAAGATGAAGAGGCCGGAAGCAACGATCAGGGCGGCCCCGACCATCATGCCGAACCTTGGGATGTCGCCGAAAAACATCCAGCCGAAGATCACGGCCCAGAGCAGCAGCGTATATTGAAGCGGTGCCACGGTCGCGGCATCGGAGATCTTGAGGGCGCGGTTGACCAGCATATGGGCCGCCATGGCGACGATACCGAGCAGCCCGAGCAGAAGAAGATCGCGGCTCGATGCGATCGGCGACCAGTCCATGGGCGCGAAGGCAAGGCCGGCGATACCGGCTCCCATGACCTGGAAGAAGACCAGCGCACTATCCGGCGTACCACGCAGGAAGCGCCCCGAGATCAGCATGAAGGCAAAGGCGGCGCTGCCGACGATCGAAATGACAGCCGGCATGCTGAACATGGCGCTCGAGGGTTCAAGCGTGATAATGACGCCGACGAAACCGACGGCAATCGCCGTCCAGCGTCGCCAGCCGACCTTTTCGCCGAGCAGGAAGGGCGAGCACGCAGCAACGTAGATCGGCGCCGCTAGCCAATAGGTCATGACGTCGGCGAGTGGCAGGTACATCACCGCATAATAGAAGCAGAACACTTCAGCAGTCGAAAACGCCACGCGGAAGAACTGCATGCCGGGCCGTTCGACGGTCAGCAGATTGCCAAGGCCCGCCTTCCAGACCATCGGCACGAGGATGATCAGTGCCGCAAGGCTGCGGATCAGGACAACCTGACCAAGCCCGTAATTCGCAACGAGCCACTTGCCCATGGCGTCATTGAGAGCAAACATCAGCATGCCGAGAAGCATCAGCATCGGGCCGGTCATGCTCGCGGTCTTGAGCACGGTCGCCGAGGATATAGTCATTTCAATTGCACCTTAGAGAATGGAGACGTCGGAGGTCCGCCGGCTGACGGTAAAGGCTCGATCGAGCTCGGGGTTGAGCTCCAGCCCGAGGCCCGGGCCTGGTGGCACGGTGATCATGCCGTTTTTCACCTCCGGCAGCGCCGTCACCAGATCCCGATACCATGTCCTGTAGAACGCGCGCACGCTTTCCTGCACAAGTGCGTTCGGTGCGTTGAGAGACAGATGCGTCGAGGCACAGAGGACCACGGGGCCGGTGCAGTCGTGCGGCGCGACCGGCAGATGCCAGGCTTCCGCCATGGACGCGATCTTGCGGGCCTCCGAAAGGCCTCCGCACCAGGATATGTCGAGCATGACGATGCCGGCAACGCCGGTTTCCAGGTAATCGCGAAAGCCCCAACGGGTCGCGAGCGTCTCGGAGGCTGAGATCGGCGCCGGCGACACTTCCGCATACCGCTTCAGGCTCGACAGGCTGTCCATCTTGATCGGATCTTCGTGCCAGAAGGTCTGGTACGGCGTCAGCGCCTTGGCGATCTGCATGGCCGGCAGGAGTTGCCACATGGAGTGGAACTCGACCATGACATCCATCCTGTCGCCGACGGCCTTGCGGATCTTCTCGAAAGGCTGAAGCGCAAGCTTCAGGTCCGGCATCGAGATATACTGGCCCTTCGTCCTCTCCGCAGCCGCGTCGAACGGCCAGATCTTCATCGCCGTGATGCCCTCTTCGAGCAGCGATTCGGCCAGTTCGTCGGCACGATGCAGAAAGCCGTTCAGATCGTCATAGGTGGCGCCCCCCGTCAGACCGTAGTTGGCTGTCGCCTGGCCGGTCGTTTTCTTGATATATTCCGTGCCGGCGCAGGTATTGTAGGTGCGGATCTCCCTGCGGCTGAAGCCTCCCAGCAGCTGGGCGATGGGCTGGTTCGTGACCTTTCCGAAAATGTCCCAAAGGGCGATATCGAACGCCGAATTGCCCCGAACCTCCGCGCCTGAGGAACGAAAACCGATATAACCGACCAGTTCCTGCGCCAGGAGGTCGATCTGCAGCGGGTCGCGGCCGATGACCCGCGGAGCCACGTATTCGTGGATATAACTCTCCACGGTCTCTGCCCCGAAAAAGGTTTCGCCGAGGCCGGTAATACCCTCATCGGTGTGGACCAGTACCCACAGCAGGTTCGCACGCTCTGCGACGCGCACAGTTTCAAGCTTGGTGATCTTCATTGTTGCCTCCCTTTGCGAATTCAACCACAGGCCTTGGCCTTTGGTAAGGCAAGACCCGCGATTTTGTCGCCCACAGGATAATCATCAGAGCGCAGTTTGCCGGCACCGATCAAAAATTCCGAAAGCGATGAAAAAAAGGAGCGGACAAATCGTCCTTGTTGCCGAGCGCCTGCGAAGCAAGAGCAAGGCACGCAAAATCGGATGACAGGAACGGGTTCGCCGCCATGAGATCACAGCTTCAGGCACCGCAGACCGAAACGAGCCCGTTGCATCGAGGCAACGTGGTGCGTTCGGCCCCTGCTCATCCTGCAGGCCCGAGCTTCAAATTGTCTCCTGCCCCGGCGCCGCAGCCGGCAATCCAGAAAAAACATTCTCAGCAGCCAGATCACTGTCGGCGGATGCCCGGCTGAAAACCGGCACAGGCTGTCGGCCCCGGCCGCCTGGCGCTGACTGGAAAGCCATTGCGTGGTCGTCGGCTTGTGCAATGGGGATGGAGACATATGCAATCGTCAAGACAGACCGCGGAAGCGGCGACATTCCAGAGTTTTGCGAACTGCTATCTGCGGGAGGTCAGTTCCGGCACCCGGATTGTCCACCGCAGCATCAGCGGAGCGGTCGATGCCATCGAATGGCCACTGCCGCAGCAGCAGATGCTCTTGCGCGCAGAGATCGTCTCCGCGTCCGTCTGCGGACCGCAGCATTTCGGCAGGTTGTGGACGCGCGCCGCGTCCGACATGTCCTGGCGGGCGGTCGAGCCGATGTCGGCGCTGCATCTCCTCCTCCAGGAAGCCTACCGGCAAATGGAGGACGACCGGACCGATACCCTGCGCAGCTTTGAACTGGAGCTGCTGGTGCGCGTTCTCGACAGCTACCAGCAGATGACGCTCTACCTTGAAGAGGCCTCTCCCGCGCCGCCGGACGAGGGACATTTCATCGAGGCGGAACAATCGCTCGTCTTCGGCCACTGGCAGCATCCGACGCCGAAGAGCCGGCAGGGCATGACATTCTGGCAGCAGGAGCGATATGCCCCGGAACTGCGCGGACAATTCCAGCTGCAGTATTTTGCCGCCAGGACAGAACATGTCCGCGAGGCTTCAGCGCGAACGATGCAGGCGCACGAAATCATCCGCTCCGAACTTGGCGCATCCGGAGCCGATCCCGGCATCGACCCGGACGAGTGCCTCATACCCATGCATCCGCTGCAGGCTGAAGCGCTGCTTCTTGATCCGAGCATCCAGGCGATGCAGCGCGACGGCCGCCTGCGTCATCTCGGCCCTGCCGGGTCTCTCTTCACCGCGACGTCGTCGGTACGTACCGTCTACAGCCCTCATTCCGATTGGATGCTGAAGTTCTCGCTTCCCGTGCGCATCACCAATTCCGTGCGCATCAATCGCCGGCCGGAGCTTGAAGCCGGGGTAGCGATGGCAAAACTGATAGAGGGCATCGGCTTTGCCGAGCGCTCCAAAAACTTCCGCATCATCCAGGATCCCGCCTATATCACCCTCGATATACCGGGCCGCGAGGAAAGCGGTTTCGAAGTCATCCTGCGCGAGAATCCATTCAAGGGCGCGAGGGCCCAGGGCGTCGTGACGGTCGCCGCCCTCACCGCCGACCCCCTTCCCGGCGACCTGTCGAGACTGGAGCGGACCATCCGCAGGCTCGCAGCCAGAGGCGGCGACGGTATTTCAAACATCGCGCTTGCATGGTTCCGGCGTTATCTCGGCTGCGCCGTGGAGCCACTGATCCGGCTCTACGACGACTACGGAGTGGCGCTCGAAGCCCACCAGCAGAACACCCTCCTCGATATCGGCATGGGTTATCCGGGCGCCAGCTACTATCGCGACAACCAGGGCTTTTATCTTTCGGAGCGTTATCGCAGCCTGCTTGCCGGGCATGCACCGGAAACGGAAACAATTGCCTCGCTCTATTTCCCGGATGCCGAAATCCGTGATCGGTTCGCCTATTACCTGATCGTCAACCAGGTCTTTTCCGTCATCAGCCGCATGGGCCATGACGGAGTTTGCGACGAGGGTGTGCTTCTGTTTGCCCTGCGGGCGCATCTGGAACACTGCGCCGAAACGATGTCCGGCGCCGGGCGGGATTTTGCGAGGCACATTCTCGATCTGCCGACGATCACGTCGAAGGCCAATCTTACGACCCGCCTTTTCGATGTCGACGAACTGCAGTCGAACGGCGTGCATTCCCTGTATCGGTCCATCCCGAACCCGCTGAGGGTTCCGATCGCCCTTTCAGCACCGAGGACCGGCCATGCCATTGCCTCTTGAAGCCGTGGGAGAACCTCGCGACCGCGTCATCCGCCAGCTTATGGCAGCCCTGCTGTTCGAGGGCGTCATAGAGGTGCGCGAAAGCGCCTGTGACGGTGCGACGCAATTTCAGTGGATGCTCGGTGGCCGGGAATTCCGGTGCCGCGGCACGATCGGCCCGTTCGGACGCACCCGCATCGCGACGGGCTCGGTGGAGATGCGGGCCGTGGATGGCCATTGGGAAAGCGCCTCGCTCGGCGCGATCATCCCGTCATTGCCCGGTACCGGGATCACACGGGGCAAGCTGCTCGGCGAACTGGAGCAGACGATCGCCTTTTCCGAATGGAACCACCAAAATCTGCCCATGAAGAACCGCCGCGCCCTCGCCCTTGTCGAACTGGAAGGTGCCATCGACGAAGGGCATCCGTACCATCCCTGTTACAGAGCCCGAAGCGGATTTTCGTTTGCCGATCATGCCGCCTACGGACCGGAATCAGGGCAGGCATTCCAGCTCGTCTGGCTGCTCGTCGCGCAAAGACATCTCGCCCAGGCGCTACCGGGCAGCAGAGACGCCTTCTGGCGTGCCGAACTTGGCGATGAGACGTGGGCTGTGCTGGAGGCGAGGCGGAAACGGCTTGGCGTGGCAGCCGGAGATTTCGGGCTGTTGCCGCTCCACCCGTGGCAATGGAAAGACCTTGGCGAAACCATGCGCGCGGGGTGGATCGCCGCGGGAGAGGCGCATTACCTCGGCCCCGCGGGTGATCGCTACGTGGCAAGCCAATCGGTCCGGTCCCTGTTCAATGTCGACCGACCGCTTGCGGCAAGCATCAAGCTGCCGCTCAATATCGTCAACACTTCGTCGCGCCGGACGCTGGAGCCGCATTCGGTGTGCACGGCGCCGGTGCTGTCCGCCTGGATCGCCGGTATCGTCCGCGACGATCCGCTGTTCGGCCGGGAATTTCCCCTCGCCATCCTGCAGGAATATGCCGGGATCATCGCCGATGCCGGAGGTCCATTGGCCGGCCAGCTGGGTGCGATCTGGCGGGAGAACGCCGAGGCGATGCTCTCGTCCGGCGAGGCAATCATCCCGTTCAACGCGCTGATGATGATCGAAGCGGACGGAAAGCCCTTCGCGGATGAGTGGATCGAGCGTTTCGGGCTCATGCCATGGCTGAACCGGCTTCTGGAGGTCGCCGTCCTGCCTGTCTGGCACCTCCTTGTCGCCCACGGGATCGCCGTTGAAGCCCACGGCCAGAATATGCTGCTCGTCCACCGCGACGGCTGGCCGGTGCGGCTTATCCTGCGCGATTTCCACGAGAGCGTGGAATTTGCGCCCGATTTCCTGCGCGAGCCGAAGAGAGCTCCGGATTTCGCTGCGCTGAACCCGCTCTACCGCCACGCGGAACCGGATCAGTATTACTGGACGGACAATCTCGATTCCCTGCGGGAGCTCGTGATGGACACGCTTTTCGTGTTCAATCTGGCGGAAATCTCGCATCTTCTCGACGTCTGTTACGGACTTCCGGAGTTCCGTTTCTGGCAGCGGGTCGAAGGTCTGCTCGCCGGCTATGCGCAAGAGCAGGGCATGCAGCACCGGCAGTCGCTGCTGGGGCATAACCGCGCGCTCATCCTCACCGAATCCCTGATCACCCGAAAGCTCCTCGCGCTGAAGCCGGAATATCACCACGAGGTGCCGAATGCCTTGGCTGCCAGGACGTCTGAACGAAGGAGAAAGCCATGATCCAGATCGATGGACGGCTCTACGATCACGCCTATTTCGATGAAACTTCGCAAAGCATTGCCGCACAGATCGGCCTTGCTCAAAACGACCGCGGACACTACGCGGTCTGCTTCAGCGAGACGACGCAATGGCTTTCCCTGTTCTTCGCCATCCGCAAGGCCGGCGCCAGCGTCCTGCCGATTCATCCCGGCACGCCCTATGCCGCCGCCCGAAAACTGGCGATCACGGCCAACTGCGACCGGCTTTTCTACAACAGCCTGACGGCCGAAGTGCTCGACGCGCGGCAGGAGGCGCCAAAGCCGGGCCGGCTGCTGCATATGAGTTCGGGGACGACCGGGGCGGCAAAATGCATCGCCCGGCCCTGGGCTGAAATCGACCGGGAGGTCGAAAGCTATGTCGCAACCTTCCGCGAACCCGAAGGCATGACGCCCGTCATCGCCTGCCCGACCACCCATTCCTATGGGCTGATCTGCGGGATCCTCGTGGCTCTCAAGCGCGGCCAGATCCCCGTCATCGTCGAGACCGCCAATCCGAAATATCTCCTGAAAGTGCTGCGCGAAACCGAACGGCCGCTCCTCTATTCCTCCCCGGCGATCCTCCACACGCTCTCGCGGCTTTTGCCCGAGGGGGAAAAACTTCATGCGGCTATGACCTCCGGCACACTGCTGCCCGATCCGTGGTTCGTGCAGATCCGCGCAAAGAGCGAACATCTCTTCCAGCAATATGGCTGCTCCGAATCCGGCTGCATCGCCATCAACCCGGACATGCGGGCCGCAGGCGACATGGGTTTCGTCCTGCCGCATCTGACGGCCGAGACCGGATCGGGCGTTGACGATGCCGGGGAGATCGTCGTCCGGAACGATGGCGGCGCGGCAATCCACACCCGCGACCTCGGTTACCGCCGCAAGGACGGTATGCTGGTCTTCGTGTCGCGCATGGACGACATGATCAACGTCTCGGGTCTCAACGTCTATCCCGGCGACGTGGAGGATGCGGTGATGGCTATGCCTGGCGTCACCGACGCCGTCGCCTTCCGCAAGGCGGATCGTTTTGCCGGCGAACGTGTCGTGCTGCTCTACAGCGCCAGCAAGCCGGTGGCGCCGCAGGATATCCGCGCCTGGTGCAGCCGCCATCTCGCCAGCCACCAGTTGCCGATGGAGATGATCCAGGTCGGCGAAATCCCCCGCCAGGCGAACGGCAAGATCAGCCGCCGCGAGGTCGCGGCCCGCCATGCGGCCGGCGAGTTCGCAGCCCCCGAAGCAGGAGTTGCCTCATGACGCGCGAAGATATTCTCGAAGCCGTCCGGACCGTGCTTTCCGAGCACATGGCCCATCCGCATATGCGTGGCTTCGCACCCGAAGCGCGCCTCAACGAGGACCTTTATCTCGATTCCGTCCTGATCCTGCAGATCTTCCTCAATCTCGAGCTGGAATACGGCCTTGCCATGCCGGAAGAAGCGATCGCGCGGCAGGAACTCGACACGGTTGCGGATCTCGTGGCCCTCTACGTGCCGAAGGCCATCATTCCCTCTTTCCCGATGACAGGCGGAACGGCAGATGAGGGCGTCCATGGTGAGGCCTATTACGACATCAAGGTACATTGCTTCGTCAGTTGCGTCTGCGACGGTCTGAAACGGCAGGGGCTCGACCAGCGGCCCTTCTATTTCGGGGTCTGGGACGCGAGATTTACCGTCAGCGAAAGCTTCCAGCTCCTCTATCATTCGCCGGAGATAACCCAGGACTTCTTCCGCGACTGGTTCCAGCGGCTTTACCAGGTCCAGGTCCGGGAGTGGTACGACCCGGCAAAATCGAAGAGCGACAACCTCGCCACGCTTTTCGACCTCGTCGACAGCCGCCCGGAGACCGGCTCGGTCATGGTCATGCTCGACATGTTCCATCTTCCCGAGCGCGAGAACAAATTCAACCAGAACCCCTTCCCGCATTATCTGATGCTGCAGAAGACCGCCGACCCCGGCAAATGGTTCGTGCATGATCCCGATTACCGATGTGAAGGCGAGATCGAGCGGGAAAAGGTGATCCACGCGATCATGCAGCCGACGGTCGGCGGCGGTTACGTCTTCGACAACGCACAGGCACGCAATCCGGCGCCGGAAGATCTGAGGGATTATTTCGAGGCCTGCTTCGTCGCTGAGCGCAATCCTTTGTCCGACGCCGTACGCGGCATCGTCACAGCCCATATCGACGGCCGCAACGGGCTGCAGCTGGCGAACCTGGCATCGGCGGTTCGCGAACTGCCGGTGATCACCATCCGCAAATATGCCTATGAGCACGGTTTCGCTTTCTTCTGGCGCGCCCTGAAACTGCCTTCCGCCGAATTCGAAATCTGGTGCGAGGAGATCGAAGCGCTCGTCCAATCGCTGAAAAACCTGCATTACGCCTGCATGAAACTCGGCCAGACCGGCGACAGGAACCAGGCCGGTGCAGTCTTCGAGCGCCTTGACGAGGCCGATCGGCTGGAACGCAAACTGAAAGCCAGGCTTGGCGAGGTCTTTTCCGACTGGTGCGACCAAAATGTACCGCTCACCGCGCCGAGGCTTAGAAGGGCCGCCGGATAAGGCGGAAACATGCATCTATCTCGCCGCTTCGCTTCTCCCAAAGGTGTCGGGACGGGTCGGAGGGACCGATGACGGCAGCAAAGGCAACCCCGCCTTTGTTGCCGTCATCATAATATGACTATTGCATTCAAGTTTTTGATGATAGATATGCGTCGCAGACAGGTAGTCCGACCATGTCATTCATATCATCGACCCATCCGTTGCATGTCGTGGCGAGCGCTGGGTCAGCATATTAGACGAGCTCAGATACTCTGACCCCCATGACCCTGGAAGCTGAAAGTCGTCACAGCCTCTATCTCGCCCACCGCTCGGCGCTGGTCGATTATGCCGCTCGGATCCTGGGCTCCCGGGAGGCGGCCGAGGATATCGTGCAGGAAGCCTATTTGCGTTTCGCGCCGGGGAAGACACCCGGCGAATCGGCGCGCCAGGGGCTCGCCTATCTCTATCGCATCGTCCGCAATCTCTCCTTCGACGTCTTGAAACGCCGCAAGATCGAGTATCGTGGGCATTCCGAAGACCCGCCCTTCTGGACCATTCCACAAGCCGCCGACAATCCGGAACAGACAGTGATGTTCGGCGACGAGGTGCGCGTGGCGGCGGCGGCACTCGATGCGCTTCCAAGCGAGATCCGGATCGCTGTGGAAATGTACCGGTTCGGCGGCCATTCGCTCGAAGGCGTGGCCGACCACCTGGGCATCTCCGTCGCCACCGCCCACCGCCACGTGCGGACCGCCATGGTCAAGATCGCCACCGCGCTCGACAGGAAAAACGCCTGAATATCTCCACGCATGCGAAAAATCCGGACCAGTCAATCGTTCCTACGCAAGAAGGGGAATTTCGGATAGAGATCGCAGGACATCCGAAGCAGGTTGAGACTTGGCAGGGCACGACAAAACGGACGAGATCATTCTGGAGGAGGCGATGGACTGGTTCCTGCGCCTGCGCGAAGCACATCGTACAGCCGCCGACGAGCGCGATTTCAGCCTCTGGTTCAACCGGTCGCCTGCAAATCGCGATGCCTGGACGAAAGCCTGCAAGACCTGGGAGCTGATGGGCGAGACGACGCCCATCCACGAGGACCTCTGGCGTCCGGCCGGCCAAGCGAAAACGCTTGCCGCCCGCCACCGACGGCGCGTCTGGGGTGTGGGCACGGTGCTGGCGCTGGCGGCCTGTCTTGTGCTGGCGTTGGCCGGCCCTTCCCTCTTCATTCGCTACCGGGCAGATTTCAGGACGGCGACGGCCGAGCTGCGCAAGATCACGCTCGAGGACGGCAGCGCGGTCGAACTCGGCGCCGAAAGCGCAATCGATACGGATTTCGCCAACGGTGCACGGCATGTGACGCTGCTTTCCGGCGAAGCCTTCTTCGACGTCAAACATGATCCGGCGCGGCCCTTTACCGTCACCGCCGCCGGCGTGAAGGTCACCGTGCTCGGCACCGCGTTCGACGTCCATATCAAGCCCGAAAATACGACGGTGGAACTGGTTCGCGGGGTAGTCGGCCTCACGGTCGACGGCGCGGCGCGCACTTTCGAGCTGTCTCCCGGCGATTCCGTGACCGTCAGCCGTACGGATGGCCAGGTGTCGCGAGCAAGGCTGGCGCCGGACGATATGGCGGCCTGGCGGAACGGACGGCTGTTCGTCAACGACGTGACGGTCGCCTCGGTCGTCGAGGAGCTGCAGCGCTATCACTCCGCGTGGATCAGCATTCCGAGCGGCGATCTCGCCAATCGGCGCGTCACCGGCCTCTACGATCTCTCCGATCCCGATCGAGCGCTCGAAGCGCTGGTCCAGCCCTATGGCGGCAGGGTGCACCACATCTCGCCCTATCTCAGGGTGCTTGCGCTTTTCTAGGCCGTTAAAATTTCCTGAAAATTTTTGCGACGCGGTGAAAAAAGCGCCGGGCGCAGTCGTCTTTACCCTGAAGCGCAGGCCGGGGGCCTTGGCGGACACAGTGTAGCAGGAGACGGGGCGGATGATTTTGCCGGTGAGTGGAGTAGTGCGTGGCGTGAGGGCGAAGGGCAAGCGGAACGCTTTTGCAGTGGGCTTGATGACGACGGTCGCGGCTGCCCTGATTGGCGGAAGCGGGATCCTTGCGTCCGAGGCCCTCGCCCAGACGGCGACGCGCAGCTTCAATATCCCGGCCCAGCCGCTTGCTTCGGCTCTCAACGCCTTCGGCCGCCAGTCCGGCCTTCAGGTGACGCTGGCTGCATCGACTTCCCGTGGTGTTGCCGCACAGGCCGTCAATGGCAATCTCACGCCGGATCAGGCGCTCGCCCGCATGCTCGCAGGAACCGGCGTGAACTACAGGATCGCCAACGGCACGGCCGTCATCGGCACTCCCGCCAACGCTTCCGGCGATGTGCCGGCCGAAGGAGCCACGACGCTGAGGCCGATCGTCCTGCAGGGCCAGCCGGGCGCCGAAGGCGATGTCGGCGAAACGGTCATCGGACCCGAGCAGCTCGAGCGCATCAACCCGACCGATCTCGCAGACGTGTTCCGGGAACAGGCCGGCATACAGGTCGGCAGCTCGCTTCCCATGTCGCAGAAGGTCTATGTCCACGGGGTCGAGGAAACCAACCTCGCCGTCAGCATCGACGGCGCGCGCCAGAACAACAAGGTCTTCCATCACAACGCGACCAACCTGATCGACCCGAGCCTCCTGAAGGCAGTGGACGTGGACGCAGGCATCGCGCCGGCTGACGCCGGTCCCGGCGCGCTCGCCGGCTCGATCAACTACGAGACCAAGGATGCGATCGATCTTCTGGCGCCGGGCAAAACCTTCGGCGGCTTCGTCACTTCGACCTACAACTTCCACAGCGATACGGTGACGACCGGGCTTTCCGCCTACGGCAAGCGTGAGGGCTTCGAATTTCTCGGCTATTTCAATTTTGCCAAAGGCGACGATTTTGTCGGCGGCAATGGCAGAGAAGTGTCCGGCACGGAGACCGATCTGCTGTCAGGCCTTGGCAAACTCGCCTATGAAGCGGAGAGCGGCGACCGCTTCGAGATCAGTTACGATCGCAGCCGTGACGATGGGCTGCGCCCCTACCGCGCCAATGCCGGGCATATCGTGCGGCCGCCATGGGAACCGCTGACACGCAATTACGAGATCGACCGCCAGAACTTCGTCTTTACCTATACGGACACGTCGCCCGAAGGCTGGTGGGATCCGAGAGTGGTGCTCGCCTATAGCGGCTCGGAAGTCACCGTGCCGGTCTATAGCTCTCTGGGGTATCAATATGACGCCACCGGCAACACGACCAGCTTCAACGGGAAGTTCGAGAACAAGTTCTCCTTCGACATCGGCAATATCGTCGCAGGCGTCGACTTCTTTTCCGACATTGCGGATTTGGATGCCGACGTCGATTCGTCGAAAGAAAAAGCGCGGAATGTTGGCTTCTATGCCCAGGCACGGCTGGAGCCTTGGGACCGCACCCGCCTTTCGTTCGGCGGACGAGCGGACTACCAGTGGTTCACCGGTGTGGGCGGGCAGGATTACGACAATGGCGGCCTCAGCGCCAATATCTCCGGTGAATACGACCTGACGGACGTGCTGACCGCCAAAGCCGGCTTCTCGCATGTCTGGGCCGGTATACCGCTGGCAGAAAACTTCGTCATGAACCCAGCCTGGACCTATGGTCCCGACGGGCCGGAACCGGTCACCGCCAATAACTACATGGTTGGGCTCGAGGCGGAATATGAAGGTTTCACTGCAGAGGCAAGCCTCTTCCGGACCGACATCTACAACGCGCGTGCGGTACGCTACAGCCCGCCCGCGACAGGCGCTATCATCGAACGGGACATGGTATCACAAGGGTTCGAACTCGGTGCGGGCTATGAGTGGGCGAATGGCTACGTGAAGGTCAAATACGCTCATATTCGAGTGGATATCGATGGCGTTCCTGCCGACTCCGATACCGGCAACTATCTCGCTACGCCGGTGGGCGACATCATCACCATCACGGCCGCCCATACATTCGTCGACTGGGGCCTGACCATCGGCGGCGATATCGAGATCGCCCCGGAATATGACCATGTCGCAGGCGGCGCCCCGGCCTACAAGGCCTACGAGGTGGTGAACGCCTTCGCCGAATGGAAGCCCGAGGCTCTGCCAAACTTCACCTTCCGCGCCGAGGTCCAGAACGTCTTCGATGAGACCTATGCGGACCGCGCCACCTACGGTCAGGAATTTGGGACCGTCAGACCTCTCTACGAGCCGGGCCGCAGCTTCCTTCTGACCGCCAAGGCGACGTTCTGAAGAACATGATCATGCGTTCACATGACCGTGCGGCAACCGCGTTCCCCGTTGCCGCGGGAGTATGGGTGGGATAAGTGGAGAACCACATTCACCTTAAGGAGAGAGCTTTGTTACAGGCGACTACGGAATGGCGCACGGAGCACGGCGGAAAATACCTCGTCCAGTTGTGCAAACATTTCGCGCACAGAATCGACGTCTCCTATTCCGAGACCCATGGGGAGTGCCGTTTTGCCTGCGGCACCGCCATTCTCGATGCGGACGACGGCGGCCTGAAGATCCTTGCGACGGCAGCCGACGAGGAACAGCTGATGGAAACGGAATCGGTGATCGAGAAGCATCTCGTGCGCTTCGCTTTCCGTGAAAATCTGGAAGCCCTGCAATGGCAGAGGCCGGATCGGGCCGCCTGAGGCCCGATCGAGCATTCGGCCCAAGGTCAAGACATGGTGAAAGAATGAACTTGAGGACGATCGCGGCTTTTGCCGCTTTTGCTTTTTCAGCCCTCCCCGCGCACGCGGTGGATATCCTGACTGCGAAAGGATCGGTGCAGATTGCCGCCTCACCCACCAAAATCGCGGTCCTGGATATCGCGGCGCTCGATACGCTCGATCGCCTCGGCATCAAGCCAGCCGGCGTTCCGCAAAAGCTATACCTCTCGCAACTGGAGCCACTGAAACAGGGCGCGGAAATCGTCGGCGATCTCTTCGAGCCCGATCTCGAGGCTCTCAGCGCGCTCGGTCCGGACCTGATCATCGTGGGCGGTCGCTCCTCGACAAAGGCTTCGGCGACCGCGCAGGTTGCGCAAACGATCGACATGACCATGGATGGCGACGACCTCGTAGCCCAGGCCAAGGAGCGGTTGGCTGCCTATGGCGCACTCTTCGGCAAGACGGACGAGGCCGCTTCCGCCGTGAGGGAACTGGATGCCCGAATAGACGTCGCCAAGGCGGCGGTAGCCGGCAAGGGCAAGGGCCTGATCATCATGACCAACGGGCCAAAAGTCACGGCCTATGGTCCTGGCTCGCGTTTCGGCTGGGTGCATGCCGCACTGAACCTGCCGGCAGCGGTGCCCGACATCGAAGCCGCCAATCACGGCGAAGCGATCTCTTTCGAGTTCATCGCCAAGGCAAATCCCGACTGGCTCCTGGTGCTCGACCGCGCCGCCGCGATCGGTTCCGGCGAACAGGGCGCCAAGACGACGCTCGACAATGAACTGGTCGCCGAGACGACAGCCTGGAAGAAGAACCAGGTGATCTATCTGCCGGCCGCCGAATTCTACATCGCCGCCGGCGGAGTGCAGTCGATGCAGCGCGTGATGGCGACGGTCGCAGAGGCCTTCACCGCCGCCAGATGAGCATTGCCGCCACCAAGCAAGCATCGAAAACGGGATGGGTCGCCGGCCTGACGCTCGCGGTCCTTTTTGTCTTCAGCCTTTGTGTCGGGGTCGACGACATGCCGATCATCCGGCTGTTCTCGGACGGGCGGGCGTTGGAACTCCTCCTCGTCAGCCGCCTGCCCCGGACACTCGCGGCGATCCTTACCGGCGCCGGCCTGGCGATCGCCGGGCTCATCATGCAGACGCTTGCCCGCAACCGCTATGTGGAGCCATCCACCGCCGGAACGGCACAGAGCGCCGAACTTGGGATCCTGCTCGTCACCCTGCTCCTTCCCTCCGCCAGCCTTCTGTTCAAAAGCCTGGCGGCGAGTGCCGCCGCTCTTCTCGGAACCTCGCTCTTCCTGATGACGGCGCACCGGCTTCCGCCGACCCAGCCCTTCCTCGTGCCGCTCTTCGGGCTCGTCTATGGCGGCGTCATCGGCGCGGCAGTCACCTTCGTCGCCTGGCAGGCCGATCTTCTGCAATATCTCTCGGTGTGGACCAATGGCGACTTTTCCGGCGTCCTGCGCGGCCGTTACGAACTGCTCTGGCTCGGGGCACTGATGGTGGTGGTCGCCTGGATGGTCGCCGACCGGCTGACGATCATGGCGCTCGGCCGCGACGCCAGCATCGGGCTCGGCCTTGACCATGCGCGCATGCTGCAGCTCGGGCTGATCATCGTCTCCGTCATTTCGGCCTTGAGCGTCGTGGTCGTCGGCATGATCCCCTTCGTCGGCCTTGTGGTGCCGAACATCGTCTCACGGCTGATGGGCGACAACATGCGCGGCACGCTCCCAACTGTTGCGGTCAGCGGCGCGATCCTGGTGCTCGGCTGCGACATCCTCGGGCGGTTGATCCGCTATCCCTATGAAATTCCGGTTGGAACGGTGATGGGATGCGTCGGCGGACTGATCTTCCTCTGGCTTCTGTTCCGGCGGCCTTCCCATGTCTGAGCGCCGGCACATGCCCGATAGACGGCTTCTCTGTCTTGCCGGGGCGGCACTTCTGTGCATCGTCGCCTTCATGACGATCGGCCTGCGCGGCAATATCGGCTTCGTGCTCGCCCTGCGCGCCATCAAGCTTGCCGCGCTTCTGCAGGTGAGCGTGTCGATCGCCGTCTCGACGGTGATCTTCCAGACCGTCACCAACAACCGTATCCTGACACCGTCGATCATGGGTCTCGACGCGCTTTACCTATTCGGCCAGATCCTGCTCGTCTTCCTGCTCGGCGGGCTCGGTTATGCGGCGCTCGACGCGCAGCTCAAGTTCGGCGGCGAGATTATCGTACTGATGGCACTGGCAACGGGCCTCCTCTTGCCGATGCTCCGCCGCCGCACCGACATGGGTCTGATGCTGCTCGCCGGCATCATCTTCGGCATCCTGTTCCGCAGCCTGAATTCGCTGCTGGCACGCCTGATCGATCCCAATGACTTCGCCGTCGTCCAGGGCGCGAGTTTCGCCAACTTCAACGACGTCCGCACCGACCTTCTCGCCTTTGCCGCCATCCTCACAATCGCCGGCATCGTGATTGCCTGGAGGGCCCGGCATGTGCTCGATGTCATGGCACTCGGCGCCGATACGGCAACCGGCCTTGGGATCAGCTGGTCGCGCAACGTTACCGGGCTGCTGCTGCTCGTCTCGGCGCTTGTCGCCGTTTCGACGGCGCTGGTGGGGCCTGTCGCATTTTTCGGCCTGCTGGTCGTGGCGCTTGCCGAACGTCTCGTCGACACGCGCAGCCACGCGGCTCTGATGCCAGCCGCCATGCTGACGGCCGTCATCATCCTCGTTGGCGGGCAGACGCTGTTTCAGCATGGGCTGGGCAGCAGTTCGACACTTGGCGTCGTCATCGAATTCGTCGGCGGCTTCGCCTTTCTTGTTCTGCTCGTTTTCGGGAGCCGCAAATGATCCGGATAGAAGACGTCTCGCTGCGGCACGGCCAGACGCAGATCCTTCACGACATTTGGCTGACGATCCCGAAGGGCGGCATCACCGCCCTGGTCGGGCCGAACGGCGCGGGCAAGTCCTCGCTCCTGTCGCTCATCGCCAGGCTGCAACCGTTGCAGGCCGGGAGGATCAGCGTCGACAGTTTCCCTGTCGACACGACACCGAGCCGTGATCTTGCCCGGATCCTCGCCATCCTGCGGCAGGATTCGATCGTCACCAGCCGGCTGCGCGTGCGCGAACTCGTGGGCTTCGGCCGTTTTCCGCATGGACGCGGACGCCTGACGCCTGACGACTACGCGATCATCGACCAGTCGCTGCAGCAGTTCGACCTGACTGATCTTTCCGACCGCTTTATCGAAACCCTTTCCGGCGGCCAGCGGCAGCGGGCCCTGGTGGCGATGGCCTTTGCCCAGGGTACGGACTACCTGCTGCTCGATGAACCGCTCAACAATCTCGACATGTTTTTCGCCCGGGAACTGATGCGTTCGCTCCGCAGGATCGCCGACGAAAACGGAAAGACCATCGTCATCGTGCTGCACGACATCAACCAGGCGAGCGCCCATGCCGACCGGATCGTCGCAATGAAATCCGGCCGAATAGTCGCCGACGGCACGCCTTCCGACTTGCTGACGCCCAAAACCCTGCAAGCCGTCTTCGGTTTCCAGATGCGGGTGGAAACGTTCGACGATATGCCGGTTGTCCTGCATTTCCGCTAGGTCGGGAAGCTTCAACGGGGCGGAAACAACTGAAACTGCCCGAGTAGAGACCATCTGAACCTTCGCCATCAGACCATCGGGGATATCAGCATAGGTGGGCCAATCGGCATCGTACCCTTTCTCACCCGCGGAGGTAGAGGCTCACCGCACTGCCGATAATACAAGTCGCCTGTCGGAACCAGGCACAACCATCATGCGGAGGAGGATGCAGCACAGATTGGACCACCTCCTCTACTGGACCCCATCGTGGGAGGGCCAAGTGCCGATCCCGGAGGAAAGCGCGGGCTGCGAAGTGAGGTCCGAAGTTTGTGACCTGCGGACGAAACGCTGCCTGCATGAGCAGGGCGGCAGCAACGTTGGCTGGAAACCAGCCAGAAGCGGACACAGGGACGCCGTCAACGACGATTTGCCGTATTGTCATAGCTCAGCGTGGCTGCCTCGACCTTGTCGCCGTTGGCCGCTGCCCACAAGCACAATGCTTCAAACGGCTCCCGCAGTGAATGGCCTAGTGGAGTGATTGCATACTCAACGCCGATCGGCTGCGTCGGGAGCACCGTCCTCGTCACAAGACCATTCCGCTCAAGTCTCTTCAACGCGTCGGCCAGAGCCTTGTGAGTGATCCCATCGAGACGCCGCTTAAGTTCGTTGAACCGCGCAGGTTTCGGACAGATCACTGTCAGTATCAGGATCGTCCATTTGTCAGCGATCTTGTCGAGCACCGGACGAACCTGCGCCATGTCGCAAAGCGCGCGATGAGAAAGCGCTTCAAGGTCGGTATACTGATCCATATCTAGGCTATTCCAGGTGCGTAATTGATATCAGGTATCCAGGGTATATCATTGCGAGACCATTCAGTGAAAGGATTTACGATGGCTCGAATGAATAACAAAGTGGCTCTGGTCGTCGGTGGCGCGAAGGGTATCGGCCTGGCGATTGCAGAGCGGCTTTCCGCCGAGGGGGCAAGTGTCTTCATCACCAGTCGTAGAGGTGAAGACGCTGAAAAGGCGGCGAAAGGCATCGGCAATGGCGCGGTCGGTATTACCGCTGACGCAAGCTCTCCGGAAGACATGGTGGAGGCTGTCGAAAGAGTGCGCAAAGCATGCGGTCGTATTGACGCGCTCGTTCTGAATGCAGGTCTTTCCGAGCCTTCGCAGATCGCCGAAATAACGCCGGACCACTTCGACCGCCACTTTGGCGTCAACGTCCGCGGGATGGTTTTCGGCCTGCAGGCGGCTCTCCCGGCGATGACAGGAGGTGGGGCGGTCGTCCTCGTCGGATCCATCGCCGATAACGCGGGTTACTCTTCGTACGGAACCTATGCCGCCACCAAAGCGGCCGTTCGATCCTACGCCAGAACCTGGACGGCAGAACTCGCGCCCAAAGGTGTACGCGTCAACGTCGTTGCACCTGGCCCGACGGATACGGACATGATGGCTGCTGTCGCGGAAGACACTCGCGCGGCAATTGTCGCTCCGATCCCGATGGGCCGAATGGCTCGGCCTTCAGAAGTGGCTGCGGCCGCCTTGTTCCTGTTGAGCGATGACGCGAGCTACATCGCCGGTGCTGAACTGTGCGTCGACGGCGGCTTGCGGCAGGTCTAAGGGTCTGTCGAAAGGTGTACCCGATCTCGAGTAGGTCGGGTACAGCAACACGCGCTCGATGACCACCAATTCATCCAAGCCATCGTTCGGCCTGTCGTCACTTTACCGAGCTGACAGCCTCAAGAATGACCTCGGCGGTCACCTGCGGGTGAGACATATAGACCATGTGACTTGCCTTCACTTCCCTCACCTTCGTGGCTGTGCGCTGATACATCCACCGCAGAAAGTCGGGTGAGAGGACCTTGTCCTCGGTCGTCACGATGCCGAACGACGGCTTGTCATGCCATGCAGCATGCTGGAACCGGATCTGGAATGTATCCACCCTCATCGGCTTGGCCGACGCAGCCATAAAATCGGTGACGTCGCGCGGAAGGTCCGCACCGATCATGTCATGATAGCTCGCTGGATTTGGAACGAACCTCTTGTCGTCGAGCATCTTCATGTCCATGCCCATGGGAAAGCGGCTGCTGATCTCAGCCAGACTTTCGCCCTTATCGGGTTGAAGAGCCGCGACGTATACCAATGCCTTGACGTTGGGTGCGACACCGGCCTCGGTAATAACGGCACCGCCGTAGCTGTGGCCAACCAGAACGGTGGGGCCGCGTTGGACGGCGACAGCCAGTCTCGTCGCCGCTATATCATCTTCGAGGCTTGTATGCGGCAGTTCTACAATAGTGACTGCCAACCCTTTCGCCCGTAGAATATGATAGACATCCTTCCACCCCGAGCCGTCCGTGGTCCCACCATGCACCAGCACAACATTGGTCGCAGCGGCATTGGCAGATCCAACAACTTTGGCAGGCCCATCGGCACTGGCAGGTCTGGAAATTGACAGAACCAACAGAGCGCTAGCCAGAAGTCTCCTCATCGTCATCCTATTGCCTTTCCACTATCTCTGATGCGCATCGGGTGCCGTCCGTTTTTTCCGGGCAGCTTCATCACATTGCTCATGATGGAGCCGATAGATACACGGCGGATATCTGATATCAATTACGCACCTGGTTTAGCCTAGATATGGGCGAGTATACCTACTTGGAAATCCTCTCTCATCGCGTGCGAATGGCCGCATCGGGCCGACTCCGGACGTGACATCGATTTCGTTCCGCCACCAAATAGCGCGAAAGAGCCTGACCTCACCCCGCCGTAGAGAAGCGCCGTTGACAAATTGTCGACAAAGTGATGACATATTCTTATCAAGGCAGGGATGAGGCAGTTGACGGAAAGACCGACAGAAATTGGGAGCCCGGAAAGCAAGCGGGTACCGATGGGGGTGGCTGCCGGCAACCGCCACGCCAAACGTCACGAGCATCTCGTGAATTCCGTTGCCGATGCCGTCAATCAGGCGCCCTGCGCCGCCGCAATCGGTAGGGAGTTCCCCGCGTGACGCCAACCGCCTCCACCCCTCTTCTGGCCGTGGACGACCTGTCGGTCGAGTTCGGCGCCTCCCGCGTCATCGAGAACCTGAGTTTCTCCGTCTCGGCCGGCCAGACGGTCGCGATCGTCGGCGAGTCCGGTTCGGGCAAATCGGTGACCTCGCTGTCGATCATGCGGCTTGCCGACATGCTCGGCGCCAACTATCCGACCGGACGCATCCTGTTCCAGACCGCAGCCGGCGAGATCGATCTGCTGAAGCTCGATCAGAAGAAGATGCGCAGCATCCGCGGCAAGGAGATCTCGATGATCTTCCAGGAGCCAATGACCTCGCTAAACCCGGTTTTCACGATCGGGGACCAGGTGGCCGAGATCCTGAAGCTGCATGAGGGCAAGTCGAACAGTGCGGCGCTCGCCGAGGCGAAGCGGCTGCTCGACATGGTCCGCCTGCCCGATGCCGCGGAACTCCTGACCCGTTATCCGCACCAGCTTTCCGGCGGCATGCGCCAGCGCGTGATGATCGCCATGGCGCTCGCCTGTCGGCCGCGGCTGTTGATCGCCGACGAACCGACCACCGCGCTCGACGTCACCATCCAGGCGCAGATCCTCAATATCCTGCGCGATCTGCAAAAGGAACTCGGCGCCGCCGTCATCTTCATCACCCATGACATGGGCGTTGTCGCCGAAATGGCTGACGACGTGGTGGTGATGTGGAAGGGCAAGGCGGTGGAAACGGGCAAGGCGCTCGATATTTTCGAACGGCCTAGCAATGCCTATACGCGCACGCTGCTCGCAGCCGTGCCGAAGCTCGGCAGCATGACCGGCGAGGAGTTTCCCAAGCGCCTGCCGCTGACCGTGCTCGAAAACGGCGAACCAAAGCTCTCGGGTGTGGAGCGCATCCAG
Organism: Neorhizobium vignae; assembly: GCF_000732195.1. Lineage (GTDB taxonomy): Bacteria > Pseudomonadota > Alphaproteobacteria > Rhizobiales > Rhizobiaceae > Neorhizobium > Neorhizobium vignae. The sequence continues at coordinate 200,100 of NZ_JNNU01000010.1, forward strand.
AATACCGCCCGCTACGATGCCGCTCCGCTATTGTCAGTGCGCGATCTCGTGGTGCGCTTCGACATCAAGAAAGGCCTGCTCGGCAAGGTCACGCACCGCGTCCATGCGGTTGAAAAGGTCTCTTTCGACATCCATCCGGGCGAGACACTGGCACTGGTCGGCGAATCCGGATCGGGCAAATCGACGATCGGCCGCACCATACAGCAGCTCCAGAAGGCAACGGCCGGCAATATCACCTTCTCGGGCAAACCGCTGTCGGCGATGAGCATGGCCGAGCGCCACAACCTGCGCCGGGACGTGCAATATATCTTTCAGGATCCGTTCGCCTCGCTCGATCCGCGCAAGACGGTCGGCTTCTCGGTCGCCGAGCCGATCCGCACCCACGGCCTTCTCGACAGCGAGAAGGAAATCGCAAAAACCGTCGATGCCCTGCTCGAACGGGTCGGCCTAACCTCCGCCCATACTCGCCGATATCCGCACGAATTTTCCGGCGGCCAGCGCCAGCGCGTCTGCATCGCCCGCGCGCTCGCCTCGAAGCCGAAGCTGATCATCGCCGACGAGGCACTTTCGGCGCTCGATGTCTCGATCCAGGCGCAGATCATCAACCTGTTCATGGACCTGCAGGAAGAGCGCGGCCTCGCCTACCTCTTCATCAGCCACGACATGGCCGTCGTCGAGAAGATGAGCCACCGGGTGGCGGTGCTCTATCTCGGTCAGATCATGGAATTTGGCAATCGCCGCCAGATCTTCGAAACGCCTTCGCACGACTATACGCGCCGGCTTCTGTCTGCCGTGCCGGTCGCCGATCCGCGCCGGCGCAAGCCGCTGGCGATGATCGAGGGCGACATTCCAAGCCCGGTCCGGGCTGTCGGTAACGAACCGGTGCTTCTCGCCCGGGAGGAGATCGCGCCAGGCCATTATGTGGCCCGTAGCGCGTGACGATTCGACATTCGGTTTTTCAACAGGAGCAAAAACGATGATAAAAATGCAGAGGGGTTTGCGGACGGCGTTCGTGGCGATGGCGCTCGCAGGCACGGTTTTCGCGCCGGTCTCGGCTCTCGCCGCCGGCAAGCTGACGGTGTCCTCACCGCAGGATCCGGGCAGCTGGGATCCGATCGACACTTTCCTGGTCAACTGGGCCTCGGTCTCGACCAATATCTTCGACGGCCTCACCTATCGCGGCCCCGACCTGAAGCTCGTACCGGGTCTCGCGACTTCCTGGGAAGTGCTCGATAACGGCATGCGCATCCGCTTCAAGCTGCGTGAAGGCGTAAAATTCCACAACGGCGAGGCCTTCGACGCCGAAGCGGTGAAGTTCACCTTCGACCGCCTGCTCGGTCCGGAAGGCGCCAAGGGGCCGCAACAGTCCAACTACAATTCGATCGGCAGCGTCGAGATCATCGATGCCAACACGGTCGAATTCAAGATGAAGGTCGCCGATCCGGTCATCCTCACCAAGCTCGCCGGTTACGGCGGCATGATCGTTCCGCCGAAATACATTGCCGAAAAGGGCGACGCCTATTTCAACGCCCATCCGGTCGGCACCGGTGCCTTCAAGTTCGTCTCCTATGAGCCCAAGGTGAACATCGTTCTTGCCGCCAACCCCGATTACTTCGGCGGTGCTCCGAAGATTTCGGATCTGGAATACAAGTTCATCTCCGAGCCGGCGACAGCGGTTGCCGAACTGCAGGCGGGCCGCGTCGATCTCGTCATTCCGCCGACCATTCCGATCGGCATGATCCCGACGATCCAGGGCAATGCCAAGCTTGCCGTGGTCACCTCTCCGGGGCCGACGGTCTATGCGCTGCGCTTCAATACGCGCGACGGCATCACCAAGGATCCGAAGGTCCGCCAGGCGCTGATCATGGGCGTCGACCGCGACGCGATCATCAAGTCGATCCTCGGCGGCCAGGCACAGCCGATCGCAAGCTTCCAGGGACCGCTGTCCTTCGGCTTCGACAAGGCGATGAAGCCGCTTCCCTACGATCCGGCCAAGGCCCAGGCGCTCCTCAAGGAAGCCGGCGTCGCTCCGGGCACGGCGCTGCAGATCGACCTTCGTGGCAACGAGTCGACCTTCATCGAAGTTGCCCAGGCGATCTCCGCCTACCTGCAGACGATCGGCATCACCGCGACGATCAAGCCCTATGAGACCAACGTTCTGCTGAACGACATCATCCCGAATGGCAAGACGGGCGCGATGTTCCAGCAGTCCTGGGGCGGCTGGACGCTCGACTACGACAACACTGCGGTCGCGATGTACAAGACCAAGGAAAAGTGGAACCCCTACGACAGCGACCCGAAGATGGACGAACTGCTTGCCAAGCAGCGCACCATCACCAATGTGGCCGAGCGCGAAAAGGTGCTGCAGGAAATCGCCCATTACGCGGCCGACCGGGCGCTGGAAATGCCGCTCTACAACTTGAACGCCATCTTCGGCATCAGCAAGCGCGTGAAGAATTTCACGCCCGTGCCGGACAGCCGTCTGAAGTTCACCGACGTCACCGTCGATTAAGACTTCGCGAGCCGCCGCCTTCGAAAAAGAGGCGGCGGCTCCGACAAGAAGAGGGGAACGAGATTTGGCCGCATTTCTGGTAAAACGCCTGCTGCAGGCGGTTTTCGTCGTGATCGCCGTGACACTGACGGTTGCCTTCGCGATCCGCCTCACCGGCGATCCGGCGCTGATGCTGACGCAGGGTGCCGGCAGCGTCACCGAGGCAGATCTCGTGCGCATTCGCGAGGGGCTCGGCCTCAACGAGCCGTTCTTCGTTCAATATCTGAATTTCCTGAAGAGCATATTCACGCTCGATTTCGGCAAGAGCTTCCTCGGCGGCACGCCGGTCTCTCTGCTGATCGGCAAGGCGCTGCCCGCAACACTGGCGCTCGCCTTCACCTCGCTGATCGTCTCGATCGTCATCTCCATTCCGCTCGGCATCAAGGCCGCCACGGCACGCGGCAAATGGGTCGATCAGATGATCCGCATCCTGTCGCTCGTCGGCCTGTCGTTTCCGAATTTCTGGCTGGCCACAATGCTGGTGCTGCTTTTCGCGATTGCCGTGCCCCTGCTTCCACCAAGCGGCATGGACGGATTTGAAAGCTTCATCCTGCCGGCAATCACCATGGGCATCATCCTGACGGCGACCAATGTCCGCCTGGTGCGCACCACCATGCTGGAGACGCTACGCTCGCAATATATCATGGTCGCGCGCGCCAAGGGCCTCAGCGAAAACGCGGTGCTCTACAAGCACGCGCTTCGAAACTGCGCCATTCCGCTGATCACCTTTTTCGGCCTGCAGTTCGGCGGCCTGCTCGGTGGCATCGTCGTGGTCGAGCGCGTCTTCAATTGGCCGGGCCTCGGCACGCTCGCTTTCGACGCCGTCGGAGCCCGTGACTATCCGGTGCTGCAGGCAGTCATCACCGTTTTGTCGCTGATGATCATCGGCATCAACCTTCTGGTCGACATCGCCTACGGGCTCGTCGATCCCCGCATCCGGACGGAGTGAGAGCCATGGCTTCGCGCGCTGCTTCCTCGAATTTCCTGAAACTCGAATTTGTCCTTGGCGCCTTCCTGGTGGGCATTATAGGGGTTGCGGTCATCCTTTCCGGCGTGATCTTTCCCGGCGGCGCCGAAAAGATCGACCTGATGTCGCGCCTCGTGCCGCCTTTCGTCAGGCCGGCGCATGTCTTCGGCACCGATCCGCTCGGGCGCGACGTGCTCGCCCGCGTGATGGCCGGCGGCAAGATCTCGCTTATGGTCGGCTTCGTCTCGGTCGCGGGCGGCGTCACCATCGGCGTCGTCATGGGCCTGATCGCCGGGTACTACCGCGGCATATGGGACATGCTGGTAATGCGTTTTGCCGATATCCAGCTGGCAATGCCCTTCATCCTGCTCGCCATCACCTTCATCGCCATCGTCGGTGGCGGGCTGGCGAACACCATCATCCTGCTGATCGTCTCGCAATGGGTGCAATATGCCCGACTGGTGCGAGGTTCGGTGCTGACGCTGCGCGAGCGCGAATTTATCCTGTCTGCCCGCGCCATCGGCGTCAAGGACTGGCGCATCATCGTCCAGCACCTGCTGCCCAACCTGATCGGCCCGGTTATCGTGCTGATGACGCTGAACGTCGCCACCAATATCCTGCTTGAATCAAGCCTCACCTTCCTCGGCCTCGGCATCGACCCGACGATCCCGAGCTGGGGCGGCATGCTCGCCGAAGGCCGCACCTATCTGCAGACCGCCTGGTGGGTCAGCGTCTTCCCGGGTCTTGCCATCCTCCTCACCGTCCTTGGCCTCAACCTCCTCGGCGACTGGCTGCGCGACAGTCTCGATCCCACAGGCAGAACATCCGCATGACACTGATCCACGAAAAGCAGGTCGAGCGCACGCTCGACACCCTCGTCGCCCGCTTTTCCGGCGCCAAGGGTACCAAGATCGAAGCCTGGGTCTTTGACGACGAGAAGAGCCGCCGGCAGGCCGAGGCGAGACTCGCCACCACGGGCGTCGAGGCGAAGTTCCGTAGTGCCTACAAGCCGTTGCTGCATTTTCTTCTCGAAGAGGTCGATCTCGAGAACCTCTCGGCTCTGCATATCGTCTACCCCGTTCATCGTGCTTGCCCGAAAAACCGTTTCCTGCTGGAAGCCTATCCGCTCGCCGGTCTTGTCGGAACGGCACGGCTGACCTTCGAAGCCGGGGCCGAAGATGCATTTTACGTAGTAACGCTGACCGCAAGGGACGGCGGCACCGAGACACACAAGGTCTTCGCACCGAACCGGCTCCACACGGATTTCATCGGCGAAACATTGCTGTCACCGACCGGCTGGCTGGCGGTTGACGGCGGCACCGGCGAACGGCTGGAAACAGATTACGAACTCCTGTTCTCCTCGGCCATGGAAGCCGTCGCTGCTCATGACTGGGGGACGAAGGAGCCCTATTTCGACGAACTCAATATCGCCGTCACCCTGCCGGCCGAAGACCGGTGCTTGGCCGTCGGCGAAGAAGTCGTCAGCCTTCGCGAGGCGCTGCATGAGGATTTCTATTTCTCGCTTCTGGAAGTCTTCCAGAAGAAATCCGGCCGGCCGATCGGCGACCGCGGTCTGCAGCCGGGCCAGATCATTCCGGAAATCCGCGAAGGCGAAACCATCTCGGTCCGCATCGAAACCCGGCCGCTCTGGACCTCCGAGGCGGTGGCTGAGCCGCAGCGCCTCGCCTGCGCGGTGTCGCCGATCCCGGTTTCTCAGATCCGCCGGGAACTCACAGCCATAAACGGCGTCGCCTTCGAAGCGCATTCTCGGACTGGCCGTGCAATCGAAGCCCGTTATCACGCGGGCGGCGACAAACCCGTCATCATCAGCGGCGGCCAGCATCCCAACGAGACGACCGGCATCGTCGGTGCACTGCGTGCCGCTCGGACGCTGAGTTCAAGACCGAACGCCCATTTCGTCATATCCCCGCTCGAAAATCCCGACGGTTACCAGGTCCACTGGCGGCTTCGCGCAGAAAACCCGCTGCACATGCACCATGCAGCGCGCTATACCGCGCTCGGCGACGATCTCGAATACCGCTCGGGCAAGGAACTGTTCGAAAAGGCGATCCGCCTCGAAGCAGAAAGGCTGAGCGGTGCGAAGCTGCACGTCAACCTGCACGGTTATCCTTCCCATGAATGGACGCGACCACTTTCCGGCTACGTACCGCGCGGGTTCGCGATGTGGACGGTGCCGAAGGGCTTCTTCCTCATCATGCGCCATCATACCGAATGGACGGCGCAGGCCGAAATCCTGATCGACCGCGTCAGCCGCCACCTCGCCGCCATTCCCGGCCTCGTCGCCTATAACGCCGCGCAGATCAAGCTTTTTGAAACCCATGCCGGCGAGACAGGCTTCCGCATCATCAACGGTTTCCCCTGCCTGATCTCGATCGACGACCGGCATACGGTTCCGCTGACGCTGATCACCGAATATCCGGACGAAACCATCTACGGCCCGGCCTTCATTCAGGGCCACACAGCGCAGATGGAGACCGTGCTTTCCGCCTATGACGCGATCCAGGCGATCGAGGAACCGTCGCAGGCCTCGGGACCCGCGGTCTGAGCCCTTCGGTGTTACCCGATTTCGGATGAAATCCATCCAGCGAGAACCATGCTTCTTCGCTGGATGGCCGCGCTTCGAAAAGCGCGAACCGCGGCCTCGCCAGTCTCCTGAATTACTCCTTGCCGCCTGCACAGATTCTGCAATCAGGCCCTGCATTCTCTTGTCATGAACAAGAGCAGCACCCCGCCCCGCATCACTCCCTCCACACTTCCAGATCGCCTCCGCAATGACGGATGGTGGCTGGTTGACGATCGCCAGCCAGAAGGAATTCCCCCTGACCAGTGCGCGGCGATTATTTTCGTCGTGATCCAGGGCGGCGTCAGAGAGAGGACCGGCAGTGCAAATAACTGACAAGCTGACGGCACCGATGCCCAAGGCACGTGGCGCCAACCGGATCGCAGCGCCACTCGCGGTCGTGGCGGTTTCGGATTTCCTGATCTTCGGCCAGGCGCCGGGGCTCAACCTCTTCCTGTTTGCGATTCTGGTAACCGCCGCGATCCTCTTGTCGGCAAAGCGGCGTGCGCGGCCCTTGACGACGGCCCTCTTGTTCGGCCTTTCGGTTCTCGCTGCGGCGCCGCTCGTCGAAACTCCATCACCCATGGGCATTGCCGTTTCAATTGGTGCGATCATGTGCGTCGCGCTGGCCAGCGCCAGGCTCGTGCCGCAGCGGCTCAGCCGTCTTCCCCCGGTTCTTTTTCGTTTTATCCTCGTTGTCCCGTTACGACTTCTGCAGGATTGCCAAAAACATCTTGCCTCGCGGGCCGAACGCTCGTCATTTGCCGCAGTCTGGCGGAATCTCGGCATCTGGATGGTGCCGCTCATTCTCGCTTCCGTTTTCCTGCTTCTCTTCGCCATCGCCAATCCGCTGATCGAAGACGCGTTGCGCCGCATCGATCTCGCATTCCTGCTGCAATTCATGGATCTGTGGCGGATCGGCTTCTGGCTGGCGATGGCCGCCTTTGTATGGGCCATGCTGCGACCGCGCCTCAAGCGCCGGATCGTTCGACGCGGGGCAGGCGACACGGCCGCGGATCCCACCGAAATTCCATTTCTCACCCATGCCTCGCTTCTGCGGTCGCTGCTCCTCTTCAATGCGCTTTTTGCCATGGAGACCTTGCTGGATCTCGTCTATCTCTGGGGCGGTGTCGCGCTGCCGGATGGGATGACTCATGCGGAATATGCCCATCGCGGCGCCTATCCGTTGATCGCCACGGCCCTTCTTGCCGCAGCTTTCGTCCTGATCGCCATGCGTCGGGGCGGCCCAGGCGACAAAAGTCCTCTGATCCGCGGCCTCGTCCATGTCTGGATCGGCCAGAACGTGCTTCTCTGCCTGTCGTCGATCTTGCGCCTGGACCTCTATGTCGAGGTGTATTCGCTGACGGAACTGCGCGTTGCCGCCGGGATATGGATGGGCCTGGTTGCCGTCGGCCTTGTCTTGATCCTGCTGCGGATCGCGTTGCGCCAATCCAACCAATGGCTGATCGCCACGAATATCGCCGTGCTGACAGGCGTGCTCTATCTCAGTGCCTTCATCGATTTTCCGGCCTTCATCGCCCGCTTTAACGTCACGCACAGCCTGGAACTCAGCCATGAGGGCGTTCCGCTCGATATCGACTATCTGTCGTCGCTCGGCCCTTCCGCCATTCCGGCGCTTGATCTCTATCTCTCCGCCCTGCCCGGCGAAGCGATCGACAAGAAGCACAGGGCGCTGTCGGTCCGGCAGTCGCTTGTCCATGATTTTGCGCTCAGGCCGGGTGACTGGCGGAGCTGGAGTTTCCGCGCCGAGCGGATCGAGGCCTATCTCCGTTTACCTGCAGGCATTGCAAGATAGAGGAAGAACGATAACAACAGCGACGGTGAATTTCTGCAGGACCCATCATGGCGCATCGCATCCTCGTCGTCGATGACGAACCCCATATCCGCGACGTGATCTGCTTTGCCCTGGAGCGCGCCGGCCTGGTATCGACAACCGCCCGCAACGGCACCGAAGCGATGATGGCCTTCCATCGGGGAAACATCGACCTCATCGTTCTCGATATCGGCATGCCGGAAATGGATGGTCTGGAGGTCTGCCGGCAGATCCGCAAGACATCCGGGCTTCCGATCCTGTTCCTATCCGCCAGGGACGAGGAGATCGACAGGGTGCTGGGGCTTGAGATTGGCGGTGACGACTATGTCACCAAGCCCTTCAGCCCGCGCGAACTGGTCGCCCGCGTCAAGGCGATCCTGAAGCGCAGCAGCAATGGCGGCGGTTTCGACAACCGTGAGACTATCCTTCTCGCCGGAGAGGTCAGCCTCGACCGGGCGGGCAGGACCGTGACCTTCAGCGGCACCATTGTCGCGACCACCGCGCTGGAATTTTCCATTCTGGACACGCTGCTTTCCCGCCCTGAGATGGTGTTCACCCGCGAACAGCTGATGGCGGCGGCCTACGGCCCCGGCATCCATGTCGCGGATCGCACGATCGACAGCCATATTCGCAACATTCGGGCCAAGTTTTCGGCGGCGGGCGCGAGCGGCATTATCGCTACCGTTCACGGCGTCGGTTTCAGGTTGGGCAACGATCTCGGGAGGAAGGCGTGATGACGGCGCCACGGGTGCGGACGAAATGGCGGCCGCCGCTGGCGCTGATCGTGTACGCGGTGCTTCTGGCCGTGATGGCACTGCCGGTCCTGATCATCGTCTGGTTTCGTGCCACGGAAACGACCTCGATCCGGATGACGCCTGCCGAAACAGCGGCACTGGTCGTCGTCCTCATACTGACGCTCGCGGTTGCTTATGTGCTCGCCCGCACCATAACCCGCCCCATCAATGCGCTGATCGCCCGCGCCGAGGAGATTGCCCGCGGCGGCAAGGCGGCAATCCGGCCACTGGAACGTTATGGAACGCGCGAGATCGCGACACTGTCGCAAAGCCTCCTCGACCTCGCGGGCAGGCTGGTCGACCGCACCGAATATGTCCGCTCCTTTGCGGCGCATGTTTCTCACGAACTCAAATCGCCGTTGACCGCGATCCGGGGCGCTGCCGAACTGCTGCGCGACGACCGGGCCGACCTGCCGATGACAACAGCCCAACGCCTGCATTTTCTTGACAATATCATCGCCGATGCCGAAAGGCTCGACGCCTTGCTGTCGAGGTTGAGGGAGTTGGCCCAGGCGGAGCTTCCGGTGGCTCAGGGCGAAACGTGCGCCAAAGATGTCCTGCCTCTGCTGCGCAACCGGTTTCCCGGCCTTGAAATTTTCGGGTCGGGAGACACGCAAACTGCAATTGCCCTGCCATTCGAAGCAGCCGGCATCGTCTTTGCCAATCTTGCGGAAAATGCGGCTCAGCACGGCGCCACCAGACTGGACCTGGTGGTAGGAGCCGACGCGCGAACCGCTACCATTCTGGTGCGCGATAATGGCAGCGGCATTTCCGAGGGAAACCGGGAACGCGTCTTTCAACCCTTCTTTTCGACCCGTCGCGAACAGGGCGGCACCGGCATGGGCCTCGACATCGTCCGCACCATGCTGGGATCATATGGCGGCACGATTTGCCTGCGGCAGGCGACCGGCGCGGCAACGGAATTCGAGATCATTGTGCCCCTGGCGCCCTGATAGGCGAAGAAACCGGGCTGAAGCACACCCCCCGCGATCGTTTGCGGATGCGGATTTCGATAGCACGGTGGCGGTGGCGTTCGCCTAGCTTTCCCCGCCGGGTGTAAACCGGGCGACCAGTGCGTGCCGGTCGCCGGGATAGATGAAACGAACGAATGTTACCGGGCCGGTGCTGCCCCAGGTCCGTCGTTCGATGACCAGACAGGCTGCATTCCTGGAAATGTCGAGCGTCTTTGCGACCTCCGCGCTGGCCGACTGCGCGTAAATTCGATGTTCCGCAGTGTTCCACGGAATCTGGCTGATGAGCCAGGTCCCCGGCGCCGAACTGGAAAAATCTTCGCCCTCCGCTTCAGGCACGGTCGTCAGATTGATCAACCGCTCCTCAAGGCAGAACGGCCGCTCACCGGCATGGTGAAGACAGACGAGATCGAGGACCGGAGCCGGTTCCGAAAGCTCCAGATGTTGCCGATCGATGGCGCTCGCCTCGCGTCGAACCCGCCTCTCCAGCCGGTAGGAATAGGAAAGGTTGAGGGAGCGGACCTCTGCCTCGATACTATGGATTTCAAGCACCGCGGCCTGCGTCACCGGTTGCGCCACGAAACTGCCGGACTTCTTGCGCCGCTCGATCAGCCCCGCCCTTGCCAGATGCGTCAGCACCTTGTTGGCGGTCATTCGCGAGCAGCCGTATTGAATCGCAAGGTCGACCTCGAAAGGCAGGCGATACCCGGGAGGCCATTCGCCGGAAACGATCCGTCCCTCTATGTCGCTCAAGATGCGTTGATGGAGAGTGGCTTCCTTGCCATTGGTCATACTGTCAGCAATTCCTGCATTACCGTCCTGAACCGCCGGCCGATCGCATCCCGCCGGATATGCCGTCCGCCTTCGACCTGCTTGCGGCCAAACGCCCAGACGCAATCCACGGCAATGCCGCCCGCAAATATCCAATGGTCGAGAATCTGGTCGCCGGCAAGGTAGGGAACATCTTTCACATCAAGCGAGACGATATCGGCGTAATTGCCTTGAGCCAGGCCGACAGCCGCATCGAGGGCCGTAGCGCCGCCCGACAGGGCCGCCTCGAACAGCCGCCGACCCGACGAACCGTCCGGCTGCGCTATGACGTTGCGCTTCTTCAAGCCGAGGCGCTGGGAGTATTCGAGCTGGCGCAATTCCTGCGCGACTGAGATCAGTATGTTCGAATCCGAGCCGATGCCGAAGCGGCCGTTCTGCCCGAGGAAAAGCTCGCCGGGGAAAATGCCGTCGCCGAGATTGGACTCGGTGATCGGGCAAAGACCGGCGATGGCGCCGCTTTGCCCCATGCGGCGGGTCTCATCCTCGGTCATGTGGGTCGCGTGGATGAGACACCAGCGTTCGCTCACCGGCATGTTTGCGAGCAGCCATTCGACAGGCCGTGCGCCGGACCAGGCAAGGCAGTCCTCGACCTCCTTCACCTGCTCGGCGATATGGATATGCACAGGCCCGTCGCCTGCCATCCGCACGACCTCATCGAGTTCCCGCGGAGTTACGGCGCGGAGGCTGTGAGGAGCGACGCCAAGTTTAGCGCCGGGCATGGCCGCTATCAGGCGACGGCAATCTTCCATCGTCTTGGCGAAATCGTCGACCGAGTGGATGAAACGGCGCTGCCCCTCGATCGGCGCCGCACCGCCGAAGCCGGAATGCGCATAAAAGACCGGCAGCAGCGTCAGGCCAATGCCTGACGCGGCACTCGCGGCTCCGATGCGTTCGGCCATTTCGGCGATATTGGCGTAGTGCCCACCGTCTCTGTCGTGGTGGAGATAGTGGAACTCGCCGACCCGCGAAAAGCCGGCCTCCAGCATTTCCATGTAGAGCTGTGAGGCGACGGCCTCGACCTGTTCCGGCGTGATCGACAAAGCAAACCTGTACATCAGCGTCCGCCAGCTCCAGAAGCTGTCGTCGCTGGGACCGCGAACTTCCGTGAGACCCGCCATGGCGCGCTGGAAGGCGTGGCTGTGCAGGTTCGGCATCGCAGGCACGACAACCTTGTGACGCTCGTCTTCTGCCGTCGCCCCAACGCCGACCTCTACCCCCGCAAGCCGGTCCGCCGCGATCGTCAACCTTACATTCTGCCGCCAGCCTTCTGGCAGAAGAGCCAATTGCGCGTGAAGCGTGGCCATAAACGCCTTCCCTTTTTCTCGCGGAGACCAAAATTCTTCTTGTCACTCGGATTATTATGTATATACATGTTCATCCATAAGGAAAGGCGAAAAGCTTATGGATGGGGAAAAATCTTCAAGATCTGCAGGAGGCTCCGCGTCGCTTTGGCACAATGCGCGGATCGCCACTTTTGCTCCCTCGGCATCCGGCCTCGGCATTATCGAAGCCGGTACGATCGCCGTGCGCGACGGGCGGATGGCCTTTGTCGGCGCACAGGCCGACCTGCCCGCCGAATTTGAGAACCCCGAAAACGAAACCGATTGCGGCGGGCGTTGGATCACTCCGGCCCTCATCGACTGCCACACCCATCTGGTATTCGGGGGCGACCGCGCGATGGAATTCGAAATGCGCCTGGCGGGCTCGACCTACGAGGAGATCGCACGCGCCGGCGGCGGCATCATCTCGTCGGTGAAGGCAACCAATGCCCTCTCGGAAGAGGAACTGTTGGGACAGGCGCTTCGCAGGCTGGACACGCTTCTGGCCGAGGGCATCACCACGGTCGAGATCAAATCCGGCTATGCGCTGAACATCGAGGGCGAGCTCAAGACGCTGCGGGTCGCCCGCAGGCTCGCTGAAGTCAGGCCGGTGCGGATCGTCACGAGCTGGCTTGCCGCACACGCAACACCCCCGGCCTACAAGGGCCGCAACGGCGATTACATCACCGACGTGGTGCTGCCGGGTCTGGAAGCTGCGCACGCGCAAGGGCTCGTCGATGCGGTCGACGGTTTTTGCGAAGGCATCGCCTTCTCACCGGCGGAAATAGCCCGGGTTTTCGACAAGGCGAAAGCGCTTGACCTGCCCGTCAAGCTGCATGCGGAACAGCTCTCCGATCTCGGCGGCGCGCGCCTCGCCGCCTCCTACGGTGCGCTGTCGGCCGACCATCTCGAATATCTTTCCGCGGCGGACGCCAAGGTCATGGCTGACGCCGGTACGGTCGCCGTGCTGCTGCCGGGTGCGTTCTATACGCTGCGCGAAAAGCAGGCGCCGCCTGTCCAGGCGCTGCGCGATGCCGGCACCCGCATCGCGCTTGCGACCGACAGCAATCCCGGCACGTCGCCGCTGACATCGCTGCTCATGACCATGAACATGGGCGCGACGCTGTTCGGCCTGACGATCGAGGAATGCCTTGCCGGCGTCACGCGGGAGGCCGCCCGTGCCCTCGGCCTTCAGGCCGAAACCGGCACGCTTGAAGTCGGCAAATCCGCAGACTTCGCGATCTGGGATATCGAGCGGCCGGCCGAGCTCGTCTATCGCATCGGCTTCAATCCGCTGACGGCACGGATCTTCAAGGGCGAGAGGGTTTCCGCATGAGCATCGTTCTGACACCCGGCTCGGTGAGCCTTCGCGAGCTTCAGGACATCTACTGGAACGGCACGCCGGCACGGATCGCTTCTTCGTTCGACGCAGGCATTGAGAAGGCTGCGGCGCGGATCGCCCAGATTGCCGCCGGCAACGAACCGGTCTACGGCATCAATACGGGTTTTGGAAAACTGGCGTCGATCAAGATCGACAGTACCGATGTCGCCACACTCCAGCGCAACCTGATCCTGTCGCATTGCTGCGGCGTCGGGGCGCCGCTTGGCGAAAACATCGTCCGCCTGATCATGGCACTGAAACTCATCTCGCTCGGCCGCGGCGCCTCCGGCGTCCGGCTCGAACTGGTGCGCCTGATCGAGGCGATGCTGGAAACCGGCGTGATCCCGCTCATCCCCGAAAAGGGCTCGGTCGGCGCGTCGGGCGATCTGGCGCCGCTTGCGCATATGGCGGCCGTGATGATGGGCGAAGGCGAGGCCTTCTATCAAGGCAATCTGCTGCCGGCCGCCGAGGCGCTTGCGAAAGCCGGATTGAAACCGGTCGTCCTTGCAGCCAAGGAGGGCCTTGCCCTGATCAACGGCACCCAGACCTCCACGGCCCTGGCGCTTGCCGGTCTGTTTCGCGCCCATCGGGCCGCCCAGACGGCACTGGTCACCGGAGCGATGTCGACGGACGCCGCCATGGGCTCCTCCGCGCCTTTCCATCCGGATATCCACACGCTTCGCGGCCACAAGGGCCAGATCGACGCGGCTGCAGCCCTGCGCGCCCTGCTGTCGGGTTCGGTCATCCGCGAAAGTCATCTGCAGGGCGACGAACGGGTGCAGGACCCCTATTGCATCCGGTGCCAGCCGCAGGTGGACGGCGCCTGCCTCGATCTCCTGCGCTCGGTCGCCCGCACGCTTGAGATCGAAGCCAATGCAGTGACCGACAATCCGCTGGTGCTTTCCGATGACACTGTCGTTTCCGGCGGCAATTTCCACGCTGAACCGGTGGCCTTTGCCGCCGACCAGATCGCGCTTGCCGTCTGCGAAATCGGCGCGATCTCCCAGCGCCGTATTGCATTGCTCGTCGACCCGACCCTCTCCTACGGACTGCCGGCCTTTCTCGCCAAGAAGCCGGGGCTCAATTCCGGGCTGATGATCGCGGAAGTCACCTCAGCCGCCCTGATGTCGGAAAACAAGCAGATGTCGCATCCCGCCTCGGTCGATTCGACGCCGACCTCCGCCAACCAGGAAGACCACGTTTCGATGGCCTGCCATGGCGCCCGCCGGCTTCTCCAGATGACCGACAATCTCGCGACCATCATCGGCATCGAGGCGCTGACGGCAGCGCAAGGTGTCGAACTGCGCAGCCCGCTCACGACCAGTCCGGAACTTCAGAAGGTGATGGCTACCATCCGCTCCGCGGTTCCGAGCCAGGAAGAGGACCGCTACATGGCGAATGATCTGAAAGCCGCCACCGATCTCGTCGCCACGGGCGCGCTCGCCGCATCCGTGTCACCGGATATCCTGCCGGATCTGGAGGCGTAGATGACTGTTGTTGAGACCCGGCAAGGCACCTCCCCCGTCATTCTCGGCTTTCCGCATACGGGAACTGACGTGCCCTCGGCGATCTGGGACCGGCTGAACGACAACGGTCGCCTGCTTGCCGATACGGACTGGCATATCCATCGGCTTTATGACGGCCTCCTGACGGATGCGACGACCGTGCGCGCCACCTTCCACCGCTACGTGATCGACGCCAACCGCGATCCGCAGGGTGTCAGCCTTTATCCCGGCCAGAACACCACGGGCCTGATCCCGGAGACGGATTTCGACGGCAAGACCATCTGGCAACAGGGCGCCGCGCCGACCGAGCCCGACACCACAGGGCGGCTGCGCGAATTTCATGCGCCCTATCATGCCGCGCTCGCAGCCGAGATCGAACGGGTCAAATCCATTCACGGAATTGCCGTGCTCTACGATTGCCACTCGATCCGCTCGCATATCCCGTTCCTCTTCGAAGGCACCCTGCCCGATTTCAATATCGGCACGGACACGGGCAGAACCTGCGCTCCGGACATCGAAGAGGCAGCGCTTGCCGCGACGGCCGCGGCGCCGGGTTACACCAGCATCCTCAACGGCCGCTTCAAGGGCGGCTGGACGACGCGGCATTACGGCAAGCCGGAAACCGGCGTCCACGCCATCCAGATGGAACTTGCACAATCCACCCATCTCGAGACGGAAACCCAGCCCTTCGCTTACGACCGGGCCAAGGCGGAGCGGCTGCGCATCCATCTCAAGGATATCCTGACGCGGATCGAGCGTATCGCCCTCGGCCTCGCGTCACAGAAAAACAACAACCGATAAAGGGAACGTTCCGATGACCAATCCCCGCCACAATATCCGCGAAATCCGCGCCCCCCGCGGCAACCAGCTCAACACCAAAAGCTGGATGACGGAAGCGCCGCTGCGCATGCTGATGAACAATCTCGACCCGGACGTGGCGGAAAACCCCAACGAACTGGTCGTTTATGGCGGCATCGGACGCGCCGCCCGCACCTGGGACGATTTCGACAGGATCGTGGCGACCTTGAAGACGCTCACGGAGGAGGAAACGCTTCTGGTGCAGTCCGGCAAGCCGGTCGGTGTCTTCCGCACCCACAAGGATGCGCCGCGCGTGCTGATCGCCAACTCCAACCTCGTGCCCCATTGGGCGACCTGGGACCATTTCAACGAACTCGACAAAAAGGGACTGGCCATGTACGGCCAGATGACGGCCGGGTCGTGGATCTATATCGGCACCCAGGGCATCGTGCAGGGCACCTACGAGACGTTCGTGGAAGCCGGACGCCAGCATTATGGCGGCAACCTCAAGGGAAAATGGATCCTGACCGGCGGCCTTGGCGGCATGGGCGGCGCCCAGCCGCTTGCCGCCGTCATGGCCGGTGCCTGCTGCCTGGCGGTCGAGTGCAATCCGGACAGCATCGATTTTCGCCTGCGCACCCGCTATGTCGATGCCAAGGCGGAAACGCTCGACGAAGCCATGGAGATGATCACCCGCTGGACGGCCGCCGGCGAGGCAAAATCCGTCGGCCTGCTCGGCAATGCGGCGGAAATCCTCCCCGAGATGGTCCGTCGCGGCATCCGCCCGGACATGGTCACGGACCAGACCTCCGCCCACGACCCGATCAACGGCTACCTGCCGAAGGGCTGGACGATGGCCGAATGGAAGGCCAAGCGCGAAAGCGATCCGAAGGCGGTGGAAAAAGCAGCCCGCGCCTCGATGCGCGAGCATGTCGAGGCGATGATCGCCTTCTGGAACGCCGGCATCCCGACGCTCGACTACGGCAACAACATCCGCCAGGTCGCCAAGGACGAGGGGCTGGAAAACGCCTTCGCCTTCCCGGGCTTCGTGCCGGCCTATATCCGCCCGCTCTTCTGCCGCGGCATCGGTCCGTTCCGCTGGGCCGCCCTTTCCGGCGATCCGGAAGACATCTATCGCACCGATGCCAAGGTGAAGGAGCTGCTGCCGGACAACGCGCATCTGCACAACTGGCTCGACATGGCGCGCGAACGGATTTCGTTCCAGGGTCTTCCGGCACGCATCTGCTGGGTGGGCCTCGGCGTCCGCCACAAGCTCGGCCTTGCCTTCAACGAGATGGTCCGCAATGGCGAGCTGAAAGCGCCGATCGTGATCGGCCGCGACCACCTCGATTCCGGATCGGTCGCCTCTCCCAACCGGGAGACGGAAGCGATGAAGGACGGCTCGGATGCGGTATCCGACTGGCCGCTTCTGAATGCTCTTTTGAACACGGCCTCCGGTGCCACCTGGGTATCGCTGCATCACGGCGGCGGTGTCGGCATGGGTTATTCGCAACATTCCGGCATGGTCATCTGCTGCGACGGCACCGAAGACGCCGACCGCCGGATCGAGCGCGTGCTCTGGAACGACCCCGCCACCGGCGTCATGCGCCACGCGGATGCGGGCTACGAGATCGCTGTCGATTGTGCCACGGAAAACGGCCTTCGTTTGCCCGGCATTCTCGGAAACTGAACCCATGAAGATCCTGCGCGCATCCGACTACAAGCGAATGCCGTGGAAGAACGGAGGCGGCGAGACGGTGGAGATCGCCGTCTTTCCCGCCGGCGCGTCGATCGATGATTTCGACTGGCGCATCAGCATGGCGACCGTCGCCTCCGACGGCCCGTTCTCGATCTTTCCGGGCGTGGATAGAACCCTGTCGATCCTCTCCGGCAACGGGATGGAGCTGACGATCGATGGTGGCGCGCCTGTCACTCTCGAGCTCAGTTCCGGGCCTCGTCCGTTTCGGGCCGACAGACCGGTTTTTGCCGCCTTGGTCGATGGCGTGACAACGGACCTCAACGTGATGACGCGGCGCAGCCGGTTTTCTCACCGCGTCATCAGGCACCGGACGCCCGTGTCGCTGCCGCCCTCGGCATTTTTGAGATTCGTTCTTGCCACAGGAAAACACACGATTGCGTTCGGTTCGCAGAGAGCTGACCTCGGGCCACTTGATTGCCTGACCTTCGGCGGCGACGTGACAGGCGATCTTGTTATCTCCGGGGAGTCGGAGGTTTTCCTGATAGAGTTGGTTTCCGAAGCAGTATCCAAGTCGTTCTAAGCTCATTTGCCGCCATCCACGCTGATGATCTGCCCGGAAATCCATCCGGCGAAATCGGATGCGAAGAACATCACCATGGCCGCGATGTCGTCAGGTGCGCCAAGGCGTTTGAGGGCGATATTCTGAAGGAGCCGCGCCTGCCCTTCGTCGCCCATCGCCTCCCATTGTCGCTCGGTCGCCGGGTTGGAGCGCACGAAGCCGGGCGCGACATTGTTGACGGTGATGCCCCACGGCCCCAGTTCGTGGGCGAGTTGGCGCGTCAGTCCGATCTGGCCGGCCTTGGCGCTGGCATAGGCCTGGATTCCCGTCAGGGAAATGCCAAGACCTGCTCCGCTCGAGATATTGATGATGCGCCCGGCATTTTGCCTCTTCATGCCCGGCGCGACCGCCTGGGCCATGAAGAAGGCGCCGGACAGGTTGACGTCAAAGATCGTCTGCCAGTCGCTTTCGGATATCTCCTCGATCGGCCGGCCCACCTGCCCTCGCACACCGCCCGCATTGTTGACCAGGACGTCCGGCGCGCCGGAGGTAGCTTCGATCGCCCGGACGGTTTCCTGCACGGCACTGCGATTGCCGACATCCAGTACATGCCCCTCGGCCTTCGGCCCGCAGAGCCCGACCGTTTCATCGAGCCCCGCCGCATCGACGTCGCAGGCATGCACCGCCGCGCCGCGGCTCGCGAACCCTTGTGCGATCGCCCGCCCGAAACCGTGGGCGGCACCCGTGACAATCACCACCTTGCCGTCGAACGAAATGTTCATGCCGTCGCCATCGCCAGTTCTTCGAGATTGGCCATGTCGAGCGGACGTTTGCCGTCCTCGATCTCGTGGATCATGGCGATCAGGCGGGCGGCAAGCGGCGTCGGAACGCGCGATTCCCTGCCGATCTCGACGACCGGCATCACCTGCGCATCCACCTCGGTCTTGCGCTTGCGCACGGCGAGATCGCGCCAGATGCCGGAATGCGATTTTGCCGACATGCGGTTATGCGCGACCATGTCGTCGAAGGACTTCTCGGTCTGCTCCGGCAAGGCCAGCGGCCCGAAGGCGGCCGGATCGAACCCGTCGAAGGCTTCCGGCCGGATATTGTTGATAGCCGCCACCGTCGCCACTTCCAGCGCAAGCCGGCGCAGAACCGGTCGCGCGATCGGATTGTCGAGTACATCGGCGATGCTGTCATTGGTGAGAGCCGTGCCAAACAGCAGCGCACCGTAGATGAGCTTGCCCCACAAGAAGCCCCAGATATTGCTGGTGATCAGGGCCTTCGGCTCGACATGCCGCATCAGCTGATAGATACCCTCGGCCCGATCGGTGAAACGCCCGTCGAGCTCACCGATCACCGCGGCGCCATGGCCGCTATACTGCACGACGCCCGGCTCGAGGTAATCCGCCCCGAAATTCACGAAGCAGCCGATGACGCGATGTTCTCCGACGATGCGGGCAATCACGCGTTCGTTGAGCCCGTTCTGGGCGGAGACCACATATCCGTCGGCCGGGAGATGCTGGACGAGAGACCGTGTCGCCGCCTCCGTATGATGGGCCTTGACGCAGAGAAAAGTCCGCTGATAGGCGCCTTCCAGCTCTTCCGGCAGATAGGCTCTGGCCTGGACAGTGTCTTCGAAGATCGGGCCGACGATCTTCAGTCCCTCCTCGTTGATCGCATCGACATGGTCCTTGACGTTGTCGACAAAGATCACGTCCTCGCCGGCGCGGATGAAAGCTGCACCCAGCGTGCCGCCGATCGCGCCGGCGCCCCAGATCAGAATTGGCTGGCTCATGCCCAAGCTCCCTCTAGAAGCGCCCGCATTCCTGCAAGCGCGATATTCTACATTGCCTAACGCGCGCTCGTTGCAGTTTGCTTGAAACGACCGGGGCCGTAACATGACGATATTCGGTTTCCCGACATGCGGACACGCGCACTCCGAGGAGTAGACCACTACGGTCTCGTGGTCGAGTACAGGCTGGGATCGACAAGCGTCGGGCGGCGGCGACCGAGGTCATGCCTCCGGTCGCCGCTTTTCCCAAAGGGATTTCAAAATGAGGAACCTGCGGCCAGCAGACCGGCCAAGGCCGAAGGCTCCAGGGAGGTTAAGTCGTATATGCAGGGCGCCGCGAAGACGGCCGCTCCCAGGATGCAGATGATCACCAGTCTCATGGGGTTCTCCAGGGACGAGGCGCTTGCCTCGTCCGGTTATCCGTTCTTGCCCGTCGCCGCGACCGATCCGGTGCAAGGCGCAAATCGCGTTTCCTCAGGCGAGGATCAGCTCGACATTGATGTTGCCGCGGGTCGCTTTCGAATAAGGGCAGGTCTGGTGAGCCTCTTCGACAAGCTCTCTCGCAAGTTGCGGATCGATGCCCGGCAGGCTGATGTTGAGGCGGGCCTGCAGGAAGTATGCGCCCTCGGTCGTCCCGAGGTCGACCTCGGCATCGACCGCCGTCTCGGTCGGCAACTTGATCTTCCGCTTAGCTGCGGCAAGGCCCATGGCGCCGATGAAACACGCCGACCATCCGGCTGCGAAAAGCTGCTCCGGATTGGTGCCGGCATGCGCGCTGCCGGGAGGTGAAAGCTTGACGTCGAGCTGGGCGTCGTCGCTGCGCGAGAACCCGTCGCGCCCGCCGGTCGTGCGGGTCTTGCCGGTATAGAGAACCTTGTCGATCCTGGTCATGGAACACTCCTTTGTTGGTGTCGCCGGTTGCGACATCCGTTGACGGGAGTGGTTTGACGGGCCGAGGTATCCGGCATGTTTCCGGAATCGCCGGAAATGTATCGAAGAGTAGCGCGGACCTCGCCGGACACCGTTTCATACAAAACGCTTCGAAAAATCAGTCGATTTCCGATCAACCGATGGTGACTTCGGCAGCCAGCCCACCACCGGCGCGGTTGTAGAGCCTGACCGAGCCGCCGAGCGCTGCGGCAAGTTGCTGGGCGATCGCAAGACCAAGCCCCGTGCCGCCGGTTTCGCGGTTGCGTGACTGCTCCAGCCTGAAGAATGGCTGCATGGCCGCCCCCAGCATCTCTTCCGGAATCCCCGGCCCTCGATCGAGGACCGTGATGACGATGTCGCCCTCGCCCCTTCGCTCGACGCTGATCTCGGCCGCGCCGGCAAATTTCACCGCATTGTCGATGAAGTTCGAGAGGATGCGGCGTAGCGCGTGCGGTTTGGTGGACGCGGTGCCCTGCACCACGCCGGCGACGGTCACCGCCTTGCCGGTGTCCTGATAATCATAGGCAATGCTGTCGATGAACGAGGCAAGATCGATGCGGGAAACTTTCTCGCCATTGCCATGCGCGCTGCGCGCATAGGCTATGCCGTCCTGCACCAGCCGCTCGATCTCGCCGAGGTCATGCACCAGCTTGTCCCTCTCGGGCGAATCGTCTGCCATGTCGGCGCGCAGCCGCATGCGGGTGATCGGCGTCTGGAGATCGTGGGAGATGGCGGCGAGAATCTGCACCCGTTCCTCGAGATAATGGGCGATCCTGTCGCGCATGGCGTTGAAGGCCCGTGCCGCATGGACGACTTCGCTCGGGCCGGTCTCGCTCAAGGGCGGGCCTTTCCTGTTGGGATCGAGCGCATCGGCTGCGGCGGCAAGGTCTCCGAGCGGGCGGATCGCCTGCCGGACCGCAAACCAGGTGCAGACCACCAGAAGCGCCATCTGGACGGCGAACACGTAGGGAAGCCATTCGGCGATCGGCATGATACCGGTCGGCGTGACGTCGATGGTGAGCGGAGAGCCGTCGGAAAGGGTGAGATGACCCTGCAGCCGCCTGACGTCACCGGGAATGGACTCCACCCGCAGCGGGAACCGATGCCCCACCGCCTCCTGGATCTTGCCGGTAATCTCGGCGCCGCGGCCCGACACTTCCGGCACGCCGGCAATCCCCGGGCCGAGCACCAGGCGGTAATTGCCGCGGCTCAACCGATCCAGCCAATCGGCCCGCTCATCGGCCGGCAGCCGGTCGAGGATGGCGATCGACGTCGCCAGATCGTTTTCAAGCGTGCCAAGCATGACGGCCTTTGCCGACATGTAGCGTTCGATAAAGAGGATGCTGAAGGAGAGCCCGTAGGCGATGGCGAGACCTGCAAACAGGATAAGGAAAAGCCGGGCACGCAGGGTGCTCGGCCACCATTTTCCCAGGCGTGAGACGCTGGCGCTCACCGCTTCGGCTCCGAGATCTCGACGGGGACCGAGAAGACGTAACCCTCGCTGCGCACGGTCTTGATATAGGTCGGCTCGCGCGCATCGTCGCCGAGCCGCTGGCGAAGCCGGCTCACCAGAAGGTCGATCGACCGGTCGAACAGGTCCGCATCGCGGCCTTGCGTGAGGTTGAGGATCTGGTCGCGGTTGAGCACGCGCTGCGGATGGTCGATGAAGACGCGCAGCAACCGGTATTCGGCACCGCTCAGCGCGATTTCCGTGCCCTGTCCGTCGAGCAGATGGCGGCCGACCGTATCGAGCCGCCAGTCGCCGAAGCTCAGCAGCTGGCCTGCCTCGCTGATCTGCAGGTTGGGCGGCAGCATGCGCGTCCGGCGCAGGACGGCCTTGATGCGCGCCAGCAATTCACGCGCGGCAAACGGTTTCGGCAGATAGTCGTCGGCACCCATTTCGAGCCCGATGATCCGGTCCATCTCGTCGCTGCGGGCAGTCAGCATCAGGATCGGCGTCGCCTTGTGCTTGCCGGCCCTGAGCTCGCGGCAAAGGACGAGCCCGTCATCGCCCGGCATCATCACGTCGAGCACGATCAGGTCGACCGTATTGGCCTCGAGGAAACTGCGCATCTGGCGGCCATCCGCGGCCACCGTCGCCCGAAGGCCGTTCTTCTTCAGATAGCTCGACACCAGCTCGCGGATTTCGCGGTCGTCGTCAACGATCAGGATATGGTCGATATGATCCATTTTCGGGCTTCAAATCCTTGTCCGATGAGAACGGTATCGCACCGCCCTTCCTTCTTTAAACCTCAGGATGGCTGTCGCGAAGCCAAGAAATATCTCCACGGCAGCCATGGGGGCTCAAAATCGGTCGACGTCCAGAACAGCCTGCGCAAAGGCCTGCGGGGCCTCCTGCGGCAGGTTGTGACCGATCCCGCCGGTGATGGTGCGATGCTCGTATTTTCCGGAGAACTTGCCCGCATAGGCAGAAGGATCGGCATGCGGCGCGCCGTTGGCGTCGCCCTCCATGGTGATCGTCGGCACCGAGATCATCGGCCCCGTGCCGAGCTGTTTTTCAAATGCATCGAACCGGGCCTCGCCTTCGACCAGGCCCAGCCGCCAGCGATAGTTATGGACAACGATCTCGACGTGGTCGGGATTGTCGAATGCGGCGGCCGATCTTTCAAAGGTCGCATCCTCGAATTTCCAGCCGGGGGACGCCGTCTGCCAGATAAGCCTGTTGAAATCGCGCCGGTTCTGCTCGTAGCCCAACCGGCCGCGCTCGGTGGCCAAATAGAATTGGTACCACCATGCAAGTTCGGCTTTCGGCGGTAATGGCTTTTTGTTGATTTCCGGGCTGCCGATCAGGTAGCCGCTCACCGATACAATCGCCTTGCAGCGTTCCGGCCAAAGCGCCGCCATGATGTTTGCGGTCCTGGCGCCCCAATCGAAGGCGGCGACGATCGCCTTGTCTATCCCGAGCGCATCGAGGAGCGCGATCATATCGACCGCAATGGCCGACTGCTGACCGTTGCGCGGCGTATCCTTCGACAGAAAGCGTGTCGTGCCGTAGCCCCTGAGGTAGGGCACGACGACCCGATAACCGGCAGAGGCGAGCAGCGGCGCGACATCCACGAAGCTGTAGATATCGTAGGGCCAGCCATGCAGCAGCAGGACGACGGGACCGTCTGCCGGACCGGCTTCGGCATAGCCCACATCGAGCACGCCCGCCTCGACCTGCTTCAACGTTTCAAAAGATGGGTTGGTGCCGGCCTTGATGGCGGTTGATGGCGTCACGACAGGCGACGAAGACTGGGCGCCAGCAGTGCTGGTCATTCCAAATTCGACCGCTGCAACGGTCATGGCGGCAATGCCGACGAAGCGGCGCCGCTGGTGGTTGATCAGGTCGGACATCGAACTCTCCAATTCGTGTTGATCACGGTCGGAAGGAAGCCGGACCCATGTATCCCCGATATGTCCCAAGCCGCGGGTTTTGAATGCGGATGTAGCATCCGGCCGCCGGGATACGTTCTGATACAATTCAGGCCCCCCGCTCCGGCCGCCTTCCGCCGCGCCCGGCGATTTGTGTCGCTCTGTAGCGCATCGGGCGGTTTCCTACACTTCGGTACATTTTCCCTCGAACCCGGACACATCCGGGATACGTCGCGCCGACCAGATTGGCTCCGTTGCTGGTTGCGCCGCACCGGCGCCCAGAACCCGAACATCCGGTGTCAAAGGAAACGATGATGACGCTTCTTATCATTGCCTATCTCGGAGGCGCGCTGACGATCCTCAGCCCATGCATCCTCCCCATTCTTCCCTTCGTCTTTGCCCGCGCCGGACAGCCGTTCGTCCGCAGCACATTGCCGATGCTCGCCGGCATGGCTGCCACGTTTGCGTTCGTCGCCACGCTTGCAGCCATCGGCGGCAGCTGGGCAATCCATGCCAACGAATACGGCCGGCTCGCCGCCATCGTCCTGCTCGCGGTCTTCGGCGTCAGTCTCCTTTCACCACGGGTCGCAAGCTTCGTCACTCGGCCGGTCGTCGATTTCGGCAATCGGCTCATGAATGCCTCGGGCAAACCCGGTTCGGTGCCGAGTGTGGCGAGTTCACTCGTCCTCGGCATCGCAACCGGCCTGCTCTGGGCACCTTGCGCCGGGCCCATTCTCGGCCTCGTCCTCACCGGTGCCGCGCTGCAGGGCGCGAACCTCGAAACGACATTCCTGCTCGCCGCCTATGCCGCCGGCGCGGCAACTTCCCTCGCGGTTGCGCTCATCGTCGGTGGAAAGGTTCTTGCCGGAATGAAGCGTTCGCTCGGTGTCAGCGAACGGATCCGCCAGGTCCTGGGTGCCGCCGTGCTTGCCGGCGTCGTAGTCATTGCGCTTGGCCTCGATACCGGCCTGCTCGCGCGTCTGTCCTATGCCAGCACCGCCTCCTTCGAACAGGCGGTGCTCGACAGGCTGCATTCGAAGCCCGCAACCGGCTCGCCTTCGGAAATCGCCGGTAATGGCATGACAAGCGCCGAAGCCGATACCCCCCGGCCGTTCCGCAGCAACCTGTCGGTCGAGGGCCGTGCGCCTTCGCTCGAGGGCGCGGTCGAGTGGCTGAATTCGCCGCCGCTGACCTCGGAGCAGCTCCGCGGCAAGGTCGTGCTCGTGGATTTCTGGACCTATTCCTGCATCAATTGCATCCGCACCGTGCCTTACATCCGCGCCTGGGCCGAGAAGTACAAGGATCAGGGCCTCGTGGTGATCGGCGTGCACGCTCCCGAATTCGCCTTCGAGAAGAAGATCGACAACGTCAAAAAGGCCGTCGGCGACTTCAAGATCGGTTATCCGGTCGCGATCGACAACGACTACAAGATCTGGCGTGCCTTCGAGAACAGCTATTGGCCCGCCCAGTACCTGATCGATGCAAAAGGCCAGATCCGCTATCACCACTTCGGCGAGGGCAATTACAAGCAGTCCGAGCAGGCGATCCAGGATTTACTGCACGAAGCCGGAAGTGACATGGCAGCCAGCGCGCCGGTCATGCCGGACGCCAAGGGCGCGGAGACAAGCCCGGATCTGCGCAACGTCCGCTCCGGCGAAACCTATCTCGGCTACAAACGCGCCACCAATTTCGCCTCCCGGCAAACCCTGCGCGCCGACGCCGCCCGCGACTATTCGGTCGAGGAACCCAGCCTCAACGAATGGGGCCTTTCCGGCACCTGGACGGTCGGTGCGGAACAGGCGACGCTCGGCCAGCCGGGCGGCGGCATCGCCTACCGGTTCAGCGCCCGCGATCTGCATCTCGTCCTCGGTCCCGGCGCCGCGGGCAAGCCGGTCCGCTTCCAGGTGACGATCGACGGCAAGGCTCCGGGAATGGACCACGGCGCCGATATCGACGCAGACGGCAACGGCACGGTGACTGCGACAAAGCTCTACCAGCTCGTTCGTCAGGCCGGCGATGTCGAGGCGCACAATTTCGAGATCCGCTTCCTCGATCCGGGTGTCGAAGCCTATGCCTTCACATTCGGCTAGACGTCATCCCAAACCCAATCCTACATCAACTGACAGGAGTTAAGCCCATGAAAAGACGTATTCCCACCTTCGCACTTGCCTTTGCCACCAGCGTCATCGCGTTTGCGGCGCAAGCCGCGGAAGTCAAGAACATCGTCATCGTCCACGGCGCATTGGCCGATGGCTCGAGCTGGCGCAAGGCAACCGAGATCCTCGAAAAGCGCGGCTTCAACGTGACGATCGTTCAACAGCCGATCACCTCGCTTGCCGACGATATCGCCGCCACCAACCGTGTGCTGGACCTCCAGGACGGCCCAACACTGCTCGTCGGACACAGCTATGGCGGCATGGTGATCACCGAAGCCGGACACAGCCCGCATGTCGCCGGCCTCGTCTACGTGGCGGCGTTCCAGCCCGACCAGGGCGAAAGCCTGCTCAGCCTCGCAAGCTCCAAACCGGCTGGCGGCATGAACATCCGCGAGACGAAGGACGGGAAATATCTCTTTATCGACCCGGCCGCATTCCCGGGCGATTTCGCCGCGGACCTGCCGAAGGACGAGGCCCGTTTTCTCGCCCGATCGCAGGTGTTTGCCGCCAAGGAGGCTTTCTCCGCCAAGGTCGGCGATCCCGCCTGGCATACCAAGAAAAGCTGGTCAATCGTCGCCACCGAAGACCGCTCCATCAATCCGGAACTGGAACGGGACATGGCCCGGCGAGCCGGCAGCGACATCACCGAGATCAAGGCAAGCCATGCCGTTTTCGCCTCCCAACCGGAGGAAGTCGCCGACGTCATCGAGCGCGCGGCCAGGCAGGCTGGCAAATAGTCCGCGTCAACGGTCACCGGCGTCGGCAGAAAATCCCGGCGCCGGGCTTTGTCCCATCCCGTTCCGGCCAAGTGTTTGCAGAAAGGCCGTTCGCGCATTGTAGTCACTATAGTCATTCTGGTTACAGGTGAGACGATGCAAACTCTTCTGCAGAAACGACTACCACGCTCGGTTTTCCATTGCGGGTAATGGTTTGAGGCGCCAACTGGAGCCTGATCTCTCCGTCAGAATACGCTGTTTGGGAAAATGCCGAATGGCGACCCTCAGTGGTAAACTGGGGCATCAATAATGATATCAACCTGATAGACGCCCTTCCCTGCTCCCAGCTGAAACCGCAAGCTCAAAAACCAGTGGCAATATTTCCCCTGAGCGCTTCAATGAATTAAGAGCCACAACCTGTTCAGCGGGTCAGCGGTCAGCGGGTCAGCGGGTCAGCGGGTCAGCGGATAGATGAGTTGGCCATCCTCCTCGCCTCTCGGGAAGGCGCCTTCGCGGCTGCGCTTTTCGGATTGCTGATAACCTTGGGGGCTGATGCCTATATAGCGCTTGAACATGCGGGAGAAGTAATAGGCGTCCGTATAGCCGGAAAGCTCGGCTGCACGCTTCACCGTGCAGCCGCCGGCCATCAGGCCCATGGCCCGCTCCATCCGCTTGAACTCCTGGAACTTGTCCGGCGTCCAGCCAACGCGTTTGCGGAACTCCCGCTTGAAGTAATCCGGATTGTAGGGCACCGAATTGATCGTTCTTCCGACGATCTCCTCATTGAGCGGATCGGCCGCGATCTGGCTCGCCGCCACCATGACCGAAAACGACAGCGCATCCGGATTGTTGACGTTGCCGACCGACTGCTCCCTCCAGCCGGTATGAGCCTGTTCGATGAATTCGATCAACAGGAACATGAAGAGATGATGCTGAAGCAGCGTCGTCGAGTAGGGCGGCGAATTGTCGTGATAATACCGCGTCAGCGGCTCCATCATCTCCCAGCGGGCGAGCGTGACGGCGTGCTTCAGGTTCATCTGGGCGATCAGGTCGAGCCGTCCGAAGAGGTCGAGCGTGAAATGCTGGGCGATGCCGGTATAGGCATCCAGCGAGGTCGAATGGCCGGAAAACCAGGTGTTCGCGGGCAGCAGCATCGCCCTGCCCGGCGCCATGTCGATCGTCTCGCCCCCGACCTTATAACGTGCCGAGCCCGTCAGGCAGATGATGAGGTCATGCACGCTGTTCGATTTGTCCACGGCCCAGGTATGCGAATGCTGCATCCTTATGGTTGAACGCGTCAGCGTCAACGCCATCGCATTCATCGGAATCGCAGACAGAACGCTACCTTCGATTTTCTCCATCCTTTTCCCCGAATTCGTCGATTTGATCTGACTGGCAAAGTGAGAATATCAGCCCGGGAGCTAAGAACTCAACACGTCTGAGACATTAATGGGAGGAAATGGCGCTTCAATTGCGGGAGCCTGATGGATCAGGTGTGCCCACGGATTGAAGGGCCAGAGGTCGCGATGCACAATAAAGCAAGTGTCTCTTCGTTCAACATCGCCTCTATCGGCGGTGGTTCGCTCAACTGCGCGACGAACCTCACGGGCGATCCTGCCCGTGACGGAGCCGTCACCGCACATGTCCGACACCACGATCTCGATCAGCCTGCCGCCGCGCGCAATGCCGGCATCGGTTCTGCGGAACGCACTGGACAGATGCACTGCCTGCCGGAAGGGCCGGCCGGACTGGGGCGGGTGGCATGAGCGGCGACAACAAATTCCTTGGCCTTATCTATCTGTCGCCCTTCATCATCGGGCTTCTGGTTTTCACGGCTCTCCCCTTCCTCGCATCGCTCTATCTGAGCTTCACCAACTACAACCTGATGAACGAGCCGGTCTTCACGGGCCTGCAGAACTACATCCGGCTGTTCACCAACGACCGGACGTTCCGCAAATCGCTCTGGGTCACGCTGGTCTACGTGTTCATGACGGTGCCGCTGAAGCTCGCCTTCGCACTCTTCATGGCGGTGATCCTCAATTACAAGCTGAAGTTCATCAACGTTTTCAGGACGGCCTATTACGTGCCCTCGATCCTCGGCGGTTCGATCGCCATCGCGGTTCTGTGGCGCTACATCTTCGCCGATGTCGGCCTCGTCAACATGGGACTCGCCCTGCTGGGCTTCGAGCCGGTCAACTGGTTCGGCGACCCGACCAATGCGCTGTTCACCATCACCCTGTTGCGCCTCTGGCAGTTCGGTTCGGCCATGGTGATCTTCCTCGCAGCCCTCCAGAGCATAGACAAGACGCTCTACGAGGCAGCCTCGATCGACGGCGCCGGCAAATGGACGAGCTTCGTCTACATCACCCTGCCGCTGATCACGCCTGTCATCTTCTTCAACCTGATCATGCAGATGGTCCAGGCCTTCCAGGAGTTCAACGGACCCTACATCATCACCCAAGGGGGGCCTTTGAAATCCACCTATCTCCTGCCGATCTACATCTATGACGAGGCCTTCAAGCGCTTCGACATGGGTTATGCCTCGGCCATCGCCTGGGTCCTGTTCCTCATCATCATGGCCCTCACCCTCATCGCCTTCTGGTCTTCGCGCCACTGGGTCTATTACGCCGGCGACAAGAGGAGCTGACCATGACCGATCACATCCTCTCCCAGAACACGCCCGCCGCCCGTGACATCGACATCGTCCGCAGCCGCGAGACGCGCAGCCACCGCTTTAGTGCCGCGCTGCGTTACGCACTGCTGACCGCGGTCGGGCTGCTGATGCTCTATCCGCTGATCTGGCTGATCGGAGCATCGTTCAAGACCAATTCGGAGATCTTCTCCAATCCCGGCTTCTGGCCGGAGAACCCGACGCTCGACGGCTATATCAAGGGTTGGAAAACCTCGACGCCCTATTCCTTCGGCACGTTCTTTGCCAACACGTTGTGGATCGTCATCCCGAAGGTGATCGGCACGGCAATTTCCTGCACGGCGGTCGCCTATGGCTTCGCCCGCTTCGATTTCCCCTTCAAGAAGGTGCTGTTTTCCGCGCTGATCGCGACGCTGCTCCTGCCGAACGTCGTTACCCGCATTCCGCAATACCTGATCTTCCGCGATCTCGGCTGGCTCGACAGCTACCTGCCGCTCTGGGTGCCTTCGGCGCTTGCCGGCGATGCCTTCTTCGTCTTCATGCTGGTGCAGTTCCTGCGCGCCATACCGCGCGACATGGAGGAGGCCGCCCGGGTCGACGGAGCAACCACCTGGCAGACGCTGATCTTCATCGTCGTACCGCTTCTGATGCCGGCGCTGATCTCGGTCTGCCTGTTCCAGTTCATGTGGACGATGAACGATTTCCTAGGGCCTCTGATCTACATCTCCTCGGTCGACAAATACCCGATCTCGCTTGCGCTGAAACTGTCGATCGACACGACCGAAGCCTTCGAATGGAACCGGGTCCTGGCCATGTCGGTCCTGTCGCTGGCACCGGCCCTCGCGGTCTTCTTCCTCGCCCAGAAATATTTCATCGACGGCATCTCCTCCGGCGGGATCAAAGGATAGTCAAATGGCGCGTCTTCAACTGAGAAACCTCGAAAAGGACTACGGTTCGTTCCGCGCCGTGCATGGCATCAACCTCGATGTCGAAGATGGCGAGTTCATGGTGCTGGTCGGCCCGTCGGGTTGCGCCAAGTCCACCACGCTCCGGATGATCGCCGGGCTGGAACGGGTGACCGGCGGCGAGATCCGCATAGGCGGCGAACTGGTCAACGACAAGACGCCGGGCGACCGCGGGATTTCCATGGTCTTCCAGAACTACGCGCTCTATCCGCATATGAAGGTGCGCAAGAACCTCTCCTTCAGCATGCGACTGAAGCGCCGTCCGGCCGCCGAGATCGAACAGGCCACAAGCCACGTCTCCAATCTGCTCGAGATCGACCCCTTGCTCGACCGGCTGCCGAAGCAGCTCTCCGGCGGCCAGGCGCAGCGCGTCGCGGTCGGCCGGGCGCTGATCAAGAAACCGCAGGTCTTCCTGTTCGACGAGCCGCTCTCCAACCTCGACGCCAAGCTGCGGGCCTCGATGCGCGTGCGCATTACCGACCTGCACAAGCGGCTGAAGGCGGACGGCCAGCAGGCGACCGTCATCTATGTTACCCACGACCAGACCGAAGCCATGACCATGGGCGACCGTATCTGCGTCATGAGGGAGGGCCACATCATGCAGGTCGCCGATCCGGTGACGCTCTACAGCCGCCCGGCCAATACATTCGTCGCAGGC
Organism: Neorhizobium vignae; assembly: GCF_000732195.1. Taxonomy (GTDB): domain Bacteria; phylum Pseudomonadota; class Alphaproteobacteria; order Rhizobiales; family Rhizobiaceae; genus Neorhizobium; species Neorhizobium vignae. Next base: position 231,135 of record NZ_JNNU01000010.1, read on the forward strand.
TTCATCGGCAGCCCGGAAATGAATTTCCTCGACGGCACGTTCGAGGGAGAGAACAGCGTGCGGGCAGCGGAGCAGGTGATCGTGCTCGGCGACGAGTTCACCAAGCGGATTTCCGGACGCAGCGAGCACGTCACGCTCGGCATCCGCCCGCAGCACCTGCGCATCGTCGCGGCCGAAACGCCCGGCACCATCAAGGGCAAGCTTACCCATATCGAGTTCATGGGCCACGAAGTCTACCTCTATGTCGACATCGGCCCGAAACGCCTCATCGCCGTGGTGCCGTCCGCGTCCTACGACCGCGGCGCGCTTCGCGACGACTGGGTCTGGCTGAGTCCGGACCCGAAGGGAGTGCATCTGTTCGACCGCCAGTCCGGGGAGAACATCAGCCTGGCGATTTGAAACTTCATCGTTCCAACTTGGGAGGAGCCAAAATGAGAACCATGTTCATGACGGCGGCTTTGTTTGCCGCCACCAGCCTTTCGACCGCATTCGCTTCGGATCTGCGCATGTCCTGGTGGGGCAGCGACGACCGCCATGTCGCGACCCAGCAGGCCCTGAAGGTCTGTGGCACGAAATTCGGCCACACGATCGCGCCTGAATTCACCGGTTTCCAGGGCCATCAGGAAAAGATCGCCACGCAGCTCGCCGGCCGCACCGAGGCCGACATCATGCAGGTGAACTGGCCCTGGCTGCCGCTGTTCACCAAGAACGGCGACGGCTTTGCCGATCTGAACCAGTACAAGGACATCATCGACCTCAGTCAGTGGTCGAAGTCGGATCTCGACAGCGGCACCGTCAAGGGCAAGCTGAACGGCATTTCCGTCTCCACGACCGGCCGCGTCTTCATGTTCAACAAGACGACCTACGACAAGGCCGGCATCCCGATCCCGAAAACCTGGGAAGAGCTGATCGCCGCAGCCCCGAAGATGAAGGAAAAGCTCGGCAAGGAGTATTTTCCGTTCGAAGGCGCCGCACTTGACGCCCGCCTGATGGTGATCCTGCGCACCACCCAGAAGACCGGCAAGGACCTGATCGACCCGGCCACCAACAAGGTCGCCTGGAGCGAAGCCGAACTCGCCGAAGGCCTGGAATTCTACAAGACGCTGGTCGACAAGGGCGTCATCGAGAGCTGGAAACAGGTCGCCGCCGGCGGCAATACGCCACTGCATGAAAATCAGAAATGGGCCAAGGGCCAGGTCGCCGGCACCTACCAGTGGGACAGTACCTACGGCAAGATCGCCACGCCGATGGAAAAGGGCCAGGAGCTCGTACCCGTCAAGCTGCTGACGATCGAGGGCGCCAAGACCGACGGCGTCTACCGCAAACCCTCCATGCTGTTTTCGATCTCCAGGAACAGCAAGGATCCGAAGGCCGCGGCCCAGGTGCTCAACTGCCTGCTCAACGACCCGGAAGCGGTCAAGATCATGGGAGCGACGCGCGGCATTCCGTCCAGCAAGGCGGCACTCGATACGCTGACCAAGGAAGGCAAGATCAAGCCGGTGCAGCTGGAAGCCTACAGGCGGGTGATGGAGCCGACCAGCCCCGGCGTCTCGCCGCTCAACGAGCATCCGCGCGTCACCGAAGTCTTCGACACCAATTTCGAAGCCTTCGCCTATGGCCAGCAATCCTCCAAGGAGGCCGCAACGGAGATCATCGCCGGCATCAACCAAGCGCTGACGGGGATCTGAGGACGTGACGGACGTCGCCATCGAACTCCTGATTGCCGGTCCCCGCAGCGCGACCTTCCGCGTCGATGCCGAAGGTCATCTTTACACACGCGATGACGCGCTTGCCTGGCAGGTTCGGGAGATCGACGGCGCGTTGGTCGCCGAGGGGGCGACGCGGACCGTCGTCTTCACGGTCGCTTCCCTTGAGCCGGGCACAACCTACCTTTTCCAGGCAGGTGATGCCCGGCTCGAATTTACCACACGGCGGGAAACCGCCCTGATCGACATCCGTAATTTCGGTGCCTCGACGGGCGCAGAGGACAATGCGCCGGCCATCCAACGGGCCATCGCGGCGCTCGCGCCCGGAGGCACACTGAGAATACCGGGCGGGCGCTGGCTGAGCGGCCCGATCTTCCTCAAGAGCGACATGACCCTTTTCCTCGAAGACGGCGCGGAGCTCGCGGCAATCGCCAACAGGCACGACTTTCCCATCCTCTCGGCGCGTCACGCGGACGGCCGCGTTCTCGGCACCTGGGAAGGCGTGGCGGAGGCCTGCTACGCCAGCGTGATCAACGCGATCGACTGCCGCGACCTACATCTTGCCGGCACCGGCATCATCGATGGTGGCGGCGACCGCGGCGACTGGTGGTCGTGGCCGAAGGAAACACGACGGGGCGCCAGGCGCCCGCGCACCATCTTCCTGTCGGCCTGCGAGGACGTCACCCTTTCCGGCCTCACGATCCGCAATTCCCCGTCCTGGACGGTCCACCCGGTTTTCTGCAAACGGCTCATCGCCGCGGATCTCACGATAGTCAACGATCCGGACTCCCCGAATACCGACGGTTTCAACCCCGAAAGCAGCTCCGATATCCATCTTATCGGCCTGCACATCTCGGTCGGCGACGATTGCATCGCCCTCAAGGCCGGCAAACGCGGCCTTCTCGGTGGACCGGACCGCCCGACCGAGCATGTGCGGATCGAGAACTGCCTGATGGAGCGCGGCCATGGTGCGGTGGTCATCGGCAGCGAGATGAGCGCCGGCATCAGCGACATCGCCATCCGAAACTGCCACTTCAGGGGAACCGATCGGGGCCTGCGCATCAAGACGCGCCGGGGACGCGGCGGCACGGTCGCCAACATCCGCCTTGCCGACAGTCTGATGGAGGACGTCGCAACCCCGGTCGCCGTCAATTCATTCTATTTCTGCGATGCCGACGGCCGGTCAGATTACGTCCAGTCCCGGTCGCCCCTGCCGGTCTCCCTGGAAACGCCGAGCATAAGCTCGATCTCCGTCGAGAACGTCACCGTTACCGGCGCGCGGACGGCAGCCGCCGTGTTCTACGGTCTGCCGGAAGCGGCGATCCGCGACATTGCCTTCGAGAACTACACCGTCTCCTTCGCGCCGGATGCCGAGGTCGAGGTGCCGGAAATGGCCTCTCTTCTCCTGCCGCTCCGGCATGCCGGGATCGTTGCGGAAAACGCCGTTTTCAGCCGCCTGGCGCGGCTTTCTCCGGTTTCCATTCATCCAGCTCAAGACTGAAATCCGATGCTTCAGGACTATTTCGAGACTTACGCGCGCGACTATGAATATTACAAAGGCGGCGTCTGGTGTTACGAGGACGGTTGCCTCTATCGCGGCCTGATCGCGCTTTACGAGGCGACCGGCGAGCGCCAGTGGCTGGATCATCTCATCCGGCTGGTGAGCGGCCAGATCGACGCGCAAGGTCGGCTTGTGGGCTACGCGATCGACGAATTCAACATCGACAACATCCTGCCCGGCCGGGCGCTCGTCTTTCTCCATCGGCTGACGGGCGAGAGCCGCTGGCTTGAGGCCGCCGCCCCGCTGGCGCGGCAACTCGAAACGCATCCGCGCACCGGTAGCGACGTTTATTGGCACAAGCTGCGTTACCCGCATCAGATCTGGCTCGACGGGCTTTACATGGCGCTGCCCTTCAAGGTGGAATACGCGCAAGCGGTCTCAAATCCCCAGGCCGTCGAGGAAGCGCTCCGGCAGTTCACGACGGCGCTCGACCTCACCTATGACCGGCAGGCGGATCTTTATCGCCACGGTTACGACGAGGCCCGGCAACAGGCCTGGGCGGATGCGGAAAGCGGCCTTTCGCCGGCCCATTGGGCAAGATCGATCGGCTGGCTGGCGATGGCCTTCGTGGACATCATCGAAAACCTGCCCGCCGGCGCAGCGCGGCGGGAGCTGACCGAACGCGCCGCGGCGCTGGCGTCCCGGATCGTCGCTCTTCGCACCGCGGATAACCGCTGGCTGCAGGTGATCGACCGACCGGACGAGGCGCAGAACTATCCCGAAAGCTCGGCCACGGCGATGTTCTCCTACTTCCTTCAGAAGCTCGCGCGGCTCGGCGGCCCGGCTGCGGTTGCCGAGGCCGGTCGAGCGAGCCTTCAATCGCTGACCGGACAGGAGCTGCGACGGGATGCGGATGGACGGCGGAGGCTTCACAACATCTGTTGTGTCGCAGGTCTTGGAGGCTTCAACGGCCGCTATCGCGACGGCACCGTCGGCTATTATCTCTCCGAGGAAATCCGCCCCGACGACATCAAGGGTGTCGGACCTCTGATGATGGCCTATGCGGAAACGCTGCTGGGCACGCAATCGATGATGTCCCAGTCTGCGCGGCTGGGGGATCAGGTCGAGCTCAGCGCGGCCGTCAAGCGATAGCAGCACTCGCTAGTGTCTCAGGCCGAACTTCTGATATCGTTGAGAGGTAGGCCTCCCGCTCATTGGAGGCTTTGTCTTGAGGGAGGAGCGCTAAAATGAGCACCGACAGGGACACTGTGCGGTCTTATGACACGGTCGCGGCGGAGTACGCTGCCGAAGCCGCCGCGATGCCCGAATGGGTCGCGACGGAGATTGACGCGTTCGTCACCGAGCTGGGTGGCTCAGGCAGGGTGCTGGAGATCGGAAGCGGGGGTGGGCGAGATGCACTTGAGCTTGAGAAGCGGGGGATTAGCGTCCGGCGCACCGACATTTCGAAGGGTTTCGTGGAATTGCTTCGCAAGAGTGGCTTCGAGGCTGACCTGCTCGACCCGCTGACCGAAGACCTGGCCGACCCGCAGCGTCCTGGCACGCCATATGACGGGATTTGGGCCTGTGCCTGCCTGATCCACGTCGCGCGCGAAGATTTACGTGTGGTGCTTGGACGGCTTGCCAAGGCAACCCGGACCGGTGGCAGGCTGCACGCCTCGGTGAGAGAGGGTGATGGCGACGATGTGTCCACGCACGGCAGCGCTGCAGCGCCTCGGCGCTACGTCGAAACGTACTGGCGCGAGCCTGCCTTGCGAGCCGCGCTCACAGAGGCCGGCTGGATTGTCAGCGAGCTACGTCGGTCCGTCGGAAGCCCCAATGACCGGTGGCTGAGCGTTCGGGCGAGGCGGGCATAACGCACATATGGTTTTTAGGCCCCGATGGAAGCGGTGTGCCGCTTCCGCATGGGACACCAAACCGGATAGACCGGGCTTCCGGTTCGGGTCTAACTGAGACACTACCCAGCGCGCTCGCGCCGAGAAACAGGAGAAAACAGACCATGACGATCGATATCCGGACGCGCCATGCCGTTCACTACAGCCAGTCGGAACGCATGACGAGCGTGGACCTGCGCGAAAATTTCGTGATCGAGGATCTGTTTGTCGCCGGAACGCTGCAGGCCGTCTATACCCATTACGACCGCATGCTGGTGGCAGGAGTGGCGCCGACGCAGGCAAGCCTTGGCGTCGGCAGTGAATTGGCCAGACTGGTCGGCGCGGACTATCTGCTGGAGCGTCGCGAGCTTGGCCTCATCAATATCGGCGGACCGGGCCGCGTCATCGCCGACAGCAAGGCTTACGAGCTCCTGCCAATGGACGGGCTCTATCTCGGCATGGGAACCAAGGAGATCTTCTTCGAGAGCGACGACCCTTCGGTGCCCGCGAAATTTTACATCAACAGTGCGCCGGCGCACGCCACCTTACCCTCGCGGATCGTCAGCAGCACGGATGCGATCGAGAACAATCTCGGCGACAGTGCCACGTCGAACAAGCGCAAGCTCTACCAGTATCTGCATCCGAAAGTGCTGCCCACCTGCCAGCTGCTGATGGGGCTGACCCGGCTGGAAACCGGCAGTGTCTGGAATACCATGCCGGCGCATCTGCATGACCGGCGAATGGAAGCCTATCTCTATTTCGAATTGCCGGAAAATGCCTTCGTCGTTCACCTGATGGGCCGACCGGCGGCGACCAACCATCTGATCATCCGCAATGAACAGGCCGTGCTTTCTCCACCCTGGTCGATCCATTGCGGCGCCGGCACCGGCGCCTACGCCTTCATCTGGAGCATGGCCGGAGACAACCAGTCCTTCACCGACATGGACATGGTGGACATGAAGAGCCTCAAATAGAGCCCTCGAAGTCGGTTCGCTACCAGAGCAGAGCACCGACCTGTTCCGTCGGGCGGACACGACACGGGGTTCCTACCGAAGCGCAGTACTTTCGCTTGCATGCGCCGGGTCCTTGCATGGTCCGGTGGAGCGGCGCTCGATGATCCTCGACGCGACCTGGACCCTGCGGGCGGGGGTTCCGGGCTGGCGCGGGTTGTCGATCCGCTCGAGCAGGAGTCGCAGGCCGACGGCTCCGCATTCCTGGCCTTCCATGCGCACCGTCGTCAGAGCCGGCGAGATCTGCTTTGCCGGCGAAAAATCGCCGAAACCGACCACCGAGACATCATCGGGGATGCGATAGCCCTGGCCCAGGAGTTCGGAAACGACGGTGAGTGCCAAGCCGTCATGCGCGCAGAAGAAGGCGGTCGGCCGAGCGCCTTCTTCCTTCAGGACGCGATAGGCTTCGGCAAAACCGTTCTCCTCCTCGAACTGCAGCACATGCAACGTAACACTTGGGTGACGTTCGGCAATTTCGCGCGCGCCATAAAAACGCTCGCGGCGACCGCGATAACCGGGTGTGCCGTGGACATAGGCGATGGAACGGTGACCGAGGTCTACCAGGTATTGGATCACGGCCTGCCCTGCCTCGTGGTCCGTCCCAGAGACCTGATCGGCATCTTCAAGCGGATCGACCCAGCCGAACCGGATGATCGGCGTGCCGGTCGCCATCGCTGCGCGGATCGCCTCGCGGTCGTGCGGTCCGACCAAAAGCAGCCCGGCGCAGCTGCGCGCCAGTTCTTCAAGCTGCCCTTGGCTGTGGGTCCATAACATCCTGAGTGCCATGCCGAGCCTGTGCGCCTCTGCCTGCACCCCGTTCTGGATCTGCATGTGCAGTTCGCTATTGACAGGATCGAGGTCGTGAAACACCACCGCGATATCGCCCGGCGCGGTCTGGCTGGCAGGCTTGTTATAGCCGAGACGCAGGGCTGTTTCGCGGATCCGCTCGCGGGTTTCCTCACTGACGCCGCTCTTGCCCGACAACGATCTGGACACGGCATATTTCGAAAGGCCGACCTCGCGCGCGATGGTCTGCAAGGTGACCCGTCCCCTATTTTTCATTCCAGCCCCCTTTTGCACCTGCCGCGGCGACACTACCGCACTGCAAAACGCAATTTTCCCACACAACACTACATAACACTTTACCTAACAGTATTCTAATGCAAACTTTTCGTTATCCACGCCCAAGGGAAATAATAGGTAACGGCGGGGACTGCGTGTGGAGGAGACACTCATGATCAAGCTGAAACGTCGCGCGTTTCTGGCTGGGACTTCAGCCGTTTTGATTTTGCCGGCCCTGCCGGCTTTAGCCCTCGACTACAAGGAAGCGGGCCTCTTGAAGGATAAGGTCGCAAGTGGCGCCCTTCCTCCCGTCAAGGATCGGCTGCCCGCCAACCCCCTTGTGATAAAACCCTTTGAAAGCGTTGGGAAATACGGAGGCGATTGGAAGCTGGCGCTGGTTGGCGGCGGTTCGCTCTCCATGCTGTTCCGCTACCAGGCCTATGAGCCTCTCCTGCGTTACACGCCCGATTGGTCGGGGGTGACGCTCAACGTCGCGGAAGCCTTTGAAGGCAATGCGGATTCCACTGTCTACACCATCCGCCTGCGCAAAGGCATGAAGTGGTCTGACGGACATCCCTACACCACCGCCGACGTCAAGTTCTGGTATGATACCATCCTCACCGACAAGCGTGTTGCGGTCACCAGCCAGGGTCACTGGAAAACCGCCGGCAAGCCCGCCAAGCTGGAAGTGGTGGACGAGCAGACCTTCAAGGTCATCTTCGAAAAGCCTAACGGTATGTTTCCGTTGCAGGTCGCGTGGTCCAACTGGGATCATACCACCCGCTGCCCCAAGCATTATCTCGAGCAGTTCCATATCGACTACAATCCCAAGGCGGACGAACTGGCCAAGCAGCGCGGTTTCCAGAGCTGGATTGCCGCATTCCAATCGGCCTCCGGCTTCCAGGACGACAACGCCTTCTTCCTCAATTCCTCGAAGAAGCCGACCCTCAACGCCTGGTATTTCACGATCGCGCCGGGCGAAAACACCGAGCGGGTGGTGGCCGAACGCAACCCCTATTATTGGAAGGTCGATACGGAGGGCAATCAGCTGCCCTATATGGACCGCATCGTCTACCAGATGGTCGCCGACCCGCAGGTGCTTCTCTTGAAATGCATGCAGGGCGAAATCGACCTGATGGACCAGTATATCGCGACGCCGAACAACAAATCGGTGCTCTACGACGCGCGCAAGCAGGGCGACTATGATTTCTACACGCTGACCTCGACCGAGGCCAACGTCATGAACTTCATCTTCAACCTGAACCACAACGACGAGACGAAGCGAAAGCTGTTCCGCAACAAGAAGTTCCGCGCGGCCCTGTCGACAGCGCTCGATCGCCAGACTCTGATCGACGCGGTGCTGGTCGGCCAGGGCGCGCCCGCCCAGCCGTCGATCAAGGAAGGCGATCCGCTCTACAACGAGCAGCTCGCCAAGCAGTTCACCGAGTACAGTGTCGACAAGGCGAATGCCATGCTCGACGAGCTGGTCCCCAAGCGCGACGGGCAGAATTTCCGTCTTGACGAGAAGGGTCGGCGGCTGACGATCATCTTCGAGATCGACCAGGCACGCCCGATCTTTCTCGATCTCTTCCAGCTGGTCATCCCGATGTTCCAGGCGGTCGGCATCGATGCGCAGATGCGCACCATGGACCGTTCGCTCTGGGAAACGCGCGTTCGCCAGGGTCGCGATTTCGACGCCACCGCGCACCAGTTCGGCGCCAATGGCGGCGTCGCGGCGATGCTCGATCCGCGCTACTACGTGCCGACCGACAGCAACGCGATGTATGCCCCGGCCTGGCAGCTCTGGTATCTCGATCCCAAGAACGCCAATGCCGAGGAACCGCCTGAAGATACCAAGAAGCTGCTTGCGCTCTACGACAAGCTGAAAGCGACCTCGGACCAGGCCGGCCAACGCGAGGTCATGAAACAGATCCTGCAGGGGGCGGCCGACAACTTCTATGTCTTCGGCATTTCGCAGCCGCCGGACGGCTACGGCATCGTCAAGAACAACATGAGGAACATCACCAGGACCATGCCGAATTCGTTCGGCTGGCCGACCCCTGCCCCGACCATGCCGGAGCAGTTCTACAAGGTCTGATGGCCTCGCCCATTCCGATATTTTCCGGGCGCCGGCGTAATCCGGCCGGCGCCACGGGGCCCCTTTTTCCGATAACTGGATGCTAAAATGCTCGAGGCGAGACGACAGAACACCGACACCTTGCGGACCCCGGACTGGTTCAGGACGGCGACACGCTGGACACAGCTGACCTTCGTCGAGGATGATCCGGACAAATACGATCCGGCCTTCTGGATCGACGTCTTCAAGCGCACGAAATCCAATGCCGTCTGCCTCAGCGCCGGTGGTTACATCGCCTACTATCCAAGCAAGGTTTCCTATCACTATGTCAGCCAGTATCTGGGCGACAGGGACATTTTCGGCGCGCTCGTCGACGCCGCCCGCAAGCTCGACATGCATGTCATGGCCCGCGTCGATCCGCATGCCATCCATGACGACGCGGCCAAGGCCCATCCGGAATGGGTGATGATCAATGCCGACGGCACGCCGCGCCGCCATTGGGCCTATCCGGACGTCTGGGTTGCCAATGCCTATGGCGACTACAATTCGGTATTCATGCCGGAAGTGGTAAAGGAGATCGTCCGCGAATACGATATCGACGCGATCTTCGCCAATCGCTGGCAGGGCCATGGCGTCGACTACAGCGAGGACAGCGCCCACCGCTTCAAGGACATGTCCGGATACGCCCTGCCGAACAAGGCGGATGCCGAGGACCCGGCCTGGCAGTCCTGGCTGCAATGGCGCCGCCGCGTGCTGACCGACGTGATCGCCCAGTGGGACGACGCGGTCAAAGCCATCCGGCCGCATGCAAGCTTCATCCCCAACATGAGCGGCGCGTCGCTGATGGAGTTCGACCTCTCCGTCATCACCAAACATTGCCCCTTCCTCGTCGTCGACCATCAGGGCCGCAAGGGGCTGGAGCTCGGCTGGTCGGCCGGCCGCAACGGCAAGCGCATCCGTGCCACCTTCGCCGATCGTCCGGTGGTACTGATCACCTCGATCGGTCCGGAAGAGGAATACCGCTGGAAGGATGCGGTGACCTCCGGCGAGGAGATGCAGCTCTGGATCAACAACGGCACGGCCCACGGGCTTTTCGCCTGGTTCACGAAGTTCAACGGCGTGGTGCCCGACAAGCGCTGGGTGGAGCCGGTCGCCGAGGCGTTTGTCCTCCAGTCGGCCGTCGAGCCGGTCCTTGAAAGCATGACGCCGACCGCTGAAATCGCCGTGATCGACCCGTCGACGACCTTGCGCCACTGGGCGCCGGAGGAACGTCACGCCGCGGAGAAACACGATCTCGGCGTCTACCACGCCCTGGTCGAGGCGCGCCTGCCTTTCGAGCTTGTGTCGGACCAAGTCCTGACCCAGGACGGTCTCGACCGCTTCAAGGTCATCATCCTTGCCAACGCCTCCTGCCTTTCGGACGCGCAGAACGAGGCGATCCGCGCCTATGTGGCGCGCGGCGGCAGCGTCGTCGCCTCCTACGAGACCTCGCTTCGCGATGAATTCGGCAAGACGCGCTCCGAATTCGGCCTCTCGGACGTGCTCGGGGCGAAATTCGTCTCCGGCCCGCGCGGCATCGTCAAGAACACCTATGTGGCGCTCTCCGGCGACCACCCTGTCAACAAGGGTTTTGACGGTGCCGAGCGGATCATGGGCGGCACAAGGCTGATCCATGTCGAGCCGGCGGCCGGTGCTGACACGCCCTTCCTCTACGTTCCCGATTTTCCCGATCTTCCCATGGAGGAAGTCTATCCGCGCAAGGCGCCGGAAGGGGCGGCGGTGATCGCCCGCGAAACCGGCAAGGGTGGCCGCACGGTTTATATTCCATGGAATATCGGCGAAATCTTCTGGGAAGTCTTTGCGGTCGATCACGGCCGCCTGTTGTCCAATTCCGTCCACTGGGCGCTCGGCAAGGCCCCGCGCGTCACCGTCAAAGGCCCGGGCGTCATTGACCTGGCACTCAGGGAAAACGCCGAGGGTATCGCCCTCAGCCTTTTCAACCTCACCAATCCGATGATGATGAAAGGGCCGATCCGCGAAAATTATCCGCTGGCGGCCCAGACCGTTTCGGTGGAAGTTCCAGAGGGCAAGTCCGTTGCGAAAGCCTGGCTGGTGGTTGCGGACAGGGCGGCAAGCTTCAGCGTGAAGGACGGACGCGCGGAAGTGGAGGTGCCGGCAATAGAGCGGCTGGAAGTGCTGCATCTCACCTGGAAATAGGGTGGGAGACTGAAATGGAGGAGCGTTTCCGGCCTGGAGGGGCCGGAAACGGATTGAGATCCGAAGGTGACGCCGGAGCGGCGTCTTCAACGGGAGGAGAACTATTCCGATGCTGGGCTACATCTTCAAGCGCGTGCTCTACATGATCCCGACCCTGTTCGGCATGTCGCTGATCTCGTTCCTGATCATCCAGCTGCCGCCGGGTGACTACCTGACGTCGATGATCGCCACGATGAGCGACAGCGGCCAGGCGGTCGATCCGGCCCAGATCGAGCGGCTAAAGGAAATCTACGGCTTCGACGATCCCTTCTACATCCAGTATCTCAAATGGATCTGGGGCATCGTCAGCCGCGGCGACTTCGGTCATTCGTTCGAATGGAACCAGCCTGTCTCCGGCCTGATCTGGGGCCGGATGGGTTCGACGCTGGTCATTTCGCTCTTAAGCCTGCTGTTCGTCTGGATCGTCGCGCTGCCGATCGGCATCTATTCCGCCGTCCGCCGCCATTCGATCGGCGACCACGTCTTCACCTTCTTCGGCTTCATCGGGCTTGCGGTGCCGAACTTCATCCTGGCGTTGGTGCTGATGTATTTCGCCTACCGCTATCTCGGCCAGAGCGTCGGCGGTCTCAACTCTCCCGAATATGCCGAAGCCCCCTGGAGCCTTGCCAAGGTTGGCGATTTCCTCGCCCATCTGTGGATCCCGATCATCATCATCGGGGCCTCGGGAACGGCGGCTCTGATCCGTGTCCTGCGCGCCAACCTGACCGACGAACTGCACAAGCCCTATGTGATCACCGCCCGCGCCAAGGGGCTGCCGGAATACAAGGTCATTCTCAAATATCCGGTGCGCATCGCGCTCAATCCATTCGTCTCGGCGATCGGCTGGGTGCTGCCGCATCTGGTGTCCGGCGTGACGATCACCGCCATCGTACTCAACCTGCCGACCGCCGGCCCGCTTCTGTTTCGGGCGCTGGTGTCGCAGGACATGTATCTCGCCGGCAGTTTCATCCTGCTTTTGAGTGCCCTCACCCTTGTCGGCATGCTGCTCTCGGATCTGCTGCTCGCGCTGCTCGATCCGCGCATCCGGTTCAATTGAGGGAGGCCGCATGAGCACGCACGAGACATTCGGAACCTATTCCGGCCCCGTTCACACCGTCGCCGACGGCCCCTCGATCAGTCCGCTCAAAGCCGGCAAGACCGTTTCGACCGCAACCGTCGGCCCCTGGAGGCTGATCGCCGGCAAGCTGGTCCGCCAGAAGGTGGCGATGTTCGCGGGCGCGGTCATCCTTATCCTCTATCTGATCGGCCTGTTTGCCGAATTCCTGGCGCCCAGCCTGCCCTCGACATCGCGGCCGCAATATACCTATGCGCCACCGCAGGGCTTGAGCTTCTTCGTCACCAAGCCGGACGGCAGTACCGAATTCAATTTCCATGTGAAGGGCTACAAGGTCGAGATCGAAAAGGTGGCGCTGCGGCGCACCTTCGTCGTCGACGAAGCCAAGGTGGTGCCGGTCGGCCTGTTCGTCAAAGGCGCCCGCTACGAACTCTGGGGCCTGATCCCGATGGACCGCCATCTGATCGGCCCGATCAATCCGAACGATCCGATGTATCTGCTCGGCGCCGATCGGCTGGGCCGGGACGTCTTCTCGCGGCTGGTCTACGGCACGCGGATCTCGATGTCGATCGGCCTGGTCGGCGTCGTCATGTCGCTCGTCCTCGGTGTCGTGCTCGGCTCGATATCGGGTTTTTACGGCGGCTGGGTCGATACCGTGATCCAGCGCATGATCGAGGTGGTCAGCGCCATGCCGACCATCCCACTCTGGCTCGGTCTTGCGGCGGCGATCCCGCTCACATGGTCGCCCGTCAACGTCTATTTCGTCATCACCATCATCGTGTCGCTGCTCGGCTGGACCAGTCTTGCGCGCGAGGTGCGCGGCCGTTTCCTGGCGCTGCGAAGCGAGGATTTCGTGACTGCCGCCATGCTTGACGGATCGAGCGAGAAACGGCTGATCTTCCGCCATATCCTGCCGTCGCTGACGAGCCATATTCTCGCCGTCGTGACGCTTGCCGTGCCGACAATGATCGTTGCCGAAACCTCGCTGTCCTTCCTCGGCATCGGCTTGAAACCGCCGGTCGTCAGTTGGGGTGTACTGTTGCAGGACGCCCAGAACATCCGCACGGTGGCAACCGCCCCATGGCTGCTGATCTGGCCTTCGCTTGCGGTGATCGTCGCCGTGCTGTCCTTCAATTTCTTCGGCGACGGCCTTCGCGATGCCGCCGATCCCTATGACAGTTGAGGAGGAACCCATGACCGATCCTGCCGAAGATGTCGTCCTCTCCGTCGAAAACCTCTCGATCGATTTCCGGTTGAGAACCCATATCCTGCATGCCGTCGAGAATGTCAGTTTCGAGTTGAAGCGCGGCCAGACGCTCTGCCTCGTCGGCGAGAGCGGCTCGGGCAAAAGCGTCACCGCCCGCTCACTGCTGCAGATTGTCGACAGGCCCGGCAGCATCGTCGGCGGGCGCATCCTGTTGCGCACCGGCGGCGAGTTCACCGACATCGCCAGGCTCGATCCGGATGGCCAGGCCATGCGCGCCATCCGCGGACGCAGGATCGGCCTGATCTTCCAGGAACCGATGAGTTCGCTGTCGCCGGTCCACACGATCGGCTCACAGATCATCGAAGCCGTTCGCCTGCACAGCGATCTGGACAAGCGCGCCGCGCGGGCGAAAACGGTCGAATTGCTGCGCCAGGTGGAAATCCCCAATCCGGACCAGATGGCCGACCGCTACACGTTCGAATTTTCCGGCGGCATGCGGCAGCGGGCGATGATTGCCATGGCACTTGCCGGCAATCCCGACATCCTCATCGCCGACGAACCGACGACGGCGCTTGACGTCACCACCCAGGGCGAGATCCTCGACCTGATCAAGCGGCTGCAGGTGGAGCGCGGCATGGCGATGCTGCTGATCACCCATGACATGGGCATCGTCGCCGAGGTCGCGGACGATGTTGCCGTGATGCGCTTTGGCCGTATCGTCGAGCGTGGCCCCGTCGATGCGATCTACCATGACGCCCAGCATCCCTATACCCGGCAGCTTCTCGCCTCGACGGTGAAGCTCACCCGCCATGTCGAAGGGAGGGTACCGGCAGTGGCCGCTTCGTCGCAGCCGCTGCAACCGATCCTCTCCGTCCGCAATCTCGGCAAGACGTTCGGCTGGCATGGCAAGACCAATTCGCTTCGGGCGGTCGATGACGCCAATTTCGATCTCTATCCCGGTGAAAACCTCGGCATCGTCGGCGAGAGCGGTTCCGGCAAGACGACGCTCGGACGGCTGATCCTGCGCACCGTCGAGCCGACGACGGGCAGCGTCATCTACCGCGACAAGATTGGCGGCGAAGTCGAGGTCACCAGCCTGACCAAGAAGGAGCTGCGCGGTTTCCACCGGGAAGTCCGCCTCGTCTTCCAGGATCCGTTCGCCTCGCTCAATCCGCGCATGACGGTCAAGGATGTGATCGGCGATCCGCTGATCGTCAACGGCCTCGCCAAGGGCAAGGCGCTCGAGGAACGCGTCGCAGAACTGATGCGCCTCGTCGGGCTCGATCCGATGGGCATGGAACGTTATCCGCATGCCTTTTCCGGCGGCCAGCGCCAGCGCATCGGTATTGCCCGGGCGCTGGCGCTGGATCCGCGCATCATCATCGCCGACGAGGCGACTTCGGCGCTCGACGTGTCGATCCGCAGCCAGATCCTCGACCTGCTGCTCGATATCAAGAAGCGCCTCAACTTGAGCTTCATCTTCATCTCGCACGACATTTCGGTGGTGCGCTATTTCTGCGACCGCGTCGCCGTCATGCATCGCGGCAAGATCGTCGAGCTTGGCGAGGCCGAGCAGATCTGCACCGCCCCGCAAGAGGCCTATACCAAAAGCCTGATTTCCGCCGTTCCCAATCCCGACCCCCGCGACAAGCGCATGCTGCACCGGCACCGCTTCGTCGCACCCGTTTCCTGAGGACAGTGCCAGTGCCGAAATTCTCCGCCAATCTCTCCTTCCTCTACCAGGACCTGCCCTTTCTCGATCGCTTCGCGGCGGCGGCAAAAGACGGTTTCGGCGGGCTCGAATATCTCGGCCCCTATGCGGAGCCGAAGGAAAAGGTCGTCGATGCATTGAAGGCGAGCGGCCTCGTCCAGGCCCTCTTCAACGTTCCCTCGGGCGACTGGGCCGGCGGCGAACGCGGCATTGCCTGCCTGCCGGACCGCATCCAGGAATTCCGCGATGGTGTCGCCCTGGCACTCGATTATGCCAAGGCGCTCGGCTGCGCGCAGGTCAACGTCATCTCCGGCCTCGTGGCAGAGGGTGCCGACACCGATGCCCTGGAAAGCGTGCTGGTCGATAACCTGAAATACGCCGCACCACGCTGCGCCGATGCCGGGGTCAAGCTGCTGATCGAGCCGATCAACCTGCGCGACATTCCCGGATTTTTCCTGTCGACGACCGATCATGCCGAACGCATCCTCGACAAGGTCGGCTCCGACAATCTCTACATCCAGTATGATTTCTACCACATGCAGGTCATGCAGGGCGATCTCATCCCCACCTTCACCCGCCTGAAGGACCGGATCGCCCATGTGCAGATCGCCGACAATCCCGGCCGCAACGAGCCGGGCACCGGCGAGATCAACTACGATTTCATACTCCGCGAACTCGACCGCCTCGGTTACGACGGCTGGGTCGGCTGCGAATACCGACCGAAGGCCGGCACCAGCGACGGCCTTCAGTGGATGAAGCCCCATCTCGCCGGAGGGCCTCGCTAAGATCAACGCTTTTCCGAACTAACCGGACGCCATCTCCGCCGCTTCCAGACCGGAGCCTTTCTCCGGAGGGCGAAGCCATGTCCGAATGTCGATGAAGAAGGATAGGACCATGCTTAGAAACGATATCCAATTCCCCTACGGTGCCGTCTATTTCCGCAAGTCCAATCCGCCCCGCGAGGACTGGGAGCGCGACTATGCGACGGCCGGCGAGGACGGTCTCAACATCTTCCGCCACTGGTTCATGTGGAGCGCGATCGAAACCGCGCCCGGCGTCTATGACTGGGAGGAATACGACAGGCAGATGGATCTCGCCGCCCAAAACGGCATCAAGACGGTCATCGCCGAGCTCATCCATGCCGTGCCCGACTGGGCGGTGCGCAAATATGCCGATGCGCTGCAGGTCAATGCCGACGGCACCAGGCTCGGCTCCTATATGGGTGTTTCCGCCGCAACCGGCGGATTTTCCAACAATGGCGGCGGCGCGGGCGCGCTGACGCTCAACTGCCCCGAAGTGAAGGAGGCGGCCGGCAGGTTCCTCACCGCGCTCGCCACCCGCTACAAGGACCATCCCGCGATCTACGGCTACGACGTCTGGAACGAGTGCAACTATTCCGCCGATGTCGATTACAGCAGCTATGCGAAGTCGGCTTTCCGCACATGGCTTGAGAAGAAATACGGCACGCTGAAAGTGCTCGCCAAGGCCTGGCATCGCTACAGCTATGCGGATTGGGAGGATGTCGAGCCGCCGGTCCACATGGCGCCCTATCCGGAATGCATCGACTGGCTCCAGTTCAAGCGCGACAATTTCTACGACCAGATGCAATGGCGCATCGACACGATCCGCGCCGTCGACCCGAAGAACACGATCGCGGCCCACGGCATTTCCGGCGCGATCCCCAACATGGCCGCGAACGGCTGCGACGACTGGCTGGCGGCCTCCAAGGTCGAGATCTACGGATTCACCTGGATCCAGGCCCGCAAGGGCACGGAGGCCTGGAAGAACTGGTACGGCGTCGACATCAACCGCGCCGCCGCTCGCGGAAAACCCTTCTGGCATGCCGAGCGCCAGGGCGGGCCGCTGTGGCTGCAGCCTCAGGTGATCGGTCGCGACAAGGACGACGGCCGCGTTGCAGAGCCCGAGGATATCCGCCTGTGGAGCATGACCTCGTTTGCCGGCGGCGCGCGCGGTGTCCTGAACCTGCGCTGGCGCCCGCTGCTCGACGGCCCGCTCTTCGGTGCCTTCGGCGCCTACGGCATGGACGGCGCCCGCACGCCGCGCTCGAAGATGCAGAGCGACATGGCGAAATGGGCAAACGACCCGGCGCAGGCCGCCCTCTGGGAGGCAAAGCCGGTGCGCGGCGAAATCGGCATTCTGGTCGTCCCCGAGACGCAGGAATGGGATTACCTTTTGAACTACGAGCGCAAGGAAAAGCCCTATCCGGAAGCGATGTGGGGGGCCTATCGCGCCTTCCTCGAAAACGGCGTCCAGCCGGACTGGGTCCATATCGACGATATCGACACCTATGATCGGCTTTATTTTCCCTATCCGATCATGTTCACCACCGAGCAGGCAGAACGCCTTACCGCGTGGGTGGAAAAGGGCGGCACGCTGATCGCCGAGGCCTGCCCCGGTTATTTCGGTGACCGCGGCCGTGTCGGCCAAGTGCAGCCGAATATGGGCCTCGACAGGGTGTTCGGCGCCCGCGAGGATCAGGTCGAGTTCATGCCCGATATCGGCGACCGCATCCATTTCAAGCTGGATGGAGCGGCGGTCGATGGCGGCGGTTTTCTGCAGTCCTATGTGCTGGCCGGCGGCAACGCGCGCGGCAATTTCGACGATGGACGGCTTGCCGTGGTCGAGAACGCTTACGGCAAGGGCCGCACGCTCCTGATCGGCACCAATCCGTCGGTCGCCTATTACAAATCGCAAGGCACGGCGAACGCGCCCTTCTTCGCCGAGTTGCTGCGCTGGAGCGGCTGCGCGCCGCATGCGGCCCTGTCGAACAAGGCGCTGTTCGCACGTATCCACAAGAGCGAAAAAGGCAGCTACCTCTGGCTCGTCAATCCGACCCGCGCGGCGCAGCTGACCGAGGTCGAGCTCGCCGAAGGCCCTGGGCGTCTTGCCCCCGGAAAGGCCGTCTGGCCCGTCGGACACGCCCATGACGGCTGCATGATCGAGGTGCCGGCCCGCGACGTCCTGATCCTGCCGCTCGAATGAGGGCGGTCGGTGCCTCACCTTGCCCAAACCTTACGTTACAGGGAGAACGGCCAGCAAGGGCGGGCAAGTCCATCTGAGACGACCTTACGGTGATCACGCGGAGCTTCTTTATGACAGGGATGGTCTGCCGAGATGATCCTCGACACTTCAGCGATGGTCGCGATCCTGTATGGTGAACCGGAGGCCGCTGTCTTCACCGATTGATACACGATGCCGCAACTACTCGGATCAGTGTGGGAAACTACCTGGAGCTATCCATGGTGATCGAGAAGCAACTCGGGCCGGAAGGCATGAGACAGGCGGACGCGTTTTTCCGCCGTGCGGCGATCGAGATCGAGCCAGTAACCGTAGAACAGGGCCATCTGGCTCGGCAGGCGTTCCTCGGCTTCGGAAAGGGCAGACACAAAGCCGGGCTGAATTTCGGTGATTGTTTTGCTTACGCTCTTGCCAGGGATTTCGACGAGCCGTTGCTGTTCAAGGGCGCTGAATTCACTGAAACAGATATCCGTCCGGCCGCATGACGTAGCGGAACGACGTCGGACGCTGCCCCGTCATTTTGTTTTGCCAGTCAAGAAGCAACGACCCTTCGTCGTGTTCTGCCGATGTCAAGACATCAAGATGGAAGGCATCGTATTCAAAATGCTGGGTAGGAAGCTCCCATGTCTGGCTGCGCCGGACGCTACGGCCAAATGCATAGCTGCACTGCACAAAAACAGATGCAGTACGATCTAAGAACGTACTATGGAGCATCGGCTGATGCACATGGCGGCCTCCTCCCAGTTCCGCCGCCGCAGCTGTTCCCCTCAGGAGGTCCATGACCTTCACACTTTATGGGCCGCGGTATCCGTCGGCCCTTTTTTCCTTTTTCAGCCAATGCCGCATGGCGTTTCGAACTTCCGAAGAAGGCGGGGCTGAAGCCCCACGGGCACCGTAGACTTAACCGCCAACGAGGGCGGGCCATGGCGCCGGCTTATTTCGCCCGTCATGCTCGGGCGATCTTCGCCCACAGGTTCATCGCCTCTGAACGCAATTCGCGTTGATGATTAGAGGGGATGTCGTGGCGCGGGATGTGGAACAGGTTGGCAATCGGGTCATGGGTGGAGATGAAGCGTTGTAGATGTCACGCTGACTTGAAGCATTTCATGATCCACTCTCGTCGCCGAACTGGCTGATGCGAATTCTCTGCCCGATTGGTCAGGCGTTGTGGCAACGGTGCTCGACACCGGGCGTGGTCTTCCGCTTTGCATCGTCGTAGGACCGAAGCTTATCGGTGATCATCACTCGAGGCGCTCGCCCTGCCTCTTCAACAGCTTGCGCATCAGGCGTTTGGCCGCCTTCGCATTGCGGCGGCTTAAGGATAAACTCGAAGACCGGTTCACGCTGCCCTCCGCCGGCTCCGAGCAATGCCGTCAGCGCGGCCGCCGCGCGTCACTGGGTGCTGGAACCAATGCGCCTGCAAGTAGTTCTATTGCCGTCGCGAGGGCAAATCCCCCGTCCCTCATTAGATCGTTCGTCGCCCTACGAACACGCTCTCGCGACGCCCTCCCGGCGACGACAACCGTCACACGCGTCGAGGGCGAGATGGTCATGAACATCCTCCCAAAGCCGTGCCATCCGTCGGAGTAGGGACCGAACAAGAGAGCGCCGCTACCTCCGAGGCCAGCGACGCTCCCCATGTCTGACGTCTGTCCGGGACGCAAGATTTCCAAGCTGATCAGTTGATGACGTGCACGACCTTGCGGGTGCTGGGCTCAACCAGCACGGTTTTGCCGCCCACAACGGCATAGCGGTATTTCACGTCCGGGACGTCGACCGTGTGGAGTTCGACCGTTTCGGGAAGCGATGCACCGACGCTGACGGTGACATTCGGCACGTCCACGGACCTCACCTTCTGCTTGGTGACATACTCCTTGATCACCGTTTCTTGTTCCGGGGCAATGACGACTGTCTGTGCTGAAGCGGCAAAAGTGCCTGCCATCGCGGCCAGGCCTGCCGCTGCGAAAATCATGTATTTTTTCATCATGTTATTCCTTAACAACCATGGAAGGGTCATCGTGTTCCAAGGTTTGGACTTCGGTCCGACGGCTATGAGACCTAGGGCCCAACCCAGCAGTCCAGCATTGGGCACAAAGGCCTACGGCGCACGGACCGAAGTCCAGGAGGGGGAACGTCGTGTGCGAGCTCACGTTCATGGCTCACGGCTTCGGCCGCAGCAACGAAGGAGGAAACACAATGAAGAAGCAACTCATCCTGACGACGGCCATACTCGCGCTGGCAGGTGGAACAGCCTTTGCTCAGTCGTCCACTGTCAACGGAGCGGCTGGCGGTGCGGTAACCGGCGCGATCGTCGGTGGTCCTGTCGGGGCTGCGGTCGGTGGCGTGGTCGGCGCAGTCGCAGGTACCGCTATCGATCCGCCGCCGCCGACGGTCGTCACCTATGTCCGTGACCTACCCGCACCGATGGAACGGGTCGTCGTGAAGGAGAAGGTGGTCGTCGGCCAGCCCTTACCCGCGACTGTCGTCGTCAAGGCAGTGCCGGACAACCCGAATTACGCCTACGCAGTCGTGAACGAGCAGCGCGTGATCGTTGAGCCTTCCTCGCGGAAAGTCATCCAGGTCATCAACTAAATTGGTCTGGTCGGGCGTGGGCTACACGCTCGACCGTCTTGGATCGGTCCATGATATATCATCAGCCCAGAAACAGTCGTAGAAGCAGTCCCGTCCTGATGGTTTTGATGGCCATGGTGGGAATGGTCGTCGCACTTGTCGTGCTCAACGACTCTTCGAAGAACTCCCCTCCCCGTGTCTATATTCCCGAGGACCTAGCACTCAAGATCAAATCCTGAAATCCATCGATGGCCAGGGACCTGCCGGGAGATCAATATAGTTGACCTCGTGGCAGAATATCCCGTGCAGTGATTGATGCTCTGCGAATGCACCGCCAACCGTGGCGAACAGGGTGGTGGGTAGCGCGCAGATCATCATGATATGCAAGACTAGCCGCAAAGCGCTTTCGAGCGGAGTAAGCTTAGGCTGAAGTCCCGGTTCCCGTCGCTTCATGCGCCCTCTCCTGCCATTGATCGACTCTTCGGCTGATTCTGCCGATATGTCGATTACTTCCTATGGCCGGAGCGAGCCTTGCACAGTGTGACGGTGAAAGCCGGATTGTTTGGAACACTATGAAAAAGAAGAATGGGATGATGATGGATGGGCGACAACCCGGGCCACCCCAATCAGCTAATGGAAAGCCCGCGTCAATCCCCGGAGGCGCGGGCTTTCGCGGCCGAGGCTCTTCTCTGCTCGACCTATGGCCGAAGCTTAAGCCTCTGGCGCCGAGGTGATCAATTTCTCCAAAGGCAGTATTGACGTCAAAAAAGGGAGTACGAGGCGCAGGGGCTGGCGGGCTTTCGATGACCGGGTCATGCGCGTCCGTCGGTCTGGCATTGCATAGAAAGTTCACCGGCTAGAGCAGCACTCAAATCCTTTCACCCACGCTAGAAAAGGCTCGGGCTCGGAAAGTGCGCTATAGGGACAGGAGCTGGCATCTCCTCTACGTTTCGCCGCTTCCGTGCCTCGCTCGAACGCCACGAAGAGAGCTTCCTCAATATGCAATGGCGAGCCACCGTATTCCCGGTCTATGTATGCGGTGAAAATCTCTTTGCAGCGATCATCCAACAATATGCACCCTCCAATCTCACAGTTATTCAATCGAGGGATGCCATTGTCCCCGTAGGACCTGTACTGCATATGAACGCGGGTTCGGGCGCGGCGGGATGATCGCCTTCTTGGCCGCGTGACACGACCTCAGTCCGGAAAAAATTCGTTGAAGCCCATTCAAATGAAAAAGCCCCGCGGCCGGTTAGGGCTACGGGGCAGTAAGTACACAGGGAACGCCCGACATATCTAGCAGGACAAGGCGGCTGGAACTAGACGTCAGAGGTCCAGTTTTGCCAAAACCCTTCCAGCTTTCAGCTTCCCAGCAGGAGTACACGTGATCGCTTCGACCTCCGCAAAGACGGCCAACATACTTGGGAGATTCGACAGCACCACTGGCAGGACGGTAATCATTGGGGAAAAGCCGTACTGCGACCTGCCGCGAGATAGCGCAGATACGTTCGTCGCCTTCATGAACTCGGTGGGTGTGTTGCCTGACAGGGATACACTGCATTGAACGATAAGCTGATGAGCCGCTTCAGTGCGCGAAAGAACGAAGATGGTACCGACTACTGGAGCGTCTACGACATCTCCACCGGTTTGCCAGCCGTGGTAAACGGAGCGATACTTGATGCACTCGGAATGGAAGAGGCCGATGATTTAGCCGACCTCCTGAACGCGCAATACACGAGGCGCGGAGGGACGACGCCTTGGAATGCCGCCGGTAGCTTGACCAAGCCGTGATGACGATCCGAGACCTGCGAAGACGATCGGGGTGCCCAGCAGAACGACTGTTGCAGACGCGCTGCCGATCTTCAAAGCGCGGCAGCTTGAGAACGCGGCACGAGCAAATCGCATCGGCACTGCTCAACGCAGCAGGCATCATCCGGGACCTGTATATCGCGCAGGAGTCTGGGACGCGGATTTAGATTTCTGATCAGATCCAGTAGGGGGTACTGTTACCACGCGCCACGCTGATAGCCACGAAATCCTTGCATGCAGCCACGCTACCGCGGGACGCAGCTTGTCCTGACCTCGAAAAGCCTCCTTGTGACCAGGTACCGCGCTACTATGGCCACGAGCGCTACCGTGCGGACAACGCCGACGTCGATGACGCTCTCACTGGCTCTGATCACGGTTTCGTCTGGCAGAAAGAGGGAGCCCTTTCAGGTGATCTATGCCGAAGGAGCTATGGTCGCGTTCACCGAAAAGGGTATCTCGGTTGTGGCAGGGTGTCGCCAACTCGAACGGGGAAAACGATTGAGCGGCCGATGTTTGGACCCTGACCTCGTAACGGGTTATGGGCTCGCGCTAAGGCGGACCGGCGCGAGCCTACTGTTTTGCAGACAGAAACCATCCTGGCGGAGTGGCTGAGGATTCCGAATGAGCAAGTGCAAGGATTGTCGAGATACCGGCTGGGTGTGCGAGTCTCACCCAACGCAGCCATGGACAGGAACACACGGATGCGGATGTGGCGCCTCGGGCACGCCTTGCCCCCAGTGCTCCGCGCTCATCTGGAATAAGCCGCCGGACGTCTCCAAGCTGTCTGGGTCCGGCGCCAACGTCGCCGGCGAAGAAGGGAGTTGACTGCCGCGGTTCAGGTCGACGCGGTGACAAAGTGTTAAGCATAGGCCGCCGGGAGCTCTCTCCATCGGAACGACGGTGTTCGCCCCGCGTTGGTGCCCCGTAAATCGGAGGGGGCTATGGATCTTTTGTGTTTTTGGGGAGCCGCCTTGCTGCAGCTTTGGTTTGGTTTTCGCCTGATCCGCAACAATTTCCAGGGCGGGAAAAGATCCGATCCGCCGCTGGCTAGATCGACGACGCTCTCTGCTTCCAATCCAGCATGGGAGCAGGAAATCGTACCGGAATGAGTCCAAAAGCTGCCGCACCCAGCTGTGTTTTGGTGAACAGACGCCGCTTGCGCCGATCTTAATGGAAACTGGCGCCGGCATACTCCTCGCGGTGGGCAGCGACCGTCCTTCTAGCGAACGACTGACGGCAACCCTGTTTGAACTTTTCCGGAGCGTTATCCGCGATGAGAACCAGCTTAAAGCAGTTGTCTCGAAGATCGATTTCATCTGAATCAGCCGGCCGCACTGATCACCCTCCAGGCAGTATGGTCCGGGTTCGGGATACGCGCCAACTTATCAAGTTTCTATCAAAGCGCAGATGTTCCAGCCGCTTTGTTCCTAGATCCATTCGAAATTGCTGAATTTGATCCAGAACCGACTCTGCATAGGTTTGGGCCATCTAAGTCCAAGTCCCAACCTGAGCCTTAGGAGGAGGCCCGCGGCAGGGGCACGCTCGGGTCTTTGGGTGCCTGTCAGTTGATACGCTGGCAACGACCGTTGCACAAAGCTCGGCTTTCAGTCCATGCCCAAAGCTGCCGATGCGGCCATGCCCATGTGTTAGGATTTAGAGCTCTCGTTGGCGCTCAGCATCGTCGAACGCGGTCCCAAGCGTTTTGAAGGTCGCAAGCTTGACATTCTGACCACTGATGGGTCGATGCCAAGTTGCCGAGGGTCTGCCACGCGATCACCTAGGAGAAAGCCGTGTTTGAATTGATCGCCCCAAGTAGGTGGCGTAGCGGCTTCCGATGACTCCTGGAACGAGGCGCACCACATGATACGGCGGCGCATCGTTTCTATCGACGCCGTGAACACTCTCACATCGACTGCGGCG
The DNA here is from genome assembly GCF_000732195.1 of Neorhizobium vignae. Classification (GTDB taxonomy): domain Bacteria; phylum Pseudomonadota; class Alphaproteobacteria; order Rhizobiales; family Rhizobiaceae; genus Neorhizobium; species Neorhizobium vignae. The sequence continues at coordinate 255,971 of NZ_JNNU01000010.1, forward strand.
GGTGATGATCTGGTGAAAGAGGCGACGGCCCGGGACTTTCTCGCCGACGCTCTCCAGCACCGCAAATCCATCGGTTATGATCAATCGGCGCTGCCACCGATCGAAAAAGCAGGGACCGATATTAGCAGAAGCGGGTCGGTACGACGGGCTCATGGATCAGTCGCCGGTTGGGAACCGGCCTTGTGCGACAGGCCGCCCTTCCTTCAGCGATTCGACACGTTTACCTCCCACAGATCGCGGGCATTGCTGGCATCCGCGGACCGAAAAGGCGGCTTATAGAAATCAGCGATGTCCTGCTTGAGGAGCGTCCACCGAAGGAAGCGCATGATCCGTTCGCCGAGCCCTCGATGAAGGCTCTTGAGTGGCTTACCTTTGGCATCACCGAGGGTCCGGGTTACTTCACGCTCGACGGCTCGGTGCGGCGGCGACCGGGCGCGAGACGGG
>NZ_JNNU01000011.1 GCF_000732195.1 Neorhizobium vignae
CCACCTCTCGGGACATCATCCCGTCAAGGTTTAACGGCTGCCTGACATTCGACGTCTGAGCTGTAATTCATATGGATACTCAACTTGCCTCCCCAGCTACTTAGCTGCACGACTATGTGTTCGCCGGAGGCAAGATCGAATTTGGAGTCGACAAGGGACGTTCGCGTCGCCCCAGCCATGAATGTCGCAACTTTGGTAGTCGGGGCGCCATACTTCACTTGAAGATTCCCTACGATCGACGCGAACTCTTCAAACTCCCCGCTCGGGTGTTTTCCAATGGCCGCCACTCTGTTCTCACAGATGAAGAGACGAAGATCCGTCCCCTCGACCATCCATTCGTGCGGAAATGAGAGGGAGGAATGTTTCAGTTCCCAACCGTTTGCAGTCGCATTCCGCTGCGCCTCGACAAATGAACTTCCGAGCTGAAAATCGTGCAGACCATCCAATGTTTGGGCATGGGTTGAGCCAATGGCCAAACTCGCTCCAACCACGGCAAAAACAAAGCTTCGAAATAGGTGCAAGCTATGTGGCACGAGCAGCCGCTCCAATAGAAATCTCCTTCGCGCTCATTAGCAGAAGCTAAAGACCTTGTCCGCTTCGAGCCGAAGCGGACGTAGGCGGCATTTGCAGCGTCAACCTAACCAATCTCCGTCACAGGACCGGCCGGTAATCCTCGGCGCCCCAGTGATGGTTCTGCCGGCATTTAACCGGTGCCGGCGGCGCATAGTGGCGGGCGAGTGCGAGCAGCGCGGTGCGCAGCATGAGTTTGGCCGAGCGGGCCGGCCATTGGCGTTCGCGTTCCACGGCCTCAAGACCCTTCGCAAAGCAGCAGACATCCACCGCGACGCCGGAAAGTTCCGGCCCCATCGCTTCCACCGCCCTCGAGAAGCGGTTGCGGGCCGACATCGCGCTGTCGGCAATGTCGGCCTGGCCGCCGGCGGTGCCCTTGGCGCGGGTGGCGAGCCGCGGCTCCCAGGAAGCGGTGATGCGGGGCTGGAGCTGTCCGCGGGTGAAATCGGCGAGCAGCCGCTCGCCCGCATCCAGGGCTTCGGCCGGCAAAAAGGGCTTTCCGTCACGGTCCTTCATCCGCGCGATCACGCCGAGCGGAGATTCCGCAAGGTTTCGGCGCACCGGCTGGCGGGCGCCGTCGATCTCGACGGATGCCATGACGATCTCGCCATGCTGCTCGACGAACACGTCCTCGCCCGTCACCAGCGCACGGCGCAGGAAGCTGGACGCTGCCGCGCTTGCGGCAATCCTTCCGTCCGCAAGCTGCGCCAGTCCGAGCGAACGGGCCTGCACGATCACCGCTTCGGGATAGGTCCGCTCCTCCGCCCCGATGAGCCTGATCTCCCCCGCCTCACCCGCCCCGATCGCGCAGTCGCCGCGGGCGAGCTGGCGGATCAGCCGCAGGAGGTGCCGCCTGAGGGCCGGGTCCGCGGCCTTGTCCATCACGGGTTTCCGGATTGCCTCAGTCATGAGCCGTTACCTCCGACAGGCCGAAAACGGCGGTGACGATGCGCTCGACGGCGGAGACGAACTCGTCGAAGGCCAGGTCGTCGCGGCGATCCTCGACCACGTGGCAGGCGTGGCCGACGGTGGTGCGGTCCCGGCCGAAAGCCTCGCCGATGTCGCTCATCGAAATCTGGAGCGCCACATGGCAGACATACATGGCGATCTGGCGCACATGGCAGGAAAGCCGGCGCCGGTCGCGGCGCAGCATCACCCTATCGCCGAAAAGCTGGACCAGTTCGCAGACCATCTGGCGGACGATGCGGCAGGCGCTCTTCAGCGGCAAGCTGGCGGGAAGCTTCGGCGAACCGGCCGTATCCAGCAGCACAGTCGGGGAAAACGGCAAGGAGGAAGGCGGGGCGGAGGGCTCGAAATATCGCTCGAAAGGCATGACAACTCCTCAATTAATAGGAATTAATTCATACACCCTAGAGCAAAAGCGGGGACGCTGGAAACCGTCTCCGCGCAATTATCCGCTGATATTGTTGATAATTTCCGCAAGCTCCCGAAAGATAATGGGATTTTTTTCCTCTACACATCCCCGCGATGCCCGCCTAAAAAAGAAAAACCGGGCACTTGATCGGCCCGGTTCTTTATCCGCATCTCTACTTCGATGCCAAGACCAGCCAGCCGCCGCTCTCGCGATCGGTCCTCATCGGGCTGGTCTCAAATCCTCCCTGCCTTGGCGGCGTCGCCCGGATCAGGCCTTGCCGCGCTTGCGGCGCTGGCCGAGACCCATTTCCTTGGCGAGCCTGGAGCGGGCTTCCGCATAAGCGGGAGCCACCATCGGATAGTCGGCCGGCAGGCCCCACTTCTCGCGATACTCTTCCGGAGTCATGTTGTAGTGAGTCATCAGATGGCGTTTCAGCGACTTGAACTTCTGCCCGTCCTCCAGGCAGATGAGATAGTCGTCCTCGATCGATTTCTTGATCGGAACCGGGGGCTTCGGCTTTTCGATGGCCACGACAACGGGTGCAGGCGAAGAGGTGTTGCTCAACGCCGAATGCACGTCCGCGATCAAGTTCGAAAGATCGCTGACCGGCACCACATGGTTGCTCACATAGGCGGCCACAATATCTGCGGTCAGCTCTACCAGCAGATCCGGGCTTTTGCCCAATGCGACGTCTGTCATTTCCTGTCTCCTGTTTAAGTGACTGGCTGGCCCCGCGACCTCCGCGACACCTGCCCGTTCGTAGAGTCTTCCGGAGAAACCTATGCCGCCCCGCCGTCTTGCGACCGAAGCCTACCCCTAAGCTTCATGCGGAAAAGAAAACGGTTAACACCGGATATTGCGTTCGATTGTAACCTTCCCTTGCATGTGAACGGCGTTATCGTTCCTCATTCGAAGAACTTGTCGACTCACCAAAATGACGAGGGAACGCCTAATCTAGAACAACATCTGCACTCTACTTGGAATGAAGTACCACTGCTTCGCTTCTTCTCCAAGTGCGAATTTCGCCGGTTACCAGCCTTTCTGCCACCTATATCGCACCTACATCAGCTTTACTGATGAATAGATGGGCATTTGCTCAACGGCGACAGGGTTATAACTCTGTCCAGAACGGATTATATTCGCTTATCGTAATCCTTCATTTCATCCCGCACGGACTCAGCGCAAAGTGGATAGCCAACCTTGTGCGCTGCCATAGCGAGCAAATGCGCCGAAATCGGCGCCGTTAGCACGAAGAAGAAGAAACCTGCAAGCGCTCTTGCGAAAGTCGGCAGGTCGCCCGCATGGACGCCGACCGCAAGCAACAGGAGCCCGGAGCCGACCGTGCCAGCCTTGGACGCGGCGTGCATGCGGGTATAAAGGTCCGGCAGACGATTGAGGCCTATCGCCGCCACCAACGCGAATCCTGCGCCGCCGAGGATCAGAAGTGCGGTTATCGCGGCCAATAGAATGTCCATCATTTCTTCGCCTTCCTCCGGACGGCCGGCCCGGTGCCGGATGGGCGCCTTGCTACGGATTTGCGCCGCGGTTCGGGCACCGACGCCGTGAACGCCTTCATCCTGTCTTCTTTCGGCACCTCTCTGTTCCCGCGCGACAGGATGAACCGCGCAAAAGCGACGGTCGCGAGGAAGCCGACAAGGCCGAGCGAGATGGCGATATCGATATAGAGCGTGAAGCCGGTGCGGATGGCGATCAGCGCGATGAAGCCGATGACGATGCCGGTCAGCATGTCGAGCGCCACGACCCGGTCGGGGAGCGTCGGCCCCTTGATCACCCGCCAGACGGTGAGCAGGAAGGAGAAACAGAGCACCACGAGCGCCAGCCAGACCGCATAGGCGATGATCATTTCAGCCGTCGTCATCGGAACGCCTCCATGATCTTGCGCTCGAAGCCGCTGGCAATGTCCCGCTTCGTGGCTTCGATGTCGGAACAATCGATCGCGTGGACGAACAGCGTTTTGCGGTCCTCGGAGACGTCGACCGACAGCGTGCCGGGCGTCAACGTAATGAGGTTGGCAAGCAGGGTGATCTCGAAATCGCGGGTCACGGTCAGCGGAAAGGCGAAGATGCCGGGCTTCAGGTCCATGCGCGGGCTCATCACCAGCACCGCCACCTTCCAGGCCGACAGCGCCAGTTCCTTCAGGAACAGCGCCAGTAGCGACAGGATGCGGCCGAGCCGCCGCCAGTAACCGCGGGCGCCCATCTCGTCGCGGACGATCCAGAGCACGAGCGTCGACAGCGCAAAACCGAAGATCAGGTTGTGCAGCGTGGCGCTGCCGGTGACCGCGACCCAGACGACGGCAAAGACCAGTGACAGGATATAGGTGATCATCGCGCTGTCCCTCCCGGGAAGACCGACTGGATATAGGCCGCCGGCTCGCCGAGCCCCTCCGCCGCCCTCTGGGCCAGATCGAGCAGCGGTTCCGGCAGCAGGCCGAAAAGAACGACGAGCGCCGTCAGGCAGCCGAGCGGCAGGGCGACACGCCAGTCGACGGACGTGCCGGCCGGAGCGGCGGCCTCGGGAACAGGGTCGGGCCGCGGGCGCCAAAAGGCAAGCAGGAAGACCCGGGCGAGCGCCAGCGTGATCAGAAAGGCGGAAAGGAGGATCGCCGCGGCCAGCCACCAGGCGCCGATATCGAGCGAGGCTTTCAGGAGCGCCACCTTGGGCCACAGGCCGGAGAGCGGCGGCAGGCCGGACGCGGCGAGGAACAAGAGGAAGCTGGCGCCCGAGAACCACGGCGCCTTCCGGTAAAGCCCGCCGAGGCCGGAGAGCGCCCAGGTGCCGCCGAGCCGACCCGCTTCGCCCGCCACCAGATAAAGCGCGGTCATCGTCACCACCGAATGCAGCGCATAGAGGATCGCGCCGCTGACGGCCGCCGGCGTGCCTATCGCGACGCCCGCCATCATGTTGCCGATGCCGGCGATGACCACGTAACCGACGAGCCGGCGGATATCGTTCTGCGCGAGGGCGCCGAGCGCGCCGACCAGCATGGTGAGCGCCGCCGAGATGGCGACAATCAGGCTCAGCGCCTCGCGCTCGACGGGGAAGAGCATGACCGTGACGCGGATCAGCGAATAGATGCCGACCTTGGTGAGCAGCCCGCCGAACAGCGCCGACACGACCACGCGCGGCGTGTGATAGGAGGCCGGCAGCCAGAAATTCACCGGAAAGGCGGCGGCCTTTATCGCAAACGCCAGGATGAACAGCGCCGTCAGCGTCGTCAGCGGCGCGGCCTCGCGCAGGCCTGCCGCCTTGCGGGCGATATCGGCCATGTTGAGCGTGCCGAAGATCGCATAGAGGTAACCGACCGCGATCAGGAACAGCGTCGTGCCGATCAGGTTGAGGACCGCGTATTTCAGCGCGCCGTCGATCTGCTCCGGCTGCGAGCCGAGGATCAGGAGGCCGAAGGACGAGATCAGCAGCACCTCGAACCAGACATAGAGGTTGAAGATGTCGCCGGTCAGGAACGCGCCCGACACGCCGGCCATCAGCAGCATCAGGAACGGGTAAAAGCCGTAGCGCCGGCCGCTCGCGTCGATATCGGCGAGCGCGAATATGCCGGCGGCAAGTGCGATGATCGCCGCGGCGAGCGCCATGACCGCGCCGAAAAGGTCAGCGGTAAAAGCGATGCCGAAGGGCGGCAGCCAGCGGCCCATCACCATGGTGACCGGGCCATGGACCGAGACGCGCCACAGCAGCGCGGCATCCAGGAGGACGAGCAGCGTCAACCCGGCAATCGCGATGCCGCCATGCAGGCGGACGGACTTGCGCACCATCATCAGAACGGCACCGAGGCCGATCATCAGCGCGACGGGGAGAACGACCAGCCAGTCGGCAGGCGCCGGCGCGGCGAGGATCAGGGCTGCGGAGAGATCGACTGCTGGGGTGGCCATCAGTGGATGTCCCTCCTTGTCCTGCCGGCTCGCGCCTCTGGCCGATCTCCCCCCTTGAGGGGGAGATGCCCGGCAGGGCAGAGGGGGGTGCCGCGGCTTCCGATGCCGGTGGCGGGAAGGAGCGTAACGACCTGCAACACCATGCCCTCAATACCCCATGGGCGGAAGTTGCTCGTTCCGCGGTTCGGCGAGCCGCATCTCGTCGGTATCGTCGGTGCCGAGCTCCTGGTAGGCGCGGTAGGTCAGCACCAGGAGGAAGGCGAAAAAGGAAAACGAGATGACGATCGCCGTCAGGATCAGCGCCTGCGGCAGGGGATTGGCGGCGCCTGGCGACAGCACATCCATGCCGACCGGGATGATCGGCGGCACTTCGCGGGTGAGCCGGCCGGCGGTGAAGAGCAGCAGGTTGACCGCGTTGCCGAGCAGCGCCACGCCCAGGAGGATGCGCACGGTGGATTTCGACAGGATGAGGTAGATTGCGCCCGCAAAGAACAGGCCGATCAGGATCGAAAACAGCGCTTCCATCAGTCCTTCTCCTCCACGTCGGAGCCCGGCTCCTGCTCGAGCGCAAGCGCGATCGAGGTAATCGCCCCGACCACGACCAGATAGACGCCGATATCGAAGGACATCACCGTCGAGAGCGGCAGCTCGACGTCGAAAATTACCGGATAGACCCATAGCCCGGTCATGAACGGTACGCCGAACACGATCGAGAGCGCGCCGGAAAGGGTGGCTAGCAGCAGGCCGAAGCCGGCGATCGCCATCGGATGGAACCGGATCGCGCGGCGTACCGAAGGGACGCCGAAGGCGATGCCGTAGATCGCCAGCGCCGAGGCCGCGATCAGCCCGCCGATGAACCCGCCGCCGGGTTCGTTGTGGCCGCGCAGCAGGACAAAGACGGAAAACAGCAGCATCAACGCGGTAAGAGAGGGCGCGACGGTGCGCAGGATGAGGGTGTTCACGGGGACACCTCCATGGGGCGGCACGCAGGAGGGAAGCCCCCGCAGGACCGTCGAGCAAGGCGCCCCCCTCTGCCCTGCCGGGCATCTCCCCCACGGGTGGGGAGATCAGCTGGGCGCACGAGCATCGCTCTCACCGCAAGGTTTGAGGTGGCCGAAATCTCACCGCGATTCGATCTCCCCCCTTGAGGGGAAGATGCCCGGCAGGGCAGAGAGGGGAGCGCCACGATGACGGGTCTCATCGCCCCTCCCCCGAACCGGCACGACGCCCCGCCCGCACCCGGATCAGCGCCAGGACCGCGAGCCCCGTCACCATCACCACCGCGATCTCGCCCAGCGTATCGGTGCCGCGGAAGTCGACGATGATGACGTTGACGACGTTGGCGCTGTGGGCAACGGTCTTGGAATAGGTGTTGAAGAAATCGGTGAGCAGAGTGTCGAACGGCGCCTCGGTCGATTTCAGGAGCAGCAGCGTGAAGCCGAGGCCGCAGGCGACCGCGACCATCCCGTCGAAGAGAGACTGTCCCAAAGGCCGGTGATCCCGCGGAGTGAGCCGCAGCCGCGTCATCACCAGCGCCAGGATGACGACCGACAGCGTCTCGACCATGAACTGGGTGAAGGACAGGTCCGGCGCGCCGAACAGCAGGAAGATGACGGCGACGGCAAAACCCTGGATGCCGAGCGAAACGATCGCCGTCAGCCGGTCCTTTGCGCGCAGCACGGCGATGAGGCCGATCACCGCGATTGCGAAGAACGCCGCTTCCTGGACCAGCAGATCTTCCGGCCAGGCGGGCATTGCCGGGAGCTCCCCGAACAGGAAGGGGGGCACGAGCAGCGTCACCGCCAGCAGGATGAAGGTGGCGGTGATGTAGATTTCCAGCCGGCCCGGCTGGACGAGACGGGTGACGGCGCCCGAAAGCCGCACCAGGTCGGAAACGAAAAGATCGAAGCCGCGGTCCGGGCCGGGGCCGAGGCTTTCAAGCGCCCGCACCATGAAGGCCCGAAGGTCGGTCAGCCGCCAGAAGGCGAGCATACCGAGCAATACGGTGATCACCGACAGAAGCAGCGGCACGCCGAGATGCGGCACGCTCGAGATGTCGACGGCGATCTTCTGGTCGGTGATCGCGCTTGCCATCGGCGAGGAGATGTAACGATGCGCCACGCCGGAAAAGAGTGCGGCAGCCAAGCCGAGCACCGAGAGAACCACCGGGCCCAGCCAGAGCGTCACCGGGCCTTCGTGGGCATGTTTCGGCGTCTCGACATGGGGACCGAGGAAGGGTTTCAGCGCCACGGCAAAGGCAACCGCGAACATCAGCGCATTGCCTATGACGGCAAGGCCCGTGAAAAACACCGCGCGCGGATTGCCGGCGGCGAGTGCCGCATAGATCTCCTCCTTGGCGAGGAAACCGAAGAACAGCGGCAGGCCGCCCATCGAGAGCGCCGCCAGCAGCGCCGCGCCGAAGGTGATCGGCATCGCCGCGCGCAGGCCGCCGAGCTTCGTCACGTCACGGGTACCGGCCTCGTGATCCACCGTGCCGGCGACCATGAACAGCGCGCCCTTGAACAGCGAATGGGCAACGAGATAGAGCACCGCCGCCTCGACCGCATGGGCCGAGCCGAAGCCGGTCAGCATGACCAGGAGACCGAGCGAGGCCATGGTCGTATAGGCCAGCATCAGCTTCAGGTCCGTCTGGCGGACGGCGAGAAACGTGCCGGCAATGAGGGTTATGCCGCCGAAGAAGGGCAGCAGGATCACCCAGGCGGGCGTGTCCCCCATGACCGGGTTCAGCCGCATCAGCAGATAGACGCCGGCCTTCACCATGGTCGCCGAATGCAGGTACGCCGAAACCGGCGTCGGCGCTTCCATGGCGTTGGGCAGCCAGAAATGGAACGGAAACTGCGCCGACTTGGTGAAGGCGCCGGCAAGCACCAGCAGCAGGGTTGCGAGATAGAACGGGCTCTGGCGCAGCCCGTCGCCCAGGTGCACGAGCAGCGAAAGCTGGGTGACGCCGGTGATGTTCCAGAGGAAGACCAGGCCGGCGAGCAGGCAGAGCCCGCCGCCGCCGGTGACCACCAGCGCCTGAAGTGCGGCGCGCCGCGCCGCCTCCCGCTCGTGATCGAAGCCGATCAGCAGGAAGGAGGTGATCGAGGTCAGCTCCCAATAGACGAACAGCATCAGAAAGCTGTCGGAGACGACGAGGCCGAGCATGGCGCCCATGAAGGCGAGGATGAAGGCCATGAAGTGCCCCTGCCCCTCATGACCCTTCATGTAGCCGCCGGAATAAAGGACGATCAGGGTTCCGATGCCGGTGATGAGAAGCGCGAAGGTCAGCGACAGGCCGTCGAGGAACCAGGAGAAGGAGAGATTGAAGCTCGGCGCCCAGGCATAACCGCCGGTCACCACCTCGCCGGCGGCGATTTCTGGCAGGAAGGTGCAGAAATGCGCAAACGCGAGCGCCGGGGCCAGCGCCAGGACCAAGGCGGCCCTGTCGCCCATAAGGCGGGTGAGGAAGGGGGCCAGAACGGAAGCGACGAAGGGAAGGAAGAGTGCGAAGAACGTCAACGCCGGCGCATTGGCAGCCATGTCATCTCCACGCTTCAGAAGCCCCACACCGCCCGACCGTTCGGAGGCAGGTGTTTTCTATGGGAAACGGGGCCCCGCCTCAAGCAGAACCGGACGAAACACACAGAAACGCGACTTTCCGGGATTTGACGGCAAGGGCTGCCAACGCTTGGGGGCAGCTTCGCGCGATGAGCGGTCATTGCCGGCGTCGCAAACTGCTTATTCCGCGGCCGGTCGAGCTATGTCGGCTCGCGCTCCCGGCTGATGCTTGGCCTATGCTCAAGCAACGGTCCGGCATCATACCTCATGAAAAGGTTTCACGACGAAGCCGAGAACTTCACCGTCACGCCGCGCTGCCTAAAATAGGCCTGCATCAGCTTTCTGCCAGAACGGTTGTTCTGCACGAGCTTAGCCGGATCGAATACGGCCTCTTTCAAACCCGTTCGGGCCATCGCCGCCTTGAGAACCGCGATATGCGCGTCGATATCGGCGTTGTTCGCTTGGAGCGATTCATAAATGCGGCCTGTTGCCTCCGCTACGGTCGGTTCGCTCACGATTTCACTCCTGTTGTTTGAGGCAGGTGATTTCCTATGGGAAACGGGGCCCCGCCTCAAGCAGAACCGGACGAGACACACAGAAACGCGACTTTTCGGGAATTTGAAGGCAAGGGCGACGAACGCTTGGGGGCAGCTTCGGGCCAGAAGCAGGCCCGCCGCCTAAGTTCAAAAGGGGGCAGGTTGTCGCGAGCGTTGCAGCATGTCCACACGCTCCAAGTGTTTCGCGCCAAAATGGTGGAGCGAGTAGACCGCTTGATCCGGCTCTGTATTATCCCTGTCTTCTCAAGGTGACAGGGGTGGTTCATGAAATTTTTGATTGCGGCAGTCGCTGGTTTGTTGCTGTTGACGGGCTGTCAGACATCGGTGCCAGAAAGCGTCGCATCGTCGCAGACACCGCCGACGAATGCCGTGAAGCGGGAGGTGCTCAGAACTGCCCATCGCATGGGGTTCCGTGACAAAGACATCTATGGCGCACAGATTTCAAGCGTCGTCCTGCTCAAGCCGGAGAAGAATATCTACGCCTTCTGCGTTTCCGGCTTTGGACGGCAGTATAATTATCCCGCCCGTTATGGCGTATCCATGCGCGACGGTAAGATTCTGGGCTACACGCTCGACGATCTCCGTTGCCAGGACAGCCGCCTCAAATACTATCCGTTTCCAGAAATCGAGAACCTGGGGCACTAGTCGCCAGCCCGAACCCCGCGCCCCAGCTCGGCGGCCTTGCTGCGCTGACTTGCTTGGCAGCGTGCCGTTTGCGGGACTGGGCCGAAGCAGCCGGCCGGCGGCAAGAACGCCGGCGTAAGCTGAGTTGGCCTCTCAAATCAGTCCCGACCAAAACAGGGATTCTCCTATTCCGGTGAGTCGGGATGGTGAGGCGGGAGATCGGCCCAATCCCGGAGGCCGAAGTGAGCTGTGGGATCGTCGCCGGGCTCTTCGACCAGCAAACGCTCCGCCGCGCCCTTCAACCACTCTTTGACGTTGAGCCAGACGGCAGCGATCCTCGTGCGCGACCGCTTGTTGGCCGGCCGCGTGGAATGTCGGAATGCTCCAGCAAAAATCATCTCGGTTCCCCTCGTTCAGCGCCATCTTGGCTCGACGGGGGCAATGTGGATGAAGGAGGCGATTTGTGTCCCAAAACGGGGCCAAAATCCTCCAAATCGACCAGGGCTGTTCAAGCGCCGTCAGTGCGGCTTCAGTCCGGCAGGCCGGCCTTGCGTACGCCATCGATCATGATTTCGTATCGCTCCGCATAACGCGGACGGTGTCGTTCGAGGTCGTGGAGTCGCATCAGTGGCGCTTTGGCGCGGAGCTTTGCGATCGTCGCCTGCGCTTGCTCGACGCGACCGAGATGGGCGTAGGCCGCCGCCAGGGTCCAATACGACCCGAGCCACTCGTTGTTCACGGCGAGACTCCGCGAGGCCCATTCAACCGCCCGCTCGAATTCCCCTTTGAACAAATGTGCGATTCCGACGCCTACCATGATTTCGTAATTCTCCAGTGCGCCTGGAGCAATGTGCATTGCGCGCAGAAACGTCTCCCTGCCAGTCTCGATGTCCCCTGCCATCACATTGAGAAAGGCAAAGAGCGAGAGGACTGTTGGATTGTTGGGATTGGCGTTTCGGGCATCGCGCAGCATGGCGAGGCTGCGCTGGCGATCGTGGCCGACATTGGTGAACACCAGTGCACAGATGGCGACCACCTGCGGATCGTCATAGCCTGTTTCAAAGGCCGTTTCCGCAAGCTGCAGGCAGCGCTGCCGCTCGGCTTCGCTCAGGCCGGAGCCAAATGTCTCGTTACGCTCGTAGGCCCAGGCGGCGTGAGCAAGACCGGTGGCAAAGCCGGGGTCGAGCTGAACGGCCTGCTCCAGCAGTCGTATTGCTTCGGCGCGAACGGCAGTGGTGGCTCCCCGGAAGTGCGGCAGGGCGCGAAGATAGAGGTCATAAGCGTCGAGACTATCCGGATGCTTCCGTCGCGCCCGTTCGATTTCCGCCTTGCGGACTTCCGGCTCGACAAGCCCGACAACCGCATCCGTGATGCGGTCCTGGAAGTCGAAAAGACTCGACATGTCGCCATCGAACCGATCCACCCAAAGATGCGTATCGGTGTCCGCATCGACCAGTTGAACAGCGACCCGAAGCCGATCGCCATGGCGACGGACGCTGCCCTGGAGAATGTAGCGGACGCCAAGTGAGACTGCGATCTCGCGGATGGGCGCGTTCCGGTCCTTATAGGCGAAAGATGAGTTGCGGGCGACCACTGCAAAGGTTCTGAAGCGCGACAGAGCGACGATGATGTCCTCGACCATACCGTCGGCGAAATATTGGTATGCGCCATCGCTTGAGAGGTTCCCGAACGGCAGCACGGCCATGGTCGGGCGCACCGCCCGCGGCGGAGGCTCCGGTGAATGCGTGTGCGGCAGCCGATAGCCAATTCGAGGTACCGTCGCGATCCATTCGAGTCCGTTCGGTGCCTTGCCAAGCGCCTTGCGCAAGGTCGCGATTTGTACCGTGAGATTTGCTTCTTCGACGATCAGCCCCGGCCAGGCTCGGGCCAGCAGATCGTCCTTGCTTACGGCCTGTCCGTCTGCGCTCAAGAGGGCCTCGAGAAGGGCGATGCCACGCTGGCCAAGCCCAATCGCCTCGCCGTCCCGTCGTACCAGCCCGGCGGCGCGATCGAGCACGAATGGACCGAAAGCATCTCGAGGTTGAGTCATGATGCCAAAAAAAATACCAGCAACAGGCAGACGCAGCAACAGAGAGCGCAACATCCGCTTTGGCCCCGAAACAGCCATCCCGGCGTCCGCTCTCCAATCGCGGACTTTTCCTTCGCCGCCTCGATGCCTATCTATGGGGAAAACGAAAGGAACCTTGCGATGTCCGATGTGATCACCCCGAAAGTCCAGAAGACCGATGCGGAATGGCGGGAGCTCTTGACGCCCGAACAGTACCGCATCCTGCGGCAGGCCGGCACCGAACGCGCCTTTACCGGCCCGTTCTGGAACAGCCATGAAAAAGGCCTCTACAGTTGCGCCGCCTGCCACGAGCCGCTGTTCGTCTCCGACACCAAGTTCGATTCCGGCTGCGGCTGGCCGAGCTATTTCGAGGCGGTGAATCCTGAGGCGATCACCGAAATCCGCGACACCTCGCACGGCATGGTGCGCACCGAAGTCCGCTGCAGCAATTGCGGCGGCCATCTCGGCCACGTCTTCCCCGATGGCCCGCCGCCGACCGGCCTGCGCTACTGCATCAATGGCCACGCGATGGATTTCGAGGCGATGAAGTAAAGAACACCCGAAGCGCCGGCGATCCGCCGGCGCTTTTTTAGTTCTCAATAATCGTCGCTGATCTCGAGCCAGTAGCCGTCCGGGTCCTGCAGGTAGATCGAGCGCACGCCATCCGCACGGGTGTAGATCCTGCCCTCGTTTCTCGCCAGATCGCCGTATGTGGTGCCGGTTGAGGCGATATGGGCGACCGTGGCGTCGAGGTCGGTCACGGCGATGCAGAGATGGGTCGACATGGTGACGTAGGTTTGGCCGAAATCGCCTTCGATCAGGTGGATCGACTGGTCGTCACCGATGCCGAACCAGCGGATGTTCGGCTTGCGGGCCTTGCACTCGATTTCCGGCAGGCGCAGGACCCGGTGATAGAAGTCGGCGCTGCGGGTGAGATCCCGGACCATGATGGACAGATGGTTTATGCGAAGCGACGCGGCCATGGTCTCCCCCCAATCAGCTCCCGCGGGACCGCCTAACCACGTCGGGTTCTTGTCGTAGACGACGATCCCCCGCGGCAGCTGCATCCAGGAATGCCTGTGGGATTCATAAACCGAATGCGGGGCGGCGGGAAGCCGGGATGGCTCCGCGCGCTATGCCGGCAATTCCACCGTGAAGGCGAAGCGGGCCTTTTCGCCCGGTTGAAGAACCACGCCGTAGGGACGCTTGGCGATATCGTCCGAACCGCCGAGTTCGGCCGCCGTGCCGTGCCAGGGTTCGATGCAGATGAAGGGCGCGCCGGGTTTCTGCCAGAGCGCCAGGTTCGGCAGGTTCTCGAAGGAGAACTTCAGGGCGGGACCGCCCTCGGCGGCATAGGCCAGCCCCTCGCCCGCGCCCTCCGGAAAGATCATCGCATCCGCCTCGAACATCGCATGGTCGAGGGTCAGGCGCCCGGCCTTGAAGGGCGACGGCAGCTTTTCCGGCTTGACCAGCCCGCCTTCCAGCCGCGTCAAAGCCGGCTCGGCGCCGTTGTCGAGGGTGATTGTGTGGGCCTTGCCCACCGCGCCGGGAATCGGCCAGACGAAAGCCGGGTGGAAACCGAGGCCGAAGGGCATCGGCCGTGTGTCGCGGTTTTCGACCTCGGCCGCGACCGTCAGCGTCCGGCCATCGAGCGAATGCTCCACCCCCAGCAGGAATTCGAACGGATAGACGGCGCGTGTCGCATCGGATGCGACGAGCTCGTAGCGGCACATGGTCCCGCTCGACGAGGCGAGCTCAAACTCGCTGCGGCGGGCAAAACCGTGCTGGCCCATCTCGTAAGGCTTGCCGTCGACGCTGATCCGGTTTTCCGGCGCCTTGCCGACCAAGGGGAAGAGAACCGGCGAGCGGCCGTTCCAGAAGGCGGCATCGCCATTCCAAAGAAACGAGCGGCCATCCGTCGCTGTCAGCGCCTGCATCTCGGAGCCGAGCGAGGAGATGTCGACGGTCAGGTACTGGTTGGAGATGCGGGTGACGTCTGACATGGCGGCTCCTTCAGGTTCCGGTTCGGAATCATGCCCTCATCTTTGCGCGCCAGACGTTTCGGTTCAATGACGCGTGAAACCTTTTCGAGCCTCGAACGACGCCGAGCCGGTTCGGCTCAGTCTCTCGCGACCTCGCCTGCATATTCATCGTCCGTCACCGCCCCCAGCCATTCCGCCGTGCTGCCGTTCAGCGCTTCCTGGATGGCGATATGGGTCATGGCGGTGGTCGGGGATGCGCCGTGCCAGTGTTTTTCGCCGGGTGGGAACCAGATCACGTCGCCGGGCCGGATCGCCCGGACCGGCTCGCCCCAGACCTGGGCGAGGCCGGCGCCGGCCGTGACGAGCAGGGTCTGGCCAAGCGGGTGGGTGTGCCAGTCGGTGCGCGCACCCGGCTCGAAGGTGACCGAAAGGGCGCGGACCCGGGCCGGCTCCGGCGCCTCGACGATCGGATCGAGCCGGACGGTGCCGGTGAAATATTGTGGCGGTGCCTTCGAAGGCTGCGATCCGCTGCGCTTGATATCCATGGTTCGATCCTCGCTGAACGACTGGTTTCGCTTCATATAGGTCAGGACGGCATATAGGTCACAACGGGCGCGGCGCGACGTCCAAAAATTCTTGACTTCGATTTTCGCACGTTTATGCCTTTCCGTCGAAGAGCGTCGGCCTTTGAGGTTCAGTTTGCCTAAGTAATTCCCGGTCTCGACAGGTTCACCCTCCCATGTGTGGAAGAGCGATGACGCTTGCCCGCGTGGGAACACTGTTCATCGGGGTGGCGGCTTGAGACCGGTTTGGCATTGATCGTGCCAGTGCGGCCTCCGCTGCCCTGAACCGTCCGACTAAGACCCCCGACGCTTGGCCTCCCACAGTCCGGACCTTCGCCACACCGTGCGCGCCCCAAGAGGGCTTCTTGAGTGCCGTTTCCCGCATGAACTTCCTGACCGGAAGATCAAAACGGCATGTGCGACATCCTCCATCTCGAATGGACTGCAACTCCCAAAACCCCACCCCGGCCGATCCTTGCGTGCAGCAGCTGCGACGCCATGAGACCTTTCCTCTCCAGCGGCCGCATCCGCCTCAACGCCAATGGCAAAAGGCTGGATGCCTGGCTCATCTACAGATGCATCGCCTGCGACCGCACTTGGAACAGGCCGATCTTCGAGCGGCAGACCATCCGGGCGATCGACCCTGCCTTGCTCGAAGCGATGCAGGCGAGCACGCCGGACTTCGTGGCCCGCATCGAATTCGACGCGCAGGCGCTGAAGGCCAAGGCCGGACGGAAGCGACGACATAGACATGCGCAAGGCGGTGCTGCGCCACGATGCGGGCTGGCGGCGGATCGCGATCACGCTCGCCCTGCCCTACCCGACCGGCCTGCGGCTCGACCGGCTGCTGGCGGCGGAACTGCCGCTGTCGCGCAGCCGGCTGCAGTTGCTTTACGACACCGGCGAAATCCGGATCGGGCCGGAGCGGAAGGACGCGCTGAAACGCGGCATCCGCGACGGCACCCTGATCACGCTCGACCTGCGCGACGAGGCCGAGCGGCTAATGGTCGGAATGGCGGCGCTCGGGAGAGCGGCGATGGGCGGCTGATCAGCGATACCCGGTGGCGTCGGCCGGCTTGCCGGGCTCCTGCACCTCTTTCAGGTAGCGCCAGCAATCCGGCCGCGAGCCGTCGACATCGTTGAACTCATAGACCCTCGCAAGGCCGCCGCTCGACAGCGACTGGCCGTTCCAGCGTGCCCGGTCCGGATCGGCGGCAAGCGCTGCCACCGCCCGGCCGATGAAGCGCGGGGTTTCGGAAATGCAGAAATGCGGCTGAGCGACAAGCGCATCCCGCCAGTTCTCCTCGGTCACCTTGTAGATATCGAGCATCATCTCGGAGCGCAGCCAGCCCGGCGTGATCGAGACCGAGGTGCTGCCCACCTTCTCGAGATCCTTGCCATGCGCCCAGGCCATGCGCGTCACCGCGGTTTTGGCGAGGTCGTAGAAGGGCGAGAGCCGGTAATGCTCGGCATTGTATTCCGCCGTGCCGTCGGTGACCTCGACCAGAAGGCCACCCGGCCTCTCGATCATCAGCTTCAGCGCATGATGGGCGGTGATCAGGTGGGTGTCGATGGCCAGCCGCAGCATGCGCAGGCCGTTTTCGAGGTCGTGCTCCCAGACCGGCTTGTCCCATTCGGCGAGCAGTTCGCCGCCCCAGATGTCGTTGACGAGGATATCCAGCCGGCCCTGCTCCCGGCGGATGCGCTCGATGAGCGCTGCGACATCCTCCGGGACGAGGTGATCGAGCGGGACCGCAATCCCCGTGCCGCCGGATTGCGTTACCAGCTCGGCAGTCTCCTCGATCGTCTCCGGCCGCCGGTATTCCGACTGTTTTTCCCGAGTCGTCCGTCCGGTCACATAAACCGTGGCGCCGGCCGCCCCGAGCTCGACCGCGATACCCCGCCCGGCACCCCGCGTGGCGCCTGCCACCAGCGCGATTTTTCCCTCCAGCGGCTTTTTGTACACGTGCGACATGACTGCTCCTTCCCTTCCGGTTCCGTATGGTTAGAACTGGCTTTCCAAATCAGGGCAATATATAAACGTTTATTCGTTTATAATTCGAGAGGCAAGATGGCACGACCGAAAACCATGCCGGACAGGGACGTATTGGCGGCGGCACTGAAGGTGATGCACGAAAAAGGCCCGGAGGCGCTGACTTTCGCCTCGCTCGCCACAGCCTGCGGCCTTTCCGGCTCGACGCTGGTGCAGCGCTTCAGGAACAAGGAAGAACTTGCCCGCGCCGCGCTGCTGTTTGCCTGGGACGATCTGGATGCCAAGACGGAAACGGCGATCGCCGCCGCGCCGAAAACGCCTCAAGGTGCGGTGGACATCCTCGTTGCGCTTTCCGGTGACTATGGCGGCATCGAAGCCTATGCCGAAGGCCTGCTGATGCTGCGCGAGGATTTTCGCGATCCGCGCCTGCGCGCCCGCGGCAGCGCCTGGGGCGGGGTCATCTCCGCTGCGATCACCGCCTGTTTTGCATCCACTCCCGGTACGCCGGACAATATCGGCATGCTGATGGCCTCGCAGTGGCAGGGCTGCCTTCTCTGGTGGGGGTTCGATCCCAAGGGACCGATCGAAGCGCATGTGCGCAGAAGCCTGGAAGCGTTCGTGGCAGCTGTGCTGCCCGGAGAATAGAAAAGGCCCGGATTGCCGGGCCTTTCGTCAACCTTCCGGCTCGGCCTCCCGGTTCAGGCGACCCTGCCGCTGCGCCGCGGCCGAAGGACAGCGGCCAGCCTGCGGCAGGCCATCAACAGAACTTCCGTCTTCAGCGACACGATCGCGACACCGGCAAGCACGATCGCGGTGGCGATGATCTCTCTCACGCTGACGGGTTCGCCCAGCAGGACAAAACCGAGGATAATCGTCCAGGGCGGCAGGAAATAGCCGTTCATCGAACCGATCGTCGGACCCGCCTTCTTGAGGATGTTCATGTAGAGAACGATCGGCAGGGCGGTTCCGAACACGCCGAGGACGAGAAGCAGCGGCAGGTTGTCGAGTGCCGGAGAGAAGGCCGAAAGACCGCCGAGATAGATCATCACCGCGAAGGTCGGCAGGCCGGAAAACAGCTGCTGTCCCAGCGCCAGCCGGACCGGTTGAGCACCTGGAATGCCGCGAACATAAAGATTGCCGAGCGCATAGCTGACCGCGACGACAGCCACGGCGCCGACGCCGCGAAGGCTGACGTTGTCGGCGCCGAGCGCTGCCGGGCCGATCAACAGGACCATGCCGCCGAAGCCGGTTGCAAGCCCGAGCGCCACTTTCGGCGTCAGCCGCTCGCTCGCAAACAGCGCCTGCGCCAGAACCGCGACGACGAGCGGCGTGGAGGCCTGGATCATCGATGTCAGGCCCGCCGAGATTTCCGTCAGCGCATAGGCCGTCAGGCTGTTCGGCACGACGCCTTGCAGGAAACCGAGGACGACCCAGTCGCGCAATTCCCGCCCGCGCGGGAGAATGTTGTGGCCGGAGACGACCATCCAGATGGCGATCAGGCTGCCGCCCATCAACCCTCTCACCGCCGTCAGGGCGAGCGGAGAGAGCGCGGTGCCCGCCAGCTTCAGCAGGATGAAGGCGGCTCCCCACAGGAAGGAACAGGCAAGCATCTGCACGATCAGCGGGATTTCGAAGGGCTTCCTTGCGGCGATCGAAGGCATGGTCGGTTCCTCACCTATTTATCTTCATGTGAAGATATTTGCTCCCAATTTATCTTCATGTCAAGATAGTTTTATCGAGACGGAGAATCGGAATGGCGCGAGAGCGAAGAACGCAGGATCACATCGACCGGGCGCGGGCCCAGTGGGCCAAACAATTGCCGGATCTCGACACGGGACCGATGGACATTCTCGGCCGCATCTACCGCCTGTCGCGGCTGGTCACGCCGTCGATCGAGGCGACATTCGCGTCGTTCCAGCTGGATCGCGGGGAATTCGATGTGGTCGGGACCCTGCTGCGCTCCGGGCCGCCCCATCGGCTGACGCCGACGGAACTCTACCGGTCGCTGATGATCGCCTCCGGCAGCCTCACCCACCGGCTGGGCCGGCTGGAAAAGGCCGGACTGATCAAGCGCGTCCCGTCCGACCGCGACGGTCGCAGCCTTGCGGTGCAGCTGACGGACGAAGGCATCGGCAGAGCAGAGGCCGCGTTCCGGCAGGACATGGCGAGCGAGGCTGAAGCGATCGCGGGCTTCGATCCGGAGAAGAAGGCACAGCTTGCCGACCTGCTGCGGGAACTGAGCCTCGCCGTCGAGGCTCATCTTTCACGACAGGGACCGCCGGAGCCGACGCAGGATTGACGGGAGGCGGGATTACACGGACGCCAGTTTCCTCCGCGTCGGCAAGGTCATGGCGGCAACACCCGCGACGACGCAGACGAGGCCGGCCCATGCGCCGGGATGCAGGCTTTCGCCGAGAAAAACGACGCCGATCGCCACCCCGACAGGCACCCGCAGATAGGCCTGCGACGTCGCGCCCACCGAGCCGAGCGTCTGCATCAGCCGGAAATAGATGACGAAGGCGAGTGCCGTGGAGAAGACCGAGAGCGCCACCAGCGCGAGGATCGATTCCAGCGAAGGGGCAAGCGTCCAGGGCTTGTCGAGGATCAGGCTTGCCGGAACCAGCAGCGCGGCGCCGCAGACGAGCGAGCCCGCCGCCGGCATGATCGGATCGAGGCCCTTGAAGTTCCTGCCGAAGATCGCAGCACCCGCATAACACACCGTCGCCAGCACGATCGCCAGCTGCGGCACCAGTCTCTCTCCGAGTCCCGACAGCGCTTCGACGCCAATCACCATGCAGATGCCGACAAGTCCCGCGCCGACGCCGAACAGTTTTCGCACCGTCACCGGCTCGTGGCGGGTGATCAATGCCGTGATCAGGAAGGCGAAGATCGGCGTTGTGGAGTTGAGGATCGCCGCAAGCCCGGCATCGGTCGCCTGTTCCGCCCAGGCGATCAGCGTGAAGGGAACGGCGCTGTTCAGGCAGGCCTGGAACAGGAAGCGGGCCCAGGTGCCGCCATCGCGCGGGAGTTTCAGGCCGCGCCAGCGGATGACGGCGAGCAGCACCGTTCCGGCGATCAGCGTCCGCAGCGCGATCAGGGTCACCGGCGGAATGGTCCCGACGCCGATCTTGATGAACGTGTAGGAGGCGCCCCAGAGCGTGGAGAGCACCAGGAGCAGCGCCAGTTCCCTGGTCAGGTTCGGTGTGTTGGGCATGCTGTCGGCCTGGCTGTTGGCGTTTCGATGCGGGTGTTCTAGGTCAAGGCGGAAGGCGAATGCTTCGGTGCCGATCGAAGTGTTCCGGACTTCAGTGCTCCAGAGGTTGTGCTGAGCGCACTTGCGGGCGGGCACCGCCTGTTGCAATGATGCAGGTTCATTCAAGGAACAAGATATGCCCTCCACCGAGCTGTTTCTCGCCTTCCTCGCCACCACTGCGGTGTTTGCCTATATCCCTGGCCCGGCCATGCTTTATGCCGCGGCCCAGACGCTGGCGCGCGGGCGGTGGTCGGGGCTGATGGCCTCGCTCGGCATCCATATCGGCGGTTATGCGCATGTGTTTGCCGCTGCTGCCGGACTTTCGGTGCTGTTCCATGCGGTGCCGATGCTCTACCTGGCGGTGAAGCTGGCGGGTGCGGCCTATCTCGTCTGGCTCGGCATCTCGCTGTTTCGAGCCAAGGCGGCGGGCGATGCCGAACTTCCGGAGATCACCCAGAAATCCGGCCGGCGGGCGTTTTTCGAAAGCATCACGGTGGAAGTGCTGAACCCGAAGACGGCGATCTTCTTCCTCGCCTTCCTGCCGCAGTTCATCGATGCCTCGGCCGCCTTCCCCATCTGGCTGCAGTTCGTCATCCTCGGCACGATCGTCAACCTGATGTTCTCCTCGGCCGATATCGTCTGCGTGTTCCTCGCCGGCGCGGTGATCAGCCGGCTGAAGCGTTCGAGCGGGGCGCAAAGGCTGATGCAGCGGGCGGGCGGAGCGCTGCTGGTCGGGCTCGGCGCGCATCTCGCGCTGCAGCGGAGTTAGTCAGTCCATTTCCGACCGGGCCGTTCGTGCCGCATTCTTCCGACGCTCCTGCCCAGCCGCATAGCGGTTCATGTCGGCCAATGCTTCCAGGAAAGCCAACCTGATTTCAGACTGGCTGAACCCTTGATCCCAAAATTCGGTCATTAAAGTGTTGACGACATTGCCCAGAGCCGCTTCCGAGACGGAGACGTTCATTTCCCGCAGTTGATGGCATCTTAGCGCGAGGGCAGCGGCGAGATCGTGCGCGCCGAACAGTGCCCGCTCCTCGTCAGTTAGGTCATCTTGCGCCTCAGTCGTCATGTTCCGCCTCAGGCGCCGCGCGTTCAGGGTGCTGAACTTAGAGGCGGCCAGCGGGTCAGGCAAGCCAGAACAATGCTCCGACCATCTCACCCCGTAACCTTCAGCTCCATGCAGGTCAGATCCAGCCAGCGGCCGAACTTGGTGCCCACTTCGGAAAACGTGCCGGCGGTGCGGAAGCCGAGCCTCTCGTGAAGGCCGATCGAAGCAGTATTTCCAGCCTCGATGCAGGCGACCATGACGTGGATACCGTTGGAGGCGGCGCGGGTAATCAGCTCCTGCATCAGCAGCCGGCCGATGCCGCGGCCGCGGAAATCGCGGTGCACGTAGACGGAGTGCTCGACCGTGTGGCGGAAACCGTCGAAGGCGCGCCAGTCGCCGTAGGAGGCGTAGCCGGCGACCTTGCCGTCGACATCCGCCACGAGGACGGGAAAGCCTCGTGCCTTGCGGGCGGCGAACCATTCCTTGCGGTTCTGCAGGTCGACGAGGACCTCGTTCCAGATCGCCGTCGTGTTGGCGACCGCGTCGTTGTAGATCTCCATGATGACGGGGAGATCGGCTTCGGTGGCATCGCGCACGAGCGGCTGGGTCATCTTGTTTTGTCCATCATGGTGCAATTTCGTCCACTATAGCAGACGCGCGAGCGGCGAGTCCAGAATTGTTGGCGTCCGGCTCTTCTGATAGCTTTATCGGCATTCATGCGGGAGGGTGGAATGCGGTATTTCCTGATAGCTCTGGCATGGCTGATCGCCGTACCCGCGGCTTCCGCCGCCGAATGGCAGACCTACATCAATGCCCGCTTCGGCTACCGTGTCGAGGTGCCGCCCGGGTTCAAGACGGCACGGGCGCCCGACAATGATGATGGCCGAACGTTTACCGGTCCCAATGGCGACCGCATTCTCGTCTTCGGCACCAACCTTCTCGACACCGCCTTCGAGGGCGAGGCCTCGAACCGCATCGCACAGGCAATGGACGACGGCTGGCAGATTTCCTATTCGCGGGTCGAGGCGGATTGGGCGAGCTATTCGGGCGCCAAAGGCGGCCGCATTCTCTATGTGCGCGGCGTGCGGCTCTGCGACGAAGCGGCGGCGTTCGTGATGCTCGAATATCGCGGCCGAGACCTCAAGGCTTATGACGCGATCGTCAAGCGGATGGTCGCGAGCCTGAAACCGGTCGGCTGCGCCCGCTAGGCTCCGAGTGGCCCGCGACGGTC
This sequence comes from Neorhizobium vignae, assembly GCF_000732195.1. Classification (GTDB taxonomy): domain Bacteria; phylum Pseudomonadota; class Alphaproteobacteria; order Rhizobiales; family Rhizobiaceae; genus Neorhizobium; species Neorhizobium vignae. The sequence continues at coordinate 22,737 of NZ_JNNU01000011.1, forward strand.
AGAAGCCGCCGGAAAGGCTGAAGCAGGTGATGACCGCGCCGTAATGGACGGCGGCGGCCGCGACCACGAAACCGTGCCAGATGGCGTTTTGGAAACGCAGCCGCTCCCAGACGTGGAAGATCACGCCCAGCGAATAGATGAAGCCGCCGATGAGGATCAGCCAGATGGTGACGGCGGGCAGATATTGCGAGATCGATCCGGCCACCATCACGCCGCTCCAGCCCATGGCGAGATAAAGCAGGATCGTCAGCTTGTCGTAACGGCCGGGAAACAGGCATTTCAGCGTGATGCCGAAAATGGCGGTCGCCCAGATCGCCAGAAGCATGCCGAAAATCCAGGGATCATGCGCGCCGCGCTGCAGGAAGGGCGTATAGGTCGCCGCGATCAGGATGAAGATCGCCGAATGGTCGAGCCGCCGCAACACCCATTTGGTGCGCGAATGCGGCCAGATATTGTAGGTGAAGGAAATCGACAGGCAGATGATCAGGCCGAGGCCGTAGATCCAGGCCGCGGCGATCTCGCCGTAGCTCGACCAGACGGTGGCGTAGAAGATCAGTGCGGTGGCGCCGACCAGCGCGAACACGATACCGATGCCGTGGATGATGCCATCCGCGACGATCTCGTGAAAATCGTATTTCCGCCCGAAGTTGAAGAACTCGCTCATCCGACCTTTCCGTTTCCCCTACGAAGAATGAGCATGACAAGGGCGGAAGGCAAGAGTGAGGGGATTCACATTCCGTTTCCCGCGTTAAACTTCGCCGGCCACCTCGCCGGCGCAGGTCTGGCAAAGCGGCGTGTGCGGCACGGTATCCAGGCGTTTTTCGGCGATCGGCTGGCCGCATCGGGTGCAGATGCCGAACGTGCCGGCGGCGATGCGGCCCAGTGCCGCATCGATCGCCGCAAGCTCCCGTTCGCCGGTTTCGCCGAGTTCTTCCAGCACCTCGTCATTGTTGCGTTCGACGGCGCGGTCGTCGTCGTCCGGATTGCGGGGCGTGACGAAATCCTGTTCGATGCGGTTCAGGCGGTTTTCCAGTTCCGCCTTCCTCGCCCTCAGGACACTGTTATATCTTGCGGTATCCATGGTTCCGTTCCTTTTCAGCGGTCGACGAGGACCGAACAGGTGGCGTGGCGCACGATACGGTCGGCGGTAGCGCCGATCAGATAGTTCGACAGGTCCGGGATATGCGAGGCGACGATGATCAGATCGGCGCCCTGCTCTTCCGAAGCGGCCAGGATTTCGCGCGCCGGCGCGCCCTGGCGGATTTCAATATCGGCCTCGATTCCGACCTTTTGGCGAAGTTCGATGAGTTGCGTTTCAGCATCCTTACGGGCAGCCACGATCAGATCGACGGCCAGGTCGGAGACGAGATAACCGGGCATGTCCTCGACAACGTTGACGACGAGGATCGTGCCGTCGCCATCCAGCAGGTTCGATGCGGTGCGCAGGATGCGCTCGCCCTTCTCCAGAGCGGAAACGTCTACCGCGACGATGATCTTCTTGTACATGCGATCTCCTTTTATGCTGTTCGCCTGTCGTAGATTCGCATGTTTCGAGCTGCCTTGACCAAGGTCAAGCACCCCTCGATTGTCTACAATTTGGAGACGATCAATCGCCATTTTGCGCCCTATCGTGAACGATGAGCATGGACCATATAGATTGCAACAGGGCGTTTCGATCCGCCCGACGCCCGAAAGGAATTCGATATGTCCGATGTCACGCAGCCCTTCGCCCTTACCCGTCCAGCCCATGTCCGCGGCGCGCATCTTGTCGTTAGCGACCTGCCGCTGGTGTCCGGCTTCTACCAGAACATTATCGGCCTCAAGGTTGTCGAAAAGAACCCGAGCGGCGAAGTGCTGGGCGTCAACGGCCAGCCGCTCTTGACGCTGACGACCGGCAACAATGTCGCCCGCGCGCCGCGCAATGCCGCCGGCCTGTTCCACACCGCCTTCCTGGTGCCGAACCGGCAGGAGCTGGCCCGCTGGCTGGCGCATGCCGCCCACAACGATATCCGGCTCGACGGCGCGTCCGACCACCTGGTCAGCGAAGCGATCTATCTCGCCGATCCGGAGGGCAACGGCATCGAGATCTATCGTGACCGCACGCCGCAGGAATGGACCTACCAGCCGGACGGCACGGTCGCCATGGCCACCGAACGCCTGAACCTCCAGGAACTCTACAACAGCGCTCCGAAGGAAGCCTTCGGTGGAATGGCGGACGGCACGGCCGTCGGGCACATCCACCTGCAGGTCGGCGATATCCCGCAGGCCGACGCCTTCTATCGCGACGTGCTGGGCCTGAAGATCATGGCGCGCTATCCGGGCGCCAGCTTCTTTGCGACCGGCGACTACCACCACCATATCGCCGCTAATATCTGGAACAGCCGCGGCGCGAAGGCCCGCGAAGGCCACATGACCGGGCTTTCGGATTACACGGTGCGCTTCAACGACAAGGCGGCGCTGGACAAGGCGCTGACGGCGCTCGATACCCAGGAGATCGCCACGACGCGGACAGCCGAAGGCTGGTCGCTCAAGGATCCCTGGGGTATCGGCCTGACGCTCGCTGCCTGAGCCTGATCCACCCCGTTTTGCCGACAAGCGGCGCCCCGGAACCGGAGCGCCGCTTTTGCGTTAAGAGGCATCACGGGGACCTCTGGACATATGGCGATCATGAGCGCGCGCAACGGCAGCAAGCCGAAAAGACATCCGATCGGCCTGGCCGCGCAACCCCGAGGGGAAACGGCCTTGCGTCCCGAAGACATCGAATCGACCGAGAACCTGCCGCTTGGACGCGAAGCGCTCGACGTGGCGATGGCCTGGGCGGTGATCGGCATTTTCGCGATCGTGTTCCTGTCGCTGGTCCATTACATGTCGCTGATCCTGATCCCGGTCACACTCGCGGTCGTCGTCGGACTGATCCTCGGCCTCGTCGCGGATCGGCTGAGCCAGGCCGGCGTGCCGCGCTTCGGCATCGCTCTCATCCTGTCGACGCTCGTCTTCGCGGTCCTGTTCCTGATCGCCAATTCGCTCGCCGAGCCGGTCGCGACGCTGCTGCGGGAAGGTCCGAGTTTCATCGAGCGGACCATCAACCGCATCAAGCCCTTCCTCGAAAGCCAGCAGTGGATCAACGTCTCGCCCGCGACCTTCGAGACCGGGCCGATGTCGATGCAGTCGCTGATCGAAAATTCCGGCAATATTCTCGGCATCGTCACCGCCAACCTGACGCCGGCGATCATCCAGGGGATGATCTTCTTTGCGGCCCTGCTGCTGTTTCTCTACGGCCGGGTGCGGCTGCGGCGCACGATCATCCTCGCCTTTCCGACACGCCGGCAGAGGCTGATGGCAATCCGGGTGCTCAATTCGATCGACGAGGTGCTCGGCTATTATTTCGCGACGGCCAGCCTCCTCTATCTGGGGCTCGGCGTGGTGATGACGCTGATTGCCTATTTCGGCGGGCTTTCCATGCCAGTGCTCTGGGGTATGTTCGCCTTCGTCTCGAGCTTCATTCCCTTCCTCGGCATCACGCTGATGACGATCTCGGTGGCGATTGCCGGCATTCTCACCCATGACGCCCTGCTGATCGGCCTCATTCCGGCGATCATCTTCTTCACCGTGCATCTTGCCATGGAAAACCTGCTCTTCCCGGCGATCATGGGCCGTCAGTGGGAAATCAATCCCTTCATCGTGTTCATCGCCATCCTGTTCTGGACCTGGATGTGGGGAGCGGTGGGCGCCATGCTCGCCCTGCCCCTTTCGCTGATCATGATGACCGTGCTCAACGAGCTCTTCCCGGACCGCAAGACCGTGCCCAACCTGCCGGGATGACGGCAGCGCATCGGGTTATTTCAGTCTCGGCGATACGACCGAAGGGCCGAACGGAGCGCTCACTCGTAGAGGTAATACTTGTCCCACTCTTCCCTCGGGACCTTCGAGCCGATCTTGTAGTCGAAGGACATGACTTTCAGCCCTTCGTCGCCGGTCTCGCACCTGTATTTGAGCCGATACCAGTCGCCGGCGCTGCGGAATACAGCTCCCGGCGCCCGAATGGCATTGCCGGCCTCGATCGGATCGCCGAACGTATAGGCAATCACCTTGTCCGGTTTGAACTCGCCCTTGTTGTCCTGCTTGATGCGATCCATCGCCTCGATATCGCAGCGCTGCTCGCGCCGTTCATCCGGGGCGAGCGCGTCGAGCTGCCTCACGATTCGGGCATCCAGCGCATGGGCCGGCAGGGCGGAAACAAGGGCGAGCGCTGCGAGCGACCAGGTTTTCATCATGTCATTTCCCATCCAATATGGCTCGGAACGCGGGAAACTATGAGAAGGTTACGCGATTGACCACCTACCAGAACGGGAAATAGGATGATGTGATCGGGTGGGTAATGGGGCAGAGAGGTGAGCAAGCGTCTGGAACAAATGCGCGCCAACCCGCGAGCGGACTGGCGAATTGAAGAGATTGCGGCAGTCTGCGAGGAGTTCGGTATTTCCTGTGCATCGCCGCGATCCGGAAGCTCTCACTACAAGGTTAGCCATCCTATGATGCGCGAAATCCTGACCGTGCCTTTCAAACGACCGATCAAGCCAGTATACATTCGAAAGCTTGTGCAATTTATCGACGCTGTGAGGGCTTTCTCATGAGTCCATTACGATATCCCGTTCTGGTCTCTCCGCTTTCTGCCGAAGATGGCGGCGGTTTCCTGGCGACCGTGCCGGATCTTCCAGGCTGCATGAGCGATGGCGAGACGCCGCAAGAAGCCCTTTCCAACGTGCAGGATGCGATCGAAAGCTGGATCGAGGCGGCGCGGGACATGGGGCGCGACATTCCCCAACCTTCATTGCAGGCCGCCATCAGCTAAGCATTCCGGAAGCAACCCGCTTGCCTCGCGCGCAAGCGCCCCCTATCTCTGGCACTCCTCGCATCACAACCGGAGTGCTTCCTTGGCCACCTCCCGCCCATCGCCTTTCGCCAATCTTCCCGCCGCCCCCGTTGCGGCCAGGAAGCCGGTTTCCGATACCCGCCACGGCATTACCCGCACCGACGACTATGCCTGGTTCCGGGCCGACAACTGGCAGGCGATGTTCAAGGATCCGTCGATCCTCGACCCCGAGATCCGCAAGCATCTGGAGGCCGAGAACGCCTATATGGAAGCGGCCATGGGCGACACGGCCGAGCTGCAGAAGGTGCTGTTTGCCGAGATGCGCGGTCGCATCAAGGAAGATGACAGCTCTGTGCCGATGAAGGACGGACCGTTCGCCTACGGCACGCTGTTCGTGACCGGTGGCGAGCAGCCGCATTATTTCCGCACCCCGCGCGACGGCGGGGATAAACAACTCCTGCTCGACGGCGACAAGGAAGCCGTCGGCAAGGACTATTTCCGGCTTTCCGGCATCGACCACACGAGCGACCATTCCCGCGGCATCTGGGGTTACGACGACAAGGGTTCGGAATATTTCACGCTGCGCATCCGCGACCTTGCGACCGGCAAGGATCTGGCCGACGTGGTCGAGAATACCGGCGGCGGCGGGGTCTGGGCGCCTGACGGCAAGAGCTTCTTCTATACGCTGCAGGACGAGAACCACCGGCCCTCGAAAGTCTTCCACCACATCGTCGGCCAGCCGCAGTCGGAAGACCGGCTGGTCTACGAGGAAGAAGATCCGGGTTTCTTCATGGGCGTCGGCGGCTCGCTGCTCGACGACTTCATCTATATCGACATCCACGACCACGAGACGTCCGAATACCGGCTGCTCTCGACCAGGGACCTGACGGCCGAGCCGGCTCTCGTCGCCGAGCGCGAGGAAGGGATCGAATATTCGATGACGGAGGGCGGCGACGTCTTCTACATCCTCACCAATGACGGCGACGCCAAGGATTTCAAGATCATGCAGGCTCCGGTGACGGCGCCGGGCAAAGAGAACTGGACCGAGGTCGTTCCGCACGAACCCGGCCGGCTGATCATCAGCCACATGGCGTTCGCCCGATACCTGCTCTGGCTGCAGCGCAAGGACGGCCTGCCGCAGATCATCATCCGCGACCGGACGACCGGCGAGGAACATGCGATCGCCTTTGCCGAAGAGGCCTATTCGCTGGGGCTCCAGGGTGCCGCCGAATACGACAGCGACGTGATCCGCTTTTCCTATTCGTCGATGACGACGCCCAGCCAGCTTTACGACTACGACATGACGACCCGCGAGCGGGTTCTCCTGAAGACCCAGGAAGTGCCCTCGGGCCACAATCCCGACGATTACGTCACCCGCCGGGTGATGGCGCCGGCGCATGACGGCGAACTGGTGCCGGTCTCGCTGCTCTACGGCAAGGATGTGGCCCTCGACGGTTCGGCGCCCTGCTTGCTCTATGGCTACGGCGCCTACGGGATCACCATTCCGGCCGGGTTCTCGACCAACAACCTATCGCTGGCCGATCGTGGCTTCGTTTATGCCATCGCCCATATCCGCGGCGGCAAGGACAAGGGATTTGCCTGGTACGAAAACGGCAAGATGGAACACAAGGAAAACACCTTCAAGGACTTCATCGCCGCCGCCGACCATCTGGTGGCCCAGGGCTTCACCTCCTACGAGAACATCATCGCCGAGGGCGGTTCAGCCGGTGGGATGCTGATGGGCGGCATCGCCAATATGGCGCCGGAAAAATTCGCCGGCATCATCGCCGCCGTCCCCTTCGTCGATGTGCTCAACACCATGCTCGACGACACGCTGCCACTCACCCCGCCGGAATGGCCGGAATGGGGCAACCCGATCGACAGCCTCGAAGAATACCAGTGGATCGCCGCCTACTCGCCTTACGACAATGTCGCGGCGAAACCCTATCCGCCGATTCTGGCCATTTCCGGCCTCACCGACCCGCGCGTCACCTACTGGGAACCGACCAAATGGGTCGCCAAGGTCCGCGAATTCTCGACGGGCACCGCGCCGATCCTCTTGAAGACCAACATGGCCGCCGGCCATGGCGGCAAATCGGGACGCTTCCAGCGGCTGGAGGAGATCGCGTTCGAATATGCGTTTGCGATCAAGGTAGCGGGGAAGGCGTAAGGGGCTGCCAAGGAGGGCGTGCCGTCCTTTGAAGCACGCCCGGCAACACCGGAACATAAGATGGGCTGGCCTTTGGGAGATAAGGAATGACCGTCTACATTGCCCTGCTTCGCGCAGTGAACGTCGCCGGCACGGCGCTTCAGATGACCGAACTCAAGTCCATCTGCGAAGGGCTCGGCTTCACGGACGTGAAGACCTACATCCAGAGCGGCAACGTGCTGTTCCGGTCTGACGAGGCGGAGGCCAAGGTTGCCGGTAAGCTGGACGAGGCGCTGGGCCAAAAATTCGGCAAGAAGCCGGGCGTGATGGTGCGCTCGACGGAAGAGCTGGAGGCGATTGCCGAAAACTCGCCCTTCCCCGAGGCGAAGCCGAATTTCCTGCTCGTGCATTTCCTGCCCGAAAAGGCTCCGAACGCTGCGCTCGACAAGATGGTGGCGCCGGATGGCGAGGAGGCGGTCGTCGCCGGGCGCGAGATCTATGTCCATTATCCGATCGGCTCGGGCAAATCGAAGCTGAAGCTGCCGGCGCTGAAACCCGGCACGTCGCGCAATCTCAACACCGTGCGCAAGCTCGCCGAAATGGCCCGCGCCATGGAAGGCTAGAGGGCCGATGGCGGGCATCATCATTCCGATCGTCTGCTACGCCGTGATCATCTCTGTCCTCGGCGCGGCCGGCTGGTCCGTCTGGCGGCAGCGCAAGGTCAAGCAGCCCGGCTGGCCGCCCTACCCTTTAATCAACGCCACCGAGGAGGAGATGGACCGGCGGCGGGCGGAGGTGCGCGACAGGCTCTCGCACAAGGCGCTCGGGGCCGAGCGGATGCGCCGGGTGTGGGAAAAGCTGCAGCAGGCCGGGATCGGCGAAGGGCTGATCCACGAATTCCACCGCGACTTCTGCGGCCACGGCCTGATCCGCACCGAGACGGGCGTCACTCTCTGCGACATCCAGGACGGCTTTCATCCGGGACCGGCCATCGCCACCTGGGCAAGCGAAGAAGAGTTCGTCGCCTTCTTCTCCCGCCAGAGCGACTTTACCTTAAGCGGCTGGGACCCCGCCGAACCGGTCTTCTACACGCAGGACACCTGGTACCGCCAGAACCAGCGGCTTACCCAGGCGATATTCGACGCGTTTCTCCGCAGTCGGAACGGATAAGGAACGCGCCGAACAGCCGTTCATTGTCATTTTTTTGTCAAGCCCCTGTCGTCAATCGGCAATCCCGGACGCAAGCCTCGCGCAAGGTTCAGGCGTTAACCATTTGTTAACCATTCTGAACACGGGCGTTTCGCCATGAAGATCGATAGCGGCCTCAACGGCTATTATTACCCCAACCGGGCACAAGAGATGGACCGGAAAGTCGAAGAAGCGCCTCAGCGCGAGACTGTCGCTGCGCAGCGTTCGGCGAATGCCTTGACGGGAAGCAGCACGCTGCTGTCGTCTTCGCTTGCCAATGCGCTCTGGGTCATGGAAATCGACGATGCGGGCTCCGCAAACGTCGACATGCAGGTCCGAGGCATTCGGAAGGACTGGGTCGAAGGCCGCTACCAGGAATTCGCCGAGTTCTAATCCGGCTACGCCGTTCCAGCCGGCGTGACTTCCACCGTCACATGCGACAGATCCCGGATGCCCCGGAGCTTATCCTTGTAGAAGGACGGAGCCTGGGGTTTTGGCGTGACCAGCGCGACGATCGCCGCATGGTGCCCCGGCCCCACCTGCCAGACGTGCAGGTCGGAAATCCTGTCCTCCTCCGTCTCGACGCTCCGGCGGATTCTGCCCGCCAGTTCCGCGTCATCCGGCTGCGCGTCCAGAAGCACCGTTGCTGTCACCCGGATCAGCCCCCAGGACCAGCGGGCGATCACCAGGCCGCCGACCACGCCCATGACCGGATCCAGCCAGACCCAGCCGTAGGACCGGCCGAGAATCAGCGCCGCGATTGCCAGAACCGAGGTCAGCGCATCGGCGAGGACATGCAGATAGGCGGCGCGCAGATTATGGTCCTTGGCGGCGGATTGATGCGCATGGGCGCCGTGGTGCCCGTGATGATGGCCGCCGTCATAGGCATGACTTCCGTGATGGGCATGGCCGCCACCATGAGAATGGTGGTGATCCTCCCGGAGCAGCCAGGCGCTGAGCAGGTTGACGGCCAGCCCGACCACCGCCACGAGGACCGCCTGATCGAAATCGATCGCCACCGGGTTGGCGAGGCGGACAAAACTCTCCCAGGCAATCAACAGCGCGATCAATGCCAGCACGATGGCGCTCGCGAAGCCGGCGAGATCACCGAGCTTGCCGGTGCCGAACGTGTAGCGCGGATTGCGGGCCTGGCGACGGGCATAAAGATAGGCGAGCGCCGCAATCAGCATGGCGCCGGCATGGGTGGACATGTGCCAGCCGTCGGCGGTCAGCGCCATCGAACCGAAGACCGAGCCGGCGACGATTTCCGCCACCATCATCGTCGCGGTCAGTGCGATCACCAGCCAGACCTTGCGCTCGTTGCGCTCATGGTCGGCGCCCAGAAACACATGCTCGTGCTTCAGTTCCTCGATGGAATGGGGCATGGCCTTCTCCTTCATCTCAATCAGCGGATATAGGTGCGGAGCGCGTCGGCGAATTCGTCGACCGCCTGTGCCCGCTGTTTCTCGTCATCGGCATGAAGGATATGCTCGCGCAGATGATCCTCCATGACTTCACCGGTCAGCCCGGAAAGCGCGCCACGGATCGAGGCGAGCAATTGCAGCACCTCGCCGCAGGGCGCCTCGGCTTCCAGCGCACGCTCGACCGCCTCCATCTGCCCCTTCAGCCGGCGCACCCGCGCCAGAAGCTTTGCCTTTTCTCGAATGGTATGCGCCACGAGCGTCTCCATGTAATATAGGGGGGTACCCTATATTCTTATACGCTGCCGACACAAGTCAAAATCCGAAAGCTCGGCGCAGGTTTCGGGACCTAAGCCGCTGGTGGTCTCACACGAGGAGAGTCGCGATGACGACAATTGGCAGCACCAACCCATATTACGCATCTCTTTATGGTATCCTTGGCAAGAACGGCGGCGACAAGAATGCTTCGGGCGGCAACGACTATGCGGCGCCGCGGCAATCCGTATCGGGCGGCATGACCGGCAGCGATACGGTGTTCGGCGCAAAGCTGGCAGATAGCCTCTGGACGATGGAAAGCCAGGGCGTCGAAGTCGATCAGGATGCCGGCGACACTTGGCTTGGCGAGGCGCCTTCGACGCGATACGAGGACGAGTTCATGGATCTCGCCAAGAAGACGTTCGCCGAGCGCATCCGCGAACAGTATCTGAAGGACAAGGATCTCACCGAAGACGATCTCAAGACCATGTCCACGGAAGACCGCGAGGCGATCGAGGCGGATATCCGCAAGGCGATCCTCGAAGCCATGGGCGTCAACGGCCAGAAACAGGAAGCGGCAATGGACATGGGCGGCAACCCGGCGGCCCTGGCACAGGGCAACGCGCAGAAACAGCAGCAGAACGGCACCGAAGACGATCCGCTGCTCTCCATGTAATCTTATATATGCCTTCAGCGGCTGCAGCCTTGCCAGGGGCTGCAGCCGTTTTACGTTGGGCGATCGGCGCCATTGTCGGCGGCGATCATCGCGGACAGCTCTTCGTTTGCGGGCTGTTCGCGGTCCCATTGCGGCCGCGACCGCCGTAACATCTCCATCGCCAGTATCAGCCACATGCCGGCCACCGTGGCGACGAGCGCCCAGAAGAACCGGCCGATATCCCTCAAGAACCCGTCGAGCCTCGCGTGGCAATGGCTGCAGCATCCGTTCATGTCGTCACCTTCTGATTGCTCTCTGGTTGGTCCGGCCGACTTGTCGTCGCACCGATGACCGACTAGATAATTCCTCCAGTGACTAGAGCTTCAAGAGGAATTTTCAGCGATGCTGTCGATCGGCGATCTTTCGAAACGCACCGGCGTCAAGGTGCCGACCATCCGCTATTACGAGCAGATGGGTCTGATCGAAGCGGCCGAACGTTCGGAAGGCAACCAGCGGCGGTATGAGCGAAACGATCTCGAACGGCTCGCCTTCATCCGCCATGCCCGCGACCTCGGCCTCGACATCCCGGCGATCCGCGAACTGATCGCGCTCAGCCAGCACCCCGACCAACCCTGCGCCAACGCCGACAGGATCGCCGCCGATCATCTGGTCGCCGTTCGCGAAAAGATCGAGAAGCTGAAGAAGCTGGAGCACGAGCTCGAACGGATCATCTCACACTGCGACGGCCATTCGATCGAGGATTGTTATGTGATCCGGGCGCTTTCGGATCACGGGCTGTGCGAGGGGGAGCATTGAGGGCGGCAGCAGGTTTGCATCAGGCTGCGGTTTCTATGTCGAATTCGAAGTGGATTCTGTCATAGGGAGCCATCCTCTCACATCAGCGGTGGAATCGGTCAAAAGCTGGTCGATATCTTTGAAAAAATATGCCGTTTCCAATGCACCGAAATGCCTGTGATCGCCTTTGCCGGCCTCGGTGTCATATCGCAACACGCACTCGCCTTGAGCCACCAGCGCCATCCTCTACTTGAACTAGTGAGCGCTTCCGCGTAGCGAAGCCGGCACACGCCAGACCACGATTTCAACGAACACGCCTTCACGCAGATAGCTACGCGTCTTCCGAACCAGGGTCGCTTTCGCCATCGGGGGCCCCGTGATGCCTGATGTAATATACCCCATCACGAGCAATCGGCAAAACTCAAGCCGCTTGTCGGACCCGTGCATTTGAACAGGCGAGGTGAAGACACAAATAAGGGAATGCAGATGACGGAAAACGCAGTAGCCGCACCGACCGCCCTCTTCCCAACCCTCACCCCCTATGAGACCGGCTTCCTCGAGAGGCCCGACGGCAACCGGATCTTCTTTGCCCTTTCCGGCAACCCCAACGGCAAACCGGTGCTGTTGCTGCATGGCGGGCCGGGGTCGGGCATGTCGGATAGCGCCAGACGGCATTTCGATCCCGCGGTGTGGCGCATCATCCAGTTCGACCAGCGCGGTTGCGGGAAAAGCACGCCGAACGCAGGCGATTTCGGCGTTGATCTTGCCGACAATACGGCGCAGCATCTGATCGGCGACATAAAGGCTTTGCGGGAGCGGCTACAGGTGGAAAGCTGGCTGGTGTTCGGCTCCTCCTGGGGCGCGACGCTGGCGCTGGCCTATGCGCAGGCTTTTCCAGAACACGTCCGCGCGATCATCCTTGCCGGTGTCACCACGACGCGCTGGGCCGAAATCGACTGGCTTTACAACGGTCTGTCTATCTTCCTGCCGGAAGCCTGGGAAAAGTTCGTCGCGGCCATTCCGGAGCCCTTGCGCGACCGCCATCCCGTTGCCGCCTATCATGCGCTTCTCAATGACCCGGACCCGGCCATCCGCCAGAAAGCCACTTTCGACTGGCATCATTGGGAGGCGGGCTCGATCTCGGCGGAACCGCAGGCCGGGCTGCCGCACCGCTGGCAGGATCCGGCTTTCGTGCTCGCCCGGGCGCGGCTCTGCGTCCATTATTTCGAAAACCGCGCCTGGTTGGAGGATGGTCAGCTTTTGCGCCAGGCCAACCGGCTTTCCGGGATACCGGGCGTGCTGATCCAGGGTCGGCTCGACCTGCAGGGGCCGCCGGCAACGGCATTTGCACTGGCAAAAACCTGGCCGGGGAGCGAACTGGTGATGATCGAGAATGCCGGCCATTCGACCGCCGACCAGGGCATGGCGGAGGCGATCATGACGGCTGCCAATCGTTTTGCAGATCACTCTTGACAAGATTTGAGATCGGGAGCATCAAAGCGCCATGATCAACACGCGCACGACCACCGCCTGCTCGTATTTTTGGGCCTTCCTTTAAAGGGCGGCTCGACAGATCATCATGTCAAAAAGCCGCCGTCAGGCGGCTTTGTTGTTTCAAAAGGCACCTGACGGCAAGAAGACCGAACAAGGATGCCGGAAATGACCGAAGATACCGATATCACCCTGCCCCGCCCGCCGGTCGTGACGATCCGCAACGCGAAATCGCGCGACCTGCCGGAACTCAACGAGATGATCGCGCTGCTCGCGGCACATCACAACGATCCCGCCGCCATCACCCCTGAAAAACTCGAGCGCGACCTGTTCGGCGAGATGCCGTGGATCAGCGCGCTTGTCGCCGATACCGGCTCGGATCTGATCGGCTACGCCATCCTCGTACCGGTCTACCGGGCGCAGGAAGGCACGCGCGGCATGGACCTGCACCATCTCTTCGTGCGCGACGGCCATCGCGGCCACGGCATCGGCCAGCACCTGGTATCGCGCGCCCGCGAGATCGCCAGGAGCGCCGGCTGCGGCTATCTTTCGGTCAGCGCCGCCACCGGCAATTTCGCCGCCCACCGCTTCTACGAGCAGATGGATTTCAAGCCGCGCCCGGTCACCGGCATGCGCTACACGCAGGCGCTCGCGTAAGTCCTGCGGCCGAGGCCTATCCGGCGGCCTTGGCCAGGATTTCGAGATAATCGTCGACCGCCTCGCGGAAGGCGGTCTCAGCTTCCGCGAGAGTATCGGCATGGAAGCCGATGAGATCGGCTATGTCAGCTACATGGCCGACGAAGATTTCGTCTTCGGCATCGAATTCGATGACCGCGGAATGGCCCTTGTATTCCCCTAGGTTCATGGCTCGCCCCCAGATCCACCTACCGCGCCGGCACCGCCTTCAGATAGGCCGCAATCGCCTCAAGATCGCTTTTCGGCAGATGCGCGATGTTCTGCTGCACCTCAACCATGGAGCCGCCGGCGGTGTCGAAATCCGGTGTGAAACCGGTTTCGAGGTAACCGGCGATGTCACTCTCGCTCCACGAGCCGATATCCTTCGAGCCCGGCGTGATGTTGGGGATGGTTCCCTTGCCCTCCGGGTTCGGGCCGCCGGCGAGCCAGCGGTCGGGGAGAAAACCGCCCGTCGCGTCGCGCGGCGTATGACATTCGCCGCAATGGCCGGGACCTTCGACCAGGAACTGGCCGCGCTTGACCTTGTCGTCGGCGGAGGCAAGCTGCACCCGCGGCTGGTCGTTGAAATAGAGGAATTTCCAGCCGCCGACCGCCAGCCGGATATTAAAGGGGAACGGCAGTTCGTGCGGCGGCGCGACATTGGTGCTCGCCGGCAGGGTCTTCAGGTACCCGAAGAGATCGTTGATATCCTTGGCCGAGAGCCTCGAATAGGAACCGTAGGGGAAGGACGGGAAGAGGTGTTCGCCGTCCGGCCCCACACCGCGGGTCGTGGCATTGCCGAACTGCGCCAGGGTCCAGTTGCCGACGCCGGCATTCGGATCGGGCGAGATGTTGGGAATATGGAAGGTGCCGAACGGGCTCGGCAGCGCCCTGCCCCCGGACAGAACCTTCAGGGCATCGCCGGTGGCGCCCGTCGCGGCATGACAGCTCGAACAGCCGCCGGCCCAGAAGAGCTGCTCGCCCTTGGCGAGATCCGGCGCGCCGAGGCCCGCCCAATGGGAATCGGGATGGGGATCGGGCTTGGTCAGCGTCCAGGCCGTGGCGGCACCCGCCGCGATCACCACGACGCCCGCCGCCAGGATTTTGGACCATATCGATGCCATCGCCTTCCTCCTCCGGCGTCACTCTGCAATGCAAGGACGGCCGCAGCAAGCTGCAGCCGTCCTCAGGTTCCAAAACTGGCCCGCACTCACTTCAGGCGGAAGTTCTGATGGCAGGTATTGCAGTTGCCACCGAGTGTCTGCAGGGCCTTGCCGACGGCGGCCTGGTCTGCCGGCATGGAAGCCAGAAGCGCCTCCGCATCGGACCCGAGCTTCTGGGCATTCGCCCGGAATTCCGCGTTCTTTTCCCAGATGGCCGGTGCGGCCTTGGTCTTTTCGCCGGTCTCGGAGCCTGCCGGGAACTGATCCGGGAAGGCCTTGATATTGGTGCTGATCGTGGTCAGCGCCGTGCGCACGGCAGCCTGGTCATAGGGCTTCTCGCCCTTGGCGATCCCACCCAGAGCGCCGGCTGCACCGCCGATACCCTTCATCAGCGCCTGGCGCTTGGCGATCGGCGTTTCCTGCGCGGTCACGGCCGTGAAGCCAAGACAGAGCACGGCCGCGGCGGCGGCAATCAGTTTAAACTTCATCCATTCCTCTCCTCATAGACCGGTCATGCCGGCGCATTTTAGCGAGCTCATGATTGCCGGCTTATGCGTTTGAAAAAAGTAACTTTTCTGTCATGAGGCCGCGAGCGCTCCGCCTGTTGCCGGGCTGGCACGGAATGTGAAGGACATGTGTCTGCCGAGAACTGCTCAAGCCGTCCGTCAGGCCCTCAGCCCTTCCCAGAGCGTCAGCATGGAAACGGCAAGCAGCAGCAGGCCGGCGATCCGCCCGACCCAGATCGTCGCGCTGCGATTGCCGACCAGGAATTTTCGCGCGTGGCCGGCGGCGGCGGCGAGGCCACCATAGATCGCAAATTGGGTCGCGGCCGTCATCGCTGCCATGATTGTCGCCTGCGGGGCAAGCGGCCCGAAATCCGGCCGCAGGAACTGCGGATACACGGCGAGCATGAACAGGTAGGCCTTGGGATTGATGAGGCAGGTCACCGCGCCGCGCCGGAACGCTTCCCAGTTCGACCGCGTGTCCGCCGGGCCGACATGATCGACGGTGATCGAACTGCGGATCAGGCTCACGCCGATCCAGGCCATGTAAAGCGCGCCGGCGATCAGCAGCGGCTTGAACAGCACCGGCATCAGGCTTGCGAGCAGGCCGACGCCGACCGCCCCATAAAGCGAGTGCACCAGCCCACCGGCGATGATGCCGGCCGTGGCGGCAAGCCCCGCCGTGCGGCCCCGGGTCAGAGAATTGGCGAGCACGAAGATCATGTCCATGCCCGGCACGACGATGATTCCGAAGAGGAGGGTGAAGAAGAGCCAGAGGTTTTCGGTGTAAGTCATGTCAGTTTCCTGAGCCTCGCATAATCGGCTTCGGATGCCGAAGCCTTGTTTTCCAACCGGATATGCGGTCCTATACGGCAGCCCAACTGACAGCGTATTGTCAGTAGCGATCGTCTCGCCACAAGGAAGACCGGCATGCGCAAGGCCTCGCGCCTGTTCGAGATCATCCAGATCCTCCGGCTCGCCAAAAAGCCGGTGACGGGGGCGGAGATCGCCCTGCAGCTGGAAGTGACGGTGCGTTCGATCTACCGCGATATCGCGGCGCTTCAGGCGATGCGGGTGCCGATCGAAGGCGGGCGGGGCATCGGTTATATCCTGCGCCCCGGCTTCACGCTGCCGCCGCTGATGCTGTCGATCGAGGAGACGGAGGCGATCGTGCTCGCCCTGGCACTGCTGGAACGGACAGGCGACACGGAGCTGCGGCAGGCGGCCAAGCAGGTCAACCGCAAGATTGCCGCCGTGGTGCCGGCACCGCTTGCCGGCACGTTTTCCGCCAATGCGCTGCATGCCTGGGGCTCGGTGGCACCCGTGCCGGACGCTCTCGACCTTGCGATGGTGCGCCGGGCGATCCGCGACGAGCAGAAGCTGGCGCTCGACTACCGCGACGAACAGGCCCGCGCCACGGAACGGACGATCCGGCCGGTGGCGCTGATCTACTATTCGCAGACCGCCAATATCGTCGCCTGGTGCGAACTCAGGCAGGCAATCCGCAATTTCCGCGCCGACCGGGTGGAGCACTGCGAACTGGCGGATGACTTCTTTCGCGGCGAAGGCGAAAAACTGCGGTCGCTCTGGGTTCAGGGCTGGACCAATCCGCCTATGTGACCGCGCCCGTGTCCCGCGACCTTCGCCCTCCCCTGACAGCCGGCGGCTTTGTCCCTATGGTGCGCCCGCTTCGTCAGGAATCATCAGGGCTTGGAGACATCGAATGCGCAAGGCAATCATCGTCTGGGGCGGATTGAATATCCATGAGCCGGAGCAATGCGCCGGCGTTGTCGGCGAGATCCTTCGGGAGGACGGGTTTTCGGTCGAGGTTACGGGCGATCTCGGAATCTTCGGCTCCCAGACCATCGCCGATGCCGACCTGCTGGTGCCGATCATTACCGGTGAAAAGCTGGAAAGGGTGGATGCCAATGCGCTTGTCGGAGCGGTGCGCGGCGGGCTCGGTCTTGGCGGCCATCACGGGGCGCTTGCGACTTCCTTCAAGGAGAGTGCTGCTTTCCGTTATCTTGCCGGGGTCACCTGGGTGGCGCATCCGGGCAATATCATCGACTACCGCGTCAACGTCACTCGCCCCGACGACCCGGTGATGCAGGGCATTGCGGATTTCGACTACCGGTCGGAGCAGTATTACCTGCATTACGACCCCTCGGTCGAAATCCTCGCGACGACCACCTTTTCAGGCGAATATGACGAGGCGGTGCGCAATGTGACAATGCCCGTCGTCTTCAAGCGCCATTTTGGCAAGGGACGGATCTTCTATTCGGCGCTCGGCCATGTGGCGGCCGAATTCGAGCATCCGCATATGCGCAGCATCCTGCGGCGCGGGCTTTCCTGGGCCGCGCGCGGCTGAGCCAGTCCGGCCTTAAAGAGCGAGAGTGCGGCTTTCCTCACGGCCGTGGCCGATGATCTCGATGCGGTCGGCGAAAATCTCGACGACGGCAAAGGTGTTTTCCGTCTGTGTATCGACCATGCCCTTGAAGTTGACGTACCACGTGTTTCCGGCGCAGCCGAGATTGCCCACGTGGTTGTGGCCGTTCAGATAGGCGATGACATTGCCGGAGCGGGCGAAGAGATCGGTGAGCCGCTCGCAACCCCAGAGATTGTGCTCGTTTTCGGGGTAGAGCGGATAGTGGCCCATGACCACGACCTTCTCGTCCGCCGCGTTGGCCCGCTCGAGCACCGCTTCCAGCCAGTCGAACTGCTCGTCGCCGATGCCGCCGTTCCACTCCTTGGCGTCGATCGCGCCTTCGGCCAGCAATGTTTCCAGCCGCCGCTGCGCCAAAGTGTGGCGCGGATGGCCTTCAGGGGTCGAAAACAGGCTGATCTCGTTGCCGTCAATCACCACGAAGCGGAAACCGCCGCGGGAAAAATCGTGCCAGGCGGACGGCATGCCGAGCCGCGCATGGACATCGTCGAGCTGCGCCGGCGCGACGAAGAAATCGTGATTGCCCGGCATCAGAAAGCTCTCGTGGCGCAGGCCCTGATAGACGGCAAGCACCGGATCATAGCTTTCCCAACCCCGGTCGATGAGATCGCCGAGCGTCACCACGAAGGAAAGATCCTCACCGTTCAGCACGCCGATCGCCTCGCCCAGCTTGTCGAGGCTGTTGGCGTAATAACGGTCCATCTCCAGCCATGGCGGCAGGTCGGCATATTGCGGATCGGCGATCACGCCGAAGCGGAGGAGCGGTTTTTCGTGGGGCATTTCGCGGAGGTAGTCGGTGGTTGTGACAGGCGTGTGACATGGCCGGAGCGGCGGCAGCCGACCTGCATTTGAAACGTCAGAGCAACAATTCGTCGGGTGACTTCACCGCCACCCCGAACAGGAGGAAGTGCTTGAGGTTACGGGTGATGATCGTCAGCCCGCGAAGGCTCGCGGCTCCGGCGATCATGGCATCCGCCATGCCGGGACTATGGCCGGCTGACATGACCCGGGCTTCCAACCTGCCGGCTTCCCGCGCCGTCTCGGCATCGATCGGCAGGATGCGATCACCATATCCTGCAATCAGTCCCTGCAGAAAAAGCTCGATGAGTGTCGCCTTCGAGGTCGCGCCCTTGCCTTCCAACAATCGAATGCCTTTTTCGATCTCGTGGATGGTCATCGCAGACAGGTAGATCGTCTCTTGCTTTTCCTGCGCCTCGACCCAACCGGCAAATTCCGAAGAGGTGCCGGCCTTCGAGGGTGAGAACATCGAAACGGCATTGGTATCGAGAAGATAGCCCGTCACAGGTCGACCTCACGGCTCGGCGCGGGATTTCGGGCGAAGACATCATCATCGAGGTCGATATCGGCGGGGAAATTCCGCAGGTACCTGACGAGGCTGGGGCGATCCTTTCGCAGCGCCTTCCTTGCGGCCTCCGCGGCCTCAACGCTGACGATCACGGCTGCCGGCTTGCCGTGCCGGGTGATCGTCACGAATTCGCCTGCGGCCGCCTGATCGACGAAGCCGGAAAAGCCGGCCTTGACATCCTTCAAACTGACTTCCGACAATTTCAGCCTCCAAAATGGTCACTTATGACTATTTTGGATCATTGTGCGGGAAACAAGCGAGCCGTGAAAACCCGTCCTTTAAGCAATCACCGTTCCCTGATGAAAGACGATCTTCCAGCCGGTCGCAGTTCTCCTCCAGAACGTGGACCGCCGGCTGAGGCGGTCGGGCTCCTCCAGAATATAGGACAGATGGTAAAGGTCGTCCGCGAGGCGGTTGATTGTGAAATCCCGGCAGGGCCAGTTATGCTGTTCGTGTTCGCGGTATCGCACAAGGAGATTGGCGATGACAACATCCCGGCCGTAGACCCGGCCGCTTGCGCCGATCTCCCAGAACGTCTCTTCGGTCATCGCCTCCAGAGCTTCCCGGCTGGTGCCGAATTTGCGGTCATCGAAGATCGGCTCGCGGGCGGCGAGCTCTGCTAGGACTGCCTCGATCGAAGGTTCGGTCATGCTGCTTCCTTTGAAAGTTGGGGGCTTCGCGAATGCCAAAACAGAAACACCCGGCGCCTTGTGACACCGGGTGTTCTCAAAAGACCGACGATTAAGCCGTTCGATTACTTCGTGGCGGCTTCGTAGCGCTCGAGGACGTAGTCCCAGTTGATCAGGCTGTCGACGAAGGCTTCGAGGTATTTCGGGCGGGCGTTGCGGTAGTCGATGTAATAGGAATGTTCCCAGACGTCGACGCCGAGGATCGGCTCGGCACCGTGAACCAGCGGGTTCTCGCCGTTCGGGGTCTTGGAGATGACGAGCTTGCCGTCCTTCACCGAAACCCAGGCCCAGCCGGAGCCGAACTGCGTCGTGCCGGCAGCGATGAAATCGGCCTTGAACTTGTCGAAGCCGCCGAGATCGGAGGCGACCGCAGCTTCGAGCTTGCCCGGCAGCTTGGTGCCGCCGCCGCCCTTCTTCATCCATTTCCAGAAATGGACGTGGTTGTAGTGCTGGGCAGCGTTGTTGAAGAGGCCCTGGTTGGTGCCGAAGGACTTCTTGACGACTTCCTCGAGCGACAGATCGGCCATGCCGGCTTCGGCAGCGAGCTTGTTGCCGTTGTCGACATAAGCCTTGTGGTGCTTGTCGTGGTGGAATTCGAGCGTCTCTTTCGACATGAAGGGCGAAAGAGCTTCGTAGTCGTAGGGGAGTTCGGGAAGTTCGAAGGCCATTGGTCTACTCCTTGTTCGATAGCTACCTGGGTTCGGCAGATACCTGGGTATAGCGTCGTGCGGGAACATAGGAGCGGAGGGGCCAAGAGGCAACGGTGAACTTGCCAAAAATCAAGCCGATCGGATGAAGAACCTGCTGAAATTTCCGGATACAAGAAACGGGCCAGATCACGATTCGGAGCCCGTTCGATGAAGACCACTTCTGCTCTCGCCGCCGCCCTCCTCGCATCCAGCGTCACCGTCGCGCATGCCTCCTCGGACGACGCCTGGTCAGGTTTCCAGGCCGAGGTCGCCAAGGCTTGCGTGACCGCCGCCAAGGGGCTGATCGAGAACGGCAAGGCACTCGTCGACCCCTTCGGCAGCCAGAGCTACGGGCTTGCCGTCGTCTCCGGCAAGGCGGTCGGCGCCAAGGTGACGATCAGCACAATCTGCGCCTTCGACAAGAAGACCCGCAAGGCCGAGATCGGCGGAGAAATCTCCGCCGACAAGCTGACGGTGAAGGCGGGGAAATAACCCGCCGGATCAGGCGGCGCTGGTTAAGCGACCGGACGGCGGGCCAGGGATGGAAAAACCTCAGGCCTCGTCGCCGGGGGAGCGGGCCCAGTCCATGTAGAGTTCCAGCGCCTTGCGGGCGACCGGGCCTTCCTGGAGCTGGCGTTCCTCGAAACGGTTGACCGGCACGATCTTGGAATAGTTGCCGGAGGTGAAGATCTCGTCGGCATCCATGAAATCGTCCACGGTCAGCGTCGTCTCGCGCACGTCGAAACCGCCGCGGCGCAGGAGGCCGATGACGCGCGAGCGGGTGATGCCGGCAAGGAACGTGCCGTTGGCGATCGGCGTCATGATCACCCCGTCCTTGACCATGAAGATGTTCGAGGAGGCCGTCTCGGCGACATTGCCGTTCATGTCGCGGGCCAGCGCATTGTCGAAGCCGCGGTTGCGGGCTTCCATGATCATGCGGCCGCTGTTGGGATAAAGGCTGCCCGTCTTGGCGCCGGTGATCGCCACTTCCGGGTTCGGGCGGCGAAAGGGCGAGACGGTCAGCGACGAGGGCTTGGCGGTCTGCATCGGCGCCTCGAACAGGCAGAGCGCGAAACGGGTCGAGTCCGGGTCGGCGGTGACGACGCTGTAAGGCATGCCGTGCTCCGACCAGTACATCGGCTTGATGTAGATCGCCGTCTTGCCGTCGAACTTCCTGACGCCTTCCCAGGCGAGCGCCTCGATCTCTTCGGCCTGCATCACCGGCTTCATGCCCATGTTCGTGGCCGAGCGGTTGACGCGCTGGCAATGCAGGTCGATGTCCGGCGCGATGCCGTCGAACCAGCGGGCGCCGTCGAACACGGTCGAGCCGAGCCACATGGCATGCGAGGTGGGGCCGATCAGCTTCGGATTGCCCTCCAGCCATTCGCCATCCACGAACGTCCAGGTGGTGGTGCGGGGGGCGGTGTTGACGGACATGGCGATCTCCTTAGCGCTTCAAAATTGCGGGGTGAGTGAAGTCCGGCCCCGCCGCCGAGGTCAAGCGATAATATGAAATGGATCATCACAAAAATTGATATTTTTGCCCATGGAGACCGGGGCACCGGAGTGCCATGTTCCATCGAAACGAACACGTGAGGAAGACGCTCATGGAATGGTCGGCAGAGCAATATGTGAAATTCGAGGACGAGCGGACGCGGCCGGCGCGCGATCTTCTGGCGCAGGTGCCGCTCGGCTCGGCAGTCCGTGCCTACGACCTCGGCTGCGGGCCCGGCAATTCGACGGAGCTGATCGCGGAGCGTTTCGGGGTTGCCAATGTCGCCGGCCTCGACAGCGACGACAACATGCTGGCGGCCGCCCGCAAGCGACTGCCCGGCACGCAATTCACCAAGGCCGATCTGAATACCTGGGTGCCGGAAGAGCCGGCCGACCTGCTTTACGCCAATGCGGTCTTCCAGTGGGTGCCGGACCATATCTCGGTGCTCGCCCGGCTCATGGATCACCTGCGTCCCGGAGGCGTGCTCGCGGTGCAGATGCCGGACAACCTCTCCGAACCCAGCCATGTGCTGATGGAGGAAACCGGCGCGGCCGGCCCGTGGAAGGCGGCCTTTGAAGGCGGCCGGGTGCGCCGCGCGGTGCTGCCGCCGCCTGCCGCCTATTTCGACCGGCTGATGCCGAAATCCGCCCGGATCGACGTCTGGCACACAATCTATTACCACCCGCTCGCCAATGCGCCCGCGATCGTCGAATGGGTCAGGGCGACCGGGCTGCGGCCCTATCTCGACGCCGCCGGCCCTACCCATACGCAAGCCTTTGTGGCCGACTACACCGCCCGCATCGCCAAGGCCTATCCGCCGATGGCCGACGGGCGGGTGCTGTTGCGCTTCCCGCGGTTCTTCATCATCGCGGTCAAAGCCTGAAGGGACGGCTTCATGGCGTGCCCGGCGGCGGGGCCAGCGGGTTTTGCGGCTGAGGCTGTGTGACCTCGATCCGGCCCAGACCGGCGTCGTTCAACCAGATGATGCTCAGCACACAACCGACAAGGATCACCAGAACCGCGATAAAAAGCCAACGCATCAGTTCAGAAACTCCACTCTTCAAGTCATCGAGAAAGTTTCCAGCCGGAAACAATCCGTGATCCCTTGGAGCAAAACATCTGGGCGTCGATGCGGCAACGCAGCAAATCGGCGGTTTGAGGGCAGCAAAACGGAGAATGAGCCCCCCGGAATGGCGGGCAAATGGCCGGGAAACAGGTTGACTCGGCTCCGATGCGCTTGCACTCTTTCTGCTTGTCATTTTCGTCCCGTTGCCCAAAAAATCGTTTAAGGCCATGCCGAAACCATCCACATTGTCGCTGACGCAGGACCTGGTCGATCTCTGTTTTCGCGAGGAGGTGGACCCCGGCCCGCCGGCCACATGGGAGCCGCTGGCCGACGACGACTACATCCAGATCGCCGACCGGCTGGCCGCGGAAATCGGCGAGGATCCGCTCTGGGTGTTCGCCTATGGCTCGCTGATCTGGAAGCCGGGCTTCGATTCCATCGCCTGTCAGCGGGCGGCGGCCTACGGCTGGCATCGTTCCTTTTCGCTCCGGATCGAGCGCGGCCGCGGCTCGCCGGAACAGCCGGGCCTGATGATGATGCTGTCACGCGGCGGCCGCTGCGACGGGGTGATCTACCGGGTCGCCGACGACGACAAGCGCGTCCAGATCGAAAAAGCACTGCGCCGCGAGGTCAGCAATCGCGACAGCCTCACCTCGTTCCGCTGGCTGCCGGTCCGGACCCAGGCCGGCGAGACCGTGCGGGCGCTGACCTTCTGGGTCGGCGGCAACAGCAAGCGCATCGTCCGCCCGCTGCTGCCGCTCGACGAGGTCGCAAAGGTTCTGGCGCGCGCCTGCGGGCATCGCGGCTCGTGTGCCGAATATCTCTACAATACCGTCGTGCATCTCGCCGAATTCGGCATCCACGACCGCAATCTGTGGCGGCTGCAGGAGATGGTGGCGAAGGAGATCCGGGCGATGCATATGCGGGAGGCGGTCGGCGTGGAGGGCGTCGCCCTGGAAGCCTGAGCCGAGACGTTGTGCCTGCCGGCCCCCTCTGCCCTGCCGGGCGCCACAGGAAAGATCTCGCGCCCGACGCCACAAAACCGATTGCAAAAAGCAATCAGCTAAGTTATTCATAAACCAGTTTCACTTCGCAATCGGTTTGGGAGGCCGTCATGCGCCCGGTTCTGTATTCGCATCCATTCTCGTCCTACTGCCAGAAGGTACTGACCGCGCTCTACGAGAACGGCACCGAGTTCGACACCCGCATGCTCGGGCCGGAGGATCCTTCGGCCTACGAAGACCTCTGCAGCATGTGGCCGGTGAAGCGGTTTCCGATCCTGCTCGACGGGGGGAAACGGGTCTTCGAGGCGTCGGTCGTCATCGAATATCTGGGCCTGCATTATCCCGGCCCGGTGAAGCTGATCCCGGACGATGCGGATGCGGCGCTCGATGTGCGGATGATGGACCGCTTCTTCGACAACTACATTTCCACGCCGCAGCAGAAGGTGGTGTTCAATGCCATCCGGCCGGAAGAGCACCGCGATCCATACGGCGTGCAGGAAGCGCGCGGCATGCTGGATGCCGCCTATGGCTGGCTTAACGAGCGGATGTCGAGCCGGGAATGGGCGGCGGCCGATGCGTTCAGCCTGGCCGATTGCGCCGCGGCGCCTGCCCTCTTCTACGCGGACTGGACGCACCCGATCGGCGAGCAATTCGCCCATGTGCGGGCCTATCGCAGCCGGCTGCTTGCCCGGCCGTCCTTTGCGCGCGCGGTGGACGAGGCCCGGCCCTATCGCGCGTTCTTCCCGCTCGGCGCGCCGGACAGGGACTGACGGCCGGCGGCGCGTCTATCCGGAGTACCGCCCCGGCCCAGCATGCCCCGCAACGGTCAGAACGTGCTCTCGGTCGCCAGGACGTGGCCGTTCAGGGCAGCCCAGATCATCCGTACCTCTCGGCGAAGCACGGCGCTGGGGCGAACGCCGCCGTTGCCATAGTTCTTATATTTATCGCGGTAAGCTGCGATAAAGACTTCGACGGCTTCTACGACTTCCGCGTGCTGTTCCACGCGGCGGCGCAGCGCTTCCTTCTCCGCATGAAGGATTTCGAAGCTCTGGACGATGAGCCGCAGGTCTTCCAGCGGCACGTTCACGTGTGGGTACTCCGCCGAATCGGCGGTTACCTCCGCCCGCAGACGGGCGATGATGTCGTTCAGTTGGTCACTCATGCCGGGATTCTCCTGAACCCAGGATTTGGGTAGGGAAATCGGCTAAAGCAAGGCGAATCTGTGGCATGGAAGACACTTTTCACGATCAACACGATCGGGATTAAGGTCTTTGTTCGACTTATGGTTACCCCGTGACGCTGCGTCCTTTGCGCGATATGCGTCAAAGCCGCGCTGCGAGGAAATCTATATAGGTGCGGATGCGGAGGGCGAGGTGCTCATGGCCGGCATAGACGGCATGGATTTCCTCGATGTCCTCAGGGTTGAAATCCTCCAGAACCGGTACCAACCGGCCGGCCTCGATATCCGGCTCCACATGGAAACGCCCGACGCGGCCGATGCCGAGGTGATCCAGGCAGAACTGCCGGATGATCGAGCCGTTGCTCGCCTTCAGGTTTCCGGAAACCGGCAACAGCTCCCGGCTGCCGGTTTGCGGATCACGAAAAGGCCAGCCCTCGACCGCGCGGCGGAAATTGAAATTGATGCAGTTGTGATGGATGAGCTCGGCCGGCGTGCTGGGAACGCCGTGACGTTCCAGATAACCCGGCGATGCGATCACCACCTGGCGGCTCTCGCCGAGCTTTCGCGCCATCAGGGACGAGTTGCGCATCGGCCCATGGCGGATGGCGATATCGACCCGCTCGCGGATCAAATCGACGATGTCGTCGGTCAGCGTGATATCGAGCTGCACATCCGGGAAAAGCTGCTGGAATTCGCAGGTGAGCGGCAGGACATAACGTTCACCGAAGCCGACCGAAGCGTTGATCGACAGCGGACCGCGCGGCAGCGTCCGGCCGCCGCCGGAGACCATCTCTTCCGTGTCGGCGATCTCGGCCAGGATGCGCTGCGCCCGCCCCAGATAGGTCTCCCCCTCCGGCGTCAGCTGCAGCATGCGGGTGGAGCGGACCACGAGGCGGGTGCCGAGCCGGTCCTCCAGCCGGGTCACGAGCTTGCTGACGGCGGACGGCGAGAGCTTGAGTTTTCGTCCGGCCGCCGAGAAGCTTTTGAGTTCTGCGGCAAGGGCAAAGACTTCCATTTCACCGGCGCGGTTGTCCATTGTCTGTTCCCTGCCTTGTAATTCCCGATCGTGAGCGTTGTGCCGCGAACTTGCTCGACGGATCTCACCTGTGACTTCAATTCACAAATGATTATCCGCTTATGCGGCTACACAGGCAAGTCTCGGGCGCCGATATTGCGGTGCATCAACCTTCCATTCCTTCCTCCCAAGGACAAGGATCCAAGCCAATGCCTCTCGCTCTCTACGCGCTGACGGCCGGTGCCTTCGGCATCGGGGTCACCGAATTCGTCATCATGGGCCTGCTGATCGACGTCAGCAAAGATCTCGGTGTGTCGATCTCGGCCGCCGGCCTGCTGATCTCCGGTTACGCACTCGGCGTCGTCGCTGGCGCCCCCGTTCTCGGCATGCTGACCGGCAAATGGTCGCGCAAGACCCTGCTGATGAGCCTGATGGTGGTGTTCACCGTCGGCAACCTCGCCTGTGCGCTGGCGCCAGACTACTGGACGCTGATGGCCGCCCGGGTGCTGACCGCATTCGCGCATGCCTCGTTCTTCGGCGTCGGCTCGGTGGTCGCCACCAGCCTCGTCGCCCCGAACAGACACGCCTCGGCCATCGCCATCATGTTCACCGGCCTGACGGTCGCCAACATTCTCGGCGTGCCCTTCGGCACATGGCTCGGCCAGGCCTTTGGCTGGCGCTCGACCTTCTTTGCGGTCACCCTGATCGGCCTCGTGGCGCTCGCCGTCATCGCGCTGTTCGTTCCGAAGGACAAGGCAGCGGACAGTCAGGAGGAAAGCTCGCAGGGCGCGCTTGCCGTGCTCGGCCGCCGCCCGGTTCTGCTCGGGCTCTTGATCACCGTGCTGAGCTGGGTCGGCGTGTTTGCGGGCTTCACCTATATCGCCCCGATCCTCACCGAGATCACCGGCTTTTCGGAAGCCGCCGTCTCGCCGATCCTGCTCGTCTTCGGCGGCGGCCTGGTGATCGGCAACCTCGCCGGCGGCTGGCTCGCCGACCGCCATCTGGTGCCGACCATCGTCGCCAGCCTGATCGCGCTGTCGGTCGTGCTGCTGGCATTGACCGCCGCGATCCACCAGCCGGTGCTGGCCGTGATCGCCATCGGCCTGTTTGGCGCAGCAGCCTTTGCCACCGTCTCGCCGCTGCAGATGTGGGTGCTGCAGAAGGCCGAGGGTGCCGGCCAGGGCCTTGCCTCGTCGTTCAACATCGCCGCCTTCAACCTCGGCAATGCGATCGGCGCCTGGCTTGGCGGCGCGGTTATCGACCACGGCCCGGGTCTCGGCTCGGTCACGCTGATCGCCGGCCTGGTGCCGCTCGCAGCGCTTGCCGTCGCCCTCTTCGCCATCCGGCTGGACAGGCGCGAGACCGCCATCGGCGGCGCACCCGCCCTCTCCTGCCCGGCCGAATAACCGACACACCGAAGGATCACCACCATGGAATACCGCAATCTCGGACAATCCGGCCTCAGAGTGCCGGTCCTAAGCTTCGGAGCCGGCACGTTCGGCGGCTCCGGCCCGCTGTTCAGCCACTGGGGCACGACGGATGTGGAAGAGGCCCGCCGCCTTGTCGATATCTGCCTGGAAGCCGGCGTCAATCTGTTCGATACCGCCGACGTCTATTCGGCCGGCGCTTCGGAAGAGGTGCTCGGCCAGGCGATCAAGGGGCGGCGCGAGGACGTGCTGATCTCCACCAAGGCCAGCCTGCCGACCGGCGACGGGCCGAACGACTGGGGCTCTTCTCGCTCCCGCCTGATCCGCGCGGTGGATGCTGCGCTGAAGCGGCTCGGCACCGACCATATCGATATCTTCCAGCTGCATGCCTTCGATGCCTCGACGCCTGTCGAAGAGGTGGTCTCGACGCTCGACCAGCTCGTGAAGGACGGCAAGCTGCGGTATATCGGCGTTTCCAACTTCTCCGGCTGGCAGATCATGAAGTCGCTGGCGGCGGCCGACAAGCATGGGCAGACCCGCTATGTGGCGAACCAGGTCTATTATTCGCTGGTCGGCCGCGACTACGAATGGGACCTGATGCCATTGGGACAGGACCAGGGGCTTGGCGCGCTGGTATGGAGCCCGCTCGGCTGGGGACGCCTCACCGGCAAGATCAGCCGCGGCAAGCCGCTTCCCGCAGGCAGCCGTCTGCATGAGACGGCCGATTTCGGCCCGCCTGTCGAAGACGAGCTGCTCTACCGTGTGGTCGATGCGCTGCAGGCGGTGGCGGACGAGACGGGCAAGACGGTGCCGCAGGTGGCGATCAACTGGCTGACCAGCCGGCCGACCGTCTCCTCGGTCATCATCGGCGCCCGCAACGAGGAGCAGCTTCGCCAGAATCTCGGGGCCGTCGGGTGGTCGCTGACACCGGAGCAGATCGGCAGGCTCGATGCGGCAAGTGCCGTGACCGCTCCCTATCCGCATTTCCCCTATCGGCGGCAGGAGGGCTTTGCCCGCCTTAACCCGCCCATCGCCGGCTGACGCTACCCGAGAATCGAGGTGGTTGATCCGTTAGAGAATCGGTCCATGTAATACGGGCCTCATTTGGCCCGGCCGTTTGCCGGGCTTCCCCATAGGAGTTCAAGATGTTCACAGTCAGCGCCAACGGCGCCAATATTCCCGCCCTCGGCTTCGGCACGTTCCGCATGCCCGACGAAGACGTCGCCCGCGTGCTGCCGGAGGCGTTGAAGCTCGGTTTCCGCCATGTCGATACCGCACAGATCTACAAGAACGAGGCAGCCGTCGGCGAGGCGCTGTCCAAGTCCGGCATCCCGCGCGCCGACATCTTCCTCACCACCAAGGTCTGGGTCGACCGTGTCGGCCATGCCGCCTTCATCGCCTCGGTCGACGAGAGCCTGGCCAAGCTGAAGACCGACTATGTCGACCTGCTTCTCCTCCACTGGCCACAGAGCGAAATGCCGCTCGCCGACCGCATGGGCGCGCTGAACGAGCTCAAAAAAGCCGGCAAGGTGAAGAATATCGGCGTCTCCAATTTTTCCACCGCGCTGATCGCCGAAGCGGTGAAGCTGTCGGACGCGCCGCTTGCCACCAACCAGGTGGAATACCATCCCTATCTCGACCAAACGAAGGTTCTGGCCGAAATCGCCAGGCACGGCATGTCTTTGACCGCCTATTACCTGATGGCGAACGGCGCTGTGCCGGATGACGATGTGCTGAAGGATATCGGCGCCAAGCACGGCAAGACGGCGGCGCAGGTGACGCTGCGCTGGGCGATCCAGCAGAAGGACGTCATCGCGCTTTCCAAGACCGCGACCGTTTCCCGCCTGCCGGAAAATTTCGACGTGTTCGATTTCGCGCTGTCGGAGGAAGAAATGCTGGCGATCCACGCACTCGCCAAGCCGACCGGCCGCATCGTCAGCCCGGGACATCTGGCGCCGGTATGGGATGTTTGACGTTCACCGACAAAGCCGACACGATGCGCCGGAGATCTCCGGCGCATTTTTCGTTTCCAGAAGCCGGAAGGCCCCGGCAAGGGTGAGGGCCCGCCCTACAGCCAGCCTCTCCGCTTGAAATACAGATAGGGCATGGCCATCGAGAAGATCATCAGCACGATCGCGGCGTGATAGCCGTAGTGCCATTGCAGTTCCGGCTGGTAGGCGAAGTTCATGCCGTAGATCGAGGCGACCAGCGTCGGCGGCAGGAAGACGACCGAGGCGACCGAGAAGATCTTGATGATCTGGTTCTGCTCCAGATTGATCAGCCCGAGCGTCGCATCCAGCAGGAAATTGATCTTGCTGGACAGGAAGGCCGAGTGATCGCCGAGCGAGGTGGCATCCCGCTGCAGCAGTTTCAGGCGCTGGCGCAGTTCCTTCGACAGTTTGCGGTCGACGCCATCGAGCGCTGCGTAATAGGCCACGACTCGGCTGACGCTGACGAGGCTTTCGCGCACCACGGTGATGAATTCGCCCTTCTGGCCGACCTCACGGATGAGGTCCTGCAGGTCGCGCGTCTTCTTGTTGGCCTTGGCGGCCTTGGTCGAAAAGACCTCCTGCGAAATCTGGTCGATCTCGGTGCCAAGCCGTTCCAGCGTGTCGGCCATGCGGTCGATGATCGCCTCGATCAGTCCGGTCATGATCAGCTCGCCATAACCGCAATGCAGGCCCGTGCCGTTCGGCTTGCGGGCGCGCGCCATGAACGCGTCGAAGGGGCGCGGTTCCGCATAACGGACGGTGACCAGGACCTGGCCCTTGATGATGAAGGTGACGGGCACTTTTCGCGGCGTGCCGGCATCGGGCCTGGTCAGCACCGTCATCGTCATGAACTCGGCGCCGTCCTCCTGGTAGAGGCGGGCGGAGAGTTCGATATCTTCCATCTCGTCCATGGTCGGCACGGTGAT
This sequence comes from Neorhizobium vignae, assembly GCF_000732195.1. Lineage (GTDB taxonomy): Bacteria > Pseudomonadota > Alphaproteobacteria > Rhizobiales > Rhizobiaceae > Neorhizobium > Neorhizobium vignae. The sequence continues at coordinate 53,196 of NZ_JNNU01000011.1, forward strand.
GCCGAGGCGCTCGCCGACGATGCGTTCCTCGTCGGGCGTGGGGCTGACGAGGTCGTACCAGACGACCGCAGGGATCGAGGGGGCGGACGTGACCGGTGCCGACGGATCGGAAACGACCGGCGCTGCGGCAACGGCCGGCACATCGGAGGCGACGGAAACAAGGCGATCAAGGTCGTAGGCATGGATGCGCAGCATGACGGCTCCTTTTTCGGACCATCGGTCCCTTCGGAGCGCGCATCCTTTCAAGCAAGGACTAGAGCCCCGGAGGAACGGGTCGGTATGATGACGTCGAACTTCGACTGTCGGGGTTCATCTCAATTTGTCCTTTGAAAGGAGGACGCCCGGACAGGCGCCTCTCCCGCGTGAAATGTGCCTTAAACGGCGAAAAGTCAATGGCTTTTCTGTCGGAGCCAAAGGCTTCCGGATTAACATTTGGAAAGGCTTTTTCAGTCCGTGGAGACGGGATGATCAGGCGGAAAGGTCCGCCCAGAGCCAAACCGAATGATCCGCCCGGTCACCTCGTGATCCGGAAGCCGACCGGCTTTTCCGCGAGCGCCGCCGGTTGTCGCTCCACGCCGGAGACCGACGCACCGGGCGGACCGTGCCGGAAACGTTCGAGCATTTGCGATATGCCGGCGGGCGATCCCGAGAGCAAAGCGAGGACGGAACCATCCGGCTCGTTGCGGACCCACCCGGTCAAACCCAGTTGATTTGCCTCCTCACGCGTCCAGGCACGGAAACCCACGCCTTGTACCCTTCCCGTTATCCGCACCATGGCGGCATCGTCGTCGGACATGGCAACCTCCCGTCCCGCGCAACTCTCATTGACATGGAGAGTGCGAAACCCACGGCAAGCCTGCAAGGTGCCGACGGCATCCGGTTGACCTCTCGCCGGTTCACTGCCTTGGATAAGACAAAAAACCGCCGGCCTCGCGGCCGACGGCTTGGACGTGCCGAAGGATGCAGATCAGACGAACTGGCTGAGGCCCGGAACCGAAGCGACCACCGTATCGACCACTTCGTCGCCGGCGTATTCGCGGGCGACCGCCATGGTTTCCTTGGCAAGGCCGGTGATCTCGCCCATGCCGAGACCCTGGCTCATCAGCTGCTGGCCGAGCGCCATGACGCCGCCGCCGAAGCTTGCCATCAGGCCGCCGAGGAGACCGCCGCCGCCCGCACCTTCGCCGTTGAACTTGGCGACCAGTTCGGAAGCGCCCGGGATCGCCTCGATCATCTTGGCAACCGCGCCGTCATCGGCCTCGCGCTGCAGGAAACCGAGCATCATGCCGATCGCCTTTTCGGCGACGTCAGGGGCAATGCCGACATTCTCGGCGACGCGGGAAACCAGTTCGTTCATCAATCTCTCCTGAAGTTTTGACGTTCACGTCAAGGTAATACACACAGTCTTCGCCGAAGCCAACAGGGCGCCTGAAGCCTCGTGCGGCTTCAAGTTTCGCCCGACGCCCTGCCCACCGTATCCGCCATGTAGGCGCCGCGGGCGCCCAGGGGTTTCGGCCTGCCGGTAGTCGAATCGCGGGCCGTCTGGTGTTCGAGTTCGGCATTGATCTCGGCACCGACGATGACGATGATGACCGATATCCATGTCCAGACCATGAAACCGATCAGCGCCCCGAGCGTGCCGTAGGTAGCGTTGTAATCGGCAATATTCCCCAGATAGAAGGAAACCGCAACCGAGGCGGCGAGCCAGGCAACAGCCGAGAATGCCGCACCCCAGGTGAGCCACTTGAGTTGAGCCGGCTCGCGGCTCGGGCCGAAGCGGTAAAGCATCATGATGCCGCCCGCGACGAACAGCATCATCACAGGCCAGCGCGCCAGCCGGATGATGATTTCAGTCCAGCGGTCGAGCCAGAGATAGCGCAGCACAGCCGGCACCACGCCCATCGCAAACAGGATGACGATCGCCAAAAGCAGCGCACCCAGGGTGAACAGAAGCGAGATGAGGTTGAGCCGGACGATGCCGCGCTTTTCCTCTTCTCCATAGGCAACGTTCATCGCCTCGAACAGCGCCTTCATGCCGTTATTGGCGCTCCAGAGCGCCAGCGCGAGGCCGCCGATCAGGGCGATCGACAGCGTCGTGTTGCGCTCCGAGGTCAGCGCCCGCAGCTGATCGAGAAAAATGTTCAGGGCATCCGCCGGCATGACGGAGCTCAAGAAGGTGATCCGGTCGACGATCGCGATCGGATCCGAGACGAAGCCGTAGATGGAAACGAGCGCACTTGCGGCCGGAAACAGCGCCAGCAGGAGATAATAGGTGACGCCGGCGGCGATCAGCGAGATGCGATCCTGGGTGACGCCTGCATAGACGCGCCAGAAGACATCCTTCAGCCCACGGGCGGGGATCTCGTCCGGGGAGTCGGCCTCACGGCCCCTGTTCTTTTCCAATGCGGGGACCGTTTCGCCGACCGTCATGCCTCCCCAACCTTCCCGTTGCGGGCGGGCTCCGGACAATCTCGTGGCCGTTGCCGGGCGCCTCCGCACATCCTATAAGCATTTGGCAGAGAACGCGGTCAGGGAGCGCATAGTTGCATGGACGATACGGGAAAGCTCTTCATCGGCGGCAGCCGCAAGCCGGACGATTCGCTCAACAAGGCTGAATATCTGGAACTGAAGTTCGGCAACCGCCACGGTCTCGTCACCGGCGCCACCGGCACCGGCAAGACGGTGAGCCTGCAAGTGCTCGCCGAAGGTTTTTCCAAGGCCGGCGTGCCCGTCTTCGCCGCCGACATCAAGGGCGACCTGTCCGGCATCGCCATGAAGGGCGAAGCCAAGGATTTCCTGCTCAAGCGGGCCGAGCAGATCGGCTTTGCGGACTATGATTTCGAGCAGTTCCCGGTGATCTTCTGGGATCTGTTCGGCGAAAAGGGTCACCGAGTGCGCACCACCATCGCGGAGATGGGGCCGCTCTTGCTGTCGCGCCTGATGGATGCGTCCGAGCCGCAGGAAGGCGTCATCAACATCGCCTTCAAGATCGCCGACAAGGCGAACCTGCCGCTGCTCGACCTCAAGGATTTCGCCTCGCTGCTCAACTACATGGCCGAGAATGCCAGCGAGCTGTCGAGCCAGTTTGGGCTGATCTCGAAAAGCTCCGTCGCCTCGATCCAGCGCGGGCTGCTGGTGCTGGAACAGCAGGGCGCCGAGCATTTCTTCGGCGAACCGGCGCTGAAGATTTCTGACATAATGCGCATCAACCCGAACAGCGGTTACGGGCAGATCTCGGTGCTTGCCGCCGACAAGCTGATGATGAACCCCAGGCTTTATGCGACCTTCCTGCTCTGGCTGCTCTCGGAACTGTTCGAGGAACTGCCGGAAGTCGGCGATCCGGCCCAGCCGAAACTGGTGTTCTTCTTCGACGAGGCACATCTGCTCTTCAACGACGCGCCGAAGGTTCTGACCGAGCGCGTCGAACAGGTCGTGCGCCTGATCCGCTCCAAGGGCGTCGGCGTCTATTTCGTCACCCAGAACCCGCTCGACGTGCCGGAAACCGTGCTGGCCCAGCTCGGCAACCGGGTGCAGCATGCGCTGCGCGCCTATACGCCGCGCGAGCAGAAGGCGGTGAAGACGGCCGCCGAAACGTTCCGCCCCAACCCGGACTTCGACTGCGCCACGGCGATCACCAATCTCGGCACCGGCGAGGCGCTGGTCTCGACGCTCGAAGGCAAGGGTGCGCCTTCCATCGTGGAACGCACGCTGGTGCGCCCGCCATCCGGCCGCATCGGCCCGCTTTCGGACCAGGAGCGGCAGATGATCATCGACAAAAGCCCGGTGCTCGGCCTCTACGACGAAGACCTCGACCGGGAATCCGCCTTCGAAATCCTCGCCGCACGCGCCAAGCAGGCTGCCGATTCCGCCGCGGCCAGAAAGGCGCAGGACGAGCTGCAGTCCGCCCCACCGGCTGGTTCCGGCGAGACGACAGGCTGGACCCTGCCGGGCTTCGGCGGCGGCAAGGACGACGACGATGACCAGGGCCGCCCCCAGCCGCGCCGCTCCGGCTACCAGCGCGAGACGATCATCGAAGCGGCGATGAAGAGCGTGACGCGAACCGTTGCGACCCAGGTGGGCCGGGCGATCGTGCGCGGGATTCTGGGTAGCTTGAAGCGGTAAGCGCGCCTTGAAATTGACAGAGCACTCGCTTAATGTAGTCACCGGTGACTACAGAGGCGAGAGCAATGTCGACCGTCAATCTGCGCGAGGCCAAAGCGGGCTTTTCAAACCTGGTGGATCAGGCCATCAAGGGTGAGATCGTGACGATTACCCGCCACGGCAAGCCCGTGGCGGCACTGGTGAGCATCGAGGCCGCGGAAGCCGCCAGGAACATGCTTGGCAAAGCCCGACCGAATTTCGGGGAATATCTGATGTCGTTTCCCGGCGGTATCGAATTCGAACGCGATCATTCGAAGATGCGTGACATCGACCTGTGAGCGGGTTTCTTCTCGACACGAACGTCATTTCCAGATTTGCCCCCGGCAAACCGGAGCCCTCGGAAGGCTTTCACGACTGGATGGTCGCAGAGGGCGCCGCAGACCGGCTGTTCATCGGCGCGATATCGATCGCGGAGATCGAGCGGGGAATAAGGAAGCTTCGACGCAAGGGCGGCCTTGAGCGCGCGGCGCGGCTTTCGGGCTGGCTCGACGGAATCATGCTGACTTTCGAGGATCGAATCCTCGCTTTCGACGCGCGGGCAGCAAAGATTGCCGGCGAAATGGCCGATGATGCCGAGGCACACGGACATCCGCCCGATCTTGCCGACGTGATGATCGCTGCCACGGCAAAAGCGAGCGCGATGACGGTGGTAACCGACAATATCCGCCATTTCGAAACGCTGGGCATCCCGGTCCGGCGTCCGCCGGAATAAAGATATCCAGCGCCCCTGCCCGTTCACCGCTTGCGCACGAACTCCGTCCGCAGCACCAGACCCTTGATCGCCTCATGACGGCAGTCGATTTCTTCGGGGTTGTCGGTCAGCTTGATCGACTTGATGACCGTGCCCTGCTTCAGGGTCTGGCCGGCGCCCTTGACCTTCAGGTCCTTGATCAGGGTGACGGAATCGCCGTCCTTGAGGACGGTTCCGGATGCGTCGCGAACCTCGGTGGCACCGGCACCTGCGGCCGCAGCCAGTTCGGAGGCAGGGCGCCATTCACCGGTCGCTTCGTCATAGACGTATTCGTCGTCATCGGCTGCCATCGGCGTCTCTCCTGAAAATCAACAATTCGCCAGTCGGCGATGGCCGCTTATAACAGCCGAACCGCCCCGGGCAAGCTCCACGGCAACAAGCCGGCCGAGTATGGTCCGATTGCATTCGCCTGACTGCGATGATATTTGGCCGATGTGCTTTTCAAGAGAAAGGAGGGTCACGTGCACAATTTCTATTTCCGGTACTACCGGACGCGTGGTCCCGTCGAAGCCCTGCAAATGCGTTTGCAGGGCTGACCAGAGGCCGTTTCTCTTATAATACCCCTCTTCCTGGTCTGCCCTTCGTGGCCCGCAGCGCCGAGTTTTCGCTCGTGCGCCCGCGATTTCCGAACATGTTGCAAGCGGTGCATGACGTCGATGATGGCCCCGAGTGCCCGCGATGCCTCACGCCTGCAAGCCAGGACCAGAGAACGACAATGAGCCTCATCAACCTCCGCAATCTCGGAATTACCCTTTCCAGCCCGCTGTTTTCCGGGCTCAACCTCACCGTCAACGCCGGCGACCGGATCGGCATCGTTGCGGCCAACGGGCGCGGCAAGTCCACGCTTCTCAAATGCATCGCCGGCACGCTCGATGCGAGCGAGGGCGAGATCACCAGAAGCCGGGGACTGACCATCGGCATGGTGGAGCAGAACGTGCCCTCCGTCCTGATGCAGACGAGTTTTCGCGATGCCGTGCTTCAGGCGCTCCCGGGCGACCAGATCGACAGCGAAAGCTGGCGCGCCGACGTCGCGCTCGAAGGGATGAACGTGCCCGAGGAGTTGCGCGAGCGGCCGCTTGCCGCGCTGAGCGGCGGCTGGCAGAGGCTGGCGCTGATCGCGCGGGCCTGGGTGACCGAGCCGGACGCGCTGCTGCTCGACGAACCGACCAACCATCTCGACCTCGCCAAGATCGCGCTTCTGGAAGACTGGCTGAACGCGCTCCCCCGCGACATGCCGGTGATCCTGTCGAGCCACGACCGCGCCTTTCTCGACGCCGTGACCAACCGCACGCTTTTCCTGCGGCCGGAAAACTCCCAGGGGTTCTCCCTGCCCTATTCCAGAGCGCGGGCGGCACTGGACGAGGCGGATGCGGCGGATGCGAAGCGCTACGAACGCGACATGAAGACGGCCGATCAGCTGCGCCGGCAGGCGGCGAAGCTGAAGAATATCGGCATCAATTCGGGCAGCGACCTTTTGGTCGTCAAGACCAAGCAGTTGAAAGAACGTGCCGAGAAGCTGGAGGATGCGGCAAGGCCGGCGCATCTGGAACGCTCTGCGGGTTCCATCCGGCTCGCCAACCGCGGCACCCATGCCAAGGTGCTGGTGACGCTGGAGGATGCGGCGGTGACGACGCCGGACGGCACGCTCCTGTTCAGGACCGGCAGGCAGTTCATCTGCCAGGGCGACCGGATCGTGCTGCTCGGGCCCAACGGTACCGGCAAGACGCGGCTGGTGACGATGCTGCGCCGGGCGATCACGGAGCCCTCAATGGCAACCGGCGGCATCAAGGCGACGCCGACGCTGATCCTCGGCTACGGCGACCAGTCGCTCGCCGATCTCGACGACCGGCAGACGCCGCACGGGACGATCATCCATCGCTTCGACATCGGCGACCAGAAGGCCCGCTCGCTGCTCGCCGGCGTCGGCATCACGGTGGAGATGCAGGCGCGGCCGGTCGGCGAGCTTTCGGGTGGGCAGAAGGCGCGGCTCGGCCTCCTGGCGCTGCGGCTGCGCGAGCCGAATTTCTACCTGCTCGACGAACCGACCAACCACCTCGACATCGACGGGCAGGAGGCGCTGGAAAGCGAGTTGATGGCGCACCAGGCAAGCTGCCTGCTGGTCTCTCACGACCGCAGTTTCGTGCGCGCCGTCGGCACCCGGTTCTGGCAGGTGGAAGGCCGGCGGCTGGTCGAGGTGGAGGGGCCGGAGGGCTTCTTTACGGCGAGCCGTGGCTAACCTTACGAAGCCTGCCAGGCCTTGCGGCGTTCGAGCTCCGCCTCGGTTGGCGTTTCCAGCGCGAAGGAGGCGGTTTCGACATCACCCTCCCGCAGATACCGGGCAACGATGACACCTTTCGGCGTGGTGCTGGACTTGACGAGTTTCAGCCCCGCCGGAACGGCGCCCGAGCCGAACAGCTTTTTGCCCTTGCCGAGGATCAGCGGGGCGATGATCAGCGTCATCTCGTCAAGCAGGTCGTTCTGCAGCAATATCTGGATGATCTCGGTCGATCCCTGCACCAGAAGATCCGGTCCATCCTCCTGCTTCAGACGGCGTAGCGCACCGGCGACGTCCTGCCCGAGCGCGCGGCTGTTTTCCCAGGCCAGCGTGTCCGGGCGGTGTGTCGCGACGAATTTCGTGATCCCGTCGAAAAGCAAGCCGATCTTCGCGCTGCCCTCGTCATAACCTTCCGCCGACGGATCTTTTTCCACATAGGGCCAGTGGGCCGCGAATATGTCGTATGTCCGGCGCCCCAGAAGCAGATCGAAGGGCGTTTCGAAGACCTCGTCGATCACCTGTCCGATCTCCTCTTCCCAGCGGGCCGCGAGCCAGCCGCCATGGGCAAAGCCGCCCGCTCTGTCCTCTTCAGGGCCGCCGGGAGCCTGCATCACGCCATCGAGACTGACGAAGGCCGAAACCACAATCCTGCGCATATCATTCCTCCTTGTTTTCCGGACGATCCCGAATGATCGTCGCCTCGCCAAGGACGAAGCGGCAGGCGCGAAGCCGACAGGGCGGGACAGAAAAATCGCGCCTGCCCCAACTTTGGACTCCAGGCCGGCCTTGGCGCCGCCGCTCAGGACTCCAAAAATTTGCCGGTGTGCGAGTCTTCAGGACGCGCACCTGAATCGCCACCTACCTGAACCCGACCGACGGGCGATCAAGCAGGAACGTATGTCAGACGGATCACGTCCTCGCCAACGCGATCGGTGGAAACAAGGCGGAGCAGTGGCCGCGGCCCGACGAAGAATGGCTTGCCGCGGCCAAGCACGACGGGGTGGAGGTAGAGCCGGTACTCATCGATCAGACCAAGATCGGTCAGGCTTCCCGCCAGGTCCGGGCCGGACACCGAAATCTCCCCAGCGAGCCGAAGCTTCAGCCCGCGGATCACCGTCTCGATGTCATCCTCGACAAGCGTGGCGTTGGGGCCGACGGATTTCAACGAGCGCGACACGACCCACTTCGGCAGGCGCCGCCAGGCCGCGGCGAACTCGTGGTGCTCGGCGCTCCACTCGGGACGGTCTTCGTCCCAGTAACGCATGGTCTCGTACATGCGGCGACCATACACACTGCCCGTCAGATCACGCACGTGCTCTATCCAGTGACGAAAGAGCACGGGGCCGGTCGACATCTCCTGATGATCGACATAACCGTCGAGGGACTGGTTCATTCCAAAGATGAGCTTCGCCATGTCGCAAAATCTCCACTGCAGGGTGTTCAGGCCGCCTCGATCAGCAGCGCGCTCAGTTCGTCCGGCATGTCGATCGGGACGTCGTGGCCGCAGGCAAGCTCCCGCACGGTCCAGCCGGGTGCGCCGCGATATTTCCGCGCGGTTTCGCCGAAAAGCCCGTTCCGGCCGGTCGCGACGATGAAGGTCTTTTTTGGAACGCGCTCGTAGGCGCTGGTGACTTTCAGCTTCTGCCGCAGCGTGCCGGAAGGCTGCGGCGTCGCCTTGGGAGCGGTCCAGATCTCGTCCTCCTCGCGCAGATAGCCGACAGGACCTTCCGGCGCCGCGATCATCGGCGCGGAATAATCTCCCTCCGGATCGTAGTCGGTGAAGCTCATGCCGTCCTCGGGAACGAAGGCCTCGACGTAAACGAGCGAGCTGATGCGCTCGGGGATCCGCTCGACAACGCCGGTGGCGACGATGCCGCCATAGGAATGGCCGACCAGCACGAGATCCGTCAGGTCCTTGTAGACCGCCTCGTTGACGATGTCGTCGATATGGGTGTCGAGGTTCACGGACGGGGCCGCCAGGTGCTTGCGTTCGCAAAGCCCGGTCAGCGTCGGCGCATAGGCGCGGTGGCCTCCTGCATGCAAACGGTTCAGCACCCTCTCCCAGGACCAGCCGCCGGTCCAGGCTCCGTGCACGATCAGGAATGTCAGGTTTCGATCCGTCATGTTCCCCCTCTCCAACCGGTTGCGATTTGCAATTGGTTGGAGTTTATCAATCCAATTTCATTTTGCAACCGGTTTTATCGAGGCATGAAAGGGGGAAGGCCCTCACCCCTCGGCGACATGCGGGCGCCTTTTTCAACGCCTCGCATGCCCTTTCAGGATGAGGGCCAACGCCCGCCAAAACAGACTGTGCCGCTTACTTCTTCGCGGAAGTCAGAGCGAAGAAAGCGCCCTGCGGATCGAGCGCCTGGACGATCCAGGAGCCGCCGGGGACTTCCATCGGGCCGTGGACGACCTTGCCGCCGCCTGCCGTCAACCGGGTGATGGCGGCGTCGATCGAGTCGACGATGAAATAGTAGCACCAGCAGGCCATCGGCACTTCCGCCGGCTTGGTCATCATGCCGCCGATCTGCCGGCCGTTATGGGAGAAGATGTGGTAGGTGCCCATCGGTCCCATGTCGAAATCATGGTCGAGCTTCCAGCCAAACATCTTGCCGTAGAAATCGACCGCTTCCTTGCCATTTCCGGCATAAAGCTCGCGCCAGCCGACATTGCCGACGGCATCCGGGGCGAGTTCCTGAGGCGGATTTTCCATCGGCAGCGGCGTCATGATGCAGATGACAGCACCGTGCGGGTCGGCGACGACGGCAAACCGGCCGATACCCGGAATGTCCTCCGGCTCGCGCTGGACGCGGCCGCCATTGGCGACGAAATCCCTGGCCGTCTGGTCGACGTCGTCGACCGCGACATAACCGGTCCAGTTCGGCGGGATCTTGCCTTCGAGTTCCGGCGGAAAGTTCATCATGCCGCCGATGCCCGGGCAATTGTCGCCCTCGCCCATCTCGAACAGGTAATAGGCCGGGAGATCCGGCATGCTCATCGCCTTGACCTTCCAGCCGACCACCGACGAATAGAATTTTCCGCCGGCATCGGTATCGGGCGTCATCAGCTCGACCCAGATGAATTTGCCATGGGTCTCCGATCTGGTCCCCGTAACGGTCTGCAACATGGTCGTCTCCTCTCCGAATGACTGCGCCGTTCGACGCGTTGATCGAGCACCCGCAAGGCTCAGCGCTTGCGGGCGTAATGTGCTTCCATGAATTGCTGCCAGGTGCCGTCCGGCTGTTTGGCACTGGAATTGAAGATGCGGTGATCCTCATCCGAGAAGATGATCTGCTCGCGGTAGTCGCCGGTCTTGCCGGGATTGGCGAAATCCGGGCCGGTCGTATAGAGATTGAGCGTCGATCCGTCTTCGGACACGTCACCCTCATAGACCCAAAGATGGTTCATCATCGTGCCGAGCCAGGTGCCGACATATCTGCCTTTGGCCGGATCGTAGCCGAGCGTGAGAATGGTGGTGGCGGGGCCACCGCCACCCGGCATCTCGCCGCTGCCTTCGGCGACGAACCAGATGCCGTTCAGCGAGCGGCAGACTTCCACCCATTTTTCGTCATGGCCCATGCTGGTGGATGTCACCTGCCAGAGGCCGACCATTCTTTCCAGAAAGCCGTGCTCGGCCTGGGGTTTGGGCATTTCCATCGCGCTCATCTTTTCCTCCTCCTCTTTTCGAAGCTCCAGAATGAACCCGTTCAATGGCAGCAGGATGAAGCCGTCTCTTGTGGCTTCTGTTCGTATTCGTCGTGGCGCTTGACGAAGTTCATCGTCGAATCCTCGTTGCGACCAAGCGGCGCCCGGTCGAGGATCATCAGCGTGCCGATCAGCTCTTCGCCGCCTCGGGCATAGCTGGAATAGGTATGAAAGACCTCGCCCGCCTCATTCCTGTAGAAGGCTGAAAGGCCCGGCAGCTCATCATGCGCCTCGGAGGGCGGCACTTCGCGGAAGTTATAATACACCTTCTCCTTGGCAAGGTCTTCCTTGGAAAAGGAAACGTGATAGTCGAAATTGAAATCGCTGCCGAAGGAAGAGACCCAGGGAAACTTCCAGCCCATGCGCTTCTTGTAGGTCTCGATCTTGTCGAGCGGCGCGCGGGCGACTGCGATGAAGGTGACATCGTGGTTGTTGAGATGCGGCAGCGTGCCGTCGATATGGTCCGACAGGAACGAGCAGCCCGGGCAGCCGGCATCCCAATCCGGACCGAGCATGAAATGGTAGATCAACAGCTGGCTGCGGCCGTCGAACAGTTCGGCGAGCGACTTCCTGCCCTTTGCAGTGTCGAACACGTAGTCCTTGTCGACCTTTACCCAGGGCATGGCCTGGCGTTCGGCGCGCACCTTGTCGCGCAGACGGGTCTCTTCCTTTTCCAGAGCCAGCAGCTTGCGCCGGGCTTCGAGCCACTCCTCGCGGCCGACGACAGGGTTTTTCGGGGACATGGTGACATCCATGACAGGCCTCCTCCAATGCTTGACAGAATAAGTTGATATCAACATACTCTTTCCATGCTGTCAAATATCCCGACTATCGAAGTGATTCCCTTTTCGACGACGCTGCTGGTACGCGACACGTGCCTCTGTCTGCATGTCCAACGGGCGGCGCGGGCGCTGGCCCGGCGTTTCGACAATGCGATGAAGCCGATCGGGCTCACCAACGGGCAGTTCTCGCTGATGATGTCGCTGAACCGGCCGCAGCCGGCTCCGATGGGCCAGGTCGCCAGCCTGCTCGCGATGGACCGCACGACGCTGACGGCGGCACTGAAAGTGCTGGAACGGCGCGGCCTGGTCGAAACCACCGTCGATCCGAAGGACCGGCGCGGCCGGCTCCTGCGCCTGACGGACGACGGAATGACCATGCTTTCCGCCGCACTGCCGATCTGGATACGGGTGCATGGGGAGATCGACGCGGAGCTTGGCGAGGGCGGGCCGGAAGAGCTGCGGGCGACGCTCAATACCCTCAAATAAAAAGCCGGCCCGAAGGCCGGCTCTTCATCTTGAAACTTTCAGAACGATCAGGCGACCGAGACCGGCACTTCGGTCGAGGTGCGCATCGCGTGGCTATAGGGGCAGACGATGTGGGCCTTGGCGGCGAGGTCTTCGGCCTGGGCCTTGTCCATGCCCGGAATGTCGACCAGAAGCGACACTTCGATGCCGAAACCGCCGCCGTCTTCGCGCGGGCCGATGCCGACAGTTGCCGTCACCTTGGCGTCGTCCGGGATCTTTACCTTTTCCTTGCCGGCGACGAATTTCAGCGCACCGAGGAAGCAGGCGGAATAACCGGTGGCAAAGAGCTGTTCCGGATTGGTGCCGCGGGCGCCATCGCCGCCGAGTTCCTTCGGAACCGTCAGCGTGACGTCGAGGACGCCGTCTTCGGAGGCGCCATGGCCGGCGCGGCCGCCGGTGGCCGAAGCCTTGGTGGTGTAGAGAATGGGCATGGGTCTAACTCCCTTGGTTCTGGTTCAGCGTGATGAATATCGTCCGCAATTCAATTGCGCACAATCTAATTACGCGCATTGCAATTTCCCGTCAAGCCTGCGAAAATGGGTTTGCCGAAAAAGATAGAGCACAGCTACGTGAAAACAGGACCGGCCATGCAGAAAAAACCGCGCGATCCGGACAATTTGGGAATCAAGCTCGATGCGCAGCTGTGCTTTGCGATCTACGGCGCGGCGCATGCCTTCACGCGTACCTACAAGCCGCTGCTCGAGCCCCTGGGGCTCACCTATCCGCAATACCTGGTGATGATCGCGCTTTGGGAAGAGGACGACCAGCCGGTGAAGGCGATCGGCGACCGGCTGGGGCTCGATTCCGGCACGCTCTCCCCTCTCCTGAAGCGCCTCGAGCAATCCGGCCTCGTCGCCCGCAAGCGTGATCGCGACGACGAGCGGCAGGTGAGGATCTCGCTGACGAAAAAGGGAGCGGAGCTGAAAGCCCAGGCGGCGGGCGTTGCCGGTGCGATCGGCAAGGCCGTCGGCTGCAGTGTCGAAGAGGCCGTGGCGCTGCGCGACGAATTGATCGCGCTGAAGCAGAGGCTGACCAAGGCGGGGAGCGAAAAAGAGACACTGCCATCTGCTTGATCGCCTGGGGCGCCATCAATGCCAAGTGACAACGGCGGAGGCAGTCATTCCCTGCCGAGATGATCCACGACGATCCGGTCGATCCAAGTACGGTGCTCTTCCTTGACGAGCGGATTGGTGCCGGGTTCGCCGGCGACCGTGATCAGCGCCTTCCAAAGGCACCAGCCGCGCGCCCTTTCCCAGGTCCGCGCATCGAGCCCGACCCGATCGCGGAAAGCGCGGGCCGCCGGTGCGTCGAACAGCGTCCACGCGATAACGAGGTCGCAGGCGGGATCGCCCGTGCCGGAACTGCCGAAATCGATCACCGCGGAAAGCCGCCCGTCACGGACGAGCAGATTGCCGTCAGCGACGTCGCCATGCACCCAGACCGGCCTGTTCTCCCAGGTCGAGGCGAGCGCCCTCTCCCAGATCTCGGTAATCAGCGGCACATCGATTTCACTCGAGAGAGTATCGATCGAACGGCGTGTCTCCGCGTCATAGACTTCCAGCGCGCCGCCGCGGTAAAAATTATGTTGGCCGGCGGGCGGGCCATCGGCAGCGTCGATTTTCCAGAGCGCCAAGAGGAAATCGGCCAGATCCTCGGCAAATTCCGTCAGGTTCGCGATGCTCTGCAGCCCCGAGCGCTCGCCCTCGATCCAGCGATAGACCGACCAGGGCCAGGGATAACCCTCGCCCGGCCTTCCGAGCCCGAGGGGCACGGGAATGGGAAGCGGCAGTTGCGGGGCCAGTGCCGGCAGGACGCGGTGCTCCTTTTCGACCTGCGCGACATACCGTTCGGCGCTCGGCAGACGCACCGACATGGTGTCGCCGAGATGGAAGGTGCGGTTGCACCACCCACCGATCGCGACCGGTCTCACCTGGAGACCCGCCCAATCCGGAAACTGGGCGGCGATCAGGCTTTTCACGAGAGCGGTGTCGATCTCGACCATGCACAAATCCCCTTCGGCGCGAGATCCAGGTTGCGCCGGGGATGACTAGCAACTGTCTGTGACAGAAATTACTGCCAGACCACAATGCGTGCCTTTTCCGGCACGCGGTCGTAGAGGTCGATGATATCCTGGTTCATCAGCCGCACGCAGCCCGACGAGGCGGCGGTGCCGATCGAGTTCCATTCCGGCGAGCCGTGCAGGCGGTAGAGCGTGTCCTTGCCGTTCTGGAAGATATAGAGCGCGCGGGCGCCGAGGGGGTTGAGAAGGCCGGGCGGCATTCCGCCGTTCTTCGCCGAATATCTGGTCAGTTCCGGCTGGCGCGCGACCATCTCGTCCGGCGGCGTCCATTTCGGCCATCTCTGCCGCCACTGGATGACGCCCTCGCCCTGCCAGGCAAAACCCTCCCGGCCGATGCCGACGCCGTAGCGCATGGCGGTGCCGCCCGGCTCGACGAGATAGAGAAAGCGCGAGGCCGTATCGACCACCACCGTGCCGGGGCGTTCGCCGGTCGGATCGACGACCTGCTGGCGATAATAGCGCGGGTTGATCTGGCGATAGGGAACCGCCGGGATGACAAAACCGCCATCGACCACGGAGCCGTACATGACATCCAGTTCCGACGACGGGCCTTCAACAGGCTCCGGACGGAAGGCAACCGTCGTCGCCAGCGGGCGCGGCACGGACGAGGCGCAGCCGGCAAGCGTGGAGGCTGCGCCCGCGCCGAGGAAAGACAAGAAACTCCGGCGGGAAAAGGCAGGATTCAGGATCATCTGGGGCAGGACCGCTCGATAGTAAAACGCAGGGAACAGCAAAATCGCTCTTTAACGGCAGGGCGGTCGAAAGGTTCCGACTCGCTCCTTGAGCTGCAAGATAGGTCCGCGGTCCTTAATCAACTATTCACGAGACCTACACGGCAGTTCAAACCCCTGAGACAACGAAAAAAAGAGCGGCAATGCCGCTCTCTTTCTTCGTTGAAGGAATGTTTCCGCGGTCAGATGACCACGATCGGCGTGCCCGAAGGAACGCGGTCGAACAGGTCGATGACATCCTGGTTGAGCATGCGCACGCAGCCGGACGAGGTCTGCTTGCCGACGGACTGCCAGTCCGGCGTGCCGTGCACGCGGTAGAGCGTGTCCTGGCCGTCCTTGAAGATATAGAGCGCGCGGGCTCCGAGCGGATTGTTGAGGCCCGGATTGGCACCGCCCTCGGCGGCCGAAAATTTGCGAAGATCCGGCTGGCGGGCGACCATCTCGTCCGGCGGCGTCCAGCGCGGCCATTCCGCCTTGCGCTGGATGACGCCGCGGCCCTGCCACGAGAAACCGGCGTTGCCGAGACCGACGCCGTAGCGGATCGCCTTGCCGCCCGGCTGCACGAAATAGAGGAACCGCTCCCTGGTATCGACGACGATCGTGCCCGGCGCTTCGTTGGTGCGGTAATCGACGTCCTGGCGCAGATAACGGGAATCGATGCGCGAATAGGGGATGGCCGGAAGCGTGTGGCCGTCGTCGCGGATGACGCCGTACATGGCCCGGTGGACCGGATTGGAAACCGGCAGTCCGTAGGTCTGGTGGAAGGTCGACGGATAGAGCTGGCGCTTGTGCGGGATGGCGCCCGGCATCGGAGGCGGCTGGTTCGACGGCGGATCGGCATAGGGCGCGACGTTGAAGACCGGCGCCGTCTGCTGCACGAAGACGTCCGGGTTCATGCGGCTGGTATCGGTGACCAAGGGGATCTGACAGCCACTGACAGCCGCGGACGCGGCGAGCATGGCGGAAAGGCCAAGGGGTCGGCGGAAAGGTCGAAAGGAGAATGGCATGGGAACCCGCTTCCAGCAGATGACGTCCGGCCGACAATGGCAGATGCGGCTGGCGCGAAGCTGGTGAACCCGTTCACGTGTGCCAGCCAGCACCGGCACGGGCCGCCGATTCCGGATAGCGTGCCATGCGAGCATCGAAATCGCGGGCGATATCTGCCAGCGTCACCTTGCCGAAGCGGCTGAGGAGCAGCTTCTCCGCCTCCTCGAAAGCTTCGGAAAGGGCCGCATTGACCGCCTGCTCCACCAGGCATGCCGGCTGGTCGCAGGCAGGGCCGACGGCAAAGACCGCAGGCTGGCCCACCGCTTCGTAAATGTCGAGCAACGTCATTTCCGACAGGGGGCGACCCAGCGTCCAGCCGCCGCCATGGCCCTTTTCTGAGCGCACATAGCCCTTATCCCGAAGCCCCGCCATGGTGCGGCGGACCACGACCGGATTGGTGTTAAGCATCGCGGCAATGGTTTCCGACGTGGCCGCACCTTCGTGGCGATCCATATGGATCAGTACATGCAGCATGCGGGACAGGCGGCTGTCGTGTCTCATCGCGGCGCTCCCTACGCGTTTTCGGCCATCCATTTCTAACACGCGCATTCATTCGCAACAACATAAGTTACAAATCTGTTGACCGCGCCTCATCATGTAACTTATGTTGTTTCGAGACACACAAGGAGAATTTCGCATGGATTACGACGCGATCGTCATCGGCGGCAGCTATGCCGGCCTCTCCGCAGCCCTGCAGCTCGCCCGCGCCCGGCGGCGTATTCTCGTCATCGACGACGGTCGCCGCAGGAACCGTTTTGCCGAGACTTCTCATGGGTTCCTGACCCGCGACGGGGAACGGCCCGAGATCATCGCCAGCGCGGCCCGCTCCCAGCTGATGGCCTATCCGACCGTCGAATGGCTCGACGCACGGGCCGACGATGCACGCAAAAGCGAAGCCGGGTTCTCGGTGACAGCGGGCGGCAAAGAGCTTGCGGCGAAACGGCTGGTGCTTGCCATGGGTGTCAGGGATCACCTGCCCGAGGTCCCCGGCCTGATCGACCGGTGGGGCAAAAGCGTCTTTCATTGCCCCTATTGCCACGGTTACGAATTGAACCGCGGGCCGGTAGGGGTGATCGGCGTCTCCGCCATGTCGATGCATCACGCGCTGATGCTGCCCGACTGGGGACCGACCACCCTGTTGCTCAACGGTGCGTTCCGGCCTGACGAGGAACAGGCCGGCCAGCTGGCCGCGCGCGGCGTCACCATCGAGGAAACCCCGATCTCATCGATCGGCGGCCATGCCGAAATCCTGCTGCAGGATGGCCGGGCCTTGAGTTTCGCCGGACTTTTCGTTCTGTCCCGGACGGAATTGGCAAGCCCCATTGCCGAACAGCTCGGCTGTGCCCTGGAGGACGGCCCGGTGGGCAAATTCATCCGCACCGACATGACCCAGCAGACCAGCATTCCCGGCGTTTTCGCCTGCGGGGATGCAGCCCGCGCGGCGGGCTCGGTGGCGATTTCCGTCGGTGACGGCGCCATGGCGGGCGCAGGAACGCACCGGTCGCTGATGTTCGGGTAATTCTTGCGACACCCTCTTTACAGGATGCGGCGAGCCTGTTCCGGTGACGGAAGCCAGCAGGCCTCTCGCCGTCCAAAGATGCGATAGCGGTTTCTGGCAACCAGGCGATAAAGCGGATCGCGAATGAACCGCGGCACCAGCCTGACGATCGACAGCCCCTTCCAGGGCCATCCGAGCCCCTCATAGATTGCCAGGACTGCATCGCTGTCGCGCAGGACGCTTTGCCCATCCACGACTATCATGGTTTCGGGGTTTTCGGGATCGATCCCGCACCGACGGTAAAGCGCTGCGCCGACCTCGCCCTGCATCGACGCCAGGCGAAACCTTGCGGTGCGATCATGTCGAAGCACGAACTGGGCGTTGGCCGAACACAGGACGCACATCGCATCGAAGACGATGATCGGCCCGCCCAAATCCATTCTGTCAGTACCGCTCATACATGCGCTCCGGCGAAGGCTCGGCCTCAACCCGTGACCTGATTGAAGAAGCGGATGCTTTCGGCGACAGCGCCCGGCACAACGCCGTTGTGATTGCCGGGCAGGAGCTTCGCCTCGATCGAGACGCCAGCTGATTTCGCCCGGTCCATCAGCAGCCGGTGATCGGCGTCGAAGGGCCGTTCCTCGGTGCCGCGCAGCAGCAGCGTCGGGCATTTGAGGCTGTGGCCGAAGCAGACCGAAGAGCGCATGATGAATTCCCTCTGGTCGGTCTCGTCGAAACGCACTTCGCGCTCGAACCGGCCGAAATAACGCCAGGAATTGACGCCGGCCGAGATCGGCGCGGAGGCGCGGAACTTTCGCGTCATCGAGGCGAGCAGCGCCAGTGTGCCGCCATTCGAATGGCCGGCGAGGAAGAAGCGGTTCTTGTCGATCCCCGGCAGATCCTCCAGGTAGCTTGCGGCAGCGAGCGCATCCGATGTCTCGTCGTAGAAGCCCGAATAATTGCCGGCCTGGCCGTTCTCGCCTCGGAACGAGGGCAGCATGACGACGTAGCCCGCTTCCCAATAGCCCTTCATCAGTTCCCAGTGGCCGTCCCCGGTGGCGTTGCCGCCATGCAGGAAAAGGACCGCGGGCTTCAATTTCGCGGAAGGCTCATAGAGCGAGATCCAGGCGATCAGTTCGATCGAGCCGTTCGGTCCGCCACGATACATCACCTTCTTCGAACCGGCGGGGGTGCCGAGCGGAGGCGACTGTTCCGGGGACGGGCCCTTGCGGATGAGGTTGGTGTGGAAATGCCGGCGAGCGTCGCCGTAATCCTCCTTTTCAAGCGGCGGAACCTCGGGGACGGGAAATTGCGCGCGGGCCGCGGCCGGCAGCATGGCTGCAGCCGAGAGACCGGCGGCCCCGGCCAGAATCGCGCGGCGGGTGACGCCATCCTGTCGCGAGGGGAAATTCGGGGCGATGATGCGGTCTGATGCCATGTCTTTCGATGCCATGTCTGCGGAATCCATTCCTGCGTTGCGCGCTATTGCGATTTCAGCACTCGCGAAAGGCGCTGTCCATTCAACGATTCGGGAACGGCAACGGGTTTCAGCCGGTCTTGGCATCCAGCATAGCGGTCAAGGTCGACAGCCGGTCGGCATCGCGCGGCAGCTTGTCCAGGCGCAGGCGGGCGATCCGCGGAAAACGCATGGCGACACCCGACTTGTGGCGGGTCGAGCGGTTGATGCCCTCGAAGGCGACTTCCAGCACGAAGCCGAAATCCCGCTCGGCACGCACCGCCCGGACCGGCCCGAAACGATCAACGGTGTTGTCGCGCACGAACTTGTCGAGCACTTCGAGTTCCGCATCGGTAAAGCCGAAATAGGCTTTACCGACCGGCACCAGTTCCTCGCCGTCGGGCGTCTCGGCCCAGACGCCGAAGGTGAAATCGGAATAATAGCTCGAGCGCTTGCCGTGGCCGCGCTGCGCATAGAGCATGACCGCGTCGATATTGTAGGGGTCGCGCTTCCACTTGAACCACGGGCCCTTGAGGCGGCCGGCCTGGTAGGGGCTGTCCTTGCGCTTGATCATCACTCCTTCGATGACCGGATCGGGCGGGGCGATGCGGATGCGGTCGAGTTCGTCCCAGGTGGTGAAGGGCACGAGATCGGAGAGATCGAAACGGTCATGCGGCGCCCCCTGGATGATGTCGCCGAGGCGTCTGCGGCGCTCGAGAAAACTTTCGGCGCGGATATCGAGGTCGCTTTCGAACAGCAGGTCATAGGCGCGCACGAAGGCGGGGTAGTCATCGAGCATCTTGCCCGTCACCGTCTTGCGGTTCAGCCGCTGCTGCAGGTCGGAGAAGGTGCGCGTCGGATTGTTGGAGCGGGCAGTGCCGCCGACCAGCAGTTCGCCGTCGATGACGCCTTCGAAATTGATCGACCCGACGACATCCGGAAAGGCACCGGTGATGTCGTCGCCGGAACGGGAATAGAGCTTCTTGATGCCGCCATAACTCGACATCTGGACGCGGATGCCGTCCCATTTCCACTCGGCGGCGTAATCGGCCGGATCGAGCTTTTCGAGATCGCCCGTCTCCACCGGATTGGCGAGCATGACCGAGTGGAAGATCGCCGGCGTGGCAAGGACCGGCTTTTCCGCCCTGCCTTCCAGCCAGGCGAACAGCGGTTCGTAGGGCGGTATCAGCCCATGCCAGAGCGTCTCGATCTCCGGGACATCCTTGCCGCTCATGTCCGACAAGGCCTGCTTGGCGAGACGGGCCGAGACCCCGATGCGGAGCGCGCCGGTGACGAGTTTCAGAAAGGCGAAACGGCTCGACGTATCGAGCTTGTCGAGCAGATCGCGGACGGCGGAGCGCACCTCCGTGCGGCCGAGCGAGTTCATCTTGGTGACGACTTCGCTCAGGCGCGGCTGGTGGTCATCGTCGATCACATCCTTGGCGCCGCCATCCCAGACGAGCGAAATGGTCTCGGCGAGATCGCCGACATAGTCGTAGGAGTACTGAAAGAGGACGGGGTCCATGCGCTCCAGCACGAGATCGCGCAGCATGGCCGGCTTGACGCTTTTCAGATCGAGCCCGCCGGCGAGAGCGGCAAGGCCATAACCGCGGTCGGGATCGGGAGTATCGCGAAAATAGTCGGCGAGCAGGGTGAGCTTGCCGTTGCGCGACGGGGTGAGGACGAGGCGGTCGAGGAGGGTGGCGAAGGCTTTCACTTTTCCCACCTCGTTAAGGGGGTGCCGGCGGCACCACTAATATGGTGTAACCCCATCAATCCCCCTCGTCCTCGTAACCCACCAGATGCAGCGGCCGGGCGGGGATGTTCTTCAGCTCGCACCAGCGCACCAGAGCCTCTTCGCGGCCGTGGGTCACCCAGACTTCGCTCGGGCCGATCTCCTTGATGGTCGACAGCAGTTCCGGCCAGTCGCAGTGATCGGAAATGACCAGCGGCAGTTCGACGCCGCCCTGCTTGGCGCGCTGGCGCACCATCATCCAGCCGGAGGCAAAGGCGATCAGCGGTTCGTTGAAGCGGCGTGCCCAGCGATCCTGGAAGGCCGAGGGCGGGCCGACGATGACGGCACCCTTGAAGGTGTCGGGACTGCTCTTCTCGATGGTCGCGGGTCTGATGTCGCCGAGATCGATTCCCTGGCCGGCGTAATAATCACAGAGCTTCGCCAATGCGCCATGGATGAAGATCGGTTCGGAATAACCGCAATCCCGGATCAGCCGGATGACCCGCTGCGCCTTACCGAGCGCATAGGCGCCGACCAGATGGCTGCGCTCGGGAAACTGTTTCAGCGAGGTCAGCAGCTTGTCGATTTCGTCCTTCGGGTCCGGGTGGTGGAAGACCGGCAGGCCGAAGGTCGCCTCGGTGATGAAGACGTCGCAGGCGACCGGCTCAAACGGTGCGCAGGTGGGATCGATGCCCCGCTTGTAGTCGCCGGAAACGACGATGCGCAGCCCGTCCTTCTCGATGGCGATCTGGGCCGAGCCGAGCACGTGGCCGGCCGGGTGAAAACTCACCCGCACGCCGTCGACATCGATCTCCTCGCCGAAGGCGGCTGCCTGTTCCTCACCACAGAAATCCTCGCCGTAGCGAAGCCGCATGATGTCGAGCGTCTGGCGCGTCGCCAGAACCTTGGCGTGGCCGGCGCGGGCGTGGTCGGAATGGCCGTGGGTGATCAGCGCCCGCTCGACGGGACGGACCGGATCGACATGGAAACGGCCGATGGGGCAGAACAGCCCGGCCGGGGTGGGATGAAGCAGCGCCTCTGGTTTCATGCCGCTGAAGATAGGGCAAAAACGCCGCGATGCCAGATCACTCCGAGGCGCCGGCCGGCTTGTTTTCGGCCATCACCGCCTGCGGCAGACGGACCGGTTTGAGCATCAGGGCGGCGATGAGGCCGATCAGCGCCATGGCGCTGCCGGCCAGGAACACGGGCGTGAAGGCCTCGGTGTAGAGCGTATGGACCGCGATCCGTGACGGTTCAGGCAATGCCAGCATCATCAGCGGCGTCAGCGAGCCGATGTCCTCGACGCCCGGAATGCTGGTGCCGACGCCCCTGATGCCGGCCGCGATGATCGCGCCGTAGACCGAGATGGCAATCGAGGCGCCGGCCATGCGCATCAGCGTCACGGCGCCGGTTGCCGCGCCGACATCCTCGCGGGGGGCGGAATTCTGTACGCCGATGATCGGCGCCTGCTGGCCGAAGCCGATCGCCAGTCCCTGCAGCAGCATGAAGCCGAGGATGACATAGATCGGGGTGCCGACCGGAAGCTGCGAGAGGATGAACAGGGCGGCGATATTCAGCGACAGGCCGAGCAGCGTGAACGGCTTGTAGCGGCCGCTGATCGAGATCAGCCGGCCGGTCGTGAGCGAGCCGATGACGATGCCGAGCGTCGTGGCGACGAAACAGAAGCTCGCGGTTGTGGGCGACAGGCCGGTGGTCGTCTGCAGGAAGAGCGCGAAATAGTTCGCCATGCCGATCGCCACCGCGCCGGTGCAGAAGGAGACGATCAGGAACAGCGAAAAGGTCGAATCGCGAAAAAGTTTCAGCGGCACGATCGGCTCGGGCACGCGTCCCTCGACGAACACCCAGAGGATGGCGCAGAGGGCGCCGATCGCCACGACGACCATCGACTGCCAGGCGACCAGCGAACCGAACAGCGTGACGCTGTCGGCCCAGACGACGACGCTCGCAACCGTTGCCGCCAGCAGGACGGCGCCGAGATAATCGATCTTCGGCTTGCGGATCGGGCGGCGATAGGGAAGCAGAAGCGAAATGCCGGTGACCGCGACGATGCCGACCGGCAGGTTGATCAGGAAGATGGACCGCCAGCCGAACAGTTCGCTCATCGTGCCGCCGAGCAGCGGCCCGAGGCTGCCCGAGGCCATGATCACCAGGCTCGAATAACTCTGGTATTTCGCCCGCTCGCGCGGCTCGAACAGGTCGGCATTGATGGAGAAGATCGATACCATGATGCCGCCGCCGCCAAAACCCTGCAGCACGCGCGAGGCGATCAGCGAATCCATCGACCAGGCAAGCCCGCAGGTGAGCGAACCGATGGTGAAGATGACGATCGCCGCCAGCATCACGTATTTGCGGCCGAACAGATCGCCAAGCTTGCCGTAGATCGGCATCGAGGTGCTGCTGGCGAGAAGATAGGCCGAACCGATCCAGCCGAAACGCTCCAGTTCGCCGAACTCGCCGACAATCGTCGGCAGCGCCGTCGAGACGATCTGGTTGTCCAGCGTCGCCATGAACAGCGCCGTCAGCAAAAAGCAGAAGATCACCAACCGCTGGCGGTGGTTGGCGACAAGCGGCACATGGGCCGGGCGGGTCATATCCATGGGTCTATCCAAAGTGTCGGAAATTTATGTGCCTTCAGCATATAAATGTCAACGGCACTCTGATGCGCTGCGCAAAGAACGGTTGGAAAGCCTTATGCGCTTTGATATGTTCATCCCATGACAACGAAGAGCCATTTGAACCCGAA
This sequence comes from Neorhizobium vignae, assembly GCF_000732195.1. Taxonomy (GTDB): domain Bacteria; phylum Pseudomonadota; class Alphaproteobacteria; order Rhizobiales; family Rhizobiaceae; genus Neorhizobium; species Neorhizobium vignae. The sequence goes on from NZ_JNNU01000011.1 coordinate 76,709, forward strand.
ACCCGCCGTCGCCTCCCCGGCTCCCGAGGACGTGGCCCGCGTGGGCGAAACGCTCGGGCGGATGCGGATCCTGATCGGCCGGCGGATCATCGGCCGCACGGCGATCGCCAATATCGCACCGGGCCTGGAAATCTCGCATCTCGACGTGCTGGAGGTGATGCGCCGGATCGAGGGCGAGGTGACGGTGGGTGCTATCGCCGAGGCGATGCGCATCGACCCCTCGCGCGGCAGCCGGCTGGTGGCCGATCTCGTCGCCCGCGGCATCCTGCGCCGCGATGCCTCCCAGGCGGACGGCCGCCGCTCGCTGGTCGTGCGCACCGAATTCGGCGACAGCCTGCTGGCCGAGATCCGAGCCGTCAAACGCACGCTGCTGGCACGCGTCCTGGAGGACTGGCCCGAAGACGAACTCAATGCCTTTTCGGTGCTGTTCGAAAAGTTCGTGTCGAGTTTCGAAGAGGTCTTCGTGACGGCGGAAAAGTCGACGGAAGGCGAGCTCTCCGAGGCGCCTCAGCCGAGGCCATAAGTTTCCGGCATTGCGGAAGACAGGGCTATCGATGAGACAGGCGTTATCTCAGTAGCGCCCCCCTGATACGAAAGCCTAAATGCCGAGACCATCGCCCGGCACATGCGAAACACGCAGGCGGTCGCGGCCCAGGTCCTTGGCTTCGTACATGGCACGGTCGGCGCGGGCGAGCAGTTCTTCCGGCGTATCACCGTCCTGCGGGAAGAAGGCGACGCCCATGCTGCAGGTGGCGATGACGCTCTTGCCGTCGATGACAATGGGTTTCGCGATCGCGGTCCGCAACTCCTGAAGCCGGCGCACCAGGCCGAGCTCGTCCTGACTGACATTGCTGAAGACGATCGCGAACTCGTCGCCGCCAAGGCGAACCAGAAGATCGGTGACTCGGACGCAGTTGACCATGCGCCACGACAGCGTTTTCAACACCTCGTCGCCGGCCGCGTGCCCCAGCGTATCGTTGATCTGCTTGAAATTGTCGAGATCGAGATAGGCGACCGTGACCTTGCGTTTCTCGCGGCGGGCCTCGTGCAGGGCGCGGCTGAACTGCGCCCAGAACAGCGTGCGGTTCGGAAGGCTGGTCAGCGGATCGTGATGCGCCATGTGCTGGATGCGCTCTTCCGCACGCGCACGTTCAATGGCGATGCCGGCGATGTCGGTCGCCATCGCGGTCAGTTCGAGCTCGAGCTCGGTCGGCTCGCGCGGCGCATCGGAATAAAGTGCGAACGTGCCCAGCACCTGCCCGTCGGCGCCCATGATCGGCGTCGACCAACAGGAGCGGAAGCCGAACCTCAACGCCAGTTCGCGATAATTGTCCCAGAGCGGATCGGCCAGCACGTCCTTGACGAAGACCGGTTCGCGCCGCCAGGCGGCCGTGCCGCAGGAGCCGACCTTCGGGCCGATCTCGATGCCATCGATCAGTTTCACATAAGCGGGCGGAAGGCGGGTCGCCGCGCCGTGGCGCAGCCGGTCCGTACCCTCTTCAAGAAGCAGAACCGAGGTGATGACGTCGTCCAGCTCATCTTCGACCGTTTTGACAATCGCATCCAGGACCGCCGACAAAGGCTGGCCCCGGGCGATCATCTCGAGAAGACGCGCATGGCCGTGCCGGCGGTCGTCCTGGCGTTTGCGTTCGGTAATGTCGCGGGAAATCCCGACCAGGCCGACGATCTGACCCTGAACGTCGCGCAGCGGCATTTTGGAGGTGGTGAGCCAGAGCATGCGGCCGTCGCCGAGCTTGACGCGTTCCTCGCGGCCTTCGATCGCCACGCCGGTCGACATGATCTCCTGTTCGACGATAAACAGTTCGCGTGCGGTTTCGTGATCGAGGATATCGAAATCCGTCTTGCCGATCAGATCGTTGCCTTTGTGCAGCTTGCTGCTGTGCCCGGCTGCGGCATTGGCAAAGACGAAGCGGCCGCGTCGATCCTTTACGTAAATGAAGTCCGGGAGCTGATCGAGAAGAGTGCGGGTTTCAAGTTCGCGGGTGGCCAGCGCGATGTCGAGATCTATCTCGCTGTCGGCGGAAACGCGCAGGAGGCGGCTGCAGAGTTCGTCCAGCGGGTCGACAAAAGCCAAGGGCATGCTATGCGACATGGGTCCCGCCATCCGAGTGCCTCCTTTTCATTTTCCAAAGAAAATACGCGGGAACTCGCGCCAAGTTGCCGTATAGCATGGCGGATAATTCCTTATCGTTGCTTAAAATCATTGTGAAATTGCCATGGTTGAAGCTTCGAAAGAAGCCTTTTTTACTGAATCAATCGGAACCCTTGAGCATAGTAACAATATAAAGGGCCGGCATGGAAAATGCTTTATTGACGCAGAGGAGACGCGCTGGATGATTTCGAGACGCACGGCATTGACGATGATCGCGGGTGCGGCGGCGGCAGGAGCCGTGCCTCGGCCCCTCTTCGCCCCCCCCCCGGGCTTTTCGACGATCGACCTGCGCCGCTCGATCGATGCCGGCGCACACGGCGTCACGCCTGACGGCGGCGACAAGCAAAACCGCAAGCTCGCGGAGACCATCGCCAAGGCGGCGCGACAGAACATGCCGGTATTCCTGCCACCCGGAAACTACCCGGTCTCCAATCTCGATCTGCCCGAGGGCACCCGCATGACCGGCGTGGCCGGGGCTTCCCGGCTCGTCTATTCCGGCGACGGGCGGATGCTCACGGCGGACGGCGCGCGCCGCATCGAGCTTTCCAACATTGTCATCGACGGGGCGAACCGCCGGCTCGACGACCAGAGCCCGGCGCTCGTCACCATGCGCGGCATCAGTGAGATCGTCATCGACAATTGCGAGATCATCGGCGCGCGCAGAACCGCCGTGCAGCTCGAACGCTGCGGCGGGCGGATAGAGCGCAGCCGCATTTCCGGCGCCGCCGAATACGGCCTCTATGCGGTCGAGAGCACTGGGCTTTCGGTCACCGGCAATACGGTCTCCGACTGCGGCAATGGCGGCATCCTCATCCATCGCTGGACCAAGGGCGTCGACGGCACGATCGTTTCCGGCAACCGGATCTTCCGGATCGGCGCTACAAACGGCGGCACCGGCCAGCACGGAAACGCCATCAACCTGTTCCGGGCCGGTAACGTGATGGTGGCCGGCAACCAGATCTCGCAATCGGCCTTTTCGGCGATCCGCGCCAACAGCGCCTCGAACGCGCAGATCACCAACAATACATGCCTGGCCTCCGGGGAGACGGCGATCTATGCGGAATTCGCCTTCGAGGGCGCGTTGGTCTCCGGCAATATCGTCGACGGCGCGGCGAACGGCATTTCGGTCGTCAATTTCAACGAGGGCGGCCGGCTTGCGACCGTCGCCAACAATATCGTCCGCAACCTCACCCCCACCGGCCCCTATGTGCTCGACGGAGCGATCTTCGGCGTCGGCATCAGCGTCGAGGCGGATACGGCGGTCACCGGCAACGTCATCGAGAATGTGCCGCTCTGGGGCATGGCGCTCGGTTTCGGACCTTACCTGCGCAACGTGCTCGCCAGCAACAACATCGTCCGGCAAGCGAAAATCGGCTGCGCGGTGACCGTGGTCGAAGGCGCCGGCGCAGCGCTGATTTCCGGCAACCTGTTCGAGGCGGTGAAGGACGGCGCGGTTATCGGCCACCGCTGGAAGACGCCCTCCACGGCAGAACTCGGCCGGGGCGACGGGCAGGCCCAGGGGTTCAAGCATCTGACGATCGAGAATAACCGGATCGCTTGAGTGAATGATTCATCGAAAACTTTCATCATCGTCCAACGCGGATTGGTCTTCCGTTTTGGGCGGCCTGCCCGTAGCTTGCGCTCGCATTTCCTGGAGGGACTTTCATGCTGAAAATCTATGGTGTTTACCGTTCGCGCGCCACGCGGCCGCTGTGGCTTGTCGAGGAACTGGGTATTCCTTTCGAACTTATTCCGATCATCCAGGGCTACCGCCTGCCCGAGCCGATGGCACCGGGTGCACCGGTAAACACGCTGTCGCCGGAATTCCTGAGCATCAACCCGATGGGCTCCATCCCATCGATGGACGACGACGGCTTCGTGCTGCACGAGTCGCTGGCGATCACGCTCTATCTCGCCCGCAAATACGGCGGCGAACTCGGTCCGAAGGATATTGCCGAGGAAGGCCAGATGGTGCAGTGGTCGCTGTTCGGCGCGACCAGCGTCGAGACCCCGGCATTGAAGATCTCCGCCACGATCGCCGGCGGCAGGGCGGAGACCGAAGAAGGCAAGGCCGACATCGAGGTTGCTGCCCGCACCCTGAAGCGGCCCTTCGACGTGCTCGAAAAGCACCTTTCCAAGAACAGCCACATGGTTGGCGGCCGCTTCACCGTGGCTGACATCAATGTCGGCGAAGTCGTGCGTTATGCGCAGGGATATGCGCCACTGTTCGACAGCCGCCCGGCCTTGAAGGCCTGGATCGAGGCCGCCCAGGCGCGCCCGAGCTTCAAGGCGATGTGGGACAAGCGGACCGCCGAGCCGGCGTAACGCTTTACTTCCGGCTCTCCGCGAGCGGCGGCAGTTCCGTCTTCAGCCAGTCCCGGAAAGCCCTCACCTTCGCCGGCGCCCGAGCGCCGGCGCGGGTGACGAGATAATGCCCCATGCCGGTATGCGCCCGGATCGAAAACGGCTCGACCAGCCGCCCCTGTTCCAGCGCGTAGGTGGCGAGCGTATGCCAAGCGAGCATCACGCCTTGGCCCGCGATCGTTGCATCGAGGCATAGCGAGGCGTCGTTGAACACATGCCGCGTCGCCATGCCGGCTCCGGACAATCCCGCCTCGTTCAGCCAGATCTCCCAGGAAAACATCGAGGGGCCGTCGATGATCGCGGGCAATTTCAGGATATCCTTCGGCTCCTTCAGCTTTTCAGCAAGCGCCGGCGAGCAGACCGGAAAGACCGTCTGCTCGATCAGCAGCTCGGCATCGACGCCCGGCCAGGTGCCCGGCCCGACGCGGATGCCGAGATCGATGTCGTCGACCCCGAGATCGGCGAGCCTGGTCGTCGCATCTATCCGCAGCCGAATTTCCGGGTGCAGGCTTGAAAACCGGTCGAGCCGGTGGACGAGGAACCGCGCTGCGAACACAGGTGCGACGGAAATGGTGAGCAGCGCATCGTCCTGCCGCCTGCCGATGGCCACCGCTTCGGAAAGCGCATGGAAACCCTCGCTCAATCGCGCCAGCATGGGCCGCGCCGAATCGACCGGCATCATGCCCTTCGGCAGGCGCTGAAAGACCGGCTGGCCGAGCTGGGCTTCCGCCTTGATGACCTGCTGGCTGACGGCGCCGATCGATACGCCCAGTTCGTCCGCTGCTGCCTGCAGCGAACCGAGGCGACCGACAGCTTCCAGCGCCCGTAAGCCGTTGAGGTGCACGAGGTTAAGATTGCTCATATAGATTTTCTATAGTCAGGCACTCAAGAACTCAATTGAAAGTAAGCCTGCGTGCGCCGATATTGCCGCTGCAAATGATAACAAATTTGCGAGGTAACGGTCATGGGACCGCTGAAGATTTTCTTGAGCCTGAAAGCCTGGTTGGAAACAACCGAAACGTTGACGGACCTGCAGTCGAACGACCCGTTCCGTCATCCCGACATCCGCGGGATGGACCTTCGGCAACTCGCCGACCTGCCCTTCCCGCGCCCGCTTCAAGCCGATCCGAACCGCAACGATGCGCCTCTGGCGAAATGCGCCTGACGCTCCCACGATCCGCTTCCCTCAAGAGCGGATCGGGTTGCTGACGTAAATTCGATATTCGAGCGGAAAGGCTTGCCGCCGTCTACCGGCGTTAGACTGCGGTCGCGGCAGCCTGTTCGGCCAGGGCGCGCTGTACGGCCGGACGCTGCTTCATCCGCTCGTAGTGCGCATTGACCTCGGAGAAGTCCGCACGGTCGAGCTTCATGTTCGCGAGCCAGTCGGTCATCAGGTAGAGATAGGCGTCGGCGACCGAATAGGTTTCGCCGAGCACATAGGGACCTTCGAGCAACGAGTCCTCGATCACCTGAAAACACTCGTGAAAGACCTTTGGCGCCTTGGCGACCATGTCGTCGAAGGAGGACTGGTTATCCGCCCAGCGATAACCGCGGCGCCAATGGGCATAGGCGACGTGGACCGTCGAGGCGATATAGGCGTTGAACGCCTGCATCTTGCCGAACAGGAACGGGTCGTCGAGCGGCGCAAGCTTCGCCTCGGGCGCCGCCTGGGCGATGAAGGCGAGGATCGCGACGGACTCGGTGATGATACCCCGGTCCGTTGCGAGTGCTGGGACGCGGCCCTTAGGATTGATCTTCAGATAGGCTTCCGACTGCTGTTCCTTGTCGGCGAATTTCACCCATTTGATCTCGTAGGGAAGACCGGATTCGGCAAGCGCGATGTGGCTGGCCAGCGAGCAGGCATTGGGCGAAAAGAACAGCGTATACATGAAAATCCTCCTTTGGACCGCGCCGTTCTAGCACGGTTTTTCCAGGCCAGAAGTCTCAAACCGCCGGTCGACTGACGCCGGGCACATCTTCCAGCCGATGCCAGACCGGAATGCCGCGTTCGGTAGCGATCCGCACATCGTTGTCGGCGCCCTTGGAGGCTCCCGGCAGGCGAAGGACTCCCTCGCAGAGCTGCAGCAGACGACCGGCGACCGGGTGAAAGATCTCCTCGTAGAGATCGTCGCCCACATGCTTGCCGCCGGCTGCATGCCAGACCGGCAGGGCCACCCATTCGCCGATCATCGGCACATGGCCGGCCTTGAACAGCGCATGCGACGGCGCTTCCAACCGCTTGAGGTTCTCGGCCATCTTCTCAGGGTCGTCCCCGGTGCCGGAGCGGTAGGGGCCTGCAATCAAAATCAACATCTTCGTTTCTCCAAACCTGTCCGCATCCATCGCGGAACTGCACGAATTTGCCTGAACTACTTTACATCGCCAGTAATTTCAGGCATAAATGCGCTTATTTATGCAATTTCGTGCAGAGTCAAGACCCATGCTGACAAGCCAACGCAAGAGCCTCATCCTCGATATGCTGCGCAGGGAGGGGCAGGTTGTCGCCAAACGGGCGGCGGAAGAGTTTTCGCTATCGGAGGACACGATCCGGCGAGATCTTCGGGAGATGGCGGCAGAAGGACTGCTCAGACGGGTGCATGGTGGGGCGATGCCGGTCGCCCCCGACCTGCCGGATTTTTCCGCCCGGCGGGCCGTGTCATCGGATGTGAAGCAGCGGCTTGGCGCAAAGGCGGCCGGGATGGTGCGCGAGGGGCAGACGATCTTTCTCGATGGCGGTACGTCGACGGCGGAAATCGCCCGCGCCCTGCCCCGCGACTTCGGCTTCACCGTCGTCACCCACGGCCCAACGATCGCCACCGAACTCGAACACCATCCGACCGCAGAGGTGATCCTGATCGGCGGACGGCTCTACAAACATTCGATGGTGGCGACAGGTGCGGCGGCCATGGCGCAGATCGCGCTGATGCGACCGGACATCTTCTTCCTCGGCGTCACCGCTGTTCATCCGGTACGCGGCCTATCGACCGGCGATTTCGAGGAGGCGGCGATCAAGCGCCATATCGCGGCATGCTCGGCGGAGACGATTACGCTCATCACGGCGGAGAAGCTGGATGCGGTCTCGCCGCATGTGATCATGCCGATTTCCGGGTTGTCGGGCATGATCGTGCAGAGCGGGATCGATGAGGGGCGGCTGGAGCCTTACAGGGCGATGGGTGTGGGCCTCATGGAGGCATGAGACGAGGCACGGGGAATTTTGGCGCCTCTCGCCTAGAGGCACTGCCCTCCCCCCTCATCCCTGTGCTTGTCACAGGAAAGAGAGAGCACGGTGGCCCCACCCTCACCGCCGTCATCCTCGGGCTTGACCCGAGGATCCACAGCCGCGTCTGCGGCGAATGGGACTTTTTTTCGCGAAAGACTTCGCGTGGATGGATCCTCGGGTCGAGCCCGAGGGTGACGGAGTGTGGGGAGCTGGTTTCCCTAAAACCTCGCCCGATGCATTGATGCCGACTGGATCGATCTGACCAATCTCACGCAAACAGCGCGTCGGTCACCCTCACGTCACCCACATGGATGCCGTTCCAATTCTTCATCGGCTTGTTGGCCATCGCCATCAGCTTGGCATGCACCTCACCGCCCTTTTCGAAATAACGCGCGATGAGGGCGAAGATCATGGCTTCGGCGGCGCGGGTGGTGCCGTCCTCGCATTTCACCGCCATGGCGATGCCCTGGTCCGGAAGGGCGGCGACGAAGACGCCTTCGGCGCCGGTCTTGGCGAAGATCCTGCCGGGCGCGATTTCCATCAGTTTGGTGCAGGCGCGGTTGGTGCCGGCGACGTAAAAGGGCTCGGCCATGCAGGCGTCCATCAGCCGGCGCGAGGCTTTCGCACGCTCGGCAGAGAGGGTGTTGCCGGTCGCCATTTTTGCGAAGCCGTGGGCAAGGCCTTTCAGCGGCACCGCGTAGGTCGGGATCGAGCAGCCGTCGGTGCCGCAATTCTGGTGGCCGATGATGGCGCCCGTCAGCACCTCCATCGTGCCGCGGATTTCGGCCTGCAGCGGATGGTCGTAACCGGCATAGCCCGTGACCTCCATGCCGGTGTGCACGCAGGTGCAGACGAAGCCGGAATGTTTGCCGGAGCAATTGTTGTGAAGTGCTGTCGGTGCCTCGATCGTGCGGGCCTGATGGATCAGCACCGCCTGTTCGGAGGCCCAATGGGCGCCGCATTCCAGCGCGCTGTCGTCACGGCCGGCCTTGTCCAGCATCGACGCGGCCATAGCCACATGCGCGTCCTCGCCGGAATGGGAGGCGCAGGCAAAGGCGAGTTCCTTGTTGCCGAAGCCATAGGCATCCGCCGCGCCGCTTTCGACGAGCGGCAGCGCCTGCATGGCCTTGCTGGCGGAACGGGGAAAAACATGGGCGTCCGCCTCGCCGAACGAGAACAGCACCTTGCCGTCACCATCGATGACCGCACCGAGCCCGCGGTGGCGGCTTTCGACCAGGTTGCCTCTGGTAACTTCAACGGTAACGGGGTTTTGCATGGTCTGTCCTGAAATTGCCGGTTTCAATGTGCCTATCGTCTGGCGATATCACAGGCTCTTAAACGAGTCCGGCGGGATTTTCATGGGGGATCGTATGAAATCGGTTAAGCGGTTGTTTCTGGTGATCTTCATTGTCTACCTGGTTCCGACCTTCGCGTCGGCAGGGTTTTGGGCGATGAAGGAGCGACCGTCGGGCTGGCGCGAGGCACGCTGGTCCTCGGCCGACATCCTCCCAAAACCGGAAGAGAGCAATGATGCGGCGATCTACGTCTTCTCGGCCATGACGGGGGGCCTGAAGGGTGCCGTGGCGAGCCATGCCTGGATCGTCTTCAAGGAAAAGGGCGCGAAAACCTACACGCGCTTCGACAAGGTCGGCTGGGGCAGTCCGATCCGCCGCAACGGCTATGCGCCCGACGCCTACTGGTATTCCAACACGCCGCAGCTCGTCACCTCGGTGACCGGCTCGAAGGCGGAACTGCTGATCCCCAAGATCGAGGGCGCGATCGCCGCCTACCCCTATGCGGAGCCTGGCGGCTACACGATCTGGCCGGGACCGAACTCCAACACGTTCGTCGCCCATGTGCTGCGCACCGTGCCGGAGCTCGACGCCGTGCTGCCGCCGCATGCCGTCGGGCGCGACTATCTGCCGGACGGCGAATTCGTCCATGTGGACGACGACTGGCGCGACGTGCATGTGACCGTGCGCGGCCTCATCGGCCTGTCGGCCGGCCTGCGCAGCGGGTTTGAGGTGCACTTCCTCGGCCTGGTCGCAGGCCTCGACTTCGCCAATCCCGGCATCAAGGTGCCGGCGCTCGGACGGATCGGGATTTAAGATGGCAGCTATGCATGAAATGCAAAACGCCCGCGGCTGCGGGCGTTCGACATAACTATCTGTCAGATGGCGATCAGAAGCCGACGGCCTGACGCGCAACCCGGCGGATATCGCCCTGGGCGATGCCGAGATCGTTGAGTTCGCGCGGTGTCATGCGGCCCAGTTCGGCAACCGTCTGACGGTACTTGCGCCAATTGTTGAGAGTGCGTGCGACGTTCATGATGGTTCCCCTTTCCTGGGATTTTCGAAGCCAGCTGCCAGTCCTTGGCGCTCTCGTTTGCTTCGATGACGCTTATATAAGCCCATCAAACGTGCACTGAAAGCGCCCAGTTGGCAGGCCACCTATGCGAGCGGCGCATGGGTCTTTCTCATATTAGAAATAATGAAAAATGAAGAACCGTCGTTGAACAAAAGCCTGGGATGAAAAGGCCATAAAATGGAAAAGGGCCGCTCGAGGCGACCCTTCCATGAGTTTGGTCCGGTTGAACGAACCCGGGGCGCTTCGTGAGCTCCCCGAAGGAAGATGAGGTTCAGGCCGAGGGTTGCCCCGTCAAGACCGCCACCTTTCCATTGCCCGTTACACAGACCGAAATCTCACTAGACATTGGATCACCTTCCTTTCACTACGTTGACGATGATTAAAAGGTAGGGGCCGAAGCCTGAGTCTGCAAGCCACGTTATATAAACGATTGCGTATTTAATTGAGTTGCGGAAACGGCCTTCCGCCCCTAGAATTCGCCAGCTTCGATCGAGGCAGATTCCCCCTTCAGCCCAGCGTCACGACTATCTTGCCGATATGGCTGCTGGTTTCCATCAATCCAGGGATCGAAGATCAGGCCGCGTCCGCGATATCCAGCCGGACGGAAAGCCCAACTTTTCCAGCAAGTTCTACCAGCGCGTCCAGACTGAAATTTGCAATCCTGCCCCGCAGCAGGTCGTTCAGCCTTGGCTGGGTGATGCCGAGGCGAGCGGCCGCATCCTTCTGGGTCACGTTCCAGTTCCGAACCTTCTGCTCGATCGCAATCAGCAGGGCCGAGCGCATCGACATATTGGCTGCTTCCGCCGGAGTGTTTTCCAGCGCATCCCAGACATTTGCAAAGCTCTGGCGTTCCATTGGTCCAATCCGATCAGATCTGCCGCAGACGTGCGGTGGCGATATCCAGATCTCGCTTTGCCGTCTGCTGCGTCTTCTTCTGAAATGCATGCAGGACGTAGACGGCATCCTCTATTTTGGTCACGTAGATGATGCGAAAAGCGCCCGCTTCGTCGCGAATGCGGATTTCCCGCACGCCCGCTCCGATCGTCGTCATGGGCTTCCAGTCGCTCGGCTCAAGGCCAAGTTGAATTTTATGCAACTGGACTCCCGCTTCCTTACGGGCTCCTTCCGGAAAGTCCCGCAGCTGCTCCAGGGCATCACCGAGAAAAACGACCGGTTTCATCACTTATACCAAAACTGATATAATTTGACAAACTTGTCAAAGGGTCACGACTATCTTGCCGATATGGCTGCTGGTTTCCATCAGCTTGTGGGCCTCGACGATGTCTGTGAACGGCAGGACGGAGTGGATGACGGGGGAGACCGTGCCATCCTCCAAGAGCGGCCAGACCTGCCCTAAGAGATCGTCGCGGATGGCGCGTTTTTCGTCTGGCGTGCGCGGGCGCATGGTGGAGCCGGTCACCGTCAGGCGCTTGACCATGATCGGCGAGAGGTTGACCTTTTCGGCCATATTGCCGCCGAGAAAGGCTATGATCGAGAGGCAGCCGTCCTTGGCGAGAACCGAGAGGTTCTTTTCGAGATAGGCAGCGCCGATCATGTCGAGCACGACGTCGACGCCCCGGCCGGCGGTTTCCGTCTTGATGACCTCGGCAAAGTCCTCGGTCTTGTAGTCGATGCCTCTCACGGCGCCGAGCTTTTCGCAGGCCTCGCATTTTTCCCTGGATCCGGCCGTCGCGTAGATCGTCGCGCCGAACGCCTTGGCGAGCTGAATGGCGGTGGTGCCGATACCGCTGGTGCCGCCGTGGATCAGCACGCTCTCGCCTTCGGTCAGGCCCGCCATCTGGAACAGATTGGCCCAGACGGTGAAGAAGGTTTCCGGCAGCGCCGCGGCCTTCACGGCGTCATAACCCTTCGGCCAGGGCAGAGCCTGGCCCGCCGGTATGGCGCAATATTGCGCGTAACCGCCGCCGTTTGCGAGCCCGCAGACCTTGTCGCCAAGCTTGAATTCGCTGACATCCTCGCCGAGCGCCACGACTTCGCCGGATATTTCCAGGCCGAGGATCGGGCTTGCGTCCTTCGGCGGCGGATAGGCGCCCTTGCGCTGCTGCACGTCCGGGCGGTTGATGCCTGCCGCCTCCACCCGGACCAGGATTTCGCCCGGCCGCACCGCCGGCAGCGGCCCCGTGGCAATGGTCATCACCTCCGGCTCTCCGAAGGACGGCAAATCGACGAAACGCATTTCGGTGGGAAGCAGCATGGCGGGACTCCTCTCAGAACCAGCCATCGACTTACGGCCGGCGTCGGGCACTGACTTAGGACAGACGTCTCGCGATAGGAAGGCGGCGTTCCGTCGCCTAGGTCATTTTGTCTCGCCGAAACTCGCGAAAAACAGACCGCCTTCGTTTTCCTTGGCCTGAGCCTTGACGGCGGCGATCTCCGAACCGATGCGGCCGACATCGTCGAGCAGCAGGCCCTGGGGCAGTTCGAGCACGCCGATCGAGCAGCGCAGCAGCGGGAAATCCCGCTCCGCGCCGGAGCGGTCGTGGCCGCGGATCTTGCCGGCGGCGCGCTCTTCCGGGGAGTAGAGCTCGACGACATCGTCGTGGAAATCGGAAAGCAGGCGTTCGAGGATCTCGTTCAGCTCGTCACGGGTCCAGTCGCGCACGCCGATGAAGAAGTCGTCGCCGCCGACATGGCCGAGGAAATCGCCGTCCGAGAAGAAATAGCGTTTCATCAGGGCGGCGAAGAGCGAGATCGCGTGATCGCCCATCTGGAAGCCGTAATGGTCGTTGAACGGCTTGAAGTTGTCGAAGTCGCAGTAACAGAAGAAGCGGGTCTCGTCGTCGTCGCGGCCGGTTTCCTGCATGAAATCGCGGATGGCGCGGTTGCCCGGCAGGCCGGTCAGCGGGTTCTGGTCCTGGGCGATCTTCAGCTGCTTTTCGTTGATGACCTTGATCAGCGAGGCGGCCGAAACGACGCCGGCATAGCGCATGTTTTCGGTGAGGATGACGCAGGCGCTGTTTTCCATATTGGCAAACAGGGTCATCAGTTCCTCGGCTTCCGCGTCCAGCCCGACGATCGGGGCGCGGTCGACGAAATGCGAGATCGAGCGCTCATAGACCTTGTTCTTCAGGAGATCGCGGCCGAAGGGCTGATAGATATATTCCTTGAGATGGTATTCGTTGATGACGCCGCGCGGCTCGCCATTGGCATTCAGCACCGGGAAGAAAGCCTGGCGCGGATTGCGGCGGAACAGGTCGAAGACGCTGTCGATGCTCTGGTTCTCATAGACGGTCGGCAGATGTTCGATCTGCTTGCGGATGAGGATCTCATCGAGCGACTGACTGGAGCGACGGATACGACCGATATCGGCGAGATAAGGGAAGGACGGCTGCAGTTCGGACACGAATGTCGTCGGCCGGGCTATGAACCAACCCTGGACGAGATCGACGCCGTATTCGCGGCAGATCAGAAATTCCGCTTCCGTCTCGATGCCTTCGGCGATGACGCGGATGCCGAGCACGTGGGCGATGCTGACGATGTTCTTGACGAGGTGGCGCTTGCGCGGGTTCCCGTCGATGCCGGCGATGAAATGGCGGTCGATCTTCAGGTAGTCGACCGGATAGTCGCAGAGCAGTTTCATCTCGCCATGGCCGACGCCGAAATCGTCGATAGCCAGCTTGAAGCCCTCCTTCCGCATCTGGGTGACCAGATCGGCGAATTCCGGCACGCTGGTATTGTCGAAACGCTCGGAGAACTCGAAGCAGACGGAAGACGGTGCGATATTTGCCTTGCGCAGGTGCTGAACGACCTTTTCAAGGAAATGTTTGCCGTGGCGGATCAGCCGGACATCGAGATTGAGAAACAGCGTCTGGGACGAGAAATCCGGCAGGCTGGCGAATTTCGCCAGCGCCCGGGTTGCCATCATCTGTTCGAGTGCCAGGAGCTGTCCGGTCTCCTGGGCCTCATCGAGCAGTTCGAGCGGTGAGGAGAAACCGATCCGTTCCTGGCCGCGCAGCAGCGATTCATAACCGAAGACGGAGCCCGTGCCGACTTCGACGATCGGCTGGAAGGCATTTTCCAAAACCAATTTTGCCAGGGTGACAAGCTGATCGCTCGCATACCGACGGAAAACGCCCGGTTCCAAGATGGCCGCAGACGACATGACTCACTACTCCACTGCGCAATGGCCTAAAATACGCCTAAAACACCAATGTCAGGTTCCTGGAAATTGGTCAAAAATACCTTTCCCGAACATGAAGGTTGGATGAAAGTTTTATGACGGAAAGAGATATTTTTATTGCAATATTAAAGACTTAACGGCAACTTTGCCGTGTTTCATGCCTTGGCCGCAAGCGCAACTGCGATCAATGCCCAGCCCTGCATCGTCAGGTCGATCGCCAGGAACAAGCCGAGGATCCACAGGCTGTTGACCGGCCAGCCGAGCGCGATGACGAGGCCCGCAAGCGCGGTGATGACGCCGCCGAAAATCACCCAACCGGACCCGCGCATCGGCCGCATCCTGAACCCGACCCAGATGCGGAACAGGCCCGCCACGATCAGCGTCACCGCCATGAAGAAGGTGACGATGACGGCGGTCAGCGCCGGATTCCAGAAGGCGAGCAGGCCGGCAATGGTGTAAAGGATGCCGCTTGCCGCCCAGAACAGGAACTGGTCCCAGCCCTTCACCTGGAAAGCATGCACGAGATAGGCGATGCCGCCCACCAGCATCATCATGCCGATGTAGAAGACCGACGCGACGGTCGCCACGAAGAGATTGGCGAGCGCGATGAAACCGAAGACCAGCAGCAGAATACCGAGGGCGAGAAACCAGCCCCACTTGTCGCGGACAGTCGAAACCGACGGCACATCCAGACCGAACGTCATGGCCAACCCCTTTTTGCCAAAACTCACCCGAACCTAACGGATAGGATGTGGAGCCGGCTTGATCCGGGTCAATGGCGCGCTTTTGGAACAGGAAGGTTCGCAATCGCTTCTTGATTGCCAAGACGATCAAAAATAACTCACTGTGGAGACCATACCGCCTGCTAGGAAGACGCCTGCCATGACCAAACCCAATATCCTCATCGTCATGGTCGACCAGTTGAACGGGACGCTGTTTCCCGATGGGCCGGCGGAGTGGCTGCATGCGCCCAACCTCAAGGCGCTCGCCGCACGCAGCGCGCGGTTTGCCAACAACTACACGTCCTCGCCGCTCTGTGCACCGGCACGTGCCTCGTTCATGGCCGGGCAATTGCCGAGCCGGACGCGGGTCTATGACAATGCCGCCGAATATGTTTCATCGATCCCGACGTTTGCGCATCACCTGCGTCGCGCCGGTTATTACACGGCGCTTTCGGGGAAGATGCATTTCGTCGGGCCCGACCAGCTGCATGGGTTCGAGGACCGGCTGACGACCGATATCTATCCCGCCGATTTCGGCTGGACGCCGGATTACCGCAAGCCGGGCGAGCGGATCGACTGGTGGTACCATAATCTCGGTTCGGTGACCGGCGCGGGCGTGGCCGAGATCACCAACCAGATGGAATATGACGACGAGGTCGCCTTTCTCGCCAACCAGAAGCTCTATCACCTTGCCCGCGAGCGAGACGATGCGGAACGGCGCCCTTGGGCGCTGACCGTCTCCTTCACCCATCCGCACGATCCTTATGTGGCGCGGAAGAAGTTCTGGGATCTTTACGAGGATTGCGAGCACCTGCTGCCGGAAGTCGGGCCGATCCCGCTCGAAGACCAGGACCCGCATTCCAAGCGGATCATCTTTTCCTGCGACTACAAAAATTTCGACGTGACGGAAGAGGATGTGCGCCGCTCGCGAAGAGCCTATTTCGCCAATATTTCCTATATCGACGAGAAGGTCGGCGAGTTGATCGACACGCTGACGCGGACGCGGATGCTCGACGACACGCTGATCCTGTTCTGCTCCGACCATGGAGACATGCTCGGCGAGCGGGGACTGTGGTTCAAGATGAATTTCTTCGAGGGTTCCGCGCGCGTGCCGCTGATGATCGCAGGTCCTGGCGTGCCCGCTGGTCTGCATCTGGCGCCGGTTTCCAACCTCGACGTGACGCCGACGCTCTGCGACCTTGCCGGCATTTCCATGGACGAGATCAAGCCCTGGACGGACGGCGAAAGCCTGAAGCCGATGATGGAGGGTGTTGCGCGCACGAGCCCGGTGCTGATGGAATATGCCGCCGAGGGCTCCCATGCGCCGCTCGTCGCCATCCGCGCGGGCAAGTGGAAATATGTCCACTGCATGCTCGATCCGGACCAGTTGTTCGACCTGGATAGCGATCCGAAGGAGCTCGACAACCTCGCCGACGATCCCGATTTTACCGAGGTGGTCGCTCTCTTCCGGCGCCAGCGCGAGGAGCGGTGGGACATGGGCGCCTTCGACGCGGCGGTGCGTGAAAGCCAGGCGCGGCGCTGGGTGGTCTACGAGGCGTTGCGCAACGGCGCCTATTACCCCTGGGACCACCAGCCCTTGCAGAAAGCATCCGAGCGCTACATGCGCAACCACATGAACCTCGACAATCTCGAGGAATCCAAACGCTATCCGCGCGGAGAATGAGATGAAAGCCCAGCCGATCGCCAGCCATTTCATCGACGGCGAATATGTCGAGGATACCGACGGCACCGTCATCGAAAGCCTCTATCCGGCGACCGGCGAGGTGATCGCCCGGCTGCATGCGGCAACGCCCGCGATCGTCGAGAGAGCGGTTGCTGCCGCCAGGCGCGCCCAGCCGGCATGGGCGGCGATGAGCCCGACCGCCCGCGGCCGCATCCTCAAACGCGCCGCCGACATCATGCGGGAGCGCAACCGCGAGCTTTCCGAACTGGAGACGCTCGATACCGGCAAACCGATCCAGGAAACCATCGTCGCCGACCCGACATCGGGGGCCGACAGCTTCGAGTTTTTCGGGGGTATCGCAGCGGCAGGACTCAACGGCAGCTACATCCCGCTGGGGCAGGACTTTGCCTATACGAAACGGGTGCCTCTAGGTGTTTGCGTCGGCATCGGCGCCTGGAACTATCCGCAGCAAATCGCCTGCTGGAAGGGTGCACCGGCGCTGATCTGCGGTAATGCGATGGTGTTCAAGCCGTCCGAAAACACGCCGCTCGGGGCGCTGAAGATCGCCGAGATCCTGATCGAGGCGGGGCTGCCGAAGGGGCTCTACAACGTCATCCAGGGGGACCGGACGACCGGGCCGCTGCTGGTCAACCATCCAGATGTGGCCAAGGTGTCGCTGACCGGCTCGGTGCCGACCGGCCGCAAGGTGGCTGCCGCCGCGGCCGGCAGCCTCAAGCATGTGACGATGGAACTCGGGGGCAAATCGCCGCTGATCGTCTTCGACGACGCCGATATCGACTCGGCGGTCGGCGGGGCGATGCTCGGCAATTTCTATTCGACAGGCCAGGTCTGCTCGAACGGCACCCGGGTCTTCGTGCAGCGGAACATCAAGGAGACGTTTCTGTCTCGCCTGAAGGCGCGCACCGAAAACATGGTGATCGGCGACCCCATGGACGAGGCGACGCAGCTCGGTCCGATGGTTTCCTTCGACCAGCGGCAGAAGGTGCTCTCCTATATCGACAAGGGCAAGGCCGAAGGTGCCACGCTCGTCACCGGCGGCGGCATTCCCAACCACGTGACCGGCGAAGGTTATTACGTACAGCCGACCGTCTTCGCCGACGTCACCGACGAGATGACGATCGCGCGGGAGGAGATCTTCGGGCCTGTCATGTGCGTGCTCGATTTCGACGACGAAGCCGAGGTGATCGCGCGGGCCAACGGCACCGAGTTCGGCCTGTCCGGCGGCGTGTTCACGTCCGACCTCACGCGCGGGCATCGTGTCGTCGATCAGCTCGAAGCGGGCACGCTGTGGATCAACACCTACAATCTTTGCCCCGTGGAAATCCCCTTCGGCGGCTCCAAGCAATCCGGCTTCGGACGCGAAAATTCGCTGGCCGCGCTGGAGCATTATTCCGAGTTGAAGACGGTCTATGTGGGCATGGGCAAGGTCGAGGCGCCGTATTGAGGATGGGTTCAGTCGACTACCAGATCGTCGAGATCAACCTTGAGAACGGCGGCGATGCGCTTCAGCACGTCGACGGAACCGTTCTTCTTGCCGGCCTCGATCTCGGAGAGATAAGGCTGAGAAATGCCGGCCGCCTCGGCGAGCTGCGACACGGTCATCTTGCGGTAGGTGCGGAAGGTGCGGATACGGCTATCGGTTTCCAACAGTTCATACACGAGTTCGGCCGGCCAGGTCTCTTCGCCGGCGGCGACCCGCGCCATGATCTCTTTGGCCGCGATGATATCCATCATGTCCTCGAACTCTTCCTCTGGCACCAAGACAAAGGGTTTGCCGTCGATGACCGTCCTGTTAAAAGCGCCCATCAGTTACTCCTTGTAGATGCCGCCCCTGGGACCAACATCGATGACCAGGACGAGGTTCGTCTGCTCGTCAATGATGATCCGGTCGTCGCCGACACGTATACGAACAAGCGGACTACCCACCAGCTTCTTGAGATCGACCTTTTCGCCACGTGCAAACGCATCGACCTTCGCCTTGATCCCAGCCTGACGTTTGGGCTGCATCCGGCTCAGGCTTTTCTGTGCAGTCCTAGAATAACGCACCGGCTTCATTGCATCAATATAGCTGACAGCTATAATTAACGCAATCAGGGATTGAACTCCATGCAGGCAGACTACGTCATCATCGGTTCCGGCTCGGCGGGCTCGGCCATGGCCTACCGCCTGTCGGAGGACGGCAAACATTCGGTGATCGTCATCGAGGCGGGGGGCACGGATTTCGGGCCGTTCATCCAGATGCCGGGGGCTCTCGCCTGGCCGATGAGCATGAAGCGTTACAACTGGGGTTATCTTTCCGAACCGGAGCCGAACCTCAACAACCGCCGCATCACCGCGCCGCGCGGAAAGGTGATCGGCGGGTCGTCGTCGATCAACGGGCTCGTTTATGTCCGGGGGCATGCGGAAGACTACAATCGCTGGGAGGAACTCGGCGCGCAGGGCTGGGCCTATGCGGACGTGCTGCCCTATTTCAAGCGCATGGAACATTCCCATGGCGGCGAGGAAGGCTGGCGCGGCACGGACGGGCCGTTGCATGTCAAGCGCGGGCCGATGACCAACCCGCTCTTCCATGCCTTCATCCAGGCGGGCTCCCAGGCCGGTTTCGAGATGACCGAGGACTATAATGGCTCGAAGCAGGAAGGTTTCGGGCTGATGGAACAGACGATCCATAACGGCCGCCGCTGGTCCGCCGCCAACGCCTATCTGAAGCCGGCGCTGAAGCGCAAGAATGTCCAATTGATCTATGGGCTGGCCCAGAAAGTGGTCATCGAGAAGGGTCGGGCCATCGGCGTGGAGATCGAAAGGCGGGGCTTTACCGAGACCATTATGGCCAACCGCGAGGTGATCGTCTCCGCCTCCTCCTTCAACTCGCCGAAACTGCTGATGCTGTCCGGCATCGGGCCGGCGCAGCATCTGAAGGAAATGGGCATCGAGGTGAAGGCCGACCGGCCGGGCGTCGGCGAAAACCTGCAGGACCATATGGAATTCTATTTCCAGCACGTCTCGACCAAGCCGGTATCGCTCTATTCCTGGCTGCCGTGGTTCTGGCAGGGCGTGGTGGGGGCACAATGGCTGCTCTCGAAGGGCGGGCTTGGCGCCTCCAACCAGTTCGAGGCCTGCGCCTTCCTGCGCTCCAGTGCCGGGCTCAGCCAACCGGATATCCAGTATCATTTCCTGCCGGTGGCGATTTCCTATGACGGCCGCGCGGCCGCAAAAAGCCATGGTTTCCAGGTGCATGTCGGCTACAACCTGTCGAAATCGCGCGGACGCGTGACGCTGCGCTCGGCCGATCCCAAGGCCGATCCTGTGATCCGCTTCAACTACATGAGCCATCCGGAGGACTGGGAGAAGTTCCGCCACTGCGTGCGGCTGACCCGGGAAATCTTTTCCCAAAAGGCCTTTGATCAGTATCGCGGCCCGGAAATCCAGCCAGGCGAACAGGTCGAAACCGACGACCAGATCGACGCCTTCCTGCGCGAGCATCTGGAAAGCTCCTATCACCCCTGCGGCACCTGCCGCATGGGCCGCGCCGACGATCCGCTCGCAGTGGTCGATCCGGAATGCCGAGTGATCGGCGTCGAGGGCCTGCGCGTTGCGGACTCGTCGATCTTCCCGCATGTGACCTACGGCAACCTCAACGGCCCCTCGATCATGACCGGCGAGAAGGCGGCCGACCATATTCTCGGCAGGACGCCCCTGCCCCGCAGCAATCAGGAGCCCTGGGTCAATCCGCGGGCGATGGTGAGTGATCGATGATCACCCTTGCCTGAATTACAAGACGCCTACAAAAACCCGATCCATCTGCCGGCAATCACCGCGCTGATCCACAGCACGACCGAGAGGACGGCGGAAATCCGAAGTGCAGTCGTCGGCTTACCGCCGGAGAGCACCGCCCGCCAGCCGGAACCGAAATGAACCACGGCAACGTTCAGAACGCCGAGCGCCACCAAGCCGAACTTGGCGAGGAAAGCCGGGTTGCGGGCATATTCCAGCGGCCGGACCGAGAACAGGCAGAGGCCGGTGAGGATGGCGAGGAGGACGCCGGCGCCGGCCAGGCGCGACAGGAAGGGCGCGATCGTGGCAAGCGGGACGGCCGGGGCCAGGCCCAGCAGCCGGAGATCGAGTGCCAGGATCGCGCCGAACAGCATGCCGATGCCGAGGATATGCGCGGCGTTGACCAGGAGATAAAGCGTCGAAGAAGCGATCAACGCCCGCGCGAGCGGCGTTTCAGCAGCCATGGCCAGAAATTCCATGCCCGCCTCAATTGGTCTTGATGCGTTCCGGATAGATGTCGAAGGTCTTGCCGGAGACCACGATCCGGACCGCCTTCAGGCGTTTTTCGCTGCGGTCTTCGGAGCGGTTGCCGGTGGCGGTGATCGGGTCGCCGACCTTGGCCTGTCCTTCGACGAATCCGGAGCGCTGGGTCTGGTTGGGATTGCCGAGCTCGACGCGCCAGACGCCGTCTTCGGCTCGGACTTCGAGCGTCGGATGCGGCGGCGCGAACGAAATCGACTGGATCGTACCCTTGAGGTCTATCTGGTCGGCTTGCGCCCAGGACCAGCCGTGATGGGCAATGGCAGTGCCGGCGAGCGACGCGGCGATCGTGGTGCCGGCTAGAATGCGGGCGATCGAAAGGCGGGGCATGGCGGCTCTCCTCTGTTCCGGATCATATGCCGGAGATGTAGGCCGTCTCCGAAGATGACCAGAGGTCTCACCGTTTCTTGAACGTCGGCTGACGATCGAACGTCAGTTGGTCGCCATCAGCGCCACGGCCCTGTCGACGATCAGGCGGTTGAGGGCGCGGTAGTCGCCGTCGAAATGGTGGCCGCCTTCGCGGGCGAGAACCTGGGTGCCACGGATCTCCCGGACTGCCGGGCAGGCGCTGTCGTCTTCCTTCAGTCCGTAGATGCACTGGATCTTGGACGGCTCGACCTCGCGAAGATCGTCGACCGGATCGCCGTATTTGCCGAGACCTGCAAAACCGAGCCAGCCGGTCACGTCGATCTCGAAATCCGCCTGATGCGACAGCGCCAGAAGCGAGACGAGCGAGATCGCCTGCTTGTCGGCCTCCGGCAGCAGCCGGTAGGTGGCCGGCAGGACATTGGCGCCGAAGGAATATCCGATCAGCAGGACGTTATCGACGTTCCAGCGTTTGCGGTAGGAACCGATGATATGGGAGAGATCGGCGGCGGTCTGTTCCGGGGTTCGCTCGCTCCAGAAATAGCGCAATGCATCGACGCCGACGACCGGGATGCCCTCTTCCTTCAGATAGGCGCCGAGCTGCTGGTCGATATCGCGCCAGCCGCCGTCGCCGGAATAGATGATCGCCATCATATTGTGCTTCGGCGTCGCATGGATCGGCACGATCGGCAGATTGAGCGGCGAAGCGGACTGCGCGAGCCGTCGGACCGTGGCCGAGGTATTCTCCAGCAGTGCCACATCGGCGCCCCCAGCCGTTTCCCGGTACTCGATCGCGGGATGGGTGTTTTTCAGATTTTCCGTGTGGACGCGGCCTGCCGCATCGGCCTCTGGAGTGAAGACGACGCGGACGGGATTGGGGAGATCGCCTTCTGTCAGGCCGTAGACCGTACCGCCTGGGACCGGCGTCTTCGGCGCCGGGGTGCAGAGAATGGTCGATAGCGGGATGGCGGTCTGCGGGTCGATGGCAAGCGTCTCGGCAATCGTCGAATCCGGCGTCTGCGCGACAATGGCCAGCGCCAGCGTACCGCCGTCGCCAATGCCGGCCACGATCGGCGGGTGATAGGTGGCGATATCAGCCGAACGATGCAGCTGGCGCGTCACATCTTCGATATCGGAAACGAGATAGAGGCAGTCGTCCCGCTCCTCCTCGAGCGCCGCATAATAATCGCGAATATCCACGCCGACCACCAGGGCGCCGTCCCTGATCAGCGCGTCGGAGGTCCGCTCCTCGCGGTCAGACCACCCCTCTCCGCCCGAAATCAGCACGACGACACCGGTCGCCTTGCCTTCGGGAAAGGAAATGCGATCGGTCGGCAAGCTTTTGGACTTGAGGCCCGGGTCGGAGACGATATTGACGATGGCAGCGACGAAGGTGATGCCTGCAACAATGATCGGCAGAATTTTCATCTGCGAAGGATGCCCTTCAGCCCGCCGCCGATCAGCATGGTAACGTCGACCAGTGAAACGACCGGCAGGCCACGGCCAGAGACTGCGATGTAGCGCGGCTGCCATTCCGGATCGAACTTGTCCTTGAACAACCTCACGCCGCGGAAATTGTAGAAACGCTCGCCATTCTGGAAGATGCGCTCGCCCACGTGGTTCCAGAGCGGCGCCCTGCTATGGGTCGAAAGGCCGGCAAGCGGAGCCATGCCGAGGTTGAGGGTGCGAAAGCCTGCAGCCCTCAAATGCTCCATGATCCGCACGAACAGCAAGACCATCATGCCCTGATGAGCATTCGGCAGGTGGCGCATTAGGTCGATGCAGGCGTCCCCTGCGGAGCCGGTGGAAAGGACGTTCGCGAAGGCAACGATCCTGCCATCGATGCGGATGACGCCGACCGGGCCGGCCGCCACGTATTGAGGCTGGAAGGTTCCGAGCGAAAAGCCTTTTTCCGTCGCATTCTGGGCCGTCAGCCAGGTCCGGGAGACGGCCCGGAGTTCGTCGAGAACTGCGGGCACGTCATTCGCCTCGATCATCGAAAACTCAAGACCATCGCGAACCGCGCGGTTGACGGCGCGCCGAAGCCTGATCCGGGTGCCACCCTTGAGGTCGAACTTCGTCAGGTCGACCACCGCCTGTTCGCCGAGCTTGTAGGGCTTCAATCCGGATTCGACGGTGAGCGGCAGGAAATCCGGGGAGACCTGATAGAAAACGGCGCGGCAGCCCGACTTGCGGGCATGTTCCATGAATTTCAGCGTCAGGCCTGCCCAGGCACTGCCGGGGCCGATGGGATCGAACAGGGCCACCCAGGAACGGCCCTGCTGGGCGTACATGATGAACGCGTTGCCGCAATCGGAAAAAAGCAGCTTCTTGTCGCCGAGGCGGACGAGACCGGCGCTCGCATTCGGCTGGGTGGCGAGAATTTCGAGGGCGCGGTTCATTTCGTCGCTCGCCGGCGGCTTGCGGCAGCGCCGCGGGCGCCGCAGCCGGGTGGTGGCAAGCGTACCGACCAGGAGCGTCAGCGCCAGGCCGGTCGGTGCGTGGATATCGCTGTTCGACAGAAGCAGGCTCCAGCCGAGCCTCACCAGATTTTCCTCGAGGAAAACACTTACGCCAAGCGCAATCACGAAAAGAAAGAAACCGAAAGACAGGAGAATGCTCGTATCGGGAGTCAGGCGGTCAATCAGCACCCTCCCCATAGAGATGGCCGATTGTGCCGACTGTTTTGCGGGCGAGCCGGTGACCGGCTCGGAGGGTTCTTCGAGGTGGGCAATGTCTGCCATAGGTTATCCGTCGCGGAAATAAGCGTTAGGCCTGCATTTCGTCAGAGCTTGCGCCCATAAGGTTCTTACCTGTTCTGCGTCAATCAACAATTGACACATATCAATTTTGGAAAACTTTCCGTGATTAAGGTAAAAACGTCACGCAACAACGGCGCGTGCACTGCGATTTCGGCGGCACCATATATGCCGCAGCGTGTACGGACGACCCACATCATCTCGAGGCTGCAAAAAGCTACTTGCGGAAAACCTTCCAGCGTGTCGGACGGAAGCGTGTTTCGCTGCCAAGCTCGATCGGCGCATGCAGCGGCACCTCCACCTCGACGTGGTACGGCGCGTGGCCGTCATTGGCGATGTCGATCTCGGCGATGCGCGTGCCGGCGAGGCGGCGGCAGGCGGTGACCTTGCCGAACAGCGCATCCGGCGCATCGACAAGCGTCACGTCCTCCGGCCGGAAGAACAGTTCCCCTGCCCCGTCGCCCGCCTCTGCGATGCCGATCGGCTGGCCCTGGAAGAGCATGGTGCCGTCTCTTACCTCGACCGGGAGCTGCGAGGACTCGCCGATGAAGGAGAAGACGAAGGGGGATCCCGGCCGGTCGTAGACGTCGTCAGCCGAGCCGACCTGCTCGATTTTACCCTGGCTCATGACCACGACGCGGTCGGCGAGTTCCAGCGCCTCTTCCTGGTCATGGGTGACGAAGACTGTGGTGTGGCCGGTGCGGTCGTGGAATTCCCGCAGCCAGCGGCGCAGTTCCTTACGGACTTTGGCGTCTAGCGCGCCAAAAGGTTCGTCGAGCAGCAGGATGCGCGGCTCGATCGCCATGGCGCGGGCAAGTGCGACGCGCTGGCGCTGGCCGCCGGACAGCTGGTTCGGATAACGCTTCTCGAGCCCGCTGAGCTGGACCATGTCAAGGAGTTCGGAGACGCGGCGGCGGATTTCCGTCTTCGGCGGGCGGCTGGCGGCCGGCCGGACCTTGAGGCCGAAGCCGATATTTTCGGCGACCGTCATATGCCGGAACAGCGCATAATGCTGGAAGACGAACCCGACATTGCGCTCCTGCACCGAATGATGCGACGCGTCCTGATCGCCGAAGAAGATCTTGCCCGATGTCGGGAAATCAAGGCCGGCGATGAGGCGCAAGAGCGTCGTCTTGCCGGAGCCCGAGGGACCGAGCAGCGCGATCAGCTCGCCGGACGCGATCTTCAGCGACACGTCGTTCAGAGCCGGGAAACGATCGAATTCCTTGCGGATATTGTTGATGGTGACTTCCATCTGGTCCTTGACCTTTCAATGCCTGCCGCCGGCAGCGCCGGCACCGAACCGAAGTTCGAGAAGAGTTTTCAATGCAAGGGTGACGAGCGCCAGCAAGGCCAGCAGCGAAGCCACCGCGAAGGCCGCGACGAAGTTATACTCATTATAGAGTATCTCCACATGCAGCGGCATGGTGTTGGTGAGGCCGCGGATATGGCCCGAGACCACCGAGACGGCGCCGAACTCGCCCATGGCGCGGGCGTTGCAGAGGAGCACGCCGTAGAGCAGACCCCATTTGATGTTCGGCAGCGTCACGTACAAGAAGGTCTGCCAGCCGGATGCGCCGAGCGACAGGGCCGCCTCCTCGTCGCCGGTGCCCTGGTCCTCCATCAGCGGGATCAGCTCGCGCGCGACGAAGGGAAAGGTGACGAAGACGGTGGCAAGCACGATGCCCGGCACGGCAAACAGAATGGTGATGCCTTGGCTTTTGAGGATCGGGCCAAGCAGGCTGTTGGAGCCGAAGAGCAGCACGTAGACCAGGCCGGAAATGACCGGCGAGATCGAGAACGGCAGATCGATCAGGGTGATCAAAAAGGACTTGCCCTTGAACTCGAACTTGGCGATCGCCCAGGAGGCGCAGAGACCAAAGACGAGGTTGAGCGGAACGGAAATCGCAGCCACCAGAAGTGTCAGCCGGATCGCGGCTGCCGCGTCGGGCTCGATCAGCGCCTCGTAATATTCCGACCAGCCTTTGCGAAACGCTTCCACAAAGACGGAAACCAGCGGCAGGAGCAGGAAGAAGGCGAGGAAAACCAGCGCCAGCCCGATCAGCAGGATCTTTGCGAGTGGCCGCTCGTCGGCAGGATTGCGGAAGGCCGGCGGTTTGCCGAGAGCGGTGCGGGTGTCTTCAGACATTGCCGTATCTCCTTCGGTTCCAGGCCTGGATGAGGTTGATGATGAAGAGCATCACGAAGGAGATGATCAGCATGATGGTGGCGATCGCCGTCGCGCCCGCATAGTTGAACTCCTCCAGTCGGATGACGATGAGGAGCGGGGCGATCTCCGAAACGTAGGGAATATTGCCGGCAATGAAGATGACCGAGCCGTATTCGCCGACGCCTCTGGCGAAGGCGAGCGCAAAACCTGTCAGGATCGCCGGCGTCAGTCCCGGCAGGATCACCTTCGAAATCGTCTGGAAGCGATTGGCGCCGAGCGTGGCTGCGGCTTCCTCCACCTCGCGGTCCAGTTCCTCCATCACCGGCTGCACGGTGCGCACCACGAAGGGAAGGCCGATGAAGACCAGCGCGACGACGATGCCGAGCGGCGTGAAGGCGATGCGGAACGGCATGAACAGCGAACCGACCCAGCCGTTCGGTGCATAAAGCGCCGCAAGCGCGATGCCGGCGACCGCCGTCGGCAGCGCGAACGGCAGGTCAACGATCGCATCGATCAGCCGGCGGCCGGGGAAATTGTAGCGCGTCAGCACCCAGGCGACGACGGTGCCGAAGACGACGTTGACCAGCGCGGCCACGAAGGCCGTGCCGAAGGATATATAAAGTGCATCCAGCGTGCGCCGGTCGGTCAGAACAGCGAAGAACCCGCTCCAGCCAAGCCCGGCGGTACGCCAAAGCAGGCCGGCAACGGGGATCAGAATAATTATCGACAGGTAGGCGAGCGAAAAGCCGAGCGTCAACCCGAAACCCGGGATGATGCTCGGCCGTTTCAGTCGCCACTTTGCCGGTGAGGCAGTGGCGTTATGGATCATTGAATATTCCGACTTACTTCCCGGGCTTGTAGATCTGGTCGAAAATGCCGCCGTCACCGAAATGGTCGGGCTGCGCCTTCTTCCAACCGCCGAAGATCGGATCGTCGATGGTGACGAGCTTGATGTTCGGCAGCGCCTTCAACAATTCCGGCTTTACCACATCGGGCTTCGAAGGACGATAGAAGTGCTTCGCCGCGATGTTCTGGCCTTCATCGGAGTAGAGATACTGCAGGTAGGCTTCCGCCTGCTTGCGGGTACCCTTGGAGTCGACGGTCGCGTCAACCACCGCGACCGGCGGCTCGGCGAGGATCGAAATCGGCGGAACGACGATCTCGAAGGCATCCTTGCCGAATTCCGCGCCGGCGAGATAGGCCTCGTTTTCCCAGGCCAGCAGCACGTCGCCGATCTGGCGCTGCGCGAAGGTGACCGTCGAGCCCCGGGCGCCGGTGTCGAGGACGGGAGCGCGCTTGTAAAGCTCGCCGACGTAAGCCTTGATCTTGGCCTGATCGCCTTTGTATTCCTCGTTCGCCCAGGCCCAGGCGGCAAGATAGTTCCAGCGGGCGCCGCCCGAGGTCTTCGGGTTCGGCGTGACGATCGCAACGTCGCCCTTCACCAGGTCGCCCCAGTTCTTGATCCCCTTCGGATTGCCCTTGCGGACGAGAAAGACGATCGTCGACGTGTAGGGCGATGCGTGGTTCGGCAGACGGTCGCGCCAGCCGGCCTTGATCTTGCCGGACTTCTCGATCGCGTTGATATCGCTTTCGAGCGCCAGCGTCACGACATCGGCCTCAAGACCGTCGATGACGGAACGGGCCTGCGCGCCGGAACCGCCATGCGACTGGCGGATCGTCACATCGTCGCCGCCCTGCGCCTTCCAGTATTTGGCGAAGGCGACGTTGAAATCCTTGTAGAGCTCGCGGGTCGGATCGTAGGAAACGTTGAGAAGCTGGCTATCGGCAAAAGCCGGTGCAACGATCCCGGCCGTCAGGGACAGACCGAGTGCGACGGCGCCCAAACGCGTGCCCAGTCGGCGACCCAATCCCGGGGCAAATTTGAACATGAGGTTCCCTCCTGTGGTTCTGCCAAAACTCTATCGGTTGGGTCGTCTTAGTCAATCGAGGGCGAGAAGAAGGCAAAACTGTTTCCCTTTGAGGGTCTGCGACGACAAAGAAACCATTAACCCTCACAACATGGACAGAACGCCCGCGTCGGCAAACGGGCGGTTTGCAAAATCACAATCCGGCCATAATCGGGATTTTGGGGGCGCGGGCGCGAGTATTTTCACGAAGCGTCCGACAGGATGTCGCAAATATCAACTGACATTCAACGCGAATCCCGCTCAGTGGTCACACGCAATCAATATCAGGCCAGAGATCGCCAATGAAGACCGTTCGGATCGCTGCCGCTCAAACATGCGAGTATCGGGAGGATATCGAAGCCGCTCTCGGCTGCATCGCCGAGGTTACGGCACAGGCCGAATCTGAACGCGTCCGCCTGCTCTGCTTCCCCGAGGGCTTTCTGCAGGGATATCTGATCGACGAGACTTCCGCCCGCCGCGTCGCGCTCGACCTTTCCTCCGGCGAATTCAAGGGGATCTTGCGCCGGTTTCCGCAGACCGAGGCGACAATCGTCGTGGGCATCATCGAGACGGAAGGCGGGCGGTTATTCAATACGGCCGTGGTGATCCAGGGCGGCAGTGTCATCGGTCGCTATCGCAAGACCTATCTGCTTGACGCTGAAAAAGCCTTCGACGCAGGAACCGAGACGCCGATTTTCGAGGTCGACGGCCTACGGTTCGGAATCAACATCTGCTACGATACAAACTTCCCCGAGGCGGCGCGAAAAGTATCTGAATTTGGAGCCTCCCTTCTCGTCTGTGCCGCAAACAATATGATGTCGCGACAAAAAGCCGAGGCGTTCCGGGAGTTGCACAATGCCGTGCGGGGCGAACGATGTCGGGAAACGGGTCTTTGGCTGGTGTCGTCGGATGTTACCGGCGAGCGCGACGGACGCATCGCGTGGGGACCGACGGCAGTTCTCAACCCGGAAGGCGAGGTTGCAGGTCAACTGCCTCTAGAAAAAACGGGATTATTGATCTTCGACATTCCGCTGTCCGTTCAGAACGGCCCGCACCAAGCGGGCTTAAAGCCGGCATAGGAAACCTCAAGCCGTCAGCAGTTCCCTGACGGGCACCTTGGTGTCGCCGGCGCCTTCGACGGCATCGGCAATCGTGGTGTTGAACAGCACGTCGCGGGTCGCATCTGCGACACGGGCGAAGACGTGGCGGATTTCACAGAGGTGTTCGCCGTCGCAATCCTCGCATTTGCGGTAGGCGGTCTGCGACAGGCAGGGCAGCGGCGCGATCGGGCCGTCGACCAGGCGCAGGACTTCGCCGAAGGTGATGGCATCGGCAGGTTTCAGGAGAAGATATCCGCCCTGCTTGCCGCGGCGGGAAACGACGATGCCGGAACGCTTCAGGTCGAGCAGGATCTGTTCCAGGAATTTCTTCGGAATGCTCTGCTGGAGGGCAATCTCGGAAATCAGCATCGGCGCTTCGGGATCAGCCTGTGCAAGGGCGGCCAAGGCCCGAAGGGCATATTTCGCTTTCTGGGATATCATCACGCAACCATCGACAATAGCGCCGCCGCAAGGCAAATGGTCCTCACGGCGCCGCTCACTTCAGCTTCGTTTGGGGCATCCACGGGGTCGCCAGAGGGGCGCTCAGGGGCTGCAAATCCACCAGGGGAAACAGCGCCCCGGAGACATGTTCCCGGAATAGCTTAAATCACGAAAAAATACAAACCAATGCAGGGGTTTCCGGGATAAAATCAGTCACTTTTGGTTAAGGCGGCAGGTTTTCTGTGTGAGCGCCGCTTTGGAGAGATATTTGCTCCGCATCACCATGGGAAGAAACGGGTTTTCCTGTCCTTGACGGCGAGAAATCTGGATAATCAAGCAATCGCTCACGGAAGAAGACCCATGACACTGCACGATGCCGCCGGCCCGGACCGCTTGGAACTGGCCGCCTCCCTCGACGCAAAGCTCGAAAGCCTGGACCTTGCCGGCCGCCTGGCGCTTGCCGCCGAACTCGGCCACGCCGTGTTCACCACCTCGCTCGGCATCGAGGACCAGGTGATATCAGCGGCAATCGGCACCCACCGCCTGCCGATCGAAGTCTCGACGCTCGAAACGGGGCGGCTGTTCAAGGAGACCGTCGACCTGATCGGCGAGACCGAGGAACGTTACGGCATCGAAATCCGCCGGTTTCGCCCCGAACAGGACGACGTCGATGAATATGCGGCGAAATACGGCCTCAACGGCTTCTACGACAGCGTCGAAGCCCGTCATGCCTGCTGTCATGTGCGCAAGCTGAAGCCGCTTGCCAAGGCTTTGGCCGGCGCCGACGTCTGGGTCACCGGCCTTCGCCGCGGCCAGTCGGGCAATCGCGCCACGACGCCGTTCGCCGAATACGACGCCGAGCGCAACCTGATCAAGATCAACCCGCTGGCGGACTGGGACATCGACACGATCAACGCCCACGTGGCGGCGGAAGCGATCCCGGTCAATCCGCTGCACAAGCGCGGTTATCCATCGATCGGCTGCGAGCCCTGTACCCGCGCCATCAAGCCCGGCGAGCCCGAGCGCGCCGGCCGCTGGTGGTGGGAAAACGACGAAAAGCGCGAATGCGGCCTGCATGTGCCGGAAAACGCCGCTCAACCGATCGCAGAGCCCGCGCCTCAGGCGCATTGAAGCCCTTTATTGTTTGTTTCTAGAGACTACCCGGAGACCGAAATGCCCTTGTCAGTACAGGAAACGGAAGTGAAGAACCCGCCCGTTTCCAGACCGCCGCTCGATCCGCATCTGAAGGCCCTCGAAAACGAAGCGATCCATATCTTTCGCGAAGTGGCGGCGGAATTCGAAAAACCCGTAATGCTCTATTCGATCGGCAAGGACTCGTCCGTCCTGCTGCATCTCGCCCGCAAGGCCTTTTATCCCGGCCGCGTCCCCTTTCCGCTGCTGCACGTGGATACGACGTGGAAATTCAGGGAGATGATCGAGTTCCGCGACCAGATCGCCGAAAAATACGATCTCGACCTCGTGGTCCACACCAATCCGCGCGGCGCCGAGGAAGGCATCACGCCGTTCAGCCACGGTTCGGCGCTCTACACCGACATCATGAAGACCGAGGCCCTGCGCCAGGCGCTCGATGCCGGCGGCTACGACGCGGCCTTCGGCGGCGCCCGACGCGACGAGGAAGCCTCCCGCGCCAAGGAACGCATCTATTCGTTCCGCACCCCGGACCACAAATGGGACCCGCGCAACCAGCGCCCCGAACTGTGGAACGTCTATAACGGCATGGTCCGAAAAGGGGAAAGCGTGCGCGCCTTCCCGCTGTCCAACTGGACCGAGGTCGACATCTGGCGTTACATCCAGGCGGAAGACATCCCGCTCGTGCCGCTCTACTACGCCGCCGAACGCCCCTATGTAGAACGCGACGGAATGATGATCCTTGCCGAGGATCCGCGGCTTGAACTGCTGCCCGGCGAAACCGTGCAGCAGGGTATGATCCGTTTCCGCACGCTCGGCTGCTTTCCGCTGACCGGGGCCATCCGCTCGACCGCCTCCAACCTCGAAGAGGTGATCGCCGAGCTCGAAATCGCCACCGTTTCCGAACGCCAGGGCCGCGCGATTGACCGCGACCAGTCCGGCTCGATGGAAAAGAAGAAGCGCGAAGGATATTTCTGAGATGACCGCAACAGCAACTTCGCCCTCCGCGACCATCCTTCCCTTCGCGGAACCCCTGAAGGCGGTGCGCGACACCCGCCCGCTGCGTCTCATCACCTGCGGCTCCGTCGACGACGGCAAGTCGACGCTGATCGGCCGGCTGCTTTGGGACACCAAGGCAGTCAAGGAAGACCAGGCCGCAACGCTTGCCCGCGACTCGGGCGGCCAGAACGACCTTGGCCTGCCGGACTTCGCCCTGCTGCTCGACGGCCTACAGGCCGAGCGCGAACAGGGCATCACCATCGACGTCGCCTATCGCTATTTCTCGACCGACAGGCGTTCGTTCATCGTTGCCGATACGCCCGGCCATGAGCAATATACCCGCAACATGGCGACCGGCGCCTCGACCGCCGATCTCGCCATCCTGCTTGCCGACGCCCGCGCCGGCCTGCTCGAACAGACCCGCCGGCATGCAACGATCGCATCCCTGATGGGCATTCGCCAGTTCGTGCTGGCCGTCAACAAGATCGACCTCGTCCACTACGACAAGGCCGTCTTCGACAGGATCTCCCACGATTTCCGCGAATTCGCCCTGTCGCTCGGCGTGCGCCAGATCACCGCCATCCCGATGTCGGCGCTCAAGGGCGAAAACGTCGTTTATCCGGCCGATGCCTCGATGCCCTGGTATGACGGCCCGACCCTGGTCGATGCGCTCGAACTGGCGACCGTACGCTCCACCCAGGCCGGCGGCTTCCGCCTGCCGGTACAGCGTGTCGTGCGTCCCGGCGAGAGTTTTCGCGGGTATCAGGGGACTGTCGCGGGCGGCTCGGTGAAGCCGGGGGACTCGGTCGTCATCCTGCCCTCCGGCACGGTCGCCAACGTCAAGCAGATCGTTACCTTCGACCTAGTGCGCAATGCCGCGGTCGCCGGCGACGCGATCACCCTTGTGCTCGACCGACAGGTGGACGTAGCGCGCGGCGACGTCATCGTCTCGCTCGACGGCCAGCCGATGACCGGCCACCATTTCGACGCCCAGCTCGTCTCGCTGCAGCCGGGCGGCATCGAGCCCGGCAAACGCTACTGGCTGAAAAGCGGTTCGCGCCGTCAGCGCGTCGCTGTCGAACCGATCAGCCAGCTCGAACTTGCGACCGGCAAGTGGCAGCCGCATGCCTCGACGCTCGCCATGAATGCGATCGGCAAGGTGCGCCTTTCCTTCGAGGAACTGGCGGTCTTCGACGCCTATGACCAGAACCGCTCGACGGGCGCCTTCATCCTGATCGATCCGGATACGCTGAACACGGTCGCGGGCGGCATGATCATCGCCAAGCGCGCCGAAATCGGCGGCATCCACCGCGCCGATGCGCCAGGCGGCCAACGCGTCGTGCTGTCGCTGCCGGCCGATCTCGCCGAGCAGCTGATGGCAAGCGAACTCTTCGCCAATCGCCGCGACGAGACCGAGGTCAAGCGGATGACCGCCAAGCAGGCGGCGGACCTGTTCTCCAACGCCGGCGGCGATATCTGATCGCTTCGTTCGGCGGGAAATGGAAAAGGGGCCGGAAGGCCCTTTTTTTGTTACCAGCTCATCAGGCGAGCGGCCGCGTCGAACCGCGCTGGATAAGGTCGAACGGCAGCTGGATGACGCGGCTCGGCAGGCATTCGTCGTTGATGGCCCGGACGATGAGATCCGCGGCCTGATAGCCCATTTGGAAACGCGGCACGCGGACGGTCGTCAGCCTCGGTTCGGCGCAGAGCGCGAAATCCAGGTCGTTATAGCCGCAGATCCCGAAATCATCCGGCACGCGCAGGCCCGCCCGTTGCGCCTCGAACAGCGCGCCGAGCGCAAGGTCGTCGTTCTGGCAGAATACCGCATCGACATCCGGTGCCGTTTCCAAGAGCCGCTTGAAGAGGTCGCAGCCGAGCTGCATGCTCGTCTGCTTGTGCTCGGTCATGACGAGGCCCGGGTCGTAGAGCCCCGCCTCCTGCATCGCCAGCGCATAGCCATCATGCCGCCGCTGCGCGCGAAGATCGCGGCTGCCGCCGATCAGGCCGATGCGGCGATATCCGCAGGCGAGCAGATGGCGCGTCGCAGTCTCCGCCGCCTCGCGGTGATTGATGCCGACCGCGATACCCGAGGGCAGCAGGTTGAGATCGACGATCTGAACCACCGGGCAAGGCGCGAGCTCAAGCAGATCGCCGACGCGCTGGTCCTGCAATCCCGTCAGCAGGATGCCCGCCGGATGCTGTGACAGGAAAAGCTTGACCTGACGGTATTCCTGGTCCGGATCGTGGTTGGTATTGGCATATTGGATGCGGAAATCCGTATCGCGCACCCGCTCTTCGATACCGCTCATGATGCCGAGATAGGCATGATTGGTCAGCGCCGGCGCCAGAACTCCGATAATGCCATTATGACGGCTTGCGAGCGCCCGGGCAGCGAGATCGGGTACATACCCCATCTGCTCCACCTGGCAGAGGATTTTCTGCCGAAGCGGCTCGGACACCTTTTCCGGTTCCCGCAGGGCGCGGGAAACAGTGATCGAGCTGACCCCGAGAACGTTTGCAACGTCTAGCAGGGTCACCCGTTCCGATCTGGCGCGTCTAGGCGGCATGCGTTCTGCGGCCCTCTCCCCTGCCAAGTGCAGGCGGCCGCCCGAAGCGGTTCCCGAGCTGGAAGGTCTTTCCACAAGTTACACGTTCCCGCTGCCATGATGCCTTAGCGGGATGCCGAGCCCTAATATAATCTCGTCCTGTTGAAGTAAGGGTTGTGGATAAGACCGATTTTAGGCGCCAGGTTCGATGTATTCGGCCGCGCAGGGGGCCTGCTGGACTACCACTTCTGCAGTAAAGGCGCTCGGGAAAGAGAAATCTCTTGGGAAACCAGAGATCGGCTGGTCGGAGTGGAGTGATTCGAACACTCGACCCCCACGTCCCGAACGTGGTGCGCTACCAGACTGCGCTACACTCCGTGACCAGCGGCGCCTCTATAGACCAGCATTTTTCATTGCACAAGCGCCGCTCATGAAAAATATGCGACAGCGGCGCGATCGCCAGCAACCCCGCTCCGGAAAGCCGGAAAACCAAGGCGTTGCAAAAAAGCGGCGCAGGACAAATTTGATGTCGGCGGGCGCTCATCGCCTCGCGAAGCCTGACAAAAATCTGTTACGTGCAGTCTCGAAAGACTTGCCTCAAAAGCCTTGCCTCCCAGGCACAACAGAAGACATGAAGGATTTTTCAGGATCATGAGCCGCCGCGTCATCGCATCGACTGCCCTTTTCGCACTCGCACTTTCGGCCTGCACCACCGTCAGCGTTGCCAGCAATCCGATCGAGACCCGCTGGGTGGGTCATTCGGCCGGTGAGTTCTTCGCGAAATTCAGCCCGCCGATCAGCGATATCGACGAGGGCTCCACGACCGTTTATACTTGGCGCGGAGGCTATAACCGCATCAAGCAGCAGGGCGGCCGCACCTCCAGCGTCAGCTGCACGGCCAAGATCACCGTCTCCTCCAGCTACGTGATCCGCGACATCACCATCATCTCCGATCGTCCGGGCGCCAACGGCCCGAGCTATTGCACGGAACTGCTGACCGCCAGCTGAGGCGCGCGAGCCCGCGCAGGCAGACGACATCAGTCATGAAAGCCGCCGGCCGCTGCCCGACAGGGTGAGAGCCGGCGGCAATTTCTGAATGCACCGCAGCGAAAGCGATGCTAGATCTCTCACCAGCGCCTTGAACAGCTTAACCGACGCGATCAAAGGCCCGGCGCAGCGCGGCAATGCCGCAATGGCCGTCATCGAGAGCGCATCAGGTGCGGAGGCCCGGCGTGGCGGAAGACATTACCTTCGACATGGAATTCACCCCTTCCTATGGCGTGCCGGTCACTGTTGCCGAAGGCGTGCAGCGGCTGACCGTCAACAATCCCTCGCCGTTCACCTTTCACGGCACCAATACCTACATCGTCGGCGGTTCGTCGGTCGCGGTCATCGATCCAGGCCCCGAGAACGAGGCGCATTTCGAAGCGCTGATGGCGGCGCTGAGGGGCCGCGAGGTCACCCATATCTTCGTCAGCCATACGCACCGCGACCATTCCCCGCTCGCCCGCCGGCTGCGTGAAGAAACCGGGGCGATCACCGTCGCCGAAGGACCACACCGGGCCTCGCGGCCGCTGCATGCGGGCGAGGTCAACCCGTTCGCGGAAAGCGCCGACACCGGTTTCGTGCCCGACATCGCGGTTACCGACGGGCAGTTGATCGAGGGGGACGGCTGGGCGCTGACGGCCGTGCATACGCCCGGTCACACGGCCAACCATTCCGCCTTCGGGCTGGAAGGAACCGGCGTGCTGTTTTCCGCGGATCACGTGATGGCCTGGGCGACGACGATCGTCGCGCCGCCGGATGGGTCGATGGCGGATTTCATGGCTTCGATCGAAAAGCTGCTGCCGCGCGAGGATCGCATCTTCTTTCCGGGCCATGGCGGCCCGGTGAAGGAGCCCGGCTCGTTCCTGCGGGGGCTCCGCACCCATCGGCGCATGCGCGAACGGGCGGTGCTGGAGCGCATCAAGGCCGGCGACCGGCTGATCCCCGACATGGTCAAAGTGATCTATGCCAGCACCGATCCGCGCCTGCATGGGGCAGCTGCCCTTTCCCTGCTGGCGCATCTGGAAGACCTGGTCGAAAAAGGCCGCGTGCTGACCGAAGGCCCGCCTTCGCTTGAGGGCGTATACTGGGCGACCTGAAGCGTGCTCCGCATGTCGTTATCGCAAAACCGCTGCACAGTTTTGCGCGACATGCTTTAGTTCCCGGCAATTCCCAGAAGTTCGGTATCGAGCCGGTCGAGGAAATCCTCGGCGATGGCTTCGCTCATTCCGAGGTCATGCGGCCCGTAACGCGAGGCGACGCGGATATCGACGGAGGTGGTCTCGGCATCTTCGCGCAGCCGGATCACGAGGTCGAAACGCAGGCCGAAAACCAGGGTGCGGGTCTCGCCCTGCAGCAGGACATCGCCGGCATTGACGAAAACCGGTGCGAGCGAGGGCTCCGGGCGCGGCAGCGGGATCGGCGCCACGTCCGGCACCGGCGCCTGTTCGTCCTGCGGCGCGGGACGCTGGGAGATATCCGGCGCAATCAGCTCGACGCCTTCCTTCTTGGTGATCGTGATCCGGGCGGAAAGCACCGCCTTCTGCACGCCCTGATAGACCCGGTCGAGGGCGCCCTCGTAACGCCTGCCGGTAAGGCCGGGATAGGCGGCGAACTGCACCCGCCGGTCGGCAGGCGTAAGGATCGTCGAGCGCGGCAGCCATTTCTGGCCGGCCTTCGGCTCGGCAACCCACGGCGGCGGGTCGGCAATATCGGTGGAAATGTCAAAGAGCGGCGGCAGGGTGAAATAATAGAAGGCGCCGGTCGCCACCACGGCGAGCGGGACCGCCGCATAGATCAGTCCTTTCGTCGCCGCGACGCCGCCGGTTGCCCCGACCTGCCAGAGCCGCACCAGGCCAATCAGCGACAAGGGAACCGAAACGGCTGCAATCGCCGCCGAGAGGAACAGCAGCGCCAGGAAATCGGGGGTTGCGAGCGGGCCGAAACGATGGGCCAGCGCGGCAATCACGAACAACGCCAGCGCCGACAAGGCCAGCCTGCGGGCCGTATAGGCCGAATGGGAAACGGGCCGGACAAAACGGACGGGCATGGGATCGGCAATGGCTCCATGGCAAAAGCGCTTGCTCCTGTGTAAAACAGCTTCGCCCGGAATGGAATCCCAAGGTTGCAGGCCGGCCGAATGAAAAGGAGTTCATGCCATGCGTCCTCACAGCCTTCTCCTCGTCACCTCGCTTTGCGCCCTGCTGGCCGGGTGCCAGACCATGACGCCGGAGGAACGCCGCGCGGCGGACGAAACCACCTGCGCCAGCTACGGCTTCAGGCGCGGCACGGACGCGATGGCGCGCTGCATGCTCGATATCGAGCTCGACCGCCGCGCCGAAGGCCGTTCGATGCAGTCCCGTGCCGATGCGATGATGTGGCGGCCGATGGTGGTCGAGCGCCGGGTGATCGTCGAGCGGCGCTGAACGAACGCGAGTGCCCATTCGATCACCGGCGGTATTGCAGCTCGATCTTCACGCCTTCCGGGCCGTAGACGAAGATCTGGCCGATGTCGGTATCAGGTATGGCGTCGTGTTCGAAGCGGTAACCCGTCGCCGTGATCCTCTCGACGGCCGCGTCGTGATCGTAAAAACCGAAAGCCACATGGTTGAACATGCCGGCCGGAAAATCTTCGTCACGGGTGACTACGCTCAGGTGAATGAAGGGATGTCCGTCGAGATAAAGCCAGCGGCCCGGATCGGAGAAGGGCGGCCGGTAGCCCTCCTCGGCCCCGAGCACCTTGCCCAGGAACGCGATCATCGCGTCGGCATCGCGCGTATGAATATTGACGTGGTCCAGGCGCGGCATGTTTTCCTCCCTGTCGCTCCCGGCGGACGATAGCATGGGAAGTCGCTCTCCTAAACCTCATGGCCGGACAGGCCGACGGCCGGCCTCAGAAGTTCTTCATGTTGTAATGGGGAATTCCCACGTCGAAGAACTCCTCGCCATAGGCCTTGAGGCCGAAACGCTCGTACATGGAGATCTTGTCGCTCTGGGCCGCCAGATGAAAGCGGTTATCCCGCGCCTGGCCGTGCGCCTCCATGGCGGCGCGGATCATCGCGCTGGCGACGCCCTTGCCGCGCCAGGGCCTGGTGACGGCGACCCGGCCGATCTTGACGCAATCCTCCGCGTAAATGACCCGCAGAGTGCCGCAGACTTCACCCGAAACGACGGCGACGAAGTGGAAGGCAGTCAGGTCGTCGGCATCGAATTCCATCTCGGCCGGCACGTTCTGCTCGACGATGAAGACCTCGCGGCGAAGGCGGAAACCCTCGTTGCAGAGCGTGCTGAAAACGGGCACGGCGAGAACGGTGACCTGGCTCATCCCTTCCTCCTTTCGATCGCCGCCTGCGCCGCGGCAAGGCGGGCGATCGGTACGCGAAAGGGAGAGCAGGAAACGTAGTCGAGGTCGGCATTCTCGCAGAAGCGGATCGAGGCGGGGTCGCCGCCATGTTCACCGCAGATACCGAGCTTGAGGTCGTTGCGGGTCCGGCGGCCGCGCTCGGCGGCGATCTGGATGAGCTCGCCGACGCCGTCGAAATCGAGCGAGATGAACGGGTCGTGCTCGATGATGCCTTTCCTCTGATAGGTGGGGATGAAGGCCGCCGCATCGTCGCGCGACATGCCGAAGGTCGTCTGGGTCAGGTCGTTGGTGCCGAAGGAGAAGAACTCGGCCGTCTCGGCGATGACATGGGCGCGGATGGCGGCGCGCGGCAGCTCGATCATCGTGCCGACGAGATAGGCGATCGGGACGCTGGTTTCCTTGGCGACATCCTCGGCGACGCGGTCGATGACGCCCTTCACATAATCCAGTTCCTTGCGCAGGCTGACGAGCGGCACCATGATTTCCAGCTCGACCGGTTCGCCCGTGAGCTTTCCGGCCTCCACCGCCGCCTCGAAGATGGCGCGCGCCTGCATTTCGGCGATCTCGGGATAGGAAATCGCCAGTCGGCAGCCGCGATGGCCGAGCATGGGGTTGAATTCGTGGATGGCATCGATGCGGCGGGCGAGGAAGGCCGGTGGCATTGCCATCGCCTTGGCGACTTCGGCGATTTCGGCTTCCGTCTTCGGCAGGAATTCGTGCAGCGGCGGATCGAGCAGGCGGATCGTCACCGGCAGGCCGTGCATGATGGAGAAGAGCTCGATGAAATCCGAACGCTGCATCGGCAGGAGTTTTCCGAGCGCCTCGCGGCGGCCTTTCTCGTCCTCGGCGAGGATCATCTCGCGCATGACGTGGATGCGGTCGCCTTCGAAGAACATGTGTTCGGTACGGCAGAGGCCGATGCCTTCGGCCCCGAAGGAGCGGGCGGCGCGGGCGTCCTGCGGCGTATCGGCATTGGTGCGCACGGTCATGCGGCGGGTCTTGTCGGCCCAGGCCATCAGCTTGCCGAAATCGCCGGAGAGTGCTGGCTGGATCATCGGCACCGCGCCCTTCAGCACCTGCCCGGACGAGCCGTCTATCGTAACCGTGTCGCCGCGCTTCAGCGTCACGCCGGCGCCGATCAGGAGTTCGTTGCGCAGATCGACCCGCATCGAGCCGGCGCCGACGACGCAGGGGATGCCCATGCCGCGGGCGACGACCGCGGCATGACTGGTCATGCCGCCGCGGGTGGTGAGGATCCCTTCGGCGGCGTGCATGCCGTGGATGTCTTCAGGGCTGGTCTCGATGCGCACCAGGATGACCTTGCGGCCTTCGTGTTCCGCCTCAACCGCCTCTTCGGCGGTGAAGACGATCTCGCCGGTGGCCGCCCCCGGGGAAGCCGGCAGGCCGGACCCGACCACGTGGCGCTCGACGCGCGGATCGATGGTCGGGTGGAGAAGCTGGTCGAGCGAGGGCGGTTCGATGCGGCAGACCGCCTCTTCCTCGGTGATGACGCCCTCCTCCACCATGTCGACGGCGATTTTCATCGCCGCGCGGGTGGTGCGCTTGCCTGAGCGGGTCTGCAGCATCCACAACTTGCCGCGCTCGACGGTGAATTCAAGGTCCTGCATTTCGCGGTAATGCGCTTCCAGCCGGTCGCAGATCACCTTGAACTCGGCGAACGTTTCCGGCATCAGCTTTTCCATCGACGGCTTCTCGGAGCCGGAGGCGATGCGTCCTTCCTCGGTGATCGATTGCGGCGTACGGATGCCGGCCACGACATCCTCCCCCTGCGCATTGACCAGAAACTCGCCGTAAAGCGCCTTTTCGCCGGTCGAGGGATTGCGGGTGAAGGCGACACCAGTCGCCGAGGACGAACCGAGATTGCCGAACACCATGGTCTGGACGTTGACGGCCGTGCCCCACTTTTCCGGAATGCGGTGGAGCATGCGATAGGTCATGGCGCGCGGGTTCATCCAGCTCGAAAAGACGGCACGGATGGCCCCCCAGAGCTGCACATGCGGATCCTGCGGAAAGCCGGTGTCCAGCTCGTCCTCGATCATCCTCTTGTAGAGGCTGACGACGTGCTGCCATTCGACGGCGGACAGATCGGTGTCGTAGTCGTGGCCGAGCCGGGCTTTCTCGTCCTCGAGTATCTCCTCGAAAATCTCGTGGTCGAGGCCCATGACCACATCGGCATACATCTGGATGAAGCGGCGGTAGCTGTCCCAGGCAAAGCGCGCGTCGCCGGCATCATGCCCGAGCGACTGCACGGTCTCATCGTTGAGGCCGAGGTTGAGGACGGTGTCCATCATGCCCGGCATCGAGGCGCGCGCGCCGGAGCGCACGGAAAGCAGCAGAGGCTTGGTCTTGCCGCCGAAGACGCGACCCGTCAGCCCCTCGATCGCGGTAACGCCTTCCAGGACCTGCGCCTTCAGGTCGTCAGGAAGCGTCCTGCCGTTCTCGAAATAGAAAACGCAGGCGTCTGCGACGATGGTCAGTCCCGGAGGAACGGGCAGGCCAAGGCTTGCCATCTCCGCGAGATTGGCGCCCTTGCCACCCAGCCGCTCGACATCCGTGGCGCGGCCCTCCGCCTCGCCACCGCCGAAGCGATAGACCCATTTCGACATTGCTGCTCTCCACCCGTCGCAGTCTTTTGCGCAATAACTACAAGTTTTATGACGGTTTGGAAACGGATGTAGGCAGGAATATGTTGCGTCGCAACAAGAGCGGCCGGAGACGGTCACAAATCGACCTGGGAGCGCCAAAGACAAAGCTTTGCGGGGCCGGATCACAGGCGGCCCCGCAAAGCTTTCCGCCCGGGACAGGAAACCCGGACGGGGGGTGGGAAACTTTAGTCGGACTGCGAAGCGTATGGACGCTCAAGCGCGTTCCAATTCCACGGCCCACAAAATAACAATAGTCAGAAAATTACATCCCCCATATGGGTGATTCTACGTATGTCCTAGGTACTTTACCCCCGGATGCAGCGCTAAAAATTGATGCTGATCAATGAATGACGTAAATCACGTCGCGTGAGAATGCAACTCGCGACAACCGGATCCCTTCAGCTCGCCTCGCGCAGAAGTTCCGCGGTCTGGAGATCGACGGAAACGAGCTGGGAAACGCCCTGTTCGCCCATCGTCACGCCGAAAAGGCGGTTCATGCGGGCCATCGTGATGGGATTATGGGTGATGATGATGAAACGGGTTTCGGTGGAGGCCGCCATCTCGTCCATGAGATTGCAATAGCGCTCCACATTGTGGTCGTCGAGCGGGGCATCGACCTCGTCCAGCACGCAGATCGGTGCCGGATTGGTGAGGAAGACGGCAAAGATCAGCGCCATCGCCGTCAGCGCCTGCTCGCCGCCCGACAAAAGCGTCATGGTCTGCGGCTTCTTGCCCGGCGGGCGGGCGAGGATTTCAAGACCGGCTTCGAGCGGGTCGTCCGATTCGATCAGCTGCAGTTCCGCCGTGCCGCCGCCGAAGAGATGGGTGAAGAGCCGCTGGAACTGTTCATTGACCACGTCGAAGGCGGCCAGCAGCCGCTCGCGGCCTTCGCGGTTGAGGCTCTGGATCGCACCGCGAAGCTTGCGGATCGCGTCGATGACGTCGGCGCGCTCGCGCATCAGGTTGTCGAGCTTGTCGGAAAGCTCCTTCTGCTCTTCGTCGGCGCGCAGGTTGACGGCGCCGAGCCTTTCCCGCTCCATGCGCAGGCGGTCGACCTCGCGTTCGATCTCGCGGACATCCGGCAGGGCCGAGTCGGGCTTCAGGCCCGCCAGCCGCAGGACCTCGTGGGGCGCGACATTGAGCGCCTCGCGGATGCGGTTCTCGCTCTCATGGCGCTTTTCGGCAGCCGAAACCAGACGCTCCTCGGCACGGCCGCGCTTTTCGCGCACCTCGGCCAGTTCCGACAGCGCGACGGTGGCAATCCGGTCAGCATCGCGCTGATGGGTTTCCGCTTCGGCCAATCGGTCGGCGGCGGCGCGGCGGGCCTCTTCCGCCTTCAGCAACTCGGTCAGCAGCGCGCGGCGCTTGTCGTCGAATTCCTCGGGCGCAGCTTCGAGATCGGCGATCTCTTCGCGGGCTTCTTCCTCACGTTCTCGAAGGCTGGCGATATGATCGGCGGCGCTCGCCGCCCGGGCCGTCCAGGAGGCGCGTTCCTGGGCGATCGCGGCAAGGCGCCGCTTGCGGGCCTCGGTCTCGCGGCTCAGGCCCTCGTAACGGGCACGCGCTTCAGCGAGCAGGCCGCGATCGGTCGCGACAACCGCCTGCTGGTCGCGCAGCCGGTTGTCGAGATGGGAAATATCGGGCGCGTCCTCGAGCTCGATGCGGGCGTTTTCTTCCTGGACGCCGAGATCCTCGATCTGCGCGGTTACCTGGTTCACCGCCTCGCCGGCCACATCGCGGCGGCGCATCAGGTCGCCGGCGGCACGTTCGGCAGCGGCCAGCGCATCGCGGGCTTCCGACAGCTGGCGGGCGACGATGCGGGCGCGGTCACGGGCATCCGCAAGGCGCCGTTCCGCAGCGGAAATTTCGGAAGCGGCAGCGGCGAGCGCCACTTCGGTTTCGGACAGCACGATGCGCGCTTCGTCGATCTCGGCTTCCAGTTCCGAGAGCCGGTTCTTCTGGGACAGGCGCAAGGCAGCCGCACCCGGCGCCTCGGAGCCGGTAACGTGGCCGTCCCAGCGATAGACGGCGCCTTCGCGGGTCACCAGGCGCTGGCCGGGCCGCAGCAGGCGCATCATCCGTTGGGCGTCCGCCGAAGCCACGACGCCGATCTGGGCAAGGCTGCGGGACAGTTCCGGCGGAGCGGTGACATGGGCGACCAGCGGCTGGGCACCCTGGGGCAGGCCGGGATCGCCCGAGCCGTCGCCATTCACCGACCAATAGGTGGGGGCCGACGCATCGACCGGGCTTTCGAGATCGTCGCCGAGCGCGGCACCGAGGGCCGCCTCGAAACCGCGATCGACGCGGATCATGTCGGCGACCGCCACGAAATCCCCCGATGTGGCACCGGCCGCGAGCATTTTCGAAATGGTACGGGCTTCCGTTTCCAGCGCATTGAGCGCCGAACGCGCGGCCTCCACCGGGCCGCGGGCCATCAGCTCGGCC
The DNA here is from genome assembly GCF_000732195.1 of Neorhizobium vignae. GTDB lineage: Bacteria > Pseudomonadota > Alphaproteobacteria > Rhizobiales > Rhizobiaceae > Neorhizobium > Neorhizobium vignae. The sequence continues at coordinate 120,671 of NZ_JNNU01000011.1, forward strand.
GAGCGGGCTGCGGAAAGTGCCGCCTCCACGTCTTCGACCGCGATTGTCGCATCCTCGACGGCGATTTCCGCCGCTTCGACCGCTTCACGCCTTTCGGCCGGATCGTCGAGGGCGGATAGCCGCTCGTTGATGGCGTCAAGCTCGCCCGTGGCATCGCCAAGCTGCCGGTCGAGGCGCTGGCGGCGCTCCGTGAGATCGCGGATCAGCCGTTCGAGCTGGTGACGCCCGGCGGCGGCCTCCGCACGCTCGGCGGTGATTGCCGAAAACAGCGCTTCGCTCGCCGCAAGCGACGCGGCGGCAGCCTCGAAGGTCTCGCGCATCTCCTCGGCTTCGGAGCCGGAATCGGCAAGCATGTCGCTGATCTCGGCCTCTTCCTCGCCAAGCTTTTCGAGGAAGGCGGTATTGTCGGCGGCGAGCCGTTCTTCGCGGCCGATATCATCCCCGAGCTGGACGAGCCGGCGAGTGAGTTCGTCGCGGCGCTTCAGCAGTCGGTTTGCCTCTTCCTCCAGCTGGCCGCGGGCGATCTGCAGGCGCTGCAGGGCGGCACCGGCCTTGGCTTCCTCCTCGCGCAGTTCCGGCAGCCTGAGGCTGGCGATCGCCTGTTGCTTGGCGGCCTCCATCTGCGCCTGCGCCTTTTCGGCAACGACGCTGGTTACCTGGTTGAGCGCGCTTTCCGCCTCGCCTTCCGCCTCCCTGGCCTGCACCCAGCGGATATGCAGGAGCATCGCCTCGCGGGCCCGGATATCGGCCGACAGGGTCTTGAAGCGGCTCGCCTGGCGGGCCTGGCGTTTCAGGCTCTCGATCTGGCTTTCGAGCTGCGACAGCACGTCGTCCAGGCGTTCGAGATTGCCTTCGGCGGCGCGCAGCCGCAGTTCCGCCTCGTGGCGGCGAGAATGCAGGCCGGAAATACCGGCCGCCTCTTCGAGCAGCTGGCGGCGCGCCTGAGGTTTTGCCTGGATCAGTTCGCCAATGCGCCCCTGCCCGACCATGGAAGGCGAGCGGGCGCCGGTCGAGGCATCGGCGAACAGAAGCTGCACGTCCTTGGCGCGGGCTTCCTTGCCGTTGATGCGGTAGACGGAGCCGGACTCGCGCTCGATGCGGCGCGTCACCTGGATCTCGTCGGAATCGTTGAAGGCGGCGGGTGCCGTACGGTCAGAATTGTCGAGATAGAGGCCGACTTCGGCCGTATTGCGGGCCGGCCGGTTGCCGGAGCCCGAAAAGATCACGTCGTCCATGCCGGACGCGCGCATGTTCTTGTAGGAGTTTTCCCCCATCACCCAGCGCAGCGCCTCGACGAGGTTCGACTTGCCGCAGCCGTTCGGGCCGACCACGCCGGTCAGCCCGCGCTCGATGATAAATTCCGTCGGTTCGACGAAAGACTTGAATCCGAGGACGCGCAGCTTGTTGAACTTCATGCCGCGCCCCTCACCTTCCCGCCGGGGAAGGCGTGCTCACAACAGGCTGTCGATGAGCTTGGACATGGATTCAACAGACATATCTCCCGAATACTTCTTGCCGCCAATCAGGAAGGTCGGCGTGGAATTGACGCCAAATTCGTCCGCGCCCCTCTTAACGACGGCATTCACTTCATCGAGAAGCTTCTGGTTCGTCAAGCAGGCCTCGAAAGTCTGCTGTGAGTAACCCGCGAGTTTCACCGCCTGGAGCAGCGCATTGCGCACATTTCCGTCCGCCGGTGCCGCCCAGCCGCGCTGCTGCTTGAACAGCATCGAGACCATCGGGAAATACTGGGCGGGCGTCGAAGGCTCGGCCGCGTTCTGCGGGCTGCAGCGGGCAAGCATGAAAGCGGCGGTCGCGACCGGATCGAACGGGAATTCGCGGAGGATGAAACGCACCTTGCCGGTATCGATATACTTGGTCTTGATCGTCTCGAAGGTCTTGTTGTGGAAATTGGCGCAATGCGGGCAGGTCATCGACATGTATTCGATGATCGTGACCTTGGCCTTTTCGTCGCCCAGCGCCATTTCCGGAAGCGTACCCGGCTTCACTGCAGCGGCCATGTCCACGTTGCCCTGGGACTCCGGCAATTCCTGCGCGAAAGCTTCGGAAGCACCAAGCGGCAAGGCTAGGCAAACAGCGGTGACTGCCACTCCGCCGAGAAGCGCGCGCCTGGTCATGGTCATTTCGTTCATCTGCATGGAACACCCGTGTGCGAGAGATCTTCAATAAAGGTGACATTCCGTATCGCGGCGCCCCAGCGCGAACAAGCTGTCGATAGGCAAATCTCTTCAAAGAATTGTGACAAATCGGAGGTCTATCAAGAGGATCGGCGGGTTTATCTCTCAGACCTTGCGTTTCTGCTGCAGGACGGCGGTGCCGAGCCTTGCCACGGCCTTCTTGAGCGCCTCGCTTTCGATACCTTCCATCATGGTTTCCAGCCGCTTGGCGGCCTCGCCTTTCAAAGGCGGCGGCTTGCGGGGATGCTTGAAGGTCTGGGACACCGGTTTCTGGACGATGCGGATCTGGCGCACGGCCGGGAAACCGAAAAAGCCGTTGATACGGGCGATCAACTCACCCTGGGCATGGGTGAGGAAAAGAGCGCGCGCCCCTTCGCAGGCGATCGTCAGCACGCCTGCCTGGTGGCCGCCGCCGGAACCGGTGCCCTCGTCGCGGCGCGGCCAGGCGATCTTTTCCGGCCTCGTGCAATCGGCAAAGTCCTCGCCGGCGATCTCGTCCCAGGAGCCGAGCAGTGCCGTCGATATGCCGGCGCGACGGGCGAGCACCGGATCGATGATGCCGTTGGCGATTTCCGATATCTGCAGCTCGCGTTTCTTTGGATAACTCATGACGCCCGCCATTGCGGCCCCGGCAGGCCTTGATGCCGGCGCACTATTCCCACAACTATACGCCATCTCTTCCCATAACGGCAAACGATGCTCCAGACGATCAACATCACCCATGCGCGGAAGCTGCTGAACTGGTACGACCGGCACCACCGCGAGCTTCCATGGCGGGTGAGCCCGGCTGCTGCAGAAGCCGGGAAACGGGCCGATCCCTACCACGTCTGGCTTTCGGAAGTGATGCTGCAGCAGACGACCGTGCAGGCGGTGAAACCCTATTTCGCCAAGTTCCTGACGCTCTGGCCCAAGGTGACCGACCTCGCCGCCGCCCCGGTCGAGGACGTGATGGCCGCCTGGGCGGGGCTCGGTTATTATGCCCGCGCCCGCAACCTGAAAAAATGCGCCGAAGCGGTTGCGGCCGAGCATGGCGGTGTGTTTCCTGACACGGAGGAAGGCCTGCGAGCGCTTCCCGGCATCGGCGACTATACGTCAGCGGCAGTCTCGGCCATCGCCTTCAACCGCCAGTCCGCGGTCATGGATGGCAATGTCGAGCGGGTGATTTCGCGGCTCTACGCCATCGACGCGCCGCTTCCAGGCTCTAAGCCGGCGATGAAGGCAAGGGTCGCTGAACTGACACCCGCCGACCGGCCCGGCGATTTCGCGCAGGCGATGATGGATCTCGGCGCGACCATCTGCACCCCGAAACGGCCGGCCTGCGCGCTCTGTCCCTTCCGCGACGACTGTCTGGCCTTTGCGGAACACGACCCGGAACGGTTTCCGGTCAAGGCAGCGAAGAAGGAAAAGCCCGTGCGGCTCGGCGCCGTCTTCGTGGCCGTGACGCCCGAGGGCGAAGTGCTGTTGCGGCGGCGGGTCGACAGCGGTCTGCTCGGCGGCATGACCGAAGTGCCGACCACCGCCTGGACATCGCGCGTCGACGGCGGGACCACGACCGACCATGCCCCCTTCCCCGCCGCATGGGAGGCATCGGGCTCCGTCACTCACGTCTTCACCCATTTCGAGCTGAGGCTCTCGGTCTTCCGGGCGAAGACCGAAAGGGTCGCCACCGCCGACGGATGGTGGGAGCCGGTCGCAAATCTCGAGGCCCAGGCCTTGCCTACCGTGATGAAAAAAGCCATCACCCAGGCTATTCCACTGGCCTTCGAAAAATCCTCGAACTGATATCCCGGGACATATTCATGGCAGCCAAGATCGACCACATCGTCTTCGACATCGGCAAGGTGCTGATCCACTACGATCCGAACCTTCCCTATGCCCGCCTCATTCCCGACGAGGAGGAACGCAGATGGTTCTTTGAGAACGTCTGCACCCATGAATGGAACCTGGAGCAGGATCGCGGCCGCAAGTGGGAAGATGCCGAGGCGCTGCTGGTCGTGCAATATCCGGAGCGCGAGGAGCAGATCCGCGCGTTCCGCAAATACTGGCACGAAATGGTGCCGCATTCCTATGACGGCTCGGTCGCGATCATGGAGAGCCTGATCGACAATGGCCGCGACGTGACGATGCTGACCAATTTCGCCGCCGATACATTCGTGGAGGCCAGAAAAATCTTCCCCTTTCTCAACAAGCCGCGGGGCGTCACCGTGTCGGGTGAGATCGGACTGATCAAGCCGGACGTGGCTATCTACGAAAAGCATGCCCGCGACTTCGGCCTGACGCCGGAAGCCTCGATCTTCATCGACGACAGCCAGGCGAATGTCGAAGGTGCGCGCGCGGCCGGCTGGCAGGCAGTGCATTTCAAGGATGCCGAGACGCTGCGGCAGGACCTGATCGCCTACGGCATCGAGATATAGGACCTTCCGGCCGCCGGGCCGGTTCCTAGAGGATCCGGCTCACGGCACAGACGCGACCGACGACCTTCAGATCGGACAGGCCGTCCTTGAGGACATGCTGCGGGCTGTAGCGCTCCAGATTGTCCGGCAGGAGATCCAGGCTGCCGTCCAAAAGCCGCTGCACCCGCCGGGCAATCAGTTCCGCACCGGTATCGAACAGATAGACGCTCCCGTCCTCCAACTTGCGGTCGTTGATATCGATAAACATCGGCGTACCACCGACGATCGTCGGCGACATGCTGTCGCCGCTTGCGGATACGACCCGCATGTTTTCCGGATCGACCGAGAGCTTCGCCCAGAAACCTCCGGGGATGGCCGCCCATGTGGTATCGAGAGAAGACTGTCCTGAAACGTCTTCATAAGCCGGGATGAGTATGCGATCGGCGAGATCCCAGACCGGGCTCGGCTCGGAAAACCCGGCCGGCGGGATTTCCGGAGGTGAAAAATGGATGACTCCATCCTCGACCGACCAGTCGTTGCCGAGATATTCGATCGGCACGTCGGCGAGCTCCGCCATCATGTTGAGCGTGCTGTGGCGCGGTTCGGTCTTGCCGTGGCGATAGTTGTCGAGCGTGTTGTCGTTGAGGCCCAGCGCATCGACGACGCGCAGGCGGCCGCCGGCCAGTTCGCAGAGGATCAGCATCTTCAGCGCCACGGCCCGGCGCGCGGCATCCCTGCCCTCCCAGCTTGGAGAGAACCGCGCCAACGCACGCTCGATCCGGTGGCGCAGCTCGCCATTGACAGGCATGGACATTCTGAAAAACGCTAAATTCGAAATTCGTTCAACCCCATACAACCTACGATATCAAGCGCAGGTGACGGCGGGAATACCTGAAATTTCGCAAAGTCGAGTTTGGCCGGGCGGCAGAGGCTGTCGACGCCATGCCGAAAAGAAATGGCGCCCGGGATCAGCCTTCCCGGGCGCCAATTATCCTCGTCCGGGACTAGAGGTACGAAACCGGACGAGGCATTCGGTCGATCTGGCGGGGACCGGTGGATCAGTCCAGTTTCGCCATACCGTTTCGGATCACGGATCGCAGTTCATCGATGGGCTTGAGCGATTGCCCGTCGTCGAAATGCCAGAACGTCCATCCGTTGCATGCATCAAGGCCCTGCACTTTCGCGCCAAGGCGATGAATGGAACCGGCGTCGCCACCTGCCGAGAGCGTGCCGTCGGCGCGAATGATCGCGCTGTGGCGGCGCTTCGCATCGGTCAGGACCTGACCGGGCTTGACGAGACCGCTTTCGACCAGCGTGTTGAAGGCGACACGAGGTTCGGCCTTCTTGCCGGTCATGACCGTCAGTTCCGCCTTGCCGAGCGGCTCTACGGAGGCGATGCGCTCGGAGGCCGCATCGATATAGTCCTGCTCGCGCTCGATGCCGACGAAGTTGCGGCCGAGGCGTTTTGCGACCGCACCTGTCGTGCCGGTGCCGAAGAACGGATCGAGGATGACGTCGCCCGGCCTGGTGGAGGCCATGATCACGCGGGCAAGCAGCGCTTCCGGCTTCTGAGTCGGATGGACCTTCTTGCCGTCGTCGCCCTTCAGGCGTTCGCCGCCGGAGCAGATCGGAAACAGCCAGTCGGAGCGCATCTGCACGTCGTCGTTGGAGGCCTTCAGCGCATCGTAATTGAAGGTATAACCCTTTGACTTGGCGTCGCGGCTCGCCCAGATCATCGTTTCATGGGCATTCTGGAACCGGCGGCCCTTGAAGTTCGGCATCGGGTTGGTCTTGCGCCAGACTATGTCGTTCAGCAGCCAGAAGTTCAGGTCCTGCATGATCGCGCCGACGCGGAAGATATTGTGGTAGGAACCGATGACCCAGATCGTGCCATTCGGCTTCAGCACGCGGCGGCATGCAAGCAGCCAGGCGCGGGTGAAGGCATCGTAGATTTCGAAGGAGGCGAACTGGTCCCATTCGTCATCGACGGCATCGACCAGCGACTGGTCGGGACGGTGCAGTGTGCCGCCGAGCTGGAGATTGTACGGGGGATCGGCGAAGATTGCATCGACGGAATGATCCGGCAGGGCTTCCAGGGCAGCGACGCAATCGCCCTTGATGATGGAGTTTAGCCAAGTGTCCGGACGGACCTGACGCTTCAGGTCGGCCAGCGGAAGAACTGCTGCCATTTGCTACTCGCTACGCTCTACTCGATACGAATTTACTGACTGTTATGGTTACCTATTTTGGTTACCAAAGCCTGAAGCGGTGCGCGATTTCGGGAAAAATTTCGAGACGTGGAAAGATAGCGCCCGTTGCGCTAAATCGCCTCATGAACAGAAACGAAGCGATCGAAAAACTGAGGCAGCAGGCCGACGCCATCCGGGCGCTCGGTGCGACGTCGCTTTATCTTTTCGGGTCGGTCGCCCGCGATGAGGCGGGGCCGTCGAGCGATCTCGATCTGTTTATCGATTATGATCCTGAGAGCCGCTTCAACGCATTCGACCTCGTCGGTATCAAGCTGTTCCTGGAAGATGAGCTTGCCACAGAGGTCGATATAACGACGCGCGATAGCCTTCATCCGATGCTGAAAGACAGGATCGAGAACTCCGCTTTACAGGTTTTCTGATGCCCCGTGAAGTTCGGCATTTTCTCCACGATATCCGTCAAGCGATAGCAATCATCGAGAGCGCAACCGCCGACAAATCGTTTGCCGATTACCAGACTGACGCAATCCTCAAACTCGGCCTGGAGCGCGCTGTCGAAATCATCTCAGAGGCAAGCCGTGGGATTCCGGGACCTCAAGGCATCACGCCCTGAAATCCCGTGGCCCAAAGTTAAAGGTATCGGCAACGTCTTGCGACACGAATATCACGGCCTTTCGGACAAGATCATCTGGGGCGTGATCGTTGACGAGATCCCAAGGCTTCGGATTGCCATAGAAGCGAACTGAGCGAAGTCGAAAACTAACTAAGCCGCATGCACCTCGCGGCTGTCCTTCGGCGCCTCGTCCCTCTCGAACATGCCATAATCTCTGACGATATGGCCAATCCGCAGGCGGTAGTCGGCGAAGACGCCGCCGCGGCCAGCTTTCTGGGCCGCGCGATGGCTTTCGAGGTTGCGCCACGTCTTGACCGCCTCCTCGTCCCGCCAGAACGACAGGGAAAGGATCTTTCCGCGCAGCGTCAGGCTTTCGAAACGTTCGATCGAGATGAAGCCGTCGATGGTTTCCAGTTCGGGTCGCAGTTCGCCGGCAAGGTCGAGATATTTGTGACGCTCGCCGATATAGGGGATGCCTTCGAAGATGACGGCGATCATGGCTTTACCAAAGCTCCGTGCGGCATGGAGACGTTCTTGAGGAAGATCCGGTCCTCCTTCAGGATGAAACGCTCGCGCTTGGAAAATGCGTAATTCTCCTGGCCGAGCGGATCGGCCATCAACCGGGTGCGATAGGTCTCATAGGCGGCGAGGCTGTCGATATTGTAGACGCCGTAAGCCGTCGTCGCCGAACCCTCGTGCGGGCCGAAATAACCGATCAGGTCGGCGCCGCAGCGCGGGATCGCCTGGCCCCAGTTGCGGGCATACTCAGTGAATTCATCCTTCTTGAACGGGTCGATCTCGTAGCGGATGAAACAGGTGATCATGGCTTCGTCTCCTTTGGTTGTGGAGGTGTTTTGCCATATTGCCTGACGAAGATGCTTCGGTTACGGTCGAAGTATGAAAGAAGGTCCAGACATTGCCCGCATCGGGATGCTGTTCGGCGATCCCGCCCGCGCCAACATGCTGACCGCGCTTATGGGCGGCCAGGCACTGACGGCGACCGAGCTTGCGCAAGCGGCCGGCGTGACGGTGCAGACGGCGAGTTCGCATCTCTCCAAGCTTGAGGAAGGTGGTATTCTCGCCCAGCGCAAGCAGGGCCGGCACCGCTATTTCACGCTTGCCGATGCGGCCGCCGGCGCGTTGCTCGAAAACATCATGGGGTTTGCGGCAAGCAGGGGCCATCTGCGCCACAGGCCGGGGCCGAAGGATCCGGCACTGCGCAAGGCACGGGTCTGTTACGATCATCTCGCCGGTGATTATGGGGTCAGGATGCTCGACAGTTTCGTCGCCCGCGGCGCGATCGAGAGCGATGGCGAGAACCTGACGATGACCGAGGACGGCCGCGCGGAACTCGGCACGCTCGGCATCGATGTGGCATCGCTCACATCCAGTCGCCGGCCGGTCTGCAAATCCTGCCTCGACTGGAGCGAGCGGCGCTCGCATCTGGCCGGCACGCTCGGCAAGGCGCTGCTTGCCCATTTCCTCGAAAACGGCTGGGCACGGCGCAGTGACGAGAGCCGCGCGGTGCTGTTCACGCCGGATGGCGAGCGGAAGTTTCTTTCGCTGTTTCCGGCGGGCTGAACGCCATGACCAGCGCGCCTGCATAATCTTCTCCCGCAGTACGATCGCAAAGGCTACTCCATTCGCAGCCCGTGCAAGCGCGGCGCGTCACACCGGCAGAGAAGGCGCGGCGCAGTTCCTCGAACAGCGCCGGATCGGAGGCGATCACCGACCCGATCTCGAGCTCCCGTCCAAACAGGCGGGCAATATCCGCCAGCGCCGCTGCATCGCGACCGGCAACCGAAGCACCGAAACAATGCGCATCTTCATCGGACAGAAGCGGGGCGCAGATATCGTCGGGGCCGGAAACGATCTCGATCGGCTCGCCGGCAGAAAGCCGGCCGGCGAGACGACGATAGTTGGCGACGAAGGCCGGGCTGTAGCCCTCGCCGACAAAGGTCAGCATGCAGAGAAGATGATGCGGCCGCAGCCTCACCGTCATTCTGTGGCAGCGCGGCTGCGGGAGGCAACGGCGGCAAGGACGGCTGCCGCCAGGCCCGATTTCAGCGCCGCACCGAGGATGAATGGGGCAACGCCCGCCCAAAACGCCTTGTCAGCGCCGATCAGTGCCGCAAGCCAGGTCCAGCCGAGCGCAAGGCAGAGAAGGTTTGCGATGAGATGTGCCGAGAAGCTGGCGAGGATGCGCCGCCCGGTCCAGCCCCGTTCGGCAAGCCAGCCGGCAAGAGCGGCAATCACCGGAAAGGAAAAGAGATAACCGGCGGTCGGCCCAGCGAAGGCGGCAAAGCTGCCCGCCCCACCCGCCAGCACGGGCGCTCCAAGCGCTGCTTCTCCCAGCCACGCAAGCACCGTCAGGGCACCGAGCCGCCAGCCGTAAAGCGCGCCGATCATGGTCACGGCGAAGGTCTGCATGGTGATCGGCACCGGAACCATCGGCACGGCGATCTGGGAGGCAATCGCCAGAACCAGCGTGCCGGCAAGTACGAATACGGCCTTGATCACGAACGACCGTTCGGCCAACCGCAGCGGATCGAAGCCAAGGGTCTGATGGGAGTTGGTCAGGGACATCAATTCTCTCCTTCTCAAATTATAGATAATTTTGATTCCCATCTATTTTATGAAAGGATTTTTGGCTGTTGACAAGCGATCCGTCCGCGCCTGATCGCCAGATACCAAGCATGGAGACGCAGATGCTCAATGTTTCCGGGGAAACTCATTGGAAATTAAATTATCTATAATTTTGGAATGATCAGCCGACGATGGCAAAAATCTCTCGCGGAGCGCCCGTCTTGGCCGGTTGCGGGCCACGGCCGATCCATTGAACGTGCTTCTGCAGGATGGCGGCGGCCTCGTCAGTCTTGCCCTGCCGGAGAGCGGCCAGGATGGCGCGGTGGTCGTGGTCGGTGCGTTTTTCCCAGCCGGACTGCCAGGCGGAGAACAGGAACCTGGCGCTTGCCGCATGCAGATCGTCGATCGAGGCGAGCAGGCGCTTCATGCCGCAGGGGGTGAGGATCAGCCGGTGGAAACGGCGGTTCGCCTCTTCCCAAGCATGCACGTCGGCAGCGGCATCGCCCTCGCGGGCCGCGTCTTCCGCCGCATCGAGGATGGCCGGGGTCAGGTGGCGGGCGGCGTGGCGGAGCGCCAGCACCTCCAGCACGGCGCGCATTTCCGCCACCTCGCGGACTTCGGCGAGATCGAAGGAGGCCACACGCACGCCGCGGCGCGGCTCGCTGATCGCCAGGCCCTGCGCTTCCAGCCGGCGGAATGCCTCGCGCACCGGCACATGGCTGGTTTCGAATTCCTCGGCGACATGATCCTGGCGGAGACGGGCGCCGGGAGCGAGCTCGCCACGCACGATGCGGTCGGCAAGCACGCGGCTGATGCGGCTGGCGATGGTGTCTTCCGGTTCCTTGCCCATCAGCGTTCCTTAGTGCGCCATTTTCCGCTTGTCGAGAGCCGCCCGCTACGCTTGCCCCAGCCATGCGCGGCGGTTGGTTGAGGTTTGTCCTGCCATCGTATAAAAGGCCGCCTCACCATATATCAGGCCCATGGAAGGCATTTCCTCATGAGCAGCTTCGACCTCATCATCTTCGACTGCGACGGCGTTCTCGTCGATTCAGAAATCATCGCGGCGCAGGTGGAATCCAGACTGCTCACCGAAGCGGGTTATCCGATCAGCGTCGAGGAAATGGGCGAGCGGTTCGCCGGCATGACCTGGAAGAACATTCTGCTGGCCGTGGAAAAGGAAGCCGATATTCCCTTGTCCGCCTCGCTGCTCGACAAGTCCGAGACACTGCTCGACGCGCGGCTTGCCCGCGACGTGAAGATCATCGACGGCGTGAAGTTCGCGCTGGCAAGGCTGACGACGCAACGCTGCATCTGCTCCAACTCAAGTACCCACCGCCTCGACGTGATGCTCGAAAAGGTCGGCCTGAAACCCTATTTCGCACCGCATATCTATTCGGCCAAGGACCTTGGGCCGGATCGGGTCAAGCCGAAGCCGGATATCTTCCTGCACGCAGCCGAGCAGTTCAAAGTTTCGCCGGAAAAGTGCCTGGTGATCGAGGATTCCACCCATGGCGTCCATGGCGCCAAGGCGGCAGGCATGCGCGTCGTCGGCTTTACCGGCGCATCGCACACCTATCCGAGCCATGCCGACCGGCTGACGGACGCCGGTGCCGAAACGGTGATCTCACGGATGATGGATCTGCCGGCCGTCATCGCCGCGCTCGGCGAATGGGCCGGGGCGCTCTGAGCGCCCCGATCAGTTCTTTCTCGATCAGCTCCGGCGGGCCGGCTTCTTTGCAGGGCCGGTGTCGAAGCCGAGGCGGACGCGCGTGAAGCGCGAGGCGCCGCCTTGCGCGTTCGGGATTTGCACATCCGCCTTGTTGAAGATAAACTGGGTGCCACCGGCCGGCATCTCGACCGGGAATGCCACCTTCTGCGAATAGATGACGCTGTCGCCATCGACCACCTCGACGAGGATCGGCAAGGTGACCTTGCCGGGAACGCCGACCGGGCCCTGGACGAGACGTCCTTGCGCGACGACATTGATGGTCAGCGTCGTCTCATTGGCGGTGCACTGGCGCGTCGCGTCGGCGAGCGAGGCCTGATAGAGCAGTTTTTCCGGCTTGTTCTCCCCGCCGCGGGCATAGGCGCGGTGAACGGCGGTCTGTTCCAGCATGACGACCGGCGGGCAGAATGCCTGCACGACGGCAGTTGCCGCCTCAGCGGCGGGGGCGGCAGTAGCGGTCGGGGTCAGCCCTTCTGTCGGCGCCGAGGAATTGCAGCTTGCGAGAACCGCCACGAGCGACACCGCCAGAAGACCACGCGAAATCTTTGCAAACACCGTACTCAACCCTCTTCCATCCCAATATCTGGGCCATTTACCTGGCGAACCGGAGCGTCACTTTCCGGTCTTTCACCGCCCATTTTCCTGGTCTATATCAGCGGCGCGAATAAAAATCGATTGGGGTTGATGGTCGTGGACTATATTTCTACCCGGGGCGAAGCCGCTCCGCTCGGATTCCGGGATGCGCTGATGGCGGGCCTTGCCCGCGACGGCGGCCTTTACGTGCCACGTCAATGGCCTTCGCTCTCCAAGAAGGAGATCCGCGCCCTGCGCGGCAAGACCTATCAGGAGGTCGCCTTCGAGATCCTCAAGCACTTCGTCGGCGATGAAATCCCCGCTGACAAGCTGAAGGGAATGACCACGGAAGCCTATGCCACGTTCCGGCATCCGGCCGTCGTGCCGCTGGTGCAGACGGGGCCGAACGACTTCGTGCTCGAACTCTTCCATGGCACCACGCTCGCCTTCAAGGACGTGGCGATGCAGCTGCTCGCCCGGCTGATGGACTATGTGCTGGCCGAGCGCGGCGAGCGGGCCACCATCGTCGGCGCAACGTCGGGCGATACCGGCGGGGCGGCGATCGACGCATTCGCGGGCCGCGAGCGCACCGACATCTTCATCCTTTTCCCGCATGGCAAGGTCTCGCCCGTGCAGCAGCGGCAGATGACCACCTCCAGTGCCGCCAACGTGCATGCGCTGGCGCTGAAAGGCAATTTCGACGACTGCCAGAACATCGTCAAGGAGATGTTCAACGACGTCGCGTTCCGCGACCGGGTGAGGCTCTCGGGCGTCAATTCGATCAACTGGGCGCGCATCATGGCGCAGGTGGTCTATTATTTCACGGCCGCCGTTTCTCTCGGCGGGCCGGACCGGAAAATCTCCTTCACGGTGCCGACCGGCAATTTCGGCGATATCTTCGCGGGCTATGTTGCCAAGAAGATGGGCCTGCCGATCGACCGGCTGGTGATCGCCACCAACGACAACGACATCCTCGCCCGGACGCTGAAGACCGGGCGCTACGAGATGCGCGACGTCAAGGCGACCACCTCGCCGTCGATGGACATCCAGATCTCGTCCAATTTCGAGCGGCTGCTGTTCGAGGCTTATGGCCGCGACGCCGTCTCGGTGCGCGCCGCGATGGCCGGGCTCAAGCAGTCCGGCAGCTTCGAGATCAAGCCGGACGCGCTCAAAGCGATCCGCCGCGAGTTCCGTGCGGGGCGGGCAACGGAGCGGCAGGTCGCCGCCACGATCCGCGAGACGCTTGCCGAGACCGGATACCTCCTCGATCCCCACACTGCGACCGGCGTTTTCGTTGCAGGCAAGAATGCAAAACCGGCAAGCCCGATGGTCACTCTCGCCACCGCCCACCCGGCCAAATTTCCGGCCTCGGTAAAATCCGCTTGCGGAATTGATCCGGCGCTTCCATCATGGCTTGCTGATCTTATGCAAAGGGAGGAGCGCTTCGATATCTTGGAGCCTGAGCTTAAGGCCGTCGAAACCTTCATCGGCCAGCATGCCCGCGCTAAGTAATAGAGGTATCGGCGGCGCCGGAAAGACGTAAACATGAATGTAGAAATCACCCGGCTCGCCTCCGGGTTGACGGTCGTCACCGAAACCATGCCGCATCTGGAGAGCGTTGCGCTGGGTGTCTGGATCAAGTCCGGATCGCGTAACGAGACCGATGACGAACATGGGATCGCCCATCTCCTCGAGCACATGGCCTTCAAGGGCACCGCCCGCCGCAGCGCCCGTGACATCGCCGAAGAGATCGAGAATGTCGGCGGCGAACTCAACGCCGCAACATCCACCGAAACCACCTCCTATTACGCCCGGGTGCTCAGGGACAACGTGCCGCTCGCGGTCGATATCCTTGCCGACATCCTGACGGAATCGGAATTCGACGAGGAAGAACTGCGTCGCGAAAAGCACGTCATCCTCCAGGAGATCGGGGCTGCCAACGACACGCCCGACGATGTGGTTTTCGACAAGTTTTCCGAGGTCGCCTATCGGGGCCAGACGCTCGGCCGGCCGATCCTCGGCACGCCGGATACGGTCCAGGGTTTTACACCGGGACAGATCCGCAACTATCTTTCGCGCAACTACACGACGGACCGGATGTTCGTGGTCGCTGCCGGCGCCGTGGACCACACGACGTTCGTCAAGCAGGTCGAGGAGCGTTTTGCCCGTCTGCCCATGACCCCGAGCGCCCCGCCGGTGCTTGAAGCCGCCCGTTACATCGGCGGCGACGTGCGTGAAACCCGCGACCTGATGGACGCGCAGGTGCTGCTCGGCTTCGAGGGCAAGGCCTATCACATGCGCGACTTCTACTGCTCGCAGATCCTCGCCAACATCCTCGGCGGCGGCATGTCCTCGCGCCTGTTCCAGGAAGTGCGCGAACGTCGCGGCCTGTGCTATTCGGTCTATGCCTTCCACTGGGGTTTTTCCGACACCGGCATCTTCGGCATCCATGCGGCAACCGGCGGCAACGAGTTGCCGACGCTGGTGCCCGTCATCATCGACGAGCTGCGCAAGTCTTCGGAAACCATTCATCAACAGGAAATCGACCGCGCCCGCGCCCAGATCCGCGCCCAGCTGCTGATGGGCCAGGAGAGCCCGGCGGCGCGTGCCGGCCAGATCGCCCGCCAGATGATGCTCTACGGACGCCCCATCCCCAACCCGGAAATGATGGAACGGCTGGAAGGCATCACCACGGAGCGGCTCACCGATCTTGCCGGACGGCTGTTTTTCGATACAGTTCCCACATTGTCGGCGGTCGGTCCGATCGAACAGCTCGCGCCATTGACCGACATCTCCACGGCGCTTGCCACGCCGGGGATCCAGACGAAGAAGGCTGCCGGCTAAGCCGGCCGCCCTGCCCGGAGCAGCGTTAGCATGACCAAATCGGTGTTTCGGTTCCTGTCGCGACAGCCGGACACACCAGAGCTTTTTGGCGAAAACCACCTGCTCCGGCTTCCCCGTTATTCCGACTACAAACAATGGCAGCGGCTGCGCTCTGAAAGCCGGCCTTTCCTGCAGCCCTGGGAGCCGACCTGGCGGCCGGACGAACTGACCGAGGGGGCGTTCCGCCTGCGCGTCGTCAGAAGCGGCCAGGAATATGCCTCGGGGCTTGCCGTACCGCTGCTTCTCTTCCGCCGCGACGACCAGGTTCTGCTCGGCGGACTGACCATCGGCTACATCCGCCGGGGGGCGGCGCAGAGCTGCATGATCGGCTACTGGATGGGTGAGAAACATGCAGGCCAAGGCCATATGTTGGCCGCATTGAAGGTGGCAATCCCCTATATCTACGGCGGACTTCAGTTGCACCGGATCGAGGCAGCCTGTATTCCGGAGAATTGGAAAAGTGTCCGGCTTTTGGAAAAGGCCGGTTTCGAGCAGGAAGGTCTTTTGCGCAAGTATCTCAAAATCAATGGCGAATGGCGCGACCACCTGATGTTTTCCCGCCTGCCGGAAGACGGCGAGTTCGGGAAGATGCTGAAGCCATGAACGCCTCAGCCTTGCGTCTTGCGTCATTGATCCGCTTTTTTCCGGCGATCATCGCCCTCCTCGCCGCCGCCATGGTCCTGACGGCTGCGCCGGATGCGCGCGCCGCGGAGCCGGTCAAGATTTCGCGAGACGACACGGCGCTCGACCTCACCAGAACCACCGATATCTACGTCAACCAGGGCGAGGCCTTCCAGGTCTCGACCGCCGCCGGCGCGGACGGCATCCGCCGCCGCATCGAGGTGCGCGCCAGTTCCCCCGGCCACCAGGGCGACTGGGCGGTCTTCGCACTTTCCAACGTTTCGGAAGAACAGCTCGAACGGGTGATCGTCGCGCCGCATTTCCGGCTCGCCAACTCGAAAATGTTCTGGCCGGACCTCGGCTCGCAGCGCATCATCTCGATCACGCCTTCGGAAGGCTTTGCGCTCGACCGGATACCGAGCCCGGATGCCGACGTCTTCCGGATCACGCTGAACCCCGGCTCGACCATCACCTTCGTCGCCGAACTCGCGACGCCGTCGCTGCCGCAGATCTATCTCTGGCAGCCGGATGCCTACAAGGACACGGTCAACTCCTTCACGCTCTATCGCGGCATCGTGCTTGGCATTGCCGGCCTTCTGGCGGTGTTCCTGACCATTCTCTTCGTCGTCAAGGGCACCTCTATGCTGCCGGCGGCGGCAGCGCTTGCCTGGGCGGTGCTCGCCTATATCTGCGTCGACTTCGGCTTCCTCGACAAGCTGATCACCGTCACGTCCGGCGACCAGCGCATATGGCGGGCGGCGGCGGAAGTGGCGCTCGCGTCTTCGCTCGTCATCTTCCTGTTCACCTATCTCAACCTCAACCGCTGGCACGTGCATCTCGGTTACGCGACGCTTGCCTGGGTGGTCGGCCTGGTGCTGCTCGGCGGGGTGGCGATCTACGATCCGTCGGTCGCGGCAGGCATTGCCCGCATCTCGTTTGCGCTGACCGGCTCGGTCGGCATCCTGTTGATCATCTATCTCGGCTTCAACCGCTACGATCGCGCGATCCTGCTGGTGCCGACCTGGGCGCTGATCCTGGTCTGGCTGTTCGCCGGCTGGCTGACGGTGACCGGCAAGCTCGACAACGACATCATCCAGCCGGCGCTTGGCGGCGGCCTGGTCCTCATCGTTCTGCTGATCGGCTTCACGGTCATGCAGCACGCCTTTGCCGGCGGTGCCTACCAGCAGGGCCTGTTCTCCGACCTCGAACGGCAATCGCTGGCGCTAACCGGTAGCGGCGACACCGTCTGGGACTGGGACGTGGCCCGCGACCGCGTCGTCACCACACCCGACATCTCGACCCGCCTCGGGCTCGATGTCGGCGCCATGCACGGGCCGGTGCGCAACTGGGTGCCGCGGCTGCACCCCGACGACCGCGACCGTTTTCGCGCGACGCTGGATGTGCTGCTCGAACACCGCCGCGGCCGCCTGAACCACGAATTCCGCATCCGCGCCGAGGATGGGCATTTCCACTGGCTGCAGATCCGTGCCCGGCCGGTGCTCGGCTCGAACGGTGAGATCATCCGCTGCGTCGGCACGATCATCGATGTGACCGAGCAGAAGAATTCCGTCGAGCGCCTGCTGCAGGACGCGATGCACGACAACCTGACCGGCCTGCCGAACCGCCAGGTCTTCCTCGACCGGCTGCAATCGGTGCTGACGCTGGCGCCGGGCGGCGACACCGTGCGCCCGACCGTCATGGCGATCGACATCGACCGCTACAAGCAGGTCAACGACTCGCTCGGCATCGCGGCCGGCGACAATATCCTGATCGCGCTGACCCGCCGCCTGCGCCGGCTTCTGAAGCCGCAGGACACGCTGGCGCGGCTTGCCGGCGACCAGTTCGGACTGATCCTCGTCTCCGAGCGCGATCCTGCAAAGGTCGCGGATTTCGCCGATGCGGTCTCCAAGGCGATCATGGTGCCGATCAATTTCGCCAATCGCGAGATCATCCTGACCGCGTCGATCGGCCTCTCCTCGTGGGTCGACCAGCAGGAAAGTGCGACCGGCATGCTCGCCGACGCGGAACTTGCCATGTACCGGGCAAAACGCTCCGGCGGCAACCGCGTCGAGCCTTTCCGCCCCGCCTTCCGGGCCGCCGGCGCCGACAAGCTGCAGATCGAGACCGATCTTCGCCGCGCGATCGAACGCAAGGAACTGTTTCTCGCCTATCAGCCGATCATCAGCCTCAAGGACGGCGAAATAGCCGGTTTCGAGGCGCTGATGCGCTGGGATCATCCCAAGCGCGGCAGCATCCCGCCGTCGGAGTTCATCCCGATTGCCGAAATGTCTGACCTGATCGGCCCGCTCGGCCTGTTCGCCATCGACCGGGCCGCCTCGGACCTGATGGTCTGGCAGGGCCAGACCGGCGATCTGCCGGTGTTCGTGTCGGTCAACCTGTCGAGCGCGCAGCTTCTCAACTCCGATCTCTACAACGACGTGCGCGCGCTCCTGCAGAAGACCCAGGTCAATCCGGGCCAGTTGAAGCTCGAACTCACCGAGTCGCTGATGATGGAGAACCCGGAACAGGCGCGGCTGGTGCTCGGCAAGCTCAAGCAGACGGGCCTCAGCCTGGCGCTCGACGATTTCGGCACCGGCTATTCGTCACTCGCCTACCTTACGCAGTTCCCGTTCGACACGATCAAGCTCGACAAGGCGCTGGTCCGCAACGCAACGGAAAAACGGGCAGTCCTGCTGCGTTCCGTGATCGCCATGGCCCGTGCGCTGGAAATGACCGTGGTAGCGGAGGGCGTCGAGACCGACGAGGATGCGGCGGAACTCGCCAAGATGGGCTGCCATTTCGGCCAGAGTTATCTCTTCGGCCCGCCTGCCCCGGCAGACGCCGTGCTCCGTCTTCTGAAAGAGCGCTTTCCGTTGACCAAGCGAGCGTAGACTTTCTCAGGCGGCCTTGCCCGCTCTCGGTCGCTCGCGGGCGAAGGGGCTGAGACCCAGCCATTGCTGCATCGAGCTCGCCATTTCCGGATCGCCGTCCAGCTCCAGCCTTCCCTGCGCCATTTCGGCCCGCACTGTCGCTATGCCCATCCAGATGGCGGTCATCGTCCGGAGCGAACTGGTCACGTAGAGGTCGATCTCGAAGCCGGGATCCGTCGAGCAGACATCGACATCGCGGCCGTCGACGACCAGCCAGTAGCGCTGCTGGGCCGCCGGCCGATCGGGAAAGAGAAAAAGGACCGTGCAGCGCCGCGGAGGCATCGGGGTCGGATCGAGGTGTCGGCGCATGTCCCACATCAGCAGCGACGGATCGAGTTTCTGGAGCGAATGCTGGGTCTCGACCCAATGCTGGCCCCAGAAGCCGAGGGTCATCACCACCTCGCGCAGATCCTCGCCGGCCGGCGTCAGATGATATTCCATCACCCCATCGGCGGCCTTGCGGTTCTCGACGATGCCGGCCTGGACCAGCTCCTTCAGCCGTTTCGAAAGCAGGGTCGGCGACATGCGTGGCACGCCGCGCCGGAGGTCGTTGAACCGGCAGCTGCCGCAAAGAAGTTCGCGGAGGACGAGCGGCGTCCAGCGGGTGCAGAATATCTCCGCCGCCATCGCCACCGGGCAGAACTGGCCGTAGCTCGCGGTTACTTCCAACATCGCCACCTCCTCGGTATGCCCCGGGGCAAGATAGTCCCGTTCCGAAAACCGACCAAGTCCGCTTTATGGGCTACGGGTTGCATGCCGTAGCCCCACGGCGTGAGCAGAACGACACCGCGCGGTGCATAACCACCGAGGTGATCGCCATTGCCAATTTCGTCGCCATGAGCCTTGGGGAACCGCCCTTGTGGGTGGTCTACTCTCCACTACTCCCGCTGTTCCTGCTATTATTCAGCGGTCTTTATCTGCTCGCGCTGCCATACGCCACGTCCTGGCGCCGCGGGCAAAGGACCGGCGGACAGGAGTAAATTGAATGGCGGCCAAGACATCCAGCAAGTCCGGGGAGGCGCCCGCCAGCCACGTCGCTGCGGAGCCGGCTCTCCTTTCGGGCGGCAACCCGCAGATCGCCAAAGGTTATGGCGACGCACCGGTGCGGGCCTATATCGCGGCCATGCCGGGCTGGAAAAGCGATGTTGGGCGCCGCCTTGACGCACTCGTCACCAGCACCGTTCCCAACGTCTACAAGGCGGTCAAATGGAACTCGCCGCTTTACGGCATCGAGGGCGACGGCTGGTTCCTCGGCGTCCATTGCTTCACCAACTACATCAAGCTGGCCTTCTTCCGCGGCACCTCACTCAATCCAGTCCCTCCCGGCACGTCCAAAACGCCGCAGACGCGCTACTTCCATATTCACGAGGGAGACGAACTCGACGAAACGCAGCTCGCAGATTGGGTGAAACAGGCCAGCCAATTGCCCGGCGAACGGATGTAGAGGCGGGCGAACGACGACAGCATGAAGAAAGCGACGGCAACCATGGAAAGCATTTCGGCGGACAAAGACTCCTCTCCGGCGCAGTTGATCGATGCGAGGATCCGCGAACTCGGCGACTGGCGGGGTGAGACGCTCGCCCGGGTGCGGTTCCTGATCAAGCAGTCCGTGCCCGACGTGGTCGAGGAATGGAAGTGGCGAGGGGTGCCGGTCTGGGAGCGCGACGGGATCATCTGCACCGGCGAGACCTATAAGGCAGCCGTGAAACTGACCTTTGCCAAAGGGGCTTCGCTGGAGGATCCTTCCGGTCTCTTCAACTCCAGCCTCGACGGAAATACCCGGCGTGCCATCGATTTTCACGAGGGCGACAAGATCGATGAGGAGGCGCTGAAGGCACTTATTCGCGGCGCCGTGGCGCTGAATGCCGCCCGCCCCGCCCGCTCCCGAAAGAAGCCGAAGAGCGCCTGAAAAGCGCCTCGAAACGGCTCGGATCGATCCGCTTTCCGATGCCATGGTCAAAGGCCCGAATGACTGGCACGGCCCCGATCATCCTCGGCGCCGCGGCGTCGGCGATCCGCGTCCGGCAGGGGCTAGTCCATTTCCTGTACTTGCGGCCGCTCGCCAAGCGGCCAACACTCCGCCCATTCTCAACATATGGGAGGAGAAAAACATGACCGCAGCAACCGAATTCAAACCCGCCCACACGGTCCATTCGAATGCGATCGGCATTGCCAGATCGCTCGGGCCGATGTTTGCCGCACGCGCCGCCGAGGCCGATGATGGCGATGCCTTCGTCGCCCACAACTATCGCGACCTGCGTCATTCCGGCCTGATCGAGGTCGGCGTTCCCGCCGATCTCGGCGGCGGCGGCGCTGAGGTTCGCGAACTCTGCGACATGATCCGGGAGCTTGCGCATCATTGCGGATCGACGGCGCTCGCCTTTTCGATGCACACGCATCAGGTGGCGATCCCCGCCTGGCGCTGGACACACCAGAAGGCGGCACCGGTGATGCCGCTTCTCAAACGCGTGGCGGCAGAGCGGGTCGTCCTGCTGTCGAGTGGCGGCTCGGACTGGATCGAGGGATCGGGCAAGGCCCAGAAGGTCGATGGCGGTTACCGGATCACCGCACGCAAGATCTTCACCTCCGGCTCGCCGGTCGGCGACATCCTGATGACGGGCGCGGTGCTCGACGAACCGGATGGACCTAAGGTCCTGCATTTCGGCCTGCCGATGAAATCGCCGCATGTCAAAGTTCTCGACACCTGGAAGGTGATGGGAATGCGCGGCACGGGCTCGAACGACGTGATGATCGAGGGCCACGTGGTGCCGGAAGAGGCGGTCGCGCTGAAGCGCAACCAGGGCGAATGGCACATGCTGTTCCACATCATCTCGATGATTGCCTTCCCGCTGATCTATTCCGCCTATCTCGGCGTCGCCGAAAGCGCGCGCGATATCGCGGTCGAGATGGCGAAGCGGAAGGAACCGGATGCCCATGTGATCGAGCTTGCCGGACGGATGGAGACCGAACTCAGGGCCGCGCAATACGCCCATGCAGCCATGATTGCCGCGGCCGAGCGCGGCGAACCTTCACCGGCCACGACCAACGAGATCATGATCGGCCGCTCGCTGGTCGCCCGTCATGCGATCGCCGCGACAGAACTCGCCATGGAGACAGCTGGCGGCGCAGCCTTCTACCGGGACAAGGGCCTCGAACGCCGGTTCCGCGACATTCAGGGCGCCCGTTATCACCCCATGAGGACAGGACCGCAGCAGGAATTTTCTGGCCGCATCGCCCTGGGTCTCGATACGCTCAGGACCTTTTGAGAAGCAAAAGCTCGAGGTGGGGGCACCTCAAAAACTAGCATAAGCTGTATTCCTGCGCTGGAATACACCGTTATGAGGAGCAACTTCAACGCAAAGTAGCGCCTGTTAAAATATGAAAATACATATTTTGGAGTTGACGAAATCGTGATCTTGCCCCCTAATTCCCAGGGGTCTCTGAATGCGCCCCATAAACTACTTCCCGCCTTTCGATCCACCGAAAGGCGGGTTTTCTTTTTGGGGCGGGAGCTTATCCCCTCTGCGCCTGGATAAGCCGGTGAATATATTCCAGCTTGACCATGACGGCCTGCGAGAGGACGAAGGGATAGAGATCCGGCTGACCCATCGAGCGGTGGATGCTGTTGAGCGCCATGCTGAACGGGACCCAGGCCGAGATGAGCTGTTCCGCATCACGCGCCGCATAAGGGTTGAAAGCCACTTCGGCGGCCATTTCCGCATGGCCGCGCGGCTCGATCACCATGCCGTAGGCACGGGCGGTCTCCAGCGTATCGACGATATGCAGATAGTGGGCGAAACACTCGGCGAAATCTTCCCAAGGGTGGGTGCTGGCGTACGTGCTGATGTAGAAATCCTGCCAGCCGGGCGGCGGGCCCTGCACGTAATTTCTCTGCAGCGCCGCACCGTAATCGATCGTCTCGTCGCCGAAGATGGCGCGAAATTCGTCCAGCCTGCCGCCGTCGCGCACCAGCTTGTCCCAGATATAGTGACCTGTTTCATGGCGAAAGTGCCCGAGCATGGTGCGGTAAGGTTCGTTCATCGAGACGCGCACCTGCTCGCGGGTCGCATCGTCGGCCTCGGCGGCGCGGATCGCGATCAGGCCGTCCTCGTGGCCGGTCATGGCCGGCACGATGGTGCCGTCCGGCTGCACCTCGTCGATGAGGAAGTCGAAGACCAGGCCGCCCTGCGGATCCTCGTCGCGATTGGTGTGCGGCAGGTTCCAGCGCATCAGCGAGTAGAAGAGATGCCGCTGCGCCTGGCTGATCCGCCGCCATTGGCTGAGACCGACCTCGGTCGAGGCGTCCGGAACCAGCCGGTTGTGCCGGCAGGCAGGGCAGAAGGGATGCGGATCGTCGGCGCTGACCGTCCAGTTGCAGATGTCCATCGCGGCATTGGCGCAGTGGCGCACCTTGTAGTCCGGCCGGGCGACGAGATGCCATGTTCCCTCCCCTTCATCCTGCACGAGCGCATGCATGGCCAAATGCTCCGGGACGAAAGCCAGCCGATGGCCGCAGTTCACGCAGACGCGGTTATCGAAATGGATGGTCTGGCCGCAATGATCGCAGTCGTAAAGGCGCATGGAGGGTCCGTGGGTTTCAAAGGGTCGGATACAGAAAACCTGCTCCGGCCGGAGCCGGAACAGGTTCGCATTCTAAACTTGTAAAGTAACGCTTACATGCGGTCGACAACACCCTTCGCCGCATCCTTGACCTTGCCCTTGGCCTGCTGCGCATGGCCCTTGGCTTCCTGGCCGGCACCCTTTGCCTTGAGCTTCGGATTGTCGGTCATGTCACCGGCGGCCTGCTTGACCTTGCCGGCTACTTCGTTGGCCTTGCCGGCCATCTTGTCACTGGTGCTGCCCATCATGCTTCTCCTTCACGCGGACGTCTATCGCCCTGCGGAAAGAAGAACTCCGAGCTGGAGGCTTCGTTCCGGAAACTTTTAAAATTGAACGATCAGGCGTGGCCCGCTTCGCTGGAGAGCATTTCCGGGCTGACCCCGAGCAGCGCCAGGGCGCGTTCGTATTTGCCTTCCAGCGCGCGGTCGAAGATCAGCGCGTCGCTGGCGGGGCAATTCAGCCAGCCGTTGTTGGCGATCTCGATTTCCAGCTGGCCGGCGCCCCAGCCGGCATAGCCGAGCAGCATCGTGGCACGCGCCGGTCCCCGCCCGTCGCAGATGGCGCGGATGATATCGAGCGTGGCGGTCAGCGAGATGTCGTCACTGACCGGAATGGAGGACTCGCTGACGAAATCGTCCGAATGCAGCACGAAACCGCGGCCGGTCTCGACCGGACCGCCGGAAAGGATGGGCAGGTCACGGGTCTGCACCGGCAGCATGATCGCATCGGCCTGATCCATGATCTTCAGGTGGAGGAGAACGTCCGTGAACGAAATCTGCTGCGCGCGGTTGATGATGAAACCCATCGCGCCAGCCGACGAATGGGCACAGATATAAACGACGGCGCGGGTGAAATTGCTGTCCTGCATGCCCGGCATGGCAATCAGGAACTGTCCGTCCAGGAAGCCCCGTTCGCTCTTGTCCCCGAGGGTCGAGAAAGACATGATGCCTCCAGCCTGCCTTCCGGCCCGGCCAAACGGGCAGGAGAGCGTCAATTGCAATTCCATCAAGATGGGGCAGTCGCCCCAATCAATCAACCGAAAATGATCAGTTTGCGCGGGCTCGTGACTGGTTCGGGCAAGGCCAATCGGTTAAACGCTTGGTCGATGAAGAGAATTTCGCCGAGAAGCATTCCGTCCCGCGCGCCCGCAGCGCTCGCCGCCTGCATCACTGCAGGCGCTGTTCTGGGTATTGCCTCGATGAGCTGCGCCGAGACCACGCCGTGGGCGAGCAACGAGGGCGGCCGGATGCGGGTGGTGGCGATGCCGCCCGAGCCCGACGGCACGGTGCGTGGCGCGCTGCAGATCGAACCGAAGGCCGGCTGGATCACCTACTGGAAGGAGCCGGGCGATGCCGGCATTCCGCCGCAGATGATGTTTTCGAAGGCAAGCGGCGTAACGCTGAACAGCATGAGCTATCCCGTGCCGAAGCGGATCGACAACGGCAAGCTGCGCGATATCGGCTACGACCATGCGGTCACCCTGCCCTTCGAGCTCAAGATGGAGGATCCCGGCAAACCGCTGAACCTCGGCGCTTCCGCCTTCGTCGGCCTATGCCGCAATATCTGCATTCCGTTCCAAGCGGAATTCTCGCTGCAGCTCGGAGCCACCAAGGGCACGCCAGTCGAAGAGGCGATGATCCTCAATGCGGCAGCCTCGAAGCTCCCGGAACCGCCCTCGGACGATTTCGCGGTCACCTACTATGCGATGACGCAGGGGCGGGACAAGCTGGCCCTGAAGCTGAAACTGCCGCCCGAGGCCTCGGCGCCGCCTCAGGTGATCGTCACCGGTCCGCAGGGCCACGTGCTCTTCGATGGCGTCAACGGCCGGCGTGACGGCGACGCTTACGCGCTCGACATGCCGGTCGGCAAATTGCCGAAGAACTACGACATCAAGGGCAAGCGCTGGGGCATTCTGGTGATCGCCGGCAACCGCGCGATGGAAACCTCGCTCGCCTTCGACTGAGGTCACGTCCTGTTGATCTAACCTGCCTCCGGCGGCCTGTTGCATTGCGCCTTTCCCTTGTCTTGCGCCAGGTGCGCTCTATAGTGCGCCGCGAATGGCGGGCCTGAAACAGGCGCTCGCCCAACCGAGGAGAGCCCCATGACGATTGCCGTCGGCGACAAACTTCCCACAGCCAAGTTCAAGGAAAAGACCGCGGACGGTCCGGTGGAGATCACCACCGAACAGCTTTTCGACGGCAAGAAGGTGGTTGTCTTCGCCGTGCCGGGCGCCTTTACGCCCACCTGCACGCTGAACCACCTGCCGGGCTATCTCGAGAACCGCGACGCGATCCTCTCCAAGGGGGTCGACGACATCGCCGTCCTCGCCGTCAACGACTGGCACGTGATGGGCGCCTGGGCGACCCAGACCGGCGGCCTCGGCAAGATCCACTTCCTGGCCGACTGGGACGGCGCCTTCACCAAGGCGCTCGGCCTCGACGCCGACCTTTCAGCCGGCGGCCTCGGCGTGCGCTCCAAGCGTTATTCGATGCTGGTCGAAAACGGCGTCGTGAAGTCGCTCAACGTCGAGGAAAGCCCCGGCCAGGCCACAGTCTCCGGCGCCGCCGCGATGCTGGAACAGCTCTGAAGCCGAGTTTGCATTCCGTTTGAAAAGGGCGCCCTCGGCGCCCTTTTTGTTTTATGTCCCCCATCGCGTTTGATCCCGCCTTCTTTCCGCCATAATCGTTATAACATAACCGTAATGTTATTACGTAAATGGCGAACCGAATGGCACATGCACTCCTCTCCCCTGGCTTGATCGGCCGTTCGGCTCTTGGCCGCCTCGTCTACGTCGCGCTGCTTCTCGGCCTGCTGTGGCTGGCAATCGCCTGGGCGGTGATGCTGCCGTGAGCGCCCTCCTCACGCTCGACAATCTCACGGTGACCTACGACCGCCATCCGGCCGTCCATCACATATCGGGCTTCTTCCGTGCGGGCAGCCTCACGGCCATTGCCGGACCGAACGGGGCAGGCAAGTCGACGCTGATGAAAGCGATCATGGGCGAATTGCAGCCGGCGGAAGGACGGCTGCAGCATCAGCTCGTCCGCAGCGATTTCGGTTACCTGCCGCAGGCGGCGGACATCAACCGGCGCTTCCCGATCTCCGTCCTCGATACGGTGCTGCTCGGCACCTGGCGGCATACGGGGGCGTTCAAGGCGAACGGAGCGAAGGAACATGCCCAAGCGGCGGAGACGCTCGCCGCCGTCGGCCTCAGCGGTTTCGAGCGGCGCCCGATCGGCTCGCTCTCAGCCGGGCAGTTCCAGCGCGTGCTGTTTGCGCGCCTCCTGCTTCAGGACGCCAAAGTCATCCTGCTCGACGAACCTTTTACGGCGATCGATGCGCGCACGACCCAGGATTTGCTCGACATCGTCGCGCACTGGCATGGCGAGGGCCGCACCGTGATCGCCGTGCTGCACGACCTCGAGCAGGTGCGGACGCATTTTCCCGAGACCCTGCTTCTGGCCCGCGAATGCATCGCCTGGGGGCCGACGGCGGAGGTGATGTCGGCCGGCAATCTGCTCAAGGCGCGGATGATGGCGGAGCGATGGGACGACGGCGCAGGGATTTGCGAGAGCCCAAGCGGAAAGGCATCGAGCAACGGGGTTGTCGCATGAGCGCCTACGATCTGCTGATCGCGCCGTTTGCCGATTACGGCTTCATGCGCCGGGCGCTGGTCGCCTGCCTCTGCCTGGCGCTCGGCTCCGGACCGATCGGCGTCTTCCTGATGCTTCGGCGCATGAGCCTGATGGGCGATGCGATGAGCCATGCGGTGCTGCCGGGTGCGGCGATCGGTTATCTCGTCGCCGGCTCGCTGTCGCTGACCGCGATGGGGATCGGCGGGCTTGTGGCGGGGCTTTCCGTGGCGCTACTTTCAGGCGTGGTCAGCCGTGCCACGGTGCTGCAGGAAGATGCGAGCTTTGCAAGCTTCTACCTGACCTCGCTGGCTCTGGGCGTGCTGATCGTCTCGCTGCGCGGCTCCAACATCGACCTGCTGCACGTGCTGTTCGGCACCATTCTCGCGATCGACGGCTCCGCGCTCGCCCTCATCGGCTCGATCACATCGGTAACGCTCATCGCCCTTGCCCTGGTCTACAGGCCGCTGGTGGCGGAATGTTTCGATCCGGGCTTCCTGCGCACCGTCGGCGGCCGCGGGCCGGTCCATCACGCGCTGTTCCTGCTGCTCGTGGTGCTGAACATGGTCGCGAGCTTCCAGGCGCTCGGCACGCTGATGGCGGTCGGGATGATGATGCTGCCGGCCGCGGTGGCGCAGCTCTGGGGCCGCAGCCTGACCGCGATGATAGTTCTTGCCGCCGCCACGGCGGCCGTCTCCGGCTATGTCGGGTTGGTCGTCTCCTATCACCTCGAACTCGCCTCCGGCCCGACGATCATCATGACGGCGGCGGTGATCTACGGTCTTTCCATTCTTTTCGCACCGTCCGGCCTTGCCCGACGGCTCTTCCCCCGCCCGCATCTCGCGGGCTGACCTCACGGAGACCTCGATGATATCCCGCAGACTGCTTCTCTCCGCCGCCGTTCCCGCCCTCATGGCCTTTTCCGCCGTGCCTGCCTTCGCCGACACGCTCAAGGTCGTCGCCTCCTTCACGGTGCTCGGCGACGTCGTCTCCCAGGTGGGCGGCAAACATGTGAAGGTGACGAACCTCGTCGGCCCGAACGGCGATCCCCATGAATTCGAGCCGTCGCCGACGGACGCCCGGAACCTGAAGGCGGCGCAGGTCGCCTTTGTCAGCGGCGAAGGCCTGGAAGGCTGGATGGACCGACTGATCACCGCGTCGGGCTACAAGGGCAAGCCGGTCGTGGTGTCGGAAGGCGTCAATACCCGCACCATGGACGAAGACGGCAAGACGGTGACAGATCCGCATGTCTGGAACAGCCCGGTCAACGTGAAGGTCTGGGTCGCCAATATCGAAAAGGCCCTGTCGGAGGCAGACCCGGCCGATGCGAGCGCCTTCAAGGCGAATGCCGAAGCCTATCTCCAGAAGCTCGACGCGATGAATGCCTACGCGCATTCGAAGTTCGACAAGATCCCGGCCGACCGCCGCAAGGTGCTGACCAGCCACGACGCCTTCGGTTATTTCGGCCGCGAATACAATGTGAGCTTCCTCGCGCCGCTCGGCCTCTCGACCGAGACCGAAGCCTCCGCCGCCGACGTCGCCAAGCTGATCGAGCAGATCAAGGCCGAGGGCGTTAAAACCTACTTCCTCGAAAACTCCAACGATCCGCGGCTTGTGAAGCAGATCGCCAAGGCGACGGCTGCCCAGCCGGGCGGCGAGCTTTATGTGGAATCGCTCTCGGATGCCAAGGGACCGGCGCCCACCTATGAGAAGATGTTCCGCTACAATGTCGACCAGATCGCCGCGGCGATGGCGAAGTCGAGCTGATCCCGCAAGAGGAGGCTGCGGGCAAAAGCCCGCGGCCTTTCTTCAGACCGCCATATCGAAAACCAGAAGCCCCGACAGACCGCCGTCCGCAGAACCGATGATCCGGTCGCCGACAGCTATATGGTCCGGATGGACGAGATAGGCGTCGCGCGCCTCGGGGTTCTCGAAGGTCACGATGAAACCGTCGAGGAAGCCGCCGTTCAGGCCTTCCGGGGAAACGTTCTGGCCGAACTTCACGTCGAGGATGCCGGGCGTGACATGCTTCAGCGCGGCGACCGCTTCGTAGATCGACTGCTTGTCGGCCTGGTGGAGGGCCGCCTTGAACCGAACGAATACGCAATGCAGGATCATGAGCGGACCTCCCCGGGTTGTTGGCGGCAGAATAGTGACTGATGCTGCGAGCGCAACAGCGGCTCAGGCGATTTCCAGAAGAAGCGCGCGGTGGTCGGAAACTTCCGGCTCGGCGACGACATTAAAACTCTCGACCTTCACATCCGGCGTCACCAGCAGGTAGTCCGCATAACGGCCGTCCTTCGGATACCAGGACGTGCGGGTATCGGTGAAGCCGCGGGTGGTGACGAGATCGGTGAGGCCGAGCTTTGCGAGAATGGCGAAGGTCTCGCTGCCGGGCAGCAGATTGAAATCGCCACAGACGACAAGTGGTTCACCCGGCTGCCAGACCTTTCCGATCAGCGCGACGAGAGCGTGAGCCTGGGCCAGCCGGGCCGTCGTATCGCCCTTGCCGGCCAAATCCCGCAGCCCGTGCATCTGCACGATGGTCACCGCGGAGCCGGTATCGTAGCGGTGGACGCGGACGGCGTGGGCATTGCGCGAGCGCGGGTGCTCGCCCCAGCCGTCGGCCGAGAACGCTCCGTGGACGAAACCGAGCTGCTGGCCGATGATCGGGAAAGAGCCGCGCACGAAAGTGGCGAGGCCGAATTCGGAGCCGACCTCCCGGTCACCCTCGAACAGCGTGCCTCGGGCGACGGGAGCGTACATCGCCTCATGACCGGGCAGAACCGCCTTCACATCCTCATAGAGGCTGGCCCGCTGCGGCAGTTCGAAGGCGCCGTCGCGGTAGGCCAGCCAGTCGGCGGCCGCATCCGGCGTGCGGGTGACTTCCTGCAGGCAGAGCACATCCGGGTCAGCCGCCTTGAGATACTGCATCAGCGGCGCATGGACTCGGCCGCCCCAGGCGTTGAGGGAGATCAGGCGCAAGATCATCGTTCAGCGCTCCCCCTACTTCTTCTTGAACGGTGCCATCCCGAGGCGGGCAAGCTCGTCGGCGCGCTCGTTTTCCGGATGGCCGGCATGGCCCTTGACCCAGTGCAGCGTCACCTTGTGCCTGTTGCGCGCTTCCTCAAGCTGCTGCCAGAGCTCGGCATTCTTCACCGGCTTCTTGTCGGCTGTCTTCCAGCCGTTCTTCTTCCAGCCGAAGATCCATTTGGAAATGCCGTCCATCACATATTTGCTGTCGGTGTGAAGGTTGACTTCGCAGGGGGTTTTCAGCGCGTTCAGCGCGGTGATCGCCGCCATCAGCTCCATGCGGTTGTTGGTCGTTTCGGCCTCGCCGCCGAACATTTCCTTTTCCGTGTCGCCATAACGCAGGATGGCGCCCCAGCCGCCCGGGCCGGGATTGCCGGAACAGGCGCCGTCGGTGAAAATCTCTACCTGCTTCATGATGCGGACAGTCTTTCCTCGGCCAGCCCATATTCGGTGGCAGATGTGATTTGGCGGTGGAAGCGCAGCTTGCGCAGATATTCGAGCGGGTCCTTCTTGACGACCAGGGCGCCGGCCGGCGTCGTCAGCCAGTCGTAAAGCCGCGTCAGGAAGAACCGCAGCGCGGAACCGCGGGCAAGGATCGGCAGGGCCTCGATCTCGGCTTTCTCAAGCGGACGGACGCTCTGGTAACCTTCGAGCAGCGCCTGGCCCTTGGTGAGATTGTAGGCGCCATCCTTTTCGAAGCACCAGGCATTCAGGCAGATCGAGACGTCATAGGCGAGCAGGTCGTTGCAGGCGAAATAGAAGTCGATCAGGCCGGACAGTTCGTCGCCCAGGAAGAAGACGTTGTCCTGGAAGAGATCCGCATGGATGACGCCGGCGGCCAAATCCTTTGGCCAGTTTCGGTCCAGGTGATCGAGTTCGGAGGAAATCTCGTCCTGCAGGCCGGTCTCGACCTCATCGGCCCGCTCGGCGGACTTTTCCCAAAGCGTCTTCCAGCCCTCCACGGAAAGCGCGTTCGGGCGCGTCAGCCCGAAATCCTGACCGGAAAGGTGCATCCGGGCGAGAGCCTTGCCGACCTCGCGGCAATGTTTCGCCTCCGGCTTCCTCAGCCACATGCCCTCTAGGAAGGAGATCAGGGCGGCGGGCCGGCCGGACAGTGTGCCATAGAGATTTCCGTCGTTGCGCGGCAGGGGCAGCGGGCAGGACAGGCCGCTGGCCGCCAGATGCTGCATCAGGCCGAGGAAAAACGGCAGGTCACGCTCATCCGTCCGCTTTTCGTAAAGCGTCAGGATCAGCGGATCACGGGTGGTGTGCAGCAGGAAGTTCGAATTCTCGACGCCTTCGGCAATCCCCTTGTAGGAGGTCAGTTCGCCGACGTCGTATTCGGTCAGGAACTGCTTCAGGTCGTCTTCGGTGATATCGGTGTAAACAGCCAAGGTGTCATCCCGCTTGAGTCTGCCGCGCAGATTGGTGATGGGGCTTTCCTAGCGGCTCGCCCGGCCCTTCGCTAGAGGTCGGGGCGTCCGAAGCTGAAATCGGACCGCTCTATCGATTTTTCCGGTTTCGCCGGGCGGCTCTCACCCATTCACCCATGCCATGTCCTCAACCGTCAAAGGCACGCCGCGCAGCTCGCGGTTGACGAGGAAATTTTCGGTTTCTTCCGCGGTGATCGCGAGCTCGATCTCGGCCTCGAAACGCTCCTTGAAGGCGGAGATGATCTCGTCGACGATGACTTCCGGGGCGGAGGCGCCGGCGGAAAGGCCGAGCGTGCCGATGCGGCCGATCTCGTCCCAGTTCAATTCGGAGGCGCGCTGCACCAGGAGGGAGCGCTTGGCCCCTGCCCTTAGCGCCACTTCGACCAGCCGCTTGGAATTCGACGAATTCGGAGCACCGACGACGATGAAGAGGTCGCAGCCGGGAGCTGCTTCCTTGACCGCCTCCTGGCGGTTGGTGGTGGCGTAGCAGATGCTGTCGGCCGCCGGCGCCGTGAGGTTCGGGAAACGCTCCTGCAGCTTGGCTATCACGCCTGCGGTGTCGTCCACCGAGAGCGTCGTCTGGGTGACGTAGCCGAGATTGTCCGGATCTTCGGGAACATAGGCTTCCGCGTCGGCGATCGTGTCGATGAGCGACACCGTGCCCGGCGGCAGCTGGCCCATCGTGCCGATCACTTCCGGATGGCCGGCATGGCCGATCAGCACCACGTGGCGGCCGAGGCGCTGGTGGCGCATCGCCTGCTTGTGGACTTTCGAAACCAGCGGGCACGTCGCATCGAGATAAAAGAGATTGCGGGCCTCGGCATCCTCGGGCACGGATTTCGGTACGCCATGGGCGGAGAAGACAACCGGCTGCTGGCGATGTTCGGCCGGGATCTCGTCCAGTTCCTCGACGAAAACGGCGCCCTTCGCTTCGAGACCCTCGACCACATAACGGTTGTGGACGATCTCGTGGCGGACATAGACCGGCGCGCCATAGGCTTTCAGCGCCAGCACGACGATCTGGATCGCCCTGTCGACGCCGGCGCAGAAACCGCGAGGGCCGCAGAGACGAATCTTGAGCGGGCTTTTTTCAGGTATGGATGATGCCATCAAATCAGGACGCCAGGACTGTCAGCACGAGAGCGAAAATGGCCGGACCGCCCTGGATGAGCAGGATGCGCGACTTGACCGACCACGCGCCATATATAGCGGCAATGGTCACGCACACAAGAAAGAAGAGCTTCAATCGGAAGGCGAAGGCGGGATCGCGCCGCGCGCCGCGTCGTCGAAGCGCGGGGGAAATCACGACTGCCTCACGGCCTTCGGAGCTCCGCTCGTCTCTTTAGGAAATCAGGGAAGCGCGTCGTAGCCTGGGCCGAAGCCGGTGAGCTCGATCGGAATGCCGACCCGGTCCTGATCGGCGGATTCGCGCAGGGCGAAGACGGCGGCCTTGCCGGCGCGCAGGATGCGCATCAGTTCCTCGTCGATCTCCACTTCCACATAACAGCCCTCGGAGAAGCAGCGTGTGAAATAGGCGCGGCCGATATTGTTGTTGTCGACATAGAGTTCCATGCCGTCCTTCAGGAGCACGCCGAGCGGCGCGAGGATGCGCAGGATGCGTGCCTTGCGGTCGGCGGTCTTCAGCACCACTACCGACAGGCCGACTTCCGGCCGGTCCTCGGCGATGACGTTCTGCATCAGCGCGCACTGGTCGGCGGAAGCGCCGGCGGGCCGGTCGCAGATGATCGACCATGCGCCATGGTTCTCGCGCACGTTGCCCGGGGGCTGCGCCTGCTGCCCCGAAGGCTGCTGGGCCTGCCCGCCATTCGGCGCCGGCCGGGGCGGCTGCGGTCCCGGCTTGGCGCCCTGAGCCGGCTGGGGGGCCGACTGGGGTGCAGCGGGCCGCGGGCCGGGCTGCGGCTGCTGCGCGAACGCGGGAAGCGAAACGGCGGCTGCAAGCATCACGGCTAGACCGGCGCAGATCAGGGAGGGACGACCCATGGAAACCTCTGGAAGACGAATCAGTGCGGCTATTCTTGTCGTTCACTAGACGAAATGAAAAGCCCTGACCTCTTTCCAGTGGAGTACGGCGAAAGTGGGACCCGCCAAGCGGCGTGGCCCAGCCGTCACTTTTATCAAGAAAACGCCGGATTTTAGCCGCCGTGCAGTCTATAATGACGCGGCGGGAGGTGTGGAAGGCCTTTGAAACAGGACCTCGGCACGGCAGAAAAAGCGGGCTGCGGCCCCTGGCTATCACGGGATTCCGGGCTTATCCCGGAGGCGCAAAAATGCCGCATGGGCTTTTCCCGCCAGATATTGCGGCGGCAGGCAAACTGTGATTGAAGCAGACCATATAGCTTGGATTCTGCGTTCGGTTTGATCGAGATCAGACGCATGGGGAGATATGTAGTGATGAACAGGGCTTTTGCAGTGATGACGGCGCTCATCTGTCTGCTCTTTGCTTCCGCAGGTTTTGCGGACCAGCCGCATCCGTGGCAGATTGATTTCCAGGCGGCAGCAACGCCGATCATGCACCAGATTCGCTGGTTCAACCACTATACGCTGTGGTTCATCGTGCCGACCACGCTTTTGGTTCTGGCCCTGCTGGTCGTCGTCGTCGTGAAGTTCCGCGCCAGCGCCAATCCGGTACCGTCGCGGACCAGCCACAATACGGCGATCGAGATCATCTGGACGCTTGGCCCGGTTCTCATCCTCTTCTTCCTCGCCATCCCCTCCTTCAATCTCCTGAATGCCCAGCTCGAAATTCCGGAATCGGACATGACGGTCAAGGCCACCGCCACCCAGTGGCAGTGGAACTATGAATATGAAGGCACGCCGGCGCCGGTGGCCTTCGATAGTTTCATGCTGAAGGAACAGGACCGCGCAGCCACCGGCAAGACCGACCCTGCGGTCTATCCGCGTCTTCTCGCCGTCGACAACGAAATGATCATCCCGGTCAACAAGACCGTGCGCATGCTGGTGACGGCTGCTCCGTCCGACGTTATCCATGCCTTTGCGATGCCGGCTTTCGGGGTCAAGATCGACGCCGTTCCGGGCCGCCTGAACGAAACCTGGTTCAAGGCCGAGAAGGAAGGTCTGTATTACGGCCAGTGCTCCGAACTGTGCGGCAAGGACCACGCGTACATGCCGATCGCCATCCGCGTCGTCTCGGAAGACAAGTACAAGACCTGGCTCGCAGCTGCTGCGACCGACCTGCCGGGCGCCTACAAGGCTCTCGTAGCTGCGGTCGACAAGCCTGCCGGCAATTTTGCCGTCGCGGCAAATGAATCCAAGTAATACAGAGGAGTGAGGACAATGGCTGGACATTCCGCTCACGACGATCACGCTCATGCTCGCACCTCTCACGATGATGCGCATGCTCACGGCGATCATCACGATCATTCGCACGCGCCGACATTTGCTCAGCGCTGGCTGTTTTCGACCAACCACAAGGACATCGGCACGCTCTACCTGATCTTCGCGATCTTCGCGGGCATCGTCGGCGGGCTTCTTTCCGTCGCCATGCGCATGGAGCTGCAGGAGCCGGGCATCCAGATCTTCCATGGTCTGGCATCGATGGTCTACGGCTTCCAGGGCGACGCTGCCATCGACGGCGGCAAGCACATGTTCAACGTGTTCACCACCGGCCACGCGCTGATTATGATCTTCTTCATGGTCATGCCGGCGATGATCGGCGGTTTCGCCAACTGGATGGTGCCGATCATGATCGGCGCGCCGGACATGGCCTTCCCGCGCCTGAACAACATCTCCTTCTGGCTGATCGTGCCGGCCTTCCTGCTTCTGCTGCTTTCGATGTTCGTCGAAGGTCCGGCGGGCGCTTACGGCGTCGGCGGCGGCTGGACCATGTATCCGCCGCTCGCGACCATGGGTCATCCGGGTCCGGCCGTCGATCTGGCGATCTTCTCGCTGCACGTCGCCGGCGCATCCTCGATCCTCGGTGCGATCAACTTCATCACCACGATCCTGAACATGCGCGCCCCGGGCATGACGCTGCACAAGATGCCGCTGTTCGCCTGGGCCGTGCTGGTCACCGCCTTCCTGCTGCTGCTCTCGCTGCCGGTTCTGGCGGGGGCCATCACCATGCTTCTGACCGACCGCAACTTCGGCACGACCTTCTTCTCGCCGGAAGGCGGCGGTGATCCGATCCTCTACCAGCACCTGTTCTGGTTCTTCGGTCACCCGGAAGTCTACATCCTGATCCTGCCTGGCTTCGGCATCATCAGCCACATCGTCTCGACCTTTTCCAAGAAGCCGGTCTTCGGTTATCTCGGCATGGCCTATGCCATGGTCGCGATCGGCGCCGTCGGCTTCATCGTCTGGGCCCACCACATGTACACGGTCGGCATGTCGCTCGACGCGCAGCGCTATTTCGTCTTCGCGACGATGGTCATCGCGGTTCCGACCGGCATCAAGATCTTCTCCTGGATCGCGACGATGTGGGGCGGCTCGCTGACCTTCTCGACACCGATGATCTGGGCGATCGGCTTCATCTTCCTGTTTACCGTCGGCGGCGTCACGGGCGTCCAGCTCGCCAATGCCGGCCTCGACCGTTCGCTGCATGACACCTATTACGTCGTGGCCCACTTCCACTACGTTCTGTCGCTCGGTGCGGTCTTCGCCATCTTTGCGGCCTGGTACTACTGGTTCCCGAAAATGTTCGGCTACATGTACAGCGAGCGGGTCGGCAACCTGCATTTCTGGGTCATGTTCATCGGCGTCAACCTGGTGTTCTTCCCTCAGCATTTCCTGGGTCTCGCCGGTATGCCGCGCCGTTACATCGACTATCCGGATGCGTTTGCCGGATGGAACTACGTTTCTTCCATCGGCTCCTACATCTCCTTCGTCGGCGTTCTGATCTTCCTTTATGGCGTCTGGGAAGCCTTCGCAAAGAAGCGCGTCGCCGGCGACAATCCGTGGGGCGAAGGTGCGACCACGCTGGAATGGCAGCTTTCTTCGCCGCCGCCGTACCACCAGTGGGAACAGCTGCCGCGCATCAAGTAAGCGCTCGATCCTTGAAAAAGGGCATCGCGGCAACGCGATGCCCCGAAATACCAAACAGGACGGTTCAATGACGGTTATCGACAATCACGACGCTCTCGGCACCGATGGAGGCGCGCGCCTCTCGGAAGCGAGCGCACGCGATTTCTTCGAGCTCCTGAAGCCCCGGGTGATGTCGCTCGTGGTCTTCACCGCATTCGCCGGCCTCATTCTCGCGCCGGGCCAGATCAATCCGGTCCTCGGCGTGATTTCCATTCTCTGCATCGCGGTCGGCGCCGGCGCCTCCGGTGCGCTGAACATGTGGTATGACGCCGATATCGATGCCGTCATGACCCGCACCGCCAAACGCCCGATCCCGGCCGGCCGCATCCTGCCCCAGGAAGCGCTCGCCTTCGGCCTGACGCTCTCGGTCTTCTCGGTCGTCATCCTCGGCCTTGCGGTCAACTGGTTCTCGGCCGGCCTGCTTGCCTTCACGATCTTCTTTTATGCCGTCGTCTACACGATGTGGCTGAAGCGCTCGACCCCGCAGAACATCGTCATCGGCGGCGCCTCCGGCGCATTTCCCCCGATGATCGGCTGGGCCTGCGTCACCGGCGGCGTGTCGCTCGACAGTATTCTCCTGTTCCTGATCATCTTCCTGTGGACGCCGGCGCATTTCTGGGCGCTCGCCCTCTTCAAGATGCGCGACTATGGGTCCGTCGGCGTGCCGATGATGCCGAATGTCGCAGGCGAGGCCTCCACCAAGAACCAGATCATCGTCTATGCGGTGCTGACCGCGGTGATCGCTGTCGCCCCCACCCTCACCGGACTTGCGGGCCTCGGTTACGGCATCTTCGCCGCCCTGCTCGGCGCGATTTTCGTCATCTGTTCCATCGCCGTCCGGCGCATGCCCGACGGCGATGAAAAGATGATGCCGGCGAAGAAGATGTTCGCCTATTCGATCTTCTATCTCTTTGCGATCTTCTCAGGCCTCCTGGCCGACCGGCTGCTCGCGGGATTGCCGCACCTCGTGGGAGGTTTGCTGTGATGGAAAAAATCACGCTCAGCGAAGCCCAGAGGAAGTCCCGCCGCAACCGCAATATCGCGCTCGGCATCGTTCTGGCCGGGCTCGTGGTCCTTTTCTACATCATGACGCTGGTGAAAATCGGCGGAGTCGGGAACTAGGGTGGAGCGATGACGGACGTCAATCAGAACGGTCAGGCAAAACGGGTCAGCAACAGCGCGATCTTCGCCGGCTGCGCCGTTTTCGTGGCCGGCATGGTCGGCGCTGCCTATGCGTCCGTGCCTCTCTACCGGCTGTTCTGCCAGGTCACCGGCTATAACGGCACGACCCAGCGCGTCGAGCAGTATTCCGACAAGATCCTGAACAAGCCGATCCAGGTGACGTTCGACGCCAACATCTCGCCGGGCCTGAACTGGGAGTTCAAGCCTGCCAAGTCGGTCAACCCGAAGATCGGGGAGACCGTGCAGATCGAATACACGGCGACCAACCGGTCGTCCAAGCCGACGACGGGCAGTGCCGTGTTCAACGTGACGCCGATGGAAGCGGGCGCCTATTTCAACAAGGTCGAGTGCTTCTGCTTTACCGAGCAGACGCTGCAGCCCGGCCAGTCGGTTCAGATGCCGGTGGTGTTCTTCGTTGACCCGGAGCTCGCCACGGCCCAAGAGACCAAGAACATCAAGACGATCACCCTGTCCTACACCTTCTATCCGAGCGAGCCGGGCAAACCGGTCGCGGCTCTGCCGGAAGGCCCGAAGGCAGGCGCCCCGAAGACGGGCACAGGGAAACTTTAAGAGGGTTCGCCGGTTTTCCGGCGAAGCAGGCATTCATCCGGGGATTCTGACATGGCCGATGCGCATCAGAAAAATCACGACTACCACATCATCGATCCGAGCCCGTGGCCGATTCTCGCCTCGCTCGGCGCCTTCGTCATGACCTTCGGCGGCGTCGGCTACATGCGTTACCTGCATGGCGGCCAGTTCCATATCTTCGGTCTGGATCTTGCGACACCGTGGATCTTCTACATCGGCCTGGCGATCATCATCTATACGATGATCGGCTGGTGGGCGGACACGATCAAGGAAGGCAATTCGGGCGCCCATACCCGCGTCGTCTCGCTGCATCTGCGCTACGGCATGATCATGTTCATCGCTTCCGAAGTGATGTTCTTCGTCGCCTGGTTCTGGGCCTTTTTCGATGCCAGCCTCTACGCCAACGAGGCGATCCAGGCGACCCGCGTCGAGTTTCTCGGCGGTCAGTGGCCGCCGAAGGGCGTCGAGGTGCTCGATCCCTGGCACCTGCCGATCTACAACACGGTCATCCTGCTTCTGTCGGGCACCTGCGTCACCTGGGCTCACCACGCGCTGCTGCACGGCGACCGCAAGGGCCTGATCAGCGGTCTGGCGCTCACCGTAGCGCTCGGCATCCTGTTCTCCTGCGTCCAGGCTTACGAGTATATCCACGCTCCGTTCGCGTTCTCGAACTCGATCTACGGCGCGACCTTCTTCATGGCGACCGGCTTCCACGGCTTCCACGTGCTGGTCGGCACGATCTTCCTGGCTGTTTGCCTGCTGCGCGCCATCAACGGCGGTTTCACGCCCACCCAGCATTTCGGCTTCGAAGCAGCCGCCTGGTACTGGCACTTCGTCGACGTGGTATGGCTGTTCCTCTTCTTCGCCATCTACATCTGGGGTGGCTGGGGCGCACCGCTCGCCCATTGAGCCAGGGGACATGAATTCCGGGAGGGCGGCGACAAGCCGCCCTTCTGCTTTTTTAGGACTGGAACGAATGGCAACCAAGGCTCCCTCGCGAACCACATCGGATGAGACGCCCGCCCGCGGCCGTGGCCGGGTGATCGCGACCGCCGTCCTGGTGCTGGCGGCGCTCGCCATCCTGCTGTCGCTCGGCACCTGGCAGGTGGAGCGGCTGCATTGGAAGGAAGGGCTGCTTGCCGATATCGCCCAGCGGCGGGCGGCGGCACCCGTCCCGCTTTCCGATATCGAGGCGATCCGGAAATCCGGCGGCGATATCGAATACCGCCGGGTATCGATCACGGGCACGTTCGACCACGCCAGCGAGCGACATTTCTTCGCGACCTTCGCAGGCCAAACCGGTTTTTACGTGTACACCCCGATGACGCTTGCCGACGGCCGCATCCTGTTCGTCAACCGCGGTTTCGTGCCCTATGAAATGAAGGATCAGAAGACGCGCACGGTCGGGGAAGTTGCCGGCCCGCAGACCGTCAGCGGATATGCGCGGGTGCGGCTTGGGGAAAAGCCGTCCTCGATCGTTCCGGACAACGATCTCGCCAAGAACATCTTCTACTGGAAGGATCTCGATGCCATGGCCTCGACCACCGGTATCGAGGCGTCGAAGGTCGTGCAGTTCTTCGTGGATGCGGATGGATCGATCGTCAATCCTGGCGGCTGGCCCAAAGGCGGCGTCACCCAATTCGACCTGCCGAACAGCCATCTGCAATATGCCGTGACCTGGTACGGCCTTGCCGCGGCCCTCGTTGCCGTCGTCATCGGCATGATCTTCCGCCGCAAACGCGCCTGAGCCCGCATGATAGGCTTGCTTCGGTCCCTCCCCGGACCTACATCGGTTGGAACAGAGCGCGCGTCTTCATAGGGCAGCGCCGAAGGAGCACCCATGAACACCGACCTTCTCAACCTTTTCGACTGCGACGAGACCAAGCTGCGCTCACTCCTCGCCGAGGCGCTTACCGGTGCCGATGACGGCGAGCTTTTCGTGGAACATGCCCAGGCGGAATCGCTGACATTCGACAATGGCCGCCTGAAGGGTGGTTCGTTCAATACCGATCAGGGATTCGGACTGCGCTCGGTCGCCGGCGAAGCGGTCGGTTATGCCCATGCAGGCGAGCTTTCGGCGGCAGCGCTGTCCCGCGCCTCGGATGCGGTGCGGGCCGTCACCGCCGGATATTCCGGTTCCTACGCGGCCGCTCCCCAGCGCACCAACAAGAAATATTACGGCGACGAGAACCCGATCGGCAGCCCCAGCTTCGAGGAGAAGGTCAGGCTGCTCACCGAGATCGACGCCTATCTGCGCTCCAAGGACGACAAGGTACGGCAGGTGACGGCCACGGTTTCGGCAAGCTGGCAGGTGGTCGACATCCTGCGCGCCGACGGACACCGGGTGCAGGACATCCGCCCGATGACCCGCATCAACATTTCCGTCGTCGTCGGTGACGGCGACCGGCAGGAGAGCGGTTCGTTCGGCACCGGCGGCCGCATCGGCTTCGGCGATTTCGTAACCGAAGGCAACTGGCAGACCGGCGCCGACGAGGCGCTACGCCAGGCGCTCGTCAATCTCACCGCGATCGACGCGCCGGCCGGCACGATGGATGTGGTGCTCGGCTCCGGCTGGCCGGGCGTGATGCTGCACGAGGCGGTCGGCCACGGGCTGGAAGGGGATTTCAACCGCAAGAAGACCTCGGCCTTTGCCGGGCTTCTCGGCGAGATGGTCGCGGCGCCGGGCGTCACGGTCGTCGACGACGGCACGATCGACAACCGCCGCGGTTCGATCACAATAGACGACGAAGGCACGCCATCGGCCTACAACGTGCTGATCGAGAACGGCAAGCTCGTCGGTTACATGCAGGATCGCCAGAACGCCCGGCTGATGGGCGTCCAACCGACCGGCAACGGGCGCCGCCAAGGCTATGCCTATACGCCGATGCCGCGGATGACCAATACCTACATGCTCGGCGGCGACAAAACGCCGGAAGAAATCATCGCCTCGGTGAAGAAGGGCATCTATGCCGTTTCCTTCGGCGGCGGCCAGGTGGACATCACGTCGGGCAAGTTCGTGTTCGGCTGCACCGAGGCCTATATGATCGAGAACGGCAGGATCGGCCCGGCGATCAAGGGCGCCATGCTGATCGGCAACGGCCCGGATGCGATGCGCCGCGTCTCGATGGTCGGCAACGACATGAAGCTCGATACCGGCATCGGCAATTGCGGCAAGGGCGGCCAATGGGTCCCCGTCGGCGTCGGCCAGCCGCATCTGCGGATGGACCAGGTGACGGTGGGCGGGACAAAGGCTTGATGTTGGAGCAATTTGCTCGGCGATAGAAACGTCCATGGGGAGGTTTCTATCGCCAGAGCTCAGCTTGCTGGCATATAGCCTGAAACTTACCCCTCATCCGGCCTGAACAGCCATTTCCGCTCGATCGCCGATGCGAGATCGATCCGGTTGTTGTGGGCAAACAGCAGGACGTGGCCGAGTAGATCGGCCGTCTCGTCGGCGAGGTCGCGGCTGAGATCCTCGTCGCTCCTGCCCTTCTTCCGTCCACGGCCAGTCTTGCGATTCCAGGCCTGGGTCAGTTCGCCCACCTCCTCCTGCAACTTCAGGAGAAACCAGTCCGGATCACGGATCATTCCGTGGGCTTCGGCATAGGTTGCGGATACGGCCTCGAATTGTGCGACAAGCTTCTCCAGCATGATGTTCTCCTTTTGTATCTAGAGGAGAATCCCGATTCTCGTACCGTGTCCAGAGGATCCTGCCTTGCTCGCCTGTCTCGATGTCCATACGTCAAATTGATATCTAGCGAAGAGAGGTAACCAGTGGTTGACAACCCTATGGTAACTTTGGCCGTCCTTCTTGCTTAGATGGCCTGGGTAGAACAGATGATCGACAGCGCCAGCTCAGAGTATGCAGAGCTCAATTTCTTTCATTCGGTGAGCGTGTTTTATGTTCTCGCCGTCGCCTGCAGCATCACCTTGTCTTATTGTCTGGTTCAGTTGGTGGAGATCGTTTTTGCGGGCCAAGAAGGTCTCGCGCCGCTCACACGGGCCGTCATACTCATCCCACTTGTGGTCGGCAGCAGCAGCTTTGCGATATTCTGCACGTCCCGAATGAACCTCCAAAAGGCGGTCCTTATTATATCTCCTAATGGAATCAGGATGCCTGCCACGATGCCGCAATTATTGCCTTGGACATCGGTCTCGCAAATCACGCTTTTTGGGGAATATGGCTCGCTCAAAAATATCGCCGTGATTTTACGCGACAACCTCGACCCCGAAACAAGTTCCCGGCTCACAAAAGCAAGCCACGGACGCTCCGGCCCTCAGAGCTTGGTAATATCTCCCGCTCTACTGAGGAATATCAAGACCGACGATCTATTGGCGCTGATGAAACGCTACCACAAAAAGTTTGGTAGAACGCCGGATGAGGATTCAGGCGCCCCAAGCAAACCTACTTTTCATTCCTCAGCCTGGACCGGTATCGAGGAATAAGCTGAGCGGCGGGCCGTAGTCGCCGGACCCAGCCTTGACGCCCTCACCCAAATCCCGGCAAGTGCGGACCATCCCAAGCCCCTTGATCACGGCATTCTCCATGGCATCCGTAAACCCGATTTCCGCTTTCCTGGACGCCTGGATCCCGGGCCATGAGCCGGCACAGCTTGTCTTTCTTTTCCTCTCCGCGCTGCTCGCCGGGCTGGCGCGCGGGTTTTCCGGGTTTGGCGGAGCGCTGATCTTCGTTCCGCTCGCCGGTGCTGCCGTTGGGCCGAAGATCGCCCCTGCCCTGCTGC
This sequence comes from Neorhizobium vignae, assembly GCF_000732195.1. GTDB lineage: Bacteria > Pseudomonadota > Alphaproteobacteria > Rhizobiales > Rhizobiaceae > Neorhizobium > Neorhizobium vignae. The sequence goes on from NZ_JNNU01000011.1 coordinate 163,689, forward strand.
TCGTCATCGACGGGGTGACGACGCTCGGCATGGTGCCGGACGGCTGGAAGCGCGCCAACCGCCGCGAGGTGGGCACGATGCTGATCGGGACGCTGATCGGCGTGCCGGCCGGAACGACGCTGCTGGCGGTGATCGATCCGACGGCGCTGCGCTGGCTGATCTCGGTCGTCGTGCTCTGCCTGCTGATCTTCCTGATTTCCGGCTGGCGCTACCATGGCAAGCCGAAGACGCCGCTGACCATCGGTGTCGGGGCGCTTGCCGGCCTGTTCGGCGGCGCGGCGCAGCTTTCCGGTCCGCCGGTCGTCGCCTATTGGCTCGGCGGCGCCATCCCGCCGCTTACCGTGCGCGCCAACCTGATCCTCTATTTCGCGCTTGCGACGGTGATCTCGGCCACCGCCTATGTCGTCGGCGGTCTTTTGACATTCGACGTCCTTGCACTCGCGCTCATCGCCGGGCCGGGTTATGGCCTCGGCCTGATCGCGGGCTCGCGCCTGTTCGGCTTCGCGTCCGAGGGCACCTTCCGGCGCATCTGCTTCCTGCTGATCGCCATGGCGGCGATCGCCGGCCTGCCGCTTTTCGATGCGCTGCGGCCCTGAACAAGATAAAGCCTCTCCTTATTCAGCAAGGCTTAACCCGTCAGGGGTAGGGTCGCCCTCACCGAAGTAACGTGGGCGTGATCGCGGTGGGGAACACGAGGGACAGGTTTCAGGCGCTTTGGCGCCGGGATGTCAAACGCCGGCTTGTCGCCGGTGGCCTCGACATGGCCGCAGCACTTGCGCGTGCCGGGATGATGCCCAATGCGCGCGGCCACGGCGCCATATTCACGCTCCACCATGTGCGGCCGAAACAAAGCCGGCCACTGCAGCCGAGCGGCCATCTGGAAGTGACGCCGGATTTCCTCGGCGAAGCGATCGAACGGCTTTCGGCGGAAGGTTACGAGTTCATCCCCTTGAGCGACGTGCCGGCACGGCTTGCCGCCCCGAGCAAGCAGCCGTTCGCCGCCTTCACGCTCGATGACGGCTACCGCAACAATGCCGAATATGCCTTGCCGGTGTTTGCCCGCCACGGCGTGCCGTTCACCATCTTCGTCACCCGCGGGTTTGCAGAGCGCAGTCATTCTCTCTGGTGGGAAACGGTTGCCGAGCTGCTCGGCCGCGAACGGGAAGTGACGTTCGATTTCGGCGGCGGGTCTGAAGTCCTCGACCTCACCTCCGAGGCCCGAAAATTCGACGCCTTCGACCGGTTTTCCAGCTATGTCCTCGAAGTCGAGGAATCCACCGCCGTCTCGCGGATCGATGCCCTGGCGAGAAAACATGGCGTCGATCCGCTGAAGATCACCGCCGACCTGACCATGAATGCCGAGGAGCTCCGCTCGGTCGCCGCCCATCCGCTGGCATCGCTCGGCGCCCATACGACGAGCCACCGGGCCGTCGCCCGGCTTCCGGCAGAAGACGCCCGCGCGGAAATGGAGCAGTCGGCCGACTGGATCGAGGGCCTGACCGGCGAACGGCCGGCCACGATCGCTTATCCCTATGGCAACCGCGCCGCGGTTTCCGAGCGCGACTATGCGATCGCCAGGGAACTCGGCTTTTCCGTCGCGGTGACGACGCAGCCCGGCACGCTCTGCGCCAGATACGTGAACAGGCTCACCGGCCTGCCGCGCATCTCGCTCAACGGCTATTACCAGCAGCCGCGTTACGTCTCCGCACTCGCATCGGGCATCCCCTTCACGATCGGGCGGTGAGCCCTCCCCTCACGGATACATCCGCACCTTTTCCCACGGGCCGTCGGCGAGGGTGCGGCGAAATTCGATGCGGTCGTGCAGGCGGAACGGACGGTCGTGCCAGAACTCGATCGACACCGGCTTGATGCGGAAGCCGGACCAGTTGGGCGGGCGCGGAATGTCGCCGATCGCGTATCTCGCGGTATATTCGGCCACCGATTTTTCGAGCGCAAAACGCGTTTCGAGCGGGCGGGACTGTTTCGACGCCCAGGCGCCGATGCGGCTGCCGCGAGGGCGCGACGCGTAATAGGCATCCGCCTCCGCATCGCTCACCACCTCCACCTCGCCGCGCAGGCGAACCTGGCGACGCAGCGATTTCCAGTGGAAGCACATCGCCGCCTTTTTCTGGCCGAGGATCTCGTTGCCCTTCTGGCTTTCGAAATTGGTGTAGAAGACGAAACCGCTCTCGTCATACCCCTTCAAGAGGACCATGCGGACGTTCGGCATGCCATTTTCGTCGACGGTCGCAACCGCAACGGCGTTCGGATCGTTGGGTTCGGAGCTCTCGGCATCCTTCAGCCATGCTCCGAAAAGCGCGAAAGGCTCGTTCTCGGCGGTGAAGTCACCAGTTGTTAACTCGCTTTCAGACATATTGACTAAAATACTCCCAATCTCATGAAACATGCCCGAGTTTTTCAGTCGGACAGGACGAACGGTGGTAGTGATAGCAAAGTCGACGAGCCGCACAAAGAGGTCGTTTATCCTCGCCAGACGGGCAGCCGCCCTCTGCCTTGCAGGGCTTTCGCTTGCCGGCTGTACCAGCAGCCTCGATCTCTTCGGAAGCTCCCCGAAAGTCGACCGCTCGATCGCGACCGGCACGGTGCCCGGCGCGCCTCAGCATACCGGTGCGACGCTTTCCGACGAGGCGACGGTGCGTAACGCCGTCTCCTCGGCCGATCTTGCGAAGGTCGGCACAGCTTCGGTTCCGTGGGCGAATACCACGACCGGCAGCGCCGGCGTCGTCTCGCAGATTCGCGAGGCCCGCAACGGCGAGCAGATCTGCCGCGCCTTCACCACCACGCGCCATTCTTACGAGGGTATCGCCATGTTCTCCGGCCAGACCTGCCTGACCGGCAGCGGCGACTGGATGCTGACGGCCTTCGACCGCCAGTAGTCGCGGCCCATCCTTCCCCAAAACCGACGCGCTGCAAAATCCGTTTCTGGCGTTTGCGTGAAAACCGCCTGAAACCATTCGTTTACCTTACCGACCACGACTGGCGGCCGCGTAACCACTGATTCACAAGTCCTAACATAGGCTCTTCGGATGTAAGCAGTAATCTGCCCGGAACATGAGGAACCGGCGGATGGCTGTCGGAGTTGTGACGAGTATCGGGGGTCCAAGGATCAAGCGGGGGCCTGCCGTTTCAAGTAACCGGTGGTCCCACAATGCGTGATCCCTATTCTCTTCTTGGCGTGAAGCGCAACGCCGAGCCCGAAGAAATCAAGGCAGCCTGGCGCGCCAAGGCCAAGACCGTTCACCCCGACCAGAATCAGGACGATCCGTCTGCGACGAGCCGTTTCGCCGAGATCGGCCAGGCCTACGAGGTCCTCAAGGATCCCGAGCGCCGCAAGCGATACGACAGGGCCGCAGAGATGCACCAGACCATCATGCAGCAGCGAAATGCCGCCCGCGAAGCCGCCGAACGCGCCAAGGCCGCCAAGGCTAACGCCGAAAAGGTGATGGAAGAACTCGCCAAGGCCAATGCGCAGGCAGCCAAATCCCAGGCGCAAGCACAGACCCAATCTCAGGCTCATCCTCAGAACCAGTCCGGCCCGGCAGGCGAAACGCCCGAGGACATGATCGAGCGCATTTTCGGCGCTACAGCAACCGACCAGGCAAAATCTCACACCAGCGGCCCGGCGCCGGCGAACGGCGATTCGGCGGAAACGGCCAAGGCAGATGCATCCGGCGGCGAAAGACCGCCCCTGCCGGCCCTTGCCATCGACCTGATCGCCTCCATCGTGCGCCGCTTCCGCGGCACGACGCCGGCTCCCGAAAAGGCTCCGGATATTTCCGTCGAGGCAACGGTGACCGTGGAGGACCTCCTCAAGCTCAACGCTGTCACGCTGAAGATGGCCGACGACCGTGAAGTCCGCCTCGTGCTGGAAAGAGGCATGACGGAAGGCCATGTAGCGCGGCTCAAGGGCCAGGGCCTCAAGCTCGCCGGCATGAAATCCGGCGACCTTCTCGCCTCGATCAAAGTTTCCCGCGACAGTCGTTTCCGCGTCGAAGGTTTCGATCTTCACACGACCTTGTCGATTTCGCTCGAAGACGCGGTGCTTGGCGGCGACGCGTCGGTCGAGACGCCGGAAGGCAACCGCAACATCAGCATTCCGGCATGGTCCGGTTCCGACCAGACGGTCCGGCTGAACGGCCTTGGCCTTCACGACGATGCCGGAGGCCGCGGCGATCTCGTCGTCGAACTGCGCGTCGTCCTGTGGGAAAAACCGAACGAAAAGGTCACCGACCTGATGCGGCACATGCGTCACGGGCTGTATGTCTGAGGTACCGCCTAATATGACAGTTATGCGTCGGTATTCACCGCTAAGCACCCTTTGTTACGCCCACTAACACGAGATGATCCAAGTCTGCTTGAACCCTTGAGCCGCCTATGTCATAGGCAGCGTTCATCTAAGGTATCAGGGGACTATGTATGGTTCAGGCTTCCGGCCTCATGGCAGGCAAACGCGGTCTCATCATGGGCGTTGCCAATAACCGTTCGATCGCGTGGGGCATTGCCAAGGCTATCCACCAGCATGGGGGGGAAGTCGCGTTCACCTACCAGGGCGATGCACTCAAGAAGCGCGTTGAGCCGCTCGCCGCCGAACTGGGCGCCTACATGGCCGGCCATTGCGACGTCAGCGACGAATCGACCATAGACGAAGTCTTCGCCAATCTCGAAAAGCACTGGGGCAAGATCGACTTTCTGGTGCATGCGATCGGTTTTTCCGACAAGGACGAACTGACCGGCCGCTACGTCGACACCTCGGCGGACAATTTCGCCAAGACGATGCAGATCTCGGTCTATTCCTTTACGTCCGTCGCACGGCGGGCGGAAAAGCTGATGACCGACGGCGGCTCGATGCTGACCCTCACCTATTATGGCGCCGAAAAGGTCATGCCGAACTACAACGTCATGGGCGTCGCCAAGGCAGCACTCGAAGCCAGCGTCAAGTATCTCGCCGTCGATCTGGGTCCGAAGAACATCCGCGTCAACGCGATCTCGGCCGGGCCGATCAAGACGCTTGCCGCTTCCGGCATCGGCGACTTCCGCTACATCCTCAAGTGGAACGAGTACAATGCGCCGCTGCGCCGTACCGTCACAATCGAGGAAGTGGGCGATGTCGGCCTCTATATGCTCTCCGACTTGTCTCGCTCCGTCACCGGCGAAACCCATCATGCCGATAGCGGTTACCATGTCGTCGGCATGAAGGCCGTCGATGCGCCGGACATTTCGGTCATCAAGGACTGATGCTGTTCCAGGGACGTCTGCCGTGCTCATCTACATGATCCGCCACGGGCAGACGGACTGGAATGCCGAAGGCCGGCTCCAGGGCCAGCAGGATATTCCGCTCAATGCGCTCGGCCGTTCTCAGGCAACGCGGAACGGCGAGCGGCTGCGCGAGATGATCGGCGCGGCGGACGGTTTCCGCTTCATCGCCAGCCCTCTGTCGCGTACCCGCGAAACCATGGAACGGCTGCGCAGCGCCATGGGCCTCGATCCCCTCGCTTACGAAACCGACGAACGGCTGGTCGAAGTCTCCTTCGGCGACTGGGAAGGCCATACGCTCGAGGAGATCGGCCAGATTTCTCCAGATCGGCTCGCCGCCCGCGCCGAGCAGAAGTGGAGCTTCATCCCGCCGGGTATCTCTGCCGAGAGCTATGAGATTCTCTGCTGGCGCATCGGCGCCTGGTTGCAGTCCGTTGAAGGTCCGACCGTTTGCGTCAGCCATGGCGGGGTGATCCGTTCGCTCTTCCGGCTGATCGGCAACCTCGACGAGAACGAGGCCGCCACCGTTCCGACCCCGCAAGATCGCATCCTTGAGGTCGATACCCGCTACAACCGGATGCAATGGCTCTGATCTGCGCCGACACGACACAGCGGATATTCTAAATTATACTTCGCTAACTCTGGAATATTACTGAACGATCTGGAGATCATCGACGACGCGGTTGCCATCGACGACCGTGTAGAAGACCAGCACCTTGACGCCGGCCTTCAGGCCTTCGAAATTGAATTCCTCAGGCACCTTGTAGGTTTTTCCGTCGTCGAGCGTGAAGTTGAGCGCCTTCGCGTCCACGGCCTTGATCGTGGCTTCGACGTCGGCACTTTGCGCCCAGCTGTTGAGGGGCGAAAAGACGCTGGCCGTGGCAAGCAGAGCAGCAATCAGAATGCGCATGGTCGGAAGCCTTGCTGAGGTCGGTGATGTCTCGTTTCGATGCACAGATAGCCTGCTGATTGTGGCGAAAATCGCCCGGCACCATGACATTTTCCGTATAAGTAATGGGCTGATAGTTAACGCTTTTCGAGAACCGGACGCCGTCTTGCGGCCGAGCCGTTCCTGGCCGCGAAATTGTTCGAAGTATTCGTACAATAAATCGCGCCAAAGTTTGTAGGGTGGGGTGAAAGCGTAAATTAACCCCCGCCCCATAGGCTGTTCCGTCATGCCACAGGGGTTAATAAGAAGGTTTGCGCGCGTGAAATTCTGGCCGTCGTTCGGTTCCAAGTCACTACGCCTGGCGCGCAGCACCAAGACCCCGACCGCCGTCGCATTCGTTATCGCCCTTACGGTGATTTCCACCGGTGTGATCGTCGACCAGCGTTATACCGAGGGTTTTCGCAGCGAGCTTCGGGCGACGACGGAAAACGTTGCCGGCCTGTTGGCACGGCGCCTCATCGCACGCGTGGAAACGGACACCTCCGCCGCCGGCCATCTGGCTCACGCCCTGCGGGAAGACGCCGAAGGCTCGGCCGATGAGTTCAAGCGCTACGTCGACAAGGAACTTGGTGAGGTGGCGCATTTCTCCGGCGTCGCGATCGCGCCCGATTTCGAGCTTGCCCAGGTGATTACCCGCGACGGCATTGCCGGCGGCATGCAACGCAAGATCGGCAGGATCGATGTGCCCCGCCTTGCAGGCGACCTGAAATCCGTCAGCGGCCGGAACCGTGTATCACTGCTGAGCGGCAGCCAGGAGGAACACCTGACCCTGGTCGTGCCGGTACCAAAGGAAGAGGACGGCACCGACCTGTGGGGCGCCATCGCCGTCCTGATCGACAAGCAAGGCCTGATGGAGGCTTCCGGCGTCACCTTCTCTCCCGCCACGGCGAAGAAACCGAACCTGATCAATCTCGAGTGGCTGAACGTCGTTCTGCGGGACGCGGACAGGCCGGAATATTTCGCTTTCTTCGGCAATGATTCGATCGAGGACCAATCTCCGATGAAATGGGCGGTGCCTATCAGCGGTGCCAACTGGACGCTTCTCGCCGCCCCTCGTTCCGGCTGGGACATCGTGCCGCCCAACCAGCTCGGGATCCGCCTCGCTCTCGTGATTGCCGCACTCGCGGTGATCGTGCCGATCTTCATCGCCACCTCGCTGATCTCGGAGCGCAACCGTAACATCGACGCGCTGAAGGCGCGTGAACTCAATCTGATCGAGCTGTCGCAACGCTTCAACCTTGCCATGGAAGCCTCCAATATCGGCATCTGGGAAGTGACCGGCAACAGCAACAGTCTCTTCTGGGACAACCGAGCCGCCGGGTTGCACGACAAGCCCGCGGCCAGCGAGGGCAATCGTCTCTACGACTGGCTCGGATCGATCTATCCGCCCGATCGGACGGCGGCGGAGGCGCATTTCGTCGACTGCGCCTCCAGCAACACGCCTTGCAGCGAGACCTATCGGGTGCAGTTGCCGGACGGCACACTGCGATACCTGAGGTCGGCGGGTGCGAACTATCGCAATGCCGACGGTACGCTACGCACCACCGGGATTGTCTGGGACGTCACCGGCGACGTTGTGATGACGCAGACCCTGCGCAACGCCAAGGAAAATACCGACATCAAGAACGCCGAACTGGAGTTGGCGCTCGATGAACTGTCGAACCGCGAGCAGGACCTGGAAGAGCTGTCGACCAAGCTCGACCTTGCGCTCGACTCCTACAATTGCGGCATCTGGGAATCGAACCCGGAAACGCGGGTCGATACCTGGGATGCCCGCATGTGCCAGCTGCACGGCATCCCCTTTACCGACGGCTTCGTCCGGGTCGATGACTGGATCGAGCTTATCCATCCCGACGACCGGGAACTCGCCAAGCTCAGTTCCTATCATTTCACCGAAAACTTCCGGCCGGATCCGCTGGTCGTGCGCGTGCCCCAGCCGGATGGCTCGATCCGCTACATCCGCTCCATCGGCAAGATGCACAAGACGCGCGACGGATCCAAGAAAGTGGTGGGCATCGCCTTCGACGTCACCCAGGACGCCATCCTGACCAGAGAACTCAAGGCTGCCAAGGACGAGGCCGACGCGAAGAATGCGGAACTCGAACTCGCCAAAAGCCGGATCGAGCACAATTCCCTGCATGACCCCCTGACACTGCTGGCCAACCGCCGCAAGCTCGACATGGAACTCGACCGGCTGTCGCGCTCCAGCCATAACGAGCGCCAGAAATTCTCGATCCTGCATCTCGATCTCGACCGCTTCAAGCAGATCAACGACACGCTCGGCCATGCGGCCGGCGACGCGATGCTCGTGCACGCCTCGCGCATCCTGTCGCGCAACGTCCGCGGCAGCGATATCGTCGCACGTATCGGCGGCGACGAATTCGTGATCCTCGCCACCGGCAATTCCAGCGCCGAACAGATAGGCCAGCTCGCCCAGCGTATCATCGCGGAATTTCACCAGCCGATCGATTTCGAAGGTTTCGCCTGCCGCTGCGGCGTATCCATCGGCATCGCCCAGGCAAGCGGCATGAATGTCGATGCGCGCCGTACTCTCGTCAATGCCGATATCGCGCTCTACCGCGCCAAGGGCATGGGCCGCAACCGATACGAATTCTTTACGCAGAACCTGCAGGCCGAGATCGTCAGCCACAAGCGCACCGCCGACGAGGTGCTGGCCGGCATCGACAACGACGAATTCATCGCCTTCTACCAGCCGCAGTTCGATGCCCGCACCAACCAGCTCACCGGGGTCGAGGCGCTGATCCGCTGGAACCATCCGCATCACGGAATTCTTGCGCCCGACCGGTTCCTGAAGATTGCCGAGGACCTCAATGTGTCCGCCGCGCTCGACCACATCGTGCTCCAGACGGTTTTGAAAGACAAGATGCGCTGGGCAGCACTGGGCATCCGGATACCGAAGGTTTCCGTCAACGTCTCCTCAAAACGTCTCCATGACGAAGCGCTGATCGACACGCTGCAGACACTGGCGATCACGCCCGGCGAGATTTCCTTCGAACTGGTGGAATCGATCTTCCTCGACGAGAGCGAAGCGCAGGCGGCCGGCAATCTCCAGCGGATCAAGGAGCTTGGCATCGATATCGAGATCGACGATTTCGGCACCGGCCATACCTCGATCGTCAGCCTTCTGAAGCTGAAGCCGAAGCGGCTGAAGATCGACCGGCAGCTCGTCATGCCGATCCTGACCTCGCCGCAGGAACGGGCGCTGGTCCGCTCGATCATCGACATCGCCCGTTCGCTCGGCGTCGAAACGGTGGCGGAGGGGGTCGAGACCATGCAGCATGCGAGCCTGCTGCGCGAACTGGGCTGCGACCTGCTGCAGGGTTATGCCTTCGCCCGGCCGCTTTCGTTTGACGATTTCACCGCTGCCGCGCATGCAGGCTGGCGCAGGGCCGCCTAGAGCCGGCATCGTTCACCATTCCGGCGCGACCGTTCCGCCAAGAAAGACTTGTCGCCCGGCAACCTTTTCCATATGACAACCGCGTCAGAAGTTGGCGGAAGGCCAGCTCCGCCACAGCTGGTCCTGTAACGCCATGTCGCACAACACTTTCGGTCACCTTTTCCGCGTCACTACCTGGGGTGAAAGCCATGGCCCGGCACTCGGCTGCGTGGTCGATGGCTGCCCGCCCGGCATCCGTTTCACGCTTGCGGAAATTCAGGCCTGGATGGACAAGCGCAAGCCCGGCCAGTCGCGCTTCGTGACGCAGCGGCGCGAGGACGACATCGTCAAGGTGCTCTCCGGTGTGATGCTGGACGCCGACGGCGAGACGATGATCTCGACCGGCACGCCGATCTCCATGCTGATCGAAAATACCGACCAGCGCTCCAAGGATTACGGCGAGATCGCCCGCCGCTACCGCCCCGGCCATGCGGACTATACCTATGACGTGAAATACGGCATCCGCGACTATCGCGGCGGCGGCCGTTCCTCGGCCCGCGAGACGGCAGCCCGCGTCGCCGCCGGTGCGCTTGCCCGCAAGGTCGTGCCGAGCTTGAACGTCCGCGCCGCGCTGATCCAGATCGGCAAGCACAGAATAGACCGCGCCAACTGGGACTGGGATCAGGTCGGCCAGAACCCGTTCTTTTGCCCGGATGCGGCGATGGTGCCCGTCTGGGAAGACTATCTCGATGGCATCCGCAAGGCCGGTTCCTCGATCGGCGCCGTGGTCGAAGTTATCGCCGAAGGCGTGCCCGCCGGCCTCGGCGCGCCGGTCTATGGAAAGCTCGATCAGGATATCGCCGGTCTGCTGATGTCGATCAACGCCGTCAAGGGCGTCGAGATCGGCGACGGTTTCGGTGTCGCGGAACTTTCCGGCGAGGAAGACGCCGACGAGATGCGTATGGGCAATGACGGCAAGCCCATATTCCTTTCCAACCATGCAGGCGGCATTCTTGGCGGCATCTCGACCGGCGAGGCGGTGGTCGCCCGCTTTGCGATCAAGCCGACCTCCTCCATTCTCACCGAGCAGCGCTCGATCGACTCCGACGGCAACAATGTCGAGGTGCGCACCAAGGGCCGCCACGACCCCTGCGTCGGCATCCGCGCCGTGCCGATCGGCGAGGCGATGGTTGCATGCACAATTGCCGACCACTATCTCCGCGACCGGGCCCAGACGGGGCGAAATCTCTAGGAAACGACATCCATGGCCTATGATCAGAAGCGCGTCGCCGACGCCCTCCGCGCCTTCGAAGCCGGCGAAATCGTCGTCGTCACCGATGACGACGACCGCGAGAACGAAGGCGACCTGATCGTCGCCGCAGTCCACTGTACGCCTGACAAGATGGCCTTCATCGTCCGCCACACCTCCGGTATCGTCTGCGCGCCGATGCCGCGCGAGGAGGCGAAGCGCCTCAACCTCAATGCCATGGTGGCGGAAAACGACAGCGCACACACGACCGCCTTCACTGTCACCGTCGATTTCAAGCACGGCACCACGACCGGCATTTCCGCCGAGGACCGGACGCTTACCGTCCGGAATCTCGCCAATCCGAATGTAGGCCCGAGCGATTTCGTGCGGCCCGGCCATATCTTCCCGCTGATCGCCCGCGAAGGCGGCGTGCTGATGCGCTCCGGCCATACGGAAGCGGCCGTCGACCTCTGCAGGCTCGCCGGCCTTCCGCCGATCGGCGTCATCTGCGAACTGGTCAACGACGACGGCACGGTGACCCGCGGCCAGCAGGTTACCGATTTTGCCGCCAAACATGGCCTGAAGCAGGTTTCCGTCGCCGACCTGATCGCCTATCGCCAACGCAAGGAAACGCTGATCGAGCTGCAGACGGCGTTCGACGTCGAGACGCCGCACGGCAAGGCGAAGGCGCATGCCTATTCGCTCCCCTGGGACCCGATGCAGCATGTGGCCGTGATCTTCGGCGACATCCGTGATGGCGTCGATATTCCGGTCCGCCTGCACCTCGAAGACGTCACTCGCGACGTGTTCGGCACGCAGCGCTCGGTCGATCGCTACATGGCGAAGATCGAGGAAGAAGGCCGCGGCGTGATCATCTACCTGCGCGAGGGTTCGGTCGGCGTCGGCCAGAAGGATCATGGCCGCAAGCTGCGCCAGGACCAAGAGGGCCATGCCGAGGCCCAGGCCCGCGAGAGCGAATGGCTGGAAATCGGCCTTGGCGCGCAGATCCTCAAGGACCTCGGCGTCACCTCGATCAAGCTGCTCACCCGCAGCGAGCGCCACTATGTCGGCCTCGAAGGTTTCGGCATCAAGATCTCCGAGACGGTGATCTGCTGATCGCCCTCAATCCTTAGGGTTGCAAAAGGTTTCTGACCGTTTCATCGTCGCTCGTTGTCGGGCGGCGATTTTTCGTGTACGGATAATAATTGAAGATTATTTGGGACGAGACGAAACGGCTGGCGAATATCGAGAAGCATAATCTCGATTTCGCTGATATTTATTTCGAGGTTCTTTCTGACCTCAGCCATTGTGCCTGCAAGAAATGGCCGGATGAAAGCCATCGGACGCCTGAAAGACGGCGCGGTCGCGGCGATCTTCGTGAAACTCGGCTCGGAAGCGCTTTCTGTCATTTCGATGCGCCCCGCCCGAAAGGATGAGAGGAGGCTTCTCCAATGAACATCAAGGCCCAGAAACAGAAAGAATTCCGCCCTGACCGTGGTTACACCAAGGAGGACTGGGACGAAGTCTCGGACAATCCTCCCTGGACCGAGGAGGAGCTGAGAAGTGCGCGACCGTTCCGGGAAGTCTTCCCCGAGATCGCGGCGAAAATGGAACAGGCGATCGCTGCCCGTGGGCGCCCGAAGCTTGAGGCGCCCAAGGTGGCCGTAACCCTCCGGCTCGATCCGGACGTGCTCGAAAAATTCAAGGCGTCCGGCAAGGACTGGCGGGCCAGGATGGCCGAGGAACTGCGCAAGGCAGCGGGGCTCTGAGGCGGCCTACCGGCTGGCGGCGAGGATTTCCGCGATGAAGCGGTGAGCCTTGAGCGCATCCTCGCCAGTGACGCGCAGCGGCGCGTCGTTGCGGATCGCATCCACGAAGTTCTCCATCAAAGCGCGATGCATTTCGTGGCCGAAAGCCATCGGATTGGCCCCGGCCCCGCTGCCGGATTTTTCGCCGCCCTCGATAACGCTCGTTCCGTCCATGAAGGCTGCGTTGAGCGTGTCGCCGGTAAAGACCGCAGTGCCTTTGGTACCCAGCAGCTCGATGCGCTCCGGGAGGCCGGGATAGGCGCAGGTGGTGGCGTTCAGCGTGCCAATCGCGCCGTTTTCGTAGGCGAAGGTCGCGGTTACCAAGTCCTCGGTTTCCATCGAATGGATCGGGCTGGTGCGGACGAAGGCCGAAACGTCTTTCGGTGTGCCGGCGACGCTCAGCAGCAGGTCGATCGTATGGATGCCCTGGGTCAGCAGCACGCCGCCGCCGTCGCGTGCCATCGTGCCTCGGCCCTCGACGTCGTAATAGCTCTGCGGGCGCCAGTTGCGGATCGCGGCGGATGCCTCGATCAATTGCCCCAGCCGGCCGGATCTGACGATCTCGTCGAGTTTCAGGGCTGCCAAACGGAAGCGGTTCTGCAGCACCATGGCCAGCAGCACGCCCGCTTGCTTCGCGGCGCGGACGATGGCCTCGGAGCGCTCGAAGGAAATGTCGAGCGGCTTTTCCAATAGTATATGCTTTTTCGCCGTAGCACATCGCTGGACGAGTTCCAGATGGCTGCTCGGCGGGGTGAGGATCAGCACCGCCTCGATCGCCTTGTCCGCAAAGATCGCATCGAGATCGCCGGTCACGGGGATCGGGTATTCGGCCGCGAATGCCTCGCGCCGGGCGGCGGTCTGGCTGAAGGCCGCGACGCATTCGATCCGGTCGGAAAGGTCGAGAAGGGCGCGGGCATGGTGCCCTGCCGCCATGCCAAGCCCGATCATCGCCACTTTCAGTTTCGTCATCGTCCCCTCCCCTCAGGATCCGTTTTCAGCCGAGAACTTCGAGCGTACGCATGATACCGCGCAGTTCCGCCAGACCCTTCAGCCGTCCGATGCAGGAATAGCCGGGATTGACCCTCTTGCCTATGTCGTCGACGATCGCATGGCCGTGGTCGGGTCGCATCGGAATCTGCCAGTCCGCGCGGCCTTCCGCCTTGCGACGCTTTTCCTCGGCCATCAGCGCCATGGTGACCCGTACCATATCCGTGTCACCGCCCAGATGCTCGGCCTCGTGGAAGGAACCGTCACCTTCCTTGGTGACATTGCGCAGGTGGGCGAAATGGATATCGGAGGCGAATTCCTTCGCCATGGCGACGAGATCGTTCTCGGGATTGGCGCCGTAGGAACCGGTGCAGAGCGTGATGCCGTTCGAGGGCGACTTCACCGCCGCGAGCAGCGCGCGCGCATCGGAAGCCTTGCAGACGACGCGCGGCAGACCGAACAGCGGGAATGGCGGATCGTCCGGATGGATCGCCATCCTGACACCCGCCTCTTCGGCGACCGGGATGATCTCGTTCAGGAATGTGAAGAGGTTTTCGCGGAAGCCGCTCTCCGACAGTTCCTTGTAGATGTCCAGCATGCGGTTGAGGCTTTGCCGGTCGTACACGAATTCGCGGGCCGGCACCCATTCGATCAGGTTGCGTTCCAGCCGGGCGAGATCGCGCTCGCTCGCCGTCTTCAGCCACGCTTCGGCCCTGGCGATACGGTCGGCAGGATGATCGGCCTCGGCGCCGGGGCGCTTCAGGATGAAGACGTCATATGCGCAGAATTCGACGATATCGAAACGCAGCGCCGTGCCGCCATGCGGCATCTCGTATTCGAGATCGGTGCGCGTCCAATCGGTGATCGCCATGAAATTGTAGCAGACCGTTCTGATGCCGGCCTTGGCGACCGTGCGGATCGAGGCCTTGTAGTTGTCGATCAGTTCGCGGTAACGACCGGTGCGGGTCTTGATGTCCTCGTGGACGATGATGCTTTCCACCACCGACCAGGTGAGCCCGGCCTCCTCGATGATCGCCTTGCGCCTGGCGATCTCGTCATCGGGCCAGATGCGGCCGTCGTTCAGGTGATGCAGCGCGCTGACGATGCCCGTCGCGCCGGCCTGTTTCACATGCGAAAGCTTGACCGTGTCGTCCGGTCCGAACCAGCGCCAAGTCTGTTCCATCGTCTTGGTACCTTATGCTTGTCAGCCGAGCCGCATGCCGGTTGCGGCATCGAAGATATGGCTGTTGGTGGGCGCAAGCGCCAGATTGAGCACTTCGCCGGTTTTGATGAAAAGCCGCTCACGCAGCTGCGCCGAGAACTTCTGGCCGTCGACCGTGCCCTGCACGAAGGTTTCCGAGCCGGTCGGCTCGATATTGGTCACCGTTATCGGGATGCCCTCGTTGCCGGCGGCAATCGCCAGATGTTCGGGACGGATGCCGTAAGTGACAGCGGTGCCGGGGGAAGCGGAAGCCTCCGGGCCGAGCGGTAGGCGGACGCCATTTTCGGTCAGCACGGACTTACGATCCTCGGCCACCTTGCCGGAGAGGAAATTCATCGAAGGTGAACCTATGAAGCTGGCCACGAAGGTGTTGACCGGCTTGTCGTAAAGCTCCAGCGGAGCGCCGACCTGCTCGACGATGCCATCCCGCATCACCACGATCCGGTCGGCCATGGTCATCGCCTCGATCTGGTCGTGGGTGACGTAGACAGTGGTCGTCTTGATGCGGGCGTGGATGTCCTTCAGCTCGGCGCGCATCTGCACACGCAGCTTGGCGTCGAGGTTCGACAGCGGTTCGTCGAACAGGAAAACCTTCGGATTGCGGACGATGGCGCGGCCCATGGCGACGCGCTGGCGCTGGCCGCCGGAGAGCTGTTTCGGGTAGCGCTTGAGATAGTCGGTAAGCCCCAGGATACGCGCTGCGTCATTGACCCGCTCGGCAATCTCCTCCTTGGATTTCTTGGCGAGCCGCAAGGAAAAACCCATGTTCTCGGCGATCGTCATATGCGGGTAGAGCGCATAGTTCTGGAAGACCATGGCGATATCGCGGTTCTTCGGCTCGACCTCGTTGATGACGCGGCCATCGATGCGGATCGTGCCGCCGGAGATATCTTCGAGCCCCGCAATCATCCGCAGCAGCGTGGACTTGCCGCAGCCGGAGGGGCCGACTAGGACGACGAAAGCGCCATCCGGCACATCGACCGACACGCCCTTGATGGTCTCGACGTCGCCATAGGCCTTGCGGACGTTCTGGATTTCAACGGAAGCCATGTATTTATCCTGAAACTGTTCGGGTTTGGGGCTTCAGCCGGTCTGCGGCGTGAACGGCTGCGAGCAGGCTGAGGCCGGTGTGGTAGCCGGGATCGAGATCCGGCGTGGCGGGCACGAAATCGACGGGGCCGTCCTTCGTCATGGTCTGGTAGGCGATCGGCGGTGTGCCGCGCCAGTAGCGCTCGAAGAAGGCGGCGTGGGCGGTCTTCCAGACACGCAAACTCTCGGCGCTACCGGTGCGCTCGTGGGCAAGAGCCGCCGAGCGGATGGTTTCCGGCAGCGACCACCAAGGGCAATAGGGGCTCTGTGCCTTGCTGGTCTTGATGGACACGGTGAGCGTGATGCCCGGACCGACGAAGCCCTTGTCGAAGGATGAAACGAGGATGCGTTCCAGTTTGTCGATCAATGCCGGATCGGCGGTGTCGTCGAGATAGTCGAGCGCGAAGCCGACGAACTCGATGCCGTGGCCGACATTGCAGCTGTCCTCGCCGGGCACGTTGCGGAGCAGGCCAGTCGTAGCGTCGTAGTGCCGGTCGATGACATGGGCGATGAAGCGGTCGGCAAAGGCGAGATGCGTCGTGTGGCCGGCGCGTTTGAGCATGCCTGCGGCGCCGAGCAGGATCATCCGCGGGCCGAAATCATCGACTTGCTCGGCGAGGCTGTCGAGCGAGAGCGGGCGACGTTCGTCCATCTGGAAACGGCCGGTTTCGATCGCGGCGACCACCCGGTCGAAATAACCGAGATGGCCGGCGATATCCGGCAGGCCGTAGCGGCTCGCAGCGGCCACCAGCCCTTTGGCCACGAAGGCGTCGGAATAGGTGTAGATCAGTGCCGGCTTTTCCTGGATCCGGACCACGTTCGCCTGATCGGCATAAACGGCTCGCATGTCTCGGTCGTAGCAGAAATAGGCGTGGCCATCCGGCTTCTGGAGCGCCGCCAGAAGGGTATAGAGGCGGCGGCCGGCGGTATCGAGCTTTTCGGCCAAGGGCGGCAGTTCCGCGCCGAAGAACTCGGCATGGGTGACGATCGCTTCCAGTCCCCGCCCCTGAATCCAGCCATAGGTGTAATCCGGGCCGCGAACGCCGTCTTCGGCGCCATAGTCCTTGAGCGTCAGGCTGCTCTGCTTGGTATTCAAAAACCCGCCGCCGAGCATCGGCCGCTGCAGCATCCAGTAGAGCGTACCGGCATTGGCTGCGGCATAGGTGGTTCGGGCTTCTTCAAGGAAATCCATCGCCATCGTCACTCCTTGAGGCCGGTGCTGGCGACGCCCTGCACGAAGTTGCGGCGCAGGATCACGAAGAGCAGGATGGACGGAATGAGGACCGTGGCGGAGGCGGCGCTGAGGCGGCCGAGATCGACCGTGAAGCCGGTCTGGAACAGCGCTAGCCCGACCTCGATCGTATAGCTGGTACGGGTCGTCGCGACGATCATCGGCCAGGCGAAGGCGGTCCAGGCCTGGAAGAAGGCGAGCACGGCGAGCGCGCCGAGCGCACCGCGCAAGAGCGGCAGGACGATGTGCAGGAAGATCCAGAACTCGCCGGCGCCGTCGATGCGGGCGGCTTCCAGCAGTTCGTCGGGGATCGAGTGGATGACGTTCTGGCGGATCAGGAAGATGCCGAAACTCATCACCAGATAACCGAGCAGCAGGCCCCAGACGGAATTGAGGATGCCGAGGCTCTTTGCCTGGAAATAGAGCGGGATCATGTAGACCTCGAACGGCACGATGGCGGTTGCGAGGAAGAGCGCGAAGAGGATGTTCATCGTCCGGAAGCGGAATTTTCCGAAGATGTAACCGGCGACCGCCGAGGTGGCGACGATCGCGATCGTCGACATGACGGCAAAGGCGATGCTGTTGCCGATCCAGCGCAGCAGCGGCGTTTCGCCGAGCACGGCGGAGAAATTGGCGATCGTCGGGTCGCGCGGGATGATGGTCGGCGGCCAGCTCAGCATTTCCGCCGGCGTCTTGAAGGCGTTGGCGACCAGGAAGACCAGCGGCAGGAGCATCAGGATCGAAACGACGATCAGGAATACGTCGATCGCGAAGTTGATCGCGCGCTTCTTGCGGCGCAGGCGCACGCCCTCGGAAAGCTCTTCGGTGGTTGGCTCGATATAGTTCACGGAATTGGTCGTCATGCCTTGCCCCTTTCCCGCAGCATCGAGAACTGGATGAGCGTCAGCGCCAGAACGATGACCAAAAGGACGACGGCCTCGGAGGCCGCATAACCGACGCGATAATTGCGAAAGCTGTTTTCCAGCATGTCGAGAACCAGCACCCGCACCTGCCGTCCGGGCGCTCCTTGCGCATCGGATGCCAGGACGAAGGCCTGAGCGTAGACGTTGAAGCCGGAGACCAGAGTCACGACCGAGACGTAGAGGGTGATCGGCTTCAGCATCGGGATCGACAGGTACCAGAAGCTCTGCGGGCCGGAGGCGCCGTCGAGCTTGGCCGCTTCATACAGCGAGACCGGCAGGTTCTTGAAACCGACGATATAGATCAGCACCGCATAACCCAGCGCCTGCCAGGAGCAGAGTACGATGATGCAGATGACCGACAGAACCGGATCGAACAGCCAGGATTGCGCCGGGATGCCGAAAAAGGTCAGGAGCGCATTCAGCGGCCCGAGGCGGGCATCAAAGATCCATTTCCAGGCCATGGCGGCGGGAACCAGCGACACGACATGCGGAATAAAGATCGCGGTCTCGTAGAAACCGGCCATCCTCGAGCGGGTGCGATGGAAGATCAGCGCGGCGATGATCAGCGCCATCGGAATGGTGAGGACCAGCACGCCGAAGGCGATGATCGTGGTATTGACCAGCGCATCGAGGAACAGGTGGTCGCCCATCAGCTCGCGGAAATTGGCGAGGCCGACGAAGGGCTTGTTCTTCGACAGGATGTCCCACTTGAAAAGGCTGAGCCTCAGCGTGTCGGCGATCGGATAAAGCCGGACATAGGCAAAGATTGCCAGGGTCGGCAAAATCGCAAGGATCGCAAAAATCCATCTTTTGCGCTTCAGCATAAAGTTTGGCCTGTAGACAGCAGGGTTCGGCCGCGGCGCGGGTCGGACCCAGGATCCCCGTTTTAAGTGCCCGGAGCAATGATGCTCCGGGCCCATGCGAATGGCGAGTCGTGGCGGCGATTATTTCGCAGCCAGGCCTTCGCGGGCGAGGATGGTGTTCACTTCGTCGCTGGCCTTCTTGAGGAAAGCATCGATCTTGGCATCGTCGCCGGCAAGCGAGGCGTCACCGAAGGCGGCGACGAGCTGGGCGGCAACGCGGGTCAGGATCTCTTCGATCGGGCCGATCGACGGCAGCGTGAAGAACTCGTAGCCCTTCGGATAGTCGACGAAGGCGGCAAACGCCGGCTGCTTGGACGTGACGGCCGAATAATCGACACCCGAACGGTTCGGCAGCCAGCCGACGTTCTGGAGCAGCCAGACGAGATTTTCCGGCGAATTGGCAGCCTTGGCGAATTCCCAACCGACCTTGGTATCGGCCCCCTTGCCGGCGACATACAGGTTGGTGGGCAGGGCGATCGAACCCTTCGGCAGCGGCGCGGTTGCGTATTTCAGGTCCGGCGCCTTCTTGGCGATGTCGCCGATCACCCAGGATTCGCGGATGAACATGGCTGTCTGGCCGCGCTCGAAGGCATCGGCATCGGCCGGCATTTCCGGGGTGACCGTCTTGGTGATGAAGATGTTGGTAAGATATTGTTTCAGCGCCTTGCGGCCGGCTTCATTGGCGAAATTGGGCTTCCACTTGCCTTCACCTGCGGGAACGAGGATCGCGCCGCCATATTGATGCATGTTGATCCAGAATTTCTCCGCAATGCCCTGGCCGCCGCCCGAGAGACGCATGCTCCAGCCCGACACCGTCGCCTTGCCGGAGGCATCGCGCTTGGTCAGCTTCTCGGCATAGGTCGAATATTCCTCCATGGTCTTCGGCGCGGCCGTCAGCCCCGCAGCCTTGAACATGTCGGTGTTATAATAGAGAGCGCCCTGGCCGCGGAAGAGCGGCACGCCGTAGATCTTGCCGCCCTGGCCTGCGGTATCGCTGAAGAACTTGTCAAAGTTCTTCGGGTCCTTGACGAAGGTCGAGACATCGGCCGGGGCTTCCGGCAGAAGATCGTTTTCAAGGTAGCGGGTGGCGGTCGAACCGGAGAGCTCGATAACCGTCGTGCCGTCCTGGCCGCCGGTGAGGCCAAGCGCGACGCGCTTTTCGTGCTCGCGAAGGGCGATCGCCTCGACCTTCACTTCGAGCTTCGGATAGGCGGCCTTCATGCCCTGCGCGACATGTTCGTAGAACGGCGCCATTTCCGGATAACCGCTCCAGACCGTCAGCGTTTCAGCCGAAACGGCGGACGCGCCGGAGAGAAGGGCTGCGCCGAATGCCGCGCTCATAAGCAGCGCTCGGGTGGAAATCCTGGTCTTTGCTGATCTGTTTTTCATGTCCCTGTTCCCTTGTTGTTGTTAACAAAAAGCTCTCATGCAACCGGTTGCGTGTCAAGCATCGGATCGTTTGTGGTAGGCGGTCGGTTCATGCGGCCCCGCTTTCCCGGTAGGTGGCTTTCGCGAGTTCGATGGCGCAGGCCGCGAGCGCTTCGGCAGAGCCCGGCGCGAAGGTCGCTGCCAGGCCGTAATAGCGATGCGCTTCGTCGACTTCGTAACCGCCGAACTGGAATTCGCTGGCCGGCGGGATGTAGCCGGGGTTGTCGTCGGCAAAACCGATGACGAAGACCGGCTTGTCCGCGCCGAGGCTCGTACGGATCGTCAGCGCCGTCTCCGCAAAGATCTCGCCCGGCAGCGCGACGATCGGCACGCCGCCCCAATCGAGCACGGTGACGCGGGCTGCGAGCGGCTCCGGTTCAAGCGGTGCGATGTCACGCGCCCAATCGGCCCAATAGCCGAGCAGGTTTTTGCGGGCAGGTTCGGCGCCCAGGGCTTCTTCCCGCCAGCGCTTTTCGAGAATTTCGGGAGCTTCCGTCTCTCTGCGTTCGAACGAGAGGGTGACGGCGCCATTGCGGGCATTCACGGTGTCCGAAACGGGCTCTTCCGCAGCGCCAAGCGCAGCCTCGGCGATCTTGCGGCCGATCCGTTCGGCGGCAGCAAAACTGCGGTCCGGGTTTTCGGCAAGCGAGATCGACGCATGCGCCGAGTGGCCGGTATTGGCGTCGCCGACGCAGCCGGTCATGAACAGGGAGACCGCGCCGGGATGGGCTTCTTCCAGCGCCTGTCGCACGAAATGCGGATAGTCGGCCGTCCATAAAAGGTTGTCGGCCGCCAGCACCACCGGGTGGCAGGCATAGGCGGTGACGAGAGCGATCATGCTGCCATCCGCGGCGCGGATGCGAAGGAGCGGCAGGGAAGTGTCCACGGGTCCGCCCGGATGGCGCCGATTGCGCGCAATCCCCGGATCACTTCCCTGCCCCACAGTGATGGTTGCCGGCCGGCGCGCAGCGGCGGCCTTGTCGATGGCGGCGACGCAGGCATCTTCCAGCCGCTCCAGATAGGTCGGATCGGCGGCGATGCTGAGCCGTCCGGTCATTGAGACCGGGCCGCCGTGATTGTGGAGTGCTGCGACCACGACATTATCCGCCGTCAGGACGCAGCGCTTATGGATCCGCGCGATCGTCGCGGCATCGATGCCGATGACATCCGCGACGACGGCTGCCGTATCCCCGACTACCACGGCACGGACCGTCAGAGCATCATGCGCGCCCCTGGCCGGCAGCGTGCGAGCCGCAAAGCCGGACATTGCAAGGCCGGGCGGCGGGGTGATATCGACGATGGCGGCTCCGGCCCGGATCATGCGCAGGACGCCTTTTCACCGTGGACCCAGGTTTCGCGGATAGACAACTCCCGCTCGCCTTCCGACCATTCGAAACGGATGAGATCGGCCCGCGCGCCGACTTCCAGCAGGCCGCGACCGCCGACGAAGCGGCCGGGGTTTCGGGTTGCGAGCAGCAGCGCATCGGCAAGCGGAAGGCCTGCCATCTGCGACGCGATGGCGATATTGGCCGAAAGCGGCAAGCTGGCGCCGGCGAGATAGGGCGTGCCGGCGACGCTGATGCGGCCTTCGGCAGACACCTCAACGCGACCGCCGACCGGCTGGTCGTAGACGCCGGCGGGCATGCCGGCGAGCGCCACCATGTCGGACACGAGGATCGCCCGCTCCAAACCCTTGGCGCGCAGCATGGCCTTGAACGTATCGGCCGGCAGGTGCCAGCCGTCGGCGATAAAGCTCGCCGCCAGCCGGTCGTCGGCAAGCTGCGCCCAGATGAAATTCGGGTGACGCGGCAGCATGGCCGCCGCCCCATTGCCGAGATGGGTAGAGAGGACCGCACCGGCTTCCGCCGCCGCATGGATCTGCTCCGGCGTCGCGGCGGTGTGGCCAAGCGCCACGTGGACGCCTCTGGCCGTGAGCACGCGGATATACTCAATACTGCCCCCATGTTCCGGCGCAAGCGTCACCATCGAGACCAGATTGCCCGACGCCTGCTGCCAGCGATCGAATTCCTCGATCGACGGCGGGCGGACATGCGCCAGCGGATGGGCGCCGCGCGGACCGTCCTTGTCGGAGATCGACGGGCCTTCGACATGAATGCCCGGGACCATTTCGGCGATCAGCCGGTGGCCGGCGCGGATTCTTGCGATATCGGCAAGCGCCTGAAGGATGGAAGTCTCGGAGGCCGTGATGATGGTCGGCAGCCAGGTGGTGACACCGACGCTCAGCATCTCCTCACAGAGCGAAAGGAGGATGTTGGCGGTGACCCCGCCATTGTTCAGGTCGAAGCCGCGATAACCGTTGACCTGCAGGTCGATCAACCCGGCGGAGAGGTATAGTGGACTGGTATTTTCCGCCGGGCGGATGGCGGCAATCTTCCCCTTGGCGATGTCGATCGCAAAACCTTTGCCGGTGCGGGGATCGATACCGTCGACGACCATGGTCAGAGCGCCCTCACCCGGCCTTGGAAACTGGCGATGAAGCGGCCGTTCGCCTCGTCGCCGCCCGGCGCATTGCCGCTGCGCCAGACCGGCGGCTCGATGCCGCGCTCGACGAGTTTCGCGACCGTGCGGATGACCAGGCAATTCAGCGTGAACGCGTTGGCGAAAGTGGAGATCGCCGCGATGTTTTCGCCCATGCCCGGCACGGTCACGACTGCATCGCCGATCGGCACCTTGCAGTCGATGGCGATATCGACGATGTCGTGCAGGTTCTGTTTGGTCGGGTGGCGGGCCGGATGCTCCGGCGCGGTTTTCGAGGCATGTTCGCGGGAACTGACGCCGATCAGGAAGGCGCCGCGGCGTTTCGCCTCCAGCGCCGCATCGATCAGCGCGGCATTGATGCCGTAGGCGTTGACGAGGATCAGCAGGTCGGTGTCGCCGAGCCGCTGGTTCGCGATGACCACCTTGCCGTAACCCGGCGTACGCTCGATCGCCATGGAGCGGAGGGCGCCGTTCGACAGAAGCGTGCCTTCATCGAGAATGGCGCTGATATGCATCAGCCCGCCGGCGCGGAAGAAGACTTCCTGCGAGGCGAGATTGGAATGGCCGCCGGGACCATAGATATGCACCAGTCGGTCGGCGGCGATCTGGTCGGCGAGTTTTGCCGCGGCCTGGTCGAGCGGGGCCTTTTCCTCCTCCAGAACCCGGCGCATCAAGCCTTGGGTCGAGGAGAAATAACCTTCGCAGAGCGCATCCGCATCGATGACGGGTTGATCAGGCATCGGGGTCCGAATCCTTGTCGATATAAAGGGTGCAGGCGGCGTGGAAGCGCAGGACGCTTGCCGGGCATTCGGTGGTCAGCGGGCCGTAAAGCGTCTTCGAAACGGCATCGCGCTTGACGGCGCCCGGCACGACGCAGAACATCCGATCGGCCCTGAGCAGGCGCGGCACCGTCAGCGTGATCGCTTCATGTGGCACCGACGCAAGATCGGAAAAACAGTCGTCATCAACCTGCTGCTGGCGGCAGATATCGTCCAACTCGACGATCTTGACGTCCAGCGGATCATTGAAGTCGGCGACCGGCGGGTCGTTGAAGGCGATATGGCCGTTGACGCCGATGCCGAGGCAGACGAAATCGATCGGCGCCTCGTTGAGAAGGTCGGAATAACGGCGTATCTCGGCGCCCGCATCCGGCTCCGGGGTGATGCGGTGCACGGCGGCGAACGGCAGCCTGCCGAAGACATGTTCGTCCAGCCAGTTGGCGAAACGTGCCGGGGAGGATGGCGACAGGCCGATATATTCGTCCATGTGGAAGGCGGTGACCCTGCCCCAGTCAATGCCCGGCGCGGCGCAGAGCGCCTTCAGCATATCGGCCTGGCTGGGGGCGGCGGCAAAGACCATGCGAACTTCCGCCTGGGTGGCGAGGCGCTCGGCCAAGGCGGCGGCAATGTCGGCAGCCGCGGCAGCGCCCATCTCGGCCCGTGTTGCAAAGCTCTCGACCGAGAGGCGGTCGAAAGTCCGCCGCGTTTCCGGCGAAGGACGATGGGCGGTGGCGATGGTCAACGCGGTCTCCATGTCTGCAGGGTCGCACCGGCAGGCGGGCTTCGCCTCGCCGCATCCGTTGCAGGTCCCTTATCTGTCGTAAAAGACTTCCATGCAACCGGTTGCATGTCA
Source organism: Neorhizobium vignae (assembly GCF_000732195.1). GTDB lineage: Bacteria > Pseudomonadota > Alphaproteobacteria > Rhizobiales > Rhizobiaceae > Neorhizobium > Neorhizobium vignae. The sequence goes on from NZ_JNNU01000011.1 coordinate 188,240, forward strand.
AGTGGATGAATGTCAGTCTTGCGGGCAGAATTGATAGCGCTGCGGACTTCATGCTAAGTGCCAGGCCAAACGGGCGAGTTCTCAATTTCCATGATCAAGCGGACCAAGGGCGTCACCATCAGCCAGGTCGCCGATGCGGCAGGCGTTGCGCGTTCCAGCGTGTCGCGCGCCTTCACGCGGCCGGACATGCTCTCCCCGGAGACCGTGACGCGGATCATGAAGGCGGCCGAAGCGCTCGGCTACGTGCCGAACCATACGGCGCGGGCGCTCAGCACCGGGCGGCACGGCAATGTCGGGCTGATCGTGCCCGATATCGCCAACCCGTTCTTTCCGCCGCTGATCCAGGCCGCCCAGCTCGAAGCGGACCGCTCCGATTTCTGCATCTTCCTCGGCAATACGGAGGAGAACCCCAAACAGGAGGACAAGCTGGTCGGCCGGTTCGCCGGCCAGGTGGAAGGCCTCGTGCTCGCCTCTTCGCGCCTTTCGGACGAGCGCATCCGCGCCCATGCGGGCCAATTGCCGCTGGTGCTGATCAACCGCGATATAGACGGCATTCCGCGGGTGCTGATCGACAGCGGCTCGGGCGTCCGCGAAGCGGTCGAACATCTCGCCAAGCTCGGACATCGCCGGATCGTCTATGTCAGCGGTCCGTCGAATTCCTGGTCGAACAAGCAACGCCGCACCGCCATCAAGGCCGCCGCATCGAGGCTGGATATCGTGGTCGAAACCGTACCGGCGGTGCTGGCGAGCTACAATTCCGGCCGCAACGCGGTGAGCGCGATCCTCGCCACCGGCGCCACCGCGGCCGTCGCCTTCGACGACCTGACGGCGCAAGGCGTGCTGGCAGGGCTTTCCGAAAAGCGCGTCTCGGTACCGTCAGATTTCAGCCTGATCGGCTGCGACGACGTGCTCGGCGCCGTCACCTATCCGGCGCTGACCTCGGTCTCCAACCGCTCGACCGAGGCCGGTCGGGTGGCGGTCTCATTGCTCCTCGACATGCTGCAATCGCGCGCCATCCGCGACGTGCGCTACGTGCTGGAAACCCATCTCGTGGTGCGCAATACGACGGCCGCGGCACGATAAACGGGAACCTTGCCGTCGGGGGCGGGTTGGATAGAGACCCAACCCTTTCCCCGGGAGGTCTGCATGCCCAAGAAAAAATGGTCGCAGGACGTGACGGAGCATAGCGACGCGATGGACCTGAAGGACGGCGTGTTCCAATCGCGCAGTCCGAAAAAGATCGCCGCGTCCCTCAAACATTCTGCCGAAGCCAGTCATCGTCGCAAGTCGAGCCCGTTCAAGTCGGCCATGTCGATGCTGAATTTCTACATCAACCGAGCCGGCGAGCAGCTTTCGAAGTCGCGCCGCGCCACGCTGGAGAAAGCCAAGGATGAGCTTCGCAAGGATTTCGGCCGTGAACCGAAGCATTAAGGTCACGCCGCCGACACTCGACGCCGCCATGTCCGCCACTCCCATGACTGTCGAAACGATCCTCTTCGAATTCAGCGACTGGGTGCCGAACAATCCAGACCTGCCGGTGCTGATCTATCGCAACGCAATCCCGGCGGAAGGGGAGATGGCGCCGAAGTTCGAAGACCGGTTCCAGGCCAATGGCTGGCAGGGCATCTGGCGCGACGGCATCTTCGACTATCAACACTATCACACCGGCGCCCACGAGGTGCTGGGGATCGCTGGCGGCCGGGCACGTCTGCTGATCGGCGGACCGTCGGGCGCCGAGCTCAGCGTCCATGCCGGCGATTGCCTGATCCTGCCGGCCGGTACCGGTCACAGGCGGATCGATGCGAGCCGGGACTTCCTGGTGGTCGGCGCCTATCCGCCCGGACAGGACGCGGATATCCAGACCCGGCCGGCGAACCAGGCGCAGCTCGACACCATCGCGAACCTGCCGCTTCCAGAGACCGATCCCCTGGAAGGCGCCGACGGCACTCTTCTACGGGCATGGTCGCGGCACCGTTCCTAGAGGCTCCCCGCACGGCTGCCACTGCCTTCTGAATGGCAAGCTGCCCTCTGTTTTTCGAGTAGCGGAATGGGTGCTTCCGGCCTGCAAATCGCTCATAAATCAGGCATCGAAACGCCGCGGCATAAGCGCGGCCATCGAGGCCATTAGATTTGAGCCGTACGCCGGCGAGGCATTTGACGACCCCCAAATTGTATGGCTACCTTATATTTTAGCGTGAATGGGAGGAGACTGTTCGCGTCACATCACACTCCGGCCTCGCCCGCGAGGTGCCGGACTGAACTCTAGGAGGAGAGTGCAGTGAAGCGATTTCTAGCAGGCGCCCTGGCGCTGGTGTTTTCCGCATACATTCCGGGCGGCGCCGCGACTGCCGCCGACGAATACCCGACCCGGCAGATCACGCTGATCGCCGGTTTCCCCGCCGGCAGCGGTGCGGACGTCTATGCCCGCTTCTTCGCCAAGAAGCTCGAAGAACAGCTCAAACAGACCGTCATCGTCGACAACAAGCCGGGCGGTCTCGGAAGCCTTTCGGTCGTCGCGCTCAAGAACGCCAAGCCGGACGGCTATACGATGCTGATCGGCTCGGCCGACCAGTTCACGGCGGCGCCCTACGTCTTCAACGCCCCGCCCTATGATCCGCTGAAGGACTTCGACTATGTCGCGCCGGTGTTCAGCCAGGCATTCATGATGCTGGTCAACGCCAAGTCGCCCTACCAGAAGATTTCCGACCTGACCAAGGCGATGAAGGAAAAGGGCGCCAAGGGCTCCTACGCCACGTCGAACTTCCCGTCCGTCATCCTCGCCGAAATGTACAAGGCCAATACCGGCGTGCCGGACACGCTTCAGGTGCGCTACAAGACGAGCGCGGACTCGCTCAACGACTTTGCAAGCGGCGCGATCGACTACATGGTCGGCGATCCGGTCTTCGGCCTTGCCCGCACGCGGGACGGAACGCTGCGCATTCTCGCGGTCAGCACGGCGAAACGCATTTCCTCGGTCCCGGACATCCCGACTTTCGCGGAAGAAGGTGTGCCGAATGTCGACGTGCGCATCTGGTGGGTTCTCGCCGCGCCCAAAGGCACGCCGAAGGACATCGTCGACAAGATGCACAAGGTGATGACCCAGGTCACCACCAGCGACGAAGCCCGCAAGTTCGTCGGCACCAATGGCGGCGAGCCTATGACGCTCGACAGCCCGAAGGCAACCCTCGACTATGCGACGATGGACACCAAACGCTGGGAAGAGTGGGCCAAGATCGGCAAGATCGAAAAGCAGTAGGCGTCCAGACACATGACCGTATCAGGAAGGCCGGATCTCCGGCCTTTTCCGTTTCAGCTTGTCGGAAAAGAGAGCGAAGGCGCCTCTCAGGAACAACTGCGGATTGATCATCTGCATCAACAGCTTCGCCGAAGATGCAGGCCCGAAGCGTGAGAAACCGCGTGAGTCAGGCAATTTTATCGGAACCAGCACCGCCGCTCGACAGTTAGACCGCCAATTCGACGGCTCTAATCGACGGCGAGGCAAATCCCATGAACACGCGTCCCCAATTCATCGCCGGGACATCCCTCGCGCAACTCCCACCACAGATTTACTACGTTCATCCCCTGATGCTGAGGGGGCTCGACGCGTGGCGAGAGGTTTTTGCGCATGCGAGGGATCTCGGCTTCGACACGGTGCTGACGGCGCCGCTTTTTGAGCGGGGCCTCCATGCGAGCGTCTTCGTGACGAAAGACTTCGACCGGCTCGACCCCGAACTTCAGCTCGGCTCCTCCGTCCAGGACGGGATCAAGGCCCTGATCCAGGCGGCGCGCGAAAGCAAGGTCAAGCTGATGCTCGACCTCGTGGTCGATCGGGTCGCCCTGGATGCCGAACATGCCGGGCGGATCCTTGCCGATCCGCGTATCACGCCGAGGAACAGCGGCAGCCGCGGCATCGACTTCATGAGCGAAGCCCGCCATATCGAGGATTGGCGCAAGCGGATGGCCCAGCTGACCGACCTCGGGATTGCCGGTTTCCGGTGCCTCGGCATCGGCCGTCTGGCGCCGGAAGCGTGGTACGACCTGATCGTATCGACCCGCAAGACCGCGCCGGAGACCACCTTTCTGGCATGGACGCCTGGCACCTCCTTCGAGGATCGCCGGGCGCTCGAGGGTGCCGGTTTCGACGGCAGCTTCTCATCGCTTGCCTGGTGGAACCTGGAGGAGCGCTGGATCCTCGACGAATACCAGATCCAGCGGCAGCTCGGGTACCAGGTCACGTTTCCGGAAGCGCCCTTCGGCAAACGCATCGCCCATGGCACGGACAGTTGCGAAGTGCTGCAGAGGAAGGCGATCCGCTCGCTGAAGCTCGCTGCAACCTTCGCCAGCGGGCTGATGATCCCGATGGGCTTCGAATTCGGTGCTTCCACGCCGCTCGACCCGCTGTTTGGCGACGGGATGGGCCTGCGAGGCCTGCGCGAGCAGGGTTCGTTCGATCTGTCGGCCGATATCCGGAGCGTAAATGCCGGCACCAACAAGACCGCGGCCGGCTTTGCCCGCCAGCCGCTCCGTCTCATTTCCACCAGCCAGACGCCGGCCGTGGCGCTGATGCAGACCGACCGAGAGGACCTGCGTTCGGCGCAGAAGGTGCGCGTCGTGGTTCTCAACCGGGATCTGCGTCGCTCCGTGGCCGCTCCCTTCAATGTGCTGCGCGAGGCGGCGGCGCCCTTCCTGCCGCTCGAAGCGCCGGAGGCGGATGGCGAAGCCTTTGCCGCACAGCTCAAGCTGAAACCTGGCGAGATCAGGATTTTCGAAGGCCGGTCATCGGTCCCGATCGTCGATGCCGTCCCGGTGCCCTCGGTGGACAAGGCGACCGCTTCGCCCCGGCTGGCGATCGAGAAGATCACGCCGTCCGTCGACGACGGCCGTTTCGTGGTCAAGCGGGTGGTCGGCGAGACGGTGAAGGTCGAGGCGGATATCTTTGGCGACGGCCACGATCCGTTGGCGGCGGCGCTGCTCTGGCGCGCGGCCGACGAGACGGAATGGACCGAAGAGCGCATGCAGCTCGTCCTGAACGATCGCTGGAATGCGGAATTCACGCTGAAACGCATGGGGCGCCACGAATTCATGATCGAGGCCTGGCGCAATCCCTTCGCGATCTTCCGCTATGAATTCGTCAAAAAGCATGAAGCGCGGCTCGATCTGAGGCTGGAAATCCAGGAAGGCATCAACCTCGTTCTCGATGCGCTGGACAATTCGTCCGGCAGGATCAAGACACGGCTGAAAACCCTGTTCGACAAGCTGACCGAAGTGCAGGACCCGCAGCGCACGGAAATCCTGCTGGCGCCGGAGACCGCCGATCTGATGGCGGAGGCCGACCGTCGGCCCTTCAAGGTCCGCTCACAGGCGATCCAGGTCGATGCGGAGCGTATCGCTGCCGGTTTCGCCAACTGGTACCAGATCTTTCCCCGCTCGCAGAGTGGCGATCCGAACCGTCACGGCACGTTCGACGACGTCATCAAGCGGCTTCCCGCCATCCGCGACATGGGTTTCGACGTTCTCTATTTCCCGCCCGTCCATCCGATCGGCAAGACCAACCGCAAGGGCAAGAACAACTCGCTGAGCCCCGCGCCGGGCGATCCGGGCAGCCCCTATGCGATCGGCTCGGAGGACGGCGGTCATGACGCGATCCATCCGGAGCTCGGCACGTTCGAGGACTTCCGCCGCCTGGTGGACGCCGCCCAGGACGAGGGCCTTGAAATCGCGCTCGACCTGGCGATCCAGGCCTCGCCCGATCATCCCTGGCTGAAATCACATCCCGGCTGGTTCGACTGGCGGCCGGACGGGACGATCCGGTATGCGGAAAATCCGCCGAAGAAATACGAGGACATCGTCAATGTCGATTTCTACGCCCATGACGCGATCCCCTCGCTCTGGGTGGAACTCCGCAACATCGTGCAAAAATGGGTCGACAACGGCGTAAAACTGTTCCGCGTCGACAATCCGCACACGAAACCCTTCCCGTTCTGGGAGTGGCTGATCGCCGACATCCGCGCGCGGCATCCGGACGTCGTCTTCCTGTCGGAGGCCTTCACCAAGCCGAAAGTGATGTACCGGCTCGCCAAGGTCGGCTTCTCGCAGTCCTATACCTATTTCACCTGGCGCAATGCCAAGTGGGAACTCGAGCAGTATATGCGCGAGATCACCACCGAGGAGCCGAAGGAGTTCTTCCGCCCGCATTTCTTCGTCAACACCCACGACATCAATCCGGACTTTCTGCAAAACGCGCCGCGGCCGGCCTATCTGATCCGCGCCGCCCTTGCCGCGACGCTGTCCGGTCTCTGGGGTGTCTATAACGGTTTCGAGCTTTGCGAGGGCCGGCCGGATGCCAAGCGCAAGGAATATGCGGATTCGGAGAAATACGAGATCCGCGCCTGGGACTACGACCGTCCCGGCAACATCAAGGGCGAGATCACCCTGCTCAACCGGATCCGCCGCGAGAATCCGGCGCTGCATTCGCATCTCGGCCTGCAGCTCCTCACCGCCTGGAACGACAACATCATGTTCTTCGAGAAAGCGAGTGCCGGTCGCGAGAACGTCCTGCTGATCGCGATCAACCTCGATCCGCACAATGCGCAGGAGGCGGATGTCGAAATACCGCTCTGGTCATGGAACCTCCCGGACCATGGCGCACTTGACGTCGACGACCTGATCACCGGCCAAAAGTTCACCTGGACCGGCAAGATGCAAAGGCTGCGGCTCGATCCCCATTGGGGCCTGCCCTTTGCGATCTGGCGCGTGAGATAGGGGAGAAAGCAAAAAAATGGATATGACGAGTGCAAACCGGGGCCAGGGGCAAAACCCGGCACAGATGAATGAGGGCGATCCGCTATGGTACAAGGACGCCGTCATCTACCAGCTCCACATCAAATCGTTCTTCGATGCGAATGGTGACGGGATCGGCGACTTTCAGGGCCTGCATGAGAAACTAGACCATATTGCCTCGCTCGGGGCGAACGCGATCTGGCTGCTGCCCTTCTTTCCCTCGCCGCGCCGCGACGATGGTTACGACATCGCCGACTACGGCAATGTCAGCTCCGACTGCGGCACGATCGAGGAGTTCCAGGCCTTCGTCGAGGCGGCGCACCAGCGCGGCATCCGGGTCATCATCGAGCTCGTCATCAACCACACGTCCGACCAGCATCCGTGGTTCCAGCGGGCGCGGCATGCGCCGCCCGGCTCTCCGGAGCGCGACTTCTACGTCTGGTCGGATACAGACCAGAAATTCCCCGAAACCCGGATCATTTTCCTCGACACGGAAAAATCGAACTGGACCTGGGACCCGGTCGCCGGCGCCTATTACTGGCACCGCTTCTACTCCCACCAGCCGGACCTCAACTTCGACAATCCGCAGGTGCTGGAGGAATTGCTCGGCGTCATGCGCTTCTGGGCGGATACCGGCATCGACGGCTTCCGGCTGGACGCGATCCCCTATCTCGTCGAGCGCGAGGGGACGAACAACGAGAACCTGCCCGAGACCCACGAGATCCTGAAGAAGATCCGCGCCTCCCTCGATTCCACCCATCCCGGCAAGATGCTGCTCGCCGAGGCCAATCAATGGCCGGAGGACACGAACGAGTATTTCGGCAATGGCGACGAATGCAACATGGCGTTCCACTTCCCGCTGATGCCGCGCATGTACATGGCGATCGCCAAGGAAGACCGTTTCCCGATCACCGACATCATGCGCCAGACGCCGGAAATCCCGGAAAACTGCCAGTGGGCGATCTTCCTGCGAAACCATGACGAGCTGACGCTCGAAATGGTGACCGACGAGGAACGCGACTACCTCTGGAACATCTATGCCGCCGATCGCCGCGCCCGCATCAATCTGGGCATTCGCCGCCGGTTGGCACCGCTGATGGAGCGCGACCGCCGTCGCATCGAGCTGATGAACGCACTGCTGCTTTCGATGCCCGGAACGCCGGTTCTCTATTACGGCGACGAGATCGGCATGGGCGACAACATCTATCTCGGCGACCGCGACGGGGTGCGCACCCCGATGCAATGGTCGCCGGACCGCAATGGCGGCTTCTCCAAGGCCGATCCGGCCCGGCTCGTCCTGCCGCCGGTGATGGACCCGCTCTACGGCTACGAGGCGGTGAATGTCGAGGCGCAAGGTTCCGATGCCCATTCGCTGCTGAACTGGACCCGGCGCATGCTGGCATTGCGCAACAAGCACTCTGCCTTCGGCCGCGGCTCGCTGAAATTCCTGACGCCGGGCAACCGCAAGATCCTCGCCTATCTGCGCGAATACAATGGCGAGACGATCCTATGCGTCGCCAATCTCTCGCGCCTGCCGCAGGCGGTGGAACTCGACCTGGCGCATTTCGCCGGCCGCGTGCCGATCGAGCTTTCGGGCATGTCGCCCTTCCCGCCGATCGGCCAGCTCACCTATCTGCTCACCCTACAGCCGTTCGGCTTCTTCTGGTTCCAGCTCGTGGCCGAAGCCGACGGCCCCGTCTGGCGCAAGGAGCCCCCGGAGCAGATGCAGGACATGGTGACCATGGTCACCCGCCGCGACCTGCAGGAACTGGTCGACGAGCCCCGGCTTGCCGCAACGCTGTCCAACGAGGTTCTTCCAGCCTATCTCGGCAAGCGGCGCTGGTTCGGCTCCAAGGGGCAGGTCCTAAATGGTGCCACGCTGGTCGCGGCAACGCCGATCGCCTTTGCCAACAACATCCTGCTCGGTGAGCTCGAGGCGGAGGTGGATGGCCGCAAGGACACCTATCTGTTGCCGCTTGCCGTGTCCTGGGACGATGCGCAGCCCACCGCGCTCGCCCAGCAGCTGGCGCTCGCCCGTATCCGCCAGGGTCGCCGAGTCGGCTTCCTGACCGACGGGTTCGCCATGGAGGGCCTGGCGCGCGGCGTGATGCGTGGCCTTCGCGAGCGTTCGGTGATTTCCGGTCGCGCCGGCACATTGGAATTCATCGGTACGGAAAGTCTCGACAGCCTGACGGTTACCGACGACATGGCCATCCGTTGGCTCTCGGCGGAGCAATCCAACAGTTCGCTTATTTTGGGCGACCTGGCCATGGTGAAGCTCATCCGGCATGTCTTCCCCGGCGTACATCCGGAAGTCGAAATGACCCGATATCTGACCAATGTCGGTTATCAGAACACCGCGCAACTGCTCGGCGAGGTCGCCCGCACGGCCCCGGAGGGCGATCGCTACACCCTGATCATCGTTCAGAGTGCGATCCGCAATCAGGGCGACGCCTGGAACTGGATGCTCAGCAATCTGCGCCGCGCCATCGACGAGATCGTGGTGACCGGCCTTGAGGGCGAGGTGGTGGACGAGCATTTCAAGCCGCTCGTAAACTTGGTCGCGACCATCGGCAAACGGCTCGGCGAGTTGCATGCGGCGCTCGCCCAGCCAACCGACGACCCGGACTTTCAGCCGGTCCGGGCAACGGCGGCCGATGCCGAAAAATGGCGCGAGGCCGTCACGGGCCAGATTTCCCACAGCCTGGCGATCCTCGAAAAAACGGTCGAAGGTCTGGATTCGGATATCGCCCTCGAGGCAAAAGCGATCCTCGACCGCCGCGACCAGCTTCTCGGCCTCGCCACGCATCTTGCCAGCGCCGTCGAAGGCACGCTGATGACCCGCAACCATGGCGATTTCCATCTCGGCCAGATCCTGGTTGCGGAAGGCGACGCCTATATCATCGACTTCGAAGGCGAACCGACCCGCGACCTCGCCGAGCGCCGCGCCAAGACCAATCCGCTGCGTGACGTCGCGGGACTTTTGCGGTCGCTGAGCTACCTTGCCGCCTCCGCCGATCTCGACCGGGAAATCGTCAGCGAAGTGGACGACGCCCGCCACAAGGAGCTCGTCGCCCGTTTCATCGAGATGGCGGAACCGGCCTTCCTCGACGCCTATTTCGAGGCGATCGAGAATTCCGAGGCGCTGCGCATTCCGCAGGAGGTCCGCGCGCGGATCCTCGATCTCTTCCTGCTTGAAAAGGCTGCCTACGAGATCGCCTACGAAGTGCGCAGCCGTCCGCACTGGCTTCCCCTTCCGCTTGCCGGCTTCTCGGCGATCGCATCCCGACTTCTGGAGAACGTCTCATGAGATACGAGCGCACAGACCTGATGATCGGCACCGTCCGCGAGGGCTTGGCAGCCTTGGTCGAAGGACATCACGGAGACCCATTCTCGATCCTCGGACGCCATCAATACGGCAGCCTGACCGTGGTTCGGGCGCTGATGCCCGGAGCACTGTCGGTCGACGTGGTGGAGACCGAGACCGGCAAGGTGCTGGCCGAGCTGGAAACCATCCATGAAGGCGGGCTGTTTGCCGGCGTGACCGGCAGCACGACGCCCTATTTCTTCCGGATCCACTGGCCGGACGCCATCCAGGAGATGGAAGATCCCTACTCCTTCCCGCTGCTGCTCGGCGATCTCGACCTGCACCTGATCGGCCAGGGCACCCATTACGATCTCGGCCGTACGCTCGGCGCCATACCGATGGAGGTCGAGGGCATAGAGGGCGTGCGCTTCGCGGTCTGGGCGCCGAACGCGCGGCGTGTCTCGGTGGTCGGCGATTTCAACGCCTGGGACGGACGGCGCTACCCGATGCGGCTTCGCACACAGGCCGGCATATGGGAACTCTTCCTTCCGCGCCTCACCCACGGCGAGCGCTACAAGTTCGAAATCCTCGACGGCAACGGCAATCTGCTGGCGCAAAAGGCCGATCCGGTCGCCCGCTCCAGCGAGGCAGCGCCGTCGACGGCGTCGATCGTCGCCTCCTCGAAACCGTTCCGCTGGACCGACGAGGACTGGATGCGCAGGCAACGCGCGGACCGCGCCCGCGAAGGGGCGATGTCGATCTACGAGGTGCATCTCGGCTCGTGGCTGCGGATCGCCGAAGAAGGAAACCGCCATCTCGACTGGGTGGAACTCAGCCAGCGACTGATCCCCTACGTTCAGAACCTCGGTTTCACCCATATCGAAATGCTGCCGATCATGGAGCATCCGTTCGGCGGATCCTGGGGTTATCAGCCTCTCGGACTGTTCGCCCCGACCGGACGTCACGGCACGCCGGAGGACTTCGCCTATTTCATAGACCGCTGCCATGCGGCGGGCATCGGCGTCATCCTCGACTGGGTGCCGGCGCATTTCCCGACCGACGTCTGGGGTCTGGCCAAGTTCGACGGCACGCCGCTCTACGAGCATGCCGATCCTCGTGAAGGTTTCCACAGGGATTGGAACACGCTGATCTACAATCTCGGCCGCAACGAGGTGAAAGGCTTCCTGATCGCCTCGGCGCTCGAATGGCTGGAGCATTACCATGTCGATGCGCTGCGGGTCGATGCGGTCGCCTCGATGCTCTACCGCGACTATAGCCGCAACGAGGGCGAATGGATCCCCAACCAGTATGGCGGGCGCGAGAACCTCGAAGCGGTTGAATTCTTCAAGCACCTGAACAGCATCATCCATGACCGCTGCCCGCACGCATTCACGGCGGCGGAGGAATCGACCGCCTGGCCGGGCGTCACCAAGACGACCGAAGAGGGTGGGCTCGGCTTCGACTTCAAATGGAACATGGGCTGGATGCACGACACTCTGCATTACATGCAGGAAGACCCAGTCTACCGGAAATACCAGCACGGGGCGATGAGCTTTGGAATGATCTATGCCTATTCCGAACGCTTCATCCTGCCGCTTTCCCATGACGAAGTGGTGCACGGCAAAGGTTCGCTGGTGGCCAAGATGCCGGGCGACCGCTGGCAGAAGCTTGCCAACCTTCGCGCCTATTACGGCTTCATGTGGGGCCATCCCGGCAAAAAGCTGATGTTCATGGGCGGCGAACTGGCGCAGGAGACCGAGTGGAACCATGACGGCTCGGTCGTCTGGGACCTGCTGGACAGTCCCGACCACGCAGGGGTCCAACGGCTGATCCGCGACCTGAACATGCTCTATGCCCAGGAACCCGCATTGCAATTCGGCGACCTACATCATGAAGGCTTCGAATGGGCGGTGGCCGACGACGCCGAGAATTCCGTCTATGGCATGTTGAGGAGCAGCGAAGACCGATCCTCGCATGTGCTGGTCGCCTCGAACCTTACGCCCATGCCGCGGCACGGCTACCGCATCGGCGTGCCGGCGGAGGGACGCTGGGAGGTGGTGCTGAACACCGATGCGGCGCTCTATGGCGGGTCCAATCTGGGGCAGGCGGAAGCCTGGACCGAGCGTGCGCCGGCGCATGGCAGGGAGTTTTCCATATCGGTCGTATTGCCGCCGCTGGCGACGGTGTTCCTGCGGTGGAAGGGGTAGGTTTCGGGTCGACTTGGAGCGCGAGTTCCTAAGGACATCTCCAAATTGAGGGAGTTCCGTGAGGCCCCCCTCTGACCTGCCGGGCATCTCCCCCTCAAAGGGGGGAGATCAGCCAGAGGCGAGCTCATCGCCTCTCATTGAAGCGCGAAGTTTCAGCGGCAATGGAAGTGTTTAGTTTCATCCCTACGATCATGATGGGGCAACTCCATCCGATCTCCCCCCTTGAGGGGGAGATGTCCGGCAGGGCAGAGGGGGTGCGACCGCAGAACGGCACGCGGTTTTCGCCGGTTTCGCCTATTCGCCCCGCCAGCCATCCTGATAGGTCACCTTGTCCACCCCCGCGAACCGCCCGACACGCAACAGTTCCGCATCCAGCTTCTCCAATCTCCCAGCCGAAGCGCGCACACCCTTTTCCAGCCACAGCCTCTTCACGCCCAGCGTGCCGGACTTGCGGTCCGCCTTCATGTCGATGCGGCCGATCATGCGGTCGCCTTCGAGCAGCGGAAAGACGTAGTAGCCGTATTGGCGCTTCGGCTCCGGCACGAAAACCTCGATCCGGTAGAAGAAGTTGAACAACCGCTCGGCCCGGTCGCGATTGCGCAGCAGCGGATCGAAGGGGCTGAGGACACGGACGCGGGCGGGCGGTTCGGGGATCTCACCCAGGTTTTCGGGGAAGCCGAGGAAGGCGAAGGAGGGGCGCGGGCGGCTGCCGTCCGCCGCCTCGATCAGCACTTCCACCAGTTCATCGCGATGGGACTTCACCCAGTCCTTCGCCTCGTCCGGGGTGACGAGATCGAAGAAGGCGGCAAGCTCTCCGGAGGTCGCAAAACCGAGGCGGGTCATGGCGCTGCGGCAGGCCCAGTCGACGAATGCCTCGTGGCTGACTTCCGGCTCGTGATGCTGCGGCGGGATCACCCGTTCCATCAGATCGTAGATCTTCTGGAAATTGACGCGGCCGGCGATCGCCAGCTTGCCGGTATGCCAGTAATATTCGAGCGCCGTCTTGTTCGGGTGCCAGTTCCACCAGCCGCCGGACTTGTGGTCATCGGCCTTCATGTCGCGCGACATGATCGCGCCGTTTTCGGCAATATGCTGGAAGGTTTCCTCGAAGGCGGCGTCGAACCCCTCGCCGTGCCATTTCCTCCAGCGTTCGGCAAGAACAGGCTCCCGGCGGCGAAAACGGTGTTTCCAATAGCGGAAGAAGCTCGCCGGGATGATCGAGGCGTCGTGCGTCCAGTGTTCGAACAGCTCGCCGTCCTTCTCCAGAAGCGCGGTCAGATGTTCGCGCCGATAGGTCTGGTTGCGCGAGAACAGGATCATGTGATGGGCGCGCTCGACGGTGGCGATACTGTCCACCTGCACGAAGCCGAGATCGTCGATGAGCTGCAGCAGGCCGGATTTGGTCAGCGCCCGGCCGGGCGGTTCGCAAAGCCGCTGCCGTTCGAGGAAGATCTTGCGGGCCTGATCGTTCGGAATGAGAATCGCCATGGCACGTAGACTAGAATGTCGCCGAGCCGGATTCAATGTTCACGTTCGGTTCCGCATTCCCCTTCCCCATCTTCCGGTCTATAGACCGCTGAACATAGAGGGACAGGCTTGGATATCCGTTTCGAACAGGCAGAAGCGCGTTTCGAGGGACGCACCGTCGTTCATCCGCTGACGCTGTCGCTCGGCGAACGGCGGATCGGGGTGATCGGTCTCAACGGTTCCGGCAAGACGACGTTCGCGCGGATGATCAACGGGCTGGTGCTGCCTGCCGCAGGCCAGGTGACCGTCAACGGCTTCGATACGGTCAAGGACGGCGACAAGGTTCGCGGCCAGGCAGGCTTCATCTTCCAAAACCCGCAGAACCAGATCATCCTGCCGATCCTTAAAGAAGACATCGCGCTGGGGCTGAAGTCGCGAACACTGTCGAAGACGGACACGGAGGCGGCGGTCGAGGCCGTGCTTGCTCGTTTCGGCATCTCCCATCTCGCCGACCGGCGCGCGCACGAACTTTCGGGCGGAGAACTGCAGCTCGCGGCGCTTGCCTCGGTTCTGGTGACCCGGCCGGACATCCTGATCATGGACGAACCGACCAACCAGCTCGATCTCAAAAACCGCGGCCTGGTGGAGCGGACCATCCACGGGCTCGACGAAAACGTTATCGTCATCAGCCATGACCTCGGTCTGATCACCGAGTTCGACCGGGTTCTGCTCTTCCACGAAGGCCGTCTCGCCGATGACGGCGCGCCGGCGGAAGTCATTGCGCGCTACCGCGAGCTTGCGGCATGAAGACGCTCTATGTGGAGGGCGACACATTCCTGCACGGGCTTACGCCGCGGACGAAACTTCTCGGCCTTGCCGCACTCAGCCTTGTCCTTTTCCTTGTCCATTCGCCGGCCGTTCTGTCGGTAACGGCCTTGCTCGGCGTCATCGTCTACTCATCGCTGCGGCTGGGATGGCGCCAATCCTGGCTGCGGCTGCGACCGATCCTGCTGACCATCGCCATCGTCGGGCTCTTCACGCTCGTCCTCAACGGCCGTCACGACGCGCTGGTCGTCGCCACGCGGCTGACGGCGCTTGCCCTCTTCGCCGCGGCCGTGACGGCGACCACCAGCACCGGCGACTTCATCGACGAGATCACCCGCCTTGCCATGCCGCTGGAGCGCCTGGGGCTCGTCAAGGCCGCGGATATCGGGCTTTCAATCGGTCTGGTCATCCGTTTCGTGCCGGAGATCCTCAGCCGATACCAGGCCATCCGCGACGCGCACCGCGCCCGCGGACTGAAGGTCCGGCCGCTGACGCTGGCGGTGCCACTGATCATCCTGACGCTCAAAAACGCCGACGAGATCGCCGCCGCCATTGACGCACGTGGCATCCGGGCGCAGAAATAATCTCATATGACAACCAGGGAATCGCATAGCATGACCACCCGTGATCTCGTTCTGGCCGCCCTTTTCGCCGCCATTATCGTGGCGCTCGGCCTCGTGCCGCCGATCATGCTCGGCTTCATTCCGGTGCCGATCACCGCCCAATCGCTGGGCGTCATGCTGGCGGGCGTCATTCTCGGCGCCAAGCGCGGTGGGTTCGCGGTGCTTCTGGTCCTGCTCCTTGTCGCGATCGGCCTGCCGGTTCTATCGGGTGGACGCGGTGGCCTTGCCACCTTCGCCTCGCCGACCGCCGGTTATCTGGTCGGCTGGTTCTTCGCGGCCGTCGTCACCGGTTATTGCTCCGAGCGCTTCGTCGATCGTTCGCAGAGCGGCCTTGTGCAGATCACTGGCTTTTTCCTCGCGGCCCTGCTCGGCGGCGTGGTTGTCGATCACGCGCTCGGCATCCTCTACCTCGCCTTTGTCACGGGCACCGGGCTTGCGACCGCCTTCATCGGCGACCTCTCCTTCGTTCCGGGCGATGTGTTGAAGGCGATGATCGCGGCGCTTGCAGGACGTGCCGTCATGGTCGGCTACCCGCTGCTGCCGCAACGGGCCTGATCAACAGCGATCGTCAATCCAGGAACTGATAGAGCCAGTCGCGCAGGTCTTCGGGAAGCGGCACCGGCTCCATGCTGTCGGGGTCGCAGGTCATCCAGACGATCTCGGCCTCCGCGACGGCCTCGTTGTCCCGCAGCATATGGACGAGGAAACCTGCCGACTTTCCACCGATCTTGCTGACGCCGATATGCGTGTGGACAATATCCCCGAGCTTCAGGGCCGCATGGAACGTGCAGGTGATCTTGCCGATCCTGAAGAACGGATCGTCCTTCTGCGGCTTGCGGCGGCGCCAGAATTCCGTGACGGCTTCTTCCGCCCGCACGACATAGGAAGACCGGAACATCTCTCCGTTCATGTCGACATCGCGGAAAGGAACCCGGAATTCTTGAGACTTGACTGACTCTTTGGCCACGATACCCTCTGGGCTGCACCCATTCATGTAAGACCATTCTTTCAAGCTAAACAAGCACAAGAGCAAGGGGTTGCGGCTTGAAAAAGTCAGCTTTCTGCGCCATGTCGGAAAGGTCCATACCGGACTGACCCCTGACGAGGCCGCCGCATGACCACGCGCCTTTACGAACACAAGATCTTCCTCGAACACAGCACGCCCGAAGGACATCCCGAACGGGCGGACCGGCTGCGCTCGCTGGCGATTGCGCTGGAACATCCGAATTTCGCCCGGCTCGACCGCAAGGACGCTCCCCAGGCGAACGAGGACGCGGTCCTGCTCGCCCATCCCGAGGAGCACCTGCGCGCCGTCATGCGCGAAATCCCCGAGGAGGATACGATCCGCCAGATCGAGGCCGACACCTATGTGGGGCCGAAAAGCTTTCAGGCGGCACTGACGGGCATCGGCGGCGCGATGGCGGCCGTCGACGACGTGGCGACCGGCAAAGTCGACAACGCCTTCGTCGCGGCAAGGCCCCCCGGCCACCATGCCGAAAAAGACAAGGCGATGGGCTTCTGCCTGTTCAACAATGCCGCGATCGCCGCCCGCCATGCGCAACGGAAATACGGAATGGAGCGCGTTGCGATCGTCGATTGGGACGTGCATCACGGCAACGGCACGCAGGACATCTTCTGGGACGATCCGTCGGTGCTGTTCTGTTCGACACACCAGATGCCGCTTTATCCCGGCACCGGCGCCAAGAACGAGACCGGCACCAAGAACAACGTGGTCAACGCCCCGCTTTCGCCCGATACCGGCAGCGAATATTTTCGCGAGGCCTTCAAATCGCGCGTGCTGCCGGCGCTCGACAATTTCCGCCCGGATTTCATCATCATCTCGGCCGGCTTCGACGCGCACCATCGCGATCCGTTGGCACAGATCAATCTCGTCGGCGACGATTTCGACTGGGCCACCGGCCGGCTGATGGAGATCGCCGGGAAATATGCCGGCAACCGTATCGTCAGCCTGCTCGAGGGCGGATATGATCTGGAAGGGCTCGCCGAATCGGCGGGCATGCACATCTGCAGGCTGATGAAGGGATAGACGATGACCGAGAACACCGAGACCCTCGATGTGAGCGGCTATTCCTTCGAAAAGGCCGTCGCCGAACTCGAAAGCATCGTCGCGCGGCTGGAACGGGGCGACGTGGCACTCGACGAGTCGATCGCCATCTACGAGCGCGGCGAAGCGCTGAAGAAACATTGCGAAAAGCTGCTGACTGCCGCCGAAAACCGCATCGAAAAGATCCGCCTCGACCGGGCCGGCAAGCCGCAGGGCGTCGAACCGCTCGACGGCGAGTGACCGCCGCAGCCTAAAACCAAAGTCTTACAACCTTCGCAAGGATTGCGTCATAAACCGATTGACGCACCGGGACCACCTCCCCATGATAGCCACCATCTAAGTGGTTACTTTGGGAGGAGACCATTATGAACTTCGGCGTGAAGTCCAGTAAAATCAATCTCATGTTCGTGGCGACACTTGCCGTTTCGACGGCATTTTCCGCCGCCGGCGCGAAGGCTGCGGAATTCATCAACGTACTGACCGGCGGCACGTCGGGCGTGTATTATCCGCTCGGCGTGGCGCTTGCGGAAATCTACGGACAGGGGATCAAGGACGCGCGCACCCAGGTGCAGGCGACCAAGGCTTCCGTCGAGAACCTCAACCTGCTGCAGGCAGGGCGCGGCGAAATCGCCTTTTCGCTCGGTGATTCCGTCCAGGAGGCCTGGAAGGGCAACAAGGAAGCGGGCTTTCCCGCCAAGCTCGACAAGCTGCGCGGTATCGCCGCCATCTACCCGAACTATATCCAGGTGGTCGCCAGCGCCGATTCCGGCGTGAAGACGCTTGCCGATCTCAAGGGCAAGAGCCTTTCGGTCGGGGCGCCGGCTTCCGGCACGGAACTCAACGCCCGCGCCATCTTCACGGCCGCCGGCATGTCCTACAAGGACCTCGGCAAGACCGAATACCTGCCGTTCGCCGAATCCGTCGAGCTGATCAAGAACCGCCAGCTCGATGCGACGCTTCAGTCGGCAGGTCTCGGCGTCGCTTCGATCCGCGACCTTGCGACCTCGCTGAAGATCAACGTGGTGGCGATCCCTGCCGCGGAGGTCGCCAAGATCGGCGCGCCTTATGTCTCGGTGAAAATCCCGGCCGGCACCTACGAGGGCCAGACCGCGGATGTGGAGACCGCCGCCGTCGGCAACTTCCTGATCACCCATTCGGGCGTCTCCGACGAAACCGTCTACCAGATGACCAAGCTGCTGTTCTCCAACCTGCCGAAGCTTTCCGCCGCGCACGCAGCCGCCAAGGCGATCGACGTGAAGAAGGCGCTGGAGGGCATGCCGGTGCCGCTGCATCCGGGCGCCGAACGGTATTACAAGGAAGCCGGGTTGGTAAAGTAATCCCGCTTCGTCCTCTCTCGAGCGGGAGACATGCCGCGCATAGCGAGGCGGCGAGGGATGAGGAGCGGCCTGCCCCTCGTCCGCGCCGTGCGTCTATTTCTCCCCGCTTCACGAGAAGAGGCCCGAAATTTCGAGATTTTCCGGAGAGACGATGTCCGACGCGTCAATGCTGCAGAACCAGAACGGTCCGCACTCGGCCGAAGAGCCGATCGAGGGCCTGCCGGCCGGCTTCGGCGAAGGGATCACCGGGCGGATTGCCTTCTGGATCGCCTTTGCCTTTACCCTTTTCCAACTCTGGACGGCCGCCTACGGCACGCTTGCGAGCCAGATCGTCCGCGCTATGCATGTGGGCTTCCTGTTGCTGCTCGGTTTCGTGCTGATCGGCAATCTCGTCGCTAAGACGAAAGCCGGCAAGATCTGGTTCTGGGCGCTCGGCATCGTCGGTTTTCTCACCGGCATCTACAATTGGGTGTTTTATACCGACCTCATCCAGCGCAGCGGGTTCCTGACGATACCGGACCTCATCCTCGGAGCCGTCCTCATCGTGCTGGTCTTCGAAGCGGCGCGGCGACTGATGGGCCTGCCGCTGACGATCATCGCCGCCATATTCCTCGCCTACTGCTTTTTCGGGCAATACGCTCCCGGACCGTTCATCCATCGCGGCTACGATTTCGAGCAGATCATCGAGAATTTCGCCTACGGGACCGAGGGCATCTACGGCACGCCCATCTACGTCTCGGCGGCCTATATCTTCATCTTCGTGGTCTTTGCGGCGTTTCTGGAACGCGCCGGCATGCTGGCGCTGTTCAACGATTTCGCGCTTGGCCTCGTCGGCACCTGGCGCGGCGGGCCGGCGCAGGTCTGCGTCATGTCGTCGGCGCTGATGGGCACGATTTCCGGCTCCGGCGTCGCCAATGTCGTCGCCTCCGGCCAGTTCACCATTCCGCTGATGAAGCGCTTCGGTTTCCGCTCCGCCTTTGCGGGTGGCGTCGAGGCGACGTCGTCGATGGGCGGGCAGATCATGCCGCCGGTCATGGGCGCCGTCGCCTTCATCATGGCCGAGACGCTTAACGTCTCCTATGCGGAGATCGTCAAGGCGGCGATCATCCCGGCCGTGCTCTATTTCGGCGTCTGCTTCTGGATGGTGTTCCTGGAGGCGGGCAAGGCCGGCCTCAAGGGCATGAACAAGGCCGAACTGCCGAACCCCTGGGCGGCTGTCAGGGAGCACTGGCCGCTGATCCTGCCCCTCGCCGCCCTCGTCTACCTGCTGTTTGCCGGCTATACGCCGATTTTCGCCGGTACGATGGGCCTGGCGCTGGTCATCGTGCTGATCCTCGGCATGCCGCTTGCCGCAAGTATCGGCCCGCTCGCCTTCCGCCTCGTCTTCTGGGTCGTGCTCGGCATCGCCGCCGCCTCATTCCTGCGGTACGGGGTAAACTTCCTGGCGATCGTCATCCTCGCCCTGATCGTTGGCTGCATCTTCGTCAAGGGCGGGCGCGAGACATTGGCGATCTGCCGTGACGCGATGGCGGAGGGCGCCAAGAACGCATTGCCCGTCGGCATCGCCTGCGCCATCGTCGGCATCGTCATCGGCACGCTGACGCTGACCGGGATCGCTTCGACCTTTGTCGGCGCCATCATCCGGGTCGGCGAGCACAATCTGTTCCTGTCGCTGGTCTTGACGATGATCACCTGCCTGATCCTCGGCATGGGGATTCCGACGATCCCGAACTACATCATCACCTCGTCGCTTGCGGGACCTGCCCTTCTGGAACTCGGCGTGCCGCTGATCGTCAGCCACATGTTCGTCTTCTACTTCGGCATCATGGCGGACCTTACGCCACCCGTCGCCCTCGCCGCCTTCGCGGCGGCACCTATGGCGAAGACCTCCGGGCTGAAGATCGGCGTGGAGGCGACCAAGCTCGCGACCGCCGGTTTCGTAGTGCCGTTCATGGCCGTCTACACGCCGGCTCTGATGCTGCAGGATCCGGGTGCGATCGCCGCGGCTTGGGGTTATCCGGTCGAGGTCGCCTATGTCTTCCTCAAGGCGTGCTTCGGCATCGCTCTCTGGGGCACGGCGGTCGTCGGCTTCCTGTTCGCCCGCATGGCCTCGTGGGAGCGCCTGCTTGCGTTCGTCGCGGGCGCCAGCCTTGTAATGGCGCTTCCCTGGACCGACGAGGTCGGCTGGACGCTCGGCATCGTCGTCGTCGCCCAACACTGGTGGCGCAACCGCAACGCGCCGACCGCACCGGCACTGACATGAGCTGCGGGCAATGAGCCTCTGCATCCTGGCAGGCGGCAAGGTGACGGCGCTCGCCCTCTCGATGTTCACGCTCTCCTGGACGCATTCGGTGCAGAAGTCCGAATGGCGAGAGACATGGGCCGTGACGCCGGCCGGTCTGGAGCTTCGCCAAGCGGAGGTGAAGGGTTCCGGCGCGGGCATGGAGCCTGGGCCGGACGCGGTGCTGAAGGACGGCTGGTGGGTTTGGCACCCGACGCTGCCGCCGCAGGAGCGCGTTTCACTTGCGGCGTCCGGCATGACGCCGAGTGGGTGGAGGCTGTGCCATACGGGTGGATGTATGGAGCTTGGGGCGACGATAGGAGATGAGGTCGCCTTGAGCGGGTGTCGCTAGTGCTCTCGGGGCATGATTTTCAGGCATATGCGGGACATCGACTGGTCCGCGACGCTGTCGAGCGATGTTTTGCACGCCTTTCCGAAGCGGCGGTCAAACTTAGCTCATTGTCCGAGGAGATGGCTGCCGCCGCTTCTCGTTGAACTCGAAACATTCCTGGCGCAGTATCCGGCCGACCAGGAAACAGTGTAGCGAGTCCCTTCATGTCCTTCTTCCCCGGAAACGACCCGGTCGCGGGCGATGCCTTTGCCTGCGATGCGATCGAGAACCTGATCATTCCGCGCACCAGCGATATCGGCGGGTTTTCCGTGCGGCGCGCTTTGCCGAGCCGGCAGAAAAGGCTGGTGGGACCTTTCATCTTCTTCGACCGGATGGGACCGGCGCTGCTGCGCGCCGACGAGGCGCTGGACGTCAAGCCGCATCCGCATATCGGGCTTTCCACCGTCACCTACCTGTTCGATGGCGAGATCAAGCATCGCGACAGCCTCGGCACCGAACTGGTCATCCGGCCGGGCGACATCAACCTGATGACCGCCGGCCGTGGCATCGTGCATTCGGAACGCACGCCGGAAAACCTGCGCGGCCATCCGATGTCGGTCTCCGGGCTGCAGACGTGGCTGGCACTGCCGGACGACAAGGAGGAGATCGATCCGACCTTCTCGCACACGGGCAAGGAAAAAATGCCGGTCATCGATGCGGACGGCGCGAGCGGCCGGGTGGTGATCGGCGCTTTCGAGGGTCTCGGTTCGCCCGTCTCGACCTTCACCGATACGCTCTATGTCGATCTCCGCCTCGAGGCTGGCAGGCGCTTCCCGTTTGCAGCGGCGCATGAGGAACGGGCGGTCTACATTCTTTCCGGCGAACTGGTCGTTTCCGGCGACCGGTTTGCGGCAGACCAGCTTCTCGTCTTCCGTCCGGGCGACAATATCACGCTCGAAGCCGGCACTCCGGGCTGCCATCTGATGCTGTTCGGCGGCGCTGCGCTGAATTCGAAGCGCTATATCTGGTGGAACTTCGTTTCCTCCTCCAAGGAGCGCATCGAAAAGGCGAAAGATGAGTGGCGCACAGGCCGTTTCGACATCGTCCCCGGGGACGAGGAGGAGTTTGTCCCCTTGCCCGTAGCCTGAAATCGGGTAGAACCGCGGGTCATGCAACTTGAAAAAGCCTGCTTTCTTCTCATCTTGGGGAGGAACACGCTTCCGGAAAAGAGCAGAAAAGGCCGCTATTCGTGACATCAACTCCCGCCACGCCATTGCTCGACAAGGTCATGCTTCCCGCCGATCTTCGCGAGATCGAAGATCGCGACCTGACGCAGCTTGCCCGCGAATTGCGCGACGAGATGATCGATGCGGTGTCGCGGACCGGTGGCCATCTCGGCGCCGGCCTTGGCGTCGTGGAACTGACGATCGCCATCCACAAGGTATTCAACACGCCGGACGACAGGCTGATCTTCGACGTCGGCCACCAGTGTTATCCGCACAAGATCCTGACCGGCCGGCGTGACCGCATTCGCACGCTGCGCCAGGAGGACGGGCTTTCCGGCTTCACCCGCCGGGCCGAAAGCGAATACGATCCGTTCGGTGCCGCACACTCCTCCACCTCGATCTCCGCCGGCCTCGGCATGGCGGTCGCGGCCGACCTTTCCGGCTCGAAGCGCAATGTGATCGCGGTCATCGGCGACGGCGCGATGTCGGCCGGCATGGCCTATGAGGCGCTCAACAATGCCGGCGCGCTGGATGCGCGGCTGATCGTCATCTTGAACGACAACGACATGTCGATCGCCCCTCCGACCGGCGCAATGAGCGCCTATCTGGCGCGTCTCGCCTCTGGCCGCACCTATATGGGCTTTCGCGATCTCGGCAAGAAGCTGACCGCCTATCTCGGCAAGAATGTCGACCGGGCGATCACCCGCGCCGTTGAGCATGCGCGCGGATACGTCACCGGCGGCACCATGTTCGAGGAAATGGGTTTCTACCATATCGGCCCGATCGACGGTCATTCCTTCGACCATCTCCTGCCGGTGCTGCGCAATGTGCGCGACAATGCCCGCGGCCCGGTGCTGATCCATGTGGTGACGCAGAAGGGCAAGGGTTACGCGCCGGCGGAAGCCGCTGCCGACAAATACCACGGCGTCAACAAGTTCGACGTCATCACCGGGGCGCAGGCGAAATCGAAACCGAACGCACCGAGTTATACGAGCGTCTTCGGCGAGGCGCTGGTTCAGGAAGCCGCGCTCGACGAGAAGATCGTCGGCGTCACAGCCGCGATGCCGAACGGCACGGGCATAGACAAGCTGGCGGATGTCTTTCCTACCCGCACCTTCGATGTCGGCATTGCCGAACAGCATGCGGTAACGTTTGCGGCAGGCCTTGCGGCGGAGGGCTACAAGCCTTTCTGCGCTCTCTATTCGACCTTCCTGCAGCGGGGTTACGACCAGGTCGTCCACGACGTGGCGATCCAGGGACTGCCGGTCCGCTTCCCGATCGACCGCGCCGGCCTCGTCGGCGCCGACGGGCCGACCCATGCGGGATCGTTCGATACGACGTTCCTCGCCACCCTGCCGGGCATGGTGGTGATGGCTGCCGCCGACGAGGCGGAGCTGAAGCACATGGTGCGCACCGCCGCAGCCTATGACGAAGGCCCAATCTCCTTCCGTTATCCGCGCGGTGAAGGCGTTGGGGTCGAGCTGCCGGAACGCGGCCGGATCCTCGAAATCGGCAAGGGCCGGGTGGTCAAGCAGGGCTCCAAGGTGGCGCTGCTCTCCTTCGGCACGCGCCTCAAGGAATGTGTGCTTGCAGCCGAGGATCTCGACGCCGCCGGTCTTTCCACGACGGTTGCGGATGCGCGTTTCGCCAAGCCGCTGGACCAGGATCTGATCCGCCAGCTCGCCCGCCATCACGAAGTGCTGATCACCATCGAGGAAGGGGCGGTCGGCGGATTCGGCAGCCATGTGCTGCAGTTCCTCGCGACCGAGGGCCTGCTCGACAACGGCCTGAAAATCCGCTCGCTGGTGCTGCCCGACATCTGGATGCAGCAGGCAAGCCCGGATGCGATGTATGCCAAGGCCGGCCTCGACCGCGCCGGCATCGTTTCGACCGTCTTCAAGACGCTCGGCCAGCCGCAGATCGGCGTCGGCTTTGCCGGCTGAGCCCGGCCGCCAGGCTCTCCCGGGCTAGAAACCGAGCCGGCTCAAGGGCCCGATGATCTTGCGATAGAGCAGCGGCGGCGTGAACTCCCGCAGCACGTCACGGCGGATTTCGGCATAGTCCTTCTTGTCCGCCGAATTCGGCCGCGGTTTGAAGAGCGTGGAATGCGACTTGCGGGATTCGTCCCAGGTCGCCGTGTAATAATAGAGGGCGATCGAGTCCCTCGACTTGTCTTCCGGATGGTTCACGACGCTGGGATTGCCATGGAAGGAGTCCGACGTGGTCGAGAAGGTGACCATGCGGTTGAACAGCGGGGTGAAACTGTGCACCTTGCCCTTCATCTCCTTGTCCCATATTTCGAACGAACCGCCCCACTCCTCCCGCCAGCCCTTGTTGAGATAGATCAGCGTGTTGAGACGGCGTTCGACCTTCATCTTGGAATGAAGGTTGAAATCCGCGTGGATATCGAGATGCCCGCCGTTGGCCGTTTCATGGACGCCGGCACCGAAAAAGAACGGGTCTGGGATCAATCCCTCGATGCCGGTCATCTCCTCCAGGAACAGGATGAAGGGGCGCGAATTCAGCGCGTAGAACAGGTTCCTGGTGTAGGTCGGAAGCCGCTCCGGAGCATAGGAGACCTTCTTGTTCTCCTGCGCTCTCGCAAACGTCGTCTCCTTTTCGGGGCGGTTCCTGAGGTCGGTCAGGACGTTTTCCAGAACCTGCTCGGGCAGGAAATTGTCGATGCAGATATGCGGGTAAGGCAATGCCGACCGGTAAGCCTCGGCATAATTCCTGGCCATCGATCGAGCAGCATCTACATCTGCCAGAAGAGTATCTGGATCAATGGGATATACTAACTGCGCCATTACACTCCCCCAAACTATACTTTGGTCAGAGTGTCATGTTTTTTGGAAGGCGCAAGCATACCAAAAGCCCATACTTCGAAAGCATTAGTTGCCAGAGGGATTCCCAATCAAACCGTTCGTTTTAAAAATTCTGATTTTAAATCAATAGCTTCAGTTGACGGCGCCTTGCACCCCGGCACCCCTTTTCCAGGGCAAGGCTCCGAGGCAGTAATCCTTCTACGTCGAATGAACTAATGGGGCCAATCGAGGGCGCTGTCTCTAGCTCCGCTCGCCCTCGATCGCCATGTCGAACTGCACGACGTTGGAATAGATCGGCGTGCCGACGTCCATGGCGTAGCGCGAGCGGTAGATCTTGCCGCTGACGTTGAAGCCTATCTTTCGGCCGCTCCAGGAGGTCAGCTTCACATCGAAGATTTCGGCTGAGCTATGCCCCTTGGCGGTCAGGGTGCCGGTGATGCGGGCGCTGTCCGGCCCGGTCTGCTCGACCCGTTCCGATCGGAACGAGATCGTCTCGAACCGAGAGGAATCGAAGACGGCGCCGGAGCGCAGGAAAGCATCGATGCGATCCTGGCCGGTGCTGACGCTTTCCGGCTTCAGGTCGAAATTCACCATGGAATGCGCGAGATCGCCGGCCTTCAGGTTGAACGTGCCCGAAAACTTGCCGAATTTTCCCTTGATGCCGCCGCCGCCGACCTGATCCACCGCAAAGGCGATGCGGGAGCCGGGCGTGATGGCATAACGCCCGGCCGCCTCCGCGAGGCTCGGGACGTCGACCGCGGAGAAGCTGGCCTGGGGAAGCGACATGGTGAGCAGCATTGCTGTGATGACGGCTGTCTTGCGGGTCATGGTCCCGGCTCCTCGATTGACGTTTTGACGGTGCGGTACCGGCTGCCGAGCATGCGGGTGAGCACGTCGTCGTGCCTGACATAGTGGTGGTAGAGTGCGGCGGCGGAATGCAGGAAGACGAGCGCCAGCGTGGAATAGGCGAGAACCGCATGGACGGTCGTCCACCACGCCTCGGCGGCTTCCGACTTCGGCACCGGAAGATGCGGAATGACGACGAGGTTGAACGCGAAGGTCGGAATTTCGAGCGGCGACACGGAAGCGATCATCCAGCCTGCCACGGGCACAGCCACCGCCAAGGCCAGCAGCAGGTAGTGCATCCCATGTGCCGAGCGACGTTCCAGGGCACCCAGACCTTCCACGGGCCTCACCCTCGCGACAGTCAGCGAACGGACGAGCCTCACGGCGGCCAGAAGAAGCGCCAGCATGCCGAAGGACTTGTGCCACTGGAAGAGCGCGAACTGCAGGGCGGGGTCGATGGATTGCCGGGTCATGACAAAGCCGAGGACCAGCAGGCCGAAGATCAGCACCGCGATCAGCCAGTGCAGAGCAATCGCGACAAGATCATAGCCATCGGCGGAGCGACGCGGCATCGGACGTTTCCGGAATTCTTCGGCAATTCACAAAAGGAAACATCTTACTTTCCAAGCCGAGCGGCAAGCGCCGTCCCGATCACGCTCATTCAATATTATTGAATAGAGATTTGTGCCGCCGTTACTGATCGGCGGCCGTCAGGAACAGGATATTCAAATCCTTTTCCGGGTAGAAATCGTCAGCGGTCATCTCGAAGGTCGTCGGTCCGATCTTCTTCACGCCGTTGCCGCAGAAGCTGACGTAGTCCTGCGCCCTGCCCTTGTCGATCGTCAGCTTGAACTTGCCGATCGAGCCGCCCCAGTTGGCGCCGGTGGTGAGGATGTACGACACCCATTGCTCAGTATAGTTGGGACCGCTTTTCCCGGCTGCTGCTTCGAGCTTTGCGGCCGTCTTCATGAAGGCGGCGTCGATGCAGTAGCGCTCAGCATAGTCCCTATAGTTCGTCGCCGGCTTGCCCTGGTCGATGAAGGTCATGGCGACAGTACCGCCGACGCTCGGCTTGTAGCGGTGGCTGACGCGGACGGGCTTTCCTGCCGGGAATTTCGTCTTCCACCAATAAACCGATCGCAGCGTCCAGGCCGGCGTCAGATCTTCCTGCCAGCCCTTGCCCGCATCGTAGCGGTTGACGAACACCAGCCCCTCGGCGATCCAGGCGGTCTTCACGTCTTCGGGCAGGGCCTTGAGTGCGGCGAGCGTCCTGTCGCTATAGGGCAGAAGCGGAATGTTGCGCGCAACGAGTTCGTCGGTACGGTCGATGCCGGCCGCCAGCACCCGCTGCTGCAGTTCCGGCTTGATCTGGCGGCTGTCGTGCACGACGGAGAAGCCGAGGAAATTGTCGTCGTCGGTATCGTCGAGCGCGATATTGCTGTCCATGCTGCCGGTGATATCCGGCATCGGGAAGGCGATGACGCTTTCGACATCCTTGTCGCTCGTATTCTTGAAGACGTAGTCGACCAGCACTTCCTCGCGGGAAATGTAGAGCTGCTCCTCGGCCATGGTGACGTCGGAGGTCTGGACGTAGATCAGCCCGCCCGTCTTCAGTTCCGCCATGGAATCGTTGGCGAGTGCCGGGTTCGAGACAAGCAAAAGCCCGCCGATCAGCAAGGTCCACCGCATTTCCGTCCCTCCGGTTCGCTGCCGGCTTTCCGGCCGCCGGAAGATAGACGCAAATGCTGAAACAGAGAAGGCAGGCCGGATGGTCTTCCGGCCTGCCTTTGAGATCGAGCCCTATGGGCGGATCAGAATTCCGACCACTCTTCCTTCACGGCCGCAGCACTCGCCGCCTTGCCGGAAAAGGCGCGGGCGACGGTGGAACGGAGGGCATTTGCCGGCGATGCCACCGGACGGGCGGCCGACGGCGCCGCAACCGGACGCGAAATTCGGGCCGCCGGGGTGCCCCCGAAGTTGAACTGCCTCAGCAGGGCATCGAGCGCCTGGGCTTCCTGGGCAAGCTTGTGGCTTGCCGCGTTCTGCTCCTCGACCATGGCGGCGTTCTGCTGCGTGCCCTGGTCCATTGCGTTGACAGAGGTGTTGATCTCCTGGAGACCGGTCGACTGCTCGCGGGTGGAGATGACGATGGCGGAAAGGTGCTGGTTGATCTGCTGCACTTCACCGACGATCGCCTCCAGCGCCTGGCCGGTCTCGCCGACCAGCGCGACGCCAGCATCCACCTGCTGGCTGGAGGTGGTGATCAACGCCTTGATCTCCTTTGCCGCATTGGCGGAACGCTGAGCAAGCTCGCGGACTTCCTGTGCGACGACCGCGAAACCCTTGCCCGCCTCACCGGCGCGAGCGGCCTCGACGCCTGCATTAAGCGCGAGCAGGTTGGTCTGGAAGGCGATATCGTCGATGACGGAGATGATATTGCTGATCTCGCCGGACGACTTCGAGATCTGCTCCATGGCGGAGACCGCCCGGCGGACCACCTCGCCCGACTTCTCGGCACCGATGCGGGTACGCTCGACGCGCTGTCCGACATCTTCTGCGCGGCGGGCGGATTCCTTCACCGTCGTCGTCACCTGTTCGAGTGCGGCGGCTGTCTCCTCGACGGCTGCGGCCTGCTGTTCGGTGCGACGGCCGAGATCGTCGGCCGCGGAGCGGATTTCACCCGCGCCGGAGCTGATCGCCGAGGCGTTCTCGCCGACCGCCTGGAGGGCCGACTGCAGCCGGCCGAGCGCCTGGTTGAAGTCGGTGCGCAGCCGGTCGAGATTGCCGGAGAACGGCTTTTCGATGCGGTAGGCCACATCGCCATCGGCAAGGCTTGCAAGCCCCGTGGCGAGCGCGTCGATCGCAAATTCGAGATTGGCGGCTTCGCGGGCCTTATGGGCGTCGTTGTCGAGGCGTTCGCGCTCGCTGGTGTCGCGCAGGATATCGGCATCGCGGGCCAGACGCTGCTTTTCGATGGCCGCGTCCTTGAAGACCGTGACGGCCTTGGCCATCCGGCCGACTTCGTCGCCGCGTTCGAGAGCCGGGACCTGGATGTCATGATTGCCACCTGCAAGGCTGGTCATGGCGTCCGTCATGCCCACGATCGGCTTGACGATGACGCGCGACAGGGCCAGCACGAGGGCAACCGCGATCAGGCCGGCAATGCCGCCGCCCATCAGAAGCGTCAGCAGCAGATCGGTGTGTGCGCGGGTCTGGGAATTGACCATGGCGGTGGAGAGGTCGAAAGCCTGCTTCTTGATCTTGGCGGCAGCCTCGCGGAAGACGTCGAGCTGACCTTTAGACTGGTTGCGGCCGATCTCGATGACTTCGTCGATCGGCTTGCTGGTGTTCTTGCGCGCATCGAGCTGCGGAACGGTGAGCTGGGTGTGGAACACATCGGCTGCGGCCCGCATCGCATCGAGCGAAGTCAGCATATCCGGCATACCGACGGCAGCCTTCTTGGCGGCGTCGATCGCCGTAATCATCTTCTCGCGGTTGTTGAAGACGTCGGCATAGGTGCTGTCGCTCTTGAAGAGCAGGAAGCCGCGCTGATTGACGGCTTGTTCCAGCATGGCTTCGAGCGCTGCGTCCACATGCATCAGGATGGTCTGGGAGACGACCTGCTGCGCGGAAGACCGGCTCGATTTCAAGGCCTGCCAATACACGCCGGCGGACGCCAGCAGGCAGACCGACATCAACGCCGCAAAGGTGATGATCAGCTTCTTGTTCAGGGATAGGTTGTTAAGCGACATCAGGGGCTTCCGCTCTCAGTTGAAACAGCATTGGATATCTCCTCCAGTCTGGAGAGAATCCCAACATGATTAAAATTTGATTGAATGCGGCCGGGAGTTTTCATGAAGCAAGCCCCTTGCAAGCCAGGCGATAGGCAGGCATTGACTGCTACCATGTCCTCAATTCCTGAAAACCAACGCCTCGACCAGCTTCTCGTCTCGCTCAATCTCGTCGCGAGCCGAGCCCGTGCGCGCGATGCGATCGCTCGCGGCACCGTCACCGTCAACGGCCGCGTCGTCACCAAACCGAGCCTCACCTTCCCGCTCGACGCCAAACTCACCATCGACGACCCGGCGCAGGATTACGTGTCCCGCGCGGCGCTGAAGCTCGTCGCGGCGTTCGACCACTTCAAGCTCGACCCGGCAGGCCATGACTGTCTCGATATCGGCGCCTCGACCGGCGGCTTTACCGAAGTGCTGATCATGCGCGGCGCAGAACATGTCACCTCGATCGACGTCGGCCACGGACAGATGCATCCGCGGCTGCTCGCAGAGCCGCGCGTCACCAATATCGAAGGCCTCAACGCCCGCTATCTGACCGCCGAGGATTACGACGACCGCGAGATCACCTTCATCGTCTCCGACGTCTCGTTCATATCGTTGAAGCTGGCGCTGGCGCCGGCCCTCGATCTTGCCGAGCCCGGCGCGCATTGCGTGCTGCTGGTCAAGCCGCAATTCGAGGCCGGACGCGATGCGATCAGCAAGGCCGGGCTGTTGAAGGAGCCGGAGACGGCGCCCCAGGTCGCAGCCGAACTCGAACGCTGGCTCGTCGAAGAAATGGGGTGGGCAAGCCTCGGGCTGATCCCCTCCCCGATCGCCGGCGGCGACGGCAACCAGGAATACCTGCTCGCAGGCGTGAAGCCCGGGGAACCGTCATGAGCACGGTCACCGTCACGATCAACCGGCTCGGCGCGCAGGGCCACGGCATCGCCAATGGCGAAGACGGCCCGGTCTATGTGCCCTACGCTCTTCCGGGCGAAACGCTGGCGATTGCCCGCAACGGCGATCACGGCACGGTCATGTCGACCTCCAACCCGTCGCCGGACCGGGTTACGCCGCCCTGCCGCCACTTCGGGCCTGACAGCGACGCCTGCGGCGGCTGCTCGCTGCAGCATCTGGCCGACGCGCCCTACCACGCCTTCAAGCGCAACCTCGTCGTCGAGGCGCTGAAATCCAAGGGCCTGACGCCTGAAGTGGGCGAACTGATCATCGCCCATCCCGGCGAGCGTCGTCGGGTGGTGTTTTCCGCACGCAGGACCGAGAAGGAATTGCTGCTCGGCTTCAACCGCGCCGAGACCAACCATATCGTCTCGATCGTCGAATGTCCGATCGCCTCGCCCGGCATCGTGGCCCGGCTTGAGGCGATCCGCGCGGTGGGCAAGGCGCTGGCGACCGGCTCCGACACGTTCCGCATCGCGGTTCTCGAAACGCTTGCCGGCCTCGACCTTGCCGCGGAAGGGTTGAAGCCGCTCGACGACAAGCAGCGGCGCCTGGTCACCGAGACGGTGCTGGCGCTGAAAAACATCGCGCGGGTTTCTGCCAATGGCGAGATCGTCATCGAATTGCAGAAGCCTCTGGTGGATTTCGGCGGCGTCAAGGTCTCTCCGCCGCCCGGCGCCTTTACCCAGGCGACGAAACCGGCGGAAGGCGCGATGGCAGAATTGGTGCTGTCGCATGTGGGCAAGGCCAAGCGGGTTATCGACCTGTTTGCCGGCTCCGGCACATTTTCCCTCCGGCTCGCCCGCATCGCCAAGGTGCATGCGGTCGAAGGCGACGAGAAGTCGGTCAAGGCGCTCGATCACGCTGCCCGCAATACGCAGGGGCTGAAGCCGGTATCGGTGGAGAAGCGCGACCTCTTCCGCCGGCCGATGATGGTGTCCGAACTGAAGAACTACGACGCCGTCGTCTTCGATCCGCCGCGCGCCGGCGCCGAAGTCCAGATGAAGGAGCTTGTCCGATCTGGCGTTAAGACGGTCGTGGCGGTGAGCTGCAACCCCCTGACGCTCGCCCGCGACCTTCGGATTCTCGTCGACGGCGGATATCAGATCAAGGCCGTCACGCCAATCGACCAGTTCCTCTGGTCGCCGCATGTGGAGGCTGTCGTACTGCTGCAGAAGTAACGGCGCTTCGCGCGCCGGAAACAATTTTTGGTTGCATGCGATTTGTTTGCATCCATAAGTTAAAATGCCATCCTTTCGATGCAACCATCAGCCCCGGATAACGAGTGGCGATGGTCTTCGAAGGAGGGTAATCATGACAGAATTCGCAATGCATGGACACGGCGTCCGAGGCATGCACTGGGAGACGCTTCAGTCTCTGACCGGGCATGGGGATCCCGGCAAATTCGGGCGGATGTTTCCGAAACTGGATCCGCTCAATGTCGACGATGATATCCTGATCGAACTCGCCCGCGCGATGAAGGAGCCGGGGGATCCGGGCGAGAACCCCGATCCCGCGGGAGACAACAGACACATCCCGGCAGGCTTTACCTATTTCGGGCAATTCGTCGATCACGACATCACGCTCGACACGACGCCGCTCGATCAGCAGAAGGCTGATCCCCTGGCTACCCGGAATTTCAGAAGTCCGGCACTCGATCTCGATTCACTCTACGGAGATGGCCCGGGCATCCATCCCTATCTTTACCAGCGCGATCCGGTGAGTTTCAGGATCACACCGAAGCTGCTGGTCGGGCATGCGGCGGAATCTCCCGACAACGTGCCGGGCAAGAAAATCCCGTCCCTGCCGAACGACCTGCCGCGCAACCAGGTCGGTCACGCCTTGATCTTCGACGAGCGAAACGACGAAAACCTTCTCGTCGCGCAGACACACCTGCTGATGATCAAGTTCCACAATGCCGTCGTCGACTGGGTCAAGCAGAAGCAACCCGGTCTGGATGGAACCACGCTGTTCAAGGAGGCGCGGCGCATCGTCACCTGGCACTATCAGTGGATCGTGCTGTTCGACTTCGTCGAAAGGCTGACCGAGCCGGGGCTCGTCCGCAAGATCAAGGATGCCGGCCGTCGCTACTACCGGTTCGTCGAGACGCCCTATATGCCCGCGGAGTTTGCGGCGGCGGCCTACCGTCTCGGCCATTCGATGGTGCGCGAGACCTACAGTCACAATCACGTCTTTCATCCCGGTCCCGGCGCGATTGCCAATGGTACGCTTCCTTTGCTCTTCTTCTTCACCGGCAAGTCGGGCAAGATCGTCGGCGAACTGGATCCCGACCCTTCGGACTTCCCGCTCAATCCGCAGGTCGCTCTTCCGTCGAACTGGGCGATCGACTGGCGGCGGTTCTTCGACATCGAAGGAACCGGCGGTGCCGATTTTTCCTTCAACTTCTCCCGGCGGCTGGATCCCTTCATCACGCCTTCGCTTCATGAACTTCCAGGCCTTCGGGAGGATCCGACCGAGACAGAACGGCGCGAAGCCAATCTCGCCTTCCGCAACCTGCGGCGCGGCGTTCAGATCGGCCTGCCATCCGGCCAGGATGTGTGTCGGGCGATGGGCCTTGCACCGATGGCGCCGGAGCAGATCGCCAGGGGCCAGGACGGCAAAGTTGCGGAACGGCACGGGCTGCATATCAAGACGCCGCTCTGGTACTATGTTCTGAAGGAAGCGCAGCACCACCATCAGGGCGAGCGCCTGGGGCCGATGGCCTCGACAATCGTCGCCGAGACGTTCCTCGGTCTCGTGCACGGTGACCACGAGTCGTTCCTGTGGCTGCGCTCCAACTGGAAGCCGGAACTGCCCAGCGCCACGGCCGGCCACTTCACCATGGCCGATCTGATACGCTTCGTGGGGGATATCAACCCGATCGGCTGACCGTTGGATAACGGCCTGGCGAGTGACCGCCGGGCCTCTTACCGATCCAGATCGAGCGTGCCGCTACCCACCACGCCGGAGCAGCGGCAGCGGCCGCCGACGCGGCCGGGCTCGGCGTTGCAGACATAGGGACGACGGCGATCCATGCTGGGCGGCGGGGAGACGACGCAGACATAACGCTGGGGGCGGGGGCGATCTCTATCGCGGTCACGGTCGCGATCCCTGTCCCCGTCACGATAGCGGTCACGATCATCGTCGCGGCGGATGATGACGCCGTTCGGGCCGATGGTGACGGAGGGGCTCTGGGCGAGTTGCAGCGGCTGGCTCTGCAATGGGAATGCCAGCGTCTCGGCCTGCGCCGGCGCTATTGCCAGAAGCGATACGAGCAAGCACGACCAGAAACGATAGGACATTCTTTCCTCCCAGGTTATGGGGGCAATCTAGCGCTGAAGCTGCGTCAAAAGAAGACGGGAGCGGAGTTTCCCACGGGACACCGTTAACGTCGCATGAAGGCCTCGAAGGCGGCGCGCGCCTCTGCACTTTTGAGCTGGGCGGAGAAATGCGCCAGTTCCTCATCCATGCGGGCGAGCACCGCGTCGCGCGGTCCGCGCACCAGGTCGCGGGCGATCCTCAGGGCCTGGGGTGGTTTCGCCGAAAGGCTGGCGGCCAGCGCCAGCGTCTCGGCTTCGACCGCCTGCGGCTCCACGATCTTCCAGATCAGCCCGGCATCGAGCGCCGCCTGCGCGGAAAATCCCTCACCCGCCACCAGCATCGCAAAGGCGCGCTGGTGGCCGATGACTTTCGGCGCCAGCAGGCTGGAAGCGGCTTCCGGCACCAGCGCCAGATCGACGAAGGGCGTCTTGAACAAGCTGCGGGCGGAGGCGACCGTCAGGTCGCAATGCATGTTCAAGGTGGTGCCGATGCCGATCGCGAGGCCATCCACGCCGGACACCAGCGGCTTTTCGGCAAGCGCTAAGGCCTTGATGAAAACGGCGGCGGCAGGCGCATCCTTCGATCCGGACATGGCATAGGCGAGGAAATCGCCCATGTCGTTGCCGGCGGAAAAGCAGCCTTCGGTGCCGAGGAAGGCGACTGCGCGAACGGCGTCGTCGCTGTTCGCCTCTTCGAGCGCCGTGGTCATGCGGTCGTACATGGCCGAGGTGATGGCGTTCTTCTTTTCCGGCCGGTTGAAGCGGATCACCATGACGCCCGGCTGGGCCTCGGGGCGCTCGACGAGGATGTGGTTATCGCTCACGGATGTCTCCTTCACGCCAGGACCGCGCGGGCAGCTTGCAAGCTCTCGGCGCCTGAAATGACGCGGTCCTTCAGCGCCGAAGTTTCGGCGAGCAGGTTTTCGGCCATGAAGCGGCAGAGCGCGACGCGCTTTTCCGGGTCACCGTTATCGACGGCAACAAGCGCGCCCTTGGCAAGATAACAGCCGGTCAGCACCAGGCCGAACAGGCGCTGGTAGGGCGTCGCGCCGGCAAGCGCATCGGCCGCCTTTCCGGCCCCTTGAGTTTCCAGCAGCCAGCCGGTGGCGGTTTCGAGTGCGGCGATGGCAGCCCGCAGTCGGTCTCCCGTCTGGCCGAATCCCGGATCGTTGGAGGCCGAGACCTTGTCGGCGATCTCCTTCAACTCGCCGATGAAGCCGCGCACCGTCTCGCCGCCGGAGAGCGGCAGCTTGCGGGTCACGAGGTCGATCGCCTGGATGCCGTTGGTGCCCTCGTAGATCGGCGCGATGCGGGCGTCGCGCAGGTAGCGGGCAGCCCCCGTCTCCTCGATGAAGCCCATGCCGCCATGCACCTGGATGCCGAGCGACGCCACGTCGACG
Source organism: Neorhizobium vignae (assembly GCF_000732195.1). Classification (GTDB taxonomy): domain Bacteria; phylum Pseudomonadota; class Alphaproteobacteria; order Rhizobiales; family Rhizobiaceae; genus Neorhizobium; species Neorhizobium vignae. The sequence continues at coordinate 223,810 of NZ_JNNU01000011.1, forward strand.
CCGGCGTCAGTTGCGAAAGATTTGGCGATCGGTGTCAGAAGCGCTGCGCGTTCGGTCCAGTGGCGGGCCTCGTCGCCTAGGGTGTGATGCGACATGTCGATCGCGTGGGCGCAGGTGTAGCAGATGGCGCGTGCCCCCTGCGTCAGCGCCTTCATCGTAATCAGCGTGCGGGCGATATCCGGATGGTCGATGATCGGGCTCATGCCATTCCCCGACCAGCCTGGCGCCTTGCCCTGGGTGCGTTCCCTGGCAAAGGCGACCGCCTTCTGGGTTGCGGCTTCGGCGATCGCCACGCCCTGCATGCCAACCGCCAGGCGCGCATTGTTCATCATCGTGAACATGCAAGCGAGGCCCTTGTTCTCCTCGCCGATCAGCCAGCCGATCGCGCCCTTATCCTCCTCGTTGCCGGGAGAATATTTGCCGTCGCCATAGATCATCGTGCAGGTCGGCGAGCCGTGGATGCCGAGCTTGTGTTCGATCGAATGGCAGAAGACGTCGTTGCGTGCTTCCAGCGATCCGTCGTCGCCCACCAGGAATTTGGGGACCAGGAACAGCGAGATGCCGCGGGTCCCGGCAGGCGCATCGGGTAGACGCGCCAGCACCAGATGAATGATGTTGTCGGCGGCGTCGTGCTCGCCCCAGGTGATGAAGATCTTCTGGCCGAAAATGCGGTAGGTGCCGTCGTCGCTGCGCTCGGCGCGGGTCTTCAGGACGCCGAGATCGGAGCCGGCATGCGGCTCGGTCAGGTTCATGGTGCCGGTCCATTCGCCGGAGACCATCTTCGCCAGGTATTTTTCCTTCAGCGCCTCGCTGCCGTGCGCGACCAGCGCCTCGATCGCGCCCATGGTGAGCGTCGGGGCAAGCGCGAACGCCATGGAGGCGGAATTCCACATTTCCAGCGCGGCGACGTTGAGCATATGCGGCAGGTTCTGGCCGCCATAGGCTTCCGGCGCGGTCAGGCCGTTCCAGCCGCCCTCGCGCCAGTGACGATAGAGTTCCGGCCAACCATCCGGTGTCGTCACCTTGCCGTCGGTCAGGCGGGCGCCCTGTTTGTCACCGATCTCGCCGAGCGGCGCCATCTCATTGCCGGCGAACCGTCCCGCCTCCTCCAGGATCGCCTCGACCAGATCGGCGCTCAAGTCGCCGAACCTGCCGATCTCCAGGGCGTCGGAAAGGCCCGCCACGTGGTTCAGGGTGAAGGCGATCTCCTCGACCGGTGCCTTGTACATGATGATCCTCCTCGTGGGCGCAGACGTAACTGCCGTATTCTAGCCGATTCTGCTCCGTCGGCATTCCTCATATGCTTTTTACGTAAACGTAAATACGGTTGTCAATATTCGTTCGTCAGAGCTGCCGTAACGAGGTCTTCGTCTTCGTCAGCCAGATAACCGTCAAGCGCGGCGTCCGGCCATGCCAAAAGGCCCGGATCGTTTCGGTCGGCGGCGGCGACAGCTCGGATTGCTTGCGATATTCACCTTCAAGAAGCTACTTCTTCGGCTTTAGAGAATCTTGTTGAAACCAGCGTTACACAAGAGGTCTATGGAGTGATGCCTATGCTTCCGGATTCCTCGCCCATGTCCCTCGTGAACCCCGCCGTCCCAGGCCTCGTCTGGGCCTATCGCTTCCATCCGGGCTCGGCGCCCTGCACCCGGTTGCCGATTGATGCGGCGCGCAGCGATCTCGAAGTCGGCGACGGGTTCCTGTGGCTGCATCTCAACCTCGCCGACAGCCGGGTCAACGCCTTCCTGGAGAGCTTTCCTGGCCTGACGCCGCCGGCTATCGCCGCTCTCACCACCCACGACACGCACGCCGCCGTGACGCTCGACGAGCAGCTCGTCTATGGCACCCTGGTCGACTTCCAGCGGGAATTCGACAGCGAGACACGCAATATCGGCTGGCTGCATTTCTTCGTCTCGGACAGGATCATCATCACCACGCGCCTGCAGCCCCTACGCTCGATCGACCGGGTGCGGGCGGCGATCGAAAAGAACGCCTCGCGTTACAGCAAGCCGATCGACGTGTTCGAGACACTGGTTGCCGAATTCCAGCGCACGCTGATCGCGCTGGTGATGGAGCTCACAGAAGAAATGAACATCATCGAGGATTTCGTCTACGACAACACGCCACGCGATGAACGCCGACGCCTCGCGCCGATCAGGCGGACGGTGGTCAGGCTGCACCGGCACCTGAGGACGGTGCTGACGCTGCTGCGGCGCGCAGCGGCGACCGACGACGACGAGATGCCGCCCGGTTTCGACGATGCCGCCTCGCGGCTGATCGGCCGGCTGGAGGCGGCGGACCACGATGTCTACGCGCTTCAGGAGCGGGCACGACTGCTGCACGAGGAAATCGACTCGAAGCTCTCCTCCGAGACCAACCGGCACCTCTACATCCTGTCGCTGATGACCGCCTTCCTGCTGCCGCCGACTTTGGTCACCGGCTTTTTCGGAATGAACACCTCGTCGCTACCCTTCGAGGGAGGTTCCGGCGGGACGACCTATGCCTTCGGCTTGATCGGCGTTTCGGTGCTTGCCGCCTGGTGGCTGTTGAAGCGCACCGGCATTCTCTGACCGCTGGATAAACGAAACCCGCCCGGGTTCGATACCGGACGGGGTGAGGTCGTGCCGACGGACGCTCTCAGAAATAAGGCGAGTAGCAGGTCTGGCGCGGGCCGTAGTTTGGCTGGAACGAATTCGAATAGGCGTCGTAGGAACGGTAGCGATCGGCACACCATTCGTAGTGGCGCGGATTGATATCGTCGCCGCCGCCATAGGCCGGAGCCGGCTCGGCATAACGCGGCTGGGCCGCGATGGCGCCGCCGATCAGGGCGCCGGCACCGAATGCCGCCAGCGGGAACCAGTAGCCGTTATGACGGCGATAGCCCGGACGGTAGTCGCGATAACCGCGATGCCCGCCATACCAGCCGCCGCCATGGCGACGGTACTGCACGGGGGTCACGTCGGTGTTAGTGCCGGTTTCGATTCCGGTGGCCGGAGCGGACGGCAGCGGCATTGCCTGAGCGGGCATCAGAGCGCCCGCGAGAACGGCAGCGGAAATTCCCGCAACCGCGATCTTCTTCAAAAGAGTCATGTTAAGTCCCCAGTTCCCTTGTCCATGCGTCAATTTTTGACAGCCAGTTATTTCAGTATGCAGCGAATTTAAATTTTGCCGCAACCTTAGGAAGTTCATCCTGAACGCGCAATTAACGTGCGCCGCGACGAAGCAAGCCCGGCCGTGGCATATGCCGCGACCGGGCTTGACGGAGAGATGGTCAACGCTTGCTTACCTGTATGGCGAGATGCAGCGTGCCCTCACGCCGGCGCGCGGCACATAGGTGTCGTCCCAGGCCCGATAACTGCGATAGCGGCTCTCACACCAGGCGACGTGACGGCTCGAATGACCGCCACGGTCGGCCTGTATGGCACCACCGATGATGGCGCCGGCGCCGAAGGCGGCGAGCGGGAACCAGAACCCGTTGTGATAACGGTAGCCCGACCGGCGATCACGATAACCGCGGGGGCCGCGATACCAGCCATAACGGTCACGCCGGAAGTCGCGACGGTACTGGACATTGGTGATATCGCCGGCGGCCGAAATGCCAGCCGGCGGCGCCGGCATTTGGACAGCCTGCGCAGGCACAAGCCCGGCAAATGTCGTGACAACGGCGACTGCCGCCGCGGTCAAGCGCAAACGAAGAGCATTCATCTTGGGCGTTTCCTCATTCTGATTTTCGATGAGAAAACAACGGCGGATGTGAGCTTCCGTTCCTGGCGGGGCGCCCGGCGCCGATCACGACTTGGCGATCAGGCGACGATCGAAAGTTTCGCCTGGTCGCCCTGCAGCCGGTTGACCATGAAGTTCGAATACCATTCGACGAACTGCATGACGCCGCCTTCGTGGAGCGTCGAATAGGGACCCGGCTCATAGGCGGGCGAGCGGATGCCGAAGGCATTTTCCTCGACGATCTGGCGGTCCTGGTCGTTGGTCATGTTCCAGACATGGGTCAGTTCTTCGAGATTGTAGTCGACGCCCTCGACCGCATCCTTGTGAACCAGCCATTTGGTGGTGACCGCCGTTTCCTCCGGCCCGAGCGGGGTGACGCGGAAGGAGATCGCATGGTCGCCGAGAATGTGGTTCCAGCTGCTCGGATAGTGGAAGAGCAGCATGGTGCCGATCGAATTGATCGTCACGTCGTCGGAGAGTTTGCGCTGCACGGCGTTGCGGCCGGTCATCGTATAGCTCTCGGCATCCTCGATCAGCGGCATGCGGGCCACGCGGAACTGGCCGGTCTCGTCCATCCGGAATTCGCTCGGCAACCCGGCCTCTTCGCAACGCTGCCAATGGGCGGCAATGACCGGATCGTCCTTGGCACCCTGGACGCCGGTCGCGGTCGGCGATTCCGGATAGGTACGGCAGAGCTCCGGGTGGTTGGCGGCGCAGTGGTAGCATTCGCGGTTGTTTTCCCAGACGAGCTTCCAGTTGCCCTTCTCGATGATCGTCGACTGGTGCGCGACCTTGGCTTCCGAGAGGCGATGCGGGGCCATATAGGGTTCGATCGCCGCGCGAACCGGCGCGAAATCGGGCGCCTCGTTGGCAAGGCAGATGAAGATATAGCCGGCGACGCTCTCGCAATGGACCTTCTTCATGTTGAACTGGGTCTTGTCGAAATCCTGACCCATCTGGCGGCCGACCAAAAGAGAGCCGTCCAGCTCGTAGGTCCACTGATGGTAGGGACAGACGAGCCGGACCGCCGAGCCGTGCTCCTTGGTGCAGACGCGGCTGCCGCGGTGACGGCAGGTATTGTGCAGCGCCCGGATCTGGTTGTCGCGGCCGCGCACGACGACGATGGGATAATCGCCGATCTGCAGGGTGAAATAGGCTCCGGCCTTGGGCAGCTCGCAATCATGTCCGACGAACAGCCAGTCGCGGTACCAGATCATTTCCAGATCGAGCTTGTAATAGGCGGGATCGGTATAGAAGGGCTGTTCGAGGCTGAAGCCTTCGCGGCGGTTCTTGAGCTGCCGCAGGGCCTGATTGCGAATTTCCATAATTACCTTCCTCGTCAATGTGGACAGCGGAAGGACATGGAAATGCCGGCCGGCCTCAAGGCCTGCCCAACACCCTGTCCCGAACGCCCGCCGCGTCCGGTCGTCGTCTTTTGTCCCGAGGCTGGTTTCCGGGCTCAGGAGCTTGTCCCTTGGGGGGACCGGCTCGGCGCCTTCCCGGGCGGCCTTTGCGGCTCTTTCCCAGTGGCTTTTGCCGTGCCTTATTGCTCCACCACCGTTGCGGGGGCAGCGCCGGATCGGTTTTTTCAGACCCCTGCCGGCTTCCCAATTCTCCGCCTTCCCTAGCCAGGCGGCACCTCAAGATCGAGGCGGATATAATCATCGAGCGAGCGTGTCGCATAGGCGACATTGCGACATCGGCAACCGCGTTGGCGACAGCAGCGAAACGGCCCAAAATGCAACACTCCAGCCCCACGAAAGCGAAACCTGTCATTAAGGGATAAGCCATAAAATCCCGGCTCGAATGGGAGCGATGCCACCGTGCAGGCCAAGGGAAAGATCCGTTATTACAAAGCTCCGCCACCAAAGCCTCCGGCGCCGGTGGTGATGAAGACTGCTGTCCATTCCGAATTCCTCCGGACGGGGCGCATCGCCCGCTACAATCCGGTCTGGCTGCCGGAAGAGCGCCGTTACCTCACCCATGAAGAGGTCGCAGAGCGCACCGGCAAAAGGCTCGAGGCAGCCGGGGAAACGAGCCACAACCGGATCAACTCCTTCCATCGCTCGATCCAGTTTCCGAAGATCATCTTTCACCACACGCTCGATGAGCGGCCGCATCTCGGCTATTGCCACGTCACCGCGGCAAGAACCTTTCTTCCACGCGGCATCCCTGTGAGCTGGTCGTTCTATATCGCCAACTTCTTCTCCAAGATCGGCGAGGAAGAAACGTTCTTCGAACATATCAGCCCGGCCTATTCGCGCATGTATTTTGCCGTTGCGGTCGAACGCGAGGCCGATCAGCCGCTGCAGATCAACCGCACGATCCGCAAGAACGGCCTTCTGTTCCAGACCAAGGATCCGATGGAAGCCATCAAGAACGTCCTGATGCTCGGCACGTCCAACGAAATGCTCCGCGAGATCATCAAAAAGCTTTGAAGACGCTCGGGTCCGCGTTATTGACGGGCGGATATGACGGCTCAAATCATCGACATCATCCGGGATCATGACGGCGCGCTTCGTCAAGCCTGCACCGTCCTTGCGGACGGACTTCCCGTGGCGATCCCGACCGAGACGGTCTACGGACTTGCGGCCGACGCCACCAATCCCGCCGCCATCACCCGCATCTATGAGACCAAAGGCCGGCCGCGCTTCAACCCGCTGATCTGCCACATGTCGGATCTCGACATGGCCGAGCGCTATGCCGACTTCGATCCGATCTCGCGCAGGCTTGCCGAAGCCTTCTGGCCGGGTCCCCTCACCCTGATCCTTCCGCTGAAGCCCGAAAGCGGCATTCATGCGCTGGCGACGGCCGGGCTCGATACGGTCGGCATCCGGCTTCCCAAGGGCTTCGCTTCCGAACTCATCCGTGCCTTCGGCAGGCCGCTCGCGGCTCCCAGCGCCAATACGTCCGGCAAGGTGAGCCCGACCAGCGCGCGCCACGTGGCCGACGACCTGGGCGAGAAGCTGGCGTTGATCATCGACGGCGGTGCGGCTCCGGTCGGTGTCGAATCGACCATCGTTCGCGTCGAGAACGGCGTGATCCGGCTGCTGAGACCGGGCGGGGTAGCCGCCGAAGAGATCGAGACGGCAACCGGTCTTGCGGTGATCCGACCGGAGGGACCGGCGGCGATCATCGAGGCTCCCGGCATGCTGGCCTCTCATTATGCGCCCGGTGCAGCGGTGAGGCTCAACGCCGACCATGTCGAGACCGGCGAGGCCTTGATCCGGCTCGGTTCCGCGCCGGTGAAAGGAATGGAGCTTGCCGCAGCGGTTTTTGACCTGAGCCCGTCCGGCGATCTTGCGCAGGCGGCGGCAAATCTGTTCGATTACCTGAAACGCGCCGACGCCACCGGCGCCGCCAGCATCGCCGTCACGCCCATTCCCGACCATGGGCTTGGCGAGGCCATCAACGACCGGCTGGCGAGGGCGGCGGCCCCGCGGGAATAAGCTGGGGGCAAAAGAGGAGGAGACGCCGATGGACATTTCAGGGCCGAAACCAGAGCTTCTCGACCGCTTCGCGGCGATCGTCGGCGAAAACCACGTCCTGCGCGACGCGAACGATCTTGCGCCGCATCTCGTTGAGGGCCGCGGCCTCTACAAAGGTTCTTCGCCGATGCTCCTGAAGCCGGGCTCGGTCGAGGAGGTTGCCGCGATCCTGAAGCTTGCGAGCGAGACCGGCACGCCAATCGTGCCCCAGACCGGCAATACCGGCCTTGTCGGGGGCCAGACGCCGCGCACCGGCGGCAACGACCTGATCGTCTCGCTCGAACGGATGAACCGCATCCGGGACGTCGATCCGGTCGCAAACGTGCTGGTCGCCGATGGCGGCGCCATCCTTGCCGACGTTCAGAAGGCGGCGGAAGCCGTCGACCGGCTGTTTCCGCTGTCGCTTGGTTCGGAGGGCTCCTGCCGCATCGGCGGCAACCTTTCCACCAATGCCGGCGGCACCGCCGTGCTCGCCTACGGCAATACCCGCCAGCTCTGCCTGGGGCTGGAAGTGGTGCTGCCGACAGGCGAGATCTGGGACGGCCTGCGCCGACTCAAGAAGGACAATACCGGCTACGACCTGCGTGACTTGTTCATCGGCGCGGAAGGCACGCTCGGCATCATCACCGGCGCGGTGCTGAAACTTTTCCCGCAGCCGGTCGGGCACCAGGTGGCGCTTGCCGGGGTCAATTCGCCGGCGGACGCGCTGAAGCTCTTCGAGCGGGCCTCGAACCTCTGCGGCACGGCGCTGACCGGTTTCGAACTGATGCCGCGCATCGGCATCGAATTCGTGACCCGGCATATCGAGGGCGTGCGCGGTCCGCTCTCCGAGCCGCATCCGTGGTACGCGCTGATCGACATCTCGACTTCGGATTCCGCCGAGACGGCCGGATCCATGGTGCAATCGCTGCTCGAACAGGGTTTCGAGGCGGGCCTCATCCGTGACGCCGTGATCGCCTCCTCCGTCGCCCAGCAGAAGGCGCTCTGGCACATGCGCGAAAGCATGTCCGACGCCCAGAAGCCGGAGGGCGGGTCGATCAAGCACGACGTGTCGGTGCCCGTCTCGAAAATCCCGAGCTTCATGGCAGAAGCCGAGCAGGCGGTGCTGGCGGCCATGCCGGGCGCCCGGGTCTGCGCCTTCGGCCATCTCGGCGACGGCAACATCCACTACAATATCTCGCAGCCGATCAGCGCCGACATGGCCGCCGACAAGGCAGCGTTCATCGGCCGCTGGCGGGAAATCAACGCGATCGTCCACGGCATCGTGCTCGCCGCCGGCGGGTCGATTTCGGCCGAACACGGCATCGGCCAGTTGAAGCGCGACGAGCTTGCCCATATCCGCTCGCCGATCGAGATGGACCTGATGCGGCGCATCAAGCAGGCGTTCGACCCGGCCGGCATCATGAACCCCGGCAAGGTAGTGGCCATTCCATGAGCCAACGGTCGAAGACCACGATCCGGATCGACCTCGACAACGGCGTGCGGCTCGGTCCGGGCAAGGCGCAGCTTCTGGAACTGATAGCCGAGCACGGCTCGATCCGGGCGGCGGGCGCTTCGATCGGCATGTCCTACCGACGGGCATGGCTGCTCGGCGACGAAATCAACCGGATGTTCAAGGAGCCGTCGATCTTTACCCGCCATGGCGGGAAAAGCGGCGGGGGTGCGGGCCTGACCGAATTCGGCCAGGAACTGCTGTCCCGCTACCGGCGGATGGAAAAGGCGAGCCGCGACGCCATGCGCGCAGACCTCGACTGGCTCGAATCGAACGCCGATCCGCGCTTTGAGACGGCCGACAAGAGCGACGACGCCTGAGACGAGCGGTTCGCTCTCAGCTCATTCTGATCTGGGACAGTGCCCACAGCGTATCCGAGCTGATGCCGGCCGAGCCGCTGCCGCCACTCAGGATGCTCACCGCCGATGCGGTGTTCACGCTGTTCTCCAGATCGTACATGATCGTGAAGCGCTGCACCAATTTCCTCACCTTTTCGGGATCGGCCAGGTCTTCGAGATCGAGCTTCTTTTCCACTATCTTGGCTTGCTGATCGACATCCATGTTGCCGATTTCCGGGGGCAGGCTGAAGGTGACGCGGAAGAACTCCATCAGCGCCTCGTCGCCGAGGATCACGTAAGGATCGGTGATGCTGTCGGACATGCGCTCGAAATAAAGCGCGAGGCGGACGCCCGGATTTTCCTCGCCCTGCTGGGTTTCGAGCATCTGCCGGACGTAAAGGTCCTGGGTCGCGACAACTTCGCCGCCATTCTGGGCCTCGCCTGCCGAGCTGCGGTCGATCTCGCCCTTGGCATCGAAATTGAACGTACCGACGATCTGTGCAAACCGCTTGTCCGTCTGGGTATTGACGAAGCTCTCGGGATCGGCGGGATCCGAGTTGAAAGCCTCCTTCAAGAAGTCGTTGGTGACCGTGGAAGGATCTATCCCCTTGGAGATCATCAGGATGTCGAGCGTCTTGCGGTCGGCGAGCAGCTCGTCGCGGCTGCCGATACGCTGCATCGCGGCGGTATAATATTTCGCCTCGGTCTGGGCTTTCTCCCTGGCCGCCTTGAGTTCGTCGCCTTCCATGAACCGGCTTTGGCGCAGGATGTAGTCCTTGGCGACATTGGTGATTGCCGCATTGGACTGGAGCAGCACCTGCCGCGTGACGCCCCCCTTCGTGTCGAAGTTGAAGAACTTGGCAAGCGAGACGAAGCGCTCATCGTTCAGCTTGTAGATATAGCTGTTCGGATCGGAAAGGTCGCTTTTCAGGGCCTGCTTGATCGTCAGTTTCGAAACCGTCGTCGGATCGAGGCCAACCGCCTCAAGAGCAAAGTCGAAGGAGTCCTGGGCGTCGTTGTGCAGGAAGTCGTCAAGCGTCTTCACCTCAAAAAGCTTGAGCTTGTAGAACTTGATGGTCTTGTCGAGATCCGCTTCCTGCTTGTCGTCCCAGCGGCTCATATAGTCGCTGCGGGTGGAGCTGGTCTGCAATTCGTCCTGGGCCTGACCGGCGGCGACGGTACCGTCGGTATTGAAATTGAAGGCCTTCGCCAGCTCCAGATATTCCGGATTGGTATCCCCAAAGCGGTTCGCATAGCTGTTCGGGTCGGAGAGGTCGCTCGTCAAGATCTGCTCGATCGTCGTCTTGACAACCGTGACCTTGTCGAGATTGAAGGCAACCTTGATGTATTTGAGGAGCCGCGGATCATCGATGAAATCGGTGACATTGGTGGCCGTCTTGAGCTCCTGCTCGAAGAGCTCCTGGTTGAACATCGCCTCGGCATGGGTGATACGGGTCTGCTTGTTGAAGAAACCGCCGACGATCTCCAGCAGCTTTTCGGGAGTGACCGCGCCGCCTGCCGGCACCGAGCCGTCCGCATTGAACTTGAAATCCTCGGCAAGCGATTTCATCAAGCCGAGATAGGGCGCATCGGACGCCCCGGCAGCGATGATTTTTGCAAGTTCAGCGCGCCGTTCCGCCGTCTGGGCGATCGGCACCAGCCTGCCATCCAGCTCGGTATAGCGCGTCTGCGATGTGGCCAGGGTGGTCTGGTCTTTCTGGATCGCCTCCACCGTTTTGGTCAACTCCACCTGCATGGCGTCGATCTCGTCCTGGAGGGTCGGCGGGCCGCCATTATTCAGCTCATCCTGCTTGGTGGCGATCTGGGTCTCGAGATCGGTTTTCCTCTGCTGGCCAAGCGTGATCGAGTCCTGAAGAGCGGGAATGCCTGTGCTGAGGCTCAGCCGCTCGGCAAGCTCGCTGTCCTCGGTTTTCACCGCATTATACTGGTCGAGTGTGTTGCCGTAGGCGGTGTTGTAAAAGCTGGTCGGGTCGGCTGGATCGCTCACCAGCACGCCGCGGATCGCATTGTAATTGTAGTATTTCGTATCGATGCCATAGGCGGTGAACAGATAGTCGCGGAGCCTCGGATTGGCCAGCAGCTGATCGACGTTGGTGATGTGGCCGGTCTCGCCCAGCATCACCTTGAAATAGCGGGTGTCGGCCTCGAGCGTATCGTCCTGGGCGGCGATCGTCTGGTCATAGGTATCGAAGAGTTCCTCCATCTGCCCATTGGACTGGGCGACGGCCCCTTCTCCGTTGGAAACGCCGAAATTGAAGGCTGCGGCGATATTCTGATATCGGTCGTCGGTCAGGCGGTTCGCGAAGCTGTTGTCGTCGCTGAGATCGCTTTCCAGCACCTGCTTCATGAACGCCTTGGCGTAGATCATGTCATCCAGGCCATGCGCCTGCATCGCATAGGAATAGAGGCGATAGTTGTCGAGGAACTCGTCGACCGTTTTTATCTTGCCGATATTCTCCTGGTAGTACTTCGTATCGTTGACGACCATCGTCTGCCCGGCGATCGTCTTCAGGCTTTTCTGCATGTCGCGATTGACAAGATCGAAGGTGAGATAGGTCGATACCACGGAAACGCCCCACGAGTCGGAATGATGCTGCCGCAATCATCGCGACCTAGCCTTGCCCGGGGCTTTTCTGGGCGTTCCGGCGTCGCCCCGGGATTGTCCCAGGCCTGGACAGGAATGCCGCGATTCACTTTCCGGAAACCCAAAAGCGTGCCCTTTCGCTAACCATCCAGGCAGGCAAGGCTTCTTTAACCGCTATTTTTAAGCAGTCTCGAACATGGCCCGCCCTATGCTTTGGCTATCAGAGGACAAAAGTCCCGTAGAGAAACCGGCAACGGCTCTCAGGTAAAACAAGGGTAGCATATCGATGACCAACACTGTTCTGAAGCCCGTCTGGGCAGGGTCGACATTCAGGCTCGATCCGTCTCGTTTCCCGCAGCAGGTTACCTATGCGCTGCGCGAGACATCAGGAGATGTCTCCATCACCATCGACGAACGCGGCGCCGTGCTGCGTAAGATCCTTCCCGCAAGCGGCCTGCCGCTCTCCTTCGCCCTGCCCGCCCGCGCCTTCAAAGGGGTTGCGGCCCGCGCCATAGACCACGGCGATGGCGAAGTGACGGTCACGCTCGAACTGCATCACGACGATCCGGATCTGTGCATCCCGCTGCTCGTCGCCCACGACCTCTGCGACATCGCCGCCGACTGGCGGAGCTGGTCGGACGCCTATCGCATTCCAATGCTGATGGTGGAAGCCGACGGCATCGCCCGGCCGCTGGAAAACCATATCGGCGACGTGCGCACCAATGCCGTCAGGCAGCGCCGCCGCCATTCCTATTTCGCGGCCCGCCGGCCGCGCTTCCTGGTCCGCCGCACCACCGGCAGCCTGGGCGTGACGATGAAAATCGAAGGCAAGGAGATTATCGCGCGTCGGTAGGGCTTTGCTTGTCCCTTTGTCCACCGCCCGCGCGATAAGGTGGGAGAGAGCCCGATCCTCAAGCGGTCGGGCTTTTTCCATTAAAGGGCGAGCGACAGGAGGAGGCCGGCAAACAGGATCGCGCCAACGCGGTTATTGGACTTGAAAAGCTTCAGGCACTGGTCGGCATTGCCGATATCGAGGACCAGAACCTGCCAGCCGAACATTACCGCCGCGGCGAAAAGGCCGAGATAGGCAAGGAAACCGACGCCGGCCGATCCGAAAGCGAGCAGCAGGAAGACGAGCGTCAGGCCGTAAAGACCGATCAGCCACGGCTTGGTATTGTCGCCGAAGAGACGCGCGGTCGAGCGTACCCCGATCAGCTCGTCATCCTCCTTGTCCTGATGGGCATAGATCGTGTCGTATCCGATCGTCCAGGCGATGGCGGCAAGGTAGAGCCAGATGGCGGCAAGCGAGAGACTGCCAAACGTTGCGGCCCAGCCCATCAGCGCGCCCCAGGAAAATGCAAGACCCAGGAAAAACTGCGGCCAGTCGGTGAACCGCTTGGCGAAGGGATAGATCGCCACCACCGCCAGCGACAGGATGCCGAGCAGGATGGTGAAGGCGTTGAACTGGATGAGGACGAGCAGGCCGACCAGCGCCTGCACGGCGATGAAGACCTTGGCTTCGAAGCGGGAGACGCGGCCGGAGGGCAGCGGCCGCGAACGGGTACGCGCCACTTCCATGTCGATGTCATGGTCGACCAGATCGTTATAGGTGCAGCCGGCGCCGCGCATGGCGACCGACCCCAGGAAGAACAGCGCGAGGTGGAAAAGCAGGAGGCCGAGGGAAAACGGGCCATCTTCCTTGGCAGCGTTCGCCGCCAGCGCCGCGGACCAGAAACACGGCCACATCAAAAGCTGCCAGCCGATCGGCCGGTCCCACCTTGCGAGCTGCGCATAGGGCCAGGCCGGCCGCGGCAGGACGCGGTAGACCCAGTTGTCGGATGGAGCGTCGGCCACGCGGCCGCTGAAATCGTCGGCGTTCGTCATGGCCGGTTCTAGCGCCGGCCGAACGCTACGGTCAAGCCGGCGCTTTGTCGCCTTCCGGAGTGGAGACGCCCGCGCCTCGCGGCGTGAAAGAACGACGCCTTAGGGCAGCGAGAAGCCGAATTTGTAGCTTGCCGAAACGCCGAACATCAGCTGGTTTTTTGAGCCTCGCTCGCGCACCAGGCTGCTGTCGGCGACATCGCCCGTCAGCCGCTTGTATTCGGCGAACGAGGTGAGCTCGAGCTGTTCGGTCGCCTTCCAGGTCAGCGCCGCACCGACGCCCACCGAATGCAGGCCGCTGCCCGGATCGTAGGCGGAGAGGCCCGACGCCGCTGACTCGCTCGGGGTCACCTTGTAATAGGCATCGTTGTAGCCGTTGCTTGCCCAGGTCGCCCGCGGACCGCCGGAAAGCCTGAGGTCCGGTTGAAGATCGGTGAAGGCATCGACCGAGACATCGGCGACGACACCCTCGTGGCTGCGGATGCCCTGGCGGATTTCTGCCCGGGCGCGGATCCAGTCGGTCGGATAGATATCGACGAAGCCGCCGACTTCGCCGCCGAGCTTCACCTTTTTCAGACCCCTGAGATCATCGGAGGTATCATCGTCGCGCGGCATGATCAGCTTGGCCGCCACGCCGGCGCGGATCGAACCCTGGTCGATCAGCGCGAAGGAGATGCTGTCGTTGCGGGAGGAGAAGCGTGCCTGCTTGCTGTTCTGGCGGCCGAGCGAAATGATCGGCGAGAACTGCAGGCTGCGGCCGTTGTCGCCCTCGAATTTCGGCGCGACGAAACCGGCGCCGCCGAGCGTCAGGTACCAGTCGCCTGACCAGAAACCTTCCTGGGCCCCGGCGCTGCCGGGGGAAACGATCGAAAAGACGGAGATGAAAAGGGCAGCCCGGAGAGGCAGGGACATGGCAATGGATCCTGAAAACGCAAAACAGAACAGAGACCCCACTGGGGATTTCTGTTCTATTATCGCATTTCCATTGCCAGCCTGTTAACCAAGCGGACGTTCAGACGGCGACCTTGTCGAGCGGGATGCGGCTCTGTTCGAAGGCCCTGAGTTCCGCCTCGCGCTCGTAGATGTAGTCGCGGTTGTCCGGAACGGCGGTACGTTTCTTGACGATCTGCATCTGGAAAATGAAGAAGCTTTCATGGGTGAAGGCCATTTCCGAACCGGCCAGATAGAACTCCCACATCCGCACGAAACGATCGTCGTAAAGCGCCGCCGCCTTGTCCTTGTTGGCTATGAATCGCTCGCGCCAGTGGCGCAGCGTATGGGCATAGTGCATCGGCAAGATTTCGATGTCGGAGACGAGCAGGCCCGCCTTCTCGATCGACGGCATCACTTCCGAGATCGCCGGGATATAACCACCCGGGAAGATGTATTTCTCGATCCAGGGATTGTTGATGAGGGCCGGATAGGGCTGGCCGATCGAATGCAGGACCATCACGCCGTCATCGGCGAGAACGTCGTTCACCTTGTTGAAGAACTTGGGGTAATTCAATCGGCCAACGTGCTCGAACATGCCGACGGAAACGATGCGGTCGTAGCGCTTGTCCGGCGGCAGGTAATAGTAGTCCTGCAGTTCGAAGCGGACGCTGTTGGCAAGCCCACGCTTGGCGGCGCGTTGGTTCGAAATCTTGAGCTGCGCGGTCGAGAGCGTGATGCCGGTTACGTCGACGCCGGAAGATTCCGACAGATACATGGCCATGCCGCCCCAGCCGGAGCCGATCTCCAGCGCCTTCTGGCCCGGCTCGGCAAGCAGCTTGGCGACGATATGGCGCTTCTTGGCGATCTGGGCCTCGTCGAGCGAAATGCCCGGCGGATTGAAATAGGCGCAGGAATATTGCCAGTCTTCGTCAAGGAAGAGCGAGAACAGCTTTTCGTTGAGATCGTAGTGATGGGCGACGTTGCGCCGATTGTGGTTGATCGGCACACGGTTGCGGAACTGGGAAACCAGCACGCGGGCGATGCCGCGCCAGATCATCCCAAAGGTCAGGCCTTCGCTGAGGGTATTGTCCTTGATGAGCGCCAGGAACTCGTAGATGTCGCCGTCATCGATGACGAGACGGCCGTCCATGTAAAGCTCGCCGAGCTTCAAGGGAGGATCCGCCACCAGTTCGCGTTCGGCAGCCTCGTCGATAAACCGTATCGAAACGGAGCGCCCACTGCCGCCGCCATAACGCTGCTCGCCGCCCGAACCGCGTACGATCAAAGTTCCAGTCTTGATGATTTTGCTGAGAAGATTGTGAAGGGACGAGGCCACGGACCCACCTCCAAGAATACTAAGGATACCTTACTAATCCAAAATCTAGGCGTTTCTGTGCGACTTTCAAGCACATTCCAGCCATGAAAATGACATAAAAAATCAGGCCGTCAAACCCCTGTCTGACGGCCCGCACGCTGTGATTGAGATTTTCCGGAAGCCCGCGAAAATTACTTGCGTTTTAAAGCTTCTGCGAGTGCCGCACCAAAAGCGCCCTGAGATGAAGGTTTTTCAGTTTTCATCAATTTCGGGTTAACCGGCCGGACGTCGCGATCTCCGCGCGGAGCGGGTGCCGCCTCGCCGCCGTCCTTGCGCATGGTCAGCGCTATCCTCTTGCGCTTCACATCGACCTCGACGACGCGGACTTTGACCACGTCGCCGGCTTTCACCACCTCGTGCGGGTCCTTGATGAAGCGGTCGGCGAGCTGCGAGACATGGACCAGCCCGTCCTGGTGCACGCCGATATCGACGAAAGCGCCGAAGGCGGCGACGTTGGTGACCGTGCCTTCGAGCATCATGCCCGGTTTCAGGTCGGTGATCTCGTACACGCCTTCGGCGAAGGTGGCGGTCTTGAAGCTCGGGCGCGGGTCGCGGCCGGGCTTTTCCAGCTCGGCGATGATGTCCTTGACAGTCGGCAGGCCGAAGGTCTCGTCAATGAACCGCTTCGGGTCGAGCGCCTTGAGCGCCGCGCTGTCGCCCATCAGCGAGCGCAGGTCGCGGCCGCAGGCGGCGACGATCTTCTTGGCGACACCGTAGGCTTCCGGATGGACGGCGGAGGCATCGAGCGGCTCCTTGCCGTTCGGGATGCGCAGGAAGCCGGCGGCCTGCTCGAAGGTGCGGTTGCCGAGGCGGGCGACCTTCAGGAGGTCCCTGCGGCTCGAAAAAGCGCCGTTCTGGTCGCGGTGGGCGACGATCGCCTCGGCAATCGAGCGGCTGAGGCCGGAGACGCGGGCGAGCAGCGGCGCGGACGCCATGTTCAAATCGACCCCGACCGCATTCACCGCGTCTTCGACCACCGCATCCAGCGACCGGGATAGTTTTCCTTGGTCGACATCGTGCTGATATTGGCCGACGCCGATCGATTTCGGTTCGATCTTGACGAGTTCCGCCAACGGATCCTGCAGGCGGCGGGCGATGGAGACGGCGCCGCGCAGCGACACGTCAAGGCCGGGGAATTCGAGAGCGGCGGTTTCCGACGCGGAATAGACGGAAGCGCCGGCTTCCGAGACGATAACCTTGGTCGGCTTCTGGCCGGGAAGGTTCAACAGCATGTCGGCGACCAGCTTTTCCGTCTCGCGGCTGCCGGTGCCGTTGCCGATGGCGATCAGCTCGACATTGTGTTTGCGGATCAGCGAGGCGAGCTCGGCCTGGGTGCCGCGGATGTCGTTCTTCGGCGGGAACGGGTAGACTGTGGTGGTTTCCAGCAGCTTGCCGGTGGCATCGACGATCGCCACCTTGACGCCGGTGCGGATGCCCGGATCGAGGCCCATCGTGGGGCGGGAACCGGCAGGTGCGGCGAGCAGAAGGTCCTTGAGGTTGCGGGCGAAGACGTGGATCGCCTCCTCCTCGGCACGCTCGCGCAGTTCGCGCATCAGGTCGAGCGACAGCGAGACCGAGAGCTTGACGCGCCAGGTCCAGCCGGCGGCTTCCATCAGCCAGCGGTCGGCAGCACCCCGGTCGCGAATGTCGAAGGCAAGGGCGATGATGCGCTGGGCGGGCTTGATCGGCGACGGATCGTCCTGGTCGACTTCGATCGTCAGCGTCAGGAATTCCTCGTTCCAGCCACGCAGCATGGCAAGCGCGCGATGGCCGGGGGCTGTCGACCAGCGTTCGGAATGATCGAAATAGTCCGAGAACTTGGCACCGGCCTCCTGCTTGCCGTCGACAACCTTGGCCTTCAGCGTCGCACCATTGCGCATATGCTGACGCAGCTTGCCGAGCAGGTCTGCATTTTCGGATAACGTCTCGGCGACGATATCGCGGGCGCCTTCGAGCGCCGTCTTCACGTCGGCGACTTCATCCTTGATATAGGCTTCGGCCAGTTTCGCCGGATCGGCGCTGCGGTCCGCCCAGATCGCGTCGGCCAAGGGTCCAAGGCCGCGCTCGCGGGCGATCTCGGCGCGGGTGCGGCGCTTCGGCTTGTAGGGGAGATAAAGGTCTTCGAGCTCGGCCTTGGTCGTCGCCTTGCCGATCTTTGCAGCAAGCTCGTCGGTCATCTTGCCCTGCGAATTGATCGAATCGACGATCGTCGAACGGCGCGCTTCGAGTTCGCGCAGATAGACCAGGCGTTCCGACAGGTTGCGCAGCTGCGTGTCGTCCAGCCCGCCTGTCACTTCCTTGCGGTAGCGCGCGATGAACGGCACGGTGGCGCCCTCGTCGATCAGCCCGATCGCGGCGGCGGCCTGTTCGGGACGGGCATTGATTTCCGCGGCAATAGCAGCGGCAAGGAAACGGAGATCGGCGGCCATGGGCGTCCTCGTTCAAATGGGAGGCGCGACCATAGTCGAAGTTTGTGGCAAGGCAACGTGGCGAGTGCCGGTTCCACAATTTGATTGGAGCCAGCCGTGCCGGAACGAAACAGGCGGTGACCGATCGCTAACCAAGGCCCTGTGGAAAAGAATTAACCCACTCTCACCTCCTGCGACAGGCAACTAAAACCCATCCCGCCGCATGATGTGGCCGAATGGAGAGACGAATGCCCAAAAACGCCGCCAGGATTCTGGCATTTGATACGGCGGTCGCCAATGAAGAGCTCGAGGCTGCCATTTCCTATCTCGAACAGAAGCTGAACGATGCGTCCCTTCGGAACGAACCGGTGCCTTTCCTCGCCTATCGGAACAGGGTGATCTTCCAGGCGACCCTGGATATCCGACGTGGCGCCAAGAATCGGCGTGGTGAATTCTGACCTTTGTCGAACGCAACGGCCTCCCGTCAAAACGCCATGACGGCCACAAGATGGGAGGCCACCTAAGCCTTGGCTCTTGACCTTTGCCTCCCCTCCCCTTAACCGCCGCGCAAGGCCAAGGTTTTCAGCGCAGACGAGGGCAGGACATGAAGGTTCTCTTGATCGGTTCGGGTGGACGCGAGCACGCGCTCGCCTGGAAACTCGCCCAGTCTCCGAAACTCGGCAAACTCTACGCCGCCCCCGGCAATCCCGGCATCGCCGATCATGCCGAACTCGTATCGCTCGACATCGACGATCATGCCGCCGTCGCGGCCTTCAGCATCGACAACGCAATCGATCTCGTCGTCGTGGGGCCGGAGGCGCCGCTCGTGGCCGGGCTTGCGGACCATCTCCGCGCCAAGGGCATCGCGACCTTCGGTCCTTCCGCAGCCGCCGCCCAGCTCGAAGGCTCGAAGGGTTTCACCAAGGACCTCTGCGCCCGCTACGATATCCCGACCGGCGCCTATCGCCGCTTCACCGACGCGGCCGAGGCCAAGGCCTATGTGCGCGAACAGGGCGCGCCGATCGTCGTGAAGGCAGACGGGCTTGCCGCCGGCAAGGGCGTCACCGTCGCCATGGTGCTCGACGAGGCGCTTGCGGCGATCGACGACTGTTTCGACGGCGCCTTCGGATCGGCCGGCGCGGAAGTGGTGGTCGAAGCCTATCTGGACGGGGAGGAGGCGAGCTTCTTCTGCCTGTCCGACGGCAGGACGGCGCTGGCGCTGGCGACGGCCCAGGACCACAAGCGGGTCGGCGACGGCGATACCGGCCCCAATACCGGCGGCATGGGCGCATATTCGCCCGCTCCCGTCATGACGCCGGACATGGTCGCGCGCACGATGAAGGAGATCATCGAGCCGACGATCCGCGGCATGGCCGAAAGCGGGCATCCCTTTACCGGCGTGTTCTTCGCCGGCCTGATGATCACCGCCAAGGGTCCGGAACTGATCGAATACAATGTCCGCTTCGGCGACCCCGAATGCCAGGTGCTGATGATGCGGCTGAAGAGTGACCTGCTCGACCTGCTCCATGCGGCCGCGACCGAGACGCTCGACCAGGTTTCCGCGGAGTGGAGCGACGACGTGGCGCTGACCGTGGTCATGGCCTCCAAGGGTTATCCCGGCGTCTATGACAAGGGCACCCCGATCGCCCACCTGCCGGAGGATACTGCCGGCGGGAAGATCTTCCACGCCGGGACGGCCCTCAAGGGTGGCGCTCTCGTCGCAACCGGCGGCCGGGTGCTGAACGTTACGGCCACCGCCGAGACCGTCGCGGAGGCGCAAGCCCGCGCCTACGAGCTCGTGGACCAGGTCCAATGGGAAAATGGCTTCTGCCGCCGCGATATCGGCTGGCAGGCGGTGGCGCGCGAGAAGAACTGAGTCCCGATACCGCCAGTTCATTCAAAATTTACCGATTATCCAGACGGGATCGAAACGAAGCCGCGGTAATCATCGGGGACCTCAAGAAGGATTCCCGGTCATGCGTCTCGTTCTGGCTACAGCTCTGGTGTTTGCAAGCAGTTCCGCTTTCGCGTCGTCGATCACGGTGATCAACGGCACGCATCAGCCAGGCGTCAGCATCGTCGCCAAGACCTGCGCAGGCTGCCCGATCGCCGCGGCACCGAAATCGGACGAGGCGGCCTACAAGGTTCCCGATCTGCCGGCAGGCACCCAGAAGACGGAAATCATCGAGATCAACGGTGAGAAGAAGCTGGCGCGCACCGAAGCCTGGCTCGGCGGCTCCCCGGTGATCCATGTCAGCAAGCTGCCCAAATGGATGGCCGAGGACAAGGCCATTGCCGAGGTTCACCCGACGACCAACGGCTCGACCCAGACGCAGATCGCGGCCGCCGAAGCACCGTCTGACGGCATCGATACCGATGCCATGACCAGCGCTGTGAAAACAATCGGCGAGGCGTCGGTCGGAATTGCCGAAGCTTCGCTTGCGCCGAGGGCGCTGGACCTCGACCTGTTCGTGCTGCGCACCAACCGGTTCTAAGTTTAGAAGATCATTATATTTACATAGCAGAAAGTGCTTCTGGAGCGCCTGTTCACGGCATGCGCGTAAATTGCGCATTATCAAATCCAACCTGCCCAAATTATTTGCGTTTAGGGCTGTCAAGGCCTCGATAATTAAATTTTTATTCAAATGTTCGAGATCACTCTCGCGTCCTAGTGCGATGTAAGCACGTGACCCCGGCGCAGGATGCGCTTCCCCAAAACTTCGCCCCCGCTCCGGCTCCTCCGGGAGAATTCGGCTGCCTGAAAGTGAGTCGAAACATGAAGAATCTCAAGATTTCCCACCAGTTATTGGCCATGGTGGCAGTGCTCATGGTGGCCTTTGCCTCCGTCACCTACTATCAGATCCGCACGTCGATCTCCTCCATCTATGCCGAGCGCTACGAGATGCTGCGCACCCAGGTGGAATCCGGCATTTCCATCCTGCAATCCTATTACGATCGGGAAAAATCGGGTGAGCTGAAGCGCGAGGATGCGCAGAAACTGGCTTACGCAACCGTGGCTGGGATCAAGTACGAGCCGGCCGGCTACATCTTCGGCCTGAACTACGACACTGTGACGCAGTTCCACTATAATTCCAAACTGATCGGCGTGAACCAGAAGGGTCAGCCCGACAAGATGGGCAACCTGTTCCGCGAAGAGATGGTCGCCAAGGGCCGTGCCGGCGGCGGCGTCACCACCTATTACTGGGAAAAGCCCGGCATGCCGGCCGACAAGGTTTTCGAGAAGGCAGCCTATTCCCGCGCCTTCGAACCTTGGCAGATCATTGTAGGCACGGGCGTCTACACCGACGACCTCGACGCCAAGATCAACAAGACGATCCTGGAAGTGGTCGGCATCGGCTTCATCGCCTTCCTGTTTGCACTCGGCGTCGCCCTCATCGTCATACGCAATATCACCAAGCCGCTTGCCGCCGTGCACACTGCCCTGCAGGCCGTCGCCGACGAAAACGTCACCGCGACGATCCCGCATACGGAAATGTCGAACGAAGTGGGCATGATGGCGAAGGCCACACAGGCGCTGCAGGAAAAGATCCGCGAACGCCATGCCATGGCCGCGCGCGAGGAAAAACAGAAGACGGAGCTCGACCGCGAGCGTCAGCAAAACCTGGACCTGCAGCAGCAGGAAGCCGCCCTGCAGACCCGCGTGGTCTCCACCATCGGCGAAGCGCTCGAAGCGCTGGCCCAGGGAGACCTCACCGTCCGCTGCAGCGATCTCGGAGCGCGTTACGAAACGCTGCGTCACAACTTCAACGAGGCGCTCGCCCATCTCGAAGCGGCAATGAGCAAGGTCAATTCCAAGGGCATCGACATCGGCGGCTCGAAGGAAGAAATCCGCCGCGCCTCGAGCGAGTTGTCGCAG
>NZ_JNNU01000012.1 GCF_000732195.1 Neorhizobium vignae
CCGGAAATGGTCAAGGAAGTGCTGGATACGATGGTGAGCCTTGCGGAAGAAGGCATGACCATGCTGTGCGTCACCCACGAAATGGGCTTTGCCCGCCAGGTCGCCCACCGGGTGATCTTCATGGACCAGGGCCAGATCGTCGAACAGAACTCGCCGGCGGAGTTCTTCGACAACCCGCAGCACGAGCGCACAAGGCTCTTCCTGAGCCAGATCCTGCACTGACAACTTTACGGGCACGCAATAACGGGGCGCTTCGGCGCCCCGTTTTCGTTTCACCAGCGGAAGGAATAACGAGCATTGACGCTCGTGACCGGTTCGGGCGCATCCGAGCTGCGGTCAAGCGCACCGCTGACCGTCATGTACCGGCCGAGTCTCTTTTCCACGGCGACGCCTGCCCCAACTGTGCGAAACCCGTTGCTGCCGCTTGCCCGCCCGACCAGCGCCGTGCGGCTTGGGCTATGCGACAGGCGAACCGACTGGCTCGTATCGAGGCCGCGCCATTCTCCCGAGGTCCCGTCATACCGCAGGCCGTAGCTGCTGCGCCTCTCGATGTCGATCGTCGGCGTGGCGATTTCCTTTTCGTAATAATTCATGGTGATCCCGGCGCTGCCGGTATTGCCGTCGAGATCGACACCGACGCCGCGGTTCAGTTGATAGGCAGGCGTCTGAATCTTTTCCGCCGTGAAATTGCTCCAGAACGTGATGGGCGTATCCACGGGAGTTCCGCTCGTCGACGTATCGACACCCATCGACACGCCGGCCTCGGTTTCGAGCCGGGTCGGCAGCTTGAGGCCGAGCTTGACGGAGTAGCTGGTGTCGGAATTGCGGATCGGCTTCCAGATCAGTGGGACGTCTTCCGCAAACCCCAGGCTCGCCGTCAAAAAATACCCAAGCGCCAAAACCGCGCCAGCGGATGATATCCTTTTCATATAAATCCCCACTCGAAGCTCAAAACAAGCAAAGGATCCGGGCAGTTCGAACTGCCCGAATGAAAACCATTTCAATGGGTTGAAGGCGTTTCCGAGGGCCATGGCCGCTCAAACGCCGATCTGTCTTCCGCTCGCATGACGCTACGGAACCGACGACATCCATCATACGAAACAATGCGACAATTCCGAATCCTCAATACGGCAAGAATGGGGTTTCGGGGCCTCGCCACTTCGGGCGGCAACGGCAGCCATGTTCAGCCGTTACTCAAAACGCTCGTCTGTGTGTTGCACCGACGCCGATATGACATTGTCGATAACGACGTGGGACAGAAGTATCGGCCCCACGGCCCAAAGCGCTCGCATATGATCGGTATCCTCATGTCGGCGATGCGCTTCCTCGCTGGTGAAGGCCTCCGCGAGCAGGATCTTGTCGGGATGATCCGGCATCGGGACCAGTTCGATATAAAGACAATCGGGATCGAGCCTGCTCTTCTCCAGATGCTCACGCGCCGCCTCGAGATATTGCTCGCGTTTGCCGGGCTTGGTCGTGAAAAATCCGATGATGCATTTCATCTTCCCCTCCCACGGTCCCCCCGACCGGCGATGGATCGGAGATACGACGGCTTGGAGTATAGGCCCATACGCAGCTGAGGAACAAATCGCCTGACATCGCGTTCAACGCGGCATCCTATCAAGCGGAGAGCGGACATATGAACCTCAAGCTCGCATTGGGCGTGGCACTTGGCCTGGCCTGCACATCGATCGCAGCTGAAGCCCGGTCAGATTTGCGGCTCTACGGAGCGGTGCCCGTGGAAAGCAGCCCTCACCTCATGCAGGCGTACAACAGGGCGCTGACGCGATGCCTTCCCGAAGCTGGTCTGGCAGAGGCCTAAGCGATCGCCGAGGCCAGCCTGCCGGCGGTGCGGCTGCGGGGTTGCTTGTATCGAAATGGGTTCTTCTACCGGGGCGTCTATGCATATCCGGTCGCCATGTCTGTCTACCGCATCAGGTAGTCTCGCGGATCAGTCGGAACGGGGCGATCTGATCAAGCGTGGCGACCCCTGCGAGCCTGCGCCGAAATCAATCACCTAAGGCGCGGTGGGACCAAATACCGGCCCAATGATATCATTATCGAAATAGAAACGGCTGGTCGTACCGGTTGATGGGCCCACACGGGCAGCTGTCATCCCTTCCAGCGATCCCTGCTAATGCGGGTGCCAAAGCTATCGCCCCGCCTCATCGGTATCTCCCCGCAGATGCTTAGACGCGATGATCGCGTTTCGCATCAGCGCGACCAGCCACACGACGAACAGGATTGCTCCAGTTAAAATCGTCGCCGGCAAGTAGAGTGAAAACTGGTGGAGGCTCGCAAGGAGAGCGGCCTCAAAAGGGTATACGAGCGACACTTCGGGCGGGCAGATCGCTCCAGAGCGAAATTCTGGCCTGCATCCGCTCGCATAAGCAATCCCCTCCGCAAAGAAGGCAATCAGCAAGGGCGACAGCGAATACAACGCAATGAGCAACAGTGAGATGACGAACTTTCTCATAGATGGATTCCAATAACCTACCCAGGGCGCGTAGGCGGCTGGAGGTCACTATAGTCCAGCTCCGGCCGCACCTCCCAGCAGATTTAGTCGTTCCTGGCGGAAGCTCTTCCGCTTGCCCAGGTTGCTTAGGCTTCTATCTCCCCTCGATGACCAACGTTCCTGCCCCTACTGTCGCCGCCGGCGACGAGAGCCGTCACCTGTTCTGCCAGATGGCGATCGAGATCCCCTTGCAGGATCTGATACAGGCTGCCGTGAAAGCTGGGTGGGAAGAGACCGAGGGGCTGACGGCGATCATCGAGGTGGCTGATACCTTGTGCTGGCTCACGGGTCGAACGCGGAGCTCGACGCGCTGCTGAAAGCGCTGAAGCGGAACCTGGACTGATCCGTCGTTTTGTCACGCCGCGCAGAGGGACCAAAGCAGAGCCCCTCCCGGGAATGGTTCAATATCCCATCTTACTGCGGCCCAGGAACCGAAGCGCGAGCGCGCGGCCGGATCTCAGCAAGGGATAAGCCGCCCGGGACACGGTCGGGTGGCGGAAGATAAAGCTGTTGAAGCGGTTGAACCTATCGCTCCCTGTGGAGAGAAGAGCGAGTCGCGTTAGACACTCAGCTCCGAAGTAGATCTTTCCGCCCTGTATCATCGCCATGGTGTGGTCAAGGACAACACCTGCCGAGCGGACGCTCTCGACGGAAGGGTGATTGTCTCGGGCGTTGACAAGCTCGACCTTCCCCACCGCGTCCCGCAACTTCAGCAGCTTGACATATTCCGAGCAGAACGGGCATTCGCCGTCATAGATGATTGTCAGGGCCGGGCGGTCGGACATCGATATTTTCTTCACTTCCCGAAACGGATTCGACGAGGTTCTAGCCCTTTACATGGGGAGGATCGAGACCGTTGATCTCCTCGAACATGAAGGGGTCGCTCGGCAGATGGTGAGGTCGTAAGCAAACCGCAAGATTGCCGAGCGTTTTTCGCGATCCGGAAGCAAGGCTGGTCCGGAATCCGGTAGATCTCCGAGGTGTCCTCTGCATCCCCCAATCCCTTGAGGGAGTCCATCAAGGCGACTCCGACCGGCGATCTGGCGTTCCTCACAACGGAGCGCGGGAAGCCCTTCAGTTCTGGAGCATCCTTCGGGAATTGGTTCGCCAAACAGTGTAGTGCCGCCAAGCTGCCGGATGAGTGACGGGCACATGGACTGCGAAAAGCCGGCGCTGCGATCGCCGCCGTTGAGGGGCGACAGCTCACGAACTGATGGCAATGTTCAGCTGGTCACGCATGTTTATGGCAGAGGTCTACACGCGGGGCGCATCGGAACGCCTGTCGAATAGGATATAGGTCGCACCTCAATCCCGGACCGGTCGCACCCTTAGCAATTTCAGTGACTTAAGCAGAGATTTGGCGACCCCTGCAGGACTCGAACCTGCGACCTGCTGCTTAGAAGGCAGCTGCTCTATCCAGTTGAGCTAAGGGGCCGATCTCGTTTGCAGCGCCGGGTAAGAGCCCGAGCGGCTGAAAAATCAATGCGTCCAGGGCTGGGTGCGGCTGAAGCGGAAATTGTCGGTGTAGGAAACGATCTGGCGATTCGGATCCTTCGGCTGGATGACGCGGTATTCGATGCCTTCGCGCTTGGCATAGGCTTCCGCCTGTTCCTGGCTTTCGAATGTCAGCCGAACCTGCTGCTTCATGTCGCCTGAGGATGTGTAGCCAAGGATCGGATCGATGCGGCGAGGCTGTTCCTGGTCGAATTCCAGCACCCAGAGATGGGTCTTGGCCTTGCCGGACTGCATGGCGGTCTTTGCGGGACGATAAATCTTGGCGGCCATTCCTGTAACGCTCCATGGACTGGAACGGATGAGGAGCCTCACCTGAAAGCGTTGGTCGGAGTGGAGAGATTCGAACTCCCGACCCTCTGGTCCCAAACCAGATGCGCTACCAGACTGCGCTACACTCCGTTCCTACGTTGGTTGCGAGATACACGGTTCCCCCTTGTGCCGCAACAGCAAAATGGAACCGCAGTGACGCTAAAGCAAACAAGCCGAGGATAACCACAGGGGATCACCACTGATTGCCGATGCGTTTGCTGATCACCTTGTCGCCCACCTTGAGCCCAAGCGACTTCGAGCGGCCGGCATTGAGCTCCAGCACAAATTTCACAGGCCCTCGCGAATCGATGATGTCGCGCGAATAGGGCACCGCGTTCTCTCGGATATGCGAGATCGTGCCGTCGCCCTGGATGAACAGCATGTCGAGGGAAAGGATGGTGTTCTCCATCCACATCGAGACCGGCCGCGGCGTGCCGAAATCGAAGAGCATGCCGGCATCCGGAGCCATCACCTTGCGGTACATCAGCCCCCGCTCGCGCTGGGCATCGGTGAATGCGAGTTCGACGGAAAACTTGTAGGTCTGCCCGGCAGCAGTCCTGATCGAAAGCTCCTCGCGCGGAAAGGTCACGTCCTGCGCGACCGCGCTGTCCGCCAAGATGAAAAAAAGCGCCGCAAGGGCGCTTTTCAGAAACGATGAGAACGAGACATGCATCAGTGCGACCGGCTCACGGGATTGGGATTATCTGGGTGGATTTCCGCCGCCATCAGGCCCTTGTCACCCGGTCCGAAGCGCACCAGCACGACCTGGCCCGGACGCAGCTCGGTGAGGCCGAAGCGGCGCAATGTTTCCATGTGCACAAAGATATCTTCCGTCCCCTCGCCGCGCGTCAGGAAGCCGAAGCCCTTGGTGCGGTTGAACCACTTCACCAAGGCCCGTTCCAGGCCGCTGGTCGCAGTCACCTGCACGTGGGTGCGCACTGGAGGAAGATCCGAGGGATGGACGGCAGTGGACTGATCCATGGACAGGATGCGGAACGCCTGGTAGCCGCGATCACGCTTCTGGATCATCGCGACGATGCGCGTGCCTTCCAGAATGGTCTGGTAACCGTCTCGACGAAGGCAGGTCACGTGCAGAAGCACATCCTGCATGCCGTTGTCTGGAACGATGAAGCCGAACCCCTTCGCCACATCGAACCACTTGACGACGCCAGTGATTTCGATCAGCTCGACCGGCTCGCCCGGGAGCTCTTCGAAACTGCCAACGTCCTTCGATGACATTCTGTCTGCCATATCCTGTCGGCCCCTCGATTACGCGTTACGACGTGACGATCAACTGATTCTTAGAGGATAGATTAACATCCTGCTAACCATCTAGCGCAAGTCCCTGCCTTGGCTTTATCCACCTTCATCTCTATATAGAGTGGCTTGCTCCAGGCTGGCGTCTGCGCCATATCCAGCAAGGACCCGAACGCGGTCTATTGGCGACTGGATTTATCGGAGGAAGACACCATAATGCGTTATCTTCATACCATGGTCCGGGTGAAAGACCTGGACGCCTCACTTCATTTCTACACCACCGTTTTCGGCCTGAAAGAGGTCCGGCGCATCGAGAACGAGAAAGGCCGCTTCACGCTGGTCTTCCTCGCTGCCCCCGACGATTTCAGCGAAGCCAAGGACGTTCTCGCCCCCTGCGTCGAGCTGACCTACAATTGGGACACCGAGGATTATACCGGCGGTCGCAACTTCGGTCACCTCGCTTATGAGGTCGATAACATCTACGATTTCTGTCAGCACCTTTCGGACAACGGCATCACCATCAACCGTCCGCCGCGCGAAGGCCGGATGGCCTTCGTCCGCTCGCCGGACGGCATTTCGATCGAACTCCTCCAGAAGGGCGACAACCTGCCGGTCGCCGAACCCTGGGCTTCAGCTCCGAATATCGGCAGCTGGTAAAACTTTTCAACGCGGCGGCTTCCTTTTTACTCAACCGCCGCGTTCTTTCCCCAACCTTGCCCCAGGCTAACGTCGCCTGCCCCGGCCGGCTTGTCCATGGCGCTCTTCCGCGAGATGCTCGGGCACGATGATTCGCGGCATGAAGCCCGCGACAGGAGCCGACGGGGCATGCCTTTGCCAAAAACACCTTTCCTCTGTTCGAACGCCCGCATGACGCTGGCAATCGTCTGCCTTTCCGCGCTGACGATCAGCGGCTGCACCACCACGAAAAAGACCGCTGACGCCACGACGCCGGCGCCGCGCACCACGGTGGCGGCGAGCGCCAAGGGCATCCCTGCCAAGGGCGGCACCACGGCTTCGAACCGCCGTGCCGATTCGGCCATCCCCAAGGCAGAGGCGCAGGCAGCCCAGGCACCGGTCGCAACCGCGCAGGCCGCCGTTCCCACCGCGGAAAATACGTTCCCGCCGGCACCGGCACAGCCACATCAGGCCTCGATCGCGGGCCTTGCGACGCAATCGACCGGCGTGCGCGCCGACAGCGGTACGATCTTTTCGGCAAACCCGCCGATGGCTGCAGCCGCCCCATCCGGCAACGGACCGGTTCCGGCCAATCTGCCGCGGCGGAATTTCAACGCCACCACCGCCAGCGTCTACAGCATGCCGCAGGCCACGCCCGCCGCAACCTGCGGGACCGACGCTCAAGGCACTCCTTTAAGCTGCTGATTTGACGCCATTTTCATTCAAACAGCCGGCGCCGGAGAAGCCGTCATTTTTTTGTAAAAAAGATGGCTTTGGCGCTTGCAGGAAAGAAATCCCCTCTCTATAAGAGCGCCACGAAGCGCAGGCGCCCTTCGTCTATCGGTTAGGACACCAGATTTTCATTCTGGGAAGAGGGGTTCGACTCCCCTAGGGCGTGCCACTTCCACCTCCCCCAAGCTTTTGTTTTCGTTTCCGTATCCAGCTTCCGCGCGCCGTTTTTCAGCCGCGTGATTTTTTGCGTATGCAAGCGCTGGAAAATGCAATTTTGCGCTTGCGGGATAGAAACACCCTGACTATAAGGGCGCCACCACGAAGCGCACGCGCCCTTCGTCTATCGGTTAGGACACCAGATTTTCATTCTGGGAAGAGGGGTTCGACTCCCCTAGGGCGTGCCACTTCCTCTCCCTTTAAGAGCAGATTTTCCCTTAAAAACCTGAACGTTCCCTACGGCGCCTTCACCGCGTCGAGCAGGCGAAGCTGCATCCGGCGCGTGCCCTGCCACTGGTCGGCGCTGAGGCAGCCGGCGGCGTGGATCTGCGCGCCCCTGGAGTTCAGCAGCATATTGCCGAGCGGTGTTTCGGCGGCCCGGAAGGCGATCCCTTCAAGACGCGAGCCGTCGGCCGCCTCCAGCGTCACCTTGATATGAGCGGTCCCAACCAGGCGGGCATCCTTCAGCCTGTGAGCGGGGATCGCGAAAACGGGTTGCGAATGACCGGAACCATAGGGACCGGCCTGTTCGAGCTGGTCGAAAAGTTCGAGCGTCGCGCCGGAAGCGGAAAGCGCGCCGTCGATCTTCAGCACGTGGTTGGCGACCAGCGCCGGAACGCCCTCGCCCGCCATCTCCTCGAAGAAGGCGCGCAGGCGGCCGAGATTGCTGCGCTCGACCGTCAACCCCGCCGCCATGGCGTGGCCGCCGCCCTTGACGAGCAGGCCGGCATCGACGGCCGCGCGGACCATCCGACCCATGTCGAAGCCGTTGATCGAGCGGCCGGAGCCCGTGCCCTTGCCGGAGGGATCGAAGGCGATCGCGAAAGCTGGCCGCTTGAATTTTTCCTTCAGCCGCGCCGCGATCAGCCCGACGATGCCGGGATGCCACTTGTCGCGCGCCGTGACGATGACGTTTGCCCCCTCGCCGTTGCCGTATTCGGCCAGCACTTCGGCTTCCGCCTCAGCGAGCATGGCGGCCTCCATGGCCTGCCGTTCGCGGTTGAGGTCGTCCAGCCGGCCGGCGATCTCCTCCGCCTCGATCGGATCTTCGAGCGTCAACAGGCGGCTGCCGAGCGCCGCGTCGCCGATCCGGCCGCCGGCATTGATGCGCGGGCCGATCAGGAAGCCGAAATGATAGGGCGTCACCGGACCCCCGAGCCCCGCCTTGCGGAACAGCGCCGAAAGCCCGGCATTGCCCATATGGCGGGCCGCAAGCAGGCCCTTGACCACGTAGGCGCGATTGAGGCCCTTCAGCGGCACCACGTCGCAGACGGTCGCCAACGCGACGATATCGAGCCAGGCGAGCAGGTCGAGCGATCCGACGCGCGGATCGCCAATCTGGCGCATGTGGCGCGCGGCGGCGACCAGAACCAGGAAGACGACGCCGGCGGCGCAGAGATGGCCCTGGCCCGAGAGATCGTCCTCGCGATTCGGATTGACGAGCGCCAGGCACGGCGGCAGCTCATGGCCGAGCTGGTGGTGGTCGATGACCACGACGTCACAGCCCTCGTCACGCGCCGCGGCAAGCGCATCATGGCTGGTGGAGCCGCAGTCGACCGTGACGATGAGGCCCGCGCCATTAGCGATCAGCTGGCGGATTGCCGCCGGATTGGGGCCGTAACCCTCGAAGATGCGGTCGGGAATATAGATTTCCGCTTCGACGCCGAAATGGCGGAGGAACCGGTAGAGCAATGCAGAAGAGGACGCGCCGTCGACGTCGTAATCGCCGAAGATCGCGACCTTCTCCCGCCTCGCGATCGCGTCGGCAAGCCGCAGCACCGCCTTTTCGCAATCGGTCAGGGTGTAGGGATCAGGCATCAGCGAGCGGATGGTCGGATCGAGGAAAGCGGGGGCATCGTCGAGCGTAACGCCGCGACCGGCAAGTACGCGGGCGACGAGATCGGGGATGCCGTGGATCTGGGCGATCGCCAGCGCCCGGTTCTGGGCTGCCTGATCGAGACGCGACACCCAGCGCTGGTCGCCCGCGGAGCGTTCGACGCCGAGGAATGCGCGCGGGACGGGATCAACCGTTTCAGCCGTGGACGAAAGCGCAGAGAAAATTCTGGTCATGGAGCGCTTTTAGCGTATCGCGGGTGCGAGAGGAATCGATTTGACGAGATCGTCGGTTGGATCTCGCGATCTCTCGATAACCGGCCGATCACAGCATCGACCAGACGAACGCCGAGCCGCTGATGCCGGCAGCGACGGCGAAGAAGACGATCAGGAAAACAAAACTCCGCCGACCTTCAAGACCGTCGCCATGCGCCTGATCATTGGCATGGACTAAGCGCATGGGCCGAGAGCCATGCGGCTCGGGGAGGATGCCGCCGAGTTGCAGACGGTATCCCTTGTTCCGCGTGGTCATTTTCCGCGTATTCATGGCCCGCATCTTCATGGCGATCGCGCAAGCCTCCTCGGAAGTGATTGCCAGCGACAATCTACGTCCGGAGCCCTTTAGCGGCCAGTCAGTGAGCCTTTGCGGCCTTGCTTTTCACAGACGTTCTGGAAAGGTTCCGGCGTTACCCACAGGAAACGGCAGCGCCGGCTTCTCGAAGCGACCTGTTTCTAAAAAGCCTTCGGGCGTTCGATGCGAATCACCTGGGGTTCGCCAACGAGATAGTTCTCGGCCTTGATCGCATCGACAGCCTTGCGGATCGAATCCTCCATCGTCGCATGGGTGACGAGAATGATCGTCTTCGGCGTGTCCGCCGCGGCGTCCGGTTTGGCCCGCTGCATGATCGATTCCAGCGAGATGCCGTTCTCGGCCATACGGGCAGCGATACTGGCAAAGACCCCGGTGCGGTCGGCGACCGTCAGGCGGATGAAATAACCGCCCTCATGGCTCTGCATGCGGGCGCGCCTATAGGGCGCCAGCGACGCCGCCGGTGTGCCGAGGACCGGAACGCGCTGTGCGCCCGGGCTGCTCTTAGCGATATCGGCGATATCGCCGAGAACGGCGGACGCGGTTGCATTGCCGCCGGCGCCGGGGCCGACCATCAGCAGTTCACCAAGGATATCGGATTCGATCGCCACCGCATTGGTGACGCCATCGACCTGGGCGATGACGGAGTCATGCGGCACCATGGTCGGATGGACGCGCTGCTCGATGCCGCTGTCAGTCAGCTGGGCGACGCCGAGCAGCTTGATGCGGTAGCCGAGATCGGCCGCGGCATGAATGTCCTCGATCGAGATATTGCTGATGCCTTCGAGATAGATCTCGTCGGCGGCGATCTGCGTGCCGAAGGCAAGCGTCGTCAGGATGGCGAGCTTGTGGGCCGTGTCGTTGCCCTCGATATCGAAGGCCGGATCAGCCTCGGCATAACCGAGGCGCTGCGCTTCCTTGAGGCAATCGGCAAAAGACAGGCCTTCCTTCTCCATCCGGGTCAGGATGTAATTGCAGGTGCCGTTCATGATGCCATAGACGCGCGACACGGTATTGCCGGTCAAGGACTCGCGAAGCGCCTTGATGACCGGGATGCCGCCGGCGACGGCCGCTTCGAAATTGAGAAGAACGCTTTTCTCTTCGGCGATCTTGGCAAGCTCGACACCGGACGCTGCAAGCAGCGCCTTGTTGGCCGTCACCACGTGGAGACCACGGGTGAGCGCCGCCCGGACGGAATCGGCGGCCGCGCCCGAAGCACCGCCCATCAATTCCACGAAGACGTCGATATCGGCCTCGTTGGCCATCTTTTCCGGCGTGTCGAACCATGTGATGCCGGAAATATCGATGCCGCGGTCGCGCGACCTGTCGCGTGCGGTTACCGCCGTAATCTCGATCGCCCGGCCGCATGTCGTTGCCAATTCATTCGCGCGGGTCTGGATGATCCGGACGAGCGAGGCACCCACAGTGCCGAGACCCGCAATGCCGACTTTGAGGGCGTCTGCCATGCTATTCTTCCTGATTGCCTGGGAGGCGGCCCGTCGGGGCCGCCGGAAATGCTGGTCCGATCAGCGGCGCGTGTTGAGCGAGATGACGTTGTGCATCGTCTCGTCGGCCGTCGACAGGAACTTCTTGATGTTGCGGGCCGCCTGGCGGATGCGGTGTTCGTTCTCGACGAGTGCCAGACGAACATAGTCATCGCCCATCTCGCCGAAACCGATGCCCGGCGCAACCGCGACGTCCGCCTTCTCGACGAGGAGTTTCGAGAATTCGAGGCTGCCGAGGTGGCGGAACTTTTCCGGGATCTTGGCCCAAGCGAACATGGTGGCTGCCGGCGGCGGCACTTCGAAACCGGCCTTGCCGAAAGAGTCGACCATCACGTCGCGGCGGCGCTTGTAGACGTTGCGGACTTCCGCGATATCGGAACCGTCGCCGTTGAGGGCATGGGTCGCGGCAACCTGGATCGGCGTGAAGGCACCGTAGTCGAGATAGGACTTGACGCGGGTCAGCGCCGAGATCAGCCGCTCGTTGCCGACCGCAAAGCCGATGCGCCAGCCGGGCATGGAGAAGGTCTTCGACATCGAGGTAAACTCGACGGCGATATCCATCGCGCCGGGTACCTGCAATACGGACGGTGGCGGTTCGCCTTCGAAGTAGATTTCCGAATAGGCTAGGTCCGACAGTACGATGATGTCGTGCTTCTTGGCGAAGCTCACGACTTCCTTGTAAAAATCCAGCGAGGCGACATGCGCCGTCGGGTTGGATGGATAGTTGAGGATCAGCGCCAAGGGTTTTGGGATCGAATGCTTCACTGCGCGCTCGAGCGGGGGAAAGAAGCTGTCGTCCGGCTCGACCGACATGGAGCGGATCACGCCGCCGGCCATCAGGAAGCCGAAGGCATGGATCGGATAGGTCGGGTTGGGGCAGAGGATAACGTCGCCGGGCGCGGTGATCGCCTGCGCCATGTTGGCGAAGCCTTCCTTGGAGCCGAGCGTCGCAACGACCTGGGTGTCCGGGTTGAGCTTCACGCCGAAACGGCGGGCGTAATAGGCGGCCTGGGCGCGGCGCAGGCCGGGAATGCCCTTGGACGACGAATAACGATGGGTGCGCGGGTCCTGGACCACTTCGCACAGCTTGTCGACGATCGCCTTCGGCGTCGGAAGGTCGGGATTGCCCATGCCGAGATCGATAATGTCCGCGCCACCCGCTCGCGCGCTGGCCTTCAAACGGTTGACCTGTTCGAAGACGTATGGCGGCAGGCGTCGGACTTTATGAAACTCTTCCATCTTTCTCCCCGTGGAGGGCGCGCAGCGTCAGACGCGACGCGCCGGTGTCGCATGATTGGCGATTTTTTGCTTTGCGACCAAAAGCGCCGAAAGGCAAGTGCTATTTGCCGATATGAGGTTGGGCCGGACTACTTGGCGATGTTGGCCAACGCGTCCTTGCCGTGCTCGGCGGCGAGCTTGCGGTATTCGGCAACCCGGCGCTGATATTCGGCTTCCGAGATCGAGCCGGACCGGCGCAGGCGGGCGAGCGACGCAAGGCGCGGCTCGGACTTGTTGTAATCCTCGTCCTCGATCTGCTCGGCCGCAGCGCGCAGCGTCGGATCGAAGCTCGGATAGACGCCGGTGTTCTGCCTGGTGACAGGGCCCGGCGGCGGCGCGGTCTTGGTCTGGACGACCACGGCCGGCGGTGCGGTGTTCGGAATACCGTCATCCAGAGCAAAGATGTTGCTGTTGCAGCCAGCCAGCAGAGAGAGCGCGCCAAGACCGATGAAAAGCGGTAAGCTGCCGATCCGATGCCTCAGTTTTTCCATTTCCGTAACCCAGTTTCCGTCATCGGCCAAATGCACCTGAAGGCGCCGATCGCTGGCACTTGTATTCGCTTTCAGGCACAATGTACAAACGAAAACAACTAACAAACTGTGGGGAGGCCGCACGTGGCGGAAAAGACCGACGACAAAGGGCAGACCGGACAGGAATTTCCGGGATTCGACCCCAAATCGGTCGAGGCCTACGTGGTCAAGGACCCGCAGGCACTCGCCATGAACTTCGCCCGGGCGCTCGAAAATCTCGGCAAGGCGGCATCGGAATGGCTCGGCCCGCGCGAACGCGGCGAGATCGGCGATTCGGTCGACCCGATGACCGACCTCGTGAAAACCCTTTCCAAGGTCACCGAATACTGGATTTCGGATCCGAAGCGGACGCTCGAAGCCCAGACCCTGCTGTTTTCCAGCTATATCGGCATCTGGACCCGCACGCTCAATCAGTTTTCGGGGCAATACTCCGGCCAGCCGGTCGCCTCCGAGGCCGACAACCTGCCGAAGGACAAGCGGTTCGCTGATCAGGACTGGGCAAAGAACCCGTTCTTCGCCCTCCTCCGGCAGCTCTATCTCGTCACCGCCTCCTGGGCCGACAAGCTGGTCAACGAAGCTGAAGGGCTCGACGAGCATACGCGGCACAAGGCCGCCTTCTACGTGAAACAGGTGACGGCGGCCCTTTCGCCGGCCAATTTCGCGCTCACCAATCCGGAAGTGTATCGCGAGACGGTGGCCAGCAACGGCGCCAACCTGGTGGCCGGCATGAAGATGTTCGCCGAGGATATCGCCGCCGGGCGTGGTGACCTGAGGCTGCGCCACACGGACGCGACCAAGTTCGCAGTCGGCCGCAACATGGCGCTGACGCCGGGCAAGGTGATCGCACAGAGCGAGGTCTGCGAGGTCATCCAGTACGAGCCCTCGACGGAAACGGTGCTGAAGCGCCCTCTCCTCATCTGCCCGCCGTGGATCAACAAGTTCTACATCCTCGACCTCAACCCGCAGAAGAGCTTCATCAAGTGGTGCGTCGACCAGGGCCACACTGTGTTCGTGATCTCCTGGGTCAATCCGGACGAACGGCATGCAAGCAAGGACTGGGAAGCCTACATGCGCGAAGGGATCGACTTCGCGCTGACCACGGTCGAGAAGGCTACTGGCGAAAAACAGGTCAACGCGATCGGTTATTGCGTCGGCGGAACGCTGCTTGCCGCGACGCTTGCCTATCACGCCCAGAAGAAGAACAGCCGCATCGCATCGGCGACCTTCCTCACCACCCAGGTGGATTTCACCCATGCGGGCGATCTCAAGGTCTTTGTCGACGAAGAACAGATTTCGGCGATGGAAAAACAGATGAATGCGATCGGCTATCTCGACGGTTCGAAGATGGCGACCGCCTTCAACATGTTGCGCGCTTCGGAACTGATCTGGCCCTATGTGGTCAGCAACTACCTGAAGGGCCAGGAGCCGATGCCCTTCGACCTGCTCTACTGGAATTCCGACAGCACGCGCATGGCGGCTGCCAACCACGCCTATTACCTGCGCAACTGCTATCTCGACAACAACCTGAGCAAGGGCCAAATGAAGCTCGCGGGAAAGACGATCTCGCTGAAGGACATCAAGATCCCGATCTACAATCTCGCCACCCGGGAGGACCATATCGCCCCGCCGAAATCGGTCTTCCTCGGCTCCTCGCTGTTCGGCGGTCCTGTGGATTTCGTGCTGACCGGTTCGGGCCACATCGCCGGCGTCGTCAACCCGCCCGACAAGCAGAAGTACCAGTACTGGACCGGCGGGAAGGCCGAAGGCCAGTACGAGGACTGGCTGACGGATGCAGAGGAAAACAAGGGATCCTGGTGGCCGCACTGGCAAGCCTGGGTCGAGGCCAAGGACGACGAGCGCGTGCCGGCCCGCAAGCCCGGCGGCAAGGCGCTGAATGCGATTGCCGATGCGCCTGGCACCTATGTGCTGGAACGCATCTGACCCTATTCGCAGATGCGCTTCGATCCCCCACTGGTGCCTGCCACCCTCCTGCAGCGCTATAAGCGTTTCCTGTTCGACGCCGTGCTGGCGGATGGCACGCCGTTTACCGGCTCGTGCCCGAATACCGGTTCGATGCGCGGGCTGACGACGCCAGGCTCGAAGATCTGGGTGTCGCTGCATGACAGCCCCACCCGCAAATACCGGCACATGTTCGAGATGGTCGAGTTGGACGGCGAGCGCGTCGGCATCAATACCGGCCTGCCGAACCGGCTCGCGGAAGAGGCGATCCGCGCCGGGCTGATCCCGAGCCTTCGCGGCTATGAGACGATCCTGCGCGAACAGCGCTACGGCAGAAATTCCCGCATCGACTTCCTGCTTCTGGGCGGCGACATGCCGAATGCCTATGTGGAGGTGAAAAACGTCCACTTCTGCCGCGAGCCGGGGTTGGCGGAATTTCCCGACACCGTGACCAAGCGCGGCGCCAAACATCTGGAAGAACTGGGCGACATGGCGCAGGCCGGTCACCGGGCGGTGATGATCTACCTCATCCAGCGGCACGACTGCTCGCGTTTCCGCATCTGCGCCGACCTCGACCCGTTCTACGCACTCGCCTTCGAGCGTGCCAAATCCCGCGGGGTGGAGGCCTATGCCGTGCATTGCCACGTTTCACCGGAGGAAATCGTGCCCGCGGGGCTGATCACCATGGACGAACGGGGCTCGGCTGTTTTATGAACGGAGAGATTGCGAGAGAAGAACCATGGTCAACTATATCGAGGCGGTCTCCGCCCCCCTGAAGAATACGGGTGCGATCCGGCTCTACACTGCGGAAGACTTTGCCGGGATGCGCAAGGCCTGCCTGCTGACGGCGCGCTGCCTCGACGAGCTGGCGGCGATCGTGCAGCCCGGCGTCACCACCAATGCCATCGACCGCTTCGTCTTCGAGTTCGGCATGGATCACGGCGCGCTGCCGGCGACGCTGAACTATCGCGGTTACACGAAATCATCCTGCACCTCGATCAATCACGTCGTCTGCCACGGCATTCCGGACGACAAGCCTTTGCGGGAAGGCGATATCGTCAACATCGACGTCACCTATATCCTCGACGGCTGGCACGGGGATTCGAGCCGCATGTATCCGGTCGGGCAGATCAAGCGCGCTTCCGAGCGCCTGCTCGAAGTCACCTATGAATGCCTGATGCGCGGCATCGAGGCGGTCCGTCCCGGCGCGCGCACGGGTGCTATCGGCGAGGCGATCCAGACCTATGCGGAAGCGGAGCGCTGCTCGGTAGTGCGCGATTTCTGCGGCCACGGCGTCGGCCGGCTGTTCCACGACTCGCCCAACATCCTCCATTACGGCCGTGCCGACGAAGGCCCGGAAATGAAGGAAGGGATGATCTTCACCATCGAGCCGATGATCAATCTCGGCAAACCGCATGTGAAGGTGCTTTCCGACGGCTGGACGGCGGTCACCCGCGACCGGTCGCTGTCGGCGCAATACGAACATGCGATCGGCGTCACCGCCACCGGCTGCGAGATCTTCACCTTGTCGCCCGGAGGCTTCGACCGGCCCGGCCTGCCGCCGCTTTCGAGGTAACGGATGGCCAACCGGTCCGCTCCTCCCCCGGACGAACAGACGTCCTTCATCGAGGACGAGCGCGGTTTTTTCTCCGAACAGCTGACCAAGCCGAAAGCCATCAAGAAACCGGCCTCGATGGACGACGAAGAGTCGGGCGCGCATTACCACGGCCATCGCGAACGACTCAAAACCAAGTATCGCGAACATGGCGATACCGGACTGGCCGACTACGAGATTCTTGAACTCCTGCTGTTCCGGTCGATCCCGCGCCGCGATACGAAACCGCTTGCCAAGGCGCTGATCGCCCGGTTCGGAACGCTTGCCGGCGTTCTGGGGGCACCGCTCGGATTGCTGCAGGAGGTCAAGGGCGTCGGCGAGGCGGTGGCGCTCGACCTGAAGCTCGTCGCGACCGTCGGTCATCGGATGCTGAAAAGCGAGCTGCGCGGCAAGCAGGTCCTGTCTTCCTGGTCCTCGGTCATCGATTACTGCCATGCGATCATGGCCTATGAACCACGCGAACAGTTCCGCATCCTCTTCCTCGACAAGCGGAATGCGCTGATCGCCGACGAGGTGCAGGGCCATGGTACCGTCGACCATACGCCGGTCTATCCGCGCGAAGTGGTTCGTCGGGCCCTGGAGCTCTCGGCGACCGCTCTTATTCTGGTCCACAATCACCCCAGTGGTGACCCGACCCCTTCCCGCGCCGATATCGACATGACGAAGACGATCGTCGACACCGCAAAACCTCTCGGCATCACGGTGCACGACCACATCATCATCGGCAAGGACGGGCATGTCAGCCTGAAGGGTCTCAGGCTGATCTGAATTCTCGCCTCAAGCCACCTGCACCATGTGGCCTGCAGACACTTCACGGTACTCGCGCACCGGCGGCTGGAAACCCATCGGACGGACCGGGCTCTTCAGCTCGTCGTTGGAGATGCCCCGACGGATGCCGCGACGGGCCGGATCCGGCACCGGGACGGCGGCCATCAGCTTTTTTGTATAGGGATGCTGCGGATTGTCGAAGACCGCGGCGCGCGGGCCGATCTCGACGATCTCGCCGAGATACATCACCGCCACCCGATGGCTGACCCGTTCGACCACCGCCATGTCATGGCTGATGAACAGGAAGGCGAGGTTGAGGTTCTGCTGCAGGTCGAGGAGCAGGTTGCAGACCTGTGCCTTGATCGACACGTCGAGCGCCGAGACGCTTTCGTCCGCGACGATCACCTTCGGATCGAGCGACAAGGCACGGGCAATAGCGATGCGCTGGCGCTGGCCTCCTGAAAATTCGTGCGGATAACGGCCTGCCATGTCGGGCGACAGGCCGACCTTGCGGAGCAGGTCGGCGGTCTTTTCCTTGGCGTCCTTCGCGTTCCCGAGCTTGTGTTTGACGAAGGGTTCGGAGATCGCCGCGCCGACCGTCATGCGCGGATTGAGCGACGAGAACGGATCCTGGAAGATCATCTGGATGGTCTTGCGCATATCGCGCAGGCCCGTCTGGTCGAGGCGCAGGACATCGTAACCGTCGAGCGCCACGTCGCCGCTGGTCGGCTCGATCAGCCGCATGATCGAACGGCCGGTCGTCGACTTGCCGCAGCCGGATTCACCGACCAGTGACAAGGTCTCACCCTGGAAGAGGTCGAAGGAAATGTTCTCGACCGCATGGACGGAACCCGTCTGCGTTGCGAAAAGTCCGGAACGGACGGCGAAGCGGGTGACGAGGTTCTTCACCGCCAGAACCGGGGTCTTGCGGGTATCAACGGTGCCTGCGACTTCCTTGGGTTCGGCGGTCTCGCCGGTATTGATGTCGACGACCGGGAAACGGGTCGGCCATTTGCGGTCCTGCATCGAGCCTAGCCGCGGCACGGCTGAGAGAAGCGCACGCGTATAGGGATGTTTGCCGCGATGGAATATTTCTTCGGTGGGACCGCTCTCGACCGCCTCGCCGCGATACATGACGATGGTGCGGTCGGCGATCTCGGCGACGACGCCCATATCATGGGTGATGAAGAGCACCGACATGCCCTCCTCTTCCTGGAGGATCTTGATGAGGTCGAGGATCTGCCCCTGAATGGTGACATCGAGCGCGGTGGTCGGTTCATCGGCGATCAGCAGCCTGGGTTTCGAGGCCAGGGCCATGGCGATCATCACACGCTGGCGCATGCCGCCGGAGAACTGGTGCGGATAGTCGTCGAAGCGCGCGCCGGCATTCGGGATGCGGACCTTTTCGAGCAGCCGCACGGTTTCGGCGCGTGCCTCGGATTTCGACATGCCCTTGTGGCGGGTCAGCACTTCCGAGATCTGCCGTCCGATCGTGAAGATCGGGTTGAGCGATGTCATCGGCTCCTGGAAGATCATCGAGGCATCGTTGCCGCGCACGCCGCGCATCTCCTTTTCGGAGATCGACAGGAGATCCCGGCCGGAGAGCAGGAGGCTGCCCTCGATCCTGCTGGTGTTTGCGGCCAGCAGACGCATGATCGACAGCGAGGTAACGCTCTTACCGGAGCCGCTCTCGCCGACGATCGCCACCGTCTCGCCCGGGTGCACGTCGAAGGAGACGTCGCGGACGACGCTTTTCCATTCACCGTCGACCAGGAAGGATGTCGTCAGGTTCCTGACGGAAAGAACAGGTGTCTCGGTCATCGGTGCTTCCGTCATTGGGGCTTCCAGGGGGTGGCGAAGGAGG
The DNA here is from genome assembly GCF_000732195.1 of Neorhizobium vignae. Classification (GTDB taxonomy): domain Bacteria; phylum Pseudomonadota; class Alphaproteobacteria; order Rhizobiales; family Rhizobiaceae; genus Neorhizobium; species Neorhizobium vignae. Next base: position 19,161 of record NZ_JNNU01000012.1, read on the forward strand.
CCGATGCGCGGCCCTCCGCCTCGCGGGCGGCTTCCAGCTCGGCGATCTTCTGGTCGATGATCCGGCGGTCGGTCATGCCGTGCGGGTTTTCGCGGGTGGGCATGGTTTCGGCGACATGCAGGAAACGCTCCTGCGCCACTGCATAGAGACGGCGCAGTTCGCCGAGCGGATCGGTGTGGTCGTCGGCATTGATGCGCAGCCAGGGGTAATCCTGATCGCGATAGAGAACCATCGCGGCGGACTGCTTGCCACGCTTGTCGCCGCCGGCTGCCTCGCCGGCATCCATGGCGGCGAGCAGGCGCTCGGCGAGCGGCGCGCCCTCGGCCGCCTTTTCCTTGTAGACCCGCAGCGTCTCGGCGATCACCTGCGGTCCGGCCAGCATGTTGCCGGCAACGGAGACGTTGTCGTCGACCAGATGGCCGGCCCAGTCGACGCAGATCTCGCCGGTATAGGCGGCATTGCGGCCGTGGGCGTCGATCAGATGAAACTGGCGCTGGCGCCGGCCGTCATCACGCGCCGTCAGTGTCTCGATGATCTCCTGCGGGCTCCTGCCCTCTTCCAGCAGTTTCAGTCCGTCGGTGCCGTAGAGCGGGCTGACAAAGGCCTGGGTGGCGACAGCCCCCACCCTGCCCTTGATATGCGGGACTGCGGCGCCGACCGCGAAGAAGCGGCTGGCGACGGAAATCCCGAAATGACCCGTTTGCGGATCGCGTGCGACGATCGACCATGTCATGGCTTATCTCCCGACCGCATAGGCCTGCATCAGGCGCGGTGTTGCCGCCGCCCGCAGCAATCCGTCCGCGTCGCGGCGCGCCGCGGTCAGCCGGCCGACGCTCCAGGGATCGGCAACGGTGATCTGATGGCCGCGGCGACGCAGCTCGTCGAGCACGTCGGCGCCGATATTGCTTTCCACCATGATGTTTCCCGGCTGGCTGGTGCGGGGATAGAAGGAGCCGGGGAAATGGGTGGTGTGGAATAGGGGCATGTCGATCGCCGCCTGCAGGTTCGGCTTGTGGTGGACGTAACGCAGGAAAAACGGCAGCTGCCACTGGTCCTGCTGGTCGCCGCCGGGCGTGCCGAACACCAGCGTCGGGCGACCCTGATGCAGCGCCAGCGACGGGGTGAGCGTCGTGCGCGGGCGTTTTCCCGGTTCCAGCGAAGTCGGCAGGCCGGGCTTCAGCCAGAACATCTGGGCGCGGGAATTCAGCGCGAAACCGAGGCCGGGCACGATCGGCGAGGACTGCAGCCAGCCGCCGGACGGCGTGGTGGAGACCATGTTGCCCCAGCGGTCGATGACGTCGATATGCACGGTGTCGCCGCGCTTTTCGGTCAGGTGCGACATGGTCGGCTCGTAGACGGCGCCCTTACCGCTGACTTCGGCGAGCATGCCCATGGTGAGGTCGAACTGGTGGTCGTAACCGGGGACGCGGCCCGGCCGCAGCTCCAGCGAGGCCTGGCTGCCGATCAGCTTGCGGCGCTCGGCATTGTAGCCTTCCGACAGCAGGTATTCGGTCGGGATCTGCGCGAAATCCGGATCGCCGTAATAGACTTCGCGGTCGGCGAAGGCGAGTTTCATGGCCTCGACGACGACATGCACGAAATCCGGTCCGGCCGGATCCATCGCCGAGAGGTCAAAGCCCTTCAGCAGCGCCAGCGATTGCAAAAGCACCGGCCCCTGCCCCCAGGCCGGCGTCTTGGCGACGGTCCAGTCGTGATAGTCATAGGTCTGCGGCGCCTCGACCGTCGCCCTCCAGTTGGCCATGTCGTCGGCGGTCAGCACGCCCTTGTGGCGGGCACCGCTCGCATCCATCACCTCAGCCATCGAGACATAACGGTCGATCGCCTCCGCCACAAAGCCGCGGTAGAAGGCATCGCGGGCTGCTTCGATCTGGTTTTCGCGGCCGGTCTTGGCCTCGGCCTCGGCGATGACGCGCTTCCAGGTCTCGGCGAGCACCGGGTTTTTGAAATTGCTCTGCGCTTCGGGCGCCACGCCGCCCGGAAGCCAGGTCGCGTAGGAGGTCGGCCACTCGGTCTCGAAGAAGTTCGCCAACCCCTTGATGGTGGCGGAAACGCGGGCGAGCATCGGGTGGCCGTGCTCGGCGTAATAGATCGCCGGCTCCAGCACGTCGCGGACGCTCATCGTGCCGTAGTCGCGCAACATCAGCATCCAGCCGTCGAAGGCGCCGGGAATGACGGTCGCGAGCAGGCCGTCGCCGGGGATCAGCTTCAGGCCTTCCGACGTGTAGTGCTCGATGGTGGCGCCGGCCGGCGCAGGTCCCTGGGCGCAGATGACTTCGACCTTGTCCTTCTTCTTCGAGTAGAAGACGGCCGGCATGTCGCCGCCCGGGCCGCAGAGATGCGGCTCGACGATCTGCAGCACGAAGCCGGTCGCAACCGCCGCATCGAAGGCGTTGCCGCCCTTTTCGAGGATCGCCATGCCGACGGCCGAAGCGATCCAGTGGGTCGAGGTGACGACGCCGAACGTGCCGAGGATTTCCGGCCGTGTGGTGAATTCAGTCATGGATATTGGTCCTTTCAAATCATGCTTGGCGCGGCCGTCATGCCTCGCGAGGATCCAGCGCATCGCGCAGGCCGTCGCCGAGAAGATTGAAGCCGATGACGACGAGGAAGATCGCCGCGCCCGGCCACATCGCCATCCAGGGCGCCTGGCTCAGGAAGTTCTTGGCGACGTTCAGCATCGAGCCCCAGGAGGGGGCTGGCGGCTGCTGACCGAGGCCGAGGAAGGAAAGGCTCGCTTCGGCGATGATCGCCGTTGCGATCGTCAGCGTCGCCTGGACGATGATGGGTGCGAAAACGTTGGGCAGGATGTAGCGGGTCATGATTTCGAAGTGGTTGAGGCCAACGGCGCGTGCGCCTTCGACATAGTCCTCCGTCTTGACCGCCAGGACCTGACCGCGGGTCAGCCGCACGAAGATCGGCATCGCGGACAGGCCGATGGCGATCATCGCGTTCATCAGGCTCGGGCCGAGGAATGCGGCGAGCGCGATCGCCATGATCAGGAAAGGCATGGCGAGCAGAGCCTCGGTAATGCGCGAGATCACCATATCCACCCAGCCGCCGAAATAACCCGAGATGAGGCCGAACGGCACGCCGATGCCGACCGCGATGGCGACGGAGAACACACCGGCCATCAGCGAGGCCCGGGCGCCCCAGATCATGCGGGACAGGATGTCGCGACCGAGGTCGTCGGTGCCGAGCCAGTACATGGCCGAGGGCGCCTTGCGGATCGCCGTCCAGCTCGTGGCGACGGGATCGATGATCGGCAGGATCGGCGCGCCGGCTGCCAGGATCGTGAAGAACAGCACGATGACGGCGCCGACGAGCGCGCTCCGGTTCTTCTTCATCTTGCGCCAGGCGCGGCTCTTGTCGCGCTTGGCGGCCGCCACGGGCGGTGCTTGGTCGATCGTGGTCATAGGGTGGCCCTCAGACGCGGATTGAGCAGGACATAAAGGACGTCGGCAATCAGGTTCATCACGATGAAGCCGACTGCCGTGCACAGCACGACGCCCTGCACGACCGCATAGTCGCGGTTGAAGACGGCATCGACGATCAGCTTGCCGAAGCCCGGGATGGTGAAGATCTGCTCGGTCAGGACGGCGCCGGCCAGTAGTTCGCCGAACAGCAGCGCCGACAGGGTCACCACCGGCAGCAGCGCATTGCGGAAACTGTGGCTGAGAATGACTTCCCGCGGAGATAGGCCCTTGGCGCGGGCGGTGCGGATATAGTCGGCGCTGAGCACGCCGATCATCGCCGAGCGGGTATGGCGCATCAGGGTCGCGGCAAGCGCATTGCCGAGCACGAAGGCCGGCATGACCATGGTCTGCAGCGACCGGACGGGATCGACGAAGATCGACTCGAAGCCCGAGGCCGGAAGCCAGCCGAGCTGCACCGAGATCAGCAGGATCAGCATGATGCCGAGCCAGAAATTCGGGATCGACAGGCCGGTCAGCGCCAGCACGTTGGCGATGTAGTCGATGAACGTGTTCTTCTTGACCGCCGCCAGGATGCCGATCGGGATACCGATCAGCATGGCGAAGAACATCGCCATGACGGCGAGCTGGATCGTTACCGGCAGCTTCTGGAGGATCAGTTCGAGGACCGGCTGGTTGGTGCGCAGCGAGATGCCGAAGTCACCAGTCAACACGCCGCCGAGCCAGTAGAAATATTGCACCACGACCGGATCGTTCAGCCGGTATTTGTCGCGCAGGAATTCGATGACCGCAGGGTCACGCTCCTCGCCGGCCATCGCCAGAATGGGATCGCCGGGCAGCAGCTTCTGCAGTGAAAAGACAAAAATGGAGATGATCAGCAAGGTCGGGATGGCGACCAGCAGACGCTTTCCGATGTAGACAGGCATGACGCCGTCCCCCGTTGAGCAACGTTGTTACAAAGTGATGCAGGAAAAGTGCCGCATGGGTCCACTCCCATGCGGCACCCGAGACTTAGCCCTTCTTGACGCCTTGCAGGCGGATCATGCCGTCCGGACTGGCCACGAAACCGGTAATGCTCTTCTTGTAAGCCCAGATCCAAGACTGATGGCCGAGATAGATGACCGGCATGTCTTCGTTGAGGATCACCGAAGCTGCATCGTATTTCTGCTTGCGGACCGCGTCGTCGGTCGAGGCGCGTGCTTCGTTGAGCAGCTTGTCGACGTCCGGGTTGCAGTATTTCACGTCGTTGATGCCACCCTTGCAGGTGATGAACTGATGGATATTGCCATCCGGATCGACGCGGCCGGACCAGTCGGAACGGCTGAGCTGGAAGTTGCCGCGGGTCTGCTCTTCGAGCAGGGTGGCGAACTCGGTCGACTTCAGGCTGACATCGAAGCCGGCTTCGGCGACCATCGACTGCAGGATCTGCATCATCTGCTGGGCGACCGGGTTGTTCGGGATCTGCAGCTCGACCGGGACACGGTCGAAACCGGCAGCCTTGATCAGGGCCTTCGCCTTGGCGACGTCGCGGGCCGGAACCGGGATCGCCTTGTTGAACCACGGGCTGTTCGGCGGGAACGGCTGGTTGCCGCCGACGGCCGTGCCTTCATAAACGATCTGGTTCATGGCGTCGCGGTCGATCGCCAGCGAGAAGGCCTGGCGCAGGCGCTTGTCCTTGCCGAACGGATTGTCGGCGCGCGCACCGTTGGCGACATTGGCGTAAAGCGCCATATAGCCGATATTGACGGTCGCATCGTATTTCAGGCCCGAGTTGCCCTTGACGGCGGCAACGTCGGTCGGAGCCAGGCGTTCGATGAAGTCGAGGTCGCCCGACTGCAGGTTGGCGAGGCGGACGGTCGTATCCGGGATCGGCAGGTAGGTGACCTTGTCGACGAAGATCTTGTCCTTGGCCCAGTAATCCTTGAACTTTTCGAGCACGATGCGGTCCTGCTGGACACGCTCGACGAACTTGAACGGGCCGGCGCAGACCGGCTTGGAGCCGAAATTGGCGCCGAGCGCCTTGGCGGCGGTCGGCGAAACGATCATGCCGGCGCGGTCGGAGAGCTGGGCGAGCAGCGTCACGTCCGGGGACTTCAGGGTGAACTTGACTTCCAGCGGGCCTGTCGCTTCGACCTTGGCGACGGAGGTCAGCTCGCTCTTGCGGCGGGATTCGGGCAGAGTCATGTTGCGTTCGATGGTAGCAACGACCGCTGCGGCATCGAGCGGGGTGTCGTCGTGGAACTTGACGCCCTCGCGGATCTTCATCGTCAGTTCCTTGCCGTCGGCGGACCATTTCCACTCGGTGGCGAGCTGCGGAACGATCTTCAGGTCGGGCGAAACGTCGACCAGCTTGTCGCACAGGGCGGTATAGACGATACGGCCGACGAAGGTGCGGGACTGGGCCGGATCGAGAACGTCGGCATCGTCCTGCAGGCCGATGCGCAGATCGACCGCAAGCGCCGGAAAGGCGAAAAGCGCCCCGGCCAGCAGCGCGGTCGTAAGCTTGGTAAGTCGCATCATGATGAACATTCCTCTCTTGTTTTTAGGTTCCTGTTTTTAGTCTTGGCCGGTTTCCGGCTTCTGGTGGTGGGCCGCGTGGCGGCCATTCAGCTTGCTTCGCTGAGCGATCCCTGCTCCACGGAGCCAAGGGAGGTCGCGCGGATGAGCCGCTCCTGAAGCATCAGCAGGTGTTCGCGCATCGCCTCTCCCGCCTGCACCGGATCACGCGCGGCGATCGCCTCGATGATGGTCTTGTGCTGGGCAAACGAGATGTTGACCGCATTGCCGCTCGAGCGGGCACGCTCGCGGATCGCCCGCCATGCCTCGTCCTGGCGGACACGGTTGATGACGTCGAAGATCGACAGGAAAAGCTGGTTGCCGGCGCTCTGGGCAATCAGCCGGTGCAGCGTCCCGTCCCAGAGTTCGCGGGCATCGGCATCGCTGCTCTCGATGATCTTCGAGGCGATCTCGTGCATCTTGACGATATCCGCCGGCTTGGCGCGCATGGCTGCAAGCTGGGCGAGCTGTGGTTCGATCCTCAGACGGACTTCCATGATCTCCATGAAGTCCGTGCCGGCGACGATCGCGCCCACATGGTTGCTCCACTCGCTCGGCCTTTCGCCGATAAAGGTGCCCGAGCCCTGGCGGCGCCAGATGAGGCCTTCGGATTCAAGCACTTCGAGTGCGCGTCGCACCGCGCGGCGGCTGATGCCGAGCAGGTCGGTCAAAGCGCGTTCGGTCGGCAGGCGGCCTTCAGAACCGAATTCTCCCGCCCTTAAAAGCTCCCTCAGGCGATCCAGCGCATAGCTCGAGTTGTCATGAGCCTCGCCGGCTCTATCCTGTACCATTTAGCGCACCAATTTTTAATTGGTTCGAATGGACGAGATTTCCAGACGTCCGTCAAGTTAATTTTTCGGCAATTTTCGCAGTGCACAAAATTGATGCAGACTGGTTCAAATCAAGGCTTGGACGAGCCGCAATCAAAACTTTAGAATAGGCGGCTACAAAGGGATTCGTGAGCGCTGCCGCATTGCGGCAGCCGTCAGATTCGGAGCGGAGCATCCCATGAACCAATACGACCTCATCGTCGTCGGCAGCGGACCGGCCGGTCGCCGCGCAGCCATCCAGGCAGCAAAACTCGACAAGAAGGTTCTGGTCGTCGAACAGGGCAAGAGGGTCGGGGGCGTTTCGGTCCACACGGGCACGATCCCGTCGAAGACGCTGCGCGAAACCGCGCTCAACCTGTCGGGCTGGCGCGAACGCGGCTTCTACGGCAAGGCCTACCGCGTCAAGCAGGAAATCAGCGCCGAAGATCTGCGCCGCCGCCTGCTGATCACCCTCGACCACGAAGTCGAAGTGCTGGAACATCAGTTCGCCCGCAACCGCGTCCAGAGCATCCGCGGCAAGGCGACTTTCGTCACGCCCGACACGATGGCAATCGCCAAGGACGACGGCGACGTCATGCACGTCATGGGCAAGTCGATCCTGCTCGCGGTCGGCACCAAGCCCTTCCGCCCAGACTATATGCCCTTCGATGGCAAGACGGTTCTCGACAGCGACGAATTGCTCGAAATCGAGCAGCTCCCCCGTTCCATGGTCGTGATCGGCGCCGGCGTCATCGGCATCGAATACGCGACGATCTTCAGCGCGCTGGATGCGGCCGTGACCGTCATCGACCCGAAGCCGACCATGCTCGATTTCATCGACAAGGAGATCGTCGAGGACTTCACCTATCAGCTGCGCGACCGCAACATGAAGCTGCTGCTCGGGCAGAAGGCGGACAAGGTGGAACGACTGCCGGACGGCAAGGTCATGGTGCACGTGGACAGCGGCCGCCAGATCGTTACCGACATGGTGCTGTTCGCCGCCGGCCGCATGGGCGCCACCGATACGCTGAACCTCGCCGCAGCCGGCCTCGAGGCCGACAGCCGCGGCCGCCTCAAGGTCAATCCGGAAACCTTCGAAACCTCCGTTCCCAACATCTATGCCGCTGGCGATGTCGTCGGGTTTCCGAGCCTTGCCTCAACCTCGATGGAGCAGGGTCGCGTCGCGGCGCGCGTCGCCGTCGGCGCGATTGCCAAGGAACCGCAGAAATATTTCCCCTATGGCATCTATGCCGTGCCGGAAATTTCCACCTGCGGCCTCACCGAGGAGGAAATGAAGGAGCGCGGCATTCCCTATGAATGCGGCATCGCCCGCTTCCGCGAGACCTCGCGCGGCCACATCATGGGCCTCGATACCGGCCTTCTGAAGCTGATCTTCTCGCTGAAGACCCGCCGCCTGCTCGGCGTCCACATCGTCGGCGAAGGTGCGACAGAACTTGTCCACATCGGCCAGGCGGTGCTGAACCTCAAGGGCACGGTCGAATATTTCGTCGAGAACACCTTCAACTACCCGACGCTCGCCGAAGCCTACAAGATCGCCGGCCTCGACGCCTGGAACCGCATGGGCGAAGCCCCGAAGGAAGCGGTGACTCCACAATTGGAGACCGTGGCGACGGTCAAGGCCGAGACCGCGACAGCAGAGAAGAAAAAAGCCGCCTCCAAGTGAGGCGGCTCCTCTCGTGACCAGATGCCTCAGATAGGCGACCAGCCGAAAACAAAAAAGCCGCCTCGAAAGGCGGCTTTTCTTTTGTGTCGCAGAACCGCCCCGAAGGGCAATTCATCAACGCGAGTAGAATTCGACGACCAGCTGCGGTTCCATGATGACGGCGTAAGGAACGTCGCTCAGGCCCGGAACGCGGGCGAAGGTGGCAACCATCTTGTTATGGTCAACTTCGATATAGTCCGGAACGTCGCGTTCAGCGAGCGAAACGGCTTCGAGAACCGTGACGAGCTGCTTCGACTTCTGACGGACTTCGATGACGTCGCCGGCCTTGCAACGGTAGGAACCGATGTTGACGCGAACGCCGTTGACGGTGACGTGGCCATGGTTGACGAACTGGCGGGCAGCAAAGACCGTCGGAACGAACTTGGCGCGGTAGACGATCGCGTCGAGGCGCGATTCGAGCAGGCCGATCAGGTTCTCCGAAGTGTCGCCCTTGCGGCGGTTGGCTTCGTCATAGATGGAGCGGAACTGCTTTTCGCGCAGGTCGCCGTAATAGCCCTTGAGCTTCTGCTTGGCGCGCAGCTGCACGCCGAAGTCGGAAAGCTTGCCCTTGCGGCGCTGGCCGTGCTGGCCGGGGCCGTATTCGCGGCGGTTCACCGGGGACTTCGGACGACCCCAGATGTTTTCGCCCATGCGGCGGTCGATCTTGTATTTGGACGATTCGCGCTTGCTCATCGTATTTCCTTTCAACAGGTTACACCGGCCTGTTGCCAAGCCGGATCAAGGAAACACGCCCTCCTCTGAGCCCTGATTTAAGGGCTCTGACAGGTCTCTCACGAAAGCGTCCGGAGAAAACCACGGGACATGTCAGTGAAACACCGGGTCTTTCGGCCCGGCGTTGGCGCGGTGTTTAGGCGGATGTCACAGGAATGTCAACTGCACCGGTCTCTTAACCTTTCGGCAAGGCTGTCCGCAGGCTTTTTTGACGCGGCAAGGCGTTGGCACCATCTTAAGGAAAGGAGGTGTTGTGTCATGAACTCGAAACTCTGGAGCAGCCCGATCAGGATCGAAAATCCGGAAACCGGCATGGTCCGCACCGTCAAGACGGTACGCGACGCGAAAACCGTCCTCGACCGCTTCTGGCCGGCTTATCACGGCAGCCAGCATCATCTCGCGGAACAGGTCTGCGACGAGGCGTTGAAGGGGAAATCGAAGCCTTCGGAGGCGCGGCGCGCCTTTATCGCCGCAGCGGTGGAAGCGCACTTTCACATCCACTGACGGCTATTCGGCAGCGAGCCTCTCCTCGCCCACATCCGGTGCGTCGGCACTACCCGGCGCGGTTTCTGCCTGCAGGTCAGGGAAGGCAACGATGCGCTTGCCCGAAAAGTCCGCATGCACGACGATCAGGCCCTGTTCCTCGAAATAACCGAGCAGGCGGCGGGCGCGGCGCGCCGAGTGGGTGCCGTAGGCCCGGGCGATCCGGGCGTCCGAGGGACATGGTTCCCCTGATATCGCCGCCTTCGCCATCAGCAGGAAAACGCCCTGCAGGTCATCCGAAACGCCAGATGACAGCGACAGCGCCGTCGCCCAGGCCTCGCTTGAAGCGGTTTCCATATCGACGCCCGAGCGGGCGATCGCCGTGCGGCGGCGGAATTCACCGAGCGACAGCGGCGGTCCGGGCAGGCGCCGCATCCGGGCGCGCACCAGAAAATCCTGATACAGGACAGAATCCGTCCGATAGGCGGATTGCACGTCATCGAGAATCTCCGACAGCACCGCGGACAGCCGTTCTTCGCGCTCTTCGGCGGACAATTCCGGCTGGGCGACACGCGGCTCCTGCGGCGCCGGCACGGCGGCGGGTGTCGAGCGCGACAGTTCGGCCAGAATATCGGTCGTCGGCCGCGGCGCCGGCGGGGCGCGGCGGACCATCGGCCGGGTGAATTCTTCCGGATCAGGGGTGAAGATCAGGTCCTCGACATCCTGCGGCGCATCCGGCAGCGGCATCAGCTTCGGGCTCGAAGAGCGCGCCGACGTCTCGACCGTTCCGATGACGATCGGCAGCGGGCGGCGGGACAGAGCCGGACCGAGGGCGACGAAATTGCCGCGCTTCAGGTCACGGAACATTTCCGCCTGGCGGCGATCCATGCCGAGCAGGTCGGCGGCACGTGCCATGTCGATATCGAGGAAGGTGCGGCCCATCAGGAAGTTCGAGGCTTCCGCGGCGACGTTCTTGGCGAGCTTTGCCAGCCGCTGGGTGGCGATGACGCCGGCGAGCCCGCGCTTTCGACCGCGACACATCAGGTTGGTCATCGCGCCGAGCGAGAGCTTCCTGGCATCTTCCGATACATCGCCGCCGACCGACGGCGCGAACATCTGCGCCTCGTCGACGACAACAAGGACCGGATACCAGTATTCGCGGTCGGCATCGAACATGCCGTTCAGGAAGGCCGCCGCCGCCCGCATCTGTTCTTCGAGATCGAGGCCTTCCAGCGTCAGGACGCAGGAGACGCGATTCTTTCGGATACGGTTGGCGATGCCGGCAAGCTCGGCCTCGCTGCGCTCACCATCGACCACCACATGGCCGAACTTTTCAGACAAAGTGACGAAATCGCCTTCCGGATCAATCACCACCTGCTGCACCCAGGGCGCGGACTGTTCCAGCAGGCGGCGCAGGAGATGCGACTTGCCGGAGCCGGAATTTCCCTGGACGAGCAGACGGGTCGCCAGAAGCTCCTCGATATCGAGCTTGGCCGGAGCGCCCCCGGACACAATTCCCATATCGATGCCGACCTGCAATGCACTTACCTCGTATGCTGTCTCTTCGCGGTGACCGTTGAGGCCGCGACTCCAGAACTCTAACAGAGATCGGGATTCGTTTCGCCGGGCAAGATCGAAAATGCACAGGCCTTTGCGAAACCGCTCAGGACGCCGCGCGACGATAGAATGCCAGCGAGCCGGCCAGCGCCAGAAGCGCCCCGCCGCAGAGCCTGTCGAGCCAGAGCGCACCCTTCTTCTTGAGCAGATGCACGGCCCGCGAGCCGAGCAGCGCATAGGCGAACATGACGACGAAATCGATCAGCGCGAAGACGAGCGTCAGGACCGCATATTGCGGAAACTGCGGCGCGTCCGGCGCGATGAACTGCGGCAGGAAAGCCGAGAAGAACAGGTATCCCTTGGGATTGGTCACCGCGACGAGGAAGCTCTTCAGGAAGATTGACGTAGCGGAACCCGAACCGGCCGCAGCATCGCCTGCCGTTACGTCAAGCGAGCCTTTCGAACGCAGAAGCATGAACCCGAGACACGCGAGATAACCGGCACCCAGCCATTTGACGACCGAGAACCAGAATTCGGAGGCCGCCAGCAGCGCGCCGAGGCCGAGCGCCACCGCGCCGATCAGCACGAAGTCGGAGATCATCGCGCCGGCCATGCCCGGCAGCGCGCGACGCAGGCCGTAACGCGAGCCGTTGGTAAGCGCCAGGAGAACGGTCGGCCCGGGTGTGGCGATGCCGATCAACGCGACGATCGCAAAGGCAAGCAGGGTAACGTCACTCATCGCTCTTCTCCTACCAGAGGTGCCGGCCGTCGATGACCGTATGCGGCCAGTCCTCGGCATCGAAATCGTCGAACAGCCGGGCATTCACGGCGATACGCCGGGTCTTGCCATCCCAGGTGCCATCCTGCTGGAAATCCGGGCTGTCGCTATAGGTGGTGCAGCCGCATGTGCCGCAGAAATGATGCGCCACCGTCTTGGTGTTCCAGCGATAAACTCTGTCGCTCGCGGCATCGGCGGTGACCCTTACCTGCTTCGGCTCGTAGTAGGCATGCAGTGCCCCGCGCCTGGAGCAGAAGGTGCAGGTGCAGCGGGTGAGTGCCTGCGGCAGTTCCCCCTTGATCTCGAAAACGGTCTCGCCGCAATGGCAACGCCCGGTGATCATCAGCTCTTCCTCCCCGATGACGCTCAGGCCGCCGCGCGCTTGAAGCCCACAGACAGCAGCCCGGCGCCGATCATCAGCGAACCGCCCGTGCGGTTGACGATCCGCTGCACCTTCGGCTTGCGGATCGTGTTGCGCGCCATCGAGGCAAGCACACCATAGAGTGTGGCGTTCAGGGTTGCGAGCACCAGGAAAGTGACTTCGAAGACGGCCATCTGGAAGAACAGCGGCTGGCTGAGGTCGAGGAACTGCGGCAGGAAGGCCACGAAGAAGACGATGCTCTTCGGGTTCAGCGCCGTCACGACATAGGTGTGCAGAAAAATCTTGAGCGGTTTCACCGAAGCCACCTCCGCCTCGCTCACCTCGGCCGCCCGTTCCGAAACAGGCGCGCGCCACAGCTTGATGCCGAGATAGATCAGGTAGGCGGCACCCACCCATTTCAGCACGGTAAAGAGCGCTGCGGAGGTCGCAAGTAGCGCGCCGAGACCGAGCATGGAGGCGGTCATCGCGGTAAAATCGCCGAGCGCCACACCGGCGACCGTGGCGGATGCCACCTTGCGGCCGTGGCTCAGCGCATAGGAAATAACGAGCAGGATCGTCGGCCCCGGAATGGCCAGGAGAACCGACGAGGCGGCAACGAAAGCGAGCCAGTGTTCAAGCGACATGCGAATGTTCCTCCAGAGAATGAGGGGAGCAAGCCATCGAATTTTTCAGTTTGCAAGCGGTGTTTTATTCAGTCCCCGCGCACCCACCGATAGAGAACGTCCGGCTCCTTCTCTTCATTGCCAGTGCCATCGGTCTCCTCGACCGCGATGAAACCACGCGTCTCGTAGAAACGGCGGGCGGCGGCATTGCGCTGGAAGGTCCAGAGAAAAAGCTGAGGATGGGCACCTTTGGCGATGTCCAGCAGCCGGGAACCGATCCCCTGCCCTTGCACGCCCGGCAGGATATAGAACTGGTCGATCCAGTCCTCGCGGAACGCGATAACGCCGAGCAAGTCGCCGTCCCTTTCGGCGCCCCAGATATCGCAAGTCGTAAAGAGATGCCCTCTCCAGTATGCGCCATCCTCTTCCGGTGTGTGGAACTGAGCCAGCCAGGGCAGCCGCTCGTCGAAGGATACACGGTGGACGCTCGCGGCGGCCGCCATATCGTCACGGCGAAGTTTGCGGATGACGGCCGTCATTCTTTCAGCTCCAGCCATAGAGACCTCCACGTGAGGCCCCGGCGGCAAGCCCGCCGGAGACCCATCCTACTCCTTTCACAGCCGGACATCCCAAGGGCTGAACCGGACATTTCGGCGGTCGTCCTCAAGTTCGGGGAAACCGATATCGCGGCGCATCCGATTGGAGAGATCAGAGACTTGGTTCCGTTCTTGACGACCTCTCCAGGCTGTCAGGAGCAGTGCACCGGCAGTCTTCCAGACGCCATGTTCGCGGCAGAGTTCATGAACCGCAGCCGAAAGGGTATCAGCAACTATAAATTGTGATTCACGCATGATTTTCCGTCCCGGCGCATGTCGCGACCAGGTCCTCTGAGATGAAGAAAGACGTGCGGATGCGGACGAGGAAACGCGGTAAATCGCTTCGTCAGCCGGTCACGTCAGATCAATGGGAAAAGTGCCAAAACGGCGGAAATCCGGACTTACACAGTCTGGAAGCACATGCCGGCCGGCATCGATGTACGAGACACCGAGGCCACAACAGCCGTTCCGCCAGAAAGGCGCATAAACATGGTAATCGACTTCATTTCACGCCTCCTGTGTTCGATTTGCGGAATAGATAAATGATACACGAGATCGCCCGATGAGCAAGCACACAATCGCGAATTGCATTCATCACAGAAAAAACGTGGCAAATAAGCCACACTGCTCGATGGCGCTCACGCCCTCAGACCGAAACCCTGCATCAGACGGCGGGTGGCGAAGTCGGGATTGCCGGAGGTGAAGACGGCAAAGTCGTAATCGTCGGGGTGCTCGGCGCCCTCGACCAGCGGCACTTTTCGACGCGCCTGCCGTGCGATCGCCTCGGCGGGGTCGAGCCAGTCGACCGGCCAGGGGGCAAGCCTGCGGAAGACGTTTGCCATGAACGGATAATGGGTGCAGGCGAGCACAACGATATCGGTTTTCCTGTCGTCCTTATCGACGAAACAGGGGGCGATCTCGGCCAGAACAGCCTCGTCGGAAATCGTCTCGCCGCGGATATAGGCTTCCGCCATGCGGGCCAGGTTCTGCGAACCAACGAGGCGCACATGACACTGGGTGGCGAAGGATTGGATGAGGTCGCGGGTATAAGCGCGCTTGACGGTGCCCGGCGTCGCGAGAACGGAGACAAGACCGGAACGGGTGCGTTCCGCCGCCGGTTTGATCGCCGGTACGGTGCCGACAAAGGTCGTCCTGGGGAAAGTCTCGCGCAGGTCGGCGCCGACCAGCGTGAAGGCGGTATTGCAGGAGATGACGCAGATTTCCGGATCGTATTCGTCGAGAAGTTTTGCAAAGAGGGTGATGATCCTCTCCCGCAGGGCCGGTTCCTCCCAGTCGCCATAGGGAAAACCGGCATCGTCGGCCACATAGATGAAGCCGCGTTCCGGGATCAGCACGCGCGCCTCGCGCAGCACCGTCAGCCCGCCAATGCCCGAATCGAACATCAGCACGGGTTTCGATTCATTCGTCTGCGCCATTCCCCGTAGTCTCCCCAGATTCCCCTTTGGGCAGATCCGCCTTTTCAGGCTTCGGCCCGTCCTTTTTCGACCATCCGCGGGGAAAACGGTCGAGCGAGTTGATGACGCCCCGGAACACGCTGATCTCCTGTTCCGTAAAACCCCGCCGCGAGATGACGGCTCGGAGGTTGTCGATCATTCTTGGCTTTTTCGCGGGCGGATGGAAATAATTGCGGGCGTCCAACGCCTCTTCCAGATGCTCGAACAGGCCAATGACCTGTTCCTTGGTGGAAGGACGCTGCTCGATCGGCAGAAAGACCGTCTCGGCAAGATCGTCCATGCCGGATTTCATCCATTCATAGGACATCAGCAGCACGGCCTGGGCGATGTTGAGCGAGGCGAAGGCGGGGTTGACCGGAAAGGTGACGATCTCATCGGCGAGCGCCACTTCCTCGTTGGTGAGGCCCCAGCGTTCGCGGCCGAAGAGAATACCGGTCTTTTCGCCCGACTTGAACTTGGTGCGGAGCGTCTCGGCAGCGGTCACCGGCGAGCGCACCGGCTTGAAGCCGTAACGTTCGCGCGCGGTCGTCGCATAAACGAAGTTGAGGTCGGCGATCGCCTCTTCGAGCGTTTCGAACACCTTGGTGCCATCGATGACGTGATCGGCCTTGGAGGCGGCGGAGCGGGCCTTTTCGCTTGGCCAGCCGTCGCGCGGGTTGACGAGGCGCAGTTCGGCGAGGCCGAAATTGGCCATGGCGCGCGCCACCATGCCGATATTCTCGCCGAGCTGCGGCTCGACCAGGATGACCGCCGGTCCTTCGGCTATGAGTTCGCGCTCGCTGTTGGTGCCTGACATGTCCGTTTCCGTATTCAATCCGGGCCGGAATAGCGGTCCCCAAGATAATCGGCAAGCCTTATGCGGCTGCGGGATAAAGCCTGCCCAGCATGGAGCCGATCATTTCGACCCCGACACGGCTGCCGTGCTTGAAGATCGGCAGGTGCCGGCCGGCACCGCGGCTCGTCTTGCGCTTCACCAAGAAACACTCCGAACCGCGGGCCGAAAATGCATCTATATTGCGCAATGCATCCTCCAGCGCCGCCAGCACCTCGCCTTCCGGCTTGTGCCCCGCCTGGACCGCGTTGCGGGCGAAGATCCGCGCCCAATAGGTGGCGCCGAGGAAGATGGCGAGCGTCTGGCGGACCTGACCCGGCCGGGTGACCACCGACCAGGATGTGCCGAGCGGGCGCGCGGCGAGCGTGACTTCGCGATAGGCGGCATCGAGTTTGCGGGAGAGCGCGATGATCTCGAAGCCGCTCCTGCCCTCCTTCACGGCGGAAAGAAGATCGCGCAGCCCATCGAACCAGCGCCCGAGCGCCAGATCCAGGGTCGAGCGGGTCGATGCCGGGAATACCAGGAAGGCGACGACGGTGCCTGCAAGCGCGCCGATCAACGTCTCCTCGATCCGCAGCTGCAGCAGGTCGAGGGTCAGCACGCCAGTCATCCCATAGATCAGACAGAGCACGATCGAGATGAAGAAGGTCATCCCCGCATAGGAAATCTGCAGGCAATAGAAGCCGAGGAAGATGCAGAGCACAGCGATCGGTGCAGCGAGAAGCGGATAACCGCCGATCAGGGTCGCAAGTACGAGCCCGGTCGCAATGCCGAGCAGCGTGCCGACCGAGCGCTGCAGGGCCCTGATCGCCGTATCGCCGCGTGACTTGGTGTTGGTGAAGATCAGGAAGGCGGTCAAAACAGCCCAGAACCAGCGGTCGCGCGACAGCATCAGGCCGAAGACCATCGCAAGGCTCGATGCGACAGTAATCTGTACCGCGGCGCGCATCACCGGGTTCTTGAGCGAGAAATCGATCTTCGCCGGAGCCGGCGCGGCCGCGGCATCCTCGATCGAGCGGAAGCGGTCGCGCCGCCCTTCCTCGATGGATTCAGCCAGCGCCGCCCTCGCCTTCTGCAGCCAGATCAGGGCTCGGGTGCTTTCCTCCACCCGGTCGTCATCGGTCACCGCCGGGCTTGCGGAAATCTTCTCGGCCAGATCCTGGTCGTCCTCGATCAATGCATGGACCAGCAGGAAGGGCGGCAACGCTTCAAAAGACAGCACGATCGCGCTTTCAGCGGCGAGATGCACATCGAAGATCTTCATGGCCAGGGCGGTGACCGCCTCGTCTTCCGGGTCGATCGTGCCGTCCGCGGTGCGCGGCAGAAAACCTTCCGCCATCAGCACCACGTCCTTCAACCGCTCCTCGAGCTGCCGCAATTCGCGCCGGTCGCCATCCGAGATGGTCCCGCCGCTCGACAGAACCGCGAGCTTCATCAGGATATCGCCCACCCTGCCCTGGATCGCCACCAGCGACTGCAGAAGATCGCGCCGCCATTCGTCCGGCAGGAGATAGGTGCGGACCAGATGGCCTGTGACGACCGCGATCACCGGACCGATGGCCCCCAGAGGAAGGTCGGAAAGGTTCGGCTTGAGATAGGCGCCCATGAAATAGGACGTAAACGCAAACATGCCGACTGCAAATCCGCGCGGTCCGTAGACGCGCCCGACAGTCGCGCCGGCGATGACGACCAGAAACATCGGATCGGAGATATAACGGTAGTCTTCCAGTGCCGCGGCGAGCCCGACGCAGACGAGGCTGACGACGCCGCCGATCAGCCGCGTCTTCAACTGGTCGGACGGCAGCCGGTCGCGCACCGCGACGCCGCCCTCGATCGACAGGATGATGGCAAGCCCATAGGCGATCGTCGGCAGCGCCAGGCCGGTGGAGTGGATGAGTGCAAGGCAGGCCACCGAGGCGATGACGGTCAGCGTCACGCGTCCTGCCATGCGCAGGCGCGACAGCGCCGGGTCGTTGGCGAGCAGCCAGTCTCGGATCTTTGCGGCAAACGTCATCAACTACCCCAGGCGTATGCCGGCACCCGCTCCTGGCTAACGAATATATCGCTTTGATAAAGTTTGGCGATACCATCCATAGGGCTGAGGGCCACGATCGACAGATCGGCGGGCCGCCCGATCACCGCCGGGTTACTCGCCCTTGGCGATCGACTGCATCTCTTCGATCACCGAATCCCGCTCGCCGTCTGCAACGCGGTGGATGTCGTCGATGACTGGCTTGCCGGCTTCCTGGATGATGTCGAAATGCAGTTCGTTGACACTGTCCTTCACTGCTGCCTCATCGACGCAGGTCCACATCTTGAAGGTAACGGTCACATCGGTCATGCCGTTGGCGCCCTGTGCCGAGGTCGTCTTGATGTCCTTCAGCGGACAGCCGTCCTGCGACGAGGTGATCACGTCGTAGCCGAAGGGATCGCCCGGCTGGTTGTTCTCCGTGTCGTATGCCGGGTGCTTGGCGGCTTCCGCATAGGCGCCCTGGAATTTCTTGCTGAACAGGCGCGACAACGGATCGGCATCGAAGATGTATTTCCATTCGCTGTCGACGGTATTCCAGTTGTCCTCGGTGATCTTCATCACCTCTTTCACGGGATCGGTCACATCAGCCGCCGCAACGAAGGTCGAGATCAAAGAAAAGGCAAGGGCAAGCGGCAAGGTCCGCATGAGATCAAATCCGGCAGTTGGAGAGCGATTTGGCCGGACATTAATCAGGCATTATGGTTTGGCAAGGGCAATCGTCCGCAGGTCCGGACGCACCGCGATTTCTCGCATGAAAAGCCGCATATGATAGCCTCAATACCTTTGCGTTCCGGCCCGGCGATGTTATAGCGCACCCACTGGTGTCCACCCGACGGGACCTTGAGGTCCCTTCTACGTCCAAGAGGAATTCCATGCAAAAGATCAAGGTAGCCAACCCGGTCGTCGATCTCGACGGCGACGAGATGACCCGCATCATCTGGCAGCTCATCAAGGACAAGCTGGTCCTTCCCTATCTCGATCTCGACATCGAATATTACGACCTCTCGGTCGAGAACCGCGACGCCACCAACGACCAGGTGACGATCGACGCCGCCAACGCCATCAAGAAGCACGGCGTCGGCATCAAATGCGCGACGATCACGCCGGACGAAGCCCGCGTCAAGGAATTCAACCTCAAGGAAATGTGGAAGAGCCCGAACGGCACGATCCGCAACATTCTGGGCGGCGTCATCTTCCGCGAGCCGATCATCTGCAAGAACGTGCCGCGCCTGGTTCCGGGCTGGACCAAGCCGATCGTCGTCGGCCGTCACGCCTTCGGCGACCAGTACAAGGCAACCGACTTCAAGTTCCCGGGCAAGGGCACGCTGTCGATCAAGTTCGTCGGCGAAGACGGCCAGGTGATCGAGAAGGAAGTGTTCAAGGCACCAGACGCAGGCGTGGCCATGGCCATGTACAACCTCGACGAATCGATCCGCGATTTCGCCCGCGCTTCGCTGAACTACGGCCTGATGCGCAAGTGGCCGGTCTACCTGTCGACCAAGAACACCATCCTCAAGGCTTACGACGGCCGCTTCAAGGATATCTTCGAGGAAATCTTCAACGCCGAGTTCAAGGAACAGTTCGACGCACTGAAGATCACCTACGAACACCGCCTGATCGACGACATGGTCGCGGCAGCCCTGAAGTGGTCCGGCGGCTACGTCTGGGCCTGCAAGAACTATGACGGCGACGTCCAGTCCGACATCGTCGCCCAGGGCTTCGGCTCGCTCGGCCTGATGACCTCGGTTCTGCTTTCCCCGGACGGCCGCACGGTCGAAGCCGAAGCCGCCCACGGCACCGTCACCCGCCATTACCGCCAGCACCAGAAGGGACAGGAGACCTCGACGAACTCGATCGCCTCGATCTTCGCCTGGACCCGTGGCCTCGCTCATCGCGCCAAGCTCGACGACAATGCAGCCCTTGCAAAGTTCGCCGCCACGCTCGAAACCGTCTGCGTCGACACGGTCGAAGCCGGCTACATGACCAAGGACCTTGCACTGCTCATCGGTCCGGATCAGCCGTGGCTCTCCACCACCGCTTTCCTCGACAAGGTGGACGAAAATCTCAAGGTGGCCATGGCTGCCTAAGTCCGAAAAATCGGCTAATCATTCGACGGCGGGGAGCAATCCCCGCCGTTTTCTTTTGTGAGGGAGTTTCGCCATGACCGCCACGACGACACCTGCGATCATCCGTCCGCTCGAACCAGCCGACCGCACCGCCTGGGAGCCGCTCTGGGAGGCCTATCTGCGCTTCTACGAGACCGTGCTGCCGAAGGAAATGTACGACGTCACCTGGAGCCGGTTTCACGATCCCGCCGAGCCGATGCATGCCCTCGGTGCATTCGACGAGACCGGCAAGATGATCGCCATCGCGCATGTGATCTTCCACCGATCCTGCTGGCTGCCCGGATCGACCTGCTATCTGCAGGACCTCTATGTCAAGAATACCCTGCGCGGCCGAGGAACCGGCGCAGCCCTGATCGAAGCGGTGGCGGACCTCGCGCGGGCAAACGGCGCCGGGCGGCTCTATTGGCTGACCCAGGAGAGCAATGCAGCCGCGCGGCGGCTCTACGACCGCATCGCCCAAAATTCCGGCTTCATCCAGTATCGGAAAGCGCTCTAATTCGCCCTGGCGCCTTGATTGAAAAGCAAGCTGCACCAAAACATAGACATCACTGCCGGGAGGGCCAGATGTCAGATGAACTTGTGCTTTATACGAACCCGATGTCACGCGGCCGGATTGCCCGCTGGATGCTGGAGGAGGTCGGTGTCCCTTATCGTACCGAAATCCTGCATTTCGGCACGACGATGAAGGGCGACACCTACAAAAGCGTCAACCCGATGGGCAAGGTGCCGAGCATCGTGCACGGCAAGACCATTGTTACCGAATGCGCGGCGATCTGCGCCTATCTGGCGGATGCCTTTCCGCAGGCGGGTCTTGCCCCCGCCCCCGCCCAGCGAGCCGATTATTATCGCTGGATGTTCTTTGCGGCCGGCCCGTTGGAAGCTGCCGTCAGCAACCGCGTGCTCGGCTTCGAGGTGCCGAAGGAACGCGAGCGGATGGTCGGTTACGGCACCTATAAGGACGTCATGGATACGCTGGAAGCGGCTGTCCGGGCAAACGCCTATATCGCCGGCGACACGTTCAGCGCCGCCGACGTTTATGTCGGCTCGCAGCTCGGTTATGGACTGCAGTTCGGCACGATCGAAAAACGCGCAGCATTCGAACAATATTTCGGACGGCTTGCGCTACGCGAGGCTTACCGGCGGGCCAACGACAAGGACAATGCCGCGGCTGCCGAGATGCAGAAGGCAGGGTAAGCTTCAGGGATCAGCGGTCGACACCGGCCGGCGATCGTTTGGGCGACGGGGTCGGTATCGGCTTCGCGTTGCCGGTGTCGAAACGCAGCATCCACTCGTTACTCATGGAGCTGGCTAGGATCACCGGCCCGGCAGCAGGCTTTACAGGTTGAGTGCCGGCCGGCTGGATGCTCACAGAACGGACCGCCAAGGGATCCGGCCGCTCGATCGGAACCGGGACATTCATCGCCACCATCGGATCCGTGCCCGTCGTCGGGATGGTCGCGACGTCGAATTCCTTCGCCTGGATCAGGCTCAACGGATCGGGGTTGCTCTGGACCAGTGCGAGCACGTATTCATCAACGGGCTTCGGCGGCGGCGTCTGCAGATCCCCGTCCCTGCCGCGCTTCTCGTAGAACGCATTGCCGCCGGCAACCGTGACATAATGCATGTTCTGGTAGGGGAAACGTAAGCCGGCGGTATGGAAGAACATCGCGTCCTTCACTTCCGGGTTCCGCTCGCCGCGAATGATCGCATCGACGGCGGCATCGAGTTCCGGAACCGTCGCCTCATTCATCGCGCGGGTCATCACGCCCGGTGCGAATTGCCGCTCCTGGGCGACGATGCCGCAAATAGTGGACGGATAGGCGTCCGAGGTCAGCCTGTTCATGATCACGGTGCCGACTGCCATCAACCCTTCGCGGCTCGAGCGCTGGGACTCGAAATACATTGCCCGCTTCATGCAATCGCGATCGGCCGGCGTGTAGTGGTAGACCTGTTTCTTCGAGACCGGCGCCGGTTTCACCGTCGTGGTTGCAGGAGAGATCGACGCCGTCGTCTGCGCCGACGTGCATGCCGACAGGAACATCATTCCAACCAGACCGATTGCCGGTCGGAGAAGGGCCTTATCGCTCGCCGTCATGAATATCCCCCCTGCGGTATAATTCCAGAAATCGCTACGGCGTGAAAAGGGATACCTCAAAAACTGATTCAGATCAAACGGCATATGAGACAATCAAAACTGTGCAGAAAATCGTTCCGGTTGCAGGCCGGCCTGGCGGCAAGCCCCCTCGAACCGAGGTCTTTCCGCGCGTGTCGGAACGACGTCTTACGACGGTCTTCCTAACGGAAAGTTGACTTCCCGCCCTGCAGTTCACGGAGATCCGGCGGACAGGCGTCGAAGACGTCACAGCGTCTGCCGGCCGGAACTGGTGGAGGCCGACGCCACTCCACCTCTGCCCTGCATTGATCCTTAGCTCCGCAGGCCCGGCGCCTCGTAGCCGGTGCGTTCCACATATTCCGTATAACCGCCGTCATAACGGTGGATGCCGTCAGGCGTCAGTTCGAGCACGCGATTCGACAGTTCGGCGAGGAAATGTCGGTCGTGGCTGACGAACAGCATGGTGCCTTCGTATTCCGACAGCGCCTTGATCAGCATTTCCTTGGTGTCGAGATCCAGGTGGTTGGTCGGCTCGTCGAGGACGAGGAAATTCGGCGGGTCGAACAGCATGGCCGCCATCACCAGACGCGCCTTCTCGCCGCCGGAAAGCACCCGGCATTTCTTCTCGACGTCGTCGCCTGAAAAGCCGAAGCAGCCGGAGAGTGCTCGCAGTGCCCCCTGCCCGGCGCGCGGAAACTGTTCCTCCAGCCATTCGAAGACGGTCAGGTCACCGTCCAGCAGATCCATGGCGTGCTGGGCGAAATAGCCCATCTTGACGCTGGCGCCGATCGAAACGCTGCCTTCGTCCGGCTCGGTCGAGCCCGTCACCAGTTTCAGCAGCGTCGACTTGCCAGCCCCGTTGATGCCCATGATGCACCAGCGCTCACGCCGCTTCACCATGAAGTCGAGACCTTCGTAGATCGAGCGGCTGCCGTATCGCTTGGCGACATTCCTGATGTTGACCACGTCTTCGCCGGAACGCGGCGCCGGCTGGAATTCGAAGGCGACCGCCTGTCGGCGCTTCGGCGGCTCGACGCGCTCGATCTTGTCGAGCTTCTTCACCCGGCTCTGCACCTGGGCCGCATGGGACGCGCGGGCCTTGAAGCGCTCGATGAACTTGATCTCCTTGGCCAGCATCGCCTGCTGGCGCTCGAACTGCGCCTGCTGCTGCTTTTCGTTCTGGGCCCGCTGCTGCTCGTAGAAACCGTAGTCGCCGGAATAGGTGGTGAGCGACCCGCCATCGATCTCGATGATCTTGGTGACGATGCGGTTCATGAACTCGCGGTCGTGCGAGGTCATCAGCAGGGCGCCGTCATACCCTTTGAGAAACTGTTCCAGCCAGATCAGGCTTTCGAGGTCCAGATGGTTGCTCGGTTCGTCGAGCAGCATGACGTCCGGGCGCATCAGCAGGATGCGTGCGAGCGCCACGCGCATCTTCCAGCCGCCGGACAGCTTGCCGACATCGCCGTCCATCATCTCCTGGGTGAAGCTCAGGCCGGCGAGAACCTCGCGGGCTCGGCCTTCGAGACCGTAGCCGTCGAGCTCCTCGTAACGCGCCTGTACCTCGCCGTAGCGTTCGATGATCTGGTCCATCTCATCGAGGCGGTCCGGATCGACCATCGCCGATTCAAGCTCGTGCAGTTCGGCGGCGACGGTGCTTACCGGACCTGCACCGTCCATCACCTCGGTAACGGCGCTGCGGCCGGCCATCTCGCCGACATCCTGGTTGAAATAACCGATCGTCACGTTCTTTTCGACGCTGACCTGCCCCTCGTCCGGCATTTCAGAGCCGGTGATCATCCGGAAGAGCGTCGTCTTGCCGGCGCCGTTCGGGCCGACGAGGCCGATCTTCTCGCCACGGTTCAGCGCCGCGGCCGCCTCGATGAAGAGGATGCGGTGGCTGTTCGACTTGCTGATGTTTTCAATACGGATCATGGGCGGGCGAGCTCGAAAGGTTTCATCACAACAAAAAGCCGGGTCGTCGCCGACCCGGCTTTTCTACACAATCAATGCGAAGCTTATTCGGCGCCGTCTTCAGCGGCCTTCTTCTTCGGAGCAGCCTTCTTCTTCGGAGCGGCAGCCTCTTCGCCTTCGGCGGCTTCGTCAGCAGCCTCGGCCTTTGCAGCCTTCTTCGGAGCAGCCTTCTTCTTGGCCGGCTTTTCAGCCTTCTCCGAGCCTTCCTCGTCCTCAGCCATCAGCTCTTCCTTAGTCACGACCTTGTCGGTGACCTTGATCTCGGAGAGCAGCTTGTCGACGACCTTCTCTTCGAAGATCGGCGCGCGCAGCGAGGCGGAAGCGCCGGGGGTGTTGCGGAAGAAATCGAGGATTTCCTTCTGCTGGCCCGGGAACTGCTGCAGCTGCGCATAAAGCGCGCGCTGCATTTCTTCCTCGGTCACTTCGACGCCGGCCTGTTCGCCGATCTCGGAGAGAACCAGGCCGAGACGAACGCGACGTTCGGCAAGCTTGCGGTATTCGACGCGTGCATCTTCCTCGGTCGTCTCTTCGTCTTCGAAGGTCTTGCCGGACTGCTGCAGGTCGGTGTTGATCTGACGCCAGATGTTGTCGAACTCGGCGTCGACGAGACCCTGCGGGGTGTCGAACTGGTACATGCCGTCGAGCTGGTCGAGGATCTGACGCTTGACCTTCTGGCGGGTGACGTTGCCGTACTGGCTTTCGATCTGGCCGCGGACGATCTCCTTCAGGCGATCGACCGATTCGATGCCGAGCTTGGAGGCGAGTTCGTCGTTGATCTCGAGAGCGGCGGGAGCAGCGACTTCCTTGACGGTGACGTCGAAGGTGGCTTCCTTGCCGGCAAGGTTGGCGGCCGGATATTCGGTCGGGAAGGTTACGTTGATGGTCTTCTCATCACCGGCCTTGACGCCGACCAGCTGGTCTTCGAAGCCCGGAATGAAGCGGCCGGAGCCGAGAACCAGTTCGGCATCTTCGGCGGTGCCGCCATCGAAGGCAACGCCGTCGACCTTGCCGAGATAGTTCATCGTGACGCGGTCGCCATTGGCGGCCTTGCCGGTCTTGGTCTCGAAGGTACGGGCGCTTTCGGCAATCTTTTCGATCTGCTCGTTGACTTCGTCTTCGGTGACTTCGACGACTTCACGAATGACGGAAAGGCCGTCGGTCGGCTGCAGTTCGATGTCCGGGATGACTTCGTAGGAGAGCGTGAATTCGAAATCGACCTCGGCGTTGAGGATCTTTTCCGCTTCCTTCTCGTCCTCGGTCATGGCGACCGACGGCTGGGTCGCCGACTTCTCGCCGCGGTCGGAGAGGATTTCGGTCGGGCGCTCACGGACGATCTCGTTGACGAGATCCGCCATGATCGACTTGCCGTACATCTTCTTCAGATGAGCGATCGGCACCTTGCCCGGACGGAAACCGTTGATGCGGACCTTGTCCTTGGCGTCGGCGAGGCGCACGTTCAGCTGCGCTTCCATATCCCGCTTGGGAATAACGACCTTGATTTCGCGCTTCAGCCCTTCAGCGAGCGTTTCGGTAACCTGCATTTTCATACCTTCATATCGTGGCGGCGGTGCTCAGACAGCCGTTGGTTTCAATGAGCACATCGCCGGAACTTTGAGAGACCGGCCGCGGCTTCAAGGAGCGCCGATCCTTTAGCCAGAACCGGCTCGGACCGCACTCCTGGCGGTTTTGATGCGGGGCGGTTCTGGTGCGGGTAGAGAGACTTGAACTCCCACGCCTTGCGGCACCAGAACCTAAATCTGGCGTGTCTACCAATTTCACCATACCCGCGCCCCAGCCGCGTCGAAAATCCTCGTCGCACAAGGCCTTCCGGAGCGCGCGTCTCTATATCACCCGTTTCGGCGCACGCAAAGGGAAAATGACGCTTTTTTGGCAGCTCCGAGAAACCGCGGTGGATAGGCGAATTTGCTCCTGCCGCAACCGGTTGAAGCGACGATTCTCGGGTTATTTAACTTTTTATTAAATTCTAATGTGTACATTGGAATCAATGGCGATGTGAGCCATGCAATAACCGCATGCCATCCATACGGATATTGCACTGCACAATTTTGCTGCCTTCTCATAATATGCAGATACAGAGATTGATTGAAGGTTTCGATCTCTCTGGTTTGGACGGTTTGGCGCCCGCCCTGAACGATGCAGATGCCCTCGGGGAGTTCCCCGTGACAGGAATTCGAGCCGCGCACTCCTCCTCCCAGCGCGGGCTTGATGGGACTGGCGATCCTCCTCCTCCCAAATCGCCAGTCGTTACAAATGGCGCCCACCGGACCTCCTCCCCCGGTGGGCGTTATTTTTTTGTCCTGCAGCATGGCGCCTGCCTAAAACCAGCGCAAAATTTCAGCACTCCTGCATGGTAAACGATCTCGTAATGCGCCGGATGCATAGGTGGCATTCCGAATAGGCGCTGTTACTTTTTGCAGCGCAACATATATTAGCGGTCATGAGATTGAAGTCAGCGCCAAACGGGCTGCTGGCAAGGGCCTAGAAAGGGACAAGATCATGAACATCGCACAGAAGCTCACCACCTGGCGCAAGTACCGCGAAACCGTCAACGAGCTCGGCCGCATGAGCGACCGCGAACTCAATGACCTCGGCATCGGCCGCGCCGACATCCGCCGCGTCGCCCGGACTGCCGTCGGCTTCTAAGCCTCGCACAGACATTGATGCACCATCCAAAAGCGCCTCCTTCGGGAGGCGCTTTTCTTTTTGTTCATGGAAATTCAAGGCCTAAAATTGCTGCCTGATTTTCGATCGGCGCCGCAAATTTCAGCGATCTCCTGCACATTTGCATGGCAGTCGCACATTTTTTGCACTGCACATTCTTATTATGCGGATGTATAAGACCCTCATCGCTGATGACGACAGAGCATCAGGAAAAATATTGAGGAAACAACCATGAACCCGATCCGTATCGCCAAGAATTGGATCAGCTACCGCCGCACGATGAACGAGCTTGGAAATCTTTCGAGCCAGGCCCTCAGCGACATCGGTCTGACCCGCTACGACATCCGCCACATCGCGGCCCGCTCTTTCCGCTAATCCGCTTCTCGCAGGCGGGCCCGCGCGGTGTTTAGCCGTCGCGGCGAGAATATGCGGTCCGAGAGGACACCCAAGGACGTATCAAAGGCACCTTCTCGGGTGCCTTTTTGATTCCGGTCCGGCAAATGGCGTGATAATGAGCCGGCCATGAGCAATATTTCGACCTCCCCCACCTCTCCCGCTGCCATCCATGTCGTCGGCGGCGGCCTTGCAGGTTCCGAAGCAGCCTGGCAGATCGCCTCGGCGGGCGTGCCGGTGATTCTCCATGAAATGCGCGGCGTGCGCGGCACTGATGCCCACAAGACGGACGGACTTGCCGAGCTCGTCTGCTCGAACTCCTTCCGCTCCGACGATGCGACCGCGAATGCCGTCGGCGTCATCCATGCGGAGATGCGGCTTGCCGGTTCGCTGATCATGGCATGTGCCGACAGACACCAGGTACCGGCCGGCGGCGCGCTCGCCGTCGACCGCGACGGATTTTCCCACGCGGTCACCGAAGCGATCGAAAAGCATCCGCTCATTACCATCGTGCGCGAGGAGGTCCAGGGCCTGCCGCCGAAGGAATGGGATCTGGCGATCATCGCCACCGGCCCCCTCACCTCGCCGGCGCTTGCAGCCGCGATCCAGGCGGAGACGGGCGAGGACCAGCTCGCCTTCTTTGACGCCATCGCGCCGATCCTGCACCGTGATTCGATCGACATGGACATCTGCTGGTACCAGTCGCGCTACGACAAGGTCGGGCCCGGCGGCACCGGCAAGGACTATATCAACTGCCCGATGGACGAAGCGCAATACAATGCCTTCGTCGATGCGCTGATCGCCGGCGACACGGTCGGGTTCAAGGAATGGGAAGGCACGCCCTATTTCGACGGCTGCCTGCCGATCGAAGTGATGGCCGAACGCGGCCGCGAGACACTGCGCCACGGGCCGATGAAACCGATGGGGCTCACCAATACCCACAATCCGACGGTCAAGGCCTATGCGGTCGTGCAGCTCCGGCAGGACAATGCGCTCGGCACGCTCTACAACATGGTGGGTTTCCAGACGAAGCTAAAATACGGCGCCCAGGCGGACATTTTCCGGATGATTCCCGGCCTGCAGAATGCCGAATTCGCAAGGCTCGGCGGCCTGCACCGCAACACCTACATCCACTCGCCCGTCCTTCTCGACAAGAGCTTGACGCTGAAAAGCCGACCGGGCCTGCGATTTGCCGGCCAGATCACCGGCTGCGAAGGGTATGTAGAAAGTGCGGCGATCGGACTTCTCGCCGGCCGTTTCGCGGCTGCCGAACGCAAGGGCGAAACGCTCTCCGCACCGCCTGCAACGACCGCGCTAGGCTCGCTGCTCGGCCATATCACGGGCGGGCATCTGGTTTCGGAGGACGAGCCAGGCAAGCGCTCATTCCAGCCGATGAACGTCAACTTCGGGCTGTTTCCTGAGCTGGAGCCGGGGTCGATCGTCAAGCCGGAGGGCGTCAAGCGTTTCCGCGGCAAGGACAAGACGGTGATGAAGCGGCAACTGCTCTCCGCCCGCGCGCTTCAGGATTGCGCTAGTTGGCTCGGTCGGGGGTGACATCCCCGGAAGACGTCGCCGGCTTTTCCTCCAGATCGCGATCGGCAACGCTGACATAGTTGTCGAGCAGCCAGAGGGCCACTTCGGCCGCCTCCTTTTCCGTCGCGAAGAGATAGGTGCCGTTCTGCGTCGATGCGTCCAGAAACTCGACGGTGAAACCCCTGGCGTTCGGCAATGGGGTCACGCGCACCCGGCCAGGCTCGATCAGAAAGCAGGCGTAATGGTTGCGGTGGCTGCGCATGAAGCCGGCCTTGTTGTCGTGCAGGCGCACGAAGATGGCGTCGCCATTGGCCGTCACATGCAGGCTGCGGATCGCCTCATTGGGAAAGGCCCGGCCGAACTCGAGGATAGCCATCCCCGTGTCATGCAAGTTGCCGTCCTTGTCCCTGTCCTTGCCGGACATTCGCGTGACGTAATAGGCAAGCGCCATGAGGAGTACGAAGATGATCGACCAGACGACAACGGGGCTCACACCGCTTCTCCTTATGATGGCGCCGGATTTCTGCTTTTCGTCCCTTAGCGGGCGAGCCTTGCGCGAATTTGACGCCCGTCAAAAGCGCCTGGTGACGGAGGCCTTCATGAGCCGCAATTGGCGCCGCCACTGCGGCAGTTGCAGGGTGGTGTCGAGCACCGAAGCACCTGCACGCGCCGCACGGCGCAGGACCGGTTCGGCAAGCGCCACAGGCAGATAGGCCGGAAAGACCGCTGCCGGGATAGTTCCCGACTTCCTCGCCTTGGCCAGATGCTCCAATCCAAGCCCGGCAAAGGCCTCGATCGCGGCGGAAACGCGCGGTCTGTCCTCGCCGCGCAGAAATGTATCACGGTCGAGCCCGGTCGCCGAGAGAATATCGAGCGGCAGATAGAGCTGATGACGACGGCGATGGATCGGCATCAGGAGCAGGAAACCGGCGATCGCCTGCGCGACGCCGGCGTGGCCTGCCGCCTCCGCAGATTTTGCCGCATCGGCGGGAGAGAGAATCAGGCTCGCGAGCTGGATGAGCGCCGAAGCGGTCTCGCCGGCATAACCTTCGAGCGCGTTGCGATCGGTCAGCGGATCGTCATAGAGGTCGAAAATGCGCGCCTCGATCATGTCGACGAGCGTCTGGCGCGGCAGGTGGTAGGTCTCGACTGCCTCAAGCAACCCGGCGGCGATCGGGTTGCCGGTGCTGTCGCCCGCAGCATTGCCTTCGAGGAGGTCGCGCCACCATTGCAGGCGGATTTCGCCCGGAAGCGGCTCACGCACCACGTCGCGGACGCGGGCGATCTCGGCATTGAAGGCATAAAGGGCCGCCAGTGCCCCGCGCTTGTCCTCCGGCGACAGAAGACAGGCGAGATAGCGGTCGCGGTCCGTATCCCGAAGCGTTGCGAGGCAGATGTCGCCGTTCTGTCTGGCTGGATCGGCCATGTGTCAGACGGCAATCAAAGCTGCGGCGACGGCGCGCGATTCGGCGAGCATGATGTTGAACGTGCGCACGGCGGCACCGGTGCTCATCGGATCGGAGGCGATGCCCTTGGCTTTCAACGCCGCTTTCACATCCGCCGGTATGGGCTTGAGGTTGGCGCCCATGCCAACAAGCAAAACTTCGATCTCGCTTGATTCGGCGAGCACCTTCATCAGGGAAGCGACAGTCAGCGGTTCACCTTCGTGCAACTCCCAGCCGTGGATGCCGGAGGGAAGGCAGAGCAGCGAACCTCGATGCGACATGTCGGCAAAACGGAAACCGCCATTGCCATAAGCATCGATGGGAGCGCGACCGGGGAAATGGGCGTCGCGGATTTCGATGCCTTTCGCCATGGGTCACATGCCTTCTCGAAGAGGTTGCGAGCCGGAGATGATCCGGCTCTTTTTAAGTTCAGGGCGCTGTATCAAACAGGGCCGCCGTATCGGCGAAGCTTTAGGAAGCCGTTCCGGTCTTTGCAGGTTCGGTCTTGACCGGCTCGCCCTTGACGCGGACTTCGGCGATATAGGCGCGCATGGCGCGGATCTTTACGCCTTCGGCGATTTCGACTTCCACTTCAGCGTCGTCGATAACCTTGGTCACCTTGCCGGATATGCCGCCGCCAAGAACGACCTGGTCGCCGCGGCGGATGTTGGACAGCGTCTCCTGGCGCTTCTTGGCATTGGCGCGCTGCGGACGGATCAGGAAGAAGTACCAGACCACCATCAGCGGCGCGAACAGGAAGAGCATCTCAAGGCCGGAGCCGAACGCGGAGGCTCCCGGTGCTGCGGCTGGGGCCTGGGCGAATGCTTCGGTAATGAACATCGAAAACTCCTAAGATTACCGGAGACGCCGGGCCCCCGTTTCAAGCCGCCGGAATATAGTTGCGATAGGCCGGAATGCAACAGAAACACGCCGGCCGGCGTACCGAATCCACGGCTCTCAGGCTTTTGATGCACAAACGAGCGTGTTACCGCAGCGAAAAGGCTCAAAAACTCGCCGATGCGGCCGGAGAAACACCATGAGCAACGATATCAACACCCTGATCCTGACCGAGATCCGCAGGCTTGCGGATGCGCTGGAGCGGCTCGCCGGCCCTCCACCCGCCATCAACGACTGGAACGCTGCAAACTGTTTCGTCTGGGTACCGGCAAACCAGCGCCTGCAGCCGGTGCCGCGTCCGAACCGTGTCGCCCTGACATTGATCCGGGGCGTCGACCATGTGCGCGATATCCTGCACGAAAACACCCTGCGGTTTGCGGAAGGCTTTGCAGCCAACAACGTGCTGCTGTGGGGCGCCCGCGGCATGGGCAAATCGTCGCTGGTGAAGGCTGTCCATGAGGACGTGCGCGCCGCGACGGGGATCTCGCTGAAACTCGTCGAAGTGCATCGCGAGGACATCGCCTCGCTCCCTGCCCTGCTCGATATCCTGAAAGCTTCCGGCCAGCGCGTCATCGTGTTCTGCGACGACCTTTCCTTCGATCACGACGATACCGCCTACAAGTCGCTGAAGGCGGCGCTCGATGGCGGCATCGAGGGCCGGCCGGACAATGTTCTGTTCTACGCGACCTCCAACCGTCGTCACCTCCTGCCACGCCACATGATGGAGAATGAGCAATCGACGGCGATCAATCCGTCCGAAGCGGTCGAGGAAAAGGTCTCGCTGTCGGATCGCTTCGGCCTGTGGCTCGGCTTCCACAAATGCAGCCAGGACGACTACCTGAAGATGATCGACGGATATGCCGAGTACTTCGAACTCGGCCTCGATCAGCAGAGCCTGCATCACGAGGCGCTGGAATGGGCGACCACCCGCGGCGGGCGTTCGGGCCGCGTCGCCTGGCAATATATCCAGGATCTCGCCGGACGGCTGAGGAAGCCGCTCTCCAGGGACTGAAAACGCAAAAAGCCCGGCACTGCCGGGCTTTTCTCCGTCCCTTGAAACGCACTACTTATTCAAGGAAGGTAATCGGGTTGACCGGGGTCGCGTCCTTTCGGACCTCGAAGTGGACCTGCGGGCGCTTCGCGTCGCCGCTCATGCCGGAGGCGGCGACCGTCTGGCCGCGGGTGATCTTCTGCCCGCGCGTGACGTTGATGCTGCCGGCATGGCCGTAGACGGTGACCTTGCCGTCGTCGTGACGGACGAGAACCGTGTTGCCGAGCTGCTTCAGGCCGTTGCCCGCATAGATGACGACGCCGTTTTCGGCAGCCTTGATCGGCGTGCCTTCCGGAACCGAGATGTCGATGCCGTCATTGCGGTTGCCGTCGACGTTCTGGCCGTAACCGGCGATGACGGCGCCGTTGACCGGCCAGCGATACTTGCCGATGCCGGTAGACTGGGGCGCCACGGAAGCGACGTCCGACTTCTTCTCGACGTCGGCGACGGATGCGCTGTCGACGGCGGCCTTGGCCGCGGCCGGCGCCGGGGCCACCTGAGCAACCTGAACAGGTGCCGCGGGAGCGGCCGGCTTCGGAGCCACGGCCGCCACCTTTTCGACCGGCTTCTGCGGAATGGATGCGGTCTTGACCGGATCGGCCGCGCCGTTTGCCACCTTCAGCGTCTGACCGATGCGGACGCCGCCCGATGTCAGGTTGTTGGCAGCCTTCAGCTGGTCGATCGGCGTGCCGGTCTCGCGGGCGATCTTGGTGATCGTGTCGCCCGGCTTGACCACATAGGTGCCGCCGACCGGCTTGCCGCCCGGAGGCGTCAGCTTGGCGGGTTCGGCAATCGCCTTGTCACGCGCCGAGGTCGGCAGGACGGCGAGTTTCTGCTCGGGCTCCCGGGCAGGCGCCGGAGCCTTGTTCTGAAGGTCGATCGTGCCGGCGGCGTTCTTCGCCGAGTTCTGCGCCGTACCGAAGGTAGGGATCAGGACGGACTGGCCGGGGGCAACGGCGCCGCCGTTTGCCTTCAGGATTTCCTTTTCCGGAACGCCGTAACGCTTGGACAGCGTCGAGACCGTTTCGCCGGGCTTCAGGGTCACCTTGGGAGCGTTGACCGCTGACCAGCCGGACATCGGCTTCGGGGTCGTTCCGGTGACGACATTGTCAGCCTTCAGCGTCGAGGCGGACGGAGCGACAAGCGTGTTGGCGGCCGGCTGACGTCCCGGGAATGGCTGGGCGAGCGCCTCCTGGCGAGCCGTATCGCGACCCATCGGGGCAGCGCTACGCTGCGCCGTGGCGCCGGTCGGAGCTGCGAGTTCGGATCGCTGCACAGCAACGGGAGCGGATGCGGTGCGCGCCGGAGAGGTGTAGCCGCCGGAATTGCCCGGATAGGGCTGGGCCATGGCGGTGTTGCGCGAGCCGTAGTCGTTCCGCGGGATCGGCGGCAGCGCCTGAGCCTGGCCGGAGCCGAGATCGGCCTGGGGGGTCGGTGCGCGGCCATAGGCCCCACCGCCCTGTCGCTGCGGAATGGACGCGGTCGTTATGTTGTCGGATTTCGAAAAGAGCCCCGAGAAACGCGTCGCGTCCGAACTGCACCCTGTCGCAGCACTGGCGAGCAGCGCCGCGACGGCAAATTTGATTACAGATTTTCCGAATTTCGGAGAACTCTTCATACGCATGACTCGACCTACAGATACGCAACCATCGTGAGAGTCATTAAAACGCGTTAGTCTTACTGCACCGTTAAAGGGCAGACATTCTCCTAAAAATTTAGGGAAATTGATAACCATGACGGCTGAAATGCCGTCGCGGCATGGAACAAACGGCCTAGAGCGCCGCCGCGATATGCGGAACGATCGGCAAAAAAGGCACCGGGAACAGATCCTCCCGCTCGAATCGGCTGCCTGTCTTGGTGAGGCGCACCATCATGCAGGACTCCCCGTCCGTGAGCGGCGCGACCATCGAACCGCCATGCGTGAGCTGCTCGGCGTAGAATCGCGGCAGCGAAGAAAAGGCGGCCGTGACGAAAATGCGGTCGAAAGTGCCCTCGCCCGGCATGCCGTTGCCGCCATCCGCCTGGCGCACGACGACATTGCGCAGCCCCAGTGCATCCATGCGGGTGTTGGCGGCGGTGACCAGGGTGCGGTATCGCTCTACGGTCAGCACCCGCTCGGCGATGCGGGCTATGACGGCGGCCGTGAAGCCGCTGCCCGTGCCGATTTCGAGCACCCTGTGACCGGGCTTGACTTGGAGGCGGTGGAGCAAGCGCACGGCGAGATCTGCGCCTTCCATGAAGGACCCGCAGTCGATCGGCACGGTACGGCTGGAATAGGCGTCCTCCGCAAGCGACGGCGGCACGAACTGCGAACGCGGCGTCTGTTCAACGGCGGTCAGCAGATCGAGGTCGGAAATGCCTTCCGACCTGAGGCGCAGCACGAGCGCCGCAAAACCCTCTTTTTCGACCATGCCCGATTTCAATCGGCAGCTCCGAATCCCAGTGCTTTGGCGACACGATCCTGAACCGAATAATCGGTCAGGTCCAGCTTGAGCGGCGTCACGGAGATCTTGTTCTCCTTCAACGCCTGGATATCGGTGCCCTCACGGAAATTGCCCTTCCGCTCGCCGAATCGCAGCCAGTAATAGGGCTTGCCGCGGCCGTCCTCGCGGGCATCGATCGTCAGGCCGAAATCGAGCTTGCCCTGCGAGGTCACTTCTACGCCCTGCACATCGCCCGGTTCACAATTCGGGAAGTTCAGATTGAGGAAGGTGCCGTCCGGCAGATCAACGTCGATGAGCTTGCCAATGAGATCCGCCGCGTACGATTCAACGACTTCCCAAGGCACCACCCGACCGTCTTCGCGCCGCACGGCCTGGCTGAGCGCAAAGGAGCGCACGCCCTGCAGCGTGCCTTCGATCGCGCCTGCGATCGTGCCCGAATAGGTGACGTCATCGGCCATGTTGGCGCCATCGTTGACGCCCGAGAGCACCAGATCCGGTTTTCCCGGCAGGACTTCGCGAATGCCCATGATGACGCAATCGGTCGGCGTGCCGCGCAGCGCGAAATGCTTGTCGCCGACTTTGCGAAGACGGAGCGGCTCGGAGAGCGTCAGCGAGTGGGCAAGCCCGCTCTGGTCGGTTTCCGGCGCGACGATCCAGACGTCATCCGAAAGTTTCCGGGCAATCCGTTCGAGAACGGCGAGGCCTTCGGCGTGAATGCCGTCGTCGTTGGTCAGAAGTATCCGCATCAGGCCGCCCGCTCGATCTTGCTCAGGCCACCCATATACGGCAGAAGCGCGTCCGGAATTGTGACCGAACCGTCCTCGTTCAGATAATTTTCCATGACCGCGATCAGGCAGCGGCCGACCGCCACGCCCGAGCCGTTCAGCGTGTGAACGAACTTCAGCGCCTTGTCGTCCTTGGCGCGATAACGCGCATTCATGCGACGCCCCTGGAAATCGCCGCAGACGGAGCAGGACGAGATTTCGCGGTAGGTATCCTGACCCGGCAGCCAGACCTCGATGTCATAAGTCTTGCGCGCGCCAAAACCCATGTCGCCGGTGCAGAGCGTCATGGTGCGGAAATGCAGGCCGAGGCGCTTCAGCATGTTCTCGGCGCATTCGGTCATCCGCTCGTGCTCCGCGATCGACGATTCCTGGTCGGTGATCGACACGAGTTCGCACTTCCAGAACTGGTGCTGGCGCAGCATGCCGCGGGTATCGCGGCCGGCGGAACCAGCTTCCGAACGGAAGGACGGCGTCAGTGCGGTGAAGCGCAGCGGCAGCTTTTCCTGCTCCAGAATTTCCCCGGAAACGAGGTTGGTAAGGGTCACTTCCGCCGTGGGGATGAGGTAACGGCCATCCGTCGTCTTGAAGAGGTCTTCCTCGAACTTCGGCAACTGGCCGGTGCCGTACATGGCGTCCCCCTTCACCATCAGCGGCGAAGAGACCTCGGTGTAGCCATGCTCGGTCGTGTGCATGTCGATCATGAACTGGCCGAGCGCCCGCTCAAGCCTGGCGAGCTGGCCAGTGAGAACGGTGAAACGCGAACCGGAGAGCTTGGTCGCGCGCTCGAAATCCATCATTCCGAGCGCTTCGCCGATCTCGTAGTGCTCCTTGGCAGCATGGTTCCAGCGCGGCTTTTCGCCGACGACATGCTTGACCACGTTGTCGTGCTCGTCCTTGCCGACCGGTACGTCGTCAAACGGAATGTTCGGGATGCGCGACAGGGCATCGTCGAGCGCTGCGACGGCGTCGCGCTCCTCCTGCTCGGCGACCGGCATTGTCTCCTTGATGGTCGCGACTTCGGCCTTCAGCCTTTCAGCGAGCTCGGAATTCTTCTGTCCGAGTGCAATACCGATCTCCTTGGAGGCGGCGTTGCGGCGGGACTGCATATCCTGAAGCTTCTGGATGACGGAACGGCGCTTGTCGTCCAGCGCCAGGAGGGTTGCCGCCATGGGCTCTGCGCCGCGCTTGTTGAGCGCCGCATCCAAAGCCCCTTCGTTTTCACGGATCCACTTGATATCGAGCATCTTGCCTTGCCTTTAGAGCGGAACGCCGCGGACTCGCAAAGCAGGCCGGAAGGCTTCAGGCCTTGTCCGTCTCCGCAACATCCGAAGGTTCCTGCTCCGAAAGCTTGTCCTCGGCACGTTTGCGCTCGACGAGTCGTGCGGCGTAGATGGAAATCTCGTAGAGAAGGATGGTCGGCAGTGCAAGACCGATCTGGGACATCGGATCTGGCGGTGTCAGCACGGCTGCGACCACGAATGCCAGCACGATCGCGTATTTGCGCTTCTCCCGCAGCCAGTCGCTGGAGAGGATGCCGACGCGTGCGAGCAGCGTGGTAACGACCGGAAGCTGGAACACCAGACCGAAAGACAGGACCAGCGTCATGATCAGGCTCAGATATTCCGAGACCCGCGGCAGAAGCGAAATGCCGACTTCACCTTCCGTCGGCGCCTGCTGCATGGCGAGGAAGAACCACATGACCATGGGAGTGAAGAAGAAATAGACCAGCGCGCCGCCCATCAGGAAGAGGACCGGCGAAGCGACCAGGAACGGCAGGAAGGCCGCCCGCTCGTTCTTGTAGAGGCCCGGCGCCACGAACTTGTAGATCTGCGAAGCGATCACCGGGAAGGCGATGACCAGCGCCCCGAACATCGCCACCTTCACCTGGGTGAAGAAGAATTCCTGTGGAGCGGTATAGATCAGCTCCGACTTGGAGAGATCGAGGCCGGCCCAGATGACAGCCCATTTATAGGGAACGACAAGCAGGTTGAAAAGCTGCTTGGCGAAGAAGAAACAGACGACGAACGCGATGAAAAATGCGCCGATCGACCACATCAGCCGGGTGCGCAGTTCCATCAGATGCTCGATGAGCGGCTGCGGCTTGTCTTCGATGTCACCGCTCATGCGTCGTCCTTCGGGGTATCAGCTTTTTTCGGCGTGCGCTTGCCGGCCGGAGCCTTGACGATCGCCTCATCCACAACCTGGGCAACGGGAGCCGGTTTCGCCGCCGCGCGACTGCGTTTCGGTTTTTCGACGACGGCGACCGGAACCTCGGCGGTCTCGACGGCGGGTTTTGCCTTTGCGGCGGTCTTGCGGACAGGCTTCTGCTTTTCCACGACGGTTGCTGCCGCTGCTGCCTCAGGCGAGGCAGGCGCGGATTGGGCCGGAGCCGGTACAGGCGCAGCTGTCGGGGATGCAGGCGCTGCCAGCGGGAAGTTTGCGGGAACCTCCGGAGCGGCCTCGACGCTCGACGTGCCCTCGACAGCTTGCCGGGCCTCGATATCGGTCTCGCTTACGGCCGGCGTCGGCATCTGCGTCGCCTTCTGCAGATCGGCGCGGATTTCCTGCCCCATCTGCCGGAGGGGATTGATCGCATCCCTCAGCGCGTTTGTCGGGTTCAGCCGCTGCGCATCCGAAATCGTCTTGCGCACGTCGTCGAGTTCCGATTCCTTCAGCGCCTCGTCGAATTGCGAGCGGAATTCCCCGGCCATCTTGCGCAGATTGGTCGTCATCTTGCCAAAGGCCCTGAGCATGGGCGGCAAATCCTTCGGACCAACCACGACGATCAGCACGATCGCAATGACGAGAAGCTCGGTCCAGCCGATATCAAACATTCAACGAGGCTCCTGGAACCCGCCACTCGGACATTACGACCGGGTGGTTTCCTTGGCCTCTTCAGCCTTGAGATCAACGGTCTTCGTCGTGGTCGTCGCGCCGTTCGCCTCCGGGGCGTCCTCGTCGCTCATGCCCTTCTTGAAGCTCTTGATGCCCTTGGCGAAATCGCCCATCAGTTCCGGAATCTTGCCGCGTCCGAAGAGAACGAGCACGATGACCAGAACGATCAGCCAATGCCACACACTGAAAGAACCCATAAGTCCAACTCCATTAGTACCGTTTCATCGATGTAAGCTCTTTATGATGCTTTTTCAAACACCAAAATGTCGTCAGTGGACACCTTATCGCGACGTCCTTAACCGTGGACGGCAACTCGTCGGCGCGGATCCGGCCACGGCCCGGCTGACTGGCCTAGCGAACCAAGAACGTCCGGGATTCCCAGGCCGCCGAGGGGATCGTCCCGACTGAGTCCCGCCGCAAGCTGGCTAACTTGGAGGCACGGCCGCATCGCCTCTTCGGCATCGTGGCCGACTGCGATCACCGTCGCGACGCTCTCTATCAGGGTCGCCGGCGTTTCGGCTCGGATAAGTTCCTGTAGCCGAGAAACGAGGCCGGAAAACGGCCCTTCCGTCAGAAAACCACCTGCCAAGGAGTCGACGTGACGCCGGAGAGCGCATGGCGTGACGGACAGACGCGCTCCTGGACCGCAACCGCTCCGGCGAAATCACTCTTCAGCTTCGCCGCCCGGCGTCAGGAGGCCAAGTTCCTCAAGATCGAGTTGCGTGATCGGGTCCTCGTCCTCGGAAAGATCGTCGACATTGAGCGGGACGGGTATCGCAAAGCCCGGCGGGATGCGGCCGGAAAGCAGACCGGCGCCCTTCAATTCTTCGAGACCGGGCAGATCGCGCAGCTCCTCCAGGCCGAAATGGTCGAGGAAATCGGGCGTCGTGGCGAGCGTCACCGGTCGTCCCGGGGTGCGGCGGCGGCCGCGGAAGCGGACCCAGCCCGCCTCCATCAGCACGTCCAGCGTGCCTCTGGACGTCTGTACCCCGCGAATCTCCTCGATCTCGGCGCGGGTGACGGGCTGGTGATAGGCAATGATGGCAAGCACTTCGAGTGCGGCGCGCGACAGCTTCTTCGTCTCATTGTCTTCCTGATGGATGACGAAGGAGAGATCGGCGGCGGTGCGGAAGGCCCAGCGATCGCCGCTGCGGATCAGGTTGACCCCGCGGGGGGCGTAGACCTCCGCCAGCCGCAGCATGACGGCGTTCACATTGGTGCCGCGCGGCAGGCGTTCGGCCAGAAACGTTTCAGAGACCGGCTCGGCCGAGGCGAAGACCAGCGCTTCCGCGATCCGCTCGACTTCCGCCGATGAGAAGGATGGGAGCTCCGCCTCTTCTTGCGCGGCGATCGGCGGATCGTCGTCCTCTTGCGGCGTCAATCAACGCCTCCCTTAGCGGGCTGTGGCGGAGCGGGCTGCTGCGGTCCGGTGCCCCTGCGCAGAAAGATCGGTTGGAACGCGCCGTCCTGGCGGATCTCGAGCTTGCCTTCGCGCACCAGTTCGAGCGACGCGGCAAAGGCGCTGGCGGTTGCCGTGACGCGATCCTCCGGCGGCAGATAGGGCAAGAGATAGTGCTGCAGCGCCGTCCAGTCGACGATCTCGCCGAGCATACGGGTCAGCAGCTCGCGGGCATCGACCAGCGACCAGACCTTGCGCCTCTCGATCGTCACCTGGGTGACGGCGGTGCGCTGGCGCAGGTTCGCATAGGCCGAGAGAAGATCGTAGAGCGTCGCATCATAAGCGGATTCAACGCGATGCGGGATATGTTCCGGCGCCCCGCGGGCAAAGACCTCGCGGCCGAGCCGATTGCGGTTGACCAGCCGGGTCGCCGACTCCCGCATCGCCTCGAGGCGCTTCAGGCGGAAAGCGAGCGTCGCCGCCAGTTCCTCGCCGCTCGGGCCGTCGTCGCCCTTGGCTTGCTGCGGAATGAGCAGCTTCGACTTGAGATAGGCGAGCCAGGCGGCCATGACGAGATAGTCGGCGGCAAGCTCGATGCGGACCCGCCGGGCGCTGTCGATGAACAATAGATATTGCTCGACCAGTGCCAGAACGGAGATGCGGGCGAGATCGACCTTCTGGGTGCGGGCCAGATGAAGCAGCAGGTCGAGCGGACCTTCGAAACCGCTGACATCGATGACGAGTGCCGGATCGTCCGTCGCACGTTCGGCGCCGGCATCCTGCCACAACTTGTCCATCGGAATGGCGTTTTGCGATGTCGTCGTTGCCATTCCCCAACCTCTTGCTGTCGACAGCCGTCAGGAAACGGCGAGAAGA
Organism: Neorhizobium vignae; assembly: GCF_000732195.1. Classification (GTDB taxonomy): domain Bacteria; phylum Pseudomonadota; class Alphaproteobacteria; order Rhizobiales; family Rhizobiaceae; genus Neorhizobium; species Neorhizobium vignae. The sequence continues at coordinate 59,783 of NZ_JNNU01000012.1, forward strand.
CCCTGGAACTCCGCGCGGACCGCCTCCTCGCTCAAGCCGTCGCCCCGGCCGAAGGCCGCTTCCACCGCCTTCGCACGCCGCAACGCTTCGCCGCCAAGCGGTATCGCTTCCTTCACGACGGCCTTCATTTCGTCCATCACGCCGTTGCAATGCAAGACAATATCGCAGCCGCCCCCAACGATTCTCGCCGCGCGCTCACCGATCGTGCCCTTCAGGGCGTTCATCGACGTGTCGTCGGACATCAGCAGCCCGTCGAAGCCGATATGGCCGCGGATGATTTCGTCGATCACCTTGCGCGAAATGGTCGCCGGCTCGTCCGGGTCGATGGCGGTGAAGACGATATGGGCGCTCATCGCCATCAGCTCGTCCTTCATGGCGACGAAAGGCAGGAAGTCATGCGCTTCCAGATCTGCGCGCGAGACGGTGACCACCGGCAGTTCGTGATGGCTGTCGGCCATGCCGCGGCCGTGGCCCGGCATGTGCTTCATGACCGGCAGCATGCCGCCCGCCTTGAGGCCGTCAGCGGCGGCCTGGCCCATTTCGGCAACCGTCTTCGGATCGAATCCATAGGCGCGATCGCCGATAACGTTGCTCGCCCCTTCGATCGGCACGTCGAGCACCGGCAGGCAATCGACGTTGATGCCGAATTTCATCAGGTCGAAGGCATGCAGGCGCGACATCAGCCAAGCCGCCCGCAGCCCCTTCTCGCGATCCTGCCGGTAAAGCTCGCCGAGCACGGCGGCCGAGGGATAACGCTCGATCATCGGCGGGCGGATGCGCTGGACGCGGCCCCCCTCCTGGTCGATCAGCACCGGGGCATCCGGCCGGCCGATGGCATCGCGCATGGACGCGACGAGATCGGAGATCTGCGCCGGCTCGACGCAATTGCGGGCAAACAGGATGAAGCCCCAGGGCCGTTCATCCCGGTAAAGCGCCACTTCGTCCGCGGTAAGGGTCGGGCCGCTGGAGCCCAGGATCATTGCTTTTGATTCGCTCATGGTCCGATCTTAGATCATTGGAGGGCCAACGAAAAACGGGGCGCCCAGGCGCCCCGCTCGATTTCTTCGGATTTCAGCCCTTACCGGCCGACCAGGCAGGTACCGCCGGCGGCGCGATAACGCTCGCAGAGCGCTACGGCTTCGTTCTTGCCGCCTGCCGGAATACGGACGCGGTAGAATGTGCCCTTGCCGGCGATCTCGGCGGGCTTGATATCGACACCCCGGCCGCCGATGACGCTGCCGAACTTGGCCGAGAGGCTCTGATAGGATTTCTGGGCTTCCGCCTGTGACGGCAGAGAGGCGATCTGGATCACATAGTCACCGGACCCCAGCGAAGCCACCTGGTTCGAGGCGGAACCCGTAGCGGCTGCCGCCGCCGGCTGGGCCGGTGCACGGACATTGCCCTGATCGGTAACGGCGGCGACCACATTGACCGGCTGCTCGGCCGGACGTGCGATCGGAACCGGAGCCTTGCCCGCAGGTGCAGAGGCCTGAACCGGAGCGACGGGCGCCGGAGCCTGCGCGGCGGGCGGGCTGGGAGCCACGGCCGGCTGGGCAGGAGCGGCTGCGACGGGCGGCGTGACCGGGTTCGTTCTCACCACGTTGACGTGTTCTGCTGGAGCGGCCGGATTGGCAGGTGCCGAGACCGGAAGGATACCGCCATTTCCGGCAGTCGAGTTGGCCGGCAGGGGTTGAGTCCGGGCCGGTGTCGCCGGCACGGAAGCCGGGATTTTCTCGGGGAAAGCAGCGGCCGTTTCAACCGGCTTTGCGCCGGCGGCCGGCAGCTTGGCAGTTTCCGGCGCCGCAAGCGCCGGTGCTGCAACTTCCTGCTCGACCAGCTTGCCGTCGGGGCGGACGATCATCGTCTTGACCTTGCGCGGCATGACGGTCACGGGCTGCTGCTCAGCAGCAGTATTGGTCTGCGCGGTGCGATCCTGCGGCAGGAGACGCGGATCCTCCGTCTCGCCAACATCGGTCGGCTCGATATCGTTCTCGCCTTCGAGCGGCAGCGTGTCGGGCATCAGGGTCTTCTGCACGACGTCGATAGGCTCCTCATTGGAGGAGATCAGGGTGCGCTGCTTCGGATCTTTCGGCGAAACGCCGGCGACGCGGTCGTAGACCGCCTTGTCCTGGTTCGGGACCGTCTTGCCGCCCGGATTTTCCGGCGCAATCTTGATCGGTTCGTTGTCTGCGGCAATGATGACCGGTTCGCCGCCCGACACGACACCCGACACGCCGCTGCCGAAGAACGCGTAGGCGCCGACACCTCCGAGGATCACAACCCCGGCAAGAACCAGCGGCACAGCCCAGCTGCGGACGGAACGGCGGGCGTTCTCGACAGTCGCGACATAGTCTGCGTCGGAATAATGCAGTTCCTCGTGCTCAGCGGCCGGCAGCGGCGTCGTCAGGCTGCGTCGGAAATCCTCTTCCAGAGCCCGCTCGAAATCGTCGAGATCCGTATAATTCGGCGAACGGGCGGCTTCGGCGGCGGCCTGTCGGCCTCTCGGCGCGATATCGATATCCGGCTTGCGTGCCGGCGACGGCTTGCCGGGCGCAGCCAGAAGCGTCGCAAGCTCGGCATCGATGTCGAGCTCGTAATCCGGACGATAGGCCGGCGGCTGTTCCGGCTCTTCTGCCGGTAGCGACGGTACGTCGAGTTCGGCGATCACCTCCACCTGGTCTTCCGAATCGGCAATCTGGGCCGGATCAAACGGCAGGTCGGCAATCGATTCCGGCTCTTCTACGATCTGCGTCGCCACGACTGGTGCCGCCGCAGCGGTGACGGGCGCAACGCGCGCCACCGGCGCCACGGAAGGAGCGGCAGCAGGTGCAGGTTCGGCTTTCACAGGGGCTGCCGCCGGAGACGGTGCCTGAACCGGATGTGCCTGCGCCTCTTCGACGACGATCTCGGCAAGATCGAGTTCGAGACCATCGAGCGCCAACTCGAATTCCTCGTCGGAGAACGGATCTGTCTCGTCCACAGACGAGACCTCGGCGACCGGCGATTTGGCAACCGGCGCATCGACAACAGAGGGTGCGGCCGGCGCGACAAATGCGGCGGCCTGCGTCACGGCCGGCTCGGGCTTCGCCACAGGCGTCGCGAGCGGCTGCCCGTTCGATATCGGCAGCGTATAGCGCTGGACGTCGTAGATTAGTTCGTCAAGCGCCGAGAACCGATCCTTTTGCGGCGCAGCGGCCGGTACGGCAGCGATCGGCGCAGCGGTGACCGGCTCAGGCTGCGGCTCCGTTGCTAAGACCTGCGGCCCGGCTGCCTGTGCCGGCTCGATATTCGGGCTCGGGATATCGTTCAGGACCGGCGGCTCGAAGGCATATTCGTTCGATGCAGGCGCGGTCACTTGAGAAGCGGTTACCGCCGCCTGTGCGGAGGCCGCAGAGACGTCTCGTGCCACGCTGAAATTGCTGAGCGGCATCCGGAAGCCGGGAATGTAGGCACCCTTGCCCCTCTCCGTCTTCGGCTCAAATTTCGCTTCGGGTTCCAATTTCGCTTCAGGCTCGAACGCGACCTCGGGCTCGGTGGCCGCCTCAGGTTCGAATGTCGCCTGAGGTTCGAACCGGACTTCCGGCTCGAATCGCGCTTCGGGCTCAAACGTACCTTCCGGCTCGAATGCCGCAACGGGCTCGGCCGCGATCGAGTTTTCCAGCTCCGCGGCGAGATCGAACTCCTCCGCCGGGTCCTCTACCGACGCGGCAGACGACATCGAGCCTGCAGCGGGGAAATCGGGCAGATCGAAAATGGGCTCCATGCGTGCGGCTTCGAAAGCCGGCTCGAATACCGGTTCCTCAGCAACGCTCCCGTCAACGGCATCAACCGCCCGCGGCGGTTCCTCGTCGCCGAAAAGGTCGGCGCGCTCGCTGACGACACTATCGGCCGACGGCAATACCTGCGGCACATCTACCGCGGCGGCTTCGGCCGGAACGAACTCCAGCTCCTCCGGTTCTACCGGCGGCGCGTCGAACGGCTGAGGGACATCGTCGAGAGCGATATCGTGAATGGGGTCGAGATGCGGGGCGTCATACCGTTCGAACTCCTGAAGAAGCTCGTCTTCGAGATTGAACGCCGGCTCCTGCCGCGCAGTCGATGAAGTATCGGCGGAAGATGATCCAGGCCTGGCAGCGACGGGGAGATCGTCGTAGCCTACGATGCGGGCGAGCTCAGCCAGCGGATCATCATCTGCAAAGAAGTCCGGTAAATCATTCCGGCTACGCGCAAGGTTGTTATCGGCCATTACCTCGTCCACTCACCTACATTACAACGCATATGCCAGTGCAATGTGGGGAAATGGTGGCGATATCTACCGCATTTCTTCCGGTGCCGCAGTGCCCGTGATCCCAAGTCCTGACTTCAAAACAGAGGCGACAGCATGCACCAGCCCAAGCCTGGCAATACTCAATTCTCGGTTTTTATCGTTAACAAAGCGTAATTCCGGTTGTTCTTTACCCTTATTCCAATGCGCATGGAAGAAACTTGCCAGATCATAGAGGTAAAAAGCAAGCCGATGAGGCTCCTGCGCCTGGGCCGCAGCCTCAATGATCCTGGGGTATTCCGCAAGTTTGGCGACCAGTTGCATCTCGTTCGGATCGCTGATCAGACTGCTCGAACCTTTTAGGTCGAGCGAATCGAAATCGAGACCGGGAAACGCTTCCTTTGCCTGCCGGAACACCGACGAGCAGCGCGCGTGGGCGTACTGCACGTAGAAGACAGGATTGTCCTTCGACTGTTCGGTCACCTTGGCGAAGTCGAAATCGAGCGGTTCCGAGCTCTTCCTGTAGAGCATCATGAAACGCACCGCGTCGCGGCCCACCTCGTCGACCACTTCGCGAAGCGTCACGAAGTTGCCGGAACGCTTCGACATCTTCACCGGCTCGCCGTTACGGTACAGCTTGACGAGCTGGCAAAGGAGCACGGTGAGCTTCGCCTTGCCGCCGGAGACGGCGCGCGCGACGGCTTCCAGGCGCTTGACGTAGCCGCCGTGGTCGGCGCCGAGCACATAGATCATCTCGTCGTAACCACGATCGAACTTGTCCTTGAAATAGGCAACGTCCGCCGCAAAGTAAGTATAGCTGCCGTCCGACTTGATCAGCGGCCGATCCATATCGTCCCCAACCTCGGTGGAGCGGAACAGCGTCTGCTCGCGGTCCTCCCAGTCTTCCGGCAACTGGCCCTTCGGCGGCGGCAGCGTGCCCTTGTAGACGTGCCCCTTGAAGGTGAGGTCGTTGATCGCCTGGCGGATGCGCTGTGCGCCATTAGCGTGCAATGCCCGCTCCGAGTAGAAGACGTCGTGATGGACGTTGAGCGCCTCGAGATCGTCGCGGATCAGCGCCATCATCGCGTCGATCGCGGTGTCCTTGACGATCGGCATCCAGGCGTCTTCCGGCATGTTGTGCAGCCGCGGACCGTATTCCTCCGCCAGGGCCTGCCCGACCGGCACGAGGTAGTCGCCCGGATAGAGGCCCGAAGGAATCTCGCCGATCGTCTCCCCGAGTGCCTCGCGGTAACGCAGGAAGACCGAGCGGGCCAGAACATCGATCTGGCTGCCGGCATCGTTGATGTAATATTCCTTTGTCACGTCGTAGCCGGCAAACTCCATCAGGTTCGCCAGCGCATCGCCCACGACAGCACCACGGCAATGGCCGACATGCATCGGGCCGGTCGGGTTGGCCGAGACGTATTCGACATTCGCTTTCTTCTCCGCACCGACCTTGGAGCGGCCGTAGTCCGTGCCTTCGGCAATGATCGATGCGAGCAGACGCTGCCAGTAAGGCGCACCAAGCCTGATGTTGATAAACCCGGGACCGGCCACCGAAACCTCGCTGACATCGGTATCCGAACGCAGCGCTTCAGCGATGATATCGGCAAGCGCACGCGGATTGGTGCCAAGCGGTTTTGCCAGAACCATGGCGGCATTGGTCGCCACATCGCCGTGGCTCTGGTCCCGCGGCGGTTCGACTGCGATACGGCCAAAATCAATCTCGCTTCGCTTTTCCTTGATGACATCAAGGGTTTCCAAAGCGTTCTTAATTCTTGTTTCGAAGTCGGCAAAAAGATTCATGTTCAATCATCCCCAAGACATGCCCGAGGACCCTTGCTGGCCAGTGTCATTGGTGGCGGTGCCTAGCGCAAATCCGGAGTCTGGTCAAACAGCTCGCCATGCGCCTTGATTGCGAACGTGTCTGTCATCCCGGCGAGATAATCGCCTACGTGACGCGCCCTCGCCGTCTCGCCGAGCCCGGCGATATGATTGACCCAATAGTGGCTGCGCATCAGCGACGGGTCGTTCATATAGGCGCCGAACAGGTCCGAGACGATCTGCGAGGCGCCGGCGCGGATGCGCATGATGTCGGGATGCCGGTAGATGCGCGAGAACAGGAGCTTCTTGATGCAGCGGTCTGTCTCGGCCATCTCCTGCGAGAACGTGGCGATGACATGCCCCGCGGCACGGACGTCTTCAGCGCTCTGCGGGTCCAACTTACCGAGATTGTGCTGCGCCACGTCGATCACGTCCTCGACCATGTGGGTGATCTGCCGGCGCATGATCTCATGGGCGAAACGGCTCGGCTCGAGATGCGGATAACGTGCCCTCACCTCCGCCATCAGCCTGGCGAGGAACGGGACCTCATCCAGCATCTCGAAGGTGAGCAGGCCGGAACGCAGCCCGTCGTCGATATCGTGGGTATTATAGGCGATGTCGTCGGCGATTGCGGCGACCTGGGCTTCAAGGCTGGCATAGCTCGCGAGCTCCAGATCATGCAGCTCGCAATAGTCGCGGATCGGCTGCGGCACGGGGCCACGGGTTCCCTCGCCGGTGGCGCTCAGGAGCGGACCATTGTGCTTGACCAGGCCTTCGAGGCTTTCCCAGGTGAGATTGAGACCGTCGAAATCCGCATATCGGCGTTCGAGCTTGGTGACGATGCGGAGAGACTGGGCGTTGTGGTCGAAACCGCCATAGGGCTTCAGCATCTCGTCCAGTGCATCTTCGCCGGTATGGCCGAACGGCGTGTGGCCGAAGTCGTGGACCAGCGCCACGCCTTCGGCGAGATCCTCGTCGAGCTTCAGGGCGCGGGCGAGCGCGCGGGCGATCTGCGCCACCTCGATCGTGTGGGTCAGCCGGGTGCGGTAGTGGTCGCCGTCGGGGCTGATGAACACCTGCGTCTTGTGCTTCAGCCGCCGGAATGCCGTGGTGTGGACGATGCGGTCGCGGTCGCGCTGGAATTCGGAGCGCGTCAGGCTGCCGTCCTCGGGAAACAGACGCCCGCGCGACGCCCAGGGGTTGGCGGCGTAGACCGCCCGTTCGCCACTGCCGAAACCCAGCGCCCTGGTATCGATCGTCATGCCGTCACCTGTTTGTTCATCCGCCGCCTGCCGCCCATTGACGTGCCGTTCACGTCTTCATACCTATAGTGAAGCTGTGCGCAATGCCGGTGACAGGAATCTCTCCGGGCCTTGAACCCGGCAGGAGGCGGATAATATGGAAACCAATGTAACTCTTTCAAATGCGGCGGCCAAGCGTATCGCCGAAATCGTCGGCAACGAAGCCGGCAAGCAAGCGCTGCGCGTCTCGGTCGAAGGCGGCGGCTGTTCGGGCTTCTCCTACAAGTTCGATCTCGCCGAAGCGCCCGGGGACGACGACGTGGTGATCGCCAACGGCGATGCCAAGGTGCTGATCGACAGCCTCTCGCTCGTCTACATGGCGGGCTCGGAGATCGACTTCGTCGACAACCTGCTCGGCCAGTCCTTCCAGATCAAGAACCCCAACGCGGTCGCCAGCTGCGGCTGCGGCACCAGCTTCTCGATCTGATAACCCTTCCTTCCACGCAGTTCGCCCTTCCCAACGGTTCCTCTTTCGCTAAAAGAGGAAGCGAACATGGAGGCAAGGGCCGATGAAGATCGCCACCTGGAACATCAACGGCGTCAAGGCGCGTATCGACAGCCTTCGCCAGTGGCTGACCGATTCCTCCCCGGACATCGTCTGCCTGCAGGAAATCAAGTCCGTCGACGAAACCTTCCCGCGGCTCGAGATCGAGGCGCTCGGCTATCATGTCGAGACCCACGGCCAGAAGGGGTTCAACGGCGTTGCATTGCTGTCGAAGAGCAAGCCGGACGAAGTGATGCGCGGCCTGCCGGGCGATGAGGGCGACGAACAGTCCCGTTACATCGAAGGCGTCTTTTCCGTTCCGGGCGCCGCGATCCGCGTTGCCTCCATCTACCTGCCGAACGGCAATCCGGCCGACGATCCGGTCAAGTACCCTTACAAGCTGGCCTGGATGGAACGGCTGCGCCTGCATGCGCAGAATTGCCTTCTCCTCGAAGAACCGCTTATTCTTGCCGGCGACTACAACGTCATTCCCGAGCCGCATGACTGCTTCGACCCGGCGGTCTGGGCGACGGACGCGCTTTTCCTGCCGCAGACACGCGCTGCCTTCCGCAGGCTCGAAAATCTCGGCCTCGTCGATGCGGTGCGGGCCACGACCGACGCTACCAAGCTCTATTCCTTCTGGGATTACCAGGCCGGCGCCTGGCAGAAGAACAACGGCATCCGCATCGACCATCTCCTGCTCTCGGCGGAGGCCGCCGACAGGCTGAAATCCACGGCGATCGAGAAACATGTCCGGGCCTGGGAAAAGCCTTCGGACCATGTGCCCGTCATCGGCATGTTCGATTTCGGCTGATCGCCCGAAGGATCGGCGAGGCGTCGGTTATTCGACGCCTCGGGCGAACTCCTGAGACAGGGCGACTGCACCGCGGCGATCCTCTTCGCCGACGACCGAAAATGCCTGCTCCTGCAATTGCTGCATCCAGACACATTCCTTGGCGGTGCACTTGTCGAGCGCCGCCGTCATGAAGGCGAGCCCCCGCACCGTCTGGCCTTCCTGGAAGAGGACATTGCCGAAAACCGACATGGCGCCCGGATGGCCGCTCTTGCGGGCCTGGTTCAGCCATTTCTTCGCCTGCTGGATATTGGCAGTACCGCCCTCGCCTGCGAGAATCATCCGGGCGAGCTGGAACTGGGCTTCCGCCACGCCGAATGTGGATGCCGCCTGGAAATAAAGTTGCCGTGCCTGCGAAAGATCAGGTTTCACCGGGCTGCCGGGAATGCCGCGGCGATAATAGTTGGCCAGCGACAGAAGCGCGTTGACGAAGAAACCCGTATCTTCCGAACCGGGCTCGACGCCCTGTGCCGCGATCTCGTTATAGATCTTGAAGGCCTCGAAATCGTCCTTCGCGACGCCGTCGCCGTAGGCGTACATATTGGCAAGCGCCCAGCGCGAACCGGTATGGCCCTTCTCGGCGGCATAACGGTAGGCCTCGACCGCATCTTCCTTCTGACCGTTCTTATAGGCCTTGAAGCCGAACTTGAAGAGATCGAACGGGCCGGACTCCTTCGTCACGCCCGACTTGATATCGAAGGCCGCCGCCGATCCCGCCAAAATCGAGGCGAGCGACGCTCCAAGAAGCAATACTCTCATGGATCCAAAACCAGACTTCGGCATGATTCAGTTTCTTTCACTCCGCGCGCGACGACCCGCCGCAGCGCGAGCATCGCTCGCTGCCGGAACAAGATTTGTCCGGGAATATCCCGCGCCTGCTCCTCCCGAGAGACGGATGAAACTGTAGCCGCCGTTTTCGGCAAGACTAGGACCCATAACCGCAGCGATTGCGGCAGGACAGGACGACATCAGAATCCGCCTGCCTGAGCGCAAAAAGCCCAGCTTTTCATAAAGAAACCCGCCCATGATACTCCAATTACGCGCCCCGCCCCCGCGTTCCGCGCCTGTTCTTCCTCTATCGCTGCTCCCCGTTTGTGGCGGGAAGTGGACAGAAACGCCCCTCTCAAGGCACCTGACAATAGTCTCGAAAAAGTGTTGCTAAATCGTCACAAGAGAAACGACGAGTCTGTTCCTCTTTGAATTAAAATTCGCCACAAAAAAGCCCGGTCGCAACCGGGCTTTCAAAGCTTCCATCAAGTGAAGTCAGAACTTGACCTTCAGAGACGTCGAGAGAGCAGCGACCAGATCGTCCCCAAACCGGTATGTTGCTTCGTCACCAGCGGCAACGCCGTCGATGGTCACGGCACCTGAACTGCCGCTGGTCAGGATGCCGAGCACGCCGGCCAGACGGATCTCGACGTTCTTGTTCGGCGAGTAGGCGACACCTGCGCCGACGGTCCAGGTATCCGTGAGGGTGCCAAAGCCCTGCGAAGTCCCGCGATCCCAGGTCAGGCTGACCGCGCCGCTCCACTGTTCGTTGAACTTGTGACCTACGCCGCCGGTAACCGTCCAGCCGTCCCGGTATCCGAGTTCAAGCGCGGTGACTTCCACGCCGCCGGCATTGTAGAAGGGGATTCGCTGCAAGACGCTCCAATTGGTCCATTTGACCGATCCGAACGCGAGCCAATCGGGAGCGACACCGGATTGCAGCTTGAGTTCGATAGCCTCCGGCATGGCGGTCGAGCCCTCGACCGGAATGATCGTGCCGGCACCCGGGACCAAACCACCCAGAGCCGCAGGGATATTGGTGAGGTCGACTTCGCCGGTGACGCTATCCAGTTTCACCTGACTATAGTACATCAGGCTGGCACGGAGCGCGTATTCCGGAATTTCGTAGGCCACACCTGCCCGCCAGCCCCAGCCGTCACCTTCAAGATCGAGGCGTCCCACACCCGAGCCCGTCATGCCTAGACCGGCGATAACTTCCGGCGCGACGACCAAGCGTTCCTTGAAACCGTCCATCTGGAGATAGTTGGTACCGCCGATGATACGCAAGTCGCCCGGACCAGCATCGAACTTGTAGGAGCAGGTCAGCGCGTAGTTGTCGCTGTTGATCTTTGTTTCGATGTTCTGGTTCGCCCCGGCCCAATTGGCGCCCGGGTTGGTATGAGCGCCATAGGGCTGCGAGTAGTCGACCAGGCAGTCGAACCCCTCGAAGCCGGCCTTGGCCCCGATACGCGGCGACCAGTAGTCTTCCGTCTCCTCCACCGAGCTGGAATACCCCAACGTGTTGAGCGCGCCATCCCCGGCGATTGTATCGGTGACGTTCTTGAGTTTCCTCTGGGGCATCACGAAGGTAGCCGTGGACTCGATCGCGACCGAAGACGGATCAAAAAGCAGATCGATATTGTATCCGCCCCGCTCGATGCCGCCTGCGAGCGCAGGCGACTGAAGGGTGCATCCAGCTACGAGAGCAAAGACGCCCCTTGAGATTAGTTTGCTTACCATAAATTCTCCCACTCCCTGGTAAGTGACCGAAATCACTCTAGATGGTTCGCTCTAATTGACAACTTTCGGCTGTCCGGGGCTTCGCGGCGCAAACGCTCTATAGATTTACGTAAGCAAACCAGGAACCGGGGCTTCGATGCCGATTTCGGCACAAAATTGCTCCTTCCACCTTAACCGGATCGTTAAAATTAGAATTTTATTATTTTAAGCCGGCTACCTGTGTCAATGTGGCAACAATGCGGCTTTCTGCAGGTGAGCAGTTGCACACATGCGACCCGAGACCCACAGCCGGTTGCGAAAAAGGAAATGCCGCCCGTTTCCGGCGCGGCACCCCTTATTTCCATTGATTCACGATGAAGATGGTCAGCCTGCTTCGCTGATGCGCAGAAGAGCAGTCTTCAGGTTCGCCATCTGAACTTCCAGTTCGGCAAAGCGCTCGCGCTCGGCAGCAACCACTTCGGGATCGGCATTGGCGACGAACTTCTCGTTGGCCAGCTTCTTGCCGATACGGTCCATCTCGGCCTCGGTCTTGCCAACCGCCTTCTCGATGCGCGCCTTTTCGGCCACGAGGTCGATCAGGTTGCCGAGCGGCAGGCAGGCGGTCGCCTCGCCGACGACGATCTGGGCGGAACCCTTGGGCGCCGCGTCGGCAAGCTCGATGGTTTCGACACGCGCAAGGCGGCGGACGGCCGCCTCGTGACGCCGCAGACGCGCCTGGGTCAGCTCGTTGGCACCGACGACGATCAGCGGTGCGACAGCCGATGGCGGCACGTTCATTTCGGCGCGGGCCGAGCGCAGACCGGTGACGAGATCAACCAGCCAGTTGATCTCTTCCGCAGCCGCCTGATCGGCGAATTCCGGCGCCGGCCAGTCGGCGTGGCAAAGCAGGCCGTCGCGGGTTTCGGTGTGGGCCCAGAGCTCTTCCGTCATGAACGGCATGAACGGATGCAGGAGCTTGTAGGTCTCTTCCAGCACGTAGGCCGCGCAGGCCTGGGCCTCTGCCTTGGCACCCTCGTCCTCGCTCGCGAAGATCGGCTTCAGAAGTTCCAGATACCAGTCGCAGACTTGGTTCCAGACGAAACGGTAGAGCGAACCGGCTGCCTCGTTGAACCGCTGGGTCTCGATGGCCTCCGTGACGTCGCGGATAGTCTCGGAGAGCTCCGTGAGGATCCAGCGGTTGACGGTGAGCTTCGTTGCCTCCGGCTGGAAGGCCGGATCGCGCTTGACGCCGTTCATCTCGGCAAAGCGGGTGGCATTCCAGAGCTTGGTGCCGAAATTGCGGTAACCGGCGATGCGGGCCGGATCGAGCTTCACGTCACGCCCCTGTGCCGCCATGATCGCCAGCGTGAAGCGCAACGCGTCGGCGCCGTATTCGTCGATCAGGTCGAGCGGATCGATGACGTTGCCCTTCGACTTCGACATCTTCTGACCGTTCTTGTCGCGAACGAGCGCGTGGACATAGACGGTGTGGAAGGGCTCGACCGGATTGCCATCCTCGTCCTTCATGAAATGAAGGCCCATCATCATCATGCGGGCAACCCAGAAGAAGATGATGTCGAAGCCGGTGACCAGGGTGCTGGTCGGATAATATTTCTCAAGTTCCCTGGTCTGGTCCGGCCAGCCAAGCGTCGAGAACGGCCATAGCGCCGAAGAGAACCAGGTGTCGAGCACGTCCTCATCGCGGGTCAGGATCTCGCCCGGTTTGAAATTCTCCAGGAGATCCTCGACAAGAGCCTTCATCGGCCCTTCGTGCGAAAGATAGTGCTGGATGGCGGCCTGCAGCGCCTCTTCCTCGGTCTTTTCGACAAACACCTGACCGTCGGGGCCGTACCACGCCGGGATCTGATGTCCCCACCAGAGCTGGCGCGATATGCACCAGGGCTGGATGTTCTCCATCCATTCGAAATAGGTCTTGTCCCAGTTCTTGGGCACGAACTTGGTGCGTCCTTCCTTGACGGAAGCGATCGCCGGCTGTGCCAGGGTGTGGGCGTCGACATACCATTGTTCGGTCAGCCTCGGCTCGATCGGCACGCCGCCACGATCGCCATGCGGCACCATGTGCTTGTGCGGCTCGACCTTGTCGAGCAGGCCTGCTTCCTCGAAGATCTCGACGACGATCTTGCGGGCCGTGAAACGATCCTGGCCTTCGAGCCGGTCCCAGGCGCCGTGAAGCGCAGCCGGATGGTCGAGTCCTTCAAGGAAATCCTCGTTGTCCTTGATGGTGATCGTACCGTCGATGTTCATGATGTTGATGGCGCGCAGCCCCGCCCGCTTGCCCACTTCGAAGTCGTTGAAGTCGTGCGCAGGGGTGATCTTGACCGCACCGGTGCCGGCCGTCGGATCGGCATAGTGGTCAGCGACGACCGGGATTCTGCGGCCGACGATCGGCAGGATGACGTGCTTGCCGACGATGGCCTTGTAGCGCTCATCCTCGGGGTTCACGGCAATGCCGGTATCGCCGAGCATGGTTTCCGGACGCGTGGTCGCGACGACGATATAGTCACGCGTCTCGAATTCGGTCGCATTGCCGTCTTCGTCGAATGCCACCGGATACTGGTAGATAACGCCTTCCTCAAGCGGATAGCGGAAGTGCCAAAGATTGCCGTTAACCTCGTGCTGCTCGACTTCGAGGTCGGAGATCGCAGTCAGCAGCTTCGGATCCCAGTTGACGAGGCGCTTGTCCTTGTAAATTAGGCCCTGCTTGTAGAGCGTGACGAAGACTTCCAGGACAGCAGCCGACAGGCCCTCGTCCATGGTGAACCGTTCGCGCGACCAGTCGCAGGAGGCGCCGAGGCGCTTCAACTGATTGAAGATCAGGCCGCCGGATTCCTCTTTCCATTCCCAGACCCGGTCAATGAAAGCCTCGCGGCCCATTTCGCGGCGGCCCGGAAGCTGGCGTTCCATCAACTGACGCTCGACGACCATCTGGGTGGCGATGCCAGCATGGTCCATGCCCGGCTGCCACAGCACGTCCTTTCCGCGCATCCGCTCGAACCGGATCATGATGTCCTGCAGCGTGTTGTTGAGCGCGTGGCCCATATGCAGCGAACCGGTCACATTCGGCGGCGGGATCACGATCGTGAAGGTTTCCGCGCCCGGCTTGGCGTTGGCGCCGGCGCGGAAAGCGTCGGCCTCGTCCCAGGCCTTGGCGATCCTCGGTTCTACTTCTGCGGAATCATAGGTCTTTTCGAGCATTTCCTGACCCGTTTTTGTTCTTTGAGAGCTATCGGGGTGTAAATAGGATGGGGTGTTCCAAGTCAATAAAAAAGCCGCCCCGTCGCCGGAGCGGCCGTCTTGGTCGACCTCAAGAACGGTTTAGCGGCGCGTGCCCCGAGATACGCGTTCGATTTCCTCGCGCACCAGGCGCTCGACCAGCGTCGGCAGATTGTCGTCCAGCCATTCCTGCAACATCGGGCGCAGCATGTCGCCGGCCATGTCTTCGAGCGAACGGCGTTCCATGCCGTTGAACACCGAGGCGAGCTCGCTGAAGGACTTTGCGACCTGGGCGCCGGCTTCGGCGGACAGAAGGTTCGCGGTCTCCTCGATCTTCGCCGGCAGGCTGCGCGGGGCCGGTTCTGCGGCGAGTTTCGGTTCTGTTTTCGGTTCGATTCTCGGTTCGGGCCGCACCGGTGCTTCGGCCCTGTGCGGAGCCGACAGCGGCGGGTCGAAGACCGGCATCATGACACGCTGGACCGGCTCCGGCTGCGGCGCGACCGGCTGCGAAACCGGAGCGGCCTGGGCGACCGGTTCGCGGAATTCGGGCATGCGCGGCATCTGGCGAATCTGAGCCGGCTCCTCCTGGCGCGCCGCCGGTGCGGGTGAGGACGGCGTTTGCGCGGAAGAGGCAACCGCCGACGGGGCCGGCACAGTCGAAGCGGCCGAAAGGCGCACGGGCCCGGTCTCCTGCTGGCGGGTGGAAGCGGCCCGGACCCTTGCGGCGACGTCTGCGAGCGACAGGGTACGATCCTGCTGTGCGGTCTGGCCCGACGATCCCGTCGCGTAGCTCATCGGCTCGCTGCGCGACGGCGCGCCGCGATCATTGGCAGCCATATCGGGAACAAAGCTCGTCTCTTCGACGTCTTCGATCTCATCGTCGCCATAGACCGGGGGAAGCTGGCCGCTGAGCGCGTTCTCGGCATTCGGCTCATTGCTTTCAATGATCCGGCGAATGGACGCCAAGATTTCTTCCATGGAGGGTTCACGCGCTACATTTGGCTGAGCCATTTTCATCCCCGCTGTTACCGGCACTCGAATCGGCCCCGTGGAGGGTGAACCGAATCGACGTTACTCTAAGGTGTTGGGGGGGCTGGAAACAATGACAAGTGCCCCAGGCCTCCTACCGATACACAGTTTTGTTGGCGTTGTGAATCCCGTAAGTCACAGTTGCCGGAAACAAGTGACAGTGGCGTGAAACAAACGGATGGCGCCGCCGGAAACGACAAAGGGGCCGCAAGGCCCCTTCCCGTTCATGGTGTTCGGACCGCGCCGGTCGATCAGAACACGAATTCCCTCGCCTTGCGGAAGCCCGGCAGTTGCTTCACCGACGCATTGAAATAGGCGCTTTCGGAGATGGAACCCTGTTCCTTCACCAGCACCTTCGCCTGGGCGGCATTGCCATAGCCGACGACAGCGACCAGCCGTCCGCCATCGCGCAGCTGTTCCAGAAGCGCGGCAGGCACTTCCTCGACGGCGCCGTTGACGAAGATGAGGTCATAGGGCGCCTCGGCGGCATAACCATTCTCGAGCTCGCCGGTAACGACCGCGACATTGTCGTAGCCGAGCGAGGAGAGCGTCGCGGTTGCCTGCGAGGCCAGCGCCTCATCCGCCTCCAGAGAGACGACGGAGCCGGCGATCAGCGACAGGACGGCGGTCGCATAACCGCTGCCGGTGCCGATTTCGAGCACGACGTCGTCCTTGGTGATTGCGGCAAGCTGCAGAAGCTTGGCAAGCGGAGAGGCCTCCATCAGATACCGACCAGGGGCGACCTCGATATCGGCATCAATATAGGCGAGCGATTTTGCCTTGGCCGGCACGAAGGCTTCGCGCGGAACATTGTAGAAGGCCCGCAGAACCGAATGCGACGTGACATCGGTGGTGCGGATCTGATTTTCGACCATCTTCGTCCGTGCTGCTTCGAAATCCATCATCTCAGTCGTCCCAAATCACCCGGCGATGCGCCGGTCTACGCATGACCGTCTTACTGAGGGCAAGACATGCTTTCAAGACACTGGCCGCTTTCGAAGCAAAAAAGCGCAGGAGACCGCGTCCCCCTCCTCACGCTCTACTGTGGAAGCCCGGCTCAGGCGTAGGCCGGCGGCGCTTCTTCCAGCTTGCGGATGGTCACATAGTCCCGGCCATAGGAAGAGCGCAGGCTGTGGTCCTTGTCGAAGGCAGACTGCTCGGGGGAGGTCAGCGGGAACATGCCGTCGCAGAATGTACCGGTGCCGTCGACCTCGTTGGCTGCCTGACGGTGTACGTTGATTATTCTGGTGATCATGGCGCCTTCCTCCGTTCCACCCCATAATTGCTGAGCGGGCCTTTCTGTTCCGAGCCTAGGAGGAGAAGGTTAAAAATTAACCATGTTGCAGCGCACACAAAAATGCGTGGTAAATGCTTGGTATCAAAGCATGTTTGGATTTGAGAAACAGGTCCGGGAAGAAGGCGGAAATGGAGGCCTCGCCGAGAATCGAACTCGGGTGCAAGGATTTGCAGTCCTCTGCGTCACCACTCCGCCACGAGGCCGTCCGAACGCATAAAGAGCGAGTGGTGTCGGGCGTTTAGAACGAATCGAATAACGGCGCAAGCGGGTTTGGCCCGTTTGTCATTTTTTTCCTGCATGAGGCGGGGAAGGCCGCAGCCGGCACGTCGATAATTGCATCCCAGCCCCGCACCTGGCTTCGCTGCGCCCTCGGGATGACACCCAACCCGGTTTCATAAAAAATTCACCAAACCCGCGGAACCCAATCCTTTTGGATGAGTTTCCTACGCCGCAATGCAAGGTGTAGACATGACGAGTAACGTAACTGAAGCAGATGAAGCCGTGTGGAGTTCCCCGGTCAGAGTACGCATTGGATACGGTTTCCCAGAAACCATCCGCGGGCCGAAAGAGGCCTTGGAATACCTCAATTGGCGCTGGCCGGTGCGCGAAGGGACCTATTACATCAAGGCCCTGAAGGAATGCGCCGCCTGCCTGCAGCGCAAGCTCCCCCTGGAAAAGGTGCGGGAAACCTTCGTTCTCGCCAGCATCGAGGCAAAGATGCTGAACTGACCCCGATCCTTCCAATGTCGAGCGGTTCCGCCATGAGGCGGAGCCTGTAGCTCCGATCATAGCCGGAAAGGGTTTGTTAAGCTTTCTTACCGGGACGTTCGTTAAAGGATTTTCCTTAAAACGGCAGGCGACGGCGATGTTGTCGTCTTTTATCCTTGTGAGAAGGATCGCCATGACGGCGATGATCCAGTATGAAACTCAGTGTTTCTGACGCCCTGGCGGCGTGCGCGACCGTTGGTTCGCTTTCCAGCATCCTGTATGTGGGGCATCTTTTCATGACCCTGTTTTAACGCCGGCGGATCATCCGGCGGCGCTTACGCTGGCCAGTAGAAGTCGGATCGATAATCAGCCGGGATGTCGGCCAATCTGGCGATGGCTTCGGCCACGAAACCGATCTGCATGGCCAGATAACGGATTTCGCGCGGCACAGGTATGCCGGTCAATCTTTCGCGATTGCGCCAGGTCTCGTACCCGGTCGACCGGATCCTCCGTTCGGCCTCGCGAAGCACGTCGTCGCGGGTCGGCATATCGCCCTCGGCCAGATCGGCAGGCTTCGCCACGCAGGTCGCAAGCCCGCCTTCGATCACTCTCAGACCCATGTTCACCCTCGTCTTCAATCCCGGGAGCAATCCTAGTGATTCGGGGAGAGATGCGCCAGAGTCTCTAAGGCAACACTAAAGTAGCGATGGCCCGGCGACTGTGCTAAAATGACGTCGTTGCCGGTGGGGGAGCATCGGGCGGCGAACATGCGGTGGAGGAGACCGTAATGCAGTATCTGGAATTCATCACCACGCTCAATCCGGTGGTACTGGCGATCCTCGCGATCGTGCTGGCCTGCGGGGCGTACGATTATTGGGCGCAGTCTCGATAACGGCCGATAGCGGCCCGCAGGACTGCGCGGCCTTTTGATTTCCATGGGACGCCGGCCGTTCACGTTTCCGGCAGGTTTTGGCTCGCGCCTTTGCGAGGACACCGTTTGTTGATATCCATGCCGCTCAATTGAAGCGGAATGGAGAAACGAAGAGTGAGCGCAAGCATCGAGTTCGACGATACCTCAACCTCGCTGAGCGGCACGCTGCGGCAGCTTATTGACGGCATCACGGGTCAGTCGGTGACGCTGCGCCAATTGATGGACGCGGTCGGCGAACAGGGCCTGCTGCTCATCTGCGCCGTCGCCTCCCTGCCCTTCCTCCTCCCCGTATCTATCCCCGGCGTCAGCACCGTGTTCGGGGCGGCGATCATCCTGATCAGCCTGGCTATCACCGCCAACCGGCTCCCCTGGTTGCCGAAGAAAATCCTCGACCGTGAGCTCGATACGAAGAAACTGCTGCCGGCGCTGGAAAAAGGTGTCAGCATCGTCTCGCGCCTCGACCGGTTCCTGAAGCCGCGAATCTCCGCCTTGACCACCGGTCGGCTCGTCAACCGGGTAAACGGCCTGGCGATCGCGGCCGGCGGCGTACTCCTGATGTTTCCGCTGGGCCTGGTGCCCTTCTCCAATACGCTGCCGGCGATCGCGATCCTGCTTCTGTCGACCGGCATGATCCAGCGCGACGGGCTGATCGTGCTCGGGGGCTACCTCTTCAACATCGTGACGGTGATCTATTTCGCCGTGCTTGCCTACCTGGCGTTCAGCGCCGGCCAGGGAATCGCGTCGATGTTCGTCTGACTGGGGGGAGCCTTATCGCTGCTCGGCCTTGCGCGCCCGCCGCCTTGCCCACCAGAGCCCGATACGGCGCCGCTGACGCCGCACGAAGGGCAGGTCGTGTGAAAGCACCAGGAAGCCGAGCGGCACCATCCAGAAGCCGAGAATCGGCAGGAAACCGAGCACACCCCCGAAAATCAGGCCGACACCGACGACGACTCGGCCGATCCGCGAGCGCGGCATGGGAATCTGCACGCTTCCGAGCGCCAGCTTGCCGCTTTGCGGGTCCATTCCAAATCGCTTCGGCTTCCGTTCACCTGCCACTCTCGATTATCCTCATCGGTTAAAAGCCTATCTTTGCCTGGGAAATGGGGCTTTACCGGGGATAAAACAATCAAGTTCGTTTTTTTTGCAAAAACCGCTTGGCAAAACGACAAAGCATTTGTATTACCCGCCGCACACGCCGCGACCCTTCGCGGATGATCCCTGGTAGCTCAGCGGTAGAGCATTCGACTGTTAATCGACAGGTCGCCGGTTCGAATCCGGCCCGGGGAGCCATTTTCAACAAAAGCGCGCTTTTTGGCGCGCTTTTGTTGTTTCAGGCCCGAAGAATTGCGACCTCCACTCCCCGTCGTTGCCATGGTGGTCGGCGCGGCGTCGGCGTCCGGACCTCGACGGATGTCGTGATTCCAGGCCTTCAAGTCTCCCATAGTTTAAAGGCGGCATGGGCGTCATCGACGGAGATCCTGAAGACCTCCGCGCGATAGGTCCCCTCGCCGGGCCTCCGCCGTGTTCCAGTGGGGGCGAGCTGCCGGGCGCTTTTCCGGGATGGGGTTCTCTGCCGAGCCTATTTCAGACCGAACAATTCTACCGCATTGTCGCGGAAGATCGCGGAGCGCTCGGCTGGTGTCAGCGGCACCTTGAAGGCGAAGCGCGGATCGTCGAAATCCCAGTGCGGATAGTCGGTCGAGAACATCAGCCGGTCGGTGCCGATCCAGCGCAGGATGTCGAGGAGGTGCCGGTTGTTCTCCGGCTCCTCGATCGGCTGGGTCGTGTACCAGAAGTTCTCGCGCACATATTCGGACGGCTTGCGCTTTACATGCGGAACCTCGTCGCGCATGCGCTTCCACTCCCGGTCAAGCCGCCAGACGAGCGACGGCAGCCAGGAGAAGCCGCCTTCGACGAGCACGATCTTCAGTTTCGGGAAATGCTCGAACACGCCTTCTAGGATCATGCTGGAGAGCACGGTCTGGAGGCTGTTGGAAGCTGCGTAGTGCTCCTCCAGATAAAACGAACTCCAACCGGACGGCGTGTTCGGGCGGTAGCCGAAGGCGCTGGTATGGAGCCCGATCGGCAGGCCGTAATGCTCGGCCGCCTCGTAGATAGGCCAATAGCGACGACGGCCGCAGGGCTCCAGCGTGCGCGGCGGCATGGCGATCTGCACGAAGCGGCGGTCCGTGACGCGCCGGTCGATCTCGGCGACCGATTCCCTCGCATCCTCCTGCGAGATGCAGATGGAGGCTTTCAGCCGCGGCTCCGGCCCCGCAAACTTGTCGATCTGCCAGTCGTTCAGGGCCGCGCAGAGCGCTGCGCCGAGTTCCTGGTTGAAGGCCATGCTGCCGGCCGCGAGCGGCTGCAGGATGCCGTAGTCGATATTGCACTGGTCCAGCAATTGTTCCCGCAGGAAGGCAAGGTCCGACGCCGGTGGGCCACCGTTCGGGGGCCAGGAATCGCGGCGCATGCCGTTGCCCGGCGTCATGCGCGGATAGGGCAGCGTGCCGAGCAAGGGGTTTGCCGTGCGCACTGCGAAATCCCGCACATGCGTTTTCCAGCGTTCGGGGAGATAGTCGAGCAACTGATCCGGCCGAGAGAAAGCCGGATGCACATCGCAATCCACCACGCCCTGCATCTGTGACTTTTCGGAGCTACGTTCGAGTACGGGAGTTTCCATGGGGATCAGCCTCCAAATCTCGGATAGGTGGCGAGAACGTTGTCGCGAAGGATCTTGTTCACCCTGGCTTCCGCCAGGCCCTCGGGCAGCACGTCCAGCCCCTCAAAATGCCAATGCGGATAGTCCGAGGAAAACAGCAGCATATCATCGCTGAGCAAATGGTCGAGCGTCTTGGCGACGTCCTCGACGTCGTCAGGGCCGTCGAAGGGCTGCGACGTCATGCGGATATGCCGGCGGATGATGTCGGCCGGCGCGTCCTTGACCCACGGCACCTCGATGCGGGTGCCGCGCCAATCCTTGCTCATCCGCCACATCAGCGCCGGCATCCAGGTGACGCCGGATTCGATCATCACCGCCTTCAGCTTCGGATATTTGACGAAGACGCCCTCGGAAATCAGACTCGCGACCTGGGTGGAGAAACCCTGCGGCTGCACCACATGGTCCTCGATCAGGAAGGAATGGAAACCGCTATGGCTGGGTGCGTGGCGGAAACTCGATCCTGCATGAATGCCGATCGGCAGACCATGTTTCTCGGCCGCCTCGTAGATCGGCCAGTAGGTGCGGCGGCCGAGCGGAAGCTCGGTCATCGCAAGCGTCAGGACCTGCACGAAACGCTTGTCGTCCGCCCGGCGCTCGATCTCCTCGACCGCCGCCTCGACATTCTGGAACGGCACCAGCATCGATGCCCTCAGCCGGCTGTCGCGGCTCAGCCATTTGTCGGCAAGCCAGTCGTTGGTGGCGCGGCATATGGCGGCTGCAAGGTAGGGATCGAACAGGGCGTGGGCGCCGGAAACCACGTTGAGGATGGCGCCTTCGAGGCCGAGCGGATCGAGCAGGTTCTTCTGCATCTGCGCAAGCGGATCGCCGCTCCATGCCCAATCCGGCCGCATATAGGGACGCGTGCGCTCAGGGTAGCCCATCAGTTCCAGCACATCGACTTCGCGCGAGGTGACGATCTCCTGCCAGTAGTCGTCGAGATAGGGAATGAGGTCGGCGCGACGCGGTGTCGGCGGGTGGACGTCGCAATCGATCGCCCCGGCGGTTTCCAATCTAGCCATTTTCGTGAACGTCTCGCTCATTGTTGATCGATGAATTACCGTCGGACATCCGCCTCATGCGGCCTGCGCCCCCAGTCTTTCCTCGCGGATGAAATCCGCAGCTTTTTCCGCGATCATCACAGTCGGGGCCTGGGTATTGCCGGAGACGATGGTGGGCATGATCGAAGCATCGACGACGCGCAGGCCGGTAATGCCATGCACCCGCAGCCGATCATCGACCACCGCCATGCGGTCGCGGCCCATCTTGCAGGTGCCGACGGGATGGAAGGTGGTATTGAGGGTCCGGCGCGCATAGTCGAGCATGTCGTCGTGGGACTGCACGGCTGCGGTCGGTGCAATTTCCTCGGGCTCGAAACGCGCCATGGCAGGGCTTGCAGCGATGCGCCGGACGGCCTCGATCGACCGTATCAGGATTTCGCGGTCGGCCTCCTCCTTCAGGAAATTGTGCAGGATACGAGGCTGGGCGGAAGGGTCGCTCACCGCGACATGGCAATGGCCGCGACTTTCCGGCCGCAGGATGCAGGCCGACGATGTAATGCCGGGAAACGGATGCATGGCGCCGCCGAAACTCGGTGAGGTGGAGCCGGAAACGTGGATCTGGATTTCCGGCGCCGGCGCATCCGGCGTGGTCTTGAGGAAAGCGCCCAATAGCGTCGGCGAACCGCCGAGCGGCCCGCGCTTGGTCGCGAGGTACTGCATGCCGAGCAGCATCCGGCCAAGCCGCGTGCCGGCGCGGGTATTGAGCGTATGGGTATTGTGAAGACGGTGCTGCACCCGGATATGCCAGTGGTCCTGCAGGTTTTCGCCGACGCCGGGCAATGCGTGCAACACTTCTATTCCGGCGCCCGCAAGCACGTCCGGCGCACCGACGCCGGAGCGTTCGAGGATGGCCGGCGAGCTATAGGCTCCGGCCGACAGAATGACTTCCCGCCCCGCCTTCACCTCACGGGCCTGACCGTCGAGGCTGAACACGACGCCGCTCGCCCGTTTGCCGTCGAAGGTCACCCGATCGACCAGGGCGCCGGTGACGACCGTCAGGTTGCGGCGGTTGCGGACCGGCTCCAGAAAAGCGCGGGCGGTGGAGTGGCGCACGCCGTTCTTGATGGTGGCGACGAAGAAGGCCACGCCTTCATTGTCGCCGGAATTGTAGTCGCTGGCGGCGGGAATGCCCTGTTCGATTGCCGCCCGGCGATAGGCTTCCAGGGCCTCCCACCGCACATTGGGATCGGAAACCGCCCATTCGCCCTCCGTGCCGTGAGCCTCCTCACCGGCGCGATGGAAGGTTTCGGAGCGCTTGAAATAGGGCAGCACGCTTTCCCAGGACCAGCCGCGATTGCCGAGCTGCGCCCACTGGTCGTAGTCGTAGGCATGGCCGCGCACATAGATGAGGCCATTGATGGCCGAACTGCCCCCGAGCATTTTTCCGCGGGGCAAGGCAAGCTGGCGTCCGTTGAGGTAAGGTTCGGGCTCGCCCTTGTAGAGCCAGTCATATTGAGGCCTGCCGATGAGATAGGCGAGACCGAGCGGCATGTCGACATAGAAGCCTCGCCCCTCGCCGCCGCCCTCGATCATCAGCACGTCGACCGTCGGGTCAGCCGACAGCCGGTTGGCCAGAACGCAGCCTGCCGTACCGCCGCCCACGACGACGTAATCGTAGGTACGGGATTGCTCGAACGCACCCATGGTCTCTCCTCCTCTGTCCGCAACAGGCAACCGCGCGCCCCGCGTTTACGGCGCCGAACGGGCACCGGAAAAGCGAAGGACACAACGGCTGCACAATCACAGCCTCCCGTATAATCATGGCATAGGCGCCGGTTGTAAGGAAGTCGTGTTGCAGCAAAAACCGAATGCAAAAGTATACATCGACATCCTCCTGCTGTAGGTTTCCCCTACGGCAGGTTGCCGCAATTCGGGAGGAGGAAGCCGAATCGCGGGCGTGATGTATGCATGATCAGGCCTGCCGGCAGGAGTTTGTTTCATCAGTTTGTTTCATTGGGGAGGAGCCCAGAGATGAGCAAGACGAAGGACGGCGTGCCGTCTGTCATCCATAACAGCAGGATCAACCGGAGAACGCTTCTGGCGTCAGCTGCTGCGCTGGGAGGCGCAATGCTTTTGCCCGGGCAGGTGTTCGCCCAGGCATCGACGCCCAAACCGGGCGGCACCTTGCGCATCGCCATGCCATTCAACCCGGCCGCACTCGATCCGATGACCGGACGCAACGTGCCGGACTTCAACGCGCTTTATGCGCTGTTCGACGCGCTGATCGCCTTCGACCCGGCGACGCTCGAGCTGAAGCCGATGCTGGCCAAGGACTGGAGCTTCACCGATCCGACGACGCTGGTGCTCAACCTCATCGACGGCGTGAAATTCCATGACGGCACCCCGTTCAACGCCGAGGCCGTGAAATTCAACCTCGACCGCTTCATGAGCGACCCGCGCTCGAACGTGAAGTCGGACCTCGTTTCGGTCGCGTCGGTAGCGGTCAGCGGCCCGAGCCAGGTGACGATCAAGCTGAAGCGGCCGAACTATTCGCTGCCGACCATCCTGACCGGCCGTGTCGGCTGCATCGTCTCGCCCGCTTCCATCAAGGCCGCCGCCGACGGCAATGTCGACCGCAATCCCGTCGGCACCGGACCGTTCAAGTTCGCGGAGTGGCGCGACAACGACCTGATCCGCGTCGAGAAGAACCCGAACTACTGGCAGCCGGGCCTTCCCTATCTCGACGGCATCAACTTCCGCATCATCAACGAGCTGAACACCGCCGCCCGCACGGTCACCGCCGGCGAAACCGATCTCGCGCTCAACATGGCCGCGCAGCAGATCGCCACCGCCCGCCGCGTGCAGGATCTCACCGCCGAAGCCAATCCTTCGATGATCTTCTTCACCCTGATGATGAATTTCGCCAAGCCGCCGCTCAATGATATCCGGGTCCGGCAGGCAATGAACTACGCCATCAACCGCACCGAACTGAACCAGGTTCTGATGCTTGGCCTCGGCGAGCCGACTTCGACCATGTTCCCCAAGGATTTCTGGGCGGTGGATGCCGGAACGGCCCAGTTCTACCAGCACGATCCGGAAAAGGCGCGCAAACTGCTGGCCGAGGCCGGATATCCGAAGGGTCTGGAAGTCGAAACCTGGAGCTGGCCGGACCAGACGTCGGTTCAGCGCCTGGAAGTGGTCGGCAACCAGCTCGAGCAGGTCGGCATTCGCCTCAAGGTCACGCCCTCGCCTCCTCAGGTGGTGAACCAGGCCTTCTATATCGAAGGCAAGGGCGCGATGATCCTCAATCCGCAGGGTGGCTGGCTCGATCCGAGCCAGACCTACGAGCGGCTGTTCGGCGCGACCGGCCAGTTCAATGCGGGCAAAATAGAAGACCCGCAGTTCCGCAAGCTGCTGGATGCGACCGGCACCTCGGCCGATGCCGGCAAACGCAAGGAAGCCTTTGCCGCGCTCCAGCGCTTCGTCGTGGAACAGGCGCTGCATCTGCCGCTGGTGACCTCGGCCGCCATGTCGATCCGCAACAAGAAGGTCAAGGATTTCCGGTACGACCGGCTGCACTCGCCGCGGTTCCACCGCGTCTGGCTCGACCAGACCGCGTGATCCGCTCGCCGGTCACCAGACAAAGAAACAGCCCGGCCGCAAGGCCGGGCTGTTCTGCATCTGAGCTATCGGAAACGCCGACTTACCGACGCTTGATGGTCGGATCGAGAAGCACGCGGATCGACTCGCCGAGCGTGTTGAAGGCGAGCGCCGTGAACAGGATGGCGAAACCCGGCGCATACATCTGCTCGGGCGCCACCTCGACATAGTGGTAGGCGCGCGCAAGCATGCCGCCCCAGCTTGATTCAGGCGGCTGGACGCCGAGCGACAGGAAGCTCAATCCGGCTTCCGCCAGAAGCGCCACGGCCAGCATCAGGGTCACCTCGACGATCACGGGCTGGATCGCATTGGGCAGGATATGGCGCAGGATCAGATGCAGGCGTGACGCGCCGAAGCCGACGGCCGCCTCGACATAGAGCGCGTTCTTCACCACCAGCGTCTGCGCCCGCATCGTGCGGGCAAGCACCGGCGCGAAGGCAAAGCCGACGGCGATCATCGCATTGGTGAGACCGATGCCGAGCGCACCGGTAACGGCGACGGCCAACACGAGCGGCGGAAAGGCCAGCACGCCGTCGATGATGCGGCTGCCGACCTGGTCGATCCAGCCGCCGACAAAACCGATGAAGACACCGAGCGGCACGCCGATCGCCACGCCGATGCCGACGGCGAGGCTTGCGGCATAGAGCGCGTTATAGGAACCGTATATCAGCCGGCTCAGCGTATCGCGGCCAAGGTCGTCGGTGCCGAGCCAGTGTGCGCCACTCGGCGGCGCCAGAAGGTCCATCAGGTTCTGCTTGTTCGGCGCATAGGGCACGATCAGCGGCGCGAAGATCGCCGCCAGAACCAGAACAGAGAGATAGGCAAGGCTGATCAGCGCACGCTTGTCGCCCCACAGCCAGGCCCAGAAGCGGAAGCGGACGGGGGGCGGAAGGGTCGCCTTGGCCGCCGGCGCGGCAGCCGATTGGGTCATCGCGGTCATGTTGGTATCGGTCATGTGGAAGCCGCCACTCTGGGATCGAAAGTCGCGTTGAGCACGTCGACCAGGAGATTGGTAAGGATCACCACGAGCACCAGCACGAGCGCCACGCCCTGCACCACCGGGAAATCCTTGTTGAGCGCCGAATAGCTGATCAGGTTGCCGACTCCGGGGATCGCGAAGACCGCCTCGATGATGACGGCGCTGGAAAACAGCCGATTCACCTGCAGGCCGGCAATGGTCAGCATCGTCGCCGCCACGTTGCGCAGCCCGTGCTTCCACAGGATGGCGCCGGAACCGAGCCCCTTGGCGCGCAGCGTGCGGATATATTGCGAGCCCAGCACTTCGAGTAGCGCGCTGCGGACCTGCCTTGCCAGAACGGCGACCACCCCGGTCGAAAGCGCTACCGCCGGAAGGGTCGCGTAATAGAGCGCCTCCAGCGGCTTTTCGAAGACGGATACCGCGCCGGTTGCCGGGAACCAGCGATAACCGAGCGAAAACAGCGTCACCAGAATGATACCGAGCCAGAAATTGGGAACCGCGACACCGAGCGAAGCGACGCTGGTGATGATCTTGTCGAGGGTGGTGCCCTGGCGCGTCGCGGCAAGAATGCCGAGCGGAATGCCGAGTGCCGCGCCGAGAACCAGCGCGTAAAGAACCAGCAGGACCGTGTGCGGCAGGCGCGAGAGGATCAGCCGCAGAACGGATTCGTTCGAGAACAGCGAATGGCCGAGATCGCCCTGCAGGGCATTTCCGAGCCAGAAGAAATATTGCACCAGCATCGGCCGGTCGAATCCGTAGATCTGGCGGATTTCCGCAATGCGTTCCGCCGTCGCATAGTCGCCCGCGATCATCATGGCCGGGTCTCCGGGCATCATGTAGACGAGCGAAAACACTACGAACGTGGCCACGATCATTACGGGCACGAGTTGCATGAGCCTCTGCGCAACCATCCCGGGGACGCCGTACATCATCGATACTCCGTCAATCCGCAATTGACGCCGGCCGTTTCAACAGCCCGCGAAAGGAACACCGGATGCGCAGAACCACTGCCTTCCGATGCGGGGGAGTGGCACGGGCGAAGCCGCACCGCTCCGGTTTCCCGGCGATCCCCGACACGACGGTCGCATCGGGATATCGGTCGCCAGCCTCAGGCCTCCATCCACACCTTGTGGAAGCGCGGGCGCTGCAGCAGGCTGAAATTGAAGCCGTGCACCTTCGGCGTACGGATGATGATGCCGGCGGACGAGAACTGCGGCAGGTGCAGCGCGTTTTCCAGCACGAAACGCTGCATCTTGAAGAGCACGTCCTTGCGCTTGGCTTTGTCGAACGTGCTCATCGACGCATCCATCAGTTCGCGATAACCCGGCAGTTCGATCTTGGCGGCGTTGCGATAGGCCGTCGCCGAGAACTGACGGTCGTAGGCGGTTGCCGGATCCGGAAGACCGCCGGTCGGGGTCATCAGCATCTGACCCTTTTTCTCGGTGAGGAAGTATTGCATCGTCTGCGCCGGCTGTGCCGGAGTGACCTTCAGCCGGATGCCGGCTTCGGCAAGCTGGGCGCTGAGGACTTCCTGGCGCTGCACCGCCGCCTGGTCGGCCCAGGTGAAGGTGGCGATCTCGATGCCGTTGCCGAAACCCGCATCCTTCAGCAGAGACTTCGCGCGATCGAGGTCCTTGGTGTAGAAATTCTCGGTCGCGGGATCGTTGGCCCAGAAGCCCGACGGGAACATGCTGCAATGCCCGCCGCCGAGGCCGCCCCACAGGACCTGATTGAGCACCGGCCGGTCGAGCGCCCAGTTCATGGCCTGCCGAACGCGAACGTCCTTCAACGGCCCCTCGCCGTAATTCAGGAAGGCCGTGTAATAGATCATCGACGGCGTCGCTTCGGCGACCAGCTTCGGGTCGCGCTTGGCCACCGCCATCTGCTGCGCGCTCATGTTGAGGACGATATCGGATTCACCGGCGGTCACCGTGCGGACCGCCGTATTGAACTCGTTGACGATACGCATGTCGACGCCGTCGAGGTAGGGCTTGTCACCCCAGTAGTTGGCGTTTTTCACGACCTTGATCAGGGTGTTGTCCTGCCATTCGACGAATTTGAACGGCCCGGTGCCGACCGGCGCGCGGTCGACGTTGCCGCCGGCCGCGGCCTTGACCGAAGCTGGCGACACGATGAGGCCGGCGCGGTCGGTGAGGATCGCAGGCAGGGTGGCATCCGGATATTTCAGCTTCAGCGAAACCTGAAAGGGGCCGGTGGCCTCGACCTTGTCGACGACGGCAAGATCCGATTTCACGTTCGAGCGGTCGTAGGTGCTGCAGCGCTGCAGGTGGAAGACCACCGCCTCGGCATTGAACGGCGTGCCGTCATGGAACTCGACGCCCTGGCGCAGTTCGAGAACCAGCGTGGTGGGGTCGGTGAATTTCCACGACGTCGCCAGCATCGGCTGCAGTTCGAGCGTCTGCGGATCAAAGCCGATCAACGCGTCGAACATCAGGAGAAGGGCATTGAAATCGGGATTGTTGCGGCCCGTCAGCGGGTCTAATGCCGCCGGGTTGAACGGCATGACGGCTCTCAGGGTCCCGCCGGATCTTGGCTGTGGGGCCTGAGCACGCGCCATTGCCGGCAAGATGGCCAGGCCGCCTGCGGCGACCGTTCCGGCCAACAGCGAACGACGGGTAATATCCGGTATCTTTCCAAATAGATTTGTGGTCACGTCTTCTCCTCCATCATCCATGACCGGCCGTGCTCGGCCGCTATGTCATTGCATTCGTGGCAGATGCGGCATGGTCGGCGCCGTTCCCCCCGGCCAGGCCAAGACCATTCCTCTCCTTTTCGCCCAGCATCTCCTCGGCGAAATGGCATGCGACATGCCGCCCGGGCAGCAATTCGCGCTGCCGGGGTTCCTGCGTGCGACATATGTCGCGCACCCGCGGACAGCGCGTGTGGAAACGGCAGCCGCTCGGCGGCGCGATGGCGCTCGGTATCTCGCCCTGCAGGATGATCCTCTGCCGGGCATCGGCAGCCGTCGGGTCGATCTCCGGTTCGGCCGAGCGCAGCGCCTCCGTATAGGGATGCAGCGGCGTTTCGATCACGGCGTGGGCGGGGCCGACCTCGACGATCTTGCCGAAATACATGACGGCCACGCGGTCGCTGATATGGCTGACCACCCGAAGATCATGGCTGATGAAGACGTAGGTGAGGCCGAACTGCTCCTGCAGGCGGGCGAAAAGGTTGAGCATGTCGGCCTGGATCGATACGTCGAGCGCCGCCACCACCTCGTCGCAGACGATCACGTTCGGATCGAGCATCAGCGCACGGGCGATATTGGCGCGCTGCTTCTGACCGCCGGAAATCTCATGCGGATAGCGATTGGCCATCTCAGCCGCCAGCGACACCCGGTCCAGCATCGCGAACGCCTTTTCGCGCCGCTCGGCTCTCGTCCCCTCGCCCGCTATGTTCAAGGGTTCGCAGATGCTCTGGAGGATGGTCATGCGCGGATCGAAGGCCGCATTCGGATCCTGCGAAACGATCTGATACTTGCGCCGGTGGCGGTTGAGCTCGGGGCGGGAAAACCTGAACGGGTCGATACCGTCATGCAGAACCCCGCCACCGCTTGGGCTGAGCAAGCCGACCAGACAACGTCCGAGCGTCGATTTTCCGGAACCGGATTCGCCGATCACCCCGAAGATCTCGCCCCTGCGGACGCTGAAGCTGACCCCGTCGACGGCGCGGATCAGCGAGCCCCGCCGCGGATTGCCGAATGTGACATGCAGATCATCGACATCAAGCGCCGACTGCTCGGAAGGAGCGCTCAAACTCATGCTCCAACCCCTCTCAATGCGAGTTCTTCCCAGCGATTGCAGCGCACTTCCCTGCGATCGAGATCGTCGATGCCCTCGTTCTCGATGTTTTGAGGCAATTCGCAGGGCTGCATGGAATAGGAACAGCGCGGCCCGAAGCGACAGCCCTTCGGCATGTGACGCAGCGACGGAACGCGGCCGGCGATCGAGGGCAGAGTGCCGCGCGCACGGTTGCTGTCGGGGATGGAATGCAGGAGCCCGGCCGTATACGGGTGGCGGGGACCAGCGATGACGTCCCTTACGGGCCCGCCCTCGACGACCTGCCCTGCATACATTGTGACCATCCGATGACAGCTCTGCGCGACCAGTCCGAGATTGTGGGTAATGAACATGATGGCCGTGCCGGTGCGGTCGGCAAGACCTAAAAGCAGGTCCATGATCTGCGCCTGGATGGTTACGTCGAGAGCCGTGGTCGGCTCGTCGGCGATGAGCAGGCGCGGTTCGCAGACCAGCGCCATGGCGATCATCACCCGCTGGCGCATGCCGCCCGAAAGGTTCATCGGGTAAAGCGTGGCGACGTGGCGCGGCGATGCGATGCCGACCGAATCCAGCGCCGCGATGGCGCGTTCCGCAGCCTCCCGGCGGTCGAGCTTGAAATGCCGCTGAAGGGTTTCCTCGATCTGGTAACCCACGGTGAACACGGGGTCGAGGGCGCTCATCGGCTCCTGAAAAATCATGCTGATGTGCCGGCCGCGAATGCGATTCATCTGCGATTCGGAACAGGCGACGAGGTTCTGTCCGCCGAACAGGATCTTGCCGCCAAGGCGAGAATCGCGCGGCGGCAGGAGCCGGAGAATGGAGAGGGCGGTCATCGACTTGCCGCAGCCACTCTCGCCGACGACGCCGAGAATCTCCTTCGGCTTCACCGAAAGCGAAACATTGTTGAGGACTTCGACCCAACCCGATTGGTCACGCAGTGACAATGTCAGGTTCTGGATATCCAGAAGCGTGTCCGGGCCGGCCATCGTGGTCTCGGCAAGCTGCTGCATCCGGCCCTGATCCTCCTATCAGTCCGCTGCCCGCTTGATCAATATGTGACATGCGGGCGGCTGCTACGCATTCTCCTCACCACGCCCAGGCCCCGTCAGGGATCCTGATACGCGATATAGACTCCTCCCGAGAGCCTCATCGTGTATACATTACACGTCACGATGGCGAAAGCCAGAATGAAAATTGTCGTCCTTCAGAAGCCTGGGCCGTCAACCCAGGCTTTCGCGGATCGCCTCCCAGCTGGCCGCATCGGGCGCCAACAGCAGCCGCCCCTGCGTCATCGCGGGCCGATAGGTCTCTCCGCTCAGAAGGCCGCTATGACCGCCGGCTTCGCGGTGGATCAGTTCGCCGGCGGCATGGTCCCAGGGCTTCATGTCGGCATTCAGCGAGAAGCTCATCGCTCCGGTCGCCACCATCCGGTATTCGAAGGCGGAGCATCGCCATGCGGTGGTGCGGCCGAAGCGCAGGACCCGCGGCGCAAACGCCGCCTGCTCCTCAGCCGAGAACATATGCAGCGGCACGAAGCCGCTCATCTCGCCGACAGGAACCGCCGCGGCAACTCTCAGGCGGGTGCGTGCGCCGTCGCGGGCGATATGCCAGGCCCCCTCGCCCGGCCGGGCCACAAGAAAATCGCCGGTCAGCGGATAATGGATCAGCCCGGCGACGGTTTCTCCGCCGGAAACGATCGCCACGATCATGCCGAACAGCGGGACGCCATGGGCGAAATTCCATGTGCCGTCGACGGGATCGATGATCGCCGCAAGTTCGGCATCCGCCAGACGGTCGAGCAGCGTCGGATCGGCGGAGACCGCCTCCTCGCCGACGATCAGCGCATCGGGAAAATGCGCGGAAAGTGCTGCGGAAAGCCGGCGTTCCGCACCCAGATCGGCATCGGTGACGATGTCGTCCGGGGCAGTCTTGGCGCGAATGCCATCTGCGGTCACGCCAAGGAAACGGGGTAGAACCTCTGCCTCCCCCGCCTGGCGCATATCCTCCATCAGGGACTGGAGCACGGCCTCGGAAATGATCTTCATGCCTGGCGGGCCTTTATGTAGGATTTCAATGCGGCGGGCTGGTCCGTCTGGATAACGCTGATGCCCGCGTCCATCAACCGACCCCAGATCAGATCGGGATTGGCAAGAGCGGCACTGTCCGTCCATTCGCCGCTGCCCGGCTGGTCGAGCGTGTTGACCCACAGCGCCATACGGGCCCTCGCGAAAGCCTCGCGATGGTGGGCGATCGTTTCGAGACTGTCGAAGCGGATTTCGCACATGAAGGGCGACAGGTTGGCGAGAACCGCAAGCGAGTCGCCGATGTTTTCGGCGGTGAAGCGCGCCATGCCCATGAACGGCACGCCGTCGATGTTCTGGTCGCGCACCCAGTGGACATCCGCTAGGCTGTGGACCTTGGTCTTGAGATCGACGCCGGCGTGGGCGCCCATCTCGCGGGCGCAGGCGGCGACTTCCGAGAAAAGCCCGCGGTCCTTGAGATCGAGATCGGCGAAGATGCGGCCGCGCATGATCTCCAGCGCCTGTTTCAGGGTCGGAATGGGCTGGTCGCTGAAAGCACGGCCTTCGCCGCCATCGTCCTCGCGCAGCATGATCGCCTGCAGTTCCGCCATGGTGAAAGTCTCGGCATCGCGGTCGATGCCGGCCATGCGTTCCAGCGTATCGTCATGCATCAGGAAAAGCTGGCCGTCGGCGCTCTTGCGCACGTCGAGTTCGACGATCTCGCAGCCGATCGCGATGGCGTTTTCGATGGCCGCCAGGCTGTTTTCCGGCGCGCCATGCCAGGCGCCGCGATGGGCAACGACGGCGCAGCTGCGTGCCGGATCGGCGATGAAGTCTTTGTAGTTCATGAGGGTTTCTTTCATAAGGCGCTTTTGGCGCCGGGCTTTCATTGGGCGCCGAAGGCACCGGGTATGGCCCGGCCCGTCGCTGCATCGAAGAGATGCAGTCGCGAGGTCGGGAAGTTCAGGAGAAGTTCGAGCCGGTCGGCGATATCGGCACCGAAGGGCGTCGCGATGCGGACGATCGAGCCGCCGAGATCGACCGCCAGTACCGAATGGGAACCGAGATCCTCGCGGAACCGGAGAGCCGCCTTGACCGCATGGCCATCCGCCTTGCCGTCCACGACGATATCCTCGGGCCGGATGCCAAGCTGATAGGCGCCGGTCAGCGGGGCGTTCGCCACCACCTGGCCGTCGGCGAGCCTCAGCGCCGATCCGTCTCCGGTCACGGGCAAAATATTCATCGGTGGTGCACCGATGAACTTGGCAACGAAGACCGAGGCCGGATGGTGGTAGATCGCCTTCGGCGTATCGAACTGCTCGATGCGGCCCTTGTTGAGAATCAGGATGCGGTCGGCGAGCGTCATCGCCTCCACCTGATCGTGAGTGACGAAGACCGTGGTGGCGCCGATGCGGCGGTGCAGGTCGGCAAGCTCGATGCGCATGTCGTGCCTGAGCTGGGCATCGAGGTTGGACAGCGGCTCGTCGAACAGCAGCACGCCCGGCTCTCGCACGATGGCGCGGCCGATCGCGACGCGCTGGCGCTGGCCGCCGGAAAGCTGTCCCGGCTTGCGATGCAGATAGTCTGCAAGGCCGAGCATTTTTGCGACCGCCGCGACCCGCTCGGCGCGCTCCGCCTTCGCCATGCCGGCAACCTTGAGACTGTAGGCCATGTTCTCGAACACGCTCATATGCGGATAAAGCGCATAGTTCTGGAACACCATGGCACAGCCGCGATGTTTCGGTTCGAGGTCCTGAACCTCGCGAGCGCCGATGAGGATCTTGCCGCCGCTCACCCGTTCGAGCCCGGCGATCATCTGCAGAAGGGTGGATTTGCCGCAACCGGACGGACCGAGCACGACGGTGAATTCGCCGGCCTTGAGCTCGACATCCATCGGCGGGATAACCACCGTCTGGGGATCATAGGCCTTGGTCAGGCCTTTGACCGTGATGCTCGCAGCGGCGGCGCGGATGGCTGTATCGATGGCGTTCATCGCTATTTCTCCGAAAGCACGAGGCCCTGCACCAGATACCGCTGCAAGAGCGCGATCATCAGGAGGGGCACGAGGGAAACGATCACGGCGCCCGCCATGATCATCGGGAAGTCGGGCACGGTGCCTTCGGCATCCGGAACGAGACGAGCGAGCCCCACCACCGCCGTCTGCATGTCCGGCGTCGAAGCCCCGACAAGCGGCCACAGGTATTGCGTCCAGCCGCTCAAGAAGGTCAGCACGAAGAGTGCAGCGAAACTGGTGCGCGACAGCGGCAGCAGGATATCGAACATGAAGCGGATGGGGCCCGCACCATCCATTCGGGCCGCCTTGAACAGATCCGTCGGCAGCGTGCGGAAGAATTGGCGGAAGAGGAAGGTCCCCGTACCATGGGCAACGAGCGGCGCGATCAGGCCGAAGTGGGTGTTGAGCACGCTCCATTCCAGATGGACGGGTGCTCCGAATACCTGTGCGACCAGCCCATTGAGGCCGGTGACGTCAAGCAGCGCGTTGAGCGGGGAGAAAATGTTCGACGCCACCTGATAGGTGGTGATGACGCGGATTTCCAGCGGCAGCATGATCGTCGCGAGGATCAGAGCAAAGGCGAAGCCTGCCCATCGGACACGGAAATAGACGATCGCATAGGCCGAGAGAAACGACAGGATACAGGTCGCCGCCGCATTGCCGAGCGCCACCAGAAGGCTGTTGAGCATCTGGATCGGGATGCGGGTCTCGGTAAAGACGCGCGCCATATTGGCAAGAAGCTGGTCACCCGGATACCACGCAAGTCCGTTGCGCAGCATGAATTCATAGGAATGCGAGGCCGTGGTGAGCGTCAGGTAGAGTGGTCCGGAAATATAGACCATGCCTATGAGCAGGATGATGCTCGCGGTAATATTGAGGGAACGCGCGTTCTCAATCATGGTTCACCGCTCGTAGTTGATGCGCCGGCCCAGGAACAGGAACTGGGCAGCAGTGAGAAGGATGACGAAGACCATCAGGATCGCGGTCTGGGTGGAGGCGCCTGACAGATCGTAGCCGCTGAAACCGTCCACATAGATCTTGTAGACGAGCAGCGTGGTCGCACCGCCCGGACCGCCCTTGGTGATCGTGTCGATCAGTGCGAAGGCGGAGGTGACGCTTTCGGTGAATTCCAGCACCAGCGTCAGGAAGAGCTGCGGCATGATCAGCGGCAGCTGCACGTCGAAGATCCGCCGCCATGGCCCTGCCCCGTCCATCGCCGCGGCCTGGTGCATGGTGCGCGGGATCGACTGCAGGCCGGCCAGCAGAATGACGAAGTTGAATGGAATGCCGCCCCAGACATGCGCGGCGATCAGTGTGATGAACGCGTCCAGTCCGTCCAATCCGGGCGCCCAGATACCGGGAGAAATGCTGTTGAGCGGCGCCAGGATGCCAACGAACGGATTGAAGATAAAGGCGAAAACGACACCGATCGAGGCCCCGGCCACGCCCTTCGGCCAGACCAGCACGTTGCGCGCCGGCAGCGACAGGCGGATCTTCCGGTCGGCGGCGACCGCGAGGATCAGGGGGATCAGCACGGCGAGCGACGACGCGGTCACCATGAAGATGATGGTGCGCCAGCCCGCCTGCCAGAATTCCCGGTCGGACAGGACACGGGCGAAGTTGTCGAAGCCGACGAACATCGAACCGCCGCCGAACGGCTGCTCGAGAAAGAAGGACCAGTAGAAGGCCTGAAAGATCGGCACGTAGAAGAAAAGGACGATCAGCAGCATGAACGGCGCGACCAAGAGGATCGGCAGCCAGCGATTGCTGAAGAGTGTGGATTCGGAGGTCATGGGAAAAGCCCGCAATGAGGGACAAGCACGGACGGGACTTGCGTCCCGTCCGCCCGGATCAGGTTTGGATCAAGGCAGCTTGACGCCCTTGTAGGTCTGCTCGAAGCGGCGCAGCAGCTCGTCGCCACGCTTCTTGGCTTTGTCGAGCGAGACCTGCATGGTCTGCTGGCCGCCATACGCCTTCTGGGTCTCTTCCACGAAGATTTCGCGGAACTGCACGTAGAAGCCGAGGCGAATGCCGCGGCTGTCTGCGGTCGGCGGCTGGTTCATCGATTCGATACCGATGGCGGCGGTCGCGTATTTCGCAGCCTTCGCATCGCCGCTCTTGTTGATCGCCTCGAGCACGTCGTTGGTGACGGGCACATAGCCGGTCGCCGCGGTGAAGGCCATCTGCTGTTCCGGCTTGCGCAGGAAGTCGAGAAAGGCCTTGGCGCCTTCGACCTGAGCCTGGTCATGGCCCTTCATGACATAGATCGAAGCGCCGCCGACCAGCGTGTTGTGGCGCTCGTAACCCTTGTACATCGGTGCCATGTTGACGGTAAGCTGGTACTTGCCGTCGAAAGCCTTGGTAGAGGCGGCGTAGGAGCCGGACGAGCCTTCCATCATGGCGCATTCGCCGGCGTTGAAGGCTGCGGTGTAGTTCCCGGCCTTGGTATCGGCATTGAGCTTGACCAAGCCTTCCTTGCGCCAGTCGACCAGGTTCTGGAGGTGCTTGGCGACGAAGGTGGTGTTGAAGACATATTCGGCGTCGAGGCCATCATAACCGTTGTGCTTGGACGCGATCGGCAGGCCGTGGCGGGCGGAGAACTGCTCCAGCACGCGCCAGGTATCGCCATCGGTGACGAACGGGCATGCATGGCCGCCGGCCTTCAGCTTGCGGGCCGCATCGATCACCTCTTCCCAGGTGGTCGGGGTCTGGGTGATGCCGGCTTTCTCGAGCTCGGTCTTGTTCGTGTAGAACAGCAGCGTCGAGGCGTTGTAAGGCTGCGCGAAAAGCTTGCCGCCGGACGTTTCGTAATAGGCACGGGCACCGGCGATATAGCTGTCCCACTTGACGTCGGGCAGGATTTCCTGGACCGGCACGACGGCGTTGGACAGCATCAGGTCGAGCGTGCCCGCGTCGAAGAACTGGATCAGCACCGGGTGGTTCTTGGCGCGATAGGCGGCGATCGCCTTCTGCATCGACACTTCGTAGCTGCCCTGGCCGACGCAGTTGACCTTGTGCTGGGTCTGTGCGGCGTTGAAGGCGTCGCACTGGGCCTTGATCGCGGTTTCGACAGGACCGGTATTGCCGTACCAGAATTCGATATTGGCGGCCTGCGCGGAACACGCGCCCGCCATCAGAGCGGCCGCGGCCGCCAGAATGGAAATCTTCATCATTGCCCTCGCCTGTTGGGATCGGCCGAGTGAGCTCGGCATCGGAACGACGGGATTACTACTCTTTACGTGTAACAATTAAATGACGGTCAGAAACCCTTGTCGCGAAAGGGATATCCAGCTACACAAGGAAAAACGCGAGGTCGGCGGCGGTATGCAACCGTGATTATTACACCTCTCTAGTAATTGTGAGCGACGGAGGTGTATCCGGTGGCGTATTTTCCCGAGGCTCTGATCCCGCCGCAATTCCTGCGCGCAGGCGAAAGCGGCGTCGTCTCGCCGAACGAGCGCAACCTGCTCAAGCTCATCTGGCGTTATCCCGGCCTTTCCCGGTCCGAAGTGACGGCCCATACCGATCTCACCCAGCAATCCGTCTACCGGATCATCGACCAACTCACGGAGCGCGGCATTGTCTCGCTCGGCTCTCCGAAACCGGGCGTCGGCCGCGGGCAACCGAGCCCGACGCTCAGGCTCGACGGTCGATACGCCTATTCCTGCGGGATCTCGGTCAATACCGATGTCATCGGTATCTGCCTGATGGACCTTGCCGGGAATGTTCTGGCTGAAAGCAGCGTGACGCTGCGCGGGCATACGATGACGCAATCCCTCGATCTCGTCAGAGAACGGCTCGTGGAAGCGCAGAAACTCAACGACCTATCCCCGGAGGCCCTTTTCGGCATCGGCTTCGCGATAGCGGGCTTTCATGTCGGCGGGACCCGCTATAACGCACCCCTTCCGCTCCATGAATGGTCGCTGATCGAACTCGGTCCGCTGCTGGCGGAATTTTTCGGCAGGCCGGTCTGGGTACACAACGGCGCCAATACCGGCGCAATCGCCGAGTCCATGTTCGGAGCCGGCCGCTACGTCAAGCACTTCGCCTATCTGAGCTTCAACTACGGTTTCGGCGGCGGGCTGGTCAGCGACGGTGAATTGCTGCTGGGCGGCAACGGCAATGCAGGCGAATTTTCGGGCATCTACGACCAAGAAGAAAACCAGCGGCGACCGGCGCTACAGCTGCTCATCGAGCGGCTCGTTCGCAACGGCGTCGATGTCCCCTCCATCACTTACATGCGCCAGCATTTCGACCCGCAATGGCCAGGCGTCGCCGAATGGGTGGCCGAAATCACGCCGGCCTACAACCGCCTGGTCAATGCCATCTCGGCGATCTTCGATCCCCAGGCGATCGTCTTCGGCGGGCAGGTGCCGGCGGACCTGGCGCAAATGATGATCGACCGGACGGAGATTTTCGGACGCCCTCGCTACGGCGTACCCCGCCCCAGACCCAAGCTGATCATCTCGGAGATCGCCAGCGACGCATCGGCGATGGGAGCTGCGGTCACTCCTTTCCACTCGACGTTCTACTGATACCTGGTTGCGGCCTATCTCTCGTGCGCCCGGATCACCGCCAGGAAAGCGTCGCCATACCGCTCGAGCTTCGACTGTCCGACACCGGAAATGCCGAGCAGCGAGTCGCGGCTTGTCGGGCGGGCGGTCGCAAACGCGACCAGCGTCGTATCCGGAAAGACGACATAGGGCGGCACAGCAAGCTCCTTGGCGATCGCCAGGCGGG
This sequence comes from Neorhizobium vignae, assembly GCF_000732195.1. Lineage (GTDB taxonomy): Bacteria > Pseudomonadota > Alphaproteobacteria > Rhizobiales > Rhizobiaceae > Neorhizobium > Neorhizobium vignae. Next base: position 99,129 of record NZ_JNNU01000012.1, read on the forward strand.
CGACGCGCAGCGCCTCGAAGAGTTCGGCATCCGACCCTTCCAGCGCAGATCTTGCGTTTGCCGCACTCGGCGACGCGCTTCGCGACGCCTTGCCCGTCGTCGGGCGGTCCTTGCGGAAGCGCACCTCGCGTTCGCGCTTGAAGACGGGGCGGGCCTCCGGCTCCAGCTTCAGAGCGCCGAAGGCAGCATGATCGACGCTGACAAGGCCGGCGGCCAGCAATTGACGGTAGACGGACTGCCAGGTCTTTGACGGGATGTCCTTGCCGACACCGAAGACCGGCATGTCGGCATGGCCGAAGCGGGTGGTCTTTTCATTGCGGTTTCCGAGCAGCACGTCGATCAGGTGGCCCGTCCCGAAACGTTCGCCGGTCCGGTAGATCGCCGCCAGCGCCTTGATGGCGGCCTCGGTACCGTCCCAGGTTTCGACGGGTTTAAGGCAGGTGTCGCAATTGCCGCATTGGCCGCCATGCGCCTCGCCGAAATGCGCCAGGATCGCCTGTCTTCGGCAGCCCGGCGTCTCGCAGATGCCGAGCAGCGCATTGAGCTTGGCGCGCTCGACCCGCTTCACGTCGTTGCCCGAAGTGCCCTCGTCGATCATCCGGCCGCGCTGGATGACATCGGCCATGCCATAGGCCATCCAGACGTCGGACGGCAGGCCGTCGCGACCGGCTCGGCCGGTCTCCTGGTAATAGGCCTCGACGGAACCGGGCAGATCGAGATGGGCGACATAGCGCACGTTCGGCTTGTCGATGCCCATGCCGAAGGCGACGGTGGCAACGAGGCAAAGGTCCTCTTCCTTGAGGAAGGCGTCCTGGTTGGCATCGCGCATGCTGCGGTCCATGCCGGCATGATAGGCAAGCGCGCGAATACCCTGCCCGTTCAGCCATTCTGCCGTATCCTCGACCTTGGCGCGCGACAGGCAATAGACGATACCGCTCGACCCCTTGTGGCGGGACAGGAAACGCAGGAGTTGCTGGCGCGGCTGGTCTCGTTCGACGATCTCGTAGGCGATGTTGGGCCGGTCGAAAGAGGTGGTGAAGACCTCGGCGGAACGCAGCGCAAGCTTGTCGATGATGTCTTCGCGGGTATGCGGATCGGCCGTTGCCGTCAGCGCCATGCGCGGCACGCCCGGATAATGCTCGGCGAGATGGCCGAGCTCGCGATATTCCGGGCGGAAGTCGTGGCCCCATTGCGAGACGCAGTGTGCCTCGTCGATCGCAAACAGCGCGATCTTCGCATTGCCGATCATCTCCTTGAAGGCCGGCGTGACGATGCGCTCGGGCGTCACATAGAGAAGATCGAGATCGCCGTTGGCGATCGCCCGGCGGACATCGACGAATTCTTCGCGCGTCAGCGAGGAATTGAGGGCGGCTGCCCGCACGCCGAGCTGCTTCAGCGCCTCCACCTGGTCGCGCATCAGCGCGATCAGCGGCGAAACGACGATGCCGACGCCATCGCGGCAGAGGGCGGGGATCTGGAAGCAGAGCGACTTGCCGGCGCCGGTCGGAAACAGCACCACGGCATCGCCGCCCGACACGACCTGTTGGACGACTGCAGCCTGCTTGCCCCGGAACGACGAATAACCGTAGACGCGTTTCAGCACATCGAGCGGGTTTTTCGTGCCATCGTTGTCGAACAGGGGATCGAGGCGGTTTTGGGTCGGCTGCATGGAATCGCTTTCATGAGAGAACCCGGACTATGGCACAGGTCCAGCGTCCGTCGCGAGTGTATGCGACATTGAGCTTAGATAAGCATGGTATGGATGAAACCTCATCCAACCATACCGCTGCCACTTCTGCTTGCAAGCCATGCAGCTTGAAGCGCCTTTCGCGGACGTATAAGCCTCCTCTACCTATTCCCGCCCTTCAATCGTATCGATATCCAGCATGGCCGCAGATTCCGACACAGATCAACACACCGATGCCGAACCCGGTCGTGCCCGCGTGGCGATCAAGGTGGATATCGTCGTGGTCGGCGCCGGCCAGGCGGGGCTGTCCTCGGCCTATCACCTGCGCAAGCTCGGCCTTGCGCCGGACAAGGATTTCGTGGTCTTCGACCAGTCTCCGGAGCCTGGCGGCGCCTGGCAATTTCGCTGGCCTTCTCTGACGCTGGCCACCGCCAATCGTGTCCACGACCTCCCCGGAATGCGGTTCGAGGAGGTGGTCGATACTTCAGCCAACCTGGTCAAGGCGTCGGTCGCCGTGCCCCAGTATTTCGCGGCTTATGAGCGCGCCTTCAATCTGCACGTCCGTCGTCCCGTCAAGGTCACGGTCGTCTGCAACCGGGGAGAGCGACTGAGGGTGGAAACCGACCGAGGCGCCTTCTCGGCGCGGGGACTGATCAACGCCACCGGCACATGGGAATCGCCTTACATTCCCGACTATCCCGGCGCCGACCGCTTCCATGGACGACAGCTTCATACGCGGGATTATCGCACCGCCGAGGAATTTTCCGGCCAGCATGTCGTCGTGGTCGGCGGCGGGATTTCGGCCATCCAGCTGCTCGACGAGATCTCCCGCGTCACCTCGACCACCTGGGTGACGCGACGGGAGCCGCAATTCAGCGACGAGCCGTTCACGCCGGAGGCGGGACATGCTGCTGTGGCTTTGGTGGAAGACCGTGTCCGCCAAGGCCTTCCGCCGGGTTCGGTGGTTTCGGTGACCGGCCTGCCTGTTACGCCGGCGATCCAGGCCGCGCGCGAACGGGGCGCACTGAAAAGGCTGCCGATGTTTTCCGAAATCACCGAACACGGGATATGCTGGGCCGACGGATCCGAGCAGCGAGCCGACGTGATCCTCTGGTGCACGGGTTTTCGCAGTTCGCTCGATCACCTCGCCCCGCTGCAACTGCGCGAGGCGAGCGGTGGCATCCTGATGGCCGGCCGGCTGGCGACGCAGGTCGCCAGGGACCCGCGCATTCACCTGGTCGGCTACGGCCCATCCGCTTCGACGATCGGGGCGAACCGGGCGGGTGGCGCAGCCGCGCGGGAATTGAAAGCCTTCCTCGACGCTCCAGTCAATCGCAGTCAATGATGCGACCTAGCCGGCGCGTCTCACCAGCTTTCCTTCTTCCGCCTTGTAGAAATACTGGCTCGCCACCAGCCAACCCTTCAGCGGCCGAAGCGGCGGGATGCAGGTCAGAAGCATGAAGGGCAATGTCACCAGCAGGTGAACCCACCAGGCCGGTTGGTACTGCACTTCCAGCCAGACGCCGAGAAGCACGCTCGGCACGCAGGCAAAGCACATCACGAAGAAAGCCGGGCCGTCAGCGGGGTCGGCGAAGGAATAATCCAGCCCGCAGGCTTCGCACTTCGGGCTGAGCGTCAGGAAGCCGTTGAACAGATGCCCCTGACCACAACGCGGGCAGCGCCCGCGAATACCGGTCTGCATCGGAGGGAGAGGAGGCCATTCGTGATCCATGATCATTGTCCTTGGGAGAAAAGCGATCAAATCGTTCATTGATTGCATTCATTATATAGATTGATGCATTCAATTGGTCGATTAGCCAGAATGCCGCAGGCATTCCGGCCACGGATCGCAGAGAGGAAAGATCAGAAGAAGGAGCCGGCCATTTCGGGCGAGCTTTCCAGCGCATGGCCCATGAATTCCAGGGCGGCCTTGAGTGCCGGCCGCTGGATGGGGCCACCGAGGCATACGCGTACCGCCTCAGGAGCCGGCCCGTCGACGGTGAAGGCATCGCTCGCCACGACGCCGATGCCGGCGGAACGCATGTGGCTGCCGAATGTCGAGCGGGTCCAGCCCTGTGCCAACGGCAGCCAGATGTTGAAGCTGAGCGGGTCGCTGCGATAGCTGCCCTTCGGCAGTATGTGTGTGACCAGCGCCTGGCGGGCCATCGCTTCGGTCCTGACGAAGTGCAGGATGTTGTCGGCCGTGCCATCCTCGATCCAACGGGTAGCGAGCGCTGCAGACAGCGGTGATGCCATGACGTTGTTGGCGCGCATGGCGCTGACGAAGGGCCACGCGGCCCTGGTATCCGGGGCGACGACATAGGCCAGCCTGAGGCCGGCACCCAGCGATTTGGAAAGCCCGCCGATATGCCAGGTCAGGTCCGGCGCTATCGCCGCCAGCGGTGCCGGGGCGCGCAGAGGAATGAAGCCGTAGGCATCGTCCTCGACGATCGACACGCCATATTTTCGCGCCACGGCGCAGATCTCCTCGCGACGCCGTTGCGGAACCGTCAGCGTCATCGGGTTCTGCAGGATCGGATTGAGATAGAGCGCCTTCGGCTTTTGCTTCTCGCAGGCCTCGGCAAAGGCTGCCGGCAGAATGCCCTCGTCGTCCATCGGCAGGCCGACAAGGGTCAATCGCAGTTGCGCGGCGATCGAGCGTATACCGGGATAGGTGATGTTCTCCGACAGCACCGTCTCGCCCGGCTTTGCCAGCATGCCGAAGATCGCCAGCAGCGCCGGATGCGCGCCGGGAGCAAGGAATATACGCTCCTGCGAGGGAACCAGGCCACGCCGGCCGAGCCAAACCGCCGCCGCCTCCTTGTCGACCCCGGCACCGCCGAAACTCTGATAACGCAGCAGAGGCACGAGGTTGGTGGCGACTGCGGTTAGCCCACCTTGCATCCGGGCAATCAGTTCCGAATCGTCCGGCTCCGGCGGCATGTTCATGGAAAAATCGACGATCGAGGCCCGGCGTGGATCGGGCGCGGCGTCGGAGACGAAACCCCGGCGCTCCTTGTCGACACCGCCGGTCACGAAGGTGCCGCGCCCCACATGCGAACTGACCAGCCCACGTTTCTGGGCTTCCAGATAGCCGCGCGCCACGGTGGTGAAATCGACGTTGAGCACCTTGGCCAGTTCGCGCTGCGGCGGCAAGCGATCGCCGATTACGAGGTTGCCGCTCCGCAAATCCATCTCGATGATGTCGGCGATCGCCATGTAGCGCGGGGAGCGGCTGCGGGTCAGGTCTGGCTTCCAGGTCTTCATCCGTGACGTCCGATAGTTAGTCCTGGATTGACTGTATATTGTTGCTCGGCGAGTCTGTCATCAGGAAAAAAGCGGGCAACGTGCCGCAGCCTGCAGACCAGAGATGCGTGGACGATAGGCGCCCATCTTCGCCGACCAATTGAAGGCGCCCTACCCCCTCCGGGGATCGCTCTCCCCCAGAAACTCCCTGGCGGGCTGGCTCCTGTTCGGCTTGTCCGGAACATTGCCGTTGCCTTCCGCGCGGTCACGGTGAAGGGCTGCGCGCGCCAGCAGCATGAAGGTAATCGGCGTGGTCACCGTGACGAAGATGCCGATCAGGATCTCGTGGAATACGAGGCGCCCCGAGGAGACGGTGAAGAAGATCATCGAGGCCAGCATGATGCCGCCGATCCCCCAGCTTGTGCCGAGCGTCGGCGCATGGATGCGCTCGTAGAAGGTCGGCAGGCGCAGGAAGCCGATCGCGCCGATCAGCGCCAGGCCGGAACCGACCAGCAGAAAAAACGCGACCGCGATGGCTGCCCAGACGGGCATGTCGGCGGCAGACTGCATCATTCGATCACCTCCCCGCGCATCAGGAATTTCGCGAGCGCCACGGTCGCCACGAAGCCCAGCATGCCCATGACCAACGCCGCCTCGAAATAGATCACCCTGCCGGTGCCGATGCCGAAGGTCACCAGCAGCAGCATGGCGTTGATGTAGAGCGTATCGAGGCCGATGATGCGGTCCTGCGCCCTTGGGCCCCGGAACATCCGCACCGAAGCGATCGCCATCGCCGCCGCCAGCATCAGCTGGGCGAGCGAGACCGCGCTGAAGAGAATGATGGCGCTCATGCGAAAATCTCCATCAGCAGCTTCTCATATCTGTTCTTGATCGTGTTGCGCCATTCCGCCTCGTTGTCCAGATCGAGGATATGCAGCAACACCGTCTTGTCGTTTGAATCATACTCCAGCCAGGCCGATCCCGGCGTGCTGGTCAGCACGACGGCCAGAACCGCGATTGCCGTATGGTTCTCGATATCCAGCTCCACGGTCAGGAAGCCGGGATTGTGGCTGCGGCGACCGGCTTTGAGGATAATGAGCGCGACGGCGATGTTCGATTTGACGATATCGTAGAGTACGATCCCGAACAGTTTCGGCAGCAGGTACCATTTGCCGAGCTGCGGCTTGTCCGGACGCAGCGATGCCATTGCCCAAGAAGCGAACACGGCCACCAGGATGCCGAGCACGAGATGGCCGGGCGTGAAGCCGTTGAGCAGCAGCCACATCAGGACCAGCGACAGGGTGAGCAGCGGATAGGGTAGCATCATTTGCCCCCTGCCTCGGCCGACGCGGCGCCGTCGTAGTCAGGGATAGGCGCCGCATTGCGTACGGCGTCGATATAGATCCTCGGGTTGCTGAGGCTGCGGATCGTCGTGTCCATGTACCGCATCGCCGGTCCGGCCTGGACGGTAAGCGCCAGCGTCAGGAAAAGCAGGAACATCACCGGCACGATCTCGATGACGAGGACGCGCGGCACGGTTCCTTCGAGCGAGCTCCAGAAGGTGCGGATGCCGGCGCGGGTCATGGAAATCAGCGCGGCGATACCGGAGAGAATGACAAGTATAACCAGAACCCAGACGGTCGCCGTCGGTGGCACGCCGATCGCGCCCGTGCCCATCATCGCCGACAGCATGGCGAACTTGGCGACGAAGCCGGAGAGTGGCGGCAGGCCGGACAGCAGGATGCCGCAGGCGGCAAAGCAGATGCCGAGGATCGCCATCGTGCCCGGCATGGTGACGCCGTCCCCCTCTTCCGGCTCGTCCTCGTCCGCGTCGCCATAGGCTTCCATTGTCACCGCAAGGACGATCGCACCGGCATCCTGGCCGCGTTCGACCAGTTCGATCAGCATGAAGAAGGCGCTGATCGTCAAGGTCGAGCTGACGAGATAGAGCAGAGCGCCGGACGAGATCGCCCCGTCATTGATGCCGAGCACCATCAGCAGCGTGCCCGACGACACCAGAACCGAGAAACCCGCAAGCCGTCCGAGCGCCTGCGACGCCAGCACGCCGATCGTTCCGAACATGATGGTCGCGATGCCGCCGTAAAGGAGCACATCCGCGCCAAAACCGGCGGACGGCCCGTCGCCGAAGAGCAGCATGGTGAGCCGCAGGATGATGTAGATGCCGAGCTTGCTCATGATCGCGAAGATGCCGGCAACCGGAGCGGATGCCGCGCTATAGGCGGTCGGCAGCCAGAAGCAGAGCGGCCACATGCCGGCCTTGATGAGGAAGGCGATGCCGAGCACGCCGGCGCCCGCCTCCATCAGCATCCGCCGGTCCGGCTCGATATCGGGAATGCGGGCGGCCAGATCCGCCATGTTGAGCGTGCCGGCAGTGCCGTAGATCAGGCTGACGCCGATCAGGAACAGAAGCGCTGCGGCCAGGTTGACAGCGATATAGTGCATGCCCGCCTTGACGCGCAGCGGGCCGGAGCCGTGGAGCAGCAGGCCGTAGGATGACGCCAGCATCACCTCGAAGAAAACGAAGAGGTTGAACAGGTCGCCGGTCAGGAAGGCGCCGTTCAGCCCGACCAGCAGAAGCTGGAACATGGTGTGGAAATGCGCGCCCACCGCATGCCAGCGGGCCAGCGAGTAGACCAGTGCGGCGACCGAGAGCAACGCCGTCAGGAGCAGCATCAGCGCCGACAACGCATCGAGAACCAGCACGATGCCGAACGGCGCGGCCCAGTTTCCGAGAAGATAGACGCCTTCGAAATCGTTCGGGCCGCTTTCGATCCGCAGAAGCGCGAGCGAGACCGCAACGAGGATCAGCGTCGAGGCGAGGCTGATCATCGCCTTTACGACGCGCTGGCGCTCGTCAAAGAACAGCAGGAGTGCGGCGACGACCAGAGGCACGAGGATCGGCGCGATAATGAGATGATGGGTCCAGCCACTCACTTCGGGTCGTTCCTCCCGTCGACATGGTCGGTGCCCGTCAGACCCCGGGAGGCGAGCAGCACGACGAGGAACAGCGCGGTCGTCGCAAACCCGATGACGATAGCCGTCAGAACAAGCGCCTGCGGCACCGGATCGGCGAGCGTCGAGGTGGAAACGCCATCGACGAGGATCGGCGGAACATTGGTCTTCACCCCGCCGACGCCGAAGATGAACAGGTTGACCGCGTAGGAGAGAAGCGAAAGGCCGACGATGACCTGATAGGTGCGCGGACGCAGGATGAGCCAGACCCCGCAGCCCGTCATCACGCCGATCGCGGTGGCAAGAACGAGTTCCATCAGCCCTCCTCCGTCTTGGCCGCATCGATCGCCCGCAGGCGGTTGATGCGGATCGACTGGTGCGCCAGCGCCACGAGGATGAGGACCGTGGAACCGACCACCAGCGAAAACACGCCGAGATCGAAGAGCAGTGCGGTGGCGGCCGGCATCTTGCCGATCAGCGGCAGCTCGACATACTGGAAATGCGAGGTCAGGAACGGGTAGCCGAAGAACCAGGCGCCGATACCCGTCGCCGACGCGGTGAGTATGCCCGCCCCCATCCAGCGCAGCGGCAGGATGCGCAGACGATCCTCCGCCCAGCGCGTGCCGCCGGCCAGATATTGCAGCAGGAAGGCAATCGACAGCGTCAGCCCGGCCGAAAAACCGCCACCCGGCATGTCGTGACCGCGCATGAAGATATAGACGGCGAAGGTGATGATCACCGGGAAGAGCCAGGTCATGATCACGGAGGGGACGAGCAGGTAGTCGCGCACCGTATCGCCGGCCGAACGCTCTGGGCGATCCTCGTCAAAGCTGTTCTGTATCCGCTGCTGTTCCGGCAGGTCCATGCTGTCGTCGGCGGGGCGGAAGCGGCGAAGCAGCGCGAAGACGGTCAGCGCCACGACGCCGAGCACCGCGATCTCGCCGAGCGTATCGAAGCCGCGGAAATCCACCAGGATGACGTTGACGACATTGCGCCCGCCGCCTTCGGAATAGGCGTTTTCGAGGAAATAGTTGGCGATCGTGTCCGGCACCGGCATGGTCATCACGGCATAGGCGATGAAGGACATGCCGATGCCGCAGACGACGGCAAGCGCCAGATCCCGGAAGCGGCGGAAGCGCGCCCGGAGGCTGATCGCCTCGACCAGTCCCTCCGTTCGCTTCGGTAGCCAGCGCAGGCCGAGAAGAATGAGGACGGTGGTGACGATCTCGACGAGAAGCTGGGTGATCGCCAGATCCGGCGCCGAGAGCCAGACGAAGGTGATGCAGACGATCAGCCCGACGCCGCCGAGCATGACGAGGGCCGCCAGGCGATGATACTTGGCGAGATAGGCGGTAGCGAAGGCAAGGCAGATGCCGAGCAGCCAGATCGCCGCGAAGGCCGGATCGATGCCGGAAAAGACGATTTCGCGAGTCTCGAAACCGGAGAGGTAGAGCGGCAGCAACCCCGCCAGAAAACCGGTCGCCACCACCCAGCGAAGCTGCGGCTGCAGATTGCGGGTGCCGAAGCGCCGTTCGAGCGTGCGGGCCCAGCGCCAGGACACTTCCACGAGAACCCGCTCGAAGATGCGCTGGCCCTTCAGGTTGCGCAGGATCGGTGGGCCGTCCTCGCAGGTCGCGAGATATTTCCGGAGCGAGAGATAGAGCAGCGTGCCGCCGACGAGTGCGATGGTACTCATGATCAGAGGCAGGTTAACGCCGTGCCAGATGGACAGGCTATATTCCGGGGTCTCCGGACCCAGCACGCTGACGACGGCGGTATGCAGGAAAGGCCCGATCGAAATCGCCGGAATGATGCCGACGATCAGGCAGGCGACGACCAGAAGCTCGATCGGAAAACGCATCCAGCGCGGCGGCTCATGCGGCTTCGGCTTGGGCAGATCCGTCGGCGGCGGGCCGAAGAACACCGTGTGGATGAAGCGCAGCGAATAGGCGACGCTGAAGGCGCTGGCGAGCGTCGCCACATAGGGCAGGATGCGGTCGAGAATGGAATCCGCATGGGTTTCGACCGCCTCGGCGAAGAACATTTCCTTCGACAGGAAGCCGTTGAGCAGAGGAACGCCAGCCATGGCGGCACTCGCCACCATGGCCAGCGTGCCCGTGATGGGCAGATACCGGAAAAGCCCGCTCAATCGTCGCATGTCGCGCGTGCCGGTCTCGTGATCGATAATGCCGGCCGCCATGAACAGGGATGCCTTGAACGTCGCATGGTTGACCATGTGAAAGATCGCCGCGACGGTAGCGAGCGGACTTCCGAGGCTCAAAAGCGTGGTGATGAGGCCGAGATGGCTGATCGTCGAATAGGCGAGCAGGCCCTTCAGGTCCTGCTGGAACATCGCGAAATAGGCACCGAGTACCAGCGTGATGATGCCGGCCAGACCGACCAGGTAGAACCATTCATAGGTACCGGAGAGCACCGGCCAGAAGCGCACCAGCAGGAAGACGCCCGCCTTCACCATGGTCGCCGAATGCAGGAAGGCGGAAACGGGGGTCGGGGCCGCCATGGCATTGGGCAGCCAGAAATGGAACGGGAACTGGGCGCTCTTGGTCAGGGCGCCGAGCAGGATGAAGACCAGCGCCGGCACATAGAGGGAATGGCCGCGGATGACGTCGCCGGCGGCGAGGATCTTGTCGAGGTCGTAGCTGCCGACGATGTTACCGAGCAGCAGCAGCCCGATCAGCAGGCAGAAACCACCGATGCCGGTGATCGTCAATGCCATGCGGGCGCCGTCGCGGGCCGCGGCGCTGTTGTGCCAGTAGCTGATCAGCAGAAAGGAAAAGATGCTGGTCAGCTCCCAGAACACCGACAGCAGAATGACGTTGCCTGAGATGACGATGCCGAGCATCGCGCCCATGAAGGCGAGCAGGAAGGAGAAGAAGCGCGGAACCGGATCGTCTTCCGACATGTAGTAGCGGGCGTAAACGACGACCAGGAAGCCGATGCCGGTGATCAGCATGGAGAACAGCCATGCGAAACCATCCATGCGAAGGGTGAAGTTCAGACCGAGCTGCGGCAGCCAGGTACCCTCGAAGCGAAGCACGGCACTGTCGGTGACGCTCGGATAGAAGGCCGCGACGATCAGCAAGGACAAAAAAGCTGTGGAGCCGGCAACCCAGGACGGCAGGATGCGCGAACGCGTTCGCAGCAGCGATACAGAGACCAGGCTTCCGAAAAAGGGCAGGACCAGCAGGAAAAGAAGAAGATATGGTCCTGACGTTATCCCAATGCTCCGGCCTTTCCATGTGCTGCGCTTCGCCCAGCGCCTAATGCGAAGATGCTTCCGAATGCCCCATCTAGCAATCGAATCCAAATTGCCATATATGAGAGATATTGACCAATATGGGCAGTTTGGTGAGATGGGTCAAGCCGCAAAGAACGCGATTTTAACGCCGGCCTTGTGTCGCGCCGCCCGGGGGTTTCTGGATTGGACGCAGACCGATCTCGCCGACCGGTCGGGCGTGTCGCGCAGCACTATCCGTGATTACGAAGGCAGCCGGCACGACCTTCATCGCGCGACCGAAGCGCAATTGCGCCTCGCCTTCGAAGAGGGCGGCGTCGCCTTCGTCCATATGGAAGGCGGCCATTTCGGCGTCTGTCCGAGAGCCGTCCAGACACCGCAATAGGTCGAGCGAGCGCGGCTCCAACCCCGCATCACCAGGTGGTGACCGAGCCGTCGCGGCGCTTGAGGTGCGGAACGCCTCCACAATTGGCGCGCCGTGCCACAAAGAATCCGAAGGCGCCGTTTAAATCCTCGGCATGCCTTCAGGGCGAAGCGCCCTCTTCAGCGCCGCGATCCGGAAGATGGCGTTCGGGGCGCCGTAGCCGCGATAACCGCGCCGTTCGACGATCTCGAAGAAGAAGCCCTCGCCATAGGTCATGCTGTAAAGCTGGAAATATTCGCCGTGCTCGTCGCGGTCGTAGAGAATGTTCTCTTCCTTCAGCCGCTCCGAAAGCTCCGCATCGAGGCCGAAGCGGGCTTCGACGTCGCCGTAGTAGTTGGGCGAGATGGCAAGCGGCTTGAAACCGTTCTTGCGTAGCGCCGCGGCCGTCGCAAAGATGTCGTCGGTCTGAAAGGCGAGATGCTGGACGCCGGATCCGAATTTTTCGGCGATGAAATGACCGGCGAGCGTGCGGCGGTTCTCGGCACCGTTCAAGGTAATCCGCAGCGTGCCGGAGGTGTTTTCGACCACCTGGCTGCGTATCACGCCGGCCGGATCGATGATGTCGACCATCGGCGTCTTCTGCGTCTCGAAGATCGAGGTGTAGAAAAGCAGCCAGGTCAGCATTTCCTCGTAGGCGACCGTCTGGGCGATATGATCGACATGCCCGAGATGCGCCGGCGCCACCTCGGCTTCTCCCTCTTCGCTGACAGGCTGGAAATCGATCTCGGAAAAACGGCCGAGATTGCTCTTGTCGTCGATCAGGTAGACGAGCCCGCCGCCAACGCCGCGGATCGCCGGTATATCCACCTCCCCCGCTGCCACCTGCTGCCGGAACGGTTCAGCCCCGAGCGCCACGGCCCGTTCGAACGCCTGCCCCGCATCCTCGACGACCAGAGCCATCGCATAGGCAGAGGTGCCGTGGACGGCAAACGAGGCGTTGGCAAATCCCTTCTCGTCGGTATTGACGAGGAGACGGATATCTCCCTGGCTGTAGAGGCTGACCTTCTTCGACTTGTGCACGGCCGTCCTGCGGAAACCGAGGGTTCGAAGGATCGCGGCAAGATCGGCCGCATCCTTTTCGTCGGAAGAGAATTCCACGAAACCGACACCTTTGACCGCCGCACGGTCCGGCATGTCGCGAACCGTCAGGCCCGATGCACTCGGGCTGCGCCGCACCTGGTCGCCGAGATAGATCAGCGAGCGATGGCCGTCATCGGCAATCGCGCGGCTCGAGCCGCCGCGGAACTGGTCGTTGAAGATCTCCAGCGAGAAATAACCATCGTAACCGGTCTCGGCGATTGCGGTGGTAAAGGCCGTTACCGGCAGATCGCCCTCGCCCGGCATGTTGCGGAAATGCCGTGACCAGTAGAGCAGGTCCATGTCGATCAGCGGCGCATCGGCAAGCTGGACGATGAAGATCTTGTCCTTCGGGATGGAACGGATCGAATTGATGTCGATCTTGCGCGACAGGGTGTGAAAGCTGTCGAGGATCAGCCCGATATTCGGATGGTCGGCACGCCGCACGATCTCCCAGGCATCGCGGTGGTCGTTGATATGCCGGCCCCAGGCGAGCGCCTCGTAACCCACCTTCAACCCGCGCCTGGCGGCCCGTTCCCCGAGTTCGTGGAAATCGGCCGCCGCCCGGTCGATGCCGCCGAGCGAGACCGGCGAGACGTTGGAGCAGACGAGCACGAGGTCGGTGCCAAGTTCCTGCATGACGTCGAACTTGCGTTCGGCACGATCGAAGGTGCGGCTCCGGTGCGAGGGGGGCATGCCCTCGAAATCGCGGAACGGCTGGAACAGCGTGATCTCCAGGCCATGATCGCGGACCATTTTCCCGACATCGGCGGGGCTGCCGTCGAAGGCGAGGAAATCGTTCTCGAAGATTTCCACCCCATCGAAACCAGCCTTGGCTATCGCTTCCAGCTTCTCGGGCAGCTCTCCGCTAATCGAAACCGTGGCTATCGACGTTTTCATGCGCTCCCTCCCATTTCCTCGGAACGTGACCGAAGAGGCTCCTCAGATGCACCAGCGAGCGACCTCCCGCTTCGAGCCGGCATCAGCGAAACCATTTTGTACTAAATAGTTCGTAACATCAAATGGGAAGTTTGTGATCTTGCGATAGCCAGCCTGGGCGACAGCATTCAAACGCACCCAGGAGCCGCTGATGTCGGGGCTTGGGCCGCATTCACGGCTTTAACCGTGCACTCCAGGCCAGCACTGTTTCCGCCATCGTCGCCAGATGGTCGGCGGCTGAAAATCCGGAGATCGTCTTGCGCGGCTTCAGGTCGTGGTCGCCATCTTCCAGCCAGAGGATTTCGATGGCTTTCGAGAGTTCATAGCCGGATACTTCTTCGCGGGTGCCGAATTCATCACGGGTTCCCTGGCAGATCAGCGCCGGGGTTCTGAGCCCCTTGAGATGTTGGGTTCGGAGCTGCTCCGGCTTTTCCGGAGGGTGGAACGGATAGCCAAGGCACAACAAGCCGACGATCCTGTCTTCCGTGTAAAGTTCGTCGGCGATCATGCTCGCCACCCGGCCGCCCATCGACTTGCCGCCGATGATCAGCGGTCCCTTCGCACCGAGTTCGGCGATCGCCGCCTTGTATTCGGGATTGAGCGTCTCGGCCCGCGGCGGCGGTTTGCGGTCGCCGGAGGTCCGCCGTCCCGCCATGTAGCCGAACTCGAAACGGGCCACGCGAAACCCCTTGTCCGACAGGGCTTTCGCCGCAGCCGTCATCGATGCGGAATCCATCGGCGCGCCGGCGCCATGCGCCAGCAGGATCGTGACGCGTGCGTCTTCCGGCCCCTCGATCAAAAATCGCCCTGACATCTTGCTCCCTCAATTCAGGTTCACTTTTCACATGCGCCCGTCGGACCACACCGTTGGCGCACGTCCTTTGTATGGGCGAGCCATGGCCGCCCGCACTTTGGCGACTATATCAACGAGAGCAAGGCCAAGTCTCCTGCCCAGCCATTACAGATGGAGGAATGTCATGGACATGCAGAGCCTCACACCAGCAGTCGAACTTGCCAGAAAGAACGGCGTGCACTTCCCCAACGAAAGCGCCGCCTACAGGGAGGCGCGGAACGCGCTTCTCGCCGAGGAAATCGAACTCCGCCGCCATATCGAGCGCGTCGCCGAGCAGCGACGCCATCTGCCGCCGGGCGGGCATGTGCCGAAGAACTACACGTTCGAGGGCGTGAACGGCCCTATTTCGTTCGAAGAGCTGTTCGCGGACAAGGAAACGCTGGTCATCTACAGCTACATGTTCGGCCCGGAGCGCGAGCGGCCCTGTCCGATGTGCACCTCGCTGCTTTCCTCCTGGGACGGCGAGGTCCCCGACATCCAGCAGCGCGTCGCGTTCGCGGTCGTCGCACGCTCGCCGCTGCAGCGCCTGACCGATTTCAAGCGCGAGCGGGGCTGGCACCACCTGCCGCTCTATTCGGATACGAGCGGCGAGTTCAGCCGGGATTACCATGCGCTCGGCAAGGACGGCAGCGATGACGCGGCCTTCAACGTGTTCACCCGCCGGGATGGAACGATGAGGCATTTCTGGAGCGGCGAGATGGGCGGGGCGACCGCCGATCCGGGCCAGGATCCGCGCGGCGCACCCGATCTGATGCCGATCTGGACGATCCTTGATTCGACCCCGGAAGGCCGGGCGCCGCATTGGTATCCCAAGCTGTCCTACTAGGACTTAAGTCCTGCGCGCCCATCGCGGCGGAACGAAAAATGATGTCGCCACGTTCTCCGGCCACTTCAATCGAAAGGAAGTGACCATGAAAAAGCTCATCATTCTCTCCGCGACAGTCGGCCTCCTCGCGACCGGCGCAATGGCCCAGCAGAGCACGGTCAACGGCGCCGTGGGCGGTGCTGTTACCGGCGCAATCGTTGGTGGTCCGGTCGGCGCTGCCGTGGGCGGCGTGGTTGGCGCGGTCGCCGGTACGGCGATCGATCCGCCGCCGGAACGTGTCATCACCTATGTGCGCCAGCAGCCGGTACAACAGTCCGTGGTGGTGCAGGAACGCGTCGTCATTGGCCAGCCGATCCCGCGGCAGGTGGTTCTCACCCCTATCCCGGAATCGCCGACCTATGCCTATGCGGTCGTCAACCAGCAGCGCGTGATTGTCGATCCGCGCACCCACACTGTGGTGCAGGTCGTCGAATAATCGCCTTCCAAATTGGCTGACCGAAAGCCGTCGTACCGAGAGGTACGACGGCTTGTTTTCGGGAATCGACTGCCCGACAGCAAATTTTTTTAAATCGCGCGGAACCAAATTCCGGCTGGATCGTTTTTTAAGGTTGGTATCCAGGGAGGACACGAAAGATGCCGCAAGCAAGTTGGCAAAAACCGGTGCGCGTCGCCTTCGGGCAGCTTGGGACTGAGGTCATCAACGGACCGTTCGAGGCGCTGGCCTTGTTGACGGATCGCTGGCCGGACATGCGCGGGCCGCACTTTGTCAAGGCGCGCAGCGTCTGCCGGGCAGCGCTCGACGGACGCAGGTCGCCGGAAGAAGCACGTCAGCAATTCGAAGAAGCTGTCAGCGAAGCGCAATTGCATCTGAACTGAACGAACGCCGGCAATCGCCGGCATGGTTCAGAGACCGACGATATCGCCGAAAAGCCGGAGGGTGGAGCCGGAAAGAGCGATCGGCGCGAACAGCACGGAAAAACAGAGACACGGCCCGCGCTCGCCCGCGATCGGCCGATGGTCCAGCATTTCGTCCGCAATCGAAACATCACCCTTGCCGAAATTGCCGCGATGGTCGTGAAATTCGCCATCCAGCACCAGGGTCAGTTCAAGCCCCTGATGGCCGTGCTGGGGCAGCGCCCTTCCCGGTCGTACCCATAAAAAGCTCGTCTCGAGATCCTTCGACCTTTCGATGACGTGATGGCGCAGTCCCGGGAGTTTCGTTTTCCATCGGATGTCGGGAAGATCCGTGCCCGCATAGGCCCGCAGCGACGCGGGAAATCTCGATTTTTCGAAGATCCTGGCAGGTGGCTCCGCTGGCGCGGCAGAGGCGAAAATCTCAGCCAACCGGTGCTCGCGGGCCGACAATGCCACGGGCGGGCTGACATGCAGGGTCTCACCGGCAAAGCCCTCCATGAGACCGGCCAGTCTCGCGGCTGACGCCTGCATTTCCAGATGCGAACCGACGAGAACGTGAGCCGGCTCCGGAAGCGAGCCGGACACGTAATGCGCGATCAGAAGATCCAGCCGTTCAAGGTTCTGTAGCATGTCCAAAATGCCAACTTTATGCAAAAATCCGGTCAAAGCGAGGTCAATGCGTCGCCTGAAACGATTTCGTCCCCTGCTTCAACTGTACGTCTATACGCATGGCGAGAAATTTGGATTACTACTTCCAATATAATAAGGCCGATTTTTTTAAGGGCTTGTCGATACATTAGAGGACGGCACTTCGACCCCTCCTTCTTCCGCCCTTGGCAACCGCAGATCCGGCCGCGGAAAGACGGATTTTACGGTGGCAGAGCCTTTCCGGAAACAGAATTTCTTGCCTCCGGGTCCTTGTCCGCCGAAAAGACCCTGTTTACATGTGCGATGAACAAGAAGGCACCCCCGATGACCTCCCATTCCTCCGTCCTCGACGTGATCGGCAACACGCCCCTCATCCGGCTGAACGGCGCTTCCGAAGCGACCGGCTGCGAAATCCTCGGCAAGGCGGAGTTCCTGAACCCCGGCCAATCGGTGAAGGATCGGGCGGCGCTCTACATCATCCGCGACGCTGAAAAGAAAGGGCTCCTGCGCCCCGGCGGCGTGATCGTCGAGGGCACGGCCGGCAATACCGGCATCGGGCTCACCCTTGTCGCCAAGGCGCTCGGCTATCGCACCGTCATCGTCATTCCGGAAACCCAGAGCCAGGAAAAGAAGGACGCGCTGAAGCTGCTTGGTGCCGAACTGGTCGAGGTTCCCGCCGTCCCTTACAAGAACCCGAACAATTACGTGAAAATCTCCGGCCGCCTTGCCGAGGAGCTCGCCAAGACCGAGCCGGCGGGTGCCATCTGGGCGAACCAGTTCGACAACATCGCCAATCGGGAAGCGCATATCCAGACCACGGCGCCTGAGATCTTCGAGCAGACCGGCGGCAAGGTCGACGGCTTCATCTGCGCGGTCGGCTCGGGCGGCACGCTTGCGGGCGTCGCCATCGGGCTGAAGGCCAAAAATCCCGATATCAAGATCGGCATCGCCGATCCGGAAGGTGCCGCCCTTTATGAATTCTACGCCCATGGCGAGTTCAAGTCGGAAGGCAATTCGATCACCGAGGGCATCGGCCAGGGCCGCATCACCGCCAATCTCGAAGGTTTCAAACCCGACTTTGCTTACAAGATCCCGGATTCCGAAGCGCTGCCCTACATCTTCGATCTCGTCGAACACGAAGGCCTCTGCCTCGGCGGCTCGACCGGCATCAATATCGCCGGCGCCGTCCGGCTTGCCCGGGATCTCGGTCCCGGCCACACGATCGTGACGGTGCTCTGCGACTACGGCAATCGCTATCAGTCCAAACTCTTCAACCCGGATTTCCTGAAATCCAAGGGCCTCCCGGTGCCGGCCTGGCTGACGCAGAAACGGCAGATCGACATTCCCTTCCAGACGGTCTGATACATTTAAGAACAGAGTGACTTATGCCCGTTGAAGCCCTCTACCGCGACGATTTCTATCTATCGACAGCAGAAGCGGTGGTGACGGCCATCCACGACGACGGCGGCATCGAGCTGGATCGCACCTGTTTCTATGCGGCATCCGGCGGCCAGCCGGGCGATACCGGCTTTCTCGAACGCGCCGACGGCACGAAAATCCAGCTCGGTCAGACTAGACACGGCGCCACCAAGGATATCGTCCTCCACGTGCCCTTGGAAGGCGAAGCCCAGCCGCTGGTCGGCGAAAATCTGGTCATGCATATCGACTGGCAGCGCCGCTACAAGCTGATGCGCATGCACACCGCCTGCCATCTTCTCTCCGTCGTCTGCCAGTATCCGATCACCGGGGCCGCCGTCGGCGAAGAGGAATCGCGCGTCGATTTCGACATGGCCGACACGATCGACAGGCAAGACGTCACCGCGAAACTCATGGAGCTCGTCGGCCAGAACCATCCCGTCTACGTACAGTGGATCACCGACGAGGAGCTTGCCGCCAATCCGGGCATCGTCAAGTCGAAGAATGTCCGCCCGCCGATGGGGCTCGGCCGCGTCAGCCTCGTCTGCATAGGCGAAAATTCCAGCGTTGACAGCCAGCCCTGCGGCGGCACACATGTCTCCGAAACGCAGGAGGTCGGGGCGATTCATATCGCCAAGATCGAGAAGAAGGGCAAGGAAAACCGCCGGTTCCGCATCCGGTTCGGCGAGCCCGACGCAGAGGCCTGATACAGGGTCCAAAGGAGATTTGACATGAGTGAAACCAGCCGTTTCGTCGTTTCGTCCGAGTGGCTTCACAACGAGCTCGGCAGTCCCGACCTCAAGATTCTCGACGCGTCCTTCTACCTGCCGGCACAGAACCGCGATGCCGACGCCGAATACGCGGCCGGGCACATTCCCGGCGCCATCCGTTTCGACCACGACAAGGTCGCCGACCACTCGACCGGCCTGCCGCACATGGTGCCGGCGCCGGACGTGTTTGCCGAGGCCATCGGCCGGATGGGCATCAGCGAAAACGACCGGGTCGTGATCTATGACGGCCCCGGCATCTTCTCCTCTCCGCGCGCTTGGTGGCTGTTCCGGATCATGGGCGCAAGCCAGGTCTTCGTGCTCGACGGCGGCATCGACGGCTGGAAAGCCGAAGGCCGGCCGCTCGAAACGACCATCCCCTCGCCCGAGCCTGTCACCTTCACCCCCAATTTCCGGGTCGACAAGGTGATCGACTTGCAGACCATGCTGTCGATCGTCAGCGACGGCACGCGCCAGATCGCCGATGCGCGACCGGCCGGTCGTTTTGCAGGCACCGATCCCGAACCTCGCGCCGGCATGCGCTCCGGCCATATGCCGGGAGCGGCCAGCCTTCCGTCCGGCACATTCTCGGTCAATGGCAAGCTGCGTCCGCTGGCGGAGCTGCAAAAGGCGATCGAGGATGCCGGCATCGATTTCGGCCAGCCGGTGGTGACGACCTGCGGCTCGGGCATCACGGCCGCCATCATCACGCTGGCGCTCGAATCCCTCGGCCATGAGGACAACGCGCTTTACGATGGCTCATGGACCGAATGGGGCAGCCGTCAGGATACGCCCGTCGTCACGGGTCCGCCCGCGCCGAAAGCGGCGTGAGCGACATGGCCAAGAAGCCCGCTCCGCTCAAAGCCCATGTCACCAGCCTGGAAATGACCGCACCGCCGAAAACGAGCCTGGCGGTGCCGGTGAATATCCAGACGGCGATCATTCGCGCGCCCGAAATCCCGCTTCATTACTACCGCTATCTCTATCGGCAGGTGGGAAAACGCTGGCACTGGTACAAGCGGCTGCGCATGAGTGACGAGGAGCTTGCGGCCACTATCCATAATCCGCGCACCTCCGTCACGGTACTTTACGTCAACGGCGCGCCGGCCGGTTTTTTCGAGCTGTTCAGGGAAAGCGACGACGTCACCGAGCTCTCCTATTTCGGGCTGTTCGAGCGGGCGATCGGGCTCGGCATCGGCAAGTGGTTCCTGCTCCAGGCGCTCTATGCCGCCTGGCAGGACAATCCGCAGAAGGTGACCGTCACCACCAATACGCTCGATCATCCGCGCGCCCTGCAGCTCTACCAGATGATGGGGTTCTCGCCGGTTTCGACCTATGAAGCGCTGGTTCCGCCGATGACGGATGCCGAGCTCCTGAAAGCGCTCGACGGCTGATGTCGAAATTTTCACCCAAGGCGATGCTGATCGCTTTGGTGGTGATGATGCTCGTCGTCGTCCTGCTATTTGTCTCCTGGTGGGTCATCAGGATCGCGCTCTACGCTCCGCAAACCGTCAGCGTCGACCGGGTCGAAGTGCTGTGCTCGAAGCGGCCTCCGCGACGGCAGATACCCTTCATAACACCAGCGCGGCAATGGAGCTCGGATTGCGGCGCGTTGTGGCGGCAGTTCGGCCGGTCCCACGTATCCGAACACACGTTCATTTCCTTTGTCTACACCTCCCCCGCCGACAACAAGAGCTATCGCGGAACGCTGCAGCGGAGTTGGAACGACCAGAACCAGCCCGTCCGAACGGGCGACCGGATCGAGATCGAAGCATCACGGCTGATGGCTGAGACCGTTACCGACTGGTCGAGCCCCAGCATCGCCGCCGAAAACGTGATCCGCACGCCGGCAGCGGTTAAATGATACCTGTGCGCCAGCGCGGTACATTTGAATCGGTGCAGCCGGCAAGTATCGGGTGGCGGGGAGTAACCGGCGGAGTCATCTCTTGTGCAACACGAACAGGAGAGAGCCATGACCATCGCCTTCATCGCCATGCCCGCCGCCGATGCCGAGCACCTCTGGCACGGTGGCGCCGACGCCTACGGACGCCAGCCGGAAACGATGACCTCCGACGGCCCCGGTTATCCCTGCCGCCATTGCCTCAAGAATATCGATGCCGGCGAGGAGTTGCTGGTTATCGCCTACCGGCCCTTCCCGGAACTGCAACCCTATGCGGAAACCGGCCCGATCTTCCTGCACAGGCAGCCTTGCCGGCGTTACGCGGCGGAAGAGGTTCTGCCGCCCATGCTGTCGAGCACGGACTATATCGTGCGCGGCTACGGACCGGACGACCGGATCGTCTATGGCAGCGGCGCGGTGACGCCGACCGAGAGGATCGCCTCGCGCGCCGCAGAACTGCTGGCCCGCGCCGACATCGCCTATGTGCATGTCCGCTCGGCCCGCAACAATTGCTACCAGTGCCGGATCGACAAGGTTGATGTGCCGGCGTTCGCGGACACGGCTCTGGCGATCTGAAACGCGAAGGCGCGCCGTTCTGCCGATGCGGCGCGCCATCATTTTCGTTCTCAAGCCTGCTTGGGCCTCAGTTCTGGGTATTGTCGCCCCGCTCGTCGTCGCGCTCGAGGTTTTCGGCGAAATCGAGCAGCAGCCTGACGATCTCGCCGCCCTTCCTTTCGTCACCTTCGAGCTTGCGGGCGATCACCTCGCGAAGGTTGAGCATGGCGGAATCGACGCTGCGCGGCAGCGAAGGGCCGCTATCGCGGCCGCGCTCGTGGCGTTCCTGCCGCTGCTTGATGCGCTCGGCGAGTTGCGACAGCCGGTCGAGGATCGTCGCGGCAAAGCTGCGGTTCTCGTCGAGATATTTGCTGCCCTCGTCGGTGATCGCATAACGCTTCTTGTTGCCGTCCGCTTCGGCGACCACGTAGCCTGCCTCTTCGAGATAGGTCAGCGTCGGGTAGATGACGCCGGGGCTCGGCGCGTAGAAGCCGTAGGTGAGATCCTCGATATGCTTGATGATCTCGTAGCCGTGGCGCGGCTCCTTCTCGATCAGCGCCAATACGACGAGGCGCAAGTCACCCTGCATCAGGAACCGGCCGATACGGCCATCGCCCTCGTCGCCGAAACCACGGCCGCCGCCGGGACCGCCCCGGCCACCGCGCCCAAATCCTCCGCCAAACGGGCCGCCGCGCGCAGCGAACACTTCCTCAAAGCCCTTGCGGCCGCCGCGTTCAGCGCAGCCATTGCGTCCATCGACCCTGTGTTTGAACATTTTTGTCTCCTTAGACTGTCTTTCGATATATCTAAAGATAATGCCATCAGAGCCTCCGTCAATCACTTAGATATATCTAAATCATATCTGATTGATTTTGAAGACAGAAAAACGCCGGACGCGAAGCGCCCGGCGTCTCTCCAACCCCTGAATGATGGCTAGGCGGCCCTTCAGCTCTTCTGTTACGCCACGCTGAGAAGGCTTTCCGGCGCGAAGGCCTCGTAGCCGAGCGCTTCTGCGACCGGCTTGTTGGTCACCCGGCCTCTGTGGACGTTCAGCCCGTTGCGCAGGTGGCGGTCTTCGGCGATCGCCCGCAGGCCACGGTCGGCCAGCGCCAGCCCGTGCTGCAGCGTCGCATTGTTCAGCGCATGCGCAGACGTCACCGGCACCGCGCCCGGCATGTTGGCCACGCAATAATGGACGATACCGTCGACCTCGTAGGTCGGTTCGGAATGGGTCGTGGCATGCGAGGTCTCGAAGCAGCCGCCCTGGTCGATCGCGACATCGACCATGACCGCGCCCTGCTTCATACCCGACAGCATTTCGCGGCTGACCAGTTTTGGAGCCGCAGCGCCCGGAATGAGGACGGCGCCAATGATCAGGTCGGCAGAGAAGACTTCCTCTTCCACCGCGTCGATCGTCGAATAACGGGTATGGACGCGGCCGTTGAAGATGTCGTCGAGCTGGCGAAGACGCGGCAGCGACCGGTCGATGATCGAGACGTCGGCACCGAGGCCGGCGGCCATCCGGGCCGCATGCAGGCCGACGACGCCGCCGCCGATAACGGCGACCTTGGCCGGCAGTACGCCGGGCACGCCGCCGAGCAGGATGCCTCGGCCGCCATTGGCCTTCTGAAGCGCGGTCGCTCCAGCCTGGATCGCCAGGCGACCGGCGACTTCCGACATCGGAGCCAAGAGCGGCAACCCGCCGCGCTCATCGGTCACGGTCTCGTAGGCGATGGCGGTGACGCCGGAGGCGAGCAGACCCTTGGTCTGTTCCGGATCGGGCGCGAGATGGAGATAGGTATAGAGAAGCTGGCCGTCGCGGAGCTGCACCCATTCGGAGGGCTGCGGTTCCTTGACCTTGACGACCATGTCGGATTTTTCGAAGATTTCCTTGGCCGAACCGACGATCCTGGCTCCGGCTGCCGCATAGGCGCCGTCATCCGCGCCGATGCCGGCGCCTGCCTTGGTTTCGATCAGCACCTCGTGGCCATGAGCCACATATTCACGTACCGCGCCGGGGGTAAGCCCTACGCGATATTCATGGTTTTTGATTTCCTTCGGGCATCCGACACGCATACAGCGTTCCTCTCAGGTTGTGGCTTTCGCCGGTTGATGTTCCCAACCCAAGCAAACCAGAGAATCGCGCGAATGTCCTTGCGAAGACGAATTGCAGAATATCGTATTTTCGTAGATAATTGCGTGAATTGAGAACATTTCGAAGGATCTGCGAATGAGCACCATGGATGCCATTGATCTTGCGATCTTGCGGACCCTGCAGCAGGAAGGCCGGATCTCCAATGCGGAGCTTGCCGAGCGGGTCGGGCTGTCGCCGTCGGCCTGTTCGCGGCGCCTCGACATCCTCGAGAAGAGCGGCACGATCAGCGGCTATCACGCCCGCCTTTCCAACAAGGCGCTCGACTACAAGATGATGGTGATCGTCCACATCTCGCTGTCCGGCCAGTTCGCCAAGACGCTCACGGAATTCGAAGCGGCAGTCAAACTCTGTCCCAACGTCCTGGTCTGTTACCTGATGTCGGGCGAATACGACTACATCCTCCGGGTCGCGGCAAAGGATCTCGAGGACTACGAGCGCATCCATCGCGACTGGCTGTCGGCGCTGCCGCATGTGGTGAAGATCAATTCGAGCTTTGCTCTGCGCGAGATCATCGACAAGCCGAATGTGGGACTGTGATTGGGATCGCTCGACTTTTACGGATCGTCCTAAAGGGATTTCAAGGCGCGGCGTGTATCGTCCGCGCCTTGAGGAAGAACGAGGGATAGAGCATGCTCAACGGACGAATGAAGACCCGCAGCGCAGAGCGCAAGAAGACCCGCATCATGGGGACGGTCAAATATTTCAATCAAGCCGTTGAAGGCCGCGTCACCGACCTATCGCCGACCGGCATGGCGCTCGACCTCGGCGGACGCACCTTGCATGCCGCCGACGGCAGCCCGGTCCGGATCGAAAGCGAAGAACTCGGCATCCTGGAAGGCACCGTCAAATGGCGCCGCAGCGGCCGGCTCGGTGTACAGTTCAGCATCAACAGCAATGCGGTGGCGCAGGTATCGTCCTATTTCCGCTTCTTCCACAGAGAAGTTCCAGCCTCGCGCTGAGGCGGGCGGGCTCAATTTCGCTTCAGCTCAAACTCAACTTATTGGCGCCTCACGAATCATTGCCATGCATAATTGAAAATAATGTAAAGGCGGCGGCCAACCGAAATATCAAGTGTCGGGTGGCGCTTGCCGATTATTTACTACTTGCCGTTGAATCGATAAGTGATAAAATCCTAATCTAACCGGAGCCGGCGAAACTAAAACCGCCCTCGTCAAGAGTAGCGGCTGTTCAAGCGTCCACGACTTTCCCGCCTGTATTGAGCCGACAGCCACGGCGCACAGGCAAAACCAAGGATGCTTAGATGGTTGCTGTTCCCTTTAACTTGCCTTCTCCTACATCGCGGCCGCCGCGCCGGCTGGTTGCGCTTGTCACATGCTTGGCAATCGCCCTCCTGGCACTGGGCGCACTTCTGGCGCAGTCCGACGAACCGAGCCGTCCGGCCGTCACTGCGGGCGAGGCGGTCGTCCTCCTGGCGCTCGCGACCGCGTTGTTCGCAGCATCCATATGGGCACAACGAAGGATACAGCGCGATATCGACGCGAAATTCTACCGGCTCGAGCGGTTCATGCAGGCATTCGGGCAGACGCAGGGCATGTTGCGCAGCCTCGACGGCAGGATCGTATTCTGGGGGATCGGCGCGGAGCGCCTTTACGGTTATTCCGAGAAGGAAGCCCTGGGAAAGGACGGCGTCGAACTCCTGCACACCCGCTGCCCGACCTCTCTCGAAGAAATTAAATCGGCCCTCGCTCGCGACGGCGAATGGCAGGGTGAGCTTACGCGTCGCCATAAGGACGGCAGGGAGATCCACATCATCAGCAAATGGTCGCAGAACCGCAGCGAAGCGGGGGAACCGGAAGTCACGATCGAAGTCAGCAATGATATCACCTCCATCAAGCAGGCCGAACGGCAGCTCCATCAGACCAACGCCCTGCTGCGCACCATCCTGGAAACCGCGCCGGGACTGATCTACGCCAAGGACATGGAGGGCCGCATCATCCTGGCGAATGCCACGACGCTCGACCTGATCGGCAGGCCATGGTCCGATGTCGAGGGCCGCACGGACATGGAATTCCTGGGCAGCAAAAGCCAGGCCGGGGCCGTCATGGCCAACGACCGCCGGATCATGGATCAGGCGAGAACCGAAGAATTCGAAGAGGTCATCAGCCACGAGGGCCACCATCCGCGGATATGGTCGTCGACCAAAGCCCCCTTGCGCGATGCCGATGGCAAAGTCATCGGCCTGGTCGGCGTCTCGGTCGAGATCACCGAGAGAAAACGGATCGAAGAGCGGCTGCAGCTCATGGTCAACGAGTTGAACCACCGCGTCAAAAACACGCTTGCGACCGTCAAGGCCATCGCCTCCCAGACCCTGCGGGGCGGCGATCCGATCGTGCGCCAGAACCTGGAGCGGCGCCTTATGGCACTGGCCGCCGCCCATGACGTGCTCACCCGCGAAAACTGGGAGGGGGCTGATATCGACGACGTGGTCACCGGAGCTCTGGCCCCGTTCGGCGAGGGCGGCGAGGACTATCGCTTCGCCGTCTCCGGGCCGTCCCTTCGGCTGCGGCCGCGGGCGGCGCTCGCGCTTGCCATGGGTCTGCACGAATTGACGACCAACGCCCTGAAATACGGCGCGCTCTCGACGCATAACGGCCAGGTCGCGATCAACTGGCAGATTGTCGAGGGTGCCAAACCTTTGCTGCGATTGACATGGACGGAAAGCGGCGGCCCGCCGGTGGTTGCGCCGTCGAGGCGAGGGTTCGGCGTCAGGCTGATCGAGCGCAGCCTTGCCCAGGATCTCGGCGGCAAAGCATCGGTGATATTCGACCAGCCTGCCGGGATCATCGGCACGATGGAAGCCCCGCTCGCCGACGTCGCCGTACCGGCGGTGGCGACGCCATTCGTGCAGATGGGTGCAAGGTGAACGACACCCATATCTTCGCCGGAATTCGCGTCCTCATCATCGAAGACGAGGCGCTTGTCTCGATGATGCTCGAAGAGTTCCTGGAACAGATGGGCTGCCGGACGATGGCGACGGCCTCGCGGCTCGACGAGGCGATCAATAAGGCCTGGTCGCTTCCGCTGGACATGGCCCTGTTGGATGTGAACCTTGCCGGCGAAGCCAGCTTTCCAGTCGCCGAAATCCTTACCGCGCGGGACATTCCCTTCATTTTCGTGACCGGATACGGACCGCTCGGCCTGCCGGCCGACATGCGCCATATCCCCGTCCTTCCCAAGCCTTTCCAGATGGCGCAGCTCGTCGACGCCATGCGAATGGCGGCCTATTGACGCCCGGCCTTTGCACCTCGCGTGGGTGGCAGCCAGGACGGACAAAATCATCCATGTTCGTCTCCCACAACGCTTCAGAATCCGCTTGGAGATACAATCCACGCGGGTCAATATGGCGCCGAATTGTCGCTTATCTGTCCGTTCCAAGGAGGCTGCCCATGTCGTCGCTCAACGATCTTCATCCGATCACCCGCCGTTCGCTGCTTGGAGGCATTGCCGCCTCGTCGGCGCTTGTCATGCTGCACCCGTTTGCCGCCCGTGCGGCCGGCAACCAGGCGCATCTGCGCATCATGGAAACGACCGATATCCACGTCCACGTCTTCCCCTACGATTATTACGCCGACAAGCCGAACGACACGCTCGGCCTTGCCCGCACCGCCTCGATCATCGACGCGATCCGCGCCGAAGCCGGCAATTCCATGCTGATCGACAATGGCGACTTCCTGCAGGGCAATCCCATGGGCGACTACATGGCCTACGAGCGCGGCATGAAGGACGGCGACAAGCACCCGGTCATCAAGGCGATGAACGTGCTCGGCTACGATGCCGGCACGCTCGGCAACCACGAATTCAACTACGGCCTCGATTTCCTGTTCAAGGTTCTGGCCGGTTCCGGCTTTCCGTATGTCTGCGCCAACCTCACCAAGGGCCAGCTCGCCTCCGACGCCAAGAAGGACGAGCTTTTCCTGAAACCCTACGTGATCGTCGAAAAGCAGATCCGTGACGGTTCGGGCGCGACGAGCCCGGTCAAGGTCGGCTTTATCGGCTTCGTGCCGCCGCAGATCATGACATGGGACGCAAAGAACCTCGAAGGCAAAGCGCAGACCCGAGACATCGTCGACGCGGCCAAAGCCTGGGTGCCGGTCATGAAGGAGGAAGGCGCCGACATCGTCATCGCCCTCTCCCATTCCGGCATCGACGGTGGCGGACAGAGCGACCGGATGGAAAACGCCTCGCTCTATCTCGCCGGCATTCAGGGCATCGATGCGATCTTCACCGGCCACCAGCATCTGGTCTTCCCGGGCACCAAGGATTTCGACGGCATTGTCGGCGCCGACACCAAGAAGGGCAAGCTGATGGGCAAGCCGGCGGTCATGGGCGGCTTCTGGGGCTCGCATATGGGGCTGATCGACCTGCTGCTCGAAAAGGACGGCAAGAGCTGGAAGATCGTCGATTCCACGTCCGAAGCACGGCCGATCTACCACCGCGACGAGGCCCGCAAGATCGTCGCCGACGTCAAGGACAAGCCGGAAGTCATCGCCGCCGCCAAGGAAGAGCACGAGGCCACGCTTGCCTACGTGCGCCGCGCGGTCGGCAAGAGTTCGGCGCCGCTCTATTCCTACTTCGCGCTGGTCGCAGACGACCCCTCGGTACAGATCGTTTCCAATGCCCAGACCTGGTACATCAAGGACATGCTGAAGGAGGGCCAGTACAAGGACATTCCCGTGCTCTCGGCCGCAGCGCCCTTCAAGGCAGGCGGCCGCGGCGGCGCCGAATATTTCACGGATGTCCCGGCAGGCGACATCGCCATCAAGAACGTCGCCGACCTCTATCTCTATCCGAACACGGTGCAGGCGGTGCTGATCACGGGAGCGCAGGTCAAGAACTGGCTCGAAATGTCGGCCGGCATGTTCAACCAGGTGCAGGCCGGCGCGAAAGACGCGCCTCTCCTCAACAATGACTTCCCGTCCTACAATTACGACGTCATCGACGGGGTGACCTACCAGATCGACCTGTCGCAGCCGACCCGCTTCGACAAGGACGGCAAGCTGATCAATGCGAACGCCAACCGCATCGTCGATCTCAAGTACAACGGCAAGCCGATCGATCCGGCCCAGAAATTCGTGGTGGCAACCAACAACTACCGTGCCGGCGGCGGCGGCAAGTTCCCGGAAATCGCCGGCGACAAGGTGATCTTCGTGGCGCCCGACACCAACCGCGACGTGATCGTGCGCTATATCGTCGAACAGGGCACGATCAACCCGTCCGCCGATGCCAACTGGTCCTTCAAGCCCCTGCCCGGCACAAGCGCCATCTTCGAAACCGGCCCCAAGGCCCGCCAGTACGCGACCGCGGTCAAGGGTGCCAAGATCGAGGACGCCGGCGACGGCGAGAACGGCTTCGCCAAGTTCCGGCTGGTGCTGTAACGGCCGATATCACCTTTCGGCGACATCCGGACGGCAGCCTTGGCTGCCGTCTTTCATTTCAACCGCATGAGACAAGGCAATGCCAAAATTCTCCTTCCAGCAGGTCGACGTCTTCTCCAGCCAGCCGATGCGCGGCAATCCGCTTGCCGTGGTGATCGGCGCCGATGGACTGAGCGAGGCGCAGATGCAGTCCTTCGCCAACTGGACCAATCTCAGCGAAACGACATTCCTGCTCCAGCCGACCGATCCGAAGGCCAGCTACCGGGTCAGGATTTTCACACCGTCTCAGGAACTGCCCTTCGCCGGCCATCCGACGCTCGGCAGCGCGCATGTCTGGCTCTCGCAGCAACAGACGTCACCGGCCGGCGATATCGTGCAGGAATGCGGCGCGGGCCTCGTCCGCATCCGCCGTGACGGTAATCGGCTTGCGTTTGCGGCGCCGCCGCTTACGCGCAGCGGCCCGGTGGATCCGGCGCTGGTGGAGCGGATCGCCAGGGCGCTCAGCCTGCCCGCCAACCTGATTGAGGATTCCAGCTGGTGCGAGAACGGCCCGGACTGGATCGGCGTGCGCCTGCCCTCGCGCGCCGATGTGCTGGCGGTCAAGCCGGACTATTCCGCTCTTGCCGGCACCCGCGTCGGGCTCGTTGGACGCTTCGATCCCGATCTTGACGGCAGGGACACGCAATTCGAGGTGCGTGCCTTTACCCGCAACGGCTATGAGGATCCGGTTACCGGCAGTCTTAACGCCGGCCTTGCCCAATGGCTGATCGGATCCGGTGTCGCGCCGGAAAGCTACGTCGCGGCCCAGGGCACCGTGCTTGGCCGCGCCGGCCGGGTATATGTCGACAAAATCGGCGACGATATCTGGATCGGTGGAGACGTGGTCGCATGCATTCAGGGTGCGCTGGAACTCTGATCCTGTCGGAGATGCCATCGGCAGGGAAAGCCCCGACCGATGGCTCACGATTGCGATTTGGACCGGTTCCCGAATTGGCCGACTGACGGTTATGCCGCCGCTGCCCGGGCGAGACCGATCCGCGACAGCAGCAGGTTCAATTCCGCCGGCGGCTTCTGCTCGATACGGCGGTATTCCCGGCCGTCGCGGGTGCGCTGGACGAGACCGAAATCGAAGAGATCGCGGCGCAACATCGCCGCGTCGCCGAACAGGTGCAGTGTGTTCAGCAGATCGCTGATCTGGCGCTCGGTGAATTCCCGGCCTGCCGGTATCTTCGACCAGAGGAACCAGAGGCAGATTTCCTGCTGCCCGCGCTTGGCGGGCCAGCGCACCAGCCTGCCCTCCTCGTCGAAATGGCGAGCTGTCTTCAGCACCCGCGCCTCATCGGGCGCCGGCATGTCGTCCAGCACCGGGCGCCACTCAGCGATGACGTCGGCCGTTTTGGCGGCAGCCCGAAAATGCTGGTAGTTTCGGAAACCCGCTGCGCGCGTCAGGAGATTGAGCATCTCCAGATGGCTTGGCTTGTGATCGAACCTGAGGATTTCGCTGCGAAGGGACTTGGCGAAAACCGAAAGGTCGGCGATCTCCATGGGAAAGATGGATCTTGGCATGTCTTATCCTTAAACGTGCCATTCCCTGAAAATCAGGGTGTCGCTGGTCGCCGGCTTGTCGACTCGAGCACGGGATAAGTGCTGATCATCTTCGTCTGTGCAGGTTTAGCTTCCCTTTCGGGACGGCGACGCCTCGGTGAACTGCAGACCGTGGGGCCGTTATAGCAGAGGTCCAAATGTCGTCAACTCGCAGCCGGCGCGCTCCGGTCGTTCCGCCGTTGTTGAGGGAATGCTTACCCTTCGCGGGCATCGTATTTGCTGGTAGAATCGATCCGAAATCGGCGGGGAGGACGCGCACGGATGCTCGAAAAGGCAAAGACCCCGGTAAGCTACGGAGACGAGCCCGGCCTGCGCTTCGCCCTTGTCCTCGACGGGCACGGCGGCTGCAGGACGATGAACATGGCCGAGGCCTGCAGCTGGAAGCCGGGAGACGGTCTTGTCTGGCTGCATTTCGAGCGCGATCATCCGGCAACGGCGGACTGGATAAACACCAGTGGCGGCTTCGATCCGCTGGTGGCGGAGGCTCTTCTTGCAGAGGATTCCCGCCCGCGCGTCGAGCCCCTGGGTGACGGGCTGCTGATCATCCTGCGCGGCGTCTGCGCCGCTCCGCCGGAAGAAGCAGAAAAAAACTCCGACGAGATCGACCTCGTCCCTCTGCATATCTGGGTGGACGAACACCGGCTGGTGACATTGCGCGACAGCGGCCACTATATAACGGCACTGCGCGATATCCGGCGGGCGCTCGACAACGACAAGGGTCCCCGGCAGGCAGGAGAACTGCTGGCACTCGTCAGCGACAAGCTCGTCCGCGATCTGGAGCCGGTGCTCGACGACATGGACGAAGAGGTCGACGAACTCGACGAGCTGATTTTCAAGGGAGAAGCGAGCGAGGTGCGCCTGAGGCTCAAGCTGCTGCGTCGCCGCGCCGTGCAGCTACGCCGCTATCTCGCGCCGCAACGCGACGCGCTCAACAGGATCGAGCACGACGACGCGCCATGGCTCAGAGAGCGGGACAAGCTCCGCTTCCGCGAGGTCATCGACAAACTGATGCGGTTCATCGAATATCTCGACGCGATCCGCGACCGCACCGGCATCCTCCATGACGACCTTTCGACGGTCATCGGCGAGCGGATCGCGCGCAATTCCAACCGACTTGCCGCGCTGGCGGCCCTTCTCCTGCCCCCGAGCGTCGTCGCCGGCCTCTTCGGCATGAATGTCGGCGGCATTCCGGGCGTCAACGAGACCTGGGCTTTCCTGATCATCGTTGCGCTTGTCATCGTTATTTCCGCCGGCACGCTGTGGATCCTCAAGCGCATCGAGTGGCTTTGACCCCCGCTTCGATGCGTCCGGGCACAAACGCTTCGGCTATTCGGCGGCTTGAGGGATCCCTTCCCGAGGCTCGATACCGAGCATCTGCTTGAAGTCGTCATGACTTGGGCAGGTCGAAAGCCTGCGCTCCATGGCCTCGACCAGCCACTGGCCCGCAGGCCCCAGCGGGTTTGCTGCCTTTCGCATGGCATAGAGCGGGTATTGGCTCTGCTCGTAGGCCTGGAGTTCGAGCGCAACGAGCGTTCCGTCCATGATATCCCTTCCTGCGACCGAAGCCGGCAGGCCGCCCCAGCCAAGGCCACCCTTGATCAGCTGGTGCTTCGTGGCGATGTCGCTGACGCGCCATGTCTTGTAGGACAGAACATTGAAATCGCGGCCCTTCGTCAGGCCGGACGTATCCGTCACGACCATCTGGACTTCCTCGCGCACGTCCGCGAGCGTCAGAGGCCGACCGAGTTTTGCAAGCGGATGTTCGGCGGCGGCGACCGGAATCATGAAGGAATAGCCGATCTTCTCCATCACCACCGAATCCTCCTGCCGAAGGATCGATCCGCCTATACCGATATCGGCCTTGCCGGAAATGACCATCTCCATGACCATGCCGAGCTCGCCGACATTGAGGTTGAGCGCCACGCTCGGGAATCTCTCCCGGAACTCACGCAGCTCCGCCACAACGGCATCCGACGGCACCATCACGCTCAGCGCCACCGACAGTTCCGCCTCCAGCCCCTGCTTGATGCTCTTCGCCCGGGCGCGCATCACCTGGAGGTCCGCGACGATGCGCCGGGCGTCGGTCAGCAGCGCCTTGCCCGCTTCGGTCAGCTTCGGCTGGCGGGCGCCGCTGCGCTCGAAAAGCGCCACTTCCAGCTGGGTTTCAAGATTACCGATCGTATAGCTGACCACCGATTGCGCCCGGTTCAGCACCCGCGAGGCTGCGGAAAAGCTGCCCGTCTCGGCAACCGCCAGAAACACTTGCAACTGATCGAGTGTGGGATTGGCATCCATGGTCGTCATCCAGATTTTCGATAGATAGCTTCGATATTATCTCAGTTTTATCGATGAGCGTCCACGCCTATCTATTCCCTCGAGCACAGCGGATCCACCCGCTCTCCAATCCTTCTGCGGGCCCAAGACCGCAGATAAGATCTCCAGACAAGGAAAAAAAGCATGTCCTCCATCCTCCTCGTCACTTCCAGCCCGCGCGGCGACGACTCGCTGTCCAGCAAGGTGGCCCATGACCTCGCCAACGAACTGAGCGCCCGCGACAACGGTACGTCGGTTGTCCATCGCGATCTCGGTGCCAACCCGATCCCGCATCTCGACAGCGTCACCACGTCCGCCATCCGCAAGCCGGCGGCCGACCGCACCCCGGCAGAAGCTGCCGCCGCCGACTATTCCGACAAGCTGGTCGCCGAACTGCTGGCTGCCGACACCGTGGTCATCGCCACCGGCCTCATCAACTTCAACATCTATTCGACGCTGAAAAGCTGGATCGACAACGTCGCCCGCGCCGGCCAGACGTTCCGCTACACGGCTGAAGGCCCGGAAGGCCTCGCCAAGGGCAAGAAGGTCTATATCGTGCTTGCATCCGGCGGCGTCTATTCCCAGGGCCCGGCCACCGGCATGAACCATGCCGTCCCCTACCTGACGACCGTCCTCGGCTTCCTGGGCATGACGGATGTGGAAGTCATCTATGTCGAAGGCGTCGCTTTCGGCCCCGAAGCTGCTGAAAAGGCGGTCGCCAGCGCCCAGCAGCGTAACCG
Organism: Neorhizobium vignae; assembly: GCF_000732195.1. Classification (GTDB taxonomy): domain Bacteria; phylum Pseudomonadota; class Alphaproteobacteria; order Rhizobiales; family Rhizobiaceae; genus Neorhizobium; species Neorhizobium vignae. Next base: position 132,820 of record NZ_JNNU01000012.1, read on the forward strand.
GCAGCTCGCTCTCGCCGCTTAAGCCGTCCCTGCGCCTGACGGGACGAGCCTGCCAAGACGGCCGTGGACGTTGTCCCGGCCGTCATTTTTTGCGCGGTAGAGCCGCTCGTCGGCACGCCCGAGCAGCGTATCGAGTGCGTGTCCGTCTTCCGGAGCCGTGGCCACGCCGATCGAGACGGTGACGCATTGGCCGTCGGGACGAATGACCGAACGGCAGATGGCGGTCCGCAGGCGTTCAGCGATCATCAAGGCGCTGTCGTGGTCGGTATCGGGCAGGATCAGCACGAATTCCTCACCGCCGAAACGGGAGAGATGGTCGCTCGGGCGGGAGCCGGCCTGCAGGCATACGGCAACTTCCTTCAGCACCTCATCACCCTTCAGATGGCCGAAGAGGTCATTGACCTGCTTGAAATGATCCGCGTCGACGATGATGAGGCTGAGCCCTTTTCCCCGGTCGAGACAGCGGTGAATGAGCTTCGGAACATCTGCCTCGAGGCGCCCGCGGTCGAAAAGACCGGTCAGCCCGTCGACCCCGCTCTTGGCAAGCAGCGCCTGATAACGCTCGCGAAACGTCAGGTCGTTGAAGATATCGGTGATCTCGCGCGTCGATCTGGCGAGCCGCGGGATCTGCTCAATCTTGAGATAGACGGCAAACAGCAGCGAATAGAGCACAACGGACAGCAGCTTGGCATACCAGCCGCCGAAGAAGACCGAAGGCGGCGCCCCGAAGAGGATGTTCAGCCCCGAATAAAAGCCGATCTGGTCGAAGGTCAGGACAGCTGCGCCGCTGATCGCGAAACGCAGCACGACATTGTTGCCCAGAACCCGGCCCAGCCGTTCGTAGAGCAGGATGATGCCGATCGCGTCGACATAGAGAAGCGCCGTGCCCCACACCATCAGCCAGCCCATCTCGCTCAAGAACGCCATGTCGGCGGGGCGGCCGCCCGGCAGTGCCACGACTTCGTGCGCCTGGAGGATCTGAGCGATGCCAACCGTCAGGAGATTGCCCAGGAAAAGCCCGTAGATCGGCTGGCGAACGACTGCCGCATCCTCCTTCAGGTAGAGGAGCAGGATCATCATCAGCTTGCCGGCAAAAAAGACCGAGGAGCCTGGCGAAACGGTGCCGAACGGAAGATCGATGTAGAAGACCGCGGCGAGGTAGGTCTCCATGAAATGCATGACGCCGAGTGCGGCCAGGAACACCCCGAGGCCGAGTTGACGACGGAAATGCAGGAACGCCGTCATGACAGAAAAGTAGATCACCGCTTCCACAAGGAAGAGGGCTAGATTGAACGCTTGCATTTCGATCCGCTTCCACCCCCTGCAGGTGCTATACCGCTGTAACGGCTATCGTTTTACGTGCTCCAACCCATGCGGATTATGGCCATTATGCATGACTATGCAATAACGGCTGGTGGGTTTCCCCTTCGAACGCGGGGTAATCCTGGATCTCCGGCAGCTTCTTCGGCACGTTACGGAGCTGAGTGGCGATCGCCGGATCGATTTCGCGCGTGATCTCGCTGACTTTCCGGGGCTTGCCGAGAAGATACCCCTGCAGCTCGTCGCAGCCTGCATGCGCGAGGAACAGTGCCTGCTCGGTCGTTTCGACGCCTTCCGCGACGATCTTCATGCCGAGACCCGTGCCAAGGTCTATGATCGTGCGCACGATGATCTGCGCATTGTCGACCAGGTTCAGGTTGTTGACGAAGCTGCGGTCGATCTTGATCGTGTCGAACGGGTAACGGCTGAGATAGCTCAGAGACGAATATCCCGTGCCGAAATCGTCGAGCGCGATGTGGAAACCCATGCGCTTCAGATCGTTGAGGATCTGCACGGCGCGCTTGTCATCCTCGATTAGCACGCTTTCGGTGATCTCGAGCTCGATCCGGTGCGGATCGGCGCCGGTGCGCTTCAGCAGGTCGGCAAGATCGGCGACGAAATCCGCGTGACGAAACTGCAGCGGGCTGACGTTGACGCTGATATGGCCGTCGAGGTCGTCGAGGATTCTGCAGGCCTCGGCGAGCACCCAGGCGCCGAGCCGGATGATCTTGCCGGAAGCTTCCGCGACCGGAATGAAATCGCCCGGGCTGATCATGCCGCGTTTCGGATGGAACCAGCGCAGCAGGGCCTCGTGGCCGATGATGAGGCCGCTTTCCGCCTCGACACGCGGCTGCAGGTAGAGCTCGAACTCGCCCCGCTGCAGGGCGATTTCCAGATCGACTTCCAGCGCCCGGCGCTTTTCGATCAGTTCGTTCATGCCGGGCCTGAACATGCGGCAGGCGTTCCGGCCGGCATTCTTGGCATGATAGAGCGCAACGTCGGCGCTGCCGATCAGCGCGTCCATGTCCCCCGCGTTTTCGAGGCACAGCGCGCCGCCGATGCTGACGCTGATATTGACCTGCTCGCCGTGGCCGATATCGATCGGGTTGGCCATCGCGGCGAGCAGCCGATCGCCGAATTTCTCCAGTTCCTCGGTATCGGACGTATGGGCGATGATGACGGCGAATTCGTCGCCGCCGAGCCGGGCGACGATGTTGTCCGGGCCTGCCTCGGCCGCAAGCCGGACGGCGGTTTCGCGGATCACGGCGTCGCCCGCCTGATGGCCGTGGATGTCGTTGATGTCCTTGAAGCGGTCGAGATCGACCATCAGGACGCCGCATCCCGTGCCGCTTCGAGCCGCGTCCACCAGCTCGGTCAGCCGCTCGGAAAACAGCACACGGTTCGGCAGGCCGGTCAGCGGATCGTGGAGAGCGAGGTAGCGCATGCGGCTCTCCGCCAGCTTGCGCTCCCTGAGGTCGACGAGGCAGCCGATACGGGCTTTCTCCCCGCGGTAGAGGATGTCGCGGCCCCGCGCCTCGACGGGAATCTCCCCGCCGTCCGCCAGCCTCACGCGGATCTCGTGGCTGTTGTCGTCGTTGAGTTTCATCATGTCGACGACGCGGATCGTCTCGCCGTCCTGCAGAAAATCGAATGCGGACCGGCCGATGATCTCGACAAGGGGGAGGCCGATCATCTTGCCGAGCTGTTCGTTGCCGTCGACGATGACCCCGTCCCGGTGGATCAGGATCGCCTCGAACGTCGCGTTCGCAAGCGCTGCGACGCGCTCTGATTCCTCGTTGTCGCGCCGGAGCTCGATCAGCTCTCCGCGGCTGCGCTCCTCCTCCTCGATATTGTCCATCAGCCGGTTGAAGAGGGCGGTCAGCTTTTCGGCCTCATCGCCCTTGACCATCGGAAGGCGCTTGCGCAGGTCGGCATTGCCGCCGAGAAGATCGGTCAGCGCATCCTCGACATGACCGACGCCGAGGCGGGTCGCGTGTTCGGCAAGGTTCAGCCCGTCCTCTTCGTCCCTTGCAGAAACGCGGATGCGCATCAGCCGGTTCGCCGTCCAGAAAAAGGCGTAGCCGAGCCCGAAGGACCAGTAGAAATTGACGCCGACGCCGACCAGCTGCACATGCAGCTGCGCCAGCCTGCCGCCGGCCGGAAGCTGATCGACCGGCGCGAGAAGTGCCAGAAGCAGGGTTCCGGTGACGCCGGCAAAGGCATGCACGCCGATGGCGCCGACAGCGTCGTCGATCTTGAGCGTTCTCTCGATGAAGGCATTGCCGAAGATCGCCACCGCGCCGCCGATCGCCCCGACCATCAGGGCGCTTGCCGGGTCGAGGATATGGCAGCCGGCGGTGACCGCAACGAGCCCGCCGAGCATGCCGGAATTCGATTTTTCCGGAAGGATGACGCCGTCCTGGTAGAAGCCGATGACATAACCGACGCAGGTACCCATGCCGCCGGCCAGAACCGTGTTCATGATGATCGACGCCACCTGGTCGGTAACGCCGAGCGTCGAACCGCCGTTGAAGCCGATCCAGCCGATGAAGAGCAGCAGCGCGCCGGTGGTCGAGAGCACGGGGCTATGGCCGGCGATCCTGACCGGCGTTCCGTCGGCATTGAACTTGCCGATGCGCGGGCCGATAACCATGCAGGCCGCGAGTGCCACCCAGCCGCCGGTCGAATGAACGACCGTGGAGCCCGCGAAATCGACGAAACCCATCTGCGACAGGAAGGCCGAGGCATTCGGGAACAGCGCCGAGCCCCAGGCCCAGTGCACGAAGACCGGATAGATCAGCCCCGACATGAACAGCGAGCCGAACACATAGGCCGCCAGCTTCATGCGCTCGGCAACGGCGCCCGACACGATCGTCGCGGCGGTGCCGCAGAACATGACCTGGAAGACGAAAAAGGCCGACTGCCAGCTGTCGAGACCGCGCAGGAAATAGAACTCGCTCTGCGTCCCGAACAGGAATCCGTTCGAACGGCCGAAGGCGATCATGAAGCCGACCGCGGCGAACGCGACGACGCCGAAGACAAAATCGAGAAGGTTCTTCTGCGCCACGTTGATCGAATTCTTCGATCGTACCATGCCGGCTTCGAGCAGAAGGAAGCCGACCTGCATCATCATCACCAGTCCGGCGGCGACAAGCACCCATGTCATGTCCAGCCGGGAATTGTGCGAAAGGAGATCGTCCGCGAAGGCAAAGCCCGGGACAAGGCCGACGGAAAGTCCGCAGCAGCCAATAAAAAGCATAAAATATGACCAGCGAGATCGCATTAAAAAGTCGACCGCAGAAAGACATCGGAACAGATGCCTCAAGCTATCGCTAATGCTTTAATTTTGAGTGTGGCCTGCAATTTTTGCGATCACGATGCGGAACGCATGTCACGCCGAGCGCGACTTCTCCCCATCGGAAAACAGCGAGGGACCATTCTGGTCGATGATCTGCTGAGCCTTGCGGACGGTATATTCAACCGCGTCGTCCATGGAGGTGAAGACGTCGGCGCGGACGAAATTGCGCACCAGGGTCTCGCCGTCCACGTCCTTTTCGATACGTCCGGCCAGCCGGAACTGCGAGCCTTCGCGGATCGGCGCGGGATGGATGATGCAGCCGCCATGCTCGACAGGCTTGGCGGAAGCGGCAGGTGCCTCGGCCGATTTGCCGCCACCGGAGAACATCGAAAAAATATTGGACAGAAACGAAGCCATGGCGGCTGCCTAGCACATTCCTGCGCAGGCAGGAAGCAGGGGAGCCAAGGAAAAGTCACGGTCCGACGTCTCATATCCAGCCGCACAGTTGGGAGCCTGACCGCATGAAATGGAAGATCGCCGCAGCATTCCTCCTCACCGTCATTGCCGCGCTTTGGATCGGCAATACCTCCCTGCTCTCCCGCTTTCCGAACGACAAGCCGCTCAGGATCATTGCCCATCGCGGTCAGCATCAGCTTTTCGATGCCACCGAAATCGAGACCGACACCTGCACCGCGAGCCTGATGTTGCCGCCGACGCATGCCTATCTGGAAAACACCGTGGCAGGCATGCAGGCCGCCTTCGATGCCGGCGCCGACGTCGTCGAACTCGACGTGCATCTCACGCCGGACAAGCAGTTCGCCGTTTTCCACGACTGGACGCTCGATTGCCGCACCGAGGGCAAGGGCGTCACGGAACAGACGCCAATGCAGGTCCTGAAGACATTCGACATCGGCTACGGCTACACCGCCGACGGCGGCCGGACCTTTCCGTTCCGAGGCCAGGGCAAGGGCCTGATGCCGACTTTGCCGGAAGTCTTCACCGCCCTGCCGGAGGGTCGTTTCCTGATCAACTTCAAGAGCCGCCGCACCGAGGAAGGCGACGCTCTGGCCACGCTTCTCAAGACCGACCCTGCTGCGCGGGCATCGACGTTCGGCGTTTATGGCGGAAACGAGCCGACCGAAAAAGCGGTGACACTTGTCCCCGGCCTTCCCGGCTATTCCAACCGCACGGCCAAATCCTGCCTCCTCAACTATCTGGCGCTTGGCTGGAGCGGTCATGTGCCGGAGGCCTGCCGCAACACCCTCGTCCCGGTCCCCGCCAATCTTGCCTTCCTGCTCTGGGGCTGGCCGCAGTGTTTCTACAACCGGATGCAGGCGGCCGGTTCGGATGTCGTGCTGATCGGCCCGTTCGAGGCCGGCGATGCCGGATCTTCCGGCATAGACGACCGCGACACCTGGGACATGGTGCCTTCAGGCTTTCCGGGCCTCGTCTGGACCAATGTCATCGAGAAGGCCCGGCTCGAGGTGGAGCGTCGTGGCTTCTGCACCCTGCCCTCCAGGCCGCATATCTGCAACTAGAGCGACGATCTGCGGCCGATGGACTTCCCGCCGTCACGAAGCCCGCCTATCATCTTCCTCGGTTCGGAGGGAGTGCCGGATGCGGAGGAGATTTCTGTCATGGCGGACGGCCATTTATGTCTGCGCGATCCTGATCACCTCCTTCGGAGTGATGCTGATGTCCGGCCCGCGCATGCCCGCTGACGGGTTTCCCGCTTTCGACAAGGCCCGCCTCGGCGTGGATGTCGACGCCTATCTCGCCGCCGGCGAAAGCCGCTATCCCGACATCCGCCCGGGTGCCACCAAACGTATCGTCTGGGCCGATCCTGCGACAAAGGCAAAGACGTCCTTCGCGATCGTCTACCTGCACGGCTTCTCGGCTTCGGCCGAGGAGATTCGCCCCCTGCCCGACCGCGTCGCGGCGGCGCTCGGCGCCAATCTCTATTTCACCCGGCTCGCCGGCCACGGCCGCAGCGGCGACGCCATGGGCGAAGCAAGCCTCGAAGACTGGCTGGCGGACTTTTCCGAAAGTGTCGCGATCGGCGAAGCGGTCGGCAATCGCGTCATCGTCATCGGCACCTCGACCGGCGCCTCGCTTGCGACGTTGGCGCTTGCCGATCCGAAGATCGCATCGCGCATCTCGGCGGCCGTGTTCGTATCGCCGAACTACGGCATCAACAGCTTTGCCGCATTTCTGCTGACGACACCGGTCGCGCCGCAGCTTTCAAGACTGCTGCTAGGCGAAAGCCGCGGCTTCACGCCCTATAGCGACCGTCATGCCGCTCACTGGACGACCCGCTATCCGACAAAAGCGCTGCTCCCGATGGCCGCACTCGTGAAGCTCTCGGTCGAGAGCCCCGTCGAGCAGATCAAGACGCCGGCGCTATTCCTCTATTCCTCGCTCGACCAGGTCATCCGGCCCGACAAGGTGCGCGCGGTCGCAGCTCGCTGGGGCGGGCCTCACACGCTTTTCGATATCGGCCAGACCGGCGATCCCGGCAATCACGTGATTGCCGGCGACATCGGCTCGCCGACGACCACCACACCGCTGGTCGAGCGGACGTTGGCCTGGCTGCAGACCGTGCTCAGATGACGAGGTTTGCCAGGATCTCGTTCTCGGTAATGTCCTGGTAGCCCATGCCGGCGGCTTCGAAGCGTTCGAGCAGGCCGGCGAAATTCTCCGGTCTTGCGGTTTCGATGCCGATCAGGATCGAGCCGAAATTGCGCGCCGATTTCTTCAGATACTCGAACCGGGCGATATCGTCTTCCGGCCCAAGCAGGTTGAGGAAATCGCGCAGTGCGCCCGGGCGCTGGGCAAGCCGCAGCACGAAGTATTTTTTGAGGCCGGAATAGCGCATGGCGCGTTCCTTGACGTCGGGCAGGCGCTCGAAATCGAAATTGCCGCCCGAGACAACGCAGACCACCGTCTTGCCGGCCAGTTTTTCCCGTCCGAGCATCTCCAGCGCCGTGATCGACAGGGCGCCCGCCGGCTCCAGCACGACACCCTCGACGTTGAGCATCTCGGTGATCGTCACGCAGATGGCATTTTCCGGCACCAGCAGGACCTGATCCGGCGAAAAGTCCTTCAGGGCTTCGAAATTCAGGTCGCCGATCCGCGCCACCGCCGCCCCGTCGACGAAATTGTCGAGCTTGGCGAGCGTGATCGGTTCGCCCGCCTCGAGGCTCTTCTTCAGGCTCGGCGCGCCTTCAGGTTCGGTGAAGAGAAAGTCTTCCCGCTTGACGATGTCCTTCAGGTAGCCGGTGGTCCCGGAGGAAAGCCCGCCGCCGCCGACCGGCAGGATCACGAGGTCGGGCTTCACGCCTTCCGGCAACTGCTCAACCAGTTCGGCCGCAACGGTCGCCTGGCCTTCGATGATGTCGGCGTCGTCGAAAGGCGGCACCATGACGCCGCCGATCTCTTCCACATGGGCGCGGGCCGCCGCATAGCACTGGTCGAAAATGTCGCCGATCAACCGGATGGTGATGAAAGGCCCGCCGAACATGCGGGTCTTGTCGATCTTCTGCTGCGGCGTCGTCACCGGCATGAAGACCACGCCCGGTACCTCGAAATGACGGCATACGAAGGCGAACCCCTGCGCGTGATTGCCGGCCGAGGCGCAGACGAAAGTCTTGCCTTTTGCGCCTGAGGCAATCGCCTTGCGCAGGAAGTTGAAGGCGCCGCGGATCTTGTAGGAGCGGACCGGAGACAGATCCTCGCGCTTCAGCCAGATTTCGGCGCCGTAGCGGCGGCTGAGGTGCTCGTTCATCTGCAGCGGCGTTTCGGGGAAGATCTCCCGCATCGCCACTCTCGCTTCGTCCACGCCCACTTTCGTCACGCCTGCCTTGGTCATGCCCGCCTTGGTCACGTCTGCCTCGGTCACATCGGCCATCCATTGAATTTCCAGAATGGTCCCGCTATGCCATAGGCTTACGGCTGAGACAAAGCTTCTTTCAGTTGCCGCGAACTTCGGGACAACCATTTTTTGAACGCCAATCTTCTTCGGTCGGTCATCTACATGACGGCGCTCTGCGCGCTCTACCTCTCGCTCGCCATGTTCCTGCCGGCGATGGTGGACCTTTATTACGGGCATCGCGACTGGCAGGTCTTCGCGATGTCCGGCTTCATGGTCGGCGGACTTGCGGCGGCAGCGGCGCTCGCGACCCATGGCCCACCGCCGGTCTTCAACAAGCGGCTGGGTTTCCTGCTGGTCAACGTGTTGTGGGCGATGTTTTCGGTAGTGGGCGCCATCCCGCTCTTCCTTGCCGAACACGAACTCTCGTTTGCACAGGCGCTGTTCGAATCGATCTCCGGCATCACCACCACGGGCTCGACCGTCATCGTCGGGCTGGACATCATGCCGCCCGGCATCCTGCTCTGGCGCTCGCTGCTCTGCTGGCTCGGCGGCATCGGAATCGTCGGCCTCGGCCTCTTCGTGCTGCCGTTCCTCAAAGTCGGTGGCGCCTCGATCTTCAAGCTCGAATCGTCGGAGACCAACGACAAGCCGTTCGCCCGGCTTGCGAGTTTCACCCGGGCCTTCCTGATCGTCTACGTGCTGCTGACGCTTGCCTGCACTGTCGCATACGATCTTGCCGGCATGGACCATTTCGATGCGCTGAACCATGCGATGACGACGATCGCGACGGCCGGTTTCTCGACGCACGACATGTCTTTTGGCTATTTCGACAGCAAGGCGATCTTGCTGGTCGGCACCCTGTTCCTCGCGATCTGCAGCCTGCCGTTTTCGGTGCTGATCCTGCTTGCCGTGCGCGGCCGGCTGGATACGCTGCGCGATCCGCAAATCCTGGTTTTCCTCGGTTATCTCTGCATCATCTCGGTCGGCGTTGCGGTCTACCATCACCTGAGGAATGGCGTCGAACTCGACGACGCGCTGATCCATTCGTTCTTCAACATGACCTCGATCCTGTCGACGGGCGGCTTTGCGAGCGACGACTACACGCTCTGGGGACCGTTCGCGGTGCTCGTCGCCTTCTTTGCAACCTTCATGGGTGGCTGCTCCGGTTCGACGGCCGGCGGCATCAAGGCCTATCGTTTCGTGGTGATGGTCAACGTCATCCGCGCCGGGCTGAACAAGCTCATCTATCCGAACGCGATCTATCCCGTACGTTACGGCAGCCTGACGGTGGATGCCGAGACGCAGCGCGCGGTCTTCCTGTTCGTCAGCCTCTACATTTTCCTCTGGGTCGTCGGCAGCATCGGCATCGCGCTGTTCGGCTACGACGTCCTGACCGCCACGTCCTCGGTGATCACCGCGCTGTCGAATGTCGGTCCCGGCATCGGCCCGATCGTCGGCCCCGTCGGCAACTTTTCCACGATCAGCGATCCGGCGCTCTATCTACTGTCGCTGATGATGCTGCTCGGGCGTCTCGAAATCCTGACCGTCCTTGTCCTGCTGACGCCGGTCTTCTGGCGGCACTAGCCAGGCACGCGCAGGAATTCGACCGGCCCGCCCGGTTCGTCGTCGTCGAAGACGGCGCAGGTCAGCTCGCCGCCGAACACGCAGCCGCTGTCGATATTGGTGCGGTTGCCGATCGTCTGCGGATTGCCGGGAAGCGGCGTATGGCCGTGGCAGAGATGCCGGCCCCAGAATTCGCCGTCCTCGTCGCTTGCAAATCGCTTCCAGATCAGGTCGCGCTCCCGCTGCCCCTCGAGCGGCAGAGTCTCGTCGACGCCGGCATGCACGAAGATCCGGTGCTCGTCGACAAGGATCAAGGGACGATGCGCGCACCATGACAGCACCACGGGCGGCACGTAGCGGTCGAAGGAAACCATCGTCTCACGGCCGCCATTGTCGAGCCAGACGATCTCGTCGTGCCCACGGTTCTGGTGGGCGCGGACCATCATGTCCTCATGATTGCCCTTGAGCGCCGTCCACCGCCACCCTTCCTTGCGCGGCCCCGCCATGACGAGGTCGAGCACGCCCCTGCTCTTCGGCCCGCGATCGATATAATCGCCGATGAACACCACGTGCCCTGAAGGCGCGTGATCCTCCACCTGCCCGAGCATTACCTTCAGCTGCGCCAGGCAGCCGTGGATGTCGCCGATGGCAAAGGTAAAGCCCAAAGCACGCCTCCATCAAAATGGATATCAAACGGTCTTCATCGCAAACGGTTGCAGGCAGGGGCAGGCTTGGTGCGGACGGCGGGGATCGAACCCGCATGACCAAAGGCCGAGAGATTTTAAGTCTCTTGCGTCTACCAGTTTCGCCACGTCCGCATGGGCGTCCTGTTTCTTGAACTTGCGCGACGCCGTCAAGCACCGAAATTGCGGAAGCGGTTCGCCTGTTGCTAAAAAAAGCAAGACGGTCGGATGAGCGGAATGCAAAAAGGGCGCGGAGAATTTCTCGCCGCGCCCTTCAGAAATTATAGCAGTTCAATCAGCCAGCGAGCTTGGCGGCCAGCTTGGCGACGTGGGCGCCCTGGAACCTGGCACCTTCGAGTTCGATTTCCGAAGGCTGGCGCGAACCGTCGCCGTTGGTGATCGTGCTGGCGCCGTAGGGCGAGCCGCCCTTGACTTCTTCGGTGCCCATCTGGCCCGCAAAGGCATAAGGCAGGCCGACAACCGCCATGCCCTGATGCAGGAAGGTCGGAATGAAGCCGAGAATGGTCGATTCCTGGCCGCCGTGCTGGGTTGCCGACGAGGTGAACATCGAGCCGATCTTGCCGACCAGCTTGCCCTGTGCCCAGAGGCCGCCGGTCTGATCCCAGAAGTTGCGCATCTGCGAGGCGACCGTGCCGAAGCGGGTGCCGGCGCCGACGATGATTGCGTCGTATTCGGTGAGTTCCTCGACGGTTGCGACCGGAGCCTGCTGGTCCATTTTGTAATAAGAGGCCTTGGCGACCTCTTCCGGAACCAGTTCCGGAACACGCTTGACCGTCACGTCGGCGCCTGCCGACTTTGCGCCTTCCGCAACGGCATAGGCCATCTTTTCGATGTGGCCGTAAGCGGAATAATAAAGCACGAGAACCTTTGCCATGATCTTCTCCATTCCATGTGATGTGTGAACAAGGCCGTCTGCGGCCAGAACCAGACCCACATGTAACGGCTCCACGAGTGAGCGACAGCCCTTGCGAGGTCTACGCACTGTTCAGCATTCGGAGACGATATTTCGCTTGCGGATCATAAATTCGTAACAGACGAGGTTTCTGCATCCGTCACGACAAAATCGCTTCTGCCTCGAAAAGTTTGGGCTTAGGAGTGAGGCAATCACGGAGGAATATCCATGTCTGAAGCGTCGCAACCATCCTTGATCGTCACCGCTGCCATGCTCGCCATCGGCGACGAGCTGCTGTCCGGCCGGACCAAGGACAAGAATATCGGCCACCTCGCCGATCTGCTGACGCTTTCAGGCATCGACCTCAAGGAAGTGCGGATCGTCGCCGACGAGGAGGATGCGATCGTCGAGGCGCTGAATGCGCTGCGCGGCCGTTACGACTACGTCTTCACCTCGGGCGGCATCGGCCCGACCCATGACGACATCACGGCCGACGCGATCTCGAAGGCCTTCGGCGTGCCCTGCATCCACGATCCCGACGCGATGAAACTGCTTGCCGACATGTACAAGCGGCGGGAGATGGAATTCACCGAGGCCCGTCAGCGCATGGCCCGCATGCCCGAGGGCTCCAGGCATATCGCAAACCCGGTTTCGACCGCCCCGGGCTTCATCATCGGCAACGTCTATGTGATGGCGGGCGTGCCGCAGGTTTTCCAGGCGATGGTCGACAACGTGCTTCCGATGCTGCGCTCGGGCGCAAAAATGCTGTCGCGGGCGCTGCCCTGCCCCTATGGCGAAGGCGATATCGGCACGCTGCTGTCGGCCGTGCAGAAGGCGCATCCTCAGACCAGCATCGGCTCCTATCCGAAATATGACGGGCAGCGATTCTCGACCGAAATCGTCGTGCGCGCCCGCGACCCGCAGGTTCTCGATGCGGCCGCGCAAGCCGTGGCGGAGATGATCGCCGGCATCGACCGCGCCAAGATCGCCACCAATCCGACAGCCGACGCCTGACCCGGGGCACTCTGCCTTACCCTCTCTCGGCGGCCACTCCTTGACCGGGATCAACGTGCGACACACGTAATTATATGAGACTGGCTCCCAATCCCGCAGAGCCAGTTGATGAGGAGATGCAGCCATGGCCTACAAGACCATTCTAGCGGTTCTCGACACACCTCAAAACGCCGGGCCGATCACGGATTACGGGATCGCGCTCGCCGAACGTTTCTCCGCCCACCTGATCGGCGTCCACGCAGAAACGCTGGCCGCCGTGCCGCTGATTGCGCCGATGGAAATTCCGGATCCCTCCGCAGTGCAGATCCTGCAGGACGCGGCGCAGAAGGAGACGGCGGAGGTGGAGCGGATCTTCAGGCAACGATCGTCCCGCGAGGGACTTTCCATCGAGTGGCGCAGCTTCATGTCGTCGGCGGGCTACGGCTCCCATTCGGTCATGGATACCGCCCGTTCCGTCGATCTGATCGTTGCGAGCCAGAGCGATCCGGCGCATGCCGATCACCGCGCCGATCTCGAGACTTTCCTCTTCGACAGCGGCCGGCCGATGCTGCTCGTCCCCTATACGTTGAAGGTGCCGCAACCGATCAAGCGGGTGATGATCGCCTGGAACGGTTCGCGCGAGGCGGCGCGGGCAACCTTCGATTCGATGCCGTTCCTCAAAGGCGCGGACAGCGTCGAGGTGTTTTGCGTGGATCCGAGCGACCGCGGCGGCCAGACGCCTGAAATGGCAGGCGCCGAGATCGCGACCACCCTTGCCCGGCACGGGATCAACGTGACGCTGTCGACGCAGGGAAAGAGCGGCGTTTCTGCGGCAGCGGCGATCGAGAACCATCTGTCGGAAGGCAGCGTCGACCTTCTGGTGATGGGCGGCTACGGCCATTCGCGCTGGTGGGAAATGCTGTTCGGCGGCGTGACACGCAGCCTGCTTGATTCGATGACGGCGCTGACTTTGCTTTCCCGCTGACAAATCCTTGCGTCTTCGGGCGAATTGCCGCTATTAGCGAGAGCCAACAACATGCTTTCGCTAATGGTGGCCAGCCTCATGTCTCTTCCCGAAAAAGCCTTCCCCGTTTCCTGGGATCAATTCCATCGTGACGCCCGGGCGCTTGCCTGGCGTCTCGCAAGCCTCAAGCGGGATTTCCGCGCCATCGTCTGTATCACCCGCGGCGGCCTGGTGCCGGCGGCGATCATTTCGCGCGAACTCAATATCCGCCTCATCGAGACGGTCTGCATCGCCTCCTACCATGACTACGTCAACCAGGGTGAAATGAACCTGCTCAAGGGAATCACGCCCGAACTGATGGTCGATGAAGGCGCCGGCGTCCTGGTCATCGACGACCTGACCGATACCGGCAAGACGGCATCGGAAGTGCGCACCATGCTGCCGAAGGCGCATTTTGCCTGCGTCTATGCCAAACCTTCAGGCGTGCCAATGATCGACACTTTCGTCACGGAAGTCAGCCAGGACACCTGGATCTACTTCCCCTGGGACATGGGCTTCACCTATCAGGAGCCGATTGCCAAGGCGGACCGCAGCTAAGGTCTACAACCCTAACGTTTCGGGCGGGGCGCGACGACGTGGCGTCATCCCCGCGAGAACACGTCCTGCGGCCAGCCGCGAAATCCGTGCCTTTCGGCGTCGTGAAGGCGCGCGGAGGACTTCCGTGTGCCCTGAATTTGGCATTCGTCAAGGAACTCGCATCGAGGTTTCGTCCCAGGCGCTATATTTCTGCTGCCTGATGCCGCTTTCCTTATGAGGGTGCGCTAATTTTATTTTTTCTTCATATAAAGAAGGAACACTGTCGTCCGTAGGCTTTGCCTGACAATGGCGGCACGGGCATGATGCCTGTCGTGTGACACTCTCAGCGTACGATGTCCGAGTTCAATCCGCGAGGCTGGGGTCCCCCCCGGTCGCGTCTGCATGACATCGAGGCCCGCATGCGTGATTTTCTGAATAGGATGCCGCTGACCACAAAACTGGCGGCGCTTATCGTTGCGGTCAATATTTGTGGCGTTTCCGCCTTGGCCACCTATACATGGATATCGGAAACGCGCTTGCTGATCAGCACGGCGACGGCACAGTGGTCGCGCGGCGCCGAGCAGTTCGCGTCGGTTGCGGCCGGCGGCGTGAAGTGGGGCAAGGTCAATGCGGTGCGGGAAGCCTATGCTCTGCAGCGCGACAACCCTACCCTCGACCTCGTCCAGTTCGCCGCGTTCAACGCCGAGCTCGCGCCGGTCGACATCTGGGCACGCGAAGGCGTGGCAGGCGTCCTGTCTTCCGCCGAACTGGCGCAGGCGATCGGCCAGAAACCCGACAGCACGGTTGTCGATACGACGCTGGCTTCCAGAGGTCTGGTCGGGATCGTTGTGCCCCTGCCCGCAGACAAATCCGGCAAGGTCACGGGCTATCTCTTCACTGCCTGGTCGGTAGAGAAGATCCTCGCCACGGCGCAGCAGGAAGTGCTGAACACCCTGCTTATCCAATTGCTCGTCATCACCGTTGCGGTCACAGCCTTCCTCTTGGCCATGCGCCGGCTTGTGGGACGCCCTGTTCGGAACCTCAGTGCGCGCATCATCGCCTTGCAGACCGGCGACCTCACCTCCCCGGTCGACTACCAGCGCAATGGCGACGAGATCGGCGTGCTCTCCCGCGCGCTGGAAGTGTTCCGCGGCGAGGCTATTGCGAAGGTCGAAGAAGAGCGTATCGCGGCGGAGCAGCGCCAGTCGCTTGACGAGGAGCGCGCCCGGAATTCGAGGATCACCGAGGAAACCAGCAACACCCAACGGGCCGTCATGGCACAGCTCGGACAGGCGCTGGAAAGGCTGGCCGGAGGCGACTTTTCGATTCATCTCGATGGTCTCGGGCCGGATTTCGAAAAACTGCAGCAGGACTTCAACAACATGGTCGAGGCGGTTGCCGCCGCCCTGACGGAGATCAAGGAAGCGTCCCACCAAGTGGAAGATCGCTCCAGCGAGCTTGCCGGCGCCGCCGACCAGCTGGCTCAGCGCACTGAACGACAGGCCGCCGCTCTCCAGGAGACCGCCGCCTCCCTTGGCCAGGTCACAACAACGGTCAGAACCTCTTCACAGAAGGCGGAGAGCGCCGGGCACCTCGTCGAGGAGACGAAGAAAGGCGCCCATTCCTCGGCAACCGTCGTGCGCAATGCGATCGGGGCGATGGACCGGATCCAGGCCTCGTCCAGCCAGATCGGCCACATCATCGGCGTTATCGACGAGATCGCCTTCCAGACCAATCTCCTGGCGCTGAATGCCGGCGTCGAGGCCGCTCGCGCGGGCGAGGCCGGCAAGGGTTTTGCAGTCGTAGCTCAGGAAGTGCGTGAACTGGCGCAGAGATCTGCCAATGCAGCTAAGGAAATAAAGGTTCTGATCACCAGCTCCAATCAGGAGGTCGCGGCAGGCGTCGGGCTTGTCAACGACACGGGCGATGCCCTTCTCCAGATCGGCAACCAGATCAACCGCATCAGCGACAGCATCGTGTCGATCGTCCAGTCCTATCGGGAACAGGCCACGGGCCTGCAGGAGATCAACACCGCGATCAACCAGATGGATCAGGCGACCCAGCAGAATGCCGCGATGGTGGAGGAAACCAATGCGGCCTGCCAGGAACTGCTCTCTCAAGGCCGTCTGCTGCTGAGTTCGGCCAGCAGCTTCACTGTCGGGAAAACAGCCGGAAATGGCGCCGGAGCCCATTCCGAATCGGAGAGGCATCACTCTCTCTCCGACAAAAGAGCCGGCTTTGCCGCTCCGTTCAGACAAGCGTCCTGAAGACGCCTCTGCAGCGGCATGACCTCATAAACGTCAGTAACCTATGGAAGGGAAACACCCATGCATAAGATCATCGTCATGCTCCTTCTCGGCAGCATCGTATCCGCGCTGCCGCTTGGCACGGCTCAGGCCGAGGAGGCCCACGTCGCGCCGGTGACCGAATATGTCACCGCTAAAGTAAAACCCTGGCTCACCGACGCGGTGATCATTTCGGCGATCAAGGCCCAGAATGCCACCAATGCCAAGCTGAGCGACGCCGATATCCTGGCGCTCGACAAGAAATGGCGCGCCGAAGTCGACAGTTCCAGTCGCGCGACGATCGACAGCGTGCTGAACAACGCCTTGTCGAAACTTCTCGTCGAAAAGAAGGAAAAGTCCGAAGGGGCGATTACGGAAATCTTCATCATGGACGCCAAGGGCCTCAATGTCGGCCAGAGCGACATAACCTCCGATTATTGGCAGGGCGATGAGGCAAAATTCAAGAAATCCTTCGGTGCCGGCAAGAATGCGCTCTTCGTCGACGAGGTTGAAAAGGACGAATCGTCCCAGACGCTGCAGTCGCAGGCAAGCGTGACGATTTCCGATGAGAGCGGAACGCCGATCGGCGCCGTGACGATCGGGATCAACGTCGATTCCCTCTGAGCCGGGCGAATATCCCTGGCGCTGCGGCATCGCTGCCGCAGCGCTAAGGGAAAAGATAAGCGAAGCCCCAACGGGCTCGCCGATGAAGAACCTGTTCGGCACACATCCACGCCTTTTCGGATGGCTTGGCGCCAGCTATCGTCCCGACGCACTGGAAGTCAGTTGGGACCACTGGGCCTCTTTTCCGCGGGGACAGGGCTTCATCAGGAGCCGAGTGCCGGCGGCTGATTCTTTCCGGCCCCTTTTCAAAAATCTCGGTGCTTGTCACGGGCCTGCCGGTTAAAAAACCGTGCGGGCTTATCTATTAGTGGTAGCCACAGATTCTTGAACTGTCTCGATATGGTACGGCCGAACCCCCAAAACCCTGCCGAACCGGGCTTCCGGCACCTGCCGCCGCTCACGAAATATTTCTGCGCCTCGTAACGCAAGTTTCAGGCTATCCGCGCAACTGCCTGAGAATCCTCGGCTATTTCTTAGTCCCCGTTATCCACAGCCGCGAACCACAATATCTTGTGGTTATAAAAGCGTTGCAATCTACGCCTTGACGAATCTCTCGGCTCGTTCGACAGTGTTCCTTACGTTGCGGCGGCGACTGGACCGGAATTAACGAGGCCGGTTCTTCTTCGAGTTTGACGGGAAAGATCTTGCAGTCCGGCTATGAGGGGCGGGCTGCTATCAGGGTCGCCGTGCGTGCTCGATTTTCCGCTCCGGAACAACGGCTGGGACTGGCGGAAAGATTCTGTTAATACTATATGTAGTAGTGTTGCAGCCGTTATCACCACAACATACAGGTTGGCATCTACGGATGATCACCTGGGACGGGAAACATTCAACCGGCTGCGCGCGTCGAACGTGTGGGCTGGAGCGGCACATCTGCGCTCTTCAATCGGGCGCCAACTGACGAGGGATTTAAGGCAATGCGCATCGAACGTCGTTTCACCAAGCCGGAGACAGGCGCCTACGGGGAAATCGAATTCCGCAAGGGGATCAGCGAGATCCGCAATCCGGACGGCTCGATCGTCTTCCGGCTTGCCGACATCGACGTGCCGGCGCAGTTCTCCCAGGTTGCGACGGACGTTCTGGCGCAGAAGTATTTCCGCAAGGCCGGCGTTCCCAAGATCCTGAAGAAGATCGAAGAGAATGACGTCCCCTCCTTCCTGTGGCGCTCTGTAGCTGACACGGAAGCGATGAAGGCTTTGCCGAAGGAAGAGCAGTACGGTTCCGAAACCGATGCCCGCCAGGTTTTCTCCCGCCTTGCCGGCACCTGGACCTACTGGGGCTGGAAGGGCGGCTATTTCACGTCCGAAGAAGATGCTGCCGCCTTCATGGACGAGCTTGCCTACATGCTCGCCACCCAGCGCGTCGCGCCGAACTCCCCGCAGTGGTTCAACACCGGCCTGCATTGGGCCTATGGCATCGACGGCCCCGGCCAGGGCCATTTCTATGTCGACCCCTTCACCGGCAAGCTCACCAAGTCGAAGTCTGCCTATGAGCATCCGCAGCCGCATGCCTGCTTCATCCAGTCGGTCGAGGACGACCTCGTCAACGAAGGCGGCATCATGGACCTGTGGGTCCGCGAGGCGCGCCTGTTCAAATACGGCTCCGGCACCGGCTCCAACTTCTCGATGCTGCGCGGCGCAGGCGAAAAGCTCTCCGGCGGCGGCCGTTCCTCCGGCCTGATGAGCTTCCTCAAGATCGGTGACCGCGCCGCCGGCGCCATCAAGTCGGGCGGCACCACCCGCCGTGCGGCCAAGATGGTCGTCGTCGACATCGACCATCCGGATATCGAGGAATACATCAACTGGAAGGTCAAGGAAGAGCAGAAGGTGGCGGCCCTCGTCACCGGCTCCAAGATCGTCTCCAAGCACCTGAAGGCCATCATGAAGGCCTGCCTCAACTGCGAAGGCGGCAGCGGCGACGATTGCTTCGACCCGCTCAAGAACCCCGCCCTCAAGCGCGAGATCAAGGCCGCCAAGAAGGACCAGGTTCCGGAAAACTATATCGGCCGCGTCATCCAGTTCGCCCGCCAGGGCTACAAGGACCTGGAATTCAAGACCTATGACACGGACTGGGATTCGGAAGCCTATCTCACCGTCTCCGGCCAGAACTCCAACAACTCCGTCTCGCTGAAGGACGATTTTCTGCGCGCCGTCGAGCAGGATGGGGACTGGAACCTCACCGCCCGCAAGGACGGAAGGGTGATGAAGACGCTGAAGGCCAAGGACCTCTGGGAACAGATCTCCTACGCCGCCTGGGCGTCCGCCGATCCGGGCATCCATTTCAACTCGACGATGAACGACTGGCACACGTCGCCGGCCGGCGGCCCGATCCGCGGCTCGAACCCGTGCTCGGAATACATGTTCCTCGACGACACGGCCTGCAACCTCGCCTCCATGAACCTGCTGCAGTTCAAGGACAAGACGACCGCCCGCATCAACATCGCCGACTACGAACATGCCACCCGCCTGTGGACCGTCGTGCTCGAAATCTCGGTGATGATGGCGCAGTTCCCGTCGCGCCAGATCGCCGAGCTTTCCTACCAGTACCGTACGCTCGGCCTCGGCTACGCCAATATCGGCGGTCTCCTGATGTCGACCGGCATCGCCTATGACTCTCCGGAAGGCCGCGCCATCGCCGGCTCGCTGACGGCGATCATGACCGGCGTTTCCTACGCCACCTCGGCTGAAATGGCCTCCGAGCTCGGCCCCTTCCCGAACTTCGCCCCGAACCGCGACAGCATGCTGCGGGTCATCCGCAACCATCGCCGCGCCGCCTATGGCGAGACCTCCGGCTACGAGCAGCTGTCGGTCAACCCGGTGGCGCTGATCCATTCGGAAAACCCGGACCAGGATCTGGTCGCCCATGCCAAGGCCGCCTGGGACAAGGCGCTCACGCTTGGCGAACAGCACGGCTACCGCAACGCGCAGGTCTCGGTCATCGCCCCGACCGGCACGATCGGCCTCGTGATGGATTGCGACACGACCGGTATCGAGCCCGACTTCGCGCTCGTCAAGTTCAAGAAGCTCGCCGGCGGCGGCTACTGGAAGATCATCAACCGCGCCGTCCCGGAAGCGCTGCGCACGCTCGGTTATTCGGAAAGCCAGATCGCCGAGATCGAGGCCTATGCGGTCGGCCACGGCAACCTCAACCAGGCTCCGGGCATCAACCCCGGCTCGCTGAAGGCCAAGGGCTTCACCGACGAGAAGATCGAGGCCGTCAACGGCGCGCTGAAGGCCGCCTTCGACATCAAGTTCGTCTTCAACCAGTGGACGCTTGGCGCCGACTTCCTCAAGGGCACGCTGAAGGTCAGCGACGAACAGCTCGCCGACATGAGCTTCAACCTGCTCGAACATATCGGTTTCTCGAAGAAGGACATCGAAGCCGCCAACATCCATGTCTGCGGGGCGATGACGCTGGAAGGCGCGCCCTTCCTGAAGGCCGAACATCTGCCGGTCTTCGATTGCGCCAATCCCTGCGGCAAGATCGGCAAGCGTTATCTCTCGGTCGAAAGCCATATCCGCATGATGGCGGCCGCCCAGCCGTTCATCTCGGGTGCGATCTCCAAGACGATCAACATGCCGAACGACGCGACCGTCGAGGATTGCGGTTCCGCCTACATGCTGTCCTGGAAGCTCGGCCTGAAAGCCAACGCGCTTTACCGCGACGGCTCGAAGCTCTCCCAGCCGCTCAACTCGTCGCTGATTGCCGACGACGACGCGGAAGATGCCGTCGAGGAACTGCTGGCCCAGCCGGCAGCCGCCCAGGCCGTGACGATCACCGAAAAGATCGTCGAGCGGATCATCGAAAAGGTCGTCCGCAGCCAGGAAAAGCTCCCCGGCCGCCGCAAGGGTTATACCCAGAAGGCGAAGATCGGCGGACACACGATCTTCCTGCGCACCGGCGAATACGACGACGGCCGCCTCGGCGAAATCTTCCTCGACATGAACAAGGAAGGTTCGGCGCTGCGCGCCTTCATCAACAACTTCGCGATCTCCGTCTCGCTCGGCCTGCAGTATGGCGTGCCGCTCGAGGAATATGTCGACGCGTTCACCTTCACCAAGTTCGAACCGGCCGGCATCGTCACGGGCAATGACGCGATCAAGAACGCCACATCGATCCTCGACTACGTGTTCCGCGAACTGGCGATCTCCTATCTCGGCCGCCACGACCTCGCGCATGTCGATACGTCGGACTTCTCCAACACCGCGCTCGGCCGCGGCGTCTCGGAAGGCAAGGCGGATGTGGTCTCCAAGGGCCTGACCCGCGGCTACAAGCCGACGCTCGTCTCCGGCACCGGCAGCGACCGCCCGGCCGACATCAAGGGTGCGGCAACCGCCGCCCCTGCCCGCGCCTCGGCCGGCACCAACGTCACCGCCTTTGCCGGTGCCGCCGCCCGCAAGCTGGAACCGACGGTTGCCATCTCCACCTCCGAAATCGTCTCCTTCAAGCGGGACTACGAGGAGCGCGCCAAGGAACTCGCCGAAGAGATCGTCGAGGAACTGGCCGAAGAACAGGCAGCCACCACGGCCCTCTTCTCCGACAAGGCCGCCGACGAGGCCGCGACCGCGAAGACCGAAGCCAAGAAGGTCGAAAACGAACGCCGCATGCGCTCCATTGCTCAAGGGTATACGGGCAACATGTGCGGCGAGTGCCAGAACTTCACCATGGTCCGGAACGGGACTTGCGAGAAGTGCGACACGTGCGGTGCCACCAGCGGGTGCAGCTGATTAATGCAGGAATAAGTGTGTGGATAGGGTGAACTGAAATAGCACGAACAGTAATACTCGGAGTCACGAAACCCACTACTGAAAAGTCACGAAAGATCGTGTTTCGTTTCCGCAAGTGACATCAAATGTGCAGAAGTTTTGGAAAAAACTCAACAATTCTGCGCTTTTAGAATGAACAGCTAGCCTTCCAGGCGGACCAGTCCGCCTGGAAGTAGTCAAAGGAACAAAACACGAAACAAACGCGCGGGTTGGAATCATCTAAAAGTTCACGCGTACGAGCGAGGTCGAAGTCATGAACGTGCATGTCAATACGATCGAAGCATTTCTGGAAGCGTTGATCGCAGAACTCGAAATTCCCGAGCATCGATACGATCAGGCCGATCGAAGCTTCAAGTCGTTCGGCGACTGGCTTCATCGTGAAGGAAGTTCGGTCCGTCACTTCGACCCTCAGGTCTACTGCCAAGGATCGTTCAGGCTTGGAACGGCGATCCGACCGCTGACGGAAGACGAGGAGTACGACGTCGACTCGGTCTGCGAATTCCGTCTTCTGACCAAGCAGCACCTCTCGCCATTCGCGTTGAAGCAACTGCTCGGGGCAGAGGTGAAAGCCTATCACGACGCCCAGAACATGACGAAGCCGGTCCGCGAAGGAAATCGCTGCTGGATCCTCGACTATGCCGACGGCGCCCAGTTCCACATGGACATCGTCCCCGCCATCCCGAACGGCGTGGAACAGAAGCGACGGCTCGACGCGATCTTGCACGACGCCCGATGGTCGGAGACGGCCATCTCGATCACCGACCGGCGTCTTCCGAACTACATGGAGAAGACGGAATACTGGCCCCGTTCGAATCCCAAAGGGTTTTCGAGCTGGTTCGCCTCTCGACAGTCGGAAGTCCTCATTCGCCGTAAGCGGGCGAAGGTCGAGGCCCTCAATCGGCAGGGGTTCCGCGCGAGTGTCGAAGACATGCCAGACTTCAAGGTGAAGACGCCTCTGCAGTCGGCGATCATGATCCTTAAACGGCACCGCGACAACATGTTTGCAAGGGAGCCGGACGTCCGTCCGATCTCGGTGATCATCACCACCTTGGCCGCGCATGCCTACGAGGGCCAGGAGACGATATCGGGCGCGCTATTCGCGATCCTGCAGGGGATGGATCAGTTCATCCAGCACGACGGCCAGAAGTACGTCATCGCCAACCCGACCGACCCCTACGAGAACTTTGCCGACAAATGGCAGGCGGAGCCTGAGAAGGCGGAGGCATTTTTCAGATGGCTCCGCACCGCCCGTGCCGATTTCAACGCGGCCGCTCAGGCGGTTTCCTTCCAAGAAATGGCGGACGCCCTCACACCCAGGATGGGCTACCGGCTTTCGACGAAGGCGGTGGACCGTCTTACGGGTGGCAATCGTCTTCTCCGTGCTGCAAGCGGAGCTTCGGCCGGCGCGGCGGCAACGACAGCGCCAAGCTTTGCGAATGCCGCCCGACAGCCTACCAAGCCGCAGGGGTACGCATGATCTGGTGGCTGGCCGACGAGTCGCGGGCGCGCCTGGAAAAGGCTGCGCTCGTCGCTCTCCAAGAGGAGCACGACTGGCTGACAAGCGTGCGCGTTCGCTTTCTCGACAACCTTCAGCTCTGCGTCGACGTCGAGGTCGCGCACGGTGGGGAGAAGTTCCCGCTTGCCGTCATCTACCCGATCAACTTCCCGGACACTCCCCCGATCGTCATGCCCCACGGCGAACGTCGGCTCTCGGAACACCAGTACGGGGCCGGCGGCGAGCTTTGCCTCCAGTGGCGACCGGACAATTGGGACGCGACGGTCACCGGCGCGATAATGGTCGAGAGCGCGTTTGGGCTCATCGCCGCCGAGCGCACGCCGGACGGAAGGACGGGCGCCGTCCTTTCGGACCACCGGACTTCGCTTGCGGCGGAGCTTCGGTTCGAAACCTGGCGTCTCATGGTGCCGGAAGGCGCCTGGGCTTCGCTCGACGGACGCCTTTCCGAGATGGTCGTCAAGATCTCTCTGTCGACGACCGCAAGGCGTATAAACCGCGTGGCGCATCTGACGGCGATAGGGGCGCCTGGCAACGAACTTTGGATTTCGCCACAACCGAAGCTCAAAAACGCAGGAACGCGGACCGGTTATCTGCTGCGGACACGGCAGGACATGAGCGCTCTGGCACAACATGGTGGGGGCGAGATCGACGATCTGGCGAAGCTGGTTCCGGATCTCGCGCCGCTGCTCGGTAAGCAGGAGCTTCCTTTTCTGATCGTCCTGGAAGAAAGCGGTCGCCACACGGCCTACGACGTCCAGTGGAGCATAAACAACCTGCCGCTTCTGATCCCTTATCGGATCATCGAGGAAGGCGAGCTCGCGAAGCGGTCTGCCTCCAATAGGGACGCGATATCAACCAGGCACGTGGCGATCGTCGGCTGTGGCTCGATCGGGTCCAAGATCGCGGCGTCGCTCGCCCGATCGGGCGTGCGCAAGTTCCTGCTCGTCGACGAAGACGTTTTCCTTACGGGCAACCTTGTGCGCAACGAACTCGACGCTCTGGCCATCGGATGGCACAAGGTCGACGCCCTCGCCGACAGGATTCAGCAGATCGTAGCGGATGCCGACGTCGTGACTCGCAAGGTCGCGCTTGGTGGCCAGACTTCCGCCATCGCCATGGATACCACCATCGAGCTGATCGGAGACTGCGACCTTATTATCGATGCCACCGCGCATCCTGCGTCGTTCAATCTTTGCGCCGGCACGTCGAAGCGAAATCGCAAGCCGATGGTCTGGGCCGAGGTGTTCGGCGGAGGCATTGGTGGAATCGTTGCTAGAGTCCGGCCCGAAACCGATCCGCCGCCTCTGGAAGCTCGGAACCAGATTACGACGTGGTGCGAGGACCACAACAAGCCTTGGGAAGCCGCCTCGAAAGGTCGCTACGAGGCGAACCCGGACGAAGGGCCGCCCTTCATCGCCGACGACGCCGACGTGGCCGTCATCGCGGCTCATGCTACGCGCTTCGCGATCGATATTCTCGAAGGCGGCGAGACGGCGTTCCCTTCCTCGGCCTATGCCATCGGCTTGAAGAAGGCGTGGATATTCGAAGCTCCGTTCGACACATGGCCTATCGACCTTCGCAGCTCGGGCACATGGGAGGTCGACACAGGTTCGGCATCAAGCGACGTCATCGGCGGACTCATGGCGGAGCTCGTCGGCGGAGACGCCCAGTGACAGTTCAACTGATGCTTCCTCGACCCATCCGCCTCAGGATGATGGGCGCCCTCGCGCGCGCGGAGCAGCGCGAAATCGGCGGCGTCCTGATGGCTCGCCAGATCGAACCGGGCATCTTCGAGATTGTCGATTTCTCGGTCGACGAGGTTTCCGGGGAGCGGGCTCATTTCGTCCGCGACCACGATTACCACAACAAGTTCCTCGAGGCGTTCTTCGAGAAGACTGGACGAGACTACGAGACCTACAACTACGTTGGCGAATGGCACTCGCATCCGCGTCTTCCAATTCTTCCAAGCATTACGGATCTGGAATCCATGGAAGGACTCGTGAACGGGGAGCGCGACATCCCTTTCGCCGTGCTTCTCATCGTCCGCTCCGACGTCCCGTCCGAATTCATTGCGACGTCGACCTTCCACCAACGCGGGGCGGCTCCGACACCCGTACAAATCAGAGCGGAGAACTGAGTAAGCATGTACCGAGAAACTGCGGATTGGGCCTTTCGCGAATTCATAAAATACCTGTTCAGACCGAAAGGATTCGAGGTCAGGGTTGCGGCCTTGTGCATTCCGGTTCTTGTAGCGCTGCTCGGCGGAAACTGGCTCGTTAAGGCAACCGTACGCGGCGACTACTCCTTTGAATTCGGCTCGACCAACATCATTCCGGACTGGGCTCAGTGGTCCCTGGTGTCGATCTTCGTCGCGGTCTTCGTTTTCTGTTTCGTCATCGGATGGAAGCGTTTCACCCGCGAGAACGAAATCCGGAACCGGAAGAAGGTCATCGTCATCGAAGGCCGCGGCCTACGCGAGGATGATGGCACTCCGCTCACGGCGGCGGTCCCGTCCGACATCGTCGGCCACCGGCTCGGGGTCTCCCTGGATCTTCGTCAGAAGAGAGACGGCGTGATAATCGACGCAGATGCGCTCCTGCCCGAGGTCGATGCCGCGCGCCGGATGGTTCAGCAGTATGCGCGACAGAATGACCGGCAGGACGTCATTCTGGTCTACGGCGGCCTAACGCCGGTGCCGATGACCTTCCTAACGGGCGTTGTCTTCGATGACGAAGGCAGCATCGTCGTGATGGACTGGGACAGGACTCGCGAGTCCTGGCGGGTCCTGGACAGCCGTGACGACGGTCAGCGTTTCATTGTCACCGGCGTCGGCGCCGTGAAGGATTCGCCGGAAGTCGTGCTTGCCGTTTCCGCCTCCTATCAGGTCAGAGACGAGAACATCGACACGACGTTCAAACTTCCGGTGGTCCGCATGTCGCTTCCGGCATTGGACTCATCCCACTGGTCTCAGGCGAAGCAGAGTGCGCTCGCGCAGCAGCTTCTCGATACGGCGAAGGTTCTTGAGGCGAAGGGAGTCGCCACCATCCATCTCCTTCTGGCCTGCCAGAACAGCGTCGCCTTCAATCTCGGTCGGCGATACGACAAGCGCAATCTGCCCGGCGTCGTCGTCTATCAGTATGAGGCGAACGGCGAGAAGAAATTTCCTTGGGGTGTTCGCATGCCCGTCGCTGGCATTGCGACGCCGTCGATTGTCAGGACATAGCGGAAGAAGCCGTTAGCACGCTTTTCGGTCGCAAAGATAAAATTGGGACGAATTCACGAACGAAAATTAGCAAATGATCGAGTAAACGCCGCGCAAACGGCCGATTTGAAGAGAATTTGTGTGGTTAACCTAGTCCGAATTCGCGAGAGCAAAATCTCGAAGTACGATATTACGCTGAAAAAACTGATCTCATTAGACAATGCGCGATTGCGAGATATTCTTGAACTACCGCGAGGTGGTTTTCTCTTAAGAGAGCAATTCCCTGACTGGGATGAGCTTCGATCTGACACTCTCTATTATCGTTCGCAGAACATTTACCACGTCGAATTTCAGACCGAAAATAGCTCTGAAATGCCGCTTCGCATGTTCGACTATTTCGGTCGAATCCAAACGCATTGGAAAAATGCTTTGGGGCGACCTCTCAAGGAAATTTTTCAACAGGTGCTCTACATCGGCAGCGACAATCTGACGATGAGCGCAATCTTCCAACGCGGCAGAACAACGCACGAATTCGACCTCAAGGATTTGAAGCGCTTTTCGGAGAAGTGGTTTGGAGTACTCGAGCGAAGTCCAAACCCTGAAGACTGGATACTAGGATCGTTGACTGCACAAGATCTCGGCGAAGCTTACTGGCTCGACCTTGCCGAGAGGATTGTGAGCCATATTCAACAGACCGCTCCACCAGCGACTGACTTACCGGCACTGTTGATCATTGCTGCCGTCCTGCGCAAAGTGGATCCACGCCTTCAGGAAGAGATTGAAAAAATGGTTAGGATCAATATCGGAAGCAGCCGTGTCCTCCGTCAGATTTATGACGAGGGAAGCCGAGAATTTGCACTCAAACAAATGCTGCGCGTCGTAGAAATCGGTTTGGAGCAAAAAGGCTTCTTCATAACGGCAGAGCAGGCCGCATTTATATCGGAATTCAGTTTTGATGACGTTTCCCAATTAAATTTTCTTGCGATCGCGGGATCGGACGAAGAGATTGAAAATTTCATCACGCCCCCCAGTCCGGATGATGATGAGCACACCCGACCGAGACAGCTTGAGTAGTTTATAGTCTGAAGCGTCCCTTCGCGACGACCTCTCCCAAGGTCGGCCCCTTTTCCAATACGATGTCTACTAAATCATCCACGGCGATCACGCAGACCAGCCCACCTTCCGTTTCGATGATCGCCGGCCGCCCCTCGGATGCAGACGTCGTCAAAATGAAGAGCCGATGCCGCGCTTCGCGAAGTCGGAGCGGAATTCCTCCAGCCTCAAGGATTGCCTTCTCCACGAGCATTCGCCCTTCCGGAGTCCCGCGTTCCTTCAGGCTTCGCACGACCAGCCTCCAGTCGACCTCCGGTGTCGAATTCCCTTCCGTCATTTCGACCTCTCCCGGATGATGCGCCTGACGTCGTCGCCTTCGACGATAGCCTTCGCGACAAGGATGTCGGCAATCTGTTCGACGGCCGCGCGGAATCGCGTGACGATCTCGCGACTTCGCTCCATCTCACGAGCGAGGAGACGCTCCACCCGTGCCGCGACGACGTGATTGGTTTGACGAACGCGGTCCCGCTGCTCGGGGGATTTCAAATTGAAGTAGGCAAGGCTTTCTCCCATGCCGAGCTGGACTTCCAACCTGGTGGCGAGGTCGCTCGCCTTGTGGAGATCCGCGCCTTCGCCCGCCCCGGCGCCTTCGAAAGTTGTCCCGAGGATGACCTCCTCCGCCGCCCTGCCCCCGAGAGTCATTGCGATCTGGTCGAGATACCCCTGCCTGTCCATAAGGGCATCGTCTTCGAACTGAAAGTGAGCGAAGCCCAGCGGGTGCGAGGCATGCGCCTCCCACGGGACGGCTACGGTTTGCAGGAAGCCAACCCCTAGTCGAACTCCAACGACAGCGTGTCCGGCCTCGTGAATGGCGACCATCCGACGCTCGCCGCCGGCGATCCTCTTCGGCACGGGAAGCACCGCCAGGACGTCGTCGATGGAGACCGCCCGCCCGGCCTGTCGGGCGGCTCTCTTGGCGTCTCGGCCAGTCTTCTCGAAATGTGCTCCCGTGAACCCGGCGGTCGCGGCGGCTAGAGCTTCGACTTCGCTTTCGGACAATTGGTCGCCGAAGTACAGGCGCGATAGACGCTTGCGCTCTTGACTGTCCGGAAGGGAGATCACGATATGCTTGTCGAGACGACCCGGTCGTCGCAGGGCGGCGTCGATCATGTCGGGGTAGTTCGTCGCTCCGATAACGCAGACGCCCTCAAGCCTTTCATGGCCGTCGATCAATTCGAGCAAGGAATTGATCACCTGAGCCCAGTATGTCTCGTGCTCGGTTCCGACAAGCCGGGTTCGATCGCCAATTCCGTCGCATTCGTCAATGAAGAGGATGCTAGGCTTATGGAGGATGGCTTCTTCGAAGTTTTGTCGCATCGCCTTCAGCGTGCCATCGAGATGAGACGCCGCCTGCCATCTCGCGACCGAGGTCGCCACGAGGTGGGCGCCGCAGGTCCGCGCCAGCACGCCTGCGAACATCGTCTTCCCCGTTCCCGGCGGCCCACTCAGCAGCAACCCTCGATCAACCTCCGACCAGCGGAGGTTTCCTTCCCTCCATGCGCGAATGTCCCTGGCGAGAGACATCCCCCAGCTCTTCGCTTCTCCATACCCGACAAGGTCTTCGAGCCGAGGTCCGGCGGCCGAGGTTTTTTCGCCCTGCTCGACTTCTACTAACCGGCCCAGCACCGTCGATGCCGGCCTTTTCGCCCGGAAGGCCGCGAATACGTCGGACAAGGAGTGGTCCAGCATAGTTCTTGCCTCCGCCAACTCGATATTTTGATCGGCGAACTGTTTCGCAGCCGAGACAAGATGGAATGGGCTAACCGGGCCGACGTCCACAACGCGATCGGCGGCCAAAGCGATGTCTCTGGGCAACGCGTATCCAGACGGCCAGATAATCAGGAGCGAGGGCTTGGTTTTCAGGTCGTCACGAATGCTCTGCGCATCAGGTCCGCCTCTGCTGCTGAACTTTGGAAACGCGACCCCGAACATGCTCAGAGCTTCGACCGAGCGAACGAGGACGCTCGCGGCGGCGACATTCTCTAGGAAGTCAGAACCGGCGGGGAGCCGGAGAGCTATCACGACTTGGCGGCCGTTCTCCACCTTCTTGAAGGCACCGCCTAGTCTAGCGGCCGTTTTGAGGGCGAAGCCGTAGGCAACGCGCTCCAACGTCACCGTTCGGCGGATTTGATGAGGGTTTGTCATGCCGCCCTCCCTCAACGCTGAACGCGGCGGATCACGGTCTCGGGACCGATCATCGCTTCGTCGAGGTCGAGAACGACCATCCGGTGCAGCACCATCCAGGACACGCCGGTCATCGGCTGGACTTCTCGGAACACGCCCAGGCATTCTGCTACCGTCAAGGAGCCGGCTTCTTCAAGCGCAGAAAGCATCCTGATCCTGTCGTTAAGCGGGGTCCTGCAGGTCGCGTAACGAAGCATGTCGCGGGCGTTTGCCAAGCGATAGCCGCGTTCGATCTCCTTGCGTGCGACGCCGCGATAACGCAGGCCGGCTAGTGCGGCGCCTTCGATAATTTCCGGATGTTGTTCGACCTCGACGGCGTCCAAGAAAATTCTGGTCCCGCCTTCGTAGTCCACCAGGAAATCCGGCACATGGGGTCCGAATTCTGTTTTGAACTCGATCGGAAGGCAGAGCCACGCGACGACGTCGGGGTCCACGTCCAGAACGCACCCGAGATCACGGGCAGCGCGCGATCGGAACATAGGGTCTGCAGAGCAGCGGACGGTGCCTCTGGGATAAAAAAGTTGGGATGATGCTTTTTCATAGGCAGCATACAGGGCCGACGGCATTTCGACATGCGAATGGCTCATCATGAACATCCTCGAATACGAAAAACGATGCATGTGCCGCCTCGGAGCGGCCTGCCGTTCAACCTATTCGTGATATTCGACGGAGCTGGATCATGGAGAACAAAATATGAACAAATTTCCAAGAGTCAACTAGACTTCAGTGATTTTCTGAGTCGTGACCATTTCGGACAATACGCGTCTTTCACCATATTCGTGCCGAGCACGACAGACGTGCTTCAGGGCCGTTCGTCCTTGATGCCCTATTCTCGAACCGGCCCTGCCGCGACGCCAATCGGATCGGCAAGAGAGCGACAAGCTCGCCAAAGTTGTGAGCAAGTATCGTTGTCCTGATCGTGGAGATGGCGTCCAGCTCTATGGAACGGTATCAAAGACAGAAAACCGGGGTGTCGCGATGAACTTCGACGATTACGAGCGCTCAGAATTTAACCGGTACCAGGCCTTCGCCGATACCGTAAGGCAAGTTCTCGAAAGCGCGATTGTCGCGGAGGACGGTCTTCCTCGGCCGCAATCGATCCAGGCTCGAGCGAAGACGCCCGGCAGTCTCCGCAAGCGTCTTCAGGAGACCGGCAATCTCGACGCTCCGGACATCGCTTCCTTGCGCCGGGACCTCGCGGGTGTACGGTTAATTTTCTATACAAACGGCGACGTGAACCGCTTCATCAATTCCAGCGTCGTGTTCGACAATTTCGACGTCGATCGGAACGCCACCAAGATACACCATCCCGTTGAGGAGAATGGCGAGGTCCGGTACCAGGCGATCCACTACACCGTTTCATTGAATGCAGCTCGCCTAGCCCTGCCGGAGTACCGAGCGTTCGCGGGATTGCGCTGCGAGGTTCAGATACAGACAATCCTGATCCACGCCTGGGCGGAGACGTCGCACGACATCGTCTACAAGGCCGATGCTCGCGAGGGCTTCGGGAACGAAGCCCTTGAACAGATCAGAAAGCGGTTCAACCGCATCATGGACAAGTATCTGGTTCCGGCAGGTTACGAGTTTCAGCGCGTGCAGCAGGACTACGAGCGCCTTGTAGCCGGCAAGCAATTGTTCGATCAGAACGTTCTCGAATCCCTGAAGAAGGCTGAAGACAACAACCAGCGCTACGAACTCCTTCGGTCGCTCGCAGACGATCTTCTTCCTCTATATGACGATGTTCCATCGATCCTCCCGGAAGTTCTGGAGGCGATCGTCGAGGCCAGCGAAAAAGCCCGAACCACGTCGACGAAGCCGATTGACGGAACGTTCGGGTCGTTCGCCGGGTATGACGCCGAACAGATCGTCGATGCGGTGATCGACCTTATCGCAGCCCACAAGTACGCGGCGGTCGAACAGTCGTTCCTTGCGTTGAGGCGAATCTTTCCTCAGGAAGCCGACGAGCGACGTCGAAAACGCATCATAGAAATCGTCGGCCAACTGGCCGGCTATCACCTTGGAGTTTGGGAGCAAGTCGGGCCGGAAGTTCAATACCGGCTGGCGGAAGTTGTTGGCGACCCCGCTCTCGTCGAGCGCGACGTACGCCCGATCGTCATCGAATTCTGGAAGAGCCTCCTCGACGCCGAAGCGACATCGAGCACATGGTCGGCGAACGCAGTTTCGCTGAACTCCGGAGAGGTGCCGGTGAACGAGGTTCGCGAACTCCGACAGCGCGCGATTTCCGCGCTGTTCACGATGTACGAAAGCGCCGAGACCGATGGCGACCGGCGCGAGATTTTTTATGCCCTGGATAACGCCACGCGATCTGGTCGGAACGGCCCGAGTGCCGAATTTATGCGCGAGAGCCTCGCGGATCATCTGCAGATCATCAAGTTCTTCAGCGAGCGAGCCGAAGACATGTCTTACGAGCTGCGTGAGACGATCGAGCACGCGGCGCTCTACTCCTACTACCGAGCGTCCGAACTCGTCGCAGCAGAGAACGCCCCCTTCGGATGCAAAGCTCAGGCGGCGGCCCTGAGAGAGGGAATCCTCGAACTGCGGGAACGATTGAACAACGACGGGACATACTCCCGGTACAAGATCCTCGTAGGATTCGACGGCGTCATGCCGTGGCAGTGGGAAGACCGCGAATTCGATATTGAACGAGTCGAGACCTACAGAGACGAGCAGCTCGAATCCATGCTCGCCGAAGTGTCCGCGGAAACGCAGGGTTTGTGGCTTGTGTTTCTCGAGCGGTGCGCAGCCACCAAGTCGAACGACCTGGCGACCTTCCCGCGATTTGCAACGTTCCTTGAAAGATTGTCTCAGAGATCGCCAGACATCGGGGAGTTCGTCCTCGTGCATGCTTCCGACGACCTGCTCCGCTTTCTGGCCGCCTTTCTGAACGGTCTTTTCAAGGCCGGAGACCAGACGGTATATGGCCGGATACTCGACAGGTTCCTGCAGATGCACGGCCACCTCTGGCCGATCGCGGCGCACTGGCGAGTGTCCAAGCCCGATGACCCGCACACCCTGCTGCGGCTTCTGGGCCGAGCAATCGAGGATGACGATCGGCCGACTATCGCCGAATCCATGATATTCGCGATGCGAAACTTTCCAGAAGGAACGCCTTCCCACGAGGAGTTCTTCCGTCCCGCAATCCGACATCTGATCGATGCGAAGGATTCACGGTGGGTGCGCATTGCCTTCCTTCCGCACTCGACGCCCTTCTTTCAGGGCT
Organism: Neorhizobium vignae; assembly: GCF_000732195.1. Classification (GTDB taxonomy): domain Bacteria; phylum Pseudomonadota; class Alphaproteobacteria; order Rhizobiales; family Rhizobiaceae; genus Neorhizobium; species Neorhizobium vignae. The sequence continues at coordinate 165,932 of NZ_JNNU01000012.1, forward strand.
TGGAGACCGTGGACGCGCTGCTCATTCTCGACAGCCTTCTTGAGGTTCCAGAAGTCGTCTACAATGTCGACCGCGTTCTTTCCCATGTAGCCGCCACACACCTCGACCTCGTCTGGGACTATTTCGGGCGTCGGCTCGAGCATCCTGGAAATAGTATCGAGGGGACGCGCTACGAAGCTGTGCCGCACCGGTTTCATCATCTCAACGCTCCGCTGGCGTCAGAGCCGGGACTCGCTACCGCGAAAGTTCGTGGATGGTTCGAGACGAATTCCAGATTGTTCAGCTATCGCGGAGGTCGTGTTCTGGCCGCGGCCTTCCCCACGATGACGGAAGCGTTCGCGGACGCGCTACTGGCGGAGATCGCGAAAGGTCGACCGGAGGACGCAAAATTCGTCGTCGCGGTGATGACGAACTACCACGGGGAAGAGACCACGCATGGCGTTCTAAAGGCGTTGCTCAGAACGTTTCCCGACGACGAGACGGTCGAAGACGGCGTGGCGCGAAGCATTCGCAACACCGGGGTTGTTCACGGTGAATTCGGCTTCGTCGAGACGCTTCGAGCGAAGAAGGCACTGATCCAACCGTGGTTGGAAGAAGGCGGCGCCGTCGGGAAGTTGGCCGCGGAACAGACCCGCTCCTTGGATCGCTCGATCCTCTCCGAAAAACGACACGCCGACGCCCGAAAGGCACTGCGCGAGATCGAATTCGACAATGACGACGACGAGTGACCGGCTTGATTGCTGATCAGGGCGGCTGGGTTGCCTTCTATTGGAATAAAAGCCAGCCGCCCGGTCCGCTATCGGGGGATTGGCATTCCGCCAAAATACTGGTTCGACCCCGTTGTCGGAAGTCGAACCAGTGTGGACGATTACATACCTGCGCCGCCGGCGACGATCAGAGCTTCGCCCGTGATCCAACCCGCTTCGTCCGATGCGATGAAGCTGACCGCGGACGCGATATCGCGAGGCTGGCCTAAGCGCCTCCTCCGTGCTCGCGAGCACGTCCTCTTTCCGAGCGTTCTCGGACCATAGATTGACAAGTTTACGGCAGCGAAACACGTATGGTTCAGCGACGATCAGCAGCACATCGAAGCGGCTTTGGAGGGACGATGACTGCAAGTACCAGGCTGTTGGGGCTCGCCGACCTCAAGATCGACGGCTTTTCGAAGGATGCACTGACCGCAGCGTCAATGGTTCTCGCTGACGGTAAAAATCCGCTCCGTCTTGTGTTCTTTTCCGTATCAATCAGGGTCCTGCTCGAACACATTATGGGGACTCTCGCTCCCAGCGACGACGTGGAGAGCTGCTCTTGGTACAGGAAGGAGCCGGAACGGGATGGGCCAGTTCGCGCTCAGCGAATTCAGTACTGGCTCCAAGGCGGCCTTACGGACGAATTTCTGTCGACCGAGCTCGGCTTCGATCCTCGGCCAATTCGCTCTCGTGTCCTGCGATCATTCAACCGGTTGAGCAAACACGTTCACGCTCGGCAGGGCACGCTGATCTCGGATCTCAATCTTCAGGACCAGGAAGTCGCACCGGTCGTTGACGACCTCGTCGATCTGTACACGGCTTACTTCGAATATCGCTCCGCCCTCATAGAACCCTTGGTCGAGTCTCTCGATGAAGAAGCGGTAGACGATCTCATGTCGGAAACGATCCAGTCTCTTGACGAAATCGCCACCCATCACGGAATCGAGGAGATCTACACCGAGAGTACGGAGGTAGTCGAAATCACGAGCGCATCGGTGCGCTACCGAGCGTCGGGATCGATCACTGTAAGCCTACAATGGGGATCGAATTCCGACGTGCGGCGTGGCGACGGAGCGGAAATGGACAAGAGCTTTCCATTCAGTTGCGATTTCGTAGTGCCTACCGAAGACCCACGGAACCTGACTCTTGCGGAGATCGTGTCCGGCGTGGACACGGATTCTTGGTGGAGCGGCTGGAACGACGAGTGACGAAATCCCCGGCGTGTCTCGTCCGTATCAAGCTCCACGTTCCTGGACGCCGAGGCATGACACAAACTCAATCCCTCCGTCGCTACCGACGGAAACTCACCCCTTTGAAACTGGGAAGGTACGGCCTCGTGACGAGCGCGCCGCTCTCGCCGGAGCCGTCCAAGGAGGCCGGGGTACCCGGTTCGGATCAAGCGGCGGCGTCGCACCGTCCCTGCGTCCCTTGCGCACTTTCAGGAACGATCGGATGCTGACTTCGTGCAATCCGAGGAGAGACATGAGCGGACGCGCCGAAACCACCGATGCAGTTATGCGTGCACCTCGACCTAGCCCTCTTGACGTTCCGCCTGCGGCCGCCAGCCACGCGTGAAACCCTTGCTCAAGCAGGCAGACGCCACCGCCAGTTCAGCCTGCAGGTGCGCGCAGTCTTCAAGAAGAGTCTGGATTGTAGCCCGATGGTCACCATCGTGCCATGCAAGCGCTTGGTCGACGGCGTCGGCAGCTTGGATGAGGTTCTTCTGGGCGAGCATGTTCATCACCTCCTGGAGACGCGCATCTGGTGCGTCGGCGTGGTGGGACAGGCTTTGTGGCGGGCGGGTTCATCTCGTCCGGTGCAGTGCAGCCAGACAAGCGTAGCGGACGGGATGAGTCGTTTCAACTTGGATAGATCAATAGGGCACTACCGGTGAAGATCTTTCTGCCCAATGCAGGGGCGTCGATTTCGGCGACCTCGATTGAAGTCCGAGGACTTACAGGACGTCGTCGTCTTCCAATGTTCCGGGAAGGACCGCCCACTCCGAAACAGGTTTCCTTACGCCCGGTCGGAACCGGACGATGAACATTCCATCGTGCTCCAGGACCGTCTGTGGGTTCGCCCGCGCCTCGTCGAGCAACGACTCAATGTCTTCCTCGGCTTCCTTACGGCTCCAGACTTTCGTCATGCGTCCGAATTCCTTGTATACCTGATTGGGCCACTCACATTGACGCCCGCGTCAATCTACTGTTTCTTCGCTCCGAGATCAAATCTGCCTTCGGATTGCATATGGCCAGCGTTGGAAACAGCATCACCGTGGGAAGGCCTCGGTTGCTACTGGACACCAACATCGTCAGCGCCCGAGCGCGGCGGAGACCGCCGGATGGGTTGCAGGCCTGGCTGCAGGCCGTTTCCCAGTTCGCCGACTTTTGTCTCTGCTTCCCGGTCATGATCGAAATCAAGCGCGGCCTCAGAATGGCCAACGACCCCATCGTAGCCGCGAGAGTGCGCGCCGTCATCGAGGATCTGGACAGGGCGGACTTCATATACTTCGGAATGGACAAGGCCATGGAGGGAATACTTTCCGAGATGATGGCCAACCGCAATCTCAGGCATTTCTGGCAGCCCCAGCCGAACAGCCGCACTGATCGCGTCAGTCACGACCTCATGATAGCGGCGACCTCGATCGCATACGACACCTGCATAATAACGACCGACAGCGACTACGAGGTCATCGACCGGTACCATCCCCTTCCCGGCGTCTACGATCCTATTCAAGGGAGGTGGCTCGTCGAACCCGCATACGCAATTGAACTACCGACGATCCATCCGACGCTTGGTTTGTAGTTCGATATACCGACACTCGATCCCGCAAGGTTGGGGTCGATGCCAACCGGCGCGTTGACGCCGTGAGCTGGCTAAGAGCGAAATGCTACGCAGCGCCGCGGTTCCGCGGACGAAAGGATCATAAGAGCGGAGACGGCCCCCGAATCCTCACCGAGCTCCGCCTCGAAGACGGAATAACAGAGGGCGAAGAGGAGCCGCTCGCGTCTCCTCGAATACATCGCGATTAGCGGAGCCAGCCCAACTAGACCAAAGACTTGGTTTACCAAGGACGTTTTCAATACGGCAATGGACTGCTGCTAGATGTCGCGAAAAGGCCGGGATACAGCACGCGGGGGGTTTTTAGGATGGCGGAGCACGAGGACGTCGAAGAGCGGACAGAACTCGGGGGCCTCGGTTCTGTCGAACCACATCTGCGACCCTACCGCGAGCGGGCTTCAGCCGCGTTTTACCGGATCATTGCGACCATCAAGCAACTACGTGAAAACCATCCCGATCTTTCCGATGGCTGGATCGCTAGCTGGCTGGAGCGGGAACTGGAAATTACGAAGGAAGAGGCCACGGCCCTCGCAAGAGTCGAAGCCCAACTCGGCCGGCATATAGACGTCCTGGAGAGTAACCGGGTTTCTGCGGCTGTGGTCTACGCTCTCTTGCAATGCGAGTCCGATACTAAGGACGAGTGTCTTGCGGCGATCGAAAGCGGAATACGGCTTGTCCCAGCGGACGTGGAAAGGATTCGAGCTGGGCGTGCGCCGCAAGCCTGGCACCCGAGAGTGGCGCAACAACAGCGCCGGGCGAAGTTCAACGCCGCCGCGCTTGCCGTTGGTCGAGACATGCCTCGATCCTTGAAGACAAGCAGCCGCGAGCTGCTCGAACTCCTCAATAGGGCCGCACACACGGCGAAGACCAGCGCCACAGGAGGCACTGAGCACGGCGTGGACGCGGATATCGAAAGAATTCGCGAGAAGGCGGCGGTGGTCGCCCACTACTTCCAAGCAACGTTTGGCGAAAAGCAGCCGCCTCGCTCGCGCGTGCCTGTCCTCGCGAAGAGCGATATGATCGAAGCGGCATTCCTTCAATCCTGGCATGCTCTTTCCGATCTTCAGCAGCACGTATATTCGCCGAACGAAATCGCCTCGTCCGCCTCCAATCCCGATTCCTTGCTATTTCAAAGTATCGCCTTTCTCGCCGGCACGAGGAGTACGATACCCCTGATCCGCACGCCTCGCATCGACGGAACGCCACCTCGCGAGCTGTTGCACGTCGACGTGATGGCAGGAATCGGTGGTGCCTCTCTCGGCCTCGAGACCGCTGGTTTCGCACCCGCCGCACTTTTCGAACCGTCGATCAATGCACGCCGAATCCTTCAGGACAATCGACGCGCCTGGCCCCTCAAAGACTATACCGACCCAAGCGATCTTCTGCGCCAGTGCAAAGAAATGGGACTCCGAGAAGTCGATCTCGTGACGAGCGGCACGATGATGTTTCCATTTTCTCCAAAGGTGAAGGGTACCGACTTTCACCGATCTGTCTTCGACGGCTTTATTCTTGTCGTGCGCGACCTCCGTCCGCGCGCCGTGTTCTTTGGCGTGGATCCTTCGATGATGACGAAGGCTAGCGCTCCGTCCAGAGCGGAGATCGAGAACTCCTTCGACGTCCTCGGCTATGGGTCGAGGTGGATCGAAGTGCAGGCTTCGAGAGCCGGCCTGCCGAAAACGGAGCGGCATCACGTTCTCGTCGCGATGTCGCGTCGCGCGATCGAGACGTTCGAGATGCCGGTGATTATCAACCCGGTGCGGAAGTCGCTGTGGCATGCGATCGGTAATCTGGCAGCGCCCGGACGACATCGGTCGATCCAGAATAGCAAGCAAAACAGCGCCTACGAAGCGTGGTACCGCGCGTTCAAAACGAGACTTGGAGACGGGCTCGCGCCAGCGTTCACGCTGTCCAACGGGAAGTTTAATCTGGGTGAGTGGGAAGAACTAAGCATAGACATTTCGAAGCTCGCCGAGGAGCTCCCGGCGCCCGAGCTTGTGGTCGATCCCAACTATAAATTCAAACTGACGCGGAACATGCTCGCGTCGATCAATGGATTTCCACTCCGTTGGCGACTGACTGCAGCGCTGGATCTTGAGCGAAGACAGCTCGATGGTGCGATTTCGCCGATCGTTGCCAAGATGGTAGGGCTTGCGCTCTATCCCTTGCTCACCGGCAAATCATTGGACTACGAGCGGGCTGTGACGACCCCCTTGCTCCACTGGCCTACCCGCTCGGAACTTTTTCTTGGGCCGCCCCCGCCCCCATTGCTTCCACGTCCGCCTAGCATCGCACGCCATAGGCCGCGCAAGGCAACCTCGATCTAAGCCCGAGAAGGCCGGCGTCGAGGCGCAACGTTACCATGTTCTATCACCATCTCCTGTAGCCCAATCCTGCAAGATGACGCTTCATCATCTCCGTTACCTCCGTGGTGCTGGATTTGGAGCGATCGGAATCCTCCCCATCGATGCGCAGCTCCACTCCCGCTCGATAATCGAAAGAGAAGATCACTTCGAAGCTCTGACGGTCGTAGACGAACGAAAGCGTTTCGTTGCCTTGGGAGTCCCTGTCGACGATTACATCCGCGTCGTCAGGAAGTGCGTATTCCAGCTCGTGCCATAGCGATAGAAGCGCGCCGTGATCAGGGATGTTCGGCTGGCTCGTCCCAGTTGGATAAAACGGCTCGGTCCGAAGCCTGGTTTCGATCAACTCGAGAACGGTCTCCCGATCGCCGGGCGACTCGCCCTGCATAGGGTCGACCGGAAAATAGTAGTGCCATCCGTTCGTCCCCACCGGGTTCAACAGGACATCCTGAATTCCAATTTCCAGGTCAGCCCAATCGAGCTGCTCGAGTCCCGTCTCGGACTGAACCTTCAACATGACTTCCATGGGCGACCGCCACTCGCCTTCCCCCGGTCGCCAGAACACCATTCGATCATGAAGTCCCTGCCGGTGGAGGGTGTGAAACAAATCCAGTTCTGCCATCAAGGGCTCCAGCGCCTTGACGAGTTCCTCGATAATCTTCGTGTTGTACATTCTGCCCCCAGCGAGCGTTGTCCATTTGCGGACTCACGGTCTTGGATGCCGATGCATGAAACAAACCCGATGGATTCGACGCCGTCGGTACGAGTTTGCGGATCATACTAAAGTCGAAATTGACGCCGGACCTGTAAGGCGTCGGAATGCCTTCGCATCGTCGCCAACGTGGGATCCACGCAAATGACCATATCGCCTATAGCAGGCTCGATAGGAGCGGCTGGCATAGCCGCCCGCTGATTGCGCGATCCCCTCGGGGCCGCGCCGATCTCCCGGTGCTCCCCGCCATGCCAGCCCGAAAATCAGAACAGAACGGAACGAAATCCAAAGAGATTTCGAGGCCTTTTTCTGCCGTGGACTTCAAGCACCGCACTAGCGGGCGAGTTCGCTGCAACGGTCGTGATCAGGCAGTTGACGATGGAAGGGCCTGAGGCGAACTGCTAGGCCAGTCGCAGGCGGCCGCCCCATTGAACCAGAATTCGAACTCCAGCACGTAGTGGATTTCCGCTGCGATCGCTGAACTGTGACATGGAGATACGTCAGATGGAAGATATCATCACACAACTTACCCGCAGGCATCCGCATTGCCCCCGTTGGATGGGCAACCTCTCCAAAGATCCCTTGGGCACGGCGTTTCAGTTCGCCGTCATCGACAAATGGCGGCAGGCCCATGCGGGCGACGTCGACGCGCTTTATGTGCGACTGTTCGAGGAGATCGCCGTTATGATCGCCCGGACTGGGCGACACTACCCGGTACCGACCAGGGAAGAATTCGCCGAGACGATAAAGCTATACCTGCCTATGGTGCTCGGCGTCTCCTGGCAACGTCTTCGCAATCTTCCACCACCGCCCACGCCTGAGGAGATGCGCTCCCGGATCAAGCGCTCCCGCTAGCGAGACGCCGCGGCGGCTTTCCAAACGAAATCAATCGAATACGAACGGAGTCCTCGCGGATTGCGAAGGCGAACCCGCGCGCTCTGGCACCCCACCGTGAAAACCAACCATGAAAGAGGGAGATCCAGATGAAGAAAAGAAATTCCATAGACCTCGAACTTCCCGCCGGCGATCCTGTCGACCTCAGCTCGGTAGACCTGGAACCCGCCCGCGGCTCTGGCTCCTACCACGACCTCGAACGACGCCTGTTCGACTCGGTGCGGCTACGTCACAGGAGCCAGCCGCTCGTGGTCGAGAGCGATGGGGTCTCGCTCCTCGCAGAGCTGCTGACGAAATATGCGCCTCCGCCGAGAAACCACGCTTCTGACCCGGATGACACTCCCGCAAGCCTCTGGCGGCTCTCCCTGCGTCGTCGGGCCGTGAAGCGTCCGATCCATTAATCAGCGGGCCTTGTCGGTCGCCGACGAGGCCCGCTCTCCTTCCCACTTTCCAAGCCTCCCCAATCTGCTGCTCGCACGCGGACGGCGAAGCTATGTCGAAATCAGAGGATCCAATGAGACGAGTTTTTGAAACGCCATGTCGGGACGACGCCCGCGTCACCCCAAAAGTTCGACGCGGATACCCGCGTGATGTCCTCGCTAGACGAGGAGGTCTCACATGAGGCGCGAACATCTGGTCAAGCAGCACCTTTGGAGAAGCGCGCGGGGCTCGTGCCGGACTACCGGATCCCGGATGAAGTGACTTATCTACGCCCGACGATTACGGAAACGTTCGAGAAACCGCCGCTGCCGACGCAGGCGGCGCGCATTCCATCCGACAAGTCGCCATTCAACACCAGAGGCGATCGCTACAACCCGCTGAGCGGACGGCGCATCGTTGCTGAAAGCGCTCTCGAGATCAAGGCCGGGAAGATCCTGGCGACAAGGGAAATCGTCGAACTCCGCGAGCAGTGGCCCCGCGTGTATTACATCGACCGGCATGGCGTGAGGCGTTCCCACACGTTCGACATCTGGGCCAGGAAGCTCGATGGCAAACGGGTGGCGATTGCCATCAAGCCGTTCGACAAGATCGATCCGAACGAGTTCTTCGACATGCTGCTGCGGATCAAGGACGCCGGCATCGGCGGGCTTGCAGACGACGTCAGCTTCGTCACCGAGTACTACGCGAGCGAGTATGCCGCCGCGAACGCCGAGGAGATCCTATACGCGAGGCGGGGGAGAAACGAAGACGACGTCGAGGGGACGAAGGCGCTTCTACGCGAGGTGAAAGGCAGGATCCTTTTCGGTGAACTCCTAAAGGACCTCGAGATCCAGGCCTTCCGCCGCATCGCCCTTTGGTGTCTCGTCGACGAAGGCTGGCTGCGCCCAGTCAGGCCCTCGCTGATCGAGGACCACACCCTGATGGACGTTCTGGTACCGTCGAGGGCGTCATCATGGCAGTAGCCGCCCCGCTTGCCTTCAACCAGCCTGCCGCCGTGGTGCCGATGTACTACCTCGGCGACGCAACTCGTATCGTCGTCGACGAAAAGGACTACGTGCTCGTCAGCCAGGACGTTAGGAAGACGGTGCTGCGCGATAGAAACGGATTCAACGAGGAATTCGGACACGAGCAGATATACACCCTCCATTGCGAGAACCGGTTCAGGATCGAGCGGGGAAGCTCCGAGCTTGCGCTCGGCCTTCCAAACCTCACGGACGTCCCGCCGCACAAGCTGGAAAGGCGTTCTTCTACGCCGATGCTCTGGACGAATTCGTGAAGATCCAGGCCGTAGGTCCGGACTATCCGGGCCTGCGCGAGGCCGGTTTCAAGCGCAAGAAGGTCACGCTCGGCGCCGCATGCCTCGAAGATCTCATCCCCATCATCGAAAAGACCGTCAACGAACAGTCGATGCGCGGAAGCACGCGGGGCGGAACCGTCTGGAAGTGGAGGAAGCTGGTATGTCCGCGCCACTTCTATCGTCTGTTCATAAACTATGCCGAAAACAGCTTTCGAGTGGAGAGTCTCGTCAGCGCTCACAACGGCCCCGGCGTCATTCCGTCCCGGCACCACCCGGACGACCTGCTTGTCTGGCTCGACCATGCCAAGATTTACGCCAGCAAGAAGCGTCCGAAGGTCAAGGCCGCCCTCCAGATGCTGGAGGCGAAGGTCTTGGAGCTGAACGCCGAACGGGAGCTACGGGGCCAGAGGCTTCACGAGATGCCGTCCGAAATCCTCTTCGGGAAAATGGTCAAAAGCCTTGGCAAGTACTACATCGTCGCCGGCCGCCTGGGCGAAGAAATCGCCCAGGCTTCGTTCGCATCGGTCCGGAACGGACTTCAGATCAGGCGGCCTGGCCAGCGCATTGAGATGGACGAGTGGAAGATCGATCTCGTCACCCTGCTCGCCTTTTCCGGCCTCACCAGAAAGATGACCGACGAGCAACTGGATCTGATCAAGAGCGCCCGCATCTGGATCACGACCGTGATCGACGTCGCGACCCGAGCCATCCTGGCGATGCGCTTCAGCGCACGGGCGCCGTCCAAGGATTCCTCGCTCGCCGCTCTGGAGATGGCCGTCTCCAACAAGACGCATATCTCGGCGGTGATCGGAGCGGGCACTCCCTGGATCTACAACGTGTTGTTCTCGACGCTCGTGACCGACTGGGGGCCGGCTTTCCGAGCAGTGGAACTGCGCGCCTCGGTAGCGCAGCTTAGGGGCGAGCATCAGTTCACGGCTGCAGGCTGGGCCGCCGGCCGCGGCCACATCGAGTCGCTCTTCAAAACGGAGGGGCTTCGGTTCCTTCACTGGTTCGAGGGACGAACGTTCGCGAATGTGGTCGAACGCGGACCGAACGGTGCGGTCGCGAGGCTCAACGTTGACGAACTGAACCGTCTTCTGGTCCGCGCCATCGTCGACATCTACCACCATACGCCGCACGAGGGACTGGGCGGCGAGACGCCGCATAACGCCTGGCTCCGCCTTACCGCGAAACACGGCATCCTGCCGCCTCTGCATCCCGACCAGAGGCGCCATGTCTTCGGCACGAAGATGCGCCGCTCCATCTCCGACAAGGGCGTGCGGTTCCTTGGGATCCACTACAACCATCTCAAGCTCCAGCAGATGAGGCGAAACCAGGCCGCCCTCCCCGGCTCCAAGGCGCCCACGGCGGACATCCGGATCGACCGCTTCAGCCTCTGGAAAATCTCCTTCTTCGACGGGTCCGAGTGGGTGACCGCGGAAGCCAGCATGGGACTGCCCGACGACGTCAGCGTCTGGGAATGGGTCGGCGCTGCCAAGGAGCACGCCGCAATTCACCGGGCCAACGCGAAGATGAAGCTCTCCGTCCTGCTCGCGGCGGTCAACGACCTCCGTCGCGCAGGTCACGCCGCATCCGCACGCGCTGAGCTGGGCACCGACGTTCCGTCCGCCAAGCAATATGCGGTTGCGGAAAAGAACTACTTCGACCGGGAGATCGAAGACGACATCGATGGTCCAGCTCCCGATCTGGCCGAACTCCGAATCCCGCACGACCCGCTGGAAACCGGCATCGATGCCTTTCGCCACCTGGGGACCAGCCGCGCGGCGGTGGAGGCACAGGCCCAGGCCGAGAAGGTCGTGCGACCCGATCCGTCCGGCTTCATGAACCCAGCAGATCCATCGTCAGACGACGACGATGGCCTCGACTTCGAATATTAGCAATGGAGCATCACATGACCTTCAAGAATTATGACGCAAGTTTCAGCGAGGCCGCGAGAGCGCTCTTCGACACGCTCTCTCCGGAGCAGCAGGAGCGTGCACGCCGGATGGGCGGCATGCAGGCAGCCTATATCGGTACCAAGCGGGATCTGGAACTGGACAGGGAGTTCGACCGGGTGACCGAGAACGCGGCCGCCGCGCTGTTCGGCAAGTCGGGCAAGGCGCGAGCGCTCTTCGTCCTGGGCGAATCGGGCTCCGGCAAGACGACTTCTGTCGAAAAGCACATCGCGAAAAGGCGCCAGTTCCTTCCGAGAACGACCGCGGATGGCGTGTCGGTGCGGCCGCTGGTCCCAATGCTCGCGCCGAAGCCCCTGACACTCAAGGGTCTGGCGCTCGCGGGCCTTGGGGCGCTCAACTACGAAGTCCACAACACTAGGATCTCGGGCTTTGACCTTTTTAAAGAGTGGAAGAACCAGCTCCGCGAGCAGCAGGCTCTGTTCCTTGCGATCGACGAGCTTCAACATGTGCTTCGCGGCGACACCGTCAAAGAACTTCAGACGGTGGCCGACGTGCTGAAGGACTTGCTTCAGATTCCCGGCTGGCCCCTGCACATGTTCCTCAGCGGGGTTCCAGCGCTCGCCGGATTTCTTCATCAGGATGGTGAGTCGGAACGGCAGCTCAAGGAGCGGAGCCATATCATCGAATTCCGACGCATGAGCTTTCCCGAGGACATCCCTGTCACGACCAAGATCGTCGAGAAGATCATCCGCGTCGAAGCCTGTCTCGAACCCCGCGACGTGCTCCACGAAGAGTTCGTCCATCGGATCCTCCACTCCAGCCACTTCGCGTTCGGCTCGTCGATCGAGTTGACCCGGATCGCCTGCGACAACGCCATGAGGCTGGAGCAGGATTACGTGGGTCCGGCAAACTTCATCGCAGCATACGCCCTCAAGAGCGGCTGCCGGCCATCGCAGAACATCTTCGCGGTCAAAGAGGGATGGCTCGACATATTGCCGATCAACTCTCTCCAGGAACTACTCGACAGCGTCCGTAGGCCTGCTCGTAGCACGAAGGGACGTTGAGATGGCCTACCCCTGTATCAAACCGGTGGAACCGCTCACGCAGTTCATCTCGCGCGTCGCCGCCTCTCGTGGCGTCTCCCTGTTCCACTACCGCCGGCACATGGACATCCGGGCGCGTTACAGCCGTCGCGAAAAGCTGTATGAGCGTTTTTCTGGCATGAGCGGAATCTCGGAGGACGTCCTGCGCCGCCACGACTTGGTCAAGGTCGGCGGAAACGTCCAGATCTTCGACATGACCTTCGACCTGAGAGACGTATGGGCGAAATCCGCAAGGGTCTGCGCGTCGTGCCTACGTGACGACCGGCTCAACGAGAGCGGTCGTCACGAGGCCAGGCCCCATCAGCGGTTCTCATGGATGCTGCGTGTTCTTGGACGTTGCCACAAGCACGGATCAGGGCTCGTTCAGATCGGCAGCGACTACGACCGGTTCTCATATGGAGACTTTTCACGCGCGGTCGTTAGCGGGTCTGGAACTCTCGACGCCCTTCTTCGGGACGAAGGCGACAACTCGTGCATCCAGGCTTCGGACGTCTACTTCCATCAACGGATCGAGGACGCGGCAACGCTCTCACAGGACGCGGCACGCGTACCGGGAGGAGCCGGGCCGTCGGGAGACATGTTGGAAGACCTTCCCCTCCCCGCCGCGCTCCTTCTGACCGAAATCGTCGGCGGCATGAAGCTGCTTGGCGACCGCTACCGGCGACGGAGACTTGGCGAAGAGGTGCGCCAGGCTGCCGTCGTCGCGGGGTTCGAGGTCACCTCGCGCGGCTACGACGGTCTTCGTGATTTTCTAAAGGAACAGGATGCCGTGCACTGGACGAATGCACGGCGAGGACACTTCAAAAACCTGTACGGACCGCTGCAGGAGTTCCTGCGCACGAGGCTGGAAGACGACGACTATCGGGATGTCGTGTCGTTCATCGCCGAGCACGCGATGTCGGCTCATCCCCTGGGACCCGAGGACGGCTTCCTGGGCTCGGCCCTGCCCCGAAGGTACCACAGCATCAGGACGGCAGAGGTGAGGCATCATATTCATCGAACGACCTTGCGGGGCATTCTTTCAACGGCGGGTGTGCTGCCTCCTGGTTCGGACGCCAAAGCCGACGGTCGCGTTTTGATCGACGCGAACAGATTGGAAGAACTTGTGACGCAGTGGCGAGACCGCCTGCCCACGGAAAAGGCGAAGTCCGCCTTACGCATCAGCGGTCCGGCGCTGCGATCGATCACCCGCAAAGGCCTATTGCTGAAGACGAGCACGGATAGTGAGACCGACAGCAAGATTTCCGCCGCATCGTACGCGCAATTGATGGAACTGCTCGATGAACTCCCCCGCGGTTCGCCTGCGCCCAGGATGAAACGCCTAAGCTACGTCGCGAGAATGGTCGGCCGCAGCTACGCCGAGATTGTTTCGCTGGTTGTCGACGGCGTCGTGGCGAATGCTGTCATTGACGCAAGCCAGAGCGAAGCGTTTCGGCTCGACCAGATCTTTTTGGATGCCTATGAGGTCAAGCGCGCTTTCGGAACCGCCGATCCACCTGGCGTCACGTTCGAACGCGCGGAGCGTATGCTCGGCACCACGACCCAGACGGTCAGGCGTATTGTAGAGGTCGGCCTGATCGAGACGTTCGAAACCGAAAATCCCGTGAACAGGCGGAAGCAGCGGTATTTCTCCCCGGAGGCTATCGACCAGTTCAAAAAGGACTACGTGACGCTGAGGAACTTCGCCCTCGGGCGAGGAAACATCGCTCGCGTGAAGGCTGCATTGACTGCCTTGGGTATCACGCCTGTTCTCAAGGAAAAGGGAGTGGCGACGATCTACAAAGCGTCGGAAATACCGAGCGATTTGGCAGTGAAGTAGCTAACTTCACGAACGTGCCTCAGACCCGCCTAGGCGGGTCTTTCTTTAATGTATGAAATCGTGACTCAACAGAATGCGACTTCGTGACATTTGGCGCGAATAGTTAGCATCGACTCTTTGTTTTTATTGAGAAAATAGCGGAAAATTCGTTAGATCGTGCTATTTCAGTGGAGTCTATCCAGTGTGGGCAGCCATTGATTTTGACGCACAGCCAATAAAGTGACGCAGTAAAACCTCCGCCTGAAGCGAGAAATTCAGGCGGAGGACGGAAATCAAAGAGAAAACAAGACCACCTTCAAATCTAACGACTAAACTGCCCAAGCATCAACCAAGCAATAGGCAAGTACGCCTGGAATTGATAGTTAACGCCCGATGCGGCGCTCTACACGAAGAATCCACAAACGCATTAAGAAGTTTGATTCTTACTAGAACAAAACATGAAACAATCGCATTGGTATGCGTGAAATACTTCATACTATCGGCCCATTGAGCACAGCCCTAAGGGTAGAGATAAAGGATATGGTGATCAGTTGGTCTCGCCACTGGCGGCAGTCTCGTTCGGACTTGTCGGCGGCCACGCGATGTGAGCTACTGCTCGTCCATGAGGGGTCGGGGGTGCCTTCTTCGCACATCCCCGATCCCCACTTGATGAAGATCAACGCAGGCGTATCGTGAAGCGATAGGTTGTTCCCGGGCGCAACAGGGCGAGCAAGATGAACCTGCGGAGGCTGTCACCGCTGATTTTGAGGATATGCGTCGCGATGATCGCGGCCGCCATTCTCTTCGGCGCGCCCGCCTCCCATGCCGCCCATCAGCCATGCTCCACCGAGACCGTTGCTTCGATCGGCCATTCGCACGGTGACGATCACCATTCGAGAGGCAAGGTGGCGCTCGGCGATCAGGCATGCTGCAGCAGCACCTGCCCTGTCTGCCTGCTGGTTTTCCCTTTTCCGACCACATCGGCGGGCATCTCGATGCTGGTGGTTCGTGTCTCCGATCTTCAGGATCACCTGACCGGGAGAGCCCCCTCGCCCGGCCTCAAGCCTCCGCAGTCCGCCGCCTGATGAATCCGTCCGCGTTCCAGCGGAAATCCATCATCAGCATGTCGGCATGCCGACAAGGATCGAGAGGCATATCATGTATCGCCGTCAATTTCTGAAGACGCTGGCCGCGGGTGCGGCAGCGGTCTCGCCCGTCATCAATTCCACCCGCGTGTTTGCAAACCCCGCCCCCGTGGATCTCATCATTGGAAAGAGGATCCTGGACGTGAACGGCAAGGCCGCCAGCGTGTTCGGTTTGGCCGACCGCAGCGGCAGGCCCGGCCTCGTTCTCGATGCGGGTTCGGACCTCAGCGTCCGCCTTTTCAACCAGTCCCAGGAGGACACGCTCATCCACTGGCACGGCCTGACGCCGCCGTGGGACATGGACGGCGTGCCGGAAAACCCGGCAGCACCGCTCGCAGCCGGACAGAGCCGGGAGTACGCCTTCCCTGTCGGTCCCGGCGGCACCCACTGGATGCACGCGCACACCCTGCAGGAACAGGGCCTGCTTGCGGCACCTCTGATCGTCCGGACGGCAGAAGACCGCGCCCGCGACGAGCAGGAAGTCGTCGTCCTGCTGCATGACTTCTCGTTCAAGTCACCCGAAGAACTGCTGGAAACCTTGAAGGGCGGCAGCTCCTCCGGCCATGGCGGGATGCAGTCGAGCCACAAGGGCATGATGCAGACAATGACGAACATGCAGGGTCACCAGATGCCGATGACAGGCATGTCGACGATGAGCATGCCGATGAAAGGGATGTCGTCATCGGATCTGAACGACATCGAATACGATGCATATCTCGCCAACGACCGCACCCTGGACGATCCCGAGGTCGTCAGGATCGAGAAAGGCGCCCGCGTCCGCCTGCGCATGATCAACGGAGCGACCGCCACCGCGTTCACGATCGACACGGGCGGCATCGTCGGCAGCCTGATCGCCGTGGACGGCCGCGATGTCGAACCCGTGGCTGGAAGCCGCTTTCCCATCTCGATGGGGCAGCGCATCGACATCCGGCTGGAGCTTCCTCCTGGTTCGGGTTCGTATCCGGTTCTTGCACTGCGCGAAGGCGCGGCGGAGCAGACCGGAATTGTCCTCGCGACGAAGGACGCAGCTATCGCAAAGATCGGCAGCGCCGCCTCGAAGACGGGTCCCGTTCTCGACCTCGCTCTCGAGCAGAAGCTTCGTGCAAGGACCGCTCTCTCCGCGCGGGCGCCCGACAATCAGTTCGCGGTGACGCTGACCGGTGACATGGCTGCATATGCCTGGGACCTCGCTCCGTCCGCGCCCCTGGAAGTCTCGAAGGACAAGCGGGTTCGCCTGACGATGCGGAACATGTCGATGATGGGGCACCCGATGCATCTCCATGGGCATCACTTCCAGGTCGTGCGCGTCAACGGCCAGGATATCCCCGGGGCCGTACGCGATACTGTCCTTCTCACTCCGATGGCCGAGGTGACCGTGGAATTCGACACGGCCAATCCCGGCCGCTGGCCGCTCCACTGCCACCACCTGTACCACATGGCCACAGGAATGATGACGTACGTCGCCTACGACGGCGCGATCTGATCAAGAAGGAGACCGACATGGCCCACGACCATCATGGACATCCTCACCACCACGATCACGGGGATAGGCACGAGGCGGACAACGCGCCTCCCCTGAGGACGGTGACAAATTCCTCGGCAGGAGAAGGAACCGTCTACACCTGCCCGATGCACCCGCAGGTCAGGCAGATCGGGCCTGGCAACTGCCCCATCTGCGGAATGACCCTCGAACCGGAAGCGCCGACGATCGCTTCCGGGCCTAGCCCCGAGCTGATCGACATGCAGCGGAGATTCTGGATCGGCCTCGTGCTGGCGCTTCCGGTGCTGGCGCTGGAGATGGGCGGCCATCTGACGAACCTGCACATGCTGCTGGGACCACAGACATCGAACTGGATTCAGATGGTTCTGGCAACTCCCGTCGTCCTCTGGGCGGGGTGGCCCTTCTTCGAGCGCGGCTGGCAGTCCGTGCTGACGCGCCACCTGAACATGTTCACTCTGATTGCCATGGGAACCGGGGTCGCGTGGATCTACAGCGTCATCGGAACGATCCTGCCGGGCGAGTTTCCGGAAACCTTGCGCTCGCCCGAGGGCACGGTCGCGGTCTATTTCGAGGCGGCCGCCGTCATCACCGTCCTGGTGCTGCTGGGGCAGGTTCTCGAACTTCGGGCGCGTGAACAGACAGGGGGTGCGATCCGGGCGCTCCTGGATCTGGCGCCCAAGACCGCGCGGCGGGTCAAGGCCGACGGCACCGACGAGGACATCGGGCTGGAAGCGGTCGCCGTGGGCGACAGGCTGCGAGTACGACCAGGGGAGAAGGTCCCGGTCGACGGCACTCTCCTCGAAGGTCGAAGCTCCGTCGACGAGTCGATGATCACGGGCGAGTCCATGCCCGTGACCAAGGAAGTCGGTGCCAGGCTCATCGGAGGCACGATGAACCAGACTGGCGGCTTCATCATGGAGGCTGGCAAGGTCGGACGCGATACGATGCTGTCGCAGATCGTCCGGATGGTCGCGGAGGCGCAGAGATCCCGTGCTCCCATCCAGCGCCTGGCGGACGAGGTGTCCGGCTGGTTCGTTCCGGTGGTGATCGTGATCGCCATCGCGTCCTTCGTCACCTGGATGCTGGTCGGCCCCGAACCGCGTTTCGCCCACGGCCTCATAGCGGCGGTTGCCGTGCTGATCATCGCCTGCCCCTGCGCCCTCGGGCTTGCCACCCCCATGTCCATAATGGTCGGTGTCGGTCGTGGCGCTAGGCTCGGCGTGCTGATCAAGAATGCCGAGGCCCTCGAACGCTTCGAGAAGATCGACACGCTGGTCGTCGACAAGACCGGCACCCTGACAGAAGGCCGACCCAAGGTCACGGCGATCGCACCCCGCGAGGGCATGTCCGAAGAGGAACTGCTCCGACTGGCGGCGACGCTGGAAAGGTCTAGCGAGCATCCCCTGGCACTGGCGATCGTCAACGCCGCGAATGAACGTGGCATTCCCCTCGGCGACGCGCAGGACTTCGACAGTCCGGTGGGCAAGGGCGTGACGGGCACTGTCGAAGGCAGGAAGCTCATCCTTGGCAGCCACCGGATCATGGGCGAGGCCAATGTCGATGTGTCCGCAATGGCATCGAGGGCCGAGGAGCTGCGCGGTGAAGGCGCGACAGTGATCTTCATGTCGGCCGACGGAACCCTCGCTGGTCTGTTCGCCATCGCCGATCCGATCAAGGCCACCACGCCGGAAGCTGTGAGGACGCTCGTGGGCGAAGGGGTTCGGGTCGTGATGCTGACTGGCGACAACAGGACGACAGCCCAGGCGGTGGCGCGCAAGCTCGGCATCGGCGAAGTCGAGGCAGAGGTCCTGCCCGAAGACAAGAGCAAGATCGTCGCCCGCCTCCGGAACGAAGGACGCATCGTCGCCATGGCCGGGGATGGCGTGAATGATGCTCCCGCACTGGCGGCGGCGGATGTCGGCATTGCGATGGGGACAGGCACCGACGTTGCGATCGAAAGCGCCGGGGTGACGCTCCTCAAGGGCGATCTGCAGGGCATCGCACGCGCTCGGCAGTTGAGCCGGATGACGATGCGCAACATCCGTCAGAACCTATTCTTCGCGTTCATCTACAACGCCGCAGGCATTCCCATCGCCGCAGGCGTTCTCTATCCGACCTTCGGGCTTCTCCTGTCGCCCATCATCGCCGCCGCGGCAATGGCCCTCTCATCCGTAAGCGTGATCGCCAACTCCCTCAGGCTCAGGAGCACAAACCTATGAACTCGTCCCGCACATGGCTGCTGATGGCGGCCTCGCTCATCGTCATCGTCGCCTTTTTCTTCCTCCGCGAGCACTGGGCGCATGCGCTGGGGCTAGCGCCATATCTCCTGCTGCTCGCCTGCCCGCTGATGCACCTGTTCCACGGTCATGGTGGTCATGGCCATGGCAGCGGGCAAGATCAGAAGGACCGGTAGACCCGGTGACCTATGATCGCTCGACATCGCGCACGGCTGTCGTGGAGGCGCGGCCGGAGGAGGTGTTCCAGGTCCTCGATGATCCGAAGACCCTCGGCGCTCACATGGAGAGGCCATCGGTCATGATGCTGGGCGCGACCATGAAGTACGATCTTGACGAGGCCGGAGGTCGTGCTGTCGGGTCCGTCATCAGGATGACCGGATCAGTCCTCGGGATTGGTCTATACCTTGAAGAGGTGGTGGCCGAACGGCTGCCGCCTCTTCGGAAAGCGTGGCAGACACGCGGTCCTGTGCGCCTCCTTGTCATCGGTGCCTACAGGATGGGGTTCATGATCGAACCATCGCTTTCAGGATGCTCGGTCAAGGTGCAACTCGAATACGATCTGCCGGACGGCCTGCCAGGCAGGCTTCTTGGACGCTTGTTCGGTAAAAGCTACGCCAGCTGGTGCGTCAGCAGGATGGTCGCGGAAGTGGACGCGCTTCGCAGAAGCCTTCGATGACAGCCTAGTTCTTTTCCATGAAGGCGATAGCCTCCGCGATTGCAACAGACAAAGCTCTGGATAGGCCTGCAGTCAGGCTCGGGGCCAAGGGACCGCGTCAGAAATCGCCCAAAGCATATCCGGCGCCGCGCACGGTCCGGATGACTTCGTCGGACTTGCCAAGGCTGATGACCTTGCGAAGCCGGCCGATATGGACATCGATCGCGCGCTCGTCGACGGTCGTGTCGTCGCCCCACAGGGATGCCTTGAGTTCCGAGCGGGAATAGACCTTGCCCGGTGTCCGCATCAGGAATTCAAGAAGCTTGAATTCCTTTGGCCCGAGCTTGACCTCCCGTTTCTGCCGGTGAACCCGATGGGCTTCCCGGTCGAGCGTGAGATCGCCGACCTTGAGCATATGGTCCAGGAGGGCGGGATTGACGCGCCTGAGCAGGTTCTTCACACGGACCACGAGCTCGACCGGGGAAAATGGCTTCATGACGCAATCGTCGGCACCCGCCGCCAGCGCGGTAAGGTGAAGGCCTTCACCGCCCGACGGCACGAGGAGGATGATCGGAAGGCGCGACAGGACGGGATCGAGACGCACCTCGCGGCAGACCTCGAGACCTTGCACGCCCGGAAGGTCCGAACTCATGACCAAGATATCCGGCGGAACGGCTTTCAAACGGTTCGAGATCTCGGCTCCACTTGCCAGCATCGATACGACGAAGCTGTCGGCCACGAGGGCTTTCCGCAATATCAGACGGAACGACTCGTCGTCGTCGACCAACAGGACCCGCGCGCTCATCTCGTGGCCACCAACTATGTTTCCATGGAGTATCCGGCACCGCGGACGGTGCGGATGACATCCTGCATGTTGGAGAAGTTGAGTGCCTTGCGAAGTCTTCCCACATGGACATCGACCGTACGCTCGTCGACATAGATGTCATGGCCCCAGACGCCGTCCAGAAGCTGCGAACGGGAGAAGACCCGTCCCGGCGCCGCCATCAGGAATTCGAGCAGGCGGAATTCGGTCGGACCCAGACGCACTTCGCGGCTCTTGCGGTGGACGCGATGGGTTTCCCGATCAAGTTCGATGTCGCCGCAGCGCAGAACGCTGGAGAGCACCTCGGGACGGGCCCGGCGCAGCATCGCCTTGACGCGGGCCATCAGTTCCGGCGTCGAGAAGGGCTTCACCACATAGTCGTCGGCACCGGTGGCGAGGCCGCGAACACGTTCGCTCTCCTCGCCACGGGCCGTCAGCATGATGATCGGCAGGCGCTCCGTTTCCGGGCGCATGCGCAGCCGGCGGCAGAGTTCGATGCCGGAAACGCCGGGCAGCATCCAGTCCAGGATCAGAAGGTCCGGTACCCGCTCCTGAAGCCGAATCTCGGCTTCGTCGCCCCGCAAAACGGTATCGACCTCATAACCCTCGGCTTCCAGATTGTAGCGAAGAAGCACGCTCAGCGCTTCTTCGTCTTCTACGACAGCGATTTTTGGCAGCATTCTTGAGCCTGCTCCGTCAGCATTCCGTCTTATTCGGTGATCGCGCCGAGCGTGTTCGACGAATCGTCCTTCGGACGATCGCCTTCCGGCTGGGCGCCTGTCGTCATGTAGTAGATGGTCTCGGCGATGTTGGTGGCGTGGTCGCCGATACGCTCGATGTTCTTGGCGCAGAACAGAAGATGCGTGCAGGTGGTGATGTTGCGCGGATCCTCCATCATGTAGGTGAGGAGTTCGCGGAACAGCGAGGTGTACATCGCGTCGATTTCCTCGTCGCGGCTGCGGATCGCCTCGGCCTTTTCCGCCGAACGCGTCGCATAGACGTCGAGGACGTCCTTGAGCTGCACGAGAGCGAGATCGGAGAGATGTTCCAGACCTCGGGCGAGCTTGCGCGGAACGCCGGTGCCCTGAACCGCGATGACGCGCTTGGCGGTGTTCTTGCCAAGGTCGCCGACGCGCTCCAGATCGGAGGCAATGCGCAGCGAGCCGACGATCTCGCGAAGGTCGGCTGCAACCGGCTGGCGGCGGGCGATCGTGACGATCGCCTTGTCGCCGATCTCGCGCTCGGCGTGATCGAGGATCACGTCGTCGGAGATGACCTTCTGCGCGAGTGCTGCGTCGGAATTGACGAGCGCCCGCACGGCGTCCGAGCACATCTGCTCGGCGAGGCCGCCCATTTCGGAGATGCGGCGGCTCAGGTATTTCAGTTCGTCGTCATAAGCCGACAGGATATGGGTCGATGCCATCTTCTAGTCCTCAAAATTGATTTTCAGGCGGCACAGTCGGCTGGATCAGCCGAAACGGCCCATGATGTAATCCTGGGTGCGCTGATCGTCGGGATTGGTGAACATCTTGTCGGTGTCGTTCTCCTCGACGAGCTGGCCGAGATGGAACATGGCGGTGCGCTGCGAGACGCGGGCAGCCTGCTGCATCGAGTGCGTCACGATCACGATCGTGTAGTTGGCACGCAGTTCATGGATGAGTTCCTCGACCTTGGCGGTCGCGATCGGGTCGAGCGCCGAGCAGGGTTCGTCCATGAGGATGACTTCAGGCGACACGGCGATCGCGCGGGCGATGCACAGACGCTGCTGCTGGCCGCCGGAAAGCCCGGTGCCGGATTCGTGCAGGCGATCCTTGACTTCGCCCCAGAGGCCGGCGCGCTGCAGGCTCGCCTCGACGATCTGGTCCATGTCGGCCTTGTTCTTGGAAAGGCCGTGGATGCGCGGACCGTAGGAAATGTTCTCGTAGATGGTCTTCGGGAACGGGTTCGGCTTCTGGAACACCATGCCGACGCGGGCGCGAAGTTCCACGACGTCGATGTTATTGTCGTAGATATCGTCCTCGTCGAGGGTGATCTTGCCGGTTACGCGGCAATTCTCGATCGTGTCGTTCATGCGGTTGAGGCAGCGCAGGAAGGTGGACTTGCCGCAGCCGGAAGGACCGATGAGAGCCGTCACAGTGTTTTCGCGGACGTTGAGGTTCACGTCGAAAAGCGCACGCTTTTCGCCGTAATAAACCGAAACGTCCTTGCCGATCATCTTGTGGGAAGCATCGCTCATCTTTTGGTCCAGCGCCTTTTCTACTGCCGATTCTGACATCATATTCATTGTCATACTCCTTCTACCAGCGCCGCTCGAAGCGACGCCGCAAGAGAATTGCGCCAACATTCATTAGGATGAGGAACAGGAGCAGGATGATGATTGCTCCCGAGGTACGTTCGACGAACGCGCGTTCCGCTTCGTTCGCCCACATGTAGATCTGCACCGGCAGCGCCGTCGACGGGTCGAGCGGCGTGGTCGGATAGTTGGCGACGAAGGCCACCATGCCGATCAGGAGCAGCGGCGCGGTTTCGCCGAGTGCGTGGGCCAGGCCGATGATGGTGCCGGTCAGGATGCCCGGCATGGCAAGCGGCAGGACGTGGTGGAAGATCGTCTGCATCTTCGATGCGCCGAGCCCGAGGGCGGCCGCCCGGATCGACGGCGGCACGGCCTTCAATGCCGCGCGGGTCGCGATGATGATCGTCGGCAGCGTCATGAGGGTGAGCACCAGACCGCCGACGAAGGACGCGGAACGCGGCAGGCCCATGAAGTTGACGAAGACCGCCAGACCGAGAAGACCGTAGACGATCGAGGGAACGGCCGCGAGATTGTTGATATTCACCTCGATCAGGTCGGTGAACTTGTTCTTCGGGGCGAACTCCTCGAGATAGATCGAGGCGGCGACGCCGATCGGCAGCGCCAGGACAAGCACGATCAGCATCATGTAGAACGAGCCGATGAGCGCGACGCCGACGCCGGCCGCTTCCGGACGGCTCGATGCGCCGTTGACGAAAATGCCGCTGTTGAAATGCTTGGCAAGCGCTCCGCTGTCGGAAAGCTGCGTCATCCAGCCGAGCTGCTGATCGTTGATCTTGCGGTTTTCCTGGCTGACGTTGAGGTCGATCTGGCCCTTGTAGGCCGAGTCGATATCGCCGGACGCGAGCAGTCTTACCGTCTGCGTCGTGCCGATGATGGCCGGATTGGCGACCACCAGGTCACGCAGCTGAACGCGGACGCCATCCGACAGCATCTGGCTGACTGCGCGGGCTGCGACACGGTCGTCCACGCTGACATTGAGCAGCTTGGCGAGCGCGTTGCGGGCGACGACCGGATAGTTCGCCGTCATCAGCTTCTGCGGATTGGTGGCACGTTCGTTCTGCGGGTCGATGATCTGCTGTGAGAACTCGACCGGCATGGTGATCATGGTCTGCTGGAAGGCGGTGTAACCTTTGGAGACCACCGACCACAGGAGAAGCATCAGGAAGATGATGCCGAAGGAAAGCGCGGCGATGCCATAGGCGCGGAAGCGGCGTTCGGCGGCGTAACGGCCCTTGATGCCGATATCGCGACGGACGGACTTGGCCTTGGGGATGCCGGCGGCGGGAGAAACCACATCGGTCATTCGTACTGCTCCCGGTATTTGCGCACGATATAGAGCGCGTAGATGTTGAGGCAAAGCGTGATGGCGAACAGCGTGATGCCCAGCGCGAAGGCAACCAGGGTCTGCGGCGAGGTGAACTCGAGGTCACCCGTCAGCTGGTTGACGATCTTGACCGTCACGGTCGTCATCGGCTCGAACGGATTGATCTGCAGGCGGGCGGCGACACCGGCCGCAAGCACGACGATCATGGTTTCGCCGACGGCGCGCGATGCGGTCATCAGGAGCGCGCCGACGATGCCCGGCAGAGCAGCCGGCAGGACGACCTTCTTGATGGTTTCCGACCGGGTGGCGCCGAGACCGAGCGAGCCGTCACGCAGGGCACGCGGCACTGCGGTGATGATGTCGTCCGACAGCGAGGAGACATAGGGGATCAGCATGATGCCCATGACGAAACCGGCCGTCAGAACGCTCTGTGCCTGGATGAAGTTGGCATAGTCGCCGGTGACGAGGCCGTTCAGCTGCGAAGAAATGTCGCGAAGGAACGGACCGACCGTCGTCAATGCGAAGAAGCCGTAGACGATGGTCGGAATGCCGGCGAGCACTTCGAGCAGCGGCTTGGCAACCGCGCGGACTTTCGGCGAGGCGTATTCCGACATGTAGATTGCCGAAAAGAGGCCGATCGGAACCGCGAAGAGCATCGCGACGAAACCGATATAGAGCGTGCCGAGCAGCAGCGGGATGAGGCCGAACTGACCTTCGGAGCCACCCGAGCCCGCGGCCGCAAACCGCGGATCCCATACGGTGCCGAAGAAGAATTCCCAGGCGGGAATGGCGGTGAAGAAGTGGGCGGCTTCCGTCAGCATCGATGCGACGATGCCGACCGTGGTCAGAATAGCGATCGAAGAAGCGACGACGAGGCTGCCGAGAACCACTTTTTCCACCCGATTGCGGGCGCGGAAGCGCGGCGCGATCTGGCGGTAAGCGAAGAGGCCGCCTCCGATGGAAGCCCCCAGAACGACGATCGTCATCAGGATACGGCTGACGAAGGTCATCCGGTTCAGTTTGGCAGCGGCCTTGACCATGAAGGGCTGCGGATCGCCCGCAAGCGCAACGCCCTTGGCGCCGAGCGCAGCACGAAGCTCCACCGGGTTGTTCTCGATGCGGGCGATCTCGTCGCCGGTCAGCGCATTCATGCCGCGGGCGATCGAGGTAATCATGCCGTAGCTCAGGCCCTGTTCGGCCTGCGACTGGGTTTTGACCTCTTCGGGAAACGCACCGCGGACCGAGGAGCTGATATACATCGGGCTGGCGACCAGCCAGACAAAAAGAATGACGACGGCCGGCAAGATCGCCCAGACGGCGACAAAAGAACCGTAATATCCAGGCCGCGAATGAAGTTTGGAGGAAATTCCTCCGACCAGTGCCAATGCATACCGGGCACCGGCGACGTAACCGGCTACGCCGATTATCGCCAAAATCAACAATATTAGTGATGTGTTCATCATAATCCCCCGGCGTACCGCCTTCGGCGGCAACCCATCACCGCCCAGCTCCGGTCATCGGAACCGATCGCATCGCCGTCGCGCTTCGCGCAACACCATCGCCGCAAAATCGACGATTTCCTACCGAGGCAAAAGCCTCCGGTCGGAGAGAAACGGCGCCGCCGGAAGCGGCGCCGTTCTTTTGATTACATGGTCTTGCCAGCGGTAAAGTCCTTGCGGGCCTGTTCGCGCTGCGCGTCCGGAGCGGCAACCAGACCGTATTCGATGAGCGGCGAGTCGGGGCCGATCATGTCGTCGGAGAGGAAGAACTCGACGTATTCTTTGAGGCCCGGGACGACGCCCAGGTGAGCCTTCTTGACGTAGAAGAACAGCGGACGGGAAACCGGATAGGTGCCGTCAGCGATCGTTGCCGCGGTCGGCTTGATGCCGCGCATGGTGGCGACCTTCAGCTTGTCGGCGTTGTTTTCGTAGAAAGCGAGGCCGAATACGCCGACACCGGTCTTGTTGGCAGCGATACGAGCGAGCGTCTCGGTGTAGTCGCCGTCGATGTCCACGGCAACGCCGTCCTTGCGAACAGCAACGCAAGCCTTGGTCTGGGCAGCCTTTTCAGCGATTTCCTTGGCGATGACGTCGGTTGCGCCGGAATCCTTGCAGCCTGCGGCAAGAACGTTCAGTTCGAAAACTTCGCGCGTGCCGTGCTTTTCGCCCGGGATGTAGGCAGCGATCGGGCCCTTCGGAAGCGTCGGGTTGATCTCCGACCAGTTCTTGTAGGGGTTGGCGACGAGCTTGCCGTCAACCACGACCTGAGCGGCGAGAGCCTTGTAGATGTCCTTCGGCTCGAGCTTCATCTCGCCGTTGCTGCTGGCAGTCGCGAAAACGATACCGTCGTAACCGATGCGGATTTCCTGGACGTCGGTGACGCCGGCCGCCTTGCAGGCTTCGGCTTCAGACTTGTTGATCGCGCGGGAAGCATTTGCAATGTCGATCGTGGCTTCGCCGACGCCCTTGCAGAATTCCTTAAGGCCAGCGCCCGTGCCGCCCGACTCGACGATCGGGGTCTTGAACTTGGGGAAGGCTTCGCCGAAAGCTTCTGCAACGATCTTCGCATAGGGAAGAACGGTGGAGGAACCGGCAACCTGAACCTGATCGCGAGCCGTTGCGACGCCTGCGGTGGCCAGCAGAATTGCGGCTACGGCGCAGCTTCCTAGATACTTCTTCATGGAT
Source organism: Neorhizobium vignae (assembly GCF_000732195.1). Classification (GTDB taxonomy): domain Bacteria; phylum Pseudomonadota; class Alphaproteobacteria; order Rhizobiales; family Rhizobiaceae; genus Neorhizobium; species Neorhizobium vignae. The sequence goes on from NZ_JNNU01000012.1 coordinate 192,726, forward strand.
TTCTCCCTTGGAATTCGGATTGACGCTTGGGCGTCGGCTACCCTCTATCTGTTGCTCATTACAGTTTTGTGACAGATTTATTTCATTTATGAAAAGGACACGCCCCAGCATTTGCACAGGTTTGCAGCCTCCGCGCCTGCTCCGGCGGAAGGGACAGAATATCGGTTATGACAGCGATATCGGCGAGGGTGGAGATTTCTATCGCCGCAGTTCGTCGAGCGCATCAGGATGGCGTGATCCGGTATCGGTGACATCAAGCCACGACGCGCGGTCAGGCGGGTCATGGGGCAGAAGACGCCCGATGAGACCAAGGTCCCCGCCCCTACCGGACCTTGGTCCCGAAGGCAGGCTCATTGGTCCTACTCCCATGGATTTATATCCGCCGCTGCTCCAGAGTGCACGGCATCTGAAAGCCACGAAGCGCAAAGCAGTTGTGGCTTTGGCAATGCATATCAGGAGATGGGTGAACATGAACAAGGTCCTCAAGAACGGCATCGTCGTGCTTGCGCTCGCCGCCGTGTCCGTCGGCGGCGGTGTAACCGCATTTCCGGACCTCGCCTTGGCCAAGGATGGCAATGGCGGAGGTAATGGGGGCGGCGGTGGAAACGGTGGCGGCGGTGGAAACGGCGGCGGCAATGGCGGTGGCCGCGACAACGTCTCGAACCATGGCAATTCCGGCAAAAGCCGGTCGACTTCGGCCAGTCTCGGCTCCGGCAAGGAGCGGGCGAAGAAGGATGCCGACCGCAAGGTTTCGAACGGAACACCGGCGCAGAAAGCCAAGCCACAGGCCGCAAAAGTGGCGGGCCTCAGCTCCCTGAAGCGCAATTACCACGCCTATCTCAACACCAACGATCCGCGGATGACATCGCTCTCGGCCTACGTGAAGGCCTATGCGCAATACGAACTGACGAACGGCATCGACCCTGCCGCCACCGATCCCGAGCTCGGCGAAGCCGCGCTTCGCGATGCGCTGGAGGATTTCGCGGGCGCGCCGGTGAGCGACGAGGCCTTCGGATGGGCGCAGGACGAGCTTGGAGTGGGGCCGGCGGTCGGCAAGATCGACCAGGTCCGCGACCAGCTCGACACGGACGCGGCTCTCTAAGAACCGCCCTCAAAACCGACAGCGCCGTAGGCCTTCCGGCATACGGCGCCTTGCAGATGGTCGAACCGCAACGATACCCTCTCCGGATCCGTGGGATCCGGAGAGCTTGCGGCACTAGAACTTGTAGTTCACGCCAGCCTTGAGCGTCTGGTCGCGCACGTCGGTCCTCGATGAGACGCCGCCGGAAGTGCTGCGGACATCGTTGGTCATGGTGTAATTGTATTCGACCCGGGCCGACAGGTTGTCGGTGAGCTTCTGCTCGACGCCCGCGCCCAGGATCCAGCCCGGCTTCCAGCCATCCGGACCGGACGTGCCGTTCTTGCCGCCGAAGCTGGTGAGCGCAGCGCCCGCGGTGCCGTAGACGAGCGTCTGGTTGAAGCCGACGCCGGCCTTGGCCTTGGCAGCCACGCGGCCCTTTTCGGTGATCTTGCCGCCCGGTACGCGGCTTTCCACGTTGCCCAGATGCGAGGCTTCGATTTCCGCGCCGACGACGCCGGAATCGAGGTCCATGTTGTAGCCGCCGTGGGCGCCGAGAACGAGGCCCTTGTCGCCATCGAACGGGTTCAGCTTGCGGGATGCCATGCCGAGATCGGCACCGACATAGGCGCCGCCCCAGCCCGCTTTCGGCGCGCCGGCAGGTTCGTTATAGGCCGGCGGTTCGGAATACGGTGCGAGGTCGGCCGCCCAGAGGGGCGTGGCGAAAGATGCGGCGAAGATCGCCAGGGCGAAGGGCTTCTTGTTCATGGTCTTGGCTTTACTCCGTACGGCACCTGCGTCGCGAACGCATGCAGGCGGTTACTCAAAAGGTTACGCACCGCTCGGCAGTCACGGTCATCCCAACAAAGCCCCTCAGGCCCGGACCGCCGGCAAGTATCCATTCATTTTTCACGAATTCATAAACACTTCCTTAACTGGCCGGCGACTGCCGCGAACGACGCGATCAACAAGTGTAACAGTCCCGAGATCAGGCTCCCGCGCCATGGCCAGATGAAGCGGCATTGCCACGAATAGGCTCTATACGGGCGCATCGCGGCTGGATCCTCGGGTCATCCTCGGGTTCAACCCGAGGACGAGTATGACGGAGGATAGGGCGGCGCCCACCCAGCGGCGTCATCCTCGGGCTCGACCCGAGGATCTACCCTCCGAACGCAAACCCATCCGGGCACATTCGGCACCTCCCCGTCAGCCCCATCAAACACTTAGCCTCTCTCTCATCCCCGCCCTGCCAACCCGTGCCTACAATCCCCTCGTTCCGTCGCGGATACGCCGGCAGCCGTGCCGGCGAGGCGGGACCGGCGCTGGGTGGCAGGAAACGACGTCAGTCCTTCCATTCGGGGTCCGCGGAAAATGGTCTTCCTCCGGCGACGTGGGACGGGTGAGAAGCTGTCGGACCGACTTCTCGTTTTGTTTTCCATCATGGGGCGCCGGGCGTGCCTGTGAGGCACACAGGGTGATCGGGGCCGCGCCGTGCGGCGTCCGAGGGTTTTTCAAGAACCCGGATGTGCGGCGCAGGTGGAAGACGACGCCGGGCGGCAGTCATGGCCTGCGGCACGTAACCTGAGAGCGTGCATGACGCCCTCTTTAGGAGGGGCACGCAACCGTTCCCACAAACCCCGTCATTATAGAGGGACCGAAGTCGCGGATAATAACCGCCGAACGGGGCGCTGAGAGGTGTCACCTATTACTTACCTTACGAGGCAGCTTTCAGCGCCCCGTCCGATCCATGCTCCAGACCACGGCGAGACATCGCGCGTAAACGACACGGCATGCCCTTCACGCCTCTCCCCTACCGCGCCGAGCACAAACGGCCCCCGAACCAACCCCAGGAGGTGAAAAACGGCAAATATCCCCGCCGCAGGAACCAATGGGCATCCGGCGTGTTGGAAGGGCGCAATCAAGATCAACAAACTGTTATCTTTCAGGAGGTTCACCATGGGACGCGGCATTCTGCTCTGGCTTCTCGGCATTCCACTACCGATCATCATCCTTCTCGTTCTCTTCATGCGTTGAGGAGGCGAACATGCCAATTTCATCCACAGGCTCCGCGATCGCAACTCCGGTGGAGTCGTCAAATTCCGCGATCGCATGGGGGCCGATCATCGGCGGCGCGGTCGCCGCCATCGGCATCAGCCTCATCCTCATCCTTTTCGGTTCCGGCCTCGGCCTCACTATGATCTCTCCCTGGTCGGGTGAAAGCAGTTCGGCCGCAACGGTCGGCATCAGCGCGGCGATCTGGCTGGTGGTGGTGCAATGGCTGTCGGCAGGGCTCGGCGGATATCTGACCGGCCGGCTGCGCACCAAATGGGCCGCCGTCCACACCGACGAGGTGTTCTTCCGCGATACCGCCCACGGCTTCGTCTCCTGGGCCGTCGCAACCGTCTTCGTCGCGGGCTTCCTTGCTTCGTCGCTCGGTTCGCTTGCCGGCGCCGGGGCTCAGGCGGTCGGTTCGGCTGCAGCGACCGCAGGCGTAGCGGGTTCGGCAGCGGCGGCAGCCTCCTCGGAAAATTCGTCCTCGGGCGGCACCGACATGGCAACCTCCTACTTCACCGATGCGCTCCTGCGTCCGCAGCAGGCCCAGGCCCGCGCCCAGAACGACAATACGGCCGCAACCGCAGAAGTGTCGCGCATTCTTCTCAACGGTGCCCTCCAGGGCGGCGTGCCGGAAGACGACAAGGCTTATCTGTCAACCATCGTCGCTTCCCGCACCGGCCTTTCGCCGCAGGATGCCCGCGCCCGCGTCGATGCGGTCCTGAAGCGGATCGAGGACGCCAAGGTCGCCGCCCAGCAGGCCGCGGACGAGGCCCGCAAGGCAGCCGCCACGACGGCGCTGGTCGGCTCGCTGTCGCTGCTGGTCGGCGCGTTCATCTCCTGTGCCGCCGCCGCACTCGGCGGTCGCCAGCGGGACGAGGAGGAAGACCTGCTCGTCGCGACGCGGTACTGATCGCCACGATCATGATCGAGCGGCCGTGTGGAAACGCGGCCGCTCTTTTTCGTCTCAAGGCTTGCCGGCGCGGATATGCAGGAAGATCGGCGCAACGCGGGTATCAGCGACGACCGGTTCGGCCAGCGCCAGTTCTTCCGACGCCATCGGCTCGCCAAACGCCTCAATGACCAGCCCCGCCTCGACGATCATCGAAACCCAGGTGGTCAGCGTCCGGTGGAAACGCGGCACCGAAAAGGGCGTCAGCCCGGCCCGCTCCTCGGCGGGGATTTCGGAAAACAGCCAGCGCTCGATGCGATCCGTCTCATCGAAATAGTCGGCCACCTGCACGGCCACCGCCTCGCCCGTCTCATCGCGGATATTCTTGCGCGTCGGCGGCACGAAGCAGGGATGCAGGATCGAGAACTGCAGGAAACCACCGGGCTTCAGGACACGATAAACGCCCTTCAGCACCTCGCGCTGGTCGGCCATGTCCATCATCGACATGAAGGCGGTGACGAAATCGAAGCTCTCGTCCGGAAAGTCGATCCCCTGCCCGTCGCCGAGCACGTAAGTGATGCCGAGCGGCTCGCTCTCCTCGGTTTCGCGGGCATAGCGGATGAAGGTCGGAGCGATATCGAGGCCGGTCATCTCTGCCCCGCGCCGGGCGACGTCGCGGGTATTGGTGCCTTCGCCGCAGCCGAGATCGAGGCCCTTCAATCCGGCAACCGGCGGCAGCATGTCGAGAAAGGCCGGCGTGTTCAGCGCATCCCGATATTTGTCGTAACCGGCCCGTGAATAGATCGTCCAGGTCTCGGCATTGCTCTCCCAATGGGCGCCGACAACAGTCGCATCCATGCTCGTCTCCTCTCAATCGTCGGTTGGGGGGCGAGCTATATCCGCGACCGATGACAAAGGGAAGACGGCGAAAGCAAAAGAAAAACCTTCCGGCAGCACAACCGCCGGAAGGTTCTGACTGGAACGGTATTCAGGGGTCAGAACCCCGGAAAGCGGTTGCGGTGGAAGCGGGACACGTCTTCACGAAATCCGATATCGCGCAGCAATCGCTCGTCGAACATGTGCTCAGCCTTAAGCTTCGCCCGGCCGCGCTCTCCATCGGCGTCAGTCGGCACGACGGGCGAAAAGAGCCAGCGGCCGGAGACCACGAGGATGGCGCCGAGCAATGTCGTTGCAGGCATTCTCCTCCCCTTCCCCGGTCAGGCGGCAGCCGCCGGCAGGCAGGCGTCGCAGATCGCCTGTAGATGCCGGTGATCGGTGCCGCAGCAGCCGCCGAGCACCCGCATCGACGGATAGCTCTGCCGGAGCGAACGGTAGCGGAGCCCAAGGTCGCGCGGATCACCGATATCGAGCTCGGTCGACTCGTCCAGCTCCTGATGGCTCTTGGGCGACGCGTTGGCGCGAATGCCGGCGATCCGCTTCACCCAGGCTTCGCCGCAGACAAGCGCATCCTCGAAATGGCTCGGATGGGCGCAGTTGACCATGTAGTAGGCCGCGTACCCGTCGGTCGCCGCATCGGTCTCTTCGATCGCCGCCTGCAGCGTCTTGTCGTTGACGAGCCTGCCGTCGGTTTCGACCGTGAAGGAAACGACGCAGGGCATGCCGGCACGTTTCGAGGCCCGGACGATGCCGACTGCCTCGCCGATATTGTTCATGGTGATCGCCGAGATCATGTCGGCCTCGCTGTCGGCAAAGGCCTCAGCCTGGAAGGCGTGATAATCCTCGGCCGCCAGCGGCTCCATGTTGCCGTCCTTGTAGCCGTCGCCACGCGGTCCGATGACGCCGTTGAGGATGATCGGGGAGCCCGGCCGTTCCCAAACCTGGCGGAGCTTGGCGATATACTTGACCGCGCGGATGTTGAGCGCCCGCAGCGCCGCCCGGTCGTAACCGAGCTGCGGCCCCCAGTCGGCATTCGCCCGCCAGGTCGGCGTGTCGAGGATGAAGCCGAGGCCCCGCTCACGGGCGATCGCCAGGTAGGCTTCGTAATATTCGGTCAGTTCCTCGCGGCCCCCGGCATCGTCGAGCAGCGGAAAGGCGGCGAAGGCCGGCAGGTCGACGCCGCGCAGGAAGACGAGCGTCGTCTCGAGCCCGCCGTCGGAAAGGAAGTCGCCGCGTTTGAGCTGCGGCAGGTCATGGCGATACTTGGCCATCATCTGTCTCCTGTGGTAAAACATGGCAAGCGGATCCCGGCTTTGCTTCGGTCCGCTCTGGGAATGACCGATTTTTCGCAGATTTCAGTGCGGAGCTTCTAGTAAGCTTGCGGTACAGCCGGGCATATTTTTGAAATTCGCTAGAACTCACGGGAGGTTAGCATGTCTCAACGGACGGGAATGCTTGACGCTGCCGATGCCGGGCAGCGCGAAACTGTACCGGTGGTCAAGTTTTCGGAAACGCGGGAGACACGCAAAGGAGCAGCCACCCGCGACCGCATCCTGGAGATCGCGGAGGCCTCGGTGCTCGCCAAGGGCTTCGCCGCCACCTCGATCGACGAGCTGATCGCCGAAGCCGGCATCACCAAGAGCGGGTTCTTCTACCATTTCCGGGACAAGAACGAGCTGGCGCGCGAGATGCTGCGCCGCTACGTCGCCGAGAACGACCGCATCTTCGACGATATCTTCGGCCGGGCCCGGGAGCTCAACGACGATCCGCTGCAGGCTTTTCTTCTGGGGCTGAAACTGCTGAGCGAACTGGTGCGCGACCTGCCGGGCGGCCATCCGGGCTGCCTGATCGCCTCGGTCTGCTATCAGGAGCGGCTGTTCGACCATGAAGTGCTGACGCTGAACTCGGAGTCGATCCGGTCCTGGAACGCGCGGTTTCTAAGATATATCGAGGAGATCGCCGCCATCTATCCGCCGCGCGAACCGGTCGATCTGGTCGATGTCGCCAACATGGTGTCCTGCGTCATGGACGGGGCGATCATCATGTCGAAGGCGCTCAAGGATCCCGCCCTGCTGGAGCGGCAGGTTCTCGCCTACCGCTCCTATGTCAAATTGCTGTTTTCTAAATAGATGCGATTACTGCAGCGTGCGCTGGTAAGGCTGCATGTCCGCCGGAGTGCCCGGAGCGACCCCCGCTTCGCCGCCATCGAGGCCGGTCGCGACGACCGAAACGCGGAACTTGCCGTCGAGATTGCGGTCGAAGATCGCGCCGACGACGATGTCGGCATCGTCCATGACTTCGTCGCGGATGCGGCTTGCGGCCTCGTCCACCTCGAACAGCGTCATGTCGGAGCCGCCGGAGATCGAGATCAGCACGCCCTTGGCACCCTTCATCGAGATGTCGTCGAGCAGCGGATTGGCGATCGCCGCTTCCGCGGCGAGCAGCGCGCGGCCGTCGCCGGAGGCTTCGCCCGTGCCCATCATCGCCCGGCCCATGCCCTTCATCACCGATTTCACGTCGGCGAAATCGAGGTTGATCAGGCCTTCCTTGACGATCAGGTCGGTAATGCAGCCGACGCCGGCAAACAGCACCTTGTCGGCGGTCATGAATGCGTCGGCAAACGTGGTCTTGGCATCGGCAATGCGGAACAGGTTCTGGTTCGGAATGACTATGACGGTGTCGGCGGCGCGGCGCAGTTCCTCGATGCCGGCATCGGCCGTCTTCATGCGGCGGTTGCCTTCGAAGGTGAACGGCTTGGTGACGACGCCGACCGTCAGGATGCCGGCATTGCGAGCTGCCTGGGCGATGATCGGTGCGGCACCGGTGCCTGTGCCGCCGCCCATGCCGGCCGTCACGAAGCACATGTGCGAGCCGGAGAGATGGTCCATGATCTCGTCGATCGATTCTTCCGCTGCAGCGCGGCCGATCTCCGGCAGCGAGCCGGCACCAAGACCTTCGGTCACGTGGGCGCCGAGCTGGATGCGCCGCGATGCCTTTGACGTTGCGAGAACCTGCGCGTCGGTGTTGGCGGCGATGAAATCGACGCCTTCCAATTCCTCGGCGATCATGTTGTTGATGGCGTTACCGCCGCCGCCGCCGACGCCGATCACGGTGATCTTCGGCCGCATTTCGGTGATCTGGTATTTTTTGGCGTCCGTCATCACAATCTCCTTGGCATCGGCACCCGCCGGCCGGGCGGCCTCGTGGCACCCGAATCACATGTATTTTAGCCCGGCAACAAGGCAGAGGCTTGGCGAAAGAACAAGCTTTAGGCTGCAGAAAGCATCCTGATGAAATTTTCCACAAGTTGGGTGGAACTTTTTCCGCTCACAGCAATTGTGAGGATTCGATCACAAAAGAGAGAGGAGCCCAGCGTATCATGCCTACGTCCGCTGCACGTACGTCCATCGCCCCGCCGGATGAACATATCCTCACCGTTCAGGAGGCTCTCGAACCGCTCTTTCTTGCGCTCGAAGAGGAGGCGGAGATCAAGATGGTTGCCGCTGCCGTCAAGGCCGGTTGGTCCGTGGAGGACGCCGTTGCCGCCATCGACGAGCTTCGCCGGACGGAACTCGTCGCCAGCAGAACTCATTGACCCATCACAAAAACTCGTTCGCCTGACCGTCGGAGATGTCCTAGATCTACCGCATTGCATTTCAGTGTCGGTGAGGATCATGACCATCAGGAATATCTGCGTCTATGGTGCGGGCGCTCTCGGGGGCACGTTTGCGACGAAGATCGCAAGCGGGCTCGGCGCTGAGGCCAATGTCTCCATCGTGGCGCGCGGCGCGCATCTGGCCGCCATTCGCGACAAGGGCCTGACCGTCGAGCAGGGCGGCGATGCCGCGCCACTCCACGCGCGTATCGCCGCCACCAGCGACCCGTCGGAGCTGCCAAAACAGGACCTGATCGTTACCGGTCTCAAGGGACACCAGCTTAGCGACGCCGCCGAAGGCCTTGCCGGCCTTCTCAAGGACGGCGCGCGGGTCATCATGATCCTCAACGGCATTCCCTGGTGGTATTTCCATCGGGATTCCGAAAGCGGGCATGCGGAAAGACAGCTCCCGGAACTCGATCCTGAAGGCAAGCTCTGGCGGCTGGTCGGGCCGGAACGGGTCATCGGCTGCGTCGCCTATCAGGGCGCGGAAGTGACCGAACCCGGCACCATTCGGCTCAACGGCGAGGGCCGCTTTTTCCTCGGCGAACCATCGGGCGAGCTTTCACCGGACCTGGTGTCGATCTGCGAGCTTCTCGGCCGCGCCGGTCTCAACATCATCCCAACCCAGCGTATCCGTGACGAGATCTGGACCAAACTGATGGGCAACGCCGCCTATAACCCCATCAGCGCGCTTACCCGCGGCCGGATGAACAGCATCATGGAAAATCCGGTTCTGGTCGCGCAGGTCGGCAAGGTGATGGCGGAAACCAAGGCTGTCGGCGAGGCGCTTGGCGCGGTCTTCAGCGGCGGCGTCGAGCAACAGCTCGGCCGTTCGGGCGGTTTCGGCCCGGTCAGAACCTCGATGCTGCAGGACCTGCTTGCCGGAAAGGCACTGGAGATCGTTCCGCTGACCGGCATGGTGGTGGCGCTCGGCAAGCTCGCCGGCGTGCCGACCCCGACCTGCGAAACGGTGCTGGCGCTGACGCTGCAGCTCGACCGCGAAAACCTCAGAAACTGATTCAAGTGTTTCCGAAGGGGAATCCGCAGATGCCGGCAAGTGCTTGAAATGGAAGCCATGCCGGCCTTTCGGCCGGCATGGCATTTATTGCGGTTTCACTTCCTGACCTGCTCCGCCCAGTTCGGCGCGTTGCTCTTGCCGTTGAGGAAAGGAAGCACGGTCGGCACCAGGACCGGCGATGCGAATGCTTCGTAGTGGGTCAAATCGGGCAGGATCGCCAGCCGGTTCTTCGGCATGTTCTCCCGCATCCAGCCGGCATCCTTCAGGCCGCCGCCGAGCTTCTGATAAAACTCGACGATATGCTCTGGGCGCACCATGTCGCTGTCGCCGAAGACCAGCATGACCGGCATGGTCAACTTGGCCACCGCATCGGAGAAATCGTAGTCCCGGCGCATCAGATCGCCCATCGCATCGAGGAGCCGCGGGAATTCGGAGACATCCGGTGCCACGGCCTTGTAGGAGATGAACATCGGCGTGTCCTTCATCATCTCGGCCATGGCACCGGTGACGGCCTCCTGCTGCGGGATCATTTCCGGAAAGAAGCCGCGCCTGGCAAACGGTGCCGAGGCGATGACGAGCCGCCGCACCTTTTCAGGCGCCTGAGCGGCCATCTGCAGCGCGATGCCGCCGCCCATGGAATAACCGAGCACATCGACCTGGCGGTAGCCGAGTTCGGAGACGATCCTGCCCATGTCGGCGCCCATGGCTTCCAGGCTGATCGGACGCTTGCCGAGCGGGGTGCGGCCGTGGCCCTGGAGATCGACGGCGATGACCTGGCGGTGCTCCGTCAACGACGGCATGATCGGGGCGAACATGTCGATGGAGCCGAGACCCCCATGGAGCAGCAGGAGCGGTTCGCCTTCCCCGCGGATCTCGTAATAATAGCTGATGCCGCCGGCCTCGACGCGGCCCTTCTTCGACGGCTCGACGGCCGCCGCCTGCGGTGCGGCCGATTTCGGCTCCTGCGCTTCGGCGAATGCCGGAATAAACGATGCGGCAAAGGCTGCAATTGCGGTGGCGATTATCCTGATCGACATGACGTCCTCCTCGGGAATTTGCTTGGGGGTGATGCCCCAAGGACGGAGAGGACGAGCCCGGGCCTACAATCCATGCCAAAAATTCTTCGCCCAAAGAAAATCCCGCCGCGGGGAGACGGCGGGACAGGCAGATTGGAGGTCAAAATATTATTTTTGTACGGCGGCTGCAGGGGACGAAAGCCGCCTGATTGTCTTCTGCTCGGCATGGGGACCGTGCCGGCTGAAGCTGGTCTTCAGAAACTAAACACACAGCTAGCCGTTATGTTCCACCATTCGTTAACGACATATCGTTAAGATTGATGAACTTCTATGCTGGCACCAATGAGGCAGGAATGGCCGTACCGAATTTCCGCTTTACCCACTACGATCTGAAACCGCAACGCGCGGGGACGACGATCGAGGTGACGTTGAATGCGGTCAACAACGTGCGCCTGATGAACGCCGCCAACTTCCAGCGTTTTACGGAGCTTCTCGATTTCAAATATGTCGGCGGCATCGCCAAGCGGTCCCCCATTCGCCTGGTGATCCCGGAGGCCGGCCACTGGCACGTCATCGTCGACATGGAAGGCCATCACGGGCTGGCTGAATCCTCCGTCCGGCTGATCGGGGCGCCGGCCAACGTCGTGGCCCAGAAACAGGCCTCCTGATCGGTTTCAGAAGAGGATCACTTCGGGTTTCGTTCCTTGCGAAGCTTGGCCCACCAGTCGAGCCGCTTGCGGATGTCACGCTCGAAACCGCGCTCCGGCGGATCGTAGAACGTCTGCCGCCCCATCTTTTCCGGAAAATAATCCTGGCCTGAAAAGGCATCCGGCTCGTCGTGGTCGTAGCGATAACCGTCGCCATAGCCCTCGCCCTTCATCAGCTTGGTCGGGGCATTGAGGATGTGCTTGGGCGGCAGGAGCGAGCCGTTTTCCTTGGCGGCCCGAGTGGCCGCCTTGAAGGCCATGTAGACCGCGTTGGATTTCGGCGCGGTCGCCAGATACACGCAGGCCTGGGCGAAAGCCAGCTCACCTTCCGGCGAACCGAGATAGTCATAGGCATCCTTGGCGGCATTGCAGACGACCAGCGCCTGCGGATCGGCAAGGCCGATATCCTCGACCGCCATGCGCACCAGCCGGCGGCCGAGATAAAGCGGGTCCTCGCCGGCATCGAACATCCGCGCCAGATAATAGAGCGCCGCGTCCGGATCGGAGCCGCGCACCGACTTGTGGAGCGCCGAGATCAGATTGTAATGGCCGTCCTGCGCCTTGTCGTAGACCGGGGCGCGGCGCTGGACGATCTGGGTGAGGCCCGTCGTATCGAAGACCTCCCCTTCCCTTGCGGCGCGCCAGACCTCCTCGGCGAGCGTCAGCACGGCGCGGCCATCGCCATCCGCCATGCGGATAAGGCTGGCGCGGGCGTCCTCGTCGAGCGGCAGCGGCTTGCCTTCGGCCTGTTCGGCGCGGGTGAGAAGCTCGCTCAGGCTTTCCTCGTCATGGCTGCGGAAGGTCAGCACCCGGGCACGCGACAGGAGAGCGGCGTTGAGTTCGAAGCTCGGGTTCTCGGTGGTGGCGCCGACCAGGATGACGGTGCCATCCTCCATGACGGGCAGGAAACTATCCTGCTGGGCGCGGTTGAAACGATGGATCTCGTCGACGAAGAGCAGCGTCTGGCGGCCGTCCATGCGGCGCAGGCGTGCGGTCTCGAAAACCTTCTTCAAGTCGGCAACGCCGGAAAAGATCGCCGAGATCTGTTCGAAGGCGAGCCCCGCCTCGCCGGACAGCAGCCGTGCCACCGTGGTCTTGCCTGTGCCGGGCGGACCCCAGAAGATCATCGAGCCTAGCGAGCCGCTATCGATCATCCGCCGCAGCGCGCCATCCTCGCCTGTCAGGTGCGGCTGTCCGGTGACTTCGGCAAGCGACTTCGGCCGCAAGCGGTCGGCAAGCGGCCGCCGGTTGGCGACCTCTTCCGGAACCTTCGGCGCGAAGAGATCACCGCTCATCGGAAGAACTGCCTGATACGCTGCCCACCACGCTCGATCTCCACCCGCCAGAAGCCCGGATCGTCGCCGAGCATGGTTTCCATGCCCTTGGTGCTGGTGACGGCAGTGCCGTTCAGGGAGATCAGGATGTCCTTCGGCTCGAAACCGAGGCGGGCGGCGGGAGAGTTGCGCGTCACGTCGGTCACGACCACGCCGGTCTTTTCAGCCGGGATGCGCAGCTCGGTCGCGAGCTTCGGCGACAGGTTGGCAACGCGAAGGCCGGCAAACGGATTGCGCCCCTCGATCAGCCGCTCGTCGCGCGGCGTTGTTTCCGGGGCGGTGTTGAGCGCCAGGTTCACCTGCCGCTGGCCATCGGCGGTCTGGACAGTCAGCACCGCCTGCCTGCCGAGGCCGGCGGTCGTCAGCCGGTAACCGAGAGCATCGGGATGCTCGACCGAAATGCCGTTGACGGCGGTCACCACTTCGCCGGGCTTCAGGCCTGCCTTGTCCGCCGGTCCACTCTCGACAACGCGTGTCACCAGCGCGCCGCGGGCAGTCTTGAGGCCGAGCGCCTCGGCCACATCTGAGTTGACCGCATCGAAGCTCGCGCCGACGAAGGGGCGTTCGAAGCTCGTCTTGCCTGCGGCAGCCGCCGCCAGGAAGACTTTCACGAGATTGGCCGGGATCGCGAAACCGATACCGTTCGAACCGCCGCCGCGCGAAAAGATCGCGGTGTTGATGCCGATCAGCTCACCATTCATGTTCATCAGCGCGCCGCCGGAATTGCCCGGATTGATCGAGGCGTCGGTCTGGATAAAGAAGCCGAAATCGCCCGTGGTGACCTGGTTGCGGGCCAGTGCGGAGACGATGCCGCTGGTCACCGTCTGGCCGACGCCGAACGGGTTGCCGATCGCAAGCACCAGGTCGCCTACTTCGGTTCGATCGGAATCACCGATGGCGAGAACCGGAAAATGCTCCTTCGACTTGATGCGCAGCACGGCCAAGTCGATGCTCGCGTCCTTCAGCACCACGTCGCACGGAAATTCGCGGCCGTCGGCGAGCGCGATCTTGATGTCGTCGGCGCCTTCGATGACGTGGTTGTTGGTGACGACGAGGCCGTCTGCCGCAAGGATGACGCCGGAACCCAGCGACGACTGCTTTTCCGAGCGGTTCGGCATGCGCTGGCCGAAGAACTGTTCGAAGAAGGGGTCCCCCGCAAACGGATTGAGGCGCTGCACGACGCGCTCGGCATAAACGTTGACGACGGCACCGGCCGTCTGCTTGACCAGCGGTGAGAAGGAGAGCTGCATTTCCTGGCGGCTCTGCGGCACCGCCTTTTCCTGAGCGCGCGCCGCGACCGGCATCAGGAGAGCGAGAGCGAGAAGGCCAGTCGACACGCGTTTCAGCATGGTCAGCATGTAAGTCCTCATTTTCAGAAAATCCGGATCGATTTGTAGCGCGGGACGCTAGAAAGGAAAGGTGGCGGAACAACGGAAATTATGGCGAAAACCGTCAAGCATTTCACACTATATAGGGCCGATATGCGGAGAAAAACATGACCTTGTTGGTTAAGGCGAAAGGCTGGGCGAAACGGCTGAAACGCGACGTTCTGGCCTTGTGGCTCGCTTCGCGCGACCGCCGCGTGCCGTGGCATGCCAAGCTGGCGGCCGGCGCGGTTGCGGCCTATGCGCTGTCGCCGATCGACCTCATTCCCGATTTCATCCCGGTTCTCGGCTATCTCGACGATCTGCTGATCGTGCCGCTCGGCATCATGCTGGCGGTGAGGCTCGTGCCGGCGCCATTGATGAGCGAGTTCCGCCAGGAGGCCGAGCGTTGGGCGGAACGACCGACCAGCCGCATCGGCTTCGCCTTCATCCTTGCCATCTGGATCTGTTGTTTCGGCTTCGCTCTGTGGAGCCTCTGGGAACTGACCTGATCCCGAAGCGTTGCGCATCGAGATCAGGAGTGCAGCCATGCGACATGTGACCACCGCCATTGCCTCGACCGGCCTTCTCCTCGGCCTGACGATCTCGGGCCTACCCGCGTCGGCAGCAAGCTTCGACTGCGAGCGCGGCGATCTCGCCGCCGACGAGAAGGCGATCTGCGACACGCGCACGCTCAACGATGCCGACGTGAAGATGGTGACGACCTTCGACATCCTCACCGGCCTGATGGCGATGGGCAACCGCGGCAAGCTGCAGGACGAACAGAGCGCCTGGCTGAAGAAACGCCAGGCCTGCGGCGAGGATGTCGAATGCATCCAGGCGTCGTATACGGAGCGGCTGAAGCAGCTCGACGAAGCTTACAAGAATTTGGCTCGGCCGCTCTAGGATATCCAGACATAAGCGCCAGAGCCATTATTGACAACATGCTGTCAATTTGACAGTATGCTGCCATGAAAGACAATATTGATGAAATGGTCACCACGCTTGCCTTGACGGTTTTTCGCGCCAATGGAGCACTGATCGCCGCAGGCGACAGTCTCACCGCTCCTTTCGGCTTGTCCAGCGCCCGCTGGCAGGTGATGGGCGCTGTCGAGCTTGCTGGCCAACCGCTCACGGTCGCGCAAATCGCTCGCAACATGGGCCTCGCACGGCAATCGGTGCAGCGGCTTATCGATGAACTCGAGCGGGATGGCATCGTGGCGCTTGACGAAAACCCGCATCACAAGCGGGCGCGGCTCGTTCGCCTCACCCTCCACGGACAGGAGGCCTATGCGGCGATCATGAAAGAATGGCATGCCATGGCCGCCAGATTGGCGGAAGAAATGAATGCCGCCGGGCTTCGTGCCGCGATCGGCAGTCTCGAACAGCTTTCAGCCGGCCTCGACGCCCTGCGCCCGCCGGACTAATCTCCTCTAAGGACCAAATCGATGAAAGTTCTTCATCCCGTCGCCGGGGCACTGGCGCTGGCGAGTATACTCGCCTTCTGGTTATCGACCGCATTCAGCGAAATCTCCGGCAATATGGAGATGATCCGCTCGGTCAAGCTTGCCATTCCCTGGGGATTGCCGCTGCTGATCCCGGCGCTCGCCTTTTCGGGGTTCAGCGGCTTCCGGCTCGGCGGGCGATGGAAACACCCGGCAATCGTTGCAAAGAAGAAGCGGATGCCGGTGATCGCGCTCAATGGATTGCTGGTGCTGGTCCCCTGCGCACTCATACTGCGGCAGCTTACGCTGAACGGCGATTTTGGCGCGACGTTCTATGCCGTGCAGGCGCTTGAGCTCTGTGCCGGGGCTCTGAATATCGTGCTTCTGGGGATGAGTTTTCGGGATGGATTGCGGCTCAAGCGCCGGATAGGCGCCTGAGCCGCAACGTCGTCTGGCTTACTCCGGCAGGATCCGCACGGCGCCCTTGTCAGCACTCGCGGCAAACGCGGCGTAAGCCTTCAGGGCCGTGGTGACGTTGCGCTTGCGGGGATGCGAGGGCTTCCACCCGAAAGCATCCTGCTCTTTGCGGCGCTCGGCGAGGACCGCATCCGAAACCGCGAGATTGATCGTGCGGTTCGGGATGTCGATCTCGATCATGTCGCCTTCGCGCACCAGGCCGATCGTGCCGCCGTTTGCCGCTTCCGGCGAGGCGTGGCCGATCGAGAGGCCGGACGTGCCGCCCGAGAAACGGCCGTCGGTGATCAGCGCGCAGGCCTTTCCGAGGCCCTTCGATTTCAGGTAGCTGGTCGGATAGAGCATTTCCTGCATGCCCGGGCCGCCCTTCGGGCCTTCGTAGATGATGACCACGACGTCGCCCGCGACGATCTCGTTGGCGAGGATCGCCTTGACGGCGGCATCCTGGCTTTCGAAGACGCGGGCCGGGCCCGTGAATTTCAGGATCGAGTCGTCGACGCCGGCCGTCTTCACGATGCAGCCGTCGATGGCGATATTGCCCTTGAGGACCGCAAGGCCGCCATCCTTCGAGAACGGATGTTCGACCGAGCGGATGACGCCGTTTTCGCGGTCGGTATCGAGCTCGTCCCAGCGGGCGTCCTGGCTGAACGCGACCTGGGTCGGAATGCCGCCCGGTGCTGCGCGGAAGAAGTTGCGGACCGTCTCGCTGTTGGTGCGAGTGATGTCCCAGCGGTCGATCGCATCGCCGAGCGTTTCGGCATGGACCGTGAAGCAATCGCGGTTGAGCAGCCCGCCCTTGTCCAGTTCGCCGAGGATGGACATGATGCCGCCGGCGCGGTGGACGTCTTCCATATGCACGTCAGCCTTGGCCGGCGCGACCTTGGAGAGGCACGGGACGCGACGCGAGAGCTGATCGATGTCGTCGAGGTTGAAATCGACCTCGCCTTCATAGGCTGCCGCGAGGATGTGCAGGACGGTATTGGTCGAGCCGCCCATGGCGACGTCGAGCGTCATGGCGTTCTCGAAGGCCTGCTTGGTGGCGATCGAGCGCGGCAGGACGGAATAGTCTTCCTGCTCGTAATGACGACGGGCGAGATCGACGATCAGGTGGCCGGCCTCGACGAAGAGGCGCTTGCGGTCCGCATGGGTGGCAAGCGTCGAGCCGTTGCCGGGCAGCGACAGGCCGAGCGCTTCGGTGAGGCAGTTCATCGAATTGGCGGTGAACATGCCCGAGCACGAACCGCAGGTCGGACAGGCAGAGCGCTCGATGACCTTGACGTCCTCGTCGCTCATCTTGTCGTCGGCGGCGGCGACCATGGCGTCGACCAGGTCGAGGGAATGGGTCTTGCCCTTCAGGACGACCTTGCCGGCCTCCATCGGGCCGCCCGAGACGAAGACCGCCGGGATGTTAAGGCGCATTGCTGCGTTGAGCATGCCGGGAGTGATCTTGTCGCAGTTGGAGATGCAGACCATGGCGTCGGCGCAGTGGGCGTTGACCATGTATTCGACCGAGTCGGCAATGATTTCGCGCGACGGCAGCGAATAGAGCATGCCGTCATGGCCCATGGCGATGCCGTCGTCGACGGCGATCGTGTTGAATTCCTTGGCGACGCCGCCGGCCGCTTCGATCTCGCGGGCGACGAGCTGGCCGAGGTCCTTCAGGTGCACGTGGCCGGGCACGAACTGGGTGAAGGAGTTGACCACCGCGATGATCGGCTTGCCGAAGTCGCTGTCCTTCATGCCTGTTGCGCGCCAAAGCCCGCGCGCGCCTGCCATGTTGCGGCCATGGGTCGTGGTTCTCGAGCGGTAAGCTGGCATGGTGTTGTCCTCGATCTCTTGTTCGGGCCGGCGCAGTCTACCCCTTTCGGGAGACGCGCGCAAAAGCCCATGGTTTTGCGGCTTTCCTAGCGCAAAGCGCCCGGAGTGTCACTATCACGACAGGCCAAAGCGGTACGGTTGGACCTAAGCGTCGGACCAGGCCGCCTTCACCTCTCCCGCAGTTCATCGGGATGGACGTCGAAGTGCTCGAGGATCATCTTCACGTTGCGGCGGTGCGACTTGAAGAAGAGGTCGAAGACATCGCCTGCCAGCGGCACGCTGCCGAGCACGGAGTCGGCGGCGACATTGCCGAGCATGCGGGTGAGCTTTGCGGGCGGCAGGCCGAGCTTGCGCGCTTCGTTGACGATGTAAAGGCCGACCAGCGCGCCGCCCGCATCCCCCACGAGCGGGATGAGGCCGAAGACGGAGTCGGCGCCGAAACGGATGCGGGTGCCCGGAATGCCGATCGCCGTATCCATCAGCCGCGCGATGCCCGCAAGGCGGCGCAGGCGCCGCAATCTCTCGGTGCGATCGGCAATTGTTTCATCCCGCCCGGCATCCCAGGTGCGTGCCGTCATATGCCATCTCCTCCTGTAGGGCGAATGGCCCTGCGATGAGAACTTAAAAAACCGAAATGGGGTTCCATCGATTGCATTTCCATCCGCAAACCTCCGGTTTTTTCACGCAAACGTGGTTCGAAGCAATCTTCGCGCCGCTGTGAAACCTTTCGGTTCCGCGTTACGTATAGGAGCAGGAAGGCACCCCGTTGCCGCAGAGGAGATTTTCGACATGCCCGCCTATCGCCTGCCGCATATTCCGGCTTCCGAAATCACCCCCCGCGATATCTACATGTCGCGTCGGAACTTTATGGGCGCTGCCGCGGCCGCCGGTCTTGCCTTTGCGGGCGCCGACAGCGCTTTTGCCGCACCGCTGACGGCCAATCCCAGCCCCTACAAACTCGACGAGAAGCTGACGCCGAAGGAAGCGGTCACCACCTACAACAATTTCTACGAATTCGGCGTCAACAAGGACGATCCCGCAGCCAATTCCGGCGACTTCAAGCCGACGCCGTGGTCCGTCAAGGTGGACGGCATGGTCGGCAAGCCGAAGGATTTCGGGCTCGATGAACTGATGAAGATGAACCTCGAGGAGCGCACCTACCGGATGCGTTGCGTCGAGGGCTGGTCGATGGTGATCCCCTGGATCGGCTTCCCGCTGTCTGCGATCCTCGACCAGGTCGAACCGCTCGGCAGCGCCAAATACGTGTCGTTCGAGACTGTCGTGCGGCCGGAGGAAATGCCGGGCCAGAAGGGATTCTTCCAACCCCTGCCGTGGCCCTATATCGAAGGGCTGAGGCTCGACGAGGCGCGCCATCCCCTGGCGATCCTTGCGGTCGGCCTTTACGGCGAGACCCTGCCGAACCCCAACGGCGCGCCGATCCGGCTCGTCGTGCCGTGGAAATACGGGTTCAAGAGCATCAAGTCGATCGTCCGGATTTCGCTCGTCGAGAAGCAGCCGGAGACGACCTGGAAGAACGCCAACGCGCGCGAATACGGCTTCTATTCCAACGTCAACCCGGCGGTCGATCATCCGCGCTGGAGCCAGGCGACGGAGCAGCGGATCGGCGAAGGTGGCTTCTTCGGTGCCAATCGTCGCCCGACGCTGCCCTTCAACGGTTATGCCGATCAGGTGGCGAGCCTCTATGACGGCCTCGACCTGAAGGCGAATTACTGAGAATGGCGAGCCTCCCCGCCCTGCCCCGCCGCTATCACAAGGCCAGCGTCTGGGCGCTCTATGTGATCGGGCTCTGTCCGGCCGCCTGGTACTTCTATCTCGGGCTGACCGGGGGACTGGGCTTCAATCCGGTCAAGGAGTTCGAACATCAGCTCGGCATCTGGGCGCTGCGGTTCATCATCGCGACGCTCGGGATCACGCCGCTGCGCGATCTCGCCGGCATCAACTGGATCCGGTATCGCCGGGCGCTCGGGTTGATCGCCTTCTACTATGTGCTCCTGCATTTTTCCGTTTATGTGTCGCTCGACCTCGGCTTCAATTTCGGCGCGGTGGGCGGCGATATCGCCAAGCGGCCCTATATCACCATCGGGTTTGCCTGCCTGCTGATGCTGATCCCGCTTGCGGTCACCTCCAACAATTGGTCGATCCGCAAGCTCGCCCAGGGCTGGAACAGGCTGCATAGGCTGATCTATCTGATCGCGGCCGGGGGCGCGCTCCACTACGTTCTGGCGGTCAAATCGGTGACGCTGGTACCGTTCATTCATATCGCGCTGATCGCGCTGCTGATCGCCTACCGGGCTGTCAGGCGACCGGTCATGAACTGGAAACGGGGGAACGGCAAATCGGCGAAGCCTGCGGCCTCACAAAGGGCAAGACAGAACGGTTGACGCGGAGGACTTGGACACAGCGGTCCGCATGAATGCCCCTTAACGCAAGGAGCCGGATCGATCGATCCGGCTCTTTTATGTTCGACAGCCTTTCCGGACCATTCAGAAATGCTTGCGGAACAGCAGCCGGTCGAGCGACAGGTAGCCTCCTCCGAAGGCGGCGTAGAGGAAGGCGCCTCCGGTCCAGAACAGCGATGCCAGTTCTGCCTTGCCCTGAACCTGCTCCAGGAAGATGTGACCGCCATCCTTCAGCCGCACCAATGCCTGCGGCGTGAAGAGCTGCTGGCCGCCGGCCTTCAGCGCCTCGATGCCGGCCGGGGTCAGGAAGGCGTCGCCATAGGGATGGGTGACGTGGAACCAGAGGGTCATGGCCAGCATCACGCCATTGGCAAGCGCCACGGGGCGGGTGAACAGGCCGGCAGCGATGAACATGCCGCCGAAGAATTGCAGGGCGGCTAGGAAGGGCGACCAGAACCAGCCCGGATACATGCCGATATTTTCGACGAAGCCGACCTGCGCGAACGGCGCGATGATCTTCGGCCATCCCTCGATCACCAGCATGCCGCCGACCGCCAGCCGGAATATGCTCCAGGCCATGGGCTGCGCCAGCTTTTCATAGACAGGGGCCAAAGCGGGAATGACGAGTTCGTCTTTTTCGTTATCAAAAACTACATGTTCAACCATTTTCCGTACCTCACGATTTTGTCTCAATGCCGAGACCTTATCGCGTTGGCGGGGGAAGCTCTTGACGCAGGTCAAGCTATGCGGTCGATCGGTGAAGTGGCCATCATGGTTGGCCTGAAACGCGAAAAAGCCGGGCGTCTCCACCCGGCTTTTTCAATTCCGACGATGCGGAAAATTATGCGGCTTCTGCAGCGTCTGCTTCAGCGGCAACACGAGCCTTGTCGGCTGCGCCCTTGGCGTCAACATCGCGTTCAACGAACTCGATGACGGCCATGGCAGCGTTGTCGCCCTGGCGGAAGCCGGCCTTCATGATGCGCAGGTAACCGCCGTTGCGGGTTGCGTAACGCGAAGCGATGGCGTCGAACAGCTTCTTGACGGCGTCCTGGTCCTGGATCTGCGAGATCGCCTGACGACGAGCGTGCAGGTCGCCGCGCTTGCCGAGGGTGACGAGCTTTTCGACGATCGGACGGATTTCCTTCGCCTTCGGAAGGGTCGTGACGATCTGCTCGTGGGTGATGAGCGAAGCCGCCATGTTGGCGAACATCGCCTTGCGGTGGCTGGCGGTACGATTGAGCTTGCGGCCGGCTACTCCGTGGCGCATGGCTATTCTCCTTTAATGCAGGTACCCATTCTTCTTAGGGCCTGCCGTTTCCTGGCACATACGGGCACTCGCATCTTTCGATCAGAGGCCCGCTGTTTGACGGGGAAAGGCAGTCAAAACCTGCCTTTGCTGATTTCAGTACTGGTCTTCGTAACGCTTGGCGAGATCTTCGATGTTTTCCGGCGGCCAGGCGGGAACTTCCATACCCAGATGGAGGCCCATGGATGCCAGAACTTCCTTGATCTCGTTCAGCGACTTGCGACCGAAATTCGGAGTGCGCAGCATTTCCGCCTCGGTCTTCTGGATGAGATCGCCGATGTAAACGATGTTGTCGTTCTTCAGGCAGTTGGCCGAACGGACAGACAGTTCCAGTTCGTCCACCTTCTTGAGAAGCGCCGGGTTGAACGCGAGTTCGGTAACCGACTCCTCTTCGACGTCCTTCTGCGGCTCGTCGAAGTTGACGAAGACCGAGAGCTGGTCCTGAAGGATGCGAGCGGCGAAGGCAACGGCGTCTTCACCCGTGACCGAGCCATCGGTTTCGATGGTCATGGTCAGCTTGTCGTAGTCGAGAACCTGACCTTCGCGGGTGTTTTCCACCTTGTAGGACACTTTCTTAACAGGCGAATAGAGGCTGTCGACCGGGATGAGACCGATCGGAGCATCTTCGGCACGGTTACGATCGGCAGGGACGTAGCCCTTGCCGTTGTTGACCGTGAATTCCATGCGGATCTCGGCACCCTCGTCGAGGGTGCAGATGACATGGTGCGGATTGAGGATCTCGATATCGCCAACCGTCTGGATGTCGCCGGCGGTCACCGAGCCCGGGCCCTGCTTGCGCACGACCATGCGCTTTGCGTCGTCGCCATCCATCTTGATGGCGATTTCCTTGATGTTGAGCACGATGTCCGTCACATCTTCCCGGACGCCCGGAATGGAGGAGAACTCATGCAATACGCCGTCGATCTGCACGGCGGTCACAGCCGCACCGCGCAGAGACGACAGAAGCACGCGACGAAGCGCGTTGCCGAGCGTCAGGCCGAAGCCGCGCTCGAGGGGTTCGGCAACCAGGGTTACCTTGGTACGGCCGGAGGAGGAGAATTCCACCTTGTTCGGCTTGATCAGTTCCTGCCAGTTCTTCTGGATCATCACTAAATACCTTCCGTTCGTTGCCACCATCCAATCGTGGCAACCGAGCATGAGGGGCACCGATCGGAACCATGTCCATCGGCGATATGGGTAAAGCCGCCGAACCTCTTGAGGAGGGTCAGGCGGCTATTCCCGAGCTCAGACAGAGGCCGCCCAATTCTCGATGCGAGATCGGCAGCCTCTTCAATTTCCGACGATCAGACGCGGCGCTTCTTGCGCGGGCGGCAGCCGTTGTGCGGGATCGGGGTCACGTCACGGATCGAGGTGATCATGAAGCCGGCAGCCTGCAGAGCGCGCAGAGCCGATTCACGGCCGGAACCCGGGCCGCAGACTTCGACTTCCAGCGACTTCATGCCATGCTCTTGCGCCTTCTTGGCGCAGTCTTCGGCAGCAATCTGGGCTGCGAACGGGGTCGACTTGCGCGAACCCTTGAAGCCCTTTGCACCGGCGGACGACCAGGCAATCGCATTGCCCTGCGCGTCGGTGATGGTGATCATCGTGTTGTTGAAGGTAGAATTGACGTGGGCAACGCCCGACGTGATATTTTTACGCTCGCGTCTACGGACGCGGGTGGCTTCCTTGGCCATTTTATCCCTTTCGTTGATCTCTGCACCGCCGTAATTCCAGCGGCTCCACCTGGGAACGAGCAGTCGTTAGTCGTTGGCGGGCAGGATCTGATCACTACCCACCCACCACTGCTCACCCAAATTACTTCTTCTTACCAGCGATCGCCTTTGCCGGACCCTTGCGGGTGCGGGCATTGGTGTGCGTGCGCTGACCGCGGACCGGAAGGCCGCGGCGATGACGCAGGCCGCGGTAGCAGCCGAGGTCCATCAGACGCTTGATGTTCATCGCGGTTTCGCGACGAAGGTCGCCTTCGACCTGATAGTCACGGTCGATGGTTTCGCGGATCTGGAGGATTTCCGAGTCCGTCAGCTGATGGACGCGCTTCTCAGCCGGAAGACCGACCTTCTCCATGATTTCCGATGCGAATTTCGGGCCGATCCCGTGAATGTAGGTCAGCGCGATGACAACGCGCTTCGCAGTCGGGATGTTGACGCCAGCGATACGTGCCACGCCTATTCTCCTTGTTCCAGTTGCCATCCGGCAAGTGGTACTTCTTCCATGAAAGCAGCCAGATCTATGACCGCCAGTTCAAACACCATACGGAACAGGTCAAAACGACCGGTCTCGGATGTCCTTGCGGGAAATCCGCGCCGATCGCTAAAGCTGTCGCGAGTTGGCGCGGTGTTTAACGGAATCAGCGCTGAAATGCAACCGCTCCGCCCAAGATTCTTTAACAGATAGATGACGGCTCAAAGAGCCGCCAGGATATTTTCGATCTCGGCCGTGACCTTGTCCATCTCGGCCATGCCGTCCACAGCCTTGAGCTTGCCCTTGGCGTGGTAATAACCGATCAGCGGCGAGGTTTCCTTGTAGTAAACCTCGAGGCGCTTGGTCATGGTCTCGGCATTGTCGTCGGGACGGCGCTTGAAATGCGTCGAACCGCACTTGTCGCAGACGCCTTCCTGGGACGGCTTCTTGTCCGTGTCGTGATAGGTCGTGCCGCAGCTGGCGCAGGAATAACGCCCCGAAACGCGACGCACGAGTTCCTTGTCGTCGACCCGCAGCTCGATGACGACGGAAAGATCGAGACCCTTGGCCTTCAGCATCGCCTCGGTCGCATCAGCCTGCACCAGGGTGCGCGGGAAACCATCGAGGATGAAGCCGTTGGCGCAATCGGGCTGGTCGATGCGTTCGGAGACGATCGCGTTGACGATCTCGTCGGAGACGAGGTTGCCTGCATCCATGACGGCCTTGGCGCGCTTGCCCACTTCCGTCTCGGCGGCCACTGCCGCACGCAGCATATCGCCCGTGGAGAGCTGCGGGATACCGTGCTTCTCCACGATCCGCTGGGCCTGGGTCCCCTTCCCCGCGCCCGGCGGCCCTAAAAGAATCAGTCTCATCGTCCCCTCTTTCCTCCGCGCAGTTTCGACTTCTTGATCAGACCCTCATACTGCTGCGCAATGAGGTGCCCTTGGATCTGTGCTACCGTATCGAGGGTTACACTGACAACAATCAAAAGCGAAGTCCCACCAAGGGCTAATGGCACGCCGCTGCGGGCCACGAGGAATTCCGGCAGGATGCAGACGAAGACAAGGTAGATCGCGCCGACGACCGTGATGCGGGTCAGCACGTAATCGATGTATTCGGCCGTGCGTTCGCCCGGACGGATGCCCGGAATGAAGCCACCATGCTTCTTCAGATTGTCGGCGGTGTCCTTCGGATTGAAGACGATCGCCGTGTAGAAGAAGGCGAAGAAGGCAATCAGCAGGCCGTAGAGCAGCATGAACAGCGGCTGGCCGTGGCCGAGCGCCGAGATGATCATCGTCGCCCAGTCCGGCAGCCCGGAATTGCCGGCAAAGCCCGCGGCGGTCGCCGGCAGAAGCAGCAGCGATGAGGCGAAGATCGCCGGGATGACGCCCGAAGTGTTGAGCTTCAGCGGCAGGTGCGACGTATCGCCCTGGAACATACGGTTGCCAACCTGGCGCTTCGGATACTGGATCAGAAGGCGGCGCTGGGCGCGTTCGACGAAAACGATAAGGGCGATGACGCCGATGGCCACCACGATGACGGTGAGAATCAGCGCAGTCGGGAGCGCACCGGTACGGCCAAGCTCCAACGTACCGGCGAGCGCAGTCGGAAGACCTGCGGCGATACCTGCGAAGATGATCAGCGAAATGCCGTTGCCGATGCCGCGCGAGGTGATCTGCTCACCGAGCCACATCAGGAACATGGTGCCGCCGAGCAGCGTCACGACCGTCGAAATCTTGAAGAACCAGCCCGGATCCAGCACCAGGCCCTGGCCGCTCTCGAGGCCGGCTGCAATGCCATAGGCCTGCAGCGTACCAAGCAGCACCGTGCCGTAACGGGTGTACTGGTTGATGATCTTGCGGCCGGCTTCGCCTTCCTTCTTGAGGTTTTCAAGCGAGGGGACGACCGAGGTCATCAGCTGCACGATGATCGATGCGGAAATATAGGGCATGATGCCGAGCGCGAAGATCGCCATGCGCTCCACTGCACCGCCCGAAAACATGTTGAAAAGTCCGAGGATGCCGCCGGCCTGGCCGCGGAAGGCCTGCGCATAGGCTTCGGGGTTCAAGCCCGGAAGCGGAATATGGGTACCGAGGCGATACACGAGAAGTGCCGCGAGGGTAAACCAAAGCCGCTTCTTGAGATCCTCCGCTTTTGCGAAAGTCGCAAAATTCAGATTGGAGGCAAGTTGTTCCGCTGCAGAAGCCATGCAATTCTCCGCCTGACCAATTCTCCGGCGGCGGGGGAAATGCCAGGTCCGGAAAGCAGTCTAAAAATTGTGGTTCAAAAAACCGGGCGCGCGAGATTGCCAATGCAATCGGATGCCTCACCCTGTTTTCCGTATGATCCCGGTCAGGCGACCAACAGGATCGCTTCGGGATCGTGAGGCTCACATATGGAGATAAAATCGCCCGGTGTGAAGCACAAACCGGGCGATTTCAAAACGATTTATTCGGCCGCTGCTTCGGCTACGACGAGCAGCTTGATCGAAGCTCCGGCCTTCTCGATCTTCTCTACGGCAGCCTTGGAGGCGCCCGCAACTTCGATCGAAACCTTCGACGTCAGCTCGCCGTCGGCGAGGAGACGAACGCCGTCCTTCGGGCGACGGATGACGCCGGCAGCCTTAAGGGCGGCAGCATCGATCGTTGCCTTCGGGTCGAGCTTCTTGGCATCAATCGCGGTCTGGATACGGCCGAGCGAAACGGTGGCGTAGTCAGTCTTGAAGATGTTGGTGAAGCCGCGCTTCGGCAGGCGACGATAGATCGGCATCTGGCCGCCTTCGAAGCCCTTGATAGCGACGCCGGAACGGGCCTTCTGACCCTTCACGCCGCGACCACCGGTCTTGCCCTTGCCCGAACCGATGCCGCGACCTACGCGGATACGGTCCTTGGAAGAGCCTTCGTTGTCCTTGATCTCATTCAGTTTCATGGTCAATTCCTCCGTCTCACTTCTCGTCGACGACGCGAACGAGATGCTGGACAGCCCGGATCATGCCACGAACGGAAGGAGTATCTTCCAACGTACGGGTCCGGTGCATCTTGTTGAGGCCGAGACCGATCAGCGTCTGACGCTGTACGGCCGGGCGGCGGATGGGGCTACCGGTCTGCTCGACCGTAACCGTCTTCTTGGCTTCTGCCTGAGTGGCTTTCTTGGCCATTATCGCTCTCCTTATTCTTCCTGCGCATTGCCGGAAGCGGCGCGGCGAGACTGCAGCGTTGCATACTTGATGCCGCGCTGAGCTGCTACGTCCTTCGGATGCACCTGATGCTTCAGGGCGTCGAACGTGGCGCGAACCATGTTGTAAGGGTTCGACGAACCGGTCGACTTGGCAACGACGTCATGGACGCCGAGCGTTTCGAATACGGCGCGCATCGGGCCGCCGGCGATGATGCCGGTACCAGCCTTGGCCGAGCGCAGCAGAACCTTGCCGGCGCCGTGACGGCCGTTGACATCGTGATGCAGCGTACGGCCATCACGCAGGGGAACGAAGATCAGATCGCGCTTTGCGCTTTCGGTCGCCTTGCGGATGGCTTCCGGCACTTCGCGTGCCTTGCCATGGCCGAAGCCGACGCGGCCCTTCTGGTCGCCGACGACGACGAGAGCTGCGAAACCAAAACGACGGCCGCCCTTGACGACCTTGGCGACGCGGTTGATCGCGACCAGCTTGTCGACGAATTCGCTATCGCGCTCTTCGCGGCTCTGGCGATCTTCGCGCTGGCCTCTTCTTTCTTGTGCCATTGTTCTTTTCCTTTTTCTTTTCCGGGTGCAATGGGCAATTTCCGGGAGCCAACCATCCCCTGCCCGTGAAGGACTAGGATGGGACGACTGATGCGTGCGGCGAACCGCATTTCGCCCGCCTCCCCTTCTTCAGGGATGCGGGCGAAAATTCTTAGAAGCTCAGGCCGCCTTCGCGGGCAGCTTCGGCCAGGGCCTTGATGCGGCCGTGATAGATGAAGGCGCCGCGATCGAACACGACTTCCGTCACGCCGGCCTTGGTGGCGCGTTCCGCAACCAGCTTGCCGACAGCGGCGGCAGCCGCAACGTCAGCGCCGGTCTTCAGCGAGGCGCGCAGACCAGCGTCGAGCGTGGAGGCGGCAGCGAGCGTGCGGCCGGCCACGTCGTCGATGACCTGGACATAGATGTTCTTGGACGAGCGGTGAACCGACAGACGCGGACGGCCGTTTGCGACCTTCTTGATCTGGCGGCGAACACGGCTCGCACGCTTGGTGAGTGCTTCTTTTCTCGTTGCCATGATCCGTCGTCCTTACTTCTTCTTGCCTTCCTTGCGGACGATCCGTTCCTCAGCGTACTTGACGCCTTTGCCCTTGTAGGGCTCTGGACCGCGGTATTCACGGATCTCCGCGGCAACCTGACCGACCTGCTGCTTATTGATGCCGGTGACGATGATTTCCGTCGGCTTCGGCACGGCAATGGTGATGCCTTCCGGGGTCTGATAGACCACGTCGTGGGAAAAACCGAGAGCCAGCTGCAGGTTCTTGCCCTGCAGCGATGCGCGGTAACCAACGCCGTTGATTTCAAGCTTGCGCTCAAAACCGTCCTTCACACCCTTGAAGATGTTTTCGATCATCGTGCGGGACATGCCCCACTTCGAACGAGCATCCTTGCTGTCGTTGACCGGGGTCACCGAGACAGCATTGTTTTCGAGTTCCAGCTTGATTTCGTCGTTTGCGACGAAGAAAAGCTCACCCTTCGGGCCCTTGGCAGTCACTTTCTGGCCATCAACAGTGGCCGTGATCCCTGCAGGAACCGGAACGGGTTTTTTACCGATACGAGACATGTTTCAATCCTGTCTGTTCGCTATGGAGTTCCCCTACCCTGTCTTAGAAGACAGAGCAGAGAACCTCACCACCAACGTTCTGTTCGCGAGCCTGGTGATCGGCCATCACGCCCTTCGGAGTCGAAAGGATGGTGATGCCGAGGCCGTTCGCGACCTGCGGAATGGACTTTACCGAGACATAGACCCGGCGGCCCGGCTTGGACACGCGGCCGATCTCACGGATCACCGACGCGCCTTCGTAGTACTTGAGTTCGATTTCGATCTCGGCCTTGCCGTTACCGTAGTCGATTTCCGAATAACCGCGGATATAGCCTTCAGCCTGCAGAACGTCGAGGACGCGGGCACGCAGCTTGGAAGCAGGCGTGGAAACGGTCGACTTGCGGCGGGCTGCGCCGTTGCGGATACGGGTGAGCATATCGCCCAAGGGATCAGTCATGGTCATCTAACGATCTCCTTACCAGCTCGACTTGACGATGCCCGGCACCTTGCCGAGATTGCCGAGCTCACGAAGCGCGATACGCGACATCCTGAGCTTGCGATAGAAAGCGCGCGGGCGACCGGTGACTTCGCAACGGTTGCGGATACGCGTCTTCGAGCCATCGCGCGGCAGAGAAGCGAGCTTCAGGGTTGCCTTGAACCGTTCTTCGATCGAAAGTTCCTGGTTCATGATGGTTGCCTTCAGGGTCGCACGCTTGGCGGCCTGGTTGGCAACTGTCTTGCGGCGGCGCTTGTTCTTTTCAACTGCGCTGGTTTTCGCCATATGGGAGTTCCTTCTAAACGCTCGTCGTTACGGTTACTGGCGGAACGGGAAGTTGAACTCTTTCAAGAGAGCCCGTGCTTCGTCGTCCTTGGTAGCCGTCGTGCAAACGATGATGTCCATGCCCCACATCTGATCAACCTTGTCGTAGTTGATCTCTGGGAACACAATGTGCTCCTTGATGCCCATGGCGAAGTTGCCACGGCCGTCAAAGCTTTTCGGGTTCAAGCCACGAAAGTCGCGAACGCGCGGAAGCGCGATGTTGATCAGACGGTCCATGAATTCGTACATGCGGGCGCCGCGAAGCGTGACCTTTGCACCGATCGGCATGAATTCGCGAACCTTGAAGCCCGCGATGGAATTCCGTGCCTTGGTGATGACCGGCTTCTGGCCGGCAATGGCGGCCAGGTCGGCGGCAGCCACGGAAGGCTTCTTCGAGTCAGCCGTCGCTTCGCCGACACCCATGTTGATGACGATCTTGTCCAGCTTGGGGATCATCATGTCGTTGGTGTAGGAGAACTGCTCCTTCAACGCGGCGCGGATACGGGAATTGTATTCCACCTTGAGCCGCGGCTCATACTTTGCCTCAGCCATCGATCACATCTCCCGTACGCTTGGCTACACGCACCTTCTTGCCGTCGACGACGGAGAAGCCAACGCGGGTCGGCTTGCCGTCTTTCGCGACGATCGCGATGTTCGACAGGTGAATGGACGCTTCCTTGTTGATGATGCCGGCTTCCTGCGTCTGAGACTGACGCTGGTGGCGCTTCACCATGTTGATGCCACGCACGACGGCGCGGTCTTCCTTCGGCATAACCTGAAGGACTTCGCCGGTACGGCCCTTGTCCTTGCCGGCGAGTACGACGACGCTGTCGCCCTTCTTGATCTTGTTCATCGCATGAGCTCCTTACAGTACTTCCGGAGCCAGCGAGATGATCTTCATGTGGTTCTTGGCGCGAAGTTCGCGCGGAACCGGTCCGAAGATACGGGTGCCGATCGGCTCTTTCTTGTTGTCGATGAGGACCGCTGCGTTGTTGTCGAAGCGGATGACGCTGCCGTCCGGACGACGGATGTCCTTGGCGGTACGCACTACAACCGCCTTCATCACGTCACCCTTCTTGACGCGGCCGCGCGGAATGGCTTCCTTGATCGAAACGACAATGATGTCGCCGATGGAAGCGTACTTGCGCTTGGAGCCGCCCAGCACCTTGATGCACATGACACGACGTGCGCCGGAATTATCCGCCACGTCGAGGTTTGTTTGCATCTGAATCATGTCAGGTCGCCTTTTTTTAATGACCGAAACGACCGGGCGTTAAAAACGCCCCGTTTCGGCTTATGGACAGAATCTCGTTGTGCGCGGGTGGGGTCTTGCCAAGGTGGTTTCCTTAAAAAGGACCTTCCCTGCGCTCAAAGCAAAAGAACGCTCGTTTCCGAGCGTCCTACGCCAGTGGGGTGCTTCTTACAGGATTCTGCGCCGGGCGCAAGGCCCAGACGCAATCCGAAGCAAATTAAGCCTGGGCGGAAACGACCGTCCAGGTCTTGTCCTTGGAGATCGGCGCGCATTCCTCGATGGAAACGACGTCACCTACCTTGTACTGGTTGTTCTCGTCATGCGCCTTGTACTTCTTGGAACGGCGGACCGTCTTCTGAAGCAGCGGATGCGCGAAGCGGCGCTCGACCCGGACAACAACGGTCTTCTCGTTCTTGTCGGAAACTACGACGCCCTGCAGAATGCGTTTCGGCATATTATTTTTCCTTAGGCCTTGGCTTCTGCCGCCTTCTGGCGGGCAATGGTTTTCACGCGGGCGATGTCCTTGCGGACTTCGGTGATGCGCGAGGACTTCTCGAGCTGGCCGGTTGCCTTCTGGAAGCGCAGGTTGAACTGCTCTTTCTTCAGGTCGGCGAGCTTGTCCTTGAGCTGATCGGCCGTGAGGCCGCGAACGTCTTCGGCTTTCATGTGCCTTGCTCCTTACTCTGCGATGCGCTGTACGAAGCGCGTCTTGACCGAGAGCTTGGCAGCACCGAGACGAAGCGCCTCGCGGGCGAGCTCCTCGGAAACACCGTCGATCTCGAACATCATGCGACCGGGCTTGACCTTGCAGGCCCAGTATTCGACGCCGCCCTTACCCTTACCCATGCGGACTTCGGTCGGCTTTGCGGTGACCGGAACGTCCGGGAACACGCGGATCCAGACACGGCCGGCGCGCTTCATCGCGCGGGTGATCGCGCGGCGGGCCGCTTCGATCTCGCGGGCGTTGACGCGGTTGGGTTCCTGGGACTTCAGACCAAATTCACCGAAGGCCAGGTCGAAGCCGCCCTTGGCCACACCCTTGATGCGACCCTTGAACTGCTTGCGGTACTTGGTACGCTTTGGCTGCAACATTTTCTTACTTCTCCGAGCTTATCTTTCGCCAGCGTTGATCAAGCGTTTTCGCGGCGGCGATCGCCACGGTCACCACGATCGCCGCGTTCGCGGCTTGCGGGACCCTGGGCATCACCTTCCATGGCGCGACGTTCAGAAGCCATCGGATCGTGCTCAAGGATTTCGCCCTTGAAGATCCAGACCTTGATGCCGCAGATGCCGAATGCGGTTTCGGCTTCCGCCGTACCGTAGTCGATGTCTGCACGCAGCGTATGAAGCGGAACGCGACCTTCGCGGTACCATTCGGTACGGGCGATTTCAGCACCGCCGAGACGGCCGGCGCAGGTGATCTTGATGCCTTCGGCGCCGAGACGCATGGCCGACTGAACGGCACGCTTCATCGCACGGCGGAAGGCCACGCGACGCTCGAGCTGCTGGGCGATCGACTGGGCGACGAGCGTCGAGTCGATTTCCGGCTTGCGCACTTCAACGATGTTGAGATGCGTTTCCGAATTGGTCATCGTCGCGATCTTCTTGCGAAGCTTCTCGATGTCAGCGCCCTTCTTGCCGATGATCAGGCCCGGACGAGCCGAGTGGATCGTGACGCGGCACTTCTTGTGCGGACGCTCGATGACCACCTTGGCGATACCGGCCTGCTTCAGTTCCGACATCAGGTAGGCGCGGATCTTCAGGTCCTCATGGAGGAGCTGACCGTATTCCGCGTTGTCGGCGAACCAACGGCTGTCCCAAGTGCGGTTAATGCCGAGGCGGAAACCGATCGGATTAATTTTCTGGCCCATTATGCAGCCTCCCCTTTTTCCTCGACTTCGCGGACGACGATCGTCAGATGCGAGAAAGGCTTCTCGATCCGCGATGCACGGCCGCGGCCGCGAGCGTGGAAGCGCTTCATCACGATCGACTTGCCTACATAGGCTTCCGAAACGATCAACGCGTCGACGTCGAGGTCATGGTTGTTTTCGGCATTGGCGATTGCAGACTCGAGGGTCTTCTTCACCGTACCGGCGATGCGCTTGCGCGAGAATTCGAGTTCTGCAAGCGCGCGTTCCACCTTCTTGCCGCGGATCATGGCGGCAACGAGGTTCAGCTTCTGGGGGCTGACGCGGAGCGTACGCGCAACTGCCTGCGCCTCGTTATCCTTCAGCCGGCGTTCGGTCTTAGCCTTCGCCATGATTACTTCCTCTTCGCCTTCTTGTCCGCGCCGTGACCGTAATAGGTACGGGTGGGAGCGAATTCACCGAACTTGTGTCCGACCATGTCTTCGTTGACGCTGACCGGAATGTGCTTGCTGCCGTTGTAGACGCCGAACGTCAAGCCAACGAACTGCGGCAGGATGGTGGACCGGCGGGTCCACATCTTGATTACTTCACTCCGTCCGCCTTCGCGCACCTTCTCAGCCTTCTTGAGAAGATAGCCGTCAACAAACGGACCTTTCCATACTGAACGAGCCATTAGTGACTTCCTCTCTTACTTCTTGCGCTGGTGGCGCGAACGCATGATGAACTTGTCCGTGGACTTGTTCGAACGTGTGCGCTTGCCCTTGGTCGGCTTGCCCCAGGGGCTGACCGGATGACGGCCACCCGAGGTGCGGCCTTCACCACCGCCGTGCGGATGGTCGACCGGGTTCATGACGACGCCGCGGTTATGCGGACGCTTGCCGCGCCAGACGGTACGACCGGCCTTGCCGTCGTTGATGTTGCCGTGATCCGGGTTGGAAACCGCACCGATCGAAGCCAGGCAGGAGCCCGGTACGAGGCGCTGTTCGCCGGAGTTGAGGCGCAGGATCGCCATGCCGGCATCGCGGCCGACGAGCTGAACGTAGGTGCCGGCGGAGCGAGCCATCTGGCCACCCTTGCCCGGCTTCATTTCGACGTTGTGCACGATCGAACCGACCGGGATGTACTGCAGCGGCATGGTGTTGCCGGGCTTTACGTCGACGGCCTTTTCGGACGCGATCACCTTGTCGCCGGCAGCGAGACGCTGCGGAGCCAGGATGTAGGCCTGCTCGCCGTCGGTATAGGTGACGAGAGCGATGAAGGCCGTACGGTTCGGGTCGTATTCCAGACGCTCGACCGTGCCTTCGACGTCGAACTTGCGACGCTTGAAGTCGATCAGGCGATAGGTCCGCTTGTGACCGCCGCCAATAAAGCGGGCGGTGATGCGGCCGTAGTTGTTGCGACCGCCGCTCTTGGAGAGACCCTCGGTGAGCTTCTTGACGGGCTTACCCTTCCAGAGGCCGGACCGGTCGACGATGACCAGCTGACGCTGGCTCGGGGTCGTCGGGTTGTAGCTTTTCAATGCCATTATCTTATACCTCAGAGACCGGTGGAGACGTCGATCGTCTGACCTTCGGCCAGGGTGACGACAGCCTTCTTGACGTCCTTCTGCTTGCCGATGAAGCCGCGGAACCGCTTCACCTTGCCCTTGCGGACAAGCGTGTTGACGGCCGTGACCTTCACACCGAACAGCGCCTCTACGGCAGCCTTGATTTCCGGCTTGGAAGCAGTCTTGGCAACGTTGAAGACGACCTGGTTCTGTTCAGATGCCATGGTCGACTTTTCGGTGATCGAGGGAGATACGATCACATCATAGTGGCGAATGTCGGTCACTTGAAACGCTCCTCTAGAGCTTCCACGGCCGCCTTGGAAAGCACCAGCTTGCCGCGACGCAGGATGTCGTAAACATTGATGCCCTGAACAGGCAGAACGTCGACGTTCGGGATGTTCTGGGCTGCGAGCTTGAAGTTGCTGTCGAGCTCAACGCCGCCGATGAACAACACGTTGGTGAGGCCGAGCGAAGCGAACGAACCGGCAAGCGCCTTGGTCTTTGCTTCGGCGGCAACCAGGTTGTCGACGATGATGATGTCTTCAGCCTTCATCTTTGCAGAGAGGGCGTGACGGAGAGCCAGGGCGCGGACCTTCTTCGGAAGGTCATGCTCGTGGCTGCGAACGACCGGGCCGTGAGCCTTGCCGCCGCCGCGGAACTGCGGAGCGCGAGCCGAATGGTGACGAGCGCGGCCCGTACCCTTCTGCTTGTACATCTTGGCGCCGGTGCGGGAGACTTCAGCACGACCCTTGGTCTTGTGCGTGCCCTGCTGCTTCTTGGCGAGCTGCCAACGAACCATACGGGCCAGAATGTCTTCGCGGGGATCGAGGCCGAAAATCTCGTCCGACAGGGCTACCTTGCCGGCGTCTTTTCCCTCGAGGGTCTTGACGTTAAATTCCATGTGCTTGGCTCCCTTACTTCGCGGCCGACTTGACGGCATCGCGAACGACGATCCAAGCGCCCTTGGAGCCGGGAACGGCACCCTTGACGAGGATCAGGCCACGGTTCTCGTCGGTGGAAACGACTTCGAGGTTCTGGGTGGTGATACGCGTCTGGCCCATGTGACCAGCCATGCGCTTGCCCTTCCAGACCTTGCCCGGATCCTGGTTGTTACCAGTCGAACCATGCGAACGGTGCGAAACGGACACACCGTGCGTGGCGCGGAGACCACCGAAGTTATGGCGCTTCATGGCGCCGGCGAAACCCTTACCGATCGAGGTACCGGTGACGTCCACCAGCTGACCCGCCGTGAAGTGACCAGCCGTCAGCTCGGTGCCGACGTCGATCAGATTGTCTTCGGAAACGCGAAACTCGACGAGCTTCGCCTTCGGCTCGACTTCGGCAACGGCGAAATGGCCGCGCAGCGCCTTGGTCGTGTTCTTCACCTTGGCAGTGCCGGCACCCAACTGAACGGCAGTGTAGCCATTCTTGTCTACGGTGCGCTGAGCCACGACCTGGCAGTTTTCCAACCGCAATACGGTTACAGGGACATGCTCGCCTGCGTCGTTGTAGACGCGCGTCATTCCCACCTTCTGTGCAATTACACCTGAACGCATCGGTTCAATCCTTCTCACTCAGCCCGAGACAGACGTCTCAGAGCTTGATCTCAACATCGACACCAGCGGCGAGGTCGAGCTTCATCAGCGCGTCCACCGTCTGCGGTGTCGGGTCAACGATATCGAGAAGGCGCTTATGCGTGCGCATCTCGAACTGCTCGCGGCTCTTCTTGTCGATGTGGGGGGACCGGTTAACCGTAAACTTCTCGATGCGGGTCGGAAGCGGAACGGGGCCCCGGACGCTTGCGCCGGTGCGCTTCGCCGTCGACACGATCTCGCGCGTCGACGCGTCGAGAATGCGGTGATCGAACGCCTTCAGGCGAATGCGGATATTTTGGCCGTTCATTCGACGTTATCCTTGTTGTCTGTTTATCCACGTGCCAACCCAATAGGGCACGGGTTGTTCTCTTACCTTAAGGCGGACCACCGGTTTCAAAGATCGAAGGGGACACCGAAATACGGCGTCCCTTTCCAGTCTTCGGGCCTTTGGCCCACCTTGTTTGTTCATTGCCCGCCTCGAACCCGAAGCAGACGGCAAATCACGCTCGCGCGCCATTTGCTACATTTTTGTGTCATACGCAAGCGGCCAGGGCCGCTTGCGTTAAAACTTACTCGATGATCGAGGCGACGA
>NZ_JNNU01000013.1 GCF_000732195.1 Neorhizobium vignae
GCCTGCCACCGCAATCGAAATCCGGTAGCTGTCATCGCCGATCTTGACGATGTCATATGGCGGCCAGTCGCTGATCGAGCGGGCACGCTGGGCATTTTCCAGAAGGTTGAAGACCCGGTCGAAGCCGACGCTCGAGCGGAACAGTGGTGCATAGTCATAAGATGTTGCCATAGCCATATCCTCCTTAAAGCAACATGGGTACGGAAGCGCCGAAAGCGACGCCCCGGCAAGGCCAGCCCTGTCATCAGCGGCCGACGTCAGTCGATTTGGTTTTCGAGATTTTCGATTTCAAGAGCCGCCACGGGAAAAAATTTGCACTACTTTCCGGCTGTACCCAGTTGGTTGGTGATCTTCGACATTGCGTTGACGCCGTGAGTCCAGAGGTGGTGTTTTCAGATGGGTTGGTCATGGCTCTGTCCTTCGGATCGTTGCTACGCGCCTCATGCCTTTTTCTCCAAAGGCCTAGCCAGCCTCTATCAGATCATCGATGCCTTGCTCTGGAAGTGGTCGATCAGAAAACGCGCAGCGGGCCCTGGAGGCATCTCCGTTCGGTGGATGGCTGAAGACGACATGGCAACCTTTACAGTCTGGAAGATCAAGTTGCATGAGGCGACCTGATTCGATGTCATCTCGCACCATCGGTTCAGACATGTTCTCCCAGACTGACACGGCTCTAGCTGCCACTGGCGATGGACCGGAGGAGACTCCTCATGCCGCGCGCTCCTGCTCTGTCGCTGACCTGTGCGCAAACACCTCCTTGGCGGCGAACAGCGCGTTGAGCGCGGCCGGGAAGCCGGCATAGACCGCCATCTGCATGATGATCTCGGTGATCTCGTCTTGGCTCAGCCCGACATTCATGCCGGCCTCGATATGCACTTTCAATTGCGGGGCCGCGTTGCCCATGGCCGTCAGCGCCGCGATGGTGGCTATTTCGCGGGCGCGCAGGTCGAGGCCGGGGCGGCTGTAGATATCGCCGAATGGAAACTCGATCAGATAGGTGGCAAAGTCCGGCGCGATATCCGCAAGAGAGGCGACAACCTTCTCTCCGGCCTGTCCGTCAATGTTCGCGAGCGCGCGCCGCCCGCGTTCCAGCCGGCTTTCGTCGACGTTCTGGTGGTGTTGCGTCATAGTCTTTCATCCTCTGTTCCTGGCCGGCGTAACCGGCGATCTTGGTGTCGAGGACAAGAAGACAGGCTTGGAGTTCAGCTGCATGGGTGCGGACGCGCTCGCGATGCTGTTCCAGCATGTCGCGTCGCTCCATCTCCGTGCCAACGCCGCGCTCCCGCAAAGCTGCATACCGCAGCATGTCCCGGATCGGCATCCCAGTCGTTCGCAAACGGCCGAGAAATTCGATCCAGATCAGCATTGATGCGTCGTAGTCCCGTTGGCTCGATTGGTCCCTGTCCGCATAAGGAAGCAGCCCGATCCGCTCATAGTAACGGATGGTATGGGCCGACAGCCCCGAACGCTTAGCCAGTTCACCGATCTTCATGCGCACTCGTTCTTGTCACGACGCAGAAACAGATACGAGTTGGAGTGCACTCTAAGTCAAGGGGAATTTCTGGGCAATAATGAAGGTCCGGGACTGCCGCATTCTTACGTTTAACCAAACGGCAGTGTCCGACTAGACGAGGTGAATTTCGGCACATGCGGCAGCGCATCGAGTATCGCGACCAATAACGGCCTGCGGTCGCCTGCTCCATAGACGGTGCGACCGTCTATTTCGGAAACCGGATGGAAGAAGAATATGCTTCGAGATGACATGACGTCCGAAGCGTATCGCCTCCTGACGTCGAGATGATCCTGACCTAATCTTTCGTCGAACGGGCTTCTTCGCGCAGCCATTGTTCAAAAAGACGCATCGACTGGCTGGTGGGAATGTTACCCGGCTTGGTGAACCAGTAGCCATGGTCGCTCCGGTAGCCCAGCCCTCCCGGATTGACGAGGCGGCCGGCAGCGAGTTCATCGACAATCAGCCCATGCGGGATAAGCGCCATGCCCTGCCCTGCCAGCGCCGCGCGGATAACCATCGTATAATAGCCGAAACGCATCGTGTGGCGAACCTCTAGCCCGAGCAATCCATTCGCCTGCACGAAGAATGGCCAATGGAACGGGGTCTGCGGATGCTCCAGCATGACACCCCGCGCTGCAGCTTCGATGGTCGCGGGATCTCCAAGCTTTTCCCAGTAGGATGCGGCGCTGACCAGACGAATGTCATTCCCGAAAAGATATGTGCCCTCCTCATCCGGGGCTGGGGCCACGAGAAAACGTACGCTTCCATCGGGAATTTCGGTCTGCGTCTTCGAGACGAATGTTGTAAACTGCACTTCGATTTCGGGATGGGCCTCGGTGAATTGAACGAAGCGCGGTAACAGCCAGCGATCACCGAAGATCGGCGGCACTTGAAGACGAAGAACGCGCGGCCCGGGCTTGAGGCGAGCGACCTTCAACGCTGCATCCTCCATAGCCTTGATCGCCGTGCGGGCGTGCTCGATGTAAATGGCGCCCAATTCGGTCGGAACCATACCGTTCGGCGTTCGCTGGAAAGCCGGTCCACCAATGAGTTCTTCCAGTCCGATCAATTGTTTGCTGACCGCGCTTTGTGACAGCGCGAGCGGCTCTGCAGCAGCACTCGTAGAGCCGCGCTCGCCCACAGCCAGCAGAACCTGTAGCGCAGTCATGGAGGGAAATTGCTTGCGGCCAGACATACGCGCACCTCGCCGGTTAGTCGATTTCAGACTAAGCCTCTGCGTCCTATCTGGCTAGTCGTTTTTGTCATAGGCCAACGAATTAACTTCGCTTGCCTTAATTCGCGGCGAATACGACCATTGCCTCAATATTAAACATAAAAGGGAACTATCATGTCGGAGCCGACCCAGCTCTGGGGTGGACGCTTCAAGTCCGGTCCCTCGGAAGCACTTGCGAATCTTTCACGCTCGCACCCCTCTTACTTTCGGCTTTACCGCGAAGATCTCGCCGGTTCGCGTGCCCATGCCTCCGAACTGAAGCGCGCCGGCGTGCTGGATGAGGCAGAATTCGCCACGATCCGCGAAACGCTCGATGATATCGAGACGGATGTCGCAACTGGGAACGAAAAGCCTATCGCCGCAGACGAAGACATTCACACCTTCCTTGAGCGCTTGCTGATGCAGCGTCTCGGCGTGCTGGGTGGCAAGTTGCGCGCCGGGCGCTCGCGCAACGACCAGACCTCCAACAATACCCGCCTTTACCTGCGCCGCATGGCGCGGGAGCTGTCGCGCGGTATTATCGAAATCGAACTGGCGCTCATCTCGCAAGCCTCCAGGCATACCGAAACGGTGATGCCCGGCTTCACACATCTGCAACCCGCACAGCCTGTCGTGCTCGGCCATCATCTCATGGCGCATGCACAGAGCCTGCTGCGCGACCTGGAGCGTTTCGAGGATTTCGACCGGCGCTTCGACCGTTCGCCGCTTGGTGCAGCCGCGCTGGCCGGTTCCGGTATCGCCTGCCGCCCGGATCTGTCGGCGGTCGAACTTGGCTACGCCGCGGCCTGCGAAAACTCCATTGACGCTGTTTCGGCCCGCGATCATGTGGCCGAATTCCTGTTCATCTGCTCGCTGGTCACCATCAGCCTGTCTCGCCTTGCGGAAGAAATCTGCATCTGGAGTTCCAAGCAGTTCAGCTGGGTCCGGCTGCATGATTCCTACTCGACCGGCTCCTCCATCATGCCGCAGAAGAAGAACCCCGACATTGCCGAACTGACCCGCGGTATGAGCGGCACGCTGATCGGCAACATTGCCGGGTTCCTGGCAACGATGAAGGCCATGCCGCTCGCTTATAACCGCGACCTCGCCGAAGACAAGCGCGCGCTGTTTGAAAGCATCGATGTTCTCGAACTCATCCTGCCCGCTTTTGCCGGCATGGTGGAAACGCTGGAATTCGATGTCGCGAAATTGCGCGAAGAAGCGCCGAGGGGCTTCACGTTGGCAACGGAAGTGGCGGACTGGCTGGTATCCCAGAACGTGCCGTTCGCGCAGGCCCATGACATTACCGGCGCTGTGGTCCGCTATTGCGAAGAACGCGGACATGATCTTGCCGGTCTGAGTGAGGAAGACCTGCCCCGTATCGACGCCCGCCTTGGGGCCGCCGTTCTCAAGGCCATCACACTAGAGGGCGCGCTTGCCAGCCGCACCGGCTTTGGCTCGACGTCACCGGCCAGGGTACGGGAACAGATCGAGCGTTTCACCGGCGCGCTGGAGGCAAGAAAGGTCTTCGCAGAGAGCACGCTGAATCTGCCGGGCAGAATTTCCACCTCCGAGAACGCACGAGGCGTCCGATGACCATGCCAGCACCCCAAGCGGCATCGCCCGACCAGAAATACGAGATTGCCCACCTGACGCTCGTTCCCAAGCGGCATATTGGGCGCGTGGTGACCGCCGCCTTGGTCCTGGCCGCGCTTGCCGCTCTCATCCGCGCCTTCAGCGT
Source organism: Neorhizobium vignae (assembly GCF_000732195.1). Taxonomy (GTDB): domain Bacteria; phylum Pseudomonadota; class Alphaproteobacteria; order Rhizobiales; family Rhizobiaceae; genus Neorhizobium; species Neorhizobium vignae. The sequence goes on from NZ_JNNU01000013.1 coordinate 4,468, forward strand.
CGGCCAGATCGAGTGGAGCTATGTCCGCGATTTCCTCTTCGCGCCTGCCATCCTCCAGGGTCTGCAGAGCACGCTGTTGATGACCGTGGCCGCCATGACGCTCGGTATCGTTCTTGGCGTGGTCATCGCTCTGATGCGCGTTTCGGGCAATCCGGTCCTGTCGTCCATTGCGGTGGGCTATGTCTGGATCTTCCGCGGCGCGCCAGCGCTGCTGCAGCTGATGATCTGGTTCAACCTGGCGCTCATTTTCCCAACCATGGGCATTCCCGGCCTATTCGAATTCCGCACCGTGGACATCATGACGCCGTTTGTCGCGGCCATGCTAGGGCTTGGAATTTCTCAGGGCGCCTACACGTCAGAAGTCGTCCGCAGCGGCCTTCTGTCAGTGGATAGCGGGCAGTATGAAGCCGCCCGCTCGATCGGCATGACGCAGATGATGATGCTGCGCCGCATCGTGCTTCCGCAGGCCATGCGCGTCATGGTTCCGCCGATCGGCAACGAGGTGATCGGCATGGTCAAGCTCACCTCGCTTGCCAGCGTCATCCAGTATTCGGAAATCCTGCACAACGCGCAGATCATCTATTTCGCGAATACGCGCGTGCTGGAACTGCTCCTGGTTGCCAGCTTCTGGTATCTCGCGGTCGTCTCCGTCCTGTCGGTCGTCCAGCATTATATCGAGCAATATTTCGGCCGCGGCAGCAAAGCCGTCAGCGCATCGATGTGAGGGATGAGATGAGCAAGGAAATCGTTGTAAAGGCCGTTGACGTCACCAAGCTTTATGGGACTTTCACGGCTCTCGACAAGGTCAGCCTGGAAATCGCCAAAGGTGAGGTCTGCTGCATCATCGGGCCTTCCGGATCAGGCAAGAGCACATTCCTGCGCTGCATCAACCAGCTTGAGAAGATGAACTCTGGTGCGATCTGGGTGAATGACGAATTGATCGGTTATCGCCGCGAAGGCAACAATCTTCACGAGATAAGCGATGTGGAAATGTCGCGGCAGCGCCGCCACATCGGCATGGTTTTCCAGCGGTTCAATCTGTTTCCGCACAAGACAGCGCTGGAAAACATCATGGAAGGCCCGATTCAGGTTCTTCGCGAGCCGGTGGCCGAAGTCCGCAAGCGGTCGGAAGACCTGTTGGTCCGCGTGGGACTGGGCGACAAGGCCGGGCATTATCCCTCGCAACTGTCCGGCGGCCAGCAACAGCGCGTGGCGATTGCCCGTGCGATGTGCATGCGCCCCGAACTGATCTTGTTCGATGAGCCCACTTCAGCGCTCGACCCGGAACTCGTCTCCGAGGTTCTGGATGTGATGAAAGATCTCGCTGCCAGCGGCATGACCATGATCGTGGTGACACACGAGCTGGGCTTCGCCCGGAGTGTCGCCAATACCGTCGCCTTCATGGAAGCGGGCAAGATGGTCGAGGTCGGCCCTGCCTCCGAGGTTCTCACTTCGCCGAAAAGCCCTCGAACCATGGAGTTCATCAGGGCTGTTCACAGCTGAAATCAATCGGGTCGGTCACTCCGGCCGGCCCGCGCTTCAAGACTACACCCATCAAGTCAGCCTTAAAAAAGGGGAACTCGCATGAAAACAGCTCTCATCACCCTCGCCGCACTTCTTACCTCTACGGTGGTGCATGCCGAAGGCCTGCCGGACCGCATCAAGACTGCGGCCAAGGTCGTCGTCGCCAACCAGCCCAACTATCCGCCGATGGAATACAAGGATCCGGCCACCAACACGCTGATGGGGGTCGACATCGATCTCGGCGTGGCGCTTGCCAAGCAGCTTGGCACCAAGGTCGAATGGGCGGATATCGGCTTCGAACAGATGATTTCGTCTCTCGAGACGGGCCGCGTCGATCTCATCCACAGCGGCATGAGCGACCTTCCGAAGCGCCGCGATACGCTCGACTTCGTTGATTACATGAAATCCGGCGCACAGTTCTACACCTCCGCCGCCCGCAAGGAGGAATTCAAGACCCCGGCCGACTTCTGCGGCAAGACGGTGGGCATGAGCCGCCGCACATCCTTCCCGGACGAAACCGCGAAGTGGAGCGCGGCTAACTGCGAGGCCAAGGGTCTTGCCGCCATCAAGGTCGTTGGGACGGAGGGCTCGGCCGATGCGCGCGCCCAGCTGAAGCAGGGCCGCGTCGATGGCGCCGTGCAGGGCTCTGAAACGCTGCCCTACCTGATGGCTCTGGAGAAGAATACCTACGCCATCGTCGGTGAACCGATCACGGCCGTTTACCAGGGCATCGCCTTCTCCAAGAAGGATCCTGCCTTGCGCGATGCTTATGCCGGCGCGCTGAAGGCCATCATGGCATCCGGCGAGTATAAGGCGATCTTCGTAAAGCACGGCCTGGAAGGCACGATGCTGGACGGCATCTACATCAATGGCGAAGCCGCAAAGTAAGCAGCAAGACGTCCACGACACAAATCACCGGTCGCGACAGCCTCGCGGCCGGGATCTCTCCTGCGTTGATGTTGCGGGCCTTCCCCCTATTCCAGAGTTTCTCATGAACCGTTCTCTCGCTGACACGCCGATTGACAGGCTCGCCCGCTTCATTTCCGATCTTGACTACGGCTCCATACCGGAGAGTGTCGTCGCCAAGACAAAAGTCCATATTGCCGATACCCTCGGCGCGGCCATCGCGGGTGCCCGCTCTCAAGAGTTTGCAAGCGCGGTGCAAGCGATGCACTCGGCGGGCAGTACGCGGCTTTGGGGCACAGGTCTTACCGGTTCGCCGCGTGACAGCGCCTTCATCAATGGTGTCGCAGCCCATGCCTTCGAACTCGACGACGCTGGCGGCTGCGATCACTCCGGCGCAGTGATCATGCCTGCCGTCTTTTCAACCCTGCATGAAGTGGCACGGCCCGTGGATGGCAAGCGGATGATCGCCGCTGTTGTCGCCGGCTACGATGCGGGACGCCGCATCCTTGAAGCCGCTGGCGGCTATGATGCCCATAATGGCTTGGGCTGGCATTCAACCGGCACCTGCGGCACGTTTGCCGCCGCTGCCGCCGTTGCGAACCTGCTTGGCCTTGACGCATTGGCGACCCGCGATGCCATGACCCTGTCCACAAGCTTTTCCTCGGGTCTCTGGGCCTTCATCCATGATGGTTCCCAGGCAAAGAAGCTGCATGCCGGTCGCGCAGCCGAAGGCGGCCTGCTTGCAGCCTTGCTTGCCGCCAAGGGCTTTGCCGGCCCTTCCCGCGTGTTCGATGACGTCTGGGGCGGCTTCTTCACTTCGTTCAACAAGTCTCCCTGCCAGCCTGGCATCTTGTCGGAGGGGCTCGGCGATGTCTGGAAAGTCAACCGGGCGGTATTGAAACCCTATGCCTCCTGCCGTGGCGCGCATTCCGCCGTCGATGCGCTGGAGGACCTGCTCGGCGAAACCGGTAGACTCTCACAGGAGATCGCTCGTATCGACCTTCGCATGAGTGGCATGCTGGCGAACATGTGCGGCGCAAAGGTGGCGGGCGCGATGGCGCCAACCCAGATGAGCCTGCCTTTCGCACTTGCCGCCCGATGCGCCTTCGGCACCGCCGGCCTTCAGGCCTATACCGAGGAGCGACGCCAGCATCCAGACGTGCTCGCGATGATGGAGAGGATCGACATTTCCGTTGACGCATCGATGGACGCCATGGCCGAGCCGGTGGTGACCCTGACCTTCCGCGACGGCTTCATTGTCGAGCGTATGGTGCCACGCGCCACGGGCTCTACCGAGCGACCGATGCCTGCTTCCGCCATCGCGGCCAAATTCCGCGAACTTGCCACCATGAGCCTGCCCGAAGACCGGGTGGAGACACTCTGGCAAAGGCTCGACAGCCTTGAGGAGGTCAGGGACTGCGCCGAGTTCGAGGCGCTGATGTCCGGCCGCGCCGAAACGCTTCCCACCTTCCGCTGAAAGGCACTTTCATGACCTTCGATCTGACACCACGCCCCCTCAACCCGGCAGCGAAGACACCGGAAATCACCTGGCCGAACGGCGCCAGAAGCGCGCTGTTCATCGGCTTCGACGTGGACGCCGAAACCGCCTGGATCGGCAACAACCCATCCAATGTCGATCGCATGGTCACCACGTCGCATGGCGGTTATGATGCCCGCGTCGGCATTGCCCGGATTCTTGGCCTGATGGACGAGCTTGGCCTGAAGGCCACTTTCTTCACGCCCGGCTGGACGGCGCTCGCGCATCGGGCGGAATGCGAGGCCATGGTGGCAGCCGGCCACGAGATCGGTCATCACGGGTACCTGCATAAGCTGCCCGATCGCACCAGGCTCGATGAAGCCATGGAAGAGATCGACCGGGGCTTCGAGGCGCTGCAATCGGCACTCGGGGTCCGCCCGGTCGGCTACCGTGCGCCCTCGGGCGAAAATTTCCCTGAGCTGCTCGCTTACCTGAAAAAGTCCGGCATCCGCTATTCCAGCTCCTTCCGGGACGACATCCTGCCCTACCGGCACGCTGCAAGCGGTGGCGTGCCGGGCCCGGTCGAAATCCCCGTCAACTACGCCTTCGACGACTGGAATTTCGGCATGACGAGCCGCACCAGCCCGCGCGCGATCTTCGGGCGCGACATGATCCTGCCGCTTTGGATCGACGAGTTCGAGGCAACCCATGCCTGGGGCGGGGTGACCACGCTCGTGCTTCATCCTCAGGTTTCCGGCCGCCCGATGCGCTGGCACCTGCTGCGGGACTTCCTGAAGCACGTGGTCGCCAAAGGCGACGTGTGGATCGCGACCGGCAGCGAAATCACTGACCATTTCGAAGCCCTGGAAGCGGCCCTTCGGTGCCATCCAGCCTGACCTGGGTGAGCCAGGCGCTAACTCATCGCCGAGGCCGGTCGGCGGCCGGAACGCTCCTTGCGCTCAGCAAGGATCGACAGATCGTCCGAGAGATCGACGAGCTGCCGGCGACCACGTGAGCCACGGTCTTATTCGAACTGGCTATCGCCCGGCTCCAGTTGGAGGCTCGCTGCCTTCCGGGAGCGGGCTCTGATACACCCGGCCACCGCGCCGTGCATGCATTTCGTTCTTGGCGCGCGACAGCAATTCCGGATCGGCGATCGCCCTGGCACCGGTTGCCGCCATCACCTTGGCTGCCGTGACCATGGCCTTGTGGGCGGCAGGCAGCTTGCCTTGGGTCACGGTCTGCCAGGCATGGAACGGCGTGCCGATCGCCGCGGTCGCCGTTAGGCACTGCGCAGTCGGTACGACCCAGCTGACATCACCCACATCCGTCGAGCCTAAGAGCAGACCGGGCTGTTGCGGCAGCGGCAGAATCCCGTCATGCAGGGATTTCGGATAGTCGGCCGGCCCGCCAAAGGCTTCGGCGCTCGCGCGGACGTCGTCGTCCGTCAATGCGGCAGCGCGTAGCCTGTCGGCGAAATCGAAGTCTGCCGCATCAAAGCTGGGCGCGCCCAGTCTCTCGAACTGCTGATGCATCGCCTCCTCCAGAGCCCGGTTCGGGAGGATATTCGAAGTGGCGCGGTCAAAGACCATCTCGACCTTCGTCTCTGTCATCAGCGCAGCGCCCTCGGCGATCTTGCGCACCCGCTCGAAAAGACTGCGGACATCGCCGAGCTTCGGCGCACGGACCAGGTAGAGACCCTCCGCGGAAGCCTGCACGACATTGGGAGAAATGCCGCCGGTCTGGGTAATCGCATAATGCACACGGGCGTCCGAGGGCATGTGCTCGCGCATGTAGTTGATGCCGACATTCATCAGCTCGACGGCATCGAGAGCGCTGCGGCCGACCTGCGGGCTCATCGCGGCATGAGCCGCACGCCCGCTGAAGCGGAAATAGGCCTGGATATTGGCGAGCGTCGAGGAGGACATGACGGCGTTGTAGACGCAAGGGTGCCAGCAGAAGGCGGCATCAAGATCATCAAATGCGCCTGCGCTGACCATGTATGTCTTGCCCGATCCCCCTTCTTCGGCAGGGCATCCATAATACCGGACCCGCGCTTTCACACCGCTTTCGGCCAAGGCATCACGCAGCGCGACGGCCGCAAGAAGCGAAGCCGCGCCCAGGAGATTGTGATGGCATCCGTGGCCGTTGGCGCCCGGCTCGGCAGCCCGCTGTTCCGTGATGCCGGCTTCCTGGGAAAGCCCCGCCAGAGCGTCGAACTCCCCCAGGAACCCGATCGTGACGTCCCCCTCGCCTGCCTCGGCCATGAAAGCGGTCTTCATGCCCGCAATGCCGCGAGTGATACGGAAGCCTTCGGCTTCCATGGCGGCAATATGCTCCTCTACCGATCGGAATTCCTCGAAACGCAGCTCCGGCATACCCCAGATGCGATCGCTGAGATCGACGAAGGCCTGAGCCTTGGCGTCGGCGCAGCGTGAGATATGGTCGGCGTCGAGACCGTCATTGCGCCGTGTCGCTTCAGCCTTGTCGTCCCGCATATCGGTCATTCCTCGATCACTTGAAAATATCGGCGCCTGCGCAGGCGAGCAGTACGGCTAGGCCGACGGACATTTCCGGAAGGGTCGTCGCCGGATCCACGTCCGTCCACTCGTTCAGCGTATGGGCGTCGCCGCCCTTCCCGCCCCACGAAAGGGTAACGGTCGGAATACCGAGGCTCATGGCGACATTGGCATCCGTCGAAAACGAGCTGAACACCGGGGTCTGACCAATCGCTGCGATGGCAGCCGCCGCAGACCGCGTCAGCTCACCGTCGGCGGTGGCCCCGGCCGGCCGGTCGCCGATCAGCACGATCTCGACTGCAATCGAGCCCTTCTCGATCGAACGGCTGTCGTTCTCGACATGGCAGGACTGCAGCACGATCTCGCGAAAGCGGGTATCGAGATTCGCCAGCTCAGGCGCGGAATTGGAACGCAGGTCCACCATCAGCGAAACCTCCGCGGGGATGGCATTGACGGAACTGCCGCCCTTGATGACCGTGGAACTGCACGTGGTCTTCGGATCGTCCGGCAGGGAAAGACGCCCGAGTTCGACAACCGCACGGGCTGCGGCAATCATCGGATTGACGATTCCATGGTCTGCAAAGCTGTGGCCGCCCGGCCCTCGGAACGTCACCCGGTAGCGCTTCGACCCCGTTCCTGCGGAGACGATGGTATTGGCCGGCGTCGGTCCATCAAGGCATACGAGAGCGGCAATGCGATCACGATAGGCGCTGTTGGCAAAGAAGTGCCGCATGCCGCGCAGATCGCCCTCTCCTTCTTCGCCAACGCTCGCCAGAACAAGAATGTCGTCCCTGGTCTCCATTCCGGCAGCATCGAGTGCGCGGAAATAGGCGAGGATGGTGGCAAGGCCACGGGTGTTGTCGCCCACGCCCGGCGCGGAAAGACGGAAGCCCTCACGCCGGACGCCAACATCCGTCCCCTCGGGAAACACTGTGTCGAGGTGAGCGGAAACGGCGATCATGCGCCCGCCCGAAGCCTTGCCCCGGCGAACTCCCGTGACATTGCCGATGGAATCGATCGCCACGTCCTCCAGACCGACAGCCTCCAGCAGGTCCCGATATGCCAGCCCGCGGGCCTCTTCCCTGAAGGGAGGTGACGGAATTTCGGTGAGTGCCACAAGCTCGCTGATGAAATGCTCGTGCGTTTGCGCGAGAGAGTTCATCACAGCGCGAAAAGACGCGCTGGCTAGGAGCGCCGGGATCGTAGTGTCTCCGGCGGGCGGGGTGGTTTTGAAGGTTTGCATGGTTAGGCCGCTTCGTTGAGATGACAGGCTGAAAGGCGCCCAGGGCCGATCGCTTTGAGTTCGGGAATGTCTCGCTTGCAGCGATCCATTGCGCTCGGGCAGCGTGGGTGGAACGGACAACCCGACGGAGGATCGAGCGGCGATGGGAGCTCGCCCTGGATCGGCCTGTAGTCGCGCTCGCCGGCTTCGAGCATCGGCAACTGCTCCAGCAAGAGCCGCGTGTAGGGATGGTTGGGCGTGGAAAACAGCTCCTCCGTCGGCGCGATTTCCACCACGCGGCCGAGATACATGATGACCACCCGGTCGGAGATATGTTCGACGACGCCGAGATTGTGCGAAATGAACAGATAGGTCAGGTCCAGCTCGTCACGCAGGTCCATGAAGAGGTTCAGCACCTGCGCCTGGATCGAGACATCGAGCGCGGCGACCGCCTCATCGCAGATGATTAACGATGGCTTGACCGCAAGAGCACGGGCAATGCCGATGCGCTGCCGCTGACCGCCGGAAAACTGATGCGGATAGCGGTTGGCATAGGCGCCGGAAAGCCCAACCTTTTCCATGAGATCAACGACGTAGGCCCGCTGCTCGGCCTTGCGGATCATCCCGTGGGCGACAGGCGCCTCGCCGATGATATCGACCACGCGCATGCGTGGATTAAGCGAGGCAAATGGGTCCTGAAAAATCATCTGGACGCTGAGCGCAAAATCCCGGCGCTGCTCCGGCGTCATCGTCGCAGACGAAACTCCTTTGTAGCTGATGGTGCCGGCGCTGATACTGCTGATGCCGGCGATCATCCGGGCCACGGTGGACTTGCCGCAGCCGGACTCGCCCACGATCCCGACGACCTCTCCCCTTCTGACGGAAAGATCAATACCTGCGACGGCGCGCACGTCGATCCTCTTGACCCCGGCGCCAAAGAGGTTGGCAATATGCCCGGCCATGCCGACCGGCTTGGTGAACGTCTTGGTGAGGGAACGGAGTTCCAGCATAGGTTCCTGCTGGCCTTTTTCTGTCGTCATGTCCTGTCTCATAGGGCTGGATTCCAGCAGCGCGCCGATCTCCCGCCCGGCAACAGGGTAGGCTCGGGTGCGACCAGGCATTCGGGCGTGGCCCTTTCGCATCGTTCGCGAAAGGCGCAGCCCTGTGGCAGGTTGAGCAGCGATGGCGTCATGCCCTTGATCTGGTGAAGTCTGTGGCCACGCGTGGCATGCGAAGGAACGGAATTGATCAGCCCTTGTGTGTAGGGGTGCAGAGGCCGCTCGATCACGTCCGCGCTCGTACCCGTCTCGACGATGCGGCCGGCATACATGACCGAGATACGGTCGGCGAGACCGGCAACAACAGCGAGGTCGTGGGTGATCCAGATGAGCGCCGTGCCGGTCTTGCGGCAGAGTTGCTTCACCTCATAGATGATCTGGCCCTGGATCGACACGTCGAGCGCGGTCGTCGGCTCGTCCGCGATGATGAGCTTCGGCTTGTTGATAAGAGCAATGGCAATGGCGATACGCTGCCGCATGCCTCCGGAAAGTTCATAAGGATAGGCTTTCAGGCGCTCATCGGGAGATGGAATACCGACCTGCACGAGGGTATCCCTGGCCCGCTGCCGGGCTTCGGCCGCGCTGATCTCCGCATGCGCCTGGACCGTTTCGATCAACTGCGTGTCAATGCGTAGAACCGGATTGAGCGTCATCGACGGATCCTGGAAGATCATCGCGATGTCGTTGCCCCGCAATTGCCGGCGTGCCTCCTCGTCCATCGAAACGAGATCGAGGCCGTCATAGTCTATGCTGCCGTCCACGATACGGCCGGGCGGATCGATCAGACCCAGGATGGAGAAGCCGGTGATCGACTTGCCGGAACCGGACTCCCCGACAAGACCCAGGATCTCGCCGCGACCGAGTTCGATATCGACCCCGTCCACCGCTTTAACGACGCCCGCTCTGGTGGCGAAATGGGTTTTCAGCCCCTTGATCGAGAGCAGCGGCTCCTGTCTGGCCGTCGCTGTTGCTTGCATGCTGCTAACGTCCATCACAGGGCATTCCTCGGATTGAGAATGTCGCGAAGGTGATCGCCCACGAGATTGATGCCGACGATCGCGAGAGCGAGCGCGATACCCGGGAAGAACGAGATCCAGTACTGACCGGACAGCATGAATTCGAAACCGTTGGCGATCAGCATGCCGAGCGACGGTTGGGTGACCGGAACGCCGACGCCGAGGAAGGAAAGCGTCGCCTCCAACGCGATGGCGTTCGCAAGATCGATCGTCGCGATGACGATCAGCGGCGGAAGACAGTTCGGCAAGAGGTGGCGGGCGATGATGCGCCGCCAACCGAGCGAAAGACAGCGAGCCGCGAGAATATATTCGCGATTGCGCTCCACAAGGGCGGTGCCGCGGACGGTGCGGGCAAAATAAGCCCATTGCACGATGATCAGCGCGATGATCACCTTGTCCAGCCCCTGGCCGAGGACCGAGAGCATGACCAACGCCACGAGGATCGCCGGGAAGGAAAGCTGGATATCGACGATGCGCATCAACAGGGCGTCCAGCCAGCCGCCGAAATAGGCAGCGCAAAGGCCGACCGTTGCACCGATCAGGAGCGATACGGTTACGGACAGGAAGGCAACCAGCAGGCTCGTCCGCATGCCGTAGAGAACGGCGGAGAGGACGTCGCGGGCCTGGCTGTCCGTCCCGAGCCAGTGGGTGATGCCGCTGACCTCGGCGACGCTGCCCGGCGGCATCTGTGAATCAAGAATATCAAGCGCACCGATATCATAAGGGTTCTGCGGCGCGATCCACGGCGCGCCAAAGGCGGGAATTGCAAGCAGGATCATCAGGATCAGTCCGGCCATAGCCAGCCTGTTTTCCTTGAACTGGACCACAAAGCGGCGGAAGGGGGGTTCCTCGACGGTTGTCGTGGGTAAAACGGTGGTTGGCGTGCTCATCAGTCGCGCACCTTTTCGCGGGCACTCGGGTCAATCGCCATGTAGAGAATGTCGACGACGAGGTTCAGGATCACCAGGAAAAACACCATCATGATCAGGTAGGCGACGACCACGGGACGATCGAGGGTGATGATGGAATCGATCAGCAGCTTGCCCATTCCGGGCCAGGAGAAGACGCTCTCGGTGACGACTGCAAACGCGATGGCCTGGCCGAATTCCAAACCTGCGACAGTGATGATCGGGATCAGGATGTTTTTCAGCAGGTGGACGTTGAGAATGCGAGAGGGGCGCAGTCCTTTGGCGCGGGCAAATTTGATGTAATCCATCGGCAGGACTTCGCGGGTGGCAGCTCTGGTGACGCGGATCATCAGCGCGGCCTTGGCCAAGCCGAGCGTGAGCGCCGGCAACGCCAGATGCTGCCAGCCGTCGATCGTCAATATGCTGAGCGCGACCGGACCGACATTGACGGTTTCGCCGCGTGCCGAGGCCGGCAGGACGCCGAGATAGACCGCAAACAGCATGATCAGCATGAGGCCGATCCAGAAATTCGGCAGGCTGAAGCCAAGGATCGAGCCCGTCATGATCGCCTTGCTGGACGGCGCCTTCGGCCGCAACCCGGCCAGGATGCCCAGCGGAACGCCGACAAGGACGGAAAACGTCATGGCAACGATCACGAGTTCGACGGTCGCGGGCATGCGCTCGATGATCAGCTGCAGCGCCGGCTGACCGGTGAGAAAGCTGCGACCGAAGTCACCCTGCGCGGCATTTCCAAGAAACGTCAGGTATTGAACCCATATCGATTGATCGAGGCCGAGCGCCTTGCGAAGCGCCTGCCGTTCAATCTCCGTTGCCTCGGGGCTGACCAGCATCGAAGTCGGATCACCGATCAGGTAAAGGCCGACAAAGACCAGTACCGACATGACAAGGATCACGCCGAATGCCTGAAACAGTCGGTTGATAATAAAAACGGGCACTTGCCTGTCCTTCTTTCGCGAGTTCCGGCCCGCTGCGCATCGCCAAGCAGGCCGGAGGCTTGATTTACTTCGAGGACGCGACGTCCTGAGGCAGGGTATACTGATCGGCGCGGGCAGCGTAGGTCAGGCCCTTGCGCAGCGCCCAGACCGGCACTTCGAAATGTACCGGAATGATGCCGTAGTCGGACAGAACCATCTCGTCGGCCTTCTGCAGCAGCTCTTTCCGGGCTTTGTCGTCCATTGTGGCGGATGCCTTGTCGAGAAGCGCGTCGAGTTCCGGATTGGAATAACGCCCGCCATTCGATGTGCCCGACCCCTTGGACGGCTCGCGGGTTCCGACCAGCGACCGCAGCGTCGTGGACATCTCGCCTGTGGAATTGCCCCAGGCTGCGAGATAGGCGCTGTATTCGAAATTATCGCGGCTCTTGAAGAATACCGGCGGAGCGGCGGCGGCGACTTCGGCCTTGACGCCGGCACGCGTCCACATGGCGGCAATCGTCTGGGCGACGCGGGCGTCGTTGACGTAGCGGCCGTTCGGAGTGCCAAGCGTGATCTGGAAGCCGTTGGGATAGCCGGCTTCCGCAAGCAGGGCCTTGGCCTTGGCAGTGTCGACCGCCGGAGCGGCCTGGCGTGACTTGACCGCGCCGAACATCGGCTCGGGCAGCAAGTCTCCCGTGGCGACGGCGACGCCGCCCATCACCCGTTCGGCGATCGCCTTGCGATCGATGGCCAGCGAAAGCGCTTCGCGGACCCGCTTGTCCATCAGCGGGTTCTTGTTGCCCTGACCGGGAATGCCGGGGCTCGGTTCACCTTTCTGGTCCAGGGCGATGTAGACGATACGTGTACCGGGGGCTTCCGCGACCGACAGCTTGGGGTTCGTCTTGAACTGCTCCAGATCCGTTGTCGGCGGGTCTTCCATCATGTCGATATCGCCGGACAGGAGCGCAGCGGCGCGGGCCGCCGGATTGGTCATAGGACGATAGATCACCTTGTCCCATGCCGCCGGCTTGCCCCAATAGTTCGGATTGCGCTCCAGAACCAGATCTGCGCCCTTCTGCCAGGAAACGAACTTGAACGCGCCGGTGCCGACAAGTCCTTCACCACGGTTGAACTCGACGGTCGTCTTGCCTTCTGGAGCCGGGCCGGACGCTGCCGCCTTCGACAGGACCGGCAGGTTGGCAATATCAGTGACCAGCAGGGGATAGGGCTGCTTTGTGGTGATACGCACGGTGTGCGCATCCGCTGCCTCCACTTTGGCGATCTGACGGGTGAACAGCGTGAAAGCCGTCGGGCTGTTCGGAACCTTGGGAATGCGATCGAACGTGAAAACCACATCGTCTGCAGTCAGCGGCGAGCCGTCGGAGAACTTTGCGTCCTTCCGCAAGGCGAATTCCCAGACGGTGTCGCTGGTCGCCTTCCAGTTCTCTGCCAGCGCCGGCTTGGGCACCAGCTTCGGGTCCATCATCACAAGCGGATCGAACATGGCGAAGGTCACCTGCATGTTCGGCACGAGAACATGGAACTGAGGATCGAGTGAAGACGGTTCGGATTTGACGCCGATCTTCAGATCCGCGGCAGAAAGAGATAATGTGCCCATAAGAAGAAAAGCTGCCGAGGCGGCCAGCCTGGTTTTCACGAAATTCATAATTTCACTCCATTTTCTGTCTTCGTTTTTGTATTTCTTCGAAGACGTTCCCATTGTAGCGATTGGCCCGGATAGGCCGGTTATTGGATCCGCAGGGCTCTTTCGACCCCCGTCATGACTTCACCGACGTCGATTGCCGCTCCCAACGATCTTGCGAGTTGGAAAAGCGGTTCGGCCGCCGCCGCGTGGCCGCTCCAGGTGCAGCACGTCTGAAATTTCGCCAGCAGATCGTCCCCGTTCAGTGGGTTCTCCGGCGAACCTTTCGGATGGCTGACCGTCGCCTCCAGGACCCCGCCGTCCTTCAGATAGACCCGTGTGGTCGCCTCGAAATTCGCGCCGTCGACCATCAGAGCATTGTCGTAAGCGATCAGGCGGATGCGAGGCAGCCACGCGGCAATCCGCTCATCCCTAACGCTTTCCGGGGTGAAGTGCTTGAGTTCGAGTGCTCCGTCGACCAGCATTCGCGCCATGCAATAGGTGCCGCTGAACCGCGCATGCATTTCATCGGCCGGACAGTCGAAGCGTAGATTCCGTTTTGCCATCTCGGGCAGAAACGTCTCGATCCGGTCGATCGCCTCCGGCGAAAAGCCCGGCCTTCTCTGCAGGACTTCCAGGGCATCGACGCTACGATGTACCGCCCCGCAGCAGGGGAAACGCTTTGCGAGCAGTCCGCTCGCCTCGATTTCCAGCGCCTTACCGAGACCCTCGACCATGACTTCGGCACCAGTGTCGCCCGCCCCGGTCAGCGCCGCAAAACCCCAGTCGCCGGCAAGAGGGTCGTCGTTAGCACTGATACCGGCCATGGCGAACCGAGCCGCAAGAACGGCATTCTTCGCAGCGAGCCCGGCATGGATCGGCTTCATCATGGAACCGAATTGCAGCTTCGAACCGGCTGCCATGCTGGTTGCCGCGCTCATTGCAGCAAGCGCCTGGTCCGGGGTGGCGCCCAGTAGCCGGGCGCAAGCCCCGGCAGTGCCGATGGCTCCGATCGTCGAAGTGGAATGCCAGCCGCGCTCATAGTGAGCAGGCTGCATGAGACGGCCAATGCGCCCCTGGAGTTCCAGCCCGACGATGAATGCGTCGATAAGCGCGGCCCCATCGATCCTGCGGCCATTCACCAGAGATAGAAGCGCGGGAGCGAGCACTGCCGTCGCATGAGTAAAAGCGGGCGCGAAATTGTCGTCAAAATCAAGTGCATGCGCCGCAGTTCCATTGATCAGGGCCGCCCAGGGCGCGCTTACTCTGCCGGATGCTCCGAACGCGAAGCATTGCCCCAGGCCATCTTCGGCTATCGCGTTGACGACGAAACGGGTCGAAACGTCATTCATTCCGGCGATCATACACGCAGTGATATCCGAGAACGCGTCTTCACCGCGACGGTAGGCAAGCGGGCTGAAGTTGCATGCATAGGCCGCCCACTCGGATAATATCCGAAGTGGTTTTCGCTCCTCGCCCATTTGAGAGGCTCTTTGCGCCATCACCGCGTTCATCGTCGTTCCCATCCGGCATTCTTGCCAGTTATTGAGGCCGATGATGGCCAAAGGGATGGATATCGGCAAGAAACTAACTAGTCAGTCATGATGAATTTTAGTTATAATGGAATGACTATGGATGAGCTTTGAGCTTCTCAATGCCGGATCGATACCCTCTGGGAAAAGCCGCCTGGGAGAGCAGAGGCGCTGCCAAGCGCCACTTGGATAACCGTAAGTTATTGGACATGCGATCGGAGAGACCGTGGATCTGAGGCAGTTGAGAAATCTGGTTCTGGTGGCGCGTTATGCCAGCTTCGGGATCGCAGCCGAGAGATTGAATGTGACACAGCCCGCGCTCAGCAAGAGCATTCGCGCACTGGAAGCGTCGTTGGGCGTTCGTCTCCTGGATCGTGGCCCCTGGGGCGTCAAACCAACTGACTATGGTCTGCGGCTGATCGAATATGGCGAGCTCGTGCTCTCCCTGACGGACGAGGCGCGGAACGAATTGGACGCCATGCGCGGTGCCCGCCGAGGCCGGTTACGCATCGGTGCGGTCACAACGGCAATGCGGGAAATCGTACCGACCGCCATCAAGCGATTTCTCAAAGCCCAGCCGGAAGTCGACGTTTCACTCAACGAGGAACTCAGCTCGGCGCTTTATGATTCCCTGCTCAATGGCGCCATCGATATTGCCGTGATGGCCCGGCCAAAAGATATTTCCGAGGAGATCGAGTTTCTCAACTTGCTTGAAATTCCAGTCGACATCATTGCTGACCGCGATCATGAGCTCGTGAAGCTCCCCAAAGTGCACCTTGCCAACCTGATAGAATATCGTTGGGTGATCCCTGCTCGGCCTGAACCGGACCGGTTGGCGCTCGAGGCTCTGTTTGCTGCCGCGCAGCTTCCCCGCCCCCTTGCGATCTGCGAAACAACCTCATCAACTTTCCAGATGTCGATGATCGCCGGCTCAAAATGGCTCAGCTATCTCACCCGAACAAGCGTGTTCGTGCAGGGACGCGACGCGCAGTTCGTGGCCCTTAAACTCGACAGCCGGACGTGGACCCGCAATATCGGCATAGCCTACCGGCGCCGGAGCGTCTTGCGGCCCGTGGTGATGTCATTCGCCAAGGAACTGGAAGCACTATGCGCGAAATCACCAGGATAAGGCTATAGCCCGGCCTGGAACGGGTTCGAACTTCCATGCATGCAATTGCGACGACTGCCTCCGGCAACATCGAATACGCCGACGGCGATGATCGCGATGAAAGGTGCTGCGATGCTCGTTGAGGATGCACGCCGATAACCATCGACGGCCTTTCGTTCCGCTATTGTCACCGGACACGGAAACTGACATCATGGCCTGGCAGGCTTCAACGGGCCGCTGATATTCCATGAGCAGGGTAGCTCTCGACCGGAAACGGGCGGGAGCTTTTTTATTTTTTGGTGGGCGATGATGCATTCAGAAAGCTGGCGGGTCGGCGTGCTGTTCTCCGAAACGGGTGTAACCGGAGCCGTGGAAAAAACACAAAGGGCCGCCACCTTGCTGGCGATCGACGAAATCAATGCGTCCGGCGGTGTGCTCGGCCGAGTGATCGAACCCATCGCCTATGATCCGCAATCGACGCCCAATCGCTACAAGGAGCTTGCCGTCAAGCTTTGCGACGAAGACCGGGTCCGGATCGTTTTCGGTTGCCATATGTCGAGCACCCGCAAAGCCGTTCTGCCCGTCATCGAGGCCCGTGATGCACTGCTGTTCTACCCTACGCTCTACGAGGGATTCGAATACTCCCGGCACTGCATATATACGGGCGCCGCTCCCAATCAAAACTCCGTTCAACTCGTCGACTTCCTGACCAAGCACTATGGAAAGCGGGTTTTCCTTGTGGGTTCGAACTACGTCTATCCTTATGAATCCAACCGTACGATCAGCGACCTGTTTCTTCAGGTGGGCGGACAGGTCCTGGACGAGATGTATGTTCCCCTGAACCTCAAGACCGAGGACGTCGCCAAGATCATCCGGCATATTCGCACGGCACAGCCGGACGTCATCTATTCGACAATCGTCGGTGACGGTATCATTCCCTTCTACACAGCGTTCAAGGAGGCCGGATTCGATGCGGCGACGATGCCGATCGCGAGCCAATCGACAAGCGAGGCCGACGTGACCCGCATGCGACCGGACGTGGCCGAGGGGCATATCACCGCAGCCCCCTTCTTCGCGTCTCTGGATACACCCCGTGCCCGCGCCTTCGTCTCGGCTTATCAACATAGATACGGCCTGCAGATGCTGCCAACCGCTCCGGCCGAAGCGGCCTATTTCCAGGTTTATCTCTATGCGGCTGCTTTGCGGCGCGCCGGTGGCGACGGGCTTGAGCAGCTTCTGCCGGCACTCTACGATGTCGAATACGATGCACCGCAGGGGGCGGTGAAGATCGACCGGCTGACAAACCACACACATCTGTGGCCAAGAGTTGCAAGGGTGAATGCACAGGGCAGCTACGACATCGTCTACGATCCGTCGCTCCGGGTGGCGCCAGACCCGTTCATGCGCGAATATCGCCCGGACTTGACGCAGGCTTTCCCGCATCGTGTCCAGGTTTGAGAGGGAGCGACGATGTCTTTCGCCCTTCTCAGGGATTTGCGGGATCTTAAGGTTCTGGTTATCCATCCCCGGACATCCGAGGGAGATTTTCTCGTCGATCACCTGCGCCGTATCGGTTGTACGGTCAGTTGCCTCTGGCCGGTGCCATCCGAACTGCCGCACGGCACCGATGTCGTCTTCCTTGCCATGGAAGATGAGGCGCGACCGGAAATCGAACGCCTGCTGAAGTCTTTCCCCAATCCTGCTCCGACCATGCTTGCCATCGTCGGTTACGAAAACCCCTCGACGTTGCAGATCGTTCTGGAAAGCGGCGCACTCGCCATTGTCGAAAGACCGATCAAACCCTTTGGTCTGCTGACCAATCTCGCCATCGCTCGCAACCTCTGGCTGGAGCGCCAAAAGCTCGTCAAGGAAGCACGCAAATACAAGCGCAAGGTTCTGGGAGACCAGAAACTTGCCAGGGCCAAAGCCATTCTGATGGCCAATCGCGGCACCAGCGAGAATGAGGCGTATCGCGAAATGCGCGAGCAGGCGATGGCTCGGCGCGTGCCGATTGATGAAATTGCCAATTCGATTATCAACGCCGAACAGCTATTGCGCCCGTCCCAAAAACATGATTAATTTTTCCCGTGTTTAGAATTAAACACCTCCGGCCCATCCCTTCGTTTGACGAAGCCATGCGCCGCTGTTGCACGCGGCACAGCCGTGATGCGGTGATGGCAAGGGTGCCCGCAGGCTGTGACAGGCTTGGCGGGTTTTTTGTTGTCTGCTGACAGTGACGTCAGTTCTCTACTTATTTCCGGCATGAAAGCCTCGCCGTTCTGCGGGCCGTGCCGCCGTGTGCGCCAATCAAAAAAAGGGGAACCAAGATGGTGTTCAACAGACGTGAATTTCTCAAAACCGCAGCCACCGCTTCCGCCGCACTCGCCCTGCCGGCTCTCAGCAGCCGCGCCTTCGCCGCCGACCCCATCAAGGTCGGCGCGCTCTATTCACAGACGGGCGGGCTTTCGGTTGCCGAAAAGCTTCTGGCAAATGGCGTCATGATGGCCGTGGCCGAAATCAACGCGGGTGGCGGCGTTCTCGGTCGCCCGGTCGAGGTTGTCGTCGAAGATGGGGCTTCCGATCCGAAGACCTTCAGCGAAAAAGCCTCGAAACTGATCCTCAAGGACAAGATTTCGACCGTGTTCGGCTGCCACACATCGGCAAGCCGCAAGGCGGTGCTCCCGATCTTCGAGCGGCGCGGCGCGATGCTGTTCTACCAAACGCATTACGAAGGCTTCGAGTGCTCGCGCAACGTCGTCTATTCCGGCGCCGTGCCGAACCAGCAGCTCTCCAACTACATCCCCTGGATCGTCCAGAAACTGGGCAAGAAGAAATTCTTCATCGTCGGTTCGAACTATGTCTATCCGCGCGAGATGGCAAAGGTTTCCAAGAAGCTGATCGAAGCCGCCGGCGCAACGTGGGTAGCGGACGAGTATCTGGAGCTTGGCCATTCGGAATGGGCCGTCATGGTCAGCAAGATCAAGGAGTCGGGCGCAGACGTGGTTCTGTCCAACGTCGTCGGCGACTCGATCATCGCCTTCTACCGCGAGTTCAAGAACCAGGGGCTCTCGCAGGAGGTTCTGCCGATCTGCGCGACGGTCACCTCCGAAATCGAGATTGCAGCGATGGGAGCCGAATACGCCGCCGGCAGCTACACCTCATTCCCCTACTTCATGTCGATCGACACACCGGCGAACAAGAGCTTCATCGACCGCTTCAGGACCTTCGTCAACGATCCGAAAGCCGTGACCTACCATTCTCTCGAAGCCGCCTATTTCCAGGTCTTTCTGTGGAAGCAGGCCGTCGAGAAAGCCGGCGATCTTTCTGCCGAAGCGATCCGGGCCGGCATTCGCGGCCAGACATACGAAGCGCCCGGCGGGAAGGTGACCACCGACCCCGATAACCTGCATTGCTGGCTGACGCCGCGCATCGGACAATGGCAGGCGGACGGCCAGAGCAAGGTGGTGAACGCCTATCCGGCGCCGATCAAGCCACTGCCCTATTCCGCCTATGGCGAGACGGAGAGCAATCTGTTCTGCACCAGCAACGGCCTCGACGCCGCAAAGCTCAAGGGCTGATCCCTCCCCCCGTCGTCCCGCTATCCATGGATGGCGGGACTAAGTCTCGGCAAGGCGGGTTATCCTCTTCTTCCGCAAGCTGACATTCTGCCTTCAGGATGGAGATGGCGCAGAAGAGTTAAGCCCGCCCTTCTCACCAATGGGGGCATCATGCTCGACATTCTCTTTATCGGCCTCAGTCTGGGCTCGATCCTTCTTTTGGTGGCGCTTGGTCTTGCCATCACCTATGGCGCCATGGGCGTCATCAACATGGCCCATGGCGAGATGGTCATGATCGGCGCCTATGTCGCCGTCCTCTCCGGCATCTGGCTGAGGGCAAGCCTTCTGCTCGCGATCCCTCTGGCCTTCATCGTAACGGCCCTGCTCGGTCTGCTGATCGAGCGGGTGGTTGTGCGGCGGCTTTACGGCCGTCTGCTGGACACGCTCCTCGCCACCTGGGGGATCGCCATTCTCCTGCAGCAGGCTGTGCGGCTTGAGTTCGGTCTGTCCTTTTTAGGCATTCATGTCGAAGGTCTGGGGGCCGGCCTGCAGAACGTAGCAGTGCCGTCCTACCTGCAGGGCACCTTCAGGCTCGCCAGTGCTGACATCAACGCCTACCGCACCTTCATCATCGTCATTACCGCCGTGCTGACACTGGCGACATGGTTCATTCTCTACCGAACGGCGGCCGGCATGCAGGTTCGCGCCATCATCCGGAACCCCAAAATGGCGGCGGCCTGCGGCATTGACGTGAAACGCATCAACGCCATGACTTTTGCTTTCGGTTCCGGCCTTGCCGGCGTCGCCGGCGTCATGATGTCCGGCTTCAAAACTGTTTTTCCCGACATGGGTACGACGATGGTCGTCGACGGCTTCATGGTCGTCGTCACCGGCGGGGTTGGCAGCCTTTTCGGCACCATCCTGTCTTCAGGGCTTCTGGGCGAAATCAATGCGCTGGTGGCCATTGGCACGAACGACATCTTGGCGCGTGCCGTCGTTTTTGGCGTCGTCATTCTCGTCATTCTCGTCAAGCCCAGCGGGCTGTTCTCGTTCAAGGGGCGCTGACATGAGCATCGAACGGAAATTCCAGATCGCTGCCTATGTGCTTTTCATCGCGGTGATTTTCGCAGCGCCCGTTTTCGGCGACGAGTTCTGGCTGAACCGCATTTCGAAATATCTGGTCTACGGGATGCTGGGCGTCGCCATCGCGCTCACATGGGGCTATGCGGGCATTCTCAATCTCGGCCAGGGGCTGTTTTTCGGCCTGGGCGCCTACATGCTGGCCATGTCGCTGAAACTGTCGAGCCCGACCAGTCTCCAACAGGGCTCCGACAAGCCGGTTCCGGATTTCATGCTCTGGAATGCCGAGCCCGGCGCCCCGACGCAGCTTTGCTGCATCAACAAGGGCTCCTTCCTCTGGCTTCCCTTTCAAAGCCAGTCGGTGGGTCTCGTGCTCGGTATCGTGCTTCCAGTCGTGATTGCCGGCGCACTCGGCATGCTGGTTTTCCGCAAGCGCATTTCCGGCGTGTTCGTCTCGATCATCACGCTGGCGCTTGTTCTGCTCGTGCGTCTCATTATGGTTGATGCGCAACCGGTGACAAACGGCTTCAACGGCCTGACGGATCTTGGCTGGCTGACGATCGGCGGCATCGAGTTCGACCCCTACAGCCGGGCGACCTATTATCTGTGCGCCGTATGCCTGTCGCTGACACTCATCGGTGCCCGTCTTATCGTGGAAACCCGTGCGGGCATGATCCTGCAAGCGATCCGCGATGACCAGGTGCGCGCGCGGTATCTCGGCTTCGACGTCTCGCTCTACCAGGTGTTCTTCTTTGTCATTTCGGCAGGGATCGCCGGCGTGGCCGGCATGCTCTACGTGATCGTCGCGGAGTTCGCCTCTCCGACGTTCATGGATCTGTCATTCTCGGTGACGATGGTCGTCTGGGCTGCCGTCGGCGGCCGCTCCTCCCTGCTTGGCGCCTGCATCGGCGCGATCCTGATCAACATGATCGAGGCTGAGGTCAGCGAGACCGAAGCGCTGGTCGAGGCATGGAAAGCGATCATCGGCCTCATCTTCGTGCTCGTCGTTCTGTTCATGCCGCGTGGCCTTGGGGGCCTTGCACATGATGTGTTGCGGCAGTTTATCCGCCGGCTCAGACCAGGTTCGGTGTCTTCATCCTTGCAGCAACAAAGCGGGGCATTGTGATATGAGTGCTATCGCATTGACCATCGACGGTCTCAGTGTCGATTTCGGCGGTTTCAGAGCCGTCAACAATGTCAGCATCACCGTCTTCGACGGCGAGTTGCGTGTGTTGCTCGGCGCAAACGGAGCCGGCAAGACAACCTTGATGGATCTGGTCAGCGGTAAGACCCACAGTACGCAGGGCAAGGTCTTCGTCTACGACACCGAGATCACCAACTGGCCTGAACACAGAATCGCACGCGCCGGAATTGGCCGAAAATTCCAGGTCCCCAGCGTTTTTCGCGACCTGACGGTGCGTCAGAACCTGGAGGTCGCCAATTGCCGCAACCCTTCGGTGCTTGCCAATCTCCGGTTCGGCTTTTCGCGCGCCGAGGCAAGGCGCGTGGACGACGTTCTGGCACTAATAGGCCTCGAAG
The DNA here is from genome assembly GCF_000732195.1 of Neorhizobium vignae. Classification (GTDB taxonomy): domain Bacteria; phylum Pseudomonadota; class Alphaproteobacteria; order Rhizobiales; family Rhizobiaceae; genus Neorhizobium; species Neorhizobium vignae. The sequence goes on from NZ_JNNU01000013.1 coordinate 26,491, forward strand.
CCGAGCATAACATGATGGCCGCCTATCTCAGTCACGGCCAGACACAGTGGCTGGAGCTGGGCATGCTTATTGTCCAAGACCCCAAGGTGGTTCTGCTCGACGAACCCACGGCTGGCATGACCCAAGCGGAAACCCGCAAAACCGCGGAGATCATCAACAATCTCAAAGGTCGCCATACGATCCTCGTCGTCGAACACGACATGGGGTTCGTCCGCGAAATCGCCGAGCGCATCACCGTTCTCCATCTCGGAGAAGTCCTGGCGGAGGGTAGCGTCGAAGATATCGAGCGGAATCCGAAAGTCCGTGAAGCCTATCTCGGTACGAAAGGAATATCCTGATGCTGTCATTAAAAGACGTGCACAGCTATTACGGCCGCAGTCATATCCTGCACGGCGTCACGCTCAATATTCCGGCCGGCAAGGTCACGAGCATCCTCGGTCGCAATGGCACCGGCAAGACGACGCTGTTGAAAACCCTGATGGCACTGACCGACCGCATGACGGGCGAGATGCATCTGCTGGGAAAGGATATCGGCTCCTCCCCGACGCATATGAGGGCACGGGCCGGTATAGCCTATGTCCCCCAGGGGAGGGAGATCATTCCCGATTTCACCATCCGCGAGAATATCCTGATGGGCACTTTTGCGCGCACCGATCGCAAACGCGAAATCCCAGCGCTGGTGCCGGAGCTTTTTCCATACCTGATGGCCAACCTCGATCGACCGGGCGGCGTTCTTTCAGGGGGGCAACAACAGCAGCTTGCCATTGCCCGCGCGCTGGCCGCCGACCCCAAGGTACTTCTTCTCGATGAGCCGAACGAAGGCATTCAGCCATCCATCGTCGAGGAGATCGAAAAGATCATCGTTCAGCTCAACCGCGAGATCGGAATGACGATCGTCCTCGTCGAACAAAACGTCGCCTTTGCGCGGCACGCGGCTCACCAGTTCGCGATGCTGGAGAAGGGACGCGTGGTCGCGAGTGGCGCGATCGACGCGCTCTCCGACGCGCTTGTCCACCGGCATATGGCTGTCTGAAACAGACAGACATCCTTTCACAGAGACAATGGAAACCACCATGACATCGACACAAAGCTACACCGCGGCCACCATCCAGTTCGAGCCGACGATGTTCGAGAAAGCGCGCAATATCAGCCGGCTGGCAACCTATTGCGAGGAGGCGGCAACGGCAGGTGCGCGCCTGATCGTCATGCCCGAAATGGGCACGACTGGCTATTGCTGGTTCGACAGGGCCGAAGTCAAACCTTTCGTCGAGGTTATCCCCGGACCGACCACCAATGTTTTCCAGGCCATTGCCAGAAAACACCGCTGCTATATCGTCGTCGGCATGCCGGAAGTCGATCCGGCGAGCGATCTCTATTACAATACCGCCGTCCTGATTGGACCTGAGGGCGTCGTCGGTCGGCACCGCAAGTCGCATCCCTATATCGCCGAGCCGAAATGGGCCGCCAATGGCGATATCGTCCACGAGGTCTTCGAAACGGAGATCGGCCGGATCTCGATGCTGGTCTGCATGGATCTGCACTTCTTCGAGACGGCTCGGCTGGAGGCTCTGGCCGGTGCCGACATCATTTGCCACATCTCCAACTGGCTGCAGGAGCGCACGCCGGCACCCTACTGGATCAACCGAGCCTTCGAAAACGCCTGCTATGTCATCGAAAGCAACCGCTGGGGATTGGAAAGAACCGTACAGTTTTCTGGGGGAAGCTGCCTGATCGAGCCCGACGGAACGGTGGCCGCATCGATCGATACGGGCGACGGGATTGCCTATGGCACGGTCGATCTTGCCCGCGCCCGCCGCCGCGAGGTCTTGTGTGAACCGGTATTTAAGTCCCGCCGGCCCGAGCTCTACATGAACATGATGACCAACAGCTTCACCTGGAATCCGGGCGACTACTTCCGTCTCTATGGCTATCAGCCCATCCCGCGTGGACGCGCATCGCGCGCCGCCGTCGCTCAGTTCGCCCCATCCTCTGTCATCGAAGATAATCTTGCCCGCATCGCTAAGCTGGCAGCCGAAGCGAAAGCGACGACAGCACCGGACATTCTGGTTTTTCCGGAACTGTCGCTGACCGGACTGGAAACTCCGCAAAGCCGGGCAGAGCCGCTATCAGGCGCGACCGTATCCGCCTTCGTGCGTCTGGCCATGAAGCTCGGTCTCTATCTTGTTGCTGGATTTGCCGAGGCGGACGGAGACAAGGTTTACAACAGCGCGGTTCTCGCCGGCCCCGAGGGACTTGTAGGCAGCTATCGCAAAACGCATCTCGGCATTGCCGATAGCTGGGCGACGGCCGGCGACGAATGGAAAGTTTACGATCTTGCCATCGGCCGCGTCGGCCTGGCGATCGGCCACGACGCGCTCTATCCGGAAGCCATCCGTTCGCTCTCGCTGATGGGGTGCGATTTGGTCGCCTGCCCCTCAGCGATCGCCGGCACTTTTACCGGCGGCCACACCGGCACGAAGATTCCGCATAACTATCCGATTCCGAAAGGGGCCGACCCCTATCACTGGCATGCTTTGCGCGTGCGCGGTGGCGAGAACAACGTCTATTTCGCCTTCGCCAATGTGCTGGATGCGGAACGGGGATACCTGGGCAAGAGTGCGGTGTTCGGGCCGGATTCCTTTGCCTTTCCGCGTCAGGAATCAGTGATCCTCGACGAGGACGGTATCGCGGCTGCAACCGTCGACACCACGAATCTCGATACGCCCTACCCGACGAATATCGTCCGCCGAAAGGATCTTGTTGTCATGCGCCAGCCGCATCACTATCAGCCGCTCGTCAAGTGGCATCAGTGATGGGGTCGTCGAGGCAGGGCTGGTGCACCGGCCTGGCGAGCCTTTCGGCAGGTGGCGCCGAAAGATCGCTCTTTACAGGCCTTGTATAACAGAAAAAGGGCGTCGTACCGCCGGGCTCCTACCGGATATTGCGGTTCTCGACGCCGCACTGACCCTCGGCCTTTCTCCTGTCTGCAAGCGCAGGCGCGTTGGCAGTCATCACCTTGTGCTCGTCAGCTTCTATCGCGATCTGCTCAACAAGCCGCACGACTGGGAACCAGCATGATGTCCGCTGGCGCAAATTGCCGTCAGAAAACTGGTTGCGCCATTGTTCCGCATATTGAGCCCGGCCAAAGGCCGAGTTTCGCCGCTACGCAACATCAATACGCTGGGCAGCGTCCCACCGCAAATTGGACGGACAGCTCAAATGCCGAGGGCCATGCCGTCCTTGCGAGGGTCGGAACCGCCTTTCAGCACGCCTGTTTCCCAGTCGATCCAGATCGCCTGGGCGCCGCCCATGGCAGATTCCGGCGCCTTCACCTCGAAACCGCGCTTGATGAACTCCGGGCCGATCGTGGTGCGAAGCCGGGCCTCCATCTCGACCTGGTTGGTCCCGGGCAGCGGGAAGAGGCGCGGCAGGTCGATGGCGCTCTGCAGGTCCATGCCGTAATCGAAGACTTTTGAGAGGAAATGGGCGTGACCCATGGCCTGGTACTGGCCGCCCATCACACCGAAAGGCATCACGGCGCGGCCGTCTTTCGTCACCATGCCGGGAATGATCGTGTGCATCGGCCGCTTGCCCGGCGCGATTGCGTTCGGGTGATCCGGATCGAGCGAGAAGCTGAAGCCCCGGTTGTGGAACATCACTCCGCTCTTCGGGTCCATGTGGCCGCTGCCGTATACGAAGAAGATCGAGTTGATGAAGCTGATGGCATTGCGATCACCATCGACGACCGAGAGATAGATCGTGTCCTTGTGCGGCACTTCGCCGAAGGGCGGCAGGTTCTCGATCGCTTTTTCGGGGTCGATCATGGCGGCCAACTGCCTGGCAAGTTCGTCCGAGAGCAGGTAATCGACCGGGACCTCGACCTTGGCCGGATCGGCGAGGAAGCGGTTTCGTGCCGCGTAAGCCAGGCGCGTCGCCTCGACCTCGACATGCAGGCGCTCGGGCGCCAGCGGATCGCCCTTGCCCGGAAAATGCGACAGGATATTGAGGATCATCAGCGCGATGATGCCCTGGCCGTTGGGCGGGCATTCGTGGATTTCGTGGCCACGGAACGTCGTCTTGATCGGCGTCACATATTCGCCTGTGGCATTGGCAAAATCTTCGAGTGTGTGCAGCGCGCCTATACCGTTGAGATAGCTCACCATGCCTTCCGCGATTGGGCCGCGATAGAAGGCGTCCCTGCCCTCCCGGCCGATGGCTTCGAGCGTGTCGGCGAGTTGCTTCTGGTACTGGATCGTGCCTGCCGGCGGCGCTTCGCCGTCGACGAGGAAGATGCGGCTCGCAGCCGGATCGTCCTTCAGGACCCCCGCCTGGGCGGCAAGATCATGCGCCGTGCGCGGCGGCAGAACGTAGCCTTCGCGCGCCAGCTTGACGGCCGGCGCGAGAATATCGGCCATCTTCAAACGGCCGTGATCGCCAACCAGTCGCGTCCAGGCGTCCACCGCCCCCGGCACAGTGATCGTGTGCGGCGACGTGCGGGTGAGGCTGGTGACGCCCAGCGAGCGGAGGTGTTCGACGGTTGCGGCAGCCGGTGCCCGGCCTGACCCATTATAGGCCAGCACCTCGTCCGTGCCGCCGAGAGAGAGAAGTGCGAAACAATCGCCGCCGATGCCGGTCGAGCCGGCTTCGACAACGCATTGTACGGCGCAGGCGGCAACCGCTGCATCCACGGCATTTCCGCCGCTACGCAGGATGTCGACGGCGGCAAGTGTCGCCAAGGGCTGGGAGGTGGCGGCCATCGCGGTGCGGCCGACAGCGAGCGAACGGCCGGGTAATTCGAAATCTCTCATGTCACTCTCATCACTGAAAAAATCGGGTTCAAGGCCCTGTGGCGGCATAGCATTTTCCTCAACAGACCATGCCAAGCGCACGGCATCAAGCCACCGGACCGTGAATCCGCAATACCTAATATAAGGCAGGAAATCATTAACCTTTGCGGACCGTAAACCGGTTCAAAGGGATATTGCGGGCTTGCCGCGCGTTGAGGGGGGCTGGCATGGAAAGGATGTCATGAACAGTATTCCAGCCCTCCTGCTGGCCGCCGTCTGCCTGATCATCATAGGCTTTTATGCGGTCGCCTTCGTGACCGCCCTGATAGGGTGATCACGCATCAAACTTGACGCCCGCCTCCAACGTGCCATTTCGATGGCGGGAGGCGGGCCTGAAACACCGGTCAATACGTAGATAACCTCCCCGAAATCTTAGCCACCGTCATCGATAGCGGCCCGGTTCGGGTCCTGCTCTCTGCCCGCGCCACCACCCGGCGCAGGTTCCGTTTGGAAAGCTCGACCCAGCCGCGGATCGTCCGCTTGACAGCCGTATGCCCTTTGCCTTGCTTGCTGTCTGCCAGGTTTTGGCGGACAATCGGTCAAAGCAAGGTAATTTGATGTCAAACTATCTTGCCCCGCTCCCCCATTCCTACTAGTTTCCAGATTGGGAGGAATGCAAAATGCCAGCGGAACCATCGACGCAGCAGGACGGGTATACGGCATGCGCGGACGGCGAGATGCCTGTTCCGGCCATGTTCCGGAATCTGATCGGCTATCATCTGCGGGTGGCGCAGGAGACGTCCTTCCAGGCGTTTGCCAGGGCGGCCGGCAAGGCGGATCTGAAGCCCGGATGGTATTCGCTGCTGACGGTACTTGCCGAACGGAATAGCATGACGCCGTCAGAGCTCAGCCGCATCTGTGGCCGCGACCGCTCGACGCTCACGTCCAGCCTCAAGGCATTGTCTCATCGCGGACTGATAGAACGGCGGCCGAACCCCGACGACCAGCGCAGCTATAGCGTCAGGCTCACAGAAAATGGCCGCAGGATGCAAAAGCAGTTGCACGCGATCGCCGTCGTCTATGACCGCCGTCTTGACGAGATCGCCGGCAAGGACAAGGCCGTTCTGATCGCCGTGCTCGGCCGGATCGCTGCGACCTTCGGCATGCCCCAGGATTGTTGAAGATGCAGCAATGCGGTTGCTCGATCGGCCGCGATGGCTTCTGGCCGGCGAGTTGCCCCGCCGGCCTTTCTCGTGAGGGCATCTATCCTCAGAGGATATGCGTGCCGCCGAGGTTTTGCACCGCGCGGCGTGTCATGACGGCGACGAGATGAGCGCGGTAGTCGGCCGGCGCGTGCATGTCGCCCATCATCCGCGACGGGTCGATGGTGAGGCCTTCCAGCGCTTCGGCCGAAAAATTCACGGTCAGCAGTTCTTCGGCTTCGGTCCAGCGGAACACGCCCTCGTTGCCGGCGCCGGTGATCGCGACGCGGATATGGCCGTCACGATGTCTGGCCACGAAGGAAGCAGCCATCGAATAGCGCGAGGCCGGATTGCGGAATTTCGCATAACCGGCGATTTCCGGGGTCTTGAACTCGACGCGGACGAGAATTTCACCGGGTTCCAACGCGGTCGTGTAGAGGCCCTGGAAATAGTCCTCGGCAGGGATTTCGCGGCGGTCCGTATGAAGGGTCGCATCAAGCGACAGCACGGCGGCTGGATAGTCGGCGGCCGGGTCGTTATTGGCGGTCGAGCCGCCAATCGTGCCCATATGGCGCACCTGGACGTCGCCGATCGATCCGGCGAGGCCTGAAAGCGCGGGAATGGCAGCCTTGATCTCCCCGGACGCGGCGACGACGGCATGCTTGGTCGCCGAGCCGATGATCACCTTGTCAGCGGTGACTTCGATGCCGAAAAGCTCCGGAATGTTGCGCACGTCGATCAGATGCGCGGGTGCGGCAAGCCGGCTCTTCAGCGTCGGGATCAGCGTATGACCGCCCGAGAGGTAGGAGGGCTCGTCGGAATTCGTGTAGAGTTTGACGGCTTCGGCCAGCGTCTTCGGCTTGTGGTAGGTCGTGGCATACATGGCGTGAGCCTCTCCTGCTTATTCCGCCGCGACGGCATGTGCCGCGCGGTGCTTCTCCGCAGCGTCCAGCACCGCCTTGACGATGTTGTGGTAGCCGGTGCAACGGCAGATATTGCCTTCGAGCTCGTGGCGGACGGTATGCTCGTCGAGCATGCCGTCATGCCGGCGGATCATGTCGACCGAGGCCATGATCATGCCTGGCGTGCAATATCCGCATTGCAGGCCGTGATGCTCGCGGAAAGCCTGCTGCACGTCGTGCAGCTTGCCGCCTTCGGCCAGTCCCTCGATCGTCGTTACCTGGGAACCGTCGGCGGCGACGGCAAGCACGGTACAGCTCTTCACGGCCTCGCCGTCGAGATGGATCGTACAGGCGCCGCACTGGCTGGTGTCGCAGCCGACATGGGTGCCGGTGAGGCCGAGATGTTCGCGGATGAACTGCACGAGCATCGTCCGGTCTTCGACCTCGCGCGTCTGAGGCGCGCCGTTGACGGTGATGGTGATGCGGGACATGCGCCGCTCCTGTTAAAAACTCGGGCGGCGAGAGCCGCGATGACTATTATAGCGACGGCAGTGCCGACGGCGATACAAGACATACGGCTAAAAGGCTGCGCGGCCGTCGCCGCTGGCGCGACAGACGGTCCGGCAGCTTCGGGAGCCGCAGGGGGAATAGGTGCCGATGGTGCAGCTGACATGACTGACGCGGCAACCGCCGCCGTCGCAATAGCCTCCGCTACTCCGGCATCGGGCGCATGATCAACCATCACGGCTCGCATCGCAAGCTTTTCGAAGGACCCGTCGGTGAGTTTTTTTCGCAACGGAATCAAGCGGCCACGAGTCCGCGTTTCCGATCACGCATCGGCCGATCCGCTTGTCCATGGGCCGGCGCCCGGACGAAGCAAGATCACGAGTACCCTGCAGCGGTGATCGAAACGGGGCACCAGAGCCCGACACCGCGTCTGCTGGACGAGGCCGCGGCCGAACACATGCGCGCAATCCGACGATCGCCGCATTGCGCCCATCGGAAAGTGGCGCTAAGGCGTCGCAATAGATTGTTCACGGAAAAGTCCCATGCGCCGCATCATCATCGCCATCACCGGAGCATCCGGTGTTATCTATGGCGTTCGCGCCCTGCAGCTTTTGAGACAAGTCGAGGATGTCGAGACCCATGCGGTGATCTCGCCCTCCGCTTTTCGCACCGCGATCGACGAAATCGACATGAGTCCCGAAGAGATCAAGAGCCTGGCCGACGTGCTCTATAATCACAAGGATATCGGCGCGGCGCTCTCCTCCGGCTCGTTCCGCACCGCCGGCATGCTCGTCGCACCTTGCTCGGTAAAGACGCTGAGCGGCATCGCCAACTGCTACAATGACGAGCTGATCGTGCGCGCGGCCGACGTCTGCCTGAAGGAACGTCGGCGTGTCGTGCTATTGTTTCGTGAGACGCCGCTGCATGCCGGCCATATCGCGCTGATGGACCAGGCGACCCGCAATGGCGCGATCGTCATGCCGCCGGTGCCTGCCTTCTATTCGAAGCCCAGCTCACTCGACGAGATGGTGACCCAGACGGTCGGTCGGGCGCTTGATCTCTTCGATATCCACCTGCCGATGGTCAAGCGCTGGAAGGATGGCCCCGGTTCACCCGGCCAGCACTGATTTTGTGCTGCGATGTCAGCCCTAAAGGGCCGCGAGCGCGTTTTCGATTGCAGCAAGTGCCGTGACCGTCCGCTCGTCCGGCTCCGCTCGGCGGAAAAACATCACGACGCTTCTGAGATTGCCAGCTGCATCGCCAGTTGAACCATCGGCTGCGATCAGCGCCTGCCCTTCCACCTCCAGGACCGCCAGCTCGATCCTTTCGGAACTGAGTTCGACATCCTTCACGCCGGTGCGCAAGGTTTGCGTCTCTTTGGTGGGGGCCGGATGCGGCCCGTACTTCAATCGCCGGCGCACGGCGCGCAGCGGTTTGACCACTTCATTGCGCCAGTCGGCCACGAGATCGTCGATCCGGGCAATCTCTGTCGGCGAAAGCGCCACGGAATTCGTCGTGAGCCAGGCGGAGAACAGCAGCACCGGCACGTCGACGCCGCTTTCGTCCTGAAGCAGCAGGCAGGCTTCGCCGACACCGGGTGCACCATAAAGCCGCAATGCGAAATCCCAAAGTCCCTGCCCGGTATCCGCAGCCATGCAGCCTCTCCATCGCCTTTCCCCGGCTTAGCAGCTTGACTGCGAAACAGGCAAGCTTCGACAGGTTTTCCCCTGCGGCATCGCGGTCGACGCCGAGGACCCCCGCGCCGTTGGAGCACCTCCATGACAGTGACTGCCGAGATATACGCGCCGTCCAGGGGAAATGTTTCCATGAAATTCTGAAACTCGGATGCCTGCTTTTTCAAACGTCGTGCAGCCGAGACGACATTCGTGTCCAACAGGAATGCCATCAGACTTCAATCTCGCGGTTCTCGAAACTGAGCCACGGAGGATCGAAATCCAAATCCGATCCGTTGGGGTCGTAAAGGGCCTCAGCGATGCTCTTCGGCTTTTTCCAGTTGGCCTCGAATTCCTCGTAGCTGACAAGCACATGCGTCGGCTTGCCGTGATCGGTGATGACCAACGGATTCTCGTTCGCGGCCTGCCGGGCCTTGCTCGGGTTCTGATTGAAGGAGGCACTGGTCATGTAGGAAAGAAACACCGAGACCTCCGGGGCAAACCTAGTATCTTTCTTCGAAAATATACTAGAATTGCCCGCCCTTCAGTGCAGATGCCGTCAGCCCTTGCCCATCGACCTTACGTTGCCCGCAAGTTCCGCCGCGAGCCGTAGTGCAGCGCCGGTCGCGATCACCACGGGAGGCAGTATCAGCCATTCGAGCGTCCAGGCCGCCCCTGAGCGCTCCTGCTCATGCACCATCGATTGTTGCATGCCGGAAAGCTGTACAGCGTTGAAGCGCGCGAGCGACACCAGCACTTCGGCGGCAACCGGGTTCTGCTTGTGAGCCATGGCCGAGGAGCCGCCGCCGCCGGCAAGCTGCATTTCGCCGCCCATCAGCGCGAGCAGCGCCACGTCCTGGCCGAGCTTGCCGAGCGAGCCGGAAATCATCGTAAGGATGTTTGCAAATTCCGTCAGCCGGTCGCGCTGGCTATGCCATTGCGGTGCGTCGGTCAGGAATAGTTCCCAGGCCAGCGCCTTGCGCACCTCGGCGGCCTTGTCGCCGAATTTTTCAAGGCTACCGGCAGCTCCTCCGAACTGCACGGCAAAACCGGCTTCGGAAAACGTGTCCAGCCGCTGGCGGTGGCGAGTCAACGGTTCTTTCCAGGCGCGGATACGGTCAGAAACGGTGATCGGGATTGCCGCCTGCATGCGGGTGTGGCCCATTAGCGTTCGGCCGCCGAATGCCCGGTCGATCTCATCGAAAGCCGTCTCGAGGGCGGCGAGCCGTTCGACGAACAGAGAGCAGGCCTGCTTCAGGCGGATCATGAGCGCGGTGTCTATGACATCCTGGCTGGTCGCGCCGAAATGCACATGCTTGGCGGCCTCGCCGCCGCCCGCCTGCTGATTGACGGCAGCGCGAAGCTGCTTGACGAGTTCGGCGACAACGACGCCGTCGCGCGCGGTTCCGTTTCGCAGCCCGGCCATGTCCGGCTCAAATGTCTGCACGGCTGCGGTTATGCGCTCCGCAGCCTCGGCCGGGATGACGCCGCAGGAAGCCTGGGCCTTGGCGAGGCCCGTCTCGAACGCCAGCATGGCGTCGATCTCGGCTTTTGCCGAAAACAGCTGTTCGGTCTCGTCGTCACCGACGAGACCGGACAAAAATGGATGCTCGAAAGCCGAAACGCTCATATCTACCCCTGGGCGGACCCTGATTCTTCGACGTCAGATATCGAAGAATATGGTTTCGTTTTCGCCCTGAAGATAGATGTTGAAGGTGACGGTATTACCGTCACGCTTGCCGATCAGGGTGGGAACCCGAACCCGGTGCTCGATGCGCGACAGGATCGGATCCGCCGCATTGGCCTCTTCCTCGTCGGAGAAGTACATGCGGGTGTTGAGGCCGAGATTGATGCCGCGGGCCACGACCCAGAAGGTGACGTGCGGCGCCATCAGGCGGCCGTCGCGAAAGGGTACCTTGCCGGGCTTGATCGTTTCGAAGGCGAATTCGCCGGTCGCCATGTCGCCCGGCTGGCGGGCCCAGCCGAAGAAATTCGGATCGGCCTTGCCGCGGGTTTCCGACGGGCTGTTGTAATAGCCGTCCGCATCCGCCTGCCAGATCTCGATCATTGCGTCCTTGAGCGGCGTCATCGCGCCGTCATAGATGAAACCGCGGATGGTGATGCGCTCGCCGCGCGTCTGGTCGTTGACCATCGAGCCGGACCCGAGGTCGGTATCGTAGACGCCGGTGATGCCGGAGAAGTTCGGCGTACAGCCGATATGGACATACGGACCCGCGGTCTGCGAGGCGGATTCCTTGAAGTAGGTGAGCGGCTGGACCATCTCAGTTGCCCTCTTTACGGTTCTCGAAGAATGTCGAGCGACGGCCGCGCAGGACGATATCGAATTTATAGGCCCGCATGTCGTGCGGGATGGTGTTCTGCATGTCGAGCGCGGCGATCAGGCCCTTGATCGCATTCTCGTCCGGAATGGTCTTCACGATCGGACAAATCCAGATCATCGGATCGCCCTCGAAATACATCTGAGTGATCAGGCGCTGGGCAAAGCCATGGCCGAAAACCGAGAAGTGGATATGCGCCGGGCGCCAGTCGTTGACGCCGTTCGGCCACGGATAGGGACCGGGCTTGATGGTCTTGAAGGCGTAACCGCCGTCCTCGTCGGTGATCGTGCGTCCGAAGCCGCCGAAATTCGGGTCGAGCGGCGCGAGATAGGTTTCCTTTTTGTGCCGGTAGCGACCGCCGGCATTGGCCTGCCAGAATTCCACCAGCGCACCCGGAACGCCGCGGCCACGCTCATCGATGACGCGACCGTAGACGAGAATGCGTTCGCCGAGCGCCATCTCGCCGGGCTTCGCGTAATTGACGATCAGGTCGTTGTCGAATTCGCCGATGATGTTATGGCCGAAGACCGGGCCGGTGATCTCGCTCTTGGTACCTTCCAGCGAAATCAGGGCGCGCTGGGGCGAGCGCAGCACCGAGGTCTTGTAGCCCGGCGTGAATGCCGGCGGATGCCATTCCCTGTCACGGGCGAAAAAGGGTGTCGTTTCTGGGGGTGTGTTCTTCATTTTTGCTCTCCCGCGGCCTTGTCCGCGTCCATTTCGGCATAAGTGGCTTTGGCGATCTTGAAGGCATGGTTGGCAGCCGGAACGCCGGCATAGATTGCCACATGCATCAAGGCTTCGCAGATATCGTCCTTTGTCGCACCTGTATTGGCGGTTGCGCGGATATGCATGGCGACTTCGTCGTGATGGCCGAGCGCGGCCAGAAGCGCGATCGTCACCATCGAACGCTCGCGCTTGCTCCAGTTCGGCCGCGACCAGACCGTGCCCCAGGCGCCTTCGGTGATCATCTCCTGGAACGGCCCGTCGAACGGCGTCTGGTTTGCCTGGGCGCGGTCCACATGGGCGTCGCCCAGCACCGAGCGGCGGGTCTTCATACCCTGAACGTAACGTTCCGATGGCGCGGAAGAATCGGCCATGTCTAGTCCTCGAGTTGTTCGATGAAGCCGCGGATCAGCGCGGCATGGGCGGCGGGGGCCTCGACGCAGGGGATATGCGCCGCGCCCTCGATGATGTCGTAACGTGCGCCGGGGATCAGGTCAGCGAGCGATTTGACGACTTCGGGCGGCGTCGAACCGTCCTCGCGACCGACGATGCAGAGCACCGGCACGGCGATCTTTTTGGCCACCTCGGTGAAATCCGCGTCTCGGATCGCGGCGCAGGTGCCGCTGTATCCGGAGATCGGCTGGCGCACGAGCATGTTGCAATAGGCTTGGTAGGCGGCGTTGTCCGGCTTGCGGAACGGCGCAGTGAACCAGCGCTCCATGATCGCGTCGAGAATGCTGGCTATACCGTTCTGCTCGACGGCAGCGATGCGCGCCGCCCAGCTTTCGGCAGTGCCGATCTTGTGAGCGGTGTTAGACAGAACCAACGCTTTTACGAGATCAGGCCGGTTTGCATACAGGTTCTGGGCGATCAGCCCGCCGACCGAAAGGCCGCAGACGATGACGCGACTTAGCTGCAGATGGTCGAGCAGGCCGGCAAGATCGGCCGCATGGTCTGCGATCGAATAGGGCGGATTGCCAAGGCCGGACAGCCCGTGGCCACGCTTGTCATAGGTCAGGACCGTATAGTCCTCGGCAAACTTGGGCAGTTCGTGGTGCCAGATGCGGCTGTCGGTTCCGAGCGAATTGATGAACACGACGACCGGCTTTCCGTCGCCTGCGCGCTGGATGTCGTAATGGATCACAATGTTGTTGATGTGTACAAACTGCATCAGCGCCTCCTCCCGTTCTTATAGATTGCACTAGTTTCCGGTTAGGTAAAATGATATTTCAGCATGATCCCCTAACCCCAGGGTTATTTGATCTTGATCAATTCTCGAGTCAAGTTTCGGCACTTGCATACATTTGTCGAGGTCGCGCGCCAGAAAAGCGTGGTCAAGGCGGCCGAAATCCTGCATGTCAGCCAGCCGGCCGTCACCAAGACCATCCGCGAGCTCGAAGAGGCGCTGGGTGTCGCCATGTTCGAGCGCGACGGTCGCGGCATCCGTATCACCCGTTATGGCGAGGTGTTCCTGCGCCATGCGGGTGCGGCACTCACCGCACTGCGCCAAGGCGTGGATTCCGTCTCGCAGGAACTGTTCGATTCCGCGCCACCGGTCCGGATCGGCGCGCTTCCTACCGTTTCCACCCGCGTTATGCCACGTGCCATGACACTGTTCCTCGCCGAAAAGACCGGCAGCCGCGTCAAGATCGTGACGGGAGATAATGCCGTTTTGATGGAGCAGCTCCGGGTTGGCGAGCTCGACCTCGTGGTGGGCCGTCTGGCATTGCCTGAAAAGATGACCGGCCTGTCTTTCGAACATCTCTATTCGGAACAGGTCGTCTTCACCGTCCGCGCCGGCCACCCGCTGCTCGATGGCAAGCGATCAATATTCGAAGGCTTTGCCGACTATCCGGTGCTGATGCCGACGCGGGGCTCAATTATTCGGCCTTCGGTCGAACAGTTCCTGATCGCCAACGGCGTCGCCAGTCTGCCGACGCAGGTGGAAACCGTCTCGGATGCCTTCGGCCGCGCATTCGTGCGGTCGAGCGACGCGATCTGGATCATCTCTACGGGCGTGGTCGCCGCAGATATCGAGGACGGGGTTCTGGCGACGCTGCCGATCGATACCAGCGAGACCCGCGGCCCCGTCGGCCTCACCATCCGAGCCGACGCAAACCCCTCGACACCGCTGTCGATCCTGATGCAGACCATCCGCCAGGCCGCTGCGGAGATCATGCCGGCGCGTTGACGCCCGGCTCTATCTTCATCACGTCGTCGCCGCAAAACAGGATGAGATAGTGACCGCGTGCCTGTGCGGCTTCGGCCCAATTGTCGAGATCGGAAAGATACGGCGCCTGTTTCCAGGCATCCGGATGGGCCGGGTCGACCAGTATTGTCAGCTGCGGCCCCTGCTCATAGACGAGCATCTTCGATGTCAGCGGCCGCCAGGCCTCTGGCACAGTCGCATCCTTCATCCACAGACAGAGGAAATCGCGGCAGAGCTGAGGTCGGTCGGCATAGATTGCGCAACCCTGCCCTTCCGTACAGTGCCGGCACCAGGCGTCCGGCGGCTTGTCCAGCGCCGCAATTTCGGGAAGCCGGCAGCAGAGCGTGCAGGTGCCGCAGGATCGCGCTGTCTTTTCACGCGCTGTCTTTTCAACTGTCTCCAAGATCTCGCCGCCTCAACCGCAAATGCCCGGCCAAACGACCGGCCGGGCCTGCGATTATACGCTGCGGTTCTTCTGCGCAAACAGAGACTGACGATTTCAGGTCGTTCGCAACTCCGGAAACGTGCGGCGCAATTCGTCCATGGAGCCTATCACCGCATCGTCGGCGCGCAGCGTGACCGAAATATTGTCGGCGACATTGAGCGTTTCCTCAAAATGCACCGGCATTTCAGCGCCTCCCTGGCGCACCAGCGTGGCCTCCTTGCGAAAGCCATGCTTCAGCAGCCAGTCGCGCGGGGCACTGAGGCTCACCGCCACATGGAACGCGCCGTCATCTTCCTTGCTCGCCTTCAATTTGTAAGTCACGGGAGATCTGTCTCCGCCGATGTCGATCTGGCCTGGGTAACCCGCTTCTTTCAGATGTTCACCCATATTTCGCTCCTTCATTTTGGTGAGCCCGTGGGACAACAGACACTCGCTTGCTTTGTTCCGTTTGAAAGACCGGCGGGTGATCAAGCCCGGTTGACGGCCGTTGACGGCCGTGATCGAAAGAGCCCGGGTGACGGAGACGTGGAGGAAAAGCGATGACGGACCGGGAACTGCTGCAGGCGCTGTTTGATGCTGCCGTGAAGGCTGCCGATCCGCTGACCGGGATCGTCAAGCACCTGCCCGCCCCGCCGGCAAATGGGCGAACCGTCGTGATCGGCGCCGGCAAGGGTGCGGCCCAGATGGCCGCAGCGCTCGAAAGCGTGTGGACGGGACCGCTGACCGGCGTGGTCGTGACCCGCTACGGTTATGGCTGCGAAACGAAGTCGATCGAGATTCTCGAGGCGTCGCATCCGGTACCGGATGCCGCAGGCCTCGCCGGCGCAAAGCGATTGGTCGAGGCGATCCGCGGCCTCTCGGAAAACGACCTCGTCATCGCGCTCGTCTGCGGCGGTGGCTCCGCCCTGCTGCCCGCGCCCCCGGAAGGCCTGACGCTGGAGGACGAGATTGCGTTGAACGAGATGCTGCTTGACTCCGGCGCGCCGATCTCGGCCATGAACGTGGTTCGCAAACATCTGTCGACCATCAAGGGCGGCAGGCTTGCAGCAGCGACCAAGGCCCGTGTCGTCAGCCTGATCGTCTCGGATATTCCCGGCGATAACCCCGCCTTCGTCGCCTCCGGCCCGACGATCCCGGATGCGACGACGCGCCAGGATGCGCTCGCCATCGTCGAACAATACAAACTGAAGCTGCCGGCGGCGATGATCTCGCACCTGAACTCGCCAGCCGCCGACGCACCGGACGCGGACGATCCGGTCTTTGCCCGCCACGAGCATTTCGTCATCGCTTCTGCCGGCGTCTCGCTCGAGGCGGCCGCCGAGGTCGCCCGCACCCATGGCGTAACGCCTTATATCCTTTCCGACTCTGTCGAAGGCGAAGCGCGCGACGTGGCCCTGGTGCATGCAGCCATTGCGCGCGAAGTATCGCTCCGAGACCGGCCGTTCGCAAAGCCGGCGGTTCTGCTGTCCGGCGGGGAGACGACCGTGACGCTACGGGCGAAAGGCGGCAAGGGCGGTCGCAACAGCGAATTCGTGCTGGCCCTGGCGCTGGCGATCGACGGCCACGACATCACCGCCCTGGCCGCCGATACGGATGGTATCGACGGCTCGGAAACCAATGCCGGCGCCTTTGCGGACGGCACGACGGCGAGACGCCTGCGAGCCGCCGGGCTCGACGGACGGAAACTGCTTGACGGCAATAACAGCTTTTCAGGATTTGCCGCGATTGGCGACATATTCGAAACGGGGCCAACCGGCACCAATGTGAATGATTTCCGGGCGATTGTGTTGAGATAGCCGATTGAAGCGGGCCTCGCGGCCCTCTCCCCGCCAAATTGCGGCAATCACTGCAGCTGCGGCTTCCTCAAGAAATCATTCCGATCCGCCGACTTCACTCTGAGCCAGGCCTCCCGTCCGTCACGCAAAATCCGCATCGGGATTTCGGCGCCTGGAGGGCCGCTGTTCCAGATCTTGCGGTAGAAGTCCGCGAGCCCGTCGACCTCGCCGTCGCGGATTTCCGAAATCACGTCGCCGCGCTTGAGGCCCGCCTTTGCCGCCGGGCCGTTTTCGGTGACGCTCATGACCACGACTTCGCCGTTGCTTTCCGCCGACATGGCGCCAAGCCAGGGGCGTGGCGGGCGGTTGAACTCGCCGCGATTGAGGAGATCGTCAAGGATAGGCTTCAAAAGGTTGACCGGAACGACCATGTTGATGTCGGCGATCTCACCGCCGCGGCTCATCTGCAGGCGCAGCGATCCGATCCCAAGCAGCTTGCCTTCCGTATCGATCAGCGCCGCCCCGCCCCAGGAGGGGTGGGCGGGTGCGATGAAGATAGCCTCATCCAGCAGATATTCCCAATATCCTGCGAATTCCTGCTTGGCGACGATATTGCCCCGCACATATTCTCCCTCGCCATCGGCGAAGATGACCGGATCGCCGAGCGTCGCGGTTGCGGAATCGCCGATCTGAAGCGCCGGCAGATCCAGCGGCGCCATGGCCTGCACGAGGCCGAAGCCGCTTTCCTGATCATAGGCCAGCGCATGGGCCGGCACGACCCGGCCGTCCTGGCGTGTCAGCCAGACGTCTTCTGCTTCGGTGATCAGGTAACCGATCGTCAGCACCAGTCCGTTTTCGCGGATCACCACACCGCTACCTTCCCGGCGGGTGCCGAGAATATTGGCCGTAAAGGCGTTGTCCGGAATGGAAGCACGAACGGCCACGACCGACCGTAAACTTTTCTCGATATCCATGATGCAAATCCTGATGAGGCATTACGCGGTCCGGAACCCCGCAAGGGTCTGCAAAGGCCAACCATACCGTCTCTTTAAGGTATGAATGTGGACGGCGTGGAGCAAGAGGCTGGAGAGAACTCGTGCTTGCAAAAAGTCTACCTCATGTGAAGCCCCTCCCCGTTTCCGGGAAGGGGAAGCGCGAAATCCTTAGCCTGCTGGCGTCAGCGTGACCGACGTTCCTGTTGCGGCGACGTTGAGGCCGAGTTGGCCGGTAACGCTCACCGTCTGCAGGTGGATGGAACCAGCGGTTCCACCGACGAGGATATTGGCGCCGATGCCGGCACCGACGGTGGCCTCAGCGGTCGCACCCTGGTAGAGGCCGCCAAGCGAACCGTGGTGATAACCTGCGGTCGGCGCAAAGACGGCCCAGATCAGCCGCGAGCGGGTGGTGAAGCCGAGATCTACGCCCATCTTGCGCACCACGCCCGTATAGCGGTCGAGGGGCTCGCTGCCGATCGCCGTCGTGAAGACACAATCTGCTTCTTTGGCGGAACCGACAACGTAACCGACGCCGCCGCCGATCGAGCAATCGAGATAACCGATGCGAACGCCACCGCGCTGGTCCTGTTCTTCATAAACCGGGACACGATCCCGGCGGGCAATCACATCGGCGGAAAAGGCGGCTCCAGCGCTGGTTACGACCGGCAAAGCGGCGAGCGCCACGGCAACAATCTTCTTCATCCCTGTACTCCTATAATTATTCAGCCGCCCTTGTTGAGACTCATGCGAGCGGGTTTGGCAGCGTTGGGAAACGCATGTGGCGGAAGAATGATCCCACGCCCGTTGCACACGAATTATCACCGAATTGTTCCAAGCGTGAGTGGCTACAGTCCGCCGCCCCTGCGCCAGCGGTTCGCGGAATCGGCCTGGAAGAGAAACCAGGACATCGGCGACCTTCCGGAACCGCGGCCATCCAGACACGTTTCTGTCGATCTTTCGAGGAGATCAGGATGGACAAGGGCAGGAAACTGGAATGGCTGGCGAGGTCCGGGTATGCGGCCAGGGGGATCGTATACGTCCTGATCGCCGGCATGGCGTCGCTCTCGACCCTCGGCGGTGGAGAGCCCGATTCCAATTCCGCGCTGCAGATCGTACTGGAACAGCCTTTCGGGCAGATCTGGCTCGGCGTGATCGGCATGGGCCTGATCGGCTTCATCCTCTGGCGCGTGGCGCAATCGATCCTCAACACCGACCGACATCAGAACAATGCGAAAGGGTATCTGGTCAGGGCGGGTCTTCTCGTCAGCGCCGCCACCTATACCGGTCTCGCCTTCTACGCGGTCGGGCAGGCCATGCATCTCGGCTTCGGCGCCGGATCGTCCGGAGGCCGCGAAAGCTGGACCGCCTGGCTGATGCAGCAGCCGTTCGGTCGCTATCTTGTCGCAGCCGTCGGCCTTGCGATTATCGGTGCCGGCTGCGCCCAGGCGGCCAAGGGCATCAAACGTGGATATCTTCGCTTTTTCGAAAGCGGTTTCGAGCAGCGCGCCGTCCTCAATGGCATCTGTAGCTACGGCCTTTTGGCGCGGGGCGTCATATTCCTCATTATCGGCGGGTTCTTCATCTATGCCGCCTTCGCCGTCGATCCGAACCAGGCCGGCGGCCTGGCGGAGGCCCTCGCCTGGGTGCGCCAGCTTCCGTTCGGGGCTATCCTCTATGGGATGACGGCCATCGGGCTTTTCGCCTTCGGTCTTTATGGATTGATCGAGGCCCGATACAGGATCGTGCAGCCGCCTTCGATGGATCGGCCGCTTCGCGCGATGCGGTCGGTCGTGAACTGAAATTAAGCGAGGAGTTTGGATGGCATTCCATCAGCGCGTGGCACGCAGAGTGGTCGAAAGGGTCATGACTTTCGAGCCGATCGGCTTGATGATGATCGCCTTTCTGGCAGGCGGGCTTTTCGCCTTCTTCCGGTTGACCGACGAGGTTCTGGAAGGTGAGACCCATGCCTTCGACGAAAAGATCCTTCTGGCCCTGCGCAATGCCACAGATCTTGCAATGCCGCTCGGACCCTATTGGCTCAATCATGCCATGGGAGACATCACGGCGCTCGGCGGGATCACCGTTCTGACCCTCATGACCGTGATGGGGACCGGCTTCCTCCTACTGTCGCGGCAAAAGGCGATCGCGCTCTTCATGTTCCTGTCGATCGCCGGCGGCTGGCTTTTGAGTTCGCTGCTGAAGCTCGGCGTGGCGCGTCCGCGGCCGGATATCGTGCCGCACCTGGTCGAGGTGAACGACCTCAGTTTCCCGAGCGGCCACGCCATGCTGTCGGCCGTCACGTATCTGACGCTCGGCGCTCTGCTGTCGCGCGCCCAACCTTACCGTTCGACCCGCATCTTCCTGATCGGCGCGGCGATCTTCCTGACATTCATCATCGGTTTCAGCCGTGTCTATCTCGGCGTCCATTATCCGACCGACGTCCTTGGCGGCTGGTGCGCCGGCGCGACCTGGGCGCTGGCGTGCTGGATGATCGCCAGACGCTACATCTCGGTGGCACCGGAATAATCCGGCGGCCGGCGGGAGGCGGCGCTCGTAGTCCCCTAGGGATCGGTATAGCCGACGGCTCTTACCCTAACTTCCCGTGCGCCCGGATCCTGCGAGAACAGGATGGCGCCGGAGGACTGGGATTGCGCCGGGACGTAGTCGAAGGTGACGTCGGCATCCTCGACCATGTTGTCACCATCGACGATCTCGCCGCGCACGGCAACGGCAGCGGCCGTCACCGTCGCCTTGTTGACGATATCGAAGGCGACGCGGTAGCCGCCTTCCACTGGGCGCCTCTCGGTGATGGTGATGGTGAATTCCGGCTCCATATCCGCGTCCGTCCAGGCCTTGTAGCCGACCCACGCGATCATCGCGACAACGACGAGCGCCGAAACCATCCCGGTCGCCCATTCGATCCAATGCGGCTCCTTGGCTTCTCTGTGACGTTTGTTGGCCGTTATTGTCATCGATCACTCGTTACAGGATGAGGCGGGCGGCAGCCGCCCCGATTGCGCCGGGAAAGGCGAGAACGATGGCGGACATCAGCATCTGCGTTGGCGCCGTGTCGTCGAGCCGGCCGAAGGTCCAGAGCACATAGAAGCTGATCAGCATCGCGACCAGGTAGCCCGGCAGGGTGAAGCGGAAGAAGGCATGCCACCACGGCGTCTCCTTGGGAATTTCATGGGTACCCTTGAAGGCGACCGCATAGACGAACCCGTGCATGATGGCGATCGACACGCCGATCATGACAAGCGCATGCCAGGGCGTCATCTTGTAGGCGATCAGGATGATCTCCTCCGTGGGCGCAACGTTGAGGTTGAGAAAGAGCGCACCGACCGCCATCAGGAAGAGTTCGCGGCTGTAGCTGGTGGAAATTTCGTCGGGTACAGCGTCGCCGCCTTCGTCCTGATCCTTTTCCCCGTCACCATCGTCTTCATCTTTGCCGGCCTGCCCGCCGAGCTGGGAGCGGCCGAGCAGAGCGCCGATGCTGGCAGGCACGGACTGAATGGCGACCTTGCCGAGCATTTCGGAGAGCGGCATATGCGGCTTGATGTCCCCGAGCATGATGAGGATCGCGGCGCTTATGAGGACGCCGAGCCCGTAGGCGATTATGGCGTCGCGACAGGCCTCCGCCGCGGTGGACGTGCGTTCGAAACCGATCCGGTGGGCGAGCAATATCAGAAGCGGGATATTGACGATCAGCAACAGGAACAGGCGCCAGCGTTCGATGTAGAACCCGAGCTGCCAGAGCTCCATGGTCATCAGCATCGGTATGCCGAACAGCATGGCGCCGGCGGCGCCACGTCCGAGGCCGATCAGGAAATCCCGGCTTTCGCCTACGTCATTGCCCCGTTCCGCCCTGGCCCCGTTCAATCCCGGCTCCCTTCCCTCTTGCGATAAGCGGAAGGAAACTCTGAAATCGGATCAAATGTTCCGCCCGGACGAGAACGCGGGACAAGGCATCACCGATCGAACAAATCTTGCCATTGCTTCTCGCCGATCAGGCAGTCGCTGGATGGCTGGTTGCTGGCGACCTTCTGCACGGTGGGGGACGGCGTGAGCCCGCTGATCTCCAGGACCAGCTTGCGGCGCACGGCGACGGCGAAATCCTCGATCTTGTGAACCGGCAGCACGAAGGAGCCGGGCCCGCCGATGACGCAGTCGCCGTAATATTTGTCGAGCCCGCCCGGTGCGCCGGAGGGCCTCAGCATGATCGCCAGGCCGTTGATGATGATGCCGGCTTCCAGCGCCTTCCCACGGACCGGCACGACTGGATTGCCGGAATTGTTCGGCCCGTCGCCGGAAATGTCGATCACCTGCCGCATGCCACGATAGGAATTGGCGACGATCATCGTCGCGCCCTGGGTGATCGCGGCGGAAATCGAAGTGCGGCGCTGGGTATTGATGGGCCGGGCCTCGAGCTTGGCGGCAAAATTGATGGCGTCCTGCTCGTTTTCGATGATTGTCCAATCGATAATCGAATCCGGCACCACGTCACCTGCCCATTCGAAATAGCTGATGGCGATGCGGCCGGTCAGCCCTGTCTTCACCGCGTCGATGAATTCCTTGTGCTTGAGTGCCTCGACATAACCCTCGCGCTGGACGCGGACCTCCTCGTAGTCCATGGAGCGGGACGTATCGACCGCGAGGACCAGTTCCACATCGACTTCGCCTCCCTTTTGCTGCGCGACCATCGGGGTGGTGGCAGCAACGGAAAGGCTCGTGAGCATCGCGAGTGTTGTAAGCATTGGCAATCCAATCACTGCGTTATCGATTTCGTAAAACTGTAACACAGAGCGGACCGAGGGCGACTCCCCTCCGCGTGCCTCCCTTCAACTTTCAGTGATGGGACTATATTCCGGAGCCCCCGCACTTAGTCTGCGCGAGACAAGGGCGGCTTGGGCACCGCCAGTTTCAACCGGCATCTGCAGGAGATTGGCGGCATGCCGAGGTTAAACGGCAAATGTTACTGCGGCGCGGTCGCTTATGAAGTGGAGGACGCCTTCGTTTATGCCGCCATCTGCCATTGCTCGGATTGTCGCCGCACCACCGGCTCGGCCTTCAAGCCTTTCGCAGGCATCGAGCTGCAGAAGTTCGCGGTTGTGAAGGGCAAGGACGATTTGCTGATTTTCGGTGACGGCGAGAACCACGACGCCCATTGTAAGCTTTGCGGCTCGCTCCTTTATTCGCGAGTGCGCGACGCCGCCTGGGTGCATGTGGCGATGGGCACGCTGGTGGATGCCCAGACAATCCGGCCGCACACCATATCTTCGTCGGTTCGAAAGCGCCCTGGTACGAGATCACCGACGACATGCCGCAATACCGGGGCCATAAGCAGTAGCTATTACCGGCCGGCCAGCGCCTTCAGCTTCTCGCCTTCGAGCCGGTAGAAGACCCGGTCCTCCTTCCGGTCGCCGCCGAGCCCGTCATAGAATTTCAAAAGCTGCTGGTTGGCGCGCGCCGCCGTCCAGTCGATGCGGCCAAAACCCCGCTCGACTGCGAGTCCCGCCAGCCGCTTCATCAGTGCCTTGCCGGTATCCTTGCCGCGCTCGGATCCGGCCACATAAAGCTCCTTGAGGAAAAATCCGGGCTGCAGGCCCGGTCCGGGATAGATGGCGGCAAAGGCTGCAAAGGCGATGATCCGGTCGGTCGCGGCGACCAGGATTTCGGTCTCCGGCGGACGGTTGGCGAGGCCGGTCAGGATCGCCTCGCGCGGCGGGCAGAAGACGCCGTAATAGGCCTGCATCTCCTGAAAGAGTAAGGCCAGTTCCTCGCCATCGGCAGGTTGGAAAAAACGGATATCCACAAAATAAACCCAAGTGAAAACAGGGCCACTATTGCGGCGGCATAAAGGCCTGTCAATTGACGCACCGCTATTTCGGCCGACCGCGGTTGACTTCGTAGCGTGCATATCCACAGGGTGGCACAAAAGAAGGAAACGCCATGTCCCGGTCTGAAAAATTCATCGTGCTGCCGTTCAAGAAGGTCCGGGGCAACGTAACGCCCGGCGAGATGCGCGTGGCCTCGAATGCCGCTTCGGCGGAGAAGATCGCCCGCGCCATGGCCGACCGTTTCGTCGGGGTCGCGGCCTATTCGGTTCAGGTCGATCTGGAAAGCGGGGACATGTCCGATCCGCGCATCCTTTGGCAGACAGGTGAAATCGCCGATATCGCGGCTTAGTGGCTTTAGCCGTCATCCTCGTCGATACAAGCTCGACCCCCGCTACTTGCGGAGGATTACCCACAGCGCATGCACGATGCCGGGAAGCCAGCCGCAGAGGGTGAGCAGGATGTTCAGCCAGAAATGCAGGCCTAGCCCCACCTGCAGGAAGACGCCGAGCGGCGGCAGGATGAAGGCGAGCAGAATGCGGATGATATCCAATGGGCGTTCTCCGGTTGATCGGTTCGGCCGGTAACGCGCTGGACGACATATGGTTTCAGAAAACACCCTACCGCAGCAGGGTCTTTGCGATGATCTCCAGCTGAATCTCGTTGCTGCCGCCGAAAATGCTCTGGGAGCGGGAATTGAAATAGACGGCGGAGGCGACCTTGCGCTCTTCGTCGATCTCGCTTTCCTCCGGCAGTTCGTGCAGCGGCCGGTGCTCTTCCCAGCGCAGCGCATCCGGGCCAAGGATCGAGGCCGCGAGTTCGGCGATCGATTGACGAATGCGGCTGCGCTCGATCTTCATCGTCGAGGACGGCACCGACCCCGGATTGCCACCCGCCTGGACCTTGGACATGGCCGAAAGCTCCAGCATGTCGTTGGCGTCGACATCCGTGGCGATCTCGGCGAAGCGCGCCATGAACAGCGGATCGTCGATCATTCTTCGCCCGTCGGGCAGTGGTTCCGAGGCCCGCCGGTGGAGGCGCGCCAGCATGGCCCGCAGCATGCCGCCCGCGAAGGCGCCACCCCGCTCGAATTCGAGCAGGTACTTTGCGATGTCCCAGCCCTCGCCCTCCTCGCCGATGCGGTCGGAGACCGGCACCTTTACGTCGTCGAAGAAGACCTGGTTGAACTCGTGCGTGCCGCAGATCGAGCGGATCGGCCGGATGGTGATGCCGGGCGATTTCAGGTCGATCAGGATGAAGGTGATGCCTTCCTGCCTTTTGCCCGTATCGGCAGTGCGTACCAGCGCGAACATTCGCGTGGCGTGATGCGCCAGCGTCGACCAGATCTTTGAGCCGTTGACGATGTATTGGTCGCCGTCGAGCATCGCCCTGGTCTTCAGCGAGGCGAGGTCGGAGCCGGAACCGGGCTCGGAATACCCTTGCGCCCAGACATCCTCACCGTTCAGGATGCGGGGCAGGTAGAAGCTTTTCTGCGCCTCGTTGCCGTAGCGCATGATCACCGGAGCGATCATCTTGATCGAAGCGCCGCGGAAATGCGGCTCGCCGGCCCTTTCACATTCCTGGTCGAAAATGTAGCGTTCGGCGAGCGTCCAGCCGGTGCCGCCATATTGCTTCGGCCAGGATGGGGCGACCCAGCCCTTGTGGTTGAGCTTCGCCTGCCATTTGAGGCCGACGGCGGGGTCGGCGAGGAAGCTGGGATTCAGCCGCTCGGCACGCGTCAGCCCCTCGTCCAGATGAGTGCCCAGGAAGGCCCGTACCTCGTTCCGGAACCGGACCTCTTCTTCCGTCATCAACAGATCCATGGAAAATCTCCTAGACGGGTTCACGCAACAGGCTGCCGGAGAGCATGGCAGGATCGCGGACGATCTCGCCATAGCGCTTCAGGTGGTCTGCGGTGGTGCCAAACGTGTTTTCGATCGCGTAGAGCCGGCGGAACCAGGCGCCGATCGGCATCTCTTGCGAAAAGCCCATGGCGCCATGCAACTGGATCGCCTCCTGGGCGACGGAGCGGGAGACCTTGCCGATCTTGGCACGGGCGCCGGAAACGCCGCGGATGCGCGTAACGCGCGGCGCATCGACGGAAAGCGTCGCGAGTAGTGCGGAACCGCGGGCCTCCTGGCATTTCACCGCCATCTCAGCCATGCGGTGCTGAAGTGCCTGAAAGGCCGCGAGCGGCTTGCCGAACTGCACGCGCTCCTTGGTATAGGCGACGGTCGCATCCATCAATGCATCCATGATGCCGACCGCTTCAAAGGCGAGCGCCGCATTGGCGCGATCATGGGCGGCTTCGATTTCGTCCAGTGTATCGGCCGCGCCGTCGAGGAGCGCAGAAGCCGGCACGGGGACATTGTCAAGAACGAGATCGCTGGCGCGGCTGCCATCGACGAGTTTCACTTGGGTCGAGGTCAGGCCGACAGCATCCGCAGCTACGACGAACAATTTTACTGTCCCGTCGAACGTTGCCGAGACCAGAAAGATATCCGCGAACGACCCGCCGGGCACCAGCGGCTTCTTACCGGAGATGGTGTAGCCATCCGCACTCTTCATGGCGGTTGCGGTAATATTGCCGAGGTCGAAACCGGTCTGACGCTCCGCATGCGCCAGCGCCAGGCGCGATGTGCCGGCGATCAAGCCGCCGAGGATCTCGGCTTTTTGATCGGCACTCCCCAGCTTTTCGACTAGCCCGCCGGCGAGAATGATGGATGCAAGATAGGGTTCGACCACCAAAGCGCGGCCGATCGCTTCCATGATCAGCGAGATTTCCACCGCGCCGCCACCGAGACCGCCATTCTCTTCGGCAAATGGCAGCGCCAGCCAGCCGAGGTCGGCCATCTCGGACCAGATGCCGGCATCGAAGCCGGTCTCCGAGCCGATGATCGTGTTACGCTTCTCGAAATCGTAGCGACCCTTCAGGAACCGCTCGGCGCTTTCCTTCAGCAGAAGCTGCTCGTCCGAATAGTTCAGGTCCATGACTGGGTCTCGCGATCAACTCGGCTGTGCGTGGAGCCCCTCCCCACAAGGGGGAGGGTTGAGAATGACGTGCCGTTTCATCTGGAAGTAGAGTGCACCCTCAATCCTCGCGCTTGTAAGCCCCGTGCCCCGGACGATAGGTCTTCGTATCGAGGAACTGCGACAATCCCTTTTCGCGTCCCTTTTCCGGGTCGACGAACGTCGTCTGGTCGGCCTTGGCGGTGAGGTATTCGGCCGACTCTTCCCAGGTCATCTCGCGCACGTATTTATAGGCCATGCGGGCCTGGCGGAGCACGGTCGGGTTCTTTTCGAGGAGCACGCGGGCGATCTCGACGGTGCGTTCGCGAAGCTTGTCGGCCGGCACCGCCTCGTTCACTAGGCCGAGCTGTTCGGCCATCCTGCCGCCGAATTTTTCGCCGGTCATGACGTAATACATAGCCTTGCGGTCGTTCATCAGCGTCGAGATCGCCTTGGAGACGACGCCGCCGGGGATGACCCCCCAGTTGATTTCCGAAAGGCCGAACACCGCATCCTCGGAAGCGATCGCAAGATCGCAGCAGATCAGCGGCGTGAACGCCCCGCCAAAGCACCAGCCGTTGACCATGGCGATGGTCGGCTTGGCATAGTGCATCAAGAGGCGCCACTGCCAGGCGCGGGTCGAGCGGTAGGCGCGCATGCGCTTGACGTCAGACACACCGTCGGTGGCGCGGAAGAAGTCCTTGAGGTCCATGCCGGCGGAGAAGGCCTCGCCCTCCCCGGTGAGAATGATGACGCCGGCGCGGTCGTCGATTTCAAGCGCGTCGAGCACGCGGATCATGTCTTCGGCAAGGCCGACGCTCATGGCGTTGCGCTTGTCCGGGCGGTTCAGTTTCACCCAGGCAATGCCGTCCTCGAATTCGACCTTGACGTTCTCTCCGCCCAGATCACTTGCTTCAATGGTCATCATGTTCTCCTGAAAGGTCCCGGGCCCCTATGAAAGGCTGGTCATTTTGGTGACGAGATAAGCGTCCATGCCCTCGGTGCCGCCTTCCGAGCCGTAACCGCTCTGCTTGACGCCGCCGAACGGCGTTTCGGCCATCGAGATGAAGTTGTTGTTGATGCCGACCATGCCGGCCTCGAGCGCGTCGCTGACCATCGCCGCGGTCTGGCTTGAGCGGGTGAAGGCATAAGAAGCAAGGCCGTAGGGCAGCCGGTTCGCCTGTTCGATCACATCGTCGAAGGAGCTGAAGCGGGCGGTGACCGCGACCGGGCCGAACGGCTCGTCATTCATGATGATCGCGTCCTGCGGCACGTCGGAGAGAACCGTCGGCTGAAAGAAATAGCCGCGATTGCTGCCGCGCTCGCCGCCGGCCTTGATTTTGGCGCCGCGCTGCACGGCATCGGCGACCATGCGCTCCATCGCCGGCACGCGACGGCTGTTGGCAAGCGGTCCCATCTGGCTCGACGGATCGAGGCCGTCGCCAACCTTCAAAGCGGACGCCGCCTTGGCAAAGCCATCGACGAACTTGTCGTGGACGCTGTCATGGACGTAGAACCGGGTCGGCGAGATGCAGACCTGGCCGGCATTGCGGTATTTCGCGTGCACCATGACGCGGATCGCGTGGTCGATATCGGCGTCCTCGAAGATCAGCACGGGGGCATGGCCGCCGAGCTCCATCGTGGCGCGCTTGACGCCGGCTTTTGCGGCGAGGACGGCGAGATGCTGGCCGACGGCGGTGGAGCCGGTGAAGGTGATCTTGCGGATACCTTCCGAGGCGATCAGATGTTCGGAGACGTCCGCCGGCTTGCCGTGCACGACGTTGAGCACGCCGTTCGGCAGGCCCGCATCCTGCAGCGCCCGGGCAATTTCAAGCACGGTCGAAGGCGTCTCTTCCGAGGGCTTGATGACCATGGTGCAGCCGGTCGCAAGTGCGGCCGAGATCTTGCGAGCCGGGATGACGCCCGGGAAATTCCAGGGCGTGAAGCCGGCGACGGGTCCGACCGGTTCCCTCGTGACCATCCAGCGGGCGCCGGGCACACGCGAAGGCACGATGCGGCCATAGGTGCGGCGGCCCTCGTCGGCGGTCCAGTCGAGAATGTCGGCCGAGATATGGACTTCCGGGATCGCCTCGGCGAGCGGCTTGCCCTGGTCGAGCACCATGCGCCGGCCGATTTCGTTTGCCCGTTCGCGCAGGATGTCGGCTGCCTTGCGGATGATCTTGGCGCGGTCGAAGGCGGTCGTTGCCTTCCATGCCTTGAATTCACGGGTGGCGGCCGACACGGCTCGCTCGAGGTCGGCAGGTGTTGCGTGCGGCAGGGCACCGATTGCTTCGCCGGTCGCAGGATTGATGACGTCCTCGGTGACGCGGCCTTCCGCGCCGAGCCACTCGCCATCCACGAAAAGTTTCAACTCACCATAAGAATGGGTCTGCGTCACGGTTTCCTCCCTCGCGGCGACCATAAGAAACTGCAGGGGGCGAAGCCCTCAGCGCACCACGAATAGCGCGTCGAGAGCCAAAGCCCCGTCCCCCTCGCCATAGACAACGAGCGGGTTGATATCGACCTCGGCGATCTCGGGGGTCGAGCGCATCAGCGCGCCGAGTTTGACGACGACATCGGCGATCGCCTCGACATCGCGCGCCGGCTGGCCGCGGAACGGTCCCAGCAGTTTCGATGCCTTCAGCTTGTGGATTTCGGCAATCGCCCGCGCGCGGCTGATATCGGCCGGCAGCAGGCGGGCATCGGCGAGAGCCTCGATCCAGACGCCGCCGAGGCCGACGAGCACGACTGGACCCCATAACGGATCGCGCTTGGCGCCGACCACCATTTCGAGGCCCTGGCGCGCCATGCCCTCGATCAGCACGCCGTCGAGCTTAAGGCCCGGTTTGTGCCTGGCAATGCTGGCATACATCTTTTCATGCGCCGCCCGCAGCGCCGGTTCATCGGCGATATTGACAATAACGCCGCCCACATCGCTTTTGTGAGCAAGCTCGGCGGCCTGCGCCTTCATGACGACCGGATAACCGACATCGGCTGCGATCGTCGCTGCTTCGTCGGCGGACTTGGCCAAAGCGCCCTTCGGGATGTGGATGCCGAGATCGGTAAGGATCCGCTTTCCGTCATACTCGACCACGAGACCCGAAGGTGGCAGTTTGGCGATCCGTGCGCCTTCCGGCGCCCGGTCCTTCGTGGCGGCGAGCGCAGCCGCATAATTCATCACCACCGCCATGGCGCGCATGGCGCGTTCCGGCGAGCGGAAGAACGGAATGCCGCTCTCGCGCACCGCCTTCATGAAGGTCGGGTCGAGCGGATAATCGTCGCCGACGATGTTGAGGATGACCGGCTTTGTCGCGGTCGCGGCGACTGGGATGATGGCGTCGGACTTCTTGATCTGCATCGGCGGCGAGCCGCCCGCGTGCGACAGGAAGACGATGCCCACATTCGGATCCTTCAGCATGGATGCCGTGGACGTTCCGAAAATACCGGGATTGGAGAAGCCGGTCGTACCGATGTCGAACGGGTTGTCGACATGGACGTAGGGCGGCACTTGCGTTGCAAGCTCGGCATGCACCTCATCCGACAGCGTCGCGATCGGCAGGCCGACGCGTTCGCAGAAATCGAAGCACAGGCCGCGGATGGCGCCGGAATTGGTGACGATGCCCGCCTCGCCCGGCGGCGGCGACGGATAGCGGGCGAGGATCGCGGTGACGTCGAACAGTTCGTCGGTCGTCTCGACCAGGGCGACGGCCTCGTTGCGCACGGCCGTCTGCATCAGCGCATGGTCGCCGGCAAGCGCGCCGGTATGCGATTGCGCGGCTTGCTTGCCGCGCTCGCTGGAGCCGGGATGCAGCATCACGATCGGCTTGCCGAGCTCGCGGGCGCGCCGCGCGACGGTGAGGAACTTTTGCGGGTTTTTGACCTGTTCGACATAGACCGCGACGACGGCGTTGTCCTTGTCCTCGATCAGCCAGCCGACCAGGTCCTCGGCGGCGATCACCGCCTCGTTGCCGGTGGCGATCACATAGGAAACCGCGATTTCGCGGGAATGCATGGCGAAGCGGATATTGGCCGCCGTCGCGCCGCTCTGGGCGACGATCGCGACTCTGGAACGCTCGCCGACGCCTCGGAGGTCGACCGGCTCGAACGTCAGCGGAATGCCGTCGACATAGTTGGTATAGCCCATGCAGTTGGGTCCGAGCATCGCCATGCCCGCCTTGCGGCAGATCTCAGCAAGCTCATCCTGCTGCCGGCGGCCCTCCTCGCCGGCTTCGGCGAAACCGGAAGAGTAGACGATGACACCCGCCACATCGCGCTCGACGCAGGCAAGAACCGAGTCCCTGATCGCCACCTGGGGCACGATGAGGATCACCACGTCGACGTCATCAGGAAGGTCGCCGATGGTCTTCACGCAGGGGCGACCGTTGATCTCGTCGCGCGAACGGCTGACGAGATGCAGGTCGCCGGCATATTTGAAAAGTTCGAGATTGGCGAGCACGCCGCCGCCGATCGAGGCGGGATCCGGCGACGCGCCCACGATCGCGATCGATCGTGGGCGCAGAAGACGGTCAAGATCGAACGGCTTGGCCGGATCGAGCGTCTTGGGAGCGGTGGTCATCGTATCAGCCATGGGAGCCACTTCTTAATCGCGACGGTAGGCACCGAGGCCCGGGCGGAAGGATTTCTCGTCCAGGAACTGACTCATGCCGGTATTACGGCCGTTTTCCGGGTCGCGGAGTTCCGTCTGATCGGACTTCGCCATCAGGTACTCGCCGGCCTGTTCCCAGGTAAGGTCGCGGGTGAAACGGCAGGCTGTCTTGGCCTGGCGCAGCACGAAGGGGTTCTTGCCGATCAGCGTCATGGCGAGCTTGCGGGTCTCGGCCTTCAGCTCGTCCGACGAGACGGCCTTGTTGACCAGCTTCATTTCCGCGGCCTGCTGGCCGGTGAAAGTCTCCCCGGTCATGATGTAATACATCGCGTCGCGGAAGCTCATCGTCTCCAGCACCGACTTGGTGACGATACCGGCCGGGATGATGCCCCAGTTGATTTCAGAAAGGCCGAATATGGCATCTTCCGAGGCGATCGCCAGATCGCAACCGACCAGGAACTGGAAGGCGCCACCAAAACACCAGCCGTTGACCATGGAGATGGTCGGCTTCGGGAAATACATCATCCGGCGCCACTGCCATGCGGCGTTCGCCCGGAACAGGCGTTCACGCTGGATCGGCGGCACCTTGTCGGTGGCGCGGAAATATTCCTTCAGGTCCATGCCGGCCGAGAAGGATTCGCCTGCGCCGGTGACGACCATCACCTTGCAGCGGTCGTCTTCTTCCAGCGCGTCCATGATCGCGTTCATTTCCCAGACGATGCCGGGGTTGATGGCGTTGCGCTGCTTCGGACGGTTGAGCGTCACCCAGGCGATACCCTCGTCGAAATCCACGGTAACATATTCGCCCCACCTGCCATTGTTCTGGCCGGCGGCAGCGGATTCGGTCTGGTTTTCCATAGCAAATTCTCCCTACTGGGGAAATGGATATCAGGGACCCGAATATGCGTCAAGCGACTTTCAATTTCGGGTCTTGCGAAAAGAAAGCAGCTTGCTGCCGTACCGAACCGATGCTTAACCGCGGCCGAGGAATGGCATTTCGACCGGCAGGATGATGCTTTCGTAAAGGTTCACGTCGTCTGGCAGCGTCGCCATCAGCACGACGATCCGTGCTACATCCAGAGGCATCATCGTTGCGGGACGCACCTTGTCGGTAACGCCGGGAACCAGCGAGCTGACCGTCGAGCCCGGATGCACCATGGAGACCGCGATGCCGTGCTCGCGGCCGTCGACGGCGAGCGAACGGGTCAGGCCCTCGAGCGCGAACTTGCTTGCCGTATAGGCGGCGGTATGGCCGCGCGGAACCTTGGACGACAGGCTGCCCATGTTGATGATCCGGCCGCGCTTCTGTTCCTGCATGATGGTGAAGGCGGCGCGGCTGCAATAGAAGACCGAGTGCAGGTTTGCCCCGATCACCTCGTGCCAGCGCTCGTTGGTGAGCTTTTCGACCGGCGTATGATCCGCGATGCCGGCATTGTTGATCAGGATGTCGAGCCGGCCATATTTTTCCTTCACCGTCGCGAACAGCCTTTCGACCTGCGCGTCGTCGGTAACGTCGGTCGGTACGACGAACGCTTGGCCACCTTCGGCCTCGATCTCGGCCACCAGTTTTTCAAGCTTGTCGGCGCTGCGGGCGGCAAGCACGGTGACGGCACCCTCAGCGGCAATCGCCCTGGCGATACCCCAGCCTATCCCTGAGCTGGCGCCGGTGACGATGGCAATGCGGTCCTTGATCGAAATCATCTGAAATTCCTCCTCGAATTGATGCGCTAGGCGCGCGAAATTCCTTCATAAAGTGCTTCGAGCCCGCGCCGGTCGCTGACCCCGAGCTTGCGATAGGCGCGCTGGCGGTAGGTGACGATGCTCGAAAGCGCGAGCCCCACCTTTTCGGAAATTTCCCGATGCGTGCGGCCGAGCAGCAGGCCGGCGGAAACCTCGGCCTCACGGCCCGAAAGTGCAAAGCCCGCCTGCAGCAGCCGCCCGGCGATCTCCTGCTGCGGCGGATGCAGGGGCACCGCCTGCGGCCGGCCCTGCAGGCGCACATGCTTCACGACCATGGCCATCAGGAGCGGTGCGAAGCCTTCCAGCCGTTCAACCGCGGAGAGCGGGAACGGACCGCTTTCGCGGGTGCGATAGAGGCTGGCGAAGATCCGCGGTTCCTCCGAGTGATAGATGGTCAAGCGTTCGAGCACGTGGGCGCGCTCGTAGCAGTCGCGACGGTATTCGGGGTCGCGGATGCCGTTCCAGGCCTGGCGCACCACCTGCACCCTGGCAAGTCCGGGGCCTCCGTTCAGCATCTGGCGGGTCACTCGATCGCGTTGCCAGTAACGGCGGGCGTAATCGAGCGAGGCGCGCTCGGCAAAGCCCGGAATGGTCGAGTGATAACCGCAGGCGAAGAGATAGGTGAGCGACCCGTCTTCCTCGGCCTGGAAGGCGGAACAGAAATCGGTGCCGGCGATGCCGCGCAGGGTTTCCAGCAGTTTTTCGGGGAAGCCGGGCTCGCCGACCTCGTTCATGAGGGCGGCCATGACGGTCATGTTGTCTCCATCAAGAGCAGGCATTGACGCCTCCAGGGTTGAGAACAAATCTGTCGGGGGCATGTCCACCTGCGAGGTGGACATGGGAGGGTCGGCAAAGGCCTACCATCACGGCCAATGCAACAAGCCTGGATATGGAGGAACCACCATGGTCGACGCACCAAAGCTTCGCAAACTCTATCACTTTTCCTACCCCTGCCGCGATGGCGAGGAGACACGCAAGTTCTACGAGGATCTGCTTGGCCTGCCGCTGGTCAACTGCATGACCGCCGACAAGGTGCCTTCGACGGGCGAAGAAAAGCCCTACGCGCATTTCTTCTTCGAAATGGGCGACGGCTCCTATATGGCCTTCTTCGACCTCGGCGAAAACATCATGCCGCTTCCCTCGCCGAACACGCCGGACTGGGTCCAGCACTTCGCCATGGAAGTCGATTCGGTCGATGAAGTCCTGACGTTCAAGAAGCGGCTGCAGGATGCCGGCGTGAAGACGACCGACGTCATCGACCACGAGTTCATCAATTCGATCTACTTCTTCGACCCGAACGGCCTGCGCCTGGAAATCACCGCCCGCACGGAAGAACCGGGCTATCTGGAACAGGCCGCGTCGGAAGCCCACGACGCCATGAAGGCGTGGATTCAGAAGAAGGCCGGCATGATCGCCAGGAAGTCGGCCGCCGCTTGAGATAGCCAATTGGGGACCGGACGAATGTCGAGCCCCCAATCCCGCCATGAAGGCGGAAGATGAAATTGGAGCACCACCGTTCCGGAATGGACGGTGGTGCTTTTCATGAAAGCTCACGTTCAATCCTCCCGATGGTCTGGAACTCGCTCCCGACGAGCTCCAGATTGTCTTCAAGACAACAACCCCTGCCGCTTGCTCCAGTCCACCACCCGGTCGATGCAGGTTTTGAGAAGCTCCGGCTGACCGAGGTAATAGTGGGTCGCGTGCGGGATCGTCATGTATTCCTTGTTCTCGGTGGCGAGCGCCGCCCGGATCGTCGGATTGTGGGTCGCCGGGACCGCCTCGTCGGCATTGTTCTCGATCTGCAGTACCGGCGAGCGCTTGATCAGCGCCGCGTTCATCGGACCCTTGGCATTCGAGAGGTCGTAGCTCCATTGCGAAAGCCAGGAACGCAGCGTCGTGAAGCGGGCAAGCCCTACCGGACCGACATTGACCGTGCGCGGATCACCCATATAACTCCTGCCGATCGGCCGGTCGTTCGGGTCGATAGTGCCGTCGAACCAGCGCACGTCGCACATGGTGCGGTGAACGACAAAGGCGCGCTCCTGCTCGAACGAGCCACGGCGCTTCAGCTCCGCCAGCATGGCGAGCGCCCAGTGGGTGATCTTGCGGTTGCGGGCAACCTGGGCAGCCCGGAAGCGCTGGATGAATTCAGCCGAATAGGGCGGCTGGTGCGGGCATTCGGGCGAATAGATGTCGAATTCCGGGTCGCGCAGATCCGGGTCCAGTTCGTCGAGAACCGACGGGTCGAGCCATTCGGTCAGCGTTTCGGCACGTGACAGGTGGGCCGCGATGAAGATCACGCCGTCGGCGGGCCTCAGGCCCGCTTCAACGAGGTTGACCTCGTCGCCGGCCGGAGTGTGGGTGATCGTCGGGTTCTCGGCCTGTGCCTGATAGAACAGAGACAGCGAACCGCCCCCCGACCAGCCGACCAGCACGACCTTTTCGTAGCCGAGTTCGCCCCTGGCATAATCGAGCCACTTGCCGAGGTCGATTGCCACCTTCTCCATGATCAGGGCGGTGTCGTTCTTCGGATAACGGCTTGCGGCGCAGAGCACGTGCAGACCGGCATCCGCAAGCGCGGTCGGCATCGGCAGGAGCTGCAGCGTCGAGGTTGGGTGCATGAAGACATAGACCGTCTTCGACGGCGCATCGGCGCCGCGCAGGAGCTGGCCCTCGAGATTGACCCTGCCGGAATTGCCGGCAAAGCCGTAGGTCTCGGTGTATTTCGCGGTCTCCGGAAAGGAGACGATCAGCGGGATCCGCTGCCATTCCGCCTTGGTGGTCATGGTGTCCTACCCGTTACGCTTCGCCCGCTCAGCCGGCGGAACCGGCGAACGGGCTTTTGAGATTGAGCTGTGAATGCGCCTTAAGCGACCGCTTCCGGTGACCTGGTCCCCGCCACGACCGGCACCGAAGTGGCGTCATAGGTGAACAGCCATTCGTAGCGCTGGTTGATCTTGTCTTCCTGCCATTCGGCATTGACGTAATCCTCCGCGAGCTTCGGATCCTTCAGCGCGGCATTGTGGAAACGGCTGAGATTGCCTTCCGCGCCGCGGACGATCTTGCCGGTGCGCTCGACGCGGGCCGCCTCATAACCGGCGAAGGCCGCTTCATAATTGCCGTTGTTCTCGGCAAGCGCACGAGCGAGAACGAAGCCATCCTCGATCGCCATCACCGCGCCCTGGGCAAGGAACGGCAGGGTCGGATGGCAGGCGTCGCCGAGCAGCGTCACGCGGCCGCGGGTCCATTCGTCCATCGGCGGACGCAGCATCAAGGCCCATTTGTAGGGCACATCGATCGCCTTGATCATCGTGTGGATGTCTTCGTGCCAGCCTTCATAGTCGGCCAGGCATTCTTCCACAGTGCCTGCGACCGACCAGGATTCCACCTGCCAGTCGGCGCGCTCGACCACCGAAACGTAGTTCATCAGCTTGCCGCCGCGCAGCAGGTACTGGATGACGTGGCCGCCGGGGCCGATCCAGTTGGTGCCGACCGGGCGCAGCATGCGCTCCGGCAAGCGCTCGACCGGGATGACGCCGCGCCAGGCGACGATGCCGGTGAATTTCGGGTCGTCGCGGCCGAACAGTGTCTCGCGGATCTTCGAATGTACCCCATCGGCGCCGACCACGATATCCGAAGTGGCGGTGGTGCCGTCGGCGAAGGCGATGGTCGCCCCCTTGTCGTCCTGGGTTATCCCGACGCATTTCTTGGACAGCTTGATCGCATCGGGCTTGATGCGACGCACGCCGGCTGCCAGCGTCTGGTGCAGGTCGTTGCGGTGGATGGTGATATAGGGGAAGCCGTAGCGCTCGATGGAAAGCGGGCCGAGGTCGAACAGTTTCCAGGACTGCCCGGTGTTCCAGAGACGAATCTCCTTGCCCTGCGCCTGTGAGGCGATCGAC
This sequence comes from Neorhizobium vignae, assembly GCF_000732195.1. Classification (GTDB taxonomy): domain Bacteria; phylum Pseudomonadota; class Alphaproteobacteria; order Rhizobiales; family Rhizobiaceae; genus Neorhizobium; species Neorhizobium vignae. Next base: position 63,139 of record NZ_JNNU01000013.1, read on the forward strand.
ATGATGTCCTCTTCGAGCCCGAGCGAAAACAGAACCCGCGTGCCGTTGGCGCTGACCTGGACGCCGGCGCCGACTTCCTTCAGTTCGATCGCCTGCTCGTAGACGTCGACGTCAAACCCCTGGCGGAGCAGCGACAATGCCGCTGTAAGCCCACCGATCCCTCCTCCCACAACAGAAATCTTCATTTAGTTATCCTTTGAAATTCTGCAGGCAATCTCTCCCGACGCGCATGCAGCTGTCAACTATTTTTGATAAAGTATAATTGACTTTGTTCAAAACCAATTTCATATCTGCCTGTACGAGCTTTCGGACAGGCCCTTGGGAGACGACGGCTGCAATTGAAAGTTTCAGTCCACAGATCAAAAACAGGAAAGGATGTCGCGAAATTACACCTGAGATATCTGGCTTCCTGATATGAATGCGATAGGATCGAATACGGTGGGCGGCTGTGATATCTGATCGGCACGGGAGACCGCGGAATTCGATTGACTGACAAGAGGAATACTCTTGTATATAGTCAAATCTAGTTGCCTATAGACGAATTCAGGGCTGCGAATTCGAGGCGCCGCCCGGGGAGCATGCATAATGACGGTTTGGCCGGCGCCCAAGAGGAGCCAGACCGGTTCACATAGTCGGGTTTTCAGGGAGGAAACCATGGTCATCAAAAGTCCGCAGGATTTCGGCGCGGGCATCTTGTTCATCCTTTTCGGCGCGGTTGGCCTCTATGTCGGGTCCGACCTCTCCTTCGGTTCCGCCCGCAACATGGGCCCTGGCTATTTCCCGATGATCATTTGCGGCCTGATCGCACTGATCGGGCTGATCGTCACGGCAAAGTCGCTGGCGATCGAAGGTCCGGCCATCGAACGCATACGGTTCCGCCCGATCATCTTCATCCTGCTGGCGATTGCCGCCTTCGGCATCCTGATCTCCGAAATCGGCGCGGTAATCTCCTCGATCCTGTTGATCATGTTCGCTGCCTATGCACGGCGCGACGTCAACCCCATCGAAACCGTCGTCTTCGCGGTCACCACGGCGGCGTTCGTCGTTATCATCTTCGTGTACGCGCTTGGGCAGCCGATGCCCGTCTGGTGGGGCAGGTAATCCATGGAAGTCTTTGAACACCTCGCAACCGGTTTCATGGCTGCAGGCTCTATCGAGAACCTGATGTTCTGTCTGATCGGCGTCGTACTCGGCACGCTGATCGGCGTTCTTCCTGGCATCGGCCCCATTCCTGCGCTTGCCATCCTGCTGCCGATCACCTTCGGGCTTGATCCGCTTTCGTCGCTGATCATGCTGGCCGGGATCTACTACGGGGCACAATATGGCGGCTCCACCACCTCGATCCTGGTCAATATGCCGGGTGAAGCCTCTTCGGTCGTGACCTGTATCGAGGGACATCAAATGGCCCGCAAGGGCCGCGCGGGTGCGGCGCTCGCGATCGCCGCCCTCGGCTCGTTCTTCGCCGGCACGATCGGCACCGTGTTCATCGCGGCCTTCGGTCCACCGCTCGCCTCGATCGCCCAGCAGTTCAATTCGCCGGATTATTTCGCACTAATGCTGCTCGGCCTCGTCATGGCGATCGTTCTGGCGCACGGTTCGGTCCTGAAGGCTGTCGCGATGGTGCTGATCGGCCTGCTGCTCGGCCTCGTCGGCACCGACATCAACACGGGTCTTACCCGCTATACCTTCGGCCTTTCGGGCCTCTGGGAAGGCATCGACTTCCTGCCGCTGGTCCTCGGCCTCTTCGGCATCGTGGAAATCATCCGCAATCTCGAGAACCCGCCGTCGCCGCGCGAAGCGATCAGCACCCGCATGCGTGACATGTGGCCGACCAAGAAGGAATTCAAGGAAGCCTATCCGGCCGCCCTCCGCGGCACGGGCCTCGGCTCGCTCCTCGGCATCCTGCCGGGCGGCGGCGCGGTTCTTGCCTCTTTCGCCAGCTATACGCTCGAAAAGAAGATCTCGAAAAACCCGCGCAAGTTTGGCACCGGCGCGGTCGAAGGTGTCGCGGGCCCGGAAGCGGCCAACAACGCTGCCGCCCAGACCTCGTTCATCCCGCTTCTGACGCTGGGCATTCCCTCGAACCCGATCATGGCGATCATGATGGGCGCGATGATCATCCAGGGCATCCAGCCGGGTGCGGCGGTCATGACCACCCGCCCCGACCTCTTTTGGGGCATGGTCGCATCGATGTGGATCGGCAACCTGATGCTCGTCGTCATCAACCTGCCGATGATCGGCATCTGGGTGAAGCTGCTCTCTGTTCCCTACCGCCTGCTCTACCCGGCGATCCTGCTGTTTTGCGCGATCGGCGTCTACTCGACGAGCACCGAGCCGTTCATGATGGTTCTGATGATCGTTTTCACGGTCTTCGGTTACATCCTCTTCAAGCTCGGCTGCGAGCCCGCACCCATGGTGCTCGGTTTCATCCTTGGCCCGTTGATGGAGGAAAACCTGCGCCGTTCGCTGGTCATCTCGCGCGGCGATCCGACGATCTTCATCGACCGTCCGATCTCGGCCACGCTTCTGGTGGCGACGGTCCTGATGCTCTGCCTGATCATCTTCCCGCAGTTCCGCAAGACACGCGAGGAGGCGTTCCAAGAGGAATAACGGGCATTCCGCAACAGTTTTTTGGAGGAGGAGCCAATGACTGAACAACATCTGAAACTGACAAGACGCACCCTGATTGCAGCGGCCACGATGGCCGCCGTTCTCCCCGGTGTCTCGTTCGCACAATCCAGCTATCCCAACGCCACGATCACCTTCGTATGCGCCTTTCCGGCCGGTAGCGGCGCCGACATTCTGGTCCGCTTCTTCTCCGAAAAGGTGGCGGCCGTTTCAAAGCAGACGGTGATCGTCGAGAACAAGCCGGGCGCCAACGGCAATATCGCTGCCGAATATGTCAGCCGCGCCAAGCCGGACGGCTACACGGTCTATGTCCATTCCGGCACCTCGACCGCGGCCAACATGTCGCTGTTCAAGAAACCTTCGATTGACGTCACTCAGGCGTTGCGCGGCGTCCAGTTCATCAACAAGCAGCCCTTCATGATCGCGGTCGCGGCGGACAGCCCGATCAAGGACATGAAGCAGCTTACCGAGCATCTGAAGGCCAAGGCGGGCGATGCCACCTATGGCTCGACCGCGACCTCGGGCAAGGTTCTCGCCGAAGTCTACCTGCAGCTGGCAGGGGTCTCGGCGACCGAAGTCGCCTACAAGACCGGCCCGGATTCACTGAACGACATCACCAGCGGCCAACTCGATTTCGCGGCGCTCGATCCGGTCTTCGCGCTCAGCCAGCAGCGCGAAGGGCGACTGCGGCTGCTTGCGGTCGGCTCGCCGCAGCGCATGAAGTCGACGCCCGAAATTCCGGCCATCAAGGAATATGGCCTCAATGTCGACCAGCTCGGATGGTGGGGTGTGTTCGTGCCGGCCAAGACGCCGGACGATGTGGTCCTGAAGCTGAACGCGCTGTTCCGCGACGTGCTCGACCAGCCGGCAACGGAAGCCTTCCTGAACAAGTTCGGTGGGGACGTCTACAAAGGAACGCCGAAGGAGGTCGACGAGCTTCTTGCGAAGACCGTCGAGGAGTGGCGTGCCTATGTGGCGCTGGCGAAGATCCCGCAAAACTGAGGCTTGTTCAACGGGCTTTGCGGGAAGCTTTTTTGGGAATGAATGGGGCGTTCAAGGGAGGAACTTGTACCGATGATCACTGAAATCTCACGCAGAAACCTGATGATGGCGACTGCCGCGGCCGCCGCGCTCGCGCCTTTTGGTGCCTTTGCGCAGGGCGCTTATCCGAACGGCCAGATCACTTTCGTCTGCGCCTTCCCGGCCGGCTCCGGTGCCGATGTCCTGGTCCGCTTCTTTGCCGACAAGTTCGCCAAGGTCTCCGGCCAGACGGTGATCGTCGAAAACAAGCCGGGGGCCGCCGGCAACATCGCCGCCATGTACACCGCCCGCGCCAAACCGGACGGATATACGATCTACGTCCATTCCGGCACCTCGACAGCGGCCAACATGTCGCTGTTCAAGGCGCCGCCGATCGACGTCGTCAAGGAACTGCAGACCACCTCCTTCATCAACAAGCAGGCCTTCATGTTCGTGGTGGCTTACGACAGCCCGATCAAGGACATGAAGGAACTGACCAGGGTGTTGAAGGAAAAGGGCAACAACGCCAGCTACGCAACGGCTGCCACGTCCGGCAAGGTTCTCGGAGAAATCTACAAGCAGGTTGCCGGTGTCGATCCGGTCGAAGTCTCGTTCAAGGACGCCAAGGATTCGCTCAACGACCTGCTGAGCGGCTCTCTCGACTACGGCGTCCACGACCCGGTCTTCTGCCTGTCGCAGGCCAACGAGAAGCGCGTCCGGATCCTCGCGACCGGTTCGCCGATACGGCTGAAGTCGCTGCCGAACATCCCGACCGCCAAGGAACAAGGTTACGACATCGACCAGCTTGGCTGGTGGGGTTCCTTCGTTCCGAAGGCGACGCCGAAGCCGGTGGTCGACAAGATCAACGCGCTGTTCAACGAGCTCCTGGCTCAACCCGATACCGTCGCTTTCCTCGCGAAATTCGGCGGCGACGTCTATGTCGGCACCCCGGACGAGGGTCAGGCGCTGCTCGCCAAGACCGTCGAGGAGTGGAAGACGTACGTGGCCATGGCCAAGATTCCGCAAAATTAATCAACCGATTCGAAAGACCCTCTCGCCATAGTGCGGCAGGTTCTTTCGCAGGGACCCTTACAAACCGCATAGGAGATAAAAAGTGACAAAATGGCTTAAGAAGATCGCGCAAGCCACCGCCGCCGTGGCGATGCTGGCGGTCGCACAGATTGCACATGTTACGCCCGCCCAGGCCGCCTATCCGGAGCAGACGGTCACCTTTGTCTGCGCCTTCCCGGCAGGTTCCGGCGCCGACGTTCTGGTCCGCTATTTCGCGGACAAGGTCTCCAAGGTCGCCGGCGCCACGATCATCGTCGAAAACAAGCCGGGTGCGCTCAGCAACATCGCCGCTGAATACACGTCGCGCTCCAAGCCGGACGGCTACACGATCTTCGTCCATTCCGGCAACTCGATCGCCGGCAACATGTGGATCATGAAGAAGCCGCCGATCGACGTCGGCAAGGACCTGATGACGATTGCGACCATCAACAAGCAGGCCTTCATGATCGCCGTCGCCAAGGACGCGCCCTACAAGGACCTGAAGGAACTGACCGCCGCCATGAAGGAAAAGGGCGACGGTGGCTCCTATGCCGTCAACGCCACTTCGGGCAAGGTCATGGCCGAAGTCTACAAGCAGAAAGCCGGCCTCGAGACCGTTTCGGTCCAGTACAAGACCGCGGCCGACTCGCTCAACGACATCACCAGCGGCGCAATGGACTTCGGCTCCTATGATCCGGTCTTCGCCCTCGCGCAGCAGCGCGAAGGCCGCTTCCGTCTTCTCGGCGTCGGCTCGCCGGAACGCATGAAGGGCGCTCCGAACATCCCGACCCTGAAGGAACAGGGCTTTGACGTCGACCAGCTCGGCTGGTGGGGTGCCATGGTTGCCAAGGGCACGCCGGAAGACATCACCACCAAGATCAACGGCTGGTTCAACACCGTTCTGCAGCAGCCGGAAACCCAGAAGTTCCTGGCAGACCAGGGCGGCGACCCCTTTATCTCTACCCCGGCCGAAGCCCAGGCTCTGATGATCAAGACGATCGCGGAGTGGAAGGACTACGTCGCCATCGCCCAGATCCCGCAGCAGTAAGGTGCGTTCGGGCGTGGCCTCAGAAATCGATCCGGTGAATCGATTTCAACGGCGAACGCCCGCGCCCCAGCGGAGGGCTGGCGGCGGCGAGAACCCAAAAGAAAGCCGGCGGAAACGCCGGCTTTTCATTGCGGAGAATGACGGGAAGACCTGCCTCTTCCCGCAGGGAGATCCCGGTGTCAGTCCCGATAGCTCGGATCGATCCGATCCAGCTTGCGCAACATCGCCGGCCATTCCTTCAGTCCCGGCTTGGCCGGCGACATCTCGTACATATGCGCGGTCAGTTCGGCGATCTTCTCCTGCGGGATCGTGAGGCCCTGCGGCTGGGCGGCCATGGCGGCGAGCTGGGCGCGGGCGGCCTTTTCCAGCCAGAAGGTCCAGACGAACGCCTCGCCGACACTTTCGCCTGATGTCAGCGTGCCGTGGTTCTTGAGGATCATGTTCTTGTGCGGGCCGAGGTCGTGGATCAGCCTTTCCTGCTCTTCCATATTGAGGGCCAGGCCCTCGTAGCCGTGATAGCCGATGCGGTTGTAGAAGAACATCGAATGCTGGGAGAGCGGCAGCAGGCCGCAATCGAGCATGGAAAGCGCCATGCCTGCCTCGGTATGCAAATGCATGACGCAGTTGAGCTCGTGGCGCGCCTTGTGCACGGCGTGGTGGATGACGAAACCGGCGCCGTTCACCGGATAGTCGGACTTGCCGATGATCTTCGCCTCGTGGTCGATCTTGACGAGGTTGCTCGCCTTGATCTCGTCGAAGGCCATCCCGAAGGGGTTGATCAGGAAGTGGTCTTCCGTGCCCGGGACGCGGGCCGAGATATGCGTGTAGATGAGGTCGTCCCAGCCGTAGAGTGCTGCGAGGCGATAGGCGGCGGCGAGATCGACGCGGACGGCCCATTCCTCGTCGGTGACCGAGGCGCGGTCGAACTCGGTAATGACTTCGCCGGACTGGTCCTGCCCTGCCAGTCCGATGACGTGACGTTGAAATGCCATGTTACTTCCTCCCTACAGTTCAAAAGCCCAGATCGCGATCGGGACCACCGGCGTCGGCAGTGGCGTTCCCTTGAAAAACGCTTGGACATTCTCGACCAGCAGAAGGGCCATGGCGAGGCGGGTTTCGGTGGTGGCACTGCCCTGGTGCGGCGTCATGATGACATTCGGCATCCACAGCAGTTTTTCCGAAACCCTCGGCTCGTTGGCGAACACGTCCAGGGCCGCAAAACCGAGCTTGCCGGATCTAAGCGCCTCCACCAGCGCCGGCTCGTCGACGATCGAACCGCGCGAAACGTTGACCAACGTCCCTTGAGGTCCGAGCGCCTCCAGCACTTCGCGGTTGACGATTTTTCTGGTGTCCTCGCCGCCGCGGCTGGCCACGACGAGAAAATCGCTCTCGTTTGCCATCGCAACGAGGTCCGGCATGTAGGTATAGGGGACGGGTTTCTGCCGCGGACCATGATAAGAAACCCGCATGCGAAAAGCGGCTGCCCGTTCTGCAATCGCCGCGCCGATATTGCCGAGCCCGATGATACCGATCGCCTTGTTCTTGAGCGACCGGCCGAGCGGCACCTTTGCCGCGATCGTCGTCCATCGACCGTCGCGGATATATTGGGTCTGGGGCACGATATCGCGGGCCGAGGCCAGCATCAGCGCCATGGCGAGGTCAGCGACATCCTCGGTGAGCAGGCCTGGCGTGTTGGAAATACCGATGCCGCGTGCCTTGACGGTCGGCATATGGATCGAGTCGATGCCGATGCCGTAACAGGCGACCAGCTTCAGATCAGGGAATTTTGCGAGTATATTCGCATCGGCGCCGACGCCTGGATCGGTGACCAGCACCTGCACGCCCGGTATCTCGCCGGCTGCAGCCAGATCCGCAACCGACATATGCCGCCCGCCCATGCCTTCGAGCGTCGAGACCACGGAAGCCGGCAGGACTGCCGTCAGCACTACGATACGCATGGTTTTCTGATCTGATGTCACGGAAACGATGCCCTCCCCGGATCGAAATCTTGGAGCCGACTTTATACGGCTCCCTGCCATGACGATAGGTCTTTTCGTTGATGTCGAACGGAATTCATCATCAACGGATTACCCGTGGATGAACTTCCAGGGGCTCACTTCGCTTTCGAGCGACAGCGGGACTTCGATCAGCCACGGGCCGCCGCGCGCAATCGCGGTCTCGATTGCCGTGCGGAGATCCTCCGGTGCAATCACCCGGGCGAAATCCACATGGAAGGCGGCCGCGAGCTTGTCGAAATCCGGGTTCTTCAGCTCCGAACCGATCAGTCGTCCGCCGAAAGCTTGGCTCTGGTCGCGCTTCACGTTGCCGAAGGCGGAGTTGTTGAAGACGACGGTGATGACGTCTATGCCGTATTGGGCGGCGGTGGCCAGCTCCTGGGCGGCGAACATGAAGCCGCCATCGCCGGCGATCGATACGACTGGCACGTCCGGCCGGGCCACCTTGACGCCGAGCGCGGTTGGAAAGCCGAAGCCGAGTGTGCCCTGGAAGCCGGTCGAGATGAAGGTGCGTGGTTCGTAGACCGGATAGCAGTACCAGGACGCAAAGCCGGACTGGCAGACCTCTTCGACAAGGATGCCATCATCGGGAAGGGCTGCACGGATCGCCTGCAGGTATCTGTAATGTGGCGAGATTTCCTGGATGGCTTGCGCCGTTCGCGCCCGCGCCTCTCGGATCGCTTCCTGCCAGTTGTTGGAAGGCGTCCGGGGCTTGAGCTCATCGAGTAACGCAGTGAGGGAGGTCTTCGCCCGGCCGAGTACGCCGAGGGCCTCCGGCGTACGGGTCAATTCTTCCGCGTCGATCTCCAGCCGGATCACCGGCACTTCGGCTCTCGGCTTCCAACGCCAGCCCGGCACCTCGAGCCGGGTGCCGATGCCGATGACGCAATCGACGAGCGGCCACAGCTCTCGCGCTTCGGCGATGGTGAGGCCAAGTTCGTGGCGGTTGGAGACCACGCCGCGTCCGGAACGAAAGCCGACCACCGGCGCATGCAGCATTTCGGCAAGCCGCAACACCTCGTCACGGGCCTCGAATGCGCCAGGACCGACGAAGATGATCGGTCGCTCAGCCCTGCCGATCACCGCCGCCGCTTCACCGATCGCCACATCGGCCACCGGATCCGGATGGTTTTCCAGCGGCCGGACGATCTCGAAATCACCCTCGGCTGTAAACTGTTCCCACGGCATTTCGACCGTCGCCGGCCCCGGCTTCAGCGAGCGCATCTCCCGGAAGGCATGGGCAATGGCGGCGGAAACACTGCCTGCCCGGTCCGCGCGTTCGGCCGATTTGGCGATGCCGGCGAGAACGGCGCGCTGGTCGCGCATCTCGTGCAGATGGCCGCGGCCCTTGCCGAGAAACGTGGTCGGCACCTGCCCGGTCAGGCATAGCACCGGCTCGTTGCTGCCCCAGGCCGTCAGCAGCGCAGCAGCCGTGTTGAGGACGCCTGGCCCCGGCACCACCGAATAGACGCCGGGGTTGCCCGAGGCGCGGGCGTAACCGAAGGCCATGTAGGCGCAGGTCTGCTCGTGCCGCGGCGTGATCACCCGCATGCCGTCGCGCTGAAAGGCGTCGAACAGGCCGTAGAGCTGGGCGCCTGGTATGCCGAAGACGGTGTCCACATCGTGGGCGCGCAGTGAAGCGACGATGGAATCGCCTCCGGTAATGGTCATGTGCCAGATTCCCTCTTCCCGATTTCAGTTGCTGCATAAAAGGAGATTGTGGCGCAGCGGTGCGAGGACCCCTCCCCGTTGTGGGAAGGGGACTTCGCTCCGCACAAAACCCCTCGAACCGGCCGGCCTCCCCACAAGGACGGGGGTTAGGACCGCAGCGGCCATATCCTCAACGCAAGTTGCTCGATTTCTTCGTCACAAGGTCTTACGCGGCGTCGGGTCGAGATTGAACAGTTTTGCCGCGTTCAGTCCCAGGATATTCCGCTTCGCCTGTTCGCTCAGGAACGGCAGGTCGTAGATCTCCTGCGGCAGGTCGAAATCGAAATGCGGCCAGTCGGATGCAAACAGGAGCTGGCTCTCGGCATTAATCATCTCCAGCGTCAGCTGCAGCGCCTTCATGTTCACCGTTTCCATCGGCTGGGTCGTGTACCAGCAGTTTTCGCGCATGTATTCGCTCGGCAGTTTCTTAAGCTGCGGGGCTTCCGACGGTCGCATAAGGTACTGGTCGTCGAGACGCTGCATCAGGAACGGGATCCAGGCGAGCCCACTTTCCACCCAGATGCTTTTGAGTTTCGGAAACCGCTCCGGAATGCCGTTGAGGATCCAGTTGGTCATGTGCACCATGTTGCACCAGACGAAGCCGAGCGCATGCATGCCGAGGAAGCGGTTGATGGTCGCCAGCGACTGGTCCTGCCAGTGATAGGCGGCGTGGAAGGCGATCGGAAGGTTGCGCTCTTCGAGCATCGCATAGATGCGCATGTAGTCGTTGTGGTGTACCGCCTTGTGGCGGACGGACGGAACGCAGAAGCCGATGACCCCCGGCTGGCCGGAAAATTCCTCGATGGTGCGTTCTGCTTCCTTGGGCACGTTGAAAGGCAGGTAGGCGAGCGTCTTCAGCCGGTCGTCCTTGGAGAGCACCTTGTCGATCAGCCAGCGATTATAGGCGCGGCCGAGATAGACTTCCATTTCCGGCTGCGGATGCAGGCCCAGCGTCAGCATCGGCGTCGGGAACAGCACCATGTAGTCGACGCCGAGCGCGCTCATCGCCCGGCGCGACAGCGTGACATCGCGATGCACTCCGTCATCGACCTTTTCGCGGATGCCGGCCTGGTGCGGAATGCGGCCGCCGACATCCTGGTATTTGAGGCCCATGTCGCCGTTGAGGCCATAGGAGGCGGTGCCCATCTTCTCGTCGTGGAAGAGCATCGCCTGATGGCGGATGACCGGGTCCTCGATATATTGCACCAGTTCGTGCCAGGAAATCGTCTCGGTGTGGTGGGCATCCACATCGCAGATCAGCCAGTCCTCGAAACCGCGCTTTTTGGCGGCCCGGTTGGCATGCGCGAGGATGTCGCGCGTATCGGTGAAGACGTCGATCTGCTGCACCGGCAATTCGCGGGCGCGATCCTTGTTGGAAATATCCATGTTCGCTCTCCTCAGGCGAAAGAGTGGATTTTATCGTTCAAAGCTCATCCGGCCGGCGACGGTACCAGAGCGCCAGTTCCATCGGCCCGAGATGCAGGGCGCGCAGGATTTCGGAAACGGCCGACAGCGCCTCGGTAGCGGTCACCGTCTCGTCGCGGGTGCCGGTCAGCGGCCGGAACGTACGTTCCTCGCCGTCACTTTTGGCGACGTAAAGTCGGATCGCCGCCGTCATCATCCGCGCCACCGCCTCGTCGGAGACGCGCGATGCCTCGCCGTTTTCGAGCAGCTCGGCCGTCGCCTTCTCGATCTCGGCGGTGGCGTCCTCGATCCAGCCATAGGGATCGTTGCGCAGGGTGGGTTCAGAGGACGACATAGATCTGTCCCTCCCGGATCGCCAGTTCGGCGCGGTGCAGGCGGTATTTGGCCGGCCCGGCATTGCGGCCGGTTTCCAGGTTGAACTCCCAGCCGTGCCACGGACAGGCCACATGCATGTTTTCTTCATTGTATTGAAGCGTCCGCACCTCCTGCCTTTCATCGACGGGCTCGATGACCTGCGGATAGATGCGGCCCTGACAGATTGGCCCCTGCCGATGCGGGCACATGTTGTGCCAGGCATGCAGCGCACCCTTCACCCGAAAAATGCCGATCTCCCGTTCCCCGCAGGCCACGACCTTGCGGCCGCCATCGGCAATCTCATCCTCCGAACAAACCAGATATTCCGCCAAGGTTTCCTCCTTATCCTTCGCGCCGATTTCAATATTCTTGAAATCATTCAGTTATATTGTATAAAGATGGATGAAGACGTCAAGCGGAGAGGTCATGGACGCGTCGGTAAAACAAAAAACGGCAAGCAAGGACCCGGAAACCAAGGGCGTCGGCATCCAGTCGCTTGAAAAGGGACTGAAGGTGCTGACGGCAATCCAGCATGCCGGCCGCGCCATGCGGCTGAACGATATCGCGGCCGCCGCCGGCATGACGCCGAGCATGGCGCATGGTTATCTGGTCAGCCTGGTGCGCACCGGTTTTGTCGCTCAGGACCGGCTGTCCGGCCTTTACGATCTCGGCGATTCCGCGTTGCAGCTCGGCCTGGCCTCGCTTTCGCGCACCGATTTCCTCAGCCTTGCCCGCGCGACGATCTCGCAGCTTGCCGCCGAACTCGGCGAGACGGTGACGCTGGCGGTGTGGAACGGCGATGCGCCTGTCGTGGTCGACAAGATCGAAGGTCGCTCCGACAGCGTCTACGAGATCAAGGTCGGTTCGCTGGTGCGGCTGTGGCCGACGGCGACCGGCCGGGTTTTCATGGCCAACCTGCCGAACGCCGAGTGGGAACATCATCTGCGCGCCATGATGCAACAGGAGGGCAAAGCGGAAGCCTCGGCCGCGCGTTTCATAACCGAACTCACGGATGTCCGCCGCGAAGGTTATGCCTCAACGCTGCCGGCCACAGTGCCGGATTTTTCTGCCGTTGCCGCTCCCGTCTTCGATCACCGGGCGCACCTGAAAGCGGTCATCACCGTACTCGGTCGCCAGGATGGCTTCGATATTGCGCCTTCGGGCCTGCCGCTGACCGCCACGCTGCGTGCTGCCAGGTCCCTGTCGGTGCGGCTCGGCGCTTCAGTAAGTTGAGGGTATCGTCCAACCCGACTTGTGCGGCTGCGTTTTCTCCGCTACCCCGCTCATATAACCGTTTTGAAGAGGTCGCCGCATCGTGATGGCTGAAGACATCAAGCCCGAAGAAGCAAGCACCAGCGACTGGGTGATGCAGCAGCCCCGGGCAATCTACTTCCTGAACCAGGCAAATCATGCCGTGCGCAGCCGGCTGGAGGCGGCGCTGTCGGCGCTGCAGATGACCGGTATCCAGTATACGGTGCTGAGCGTGATCGGCAGCCGCGACGGCCTTTCCTCGGCCGAACTGTCGCGCCGTTTCTTCGTGACACCGCAGACGATGAACGAGCTGATCGGCGGGCTGCAGCGCCGCAATCTCATCACCCGCAAGGAAGATCCGGCCAACCGCCGCATCCTGCGCATGAGCCTGACGACCGAAGGCAAGCGGATGATCAAAGCCTGCGATGCAGCGGCCGACACCGTCGAGCGCGAAGTGTTTTCGTTCCTGCCACAGGAAAGCTACCAGCAGCTCCGCGACCTTTGTCGTCTCGTCGCCCGCAATCTTCGCGAACGCGACGAACCCTCGAAGGGTGAGTGACGAGAGCCTCGCCTCGGCGAAAGTTTTTCGTCATCACCGCGCAAGCCTTTGGCGCCGATGCTTTACAAAACGTTGATTTGACGGCGGCATAGCGTCGGTTCTTAGGTTCCCAGAGCCGCCATGATGACGGTTAGAGGCTCGCGCCCAGCTTAAATTAGGGCCGCGGGCCTCGTCCGGAAATCGTCGCAAACTCACAGCGGTGCATCGATAAGCTCGACGCCCGCTGCAGACTGCTCACGCCGCCTTGCCTTGAAATCAAAGCGCCCGGCCGACCGCCCGGTCGTTTTCGAGGCGGGCGATGCATCCGGCGAGCTTTGCCAACAGAAGATCGAAATCGATCGGCTTGGTTAGATAGTCCGCCGCCCCTGCCCGCAGGCCCGTCAACACGTTGTCCTTGTCGGTCAAGGCCGACAGCAGGATGAAGGGTATATTGAAAAGCTCGGCATGGTTCATCTGGATTTCTGCCAGCAGCTGATGACCGTCCATCACGGGCATCGAAATGTCGCAGATGACGATGTCCGGCCAATACGCCAGGATGGCTTCGAGACCCTCTTGCCCGTTGGCCGCCTCCAGAGTTGCAAATCCGGCGTCCGCCAGTTCCTCAACGATGAGCTGGCGGATATCCGCTTCGTCGTCGATGCATAATACGGTAATCATCCTGCCATTCCCTAAGCTGCACGTTTGATGAGATTTGCAAGCGGTCCCTTGTTCGGGAGCGCCACCGTGAATGTCGTTCCCCGGCCGAGTACACTCTCGACGGAGATCGAACCGCCATGCAGGTCGACGATCTGCTTGACGAGGTTAAGGCCGATGCCCGTGCCGGCAATGCCGGTCGCGCTGCGGGCTCGGTAGTAGGGCTGGAAAAGCTTCGGCAGGTCCTCGGCATCCATGCCGATGCCGGCATCCTGGATCGATACATAGGACACGCCGTTCTTCGTCGAGGTCCGGATATGGATGTCCGGCGCCTGCGGCGCATATTTGACGGCATTCGAAAGCAGGTTGGTGAAGACCTGTTCGATCGTGGTGCGATCGGCGAGGATCGTCTCCGGCAGTTGCGAAAGGTCCCGGTGAATCGTGTGAGATTTACGAACATCCATCTGTCGGGCACAGCAGGATTCGATGATTTCCGCCAGCGAGAGACGTTCCGGCTGCAGTGTCGTCTTGCCGGTCTCCAGCCGGCCCGCCGACAGGATGCTCTCCATCAGGTCGACCATGCGCAGCACGGCGGCGCGGATCTGGGCCGACTTTTCTTCCACATACTCGGGTTTCTGGTTGGTTTTCGTGCGCGACAGGCGCTGCGCCGCAGCATCGATGATGGCAAGCGGCGTGCGGAACTCATGGGAAGCCATGCTCACGAACTGACGCTGCAGGGCATTCACATGCCGTTCCTGTGCCAGAAGCCTGTCCAGTTCCTCCCGCTGGCGCTCGATCTCCGCCGTCCGGAGCCTGACGCTCTCTTCGAGCTGGTCGCGGTGGCGCATCAGTGCCAGACGGCTCTCGGAGAGGTCGAGGGTTGTCTTGCGCAGGCCCATGCCCAGGAAGATCACCACCCCCATCGCCACGATGATGCCGGCAATGCCAACCGGAGCGATTTGCTCGATGAGCATCAGGCCCGGTCGAATGGGCTGCCATGCCATATATCCAAGCGTCGAGCCGGCAGTGGCCATGACCGGAATGGCTGCAGTTGATTCAGCAGCGTCGGTGGTAAAATGCAGCGTCTCGATCCGGGCGTAACGAGCGATCTTCTCGACCGCGCTGGCATCCAGAAATCTTACGGCAACCGCAATGAATTCCTTGCCGGGGGCGACCGAGACCTCGTCGCTGCTCGGGACGATCGGTCTTGCGCTGACGACAGCCGGCCGGCCGGCGATCGAGAGGATCTTCTCCGCAAAAATCTCGGCAAGCACCGGGGGATTGGAATCGCCGGGTGCGATCCGTCTGTGGAGCGCCGCGCGGATGTCTTCCCGCAAGGCCGCCGCAGCCATTTCATCGCCCAGAAAGGTCAGGGCCGCAATATCCTCGCCGTCCCGCATGGCGAAGACGAGTTCGTTGCGCTCGTTGAACACGTAAGTGCGGTCATGGCTGAAATATTTGTGCATCCATGTACCGATATTGTCGGCAATCCATGGGTGATCGTCTTTGGCGACAAGCAGGACCGCGTCGTTCCATACCGTGACGCTTTCCAGTTCATGCTGTACAGCTTTCACCTGCTCGTCGAGGCCCTGTTCGACGTAACCCTTCTGCCGGGTCAAGGCGAGATCGTCCACCTTCGCCGAGGCAAGCCACATGAAGCCGGCGAGAAGCAGCGCCGTCAGGGCCGTCAGCAAAGTCAGCACGATCGTGACGTGCGATGTGATACGAATGTTCTGCTGCATATGCACCGCTTTCTCTCGGTTCATCATGCACTCAAAACATTACATTCCACTAAATTTTAAATGCCAAGGTTGAACGGAGTATTTTCCATACAGCTGTGGGTGTGACATCGAGCGACCTTGATTTCATGCCGCGTCGGATCGATTCCATTCGTTGAGAGAAACTACGCCGCTTTCCCAGCTATAACCAGGAAGCCGGGCCTTTCGGTAGTCGACCGTCGGGGTCGGTGACCGTGAGCTTCGGCTGGTCCTTGCCGTTCCAGCGCCAGAGAGCGACGCAGGTTCCGCCCGGCGACATGAAGGATGGATAAACGACGCCATCATGGCCCTCCTGGTGCAGCCTCTCTCTGAGGAGATGCGTTGACGGTGACCGCCCGGCGTCGAGGTCATCGCGCCATTCGCAGCGGTGGATTGTCTCGTCGATACCGAAGCCGTCCAAAACCTCGGGGCTGGTCAGATCCGCGAGTCGCGCGCGCTCGAGTCGAAGCTGCGCGATCAGGGCGGGGTGCTGTACGAAGCCCTGATTGTACTCCGCCCAGGCCGTGGAAAGCTCGCGCGCCGCATAGATGGTCGCTACGCCGACCGGGTTCCATCGGCCGCCGAAACGGGCGGCGCCCTCCCCGGAAAGCGGCGCATGCGCCCAGCGCGGCACATAGGCACGCCAAAGGATTATCGGTTCAGAGACCAATTCAGGCATAAACGCCGGAGCGCACCGCCTCCAGATAGGCGAGCACCTTGTCGGCCTTGCCCTCGCCGACGAGGTCATAGGCCGTCTTGCCGGCCCAGCCGGGGATCGGCTGATGCTTGAACCAAATCGCCGCGCGGTTCTCGTCGCCGGCCATCTCGCTCGCCATCGCCAGAATGCGAACGACAGGGGAGAGCGCCAGATCGACCTTGCGGGCGCCGCTTTTGGCCGTCAGCGTGTTGCGGGCGACACCGATCAGTTTTGCCAGTTCCGCATGCGTCAGGCCGAGAAGATCGGACACCCGCCGCGCCGATAGAAGCGCGGACTGGGGTTCACGGAAAGCGGCGGCGCCGACTTCAAAAGCATGAGCCATTCGAAATTCCTGATCCAGTTTTGATCATCTGCCGCTCAATATGAGCCCAATATCCGCACATTTCAAGCACTACGGCTAGTCGTCGTCGTCTTCCAGTTCCGGCTCCACGAAATCGTCGACCGGCAGCGTGCGGCTCAGCAGTCCGGCGTCCTCCAGCATTTCCGTATCCGGCAGGTCGCGCAACGTGTCGAAGCCGAAGGCGGTGAGGAAGGCCGGTGTAGTGATATAGGTATATGGCGCACCGGGCGTCGGACTGCGCGGACCAGAGGCGAGGAAGCCGAGCTGCCGAAGCGTCGCGATCGTATCGCGGCTTACCTCGCGCCCGAAAATCTTTGAAATTTCGGCGCGCGTCACCGGCTGGAAATAACCGACCGTCATCAGCACCAAGGCCTGGTGATCGGTCAGATCTGCCGGAGGGGCATTGGCGGCGCCGGAGGCATGAATGACATCGGCGAACTCCGGCCGGGTGCGATGCTGCCAGCCGCCGGAGACCGCGACGAGTTCATAGGGTCGACCGTCGAGCGCCTCCCGGATCTCCTCGATGATCGCTTCGATATCGCAGTCCTCGCCGACGACGCGCTCCAGCACCTTTCGGGTGACCGGCTCAGAAGAGGCAAAGATCACCGCCTCCACCCGCGCCGCCCATTGGCGATGCCGCGCCTCCTGCGGCAGGTGGAGAAGCTCCTTGTCGAGTACGATTTGCCGCGCCCGCTTCGCCATGCTCAGAGCCCGTAGATGCGGAAGGTGGGGCGGCCGGAAAGCTCGCGCACCGCTTCCAGCTGCTGCAGCCTCTCGAACAGTCGGCGCGACGCAAAACGGGAAAGGTTCGGCGTTTGCAGCGAGCCCGACACGGCGTCATCGGAGAGCAGCAGGCGCAGCCCGTCCTCCGCCCCTTTGGCACGCAGCTTCGGCGTGACGACGGCAAGTCGCTCGGCGCGCCGGGCAATCTCAGCTGCCAGCCGGCCGGCTTCGGTCGCGGCATGCACGAGAGCCAGGCAGATCGCCCGGTCGAACCCGTCTTCGCCGGGCCGGATGCGGCCGCGCCCGCCTTCGGCGCGGAACACCGAAGAAAAGCGCTGGCTCATCAGCAGCGGCACCGGCACGGACCAGCGCAGCTTCTGCGCCAGAAGCAGATCGGCAAGCCACCAGCCGAGCGCTTCGGCATCCGGGCGGATCGTGTGCGTCTCGCGGATGATCGCCGCGGCCGCGAACGGCCCGGCTGATCCTGTCAGGCCGAGGTCGTCAAAAGTCTGCGCAAGGGTTGCCATCGGCTCGTCCCATTTGATGCCGAGCATGCCGGCCGTCGCCTGCAGCACCTCCGCATCGAGCGTGGCCGCACGCGAGCCAAGCCGCTTCCAGGCCGAAAGGATCTGCCCGGCCGGACCCGGATCGTCCCCCGGCTTGCGCAGCAGCCAGGCGTCGCGCAGCCCCGTCTCGTCTTCCGAACGCCCCGCAAGCCGTACCGCCGCCGTCGCGCATTTCAGCGCCATCCGCTGCCGCCAGGCGCCGGCCCAGTCAGGTTCGGCCCGAACGATCTGGTCGAGCGGATAAAGCGCGCCACCCGCCATGAAGGCCGCATCCGCGGTGTCTGCGGCAAAGGTCTGGGGACCTGCCCAGCGAACGGCCGGCATGGGCTGAAACGGCGTCTTCGGAGATACGGCCTTGGGAATCATGGCGACGAGCGTAAATTTTATGTGCGCTTGTGGCCATCGATCGCGTGGAAATCCGCACCGTCAGCCTGCGGATTTGCACCGATATTTGCAATTTTCGCTCCGCGACACCGGAATGGGCCTGTTCGGTCACGGGAGAGTGTGGCGGAATCCTCGCGATATTGGTAGGCGCCGCTGCTAAAACGCTGAAAATCAGCGAACCGAGTCCCCTGTCCCCGTCGATCAATAGGAGTTGAGTTTTGCGGATCGGCGCGCCGCCCTACATAGGGTGCGGCTGGTCAAGGAGGATTTCAGTTTGACGTTTCATCGGATGATCGCATGTCTCGCCATAGTCCTGGCCCTTTCAGCGCCAGTTCTGGCGCAGCAGCCGCGCGGCGGCGACGAGAACCGCGAGCGCGGCAGTCAGACGGAGCAGAGCGCCGGCGGCGGCATATTCAGCCTGATCCCGGCCGATTCCACCACGGAACATGTCTTCAAGGCGCCTTCCGGCAATCTCGCCTATACGGCGACAGCCGGCACGCTCGATCTGTTCGGTCAGGACGGCAACCGCTCGGCGAAGATCTTCTATACCGCCTATATCGCCAGGGACCGGTCACCAGGGCGGCCGCTCACCTTCGCCTTCAACGGCGGCCCGGGCGCTGCCTCCGCCTATCTGCATCTCGGCCTGGTCGGCCCGAAAATCCTGGAATTCGGCGCGACCGGCGACAACGGCACGACGCCTCAGCTGAAGGACAACCCGGAAAGCTGGCTCGCCTTCACCGATCTCGTGCTGATCGATCCGGTCGGTACCGGCTGGAGCCGCGCCGCCAGCAACGATGCGGCCGGCAGCTATTACGGCGTGCGGCAGGATGCCGACAGCCTATCCAAGGCGATCGCGCTCTACGTCCAGAAGAACAACCGGCTCGATGCCCCGAAATACCTGCTCGGCGAAAGTTATGGCGGTTTTCGCGCCGCCAAGGTCGCCGTGTCTCTGAAGAACAGTCAGGGCATGCTGGCTTCGGGCATCATCATGCTATCGCCACTGGTGGAAGGCCGTTTCCTCGCCAATTCCGACGATCCCTTGAGCGCGGCGCTGCAGCTTCCCTCGCTCGCCGCAGCCGAGCTGGAGCGCCGCAACCAGTTCACGCCGGAAAAGCTTGCCGATGCCGAGCGTTTCGCCATCGGTGACTATCTCGTGGGACTTGCCGGCCCCTCCCCCACCGGCCAGACGGCCGATACGCTCTATGGCCGGGTTTCCGAACTCACCGGCATTCCGAAGGACATCGTTGCCCGCACCCGCGGTTTCGTCGGCGATGTCTATGCCAAGCAGATGGGGGGAACGGGAAAGATCGTCAGCCCCTATGACGCGGCCTACGCGGTGCCGGATGCCTATCCGGAAGATGCCGTCACCCGCAACGACGACCCGATCCTCGAAGGTTACACGCGTGCCTATGGCGCCGCCTTTGCCGCCTATGCCCGCAACGAGCTCGGGTTTGCGAGTGAAATGACCTATTCGCTGCTGAACGAGGACGTGAACCGTCGCTGGGAATGGAACGGTAGCCGTGGCGGCGACTCGCGCTCGCTCGCCAGCGCGTCGACGGATATCCGCGACCTGCTGTCTGTCATCCCGTCCTTCAAGCTGATGATCGCCCACGGCTACAGCGACGCGCTGACGCCTTACGGTGCCAGCCGCTACGTGATTGACCACCTCCCGCCTGAACTCGCTGCCGGCCGCACCGAGCTCAAGGTCTATCGCGGCGGACACATGTTCTACACCAGGCCGGATTCGCGCAGGAGCTTTGCGGAGGACGTCAGGGCGTTTTACGAGGCCAAGGGGACGGATTGAATTTGCCCGCCTTTCGATGACGGCAAGGTCACCGTGATGTGAATGCATCGCGCCTTGCTGGTTTGGGCCCGAAACCGCTACTAGCTCACATACGTTGATTTTCAGAAAGATCTTTCGGTCCATGACCAGCGAATACCAGATGTCGCGGCGCGCCTTCGTGATAGGCTCCATCTCGATGACCGCGACGCTTGCCGGCTGCGCTACCACTGCTGAACGGGCTCCCGTGCCGGAAATGGCCCGCCGCCCGATCGAGCCTCCGAGCGAAGCGGAGCTGCAGGCCAGGTACGCTGCCGTCGAGGATAGCGGCCATCTCCTGCCGGCTATCCCCTACAAGCAGATCGACCCGAAATATTATCGCCAGCGCGTGGTCGATCCGACCGGCGAACTGCCGGGCACGGTTGTCGTCGATACGCCCGGCCGTTTTCTCTACGTGGTGGAGCCCGGTGGCACCGCAATGCGCTACGGCGTCGGCATCGGCAAGGACGGTTTTGCCTGGCAGGGCGAAGGCGTCATTCACTGGCGCCAGCCCTGGCCGCGCTGGAAGCCGCCGAACGAGATGGTCGCACGACAGCCGAGCCTCAAGAAGTTCTCCATCGAGAACGGCGGCATGGATCCGGGTATCAAGAACCCGCTTGGTGCGCGGGCGCTTTACATCTTCCAGAATGGCCAGGATACACTCTACCGGCTGCATGGCTCGCCGGAATGGGCTTCCATCGGCAAGGCGACGTCGTCGGGCTGCGTGCGTCTGGTCAACCAGGACGTCATGGATCTCTATACGCGCGTCCCATATCACGCCCGGATCGTCGTACACCAAGATGTGCTTAAAGCCGTTCCCTCCGTATGACGCGACAGCCGAGATGATGTTGTTTCGCCGCGGCTGCATGATGTAAGAAGTCCGGCGCCGCATCGCGGGAAGCGGCGGTAAAAGCGGTCGGAGGCTTAACTGGATCTAGACGACGAGACGCCGCAATCCGATGCACCGACGCCGCGCATGCTCTCCTGGGCGCGCAATTCGACGATCTATCGCATAAACCGGCGCATGCACACGGAAAAGCAGCTTTTCGACGCCATATCGCGCAAGGCACGTGAGAAATTCGAGGATATCGGCGAGGTCCAGGTCAGGGCGCTTGCCGAGTTCGCCGTGAAGTTCGCCTATGATAACAAGGCGCTGGATGATGCCGCCTTTGCCGAGATGAGCGCTCGCTCGGGCATGCGCGGCGGCAGGTCACGGCGGATGATCGCCCAGAAACTATCGCAGAAAGGCGTGGCGAGCGGCACGGTCGCAGCTGCCGTTGCCGAAGCGGACGACTTCCGTGCCGCCCTTATCCTCGCCCGCAAGCGCGCATTCGGGCCGTTCCGCAAGGCCGAACTCGACGAAAAGCGCAAGGCAAAGGAGTTTTCCGCCTTTGCCAGGGCAGGCTTCAGCTTCGATATAGGAAGAAAAATCTTCGAGATGTCGATCGAGGATGCCGAAGAAGCACTCGATGCCGGCCGCCATTTCTAGGCGTGAGGGCGGAGTTCCCGCGGGTCAGGCTTGCTTGAGCGCAGGGTCGTCAAGCGCCGGATTGTAGAAAAGCGACAGCGTCAGGCTTCGCGCGATCCGGTCCGCCGTCGCCATGAACCAGGCTTTCGCCTCCGGGCTCGGAGCAATGTCGTCCAGCGTCGCGGCAAACAGCTCCAGCCATTTCGGAAAAAGCTCGGGCGTCATATTGGCGACGCCCAGATGCGCCTGGACCGGCTTTCCGCCATAGGCACCGTTGCGGAAAGCGACGGAGGACCAGAAGCTCTTCATCTTCGCCATATGCTCCGGCCAGCGCCCTGAAAGCCGTTCGTCGAATACGGGTCCCAGTTCCGGATGCGCCAGAATACGGCCGTAAAATGTATCGACCAGCGTGCCGATGAAGGCGGCGTCGATGCCGATCGCCTTCATTTCCGCTTCCGCTCGTTCCCGGATCGCCGCGATATGCGCCGCGCGCCCCTGCAATTCGTCGCTCATCTCAAAACCTTGGGTTCCGCCGCATTTGCGACCCGCCTTATATAGGCTTTGCGGATGCGGGACCCAAGGCCTGATGCCCAGTTGCGACGATGTGTCAGAGACCGGCGCGGGTAATTCAGCTGCGCAGCAGCATATCCCTTTTAATGCGGCGTGCAGGTGAACTAGATCTGGGACGACCCCATCGGCGTCAAACCTACCCTCGGCCACATTTTCTGGAAAACGGGGAGCTCCCTCCTCCTTGAGGAAAGGGAGAGGCTTTGGATCACACGCGTTCCAGGGCCACTGCAATCCCCTGCCCGACGCCGATGCACATCGTCGCGAGCGCGTATCTGCCCTTGCGGAGCGACAGTTCCAGCGCTGCCGTGCCGGAGATGCGGGCGCCGGACATGCCGAGCGGGTGGCCGAGCGCGATCGCGCCGCCGTTCGGGTTGATATGTTCGGCATCTTCCTGCAGGCCGAGTTCGCGCAGGACGGCGATGCCCTGGCTCGCAAAGGCTTCGTTGAGCTCGATCACGTCGAAATCCTTCGGCGAAATCCCCAGGCGGGCACAGAGCTTCTGGGTGGCAGGCGCGGGGCCGATGCCCATAATGCGCGGCGGAACGCCGGCGGTGGCGCCACCCATGATGCGGGCGATCGGGGTCAGGCCGTATTTCTTCGCCGCCGCTTCCGACGCGATGATCAGGGCTGCCGCACCGTCGTTGACACCTGACGCGTTGCCGGCGGTGACCGTCGCACCCTCGATCCTGTTGAGCACCTTGAGCTTGGCGAGCGCTTCCATGTTGGTCGCGCGCGGATGTTCGTCCTTCGAGACGACCACCGGATCACCCTTGCGCTGCGGGATGGTCACCGAGGTGATTTCCTTGGCGAGACGGCCGTTCTCCTGAGCCGCCGAGGCTTTCGCCTGGCTGCGGACAGCAAACGCGTCCTGGTCCTCGCGCGAAACCTTGTAATCGATCGCCACGTTGTCGCCGGTTTCCGGCATGGAATCGACGCCATACTGCTTCTTCATCAGCGGATTGACGAAACGCCAGCCGATCGTCGTGTCGTAGATCTCGGCATTGCGCGAAAACGCAGTGTCTGCTTTCGGCATGACGAAGGGTGCGCGGCTCATGCTTTCGACGCCGCCGGCAATCATCAGTTCCGCCTCGCCGGCCTTGATGGCGCGGGCAGCGGTGATGACCGCGTCCATGCCCGAACCGCAGAGGCGGTTCATGGTGGTGCCGCCGACGCTGACCGGCAGGCCGGCAAGCAACGACGCCATGCGGGCGACGTTGCGGTTGTCTTCGCCGGCCTGGTTGGCGCAGCCGTAAATGACGTCGGCAACCGCTTCCCAGTCGACGGAGGCATTGCGTTCCATCAACGCTTTCAGGGGGATGGCCCCAAGGTCGTCGGCACGAACTGAGGAGAGCGAGCCGCCGAAACGGCCGATCGGAGTGCGGATATAATCGCAGATATAGGCTTCGGTCATGATCTTCTCTCTCACAGTTTCGGCACAACGAGATCGGCGACCGGCCCATCGATGTAGAGGCGCGCGCCGGTCATGGCCTGCAGCTCTTCGACTGTCATATCGGCAAGCTTTTCGCGCAGGACGAAATGCTTTCCGACGATGTCGATGACGGCATGGCTCGTATAGACCCGAGTGATACAGGCAACGCCGGTCAACGGAAAGGTACAAGCTTCAACTAATTTCGGCTCGCCGTTCTTGGTGACGTGTTCGGTAATGACGCAAACCTGCTTTGCGCCGTGCACGAGGTCCATGGCGCCGCCGACGGCCGGTACGCCCTTGGAGCCGACCCGCCAGTTGGCAAGGTCGCCGTTCTGCGCCACCTGCAGCGCACCTAATATGGCGACGTCGAGATGGCCGCCGCGCACCATGGCAAAGCTGTCGGCGTGGTGGAAGAAGGCAGCGCCCGGCTTCAGCGTCACGGCCTTCTTGCCGGCGTTGATCAGGTCCCAGTCCTCCTCGCCTTCAGCCGGCGCTTCGCCGAAGTTCAGGATGCCGTTTTCGGTGTGGAAGATCGCCTCACGGCCGGGCGGCTGGTAGCGGGCGACCATTTCCGGAAAACCGATGCCGAGGTTCACATAGGCGCCGTCCTTTATGTCCTGGGCGGCGCGCCAGGCGATCTGGGCGTTGGAAAGCTTGATGTCTTCTCGGGTGTTGAGGGTCATAGCTGGGCTCCTGGTACGTAAGCCACTCCGGCGCGAATGAGGACTTCTTCCTGCTGCGGATCGGGAACTTCGACGACACGGTCGATGAAGATACCGGGCGTCACCACATGCTCGGGATCAATGCCGCCAGGCGGCACGATCTTCGACACCTGCACGATCGTCTTGGCGGCGGCCATGCACATCAGCGGGTTAAAGTTGCGGCCGGCCTTGTTGTAGGTGAGGTTGCCGAGGGGATCGCCGAGCTGCGCCTTGACGATGGCGAAATCGGCTTTCAGCCAGCGCTCCTGCACATAGTGGCGGCCGTCAAACTCGGCGATCACCTTGCCGTTGGCAAGCTCGGTGCCATAGGCAGTCGGCGTGTAGAAGGCCGGTATGCCGGCGCCGCCGGCGCGGATGCGCTCGGCAAGGGTGCCCTGCGGCACGAGTTCGAGCTCGATCTGGCCTGCAAGATACCGGTCGGTGAAGGCGCGCGGGTCCGACGACTTCGGAAACGAGCAGATCATCTTGCGGACCATGCCAGCGTCGATCATCGCGGCGATGCCGATGCGACCGTTGCCGGCATTGTTGTTGATGACGGTCAAGTCCTTGATACCCTTGTCGATCAGGGCATGGATCAGCTCGATCGGCGCGCCTGATCCGCCAAAACCGCCGATCATGATGGTCGCGCCATCACCGATCTCGGAGACGGCTTCCGCCGTGCTCCCGATTGTCTTGTCCATACGGGATATCTCCTTCGCTATACCCGGCGAACTTGCCCGCCGTGCCTCCGCGAAAACAGATAGATCAGCAGGGGAAAGACAGCAAGAAGTATGTGCGATAATTGACCTTTGTTCATATATCGCACATATTGTTCGAACCAGGGATGCAGAGCCTGCACATCCTCGCGGCTTCACATTGCGTCGACAAAGGGCGAGACACAGGGAATATCATGCGGGAAACGGATTTCGTCAGCGGCTTCGCGCGGGGCCTGAAGGTCATCGAGGCGTTCGGCGAAACGACGCCGCGGCTGGCGATCGCTGACGTGGCAAAGGCGACCGGGCTTGACCGGGCGACGGCCCGCCGTTGCCTGCTGACCTTGGCCGAGCTCGGCTACGCCGATTATGACGGAAAATTCTTCGTCTTGACGCCGAAGATTTTGCGGCTTGGCCATGCCTATCTCTCCGCCACCCCCCTGCCCCACATCGTCCAGCCCTTTCTCGACAAACTCGCCGAGGAGGTTCGCCAGAGCGCATCCGCGAGCGTGCTCGATGGAACGGAGGTCGTCTATATCGCCCGCGCCTCGCAGAAGCGGGTGATGTCGATCAACCTGATGCCCGGCAGCCGCCTTCCCGCCTATTGCGCCTCGATGGGCCGCGTCCTGCTGGCGGCCCTGCCAGAGAACGAAAGCCTGGCACTCCTGAAACAGAGCAACCTGAAATCCTTCACCCCCCGGACGCTGACCGATCCTGTCCGGCTGATGGAGGAGCTTGCCCACGTTCGCGAACAGGGTTTCGCGGTCATCGACCAGGAACTGGAACTCGGCCTCTGCTCGATTGCGGTGCCGCTGGAAAACGATCGCGGCCGGGTGGTCGCCGCGATCAATATCGGCGCACCGGCGGCAAGCGTCCCCGCGGCCGAAATGGCCGAGCGTTATCTGGAACCGCTGAAGGGCGTTGCAAGGCTTCTGAAATCCCTGCTGCGCTGAACCCATCAACTCCGTGAATCGATGAGGCCGGATCGATTCAATCATGTCGTTGGACGGCAGAATCCGGACTTGCGATTCTGCGGGCATGACCAACGAACCGCTTCTCCTCACCCGCCGCGACCCCACCCGCAACATGGCCCGCTTTTACGTGCTTACGGTCGAGCCCGATCTTTTCGATGGCGCAGCACTCACCCGCAACTGGGGCCGCATCGGCACCAAGGGGCGTTTCCACATCGACCTGTTCGGCTCGCGGCAGGAAGCAGAGCGCCGGTGTTTGGCACTTGCCCGCAGCAAGGTGAAACGGGGTTATCAGCAGAAAGCGGAGACTGGCTGACAGCTCTCCATTTCGAGCAGCCGCGTTTGTGGCATTGCCGATCTGTGATCGATCGATGCCGCGTCAGAAGGGCAAGCCCACGTAGTTTTCCGCAAGCGCCGTCGAAGCTGCCCGCGAATGGGTCAGATAATCCAGCTCGGCTTCCTGAATCCTCTGGTCGAATTCGCCTGTCCCGGGAAAACGGTGCATTATCGTCGTCATCCACCAGGAGAAGCGCACCGCCTTCCATACGCGCGCAAGCGCTCTCTCGGAATAGGCGTCGATGCCCGCGCCTGCACCGTCCAGATAGTGCTCCCGCAGCCCTTTGAAGAGGTAATGCACGTCGCTTGCAGCTAGATTCAAGCCCTTGGCTCCCGTCGGCGGCACGATATGCGCTGCATCGCCGACGAGGAACATGCTGCCGAACCGCATCGGCTCGGCAACGAACGAGCGCAACGGTGCGATCGATTTCTCGAAGGACGGCGCGGTAATCAACGCCTGCGCGTGATGCGCAGGCAGGCGGCGGCGAAGTTCGTCCCAGAATCGGTCGTCGCTCCAGTCCTCGATCTTCTCGTCGAGGGCGCACTGGATATAATAGCGGCTGCGGGTCGCCGATCGCATTGAACAAAGCGCGAAGCCCCGAGGATGGTTTGCATAGATCAGTTCATGATTGACGGGTGCGACCTCCGCCAGGATACCGAGCCATCCGAACGGATAAATCTTCTCGAAAACACGGATTGCGCTTTCCGGCACGGCGTTGCGGCTTGGGCCGTGAAAACCATCGCAGCCGGCGATAAAATCGCAGTCAATGCGATGCGTCGTGCCATCCTTTTCATAGGTGACGTAGGGCAAGCGACCATCGAAATCATGCGGCCGGACATTGCCCGCCTCATAGATTGTCACGGCACCACTCTTTTCGCGGCTTACCATCAGATCGCGCGTCACTTCCGTCTGGCCATAGACCATGACCCGCTTGCCGCCGGTCAGGCCATGCAGGTCGATGCGGTGATCACGGCCATCGAAGGTGAGTGAGAAACCTTCGTGCGGCAGGCCTTCGGCGTGCAGCCGCGCGCCGGCCCCGGCCTGGTCGATCAGCCCGACCGTACCTTCCTCCAACACGCCGGCACGGACCCGCCCGAGGATGTAATCCTTGCCGACACGATCAAGGATGATGTTGTCGATACCGGCTCCCGTCAGAAGCTGGCCAAGCAAGAGGCCCGACGGTCCGGAGCCGATAATGGCGACCTGCGTTCTCATGCATCTCCTCCCGAGAGTTTTCGTTTTGGCAAATTGTGCTCGCCTTCCCCATTCGCGGCAATGGACATTCGGGCCAAAAAATTGGACAAACCGAACATCGAGGCCGGAGATATCCGATGAACAGGCACATACCGATTTACCAGCTGTACGGAGAGGATCCAGGCAAACGGAATGATTTCTGGCTGCATTGCGAAACCATCAGGTCGAGAAGCAGCCGCCACCAGTGGGAAATCCGCCTTCACCGACATGAGGCATTCTTTCAGATACTGTACATCGAAGCGGGGTCAGGCGACGCGACCTTCGGCAGCGAAACCTATCCCATCCGGCCACCGTCGATAGTCACCGTCCCTCCCGGCCTCAGTCACGGCTTCCGGTTCTCCCGCGATATCGAGGGACTGGTCATCACCATCCTGAGCTCCCATCTTGGGCACCAGCCGGGAGAGCGCAGCCGCTTCGGCGAATGGCTTGCGACACCGCGCCTTACCCCACTCGACCCGCCGAATGCCGATGCAGCCTACGTGGTGCAAACGCTGAAACGAATTGGCGAGGAGTTTGATCACCGCAATAACGGACGTCACGAACTTCTGACTTCCTACGTAAAGCTCGCCCTGAGGCTGACCGCGCGCATCTCTCATGCGGACAACCTCAACCAGCTCCCCGCGAACGAAGGCGAGCGGCGGATGGACATGCTGAATGGCCTGATCCAGCAGCATTTCCGCTCGCACAAGCCGATATCCTTTTATGCGGGCGAACTTGGCATCTCGCTGACACATCTCAACCGCATTGTCCGGTCGATGGCGGGGTGCACCGCGCACGACCTGCTCACCGCAAAACTGATCGAAGAGTCCAAGCGCGAACTCGTCTTCTCCCTCGCCTCCGTGCAGGAGGTTGGCCATCGCCTCGGCTTTTCCGACCCTGCCTATTTCTCGCGTTTTTTCGTGAAGCAGACGGGCGAAACGCCGCGCGCCTGGCGCCTGCGAGAAATCCAAGCGCTGGACAAGGCATCTTTCTAAGAGCAACGCGTTGCAACGCGCAAGCCCCTCTCTTTGCTGCAAGCGATGAGCTGCAGTTCATCCCTCGGCAGGCGCTTTAGCCGCAGATCGAGAAATCGGGAGGCCGCCATCAAGGGCGTCGGTTCTCATGTCGATGATCGACATGTTGGGACGATATTTCACTATCCGGCGCATTCTTAAATTAAATAGTCTATTTGTTTTATAGAAAATATCTCACCCTTCCGAGCATCGATTTCCGGATCCTGCAACGACAAGGGGAAAATCAACAATGACATTGGTAAAAACAGTGAGAACCGTGCTGTTCGGCCTGCTTGCCTTCGGCTCCATAAGCGGGGTGGTCATGGCCCAGACAAATGCGCCCCTTCTTCCGAAGGTGCCGCCCGGGACAGTCCTGACGATCGGGGATCCGGTGACGCAAAAGGCGCTGGAAGTCTCAGGCCTGATCAAGGAGCTGTCGTTTGAAGTCAAATGGGCAAATATCAGTGGGGGCCCACAAACGTCGGAAGCATTCCGCGCCAAGGCACTCGACGTCGGGTCGGTTGCGGAAATTCCGTCGATCTTCGCCAACTGGAACAATCTGCCCGTTCGCAACATCGCCTATCGCGAACGCCGCGACCCCATTGCCAATCCCATTTACCGTTTCGGAGTGGCGCCCGGCGCCGGCGTCAAGACGCTGGCCGACTTCCGCGGCAAGCGCATCGCGTTCAGCCCCGGCCAGGCCCAGGGAGCACTGGTTCTCCGCGCACTTAAGGCCGCAGGTCTCAAGAAAAGTGACGTCACGCTGGTAGAACTGCCGAGCACCGGCGACGTCTATCCGAAGGCGCTGGCCAGCAAACAGGTCGATGTCGCGCCGCTCGGGGGCGTCTACATCCGGCGCTATATCGCCCAGTACGGCGGCGATGGAGCAACGCTCGTCGAACACGGGCTGCGCGATGATCCAGCTCATCTCTATGCACCGCAATGGGTGCTGGACGATCCGGCAAAGGCTGCGGCTCTTGCGGAATATGTCGGGCTTTGGGCACGCGCCACCGAGTGGGTGAACAAGAACCCGGAAATCTGGATCAAGGAATATTATGTCGGTCAGCAGGGCCTCAGCCAGGACGACGGCGAATATCTCGTCGAGCTGACGGGGGAACAGGTCGTTTCCGGAGACTGGAGCGAGGTGAAGAAACGCCACCAGCAGACGATCAATCTGTTGGCGGCGGAGCTCGGCTACAAGCCCTTCGACGTGGAAAAGATCTTCGACAACCGCTTCGAGAAAACCGCCTCCGCCGCCTTGGCGAAAAGCCAGTAATCCACGCATCATCCAAGAGGAGATCTGAAGCATGGCAACCATTTGGGATGCGGATGAGGTGAAATCGTCCCGGCCGTCCAGCCGTGAAAGTGCATATACCATTCCGGCCGTGGCGAGGCCCCGCACGTCCCGGAGCCGCCGGAGACTGGGACCGGGACCGGCGATACCCTTCGGACTGCAGATCGGGCCGGCATTGCTGGTGCTCTTCTGGGTGGCCGGATCGGCTCTCGGTTGGATCGACCCGCGCATACTCTCTGCGCCCTGGACGGTCGTCGAAGCCTTTGGAAGGCTGATCGAACAGGGGCGACTGCAGGACAATTTCGTGACTTCGGCCACACGCGCCCTGCTTGGCCTCAGCATCGGCCTGGTCATCGGCACGATCCTTGCCGTCACCGCCGGTCTTTCCCGGATCGGCGAAGCGCTGATCGACGGTCCCGTCCAGATCAAGCGCGCCATCCCGACGCTCGCTCTGATCCCCCTGCTGATCCTGTGGTTCGGCATCGGCGAAGGCATGAAGGTCACGACGATCGCCCTTGCCGTGATCATACCCATTTACATCCACACCCATAATGCCCTGCGCAGCATCGACAGCCGCTATGTCGAACTGGCCGAGACCCTGCGCATGAGCCAGAAAGACTTCATCTTCCAGGTGGTGCTGCCGGGCGCATTGCCCGGCTTTCTCCTGGGTCTGCGGTTTGCCGTCACTCTCTGCTGGGTTTCCCTTGTCGTGGTCGAGCAGATCAACGCCACCAGCGGGCTCGGCTACATGATCGAACTCGCCCGCAACTATGGGCAAACCGATGTCATCCTCGTCGGCCTGGTTGTCTACGTGCTGCTCGGCCTCGTCTCGGACGGTCTCGTCCGCCTGCTCGAACGGAGGGTCCTCTCATGGCGCCGCACTCTAGCCAACTGACATCCGCATCCAGAACCGTGCATGTCCGCAACCTCATGCGCCGGTTCGCCACCAAGACGATCCTGGATCGCGTGGATCTCGATATCGCCGAGGGGAGTTCGTCGCCCTCCTCGGCAGGAGCGGCTCCGGCAAAAGCACTTTCCTCAAGGCGCTCGCCGGCCTCGATCACGACGTCGAGGGAACCGGGACGCTTGAAACCCCGGAAAACCTTTCGGTGGTTTTCCAGGATGCGCGACTTCTGCCCTGGCGCACAGTCATCCAGAATGTCACGCTCGGTATGCCGGGGGCTGCCGGGCAGGAAGCAGGCAGAAAGGCATTGGCCGAGGTGGGCCTTGAGGGGCGCGAGGCGGCCTGGCCCAACCAGCTCTCGGGCGGCGAGCAGCAGAGAGTCGCCCTTGCACGCTCGCTGGTCCGCCAGCCGTCCCTGCTGCTGGCCGACGAGCCGTTCGGCGCCCTCGACGCACTGACCCGGCTGAAGATGCACGACCTGCTGCGGGAATTGTGCGCAAGGCACCGCCCGGCCGTGTTGCTCGTCACCCACGACGTCGACGAGGCAATCTCGCTCGCCGACCGAATACTGGTTCTCGACGAGGGCCATCTGATCGAGGACCTGCGGATCGATCTGCCGACACCCCGCGATCACGGCGATCTGCGCTTCGCAAAGATCCGCACCCAGCTTTTAAGTCGCCTCGGGGTCGAAACTCCCGGACGGCGAGCCGCCTGAAATCCAACGGAAGTTGTCATCATGACCAGCAAGGGTCAGCTCAATCTCAACGCCTCGAACGGGGGACACGTCAATGAGTAAACAGAAGAGACAAATGCGGCTTGGGGCCTTCATCATGGCGACGGGCCATCATGTGGCAGCCTGGCGCCATCCGGCCTCGCAGGCCGACGCGGGACTGAACATCGATCACTACCGCGAACTGGCCCAGACGGCGGAACGCGGCAAGTTCGATCTAGTCTTCGTGGCCGACAGTCCGGCCGGCTGGGAGCGTGCCAAGGACCCGGAAGCGCTTCGGCGTTCCTCGCAGGGTGCCCATTTCGAACCCGTGACTCTATGGGCGGCTCTGTCGCAGACCACGAGCCATATCGGCTTTGTCGCTACCGCTTCCACCACCTACGAAGACCCTTATCTTCTGGCGCGCAAATTTGCCTCGCTCGATTATATCTCCAAGGGTCGGGCGGCGTGGAATGTGGTCACGACCGGAGCGGACGTCTCCAAGAACTTCTCCATCCCCGGCCATCCCGCCCATGCGGACCGCTACGCGCGGGCCGAGGAATTCGTCGATCTCGTGAAGGGGTTGTGGGATTCCTATGAAGACGACGCCTTCATCCTCGACAAGGAAAGCGGCGTTTATCTCGATCCCGACAAGGTGCATCTCGTCGACCACAAGGGCCAGTTCTTCTCGGTCACCGGTCCGCTCAATGTCGGCCGTCCCGTGCAGGGTTACCCGGTCATCGTGCAGGCCGGCGCATCGGAACCCGGCCGCGAGCTTGCGGCGAGAACCGCAGAAATGATCTTCACCGCCAATCAGACGCTCGAAGATGCCCAGGAATTCTATTCCGACGTCAGGGGACGACTTGCCCGCTATGGACGCAGCCAGGACGACCTCTTGATCAGTCCGGGCATATTCCCCGTTCTCGGAGGCACCGAAAAGGAGGCACAGGAGAACTACGACTATATCCAGTCGCTCGTTCATCCCTCCATCGCCTGGAACATCCTCGCCCGCCACTACAAGGGCGTCGACCTTTCCGGCTATTCCCTGGACGATCCTGCTCCACCTCTGCCGCAGGATACGGAACTCAACAAGAGCCGCCTCAAGCTGGTTACCGATCTGGTGTCGCGAAACAATCTGACGCTGCGCCAGTTCTATCTGGCCGTCGCGACCGCCCGCGGCCATCGCACGGTGATCGGCACGCCGGAGCAGATTGCCGACGCGATGCAGCAATGGTTCGAGAACGGCGCTGCCGACGCCTTCAACATCATGCCGCCGATCCTGCCCGCCGGATTGACGGACTTCGTCGATCAGGTCGTGCCGATCCTGCGCAAGCGTGGCCTTTTCCGGCATGAATATGAAGGAACAACCTTGCGGGAGAACCTCGGCCTCAAGCGCCCGCAGAACGGCTTCGTGCTTCGGTCACAGCTTGGGCCGGAGGCACGGGTAGCCGTATAGCTCCCGCGTCACATTAAATCTCCTGGCCGTGAAGATGGCGACAACGCCAATACGTCTCGGCCAGGACCTTTGGCTGGTCTCTCCGCGGCAGATTTTCGCTCAGGCGCTCAATGCCCGCTTGCGGTCGTGGACGAAGCCGATGACTTCCGATTGCGGCATCGCCTTGCCGAAGATATAGCCCTGCCCGATATCGCAGCCCTGGCCAAGGAAGTAGGCGAGCTGGGCGTTCTCCTCGATCCCCTCGACAGTGGTCTTGAGGTTGAGACTACGGCTTAAGCCAAGCACGGCATCGATGATCTTGGCGCTCTTGTCGTTATGGGTGAAGCTCGACACAAAACTTTTGTCGATCTTGATCTTGTCAAACTTGAAGCGTGCCAACTGCGCCAGGCTTGAATATCCGGTTCCGAAATCATCGAGCGCCACCTGGATGCCGGCGGCATGAAATTGCTCGATCGTTGTAGCGGCAAGGTCCGGGTCGTCGATCAGGGCGTTTTCGGTAATCTCGATTTCCAGCCTCGATGACTGTAGGCCGGTCTGTTGCAGGATGTGGAGAACACGGCTTGCGAGCAGCCTGTCTTCCATCTGGACAGGCGACACGTTGAAGGAGAGCGACAATGTTCCCGGCCAAAGCTGCGCATCGCGGCAGGCTTTCGACAGAAGCTGCTCGAAGAGCGTGGTAATGAGGCCTGTCTCTTCGGCCACGGCAATGAAGTGTTGCGGCGAAACGAATACGCCGTCCTTGTTCCACCGGGCAAGCGCTTCGAAACCGCAGAGTTCACCTGTCCTGAGATTGATCAGCGGCTGGTAGAACGGGTCGATCTTGCCCTCGTCGATGGCGCGGCGAAGGTCGCCTTCGAGCTTGGCCCGCTCGGAAACCTTCTCCTGCATCTCGGGCTGGAACAGAGAATATTGATTGTGACCCCGGCTCTTCGCCTCGTACAGCGCGACATCCGACCGGTGGCAGACGTCCTCGAGCGAGCTGCCGTGGTCCGGCAGGCGTGCATAACCGACGCTGGCACCGACCTCCGTCAGCAGTGTACCGATCCGGACCGGCCGGGAAACCGAATGGATGAGCAGCTGCGCGAAGAGCTCTTCCTTTTCCGGCGAGAGGTTGCGTGCCACGGCGACGAATTCGTCGCCACCGAAGCGGAAGACGCATTCGTATTCAGCCAATGCGCAGATGCGCCGCGACACTTCCTTCAAAAGGATATCGCCCCCCTGGTGACCAAGAAGGTCATTGACCTTCTTGAAGCCGTCGAGATCTAACGAAAATACCGTTGCGGTCTGGGGCCCGTTGTCGTCACCGGTTTCCTGCAGCTTTTCATCGGGGTGCGAAAGAACGAACCTGTCGAAGGCATAGCGGTTGGGAAGTTTCGTCAGATGATCGTGCGTGGCAATATGGTCAGCCTCATCGAAGGCCTTCCGGCGATTCATCATTTCATTACGCATATCGAGAATGCGCAGCACCGAATAGGCAAAGCTCGCAAGACCGGCAACGATCAGTACAATGATGATGAGGTGGGCTTTCCCCGCACTGACCGACTGAACCAGCCTTAGCAGCATATCGTCATAGACTATACAACCGACGAGCAACAGCATCGCGGCGGCTGCCACCTGCGCCAGCTGTCTGCCAGCCTTGCTTTCCAGAAAATCCTGCATCTACTCCTCCAACCCTGCGATCCTAGGATAAATGATTAAAGGATTTGTTATTCAGAGTTGTAAGATAGCGCGTTACTGCTGGAGCGACGGCCCCAAACGGCGTGAATATGATTCTCGAATTGCGACGGATATCTCCTGGTCGACGAGGCGGTCGCTTCGTTCGACTGAAGGGGAGGAACTGTCGGCTCTGGCGGCATTAATTTACGTCGTGCCGGGATAGTGCGCCCCTGAGGGCCTCTGACAGCTCGGCCAATTGATAGGGTTTGCGCAGGATCTTGATGCCTTGCGCCTCTGCCGCTTGCTTGGTGACCTCCGAATATCCGCTCGTCAACAGGATCGGCAGGTCCAAGCGGCGCGCTCGAATTTCTCTGGCCAGCTCCACGCCGTTCATTCCTCCGGGCATCATGATGTCCGAAAACACCACGTCGACCCGCCGCCCGTTGGCAAGAGCCCCCAGAGCGGCCGCCGCTGTCGCAGCCCGCACCACCTGAAAACCGAGATCTTCCAGCATCTCGCTGACAAGAGCCGCGACTTCGTCGTCATCTTCAACCAGGAGGACGCTTCCCGCCGAAGCGGGGGGGCGTCGCGCGACATGCAGATCCACGTGCTGATGATCCGGTCGAGGCTCCTTCGAGGAACGGGGCAGGAAGAGGGTTATTTTCGTCCCTCGGCCGACTTCGCTTTGGAGTTCTATCTTGCCTCCAGATTGCTGGACGAAACCGTGTACCTGCGCAAGGCCAAGGCCGGACCCCTTGCCGATATCCTTCGTGGTAAAGAACGGTTCAAACACGCGCGCCTGCACCTCTCGGGTCATTCCGGAGCCGTTGTCGCTAACGGACAGGGTGACGAAATCTTTCGTGGAGCCGCCTTGATCCAGGAGCGGAAGATTTTCAGCATGGATTTCGATCGTGCCGCCTCTCGGCATTGCGTCGCGGGCGTTGACAGCAAGGTTGAGAACAACAAGCTCAAGCTCGCTTGCGTCGACCTCGACCGGCCACAGGTCGGGTGAAAATTCGAGCGTGACGTGGACATCGCCCCTCAGGCTGCGGTCGAGCAGTTCGCGCATACCTCCGATCTGGCGGGCCAGATCGATCGTCTGCGGCTGCAGTTCCTGACGCCGGGAAAAAGCCAGAAGCTGCCGTGTCAGGCCGGATCCGCGTTCGGCGGCTTGACGCATCCCGTCCATCAACCGTTTGCGCCTGGCGGGGTCCGTCTGGCGGTCGAGCATTTCCAGCCCTCCGGAAATGACCATCAGCAGATTGTTGAAATCGTGAGCCACCCCCCCGGTCAGCTGACCGATCGCTTCGATCTTCTGAGCCTGCCGAAGCTTCTCCTCAACATGCGCACGCACCGTCATCTGGTCGCGCAGGGCCTCATTGGCGGCCTTGAGCTCCTGGGTACGCAATATGACCTGCTTCTCCAGCTCCTGCGCGGCCTGCTCGCGCTCCGCCAGCAGTCCACGCAACTCCAACTGCCGGGCTCTTGCACGAAGCGCGGATTGTATCGTGCTGACAAGGGTCTGGGCCTGGACCGGCCGTTCCAGGAGAGCCACGTTGCGCAAGGAGTTGATCAGTCTTTGCCGCCACGCCTCGATAGCGGCCTGTTCCTGGCGGCTGGTCAGGAGGATGAAGGGAAGATCCGACCATGGCGGCTGGTCCGCAACCCATTTGAACAGGAGGCTGGCGTCTTGTCCAAACAGGGCTTCTTCAGCAATGAACCCGGCCGCAGCACCGGCCTGCAACGCGGCTACAAGGCTTTGAAGATCGTCGCAGGTCTTTGCCGCGATGCCGCTCCGGTTAAGCAAGCCGACGGAGGCGGCTGCATCTCTGCCGACCGGTGCAAAGACAATAACGGGTTCGGGTTGGTCTTCACTTGGCGCCATCATTTCCGTCTGCTGAACTCGTTACAGGAGCGGCTGAAAAGTGCGGCGAGCCGGCCAGCACGCCGGTGAACTCCAAGGTTGGCGGCCCGAGCCTTATGCCGTTGTCGGACAGGTTGAACTCGCGCACGCTGTGCTCGTGCCTGCCGCTTCGCTTTTTCACGACGGATATCGCTCGGCGCACGGTCCCCTGCACTTCGAAATATCGCAACATGACGACGGAATCGCTGAGATAGCTCAAGTCGAGCGGAGCTTCGAGCGGGCCTACGAGCCCATGCTGAGCAAGGACAAGGATGGTAAGTACGCCACGCTGGCCAAGGTAGGTCAGCAGTTCATGCATCTGCAGGATCAGAAAACGCTCGTCCGGCATCGCGTTCATGTAGCCGTTCAAACTGTCGATGACGACGACGCGCGCCCCGTCGACCTCCACGCTTTTCTGGACGTTGGCGGTGAACTCCCCCGGGGAAAGTTCTGCGGGATCGATCTGCTGCAACCGGATCAACCCGCTATCCAGGTGGGTTTGGAGATCGAAACCCAAATTCCTGGCCCGCGCCTGCAGCGTTCCACGCCCTTCGTCGAAGGCATAAATGACGGCATGTTCGCCGCGGTCCGCCGCCGCCAAGGCATAGGTCAAGGCAAGTGACGACTTTCCCACCCCGGCGGCACCCAGAAACAGGACGTTGGTACCCCGCTCAAGACCGCCGCCCAGCATGTCGTCGATTTCCTTGTTCCCGCTGGAGGTGAACGCGTCGTCGAAAGCCTGATGATGCTCCGCGGCGATGAGGCGCGGAAAAATGTGGAGACCGCCCTTCTCGATCGTGAAATCATGGTAGCCGCCGCGGAACTTGATGCCACGCATCTTGACGACCCGCATGCGACGCCGTTCGGCGCCGAAGTCGATCGCCAACTGCTCCAGCAGCACGACCCCGTGCGAAATCGAATGGAGTTGCAGATCGTTCTGTTGAGACGACAGATCATCAAGAAGAATGACCGTGCACTGCCGGCTGGCGAAGAAGTGCTTCAGTGCCAGGACCTGGCGCCGGTAACGCAGGGGACTGTGCGCGAGGAGGCGCAATTCCGAAAGGCTGTCGATGACCACGCGCTTCGGGTTAAGTTCGGAGACGCGATCGAGAATGAGTTTCGTCGTCTCGTTGAGCTCCATTTCCGCCGGATGAAAGACCGTCAATTCGCGGTCGGGA
The DNA here is from genome assembly GCF_000732195.1 of Neorhizobium vignae. Taxonomy (GTDB): domain Bacteria; phylum Pseudomonadota; class Alphaproteobacteria; order Rhizobiales; family Rhizobiaceae; genus Neorhizobium; species Neorhizobium vignae. The sequence goes on from NZ_JNNU01000013.1 coordinate 100,674, forward strand.
TCGAGCGTTGTTTCCGGAGGGACGAGCTCGAATACCTCTAATCCCTTGAGGGACCAGCCGTGACGGGAGGCGACAAGCTGCAGTTCGCGTTCCGTCTCGGAAAGTGTGATGTAAAGCACCTGCTCTCCCTGGCGGACACCTTCGAGCAGAAATTGCAGGGCGATCGTGGTTTTCCCCGTCCCAGGTCGGCCCTCGTAAAGATAAAGCCGGTTTTCATCGAGGCCGCCGTCGAGGATCGTATCGAGACCGGGCACGCCGCTCGATATACGCGCAGGGTCGATAAACTCCGCCTCTTCGAACCGTTCTGTCATGTTCAACCTTTGCAGTGGAAACCCTTGAGCAAGTTCATATAGATCGCGGAGGACAAGCCTCAAGAGGGCGGCCAGCAGCGTGCCGGCAGCTTCGACGTGCCCCGTTAGTCGCCTCTTGGAACGAGTTCGCAGAGCGGCTTTACCCGTCGGCGGTGATATCGGTGGCCAACCGCCTCCTGCGCGACAAATGCGAACAAGGATCGCCCGGCACACCGGGGGTTAGGCGGAATGTCGTTCCCAGTACCAGGCCACATACATCTTCTTTTTGTCGGGCCTGCGACTTTTCAGGAAGGCGCGGATGGAACGCACATCCTCCTTTTCGCAGGCGACCCAGACGAAGGTCTCGTCGTCGATGGAAGTGATCGCTTTCTTGGCCTCCTCGGCAAGAATGCCTTTCGCTCCGGCCGCATAACTCCGCCGATGCAGCCAGCGGACATCCAATGAACCCGCTGACGGAAGCGGCTGTTCCTCCGCCTCATCCAGCACTTCGATGATAGCTTGCATCCGGGTGCCCGGCGCCACTTCGGCTGCGATCCGGGCGATGGCTGGAAGAGCACTTTCGTCGCCGACCAGAAGAATGGACTGTGCTGCCGGAAGACTGCCGCCTCCGGGCCCGAGCAGCGCTACTTTTTCTCCGGGCTGCACGTCGCGGGCGAAGTCGGCTCCGGGTGTCGCAACGTGGGTTTCCGGATGTTGCAGGAAGTCGATCCACAATTCCCGGCGTTCGATATCGACGGCGCGGATCGTGTATATGCGGACCAGAATCTCGTCTTCTCCCTCGGGCCAGGCGACGCGACCGTCCTGGCGGATTCCCGGCCATACTGGCTGCCTTCCCTTCGGGGGGACTAGAAGGCGAACGTGCATGTCGCCGCCGAGGAACGGTGCGACATCGGCGCAGGTAAACTTCACGCGCCGCATGTGAGGGGTCACATCCTCCGCCGAGACAACCGACACCTCGTGAATATTCGGCAGCACTGCGAGGGACGAATGCTCCGACCACGTCAATTCAAACGGATCCTCCCCTGCAAAGTAAAACAGGTGTTCCGCAATCATCGTCCGATTCAGTTGCAACGCCGCTTCCGACTCGCATGCCAGTTCGATCAGGAGCTTGCTGTCTGCCAGCCGAATGCTTGTGGTGCTGCTCGTGCTCTTCAGCAGGGCATGGTTCTCGCTTCGCTGCACGTCGGCATGCTCAACAAAGTGCTCGCAGATTTCGTCGAGCATGCGTTCGGCATCCTTTGGCAGCGCAATGCCTGACAACCTGAGCGGCTGAACTGCATTCATGACCGGTTCTCCTTTAAATCTTGCCCCTCCGCCATCCGATGGCGACCGATCGGCAGCATGATCGGCCGGCCCGATGTCGGGTCGGTAATGACGCGGCTCTCGAGCCCGAAGACTTGCCGCACGTTCTCTTCCGTCAGCACGTCCTCGGGCGCGCCTGCGACATGCACGCGTCCCTCGGCTATCGCGACGAGGTAGTCCGCGTAGCGCGCCGCAAGATTGAGGTCGTGCAGGACCATGACGACCGTGGTTCCCCGCGCGTGGTTGAGATCCGTCAGCAGATCGAGAACTTCGACCTGGTGATTGATGTCGAGAAACGTCGTCGGTTCGTCCAGCAGCAGGACGTCGGTCTGCTGCGCCAGCGCCATGGCGATCCAGACGCGCTGACGCTGCCCACCGGAAAGCTCGTCCACCGGCCGCTCGGCAAGCTCGACGGTCTTGGTTGCCGTGAGCGCGCTCTCGACGGCTTCATCGTCCTTGCGCGTCCAACGTGAAAACAGGCTTTGATGCGGATGCCGCCCACGGCTGACGAGATCGGCGACGGTAATGCCCTCCGGGGCGATCGGCGACTGGGGAAGCAACCCCAGTGTCCGGGCCAGCTCCCGGGATGGGACACGGTGAATCGATTTGCCGTCCAGCAACACATGCCCCTGGCTTGGCGAGATGAGCCGGGACATGGTGCGCAAGAGCGTGGACTTGCCGCAGGCATTGGCACCGACGACAGCGGTAATCTTGCCGGGCGGCACGGCAAGATCCAGCGCATGCAGGATTTCGACATCGCTGTAACCGGCCGAAAGCCGGCTGGCGGTCAGAGAATGAATAGTCATAGCGAGCCTCCCATCCGGTTGGCGCGCACGATCTGATAGATCAGATAGGGAGCGCCCAGTGCTCCGGTCACCACGCCCACCGGATAACGGCCTGGCAGGAGGAATTGACCGACGTAATCACCGCCCAGGACAAGTATCGCTCCGATCAACGCCGCCGGTATCAGCAACGATCCGTTGCGTCCGACGACCCGGGAGGCGATCGGTCCTGACAGGAAGGCCACAAAGGCAACCGGCCCCGTCACCGCCGTCGCGGATGCAATCATGCCGACGGCTGCGACGATAACCAGCATCCGGGTCCTTGCCACCTTGACCCCCAGGGCCGCGGCCGTGTCGTCACCCAGGCGAAGCGCCTCCAGCTCGCGTGTCCGGACGAGCAGCAGCCCGCCGAACGTCACCAGCGCCAGAAGAAGTGGAAGCGCCTGGCCGAGCTGCGCTCCGTTGACGCTGCCGGTCAGCCAGCGCATTGCTTCCTGAAGGTTCCAGGCAGGAGCGCTGGAGAGGATATAACCGACGATGCTTTCCAGCATGGCGGAGATGCCGATGCCGACGAGGATGAGCCGCGTTCCCGCCACTCCATCGCGGAATGACAGGGCGTAGACCAGCAGCGCCACGCCGAGGCCGGCGACAACAGCAAGGACCGAAACGATCGGCCCACTCAACGACAGGACAACGATGGCGAACACGGCCGCAGCGCTTGCGCCCGACGTGATCCCGATGATGTCCGGGCTGGCAAGGGGATTGCGCAGCATGATCTGGAACGTGACGCCGCCGAGCCCAAAGGCCAGTCCGGCGAGAACGGAAAGGACCGAGCGCGGCAGCCTCAGCTTGCCGACCGTAAAGGCAGCGCCTGGGACATCATCTCCGAGCAGGACGCGGATCACGTCCCCGGGCGGCGTGAAGGACTGGCCGAGCGACAAGGTCACCGCAAAGAGGGCGACCATGATAGCCAGCAGAATGGCGATCACGAAAACGTGCCGGCGCGCCCGGCGGCGGCGGTTTTCAACGAGGAGATCGATGGTTGGGGAAAGCGCTGTCACAGTTCCCGAACCCGCTGCCGGCTGACGATCCAGATGAAGAACGGCGCCCCGACGAGGGCCGTGATGATCCCGACCTCGATCTCGGCTGGCCTGGTGACGATACGCCCGACGACATCCGCCGCCAGCAGCAGGCAAGCGCCGCCGAGCGCGGAAAACGGCAGCAACCACCGGTGATCGACCCCGACCAGCAGGCGGAAGACATGCGGCACGACCAGTCCGAGGAAGCCGATGGGCCCACAAACTGCCGTTGTTGCCCCGCACAGCAAGATGGCGCCGAATGAGGCGACGGCGCGGGCAACGGCGACGCGCTCCCCAAGTCCTGCCGCCACGTCGTCGCCCAAAGCCAGCGAGTTCAGCTTTCGCGCCGACAGAAGGCTGACCACGAAACCGACGGCAAGAAACGGCAGCACCGGAACAATGCGTTCAAAGGTCGCTCCGCTCACACCGCCGATCTGCCAGGAGCGGATGCCGCCCGCGATATCGGCGCGCGGCAACACCAGGGCGATCACCATGGAGGAGAAGGCAACCGACGTTGCGGCTCCGGCCAGCGCGAGCTTCAACGGGGTTGCCCCGCCACGCCCAAGCGATCCGATCGTGTAAACGAAAACTGCCGAACACCCCGCTCCGAGGATCGCAGCCCAGATGTAGGCCTGCGCGGAGGACATATCGAACAAGGCGACGCCGGTCACGACGGCCAGCGATGCTCCCATATTGACGCCCAGAATGCCCGGATCGGCAAGAGGATTGCGGGTCACGCCCTGCATGATCGCTCCGGCAAGCCCGAGTGCGGCTCCGGCAAGTACGGCAAGTACCGTCCTCGGGATACGCACGCTCACCGCCGCCTGGCCGATGCTGTCGACCTGCCCCGCGAGCGCCGCCACGACATCGCTCCAGCCCACTTCGCGGGTGCCGGTCGTTACCGAGAGCGCACAGAAGCCGGAAAGGGCCACGACCAATCCGGCCAGCCAGAGGCCGCGGGCCCGGTTCGAACGTCGAGAGACGAGCGCCGGCAAGAACGATCGTATGATACCGGCCGTCATTTGGACTTTCTGGCCGCTTCCGCAAGCAGATCCACATAGTCCTTCAAGACCCACGAGATAGATAGCGGTGTCGGATTTGCCGCGGTGCCGATCGGGTTGCGCCCCAGCATGACGAGTGCGCCCTTGTCCACGGCCGGCATTCTCGACATCAAGGGGTTCGCCGCCAGCGCATCGAGTAGCTTCTGGCTTCCATAGGTGACGACGATATCCACGTCGTCAAAGACATCGATGCGCTCGGCACTGACAGAGCCGGCGAATTTTCCGGCCTTCGAAGCTTCAACGACGCTCTTGGGCGATTTCAGGCCAAGATCCTCGAAGAACCTCACCCGGGTATCGTGCGTCGTATAGAAGTTGACGGTGCTCAGGTCCGTCGCATCCAGATGGGTAATGAACATCGCCGATTTACCCTGAAGCTCAGGATGCCCGCCTACCACCTTGGCGATGTCGGCTTCGATCTTGGCGATCAATGCCTCGCCTTGCGTGGCCATGCCCATGCCGGCGCTGTTCAAGCGGATCATGTCACGCCAGTCGGTCGACCACGGCGCTTCCGGATAGGCGACGACCGGGGCAATCTGGCTCAGCGTGTCGTATTCCGATTGACTCAATCCGGAATAGGACGCCAGGATCAGATCGGGCCTCGTGGCGGCCACCGCCTCGAAATCGATGCCGTCCCCTTCGTCGAAAAGCACCGGTTTGCCGGCGTGGAGCGCGGCCAGCCTTTCGGCTACCCAAGGCAATACCCCATCGCCGTCATCGTCGCCGAAATTGGCCCTGGCAAAGCCAACAGGTACGACACCGAGCGCCAGCGGCACTTCATGATTTGCCCAGGCGACTGTCGCTACCCGCACCGGCTTTTGCGGAATGATCGTCGTGCCGAACGCATGCTTGATGGTGACGGGATATATCGTTCCCTCGGCCGCCCGGGCGCCTGCCCCGGCGGCGCCGAACGCAACAATCCAGATGCATATCGCCGTCATTTTCACGGCCGAAAGCAATAACCGCAGCATCGTCGAACTCCGCAGATTTTAAGTGGACTTCCACTTTCAGGTTAAGGGAGCCCCGTCAACCGCCCTCCACGCCTGTACCGACAAGAGCACTGAGATTTCCGTGGGATCCTACAAAGCGCGGAGAATTTACAATACTGGATAAACATGCTCAAGTTAATAGCCGTCCCGGGGCATATCAGACCAAGCCATTGCGGCCGCATGACCGGGAGGGATCCCTCGCGGGCGGGTTGCGAGGATGTCGTTCGATGATTCCCCCAGACCTGGCATCAGTCTCGGCGATCTCTCGCCCAATCAACTTCTGGAACGTGAATATGGACAACGAAAGAACAAGCGCTCGCTCGAGACAGGCCCTTATCCGCTATCGGAATGCGGTCCTTCTGGGTTGCACGGCGCTTGTCGCCTTCACGCCGACCATTGTGCTTGGCCAGGAAAATGCGACCGCCGATACGACACTCGAACCGATCGTCATCCAGGGCAGCGGCGCCGGCCTCGATACCGACAACGATTCGAAGTCGATCGTCGCGACGAAGACGACCGGCGTTGGCAAGATGCCTGCTGATATCCTGGAAACGCCCGCTTCGGTCTCGGTCATCACGTCCAAGGAAGTCCGGGAACGCGGCGCGGACAGCGTGGAGCAGGTCGTGCAATATACCGCCGGCGTGGTTACGGACTATTACGGTTCGGACGATCGCTACGACTATTTCAAGATCCGCGGTTTCACGCCCTTTACATATCGAGACGGACTGGTCGTAGGTAGAACCTGGAGCGGAATTCGGGAAGAACCCTATGCCCTCGAGCGCATCGAGGTGCTGAGGGGCGCCAACTCCACGGGATTCGGGGTTTCCGATCCCGGCGGCTCGGTGAATTATGTCACCAAGCGGCCGAAAAGCGAGCGTTTCGGCGAGATCTATGGCACCGGCGGTTCCTTCAATCACAAGGAGGCCGGTTTCGACTTCGGCGACAACATCACCGAGGATGACACACTCTCATACCGCCTGACCGGCAAGTTGCAGCGGTCGGACGCCGAATACGACTATTCGCAGGATGACGAAAACTTCATCATGGGCGGCCTCACCTGGCGCCCCACGGCTGCGACAAGCCTTTCATTCGTCTTTGATCACCTCGACAAGGACGGCACGCCCAGCGGCGGCGGCCATCCGCGGGGTACGAATCTCGACAGGGATCGTTTCTTCGGCGAGCCGGACTACAACTACGATACGACGAACAGGAACACGTACAGTGTCATGCTCGACCACGATTTCGGGAATGGCCTGACCTTCAATTCCAACGCGCGCTACAGCAAGTCGGATACCGGATTCGGATACGCCTATATTTACGATACGTTGGGTGCTAACGACCCGGCCGATACCGTGGTGGACCGTATTTTCTTCGGCGGGAAGGGTTCAAACCAACAGTTCGTCATCGACGCGCATCTGCTCTATGAGGCGAGCTTCGATCAGGTGGAAAGTCGTACTCTGGTTGGAATCGATCACAACAAGATCAAAACCGACAACAAAAGCTATGCTTTGTATCCGCCGATCTGGAGTGGCACGGCGCCCGGCATCGACTGGCAGAGCCCAGTCCCTTCAGGTGTGCCCGGCTCCATTCCGCTCGTCACCAGCAGGACGAACGACCAGACAACAAAGGCCGTTTACGTCCAGCAGGACCTGATCTTCTTCGACAAGCTGACAGCAAGCGTCGGCCTTCGCAATGATTGGCTCGACCTGAGAGAAACAAACCGGATTGCGGGCACTACGGCGTCGGGTGACTACAGCGAACTCAGCAAACGCCTCGGCCTGAGTTACAAGATCACCGAAGAACTGGCGGCCTATGTCAGCTATGCCGAATCCGTTGCGCCGCCAACTACGGGCAACGAACCGACGGTTGGCAAGCAGTATGAAGCCGGGATCAAGTATCGGCCGGATGCCTTCCCTGCCCTGTTCACTGCCTCCATCTACGATCTGACGATGGAAAACATCACGACCTACGAACCTCCAACGTACCTGCCAGCGACGGTCGACAAGATCCGGCATCGCGGTATCGATCTCGAAGCCAAGGCGGAAGTCACCGACAACATCAACCTCATCGCATCCTATTCCTATATCGATTCAAATATCGTCGAGAACGGCGGCACCTATGATGGCAAGCGCTTCGCGCAGGTTCCGGAGCACCTGGCTTCGGTATGGGGCACTTACACGATAGAGGGCAATGGAAGCCGCGGCGATATGACGTTCGGTGTCGGTGCCCGCTATACGGGTTCGTATTATTTCGACAACGCAAATACCCGGAAGTCGGACGGAGCCATCGTCTTCGACGCCGCCTTCACCTACAAGATCCAGGAGAACACGACGTTCCAGCTTAACGCCAGCAATCTGTTCGACGAGAAGCATATCGCCAACGATGACGGCGGCGCTTATTACTACAATCCCGGCCGCGCAATCTATGCAACGCTGCGCCAGACCTGGTAGCGCACCTGTCATGCCCGGCAAACATACCGGGCATGACAGTTTCCTGGCCTAGTGGGTTTGTCGCATCCGGCGCCAGGCCGCAGGCGTATCGCCGGCAATCTGCCTGAACGCCTTCGTCAAATGTGCCTGGTCGGTGAAACCCAGCTGGGCCGCTATCTCGGCGACGGCCAGATCGCTTTCAACGAGCAGACTTTTCGCCAGGTCGATGCGCCTGGCGAGTTGCCACTGCAGCGGCGTTTTACCGGTGGTCTGTTTGAATACATTGGCAAACCAGCTCTCCGAGAGGCCGACGGTTGCAGCCATTTCGGCAACCGTCAGGCGGCTGTCGCTCAAGCCGTCGATTCGTGACACCAACTTGTTCATCTGTGCCTGGGTCAGCCTGCCATTGGCTTTTTCGGCTTCATGGTCGGGTATGTCGAGAAGACCAGCGACGATGCTGCCCACGAGGCTTTCGCCATAAACCGCGTGCCTTGACGGGCTGGATATCTCGTCGACCAGCAGACCCGCCAGCGTTTCGATGGCACCGACATCCTGAAGCTCCACAGGCCGGCGCACGGCGGCCAGAGCGGCGGAGGCCCCAACCGAGGGCGACAGGAACCGGAGCAACCGATCCCTATGCATATGCAGGTTGAGGTGCGAAAAGCGGTGCTTGGTTTCGCTGCTGGTCCACATCGGAACGCCGGCTGGCACATAGACGGCGCGGGTCATCGGACGGTAGTGCTGCGAGCCGTCTTGGTTCGACATGCGAATTCGAGACGATACGTCATTGAAGAAAATCATGATGCGCGGGTCGTCCGCCAAATAATAGCCGGTGGCGCCCGACTGGCTTTCCGCTTCCCAGAAGACGCTGACCAACCCGTCGAAACGACGCCACTTGACCGGAGCGACAACCTTTATACCCTCCGTATGCCAAGCCATGGAATGCCAATAACTCAACGCCGCAATCCTTCGCCATCTGCCATTAGAAACACCGAACCCGCCACGAGGCGTCGCGACCAGCTTGCTCAGGTGGCATCTATTAATATGATAATCACGGTCAGGTATATAAAGTCTCCAGACGGATAGTAAAGGTCCGCAAAGCCCGCGGCCTCGCGACGGCGGCACCTTCCTTCTTGACAAAGGGTGTATCCGACCTCCACCTCACCCGGTCATAGGGATAGATCTTTGCGAACCAGGTCAGTCGGCATCGGGGTCTGATCCAGCGCTTGATCCTCGTCACGATTATCATGGATACCCTTCCCGGTATTCAGGCCATGCGGGAGAAATTTTCGATGAACGTCCGACATCCACTTTTCGACCTGCACGGGCGCCATGCCGTCCTCACCGGCTCGAGCCGGGGCCTCGGCTTTGCGATGGCACGCGGACTTGCGTCCGCCGGAGCCCGGGTCACGCTGAACGGGCGCGACGAGGCGACGCTTTCCGCGGCCGTGAGCCAATTGAAGACGGAGGGGTACCAGGCCAGCGGGCTGGTCTGCGACATCACCAAGGCCGAAGAGACAGAGGCTGCGTTCGCAGGCCTCGACGGGGTCGATATCCTCGTCAACAATGCCGGCGTTCAGATCCGTGCGCCCTTCCTCGAGCATGGCACCGAAACCTGGCGGCGGATGTTCGACACCCATGTGATGGGCGCAGTGCTTCCCTCGCAAGCCGTGCTGCCCGGCATGATCGAACGCGGTGGCGGCAAGATCATCAACATATGCTCGCTGATGAGCGAGGTCGGCCGCAAGACCGTCGTGCCCTACACGACCATGAAGGGTGCACTGAAAATGCTGACCCGCGGCATGGCGACGGAGTTCGCCCGGCACAACATTCAGGTCAACGGCATCGGCCCTGGCTATTTCGCGACAGAGATGAACCGCGCGCTGATGGAGGATCCCACATTCGACGCCTTCGTGAAGAACCGCACGCCCGCCGCTCGTTGGGGCAAGCCGGAGGAACTTTCGGGTGCAGCGATCTTTCTGGCTTCTCCGGCATCGGATTTCGTCAACGGCCAAGTGCTCTACGTCGATGGCGGCATTCTGGCGGCTCTTTGAGCCGCCTCGCTTCCGCGATGTCTGGCCGGCATTGAACTTACCAGGCGCTAGTTGTTTGTGGGCTGGTAACCGAGCCCGGCGGAAGCGGTGAGCCCTGCCGTGCGCAGGAGGTCGACATATTCGGACTTCCGGCTTTCATCGAAGCGGAACATCGGAAAGGAAATCGACATCGCGGCGATCGGTTTTCCGAGATAGTTGAAGATCGGCGCCGCCATGCATCGCACCCCCGCCTCGCTCTCTTCCACCTCCTCGGCAAAACCACGACTGCGGGTCATCTGCAATTGGGCAAACAATTCCTGCGGATCGGTGATGGTGCGCGGCGCGAGCTTCGTCAGCTCCATCTTGCCGATCCGCTCCCGGATTTCGTCGTCGTCGCGCCATGCAAGAAGCGCCTTCCCAAGCGAGGTGCTGTGCAGCGGATTACGCAGCCCGAGCGTCGATTTCATCGAGAGACTGTAGGCGGAATCGTATTTGTGAATGTAGACGACCTTCTGGTCCCGATCATCGAGAATGCCGAGATTGACGGACTCGCCGGTCACCCGGGAGAGCTTTCCCATCGCCTGGTCCGCCACACGCAGCAGATCCGTCTGCTCGGTTAGCGATCGAGCGCCGAGGCTGAAAAGTTTCAGCGTCAGTCCGTATTTTTCCGTCTCCGCATCCTGCTCCACATAGCCGAGCTCAACCATGGTCTGCAGCAGCCGATGCGCCGTGGTCTTCGACGTCATGGCGCGTTGAGCGAGATCGGCGAGGCTCACCTTCTTCCCCTCGACCAAGGCCTCCATCACGGCGAAGACCTTTAGAACGGCGGCAACATTTTCGGTTTTTGGGTTCAGCTCTGACATAGCATGTTCTATTTTTTTCGAAATGATATTCTGGAATTTGCACAAAGCTGTGTCAAGATAAAGGATGGAGATGGGCACCTCTCTGCTTCACAATCAGAATGCACAGAAAAACCCGGTTGAAAAGCCGCAAGGAGTGTGATTTCCTAAAATCCGGAATAACGTTCCGAATATTTTTGGGAGGACGGCCGGCATGCATCCGCTGCTGCGGCAAAAGCAACACCTGATCCAGCGCAGCGACGTCTGTGGTCTCATCGATCGGCTGATCGACAACCTCGTCCATATCGAGGATCGCACCGGTGAGTTCCTCCTGCGCCTCGATGACGGCCGGGTGATCGACACCAAGGGCTGGGCGGGCTGGGAATGGACCCACGGCGTCGCGCTTTTCGGCCTTCTCAAATATTGGCAGCTGACCGGCAATCAGAAGGTGATGGACATCATCGTCGACTGGTTTGAAGCCCGGCTTGCTGAAGGTACCCCCACAAAGAACATCAACACGGTCGCACCGTTTCTGACGCTTGCCCATCTCTATGAACTCACCGGGGATGCTCGGTGGCGGCCCTACCTGGAAACATGGGCCGAATGGGTGATGCACGAGATGCCGCGTACCCGCGAAGGTGGGCTCCAGCATATCGTCTATAACAGCGTCAATGATCAGCAGATGTGGGACGACACGCTGATGATGAGCGTGCTGCCGCTTGCCAAAATCGGCCTCGTGCTCAAACGGCCGGAGTTCGTGGAAGAGGCGAAATACCAGTTCCTGGTCCACGCCCAATATCTCTGCGACACGCAGACCGGCCTCTGGTTCCACGGCTGGACGTTCGACGGCAATCATAATTTTGCCCGCGCGAGATGGGCACGCGGCAATAGCTGGATCACGATCGCCATTCCGGAATTCATCGAACTCCTGGATCTTACCGAAAGCGACCCCCTTCGCCGCCATCTCGTGTCCCTGCTCGGCCGGCAGGCAGCGGCGCTGAAACTCCACCAGCACCCATCGGGCCTGTGGCACACGCTGATCGATGATAGGTCGAGCTACCTGGAAGCCTCGGCGACCGCCGGCTTCGCCTATGGCCTGATGAAGGGCGTACGCAAGCGGTATCTGGGCACCGAGTATCTGGAAACAGCCGAGCAGGCCATGAAAGGCGTGATCGACAATATCAGCCCCGAGGGAGAGCTCCAGCAGGTCTCTTTCGGGACGGCGATGGGCAGCGATCTCGATTTCTACCGGCAGATCAAGCTGACATCCATGCCTTACGGGCAGGCGATGGCGATGCTCTGCCTAACCGAGCTTTTGCGCAGCTTCATCTAGAAAGCTGCGCCGAGGAAGAATGGGGCGTGTCCGGCAGGAGGAGCCGGCATGCGACAAGCCATCAACAACCGCATCCGGCGCCCGAGAGGCGATACGGGTTAGAAGGAGGAGGACGAAATGACCAAACTGACGAGACGAGCATTGTTGGGCACCATGGGAGCGACTGCCGCCGCTGCCGCACTTCCGGCCATGCCGGCGTTTGCTGCCGATCGCACCATCCGCCACTATTGGTGGGGCAATCCCGAGCGCGACAAGCGCACCTTTGCCGTCATCGACACATTCCAGAAGAAGAACGTCGGGATCGCGGTCTCCGGCGAAACGATCGGTTGGGGCGACTACTGGACTAAAATGGCGACCCAGACTGCAGGCCGGAACATGGCCGACCTCGTGCAGATGGACTACCGGTTCCTGTTCGAATACGTCAATCGCGGGGCGCTGAAGCCCCTCGACGAATTCGTCGGCAAGAGCCTGATGATCGCCGATTTCGACAAGGGGCCTCTTGACGGCGGCAAGGTCGATGGAAAGCTTTATGCTCTCAACATCGGCTCGAACAGCCAGGTCATGGTCCACAATACGCGCGCCTTCCAGGAGGCGGGTATCGATGCAGACCTGATCAACTGGACCTGGGACGACTTTGCCAAGGCGTGCGAAAAGATCACCGCCAAGTCCGGCGGCAAGATGAAGGGGTCGGACGATCTGTCCCTGATGATCGAGACCTTCGAATCCTGGGTGCGCCAGAACGGTCGGGAATTCTACAGCCCCGACGGCAAGGTCACCGCGACAGCCGGCGACGTCACCAGCTGGTGGCAGATGTGGGCCGATCTGCGCAAGGCGGGGGTTGTTCGCGACAAGAACAAGACCGTCATCCTCGATCCGCCGATCGCCGAGTCGGGTATTGCCGTCGGCGACACCGCCATGTCCCACTACTGGTCCAATCAGTTGGTCGGCATCCAGGCTGTGGCAAAGGACAAGATCGGCGCTGCCATGGTGCCCCACAAGGCGGGCGGCAAGCCTGGCCAGTTCATCAAGCCCTCGATGTTCCTGTCCCTCAGCCGAGACGCCAAGGATACGGCGGCCGCAATTGCCTACATGAACGCCTGGGTCAACGATCCTGAGATTACCGGCATTCTTGGTCTCGAACGCGGTATTCCTTGTTCGCCGAAAATCCGCGCAGCGCTGGCCCCGAAGCTCACGGAAGTCGAAAAGCTCTCCGTCGACTATTTCACGGCTATCCAGAGCAAGGTGGGCCCGCTGCCGGTACCCGCCCCCAAGGGAGCGGGAGAGGTACGAGACGCCTTCATGCGTATCGGCACCGATGTCGTGCTTGGCAAGGTGGAAGTCGCCAAAGCCGCCAGCACCTTCATCGAGGATGCCCAGGCAATCATCGAACGCGCCCAGTAATCGGCGCGGGAATATCAAGGCCCCGGCGGCGCCTGCCGCCGGGGCTTCTCTTCCGACAACAAGGTCGTTTCGATGAAACGTTTTTTTGCCCGCAATGCGCCGGCCTATGTGTTTCTTCTTCCATGGCTGATCGGATTTTTCCTGCTCGCCCTGGGGCCGATTCTTGCGTCGCTTTATCTTTCCTTCACCCGCTATGACATGGTGAGCGCGCCCCGATGGATCGGTTGGGGCAATTACGAATACATGTTCACGCGGGACCGGCGCTTCTGGAAAGCGCTGGAAGTGACGTTTACCTATGTCGCCCTGGCTGTGCCCGCCCGCCTGATCATGGCTCTCGGCGTCGCGATGCTGCTCGACAAGGGTCTGCGCACGATCGGCCTTTACCGCGCCATCTTCTATCTGCCGTCCCTGCTCGGCGCTTCCATTGCCATCGCCATCCTGTGGCGGCAGCTTTTCGCTGCCGATGGCGTCGTCAATCAGGTTCTGGCGATGGTGGGAATTCAGGGAGCCTCGTGGATCACCGATCCCGATACCTCACTTTATACGCTGGTGGTGCTGGCCATGTGGCAGTTCGGCTCGCCTATGCTGATCTTTCTGGCGGGCCTGCGCGGCATACCGCGCGATCTTTACGAGGCGGCGGAAATCGACGGGACGCCCGGCTGGCGGCAATTCACCCGCATCACCTTGCCGCTTCTTGCTCCGGTGATCTTCTTCAATCTGGTGCTGCAGACCATCGATTCCTTCAAGACCTTTTCCAGCGCCTTCATTATCTCCAACGGCACCGGCGCTCCGGCGGACAGCCTCCTGTTTTATACGGTCTACCTGTTCAACGAGGCCTTCAAATTCTTCCGCATGGGTTATGCATCGGCGCTTGCCTGGTTCCTGCTGGTCATCATAGCGACCTTTACCGCGATCGCTTTCTTCACTTCCAAATATTGGGTGCACTATGAAAACGAGCGCGACTGAGCTGGAGCTCGCAATCCAGATGGACGAGGCCGCGCGCGTAGCTCACCAGCTGCGGCTGAAGCGCGACAGACAAGACCGCAACGGCCGGATCCTGAAGCATATCTTCCTGATCATCGTGTCATGCGTCATGCTCTATCCGCTGTTCTGGCTGCTCGCTTCCTCCTTCAAGCCGGAAAACGAGATCTTCGGCAGCCTGACGCTCTGGCCTTCCGAGTTTCAGTTCGAGAACTACACGAAAGGCTGGTACGCCCTGCCGATTTCCTTCACGGTCTTCTACGTGAACTCGGCAATCGTCACAGGCCTGTCGGTGATCGGCAATCTGGTCTCCTGCTCGTTCGCGGCCTATGCCTTCGCACGGCTGAACTTCAACGGGCGCAGCTTCTTCTTCGCGCTGATGATGATGACCCTGATGATCCCCTATCACGTGGTTCTCATCCCTCAATATGTTCAGTTCCTGAATCTCGGCTGGGTCGACACCTATCTTCCTTTGGTGGTGCCGCGCTTCCTTGCCTCCGATGCCTTTTTCATCTTTCTGATGGTGCAGTTCTTTCGGCAGCTGCCCCGTGAGTTGGACGAAGCCGCCATGATCGACGGCTGTTCGCCCTTCAAGATCTATTGGGCAATCATATTGCCGCTTTCGCTGCCAGCCATGGGCACGGCGGCGATCTTTTCGCTGATCTGGGTTTGGGAGGATTTCCTCGCCCCGCTCATCTACCTCAACGACATCAAGAGCTACACCGTGCCACTGGCGCTTCGCCTCTTCCTTGATCAGGAAGGGCAGTCCGCCTACGGCCAGATGTTCGCGATGTCGGTTCTTTCACTGGTCCCGGTCGTCATCTTCTTCGTCCTGTTCCAGAAACTCATCGTGCGCGGCATCGCCACCTCCGGAATGAAATAGGGAACAAGACGCATGGCAGGATTGACGCTTCGAAACGTCGGCAAGCGCTATGGAGCGCTGTCCATCATCCAGGGGCTGAATCTGGACATCCACGACGGGGAGTTTCTTGTTCTCGTCGGCCCATCGGGCTGCGGAAAGTCGACGCTCCTGCGGATGATCGCGGGCCTCGAAGACATCACCGAAGGAACGATCTCGATCGGCGGCAAGGTCGTTAACGATTTGCCCGCTTCGAAGCGTGAGCTTTCCATGGTCTTTCAAAGCTACGCTCTCTATCCGCATATGAGCGTGCGAAAGAACCTGGCTTTCGGCCTTCAGAACTTCAAGGTATCGCGCTCCGAGGTGGAGCGGCGGGTGGCAGACGCCGCGCGTATCCTGCAGATCGAGCAGCTTATGGACCGCAAGCCGCGCCAGCTTTCGGGTGGCCAGAAGCAACGCGTCGCCATCGGCAGGTCGATCGTGCGCGAACCGCAGCTTTTCCTGTTCGACGAGCCGCTTTCCAATCTGGACGCGGAACTGCGCGTGCAGATGCGGGCGGAACTGGCTTCGCTCTACGCCCGCCTCGGCACCACCATGATCTATGTGACCCATGACCAGGTGGAAGCGATGACCATGGCAAGCCGGATCGTGGTCCTGCGGGGTGGCAAGATCGAGCAGCTCGGCACGCCCCAGGAACTCTACACGCGACCGCAAAACCTCTTCGTGGCGGGTTTCATCGGTTCTCCGAAGATCAACATGCTGCAGGCGAAAGCGACGCGCGAAGCGGGCAGGACCGTGGTATCGGTGGCCGGCATGCCCGATTTTGCGATCGCCGAGCTTCCGACCGACGATCAGGCCCTGACTTTATGCGTGCGGCCTTCGTCTCTACGCATCGGCAATGGCGATGTCACAGGCCAAGGCACGATCCGGCTGGTGGAATACCTTGGCAGCGAGACCCTGTTGCATATCACCCTGTCTTCAGGCCAGGTGCTGCTGGCCAGCGACAATGGACGGACGCCTTACCGAATGGGTGATCCGGTCGCCATCGGTTTCGACCTCTCCGACCTCCACTATTTCGATGGCGCAGGAAAACGCATCGAACCCACCCAGAAAGAAAGCCAAGCACAGTGAAGATCGCCATTGTTGGATGCGGTTCACGGCATCAGATGTTCCGCAATTCCGTTGTTGAAGATTATGCCGACAGACATGAGATTGTTGCACTCTGCGATAGCAACGCGCATCGTCTCGGCGAAGCGGCCCAAGCGGCCTCAAAGCCCGGAACGAACGGTGTCGCCACCTACCTCGCCGCCGATTTCGACCGGCTGATTGCGGAACAGAAGCCGGATACGGTCGTCGTCGCAACGCCTGATTTCCTGCATGCCGATTACATCGTTCGTGCCTTCGAGGCCGGCTGCGACGTCATCTGCGAAAAGCCGCTGACAATCGATCTCAGCCGTCTCAAGCAGATCGTCGATGCCCAGGCGCGCACCGGCCGAAAGGTCACCGTGACCTTCAACTACCGCTATTCGCCGGCACGCACCCAGATCAAGGAACTTATTTCATCGGGAGCGATCGGCACGGTAACGGCGGTCGATTTCCGCTGGCACCTCGACCGGGTTCACGGTGCAGATTATTTCCGCCGCTGGCACCGCCAAAAGGAGAATTCGGGCGGGCTCCTGGTCCACAAATCGACCCACCATTTCGATCTTCTCAATTGGTGGCTGGGAACCGCGCCGACGGAAGTCCTGGCCTCCGGCCGGCGCGTCTTTTATCGGCCGGAAACGGCGGTGGACCTTGGTCTCGCGGGCCGTGGGCCACGCTGCAGCGACTGTCCCGTGGCCCACAAGTGCGATTTCCGGCTCGACCTTGCAGCCGACGAAAACCTGCGCAAACTCTACGTGGAGGCTGAGCACGAAGACGGCTATTTCCGAGACCTTTGCGTATTCGATGAAGAGATCGGCATCGAGGATACGATGCAGGCGCATATCCGCTACGCCTCGGGCGTCACCGCCAATTACACCCTGACTGCCTATTCCCCCTGGGAAGGGCTGGAAATCAAGTTTCAGGGTACCAAGGGCGACATCACCCATCGCCATGTCGAGGTCCACGGGGTGTTCGGCGGTAAACGCGCCCATGCGGATGAAGATGCGATCACCACGGAACTTCACCTGGCCGGCGAGCCTCCCCGCCAGCTTGCCGTTCCGAAGGCAACAGGGGATCACGGCGGCGCGGATCCGGTCATGCTGGGGTATATCTTCGATCCGGAAAGCATGCAGCCCGACCCCTACGGCCGTGCCTCCGATCATGTCGCCGGCGCCTGGTCCATCCTGACCGGCATCGCCGCCAACGCTTCCATCGAAACGGGCTCGTTGGTCAACATACAATCGATGCTTCGCGCTCGCGGCATCCACCTGAACAGGTAGTTCCCATGGCTTTCAACCTTCGCATCGGCGTCATCGGCATCGACCACGGACATATCTACGGGATGATCAACGGCATGCTGGATGCCGGCGTCACGCTCGTTGCATGGACAACCGGCGAGGAGACCCCGGAGACAGTCCGCAAGACGTTCCAGGAAACCTATCCGGATCTGCCCGCCCGCTCGATGCAGGCCATCCTCGACGACGAAAGCATTTCCCTTGTCCTTTTGTCCGGGATCAACAGCGAGCGCGCTGACGTCGCGGTGGCAGCGATGTCGCACGGCAAGGACGTTCTGGTCGACAAACCCGGCTGCACCAGCCTGGAACAGCTGGCAGACATCCAACGCACCGTCGGGGAGACCGGGCGACGTTGGGTCGTGTCCTTTTCGGAACGCGTCTCAGTCGAGAGCGCCACTCTGGCGGATCAGTTGATTACTGAGGGTCGGATCGGCAAGGTGGCTCAAACGGTTGGCCTTGGGCCGCATCGCCTGAATGCCCATCTCAGGCCGGATTGGTTTTGGGACCGGACCCGCTGCGGCGGGATTCTTGCCGACATCTGCGCCCACCAGTTCGACCAGTTCCTCCATTATACCGGATCGACCGAGGCCCGCATTGTTTCCGCCCATGTGACCAATGTCGCAAATCCGGATCGGCCTGCATTTCAAGATTTCGGCGAAGTGCTGCTGGAGGGCAATGGCGGGCGTGGTTACGCCCGCGTCGACTGGCTGACGCCGGACGGTCTTCCTGTCTGGGGCGACGGCAGGATGACCATTCTGGGGACGGAAGGTTATATCGAGCTGCGCAAATACATCGATATCGCCGGTCGCGACGGTCAGGACCACGTTTTTGTCGTCGATAAGTCGGGCGTGCAGCGTTTCGAGGCGAGAGGCTCCGGAAAGCCCTTCTTCGCCCGCCTGGTTGCCGATGTGGAAAGGCGCACCGAGACGGCCATGGCCCAGTCCCATGCGTTGCTTGCAACCCGGTTGGGACTGCAGGCGCAACTCATCGCCGAAGAGAAATTAGACCGATGACGAAACGCATCCGTGTCGCCGTGATCGGCGCGGGTATAGGCAAGGCGCATATCGCCGCTTATGCGCAACTGGCCGATCTTTTCGACGTCCGCTACGTCTGCGACCTCAACCTGGCTCGCGCCGAGGACGCGGCGCAGCAGGCTCCGGGCAGCCGGGTCGTTTCCGACATCAACGAGGTCTTCTCCGACCCCTCCGTGGATCTGGTCGACATCTGCCTGCCGCCGCAACTGCATGCGTCGATGACGCTTGCCGCACTGGAAGCAGGAAAGCATGTGGTCTGCGAAAAGCCCCTTGCCGGTTCAATAACCGAGGTGCGCCGCATCACTGAGCTTTCCGCACGAACGGGGCGGCAGGTCTTTCCCGTATTCCAGTATCGCTATGGCGCCGGCTATCGGGCAGCACATGAATTGAAGGTCCGGGGTCTCCTGGGCCGGCCTTACGTGGTGGCACTGGAAACACATTGGCAACGCGGATCCGATTATTACGCAGAGCGCTGGCGGGGCACGTGGAAAGGCGAGCTCGGCGGCGTGCTCGTCAGTCATGCATGTCATATCCACAATCTGGCGACTCATCTCGTGGGAGATGTCGTCAAGGTTGCTGCCTTCCTTGATACCCGCGTCAATCCGATCGAGACCGAAGATTGTGCCGTGCTTTCGATGCGCACTGCAACGGGGGCGCTGATCACGTCCTCAATCACCTTGGGTGCCGCCGGAAACAGTTCGCGGCTGAGGATGTGTTTCGAGCATGTCACCGTCACGTCGGGCACGGAACCCTATCAGATAGGGGCAGGACCGTGGAAGTTCGACGCCACCGACGCATCGCGGCAGCCCGAGATCGACGCGGCAACTCAAGATCTACCCGACGTCCGGCCACGATTTCCGGGACTATTCTCAGATGTCCATGCACGTCTTACCGGCGAACCTGACCTCTACCTGCCGTCGCTTCAGGAAAGCTATCACTCGATCGAGCTTGTTACGGCCATCTACGCATCGGCAAGGGAAGGCCGGATCGTACGCCTGCCGCTTTCCGCGGACCACCCCCTCGCCGCAGGCTGGCTGCCGGTCTGAACAGCGCAGACAATCGCAGAGCGCGAGGTTGCTCAGGCGGCCGTCGCCCGCTCAGCCACCGCGCGATGCACTGCCGTCTGGAGTTGTTCTTGAGTGAACGGTTTCGTCATCCGCGGAAGATCCGAAAGCTCTTGATCTTCGTGCAGCTCAACATATCCGGAGGCCAGGATCACCGGCAAGCCCGGATAGGAGGCGAGAATCCGGCGTGCCAGTTCCGCTCCGGTCATGCCCGGCATGGCGTGGTCCGTGATGACGAGGTCGAACTTCCGGTCAGAGCCGAGGATCTCGAGTGCGGCGGCGGCCGAGGATGCCTCCGTGGCGACATGGCCAAGATCCTCCAGCATTGCCGACGTTCCCATGCTGACGAGTGAATCGTCGTCGACCACCAGCACCGTCAGTGCATGCGGCACATCGGGAGCAGCGTCCTGCGATGTAGTCTCCGGTGACGCCGCCGCCACCGCAATATTTTCGGCGACCGGCAACCACAAGGACACCGTCGTTCCCTCTCCCTTCACGCTCGACAGGTCCAGGATGCCACCCGATTGAGCCGCCAGGCCGTGCACCATGGAAAGGCCCAGACCGGTCCCCTTTCCAAGCCCCTTCGTCGTAAAAAACGGCTCGGCCGCGCGGGCCACCGTCGCTTCGTCCATCCCCTCTCCGGTATCGGAAACCGAGATTCGCACGTATCGACCGGCGGCCAGGCGGCCGTGCCTCGATACATCTTTCTCCTCTGCGGTCACCATGATCGTTCCGCCCCCGATCATCGCGTCCCGCGCGTTCACGAACAGATTAAGGAGAGCAAGTTCGAGCTGATTGCTATCGACCAACAACTGCGGAAGTCGCGGCGGAATATCTTTTCCGATATCGACCCCAGGTCCCAGCGCCTTGCTCAGCAGGTCTTGAATGTTTTCGAAGAGTTCGGCGAAATCGACCGCATGCGGCTTCAGTTCCTGGCGGCGCGCGAATGCCAGCAGCCGTTGGGTCAAAGCCGCGCCGCGCTCGGCCGCCTGTATCGCATTGGCGATCAGCCGCTCGCTCTTCTCATCGATGGGAAGCCGCTTCTTCAGGAGGTTCAAGCTACCCAGTACCGCCATCAGCAGATTGTTGAAATCGTGGGCGACGCCGCCGGTCAGCTGGCCGATCGTGTCCAGCTTTTGCGCCTCGAACAATTGAGCAAGCGCCTCTTCGCGCTCCCGCGTCCTCTGGTCGATCCGTTCTTCGAGTTCCTCATTGAGCTGACGGAGCTGGTTCGAAGACGCTTCGAGCTCGGCAGTGCGTTCCCGAACCCTATCCTCGAGGTCGGCGTTCAATCGCTCAAGTTCCCTCGTCTTCCGGTACAGGTCCGCGAATACTCGTACCTTGGCCCGCAGAACCTCCGGAACGATGGGTACGGAGACATAATCGACGGCACCCGCCGCATAGCCCCGCAGCCGGTCCGGTTCGGCCATCATGACCGCCGACACAAAAATGATCGCGGTATGCTGGTATCGGGGGTGTTCCCTGATCATGCTGACGAGCTCGAAGCCATCCTGCTCCGGCATGCAGACATCCACGAGAATGACCGCGATATCGTTGCGCAGGAGATGCTCCAAGGCCTCTCTGCCCGACTGGGCCTTGATCAGATTCTCGCCAAGTTCCTGCAGCACGACTTCATAGCTGAGGAGCTTTGCTGGCTGATCATCCACGAGGAGGATATTGACGGGGTTCATGGCCATATCCCTAGCGATGCAACCACATGCGGAGGGCGGAAAGCAATTGCTCCGTATTGACCGGCTTTGCCAGATAATCCGACGCACCCGCCTCCAGACACTTTTCGCGGTCTCCCTTCATTGCCTTTGCGGTCAGCGCAAGGATGGGGAGGCGCCGGAACCTGGGGTCCGAGCGGATCACCTGCATCGTTTCGTAACCGTCCATTCCAGGCATCATGATGTCCATCAGAACGATCGCAACAGCCGGTTCCCTGTGAATGACGTCAATGGCTTCGCTGCCGGTCGTTGCTGTCAGAACCCTCATGCCGCGGCGCTCCAGAACGCTGCTGAGAGCAAAGATATTGCGGGCGTCGTCGTCCACCAGCAGAACGGTCTCCCCAATCAGATCCTCATCGGAACTGTGAAGTTCTTCAAGCATCGCTTGCTTGGCGGCCGGCATATCGGCAACGACCCGGTGGAGGAAAAGTGCAGTCTCATCGAGGAGACGCTCGGGGGACTCCACACCTTTCACGACGACGCTGCGCGCCATCGTATGGAGCTGTGCGTCCTCTTCCGGCGAAAGCTCGCGGCCTGTGAATACCACGACCGGAACCTCGGCAATGTCACTGTCGTCGCGGATCCTTTCGAGAACTTCGAAGCCCGACATGTCAGGCAGGGTAAGATCGAGAACGACGCAGTCGGCCGGATCCTGCTTAAGCGCGGCCAGCGCCTCGGCGCCCGAGCCTACACTTTCGATGTCGATGTCATCATGGCTGAGCAGAGCGGTCACGCTCAGCCGCTCCGCCTCACTGTCTTCAACGAGCAGAAGCCGCTTGCGACGGGGTTCGGCATAGTTCTTCAGCCGCAGGAATGCCTTTCCGAGGCTGTCGGTGGTTGTGGGCTTGCTCATGAAGGCGAAGGCGCCGCGTGTGAGGCCATGCTGGCGGTCCTCGTCAAGGCTGATGATCTGGACCGGAATATGCCGCGTCGCCGCGCTCTGCTTGAGCTGGCTCAGCACCGTCCAGCCGAGCATATCCGGCAGGAAGATGTCGAGGGATATCGCAGCGGGTTTGTATTCCTGCGCAAAATTCAACGCTTCGCTGCCACGCGCAGCCACGAGGACCTTGAACCCGCTGTCATGGGCGAGATCCACAAGCACGCGGGCGTAATGAGGATCGTCCTCGACGATCAACAGAACCGCATCCCCTGGCTTGATATCGCCGCGATCGTCTTCGACCTGTTCTATGGATTTGTCGGCGCGGCGCGCGGCGGCTGCCTCCGCAAGTTGCACGACATTGCTTTGCGCCGGCAGGGATCTCGACGCGGGGGAAGCGCCAACATATGTCAGCGGCAGGTAGAGTACGAACGTGCTGCCAACACCGGGGGCGCTGCGCAGCTGGATTTCGCCGCCCAGAAGATTCGCGAGCTCGCGGCTGATCGCTAGACCCAGGCCGGTGCCGCCGTATTTCCGGCTGGTCGAGGCGTCTGCCTGTTGGAACGCCTCGAATATGATGCGCTGCTTTTCCGGCGGTATGCCGATCCCCGTATCGGTGACCTCGAAGGCAATGACGGAGGGAGCATGTTTGAGAGAAGGATGATCCAGAGACCAGCCTTCCGTCACCGGAGCGACTTTCAGCGTGACGCCCCCTTGCGCGGTGAACTTGAAGGCGTTGGACAACAGGTTCTTGAGAATCTGCTGCAGCCGCTTGGAGTCGGTGATGATGCTTCTCGGCACATCTTCGCCGATCTCGACCATGTAGCTGAGATCGCGGTTTTCCGCCTCATGCCGGAACGGCCTCGACATCATCTCCAGCAGGTTTGTGATGAATATCTCCTCGGCATCGACCGAAACGGTCCCCGACTCGATTTTGGAGAGGTCGAGAATATCACTGATCAGGTTGAGGAGATCGGTGCCAGCCCCATGGATCGTCTTTGCAAACTCCACCTGCTTGCCGGAAAGGTTGCCGTCGGGGTTTTCTCCCAGCTGCTGGCCGAGGATAAGGATCGAGTTGAGCGGCGTGCGCAGTTCGTGCGACATGTTGGCGAGGAACTCTGACTTGTATTTCGATGTGAGCGCAAGCTCGGTCGCCTTTTCCTCCAGCGCGCGACGGGCCTGCTCGATTTCCTGGTTCTTCGCCTCGACCTCGACGTTTCGTTCTTCGAGCTGCTGCGCCTTTTGCTCAAGCTGCTCGTTGGTCTGCTGCAACTCCCTCTGCTGCGTCTGAAGCTCGGTCGCAAGCTGTTGGGATTGTTTGAGCAGGCCTTCCGTCTGCATCGTCGCCTCGATCGAGTTGAGCACGATGCCGATCGAAGTCGTCAGCTGGTCGAGGAAAGAAAGCTGCAGCTCGGTGAATTCGCCGGCCGAAGCAAGCTCGATCACCGCCTTGACCTGCCCTTCGAAGTGAACCGGCAGAACGATCGCGCTCTTGGGAAGGGTCGAGAAAACCCCCGAGCTGATGGGAACGACATTGTCGGGAAGGTTGGTAACCAGAATGCGACGGGCATCGATAGCGCATTGCCCCACCAGGCCCTGACCGAATTCCAGCCGCCGCGGATGTGCCGCACCGACCCCGTCCGCATAACTGGACAGCAGAGACAGGGTTGGCTGGCGATCCTCCGCGTCCACCTGATAGATCACGCCTTGATGTGCCCCGACGAGAGGCGCCAGTTCCGAAAGCAGCATTTTCCCGACCAGCGTCAGGTCGCGCTGCCCCTGGAGCATGTTGGTGAATCTCGCCAGGTTCGTCTTCAGCCAGTCCTGCTCGGTATTCTGCTCCGTCGTCAGGCGCAGGTTGCCGATCATCGTATTGATGTTGTCCTTGAGCTCGGCAACTTCACCGCGCGCTTCCACCTGGATCGACCGCGTCAAGTCGCCCTTGGTTACGGCGGTTGCGACCTCGGCGATAGCACGGACCTGGGTGGTCAGGTTGGCCGCGAGCAGATTGACGTTACCGGTCAGGTCTTTCCATGTACCGGCGGTGCCCGGCACGTTCGCCTGACCGCCGAGGCGGCCTTCGACGCCAACCTCGCGAGCCACCGTGGTGACCTGGTCGGCGAAGGTCGCGAGCGTATTGGTCATGTTGTTGATGGTTTCGGCAAGCGCCGCGACCTCACCCTTGGATGCGACGGTGAGGTTCTGCTTGAGATCGCCGTTGGCGACGGCGGTCACCACCTTGACGATGCCGCGCACCTGTTCAGTCAGGTTGGCGGCCATGACGTTGACCGTGTCGGTCAAGTCTTTCCACGTCCCTGCCACGCCGGGCACCTGCGCCTGCCCACCGAGCTTGCCCTCGGTGCCGACTTCGCGCGCCACGCGCGTCACTTCGCCCGCAAAGGCATTGAGCTGATCCACCATCGTGTTGATCGTGTTCTTCAGTTCCAGGATTTCGCCCTTCACATCCACAGTGATCTTGCGCGACAGATCGCCTCGGGCGACGGCTGTCGTCACTTCGGCAATATTGCGGACCTGCGTGGTGAGATTGGCGGCAAGCAGGTTGACGTTGTCGGTCAGGTCTTTCCAGGTGCCGGCGACTCCCGGCACGACCGCCTGGCCGCCAAGACGGCCATCGGTGCCGACCTCACGTGCCACGCGCGTCACTTCGCCCGCAAACGATCGAAGCTGATCGACCATGGTGTTGAGGGTGTCTTTCAGCAACAGGATTTCACCACGAACATCGACGGTGATCTTGCGCGACAAGTCGCCATTGGCAATCGCGGTGGCGACCTCGGCGATATTGCGGACCTGTGCCGTCAGGTTGCCGGCCATCGAGTTGACGCTGTCAGTCAGGTCCTTCCAGGTGCCGGCGACGCCTGACACCTGCGCCTGGCCGCCGAGCTTGCCTTCGGTACCGACCTCGCGTGCGACACGTGTCACTTCACCGGCAAAAGCGTTCAGCTGATCCACCATCGTGTTGATGGTGTTCTTCAGTTCCAGGATTTCGCCCTTCACGTCGACGGTGATCTTGCGCGACAGATCTCCTCGGGCAACCGCAGTCGTCACTTCCGCGATGTTTCGCACCTGGCCGGTAAGGTTGGAGGCCATCGAGTTGACGTTCTCGGTCAAATCCTTCCAGGTACCGGCAACGCCCGGCACCTGAGCCTGGCCGCCCAGCTTGCCTTCGGTGCCCACTTCACGCGCCACACGCGTCACCTCCGAAGCGAACCGGTTGAGCTGGTCCACCATCGTGTTGAGGGTTTCCTTGAGCTGAAGGATTTCCCCCTTCACGTCGACGGTGATCTTGCGCGAGAGGTCGCCGTTGGCGATCGCCGTCGAGACCTCGGCGATATTGCGGACCTGGGCCGTCAGGTTGCCGGCCATCGAGTTCACCGAATCCGTCAGATCCTTCCACGTGCCGGCAACACCCAGAACGTTCGCCTGGCCCCCGAGCCGCCCTTCAGTCCCAACCTCTCGGGCGACACGCGTCACCTCCCCGGCAAAGCCGTTGAGCTGATCCACCATCGTGTTGATGGTCTCCTTCAGCTCCAGAATTTCACCGGACACCGTCACGGTGATCTTCTTCGACAGGTCGCCCTGGGCGACGGCGGTCGCAACCTCGGCGATGTTTCGCACCTGACCAGTCAGGTTGGAGGCCATCGAGTTGACCGAGTCTGTCAGGTCCTTCCAGGTTCCCGCGACGCCGCGCACGTTGGCCTGACCGCCAAGCCGGCCTTCTGTCCCCACTTCGCGCGCGACACGCGTCACTTCGGATGCAAATGCGTTGAGCTGGTCGACCATGGTGTTGATGGTCTCCTTCAGCTCCAGAATTTCACCCTTCACGTCGACGGTGATCTTCTTCGACAAGTCGCCATTGGCGATTGCCGTGGAGACTTCGGCGATGTTGCGCACCTGTGCCGTCAAGTTCCCGGCCATGGAGTTGACGTTCTCCGTCAGGTCCTTCCAGGTTCCGGCGACGCCGCGAACGTTTGCCTGCCCGCCGAGCCGACCCTCCGTCCCCACTTCGCGGGCGACGCGGGTCACTTCCGAGGCGAAGGCATTCAGCTGATCGACCATCGTGTTGATGGTTTCCTTCAGCTCAAGGATTTCGCCGGAAACCGTGACAGTGATCTTCTTCGACAAGTCGCCGTTGGCGATTGCCGTCGACACTTCGGCGATGTTTCGCACCTGCGCCGTAAGATTGGACGCCATGGAATTGACGTTGTCGGTGAGGTCCTTCCAGGTTCCGGCGACGCCCGGCACCTGGGCCTGGCCGCCGAGACGGCCTTCGGTGCCGACTTCGCGGGCGACGCGCGTCACCTCGCCGGCAAAGCCGTTGAGCTGGTCGACCATCGTGTTGATGGTTTCCTTCAGCTCAAGGATTTCGCCGGAGACGTCGACAGTGATCTTGCGTGAAAGGTCGCCGCGGGCGACGGCGGTGGTGACCTGCGCGATGTTTCGCACCTGCGCCGTCAGGTTGCCGCACATCGCGTTGACCGAGTCGGTCAAATCCTTCCACGTGCCCGCAACGCCCGGCACGAGCGCCTGGCCACCCAGCTTTCCTTCCGTACCGACCTCCCGGGCAACGCGCGTCACTTCCGACGCGAAGGAGCGGAGCTGATCGACCATGGTGTTGATGGCTTCCTTCAGCTGCAGGATTTCGCCGCGCACATCGACGGTGATCTTTTTGGAAAGATCACCATTGGCGACTGCAATCGTGACGTCTGCAATATTGCGAACCTGAGCGGTCAGGTTCGAAGCCATCGAATTGACGCTCTCGGTGAGGTCTTTCCAAACGCCGGTGACTTCCGGAACCTGAGCCTGGCCACCCAGCTTGCCATCGGTACCGACCTCGCGGGCCACTCGCGTCACTTCGGATGTGAAGACGCTTAGCTGCTTGATCATCGTGTTGACGATCTCGGCCGAACGCAGGAATTCCCCTTTCAAGGGTCGCCCATCGACGTCAAGCGGAACCGTTTGCAGGAGGTCGCCCTTGGCGACGGCCGTGATCGTCCGGGTAACGGCGGTCGTCGGCCACAGCAGATCGTCGATCAGGGTATTGATCGACCCTTCCATATCCGCCCAGGCTCCGTCAGAGAGTCCAAATCTGACGCGCGTGCTGGTGCGCCCATCCCGCCCGACCACCTGGCCGACATTTTCGAGCTGCGCCGCCATTTTCTGGTTGGCCGCGATGATATCGTTCAATGTATCTGCAATTTTTCCTGTGACGCCGGTCATGTCGGACCGCATCCGGACCGAAAAGTCTCCCCGTCTCATCGCCAGGAGAGCTTCAAGCAGGGCGCGGGCGTCTTCGTCCGCCATCACCGCCACATCGACCTCCGAAAGGTCATCCGAATCTACGCCACTGCGCTGAACGTCATTGCCCTGTCTAGCCACAGAACCCCCCTGCCCTAAAATCCAGATGAATCTAGTGCGCGATTTTAAAAAGACTACAGGCTGGGCTTACCAAGCCTCCTGCGTCATTTGGAGCGCGGGACAGGGCCGATCCGCTTTCAAATTGGCATATCCAACCGACCCGATCGCGACAGACGAGGAATAGAAGATTTGTCAAATATGTTAGTTAGCTTATTGACAATATGAGCAAATTTCGCTCAAAAAGATAACAACAGATTATGTGGTCCATTATGCTGGTTATTCTTGCTGACGACCTGACTGGCGCGCTTGATTGCGCGGCGCCGTTTGCCGGCAGGGGTTTGCATACTGAAATCGCGTTAAGCGTCGAGGCTATCGGATCAGCCTTGCAACTGAGACCCGCGGTTCTTTCAATTAACCTCGGAACTCGGGAAGTCGAGGCGGAGGCTGCGCGGCAGGCAACTGCTGCGGCCCTGTCGTCTCTTCCATCGGGCATCGTTCTGTTCAAGAAGGTCGATTCCCGCCTCAAGGGCAATATCGCCGCAGAGCTCGACGCCATGCCTTTTCACCTGGCGCTCGTCGCACCTGCGATACCTGATTTCGGACGAAACGTCCGAAGGGGACATGTCGAAGGTTTCGGCCTGGACAAGCCGCTGAATGTCGCCGACGCGCTTGGCGTTCATGCCGAACGCGCCATCATTCCCGATACGCTTTCACAGGAAGACATGTCCGCGGCCCTGACAATCGGCCATGAGGCCGGGGCCGATCTTCTTGTCGGCGCCAGGGGTCTAGCCGAGGCGCTGGCCTGTCACATGACAGACCGTCCGGTCGCCGAGCCAGCCCTTCCTGAACCCGGCCCCGCCCTTTTTGTCATCGGCTCCAGAGATCCGATCACGCTGGCGCAAGTCGAGGAACTGCGGCAGGCGGTCGTGCCTGACTATATTGCCGCGCCGAACGGGCGCCCGGAGAAGATCGCACCGCCCCAGCATTCCGTGACGCTGGTTCAGGCCACGCCGGATGGCAAGGACGATCCGCCGCTTCTGGTATCGGA
The DNA here is from genome assembly GCF_000732195.1 of Neorhizobium vignae. Lineage (GTDB taxonomy): Bacteria > Pseudomonadota > Alphaproteobacteria > Rhizobiales > Rhizobiaceae > Neorhizobium > Neorhizobium vignae. The sequence continues at coordinate 129,634 of NZ_JNNU01000013.1, forward strand.
CCGGCTGGCGGCGAGCATCGTCCCGGACATGACGGCGCCGGTCGCCACCCTGCTTCTTTCGGGCGGCGCGACTGCCGAGGCTGTCTTGAAGGCAATGAATGTCTCAAGGTTCCGGCTTCTCGGCGAATGTCTGCCGGGCCTTGGCTTGGCTTATATCGAAGGCCAATGCATCATCGCCAAATCCGGCGGATTCGGCACGCCGGGCACATTGTGCCAGATAGCAAGAATAGCCATGGGCGAGAAGGGTTGAACGATGGGGCTTGAGAGCGGTACTGCCCGCAAGGGCCTTCCCGATATCGTCTTTGAACGGATGTTGCGCGCGATCAAGTCGGGGGCATACAGGCCGGACGAACGGTTGCCGACCGAACATGAGCTGGCCAACGAATTCGAAGTGTCGCGGCCGATCGTCCGGGAAGCGCTGAGACGGTTGCGCGAGCAGGGACTGATCTATTCGAGGCGCGGCGCCGGCAGCTTCGTGCGTGCGCTCGGCCTACGTGAGCCGCTCGGATTCGGCCAGCTGGAAAACGTCGCCGATCTCCTCAACTGTTATGAGTTCCGCATGACGCTTGAACCTGCTGCTGCTGCTGCAGCGGCAGGGCGTCACGACAAGGAAAGCCTGGCGGCGATAAAGCGGGCCCTGGAATTGCTGCGCGATGCAACGAACCGCCAGGCCCATCGCGAGGACGCCGACTATCAGTTCCATCTGGCTATCGCGCGAGCAGCTCAGAACAGCTACTTCTCGACGGCGATGGAAGCCCTGAAAGATCACATCGCCGTGGGCATGAAATTCCACGGAGCCTCCGTGAAAAGAGAGGCAACCGGGCTGGCGAAAGTGTTCGGCGAGCATGAGGCGATTGCCGATGCGATCACGCGCGGAGACCAGGAAGCGGCGCGGCAATTGATGCTGGACCACTTGAAAGGTTCACGCGAACGACTTTTTCAGTCGTCGCACCGGTGAAACCGATAGATGTCATCCGGCAACCCATGGCCGGATGATCGTCGCTTCAAAATGCCGCCTCGTAGATACCCAGCACATCGCGGACGCTCATTTCGGCCGGGTTGTTGTCCATCAGCCGACGGATCGCATGCGCCTCCGAAGCGTAGAGGGAAAGCTCCTCCTGCCTGGCGCCGTGAGCGGCCAGCGACATCTGGATGCCAAGCGCTCCGCAGAAGTCGCATGCTGACGATCGCAATTCGTCCGAGGAGAGATTGTCCCCGAGACCGAGCGCTGCAGCCACTTCCGCAGTCTTCGCGGCAACGACCGACTGGTTGAAAGCCAGTACATGCGGGAAAACGATGGCATTCGCCAGGCCGTGCGGCAGGTTGAGCCGCGTCCCCAGCGGATAGGCGATCGCGTGGCCGGCCGCGGTATTGACCGGGCCGAGGCAAATGCCCCCGTAATAGGAAGCGAGCATCAGCCCTTCGCGGGCCTCCGTATCCTGCCCGTCCTTCACCGCCCGAGCCAGATATCGGCCGACCAGCCCAAAACCCATGCGAGCAAAACCGTCGATCATCGGATGGGCACGGCGGTTGGTAAAGGCTTCGACGCAATGCGCCATGGCATCGACACCCGTCGCGGCGGTCACGGCCGGAGGCACCGAATAGGTCAGTTCGGGATCAAGCACGGCGAAATCGGCGATCATGTGCGAACTCTCCACGGCGATCTTGGTCCGCTTGACCGGATCGGTGATGAGCGAACGGATGCCGGCCTCCGAGCCGGTGCCCGCGGTGGTCGCGACCTGGGCAAGCCGCGTGCGTCGACCGGCGACGCGATTGGGACCGGCAACGTCGTCGAGGGTCTGCTCGGAATCCCACAGCACCGCGACGAGCTTGGCAACGTCCAATACGGATCCACCGCCGAGGCCGACGATCAGTTGCGGACGAGCCTTGCGGGCAGCCGCCAGTGCAGCATCCAGGGTCGAGGTATCCGGCTCGCCCGGAATGGCGTCGAATACCGAAAACCGGCCAGGTAACTGCAGACGGTCGGCGAAGCCTGCCGTGATCGGCGTGGCAATCACCAGGGTCGAGTCGACGTCGCCAGCCCAGACGCCAACCTGGCTGATCGTTCCTGCACCGACGGCGAGGCGCAGGGGCTGGTGGAGTGTGATGGGTGCAATGGCCATGACGCTTTCCTTATCGGACCCCCGCCACGAGCTTGCGCGCGTAGGCGATGGCAGAATTCATGTTGCCGTGATTGGCAATCCCCTTGCCGGCGATATCGAACGCGGTGCCGTGGTCGACGGAGGTGCGGTCGATCGGCAGATCGACAGAAACGTTGACGGCCGTATCGAAGGCGACGAGCTTGATCGGGATATGACCCTGATCGTGATACTGCGCGACGACCAGGTCGAAGGCGCCCGAATAGGCCCGGTGGAAAACCGTATCGGCGGAAATCGGACCATGAACCTCGATGCCTTCGGCGCGGGCGGCCGCCACGGCCGGCGCGATCTGATCGTCGTCCTCCGTGCCGAAGAGACCGTTTTCGCCGCAATGGGGATTGATGCCGGCAACCGCAATGCGCGGACGTTCATAACCGATGCGCTTCAGATGCGCGTCACCGGCGCGGATCGTCGCCAGAACCCGTTCCGTCGTAGCGCGCCGGATAGCTTCCTGCAGGGAGACGTGCGTGGAGACATGGATCACCTTCAGGCGATCGGACGCCAGCAGCATGTATGCCGCTGCCGAACCGGTCAGGCTGCGCAACATGCCCGTGTGGCCATCGTAGTGATGACCTGCAAGGTTGAGCGCTTCCTTGTTGATCGGCGCCGTGACGATGCAGCCGATCGAGCCGGCCTCGGCATCACGTACGGCGCGCTCGATGAAGCGGAACGCCGCATCGCCGGCGAGCGCCGACAACTGCCCCCAGGGCAGAGGCGCTCCCTCCACCGGAAGGTCGACGACGTAGGGCGCGAGATCGAGCGTGACTCCGACCGCATCGCGGGCCGCCTCCAGCGTCGCAAGATTGCCGTAGACCCGCGTTGCGGAGCGATCGGCGTCCGACATCTCGGCCAGGGCCTTGACTGTTATCTCCGGACCGACGCCACAGGGGTCACCCATGGTGATACCAATGATATTGCTCATCAAATTCTCCCGTCAGTCGCGTCTGCCCAGCCCGAAGCCAGGCTCACGTATTTGATTGCCCGCCTATGATAGGTATAGGCGATGTGCAATGTCCCGTCCGGCGCTTCCAGTAGCCACGGATAGGACATTTCCTTGTTCCGGCCATCGGTGGAATCGTTGGACAGGCAGGTGCCCGGCCCGTCTTCGATCAGGATACGGACTGGGAAGCCTAGACCACCATCATTCGAAATGCAGACACAGACCGGCGCCCGGGGCACGCCCCAGACGGGCACGCATCCACCTGTGGGATCCGCATCCGGCCTTTCGTCGCTCTCGCCGAGCTCGTCGTAAAGCGAAGCACGGCGATCGTTCGACTGAGCCGCGTTTACCGGGTTGCAGATCATCGCAAGCCGACCGTCCTTCAACCGAATAACCGCAATCGAAGAATTGTTGTTCGGCACATCCGTTGCCTCGGGCACCGACCAGGATCGGCCGCCGTCGTCGCTTTCGCTCCGGTAGACGAAATCCGCCTGCCTTCGGCGGAAAAATGCCGCGTGACCGCCTGCCGGCAAGGCAACGGGACTCATGTGGACGCAGCCGGTCGATTGCGGCAATTCTTCGAGGCGCCAGGTTTTCCCGGCATCTGTCGAAATCCCGATAGCCGCCGTGTCATGGCTTCCATTCCATTTCTGGCCCGGCCGCTGAACGCAGCGGAAGATCGGCAAAAGCCATGCGCCATCACCCCGCACCGACAACGGAGCCCGGATAAAACATCCTTTCGGCAGTCCGAGATAGGTGCCCGCCTCCGCTGTCAGCCTTGTCGGGTCGCCTTGATCGCGCCGGATCTCGGCCATCCGGATACGGCATTCGTCCTGATTACCGGAAGGCTGCGACGTGTGGAAAAGCCAGAGCCGGCCATCGGGCGCGGCAAACAGAACCGGATTCTGCTCCGAATGTGCGTCATCGAAACTCAGCCTCTGCGGCGGGCCCCAAAGATCCGAGCCGGGCAGGAGGACGGACGCGAAAATGGATATGTCGGACTTGCCCTCCAGCGAGCCGCCGAACCAGGCGCAGATCAACGCGCCGTCGGCGAGGAGATGCAGGAAGCTTGCATGGTTCTGGACCATAGGGGAAGGCAGCAAGGCTTCGCGCCTGCCGGCGGCCACCATCCGTACCGTGCCGGTCATTGCTGCCGCTATTTCATCAGGGCTCATAAAGCTCTCCTCTCGGCGCTGAGAATTGCCAGAAACACAAAGTTGTCAAGTTTTATAATATGCGCAAGCCGCAGGTTTCGAGTGCTGCTGTCACCATAACAATCTGGAATATAACAATATTTTCACGGATTAATTTTTCTCGAAAAATTACATCACAAAACAATTTGACAAAGTGTTTGGGACGGAACATGGTTTGGAGGAGAATAGCACAGGAGGAATAGGCGATCGCGGTGCAGCGAAATATGTGGCCCTGCCGTCAGGAGAAATTTTCGGTCCAGGCTCCGGACACTCCACGATAGAGCCTCTAAATCGCCATCGGTCTTCCTTCACGGGTCGGCTCGCCAATCACCAAATCAGCCGTTCATCCACCGGGCCACGGCAGGTCGATCGGGACGGTGTCTGATCAATATATATTCACTTGGGAGGTGAACTACATGAAGAAGATGCTGATGACCGCGCTGATCCTGGGATCTGCGCTTGCGCCGGCTTACGCAGGGTCCGGTCCCATCAAGATCGTGCTGCCAGAGGAAGCCGATCTGCTGGAGCCTTGCATGGCTACCCGCTCCAATATCGGCCGTATCATCATGGAGAATGTCAGCGAAACGCTGACCGAGCTCGATGTTCGCGGCAAGAAGGGTGTCATGCCGCGCCTTGCCGAGAAATGGGAGCAGACCCAGGACGGCAGCTGGCGGTTCCATCTCCGACAGGGCGTTAAGTTCTCCAACGGAACGACGTTCGACGCCAAGGATGTGAAGCATAGCTTCGACCGCGTGATGAGCGACAAGAACGCCTGCGAATCCCGCCGCTATTTCGGCGGCATGAAGATCAGTGCCAATGTCGTCGATCCCTACACGATCGATTTCAAGGCCGACCCGGCCCAGCCGATCCTGCCCTTGCTGATGTCGCTGGTGACGATCGTTCCGGAAGAAACCCCGCTGGCATTCATTCGCGAGCCGATCGGAACCGGCCCCTATGCGCTGAAAAACTGGACGCCGGGTCAGCAGATCGTACTGGCCGCCCGCAGCGACTACTGGGGCGCCAAGCCGCAGGTAACCGAGGCGACCTATCTCTTCCGCTCCGATCCGTCCGTGCGTGCGGCGATGGTGAAGGCCGGCGAAGCGGATCTTTCTCCGTCGATCTCGCAGCTGGATGCGACCGATCCGAAGACCGACTTCTCCTATCTCGACAGCGAGACGGTCTATCTGCGTCTCGACCACAACATTCAGCCGCTGAATGACGTGCGGGTTCGCAAGGCGCTCAATCTGGCCATCGATCGTCAGGCATTCATCGGCACACTGGTGCCGGACGGTGCCGTTCTGGCGACGGCGCTGGTTCCGCCGACCACGCAGGGCTGGAACCCGGACGTCAAGGTGTTCCCCTATGATCCGGCAGGTGCCAAGAAGCTTCTCGCGGAGGCCAAGGCCGCCGGCGTGAAGGTCGATACGCCGATCACGCTGATCGCCCGCACGGCAAACTTCCCGAATGTTACCGAAATCATGGAAGCGGTTCAGTCGCAGCTCCAGGAAGTCGGCTTCAAGGTCGATCTGAAGTTTGTCGAAGTGGCCGAGCACGAGAGCTACTATTCCAAGCCCTTCAAGGAAGGTCGTGGCCCGATCATCGTCGCCGCCATGCACGACAACTCCAAGGGCGATCCGTCCTTCACCATGTTCTTCAAATATGCCTCTCAGGGTACGCAATCGGGCTTTACCGACCCCAAGGTCGACGACCTGATCAAGCGCGCCTCGGCGGCGGTCGGCGACGAACGTGCGAAGCTTTGGTCGCAGCTGATCGCCTACCTGCATGACGACGTGGTTGCAGACGCCCTTCTCTTCCACATGGTCGGCTTCTCGCGAGTTTCGCCGCGTATCGAATTCAAACCGACGATCGCGACAAATTCGATGCTGCAATTGTCCGAGATCGGCATCAAATAGTCAGCGGAAACCGGCTGCCGGATTTCCAATCACGACCCAAAGGCGGCGGGTATCTATCCGCCGCCATAATAGTCGAGGGCGACATGCTCAGTTTCATTCGTAAGCGCTCCGTGGCGAGCTTGATTTCACTGGTTGGGCTGCTTGTCCTGGTGTTCTTCCTGTCCCGCCTGACGGGCGATCCGGCCGCGCTCTTCCTGCCCGTCGAGGCTTCGGCCGAAATGAAGCAGCAGTTCCGCGAGCTTCACGGGTTGAACGACCCACTCATGGTCCAGTTCGGACGTTATGTCGGCGACGTGGTAACCGGGAATCTCGGAGAATCGCTGCGCAAGGCACGGCCGGCGCTGGGTGTGGTGACGGAGGCCTTCGTGTGGACGCTTTGGCTTGCCGTGATCACCATGTCGCTCGTCACGGCCGCCGCCATCGTTGTCGGCTCGCTCGCCGCTTTTCGTTCCGGTGGTTTCTTCGACCGGCTCTCCTCGATCATTTCACTCGTTGGCGCATCGGTCCCGGATTTCTGGCTGGCCATCGTCGCGATCGTCGTCTTCTCCGTTAACCTCGCATGGCTGCCGACCTCCGGCACGGGGTCGATCCTGCACTGGATCCTGCCGATCGCCGTGCTGTTCGTCCGTCCCTTCGGCATCATCGTGCAGGTGGTGCGCGGCTCGATGATCGGCGCGCTCTCCTCCGCCTATGTGAAGACGGCCCGCGCAAAAGGCGTCAAGGCCGGCCCGATCATCTTCATCCACGCCCTGCGCAACGCCATGCTGCCGGTCATCACCGTCATCGGGGATCAGGCCGCGAGCCTCCTGAACGGCGCCGTGGTCATCGAGACCATCTTCGGTTTCCCGGGGGTCGGCAAGCTGATGATCGACTCGATCCTGCAGCGGGATTTCAACGTCGTCCTTGCCGCGATCCTGGTGACCGCGCTGGCGATCTTCCTCATGAACCTGCTGATCGACCTTGCCTATGCGCTTCTCGATCCGCGCATCCGTCATTGAGGAGCGCAAGGATGACTGTTTCCACCCCCGACACGACGATCACCCACGAGCCTCCCTTCCCGGTCCGCATGGCGCGAATGCTCTGGGCCGATAAGTTCGCCTTATGCGCGGTCATCTTCCTGCTCGTGATCATCGTGCTTGCCCTGGTCGGGCCATCCTGGCTTGGGGAGCTCGCCACCAAGCAGAATCTGCGCGGCCGCAACCTCGCGCCGTTCGACTGGAGCCGTGAATGGGTGTGGTGGATGGGGGCAGATGCTCTCGGCCGGCCGCTGCTCGCCCGCATCATCGTCGCGACGCAGAATACGATCATGGTCGCCGCCGGCGCGGTCATCCTGTCGTCGATCACCGGCACGCTGCTCGGACTCGTCGCCGGCTTTTCATCACCTCGCATCGGGCAGGTGATCATGCGCCTGGCAGACGTGATCATGTCCTTCCCCTCGCTGTTGATCGCGGTGATCGTCCTCTATCTCCTGGGTTCCTCGATCCTGAACCTGGTCGCTGTCCTGTCGATCACCCGCATCCCCGTTTACCTCCGCACCACCCGCGCCGAAGTGCTGGAGATCCGCGAGCGGATGTTCGTGCAGGCAGCGCGGGTGATGGGCGCTTCGCAGAACCGCATTCTGTTCCGTCACATCCTGCCGGTCGTTTTCCCGACGCTTACCACGCTGGCGACGCTGGACTTTGCCTATGTCATGCTTGCCGAAAGCGCGTTGTCCTTCCTCGGCATCGGCATCCAGCCTCCCGCGATCACCTGGGGGCTGATGATTTCCCAGGGGCGCCAGTATCTTACCAATGCCTGGTGGCTGTCATTCTGGCCCGGCCTGGCAATCATCATGACCACCTTGTCGCTCAACCTTTTGTCGAACTGGCTGCGCATCGCGCTCGACCCCGTTCAGCGCTGGCGCCTGGAAATGAAAGGCCGAAAGAATGGCTGAGCACCTGCTGGAAGTCCGCAACCTTTCGGTCGAATTCCACACGGCCGCCGGCGTCGTGCATGCCGTGCGAAACATCTCCTATCATCTCGACCGCGGCGAGACGCTGGCGATCCTCGGCGAAAGCGGCTCGGGCAAGTCGGTTTCGTCGGCGGCGATCATGAACCTCATCGACATGCCGCCCGGGCGGATCAGTGCCGGGCAGATCCTGCTTGACGGCAAGGACCTGCTGACCATGCCGCCCCAGGCGCGCCGCGAGGCAAACGGGCGGCGGATCGCCATGATCTTTCAGGACCCGCTCAGCCACCTGAACCCGGTCTATACCGTCGGATGGCAGATCCGCGAAGCGATGACGACCCACGGCATGCCGGCCGAACAGGCCAGGAGCGAAGCTTTGCGTCTGTTGACGCGGGTCGGCATTCCCGATCCGAAAGGCGCCATGGGCAAATATCCGCACGAATTTTCCGGCGGCCAGCGTCAGCGGGTGATGATTGCCATGGCGCTTGCGCTGCGGCCCGATCTGCTGATCGCCGACGAGCCGACCACAGCGCTCGATGTGACGGTCCAGGCCGAGGTGCTGGCGCTGTTGAAGGAGCTGCAGCGGGAAACCGGCATGGGCGTGCTGATCATCACCCATGATCTCGGTGTGGTGGCCGACATCGCCGATCGCGTGGTCGTCATGGAAAAAGGCGAACTGGTCGAGACCGGCACGGTCCGCGACGTCTACAAGAACCCGACGCATCCCTATACCAAAAAGCTGATCGGCGCCGCCCCCGGAAAAGGCGAGATGCACATCGCGCAGATTTCGGGCGAACCGCTGCTCAGTGTCCGGGACATACGCAAACGCTACGGCTCTTTCGATGCGCTGAAGGGCGTCTCGTTCGATCTCAGGGCCGGCGAAACCATGGCAATCGTCGGCGAAAGCGGCTCGGGCAAATCGACGCTCGCCCGCGTTCTTCTGAGGCTGGACGAGCCGGATGCCGGCACCGCGCATTGGAAGGGACGCGATCTCTTCACGCTCTCGCCATCGGAACTCTACAAGCTCCGACGCGATCTTCAGATGGTCTTCCAGGATCCCACCCAGTCGCTCAATCCGCGCATGACGGTATTCCAGCTCGTCTCCGAAGCATGGGCCATTCATCCCGATATCCTGCCGAAACGCCAGTGGCGGGAACGGGTCGCGGAGCTGCTGGCGCAGGTCGGCCTCTCAGTCGAACACATGAGCCGTTATCCGCACCAGTTCTCGGGCGGACAGCGGCAGAGGATTGCAATCGCCCGGGCGCTGGCGCTCGAACCGCAGCTGATCGTCTGCGACGAGGCGGTGTCGGCGCTCGACGTGTCGGTGCAGGCTCAGGTCATCGCGCTTCTCGACAAGCTGCGCCGGGACATGGGCATCTCCTTCATCTTCATCGCCCACGATCTGCCTGTGGTCCGCGACTTCGCGGATTACGTCATGGTGATGCAGAAGGGTGAAGTGGTGGAATTGGGCACCGTTCGGGAGATCTTCGAGGCGCCCCGTGAAGCCTATACAAAAGCGCTCCTGGCGGCGAGCCTCGATCCGGACCCGGATGTTCAGGCCGAACACCGGGCAGCCCGTCTCAAACGTGCCTGATATAACGCCGATCGGCGGATAAGCGGAGTTGATTGAATGACCAGAAATGCCTTTGTCGCACTCGTGACCTGCTTCAACGAAGACGAGACGATCAACTTTGAGGCGACCCGCGCGCAGGTGCGCCGGCAGGTGGCGGCGGGCAACAACATCATGTGCGCCGGCACTAACGGCGATTTCACGGCTCTCACCCATGAAGAAAAGATCCGCCTGACCGAACACGTGGTCGACGAGGTTGCGGGTCGCGCCAAAGTCATCGTCAATGCCGGGATGCCGGCTACATTCGAGACAGTGCAACTGGCCAAAGAGTTCGATCGGATCGGCGTCGACGGCATCGCCGTCATCACCCCCTTCTTCATCGCCTGCACCCAGGACGGGCTGGTCCGCCATTTCTCGACGGTCGCGGATACGGTCAAGACGCCGGTCTATCTCTATGACATCCCGGCCCGGACCCAGAACCATATCGAGCCGGCGACGGCCGCAAAGCTTGCCGGGCACGGCAATATCGCCGGCATCAAGGATTCTGGCGGCGCTCAGGAAACTCTGGCAGCCTACCTTCAGGTCTCGAAAGAAAACCCGGGCTTCGAGGTCTACTCCGGTCCCGACCACCTCGTCCTGTGGTCGCTGCAGAACGGTGCGGCTGGCTGCATATCAGGCCTCGGAAACGCCCTGCCGCACGTGCTCGCCGGCATCCTTGCAGCCTTCAACTCCGGCGACATTGCGGAAGCGGAACGTCAGCAGGCGATCTATACCGCCTTCCGCACCGACCTTTATGCACTGGGCTTTGCGCCCGCCATGGTCAAGCGTTCGCTTTACCTGCAGGACAAATCAGTCGGCGCGAGCAGGCAGCCTGCCCTGCTTCCAGACGAGGCTCAGGACGAGGAAATAAGAGAGATCCTGAAGAAGTACGAGCTGCTGTAGGGTTTCGACTTCGAGGCGCAACATGTGCTTTGAATGGAGGAGCGGAATAGCGTTTGCTGACGTGAGGCCTCGCCAGTTTACGAGATCCTTCGAGTGCACCCTATTTGGTGATGACGAAGACCGCGTCCGGCGCCCAGCTGATCCAGCATTCCTCGCCTTCCTTGATGATCACCACATCGGCACCGAGCACTCTGACGCGCATGGGGATATCCCCTGCCCGTCCGATCACGAGTGCGTTGTCGCCGTAGTTGACGATCGTCTCGACGATCATGCGGACGTTCTTGCGGCCCTCGATCGGGCTGCGCGACAGCTTGATATGCTCCGGGCGGATCAGAAGCGTCACCTTTTGACCGTCGGCAAGAGCATCTTCGCCAGCGTATTGGAAGGCTCCAAGCGTCGGGTTCTCGGCCGTTTTGCCGGCCCCGCTGGTGATGATTGCCGGGATCAGGTTGCTCTCGCCGATGAAGGCGGCGACGAAGGAGGTCTGCGGGCGATGGTAGATATCGAGCGGCGGCGCGACCTGCTCGATACGTCCCTTCTCGAACACCACGATGCGATCGGACATCGACATGGCTTCCGACTGGTCGTGGGTCACGAAGATGGTCGTCACGCCGAGGCTGCGCTGGATGCGCTTGATCTCGATCTGCATCTGCTCACGCAGGTTCTTGTCGAGCGCGCCGAGCGGCTCGTCGAGCAGAAGCAGCGAAGGCTCGAAAACGAGGGCGCGGGCGAGCGCAACCCGCTGCTGCTGGCCGCCGGACAGTTCCTTCGGATGACGATGACCAAAACCCTTGAGGCCGACGAGAAACAGCATGTCCTCCGCCTGCCTCAAGCCCTGCGAGCGGCTGACGCCACGCATCTGCAGGGGGAAATAGACATTCTCCACCGCCGTCTTGTGCGGAAACAAGGCGTAGTTCTGGAACACGATCCCGATATTGCGCTCATGCGGCGCAAGCCCTGAGATCGACCGACCGCCGATCTCCACCTTGCCGCCGCTCGCCTTTTCGAAACCGGCGATGATCATCAGGGTCGTCGTTTTGCCGGAGCCGCTCGGTCCGAGGAAGGTCACGAACTCCCCCTTGTCGACCGACAGGCTCACGTCGTCGAGCGCCGTGAAATGCCCGTAGGTCTTGGTGATGTTGGAGAGTTGCAGGTAGTTCGTCATGGGAGAAGTCCTTGCGAGGATCAATGCGCGCCGGCCGGTCGGCTCGGCTTGGGAGCGCGACTGCGCAGCGCGCTGGCGAAATAGGGAGCCGCGATGCCGATCAGCACGACGAAGAACAGCAGCGTCGAGATGACGGCGATCACCGGATCGGCCTCCTGGCGGATGCTGTCGAACATCTTGCGCGGCAGGGTCTCTGCGTCGCGGCCCGAGATGAAGATCGCGACCACAGTCTCGTCGAAGGACTGGATGAAGGCGAAAAGAGAGCTGATGACCAGCCCCGGCCGTAGAATTGGCAATGTCACGTGCAGGAAGGTCTTCGCGGGACTGGCGCCGAGGCTTAGCGCGGCGCGTTCAAGATTTCGGTCGAAGCCTTTGAGATTGGCCGAAAGGACGAGGAAGGCGATCGGCACCGACAGGCAGGTATGCGCCAGGATGACGCCGAGATGGCTGTGCACCAGCCCGAGATCGCCGAAGTAGGAATAGTAGCCGACCGCCATGACGATATGCGGCACCGCCATCGGCATCAGCATCATCAGGTCGGCAAAACCCTTGCCGCGAAACTTGTGGCGCACCAGGGCGAAGGTTGCCGGCACGACCAGGGCCATGGTGAGAATGGTCGTCGCGGTCGCGATCAGGATGCTGTTCCAGGTGGGTATCAGCCAGTCCGTGTTGGTGAAATAAGCGCGATAATAACCGAACCAATAGCCCGGCGGCGGGAACTGCAGCGAACTCGCATTCGAAAACGACATCGGCACGACGATGACGAGCGGGGCTGCAATGAAGAGCACGACGACGAAGCCGGCCCAGCGCATGAACGTATTCATGTTCGGTCACCCCCAGAGTTTGTCGAGGCCGAAGCGGCGATGATAGATAGTGAGGATGATGAGCGTCACGACGAGCAGGATCATCGCCATGGCGGAGCCCAGACCGAAGGCCAGGAATTCCTCGATCTGGTGGCCGATCAGGCCGGCGACCATCTGCTCGCGCGGGCTGCCGAGCAGAACCGGCGTCACATAGAACCCGAGGCAGATGACGAAGACGAGAACCGAACCATTGGCGATGCCGGGCGCCGTCAGCGGCAGGTAGACATGCCGGAACAGCGACCAGCCCCTGGCGCCGAGGCTTTCCGCCGAGCGGATCAGCGCCGGATCGATCTTCTTCATGACCGTGTAGATGTTCATGATCATGTAGGGGGCCAGGATATGCACCATGGCGAGCGTCGAGGAGAACCGCGTGAAGAGAAGCTGCGGTGGTCTATCGACACCTACCATCTGCAGGAAGGCGATCAGCGGGCCATTGTTGCCGAGCAGAACCATCCATGAATAGGTGCGGACGAGGAAACTCGTCCAGAAGCTCATGGTGACGAGCAGCAGGATCAGCATTGCCGTGCGCGGTTTCGAATGCGCCATCAGATAGGCCAGCGGATAACCGACCAGAAGGCAGCAGAGCGTCACGAAGGCCGCAGTCACGAAGGTGTTCAGGAAGACGCGCTGGTAAAGCGCGCCGGTGAGGACCTTCTGGTAGTTGGCAAGCGAGACCTTCGGTTCGGTGAAGCTCATGATCGCCACGTCGGCGAGCGGCACGGCGAAGAAGATGAGCATGTAGAGGCCGAGGGGCGCGAGCAGCAGCCAGGGCCAGATGTTGGTCTTTTCCGTCAGTTTTGAAAGGCTGATGCCCATTGCCGTTCCCTTTTTATGGCAGGCAGGGTCGTTGCGGCATCGCGCGGTCGTTCCGCGCGATGCCGGCTAGCAGGTCAAATTGATCCAGGAGAGTGGATCAGCTCGCGACCCACTCCTCGAAACGTTCGGCGAGCTCCGCCGGGTCTATGCCCAAATTCGCCATGTCCTGCTCGAAGGTCAGCTTGTAGTTGTCCGGCGAGGTCGGCATGCGCTTGGCATCCGCCGGATCGACGAACTGGTTGGAGGCCGGGTTCAGCGCGCCATAGTCCGCAGCTTTGGAGAAGCCGGCGAGCGGTTTGGCACTGGTAGCGAACTCAACGAATTTCCTGGCGTTCTCGAGGTTGGGGGTCTTTTTGGCGACAACCCAATAGGCGCGTTCGATTTCGCCCTGGTTCCAGGTCATGGCAACCGGAGCGCCAGCCTTCTCAGCCTCGAAATAACGGCCGTGCCAGATGCCGATCATGTCGATCTCCCCGTCACGCAGGATCTGCGTCGACTGGGCCCCGGCAGTCCACCAGACGCGGATATGCGGCTTGATCTTGTCGAGCGACTTGAAGGCCCGGTCCACATCGAGCGGATAGAGATCCTTGACCGCGACACCGTCTGCCAGAAGCGCGATCGGGATGACGCGCGACGCATAACGCTGCAACGAGCGCCCGCCGGGAAATTTCTCGACGTTCCAGAAATCGGCCCAGGTCTTCGGAGTGTCCTTATATTTATCCTTGCGCCAGGCCATGACGGTCGCGAACGCATGCGAAGCGACACCGTTTTCGAAGAGGCCGCCTTTGTAAGGCTCCGTCAGTTTTTCAATGATGCCGGCCTGGTTGGCGCGCACCAGTTCGCCGCCGCCGAGCGTGGTGACGTCGAATTCGTAGGTGCCGGTCTTCACCTGCTGGGCGAGCTTGGCGAACGAGACCGGAGAAACCGTCTTCACCTGAATGCCGGTTTCAGCGGTGAACGGATCGATGAGATGGGTCTTTGCGGCAGCTTCCCAGGGACCGCCCCAGGTGTTCACGTAGAGGATCTTTTCCTGCGCGCGAGCGAGATAGGGAGCGGCGAGCGAAGCGGTTACCGCAACGCCGGCCGTCTTCAGGAAACGGCGGCGGTCAGGCATGAGAAATGTCTTCATTGCAGTCATTGCAGTTCTCCTCTTTTATGATTTTCCTGAAAGTGGCTTCGTAGAGCCGCAGCCAGTTCTTGTGGGCGATCTTTGCGACCTCTTGCTCCGAAAAGCCCACTGCGCGCAGACCGTCCGGGATCACCCTGATGTCTTCGACCTTCTGGAACCATTCCGGCGGCGCGGCCTTGAGCGGCTTGCCGGCGGCGCTCGCGCCATAATCCTCGCCACGGGTCCAACGGCCCTTGCGCATCCAGGCATAGTCCGGGGCAGTGAAATTGTGGCTCTTGTCGGTGCCGATCGCGACGGAATCGATGCCGGCAATGTCGACCGTGCGGGCAACCATCGTGCACCACGCCTCGATCGAGGCGCAGAACTCGTCGCCGGTGATGTTGCGGTAGGCGGCGCAGCCGATCACACCGCCGGTATCCTTCAGCGCCCGGATGACGTCATCCGACTTGTTGCGCTTGTGCATGAACAGCGACTGGGCATTGGCATGGGTGACGGCGATCGGCTTTTCGGAAGCCTTGATGGCATCGAGCGTCGTGCGGTCGCCGACATGGCTGCAATCGACCAGAATGCCGGCCGCGTTCATCTCGCGCACAACTTCCCTGCCGAAGCGCGCCAGGCCGGAATCCTCGGCCTCATAACAGGAGCCGCCGAGTTCATTCTGGTTGTTGTAGGTGAGCTGCACCACGCGCACGCCGAGTTCGGCGAACATCTCGACGAAGCGGACGCGGCCTTCGAACAGGTTGCTGTTCTGAAAGCCCATAATGACGGCGAGCTTGCCGGCGTCGGAAATGCGGGTGATGTCACCCGCCGTCAGTGCGATCTCGGCGATATCGGAATTGTCGCTGACCAGATCGCGCCAGCGGCCGATCTGGTCCATCGATTCGACGGTTCCTTCCCAGAACCCACAGGTATTGACGACCCCGCCGACGTCCCCTGCCCTCAGAGATTCAAAGGCGGCGCGATCGAAATGCCCGCATTGCAAACCATCGATGATCATGATCTTGCGCTTTCCTTCTGGCGTTCGGCCTTTTCGCGTTCAGAGAGCTTGGAGGACAGGAACGAGACGTCAGTCTCGTCGTCATTGTCCTTACGGCCGATGACGGTACCGTCCTCGTTGACGATCATCGGGCCGGCGTGGCGGCGCGAGACGATGCTATCGGTTGCTAGCGCCTGCTTTGCCAGGTGGTAGATGCGCCACCAGAGGTCGGTCTCGATTTCGGTGCCGTTTTCAAGAAGCGCCCAGAGGAGGGGATCGTCTTTGCGGACGTCGCCGGTGACAGCGGCCGGAACGGCCTTCAGCACGTTGCCGGACACGGAGATCGAAAGCCCCGACCGACCACCGAAACCCGTTGCAATCGCGAGCTCTTCCGGGTCCGTCGCACCTGCAACGGTCAGTTCCGCCGATCCGAACCGGGCCGTGAGTTCGCCAAGCAGATCGATTGCGGTCGGCAGCACGAACCAGACGTGTTCGCTCGCTGCATCGAGAGCGACGCGGTTGCCGTCTTCGGAGGCAATCGCGATACGGGCGGGAGCCGCTGACTTGAAGCGACCGAACCGCTGTTCGAACAGCTTGAACCCGCCAAGGCCGAGCTTCTGCGAATACATCGGAAAGTCGCAGACCGTGAGGAAGAAGCCCTTGGAAAGGCTGCTGAGCGAAAAAATCCGCTCGGACATCAGCCGCATTTCGCGAGGCATGACGCGCATGGAGGGAGAAAAATGCGAGGAGGTCATAGGACAGGTTCCGCCGGATAATACCAGGTGCCGGTGTAGCCGGCACGCAAATCGTCGGGGGTCGGTGCGCCGTGATAGAGCACGCCGCGCAGGTTGCGGCTCAGGAAGTCACGGGTCTTGTCGATGCCGTGGATGCCGACATTCATCAGCCGCACGAGATCGATCGGCACGAAAGCCTCCGCGTTGATGTTGACGCGGGGCGTGTGATAGCCCTGTCCGCGCAGGCTCTGAATGCGGGCCGCCATGTAGCGATGTTCGGGATGCTTCATCAGGAAGCGGGCAACACTGAGCGAGCCCTCCGCCCTGCCGAGATCGGCAAAAAGGGACTGGATGTTGCCGCAGACGTCGAGGCCGAGATCGAGCGCATCGGGGACCTCCTCGCGGGCGCCGCGGCGCGGTTCCTCCGCCGTCTCCGACTTGTACCAGACATATTTATAGGCCTCGGGGCCGGCCATGTCGGTGTCGAGCGCCCACTGATATTCGTCACGAACGAGTGCTATCAGCTGTTCTACGGTCTCAGCTGGCGAGACGATAAACTCGTCAGGACCATCAATCGCGGCCAGGAGCCTATCGGCCTCTTCCGGCACCAGCTCGATCAGCAACGACAGGAACGTTTCGAAGGCCTCGGGGATGAGCCTGGCTTCGAATTCGGCTGCAAGCACATCAAGCGGGAAATCCGTGTCACGGCCAAACACAGTGCCGCTGCGGCGGAATTCTTCGAGTGCTGCCACGACCTTTTCGAGGTCGGCCGCCACATCGGCGCTGGACGCAAATGTCTCGTAGACCATCTGGTCTTGTTTGCGAAAGACAATTGCCTGACGGACAAGGTCGAGCAGCCTCGCGATGCGGGCATCCGACGCGTCGAGCTCCAGCGCGCGCGCCATTGCGATCGCGCCTTCGCGTGCAGACAGAAGCCCGTTGATCAGGCGCGGATGTTTGTGGACGAAGAAGATGAGGCCGAGCGCCGAACCATTGCCGACGCCGATATAGCGGCGAAGCTGCGGGTCGAGACGCACGGCGGTCTCCGATTTCTTGGCCGCCAGATGTTCGACGAGATCGCAGGAGAATTCCCGCATCAGGTAGGCCGTCAGCAACTGGGCCTGCAGTACCCCACCGAGCGCGTGGCGTGATCCGAGCGACGGGAAGGAGCGCGTCCCGAACGTGCCGTTGCCGTCGAGGCCGGTATTGCGCATCAGGTAGCAGACCTTGGAAAGATCAGCGACCAAGGGCTGGCGGCCTTCTGCAAGCGCTTCGAGCGTCTGGTCGAAGACCCGCATCGAGCGGTTCGACCGGCACCAGATCAGCGTGCCGGCGGTTGCCCGGCCCGTATAGAGCTTCGGAATCTCCCGTCGCGCCGTTTCGATCTCCGCTTCGGTCGCCGGTCCTTCGATCAGCGCCCCCATCATATCCCAGGCCTGGCCGATGATGCGGCCGGTGCGGGCCGTCCGGCTCGGCGGGCGGGAAAAGCCGATGAAGGAAAATTCCTGGTCAGGCGCCTTGATGGAATAGACGACGATGCCTTCGGCATGTTCATCCACGTCGAAGAGGACATTGGAAATGTCCCAGCGCTCGCGGATCATCTTGTTCATGAACGCGCGTGTGCCGCTGAGCCGGCTCGGCTGGATCGCCGCCAGCCGCGAGGTCTTCATCACCTCGTCGCCCGGGCGCGGCTGTGGCATCGCCACCTGTTCGGAAGTCGCGGTCATGACCGTCAACGTTCTCCCTGCTGCATTTTCGTGATGGTGCGGGCGGTTTCGAGAAGCGGCTCGCGGAAGCTTTCGAGGGCGAAGCGCATCTCCGGCATGACCAGCGAGATCGTCGATGTGCACTTGCCGTGGAGATCGAAGATCGGCGCGGCGATTGCGACGACGCCGCTGTGTGTGTAGCCGCTCGACAAGGCGTAGCCATTGGCGCGGGCTTCGCCCAGAAGCTCTTCTGAAGCGAGCGGTTCGCCGCTCTCCTTCAGGCGGGCGAGCGTCACTTCGTCTGCGAAGGCGGTCAGGATGCGGCCGGATGCGGAACCCTCGAGCGACATGGTCGTGCCGATCTTCTGTTCCGCCCGCAGCACGCTTTCGGATTCGACGCGCGAGACGATGCAAGGCACCCCGCGATCGAGCACCGCCAGCGAAGCCGTCTCCTTCACCCGATGAACCAGCATTTCGATGATCGGCTGAACCCGCGTTCCGAGATTGGCCTGCTCCATGGCCGCCGCGGCAAGCCGGCAGGCGTGCATCGAGAGCCGATAGCGCATCTCGCGATCCTGCTCGACCCAGCCTGCTTCGATCAAAGTCAACAGCCGCTGGTAGGCGGTCGGTCGCGACAGCTCCATTGCAGACGCGATCTCCGGCAGCTTCATGCCGCGAGCGCTGGAGGCAAGCACGTCCAGCACGGCCATGGTCTTCAGGACCGTGGAGAGCGGGCGGACGCCGCCGTTTTCTTCTTGTATTCTATTTGAATATATCGTATCCATGTAGAATATAATCTGGCCGTCATTGATTTATGTCAATCGCGCCGGAGGCGATTGCGCGCGAAAAAGGGTGCGTTCATCGCTAAAGTGTTCAGGGTGTTCGGAATTTTTTTGCGTGGCTTTCAGCGCGCTTTAGGCAACGACCCTGCCCAGCAACGCAAATCTACACTCCTGACGTGTATCTACATACGAGGATGGAATTCGCGGCTGCCCGGTTGGCTGCCACCCCTGGCTACCATGGGAAAGGGATGGGCGCACTGCGTGAGCAAAATATTCGCATTTGCCGTCTTTATTTGCGGTTTTCTTTCAATCGCCACGTCCTATTTTCTGTCATCTAGTCGCCAGCAAGCACTGCTGAAAGGATGACCTAAATGTTCCGGCTGAAAACCATTATCGCTGCGGCCCTTATTCATGCGGCGGCCCTTACGCCGTCCTTCGCCGGCGAAAACCTCGCTGCCATCAAATCCTCCGGTATCTTCAAGATCGGTACGGAGGGGACCTACGCGCCGTTCACCTTCCATGACGCAAGCGGCAAGCTCGTCGGTTTCGACGTGGAGATCGGACAAGCCGTTGCCGCGAAAATCGGCGTCAAGGCCGAGTTCCTGGAAGGCAAGTGGGACGGCCTTATCGCGGGTCTCGACGCCAAGCGTTACGATGCCGTCATCAACCAGGTCGGCATCACTGAAGCCCGCAAGCAGAAATACGATTTCTCCGAGCCCTACATCGCTTCCAAGGCGGTGCTGATCGTTCGCCAGGACAACAGCGACATCAAGGGCTTCGCAGATCTCAAGGGCAAAAAATCCGCCCAGTCCCTGACCAGCAATTTCGGCAGGATCGCCGAACAAGCGGGCGCAGAACTCGTGGGCACGGACGGCTTCGACCAGTCGATCCAGCTTGTGCTGACACGCCGCGCCGACGCGACGATCAATGACAGCCTCTCCTTCCTGGATTTCAAGAAGCAGAAGCCCGACGCGCCGGTAAAGATCGCAGCACAGCAGGACAATGCCGACTATTCCGGCATCATCATCCGCAAAGGCGAACCGGAACTGCTCGCAGCGATCAACAAGGCATTGGCAGACATCAAGGCCGACGGTACCTACCAGAAGATTTCCGACAAATATTTCGGGCAGGACGTCTCCAAGTAAGCTGCCAAGTCGTTCCTGAATGCATGAATCCAGCGTCCGGCGCCTGCGCCGGACGCGTCATTTTTTGAGGATCACATCGTGCCGCATTGGCTTCAATTGATGTCGGATTCACTTCCGACCCTCCTATGGGCGGGCATCCGCTTTACGGTTCCGCTGACATTGCTGTCCTTCTTCTTGGGGCTCATCCTCGGCCTGATCACGGCGGTTACGCGGCTCTTCGGCCCGGCACCACTTGCGCTCATCGCCCGGTTTTACGTCTGGGTGATCCGCGGCACGCCGCTTCTTGTGCAGCTTTTCGTGATCTTCTACGGTCTGCCGAGCATCGGCATCCTGCTTGACGCCTTCCCCGCTGCGCTGATCGGTTTTACCTTGAATATCGGCGCCTACAGTTCCGAAATCATCCGCGCAGTCATCTCCTCGGTCCCGAAGGGGCAGTGGGAAGCGGCCTATTCGATCGGCATGTCATGGCGCCAGGCGATGAGCCGCACCATCCTGCCGCAGGCGGCGCGCGTCGCCGTGCCGCCGCTTTCGAATACCTTCATCTCGCTCGTCAAGGATACGTCACTTGCCGCGGCGATCACAGTGCCGGAGCTCTTCCAGGCGGCCCAGCGGATCGTCGCGACGACCTACGAACCGCTGATCCTCTATATCGAGGCGGCCCTGATCTATCTGGCCTTGAGCTCGGTGCTGTCGTCGTTGCAGAACAGACTTGAAAAGCGTTTCGCCCGTTATGGCGGCATGATGGAGTCAAACCGATGATCGAGCTTTCCAACATCGAAAAGCGGTTCGGCGATGCGGTCATCCTGAAGGACGTCAGCCTCGGCATCCCCGAGGGAAGTGTCACTGCACTGATCGGTCCCTCCGGCGGCGGCAAGAGCACGCTGCTCCGCTGCATCAACCTCCTCGAGATACCCACGGCCGGTTCCGTCCGCATCGGCGATGAAAAGCTCGACTTCGAGCCCGGCATCAAGATCGGCTGGACGTCGATCCAGAAGATCCGCCGCCAGACCGGCATGGTCTTCCAGAACTTTCAGCTCTTTCCGCATCGCACAGCGATCGAGAACGTCATGGAAGGGCTGACGACCGTTCTCAAATGGCCGCGCGAAAAGGCCCATAGCCGCGCCAGCGAACTGCTAACCAAGGTAGGAATGGCGCATAAGACCGACGCCTGGCCGTCAGAGCTTTCCGGCGGACAACAACAAAGGGTGGCGATCGCCCGGGCGCTTGCACCTTCGCCCCGCGTTCTTCTTTGCGACGAACCGACCTCTGCTCTCGATCCCGAACTGTCCGCCGAAGTCATCGATGTGCTTGGACGGCTCGCAGCCGAGGGCACGACGATGGTGATGGCGACACACGACCTGCGCCTTGCCTCGCGGATCGCCAATCACGTGGTTTTCCTCGAGAGTGGGAAAGTGGTCGAATCCGGCAGAGCGGAAGCGATCTTTGGTGATCCGAGACAGGACCGCACGAAGAGCTTCATCTCATCGATCAACGCGGCGCAGACGACGCATATCTAGGCGCCGTTCTTCCCGCCGAACGTGGGCGCCGGGCCTGCGCTTCCACATGCCGACGGATGACAAATCCGAATTGTGAAACGGCACCGAAGGTTGCCCCCCTTCAAAAGGCTGTAAGCACCTGACTATCCTTGCAAACTCGCAAAGAGGGCGGGGTCATCATCGGCGCCGATCGTGACCCACCCGATCTGCATTTCATCTCAGTAGATCAAGACCTTACGGGACCGCGATAGGGGTCAACCTTTGATGCCGGTTCACAACGCAGTGATAAATCAACGTTCTTCCATCAATCAATGCGGATTTCCAAGTGCTCCCAAGATGATGGGCGAAATTGCTGCCCTGAGGCGTCAATCTTCGGGAAGAGCATCCGGCCATTGCTGCGCCCCATGGAGGACACGCAGTACGCGGACTGTCGTCTCTGTCACTGTATAGGCGGCGACATAAGGCGTACCGGAAACGACCAGTTCGCGTGTCCCCACAATCCGGCCGGGACGACCGCTTTCCGGGAAGTCCTGAAGTCGACGGGCCGCAACCACGATCCGTTCATCAACCGTGATCGCGGCGACAGGATTATCGGCCTCAATATGCGTGAATATATCATCGCGATCAGAGAGCGCGAAGGCGGACCAGACGAGCTTCACGTTTTCAGGTCGCGTGCTCTGTGCCGGGCCGCTGCTCGACGCTCCGCGAAATGCGCCTCGGCCTCATTGTCCGGGATGTCGGGCCGCGTGTCGCTCAGGGCCTCCAACACCTTGGCCCGGAACCAAGCATCATGTCCCTCGCTGCTGGTCACCAACTCAAGCGGTAGGGAGCCTTCGTTGGCAGTTCGGGTCAGCAGGATCCGAACTGCATCGGACACTGTCAGCCCCATGCTTTCGAGCACGGCGGACGCGCGATCCCGGACCTCGGCGTCAATGCGGGTCTGAACGAGAGCATTAGCGGCCATAAGCAGTTTCCTCTGTTACGCGCAATGTAATGCAACCGAATGACAAAAACCAGAGGGCTCAACATGCTGGAGATGTTTTTGCATACATAGGACCACAGATAGACCTGCCTGCAGTAGGCTGCGCACGTCATCCGCGCGAAACCTAAAACCCACCCAAGTATGCTGCGCAAGCCGCTCTAGCATGACGTCGTCTTGAACCGATACGGACCTTCGACCCGGTCGTGGCGTCGACGGCCTGGACGCTCAGCGAAGAATGCCCGCATCGCTCGCGGCCGCTCTGAAAGCTGATGCCGCCGTGGACGGATCGCCTCGACCTTCGGCAGCTTCCATGCAGGCTCGCTTGGCTAAAGCAAAGAAGTCTCCTCCCTTTTGTGGCCAGCAAGTCATCAAGTATGCCAAGGCGTCCCGGCTGCCGCGAATGCTCTTGAAGTGATCGCCCGGGCCAATAACGACCTCAACTGGCTCATCCCAGAGATCATGGTCCATCAGCTGCTCCATGGGTTCCGACCTTTGAGGAACGCGAGTGGTCAGGGCTCGTTCCGGGGTTAGGGCTTTGGTCCCAAACACGGCAGAGATCCACAGCGCTACCGGCCGCCCCTCGGTTGATCCCGAGCTGATGATGCGGATGCTGATTGCCGGCCACTCCCTGTGCATATACTGGCCGGGAGGTGGTATTACTCAGATCGCATTTGGACCTGCGCAAATCCGCACCAGATCGGCAAGGATCGTCCGAAGCTCCGGCCACGGCGCTTCCTGGAGGGCAGAGCGTGGATCCTCCATTTCCAGGAGGGAATGCAGCTTCACCGCGACGCCGGCGACGGATTGAGGCGCGGTGCTCCACAATTCCTTGGCCAACGCCTCCTCGGCACCTGCGATTTCCTCCTCGGCTTTTTTCGCCCTCGTATATCCGAGCCGCCTGTCCGCCGTCTTCCATTCGCTCCGGCTTGCGGCCAGTGCGGCCCTTGCTTGCCGCCGCATTTCATCCTGATCCGCGTTCGGCAAAAGACGGTCGATCTCCCGACCGGAATAGGCCCAGATGAAACCACAGTCTTCGGAGAGCAGGACTCTCGTGCGGGGGAAACTTCCGAATTCTTGAAGCAACTCCGTCTCGAGTTTTTGCTGCCGGCGGCAGGCTTCCCCGCAGAGTCTGTGGGCAACCAGCCAATCTCTCCAAAGTGATACCACCGGATCGTCTTGCTCCGATCTCTCCGTCCGCACCATTGCACCTGCCGGGGCGGGCGCCATCGCGATCGAAGCCGCAACGCGTGTAAGAAAGTTTCTGCGCGTGGTCGCTGGAGAGGCATCCCTATTCCCGGAAGAGGCCATTGGAACCGCCTCCGATCACAACAAGATCCGTGAGCAGGCCCACGGTGATTTTCGGCGGGTGATTGCAGACAAAGTTCTGCTATTCTCAGAATCAGCCATGATCCAAGCTCCAGAAACCAGGTTGTGGTTGAGCCTCACGCTAAGGACGAAGGCTGGGTCAATTCGTAACAGGGATACGATAACGGTAGATGATTTGCATTTCAATAAGAAATCGTAGCGGTGATACGAATTGAAACCGATCCAGTGCAAAATGGCTCGGACAGCTCTTGGCTGGGGCACGCGTGATCTAGCCAGGAACGCCGGGGTTTCCCCAGACACGATTGCGAGACTCGAACGAGGTGAGAACTTGCGCGCCTCGACAATTTCTGCTGTCCAGAGCGCCATCGAAGCAGCCGGTATCGAATTCATTCCCGAGAATGGCGGCGGCGTAGGTGTACGTTTCGCGCGGGCGACCGAGCACGAGAAGTAGCGCCACTGTTCGAGACGCCCGACGGCAGTTAGATACCGCCCCGGACGAGAATCAATCGAGTTACAGAACCCCCTCTCCCATCCAAGGCCCGATCAAGCTCAGCAAAAGCGATCAATGCGCGAAAGAGTGCAGCCGAGCGGCAAGCGCCGTTGAAGCAAAAGCATTCGAGACGCTCGGCATTTCACCCGACGCGACACCTGAAGAGATCAGGAGGCGCTACAAGGAGAAACTCAAGATGCACCACCCGGACGCCGATCAAGGCGATCGCAATTCGGAAGACGAGCTCCGGGCGGCCATAGAAGCTCATAAGATCCTCAAGCTCAACGGCTTCTGTTGAAACTTGGCGACGTTGCTTTCTTCTGTTGACGCCCCGGTTCCCGGCACTCCGTTTGTCCGCGACGTCAAATAAACCACCTGACTTTCAAGGTGAAAGACAACTGTCGTTTTGCATTTAACCGGGCTCTTCCTCACTTTGTGTGGAGCCGTGGCAGCATTCGTGCCTTCAGCAGTTCGGGACCTGCCCTACCGTACATCGAGCGCTTGAGGGTCTTGAGGCGGTTGATCTGGCCTTCGGCCTGTCCGTTGCTCCAAGGTAGCTCGACGGCGTTGTTGACGGCATCGAGGTCCCTGCGCAGGACGCGAGCGAACCGCATGATCGGAATGAGTTCGGAATCGATCGCATCGTCGATCCACGCATCCAGTGGCGCCGATGTCTTGCCGCGAAGAATGCCGTTGAAGCGCATCGCCAGGCGTCGCATCTCGGCGAACGCCTCAGATCCCTGCTTCAGGGCATCGACTTTCCTTGCCTGCCAGTCCGTCAGCAGGCCTCGCGGCTTGATGCACAGCGCTGCGGCAACCACTGGCGAAATCGCATGACCGGTGTCCGGATCTCGAACCGCTTCCAGCTTCGACGCGACTGGCGGAACATCATTGCCCTGTCCCCTTTCGGCCCGCCGCCAAGCTCCGAGCAACCGCTCCAGATTGGCGAAGCTGCCGGTGTAGCCGCGCTGCTTGACGTCATGAAACAGATGCCGTCCGCGCCGATTCCCATCCTTCCAGCATTGGGCAAGGAAGGCTTCGAAATACCATGGTGATGTGGGGTTCAGTGCCGACCGTCGCCTGTCTGGCGGAGCCTTGAACTTGAGCCACTTCGTTACGCTGCGACGTTCATAGCCGGTCCGTCTGGCGATCTCGCTGTAGGACAGCCCTTCCTGGCGCAAAGCATGAAGCATGTCGAATATTTCCTGGCGGGATTGCCTATGCGAAAGACGGGCGCGCCGGCGATGCGTCGCAGCGTCAACAATTGCGTCCTCCGATCGGCGACCTGCTTGGCCTTCGGTGCGCCTTCACGGGTGGCCTGCGCATACAGGCCGCAGCGGTCGCGACTGACGACCTCGATGGAGGGATGGTCACGCAGCCACTTGGCGGCACTCTCGACGCTGCGATCATCCAGTATGTCGATGACCGAGCGTCGCTCGAGATCGACCATGATGGTCCCATAACTCGTCGCCCGCCGCCAGCTCCAATCATCAATACCGACCACCCGTATCTCGGAACTGCGTTGAGCCGCCGCAGCATCCCGCTTCAACTGCCGCAGAATGGTGTCGTCGCTGACCGGCATGCCGAGCCGCTCCATCAACCGCTCACCAGGACGGCCGCCGGCGCTGTGGCCGAGCAAGCCGACAATCTCCCCGACCCTTCTCGTCCGGCGCGCATAAGGAGCAGCGATCGTCGGCAGTCGGTCGGTGAACGTTCGTCGTGCGCAGTCCCCATGTGCACATCGCCAGCGGCTCACCAAGAGTTTCACTGTCACCGACTGACCCTGGACCGGCAGATTCCGGAGACTACGGCGAGACCAGCCATGCCTACTTCGGCTTCGCCGTCCACAATCGGGGCAGATGCCGATCGCGGATCCAGCGGCGGAAACAATCCACCTGTCGTCAACAGTGAGCGCGACACCCAGTATCTTGACCCCTGGGCCGGGCGACCATTTCGAATTTGTTCGCATGCCCGCCCATAGCGACAACCTTGCTAACGACAGGTGAACCACACAAAGTGAGGAAGAACCCGTTTAAGTGCCAAACGACACCGGATTTCCGCCCAGAGCCGTTGGAAGCGTCACTTATGGTCCCTCATCGCCAAAACCTGTCACGCCGTGTCCGAGCGTTCATGGGATGGATCGAAGAGGTGCCCGGCCTTATCTCGAATAGCTTGGTCGCCGCTCAGCGCCAGAAGGAGACATCCGCCTGGGCGCCGATCAAGGTCGCTCCTCCCTGCACCTTCAGACTAAGGCGACGCCACGGCGACAGTGGCCGCGTCGCACGATCATCGCTGAACCTGGCTCGGCTTATGTGATGGCTAGCGACGCAAGAACCCTCTGGGCGCATTCCATCCCGTCGATCGACGAGCTTCGGTATTCAGTACTTTGCTCGAACTGAAACCCGGGACATGAAGGTAGGCAATGCCGGTTGCGTTCGAAAAAAGAGGGCTGCGGCGTATCTGAAGAAGACGCTGGATCAGCTAAAGACGAGGACGCCGGTGGTTCCGGTGAAAGGCAAGAACTACGCGTTTCCGCAGCCGACATTGATCGCGGAGATGGAATTCCGCGACTGGACGGACGACGGCAACCTGCGGCAGACATCTTACAAAGGCCTTCGGGATATTCAGGACATTCGTCATCAGCCAGCTTCACGACAACGGATACGGCACCAGCGGCATTGTCTGAGTCGTCGTCCTTGGCATCGAAGATATTGGTAATCTGCCTAACGCGACAGTCGCTGGGCGCAGTTGTATTTATTCCCGTGGACTCAGTGAAAATAGAGTGCAAGAAGGATCAGCACCCATCTCACAACCCCCGAGGACCGAATATGAAATTCAATGGCATACGTCTGGCTCTTGCTACCGCTGCTTATACTATCGCGTCGACTGCGCTTGTGCCTAATGGCGCGCATGCAGCAGAGTACTCTTTCACAGCTACCAACGGAACCAAATCTCCCGTTACCAAAGTACTCGTGTCGGAAAACAAGAAGGACTGGGGATACTTCGACATTGGCAGCGGCATCAAACCAGGTACCACCGTAGATCTCGTATGGGACAAAAGCACAAATAGCGAAAGCTGCACTCAATGGGTCAAGGCAAACTTTGCAGACGGCAGCGAGTCTGAACCCGCCAAGTTCGATTTCTGCGAAGATGGACTTGAGATCGAGTTCTAAATTCACATAGCCCACAGTGACGGGTGACCGCCTCAAGGGCGGTCACGATGCGCTTCGAACTCAGCGTGACGAGCGCCTGCCTTATCCCCGACGCTTCAACTCTGCCTCGATTGCAGCATTAGCTTCCTCGCCATTGCTGATTGGTTTATCGCTGAGCTTTGTCGCGAGGTAGCGGCGCTCCTGTCAATTGAGATCGCGCCAGCCGCCGGGGATTGTCACGCCATCCGCTGGCGTCGAATGCACTAGCACCACCGGTCTCACCGCCCACGATCAGGTCAGCAATGGCCTTCTGCGCACCGATCTTGTAGGCCTGAATTTGGGAAGACGGTATCGCGATCGTGTCCCTTAAAGCTCGGATTGCCGTCACTGCGAGCGCCAATAGACGCTGTCGTTCAGATCTGCCCAGGCTCTCAATCTCGTTGGCGGCTCGCACCAATTCGGAATGAAGTCGGTCGTGGAGCTCATCGTAGCTTGTTTCGATCGGACCATTTCGGCTTAAATCGTAAAGGCGGCCAAGGTGGGACGCTGACGGGAGGACGTGGAAAAAAGGCTTTCTTTCCAAATGACCACTGTTCTGGCGATCGCAAAAACGGGAGCTGTTATAGCTCCCGTTCCCACTGCCTGATCAGAACTCTTCCCAACTTTCGTTATTGGCGGCAACGGCTGCAGAGCCTTTGCCGGTAAATGCCCGGGCGATCTTGTTCACCATCCCGCGGGCAGGCGAAGTGACGGGCGCCGATTCGCTGCTCGTCGTTAAGGGCCTGCTGCGGGGCGGCGCATGGTCGGAAGGTGCAGCGCCCACATGGAATCGCGAGACGAGCTCGCGCAGGCGGCCCGCCTCGGTGGCGAGTGTTGCACCGGCCGCATTGGCCTCTTCCACCATGGCGGCGTTCTGCTGGGTCACCTGGTCCATCTGATTGACCGCAGTGTTGACCTCCGACAGACCCACCGATTGCTCGCGCGATGAGGTCGCAATCGCATCCATATGCTGGTTGATGGTGACGATATAGGCCTCAATCGTCTTGAGCGCTTCGCCCGTCTGCCTGACAAGATGCACGCCGTTGCCGACTTGCACGGACGAGTTGCGAATGAGATCCTTGATCTCTTTGGCAGCCGTGGCTGACCGCTGCGCGAGCTCGCGCACTTCCTGCGCAACAACCGCAAAGCCCTTGCCGGCTTCGCCGGCGCGTGCAGCTTCCACACCAGCGTTCAACGCCAGAAGGTTGGTCTGAAAGGCAATATCGTCGATCACGCCGATGATGCTGGAGATCTGGTTCGATGACTGCTCGATCTTGCCCATGGCATCGACCGCATTCGCGACCACAGCACCCGACAGGCGGGCGCTGTCGTTTGCCTGGATCGCCACCGTGCGGGCCTCTTCAGCACGCCTGGAAGAACTGGCGACATTGGCGGTGATCTCGTCGAGCGCTGCGGCGGTTTCTTCCAGTGAGGCTGCCTGCTGTTCGGTGCGCTTTGAGAGATCATCAGCACTCTGGCTGATCTCGCGCGAACCGGAGTCGATCGAATTCGTCGTTTCCGCGACGGACGACATCGTGTCCTTCAACTGCCCGACCGCTTGATTGAAGTCGGCTCGCAGGCTCTCGAACTCTTGGGCGAAAGAATGCGACAGCTCAAAAGACAGGTTGCCAGCGGCAAGCTGCTTGAGCCCTTCGGCCAGGCCCGAGGTTGCCTGTGCCATGGCTTCGGCCCGAAGACGTTCCTGCTCCGCTGTTCGGCGACGCTGCTCTTCCGATTGCGACCGCTGGGTGTTCGCTTCCTGCTCCAACCGGCGGTTTTCTAGCGCGTTGGTTCGGAACACCTCGACGGCGGCCGCCATCTCGCCGATCTCATCGACCCGACCGGCGAACGGAATGGCCGTTTCGGCATCACCGCTTGCGAGCCTTTTCATTGAGGCGGTTATCGCCTGAATGGGGCGGATCATTGTCGCCGACAATAGCAACAGTGAAGCGGCAATGACAATGATAGTGGCCGCGAGGCCAACGACAATGCTCCAGAACGTGTGGTTGGCTGCGTTTGCAGAGGCCGCGGCGCGCTCGTCAAGCAGCGAGGCTTCTTCGTCGGATATCTCTTTCGCGATCGCGCGGATGGAGTCCATGTAAGTCTTGCCTGCGCCTGAGACCTCCATCGCCCGAGCCTGATCAACGGTTTTGGCATCGCGCATCAGCGCGATTTCTTTGCTCATAACCTCCCGGCTCCAACCTTTCACCTGGCCTTCAAGGTCCGTCAGCCTCTTCTGCTGAAGAGCATTGTCAGAGGTCAGGCTTTTGGTCTGTTCGAAGGCTGCCCTGAACTGAGCTTCGCCAGCTTTTTGAGGATCGAGAAACTTTTCGTCCCCCGCCAGCAAATAACCCCGCAAGCCGGTCTCCTGATTGACCATTCCAGCGATCATACCGTCAACTGCTCTAAGAACTTGATACGTATGCTCGGTCCAGACGGTCGCCTCCTGCTGAGTGGTAGACGAATTGACTGTGACGAGATTGACGGTAAGACCAACAAGGAGGATTAAGCTGAACGATGCGACAAGCTTGATCATGGTCCGAAGGTTAGCAATAAGGACAAACACCATATTCTCCAGGGCGGGGGGCTCCCGCTTCATGCAGATTCATTGCAATAGGGAACAGGTGAGTCCATCTTCATACGGACCCCTTAATTTAGAGGGGCTTTGATTAAAAAACAGTGAAATACCAACTGATCCTGGCAGCCGAAACCTCAAAGGCGGCAACTAAGTTGGGAGGCCTTGAATGGATCCGAACCGGTGACCGGTGCCCAAAATCGCTAACTGGTCCTAAACCGTTAGTTCGCAGATCCTTAGAGCGCACTCGTGGAACACTATCCTGACTTTCGAGCCGCCAGGGATGCAGCTCCCCAACTTATTACGACCGGTCGCGCATATGCGGTATCTCCATCTTCTCCTAACAACCGGGGCCATCACCGCCTGACCTTTAACCACGTCGTCCTTTAAATAGTCACAACCACTGCCAGATGGCCCGTTGGGCCAGCGTCAGGGCTGGCTCGTATCGGTTCGCAGGGCCGAGTGGCTGCAATAGGCAAGACCATACAATCCTACCGACAGGAGCAGGAACACCGACGAGACACCTGCCCCGGCGGCAACCACGCCGACCGACATGGGCAACAGGAACTGCGCCAGGCGATTGCCGGTGAGGCGCAGCGACAATACCAGTCCGCGGCTCGTCGGGGGCACAATGCTGGTGACCCAGGACATCGAGATCGGCGTGGCCAGCCCGATGCCAATCCCGATCAGCACCAAGGCCAATCCAAACACCCATTCCGATGGCGGCAGACCAAGCAGCGTCAGCCCCAGGCCCGTCGCCAGCAGTGCCCCCACCAGCAGGACACGGCGGCCAAGCCGGGAAAGCAGCCAGCCGAAGCACAGACGCGAAAGCAGCGAAGCCAGCGCCCGCACCATCAGCAGAGTGGCGATGGTGGTGGCCGGGATCAGCGCCTGTGCACCAAGCACGGGCAGGTAGATCACTAGCAGGTCGACCGCGCATATGACCCCGACTCCGGCCAGTATGGCGGAGACCACACCTTTCTGGCCAAGCAACTGGCGAACCGGAAGCTGGATTTCGGGTTTGCTGTCGACGGCCGTCCTGGCGGCGGGCCGCATCAGCAGGACGCAGCCAAGGCTTATTACGCCCACCACCGTCGCCGCCGCGAACAGGCGCCCCGTATGAGGCACTGTTCCCGCGCCGGCAAACAGGGCAACCACCAGAGGCGCGACAATATGGGAAAACGAAATGAACGCGGTGTAGTGACCGAACATACGTTCGCGAAGGGCATCGGTGGGCTGATCGGCCGCCGTGGCGTGCTGCGACAGCAGGCAGAGCAGATGCCCGGTGCCGAGAAACGCAGTCAAGCCAAGGAGAGCAAGGGCCGAGTTTCCGGCAACCAACAGCCCAAAGACCGATATCAGCACGCAGCCGGCACCCAGCAGGAATGCGCCGCGCGCGCCATTCGTATCGATCCTGGAGCCCACGCGCGTGGCGAGGAGTAACGGCAGCAGCGAAAATACGGCCCCCACGGCGCCGATATAGAGGTCCGACAGACCCATCTCGACGATCCTGTATGACGTCGTCACCCGCGCGACCATGATCACCACCTGGTGGAGCATGACATGGAGCACGAAGGTGCTGACGGCGAAGCTCGGCAATTGCCATTTGGGCGTGAATCTTCTTGTCAAACCCGCCTCCGGTTACAGCTCGCGCACGTCATCGCAGGCTCCAGGCCGTTTGCTGTGGCAGGGGGCGTTCACACGGGGTCACCGGTGGCCGTACGAACGCGGCCAAATGCGTCCGACAGGCATTTTAGAATCTCCAACGGAAGCGGGGCGCCGTGTATCGCTTCGATATTCTCATCGAGATGAGCTATACTTCCGGTACCTGTCATCACCACATCGATGCCGGGGGTATGCCGGCAGAAGCGATAAGCCGCCTCGGTATAGGATCGAGCGATGCCTGGCGCCAGCAGGAAGTCGAGCGGCTCGGCCGCGTCCAGGACCCCGGCCTCCACCTCGCCTTGTGCCACCAAATGTTGAACCAGATTGCGCAAACCCTCTGCATGGGCCAGGGCGCCCCGGACGGCATACATGCACATCACGCCTTTGCCCTTCTCCTTGGCCTGAGGCAGGATCAGTTGCGCGGCAGAGGGATTCACATAGTTGTGCCCCAGCATCAGCACATCCCAGGCGTCGTCATCAACCGCCTGCCTCATCACCTCCCGCTTGGTATCGACGCCGAAGGCCTCTGTTATGCCGAGGAATCCTATTTTCCCTGCTTCCTGCAAGAGCTGCATCTCGGGCACCAGATGGTCCCGGCAATAGGCATATTGGTGGGGCCTCACACCGTGAAGATGCAGAATGTCGATCTTTTCCGTGCCAAGCGCACGAAGGCTTGCCTCGACGCTTTGCAACACCATCGACGGCTCGATGAAATCAGTGCTCTCATAGGACGAGCCCGGCAGGGTCGGGCGAAGCTTGCTCGACAGGACGACACGGTCGCGCAATTCGGCAAGTGCCGCCCCCACGACGGGCTCCGTGCCATAAACAGGGGCGGTATCCAGGATCGTCACGCCCCGATCTACGGCGGCGCGTACCAGATCAATCGCGTGCTGCTCAGAAGAGCCTGTTTTTAGACCAAGGCGGCTAGGTCCGCCGGCACCAAGGGCAACCACGCTGACATCCAGGCCGGTACGTCCGAGATTTACCTTTTGCATGTTGTTCCGTTCGCCGCGCAAGAAGATGAGCTGGTTCGCCTCGGGCCGCAGGTGGCGTCAGGTGCCCGCGCCTGCCTTTGGTGTGATGACCGGATTGACGAGGCAGCCCACGACACCGATATCGACCTCGATCCAGTCTCCGTCCCTAAGATAGACTGGAGGTTGCCGCCGATCGCCGACGCCTCCCGGCGTTCCCGTAACGATGACGTCGCCGGGCGCAAGCGGGGTGAATGTCGAGCAATAGGCGATCAATTTCTCGATCGGGAAAATCAGATCCGATAGCTTCGCATCCTGCATGACCTGGCCGTTGAGGCGCAACTGGATCGGCAGTTGCCGGTAGTCGCCGACTTCGTCCGGCGTCACGAGCGCCGGCCCGAATCCGCCGGTGGCAGGGAAGTTCTTGCCCGGCGTGAACTGGCTGGTGTGGCGCTGCCAGTCGCGCACGGAGCCGTCGTTGTAGCAGGCATAACCGGCGACCAGATCAAGTGCGTGTTCCTCGCGCACCTGATAGCCGGCGGCGCGGATGACGATGGCGAGTTCAGCCTCGTAGTCGAAACGGTCTGAAATGGCGGGCTTGTGCAGAGGCTGCCGGTGGCCGACCTGTGATTCGGCAAAGCGCGTGAAGACCGTCGGAAATCCTGAAGTCGGACGCGCGGTTTCGGCACGGTGATCCTCGTAGTTGAGCCCGATGCACAATATCTTTCCCGGGTCGGGAACGACCGGTAGCAACCGGACCTGCTCCACAGGTATGTCGTCCAATGACTCTTGCCATGTGCCGGCCTGCGCAAGTAGTCCAGCCGCGATCGCCTGCTTCAAAGTGACCACGTCAGGCGAAAGCTTGCCGGTGAGATCGACAATGCGATCCCCCCTCAATAGACCGAAACCTTGCCGATCGTGGTGACTGAAACTCACAAATCTCATTAAAAAACCCTCTGGATGTTCGCGGGGCAGCTCTCCGGGCGGGGCAGCGTCCGAAATGGACGAAACCCTTGGTTAGGATGTCGTGCCGCTCAAGCCTCTTCCTCGAAGGCGACCTTGCGCCCTTGGCGTATCTGCGGCAGCACGATGATCAGGCACATGACGGCCGCCACGGACAACATCACCACGGACAGCGGGCTGCGATAGAATATCGCCAGATCACCGTTCGACAGGAGCAGCGATCGGCGAAAGTGCTCCTCCATCAGGGGACCGAGGATGAAACCGAGCAGCAACGGCGCCGCTTCCGCCCGCATGCGCCAGAACAGGCAGCCCAGCACGGTGAAGCCGGCGGCAATGTAGATCGGCAGGACCCGGTTCTCGATGCTGAACAATCCGACGCAGCAGACGGCGAGAATGATCGGGAAGAGCACCCAGTAGTGGACCTGGATAAGCCGCACCCACAACGGAATGAGAGGCAGATTCAGCACTACCAGCATGGCATTGCCAATCCACATCGAGGCAATCAGGCCCCAGAAGATTTCCGGATTGGACACCATCACATAGGGGCCGGGTGCGATATTGTGCACCATGAGCGCGCCGATCATCAGCGCCATGACGCCGTTGCTGGGAATACCGAGGGTGAGCATGGGGATGAACGAGGTCTGAGCGCCGGCATTGTTGGCGGCTTCCGGACCGGCAAGCCCGGCCACGGCACCATGGCCGAATTCCTCGGGTTTCTTGGAGACACGCTTCTCGACGGCATAGGATGCAAACGACGAGATCATGGCGCCGCCCCCCGGCAACAGGCCGAGCAGCGAGCCGATGGCGGTGCCCCGCAGGACCGGAAACACGGATTGTTTGAATTCCTTGGCCGTCATCGTCAGGCTGCGCAGAGAGGGGGCCGTGACCTCTCGGGTCTGATTGCTGCGAATATTGGCGACGATATCGGTGAAGGCGAAAAGCCCCATGGCCACGGCAACGAATTCGATTCCCTCCGTGAGCGAGAAGGATCCGAAGGTGAAGCGATAGGTTCCGCTGTTCACATCGGCGCCAACTAGACCGAGGATCAGCCCGGTCAAGACCATGGCGACGCCCTTGATGAAGGAACCGTGGGCCAGCAGCGTGGCGGCGGTGAGCCCCAACACCATCATCGCGAAATATTCGACCGGTCCGAACAGAAAGGCTACTTCCGCCAACACGGGCGAAAACGCGGCGATCAGCAGCGTGGCGACCGTTCCGGCGAAGAACGACCCTAACGCGGCAATGGCCAGAGCGGCGCCGGCCCGGCCCCTGCGCGCCATCTGGTGCCCGTCGAGGCAAGATACCACGGAGGAGGACTCACCGGGCAAGTTGACCAGGATCGCGGTGGTGGAGCCACCATACTGCGCGCCGTAATAGATGCCGGCGATCATGATCAGGCCGGAAACTGGCTCGAGCGTATAGGTCAATGGCAGCAGCATGGCGATGGTCGCCAGCGGGCCAAGCCCTGGAAGCATGCCGATCGCGGTGCCAACCAGGACACCGATGAAGCAAAAGAGGAGGTTGTTGAGCGAGAGCGCCGCGTGGAAGCCTATATCGAGGTTATTGAAGAATTCCATGGGTCAAACCGCGAGCAAGGGCACAGACATGCCGAGGAAATAGACAAACACGCCGTAGCAGAAGGCGAGCAACCCGAGGCTGAGCGCGATTACCCGTTTCCAGGTAAAATGCTCCGACGCCCACATGGCGATTGCGACCTGGACCGGAAGAGCGACAAGCAGACCCACCGTAAGCAGCAGAAATGCGAATACCAGGATCGACAGGCTGATCAGGATCGTCGGCCGGAGCGGCAGCGGCCTGGCCTTCTCGCCTCCACCCAGTATCCCTTTTGCCAGGATGATGGCTCCCAGAACGGCCAGAATCGACCCCAAAATGAAGGGGAACATCCCGGGTCCCATCGCGGCTATCGTGCCCATCCGGTATTGCAGCGACAGCGCTGCTGTAGCGGCGCCGAAAAAAGTGAAGAATAATCCGGCCTCGATATCGGCCCGCCCGTTCGTCTTGAAGATCACCTTGAGAACCTCACTGGCATATGTGGAGCAAGCTTCGAGGCCGGGCCAAATGCCTTGAGCACGCGGCCCGGCCTCTTCCGGTCACGATTTACTCGGGCTTCAGGCCGATATTCTCGATGATGGTCTTGCTCTTCGCCATCTCCGTTTCGAGATAGGGTTTTGCCTCGGCGGCCGTGCTTGCGATGCCCTGGATGTTCTGGCCGGCCAGTCGATCCTTCACCTCTTTTTCCGCAAAGATCTTCGTCAGCGCGCTATTCAGCTTGTCGGTGATCTGAGATGGCGTTTCCGGAGGGGCGATCAGTGCCAGCCAATTCTGGTACTCGTAGCCCGGAACGGAGTCGGCGATGGGCGGGATCTTCTCCGTGCCCATCTCGCCGGTGCCGGTATGGGCGAAGAACTTCATCTTGCCGCCTTCGGCAAAGGGGCGCACTGTCTCGTAACCGGAAAGCACCATGTCGACAAACCCACCGGCGACGTTGTTGAGACTTTCGCCAGCCCCCTTGAAGGGGATCTCACGGATCTCGATGCCGGCGGTGCTGTTCAGCAGCCCCAGGGCCAGCTGGGCGCCGGAGCCACGGCCTGAAGAACCCGCCGTCAACTTGCCGGGATTGGCCTTGGCATAGGCGATCAGTTCCCTCATGTCCTTGAAAGGCAAGTCGCTTCGGACGCCGAGAACAAAAGGATACGAGGTCAGGATAGACACCGGGACCAGCTTGTTGGTGTCGTAGGGAAGATTGGCGTACAAGAATGGGTTGTTGGCGATCGCCCCCGTCACCACCATCAGGGTGTGGCCGTCCGGCTTGGCCTGCGACAGCAAGGCGGTGCCGATCACGGAATTGCTGCCGGGATGGTTTTCCTTGACGATCGGTTGACCCAGCATCTGCGAGAGCTTGTCGGAAAATACCGCAGCCGCCGCATCCGTGCCGCCGCCCGGAGCATAGGGAATGATGAATTTGATGGGTTGCGTCGGATATTCCTGGGCCATGGCGGTACCGCCCGATACCCCTAATGCAACTACGAAAGCCGCCTTCAGCCCCAAAGCGCGGATAATCTGTTTCATTGGCTCCTCCTCCCGATTTGAGCATGTGTCGCCGTGCATCCGGGTAGCATCGCTACGCCACGAAGCACCGAACCCTTGGAAATCTCCCGACGCTCCCTCCGTCAGTAGCTTGCCAGGAGAGAACACTAGCGAAGCAGGACAACGTTGTCTATGATGTTTTAGATGCTATTATGTGTAATCTGCGGCGTTACGTGACGACGGCTGCACAAGGGGATGGAAAAGCAACGAGATGGCGGATGAAAGAGAACCGAGAAACCCGACATTGGTCGACGTGGCCAAAGCGGCAGACGTTTCCGTGAGCACGGCCGCGCGCGTGTTGCGCAAATCCGGCTACCCGGTGGACATCAAGCTCAAGGAAAAGGTGGACGCTGCGGCAAAATCCCTCGGTTATGTCCCCAATCTTGTGGCGCGACGCCTACGTGGCGGCAAGCAAGGGGTCGTGGGCCTTGTCATCGGCGACATGCTCGACGCCCATTACGGCATGATAGCGGAAACGGTTACCCAGCGCGCCGAAACCGCCCACTCCACATTCGCCATGGTCTGCAACATGCAGCGCGATCCCCTGTTGGAAATCAAATACCTGCGGAAATTGCTGGAATACCGGGTCGACGGCATAATTTTAGCCGGCGGCGGCTTTGATCAGTGGACGCATCATGAGGCACTGGCGGAGACCGTCGAGGAGTTGAAGCGTGCCGGCACGATAATCACGTCGCTCATGCCCCGGAACATCGAAGTCCCTGTTTTCTCAGCGGATAACGAAGCCATAGGCCTGACAAAGGCCCAGTTTATCGTGCAAAACGGCCATACAAAGATCGGCATTTTGCTGGGTCCTGCCCGCAACCAGATGACCAAGCTTCGCATGCAGGCTATGACGAGCCACCTCTCCGGCTGCTCGGTGGATTACGCCATTGCCAACATCGAATCCACGCCCGAGGCGGGTGCGCTGGGTGCCGCCGAAATGCTGACGCGCAACCCCGATTTCACGGCCCTGATCTGCGGGTCCGATGCCATTGCCTTCGGCGCAATCAACCATCTGCGTGCGGAAGGCATCGACATTCCGGGACGGATTTCCGTCATGGGACTCGGCAATACAAGGCTTGCCACGCTCTGCACCCCGGCACTGACCACCGTGGAAATGAATTTCGATCAGGCGGGGCGGGCAGCCTTGGATTTCATTGCCTCCCACGACCCCTCGGCCGCTCACGCCCCGGGCGAAGTCATCCCCCATTCGCTGGTCCTGAGAGAGTCCTTCTCCCGACTTGACGGCGTTGTGCCACAAGACATGGCGCCTTTCGGAGCCCGCGAAAACGCACAATCATGAAGCAGGCGTTCTTGACACCGGAGCGAAGCGCCCGTAAGGCAAGACAACGTTGTCTGAACAGAACTGGTGATATCCCATGATCTCGAATTCGTCCAAGATCCGGACAGCCCTATCGAGCCCAAGGGCTATTGCGGTCGCCGGCGCATCGGAACTGGAGGGCGGCAACTATTATGGCGCTCGCGTGCTGGCAAACCTGGTGCAGGGTGGCGCAAGGGCGCAGATCTACCCCGTCAACCCACGCCTTGCCGGGACCAGGCTCCATGAACTGCCGGTCTACAGCTCTCTCTCGGATCTGCCGACCACGCCGGATCTCGTCTTCGTGGTAACGCCGACAAAGTTCGTGATCCCGACCCTCGAGGAGGCTGCCGGAATGGGCGTTGCGACGGCGGTGGTCGTGACCGCCGAGAGCGGCAACGAAGACGAACGGCGCATTTTTCGCGAGCGGGTTGCGCAGATCGCAAGATCCTCCGGCATGAGGATTATCGGGCCAAACTCCATGGGCGTGATGAACGGCATGCTTAGTCTGAATGGAAGTTTCGCATCCGGCACGGCTAACGGCCGGGTTCCTCCCGGCAGCATTGCCTGCCTTTCACAAAGCGGCGCCACCCTCTCGGCCATGTTGCAATGGTTCGGCGATTCGAGCGTCGGCTTCTCCTGGATGATCAGCACGGGAGACGAAAGCGCGACCGGCATCGAGCCGTTGATGGAAGCCATGGTCGATGACCCGGAAGTCCGATCGATCATGTTGTTTCTGGAAGGGGTTAGTGACGGCGCCGCCTTCCGCCGTGCCGCACTAGGCGCAAGAATAGCCGGCAAGCCTGTGACAATGCTGCAGGTCGGCAAATCGGGCAAGGGCCGTGAGGCCGTCGCCTCCCACACCGGACGCGTTGCCGGAACACGGGAGGTGTTTTCCGGTCTCGCTCGTGAAACCGGCATCATCGAGACCGAGGGCTTTGTCGAATTCTTCGCCACGGCGCGGACGCTGTCCCAAAGGCCAACGCGCCGGAACAACCTTCCCCGCAACCGCAGGGCTGCATTGCTTTCGGTGTCGGGCGGCGCCGCTTCGCTTGGGGCGGACCAGATATACTCAATGGGCTGGGAACTGCCGGGCTTCTCCGCGGTGACGACCGCGGCGCTGATGGAGGCGACCGGGCAGCCGGGCGTCCATAATCCCGCCGACCTCGGCGGTGTGTGGCGCAACCCCGACAAGATGACCAAGGCAATCACCACAATCGCAAAGGACGAGGGCACCGACACGATCTTCATCTCGATGGGTGCCGGTGGTGTGTTCGCGCAGGCGGTCGCGGAGGCTATTGTCAGGGGTGCCGATGCCGTCACCCAGGACGTTTTCGTCGCCTGGGTCGGGATGACGGATGTCGTGCACAAGACTTTTGACCGGGCCTCCGTCCCGGCTTTTCATGACCTCCCCCTCGCCGTGGCGGCCGCGGAGGCCTGCGCCAAATTCAGCCAGAACCAGAGGGACGTGGCACAGGCAGCGGAGTTGATCGACGTCCTGGCACAGGCACCCGCCGCTGCCCCGCGCACGGCTGGCGGTTCGGGCCACTGGACGGTTACAGAAGCCTTGAGCGACCTTAAGGAGGCGGGCCTGCCCTGTGCCGCTTTCGACGTGGTCGCTTCGCTGGATTCTGGGGAGATCGGTGCAGCTGCGTCACGGATCGGTTTCCCGGTGGTGCTCAAGCTCAGTTCGCCAGACCTCAACCACAAATCCGATGAAGGTGGTGTCGCTGTCGGCCTGAAGGATATGAAGGCGGTGGAGGCCGCCGCCGCGGCGTTCGAGGATATCGCCCATCGCCTGCGGTTAAATCATGTCCGCGTGCTGGTTCAGAAGATGGAGCGCGGCATCGAACTGCTTGTCGGCATCAAGCGCGACCCATCCTTTGGGCTGGTTCTCGTCACCGGGCTGGGCGGAACCCTTGCCGAACTTCATAGCGAAGTCGCCGCAACGGTGCTGCCGACGACACGAGCGATGCTGAGCGATCTTTTGTCAAGAAATAATAGGGTGAATGCGCTGTTGGACGGCTATCGCGGACAGCTCGGCGCCAATCGGGAGGCGCTGCTGTCGTTTCTGGAGGCCTTCGCCCGGTGGGCAGAGGAGAAGGGCGAGGCATTGCAAGAGGTCGATCTGAACCCGGTGATGGTGTCGGGGGACCACATATCCATCGTCGACGCACGGGTCGTCTGGAATTGAAGCGGTAAAGGGAGGAAAACAAGTGCCGGGTGGAGACAACGGAGCCTCGATCATCGGGGTCGGCAATACACGATACAGCAGGAAGGCGGATGGGTCAGCCGAACTGCTGGCAATTGAGGCCGTGCTAGCCGCAGCCGCCGACGCCGGGATCGACCCCAGGCAGATCGACGGCATCATTCCCTATCCTGGCCATGTTGGCGATGACGTCATCCAGGCCGAGCTGGGGCTAAGTCCGCGCTTTCGCACGACGGTCGACATGGGCGGCTGCAGCGCCGTTTCAGCCCTGCGCATCGCCTCCATGGCGGTAATGAGCGGGGCGGCCAGGCATGTGCTGCTGTTTCGCGGGCTGAAGGGAAGCTCCGGAGCACGCAAGGCGGATCGACCTTCGTTTCTCCCCGGTCAACCGTTCCGGCGCCATCTCGAGCATGTCTATGGGATTAACACCCCGGCTCAGCGTTATGCAGTGCTGTGCCAGCGCTACAAGCACGAATACGGGCTCGACCGACGCACCCTTGGCGAAATCGCCATTGCCGCGCGGGCGCATGCCAATCTGAACCCCGGGGCCCAGATGTATGGCCGTGAGCTAACCATGGAGGATTATCTCGCCGGCCGGCTGATCGCCGATCCCTATACGCTGTTCGATTGCTGCCTTGAAACGGATGGCGCGAGCGCCGTGATCGTTTCGGCCCGCAATGACGGCCGCGATATCCGCATTCTCTCGGTTGCCGAGGCGCAAGGAAACTCTCCCGACGACACATCCAACCGGGAGCCATTCCTGGAAATAGGACTTACCCAGGCAGCCAACGATGTGTGGGCGGACCTGGGCGTCGGCCCTGAGGACATGGACGCCGCCATGATCTACGACTGCTTCACCTTCGAGGTGCTGCATCAGATCGAAGAGGCCGGTTTTGCCAGACACGGCGAAGCTGCCACGCTGATCGCCGATGGCGGTATCCGCCTGGGCGGAAAGCTCCCGATCAATACCCATGGTGGCATGCTTTCCGAGGCGCATCAGGCGGGCCTCAATCATGTCGTCGAGGCGGTTCGGCAGTTGCGCGGCGAATGCGGCGCCCGCCAGGTGCAAAACGCCCGGCTTGTTGCCGTGACCGGCTGGGGCCAACTGGGCGACGGCAGTTTCGCAGTTCTTGGAGGAAAACATGTTTGATTTCGACCAAATTCCGGTGCCAGACCTGACCGATCCCAACTTCGCGCCGTTCTGGGAAGCTACGCGCGAACGAAAGCTGAAAATCCAGAAATGCGGCGATTGTGGGACGCATCGCTGGCCGCCCCGCGTTACCTGTCAAAGCTGCCGGTCCACAGGCCTGGAATGGGTGGAGGTGGTGCCACGGGGAACACTCTATACTCATACGACGGTCGGACGCGCGACCGCGAAGGGCTTTTCCAACACGCCCTATACGGTCGGGTTCGTCACCTTGGATGAACCTTCCAATGTACGCGTCATCGGCAATGTCGTCGACGTCGAGCCGTCTCAACTGGCGATCGGCATGGCGCTGGAAGGCCGCTTCGTGCCGGCGGGGCCGAGTGGGGAAATGACCCTCATTCACTGGGCGCCGCCGACGACCTGAATTCGGGGCAAGACAATGGGAGTAAATGGGATGGAGTTGGTTTACAGCAAGGTCGAAGATCGCGGACATATCCGCATCGTCACCATCAACCGGCCGGAAGTGGCCAATGCATTGAACCGCGAGGCGAGCCACGAGCTGGAGGCTGTTTGGAATGATTTCGCCGAGAATGACGATCTGTGGATCGGCATCATAACCGGAGCGGGCGACCGGGCCTTTTCGGCCGGTAATGACCTGAAGGCCCAGGCCGCCGGCAAACGAGGGCCGCGGCCTCAAACCGGTTTCGGTGGGCTCGCCATGCGTTTCGATCTTGCAAAACCGGTAATCGCGGCCGTCAACGGCCTGGCGCTGGGCGGCGGGTTCGAACTGGCGCTGGCCTGCGACCTGATTATCGCGACGGAGAACGCCTACTTCGGCCTGCCGGAAGGCAAGGTGGGCATGATTGCCTCAGGTGGCGGCGTTCAGCGGCTGCCGCGCATCATCCCGCAAAAGGAAGCCTTGGGAATTATCCTGACCGGACGAAGGGTCACGGCGGAAGAGGGGCGCAGGCTCGGCTTCGTCAACGAGGTGGTCCCGACGTCAAAGGCGCTGGATGCGGCCCTCTCCTGGGCCGACCAGATTCTGGAACAGGCGCCCATTGCCGTGCGTGCCGCCAAGGAGGCCGTGTATGCCTCGATGGACAAGCCGACACTGGAGGAGGCCATCAGGACCGTCTACCCGATACATTCCAACCTGACCGGCACCGAGGATTTCATCGAGGGGCCGCGTGCCTTTGCCGAAAAGCGCAAACCTGTCTGGAAGAACCGCTAACGCGGATATCGAGAGGAGCACCTAAAACCCTTATTGTACCTCGGTCAGCAACGGAGGACGAAGATTTATGCATATCCGCGTGATCGAAACCGCCAAGCAGGCAACCTACCCGATATAGAATACACCCGATGTGATGCAGCAAAGCTATGGATGCTTCCTGCCGCAGGGCAAGGCCACTTCGGCCGCGCGGATACCCAACAAGGTGTGGGAGGCAGCATAGCGTCTAGACGTATTGCTTATCCTCATCATACGGGCCGATGCGGGATAGGCTCCACCGGCCTCTAGATTACGCGCATCAAGTCCGAGGCAGACCCGTTGACCGATCTTCGTCCTGAGGCGCTCGCAGATAAGCAAACGCAAGACGCCACCTTCAGCTTCCATATGGACGACAGCGAGAGCGTCGGCGTCCGCCCCGCCCTTTCCGGCTGGCTCGGTCACAACGCCCCTTTCGCATTCGACCCTCGACTACCGTGCCGCGCGGGCAACGACCGCAATCTCACCGTTAACTGCCAAACGACAGCCGGTGAGGACTGCCCGATGAACCCGGCACTATGGCTGGAACGGGCGATTCGTGCCGGTCTCGCACAAGAAATCGCCATCTGAGAAAGACGCCGCCGGTTTGCGTCGAAACCGGCGGCGTCCCCATCACGCGACAGAAGCCGCAAAACCCTTGGCCTGCTCGCAGGCCTTGCAATAGGCCTCATGCACCGGCCCACGCCCCAGATGGTGGCGAAAACTCTTCATTTCGCTGAAATAGGGCATGGGCACACGCACCGGCCGCTCCGGTGCATTGTCCATGTCGTCGAACAGGGTCTGCATGGTGACCACGACCCGTTCCGCATCGTTCCAGTCGCGGTATTCGCCAAGATCGAGCTTGTAGGCCGCCTGCAGGTAATCGATGCCGGTTTCGTGCAGCGGCCGCGCCTGTTCGGAGACGTGGTTCAGATAATCGCACATCCGCCTGACATCGTCCTTGGTCGAGATCGGACCGTGGCCGGCGACGATCGTCTCCACATCCATGTCGAGAACCCGGTTACACACATCGATCCAGCGCCGGACCGGTCCATACCAGGCGATGGGCGTGCCATCCGTGAACAGGATATCGCCGGTATAGAGAACCTTGTCTTCCGGCACATAGATTAGCGCATCGCCGAGCGAATGCGACGGGCCGACCTCAATGAGTTGGACCTTCTTCGAGCCCACCATGATATCGAGCATGCCCGAAAACGTCTCGGTCGGCGGCGTGAGTTTGATACCGGAGAAATCGAAGGGGCGGAAACACTCACGCATGAACACGCCGGCGGTGCCGAATTTTTCTGCATTCAGACAGACATTTTCGAGCACCGCCGGATCGAAGCGGGCGAAATCGTCAACCGTGCCCTGCGTGCCGATGATGCGCGCTCCGGTGACAAGCTGGTTGCCGAACGTATGGTCACCATCCGCATGGGTATTGACCAGAATGTCGATAGAGGAGGATGCCGGGATCGAGGCACGCAGCGCTTCCAGCATTTCGCACGTCAGTTTCAGGTCGAACAACGTATCGACGAGAAGCGAGGCATCGCCATCTGTGATCAGACCAGAATTGCTCCAGCCCCAGGAACCGTCCGGCACCAGATAGGCCCAGCACCCGTTGCCGAGGTCGTGAAGACCTTTGGTATATTGCCATTTTCCCATATTTCTTCCTCCAAAAACAGGCTTCCGTCAGGGCCAAGGGCCGGTCGACATCAGGTTTGCGGGCAAGGCTGCGGCAGCGCTATCGCGCGCGTTTTCGCCACGACAGAAGCCGCCCCTCCACGGCCGCGA
Organism: Neorhizobium vignae; assembly: GCF_000732195.1. Taxonomy (GTDB): domain Bacteria; phylum Pseudomonadota; class Alphaproteobacteria; order Rhizobiales; family Rhizobiaceae; genus Neorhizobium; species Neorhizobium vignae. The sequence goes on from NZ_JNNU01000013.1 coordinate 174,090, forward strand.
GGATGACGGATGTCCCATAGCCCAGGACACCGAGCAGGATCACGCCGGCATAAAGGTCCGGCGCCCGGAACGAGCGGGCGGACAGAAGGATCCAGTTGCCGAGCCCGTCTCGTCCGGCAATCATCTCGCAGACGACCGACAGGATGAGGGCGACGGTCAGGCCAAGCCGCATGCCGGCCAGAATATCGGGGCTGGCGGATGGCAGCGCGATCTTGAAGATGACCGCAGGCCGCGAAAGCCGCAGCGCCCGCCCCACCTCGTAAAGTCGTGGCTCAACCGCCGCAAAGCCGTGAATGGTCGCCAGGAGAACCGGCCAGAGAGCGCCGAAGGCGATGACGGAAAGCACCATGCCATCGGACAGGCCGAGCATGGCGATCGCGACCGGAATGGTTGCGGACGCCGGCAACGGGCGCAGAAATTCGAGGGTTGGCGCGAGATAGGTACGCAGCCGCGGCGATGTGCCGATCGCCGCACCAAGCACAATGCCGAGAAGCGAGGCGATCAGCCAGCCCCAGAACATGCGCTCCACCGTGGAGAGGAATTTCATCCCGAGATCGCCGGTCGTGAACCCCAGCGTCAGCGAACGCCAGGCGCGGTCCGGCCCCGGAAGAAAGACCGGGCTGACGATCCGGTAGTCGGCTAGCATCTGCCAGCCCCAGACGAACAGGATCGCGACGAGGAAGCTGAGTGCCAGCCAGAGAATACGCCACGCTTTCATCGCACCACCTCCACCTGGCCGGCCCGTCCGAACAGCCGGTTCTGCGCCAGCGACAGCAATACGTTCAATCCCCATCCGATCACGCCGATCCAGACGAGATAGGCGAGCATCACATCCGGCTGTAGTGCCTGCTGCGCCACGAGGATCCCATACCCCAGTCCCAGTGGATTGACGGCGATTTCGACGGTGACGGCAACGACCAGGGCAATGCCGGCCGCAAGCCGGAATGCCACCATGATGCGCGGCAGGGCCGCCGGCAGGACGACCTTGATCACCCGGTCGACGGCCGACAGCCGGAGTGCCCGCGACACTTCCAGAAGCCGCGGCTCGATACCGCCCACCGCTGCCCGGGTCATGATCATGACGGGCCAGAGACAGGAGAAAGCGACGATGGCGATCTCCATCCGGTATCCGAAACCGAAGATCAGCATTGCGATCGGCAAAACTGCGACTGAGGGGATGGGGCGGATCGCCTCGATCGTGACCTCCATCACCCGATCGACGATTGCCAATAGGCCGAACAGGATTCCGAGCAGCAAGCCGATAAAGCCGCCGAAGATCAGGCCGGCGCCGGCCGACACCAGCGTGCCACCCGTCGCGGCCAGAAGCGAGCCATTCAACAGGACGCGGCCGAAGGCGATGACGATATCGGTCGGAGCGGCAAGCGACATCGAAACGCTGCCGTGGAAGCGCATGGCGAGTTCGGCGAGACCCAGCAGCACCGCTGGAACGACTAGGCCTTTCCACCAGTCGCTGTTCATCGCTCCGCCTTTTCGATGAAATCGAAGAGTTCGCGACGCAGCCGCAGAAATTCGGGCATTTCGCGGGATTCGAGCTGGTTGCGGGGGCGCGGCAAGGAAACTTTGAGATCGATGCCGACGCGGCCCGGATTTGGCAGAAGGCCGACGACACGGTCGCCGAGATAAACCGCCTCTTCCAGATCGTGGGTGACGAAAAATACCGTGGTTCCGGTTTCCGCCACCAGCGACAACATCTCGTCCTGTAGGCCCTGCCGCGTCATGGCGTCCAGCGCGCCGAAAGGTTCGTCCATCAGAAGGACGGCGGGATCCTGTGCCAGGCACCGGGCGATCTGGATGCGCTGCTGCATGCCGCCCGACATTTCCGACGGGTATTTGTCGCCGTGGCCCGCAAGGCCGACCTTGGCCAGAAGCGGTGGAATGCGCGCCTGGCGCTGGTCGCGCGGCACTCCCGCGGCCTCCATCGCCAGCGATACGTTGGCCGAGGCCGTACGCCAGGGAAGCAGAGCCTTGCCGTAATCCTGGAAAACGATGGCGACGTCCTGGCGGGGCGCCGTCAGCGGCGCGCCCCTCAGCCTGACGCTGCCGGCGCTCGGGCGCACGAGCCCGCCTGCCATGCGCAGGGCGGTCGTCTTGCCGCAGCCCGAAGGGCCGATGATGCAAACGATCTCGCCGCGACCGACATCCAGGCTGAGGTCGGAAATGATGACACGATTGCCATAGGACAGGCTGATCGTGTCGAAACTGATCACCGTCGGTGGACGGTCGTTCTCGATTGCGGTCATATTGGCTGCGGCCGCCATGTTCATGTCTCCACTGCTGGAGCCTGCTCGCCGTAGACGACCTCAAGACTGGTCGCGAGGTGGCTGGCGAGTTCGGCTTCCGCCTTTTCCAGATTGCGTGACAGCACGATATCGGCGAGCGACTTATGTGCTTCCATGATGGCGTGATGATGCGGTGCCAGACGCCGCATCATCACCCGGCGGTATCGATAGGCCTGATAATAAAGATCGTCATGCAGGCGCAGAAGTCGGTCCGATCCGCAGGCTTCCAACAGCGATCGGTGGAACGCCTTGTGCAGGCGATCGAATTCCGGCGTGCCTTCGCGCATTGTCTCTGGATCGCGCTCCACTGAGCGCAGGAGCCGATGGAGCGCCGACAGAATGCCGGCTTCCCAGTCGTCGTCGCCGTTCCGGATCGACAGCCGCAGGGCCGCCGTCTCGACGGTGGTCCTGACCAGCGTGATATCCGAAAGATCGGCCTCCGAGACATCCGTGACGCGGAAGCCCTTCTGTCCGACGGCGGAAATGAGCCCGCGGGACACGAGCCGGGACAGGCCTTCCCGAACCGGCGTCGCGCCGATGCCGTAACGCTCGGTCAAGGCCTGAACGCCCAGACGCTCACCCGGCGACCAGATGCCGGACAGGATGTCGTTTTCAATGAGGGCCGCCGCCCGCTCGCTCAGCGTGTCGGAGACGAGCGCGGCTTCACCGAGAAGACCGGACTTCGGATTTGCTTCAATCATTCCCGGCTTCAATCACTTCTGGATCAGCGCTGCCGTATCGGGCTTTCCTTGCAGCATATTCTGTTCGTTCATCGTCGAGACCCACCAGTCGAGCTGTTCCTTGTCGATCTTCGCGTCGGCGGTGGTCAGCTTCTGCTTCGACAGGACATCCATCGGGATCTTGGTGAAGTCGGCGATCGCCTTGCGGCCCTTGTCCGGGTTTTCATTGGCGATCTTAGCGCCCTCTTCGATCGACGTGCGGAAGGCCTTCAGCGCCGCAGCATTGGCATCGGCCCAGGCCCTTGTCGAGGAATAGAGGATTTGGGGACGACGCTCCGGCAGCTTTTCCAGGAAATAACCGGCGGCCGTGCCGGTGCCGCTGGCGATGATGCGCGACATGATCGGCTCGGCGGTAATGACCGCATCAACCGCATTGGATTTCAACGCGTCGTTCATGGTCGGAAAGCCGACCTCGACGAAATTCACCTTTTTCGGATCCACACCGTTCTCGATAAGCCATTTAGAGAACAGAACCTGAAGGAAGGCGCCGATGCCCGGCGAGCCGACCTTCTTGCCGACAAAATCCTTCGGACCCTTGATGCCGCTGGCTGCCGTGGCGACGACTGCGACCGTATCAACAGTGCTGGGCGCCGTGGCGCTCGCGCCGGCGACCGCGACAAGCTCAAGCCCGCCATCCACCGCCTGCAGGAATGTCGGCGGCGTCGGCCCGCCGATCTGCAGCGAATTCGATAGTAGAGCCGCCGGGATCGTCGAGTTGATGCCGATCAGCACCATCGTCACGTCAAGGCCGTTCTTCTTGAAAATGCCTTCCTGCAGTGCGACAGCCGAGGAGGCGCAATCCGTCGTCGCCGTGCAGCCGATGCTGATTTTGGTCTGGGCGGCGGCATCACCTGCCCACATGGAAACAAGCGCCGTCGCGGCCAGCGCGGCCTTCGTCATATTCTTCATTTTCATTCCTCCCACAAAATCCCGCTTCCCATTCGGGTCCATTTCAAATATCGATACAATCACAAAATATATATATTCGCAAGCTGGAGGAGGCCATGAAACTTGCAACTTTCCGCACGCCGAACAGATCGGCTCATATCGGCATCGTTCATGATGGCGACTCGCGCCTGTTCGATCTGACGGCAGCAGCCGCAAAGCAGGATGGCGGCTCTACCCTGTTCCGGTCCATGCTCGACCTGATCGACGGCGGTCCTCCGGCGCTCGAAAAGGCCAGTCAGCTGTTTTCCGCTCATGCCGCCGATCCGGAATTCACCCTTGCCATAGGTTCCGTGGAATTGATGGCGCCCATCCCGCAACCGCGACAGATCCGTGACTGCATGAGTTACGAGACACATATCCGGCAGTCAGGGCGCGGCATGCGGCGTCTGGTGGCGGCTGATAATGCGCAGGAACTTGCAGCAATCGACGCCGAGCCGCTTGCACCGCTTGCGCCGGTCTATCGTCAGTTGCCGATCTACTACGTCACCAACCGGATGATCGTCGGCGCACCGGGATCCACCGTGGCCTGGCCGCGCTACTCGAAGGTCATGGATTACGAACTCGAATACGGGATCGTGGTCGGCAAGACGGGCGCCAACATCACCCCTGAAAACGCCCGCGACCATATTTTCGGTTATACGATCTTCAACGACTTTTCGGCGCGCGACCAGCAGAGCATGGAAATGCCCGGCTGGCTCGGCCCCGGAAAAGGCAAGAGCTTCGACGGCGGCAATGTGATCGGACCCTGGATCGTCACCAGGGACGAAATCACCGATCCCTATTCCCTGAAGGCATCCGTGCGGATTAATGGCGAAACCCGCTGCGAAAGCACGACGGCCGGCATGCTGTTCAACTTCGAACAGATGCTCGTCCATATGTCGATGGACGAGACGATCCATGCCGGCGAGGTGATCTGCTCGGGCACGATCGGCAATGGATGCGGCTTGGAAACAGGGATATTCCTCAATGACGGCGATGTCGTCGAGCTGGAATTCGAGAAGATCGGCATCCTGCAAAACAGGGTCGTGAGGCAGGCGGGCTGAGGCCCGCCATACCTATCATCTCAAGGAGGAAAACATGCCGCGCCAAATCATCGACCTGTCGGTTCCGATCGCGAACGACATTCCGGCCGATCCACCGATCCAGATCCCGTCCGTCACCTATGTGGATCACAAGGAGAGCCTCGAACAGATCCTTTCCTTCTTCCCCGGCCTCAAGGCCGAGGACTTACCCGACGGCGCAGGCTGGGCGGTTGAGAAGATCACTCTTTCGACCCATAACGGCACCCATCTTGACGCGCCTTGGCATTACCACCCCACCATGAACAGGGGCGAGCTCGCCTGGCGCATCACCGATGGCTGGAGCTGGGATGCCCCCTTCGTCCATACGGCGAAGAAATACAAGGAAACGGGGGATGCTTCGCTGATCTGGGAAGGCCACAAAGCCGGCCGCGAAATCGGTTATTGCCATATCGAGAAGCTTCACAATCTCGAACACCTGCCGCCGACCGGCTACACCATCAGCTGTTTCCCGGTGAAGATCGAAAAAGCCTCCGCGGGATGGTGCCGCGCCGTCGCGATCATCGAGGGATGATACCGTTAGAGCCGAAACCCGAAAGCTTTCGCCTTCAACGCGGGCATTTTGCAGCAGGACCCTGTCTTGATTTCGTAGAACGGACGGAAATCGATGGAATCCTGGAGCGCGTCAACCCAAAAACAGCCGGTGCGCAGGGCATCGTTAACGGGTCGGTCAACGAGGCTGACGCCATTCAAGCTCTGGGGCGGCCTCGTTTTCCTTTGTCAGACCTTGCGGAAATGCCCGACCTGAGAGATAGGGATGATGTTATGTAGCGGAGATATGGTAATATATTTCGCATTTTGCGGGAGGTGTCGATACCATGGAAATAGTTTCTGGTGATGGAGGAACGTCTTCCATTTGTTGCCCGGCTTCTGGAGGGCGAAGTCATGAGCGATTTCGCCGTGCCTTCGGCGTCTGGCGCAGGACCGGCAGTTTCGCTCGCTCGATGGCGAGCTTGACCTGATCTAGTGGGTGCGGGAAGCAGCTTTTTGTTCGTCCTCAAGGCCCGCAAGGAATCCATTAGGCAAAGACTGACCCTGCGGTCGGAGACCCCGGATCTCGACAAATATCTGGTTGAGAGACTGGATGGGCCCGACGCAGAAATCGATGTGGCGGGAGACCGCACACCTGTCCGAGACTTTTATACTCGAAGCGAGCGCGAACCAGTCGGCCGGGCTGACCTCGCCAACATGACGATCGCGGCGAAGTGGGCATGCCTTCTGCCGTCAACCGAAATGGAGTCGCTTTCGCAGATCCGCATTTTCGGCCCGAAGCTTTTCGGAAAGCCGGTTTCGCAGGCCGCGATTTTCTTCTTCGAGTTGCAGAAGCTCCGCAATGCCGTCGATAGGACCCACCGGGGTGGTCCGTGCAGCATCTGTCGTCGTGCGCGTGCGCATGAGAGGCTTGCTTTTTTCAGGACTTGCAGCGGCGATCGTGCTGGCTTCGCGGCCGCGTCTCGGTTTTCCAGCTATCGCATCGGTGCCGACCTGCGACGGATCCACCTGCCTGGCGGATTTGATGGTTCGCGGCTTTCGCTGTTCTCGTTTTCGTCGGGCATGAGATCTCCTCTGTGACCAATGCATTGTTCTGCCTTGCCATCGCAGGTGTCAAATAGGTGCTGTCGACATGTCCTGCGCTGTCGTCGACTGATTAACGTCGGCAGCTTCGTCGCGCTGGCCCGGCAACGAAAAGACCGCCTCGTTTGCCTGCCGAGCCACCGCTTTCAGATCGAGGTCTCCCCATATCGAATTTGGCTTGCGCTCTGCTTTGCGCCGGCCGGTGTTGTACTCGACAGTAAAATTACGATGATTTTTTTCGCGGAATAACACCTCATGACCTGAACCTGCTGTACCAGCGATCCCCGGGTAATCGCAAGACTGCGCAACGAGCCCAAATGAGCACGAAGCAGTTCAGGTTGTTTTTGCTCCTACCGCCGACGTTCGAAGCTATCCGGTGCAGGCATCCCCGATGCCACGGAACCCTAAGCGTGAGGTCCGGCGCGATCCGAGGTGCCCGCGCTGTTTTCGGCAAGTTCCTCTCTCCAATCGTGCCGACGCGGACCAAGCCGCCGGAAGCCGCAGATTTCCGGTGCGAGGGTCTGGTAATCAGAACTTGTTGATGCCGATCGGCACGCCTGGGCATCGCTTGGCGATGCCCTCATCAACGATGAGAATATGGCGAACACAAGGGTAGTGGCTGGGTGTTAAAGTGAATAATCGCGGAGCCAGGTTCTGATATCGCTCAGTGATCGGACCAGAATTGATAGGTTGACCTGAGAAGCTTTGAAACCCCAGCTCTGCCAAAATAGTTGTGTGTCCTCATCGATAGCTCGGACAACGAGGGCGCTAGCGCCGACTAGATCGGATCCGGCAAGGGAGCGCCGGAACGCGTCCCTCACAAGCGCAGTGCCTAGTCCTTGCCCCCTATATCGCTGATCCACAGCCAATTGGCCTATCATCAGGCATGGAATCTGTACAGGGGCCTCGCTCATGAGCTTCGTGCGATTGACGAGATTGGGTACGACCACGGTTGGCGCTAGACCATAATAGCCGATGACGGTATCGCTGTCGCAGACAACGAATGCTCTGGTGAATTTGAGGTGATGGTTTGAACGGGCAAATGCAGTTAGCCAAGCATCAAGCTGAGGTTTGCCGCAAGAAAAGGCCCCGAGTCGATGGCGCCCTGCCAGCGGCTCGATCTTTGAGAGCGCCAAGACCTCAGTCCTTGCGCGGCGCTTTGCGCCCGAGACGTCTGGCGACCTCGACAGGCGGCCGAGCGGGACAGGCTTCAACTGCGGCGACGAAGGCGTCAAAAGCATCGGGCGAGAGACGAATTATCGTCTGATTTAGAATTGTCGCTTGTGCTTCCTGAACTGCGGCACGCCTCAGGAATTCGGTCCGCGAAAGCCCGGTCAGGACGGCGCCTTGATCGATGATTGCCAAGTCTTCAGCCCGAAGACGCATCGACACTGGTATTTCCTTTCGAGGGAGTGCTGAGGGCATGATAAGCTCCTGATGGCATGCTGTCTGGCGGACCAATCAGGTAATGGAATTTGCATTTCCCCGCAACATCGGAGCTGCCCGGATGCGGGCTGTTGCTGTCGCCGGAGCGAGGCCGAGGGCAATGTTGCCCCGGCTGGCGATGGGATGTTGACTACCGCGAACAGGTGTTTTGGCTGTGGAACAGTGTTCAATTCGTCAATGCGGTGCATTGTACGGCACCGTTCCGAAGGAGATCGCGCTGCGCCGTGGCGTGCGGGTTTCACAGAGCGACATAGGCAACACCAAAGAACCGTCGGGCGAATACGTCGCGGGATGAATGACCAAAGGCGCCGATCAGAGACCGATCCTGAAGTCAGCCTTGGTCTTCGCCTTGATTTCCTCAAGGGTCACCCCCTCGGCGATTTCCACCAGCACCATTTGCGGAGCCCCCGTCCTTGCAATGGTGAATACGCCCAGGTCAGTGACGACGAGGTCGACGACGCGCTTGCCCGTGAGGGGAAGATCGCATTCGGGCAGAAGCTTCGACTCGCCCTTGGCCTCGTGCTCCATCAGTACAACGACACGTTTGACCCCGGCGACAAGGTCCATCGCCCCGCCCATTCCCTTGGCCATCTTGCCCGGGATCATCCAGTTCGCGAGGTCGCCGTTGCTGGCCACCTGCATGGCGCCCAGGATCGACAGGTCGATATGACCGCCGCGGATCATCGCGAAGCTGTCAGCGGACGAAAAGAAACTTGTCATCGGCAGTTCGCTGACGGTCTGCTTGCCAGCATTGATGAGGTCGGCATCGACTTCGTTGTCGAGCGGGAAAGGGCCGATGCCGAGCATGCCGTTTTCGCTCTGCAGGACGACATTGATCCCATTCGGAATATGGTTGGCCACCAGCGTTGGGATGCCGATGCCAAGGTTGACGTAGAAGCCGTCCTGAAGCTCACGCGCTGCGCGCGCGGCCATTTGATCTCGTGTCCAGGCCATTACAATGCCTCCGTCTGTACGGATCTCACCGTCCGCTGTTCGATATGTTTGTTGGGATTGGGAACGTGAAGAACTTTTGACACGAAGATGCCCGGCGTATGGATATGGTCGGCGTCAATATGGCCGACGTCGACAAGATGCTCGACTTCGGCAACCGTGAACTTGCCCGCGGTCGCCATCATCGGATTGAAATTCCGGGCCGTCTTGCGATAGACGAGATTGCCTTCCGTGTCGCCTTTCCAGGCGTGGACAAGCGATACGTCTGCCATCAGCGCCATTTCCATGACATATTGCTCGCCGCCGAACTCCCGGATCTCCTTGCCCTGCGAAATGATGGTACCGACACCGGTCTTTGTAAAGAAGGCCGGTATCCCCGCGCCGCCTGCTCGTATCCGTTCAGCAAGCGTACCCTGCGGATTGAACTCGAGCTCGAGTTCACCGGAAAGAAACTGTTGGGCGAAGAGCTTGTTCTCGCCGACATAGGACGAAATCATTTTCCGAATCTGGCGCGTTTCCAACAAAAGACCGAGGCCTATTCCATCAACGCCAGCATTGTTCGAGATGACAGTGAGGTCCTTGACGCCGGACAGTTTGACGGCCTCAATCAGGGTTTCGGGTATCCCGCAAAGCCCGAACCCTCCCGACATGATCACCATGCCGTCCTGCAAAACGCCTGCCAGCGCCTCTGCGGCGCTTGATACTATCTTTCGCATCCTGACCTCCCACGGAATTGCGCTCATGCAAAACTAAGTCTTGATCGACCATGGCGGCTAGCCGTATTAATACTGCATGTCCAGCGCTCCAGCACCGATTACGGATCCGGATCAGAGCCATCGATTTTCGCTGGCCGACATGCCGGTGCCCATGGTTTATGCAAGGCATCGAATCATTCGTGATTGTAACGTCGAATTCGCAACCCTTTTTGGCCTTCGCCGGGAAGAGATCCTGGATACGAGTTTTGCTCGTCTCTATCCGAAGATCGCAGACTTTGTGCGCATTGGTCACTTGTGGCGCAGTCATCTGCCAGCTGGCAAGGTCTTTTATGATGAGCGGATTATGACAAGGGGGGATGGCGGGCGCTTCTGGTGCAGGGTGAACGGCCGGAGCCACCACCTGGGCGATCCGTTTGCCGAAGCACTCTATTGTTTTCAGCCGATCAACCGGCCGATCAAGAGCTCCGGCCCGGCCTTCACCGATCGGCAGCACCAGATCATCACCCTGGTGGCGCAGGGAAAGAGCAACGTGATGATCGCGGGCGAACTCGGTCTTTCGAGACGCACCATAGAATCTCATCGTGCGCGGCTCATGCAGGCCGTTGGCGTGCGAAATTCGGCCGAGCTGGTAGCCTGGTTTACGGCGGGCCAAAGACGGCAATGATGACGTTCGAGGAAGTCGGTGGACCAGCCGCAACGGCCGCTCGGGTCCGGTGTTTGTAATCGGCATCACGTCGCTGTGCGACCTTGGATCCGGGCAGCGCGTCCTTGTGCCGATCGAGACCACGTGGAATGTCTGCGGCGAGAGAATTTTGACCAGGCGGATGGCGGGTCCGGGCGAGGAGTCGCGCTTCGGCCGATTTGGAGGAGAGTATCGTTCAGCCGTCTGCCGTGTCCTCGCCGCCTGAGGCAAGGTTGTAAAAACGCCTGAACGACAGATGCGACGACCTGATGTAGAGATTGCTGGCCCGTCTTGCGGCAGCCCGGTCCCTTTAGGCCACAGCCTCAATCACGTCACCGTGGATGCGAACCCCGTTGTTGAAGATCGGCCCAACAGCGCTTCGTCCCTTCGCGCGGATGCCACGATCGGCCCAGTCCGGAGCCGTAGCGTTGAGATGATGTCGAGCAGTTGGGGATAGCCTCCCAGCCATGAATAAAAAAACGGACCAAGATCGTAGCCTCCACCGCTCACTGAGGGTCCGGATGTCGCGTCTATCTGAGCGCAAACCACCGGAATGGCGACTGCCGACAGCCATACCGCTATCGGACTGTTTTTATTATCAATCACCTGATCACACCGCGGAGCGCTCCGCCAGACTTGATGTATCTCCGTTCTGGCGGCCAGTTGGCTGGTCAACTCGACCACCTTGGAGCGCCTCGGCGCCGAAGTACGTAAAAAAGGGCCGGAGACGATGTCTCACGGCCCAGGTTTTCTTCGACAGCGGAGGGAGGAGAACCGCGTCGGTAAGATAACAGTGGCCGAGCATAGTTAACCAACCGTAACCGTTCACCGTGACACGATCAGCTAGGCGGTAATTCCACGGGGGATGACAGCGCAACGTATCGCGGCAGGGCTGATATGCTCACGGGAGACGCAGGTGGGTTTACGATCTGGCTGTCTCAGAATAGTAAAAACTCCCGTTCGACGTCGGTCACTTCATTCTCCCGACCCTGTCTCACGATGGGCGGGTACCCATGTGGTTTGCGTTGAAATTCGCGAGACTTCGGAACCAACGACCCAGTTTGTTCACTCGTTATCCGCGGAACTCACCGGTTGTCAGAACTCCTGACTTGTCTTGGTGGCCTCGACCTTTCCAAATTCGGCCACTAGCGCTTCTACGAAGCTCTGCATCTTGGCGGTGGGCTGTCGCCCGAGAGGATAAATCACGTTCATCGGACTAAACGGCCCCCTCATGATCGGGTAGCACTTGAACAAGTGTCCCGGCAGTGAGCGGACACGTTATTGCATTCGTCAGGCTGCCAGGTGACATCACGATCCAGAGGAAAAATTGGCCTCGGTAAGCTTTTATAGGAAAAATTCGACAGGACATTGCTTGTCAGGCCTTGCGCGTCGACCTCGACGATCTGCTCCGCCCGAAGAAGGCAAGCCTTTCGAATTCGGGCTGAATTATACCGAGTCCGGTTTCTGCAAGCTTTGCAATGCGGTCGGTGACCGCGACCTTCTGCCGTTCATCTGCGCCATGGACAAGGATAGCTACGGAATTCGCGGTGTTGAACTACAGCGCACGACCACGCTCGCAGGAGGTCACAGCCATTGCAATTTCCGGTTTTGAACCGATGACCAATCGTAGAACGATCCGCCACAATGAGAAGCCCCAGCATTCTCATTCACGCGTCCACGAAATGCCTGATCTGTCTTCAATTCAACTTATGTTCCAATGGTGCCCGGCGCCGCATGACACGCCCCATTCGATAGCTCCCTGGACAACTATTTGACGCGGCTTGTTGTACTAATCGTTTCGGCCTTGCAGGCTTACGGTCTCGTAGAAGGGCTGGGAGCTTCGGGTGCTTTGAAAGCGGGCGGGTCGGCAGCCAAGCCGGTGATCGTCTTAACGCTCCTCGCAAGCACAGATGTTCTTCTCTCGCTGAGCGAGCGTGTTAGGGTTCCAGGCCTGTGGCACGGAGTATGGCTCCTTTGGAGCGCAACCTTTTTCCTTTCGCTTACAGGAAATCTGGCTAGACCGGTCGAGGCGACAAGAGTCGGCGCCATATCCGCTGTCAACTGACTCTGAGCTCTGCGTATATTATTCTTTCCGCTGCTGCGGTCGTGGCGGTAAACCTGTTCTGGATTAAACACGTCCGTGCGAGCGGCAACTGGGGACCACGTCGAGATTTAGATGTACTTTCGATCTTTTACATGGCCGATCTTCCTCTCCAGCTACGCTGGTGGATACGCGTTCATGCTTTTGATACTTCTGACGCGGGGAGACTGGCAGCTTTCAGAAATAGCTCTCAAAGCAACTGCAAGCCTGATAATTGCTGTTCTCATCCCAGTTTTCGTTCTCGGCTACGTGCGCCTGCATCTGAAAGCACTTGAAGAGCCTGCACGTGGTCGACCAGCGATTTATTCTGCTGCAGCGATTATCGCGGCGCTCGAAATTTTGCTCTTCCTGCTCGGGTCGTTCTTGGTGGAAATTGCCGACCTACCTCTGAGCGTGAACGGCGTGTTGCTCATCGTTATCGCCACGGTCTTCCTCGCCGCCAGTCAAGCCGGGGCACGGCGTCAAAAGGTCCGCCAATGACAACCTCTATTTTTGAGTTCCTGGTCTGCGTTTTCGCTGCCAGCTGCCTCCTGATTGGATATGCGAATGTCCGCATCGTTTTCCGCATGCGTAGGCTTCAGCGCGACGACACCAGAAACCTACCCTTAGGCGAACGCGCCGGCCGCAACTTCTCCAGAAATACCCGATGGATGACCGATCCTTTGTTTCGAGCCGAGCGCAGACTGCTGATTTATGCCCTGCTCGCGGCAGTGACTTCCATCAGCCTCATGCTGGTCACGGGCGCAGTGACGGGTCAACTCAAGTTTGCGGTGTGATAGCGATCTGCTGGATAGGAAGGGTGGATGGCGCTTCATCTTCGATCTATCGTGTTCTTGGCTGCCGGACTCGTGGCATCGGCCGAGATGTTCGCCGCCGTCGCCCAGAGCGATGTCGACCAACGTGTCTCACAAGATACCGCAACGTCAGCTGCGGCGTTACGCGAAGTTTGCCGCAGCACAGCGCTGAAACGTCCCCAGGACCGGACATCGACGCAAGCGTAATCTCGCGACGGCACGACAGGACGCAGGCGCCTGTGACCAACTGGTCAATGCGGCTGGCCTTCAAGGCCGCTATCTCGCCGAAGCTTTGTTCGACCGCGCCGATTTGAACGCGCCGGGCGAATATGAGGCTTATCGGCACGCATTGGCAGACTATGGCCGCGCCATCGCAGTGGCGCCAGACTTCGCTGTCGCTCACTGGCGGCATTGAAAACAAATTTCCCGGCTAACCGATAACGCGACTCGACAGCAGAGGTCCGGCAGCCGACAGGCATGAACCTCTTGCATTCCGGCCGCATGTTTTGCCGGCCTAAGCTCTCGAGGAACAGAACCGGAAGCCCACGCTCCCGTCTTCCAAACAACTGAAAATCAGTTGGAATAGTAAATAAGTCATGCGAGCCTGCCGTTTCGCAAGGAGATGTGACCCAGATAGTGATCTGATACAAGGTCGCCAGCCAGCGGAGAGATGCTAGGATAAACGGCGAACACGTCGACGGGATCGAGGGTGTAGTTTTCGAGGACGCGCACTAGCCGATTATCAGCGCGCTCCTCCGATGACACCAAGTCTGAGACAATCGCCAATGCTAGCCTTGGGCACGGGCTGCCAGAATGTCCAGCGCGGCTAGCTTCATGACGAATTCCGCTCCTGCCAGGCGGCGCCTACCCGGAGGACATCGCGGATTGCATGCACGAGTAGCCGTCTTCTTACCCAGTTCGGCGCATGCGATGGCCGACCTGGTGAAGCGCGGAAGCGCCGACCGTGATGTTGCCGACGCGGAAGCTGCTGATCAGGTTCA
>NZ_JNNU01000014.1 GCF_000732195.1 Neorhizobium vignae
GCGACCACCGGCATCATCTACGCCTCCAGCGAACTTACCAAGCAGCTCGTAGGTTCGTTCATCCGTGATGCCGACGGCAATGTCACGGTCAAGTCCATCAATGTCGTCCTCGACGAAACCAACGTCCTGTTCGACTTGAGCGGTGGCCGCGGCGGTCTTCTCGACGCCAACGCACTCAACGGTTTCCGCGCCATCAAGTACGACGACGGCACGACGAACCAGAAGGAATACTTCGGCAAGATCAACACGTCGGCGTATTATGCGACCAACTCCGTCTGGAAGGACATCGGCGGCGGCGTGTTCATGCGCGGCGACACCAATGGCGTCTACTCTTCGGGCTCCAACGGCACCTACATGATCAAGGTTGGCGGCGCTTACATCGACGCAATCTACACGACCAAGGGCTATGACTTCTCGGCCGGCGCGACTGCGACGGGCGGCATCAAGTACTCTTCGGACATCTCGGTCTCCGACCTCGACATCACCAGGCTCGAAGACTATCGCGACTCCAGCGGTGTCAGCTACCTCGGCCTCGGCACCAGGGCCAGCGATGAAGATATCATGGCGGCATTGACCTCGTTCGTCGACGGTCAGCTGGAAGCGATGAACAGCGGGGCGGCCAAGCTCGGCGCCGTTGCGAAGCGGCTCGAGATGCAGTCCGACTTCGTCTCCAAGCTCACCGACTCGATCGACAAGGGTGTCGGCCGACTGGTGGATGCGGACATGAACGAAGAGTCGACCAGGCTCAAGGCACTGCAGACCCAGCAGCAGCTGGCGATCCAGTCGCTCTCGATTGCCAACTCCGACTCGCAGAACATCCTGTCGCTCTTCCGTTAACAAGACGCGCCATTCCGCACAAAGAAGCCGCGCCCTTTTGGGGCGCGGCTTTTTTTATGTCCCGGTAGTTTTTGTTAACTTTCCTAAATTCCATTTAACCTTTGTTAACCATTTCCACCTTAACTGAGCTCATCGAAACGATGGGTTAACCAAGACGAAGAAAAGGTTAACAGGCATCAGGCCAAGCCAACGTTCACCGGTGTAATCCCGGAAATGTCCCTTCCATCTAGCCAATCAAGGGGCAAACCAACATGACCAGCATTCTTACCAATATCGCAGCTATGGCTGCTCTCCAGACTCTGCGTAACATCGACAGCCAGATGCAGACCACCCAGGACCGGGTTTCCTCCGGCCTGCGCGTCGGCACCGCTTCCGACAACGCCGCCTACTGGTCGATCGCGACCACCATGCGTTCCGACAACGGCGCTCTCTCGGCGGTTCAGGACGCTCTCGGCCTCGGCGCCGCCAAGGTTGATACCGCCTATTCCGCAATGGAAAGCGTTGTCGACGTCGTAAAGGAAATCAAGAACAAGCTCGTTACCGCCTCGGAAGCCGGCGTCGACAAGGCGAAGATCCAGGCAGAAATCTCGCAGCTGCAGGATCAGTTGAAGAGCATCACGTCTTCTGCTTCGTTCTCCGGTGAAAACTGGCTGCAGGCCGAAGTCGGCGGCGCCTCCAACCCCACCACGGGCGTGATCTACGCGGCCAGCCCGGTCGTCAAGCAGGTTGTAAGCTCCTTCATCCGTGATCCCGATGGCAACGTTGCCGTCAAATCGGTGGATGTCATTCTGAACGAAACGAACGTCCTGTTCGACTTGAGCGGCGGTCACGGCGGTCTGCTCGACGGCAATTCCTACAATGGCTTCCGGGCGATCAACTATGATGATGGCACGACAAACCACAAGGATTACTTCGGCAAGATCAACACTGCCGCGTTCTATGCTACGGACGCGCTCTGGAAGGATGTCGGCGGCGGCGTCTACATGAAGGGCGACACCAACGGCATCTATACGTCCGGCACCGGCGGCACCTATCTCATCAAGGTCGGCGGCGCCTACATCGACGCCGTTTACACCACCAAGGGATACGACTTCTCGGCCGGTGCAACGGCAACGGCCGGCATCAAGTACGCCGCCAACATCTCCATCTCCGAACTGGACATCACCAAGCTCGATGACTATCGCAATTCGAACGGTGTCAGCTATCTCGGGATGGGGACCAAGGCCAACGACGCCGATCTCATGGCCGCCCTCAACTCGTTCGTCGATGGTCAGCTCGAAAAGCTCATCAGCGCGACGGCAAAACTCGGGTCGATCAACAAGCGCATCGACATGCAGGAAGCTTTCGTCTCCAAGCTGACCGACTCCATCGACAGCGGCATCGGCCGACTGGTGGATGCCGACATGAGCGAAGAGTCGACCAGGCTCAAGGCCCTGCAGACCCAGCAGCAACTCGCGATCCAGTCGCTCTCGATCGCCAATACCAGTTCCGAGAATATTCTGTCGCTCTTCCGTCAGTAAGCGGCGCTCTAGGCTAGGAGCGGTTTCGTCCTGCTCTGCTGGCGTGATAGCAAATATTCCGGAAAGAAGACCGCGTCTCGAAAGAGGCGCGGTTTTTCGCGTTTGGCGCGTGGCTTGCGCGAAACCTGCACGGTTGTCGGATAGGCCGTTAAGACTTCATTAACTTCTTGCCAATCCTCAGCCGGGTTTGATAACTGTCGATTTAACGATTTGTTAAGAACGACAGACCGCCCGCATCTGTGATGCTGAGTGGCGGTACGCATGATGCCTCTCGTCGTTTCCGGTGAAGTACTCCGGATTTCCAGACCATTTGACCGAGGCACGGCCGATGACCAGCATCCTGACCAATCCCGCCGCTATGGCTGCCCTGCAGACGTTGCGCTCGATCGACCGCAACATGGAAATCACTCAGGCGCGGGTTTCCTCGGGCATGCGGGTTCAGACGGCCGCGGACAATGCAGCCTACTGGTCGATCGCAACCACGATGCGCTCCGACAATCATGCGCTCTCGACCATCCAGGACGCGCTTGGCCTCGGCGCCGCCAAGGTGGACACCGCCTACACGGCGATGGAAAGTGCGATCGACACTGTCGTCGAAATCAAATCCAAGATCGTTGCGGCTTACGGCGTCGGCTCCAATCGCGGCAAGATTCAGGAAGAAATCGCCCAGCTCCAGGAACAGCTGAAGAGCATCTCGGACTCGGCGACCTTCTCCGGCGAGAACTGGCTTCAGGACTATATCAGCGACGGCGGTACCAACGCTCAGGAAAAGCCGGTCGTCAAACAGGTGGTTGCGTCGTTCACCCGCACGGCCTCCGGCGAGGTCGCGGTCAAGACCGTCGACTATACGCTTGATTCCAAGACTGTCCTTTTCGACCTCAACGGCGGCAATCTCGGCATCTTGGACTCGTCCGTGAAGTTCGTTGCCGAGAGCGAAGTCGCCGTGGACATGACAACTTCCAACGGCACGATGGGTTCAACGAACGCGTCCTACGCGGTTTCGGTTCTCGCCGAAAGCCAATTGATGGCGCTGGGACCGGATACGAATACAGCCGACACGAGCATCTACGCAGTCGGCGGCAATTTTTATCTGAAGGTCGGGGAAGGTAAGTGGGCGCAGGTGACGACGACCGATCCGGCTACGGCACCGGCGGTAACGACCCCTGCTCACGACGACGGCACGACCAAATATTATTTCGTCGTGACCGCCGCGAACAACCTGAACAATCGAAAACTTGGGATATCGGTCACCACGGTCGACATCAACAAGCTGAACGACCTCGCCTTAAAGATGAACACGATGGTCCCAGGCTCGGCGCCGAACACTGACGCGGTGCTTGATATGATGGAGCGTTTCCTCGACAAACAGCTTCTGGCGATGACGAGTGCCGCTTCGAGCCTGGGCTCGATCCAGAAGCGCATCGATCTGCAGGAAAGCTTCGTCGCCTCCCTGACTGACGTGATCGACAAGGGTGTCGGCCGACTGGTCGATGCGGACATGAACGAGGAGTCGACACGGTTGAAGGCGTTGCAGACCCAGCAGCAGCTCGGCATCCAGTCGCTCCAGATCGCCAACACCAACGCCGAAAACATCCTGCAGTTGTTCCGGCAGGGTTAAGACTGCGCGGCGCCGGTCACCCGGCCGCCGCCTGATGCTCGGTCGAACCTGTCCGCGAGGTTCGATGCAATGCGGTATCTTCATCCTCGCGCAAGTTTAACTTCCTACCGTTCCGCTAAGGTCCGGCGAAGTGTCTTGTGTCGCCGAGGACAAACGAATGGCAACCTTGTCGGGATGATACGATGATTGCAGCGGTGACGATTTGCGCTTTCGGGAGGCTCATGACGAGCCTCGAACGAAAGGCGACGGCAGGGCAGGGGGACGCTCGATGAGTGCTTCGCTCGCCCGCTACCTGAAGGATTTCAGCGAGCCGCAGGCCCCACCGTTGCCCTTGCTGGCCGATGGTTTCGGGGATGGCTTCGAAGACGATCCGGCATTTCCCACGGTCGTTGAGGAGCCTGTCGATATCGAAGCCGAACGCGCCGAGGCCTATGCGAAAGGCCATGAGGCTGCGTCCGGGGAGCTTCAACAGCGTTTTGATGAGGAGCGGCAGGCGCTTCTGACCGCGCATGCCGAAGAGATGGCGGCGCTGCGCGAAAAATATGAAACCGAGGCGGCTGCGATGATCGCGACCGGACTTCAGGGCATTGCCGGATTGACGGCCCAGGCGGTCAGCGATCAGACGGCAAGGATCCTGTCGCCTCTTCTCGACGAAGCGCTCGTCGCCAAGGCGATATCCGACATGGCGGATATCATCCGCAGCGCAATACTCGAAGGCGACGTCGGCACCTTGACCGTCCGCGGTCCGCTGCATCTGTTCGAAAAACTGAAAACTGCGCTTGGAGAGCCCACCCTACTCCTGCGCCATATCGAAGCGCCTGACCTCGATATTGCGGTCGACATCGGCGAGAGCGCCCTTGTGACCCGGATGTCCGCATGGCTGGCGAGTCTGAAGAAGGTATTGGGATGAGCGAAGGCGAAAACCATCACCACGGCAAGAACGAGGTCGTCATCGTCAAGCGACATGGCGGCGGACACGACGACGGCGCCCATGGCGGCGCCTGGAAGATCGCCTATGCCGACTTCATGACCGCGATGATGGCGTTCTTCCTCGTCATGTGGCTGGTCAACGCCGCCAACGAGGAGACGAAAGCCTCGATGGCGAGTTATTTCAACCCGATCAAGCTTTCCGACGAGACACCGGCCTCGAAGGGATTGGAAAAGCCGGTCGATGCGGCCGAGGGCCAGGAAAACGGCGAGAAGTCGAAGGTCAAAGCCGAGGGCAACGTCCAGGGCTCTGCGGCGGCGACCGGAGAGGACATGACCTCGACGTCAGGCGACGAACCGAATTATTCCGAGGCGGACTTCTTCGAAAACCCCTATTCCGTTCTTGCCGAGATCGCTCAGCAAGTGGGCCAGCAGGCAAATGTCAGCGCCAAGGGCGAGGGCGGTGCCAGCGATTCAGGCCCCGCGACCGGCGCCGACGGCGGCCAGGCCTACCGTGACCCCTTCGATCCGGACTTCTGGACCAAGCAGATGCAGATGTCGCGCGCCGAAGGGCCCGAGCAGGCTGTGAAAACCACCGCGAGTGACGATCCGCTTGCCCAGATGGGGCAGGCGCCGCAATACCAGCAGGCGCCGAAATCCACTGAAGCCAACACGCAACTGCAGCAGACCCAAATGGCTGTTGCCATTCCCATCCCGCGTCCCGACCCGACGCAGATGGATAAGCCGCAGACGGCCTCGGGCGCTCAGGCGGCGAAGCCCGCCAACCTCAACGGACAAAAGCCGGAAGACGGTGCGAAAGCGGAAGAGCAGGCCGAGCTGAAGGCCGCCGACGAATTGAAGAAGGAAATCCAGCAGCAGATTTCCGGTATCGCCGGAAAACTCGCGGAAGGTCTCGTCGTGACGCCTGCGGAAGGCGGTCTGCTGGTGTCGATCTCCGACCAGGCGGATGATCCGATGTTCAACATCGGTTCGGCCGTGCCGCGCCGCGAAATGGTGCTGGCGATGGAGAAGATCGGCCAGATCCTCAAGGATCGAAAGGGCAGCATCGTCCTGCGAGGACATACGGACGGTCGTCAGTTCAAGGGTACCGAGAACGACAACTGGCGCCTTTCCATGTCCCGTGCTCACAGCGCCTATTACATGCTGGTGCATGGCGGCCTGGCGGAAGATCGCATCAAGCAGGTTTCCGGCTTCGCCGACAGGCGCCTCCAGGTGCCGGCCGATCCGCTTGCAGCCGCAAACCGGCGTATCGAAATCCTGCTCGAGGCGGACGAGGGATAGTGATGGCTGTGGGCATAAAGTCCTTGGTTGCGGTTGGCCTCGTTTTCGGGGTCGCATTCGCGCCTGCGGCATCGGCTCAGGATCGTACGGACCTTGCGCCCTATGCGATGCTTCGGTCCCTGCAATTCGTGCAGGATTCCGTCGTGCTCGGCGATCATTCGGCCGCGGAAATGCAGCGCTTCATGCTGGGGACGATCGACCAGCGCCTGCGGACGGCGCCCCCGTCTATCTTCGAAGATCCACGCAATGTCGACGCGGCGCTGATCTACGCCATGAGCGGCGGCAATCCCGCTACGCTCGAATATCTCGCCTCGCGCGACGTCGCGGGCAATTTCGATAACCGCGTTGCCGACGGGCTGAGAAAATACCTCGGCGGCCGCGGAACGTTGATCGAAAAAAGCCTCAGCGAAATGGCCAAGGAATATCGGGACGAGAAGATCGGGCCCTACCTTTCGCTCGTCAGCGGAAACGTGATGGTCGCCAAAGATCCGAAGGGTGCCCTGGTTTTTTATGATTGGGCACGCTTGACTGCGCCCGGCACGATCATCGAGGAAGCCGCGCTGCGTCGATCGGTGGCGATCACCGTCGATGCCAATATGGTGGCGCCGGCGCTCTCCTATTCGCGGAAATACGCGCGGCGCTTCATCCATTCGCCCTACGCCAGCCAGTTCGCGGATTTCTTCGTGCAGTTGGCTGTCGGCCATTTCGGTGAGATCACGGAGGAAGATATCGACGGAGCGCTGGAATTCATGGACGCCGACCGGCGCCGTGAGATTTTCCTGCGCATCGCGCGTTCGGCTGCGATCGCCGGCAAGAACGATCTCGCGCGTCTCGCCTCCGCAAAGGCCGAAGCGCTTGCCAAAAGTCCCACGCCCGAGGCCCTCGCGAAGCTTTATGGCGGGTTTGCCAATATCCCGACGAAGGACATCGGGCAGGCCATTCAGGCGATTGCCGACGTTCCCGAGGAGACGCTGTCGCCACGCGACCGTGCTTTGCGGCAGGCCGCAAAAGTGGTGGCGGAGCAAGTCGTTAGCCGGCCTACGGTCGACAGCCTCGCACAAGATAAAGCTATCAAAGTGACCAATACAGAAGACGCGAAATCTCCAGTCGCGTTGCCCAGGAATGAGATCGCTGGGCCTGCCTCCGCCACGGAACGTCCGATGGCCGGCACCGCTGCCAAATTCGATCCGGCCTTCCAGACATTCGTCGATAGCGGTCGTTCGAAATTGAGTGCTATCGACGAAATGCTGAAGGAGGAGAACGCTTCCAAATGATTACTGACATTCTTGGTGGTGGTAAGACTGGCGCAGCCGACGCGGCTTCGTCTACGAAGCAGGGCGCTGCCGGTCGCAAAGGTGCGGACGGTTCAGCTGGCGGCTTCTCCGACGCTCTTTCCGGTTTTGACCGCGATGCGCCTTCGACCAATGCCGGCGACATGCCGGATGACGACGCCCGCGCGTCTTCCGCGGAAGAACGCATGGCTGGCGACGTCAACCAGGGCAAGCCCAAGCCGATCATCGACATCAAACCGCAATCCCTCCGCCGCCCGGTCGAGGGCGCGGACGAACCCGCCGGCGCCCTGAAGCAGGCGCCGGTGAACGAGCCCAAAGAAAAGCAGATGACCCCCGCCGAAAGGAAGCTTCGCGAAGCCCTGGAGGCCGCGAAAGCGCTCACGCGGAAGTCGGACGAGGTTCAGGGCAAGCGCGCCGCCAGATCCGAGAAGGACGCAGGGGCCGAGGCCGAGGGCGGCGAAGATCTCGACGTTTCCATGCTGGTCGCGGACGATGCCAAGATCACCGACATGCTTTCGCTTTTGACGAACGGTGAGGCGACCGGCGCTATCAATGCGATGGTCTCGAAGAATGCCTCCGGGCAGCAGAACAAGCGGGCCAAGGGTCAGGATGACGACGGGCGCGAAGTCGATGCCCTCGGTCTGAAGGATGCCAAGCACCCAGGTGCCGGTGGCGCCGAAGGGGACCCGCTTTCGACGCCGGTGGAGGCGGATCGGGGCGCTCCCGGCACGCGTGTCTTCCGTTTCAGCAATGCGCGTAACGATCAGCATGTCGATATGGCCGTCAGTGGCCGGGGCGAACGCGGCACGGCGGAATTCAGATCGCCGTCGGGCGGTGCCGCCGAAAACATCACCGTGCTCGACGCCCGCCGCTTCCTCGGGCTCGCACCGAATTCGAACGGCGCCAATCTCACGGCGATGCTGTCGGGAGATGCCGATTGGGCGGGCGCCATGAGCCCGAGTTCGGCGCTTTCCAATGCCGCGGCGCAGAGCAGCACGGGCACAGTGGTGAATACGCTGAAGCTGCAGTTGAACCCACACGATCTCGGCGCGGTGACGGCCACGCTGCGGCTTCACGGCGAAGAACTCAATGTTCATCTGACCGTCGAGACGCGAGCGGCCTATCGCCAGCTAAGCGAAGACAGCGGCGGCATTCTGGATGCGCTGCGTGCCCAGGGCTTCGCAGTCGACCAGGTGACCATCAGCATCGCGCCGACGGCGGATTCCGATGGGACCAGCAGCCAGCAGGGGCAGCCCGGCCAGGGCGGCCAGCAGGCCATGGCCGAGGGCGGGCGTCAGGGCCAGGCTGCCGGCCGCGGCCAGCAGCAGAATGGGGAGCGCCAGGCCGCAGATCAGGGAACGAGGAACGCAAATGACGCGGCATCCGACAATGTGGCTGGTACCGCTCCTGGTGGCGCTCGTCCTGGTCAGCTCTACCTCTGACGCCGACGCCGGATCGCTCTTCAGTTCCGGAGGTTGGGGAGGTCAGCAGGGCGCTGCTGCCCCCGCCACGCCTCCCAAGAGGGCTCCAGCGACACCGCGCACACCTGTCAGAGCGCCCGCCTACAGCGCGCCGAACCCCAGTGCGCCTTTGAGTTCCGGCGTCTGTGAACGGGAAATACAGGCTGCTGCGGCGAAATACGGCGTACCGGAAGGCATCCTCTATTCGGTAGGTCTCACCGAGACCGGCCGCAAGGGAAGCCTCAGTGCCTATGCCATGAATGTCGAGGGAAAGGCCTATTTCCCCCCCTCGCAGCAGGCGGCGATGACGACCTTTTACGACGCCAAACGACAGGGCAGGAAGCTCATCGATATCGGCTGCATGCAGATCAATCACCATTTCCACGGTGAAAATTTCTCTTCGCCGGAGGAGATGTTCGAGCCGAAACGCAATGTGGAATACGCCGCAAAGTTCCTCCGGAACCTGCACGACAAACACGAGACCTGGACGATGGCGGTGGCACGATACCACGCGGGACCGAACAACAATCCCGCTCAGAAGCAATATGTCTGCCGGGTGATCAGCAATCTCGTCGCCACAGGCTACGGAGAGTGGACCTCCAACGCTTCCCGGTTCTGCACCAGCTAGGCAATCTCTGGTTGAATCGCCGAAATAAAGAATCGCAAAATTGCAGTGATTTGCGTTTATGGCAAAAATGGCCATGCAAGTCTTCTTTTACGATGCGTTAATTTTTCCACCGGAAATTTGTGTTCGAATTTGGTGCACCCACTACATCTAGTGCAAATCGGGGTGCAGTTATTAATCAACTATTAATTTGTTTGGTTAACTTCACACAGCTTGTGTCGGATTCCGCCGATTCGTACCCATAGACATATTGAAACACCACAAGTGATTCGGAGGCGGACGAATGATCGTAGTGGTTGATGAGCGTGAGCTCGTGAAAGACGGTTACACATCTCTTTTTGGACGTGAAGGAATTCCTTCCCAGGGGTTCGATCCAAAAGAATTCGGCGAATGGGTGAGTACGGCGGCTGACTCGGATATTGCCGCGGTCGAAGCCTTCCTGATCGGCCAGGGCGAGCGTACGCTCGAACTGCCGCGGGCCATCCGGGACCGGTCCATGGCACCGGTGATCGCAGTCAGCGATCAGCCATCCCTGGAGGCGACCCTCGCCTTCTTCGACAGCGGCGTGGACGACGTGGTGCGCAAGCCCATCCATCCCCGCGAGATCCTGGCGCGTGCCGCTGCGATCCGTCGCCGGCTGAAGGCGATCTCGAACTTCACCGACATCGGTTCGATCCGGGTATTCTCCGACGGTCGCGACCCGGAAATCGACGGCGACGTCTTCGCGTTGCCGCGCCGCGAGCGCCGCATCCTCGAATACCTGGTCTCCAATCGCGGTCGTCGCGTTTCCAAGACCCAGATCTTCAACGCGATCTACGGCATCTTCGACGAGGAAGTCGAAGAGAACGTCGTCGAAAGCCACATCAGCAAGCTGCGCAAGAAGTTGCGCAAGAAGCTCGGCTTCGATCCGGTCGATTCCAAGCGTTTCCTTGGTTATTGCATCGACTGGAACTGATTTTTTTCAGAGGGCCTTGCCGCATATTTTCGGCGGGGAACGTAAGCAGACAGCTTCACGCAAGGCCCACCACTTACTCTCTCCATCAGACAAAACGGAGATTTCCTATGAGTATTTTCGGCACGATGAAAACGGCCGTCTCGGGCATGAACGCTCAGGCAAACCGTCTCGGCACCGTTGGCGATAACATCGCGAATTCGAGCACCGTCGGTTACAAGCGTTCTTCCACGGCGTTCTCCACGCTGGTTCTGCCCTCGACTCAAGGGTCGTATTCTTCCGGCGGTGTCGAAACCAACGTCCGCTACAGCATCGCGGAACAGGGTGGCATTCAGTACACCACGTCGTCGACGGACCTTGCCATCCAGGGCGAAGGCTTCTTCATCGTCAGCGATCCGAACGGTACTCCTTACCTGACCCGCGCCGGTGCCTTCGTGAAGGACGCGACGGGCTTCCTCAAGAACACCGCTGGTTTCAACCTGATGGGTTATCCCTACGGCACGAACCCCCCGGCTGCCGTCGTCAACGGTTTCAACGGCCTCGAGGAAATCAACATCAACGACTTCGGCATGGTGTCCTCGCCGTCGACCGCAGGCAGCTTCCCGGCCAACCTGGACAAGGGAGCGGCTATCGTTCCGCTTGCTAACCGTCCGGGTGCTAACGCGGCAACTGCTGTCATCACCAACAAGAGCTCGTTGACCGCTTACGACCACGCCGGTGCCAAGGTGCTCTATGATTTCTACTACACCAAGACGGGCGCCGGTCCCGATACCTGGGAAGTCTCGGTTTATCGCCAGGATCAATCTACCAACGGTGGTTTCCCTTATACTGCAACGGCGCCCAAGGTCCTTGTGCAGCAGACGGTGACCCTGGAATTCGACCCGAACACCAACAAGCTAAAGACGACGGCTCCGGCCTCTCCGAACTCGATCACCTTCGTCGATCCGAACGACGGCGCCACCCCTGCACAGTCGATCAAGATCGACCTCTCGGATATGACGCAGTTCGCAGCGGCCTTCACCCCTGGCAAGGGCATCATCGACGGCAACGCGCCGAGCCCGATCACCGACGTCGAAATCGGTGGCGACGGCCTGGTCACGGCGGTCTATCAGGATGGCGGTCGCCGCCCGATCTATCAGGTTGCGCTCGCAACGGTTCCAAGCATCGACAAGCTGCTTCCGCAGAACGGCAACGCCTACCTGCCGACCAACGACTCGGGCGTCGTCACCATCGGCTTCCCGCAAGCTGGCGCCTTCGGCCAGATCTACTCCGGCGCGCTTGAAAGCTCCAACGTCGATATCGCCAGCGAACTGACGGAAATGATCGAATCGCAGCGTGTCTATACCGCGAACTCGAAGGTCTTCCAGACCGGTTCCGACCTGATGGACGTCCTGATCAATCTGAAGAGATAATCGGACCGACGATCGAGAGAATAAGTCTCAAGAGGTTAGTAAAAAATGTCGCTCGCATCAGCATTGTCTACGGCACAGTCGATCTTCACCAACTCCGGCACGCAGTCGGCTGTATCGGCGAAGAACATCGCTAATGCACAGAACCCCGATTACACCCGCCGATCCGCAATGGTCGTGACCGGCGGCAACGGGGCCATTATCGGCGACATTACACGCTCCTACAGCGAGCCGCTGCTGCGCCAGACGATCGCAAGCTCGTCGATCGCCAGCGGCCAGCGGACGGTGCTGGACGGCCTGCAGGAAATCAAGAACCTGATGGGGGGGAACGACAACGAGCTCTCCCCTGCCAAACTGATTGCCGCCTTCCGCAACAATCTCGATGCTTTCGCCGGAAAGGCAAACGATACCGGCATCGGCATCGCCTTCATCTCAAGCGCCCGGGACGTTGCGGCCGGCCTGAACATCGCATCCGACAAGCTTCAGCAGATCCGCAAGGATGCGGACGATCAGATCAAGCAGAACGTCACCGATCTGAATGCGCTGCTTGCAAAGTTCGAGACTGTCAACAACCAGGTCAAGAACGCGGTCTCCAGCGGCACGGATCCGAACGACTCTCTCGATGAGCGCGACGGCCTCGTCAAGAAGATCTCCGAAATCGTCGGGGTCACGTCCTATACCCGCGGCGGCAACGACATGGTGCTCTACACCACGGACGGCACGACGCTGTTCGAGGCGGTACCGCGCAAGGTGACATTCCAGCATACCGCAGCCTTCGACGCATCGACGACCGGCAACGGCGTCTATATCGACGGCGTGGCGCTCAAGGCCGGGGATTCAGGCAACACGACCGCCAAGGGCTCGCTCCAGGCGCATATGCAGATCCGCGACAAGATCGCACCGACCTTCCAGAGCCAGCTCGACGAAATCGCCCGAGGTCTGATCACCTCGTTTGCGGAAACCGGACCGACCGGCGCACTGGTCCCGATGACCGGCCTCTTTACATACAAGGATGCCGCCGGCGTGCAGCAGACGGCCATTCCCGCCGCCGGCACGATCGTTCCGGGCCTCGCCTCCAAGATCTTCGTCAATCCGGTGGTCGTCCCTCCGGCAGGCACGCCCGACAAGGTGCGCGACGGTGGCATCAACGGCATTGCCTACGTCGTCAACACGGGCGGCAGCAGCTACGGGGACCTCCTCGACAAGTATAACCAAAACCTGACCGGCCCGATGGCTTTCGACACGGACACGGAAATCGCCGATGCGCCGGACGTCCTCTCTTTTGCCGCGGACTCCATGGGCTGGCTCGAGCAGCTTCGCAGCACGGCGACCGCCGCAGACGAGACGAAGACGGCCATGCTGTCGCGCAGCCTTGAAGCGTTTTCCAGCAACACGGGCGTCAGCCTCGACGAGGAGCTTTCCCTGCTTCTCGATATCGAGCAGTCCTACAAGGCCGGCGCCAAGCTCATGTCGACGGTCGATGATATGATGAAGGCCCTTTTGGATATTGCGAGCTGATCATGAAGACCTCTTTCATTTCCACATTGTCGATCCAGACCACGATGCGAAATTCCATCTCGAACGTTCAGCGCGAGATGGTGAAGGCGAACCAGGAGGCCGTGAGCCAGAAGCACGCCGATCTCGGCGTCACGCTCGGCGCCAATACCTCGCGCGCTATCGATCTCTCCCGCGACATCACCCGCACCGACTCGCTGCTGACCACGGCGGCGCTCGCGACTCAGCGTCTCGAAACAGCCGAACTTGCGCTCAAGAGCATGAACGAGCAGGGTTTAAAGATTCAGAGCGCGATCCTGACGCTGGGAAGCTCGGCCGACGAAACGAGCCTGGCGACGGCGCGCATGGCCATGTCCGACGCGCTGGACGCGTTCACCAACTTCGCCAACACTGCCGTTCAGGGCGAATATATCTTCTCCGGCATCAATTCCGACGTGAAGCCGCTCGATGATTATTTCGCGCCGGGATCGCCGGCCAAGGCCGCGGTCGCCGCCGAACTTACCCAATACCTGTCGGACAATGCCATTCCGAGCAAGGAGCAGATGACGCAGGCCCAGATGAACGGCTTCCTGGACAAGCTGGAAAGCAAGTTCAACGGTTCCTCTCCGCTGACGAACCCGCCGCATCCCGTGGGGGTCGTCGGCCAGGACTTCTGGAAGACCTTTTTCTCGGATGCCAGCGACGAGAACATGAAGAGCCGCATCAGCCCGACGGAAGTGGTCGAAAGCTCGACCAATGCCAACAGCCAGGGCATGCGGAACTTCGCTTTCGCATCGATCATCTCGATGGAATACCTGCAGACCGGGATGGACAAGGATGCCCGCGCAGCCGTGGCCACGCGTACCACCAGCGTCATCAACAAGGCGATGAACAGCGAGGGCAGCATCAACCAGCAGCGGACGTCGGTCGGTATCTATACCGAACGCGTCTCCAAGGCTGAGGAAAGGTTGCGGGCGCAGAAAGACATTCTGACGACCAGCCTCGGAAGCATGGAGAACGTCGATCCGGCAGAGGCGGCAACCCGTCTCAACACGATGAAGACGCTTCTCGAAACTGCATATACAGTAACGGCAAAGATACAGCAGCTGAGCCTGGCCAACTTCCTTTGATGAATAAAGGAAGGCTCGTGACGAAGGATACATGAATGTACCAATTTTCATATGCCGAGATCATGGAGGACGGCGTTGCCAACGCCAAGGATCGCGAACGGCAGGCCCTGGATCGTTCTATCGATCTTCTGATCGCGGCTCGCGACGAGAAGAACTATACGCGCACCACGGTTGAGGCTTTGTTCTACACCCGGCGTGTCTGGATCCGCTTTGTCGAGGATCTGAAGCATCCGGATAACGAATTGGCCAATGAACTTCGTGCGGATCTGATCTCGATCGCAATCTGGATACTGAAGGAATGCGAAAAGATCAGAAACCGCGAATCGACCAATTTCCAGGGCATTATCGATGTGACCACCATCATCAGGGATGGACTTAAATGAAAAGTACGCTTCGCATCTCTTTGAAATCCGGCGAGCGGATATTTATCAACGGCGCGGTTCTGCGCGTTGATCGCAAGGTCGCGCTGGAATTTCTCAATGACGTCACGTTCCTTCTGGAGAACCATGTTCTTCAGCCGGAAGATGCGACGACGCCGCTTCGGCAGCTCTACTTTATCGCCCAGATGATGCTCATCAACCCGGATGGCAAGGAACAGTCGACGACATTGTTCCGCAAGTCGGTGGCAATGCTGCTGACCTGCTTTACCGACGATGAGATGCTGGCTGAACTCAAGCGCATCGACGGCATGGTTGCATCCGGCCGGGCCTTCGACGCTCTGAAGGCAATCCGTGCGCTCTACCCCATCGAAGACCGTATCCTCAACAATAGGGAACTCGCGCCGGCAACTGTCGAGCGGATTCGCAAGGAGATCGCACCGTGGCGGTAGACTCGATCAACACCAACAACCCTTATGCACTGGGCAACGGCAAGGCAGCGTCGTCCGACGCTTCGGCCGCAGGTCTGAACTACGACAACTTCCTGCAGCTCCTCATCGCCCAGATGAAGTATCAGGATCCGACCGACCCGATGGATGCGAGCGAGCAGATTGCCCAGCTCGCCACCTTCTCGCAGGTCGAGCAGTCCGTGAAGATGAACTCAAACCTGCAGTCGCTCATCCAGGCGAACTCGTTCTCGCAGGCAGCCGATATGATCGGCAAGTACATCACCAGCGCCGACGACAAGACCACCGGTATGATCAAACAGGTGGAAATCTACTCCGACGGTCTGGTGGCGATCACCGAGAAGGGTGATAAGGTTCTCATACAGCCGGGAATCATTCTCTCGAATCAACCTCCGGCGACGACCCCTCCACCGACCACTGCCGACACCGGTGACCAAGACGACGCGGCATGACGCCGAAACATTAAAGCAGACGGAGCCGGCGCAATGAATGAAGCCGATGCCCTTGATATCATGCAGGCGGCGATCTGGACGATCCTGATCGCCTCCGGTCCCGCGGTCCTTGTGGCGATGGTCGTGGGCGTCCTGATCGCATTTCTCCAGGCTCTGACGCAGATCCAGGAGATGACGTTGACTTTCGTGCCGAAAATCGTCGCCATCATGATCACGATCGGCATTACCGCGCCGTTTATCGGCGGCCAGATCAATCTTTTTGCCAATCTGGTATTCTCGCGGGTGCAATCGGGGTTCTGACCCGGTTGTCGCCCGCCCATCCTTTTTCATCTACCCCACCTTCGCGCAAGCTTCGCCCTTTAGGCAGGACATGAACTGGTAGGAGTACTTCCTGCCGCCATCTCATGAAGAGACGGGAAAGTCATGGCGCAACCACCTTCACTATCCATTCCGAAAGTAGCCCCGAACGGTCGCGATCTCGGATTTGCGGGCGGCATCGTCGCCATCCTCTGTATCCTCTTCCTGCCGATCCCGCCGTTCCTGATCGACCTTGGCCTTGCCTTCTCGATCGCGTTCTCGGTTCTGATCCTGATGGTGGCGCTGTGGATCCAGCGGCCGCTGGACTTCTCGTCCTTCCCGACCATCCTGCTCATCGCCACCATGGTGCGATTGTCGCTCAACATCGCAACGACGCGCGTGATCCTGTCGCACGGCCACGAGGGTCATGGCGCGGCCGGTAACGTGATTCAGGGCTTCTCCGGCCTCGTCATGTCCGGCGACTTCGTGATCGGCGTGATCGTCTTCATGATCCTCGTCACGGTGAACTTCATCGTCATCACCAAGGGTGCCACCCGTATCGCGGAAGTCGGCGCCCGCTTCACCCTCGACGCCATCCCCGGCAAGCAGATGTCGATCGACGCGGACCTTTCGGCCGGCATCATCGACGAGAAGGAAGCCCAGCGACGCCGCTCCGAGCTGGAAGAGGAAAGCTCCTTCTTCGGGGCCATGGACGGTGCGTCCAAATTCGTTCGCGGCGATGCGATCGCCGGCCTCATCATCACCGCCATCAACATCTTCGGCGGCATCATCATCGGCTATTTCCGCCATGACATGCAGATCGGCGAAGCCGCCGATGTCTTCGTCAAGCTGTCGGTCGGTGACGGTATCGTCACGCAGATCCCGGCCCTCATCGTTTCGCTTGCCGCCGGTCTGCTGGTCACCCGCGGGGGTACGGCCGGCTCCACCGACAAGGCCGTCGTCGATCAGCTGAGCGGTTATCCGCGCGCCCTTTCGATGTCCGCCGGTCTGATGGCGCTTCTGGCGATCATCCCCGGACTGCCCTTCCTGCCCTTCATGGCACTCGGCGGCCTGATGGGTTTCGGCGCCTGGCTTGTTCCGCGCCGTATCGAGGCTGAGAACAAGGCTCGTCGCGAAGACGAGGAGCAGAAGGTCGTCCAGACCAAGGAGATGGAGAAGGACTCCGTCAAGTCGGTTCTCAAGACGTCCGAAATCGAGCTCGCTCTCGGCAAGCAGGTCTCCACCCGACTGCTCGGCGCCCACCAGGAACTCGCCTTCCGCGTCGGCAAGATGCGCAAGAAGTTCGCGACGCAATACGGTTTCGTGGTGCCGGAAATCAAGGTTACCGACGACATCTCGATCCAGGAAAAGTCCTACCAGATCCGGATCCACGGCACGACGATCGCGTCGAACGCCCTGCGGGTCGGCGACGTCCTCGTGGTCACCGGATCCGGCCGCAAGCCGAGCATCCCGGGCGACGAGATTCGCGAACCCGCATTCGGCATGCCGGCGGTGTCGATCCTCGAAACCTTCGCCGAAGACTTGAAGCGTGAAGGCTTCCACCCGATCGACAACGTCTCGGTCGTGCTGACCCACTTGTCGGAAGTCATCCGCAACAACCTGCCGCAGCTTCTCTCCTACAAGGATGTGAAGATCCTGATCGAGCGTCTCGATCCGGAATACAAGAAGCTCGCAGACGAGATCTGCTCGTCGCACATGTCCTATTCGGGACTGCAGGCGGTGCTGAAGCTTCTGCTTGCCGAGCGCGTTTCGATCCGCAACCTGCATCTCATCCTGGAAGCGGTGGCCGAGCTTGCGCCGCATGTGCGCAAGACGGAGCAGATCGTCGAGCACGTGCGCGTCCGCATGTCGCAGCAGCTCTGCGGCGACCTCGCCGACAACGGAGTGCTGCGCGTACTCCGTCTCGGCAACAAATGGGACATGCTGTTCCATCAGGCGCTCAAGCGCGACGGCAAGGGCGAGGTTGTGGAATTCGACATCGACCCGCGCACGCTTGAAGAGTTCAGCGAACAGGCGACGAAAGTCATCCGCGAATTCATGGATCGCGGCCTGCCCTTCGTGCTCGTCACCTCGCCGGAAACGCGTTCCTACGTCCGCATGATCATCGAGCGGCTGTTCGCGACCCTGCCGGTTCTTTCCCATGTGGAACTCGCCAAGGGCCTCGAAATCAAGATACTGGGCGCCATTTCGTGATAGACTGTCCGCAAAGGACGATTCTCGCATGATTACAGACCCGCAGGGGACCATTCTCGCACTTTTCCTTGCGTTTTGCCGCATGGGTACGTGCGTGATGGTTCTTCCGGGTCTGGGAAGCGGCCGCGTGCCGGTTCAGGTGCGGTTGTTCGTGGCGGTCGCCCTGTCCATGGCAGTGCTGCCGGTTCTTTGGGATCAGATTTATCCAAGAGCCTCCGAGCCGACAGCCACCTATCTTGGCCTCATCTTCACCGAGGCCTTGATCGGCGCGGTCTATGGATTGATAGCCCGGCTCTATACGCTTGGCATGCAATTTGCCGGCACGATCCTGACCATGTCGATCGGTTTCACGGCGCCTGGCGGCCATGACATTTTCGAAGACTCCCAGGAAAACCAGCTGACCATTCTGCTGACGCTGAGCGGCCTGCTACTCCTGTTCATGATGGATTTCCATCACATCGTGTTCCGCGCGCTGGTCGATTCCTATGCGGCGACGCCGGTGGGCGCGCTGATCGATCCGCAGAAGATACTGATCACGCTGACCGACACGCTGCGCGCGTCGACCATCATCATGTTGCGGCTGGCAAGTCCGTTCCTGATCTTCGGCCTGATGTTCAACGTGGCGATCGGTCTCATCAACAAGATGGCGCCGCAGATCCCGATCTTCTTCATCTCGACGCCCTTCCTGCTGATGGGAGGGCTTTTCCTTCTCTATCTGTCGATCGCCGCCTTTATCCGCCAGTATGCGGATGGTTTCGCGCCGATCTTCCGGTCCTTCTAGGAGATCGCAATGGCAGGTTCAGTCAAGCGGTCGGACAAGCTCAAACGCCTCGTGGCGGTCCAGCGGCATCTCGAGACGATGGCCGAGCACGAGCTCGCCGCGACGACCCGGCACCGTGCCGAAGTCAATCAGTCGATGGAAGACGTCATCGATGCGATCGGCTCGATGAACCCGGTCCACCGCCAGTTCTCTCAGCATTATTCGGAACGCTTCGGCCGCCTGACCACCAAGGAACGCCAGCTTGCCGGCGTTCAGCAGATCCAGGAAATGAAGGTGCTCAAGGAGCGGACCAAGGCCGACCGCCTGGAAGAGAACATGAAGGACGCGCGTGATCACGAAGACCGCGAAGTGGCCGACGAGGCGATCTACGAGCTCATCGATATCACGCTCGCCCTCGAGCAAGTCAAATAGACAGGCCAGCCTCCAGCAAGCTTCGACCTTCATAGTCTCGTCATTGCACTGATTGCCGGTTCGATCGAGGTCGGGCGGGATCATGTGCCATTTCAAATTGTTGCTGCGCTCTTGCACCGTTAGGGATGCGGCTCGCGGCAGTCATGAAAGGAGCTGACGTGGCGATTTCACCTCCGAGCGACTTGGTCATGGACGTCGTCCGCGCTGCGGACCCGTCTGCCGTTCAAGAAGCGCAGGCCAAGCTGAAGGCGAACAAGGCGGCCTTTGCCGCGACCAGCCTTGCCGAAGTTGGCAAGGGTTTTGGTGCAGCCATGAAATTCATCGATACGCCCGGCACGGCGGCGGGTCTCGGCAATCCGGAGGCACCGAAGAAGGTCGCCGAAATGCCGGACGAATACCGCAAGTTCGAAGCATCGGTTCTTTCGACATTCGTGAATTCCATGCTCCCGAAGGAGACCGAGGAAGTTTACGGCAAGGGCTCCGCCGGTGAATTCTGGAAGGGCATGATGGCCGAGAAGATCGCCGAGGAAATGTCGAAAAAGGGCGGTGTCGGCATCGCCGAACAGATGTATTCGCAGGCGCTCGCCCGTGCGGAGCGTCAGGCCTCGGTCAATCCGACCACCAATGAGACTGATCGCAGCCGCGCAATCAGCATGATCACCGATTTCGAGCGACAGGTGCTCGGCGTCGGAAAGAAGAGTGAGGCCTGACATGCATCAGACTGGGGCAGAGAACATGGAAGTTGTTTCGAATGATTATCGCATCAAGACCGTGCTTGGCCGGTTGGAGATGATAATCGACAACGAAAATCAGCGGATCGGCCGCGATCCGGAATTCGACCTGAAAGTGTCGAACGCGCACAAAAGCCGCTGCCTCTACGAATTGACCATGCTGTTCCGCGGCACCGATCCGAAGCAGCTTGCCACGGGCCATATCGATCAGATGCATGGTTTGAAGAGCAAGCTGGCGCTCAATGCCCGCCGGGTCGAAGCGCATCTTCACGCTGTTCGCGCCGTCGCCGATCTCTTGAAGAACGCCGCTCGCGATGCGGACGACGACGGTACCTACACCCAAGAACAGTTCACCTACGGCGAGGCCTGATGGTCAAGCTCCTTCTCACTGGTCTGTGGGTCTGCATCGTCACGCTTGGGGCGGTGTATTTCTCCGTGCAGATGTCCGCAGCACCTGCGCCGGTCGACGAAGAGGCCAGGCGGAAGGAACTTCTCGAACTGGTGCGCGGGGAATCGATCACCATTCCTATGATCGCGGACGGTGCCATCACCGGTTATTTCTTGAGCCGTGTCTCGTTCATGATGGACAAGGAAAAGATCAAGAATACCAAGCTGCCGATCACCGAACTGACGACGGACCAGCTTTTCACGCTGCTGATCGGCAATCAGATGGTCGACCTCAGCAAGCCCGGCGCCTTCAACCTCGAAAAATTTCGCACCAGCATCAAGGACAACTTCAACAAGAAGCTCGGCGAAGGACTGGTGGCGGAGGTCCTGGTCGAGCAGCTCGACTACCTCTCCAAGGAAGACATTCGCAACAACGCATCGCGCGGAAACAAGAACCCGAACCCCGGGAAGAAGATTGTCGAGGGCGTGAAGATCGAAGACCCCAAAGCTTCGCCGACGGCCGGCCACTGACGCCCCCTACGGTGTCAACACAGCGAATATAGGCCGGCCCTGGTGGTCGGCCTTTTTTGTTGCGAGAGCCTCGGAAATACGGGCATTGTTCGCATTTTACCAATCGATTTAAAGGCGATTTCAGAGCGCGCTGCTAGACCTTGGGGACGAATTGGTCTTGCCCCATGGGGAGCGCATAATGAACGCATCCGGAGACTTCCTCGCATCCGCGTCACCCCGGACCCTGTTCGGCCTGCGTGTCTGCGATCTCGGATGGAACGCAACGCTCGGCCTCGTGGAAAGCCTGATCGCGTTACGCGGCAATCGTACCACGCTCGGTTTCCTGGACGAGCGGACGGCTTTCCGTCAGATGGTCGATCCCGGCTACCGCAGTCAGTTGGGCCGCAGGGTGCTTCTGCCGGGTGGCGGCCGCGCCTTCAGCATCCTCGCCAAAGCGCGGCGTGAAAAACCGACGCCGGTGCGTTTTTCGGCCAGGATGTTCGTGCCAGCCCTGTTGAGCTTCCTGGAAAAGGGTCATCGCATCGGCATAGCCGGCGAGGACACCGCGCGGGTCGAAGCCCTCCGCGAGCATTTCGCCCGCCATGCCCCCTGGCATGACGTGGCGATTGTAACCCTCGACCAGGATATGCCGCAGCGTTTCGACCTTATCCTCGTCGATGCTGCAGGCCTTGACCAGGAGCGGCGGGTCGAACGCCGGCTCGCTTCGGTCCGCACCGGCTTGGTGGTCATGACCGGGGCAGGGTTGTCCAGCTTCATCGAAGGCAAATCGGCACCCGCGGTGCCCCAGGCGGCAGTCCCATCCCGGCAGCCGTCTTTCGCCTGACAAGTTAACCCTTTCTTTGCCATGAAATTTTAGACTGTCTTAATCAGAGGGCTGCCCGCGGGATGCCGGCGGCCTCAGATTAGCGCGGTCATCCCATGTATCAGTCGGTGAAAATCGAAGACGACCGAAACACTGACCCGGCAGCTATGCTCGCCGGCACCGGTTCCGTGTTCGCCGGACTGCGATCCGTCGCCCTCAAGGTTGGCGCCCTCACGGTGGTCGGTGCTCTTTTGCCGCTGCTTTTCGTGGAGACGGTTCCGCATCAGTTCAGCGCCGAGACCCGGCTGAAGGTCGAGGCAGCGAGCGAAGTCACAATCAACACGGCTGCCGCGACGCTGCGCTCCAGGACCAGTCTCGACAATGTCATCCGCGCCCTGAATCTCGGCCGCGACAGTGAGTTTTCGGTCGACCGCCCGAGCGTCGTCAGGATCCTGTCCGATATCGTCTCCGGCGAGGCGATGACCGTGTCCGAGGCCGAGAACCGGCTGCGCGAGCGACTTTCCCAGGCGATTGTCACGAGTTACGACCGCCGTGCCGGCCAGCTTGCGATCTCCGTCACGGCGGGAGAGCCGGAAGAGGCAGCCCGCATCGCCAACATGCTCGGCGACGCCTTTCACGATGAAATCGCCTTCTCCGGTACGAAATCTTCCGCACCGGTCGTGGAGAAGCTGCGCCAGACACTCGAACATGCCCAAGCCGCCCTTTCCGGCTTCATCGCCGAGACGGACGAGCAGAAGCTTGCCGAACTGCGCCGGACCGAGGGCGACGGACAGCAGCTCACCGCGGAAATAAACGACGCGACGGCGCAGCTTGGCGAGTTGAAGCAGAAGGCAGCGCAGGCGTCCGCCATGAAGCTCTCGGACGTGCTGAACAAGCCCCTGCCGGACAGTCTCGAATATACCGGCCTCGACTATCAGCGGCAGAGGCATGTCGAGGCAAAGCTTGCCGTCGATCAGCTTTCGAGCGATCTCGGCCCGCGTCACCCGCGGCTTGCTGCGGCTCAGGCGGCGCTGGCGGATGTGAAAGACGACATCCAGGAAGCGCTGAAACAGCTCGGGACCTCGCTTCGTCAGCAGGAGGCTGCCGCAGCCAAACATCTGGCTGAGCTGAAGGCGCGGCAGGAGAAAAAACCCGACGACAAGGAAATAGCCGATTCCGCAGCAAGGCTTGCGGCTCTCGAAGCTGCCGTGGACGAGGCACAGCGAAATTACCTCGAAGCGCTGCACGGAGCCGAGGCCAAGGCATCCACGGGCAAAGTGTCGGTCGTCGTTCCGGCCGTGGCGGCATCTGCGGCCGTCCTGGGTCCCTCATCCGCCGAGCTTTCGGGCATTGGTGCCCTGATCGGGTTCTCCCTCGGCGTCGCCCTGGCCTTTCTGACGCGCCGTGCGCCGAGGTCGGCGACCTCCGCCGACGAAATGAATCCGGCCGAGGAGCCCGCGCCGATTGTCGACCGGGACCTGCTGGCGGAGCATCTGGACGAGCAGGATTTCCTCCCTGAGGAGTATGATCCGGCTTACGATCGGTTTGCCTATGAGCCGCAGCCGTCCTGGCGCCCGCGCCATCCGGCGCCAGCCAATGACAGTCCGCTTGCCGACCACATCCGCGAAATGCTGATGGTCAATCGCCGTCCGGCCCCGGATGTAGAGCTTCCTTCCCTGGTCGCGGCCGTCATGGCGGGCCGTCTTGCCGACGGGCCGTCCTATGGTGCACCCCGTCGCCCGGCCCCGTCCCCGTCCCCGGAGGAAGTCCGAAAGGCGGAAGAACTTCGCGAGCTTCGCCGTAATATGGCGGAGTTGCGCGAACGGGTTCAGGTCTATTCCGACCGCCGGAACGCCTCCCGAGGATAAGAAGCCTGCGACATCGAATCCGCTTGCATTTGCTGTCTGCGACCAGCATAGGGCGTTGGTGGGCTAATTCAGAATATGCTCAATGTATACATTGGTGGCGGTTTCAAGCGGGAGGTGCGCATGGCTGTGGTGATCGATGGTAAAGAGGCGGCAGCATCGGTAATCACCGCGGTGACCGGGGCTTCGGCTTCGCTCGAGAGGGAAACCGGCGTGAAGCCAGGCCTTGCAGTCGTCATCGTCGGCGACGATCCGGCCAGCCACGCCTATGTCAGCTCCAAGAGCAAGATGGCCAAGCAGTGCGGTTTCAAATCGATCCAGCACAGTCTGCCCGAGGAGACCACTCAGGAAACGCTTGAGAAACTGGTTTCCGAGCTCAATGCCGATCCGTCCATCCATGGCATTCTCGTCCAGCTCCCGCTGCCGAAGCACCTGAACGCGGAGCCGGTCATCCTGTCGATCTCGCCGAACAAGGACGTCGACGGTCTGCACGTCGTCAATGCCGGCAAGATCGCTACCGGCGACCTTGAGACAGGCTTGATTTCCTGCACGCCTGCCGGGGCCATGTTGTTGGTAAACCGTATACATGGTCGCGACCTTTCGGGTCTCAACGCTGTCGTCATCGGCCGCTCCAACCTGTTCGGCAAACCGATGGGCCTGCTGCTCCTGGCCGCCAATGCGACCGTTACCATGGCGCATTCCAAGACGAAGGACCTCGGGTCCGTATGCCGCAACGCCGATATCCTGGTTGCCGCCGTCGGCCGGCCGCAGATGGTCAAGGCCGACTGGGTGAAGCCCGGGGCAACCGTCATCGATGTCGGCATCAACCGCGTCGCCGCGCCCGACAAGGGCGAGGGCAAGACCCGGCTGGTCGGTGACGTGGCCTATGCGGAAGCCGCTGAAGTTGCCGGCGCCATCACCCCGGTCCCCGGCGGTGTCGGCCCGATGACGATAGCCATGCTGATGGCCAACACCGTCATCGCCGCCTACCGCACGGCCGGCAAAACCGCACCCAGTTTCTGATCCTGCGGGGACGGATTTTTTCATTTGTTCCACGTCGGCTGCGCGGGGGTTGACTCCTCGGCGAGAGCGTTAAATCACTTCCCATGTTTTGGAACTCCCGGCAGGGTAGAAATTGCTGGGACAGTGGGAGGATATTTCAATGAAGGCATCATTTTGGATCGGTACGGCGCTGGCGACGCTTCTTGCCGGTGGCGCGGTCGCCCAGGAGCTGAAATTCGCGCCCGGCCAGGATTCGAAATTCAGCTGGAAGAGCTATGAGGATTTCAAGGCTGCCCATGCCAATCTCAAGGGACAGAGCCTGACGCTTTTCGGACCCTGGCGCGGCGAGGACGAGGTCCTCTTCAACAGCGTTCTGGCTTATTTCAATGCCGCGACGGGCATCAACGGCCGCTATTCCTCCTCGGAAAATTACGAACAGCAGATCGTCATCGACACGCAGGCCGGTTCTCCCCCGAACATCGCCATCATTCCGCAGCCCGGCCTCCTGGCCGATCTCGCAGCCAAGGGCTTCCTGACCTCGCTCGGCCAGGAGAACTCCGACTGGGTCAAGACCAACTACGGCTCGGGTGCGGACTGGATCCGTTACGGCACCTACAAGGGCAAGGACGGCAAGGAGGCCTATTTCGGGTTCCCCTTCAAGGCCGATTTCAAGTCCATGGTCTGGTATGTGCCCGAAAACTTCGAGGAAGCCGGTTACGAAGTTCCGAAGACCATGGAGGATCTGATCAAGCTCAGTGACCAGATCGTCGAAGACGGCGGTGTTCCATGGTGTATCGGTCTCGGCTCCGGCGGCGCGACGGGCTGGCCGGCGACGGACTGGGTCGAGGACATGATGCTGCGCACCCAGAAGCCGGAAATCTACGACAAGTGGGTGAGCAACGAAGTCAAGTTCAATGATCCGGCTGTTGTTGGCGCGATCGATGAATTCGGCAAGTTCGCCAAAAATCCGAAATATGTCAGCGGTGGGGTTGCGGCCGTTTCCTCCACCGACTTCCGCGACAGCCCGAAGGGCCTCTTCGGCATTCCGCCGAAATGCTACCTGCATCATCAGGCATCCTTCGTTCCGTCCTTCTTCCCGCCGGGTACGAAACTCGGCACCGATGCCGACTTCTTCTACCTGCCTACCTATGCTTCGAAGCCGGAACTCGGAACCCCGGTCCTCGGTGCCGGCACGATGTTTGCCATCACCAAGGATTCGCCCGCCGCCAAGGCCTTCATCGA
This sequence comes from Neorhizobium vignae, assembly GCF_000732195.1. GTDB lineage: Bacteria > Pseudomonadota > Alphaproteobacteria > Rhizobiales > Rhizobiaceae > Neorhizobium > Neorhizobium vignae. The sequence continues at coordinate 26,126 of NZ_JNNU01000014.1, forward strand.
ATTCCTGAAGACGCCGATCGCCCACGAGGTCTGGATGGCGCAGTCGTCGTTCCTGACGCCCTTCAAGGGTGCCAATTCGAACGCCTATGCCAATGAGGTGCTCAAAAAGCAGGGGGAACTTCTGACCACCGCCACGACCTTCCGTTTCGACGCCTCCGACCAGATGCCGGGCAAGATCGGCGCCGGTGCGTTCTGGACCGGCATGGTCGACTATGTCGGCGGCAAGGATGCCAAGACCGTGGCGACCGACATCCAGAAGGCATGGGACGGTTTGAAATAAGCCTCCCCCAAGGTTCTCGAAATACGACCGCGCCGGACACCGGCGCGGTACAATAAAAAGCGACGCATAAAACGGTAAAAAGGGGAGAGCCATGATATCGCAGATCGTTTCAGCCGTCGGCGTCGTGATCGCCGGCGTTTTCGTCTGTGCTCTGTATTACTGGCTCTCCGACAAGATCCTGCAGATCATCTTTCCTGTCCCGGTGGAGAATGTCCGCGCAGCCTCCGTCAATCTCAACCGCCGCGCCATGGTGCGCCCCTGGTTGTTTCTCGGCCCGGCGCTGATCCTGCTGGTCGTCTATCTCGTCTATCCGGTCGTCGCCACCTTCATCCTTTCCTTCTACGACCGGTCGGGCGGCAATTTCGTCGGACTTGCGAACTATCGCTGGGCCATCCAGGACGCGCAGTTCCGCCAGTCCATCTTCAACAACATCCTCTGGCTCGCCGTGGTGCCGGCGGCGTGTACGTTCTTCGGCCTCGTCATCGCGGTGCTGACCGACCGCATCTGGTGGGGCAACCTCGCCAAAAGCCTGATCTTCATGCCGATGGCGATTTCCTTCGTCGGCGCTTCGGTCATCTGGAAGTTCATCTACGAATATCGCGGCGGCAGCGAAACGCAGATCGGCCTCCTCAACGCCATCGTGCAGGCGATTGGCGGCTCTCCGCAGGTGTGGATCTCGCTGCCGTTCTGGAACAACTTTTTCCTGATGGCGATCCTGATCTGGATCCAGACGGGCTTTGCCATGGTCATCCTCTCGGCCGCACTCCGCGGCATTCCCGAGGAGACGATCGAGGCGGCGGTGATCGACGGCGCCAACGGCTGGCAGATCTTTTGGAAGATCATGGTACCGCAGATCTGGGGCACGATCGCCGTCGTCTGGACGACGATCACCATTCTCGTGCTCAAGGTCTTCGATATCGTGCTGACCATGACCAACGGCCAGTGGAACACCATGGTTCTCGCAAACCTAATGTTCGACTGGATGTTCCGCGGCGGGGGAGACAGCGGACGAAGTGCGGTCATCGCGCTGGTCATCATGGCCGCCGTCACCCCGATCATGATCTGGAACATCCGCCAGGCGAACAAGGAAATGGGAGGCCATTGAGATGAGCGCAGTAGCAAGCCTCCGCCGTGTCGGCCTTCCGCGCCTTATCGTCCACGTCTCCGTCCTTGTCATCTGCATCATCTGGCTCATCCCGACGCTCGGCATCCTCGTCACCTCCTTTCGAGAAGCGGGTCAGATTACGGCCTCAGGCTGGTGGACCGCCTTTACGGGCGCCGCCGAGACGAGTGCCGCACGCCTCGGCGAGCCTTCAACCGCCAGGCAGGAAGGCGCGAACTACGTGATTTCCGGTTCGGTCTTCGAGGGAGGGAAGGGCGGCACCGTGCGCGCCTTCGGCACCCGCGTTGCCGCGCCGACGGAATTTACCGCCGGACAGGCCGCCGATATCGGCAACGGCGAGACGCTGACCGTCAACGAGGACGGCAGCTATACCTATTCCAAGAACGCGCCTTTCGAGGGCCGCGGCAAGCGCGTTTACCTGTCCGTTGCCACTCCACCGTCCTTCACCACCGAAAATTACCGCACGGTGCTGACCTCTCAAGGGATCGGCCAGTCCTTCGTCAACTCGCTGACCGTCGCGGTTCCCGCAACCATCATTCCGATCCTGATCGCCGCCTTTGCGGCCTATGCCCTGTCCTGGATGGAGTTTCCCGGGCGCGCCCTCATCATCGCCCTGGTGGTCGGGCTGATTGTCGTGCCCCTGCAGATGTCGCTCATTCCGCTTCTGAAGATGTATAACGAGATCGGCAATTTCTTCGGCGTGCCGTCTCGCAGTTATGCGGGCATCTGGCTTGCGCACTCCGCTTTCGGCATGCCGCTCGCGATCTATCTTCTGCGCAACTACATTTCCGGACTGCCGCGAGAAATCATCGAATCCGCCCGTGTCGACGGCGCCAGCGATTTCGAGATCTTCGTCAAGATCATCCTGCCGCTGTCATTCCCGGCGCTCGCATCCTTCTCGATCTTCCAGTTCCTCTGGACCTGGAACGACCTCCTCGTCGCTATGGTCTTTCTTGGAACCGGCAAGGATCAATTGGTCCTCACCGGCGCCCTGAACGCGCTTCTGGGCTCCATGGGTGGAAAGTGGGAAATCCTGACGGCTTCGGCCTTCATAACAATCGTCGTGCCGATTATCGTCTTTTTCGCTCTGCAACGGTATTTGGTTCGCGGCCTGCTCGCCGGCTCCGTCAAAGGCGGTTGACCAGGGCGGCTGATCAACATCGAACGATAACAGGATTTTGAATGAGCGTTTCAGCAGAGGCCCCCGCAGCACCGGACAAGGACTGGTGGCGTGGGGCGGTTATTTACCAGATTTACCCGCGCTCCTATCAGGACTCGAACGGCGACGGCATCGGCGATCTGAAGGGCATTACCGCCCGCCTGCCGCATGTGGCAGCGCTCGGCGCGGACGCGATCTGGATCTCCCCCTTCTTCCCGTCGCCGATGCGGGATTTCGGCTACGACGTCTCGAACTACACGGACGTCGATCCGATGTTCGGTTCTCTGTTGGATTTCGACGGTCTGATTTCCGAGGCGCACCGGCTCGGCATCAAGGTGATGATCGATCTCGTCATGTCGCACAGTTCTGACCAGCACCACTGGTTCATCGAGAGCCGGTCCAGCCGCTTCAACCCCAAGGCCGACTGGTATGTCTGGGCTGATGCGAAGCCGGACGGCACGCCGCCCAACAACTGGCTGTCCATCTTCGGCGGGTCCGCTTGGCATTGGGACCCGACCCGCATGCAATATTACATGCACAATTTCCTGACCTCGCAGCCGGACCTCAATCTGCACAATGCGGAAGTCCAGGACGCGCTGCTCGACATGACGCGCTTCTGGCTGAAGCGCGGCGTCGACGGTTTCCGCCTCGACACGATCAACTTCTATTTCCATGACAAGGAACTGCGCGACAACCCGGCGCTCGATCCCTCGCGCCGCAACGCCTCCACCGCGCCGGCGGTGAACCCCTATAACTTCCAGGAGCATCTCTACGACAAGAACCGGCCGGAGAACCTGGAATTCCTGCGGCGCTTCCGCGCCGTGCTCGACGAGTTCCCGGCGATCGCCGCCGTCGGCGAGGTCGGCGACAGCCAGCGCGGCCTGGAGATCGTCGGGGAATACACGTCCGGCAACGACAAGATGCAGATGTGCTATGCGTTCGAATTCCTGGCGCCCGATCCGCTGACGCCAGCGCGCGTGTCTGAGGTACAGAAAGCGTTCTCGGTCGCGGCACCCGATGGTTGGGCCTGCTGGGCCTTCTCGAACCATGACGTGGTCCGCCATGTCAGCCGCTGGGGCCATGACGTTCTTGACCGCGACAGTTACGCCAAGATGGCATCCGCCATCCTGATGTCCCAGCGCGGCTCGGTGTGCATCTATCAGGGCGAGGAACTCGGATTGACCGAGGCGGATATCGCCTATGCCGACCTGCAGGATCCCTACGGCATCCAGTTCTGGCCCGAATTCAAGGGCCGCGACGGTTGCCGCACCCCGATGGTCTGGGACAGCCAGGCATTGCAGGCTGGCTTCTCCACGGCGGAGAAAACCTGGCTGCCGATCCCGGTCGAACATCAGCTTCGGGCCGTCGGCGCTCAATACGGCGATCCCGCATCGGTTCTGGAACAGTACCGACGTTTCCTCGCCTTCCGCAAGCAGCACCCGGCCTTTGCCAAGGGCGACATCGAATTCCTGGCCGAGGACGGCGCCGTTCTCGGTTACAAGCGCCAATACGGCAACGAGACGTTGCTCTGCCTGTTCAACATGAGCGCGGTGGAAACGGCAACCGAACTGCCGGCCGGCGATTGGGAAGTGCTGTCCGGCCACGGCTTCGAAAGCGGGCTTGACGGCAGGCGTGTCGAACTACCGGCTTGGGGGGCGTTCTTCGCCCATCACGCGTAACGAGAACAAAGGGGAGGAAAACATGGCTGGTGTCGTTCTGAAGGATATCCGCAAGGCCTACGGCCAGGTGAAGGTGCTGCACGGCATCGACCTGGAAATCAGCCAGGGCGAGTTCGTGGTGTTTGTCGGGCCCTCCGGTTGCGGCAAGTCCACGTTGCTGCGGATGATCTCCGGCCTTGAAAGCATCACTGGGGGCGAGATGTTCATCGACGGCCAGCTCGTCAATGACGTGCCGCCGTCGCGGCGCGGCATCGCCATGGTCTTCCAGTCCTATGCTCTCTATCCGCATATGACGGTCTACGACAACATGGCCTTCGGCATGCGGATCGCCAAGGAAAGCCGTGACGAGATCGACCGCCGGGTGCGTGCGGCGGCCGATATCCTCCAGCTCGCTCCCTATCTCGACCGCCTGCCGAAGGCGCTGTCCGGCGGCCAGCGCCAGCGTGTCGCCATCGGCCGCGCCATTTGCCGCGATCCGAAGGTCTTCCTGTTCGATGAACCGCTTTCTAATCTCGACGCGGCGCTGCGCGTCGCCACCCGCATCGAGATCGCCAAGCTGAAGGATTCGATGCCCGACACGACGATGGTCTACGTGACGCACGACCAGGTGGAGGCGATGACGCTCGCCGACCGCATCGTCGTTCTTTCCGCCGGCCGGATCGAACAGGTCGGCGCCCCGCTCGAACTCTACGAGCGGCCGCAGAACCTCTTCGTCGCGCGCTTCATCGGCTCGCCGGCGATGAACATCATCCCGGCCACGGTGACGGAAACCGGCGAGACGACCACGGTTGCGCTGAAGGGCGGAAAATCGGTGCACCTGCCGGTGCCGACGGCGGCTTCCGAAAAGGGCAAGACCGCCAGTTTCGGGGTGCGGCCGGAAGATTTGTCGATCGCTTCAGGCGAGGACTACCTCTTCGAAGGCCAGATCGGGATCATAGAGGCGCTCGGCGAGGTGACGCTGCTTTATATCGAAGGCTTGGCCGATGAAGAACCGATCATCGCCAAGATACCTGGCATTTTGCAGGTGAAGAAGGGCGACACGATGCGCTTCTCGGCAGACCTCAAGAAACTGCACCTTTTCGATGCGGAAGGTAAGGCCTACCGTATCTAGGAGTAACCGCCTGTTTACTATGATTTTGCGATATGCATTTGGAGTTGTTCTGATTTGAGACTTCAAAACTCTCTGTTAAATTTCGCCGGCTAGGCTTCCTCCATAAGGCAATGGAGGGATGTCGTGAGCGCGACTCCAAGTAACAAAAATCACTTTTTGAACAAGGAAGAGTCTTTCATGTACGACCGGGAAGCCCGGTTCAAGATGGAAGACACGATGAATGCGGCGCGTATCGAATATACGGAAAATGGCGTGATGAACATGGCGCAGCGCCGCTGTGACGTCATCCGTATCTCGATGAGCGGCGCCGTCCTCGGCATCCTGACCCAGTATAATCTGCCGAAGCAGTTTTATCTCGATATTCCCGATGCGCGCATTTCCAAGGTCGGTTGCCTGCTGATGCGCACCAACGCCAACAACACAATCGAAGTGCGTTTCCTGTCACTGCTCAAGCAGAAGGAACTGGACCGCATCTTCGTATTCTCGACCCATCCGAACCATCGCGACCGGACGCTGGATATCCGCTCCTGGTAGCCTGGTTCATGACCTTAAATGGAAACGGCGGCTCCACGGCCGCCGTTCTTGTTTCTGCCGGCAATCAGCCTGTTTAAGCAAACACGCTCGCGCCCATGTCCGCGGTACCGACATGGCGGCGGAAGGGGGCGAAGAGTTCGCGGCCCATGCCGAACTCGTTGTCGGAAAGATCGACGACGACCGGTGTGCGAGCCCCGAACTCCGCGGCGTCGACCAGCACTTCCAGCGTTCCGGCGACAGCGTCGAGGCGGATCATGTCGCCGTCCTTGATCTTGGCGATCGGCCCGCCGTCGCAGGCTTCGGGGGTGATGTGGATCGCGGCCGGCACCTTGCCGGAGGCGCCCGACATGCGCCCGTCGGTGACCAAGGCCACCTTGAAGCCGCGGTCCTGGAGAACGCCGAGCGGGGGAGTGAGACGGTGCAGTTCCGGCATGCCGTTCGCCTTCGGTCCCTGGAAGCGCACGACGGCGATGAAATCCCTGTTGAGTTCGCCACGCTTGAACGCTTCCTGCAACCCATGCTGATCGTGGAAGACAATCGCCGGCGCTTCGACGATGTGGCGTTCCGGCTTGACGGCGGAAATCTTGATGACGGCCTTGCCGAGGTTGCCCTTCAGCATCTTGAGACCGCCATTCGACTGGAAAGGGGTCTCGATCGGCGCCAGGACCTTCAGATCGCCGCTCTGATCCGGGATCGCCTCGCGGGTGACCTGGCCCTTGGCGTCCAGCTTCGCCTCGACCGTATAGGCTTCCAGCCCGTGGCCGAAGACGGTGCGCACGTCGTCATGCACCATGCCGGTCTTCAGGAGCTGCTTGATCAGGAACCCCATGCCGCCGGCGGCATGGAAATGGTTCACGTCGGCAAGCCCGTTCGGATAGACGCGGGCAAGCAGCGGCACCACATCGGAGAGCTCGGAAATATCCTGCCAGGTGAGCAGGATGCCGGCAGCGCGGGCCATGGCGACGAGGTGGAGGGTGTGGTTGGTCGAGCCGCCGGTCGCATGCAGGCCGACGACGCCGTTGACGACGGAGCGTTCGTCGATCATCTCGCCGGCCGGGGTGAATTCATTGCCGAGCGCCGTGATCGCCAGCGCCCGCTTGGCGGCCTCGCGGGTCAGCGCTTCGCGCAGCGGCGTGCCCGGATTGACGAAGGAGGCGCCGGGCATGTGGAAGCCCATGATCTCCATCAGCATCTGGTTGGAATTGGCCGTGCCGTAGAAGGTGCAGGTGCCGGGGCCGTGATAGGACTTCGATTCCGCCTCGAGCAGTTCGGCGCGGCCGACCTTGCCCTCTGCATAAAGCTGGCGGATGCGCGACTTCTCGTCGTTCGGAAGCCCTGTGGTCATCGGGCCGGCAGGAATGAAGACGGAGGGGAGATGGCCAAAGCTGAGCGCCGCGATGACGAGACCCGGCACGATCTTGTCGCAGATGCCGAGGAAGACAGCCGCATCGAACATGTTGTGCGAGAGGCCGATGCCGGCCGCCATGGCGATCGCGTCGCGCGAGAACAGCGACAGTTCCATGCCCGGCTGGCCCTGGGTGACGCCGTCGCACATGGCCGGCACGCCGCCGGCGACCTGCGCGATACCGCCGGCTTCCCGCGCCGCCTCGCGGATGATCGCCGGGAAGGTCTCGTAGGGCTGGTGCGCCGAGAGCATGTCGTTATAGGCGGTGATGATGCCGAGGTTCGGGACGACGTCTCCTGCGAGCGCGTCCTTCTCGGCGGGGGAACAGACCGCAAAGCCATGGGCGAGATTGCCGCAGGAGAGCGTCGATCTGTGTGGCCCTCGTGTTGCCGCTCGTCGAACGCGGTCGAGATAGGCTTCGCGATGGGGTTTCGAGCGTTCGACGATACGGGCGGTGATTGCCTCGATGCTGGAATGAGCGGCCATGGTCTTGTCCTCTTGTGCTCAACCCCGGCTTGGGAGGGACAGGACCTTCGGGAGGGCCCTAAGCCACCGGGATTGCTCGCGTTGAAAAGTCGGCGCCTTAAGGCGCCCAGAAAATCTGCAGCGGCGAAGCGGCTCGATTGAGCACGGCTCGGATCGGCATGTCAGTTTCGTCGGAGCCGGCCTTTGCCTTTTCGAGCACGTCCTTCTTGCCCTGGCCTTCGATATGCAGCGCCAGGAAACGGGCGTCCGAAAGGCTGGCGAACGAGAAGGTCAGTCGCTCTTCGCCGGCACCTTCCGCCTGCATGGTCAGAACGCCGCGGGGGCCGGAAAGATCGAGTGCCCGGGCAAGATTATTCCCATGCGGGAAGAACGAAGCCGTATGGCCGTCGGCGCCCATGCCGAGGATCGCCACGTCGAACGGATTGCCGATGCCGGACGTCTTTTCGGTCGCGATCACGGCCGCTTCATCGATCGACGGCGCTTCGTAGTATAGAGGTATGAACTTGGCGGCAGCCGCCTTGTCTTTCAGCAGGTGCGCCGACACCAGAAGGTGGTTGGAACGCGGGCTGTCCGCCGGCACGAACCGTTCGTCGACCAGCGTCACCGTTACCTTGCTCCAGTCGATATCGCGGGTCGCCAGCGCCTCGAAGAACTTCTTCGGGGTGGAGCCGCCCGAGACCGCGATCGAGGCGGTGCCTCGCTCGCGGATAGCGGTTTCAAGGTGGGCCGCAACCTCGTCCGCCAGGCTGGCGGCGAGGGCGGTGGCATCCGCAAATTCAAGCATGTTCGCGGTCATGACCCTTAACCCTCATGCCATGTCCGGCCGTCGCGCTCGATGAGGGCGATCGCCTGGCTGGGACCCCAGGTACCGGCGGTGTAGCCCTGCACCTGCTGGCCGGCCGCTTCCCAGCCTTTCAGGATCGGGTCCACCCAGCGCCATGCGGCTTCCACTTCGTCACGGCGCATGAACAGCGTCTGGTTGGAGCGGATCGTGTCGGTAAGCAGGCGCTCGTAGGCGTCCGGATTGCGCACCGAGAAGGCTTCCGCAAAGCTCATGTCGAGCGAGACATTGCGCAGCCGCATGCCGCCCGGCCCCGGATCCTTAATCATCAGCGACTGCTTGACGCCTTCGTCCGGCTGCAGGCGGATGATCAGCTGGTTGGCCGAAATGCGGCCGGCGGCTGCGTCGAAGATATTGTGCGGGATCGGCTTGAAGGTGATGACGATCTCGGACATGCGCGCTGCAAGCCGCTTGCCGGTGCGGATGTAGAAGGGAACGCCGGCCCAGCGCCAGTTGCCGATCTCGGCCTTGATGGCGACGAAGGTCTCGGTGTTGGAAACGCCGCCTTCGAGCTCGTCGAGATAACCCTTGACCGGACCGCCCGCGGAGGCGCCGGCGCGATACTGGCCGCGCACCGTCATCTGTTCGACATTGGCCTCGGTGATCGGCTTCAGGGCGCGCAGCACCTTGAGCTTCTCGTCGCGCACCGATTCCGAATTCATGGAGGAGGGCACTTCCATGGCGACAAGGCAGAGGAGCTGCAGAATGTGGTTCTGCACCATGTCGCGGAGCGCGCCCGCCGTGTCGTAATAACCGGCGCGGCCTTCGAGACCGACGGCTTCGGCGACCGTGATCTGCACGTGGTCGATATGATCGGCGTTCCACAGCGGCTCGTAGAGCGCGTTGGCGAAACGCAGCGCCATCAGGTTCTGCACCGTCTCCTTGCCGAGATAGTGGTCGATGCGGAAGATCTGGTCTTCGTGGAAAGCCTTGCCGATCATGTCGTTGAGCTGCAGCGCCGACGCGAGGTCTCGGCCGATCGGCTTTTCGACGACGATGCGGGTCGACTTGGTGATCAGCTTGTGGTCACGGATCTTTTCGGAGATCGGGCCAAAAATGCCCGGCGCCACCGCCAGATAGAAGACGCGGATGCGCTCCTTGCCGTCGTCGAGCAGCTTCTTGAGTTCGGCCCAGCCCCCTTCGGCCTTTGCGTCGACCGAGATGTAATAGATGCGCTGGAGGAATTTCTGGACTTCCGCCTCGTCGTATTCGCCCTTCTTCAGATGCTCTTTCAGGGCATCCTGGGCGAATTTGCGGTAATCCTCATGGGAGAGCGTACTGCGCGAGGCGCCGATGATGCGGGTTGGCTCGGTGAATTGGCCCTCGATCTGCCGATGGTAGAGGGCCGGAAGGAGCTTGCGTTCCGCAAGGTCGCCGGTACCGCCGAATACGATACAATCAAAGGGTTCAACTGGGATGATCTGGCTGCTCATCGCTGTTCTTTCGTCCTGCATGGTTGGGTGCATACTTATTCTAATCGATTTAAAAACGCTAGCCTGAATTGGCTTCCGAAGTGTGGTACGGACTGCCTGTCAGAGCCTGTCGCGTAGCGCAAACCACGTGAGGGCAAGGAAAAGCAGGGGACTCCGCATGTGACGCCCGCCGGGGAAGGCAGGAATTTTGAGGGCGGCAAGGTGGTCGAGATCCGTCGCCCTGCCGCCGACCATATCAGCATAAAGTTTGCCACAATAGTTTGACAGCATCACCCCATGGCCGGAATAACCGCCGATCGACGTCACCCCCGGCATGACTTCGCGCACGAAAGGCTGGCGCGGCAGGGTGATCCCGACATTTCCGCCCCATGCATGGGTGATTTCAACGTCTTTCAGGGCCGGATAGGTGTCGACGATCTGCTTGCGGATGGCGTTGGCCGTGTCTGCCGGATTGCTTGAGGTGTAGACCTCGCGGCCGCCGAACAGCAGCCGGTTGTCGCGGCTCTTGCGGAAATAGCGCACTACGAATCGCGAATCAGCAACGGCCTCGCCACCGGGGAGAACATCGGGAAAATCGTCGAGCGGCGCTGTCGCGGCGATGAAGGAGCCGATCGGCATGATATGCGCTGATGTAACCGGTTCGAGATCGCCGATATAGGCATTGGTGGCGATCAGCACCCGGTCGGCAGTCAGCGTGCCGCTGGGCGTCCGGACCAGAATCTTGCCGCCCGGTCCGTTCCTGGTTTTTTCGATGCCCGTCGCGCGGGTCATCTCGAAAATCTGCGCACCGGCCGCCTGCGCCGCCCTGGCAAGTCCGACCAGCAGCTTCAGCGGATGGATGTGGCCTGTGCCGGTATCGCGCACCCCGCAATAATAGTCTTTCGTGCCGAGCCGCTCGGCGGTCTCTTGGCCGTCCATGAAGGAGATGTGCGGATACCCGTAGCGTTCCGCCGCGATCTCGGCGGTCGCCCGATAATCCTTCTCGTGGCCGCGTTTGTGGGAAACGTTCATCTGGCCTGGCATGTACTCCATGTCGATGCCGTGGACCTCGGCAAAGTCGAGGAGATGCCGCTTGGCGTTCTCGGCCATATCGAACAGCGCCTTGGAGCGCTCGTAGCCGATCTCCTTTTCAAGATCCTCCGGCCACCAGCGCTGCCCCGTGCCCATCTGTCCGCCATTGCGGCCGGACGCGCCGTCGCCGAACCGGCTGGCCTCGATCAGCGCAACGGAGATACCAGCCTTTGCAAGGTTGTAAGCCGCCTGCAGGCCGGTATAGCCGCCGCCGATGATCGCCACGTCGATCGATTTGGATCCGTCGAGCGCCGGATAGGTGGGCCGCTCGGTGAGAGTCGCCTGATACCAGGAAATTCCCGGCGCGATCGGGCTCTGCCATACATCCAAGGCGCAGCCCTCACACGTTCAGAAGCAGGAATTCCCGCTCCCAGGGGCTGATCACCTGCATGAAGGTCTCGAACTCCCCGCGCTTGACGCCCGCATAGAGGCCGATGAATTCCGGGCTGAAGACGCTGGCCAGCGCCGGATCGGACTCGAGCAGCGACACGGCTTCCAGCAGGCCGCGCGGCAGTTCGATCGACCCCTCGTTGGCGGTATCCTCGGTCGGCGGCCCGGGGTCGATCGCATTCATGATGCCGAGCAGGCCGCAGCCGAGCGAGGCAGCGAGCGCCAGATAGGGATTGGCGTCCGAGCTCGGCAGGCGGTTTTCGACGCGGCGGGCATTCGCATCCGAGACCGGCACGCGGAAGGCGGTGGTCCGGTTGTCGTAGCCCCAGGCATTGTTGACCGGCGCCGACATGTCGGGCGTCAGGCGGCGGTAGGAGTTCACATAGGGCGCCATCATAGCGAGCGATTTCGGCACATAGGTCTGCATGCCGCCAATGAAGTGGAAAAACTCCTTGGAAGCCGAACCGTCCGGATTCGAGAAGACGTTCTTGCCGGTCTTGATGTCGATCACCGACTGGTGGATGTGCATTGCCGAACCCGCCTGGCCCTGCATCGGCTTGGCCATGAACGTCGCGTATATGCCGTGTTTCAGGGCCGCCTCGCGAATGGTGCGCTTGAACATGAACACCTGGTCGGCGAGTTCGATCGGATCGCCATGGCGCAGGTTGATCTCGAGCTGCGCCGGACCTTCCTCATGGATCAACGTATCGATCTCGAGGCCCTGCTTTTCCGAAAAATGGTAGATGTCGTCGATCAGTTCGTCGAATTCGTTGATGCCTGCGATCGAATAACCCTGCCCGCCGAGGATGGAGCGGCCGGACCGGCCTTTCGGCGGGTGCAGCGGATAGTCCGGATCGTCGTTCTTGGCGACGAGGTAAAATTCGATCTCCGGCGCCACGACCGGCTTCCAGCCGCGTTCCTCATAGAGCTTGAGGATGTTCTTCAGCACGTTGCGCGGCGTATAGGGAACCGCCTTGCCTTCGGTATCGACGATGTCGCAGATCACCTGCGCGGTCGGATCGGTCTCCCAGGGCACCACCGCTAGGGTCGAAAGATCCGGCACCAGCTTCAGGTCGCTGTCGCGCGGTTCGTAGCGGAACGTGCCGGTCTCTTCGGGGTATTCACCGGAAATAGTGTGGCGATAAAGGGCGGACGGCAGCGCCAGCGAGGTGTTCGAGGTGAACTTCGAAGACGGCATCATCTTGCCGCGCGGCACGCCGGCGAGATCGGGCGTGATGCACTCGATGTCCTCGATCCCCCGTGCCCGAAGCCAGGCGGCGGCCTCCCGCCAGTCCGCGACGCCTCTCAGCGAAGTGAGTGTCGGCTGAGCAGTCGCGGCTTTCGCCACGGTGCCGGTTGCGAGGGCGGGAGCGGTTTTTTTGCGCGGCATGACACATCGGGGTGAGGTTGATCGAATGTTCCATCATAACCACGGATTGGCGAATGGCGAGGGGGAGACGCCATTGACTTTGAGTTGCCGATCGAAAACAGCAGATATTGGAACAAGGAGCATGCGGTGACGCGGAAATTCGATGTCGTGGTTTTGGGCGCGGGCGGCGCAGGCATGATGTGCGCCATCCGCGCGGGCGGACGCGGACGTTCGGTGCTGGTCCTCGATCACGCCAAGGCGCCGGGCGAGAAAATCCGCATTTCCGGTGGGGGGCGCTGCAATTTTACCAATATCCATGCAAGCGCAAAAAACTATCTCTCCGCCAATCCGCATTTCGCCAAGTCGGCGCTCGCCCGATACACGCCGCGCGATTTTCTGGACATGGTCGAACGCCATGGTATCGCCTGGCACGAAAAGACGCTCGGCCAGCTCTTCTGCGACGATAGCGCCAAGGACATTATCCGTATGCTGCTGTCCGAGATGAAGGCGGCGAACGTTTTGCTCGAACTGCAGAAACAGATCACGTCGATCGAAAGGACGCCCGACGGCTTCCGCGTCGGCACCTCCGACGGGCCGGTGGAGGCGGGGTCCCTGGTGGTTGCGACCGGCGGCAAATCGATCCCAAAGATGGGCGCCAGCGGTTTTGCCTACGACATCGCCAGGCAATTCGGGCTGAAGATCGTCGAGACGCGGCCGGCGCTCGTGCCGCTGACGCTCGATCCGAACCTGCTCGAAAAGCTTTCGCCGCTTTCCGGCATCGCGGTGCCGACCGAAGTCCGCCATGGCAGGACGGCTTTTCGCGAGGCGCTCCTCTTTACGCATCGGGGCTTGAGCGGCCCGTCGATCCTGCAGATCTCGTCCTACTGGCGGGAAGGCGACGACGTGACGCTGGTCATCGAGCCCGACCTCGATATCGCAGCCGTGCTGAAGACCGCCCGCAAGACGAACGGTCGCCAGGCGGCACAGACGGTGCTTGCGGAGCTGCTGCCGAAACGGCTGGCGCAGTTCTTCGTGGAGGCGCGCGGCCTGACCGCCCATCTCGCCGATCTTTCCGACAAGGCAATCGAGGGCCTGGCGGCCTCCATCCAGAACTGGGCAATCAAACCCGCCGGCTCCGAAGGTTACCGGACGGCCGAGGTAACGCTCGGCGGCGTCGATACGTCCGAGCTGGATTCGAAGACCATGCAGGCAAAGGCGGTGCCTGGTCTTTATTTCATCGGCGAGTGCGTGGATGTGACCGGCTGGCTCGGGGGCTACAATTTCCAATGGGCCTGGGCATCAGGCCATGTTTGTGGGGAAGCATTGTAGTATGGGTTGATTCAGCACTTGTTAATGTGCGCCAGCCATCCTGCCTTAATGCCAGCCAATTCCTATGGTTTAAGGCGGGCATGCGCTTCCTGCCGGTCGCGGCTGAAGCGCCAGAGCAACTTGCCTTGGAGTGCCGTTTCCATGCAGAGACCCAGCCGTGCCCGTGCAATCGCAGTCGCTAAGGTTCAGGATAACCCGAAGCTCATTCGCCTCCGTTTTCTCGCGATCGCCATCGGTGCAACGGCCGCGCTCCTCGCGCTTCCGACGCTTTTTTTCTAAGAGCTTCCGCTCTTCGATTTCGCCGCGCGCCTGAACGGCCGCGGTCTTTAGTCACGCTCGGGGAGCGTTGGCCTGTTTATTTTCGCGCATTTCCAAGCTCAGGTTTGCGTCAATTCCCGCCTCAGGGGCCTCTTTACCGACTACATTCAAATTTAGTAAATTTTCACTTCCGCCGGCGATACTAGTTCAGTTCATAGTTTTGCGGGGAAGCTGGCCTAAATGATCAAAATCCTGCCATCGTCCGTGGTATCGCGGATCGTTCTTCTTTGCCTCTTCATGATCTTCGTTGCGGTGATAGCGGTGGGTGGCCTCACCTATACCTACCTGCGCGGCGATATCATGGATACGGCGAAGGACGATGCCCGCAAGGCGATACGCACCATGAGCCTGCTTTACGATCTGGAACTGGATGGCGCCAAAACCGAGATCCGCGACGGCGCGGTCATCCGTGTCAGTCAGGCCGAGGGTGCGGTGAAAGACCATGACATGGTCGATCGCACGGCATCCGCCATCGGCGGTGTCGCGACCCTGTTCGAAAAGAAGGGCACCGACTATGTCCGGATATCGACCAATGTGAAGACCGAAAAGGGCGAGCGGGCGGTCGGCACCAAGCTTGCCGCGGAGCACCCGGCGCAGCCGTTCCTGGCGCGCGGAGAAGCTTATTTCGGGCCGGCTGTCTTGTTCGGCAAGGATTTCATGACGGGGTATTTCCCCATCACCAATGCCTCGAACGGCGTCACCGGCCTGCTTTTCATCGGCATTCCGATGGAAGTCTATTTCGCCCATATCGCCACCGCGGGTTACATCGTCATCGGCACCTCGCTTGGCGCTCTCCTTGTCATAGGCATCGCAAGCCTGTTCGCGCTTCGAATATTGCTCCGGCCGCTCGGCGTGCTGACCGGCGTCGTGCATGCGCTTGCCCAAGGCAATGACGCTACCGAAATCCCCTATGCCGAACGCCGCAACGAATTCGGCAATATTGCTCGCGCCCTGGAAGTCTTCCGGGAAGCGGCGCGCGAGAAACAACGGCTGGAGAGCCGCAGTGCCGAGGATCGCGCCGAAACGGAGGCCGAGCGCCGTCGCAACGACGCCGAAAAGCAACGTGTCGACCGTGAGATCGACACCGCCGTCAGCGAACTGGGTGCGGCTTTGGCCCGCTTGGCTCAAGGCGACCTGTCGAGCACGATCGAGACACAATATTCCGGCCGGCTGGAGCAGCTCCGCACCGACTTCAACGGCTCCATCGTCCGGCTGCGGGACACGCTTTCTCATATCCGCGAGAGCACGCTCTCCATCCAGAAAAGCAGTGCCGACCTCAGCCATTCCTCGACTGAACTTTCGCGCCGTACCGAAACCCAGGCGGCTTCTCTCGAGGAGACGGCTGCGGCGGTCGACGAGATCACCGCGACGGTCCGGTCTTCGGCAGAGCGCGCCCGCGAGGCGGACCTGGCGGTCGCCGTCACCAAGAAGAGCGCAGACAGCTCGGGCACCGTGGTGAGCAACGCGGTCGCTGCCATGGGACGTATCGAAGAGGCTTCCGGCAAGATCGAGCTGATCATCGAGGTCATCGACGACATCGCGTTCCAGACCAACCTTCTGGCACTCAATGCCGGCATCGAGGCTGCTCGTGCCGGTGAGGCCGGCAAGGGATTTGCGGTCGTGGCGCAGGAGGTTCGCGAACTGGCGCAGCGTTCCGCCGCTGCCGCCAAGGAGATCAAGGATCTAATCACCCAGTCGAGCCAGGAAGTCAGTTCCGGTGCCGGCCTGGTGCAGCAGGCGGGCGAAGTGCTGGCTGCGATCAGCCAGCAGATCACCGGCGTCAGCCAGCATGTGGAAATGATCGCGACGGCCAGCCGCGATCAATCGGCCGCGTTGCAGGACATCAACAATTCCGTCAACCGTATGGACCAGATGACCCAGCAGAATGGCGCGATGGTCGGCGAGACGACGGAAGCAAGCCGACGTCTCGCAAGCGAGGCGGATGCCCTGCTTGAACTGGTAGAGCAGTTCCGCATCGACGCGAACAGTCGCCGCGCGGGTTATTCTCGCGCTGCATGATATCTGCCGATGTCAAAGCGAGGGCGAGCCGGGCGCTGCGGAAAATCCGGCGCCACACCGCTCCGGCACTGCCCGATACTGTTGCCTGGGGCGGCAGGGGGCGGAGTTCTGGTCTTCGCCAGTGCCACCCGATAGACCGGAACCAATCTCCCGGGCTGCAGCGATGCCGCCCTTTGTCGTCCTATGTCTATCCGTCACCCGCTGCAGGCTGACGAACCAGCGCGGGTAAGGGTGGGCGTAACGTTCATAGAAATCGTTCTCCGCTGCGATATCGCGACGGATTGGACTTGTTCGGAAGACGTACGAAAAGGTGGCTGCGACGATATTCTCATACATCGGAATTCCTCCGTTTGTGGAAATCGTCTCCTCTATTAAACCTCAAAAACAGCTTTTTGTACCGCCGAATTCCCGCTATGTCTTTCACCCATGAAAAACGTCAACTGGGATGCCTACGAGCTTTTCATGCAGGTTGCCCGGTTTGGCGGGCTGTCCGGTGCTGCCGGCATGACCGGATTGAGCCCCGCCACGATCGGCCGGCGGATGCTCGATCTGGAAGAGGCCGTCGGGCGTCCGTTGTTTTTACGCAGCCGCACCGGCTATCAGCTGACTGCCGATGGGGCTGCCTTGTTTGCGCAGATTCTGGAGATGGAAGGCGCTGCCCGCCGCATCGAGAGCTGGAAGCGGGAAGGCGCCGGTTCGACGCTGGTGCGGGTTGCCTGTGGCACCTGGCTTGCCTGGATGTTCACCCGCAATCTCTCGCTTATCCGCACCGAGCGCGATGACTTCCGCCTCGATTTCTATGTGGCCGAACGACGGGCGAGCTTGACGCACCGGGAAAGCGATATCGGCATACGTGCCTTCGAACCCGAAGAGCCGAACCTTGCGGCAGCCAGGCTCGGGGAAGTCGCCTATGCAGCCTATCGTGCCCGCAACGCCCACCCCTCGGTTGCCGACCGCTGGCTTGCGGTCTCGGAGGAGGACGCGATTTCCGCCTATCTGCGTTGGCCGCATCAGGAACGGGCAGCGCAGGTGGCGGTCACCGTCAACCGCCCGCGCTCCCTGCGCGATTTGGCGCTCGGCGGTGCCGGAACCGCAGTCCTGCCCTGTTTCGTGGGCGACCAGGACATGCGGCTGGAGCGGGTCGGCGGCGAGATCGAGAGCCTTCGGCACAGCCAGTGGATCGCCATGAACAACGACGATCGCCACCGCCGGGATATCCGCACGGTGGTCGATCGCATGGTGAAGTTCGTCCGGGCTCACGGCCCGCTGTTTGCCGGCCGACAGCCTTAGACCTCTCTTTCGATTACTGGACCCGGTTGGTGACGATGACGGGGATCATCAGGTCGCCCCAGTGGCCGTCGCCGCCGTGATGCCGGGCGGAACGGACGAGCTCCACCGAAACCCCGGCCTCGACCGCCTTCATGACCGCATGGTTGAGGCGATGCAGGTCGTTGGCGAGCGTGCGGATCGCAGCCTGCTGGTCGGGCGTCATCGCCGTCGACTGCTCTTCTGCGCGTTCCTTGACGTGGGTCTGGATGTTCATGTCGGTTCTCCTCTTGGTGATGAGTTTCAGGCCTATTCCGCAGCCGGCCGGAATTGGTCGTGCTCGGTGGATTCCTTCATCGCCGTGGTGGACGAAAGTCCGCCGGTGATGGCGACGGAGACGGCGTCGAAATAGCCGGTGCCGACCTCGCGCTGGTGTTTCGTGGCGGTGTAGCCGTTGATCTCGGCGGCGAACTCCGCCTCCTGCAGCTCCGAATAGGCAGCCATCTGGCGGTCCTTGTAGCCACGGGCGAGCTCGAACATGCCGAAATTCAGCTGGTGGAAGCCGGCGAGCGTGATGAACTGGAACTTGTAGCCCATCGCACCCAGTTCCCGCTGGAACTTGGCGATCGTCGCGTCGTCGAGGTTCTTTTTCCAGTTGAACGACGGCGAGCAGTTATAGGCGAGCATCTTGCCGGGATGCACCTTGTGGACCCCCTCCGCGAACCGGCGGGCCTGCTCGAGGTCCGGCTTGGAGGTTTCGCACCAGATGAGATCGCAATAGGGTGCGTAGGCGACGGCGCGGGAGATGCAGGGTTCGAGCCCGTTCTTCACCCGGTAGAAACCCTCGACCGTGCGCCCGGCATCGTAGTCGACGAAGGGCTGGTCGCGCTCGTCGATATCCGAGGTGAGCAGCTTTGCCGCTTCCGCATCGGTGCGGGCGATCACCAGCGTCGGCGTGCCCATGACGTCGGCGGCAAGCCGCGCGGCCGTCAGGTTGCGGATATGTGCGGCGGTCGGGATCAGGACCTTGCCGCCAAGATGGCCGCACTTCTTTTCCGATGCGAGCTGGTCCTCGTAGTGGACGCCTGCCGCTCCCGCCTCGATGAAGGCCTTCATGATCTCGAAGGCGTTGAGCGGTCCGCCGAACCCGGCTTCCGCATCCGCAACGATCGGCGCGAACCAGGTTTCGACCGAAAGGCCTTTGCCCTCCGCCGTCTCGATCTGGTCGGCACGCTGCAGCGTGCGGTTGATCCGCCGCGCCAGTTCCGGCGCCGCATTGGCCGGATAAAGCGACTGGTCCGGATACATGGCGGAAGCGGTATTGGCATCGGCTGCGACCTGCCAGCCCGACAGGTAGATCGCCTTCAGCCCGGCCCGGACCTGCTGCATCGCCTGATTGCCGGTCATCGCGCCGAGCGCGTTGACGAAGTCCTCGTTGTGCAGCAGCGACCACAGCCGGTTGGCACCCATTTCGGCGAGCGAATAACGGATCTCGGCTGAGCCGCGCAACCGCTTGACGTCCTCTGCGGAATAGGGGCGGTCTACCCCCTCGAACCGGCCTTTCTGGGCGCCTGGGACCAGCGTGTAAAAATCTGTCATTGTCATCCTCCTATGTAAATGGGTCATCCGCTGAATGCGGGTTTGATGTGACTATATTTACAGAACAGAATGCTGCACTGCCAGAAAAGATGCAGAATTGGCGCTCACAAAGGGGTTAGGATGTCTTGTCTTTCACAAGAGGTTCTGTGAAGATGTCAATTTAGTAAATATGGCCAACCGACAACTTTGTAAAAACGGTGACAATGGCGGAGCGAAAGATTTTTGCCGGCCCGCGGGTGCGGCGGGTACGATTGGGGCTTGGTCTCACCCAGACGGCCATGGCCGAGGCGCTCGGCATTTCGCCTTCCTATCTCAATCTCATCGAACGCAACCAGCGGCCGCTGACCGTCCAGCTCCTCTTGAAGCTCGCCTCCGTCTACAAGGTCGATCTCGATGCGCTGCAGGGTGAGGGCGGGGGTCTTGCGGGGCGGCTGCGCGAGGTATTTTCCGATCCGCTGCTGGCGGGTGAAATCCCCGGGGACCAGGAAATCATCGAGGTGGCGGAGGCTGCCCCCAATGCGGCGCTCGGGCTGATGAAGCTCTATCGCGCCTATCGCGAGCAGGCTGCGAGGCTTTCCGATCTCGCCGAGCTTCTCGCTCGCGAAGGTCACGAAACATCGATTGCCGGCACGCGCCTGCCGATAGACGAAGTGCGCGAGACGCTGGAGCGTCGCCCCAACTTCTTCGCGCGCATCGAGGATGCGGCGGAAATCTTCGCGGCTAGGCTTGGAACCGGCGACGAGCTGCCCGGCGCCTTGAAGACCTGGGCGAAGAACGAGCACGGCATCGTGGTGCGCACGCTGCCTGTGCATGCCATGCCGAATCTGCGCCGGCGTTACGACCGCCATTCCATGCGGCTGTTTCTCTCGGAGAGGCTTTCGCCGTTCGATCGGACCCGCGAGCTTGCCATGGAAGTGGCGTTGCTGGCGCTGGGCCAGGAGATCGCCGCCGAACTCGAAGACCTCAACCTCTCCACCAACGAGGCGCGGCGCATCGGTCGCTTCGAGCTCGCCCGTTATGCCGCCCATGCGCTGATGATGCCCTATGGGGCTTTTCTCGCGGCAGCCCAGCGCGCTAGGTACGATCTCGACGTGTTGCGCTCGCGCTTCGTTGTGTCGTTCGAGCAGGCCGCCAACCGCCTGACGTCCCTCGCGCGGCCCGGTGCGCCGGGCATCCCGTTTTTTCTGATGGAACTCGACCACGCCGGCAACGCGATCCGCCGCGCCGGTGCCCAGGGGTTCCCGCAGGCACGGTTCGGCGGGCTCTGTCCGAAGCTTGGGCTCCATTCCGCCTTCCTCCAGCCGGGTCAGGTCCTCGTCGATCGGGTAGAAATGCCGGATGGCGGGATGTTCCTGACGTTGTCGAGGACGCTCGAAGGTCCCCAGGCGGGGTTCGCAGAGCGGATTCGGCGCACCGCGATCCTTCTCGGCTGCGATCTGTCGAGCGTGGGAGACACCGTCTATGGCGAGGCCCTGCCGGGGAGCGCGGCTACGGTGCTTGTCGGCACCGCCTGCAGGCTCTGCGAAAGGCAGGGTTGCCTCTCCCGGGCCGAGCCGCCGGTGACTAGACCGCTTGGCCTAGATGAAATGGTGACCGGCCTCAGCGCCTTCGATTTCCAGTGAGTTTTGCGGCGGCGCACATTCCCCCTTGTGGGGTGGAAAATTACTTTTTACTCTCGCGAAAAATATAAGGGAATTAGGCGTGATTTGACGATTGCGCTGAAAAAACTGGAACAGGAGAGATCATGAAAAGTCATTTGCTCAGTCTTGCTGCCGCAGTTGCCGCCACGGCCTTCGCCGCGACGGCTGCCTTGGCCCAGGAACGCGAAGTTCGCGTCTACAACTGGTCGGACTATATCGATGAGACGATCCTGACGGATTTCACCAAGGAGACCGGCATCAAGGTCATCTACGATGTGTTCGACAGCAACGAGATGCTGGAGACCAAGCTTCTCGCCGGCGGTTCCGGTTATGATGTCGTCGTGCCGACCGGCCCGTTCCTCGCCCGCCAGATCCAGGCCAAGGTTTTCCAGAAGCTCGACAAGTCTAAGCTGCCGAACCTCTCCAATGTGTGGCCGGTGGTTTCCGAGCGTCTGGCGAAATACGACCCCGGCAATCAATATGCCGTCAACTACATGTGGGGCACGACCGGCATCGGTTACAACGTCGACAAGGTGAAGGCTGCACTCGGCGATGTTCCGATCGACAGCTGGAATGTTCTCTTCAAGCCGGAAAACGCTGCCAAGCTGAAGTCCTGCGGCATCAACATCCTCGATGCATCCGACGAGACCTTCGCAATCGCGCTGAACTATCTCGGCAAGAATCCTGACAGCAAGGACACCAAGGACCTCGAAGCCGGCGGCGCTGTCTACGCGAAAATTCGCAAGTCGGTGAAGACCTTCAATTCGTCCGCCTATATCGATGAGCTCGCCAATGGCGACAGCTGCATCACGATCGGCTGGTCGGGCGATGTGCTGCAGGCCAAGACCCGCGCCGAGGAAGCCAAGAACGGCGTCAACATCGAATTCATCATTCCCAAGGAAGGCACCTATATGTGGTTCGACAACCTCGCGATCCCCGCGGACGCGAAGCATGTCGACGAGGCGCATGCCTTCATCAACTACCTGATGAAACCGGAAGTCATCGCCAAGGCTTCGAATTTCGTTCAATACGCCAACGGCAACCTGGCTTCGCAGAAGTTCATCGACAAGGAGGTTCTGGAAAATCCCTCCGTCTATCCGCCGGAAGACGTGGTCAAGAAACTCTTCACCATTTCGCCATACGGACCGCGCGAGCAGCGGGTCCTGAACCGGGTCTGGACGCAGATCAAGACCGGTAGCTGATCAAGGGCGGGGCAGGCGGAAACGTCTGCCCCGATTACTTTTGGGGCAGCAGCCATCGGGCGAAATGGGGTAAGGGCATGGCGAAATCTCTTGGGCCGGTTAAGCGTAAATTTTCTCCCTGGACCGACCCGTCGGCGGTTCCGTTTATTCGTTTCGAAAACATCACCAAACGGTTCGGCGATTTCACCGCCGTCGACAACCTGACGCTCGATATCTACGAGCGGGAATTCTTTTCGCTGCTCGGGCCTTCCGGTTGCGGCAAGACGACGCTGATGCGCATGCTCGCCGGCTTCGAGGAACCGACCGAAGGCCGCATCCTGCTGCAGGGCAAGGATATTTCCGGCGTGCCGCCCTATCGCCGGCCGACCAACATGATGTTCCAGTCTTACGCGCTCTTCCCCCACATGACGGTCGAAAAGAACATCGCCTTCGGGTTGGAGCAGGACAATCTGCCGAAGGGCGAGATCACCACCCGCGTCGAGGAAATGCTGAAGCTCGTCAAGCTGGAGCAGTTCGCCAAACGCAAGCCGAACCAGCTGTCCGGCGGCCAGCGCCAGCGCGTGGCGCTCGCCCGTTCCCTCGCCAAGCGCCCCAAGGTGCTGCTGCTCGACGAGCCGCTCGGCGCGCTCGACAAGAAGCTGCGCGAGGAGACGCAGTTCGAGCTGATGGACCTCCAGACCAAGCTCGGCCTCACCTTCCTGATCGTCACCCACGACCAGGAAGAGGCGATGACCGTGTCCGACCGTATCGCGGTGATGGACAAGGGCCTGATCATGCAGGTGGCGACGCCGGCCGAGATCTACGAAGCGCCGAACAGCCGTTACGTCGCGGATTTCATCGGCGACATCAATATTCTCGAAGGCACGGTCGCTTCGACCGGCAGCGCACTCGGCGCGCCGGGCACGGTCAGGATCGACTGCGAAGGTATAGCGGTATCGGTCGAGCAGGAATGCCAGGCGGTCGTGGGCGACAAGGTCGCTTTTGCAGTGCGGCCGGAAAAAGTCCGCATCTCGCCCGACCAGCCGGCGGATACCTCAGTCAATGCGGTCTATGGCGAAGTCTGGGATATCGGTTATCTCGGCGACTTTTCGGTTTTCCTGGTGAAGCTGGCGGATGGCCGGGTGGTGCGCGCGGCGCAGGCCAACGTTTCCCGCCTCGTCGATCGGCCGATCACCTTCGGCGACATGGTCTGGCTCACCTGGCCGCTCGATGCCGGCCTCGTGTTGACGCGTTGAGCGGGGGAGTGGAGATGGCAAGCGTTTCCGAAACCCACCCCGCCAACAAACCCAACCCCGCCCGCTGGCTGGTGGTGGCGGTGCCCTATCTCTGGCTGCTGCTGTTCTTCGTCGCGCCCTTCCTGATCATCTTCAAGATTTCGCTCTCCGAGACTGCGATCGCCATGCCGCCCTATACGCCGCTCTTTGAAGGGTTCGGCGCATTCGGCGATTTCGTCTCCGAACTGGACCTCGACAACTATCTCTTCCTGACCGACGACCCCCTCTACATCGAGGCCTATCTCTCTTCGCTGCGCATCGCGGTGATCTCCACGTTCCTGCTGCTGCTGATCGGCTATCCCATGGCGCTCGCCATGGCCCGCGCCCCGACCATGCTGCGACCGACGCTGGTCATGCTGGTCATCCTGCCGTTCTGGACGTCCTTCCTGATCCGCGTCTACGCCTGGATAGGCATCCTGAAGCCGGACGGCCTGCTGACGCTGCTGTTCCAATCGGTCGGCCTTCTCGGCGCGGATGACCAGGTGCAGATCTTTCGCACCGATTACGCCGTCTTCGTCGGCATCGTCTATTCCTACCTGCCGTTCATGGTCCTGCCGCTCTATGCGGCCCTGGAAAAGATGGACAATACTCTGCTCGAGGCCGCGAGCGATCTCGGCTGCCCGCCCTGGAAGGCATTCTGGAAGATCACCTTTCCCTTGTCGCTGCCGGGCGTCATCGCCGGTTCGATGATCTGCTTCATCCCGATCACCGGCGAATTCGTCATCCCGGATCTGCTCGGCGGTGCCGACACGCTGATGATCGGCAAGACGCTGTGGACGGAATTTTTCGGCAACCGCGACTGGCCGCTGGCATCGGCAGTTGCGGTCATCCTGCTGATCATGCTGGTCGTGCCGATCATGATTTTCCAGAACCAGCAGAAGAAGGTGGCTTGAGATGAAATCATCCCGCCTCGACGCCACCGTCCTCACCCTCGGTTTCGCCTTCCTCTACATCCCGATCATCATCCTGGTGGTCTATTCATTCAACGCCTCCAAGCTCGTCACGGTCTGGGGCGGCTTTTCTCTGCAATGGTATAGCACCATGTGGTCGAACCAGGGTCTCATGGACGCCGCGTGGGTAACGGCACGCGTCGGCGTCATCAGCGCCACGATCGGTACGGTGCTCGGCACGCTTGCGGCCCTTTCCCTCGTGCGCTTCGCACGCTTTCCCGGCCGGATGCTGTTTTCGGGGATGATCTATGCGCCGCTCGTCATGCCGGAAGTGATCACCGGCCTGTCGATGCTGCTGTTGTTCGTCGCGGTCGGCATCGATCGCGGTTTCTGGACGGTCATCATCGCGCATACGACCTTCACGATGTGCTATGTGGCGATCGTCGTGCAGTCGCGTCTGCTGACCTTCGACCGGAGCCTGGAGGAGGCGGCCCTCGATCTCGGCTGCCCACCGGTCAAGACCTTCTTCAAGATCACCCTGCCGCTGATTTTCCCGGCGGTCATTGCCGGCTGGATGCTGGCGTTCACGCTGTCGCTGGACGACCTGGTGATTGCGAGCTTCACCACAGGTCCCGGCGCTACCACGTTGCCGATCAAGATCTACAGCCAGGTTCGCCTGGGCGTCACGCCGGAAATCAACGCGATCTGCACCATTCTGATCGGGCTTGTCACCATCGGTGTCATCATCACCTCGATCACCACCAAGCAGGCCGAGATGCGGCGTATCCGCGACGAGCACGTCGCAGCCCGTGGGACGACCTGAGGCTCACGCGCCTCCACGCGGCGGCAAGAAGATGTAGATGAGCAGCCAGGCCGGCAGCACGATGACGGCGCCGAGCACGATGCGCGGCACCGACCAGACATAGGCGTTCTCGAGCCCGATCCGGATGTCGTCCGGCGTCAGATGCAGGAACGCCAGCAGCGACGGCATCGTGATGCCGAAGAAGCTTAAGACGGCGCCCATGATGAGACAGGCGAGCAGCGCCTTGCAAAGATCGATCAGGAACCGCGCCACCAGATTACCCCCATCCGGTTGATTCGGCTCATTGTAGGGGCTTTGCCGGAGTTTGCGAAACAGGCCAGATGACCGGGTTGGGCCATGACCCGCCGATGAAGACCATCAGCGGCTCGGTATCGGTACCCTGCGGGATGGTTTCGACGATTGCCGAGAGCGCGAGGCTGTTGTTGATATAGGGAATGACGCCCGAAAGCGTCAGCGTTTCCGCGGCGCCGGTTATCTTCCCTTCGCGGATATCGGCAGAACCGTCCGCTAGACTGGCCGATATGTCGATATGGTCGAATTCCAGGCTGCCGGTGCCGGCATCGCTCAGCGGGAAATAGGGTTTTTGCGCCGCGAGCTGTCGGATGCCGGCAATATTGACGCCTGAAAACGAACCGCGATCCGCACGGAAGCGTAAGGTACCCTTGGCGTTGCGCCACGCTTCCGGCTCCAGCGGCCGGTCGACGTCGAGCGCCAGGTCCAACGATCCGCGTGCCGCCGGAAGCGGCCCGGCCAAGCCGAGTTTCCTGACGATATTCCCGAAATCAGCGTCCTGAACAGCAAGGCGCAAGGCGACCGCCCCGGCCACGCCGCCTTTCACCGTGGCGACCCTGCCGGTCAGCCGGCCCGTCTCGAAATCGCTGTCGGCAATGTCGATACGGGACTGCTCGCCGGTATTCATTACGCTCACTGCGGCCTCCGAAAGCTGGAAAGGTCCGAGCGTCGCCTGCTGGGCGGAAAGCCTCAGGTCGAGTTCCAGATCGGCGAGCCGGCCGTCGCCCTGGCTGGCATCCCCCATGGTGCGTGGCGCAATGGCAGCAAGCGCCGCGGAAAAATCCATCCGGTCGAAGGCGAGCGTGCCGGTAAGTCTCGGCGGCTTGTCCGCGGGCAGCAGCAGATCGAGTATGCCGGTCGCCTTGGCGTCGTTCAGGCTGAGGGAGAGGTTGTCGAAGCGCAGGACGTTGTCGTTGGTAACGAGGTGGGTCGTCAGAGAGAAGCTTTTCACGCGTTCCGTGCCCGAAAAATTCAGGCCGGCCCAGCTCATCGCCGCCGCAAGGTCGGGGACCGTCAGCTCGGCATCGCCAGATAGAAATGCCTGCGCCGCAAGGTTGGCGACGCCTCGGAACTGGCCCCGAAAGAGGGTGGATGCCGTCGTGCCCGAGATATCGCCGCTTTTGCCCGAGAGCAGCAGCAGGGGCTGGGTCGAGCTTATGTCCAGGGTCAGCGCCCGGCCGTTGAGCTCGGCATCCGCCTTCAGCTCCAGGCCGCGGGAAAGCCAGGGCCAGTCCAGCGTTCCGTCGATCGACTGAAACCGTGTGACGCGGCCGCTGGCGACGTCGGAGATTTCGAGTGTTCCGTTGGTGATGCGGACATCGCCCATGCGTGCATCGTCATCCGCCGTCAGCGCCTGGCCGCTCCCGTCCGGCCGTGCATCGCGCACTGCACGGCTGAGCAGCCCGTCATTCGCCCAGTCGAGCCTGCCGTTGGCCTCCCTGATGACGTAGATTTCCGGATCCGTGAGCCGAAAGTCCTTGAACTCGGGTTGGCCGACCAGGGCCGGCATGAGATCGAAGGAGGCCGAAAGCCGCGAGACCCGGCCGAGCACGCGCTCGCCGTCTTCCGCCTGCTTGCGGATGGTGATGTCCTTGAGCGTGACCCGAGGCTCCGGCCAGAAGCGGATATCCGGGGTTCCCTGGATCTCCACGTCATGGCCGGTCCATTCGGCGACCGCCCGCTCCATGCTTTCGCGCACGACGGCCGATGAAACGAGGAACGGTGCGATAACCTGGAAAAGCGCGAACAGGCACAGGGCGACGATGGCACCGATCAGAACGCGCCGCGACCGCCGGCCCAGCGGGCGGCCCAGGTTCTTCCGCAGATTTCCGATCGGATTGGTGAGCATGATCACCACGCGCATATAGGAAATGCAGGCCCCGTGCAAATCCGCGGAAACGTCCTCGGCTGTCCCCTTTATCACGCGGTGCAACATGCTATACAGGCCGACACGTCCGGCCTTGAGCCTCGGGCGCGGATGGAGAGAGGACGGGACCCTGGTTTCCCTATGTCGGGCAGGGTTCTCCCGGGGGTGGAGGAATGGGAATGGGCAACGAACAGCCGCTGTGGAGTCCTTCGAAGGAAGCGCAGCAGAAAACCCCGCTTTATCATTTCATCGGCTGGTGCGCGGAGCGCTTTGGCAAAAGCTTTCCCGACTACGATGCGTTCTACGCATGGTCGATCGTCGAGCGAGCCGAATTCTGGTCGGCGGTCTGGGATTTCTGTGGCGTCAAGGGCGAGCGCGGCGAACGCATGCTGATCAACGGCGAAGACATGCTCGCCGCCCGCTTTTTCCCCGATGCGACGCTGAATTTCGCGGAAAACCTGCTCGCGGAAACGGGCGCCGGGGACGCGCTGATCTTCCGCGGCGAGGACAAGGTGAACTATCGCTGGTCCTGGGACAAGCTCCGCTCCGAGGTCTCACGCCTGCAGCAGGCCTTCCGAACGCTCGGTATCCAAAAGGGCGATCGTGTCGCCGCGATGATGCCGAACATGCCGGAGACAGTCGCCTGCATGCTGGCCGCCGCCTCGATCGGCGCCATCTGGTCCTCCTGCTCCCCCGATTTCGGCGAGCAGGGCGTGCTCGATCGCTTCGGCCAGATCGGCCCGAAACTGTTCATCACCTGCGACGGTTATTGGTACAACGGAAAGCTCCAGGATGTCTCCGCCAAGGTGAAGACGGTCTCGGAGGTCCTGAAGGCGCCGGTTTTGGTGGTGCCCTATGCGGGGGACGCTCCCGCGCTCGCCGCATCGCTTGCCGATGGCCGCACCCTTGCCGATTTCACGGCGTCTTATGAGGCGAAGACCGTCGAGTTCGAGCCTCTGCCGTTCGCGCATCCGCTCTACATTCTCTTCTCGTCCGGCACGACCGGCGTGCCGAAATGCATCGTCCATTCGGCCGGCGGCACGCTGCTGCAGCACCTCAAGGAACATCGCTTCCATTGCAGCCTCGAACCCGGCGAAAAGCTGTTCTATTTCACCACCTGCGGCTGGATGATGTGGAACTGGCTGATCTCGGGCCTCGCGGTCGGCGCCACGCTCTGCCTGTTCGACGGATCGCCCTTCGCGCCGGACGGCAACGTCCTTTTCGACTATGCTGAAGCCGAGCAGTTCGCGGTATTCGGCACCTCGGCGAAATACATCGACGCAGTCCGCAAGGGCGGCATCGTGCCGAAGGAGAGCCACGATCTCTCGGCGCTGCGGCTGATGACCTCGACCGGCTCGCCACTGTCTCCGGAGGGCTTCTCCTTCGTCTATGAAGGCATCAAGAGCGACGTGCATCTGGCTTCGATCTCAGGCGGTACGGACATCGTTTCCTGTTTCGTGCTTGGCAATCCGCTCAAGGCGGTCTGGCGCGGCGAGATCCAGGGGCCCGGCCTGGGCCTGGCCGTCGATGTCTGGAACGACGACGGCAAGCCGGTACGCGGCGAAAAGGGCGAGCTCGTCTGCTCGAAGGCATTTCCGGCCATGCCGATCATGTTCTGGAACGACCCCGAGGGGCAGAAATACCGTGCTGCCTATTTCGAGCGTTTCGACAATGTCTGGTGCCACGGTGATTTCGCCGAATGGACCGAGCATGACGGCATCGTCATCCATGGCCGTTCCGACGCCACGCTCAATCCGGGCGGCGTACGGATCGGCACCGCCGAGATTTACAATCAGGTGGAGCAGATGGAGGAGGTCGCGGAAGCCATCTGCATTGGCCAGGACTGGGACGACGACGTCCGCGTCATCCTGTTCGTGCGCCTTGCCGGCGGTCTGACGCTGACCGACGATCTTATCAAGGCGATCAAGGCCCGCATCCGCACCGGCGCTTCGCCCCGTCATGTACCGGCAAAGGTCATCCAGGTCGCCGATATCCCGCGCACCAAGTCCGGCAAGATCGTCGAACTGGCGGTTCGCGACGTCGTGCATGGCCGGCCCGTGAAGAACAAGGAGGCGCTCGCCAATCCGGAAGCGCTCGATCTGTTCGATGGCCTTGTCGAGTTGAAAAGCTGATGCGGCGGGTATTCCCAACGAGGCGGGATGTATCGATACGGCACATCTTCGGCATAAATTCCGGAAATGGGGCGCTGTTAACGCCCCATTAAGCCGCTTTGATCAAAAGTGGCGCAACATGGTTTCGTCTCGTGTATGAACTGCGCCTAGCCGCGAGCTTTCATAGACATGACGTCTCCACCGACCCTCGTTGGACAGCATTAAACTTCAAAGGCAGCTTCGGCTGCCTTTCTTTTGAATTCAATGACAACCTAAGGTTGGCTTGATGTCAATGCAGTCAAGAGCACTGTCGGCCACGGTCGCGGCAAAACCCTGAGGATGCTAAAACCGGTCGCAATCTCCGGGATCAGTTCGCCAGCACCCGCGGCGAGGGGAAGGTGATTTCCACCAGCGTACCTTCGTTCGGTGCGGACGTGATCGCGAAGGCGGCGCGGTTTGCATCGACCATCGCCTTGGTCAGCGGCAGACCGAGGCCCGTGCCGTCGCCGCGCTTGCGGGAGGCGCTCTCAACCTGGCGGAAGGGCTTCATGGCAAGTTCCAGCTCCGAGCGGGTCATGCCGATGCCGGTATCGCGGACGCGAAGGACCACGTTGCCATTGGTCTCGTAGGCGGTGGATACGACGATCTGACCGCCCGAGGGCGTGAAGCGGATGGCATTCGACAGGATGTTCAGGACGATCTGCTTGATCGAGCGCGGATCGGCGACCACCTGCGGCACGGCATGCGAGAGGGCCGTGCGGATGATCACCCGCTGGCCGTTTGCCTGAGGCTGCACCAGCGAGACGGCTTCCGAGACCGCCTCGTTCAGGCCGACCGCGACGAAATCAAGCTCCATCTCGCCGGCTTCGATCTTGGAAATATCGAGAAGGTCGTTGACGATATCGAGCACATGCCGGCCGGAGCGGCTGATGTCGTTGGCATATTCCACATAACGCGCGTGGCCGATCTGGCCGAAACGTTCGCTTGCCATCATGTCGGCAAAGCCGATGATCGCGTTGAGCGGTGTGCGGATTTCGTGGCTCACATGGGCGAGGAACTCGCTCTTGTGGGCATTTGCCGTCTCGGCAGCACGCTTGGCGGTGCGCAGCTCGTCCTCGGTGCGCTTCCACTGGGTGATGTCGCGGATGACCGCGCAATAACCGTTCGAGGAGGTCAATTTGCCGATCGTCATGAACAGCGGCAGAAAGCCGCCGGAAGCCTCGCGGCCGATGACTTCGCGGCCGTCGTTGAGAACGCTCGCCACGCCATGGCCCGCAAGCCCGGCGAGATAATCGAGGATCGCCCGCTGGCTCTCATGGGCGAACAGGGTGACGAAAGGTTTGCCGTTGATCTCTTCATTGTCGTAGTTGAAGAGCGCGCTCGCCGCCCGGTTCAGGGAGCGGATGTCGCCATCCGCGCCGATGATCACCACGCCGTCGGTGGCCGTTTCGAGGATCGCGCGCAGTTCGGTTACCTCGACCTGAAGCTTGGCGAGCTGGTCGGCGGCGCGGGGCGCGCGCAACGGAATGACCGCCGCCGCTTCGCCATTCTCGGTTGACCCCTGGGTCTCGGCCACGACCGGCATCAGCGCCAGCATGAGAACGGTCGAACTGTCCCAGCGGACCGACTGCAGGCGCGCCGTCACCGGCACCAGCACATCGTCGGCACGCACCACGACCATGCCGCCAGCTTCCGTTGTCTTGCCTTCGAGATCCTGGCGCTGCAGCAGCGCATCGAGACCGCCGACTTCCGCGAGATCGTCGATCGAGGCATAGCCGGTCAACCGCAGGAATTCGGGATTGCCATGGATCAGGATGTCGCCGCTGTGGACGAGAAGCGCCACCGGCATCTGATCGACGATCTCCGAGGAAAGGCCGATACGCTCGCGAACCGGTATCATCTGGCTCAACAATTCGCGGTCGGAAAGTTCCGGATGCGGGTCGGCCGGAGCCTCCACCGCGGTTTCCGTGTCTTCGTCGGACTCGATCGGTCCATCGGCAAAAGCCCGGTTCGCGTCTTCGGCGAAGGCGACCGCCTCTTCCTCGGAAATCTCTTCGGAAACGGGGGCGACAGGTTCCTCGTGCGCCGTCTCATGCTCGAGCTGAACCGGCTCTATCGCGTTCGGCTCGTTCTGTTCGATAACGGGTACCTCCGCTTCGGTCGGGGCCTCCGGCGTCTTTTCCTCGTTGCGACGACCGACGAAATTGTCGAGCTGGCGGGCGATTTCGCGGAAAGCCGCCTGTTCGACGGGGGTCAGCCCGTCGCGGCGATTGGATCGGCGCTCCTCGAGCTGGATGACCTTGTCGGAATGGCGGCGGCCGGCGTTTTCGACGATCCGCAGCGCCGGGCGTTCGCCGGCCGGCCAGTCGAGCAGCGAAGGGATCTGCCGCCCCGACTTTGATGGCTGCGGCGCATCCTCTGGCGCGGGCTCCGACAGCAGGTCTTCGGATGGCGCCGCATCGGCGGATATGTCTTCGGCGGCAGCCGGCTGCTCGGCGTCTTCAGCGACTTCCGGCTCTTCGGTCACTGAAGCCTCGGCAGCCGGTTCGTCATATGTGGAACTTCCGGCGATGGCATCCTCGGCCGAGCCGGTCTCGGCGGCGGGCTCTTCGCTCTCGACGATTGTGGTGGGCTCATCCTCGGCTTCGCCCTGCCCAACGGACAGACCGTCTTCTGCTGCCAATTCCGGTGCATCGGCGGGCATCTCGTAGGTTCCGGAAACAGTCTCAGCTTCCGGCTCGGCCACATCCTCCGGCACCGCCCGGGTCAGGGTCAGGCCGACGGCATTCGGATCCTCGGCTGCGTCGCCGATGCGCACGATGCCGAAGCCGCGAAAACCGTCGAACTCGCGGGTGCGGGTATAGGTCGGCAGCGCGGCGAGATCGACCGGCACCATCAGCGACGTGCCCTCGATCGGCCACCAGATCGTCTTGCCGGACCAGGTATCGCGCTTTTGGAGCAGTTCGGTGATCTTGCCCTCCGGGTCGAGATGGAAGAGGGCGGCGAGATCTGTAAAGGCCATGCCGTTGATATCGGCGGCGTGTGGGCCGACGGCATCGGCAAATTCGCTCGAAACTTCCCTGAACCGGCCTTCCGCATCGATCTTCCAGACAAAGCGGGTCGCGCGCCCGTCGCCGCGAAAGACGAAACCAGCCGGCTCCGGTGCGGCAGTTTCTGCGGCTGCGGGCTCGATCGAAGGCGCCGCCTCCAGGGTCTCCAGCTGGGCAGCCGATGGTTCTTCTATCGCGGTCTGGGAAACCAGCTCGTCGGTCGTCTCGATCGCGTCATCGGAGGAAAGGGTCTCGACGTCCGCGGCCGGCACGGCCTTTTCAGACGCGACCTCTTCCGCCGGTTCCTCGAGAGCAGCCGACTGAACCGGCGCGACATCCTCGCCGGCTTCAAGCGAAATTTCTTCTTCCGGTTCTTCCGTATCCTCGATTTCGGAGACGGCGGCGATCACCTCGGCAAAATCGTCGACCGGCTCGGCCATTACCGTGAAATCCCCCGTGTCGTCGCTCTCAGCGGATTCCGTAATTTCCTCGCCGATCTCGGCACTCGCCGGATCGTCTTCGGCGAGCGTCGGGGCCTCATAGTCGTTAGCTACGGTGGCGCGGCCCTGTTCCGTCTCGACCGTGAACAGGAGATGCAGGGACGGCTCATTGGAGAGCTTGCCGATCGCGGCCGGCAGGTAGCCCTTGGAGGTCGGGATCGGCCGTTTGACGAGGCGGCTCGGATCGGCGCCCGCCATGGTCGCCATCATCTTGGCCGTCTGCGCGGAAATGCCGAGCCCCGCGAACTCGGCCGAAGCGGCAAGCACCTCACCGTTTTCGTCGATCACCGCCATATGCGTATCGGGGTCGTCGAAGCCTTCGATCATCCGGGCTGCGGAGGCGGACGGCGAGAGCCTGCCCCGTTCCACCGGCGCACTGAACAGCACGGCCGCTGCGCCCTGAACCTGGACAAGCTCGCAGACTGCCTGCACGGGAACGCGCTGGAAACCGGAGGCGACGCGGATCGTCAGGTTTCGGATGTCGCCGACGGCGCCAAGCTGGCGCGCGGTCGCTTCGATCTGGCGGAAGACGATATCGACGCGATTGGGACCCTGGTCGAGGAAATCATAGATTGAGCCGAAACCGAAAAGATCGGCACCACGCCCGTTCGCCCAGAGCGGGTTTTTCATGTCCGGAGAAAACAGCACGATCGCTTCGCCCGCCGCAAAACGATCGCGGACGCGCTCGTGCACGGCAATGTCGATGAACGGGTATTGGACTGCGGACATAGGCAAAACCTACAGGGCGTTTGTGACCGGATTTCTACGTAGTTTAACGGATTGTTAATAACCTTCCCCTGGCTTCGGGTCGAGAGCGGCGCTGTCCAAACCTCCGATAGGGTTAATTCCAGAATTCATTTTTATTGTGCACCGCACAATGATGTTGCAATGCACAACGACATGGTCTATATAAGAGGCATGACATCTTCGGTTCTGCCGAAGAAATCGCCAACGAGGACCCAAAACGATGGCTTATAAGAACGACGATATCTTTTCCTTCTCCGCTTTCGATCCGTCCAAGATGACCGAAGGCTTCCGCGACTTCGCCGAAAAGGGTGCCACCCAGTCTCGCGAAGCCTATGCTAAGATGAAAGCTGCTACCGAGGAAGCCACCAAAACGGTGGAATCCACAATGCAATCGGCTCAGTCCGGCTCTGTCGAGCTCGGCCTCAAGGCGATCGACGCTCTGCGCACCAATGCAGAGATCTCGCTGGCCCACATGGAAAAGCTGCTCGGCGTGAAGTCCTTTGCCGAACTGATCGAACTGCAGACCGGCTTCATCCGTAAGCAGGCTGAAATCACGGTTGAGCAGGCCAAGTCCATGCAGGACACCGCCCGCAAGATCGTCGAAGACGTGACGAAGCCCGGCAAGGAAGCCGCTGAAAAGGCCATGACGACCTTCAAGGCTGCCTAATTCCTAAGCTTGATTTGAAGGAGAAGGCCGGAGCATGCTCCGGCCTCTTCTATTTGCGGGAAAGGACTTGCAAAAAAAGTCCGATCGCCGTATGTGACCCCCCAACGGCGCCCAAGGGCGCTTGTGCGGTTGTAGCTCAGTTGGTTAGAGCGCAGGTTTGTGGCACCTGAGGTCGGAGGTTCGAGACCCCCCAACCGTACCATTTCTTCTAAATCAAGAGTTTTGTCGGGACGAATGGCACTGCGAGTGTTTAGCCACTCGTGTCTCGTGGATCCGACCATCTCTGCCGCTGAATTCCGCACCTTGGAGTGCCGCGCACGGATCGGTTGCCCGATAAAATTATCGAGCTGAGGCATCGTCCCGCTGACTCACCAGCGCAGCAGCCGGGGTCCCAGAAGCGAGCCGAGAATACCTACCAGCAGGATGCCGAGCGAATACCAGATGAGCACGAAAGGCATGCCGTTTTCGGTGCAGAACCAGGAATAGACCCAGGCGCCGGCAGCACCTGCCGCGATGCCGGCGATGAAGCCGGTAAGCCTCAGCGCCGTCGGCGCCCCGCTGCGAAGCACCCAGACGTTTCCCGCAAATACCGGCAGTGCGAAGAGGAAGATCAAGAGCGGGCAATGCAGCGCCGACGATCCGATGATCAGCTTGCGATAGGTTTCAACCGGCGACACCATCAGCTGGATCATCGCGATCACAGCCATCGTCGCAACGATCGCCGCCGCGACCTGGAAGAACCGCCCTCTGGAACCGTCGGGGCGCGCCAGATGATAGGCGGTGAGGAGGGCGGCAATCGCCAGCAGGGCATTGTAGGCGGACTTGATCCAGAACACCGGCAGCATCAGCGCTTCGGCCATGTCGATGCGCGGGCCGAGGACGGCGAGCATCAGCACCAGCGACACGGCGAGCGCCGGCAGGATGCCGATCGCGAACCGCTTCCCCAGCGCATGCCGCGGTACCGGCTTCAGATCGCCCACCAGGCTGTCGATGATGTCGTCCGTCTTTCTCACTTTCCGCCTCGCAATTTCTCCGCCAGTGCTTTGAGCCCTCTATGAATGCCGACCTTGACGGCCGATTCCGATTGGCCGGTCCGGCTTGCCGTGTCCGCCACGGATTGGCCCTCGAGCTTTACCTGGCGGATCAATTCCCGCTGTTTCGCCGGCAGGCCTTCCAGAAGCCGCTCGACATCCATCCGCGCCGTCAGGCCTTCCTCATTGAAGTCGCTCTCGAAATCCTCGCCGAGCTCCGTTTCCGCCATCATCCTGCTGCCCCGGCCGCGATGGTGGTCGATCAGCTTGTAGCGGGCGATCGAGAAGAACCATGCCGTGAACGGCCGCTCGCGATCATAGGTTTCCCGGCGCGAATGCAGCGCCAGCAATGTCTCCTGGACGAGGTCCTCCATGTCCGCTTTCGTGGCAGCAGCCATTCGGCGGCTGTAATATCCGACAAGCAGGACGCGCACCGCATTGAGTAAACGCCGATAGGCTGCCTCGTCCCCATCAAGGGACAGAAGCATCAGGGCCTTCAAGGCTTCTTCCGAATGGGCGCTTGTCATGCTGTTTCAATGTTCATTCGGAAAAGCACGTAAACGGTTACAGGCGGAATGGAAAATATTCCGAACGCTTCGGGCCTATCACATAACCGTGAAGCTGTAACGACTTTCTGCGCGGGTCGAATTGATGGTTGTGAGCCCTCGGCAGGCAGCCGGCGGACACATCGATTGATCCCAGGAGGACAACCCATGACCAAGCTTCTTTCCAGCCTCGCAGCCTGCACCTTCGTTGTCGGCCTCTCGCTTGCCGGGGGGGCGAACGCCCAGAGCAGCATGAACTCTGACGCGATGAAGAAGGACTCCATGAAGACCGACGCCATGAAACCGGATGCTATGAAGAAGGACCAGATGGCGACCGGCAGCACCAAGACCGACTGCATGCACATGGCCGGCATGGAAAAGGACGCGATGAAGAAGTCCGACATGATGAAGGCCTGCGACGCGATGAAATGATCTGACCGCGACCGCTGAAACTTTCTGTCCGGCGGTCGCGTCTATCTGCTGGAGCCCGCTTCCCGCATTCGGAGGAAACACCATGGCCACGATCGATGCCGGTGCTGCGACCGGCCGGACGGTCATCTACCGCCACAGCTTGCTGGTGCGTCTGTCGCATTGGGTGAACGTGCTCTGCATGACCGTGCTGCTGTTCAGCGGCCTGCAGATATTCAATGCGCACCCGTCTCTCTATTGGGGCCAGTACGGTGCCGATAACGATCCCTCCTTCATTTCCATGGAGGCGGTTCAAGATGGCGATAAGGCCAAGGGCCTCACTCGTGTCGGTTCGCTGACCTTCAACACGACCGGGTTTCTCGGCCTCTCCGAAGTGGACGGCGAGGCGGCCGCACGAGGGTTCCCCGACTGGCTGACGATCCCGAGCTATCAGGACCTCGCAAGCGGCCGGCGATGGCATTTCTTCTTTGCGTGGCTGTTCGTCATCAACGGGTTCATCTATCTCGCCTATGGATTGTTGAGCCGCCATTTCCGCCGCGATCTTCTGCCGGCCCGGAATGAGCTGACGCCCGCCCATATCCGCCATGAGATCGTCAATCATGCCCGGCTGCGGTTTCCGAAAGGGCCGGAGGCGCGGCACTACAACACGCTGCAGAAGCTCACTTACGTCGCGGTCATCTTCCTGCTCCTGCCGCTGATGGTCCTGACGGGGCTCACCATGTCGCCTGGCTTCAATGCCGTGGCACCCTGGCTGCTCGATGTTTTCGGCGGCCGGCAATCCGCCCGCACCATCCATTTCCTGACGGCATTTTCCCTCACGGCCTTCGTCGTGGTCCACGTCGCGATGGTGATCCTGTCAGGCGTCTTCAACAATCTGCGTTCGATGATCACCGGCTACTACGCCATCGAACAGGAGGACAAAAAATGAGCCGCATCCTCACCCGCCGCCGCTTCCTGATCGGCGCGACCATGACGGCCTCGGCGCTCGGTTTGAGCGGTTGCGACGCACTCGTCGAAAGCGACCGCACGAAATCGGTCCTCAAGATCGCCGAGGGGCTTTCGATGAAAACCCAGCGCTTCCTGCTCGGCGACAACGCGCTGGCGCGCGAGTTCACCGAGGCGGATCTCTCCCCGGTCTTTCGCGCCAACGGCACCAGCATGCCGGACAATCCTCAATATCTCGACTGGATGAACCGGCAGTTCTCGACGTGGAAGCTCGAAATCGGCGGCCTGGTCGAAAGGCCGATGCAGCTGTCGCTCGCCGACCTGAAAGCGCTGCCGGCCCGTACACAGATCACCCGGCACGACTGCGTCGAAGGCTGGAGCGCCATCGGCAAATGGACCGGCGTGCCGCTCGGCGCTCTGCTCAAGACGGTCGGCCTGAAACCGGAAGCTCGCTACATCGTTTTCCATTGTGCCGACGAATACGAGAAGTCGCTCGACGGCAGCGGCTGGTATTACGAGAGTATCGACCTGGTGGATGCCTTCCATCCGCAGACCATTCTCGCCCACACGATGAACGGCCGGGACCTCGAAGTCGCGCATGGCGCTCCACTGCGGCTGCGTGTCGAGCGCCAGCTCGGCTACAAGCAGGCGAAATATCTGACCCGCATCGAGGCGGTGGCCGATCTCGGCCGCCTTTATGGCGGCAACGGCGGTTTCTGGGAGGATCGCGGTTACGAATGGTATGCCGGGATCTGAAGAGATTTAGGTTCCCGGCTGTGCCGGAGCAATTCTCGGAATCCGGATGATGAAGCGGGTCCCGCGGGCCTCGCCCACGGGCGGGCTCTCGACGGCGATCGATCCGCCGAGAACTTCGGTGACGATCTGGTGGACGATATGCAGCCCGAGGCCGGTGCCGCCACTGTGACGGGCCGTGGAAAAGAAGGGTTCGAATATCTTCTGGATGTCCGTCTCGTTTATCCCGCGACCATCGTCGGTGAATTCGATCACGACCTGATCTGCCAGTCTGCGGACATCGATGCCGATCATGCCGGGTTTGCCTGCATCGAAGGCATGCAGCAGCGAATTGTTGAGGAGGTTCGACAAGACCTGGGCAAACGGTCCCGGATAGGTGGTGATCACCAGATCATCAGGCACGTCCAGCGTCAGGCTGATGCCGGCGCTGGCGTCCCATTTGCGCAGGCGCGGATCGGCATCGGGAATGAATGCGGCGAGATCGATATCCCGTCGCTCCAGCGTCGCGCGGTCGACCGCAACCTGTTTGAAACGTTGAACCAGCGCAGTGCACCGGTGGATGGCGTCGCGCATCAGATCGAGGGCGGTATCGCTGTCTGCAATATAGAGGTCGAGATCCGAGCGGCGCAGCCCGGTTGCAATCCGTTCCTTGAAAAGCCTGAGGTCCTTGGCGGCCTTGCTGAGCACGAGTGCAGCACTTCCAAGCGGGGTATTCATCTCGTGGGCGACGCCGGCAACCATCAGGCCCAGCGACGACAACCGTTCGGCCCGCGCAAGTTCCCGCTGCGTCACGTTCAGTTTTTCATTGGTCTCGCGCAGCGTCTTGTTCGTGTCCCCCATCTGCCGCGCCCATTCCGCCTCGGCCTCCATGCCATTGGCCAAGCGGCCGGTTACCGCAAATGCCACCATGGCGAGGATTGCGGCGACCGCGCCGAGAATGAGTTTCCCCCTCGTTTCCTGGTCGTTGATCGCGCCCGCAGAGTCACGGGCCAGCAGATAGAGGTCGGCATCCGCGGCGCGTCTTTCCACCACTTCGCCCGTTGCAAGCAAGCCCGCACCGGGTTGGAAGCGGCGGTAGTTCCAATCTCCGTCCCTGCTGCTGAAAAGCCCTCGGTCTCCCTTGTTTATCGCCCGCAACATCTCCGCCTCAGCCGCGCCGGGCGTCGAGGTCCCGAGCTGCCAGCCCCAGTTCGCGGCCGCATTTGGACCTTGGACCCAGTATCCAGCCTGGTTCATCAGATGGAGATCCACACTCCTGTCGAGGCGCTTCAGGCGTTCGAGCAATCGCGTGGCGCGATAGTTGATGACGATGATGCCCTGCTTGATCCCGTTGCGGAAGACAGGGCTTGCAACGCGCAATGTCGGCAGATGGGGGACTTCGACCACGCCGTTTTCGATATTCAGATCGAGGGCAGAGAAATATAGGCCGTTCAGCGGCAGCTGAACCGTATCGCGAAAATAGGGCCGGTCCGCCTTGTTCTGCAACTGCTCCCTGCTGACGACCACCGGTTCTGCGCCGCCGCGGCGGTTGACGCGCAGCCGCTCATTGCCGTCATTATCCAGCCATCGGACCTGATCGTAGTCCGGCGAACTGGCGGCGAAACTCTGGAAGATTTCGGCGCTCAACGGAGCAAACCGAGTCGTCGTTTCGCCGAAGCGCGATTGCAGGTCGGCGAGAAACAGGGCATCGCGGCCAAGCCGGTCTAGAGACCGACTAAGAATGTCGTAGCCTTGCGACAGGGTCTCCTCCCTGTTGCGGATCTGCGGTTCCCGCGCGTTCGCGCCGATTTGATACCACAGCAATGGAACGCCGAGGCCAAGTCCCACGACCCAGGGTACCACGAAGATGGCAAGCCGCCTGCGATGGCGATAAATGGCCCGAAGAGACGGAAATATGCGGGTTGCAGACGCATGGATCATCGGCCGCTACACCGTCTTGACCGACGAGTTTCGCAACCGCGCCAGGAATTGTTCGAAGGGCTCCGGGCGAGCGTAGAGATAACCCTGAGCCAGGGTGCATTTCCTCGACCGCAGCCATTCCGCCTGCTGCTCGGTCTCGACACCCTCGGCGAGAACTCGCATGTTCATGCGCTCGCCAAGCTGAATGATCATCTCGACGATCATGTCACTCTGGCTGGACTCTCCGAGATCGGCGATGAACGACGGGTCGATCTTGAGTGTGGCGGCCTCGAACGACCGTAGCTTTGTCAGCGAAGAATAGCCTGTGCCGAAATCGTCGATGGCGATCGCGAAACCTTCGCTTCTGAGAATGGAGAGCATGTTATTGGCGTGTTGGTGCTCTTCCATCGCGACTGTCTCGGTAATTTCCAGTTCGAGCCGATCCGGCGACAGGCCATAACGGCGCGTGGTGGCGATCACTTCGTCTATGAATTCCTTTCGTCCAAGCTGTATCGGCGAGACGTTGACGGCGATGGTGACGCTTGCGAATCCCGCTTCGCTCAGGGACCGGAGTGCGCTGCATGCCTGTT
Source organism: Neorhizobium vignae (assembly GCF_000732195.1). Classification (GTDB taxonomy): domain Bacteria; phylum Pseudomonadota; class Alphaproteobacteria; order Rhizobiales; family Rhizobiaceae; genus Neorhizobium; species Neorhizobium vignae. Next base: position 66,792 of record NZ_JNNU01000014.1, read on the forward strand.
CCAGGATCTGTTGACCCAGGGGCACGATCAGCCCGTTCGCCTCTGCGAGCGGAATGAAATCTGCCGGAAACACGACCGAGCCGTCCGTACGCGTCCAGCGCGCTAGGATTTCGGCGCCGACAATCCGATTGTCGGTCAGGTCGATCTGCGGCTGGAATACGACGCTGATTTCCCGGTTGAGCAGCGCCTTGTAAAGCTGCTGCGAAAGAGCGAACCGGCGGCGCGTCTCGTCTTCGACATTGGGGTCGTATTCGATCAGTTGCCCGCTCGTCCCCTTCAATCCCGCTTTCTTCAGGAGCAGAAGCCCGGTCGCGATGACGGTTTGAGCCGACGTGAAGTGGTTGAGATCGAGGGAGGCCGCCTCTGCGCCGAAGAACAGGGCTTCCGGCGAGTGCGCACCTGCTTCGAGACGGTTTACGTATTCGATCCGCACGAGATATTCGGGTCCGAGCACGGCAAATACGTCTTCGTGCAGACGCGCGATCATGCAGGGCGGTGGAAACGCCGCTGCCAGACGCTTCACGAAAGCGCGCAGCAGATGATCGCCCTGTGCGACGCCGAGCGAGATGCAGCTTCTCGCATACTGGTTCAGTTCGATGAACAGGACCTTCCGTCTGCGGGGCGGGGGAACCTCGAGCACCGCTTGGATGCCGCGCTTCAACGCGTTGCCGTTCGCGATCTCGAGCAGGCCGTCTTCATAGGCGATGCGGTCGAGCTGGCTGGTCAGCGCCACATTGATCAGGCCGGTGCCGATATTGGTCGCGAAGACCCGCAGCAATTCCCGCTCCGTGTCGTCGATTCGCCTGTTTGTCGCGATGTAGGCTGCCGCCGGCGGCGCGACCGCCTGGCCCTGGAAAAACAGGACCTGCGCTTTTGCGGTTTCGATACTCGCCTGCTCGTCCAACGAGCGCTGGATCAGGTCGCGAATGGATTCGTCATCGATGGTATCGAGGGTCTGGTTGAGGACCGAAGCGAACCGCCCCGCCGACCCGATGATCTTCGGCGGCTGTTCCTGGTCACGCCCGCGAACGCAAACGATGCCGTCCTCGCTGACGCCGAGAAGTGCCGCCAGTTCGTGGATCATCCGTCGGGAGAAGTCTTCAAATCCCGATGACCTCGCCAGGCTGTTGCTCGCCTCCACAATGCTCTGGAGACCCCGGCGCGCGCGGTTCAGCACATCGATCTGCTCGAAGGTCCTGAGATTTGCGGTGAGAATGCTGTGAAGCCGCTCATTGGTCAGGTCGGTCTTCAGCCAATAATCGGCGATATCATAGGTTTCTAGCGACGATTGCATCGGCGCGATGCCCGGTTGCCCCGTGAGGAGCACGATGCGCAGCTGCGAGTTGCCGAGGACCTCGCGGATCGTGCGAACCAGCCTGAGCCCCGCATCGTCGGTCTCCATCACGACGTCGAGCAGCAGGACCGCGATCGAAGGCGTTTCGAGCAGAAGCTTGGCCGCCTCGTTGGCAGAAGCGGCCATCAGTATCCGCGGCGCGACGCCGCGATAGGTGAAGCCAGAAAGCGAGAGTCTGAGGGAGCTCTGGAACATCTCGTCGTCATCGACGCTCAAGATGGTGAAATCCATCATCTCCGCTTGGAGTTGATCGGGCGACGCCCCTGTCTGGGCGGCAGGCTCCGGATGAAATTCGAAGAGATCCTGAGATTTCTTTTCCTGTTCGATATCGCCCACGAACACATCCCCCGATTGTCACGCAAGGGCTGCCCCTGCATTTCCGCGAATCCATTAATTCACTCAAAACCAAGCATGTCTCGCAAAAAGATGCAGCGAGGTCGAGATTTTGGTCTTAATTGCCGATCGTCGCCGGTCGCTGTGTGGGAATGCCACCGAAAGTCGCAACCTCTCAAGCCGCGCTTGAATTAGGACCGTGCGAAAGGCCGGGCGCCGAAAACTTTTCTCCTTTCGGGCCCGTCGCTGCTTGAGGAAGCCCGCCGCTTCGGCGAAAAGGTATTGCCGCGTCTCGATGTCTCACGCGAGATGTCGGCATCGAGGCATTCACCTGGTAGACGCTATTCGATCGTGATCCTTCCACGGTCAGGACCGCCTGATTTTTCGGCAAAGGTAACAGCCCGTGGCAGCCAGCCCATCCGAATTTCTAGAGCAGACAGCTGTTCGGGGCGATAGCCTTGTGGCGCGGGTGCTGAAGAGCGTCGAGACCGTGCTCGGCACCATCGCAGCGCTCATCCTCGCCGTTCTGCTGGTGGTCGTGCTGGTCAGCGTCTGCCTGCGCTATTTCTTCAATACCGGCTTCATCGGCGCCGAAGACGTCGGGATATGGCTGCATGTCGCCCTGATCTCGATCGGTGCCCCGCTCAGCCTCAACAGTGCGCTGGCCATGCGGCTCGATGTTTTCGTGCGTTTGGCTCCCGCCCGGCTGCTGCCGGCGACCCAGGTTCTGGCGGACGTGTTCACCGTACTGGCCGCCATGATCCTGCTCTTCGGCGGTTCCGAAATCATGTCCATGCTCGGCGGCATTTCTCCGACGCTCGGAGTTCCGGAATGGATCCGCTTCGGTTTCCTGGGCGCCGGCGGCGTGCTGATCCTCGTTGTGCTCCTTCTGCAAAGGCTTGCCGAGGGCAGGGCGCTACCGGTGCTGATATCCCTCGCCCTCGGCGCCGCGCTCTATTTCGGGGTTCCCGAAATCTTTATCGATAATGAACTGCCGCCGAGCCTGTTCCTGGCGCTGGTGGCCGCGCTCGGTGTCGTCCTGGCCGCCCCCCTGGCGCATGCTTTCCTCGCGGCAGCCTATGTGGCGATCGCCTTCGGCAGCAGCCTGCCGGAACCGGCGATCGTCTCTTCGACGGTGGCCGGCATGTCGAAATTCCTGCTGCTCGCCATTCCGTTCTTCCTGCTGGCCGGCGGGCTGCTGACCTCTTCCGGCGTCGCCAACCAGCTCGTCCGGTTCGCCGCATCCATGGTCGGCCATCGCCGGGCGGGACTGGCGCAGACGACGCTTCTGACCAGCGTGCTGTTTTCCGGCGCCTCGGGTTCGTCCGTCGCGAATGCCGCCTTCGGCGCCTCGACCTTCCAGCCGGAACTGGTCAGGCACGGTTATCCGCCTGCACAGGCAGGTGCGATCATCGCCGCCACCTCGGTGCTCGACAACGTCATCCCTCCGTCGATCGCTTTCCTGATCCTTGCGACGGCCACCAATCTGTCGGTCGGCTCGCTGCTGGTCGGCGGCTTTTTCGCCGGCGGCCTGATGGCGGTCTGCCTCGCCGTGGCCATCCATCTGTCTGTCAGGGAGCAGGTTGCCTTGCCGCGCGCGTCGGGGCGCGAGCGCCGGCGGGCGGCCATCTCCGCCATTCCCGCCTTCGGTCTCGGCGTCATCGTCGTGGTCGGCATCCGCATCGGCATCGTCACCACCACCGAGGCGGCGGCTCTCGCGGCGCTCTATACGATAATTCTCGCGGTCTGGGGCAAGGTCGGAGCAGGCTCGCTGCTTACCTCGTTCCGACAGGCGGCGACGGAGTCCGCTGCGATCGGTTTGCTGATCGGCACGGCCGGGCCATTTGCCTTCCTGCTCGCCGTCGACAACGTTTCCGGCCTCGTCTCGGAGTTCGTGACGATGCTCGGCGGCAGCCCGCTCGCAGTCCTCATCCTCTCCAACGTCATCCTTCTGGTCGTCGGACTGGTGCTCGATATCGGTGCTGCGATCCTGTTGTTCGGCCCGATCCTGCTGCCGGCCGCCGTCGCGGCGGGCATCGACCCGATCCATTTCGGCGTCATCATTGTCGTCAATCTGATGATCCACGGCCTGACCCCGCCGCTCGGCATGCTGATCTTCGTGGTCAGCGGCGTCACCCGCATTCCCGCGACCGCGCTGTTCAAGGCGGTCGTGCCCTATCTGCTTGCACTTCTGGTTTCCCTGGCGATCCTTTGTGCCTGGGCGATCATCTTCTGATTCTTCCATAATTTCCGGGGACCTTAGACATGGACAACATCAACCGCCGAACCCTTCTGAAGACTGCCGCCGCAACCGGCGCGGCGCTCGCCGCTCCGGTTTTCGTGCGCAGCGCCGCCGCCCGCACGACGACGATCACCACCGCCTCGCTGCTCGGCGACGACAAGCCGGAATCGAAGATCTGGGTGAAGATCGGCGAGGTGGTGGAAGCCAAGCTGCCGGGCCAGTTCAAGTTCAACGTCGTCAAGAACGGCGCGCTCGGCGGTGAGAAGGAAGTGGCGGAAGGCGCCCGCCTCGGTTCCGTGCAGGCAAGCCTTTCGACCGTCTCGTCCCTGTCGGGCTGGGTGCCGGAACTGCAGGTCCTGGATCTGCCCTTCCTCTTCCGCGACGCGGCCCATGTTCGCAAGACGGTGGACGGCAGCGTCGGCACGGAGCTGAAGCAGAAGCTCGCCGCCCAGAATTTCGTGATCGGCGATTTCATCAACTACGGCGCCCGCCATCTCTTGAGCAAGGAACCGGTCACCCGCCCGGAACAGCTGAAGGGCAAGAAGATCCGCGTCATCCAGAGCCCGCTGCACACCAAGCTGTGGAGCGCCTTCGGTACCGCGCCGGTCGGCATTCCGATCACCGAGACCTATAATGCGCTGGCGACCGGCGTCGCGGACGCCATGGACCTCACCAAATCCGCCTATGCCGGCTTCAAGCTTTATGAAGTCGTGCCCTATATGACCGAGACCGGCCATATCTGGGCGTCCGGCGTGATCTATTATTCCGCAAGCTTCTGGAACCAGTTGAACGCCGAGCAGAAGGCGGTATTCCAGGAAGCGTCGAAGCAAGGAGCGGCCTATTTCAACCAGCTCATCGTCGACGACGAGGCGGCATCGGTTGCCGTATCGCTCAAGAATGGCGGCAAGCTCTTGAAGCCGGAAGTCTTCGAAGAATGGCAGAAGGGCGCGCAGGGAGTGTGGCAGGATTTCGCCACAATCTTCGGTGGCATGGACCGGATCAAGGCAATCCAGTCGGCCTGATATCATTGCTCGAAAGTTAAGAAAATTTAATGCGGCACTGCAAAAACAGTGCCGCTTTTGTTTTTTCAGACTAAATTCGGCCGGAATACCTGGATTTTGGCCCTTTCGAAGGCTTTAGCGATTTTAGCGCTGCCTTCTTCCGACCCGAAAGTGAACACATTTTTGTGCACTGCACTAATCGCCCTTGTCACGGTCGTTAGCATGCCTATGTTTGCGGCAGCCGGTGCCTAATTTTTTAGACTCCTGCGTCTCGGGCGTTCGTCCCCCTTCACCTGACCGGTTTTCGGCAGGCCATTCTAGAAGGAGCATACAATGACAATTTCGATCAATAATTTCGCATCCGCCAATGGAGCGAAGTTTTCTCCTCAGCATATTGCCTCAGCCGTCGCCGAAACGCGCCGTTCTGTCGGCTACAGCATCGAAGAGCTTGCCATCACGACCGGCCTCGTCAATGACGAGATCGTTCGCATCGAAAACGGCACCGATGCCGACCCGGCCAAGCTGAAGCGCATCGCTGCGGCACTCAAGGTTCCGGTTACGACCTTCCTGCCTTCCTGATACAAGGTTTTCCGGCCGCTCCGGCGGCCGGACCCTGTTTTCGGCCTTCTTCTCTTTCCCCTTGAAGGCCGTCCTATCCGTCACACAAAGATGTGGTTTTCCCCGTCGACCAGTTCCTTCAGGAATTCCACCACCGTCCTCAGTCGCATCAGGTCGCGTGTCGTTTCATGATAGGTGGTCCAGTAGGACCTCCGGATGACGGTCTCGGGCAGCACGCGCACCAGTTCCGGATATTGCCGCGCCACATAATCGTGCAGGATGCCGATGCCGGCCCCGGAACGCACTGCCTCGGTTTGGCCGATGGCGCTTGAAATCTCGAAGCTCGCATCCCAGTCCCGCATCACCTCGCCTGTGAAGTTCAAGGAAGGCGAGAAGATCAGGTCTTCGACGTAACCAATGCGCGGATGGCTTTTCAGCGCCTCGACCGTTCGCGGCGTTCCTGCCTGATCGAGATAGGTCTTCGAGGCATAGAGACCCAGCGTATAATCGGTCAGTTTCGAAGAGACGAGCCGGCCCTGTTCCGGCCGTTCGATGGTGATGGCGATATCCGCCTCTCGCTGGGAGAGCGAAAAGGATCGCGGCACCGGCACCAGCTGGAGCTTGAGTTCCGGATGCCGGCGCGTCAGCCGCCCGAGCCGCGAGGCAAGGAAGGAGACGCCAAAACCGTCGGGCGCACCGATCCGGACCGTGCCGGCGATCGCCGCGTCGATCCGCCCGGTGCTCGCCTGGGCCGCCAGCATCTCCGTTTCCATCCGCTCGGCCGCCCGGAAGAACACCTCGCCCTCGGCGGTCAGTTCGCAGCCATTGGTCCGGCGGATGAGGAGGCGGGTGCGTAAATCCTCTTCAAGCGCCGTCACCCTTCGTCCGAGCGTCGCATGGTTGACACCGAGCCGCCGCGAGGCAGCCAGGATCTGTCCGGCGCGGGCGACTGCCAGAAACATGCGGACATCATCCCAGTTCATTATTGGTCGTCCTGTTGCTTACTTTGCCCGCATCATGACCGGATCGGCGTCGATCAGCCTGAGAGACTTGACCATGTCCGCCGTGCATTTCTTGTATTTCAGGAAATGCGGCGTCCGGAGGTGGGTTTCGTAAGCCTCCTGGTCCGCATAGACCTCCAGGATGCGGAGTTGCTCAGGCCGTTCCTTTTCAGAGACCGCATGCAACATCAGCACGCCCGGCTCATTCTCCACCGACGCGTTGATTTCCTCGGCAAGCAAGGCCCGATAGGTGTCGATTTGTGCGGGATCGATTTCCAGTTCCGCAATCCTGACGATCTTGCCGGACATCATAACCTCCCTCTTGCTTCAATTTCTGCACAACGGATGCTTATTCCACTCCATTGCTTTGTGCAAATCGAAGTGTAGACTCCCACCACTTACCAAAATGGAGGAGCATACCCATGCGTGAGATCGGGCATTTCATCGGCGGCAAGCATGTCGCCGGCACCAGCGGCCGCGCGGCTGACGTCTTCAATCCGGCAACCGGCGAAGTCCAGGCGAAGGTTTCGCTCGCCAGTGTTTCGGAAATCCGCGCTGCCGTCGAAAACGCCAAGCAGGCCCAGCCGAAATGGGCTGCCACCAACCCGCAGCGCCGCGCCCGCGTGTTCATGAAGTTCGTCGACCTACTCAACCAGAACATGGACGAGCTCGCCGAAATGCTGTCGAAGGAACATGGCAAGACGGTCGAGGATTCCAAGGGCGACGTCATCCGCGGCCTGGAAGTCTGCGAATTCGTGATCGGCATCCCGCACCTGTCGAAGGGCGAGTTTACCGAAGGCGCCGGTCCGCAGATCGACATGTATTCCATGCGCCAGCCTGTCGGCATCGGGGCCGGCATCACCCCGTTCAACTTCCCGGGCATGATCCCGATGTGGATGTTCGCGCCGGCGATCGCCTGCGGCAATGCCTTCATCCTGAAGCCGTCCGAGCGTGACCCGTCCCTGCCGATGCGCCTCGCCGAACTGATGATCGAAGCGGGCCTGCCGGCCGGCATCCTCAACGTCGTCAACGGCGACAAGGCGGCCGTCGATGCGATCCTCACCGATCCCGATATCGGCGCCGTCTCCTTCGTCGGCTCGACCCCGATCGCCCGTTACGTCTATGGAACGGCGGCGATGAACGGCAAGCGCGCCCAGTGCTTCGGCGGCGCCAAGAACCACATGATCATCATGCCGGATGCCGACCTCGATCAGGCCGTCAACGCGCTGATGGGCGCCGGATACGGCTCGGCCGGCGAACGCTGCATGGCGGTTTCGGTCGCCGTTCCGGTCGGTGAGGAAACCGCCAACCGTCTCGTCGAAAAGCTGATCCCGAAGATCGAGTCCCTGCGTATCGGTCCCTACACGGACGACAAGGCGGACATGGGCCCGGTCGTCACCAAGGAAGCGCATGCCCGTATCAACGGCCTGATCGACCGTGGCGTCGAGGAAGGCGCCAAGCTCATGGTCGACGGCCGCGGCTTCAAGCTGCAGGGTTACGAGAACGGCTATTTCGTCGGCGGCACGCTGTTCGACCACGTCACGCCCGAGATGGATATCTACAAGCAGGAAATCTTCGGCCCGGTCCTCTCGGTCGTTCGCGCCCATAACTATGAGGAAGCGCTGTCGCTGCCGATGAAGCACGAATACGGCAACGGCGTTGCAATCTTCACCCGCGACGGCGATGCCGCCCGTGACTTTGCCAGCCGCATCAATATCGGCATGATCGGCATCAACGTGCCTATCCCGGTTCCGCTCGCCTATCACTCGTTCGGCGGCTGGAAGGCTTCAAGCTTCGGCGATCTCAACCAGCACGGCACGGATTCGATCAAGTTCTGGACCAAGACCAAGACGATCACCGCCCGCTGGCCGTCCGGCATCAAGGACGGTGCCGAATTCGTCATGCCGACGATGAAGTAAATCCGCAATCAGCACAGAGCATCCGGCGGGCCTCTTCGGAGGCCCGTTTTGTTTTCGGCGACCGAAAACCTGATTACGTGTCGCGCGAACAATTGAAATGACATATCCAGGCCTTACAATCATGTGGGGAATCGGGCAGGCAGCCGTCTCGGCGGCGGCAAGGGGATATGACATCATGGCAATGGCAGAGACGGCGCCTCGGGCGGCGGAAGCACAGTCTTTTGAACGGGCATCCTTCACCGGCAGCGCCAGCGAATATTTCGGCATCTGGATCGTCAACGTTCTGCTGACCATCGTCACCCTCGGCATCTATTCGGCCTGGGCGAAGGTGCGGCGCATGCGATATTTCTACGGCAACACGGTCATTCTCGATCGCGCCTTCGAGTATCACGCGACCGGAAAGCAGATCTTCATCGGCCGGCTGATCGTCATCGCGTTCCTGATCGTGCTCAACATCGGCACGGCGATCTTTCCGCCGATCGGCATCGTAACCCCGATCGTGATTCTGATCGCCCTTCCGTGGCTCACCAAGCGCAGCCTGCGCTTCAACGCCCGGGTGACGAGCTATCGCAACGTGCGTTTCGATTTCGTCGGCACGGCAGGCGGCGCCTTCGTCGCTATTATGCTAGGCAGCTTGGTAGCCTTCATTTCCTTCGGCATCCTGGCGCCGCTTGCGAGCCGCTGGACCTGGCGATACCTCTTCAACAACCTGCGTTACGGCGACCGGCCGTTTTCCAGCGACCCGCAGCTTGGCCGGCTTTATGGCGTCTGGGTCCTGCCGGCATTGATCGTATTCCTGGGCAGCATCGTCTTCGGTGTCATTGCCTTCGTCGTGATCATCGGTGCTGCGGCCGTCATGCGCGACAGCGCCGAATTGACGAGCGCGCAGATGACCGTGCTGAGCATCGCCGGGCTCTATGCCGGGATCTTCATCTATTTCATCCTCTACGGTATTGCCGGTCTCTTCTATCGGGCGGGTGTGCGCAACGTCGCCTGGTCGGCGGCGGAGCTTGACGGTCGCCATCAGCTGGTCAGCGATATCTCCCGGCTGCGTTATGCCTGGATCGCGATCAGCAATGTGATCGTCACCGTGCTGACGCTCGGACTGATGCGCCCCTGGGCGGCGGTCCGGATGGCGCGGTATGTAAACGAACACACCGGCATCCGCATCAATGGCGATCCGGGCGAAATTCTCTCCTCGATCGAGGCGAGCGGTGCTGCGATCAGCGCGGAATACATGGATATGGAAGGGTTCGACTTTGGCTTCTGACGGAGCGGTCATCGCCAAAGGCGAATGGCATCCGGCCAATTCCAGCCGCGCGATCGGGGCCGTCCTGCGCGACGACGGCATCCTCCTCGTGGCAGCGGAAGAGGAGCGGGTCCTCGCTTCGGCCGTGCCGGAGCGGGCCGAGATCAGTCCGCGGGTCGGCTCGATCCCGCGGCGGGTGAGCTTTCCGGACGGATCCGTGTTCGAGACGCGCGACAACGATGGGATCGACACCTATCTGCGCGACAAGCGCGGCGCCCGCAGCGGCTGGATCCATCGGCTGGAGCAGTTCCACCCGCGGCTGATCCTGATGACGCTCGCCGTCATCCTCCTTGCCACCACGATCTACCGCTTCGCCGTCCCCGTTCTCGTAGAAGTCGCGGTCCTGGTGACGCCGCCCTTCGTGCCGGAACTGATCGGCTCCGGCACGCTTGCATCCCTCGATCGGACGATCCTGAAACCGTCCGAATTGCCGGAAGGCGAGCGGCAAGCGATCTCCGAGGGCTTCTCGAAACTCGCCGTCCATTCGAAGGGCGGGCAAAAGGCCTATCAGCTTTATTTTCGGGATGGCGGGGTGATCGGCCCTAACGCCTTCGCACTTCCGAACGGTAACCTGATTCTAACCGATGATCTGGTGAAGCTCGCCAATGGCGACCGGGAAATGGTCCTTGGCGTGCTCGGCCACGAGATCGCTCATGTCGAAGGCGAACACAGCCTGCGGCAGCTTTACCGCGCCGCGGGCGTCGCCGCGCTCGTCATGCTCATTGCCGGCGATGTCGGCTCGGGCGTCGAGGACATCCTCACGCAGGGCGGCGCACTGGTGGCGCTGTCCTATTCCCGCGCCGCGGAAGCGGAGGCGGACCGCCGGTCTGTCGAGCTGATGCGGGCGGCCGGCTATGACCCGGCAGCACTAGCCCGCTTCTTCGCGGTCCTCGAAGACAGGCTGGGAGATCATGAAGACGCAAGCATTCTCTCGAGCCATCCGGGCACCCCGCAACGTCAGCAGGACATCCGCAACTACGCCGCCGAGCTCGAAGGTCGGCCTCGGGCAAGGTAGCCGTGATCGATAGCCACCATTGACGTATCCGCAGACTATTCTAATTTAGCGCGCGGAGTAGGAGTGGGATGTATGTCCATGGTGTACGAGTGGGATGTGAAGCGTGCCCGCCGCGCGTATCTGGCGAAGATCGGCCTTAGCCTCCTGGCTGCAATGGTGATGGTTGCTGTCCCGACCTGGGTGGCGATCGCGATGACCAGTTGATCTGAGCCGAAACTTTTCCGGCGAGCCGCCGCGGATCGGAATGGCGATCTGAGGCTGCGGGAAATCGATCCATAATGCGCCGGCCCGTCCTCTCGGCGGGCTGCCAAAGCAAGGTCTTCCCTGGAGCGCCCGCCCAGGTGTCTGTCTATGCCCCCGATCCAGCTTGAACCTCGGCCTTCCGGGTCTCCGTTTGTGTGGACGAACAATTCGCCGCTTGAATTCCGCGCCGATGAAGGCAAGCTGGCGCAGCGCGAAACTTGATGACAATTTTCTTATTTTGGAATTGTTCAAAACTAGCGGAGCCTTTATATAGGGTGGGTACCAGTCTCGGGAGACCAGCATGCGCTTGACCAAACAGACGAATTACGCAGTACGGATGCTGATGTATTGTGCCGCCAACGAAGGCCACCTCAGCCGCATCCCCGAGATTGCAAGAGCATACGGCGTTTCCGAACTCTTTCTCTTCAAGATCCTTCAGCCGCTCAACAAGGCCGGTCTGGTGGAGACCGTGCGCGGTCGCAATGGTGGCGTAAGGCTTGGCCGCGCCGCTGACCGCATCACTCTTTTCGATGTCATCAAGGTGACTGAAGACAGCTTTGCCATGGCAGAGTGCTTCGAAGAGGGAGTCGCGGAATGCCCGCTTGTTGACAGCTGCGGCCTGAACGCCGCGCTTCGCAAGGCGCTCAACGCGTTCTTCGACGTGCTCGCGCAATACACGATCGACGACCTCGTCAAGGCGCGTCCGCAGATCAATTTCCTGTTGGGCATCGATATGCTGCATCTGCCGAAGACCCTCCCGAAGGTCATCGCGCCGGCCGCTTGATCCTGCCATTCACGCTTATCGAAGGCGCCGCCGTTGAGGCCGGCGCCTTTTTGCTATCCGCATATGCGGCAGAAGAGGTTGACCTCTCGCCCATTTGCAATAGAAGGGGACCAGGCGTTTTACTGGCTTTTGTCAGTTTTCCATCCTGTGGCGCCTTCAGGATTAAGCCATGCCCCTTTCGGAATTGCGCACCTTCGCGCTGACTGCGCTGATCGGCACTGCCGGTGCGCTGATCGCAATTCTCATAGCTTTTCCAGCTCCTTACCTCATCGGTCCGGCAATCGCGATCACCATTGCCGGGCTCGCCGGGCTGAACCTGGCGGTGCCGGCGCAGGTCCGCAACGCCTGTTTCATCATCGTCGGCGTGTCGATGGGGGCGACCGTGACGCCGGAGGTGATCGTGGCGGCGCGCACTTGGCCGCTGAGTTTCGTCATGGTGCTCGTGGCGGTGGTGATCCTGCTTTATGTGAGCTCCTGGGTGCTGCAGCGGTTCTTCCACTATGACCGGATCACCGCGCTGCTCGCCTCCTCCCCCGGCCACCTGAGCTATGTGCTGAGCCTCGCTGCCGAAACCCGCTGCGACCTGCGCGCCGTCAGTGTTGGCCAGAGCGTGCGCGTGCTGGCGCTGACCATCACAGTTCCCCTGATCGTCGAAATCTTCGATCTCGTCGGCACAGATCCCGTTCTGGTTCCGCTGGCGATGAACACGCCCGTTCTGGTCGCCATGCTCGTGGTCTCGGCGCTGTTCGGCCTGCTGTTCATGCGTTGGAATTTTCCGGCAGCACTGCTGCTCGGCGGTGTCGTGGTGTCGATCGCCACGCACGTGACAGGGTTCATCAGCGGCGGCGTTCCGAATTGGCTGCTCGTCCCAACCTACGTCATCCTCGGCTCGGTCATCGGCACGCGCTTCTGTGGCGTATCGATCAGCGAATTGCGCACCGCCTTCGTGGCCGGCGGTGTGGTGACGGTGGTCGTCATCGTGCTTGCAGCGGCGATTGCCGGCGGCGTTTCCTATCTGACCGGCGTGCCGCTCGATGCGGCACTGATCGCTTTTGCGCCGGGTGGGCTGGAAACCATGTCGGCGATGGCGGTCATGCTGCATGCCGACCCCGCCTATGTCGGCGCCCACCACGTGTTGCGGCTGATGTTCCTGTCGGTACTGATGCCAATCGTGCTCGGCAAGGACGCCCGGCAGCGGTAATCGTCAGTTGACGAGGCGCACCGAGGTGATCTCGGAACCGGTTCCACCGGCAGCTCCCGTATAGGGTTCGATCTTCCAGTTGGACGAGTTCATGATCATGGTATTGACCACCAGCGTGATGAGGTTCGTCTGGTTCGTCGTCGAATTGTAGGTGACGTCGCGGTTTGGAAGATGGATCACTCCCTTGAGAGTTTCCCCATTGGAACCGTTGAAGATGTATTGCTGCTTGCGGGCATTGTTGGCGGCATCGCTGGTCTTTTCAAACATTAGGATGCCCTTGTAGGTGCCGCTGGTCGGCGCCGATGCGGTGAAGCTCAAGCTGCCATTGGCGCGGATTTCGCTGTCGGTGTCGGGAAAATAGAAGGTCACGCCCTCCGCGACGACCGTCGAACCGGAGTTGATGATCATCCGGCCCTTGATGATATGGAGGCCGGGTTTGAACGTGATCTTCGGCGATCCGTTGAAGGTGGTGCCGCAATGGACGCCGGGAGCCATTTCCTGCACGGCTCCGTCCTTTGTGCCGCTGGTAGTGCAGGTGGAGGAGACGGCCGGCTCGGCAATGCTGCCGGCATAGGGATCTCCGGAAACCTTGCATCCCGGCTTCAGGTTGCTGAGCGTTCCGCCGTTCTTGATATACTGGGTGCCGGCAACGCAGAAGCTGGTCGTATCGATCGTCGCCCCGCTGTTCATGATGAAGGCCGGGTTCTGGGTCGAACTGACTTCCACGCCGCATTTCTCCGACTGCACATTGGCGCCCGAATTGATCAGAACCGCCTGCGATGCATTGCCGAGCACATAGATGCATGCGCCTGAAGGCTTCGGATTCCTGTTCGCGATGGCGGTGGACCGGACCTTGACGTCGATGGTGTGGATACCGATCAGGCCGAGGAAATTGGTGGGGACAGCTTGGGCATAGGTACCCGTCAGGCTACCGTCGGTATTCGCGGCGACGATAAGCGCGCTGTCGAGGTCGGTGTCTTCGGGAACCGTATCGGTGAGAAAGCGTAGTGCTTCCCGGCGCTGACTGGCGATATCAGGTTTTGCCACGGCGCTGAGCACGGCCGCATCGAGCGCACCCTGCAGCCGGCCGCGTTCGAACGTGGCCTGGGCGAAATCGATCGCGCCACCGGCGGTGGTCACGAGGACCGGCAACGCCAGAGCAGTCGCTATCGCAAAATTGCCGCCCGTATCGCGCAGGATATGATAAACGCGAAGCGCGATAATATTGATGAGTCGCCGCATGATCGTTGATCTCATTGGATTGGAGAACGGAATTCGCTTGAAGATGAGTCTTTATCGCATTTCCTCTAAGGTTCTCGTAAGAAAATTGGAAAATCCGCGGTTAACCCGAGTTTCCCAATTCGCCCCTGTCGCCTGCTGAACGCGTTATCAATGGAAGTCAGTTATGCCCGCAATCGAAATCACGCTCCCTCTCGCAGTCGTCGTCATGGGTGTCAGCGGATCGGGGAAGACATCGGTGGGCGAGCACCTCGCCGCGCGTCTCGGCTGTGCGTTCGTGGAGGGCGACCGTCTGCATCCGGAGGCGAACGTCGCCAAGATGGCGAAAGGGATTCCGCTGACCGACGACGACCGTTGGCCATGGCTCGATCTGATTGGCAACGAACTGGCCAGGGCGAGGGGGCGGGGCGAAAGCGTGGTGGTATCGTGCTCGGCCCTGAAACAGACCTATCGGGACCGGCTACGGCGCGAGAGCGGCGGCACGCTCTATTTTGTCTTCCTCACCGGCGACCCCAAGGTACTTGAGCAACGGATGGGCGCGCGTACCGGCCATTTCATGCCGGCGTCACTGCTTCAGAGCCAGCTTGCAACCCTGGAAAGCCCGGAGCATGAGGCCGGCGTGGTAACGGTCGACATCGACGCAAGTGTCGATACCATTGTCGGCAAGGCTTTCGATGGTATTGCCACGCTCGCCGGAGCATAGATAATAGGATTTAAGCTCCAGTTTTCTCCGATGTTCTGTCTTGTGCATCGGCGTGGAAAGTATTCTAAAAATTACCGGCCTTCGTGATCCGATGCTCTTCGGGCGTCGTATAAACAAACAGTTTGTGTTCAAGCAATTCTGCTCTCGGCCACCGGAAAATTCACCGGCAACGAAGGGCAGCGGTTGGCAGGTGTTTGAGGAGACGGTTTGCGGATGCCAGATTCGACGCAAGTACCGGGGCGGGGATCGCTTCGCCGGGTGCCGAAACAGGAGCGGAGCCGCGAGCGCATCGATGAGATCCTGAAAGTATCCATGGACCTGATCGGCCAGAAGGGCATCGACGCGGTGACCATGAAGGAGATAGCCGCCCTGTCCGGCGGGCCTATCGCATCGGTCTATCAGTATTTCCCGAACAAGTCCGCGATCATCGCCACGCTCTACGAGAGTTACGCCGAAGAGGTTCGTACCCTGGTGACGGAGCAGATCGGAAAGATCACCACGGCAGAAGAAGCTTTGCAGGCACCGGCCGAACTTTTCGATCTGTACTACTACAATATGCGGGAAAGGCCCGCGACCCAGGATCTGCTGAATGCCATCCAGGCCGACAAGGCGCTTGCGGACCTCGATATCGCCGAGACCCGCTTCCAGGCCGACGTATTTTACAAGGCGACCGAACCTTTCGTGGAACAGCCTCTGCGGGAAAGTTATGCGCAGACGCTCCTGGTGATGTTTCACATGGCCGGCGCCACCCTGCGGTTGGCTCTCATGGTTCCGGAAGACGAAGCCGCCGGAATCGTGACGCAGTTCAAGTCCATTGTTCGGGCGCAGGCGACCTACTACCTTACAGGCAGTTTCCCGGCGTCGCTCTGATCTCCGGGTCAGACACCAAGCCGGTCGCGCAACCCATACCACCATGCGCCGAGCACCGTCAGCGGTACCCGGAAGGTGCGGCCGCCGGGGAAGGGCAGGTTGGGGAGCGACGACCAGATGTCGAAGCGTTCCGCATGGCCGGCGACCGCCTCGCCGAGGATTTTGCCGAGCAGATGAGTGGTGGTCACCCCGTGCCCGCTGTCGCCATGCGAGAAATAGACCTTGTCCGATAGTTTTCCCATATGCGGGATACGCGTCAGGGTAAGCGCGAAATTGCCGCTCCAGGCATAATCGATCTTCGCGTCCTTCAATTGCGGAAACGTCTTCAGCATGTTGGGGCGGATGACCCCTGTAAGGTCGCTCGGATCATGGCCGCCGTAACCGATGCCGCCGCCATAGAGCAGCCGGTTGTCCGCGGTGCGCCTGTAGTAGTCGAGGATGTAATTGGCGTCCTCGACGCAATGATTGGCCGGCAGCAGGCTTTCGATTAGCGCGGCGTCGAGCGGTTCCGTCGCCATCACCTGGCTGGAAACCGGCATCATCCGGCCGCTGATCTCCGGAAACTGCGGAGAGAGATAGGCATTGCCGCAGACCAGCACGTAGGAGGTCTTCACCGAACCCCTTTCGGTCCGCACCACCGGTCTTTCGCCCATGTCGAGGCCGGTCACGCGCGAGGCTTCGAAGATGCGTCCGCCAAGGCTTTCGAACGCAGCGGCTTCCCCAAGCACCAGATTGAGCGGGTGGATATGGCCGCCGAGCCTGTCGATCATGCCGCCGGCATAGCGGTCGGTCTTCACGTACCGTCCGACCTCGGCCTTCGAGACCATCTCCAGCCCGCCGTGGCCGTATCGTTCCCAATCGGCCTTGTGATACTCCATTTCGCGGATCTGCTTGTTCGTGAAGGCCGCGAAGAAGCCGCCATGCACCAGATCGCAGTCGATCCCGTATTTCGCGACGCGGCTGCGGATGATCTCGCCGCCTTCGAGCGACATCGCCCCGAGCTTCACCGCCTTGTCGCGGCCATAACGGCCGGCGATGGTTTCGAGGTCGCGGCTGTAGCCGTTGACGATCTGACCGCCATTGCGGCCCGAGGCGCCGAAGCCGATGCGCTCCGCCTCCAGCACCACGACCGAATAACCGCGTTCGGCAAGTTCGAGCGCCGCGGAAATGCCGGTGAACCCGGCGCCGACGACGCAGACATCCGCTTCTATCGCACCTTCGAGGGCAGGGCGGGCACGCTTGTCCTTGGCGGAGGCCGCGTACCACGAATTCGTGTGGCGAGGATTGTCGCTCGTCTTGAAGGCCATCTCACACCGTCCGAATATAGGCCCGTCGGTCACGCCCGACAGCCCTTGCCGCCTGCTGGCCAGCCCATTCCTTATGTAAGCTAGGCGTTGAAACGCTCCGGGCGATAGGCCGAGATATCGATCAAAGGCTTCTGCCCCGTGATGGCTTCGGCGATGACCTGCCCGGTGACCGGTCCAAGCGTCAGGCCGTGATGCGCGTGGCCGAAGGCAAACCACAGGCCGTCATGCCGAGGCGCCTTGCCGATCACGGGCATCATGTCCGGCGTGCAGGGGCGGGCGCCCATCCATGGCTCGCTGTCGAGCCGCTCCGCCAGCGGGAAGATGCTGCGCGCCACTGCTTCGGCACGATCCAGCTGAACAGGCGTCTTCGGCGCGTCGCGACGGGCGAATTCAGCCCCTGTGGTCAGGCGAATGCCCTGGTTCATCGGCGCAAGGAAATAGCCGCGCTCCGCATCCATGGTCCAACCGTTGAGCTTGGCATTGCCCTTGGCCGCATAGTGCATGTGGTAGCCGCGCTTGACGCCGACCAGGAAATTGTAACCGAGCGGTTTCGTCACCGTATCGGACCAGGGGCCGAGCGCCACCACCACGTCCTTGGCTTCCACCGTGCCATCGCCGGCGACGATCCGCCAGCCGGTCTTGGTTTGCGACAGGCTCTTGGCATCGCCCTTCAGCACGCGGCCGCCGAGCTTTTCGAACAGCGCCACATAGGCGCGCGTCAGCGCCAGCGGGTCCTTGACCGACCATGGGTCTTCCCAGCGCAGGCCGCCGACGAAATCGGTGGAAAGATTGGGCTCCTGTTCGGCGATATCGGCAGGCGAAAGCTCCTTGAAGGCGACGCCGTATTCCTTGCGGAGCCGTTCGGCCTCGCCGATCTCGCCGTCATGCTTGGCGCGGGTGCGGAACACCTCCGTCCAGCCGTTTTTGGCGATCAGATCCTGGGCCCCGGCTTCCTCGATCAGCTCGTTGTGGGTCGCGATCGAGTGCTCGATCAGCGGTGCGTAGGCGCGCGCGATCAGCTGGTGGCGGGTCAGGTTCGAATGCCACCAGTATTTCGCCAGAAACGACGTGACCGATGGGATCGCCCGCCAGTGGAAATGCGCATCGATACGGTTGTTCATGGCATAACGCAGGATCAGGCCGAACTGCTGGGGAAAGCCGTAGGGGACGACGCCCTCGCGCTGGATCAGCCCGGCATTGCCGTAGGATGTCTCCATGCCGGGTTCTTTCCGGTCGACGAGAACCACCGATTTGCCGCGCCGGGCAAGCTGCAATGCCGTCGAAACGCCGACAATGCCGGCTCCCAGCACGATCGCATCTGCTGTCATGATCTGAATTCCATTTCCCAAGTCTTTTATAGTTCGAGGATTTCAAACATGCCGCCCGGAATGCTGCGGCGCAAATGAAAAATCGCGATTGTTTATATGGAATCCCTATTTCTTCGCATGGCCCCTCCAATCGAAAGCCTATGGGGCCGTCGCTACCTTCCGGATCGTGCATCGGTTTAGATGCCGGCTCCGCGCGAACAATGCCGCGGGCCAATCCCAACAAGGAGTGACTGAAATGTTTGGTCGTTTGGGGAACGTTTACTCCCTGCATCTTGCTGAAGCCAAGGCCCAGCAATGCCGGCTGTCGCAGCCAGATCGCCCGGTCGATGCGAATGTCGGGGTCTTCCTGAGGCTCCTCGGCGTCATCGGTCTCGGCCTCTGCGCCGCCGGCCTCGTTTCCATGATGGTGGCTTGAGGAGAAACACGATGAGCAAGGCAATGTTGAAAAGCAAATCTCCCTCGCGTGGCGTGCGTTTCACGGTCGGCCGCGATGCCGGCGGCCGCTGGATCGTCTCCGACCGGGAAGGTCTCATCGGCGGCCTCTTCACCGACCGGGCGTCGGCGGTGCATTTCGCGATGTTCGAAAGCGATCATGAGCCCGGCGCCGTCTGCTGCGTCCCGGAAGATGTGACCTTGAGCCTCGGATCGATTTTCGAGACCCCGGTCAGTCGCTCTCCGGCGAAAAGCTCCCACATGAAGATCGCGGGACGGGCGTGAGGAGAATGCCGATGTCCAGGGCCATCTACTATATGCGTGGGAATGTCTATCCGCGCTCCCGCCCTTTCGGGAAGTCAGACCGTCTGCGCGCTTCGAACATCATCCTCGGCATGCTCGCAGTCATGCTGGTGATGCTCGTCACCGCCTACGTGATAACCTTTGCGGCCGCTTCCTGAGAATAGCCGCCGCCGGAGCGAGCGAAATTCCTATAGGATTTTTATTTCTTTCCTCTGCGCTCCGTCTCGAACCCCTATGCGGTCGCGCCGCATATTAGCGTCAGAGAGATCGCAAAAGATCATCTCCAAGCCGGAAAGCAACAAGGTGCCGTCTTTCATGGATGGCACCCTTTGTCTTGTCCGGCCTCGCCTTAACAACAGGAGTCCAGATCAATGTTGGACGTCATTCTACTCGGCACCGCCGTCGTCTTTTTCGGCCTCTGCTTTGCCTATACCCGCGCCTGCGACAGGCTTTGAAGGGAGAAGTTCCGATGATCCTCGATTATGTCCTGAGCGGTGCCGTGACCGTGTTCCTCACCGTCTACCTCACATACGCTCTCATTCGTCCCGAACGCTTCTGAAAAGAACGCTTTTGAAGAGAACCGGCGCCTTTCGTCAGCTGCCGGGTATTGAAAGTTAACCCCAAATGACCCTCAACGGATGGCTTCAGATCCTGCTTTATTGCGGGATCATCATCGCGCTCGTCAAACCGCTCGGCGGTTACATGACGCGTGTCTTTTCAGGCGAGCGCACCTTTCTGTCACCTGTCCTCGTTCCGATCGAACGGGGACTTTATGCCGTGGCCGGCACCAGCGAGCGCGAAGACCAGCATTGGACCGCCTATGCATTCTCGCTGCTGATGTTCAACCTGTTCGGCGTCATCGTGCTCTATGCGATGATGCGCCTGCAGGCCGGCCTGCCCTATAATCCGGCCGGCATGGCCGCCGTTCCGCCGGAGCTTTCCTTCAACACCGCCGTCAGCTTCGTCAGCAATACCAACTGGCAGAACTACGGTGGCGAAAGCACCATGTCCTATCTCACCCAGATGATGGGCCTTAACGTGCAGAACTTCGTGTCTGCCGCGACCGGCATGGCGATCGCCGTCGGCCTGATCCGCGCCTTCTCGCGCGCGTCCGGCAAGGCGATCGGCAATTTCTGGGTCGATATGACTCGCGCCACGCTCTACATCCTGCTGCCGATCTGCATCGTGCTGACGCTGGTCTACGTCTATCTCGGCGTGCCGCAGACGCTTGGGCCTTATGTCGAGGCGACGACGCTGGAAGGCGCCAAGCAGACCATCGCGCTCGGCCCGGTCGCCTCGCAGCTTGCCATCAAGATGCTCGGCACCAATGGCGGCGGCTTCTTCAACGCCAACTCCGCCCATCCGTTCGAAAATCCGAATGCGATATCCAACCTCATCCAGATGCTGTCGATCTTCGCGATCGGTGCGGGTTTCACCAACGTCTTCGGCCGCATGGTCGGCAACCAGCGCCAGGGCTGGGCGATCCTCGCCTCGATGGGCGTCCTGTTCGTCGTCGGTGTCGGCATCACCTACTGGGCGGAAGCTTCCGGCAATCCTCTCATGCACCAGCTCGGTCTTGCCGGCGGCAACATGGAAGGCAAGGAAGTCCGCTTCGGCGTCGCCATGTCCTCGCTGTTTGCGGTGATCACCACGGCGGCCTCCTGCGGCGCGGTCAATGCCATGCATGGTTCGTTCACCGCGCTCGGCGGCCTGATCCCGCTGATCAACATGCAGCTCGGCGAAGTCATCGTCGGCGGCGTCGGCGCGGGCTTCTACGGCATCATCCTCTTCATTATCGTCGCAGTTTTCGTGGCCGGGCTTATGGTCGGTCGGACGCCAGAATATCTCGGCAAGAAGATCGAGGCGAAGGAGATGAAGATGGCCGTGCTTGCCATCCTCTGCCTGCCGCTTGCCATGCTGGTCTTCACGGCCATCGCCGCGGTCCTGCCGTCCGCCGTCGCCTCGATCGGCACCGCCGGCCCGCACGGCTTCTCCGAAATCCTTTATGCCTATACGTCGGCCGCGGCCAACAACGGCTCGGCTTTCGGCGGACTGACCGGCAACACGCCCTGGTACAACGTGACGCTCGGGATCGGCATGCTGATGGGCCGGTTCCTGGTCATCATCCCGGCACTTGCAATTGCAGGCTCGCTGGTCGCCAAGAAGACGGTTCCGGCGTCGGCCGGCACCTTCCCGACCGACGGCCCTCTCTTCGTCGGCCTGCTGGTCGGCACGATCCTGATCGTCGGCGGCCTCACCTTCATGCCCGCTCTGGCGCTCGGCCCGGTCGTCGAACACCTGGTCATGATCGCCGGCCAGACCTTCTGAGGTAGTGAGGGAGCTATGCCATGAGCATCCGCAAAGCCCTCCGCAGACAGTCCACCCTTGCCTCGCAGAAACGAGGCAAGGGTGAGCAGAGCCCCTACGGCTCCTATGCAATTTTTATCATGACGGCGGTCATTCTTGCCGTTGTCCTCGTGATCGAAGTCTTGCGCGGCTGATCGAACCGTCGTCGCCTCGTTTGACAAGGCAACTCATTTTCAAAGCTGGAGTCTCTTATGAGCCAGGCAAAATCCGCGAGTATCATGGATAGTCGCATCCTCATTCCGGCCGTGGGAGCCGCTTTCAAGAAGCTCAACCCGCGGACGCTCTCCAAGAACCCCGTCATGTTCGTCGTGGCCACGGTCTCGGTCCTCACAACCGTGCTTTTCCTGCGCGATCTCGCGGCCGGCAACGGCAATCTCGGCTTCTCCTTCCAGATCAACGTCTGGCTGTGGTTCACCGTGCTGTTCGCCAACTTCGCCGAAGCGGTCGCCGAAGGCCGCGGCAAGGCGCAGGCGGATTCGCTGCGCAAGGCCCGCACCGAAACCCAAGCCAAGCTGCTCTCGGGCAGCGACCGCACCCAGTACAAGATGGTCGCCGGCACCAGCCTCAAGGTCGGCGACGTCGTGCTCGTCGAACCCGGCGACATCATTCCCTCCGATGGCGAAGTCATCGAGGGTGTCGCCTCGGTCAACGAAGCCGCGATCACCGGTGAATCCGCCCCGGTCATCCGCGAATCCGGCGGCGACCGCTCGGCCGTGACCGGCGGCACGCAGGTGCTATCCGACTGGATCCGTGTCCGCATCACGGCCGCTGCCGGCTCGACCTTCCTTGACCGGATGATCTCGCTCGTTGAAGGCGCCGAGCGCCAGAAGACGCCGAACGAGATTGCGCTCAACATCCTGCTCGCCGGCATGACGCTGATCTTCGTGCTCGCCACCGCAACGATCCCGAGCTTTGCGATCTATGCCGGCGGCTCGATCCCGATCATCATCCTCGTCGCCCTGTTCGTGACGCTGATCCCGACCACGATCGGCGCGCTGCTCTCGGCAATCGGCATCGCCGGCATGGACCGTCTCGTCCGCTTCAACGTGCTCGCCATGTCCGGCCGCGCGGTGGAAGCTGCCGGCGACGTCGATACGCTCCTCCTCGACAAGACCGGCACGATCACGCTCGGCAACCGCCAGGCCACCTCGTTCCGCCCGGTTCGCGGCGTCTCCGAACAGGATCTCGCCGATGCGGCCCAGCTCGCCTCGCTGGCCGACGAAACGCCGGAAGGCCGTTCCATCGTCGTGCTCGCCAAGGAGAAATACGCCATCCGCGGCCGCGACATGGCGAGCCTCAAGGCGACCTTCGTCCCCTTCACCGCCCAGACCCGCATGAGCGGCGTCGATCTTGAAGGCTCCCAGATCCGCAAGGGCGCGGTCGATGCAGTCCTCGCCTATGTCGGCTCGGGCACGATGCCGGTCTCCGGCAATGCGGCAATCGCCGTCAGCCCGCAATCCGATATCGTGCGCGAGCTCCAGGCGATCGCCGACGAAATCGCCAAGGCCGGCGGCACGCCACTCGCCGTTGCCCGTGACGGCAAGCTGCTCGGCGTCGTCCAGCTGAAGGACATCGTCAAGGGCGGCATCCGCGAGCGGTTCTCGGAACTGCGCCGCATGGGCATCCGCACCGTGATGATCACCGGCGACAACCCAATGACCGCGGCGGCGATTGCCGCCGAAGCCGGCGTCGACGACTTCCTCGCCCAGGCGACCCCAGAGAACAAGCTGACGCTGATCCGCGAGGAACAGGCCAAAGGCAAGCTCGTCGCCATGTGCGGCGACGGCACCAACGACGCCCCGGCGCTTGCCCAGGCCGATGTCGGCGTCGCCATGAACACCGGTACGGTCGCTGCCCGTGAGGCCGGCAACATGGTCGACCTCGACTCGGACCCGACCAAGCTCATCGAGATCGTCGAGATCGGCAAGCAGCTCCTCATGACCCGCGGCGCGCTGACCACCTTCTCGATCGCCAACGACATAGCCAAATATTTCGCCATCATCCCGGCGATGTTCCTGACCTTCTATCCGCAGCTCGGCGTGCTCAACATCATGGGGCTGGCCACGCCGCAAAGCGCCATCCTGTCGGCGATCATCTTCAACGCGCTGATCATCGTCGTGCTGATCCCGCTGTCGCTGAAGGGCGTCAAATACCGCGCCATCGGTGCTGGCGCGCTGCTGTCCCGCAACCTGCTCGTCTATGGTCTCGGCGGTATCATCGTCCCCTTCATCGGCATCAAGGCGATCGACATGATCATCACCGCGATCGGTCTCGCTTAATCTTTTCGCGTTTCTTCACGCGAACCGGCATCCACTTCGCTTGAAAACGCTTTTCGGAGAAATGACAATGTTCAAGCAACTTCGTCCCGCGATCGTCATGATCGTCGCCACTACGGCCATTACCGGCCTGATCTACCCCTTCGCCATGACCGGCATCGCGCAAGCCGTCTTCCCCACCCAGGCGAACGGCAGTCTGATCGAGAAGGAGGGAACCGTTGTCGGCTCGGCCCTGATCGGCCAGGCCTTTACCGGCGACCAGTATTTCCACGGCCGCCCGTCTGCCGCCGGCGACGGTTACAATGCCGCCTCGTCCTCCGGCTCCAACCTCGGCCCGACCAGCGCCAAGCTGATAGACCGGGTCAAGGCGGACTACGAGGCCGCCAAGGCCACCAACCCGAGCGCGGACGTGCCGATCGACCTCGTCACCGCATCCGGCAGCGGCCTCGACCCGCATGTCTCGCCGGAAGCTGCCCTCTTCCAGGTGCCGCGCGTCGCCAAGGCTCGGCAAATGGACGAGGCCGCGGTCCGCGCGCTCGTCGAGGCCCATGTCGAAGGTCCCGAACTCGGTTTCCTCGGCGAACCTGTGGTCAATGTTCTGGCGCTCAACATGGCGCTTGACGGCGCCCGTTCTTAAATTGAAATGGCGGCGGCTGTCAGCATCGACGGCCGCCGCTTCCCGCATGGGAGACAGGTAGCCAATGCCCGACGACAGTCGCGAGAGTGAAAACAGGCCTTCGCCGGATGCGCTTCTGGAGCATGCCGAGCGAGAATCGCGCGGGCGGCTGAAGATCTTCCTGGGCGCCGCCCCCGGTGTCGGCAAGACTTACGAGATGCTGATGTCCGGCCGCGCCCGGAAAGTCGACGGCCTCGACGTGGTGATCGGCGTCGTCGAGACCCATGGCCGCAAGGAAACCGAGGCGCTGGTCGAGGGTTTCGAGATCGTGCCCCGAAAGGCGATCGACTATCGCGGCCAGCAGCTCGATGAAATGGACCTCGACGCCATTCTGGCGCGTCGTCCCGCCCTGGTCCTGGTCGACGAACTTGCCCATACCAACGCCGCCGGCAGCCGCCATCCGAAGCGTTACATGGATGTGCAGGAAATCCTCTCGCAGGGCATCGACGTCTATTCGACGCTCAACATCCAGCATGTCGAGAGCTTGAACGACGTGGTGGCACAGATCACTCGTGTCCGGGTGCGTGAGACCGTGCCGGACAGCATCATCGACAGGGCCGACGACGTCGAGATCATCGACATCACCCCCGACGATCTCATCAAGCGGCTGAACGACGGCAAGGTCTATGTCCCGCAGACGGCGCGGCGTGCTATCGAGAACTACTTTTCCCCCGGCAATCTGACGGCACTGCGCGAACTGGCGCTCCGCCGCACCGCCCAGCGGGTTGACGAGCAGCTTTTGAACCATATGCAGGCGCATGCGATTTCCGGCCCCTGGGCGGCCGGCGATCGGGTGCTGGTGTGCTTCGACCACGGCAGGAACGGCGCGAGCCTGGTGCGGTACGCGCGCCGCCAGGCCGATCGCCTGCGGGCGCCATGGGCTGCATTGCATCTCGAAACGCCGCAATCAGTCAATCTGCCGGAACAGGACAAGGACCGGCTGGCGGCCAACATGCGGCTGGCCGAACAGCTCGGCGCCGAGACCGTGACGCTGCCGGCGCTGCAGCCGTCGCGCGAGATCATCGCCTATGCCAATGCCAACAACTTCACCCATATCGTCGTCGGGCGCCCGGCCAGACCGCGTTGGCGGCAGGTCTTGCAGGGGTCTGTCACCTATGACCTGATCCGTTATGCGGGCGATATCAGCGTCCATGTCATCTCCGGCGACTCCAAGGAAGGCGAACCGAAACGCGGCCTGAAGGCGGCGCAGCTGCCCAAGGCCTTCCGTTTCAAGCCCTATGTCAAAAGTACGATCTTTGTGGCTCTCGCGATCATAGCCGGTGCTGCGCTCGACCAGACGCTCGACGTTCGCAACCTTGCCCTGGTTTTCCTGATGGCGGTGCTGGCGGCGGCGGTGCGCGGCGGGCTGGGACCGGGCCTGTTCGCCTCCGTGGCTGGCGCTCTCTCCTTCAATTTCTTTTTTCTCGAGCCGCGCTACACGTTTACGGTCCGGGACCCGGAAAGCCTGGTGGCGCTGTTCTTTTATCTTGGCGTCGCGGTCGTCGCTTCCAACCTGACGGCGGCCGTCCAGCGCCAGGCCGCTGCCGCCCGTCGGAGAGCCCGCACCACCGAAGACCTTTACCTCTTCTCGAAAAAACTCGCTGGCACGGGCACGCTGGACGACGTACTCTGGGCGACCGCCTTCCAGATCGCCTCGATGTTGAAGGTCCGGGTGGTCATCCTGCTGCCGGAGAATGGTTCGATCGCCGTCAAGGCCGGTTACCCGCCGGACGACACGCTGGTGGATGCCGATATCGCCGCCGCCAAATGGGCCTGGGAGCACAATCGCCCGGCCGGCCGCGCCGCCGATACGCTGCCGGGCGCAAAACGCCTCTACCTGCCAATGCGCACCGGCCGCGAGGCGGTCGGCGTCATCGGCCTCGACAACGACAAGCA
Organism: Neorhizobium vignae; assembly: GCF_000732195.1. GTDB lineage: Bacteria > Pseudomonadota > Alphaproteobacteria > Rhizobiales > Rhizobiaceae > Neorhizobium > Neorhizobium vignae. Next base: position 93,149 of record NZ_JNNU01000014.1, read on the forward strand.
GGGACCGCTGTTGACGCCCGAACAGCAGCGGCTGTTCGATGCGCTGGCAGATCAGGCCGCACTTGCGATTGAGCGCATCCAGCTCGTCTCGGATGTCGACAAGGCCAAGCTCGCCGCCGAGACCGATCGCCTGCGCACCGCGCTGCTCACCTCGATCTCGCACGACCTGAAGACGCCGCTTGCCGCGATCATGGGCTCCGCCGGCACGCTCAAGGACTTTGGCGCCGATATTCCGGAAGAGGCGCGCGCCGAACTGCTGACCAGCGTGGTCGACGAGTCCGAGCGGCTGAACCGCTTCATCTCCAACCTGCTCGATATGACGCGCATCGGTTCCGGCGCCATGGAGCCGAACTATGCCTTCCACTTTGCGGGCGATATCGTCGGCACCGCCTTGAGCCGGGCCGCGAAGATCACCTCCGGGCACAAGCTCAACGTCAGCATTCCGGCGGACATGCCGATGCTGAAGGTCGATCCGGTCCTGTTCGAACAGGTCCTGTTCAACCTCATCGACAATGCCGCCAAATATGCGCCCGACGAGACGGTGATCGACATTCGAGGCTGGCAGGACGGCGATTCGGTTCTTATCTCGGTGACGGATGAAGGACCGGGCATCCCGCGCGACGATCTGGAGCGCATCTTCGACAGTTTCTACCGCGTTCGGAAGGGTGACCACGTGCGGGCCGGCACCGGGCTTGGCCTTTCTATATGCCGCGGCTTCATCGAGGCCATGGGCGGCACGATCAGGGCTGCCAACCGCTCCGATCGTGCCGGTGCGATCTTTACGATCCGCATGCCGGTGCCGACCGAAATGCCCATTCTGGGAGAACAGGAATGACCAATACCGCGGTGCGCGTCCTGATCGTCGATGACGAGCCCCCGATCCGCAAGCTCTTGCGCGTCGGCCTCTCCACCCAGGATTATGCGGTCAGCGAGGCGATGAATGCCAAGGTCGCGATCGATCTCGTCAAGTCCGAGAAGCCGGACCTGATCATCCTCGATCTCGGCCTGCCGGATATGGCCGGCCATGATCTGCTCGCCAGATGGCGCGGCGAGGGGCTGGATCTGCCGATCGTCATCCTGTCGAGCCGTACAGATGAGGCCGGCATCGTCAAGGCGCTCGAACTCGGCGCCGACGACTATGTGACGAAACCATTCGGCATGAACGAACTCGTTGCCCGCATCCGCGTGGCGCTTCGCCACCGGCTCCAGACCCAGGGCGAAAAGCCGATCTTCCAGACCGGCGAGCTTTCGGTCGACCTCGTCAAGCGCATCGTCAAGGTGGCGGACAAGGAGGTCAAGCTGTCGCCCAAGGAATACGATATCCTGCGTATCCTGGTCCAGCATGCGGGCAAGGTCCTCACCCATCGTTTCCTTCTCGAACACGTCTGGGACGGTTTGACCGACGTGCAGTACCTGCGGGTCTACGTGCGGCAACTTCGCCAGAAGATCGAAAAGGCGCCGGACCAGCCGCAATACATCCTGACCGAGACCGGCGTCGGTTATCGGCTGCAGGAAGGCCAATAGGCGCTGCGATCCCAATCCATGGACATGACATATGAAACTCGGTGATTACCTCCCGCCGGAGAATATCGTGCTCGATCTCGCGCCACCCTCGAAGGCGATCCTGATCAAGCAGCTTTCGATTCTCGCCGCCGAAAGACTGGCGCTGGATGCGGGCGAAATCGTCCGGGTGCTGACCAACCGCGAAACCCTGGGTTCGACGGGGATCGGCGCCGGCATCGCCATTCCGCATGCGAATGTGAAGGGCCTCGATCGGCATTTCTGCCTTTTCGCGCGGCTGGCGAAGCCGGTCGATTTCGAGGCGGTGGACGACGAGCCGGTCGATCTCGTCTTCCTGCTCCTCAATCCGGAAAACCGCTCCGACCACCTGAACATCCTGTCCTGTATCGCGCGGCGCGTGCGTGAGGAGGAGGTGACTGCAGCCATTCGGCGAGCTACCGGCGCCCAGAACGTTCATTCCCAGCTTTGCCCCGCAAATCCATGATTAAAATAGAGGTAAGTTAAATTAGGCTAACGTAAACGTCTTCTTCCTAATGTCCTTGATCGGCGGATCGCGACTCCTGAGCCGCCCTTTTGCGTCGGTTTGGGAGAGAGAGATGACTGGTGCGATCAAATACCTGCCGGCCAGGACGTTCGTTGCCGTCGCATTCGCCGTTTTCGGCTTTGTGGGACTGATCGTCTGGGGGGAATATTCCAGCTGGAAATCCCAGGTCTCTCACGTCGAGGCCGAGCTGATCCAGACGGCCAAGGCGCTGGTGCAGCATGCCGACGATACGGTCGATATGGCGAAGTTTCCGCTGGCAGCCGTGATCACCCAGATCCAGCAGGAACGCGGTGCGCCGGACATGCCGGCAAAGATCACCCAGGTGATGAAGAGTCAGGTCGATACCACCCCTTGGCTCGACGCTCTCGCCGTTATCGACGCCGACGGAAGAATGATCGCAACATCGTCTTCGATCGACGCCAGCGGTCTCAATTTTTCAGATCGGGAATATTTCGTCTTCCACCAATCCTCCGAGACGCGGGAGCCCGTTTTGGGCAGGCCGTTGAAGAACAAGTTATCCAGCCAGTGGATATTGCCCGTCACCCAAAGGATCAGCAATCCGGACGGGAGTTTCGGCGGAGTTGCGCTTGCGGCCTTCATCCTCACGGAACTGACCAATTTCTTTCAAGGGTTCAGCCTCGGCAGTGAGGGATCCTTCCTGTTGGTCCGCCGCGACGGTGTCGTGTTGGCGCGCGCCCCATTCCTCCAGACACTGCTGGGATCGAGCGTCTCCACCTACGACCTCTTCACGACCCACCTTCGCCAAAGGGGTTCCGGCTCCTATCACTTCACGTCGCCGATAGACGAGACGCAGCGCATAGGTGGCTTTTATCGGAGCGAGCACAGCGGAATGGTCGGGCTTGCCGCGGCATCCGAGTCCGAAACGTTGGCGACCTGGATGAGGGGCGCGCGGATCCGCTGGATGTCTTGCTTCATCCTGGTGACGATCACCGGCTTCCTGGTCTGGCGCTGGCGACGCCAGATCATGTTGCGGCGGGCGAGCGAAGCGTTGCTGGTGGCGCGCGAAGCTGAATTCCGGCTACTGGCGGAAGGCTCCGGCGACCTCATCCAGCGCTTCAACGGCCATGGGATCAGGGAATATCTCTCCCCATCCGTCCGGGAGATATTCGGCGTCGATGCCGAGGCGATGCTCGGCACCCATATCCTCGAGAATCTGCATGAGGACGATCACGACGTCGTCAGCCAGGTCATGGATCGCCTGCGGGAAGGATCGACCAGGGAAAACATGGTCGTCCGTCGCAAACGGGCCGACGGCAAGCAGATCTGGCTCGAAACCACGCTGAACAGGCTGCCGGGCGGCACTGGCGGCACGGATATCCGCATCGTTGCCGTCACCCGCGACGTCACGCGCCAGAAGAACATCCAGGAGGAGCTGGACACGCTCGCCAATACTGACGAGCTCACCCAGCTTGCCAATCGCCGTTCCTTCAACATTCATTTCGAGGATATGGTGCTGCAGGCCGCACAGCAGCGCACGCCGCTTTCCATTCTGATGATCGACGCGGACCGTTTCAAGTTCTTCAACGATACCTATGGCCACGCCGCCGGCGATGACTGTCTGCGCGCGCTCGCGGATGTCGTGCGCGGTTCGATCCGCCGGTCGAAGGATTTCGTGGCCCGTTATGGCGGCGAGGAAATCGCCGTCCTCCTGCCGGATACGGATGGTGCCGGCGCGTCGAAGGCGGCGGAAAACATCCGCCAGCGCGTCGCCGGTCTTCGTTTGCCGCATGAGAAGAATCTTCCCTGGGGGTATGTGACGATCAGCATCGGCATGGCGACCTTCTATCCCGCAAGGGGCGAGAGGCTGACCACCGGCGAGCTGTTCGAGCGCGCCGACCATGCGCTCTACCGGGCAAAGAACAGCGGCCGCAATCAGGTCGCGGCTGCCGAGCAAGAGGCGTCAATGGCAACCGGCCGATCGGATATCAGGTCGGTCTGATCTGCCGGCCACGATCACGGGCGCGTTATTTCCTTGATAAATGCCAGGTTTCGTGCTTGACGCCCGCCCGCAGGGGGATACTAAGAAACATCCCTCACCGACGGCCGTTTGACCGCCGAACATCCATCCCTATCGCGTTCGCCGCGTGGCGTCCTCCAGGTGAATCCATGACCCATCCAAGCTCCAACCGGGCGCTCGTCATTGCGGCCGTCATGGCAAGCATGGCGATGATCGCAATCGAGGCGACCATCGTTTCGACGGCCATGCCGCAGATCGCCGCCCAGCTCGGACAGCTGAACCTCTACAGCTGGGTGTTCTCCTCCTTCCTGCTGGCGCAGACGGCAATGACCGTGGTGTTCGGCAAGCTCTCCGATATCTACGGCCGCAAGCCGATCATCCTGTTCGGCACGGCAATCTTCCTGATCGCTTCCATTCTTGCGGGCTTTGCCTGGTCGATGCCGTCGATGATCGCCTTCCGGCTGTTGCAGGGCATCGGTGCCGGCGCGATCCAGCCGGTCATCATGACCGTCGTCGGCGATCTGTATCCGGGGGCGGAACGTGGCAAGGTCCAGGGATATCTCGCCAGCGTCTGGGCGCTTTCTGCGGTCGTCGGGCCGCTGCTCGGCAGCCTCATCGTCCACAGCCTGCCCTGGGCCTGGGTATTCTGGATCAATGTTCCGATCGGCATCATGTCGGCGGTGGCCTTCATTCTTTTCCTGCGCGAAGAAAAACAAACCCGCACGGCATCGATAGACTTTCTTGGGGCGGGGCTCTTTGCCGTGGCCATTTCCGCCCTAATGATCGCGCTCACTGAAACCGAAGGCGCCACCGCCTACATGTTCGTTTCGCTGGCGATCTTCCTTGTCAGCTTCATGCTGTTCATCTGGCAGGAGCGGCGCGCCGAGGCCCCGATGGTTTCCCTCCAGCTCTGGCTGAAGCGGCCGATCGCATTCGCCAATACGGCGGTCTTTCTCGCCAGCATGGCGATCATGGGCCTGACGACCTTCCTGCCCATGTATGTGCAGACGGTGCTCAACCGCTCGCCGCTGGTGGCCGGTTTCACGCTGACGATGCTGCTGGTCGGCTGGCCGAGCGGCGGGACCTTCGCCTCGCGGATGTTCCCGCGCTTCGGACTGCGGCCGCTGATGATCGCCGGCAGCCTTTTCGTTCCGGTCGGGGCGTTTCTCCTGGTGCTGCTGACGCCGGAAAGCTCGCCCGTCCAGGCGGGTGCCGGCTCGCTGCTGATGGGCTTCGGGATGGGCCTGCTCAATATCTCCGGCCTGGTGATCATCCAGGACAATGTCGGCTGGTCCGAACGCGGCAGCGCGACAGCCTCCAACGTCTTTTCCCGCAATCTCGGCAGCACGCTCGGTGCAGCACTTCTCGGCGCCGTCCTGACCTACGGGCTTGCCAATTCCGTCGCGGGACCGATCACGTCCGATCAGTTGCGCGATCTGCTGCAGGGCGTCGGCAACGGACTTGCGGCCGGTTCGCCCATCCGGTTGGCGCTCCAGCACGCGCTGCACATGACCTTCATCGCGATGTTCCTGATCACCGCTCTCATCATCGTCGCCTGCCTCTGCGTGCCCGGTGTGACGAAGCGCACCGAGGCCGTGCAGGAAGGCTGAGGCTTTCGAGACGCCGCTATCGCCAGACGGGCGATAGCGGAATGGTACCCTTGGGTCTCAGTTGCCGATGCCGGCCTCTGCGACCAGGACCGGCTTGTCGCGGTAATCGCTCGGGAACAGCTTCTTGAGGTTCTCGATCTTCGGCAGGTCGTTATAGACGATATAGGGGTAGGTCGGGTTCTGGGTCAGGAAGTCCTGATGATAGGCTTCCGCCGGATAGAAGGCCTTGCCGGGCTCGATGGTCGTGGCAATCGGCGCGTGGAAGAGCTTGGCCTTGTCGAGCTGGTCGATATAGGCCTTGGCGACGCGGGCCTGTTCCGCGCTGGTCGGGAAGACCGTCGAGCGGTACTGCGTTCCCGTATCCGGCCCCTGGCGGTTGAGCTGGGTCGGGTCATGGGCGACCGAGAAATAGATCTGCAGCAGATGTCCGTAGGTGACCTTCTTCGGATCGAATGTCACGCGAACCGCCTCCGCATGGCCGGTCTTGCCGTAACCGACCGTCTCGTAGACAGCGGTCTCCTTGGCGCCGCCGGCATAACCGGAGACGGCGTTCTTGACGCCCTCGACATGCTGGAACACGCCCTGGACGCCCCAGAAGCAGCCGCCGGCGAAGATGGCGGTTTCGGTCGCAGCCGTGCTCGCGGCCTGGTCGATCGTGGGGGCGGGGATGGCAATTCCCTCCTGGGCCGTGGCGCGGCTGGCCGCGCCGAACGTCAGGCCCGCCAGAACCAGTGCCGTGCCGGCAAAGGCGGTGAGGCCATAGGGTGTTTTCGCTCTGTTTTTCATGGCGGTTTCCTCAACCGAAGTGAATGAAGGATAGGGAGGCGGATCAGGCCGATACGGCACGGAATTTCATGACCGCGCCGTTCATGCAGTAGCGCAGGCCGGTCGGCTTCGGTCCGTCGTCGAAGACATGGCCGAGATGGCCGCCGCAACGGGCGCAATGAACGGCGACGCGGACCATGCCGAGCGTGGTGTCGCTCACCGTGCCCACGGCGTCCTTGAGAGGCGCCCAGAAGCTCGGCCAGCCGGTGCCGCTTTCGAATTTCGTCTCCGACGAGAAAAGCGCCTGGTCACAGCCGACACAGGCGAACGTGCCCTTGCGATGCTCATTGAGGAGCGCGCTGCTGCCGGGATATTCGGTGCCCTCTTCGCGCAGGATATTGTACTGCTCCGGCGTCAAAAGCTTGCGCCATTCGTTCGCCGTATGGGTCACGGGGAAACTGTTTCCGGCCGCCGCGAACGTCGAGCGGATGCTCGCGGCAAGAGGGACTGCGGCGAGCGCCAGAGCGCTGCCGGCCAGGAATATGCGTCTGTTCATCATGGTGGAGCCTCCCGGTCCATAATCTGCTTTCCTGCATGATTACGGAAGAGGCAGGCGATTGGTTACACACATCGCCGCGAAACACCGAAACGTGATCTCGCCTCGACGCCCGTTTACTCACCGCGGTGAAGGCCCTGAACCGGAAGCCAGGGCCTTCATGGATGCGGCGTCAGCGTGCCGGCCATTTCCAGTCACGGATTTCCGGCATGTCCTGGCCATGTTCGCGGACATAGCGTGTATGTTCGCCAAGCTTGCCCTTGAGCATGTCGATCACACCAGCCGCCTTTTCCTTGAGGCCCGGCACCCGCTCGATTGCTTCGATGGCGAGGTGGAATCGGTCGAGTTCGTTCAGCACCGTCATGTCGAAGGGCGTCGTCGTCGTACCCTCCTCGATGAAGCCGCGCACATGGATGTTCTGGTGGTTGGTGCGTTTGTAGGTCAGCCGGTGGATGAGGTAGGGATAACCGTGATAGGCGAAGATCACCGGGCGGTCGGTGGTGAACAGCCGGTCGAATTGCTCGTCGGGCAGGCCGTGCGGATGCTGGTCCTGGGACTGCAGGGCGAGCAGGTCAACGACGTTAACGACGCGGATCCTCAACTCAGGTATCGCCTCGCGTAGCAGGGAAACCGCGGCAAGCGTCTCCAGCGTCGGCACGTCGCCGGCGCAGGCCATCACAACGTCGGGCTCGACCGCACCGTCCTCGTTGCTCGCCCAGTCCCAGATGCCGATTCCGGCCTCGCAATGCCTGACCGCCTCATCCATGGTCAGCCATTGCGGCTCCGGCTGTTTGCCGGCGACGATGACGTTGACGCGGTCCCAGGTCTTGAGGCAGTGGTCGCCGATCCATAAGAGTGTGTTGGCATCCGGCGGCAGATAGATGCGAACGATATCCGCTTTCTTGTTGGCGACGAGATCGAGGAAGCCCGGATCCTGATGGGAGAAGCCGTTATGGTCCTGCCGCCAGACATGCGAGGTGAGCAGGTAGTTGAGCGAGGAGACGGGCTTGCGCCACGGCAGTTCGCGCGAGACCTTCAGCCACTTGGCGTGCTGGTTGAACATCGAATCGATGATGTGGATGAAGGCCTCGTAGCACGAGAAGAGGCCGTGCCGGCCGGTCAGCAGATAACCTTCCAGCCAACCCTGGCAGAGGTGCTCGGAAAGCACCTCCATCACCCGGCCGTCGCGCGAAAGGTGCACATCGTAGGGCTCGATTCTTTCCATCCAGACGCGGTCGGTCACCTCGAAGACATTGCCGAGCCGGTTGGACTCGGTTTCGTCCGGGCCGAAGATGCGGAAGTTGGAATTGGCGTCGTTGAGCTTCATCACGTCGCGCAGATATTTGCCGAGGATTTCCGTCGTCTGGACCATGTCGGCACCTCGCGTCTTCACCGGCACCGCATAGGCGCGGATGTCGGGCACGATGAGTTCCTTGCGGATCAGGCCGCCATTGGCATGCGGGTTGGCACCCATGCGCCGTTCGCCGCCGGGCGAGAGCGCCCGCAACTCCGCCTTCAGCCGGCCGTTGTCGTCGAAAAGGTCGTCCGGATCGTAGCTCCGCAGCCAGTCCTCGAGGATCTTGCGGTGGCCGTCGTCCTCGCGGCAGCCGGAGACCGGTACCTGATGGGCGCGCCAGAAACCTTCGACCTTTTTGCCGTCCACTTCCTTCGGTCCGGTCCAGCCTTTCGGGCTGCGCAGCACGATCATCGGCCAGCGCGGGCAGGCTTCAGGCGCCTTGCCCTCGCGGGCTTGGCCCTGGATCGCCCGGATGCGATCGAAGACCGCGTCGAACGTCGTAGCCATCTGCCGGTGCATATCCGCCGGTTCGTGACCTTCCACGAAGAACGGCTCATAACCGTAACCCTCGAAGAGACGTTTCACGTCCTCGTCGCTGGCGCGGCCGAGAATGGTCGGGTTGGCGATCTTGTAGCCGTTGAGATGCAGGATCGGCAGCACGGCGCCGTCGCGGGCGGGGTTCAGGAACTTGTTCGAATGCCAGCTCGCGGCAAGCGGCCCGGTCTCGGCCTCGCCATCGCCGACGACGCAGGCGACGACCAGGTCGGGATTGTCGAAAGCCGCTCCATAGGCATGCACCAGCGCGTAGCCGAGTTCGCCGCCCTCATGGACGGAGCCCGGCGTTTCCGGCGCCGCATGGCTCGGAATGCCACCGGGGAAGGAGAACTGCCGGAATAGGTTTCGCATGCCGGCGGCATTCTCGGCGATCTCGGGGTAGATTTCGCTATAGGTGCCTTCCAGATAGGTGCTGGCGACCATGCCCGGCCCGCCATGGCCGGGGCCGCAGACATAGATCATGCTGAGATCGCGGTTGCGGATGATCCGGTTGAGATGCGCGTAGATGAAGTTGAGGCCGGGTGTGGTGCCCCAATGGCCGAGCAGCCGCGGCTTGATATGCTCGGGTTTCAGCGGCTCCTTGAGGAGCGGATTGTCGAGCAGATAGATCTGCCCCACCGAAAGATAGTTCGCCGCCCGCCAGTAGCGGTCGATGAGGGTCAGTTCGCCGGAGCTGATCTCCGGCATTGTGGGCGAGGTTGTGTTTGACTGCATCTTCTTGCTCCTTCGAGAGGGCGAGTTGATCGGAAACATCTGTCTTGAACTGAAGAGGGTATTCCCTGACGCAGGTTACGACGCGGCGGGGCGATCCTTCGCGTGAAGGACGGAAAGGCATTCTTCCGCGATCATCTGTTCTTCATCCGTGGGGATGACGTGGACGGCGATGCGGCTTGCGGTGGTGCTGATCGTGAGCGCGCTCTTTTCATTGGCAGTCGCATCCAGCTCTACGCCCAGCCACAGAAGTTGTTCCGTGATACTTTTGCGTATCTGCGGTTGGTTCTCTCCAATGCCGGCGGTGAAGACCAAAGCATCGAGGCCACCGAGCGTGGATGCGAGCCTGCCGACTTCGCCGGCGATCCTGAGCGTGAAGAGGTCGATCGCCTCCCGAGCTTGCTTGCCGCCATCCTCGACGAGTTCGCGGGTATCGCCGCTAAGGCCTGAAACACCTAAGAGGCCGGACTTGTGGTAGAGCATGTCCTCCACCTCCTCGACGGATTTGCCGAGCGGGCCGAGGAAATGCAGAAGCACGCCGGGATCAAGCCAGCCCGGCCTCGTCGCCATGGGGATGCCGTCAAGCGTCGAGAAACCCATGCTGGAATCGCGGCTGAGACCGTTTTCGATGGCGCAGAGGCTGGCGCCACTGCCGAGATGGGCGATGATGACTTTGCCATCCGCGATATCAGGCGCCTTGGCGGCCAGCGTGCCGGCCACATACCGGTAGGACAGTCCGTGGAAGCCGTACCGCTTGATACCCTGGTCGTGATAGGCGCGCGGAATGGCGAGACGCCGTACGAGATCGGACTGCGTCGCATGGAAGGTGGTATCGAAGGAGCCGGTTTGGAACAGCGCCGGGCACAGGTGCCGGACGGCCCTGATCATCCGCAGTGCCTGGGGCTGATGGAGCGGCGCCAGTTCCGTCAACGACCGGACCTTGGCGATCGTCTCGGTCGTAAGCTCCACCGGGCCGTCGAAGGCGTCGCCGCCATGGACGATCCGATGGCCGGCGGAGGTGACTGCATCCAGATCGAAATGCGTGCCGAGTTCCCGGAACACTTCATCCAGCAGCTCGGCGAGATCGTCGCCGGCCCCGCCCTTGAGCGGCAACTCGAACTGAGCTGGGCCTTCCTTCAGATGCAGCGTGAGCGGATAGGTCCCGAAGTCGACGACGGCCTTGCCGATCCGCTCCGGCCGGTTGTCGTCCACCTTGAATATGCCGATCTTCACCGTCGAAGAGCCGGCATTGAACGTCAGGAGAAGGTTGTCCGTCATAGAGGCATCCTTGCTTCAAGTCGTTTCGCAGCAGTCAGCCTCGCAAGAGCGGCGGATGCAGTACGAACCTTGGCCGGGTCTGCGCGGCTTGTCAGTATGATAGGAACGCGAGCGCCGAGAACCAGCCCGGCGGCGTCCGCACCGGCGAAATAAATAAGTTGCTTGGCCAGCATGTTGCCGGCTTCGAGATCGGGAACCAGCAGGATATCCGCCTGGCCGGCGACCGGAGAGGCGATGTATTTCGCCTGCGCGGCCTCGATGCTGATCGCATTGTCGAAGGCGAGCGGGCCATCGACGATCGCGCCTTCGATCTGCCCGCGCGCGGCCATCACGGTCAATGCGGCCGCATCCAGCGTCGAGGGCATCTTGCTGCTGACGGTCTCGACGGCGGCAAGCACCGCCACGAGCGGCTTTTCGACGCCGAGAAGATGCATCAGATCGACGGCGTTCTGGCAGATGTCGTGCTTCTGGTCGAGGTCCGGCTGGATGTTGATCGCGGCATCGGTGACGATCAGCAGCTTGTCATAGGCCGGAATGTCCATGACGTAGACGTGGCTCATGCGCCGGGCTGTCTTCAGTTTCGACGACGGCGCGACGACGGCAGACAGCAACTCGTCGCTATGCAGGCTGCCTTTCATCAGGGCCGCGACTTTGCCGTTTGAAGCAAGGTCGACGCTGCGGTCTGCCGCCGCATGGCTATGCTCGACGGGATCGATGTCGATGCCGGCAAGCGACAGTTCGGCGGCGTCCGCTATCGCCCTGATCTTGTGCTCCGGGCCGACCAGGACCGGGTCGAGAAGGCCCTGTTCCTTGAGTTCGACAGCGGAACGCAGGGTTTCCGTCGAGCAGGGATGGACCACTGCCGTGCGCATGGCCGGCAGCGAAGCGGCCTCGCGGATAATGGCCTCGTAGCGGCCGTGATGTCTGAGCGTCATCTCCACAGAATGCCTTTCCTCGTCGTGCCGGGTTGGCATTGCTTTTGGACCGCGGCCGTCGGCGTCGCCTTGACGCAGCGCAATGCCCCGCAAGCCGTCATCAAGGATTTGTCTTCGCAAGACAGGCTGGTGGAAACGGTCCAAGGAGACGAGCGATGTCGCAGACGGCGGAACAGCCCACAGGGAATGATAACGAACTGACCGACCTTTTCGGAGAATTGCTGGCCCTGCGGCGGGATATCGCCACCCAGGCGGAGCCGAGCCTTCGCGCCTTGACCGGCGGGGCCCTGCTGGCGGAAGAACATCGGACGGCGCTTGAAAATCTTTGCCACTACCTTTCGCTGAGGCGTCACGACCTGAGACCCCTGCAGCGCCGGCTGATGTGGCGGGGGCTGTCGTCGCTCGGGCGGCTCGAAAGCCGCGTCCTGCCGACGATCGATGCGGTGCTCGCTTCGCTTGCCGCCATTCAGGCAAACGCGCCGCCGTTCGCGCCGCCATCCGAGGAGGAATTTTTCCAGGGTGAGGGCCTGCTCACCACATCGACCGACGACCTGTTCGGATCGCCGCCGTCCCATCGGCGCGGCCGCATCATGGTGACCTTGCCGGGCGAGGCTGCGGACCAGCCGGATTTCATCCTCGATCTTGCCAGGCGCGGCATGGATATCGCCCGCATCAACTGCGCCCATGACGACGACAAGGCCTGGGCGGCGATGGCGGGACATGTACGGGCAGCCGGCGAGACCCTCGGACGGCGGCTGACGGTGCTGATGGATATTGCCGGGCCGAAGATCCGCACCGAGGCGGTCGCGGGGAACAAGAAAGCGAAATTGCAGACCGGCGATCGGCTGCGCCTCGTTGCCTCGGGTGAGCCCTATCTGACCGACGACGTGCCGTTCTGCTCCGCCGTTTCGTTGCCCGAGATCGTCACCCGCGTCGCCGTCGGCGATCGTATCCGTTACGACGACGGCAAGCTGGAAGGCGTGATCGAGAGCGTCGCCGAAGGCGAGGCGGTCGTGCGTGTCACCCACACCAAGACCGGTGGTGCCAAGCTGAAACCGGAAAAGGGCCTGAACCTTCCGATACCGTCCTCGGCCTTTCGCCGCTGACGGCCAAGGACCATTCCGACCTCTCGACGATCATCGCCAATGCCGACATGCTCGGTTATTCCTTCGTCAGCCGACCCGACGACATCGACCTTCTTGAAGAGGCGCTCGCCACTTTTCCGCCGCGCCGGCATCCGCTCGGCCTGATCGCCAAGATCGAGCAGCCGCAGGCCGTCACCAACCTGCCGGCCCTGATCGCGCGGGCTCGCTGCCGCAACCGGCCGTTCGGCGTGATGATCGCCCGCGGGGACCTCGCCGCCGAGATCGGTTTCGAACGCGTCGCGGAAATGCAGGAGGAGCTTCTGTGGATCTGTGAGGCAGCGGCAGTGCCGACGGTATGGGCGACGCAGGTTCTCGAAGACCTCGTCAAGGACGGATTGCCCTCGCGCGGCGAGATGACCGATGCGGCCATGGCGGCGCGGGCGGAATGCGTGATGCTGAACAAGGGGCCGGCGGTCGGTGAGGCCGTGACGCTGCTCGACAGCCTGCTCGCGCGGATGGACGGCCACATCTTCAAGAAGACGCCGACGCTGCGGGCGCTGAAATCCTGGCCGGGCACAGCTTAAGGCGCAACCGGCTTCGTGCTCGCCCGTTGACCGATATCAAGGTCCGGGAGATCGTTGAATGGCCTCCTGGTCGAAAGAGGCGGCCGAGCAGGGAGACGGGACATGGTGACTGAGGATCAAGGCGGCACGATCGCCTTCTTGGCGAGTCCGGCATCTTACGGGCTCGCCGGTCCGGTCGAACGGATGGAGACGCATATCTCCGTGATTTTCCTCGCCGGCAACCGGGTCTACAAGCTGAAGAAGGCGCTGAAGCTTCCCTATGTCGATTTCTCGACGGCCACGATTCGCGAGGATGCCTGCCGCAAGGAAGTCGCGCTGAACAGCGAGACCGCGCCCGGGCTTTATATCGGCGTGCGGCGTATCACCCGCTCGGACGCCGGCAATTTGGAGTTCGACGGCGCCGGACCGCTCGTCGATGCCGTCGTCGAGATGAGCCGTTTCGAACAGGAACAGCTCTTCGACCAGATGGCGGCCGCGGGCCGGCTGACGCCGGAGCTGATGACGCAGACCGCCCGGATGATCGCATTTTACCACAGCCGGGCGCCGGTGGTCTCCAGGGGCGGCGGGGCGGCCAATATCGAGGCTGTTCTCGACATCAACGATGCCGGATTTGCGACCAGCCATGTCTTCGGCGCGGCGGAGTCGGCCAAGCTCAGCGAGGCCTTCCGGTCCCGGCTCCTCCAACACGGCGAACTTCTCGACCGGCGGGCGCTGGCGGGCAAGGTCCGCCGTTGCCACGGTGATCTTCACCTGCGCAATATCTGCCTGCTGGACGGCAAGCCGTGCCTGTTCGACTGCATCGAATTCAATCTCGGGATCGCCACCGTCGATGTCCTCTACGACCTCGCCTTTCTACTGATGGATCTCTGGCATCGCGGTTTTCCCGACCTCGCCAATCTGGTGATGAACCGGTATCTCGATGAAACCGACGACGAGGACGGGTTCTGCGCTCTGCCGTTCCTCATGGCGATCAGGGCAGCGGTCCGCGCGCATGTGACGGCGACGCAGGCCGAAGAGCCAGATCAGGATGCCGCCAGGCTGGCGCAGGAGGCGAGGTCCTATTTCGACCTCGCCCATGCTCTCCTGGGGGTGGCGCGGACGCGCCTCATCGCGATCGGCGGCCTCAGCGGTTCCGGCAAGACGACGGTCGCGGATTATCTGGCAGCGAAGGTAGGCACGCCTCCGGGCGCCAGGATCGTCGAAAGCGACCGAATCCGCAAAGCCCTGCATGGTGTTTCGGCCGAGACGAGACTTCCGGTCTCCGCCTATAGACCCGATGTTTCGGAAAAGGTCTATCGCGAGATGGCGCGGCATGCGGAGCTGATCCTCGCCCAGGGCGGATCGGTGGTTGCCGATGCCGTTTTCGACGATCCGGTCAACCGGCGCCTTATCGAGGATGCTGCCGCGAGGACCGGGGCAGGCTTCCGCGGCATCTGGCTCGAGGCCGATCCGGAACTGCTCTGGCAGCGGGTTCGGGAGCGGGCGGGAGGCCCGTCTGATGCCACCACGGACGTGCTTTCCGGCCAACTGGCCCGCAAACCCACCGAGATAGCCTGGCGGAAGCTCGATGCATCGAATGGGCCCGAGACGATCTCCGCGGCAATCCTGCAGGGTTGAGATCCCGATGGTCTTCATTGATCCGGGGCAAGTGAAAGGTTCAGCCCGCGCCCGTTGACGCGCGTCAATGTCGGTGGCGGTGGACGACGCTAGAACGTCAGGTCTCAGGGAGCCGGTCCGACGTGACGCACGGGCCTTCTGGCGGAGAGAGGATATGGAGACGGATTACGACGTGGGCGTGCTGGATGCGGCGGATGTCTACCGCGCTTTCGCGGTTGCCCGGCTTGTGATGTCAAGCCTGGATCTGCAGACGTGGGAACGGCTGACCGCCTCCGCCTCGTTGCGTCGCAATTGGCTGGCGGTTACCGACGCACGGGGATATGTCCGCGGCCTTTGCCACGTCTTTGCCCGCGAGCATCCGGTCTACGGACGCCAGCTCGAAATACCGGTTTTTGCATCCATCGGCCTCGTCGATAACCAGGGTGTCGCGAAACGTCTTTTCGATTTCGCCAAGCTGCGCGCGAAACTGGACGGGTGCGAAAAGGTCCATTTCTGGTCCTCTGCATCGAAGGATTGTTATAGCCTCGATGCACTCCGGGAAACAGGCCCCTGGGACGATGGATTGATCTACGATCTGGGCACCGACCGCGCCACCGTTCACTGACGGGGGCTTGCGGTTATGGGGGACAAAGGGGGGCCGGATCAGCCGAGGTCTGCCGCCGTCAGCGTATAGGTGGTGCCCCGATTGGGACGATAGGCCTTCACTGCCGCATCCTGGATACTGGACCGGGCTGCATCGAAAGCCCTTAAGTAATCGGCCTCGGACATGCTCGTCGCCGTGCTATGGGCGAGTGCCTTGGCTTCCACGAAAAACCTGACCTCGAACATGCCGTCATAGCCCAGGAAACGAACGACCTTGCGCGCTTCGTCGAAACTGCGGCTTCTGTTCGGAAATATCAGGGTCATGATCGTTTCAGTTCGAGATGGAAGCATTTCCGTTGGAAACGGCATTCCGGGTTTCTGATGATTGCGTATTGCGGTGTCAGAACAGATCGCGAAGCAGGATGTAGAGAATGAATACAATGGATATTCCCGGCACGGCCATGCGGAACAGGCTGCCATAGCCTGCCCGGTGTAATTGCGGGCCTGTCTGGGAAGACGGTTGGATTCGCCTGATGGAAGACATGTCGTCCTCCTGGTTGGGGCCAGGGCTCGCGCCCTTGATCGCAGCGCCCGTTCTGAATCTGCTACCTTCGCACAATATGGGTCGAACGCGGACAAATACAAGAGGAGGTCTCTCCGCTCCTCAAGAGTTGAGAGATCCGGCGCAGCCGCATTTGATACGATCCGGCTGCCTGCTATTGGGGGCGTAGCGTTGTCGGCTACTTGTTCTTCAGAAGCCACATCTTGCCAGCCATGGTGATCCCATGCGCGGATTCTTCCGTCGGGACGTCCTCGTTGAGGATGCGCAGAAGGCCGTATTCCCGCAGTTCGTTCAAGGTCGTGGTGGTCAGGAACTTGATCTTCTGGGGGCGTTCCTTGAACCGGTCGTTCCGCGCATAAGTCACGACCGCATTCAGATGGGTCCATTTCTTCGCTTCCTGCGGAAACAGATCGCCGTCCTTGGCGAGCTTCAGGCCCCTGATCTGGGTCGGCGTCAGCTCAACGGTCAGCGCGTGCGCCGCAGGCGTCGGGGTGGCGGTCGTTTTGGTGTTCTCGGTCGTGTTCAATGTTTGGTCCTTGATCGGGTACGGAGGTAGTCTTTGTGCATTCGCTGCCCAGGCGGAGGTCCCGGCCTGGCAGATTGCATAGGTTAAGGTTTCTTTCTCGCCTTGGCGGCGTCGCGAAACGACAGGAGCCTTTTGCTCTTTTCGTCCCAGAGGACGAGTTTGACGCATTGGATGCTCTGCCAAAGCGTTATGCGGCCGATGCCGGCAAGTTCGGGATGATCGCGCAGCACCTCGGGCAGCCGGTAATAGGGGATCCGGCTCGACAGATGATGGACGTGGTGGATGCCGATATTGCCGGTCAGCCAGCGCAGCGCCAGCGGCAGATCGTAGTGGGACGCGCCGTGGAGAGCGGCCTCAGGAAACTGCCATTCCTCGGTCTTCGACCAATGGGTTTCCTCGAACTGATGCTGGACATAGAAGAGCCAGACGCCGGCGGCCCCTGCGATCAGCACGATCGGCAGATGGACCAGCAGGAAGGGTACGAGTCCGACCGCCCAAATCATCAGCGCCGCCAGAACGGCGACCGCGAGATTGGTCGCCATCGTCGAAATCCAGGGCAGGGAGCCCGATTTCATCATTCCGAACGGAAGGCGCTGCTTGAAGAGGAAAAGCCAGGCGGGCCCGATGCCGAACATCACCAGCGGGTGGCGATAAAGCCGGTAGCCAAGCCGGCGCGACCAGGGCAGGGCCTGATATTCGTCGATCGTCAGCGTGGTGATGTCCCCGACGCCGCGCTCATCGAGGTTGCCGGCGGAGGCGTGATGCGCGGCATGCGCCCGGCGCCAGTAATCGTAAGGCGTCAGGGTCAACACCCCGAGCACCCGCCCGGTCCAATTGTCGAGGCGCCGGCGCGCGAAGAACGAGCCGTGGCCGCAGTCGTGCTGGATCATGAACAGCCGCAGCAGAAAGGCGGCGGCTGGAAGGACGAGGATCAGCCCGATCGGGTAACCCAGGGAAACGGAAACATAAGCTGCGGCCGAAAAGGCTGCAAACGGCAGCACCGTGACGAGCAGCTCGAAGGTGCTGCGTCCGAAACGCGGCTGCCGGTATTTCGAAAGAATCTTGAGCCAGGCGCCAATATCGTCTTCGGCAACGGGCGCAATCGCATGGGCTGTGGCGTTCATGGACATCGATCCACCTTTTTGGCCTCGGCATGCGGCGCGCCCGAAGCGGGATGTGCCTGCACGTCCTCAGGCACATGCCTCAAATATCAGCCCTGACGGGCCTTGCGTGCAGCGTAACGACGATCGCGCTCCGCCTTGCGGGCGGCTTCATCGGCGATGACCCGGGCAACCCGGTCGTTGGTTTCTGCCTGCCGGGCCTCCGCCTCGGCTTTTTCATCGGCTTCCGCAGCAGCGGCCAATGCGGCCGCTTCCTGGAGCTGGCGCTCGTTCTCGGCAGTCTTCTGGGCCTCGCGCTCGGCGCGGCGGGCTTCCCTCGCGGCTGCAATGGCCTCGCGTTCGGCGCGGCGTTCCTGCATCGCGGGATCTGTCGGTTTAGGGGCGGTCGCAAACTTTGCCAAAAGCTCGCGCTTAGCATCCGCTGCGGTTTTGCGGCGCTCGGCAAAGCTGTTGTCGTTCGGGTGTCTCAATGTATCGTCCTTGTCAGATTTGAACTGGTCAGATTTGTAATCTTGCGGTCGAGACGAATATCGCGCCTACCGGGAGGCCATGAAGATATTCGCGTTAGCCAGATGCCTCAACGGAAAAAGGCCAGACATACGCCTGGCCTTCACATACCTTTTGCCACCATGCCAGTACGTCCGTGGTCATGGGAGGCTAAAGTTTTAGGCAGCCTGGAGCTGGCCTGCGGACATCTTGCCCGACTTGCGGTCACGCTCGAGTTCGAAGCCAAGCTTCTGGCCTTCGACGATCGAGCTCATGCCAGCGCGTTCGACGGCAGAGATATGAACGAAGACGTCGGCGCTGCCGTCGTCAGGCTGAATGAAGCCGAAGCCTTTGGTGGCATTGAACCATTTAACTGTGCCAGTGGCCATAACGAACCCTTTCATAGCAACATTGATAAACCGCCGGGCGACGCACGGCGGGTGTTTCGACTTTTGAGAGGGAAAGTTCGTCAAGAAGCGCAAAGCGCAGCAAAAACAAATATCGGCAAACAAAGTATCGATGTTCATTACCTATCGTATTGGGATTGAAGTGTCAACTTTTTGTTTTGAAAATCGCGAAATATGCAACCGAAGGTGGTTTTTGTGGCGAACGAACGGATATCAGCGGTACCCGCATCGAGGTCTCGCAGGTGGCGAGCCGGCAGCTTGAAGATCTAGGCGGAGGCCGGTATTTCTTCGGTCGTCACTTCGAAACATGACAGGACAGCCGGGCCGAAGGCGGTTGAAAGCGCCACGTCCGTGGCATCCCGCCCCGTCGCCATGAGAATGCGCCCGATGCGCGGTTTGTTATGGCGGGCATCGACCGTATTCCACCGGCCGCCGAGATAGACCTGGACCCAGGCGCTGAAGTCCATCGGATTGACATCCACCGGAACGCCGATATCGCCGAGATAACCGGTGCAGTAACGCGCCGGGATGTTCATGCAGCGGCAAAGCGCGATGGCGAGATGCGCGAAGTCGCGGCACACGCCCGTCCGATCGGTAAATCCTCCGAACGCTGTACGCAGCGGGTCCGCGTTCTGGTAGTTGAAGGTGATGTGGTTGTGGACGAAGTCGAGGATCGCCTGCACCCGCGGCCAGCCGAGAGGCGTCGCGGAAAATGTCTTCCAGGCGAAATCCGCCAGGCGGTCGGTGTCGCAGTAGCGGCTGCCGAGCAGGAAGACCAGCACGTCGTCCGGCAGATCCTTGATGTCGTGCTGGAAGGCATTCTGCGGCACGGGGTCGGGCATGCCGTCGTCGTAGATTTCGAATTCCGTCGAGATCGTCGTCAGCCCGGGCGGCGCGACGATCCGGCTGCACGCGTTTCCGAAGCTGTCGAGATAACCGCGGGCCTCGATGGGCCGGTCGAAACTCAGAACCTGGTCGGTCAATAGATCCGCGCGACGCGAGGGATGGATATTGAGGACCAGCAACATCGCCGTATCGTGCTGGCATTCATACCCTATACGAAACCCTGCGCGTATCTTCATGATCTTATCCCTATGGAAAAATTCTCGTTGGAATGGCCGTTCAGCGGCAACGCCCAGGCATGCCGGCTGTTCCGGTTACCCATGCAATTTCACGCTGTTGTCATCGGTCGTCACGTTAACCTGCACGGACATGCCGTCGAAATCGGTGTCGTCGCCATCGTAACTTCCCGATAGGGGGACCGCCTGCCGCGGATCGCGCGCGACACCCACGCGGATCAGGTCGCGATTGCCGACGATACCGTTGGTGGGATCGAACTCCACCCAGCCGGCGCCTGGAAGATAGACCTGGCACCAAGCGTGGGTCGATCCGCCGCCGAGCGTTATCGATCCGTCGCGGTCGGGCACATAGATGTAGCCGGTGACGAAACGTGCCGCCAATCCGAGCGCCCGCGCCGCCTCCATCATCAGCAGCGCGAAATCGCGGCAGGTGCCGCGGCGTAGCTTCAGGGTTTGGAGCGGCGGTTGCGTTCCGTGTTCCGAGCGCCTGGCGTAGGCGAAACCCTCGTGGAGCGCAAAACACATGGTCATCAGGAGGTGGCCGGTTTCGGTGGGGTGCCCGACCTTGATGAATTGCCGCGCCCATTTGCCAACCCGGTCCTCGGGATCGGGATAGTGGCGCCGGATCGTCTGCTCCAGATCAAAGGCTTCTTCGGGATCATATGCGAAAGGATAGGTCAGGGCTTCATCGTCGATCTGGAAATCGATCGCCGCTTGAGGCGTATGGTCGAGGCGTATGGTCGTTTCGAACCGCAGTTCGGAGGAGGCCTTGGATATCCCGACAAGCGCGACGCAATTACCGAAGACATCGTGGATCCACCGGACATAGGCCGGCTTGGGAAAAACGTTGAGCTGGGAACTCAGCAGGGTCTGGTCGAAGCTGTCCCGCGGCCTGAACATCAGCCTGTGTTCGCCGAACTCCACCGGCCTCGTATACCGATAGGAGGTGACATGCCGGACGGAAAATATCGTCATTCAATCACCGCGAGAGCATTGAGGGTGGCATACGCTGGCGCTGGCGCCTTGTCGAACCCTGCATGGATTACCGCTATAGCAGGCGCCATGCGACAGCGACAGGAAAAACCAGCCGCAGCCGGTAAAATATGACAACCCGAACGCGGCGCCGGAACGCCGGATCGCTGCTGTCTCACTGGTCCCGGCGCTGCAGCGGATAATCCCCGGCGTCGTAGAGCCGCTGTATCTGGGTGCTGTCAAAACGGGCTTCTTCGACCTCGAGAATGGACCCGCGCAAAAGGGATGCAGGCATCACCTCGATTGCGAAGCGCAGAGCCTCGGCCACGGTTTCGAACCTCTTGTACCCAAGCCTGCTCGTTCTCTTCCAGTTCTTGCACGGGTAGAGCCCCGCGCCTGCATTGTAGTTGAAGGCGGCCATGGTGGTGTCCTTGTGGTCGAGGATAGGTGCGAGGGGCTGGTCCGAACGAGCGGTCTCGTCGGAGCGGTCCCGTGTCAGGCCGGCTGCAATTGCGACGCGCGCCTCTGGAGGCGTTCCTGCTTCTGGGCGAGCTTGAGCTCGCGGCTTCTCAGGGCCTGCCTATGGCGGAATTCCTGCAGCTTGGCAGCGTTGGAGCCTTCTTCTGCATCGGGTTTGCGAAACAGATTCTGGGCGGCATCGCGGACGGTATCGATCATTGGTGTAACCTTAAAGGGTAGACTGCGGGACGTGACGACGGCCAACGCAAGGATTCTCCAGCCGACAGGGCGGAGTTCAACGTTCGCAAAATCAAGGGTGTCGCCAAGCAACCGGCAGGGCCGGAAGGATCAGGTAGCCGAAAAGGCTGAAAACGTGAATCATATATGGCAATATAATGCGTCACTTTCAAGACTTGTCTCAAATACGGATGGCGGCGCTTGCCATCGGCGGAAATGAGGCCCAGCGTGAATGGTCGGCTGCAACTGGTAAGGGCGCAGCCGCCTGAGGGACCCGAGCCCTAGCCCCGACGAATAAGGAGGGGCGCGATGTCTTCACGATCCTCGCATCCGAATTTCCAGCTTTATTTCCAGAAGATGCTGACCGACAGTCAGCCTGAGGCTGAACAAGCCACGGAAGGCTGCCCGGACGGGCCGGCCCTGCATGCCATCTTCCGGGATATGCTGATCCGGGGGGTGCCACTGACAGGTTCGGAGATTTGGCTTGAAGGCATCCGGGCCACCGGCGTTCCGAAAAAGCGCCCGGGCTCCAACTAGATCGGTTTCGGCCTTCCTCGGAAAATACAGTCCGCCATGCGCCGCCGCGAAAATCCAGGCGATGCGATCTTCAGCGAGGATCAAGGACAAAGACTGCGTTGGAGGCGTCGTGGCACGGCGCCTCCTTGTCAAAGCGCTACTTCGGCTTCTTGCCCAAGGTAAGGCCGCTGCCGGCGAGCTTGACCTGTGCCCCTGCGGGCGCGACCGTCACTGCGGCGGCCTTGTCTTTTTTCGGTTTGCGAGTTTCGCGGTTACTTCGTACCTGGCCTTTAGCCATTTTGTCCTCCTGGGGCGGCGATGGATCGTGGAGAGTGAAGTCTTGTTCGGCCGACAGGCATGCAAAGCGTGAAATGACGGATTGCAAAACCTTCCCTTGCCAGCCGAAGCATCAAAGCTGCGATAGTGCGGTATCTCTGTGTTTGCTCAACGAAGCCGATATTGCGGCCCCAAAGCTCTTTTCGGGATGATCGCCAAAACGCGCAAGCATGATGGCAGCCCCCGTTGTGCCGATCCGGCCGGCGACAGGCATGCCACTTGGCTGCATATGCTCGCCGAATTGATGGAGTTCGATATTTTCCCGATACCCGGGGCCGCTGACGCGGACCAGATTGCGGGAGGTGGACTGAGAGAATTCGGAAGACATGACGTCCTCCTTTCATTGGGGCCAGGGCTCGGGAATCCCGAAGCAGCAGTGCACTTTATATAGCTGCGGGAGTTGCCATCATGCGCCTGACTTGCGCCAAACGCAATGTGGCAGGTTGCGAGAAATGCCTTGCTCAAGACATAGTTGACCGGTAGGGGTTACCATCGAAATTGGTTGTCGAGCTTCGTTTTCACGCCTTTTGCGTTCGAGCTGATCTTTCCTTTCAAAATCGATCTCTTTTGTCGCCGGCATTTTGCCGGACGGCGACCTGTGTTCGATTGGAAGGACCATCTTGATGAACAGCGGAATCGTAAAATTTTTCAACACTTCCAAGGGTTTCGGTTTCATCCAGCCCGCCGACGGATCGACGGACGTGTTCGTCCATATCTCGGCCGTCGAGCGCTCGGGGATGACCTATCTGGCCGAAGGCCAGAAGGTGAGTTTCGATGTCGTGCGGGACAACCGCACCGGCAAGAATGCAGCTGAAAATCTGCAGATCGCTTAAAGCCAAAGCCAAATTCGGGCTCCGGTCGCGGATGTACCGACACGGACCGTAAGCGGTCGGGAGGCACAATTCCTCTCGGCCTTTTGTTATTGGATAATGAAAGAATTTCCATGAAAAAGACGGATGCAGAGCAGCAGGTAAAACGCGCCCAGCGCCAGGTGGCCAACACAAGCGGCGGCGGCCATCTCGGCGGCACCAACCATGGTCAGGGCTATGACGCCAAGACCTCTTCCGCCAAGGGCAAGGCCGACAAGGGCCGCAAGGCCGGCGGCAAGAACTAACGATCCAGTGATGCGGGCCGAGGGGCACTTCGGCCCGTTTCCGCGGTCGGACCTGTCCGTTCCGCGCAAGCCCGCGTCTTCCAAATCCATGCCGGTCATCGCACCGTCGGCGCACACAATTTGGATCACTTGCGTTTGGGAGCGACCGGCCCTTTCTCCGGTTTCTGGGGATGGCCCGGTGCAATGGGATCGCTTGCCGGAAAGGTCTCTTCGAGCGACTCCTCCAGGTAAGCGTCCTGCTCCTTGGCGATATCCTTGGCAGACGTTCCGGGTGAAGGCGCCTCTTTTTTCATTCCCATTTTCGATCTCCCTGGTTGGTCGAGCCGGATAATCCTACTCTCGTTTCTTGGATAGCAGAAGACACGATGGCCTCTTGCGGCTGCTGCGTCTCGGCATGACAAAAGCCTTCCCATGACCAGGGACGCCATCTCCGATTCTGGCTGATCCGCGGGCGGGCGCCAGCAGTTTCGAATTATCGCTCCGATTGACGAAGATCATGGCTGGGGCCCGTGCCGATCCTAGACTTTCCTCCATAGGGCCGATCAAGGCCTCATGCAGAGGAGACAGAAAATGTCGTTCAAGACAGTGCTCGCAATGATCGCGAATACGAATCCGACAGCCGATCTCGCCCGCGCCATCGAGATTGCGACCGAACTCGAAGCCCACCTGTCCGTCGTGATCATCGGCCTTGCCGTGCCGGCAACCATGGGCGATTTTCCGGCTGGCACGGTATGGCTGGACCAGCGTGACGAGGACCTGAGACTGCTCGAGGGCATCCGGAAACAGGCGGAAAGCGCCTGCAGGACGAATGGCCTGTCGTTCGATGCCGACGTCCTCTATGCGGAAGGCGTTTTCGTCAGCGAGGAAATTCATCGCCGCGCACTCTATGCCGATGTGCTGGTGATCGGAGAGGGCGTGCGCCGCGACAGCGTGCTCACCCGGCGGATCGTCGACGGCGGCGTGTTCGAGGCTCGCCGTCCCCTCCTGCTGGTTCCGAAGGGCCGCAAGACGACGCTAAGACCGCGGCGGATCCTGCTCGCCTGGAATTCCCGCACGGAGGCGGCTCAGGCCGCACGCGAGGCGCTGGAGATGATGACCTGGGCCGAAGAGGTGCATGTCGTGCTCGTCGATCCGGACAACTCCTATTGCGTCAGCGGCGGTGAACCCGGTGCCGACGTTGCCGCCTACCTCGCACGCCACGGCATAAAGGTCCTCGTCGAACAGCTGGCAAGCGGCGGCCGGCTGGTGGAGGACGTGCTCGAACGGCATGCGCTGGAGATCGACGCCGACCTCGTCGTCATGGGCGCCTATGGCCATTCGCGGCTGCGCGAACGGGTCTTTGGCGGCGTGACGGCTTCGATCCTGGAGGACAGCAAGTTCCCGGTCCTGATCGCCCGGTAAGACCTGGATACGGTCTTGCCCTGTCTCCTGTCAGCGGGCGGGGGACAGGGTTTTTCGTGTTCGCGTCCTGCTGCAAAGAGGAAGAGATCGGGCGGGTCTGCCCTCGCAGGCTGGCACAAAAATCCGCCCCAAGGGAGCGAACCCGAAGGGCGGATCGGAAAGAGGCTGCTCGCCTCCTATTGAGCGTGCTGCTGCGGAGGCGTTTGTGTGACGACGCCGCCGACGCCGGCAATCCCTGAGGCCAGGATGCGTATGGCCTCCTGCTCCGCATCGGACCCGATCTTGCCAATGATCTCCACGACCGAATCCCGCACCCTGACGTCGATCCTGTCCTTGCCCAGTCCGAGTTCCGCCAGCAACCGCGTCGCGACGGCGAGTTGCAGCGCATCGTCGCCCCGGGCGATCACATCCGGTGTGGCGATCTCGGTCTTGAGGACATCGCGACGGCTGACGATCCCCACGAGCATGCCATTGTCGAGGACAGGGATCCGCTTGACGGCGTGGAGGCGCATCAGCGCGACGATCTCGGCGACGCTGGCTTCCGGCGCCACACTGACGACCTTGCGGCTCATGCAGTCCTCGACCTTCAACCCGTGCGCCCTGACGTAGTTTTTGAAGAATGCGGGATCGCTATTGTCCGGAGCTGCCTTCGGAGAGAGGTTGAATTCGTGCCGTTTCAGAATGTCTCCTTCTGTGAGCATTCCGCACAAAGTCCCCCGATCGTCGATCACGGGCAGGCCGCTTATGTCGTTGTCGATCAACATCTGGATCGCGTGTTTGAGGCTGGTTCCGGGGCTGACGTGAACCACCGTGGTCGTCATCAAGTCTTTGGCAAGCATCCTGTGCTCCTGTGGTTGTAATCATCCGTCGCTTCGTCCCGAGCTTGTCCCATCGCCTCCGCGCCGACCTTGACATAGCGCAATCCCGACGGGCGTGCGTGCGATACTCAGGCCAGGCTCGTTCTACGGAGGCGCCATTTGTCGAATTCGGTGACAACCAGGATCGAGGAGGCGGCAAGCAGCATCAACGCCCACTCGGCAAACGAGATCGGCGCGAGATCGAGGGTTTCGCGAAACCAGGGGATATACATTGCCGAAATATGGATGGCCTGGGCCGCGATGACAGTCAGGATCAGCAGCGGGTTGCCGAAAAAATTCAACGAGAAGATCGATCGGCGCTCCGAGCGGCTGGTGAAGGTCTGGACGTTTTCGAACAGCACGAACAGCAGCAGCAGCAGGTTGCGCGCCTGCGAAATCTCGTAGCCCTGATATAGCAGATAGGAGAAGATCGCGAAACCGCCGCCGCCGATGACCAGCGTCGACTGGACGATTCGTCGGATCATCAAACGGTCGAAGATCGGCTCCTTCGGGCGGCGCGGCGGTCGTGCCAGCTCATCCCCTTCAGGTTTTTCGCCGGCAAGCGCGACATCCTGGATGCCGTTGGTGACGAGATTGAGCCAGAGCAGCTGCACCGGAAGCAGCGGCATGGGCAGCCCGAGCGGGATTGCCAGCAGGAAGAGCAGCATTTCCGCAGCACCCGTCGCGGTGAGCATGAGGATCACCTTGCGGATGTTGGAATAAGCGGTGCGGCCTTCGCGGATGCCGCTGACGATTGACGCGAAATTGTCGTCGGTGACGACGATGTCGGCGCTTTCCTTGGCGACTTCCGTTCCCTTGCGGCCCATCGCCACCCCCACATGGGCGTGTTTCAGGGCGGGGGCGTCGTTTATGCCGTCGCCGGTGACGGCCACGAAGTGGCCGTTGCGGGCGAGCGACAGCACGATCGCGAGCTTCTGCGCCGGTGCCACCCGGGCATAGATTCGCGCCCGTCCGGTCAGCTCGTCGAGCGTATCCGGACCGGCTTCCTCGGCCTTGCCGACATCGGCACCGCTGGTGATCTGGTCGGGCAGGAACCGCAATCCGGCCTCCGAGGCAATGGCGCCAGCGGTCTTCGGGTCGTCGCCGGTCACCATCACCACCGTCACACCGGCCGAATAGCAGTCCCGGATCGCCTGTGGAACTTCCGGACGGATCGG
The DNA here is from genome assembly GCF_000732195.1 of Neorhizobium vignae. Lineage (GTDB taxonomy): Bacteria > Pseudomonadota > Alphaproteobacteria > Rhizobiales > Rhizobiaceae > Neorhizobium > Neorhizobium vignae. The sequence continues at coordinate 120,018 of NZ_JNNU01000014.1, forward strand.
ATCCTGCATGCCGGCAAGGCCGAGAAACACCAGGTCGACCAGGTGATGGTAACCGAAGGTCTCGTCAGAACCGCCGCGGATTTCTCCTTCCGCAAAGGCGAGCACCCTGAGGCCACGCTCCGCCATCTCCTCCTTTTGCCGGAGAAGCGTCTCGCGGTCGATCGGCACGATGCCGTTGCCGGCGTCCATCCGGTCCGCCATGTCGATCAGGGTTTCCGCCGCCCCCTTGACGAAGATGCGTACCCGCTCGCCCCGGCGATGGAAGGAGGCGGCATATTTGAGGTCCGGCTCATAAGGAATGCGCGCGATCAGCGGGTAATCGTCCTTCATCGCCTCCTGCTCGAGCCCGGCCTTGCGGGCTGCAGCCAGGAGAGCGATATCGACCGTATCGCCGACGCCTTTCCAGCCGTCCGCCTGGCGGGTGAGACCACCCTCATTGGGCAGAACCGCTGCCTTCAGCAGTCTCCCGGCACGATCGCGCGCCTCCGCCGGGCCGAGGTTGGACCCGCGGATTTCGCAGGTATCGAGATCAATGCCGGCATCGAGCATGAGTTCGCTGCCGTCGGGAAGGCGAATATCGGTGACGGTCAGCTCGTTGAGGGTCAGCGTTCCCGTCTTGTCGGTGGCGATCATCGTACAGGAACCGAGCGACTCGACCGCCGGCATGCGGCGGACAATGACGTTACGCTTGGCCATGCGGCGCATGCTGATCGCCAGCGCGATCGAGATCGCGATCGGCAGGCCCTCCGGGATGGCGCTGACCGCAAGTCCGACCGACATCATGAACAGGTCGTCCCAGGCTAGCCCGCGAAACAGGCCAACGGCGACGAGGACGACGGAGGCGAGGCCGACGCTCCAGGCGATCATGTTCGAAAAATGCTTCAGCCGGATCAGCAGCGGCGGCTGGGAGGTCGACGCCTTGCCGATATCGGCAGCGATCCTGCCGATCTCGGTCGAAAGGCCAGTCGCAACCACCAGACCGGTGCCGCGACCGCGCGTGACGAGGCTGCCCGCAAATGCAAGGCCGGATTTCCTGTTCTCGTTCGACGCCCCTATGGCGGTGAGGGTCTTGCGCGCCGGTGCGGATTCGCCTGTCAGCAGCGACTCGTCGCAGAGCAGGTCATTGGTCTCGAACAGCTCGATGTCGGCCGGGATGCGGCCGCCGGCCTCGATCCGGATGACGTCGCCCGGAACCACCAGGCGCGCCTCGATCTCCTGGGTGATCCCGTCGCGGACGACGGTCGCAAACGGCTGCTCCAGACTGCGCAAGGCCGCCGCAGCACGGCCGGCGGAATGTTCCTGGATACCGCCGATCACGCCGTTCAACACCAGCACGACACCGATGAACACGGCATCTTCCGCCTCGCTGACCAGAAGCGAGACTGCTGCCGCGATCAGCAGGATATAGATCAGCGGGCTGCGGAATTGCGCGATGAAGATCAGGAACAGGGACGGCGCCTTGGGCTCAGGAAGGCGATTCTGCCCGAATTGCGCCAGCCGCGCGGCCGCTTCGATGCCGCTCAGCCCCTCGCGGACCATATCGTTCTGCTCGGGTTTACGATGGACGGAGACTGAATTGGCGGGCATAGGCACTCCAGATCAAACTGCACCGCCATCATCGGGGAACGGGGCGGGGTTCGATCCTAGAGGATAACCTGTAAAGTTGCCCGGCAATTGATGTCTGTCAACGTGGGAGTGTGTCCTGGTCGCTGCGCCGGCCGCCGATCGAACGATATCAGCGGCACCAAAGTGGTTGAAACGCTTTCAGGAGATTTCGAGGAAATTTGGCTGGGGAACCTGGATTCGAACCAAGATTAACGGAGTCAGAGTCCGTCGTTCTACCGTTGAACTATTCCCCAGCAGGGCGCGCCGGGGAATGCCCGGGCCGGTGTGCGGCGCTTATAAACAAAAGCGGGCGGATTGCAAATACCGATTTCGAAAAAAATCGATGCTGCGGAAGCTTTCTCGTCGCCGCTGAGGAAAAGCTCAAAAACCGGCTGATGACGGGTCCATGACGCGGGCGGCAAAAAGCCGTTGGCGAAAACGCCACCGCCTGTTATCTTCGCACCAACGAAACAATCAGACGCCAGCGGCATACCTCCAAGAGGCCTTGCGCGGCGAGATGGACATATAAGTGATGGACCCCGATAGCGGCGCAAAGCCGCCGGAAGGCGGGGCGTCGGCGGTACCGCGCGGAGAGGGTAAATCCTCGAGGCGTCGGAAGGCGAAGCGGAACGGCAAACGTCGTGACGCGGCGCCTGTAACCAATTCGGAAGCGGTCGATTCGGCCGCCTCTGCCGGACGTCCCAACGGCCAGGAACCCAACCCGTCGGCGCGCAAGCGAAAGCGGCGCCGTGCGAAATCCGCGGGTGCCCAGCAGCCGGTACAGGGGGCGAACGCCGCACCCGCAGCACAGCAGATTCCGGTTCGTGCCGAGGGCGGGCAACAGCCGCACTCGGCCAAGTCGTCGTCGTCGCGCAATCGGCGCAAGAAGAATAGAGGCGGTCGCGGCCTGCAGGGCCGACCGCTGACACCTGCCAAGGCGGCGCCCGGTGTGGCCAAGGCTCCAGCGCCTGCCGGTTCGGGCCAGGTTTCCTCCAAGGATGCACGCGGCAGGGCGGGAGCCGAGAGCCTGGGCGCAGAGCTGCGCGGCGAAAAATTCTCCTACGTCAACGATCTCTATGCGGCGCTCGACCTCGGTACCAACAATTGCCGCCTGCTGATCGCCCAGCCGACACGGCCGGGCCAGTTTCGCGTCGTCGATGCGTTTTCGCGGATCGTCCGTCTCGGCGAAGGGCTCGGCACCAGCCGCCGGCTGTCGCAGGATGCCATGGACCGCGCCGTCGAGGCGTTGCGCATCTGCGCCACAAAGCTCGCCAACCGGCCGATTCGCCGCATGCGGCTGATCGCCACCGAAGCCTGCCGGGCTGCCGAGAACGGCGAGGAGTTCTTGGCCCGCGTCATCGCGGAAACCGGACTGGAGCTGGAAATCATCGATCGCGAGACCGAGGCGCGGCTTGCCGTGTCGGGATGCTCGTCGCTGGTTGGCCGTGAGGCGCGCTCCGTCGTTCTCTTCGATATCGGCGGCGGCTCGTCGGAAATCGCGGTCATCCGCATCGATGACAGCCGGTCGAGCCGGCTTGCCAACCACATCACCCATTGGACCTCGCTTCCGGTCGGCGTCGTGACGCTGTCGGAAAGGCATGGCGGGCGCGACGTCACGCCGGAAGTATTCAACGCCATGGTGACGGAAGTCGAAGGCATGCTGGCCGATTTCGATTGCCCGCCGCTGGCCGCCTTCCGCCGCCAGGGCGCCGAGGATTTCCACCTGATCGGCACGTCTGGCACGGTCACCACGCTTGCGGGCGTGCATCTCGACCTGCCGCGCTACGACCGCCGCAAAGTCGACGGCCTGTGGCTGTCGGATGCGGAAGTCTCCGCCATGCAGGCAAAGCTGCTCTCCTGGGATTTTGCTGGTCGTGCCGCCAATCCCTGCATCGGTCCGGACCGGGCCGATCTGGTGCTGGCCGGCTGCGCCATACTGGAAGCGATCCGCCGCCGCTGGCCGAGCCAGCGCATGCGGGTTGCCGACCGGGGCCTGCGCGAGGGCCTGCTGACGGACATGATGGCCGATGACGGCGTGTGGCGCCGGGTGCGGCCGCGCCGCCAGGCGGGCAGTCCAGGTGCCGGCGGACAGGATGAGGCTGGAGCAAGGCGATGACGAAACCACCTTCAAAATCCCCGGGCAGCGGCAACCGCACCGGCCGCAAGCTCGGCCAGAAGGTCAAGAAGGGCAAGCTCAAGGCGTCGTCGCGGCGCTGGCTCGAGCGTCATATCAACGACCCCTACGTCCAGCGGGCCAAGCTCGAAGGATATCGCGCCCGCGCGGCCTTCAAGCTTCTGGAGATCGACGAGAAACATCAGATCCTCAAAGGCGCCCGCCGCATTATCGATCTGGGTGCGGCACCGGGAAGCTGGTCGCAGATCGCCGCCAATGTCACCGGCTCGACCGACGATGATATCCGCGTCGCGGCGATCGATTTCCTGGAAATGGCGCCGCTCGCCGGCGTCAAGATCCTGCAGCTCGACTTCCTCGATTCGGAAGCGCCGCGCCTGTTGATGGAAGCAATCGGCGGCACGCCGGACGTGGTCATTTCGGACATGGCGGCGCCGACCACCGGCCACCAGAAGACCGATCACCTGCGCACCATGCATCTGTGCGAAGTGGCGGCGCATTTCGCGGTCGAGGTGCTCGGCGAGGGCGGCCATTTCCTGGCCAAGACCTTCCAGGGCGGCACCGAACGCGACCTGCTCAACATGCTGAAGCAGAATTTCAGGCAGGTCATCCACGTGAAGCCGGGCGCATCGCGCCAGGAATCGGTCGAGATGTTCCTGCTCGCCAAGCATTTCAAGGGCCGCAGGGCCGGCGAGACTGCCACGGAGTCCGAGATGGAGGAACCCGAGGTGGAGGATGCGGACATGGAATACGCCGAAGCCGAAGACGCCGACCTGGACGATCGGGCCTGATTACTCGCCGGCTTCCGGTTGAATCTTGGGGGTTCCGTGGCCGGAAACGGCGGCGCCCGTCATCGGGTCCAGTTTCAGCAGGGGCATGACCGCCAGAAGCGAAAGGGCGGCCACCAGGAAGAAAGCCAGGTGGAAATCAACGAGCTGCAGGTGCGTGCCGGTGACCGCCGCCGAGGCTTCGAGGATGAAGGCCGCAAAGGCGACGCCGAGCGCCATGCTGATCTGCTGCAGGACGGAGGCGATCGAGGTCGCCTGGCTCGCCTGTTCGTCGCTGATCTCGGAATAGCTGAGCGCGTTCGAGCCGGTGAAGAAGAAGGAACGGCAGACCCCCGACATAAGCAGGAAGGCGATGATCAGCGCGTGGGAGGTCTCCGGCGTGAAAAAACCGTTTGCCGCCGTGGTCGCGGCGCCGAGTACGCCCGAGACGATCAGCGTCATCTTGAACCCGGTCATCGCGAAGACGCGGCGGGCGGCGAATTTCACGATCAGCGCGCCGAGCGCGCCCGCAAACGTAATGAGGCCGGACTGGAAAGGGTTGAGGCCGAAACCGAGTTGCAGCATCAGCGGCATCAGGAATGGAATGGCGCCGGTCGAGATGCGGAACAGCGTACCGCTGCTGCTGGCGGCCCGGAACGCATCGTCCTTGAAGAGCCGCAGGTTGAGGATCGGGGCGGGGTGGCTGCGCGCGTGGACGACATAGGCGACGCCGGCTGCGAGCCCCAGTGCCGTCGCCGCTATGCCGACGGCCGGCGGCAGCGCCGGAAGGCCGACGACCGAAAGTCCGAAGACCGTGCCGGCGGCGGTGACCGAGGTCAGGAAGAACCCCCGCCAGTCGATCGACGGCGGATTGGTGGCCTCTATTTCCGGCAGGAAGATCGTCGAGAGATAGATGCCGAGCACGCCGACCGGCACGTTGATCAGGAAGATCCAGTGCCAGGTGAAATAGGTGGTGATGAAACCGCCGATCGGCGGGCCGGTGAGGGGCCCGACCAGCGCCGGAATGGTGAGCAGCGCCATGGCCGAGACGAGCTCGCTGCGTTTCGTGGTGCGCAGGAGAACCAGTCGAGCAACCGGCGTCATCATGGCTCCGCCCATGCCCTGCAAGAAGCGCGACAGCACGAACTGGAGGAGATCGGAGGAGAACGCGCAGCAGATCGAGCCGATGACAAAGACGAAGATCGCGACTCGAAAGATCTTCTTGGCGCCGAAGCGATCCGCCATCCAACCGCTGATCGGGATGAACATGGCGAGCGCCACCATGTAGGAGGTCAGCGCCAGTTTGAGCGTGATCGGGCCGACATTCAGGTCCGCGGCAATCGCCGGAAGTGCCGTCGCAATGACGGTGGAGTCCATCTGCTCCATGAAAAGGGCGACGGCGAGTATGAGCGGAACGATGCGGTTCATGGGAAGGGCCTGCATGGCGGGAATTGGCCCGTCCATAGACCTGTTGGTCCCGTCTGCCAATTGCGGAATCTCACCATTTCCGGTTTTGGGTCACGTCTGCGTGAGATCGGATTTCCTCGGCAGGGAACGCGGTTATGTTCCACCGCATAACGACCCGATTTTGACGGTCCGGCATAATTCCAGGAGGCAGTGACATCATGACGAATTCAGGTATCGGACGGCGCACCCTTATCGGCACAGCCGGTTTGGGCATCCTCGCTGCGCCGGCGATCATCAATGCCGGGGCTTTTGCCCAGGAGACCCAGAAATTGGCTATCGATCATGTGACCCCGCCGGATATCCACAAATTCAAGCTCGGCGGTTTCCAGGTTCTGGCGGTGAAGGATGGGGCCCGTCCCTCCGGCGCTCCCGGCGAAACCTTCGGCCTCAACCAGCCGCCCGAAACGCTCGCAGCGCTGCTGACCCAGAACTTTCTGCCGACGGAACAGTTCGTCAACAGCTTCTCACCGACGCTGATCGATACCGGCAGCAACGTGATCCTGTTCGATACCGGCCTCGGCAAACCGGGCCGCGCCCAGGGCGTCGGACGTCTGATCGAAGGATTGGCGGCCGCTGGCTACATGCCCGAAGATATCTCGATCGTCGTCATCACCCACATGCATGGCGACCATATCGGCGGCCTCATGGAAGACGGCAAGCCGGCTTTCCCGAAGGCGCGGTATGTCACGGGCCAGGTGGAATACGACTTCTGGACCGATGCTGCCCGCGCCGGCACGCCCGCAGAGGGCAACCAGAAGAGCGTGCTCGCCAATGTGAAGCCGCTTGCCGAAAAGATGACCTTCCTGAAGGATGGCGGTGAAGTCGTCTCCGGCATCACCGCCATGTTGGCGCCGGGCCATACGCCCGGCATGCTGAATTTCAATATCGAATCGCAAGGCAAGCGCCTGATCCTCGCCGCCGATACGGTCAACCACTACGTCCTGTCGCTTCAGCGGCCCGAATGGGAGGTCCGTTTCGACATGGACAAGACGCAGGGGGCGGCCACCCGCAAGAAGGTCCTCGACATGGTCGCCACGGACAAGGTCGCCTTCCTCGGCTATCACATGCCGTTTCCGGCGGTCGGTTTCGTCGAAAAGCAGGGCACCGGCTACCGGTTCGTGCCGAAGACCTATCAGTTCGACATCTGATTGTTGTTGAAAAGCAATCGAAACCCGGGAGAAGCTTCTCTCGGGTTTTTGCTATTCCCTTCTTGTCATGAACGTGTTACCAGCCCTCGCCAACTTCCAAGCAATTGTTGCCGGAGCGTCGGGACGTATCCAAGTCGTTCCTGAGCGCATCCCGCATTTTCTAGATCGAAGGAATTTGGCAATGGCACGCATCATTGAAACCGCAACCGGCGCAGATGCGCTTACCTTCGACGACGTGCTCCTGCAGCCCGGCCATTCCGAAGTCATGCCGGGCCAGACGAATATCGCGACGACCATCGCCCAGGATATCGAGCTCAACCTGCCAATCATTTCCTCGGCCATGGATACGGTGACGGAAAGCCGGCTTGCCATCGCCATGGCGCAGGCAGGCGGCATCGGCGTCATCCACCGCAACCTCACCCCGATCGAACAGGCCGAACAGGTTCGCCAGGTCAAGAAGTTCGAAAGCGGCATGGTCGTCAACCCGGTGACGATAGGCCCTGATGCGACCCTCGCCGACGCGCTGTCCTTGATGAAGTCCTACAGCATTTCCGGCATTCCGGTCGTCGAGAACGGCGGCGGTCATGTCCCGGGCCGGCTGGTCGGCATTCTCACCAACCGCGACGTCCGGTTCGCGTCGGATCCGGCTCAGAAGATCTACGAGCTGATGACCCGCGAGAACCTGATCACCGTCAAGGAAAGCAGCGTCGATCAGACCGAGGCCAAGCGCCTTCTTCACAAGCATCGCATCGAGAAGCTGCTGGTCGTCGATGGCGAAGGCCGCTGCGTCGGTCTCATCACCGTCAAGGATATCGAAAAGACCCAGCTCAATCCGAACGCCTCGAAGGATGCCCAGGGGCGCCTTCGTGCGGCCGCTGCGATCAGCGTCGGCGACGATGGTTTCGAGCGTGCCGAACGTCTCATCGAGGCCGGCGTCGATCTGCTGGTCGTCGATACGGCCCACGGCCATTCGCAGCGCGTGCTCGATGCGGTCACGCGGGTGAAGCGCATCTCCAACCACGTGCGTGTCATGGCCGGCAATGTCGCGACCTCCGACGGCACCAAGGCGCTGATCGATGCCGGCGCGGATGCGGTCAAGGTCGGCATCGGTCCGGGCTCGATCTGCACCACCCGCATCGTCGCCGGCGTCGGCGTGCCGCAGCTCGCGGCAATCATGTCGGCCGTCGAAGCCGCGCGCGCGCAGAACATCCCGGTCATCGCCGATGGCGGCATCAAGTTCTCGGGTGACCTCGCCAAGGCGATCGCCGCCGGCGCATCCGCCGTGATGATCGGCTCGCTGCTGGCCGGCACCGATGAAAGCCCGGGCGAAGTCTATCTCTACCAGGGCCGCTCGTTCAAAGCCTATCGCGGCATGGGCTCGGTTGGCGCCATGGCGCGTGGTTCCGCCGATCGTTACTTCCAGGCGGAAGTGCGCGACACGCTGAAGCTGGTTCCCGAAGGCATCGAGGGTCAGGTCCCCTACAAGGGCCCGGTCTCCGGCGTGCTGCACCAGCTTGGCGGCGGTCTGAAGGCGGCCATGGGTTATGTCGGCGGCGCCAATCTCAAGGAATTCCAGGAGCGCGCCACCTTCGTGCGTATCTCCGGCGCAGGCCTGCGCGAAAGCCATGCGCATGACGTGACGATCACCCGCGAGAGCCCCAACTATCCGGGCGCTGGCGTCTGATATCCGTGATGGGAGGAGGGTGTTGCCTCCTCCCTCGAATTTCAAAAAAAGTCCGGTGGATGCCAGCCGCAAGAGCCTCATCGGGAGGCCCGGTTGCTTATGTCTTTCGTGATTCCCTGCTAAATAACCAACGGTGGCGATTGTGCCGATGGGCAATTTTCGGGGGTAAACATGAAGAAGTTTCTGGCTTGCGCGCTCCTTCTGGGCGCGGCATTCGTTGCACCTGCGCAGGCGCAGATCGTTCGCGCCGGTACCTATGATGTCGAGGGCACCAATCTCGATGGTTCCGCCTACAAGGGAACCGCGAAGATCTCGCTGACCAGCGAAACGACCTGCTCGATCGAGTGGAAAACCGGATCCTCCACGTCCAGCGGCATCTGCATGCTCTATGGCGATTCCTTCGCTGCCGGTTACGTGCTCGGCAAGGCGGTCGGCCTCGTCGTCTACAAGGTCAATGACGACGGCTCGCTGGAAGGCGCCTGGACCATTTCCGGCAAGGACGGATCCGGCACAGAGAACCTGATCCCGCAATAACCTGCGGTCATGGATGATAGTGCGTGGCGCCGGTCAAGCGGCGCCATTGCGTATAGGAGAGCCCGCGTGATCTGGTTCCCCCGAGGAAGAGTGAGGAGAACCGATGCTTTCTACTGATGCGACGCTCTGGCCGATGATCGCGCATGCCGTGCTCGTCTTTTTTCTCTACTGGCTGCTGTCAAGGAAACGCTTCGAGGCCGTCAGGGCAGGCAGCATCAAAGCCGGCGAGTTCCGTGACAACCTTCGGGAGCCGCCCGAAAGCTTGAACGTCTACAACAACCTCCGGAACCAATTCGAACTGCCGGTCCTGTTCTACGCCGTCAGCCTCGTGCTGTATGTCTCGACCGCAGACAATTGGGGGACAGTTGCTCTCGCCTGGATCTTCGTCCTGTCCCGTTATGTGCATTCCTATGTGCATCTCACCAGCAACCGGCTGCGCTATCGCCGCCCGATCTTCATTATCGGCTTCTTTGCGGTGATGGCCATGTGGGCTTGGCTCGCGGTCTGGCTGGCCCTGAACTAGCCGGGCCGCTAGTGAATGCCAGGGTGGGTTCGAGAGCCGTGCCCGTTGGCAGCCTCCGCCACAATCCTGGCGGGCCCATCGATCAAGGCAACCTCACGAACAAGTGTAATATCCGGCACTTAGATCACTCAGTGTTTCATCTTCAAGTGGCAGTTCCTCAGTATAGATTTCGTCGTCGTACAATCTGCTACGGAGGAGCAAACCATGGACAACGAGACCCCGAAGATCACCCAGGCGATGATCGACGCCTATGACGAATATACCCACCTGACGCTGGACCGTCGCCGCTTCATGGAAAAGTTGACCCAGCTTGCCGGCTCCGGGGCGGCTGCCGCGGCGATCGCGCCCCTGATCGGCGCCAGTTCTGCCATGGCGGACATCATTCCTGCCAATGACGAACGGTTGACCACGGAGGACGTTACCTATCCGGGCGCCAACGGCGTGACCATGAAGGGTTATCTCGTAAAACCCAAGAATGCTTCCGGCACGCGCGGCGGTGTCCTGGTCATCCACGAGAATCGCGGCCTCAACGCTCATATCAAGGACGTTGCCCGCCGTATGGCGCTCGAGGGCTTCAATGCGCTCGCCGTCGATTTTCTGGCGCCCCAGGGCGGCACGCCGGCGGATGAAGAGCAGGCCCGGCAGATGTTCTCTTCGCTGAAGCCCGAAGAGGTTTCGGCCAATGGCGAAGCAAGCCGCGCCTATCTCGCCGGCATCAGCGGCGCGAACGGCAAGGTCGGTGCGATCGGCTTCTGCTGGGGTGGCGGCGCGGTCAACAATCTTGCTGTGAAGTCACCCGGCCTCAACGCCGGCGTCGCCTACTACGGCGCCCAGGCGAAGGCGGAGGATGTGCCCGCCATCAAGGCGCCGCTGATGCTGCATTACGGCGGTCTCGACGAGCGCATCAATGCCGGCATTCCGGCCTTCAGGGCGGCGCTTGAAAAGGGCGGCAAGACCTTCGAGATCTTCGTCTATGACGGCGCCAACCACGCCTTCAACAACGATACCTCGTCGGCCCGCTACGACAAGGCAGCCGCCGATCTCGCCTGGAGCCGCTCGGTGGCGTTCTTCAAGAAGAACTTGGCGTAACCGATTGCCTGACCTCGATCACGAAGGCAGAAAGCCGGGCCCAGTCCGGCTTCTTCCGCGCTTACGTCAACGCTCACAAGCATTCCCGATAGCCGCCAAGGGCTTGGCGGCTAGTCCTTCACCACCCAGGCATCACCGAGCCGGCCCGAGCCCGTGGCATGCGCTGGAAGGTTTTGACCTCACCATCCAGATCGTCCGGCATCACGGCCGGCGAGATGTTGTCGAGGCAGGCCGTGATGTGGTCGGTGATGGCATTCATCAGCGACGGTGAAAGCCCGGGCCGCTTCATCAGGCCGATCTGCACCGGCGGCAGCGGCGGAAAGCCGTCGGCGGACGACAGCACCTTCATGCCGGTGCGCAGAGCCGATTCCGGTAGTACGGAGACGGCCATGCCGGCAAGCACGGCTGCGGCGACGACGGTCGAGGACCAGCTCGTGAACAGGACCTGGTATTCGCGTCCGTCCGCATCGAGCGCCGAACAGGCGAGCTGCCGCCACAGGCAATCGCGGCGGCCGACCGCGAGCGGCACGGGCGCGTCGTCCTTCAGCGGATGGTTGGCCGAGCCGACCCAGCAGAGCGGCTCGGTGCGCACCACGTCGGAAATCCTCTGGCGCGGATTGTGCGTGACGAGCGCGATATCCAGCTCCCCGCGCGCCATCTTTTCCGCAAGGCTGACCGACGGCTCGCAGACGATATAGAGCTCGACATTCGGATGGGTCTTGGCAAAGCGGCCGATGATCTCCGGCATGTAGCGGTCGGCATAGTCGTCCGGCGTGCCGATCCTGAGCGTGCCCTCGAGACGGTTGTCGTCGAAGGCGGCAATCGCCTCGTTGTTCAGGCGGATGATGCGCCGCGCGTAATTCAGCAGCTTCTCGCCCTCGGCAGTCAGCCGGTTGCCGCGGCCGTCCTTGGCGAACAGCTGCTTGCCGATCCGTTCCTCGAGACGGCGCATCTGCATCGACACGGCGGACTGGGTCTTGAACACCCGGTCGGCAGCCTTGGTGAAGCTGCCGGTGTCCACGATAGAAATGAAGGTATGCAACTGATCGATATCAAGCGGCGCGGACATGATAGGTCATCCATCCATCAGAGGGTTTGATGCTAACCATTAGAAACATTCGTTGGACTGATCAATAGATTTTACGCGATAAGGGGATCGCAAATCAAAATCGAAGGGTGCTTCTTCCCTGAGCACCCAACCTTGGCAGCCCTTCCGTCGGACCTCCGCGGAAGGGATGGCCTTTCTCGTGCCTGCGAAAGGATAGACCCATGAGCACGACCGACTGCGGAACTGAACTCGACCTCGTTCACGAAGGGCGCGGTGCGTATGGCCGCTTTGGCCTCGTGGTGCTGCGAACGAAATCCGTATGGCGTGCCTTTCGCAATCGTCTGGCGAGCAATCGCCTCCATGATCTCGACGACCGCCAGCTCAACGATATCGGCATCACACGGCATGATGTGGTGATGGCGCTCAATCACTCGGGCGCGCTGGATGATCCGTCTCTGCTTCTGTCGCGTGCCGCCCGCGAGCGTGCGCGGCACCGCTTTGCAAGACCGGCCAATCGCTGATCTTGCCTGACCTTTTCCCCGCAGGGTGATAGCCAATAGCCCTGCTGCTTGCCCGGCCGGTCGATCCGTGCCGGGCTTTTTTTATTTGGATGGCTTTGGAGTTGCAGGCGCCGCTTCGGCATTGGCGCCTGTGCCATTGCGCAGATAGGTGTCGAAGATCGCTTCCATGTTCTTCTGGTAGTTCTTCTGCACTTCAAGCCCGCTGTCGAACATGTTGTTCAGCACGTCGCGATAGGGATTGGGTTCGGCCGCGGGTGCTTCCCTAGGCTTTTCCGGTGCGGGTGCAGCGGCCGAGGGGCTCTGGTTCGGGAAGGCGCCGCCCATCATGTCCTGGAAGGCCTTGGTGAAGGGATTGTCGGCGAAAGGGTTGGCGCTCGAAGGTTGAGGCTGTTCCGGCTTTTCGAGGCCCCACATGGAACGCATTGCCTGGGCAAAGGGGTTGTCGAAAGGGTTGGCGGCCGTCTGCGGTTTCGCCTTCGGCTGCAGGCCCATGCTTTCGAGCCATTGCTGCTGCATCTGGCCCATCGGGGAGGCGGCAAACGCCTCGTTGGCGCCGGTCATCTGCCCGGTCATCTGTTTGAACAGCCCGCCCATCAATGTGTCGGCCATGGCCGGCATCATCTTCTTGAAGACTTCCTGGCCGATCCCTGTGAGTTGTTCGGCCTGCGCGGCGATCGCGCGGGAGACTTCCTTCGAGCCGAACAGCTTTTCGAGCACGGCATTGCCGTCCGTCGTGCCCTGCGGTGTAAAAGCCTTGGTCAGGTCCTCGAAATATTTGGCATAGGCGCCGGACACCATGCTGTTCATCAGCGAGGTGAGGTCGTAAGGATTGGCGCTGGTGCGCTTGAACCCGGAGGAAAAGGCGGGCATCAGCGCCGCCATGGCCTGGGTAGCCTGTTCCTGAGCCAGGTTGAACTGCTTGGCGATCGCCTCCATGCCTGCGCCGTCCTGAGCTCTGAGCATCATGTCGAACAGTGGCAGCATGGAGAATCCTTTCCGGTTCGGGTGATGCACCACTATATCCGGAAAGTGCTGAACGGAAACCGGTTTTTAGAACCGATCTCAATCTCCCCTCAGTATTGGTATTCCTCGAACACCGGCTCGACCGAACCGTTCCAGCGGCCGTGGTAGAGAGACAGCATGTCGTCCGCCATGGTCGTCTTCTTGGCGAGCACCTCGTCGAGTGGTTGCAGGAAGATGCTCTCGTCCTGGCCTTCGCCGTTAAGCCGCGCCCGGGCCTTCAAACCCGCCTTGGAGATCGCCACCGCCTCACGGGCGACGTCGAGCACCGGCCTGCCCTTGATCTCGGCCTTCAGGCCCTTCGCCGGCACGGCATCGCGCATGGCGATGACGTCTTCGACCGTCCAGTCGGCCGTCAGCGTTTCGGCGTCGGCAAGCGCCGTGTCGTCATAGAGCAGGCCGACCCAGAAGGCCGGCAGCGCGCAGATCCGCCGCCAGGGGCCGCCGTCGGCGCCGCGCATTTCGAGGAAGCGCTTCAGGCGAACGTCGGGGAAGAGGGTGGAAAGGTGGTTGGTCCAGTCGCCCATGGTGGGCTCCCAGTCCTTGATCTCGCCTCTCAGCGCACCGTTCATGAACTGTCGGAAGGTGACATGCGTGCAGTCGTGATACTTGCCGTCGCGAACGACGAAATACATCGGCACGTCGAGCGCCCATTCCACATAGTCGGCAAAGCCGAAATCTGGCTTGAACACGAAAGGCAGCACCCCGGAGCGCCGGTTGTCGGTGTCGCGCCAGATGTCGCCGCGCCAGGAGACCAGCCCGTTCGGCTTGCCTTCGGTGAACGGGGAGGACGCAAACAGCGCGGTCGCGATCGACTGCAGCTTCATCGACACGCGCATCTTGGCGGCCATGTCCGCTTCCGAGGAGAAGTCGAGATTCACCTGGATCGTGCAGGTGCGGTACATCATGTCGAGGCCTTTTGCACCGACCTTCGGCATGTAGCGCGTCATGATCTCGTAGCGGGATTTCGGCATGCGCGGGGTTTCCGCGAGCGTCCATTTCGGGCTGCCGCCGATGCCGAGGAAACGGATGCCCATCGGTTCGGCGATTTCGCGCAAGACCGCGAGATGGTGGTTCGATTCCCGACAGGTCTGGTGGATGCTCTCGACCGGCGCGCCGGAAAGCTCGAACTGACCGCCGGGCTCGATGGAGATCGCGCCCATGCCGGACTGTTCGCCGAGCCCGATGATGTTCTCGCCGTCCAGGATCGGCTCCCAGCCGAGCTTCTTTTCCATGCCTTTCAGCAGCGCGGAGATGCTGGCGTCGCCGAAATAGGGAACCGGGCTGTTGTCCGCCCGGAAAAAGGCGAATTTCTCATGCTCCGTGCCGATGCGGAAATCTTCCTTCGGCCGAGGTCCCTTCGCCAGGTAGGCGGAAAGCTCGGACACCGAGGTAAGCGGTGTCTGGTCGGTCGTATCGCGGGCCATGAAGATTACCTTGCTCGGAATGCCTGATCTGGACGGATAACCGGCTGATTGGACCGGATTGATGTGCGCTGCAAGTGAATTTCTTTCAAGATAGATTCAGAATTTTCAAGGCCGTCATGTCAAGCGGGTCAACGCCAGTCGCCGACCGCTGCCTGGATGACCGCAAGCGCAGCGACCGCGGCCGTATCCGCCCTTAATATCCGGGGCCCGAGCGGTATCGCGGTAACGAAGGAAAGCGAGCGCAGCCTTCCCCTTTCCTCGTCCGAAAATCCGCCTTCCGGGCCTACCAGCAGCGCCAGCTTGCTCTCTTTGATCGCCGAGAGGATCGGCAGCGGGTTCTGGCCTTCGTCGCCTTCGTCGCAGAAAATGATGCGCCGATCGTGGGGCCAGGTGTCGAGCAGGTCGCCGAGCTTCCTCGGCGGCGCGACCTCCGGCACCGACAAAATGCCGCACTGCTCGGCGGCCTCCACCACATTCGCCTGAAGCCGATCCATGCTGGTGATCTTGCCTTGCACATGCTGGGTCATGACCGGCTGGATGAACCCGGCGCCCATCTCGACCGCCTTCTGCACCAGATAGTCGAGACGGCCGACCTTCAGCGGTGCGAAGAGATAATGCAGGTCGGAGGCCGGCGGCTGCGGCCGGGTTTCCTCGATCGCTTCCAGCACGATCTTCTTGCGGGTCGGATAGGTAATTTTCGCTTTCCACTCGCCGTCGCGGCCATTGAAGAGCAGGATCGCCGAACCTTCCTCCATCCTCAGCACGTTGGCGAGATAGTTGAACTGCTCCGACGACACCTCATGGCGGGCACCGGCGCCGAGCGGCGCCTCGATGAACAGCCTCTGCATCCGAAAATTGGCGCGCATGAAAACCTCGAAGCCCAGAGCATGTCGCGCAAAAGTGTGCAGCGGTTTGTGGCGACGACATGCGAAAAAATACGGATCTAAAGCGTCACAGGCGAATCTGAAAGATCCCGACGCGTTAGACGAACAGCGCGAACATAGCCGTGGCGATCAGCGCCGCAAGGGTTGCGGCCGCCGGAAGGGTGATCATCCAAGCCGCGATGATGCTAAGAAAATGCGAGCGCCGCACCAGGTAACGCCGTTTCAGTTCGTCGTCATTGCGCTCGAAGGGCTCGGTGGTATCGAGGTCCTTTCCGGCCCGCACCCGCATGTATTCGAAACGGCGTCGGGAATGGCGGGTATACCATTCGCGGAAGAAGCCGACGCCGAACACCGCACCGACGGCAATATGGGTCGAGGAGACCGGCAGCCCGATCCAGGAGGCAACGATCACGGTCAGTGCCGTCGACAGCGAGACGCAATAGGCGCGCATCGGATTGAGCTTGGTGATCTCGGCGCCGACCAGCCGGACCAGCTTCGGGCCATAGAGCAGCAGGCCGAGCGAGATCCCGAGGCCGCCGATGATCAGTTCCCAGAGCGGGATGCGCACGCCGGTCGAAATGCCCCTTTGCGCGGCAGAAACGATCGCCGCAAGCGGACCGATGGCGTTGGAAACGTCATTGGCGCCATGCGCGAACGAGAGCAGCGCCGCAGAAAGGATGAGCGGAATACGGAAGAGCGTGCGTAGCGACTGGTTGCGGTTTTCGAGCCCCTCGGCCTGCCGGGCAATCACCGGGATCAGCAGGCGCCAGGCGGCGAGGCCGGTCAGGAGGGCGACCAGCGTCGCAACCGGCGGCGATACGTCCACCAGTTCCCCCAGCCCGAGCAGCGCCAGATAGCCTGCAAAGGCGCCGGTCATCACGCCGATCAGCACCGGCACCCATTTCTTCGCCGCGTCGATCTTGTCCTCGCGGTAGATGATGGTTTCCTTGACGAGGAACAGGAAGGCGGCGGCGATGACGGCGCCAAGGATCGGTGAAAGGACCCAGCTTGCGGTGATGCCCGCAATCGTTCCCCAGTTGACCGCGGAAAGTCCGGCTGCCGCGATCCCGGCGCCCATGACCCCGCCGACGATCGAATGGGTGGTGGAAATCGGCGCACCGAGCCAGGTCGCGACATTGATCAGCACCGCGGCCGAGAGGAGTGCCGCCATCATCGCCCATATCAGCACGTCGGGGCTGCTGATCATGCCGCCCTGCATGATGCCGTTGGCGATCGTGTTGGCGACGCCCCGGCCGGCGAGCACTGCACCCGCCACTTCGAAGACGGCCGCAAGCCCGAGACCGAAGGTCATCGTCATGGCGCGGGCGCCGACGGCCGCGCCGATATTGTTGGTGACGTCGTTGGCGCCGATGTTCATCGCCATGTAGGCGGCAAGGCCGGAAGCAGCGATGACGACGACGGCGCCGGGTTTGCCCGTGACATAGGCGGCCGCAAAGATGGCGACGAGGATGATGAACAGCAGTGCCGTTCCCGGTGCAGCAAGCCCGCGCGACATCTGCCGGGCGGCTTCCTCCACGGAGGAGAATTTCTCCAGATCCTTGTCGAGCGTCGGCTTCGCCAGGCGCGGCCTTCTCTGGCCCATATCTCCATCCTTGGGTGAAAAGTGAAGCGCGAGAACGGAACTGCCTGCCGTCTCCGCCTCTCGGAAGAAATCAAGGCCTATCGCTTAATAGCGTGCGTAGGCGAAGGCAATATTGCGGAATTGTGAAGGCGCTTCGAGGCCCTAGCTTGCAGCCTTGATCGAAAGCTGCGGAACGCGCGGCTGCATCCGTTCGGCGAACTGCAGGAAGAGAATCTTCAGTTCCGGCTCATTGACGCGCAACGCCGCCTCTTCACAGGAAACCCATTCCAGCGTTCGAGAGCCTTTTTCCGGATAGCTTTTCAGGCACTCTTCCACTTCGAGCGCGTGGACCTGCACCCGCACGGGGATTTTCAGGCCGTTATCGAGCGTCTTGCGGTAGTGATAAAAACCGAGCGGTTCCTTCTCCACCTTGCCCTTGACGCCAACTTCTTCGAACGCTTCGCGTTCGGCGACCTGGTGAGCTTTCTTGTCGGTCATCGGCCAGCCCTTGGGCACGACCCAGCGGCCGGTATCGCGACTGGTCGCAACGAGAACCTCGAGTTGTCCCGGCTTCTTTTTTATCCGGTAGCAAAGCGCAGCATACTGCTGCCGCGGCGGCCGCTGCAGCATCAACCTGAGATTGCTCGTAACCCGATCCATCAAGCCCAATTTCTGTTTAATCCTCCAGCAAATGGTAATTTACTAATATAATGCTTGCGCGAGGATTAACGACCCTCAGCAGCTTCTTTTGAGAAGAATCACGGTGGATAACGACCATCGAAGCGATAACCATTGTGGGGCCACTTGGTTTCACGTCAATAGAAATTTGCACAGGTGTTCAATTGTAATTGTGCATGACGTCCGGCCATCCGCAGAAATGGCCTCAGACCTTGGTCTGGATCATCCTGAGTTGTGCGATTCTGCTCCATTCTCCCGTGCGTTCAGCCTCGTTGGTGACCTTGGAGATGAAGTCGATATGGTCTTCCGCAGCCTTTCTGGCCTTGGAGGGGTCGCCGTCCAGTATCGCCCGCCCGATCGCCTCATGTTGGGTCATCACGGCATCATGGGCGCCGCCGATATTGAAGATGATGCGGCGGTTGTAAAAGATCCCGTCGCTGAGGAGCCGGTAGCAGGCGCGCAGCGTGTGCATGAGAATGATGTTGTGCGCCGCATCGCCGATGGCATTGTGGAATTCGACGTCGGTTGTCAGCTCGTCCTCGAAACGCCCGTCCCGATGCGCACTGCGCATCGTCTCCAGAATGCGCTCGATGAGTTGCTTGTCGGTGTCGGTCGCTCGTTCGGCGGCAAGCTCCGCCGTCATGCCTTCGAGTTGGCGACGATATTCCAGATAGTCGTGAACCGCCCGCTGGTGCCGGCGGATCAGGGCCACCAGCGGCGGCGAGAAGATCTTGCCGACGATATCGGCCACGTAAGTGCCCCCGCCATGTTGGCTCACCAGAAGCCCGCGTGCTTCCAGCTCTTTCAGCGCCTCCCGCAGGATCGGCCGGGAAACATCGAACCGCTGCGCCAACTCGCGCTCGCCGGGCAGGCGATCGCCGTCGCGCAGCACGCCGTTGAGGATCAGGCTCTCGATCTGCAGGATGACCTCGTCCGCAGTTCGACCATGCGGCACCGGCGCGAAAAGCTCATGCGTCAACTTTGCCGTCTCCAATCGGGTGATGCCAGCCGGGGCGTCCGAGCTTCTTGTATCACTGGTAAAAAAAGTATACCAGTTGAATGTCTTTAGGAGGTGCCGGTGGCCGATACGATCAGTTTTCTGAAGCCTCGCGAGGCGGTGCTGTCGCGCCGGGCGGCGATCATTGCCGACCTGACCGAGCTTCTGCCGCCCGAATGCCTGGTGCATGAGGCGCGCGAGCTGGTGCCGTTCGAAACCGACGCATTCGTCTCCTATCGCCGGCTGCCGCTTGCGGTTGCCCTGCCGAAGACCACGGCGCAGGTGGCCGCGGTGATGAAATACTGTCATCGCTATGGCATCCCGGTCGTGCCGCGCGGGGCCGGCACCTCGCTTTCCGGCGGCGCCATCCCGCAGGAGGATGCGGTCGTGCTCGGCTTGTCCAAGATGTCGCGCATCCTGGAAGTCGACTACGCCAACCGCACCGCCACCGTGCAGGCTGGGGTCACCAACCTCAACATCTCCGAAGCGGTCGGCATCGACGGCTTTTTCTATGCGCCGGATCCGAGCTCCCAGCTCGCCTGCACGATCGGCGGCAATATCGGCATGAATTCCGGCGGCGCCCACTGTCTGAAATACGGTGTCACCACCAACAACCTGCTCGGCGTGAAGATGGTGCTGGTCGATGGCACGGTGATCGAACTCGGTGGCAAACATCTGGATGCGGCGGGTTACGACCTGCTCGGCCTCGTCTGCGGCTCGGAAGGCCAGCTCGGCATCGTCACCGAGGCGGTGGTGCGGCTGATCGCCAAGCCGGAAGGTGCCCGCCCGGTCCTGTTCGGCTTCGATACGTCCGAACATGCGGGCGCCTGCGTCGCCGATATCATCGGCTCCGGCATCATTCCGGTTGCCATCGAATTCATGGACAAGCCGGCGATCGAGATCTGCGAGGCATTCGCCCATGCGGGTTATCCGCTCGATGTAGAAGCGCTGCTGATCGTCGAAGTCGAGGGTTCCGAGGCCGAAATGGACGCGATGCTGAAGGCGATCGTCGAGATCGCCGGCCGTCATGGCGTCAAGACCGTGCGCGAAAGCCAGTCGGCGACCGAGGCGGCGCTGATCTGGAAAGGCCGCAAGTCCGCCTTCGGCGCCACCGGCCGCATCGCCGACTATATCTGCATGGACGGCACGGTGCCGCTCGGCAAGCTCTCCTATGTTCTCAACAAGACCTCCGAGATCATCGATCGTTTCGGGCTCAGGGTCGCCAACGTCTTTCATGCCGGCGACGGCAACATGCATCCGCTGATCCTGTTCAACGCCAACGACCCCGAGGATGCTGCCAGGGCCGAGGAGGCGGGCAACGAGATCCTGAAACTCTGCGTCGATGCGGGCGGCTGCCTGACCGGCGAACACGGCGTCGGCATCGAGAAACGCGACCTGATGCGCCACCAGTATTCGGAGGCCGATCTCAACCAGCAGATGGCGGTGCGCTACGCTTTCGATGAAGGTTGGATACTCAACCCGTCCAAGGTCTTTCCGCTGGATGGACGGCCTGCCGCATGACGCTGATACCGAATTCCGAAACGGACGCCGCCTATATCATCCGGAATGCCGCCGGCGACGGCAAAAAGCTTTCGCTGTGCGGCGGCAATACCCGCGCCGGTTTCGGCAATTCCGCCGAGCCTGCCGAAATTATGAACTCGACCGGACTTTCCGGAATTGTCGACTACGAGCCGGCGGAAATGGTGATGACGGTCAAAGCCGGCACGCCGGTCGCCGAGATCGAGACGACGCTTGCGGCCAACCGGCAGATGATGGCCTTTGAGCCGATGGACCATCGCGGCGTCATGGGCACGCTCGGCGAACCGACGATCGGCGGCGTGTTTGCCGCCAATGTCTCCGGCCCGCGCCGTTTCGTCGCCGGTGCAGCCCGCGACAGCTTGCTCGGCATCCGGTTCATCAACGGCCGGGGCGAGGCGATCCGCGCCGGCGGCCGGGTGATGAAGAACGTCACCGGCCTCGATCTGGTCAAGCTTCTGGCCGGCTCGCACGGCACGCTCGGTTTCCTGACCGAGGTGACCTTCCGGGTGCTGCCGGTGCCGCAGACGGTGGAAACCATCGTCATCTCCGGCCTCGATGACGCCACTGCCGCAAAGGCGATGGCGGCGGCAATGGCGCTGCCGGTCGAGGTATCGGGCGCTGCCCACCTGCCGCAGACCGTCCGGTTCCGTTTTCTCGGCGGTGCATTGCCGAGCGGGGAGGCGACCGTCCTGCGCCTCGAAGGCCTTGCCGCGTCGGTTTCCGTGCGAGCCGAAAAACTCGCCGCCGTCATGGAGGCATTCGGTCCGGTCTCCCGGCTCGGCTTGGAGGAGAGCCAAACGCTCTGGCGCCAGATCCGTGATGTCTATCCCTATTCGGATGGAACGCTCAAACCCGTCTGGCGGGTCTCGATCGCCCCGTCTGCGGGCCACCAACTCGTCGCCGCCCTCCGGCTCGAAACCGGCGTCGATGCCTTTTACGACTGGCAGGGCGGATTGGTATGGATGCGCATGGAGGCAGACCCGGAAGCGGATTTGCTGCGCCGCTATATTCGCGCTCTCGGTGGCGGCCATGCGACGCTTCTGCGGGCATCGGATGCGGTGCGCGCCCAAACCCCGGCTTTCGAGCCGCTTCCGGACGCGGTGGCGGCACTTTCTGCCCGCGTCAAACAGAAGCTCGACCCGGCCGGCATTTTTTGCTCGGGCAAGATGGGCTACGCATCCCCGACAGCGGGAGGGATCCTTTAGTGCAAACCAACTTCACCCTCGCTCAGCTTGCCGACCCGCAGGTGGCCGAATCCGAGCAGATCCTCCGCCGTTGCGTCCATTGCGGCTTCTGCACCGCCACCTGTCCCACCTACGTGACCCTGGGCAACGAACTCGACAGCCCGCGCGGTCGCATCTACCTGATCAAGGACATGCTGGAAAACGGCAGGCCGGCGGATGAGGAAGTGGTCACCCATATCGACCGCTGTCTCTCCTGCCTTGCCTGTGTCACCACCTGTCCCTCCGGCGTCGACTACATGCATCTGGTCGACCATGCCCGCATCCATATCGAGAACACCTACCGCCGCCCGCTGGTCGACCGCCTGATCCGCAACTTGCTCGCGGCCGTGCTGCCCTATCCGGCCCGGTTTCGCGCCGCGCTCGGTTTCGCAAGACTCGGCCGCCCCTTCGCGCCGCTCCTCAAGCGTGTCCCTGTACTGAAGCCGCTCGGTGCCATGCTGGATCTCGCGCCGAAATCCGCCGCCAAGGTTTCCGACGCGGCAAACCCCGGTACTCGTGCGCCCGAGACTGAGAAGCGCGGCCGCGTTGCGATCCTGTCGGGCTGCGCCCAGCCGGTGCTCGATCCGGGCATCAACGAAGCCACGCTCCGGCTTCTCGCCCGGTTCGGCGTCGAAGTGGTGGTGCCCGAGGGCGAGGGTTGCTGTGGCGCTCTCGTTCATCATATGGGCCGTGAAGGGCAGGCGCTCGATTTTGCCCGCCGCAATGTCGATGTATGGACGCGCGAGATCGACAAGGGCGGCCTTGATGCGGTCATCATCACCGCGTCGGGCTGCGGCACGACGATCAAGGACTACGGCCACATGCTCCGCCTCGATCCGGCCTATGCGGACAAGGCGGCAAGGATCTCGAGCCTTGCCAAGGACATTACCGAATATCTCTCGACGCTCGATCTGCCGAGGCTGGAGCCGAAGCGGCTCAACGTCGCCTATCACTCCGCCTGTTCTATGCAGCACGGCCAGAAGATCACCATGGCACCCAAGAATCTCCTGAAGGCTGCGGGTTTTACTGTCCGCGATCCGGGGGAGGGGCATCTCTGCTGCGGTTCGGCCGGCACCTACAATATCCTGCAGCCGGAAATCTCGGACCAGTTGAAGGCCCGCAAGGTCAGGAATATCGAGGCCACCAAGGCGGACGTGATCGCCACCGGCAATATCGGCTGCATCACCCAGATCGCCTCCGGCACCGCGATCCCGATCCTGCACACGGTGGAGCTTCTGGATTGGGCTTATGGCGGCCCGAAGCCGGAAAAAATCCCGGCCGGATAAAATTCCGCTCAATAAAAAAGCCGGCGAAATCGCCGGCTTTTTTTCGTCAAAGGCCTGAAGCCTTAGAATTTGTAGGAAACGCCGAGGTTGATGGCGTGCGTCAGGATGTTGGTCTTCAGCGAAGCGCCGCTGTCGATATCCACATCCACGAACGAGTAGTTGCCCTTGTATTCGGCGAACATCGACCACTTTTCGGTGAGCTGGTACTTCACGCCGGCCTGGGCCTGGATCGTCGCGCCACCGAACTGATATTCGAAGGTGCGGCCGGAAGCGCGGGTCACTTCGACATGCGGCACGTTGATACCGACACCGGCGCCGACATAAGGCGTCCACTTGCTGCCTTCGATCGGGAACTTGTAGAGCGCGTTGAGCGTCAGCAGGTTCAGGCCATCGGTGAATTCGAAGACGCTCCAGCCGCCGGCCTTGACCATGGTTTCGTCGTCTGCATAGACCTTGGCGTGGGTGTAATCGAGCGAGACACCCCAGTTCGTGAGGGCGCCGCCGTCGAACCAGTAGGTGCCGCGGACGCCCCAGTAGGGCGGCATCGCGAAGGGCTTGGTATCCCAGCCGGCTGCGAAATCAGGTCCGTCCGAGACGTCGACGTCGGAGTGCGGAGCGAACTGGTAGCCGCCGTAACCGGAGATTTCGAATCCGCCGGTGTGAACCGGAGCCACATAGGCCTGGGTCGCTGGTGTCATGTCGGCCGCGTGAGCCGGAGCAATATAAGCAAGACCAGCGGTGAGAAGCGTGGAAGCGAAGGCGAAAGAAAGAATTTTGCGCATGAATCAGCCTGCAGGGAGGAACGTTGGCTTTTTTGATGACTCAATGTTTAGCGGCGGATGCATCGGCGGTCTGTGCTTTTTCTGCATCAGTCGCCGACGAAGCTAGGCGATTTATGGTTAACGAAGTCTAAACCCCTGAAAAGGGCAGCTTTTGCTGCCCTTTTTGACATTTGGGCGGGTGTCTCAGCCGCCGAAAATCGTGCCGAAAATATCGATGCCGCGGTCCTTGAAATCGACGTTCCCCTGCCGGTTGCCCGGGCCGATGACGATCACCTTCGTGCCGATGTCGGCGCGCGAATAGAGATGCTCGACATCCTTGTTCATCATGCGGATGCAGCCTGACGACATGTTGAGGCCGATCGTCCAGGGTTGGTTGGTGCCGTGGATGCGGAAGATCGTGTCGCGGCCGCCCTTGTAGAGATACATGGCACGGGCGCCGAGCGGGTTGTCGATGCCGCCTTCCTGCACGGCCGGCAGAATGCGACCGGCGCGGCGTTCGCGCACGCGCATCTCGGCCGGCGGCGTCCAGGAGGGCCACTCAGCCTTGCGGCCCACATTGACCACGCCCGACCAGCCGAACCCTTCGCGCCCGACGCCGATGCCGTAGCGGGTCGCCCGGTTGGGGCCTTCGATATAGTAGAGGAACTTGTTGTTGGTATCGACGATGATCGTGCCGGGTTTCTCGGTCGTCGAGAAGCGCACCACGCGGCGCTTGAATTGTTCGGGAACTTCCCGTGGCATCGCGACCAGTGTCACGTCGCCCGCTGGGCGTTCGATAGGCGCCGCCGCCGGGCTGATTGCGCTTGCATGTCCGGCTGTTAAGAAGATCGCGCCAGCCATTCCCACGGCCATCGCGAGGGTCTTGCCTGCCCCCATTCCCCCTGTCCTCATTCCCAAATCCTCTCCGCTCTGTTGAACGGCGAAGGCTAACCGACTCGGGCATCAAAGCAAGCCGGGATAGATGTAATAAAGAACATGTGATGGCAAAAAGGCGACGGTACTGTGTCTCCGCCGCCTCACCTTTGGCATTTACCGGCGTTACATGACGACGACTTTGGTGCCGATGTTCACCCGCTCATAGAGGTCGGTGACATCTTCGTTGCGCATCCGGATGCAGCCGGAAGAGACGGCGCTGCCGATCGACCAGGGGGCGTTGGTGCCGTGGATGCGGTAGAGCGTCGAGCCGAGATACATGGCGCGGGCGCCGAGCGGGTTTTCCGGTCCGCCTTCCATGCGGGCCGGCAGGTAATGTCCCTTGGCGGCTTCGCGCTGGATCATTTCGGAAGGCGGCGTCCAGTCCGGCCACTCGGCCTTGCGGGTCACCCGGTGTTCGCCTGCCCATTCGAAGCCCGGCTTGCCGACGCCGACGCCGTACCGCCGGGCCTGGCCATTGCCGGTGACCAGATAGAGGAAGCGGTTGTTGGTATCGATGACGATGGTGCCGGCCTTTTCCTTGCTGTCGTAGGCGACCGTCTGCGGCAGGAACTGCGGCTCGATCTGGCTGCGGATCGGCTGCGGCCGCATGGCGACCGGCTGCACGGGAGAGCGGTCGAAGATGCCGCGGCGCACCACCGGCTGCTGCTCGCGCTGCTGATAGATGGTGCGCTGCTGGGCGGCTTGGCGGGGATAGACGACCGGGCGACCGTTCGGCCCGGCGAGCTGCATCACCCACGGGGCGGCAAGATCGGGGCTGACGACCACGGGCGGGCGTTCGCGGTAGCGGTCCTGGCCAAGCGTGGCGGAACTGGAAAAGGCGGCAGCAAGGCCGAAGGCCAGGAAAAGGGTTTTCTTCATGATCGGATCCACACGTTACAAATCACCGACCGGACGCCCTTCAAGCACTGGATAACAGGCGTCGGTGTTGACGAACATGGTGACCGGGAGGTGAAAGCGAATGGTAAACGGGTGGAACATTGAAAGCAGGCGAGCCTATAAACCTTTTGGCAGGGTTACCGCCCGGTTTTGAAACATGGTTGACCGATGTTAAAGCCGGCGCAAAAGCCGTTAACCAAAGGGTTTGGGCCAAGGAGCAGGAATGGAAAAGGCGGGAATCATCGTCGGTGAGGACGGCAAGGGGCGTTGTGCCTGGCATGGCGGTCTCGAAGACTACCGGCGTTATCACGACGAGGAATGGGGCCGGCCGGTGACGGACGATATCCGGCTGTTCGAGAAGATCTGTCTCGAAGGTTTCCAGTCCGGCCTGTCCTGGCTGACGATCTTGAGGAAACGCGAGAATTTCCGCGCCGCCTTTGCCGGTTTCGATTTCGTCGAGGTCGCGCGGTTCGGCGAGGCGGATATCGCCCGCTGCCTGGCCGATGCGGGCATCATCCGCCATCGCGGCAAGATCGTCTCGACCATCAACAACGCCGCCCGCGCCATCGAACTCAGGCGCGAGTTCGGCTCGCTCGCCAAATTCTTCTGGAGCTTCGAGCCGGGCCCGCATCTGCGTCCGGCCGTGATGGATCTCGCCACGCTGAGGGCCAACCCCACCACGCCCGTCTCCGTACAATTGTCGAAAGTCCTGAAGAAGCGCGGCTGGACCTTCGTCGGACCGACCACCGTCTACGCCTTCATGCAGGCCATGGGCATGGTCAACGACCATCTCGACGGCTGCTTTTGCCGGCCTGACGTGGAAATCCTTCGGAGGGAATTCCGGAGACCATAGGTATATTATCAGAATAAAATTGATGAAAATCAATTATTATTCCGACGTTTCCTTGGAATTCATGTCTATTTTTGACGTTTGTCATAACTGTAAATTTAGTATGAAGGTGTTCATCCAAATTTAAAAGGATGTTTACCAATTTATAATTTGTTCTATCCAGAATCTGCAAAACGGTTTTGGTTGGGCTGAGTCATGATTGCATTGTTCAAGAAAAAAATCCCGGTTTACTCCGACAGTGTTGTTGAAGAGATGACCATGGAGGTTGCGGGGCCGGTTATTGAGAAGATGGTTCCTGCGCCAACTGATGAGACAGTTATGCCAGCTTATGAGGCGATGCGGGTCGTTCGATGTGACGCCGGACTGGGAAATCTCAGCGAGCGCGACTTTCTCTTTTCGGGCCGAAAAGCAAAGCTAGTCATGGCCTATGTCTCGCCTCATGTGGATTTCAATACGGTCGTTGCCGGCATTCGCCGCAAATGCGGCGATATTCCCTTGATCGCCACAACTACCTCAGGTGAACTTTGTGGCGATGCCGTGTTGAGTGGCGAGCCGCTCTATTGCGGGACCGAGGGGAGCTGGAACAATCTGGTGGTCCAGATCTTCAGTCCCGATTTGCTCGAGACCGTATCCGTTCATGCCGTCGGTCTTGCCAATGAGGATATCCGCGCCGGCCGGCCGTCTAAGTCGCACGACGCGCGGATAGGGGAGATCGTCAGGAATCTTTCCCGGGTCAATGTTCCGTTCGAAGTCTCCTCGCAGGATACATTGGCATTGACGTTGATAGACGGCCTGTCGGCCTCCGAGAATTATTTCATGGAAGCCGTCTACCGAAGCGATCGTTTCCCCTGCCTCTTCATCGGCGGATCGGCTGGTGGCAAGCTCGATTTTAAGAACACTTTCATCTATGACAACAATCGCACGCTTGAAAATCATGCTGTCGTCGTCTTCGTCAAGATAGCCAGCGGCACGCGTTTCGGTATCTTCAAGAGTCAGAATTTCGAACCCACCGGACGTTCTCTGGTCATCATCGAGGCGTCGGCGGAAACTCGGCAGGTCAAGGCTGCGGTCGACATAGCAACGGTCGAGATTCTCCCGATTGTCGATGCGTTGTGCAAGCTGATGAACTGTAAGCGGCATGAATTGTCCAAGAGACTCGAAGGTTATACTTTTGCGGTTCGCCTGAATGGCGAACTCTTCGTGCGTTCCGTCGCCGGGATCGACCTCGAAATGGGAGTCGTCAACTTCTACTGTGACATCAATCCCGGCGACGAACTGCATCTGGTCAAGGCCACCGATTTCGCCAGCCAGACACGTCGCGACATGGAGATATTCTTTCGGGGCAAACCCCGGCCGGTGGCGGGCATCCTCAATGACTGCATTCTGCGCCGGCTCGGCAATGCGAGGGAGTTGGATCGGCTTGCTGGCGCATGGGACATTCCGGTTGCGGGTTTCTCCACCTTCGGCGAACTCCTCGGCATCAACGTCAATCAGACGCTTACGGCGGTCGTTTTTTTCAGGGTCGAGGAGGGGCAGTCGTTCCATGATCCCTATGTCGATCAGTTCGCCATCCACTACGCGCGCTTCTGCCGCTATTTCACCGAAACCCAGCTGAACCGGCAGCAATTGATCAACCAGATCCGCAAGAAGGTGATTGGCAGGCTGACCGACTTCATCGAACGTTCGGCCATGCTGACCGGTCAGCTGGACCAGGTGGTCGGCCGCACCGACGACATGCGCCGCAACGTCGAAACGATGCAGGGAGACATGGAACAGCGTATTCGAGGCGTTTCCCGTGTCGATCAGCAAGGGGTTCTGGAGGAGGAATTCCGGAAGGTCGCGGTCATGATGCAACGGCTGAACGATATCGTCAGTGTCATCGACAAGATCACGATGCAGACCAACCTCCTCTCGCTCAACGCCACCATCGAGGCGGCGCGTGCCGGTGAAGCCGGGAGGGCCTTCGCGATCGTTGCCAACGAGGTCCGCAACCTCGCTACCAGCACGAAGCAGACCTTGGACACCAGCCGGGAATCCCTGTCTCAGGTGGAGGAGTCGATGAAACTTCTCGGCCACCATATCGCGGTTTCCGAAGAAAAGCTGGGTCATGCGGAGGTAGGTTACGGCGAAATATTTGGCCAGCTCAGTGCGCTCTTTTCCTCCTTCTCCAAGATCAATGAGGTCATGGTGGAGGTTGAGCGGATGTCGCAGAACCAGAAGTCGATGATGGGACAGGTCGAGACCGATATGGAACGGCTGCGGCGTATCGATGCCTGACCAAAGCTTAGCGTAACCGGTTCAGTAGTTCGGGCAGTTCTCCCAAATGGGTGATCTCGTGGAAACGAGGGACCGCCGCCGGCTTTTCAACATTTTCCAGCACCCAGGTCAGCGCATGCGGCACGAACACGCCGTAGCTCCCGGCCGCGATCGCCGGCACGATGTCCGATTTCAGCGAATTGCCGACCATCATCGCCCGTTCAGGTCCGTCGGCGACCTTCGAGAAGATGCGGCGATAGGTGGTGGCGTTCTTCTCGCTGACGATCTCGACCGCATCGAAGAAATCGCCGAGGCCCGACTGGGCGAGCTTGCGCTCCTGGTCGAACAGGTCGCCCTTGGTGATCAGCACCAGCAGATATTCGCCGTTCAAGGCTTCCAGCGTTTCCTCCACATGCGGGAGGGTCTCGACCGGATGGCGCAAAAGGTCGCGGCCGATATCGAGGATCTCGCCGATCGTCCTGGTCGGGACCTTGCCGTCGGTGATCTCGATCGCCGTCTCGATCATCGACAGGGTGAAACCCTTGATGCCGAAACCGTAATGGGAAAGATTGCGCTTTTCCGCTTCCAGCAGCCGCTCGGATATATGAGCGCCCTCGGCGAACTCGCCGAGCAGCTTGGCGAAGTGTTCCTCCGTCAGCCGGTAATACTGTTCGTTCTGCCAGAGCGTATCGTCGGCATCGAAGCCGATGGCGGTAATCGGGCGCATGGATCTGCCTCCATCCGCTGATATGGCGAAAAACAGGGCGCCGGGCAAGATGAAAGCCTGCCCGGAACCATACCGATCACGGAGACTTTTTACTTGCCGTGCGCCTTCAACCAGGCCCGCATGTCGGCGATTTCCGCCTCCTGGGCCTTGATGACGGCTTCAGCGAGCTTGCGGATTTCCGGATCCTTGCCATGCGCAAGCTCGACCTTGGCCATGTCGATTGCGCCCTGGTGATGCGGGATCATGCTGCGCACGAAATCCGCATCCGTATCACCGGAATACTGGATCGCCATGTCCTTGTGCATCCTGGCGTTCGCATCTTCGAATGCCTTGGTGGAGGGGCTGCCGCCCGCCGGCATGCTCATCTTGGAATGATCCATTCCCTTCATCTCCTGCGCGGCGAGCGGGCCGGCGATGAGGGCGGAGAGGGCGGCTGTCATGAGAATGATTTTAGCAGACATAGGTTTTCCTTTTCCGTGTCCGACAGAGTTTTGACGATGACGTGAGCCGAATTTCCGTCAGGCGCGGGGAGGGGGCGTCAGCGGCGCGGTTGCCGGAGAGACCAGTGCCTGCTCGATGG
This sequence comes from Neorhizobium vignae, assembly GCF_000732195.1. Taxonomy (GTDB): domain Bacteria; phylum Pseudomonadota; class Alphaproteobacteria; order Rhizobiales; family Rhizobiaceae; genus Neorhizobium; species Neorhizobium vignae. The sequence continues at coordinate 150,178 of NZ_JNNU01000014.1, forward strand.
CCGGCGAGGGATAGGCATAGGCAGACCGGCCATTGTCGCCGATCGCCAGTTCCGGCAGCAGCGTCAGGCAGGCGGCGCAGAAGGGCGTGACGCAGGTCTTGCTGCCATGCGGGCAGGGCTGCTGCGACGACCCATGGGAATGCGAGGCCTTCACTGTTTCCGTCATCTTGCCATGGTCGTGATGCTCCGAGCGATCCTGCATGACCTGCGGGCTATGCTCGGCCGGCGCCGGTACATAGGGCATGCCAACGACCGGCATGGCTCCGTAAAGGAGCCAGGCGAAGAACATCATGATGGCGGCAAGGCGTGGCATGGCTCTGTATCTACGGTCGTCGGCGCGGAAATCAACCGCGGGAACATCACAAGGCGATGACATCGTGGACCGCCTGATAATCCTTGCTGAGTTCGCCATAAGGCGCGACCGGCCAGGTCCACGCCCGTTTCGCCGCCGGCGCCGGCACGCCGCAGAGAAGGTCGGCCTCTTCGAGCACCTGCCCGCCACGATCGGTAACGCGATAGGCCGTGTCGGTGATCAGGGCCGTCTTGCACGGCAGTGCGGCGAGACCGTCGAGATGCGCGCGGATCAACCGCTGCAAGATCTCGTCACGCGCGGGATCATTTTCGGCTTCCAGCCGGCGCTTCGATCCCACCCCGATCTGCGACAGGATATTGGCCGAGACGACGAGATCGAGATACGGCACCTGCCGCAGGAACGACAGCGGCTCGACCACCTTGGCCGCGGCCGCGTCGTCGAAACCGGAAAGATCCCGCGAAATCAGCCGGACATTCCGGAAGCGTTTCGCTTTCAGCCGCATCCGCACGCTCGCCAGATGCACGAGATCGACCAGCACCACCGTATCGAATTTTGCCGCCAGATCATCGATCGGCACGTCCCGCAGCAGGCCCGAGCCGAGCACGACCACGGTGCGCCGCTGCTTCATTCCGGCGACCGTCTCGCGGATGAACGCCTTGCAGTTCTCCTCATGTGCCGCCCAACCCTTCGCGCACCGCCCGGCCCGCGACCAGAGGCTGACGGACGAACGGATGAAGGGACGGAATTGCTTCGGCGTGACCAGGGAGGTCGCGGCGTATTGGAGAGCTTCGGTGATCATGGGTTAGCGATAAACCTCTCGGCGATGGCCGATCTCGATCACCAGCACGACAAGTCGCTGGTCCCGGATATCGCAGATGATGCGGTAGTCGCCCACGCGGTAACGCCAGTATCCGCCGAGGGCGTGTCCCTTCAGCGCATCGCCCAGCTCTCTGGGGTTTTCGTGAGCCGCGAGACGTTCTTCAAGAGAGGAAATGATGCGCGCAGCGTCCCGGTTTGGGAGGCGGCCCAATTGCTTTTCCGCGCTCGCCCGAAGCTCAATCGTCCAAGCCAAGGCGAATCTTCACTTCTTCCAGAGTATAGGTTCGCTCGCCGTTGCGAATGCGTTCCATGGCGGCTTCGGCGAGCGCGATGTCGTGAAGGTCTTCGAGATGCTGTTCGAGGACGTCCTTCATGTAGGTGTCCGGTTCGGCGCCGGCTTGCGCCGCATATTCGGCAATGAGCCTGTGCATCTCTTCCGGCATTTCGATCGTGACGCGCTTGTTCATGGCCGTTGCCCTTTCATCGTCACAATATATAGCATCGCGCCTGCGTCTTCACCAGCCGCCGCCCTTGCCGCTCCGGCCTCTATCCTCTAAGAAACCGCACACAAATCCGGCCTCTCAGGGGGCCAACGGCAACGGAATTCCGATCATGAACGACAAAAGCAAAAAGCCTCAGAAACTCAAGGCCCGCCTGCCGCGCGGCTTCGTTGATCGTTCCGCCGCCGATATCCATGCCACCAATGAGATGACCGCGAAGATCCGCGAGGTGTATGAGCGCTACGGTTTCGACCCCGTCGAGACGCCGCTGTTCGAATATACCGATGCGCTCGGGAAATTCCTGCCCGACAGCGACCGCCCGAACGAGGGCGTCTTTTCGCTGCAGGACGACGACGACCAGTGGATGAGCCTGCGCTACGACCTGACGGCGCCGCTCGCCCGCCATGTGGCGGAGAATTTCAACGAAATCCAGCTGCCGTTCCGCACCTATCGCGCCGGTTATGTCTTCCGCAACGAGAAGCCGGGTCCAGGCCGTTTCCGCCAGTTCATGCAGTTCGACGCCGATACGGTCGGCGCGCCGGGCGTCCAGGCGGATGCCGAAATGTGCATGATGATGGCCGACACGATGGAAGCGCTCGGCATCAAGCGCGGCGACTATGTGATCCGCGTCAACAACCGCAAGGTTCTGGATGGCGTCATGGAGGCGATTGGCCTCGGCGGCGACGACAAGGGCGGCCAGCGGCTGAACGTGTTACGGGCCATCGACAAGCTCGACAAGTTCGGCCCCGAAGGCGTCAGGTTGTTGCTTGGTGCCGGCCGCAAGGATGAATCCGGCGACTTCACCAAGGGCGCGGGCCTCGGCGAAGAGCAAATCGAAAAGGTGCTCTTCTTCGTTGGTATCAAGAACTACGCCGAAAGTGCCGCCGAGCTTGGCGAACTTGTCGCCCGCACGGCGCAGGGCAGCGAAGGCGTCGACGAACTGAACACGATCGGCGCGCTTGCTGTTAGCGCCGGTTACGGCCCGGATCGCATCAAGATCGATCCGTCCGTCGTCCGCGGCCTCGAATATTACACCGGCCCGGTCTTCGAAGCCGAACTGCTCTTCGACGTCACCAACGAAAAGGGTGAAAAGGTCGTCTTCGGTTCCGTCGGCGGCGGCGGGCGTTATGATGGCCTCGTGTCGCGCTTCATGGGCCAGCCGGTTCCGGCCACCGGATTCTCGATCGGTGTCTCGCGCCTCATGACCGCGCTGAAGAACCTTGGCAAGCTCGGCCAGGACGAGGTGATCGCCCCGGTTCTGATCACCGTCATGGATGGCGATGTCGAGAGCATGGGCCGCTACCAGCGCTTCACCCAGGCGCTGCGCAACGAAGGCATCCGCGCCGAGATGTACCAGGGCAACTGGAAGAAATTCGGCAACCAGCTGAAATATGCCGACCGTCGCGGCTGCCCGATCGCCATCATCCAGGGCGGCGACGAGCGGGCGCAGGGCGTCGTGCAGCTGAAGGACCTGATCGAGGGCAAGCGGTTGTCGGGCGAGATCGAGGACAATGCGAGCTGGCGCGAAGCGCGCGTGGCGCAGGATACCGTTCCCGAGGCAGATCTGGTCGCCAAGGTGAAGGAAATCCTGGCGGCCCAGGCGGAGGATCGGAAAAGGGCGGGCAATGCGTAGGCTCCACCCCCCTCTGTCCTGCCGGACATCTCCCCCACAAAGGGGGAGATCGGCTGGGCTCGTGCTCACCATTCCCTATCTGACGTTGCGTCCTTCGCAGTGTTCCTTCGGGCGCCTCGGTCGTGCCGCTTGTGATCTCCCCACCCGTGGGGGAGATGCCCGGCAGGGCAGAGGGGGGCTTCGTGGCACAGTGGGAGCAATCCCATGCCCCTGATCGACATGCCCGACTTCGCCACCGACCTCCTCGCTGAATTCGCCGCCCGCCGCACCGAGCGTGTCAACACGCCGGTCATCCAGCCCGCCGAACCCTTCCTCGACATGGCCGGCGAGGATCTGCGCCGTCGTATCTTCCTCACCGAAAGCGAGACCGGCGCCAATCTCTGCCTGCGGCCGGAATTCACCATTCCCGTCTGCCTGCGCCACATCGAAACCGCAACCGGCACGCCAAAGCGGTATTCCTATCTCGGCGAAGTGTTCCGCCAGCGCCGTGAGGGTTCCCACGAATTCTACCAGGCCGGCATCGAGGATCTCGGCGACAAGGATATCGCCAGTTCCGACGCCCGCGCCATCGGTGATGCGACCGGCATCCTGAAAGCCTTGCTGCCCGGTCGCAAGCTCGCGCTCACGCTCGGCGACCAGGCAGTGTTCGAGGCGGTGGTCAACGCGCTCGGCCTGCCGTTCGGCTGGCAGCGGCGGCTGATCCACGCCTTTGGCGACATGACCCATCTCGAAGCGCTGCTGGAGCGGCTAGCACGGCCTCAGCCGGTCACTGGCCTTGATCCGCAGATCGCCGAACTGATCGCCTCGGATAACGAGGCGGATCTCGTCGCCCGCATCGACCGCACCATGCAGGAAACCGGTTATTCCACCAATGCCAGCCGTTCGCCGACCGAGATCGCGAGAAGGCTCAAGGAAATGCTGGAACTGGCCGAAACCCGGCTCGACGGCACGGCGCTGTTGCTGTTGCGCGAATTCCTGACGCTGCAATTGCCGCTCGCCGAAGCGCCTGCGGCTTTGGCCGGTTTTGCCGATGCCGCCGGCCTGAAGCTCGGCGCGGCGGTTTCCCGCTTCGATGCCCGGCTCGCAGCGCTCGCCAATGCCGGCGCCGATCTCTCGGCCATGACCTACCGCGCCGCTTTCGGCCGTCCGCTCGACTATTATACCGGCCTCGTTTTCGAAGTGACCGAGGCGGGCTCGTCTGCCGTGCTTGCCGGCGGCGGCCGCTTCGACCGGCTGCTGACCCTGCTCGGCGCCAAGGAACACATTCCGGCTGTCGGTTTCTCGCTCTGGCTCGACCGGATCGAAGGCGCGAGGGCAAAACAATGAGCACGATCACCATCGCTCTGCCTTCCAAGGGCCGCATCAAGGAAGATACCGCCGCGGTCTTCGAGCGCGCCGGACTTGCCATTTCCGCCGTCGGCAACGACCGCTCCTATCGCGGTCGCATCGAGGGGATAGACGGCGTCGAGATCGCTTATCTCTCGGCCTCCGAGATTGCCCGCGAGCTTGCGAGCGGCGCCGTCGACTTCGGCGTCACCGGCGAGGATCTGGTACGCGAAGGCATGGCCGGCGCCGACGGACGGGTGGAATTCTGCGCCCGTCTCGGCTTCGGCCAGGCGGATGTGGTGGTCGCCGTGCCGGAAATCTGGCTCGATGTGGAAACCATGGCCGATCTCGGCGACGTGGCGGCGGATTTTCGCGCCCGCCACGGCCGGCGGCTGGCCATCGCCACCAAATACTGGCGGCTCACCCAGCAGTTCTTTTCGAGCCAGCACGGTATCCAGCTCTACCGCATCGTCGAAAGCCTCGGCGCCACCGAAGGCGCGCCGGCTGCCGGCCAGGCGGATATCATCGTCGATATCACCTCGACGGGGTCGACGCTCAGGGCCAACCACCTGAAGATCCTCTCGGATGGTGTGATCCTGAAATCCGAGGCCTGCCTGGTCAGGGCCCGCAAGCCGGCTCACGAGCAGGATCTGCGGATCGCCAGGATCGTGGAGGCAGTCCGCGCCGCGCTCTGAGTTTTGAGGAGGAGGAAGCACGATGCACGTGACCGGTCGATGCCATTGCGGCTATGTGACCTATGAGGCCGAACTCGACCCGAAGCGGATCAGTATCTGCCATTGCACCGATTGCCAGACGCTCAGTGGTTCGCCGTTTCGCGTCACCGCCGTCGTCCCGGAAAGCGATCTGAAGCTCACCGGACATGAGCCAAAGCTCTATCGCAAGGTGGCCGAGAGCGGCCGCGTCCGCCAGCAATATTTCTGCCCCGAATGCGGCTCGCCGCTTTTCGTCAATGGCGAGGGTGAGGCGGCCAGGATCTGGGGTATCCGCTGGGGCAGTATCGACCAGCGGGCGGAGTTGAAGCCGCAGCGCCAGATATGGTGTCGTTCGGCCGTTTCCTGGCTGCCCGAAATGAGCGAACTGCCGACCGTCCAGACCGACTGAGAGCAAAAAAATACCCGCCGGACTTTTCATCCGGCGGGCAGTCTTGGGCAGGGAATTTCGAAAGCTTAGGCAGCGATTGCGACAGAACCGCGGCGGGCATCGACAGAAAATGCACCGGCGCCGACGGCGGCAAGAGCGAGGAACCCACCGGCAATCGTCAGGTTCTTCATCATCATCAGGCTGTTAAAGAGCGTCAGCAGACCATTGGCGGCTTCCGGGAAGTTCGGGACGTTGATGGCGCCGGAATGGAAGACGAACGCGGTGAAAACCGAGAAGGCGGCCAGCAACAGCGCTGCGATGCGCGTCTGGAAGCCGGTCAGCACGGCAAGGCCGGTGACCAGTTCGAACAGGCCCGCGACATAGGCGAGCAGCATGCCAGCCGGAAGGCCGGCTCCGGTGATCATGCCGGCGGTGCCGGCGGGATCGACGAGCTTCTGGAAACCGGACATGACGAACATGCCGGAAAGGAGGACGCGGCCGACGAGAAGCAGGGAATTGGTAGAAGTGGTGGACATTTCAGATCTCCGGATCGGTGTCCCTGGTTGGACACGTGGGTTAAATTCTCTGGGAGCTATGTGCATCATTTTATCTGTATCCGGAAGATGAACGATGATTGACGCTTTGTTCGACAAAAGGAGACAATCCTCGGTGCGCCTGATGCTGCGCCGCCTTCTCCTCCAGAGGCAGAGAACTCCACAGACGCTCCTCTTGCTGAACGCAACCTTCAGGGAAGGTTCATCGTTTCTCCTTCACCATGCGATCATTGCCGATGACAAGGAGTCCCTTATGAAGAAGATCATCATCACCGCGCTCGCCCTTCTGGTCGCATCAGCCGTTCCGAGCCTTGCCCAGACCTACCGCAGCGAGGCGCGGGAAAACCGCCAGGAATACCGCATCTATCGCGGCACGGCCCGGGGTGAGCTGACGCCGCGCGAATTGCGCAACCTCGCCCGTCAGCAACATCGCATCGACAGGGCGCAGTCCCGTGCCGGCCGTGACGGTTACATTTCCTATAGGGAGCGTCAGCGGATCGAGCGCATGCAGGACCGCGCTTCGCGCAACATCTACCGCAAGAGCAATAACGGCCGCGATATCTACTGATGGCGGCTATAGAGCCTGGGTCACGGGGCGGCTTTCGGGCCGCCCTTTGCATGTAAGGGAGACGGCCTGAAACGCCGATTGCATCCGCATTTCCGCTGCTGGCCACAATCTTGACTGGACGGCGGATCAGATCTCCTCGATCCGGCGCGCGTCTTCCGGCAGGACCGAAAGTTCGCGCCAGTCGATCTCCTCGAGCAGCAGATTGTATTCGTCGACATTGACCTTGTGCACCGAGCGAAGCTTCTCCAGCTCTTCCCGCTGGGCGGCAATCGCCGTCAGGGCGAGCCGCCGGTAGGTATCGAGCGAGTTGGCGTCCTCGATGCGGGAAGCGGCCAGCTGCTCGATGCGGAACTTGGAGCGCAGCAGTTCCGCCTCCGTCTCGGTCGCGCCGTCGAGCCTCGAAAGGCCGGCGAGGGCGATCTTGCCGCGCAGGACGGCGAGTTCGCCATGCCCCTCGGCACGGCGGTCGAGGCCGAGCCAGCGGATGATGGGCGTGAGCGTCAGTCCCTGGACTACGAGGGTCGCAAGAACCACCGAAAATGCAGTCAGCACCACCACGTCGCGTTGCGGAAAGTCCATCGGCAGGGCAAAGGCGGTCGCAAGCGTCACCAGGCCGCGCATGCCGCACCAGCCCGCCAGCAACGCCTGCGTCATCGTTGCGGGCTCGGGTCTGCCGCGGCTGCGCTCATGCCAGGCGTTGAGGCGATTGTAGCCGATGCAGACGATAAAGCGGACCGCGACGACGATCACGATGGTCATCAGCGAAAACTGCGCGGCATCCCAAAGATGGTCCGCCGGCATCCCGCCGACGATGTCGCGAACCTGCATGCCCATCAGCAGGAAGGCCATGACGTTGAGCACGAAGACGACAGCGGTCCAGACCGCATAGGATTGTACCCGCATGCGGGCCGAGGAGCGCGCTTCGCTGCTTCTCGCGAGCGTCATCGCGAAGGCGACGATGGCGAGCACTGCCGACAGGCCGAGGCGTTCTGCGACGATCCAGAGAAGGAACGTCTGTACGAACTGCAGGAGGATGCCGCCGAGCGTGCCGGCGACGAAGCGCGTGAGATGCCGGACCACCCACGCAGCCAGGATGCCGAGCAGGATGCCGCCCGGGACCGCGACGGAAAGATGCAAGGCGACGCCCGTGTCGAGGCTGCCGGCCGATTGCACCGAAAGCGCCGCATCGAAGATCAGCAGCGCCGCTGCGTCGTTGAACAGGCTCTCGCCCCGAAGGACCGTATCGGTGGTGCGCGGGATCGACATCGACGACAGCACCGCCGTCGCCGCTGCGGCATCGGGGGGAGCGACGATCGCACCGAGCACCAGCGCCGCTGCAATCGGCAACCCGGCAAAAGCCCATCCCGCAAAGGCGACGACGGCCGCTGTCGCACATACGCCGCCGATCGCAAAGACCAGCAGCGGCACCCAGAAACGGCGGGCGATCCCGATCGGGAAATCGAAGGCGGCGTCGAGCAGCGCCGGCGCGATGAACAGCGCAAGCGCGGTGTGCGGGTCGAGCGAGATATAGGGCATGCCCGGCACCAGCGCGACCGCGGCACCCGCAAGCGCCAGCATCGACGGATAGGGCACGGAAAGCCGGCGCGAAATCTGCAGAAGCACGATCGCGACAAGCAGCAGGACGAGCAGGCTCTCGAAGAAACTCATGGCTCGACTGTAATTGCCGATGACGCCCTTGTCAGCCGTGGGTTTGTGCAATTCGTTCCGGAGATCTGCGTGACGTCTGCCTCGCATTCCGCCCGGATCGACCGCACCGCCGCGCTTGACATATCCTCGGAGATTTCCGTACCTGGACATGCGCCTCCTCGGAAACCGAGAGGTTTTGCATCAAGCCATGGCCATCAGCTCATAGAGGTCCCAATGCGCCGAGTCCCTTCTCACGAAAATCACGTTCGAAATTCTGAGAAGTTGAGAGTTCATGCGCACTTTGAATCTTGGCATCCTCGCCCATGTGGATGCAGGCAAGACTAGCCTTACGGAAAGACTCCTTTTTAACGCCGGTGTGATCGACAAGCTGGGCAGCGTCGATACCGGCAATACGCAGACGGATAGCCTCGAGCTCGAGCGCCAGCGCGGTATCACCATCCGGGCCGCGGTCGTCTCCTTCACGATTGGCGATACGGTCGTCAACCTCGTCGATACGCCCGGCCATCCCGATTTTATCGCCGAGGTGGAGCGGGTGCTTGGATTACTGGACGCGGCGGTCGTCGTCGTCTCGGCGGTCGAGGGAGTGCAGGCGCAAACGCGCATATTGGTGCGGGCGTTGCAGCGCCTAGCCGTGCCGTTCCTGTTCTTCATCAACAAGGTCGATCGCTTGGGCGCCCAATATGACCTGGTGCTGGCGGATATCGCTCGCCAGTCGCCGGTTCGGCCGATCGCCATGTCGGCCGTCATCAATCCCGGCAGCAAACTCGTACAGGTGGAGCCACTTGATCTGCTCACCGAACCGCTCTTCACCATGCTGAGCGAAACGCTGGCGGAAAATGACGACGTACTGCTAGGCGACTATGTCACAGCACCCGATCGCCTGACCGCCGAAAGGCTGGGAAAGGCTTTGGCCGAACAGGTCTCCAGGGGTTTGGTGCACCCCGCATTCGCAGGAGCCGCGATGACCGGCGTCGGCTTGCCGACGCTGACATCGGCCATCGCCACGCTGCTGCCCGGCCGCAACCTCGACCCCGATGGCCCGATCGCTGGGAAGATCTTCAAGATCGAGCGCGGCTGGGGCGGCGAAAAGCTTTCCTACATGTATCTGGCATCCGGCAGGATCCAGCTCCGGCAATCCCTGGATCTGCCCAAGGGTCCGGCAAGGGTGACCGGAATCCAGGTATTCGAGGCCGGCGGGGTTCATCCGGTCACCACCCTCCGCGCCGGGCAGATCGCGCGGGTCAGCGGCCTCGCCGGCGCCCGGATTGGGGATGCGGTGGGAGACGATCCGCTTTCCGGCGGCCGGTCCCACTTTGCTCCGCCGACGCTCGAAACCCGTGTGTTGGCCAGGCGTCCTTCCGACAATGCGGCACTCTGGCTGGCGCTCAACCAGTTGGCCGAACAGGATCCGCTGATCAACCTGCGCCGCAATGAAGACGCCAACGAAGTCTTCATGTCGCTTTATGGCGAGGTACAGAAGGAGGTTATCCAATCGACCCTGCTGGCGGATTTCGGTATCGAGGCAATGTTCGAGGAGAGCACAGTCATCTGCGTGGAAAGGCTGGTCGGAACCGGTGCAGGCCTCGAGATCATCTTCAAGGAGCCCAATCCCTTCATGGCGACAATCGGGCTGCGCGTCGAACCGCGAACGGAAGGGGCGGGCAACAGCTTCGCGTTGGAGGTGGATATCGGTCAAATGCCCGCAAGCTTCTATCGGTCGGTCGAGGACACCGTAGCCGAAACGCTGAAACAAGGCCCTTTCGGCTGGCAGATCATCGATTGCCACGTCGCGATGACGGCGGCCCGGCACAGTTCACCCGTCAGCACGGCTGCCGATTTCCGGCAGTTGACACCGCTGGTGCTGGCGGCCGCTCTGTCGGCGGCTCAAACTTTCGTCTGTGAGCCGATCGACCGCTTTTACCTCGAAGCGCCTGCCGTCGCTTTGAACGGCCTGCACACCCTGCTTGCGAAATCCGGCGCGACGGTCACGGATTCCGTGATCACCAACGGTGTCGCCCGGCTGGAAGGCACGATAGCATCCACGATGACCCAGGGCGTCGCGCAACAATTGCCGGGGCTGACAAGCGGCATGGGGACGATGGAATATTCCTTCGATCACTATGCTCGAATGACTGATCCGCCGCGTTCGCGCCGCCACTCAGGCGTCGATCCGTTCAATGCCACCGAATATCTGCTCCGTGTGCGCTGAGCCCTCGCCGGAATAGCCGCAAAATCACCGACAAACAAAAAGGGCGGTCCGAGGACCGCCCTTTCCGAACTGAACCGGTTGGCTCAGATGTGAGACCCGAAGGTCTTACATCATGTCCATGCCGCCCATTCCGCCCATGCCGCCCGGCATGCCGCCGCCAGCAGCTTCCTTCTTCGGAAGTTCGGCGATCATGGCTTCGGTGGTGATCAGCAGCGAAGCAACCGAAGCTGCGTTCTGCAGGGCCGTGCGAACGACCTTGAGCGGATCGACGATGCCCATGGTGATCATGTCGCCATATTCAGACGTCTGGGCGTTGTAGCCGTAGTTGTCTTCGTTCTTTTCGAGGATCTTGCCGACCACGATCGAAGCTTCGTCACCAGCGTTTTCAGCGATCTGACGAACCAGCGACTGAAGAGCGCGGCGAACGATGTTGATGCCGGCTTCCTGGTCGTCGTTGGCACCCTTTGCAGCGATCTTCGTGGAAGAACGCAGCAGGGCAACGCCGCCGCCCGGTACGATGCCTTCCTGAACGGCAGCGCGCGTCGCGTTGAGAGCGTCGTCGATGCGGTCCTTCTT
>NZ_JNNU01000015.1 GCF_000732195.1 Neorhizobium vignae
AGCGGCAACATCTGTCGATGCGGCGCCTATTCCAACATCGTGGATGCCATCACGGAAGTCGCGGGGACAAAAGCATGAGAGTCTTCACCTACGAACGTGCCTCCTCGATCGAGGCCGCGGCCAGGGCGGCCGCTTCCAGCCCAACCGCGAAGTTCATTGCCGGCGGTACGAACCTGCTCGATCTGATGAAGCTCGAGATCGAGGCGCCGACGCACCTGATCGACATCAACACTCTTGGCCTCGACACGATCGAGAAAACCCCCGAAGGCGGCTTGCGCATTGGCGCGCTGGTGCGCAATACCGATCTTGCCGCGAATGATATCGTTCGCCGCGATTACGGGCTGCTCTCCCGCGCGCTGCTGGCAGGTGCCTCGGGTCAGCTCCGCAACAAGGCGACGACCGCGGGTAATCTCCTGCAACGCACCCGCTGTCCGTATTTCTACGATACCAACCAGCCCTGCAACAAGCGGCAGCCTGGCAGCGGCTGTTCGGCTATTGGCGGTTTCAGCCGCCAGCTGGGAATCGTTGGGGTCAGCGATGCGTGTATCGCGACACACCCGAGCGATATGGCGGTCGCCATGCGCGCTCTCGATGCGGTCGTGGAAACCGTGAAACCGGACGGGCGTCGTCATGCGATCCCGATCGCGGAGTTTCATCGCCTGCCGGGCGACACGCCGCATCTCGAAACCGTCCTGGAGCAGGGTGAGTTCATAACCGCCGTCGTTCTGCCGGCGCCGATCGGCGGACGTCACATCTACCGCAAGGTCCGCGACCGTGCGTCCTATGCCTTTGCTCTTGTTTCCATCGGTGCGGTTATTCAGCCCGATGGTACCGGGCGTGTCGCAGCCGGCGGGGTGGCCCACAAGCCCTGGCGGCTTGAAGCGGCCGACGCCGAGCTTGCGAAGGGAGCCAAGGCGACCTCCGCGGCGCTTCTGGCAGATGCGCGGCCGACAGAGCAGAACCGGTTCAAGATAGATCTGGTCGAGCGTACGCTCGGGTCCGTGATCGCAGAAGCGAGGGGTTGAGCCATGAAGTTCGACACACCAGCAACGACCAACCCGATCGACCAGCTTAAAGTGGTCGGGCAGCCCATCCACCGTATAGATGGTCAATTGAAGACAACAGGCCGAGCGAAATACGCTTACGAGTGGCACGACACCCAAATTCCCTACGCCTACGGCTATCCGGTCGGCGCATCGATTGCCAAGGGCCGGATCAGATCGATGGACGTCGCAGCAGCGCAAACTGCGCCAGGTGTTCTCGCGGTTGTCACCACGCTCAGCGTCGGCGACCGCGAGAAGGGGAAATTCAATACCGCGAAGCTGTTCGGCGGCGACGAGGTGCAGCATTACCATCAGGCGATCGCCGTCGTGGTCGCCGAGACCTTCGAACAGGCCCGTGCCGCAGCGGCGTTGGTCAAGGTCGACTACGCCGTGGAGGCTGGTGCCTTTGACTTGAAGGAGGCGATGAAAACCGCCGAAAAGCCGGCTGAATCACAGCAGCCAGACACCGCAGCCGGCAATTTCGACGACGCCTTTGCAAGCGCCGCGGTCACATTGGACGAGACGTACACAACGCCGGACCAGTCCCACGCGATGATGGAGCCGCATGCATCGATCGCGGCATGGAATGGTGATGAGGTCACCGTTTGGACTTCCAGCCAGATGATCGACTGGTGGCGAAGCGACCTTGCCACAACGCTTGATATCGACAAGGAAAAGATCCACCTGATGTCGCCGTTTATCGGCGGCGGGTTCGGCGGCAAGCTCTTCCTGCGAGTGGATGCCGTTTTGGCGGTTTTGGGAGCCCGTGCGGCGAAGAGGCCGGTCAAGGTCGCCCTGCCGCGTCCGTTCATGATCAACAACACCACGCACCGCCCGGCGACGATCCAGCGGATCAGGATCGGGGCAGAGCGTGACGGAAAGATCACGGCGATTGCGCACGAAAGCTGGTCGGGTGACCAGCCCGGGGGCCAGCTCGAAACCGCGGTCGCTCAGACCCGTCTGCTTTATGCCGGGGCGAACCGGATGACGGCGATGCGGCTTGCGACACTGCATCTTCCCGAGGGCAACGCGATGCGCGCGCCTGGGGAAGCTCCGGGGTTGATGGCGCTTGAGATCGCGATCGACGAGATGGCCGAGAAGCTGGGCATGGATCCGGTGCAGTTCAGAATCCTCAACGATACGCAAGTGGATCCCGAGAAGCCCCAGCGTCCTTTCTCTCACCGCGACCTTGTCGGCTGCTTGAAGCTTGGCGCCGAACGTTTCAGTTGGGACAGCCGAGGCAGGCCAGGGGCTCGCCGAGACGGGAACTGGTTGATTGGCCACGGGGTCGCGGCAGCGTTCCGCAACAACCTCGTCCTGCCGTCTGGAGCCCGTGTGCGACTGAATCGCGAGGGTATCGTCACGGTCGAAACGGATATGACGGATATCGGTACCGGCAGCTATACGATCATCGCCCAGACGGCGGCCGAAATGTTGGGCCTACCCCTCGATAAGGTAGCGGTGCACCTCGGGGATTCGCGCTTCCCGGTGTCTGCTGGTTCCGGTGGGCAGTTTGGGGCGAACTCTTCGACGTCCGGCGTCTATGCCGCCTGCGTCAAGTTGAGGGAGGCCATAGCGGCGAAGCTTGGCTTCAACTCCGCTGATGTCGTGTTCGAAAACGGCGAAGTGCGCTCCGGGAACCGCTCCGTTCCGCTTTCGCAGGCAGCAGGCGAGCAGGGGCTTGTCGGTGAAGACACGATGACGTGGGGCGATCTGACCGAGACGCATCAGCAATCGACATTCGGCGCCCACTTCGTCGAGGTCGGTGTCGATGTCGCGACTGGCGAAAGCCGTATCCGCCGCATGCTTGCCGTCTGCGCCGCAGGTCGTATCCTCAATCCGATCACCGCACGCAGCCAGGTAATTGGTGCCATGACAATGGGAGCGGGTGGGGCGCTGTCGGAGGAACTGGCGGTCGATACGCGTCGTGGCTTCTTCGTCAATCACGACCTGGCAGGCTATGAGGTGCCAGTGCATGCGGACATTCCGCATCAGGAAGTGATATTCATGGATGAAACCGACCCGATGTCGTCGCCTATGAAGGCAAAAGGTGTCGGTGAACTCGGTCTCTGCGGTGTGGCCGCAGCCATTGCCAATGCCATCTATAACGCATCGGGCGTCAGAGTACGCAGCTATCCGATCACGCTCGACAAGCTGATCGGAGGGCTTCCTGAAATTGCCTGAGTAGGAGAGGCGGCGGCTTTATCAAGCCGCCGCCACATTCGCACCTGGCGCGCGCACGGCATGGCACGCTCATCCTTCAGGCCGGACGATCCTTGTCACTGCAAGGCTTTGGTCTGGTGCAGACGATTGGCTGACGATCGAAAACCTGTTTCCTTCGTCGCGTTCTCCGGCGAGGCTGCTGAGGAGCCGCCGGGTGCCATAACAGAATGTTTTGCGAACAGCTCAGCGAGCTTTTTCGACTTTGACGGTGAGTTTGCCAGGTCGGTCAAAGATCGAGACGTCGCCTTGGATCTGACCCAGAATCACGATGCCGGGCTGCGGTACACGCCCCTCCCGGTAGTAGATGACGAAATCGCCCGAACTCCAAAGTCCGAGTGTACCGGCGGAGAAATCTCGCTGACGGGGAGCGGCTGGCAGGGCGGTGGGCAGGTCCCCTGTCTTTTCCTGACGAAGATGATCGTCCATCTCGATCGTCAGCGGCAGCATCGCCGCAAGCGCTCGAGCGGCCGCGTTGTCAGCCAGTTCGGCGGTGACGTTGCCCCAATCAGATGAAATCACAATGCGGTCCTGCGCCAAGGCGGATCCTCCCAGGTTAAGCGTCAGAACAGCTGCGAGAAAAGTCGCACCCATGATCTGTTTCATGTCTCACCCTTCGTTGCCGGAATACGCGCCCTGTTAACTGCTCTCAGACAGAGCATCGCGTAGTGCGAAATCACAACCACGCCTGCCATCACAGCCGTCCAGTGCGCGAAAAAAGGCGCCACCGAGCCGGTGAAATCCCAGAATTCCAGACTGTAGCCGAACATCAGCTTGGTCGAGACGCCGAGAGCCGCAAAGCTCCAGGCGCCGAAGCACAGGAGCAGCACAGCGATCAGCCGTAAAGCAGCGGTTCCGATCCCAGACGGAGAAACTCTGAAAACGGTTCCCGCCACCGTCATCACGCGCGCCCAATGGGTGCCGGCATGAATTGCAACGATTATCGCGACCCAATAGGCCGAGAACCAGTGAAGCTCTATGACGCTCACATTGTTGGTGAACTGCGTGAAGCTCAGCACCGAGCGTGAGATCAGCACGCTGGTTACCACCAGTACCGCCATGGTGATCCCAAGCCAGACATGTATCACAACGACCATCCAGCGACGAACATCGTAACGACCGCTACGGAGCTTCAAGAACCAGCGCCTGTTCATGGTCAGGTGCCATCCAAGAAGCCCGAACATGGTCGTTCCAAAGATCTCATGTGGACCGTTGTCGAGCCACCAGTAGGCGAGAGCCAGCATAAGCAGCGCCGCCATGCTTGCGGGAAGAACGAGGCGATCGGTCACCAATCGAAGCATTCCACTACCTCGTCGGCGTCAAAGCGGATCATCATCGGAAATGGCCCCGCTCAGCGTGAACATGAACTGCTCGGACTGACGCGAACGATGGCAGGAGTAGCAACGCGCGACATTTTCGTCGGCCTTGACGGTCCGATCCGGCCAGAACCACTGGTACTCCCATTGATCCGCGCCGGCTCCGATCTTCTGTGCCACGAGATAGCGCGTCAGAACGTCGCTTTGATAATCGACGAGAACCATATGGGTGCCGGTCGGAACAGGTTGCCCGGCTCGCAGCGCCGAGAGAGCGGCAGGGTTGGTCAGCATATGCTCGCGGGTGATCCCCCGTCGGACCGTCGTATAATGCTCGAGCTGTTCGAGAGGCGGAAACGTAACCGAGTTGGATGCCGCAAGCGCTGAGGTCGGCGATAGCTCGGTCTCAACGACGAAATAGCCTGTCAGGACAACCGCGAGGGGCGCAGCCACCAAGCCGGACCAGCGAAAGAATGTCATGAGTTTTACCCTTTAAGTGGATCGTGAAAGGGCAATACGCCCATCTGCTCGGTCCGCCGCTACACAGACTGCTGAACTCGGGATTGGAGTCTTCCCGCGCGTCTCGACCGGATGCCGAACAGACACCAGCCGAGACGAGGCGGGGATGGAGCCAGGAAGCCTCATTTGACGTCCTGGCTCCTGGCTTAGGCGAGGTGCTGGTCGAAGAAGCCCTTCAGCTTGTCGAAGGGGATGAGGTCGACGCGGTCATAAAGATCGACATGGCCAGCACCCTTGATCCAGACAAGTTCCTTCGGCTCCGAAGCCCGGTTGTAGGCATCCTGGCTGAATTCCTTCGAATGGGCCTGGTCGCCGGAGATGAACAGCATCGGGCGGGGCGAGATCGTCTCGATGTCGTTGAACGGATAGAAATTCATGAACTTTACGCTGCTGCTGAGCGTCGGCTTCGTCGTCGTCTGTCGGGTCGCTCCAGCAGGCGTGTATTCACCACGAGACGTCCGGTAGAAGTCGTAGAACTCGCGCTGTATGGGATCTGTATTGGCCGTCAGTTCGAGCGTGGTGCCGCCGATATACCGGATGTCAGCACCGCTGGACTCTGCCCAGCGCTGTTCGGCAGCTGTGGCGATGAACTGCTTGCGCTGTTCGACCGTCTGCGACTTGTTGAGCGCATGACGGAAAGCAGCGCCCATGTCGTACATGCTGACCGTGGCGATCGCCTTGATGCGCGGATCGATCTTGGCGGCGCTTATAACAAAGCTGCCGCTACCGCAGACCCCGATCGCGCCGATATTCCCTCGGTCCACGAACGCGTGCGAACCGAGGAAGTCGACGCCCGCGCTGAACGCTTCGGCGTAGGCCTCGGGAGATACGAGGTTGCGCGACCTTCCTTCGCTCTCGCCCCAGAACGGAAGGTCGATCGACATCGCGACAAAACCCTGCTCGGCCATTTTGGTGGCATAGAGGTTTGCGCTTTGCTCCTTCACCGCTCCCATGGGGTGGCCGACGATGATGGCCGGGTTTTTCACCGCCTGGTCGATGTCCTTGGGGAGAAATAGATTGCCCGCAACATCGGTCTGGTACTGGGTCTTGAACCTGACCTTCTGCAGGGTCACGCGATCACTGGTATAGAAGTTGGATGCGCCTTTGGACATGTCTTGGGCCTGTGCGAAAGTGGTGTCGAAGATGGACATGGCGCCGAGAGCCGCTGCGCCAGCGCCTGCCATCTTGAGCAAGTGGCGGCGATCGATCCCGGTGTTCGAGGCCTGTGCGTCGTCTTGGTTTGTTGCGATGGTCATCTGCACGTCTCCTTGAGTGGCAATGTTATGGAAAATGATCCCGATGGTGCGCTGTTGATGTTCAGCGGTGTGTCGAACGCCATGCTGCTGCGGCGAGAAGGGAAGAGCCGGCCAACAGGGATGCGGCGAACAGGAAGGTCGTCCACCAGCCCACGGCGTCGAATAGGGCGCCGCCTGTGGACGCTCCAAGCGTAATGGCGAGTTGGATGGTCGCGACCTGAAGCCCGCCTCCTGCCTCCGCGTCGTCAGGCATGGTGCGGCTCAGCCACGTGCCCCAGCCAACCGGTGCGGCCGTGCCGAACAGACCCCAGCCGATCAGAAGGATGGCGGTGAAGGCGGCAGATGAACCGAGTGCGATCAGCCCCAGTGCAATCACGCCCATGATCAGTGGGATCGCGACAAGAATGCTGAACAGGCGCTTCTGCAGCAGATGGCTGACGAGGTATGTTCCGGCGACCCCGGCCAAGCCCATCAGCAGGAGCAGCAGGGAAAGCGTGGATATCGATACGGCTGTCACTGTCTCCAGAAATGGCCGCAGATAGGTGAACAAGGCGAACTGCCCCATGAACAGGAGCGTGATCGATCCCATGCCGATCGCGACCTGCGGGCGAATAAGAAGCCGAAAGACATTGGCCGACCTCTCGTTGCGACGCGGTGGTAGAGACGGCAGGCTGGCCCACTGCCACACGAGAGCCAGAAGGGCGAGCGGAACGACCGCAAAGAAGGCGCCTCGCCACCCGATATAGCTCCCGAGCAGACTTCCCAGCGGCGCGGAGATTGTCGCGGCAACGGCATTGCCCGCGTTCAGCATAGCCAGTCCCTTGGGTACAGAGTCTTCGGGAACCAGCCGCATGACGATCGAGGTCGACATCGACCAGAAGCCACCGATGGCGATACCCAGCATCGCGCGCCCGATCATCAGCACGAGATAATTCGGAGCAAAGGCGACGATCGTTCCGGAGACCATCAGGATCAACGAGAAGGATGCGAGGACCAGCCGCCGATCCAGCCGCCGCGTCAGACCCGTCACCAAGACGCTCGTGACCACAGCGAAAATGCCGGAAACCGAGATCGCCTGGCCGGCGCGGCCTTCCGTGACGCCAAGTTCGGTTGCGATCGGCGACAGGAGGCTGACCGGCATGAACTCCGATGCGATCAGGACAGCAACGCACAAGGCCATCGAGACAACTGCGCCCCAGGCGGGGTTCGGGATGGCTGAATCCGTAGTTGTCCACGGGTCCAGTTTCGTGTCGTCATCCTGAAATTCGGATCGTGTGAGAGCTTGCTGTGTCATGGCGGCAATATATGTCGGCCTCAGTTCCATGATTAGCCATTGCAATTCGCTTGGACTTATCGATGATTGACATCAATCGTGATGTTATGAGGCGACCATGAAGCGGGAAGATCTCAACGACATGCTTTGGTTTCTGGCGGTTGCGGAAGAGCGGAGCTTTACGAAGGCGGCTGCGAAACTTGGCACATCGCAATCGACGATCAGTCATACGATCAAGAAGCTCGAAATGCGATTGGGACTGCGCCTTCTGACCCGGACCACCCGCAGCGTCGTCCCGACGCAAGCGGGTGAGCGGCTCATCCGCTCGCTTGCACCGCGAATTGCAGAACTCGAAACCGAAATCGACGAGCTGATGGAAATCAGGGACAAGCCCTCGGGATCCGTGCGGATAACACTGTCGGATCATGCATTGCAAAGCGTCGTCTGGCCGAAACTGCGTCCGGTCCTGCGGGACTATCCCGATATCAAGGTCGAGCTGAACAGCGATAACGGTTTCAGGAACATCGTCGAAGAGAAGTTCGACGCGGGCGTACGCCTCGGCGAGAGCGTGGACAAGGATATGATTGCGGTTCGAATAGGGCCTGATTGGCGCCTGGTCGCCGTTGGGTCTCCCAAGTATTTCGCGGCCCGCTCGGTTCCTGAAACACCGCCGGATCTGGTCGGTCATGACTGTATCAACCATAGGCAGTCGCAGTTGGGCGGTTTGTACGGCTGGGAGTTTGAGAAGGATGGTCGGGAGCTTCGGGTGCGCGTTGCCGGACAACTGACGTTCAACACCTCCTATGCCATGATCGACGCTGCCGTCAGCGGCTACGGCATCGCCTATGTGCCTGAGAACCTCGTTGAGCGGGAACTCGCTTCCGGACAATTGGTGCAGGTTCTCGATGACTGGACGCCGCCGTTTCCCGGATATTACCTCTACTACCCCAGCAGGCGACAGAATTCGCCGGCGTTCAAGGTTGTTGTTGAAGCACTCCGCGGCTGAGGCCATTCCGAACGATGATTTCTGTTCAAGGCTTGATCATCGCATGGAGGGCTTTTTCAACGGTATCTCCTCGACCATTTCCCAAAAATGCGCGTGGCAATCTGCGACATCGCCCGCGCAGAAAACGCGACGCATCCGCTGTTTCCGCACCTTCGAGAAGAAACGTTTTCCGGTAAAGCGGCCGGCTTTCAGATCAACCGAGCACCCGTCTCACCCGATCAGCTGCGAGCGGCTGCGAGACCGTGCAAAACCAGATCAAGATGGGCCTGGATATATCGCGGCGTTTCAAGATCGAGACGACCGTCGTGGATCAGCCCTTCGACAATCAAGGCCAACGCAGGCGCAAGTATGACGCGTGCAACCGCCGCAGGCCCGTCCCGGAACTCACCCTGACGGATACCTTCGTCGATCAGAGCCTGCCCCGTAACGAGGATCGGCACGACGAGTTCCGCATAGTGGTCGTCAATGAGCTGGGGGAAACGCATACCCTCCGAGATAGCGAAGCGGAGCAGCTCCCGGGTTCTGCGGTCTTCAGTCACCCGCTTGTAAAAAAGCAGGATCAAGGATCTCAGCCGCTCGGCGTAACTTCCGGTGAGTTCCCTGGCGTCGGCCAGAACGTCCTCGAACGGTACCGCGATATGTCGCGCCATGGCAGAAAAGAGAATCTCCTTCGTGGGGAAGTAGACGTAGACCGTCCCTTTCGTCACTCCTATGCGGGCGGCGATATCTTCCATCCGCGCCGCCGTGAAGCCTTGTTCAATGAACTCCTCGAACGCGGCGTCGAGAATCTGCGCAGGCCGTAGAGCCTTCTGTTCAGCGCGCGTCAGCTTTTTCATGTTCACATTCCTCACCAACAGGTCCTGCGGCTTCAACACGGCAGCATTATTTCATTGACTTTCCGGTTAGTCAATTATAATCGGCTTCAAAACCGATTAGAGAGGCGGCTTATGGGACAGTTAACAACAGGCATATTATTGGGGGTTTCCATCGCATGCCTCGCGGCTTGCGCTCCTCAGGAAGAAGCTCGACAGAAGAGCGCGCGGCAGGTGGAGACGGTGACCGTGCAAGCGGTACCGGTGTCGGAAACCATTTCGACGACGGGCGAGATCAGGGCCAGGGTCCAGTCCGACCTTTCATTCCGCGTCAGCGGTCGGATTATCGCACGGCTGGTCGATGTCGGCGATCACGTCAAGGCCGGCCAGGTTCTCGCGCGTCTCGATACTCAGGAACAGACGGCTGACCTCCAGGTGGCACTTGCCAATCTCCAATCTGCGGAGGCGCAGGAAACGCAGGCCCGGCAGGCATTCGACAGGCAGCAGAGCCTGTTCACCACAGGCGTAACCACGCTGGCCGCCCTCGATAACGCACGCGAAGCCCTTTTAACCACGCAGGCCACGGTTCAGTCCGCGCAGGCCCAGCTGGATACGGCCCGCGACACGCTTGGCCAGACGGATCTCAAGGCGGATGCCAACGGAATCATTACCGCCAGAAGTGCGGAAGTCGGTCAGGTAGCGCAGGCCGCCCAGCTTATTTTCACACTCGCCCATGATGGTCCTCGAGACGCCGTGATCAATGCCAACGAGTCCGCCCTTCTCGGACGCGCGCTTGAGGACGTTGCCGATGTCAGGCTCCTGTCGGGCAGCGACAGGTTTCGGGCCAGGGCCCGCGAGATCTCGCCCACCATCGACACCACGACGGGGACGATCCGGGTGAAGCTCGCTCTCGAAGATGCGTCGGACGCTCCCCTGGGGAGCGCCGTGGTTGCAACCGCGCGCTACAAGCCTGAGACCGTCATCGAATTGCCCTGGTCGGCAATGGCTTCGCGTGCGGGGCGGACGGCCGTCTGGCTCGTCGATCCGAAGACGAGCGCCGTCTCCCTCCATCCCGTGGGGGTCGGGGCCTATGCCAGCGGGCGCTTCTCCGTCGAATCCGGCCTGTCTGCCGGCGACATTGTCGTTTCCAACGGCACGAAGTTTCTGAGCGAGGGCGACCTCGTGTCTTATGAAGGAGCTGCAAGATGAAAATCGATCCCCGCCTGACGGCGCTTCTGGCGGCGGCCGCGATGCTGTCGGCTTGCCAGAAGGAAGAGGACGCAGCATCGCTGCCTCCCCGCCCGGTCCTATCTCAGTTGGCCGAACCGGTCCCGCAGACGGCATTCACCTTGCCCGGCACTGTCCAGGCCCGTATCGAGACCGAGTTCAGCTTCCGCATCCTTGGCCGGGTCATCGCCCGCAACGTCCAGGTGGGCGACCTCGTCAGAAAGGGCGACGTCCTGGCAGCCATCGATCCGGTGGCTCTCGAGCTGGCGGTCAAAAGCGCGCGGTCCGACCTTGCCAACAGCCAGGCGCAACTTGCCAACGCCCGCATCACAGAAGACCGGCAGAGAACTCTGCTCGAGAGACAGAGCGGGGCCAGGGCCACCTTTGAAACTGCCGAGTTGGAGCGCAAAACCGCAGAAGCAGCGGTCGCCAAGGCTCAGGCAAATCTGGACAAGGCGAACGAACAGCTGAGCTACTCGCGTCTGCTCGCCGAATTCGACGGCGTGGTCACCGCGACCGCCGCCGAGGTGGGCCTTGTCGTCTCTCCCGGGCAGAGTGTTGCCACCGTCGCGCGACCGGAAGAGCGCGACGCCGTGGTCGACGTGCCCGAAGCTGCCGGCGACCATTTGAAGCCCGGCGTATCCTTCGACGTCGCCTTGCAACTTGACCCCCGCATTCACGCCAGGGGCGTGGTCCGCGAGATCGCGCCCGAAGCGGACGACGCGACGCGGACGCGACGCACGCGGTTGACGCTGATCGATCCGCCTGAGGCCCTCAGGCTCGGCTCGGTCATAACAGCCAGTTCCATGGGTGAGGCGAAGACCTTTATCCGGCTGCCCTCCTCCGCGATCCGGACAGAGGGATCGGAGGCATTCGTCTGGATCGTCAACACCGCGACAGGGAAGGTCACCTCCGCCCCGGTCACGCTTGCTGAAGAAGCCGTCGCAAGTGGGCCCGTCACGGTGACCGACGGGATCAAACCCGGTGACAGGATCGTCACCGCTGGCGTCAACACCCTCGTAAACGGCCAGACCGTTCGTATCGATCAGGAGACCCTCAAGTGAAATCCTTCAATCTCTCGGACTGGGCGCTCGAGCATCGTTCGCTCGTCTGGTATTTCATGATCGTCTTCATCCTGGCGGGCACATTTTCCTACCTCAACCTCGGCCGTGAAGAAGATCCAGCGTTCACCATCAAGACGATGATCATCAATGCGCAGTGGCCGGGTGCGTCCGCTGAAGAAATGACCCGTCAGGTGACGGACAGGATAGAGAAGAAGCTGGAGGAACTCGACGCGCTGGACTACACGCGAAGCGAAACGGTCGCCGGGCAGACTACGGTCTACGTCGAATTGCTTGCGACCACCAAAGCAAGGGACGTGACGGGCAACTGGCTTCGCGTCCGCAACATGATCAACGACATCAAGGGCGAATTTCCCAGTGGCGTCGTCGGCCCGTTCTTCAATGACACTTTTGGCGACGTCTATGGCAACATCTACGCCTTCAAATCCGACGGCCTGACGCAGCGCCAGCTCCGCGACCTGGTGGAAGACGCGAGAGCGAAGCTTCTGACGGTTCCGAATGCCGGCAAGATCGACATTATCGGGGCGCAGGACGAAGCCGTCTATCTCGAATTCTCGACCCGCAAGATCGCGGCGCTCGGCATCGACCGCCAGGCCGTTATCGAAACGCTTCAAGCCCAGAATGCGGTAGCGCAATCCGGCTTCGTGGATGCGGGACCCGAGCGCATCGCGTTGCGCGTCGGTGGCCAGTTTACGACCGAAGAGAGTTTGCGGGCCATCAATCTCAGGGTGAATGATCGCTTTTTCCCGCTCACCGACGTCGCGACCATCAAGAGAGGGTATGTCGACCCGCCGTCCGCGCTCTTCCGCTTCAACGGACAGCCCGCAATAGGCTTGGCAATTGGCATGACGGCAGGAGCCAACCTCACGAATTTCGGTGAGGCGATGGACGAGGAGATGAAGCGGGTCGTGGCCGATCTTCCGATCGGCGTGAATGTGGAGCGGGTTTCCGACCAGCCGGCCGTCGTGGAAGAAGCCGTGTCCGGCTTTACCAAGGCGCTGTTTGAGGCAATCGCCATCGTCTTGGCGATCAGCTTCATCAGCCTTGGGCTGCGCGCCGGGCTGGTGGTCGCGATCTCGATCCCGCTTGTTCTGGCGATCACTTTCGTCGTCATGGCATATACGGGTATCTCGCTGCAGCGCATTTCGCTCGGCGCCTTGATCATCGCGTTAGGGCTCCTCGTGGACGATGCCATGATCGCCGTCGAGATGATGGTGGCGCGCCTGGAGTCAGGCGACGATCTGCGCAAAGCCGCCACCTATGTCTATACGTCGACCGCCTTTCCGATGCTGACGGGTACGCTCGTCACCGTCGCCGGTTTTATCCCGATCGGCCTCAACAACAGTGCGGCGGGTGAATTTACCTTTACCCTGTTCGTCGTGATTGCGGTTTCGCTCGTGGTGTCCTGGGTTGTGGCCGTCCTCTTCACGCCGTTGCTGGGCGTGGCGATCCTGCCCAAGACGATGAAGTCCCACCACGAGCGCAAGGGACGCGCCGCGCGGGGATTTGCCTGGCTCCTGGCAGCTGCCATGCGTTGGCGCTGGGTCACGATCACCGCCACCATCGCTGTTTTCGGTCTCTCGCTTGGCGGTCTTGGCCTCGTGCAGCAGCAGTTCTTCCCGGCGTCCGACCGCGTTGAACTGATCGTCGACTGGAGCATGCCGCAAAACAGCACGATAGCGGAGACGAACCGCCAGATGACGCAGTTCGAGCAGGAGAAACTCGTCGGCAACCCCGATGTCGACCATTGGTCCACCCATGTCGGGGAAGGGGCGCCGCGTTTCATCCTGTCTTACGACGTGCAGACCCCGGCTGTCTGGTTCGGGCAGATCGTCATCGTCGCCAAGGACCTGGAAGCCCGGGACAAGCTGCGCGCGGACCTGCAGGACTATGTCGCAAAGACCTTTCCCGGTACCGACGCTTTCGTCAAACTCCTGGATATCGGTCCGCCAGTGGGCAAGCCAGTCCAGTACCGCGTCAGCGGCCCGGATATCCAGACGGTGCGCGAGCTGTCGCATCGCTTTGGAGCCATCGTCAACCGGCATCCTCTCATCGCCAACATGACCTATGACTGGAACGAGCCCTCGCGCGTCGTGAAGGTGGATGTGCTCCAGGACAAGGCTCGCCAGCTTGGCGTCTCCTCGGAGGATATCGCGAACGTGCTCAACAGCATCGTCGAAGGGTCTTCGGCAACGCAGATCCGCGACGGCATCTACCTGATCAACGTGATCGGCAGGGCGCAGGACGCCGAGCGAGGTTCGATCGAAACGCTGCGAGACCTTCAGCTTCCCGGATCGAACGGCAAGTCCGTCCCGCTTTCCGCAGTTGCCAAGTTCCGCTACGAGCTCGAACAGCCGATGATCGCGCGAAGGGATCGGATTCCTACGGTCACGGTGAAGGCCGCGGTCACCGGGTCGACGCAGCCCGCTACAATCGTGGAGCAGCTCAAGCCCGAGGTCGAAAAGTTCACGAAAGCCCTTCCTGCAGGATACAAGGTCGAGGTTGGGGGCTCGGTGGAATCGAGCGCCGATGCGCAGGGGCCGATCGCCGCAGTTGCCCCGCTCATGCTGTTCGCCATGGCGACGATCCTGATGATCCAGCTCCAGAGCTTCAGCCGCCTGTTCCTGGTTTTCGCAGTCGCTCCCCTTGCTCTCATCGGCGTCGTAGCGGCACTACTTCTCAGCAACGCTCCGATGGGCTTCGTCGCGATCCTCGGCGTGCTCGCACTGATCGGCATCCTGATCCGCAATTCGGTGATCCTCGTGGTCCAGATCGAACATCTGCGCAGCGAGGGCATGCCGCCGTGGCGTGCGGTGGTCGAGGCGACGGAACACCGGATGCGGCCGATCTTGCTGACCGCCGCGGCCGCGACGCTCGCCCTCATCCCCATCTCCCGGGAAGTCTTCTGGGGACCAATGGCATATGCCATGATGGGCGGGATCGTCGTCGGTACGGTGCTGACGCTTCTCTTCCTGCCGGCCCTTTATGTGGCCTGGTTCCGGATACCGCGCGAGGAACCGAATATCTCCCCGGAAGCTGCACAAGCTTGATCCACGAAAGGGCGCTTGCGAGCGCCCTTCCTTCTCCAGATTCAGGGCGCATCGATGCACTTCTTCCTCTCGATCTACGCTTGCAGGGCACGCTGCAGCCTTGTCGTTCTTGCCGTCATGGTCAGCCTGGCCGGATGCGCCTCCCGCCCATCAGCCGAGGTGCTTCAGCCCGCCGCGATCCAGCAGGTCGAAAGCGAGAAGGTTACCCTGCTTTCTGTCACCAACCGCAACAGGGTCAAGGAAGACGGCGGTTTTGGAAGTCAGTGGGCCAGCGACCTGACCTACGAACGGTACGCCTTCTCAATTCCCGGCGATCGCAAGGGAAGCGCCATCATCTATCCCTCGGAAAGGCCGGATCCGCGCCGCCAGTTCGTCGTCACCGGGCGGGATCAACTGACACGCAAGGCCTGGATCGACGACGCGACCCGTTCGGTCAACTTCGACGGGACCGTGGCGGTCTTCGTCCACGGCTACAACACCAACTATCAGGAGGCGCTGTTCAGGGCTGCGCAGATGGCAGCCGACGCCGACACGCTCAGCCCGCCGATCCTGTTTTCCTGGCCTTCTGCGGCAAGCGTGGCCGGGTATGTCACCGACCGAGACGCAGCTCTCTATTCCAGAAGTGAACTCGAAAACGTCTTGAAGGCGCTGGCCGAAACTCCGAAGATCAAGCGCGTCGTGCTGTTCGGGCATAGCATGGGCGGTTTCTTGTCCATGGAGGCGGCAAGGCAGCTGAAGCTTCAGGGGCGTGACGACGTCGTCGGCAAGCTGCAGGTCATTCTCGCCGCGCCGGACATAGACGTCGACGTGTTCAGGTCCCAGTTGCGTGACATCGGCATGCTGCGGAACCCGATCACATTGCTCGTGTCAAAAACCGACCGAGCTCTGGCGGTGTCCAGCATCCTTGGCGGCGAGCGTCCGCGCGTCGGCCGCATTGATATCGATGATCCCGTGGTTCGCAGTGAAATAAAGGCCGCTCGTGTCAGCGTCATCGACATATCGTCCCTCAGTTCATCCGACGGCCTTGGTCATGATCGCTATGCCGCGCTTGCCCGGTTTGGTGGCGAGCTTGTCAAGGCGGAAGCGCGTGCGCGCAGCAGCGGAGACGTTGGAGTGTTGGTCTTCGATGCGGCGGGCGCGGCTGCGGCAAGTCCTTTCAGGCTGGCCGGGAAAATTGTGGGGCATTGACCCGTCGCCGGAGCAAATCAAGAAGTCGCCAGCCGACGGGACTAGGTCCGCATCGCATGCCACCTTCGAGATGAGGTTGTCATTCGGCGGGATTTCCTAAATCCCTGACCCGTCGAATTGCTGTGTGTCGCGGCCTTCCCAGGGTGAGGGCAGCGACAGACGATTGAGGCTGGCCGAGGGCAACGGCATCCAACACTTCAATTCCGGCTCGGCATATTCGATGATGTGGCCGGGCGAGGAATCAGAAGCGCGCCAGCCTTCTCCACCGAATTGATCGCCATTCGACCAGTACGCGAGATCAACTTCTGCCGGCCCCTGTTCGGATGGCCGGATGGTGACCAGGATCCGACTACCATCCTTCGGTGCGCTTGCCATATGGCGCCAGCGATCTGTCTCGTCCATCGTTTTTCCTCCTGCCTTGCTGCAGGTGCAACTGTCGTCTCGCCATCGAAAACGGTCAACTCAAACTTTGCAGAACCATCCTCCGTCGATCGACGCGGGTTCGCCGGAAGCCATAAGCTTCGTGACTGCCGAGGTTTCCGTTTCGATCACGGTAGCAGCGGTGGCCTTTTCCTCGATGACAATGGTCATGTTTACCCCATGCGCTCGGAGGCATAGGAACCCGGGCTTGCCGGGAAAACGACGGTGCGATGTCCGTTGATGAAGGTGCGGTGATGGATATGGGCGTGGATGGCGCGCGCCAGCACCTGGCTTTCGACGTCGCGGCCGAGAGAGACATAGTCTTCCGGAGACTGCGCATGGGTGACGCGCACCGTGTCCTGCTCGATGATCGGGCCTTCGTCGAGATCGGCGGTGACGTAATGGGCTGTGGCGCCGATCAGCTTCACGCCGCGTTCGAAAGCCTGCTTGTAGGGATTGGCTCCCTTGAACGACGGCAGGAAGGAATGGTGGATGTTGATGATCCGGCCGGACATCTTCTGGCACATCTGATCGGACAGGATCTGCATGTAGCGGGCCAGCACGATGAGTTCGGTGCCGGTCTGTCTGACGAGGTCCATGATGCGCGCCTCGGCCTCAGGCTTGTTGGCCTCGGTCACTGGAATATGATGGAAGGGGATATCGTGATTGACCACGACCTTCTGGTAGTCGAAGTGGTTGGAGACGACGCCGACGATCTCGATCGGCAGTGCGCCGATCTTCCAACGATAGAGCAGGTCGTTCAGGCAATGGCCGAAGCGCGATACCATCAGCAGGACCTTCTCCCGCTTGGCGGCATCATGCAGGCTCCAGTTCATGCCGAAACGCTCGGCGATAGCGGGGAAGCCCTGTGCGAGCGTCGCTTCATTGGCCTCTTCCTCGGAGATGAAGGAGACGCGCATGAAGAACCGACAGGTGCCGAGGTCGTCGAACTGGGACGAATCCACGATGTTACAGCCCTGTTCGGCGAGATAGCCGGAGACTGCAGCGACGATGCCGCGGGTCGACTGACAGGAAATGGTCAAAACGTATGTCTTCATGGTCATCTCGTGAATGGCCTGTGACGGCGTCATCTCAATTGCAAGACGGGTGCATAAGGGGGAGGCGGTGCAGGTTGTTCGGAACCGGCACCGCCTCGGCGCCTGAGGAGGTTTTCAGGCGCGGGATTTCTTGCGTTGGCGGTGCACGTCAATGACGACTGCCGCGACGATGATCGCGCCCTTGACGATCTCCTGGTAATAGGCGCCGACCTTGAGGAAGGTGAAGCCGGAGGTCACCACACCGAGAATAATCGTACCGATTACCGTCCCGGTGATCCGGCCGACGCCGCCGGAGAGCGAAGCGCCGCCGATGACGGCCGCCGCGATGGCGTCGAGTTCGAAGGAAACGCCCATGTTCGGCTGGCCGGACTGGGCGCGGGCAGCGAGCATAACGCCGGCGACACCGGAGAGAAGGCCGGCGACTGCATAGACCTTGATCAGGTGCTTGCCGATATCGATCCCCGAGACGCGTGCAGCCTGGCTGTTGGCCCCGATGGCATAGGTGAACTTGCCGTATCGGGTATAGGACAATGCAATGTGGAAGATGATCGCCACGACGAAGAAGACGATGACCGTTCGCGGGACGGGAAAACCCCAGAGATTGAAGCTCTGGCCGAGCCAGGCGAAGTTTTCATTGAGCAAAGCGACGGGCTGGCCTTCCGTATACCATTTGGCTAGGCCACGAACTGAAACCATCATGCCAAGAGTGGCAATGAAGGGTGGAATGCCCGTCTTGGCGATGAGAAGGCCGTTCAGAAAACCCAGGAATGCGCCGAGCAGCACGCCGACCAGAAGCGGCCAGAACGGGCTTGAATCGATGAACCAGTCCAGGCCGAAAGCCGCGTATTCGGGTTGCAGGAAGACGGCGCGGGCATTCAGCGAGGTCTGGGCGAAGCTTGCGGCCACCATGGCGATAAACCCGACCATGGAGCCGGACGAGAGATCGACACCACCGGTGATGATGACCTGCGTTACGCCGACGGCGATGATCCCCGTGACGGCGACCTGCAGGACGATGATGGACAGGCGCTGCTTGTTCGCCAGAAAGCTTTCGCCCACGACGTACCAGCCGATCACTTCGAAGATAAGGGCGATCCCGATCAGGACGGCGAGGATCGAGAATTCCGGCGGAAGTCGCCGAACCTTCTTCAAGCCCGTCTTGGAGGTCTCCCCCAGTTCGTTGATGGCATCAGACATGATATCCTCCCGGCTGTGTCGTCAGCGCGACGCCAGCTCCATTATCTTGACTTGATCGGCTTCGGCCCTATCCAGGATGCCTGTGACCCGCCCCTCATGCAGCACGACGATGCGATCACTCATGCCGAGCACCTCGGGCATCTCCGACGAGATCATGATGATCGCCACACCCTGGCCCGCGAGCTGCGAGATCAGCCGGTGGATCTCGGCCTTGGCGCCGACATCTATGCCGCGTGTGGGTTCGTCGAGGATCAGGATCTTCGGATCGGTCATCAGCCAGCGACAGATCAGCACCTTCTGCTGGTTGCCGCCTGACAGGTTGATGATCGGCTCCCGCATGTCGGGCGTGCGGACCCTGAGGCGGTTGGCCATGTCGGTGGCCGCCTTCCGCAGCTTGTCCTGCCGTACGAAACCGAGCTGCACATAGTGCTGTTGAAGCACCGCCATCTGCGCGTTTTCCTGTATGTCGAGCAGCAGGAAACAGCCGGTCTCCTTTCGATCCTCCGTCAGAAACGCCATGCCATGCGCCATGGCTACAGAGGGCGAGGAGATGGTCAATTGCTTGCCGAAGAGCTCGATCGTCCCGGAATTTGCAGGCGTCACGCCGAAGATTGTTTCCGCGACGTTGGACCGGCCCGAGCCGACGAGGCCGGCAAATCCGAGGATCTCGCCTGCCCGGAGATCGAAGGACACGTCGCGGAAGACGCCGTTCAACGTCAGCCCCTTTACCGACAGCACGACGTCGCCGATCTGCGCCGGTTCTTTTGGGAACATCTGAGTGATCTCGCGCCCGACCATCATGCGGATGATGTCTTCGCGGGTCACCTCCGAGGAATTGCAGGTTGCAACGTACTTGCCGTCGCGAAAGACGGAGAACTCGTCGGCGATCTCGAAGAGTTCGTTCATCTTGTGCGTGATGTAGATGATGCCCTTTCCCTCCTCGCGAAGGGAGCGGATGATCCGGAAGAGGTGGTTCACCTCCCTCTCGGTGAGGGCCGATGTCGGTTCGTCCATGATGAGGACATCGGAATCGAAGGATACGGCCTTGGCGATCTCGACCATCTGGCGGTTGGCCACGCTGAGCTTGCCGACCTTGATTTCCGGATCGATCTCGATCCCGAGGCGCTCAAACAGCGCGTCCGTTCGACGGTTCATTTCGGCATGGTCCACGATACCAAAACGACCGAGCGGCTCACGGCCGATCCAGATGTTTTCCGACACGGTCATGGGCGCCATCAGATTCAGTTCCTGATGGATCATCGCGATTCCGTTCTGGAGCGCGTCGAGCGGATTCTTGAGCCGGATGTCGACGCCACGCAGTTTGAATGAGCCGCTGTCGGGCGTGTAGATGCCGGCCAGGATCTTCATCAGCGTGGACTTGCCCGCGCCGTTCTCGCCCATGAGAGCATGTACCGTCCCGCGTTTCAGCTTCAGCTGCACATTATCCAGAGCAACGACACCTGGAAATTCCTTGCGCACGTCCTCGACTTCCAGAAGATATTTGCTGCCCGGGACAGCGCCGCTCCTGCGAACGGCCTCCATGGTCTGCGGACTGATGATGCGTTCAGCCGACATGGTGGTCCTCCTCCACGAGAGTGATCCGCTGCCTCGCGAGGCAGCGGATCGGCCCTTCCACGGTCAATTCTTCGTCGTGAACTGGGCCATGTTTTCAGGCGTCACGAGCTGGAACGGGATCCAGACCTTGGCGTCCACTTTCTCGCCCTTGGCGAGCTTTATGGCAGCGGCGACCGCACCCGAGCCTTGACCGAAGGCATCCTGGAATACGGATACATCCAGATTGCCCGCCTTCATGTAGGCGAGTGCTTCCTGGGTGGCGTCGATGCCTGCCACGACCACATCCTTCATATTCCAACCGGCAGCTTTCATGGCGTTGATCGCGCCGATTGCCATGTTATCGTTGTTGGCGATGACAGCCGCCGGCTTGTGACCGGCCGCGATCCAGTTGGTCATCAGGTCCTGAGCCTTGACCGGATCCCACACGGCGGTCTGCTGGTCGAGGATCTTGATGCCCTTGCAGTCCGGCGTCGCGATCACGTCGTGGATGTCCTTCGTGCGCTGGACGGCAGCCTGGTTGGCAAGATCGCCGACCATGACGAGGATATTGCCCTTGCCACCCAGGAGGCGACATACTTCCTTGGTCTGCAGCGTGCCGGACTGAACTTCGTCGGAGGCGACGAATGCCCCCTTGGGGCCAAGCTTGTCCACGTCTGCCGGCATCCGGTTGACATAGACGATCGGGATGCCGGCATCGTTCGCCAGCTTCGTCATCGGCGCCGTTGCCGTGGTGTCGACGGCATTGACGATGATCGCATCGACCTTCGAGGCGATGAAGTTCTGGATCTGGGAAAGCTGCTTCTGAACGTCATCATCCGCGATCTCGATCTGGACCGGCTGTTTTGCTTCGGCCGCGGACTTCTCGATACCCTTGCGCAGAACGGTCAGGAACGTGTCGGAATTGGCCATGGACACGCCAATATTGCCCGCATGAGCACTCGACGCCATCAGAACGCCGAGCACGGCACCCGCCAAAAATTTCTTCATCTCTTCCTCCTCTGAAACGGTGCCCGGCGAACACCTCAAAAAAGCCGGTCGCCTCCTCCCCGAAGGCAATCTCACGAACCGGTCCGGTCACTCCCACCGGATCGGCGAAGACGTCAAAGTCTGTCCCGGATTAGCTCCATGCTCTTGCGGATCATCGCTTGCGGATCGCTTGATGCGTGAACGGATGGCGCGAACGGTTCGAACGAGAACGGGCCGGAATAACCAGCTTCGACGAGCGCACGGATCTGACCGACATTGTCCAGCCGGTCCCGGGCCGTCACCATCACGCGATGCGGATCGCGCATGGCGTCGATGCTGACTTCCTGATCATCGACGCCTGAAATGTGGACCAGCCCCGTCAGATCCGGAAATATATCCGGCTCGCCAGCGAGCACGTGGTGGAAAGTATCATGAACCAGCCTGAAGCTCTCGCTGCCATCGATCGCGGCGATCGCTTCCGCGGCTTCCTTCTTGGAACGAAGCGAACAGATCTGGAAACCGAGCGGCTCCACGAGGCCGATGAGGTCATTGGCCTGCAGGACAGGTTTCAGTGCCTTGAGCGCAACGCGCAAATTTCCCTGACGCTCTCCCTCCAGCCTGCCGCTTCCATCGTTGACGGGCACGAGGACCAGAGCCTTGGCGCCGCAGGCGGCGGCATAAGCGGCTAGTTCCCTGGCTTCCGCTTCCCGTTCCGGCGTCCATTCGTTGAAGCGCTGCAGGGCATTGATCGAAATGATTTCGGTTCCGTGCGCCTTTGCCAGGTCGCGGACCGTCTCAGGTGAAGTCCCGTCGAGTATGGCATTATCCGCAAGATCGTTGCGGATTTCGAATTGCCGAACATGGAGCGATATGCCCAGCTCGAAAAAAGCGCCGAGCGGCATGTGTGGCGCAACCATGTGGTTGAGCGCGAAGGTAAGCGCGGCCATGAGTTCTCCCGAAGTTTGGCGCGGCCGGCTTCCTCCTCCGTCCCGCTGCACGAAGTCATCAGGTTTCGTGGCATTGGTCAAAGAAGAAATAGAAATATTCTATTTCATTTATGAAAGAATTTGCAGATTGCTATGATGGTTTTTCGTCATCTCAGTTCAGATGTTTTCCGGCACGTAAATTTCAAGCGGCAGGAAAGTCTGGCCAGGCGCCGTCGCGGGACCGGTATCCACAGCCTCGACCATTAGCTGGACCAGTTCACGGCACAGATTGGCAAGCGGTGTCGAGATCGCCATGGTCACGATGTCATCGGCCAGCGCTGCGCGGGAAATTGGCGTCAGCTCGTTGACGACGATGACATGCTTGCCGCCGAGCTTTTCTTCCCGGATGGCTGAGATGGCGCCTTCCATTCCGCCGCCGGCAACATAGAAACCCACAAGATCCGGATGGCGGTGCAGCAGATCCAGCGTCGCCTCGTGGGTGATTTCGACCGTTTCCAGGTTTACCAGCGTGTCCAGAACCTCGAAATCGGGAGCGTGTTCGCGGAAGTAGGACCGAAAGCCGATCTCGCGCAGTTCGTGACCGTGAAAGCGATGGCTGCCAACGAAAACGGCCACCTTCCCGGGTTTTTTCGCAGCCTTCGCGATCATCCAGGCTGCCGTCCGGCCGGCCTTGCGGTTGTTGAGCCCGACATAGCCCTCGCGGATGCCGGAGGCGAAATCGGACAGGATTGAGAATACCGGGATGCCCCTTGCCTTCAGTTCTTCCACTGCCACCGTCAGGGCCGGATAGTCCGGGGATGTCATGGCGACCGCCTGATTCCTGGCGCCCACCTCTCTCAGCTTGTCGGCCAGTTCGCTCGGTGTCTGGTTGGCGCAGAATTCGATTTGCGCAACGCCGCGAATGCCGGGATGATTCTGGACGGCGATCTCCAGCTCCCGCTTGAAGCTCTGGTAGAAATGATGGTTGGGCTTCTGCAGGATGAAGCCCAACCGGTATTGCGGCAGCCCCTCGAACACTCGCTGCCGCAACAACCCGACGGCATGGAAGCCAATCTCGTTTGCTGCCTCATAGACGCGCCGCGCCGTGTCCTCGCGCACCTTGTGCCGCCCGTTCAACACGCGGTCCACGGTAGCGACGCTCACTCCCGCAGCCTTGGCCAGGTCCGCGATCGTCGGTCTTGATCCCATCTGCTCCTCCATCAGGTGAAACGTTTCTATCATGGAATAAATCAAGAATGATAGACTTTGATAGAATATATCATACGTGGATTGTGATCTGCCAGAACAACGATAATCCTCAAGCTCAGATGCCGTGCGGCGCCTTTGATGGCGACCGCATCGAAACTGACGGAGGAGATCGATGGCGAGGACAGCGGCTAAGCGCGACTACAGCCTGCTTGGGCGCGATGCGCAGGCGGCGGTGGCCAATGGGCTCGCGGCGGCGCAGTGGTACCATACCGAGATTGCGCGCAAGCAGATGAAGGAGTTGATGAAGCGGGAGGATGGGCCGGCCCTCCGGGATACGGCGATCTGGCTCGGCTGCATGGTCGTGTTTGCAGGGCTTGGCATCTATTTCTGGGGCAGCCTCTGGGCGATCCCTTTCTTCCTCGCCTATGGCGTATTCTACGGGTCGGCCTCGGACAGCCGCTGGCATGAATGCGGTCACGGCACGGCGTTCAAGACGATGTGGATGAACAACTTTGTCTACCAGATCGCCTGTTTCATGATCATGCGCAATCCGGTGACCTGGCGCTGGAGCCATACCCGGCACCACACCGATACGGTCATTGTCGGCCGGGATCCGGAAATCGCCGTCATGCGCCCGCCGGATCTGGTTCGGCTGGTCCTCAACTTTTTCGGCCTCCTGGATGCCTGGCATGCGGTGATCGACATGGTCCGCAACGCGTTTGGCGTCATCAGCGCCGAAGAGAAGGTCATCATTCCCGAGACGGAGCAGCCGAAGGCGATCCGCGTCGCGCGCATCTGGCTTGCGATCTATGTGGCGACCGTCGCGCTCGCGGTCGGCCTGAATTCGATCCTGCCTCTGATGCTGATCGGCATGCCGCGCCTTTATGGAGCCTGGCACCATGTCATGACCGGCCTGTTGCAGCATGGCGGCCTTGCCGACAACGTCATCGACCACCGGCTAAACAGTCGCACGGTCTACATGAACCCGATCAGCCGCTTCATCTACTGGAACATGAACTATCACGTGGAGCATCACATGTTCCCGATGGTGCCCTATCACGCGCTGCCGAAGCTGCACGCGATGATCAAGGACGATCTGCCGGTACCCAACCCGTCGATCCTCGACGGTTATCGCGAGATGATCCCGGCCTTCCTGCGCCAGCTCCGGAACGAGGATTACTTCCTGAAGCGCGAGTTGCCGCCGACGGCAAAGCCCTATCGCGAAGACTTCCACAATGACGCCATGGCGCCGGCGGCGGAGTGACGCCGGCGTCTGACAAAACAAGCCATTATGGGGAGGAGAACCCGATGAGCATCTGGATCGACGTCTGCGACAAGGACGAGATCGATGAAGAGGATGTCATCCGCTTCGATCACGACGGCAAGAGCTACGCCGTCTATCGCAGCCCGGAAGACAGTTTCCACGCGACCGACGGACATTGCACGCACGAGAATGTCCATCTGGCCGATGGTCTGGTGATGGACGACATCATCGAATGTCCGAAGCACAACGGCCGCTTCAACTACAAGACCGGCCAAGCCAAGGGCGCCCCCGTCTGCGTCAACCTCAAGACATATGCGGTCAAGGTCGATGGTGGCCGCGTCTTCATCCAGGTCGGCTGATATGGGTGATAGAGGCATGGTGATCGTCGGCGCCGGCGAAGCGGGCGTGCGCGCGGCCTTTGCCCTGCGGGAGCGGGGTTACCAGGGAACCGTGACGCTGATCGGCGACGAGCCGCATCTCCCCTACGAGCGTCCGCCCTTGTCGAAGGCGGGCGAGGAAGCAGAGACGGTCCGGGCGATCGTCGCAAACGAACGTTTTGCCGAGGCGGGGATCACCTTTCTGCGAGGGCAGCGGGCCATCTCGCTCGACCCGGCACGCCATGCGCTGCTACTGGAAGCCGGCGAAACGCTGTCCTACGAACGGCTGCTGCTCGCAACCGGCGCCGCGCCGCGCCAGTTTCCAGGCATTGCCACAAGTGATCGCATCCATGTGCTGCGGACCGTCGAGGACGCATCCGCCATTCGCCGCCAGATGCGGGAGGATGGCCGCCTGGCCATTCTCGGCGGTGGCTTCATCGGGCTCGAACTGGCCGCGATGGGCCGGAAACTCGGCACGGCCATCACCTTGTTCGAGGCGCAACCGCGCGTGTTGATGCGTGGCGTTCCCGAAAAGCTGGCGCTCGCCTTGCAGGCGCGGCATGTGGCAGAAGGCGTGGAACTCCTCTGCGGCGTGGGGATCGAGACCATCGCCGATGGCGAGAGCGGCGTTGCCATCGGGTTCGCCGATGGTCGCCAGATCAAGGCCGATGCGCTTGTGGTCGGGATCGGTGCTGAGCCCAACACCCGTCTTGCCGCAGAAGCGGGGCTTGCGATCGACAACGGCATCGCCGTCGATCGCCATCTGGCGACCAGCGATCCGCACATCTTTGCCGCCGGCGACTGCTGCTCCTTTCCCGTCGCCGCCTATGGCGGCCGGCGCGTCAGGCTCGAGTCCTGGCGCAACGCGCAGGAACAGGGCAGCGTCGCGGCGGCCAACATGCTGGGCGAGGCCGCACCCTTCGATGCGGTGCCCTGGTTCTGGTCGGACCAATACGACCTGACGCTGCAGGTAGCCGGCCTGTCCGACGGCGCAACATCGACCGTCGGCCGGACGCTGTCCCCGGAAGCCGAGATCCTGTTTCACCTGGATGCGGATGGGCGATTGCTGGCAGCCAGCGGACTTGGCCGAGGCGGTGCCGTTGCCCGCGACATTCGACTGGCCGAGATGCTGATCGCCAGGGGCACGTGTCCCGATCGAGCGGCACTCGCCGACCCCTCCGTCAAACTGAAATCCCTTCTGTGAGCCCGTGACGCCAAAGGATGCACCAATGAAATCCAACCGTCCCACCGTTGCCGATATCCTGGCGCTCAAGGGCAAGCGCCCACTCAGCATGCTTCGTGTCGTCACGCTCGAAGAGGCGGAAGCCGCCGAGAAGGCCGGGATTGAAATGGTTTCCGTGCCGCCGGCGCTCCTCGGACCTGCGTTCCGGGAGGCGGCGCCAGGTGTGTTTGCGGTGCCGGGGCTCGAATATGGCGACTTCGTCACGACGGAGGAATATCTACGGCGCCTTCAAGGCGATGCGGGCCGGTGGCGACGCCGTCTATTGCGCGGCCAGCCTCCGGATCATCCGAGGGCTCAGGGACGAGGGCATACCCGTCTGCAGCCATGTCGGTCTCATTCCCTCGAAGGCAACCTGGACCGGTGGCTTCAAGGCGGTCGGCAAGACGGCCGACAGCGCGATGGCGATCTGGAATGCCGTCAAGGCCCTCGAGGAGGCTGGTGCCTTCGCCGCCGAAATCGAGGTGGTTCCCGCCGAAATTGCCTCGTTGATCAGCGCCCGTAAGTCTCTTTTCATGATCTCGATGGGGGCGGGCGCCGGTTGCGACGCGCAATATCTCTTTGCCGATGACGTGCTCGGACAGAACCGCGGGCACGTGCCTCGACACGCGAAGACCTATCGCAACTTCAACGCTGAATTCGACCGCCTGCAGCACGAGCGCATCGCAGCCTTCCGGGAATTCCGCCAGGACGTCGAGAGCGGAGCCTATCCGGCGGAGCCCCACAATGTCGGCGTGGGGAGCGGGGAGTTCGCCCGCTTCCGCAATATGATCGACGGTTGATCGGGCCACAGGAGACCAACCTTACCCTTCTCGGTGCGGGCCGCATCGACTGGGTTGAGCGACCCCTTGAATATCCATGGATGGTTTTGCCGTCGCCCTAACAACAAGGGAAGGCAAGGCTGCAATCATTTTGCCTCCCGTTGCGAATCCTTGTTGCAATTAATTCGCAATTGCAGAATATGAATATAACGAGAGTGCCCATCGTTGTTGCAGACAATCTCCAGCTGCGACGAGGCCATTTCGAACGTTGACTGCAATTAAGTCCCATTCGCAAAAGGAGGCGTGCATGCTTGAAAAGATACGATGGCTGGTCCTGACCGGAATGGTGGGGACGGCGTTCGCCGCCGTTCTGACGGCAATGCCGGCATCGGCTCAGGACAAGTTCAAGGCGGTGACGACTTTCACGGTGATCGCCGACATTGCGAAAAACGTCGCCGGCGACGCCGCAGTCGTCGAATCCATTACCAAGCCCGGCGCGGAAATACACAACTACCAGCCGACACCCGGCGACATCCAGCGGGCGCAGGGCGCCAAGCTCGTCTTCTGGAACGGGCTCAATCTCGAGCTCTGGTTCGAGAAGTTCTTTCAGAACTTGAAGGACGTGCCGGGCGTCGTGGTCTCGACAGGCGTCGAGCCGATGGGCATCGCCGAAGGCCCGTATGTGGGCAAGCCCAACCCGCATGCCTGGATGTCTCCCACCGCGGCGCTGATCTATGTCGACAACATCCGCGATGCCTTCGTGAAGTACGATCCGAAGAGTGCCGCGACCTACAAGGCCAATGCGGAATCCTACAAGCAGAAGATCAAGGCGGCCATAGATCCCATCAAGGCCGAACTCGCCAAGGTGCCGGAGGACAAGCGGTGGCTTGTGACGAGCGAAGGCGCCTTCTCCTATCTCGCCCGCGATTTCGGCTTGAAGGAGTTTTATCTGTGGCCGATCAATGCAGACCAGCAGGGCACACCGCAGCAGGTTCGCAAGGTGATCGACGCCGTTCGGAAGAACCGGATCGGTGTCGTTTTCTCGGAGAGTACGATTTCGTCGAAGCCAGCCGAACAGGTGGCGCGGGAAACCGGCGCCAAATACGGCGGCGTTCTTTACGTGGATTCGCTGAGCGAGGCCGATGGCCCGGTTCCGACATATCTCGATCTGCTGAAGGTAACTTCGGATACTATCGCCAAGGGCCTGGTCGTCTCGCAGTGATTCTGGTCGTGCGCCCATTCGCGACCCGGCGGGCGGGCTGCATTTGTCGTTTTCAAGAGGATGTTTCCAATGAATGCTCAACCCCCTTGGCCGAACCATGCTCCTTCCGGGTCTGACGGAATCATGGTCGACGGCGCGACCGTAACCTACCGCAACGGCCATACGGCCCTGCGGGATGCGAGCTTCCGCATCCCGCAGGGAACGATCACCGCTCTGGTGGGGGTCAACGGTTCCGGCAAATCCACGCTGTTCAAGGCGATCATGGGTTTTGTGCGCCTGGCGAAAGGCGACATCCGGGTGCTCGGCATGTCGGTCAAGGAGGCGCTGCGCAAGAACCTCGTCGCCTATGTGCCGCAGTCGGAAGACGTCGACTGGGACTTTCCGGTGCTGGTCGAGGATGTCGTCATGATGGGCCGCTACGGCCATATGGGCATGATGCGCATTCCAAAAGCCGCCGATCACGAGGCCGTGGCGACGGCGCTAGCCCGTGTCAGCATGAGCGAATTCCGCAAGCGCCAGATCGGAGAGTTGTCGGGCGGGCAGAAGAAGCGGATTTTCCTGGCGCGTGCACTGGCGCAGGACGGTCGCGTCATCATGCTCGATGAGCCCTTCACCGGCGTTGACGTCAAGACGGAGGACCAGATCATCACCTTGCTTCGCGAGTTGCGCGACGAGGGCCGGGTCATGCTGGTCTCCACGCACAATCTGGGCTCGGTGCCGGAATTCTGCGACCGGACCATCCTGATCAAGGGGACGGTGCTCGCCCATGGGCCGACTGTCGAGACCTTTACCCAGGAAAACCTGGAAAAGACCTTCGGCGGCGTGCTGCGTCATTTTGTGCTCAACGACGCGCAGAACGGAAGATCGACGTCGATCGGCCTGCTCAGCGACGATGAGCGGCCCTTGGTGCTTCGAGGCGGGAAGGCGACCAACCGTGCATCGGACGAGGAAGGCGGAGGCCGCGAATGATCGCCGTTCTTATCGAACCCTTCACCTACAGCTATATGCTGAATGCCATGTGGGTCTCGGCCCTTGTCGGCGGCGTCTGCGCCTTCCTTTCCTGTTACCTGATGCTGAAAGGCTGGTCGCTGATCGGGGATGCGCTCTCGCATTCGATCGTTCCCGGCGTGGCAGGCGCCTATATGCTCGGACTTCCGTTTTCAATAGGCGCCTTTTTCTCCGGAGGGCTCGCTGCGGCCACGATGCTTTTCCTCAACCAGCGCACCAAGCTGAAGGAAGATGCCATCATCGGCCTGATCTTCTCCTCCTTCTTCGGGCTGGGGTTGTTCATGATCTCCCTGAAGCCCATGGCGGTGAACATCCAGACGATCGTGCTCGGCAACATCCTCGCCATCACGCCCGAGGACACGCTGCAACTCGCGATCATCGGCTTCGTGTCGCTGGCAGTTCTGCTCGTCAAATGGAAGGATCTGATGGTCACCTTCTTCGACGAGAGCCACGCCCGATCGATCGGCCTCAATCCGACCGCGCTCAAGATCGTCTTCTTCACTCTGCTGTCGGCTTCGACGGTCGCCGCGCTCCAGACGGTCGGTGCCTTCCTGGTCGTCTGCATGGTGGTCACGCCGGGGGCGACCGCCTACCTCCTGACCGACCGTTTCCCGCGCCTCCTCGTTCTGGCGGTGATCATCGGGTCGATCACCAGCTTTGTCGGCGCCTATGCGAGTTATTTCCTCGACGGGGCGACCGGCGGCATTATCGTGGTGATGCAGACGGCAATCTTCCTGATCGCATTCGTGCTGGCGCCGAAGCACGGGATCCTGGCGGCGCGCAGGCGGGCAGCCCAGGCACTGGAGGCAGGGTCATGACCATTGTCGATACGCTTCTTTCACCGTTCCAGTTCGGCTTCATGGTCAATGCGCTGCTGATCTCGGTGCTGATTGCCGTGCCGATGGCTCTTCTGTCCTGCTTCCTTGTCTTGAAGGGCTGGTCGTTGATGGGTGATGCGATCAGCCATGCCGTGTTTCCCGGCGTGGTGATCGCCTATATCGTCGGTATGCCTCTTGCGATCGGCGCTTTCGCAGCCGGCATGTTCTGCGCCATCGCGACCGGTTTCCTGAAGGACAACAGCCGCATCAAGCAGGATACGGTGATGGGCATCGTGTTCGCCGGCATGTTCGGGCTCGGCCTCGTCCTTTATGTGAAGATCCAGTCCGACGTGCATCTCGATCATATCCTGTTCGGCGACATGCTCGGCGTCTCCTGGCGTGACATCGCAGAGGCGGCCGTCATCGCGGCGATCACGGCCGGCATTCTCGGCGTGAAATGGAAGGACTTCCTGCTGCACGCCTTCGATCCGGCGCAGGCAAGGGCCGTGGGACTGAGGGTCAATTTCCTGCATTACGGTCTTCTCGCTCTCATCTCGCTGACGATCGTCGGTGCCCTGCAGGCGGTCGGCATCATCCTTTCGATCGCCATGCTGATCGCGCCGGGGGCCATCGCCTTCCTGCTGACCCGCAAGTTCAGCACCATGCTGGTCCTGTCCATCGCCATTGCCGTGGCCGGTTCGTTCGCCGGCGTCTATCTGTCCTTCTTCATCGACAGTGCCCCGGCCCCGACCATCGTGCTCCTGATGGCAATCGGTTTCGTGCTCGCCTTCATCCACGCTACGCGCAAGGCGGCCCGGGTCGAGACGACCGAAACGATCTAGCGAGAGGGAGACAGCGCCTCCGCCGGCCGCGGCCACGCCGAACCTGAGTTGATCATCCGGCCTTTGTCGGCCATGTGTAGGCGCAGCCGCTCGACGCAAGCCGGAGTTGACGCGCATCAAAGAGCGCTGTGGCGGAAGGGCGCATAGACAGAACTGACTGTG
The DNA here is from genome assembly GCF_000732195.1 of Neorhizobium vignae. Lineage (GTDB taxonomy): Bacteria > Pseudomonadota > Alphaproteobacteria > Rhizobiales > Rhizobiaceae > Neorhizobium > Neorhizobium vignae. Next base: position 31,035 of record NZ_JNNU01000015.1, read on the forward strand.
CCGTGCCAATAACGGACGTTCAGGTCGGACATCGCCGGCCGACCGCAACTGATGAGGGACCGTGAAGAACCGCAGAGCACCTGCCTGGAGTGTTGTGTTCGCGTCGATCGCGGCCTATGCGCTCGTCGTGCAGATGGTGCTTGGCTCCGTCCTTCTCGGTTCAGCGGTTGCGGGGCCTGTCGTCGATGATTTTGGAAACCCGCTTTGCATTACCCATGCGGGCGGCAGCGGCCAATCCGATCACAAGGACGGCCCAAAACTGCCCGAGTGCTGCACCCAGGCATGCAGCGTTCTCGCTCCGGTGCTCGCGCCGCAGTTTTCCGACAATTTTCTGAGCAACCGGCTGGAGGCCACCGCCACGCCGGTTCCGGCCGAAGCGGATACAGGTCCCTTCGAACGCCCCGAGACCTCTCCCGGAAACCCCCGCGCGCCGCCCCGGGCAGCCTGAAAGCTTGCCGCGCAGGCGAATCCGAAGGATCGCAAGGCGCTTCAGGTCGGGCACCCCCCGTTTCGTGAACGTTTCGGCCAAACGGCAATGACGCGGCATAAGCCGTGTATCGCGCCCCGGCGGCCAGCGGGCTCGGAGCCAAGGGCAGATCGCCTTTTCAAACCATCAATCCACCCGGACCGGCGCCTTCACGGCTGCTCGGCACCTGAAAATCGGGCCGTCCAACGCGCGGCCAAGCATGGAGATTCACATGTTGAAGAAAATCACGACAACCGCCGCCATCCTCGTGGTCGGCAGCACCGCCGCTCTGGCGCATGTCACCCTGGAAGCAAAGGAAGCTCCTCTAGGCTCGACCTACAAGGCGGTGCTGCGCGTGCCGCACGGTTGCGAGGGCAAGCCGACGAACACCGTGCGCGTCCAGATCCCGGAAGGCTTCTACGGAGTGAAGCCGCAGCCTAAGGCCGGATGGACGCTCGACAAGGTCAAGGGCGCCTATGCCAAGGCCTACGACAATCACGGCTCTCCCGTCACCGAAGGGGTCAAGGAAGTGGTCTGGAGCGGCGGCAGCCTCGGCGACGACGAGTATGACGAGTTCGTGCTGCGGGGCACGATTGCCGCGGACCTGAAAGCCGGCGACATGCTCTATTTCCCGGTGATCCAGGAATGCCCGGAAGGCCTCAAGGAACGCTGGATCGAATTGCCGGCCGCAGGCCAGAAGGCTTCGGATCTCGAACTCCCAGCCCCCGGCGTCAAGCTTCTTCAGAAGGCTGGCAACTAAGCGATCCATCCACTCCGGAGCATGAAGGCCGATGACGCCGCTTTGCTACAAGGCACTTTCACTGACCGGCACTCTGCAGCGGTTCGTGTCCGCGATCCTGCTGTGGTCGGTCATGACGGCGGCGGCATACGCCCATGCGTCCCTCAACACGACCGAGCCGCGCGATGGCTCGGTCGTGTCCGTTGCCCCGCGCGTGATCACCCTGATGTTCAGCGAGCCCGTTTCGCCGACCAGCCTCAGGCTCACGCGGCCGGACCGCAGTTCAGTCAATCTCAAAAACTTCGTCCTGAAGGACAGTACGGTCGAGATTACCCCGCCGGACGACCTTTTGGACGGGAGCTATCTTCTCTCCTGGCGGGTCGTTTCAGAAGATGGCCACCCGATCGGCGGCTCGGTCGTCTTCTCGATCGGACAGCCGAATGCCAACGCTCGGGGCGCTGCTGCGGATATCGACTGGCCAGTCCGCGCCGGTCTCTGGGCCGGCAAGATAGCGCTCTATATCGGTCTCTTCCTGGGCGTCGGCGGGGTGTTTGCCATTCACTGGTTCGCGGACGGTTCCGGGAAGGCACTGAGGCAGACCGCAGTCACCCTTGGCGTCGGCTTCGTGGGTGCGCTGCTTTCGGCCGGCTTCCAGGGTCTCGATACGGTTGGCGAGCCCATTTCGCGGCTCTTTGCACCGGCTGTCTGGAAGGCGGGAATGACCACGAGCTTCGGGCCGACGGTCATTTTTGCGATCGCGGCGCTGGCGCTTGCGGGGCTTGCTCTGGCAAGCGGCCGGGGCAGGGACGCCCGCTGGATCTCCATATCAGCCCTCGTCACGGCGGCATTTGCCCTTAGCCTCAGCGGTCATGCGAGTGCGGCAGACCCGCAATGGCTGATGCGCCCGGCCGTTTTCCTGCATGTTGCGGCCATAGCTGTCTGGGCCGGCGCGCTGCTGCCGCTCCTGGCCGAGTTCGGAAAAGACAAAGAAGCGGCCGGCGCGGCATTGCACCGCTTCTCGGTCTTCATACCATGGGCCGTCCTGGTCCTTGCCCTGGCGGGCGGCGTGCTCGCCGTCGTTCAGGTCCGCACTCCAGCTGGACTGGTGACGACGGCGTATGGGATCGTATTCCTCGTCAAGCTCGGGCTGCTCGTCCTGCTGTTTGCCCTGGCAGCCGTCAACCGGTGGAAACTCACCTCCGGTTCGAAGAAGGGAGAGCCTGCAGCGATCCGCCAGCTCGTTCGTTCGATCGCTGCGGAGACCGTCATCCTGCTCCTCGTCTTCGCGGTGGCTGCGACGTGGCGCTTCACGCCGCCCCCACGCACCTTGATCGCCGACGTCCAGAAGACTGCCGTGGTTCACTTGGAGACCAGTAAGGCAGTGGCTGAGGTTAAGATCACGCCGGACAGGGTAGGGGAGGTCGCGATATCCGCGGCCATCGCCAAAAGCGACCGGTCGCCGCTCGATCCGCAGGAGGTGACGGTTGTGCTGTCGAACCCGGGGGCGGAGATCGAGCCGATCAGGCGGAAGGCCGAGAAAGGTAAGGACGGCTGGGCGGTGCCCGATATCGTGCTTCCTGTTCCCGGGCGGTGGCGGCTGCGCCTTGACGTGATCATCAGCGATTTTGAAATCACCAGGATGGAAGGCGAGATCGAAATCGCACCGTGACCAAGCGCCGGCCGGATGTTTCTCCAGGGCTGAGCATCTGTAAGCCAGTTCTTACTCTTCCACCTGCCGCCGCACGCTGGTCAGCATTCGAGGACAAAGAGGCCGAAACCGGCAAGCCATGCGGCGCCGGACAGTGAATAGATCAGGCTCGTAAATTCCGGAAAAGCCCGGCGCTTGGCCAGCCGCGGCCTGGCCGTCCCTGCCGCCCTCCTGATTTAGCAACGGCGCATCCGGGGAAAGTTGCGTCGGGACAAATATTTTGCAGAAAGAGGACGCTGTCGTTGATTTCGCACAAAGAGAGGCGGCCGCGGGGCAGATAGATGCTTTCCGATGAAAACTGGAAAGGAGCCCATATGTCCGCGGCGATAATCGAGAAATATGGCGATGCGCGGTTGCCGCGCTACACGAGCTATCCGACGGCTCCGAACTTCAGCTCGGATTTCGACGCCCTCGACTATCCGGTCTGGCTCAAGCGGCTGCCCGAAGGACAACCGACCTCGCTCTATATCCACATTCCCTTCTGTCGGTCGATGTGCTGGTATTGCGGCTGTCACACGACGATCACCGAGCGCGACAGGCCCATTCTCGACTATATCGAGATCTTGCACCGGGAGATCGAGCTTCTGGCATCCGCTCGAGCCGACAGCTTCAGCCTCGGGGAAATCCATTTCGGCGGCGGCACGCCGACGATCATCAAGCCGGATGAATTCATCGCGCTGATGGATGCGTTTCGCAACCGTCTCGGTTTTGCAAAGGTGGTCAATGCGGCGGTCGAAATCGATCCGCGCACCTTGACCCGAGAGATGGCGATGGCGCTCGGGGAGTCGGGCGTCACCCGCGCGAGCCTAGGCGTCCAGAGCTTCGACCCGACGGTCCAGAAGGCGATCAACCGCGTCCAGAGCGTCGAGACGACGATGGATGCGGTGGAGCATCTTCGCCATAACGACATCAACGCGATCAACTTCGACCTGATCTACGGGCTGCCGTTTCAGACCGTCGAATCCTGCGTCGAGACGGTCGAAGCGGCCGTCAGCATGCGGCCGGACCGTCTTGCCGTCTTCGGTTACGCGCATGTCCCGAGCTTCAAGAAACACCAGCGTCTCATCGACGAGGCGGCGCTTCCCGACGCACGGGAGCGCGCGCTTCAGGCATCCGCGATATCAGACGCCCTGGTGGCGGCGGGCTATGTCAGGATCGGCCTCGATCATTTCGCGCTGCCCGGTGACGAGCTCTCGCTTGCGCAGGCCGAAGGCCGGCTGCACCGGAATTTCCAAGGGTACACGACGGATGCCTGCGAGGCGCTGATCGGGCTCGGTGCCTCCTCGATCGGCCGGTTGCCGCAGGGATATATCCAGAACGAGGTTCCGCCCGGCCTCTATGCGACGCGGGTTTCGAAAGGCGAACTGCCGGTCGCCAAGGGCTATCGCCTCACACTGGAAGACCGTCTGCGCGGCGAGGTGATCGAAAGGCTGATGTGCGACTTCGCGGTGGATGTCGCCGCACTTGCGGCGGCGCACGGCTTCGATGCCGACCTTCTGTTGCGGGGCAATGATCGGCTGGATGAGCTTGAACGGGACGGGCTGATCGAGCGTCAGGGCGGGAATATCCGCGTCTCGGAGGATCACCGGTTCATCGTCAGAGCCGCAGCCTCCGCGTTCGATGCCTATCTGAACAAGAGCGGCAGGTCCTTCAGCAAGGCGGCATAGGGGCATTCAGCTCGTTCGATCGCCGCATGGGCCGTATCGGCGTCATGATCCGTTAGGTCGACCTCTGCCACGAACGAAGGTCACGGCTTCGTTTTGAACCTCGCCTTCATTGTTCAGGACGGCGCGCCACAGGCGGTTTCCGAGACGAACGCTCAGGCGGGACGTGCCGATGTCCTCAGCTTCGCCACGCTCCACGGTGCTCGTCACGAGACCCTGGCGGATCCTCTGCCGGAATTCGTCGCGAGACAGCCCGAACCGGCCGGCGATCTCGCCGGACTCCAGGATAAAGTCGCCGTTCGGGTCGCGTTCGATATGCATCGCTCTTCCTCAGGTCGATGATGTTGAGGCGAGGTTCGCTGTTCAACGCTTTTTACGTTCTACGACACTGATCGAAGTCATGGAAAGGTCTGGCCGACAACGATTTCGTCGCAAGTGTGCCGGTCGCCATGGCGAGCCGGCCTTATTCAGAGCCTGTGGCCCGTTGTTTTGTCGAAGAGGTGAACCTGTTTCGCGTCGATCGAAATGCCGACTGTGTCGCCGAACCTGACATCGATGCGCTCGCGGAAAAGGCAGGAGAGCTGCTCGCCACCGCAATCGAGCTTGGCAAAGATTTCCGAGCCGGTGCCTTCGACGATGGTCGCGCGGCCCTGGATACCCTGGTCGCTGGCGCGGATGTGCTCCGGCCTGATGCCGTAGACGAGCGGGCGGCCGCCCGCCTTGGCCGGCGAGACCTCGGCCGGAAGCGGCAGGATCAGCCCCTTTTCGGTGCGGAAAACGCCTTCCTCGATCTTGCCGTTCAAAAAGTTCATGGCCGGGGAACCGATGAAGCCAGCAACGAAGAGATTGGCCGGCCGGTCGTAGAGTTCCAGCGGGGCGCCGACCTGCTCGATATTGCCGTCATGCAGGACAACGATCTTGTCGGCCATGGTCATGGCCTCGATCTGGTCATGCGTCACGTAGATGGTCGTCGTGCCGATGCGCTGGTGCATGGCCTTGATCTCGCCGCGCATTACCACCCGCAGCTTGGCGTCGAGGTTTGAGAGAGGTTCGTCGAAAAGAAACACCTGAGGATTGCGGACGATCGCCCGGCCCATGGCGACGCGCTGGCGCTGGCCGCCGGAAAGCTGGCGGGGGTAGCGTTCAAGCAGGTTTTCCAGGCCAAGGATGGCGGCCGCCTTCTTGACCCGCTCGGCGGTATCGGCGGGGTTCGCCCGCTTGAGCTTCAGCGCGAAGCCCATATTGTCCTCCACCGTCATATGCGGATAGAGCGCGTAGTTCTGGAACACCATGGCGATGTCGCGGTCGCGGGCCGGCAGATTGCTGACTTCGCGTGCGCCGATGCGGATCTCGCCGCCGCTGACCTCTTCGAGACCGGCGACCATGCGCAGCAGGGTGGACTTGCCGCAGCCCGAAGGGCCGACGAGGACGACGAATTCGCCATCGGCGATATCGACGCTCAGGTTCTCGATGACGTTGACCGCGCCGAAGCGCTTCTGGATGTTCTGGAGAGTGACGGTTGCCATGAAGTTCGATCCTGTTTGTGAGCCCGCTCAGCCGCCCTTGACCGCGCCGGCCGTCAGGCCTGCGACGATCTGCTTCTGGGCGAACAGGGTGAGTACCAGCACGGGGAGGGTGACGATCAGTGCGGCCGCTGCCAGCGGCCCCCAGCTGACCTGTTCGAAGGAAAGCATGTTGTAGACGGCGACCGGCAGCGTTCGCGTGGTGCGGCTTGCAAGCACGATGCCGAAGACGAAGTTGTTCCAGGAGAAGATGAGCGCCAGGATGAAGGCAACCACGATGCCGGGCTTGGCGATCGGCAGCGCCACGAGGCGGAACACCTGCCAGGGCGTCGCGCCGTCGATGCTGGCGGCCTCCTCGAGTTCCATCGGCGTCGTCTCGAAATAACCGATCATGATCCACACGACGATCGGCACGGTGACGACGAGATGGATGATGATCTGCGGCCAGAGCGTGCCGAGCAGGTTCAGCCACTGGAACAGCAGGAAGAGCGGAATGAGGAAGGAAAGGCCGGGCGTCATGCGGGCGATCATGATGACGATCGCCGCCTTCTCCGCCTTCAGCCGTGCGATGCCGTAGCCCGCCGGCACGCCGATGATGAGCGCCAGCAGCGTCGCGGCCCCCGTCACCAGCACGGAGTTCCAGAAATACAGGAAGAAATTGTTCTCGCGGAACACCTGCACATAGTTCGACCAGGCGAAGTTTTCCGGAATGAGGATCGGCGGATAGGCGCCGTTGTCGATCTCGTATTTGAGCGACAGCGAGATCATCCAGAGGAAGAACAGCACGACCGGCGACACCATGACGAGGGCCGCGAACAACAGGCCGATGCGATCGAGGGTCCTGCGTCTTATGAGGGGGCGTTTGGTGAGAGGGCGTTCCATCAGCGCGTCTCCATGTCCGACCAGTTCGTCCGTGCGCGGACCATCATCAGCACGAGGGAGAGCGCGACGATGATCACGAAGAAGACGACCGCCATCGCCGAGCCGTAGCCGATGTCGTAGTATGAGAAGGCGGTGTTGTAGAGGTAGATGTTGATCGTCTCGGACGCCGTGCCGGGCCCGCCTTGCGTCATCGCGTAGATGATGTCGAAGCTCTTGATCGCGTCGATCGCGCGGATGATGACGCCGATCATCAGGAAAGGTGCGATCATCGGAAGCGTCAGGTAGCGGAATTTCTGCCAGGCGTTGGCGCCGTCGATCTCCGCGCTTTCGTAGGGCTCGCGCGGGAGCGAGGCGAGGCCGCCGAGCACGATCAGCATGATCAGCGGCGTCCATTGCCAGGTTTCGACGAGGACCAGCGAGGGGATGACGCTGTAACGGTTGTAGATCCATTCCTGCGGGCCGATGCCGACCAGCGACAGGAGATAGTTGAGCACGCCGAGCTGCGGATGGAACATCATGGTCCAGACGAGTGCGATGGCGACCGGGGTCGCCATCATCGGCATGACGAAGACGCCGCGCAGGAAGCCTCTCAGCGGAAATTGAGCATCGAAGATGAGTGCTGCGAGCGTGCCGAGAAACAGCGGCGCCACGACCGCGAGCACGGTAAAGATCAGCGTGTGCCAGAGCGATTCCCAGAAGCGGAAATCGGTCGCCAGCCGGATGTAGTTGTCCAGCCCGGCAAAGGTCTGCTCCTGTCCCAGCGTCCAGCTGTTCACGCTCATCCAGAGGGTGAACACCCACGGGAAGACGATGACCGCGCCGATAACGATGAGGGCGGGAACGACGAAAGGCCAGTAGTTGGGAGCAAGCCTATTTGGCTTGCTCCTCTTGTTGGCGGTTTCCGTCCGTGCTGTTTCGATGCTCACGGAGGCCATTATCCCTCGCTCTTGGCAAGCACCGGTTCGAACTGTGCCGTTGCCGTCTTGAGTTCCGTCGCCGGGTCGGCACCGCCGATCATGTTGGTCAGGCCGACGCCGTAGATGTCGCGGAATTCCGTGACCGGGATGATGACCGGCAGCGCAAGCTGCGACACCTTGCCGGAAGCGGCAACCGCATCAACCCATGCGCTCGGCATGGTGACACCCTTGCGGACTTCCGCATCGGCGAGGATCGACTGGCGGAAGGGAACGCCGGCACCGGCCTGCAGCAGGCGTGCCCCCATCTCCTTCGAGATGACCCACTGGCAGAACAGATAGGCCGCTTCCTTCTTCTGGCTCCCCGCGGTGACGCCGATGCCGTCGCCGGTCGTGGCGGCTGCCTGCGCCTTCGGTCCCTTCGGCATGACGCCGTAACCGACCTTGCCGACGACGCGCGACTTCTGCGGGTCTTCGAGCGGCGGAGCAAATCCGACGCCGTCCAGCCACATGCCGACCTTGCCCTGCAGGAAGGCCGACTGGGATTCCGCCCAGTTGAAGCCGGAAATGCCGGCCGGTGCCGATTTGGTCATCAGGCGCTGGTAAAGCTTGGCGGCTTCGACGGCCTCGTCGGAGGTCGTGCGCAGCTTGCCATCCGGACCGAGGGGCGTCGCGCCATAACCGAGCATGAGCGTCGTCCAGACCGGAACGTTGGCGTTCTTCAGGCCGCGGGCGACGAAACCGTAGGTATTGGTGCTCTTGTCGGTCAGCGCTTCGGCTGCCGCCGCCATCTCGTCGAAGGTCTTGGGGTAGGCGAGGCCCTTCTTCTCGAAGAGCTCCTTGTTCCAGTAGACGATCCAGTAGTCGACCGAGAAGGGCAGGGAGCGCAGCTTGCCGTCCTTGTCCTTGGCAAAAGTGAGGCCGGCTTCGGCGAAATCGCTTTCGGTCAGCGACGGGTCGGTGAGCGTCGGATCTTTCAGGAAGCCGCTGATATCGGCAAGCCAACCGCCCTTTTCGAACTGGCGCTTCTGGACGTGGTAGCTGAGGTGGATGACGTCGAAGCTCGGCTTGCCGGACGAGAGCTCGATCGTCGCCTTCTGGCGCTGCTGCTGTTCGGGGGTCGCTTCGGCATTGACCTTGATACCGGTCAGTGCCTCGAACTCGGCCAGATACTTGATGACGGTGTCGCCGCGCGGGCTTTTGACGAGGTTCACTTCCAGCGTGGTGCCGGCAAAGCGCTTCCAGTCGACGGCGGCCGATGCCGGGCGCGAACCGACCAGTCCGGCGGCGCCGAGCGCGGCCGAGCCGGCCAGGAAGCTGCGGCGGGTGGGCTTCCAGAACGAAGATGACATGCTATTTCCTCCTCCTATGCGCCGGATACCCTTGTCTCCGGCTCTTTTTCTAAAGTCTGATCGCGCGATCCCTCGCGTGATTGATATGGGCGACGAGTGCCGCGACCGCTTCCTCCACGGAGCGCCGCTCGATCGCTTCGAGCACTTTCAGATGCTCGTTCATGACGGGGCCGACCCGGCCGTCGATGCGGAACCGCTCCTGCTTGATCAGCCGCATCTTGATGGAATTCACCCGGTAGACGTTCGAAATGATCGTGTTGCCGAGCGCATCGATGAAGGCGTCGTGCATGCCCCAGTCGACCGCCTGCGCATGGAGCTCCAGCTCGCGGCTGTCATTGCCGTCCTGGATAGCCTGGACGATCTCGCGATGCTCCTTCAAAAGCCTGGCGACCGCCTGATCGGAGGCCGAACGGGTGAAAAGCGCAACGGCTTCCTTTTCCAGGAAGACGCGAAGCTGGAAGGCTTCACGGATGAGGTTGAGGTCGATATGGGCGATCTGCAGCCCGCGTTGCGGTACGGTCTTGATCAGCCCCTCGGCCTCGAGCCTCGGCACGAGTTCACGGATGGCGCCCAGCGTCAGGCCCGTCAATTCCACCAGCCGACGCTGCGAGACGAACTGGCCCGGGCGAACGTCACGCGCCAGAAGATGGCGCGTGAAGCTCTCGTAAGCCTTCTCCCTCAGCGTAGACGGCTCCTCGACCGGACTTTCCGTTGGGGGCGCCTGATCCATGGTTTTCAGGCCGCCTTTGAACGGAACAGGGTGTCGAAGGCCGACACCAGCAGGCGCCGACCCTCGTCGGTGATCGAAACAAGCGGCGGCCGCACCGTCAGCCACGACGGATCGTTCGAAAGATGGGCGATCATCACCTTCACGGCCGGAATGACGGGATATTTCAGCAATTCCACGACGAGATCGACAATCCGCTGATCGTCCTCGCCATCCACGGCCATGCGGCGGACTTCGCGCGGGGCGAAATTTGCGACACCGGAGATCGCACCCTGTCCGCCGAGACGTACGCCCTGGGCCAGATGCCGCTCGTCGCCGATCAGGATGATGAGGTCGCCATGTTCCTTGAGCAGCTTCTCGGTGAAGGCCCATTCGCCGCCGGAATCCTTCACCCCGGTGACAATGCCGGGAAATGCATGGCGAAGCCGGCCAATCAGCGCGTGGCTCAGCGGCACCATCGTGACCGACGGGATGTGGTAGACGATGATGTCACGGGCCTTGTCGCCCAGAAGCGCGAATACGGTGGAGAACCAGCCGAACAGGCCTTCGTCGCTGACGTTCTTGAAATAGGAGGGCGGGGCCAGAAGAACGTTGCGCGCACCCATGGACAGGGCGTGTGCGGCCTGTTCAGCGGCGTCCCCGGCCGCATCGACAAGAACACCCGCAACGATCTGGCGCGGCGCGATGCCGCCGGAAATCATGGCGGCGAGGACCCTTTCCCGTTCGCCATCGCCGATCGAGGCGCCTTCACCGGTCGTGCCGAAAACCGTGACGCTGTCGCAGCCGGCATCGAGGCTGCGGCGAGCTTGGGCGACCATCGCGTCGAGCACGATCCTGCCGTCTTTGTCAAAAGGGGTCGCGAGTGCGACGGAGAGCCCGAAACTCATGTTGGTTTATTTATCCTCCCGGTATTGTTCCAACATTTGCATACTGACATGTTAGAAATCAAGTAAGTAATTTGATTGGAGTTGAGGTGTGATCATTGGCTACTGTTCGTTGATGGATCCCAGCGGCGTTCGGTCTCTTCCCCGGAAAGGAGGTGGCTTGGCAGCGAGCCCTGCAGCCCCCACCCCGGCCGCGTCGAACACGCTGCTTGCGCACCTCCCGTCCCGACATCGACGCTGACGAAATTACGTCATCGCCAAATCCCCCAAGGTCGCGTCAGCTCAGGTCGAGGACGAACCGCTGTCCGCCCATGTTCACTTCGATTCTCCCCGGCTCGGCGACCGGGATCAGTCCGCACAACGTGCCCGTCGTCATCACCTGTCCGGCCTTGAGCATGGAGAAGGAGGAGAGCTGGTTCTGGTTTGCCAGCACGACCATGGTCTTCAGCGGGTCGCCATCGGCATGCGCCGCCGGCTTGTCGAAGCCGACCTGTCCGTTGATGATAACCGACAACTGACCGATCGACGCGCCCTCGTCCAGCAGGCTCCGATCCAGCGACGGGCCAAGGACATAGCCGATATTGCTCATCATGTCGGCGGCGGCGAGGGCCGGATCGCCCCGGGAGCCGCCCTGGTAACGGCTGCGGAGAAGTTCCACGCCGATCCGTACCGAACCGATCGCGTCGACGATATCCTGGCGGGTCACCTTGCCCTCGCTGGCCACGACATCCTTGGTCAGCACGAAAGCCAGTTCCACTTCCACCGAAATGCCCGGCTGGTGGGCATGGCCGGTTTCCTCATTGACGAACAGAAGCGGTGCGCTCTGGCAGAAATCGCCCTTCAGGGTGAGCTTGGCGCCCTTGAACGGCTGGCCGAGCGCGCGAAACACATCGGTCTGTACCGTATAGGCATCCGCCAGGGGCAGCCCGAGAAAGGGCTCCGGTTCAAACACGGTCCTCGACAGGATGGAATTGCGGATGGCAGTCGCGAGGCGGGCCGGGAGCGTGTCGGGCATAGCGTCAGTTTCCTTGGTTCGAGATGAAAGCTTGAGGCAGTCACGATCAGTACCCATAGCCGAGCATTGAGGGCATCCTAACAAAATCAATCGAGCCGGCACACTTCAAATATCCCCCCCGGCAGTAGCGCATCCGTTCCTCCATCGCCAATCCCGGGCGCAACATGCCGCAGCCGGCGACTGATGTAAATATATATTTGACGACTGATAACTACATTGATTATATCAGTCCTATAACGAGGAACCAGTTTATGTCGAATGCAGCGCTTAAGGGCATTGTTGCCGCCTCCGTCACGCCGGTGACGACCGATTTCCGTATCGATACCGTCCGGCTGAAGGCGCATATCGACCGTCTCCTGGCAAATGGCTGCAGCTTCATTTCGACGTTCGGCACGACGGGCGAAGGCGCATCTTTTTCGACCACCCAGAAGCTCGAAGCTCTCGAAACGCTGAAGGCGGGCGGGGTGGATATGGACCGTCAGCTGCCGGCGATCATGACCGCGAGTTTCGATGATGCGGTCACGTCGCTGATCGCCTATGGAGACCTTGGCTGTCGCGCAGCCCTGGTCCTGCCGCCCTTCTATTATGGTGCGAGCGAGGATGGCGTTGCGGCTTTCTTCGATGCGCTGATCGAGCGTACCAAGGCGCATACGGCAATCGACCTCGTGCTCTACAACATCCCGCAGCTCAGCCGGGTCCGCTTCACGCAGCAGCTGATCGCGGCCCTGATGCGCAAGCATGGCAGCCGCATCGCCGGGATCAAGGATTCGACCGGGGATCTCGACAACGGACTGATGCTGGTGAAGTCCTTCCCGGAACTTGCCGTCTTCACGGGCGACGACCGGGTTCTGCCCACGCTCGTCAAGGCTGGAGGCGCCGGGATGATCGGCGGCATGCCGAACCTCTTTGCCGGCGACCTGAAGGCTCTTTACGACAATCCCGACGATGCCGGCATTCTGGAGAAGCAGTCGCGGCGCATCGAGGCAGTGGATGCCTACGGATCGCTCGTTGCCCTCAAGGCGGCTCTTGCCCATTATCGCAACGACGAAAGTCTGGCATATGCGGTGCCGCCTCTGGTTGCTCTCAGCCAGCGCGATCGTGTTATGCTCATTGAATTGTTTGAGCGGACGGGTTATCGCGCCGCTGCTTGACCCGCCCGGTGCATGCCGGCGATAGGAGACAGATGAGCGCACGTACTGCACCGCCCGGCACCGAACAGCCAGAACTCCGCTCGGTCAAACAGATCGCCTATGAGCGGTTTCGCGAGGCGCTGTTCGATGGCCGGCTGCGGCCGGGTCAGTTCGTGTCCCAGCGAGAGCTCGTCGCGCTGCTCGGTCTTTCGATCGGCGCTCTGCGCGAACTCCTGCCGCGCCTGCAATATGAGGGTCTCCTGGTGGTCATGCCGCAGCGAGGCATCCAGATCACCCAGATCGATCTCTCGATCATCCGCCAGGCTTTCCAGGTGCGCATGGCGCTGGAGCGCGAGGCGGTGCTGACCGCCGTCAGGCGCATGCCGGACGCCATCCTCGACGAACAGGCCAGGCTTCACCAGTCGATCCTCGACGAGGTCCGCAATGCTCCCTCGCCGGATGTCTTCGAGCGCGGCCAGAAGGTCGACGACGGGTTTCACAACCTTCTCATCGAGGCGACCCAGAACGACCTGCTGATCCAGGCCTATGCGGTCAATGCGATCCGCATGCGGCTCATCAAGCTCGACAGGATCAGCCTTTCCGAGCAGGTCCTGCCGCCGGCCTTCGCCGATCATCTGGCGATCATCGACGCCATCAAATCCCGCGATCCGCATGCGGCGGGCGACGCCATCGACCGCCACATCATGCATGCCCGCGAGCGGGCGATCGAGCTCTGACAATCCCTCGTTTTATGTAACGGACTGCCGGTTCGGCTGCGCCTGCTTACGCAGGCGGAGGTCCCCAGGCAGGCCGTCGGCCTTGATGTATGGCTGATCATGTCGGTCTTCATAAAAGTTGTCGAACAACATGTTTGCGGGTTCGAATCTTGTTGCATGGTGAAGCTGTCAAGCATCTGACGCTTTGGGAGAGTCAATTCAGGGAGGACCGAGCTTGGCGCGTCTGGAGCTATCCAACGTTTCGAAAAACTACGGGGCATTCGACGCCATCACGGACGTATCGCTTGCCATCGAGGACGAGTCGGTGAAGCGGTATTTCGGATTGACAGGTGTCGTAAGACATCATATCTCTTGGATTGCGATTATCTACCTGCCGGGAGGAGACCGGCAATCCAAGGGAGGACGGCCATGACGCCGCTATCGAGAATAATGGGACCGGTATTGCTCGGTTCCGCTCTGTTTTTCCAGCCTGCCTATGCCGAAACCCCGCCCAATATGCTGGTCGTCGGCTTCTCGATGACCAATATCCTGACGCTCGATCCCGCTGCCATCACCGGCAAGGAGACCGTACAGGTTCTCACAAACATATATGATAACCTTGTGGCGCTTGACGCCGTCAATCGCGCCCAGGTCAATCCGCAGCTGGCGGAGAGCTGGACGATCGCCGACGACAACGGCTCGATCACCTTCAAGCTGCGCAAGGGAGCGACCTTCGCTTCCGGAAACCCGGTCACTTCGGCGGACGTGGTCTGGTCCTTCAAGCGGTTGATGAAGCTCAACCTGGCGCAGGCGTCGTTCCTGAAGACCCACGGCTTCTCTGCAGCCAATGCCGATGCAAGCTTCACCGCTCCGGACGACGGCACTGTTGTCATCAAGCTGCCGAAGAAGGTCGATCCGCAGGTCATCGTACAGACGCTCGGCATCGTCGGTCCAGGCTCCATCCTCGACATGAAGGCGGTCATGGAGCACGACAAGAACGGCGATATGGGCGCCGCCTGGCTCACCAACAACTCCGCCGGCTCCGGTCCGTTCACGCTTGGCCAGTGGCAGTCGAACGAGCGCGTCACGCTCGAGCAGAACCCGAAATACTGGGGCGACAAGCCGGCCATGCGCCGGATCATGATGCGCCATCTGGCCGAATCGCAGAGCCAGCGGCTGATGCTCGAAAAGGGCGATATCGACATCGCCTTTTCCATGTCGGCAGCGGACCTCAAGGCGCTCGAGAGCAGCAAGGACGTCAAGATCCAGACGAACGGCGGCAGCGGCTTCTATTATCTCGCAGTTTCCATGAAGGACGAGAAGTTCCAGAAGCCGAAGGTTCGCGAGGCGCTGCGTTATCTCATCGACTACCAGGGCCTGAACGACAGCGTGCTGCCCTATTTCGGCAAGCTGCGCGATCGTCCCGTTCCTGCAGGAATCTTCGGCGCCCTGCCGAATGCGGGCTACAAGCTCGACGTCGCAAAGGCCAAGGCGCTGCTTGCCGAGGCCGGTTATCCGAACGGCTTCTCGACCACGCTGCGCGCCATTTCCGACGTGCCGTTCATGAGCCTTGCGACCGCCATCCAGGCGACGCTGGCGCAGGCCGGCATCAAGGCCGAGATCGTCACCGGTTCCGGCGACCAGATCTACGGCGCGATGCGCGAACGCAAATATGAGCTCCTGGTCGGTCGCGGCGGCGGCGGCCAGTTGCCGCATCCGGACTCGAACTTCCGCGCCATCGTCTACAATCCCAACAATGCGGATGAGGCGAAGCTCACGAATTTCCAGGGCTGGCGCACGTCCTTCTATGATGAGAAGATCAACAAGATGATCGATGACGCTCTCGTCGAAGGCAACAAGGACAAGCAGATCAAGCAATATCAGGACATCCAGACCTACTACGCGGATATCGTCCCGGCGATCCAGCCCTTCTCGGAAGTGGTCGACAGCGTCGGCTTCCGGGCCGACATCAAGGGTCTCGAGCTGAACCCGTCCTGGTCCACCCAGCTTCGCACCGTGAAGAAAGAACGATAATCCTCGGTTGGCCGCGGCGCGGGCCTCGTGGTCCGGCAGCGCCGCGGCATCCGGTACGGTCCTGAGGAAGTCCCATGAACAACGAGCGTCTCACCGCTTTCACGCGGCAGGCCGGCACCATATTGGCAACCCTTCTCGGATTGCTGATCCTGACCTTCTGCATCGGACGGCTGATGCCTGTCGATCCGGTCCGCGCCATTGTCGGCGAAGAGGCCGACCAGGCCACATACGACACGGTTGCGGAACGGATCGGCGCGAACCTTCCTCTCTACCAGCAGTTCTTTCGCTACGTGAGCGATCTGCTGCATGGCGATTTCGGGACGTCGATCCGGACCGGGCAACCGGTCATCAACGACATCCTGCATGTCATGCCAGCGACGATCGAGCTTGCGACCTTCGCGATCATCGTCGGGGCGGGCCTGGGTATTCCGCTCGGCATTCTCGCCGCCGTGCGCCGCAACCGTCCGGTCGACCACATCATCCGGTTCCTCACCCTGATCGGCCATTCCATGCCGATCTTCTGGACCGGCATGATCGGCCTGATCATCTTTTACGCGGCGCTGGATCTGGTCGGCGGCGGCGGCCGTCTGTCGGATTATTATATCGGCATCGTGCCGGAAACGACCGGCTTCCTGCTGATCGACGCGATCATCGCCGGCGACTGGGAAGTCTTGCGGGATGCGGTCAACCATCTGCTTCTGCCGGCGAGCATCCTCGGTTATTCGTCGATGGCCTATATCACCCGCATGACCCGCAGTTTCATGCTGGACCAGCTGAACCAGGAATATGTTACCACGGCGCGTGTGAAGGGGCTCTCGAAGGGCCGCACCATCTGGCACCACGCCTTCGCGAATATCCGCGTACAGCTGGTGACGATCGTGGCGCTCGCCTATGGCAGCCTGCTGGAAGGCGCGGTCCTCATCGAGACCGTGTTCTCCTGGCCGGGCTTCGGCCAATACATCACCAACAACATGCTGATCGGCGACATGAACGCGGTGATGACCTGCGTGCTACTGGTCGGTATCATCTTCATTGCGCTCAACCTGCTTTCCGACGCGCTTTACAAGATCTTCGATCCGAGGACGCGGTGACATGGCAGCTCAATCTCTCGACATGCAGGACGTGGCCATGAACGGTACTCGCTCAAACCCAAATTCGGCCTTCCGCCGACTGCTCGCCGTCATCCGCGAGCTTCTCGGCAACCCGTCTTCGGGTTTCGGCCTCGTGGTCATCACCATCCTGGTCCTGACGGCGATCGTCGCACCGCTGATCGCGCCCTATGATCCGAATGTCATCAACCTCGGCAATACGCTGAAGCCGCCGAGCGCCGAGCACTGGTTCGGGACCGACGAGCTCGGACGCGACATCATGAGCCGCATCATCTACGGCACGCGCATCAGCCTGACGATCATCACCATCGTCTCGGTCATCGTCGGTCCGATCGGGCTTTTGGTCGGCACGACGGCCGGTTATTTCGGCGGCTGGTACGATACGATCATGATGCGTATCACCGATATCTTCCTGTCCTTCCCGAGCCTCATCCTGTCGCTCGCCTTCGTGGCGGCCCTCGGCGCCGGCCTCGAAAATGCGATCATCGCCATCGGTCTCACCACCTGGCCGCCGATCGCCCGCCTGGCCCGCGCCGAAACGCTGACCTTCCGCGGTGCCGACTATATCTCGGCCTCGCGCATGCAGGGGGCATCGGCGCTGCGCATCATCATCAAGTCGATCATGCCGATGTGCCTGCCGTCGGTCCTGGTGCGCATCACGCTGTCGATGGCGACCGTCATCCTGACGGCTGCGGGCCTCGGTTTCCTCGGTCTCGGCGCCCAGCCGCCGCTGCCCGAATGGGGGGCGATGATCGCTACCGGCCGGCGCTACATGCTGGACAACTGGTGGCTGGTCGCCTTCCCGGGCGGCGCCATCCTGCTCGTCAGCCTTGCCTTCAACCTTCTCGGCGACGGCCTGCGCGACGCGCTGGATCCCAAGCAAAGATAGGCCCGAAACAGTGTTAGGATTCCACCATGGATAACAGCCAGGCACTCCTGAAGGTCGAAAATCTCCGCGTCAGCTATCGCAGCGGCAAGACCTACAACACCGTCGTCAAGGGCGTCTCCTTCGATCTCGGCCGCGAGCGGCTCGGCATTGTCGGCGAGTCCGGCTCCGGCAAGTCGACGATCGGCCGCGCGCTGCTGAAGCTCCTGCCGACCGCGAAGATCGAGGCCGACCGGATGGATTTCGGGGGCATCGACCTCATCTCCGCCAGCGAAAAGCAGATGCTGACGATCCGCGGCCGACGCATTTCGATGATCCTCCAGGATCCGAAATTCTCGCTCAACCCGGTGCATCGCGTCGGAGACCAGATCGCCGAGGCCTATCGTGTTCACTACAGGGCCTCGGCGCAGGTCGCCCGGCAGAAGACGCTGGAAATGCTGGAGGCGGTGAAGATCCGCGATCCGGAACGGGTGTTCGGCCTTTATCCGCACGAAGTCTCGGGCGGCATGGGCCAGCGCATCATGATCGCCATGATGCTGATCCCCGAGCCGCAGATCATCATCGCCGACGAGCCGACCTCCGCGCTCGACGTCACCGTGCGCATGCAGGTCCTCAACATCCTGAACGAGCTGGTGACCAACAAGGGCATCGGCCTCATCATGATCAGCCACGACCTCAACCTGGTGCGCAATTTCTGCGACCGGGTTCTGGTCATGCGCCATGGCGAGGTCGTCGAGGAACGGGCGGCCCGGGACATGCGCAACTGCACGCATCCCTATACTCAAGGGTTGCTTGCCGCGCAGCCGCATATCGGCGGCAGCCGCAAGCCGCTTCCGGTCCTGAACCGCCAAACCATCTCCCAAGAGACCAAAGAGGTGCGCGCATGACCGCCATCGACGTCCGCAACCTCTCGATCGATCTGGGTTACAGCTCGGCGAAGAAGCGCATTCTCGGCGATGTCTGCTTTTCGGTCGAGGCAGGCGAATCCTTCGGGCTTGTCGGCGAGTCCGGTTCCGGCAAGTCGACCATCCTGCGCTGCATCGCCCGTCTCCTGAATCTCTGGGAGGGCGACATCCAGCTCGAGGGACGGTCGGTCAACGACATGCCCTTCGTCGAATATTGCCGCGCGGTCCAGATGGTCTTCCAGGATCCCTACGGTTCGCTGCATCCGCGCCAATCGATCCGCACCGCGCTTCAGGAGCCGCTCCGCATCCATCGCATGGACCGCCAGGTCGAACGCATGGAGCGGGCTCTGATCGATGTCGGTCTCGATCCGGCCTTCCTGTCGCGTTTTCCGCACGAGCTTTCCGGCGGCCAGCGCCAGCGCGTGGCGATTGCGCGCGCACTCATTCTCGAACCGCGCATCCTGCTTCTCGACGAGCCGACCTCGGCACTCGACGTCTCGGTGCAGGCGGAGGTGCTCAATCTGCTCGCCGATCTGCGTGCAAAACGCAACTTGACCTATCTCTTCGTTTCCCATGATCTTGCAGTGATCGATCATATGTGCGAGCGGCTGGCGGTAATGCAGCATGGTCGCGTGGTCGAGGTGATGAGCCGAGACGTGCTGGCGACAGGTCAGGCCAAGGATCCCTATGCCCGCGAACTGATCCAGGCGAGCCTCGAATACGACCACGCTGTCTGAGTTTCACATCCGAGACGCCATGGAGTGCCCGATGACAGCCGAAGCCCCATCCTCTACCTGGCGCCGCAGGGAGACCCTGAGTTCGCAGGTCGTGCGCACGATCGCCGAGCGGATCAAGCTTGGGGACTATCCGCGCGGATCGAAGCTTCCGACGGAAAAGGCGCTGATCGACGAACTGGGCGTCAGCCGGACGGTTGTCCGGGAGGCGATCGCCAACCTTCGGGCAAGCGGCCTCGTCTCGATTCATCACGGGATCGGCGTCTTCGTTCGTCAAGACGCGGGTGTAACGCCTTTCCGCCTTGGCGACGAAAACCTGATGCTGGTCGAGAACCTGGTAAAGGGCCTCGAGCTGCGTATCGGCATCGAATCGGAAGCGGCAGCACTTGCCGCAGACCGGCGGACACAGGCGGATATCCAGGCCATGACCGCGGCCTGCAAGGCGATGGATGTCGCCGTCCGTCGTGCAAGCCGGGACACGCAGGCGGATTTCGATTTCCACCGCTCCGTTGCTACCGCCAGCCATAACGAGCATTTTTTCCGTATTTTCAACTATCTCGGCGAAACCCTGATGCCGCGCATGCGGCTTTCGACCCATGCGGTCGATGACGCGAGTCTCTCCGTGCATCTCAAGCGCGTCAATGAAGAACACCGTGCCATTCTGAACGCAATCGAAGCCCGTGACGTGGAAGGCGCGCGCGGGGCGATGCGCAAGCATCTGGGCGACAGCCGCGACCGGATGCTCGAACGGTTACGGCAGGAGCCATGATCGACAGCGAGAACATGTCGAGCCTCGCAGCGAGGCTGCGCGACAATCTCTCGTTCGACTGGAATTTTCACCCGGCCGCGGAAAGCTTTCCAGACTGGAAGGACCGCACACGAAACAAGGTGCGGCAGGCACTCGGCGTCGGGCGGATCTCGCCCGCAAGCGCGTCGGTCCTCGCGGAGTGGACCGAAGACGGACGCATGGGCCAAGAGTTCGAACTTGGTTTTTCGAACGGCGAAACGACGAGAGCCTATCTCCTTCGTCCCGATACGAATGACGTTACGCCTGCCGTGCTGCTGCTGCACGACCACGGCTCGTTCTTCTCGATCGGCAAGGAGAAGATGATCCGCCGCTCCGGCGAGACTTCCGAGGTCGCAGCGGACACGGATCGATGGGCGGCCAGACTTTACGGCGGCCGGCATGTCGGCAACGAACTCGCCCGGCGCGGTTATACCGTGCTCTGCGCCGACGCGCTCGGCTGGGGCAGCCGGAAAGGCAACGGTTACGAAGCGCAGCAGGCGCTCGCCGCCAATCTCATGCAGTTCGGGGTTTCCTACGCCTCCGTCATCCTGCTCGAGGACCTCGAAGCGATGGCCTGGCTTCGCGCACTGCCCGGCGTCGATGGAAACCGTGTGGCGAGCTTCGGGTATTCGATGGGCGGCTCGCGCGCGTGGCAGTTGGCCGCACTGTCGGACGATGCCAGGGCCTGCGTCGCCGGCGGCTGGATGGGGACGCTGCAGGGCCTCATGCAGCCGGGCAACAACCAGCTTCGTGGGCAGTCGGCCTTTTCCCTGCTGCATCCGCCGATCGCCGGAAAGCTCGATTACCCGCATTTTGCAGGGCTTGCCGCGCCGAAACCCGCGCTGATCTTCAGCGGTGCCGAAGACCGGCATTTTCCCCCGCCTGCCGCCGTGGCGGCGCAGGAGCAACTTCATGCGATCTGGATGGCCGCGGATGCGGAACATGGCCTCGAGACGCGGCTTTGGCCCGGCGCGGCTCATGCATTCCCGGTCGATCAGCAGGACCATGCGATGGACTGGCTCGATCGGGTGATGTGAGGGTGGGCTGGAGGGCAAGTCCTTCGCGGATGGTGATCACATATGAATGCATGGGGCGGTGCGAGGAGCCCCTCCCGCTTGTGGGGAGAGGTTGGGGAGGAGACTCATCCAGCATCAAAACCCCTCCCGCCTGCCGGCCACCCTCCCCACAAGGGGGAGGGTTAAGGATGCCGCGCTGCCTCACCCCACCCTTGAGGGGGAGATGTCCGGCAGGACAGAGGGGGGTAAGGCGGGATGCAGCTTCCAATACTGTCTTTCGGTGTTCGCCCCGTGGACAATTCATCGCAGCCTTCCAGCATCCCCAATGACTTAACCGCGTCATCATCCACGCCCTTTGAACCCATGCCTACAATTGCCCCGCTTCCGTCGCCGGAGTGTTTCGCGAGACGTTCGCGGGCAGGCGGAGGCCGGCGCTTTCATCGGAACCGTAACGTGCGGGGATGGTGGAAGAGGTGAAAGCCATGGAGTGCTGGTCGAAAGACGAACATTCCTATCAAGCCTTCCCCTGGCCACCGGGCCGGGTTCGGTTGAGCCGTGCAAGTGGCAAGGTTTCCCGAAAGGAGATCGTGAACGAAGCCATGCAGCGAGGCGAGGTGATCACCTGTAGGGGCCGGAAGCCCTGACAAGACGCCGAAGGCCACGCGAATGCGGAGCCACCATTAAAAAATCAATTGAGGTTCCGCATTCGTGTGGGCTCTCCGATCTTTAAAAAACCACGGCAGGAGACTGCGCGGGCTCCAGAATGTTGGCCGAAGGCCGGAAATCAACGGGTCTGATTCCATCGACGGAGGCGAGCACGTCCTGCGCGAAGGCTTGTAATCTCCGGGACTGGACGACAAGCTTGTTACGACAGCAAAAAAACAAGAAACCCGGCCCCAAAAGGGACCGGGCTCCTCTTCCTGCTTGGGAGGCAGAATAAACGGTTCACTCAACCAGATTGGCGTTGATGAAGTCGAAGTTGATGTCTTCGCCCATGCCCGGCTTGTCGGAGATATGCACGAAACCGTCCTCGTCCATCGGATCGACGAGGGCGTTCAGGTATTCGAAGCCGTCGTCATATTCGAGGAACGGGTGCAGGAGGCCGCGCTCATACCATTTCGCGTTCTTGGTGCAGGCCGCGACGATCAGGTTCGGAGCGCCATTGCCGTGGATTTCGCAGTTCATGCCGAAGGATTCGGCCAGGTGCATGGTCTTCATCGCCGGGCTGATGCCGCCGACGTCATGGACGCCGGTGCGCAGGATGTCGCAGGCTTTTCCGGTGATCCATTCCGCGCGGCTGAAATGCTTGCCGCCCGCGCTTTCCGGACCGAGGACCGGAATGTCGAGGTTTTCGGCAAGCCAGGCGTAGGAGGCTGAGCTCTGCTCGTCCATCGGCTCCTCGATCCAGTCGAAGCCGAGCTTTTCGAGGCCCCTGCCGAGTTCCAGCGCTTCGGTGCGGGTATACCAGTGGAAGGCATCGATCATCAGGTGGATATCCGGGCCGACCGCCTCGCGGACCGCGGCGCAGGCCTTGAGGTCCATCTTGACATCAGGCGCCCAGGAGACCGGCGGCATCCAGGTGTGCAGCTTGATGCCCTTGTAGCCGCGCTTGACGAGCTTTTCGCCGAACCGGCCGTAATCTTCCGGGGTTGCGAGGCCGTTTTCCAGCTCGTCGCCGCACATGATCGAGCCATAGGCCGGGATCTTTTCGCGGTAGGTGCCGATCAGTTTGTGAACCGGCATGTTCAGCTTGCGGCCGGCAAGGTCCCAAAGGGCGCAATCGACGATCGCGAGCGCCCGGTCGGTCAGCTGCATCGCGCTGCCGCGCTGCCAGTGAGCGAGGTCCTGCCACAGTCTTTCGCGGGCGAACGGATCCTCGCCGATCAGCACCTTCTTGACGAACTTGTCGATCACATGCGGGCGCACGACTTCCGGCGGGGCAAAACAATAGCCTTCCGCGCCGTCGTCATCGACAATGGTCAGCAGCGCCAGGTTGACCTTGTGCGGCGGGCCTGGATGAGCATGGCCGGCGGTATCCTGGTGACGGCGCGTGGTATGAGAGAATACGCGCACATTGACGTCTACGATCTTCACGAAATTCCTCCTGTCAGAAGCAGAGGGACGAACCTCCGCCATTTCATGTCGGGACCCGGCAAAGGCCGGATCAGAGCCGCCCGTCGGGCGACGGAAGTCTGCCCATACTCCCCGCGGTGCCGGTCAAAAGCAGTCTCTTGAGCATTCTTTCCTCGTGGGCGGGCCGGTGAATATGCGCCGGTTCGCCGTGTCATCATACCTCATAGGTCATCTCATACTATAGGTCCATCGCCGGACGTCAATAAATTTCTTGACCGGCGCTTGACAATGCGGTGGGGTTTTACCCCTCTAAGTGACTGAAATGCCAAAGCGAGGGAGCGGGCAGACGTTGAAGAGAGCAGATAAAATCACCGGGGAGGCGCCCTCGCGAAAAGGCCGCAATCTGGTCGAGACGGTTGGCCGGCGGATGCGCGATGCGATTGCGAGCGGCGCGTTGAAGCCCGGTGACAAACTGCCCACGGAGAGCGGGCTGACGCTGCAATACGAGGTCAGCCGGACGGTCATCCGCGAGGCGATCGCTTCGTTGCGGGCCGACAATCTCGTCGAGGTCCGCCACGGCGTCGGCGTCTTCGTTCTGGCGCCGCAAGGCGGGCTGCAGGCGGGCTTCCGCACCGTGGATGCCAACCGCGTGTCTTCCATCATCGAAATGCTGGAGGTTCGCGCCGCCATTGAAATAGAGGCTGCGGGTCTCGCTGCGGTCCGGTCGTCACCGGCGCAACAGGAACTGATCTTCGAATGTCTCGAGACGATCAAGCGGCAGATCGCAGCCGGTGCGGCAACGGTTGAAAGCGACCGGGCTTTCCATTTGGCCATCGCGGACGCGACCAACAACCCGCGTTTCCGGGAATTGCTGGAGGCGATCGGCAAGCAGATGATCCCGCGATCGCTGCTGCAGGAAGGCGAGGCCGAGATTTCGCCGCCTGAATACCTGGCGCAGATCCAGGATGAACATGCCCGTATCGCCGGCGCAATCACAGATGGCGATGATTCGGCTGCTCGCGAGGCCATGCGCATGCATCTCAAGGGGAGCCAGCAGCGCTATCGTTCGTTGATCCGGCGTCCCTGATGTGCCCCTGAAGATAATACAACTATTGACAGTCATAATATGACTTGGTAGCCTTCCGGAAATCAACCAGGAAGGGACTGTCATGTCTATGGATCCAAATGAACTGAAGCATGCGCTCGGCGCCGGCCTCCTGTCGTTCCCCGTCACGCCGTTCGGCAAGGATGGCCTCTTCAACCGCAAGGCCTACGAGCAGCATGTCGGCTGGCTGGCCGGCTTCGATGCTTCGGTGCTTTTTGCCGCCGGCGGCACGGGTGAGTTCTTTTCATTGGAGCCTTCCGAAATTCCGGAAATCATCGTCGCCGCCAAGGCTTCGGCCGGCAGCACGCCGATCGTGGCCGGCTGCGGTTACGGCACGCGGATCGCGGTTTCGATCGCCAAGTCTGCCGAAAAGGCCGGTGCCGACGGCATCCTCCTGCTGCCGCATTATCTCATGGATGCCAGCCAGGAAGGCCTTTATCAGCATATCAAGACCGTCTGCCAGTCGGTCGGCATCGGCGTAATGGTCTATAACCGCGACAATTCCATCCTGACGGCGGAAACGCTGGCGCGCCTTTGCGAGGCCTGCCCCAATCTGGTCGGGTTCAAGGACGGTTCCGGCGATATCGGCCTGGTGCGCAAGATCACCGCTGTCATGGGCGACCGCCTGACCTATCTCGGCGGCATGCCGACCGCCGAGCTTTTTGCAGACGCCTATCTCGGCGCGGGCGTCACCACCTATTCGTCGGCCGTCTTCAACTTCGTTCCGGGGCTGGCTCAGACGTTCTACAAGGCGCTCCGGGCCGGCGATACGGCCGCCACCAACCGGATCCTCATCGACTTCTTCTATCCGTTCATGGAGATCCGCAATCGCCAGAAGGGTTACGCGGTTTCCGCCATCAAGGCCGGCGTGCGGCTGATGGGCTTCGATGCGGGTCCGGTTCGCGCCCCGCTGACCGATCTGACCGCCGAAGAGGTCAAGATGATGGAGGCTCTCTGCGAGCCCTATCGCAATAACGCTCTCGGGGCCCAGGCGGCTGAATAAGCGTCCTCCCTCCACGCCTCTTCCCCATGAGCATCAGCCGGCAGGTCCACCCTGCCGGCTTTTTCGTTTCCGTGGCCCGAGCGCTCGCAGCCAATAAAACGCCCGCGACCCAAGCCTCGGGCGCTCGTCCCGAGAGGGACTTGCAGGTTTTATGATCCGCGGGTTGGGCAACGTGACCGTTACGGCGCCATCCGGGCTTAGGCCGACGCAAAAGCGGGCCGCAGCAAACTCGAAACCGTTTGTCGTACGTCAAAGAGGGCCGGCGTTTTTGCTCTAGTGTGAATTCAACGAAGCCGAGGGCTTCCAGACAAGGAGTAAGAAAATGAAGAAGATTTTGGCATCCCTGGTCGGTGCGGTGATCGCCACGGCCGTCTGCGCCACGGCGGCGTCGGCCGCCGATTTCGAAGTGCATATGCTCAACAAGGGCAATGACGGCGCGATGGTATTCGAACCGAGCTCCCTCAAGATTGCCAAGGGCGACACCGTTACCTTCGTCCCGACCGACAAATCTCACAACGCCGAAACCATCGACGGCCTGATCCCGGAAGGCGCAAAGCCGTTCAAGGGCCAGATGAATGAAAGCGTGAAGATCACGTTCGACGTCGAGGGGGCCTATGCCGTGAAATGCGCGCCACACGTGGGCATGGGCATGATCGGCCTTGTCGTTGTCGGCAACGCTCCTGCCAATGTGGAAGCCATCAAGACCGCGAAACTGCCCAAGAAGGCGCGCGAACGTCTCGACGCGGATATCGCTGCTTCCGGCGTTTAAGCGGGGGGCGTTCAGCGGCGGCCATTCCCTCTCCCCCTGGCCGCCGCTGCGCTCATTCTCCCGGCTTGATCCTGCGCGAAGTCAGCGCATCAGGCCGGCCATGCGAAGCGCATTTTCGATGATCTGCTGGATACCTTCAGGCTCTTTTGCTTCCGGGGAGGGAGCCGATGCCCGCCTGGGTCGGTCGCTCTCTGCCCGCAGCGGCTCCACGCCTTCGCGAAGCAGTCCCCAGCGGTTTGCCGAGTGAAGCGTCGACGATATGCCGACATCCAGCAGGTAGGGCGCGGCGTTCTCATAACCGAGCGTCGGGTCGATGGGTGTCCCGTGGCCCATACCGGCAATGCTGTAATATTCGATGACCTGCCGGCCGCGGGGATCCTTCCAGACGGCTTTCGACCGGCCGTCGACCTTTTCCTCCAGGTCCGGCCGTGAGCCGACCTCGTGAACGCCACGCCACTGGTCGATGATCGCCTGCGCGTTTGCTTCCGCGACCGTATTGTCCTGGGTGCCCTGCCATACCGAGATGGTCGGCCAGGGTCCCTGATGGGTGGAAGCGGCCTTCAGCCGCGACTGAAGCGCCGATGGTGCCGGCAGGCCTTGCCCGCGCATGCGGTCGAAGGCTTCGGGAACCGTCGCGGCGACGCCATAGGGCAGGCCGGCGATGATCGCTCCACCGGCGAAAACCTCCGGATAGGTGGCCAACATGATATTGGCCATCGCACCCCCTGCGGACAACCCGCTCACATAGATGCGCGAAGGGTCGATCCCATGCCGGGAGACGACGGCGTCGATCATCTGGCGGATCGAGTGCGCTTCGCCCTGGCCGCGGCGCGTGTCCCCGGGAAGGAACCAGTTGAAGCAGAGGTTGCCGTTGTTGGCCCGGACCTGTTCGGGGAAAAGGACCACAAAGCCGTGGTGTTCGGCGAGCTTCGACCATCCGGTACCGTGATCATAACCGGACGCGGTTTGCGTGCATCCGTGCAGAACGACGACGAGGGCGGGGCCTTTGGGAAGCAGGGAGGGAACATATACCCTGGCTCCCAGCGCCCCGGGGTTGGAGCCGAAACTGCTCAGTTCCTCCAGATGGCTGGGCGTGTCGGTCTGTTCCCGACCGAGTGATTTCAAGCGGGCAAGCCGCTCCAGCGTATCCGACAACGATCTCATATTGGCTCCTGGCAATCATTGCCGGGATGGCAGTGATCAGCGACAACGTTCCCTATATGGGTAATGTTGCTGCACTGCACAAATATTTTCTACCGTCACGAGACGGCGGGAGCCGAGAGGTTCGCTGCCCGCGAGGTCTTGCGTCCGCTTTCGATCAGCGCCTTGGTGTATTCGTGCTGAGGCGACAGGAAGAGGGTTTCCGTTTCGCCCTGTTCGACGATCTCGCCCCGTTTCATCACGATGGTCCGGTCGCAGATCTGGCGGATGACGGCGAGATTGTGCGAGATGAAGACATAGGTGAGGTCGAGTTCGGCGCGCAATTCCTGCAGGAAATCGAGCACCTGCGCCTGTACCGAGATGTCGAGCGCCGAGGTCGGTTCGTCGAGGATCAGCAGGCGCGGATTGAGGGCGATGGCGCGGGCGATGCAGATGCGCTGCTTCTGGCCGCCGGACAGTTCGTGCGGGTAGCGATACTTGAACATTTTCGGCAGCTGGACGATGTCGAGCAGCGCTTCGACGCGCGCCTCGATATCGCGTCGGCTCATGCTTGTCTGGATGCGTAACGGTTCGCCGATTGCGTCGCCGATCGTGTGACGGCCGTTGAGCGCCGAATGCGGGTTCTGGAAGACGAACTGCATGTGCCGGCGCATCAATCGCAGCGGTTCGCCGGTCAGGCCGGAAATGTTACGGCCGTCGAATATGATGTCGCCGGAGGTCGGCTCGATGAGGCGCAGCAGCATGCGCGCCAGCGTCGACTTTCCTGAACCGGATTCGCCGACCACGCCGAAGATTTCGCCGGTCGCGACCGAGAGGTTGATGCTGTTGACCGCCGTCACTTCGGTGCCGGACTGGCTGCGGTAGACTTTCTTGAGGTCGATCGCTTCCAGAAGCACGCCGGGTTTCGCCGGCTCTGCGATCGCCGGTTGGGCAGCTACCTTGGTTGCCGCGGTATCGATGTCCGGCACGGCGGCGAGCAGCCGTTTCGTATATTCGTGCTTGGGGGCGCTCAGGATATCCGCCGTCAGGCCCTGTTCGACGATCTCGCCCTTGTACATGACCGCGCAGCGCTTCGCGATCGTGGCGATGGCGCCGATATCGTGGCTGATCATGATGACGGTGAGGTTGAGCTTCTCGACCAGCGAATTGATGAGGTCGAGCACCTGAGCCTGGACCGTGACGTCGAGCGCGGTCGTCGGTTCGTCGGCGATCAGCAGGTCCGGTTTGCCGGACAGCGCCATGGCGATCAGCACCCGCTGGCGCATGCCGCCGGAAAGCTGGTGCGGATACTGGTCGAACAGCATGCTCGGGTTCGGCAGGCCGACCTGGTCGAGCAGGTCCTCGGTGCGGGTGCGGCGGGCGGCCTTCGAGGAAACGCCGTGGCCCCCCGCCTTTTCATGGGCGGCGATGACGTCGGAGATTTGCTGCCCGATCGTGAAGAGCGGGTTCAGATAGGTCATCGGATCCTGGAAGATCATCGAGATGCGGATGCCGCGGATCTTCGTCCAGTCCTTTTCGGGGAGCGCGGTGATGTCCTGTCCGTCGAAGGCGATCTTGCCTTCGACCACTTTCGATGCCTTCGGGCCGATGCCGAGCACGGAGCGCACCAGCACCGTCTTGCCGGAACCGCTTTCGCCGACGATGCCGAGCGTATCGCCGCGATTGACGGTCAGGTTGATGTCTTTCAGCACATGCACCGGGCCGTCGAACGTGGCGATGTCGAGCCGGTAGTTGTGGATGTCGAGAAGAGGTCCGGTCATCGGTCGCGGCTCCGGGGATCGAGAATGTCGCGCAGGCCGTCGCCCAGAAGGTTGAAGCCGAGCACGGTCAGGAAGATTGCGGCACCCGGGAAGAGCGAGTACCACCACCAGTCCGGCATGTAGGTGCGGGCGACCGAAATCATCGCCCCCCATTCGGGCGCCGGCGGCTGGGCGCCGAGACCGATGAAGCCGAGGCTGGCGGCCGACAGGATCGCCATGCCCATGTCCATGCTCATCTTGACGATGATCGGCGACATGCAGTTCGGCAGGATGTGATGCCAGAGGATCCAGGGCGTTTTGGCGCCGATCGAGCGGGCCGATTCAACGAACAGTTCTTCCTTGACGGAAAGCGTCTTCGCCTCCACGAGGCGCACGTAACCCGGCCACCAGACGAGCGACAAGGCGACCACGCAGTTGGTGATGCCGGGGCCGAGCGCCGCGACGATCGCCAGGGCAAGGGCCAGTCCCGGCACGGCGAGGAAGAGTTCAGTGATGCGCATGATGACGGCGCGCACCCAGCCACCGCGATACCCGGCGATGATGCCGAGCGGCACGCCGATGATGGCGCCGACGCCGGTGATGATCAGGCCGATCCACAGCGAGGTGCGGGCGCCGATGATGACGCGCGAAAGGATGTCGCTGCCCATTTCGTCGGTGCCGAACCAGTGGGCGGCGGTTGGCCCCATCAGCTTGTTGGCCATGTTGAAGGCGCCGACGGTGTCTTCCGGATAGGGCGCAAGCCAAGGCCCCAGGGCTGCAAGCAACAGGAAGAGCACGACCAGGCCGAGGCCGAGCATGGAGGAAAAGCTCTTGCCGAACATATGCGCATAGAGCCGCCACTGGCGGATCTTGCTTTCATGCCGTTCGCGGAAGGTGAGGGGCCGGGAGAGTTCCACGGGCGTCGTCATCAGGCGCTCCTGAGGCGGGGATCGATCCACGCATAGGCGAGATCGACGAGGGTGTTGGCGACGATGAAGAAGAAGCCGATCACCAGCGTGACGCCGATGACGGGCTTGAAATCCGATGAAAGCGCCGAAGAGACGGCATAGAGGCCGATACCCGGCCAGTCGAAGACGGTTTCGACGAGCACGGTGGAGCCGAGCATCCAGCCGAAGCGCAGGCCGATCATTGCAAGCGTCGGCAGCAGCGCGTTCTTCAGCGCATAGATGGCGACGATGCGGAACGAAGCGATGCCGTGGGCGCGTGCGGCGACGATATAGTCGGACTGCAGCACCTCGATCATCTCGGCGCGGTTGACGCGCAGGATCGAGGCGAGGCAGGGGAAGGAGAGCACGATCGCCGGGAGGATGATGTGCCGCAGCGCCGTCCAGAACGTATCCAGCCGGCCGGCGAGCAGGCTGTCGACGAGCAGCAGGCCGGTGACCGTTTCCGGCGGGCGGGTGACCAGCGGCAGGCGGCCGGAGACCGGCAACCAGCCGAGATCGACCGCAAATGTCAGCTGCAGGATGATGCCGAACCAGAAGGCCGGCAGCGCGACGCCCGAGATCGAGAAGATGCGGGTGATATGGTCGATCGGGCCGTCCTTGTAGACGGCCGACAGCATGCCGAGCGGCACGCCGACGATGATGCCGATGGCCATGGCGACGAAGACCAGTTCCAGGGTTGCCGGCGCATAACGCAGCACTTCTTCCAGCACCGGTCTTGTGGTGACGATCGACTGGCCGAGATCGCCGGTCATGAGGTCGCCCATATAGACGACGAACTGCTCGGGAAGCGACTTGTCGAGGCCGTATTCGGTGCGGATGGTCGTCACCATGTCCTCGGTCGCATTGGGGCCGGCGACCAGGCGGGCCGGATCGCCCGGCGCGACGTTGGTGATGACGAAGGTAAGTGCCGCAATGCCGATCATGGTTCCGACCAGCGTCAGCACTTTGCGGAAGGCGAATGCCAACATCGTCTTCTCCGGTGGCTATCTTCTAAAAAACTGCGCATGGCCCGGCCGGTTGGGATGGCCTGGCCATGCGCATCATGCTGGCTGCAGGAGGGGACGCAAGCCAGTTTCTATTCGGCCTTCACCCACATCGGGTAAAGATCGACCTCGCCGGTGAAGCGGACCGGGCTGAACTTGAAGCCCTGCAGATAGTCGCGATGCGCCCAGCGGCGGTTCTGGAGCATGCCGAAGACTTCCGGCTGGTCGGCGACGATCTGCTTCTGGATGTCGGCATAGAGCTTGGCGCGGTCGTCCCAGTTGGTGGCGGCGCGGGCCTGGTCGATCATCTCCGAAACCTTCGGATTGTCGTAGAACATCATCGCGTAATACTGGCCCCAGCTCGCCTTGTGGTACTGGTAGGCGACGGCATCCGGGTCGGTCGAAACCGGCGTCGTGAATACCGAGGTCATGGCCGGCGAGGTCTCGACCTTGGAACCGGCGGCGACCATGTTTGGCCACTGTTCCGGCTTGACCTCGACGGTGATGCCGAGTTCCTTCAGGTTGTCGAGCAGAACGAGGCCGATGCGGCGGGCTTCTTCGAGGCCTGCGACATGGACATAAGGCAGGGTTATGCCGCCGTTCGGATAAGCCGATTTTGCCAGGTATTCCTTCGCCTTGGCGAGATCCTTGCGTGGCATGCCGGGAACGGCGACATGGCCCTTCATGGCGTCCGGCAGCGGGCTGGTCTCGAGCGAGGCGGCGCCGTTATAGATCTGGATCAGCGCATCGTAGTCGAGCGCATAGGCGATCGCCTTGCGCAGGTTGATGTCGGCTGTCGGACCCTTCTGGGTGTTGAACTTGATCCCGAAAGTGGTCATGCCCTTGTGGTCCTGGATGACCACGCCGGGGACGCGCTTGATCTGGATATAGTCGTCCGGCGTCAGACCTTCGACGATATCGGCTTCGCCGCGCTGCAGGGCAGCCTTCTGGGCGGCAGGTTCGCGGATGATCTTGTAGATGACGCCGGCCGGGCGGTTCTTTTCGCCCTGCGGCCAGCCCTTCCAGTAGCCAGCATTCGCTTCGATCTCATAAAGAACGTTCGGTTCCCAGCGGCCGAGCTTGAACGGGCCGGAGCCGGCGGCATGGTCGGTCAGCCACTTCTGGCCGTAGTCGCCATCCACCTCGTGGGCCTTCACCTCAGCCGGGTTGACAACGAACCACCAGGGCAGGAAGGACAGGAATGGTGCGTAGGGCGCCCTGAGGTCGAAGCGGACGGTGTTGGCATCGACGGCGACGATGTTTTCCGGCGCGAGGAAGTCCTTGAGCATCCAGGCGACGCCCTTGTTGAGCTTCAGGCCGCGCTCGAAGGAGTAGCGCACGGCTTCGGCGGTCACCGGATCGCCGTTGTGGAATTTGGCGTTCTTGGCGAGGTGGAAGGTCCAGCTCTTGCCATCGGCGCTGGTTTCCCACTTTTCGGCGAGCCATGGCTTGATCTCGGCCGGGTTGCCTTCGTACTTGACCAGGGCGTCATAGACCGACTGCTGGATCATGCGCGTCGACCAGTCGTAGCGGATGTGCGGATCGAGGACCGGGATGGCCTGGCGACCGCCGAAGACGATGACATTGCCCTTGTCGGTACGCTCGAAGGCGTCGGCGGGCGCGGCGAGGATCGAAGAGGCGAGCAGCCCCGCGACCGCAACGTTTTTCAGGATTTTTCCGAACATGTGGTTCCCTCTGTTTTTAATGTGGCTCGGTAATCAGATCATCTGGCGGACGACGCCCGCGACGACGCGGCGCGACAACAGGACTGGGGCATCGACGGCGCGGCGCACCTCGTCCAGCATCCCGGCGGAATAACCCATGCAATGCATGACGATGAGGTCGCAGCCTTCGAGCGTCTTCGCCCGCTCACCCATATCGTCGCCGGCATAGGGCGAGGCGGCCACGAATTTGGGCTCGCCGCTGAAGACGTGGCGATCGGCGAAATCCTTGACCTGCCGTTCGAGTGGCAGGATGACGCCGAGCTTGCGCGAGGAGGCGGCGAGCGCCTCGACGGTCGAATCGACGATCCGCTGGGCTTCGACGACCAGCGTGTTTTCGAGCGGATCGATCCGGGTGCCGGTGCAGAGGAGAACGACAAGGTCGAAGCCTTGCGCATCGATCGTCTTCAGGAGGACGTTGAGTTTCTCTTCGGTCCGGGCCTTGGAGGTGACGATTTCCTCGCCGCTCTTGAGACGCGTGGCAAAGGAATGTTCGCCATCCACGGCGCGCATCGCGTCCAGTTCAGCCGGGTCCATGCCGTCGAGCACGCCGAATTCACGGAACTCGAGGCGACCTTCCGGCAGGCCGATGCCGATCTCGGCCATCATTTCCGGAACAAGGTCGATACGCGGCGTCTGGCCGATGGTCACGAAGGCGATCTTGGATGTGGAAGGCATGCTCTCATCGTTCCCTGCATGGCACTATGGAACGGAGCCTAACGCTCGGAAGCGCGGCTTCACTATAGGGTAATGCCCCTAGAACGACATGATTCTGACATGGTCAAGGCGACCAATTTTTAGGCAGACAGGTCTTTTGACGCAATTTTCTTGCGCGAATGCACTTATTTTCGATCAGGGATGGCCGGCGGAGATGACCATGCGGATGAGCGCATTGGACGAGGTGACTTCCATCTTGCTCATGACGTTCGAGCGGTGGATCTCGACGGTCTTCGGGCTGATGCCGAGCTGGCGGGCGATCGCCTTGTTGGAAAGACCTTCGGCGACAAGCGACAGGACCTGTCGCTCGCGCGGCGTCAGGCGAAGAAGCTTTTCCGCAAATTCCGGCGAGACGCCCGGCAGCGTCACCGGCTGCGAACGATGCAGGAGAAGCCGGATGGCGCTTGCGACGATGCGGCGGGCGAGAACCACGGGCTTGCCGCTCGCCTTGGCCACCATCTGCCGGTCGGCCTCCGTGAAACTCACGGAATTGAGGACGATGATCTCCGCATCGGCGAGATCGACCAGCGCGCCGGCCAGCAGTTTGCGGTCGCCATCGGCGGCGTAGCTGGCGCAGATCTTGTAAGGCGCCAGCGCGGGGATATCGAGTTCGGCTATCTGCTGCTGCAGCGGCTGGATGAGGCCAACGGAAGCGCCGTGCGCGGCAAGCGAAATCACCGCCGATTCCATGGCGCGCTGGGCGTTGACCGTCGGGCAGGTGCTTTCGAAATCGCGGAACAGGCCGGTCGAGAGGATGACGACCAGATCGAATTCGTTGGGCTGGAAAGCGGCGGCGATCTTTGCCATGCGCTCGGCGATACGTGGTTTGGACACGACGATATCGGTATTGTCGGCAAGCCGGGTGACGATGCTCTGTTCCCCCGGACGCACTTTCAGATCATCGATTTCTGCCTTGGAAAGCCCGTCCAGCGCGCCGATTTCAAGCGCTTCGATCGGCACGTCGAGATTGGTCAGCATGTCCCCGATGAGATCGGCACGCGGCGTCTGGCCGACGCTCAGAAACATCACCCGGTGGTGCGGTTCCGCACCTTCCGGCGAGGTCGGGGCCAGCGCATAGGGGCTCTTCGACATGTGCAGGGAATCGGTCCTTTCGATCGTCCAACCATGATGATGCCGGGCATGCCTAAAATCAAGGCAAGCTCATTCTAGGGGCAGTCCCCTATAGGCATCCTTCGTCACTCATGGCTAGGTTCTAGCACATTCTTCGGAGGTAAACATGATCCGTGATTTCGAAGCGGGCGAGATCGACCCGCTTGCCGTTGGCGCCTGGATTCTCGGCACCGGCGGCGGCGGCAGCCCCTATCTGGCGCAGCTCAACCTGAAAAAGCTCTACAAGGACGGCAAGCGCGTCAAGCTCATCGATCCCCAGGCGCTCGACGACGGCGATGCCGTCGCGGTCGTCTCCAAGATGGGTGCGCCGCTGGTCGGCCAAGAGCGCCTCGTCGACCCCGCGCATCTCGCCCGGGCCATGCAGCTGATGGAAGAATATACCGGCCGCAAGTTCCGCGCCGTGATGAGCGTCGAGATCGGCGGCGGCAATGCGCTGTCGCCGTTTCTGGCCGGCGCCATGCTGGACATTCCGGTCGTCGATGCGGACGCGATGGGCCGTGCCTATCCGGAAGCGCAGATGACGAGCTTTGCGATCGGCGACCTGCCGATGTATCCGCTGACGCTGGTCGATTGCCGCGACAACGAGGCGATCGTCGCCAAGGCTGCCTCCTGGAAGTGGATGGAACGGATTTCCCGCAAGATCTGCACCGAAGTCGGCTCGACGGCGGCGACCTGCAAGGCGCCGCGCACCGGCCGGGAAGTCAAGGACTGGGGCGTGCTCTACACGGTCACCAAGGCGGTCAGCCTCGGCCGCGCCGTGCTTGAGGCCCGCGCCGCCCACACGGATCCGGTCGAGGCCGTGCTCGCCCATGAAGGCGGCAAGGTGCTGTTCAAGGGCAAGATCGCCGATGTCGACCGCACCACGACGGGCGGCTTCCTGCGTGGTTCGGCGATGATCGAGGGTCTCGACGGTGATCGCGGCTCGAAGGTCGAGCTCGCCTTCCAGAACGAATGGGCGGTCGCTTTCCGCGACGGCCAGCCGATCGCCATGACGCCGGACCTGATCTGCCTGCTCGATACCGTCTCGGGAGAGGCGATCGGCACCGAGACGGTGCGGTACGGCCAGCGCGTCACGGTCGTGGCACTGCCGGCGCCTGACGTGCTGACCAGCGCCAAGGGCCTCGAACACGTGGGCCCGCGCGCCTTCGGATATGACCTGGATTTCAAATCGGTGTTTGCAGCATGAAGCGGATCGGAATTGACGTCGGCGGCACCAATACGGATGCCGTGCTCATCGATGGCGAGAAGGTTCTCTCGGCCATCAAGTTTCCCACCACGTCGGACGTGATGCAGGGCGTGGTCAATGCGATCGGCCATGTGGTCTCCTCGCAGGCGCCGGGTTCGGCACCGGTTGACGCGGTGATGATCGGCACGACGCATTTCACCAATGCGGTGGTCGAGCGCGCCCGTCTCGATCGCGTCGCGGCGATCCGCATCGCCATGCCGGCCGGCGCTTCACTGCCGCCGATGGTCGACTGGCCGGACGAGCTGCGCGACGCCGTCGATCCGCTCTCCTTCATGGTGCATGGTGGCCATGAATACGACGGCCGTCCGCTGGTGCCGCTTGCAAAGGATGAAATCCGCGACGCGGCAATGAAGATCCGCGATGCGGGCGTCGATTCGATCGGTATTACGGCGCTCTTTTCGCCGCTGACGGCGGAATGCGAGCTGGAAGCGGCGGAGATCGTTCGCTCGATCATCCCGAATGCGCGCATCACGCTGTCCCATACGCTCGGCCGCATCGGCCTTCTGGAACGCGAGAACGTCACGCTGCTGAACGCTGCGCTGCAGGGTCTCGGCCGCAAGACGATCGATGCCTTCAAGGACGCGCTGAAACAGGCCGGCATCGACGCTCCATTTTATCTGACCCAGAACGACGGTACGGTGGTGCTGGCGGATGTCGCTGCCGCCAACCCGGTCTACAGCTTCGCCTCCGGCCCGACCAATTCGATGCGCGGCGCTGCGTTCCTGACCGGTCTCAAGG
This sequence comes from Neorhizobium vignae, assembly GCF_000732195.1. Lineage (GTDB taxonomy): Bacteria > Pseudomonadota > Alphaproteobacteria > Rhizobiales > Rhizobiaceae > Neorhizobium > Neorhizobium vignae. The sequence continues at coordinate 67,580 of NZ_JNNU01000015.1, forward strand.
AGGCCATGGTTATCGACGTCGGCGGCACCACCTCGGATGTCGGCTGCCTGGTCGGCGGTTTTCCGCGCGAGGCGAACAATGTCGTCGAAGTCGGCGGCGTGCGCACGCTGTTCCGGATGCCGGACCTGCTGCCGATGGCGCTCGGCGGCGGCACGATCATCGATCCGGAAACCCGCAAGATCGGTCCACGTTCGGTCGGTTATCGGATCACCGAAAAGGCGCTGGTCTTCGGCGGCGATACGCTGACGACGACGGATGTGGCGGTTGCCGCCGGCCTCGTCGAGATCGGCGACCGCGACCGGGTCAAGCATCTCGACAAGGCGCTGGTGGCCGACCTCCTGAAGCGTGTCGAGGCGATGGTGGAAGACGGCGTCGACCGGATGAAGACTTCGGCCGAAGGTGTCCAGCTGATCGCTGTCGGCGGGGGTGCCTTCCTGATCCCGGAAAAGCTCAAAGGTGCGAGCGAAGTGCTGCGCGTCGAACATGCCGGCGTGGCGAACGCGCTCGGCGCGGCGATGGCGCAGGTGTCCGGCGAAGTGGACCAGGTGTTTTCCGGCATGTCGCGCGAAAAGGCGATCGCCGAGGCCGAGCGCATTGCCCGCGCCCGCGCCGTCGAAGCGGGTGCCAGCGCCGGTACGATCGTGACGCTCGACACGGAAGATATTCCGATCGCCTATCTGCCGGGTGACTCCCGGCGGGTGCGGGTGCGCGTGGTCGGCGACATCGCCTTCATGAAGGACGAACAGAAGCGCGTGGCCGGGGCCGTGCGCTGAACCCAAATCTCCTCCCAGGGAGAATCGGCGGGCTGGCTTGTTGCCAGTCCGCCGATTTCATTTTGGGCTGCCCGGAATTCTGCAAGTCTCGGTGTCGATGGCGGCTATGCGCTCCACCGCGCTCTTCCTAGATAAAAATCGATAGGTATATTTATTTTACCGAAAGTGGCAGTTAAGCTTACCTTTATCGATGGCCTCCAGAGGTGACGCTTTTCATGACCCATGAATTCATCCAGACACTCCAGCGCGAACTCGCTCCCGATGTCTTTTTCGGTGAGGATATTCCTGTCCGCTTCCACAACGATTGGGGCGGCCTTTCTCCGGTCGTGCCGCTGGCCCTGGTGCGGCCGCGCACGACGGAGCAGGTCTCCGCAACGCTGCGTCTCTGCAACGAGTTCAAGGTGCCGGTCGTGCCCCAGGGCGGGTTGACCGGTCTTGCCGGCGGTGCGCGGCCCATCGAAAATGGCGTTGCGCTGTCGCTCGACCGCATGAACGGCATCGAGGAAGTCGACACGGTGATGGCGACGATGACGGTTCTGGCGGGCACGCCGCTGAGCGTCATCCAGGCGAAGGCGGAAGAGGCGGGGCTGTTCTTCGGGCTCGATCTCGGAGCCCGCGATTCCTGCGTCATCGGCGGCAATCTCGCCACCAATGCCGGCGGCAATCGCGTCATCCGGTTCGGCATGGCGCGCGAACACGTGCTGGGCCTTGAAGTGGTGCTGCCGGACGGCACGATCGTCACATCGCTGAACAAGATGCTGAAGAACAATGCGGGCTACGACCTCAAGCAGCTGTTCATCGGTTCGGAAGGCACGCTGGGCGTCATCACCCGCGCCGTGCTGCGGCTGCAGGCGAAACCCGCGGAGCTTGCCAGCGCCTTCTGTGGCTGCCCGGATTTTCCGTCGCTTCTGGAGCTCCTGAAGAGCGCCCGCCAGGGCATGGGCTCGGCGCTGACCTCGTTCGAGGTGATGTGGCCGAGCTTTTACGACTTCATGACGGGTAAGCTTCCTGACCTGCGCCGCGCCTTCAAGGAGCCGCACGGGATCTATGTGCTGATCGAAACCGGCGGGCGCAATGCCGAAGAAAACCGGGCGCTGCTGGAGCAGGTGCTGTCGGATGCGCTGGAAGCCGGCTGGGTTTCCGATGCGGTCCTGCCATCCTCGGAGCGCGAGACCAGGGACCTCTGGGCGGTGCGCGAAAGCGTGTCGGAATACGGCAAGCTGATGGGGCCGCTGACCGCCTTCGACGTCGGCCTGCCGACCAGTGCTGCCGGCCGGGTGGTGGACGAGATCGAGGCCGCGATGAAAGCCCGCTGGCCGGACGCGATCGCGCTCAGCTATGGCCATATCGGCGACAGCAACCTGCATCTCGTCTGCAACATCCCGTCTTCCGGCAGCGACCAGCCGCATAAGGAGATCACCGAACTGGTGTTCGGTTCGATTGCGCGCGAAGGCGGCACGATTTCCGCCGAACACGGGATCGGCCTCCTGAAGAAGCCCTATCTCAAGCTGTCGCGCACGCCGGAGGAGCTGGCGCTGATGGCGCGCATCAAGCTGGCGCTCGATCCCAACAACATTCTGAATACCGGCAAAGTGCTTTCCGTCTGAGCGGGATAGGAGGCGCCGGTGAATAGACATTTCCAGCCCGTCAAACTGCTGCTTCCGAATGAAGAGGTGGCGCGCCGGCTTGCCGATGCCATCAGGACCGGGTTTTTCCGGCTCGGTTCCCGCCTTCCTTCCGAGCGCAGCATCGCCGAGCAGATGCAGGTGAGCCGCCCGACCGTGCGCGAGGCGGTGAAGCTGCTGGTCGAGGCTAACATCCTCACCGTCAAGCCGGGCGCCGGCGGCGGCACGTTCGTCAGCAGCGAGATCGTGCCGCTCGACCTGATCGTGTCGAGGCCGGACATGCGGCCGGGGGATATCGACGAGGCGATCGAGGTGCGCCGGCTGATCCTGCCCTGGGTGGCGCAGATCGCCTCGCAATATGCCGAGGATGTCGATTTCGACCGGATGCGGGAGGCGATTCGGTTCGGCCGGGATGCGTTGCCGCCGCCGGAGGTGACCAGGAGTAGCCCGGAGCATATCAACTCGATCATCATCGCTTCGATGCGGTTCGACCTCGCCCTGGCGCAGGCGACCCGTAACAGCCTCGTCCTGGAACTGATGGAACTGCTGCTGCAATGGGTCGAGCCGATGCGGCGCGGGACGCTGCATACGCGGGCCGATCTCGCGCTGTCGCTCGAACTGGTCGAGACCATGATGCAGGCGATCGAATCCGGCGATCCGGCGCAGATCGCCGAGATCACCGAAAGGCGTCTCGGCATTCTGGAAAATGCGCTTGAGGAACAGACCGGGCGGCGCCTTCGCCGCAACCGTAGGCGGGCCACCGCGGGCTGATCAACGCCCCAGCGTTTCGTGCCAGGCGGTGCGATAGGCAGCAACGTCCCAGGACGGCGCGGGCACGGAGCGGCCGGGCTTGGTGTTCGGCGAAATGCCGGCCAGAAGTGCTGCGCCCTGGCTGGTGCCGGTCGAGCCGGGGAGGGCGACCACCTGGCGGCCGAGCAGAGCCGTCAACGCCTGAAGATAGGCCAGATTGGCGGAGAAAGGGCCTTCGACCAGAACCGGTCCCTTGGAGCCGATGAGGTCCAGACAGGTCTCCGTCATCAGCGCGAGATAGAGACAGGCTGCCGCCCAGCGCTGGTCGGTCGAGGCAGTGGTGTCGTTGATCCATTGCCGTTCGCGGCCGGGGAAGGGGCCGGAGCCGGCGGCAATGTTCGGCAACAGCATCAGGCCACTTTCGATGACATCCGGCACGGCTGCAAGGGCAGCTTCCGGCGAAAGTGCGCCGAGTTCCGCCGTCAGCGTCTCGAACTCGCGGCCGCCCATGAAACGGCTCGAGGGCACGGCGCGGCTATAGGCGTCGACATTGGCAAGTGCGTCGCGCTGGGGATCGAGATGATCGAGATCGCCGCCGACCGCGAAATTGATGACCCAGGTGCCGGTGGAGACGACCGCGAATGGCGGTTCCCGTCCCACCAGATGCGGCAGCAGCGAGGCATTGGAATCGTGGATGCCGCAATGGACCGGGATGGGTGTCGAAAGGCCGATCTGGGCTGCAATGTCCGGCAATAGGGGACCGAGCGCGTCGAAGGCCGAACGGACCGGCGCCATCAGGTCGCGGATGCCGAGCGTATCGACCAGCGGGGAATAGGTGCCTTCGCGCGGCCGCCAGAGATCGGTGTGGCAGCCGAGCGAGGTGACTTCGTTTGCCGTCACGCCGGTCAGCCGGAACGCCCAATATTGCGGGTAGGTGAGGATGGTGCGGGTACGGGCAAAGGCTTCGGGAAACGCCGTCTTCTGGTAGTGGAGCTGCGCGCCGACATTCAGTCCACCGGACAGCGACGGCGAGAAGGTTTCCGAAAAGGGCGGGCGGATCGTTTGATAGGCTCTGCGGATGTCTTCCGGATATTCGTGCTCGTAATCGAGCACCGGCAGGGCCAGTCCACCCTCGGCATCGAGAAGCACCGCCGATGCGCCGTGGGTGGTGATGGAGATCGCATCGAAGCCGGGTTGCTTGGCAAAGGCGGACAGGGCTTCGAGCACGAAGGTCCAGAGCGTTTCGATATCGTAATGCGGATAGGGTGGACCCGGCAGAACCCGGTTCGGCGCGCGCCTTTCGGCGATCTCCTCGCCGGTCGTGCAATCGAGCACGACGACCTTGGCATTGGTCTTGCCGATATCGAGGACGGCGATCTTTTCCGGCGTGGTCATGGCAGGTGGAAGACCGTTACCAGATCGCTCTGGACCGGCGAATTGTCGGGATTGGTTTCCATGATGTCGGCCATATGCGCCCACCATTTCTTCATCACCGGATGGTCCGGCAGGCCGGCCATCGTGTGGTCCGCAGGCCGTGTCAGAACGCCGAACAGCGTGTTGGTGTCGCGATCGAGATGGATGGAATAATCGCTGGCACCTGCCTGGTGCAGGAGGTCCACGAGCTCCGGCCAGATCTCGTCGTGGCGCTTGCGGTACTCCGCTTCCATGCCGGGATTGAGTTTCATCTTGAAGGCGTGCTTTTCGAGCGTCATCAGCTCATTTCCTTGATGCGGCGGGCGATGATCGGGATGGCGATGGTGATGATCAGGAGCAGGCCGACGAAGATCGACATGACGATGCCGGGCACGTTCAGGAGGCCCAGTCCGAAGGTGACGAGGCCCATGACAAAGGCGGCGATGACGACGCCGGCGATCGTGCCTGCACCGCCAAGGATGGAGACGCCGCCGAGCACGACCATGGTGACGACTTCCAGCTCCCAGCCTTGCGCGATCGAAGGGCGGGTCGAGCCGAGGCGGGAGGTGAGGCAGACGGAGGCCACGCCGGCCATCACGCCGGTCAGCAGGAACAGGATGAACTTCACCCGTTCCACCGGAATGCCGGAAAAGCGCGCCGCGAACTCGTTGTTGCCGATCACATAGACTTGCCGGCCGAAATTCGTGGCGTGCAGGAGGATGCCGAAAGCTGCGGCAAACACGAGGAACAGTACGAATTCGAAGGAAAAGACCCAGGCGACGTAGCCCTGGCCAAAGTAGGCAAAACTTGCCGGGTATTTGCCATAGGCCTGATCGCCCAGCACGATATAGGAAATGCCGCGGAAGAGGCTCATCGTGCCGATGGTCACCACGATCGACGGCAGTTTGAGGCCGGCGACGAGCAGGCCGTTGAACGCACCGCAGAGAAGGCCGGTGCCGATGCCGATCGCCACCAGTCCCGGCGTGCCGATGCCGGCCTGGGCTGCGGCGCCCATCGCAGTCGAGGCGAGCGCGATGATCGCCGCCACTGACAGATCGATCTCGCCGGCGATGACGAGCAGCGCCATGGCAAAGGCGATCATCGCCTTTTCGGTAAAGTTGAAGGTGGCGTCGGAGAGGTTCCAGGCATTCAGAAAGTAAGGCGAGGCGAACGAATTGAAGACGAAGATCAGCACCGCCACGCCGAAGAGCAGAACTTCCCAGCTCGCGAGGAGACGCGAGGTCTTGCTGCCGAGCCGGTCGGGGATGACCCGTTTCGAGGAAACGACGTCGCTCATGCGGACACCTCCTTTACACCCCGATCGCGCAGGATGATGCGGCCGGCCTTGCGTTCGGCGCGGGCATTAAAGACGACGGCGAGCACGATGACGATGCCGGAGATCGCCATCTGGGCAAACGGTGAGACGCCGATGACGGGCAATGCGTTCTTGATGACTCCGAGGAAGAGCGCGCCGAGCACGGCGCCGCCGACCGAGCCGATGCCGCCGGCGATCGAGATGCCGCCGATGACACAAGCGGCGACCGTATCCAGTTCGAAGCCGGCGGCGATATCCACATAGGCGACCGCATAACGCGACACCCAGAGATAACCGGAGAGGCCGGCGAGCGCGCCCGACACCACGAAGGCGATGAACTTCGTCCAGCCGATGTCGATGCCGGCATAGATCGCCGCCGTCGGGTTGCCGCCGGATGCATAGGCCGCCCGGCCGAAGGGCAGGCGGGTCAGCACGAACCAGGCGCCGAGCACGATGAGGATGGCGATCCAGGAGAGAATCGGCAGGCCGAGCACCGGCATTCGCGGGACGTTGAGGAAGGTGGGCCCCATCTGGTGGGCGTTCACCCAGCCGCCGCCCGACAGCACGAAGGCCATGCCGCGGTAGATGGTCAGCGTTCCGAGCGTCACGACGATCGGCGGAATCCGCAGCGCCCAGACGAGGTAGCCGTTGATCGCACCCAGGAAGGCGCCGATGCCGATCGCCATGACGATGAGCAGGGCGAGCGGCAGATCGGGATAGGCGGCGTTGGTCATGGCGACCGCCATGCCGGTGAAGGCAAGGTTGGCGGCGACCGAGAGGTCGATCGATTTGGTCAGGATCACCGTCATCTGGCCGAGCGCCAGGATGATCAGTATTGAGGTGTCGTTGAAGATATTGGCGAGATTACCGGGAGCTGCAAAGCCCTGGGCGCGGGTGGAAAAGCCGGCGATCATCAGGGCAATGATGACGGTAAGCAGGATTTCGCGGTTCTTCAGGAGGCGGTTCATCTGGTTCTCCTCACTGGTTGCCGGTCGCGGCGCGGACCAGCGCTTCGGCGCTCAAGGCCTCGCGCTCGAAGACACCGGCGGCCAGGCCCTCGCGCATCACCATCACCCGGTCGGACATGCCGAGAATTTCGGGAAGCTCCGAGGACACCATGATGATCGACAGGCCCTCGGCGGCGAGTTCGCCGATGAAGGCGTGCACGGCGGCCTTCGAGCCGATGTCGATGCCCTTGGTCGGCTCGTCGAGAATGATCACCTTCGGCTGGGTCGCCAGCCATTTGCCGATGACGACCTTCTGCTGGTTGCCGCCCGACAGGGTGCCGACCGGCACCGAAAGAGCGGCGGCGCGCAGGTCGAGCCGTTCGGCATATTTTCGCGCAAGCGCCAGTTCGTTGGCGGCCTTCAGGAAACCCGAGCGTGATGTCTTGCCGAGCGACGGCAGCGACATGTTCTGAAAGATCGGCATGGGTAGCGCCAGGCCGTGGCGGCCGCGTTCCTCCGGCACGTAGACGATGCCGGCGCGGATCGCATCGCCCGAGGAGCGGATGTCGAGCGGCTTGCCTTCCAGCACCAGCCGGCCGGAGGAGGGCCGGGTCACGCCGAACAGCGACTGGCAGAGCTCCGAACGTCCGGCGCCGATCAAGCCGTAGAGCCCAAGGATTTCGCCGCGGCGAAGCTCGAAGGAGATGTCGCGGAATTCGGTCGGGTGGCAGTAGCTTTCGACACGGAAGACCGGCGCGCCGATCGCAACCTCGACCTTGGGGAAAACGTCCTTCACGTCGCGGCCGACCATCAGCCGGACGATCTCGTCCTGCGGCGTCTGCTTCAACCGGCCCTGGCCGACGGCGCGGCCGTCGCGGAATACCACGAAATTCTCGGCGATCTCGTAGACCTCATCGAACTTGTGGCTGATGAAAAGGATCGCCTTGCCCTGGCGTTTCAGGTTCTCGACGATGCGGAAGAGGTCGTCGATTTCCTTGCGGGACAGGGCGGCGGTCGGTTCGTCCATGATGACGATCCGCGCCTCGACCGAGAGCGCCCGGGCGATCGCCACGAGATGGCGCTGGGCGATCGACAGGTCGCGCAGGCGGATCGTCGGGTCGATCTCGCTTTCGAGCTGCAGCATCAGGGCCTTGGCGCCGGAATTGATCTTCCGCCAGTCGATCGTGCCGAACCGGGTGCGCGGCGCATGGCCAAGAAAGATGTTTTCCGCGACGCTCAGCTCGTCGAAAAGCACGGTTTCCTGATGGATGGCGGTGACGCCTGCATCGATCGCTGCCTGCGCGCTTGCGAATGTGGTGGGCACGCAGTCGATCAGGATCTCGCCCTCGTTCGGGCGGTAGATGCCGGTCAGGATCTTGACCAGCGTCGACTTGCCGGCGCCGTTTTCGCCGATCAGGGCCGTTACCTGGCCGGGGTAAAGCTTGATGCTGACGCCATCCAGGGCTTTGACGCCCGGAAAGATCTGGCTGATGCCGCGCATTTCCAGGATCGGCATTGCTTCCGTCGTCGGTGCCGGTTGGGGCGATCGGTCTTGAATTTTCGTAACGCCGTTCATCAGGGACATTTTCCGACGAGTCTTTGAGATTACGTCTGGTTATTTTTCGCGCGCAAAAGGTCGATGGTTCCGAGTTTGGAGCGGCCCTCAACCCGGTCTCCGCTCCGTTCGGCCACCCTCTCCTCGAGGGGAGAGGAGGGAATAGCGAAGGCGCGACATATTTCTTCTCCCCGGCGGGGAGAAAGTGCCGGCAGTCGGTCGAGGGGGCGCTCGCGCCTGCCGGCAAGTGGAGTTCTCCAGATCAGAAGATCTTGGAGAACTCGTCGATGTTCTTGGCATTATAGACGAAAGGGTCGGCCATGGCGCCCTCGCCATTGTCGCCCACCTTGATCGAGCCCATGCGACCGGCCTTGATGGCCGAACCGGGCTTGGCGTCGGTATCGCCCTTGACGAGGTGATAGGCGATCTGGGTGGCCGAGTAACCGAGGTCGATCGGGTTCCAGATGGCGAATTCCTTGGTCGCGCCAGACTTGATGGCGCCGGCCATTTCGGACGGCAGGCCAAGACCGGTCACGTAGACCTGGCCGATCTTGCCGGCATCCTTGACGGCCTGAGACGCGGCGAGCACGCCGACCGTCGTCGGAGCGACGATGACCTTGACATTCGGCTGCGAGGTGAGGAGACCTTGCGCTTCGCGATAGGACTTGTCGGCAAGGTCGTCACCATAGACTGTCGTCACCAGGTTCATGCCGGGGAAATCCTTGAGCTGCTTCTTCATCTCGGCAATCCAGGTGTTCTGGTTCGTCGAAGTGGTGGTAGCCGAGAGGATGGCGAAACCGCCCTTCCCGCCGTCCAGGTGGTTCTTGGCGAGCGTCAGGCACATCTTACCGATCAGCTCGTTGGAAGACGGGTTCAGGTGCATGATGCGGCCTTCCTTGGCCACCGCCGAATCCCAGGAAATCACCTTGATGCCGCGCTGTGCGGCCTTTTTCAGCGCCGGGATGACGGCATCCGGATCATTGGCGGAGATGGCAATCGCATCCACCCCTTGAGCGATCAGCGAGTTGATCACTTCGATCTGGCCTTCGGCCGTCGTGGAGGTCGGACCGGTATAGATGACCTGGACGCCGCCGAGTTCCTTGGCCGCTTCCTGTGCGCCCTTGTTGGCCGCCTCGAAGAAGCCGTTGCCGAGCGATTTGACGACAAGCGCGATCTTCATGTCGGCGGCAGTTGCCGCCGTCGTCATTGCGGCGAAGGCAAGTGCCACGCCGAGAGCGAGTTTCTTTGCAAGTTTCATGATTTGTCCTCCCAGTTGATAGTTCGATCTTTCTCCCGCCGGTCGCTCCTCACGCGGCCGACGAGGAATCCTCCTTGGCCATGTCCGCTGCTGCGGCACCGGCAATGATCAGCTTGACGCCCGCGTCCTCGATCATCCGTGCGGCGTCGTCGGTCACGCCATCATCGGTGATGACGGTCGTCACCCGGTCGAGCGGGCACAGGATGAGGCTCGAGCGGCGCGAAAACTTCGATGAATCCACCATCACGATCAGTTCCTCGGCCTGGTGCATCAGCTTCTGCTCGCTTTGGATCACCAGCGCGTCGGCTTCCATCACCCCAAGCGGGCCGACGCCTTGCGCGCCGATGAACATGCGCCGGGCGTAAAAATTGCGGATCGCATCATTGTCGAAGGGCGACAGGATCAGGCTCTGCTCGCGATAGATCGCGCCGCCCGGTATCGTCACCGTGTTCTTCGAATGCTTGACCAGATGTTCGGCGATAGCAAACGAATTTGTCATCACCTGCAGGCGCCGCGCCGACATGAAATGCACCATCTGGAACGTGGTCGTGCCGCCGTTGATGATGACGCTGTCGCCTTCGTCGCAGAGTTCGACCGCGCGGCGGGCTATTGCACGTTTCTTGTCGATATTGACCGATTCCGACACCCGGAACGATCGGGCCGAAAGCTGGCCGATCTGCGGAGGATGCATGGCTTCCGCGCCGCCCCGGACGCGCCGGAGCTTGCCCTGAACGTGCAGGGAAGCGATGTCACGCCGGATCGTCGCTTCCGATGCCTCCGTCAATTCGGCGATATCCTGCACCGTGATGACGGGCTTTTCCTGGATAGCGCTCAAGATGATGCGATGGCGTTCACGTTCGTGCATTGGCTCCTCCTCGGCGACAACTATTACCGGAAAATTTATGTTGTCAATCAGAAACGATCAATTTCGCTTTTACTGCGCTGCACAATGAAACTTTATGATCGTTTATGATTGACATGCGGCGTGACAATGCGCGATACCGGTAACAGGGAGATGGCGGCTGCCTCGTCGCCGTGAGCCGAAACACGTTGGGAGGACAAGCAATGTCGGGCCAAACCCGCCTTCTCGAAAACCGTTGGGACGATGCCCAGGCTGCCAAGCTCGATGAGCCCGGCAAGCTGCTCTATCGCTCCAACCTTCTCGGTGCCGACAAGCGCATCACCAATTACGGCGGCGGCAATACGTCGGCCAAGGTGATGGAAACCGATCCGCTGACCGGCGAAAAAGTGAAGGTCATGTGGGTGAAGGGGTCGGGCGGCGATGTCGGCACGATCAAGCTCGACGGTTTCGCCACCCTCTACATGGACAAGCTGGAAGCCCTGAAAGGGATCTACAAGGGCGTCGAGGACGAGGACCGCATGGTCGGTTTCCTGCCGCACTGCACCTTCAACCTCAACCCGCGCGCCGCCTCCATCGATACCCCGCTGCACGGTTTCGTGCCGTTCACGCATGTGGACCACATGCACCCGGATGCGATCATCGCGATTGCGGCTTCGAGGAACTCGAAGGACCTGACGCAGCAGGTCTTCGGTTCCGAAATCGGCTGGCTGCCCTGGCGGCGGCCGGGCTTCCAGCTCGGGCTCGATCTGGAAGCGTTCGTCAAGGCTAACCCGACGGCAAAGGGCGTCGTGCTGGAAAGCCATGGCCTGTTCACCTGGGCAAATGATGCCAAGGCCTGCTACGAGCTGACGCTCGAAATCATCAACAAGGCGATCGAATGGTTCGCCAAAGAGACCGAAGGCAAGACGATCTTCGGTGGTGCAGCGACCAAGAGCCTGCCCGCGCCGGAACGCCGGGCGATCGTTGCAAAGCTGATGCCGGAGATCCGCGGCCGGATCGGCAGGGCGGAGCGCAAGCTCGGCCATTTCGACGACCAGGACGCCGTGCTGGAATTCGTCAATTCCAAGCACCTGAAGCCACTCGGCGCGCTTGGCACATCCTGCCCGGACCATTTCCTGCGCACGAAAATCCGTCCGCTGATCGTCGATTTCGATCCGGCGAAACCAGATGTCGATGCTGTCATTGCTGCGCTCGACAAGGCGCTCGAAGATTATCGTGCCGACTACACGCGCTACTACGAGACCTGCAAACACGGCAATTCGCCCGCCATGCGCGACCCGAACCCGGTCATCTTTCTGATCCCCGGCGTTGGCCTGCTGTCGTTTGCGCGCGACAAGGCGACCGCCCGCATTGCCGGCGAGTTCTATGTCAACGCCATCAACGTGATGCGCGGCGCGTCCACCGTTTCCGAATATCAGGGCCTGCCGGAGCAGGAGGCCTTCGACATCGAATACTGGCTGCTCGAAGAGGCCAAGCTGCAGCGCATGCCGAAGCCGAAAAGCCTTGCCGGACAAGTGGCCTTCGTGACCGGCGGCGCCGGCGGCATTGGCCGGGCGACCGCAGCCCGACTGATGGGCGAGGGCGCCTGCGTGGTCCTTGCCGACATAGACGGCGGCGCACTCGACACGACCAGGGCAGATTTCGAAAAGTCCTTCGGCAAGGATGCGGTGCGCGGGGTCCTGCTCGACGTGACGACCGAGGATGCGGTGATCACCGCGTTTGCCGAGGCCTGTGTCGAATTCGGCGGCGTGGACATCCTCGTCTCGAATGCCGGGATCGCGTCATCCGCGCCGGTCGAGGAAACCACGCTTGCCATGTGGAGCAAGAATATCGACATTCTGGCGACGGGTTATTTCCTCGTTTCGCGTGAGGCCTTCCGGTTGTTCCGGCGCCAGAAGCTCGGCGGCAACGTCGTCTTTGTTGCGTCCAAGAACGGGCTTGCCTCTTCTCCGAATGCGTCGGCCTATTGCACCGCCAAGGCTGCCGAAATTCATCTCGCCCGCTGCCTGGCGCTCGAGGGCGCCGAGGCCGGCATCCGCGTCAATACGGTCAATCCGGACGCCGTGCTGCGCGGATCGAAGATCTGGAACGGCGAATGGCGCGAACAGCGGGCGGCCTCGTCAAAGATCGAGGTGGACGACCTGGAGGAGCACTACCGCAAGCGGTCGCTGCTCAAGCTCAATGTCTTCCCGGAGGATATTGCCGAGGCGATCTATTTCCTCGCCAGCGATGCATCCGCCAAGTCGACAGGCAATATCATCAATGTGGATGCCGGCAACGCGCAGAGCTTTACGCGCTGAGTTTGCCAGACGCGTTGGCTGAATGGAATGATATGGGAACGGCATTCTCCACCCTCATTCCTGTGCTTGTCACAGGAATGAGGGTGGAGAATGCCGAAGCTTGAGGCTTTGGTGGAGGAACACATGCCTGAATTGAAGATCGCCGCGGACGTCATTTCCGAAGAAAACGGCAAGCGCGCAGCAGCGCTCAAATCCGATTACGACGCGCTTGGCGAAAACCTGTCGCGGCGTGGCGTCGATATCGAGACGATCACCAGAGAGGTCGAAAAGTTCTTTGTCGCCGTGCCCTCCTGGGGTGTCGGAACCGGTGGTACACGCTTCGCCCGCTTTCCAGGCCAAGGCGAGCCACGCGGCATTTTCGACAAGCTCGATGATTGCGCCGTCATTCACCAGCTGACGCGGGCGACGCCCACCGTTTCGCTGCATATCCCCTGGGACAAGGCGGATGCCAAGGAACTGCGCGCCAAGGGCGATGCGCTGGGCCTCGGTTTCGATGCCATGAATTCCAACACATTCTCCGATGCGCCGGGGCAGGCGCATTCCTACAAATACGGTTCGCTCAGCCATACGGATGCCGCAACGCGCGCCCAGGCGATCGAGCACAATCTCGAATGTATCGAGATCGGCAAGGCGATCGGCTCCAAGGCGCTGACGGTGTGGATCGGCGACGGCTCCAACTTTCCGGGCCAGAGCCATTTCACGCGGGTGTTCGAGCGCTATCTCGCTTCAATGGCGGAGATCTACAAGGCGCTGCCGGACGATTGGCGGCTTTTCTCCGAGCACAAGATGTACGAGCCCGCCTTCTATTCGACAGTGGTGCAGGATTGGGGCACGAACTACCTGATCGCCAATACGCTGGGGCCGAAAGCCTTCTGCCTCGTCGATCTCGGGCACCACGCGCCGAACACCAATATCGAAATGATCGTCGCCCGCCTCATCCAGTTCGGAAAGCTCGGCGGCTTTCACTTCAACGATTCCAAATATGGCGACGACGACCTCGATGCCGGTGCGATCGAGCCATACCGCCTCTTCCTCGTCTTCAACGAACTGGTGGATGCCGAACATCGTGGGATCAGGGATTTCCGCCCCGCGCATATGATCGACCAGTCGCACAACGTCACCGATCCGATCGAGAGCCTGATTTCCAGCGCCAACGAAATTCGCCGCGCCTATGCGCAGGCTCTATTGGTTGATCGAGGAGCGCTTGACGGGTTCCAGCAGGAAAACGATGCGCTGATGGCGTCCGAGACGCTGAAACGTGCCTATCGCACCGATGTCGAACCGATCCTGGCAGAGGCTCGCCGCCGCTCCGGCGGAGCGATCGATCCGGTCGGGGCCTATCGCGCCAGCGGATATCGCAAAAGGGTCGCGCTCGAACGGCCGGTTTCGATCAGCGGCGGCGGTGGGATCATCTGACCCCTCCAGCCTGTAATGATGCCGGCGGATGAGGTCCGCCGGCGGTCAATTCCTGTGATCCGGTCGAATGAACCGATCAGGTGTTCCGGCCGAGCGCGCGCTCCATGCGGCTCAGACCTTCTTCAAGCAGACTGCGCGGGCAGCCGAAATTGACGCGGACGAAGTTGCCATAGGCCTCCCCGAACTCAGATCCGGCATTGAAGCCGACCTTGCCATGTTCGAGAAAATAGCTCTGAGCATCCGGTTGCAGGCCGAGTTCCGAGCAGTCGAGCCAGGCGAGGAACGTGCCTTCCGACGGGATGAGCTTGATCTTGGGAAACCGGCGCGCCAGTTCGGCCGATAGAAAATCTCGGTTAGCCTCGATATAGGCAAGCATCCGCGTCTTCCAGTCTCCCGCCTTCGAGAAGGCCGCAAGCGTCGCCTCGAGCCCGATGATATTGGCGTTGTCGACCATTCCGAGGCGCGCCTGGTTGAACTTTTCGCGGATGGCCTTGTTGGCGATGATCGCGAAGGCGGTCTTGAGGCCGGCGATGTTGTAGGTCTTGCTGGCGGCCATCAGGGTGATGGTGCGATTGGCGGCATCTTGCGAAAGCGTGGCGATCGGTACGTGGCGGCGACCATCGAACAGGAGGTCGCAATGGATTTCGTCGGAGATGATCAGCGAATCGTTCTGGCGGCAGAGGTCGGTGATTGTCCTCAGTTCCTCTGCCGTGAATACTTTGCCTGTGGGGTTCTGCGGGTTGCAGAACAGCAGTGCCTTCGATTTTGCCAGTTCCTCCTTGAAGGCATCGGCATCCATCACATAGCCTTCAGCAGCCGGGGTAAGCGGCGCTTCGTGCCGAACAAGGTTCCAATTCGCGGGGGCTTCGAGGATGGGACGGTAGACCGGCGTCTGCACCAGCACGCCGTCACCGGGCCGAAGCATCGCGTGCAGCGCCATGTTGAAACCCGGAACGACGCCTGGGAGGAAGACGATCTCATCGGGCGCAACGGTCCAGCCGTATTTTTCCAGCATGTCGGCGATGATCCGGGCACGCAGTTCGTCGCGGGCGACGCCGTAGCCGAGCATCGGATGCTCGAGCCGGTTGCGAATGGCGTCGACGATCTCCGGTGCCGCGGGGAAGTCCATATCCGCGACCCACATGGGCAGTACGTCGTCCGGATACTTGCTCCACTTCGAGCTGCCGGTGCCCCGGCGTTCGTGCACCGCATCGAAATCGGTCATGCTATCAAATCCCCTGTTGTCATTCTGCCGGTCAAATCGATCGGCCATCCTCGTTTTCGACGCGGGCCGCGAACCCGGCAAAGCGCGAAATCAGCTCCCCGTTGTCCCCAACCGGCCGCGCGCCTGTCAACGCCTTTCTTCCCGTAACCGGCGAGCGCATCGTCTGACGCTTGTCCCGGCAAGGGAGCGAGCAGCCTGCTTCGTCATGGGGATGACGCGGATCGATCTGGCGGAAAGCTCAGGCGCGGATCAGGATATGCGCTTCCATAGCCGCTTCGACGAAGGCCTTTCTGGCCTCTTCCGGCTTGCGTTTTCCGGCATCCACCGCGGCGCAGACTTCGAGCGCCCGGTCGAGGGCCGTGCCATCCTCCACCGGCCAGTCTTCGATCATCGCCCATGCCGCGGCCTGCGTCGTTTCAATCGCGGTTTCGGCTGGCGGCTCGCCGATCGATATGACGACCGGCTTGTTCCAAGGCGTGTTCATTCTGTTCGGTGTCCCGTCTCGTCCATGCCGGTCTCATAGACCGATTTGACTGCCGTGGCGAGGGTCGGCAGTCGGCGATGCGGGAAAGAAAGGAGGGGCGCCCTACCTAGAGCAAGCCGCGGGCAGCGAGGTTCTTCATCAGCGCCGAGATGCCGAAGCTCCAGGGAGGGCATTCGGTCGAGAGGCGTACCGTGTTGCGCAGCGTGCCGAGGCCCGGAGAGGAGATCTCGACGATGTCGCCGATCTTGTGGGTGAAGCCTTGGTTCGGCACGTCGCGATCCTCCGTCGGCGCAAACAGCGTGCCGAGAAACAGCATGAAGCCGTCGGGATATTGATGATGCTCGCCGCATGTATGCTTGACCAGATCGAGCGGGTCGCGGCTGATCTGCGACATCGAGCTCTTGCCGTTGAGGACATATCCCTCCGGCCCGGTGACGCGCAGGTCGAGTTCGGCATTGCGGACATCGTCCAATCCGTAATCTTCATCGAAGAGGCGGATGAAAGGCCCGATCGAGCAGGAGGCATTGTTGTCCTTCGCCTTGCCGAGCAGAAGCGCCGACCGCCCCTCGACGTCGCGCAGGTTGACGTCGTTGCCGAGCGTCGCTCCCTTGATCTCGCCCTGGCTGCTGACCGCCAGCACGATTTCCGGCTCCGGATTGTTCCAGGTCGATACGGGATGGAGGCCGACATCCGCGCCCCAGCCGACCGAGGCCAATACCGGCGCCTTGGTGAAGACTTCAGCATCCGGGCCGATGCCGACTTCGAGATATTGCGACCACATGCCCTCCCTGATCAGCGCTTCCTTGACCTTCGCGGATTGCGGCGAACCGGCCTTCAGGTCCTTGAGGCTGCCGCCGATGATCGTGCTGACGGTCTGCCGGATGGCGGCCGCCCTGTCCGGATTGCCGGCGGCCTTCTCCTCGATGACGCGCTCGATCATCGATTGCGCGAATGTCACGCCGCAGGCCTTGATCGCCTGCAGATCGACGGGCGCCAGCAGATGGGGGCGCGACGGATCGGGCCTGCCCGTGCTGTTCCTGGCAAGGTCTTCCAACGTGCCGATGACCGGGCCGGCGGCGTTTCGGACAAATTCCGCAACATCGGCGCGCTCCAGAAGCGCGCTGAGGGTCGGCGCTTGTTTGCTGGTGATATCGACGACGGCACCGTCATGCAGCGTGACGACGCTCGGGCCTGAAACGGCAGGATTCCAGACGCGGCCGACAAAAAGCCCGTTGGCGAACGTATCGATGAGATTGTCGGTCATGCTGGTGTATCTCCTCCCGTCAGATGTGGCCGAAGGGGCCACTCTATCTTGTCTTGTTCTTCCGCCTGGCGCAAAGCGCGGTCTTCAGCTCGCAGCCAAGGCTGTGTGTTTTCGCTGTCGAAGACGCATTCGTCCAGCCCCAGGCGGCAAATTAGATCGAGATTTTGTGGGGCGCCGGTGCGTCGCACAGCCGATCGAGGAGCTCCGCGAACCACCTCGACTGAAACCTCCCGGCGCCGGGGTCGCAAAATATCGTTGTCAGGCGGCCGCCGCCGCTCGTTTCTCCTCCCCATTGACAGGGCGGTTACGTTCTATATTCTGTTATAAAAGTCTATATAACATAATTGTGGAACATAAACGGGAGACTATCATGAAATTGAAGCTTGCATTCCTTGTTGCAACGGCGCTCATCGCCGCGCCGTCATTCCTGATGGCGCAGGAGAAGGGCGGCATCATCAACGTCGCGACCATCGGCGAGCCGCCGACGCTCGATCCGATGACCTCGACAGCCGACCTTGTTGGTATCGTCACGCAGCACATGTTTGAAACGCTCTATACGTTCGACAAGAAGTGGGGCGTCACGCCGCTTCTGGCGGAAAGCCTGCCGGAGGTGAGTGCAGACGGCAAGACCTATACGATCAAGCTGCGCACCGGCATCAAGTTCCATGACGGCAGCGACATGACATCGGAAGATGTCGTCGCGTCGCTCACCCGCTGGACCAAGCTCGCCTCGCGCGGCAAGCAGGCCGCCGGTTTCATCGAGTCCGTCTCCGCCACCGATCCGGCGACCGTGACGATCAAGCTGAAGCAGCCCTATGCGCCGCTCGCCTCGCTGCTCGCCTTCAACAACTCCGCCGCGATCATCATCCCGGCGGAAAAGCAGGCCGATACGATGACCGACTTCATCGGTACCGGCCCCTATATGCTGAAGGAGCGCAAGGCCGACCAGTATATCCAGCTCACCCGCTTCAAGGACTACAAGCCGCGTTCGGGCGAGAGCGACGGTTATGGCGGCGCCCGCCACCAGTATCTCGACGAGATCCGTTTCGTGCCGGTTCCGGACCCGAACACCCGCGTCGAAGCCGCCGTTTCCGGCCAGTACGACTATGTCGACTCGCTGCCGGTCGAATCCTTCGACAAGCTGAAGGCCTCGAAGGCCACCCAGCCGCTGCTCCTGAAGCCGTTCGGTTATCCGGTCTTCGTCTTCAACACCGCGGAAGGTGCCGCCAAAAGCCTTGGCGTTCGAAAGGCGATCCGTCAGGCGCTCAGCATGGAAGACATGCTTGCCGCCGCCTTCGGCAGCAAGGATTTCTATGCCCTCGACGGCAACATCTACCCGGCTTCCTTCACGTGGAGCACGGATGCCGGGGTGAAGGGCAATTACAACGTCGCCGACCCGGAAGGCGCTGCCAAGGCGGCGAAGGCCGCGGGTTATGACGGCAAGCCGATCCGCATCCTGACCAGCCGCCAATACGAATTCCACTACAAGATGGCGCAGGTCGCCGCCGAGTATCTGAAGCTTGCCGGCTTTGCCGTCGACATGCAGGTGGTGGATTGGGCGACGCTCACCCAGCGCCGCACCGACAAGGCGCTTTGGGACATCTACATCACTCACAGCCCCTTCCTCCCCGAACCTGCACTGATCGGTTCGCTTGCGCCGACATCCCCGGGCTGGTGGGACACGCCGGCCAGAAAGGCGGCCGTGGATGCTTTCTCGGCAGAGTCGGATCCGAAGAAACGCGTCGATCTCTGGGCCAATGTCCAGAAGGCTCTCTATGACGAAGCGCCTTTCATGAAGATCGGCGATTTCAACGCAGTCTCGGCGATCTCGACCAAGCTTCAGGGCGTCGATCCGGCTCCGTGGCCCTATTTCTGGAACGCATCGATCAAGAAGTAATAGTCCTCCCAAGGGACGCGGATGCCGGTTTACGGACCGGCATCTGTCTTCGATGATGTCCGCAATGCCGGACACAGGAAAACCTTCGTATGATACGCTATATCCTTCAACGCCTTGCCGGCATGATCGTGGTGATGTTTCTCGTCGTGACGATCGTCTTCGTGATCGTTCGCGTGACGCCCGGCGATCCGGCCGCGGTCATGCTCGGTCCCGATGCCACGGCCCAGGACGTCGCCGAACTGCGGACGCGCCTCGGCCTCGATCAGTCCATCGCAGTTCAATATGTCTTCTATATCGGCCAGCTTCTGAGGGGCGACCTCGGCCAATCGATATTTCTCAACATGCCGGTGACGTCAGCGCTTCTCGACCGCGCCGAACCGACATTTTTCCTGACGATCTTCTCGTTGGCGATTGCCGGCGTCATCGCACTGCCGATCGGCATCTATGCGGCCTACCGGCGCGGGTCCTTCGTGGACCAGGCCGCGACGACGGTCGCAATGCTGGCGGCCAGCATTCCGAGCTTCTGGCTCGGCCTCATCCTGATGCAGTTCTTCGCCGTGCGGATGAATTTCTTCCCGGTTTCCGGCTATGGCGGGCCGGGCGCCAGCTTTGCCGAACGGATGTACCACCTAACGCTACCAGCCTTCGCGCTCGGGCTCGTTTCGTCGGCGCTGATCCTGCGGTTTACCCGGGCATCGATGCTCGACGTGCTCGGCGACGACTATATCCGAACCGCCCGCGCAAAGGGGCTGATCGAGCGACGCGTCGTGCTGAAACATGCGCTGAAGAACGCGCTGATCCCCATCCTCACCGTGCTGGGCTTGACTGCTGCCGTACTGATTTCCGGCGCCGTCGTCACCGAAACCGTATTCGGCCTGCCGGGCGTCGGCAATCTGGTGGTTTCGGCGGTGCTGCGGCGTGACTATCCCGTCATCCAGGGTGCGCTGCTCGTCATCGCCGCCCTCTATGTCCTGATCAATTTCGCAATCGACATGCTCTATCTGCTGGTCGATCCAAGGGTGCGCTACTGATGGCGGAAATTGTCACCACCAAACCGGCCTCGAGCGAGGGCGCCAAGTTCTTCCGTCGTTTCCTGAAACGCAAGACGGTCGCGCTCGGACTGGTCGTCATCGTGATCTTCGTTCTGCTCGCGGTTTTCGCGCCGTGGATCGCGCCCTATTCGCCGTCGAAGCTGTCGATCGTCAACCGGCTGAAGCCGCCGAGCGAGATCTACTGGTTCGGCACCGACGAGTTCGGCCGCGATATCTTTTCGCGAACAATCTATGCCGGGCGGCTGTCGCTGCTCGTCGGGGCGGCGGTCGTCACTCTTTCGGCCGTCATCGGCGTGACGCTCGGGCTGCTGGCCGGCTTCTTCCAGAAGCTCGATACCCCGATTGCCCGGCTGATCGATGCCATGATGGCTTTTCCGGATATCCTGCTTGCGATCGCGCTGGTCGCAGCGCTCGGGCCGTCGCTGGTGACGGTGATCATCGCGCTGTCGATCGTCTATTCGCCGCGGCTTGCCCGTATCGTCCGGGCCTCGACGCTGGTGATCCGCGAACTGCCTTACGTGGAGGCGGCGAAGGCGTTGGGCATTTCGACCTTCCACATCATGACGCGGCATGTGCTGCGCAACCTGATATCGCCGATCCTGGTGCAGGGCACGTTCCTGTTTGCCAGCGCCATGCTCGCCGAAGCCGGACTTTCGTTCCTCGGCCTCGGCGTCAGCCCGGAAATCCCGACCTGGGGAACGATGATCTCCGCCGGTCGCCAATATGTCGGCCAGGCCGACTGGATGACCTATTTCCCGGGCTTTGCCATCATTCTTTCCGTCCTGTCGCTGCAGATGGTCGGCGACGGATTGCGGGACATGCTCGATCCAAGACTTCGAAAGGACCTGTAAATGACCGGTGAAACAGCGGGCCAGCCGCTCCTCCTCACCAATGTGAAGCCGATGGCTTTCGGCGGCAGTGCGGCCTCCGGCACGACCGACATCCTGGTCGGCGCCGACGGAAAGATCTCCGCGATCGGCCCGTCGCTTGCAGCCCCCGCGGATGCGATCCGCGTCGATGGCAAGGGCGCCTTCATCTCGCCCGGCTGGATCGACCTGCATGTGCACATCTGGCATGGCGGCACAGATATCTCGATCCGTCCGTCCGAATGCGGCGCCGAGCGTGGCGTCACCACGCTGGTCGATGCCGGTTCTGCGGGCGAGGCCAATTTCCATGGTTTTCGCGAGTACATCATCGAGCCGTCGAAGGAGCGTATCAAGGCGTTCCTGAACCTCGGTTCTATCGGCCTCGTCGCCTGCAACCGCGTCGCCGAACTGCGTGATATCCGCGATATCGACCTCGACCGCATCCTCGAATGTTATGCGGAGAACAAGGAGCATATCGTCGGAATCAAGGTGCGGGCGAGCCACGTCATCACCGGTTCCTGGGGCGTCACGCCGGTGAAGCTCGGCAAGAAGATCGCCAAGATCCTGAAAGTGCCGATGATGGTGCATGTCGGAGAGCCACCTGCGCTCTATGACGAGGTGCTGGAAATCCTCGGCCCCGGCGACGTCGTCACCCATTGCTTCAACGGCAAGGCCGGTTCGAGCATCATGGAAGACGAGGATCTCTATAATCTTGCCGAACGCTGCGCCGGCGAGGGCATCCGCCTCGACATCGGCCATGGCGGCGCGTCCTTCTCCTTCAAGGTGGCGGAAGCGGCGATCGCCCGCGGCCTGCTGCCCTATTCGATCTCGACCGACCTGCACGGCCATTCGATGAACTTTCCGGTCTGGGACCTGGCGACCACCATGTCCAAGCTGCTGTCGGTGGGCATGCCTTTCGACAAGGTTGTGGAAGCGGTCACCCATCATCCGGCTTCGGTCATCAAGCTTTCCATGGAAAACCGGCTGTCGGTCGGTGAACGGGCCGATTTCACGATCTTCGATCTCATCGATGCCGATCTCGAGGCGACCGATTCCAACGGTGACGTCTCGCGTCTGCAGAAACTGTTCGAGCCGCGTTACGCCGTCATCGGCTCGGAAGCCATCACCGCCAGCCGCTACATCCCGCGGGCCCGCAAGCTCGTTCGCCACAGCCACGGTTACTCGTGGCGCTGAGGCGTTTCTTGAAATCGCATGACAGGAGTTGACGTGAATACGTCTTCAGCAAAAGCCGCTCCCACGGCACAGACACCTTACGATCGGCTGATCGCGCTCGGCATCAAGCTGCCGCCGCCGCCGCCGCCGATCGCCAATTTCGTCACGCATGTCCGCGAAGGCAACATGCTCTACCTCTCCGGGCAGGGTCCGCGCGAGGCGGATGGCCATCTGCATGCCGGCAAGGTGGGCGCCGATGTCAGCGTCGATCTCGCCTATCAGCATGCGCGGCTCGTCGGCATCAACCTGCTTGCGGTCATGCACGAGGCGCTCGGGGACCTTTCACGGGTTAAGCGGGTCGTGAAACTGCTCGGCATGGTCAATGCCGTACCGGATTTCGAGGATCATCCGAGCGTCATCAACGGCTGCTCGGACCTCCTCATTGCGGTGTTCGGCGATGCGGGCCAGCATGCCCGTTCGGCGGTCGGTTTCGGCTCGCTGCCGGGCAATATCACCGTCGAAATCGAGGCGATCGTCTCGCTGAACGACTGAGGAGGCAAGGTCAGTGGTTGCGCCAACCCATCAGCTTCTCGATCCGCTGGGCGGAAGCACGGACGTGCTCCGTATAGTGGTTCCCGTCGGACACGACTTTCTGTTCCGGCAGCACGATGGAAATGGTGGCGACGCATTCACCGCTCCGGTCGCAGACCGGCGAGGCGATGCAGGCAACCGCATAATCGGACTCCGCCACCTGGATGGACAGCCGTTCCTCGAAGGCCTTGCCGGCCGAGTCCGACAGCGTGCGGGCGTCGATCTCGGCGCGGCCGGTGGGCGAGGTGCGGGCGCAGCGCTTGAACAGCTCGATCCGCTCGGCCTCCGGCAGATGCCCGACGAGAAGCCGGCCGGATGCCGTCCAGTTGAGCGGCACGCGGGTGCCGACGCGAGACGCGACCTGATAATGGCTCGGCCCGTCCGCCATGGCGAGCACCAGCATGTAATCGCCGTCGCGACCACAGACCTGCACGGTTTCGCCCGCCTGCCGGCAGAGGTCGTGCATCTCGTGGGTCGCGACACTCATGAAATCCAGCGACCGGGCATAGGCGAGGCCGTAATGGTAGAGCCGGGCGCCGAGCCAGATAGAGCCGTCGGCATTGCGGGCGAGCATGTTCTTTTCGACCAGATCGTCGATGATCACGTAGACGGTCGACAGCGGCGCCTTGACCGCCTTGGCGATCGCATAGGCGCCGGACGGCGCACCCGTTTCGTAGAGATAATCGATCACCTGCAGCGCGCGGTCGATGCCGCTCACGCGCGAACGGCGCGCGCCCTTGGCTTCCGCTTCGGAGCCAGCGTCACCGGTGAGGTCTGCGGATGAAGTCTTTGCGTCCAATTCAACGCTCCTCGTCTGAATTCGAGAGGCTATTACATTATTATGGCATATCTGTCGATGGCAATTCGCCACTGGCCGCCACTTTGGAGAACCACAATGAGCGATGATATCCGCACCCAGATCGGCCTTCGCCCGGTCATCAACGTTTCCGGCACGATGACCAGCCTTGGGGCCTCGATTGTCGTTCCCGAAGCGATTCAGGCGATGGCGGCGATCCTGCCGCAATTCGTGGAGATCAATGACCTGCAGCGCAAGGCGAGCGCGATCATCGCCCGGTTGACCGGCGGTGAGGCAGGCTTCGTCACGGCCTCCTGTTCCTCGGGCATCAGCCTCGCAGTCGCGGGTGCGATCACCGGCAACAACCTGCTGGCCATCGAGAAGCTGCCGGATACCGTGCCGGACAAGAACGAAGTGCTCGTGCAGATGGGCCACGTGGTGAGCTATGGCGCACCGGTGGACCAGGCGATCCGGCTGGCCGGTGGCAAGGTGGTGCTGGTCGGCCAGGCGACCTCGACGCACCGCTACCACATGGAAAACGCGATCACCGAGAAGACGGCTGCCGCCGTCTATGTCGTCTCGCACCATGTGGTCGACTACGGTCTGCTCAACCTTGTCGAGTTCGTCGAGATCGCCCATGCCAAGGGCGTGCCGGTCATCGTGGATGCGGCTTCCGAATATGACCTCAAGCTTTTCCTGGCGCAGGGCGCCGATATCGTCCTTTATTCCGGCCACAAGTTCCTCGGCGGCCCGACTTCAGGCATCGTTGCCGGCAAAAAGGAACTGGTGCGCAGCGCCTTCCTCCAGAACATGGGCATCGGCCGCGGCATGAAGGTCGGCAAGGAAAGCGTCTTCGGCGTCATGGCGGCGCTGGAAGCCTGGGAGAAGCGTGACCATGCGGGCATCCGCGAACGCGAGACGGGTTACCTCAATCTCTGGAAACAGACGCTCGACGGCCGTCCGGGTGTCACCGCCCTGATCGAACCCGATCCGACCAACAATCCGCTCGACCGCATGCGCGTCATCATCTCCGCGCAGGAGGCGCATATCACCGCCTGGGATCTGGCCGCAGCGCTCGGCCGTGGCAATCCACCAATCATCGTCCGCGACCACGAGGTGGAGCATCACTATTTCTACCTCGATCCCTGCAACCTGCATCCGGGCCAGGAAACCATCGTCGCGGCCCGCCTGACGGAAGAACTCGACAAGGCGCGCGCCTCCAACGAGATCATCGCCACCCCGATCGAAGAACGCAGTCGCCACCGTTTCGACGGTGCTCTCCGCTGGCCGGACTGAGCAGAAAACAACGACAAGAAGGGAACGATCATGGCCATCTCGCAAGCACAAACCGTCCAGTCCGCTCAGCCGGTCCTCTCGGTGGAGAACCTGACCACCTCGTTCAATGTGGATGGCGAGTGGAAGTCGGTCGTGCGCGACGTTTCCTTCACCGTCGCTCCCGGCGAGACTGTGGCGATCGTCGGCGAAAGCGGGTCCGGCAAGAGCGTCACCTCGCTCTCGATCATGCGGCTGCTGCAGGAGGGTACAAGCCGTATCCAGGGCAAGATCATGCTCGGCGGGCGAAACCTTCTGGCGCTTCCCGAACACGAGATGCGCAAGGTGCGCGGCAACGATGTGGCGATGATCTTCCAGGAGCCGATGACGAGCCTCAATCCGCTCTTCACCATCGGCGACCAGATTTCCGAGGCGCTGCTCTGCCACAAGGCGATGTCAGCGGCGGAGGCTAAAGCCGAGACCATCCGGCTGCTCGAAAAGGTCCGCATACCGTCGGCGGCCTCCCGTTTCGACGAATATCCGCATCGCTTTTCCGGCGGCATGCGCCAGCGCGTCATGATCGCCATGGCGCTCGCCTCGAAACCGAAGCTGCTGATCGCCGACGAGCCGACGACGGCGCTCGACGTCACGATCCAGGGCCAGATCCTCGACCTGATAAAGGTGCTGCAGGACGAGGAGGGGACGTCCGTCCTCTTCATCACCCATGATATGGGCGTGGTGGCCGAAGTCGCCGACCGCACGATCGTCATGTATCGCGGCGAGCAGGTGGAGACGGGCGATACGCCCGACATCTTCCATCGCGGTAAACATCCTTATACGCGGGCGCTACTGGCCGCTGTGCCGGTACTCGGCTCGATGCAGAAATACGAGCGGCCGCTGCGTTTCCCCGTCGTCGATGTGGCGACCGGGGAATCCGATGTGCAGGTGGAGGTCGCCGATACGGTTGCGGCCAACGACCGGCCCATTCTGGAGGTGAAGAACCTCACCAAGCGTTTCGACATCCATTCCGGCCTGTTCGGCCGTGTCAGCGGCCGGGTGCATGCGGTCGAGAACGTCTCCTTCGATCTGCATGCCGGCGAGACGCTGTCGCTGGTCGGCGAAAGCGGCTGCGGCAAGTCGACGACGGGCCGCGCGATCATGCGGCTGATCGAGCCGGATGCCGGTTCGGTTGTCGTCGAGGGCCGCGATGTGCTGGCACTCGACAAGCGCGAGATGCGCGAGATGCGCAAATCCGTGCAGATGATCTTCCAGGATCCGTTCGCCTCACTCAACCCGCGCATGACGATCGGCCAGGCGATCGCCGAGCCCTATCTCGAGCACAAGATGGGCACGGCGAAACAGGCCAAGGACGTGGTTGCCGACATGCTGCGCAAGGTCGGTCTGACGTCCGACATGGTCAACCGCTATCCGCACGAATTTTCCGGCGGCCAGCGCCAGCGCATCTGCATCGCTCGGGCGCTTGCGCTCGAGCCCAAGGTAATCGTTGCGGATGAAAGCGTCTCGGCGCTCGACGTGTCGATCAAGGCGCAGGTCATCAACCTGATGCTCGACCTGCAGCAGAGCCTCAACCTCGCCTTCCTGTTCATCTCCCACGACATGGCGGTGGTCGAGCGGGTCAGCCACCGGGTGGCGGTGATGTATTTGGGCGAGATCGTCGAGATCGGCCCGCGCGCCTCGGTGTTCGGCAATCCGCAGCACGCGTATACGAAGAAACTGATGGCCGCCGTGCCGGTGCCCGACCCCGATCGCCGCCGCGAAAAGCGGACGGTCGCCAGCGACGAGCTCAAGAGCCCGATCCGTTCAGTGGACTACAAGGTGAATCCGCTCGACTATAAGACGGTTTCACCGGGTCATCTGGTTGCCATGTAACGTCTGCGGATAATCTCCGCAGCAATCAATCGATCACCGCCTCGATCAGGAAGGGTCCCTTGCGGATGAGCGCGCCGTCGAACAGCTTGACGAATTCCTCGATCGTCGTCGCGCGGCCGGACTCGACGCCCAGACCCTTGGCGAGCGAGCACCAGTCGAGTTTTGGCGCGTCGAGATCGAGCATGCGCTGGGCATTGCGGCCATAGGCATTGACGCCGACATTGGTCATTTCGCCCTGAAGGATGCGGTAGGCGCTGTTGGCGAAGACGATGGTGACGACGTCGAGTTGTTCGCGCGCCTGGGTCCAGAGGCCCTGCACGGTGTACATGCCGCTGCCGTCGGCCTGCATCGCCACCACCTTGCGATCCGGCGCCCCGATCGCGGCGCCAGCTGCGAGAGGGATGCCGATGCCGATGGCTCCACCGGTGATCGGAAGGTGATCGTGGGGTGGGAGCCCGGGTGCCAGAACCGGATACTGGCCGATGGAGGTCAGGCCTTCATCGATGACAACCGCATTTTCCGGTAGACGGCGCCCGATCGCGAAGCTGATCGCATCGGGGGTCAGCGCTCCGGTCGGCACCTGGATATCATTCTGGATGAACCGGTTGCGGACGAAGTCCGAACCCTGCTTGATCCCGAGTGCATCGGCGAGCGTCACCAGCACGTCGGCGAGATCGTGTTCGTGCTCCGCCAGCTGGATGACCTCGCAGGAAGGCGGCAGGGTTGTGCTCGGCTTCCCGGGATAGGCAAAGAAGGTAACTGGGCGCGGCCCGCCGATGCAGATGGCGACCTCGAAATCCTGGAGCGCCTCGAGGGCAAGATCGATCTTGTAGGGCACCGGTCTGATGAGCGCGCGCCCGGCGCCGCGGGCGCTGCGGCCCGAGGACGTGGAAAAAAGCACGGCGCCGGTGGCGGCAGCGATGCGGCCGGCGATTTCGGCAGGTTTTTCCCTCAACGCCGCTCCCGCCAGCATGATCACGGCCCGCTTGCCGCCGCGCAGCGCGGCAACGGCGGCTTTCAGGGTCTCGGGGTCGACCGCCGGAGGGGCAGGGATGGGGGCAGGCGTGAGCGTTTCCGGCGAAACCTCGCCCCAGGCGGCGTCCGCCGGCAGGATCATGGTCGAGACGCCGCGATTGGCAAGCGCCGCCACATAGCCTTCTTCGGTGCAGCGGCGGATATCGGCAGCGCCGGCGGCGCGTCCGACCCAATGGGACATCGGACGGGCCAGGCTTTCGATATCGCTGGTAAGCGGCGCATCATATTGAAGGTGATAGGAGGCATGGTCGCCGACGACATTCAGCATCGGCGTTCGGGCGCGGCGGGCATTGTGGAGGTTGGCCAGACCGTTGGCGAGGCCGGGGCCGAGATGGAGAAGGGTAGCGGCCGGCTTGTCCGCCATGCGGGCATAGCCATCGGCGGCACCCGTCACCACGCCTTCCGACAGACCGAGCACGCAGCGCATGGCCGGCTTGCGGTCGAGAGCGGCGACGAAATGCATCTCCGACGTGCCGGGATTGGCAAAGCAGACATCGACGCCGTTCACCAGAAGGACGTCACACAGCATATCGGCGCCGTTCATGCGCTTTTCCTTATCTTTGCAGCATGCCAAAGGCTGCCGCGACCGAGAAAAACCGCGGGCCCGATCGGTCCGCGGTCAGCGGTGATGCGCGAGGTTCAAGCGGCTGCCGAAGCGGTCGCGTCGGAGAACGCTGCCTCGATCGAAGCCTCGAGAATGGCTAGCCCTTCATCCAGAACCTCCCACTCGATGGTGAGCGGCGGCAGCAAACGGATCACATTGAAGCGTGTCCCGCAAGACAGGAGGATCAGGCCGCGTGCCTCCGCTTCCGCAATGATGCGGTTGGTGAGAGCGGGCGACGCTGCCTTCGACTGGCGGTCTTCGACCAGTTCGAACGCCACCATGGCACCGAGGCCGCGCACGTCGCCGATATGTTCCATGCCCTGGCGGGAGGGGATCATGGTCAGCCGCTCAGTGATCCGGCGGCCGACTTCGGCGGCGCGTTCGCAGAGCTTTTCATCCTCCAACACGTCGAGTACGGCATTGGCGGCGGCGACGCTCAGCGGATTGCCGGCATAGGTGCCACCGAGCCCGCCCGGATGGGCTGCGTTCATGATCTCGGCCTTGCCGGTGACGGCCGAAAGCGGGAAGCCGCCGGCCAGACCCTTTGCCATGGTGATCATGTCCGGCTTCACGCCGGCATGTTCGAAACCGAACATCCGGCCGGTGCGGGCCATGCCGGCCTGGATCTCGTCGGCGATCAGCACGATGCCGTATTTATCCGCGACGTCGCGAAGGTGGACGAGGAATTCCCTCGGTGCGACGTTGAAGCCGCCTTCGCCCTGGACCGGCTCGACGATGAAGGCCGCAATCCGCTCCGGATCGACATCGGCCGCAAACAGCCGTTCGAGTCCGGCGATCGCCTCCTCGGTCGAGAAACCGAGATAGGGGGTGGGGAAGGGCGCATGGTAGATGTCGGCCGGGAAGGGGCCGAAATTCTTCTTGTAGGGCATGACCTTGCCGGTCAACGCCATGCCGAGCATCGTGCGGCCGTGGAAGGCACCCGAAAAGGCGATGATGCCGGCGCGGCCGGTATAGGCGCGGGCGATCTTCACGGCATTTTCGACCGCCTCGGCGCCGGTCGTCACCAGCATGGTGCGGTTTTCAGCTCCGGTCGGCGCCAGGGCGTTCAGCCGCTCGGCGAGCCTGACATAACCTTCGTAGGGCGCGACGTGGAAGCAGGTATGGGTGAAATGTTCGGCCTGCTCGGCGACGGCGCGCATGACGGACGGATGCCGATGGCCGGTATTGTTGACCGCGATGCCGGCGGCGAAATCGATGAAGCGCTTGCCATCGACGTCCCAGAGCTGTGCGTTCAGGGCTTTCTGGGCGAAGATGCCCCGGGTTCCGACGCCGCCCGCCACGGCGGCTTTCTGGCGGGACTGCAGATCTGCTGAAATGGTCATGACGATATCCCCTGGGGTCGATGACCTAAGCTATAGTCCTGCTCATTATTTTGAGCAAGAGGCATTCGAAAAATCAGAGATAGGGCGGCGAGCAAGCTGAAATGACGATCGTCTGCCGATCCGAGAGGTTGCGGAATCGGTGAGGCATGCGACTGTCGAAGAGGTAGGCCTCGCCGGCTTTGAGGACGCGAACGTCGTCGCCGACCGTCACTTCCAGCTCGCCCTCGACCACATAGCCGCCTTCCGAGGACGCATGCTGCAGCCGTGTTTCGCCGGTGTCCGCATGGGGGCCGTAGATCTCGTGGAGGATCTGCAGGTTATGCGCCCGCGCATCGCCGATCTGGCGAAAGATCAGCGCGCCGTCACCGCCTGCAATCGGCGATGCGGCAACCTTCGAAGTCAGGTCGACCAGTTCATGTGCCGAGAAGAACGGGCCTTTCGGCGGGCTGCGTTCCGGCTCGAAAAAATCACCCATGCCGACGCCGAGACCGTTCAGGATCTTGCGAAGCGTTGAAACGGAAGGGCTGACCTTGTTGGTCTCGACATTGGATATCTGCGCGTGCGGGACACCCGCCCTTTCGGCGAGCTGGCGCTGCGAAAGGCCGGCGGCCGCGCGCATGGCGTTGAGGCGTGCACCGATGTCGAACTTTTCATCCATCTCAAATGTCCCGGCTGTTCGGGTCGGTTATGCCGTGGATCGGGATCGTGATCAACTGGATGATATTTTGAGCGCCATGGTCCCAGGGCGCCACCGGTGCATGACCGCTCGCGGTGGTGGCCGCGATCGACCGCCGTGGATATCAATGGAGCGCTGTCCCGCCTGAAGTGGTCCATTCTCTCCATCAGCCACGAGGCCGATAGGCCTATCGATATAGCTCATTTGGTGCAACTGCCCGCGACTCACGCGCGTGTTATCCTTGCTGCCCTGCGGATCAGAGAGGATTTCGCTCATGTTCAGGTGCGGAGACTGCAAGGACACGGGCTGGGTTTGCGAAGCTCATCCTGCCAAACCGTATACCGGTACCCGATGCTGCGGCTGCGGCGCGGTTGAAATGCCATGTCCCCGCTGTCTCGCGTTTCAGGACCTGGACAAATATCCCGAGGTGGCGCGGGTCTTGCCGAAGCTGCCTGGCGTCGGGATCCCCTTGGTTCAAGGTTTCGCTGAGCGCTCCGATGTAGCGCAAACCCGCACCTGAATGCTGAGTTTTCCTTTTAGAAAACCTGCGCGCTAGCAAAAAAATCTTCCGAATTTTCCGAAGGGAACTTTGCACATCAATATTTGTTTCCTCCTGCCTGGAGGTGCGATGTATGGCAGTGTTTCTGGTTATATTGGAATTCGAGAAGATTGAGTCATACAATCGGGCGCGCAAAAGGATTCAGCCGCTTGTAACCTGCAAGTTATCCGGAACTGCATGGTTGGTAGAGTTTGACGGAGATGCTGTCGAACTGCAGCGATATCTTGAGGAATTTATCCTCCAGAATGACAGCTTGTTCATTTCGGCGCTGAACCATGACTGGTCGAGTATCAATATGCATGCGGCAAGGCGCTGGCTTGCGGAGAGGCATGCGATCGGCCTTAAGTGATCACCCGCAAAGCCGGCGGCTGCGAAGATTTAAAGTCCCATTTCTATGGTAAGCTGCCAATTCCGGATTGACCGGAACCCTGAGTAATTTATATATTTCCCAATGTTCTGATTGAGCCTAGTCGCAGATCGGGAGATGTGGGAGTAGACGCTTGAAGGTTGTCAGCGCCGCTTCTGCCACGGGTTGGATTCGCAGTTTCAAGTGGCCGCCACGCTATCCCCGGGAGGTTGGGTTCGATGGTGAGATATTTCCTGAATGTCGATCTGAAAGACGGCTTTATTCCCGATACCGAGGGCCTCGACTTCCTCGATATCGAGAGAGCCACGGCCGAAGTCATCTCTGGAATGAGAGACATCGTCGTCGAACATATTCAGCAGGGCGAAGTCCTGGCTTTGCGGGCCATTTCCATCACTGACGATGCCGGCCATCTCATTTCGATCGTCACGCTGGCCGACGCTCTCAACGGCTTCCTGCCCGGCATAGCGGTGCCGGGCCTCGGGTAACGCCTTGCTGAGGTTTAGGTGGGGAAGCCGTAACGTTCGGTGATGTCCCAGAACATCCTGTTGATCGCGACGAGCGAATTGATGCTTTCCCGGATCCGGCCGATCTCGCGCGCATCGAGCTCCTCGATCTTTCCGTATTTGATCTCGTCCCTGCTTTCGAAGATCCGCATCGATTGCGTGATGTTGCGGCCGCTGTCGGGATCGAATGAATAAATGCAGTGATTGTATTTGTTGCGAAGCTTGGCTTCCTCAGAAAGGCGACGAGTGGCCTCCAGGATTTCCTTGCGGCAGACGGGCGCGGTCTTGCGCATCTTGGTCAGCCGTTCCACGAGATCGACCCGGGCCCGGGTCGTATTCAAGGTCAGGAAGATGACGATCGCCGTTTCCTTGTCCACCTTGGCAAGGCCTGCGATCATGTGGATCAGCAGGCTTTCCGTATTGGTCCAGGTATAGTTCAGCTGCCCGATCAGGAGCAGGATGTCCTGGAGCCTAGTACTTGTCGCCTGAGAGGGAGCGGCCGTCCTGGCCACGGTTCGAGTCGCCTGCATTGCCGGTCGTATCCTTGCGCCTATATTCGAAATAGAGAGCTACGACTTCCGTTCTGTTATGCACGCCGAGCTTGGTGATGATGTTGTGGATATGAATCTTCACGGTATGTTCGGATAGACCGAGCGCGGCCGCGATGATCTTGTTCTGATTGCCCATGGCCATCCGGACAAGAATTTCGTTCTCGCGTTTTGTCAGCTTTTCGATCGCCGGCTTGCCGGCCTGATATAAGGCTGGCTTGAGATCCGCCGGCTCTTCGCCTTCGAGAGGTGCGTTTCTCTGGGCCCGGTAAGCTGTGGAAGGGAAATATGTGCCACCCTTCAATATGATCCGCAGGCCTGACAGGAAAACGTCGAGATTGACGTTGAACGGCAGGATGCCCTGGACGATTTCGAGCTCTTTCGCCCTTCGATGATCGGAGGCTATCTCGCCGTCATCGGTACCCATCAGCGCAAGGGTCGCAGCAGGATGGTGTCGGGCGAGCTCCGGCCAGTACTCGGCGAGAGCGGAGGCAAGGCGGACATCCGCCAGCACGAGCTGGACGGGATTGTCGAATTCCACCGAGGCCAGTTTCAGGTCGGGAACCGTCTTGACGCTGAGCCACGGAAACTCGCTTTCGATGGCCGCCGTCATCGCGGTGGAGATTGTCCCGGGTGAGCAGATGAAGAGGAGTGTTCGGATCGCATTCATTCGCTTCAAGGCGTTTGTCGCCAGATCCAAGCCGACATGTTGTGAAAGACCATGCGGAATTTGCATGGAAATATCCCCCTCCCGTCGTTGATCGAAAGTACACGCAAAGTGCTGCTCCGAAGATCTTATTAGGGGACGGTAAACCAAGAGCCGAATGCTGGGAATAGACCGAAGGATTTACGGAATAGATCGAATCGGCCACGAAATAGAGCCTTCAAGGTCGTTTCCAGGAGAACGGACCATGATCAGGCAGAGTTTCCTCCCCGTTGTGAATGCGTTGCTGCATACATAAGGGTAATTTCGCGTCGATTTGGTATACGTCTTCTTGGTTAGATCATTTAGCCCATATAACTATGCTCATATAGTATTCATCTGGTTGCACTAGATCGAAATATCACCTTATTTCTTCTGCTCATTCGGGACACAGTGCTCTCATCCCGAAGCACTTGAAGAACGAGCGCTGAAGAAAGCTCGTCGGTGCAAATGTAGTGAGTATGCGATCCACGCGCCGCTCATTCCAAGTCTCTCGGGAAACTAGGGGAGAGGAAAAAAATCAGACATCACGAGAGAAAGACCGGCGAACGGTCGCGTTGACGCGCGCCTTGTCGCCAGAGGCAAATGACTCATTTCAATCGCGACGAGCAAAGATCCCAAAAAGATGAATGGCGGTCACGTCGTCGCAGTCACTAAGAGGACTGTGTGATGGTAGATAAACGTAGCGTGTTCGACACCTTGGTCGACGATCCTGATACCCAGGAGCAGGAGCAGCAGCAGCAACAACAGGAACAGCAGCAGCAGCAGCAACAACAGGCCAGCGACCAAAGCCAGAGCCAGACGAGCGATTCGACGAACCTCAACGGCAACGGAAATGGGAACGGCAACCTGAACCTCAACGGTAACGGCAGCCTGAACCTCAATGGCAATGGCAATTTCAACGCAAACATCAACGAGACCACTGTCACGGTCGATGTCGGTGTCAACCTTGAAGAATACCTGCCCTCGGACGACGACTTTGCTGACGTCGATATGACGGACAGCTCGATCGACGGGATGTTCAACATCCGCATCGATGATGTGCTCAATGGCTCGCTTAACGGCGAAGGCAATGATGTCGGCAATGTCTTCAGTCAGGTCGCCAACCTCCAGGACAACGACAAGCTCGAAAGCGCCAGCGTCAGCAATAGCGGCTCGTTCGAAATGAATCCCACCGCGGAGGGTGGTTTTGCGATCGCCTCCGAAGGGATCAATGCCGGCGGCGGCGGCGGTGACGGCGGAAGCCATGCGGATGCCGACGGCGGTGATGGCGGTAACGGCGGTACGGCGCTCGGCGGGTTCGCACTTGGCGGCGACGGCCTCGGTGGCCTGGCCGCAAGCGCTGCGATTGGCGGTGAAGGCGACGGCGGCGATGCCGACGGCGGCGACGGCGACAGCGACGCCGACAGCGGCGATGCCAACGGCGGCAACGGCAATGGTGGCGATGGCGGGCGTGGCGGCGACGGCCTCGGTCTGGGTCTTGGCCTGGGTCTCGGCCTTGGCGCAGGACTTGCATTTGCCGGTGACGGCGATAGCGGCGGCAGCAACACTTCCGGTGACGGTGGCGACGCCGGCGACTCGGACGGCGGCGACGCCGACGAAGGCGGTGACGGCGGCGATTCCGAAGGCGGCGATGCGGGAGCTCTCGTCGGCGGAAGCTTGGGCTTCATCAACCCGATCTTCGTTGAAAACGACGGCGGCGACGGCGAAGACGCCGGTAACGGCGGGGATAGCGAAGGCGGCGACGCCGGCAACTCCGAAGGTGGTAACGGCGGCGAAGCCTCGGATGCCGGTGACGGCGGCGATGGCGGCGGTGCGCTCGGTGCCGGTCTTGGTGCCGGCTTCGGTGCCGGTCTTGGTGCCGGTTTGGGCGGTGACGGCGCAGCAGGCGGCAGTGGTACCGGTGGCGCAGCGGCATCCGGTGCGGCAACCAGCGGTGATGCTACCGGCGGTGAAGCCACATCCGGGGCTGGCGAAGGCGGTGCGGCACTCAGTGGCGCATGGGCAGACGGCGCCGGTGGCGATGGTATCGGCGGATGGGCATTCGGCGGAGCTGGCGCAGCCGGCGGCGCGGGTGGCTGGGCCTCCACCGGTTCGGGTGCAGCCGGCGGCGATGGCGGTACCTGGGGCTCGAACAACGGCGACGATGGTTTCGTCACCGGGACGAGTTCAGCATCGGCCGATGCCTTCATCGAAACGCACGCTTTCAACCAGGAAATCGTGATGGGTGCGAACCTGCAGCAGAACGCGATCGATATGACGATCGTGGGCGGGAACCTCTCCAGCACGGTGGCCGGCGACGACACCGAAGATGGCGTCTAAACCACACAGCTCCCTGCTTTAGGTAGAGACTTCACATCGTGGACTGCGCAGACTCTCCTGCGCAGTCCCTCATTCCGAACGACCTGTGATGCAGGCATGCCAATATAAAGGCAGCGGTCATGACGACGATGGACACAATCACCGAGGAAATCGCTCATTTCATCGGCCTTTTCCACACGAACGTCGAGGATGCGCGCCTGCGGGATAGTTATCAGGACTTCTCGCTCGACACGCCCGAACAATTCATCCCGACATCAGCGGTGTTCCGCTCCAATTTCGAGGCGCCTTACGAGTTGCTCGGGTTCGATCCGGGCGTGGTCTACAAGGCGCCTGCCAGTTTCACGCCGATCTGGCATCCCCATTTCGTGGGCCGATACGATCATCCGCCCATTCCAACGATGGAAATCAAGACGTATTACGGTCGGCACGAGATGCCGCAGCACGAGTACCCGTTCTACGCAAGCGGCAAGTCCTTCACATGGGAGATACAGCCTCCCGGATCGGTCGCGAATTTCATCGTTCAGGTCGCCTCGCTTTCCGACAACGACAGCTTCGCCGTCGGGGGACATGGCCTGACGTTCAATCCCACCCCGGTTGACAATGGCGAGCTGCTGCAGACGGCCAAGGATGTCCTTGCGGGCGCACCTATCGGCGATCTCGAAATGCCCAAGTCCTCGGACGACCTTATCGAGATCATCAATACGGTTGCCAGCCAGTTGGAGGCCCTTTCGGCCGATTCCGGCGGACCCATGGAGGCTTTCCTCCACCAGTCCACCACGATCGACGGCATTTATGTCAACGGCGTGCTCGTCGATGAGGCACCGAAGCTGGAGGATCATCATTCCTTCGGTGAAGACGAAGAGGAAGCAGATGATGCCGCCGACGCTGGGGATGAGGCCGATGCGGAAGACGATGCTCAGCCATCCAACGTCCATGTCTATGCGGACGGGTCGGTCGAGGTGGAAGCCTCGGTCGAGTTGGTCGGCGGCAACAATACCGTCGTCAATGATGCCGTTCTCAAGAATATCTGGACAGGCGCGACGGTAACCGCGGTCGTTGGCAATCACTTCGAGATCAACGTGGTCATCCAGGTGAACGTCATCCAGAATACGGACGCGATCACCTCGGCCATCAGCAGCTGGACGAACGACGGCGCGCCAGATGAAATATTCAACATTGCGACATTCCAGAGGGTCGATCCGCTGGAGGACGGCAACGCACCGGCAAATGCCGGCGGCGGCTATCCCGCTAGCTGGGCGGTCACGGAGATCCACGGAGATCTGCTTATCGCCAACTGGCTGGAACAATACATTTTCATGTCCGACAACGACATCGGCATCCTGTCGTCTTCCGGCGCCACAACCAGGGTCATCGCCGGCGACAATATGAG
The DNA here is from genome assembly GCF_000732195.1 of Neorhizobium vignae. GTDB lineage: Bacteria > Pseudomonadota > Alphaproteobacteria > Rhizobiales > Rhizobiaceae > Neorhizobium > Neorhizobium vignae. The sequence continues at coordinate 104,354 of NZ_JNNU01000015.1, forward strand.
CGTGAACCATACCTCGATCTACGAGCTCAGCCAGGCCTATGACCTGATCCTGATCGGCGGTAGCCTGTACGATGCCAATATCATCCATCAGACGAACATATTGTTCGACAACGATGTCGTCGGTGCGGTAACGGGTTTCGGAACGACCGGCGAGGGCACGATATCCAGTGGCGGAAATCTGCTCTGGAACCAGGCTCATATCTACAATATCGGCGGCGCCGACCGCTTCAGCACTCTGCCTTCGGCCTATCTGGATGCGGCCAACGATTTTGCCGCCGGCGGAAGAGATATTTCCCAGGGCATTTTGACCGACCCGGCGTTTGCGGGAACGGCTGGGCTGCGCGTTCTTTATATCAGCGGTGACCTGCTGAATATCCAGTATATCAGCCAGACCAACATCGTCGGCGACAGCGACCAGATCGCCCTGGCGCTGAATGCCCTCAATCCCCACGCGGACGCGACCTGGTCGATCTCGACGGGGGGAAATGCGCTCATCAACAATGCGGCGATCGCCGACCTGGATTCTCTCGGCATTACCTATGTGGGAGGCGAGCAATATTCCCAGGAAACGCTTTTCCAATCGGGATTGATTTCGAGCAGCCCGGAATGGGCCGCGCATGATCCCGACGCACTGGTCAACGAAGCGGTGGCATTTCTCGACGATTCCATGTTGGAAGCCGATCCGACCGAACTCGGCTTCGGTGTGCCTGTAGATCCCGACGGCCAGTATCAGAACGACGGACTACAGCATGTGCTCGGATAATGGGGGGAAACATGTCGGACGTCCAAAAGAGGGCCGATCTGGAACAGGCCCGCAATCACGATGAAGGTCAGCAACTTGCCGGTGAGGATGTCTATGAAAAATTGGAGCGCGTTGTGGACGAATGCCTGAAACTGTCATCCGGTGGCGCAGCCCCTTCAGCAACGATATCCAGACTGGAACCCAGAAACGCGTCGCAGAACCCATCCCGGCCGAATGAAAGCTCCGACGGAGCCGATATTCTGTCCATGCCTGCCAGTGACAGGATCATCGAAATCGAGCCGAAGCCCACGGTGCGCGAAGCGACGGAGGCAAAGGCGCCGGAAGGCATGATCACGATCGATGCCGACACCGGACCCTTGCGGACCGAAGCAAAGACCTTCGGAAAATCGCCGTCGACCGGCGGCGGCCGCGGCGGCGACGGAACGTTTCACAAGCGTCTCGCCCCCGTCGACTTCTCGGCCAGCCTGCGGGCAGGCGTCAACGCCGTGCGGCGGAACCTGGCGGTCGTCATGCTGTTCACCATCGCCAGCAATATCCTGGTGCTGGCGATCCCGATCTACCTGTTCCAGATTTCGGACCGGGTGCTGACCAGCCGCTCTCTCGACACCTTGGTGATGTTGACGATCGTGATCGTCGGTGCCGTCATCCTGCAGGCTGCCTTCGATGCGCTTCGGCGGTTCATCCTGATGCGCACCGCGGTGGAAATCGCAGCCCAGCTCGGGGCCCCGATCCTGAGCGCGGCCGCCCGCGCCTCGCTTCAAAGCAATGGCCGTGAATACCAGGTGCTCGGCGATCTTCAGCAGGTTCGTTCGTTCCTGGTCTCCAGGACCCTGCTCTCGTTCCTCGACGCGCCGATCGCCCCTCTGTTCGTGGTGGCGGTCTTCCTCATCCATCCGCATCTCGGCCTGATCGTGGTCCTGACCGCCCTCCTGCTGCTTGTTTTCACCCAGATCAACCAGCGCATGACGGCCGAGCCGTTTGCCGAAGCCAATACGGCGCAGATAAAGGCCAATCTTCATCTGGAATCGATGTCGCGTAATTCGCAGATCATCAATGCGCTCGCCATGATCCCCGAGACGGTACAGATCTGGGGCAAGGATACCGCCTCCTCGCTGAAGTCGCAGGTCATTGCCCAGGACCGGAATATCACCATTGCGGCCATATCGAAGGCCTGCCGTCTTCTGACGCAGATCGCGATGCTCGGCTGGGGCGCCTACCTGTCGATCGAAGGGCAGATCACCGGAGGCATGGTGATTGCGGCCTCCATCATTGCGGGTCGCGCGCTGGCGCCGATCGAAGGGGCCATCGAAGGGTGGAGCCAATACAGCCAATCCCGTGCGGCCTACGCTCGAATAACGGCGCTGCTGAAATCCTCGCCCTTGAATTTCGACCGCCTGAACCTGCCGAAGCCCGAGGGGCGCCTGGACGTTGAACGCCTCCTCTATGTGCCGCAGGGAACCAAGCGCGTCGTGCTCAACGGCGTTTCGTTTGCCCTGCAGCCCGGAGACTCGCTGGCAATCATCGGCAATTCAGGCGCCGGCAAGACCACCCTTGGAAAAATGCTCGTCGGCTCGATCCTGCCCACGTCGGGCAGTGTCCGCCTGGATCTGATGGACCTGAGAAACTGGGACCAGCGGCAGTTCGGCGAAAACATCGGCTACCTGCCGCAGGACGTGCAGCTCTTCCCGGGCACGATCAAGGCCAATATCGCCCGCATGCGGCAGGATGCCGACGACGAGCAGATTTACCGCGCCGCGATGCTGGCCGATGTTCATGAGATGATCGCCAGCCTGCCCCACGGATACGAAACCGTGGTTGCGGCGGACGGCTCTCCCCTTTCGGGCGGCCAGAAGCAGCGCATCGCGCTGGCCCGGGCATTCTTCGGCGATCCGAGGATGGTGGTGTTGGACGAGCCGAATTCCAATCTCGACAATGCGGGTGATGCGGCGCTGCTTCATGCACTTCAGCATGCCAAGGAACACAAGATAACCGTCGCGACGATCACGCAACGTCCGGCTCTCCTCAGCAATGTCGACAAGGTTCTTCTGCTGGTGAATGGCACCGTTGCGCTGTTCGGAATGCGGGCGGATGTGCTGAAGGCCATCGAGGCCCGCGGCATCGATATCAATACCGGTTCATTCGGCCATCTGTTGCAATAGGGGTTGGGCATGTCTGCTGTTGCCAAGGTACACGATCTCGAATGGTACTCGGAGGTCCCCCGGTCGGTCTGGAAACAGACGGTGACTGGTCTGGCGCTGACGGCCATAGCCTTCGGCGGTTTTGGCACCTGGGCTGCGACGGCCCCGCTTGCGGCGGCCGTCATCGCCCAGGGCAGTTTCGTCGCAACCGGGCGCAACAAGATCGTGCAGCATTTCGAGGGCGGCATCATCAGGGAGCTGCTGGTCAGCGAGGGCGACCAGGTTGTCGAGAACCAGCCGTTGGTCAGGCTCGACGAGACCGCATCGCAGGCCAAGAAACGGGAATTCTTCCTCAGACGCGTCAGGCTGGAAGCGACGGCCGCCCGGCTTACCGCCCAGTCCGAGGGCGCCGACTCCATGACGATTTCGTCATACCTGAACGATTTTAGGGATGACCCGGATGTTTCCGCGATCATCCTCACCCAACAGCTCAACTTCAAGGCCCAGCGCATGAAGCTGGCGACCGAGCTTTCTCTGCTGAAGCAGAACATGAAAGCGCTGGAGTTCCGCAGCGAAGGTTACACCCGGCACCGCGAGGCCATGTCGCGGCAACTCGCCCTGCTCAAGGACGAATACGATACCAAGCGGGTTCTGTTGACCAAGGGATTGCTGCGAGCAACCGAGGTCAGGGCGCTTCAACGGGCGATCGCCGATGCCGAAGGGCAGATCGGCCGGCTGGAGTCGGAGATATCGGAAACCGGTGCCCAGCTCCTGAAGGGACAGCAGGAGATCACGCGCGCTGAGGAGACATATCGGGAGGAAGCGCTCGACCGCCTGCAGTCGATCCAGGGCGAGCGTGATGCTTCGCGTGAACAATCACGGGAAGCCGACGACGTTCTGCGCCGCGCGACGATCCTTGCTCCGGTGTCAGGTACTGTCGTGCGGACATACTACCATACGACGGGTGGCGTTATCGAAAGCGGCAAGGGGATCATGGAGATCCTGCCTGCCGGTGTGCCGTTGATCATCGAGGCAAAGGTGCCTCGCAACGAAATCGACAGCGTCAAAGTCGGCCAGAAAGCCACGGTCCGCCTTATCGCATTGAACCAGCGCACCACCCCGGTCCTGCAGGGCGAGGTGTTCTATGTCTCCGCGGACGCAATGGAGGATAGCAAGGCAGGGCTCTCAAACCACGACGTCTATGTCGCGCGCATCAATATCTCGTCCGACGAGATCGCCCGCATCAAGGGGTTTACTCCGCAACCCGGGATGCCGGCGGAAATCATGATCCAGACTGCGGTCAGAACGTTCTTCAGCTATCTGGCCAAGCCGGTTGTGGACAGCATGTCGAGGGCGTTCACCGAGCGCTGATAAGCCCCACCTGTCGGGCCTACGCCAGGGGGCTACCTCTTAAGGCGTAGGTTCGCTGCCATCTTCAACGCGTCCTGTAAAGCCATTCGCCTTTACGGGCCTTCCAACCGGCGCTCCGGAGATGGGCTTTCCTCGCTTGTTCCCTAAAAGAAACCCTCGCTGATGAAACAGCGAGGGTGTCCGCAACACGGGAAATACTCGAGGCTGACAGGACGCCTCGGACAACATAACACCACGAGCGTTGAAAAATGTCAGGTTCACCAAAAGGAGAAGGCCCGACCGTTTTTCCCGTTCGAGCCTTCAGCAGTCTGTTTGGCAAAAGTATTATTCCTTTATCTGCAAAAGACATCAACTCAATCAAAAGGATTAGGTTCTCTCATTCGTTGTGGATAGGATAAAATTTAATAATCACAGGTTGTTTTGTGTTTTTACATGCCAAGATTCGGGTGAAGTACACGAAACCCGACGGCAATTCGTTCGGCATTTGGTTGGCTAAATTAGGTGCGTGAAAATTACACTTGGGGTGTGGCCTGATTGCAATATCGCCGATCTATGATTGTGTTATTTTATAGTGCGGACTTGAGCAGAACGCCTCGGGTTTCGGCGTTGTAGACTGGCCGGTTGCCACCTAGGCAGCCGGTCAGTTGTTTAATCAATACTTCATGGCGATGCCTTCGGTTCTGTGCCATGAAAGCGTGATATTCCGCCCCGTGAACCACAAGGCTGACCGCGTCGACAAAGATCTGACGATTGTGTCTGTTGATCTTCTTCCAGGCTCGTAGTTTTGGACACCACTGTTCTTGGCCGCTTTCACGCTTTGGCTAGAGATGCCATCTGCCATCGGGCTGGCTTCTTCACCCTCCAGCTCGCGGACCTCCCAATCGGGCGGGAAAGTCCTCAGGCTCTGTGATCACGCCATTCCCGGACGGACAGATGTTTAGCCTTATGGCCGAATTGACGCAGCCACAGCCGCCAAGAGGCGCTGGCCCAGTCACCTAATTGGGAGTGGGTGCTTATCTACCGGCCTCCGGAAGTTGCTGTTAGGTTCTTTCGCAGGCAAAGGGGCGCGGGATGGACAGGCGGGGCGGGCGTTTTACGGTGGTCGACGCATTGCGCGGCGTGGCAGCGATGGGAGTTGTCATTTATCATGCCGTTTCGGCCGGCCACCTGAAACGCCTCCTGGAAATTCTCCCTTCCTGGGTTGAGACGGCGTTGTTGAACGGCGGGCTGGGCGTTGCGGTCTTCTTCGTACTCAGCGGTTTCGTCATCGCCCATTCACTTTACAACAAGCCGATGTCCCTTCCGGAATTCGGGCGTTTCACCCTGAGGCGATCGCTGCGACTGGATCCGGCCTACTGGGTTTCCATCGCGGTGACCATCGCCTTTGCTGCCCTGTCGTCATATCTGGTTTCCGGAAAGCAGATGCCCGACCTTACCGCTCCCCAGATCGTTTCTCACCTCTTCTATCTACAGGACCTGCTGGAGTTTCCCGCAATCAGTGCTGTCTATTGGACGCTCTGTCTCGAAATCCAGTTCTACCTCGTCTACGCGCTGCTCATGAGCATTCGCGGCTCCAGAACGGTTCTGGTCGTCGCAGCATGCGTCATCAGCCTTTTCTGGCCGCTTGGCTTCGGCCCGGACGTGTGGCCGGGTCTCTTCCTGCCGCTTTGGTATGGCTTTCTTCTCGGTGCGGCGGCCTATTGGGCATGGCGGGAGCCGAAACTGGTGCCGCTTTTCGGAGCCTATGCCGGGATAATCTTTCTAGCGGGCATGTATTCGGGAAATGCCTTTGGCGTGGTCTGCTCTGCCGCCGCATTCGTTCTTTTCGGCTCGGCTGTGTCCGGGCGGATCAGTTCCGGGCTGAATTGGCGATGGCTGCAGTTCCTGGGGCTGATCTCCTACTCGCTCTACCTGACCCATAACCTGGTTATCGGCGCGGTGTTTCGGGTAGCCGTGATGGTCGGAGCCGCCTCGCCGTTGGGGGTGTTCATTTGGTGGGTTGTGTCGCTGCTCTGCTGCGTTGCCTTTGCCGCTACATTCTGGTGGCTGATAGAGCGGCCCAGCATGGAGTTGTCGAAGCGGCTCGGCCAGCGCAAGGACCCGGATTTGCCTCCGCAGAACGTCGCTCCTGTCGCCGTTCGGCACCTGGCGCAATGATGCCCTGCGTTGATCCACGTCGGAAGCGTCCTGGCCGGCCCGGCGATGATGGACAGGTAAGTGCAATCAGGGAAACAATTCGCGTGGCTCGGCGGATGCCGAAAATTGGCGAAGGACGTCGATAAACATCATCAGCCGAGGCGTGGATCGCCCGGATAACAAAGCATCACGGGACGACCGGCAGGAGACTGCTATCGCGCGATACTTACGGAGCCCGTTTCTGATTGGAGCTCCCTGCGCATGAGGATTTTCTCTACTGCAAGCCACTTGGGATTGCTGTCGCTCTCATTTTCCAACAGCCCCCAACTGCCCCACTTGCTCGCATCCGTCATTGAAGAATATAGCGCATAGACATCTCCACCGGATCGCTGCCAGATATTCAGATGGAGGAGATAGAGATCGCCCATCCGTCTGTCACGATTTGCCGCTATGAAGAGGTTCGTCATCCTCTCGTTGTTTTCTGCACCAGTATGTCCGACAAGATGTTGTCCGCCTTCATAGGCGTAAAGCTTGACGCCATATTTCCTGGCAACGGAAGCCTGAGCCTCGATCATCTTCCGATTGTCGTTTAATACTTCCCGTTCAAGTTCCGTGAACAACTGGGCCAAAGGCCATCTGGAAACCGCTTCAGCTCGCTCAGGCGACCCGAGACTGCCGCCAAAATAGGGCGCGATGGCAAGGACGTCCGCATGCGCCCGCACGCCCTTCCACGACAGTATCGTTTCACTGGTCCAATCATTTACGGATTGAGCAGAATAAATCCCGACGACCCTTTGCGCCTGTCCACGAAATACGTCTTCCCAGATGGCAAGAATTTCCGTTGTCCGCTGGGCATAGTAGCGGAGTTGGGCTTCGAACTCGTTGCTCGAAAGTCCGAGCTCGAGCCCCTTTTCCTTCGCATGCTCCGCCTGGCCGAAACTGGAATTCCAGACCTCGTTGGAATATTCCACATTCACCATCAGGTTTCCGTCCAAGCCGTCTTTCACCTGCTGTGCGAACCGGCGGATGTAATCGTCATCGGCTTGGTGAGGCATGTTGAACCAAGGGTCGATTTTTAGCTCGTTACTCAGTTCGATCATGTACTCAAGCGGCGTTCCGGCATCGGATTTACCGAAGTGGCCCACACGGGGCCGATCATCCCAGCTGCGGACCGCCGAGTTATTGGTAGCCATCCAGTCCATGAAGCGTAGCGTAGACATGCGCTTCAACCGCCTGAGGAAGGGCTCGCGGAATCGTTGTGTCGGCCTTTTGCCTCGTTCGTAGACACGGATGTTGCGGATCGGATCGGAAGGATCGGTTTCCATCAAGATTGTGGTGAAAGCCGCGTCCTTGCGAAGATTTCGCACGTCATCGCGCCCCGGCAAACGCGCCTCCAGTTCCGCGCCTTCGTGATATCCGAGTTTTCCCTTGCCATCATAATAAACCGAGAGATTTACAGGCAGATTTCTCCGTTCACGGGAGAAGATCAGGAAACTCTCGATCGTAGAGTTCGCCGGGACGTTCAACGGGTAACCGTCCGGTGTCATCGGCGGTAACGGCGTGTCCCATGTGAAGGGCGCGCCTCTGACCTGCACACGCCAGCGTGAGGCGTTATAGGCCAGGTCCGAGAAAACCTGCTCGGTCGCCCAATAATTCATGGGGCTTAGATTCACGCCCAAACGGCTTGGATAATCCTCTCTGGCTGAGGCTTGCCCAAACGAAAAGGCGTTGAAAGATTCGGTGGCTGCAAGACCTGCCAGCATTTGAAGAAGTGTTCGGCGGTTCACGGCAGATGTTCTCCGTATTCACTCGGATATCTGTTGCAGTGCTGTCGCGGAACGAGGCCGTCCACTACCAAACGAGATAATACAAGGCGCCCGCGAGCAAGCTGCGCATTAGTCGTATGCCGCCTCCAAAGTTAGTAGGTGGGAATCCCTTTTACCGTGTGGCGACCTGCAACCGAATGGGTAGCATTTCAACGTAGCGGGATACCTTGCTCAATAGCAGCGGGTGGCGGGGAAAATATAGAATATGCGGGCGTTCCTCAGATCATTGCGACGAGGCAAGAGACGTTAGATGCCAGAATTCCTGCGCTCTCTTGTCTATGTATTGATAGTCGCGGCCCCTGCCCTTTGGGTCGGCGGGAAGATAGCGGTACCGATAATCGGTCAGGCTGAGTTCCGCCTTTGGCGAAATTGCTGGCTGCTGGCCACCGTCATCACCTTTCTATCCAGGGGTTTCTTTGATTTTGCTGTCGCGCTGGCCCTCGTGAGCTTTTATGTTCACCGATACTCCAAGCATCCGGTTTTTTTCTATATAGTCCTGATGTTTGTTGCGCCCTGCGTGCCTATCCCCAGCGGCATACCTGGCATCTTCAACAAGATTCTTGATCTCGATCCTCCTCGTTGGCTGGCGATTACAATTCTCCTGCCGATTGCGCTCAGGCTATTGAGGGACCGAGGCACTCGGGAATTTCGGGGCCTGGATGTTCTTGTAATTGCCTTCGTGGCGTATACCTCGCTGCTTTCTGTAAGGTTGGAAGATTTCAATTCCATTCTTCGAGTCCTGGCCGGCAATTTTCTCGATATCTGCCTTCCTTACTTTGTTTTCAGCCGGGTGATCCGCTCCAGTCTTGATATGAACAAAGCGCTCCTCGCCTTTGTGGTCGGCGTGCTTCCCCTGAGTGCCGTCGGGGTTCTGGAGATATCGAAAAGCTGGCGCGTCTATTATGTCGTCGTGCAAGAATGGGACGTGTTTCTCATAACCGCCTATCTATTTCGAGACGGGCTCTTGCGTGCTTCAGCCACGTCTATCGAGGCGATCGCATTCGGCTTCGTCTGCATGACCGGAGCCGGTTGTCTCTTGGCTCTCCGAAGCCCCGTCCCGCTGGGTACCTGGCGTTATGCGGCACTGGGCATATTGGTGCTCGGGCTGCTCTCGAGCGTGTCACGAGGCCCTTGGCTGGGTTTCGCATTCTGTATCTTGTTCTTGACCATCACCAGTCCGAAGAGGTCTTTCAGGCTGGCTCTTGCCGGTTTGCCCGGGGTGGTTGCGTTGCTGTTCCTGCATCCCCCATTTCTTGACCGCTTCATAAACCTGCTCCCGTTTGTCGGGTCGGCAGACAAGAGCAGCGAAACTTACAGATCCAGCCTTTTCGAAAATTCCCTGATAGTCATCCAGCGTTATCCGCTGTTCGGTTCGGCTTCATTCCTGAAGGAACCAGAGATGCAGACCATGATACAGGGGCAGGGTATCATCGATATTGTGAATACCTATCTGCAGGTCGCGCTATATTACGGACTGATCGGTCTTTTTATATTTGTATTATATTTCGCCTTTATTGTGTGGGCGCTGACCCGAAAATCGTTTGGGGGCAATTCGGATGCGTTAAACTACAAGGCAGTTTTGGGTATCATGGTCGCGATGCTCCTGGTGATTATCACGACCAGCAGCGTTTCTTTCATACCCTATATATATTGGACTTTCTCCGCCATGTGCGCCGCAATTCTCGCTCCGAGCTTCGCCGGCAATCGGGAAGATCTTCCACGGCAGGTCACGAAACCTCTGAGGGTTCTCGGCTTGAACCCGCTGGCCCGCCAAGGTTCTCCGGACGATCGCAGAAAGAAGATGCGAGTGTTGGGCATGCACTGAAGGGACGCAAGCTGCGAACCTTCGGCGCATATTGATTTGAACTATTTATACTCGATGATCCGCTGCCGGCGATTGATCAGCCGGTTTAGATAGAACTGCGCGATGCCCTGCATTTCCGGGAATTTGCCCAGGACGTCGAAAGTTGCGAAAAGCAGAGCATTCCCGAGCGCCGGTCGCGTACGCCGAGCCAGGCGCAGCAGCTGAAGCGGATAGAGGAGCAGAAGCGCCAGGGCGGCGGGGTGAAAAGCCGCGCCCGCGATTGCGACCAACGGCAGCAAACCGCCCCAGCAAACCGCGCGCCGGAAATTTCTCGCCCATATCCGGGATGGCGATGTCCGATGGAGATGAGACACCTGCGCATAGGCATGCCCGCAGCGCACGCTTCTGCGCCACCATTGGCTCAGGCGGCTTATATCGGCATCGTGGCGTGTCATTTCGGAAGGGAGGCGCCAGATCTTCCAGCCTCTTTCGCGCAGACGGATGCAAAGTTCGGGCTCTTCCCCCGCGATCAGCCCCGCGGAGTAACCTCCGAGATCCTTGAGGACGGTGGCTCTGATGAGGATATCGCCGCCGCATGCCTGAACTTCGCCCGGCGCCCCGTCCCATTCGCGGTCGCACATGGCATTGAAGATGGTGCGTTCCGGATACCGTTCGCGCCGTCGTCCGAAGACCAGCGCGACATCCTTGCGCATGACCAGAAAGGTTGCGGCTGTCGCTATCCATCCGGTGTCGAGTTCGCAGTCCCCGTCCAGAAACTGCACGAAAACGGTTTCGGGCCAGCGCCGCATGACGGCGTCGAAACCTGCATTGCGCGCGCGCGCCGCGGTGAAAGGAATTGTCATGTCCAGCGGCACGACCTCCGCGCAGAGGGCGGCCGCCGCTTCGGCGCTTCCGTCGGACGAGGCCGAATCCACATAGACCGTACGGTGGCGATGGGTTTTGAGCGAACTGAGGCAGTCGATAAGGCGCTGCCCTTCGTTGCGTCCGATGACCACGATGCCGACATCGGCGCCGATCCCGGAATAGCCGCGGTGCATTAGGATATCTGTGTCCATGTGTGCTTGTTCCCGGCCGTCGGTTTGGCGATCGTCACCAGTCGCGATCTCGGCTTGCCAACCTGGTAAGCCCATATTCTATTTGTAGAATTCGCGATCGCGGCTGTAAATTTACCTCTTTGGTGGAAGCCGGTGCCGCAGCTCTAAGCTCTTTGTCCCACTGAGCCTCCGAAGCCCTTTTTGCTATACCGGTTCCAAGGGGATTGCCGATGATCGGCAAAGATGAAGGGATGTTTGTGGAATGCGGATTGCGTATTTCACCAACCAGTATCCGGCGCCGAGCCACACATTCATACGGCGCGAAATCGTTGCGCTGGAGGCGAGGGGGCATCGGGTGGAACGATATGCGGTGCGTCCCTTTCGTGGCGCGTTGAAGGATCCCGACGACATCGGAGAAGCTCGACGTACCAGCCATATCCTGCGCACCCCGATGATAAAGGCCATGGCGAGCGTCGCGCGCCAACTGCTTTCCCGCCCCGGAAATTCGTTGAAGGCATTGGGAGGCGCGTTCCGGTTCGCAAGGACATCCGGCGGACGTTACCTGCACCACCTGGCATATTTCTTCGAAGCGATGATCCTGGCCGATTGGTGCCGCAGGGACGAGATCGATCACCTGCATGTGCATTTCGGCACTAACCCCGCGACGGTTGCGACACTGGCGCATCAGATCGGCGGCATGAAGTTCAGTTTCACAGTCCACGGGCCGGAGGAATTCGATCGGCCCGAAACGCTGGGGCTCGGCGACAAGATCAGGGCTTCGTCATTTGTCGTCGCCGTCAGCTCCTATGGGCGCAGCCAGCTGCTGCGCTGGGCCGACCTTGGAGATTGGCGGAAGATCGAGGTCGTTCATTGCGGCATCGACCAGCGCTACCTGAGCGACGAAGTGGACGTGCATGGCACCAGCCAGCGCCTTGTCTGCATTGCGCGGCTTTCCGAACAGAAAGGCCATCTCCTTCTGCTGCAGGCGGCGGCAAACCTGCGGGCCGAGGGGATGCGCTTCCAACTCGTCCTCGTCGGCGACGGCCCGCTGCGGGCTGAAATCGGACATGAGATCGAACGGCTCGGCCTTGGCGATACGGTCGTGCTGACCGGCACGATCTCGCAGGACGACGTGCGCAGCGAAATCCTTCGGGCCAAGGCGCTGGTCCTGCCAAGTTTCGCGGAGGGCCTTCCCGTCGTGCTGATGGAAAGCATGGCGCTGAAGCGTCCGGTGATCTCGACCTATATTGCCGGCATCCCCGAGCTCGTTCAACCGGACAACGGCTGGCTCGTTCCGGCCGGCGATCTGGAGGCGCTGGCCGGCGCAATGCGGCAGGCGCTGTTCGCAAGCGATGTCGAGTTGTTTCGCAAAGGCGAGGCGGGACGGCGCCGGACGCTCGAACGGCATGACATCAACAGATCGGCGGCGGCGCTGGAAATACTGATGGCCCGACCGGGAGTTGTTTAAACCGGTCGGTGTCTTTGCGAAGGCGGTCAGACCCTGCGAAATGGCCCTGAGTGACGAATGAAATCCTGCAGCAGATGCGGCGGTCCGCTTGAGGGCTTGCCTTCTACGAGAAGGCGGATGCGCCAGGCGATGTGTCCGCAAAGCCAGGCAAGGTCCGAGAGGACCGAGAATACGGCTCCATGATGCTTGAGATGGTAGCGTCGCCGGGACTCGAACCAATAGGTCGGTCGCCTGGAAGGTTTGACGTGTCGCGTCACACCCGTCGATTGGCCGACCAGGTGGATGACGCGGCTTTGCGGCACGTGCCAGCAGGACCATCCGGCGCGCGCTGCCCGGATACAGAAATCGACCTCCTCGTAATAGAGGAAATACCCTTCGTCGAGCGCGCCGATCTGGTCGAGGACCTCGGTCCTGATCATCAGGCTGGCCCCGGAAACCCAGTCGATCCGGCTTGGCTCCTTCGGCATGTCGGGGACGATACGCCAGCGCCCGAGAAGGCGGGTGACCGGGCCTAGCCTGGCCTCGCTTTCGAATTCATTGGCAATCGAAGGAAAGCGGAAAGCGCAGGCCTGGCCCCGTCCGTCGGGATGTTCCAGACGGCTGCCGGCGATGCCGGCATCAGGCTTGCCGTCCATGAATTCCACGAGACGGCTGATGCTGCCGGGGCGTGCGATGGTATCGGGATTGAGGAGCAGGACATAGTCCGGGCGGCCGAAATTCGCCGTGGCATATTCGATACCTCGGTTGTTGCCGTAGGCAAAGCCGCCGTTCGTCTTGAGCGGGAGACATACGGCGTTCGTCCAGCCGTTCTCCTCTATGGCGGCCGCAATGAGTTCGGCCGAGCGGTCGCCGGACCCTCCCTCGACGGCAACGATCCGCGTTCCATCCGGAACCGTGCCCGGAACGTTCAAGGAGGCAAGGCAGTCGATCGTCAGATCGGCAGTCCGATAGTTGACGATGACGACCACCAGTTTAAGCCGCGGGGCGTCGTCTTGCCGGCTATGTTCGACATCCATCAAAGGCCGTGCCTCTTCGTCTTGTTCAGGACCACCTGCATGCTTTTTTCGGAACCGAGATAGCTCCGGCAGATTTCCAGTTCCGGAAGTCTTGACTTACCGACCGCGAGTACGATCACGGCGGTGTCCGACATATCGACGAACGGGATCACCTCGTCCGAACTCAACATCGGCGGCAGATCGAAGAGAACGATCGTCGGCTTCAGCATCTGTCGCACAAATTCGATCTGCGCCGTCATGCGGGCCAGGTCCGCCGGCAGTGGAATTCTGCCCGGCCCCCAGGCTGCACGCAGCAGATGGCAACGAAGGCCTCGTATATCCAGCGTCGTCAGCCACCCGCGGATCGGGTCCTCCAATGGCGGACGAGGCGGCAGTCCGAGTACATTGCCGACTGCGGGGTCCCGGAAGTTTGCATCGACCAGCAGAACAACGGACCCGGGCACGCGAGCAAAGCTAAGCGCCAGATTGATGGCGGTTACGGTGGTGCCGCAGCCGGTCGTCGGGGCGGTCACCGAGATCACCCGCGTGTCCTGGTCCTTGTGTTCGTTCAGCAGCTGGTTTCGCAGAACGTCATAGGCGTGTGCCATCGAACTGTCGCTGTCGAAGGCGATGATGCGATTGGCATACAGAAAGGTGGGAGAGAGCGGCGAGAGGTCAGGCGGCGGACATTCCTCATGGGAAGGGATTCCATTGACCGAGCCGTTGAGGTAGCCGGCGTTCAGCTCGGCGAGACCGGTGCCGTCCAGTCTTTCCGCCATTCTTCCTCGAGCTGAGATATTCTTGATGATTTCCATAAAATTGCCTGCCCTGTCCCATCGGTACGATTTTCAACTATAGGCGGTCCTGTCGGGTTCGAGTGATGTCACCCTCCCGTGATCGGACTGGGGTTGGTGAATGTGGAATTCCGGAATGCCTTGGCTATACGTCGCTTCGGCTTCCAATGCGGAATGACCACCAGAGTTTCTCCCGCCAAAGCGTCGTTGAGATCAAACGTGCCGCGAACGGTTCGATCAAACAGATGCCTGGCGTAAATTCCTGCCGCCGCTGCCATCGCCGCCGCGGCGCAAACCGCGGCGGCCAGATGAAGCCGCCGCGGCCCTGAAGCAACTTTGGCAACTTCCGGCTCCTCGATCACCTCGACCTGCTGGGCGGCATCGCCTTCCTCCAGGCGCTCGCCGAGGCGCGCGGCATCGAGTTTGTTCTGCATGTCGTTCATGTTTCGCTGAAGCGAGACTTTCTCGGCTTCGTTCGCTTCGATCTGTGCTCCAACTTCGGGAGCGTGGGAGATGAGCTCCCGCAGCCGGGCGATGCGTTCTATGAGGGAGTTTCTTTGTGCGAGGTTCTGGTCCCGGCGTGGCTTTGCCATTGCGATACGTTCAGCAATCAGCATGAGCTCGGGCGAAAGCGTCTTCATCTGTTCCGCCGTCGGCATGGTCGCCGATCCATCGCGCGGCGTGGCGGGTGCAACCTGAGCCCGCATCTCCTCGAGACGCTGCTTCATGGCACGGATTTGCGGATGGGTGTCCGAATAAATGACGGACTTCACTGCGAACTCGCGCTCAAGCTCGATGAGCTGCCCATGAAAACGCGTAACCTCTGTCGTCTGCCCGGGACCAATACGCAGCTGCGCCTCATAGATCCCGATCTCCTCATTCAACGCAATGGCCGCCCGATCAAGCGTCGCGAGTTCCAGTTCCTTGGTCTGGAGCTCGATCAGCAGGGTCGGGATCCGGGTGGGATGGGACTCCTTGTTTTCTTCGATATATCTGGTCCAGGCGCCTTCCCTCTCGCGCAGACGTTGCGTGACGTTATTGGCTTCCTGCGTCAGGAACTTGGTCGCTTCCGAGGCACGCGCCGTGCGGATGCGCCGGTTTTCTTCGATGACCTGCGACACGAGGTCCGAAACCACGTTGGCGGAAACGACGGGATCGTCATATTTAAAGCCGATCCTGACGGAGGCATTGCTTGCGGTGCGGTCGGCTCCGTCGGTCACCGATATCAGGAGAGTGATGTGGTTGCGGATCACGGAGGCAAAATTGTTCTTGGCCAGGGTCTCCCGCAGGTTCGGAAAAAGACCATGCTTGTCGGCCAGCGCCAGCAGGCTGTTGCGTGAGAGCACCCGTTGCTCGATGAACAGCAGGCGGTCGTTCGATACGGTCGGCGATACGAGCGTTGTCGGTATCTGCTGGAATTCCATCAGCAGCAGCGCGTCGGAGTAGTAGCTCCGCGGCATGGAGTAAATGAAGTAGGCCCCCACCATAAGGGTAATCAGAGCGGGCACGATGGCATAGAAGGGTTTGGCGAGTGCGATCTCGATAAAATACAGGATATTGCGTCCCAACTCATTGATCATGCTGTCGCCTCATTGCTTCGCGTACGAAATACGTTGGTCATCACGAAGTCTCCCCTATCGAGCCGCTCTCGTCGTTAACCCGGACGTACGGCTTTCGACCTGGGCCAATGGCTGTATCGCCTCTGCGTCCCGGTTGTTCGCGGAATCGCTGTAGACGACGCGCAGCAGATCGCCGGGAAGGATCGGGGTCATCTCGGTTGCGGCGAACTCTCGTGTTTCACCGTTGGCGGTCCGCACGATCTGATAACCGAGCACGCGGCGCTCTCTTTGCTGGTTCGAGGCGGCGCTCTCGCCATAGATCGTCATGATCCGCGTACTGTCGGCAAGCCGCGCCGCGACTTCCTCCTGTTCGCGGTGGGCTGCATTGAGTTCGACCAGCAATTGGGTCCGTTGTGCCTGGCGTGCGCTGTCATAACGAGCGCTCTCCGCCATTTTTGTCCGCTCGGCGACTGCGATTTCGGATGTCAACCGGCTGACCTGTCCCTCGAGTTCGGCGATCGTGCCTTCCTGGACCATCTGCTGGGAGCCTTCCGTCACGCCCTTGGCGACGAGCCCGTTGATGCTCTGAAGGCGACGCCTTGCCAGGTCTATCCGTTTCGTCATGGTATCGGCCTGCTCCTGCATCGCGAGGCTGTTTCGCTCCGAGAGCTGGTTCGCCTGGGCCTGGGCTTTTTCTTCCATGGCGAGTGTTTCCATCCGGGCGTTGAGGAGCGATTGCTCCTGGGCAAGGGCCGGATCGGCGGCGAGGGCCTCCGCCGTGCCGATGGATTTTTCTCCGCGCATTTCCGCCTCCAGGCGGGTGATGCGTGCCTGCAGTTCCTGCAGGCGTTTTTGGGAGTGTTCGACTTCGCGTTTTACCAGCACTGACCGGTCCTGATCGGCAGCCAGCAAGGGTGTACGATAAACGCCGCCGGCGACACTGAGGCCATGAAGGACGGTCATGTTGGCCCGATACGGATATTCGCCGGGGTTGTCGACTTCGCCGAGGACGTAGATCAACTGTGGGTTCTGGGAATTGGGGCGCAGCATGATCGTGAGATTGGGGCTGTCCTTGAAATAGGTCTTCAGGCGCCCGAGAAGTTGCGCTTCCAGTTCCGAAAGGGAAAGCCCCGCGCTCTGAATATGGCCCGCCAGCGGGAAGGACAGCCATCCATCCGGGGCAATGACGACTTCGCGGGTAAGCTCAGGCTCCTGGGCAATCCATACCTGCAGCGTATCTCCTGGCTGCAGGCGATAGGTCGTCTGAGCTGCAACGTTCCCAAATGTCAGGCAGAGCAAAAGCCCCGCGAGACTCGTTATCCCACGCATGCAGACCCCCAATGATCGGTAACCCCTTCCCGTCCAACTGGGACAAGACGGTTTATACTATGGCGGCCTTCGGCACCTGCAAACAGAGCACAAAGAGGTAAGCTTCCGATCCCAAATCCTCCATCTAACGGATGAGCCTGAAAGTACTAATCGACTTTAAGATGAGCGCATCGCGCACGGAGCCGCTTGCGAAACGACCGGCCGACCCTAACCAATATCTCCCGGCGGCAAAGATGGCTCGGCCGAGCGATGCGGCCACGGCCGTGGTGCTTACGGCCTCGGTTCGTTTGTCGGAAAACCGAAGCCATTCATGCCCAGATCGGGGCAAACGTCGGAGGCCATTTCAGATGTGTTTTTCGAGGATTTTGACAGCGGCTTTCGCGACCTCCACGGTCGGTGCGATCACACTTGGCGCGGCCATGTTCAAGCCTGATCCAGTGACCGCCGAGCGTGATCTCGAAGCTCCACCTCAGGCCGTTTCGATCGGCAAACGAGACCATATCCTTGTGTCCGGGCACAGCCTGACCGACCAACCCTATCCTGATCATTTGAAGGGGATCGCCCGACAGGAAGGGATTTCCGTGTCCTTGAGTTTGGAGAACGTGACCGGTTCTTCAATCCAGCAGCGAACCGGCGGCGGACTCGTCCGATTGACCGACGAGCCTTACAACGTTCTCATCATCACCGAACAACATCGTGTCCTGGATGCGTTGATGTGGGGCGAAACGGTTCGTTACCTCCATGGCTACCACCACGCGTTCACCGCGGCAAATCCCGCTGGGACCACATACTTCTACACCCCCTGGATAAGCCTTTCGTCCTTAGCGGATCCGCATCCGTGGATCGAGTATGAGAGGCTGGCTCTGCCCGTCTGGCGATGCGTCGTAAACCGGGTAAACGACAAGATGGGGGCGGCTGGCCGAAAAAATCATATTCGCTTCATTCCAACATCGCTTGCGCTTGCCGAGCTCGTCGCGCGCCTGGCGTCCGATCCAGCCTTTAGCGGATTCGAGGACTGGAATGCGGCGGACCGCTTGAAGGCAATCTTCTCCGATGAGGTTCATCTGACGGAACTCGGCTCCTACTACGTGGCTGCCGTAAGCTTCGCGGCGATCTATGGAGCGGATATCCGTCAGCAACGGCCGCCAGCCTTGCTGGATGCCCGGCAAGCCGACGCGCTCAGGCTATTTGCTGCCGACTTCATGCAAGGCTATCAGGCAACCAAGATGAATGAAGTGGGCGATTGCGAGGCGCCGGTCTCGCTCGCCTTCGCCTCCCACTACGCGAACTACGTGGCGCGCGCCTACCCTCGCGAAGGCAGCTATCTCACTACGCAGTTGCTACGCGTCCGGAATATTGTCCGTTTTGCCTGGCGCTTCAGGAAAGGCCTGGAGTGAAACGGCTAAGGTGGATGCCCTCGGTTGAGAGCCGATAGCGGCGCTTCGGGGCCTGGGCCGCCTACGTTGCCCGATACGCCGAAATGAGTAACCCGATAGCCCAAAGATTAGCGGCGAAACCATTGGCAGCTATGCGAATATCTTTGCAGGGATGCGGAGTTTGGCACAAGGAAACTCCCCTTGTCCGATGCTGATTGTGCCTTGCGAGGATAGTTGGTTGATATCTTTTTTGCCGATTGTGCATTCTCTGAGAAAGATTGCCGGGATGCCTTTCCCGGATATAGAAGCGGTTGCCGTCGATCGCTGGACGATCGCCCCGCAGACGCGGCGCTTCATTCGCCCCGCAAAGTTTCTGCCGCATCATCTCGACCGTATAAAGGGCACGCAATTCGGGCCGGTCGCGGAGGTCGTGAAGGGCTTTCGTGGAAATTACGAAACCACTCAGGAGGCCACGGTCGGTTACCGGATCAAGAATGTCGACCTCATCGATGGCGTTCTCTATGCGCCGAAGTGCTCGAGGAGCCTCAGGCCCCGCAGTCGCCGGCTACCTGTCTACGTGCCTCCCAAGCACTCGACCACCGGGGCGCTGTTCGAGAGTTGGGTCGGCAATCGCTGGTTCGGCAACTGGCTTTCGGATGATTGCCTGACCTATCCGCTGGCGGACCAATACGAAACTCCGATAACGACGCGGCCGATCACGCGGGGGCACGAGCCGCAATATGCCGCCAAACTCGATCTCAAGCCGATCTATGTCAGCGACGTCCATTTCGACGAGGTCATCCTCTTCAAGGACAAGGGGCAGAACGAGGGCAAGAAGAAACGGGCCGATCAGGTTCGCGAAAAGCTTCTGGCATCGGCGCCACCTTTTCCCGTTCATCCCGGCGTCTTCATCCTGCGCGGGAACAACGGCGAAAGCCGCCGGCTGTCGAACGAGTCCGATATCGCCGAACAGTTCGCGAAGAAATACGGTTTCCGGATCATCGATCCGTTGGCCTCGTCGGTCGACGACATCATCCACGCCTGTGCCGGAGCCCGCGTCGTTGCAGGCGTCGAAGGCAGCCATCTGGTGCACGGGCTGATGATCATGCCGCCGCATTCTGCCCTGTTCGTCATCCAGCCGGCAGATCGGGTGGTTTCAGTTCTCAAGGTCATGACCGATCGTCAGGGACAAGGCTATGCCTTCGTCGTCGGCGAGGGAACCTGCGAGAATTTTCGGGTCGAGTGGCGTGATATCGACCGCACATTGGAGATGGTGCTCGCATGACTTCACGGCTTCGTTTTTTCCATCCCCAATCCGCGGCGATGGGCGACCATAAGGGTGCGGCATCCCAGCACGCGCCTCCCGTCTCGTTTCGCGAACTGGTGCGGAAGGACTACGAGCGCCACGGCAGGAGGATCCTCGATGCCGGCTTTATCTCGCTGCTGGTCTATCGCTTCGGCCGGTGGGCGGGGAGCCGTCGGAGCTACCTGGCCAAACGGTTTTTCCAGAAGATCTACGGCGCGATCAACATGGTCGTTTCGACGCTTACGCGCGTGTGGATACCGGCAGAGGTGACGCTCGGCGAGGGTTTTCACATCATCCACGTAGAGGGATCGATTTCGATCCATCCTGACGCCGTGATCGGAAAACGATGCGGCATCATGCACAATGTCACGATCGGCACGAACATGAGCGCCGGTGCACCCAGGATCGGCGATGACGTCTTTATCGGGGTGAACTCCACCATTCTCGGCGATATCCGTATCGGCGACCGGGTGCGGATAGGAGCCAATACAGCGGTCTCCACGGACGTGCCGTCGGATTCGATCGTCGTCGGCTCGCCAGCCAAGATCTATCCCCGCCTCGGCCCGTTTTCGAGCGGGCAGCCCAAGACCGATGCCAGTCCCTGATCCACTCATCCGCTGGAGGAGTTTGCCATGAACGCGTTGACCACCAACTTCTATCAGCTTCTGGCTGACAACCTCGGCTCACGGCCGGGCAAGCCGGCGATCATCGACGGTCATCGCGCGGCGAGTTATGCCGCGCTTGCGGCCGACGTGGATCGACTGGCAGGTTATCTTCAGAGCCGCAACATCCGGCCGGGCGACCGGGTGATCGTGCACCTGCGCAAGAGCATCGCCGAGGTCACGGCCATGTTTGCCATCGCCAAGGTGGGCGGGGTGGTCGTCAACGTCAACACGCAATGGACGGTCGAGCAGCTCGAATACGTGGCCAACGACTGTGGCGCACGCCTGCTGATTGTCGAGGCAAGGGTCGCCGAAGCTCTTGGCGCGCGCAAGCTGCCCGACACGGTCGACAATGTCCTGGTCAAAGGCAAATTGCCGGCCGAGGCCAGGTTCGATGTCTGGGATCATCTTCCGGAAGATCTTTCTGGCGACGAGATTGCACGCCTCGACACAGAACTTGCGATGATCATCTACACGTCCGGTTCGACGGGCATGCCGAAGGGCGTGATGCTGACCCATCGCAACATCGTTGCCGGCGCCCGCTCGGTTTCGCGTTACCTGGGCCTGAGGGAAGACGACCGGCTACTCAGCATCCTGCCCTACAGCTTCGACTATGGCCTGAACCAGCTGACGACAATGATGCTGATGGGCGGTACCGTCGTGCACCAGGCGGTGCCGATGGCCACCGAAATCGTCCTGGCCATGCAGCGGCATCGGGTGACCGGGGTGGCCGCCGTGCCGCCGCTCTGGAGCCAGATCGTGCGTCTGCTGAAGGACAATCCGGTTGAGTTTCCGGCGCTCCGGCGGATCACCAATTCCGGAGGCAAGATTTCGCTCAACATCCTGGAGCAGATACCGCGGGTCTTCCCGGATGCGGATGTCTATCTGATGTACGGGCTGACCGAGGCTTTCCGCTCGACCTATCTCTCGCCGCACAAGTTTACCCGCAAGATGGGGGCTATCGGTCAGGCGATCCCCGGCGCCGAAGTCTATGTCATCAAGCATGGCGAAGGCATCGCCTACCCCGGCGAACAGGGCGAACTCGTTCATCGCGGCCCACTCGTCAGCCTCGGATATTGGGGCAAGCCGGAGGTGACGGAGCAGAAGATCCGGCCGTGTCCTGAACTCTGGCACCTGATCGGCGACGAACCGGTTGTCTACAGCGGCGATATCGTCCGGATCGATGCGGACGGCGATCTCTGGTTCATCGGCCGCAACGACGCGATGATCAAGACCAGCGGCTTCCGCATCAGTCCGGATGAGATTGAGGATCTCGTCTGCCGCAGCGGTGTTGTGGCGGAGGCGGTCGCCTTCGGTGTTGACGACGAGGAACTGGGGCAGACGGTGCATGTGGCAATAACGCCGATCGGGGAGTTCGACGAGGAGGCCCTGCTGCGCTACTGCCGGCGGGCGATGCCGTCCTACATGGTGCCGCGGCAGTTCCATGTCTGGCCGGAAAGCATGCCGCGGACGTCGAGCGGCAAGCTGGCGCGGCCGGATGTCGTGCGCCTTTGTCGCGAATGGATGCAAGGCGGGGAGATTGTCTTAAGCGCGCCTCCGCCGGCAGCGCAAATCAAAGTGACCGAAACACGGGAGAACCTGCAATGAGCCTTACCCATGGAAAGTTGATCGGTTACCTGCGGGAATCACTGAATATCGCCCATGCCGACAGCGAGAGCGAACTGTTCTCCTCAGGCCTTCTCGATTCTGTTTCGATGGTGAACCTCCTGGCATTTGTCGAACAAACGACGGGCCTTTCCATTCGCGCCGAAGACGTGACGCTCGAAAATTTCGATACGCCGGCCCGGATCATCCGTTTTGCCGAAGCCAGCGCCTGATGAACCATTATTCGGCGCTCGATGTCTGGCTGCAGAGTGCGGCGGCATCATTCGGAACCCCCTCCTATGTTTATCTCGCGTCGGCGATCGAAAGCCGGGCAGTGCTCCTGAGGCAAGCTTTCGAGCAACGCTTCGCATTGAGCTTTGCCGCCAAAAGCAATCCAAACCCGGCTTTGCTTTCCCTCATGAAGGGCCAGGCGGAATTTCTCGACGTCTCCTCGATCGGGGAGTTCCGGACGGCGATAGCGGCCGGATGGGAAGCCGAGCGCATCAGCTTCACGGGTCCTGGAAAACGGCCGTTCGAAATTCGTGAGGCAATAGAAGGCGGCATTGGCGAACTGATCCTGGAATCGGTGCGCGAGGCGGTGCTTGCGAACGCGGTCGCCGGCGAGGTCGGACGGATACAGCATGTCCTGGTGCGCATCGCGCCGACCACGGTTCCCAAAGGGTTCGGCGACCAGATGGCCGGCCGGCCGTCCGCCTTCGGCATAGACTGGGAAGATATCGCAAGGGACATCCCCGACATCGCGGCTCTGCCCAATCTCAAGATCGTCGGACTGCACATTTATTCCGGCACGCAATGCCTGAAGCCGGAGGCAATTTGCGAGAACTATCGCAACTTCATCGGCATTTTCCGGGAGGTTTGCGAAGCCTACATTCCGCGACCGGAGAAGTTGGTGTTCGGATCAGGGCTTGGAATTCCCTATCACGACGGCGACCTGCCGCTCGACCTTTCCGTGGTCGTTGCCGGCATTGCATCGGATCTCGATGGTTTCAAGGCGCTGCCGCAATTTGCCGAGACCCGGCTGGTGCTCGAACTCGGGCGGTATCTCGTCGGCGAGGCTGGATATTTTCTGACGCGCGTCGTCTCGGTCAAGGAATCGCGCGGCGTGCGGATCGGCATCTGCGATGGCGGCATGAACAACCACCTGCCGGCTTCCGGCCATTTCGGGATGGTGATGCACCGGAACTATACGATGCACAAGGTCGGCGGGCGGGGCGAACCGGAGAAAATCAACCTCGTCGGGCCTCTTTGCACGTCGATCGACCGGCTCGCTGTCGGGGTGATGCTCCCGCGGATCGAAGAGGGTGATCTTGTTGCCGTCCACAACAGCGGCGCTTACGGGCTAACGGCAAGCCCGATCCATTTCATCAGCCACGCACCACCCTGCGAGGTTCTCATCGAGGCCGCCGGCATGCGCGATGTGACACACATTCCGGCGCTCCCCTCGGCATAATGCCTGTCTAAAATCCCGCAAGTAAAAATCAGTAGGCTTTGCCGAAATCGCAGATCTCGATCGCGGTGCGGACGACGATCTTCATATCCAGCCAGAACGACCAGTTGTTGATGTACCAGAGGTCGTGGAATATCCGCTCTTCCATCTTCTCGATGTTCGGCGTCTCGCCGCGGCAGTTGTTGACCTGGGCCCAGCCGGTCAGGCCGGGTTTGACGTGCCGCCTGAAGGCGTATTTGGCGATCTGAGCGTCATAGAGTTCGTCATGGGCGAGTGCATGCGGGCGGGGGCCGACGATCGACATCTCGCCGCGAAGGACGTTCCAGAATTGCGGCAACTCATCTATGCTCGAAGCGCGGATGATAGCTCCGACTTTCGTGACGCGGGGATCCTTCCTGGTCGCCTGGCGAATATCGCCCGAATCTTCCATGACGGTCATGCTGCGGAATTTCAGGATCCGGAACGAGCGGCCGCCGTAGCCCTTGCGGACCTGCTTGAACAGTACGGGACCTTTAGAATCACATTTGATGGCGATCGCGACGACGAGCAACAACGGAAACAGCGAGAGGAGGGCGGTCAGCGAGAAGATGATGTCGAATGCGCGCTTGGTGCCGCGTTCATAGAGGTTCAACGGCGGCCGCTGCGTCTGAAAGGCGGTCATGCTGCCGATCTTGCGGGCAGGAGCGCTGGTCAGCCGGCCGACGACGCCATCGAAGATGACATTGACCGGCAAAGCCGAGCGCCTGAGTTCGCCAAGGTAGAATTCAAGATTGGAGACGTTCGGGTCCCGCCAGATGATGAATACTTCATCTAATCTGTCGGTCTCGCTTTGCCTCAGTCTCTGCAGGGCGTTCGCGGGCAGCATATTTTCATCCGAGAGGCGTATGATCTGCGCGAGGGTCATGCCGCTTGCGGCAGCCTGATGCTGCCAATGTTCGGCCGAAAACTCCTCGTGGCAGATCAGCAGCACCCGCTTCATCTTGAAGGAGGCCGCAGCTGCCGCCGATGGCAGATACCAGTACCAGAACAGGCGGGTGCAGATCAGCCCGGACAGAGAGATGAAAGCGGTCATCAAGATCGCCCCGCGCGAGAACGTCGTGCCGATCTTCAGAAAGAAGATGACGGTCAGCAGGAAGGCAAGGGCGCTTGGGATAAGAATGCAGATCAGCCGGATCTGCGGCCTCAGGAGCTGAATGCTCTCCGGGCTGTAGGCCTGGGCGCTGTGCATGGCGAGCACGAAGATCGTCGACAGAACGAGGCCGATGCCGATGAAAAGCGATGGATCGGGCGCAGATCCGAAAACGGCATACTGATAGCCCGTGAAGCCGACGCCGGTTGCTCCGAGAAGGTAGACGAAGTCCACCGCGGCAGCCACATAGGCGATGACATGATATTCCAGCCCTCTGCGCGGAGGCTTGTGCTCATACGATATGTAGTCATTTCCGATGTTCGGCTCAAATGGTGTGATCATCGTTAAAAAACCCCTACCAGCGATACGAGTATAGCCGAGGAGAGGGGGGGCACAATGTATCCTGCCTACCTCCTAAGAATGATCTCCCTATTACCTACTTTTGTTGCTGGGGTGATTGAGTACAATCCCTCAGGTATAACGTCCAATTTATGCTCATGGTTGTAGTAAATATTTTAGACTGACTTAAAATTAGGCGCGTGCATTTGTTTATATTTCGACTGGTAAGGCAGAGCTACCGTTTCTGCTGAGAAAATGGACATTGGTAGCTGTTGAATGCTGGCTCTGCATCCGATTGAGCCTCGCCGGCTGAAGGCTTGACGGCCACAGCCCTTGTTTTGAGTTGGGGGTGTGGATGGAGTTTGAATGGGACGTTGCCATCGTCGGCGCCGGAATGGGCGGCGCGGCAATGGGATACGCGCTGGCAACCGCCGGGCACCGCGTACTTTTCATTGAAAAGGGCCTAGCTCACTTTTCCCAGGACGAGCGTGATGACCCTGATAGTCCGGACGAAGCGAAGCGCCTGAGAGATGGCCGATGGCCGCAGCAGATTTCCGGCTCGGTGGATGCTCGTCCCGTCCGGTTCTTTCCTGCGCTCGGCTGCGGAGTCGGCGGTTCGACGCTTATCTATGCGGCAGCGCTCGAACGGTTTTCCCCAAGCGATTTCAAAATCGTCGACAAGTCCGGCAGGCCGGCCTGGCCGATAGACTATGAAAACCTTGAGCCTTTTTATCGCAAAGCGGAGCGCCTGCTGCATGTGCGCGGCAGCCAGGATCCGCTGCAGCCGCAATCGGAGGTCATCGAGCCTCCTGCCATGACGCGGTGCGACCAGCACTTTTTCGACTCGGCGCAATCGAATGGGATGCATCCCTATCGGGTTCACACGGCCTGCCGATATATCGACGGGTGCGGCCAATGCGGCGGCTTCATCTGCCATAAATCCTGCAAGCAGGATGCGCGGCGGGCGTTCGTCGAGCCGGCACTCGCGACCGGAAACGCCATGATCATCGATCAATGCAACGTGGAAAAAGTCTCAGCCGACGATGAGGCGGTCACTCAATTGTCGTGCCGGAGGCATGGAAACGAGTTGGCAATCGTTGCCAAGCTCTACGTACTCGCGGCCGGCGCGCTTTCGACACCCCTGCTGCTCCTCAACTCCACCAACGAATTCTGGCCGAACGGCCTTGCAAACACATCGGATCTCGTGGGGCGCAACCTGATGTTCCACGCGTCCGATTTCTTCGCCGTCTGGCCCCGGGGCAGGACCCGTGTTTCCGAGCCGGGAAAATCGATCGGCCTTCGCGATTTCTATGAACATGAGGGTCTCAAGCTGGGCGTCATCCAGTCCACGGGCCTGACTGCGACCGCCAATAATGTGCTTCATTTCCTGAAACTACTGATCGACCGGAACGGCTGGATCTGGCTGAAGCCGCTCAAACCGTTCATGCGCATTCCGGCGATGATCGGCGCTCTCATCTCCGGCAACGCAACGATTTTCACCTCTATCCTCGAGGATCTGCCCTATCCCGAAAATCGCGTGAAGCCTGATCCGGAAGATGCCGCCAGCATCTATTTCGAATATACGATTCATAATGAGCTGCGGCAAAGAATGCAGGCCTTCCGCAAGTTATATCGGAAGGCATTCAAGCGGCACCGGATGATGATGTTCGGGTCCGAAGTCAACCTCAACTACGGCCATGCCTGTGGAACGTGCCGGTTTGGTCCGGATCCCTCCACGGCGGTATTGGATGCCAACAACCGTGCGCACGACCTGAACAATCTCTATGTCGTCGATGCTTCGTTCTTCCCGACCAGTGGAGGGGCCAATCCAAGCCTGACGATTGCCGCTAACGCCTTGCGTGTCGGTGAGCACATTGCTCAGAAATTGTCCGCGACAAAGGCGAAACGGAGGGAGCCCTGCGTCGTTTCGGATTCCGCGTCGTGACCACGAGCTTCCGAAAGGGGGCAATGGCCCCCGGTCTCTCCCATCAGTGGTTCCTGTTTCGATCGGTTCTGATCCAGGCCGCCCCGCCGGCTTGAAGGATATGGCGCGGATAAATCCTCAATTTCCTGAACATGTATCCCGGGATGTCCACCATGGCATGCATGGGAAGCGCGCGTCTGCCGTGACGCCACCAGGCAACCGATAGCGCGATGTCGAAAGCAAGGATCGCGATGGTCGAGATCGCAAGTGGCGCGATCGCAATTCCCGAAGTTGCGAGGAAGACTGCCGGAAACAGTGAGAGCAGGAGAAGCGCTGCCAGCAATGTCAGCGGCGGTATGAGCGCATCGAGGACGAGCGCCAGATAGGCCCTGTTCCGCAACGTGTTGACGTCCAGCAAGGCGGAAAAAAGGTGTGCCGCCAGCGCGAAGCGGCCCGCGTTCCATCGGGAGGCTTGCGTTTCGAGGCCTTTCTTCGAATACGGAAATCTGCTGCTGACGGCTGCGGCATCGCAGAAACGCGGAGCGCGGCCGATCCGCGCGAGGTCCAGCCCAAGCTTCATGTCTTCGACCAGATCGCCGTTCGCAAGGGCGGCGTCCCGCAGGATGGCCCAAGGGAATGCCATGCCCGAGCCGGTCAATTGCGCAGGAAGCCCAAGTTTCGCCAGTCCAAGAAGCCGGATCCGGTTCTTCAGAAGAAATGCGAATTCGGAAACCGCGAGGTTGATGCTTGCGTCCGGCGGCGCGAACATCAGGTAGCGGGATTGCACAGGTCTGTTCGTTGCCGCGGCCATGATGGCGAGGTTATCGAGTGCGCCCGGCTCCAGCCAGCAGTCGGCGTCGACAATGATGACCACCTCCGGCGGCAGCAGGCCGAGATACCTGACGCCGGCGTCGAGGGCGTATCCCTTGCCGCGGCGAAGCGGATCGAACCGTACGATGACATCCGCGCCCGCTTCACGTGCCAGCGATGCGGTGAGGTCACTGCAATTGTCGGCCACGACGATCAGCCGATCGCCGTGGCGCATCTGGCTTTGGATGCTGCGCAGGGTATCGGTTATCTGGAGCTCTTCGTTATGCGCCGGGACAAGAACCGCGACTTGCGGCCGCCGCCCGTTCGGACGTGGCGGTCCGCTCCGCCCCCCGAGACTTCCAGCGAGACATTCAATCGCGAAAAAGACAGTCGGAACCAGGACGACGACGGACAATAGCAAGGCCGCGGCGATTAGTATGTCCTGTTGCATGGCTTACCCTCCGACGACACGTCTCAAGCGGTCAATCATAGCCCGAGGGCCGAGGGTTCTAAGCTGACCACGCTACACCGTTCGAGTGTGCACGGGCTCATCCTATTTCGGGGCAGGTGGAGCCACCGCGAACATGTCTACGCCCATTTGATGGCTGGTGGATCAATTGAAGTCTGATCCTTGCGCCCAATACGATTATCCGATGCAATTCGTAGAGCGAATGCAGTCGGTTACGCGAAATATGGCTATGGATTGCCGACCGTCTGCCGCACGGTGAAACGGGCCGGAAGGACGTCGTTCATGGCGATGGGCGCCTGGATCCGGCCGACGGCTTCAGCGGATAGTCATGCCGGCGACGACATAGCCTTCGCGCAGCCTGATCTGACCCACCAGCCGGTCGCCCGTCTTGAAGGGCGGCACATCGATCTCGAAATAGGCGGCGAAATGCCCGTCCGCCAGGTTCAGCTCGATGCGGATGGCCTCGAAGCCGAACATGGTGCGGGTCAGGCCGTACTGGCACTTGTAGGTGCATTCCTTGGCGCTGAAGATCGCTTTCACCAATCGTCCGCGAGTGCCCCATTGCTGCCGGTTGAGCCACTGTCCCTCCCGCGGAGTGCAGATCTCCTGCGCATAGGTGTCGTCAAGCGGCGTCGCTTCCTCAAGATCGAGGCCGAGCGCCTTGATGCCGTCCGAATGGCGACCGATGGCGGCGACGCAGCGGGTGGTGGAGTGGCTGATGCTTCCGGCAATGCCGGCCGGCCAGATCGGCGCCCGATCCGATCCAACGGGTATGGCCATTCGAGGCAGTCCGAGATGGTCCATGGCCTGCCTGGCGCAGATGCGGCCGGCGGTGAACTCCTGCTGCCGGCTCTTTACCGCATTGGCGATCGCCGTTCTCTCTTCAGGATAGAGTTTCGATACGTCACCGAGCAGGTCGGCTTCGGCGACCGACACGGAAGGGTCGAATATGCCCTCCAGCAGCATGGCTAGACCTTGGTCTCCACGCGAACCAGCGTGGGGCGCCGTTCCATCGCGTTGCGCCGCAATGCGGCTCGCTCGGCTGCCCGGCCGAGCTGCAGGTCTGCCTTGCCCTTGCCGGAGATATGGTCGGCAAGGAGGGCAACCGTCGGGAAACGGAAGAGGTCGGTGATCGTCAGATCCGGCGCCAGCTTCGCCTTCATTTCCCGATGGACCTGGACCGCCAATAACGAATGCCCGCCGAGAGCGAAGAAGTTGTCGAATATCCCGACCTTCTCGAGTCCAAGGGCGCGACCGAACACCTCGCTGATATCCCGCTGCAGATTGTTGGACGGTTCGATGAACGTGGCTGCCGGGGCCTGGACCTTTTCCGTCGGGGCCGGCAGCTTATTGCGATCCACCTTGGCGTTCGGCGTCAGGGGGAAGGCTTCCATCGTCACGAAATGCGAAGGTATCATCGCATCGGGCAGCGCCTCGGCGATATGGGTGCGAAGTTCCTGTTCGGAGACAGATGTCCCATCGGTGCGGATATAGGCCACCAGGCGCACGTCGCCGGGACTGTCCTTGCGGGCGACAACGACGGCCTCGCGGATGCCGGCGAATGTTCCGATCCGCGCTTCGATCTCGCCAAGCTCGATGCGGTGGCCGCGGATCTTCACCTGGTGATCGGTGCGGCCAAGGAAATGCAGGACGCCATTCCGGTCGAAGCGGGCAAGGTCGCCCGTCCGATAGATCCGGCCGTCCATGAACGGATTGGGCAGGAAGCGTTCTTGCGTGAGCTGTTCGCGGTTGTGATATCCGCGGGCGACCCCGTCACCGCCGATGTAAAGCTCGCCGATATCGCCGGGCGGCACCGGATTACCAGCGTTGTCGAGCACGTAGAGCTGCGTATTGGCGATCGGATGGCCGATCGGAACCACGCCCGTCGATGGGCCGGCCGTGAATGTCGAAGACCAGATCGTCGTCTCCGTCGGGCCGTACATGTTTTCGATCGTCGCGTCGGTGACGGTTCGCAACGCTGCGAGAAGCGAGCCCTGCAGCGCCTCGCCGCCGAGGAAGAGGTGCCGGACGTCGCTGAGCGCAGCGCGGTCCTCGTCGATCATCATGAACATGCGGGCCATCGAGGGCGTGCATTGCAGATGCGTGACCCGATGTTTGCGGATTTCTTCCGCGAAACCGTCGCCGGTCTCGTCGCTGACGGGGTTCTTGCTCGTCTTGACGACTTCGGCCAACAAGGGAAGCCTTTCCAGGACGATATTGTCTGCCAGGCCGAAATCGATGAGGCATGCGATGTCGTCGACGCCGGCCGCCTTGACCTGGTCCAGCCTTTCCAGCGCATCCTCGACGGTGCCGAACAGGCCGCTGTCCTCGAAATAACGCAGGAAGGCAAATTCCAGGATAGCGTCCATCTCCTCGGGCGCCAGCGACTGGAGATCGATATCCATCGGCTGGGCATTGCCCTGCGGTTTCTTGAATGCCGGAAACGCCCAGGCATATTGCTTGATGAGGGCGGCTGCGCTGCGCAGGTATTCCTTCATCGGGCCGCGGGCCAGATCCCGCACCTCGTCGCGGTCTTTGCCGATCAGGGTGTGGAGCATCAATGTCACTTTATAATCGGCCGGATTGCGGCCGGTCTCGGCAAGCGTCTGCCGGTAGATCCGGATCTTTTCCGCGAGCTCGTCGACCGACTGGCCGAGCAAGTGGGTCAGCACATTGGCGCCAAGCCGGGCTGCCTCCCGATAGCTTTCCGGGTTTCCAGCGGTGGTAAGCCAGACGGGCAGTTCCTTCTGGACCGGCCGAGGCTGGGTCACGACCGCAACCGTGCCGGCGCCGAAATCGAAATCGACACTCTCGCCGCGCCACAATTTGCGGACGACCTCGATGTCGCGGGTCAGGCTCGCCTTGTTCTTCGGCGGGGCGTTCTCGGGGCGCAGGACGAAATCCTCGGGCATCCAGCCGGAGGCGAAGGCAAGTGCAACCCGCCCGTTGCTGAGGTTATCGATCACCGCCCATTCCTCGGCGACGCGCGCCGGATGATGAAGGGGCAGAACGCAGCTGCCGGCCCGGATCGAAAGGTTCCTGGTGACAGCCGCGACTGCGGCACCGGTGACCGCCGGGTTCGGATAGGGGCCGCCGAACGCGTGGAAATGGCGCTCCGGCGTCCAGACGGAATCGAAACCGTTGGCATCGGCAAATTTGGCGCCTTCGATCAGCAGCCGGTATTTGTCCGGCCCCGATCCGCCGTCATTGCCCCAGTAAAAGAGACCGAAATCGAGATTGGTACCTCTTCCGGCGGAAGACGCGCCCTTCGCCTTGGCTTCGATAATTTCGGAGGAGTGGACGACGACCTTGAACCCGCGGGCGAGCGTCCAGAAGAGTTCCAGAACCGAGATATCGAAGGAAAGGCTGGTGACAGCCAGCCAGACATTGTGACGATCGGTCGCGTGCGGCACCCGTTCGTCCATGCCGGTGAAGAAATTCACGACGTTGCGATGCTCCAGCATCACGCCCTTCGGAAGGCCGGTGGAGCCGGACGTGTAGATGACATAGGCGAGATTGCTGGACGTAACGCCAGTTGCCGGGCGATCCGCTCCAGCCTGGTTTCTGAGGATATCCTCGACGCACAGGAAATTGCTGCCTTCGAGCGTCTCGGATTTCGACAGCCGTCGCTCGGTCAGAACCAGCTTGGCGCCGCTGTCCTTGATCATGAATGCCAGTCGGTCGGCCGGAAAATGCGGGTCGAGAGGAATATAGGCCCCGCCCGCCTTCATGATCGCGAGCGCGCCGACGACCAGATCGAGCGAACGCGGCAGGTATAGGCCGACGGTGACGTCAGGGCCGACGCCCTGGGCCACCAGCGCCTGGGCGATGCGGTTCGCCCGCTCGTCCATCTCGCGGTAGGAAAGGGAGCGGCCGTGGAATGCCAGAGCTTCGGCATCCGGCGTCCGGTCGACCTGCCGTTCGATAAGCTGATGGACGCAGGCGGCGGTATCGTATTCGCGCTCCGTCCGGTTCCAGTCGAAGAGGACCATGTTCCTGTCGGCATTCGACATCAAGGGCAGGTCCTGCAGCAACGTCGCGCGGTCCTCGAACGCCGAGGCCAGGATCGCAAATGCCGTCGCCAGATCCTGCGCCTGCCGTTCGTCGATCCGCACCCGATCGTAGAGCAGGTCGGCTTTGGTCTCGCAGAGCCGGAAGGTCAGGGCGCAGCCCTCGATCTCATCGGCGAACGCCGGGTTGGAGATGTCTGCGACACCGATCGTCAGTTCCGGTGCTGCAAGGCCGGGATAACGGTCGACAAGATCGCGGCAATAACCCTGGCGCTGGTCCAGCACCTTCAACGCCTGACCGACCTGCGTGAGCAGGTCGTCGACCGAGGCTTGCCCCGTGGCGTCGATCCGCAGCGGAATGGTCTTCGCGAAATAGCCGGGATGGCGGGCGTCGAGATCTGCAAGCCTGTCGTTCGCATAGGCGAGGTCGAACGCGGTCTGGCCGGAAAGACGCACGAGGAAGGCTGCTGTCAACGCGACCCGCTCCTGGCGCGAAAGCCGCCCGGAAAAAGGCAGAGGAATGATACGGATATCCGGTGCCTGGCCAGCTTCCGGGGCTTTTATATAGGGAAGTGCGATATCGGTGCCGGCTTCGAGTGCACGGCGGAAGAAGGTTTCATGCCGCGCAAGAGCGGAAACCGCTTCCGACAGAGCGGTCTCGTCCGCCTCGCTCATAAGCGGCAGTCGATCGCCGGGACGTAGTACCGAAGAAAGCGTGATCTGCCTGGCGCCATCCTTGCGGGCGGCCTCGAGCAGAACCGGCATGTCTGCGGTGCCGACCGTCACGCCATGGGCGCCGACCGACAGGACGAGACCGGGTTCCCCGTTCAGTTCGCCGTCGAGGATGCGAAGGTTCCTGACGGTGAAGACGTCGTTGCCGAAACGGACCTTGGGTGTTGCCAGGGGGTTGAGATAGGTGGGGCCGAAATCCAGGCCGCGCACCAGGCGGGACAGCTCGCCTGCCGAGGCGGTGAAATCGAGCGTAGCGGCGGCCGCCGGACGCTTGAGCTGTCCGTAATAGGCACGGGTTGCGAAATCCTGCCGGCGCGGCTTCAAGGCGCCGCGCTCGATATCGCCGAGCATGTCGGAAAAGGTTGCGATCCCGGCTTCGAAACATTTCGTATTCAGCGTCAAGGCGGTCTCATCCGCGCTGATCTCGAAATGCTGCTGCGCATAGACGTCGCCTTCGTCGATCCCTTCGGTGATCGCGTGCCAGGTGATGCCGTGCCGGTCATGGCCTTCGAGGATCGCCCAGGCGGGTGTGTTGAGGCCC
The DNA here is from genome assembly GCF_000732195.1 of Neorhizobium vignae. Taxonomy (GTDB): domain Bacteria; phylum Pseudomonadota; class Alphaproteobacteria; order Rhizobiales; family Rhizobiaceae; genus Neorhizobium; species Neorhizobium vignae. The sequence continues at coordinate 137,963 of NZ_JNNU01000015.1, forward strand.
GCCATGTCCGGCAGCAGGCCGTCATGAAAATTGGCGGCGCCGATGCTTGCATGCCGCCAGGCCGCGTCGGGAACCATTTTCAGGTTGGCGATGCTGAAGAGCCAGTCGTAGTCGTATCGGGTCAGCTGAGCGGCGTATTCGCCTTCTTGCGTCACGACGGGGATGTTCTGGGCCTGCGCCCAGTTTCTGACCGATCCGTTCGACGTCGCTACGGCCTCGATCCTATGTCCGCGCCCCCGCAGAATTTCAGCGCATTGAACCAGTAATAAACCGCCACCGATCAAAACACACTTCAATTCGCCCATAAAGCTTGTCCCCACTCGTTGCTGTTCCAGGCACTTCGATAGAAACGGGGAGCGGTATAAAACTCAACATGCGCCGGACCACCCATGCGGATGATCGCGCCTAAGCCTGAATTGCAGGCCATACCCGGCGTTCCCCCATACGGATGATCATGGCTTCCAAAGGAGTAATTGCGATTGCGTCTTGGCTGGCAGCACATTGAGGCTGCGGGTTTGCGCTCGCGGATTTCAGTGGGAAGCGGAACGAGGCTCGTGGCATCATTGGGGTGATGTCATCAGGTTGGCCTCCGTGGATTAGGGCGGTGTCGATGCTTGAGGGGTCAAACCAGGTCTGTGCCAGCGATATTGCAATCGTCGGCATGGCTTTGAGAGTGCCGGGTGCACGCAATGTTTCGGAATTCTGGCAGAACCTGCGAAACGGCGTAGAGTCGGTCCGGACGTTTTCGCCCGAGGACCTGATCGCTGAAGGCGAAGACCCCGAGCGTCTCCATCACCCCAACTATGTTCCCCGCGGCGCCGATCTTCCCGACATGGAAATGTTCGACGCGGAATTCTTCGGCCTGAACCCGAAGGAAGCGGCGATCATGGATCCCCAGCACCGCCATTTCCTGGAATGCGCCTGGGAAGCCATGGAGGACGCCGGCCGGACGCCGAACAATCAGCCCGGCCCGGTCGGTATTTTCGCCGGCTGCGGCATGGGCAGCTATTTCTATTTCAACGTCTGCAGCAATCGCAACCTGATCGACCAGGTGGGAATGTTCCTGTTGCGCCACACGGGCAACGATAAGGATTTTCTGGCGACGCGCGCTTCTTTCACGTTCGACCTGCGCGGCCCGAGCGTCAATGTGCAGACCGCCTGCTCCACGTCGCTTGTCGCGGTCCATTACGCCTGCCAGAGCCTGATCTCCGGCGAATGCGACATGGCGCTTGCCGGCGGGGTGACGATCGAGTTCCCGCATCGGCGCGGCTACACGTTCCAGGAAGGCGAGATCCTTTCGCCCGACGGGCACTGCCGTCCTTTCGATCATCGCGCGGCGGGCACCATTTTCGGCAGCGGCGTCGGGGTGGTCGTGCTTCGCCGGCTTTCGGATGCGTTGCGCGATGGCGATGTGATCCATGCGGTGATCAAGGGCACGGCCGTCAACAATGACGGCAACAGCAAGGCGGGTTATCTGGCGCCGAGCGTCAGCGGGCAGGCAGAAGCGGTTCTGGAGGCTCAAGGGCTCGCAGGCGTCGATGCCGACACCATCCAATATGTCGAGTGCCACGGCACCGGCACGTTCCTCGGCGATCCGATAGAGATCGAGGCGCTGACGGCGGCCTTCAGGCAGAGCACCAACCGGACCGGCTTCTGCCACGTCGGGTCGGTCAAATCCAATATCGGCCATCTCGATACCGCTGCGGGTGTCGTCGGTCTCATCAAGGCGACGCTTGCCGTCAACGAGGGCGAGATTCCGCCGACGCTCGGCTTCGAACGCCCCAACCCGTCGATCGATTTCGAGAAGAGCCCGTTCCGGGTCAACAACAAGCTGGTGAAGTGGCCGCATGCGCCAGGCCCCCGCCGGGCCGCGGTCAACTCGCTCGGCGTCGGCGGCACCAATGCGCATGCGATCATCGAGCAGGCGCCGAGCCGTTACGTGGCCGACGCGGCCGGGGCCGATGCGGAGGTCGGCGTCGATTCCGATCCCATGCTGCTGTTTCTTTCGGCCCGTCAGCGCAAGACGATCGATCAGGCCGCCGAGCGGCTCGGCTCGGCGATGTCCGCTCAGCCCGGCCTTTCGCTCGATGACGTCAGCTATACGCTGCAGCACGGCCGCAAACATTTCGACCATCGTATGGTGGTCGCCGTCCGTGGCCGGGAGGACGCCATCGCGGTCCTTGCGAACCCCGGCAGCCGTGGTTTCGTTCATCAGCCCGTGCCGAACAATTCCGGCGCCATATTCCTGTTTCCGGGCGGCGGTGCTCAATATGTCGGCATGGCCAAGCGGCTCTACGAGGAGGAGCAGACCTTCCGACGGAGCGTCGAGGAGGGGCTTTCCCATCTGCCTGTCGACGCAGCAAATGAGATCCGCACGGTATGGCTTGGCGAGAGTTCCGCTACGGCTGCGAAGACCTTCCTGCGCCCCTCGCTTCAACTTCCGGCCATTCTGATCGCCGAGATCGGGTTGGCGCGCCTGTGGATGGATTGGGGCGTGAGGCCGAAGGCGCTGATCGGTCACTCCATGGGTGAGAACGCCGCGGCCTGTGTCGCCGGCGTGATGTCCTTCAGGGACGCCGTCAACCTGGTGCATCTGCGGGGCAAGCTGTTCGAGACCATTCGGCCCAGCGGCATGATGAGCGTACCGCTTGATCACGCCCGGCTTTCCGAACTCCTGCCGCCATCGCTCGACATCGCTTCGGTCAATGCGCCATCGCTTTGCGTCGTGTCAGGCCTCAACGAGGATCTCGACCGCTTCCGGGAGTTTCTGGCGGGGCAGGGCATCGACGCGACGCGCGTGCCGATCGACATCGCCGCGCATTCGCGGCTGGTCACGCCCATTCTCAAAGCCTTTGAGGCCTTTCTGCGCGGTATTATTCTTCGGGCGCCGGCCATTCCGATCCTGTCGAATCGTACGGGCCTGCCGCTGAGCGCGGAAGAGGCGACCGATCCGATGTACTGGGTCGATCACCTTCGTTCGACCGTTTATTTCGCAAATGGCATGGCAGCGCTTTCGGCGGAACCGGGACGTATCTATATCGAAGTGGGTCCCGGGCGCGTTCTGTCGTCACTGACGAAGGCGCAGGGATCGATCCCGGCAAACCAGGTGATCAACAGCCTCCCGCATCCCGACGAGGCCGGCGACGATCGGCTCCATTTCTTCTCCGCGGTGGGGCGGGCTTGGGCGACCGGGCTCGAGGTCGATATCGACCGCCTATGGCAGGACCGTTCGCCGCGCCGGGTCCGGCTGCCGGCCTATCCGTTCCAGCACAAGCGCTTCTTCATAGACCGCGCCGGAGCGAATGAGAGAGGCAAAAGCACCGAGCCTGTCCTTTCGAAGGAACCCGATATCGCGCGCTGGGGTTATCGCCCCTCCTGGAAGCAGACGCTAGCGGATTACGAGCTGGGCGCCGAGAAGGAGGCGCAATCCTGGCTCTTCTTCCTCGACGAGACCGGGTTCGGCCAGAAGTTGGTCGAAGCGCTGAGGACGGCCGGCCACCGTGTGGTTACGGTGGCCCTGGGCGACGCTTTCATTCGCCGCAGCGCCGAGGACTATATGCTCTGCCCGGAACTGGGCCGCGCCGGATATGACGCACTCATTGCCGGGCTTGTCGGTGATGGCGGCCTGCCGTCGCGTATCGTGCATATGTGGCTTCTGACCCAGGCCGAGACCTTCCGGCCCGGCTCGAATTTCTTCCATCGGAACCAAGAATGCGGTTTCGACAGCATGCTGCATCTCGCCCAGGCTCTGGGGGATGCAGCCAGCGTTGCGGACATGCATTTCACCGTCGTCACGAACGGCATGCAGCAGGTCTCGGGCGAGCCGTTGCCCTATCCCGAAAAAGCCACCGTTCTTGGGCCCAGCCTGGTCCTGCCGAAGGAGATGGCGGGTGCCACGGTCAGGGTAATCGATATCGATCTGCCGCCCAAGACCGAGCGGAACGACAGGCGGTTCTCCTTCGGGCGCATGACGGGGCGGGTGGAGAAAAAGGAGGCCGCGGAACCGGCAGCGTTGATCGAGCAGATCTGGGAAGATCTGCATGCCAAGCCAGGATCCGAAATCGTCGCCTTGCGCAAAGGGCGGCGCTGGTCGCAGGTTCATCAGCGGCTGCCGTTGAAAGACGTATCGCCCGAGCAGGCGACACTGCGTGAAGGCGGCGTCTACTTCTTCTCCGGCGGCTTGAGCGACGTCGCTTTGGCGCTTGCCGACGAACTCGCCGGCCGGTTCCGGGCGCGGATCGTGCTAGTCGGCCGCACCGTTGTGCCGCCAAGGGAAAACTGGGAATTCTACGATCGCACCCACGGCCATGGCGTCGTTCGGCGGGCGATTTCGGCAATCCGGAGGCTTGAGGAGAAGGGGTCGGAAGTTCTTTATCTGGTCGGCGATGTCGGCAATCCGGAGCAGATGAGCCGGGCGGTCGAGATCTCGCTCTCCCGGTTCGGGCAAATCAACGGTGTCTTCCATGCGGCCGGCACGGTCGATGACGGCCTGATGCAGACCAAGACACGCGATAGCATCGACAGGGTCCTGACACCGAAAGTGCTCGGTACCACCGTGCTGGACGCGGCATTCGAAAACGTGGCACTCGATTTCTTCCTGATGTTTTCCTCCACCAGCACCGATGTGGTGCGGGCAGGGCAAGTCGACTACGTCGCCGCGAACGCCTATCTCAACGCCTTCGCGCAGAGCCGTTCACATCGGACCGACCGCGCCACCGTCGCGCTGCATTGGGGCGTCTGGAATGAAGTCGGTCTTGCGGCGCGGGCGCTTGGCACTTCCGAAGGCAGTGGGTGGATCAAGCCGGTTGCCGGGCCGGCTGGAGGTCCGTTGTTCCAGCACTGGAAAGAGGACGAGACGGGATTGCCCTGGCTCGAGGCGCTGGTGAGCCCCGGGACGGTATGGATGCTCGACGAACATCGGCTGCTTTCCGGCCAGGCGGTCATGCCGGGTACGGGCTATCTGGAGTTGATTGCACAAGCGTCTCGGGAATACGGACTTCCGTTCGAAGCGGAAGTGGCGGACCTCGTATTCCTGAGACCGCTTGCCTTCAATGACGGCGAGACGAAAGCCGTTCGGGTGCGGTTGGAGCCGGTGGCGGCGCATTTTCGCGTCGTGGTTCTGGCTGGCCCGGCGGATGGCGAGGATACGCTGTTCGTCAAGCACGCCGAAGCCGTCCTCAAGCCGCAGGCGCAACAGAGGCGCGCGACGGTCGACATCGCCGCTGTCGCCTCCCAATGCGACAGGTCAAGGGTCGCCGGAGGGGGGAGCGCGCTTCGCGCAGTTCAGGAGAAGCATATCCGCTTTGGCCCCCGCTGGGCGGTCCTGCGCTCCATGGCGATGGGACGCGGCAAGGCTATTGCGGAGTTGAAACTGGACCCGATCTTTGCCGATGATCTTGCGAATGGCGTCCTGCTGCATCCGGGTCTGCTCGACATCGCGACCGGCTTTGCCATGCAGCTTGCCAAGGACTACGACGCCGAGACCTCGCTTTGGGCGCCGGCAACCTATGGCCGGGTGGTCCTTCACACGCCTCTTCCGGTCGAAGTCGTCAGTATCGTGGAACTCGCCGACTCCAGCGATTTCGGCGAGGGCTATGCGGCATTCGACGTGACGATCACCGATCCTCACGGCAACATCATCTTCGAAGCCGAAAAATTCGTCATGCGCAGGCTGGAGAGCGATCTTGCTCTGGGTCTCGCATCCCAGGCGGACCTGCCGGCTGCTGCCAAAGCGAAGCCGGCCGCGCTTTCTCCGGCGATGTTGAAGCTCGGCACCCAGGTGCGCAACGGTATCTTGCCGGCGGAAGGTTTTTCGGCGCTGCAACGCGCGCTCGGCACATCCGAACCTCAGCCGATCATCAGTTCGATCGATCTCGAAACTCTGCGCGAATGGATTGCCGCCTCTGCCGAAACGGCGACGCCGTCCGGCGACAATTTCGAGAGACCGGACCTCGAAAGCGAGTTCGTCGAGCCGCGCAATCCGATCGAGGAAACGCTGGCCGGCTATTGGCGGGAGCTCCTCGGCATCGCCAAGGTCGGCATCCACGACAGTTTCTTCGACATGGGCGGGCATTCGCTGATCGCGGTTCGCCTGTTCCGGATGATCAAGAAACAATATGAGCTCGACCTGCCGATATCGACGCTGTTCGAGGCGCCGACGATCGCCCAATGCGCGGAGCGTATCGCTGCGGAATTGCCTGATGGAGGCGAGGCCGCAGGGTCCGAGCGCGCGGCGAGCCTGCCGACGGCGGCAAAACCGGTTCATCTGGTCCTGATGAACCCCGGTAAGAATGCAAAGGCAACCCCGCTGTTCATCTGCGCCGGCATGTTCGGCAATGTCCTGAACCTTCGCCATCTGGCAATGACCATGGGTGCTGACAGGCCCGTCTACGGGTTGCAGGCCCGCGGGCTTTACGGCGACCACGAGCCGCACGCGACGTTCGAAGAGATGGCGGCCGACTACATCGCCGAAATCCGCACGGTGCAGCCCAACGGCCCCTACCTTCTCGCCGGTTATTCGGGGGGTGGCATAACCGCCTTCGAAATGGCCCAGCAGCTTCAGGATGCAGGAGAAGAGGTTTCCCAAGTGGTCATGCTGGACACCCCCATGCCGCGGCAGCCGGGCCTGGGCCTGCGCGACCGTATCAGCATGAAATTGCAGGATATGCGCCGACATAAGATGCGGTTTGTCGGCGCGTATCTGAGGGACCGTCGCGCCTATCAGGAGCAACAGCGCGCCAAGTTCGAGTTGGAGCATCAAGGTGAATCGCCTGAGTATTTCAACAATGTCAGGATCGAGATGGCGTTCAGGAGAGCGTTGCTGAGGTATGACGTGAGGACTTATTCCGGCAAGGTCACGTTGTTTCGCCCCAAGCCCGATATCTTCTACAGCCTTGGTGGCGGCCGTCACCTGAAGCAGAACCGCGATGTACTGCTGCCTGACAATGGGTGGGGGGGGCATGTACCGCAATTGCGGGTCTCGGAAGTGCCGGGAGACCACGACAGCATGGTGCTCGATCCGTATGTTCGGGTGCTCTCCGAGCACATGCGTGCTGTTCTTGAAGCCTCCGGTGTCTCGGCTGCGCTCCATGGGGCAGCCGATAAGGAGGCCAAAGTTCAAGGCAGAGCGCCGGCCCGGGTCGCCGAGATTGCTTAGCCGATGAATGATGGCCAGATCTCGAAAATACTGTTTACGCAATTGCCATGACATGCTCGGGGCACGCTGCTTGCGTGCCTTCAACATTGAATTGGAAAATCTTCTTAAAGAACGAGGAGTATTCTGTGACTGACGCAATCGTTCCCTCGGATTGGAAGCAGGTATCTTCCCCTCACGACAAGGAGCGGTCGCTTCTCGACGCTTTGCCCGTGACGGTTCAGCCGCCGAAACGGCGTCTTCGCACGACCCTTATCCAGGCCGCGGGATGGTCGATGATGGGGTATCTCCTCTCGCAGGTGATACGCATCGCAAGCAACCTGGTGCTGACAAGGCTGCTGATGCCGGAAATGTTCGGCATCATGGCCGTCGCCACCATGATTCAGGTGTCGGTCGCCATGTTGTCCGATCTCGGGCTCAGGCCCGCGGCCATACAGAGCCAATTTGGCGACGACCAATCCTATCTCGACACCGCCTGGACGCTGCAAATCATCCACGGCTGCCTGATCTGGTTTGCCTGCGTCCTGATCGCCATCGGGATCGGGCGTGCAGCCGAGTATGGCATGTTTCCGGCCGGATCGGTCTACACAGTCACGTCGTTGCCGGCCATCATCATGGGCATGTCTTTTTGTACCGTGATCATGGGGTTGCAATCCACAAAACTGATCACTGCGTTCCGGCACCTCGATCTTGGGCGCGTCACTTTAATCGAGATCGTGGCTCAGGTCGTCAATCTGGCGGTGGGGATCTCGCTTGCGTGGTACACCGGCTCGATTTGGTCGTTCGTGGCCGCGACGCTTTTATCTGCGCTAACGACCACTGTTCTTACTCACATATGGCTGCCGGGTCGGAATAACAGCCTTTATTGGGAAGCTGCGGCGATAAGGGATCTTGTTCGGTTTGGCCGCTGGATCATGCTGTCGTCCATCCTGACGATGATAGCGGCCAATGGAGACCGCATCTTCCTCGCCGGATGGACAAGCCCCCTCATGCTCGGCTTCTACAGCCTGGCCTTCAATCTTATCTCGATGCTGGAAGGTGCCGGTGGCCGGCTGTTCTTGAACGTGGCAATGCCGGCCTTGGGCAGGATTGCAAGGGAACGCCCGGAGCAGCTCGGCTCCATGTTCTGGAAAATGCGATTGCCGCTGGATCTTGTTTTCATCGGAAGTGCGGGCGCGATCTACTCGAGTGGCACGGCAATCATAGAAGTGCTCTATGATGATCGCTATCGAGATGCTGCTCCAATTATCCAGATATTGTCATTCAGCCTTCTTGTGATGCGCTTCGGTCCCCTGTCCGCGATCTATCTCGCCGTCAATGAACCGCGTAACCAGACTGTCATGAATTTCATTCGCGCGGTCTCGAGTTTTACATGCCTGCCCCTGGGTTATTACTTGTTCGGTTTCGAGGGCGCAGTATGGGCGGCCGCACTTTACGGACTGCCCGTATTGCCGGCGATTCTTTACTTCAATCATCGTCACGGCCTCAACAATTTCCTGTATGAAGCGGGTGTATTGCTGGCCTGGCCTGTCGGGTATCTGGCCGGAAGTCTGGCAACGGGCATTCTCCACCACGCTGGCCCGATGTTTTAAGAAAAGCTGCCATAAACTTCCCTTTTTGCTGTCATTATATATAGGTCGGCCGCCGATTATTGGCGCCGAGATGTCCAGACGGCGGCTGCTTTCACGCCGCAGTGGTCCCTGTCCCGAAACACGACGTTTTGCGCCGGATCAGGTCAAGTATCCGAAAGTTCATGGGCGGGGCGGGGATCGAGCTTTATGGGAGCATTTTGACGTGCACGTTAACTATAAGGAGATATCCAATTCCTTATCGGAACTTAGCTCGCCCCTCCGGTAAATATTTTTATCTACCTGCTTACTTGCGCATAGACTAAATTACGTATCTGCTGTATATTGACCTTAATAAAAGGTTGAAAGGTGTAAAGACAGTCTGTTGGCGTACTTATAGTTGCGGTTCCTGAGGGGGACAATCGATCCTAGACTTCAGGTAAGGGGGTAAAATGAGTTCCACACCAAGCGGCTACAGCCGTTCTCCTGCTGTGGCAGAATCCTTTCGCATTATGAATGACATCCCAAAGCTCGCCGAAAGAGATGAACGAGGCAGCGAGGGAACAAACCACGACGGATGCCTTGTGATCATCGACGCGAGAGCGCTTGATCGGGAATGCCTTGCCAAAGCCCTCATCGGGCGTGGCCTCGAGATGGATGTCTGCGCTGTCGGCTCCATCGAGGAATGGAAACTAGAAAAAGATCTCTATCCGCCTGTCCAGGCCGTTCTGTTCAATATTGGCGGCCGAAAAGCCGACGATTCCGCACTTGCGACTGACATCTCGAAATTGACGACCGAGTTCAAGTCGCCGCCGATCATCGTGCTCTCCGACTCCGACGACCTCGCACAGGTCGTGAAAATGTTGGAATACGGGGCTCGCGGCTTCATCCCCTCTTGCGTCGGTATCGGCGTCTGCGTGGAAGCGATCGGTCTGGCCGTTGCCGGCGGAATTTTCGTTCCGGCAAGCAGCGTCCTCTCCATGCGGCACCTGGTCAGCGCTGCGACGTCGGCGGCGGAACACCGGCCGTTGTCGGGAATGTTCACGCTGCGCCAGGAAGCGGTGGTCGAAGCCCTCCGCAAAGGCAAGGCCAACAAGATCATCGCCTATGAGCTCAATCTGCGGGAAAGCACCGTCAAGGTCCATATCCGCAACATCATGAAGAAGCTGAAAGCGACGAACCGTACCGAGGTCGCCTACAAACTCAATGACCTCTTCCCATACGGAGCGGCTAACTGACCGTTCGCCGGTCGGTTGGCGGGCCGACCCGAGATATCACGGCTGCGAAGTCGAGCCTTCGCAGCTGGGTGAAGGGATACGATAGAAAACCACGTCAGCGCTGACAGGGGCGTTGCCGCGGCAATGCCGCCCGGAGCGACGAACTTTCGAGATGGATGTTTGTCGGGTTGGCGACGGTGCATACGCCATTGCGCTTGGCGAAACACATGGGAACGGCGCAGCGCGCAGGTTCCGAACATTGATAGCTGATCTGTTCATCTTCCATCTGACAGTCGAGTGATACCGGAATGGGGTCTGGTATACCGCGATTGTGAGACCGATCCCGCGTGTCCCGCCAAATCAGATTCAATCATCCAGGCTCGAACAGATTCCGATCGTGGGATGGACGAAGTAGCTAAGGGGCTGGCTTTGGCAGGGCCTTCCAATTCGGATCCGGCCAGACGAAGGGGTTGCCCCCGGAGTTCGGATGGGTTTCGGCAAAATAGCTCTGGCAGCCGCCCGCCTCGTTCGGTTCGCCGACCTGCACCCAGAAGCTTCGGCATACTTTTTCGACGATGACGCGCCGGCATTCTGCCATGCTCGGCGGGTGCAGGCTTTCCCGCTGCAGAAAATCTCGGGTGACCGCCCATGCAATCTTCTGCAGCTCCTTGGCAAGGTCCCGGGGCACGGTCGGCGGCGCTGCTGCGCCCTCGGGCGACTGGCGATAGATTGAGGCGTAGTGGACCGCAGCGACAAAATAGACGCCTGTATCGGTCAGATGGACCTCGTCGCGGAATATCCGGTCGAGTTTTTTCCTGGTGCTTCCGGTGATACCGACAACCTTCCCGTCAAGTGTCCTTTTCACCAATTCCACGAGAGCCGTTCCGGCGGGCACGACGGAAAGATTGGCCGGGCGCTTTTCAGCCTGCAGTGTCAGCTTTACTTTCTCTGCTACGCATTGCCATACGACCGAAGCGTTTGTCTCGTGCTCCAGCCAGGGCTGCGGATCGTCCTTGTCGATGCCAAGCCAGGTGTGGACATAAAGGGTTCGGCCTTTTGGGTTGCCGTCGAGAAGGCGGTCGTGAAAATGGCGCAGATAGGCAATCGCGTTTTCCCATACGATCATGTTCAGCAAATTGTGGTTTTCCGCTGCGACAACGGTGTCGTAAGGGTGCCCCGTGCCGATGCGTCGCGGGTGAAGCAATTCCCCGACGACATCCATCTGATCGCCGTTGCGGTTCTTCCCGTACCTGTATCCGGCCCAGCTCAAATCCTGGTCGTTCTCGCCTCGCGTTCGATACCTCAGCGGGGATCCAATGACGATCTGCTGCTCCCAGGCAATATTTTTGCCGCGGCTTTTGGCAATCATCTCGACCCAGTTGGCCAGAGGATTGTCGATCAAGCTATGGCCGGTGAAAAAGATCTGCGCCGAGTTTGGTGGGGCATCGCCCGGTGCTATTTCCTGTGAAGACGCCGGGCCGGACAGTAGCCATGCCATAGACAAGATGATGGTGCGCATTGCTGTCATAAGAATTCCATCTTTACTGAGCGCGAGAACAACTATCGGCAGATAGAGAAATACAACCTGAGAGCATAAACGCCGGAGATCCTGTGCGGCATCATGGACAAAAGGCGTAAGCCTTCCCGCATCGGCGATCTGGCAGTCAACAAAAGCCAATGTAAACCCGAAGCGACCGCCTGCCCGACGGACGGCGTCTCTCACCTTCTTTAGGTGTAGCCACAGGCGGCATTAGTCGGCGTTGCTCAAATATCGGCGGTGCCAGAAAATGGCGGCGATCTCCTCGCAAGGTTGGAACATGAGTTCGATCGATAAGGTTCTGATTGTCGCGGAACACGCCTCCCTGAAGTTCGGTGGCGAAGCTTCCCTTCCGTGGCACTATTTCACCCGACTGCGCGCCCGGGGCATAGAGACCTGGCTTGTCGTTCACGAGCGTACCCGGGAGGAATTGACTTCTCAGGCACCCGACGCCGTAGACCATATGCATTTCATCAAGGACACATGGCTGAATATTCTGATGTGGAAGCTGGGGCAGCACGTGCCTGACCAACTCGCCAACATCACCGTCGGCTATATCAGCCGCGTCGCTACGCAGATGACCGCGCGGCGCGTAACCCGCGAACTGGTTCACAAGCTGGGTATCCAGGTCGTCCACCAACCGATTCCCGTCTCGCCACGTGAACCATCGCTCATCGTCAACGTAGGTGCGCCGGTGGTTATCGGACCTATGAACGGCAATATGTCCTATCCGCCGGGCGTTCATCCGAAGGGACGAACAAGTGGCTGGGGTGATGTACTGTTTAAGCTGGGGCGGCGTTTGTCAGACGGCATGCATCTTTTAATGCGCGGCAAGCGAGAAGCTGCACTGCTACTGGCAGCCAACGAAAGAACACGCGCGGTTCTCCCCACGAATATCGGTGGCACCGCGGCGGTGCTCGTTGAAAATGGCATTGACGCCGAACTCTGGACGCAACGCAGCTACGCGGACGATCTGCCGGGGAAGCCGGTTCGCTTCGTTTATCTGGGGAGATTGGTCGACTGGAAGGCGGCGGACCTTCTCCTGCTGGCGTTTGGACGCGTCAAAAGCCGGGAACTCGTGGAGCTGGATATTGTCGGTGACGGCCCGATGCGGAGTACGCTCGAAGCGCTGGTTGAGGCCATGGATTTGGTTGGCCGGGTACGCTTTCTCGGATTTTTGCCTCAACGGGAATGTGCGCGGGTTCTGCAGCAGTCCGATGTTTTCGTCATGCCCAGTATTCACGAATGCGGCGGTGCCGTTGTTCTTGAGGCGATGGCCGTAGGTTTGCCTGTCATCGCCACAAAGTGGGGCGGCCCTGACGACTATCTGGATGATGACTGTGGCGTCCTTATTCCGCCAACGTCGCGAGACGATATCGTCGCGGGGTTCGCCGAAGCGATGCAGCGTCTTTCCGATGATGTGAACTTAAGGCGTCGACTTGGGGAAGCTGGTCGCGCAAAAGCGCTCAGGCACTTCGATTGGGACGACAAGATCACGCAAATCATCCAGCTTTACGCCGTGGCAATCAAAAATCAGACCACGGCTGCAGAGGACGAGGATGTAAACTCCAACGAACGGGGAAAACAGATCATCCTGAACGTTGGAGGTAAGTGACGGTCGTCCGGCAACCGAGCCAGGGCATGCGCTTGAGGACTGGAACCTCGAAGCCGATTTCCGATCAGGTGATAATCGGCCAGGGGTAAGTGATGAAAATTTTATTAAAATTTTATAGTATATACGAGCGATGCGCCTCTCGCCTTCCCAGTAATTTCTTGGGTGGTAAGGTATTCGTAAATTGTTCGACCCTCATGCAGGCTTTTTAACAAGGAAACGGAAGCTTGCCGGCCCCATTTAACCGCCACTTATAGCTTGACTGGCCTATCTGGCGTCCATGTCGAGCGTGCAGCCATCATGGACGGGGGCGGGCTTGAGATCCGAATCAGGCTCCCGTTCACAGACGAATCGATCGCCCAGGCGCAAGGTCATTCGGTCAGAGCGCGTCTCTGGTCGTAACAACCATCCCAGATAACTCTTTGGAAACCATGTTTTGCGGCCGAGTGAAGCAAGATGTGTGGCTTTAATACGTCTTGCGCCGCCGCAGTTAACCTTCTGTCAATAAATCCGGTCCCGACACATAACCGGCTATATCGCGAAGGTTAAGGAAGTCTTGCTTTATATTTGGCGGCGGAGTTGATTGCGGCACAGTTTTTATTGGGGGTTAGAGTCATGTCCGTTGAAGATCCGCGCCTGTCGAACATCTCGGAAGAAAACCTGACTGAGAATTTCTCGTCGGAAATCCAGGAGGAGATCTCAGCGTCTTCCACGCCTTCTCCGATCGAGCATGAGATCCAGGTAGCGCAGGCCGGTGATGGCCGCACCCCGACGACGAACCGCATCCCGACCGATCCGAATGCGCCGGCCGCTGCTCCAGCAGCCCCGGCTGCGGAAGTGACCCCGGACGCCAACAACATCGTTCACCTGGCAACGACCGTATCGATCGACGATATCCGGGTCGACGGCGCAAACCTGATCCTCGTGCAGGCGGACGGAACCGAGATCGTCATCGTCAACGGCGCGGCCAAGATCCCGACGATGCTGATCGGCGAGGTGGAGGTACCCCAGCAGGTGCTTTTCGCGGCCCTGGAAGACAGCGGCATCAACGTCGCAGCCGGCCCGGACGGATCCTTCAGCGCAACCGGACGCCCGGCCAGTTCCGGCGCTGAATTCGATGACTCGATCCAGGGGAGCCAGAACGACCCTATTCAGCTCGCCTCGCTGCTCGGCGATACGGAATTTGGCGATGGCGGAGGGCTTGACGACCGGACGGCGGCGGACGATCAGCCGGACGCCTTCGACATGGGGTCGCCGTTCATCTTCTCCGAATCGGTTCTGGCCGATGACGTCATCGGCAACGAGACGATCACGGGCACGCTCGCTTTCGACGGCGGCGACGATTTCGGCATCGTATCCTCGGTGAATTACCAGGGCGCTTCCGACATGGCGGAAGGGACCGGCAGCGGCGTTGCTGCGCCGCTCACGTCCGGCGGTCAGGCCGTCACGGTGTCGACCTCGGCTGACGGCCTGACGGTCACCGGCACGATCACCGTCGGCGAGACCACGGTCACCGTTTTCACGCTGACGGTCACCAACCCTACCACCGGCGCCTTCACCTATACGCAGTCGCAGCCTCTCGACCATCCGGATCTCGGCCAGATCGGCGCCGATGACGCCCTGCGACTGAACTTTACGTTCACAGTCACGGACAAGGATGGTGATTCCGACACCGGTTCGTTCTCGATCGAGATCGGTGATGACGGTCCGTCGATCGGCGGCTCGGTAACGCTCGTCCCGGTGAACGAGGACGATCTTTCGAGCGGCAACGACGAAGGGGAACCGCGCGAAAGCCTCGTCAGTTCGGCGGATCTTGGCATCGCATGGGGCGCCGACGCCAATGTGAAGGGTGAATCGGAAGGCGATGCCTTCGGCCGTTCGATAGCCTTCAATGAGGACGGCCTGCCGCAGAACCTGACGTCGGGTGGTCTTGAAATTGTCTATGGTGAGCCGACGGTCTCGGCCAACGGCACGGTCACCATCACAGCCTACAGGGGCAATGTCGAAGGTCCGGCGGTGTTCACCGTCACCCTCGATCCGACCTCCGAGCACGGCACGGCCACGTTCGAGCTGAAGGGGCCGCTTGACCACGCTTCGGAGAGCGATGCTCTTCCGCTGACTTTCAACTACACGGCAACGGATGCCGATGGCGATTCGCAGGCCGGCAGCTTCTCCGTTACGGTCGACGACGATATTCCGGTTGTCGGCGAGAACGCGCTGGTTCAG
>NZ_JNNU01000016.1 GCF_000732195.1 Neorhizobium vignae
TTCGAAGGTCATCGGTTCAGCAGGTGTCTTGTCGCGACTTTTCTGCAGGGCTTCAACGTCGCTGTTGGAAAGCTCGGCGTCTCGGCCAATGGCCGTCAGCAAGGAACCGAGCTTAATACGTTCAGGAGGACGAACAGCGGCTTCTATAATGTCACGGATCTCGGCCTCTGTACTCCGGCCATGATGAGCCGCTCGCACCCGCAGAGCACGATGTGTTTCGTCAGAAAGGTTTCGAATGGTGGCAGCCTCCCCGGGGAAGCCGCTTCCTCTCAAAGCCATTGGCGGTCGTGCCATAGCCGATGCGATGGCCGGCATGCTTCCGGATGACCCTAGGCTTTCCGCAGCTGAGAGGGTCGCCGGAGCTGTCTTGTGGTCAATTCTCTTGTATAGCTGGTCGAGAAAGAGGCCGCCCCGGAAAGAATCAGGCATGTCGATTCAGCGCACGAGTTTTTACGTTCTTTTGGCGCTGGTGACGATTGCGTTCATCTGGCTGCTTATTCCCTATTACACCGCTGTCTTCTGGGCCGTTATCCTCGCGATCATTTTCTTTCCGGTTCACAAGCGACTGGAGCGTTTGTTAGGGGGTCGCCGCAGCATTGCCGCCCTGCTGACAGTGTTGATGTGCATCTGTCTCGTTATCGTGCCTGCGATGATCATTCTCGGTTCTCTTATCCAGGAAGGAACCAGCCTCTACCAGCGGATCAGCAGCAACGAAATCGACCTCAATGGATATCTCGTCCGGATCCAGAATGTCTTGCCCGCCTTCATCGACAACTGGCTGAACTCACTGAAGCTCGGCGGTTTTTCGGAATTGCGTGCGAACATCTCCTCAGGCATCGTGCAGGCAAGCCGATCGGTCGGCGGCAGCCTGCTGAGCCTTGGTCAGAACACGCTGCAATTCTTCATCAGCTTCGGCATCATGCTTTACCTGCTCTTCTTCTTGTTCAGGGATGGCGCTGACCTCAGCGGCAAGATCCGCCATGCAATCCCGCTCAGCGACGACTATACGCGGCAGTTTCTCGACAAGTTTTCCGCTGTCGTGCGCGCCACCGTCAAGGGGAACATCATCATCGCAATCATCCAAGGCACGATCGGCGGTGTGGCATTCTGGACTTTGGGCGTGGAGGCAGCCCTGCTGTGGGGCGTGACGATGACCTTCCTGTCGATGCTGCCTGCAATTGGAGCGGCGCTCGTATGGGCTCCGGCAGCCATCTGGCTGGTCCTCACGGGCGCCTGGCTGAAAGCAGCGATCCTGGTCCTGATTGGCATATTCGTGATCGGGCTGATCGACAATCTGCTGCGCCCGCCATTGGTGGGCAAGGGAACGCGACTGCCCGACTATGTCGTGCTGATCTCGACAGTCGGCGGCATCTCTCTGTTCGGCATCAACGGCTTTGTCATCGGCCCGTTGATTGCCGCCTTGTTCATCGCCGCATGGTCGCTGTTCGCTGAACAGCAGAATGCAGAGAGATCACAGCCCAAAGTATTGAATGAGAACTCACCGGCTACCCGCCACTCTAATGCAGGACGGGAGTGACGAATTGCAGGCGATGACGAGCGAGCCTGTCTGATGGATGCGGTGGCTCATCCACGCCAACGCCCAGAGAACCGGAAATACTCATGGCACATATCCGCATCCACCATCGTACGACCTATCGCTACCGCCATGCGGTGAATCTCAGACCTCACCGGCTGATGTTGAGGCCGCGGGAGGGCCGCGATCTCCGGCTGCTGTCGCATGAGGTCTCGGTAACGCCACAGGCCAAGGTCAGTTGGGCGACCGATGTATTCGGCAACGCCGTTGCCACTGCGGTTTTCAGCGAGATGGCTGACGTCCTGACCGTTGATAGCGTCGCCCTGGTCGACCTTACCGCCGCAGCATGGCCGGTCTTTGCGATTGCAGGCTCCGCCCTCACCTTCCCCTTCCGTTATTCGGATGAGGAATGGACGGATCTCGGCGCGCTGGCGGCTCGGCAGTATTCCGACCCGTCCCAGCAACTGCGGCGGTGGGCACAAGGGTTTGTCGCTGGAAATGCGACGGACACGCTTTCGCTATTGAAGGATATTAGCTCAGGCGTATCGTCATCGATCTCCTATCAAAGCCGTGAGGCGGAAGGCACACAGACGCCAACGCAAACGCTGGACCGCGGGTGGGGATCGTGCCGTGACTTCGCGGTGTTGTTTGTCGAAGCCGTTAGATCACTAGGTTTTGGAGCGCGTATCGTGTCCGGATACCTGTTCAATCCCGATCAGATATTGCTCGGTTCCCAGGATCAGGGCTCGACCCATGCTTGGGTAGAGGTATTCGTTCCAGGCGCCGGATGGATCACGTTGGATCCGACCAACCGCAGCATGGGCGGGGCCAATCTCATCCCTGTCGCCGTCACCCGCGATATCGCGCAATCCGTTCCCGTCGCCGGCAGTTTCGTCGGCGCGTCTGATGCATTCATATCGATGGACGTGGAGGTCGAGGTGTCGACTTGAACCTCGACATCTACGCTATCCGCTCAGCTACCGCGACCTTGAGCGGGGCTTCGAGGTCGTCCACAGCACGAGCAATCGCTGGGTTCTCGCCTAGGGACCGATGATCGAGAAGAGTGCTCAAGGACGAACCGCTCCTCTCGCCGGGGAAGATCGGAACCGATGGCGCGAACCCATCAATGATCACGACGGCCGTCAATGACGGCTTCCTGCATCCAGACCCGGTTCACTATGTTACCAAGCATCTCCAGCAAGGCATTGAGAGCGACCGTTTCGCGTGCAGAAAAACATGCCGAAAATCGGCGGATTCATATCCTTCAAAACCGCGCTTCGAACGATTGCTGGGTTCGAGCCATGCTCTGGATGAACCGCGAGAGAGCGCCACATTCCGGACATTGTGCGGAGTCAACGCTTTCGTGGATGGGAATTCATCGCTGCGACATCAAGGTGCTCATCAGTCGGACGTCCACCTCGACTTCCGGGCTCGTATGAATCAGTGAGCGGTCGATACCGGCGTCATTGAGTTGCTCTTCGCTGAGCGAGAGTAGGATTCTTTTCGTTCGTGCCCGCCGGAAGTGCCGGTAGGCCATCCTGAAGAAGAAGACTGCGCTGCCGGTCAATGACCCCACCAGTTTGCGAGTAAGGCTGTTCGTTTGTGGGGCGTTAAAGAGCGTGTTCGACATTGCAAATCTCCCGAGCAATCCTGGCAAATAGGCTGCCAATGGAGAACAGTGTCCCGCAACGGCGTTCATGCGCTGCGAGATGGACGTGAATGAGATGTGATGACGAGCGCGCTGGCCGTGAAAACTGCGTTAAATCGATAAGCGATCAGTGCTAAGCTGCTTCTTTTAAGGGGGGAGGCGCTCATGCTGATACGCCTGTTCGGAGGCCTGGATCTGTTGTCCTCTACGGGTGAAACGATCCATCCTCCGGCCCGCAAGGCATCACTGCTGCTGGCTGCTCTGGCTGTCCTTGGAGAGAAGGGAGCTCGTAGAGAGGCCCTGTGCGAGCTGTTCTGGCCCCACCGCGGAGAGCCCCAGGCCAGGGGCAGCCTTCGGCAGGCCCTGGCCGCAATCCGACAGGTTGTGGCCGAGGTGGGCGACGGCTCTGTGAGAATCGAGGGCGATACCGAAACCGTGAGGTTGGTCGCAGACTCCTTGAAAGTGGATGTTCAGCTGTTCGAGGGGCTCATTCGACGGCAAGATGCAGAGTATCTTGCTGCCGCGGCCGAGCTCTACCAGGGCGATCTCCTTGCAACTATGGCGCTTCCTGAGCCGCTTGATCAATGGTTTAGATCGCATCAGCAGGCCCTCAGGGACAAGGCCTTGGTGCTCTGCGAGCAGCTCAGCCAACTCGTCTCCAGGGAACAAGGAATGGCGGTTGGGGCCTGCGAAGGCTTGGCCCAACGGCTGCTCGCGACGGATCCGGCAGCCGAGGAGGCCCATCGTGCCTTGATCCGGTTGCACCAGCTTCAGGGACGGACGAATGCGGCACTACAGCAACTCGAGCGGTGCAAAGAGGCTTTGCTTCGTGACCTTGGCGTCGAACCCGAGGACCAGACCCGAGAACTGATCCCTTCGCAATCGCAGATGCGCCTGGCCGCCCCCCAGCCGCAGCCAGCAGACATCGCGCTCCCGGTGTGGGCGACCCGCCGCGACAAGGATCAACCTTCGATCGTGGTTATGCCGTTCGATAATCTCAGTGGAGAAGGCGACGAATATTTCGTGGACGGTGTCGTCGAAGAGATCACCGCGGCCCTGTCGCGGGTCCGGGACTTCTTCGTCATCGCGCGCCAGTCTGCGTTCACCTACAAAGGGCGTTTCATCGACGTGCAAGAGGTCGGCAGGGATCTTGGCGTCAACTATGTGGTCGAAGGAACCGTTCGCCGGGGTGGCGACAGGCTGCGCATTTCGGTGCAACTGGTCGACGCTATGACGCGGACCCAGCTGTGGTCCGAGCGCTTCGAGGGCGCGATCGAGGACATTTTCGAGTTCCAGGACAGGATCGCGGCGCAAGTGGCTGGCGCCATCCATCCGGCCATCCGCAGTGCCGAAATCGAATTGGCTAAGCGCAAACCGCCGACCAGTCTGCGGGCCTACGATCTCGTCATGCGCGCCTATCCGAATCTTTGGGGTCGTCGCAAGGATGCCAACAACCAGGCGATCGAGTTGCTGCAGAAAGCGATCGCCATCGATCCGTCCTATGGCCGCGCGCAAGCACTTTTGGCGTGGTGCCACGCCTCAAACGCCTCGTACCTTTGGACCGAGCAACCGGAACGCGAGTTGGATCAGGCGCGCGGGGCGGTTGAGGCTGCAGGCTCGATCAGCGATGATCCAGCCGCGTTGACTGCCGCCGGCGCGGCAATGAGCATGTGCGGCGACCAAGAGCGTGCCACGACCTTTATCGAAAAGGCGCTCACGCTTGATCCAAACAATGCCTGGGCTTGGGCACGCCACGGCTGGATTGCGCTCTACAAAGGCGACGACACTCGGGCGACGGAGCGGTTTCAGCGGGCGATGACACTGAGCCCCATGGATCCGCTTGCATTCAACATGAGATTGGGAATGGCCACCTCGTTGGCCAAGGCAGGCTCTTTTTCCCAGGCTATCGCGATCGCCCGTGAGGTCATTGCCGGCCACCCCGACATTATCATGTCATATCGATACCTCGCCGCCTGGTCGGCGATGAGCGGTGACCTGGAGACTGCCCGGTGGGCCGCGCAGAAGCTCGTCGCCGCCCAGCCAGACTTCACGATCAAGCAATATAGGTCGCTGCCTTTCTTTCGACACATGCCGGAATGGGCAGACAGGGTGGCCGAAGCTTTGAGGCTAACGGGATTGCCGGAACGCTGACCAATACACCATCGAAAGGTCCGATCTCGCCTGGGAAGGCGCTCTGGCCGGAACGGTAGGTCGAAAGCAGCTAAAGAAGCCGCCCTGCATGATTCAACTTTCTCGCTTGCGATGGCTAGCAGCTTCTCACCATCGGCTTTCAATTCGTCTTTCGGCCCAAAGTGGTATATCTTGGTTGCGTGAACCGCCCGGATCGAGCGGCGACGCGGGGATTGATCGATCGGCTGGAGGCCGCGAGTCATGTCTGAGTGTCAGAGGAAGTGCTTCAAGCGGTTGGGTCCGCAAGCCGCTATTCCTGGCGAATACGCGATGGCGCAAGGAAATCGAGGGCGGTGACGGTGCCATCAATCGCAGGATGCTAGAGCATGTCCTGCGATCGATGAATCGATTGTGAGGTGACGCGGCGAGCCTAAGCTTCCGCAAGGCTCCGATCTGCCACGCTTCTATTCGCTTGCTTCCTCTACGAAGGATGGCTTCGTTGAAATCTGCGTACGCAAGCAGGCCGGTGGTCTCTGCTCCGGTCTATTGACGGCGCTGGAGCCGGGTGAAACCATTTCTGCCTTCCTGCGCCCCAATCCGAGGTTCCGCCCCGTGCCAGGACGCAGACCAGTCATCCTCATTGGTGCTGGCAGCGGCATCGGACCGTTAGCCGGCTTTGCCCGCGCCAATAAGGCGTGCCGGCCCATGCATCTCTATTTCGGTACCCGCCATCCGGCCAGCGATGCACTTTATGCCGAGGAGCTTGCCAACTGGAAGGAGGGTGGACAGCTGACATCGGTCTCAAACGCATATTCACGGACGGCGACGCCGGCCTATGTGCAGGACATTCTGCGCAAGGATGCGAACAGGCTCGGCAAGCTCGTTGCGGACGGCGGCCAGATCCTCGTCTGCGGCGGACGGGAGATGGCCGCGGGCGTCGCCGCCGCTCTTGCCGATATTCTCGCGCCGCAGGGCATAGGTCTTGCCACTCTCAAAGCCGAGGGACGTTATGCCGAAGACGTTTACTGACATGACGCGCCATGCGATGAACGGAGCGACCATGGGCACGCGCTGGTCGGCCCTGTTCCACATGCCTGCGGATTTCGACGCCGAAGCCGCTCGCGCCGCTATGGCCGAAGCCATGGCCGAAGTGGACCGGCAAATGTCGACCTGGAAACCAGACAGCGATCTCAACCGCCTGAACGCGGCAAGGCCGGGCGAATGGATCGCGCTGCCGGCGCGGCTGCTCACCGTGCTGGAAGCCGGTCTTGCCATCGGCCGCGCCTCCGATGGCGCTTTCGATATCGGCATGGGTGATGCCGTCGCCGCTTGGGGTTTCGGCCCGCAGGAGGCGAACAAGGACCGGATCAAGGCCGCCCGCCTTATGAGCCGTGGCCCGGCCCATGAGGTCCTGGAACTCGACGAAGCCGCCGGACGGGCCCGGAAGCATGCAAACATGCGCTTCGACCTCAATGGTATCGCCAAGGGATATGGTGTCGACCGGCTGACGATGACTGCGGGCGAACAAGGTATCGAGGCCGGCCTCTTCGCCATCGACGGTGAGTTGCGAGCGCTCGGCATCCAGCCCGACGGTCGCGGCTGGACCGTCGCCATCGAAATGCCCGACTTCGAAATGCGTGGCCCGCACTCCATTCTCGAACTTCACGATATCGCCGTCGCCACGTCCGGTGACTACCGGCGCTGGGTCGATGTTGGCGGACACCGCCTCTCGCACACAATGGATCCCCGTCTGGGAATGCCGCTCAAGCATTCCCCGGCCTCGGCAACCGTTATGGGCCGCGATTGCATGAGCGCCGACGGGTGGGCAACGGCGATGATGGTTGTTGGCGAGGTGCGCGGTGTTTCGCTCGCAGAAAAGCTCGGGCTGTCCGTCCTCTTCCTCAAACACGGCCAGCTGAAAGGGACCGGGTGTGGTTTGTTTACTCGTTGACCAGGCGCCGGCAAAGGCACGCTACGCGTCACCGTGGGGAGCGGCAGCCATGTCGCTAACCTTTGCCATCGGCGCGCGCCGGAGTCACAGCCTGATCCGGGACCGAGCGAGGGCCAAAAACGGTGGTGACGGGATTTGACTGGCCGAGGAGTTAGGGGCCAAGGCCTCCAACCAAAGCCGCAGGCAAGCCACTTCATTGTCATGATAACCGAGAGCCTCTGAGCGCGAGCGTTGTGGCGCCGACTGTTGCAGCCTGACTGAACGGCGTCATCTCGCGAGCAAAACCGGTCGCTCGGGGTTTTCGATCATGGCCCACGTGACCCCGCCGAGGATGCGCTCACGCAGACGGGAATGACCGTATGCGCCCATCACGATCAGATCCGCCGCAACCTCGTCGCCAAACTCATTGATCGCCGCACCGACTTTTCGACCGCCGCTCTCCAACACGTGGACGCTGAACTTGACGCCCGACCGCATCAGGTAGGCTGATAGCTCAGGGGGTACAGCTTGATCATCAACCGTAACCACATAAACGTGACGGGCAGATTGCAGGAGGGGTAGACCTCCCTTAACAGCATGGGCGGCTTCGATGGAATTATTCCAAGCCAGTATGACTGAGGCAGATTCGATCGTGGGAGTTGCTCCATCGGGAACCAGAAGCACCGGAACGCCGGAATGGAAAAGGGCGCCGTCGAGCACCGCGTTTCTCAGCATGGGGTCAGTTATGAGATGAGGCCCGAGAATGACCAGGTCGGCGTAGCGCGCCTGTTCACCCACCGCGTTATCGACGTGGAGGAGGTCCGTATAGAGTTCCGTAACATCGTGGGCAATCGTTCTTCCACTTAACAAGTCTTCGACCACCGCGGCTCGTGCTCGAAGCTTCTTTTGATCGGTGTCCCGTTCTTTCTGCCAGGCCCTGGAGACACTTTCCGCCTGCACCCCGACCGGTGGAGGGAGAGCGACAGATGCGCAGATGCGGATCGGGCGAATTTCACCCCGGCATCGATGTCGGCATCACCTGCGTCGCTCCTCGTGACACATAGGACGGTTGTAAATGGCATCGCCAGTTCCTCGAGACATAGTAAGACAGATGTAGCGGGCCAAGGGCGCTTCACATTGACTTTCATCAAGGCCGGCTATTCGACATACAGGTCCGCACGATTACTCTCGGTATTCGTCTGCTCGGCTTGATGCCCGGTTGCTGAGCAGGCGGTTCAGGAATGGTGCTTCTCGCGGCATCACTTTACCATTGATCCTGGTCAAGCCCGACACTGACGCCACGGGCTAGCTTGTGCTGTGGCAATCACGGCCGGGTTTGAGTGGGACATGAAATGTTGGAATACCGGATGGCAGCCCGAAGGATCAACGCCGAAGGTAGCGTCGGAGTGCAAGACCGGCCGAGGATACGGGGTTCGAAATACGGCACGGTCTCAAACACCGTGTCCGAAGCGACGCACTTTGATGGTACCATCAAGAGGAAGGCATGAGCCGGTTGCATCATGAGAACCATCTCGTCTCCCGTATCGGTTGGCTGAGGGCGGCAGTCCTTGGTGCCAATGACGGTATCGTCTCGACGGCTAGCCTGATCGTCGGTGTCGCCTCGGCCTCTTCTGAAAGCTCCGAAATATTGGTCGCCGGCGTGGCGGGAATGGTGGCTGGCGCCATGTCGATGGCGGCCGGTGAATATGTGTCGGTCAGCTCTCAGTCAGACACCGAGCAGGCAGATCTTGCCCGCGAGACGCAAGAACTTGCGACTCAACCCGAAGCGGAACGCGAGGAGCTTGCCCGGTTTTATGTCAACCGCGGTGTCGAGATCGAACTGGCGGAGCGTGTTGCCGACCAGTTGATGAAAAACAATGCACTCGAGGCGCATGCGCGACACGAACTTGGCCTCTCGGAAATCACCACCGCCCGGCCTGTCGTCGCTGCTCTGACTTCGGCGCTCACTTTCGCTGTTGGAGCAATGATGCCCCTGGGCATGGTGTTGGTCGCACCATCGCATATCCTCGTAATGGCAGTCTCGATCGCTTCGCTTCTATTCCTCGCACTCCTCGGAGCGGTTGGAGCTAGAGCGGGCGGCGCCAACATTTTGAAAGCAACCGTCCGGGTCACCTTTTGGGGTGCTTTTGCAATGGCGTTGACCGCGGGAATCGGAGCGCTCTTCGGTTCCGCAGGATAAGGCGCCTGTCCTTATCCCGTCGCCTTGCCGTTAATTTCCGGTACTGGATCGCCTGTAAGCCATGACGCACGTATCACGACAGGAAAGCAGTCTGGGCTCTCTCAAACGGGGAGGAAAGAAAACCATGGTCTATCCGAACTCCGACCGTCTGAAGACTGCGTTATTAATCCTGGCTGCGTCAGGTCTCGCGCTCGGGCTGGTTCTTTATGATTTTGATAAGGCCGATGCGGCCAGACTCGCGTGGCAGGCGGGCGTCATCCCGGTTCTTGCCGCCCTAATCATCGAAATCCTGCACGGTCTCTGGTGCGGAGAAGTCGGACTGGACATCGTGGCGGCACTTTCAATGTCGGCGGCGTTGCTGTTCGGGGAAACACTCGCCGCATCCGTCGTTGCCGTCATGTATTCTGGTGGGACCTTTCTGGAGAGTTTTGCCGAGGGGCGTGCAAGGCGCGAAATGAGTGCACTCCTCTCGCGCGTGCCGAGATCCGCCACGCGTCACACGAAAGAAGGCCTCGAAGAGATCGGGTTGCAGGAAATCGAACCTGGCGATCTGCTGATGATCCCCCAGGGCGCCGTCGTGCCGGCAGACGGTGATATCGAAAGCCCGCGGGCGATCCTCGACAAGTCGGCGCTGACCGGTGAGTCCATGCCGGTACGACTGGAGCGTGGTCAGGAAGCAATGAGTGGGTCGACCAATGCCGGCGATGCCTTTGACCTGCGGGTCCGGCATCGTGTGGCAGACAGCACCTATGCCGGCATCGTGCGACTTGTCGAGGCAGCTCAGGCATCAAAGGCGCCGATGGCCCGGCTGGCCGACCGGTATTCCCTGCTGTTTCTGGTCGTCACCATCGCATTATCGACCGCGGCCTGGTGGCTCAGCGGCGATCCCATTCGCGCGGTGGCTGTTCTGGTCGTGGCAACACCATGCCCCCTGATACTTGCCGTTCCGGTGGCTTTGGTGGCCGGTCTGTCTCGAGCGGCACACTTCGGCGTCCTCATCAAAGGAGCAAAGCCGCTGGAGGCTCTGGCAGGGATCAGCACGTTGATCCTCGACAAGACCGGTACACTGACAGATGGACGACCGCAGATCGTTTCCATAGAATCCCACAACGGCATGTCAGAAGGCGAGGTCCTCTACTTCGCGGCGGCTCTGGAACAGGCGTCGAAACACCCGATGGCCCAAGCGATTGTCGCGGCAGCACACCGACAACGGATCGTGCTGCCTGTCCCGGAACATGTGAGCGAACAGGCCGGTGAAGGCCTTGCCGGAACAGTCGCCGGCCGCAAGGTCGCCGTAGGAGGTATCGCGTTCGTAAGTGCGAAGGTCGGCGTTAAGCCGGCAGGGAGCCTGGCCATGACGGCGGGGACCGTGGTCGTCGCCCTTGCGGTTGATAGCAGGATCGCTGGGTATCTCACCATGGCGGACGCGCTGCGATCCGGCACTGCCGAGCTCATCGCGGGTCTACGGCGGTTAGGCATCAGGCGCATCTTGCTGGCGACCGGTGACCGCCGGGCGGTCGCTGAGACGGTGACCAAAGGGTTGCATCTGGACGCAGTCCGCTCAGACCTCACACCGGACCAGAAGGTTCTGCTGGTATTGACCGAGCGCAAGAATGGGCCGGTCATGATGGTCGGCGACGGGGTAAACGATGCGCCAGCGCTTGCCGCCGCCGATATTGGGGTGGCTATGGGCGCCCGGGGAGCCGCCGCCTCCGCAGAGGCGGCGGATATCGTTCTTTTGGTCGACCACCTGGACCGCTTGCTCCCAGGCATTGAAATAGCAAAACGCTCGCGAGGTATCGCGCTGGAAAGCGTGATCGCCGGAATCGGAATGTCCATTTGCGGAATGATCGCAGCCGCACTTGGATATTTGACGCCCGTCCAGGGGGCTCTGCTCCAGGAACTGATCGACGTGGCTGTTATCCTGAATGCTCTTCGGGCACTCAGGATCAAGCCAACGTTCGATCAACGCTCCGATGCACCCGGTACCGGTCGACCCACCAGCATCACGTAGGTCTGCCTTTGCTCAGAGGCCTGAGTTGTTGCCTTTGGCCTAGAGCCCGTTGCGAGGTCAGCCCTCAGAGGTGCCAAATGACACCAGACCTACCGTCCCCATCAGCGTGCCGATCGTCGTTTCCCGTTCGGATGGCAGGCCTTCACGGTGCAGTCTAAGCCAACGAGGGTTCCGCGATTGCGCTGGGTCAATGAAACGGCCCTTGCCCGGTATAATCGTTGCGGCATTCATGCCTTCCACAACAAGGAGACGAACATGAAGCGAACGATGAAGGCCGCTGTCGTGCATCAATTCAGCAAGCCGCTTGCGATCGAGTGCGTCCCGGTGCCCGTACCGGGCCCAGGCGAAATCCTCGTCAAGGTGATGGCCTGCGGCGTCTGCCACACCGACCTTCACGCCGCCGATGGCGACTGGCCCGTCAAGCCCAGCCCGCCGTTCATTCCCGGACACGAGGCGGCCGGCATTGTGGTCGAGCTTGGCCCAGGAGTGACGGGATTGAAAGAAGGTGACGCCGTCGGCGTCGCCTGGCTACATGACGCATGTCTCGCTTGCGAATATTGCGAGACCGGCTGGGAGACGCTTTGCGAACACCAGCACAATACCGGCTATAGCTGCAACGGCGGATTTGCCGAATATGTCATCGCCTCCGCCGCCTTCGCCGCAAGACTGCCGCAGAATGTCGATTTCGCGGCGATCGCGCCAATCCTCTGCGCGGGCGTGACCACCTACAAGGGGCTGAAGGAGACCGAAGCGAAACCCGGCGAATGGGTGGCGATCTCCGGCATCGGGGGGCTCGGCCATGTCGCGATTCAGTATGCCAAGGCGATGGGTTTCCATGTGGTGGCGCTCGACGTCAGCCCGGAAAAGCTGGAGCTTGCCCGCAGCCTGGGCGCCGATCTCGCCGTGGATGCCCGCTCGCTGACCGCGGTCGAGGACACGCTGAAGGCAACCGGAGGCGGAGCGCACGGGGTGCTGGTCACCGCCGTCTCGCCGCCGGCTTTCTCCCAGGCGATCCGGATGGTAAGACGCAAGGGAACGGTGAGCCTGGTCGGCCTACCGCCCGGCGAGTTCCCGACGCCGATCTTCGACGTCGTACTCAAACGTATCACGCTGCGCGGCTCGATCGTCGGCACAAGGCGTGATCTCGATGAGGCGATCGCCTTTGCCTCCGAAGGCAAGGTCAAGGCGGAGATCCACAAGGCACCGCTCGAAGACATCAACGACATCTTCGCGCGCCTGAAGGACGGCAGGATCGATGGGCGCATGGTGCTGGATTTCTCATCTGCATCGTGATCATCATACACCACAGTTCGCGGATCGCGGCGTGTTCACATCGAGTTGCGTCAGGAGTGCCGGCCAGCCTTTTTTCGCCCCAGCCAGAGAGGGCCGTTCAGCCTCTCTGGCTCGATCTCGTGACCAAGGGCATTCGCGACGTGGTAAGAGGCCGGAGGGCGACGAGCTTTCCTGGCCTTATTGCGGTCAAGGTGGCTCTGCCAGGAATGGCCGATGAACACCTGTTCCCACCTGAAAGGAATAGAGCCTGTGTTGAGCCGTAAATTGAGATTTGGCCTCGCCATCATCGCTGCTGCGGGTCTTGGGTATTTCGCGTGGCGCTATTATGACATGCGACTTTCGGCGGAGGCAATGCCGGGCATTGCCAGTGGAAACGGCCGCATCGAGGCAGTCGAGATTGATATCGCGGCGCGGACGCCCGGACGGCTTTCCGATATTCTGGTGAAGGAAGGCAACCTGGTCAAAGCCGGCGCAGTCGTCGCCCGCATGGATATCGAACAGCTGGCCGCCCAGAAGCGGGAAGCGGAAGCCCAGCTTGCTAGAGCCAGGATCGCCATTGAAACCGCGAAAAGCCTCGTCGTCCAGCGCCAGGCGGAAAAGCAAGCGGCGGCGGCAACCGTCTCCCAGAACGAGGTCCAACTGCAATCAGCCCGCAAGCGGCTGGCCCGTAGCGAGCAGATGAGCCGTAGCGGATCGGTTTCCGAACAATTGCTGGACGACGACCGCGCCAGGGTCGAGGGCGGAGTGGCAACCGTCTCGGCGGCCAAAGCCAACCTTGCGGCGACCGATGCGGCAATCGGCGCGGCGCAGTCTCAGGTCATCGATGCCGAGGCCTCGGTCGAGGCGGTACAGGCAACCGTCGCGCGGATCGACGCCGATCTGCGCGATTCCGAGCTCAAGGCTCCGCGCGACGGACGGGTGCAATATCTCGTGGCGCAGCCGGGCGAAGTGGTTGCCGCCGGCGGCCGCGTGCTCAACATCCTCGATGTCGGCGATGTCTACATGACCTTCTTCCTACCGACCGGGGAGGCCGGGCGCGTCCCGATCGGCGGCGAAGCGCGCATCGTTCTCGATGCCGCCCCTCAATATGTCATTCCGGCCCGGATATCCTTCGTGTCCGATGTGGCGCAATTCACGCCCAAGACGGTGGAAACCGAGGAGGAACGACAGAAACTGATGTTCCGCCTGCGGGCGCGGGTCTCTCCGGAACTGCTCCAGAAATATATCGCGCAGGTCAAGACCGGGTTGCCGGGCCGGACCTATGTGAAACTCGATCCCGCCGCAGAGTGGCCGGCGGCCCTGTCACGGCCGATTACCCCATGAGACCGGAGGCGAAGAGCACCCCGGCGGAACCCACCTACGTGGCGCGGCTGACGGATGTCGGCCATTCCTATGGCAAGACGCAGGCCATCGCCGGCATAAGTCTCGACCTGCCGTCCGGGCGTATGATCGGGCTGATTGGCCCGGACGGGGTGGGCAAATCCTCGCTGCTTTCGCTGATTTCCGGCGCGCGCCAGGTCCAGACGGG
This sequence comes from Neorhizobium vignae, assembly GCF_000732195.1. Lineage (GTDB taxonomy): Bacteria > Pseudomonadota > Alphaproteobacteria > Rhizobiales > Rhizobiaceae > Neorhizobium > Neorhizobium vignae. The sequence goes on from NZ_JNNU01000016.1 coordinate 14,278, forward strand.
CGAGGTCGAAGTGCTTGGCGGCGACATGCGCAGCGCCCACCACCGGGACCGCACCTGCCCGGCCATCGCCTACATGCCGCAGGGGCTCGGCAAGAACCTCTATCCGACGCTATCGGTGTTCGAGAATGCCGATTTCTTCGCCCGCCTGTTCGGCCAGGGCCGAGAGGAGCGGGAATACCGCATTGCAACCCTTCTGAAACGCACCGGCCTTTCGGGCTTCGAGGATCGCCCCGCCGGCAAGCTTTCGGGCGGCATGAAACAGAAGCTCGGCCTCTGCTGCGCCCTCATTCACGATCCGGACCTTTTGATTCTCGACGAGCCTACGACCGGCGTCGATCCGCTGTCGCGCCGGCAGTTCTGGAGCCTCGTCGACGATATCCGCAGGGAGCGGCCGGCGATGAGCGTGATCGTTGCGACCGCCTACATGGAGGAAGCGGCGCGTTTCGACTGGCTGGCGGTCATGGATGCCGGAAAAGTGCTGGCGACCGGCACGCCACGCGAAATCCTTGTCCATACCGGCGCCGCCACGCTCGACGATGCCTTCATTGCGCTCATGCCGCAGGAGAGGCGGGCCACACACAAGGCCATTGCGCTTCATCCACCGGCAGATTTCGACGCGGCGGACTTTGCCATTGAGGCGGAAGGCCTGACCATGCGCTTCGGCGATTTCACGGCGGTGGACGATGTCAGCTTCCGCATCCGCCGCGGCGAGATCTTTGGCTTCCTCGGCTCGAACGGCTGCGGCAAGTCCACGACAATGAAGATGCTGACCGGCCTGCTGCCGGCAAGCGGAGGTACGGCGAAGCTGTTCGGCAAAACGGTCGATCCGAAGGACATGGAGGTCCGCAGGCGTGTCGGCTACATGAGCCAGGCCTTCTCGCTCTATACAGAGCTGACGGTCCGGCAGAACCTCGACCTGCATGCGCGGCTGTTTCAGCTACCGGCCGACACGATTTCGGCCCGGATCGCGGAAATGGGCCGGCGTTTCGAGCTTATGGACGTCATGGAAGCACTGCCGGAGGGCTTGCCTCTCGGTGTCCGGCAGCGGCTCTCTCTTGCGGTGGCGCTGATCCATTCGCCGGAGGTGCTGATCCTCGACGAACCGACTTCGGGCGTCGACCCGATCGCCCGCGACCAGCTGTGGGCGGCGCTGATCGAGCTTTCCCGCAAAGATCGCGTCACCATATTCATCTCCACCCATTTCATGAACGAGGCGGAACGCTGCGACCGCATATCGCTGATGCATGCCGGCAAGGTGCTGGTGAGCGATACGCCCGATGCAATCCGCAAAACCCGCTATGCCACGACGCTGGAAGAGGCTTTCATCGCCTATCTTGAAGATGCGATCGGCGAGACAGCTGCTTCATCCGCACCGGCATCATCGACGGCGGACGACGGCGGCAAGTTCACCGCCACACGCCGGCACCGCGCCTTCGACCTGCGCCGCATCTGGAGCTACAGCCTTCGCGAAACCCTGGAAATCCGTCGCGACCCGATCCGCGCCACACTGGCGCTGATCGGCAGCGTCATCCTGATGTTCGTCATTGGCTACGGCATCAACATGGACGTCAAGGACCTCACCTTTGCGGTTCTCGATCGGGACGATACGGTCGCCAGCCGCGACTACGTCGCCAGTATCGCCGGTTCCCGCTATTTCATCGAGCAGCCACCGCTTGCAGATTATGCCGATCTCGACAGGCGCATGCGCGACGGCACGCTGAAGCTGGCGATCGAGATCCCCGCCGGTTTTGCCGAACATGTCGCGCGCGGCCACGACGTGGAGATCGGCGCGTGGATTGACGGCGCAATGCCTCAGCGGGCGGAAACGACGCGCGGCTACGTGCAGGGCATGCATGCCCACTGGCTGTCGCAGAAGGCGCGCGAGATCTACGGCGATGCGGCAAACGGGCAGTTCTCGATCGAGACCCGCTTCCGCTACAATCCTGGCATCGAAAGCCTGGTGGCTATGGTGCCCGCCGTCATTCCGCTGCTGCTTCTCTTGATCCCGGCCATGCTGGCGGCGCTCTCGGTGGTGCGGGAGAAGGAGCTCGGCTCGATCGTCAATTTCTACGTGACGCCGGTGACGCGACTTGAATTCCTGCTTGGCAAGCAGCTTCCCTACCTGGCGCTCGGCATGATGAACGCCGTGCTCCTGTGGCTGTTCGCGGTCCTGGTGTTCCAGGTGCCGTTCACCGGCAGCTTGGCTGCCTTCGCGACGGCGGCGCTTCTCTATGTCGCTTTCGCGACCGCCTTCGGCCTGCTCGTCTCGACTTTCATGTCGAGCCAGATCGCCGCGATCTTCGGGACGACGCTGATGACGATCATACCGGCCGTGCAGTTCGCCGGCATGATCGACCCGGTCTCCTCGCTGCAGGGCATCGGGGCGGTCATCGGCCGGATCTATCCGACCACCTATTTCAACATCATCTCCCGGGGAACCTTTTCGAAGGGCCTCGGCTTCGACAGCCTCATCGAGGCCTTCCTGCCGCTTATCCTCGCCGCGCCGCTGCTGATCGCGGCAAGCGCCTTCTTTCTCAAGAAACAGGCGAGGTGACGGATGCGGCTCGCCAACATCTTCCATCTCGGGATCAAGGAACTGCGCGGCCTGCTGCGTGATCCCATCCTGCTCGGGCTGATCGTCTATTCCTTCACGATCGCGGTCTATACGGAAGCAAAAGCTGTTCCCGAGACTTTGAACAACGCGCCGATCGCGATCGTCGACGAAGACAGTTCACCGCTCTCGCGTCGGATCGCCGATTCCTTCCTGAAGCCCTATTTCAAGCCGCCGGCGATGATCACGGCGGGCGAGATGGACGCCCGCATGGATGCCGGCACGGAGACGTTCGCGCTCGATATTCCGCCGAACTTCCAGAGTGACCTGATCGCCGGCAAATCCCCCGTCATCCAGCTCAATGTCGATGCGACCCGAATGACCCAGGCGTTTTCCGGATCGGGATATGTGCAGAACATCGTCTCGACCGAAGTCGCCGGTTTTGCCGCCGCGGATATCGATGATCGTATACCGTCAGTGGATCTGGCATTGCGTGCCCGGTTCAATCCTCAACTCAACCAGATGTGGTTTGCATCGGTGATGAACGTCATCAACAACGTCACCATGCTGGCGATCATCTTGACCGGAACAGCTCTCATCCGCGAGCGGGAGCATGGGACGGTGGAGCATCTTCTGGTGATGCCTTTGACGCCATTTGAAATCATGGCCGCAAAGGTGTGGTCGATGGGGCTGGTGGTGTTCGTTGCCACTCTGCTTTCGCTGATCTTCGTGGTTCAGGCATTGCTGAAGGTTCCGATCGAAGGATCGATCGTCCTGTTTATGGCGGGAGCTGCACTCCACCTGCTGGCGGCGACCGCCATGGGGATCGCGCTTGCAACGCTTGCGGGCTCAATGCCACAGTTCGGCCTGCTGCTGATGCTGGTGCTCCTGCCGCTGCAAATCCTCTCCGGCGCGACCACGCCCCGCGAAAGCATGCCGGAAGCGATCCAGACGATCATGCTTGCCGCACCGAACACACATTTCATCCTGCTCGCCCAGGCGATCCTCTATCGCGGCGCCGGGTTCTCGGTGGTCTGGCCGCAGTTCCTCTGGCTCACGAGCATCTCTGCGGGCCTCTTCGCGTTTTCACTGCTCGGATTTCGTCGGTCGTTGCGATGAGAACGGTCCGTTGACCAACATCGAGGACAGCACTGGCCGCTGTCTTGCCCTCGACCTAACCCAAGAGAAGATGCCGACAGTGGGATCCATGGTGACCCTTAGAGCCGATTGTTATCCGGCCAGGCGTCGGCGAGGACGGCGGCGGCCTGGAAGCCTTCGAGAAGGGCTTTTGCGGCTTCGAGATTTGAGCGTTGATCTACGTCACTGCCGATACCTTTCCAATCACTACTCTGCAGGAAGCAGAGAAGGAGGATGTCATGCCACTGAAACTGAAATCCGGATTTCTGATGTCGTCCGGCGACGAAGGCCGGCTCGTGATGGATTCGGGTGCCGGCGATCAGATCGTCATCGTCGCCCGCGACGCGCTTGAGGCAGTTGCCGATCCCCCTCGCGCGGACGAATTCAGATTACAGGAATACATCGACGTCTTCAGCCGGATCGCAAGCGCAAAGTTCGATGAACGGTTGCTCGATTCCTGTGGGCACGTCCATGTGACGTCGGAGGACGTCCGAACCTGGCATGCGGCGTTCCCGCCAAGGTAAGCGGCAGGATGCATCCTGGAAAAATGATGGCAAGGCTGCGTTGAAACCGGCGCGCCTGACGATCGCACGCTCGTGGAAGGCGACTATTCGGAGGGTGATCTTGAAGAGAAGGTCTACGTCCACCAGCGGCATCTGTCGCAGCACCTGGCGGTGTTGCCTGGCTCCGGCATCGTCGAAATCCGATGGGAAGGGAAACAGATTTCTATAGGCTGACGGGGGCGAAGACCGCACTACTGGCCCTCTATGACCTCTTCTGCGTGAAGGAAGACAAATGAACGCATATCTCCCCTCATTGGCCGGGGGCATTCTGATCGGCACATCGGCCGTCATGCTCCTGCTCCTCAACGGCCGGATTGCCGGGATCAGCGGGATTGTCGGGCGCCTCGCCCAAGGCGTCGGATTGTCCACCAATCTTGCGTTCGTGCTCGGGCTGCTGCTCGGGCCGCTTACCTACCTGTTCGTGTTCGGTGGCTGGCCTGCCGTGCAGATTACTGCCGGCTGGCCGCTGATCATCGTCGCGGGCCTGCTGGTCGGCTTCGGCTCGCGCATGGGATCGGGTTGCACAAGCGGACACGGCGTGGTCGGGCTTGCCCGCCTGTCGCCGCGCTCGATGGTCGCGGTCGCCACATTCCTGACGGCCGGCGTGGTTGCCGTCACGGTTCTTCGAGGTCTGGGACCATGAATCGGAACATCCATCAATTCGGGGCCGCTCTCGCTTCCGGCATCGTCTTCGGTTTCGGCCTGGCCCTGTCTGGCATGCTGAACCCGGCCCGCGTCCAGGGCTTCCTCGACGTGTTCGGCACGTGGGATCCGAGCCTTGCCTTCGTTCTCGGTGGCGCCGTCATCGTCGCCTCCATCGGCGTGCAGGTGATGAAGCGGATGCGCCATCCGGCCTTCGACGATAGCTTCCAGGTGCCGGCGAACCGTCGGATCGACGCGCCGCTGGTGATCGGCTCGGCCTTGTTCGGCCTGGGCTGGGGTCTCGGTGGCTTCTGTCCCGGCCCGGCGGTCGCGTCCCTGTCGGTTGGAATCCCGCAGACAGCACTGTTCGTCATCGCCATGCTAGCGGGAATGACCTTGTACGACAGAGTATGGAGCAGCCGGACGTGAGCACCTCCATCTAGGCGGCAATCGGCTCCAGCTGGATTGTCGGCTTCATGCTCGGTCTGCTCGGAGGCGGGTCCATCCTGACGACGCCGCTGCTCTTCTATGTCATTGGTGTGACCAGAGAACTTTAGCCAAGATGAGCGCGCAATGATAAAGCCTACGGTTGCAGACCATGTCGCATTTCTGCGAGGTCTGCTTTTCACGTGTGCCTCCCAGCAGCGGCGTAGACGATCCAGGTCGGCGGGGCGGCCCTGGCAGGGTCAGCAGTCGGTACTCGATGGCAATCAACTCACGCTGCAGCGCGCGAGGAAGATCATGTGAGACGCTGCTCGGTCCCGGCGTCGAACAGATGGACATGGTGTCCGGAAAACGTCAGCCGAATGGTTTCGCCCGTCACCAGCACGCTCCTGCCGTTCAAGGCAATGACAATCTCGGGCGTGGTGGCAGTCGTGATAAATGTCACCGCGCCGGTCGTTTCAACTGTCCCGACATCCACCTTGAAGCCGGCGGTGTCAGCCGGGGCCAGGGTAAGGTGCTCCGGGCGGATGCCGACGATCAAGGCACGCTCCGCCGGCAGTGGACTATCGAATGGAATGGTTTGCGGCTCGGCAAGATCTAGAACAAGGGCTCTACCGTCAGGCGTCGATCGCGCCGGAATGAAGTTCATTGCCGGCGAACCGATGAAGCCGGCAACGAAGCGATTGCTTGGTCGGTCATATAAATCGAGAGGCTTGCCCTGCTGCTCGATGATGCCATTGCGCATGACGACGACATGATCCGCCATCGTCATGGCCTCGACCTGGTCATGTGTGACATAAACCGAGGTAGCGCCGAGTCGATCATGCAGTGCCCTGATCTCCTTGCGCATGTGCACACGCAGTGCTGCGTCGAGGTTCGAGAGCGGTTCGTCAAAGAGGAAGGCCTGGGGGTTGCGGATGATGGCACGGCTCATCGCGACGCGTTGACGCTGTCCCCCCGAAAGTTCCCGTGGATATCGGTGCAGCAGGTTCGACAATCCGGTGATCGCCGCGACGTCGGCGGCCGCCCTTCTTCTCTCCGCCTTTCCAACTCCGTTGATCTTCAGGCTGTAGGTCAGGTTTTGTTCGACGGTCATATGTGGGTAGAGCGCATAGGACTGGAACACCATGGCCAGATCGCGCTTGCGGGGCGGCACTCCGTTCATGCGTTTTCCGGCGATGACGAGATCGCCGCTCGATATGGTCTCGAGCCCCGCCAGCGAGCGCAGCAGCGTGGACTTGCCGCAGCCGGACGGGCCGACCAGTGCAACGAACGAACCCTTTCGGATGGAAAGATCGATATCCTTTAGCGCGTGATAGGCGCCGTAATATTTGTTGACGGCCGAGAGTTCGATTTGATGGGTCATTTCAGTGCTCCCGATGTGAGTCCGGACACGATGCGGCGCTGCAAGAGAACGAAGATGGCGAGGATGGGCGTCACATACATGGTGGCGTAGGCCATGATGTTGTTCCACTCGCTGGTGTTCGGCCCCATGAAGGAATTGAGCCCCACGCTGGCGGGCTGCAGCTGGATGTCCTGGATCATCGATTTGGAATAGACGAATTCGCCGAAAGCCTGCATGAAAATGAGGATAGCGCTGACCAGAATGCCGTTGCGCGCCAGCGGCAGAACGATATTGAAGAAGGCCCCGATGCGGGAATTGCCGTCCACCAAGGCAGCCTCTTCCAGTTCCATCGGAACGGCCATGAAGGTTGCGCGCACAAGCACGACGAAGAAGGGCATGCTTTTGGCGGTAATGGCAAGGGTAACGGCAAAGCGTGGATATTCAAGCAGCCCCAGTTGAGAAAAGCCCACGAAGATCGGCGTTATCATCAGCGAGGCGGGCAGAACCTGGAACATCAGGATCAGGAAAAGCCCGATATCCACCCAGATGTTGCGATAGCGTGCCAGCACATAGGCACAGCCGGTGCCGAGGACCGCGATCAGGGTTACCGCACCGAAGGCGATGACGGTGGAGTTCCACAGATAGCGTCCCATGTTCCGGCTTTCCCAGACATAGGCGAAGGTGCTCCATTGGGCAGACAAGGGCCAAAAGCTGGGCGGCGTGGCAAACATTTCCGAGCCGCTTTTGAGCGCTGTCACATACATCCAGTAGAGCGGGAAGAGATAGATCGCCGCCATCACAACGGACAGGGTGAGCAACAGCCGGTTTCGCGCGACGTCACTCATCCGCGCACCTCGTGGCGTGTGGAACGGACATAGACGGTTGCGGCAAACATCACGAAGACGGTCATGATCACGGAAATGGTGGCGCCCTTTCCGAAATCATATTGGCGGAAGGAAAGATCCCAAGCCCAGTATTGTGCGACATTGGAGGAATTGTTGGGGCCTCCGTCGGTAATCGCGGCAAACAGATCGAACTGTTGAAGGGTGAAGATCAGGCCGAGCGCGATGATGGCGCCGATGGTGGAGCGCATCATCGGCAGGGTGATGGTCCAGAAGCGCTGCCAGGCATTGGCGCCATCCATTTCCGCCGCCTCGTAGAGATCTGTTGGAATGGCGGCAAGACCGGTGGCGAGCAGGATCATGTTGAAGGAGGTGCCGAGCCAGATATTGGCCAGGATGACCGCCCAGAGCGAGAAATTCGGGTCAGAGCGCCAGAAGATATTGCCGCTCATCAGGCCGGTTTGCTGCAAGAGGAAATTAAGTACGCCGAAATCACCCGACAGGATCCAGTTCCAAATGGCACCGACGACGAGGCCGGGCATGACCCAGGAAACGAGAAACAATCCCCGAAGCCAGGATGCGCCGGGAAAATTGATCCAGAAGAACAAGGCGAGCGCAAAGCCGACGATGAACTGCCCCGTGATCGACCCGACCACGAAGACAATCGTGTTCCTGAGGATGGACATGGTTTCAGGCTGGGTGAACAGGTCCACATAGTTTTTAAAGCCGACGAAAGGGCGCACGACGCTGCCGAGGCTGAACATATCCACCTCCTGAAAGCTCATCAGGATGTTGTAGAGCAGCGGAAGTCCTGAAAGCGCCAGGAGAAACGTGAAGGGCACCCCGACCAGAACAAGGTCAAAGCCACGGCCATCCGTAATGCTGGAGAACATTCTTTTCATCGAAACCTCGCTGAAGCCTGGATGATGGTCCGGTGGTGGATGCCGGACCGTCACTGGGATGGCGGCGGCCTCAGCCCCCGATCGACCTAATCTTCGCAGACGCCTGATCCAGCGCGGCCTTCGGCTCCATCTGGCCTGTCAGGGCTGCCTGTATCGCGTCCTGGATGGCTTTCGAGATCTTCGGCCATTCCGGCGAAGGGCCGCGAGGCTGCGCATATCGCAGTTGTTCCACGAAGGTGGCGAGCGCTGAATCCTTCAGGGCATTGCCCGTCGGCGGAACCGGAAGGTCGGACCGGGCCGGAAGCTGACCAAAATCCTTGTACATGGTCACATCCTTGGAGGCGAAGAATTCCAGCGCCTTGAAGGCCTCCTTCGGATGCTTGGTGCTGGAAAAGATCGCCCAGTTGAAATCGCCCATGGCGGATGAACGCTGAGCGCCCTCGCTCGGCACCGGCAGAAGAGCGGTGCCCCACTGGAACTTGGCGTCGCTCAACATCCGGTCGATTTCCCATGGACCGGAAATTGCCATGGCCGCATTTCCGGCATTGAAGGTGGCCGTCGAATCCCATTGGCTTCGGGTGAGCGTGTCCGGCGAGGCCAGCTTCTCATCCAGCATCTGCTTCCAGACCGAAAGAGCCTTGACGGCGCCTTCGCTGTTGATTGTCTTATAGGTGGCGCCGCCCATCTGCGCCCAGGGCAGGAACTGGAACGTGCCCTCCTCGTTGGCCTTTGCGGAAAAGGTGAGCCCGTAGATGTTCTTGGAAGGATTGGTGAGTTTTTTCGCTGTCGCCACCAGTTCGGTCCAAGTCTGCGGCGGCTTTTCGGGATCGAGACCTGCGGCCTTGAACAGATCCTTGTTGTAGTAAAGCGCAATCGTGTTGGTCGCTTTCGGCACCCCGTAATATTTTTCGTCCCAGGTCACCGATTTCAGCGGACCGGGGAAATAATTCTCCGGCTTGATGACCTTGGATTGCCGGATCATGTCGGTCAGATCCAGAAAAGCCTTGCGGGACGCGAACATGGCATGGTTGGGATTGTCAATGGTGATGATGTCCGGCGCCTTCCCGGTAGAATAGGCGCGCATCGCCTCGCTCACCACATCGTCGAACTGAAGCTGGCGATATTCGATCTGGATGCCGTTCTTCTGCGCGTTGAATTCCTTAATGAGGTTCGGCGCGGGCTGGATATCGCGGTCCAGCGACCAGAGAACGAGTTTCACATCCTCCGCTCTCGCACTCAATCCGGCAAGTGACGCACTGGCCAAAGCCAACGCAATGGAAATCATAGTCCTGCGGATACCCATGGTTCTCCTCCTTCTTGGTTATCCTCAATTCTCGTCCGGCTGGCGCAGAGCTCCTACATTGGCCAGCCGACCTGCGCATCAGGCCGGATCGACGACGAATGTGCCGCCCCTTGCCCGTTTCAGATGGTTCAAGGCGTGAATCTGGCCCGTCATTTCCAAGGCGTCCCGATAGACGGGATCGTGCCATCCCTCGATGTCGATGGAGCCGGACCAGCCGGCCAACCGCAGTTCCGAAATAATGTCGGTCCAGTTGCTGTCGCCGAAACCTGGCGTGCGCATGAAAACGAAGGGCTGTTTTCCGAAAATGCCGTGCTCCCGGATCACGTCCCAGCGGATGGTGGCATCCTTGCCGTGGACGTGGAAAATCCGCTGTGCCCATTTGCGGATCTGCGGCAAGGGCTCGATGAGATAAACCATCTGGTGGCAAGGCTCCCATTCAAGCCCGATATGCTCGTCCGGCGTCTCGTTGAAGATAAGTTCCCAGGCATCCGGGTTATGGGCGATGTTCCAGTCGCCGGTCGCCCAATTGCCGTCCATGGCGCAATTTTCGAAGGCAATGCGGATGCCCTTGTCGGCGGCGCGGCGGGCAAGCTCGCTCCAGATTTGCCGGTAACGCGGCAGGCTTTCCGTCAGCGGCCTGTTGCGGATGCGCCCGGTGAAGCCGGCAACGCAGGTGGCCCCGAAGTGGTGGGCGTTATCGATGCAATCCTGCCAGCCCTGAAGCGTCTCGAGATCGAGTTCCGTTTCTTCCAGCGGATTGCCGAACATGCCGATGGTGGAGATGGTAATGTCCCGCGAACCGATCGCGTCGCGGCAACGCTTGCCAAGCTCGGCGACGTCCTGCCCGTTGGTGGTCTGCCAGAAAAAGGGCTGGAAGCTCTCAAAGCCCATATCGGCGATCTGGGAAATCCGCGCGGCCGCCTGCCCTTTCGTGGCGCTGATCATGGTGCCGATACGGATGGAATGGTTTAACTGTCCGGTCATATTGTTGGCCCTTATGCTGCAAGGTCGATGGCCTGCCTGGACCTGGCGCTTTCAATCGCGCCGAACACCATGGCAAGGCTCTTGATGTTGTCCTGTCCTGCGGTTTCCGGGACGGCCCCGGTCTCTATGGCTGAGAGGAAATCGGCGATGACGCTGGCATGGCCGTGGGTTTCCTCCTCACGGAGGGGCGGCAGAACCTCGATCGGGATTGCACCGCGCAGCAGACCGCCATCGCGTCCCGCAACGCAGGCACGGAAGATGTCTTCCCCATCCCAGGTCAGCATGCCGTTCGAGCCGACAATGCGCCATTCGCTTTCCCAACTCGTACGCTGGCCTTCCGCGCACCAGGAGCCGCGATAGGTGAACACCACGTTGTCGGTAAGCTCAAACACCGCATTGGCGCTGGCGCCGTGGGCATACCAGGAGCCGGCCGGATTTGTTTCCAGGCAGTATACGGAAAGTGGTGTCTTGCCGGAAACGAACCGGGCAGCGTCGAAAGTGTGAATTGCCATGTCCAGAAGCAGGACATTGTCCATCTGCTCCCGGAAGCCGCCGAAATGCGGCGCGATGAAGAAATCGCAATGGATCGCGGTGATATCGCCAATCGCGCCGCTATCGACAAAGCGTCGCATGCGCCGCACGCCGGAAATGAAACGCCGGTTCTGGACAACGGAATGAATGCGCCCCGCAGCCTCGGCGGCGCGGATGAGGTCTGTAGCCTCCTCCATCGAGGTGGCCATGGGTTTTTCGCTCAGCACATGGCATCCGTGGGAAAGTGCGGCCTTCACCACGGAATGGCGTGCCGCGGGTATGACAACGTCGAATACAATGTCTGCACGGGTTTCGTTCAGCATGGTGGTGAGATCGGATCCGACAGAGACGGGCTGAAGAGAAAACTCCGCGGCCAAGGCCTGTGCGAGCGACACATCGAGATCGACCAGGCCCACAATGGTGAACGCTTGCCTCAGCTTGGGCGTGGACCGGAGCGCACGCAGCCACCCTTTGGCCATGGCTCCGCAGCCACACAAAACGACCCTGTATGTCACCGACATCCTCCCGTGCAATATTTACGGCACAACACCTCCTGTGCGACCGTAAACGTTTACGATACTATGAACCCGTCGATTTTTTTGTCAATACTGCTCACGAAAACGATTACGGTGTCGTACCCTTGAAAGGCTCCCCTGTGACAGGCATCCGCCAACTTGCCGACTACCTGGATATTTCCATTGGCACCGTATCCCGCGCGCTCAATGGAAAGGCGGATGTGAATGCGGAAACCCGCAGGCGCGTTCTGGAGGCGGCGGAGAAGCTGGGTTATGTCCCCAACCAGTCAGGCCGCTCGCTGCGCAAGGGCTCGACCGGTGTGGTGGGGTTCATGATGCAGACAGGACCTGAAATCACCAGCCAGGGAGACGCTTTCTTCATGAGCGTCTTCGACGGTGTGCAGACGGTGCTTAGCCGCCATAAGCTTGATCTCGTCGCCCTCCTGTGCTCTTCCAACGAAGATCCCTATGCCTATCTGCAACGCACCGTGGCGCGCGGTTTTGCCGATGCCATCATCCTCTCGGCCACCCGCCGCAATGATGCACGGTTCGAACTGCTCCACCGGCACGACATTCCGTTCATCTCGCTCGGCCGCAGCCTGACCGATGTCGGCCAGCCCTGGATCGATCTGGACTTTGAAGGGATGGCGGAGGTCGCAATCGAACGGCTGGTCAAGGCGGGCCACAGAAATATCGGGATCATCTGGCCCCATGGCGATCTCAACCTGGGGTACCTGTTCGCCGATCGATGCCGCGAGGTGCTCGCCAAACATGGGCTTGTCCTCAGGGAGGATCATGTCTTCCGGGCAAAACCGAGCGAAGCGGGCGGCTACGCCGTGGGACAGGAGATCGCATCGCGATCTCCACGCCCGTCGGCAATCGTCCTGGTCAACGAGATACTGGTGACAGGGCTCTACAAAGGACTTGAGGATGCAGGCGTCAAGCCGGGCAAGGACGTTGCAATCGTCGGTCGCTATAGTCCTCAGGCTCAGTTCCTCTCTCCGGCATTGACATGCTTTACGTTGTCTCTTCGCGATCTTGGAATCAGCCTGGCTGAGCATCTGCTCTCAGTCATGCCAGCCTATCAGTCGGACTATGTTGGACAGACACCCCGCGTGATCTGGCCCATGACATTGATCGAAGGCGCAAGCGGCTGAATTGCCTGCTCGGGGATATCCTGGTTGTCGCGCGAGAAGGCGCTCAACGGCTTTTGATTAAAATCGGAACAGGGATCTCGCAGTTCGGACTGACGAGTGTCGCAAAACGCTTGACATCCGGATCGGCTGAGGCAAATTCTCTGCCATGGGGTTGCGATCGCCCCACGAGGCCACGGCCGAAGAATCGCGTCCACAAACCCGCTGAAACGGAGGACGCGTTATGCCGTCATTTCTAGAGATCACACCTGACAAGCTTGCCCGCATCCTTGGCACCCCAAACCTGCCAGCCATTATCGATGTCCGGATCGATCAGGACTTCGATAGCGATTCCCGCCTCATTCCCGGATCCGTCCGGCGTGATTTCCGCCGTGTCGCCGAATGGGGTCCCGAGATCAATGTCCCTGCCATCGTTCTGTGTCAGAGAGGACAGAAGCTTGGCCATGGCGTTGCCGCACACCTGAGGGCGATGGGGAAACAAGCGGAGACTCTCGAGGGAGGCTTCGAAGCATGGAGAGATGCCCACGGCATGCTGGTCCCCGAAGACAGGCTCCCCACGCGTGACGCAAGCGGACGTACCGTCTGGGTGACGAGGTCCCGCCCAAAGATAGACCGCATCGCCTGTCCTTGGCTGATCCGCCGGTTCATCGACCCTTCCGCGATCTTTCTGTTCGTGCCGGCCAGCGAAGTCGCGCTGGTGGGCGACCGTTTCAACGCGACACCGTTTGACATCGAAGACGTCTTCTGGAGCCACCGCGGGGAACTATGCACTTTTGACGTCATGATCGACGAGTTCGGATTAAAAAGCGACGCTCTTTTGCATCTGGCCACCATCGTGCGGGGCGCCGACACGGCCAGACCCGAACTGGCCCCAGAAGTGCAGGGCCTGCTGGCCATCTCGCTCGGATTGTCACGGATGTTCAACGACGACCTCGAGCAACTGGAGGCAGGCCTGTTGGTTTATGACGCAATGTATCGCTGGTGTCGCGACGCCACGGATGAGACACATAACTGGCCAAATCCGAGGAAGGGGTAGCGGCTATGACCGACATAGCGAAGGGCCTCACCGTCAGTCAGCCGGTCGCTGGCGGCGACGTCGTGCCCCTCTCCGAAGCAGTCAAGGTCTGGACACGGGTGGCCGCATTGAGCTTCGGCGGTCCGGCTGGCCAGATCGCGGTCATGCACCGGATCATCGTCGACGAAAAACGCTGGGTCGGAGAGCATCGTTTTCTTCATGCCCTCAACTATTGCATGCTTCTGCCCGGTCCCGAGGCCCATCAGCTCGCCATCTACATCGGCTGGCTGCTCAACAAAACGAAGGGCGGCATGATTGCCGGCCTTCTATTTGTTCTACCCGGTTTCATCTCCATCCTGGCGCTGAGCTACATATACGTCCTCTTCGGCGACGTGACCGTCATTGAGGGGATGTTCTTCGGCCTGAAATGCGCCGTTCTCGCGGTCGTCATTCAGGCGGTCTTTCGAATCGGCAGTCGCGCCCTCAAAAACAGGGTGATGGTGGCGATTGCCGCCGTGGCGTTTGTCGCGATCTTCTTCCTTCATGTGCCGTTTCCGCTGATCATCATAGGTGCGGGTGCGATCGGATATTTTGGTGGCCGCGCCGGGGCCGTTGCGTTCAGGGTCGGCGGCGGGCACAAATCCGGTTCGGGAAAAATCCTGGAAGATCGGGACTCCGCTCTCGGCGAAGACATCCCCCTCCATGCGCGAGCCAACTTGGCCTGGTCGCTGAAGACCTCAGGCGTCCTTGCGGCGCTGTGGCTCCTTCCGGTCGTCGTTCTGCTGCTGACGCTCGGCCGCGACAACGTATTTTCGCAAATCGGTGTGTTTTTCAGTCAGATGGCCGTGGTCACCTTCGGCGGCGCCTATGCCGTGCTCGCCTACGTCGCGCAGGAGGCCGTCGAGCAGTTCGGCTGGCTCCGTCCGGGTGAAATGCTCGACGGCCTCGGCATGGCGGAGACGACACCCGGGCCATTGATCATGGTCACGCAATTTGTCGGGTTCCTGGCGGGCTATCGTGATCCGGGAGCTCTCAATCCACTGACCGCGGCCACCCTCGCCGCCATCCTGACGACCTGGGTTACGTTCCTTCCAAGCTTCCTCTGGATTTTTGCAGGCGCACCATTCATCGAAAAGATGCGGGGCAACGTCGCCCTGACGGGGGCAATGTCGGCAATCACCGCGGCCGTCGTCGGCGTGATCCTCAACCTCGCGGTCTGGTTCGGCCTGCACGTCCTGTTTGGCGAGGTTCGGCAGATATCGGCGGGTCCGTGGTCCATGGATATTCCTGTCTTGAGCTCGGTCATTGTGCCCTCGCTCGTTTTGACGGCCATCGCCGCCATATCCATCTTCCGCTTCGGCCTGTCGGTCATCACGACGCTTCTGGGTTCAGCAGTTTTGGGAATTTGCTGGAAGTTTATCGCCGTGAGTTGATGTGGGCCGAGACGCCTGGCGTCTCGGCTTTGCTTGGATTGATGCTGATCAAGAGGGATCGCGGGTACATCCTGCGGCTTCGCATGCAGGGCCGCAACAAGATTGCGACCCTTGTCTTGAGACCACCTCCCGGCTGGCAGGGCGGGATGGGATCGAGATCTGCTCGGTGCCGGTCAGCCCCACTTCATTTCGCCAGTGGCGACCTTGGAGCCTATGTCGAGCGCGATGCCCATGCCGAGGCCCGGGAAGCGTGCTTCCATCGCCGCCTTGAGCTCGGCCGAACCCTTGGCCTTTGCCAGTTCTTCCTCGAACGCCTTCAAATAGGCGATGGTATGCGCAACGCCTGAAAGGTCGCTCAGTGCTTCCGGCGTCATATGGCCGGCGACCACGATGGCTGGGTTGCGCGCAGCGATCTTCTCGAGATTGGCGATCCAGGCGACCCGCAGTTCCGCGCCGTTGGTGTCGGCCGTCCAGACGTGAACGCCGCTGAAGATCATCACGCCGCCGAAAACGGCGTTCAGCGACGGGACGAAGAGGTAGCGGCGATTGGATAAGCCCTCCGCATCGACGATCTCGACGATTTCGCCGTCAACCGTCAGCGTCTTGCCGTCAAAGGTTTCCGGCATGACGACGTCTACCAACGCCTGCGGGCCGTTCTCCTTGAGCTGCGGTCCCCAAACAGAAAGCTTCTTCTCGACGCTGCTCCTGATGGCAGCGACCGTTGCCGAGGCCGCGATAACCCTGGCACCGGGGAAGGCAGCCTTGATCGGGCCAAGGCTGAAATAATAATCCGGATCGGACTGGCTGACATAGATCGTGGTGAGTGTCTTGCCCGTGGCCTTGATCGCTTCGGCGACAGCCTTGCCGTCGGCGAGCGTGAAGCCGCCGTCGATCAATATGGCCTCCGTTGCGCCGGAGATCAGAACGGGACTGCGGAAGAAGCCGTTCTGTCCGGCAGGAAAGTGCTTCCACGCCAGGCCGGTGGCGGCATGGCCGAGACCCGCGGGCGCAAAGGCGGCGGTCGCACCTGCGGCGAGAGTGGTTTTCATGATCGTTCTCCTTGTGAACATGGCTGTCTCCTGGTGTTGCGTCAGTCTTCGGAATTCCGGTTACGACGACTGGGCTGGCAGCCTGATGGATGCCGGTCTGATCCCGCCATCGGATCCAACGGATTGGGATATGATCTCGCCGCTCATGCCGCGCTGCTTGTGGAGCCGTAAATGACATGACGAGATAGAACCAGGAAGACCGACAAACACGACAGAATGTATGTTAAGAGCTGACAATAACCGGGGAATCCTTCATGCAGGATGCGACCAACCTCAATCGGCTCGCCTATTTTGTGGCTGTCATCGATGCCGGATCCTTCACCCGGGCGGCCGAATATCTCGGCATTACCAAGGCGGTCGTCAGCCAGCAGGTTGCAAGGCTCGAGAAGGAGGTCGGCACGACCTTGCTGATGCGCACGACGAGGCGTCTCCAACCGACCGAGGCCGGCCGGATGTTCCATGCCCGATGCGTATCGATCCTGAGAGAGGCCGAGGATGCCCTGGGGGAGCTGGCGCAGGCCAGGTCAGAACCCAAAGGCCTGTTGAGGATCACGGCGCCCTATGACTACGGCACCTCGGTCATCGTGCCGGTGGTCACCGCCTTCACGTCCCGCTATTTGGATTGCAAGGTCGAACTGAACCTCAGCGACAAGATGGTCGATCTGGTCGCCGACAATATAGACCTCGCCATTCGTGTCGGCTGGCTGGCCGACTCAAGCCTGCAGGCAAGGCGGATCGGCTCGTTTCAGCAATATCTGGTCGGTCCCCCTCAGTTTGCCGGCAGAATAGCGGAACTGGGTGGGCTCGCCGATTTGCCCACCCTGCCCTTCGTTGCCAACAACGCGCTGCGAGAACCTTTGGAGTGGAGGTTCACGCGCGGCGATCAGGAGACGTTCACGGTGCGGTTTAAGGCATCCATCGCGATCAATACCACGCCGGCGGTCATGCAAGCTGCGAGGCAAGGTGGCGGATTGTCGGTCCTGCCGGACTTCCTCGCCAACGCTGAACTGGCCAGTGGACGCCTGATTCACGTCCTGCCCGATTGGCAGCTGCCGTCGGGCGGCGTGTTCACGGTCTATCCGGCTGCACGCTTCCGTCCGCCCAAAGTCTCTGCATTCGTGGAAATGCTGGTGGCCGCTTTGAGAACCGAGACCCCGCGCGCGGAATGAAATTCAGTTCCCGGCCATCTGAGCCTTGACAGATTTTCCAATTAACTCATAGTAGAAATTGGTCAGACAATCTGACCGCCTGCGCATCAAGGGAGTGATGCGCTCGGAGGAGTTCGATGTTCGTGGCTTTGGAGCCGCGCCGGCTTTATCGCCAGGTCGCGGAGCAGATTCGTGTGCTGATCGATACGGGGGAACTGAAACCGGGTTCGAGGCTTCCGCCGGAACGGGAGCTTGCCGAGCGATTTTCGGTTTCCCGACCGACAGTCCGCGAGGCACTGATCGTGCTCGAGGTCGAAGGTCGGATCCAGATCCGGATGGGATCCGGCGTCTACATCAGCAGCGGCCCGAAACAGCCCGCCGGTGTCCTGCCGAACGACGAAGGCGGCGGCCCTCTCGAAATCCTTCAGGCGCGCTGCCTGATCGAAAGCGGCATCGCGGAAGAGGCCGCGCGTCTCGTGACGCCCGCCAGTATCGCCCGCATCGATCTGCTGCTGGAGCGCATGGAGCAGTCGCTGGACGACGGCCCGGTCGCTCTTGCCTGCGACCGCGATTTTCACACGGCGATCGCCGACATCATCGGCAATTCGGCGCTGAAGCACTTCACGGGGCTGATCTACGATACGCGGATGTCGCCCTATTTCACCAAGCTCGCCAGCTATTTCGAAGGGCCGCACACATGGAAGCTGGCGCTCGAGGAGCACCGTGTCATTCGTGACGCCATTGCCGCGGGGGATCCCGCCGCAGCGCGCGAGGCCATGCGTCGTCACCTGACGCTGGCGCAAAAGAGATTCTCGGAAAGCTTCGGGGAGGAGCCGACCAGAGAAGACTGACCGGCCGCCATCGCGGCCGGATCGACCATACAGTTCCGTTTCACCTGGGAGGAAAGCATGAAACACCGACTGAAGACACTACTCGGCGCCGCCGCAGTCATCTTTGCATCGACGTTTTCGGCGCATGCCGAAACTGTTCTGAAATGGGCTCATGTCTATGAGACACCCGAGCCTTTCCACACCGACTCGGTCTGGGCTGCCGGCGAGATCGCCAAGCGGACCAATGGCCGCTACAAGATCGACGTCTATCCCGCTTCGCAGCTTGGAAAAGAAGCCGACATCAACCAGGGCCTCAAGCTCGGCACAGTGGACATCATCATCTCCGGCTCCAGCTTTGCAGCGCGCGACCACAAGCCGATCGGCGTCACCTACTATCCCTATATCTTCCGCGACCCGAGCCATCTTCTGGCTTACACGAAGAGCGACGTCTTCAAGAAGCTCGCCAAGGGCTACGAAGACAAGACGGGCAACCACATCGTCGCTCTCAGCTACTATGGAACGCGCCACACCACATCCAATCGCCCGATTTCGAAATGCGGGGATATGGCGGGTCTGAAGATGCGCGTTCCGGATGTTCCGGCCTATCTGGCAATGCCGCGCGCCTGCGGTGCCAACACGACGCCGATTGCTTTTGCGGAAGTCTACCTGGCGCTGCAGAACGGCACGGTGGAAGCTCAGGAAAATCCGCTGACGACGATCGAGGCCAAGAAGTTCTACGAGGTTCAGAAGAACATCGTGCTGACCGGCCACATCGTCGATCATCTCAATACCGTCGTCTCCAAGACCCGCTGGGCCAGTCTCTCCGACGAAGACAAGAAGATCTTCACGGATGTGATGCTTGAAGCCGCAGCCCGCACCACGAAGACCATCGAAGCCCGCGAAAAGGCGCTCGTCGATGAATTCAAGAAGAAGGGCCTGACCGTTACCGAAGTCGACAAGGCAGACTTCGAGAAGAACGTCATCGACAAAGTGAAGCTCGATGACTTCGGTTACGAAAAGGCCGACTGGGAAGCCATCCGCGCGTTGAAGTGACGATCCCAGCCCCGACGTGCAACGCGTCGGGGTAACCTCTTGCGATTTTTCATGAACGGAGTGGACCCGATGACGGAGCATTCGCACGCACCGATAAGCGTGGAAGAAATGGCGCATGCCTTTGAGGAAGAAGCAGCACCCGTTGATCTGTCTTCCTATGCCATCGAGGACTGGGTAACGCTTGCGGTCTTCTGGGCAATGGGTCTGGCGGTATTCCTGCAGTTTTTCACACGCTACGTGCTGAACGACAGCTTTGCATGGACGGAGGAAATCGCCGCCAACTGCCTTGTCGTCGTGGTCTTTCTCGGCTCCGTCATGTGCGTGCGAATGGTCCGGCACATTCATGTGGACCTGATCTACCGTTTCCTGTCGAAGCGGGCCGGAAGGCTCCTGGAACTCGTGGTCGATGCCATCAGCATTGCCTTCTTCGCCTATATCACATGGCTGATGTGGCGCTATCTCGAGATTGTCGGTGAGGAGCGAATGGTCACGGTCGACCTGCCGCGCGGCATCGTCTTCTACACGGTCTTTGCAGCTTTCTTCCTGATGTTCCTGCGCTCCGCCCACAACCTGGTCAAGGACCTGACCGGCACCAAGACCGTGCGCGAGCAGGCGCAGGACGACATCCACGCGGGGGGAATTTGACATGCTGCTTCTGATCGGATCATTCCTGGCACTTCTGATGATCGGCTCGCCGGTCGCCGTCTCCATGGCTGTCGCCTCGCTGCTCTACCTGGTGATCTACGGCGTCGCTCCTGACATCATCGCCGCCCAGCGCATGATCGCCGGCGTCGAAAGCTTTCCGCTGATTGCCGTGCCGTTCTTCATCCTGGCCGGCAACCTCATGAACATTGCCGGCGTCACCGGGCGCATCTATCGTTTCGCTCTCTCGCTTGTCGGCTGGATGAAGGGCGGCCTGGCGCAGGTCAACATCATCGGTTCCGTGGTCTTTTCCGGCATGTCCGGGACGGCGCTCGCAGATGCCGCCGGTATCGGCACGATCGAAATCAAAGCCATGAAAGATCACGGCTATCCGGTCGAGGCGGCCGTCGGCGTTACCGCGGCGTCGGCAACGCTCGGCCCGATCTTTCCACCGTCGCTGCCTTTCGTCATCTACGGCATGATGGCGAATGCATCGATCGGCGCACTGTTCATGGCGGGCATCATCCCGGGCATCGTGATGACCCTGCTGATGATGCTCACCGTCTATATTTTTGCCAAACGCAAGGGCTGGGGCTCCGATACGCCCTTCGAGCTGAAGCAATTGCTCGGCGCCTCGCTGGAAGTGGCCATCGTGCTTGCCTTCCCTGCCACCGTCTATCTGATGATCCTGGCGGGCCTGTCGGTCAATATTGCGGTGCTGATCGGGCTTGCGTTTCTGGTGGCGCTGGACTGGTACTTCGATTTTTCCGCGGTCATGGCCCTGATGACGCCGGTCCTGTTGATCGGCGGCATGACCATGGGCTGGTTCACGCCCACCGAAGCCGCCGTCGCTGCGGTCCTCTGGTCGCTCTTCCTCGGCCTGGTGCGCTATCGTACCATGACGCTGAGGGCTTTGGCCAAGGCATCCTTCGATACGATCGAAACGACGGCCTCCGTTCTGTTCATCGTCACCGCGGCATCCATCTTCGCCTGGCTGCTGACGGTCAGCCAGGCAGCGCAGCTGTTTTCGAACTTCATGTTCAGCCTGACGGACAGCTGGTGGACCTTCCTGATCATCGTCAACATTCTGCTTCTGATCGTCGGCGCCTTTCTCGACACGATCGCCGCCATCAGCATCCTGGTGCCGATCCTGATGCCAGTGGCCGCACGTTACGGCATCGATCCGGTGCATCTCGGTCTCATCATCACCCTCAACCTGATGATCGGTCTGCTCACTCCGCCGGTGGGCATGGTGCTCTTTGTTCTGTCCCGCATCTCCAAATTGTCGGTGGAGCGGACGGCGCTCGCCATCCTGCCCTGGATGATCCCGTTGTTCGTCGCGCTCGGCCTTATTACCTTCATCCCGGCGATCACGCTTTGGCTGCCTACCCAGCTGGGCCTCATCCGATAGCCGCCGGGTCCACCTGTGGTGGACCGGCGATCTCTTACTGAAAGGTACCAGTGCGATGCTCACGCGCGTTGCCCGCCTTCATGCTCCGCATGACATCCGAGTTGAGACGCTGGATGCCCCCGACCTCGGTCCGGGCGACGTCCTGCTGGCCATGGCGGCGGGCGGCATCTGCGGCTCCGATCTCCACTACTATCAGGATGGCGGTTTCGGGCCGGTGCGGGTTCGCGAACCCATCATCGCCGGCCACGAGGCTTCCGGCTTCGTCGAAGCCTTGGGCGAAAGGGTTTCCGGGCTCCAGCTCGGGCAACTGGTGGCAGTCAATCCATCGCAGCCCTGCGGCCATTGCCAATACTGCCGGACCGGCCAGCCGATCCATTGCCTCGACATGCGTTTCATGGGCTCGGCAATGCGCCTGCCGCACGAAAACGGCATGTTCCGCGAAAGGCTGGTCGCCCCCGCGATCCAGTGTCATCCGGTGGGACGGGATGTCTCGCCGGGCGAGGCCGCCTGTGCGGAACCGCTTGCCGTGTGCCTGCATGCTGTCGCCCAGGCTGGAGACCTGTCGGGGCGCAACGTACTGGTCACGGGGGCGGGCCCGATCGGGCTTCTGACGGTCGCCGCGGCCCGGCATGCCGGCGCCGCCAGGATCGTGGTGACGGATCTGGCCGATGCGGCACTGTCGCGCGCGCCGTCCATGGGAGCGACCGAGACGATCAACGTCGCCTCCAACCCGGACGGGCTTCTTCCCTTCCAGGACAACAAGGGCAGTTTCGACGTGGTGTTCGAATGCTCCGCTTCAGGTGCGGCCCTGCGATCCGCATTTGCTGCGATCAAGCCGCGCGGGATCCTCGTCCAGGTCGGCGTGACGGGCGACATGACGATCCCGCTCAATGCGCTGGTCGGCAAGGAGATCGTCTGGCGCGGCTCGCAGCGCTTCCATGCCGAATTCGCCGAGGCGGTCGACCTGATTGGCAAGCGTCGCATCGACGTGCGGCCGATCATTTCACACAGCTTCCCGCTTGACGCGGTGACGGCGGCTTTCGAGCAGGCTGGGGATCGTTCCAGGGCCTGCAAGGTGCAGATCACATTTGAGCAGACGGAAAAATCGTGAGGGACGAGACATGAGACATACGTGGCGCTGGTTCGGCCCAATCGACAAGGTGAGCGTAAGAGACGCGGCGCAGGCCGGCGCGGAAGGCATCGTTTCGGCCCTCCACCACATTGCGACCGGCGAGGTCTGGCCAGTCGACGAGATCGCCAGGCGGCACGGGGAGATCCAGGCGGGCGGCCTGGTGTGGGATGTCGTGGAGAGTGTTCCGGTTTCAGAAGACATCAAGACGCAGACCGGCGACTGGAAGCGCCACATTGCCAACTGGCAGGAAACGCTGCGGCGTCTCTCGGCCTCCGGCATCCGCACGGTCTGTTACAACTTCATGCCGATCCTCGATTGGACACGCACGGACCTGCGCTGGGACACCCGCCACGGCGCCAAGGCCATGCGGTTCGACCTCACCGATTTTGCCGCCTTCGATATCCATATCCTCAAACGTCCCGGGGCTTACGGTGATTATCCGGAATGGCTACAGGAGGACGCGGCGGAGCGGTTTTCCGCGATGGCGGATGCGAAGATCGCAGCCTTGGGCAAGAACATCGGGGCGGGGCTGCCGGGCTCGGCGGATGGCTATACGCTCGACCAGCTGCTGGAAAAGCTTCGTTCCTACCAGGGTATCGACCGGGCACGACTGCAGCAGAACCTCGTCGACTTCCTGACTGAAGTCACACCCGTGGCGGAAGAGGTCGGCATCAACATCTGCGCCCATGGCGATGACCCGCCCTGGCCGCTGCTCGGCCTTCCGCGCATCCTGTCGACCGAAGCCGATTACGCACATATGCTGGATCAGGTCGGCGCGCGCGCCAATGGCGTGACGCTCTGCACCGGCTCGCTCGGCGCAAGGGCCGATAACGACCTGCCCTTCATCGCCTCGCGTTTTGCCGACCGCATCCATTTCGTGCATCTGCGGAACGTGACGCGGGACACCGACACGGTCCCCTGCTCTTTCTTCGAGGACGAGCACCTGGAAGGCGCAACCGACATGGTTGCGGTGATCGGCGCGCTGCTTTCCGAAGAGGCCCGTCGGCGCGAGGAAGGCCGCGAGGATCATCGCATCCCCATGCGGCCGGATCACGGGCAGGAAATCCTCGACGACCTGACCCGCGGTGCGCAGCCCGGCTATCCCGCCATCGGCCGGCTCAAGGGGCTGGCGGAGCTTCGCGGCATCGAGCGAACTCTCGCGCATCCCCGCTATGGCCTGGGGGCATGATCATTCAGAACCGCAGAAGCGGGGGCGTCTCCAACCCGAAGCGTTCGCCAAGTTTTACGAACGCCTCGCGCGTTGCCGGATCCAGCGGAACGCCCCGCTGTTCACGCTCTTCGGCGACCGCCCATTCGCGGTCCCCCGGAGCCATCACCCGCATGCCGTCACGCGGGGGCGAAGAGCGCAACACCTCCACATAACGCTGCATGCCGGCGGTGAAGACGTCTTCCGGCACGAAAGCGCCGGGCTTCATGGCCAATACGAAAGCGCCAAGGGCGCGGGGCGTGGAAAAGTCCGGGCCGTTCATCGGCAAGAGGTCGAAGCTCAGCCGCATGCCCGACAAAACCGCACTCAGGATTTCCACCAGGCCCGCCAGCCCCGCGCCCTTGAACCCGAACTCGCCGCCGACCGGCGCTAGCATCTCGGCCAGCGACGGATCACGGATGTCGCGGCCCTCGACATCCGAGGCGACGCCCGCCGGAAGCTCCCGGCCGAGGCTGCGGTAGAGCTTCACGCGGTTATAGGGAATTGCGCTCGTCGCCATGTCGAGCAGCCAGGGCCTTTGTCCGGTGACGGGCGCGGCAAAGGCGATCGGATTGGTGCCGTGGAACCGCATCGCCCCGTCATGCAGACGTACGAAACTGTCCGAATTGCAGAAAGCGGCGCCGATATACCCTCTCTGCGCCGCATCCAGCGCGTAGGCGCCGGCCGGGCCAAAATGCGAGCTGTTGCGGATCGAAACGGCGCCAATGCCGCATCTGTCGGCAAGCTCCATCGCCTTGTCCATGGCGCGATAGGCGGCAAGCGCGCCGTGGCCGTGGTCCGCGTCGAGCAAGGCCACCGCCAGTACGGACTGCGTCACCGTGATGTTCGGGCGCTTGTTCACCCGACCGCCGGTCATCGCGGCGATATAGTGGTCGAGCAGGCGTATCCCGTGGCTGTCCACGCCGAGCCGCGAGCCATGCATCATCGCCCGTGTCGCGGCATCCGCGGTCGCCTCATCCGTCCCGGCGGCGAGAAAAACCGCGCGGCAGAAGCGCCCGAGATCGCCGATTGCCGCATGGACCGTATCCTCGGTGGCTGAAATCTGGCTCAAAGCGTCTGTCCTCCGTCGATCACGAATATATGGCCGGTCACGGATGCCGCTTCGTCGGTGCGGAGAAAAACGGCTGCCGCCGCCATCTCCTCCATCGTGCCCAGCCGGCCTGTCGGTCGACGGGAAATGAAGCGGCGCCGCATCTCTTCGGGATCGGCCGCCTCGTCGATCCGTTCCCGCAAGCCGGGCAAAAGCGTCGCGCCCATAGACGGCCCGGTGCGGGACCTTCTTCCACAGGTGCACAACAAACGTCTAGTGTGCACACTAGACGTTATTTGACTTTTGGCAAGACGGTTTTTGGATCACGAAATGACGAGCTGCGGGTCGAGCCCGTGAAGCCCACGAATTGAAGGGATGCATTCGACCTGATAGTTTCCTCATCCTGAGGCCGCGTTGGGCATAACCCAGGTGACAAAAGCGGAGACCGGAAGCGGGGAGGCAAGATAGTGGACGGGCGCGTGGCCAATGCGGAGGAGCGTCGGCCGAAGGTCGCAGGCGGTGCTGCGCCTCGTCTCTACCAGCAGGTCTACGAGATCATCGCAGGGCAGATATCGCAAGGCGTGCTTCCACCGGGCAGCCGCCTGACCGAAAGCTCGATCGCCGTGCAGTTCGGGATCAGCCGGGCGCCGGCAAGGCAGGCTCTGGCAGAATTGGAGCGCGAAGGGTTTATCGAGAAATCCGCCGGCCGCGGCTATCAGGTAAGTGCCTCGAAGCCGGGAAAAGCAACGCCAGCGGTGGGGCTTTTCCATATGGCGGACGAGCTGCGCCTTACCCCGTTGTCGAGTTGGGAGAGAATCTACGGCGAAGTGGAAAGCGAGATTGCCGCACGATGTTTCTTCGCCGGCTGGCGCGTCAACGAAGCAGAACTCGCCCGCTTCTACGACGTCAGCCGCACGGTGGCGCGCGACGTCGTCGGTCGGCTGCAGCAACGCGGCATCGTCCGCAAGGATGAGCGAGCACGCTGGGTCGCGCCTGCCATGACGCCGGATCACGTCGGTGAACTCTACGAACTGCGCTGGCTGCTGGAGCCCGTGGCGCTTGAAAAGGCGGCGGCAAGGGTTTCGCCCGAAAACCTTGCCGCCATGCGCGATCACTTGCAATGGGCCATGGACAACGCGGCCGAGCTTGCAGGTCCCGATCTCGATCGGCTGGAGGAGGAGTTGCATGTCACCCTGCTCGGCCATTGTGAGAACCGCACGCTGATGCAGGCAATCGGCCTGCCGCAGGCGCTGCTCGTCGCGCATCGCTTCCTCTACCAGTGGATGCCCCGGTTGTTCGGCTCGGAGCCTTTCCTGCCGGAACATTTGGAAATCGTCGAGCGGCTTCAGGCCGGCAGGGTGGGAGACGCAGCGACCTCGCTGCGACAGCACCTGCAGATTTCGCGTCAGCGGGCGATCGACCGCATCACGCGGGTAACCCGCGAGGTGCATCCGCATGACCTGCCCTATCTGGAAAAGCTCGACTGAACTTCCGCGCGGTACGACGACACCTCCTTGGCCGGTATCGGGTACCCTTGCGCAGGAACGTGATGTCGCTTCACGTGCCGTCTTCGACCAGAAGTCGAATGACGCTCTGCTTCATGTGGAAACTCATGACTTCGTGTGCCTGCACCGGGTCGCCGGCCTTGATGGCCTCAAGGACACGTTGGTGCTCTTCGACGACACGCGGCGCCACCTGGTCGGGCGGCCGTTCTTGCAGCTTGCGGGTGAACTCCATCATCAGCTTGATCTGGTTGCGCATCGTACCGAGCGCAAACGGGAAATACGGGTTGCGAGTGGCTTGCGCCACGGCCATGTGAAAGGCGAAGTCTGCTTCAAAGACGCCTTCCCCGGGCGGAAGGGTCAGCATCCGCCGGTGCGCCTCCTCGACACCGCGGATACCCTCCAGATCGCAAAGCCGCGCCGCATCTTCCGCTGCCGCACATTCCACCACCTGGCGAAATCGCATGCAGCGCTTCATGTCGAACACCGTCTGGATCGACAGCCCCTGAATGTCGGCGGCCGATGGCACGACATCCGCGCGAGGCTGCACGAAATTGGCCGAGCCGCGCCGTGATATGATCCGGCCGGCGTCGCGCATCTTCACCAGCGCCTTTCGCAGGACCGGACGCGATACGCCGAATTGACGGGCAAGCTCCGCCTCCGGAGGCAAGCGCCCGCCCCCCTGCCAGGCCGGCGCCTCCAGCATTGCTTCCAGCCGGGCGAGCACATGCGACGACAGGTCCTTCACGGCGCGGGTTTGCTGAATTATCTCGTCCATCGCCACATCCTATCCCCGGCATCCGCCCTTTCCAAGTGGGTCGTTTTGTTACTAATATTTACTCATATTGACAAATGAGTTCACTTGCGCGACTTATTTCAGGATTGCCGCGCCGAGCTGGCCTGAAACCCGCATGACCTGAGAAGTACCCGACATGACAGAGGACCGGATGCTCATCGAGCCGAATTCGTCGATACACGCCGCAAACAGCCATCTCGCCCGGCATACGCCGCGCATCGTTTCCGTGCGGGCGATCCCGGTTGCGGGACGCGACAGCATGTTGCTCAACCTCAGCGGCGCGCACGCTCCCTTCTTCACCCGCAACCTGGCGATCATCGAAGACGATTCGGGCCATGTGGGCATCGGCGAGGTTCCGGGCGGAGAGACGATCCGTCAGACGATCGAGGAAGCAGGCCCTCTCCTCATCGGCCAGACGATCGGTGGCTATAACGGTCTGCTCGACCAGGTGCGCGAGACTTTCGGCGACCGTGACAGCGGCGGCCGCGGGCTGCAGACCTTCGATCTGCGCACGACAATCCATGTGGTGACGGCGCTGGAATCGGCGCTGCTCGACCTTCTCGGCCAACATCTCGGCGTGCCGGTGGCAGCCCTTCTCGGCGACGGCCAGCAGCGCGACCGGGTCGAAATGCTCGGTTACCTCTTCTATGTCGGCGATCGCCAAAAGGCGGATCTCCTCTATCGTGATGGCAAAGGCGAGACCGACGCCTGGTTGCGGCTGCGCGACGAGGAGGCGCTTACGCCGGAAGCGATCGTTAGGCTCGCCGAGGCAACGCAAGAGCGTTACGGTTTTCGCGACTTCAAGCTGAAAGGTGGCGTTTTGCGAGGCGACGAGGAGATCGAGGCGGTGACGGCCATCGCCCGCCGTTTCCCCGAAGCGCGCGTTACCCTCGACCCCAATGGCGCCTGGTCGCTCGAGGAGGCGGTTCGCCTCTGCAAGGGACGCGGCGACGTGCTTGCCTATGCGGAAGACCCCTGCGGTGCCGAGCAGGGTTATTCCGGGCGCGAGATCATGGCCGAATTTCGCCGTGCTACCGGGTTGCCGACCGCCACCAACATGGTGGCCACCGATTGGCGCCAGCTCTCGCACGCGATCCAGCTGCAATCGGTCGACATCCCGCTCGCCGACCCGCATTTCTGGACCATGCAGGGCTCCGTGCGCGTCGCACAGGTCTGCCAGACCTTCGGCATGACTTGGGGCTCGCATTCCAACAACCATTTCGACGTGTCGCTGGCCATGTTCACCCATGTGGGTGCGGCAGCGCCTGGGCGCGTGACCGCACTCGACACCCACTGGATCTGGCAGGACGGACAGCGGCTGACCCGCGAGCCTTTGAAGATCGAGGACGGACATATCGCCGTGCCGGACCGGCCGGGACTCGGCGTCGAGCTGGACATGGAGCGCGTGGAGGAAGCCCACCAGCTCTACCTGAAGCACGGGCTCGGCGCGCGCGACGACGCGACCGCCATGCAATATCTCATCAAGGACTGGCGCTTCGACAACAAGCGGCCGTGCCTGGTGCGCTGACGAAAGAACCACAGGGCCGCCCCTGCGCCGCGGCGGCCATCACCAGGAAGCGGCGTCAAGGATCATTGAGGAGGATGAACCATGAAAGCACGAACACTGCTCGCCATTTCGCTTAGCCTCGGCATCGCTCTTGCCGCAGGCGTTGCCAAGGCATTCCCGGACGGCCCGATCACAATTATCGTGCCCTTCCCGCCAGGTGGCGCGACCGATACGACCGCGCGGTTCATGGAGCCGCACATGTCCAAGGTATTGGGAGCGAACATCGTTGTCGAGAACAAGCCGGGCGCCACCGGCGCGATCGGCGCAGGCCTGGTCGCCGATGCCGAAGCCAACGGCCAGACGTTGCTGGTCGCCTCGCTCGGCACCTTCGCCACCAACCCCTATCTTCAAAAGAAGCTCTCCTACGATCCGGTGAAGGACTTCGATCTCCTGACGGTCGCGGTGAGCACGCCCAACGTCCTGGTCGCCACGCCGAAATTCAAGCCGGGCAGCGTCCAGGAACTCTTGGCGACGATGAAGGAAAAGCCGGAAAGCGTCACCTTCGCAAATTCCGGCACCGGCTCTTCCGATCACCTGACGGCCGCACTCTTCTGGCAGGCGACGGGCACCAAGGGCGTGCATGTGCCCTACAAGGGAGGCTCCGCGGCACAGGCCGATCTCGTCGGCGGCCATGTGGACGTGTCCTTCCAGAACCTCGGTGCGATCATCAATTTCGTGCAGGGTGGGCAGATGAAGGCGCTCGCACAGACGGGCGAAAAACGCCATCCGCTGCTGCCGAACGTGCCGACGCTCACCGAACTCGGATACGGCAATATCGTCGTCAACGCCTGGCAGGGCGTTGCCGCGCCGAAGGGTCTGCCCGCCGACGTCAAGGCAAAACTCAACCAGGCGATCCAAGCGTCGCTCAAAGACCCTGAGGTCGTTGCCAAGTTCAACAAGCTGGGCTTCGACGTCGTCGCCAATTCGAACGAGGAATTCGGCACCTATCTCAACAAGGAGATGGCGCGCTGGAAGGACGTCATCGAAAAGGGCAATATCAGCGCGGAATGATCCGTGGCTTCACGGGCCGCCTCAGTCCCTCAAGCGGCTTCCTCGCACCGTCGGGGAAGTCGCCTCAAGGTCTGAACGAGACTTTTCCGGCATCCGCTTCCCTATCGGCGACCTCGATGCGAAAGAGATCCTTGATCGAGGCTACCACATCCTCGATCCGTTCGACGGGGCTGCGGCTTTCCGGCTCGACCGGCACGACTTCCAGCACGCTTGACAGCTTGAACGACCGGACAACGTCGTTCACGCATGCGTACAATCTCCCGTTTTCAATCCTGATACCTTCAGCAAAAAAGTCGTCGCTGTCCTCGACTGCCACCAAAAACATTCAGAACTCCACGCCATCTTCGGATAGCCCATAAGATCGAGCGGAATGCATCATTTCAAATCGAGAAAACGAGGTAGGCCCGGCTGCTCCTTTCGGTGGTGCCTGTTCGCGGTGCAGCTTTCTCTCGCCTGGAGGCGGAAATAGATCATCTGGTGGATATGCGAATCACCAGCAGTGAACAATGATGGCGATGCGGGAAGACCCCCACCATCAGCAATGGTCCCGCCTCGCGACTGGAGTCCGGAATCCAGTCGCTTGCGCTCAATCGTGCAAGGCCAAGGGACCCATGTTAGCGGTTCCGGCAGTCGAAACTTGCCGCGCTGTCGACATTTCCATCCCCCTTGTATTGCGCGTAGGACGGGTAAGGGCATAGCGGACGGGTCCGACCGGGAAAAGCCTTGCCCGAAGCTTCGACACTCCGCGGAGCATCATCCTTTTCGACCCAGTCGACCAGCTCGGTCAACATGTCGAACTGGTCGAGACCGGCAGGTCCGCCACGGCAATGGGCCATGCCCGGAACGAGATAGAGCTTGGCCCAGTCCTCCACCCGCTTGCCGGTCCTGGTCGCCATGCTCATTCGGTTGAAGAAATCGACCGTATCGTTGGAGGAAAACCACGGATCGCTCACTCCATGGAAGAAAATGATCTTGCTTCCCCGGGCGGCGAAGGAACTGAGATCAGTCCATTGATCGGCGTTGATCAGCCTTTGCTGAGGATCGTCGATATCGGCCTTCTGGACGGCATCGTCCACATCGAAGCTCATGGCGTTATTCTTGAACTGGCGATTGCGCTTGTCATCGAACCGCATGAGCCCCGGAATGGAATCAACCGTGCTCATGACGCCCGTATCGTAGGGAAACGCCACATAGGCGGGCCGACCTGATGCGTCGAGTGTGGGCGAAAACGTTTCGGCCACCACGTCCACCTGCTGCTTCGTGAGGCACCCGTCGGCTTTTCCGGCAGGGCAAAGGAGGCTCGCCGGATCGAATTTGCAGGCGGATGCATTTGCGATCATGCCGTCCTCGATGCCATCGAGACCGTCACAGGACTTCAATATCCCCTTGAGGACCAGATCGCGATCACCGTCCGAGAAGGCTTTCGTTCGGTCCGGAGCGCCGTCAGCGCCGGCCGGAGATATCCTGTTCATCGCAACGTTCTTGGCGGCGAGCGACATGTTTGAGCGGCTTGTGCGCATGGCCGGAGCCCCGGCGATGATGCCGTCGAACAACGTGGGAAATCGTTGCGCCGAGGCCATCGCCTCGCGCCCGCCGGTCGAGCATCCTGCAAAATAGGAGCGATCGGCAACCTTGCCGTAATGGGCGGCGACCAGTGCCTTGCCGAGCACCGTGACCTTTTCCACCGACCAGCCGGCGAAATTCAACGTGGCGATCTGATCCGCCCTGAAAGAAGCATCCCATGCTTCGCCCTTGTGGCCGCTATCATGGGAAATGACGGCGAAACCACGGGAAAGAGCATTCTGCGCTCCGGCGGCCACGTCTCCGAGGGCCGGCCGCACGACGCCATTCAGACCTCCGCCGCCTTGGACAAGAAACCTTCCTGTCCAACTGTCCGGCAGGGCAATGGAAAACCCGATGGCATAAGCCTTGCCGTCCGCGCCGGTGCGGTGTTCGAACGAACCGCTGACGAGACAATGCGCCGGACCCTTGTCCTTAACGTGATCGGCGCTCGCGACCTTCATGTCGAACCCGGCCAGTTGAAGGGCCTTCGCCGCCGAGCATTTGGCTTCGGGCGAAGAATCTGCGGCGACGGCCGGCGTCAAGCCGGGCATGAGGGCAACAAAAGCCGTGGCTACAACCAGCCTGATCATATCCGATCGTCCTCCTCCATGACGCAGCCTCCTCAAGCCGCGCCGCAATCGCACCAGATTTCAGGCTCCCTGTCAATCAATGCTGGGCCGCCTGCCCCAGCTGGCTATTCGGACCGTCCGTCGATCGTTTCCAATTGTGCAGGCGGGATGGACCTGGCTGGCCACTTGATAGCGGTCCTCACGTCCCTCATTGCTGCAATCCGACGCGTCGTCTCGACGAAATCGAGCACGATTTTCGATTTTTCCTCCGCATGCCATGCGACGAGCAGTTCAACTTCGGCGGGAATGTCGTCGAGCCGCCTATAGACGAGGTACGGGCTTGGATTGTGGGCGAGCCAGGACGGCGCGATCGCAATCCCGACGCCGGCGGCCACCAGCGTGCCGATCGCCAAGGTATGGGACACCTCCTGCACGATGACCGGGTAGACGCCGGCCCGGCGCAGTGCGCCCATGATCGCATGGTAGTAGCTCGCTCCAACGGTCGGGGCATAGGTGATGATGGGCTCGCCGGCGAAGTCTTTTACCGTCAGGTCTTCCTTCTGCGCCAGCCGATGCTCCCTGGGCAGCACCGCCACGAAACCTTCCTGCAGGATGTGCTCGGTCTTCAGGAAACCTGTCGGGTTGGTCGGGCGGATGAAGGCCACCTGCACCTTACTGCTCTGGAGCAGTTCAAGCTGCTGTGCGGTGCCGAGCACCTGCACGTCGACGGTCATCGCCGGATAGCGTTTTCGAAAGTCCGAAATTACCGGCGGCAGGACATGTGATAGCGCCACATGCACCCCGCTGACGGAAATCGTTCCGCTATCGTCACCGGAAATGGAACGGGTATGCGTGACCGCCCTGTCGATGCCGCCTAGGATTTCCTGGGCGTGACGCAGGAAGATCTCGCCGGCCGGCGTCAGCTTCACGCGGCGCGTCGTGCGGCGGAAAAGCTTGGTGCCGAGGCGATCTTCGAGCTGCCGGATCTGCTGGCTGAGCGGCGCCTGGGCCATGCCGAGCTTGTCGGCGGCGCGGCTGAAATGCAGCTCTTCGGCGACGCAGGCGAAATAGTGGAGGTGACGAAATTCGATGCCGTATTTCATATCCAAAACATATCAATACTCCCGTGATTTTGTAATAGATAATAATTTATTCCCGTGATTAGTTTTAAAAAAAACGACAATAAAATTGGAACAGCTGGAGCTTCGGCTTCCGAAACGGAGCGTAATGACGCGTTTCTGGGTGTTAAAGATTTTGCGGACCGTGCTGACGCTTTGGTTCGTGGTGACTTTCGTATTCGTGGTGCTGAGAACGTCCGGGGATCCGGTCGTGGCGCTTGTCGGCGCCGATGCCACGCCGGAGGAAGTCGAACAGTTCCGCCAGCTCTGGCGTCTCGATGACCCGCTCTGGATTCAGTATTTCCGCTACGTCATGCAGATGGCGACCGGCCAGTTCGGCATTTCCTATCGCGACGGCCGCGAGGTCATCGACATCATCGCCGAACGGGTTCCGTGGACGCTGATCCTCGGCCTTTTCTCCTATATCGGCGCCATCCTGATCGGCGTTCCGGCCGGCATCATCGCCGCCATCAAGCGCGGTTCGACCTTCGACAACCTGATCATGGCGACCGCCGTGTTCGGCTTCGCCCTGCCGAATTTCTTCCTCGGCATCCTGATGATCCTGCTCTTCTCGCTTAGCCTGCAATGGCTGCCGAGTTCCGGCACCGGCACCGTCTGGCACCTGATCATGCCTGCCATCACGCTTGCGACCTTCACGGCCGGCACCCTCGCCCGCTTCACCCGCTCGGCCATGCTGGAAGTGCTGGACAAGCTCTATATCCGGGCCGCGGCTGCCAAGGGCGTTGGTTACTGGAAGCGCATCATCTTCCACGCGCTGCCCAATGCCAGCATTCCGCTCGTCACCATTATCGGCCTCAATCTCGGTGAACTGATCGGCGGCGCCATCGTCGTCGAGACCGTGTTCGCATGGCCGGGCGTCGGACGCTTGCTGGTGACGGCCGTGTCCTCGCGTGACCTTGCCGTGGTTCAGGGGCTGGTGCTGGTCATGGCGGTGACGATGGTACTCGCAAACCTGGTCGTAGACCTGCTCTACGGCCTCCTCGACCCGCGCATCCGCGTGCAGAACTGAGGGCAGGCGGATGAAGCGCGTTTCCCCCATTCTCGTTTTTGCCATCGTCATCCTGGCGATCGCCGTGTTCGTCGCGATCGTCGGCAATGTCTTCACGCCGCACGGCATGTCGCAGCAGAACCTGCTGGCCCGCCTGAAGCCGCCGGCCTTCATGACTGGCAACAATCCGAGCTTCCCGCTCGGCACCGATCGCATCGGCCGCGACATGGTGGCGAGGGTAATCGCCGGCCTGCAGATGTCGCTTTCGGTGGCGATTGCCGGCACGATCATCGGCGCCGTCTTCGGCTCCGTTGTCGGCTTCATCTCAGCGCATTTCCGCGGCTGGGTCGAGGAAGTGCTGATGATGCTGGTCGACTTCCAGGCGTCGTTGCCATTCATCCTGATCACTCTGACGCTGCTGGCCTTCTTCGGCAACAGCATGACGCTGTTCATCATCCTGATGGGCCTGTTCGGATGGGAGAAATACGCCCGCCTCTCCCGCGGCGTGGTTCTCTCGGCGATCAACCAGCCTTATGCCAAGGCGATCGTCGCGCTCGGCGCCGGCAACGGCCGGCTCTATCTCAAGCATGTGCTGCCGAACGTGGCGAGCGCCCTGATCGTCCAGGTGACCCTGACGTTTCCGCAGATCATCCTCCTGGAAACCTCGCTCAGCTTCCTGGGCCTGGGCATCCAGGCCCCCCAGACCAGCCTCGGCCAGATTCTCGGCGACGGCCGCGACTACCTCTCGACCGCCTGGTGGATCTCGGTCTGGCCCGGATCGGTTATTTTTCTCGTCACTCTTTCGATGAGCATCGTGGGCGACTGGCTGCGTGACCGCCTCGATCCGATGCTGCGTGCCCGGACAACCTGAAAATGCCGTTCGAACATAAATCAACAAGGGAAGGTGGAACAATGTTTACAAGACGTGAAGTGGGAAATCTCATCCTCGGGGCGGGAGCGCTGTCGATGGTGGGCAGCCTGCCAAAGGCAAATGCCGCGGACCGGCCGTCGCTCAATATCGCGGTCGACAATCTCTGGGCCAATATGGCGACGATCAACGGCATCTCGACCACGTCGCGCCGTATCTTCCCGAATTTCTACGACAACCTCGTCGACCGCGACTACATCAAGGACGAGAACGGCCTGATCTTCGCGCCGAAGCTCGCGACGAAATGGGAGCAGAAGGGCAATGTCTGGACCTTCACATTGCGCGAGGGAGTGAAGTTCCACGACGGCACCGAGATGACGGCGGAAGACGCGGTCTTCACGCTGTCGCCCGAACGGCTCTGGGGCGCAAAGCCGTTCGAGCCGCGCGGCAAGACTTTTACCGCCGGCTTCAAGCGCGTCGAGGCGACCGGAAAATACACGTTCGAGATCGAGACCGAGCGGCCGGACCCGAATATCCCGAGCAAGCTCACCGGCTATATCGGCTTCGTCGTGCCGAAGAAATATTACATGGAAGTCGGCGTCGACGCCTTCGGCCAGAAACCGATCGGCACCGGTCCCTACAAGGTGACGACCTTCCGCTCCGGCGAGATCATGGTCCTGGAAGCCTTCGACGACTATTGGGGCGGCCCGCCGCCGGTCAAGCAGATCTCCTGGAAGATCGTTCCGGAATTCGCCGCCCGCATGGCCGGTCTCGTCTCCAAGGAATTCGACTTTATCGTCAACATTCCGACCGACCAGGAAGCCGCGCTCGAGAAATACCAGGGTGTGACACTGAAGCGCGTCCTGGCCGACAACTATCCTGCCTTCGCCTTCAACACACGGCCCGATCCGGTCGACAATCCGCTGGTCGATCCTAACCTGCGCTACGCCATGGTCCAGGCGATCGACATGAACGCGATCGTCCAGGCGCTGTTCAACGGCACCACGGAACATCCGGCAGTGCCCTTCAACTTCACGGAATATGGCAAGTTCTACGATCCGAAGGCGCCGGTGAAACTTCCCTACGATGTCGCCGCCGCCAAGGCGCTCGTCGCCAAGACCAAATACAAGGGAGAAAAGCTCCTCTGGCACATCACCCGCCAGTATTATCCGAACTATGAGGCGGCAGCCGAAATCATGGTCGAGCAATGGCGCGAGGTCGGCATCAATGTCGAGGCGCAGATCCTCGACAATTTCGAACTCGTCTATCGCCGCCCCTACCATCTGATGAACATGTCGATGAGCTCGGATTTCATCCCCGGCGATCCCTATCAGCCGCTGTGGCTCGATTGGGGTCCGACCGCATCGCGCTCCACCGCCACCTGGAAGACGTGGGATCCGACGCCGGAATATCTGGCCGCCGGCAAGAAGTTCGAAGAGGCGATCGAGTTCGAGGACCGCAAGAAAGCC
Source organism: Neorhizobium vignae (assembly GCF_000732195.1). Taxonomy (GTDB): domain Bacteria; phylum Pseudomonadota; class Alphaproteobacteria; order Rhizobiales; family Rhizobiaceae; genus Neorhizobium; species Neorhizobium vignae. The sequence continues at coordinate 50,634 of NZ_JNNU01000016.1, forward strand.
TATCTGGAACTTTCGGACGCCTGGCAGAAGGTGACGCCCGGCTACTACATGTGGAAGAGCGTCTACAACTGCGCCCACCGCGCCGGCATCCAGTTCAAGTTCAAGCCGAACGGCGAGATGCGCATCTACGGCGATTACTTCAAGTTCGTATGATGAGCATCAAACGCAAGCATGCGCTGAAGGACATGACGTTCGCGGAGTTCCGCGAACGTCTTTCCGAAAAGCCCGTCATCCTGCTGCCTTTCGGAAGCCAGGAGGAACAGGGACCGCACGCCCCGATGGGCGATTTCATGCTGACCGAAGCGGTGGCGGCAAAAGTGGCGGAAGCCTCCGGCGCGATCGTCGCGCCGATCATCCCCTTCGGTTACGCCGATTTCTTCAAGACCATCCCGGGCGGCATACAGCTCCGCGCGTCGACCTTCTCGGCCGTGGTCGAAGATACCGTGACCGCCTTTCTGGATCACGGCATCGAGCATATCCTGATCCTGAACGGCCATACCAGCAATGCGCCGCTCTTCGACCAGACGCTTCGTCGCATCCGTGCCGAGCGCGGGGTTTCTGTCGCCTTCATCAATCTCTGGCAGGCGATCCCGGATGCGCTCTGGAAGGAGCTGCACGGTCCCTCAGTCGCTGCGGCCCGCGGCCATGGCGGCGATCCGCTGACCTCGATCTACCTGCATCTCTTCCCCGAGCTCATGCGCATGGATCTCGCCCGCCCCTCGGTGCGCGAAAAGGCCTTCGGCCTGCCGACCGGCGGCGTCAACAATGTCCAGTTCGAGGGCATGCCTGTGCATGTGCCGCTCAATTGCGACGAGGTAAATGCCGATGGCATGCTCGGCGGCGACCCGTTGCTGGCGAGCGCCGAAAAGGGCGAGAAGATGGTCGAACATCTCGTCGGCTTCTGCGCCCGTTTCGTGGAGCACCTGCGCCGCTGCGACATGCGCTCGGTGACGGCCTTTTCACGCCGAGAAGAAAAGGCGGCATCATGAGCAGCGAGCGGCTTTCCGTCGAACACCTGAACGTGCCGCTGCCACGCGGCGCCGATCGCGCCTTTGCGGTCGAAGACCTGTCGCTCTCGGTCAGCAAGGGCGAGATCCTCTGCATCGTCGGTGAATCCGGCTCCGGCAAATCGCTGACGGCGCTCGCCGCCATGGGGCTCCTGCCCCGCAACCTCGGTAAGCCCCAAGGCAAGGTAATGTTCGAGGGCAAGAACCTGCTGACCCTCGACGAGGCAACGCGCCGGGACATCACCGGGCGGCGCATTGCGATGATCTTCCAGGAGCCGACCGCCGCCCTCAATCCGATCTTCCGGGTTGGAGAACAGGTGTCGGAGACGTTCCGCATCCACACATCGCTCTCACAGGCCGAAATCCGCAAGAAGGTCATCGACCTCTTCCGCGAAGTGCAGCTTCCCAATCCGGAGCAGATCTTCCATTCCTATCCGCACCAGCTTTCCGGCGGCCAGTGCCAGCGCGTGATGATCGCGACAGCCCTTGCCCTCGATCCGTCTGTGCTGATCGCCGACGAACCGACCACCGCGCTCGACGTCACCACCCAGGCACAGATCCTCAAGCTGATGCTGGAACTGCGCGCCAAACACGACACCGGCATCATCTTCATCACCCATGACTTCGGCGTGGTGGCCGAGATCGCCGACCGCGTCGCCGTCATGCAGACGGGCAGGCTGGTGGAAATCGGCACGCGCGACGAAATCCTCAACCACCCCAAGGAAGACTATACCCGTCGCCTGCTCGCCGCCGTACCGACGCTGACGCCACGCAAGGAGCGCGAAGGCCTCGGTGGTCCGGTGCTGATCGCCAGAAACATCGTCAAGACCTTCTCCCGGTCCGGCCTGTTCGGCGGTGGCCGCACGGTGAAGGCCGTGGACGACGTCGATATCACCATCCGCCGCGGCGAGACGCTGGGCCTGGTCGGTGAATCCGGTTCCGGCAAGTCGACGCTGGCGCAATGCGTCATCCGCCTCGTGCAGCCGGAAAGCGGCGACATCCTGATCTCCGGCGGCGATTTTACCGGCCTCAGCGGCAAGGTGCTACGCGAAGCGCGCCGCAAGGTGCAGATCGTCTTCCAGGATCCGTACACCGCGCTCGACCCACGCCAGAAGGTCGGCGATTCCATCGCCGAAGGCCCGGTCATCCACGGCCTCGACCGCAAGGCGGCGATGGCCCGCGCGCTCGACCTGCTCGAAGCCTGCGGCCTCGACCGTGCCTCGGCCACCCGTTTCCCGCACGAGTTCTCCGGTGGCCAGCGTCAACGCATCTGCATTGCCCGGGCGCTCGCCGTCGAGCCTGAGCTGCTGATCGCCGACGAGAGCGTCTCGGCCCTCGACGTCTCGGTGCAGGCGCAGGTGCTGAAACTCTTGGCCGACATGCAGGAGAGGCTTGGGTTCGGCATCCTGTTCATCACCCACGATCTCAGGGTCGCCAGCCAGATCTGCGACAATATCGCGGTGATGCGCAACGGCCGCATCGTCGAACGGGGCGATCCTGCCTCACTGTTCGGTGCTCCGAAAGAAACCTACACGAAGGAACTGCTCGCCGCCGTGCCCGGCAAGGGCTGGCAGCACCACGCCGATAAAAACGAGGCCGGGACGGAAAGATCCCGGGAGGAAACCCCATGAAGAAATATCATATCGGCAGCGTGCCGAAACAGGTCGACCCGGAACTCATCGCCAGGTTCGAAAGCGTCGAGGTGGCGACCATCGGCCATTTCCGGCATCGCGGTTTCGTGCACCATTCGATCACCCCGGTGGTCGAGCCGGGCAGGACGCTGGTCGGCACCGCGGTGACGGTGGCGATCCCGGCAACCGACTCCACTCTCCTCCACCACGCGATCGGCTTCATCCGCCCCGGCGATTTCCTGTTCGTCGACCGGCTCGGCGACGACCGGCATGCCTGCATCGGCGGCGGTGTCGCCTTCGCAATCAAGACCGCCGGCGCTATCGGCGTCGTGCTCGACGGTCCGTGCACCGATGTCGAGGAAATTCTCGAACTCGATTTGCCGTTCTGGTCACGTGGCGTCTCCGGTATCACCACGCGGCTCAACGATCTCGGCGGCGCGCTTAACCTGCCGATCTCCTGCGGCAACGTTCCGGTCCTGCCGGGCGATATCGTGATTGCCGATGCGAGCGGCATCGTGGTGATCCCTATCGATGAGGCTGAAGACGTCGTCGAAGAGGCAATCGCGCGTCAGGCACGGGCGGGCCGCAACAAGGACAAGATCGCAGCCGGCGAAAAGCTCGGCGATCTCTCCGGTGCCAGCCGTCTGGTTGCCGCTGCGCTGGAGCCGAAATGATGGAAAATCCGCAATACAATCACCTGCGCGTCGAGCGTGGCGTCTATCGCAAGATTGCCGGCGTCAGCGAACGCGGCGTCGTCACCTCCCAGCACTACGCGGCGGCCGAGGCTGGGGCGGCGGTCCTTTCAGCGGGCGGCAATGCCGTCGACGCTGCGGTGACCGCCGCCTTCACCTTGCAGACCGTCGAACCCTGGATGACCAGCCTCGCCGCCTGCGGCTACATGCTGGTCGCCCAGCCGGACGGCAAGGTCGAAGTCGTCGAATTCACCGGCCGCGTGCCTTCCTATTTTGACGAGGAATTCTACAGGCCCGATCCGAGCATCAAGACCTTCATCGGCCATCCCGCTTCGATCGACAACCGCAATGTCCGCGGCTTTACTGCTGCCGTCGTGCCGGGCTGCGTGCGCGGTTTCGCCGAAGCCTTGAAACGCTACGGCACGATCGGCTTCGACCGGGCGCTGGCACCGGCGATCGATCGTGCCCGCAAGGGCATGTATGTCGATTGGCACACGACGCTGGCGATCGCGATCGCCGAGGGCGAGCTCGGTATGGATCCCGGCGCCCGTTCGATCTTCCTGCCGAGCGGCCACGCGCCGGAGCCGGGAGCGACGCTGCCGCTCGACCAGCTCGCCAGGACGCTCGAACAGCTTGCCAGCCAAGGCCCGGATTCGCTCTATGGCGGCGCGATCGGCGAGAAGCTGGTCGCCGATCTCAATGCCGGCGGCAGTTCGATCACCCTGGAGGACTTAAGCAACTACGCCCCCCTCCTCTACCCATCCCGGACCATGTCGCTGCAGGGCAAGACCGTGCATGTGGCTGGAGAGACCAGCGCCGGCCAGCGGCTCCTCGACGCGCTCGATCACTTCGACGGGAAGCGCGGCAAAGGCCCGGTCGACGCTGGTTTCTTTACAGCCATGGCCGAAGCCCTCTGGGAAAGCTTTGGAGCCCATCGCAAGCGTCTCAATCCCGCCGAGACGACCAACAAGACCAGCACCACACAGGTCAACGCGGTGGATTCCGAGGGCCGGATGGTGGCGATCACCTTCACGCTGCTCAACCGGTTCGGCGCCCGCGCCCTGTCGCCATCGACGGGCATCCTGTTGAACAACGGCATGTCCTGGTTCGATCCGACCCCCGGTCGCGCCAACTCGCTGACGCCGAACGCCTATGCGCCGAGCAACATGTGCCCGGTGGCAATCACCGACGAGAACGGCGCGTTTGCAGCCTATGGCGCCGCCGGCGGCAACCAGATCGTTCCCTCGCTTGCCCAGCTCACCGGCATGATCCTGCATGCCGGCCTCGACATCGAGGACGCGATGAACATGCCGCGCATGACCACCGGCCCGCATAACGACATCATCGTCAATGTCGACATGCCCGCCACCCAGATCGAGGCGCTCGAAAAGATCGCCAAGGTGAAGCCCGCGGCAGCCGTCGTCTATCCCCGGCCCTTCGCAGCCCCCGGCATGGTCGGCCGACGCGGCAATGCCTTCATCGGCATGCCCGACATCACCTATCCGGCCGCTTACGCCGCCACAGTCTGAACGAGACCGAGATGACAGAGCTGACTTTCGCCCCCGTCGAGATCGACGGCGTTCTCAAGATCATTCCGCCGGCGGCTCCGGCCGTCCCGCTGGTGTTCGACTCGCCGCATAGCGGCCTGACATTGCCGGATTTCGAGCGCACGGTTTCCGATGAACTGGTGCGGGTCGCCTCCGACACCTATGTGGACGACCTCTTCGGCTTTGCGCCGTCGATCGGGGCTCCACTGCTGCTCGCGCATTTTCCGAGGAGCTTTCTCGACCTCAACCGGTCGCTGAAGGATGTCGACCTGGAAATGGTGGAGGGCGAGTGGCCGCATCCGGTCCGCGACAGTGCCTCGGCCCGCCGCGGCATGGGCCTCACCTGGCGTTACGCCTGGGGTGACACGCCGATGTATGGTCGCAAGCTGACGGTGAAGGAGCTGGAGGACCGCATCGACACCTATTGGCGGCCCTACCATCGCGAGCTAGTTCGGCTGCTCGATGAAACCTACGCCGCCTTCGGCAAGGTCTATCACGTCAACTGCCATTCGATGCCGGCAATCGGCCATGTGCTCTCGCCCGATCCGGCCGGTACCGTCCGCAAGGACATCGTGATCGGCGATTACGAAGGTTTGTCGAGCGAACCGGATTTCGTGAAGCTCGTGGTCGAGACGCTGGAGGGATTTGGCTATTCGGTGTCGCTCAATGTGCCCTTCAAGGGGGCCGAGCTGGTCTCGGCCTACAGCTCGCCCGGAAAAAACCGGCACAGCATCCAGATCGAACTCAACCGCAAACTCTACATGGACGAGGATACCCGCGAGAAAATCGCCGGTTATGACGGGTTGAAGGTCAATCTCGCCAGGCTCGGCACGGTCCTGCGCGACTACGTCCAGACCAAAAGCTGAGGGGCATCGGGCGCCACCAAGTCCCCGCGCAAGCGCACATAAGCTCTCCTTAACGCTCGATACGTATTGTGAGGGTGCAACAGGCCAGCGCGGAATGGTAGGCGATCTTCATTGACGACAGCGGTCCCCCCTCAATTACATTCATCGTCGCGGCCTGCGGCTTCGGACGGCGGGGCCGCTCCGATGCCTGTAGCCCAGAAGATCACGCATCGACGGACAGCTGTTCTCGCCATGGGCGCAGATGCGGCCAAGCTGGACCTCGATCAGCTTCCGGCAGACGACGTCGCGCTTTCGGTTGTTTCAGCCTGCGACCGCCAGGAGGACCTCCAGACGATCGTGGAGGAGCAACAACCCAACCTGATCCTGCTCGACATTCAATTCGCAGACTTGTGCGGCGTCCAGATCTGCCGCCAGCTGAAACACAGTTCGGCGACGTCTGAAATACCGGTGATCCTTATCGCTCCCGAGGGCGATATCGATGGAAGGATCGCGGGTTTCGAGGCCGGTGCGGCTGACTGTGTCTCACGCGCGATCGACGGCAGGGAACTTGGCGCGCGCGTGAACGCACTACTCGCATCCAGCCGCACCCGCAGGCAGATCATGAGCCAGGACGAACAGCTTCGCACCGCACTCGCCAGCATGAGCCAGGGCGTTTGCCTGTTCCACGCCGACGGTAGATTGGCCTTGTCCAACAATCGCTACGCCGAGGTTTACGGGGTCGATCCGGCCTTGATTCACCCGGGACAGTCGCTCGAAGACATCATAAAGTTGAGGGACGAAGTCGGAGCCTTTCCAACGATGTCCAGAGAGGAATACCTCGCATGGGCGGATGAGACGAATGCTGGCGCTTCGTCGCAAGTGTGGATCAAGGAACTTAAATCGGGCAAGGTCATCCGCGGCTGTCATCAGCGTACGGCTGACGGGGGCTGGGTGTCGACGCATGAGGACGTGACCGAGGCGCGACTAGCCGAACGATCTCTTGCTCAGGCGCATGCGCAGGCGGAGCGCGCCGAGCAGGAGGCAAGAGCGGCCCATGCGCGCCTGCTGGCCGCCTTCGAAGTCGTCCCCGAAGGCCTGGCACTGTTCGATGAAAATGATCGATATGTGATGTGGAATCGCCGCTACGAACAGCTTTACGCCGATAGCGGTGCTCCCCTCGTCAAGGGCATGGGTTTCGAGGACAGACTTCGCAGCGGGCTGCAGCGTGGCCAGTATCCCGACGCGATCGGCCGTGAGGAGGAATGGCTGGCCGATCGATTGGCTCGCCACGCAGAGCCAAACAGCGCCCATGAGCAGCGCTTGCCGGGGAACCGATGGGTCCGGATAGAGGAACGACATGTTTCGGGCGGCGGAAGCGTAGGGATTCGCGTTGACATCACGGATCTCAAGATGCGCGAGGCTTCCTTCCGGCTACTGTTCGAAGGAAACCCCCTGCCCATGTGGGTTCAGGACCGGGAGAGCCTTCAATTTCTCGACGTCAACCAGGCGGCTCTTGATCACTACGGCTATGATCGTGACCGTTTTCTTTCCATGACACTCCTGGACATCCTTACGCCGGAGGATCGGGAAAGAATGAAAACCGCGGCCCTGGGTGCGGATCAGGTGAGCGACGCCAATCGATCTCAGCGGCACCGGACGGCTCGCGGAACCGAAATCGAGGTCTTTATCTATTCGAGCCAACTCGCCTTCGACACTCATCCGGCCTCACTGGTTGCGGCAGTCGATGTCACCGAGCGGAAACGTGCGGAAAGGGCGCTGCTTCAGGATCGCGACGATCTGGAGGAAACTGTGCGCAGCAGAACTGCAGAAATTGCCCGTCAGGCTGCGGAACTGGAACGGATGCTTGATCAAGAGCGGCAGGTCAACGAACTTCAGCGGCAATTCGTCTCCATGGCTTCTCACGAATTCCGCACGCCGCTTTCGATCATCGACGGCGCAGCGCAACGTCTCGTTCGCCGCAAGAACGCGGTGACATCGGAATTTATCGGTGAGAAGACGGAGCAGATCCGCAGCGCAGTTTCACGAATGTTGGAGTTGATGGAGAGCATTCTGGCGGTCGGACGCCTGGATCACGGCCACATCGACGTCGTCCGCAAGCCATGCGCGTTGGACGACATCATCCGGACCTGCAGTGCGCGGCAGGAAAGCATCCGCAAATCGCACCGCTTCCTGCTCGATGTGGAGCGGCTTCCCTCCACTATCTACGGCGACGCTGCGGCGCTGGAGCAGGTATTCACCAATCTCTTCTCAAATGCCGTAAAATACGCGCCGCACTCCCCAGACGTCCATGTCACGGGGTGGCAGCAAAACGACTGTGTCCAGATCACCGTTCGCGACGAGGGGATCGGCATCGACGCGGACGACTTGCCCAAGATGTTCGGACGCTATTTCCGGGCGAGAAGTTCGTCCGGTATCGCGGGGACGGGTATCGGCCTCAACCTGGTGAAACAGGTGGTCGAGTTACATAAGGGCGAAATTCACGTGGACAGCGTGAAGGGAGAAGGAACCGTGTTTACAATCATGCTGCCGATCGCCAGGCCTGAGCAACTGGAAAGGGACGTGGCTCAAACATTGACCGACCAGAAGGGCCTGCCGATCGAGGTCCAGCCCTGAAGCAACAACAGGCAAGCGACACCGATTGCGGACCCGGTTCCGACCGGTGCAACAGCCCGTCTTGTCCCCGGTCATCAGGGCCCTAGATCCGGCACATGGACGCTGAGCGAACCACAGGTTCTACCAAACCGGCAAGACCGTCTTCGCGGAAACCTCTCCAGAGGCCGAGCCCGGCCATTGTGGAACAAGTCGAGCGCCTGCTGGGTGGGCGCACGCGGAATATCCGGCTCAACGGCGAGCTGGCCCGGCTTTTCGCGAACGCTCCTGGCCGCAGACTGCCAAGATCATCCGCGCGTGGATGATCTGGGTCAGCGTGCTCGACGTCCTGACGTTGGGCCTCTACGCGATCCTGCTTCCGACCGAAACCGTAATGTCGATGCTGTGGCCGGCATTAATCCTTCCCCCCGCAGCGCTCGTTGCGGCGATGGTCTTTCTGCGGCCGCGCGCTTTATGGCTGCAGGGAGTTTTCCTCCTATCGGCCGTCTTTTTCATCCTCCTGTCCGTGGCCCTGGTGGGCGTCAACGCCGGTGGCGAGCTTTATGAGCGCCATCTGACCATCATGCTTTTCGTGGCCGTCACCGCCATCATTATATTTCCCATCCTGCTTGGCTGGGCCATCGCGATCGGAGCTTCGGCCCTGGCTATCTACCTCGTGTTTCAACTGCACAATCCAGGGATCGAGGTGGGAAGTGCTCTGGCCGGAACGCTGTTTTTTGCAAGCGGCGTGGCAGCAACCGTCGTTGCTCGACGCACCGCAACGATCCTGGCGCACAAGAGCTTCCTGCTGGAGTTGCGAGACCGAAGCCGCCTCGCCGAACTTGCCGACGCCAATTCCCAGCTGGAACTGCTTGCACGAACCGACCCGCTGACCGGTGTTGCCAACCGGCGCTCGATGATGGAAACGCTCTATCGTTTCTGGAACGAGGACCTGACACGAACCAGAGGCGCGGCGATGCTGATGTGCGATGTCGACGACTTCAAGCGCCTCAACGACAGTCTCGGGCATGCCGAAGGCGACCGCTGTCTGGTCAAGGTTGCCGGCATCATTCAGAGCAGTATGAGAGACGAGCGGGACCAGGTCGCCCGTTACGGGGGGGAAGAATTTCTCGTCTTCCTCCCTGGCGCTGATGAACAGGAGGCCATGAATGTCGCCGAAAGGGTTCGCACCCGAGTAGAAGCTGCGTCACTTCCGAACCCCACCTCCCGCGTCGTTCCTTATGTCACGGTCAGCATTGGAGTAGCGGCGCTGAAGCAAGACCGCGAACTCGTTTCGGCGGAGCACCTGCAGCGGCAAGCGGATGCCGCGCTCTACCTTGCCAAGAAGGCCGGCCGGAACTGTCTGGTCGCCCATGCTCCCGAGGCCGGCCCAAACTCCGATTAAAACCGCCCCCCGAGCCGAGTTCAGTATCCGGATGCTCGGCCAATCAGGGATGACCATTGGCCGAGCGTTCCGGTCAATTTTATCCGGTCTTCCGGAGCGAGCCGCGGCAGGCCGGGAACCCGCACTTCGCCGACGGAAATGCCGAGCTCTATTTCCACGGCTTCCTTGACGACCGTAACGTTTGCGCCGTTGCGGTATTGTGTGCGCATCCGCTCGAAGGGCTCGATGAGCCCGATCATCCGGCGAGCCTCCTGATAATCTCCGGACTCCAGTGCGGCATGAATTGCCAGCGAAATTTGAGGCGCGACATTGACGAGACCGGACGTGAACCCCCGGGCGCCGGCAGCGGTGAAGGCTGGCGCCCAGCTTTCCGCCAGGCCGCAAACGAACAGTGCGTTGCCGGCCGCGGATGCCGCGACGGCCCGAGATAGAAGCAGGATGTCAGTTGTTGCGAACTTGATGCCGGCGATGTTCGGATGGGCCGCGAGCCGCAGCATGTCGTCAAGGCTGAAACCATCCGCCCTGACGTAAGCGACCATCGGCAGCAGGGAGGCATCGGCAAGATTGCGGAAATAATCAATCTGGGCGGTGGGCGCTGCGAAAGGATCGACCGGCTGATGCGACATGACGGCGGACGCACCGATCGTCTTGGCTGTCCTTGCCATGGCGATCGCCTCTCGCAACGAGCGCCCTACGGCTGCCGTCACCGGCGCCTTGCCATCGACGCCCGCCACTGCCGCTTCGGTAACGACCGTGATTTCCGCCGGAGTAAGCGCATAAAACTCACCGGTATTGCCGGCCGCGACGATGTTGTGGATGCCAGCTTTCGCCACGCGCGCGTAAATCGCACGGGTGACACCGATATCGACCTCGCCATCCCCACCATAGGCGGTGATCGGTACACCGGAAATGCCGGTCAGGATTTCGCGGAATGTCTGGATATCCATAAGCGTTTCCTCAGATTGCAAAGCGATGAACAGGCGTGCCGCGGACCCCCGGCTCGAAGGCGTAGATCGTGCCGTCTTCGAAAGTGCCGTTGTTGTCGGTGGAGAGCGTGGTCACGTAGAGAATAGCAAGATCAGGTCCGCCGAAGCAGGGCATGCTCGGCCCCTTGGCGGGCATCAGATAGGCCTCGACAACCTTTCCGTCCGGCGAGATGCGGTTGAGCCGTCCCCCCTGCTGGCCGGCGATCCAATAGAATCCGTCGGCATCCACGGCGGCACCGTCCGGCCGCCCTTCCTCCGCTGTGAAGTTATGCAAGCGGCGAGGCGGACCTGTGACGCCGTGCACCGGATCGAAATCGAAGATCTGCGCGTAGAGTTGGCTACTGTCGGAATGGAACATCGTCCGCCCGTCCGGGCTCCAGCCGATACCGTTGGAGGTCATCAGGTCGCCATCGATGATTGTTTCGAACGACCCGTCCGGCTTCACCCGGTAAAGGCGGCCGTTGCCCGTCTGCGGTATTGCCTCGTCGCGGGTGCCGACCCAGAAGCAGCCGTCCGGCCCGGCCTTTCCGTCGTTGAGCCGACTGTCCGGCCGGCCGCCGTCCGGATCGCAGAGCAGTTTCATCGAACCTGTTTGAGGGTTCAGCAGATATACGCCGCTTTCCAGCGCCACCGCGACCTCGCCATTTTCACAAAGAACCAGGCAGCCGATCTTCGCCGGCATCTCGAACCGATCGACGGCACCACCGGCCCGCAGGCAGATTGCCGCGGGCGCCAGGATGTCGACGAACCAGAGATCGCCGGTGCGCTCGTCCCAGGTGGGAGACTCTCCGACCTTGAGGGGAAAGTCGATGACGCGGCGAACCTTGGGTGTGATGATCTTTGTTTCGCTCATCGCGCAGCCCCCGTGAATACGATCAGTCCGTCTTCGTCCCGGAGCCGGATTGCACCGTCGTGTTCCGGATCGCAGAAACCTCCACCCTGGAAGAATGCGGCGACCGGGCTTTCATCCGCCGGCTCGAGGCGTAGGTGATCGCGCGAGAAATCCCGTGGCCGGTAGCCGAGCCGCTCGGCAAGTTCATCCTTCCACCAGCCGGCATCGTTGCGCGACATGCCGTAGACGACTGCAGCAGCGATGTCGGGATGGGTGAGGCCGATCTTCACAAGCTGGAACAGGTCGCGCGGGCTGATCCAGATCGCCGCCGCCCGTTCGCTGTTCGGATAGGGACCGGCATTGCCGATGCGGATCGACAAAGTGCGGATCCCCGCCTTGTCGTAATAAAACCCGGCGACCATCTCGCCCCAGCATTTCGACAGGCCGTAGCGCGTGTCGGGACGCGGCACGTCGAGGGGCGTGATCGTCTGGGAACGGGGATAGAAGCCGGTCGCATGGTTGCTGGACGCAAAAACGACGCGGTTCGTGCCGTTGGCGCGGGCGGCATCGTACAGATTGTAGGTGCCAAGAATATTGCTCTGCAGCATGTCGCCGATCTCGGCCTCGCGGGGGAGCCCGCCGAGGTGAATGACGCCGTCCATGCCCTCGAGTGCGGCACGCATTGCGTTTGCATCCGCGAGATCTCCCTCGAAGAAGCTTTCGTTCGACGCCAGTTCTTCCGCCGGCCTGATGTCGATCAGCCTGATGTGTTCCGCCTCGAGGCGCAGAAACCCCCTAAGCTGCGTGGCGATATTGCCCGCACCACCCGTTATCGCAATCCGTTTCAAAACCCCTCCTCGCGATGCCTCACATCGCATGAAATCGAAGGTCTCCTAGCCTCCCACGCCCTGGAACATGCGGGCGCGCGCATTCAGTATATGGTTCTTCATGGCGTCATGGGCCGCCGTTTCCCGTCGTGCCAGGATCGCCTCCACGATCGCCTGATGCTCGTCCTGCACGTGCCGCACATGCAGCGGCGTCCGTTTCAGGCTGAGGCTGCGGGTCACCGACATGCCGATCGAAAAATGTGGCCTGAACCAATCGCGGACGGTGACGTGGAACTGGTTGCCGGTCGCCGCGGCGATGGCGTCGTGCAGATACTGGTCCTCTTCCGCACCGAGTTCGCCGATTTCCAGACAGTGTTCGAGGGCCGCAAGTGCTGAAAGGATGCGGATCCTGTCATTGGCCTGCCAGTTGCGTGCCGCCAGTCCCGCCGCTTCCGCCTCAAGCCCGGCGCGGAATTCGAAGAACCGTTGCACGTCGGCAAGCGATCCGACCGGAACCTGCTTCAGCACCGACGAGTCCGGCCGCTGCCGCACATAGGAACCTGATCCCTTGCGCGATACGATCAGCTGATCCCTGCGAAGCCGCTCCAGAGCTTCGCGCACCACCGGCCGGGATGCCCCGAACATGACTGCGAGGTTCGGCTCGGAGGGAAGGCGCTCGTTGATGGGAAAACGGCCGTCAGCGATCATGCCTACGATCTTCTCGTAGATGATGTCGCTGAAACGAGGCTCCGCTTTCGCGGCCGCTATCACGCCCGATTGGTTCATCAGCGTCCCTTCTTACGTCTCCATTCGCGAAAAGCCTGCTCCGCTTCGGCTTCCGGCGGATAAAGCCCGAAAATACCCTCGCGCGCCGGAATGTGGCGCAGTGTGTAGGCAGACCCGACGAGGCGCGGAGCGCCCTTGTGGATCTTGTGCAGTTTGCGAATGAAGACGTTCCCCAGGCCGTGCTTCACAAGCACCGAGGTAAGCGTGGCTGGCGAGACGCGTCAGTTTTTGGCGCGAGTCTTCGCTAAAAGTCATGCGTCTTCTCCCTGTCGACATGGCTCTTTTGAACCAGCAGTATTTAACCTGTAAAAATCTGTCAATACTTGTAATCATCTGAAAACCTGCTTATGGTCGTTTTAGCCGATGGGATGGAGGTCCTCGGCGGTCGTGGCGGTAGGGAACCTGCCATCGATCGCCTTTCAGGTCGGCGGTTCATTTGGGAGGAAATTAATGCGCGACGACGAAAATATGTCTTCCGGCGTTACCCGCCGGACGTTCCTCGCAGGCGTTGGCGGGGCCGTTGCCCTGTCAGTTGCGGGCGGCAGCGCCAGCGCGGCTGCGACCAAGGAGGCGCCGCAGCTTGCGGCCCTCGTCAAGGACGGCAAGCTTCCGCCGCTTGCCGAACGTCTTCCGAAGAACCCGATGGTCGTAAAGCCCTGGGAAAAAATAGGGACCTACGGCGGCACGCTGCGGCGCGGCCTTCGCGGCTCGTCTGACCATAACGGCATCCTGCGCATGGTCGGCAATCAGGGCCTGGTGCGCTGGAACATGGACTTCACGCAAGCCCTGCCGAATCTCGCAGAGAGGTGGGAAGTCAATGCGGACGCCTCGCAGTTCACCTTCTACCTCTTGAAGGGGGTGAAATGGTCGGACGGTCATCCGTTCACGGCCGACGACGTGGTGTTCGCCATCGAGGATGTCGTCAAGAACAAGGAACTCTACAGCTCGACGCCGGCGCAGATTTCCGTGGCCGGCAAGCCGGTCGTGGTCGAAAAGATCGACGACTACACCGTCAAGTTCACCTTCGCCGCAGCCAACGCGCTCTATCTGGAAAATCTCGCGACCCCGCTCGGCCAGCATCCGACGCTGTTCGCCAAGCACTACTGCAGCAAATTCCTGCCGAAGTACAACCCGAACCTCGACGCGGACGTGAAGGCGGCCGGTTCATCGAGCTGGCCGGACCTCTTCCGCGCCAAGTGCGGCGATATCGAAATTCCGCAGCGCTGGGGCAATGCCGAGAAGCCGGTGCTCGATCCGTGGGTGATCAAGGAGGCCTATTCCGGCGGCGCGACCCGGGTGCTGATGGTTCGCAATCCCTACTTCTGGCAGGTCGATACCGAGGGTAACCAGCTGCCCTATGTCGACGAGCTGAATTTCGGCATCTCGCAGGACGTCGAGTCGCTGATGCTCAACGTCATCTCCGGCAAGATCGACATTCAGGAGCGTCATATCAACTCGCTCGCGAACAAGCCGACGCTGTCGCAGAACATGAAGAAGGGCGATTACCGCCTTCTCTCGCTCGTGCCGTCCGCGGCGCAGCAGTGCTCGCTCTACCTCAACATGACCCACAAGGATCCGGTGCTGCGGAAGATCTTCGCAGACAAGTCGTTCCGCCAGGCGCTGTCGATGGGCATCAACCGCCAGGAAATCATCGACATCGTCTACTTCGGGCAGAGCGAGGGCTACCAGACCGGCCCGCGCCCAGGCCACCCGTGGTATCACGAGAAGCTGGCACGCCAGTTCACCGAATTTGCGGCGGACAAGGCCAATGCCTTGCTCGACAAGGCTGGCCTCGACAAGAAGAATGCCAACGGCATCCGTCTCCGTCCTGACGGCCAGCCGCTCTTCTTCGCGGTCGACGTCATCCCGACGCTCTATCCCGACCTCGTCGACGTGCTGGAACTGGTGAAGGCGCATTGGGCGAAGATCGGTGTCAGCATGAAGGTCAACACCATCGAACGCGCGCTCTATTATACGAGAGGCGACGACAACGCCCATGATGCGCAGGTCTGGCCGGGTCCCGGCGGCCTCGACCCGATGCTCGACCCGCGCGACTTCTTCGCCTTCCATCCGCAGGGATCGCGTTACGCCATTCCGTGGACGCTCTGGTACACGTCCAACGGCACCAAGGGCGAAGAGCCTCCGGAAAGCCAGAAGAAGCGCTTCAAGCTCTATGACGAGGCTCGTTCCACGGCCGATGTCGACAAGCGCGGCGCGATCATGAAGCAGGTCTTCGACATCGCTGCGGAAGAGTTCGAGGTCATGGGGATCTGCCTCGCTGTGGGTGGCTTCGGCGTGATCCGCAACAATCTGCGCAACGTTCCCGAAAAACAGCCGGACAGCTGGTCCTGGCCGAACCCCGGCCCCGCCCTGCCGCAGCAGTTCACGTTCACGAGCTGAGTGGGCACGGGCTGATCTACTCCAACTGTGCCGCCGCCCGATCGGCGGCGGCACCCTTCCGGTCCCATTGCATCAACTGCCCGAACGACGGTCGAAGGCTTTCGTATTGGCATGCCGTGCAATCCGAATTGCGAGCTTTGCATGCTGAAATTCATCATCAAACGTCTGCTATGGATGATCCCGTCTCTGTTTGCGGTGAGCTTCCTCGCCTTCGTTCTGATCCAGCTTCCGCCAGGCGACTTCGTGACCACCTATATCGCGACGCTTGCCTCTTCCAACGAAGTGGTCGATCAGAACACCGCAGCCGCACTACGCGAGCGGTTCGGCCTCGACCAGTCCATGCTGGTGCAATACCTGAAATGGATCTGGGGAATTCTTTCCCGCGGTGATTTCGGCATCTCGTTCGAATGGCAGCAGCCGGTCTCCGGCCTTATCTGGGAGCGCATGGCGCTGACCCTGGTACTTGCGCTCGCAAGCCTGATCGCCACCTGGGCGATCGCGCTGCCGATCGGCGTCTATTCGGCGGTGAAGAAATATTCGATCGGCGACTATGCATTCACGGCCTTCACGTTCTTCGGCCTGTCGATCCCGTCTTTCCTCTTGGCGCTGGTGCTGATGTATATCGCCGCCGTCGAGTTCGGCGCGGATGTGGGCGGCCTTTTCTCGCCTGAATACGAGACGGCCCCCTGGAGCATCGCCAAGACGCTCGACCTTCTGTCGCGTCTGTGGTTGCCGGTAGCGATCCTTGCGGTGTCTTCGACCGCGAGCCTGATCCGCGTCATGCGTGCCAACATGCTGGACGAGCTGCCCAAACCTTACGTCACGACTGCCCGCGCCAAGGGGCTCTCGGAGTTCCGGCTGCTGATCAAATACCCGCTGCGCATCGCCCTCAACCCCTTCATTTCGACGATTGCCTGGCTTCTGCCCAACCTGATCTCCGGCTCGGTCGTCGTGGCGATCGTGCTCAACCTGCCGACGGCGGCGCCTCTGCTTCTCCAGGCGCTGATGGCGCAGGACATGTATCTCGCAGGCGCCTTCGTGCTCCTGATCTGCGCTCTCACGCTCATCGGCTCGCTGATCAGCGACATCCTGCTTGCGCTGGTCGATCCGCGCATCCGGCTCGAATAGGAGGCCCGAATGGTCGATGCAACCATCCTCAACGATCGCCCCGATCGCGTCGCCGTCGCGGCGCAATGGCAGCTGATCTGGTGGGCCTTCAAGCGGCACAAACTCGCCATGGCCGCCCTTGTCGTTACCGTCGCGATGTACATTGTCGCGATCTTCCCGGGCTTCTTTGCGATCAACGACCCGATCCTGCAGAACGCCCGTTCGACCTTCCATCCGCCGCAGAGCATCCATTTCCTCGATACGACAAACGGGTTCAGTTTTGGCCCGTATTATTACGGCATGAAGCTGACGCGCGATCCGAACACGCTAGCCGCGATCTTCGTCGAGGATACCAATACGAAGATCCCGATCCAGTTTTTCGGGCGTGGCTACACCTATTCGGTGCTTGGCCTGTTCGAGACCGACATCCATCTCATCGCCACGACGGACAACACCAAGCCGCTCTATCTCTTCGGCGCCGACCGTCTGGGACGCGACGTCTACAGCCGCACGGTGCAGGGTGCGCAGATCTCCCTGTCGATCGGCCTTGTCGGCGTTTTCCTGTCGCTGCTGCTTGGCATCGTGCTTGGCGGCATTTCCGGATATTACGGCGGCCGGATCGACTTCGTCATGCAGCGTGTCATTGACTTCGTGCTGTCGCTGCCGACCATCCCGATCTGGCTGGCGCTCGCCGCGGCATTGCCGCAGGGCTGGCCCGCAGCGCTGCAATACATGATGATCACCATCATCCTGTCGTTCACTGGCTGGGCGCAACTTGCCCGCGTCGTGCGCGGCCGCTTCCTGTCGCTGCGAACCGAGGAATTCGTCGCCGCTGCTCGTCTCGACGGCGTCTCGGAAGGCCGGATCATCTTCCGCCATATGCTGCCGAGCTTCTCGAGCCATATCATCGCGTCGATGACTTTGGCCGTGCCGGCGATGATCCTGGCGGAAACATCGCTCTCTTTCCTCGGCCTCGGCCTGCAGCCGCCGACGGTCTCCTGGGGCGTTCTTCTGCGCGAGGCGCAGAACATCCGCTCCATCGCCACCGCGCCATGGCTGTTCATGCCGGGGCTCGCGGTCGTCGTCGCCGTCATGGCGCTCAACCTTTTCGGCGACGGTCTGCGTGACGCGGCCGACCCGTACAACAAGTGAGGCGCGGATGACCGATATCCTATCCATCACGCCCCGTCCTTCGATGGCAGCGGGCAAGACGCTGCTCGACGTGAAGAACCTGGTGACGGAGTTTCCGCTCCGCACCGGCATCTTCAAGGCGGTCAACGACATCTCGTTTTCGATCGAACCCGGCAAGACCCTGTGCGTGGTCGGCGAAAGCGGTTCCGGCAAATCCGTCACCGCCCGCTCGATCTTGCAGATCATCGACTCGCCCGGCCGCATCGCCTCCGGTTCGATCATCCTCAACCGCCAGGACGGCACCTCGGTCGACCTGGCGAGGCTCGATCCGCGCAGCAAGGCGATCCGCGCGGTCCGCGGCCGCGACATCGCGATGATCTTCCAGGAGCCGATGTCGTCGCTTTCGCCGGTGCACACCGTCGGCGACCAGATTACCGAAGTGCTGCGGCTGCATTTGAACATGAACAAGGCGCAGGCCCGCAAGGAAGCTGCCGAACTGCTCCGGCAGGTGGAAATCCCGAACCCGGAACAGGCGCTCGACCGCTACGCCTTCCAGTATTCCGGCGGCATGCGCCAGCGCGCCATGATCGCCATGGCGCTTGCGTGCAAGCCGCAGCTGCTGATCGCCGACGAGCCGACCACCGCGCTCGACGTGACGACCCAGGCGGAAATCCTGGACTTGATCAAGCGCCTGCAGCAGACGACCGGAATGGCGGTTCTGTTCATCACCCACGACATGGGCGTGGTGGCACAGATTGCCGACGACGTGCTGGTCATGCATCACGGCGTCATCAAGGAATACGGGCCGGTCGACCAGATTTTCCATACGCCGAAGGATCCCTATACGAAGATGCTTATCGGCTCCGTGCTGAAGCTGGAGCAGAAGGCGGAGATCCGCCTCGCCCGGCCGCCGCTCGACACGACCGCCGAACCGATCCTCGACATCCGCAACCTCTCCATGCATTTCGGGGAGATGAAGGCGCTGAACGACGTCTCGATCGCTCTCCTGCCCGGCGAGACGCTCGGCATCGTGGGCGAAAGCGGTTCCGGCAAAACGACCCTGGGCCGCTCGATCATGCGGCTCTACGATCCGGCATCCGGCGAGATGCACTACCGCCGCGCCGATGGCAGGGTGGTCGATCTCGCCAGGCTTGAGGGGCGCGAACTGAAGGCCGCGCGTCGCGAGCTGCGCATGGTCTTCCAGGACCCGTTCGGTTCGCTCAACCCGCGCATGACGGTCGCGCAGGTGATCGGCGAGCCGCTGCTGGTCAATGGCCTGTCGAAGGGCAAGGAACTCGACGAGCGGGTCTGCCACCTGATGGATCAGGTCGGCCTCGATCCGGCAGGGCGGGAACGCTACCCGCACGCCTTTTCCGGCGGCCAGCGCCAGCGCATCGGCATCGCGCGCGCCATCACGCTCAATCCGCGCATCATCGTGGCGGACGAGGCGACCTCGGCGCTCGACGTCTCGGTGCGCTTCCAGGTGCTGGATCTCCTGATGCGGCTGCAGGACGAGCTCAAGCTCGCCTACATCTTCATCAGTCACGATATCGGTGTCATTCGCTACATGTGCGACCGGGTCGGCGTCATGTATCGTGGCCGGCTTGTCGAAGTCGGCGAAGCGGACAAGGTCTGCAACAACCCCGATCACCCCTACACGCAGGCATTGATTTCGGCCATTCCCCGGCCGGATCCCCGCGACCGCGATCGCTCGAAGCGGTTCCGGTACATCGAACCCAGCCCCCACATCGATCCCAGCAACGTCAAGAATAGAAGTTCTGCGCGATGAAGATCACGGGAATCCGCACCTTTCTCATGCATGTGGGCCAGCCGCACCGTTCGAAATGGGCGTCCGACGACGCACCTGCTTCTTCCGGTCAGGGATCGTCGGAACGCGGTTATTTCGGCGGCACCCGCAACTGGCTGTTCCTGAAGATCGATACCGACGAGGGGATTACCGGCATCGGCGAATGCTCCGGCTGGCCGCGCGTCATCGAGACGGCGATCAAGGACCTCGCGCCGCTCCTGATCGGCGAGGATCCGACGCATATCGAAAAGCTGTGGCAGAAGATGATGATCGCCATGATGGGCCATGGCATGCTCGGCACGGTCGGCGGCGGTGCGATGACCGGCGTCGACATGGCGCTCTGGGACATCAAGGGCAAGGCGCTCGGCGTCCCAGTCTGGAACCTGCTCGGCGGCAAGGTTCGCGACCATATTCCGATCTATTCGCATGCCAATACCGTGGAACAGGCGCTTGCCGTGAAGAGCCGTGGCATCAAGGCGATCAAATGCGGCGGCGTTTCCGATCCAGTCCGAAAGGTCGCCGCGTTGCGCGAAGCGGTCGGCGACGAGATGGATATCGCCATCGACCTTCACGGTGCGCCATGGATGACGCCCGCCGATGCCTGCCGGCTGGTGCGCAAGCTCGAGCCTTATGAACTGATGTGGGTGGAAGACCCGATCGCGCCGGAGAACGTGGATGGCTATCGCCGCATCCGCGATGCAGCGCATGTGCCGCTTGCCGCCGGCGAACGGAGCGCCACGATTTTCGGTGAGCGCGAGCTGATCGAGAAGGAACTGGTCGACATCATCCAGCCGGATACCGGGCGTGCCGGCGGCATTACCCAGATGAAGAAGATTGCTGCCATGGCGGAGGCGCACCACATCCAGTTCGCGCCGCATTCCGGCTCGCTCGGGCCGGTCGCCGAATATGCCGCTCTGCATTTGATGGCCGCGATCCCGAATGCGTTGATCCTGGAACGCCTCGACGACGACTGGGAGGGACGCAAGAGCGTGATCGTGCCGCATCCGGTCCAGGAAAACGGCTTGATCGTGGTGCCGGACGCGCCGGGACTGGGCTGCGATATCGACGAGGAATTCGTTGCCCGCTACCCGAGCCAGGGCAATCTTTCCGTACAGGTTCAGCCGGATAGCGGCGCCTATGCGCCGGGCACCTGGGGCGAACATCTCTATGTGCAGACGCGTGTGTCGCGTCGGCAATATTTCGGCAAGTAAGGACACAGAAGATGAAGATCGACCGGATGCGGGTTTTCATGACCCGTGACAAGGACCGCCCGCGGGTCATCGTCGCGCTCGATACCGACGACGGCCTGACCGGCTGGGGCGAATGCTACAATCACGGGCCGGACAAGGCCCTGCCGCCGCTGCTGGACTATCTCTACGGTTTCGTTGCCGGGCAGGACCCGACGCGGGTGGACTACCTCGTCAATCTGATGATCCAGCAGAGCCGGTTTCCTCCCGGCGCCATGGGACTTGCGGCGATCGCCGGCCTCGACCATTGCCTCTGGGACCTGGCCGCGAAAGCTGCGGGCTTGCCCGTCTACAAGCTGCTCGGCGGCGAGGTGCGCGACAAGATCAAGGTTTATGCTGGCGTCTACACCGCGCCGGATGCACCGGCGGCGCGCGACGAATTCGACCGGCTGAACGAAGGCTGGGGGTTCACCGCGTTCAAGCTCAGCCCCTGGCGGATCGATATGCATACGAACCGCTGGGGCAATGTGGTGAAGGCGTCGGCCGACTATTTCCGCCAACTCCGTGAGACGGTCCGCGACGACTACGAGATCGCCTTCGACGCGCATGCCAAGATCTACGAGCCTGCCGCCGCCCGGCAGCTCGGCAACGCACTCGCACCTTACGACCCGCTGTTCTACGAAGAACCGCTGCGGCCGGAAAACATCGAGGCATGGGGCGAACTCAAGCAGGGGCTCGAATGCACGCTGGCGACGGGGGAAAGCCTCTACAGTCGCTACGAGTTCCTGCGGCTGCTGCAGGTAAAGGGTGCGGATCTGATCCAGCCGGACATCTGCGTCGTCGGCGGGCTTTCGGAAATGCGCCGCATCGCGACGCTTGCCGAGGCCTTTTATGTCGGCGTGGCCCCGCACAACCCGATGGGACCTCTGGCAACGGCGGTCAACGTGCATTTCTCGGCCGCCCAGCAGAACTTCAAGATCCTCGAATACCGCCTGCCGACGGGCCAGGCCTATGTCTATGGCGGGACCGAAGTCGAGACGCGGGAAGCGTCGGCACGTTATGTCGCCGACCCCTATCTGCCGAAGGACGGCTATCTCGAGCTTCGCCCGGACCGTCCCGGCTGGGGCGTCGAGATGGACGAAAAGGCGATGCAGGAAGACGGCTACGTCCATTGGCAGCGTCGCGTGCCGAAGCGACCGGACGGATCCTATGCCTTCGCCTGAGATTACGAAGGATTGGCCAGGCATTCGAAGCGGGCCGCTTGAGGCCCGTTTCCTGCCCGAGAACGGCGGCCGCATGACCCATCTCGTCCATGACCGGCTGGGCGATATCCTCGTGCCCACCGCCAGTCGGGAGTTCGAGCCGCTGAACTGGCCGAAGGCCGGCGCCTATCCGCTGTTTCCCTATCACAACAAGCTCCTCGGGGCCGCCTTCACGCATGACGGCAAGCGTCATGAAGTTCTGCCGCACCCGGCGCTTCGGACCGATGCCCAGCATGGCCCTGCCCATCGCCGCGCCTGGCAGGCGGCCTCGCTCGGCACCGATCGGATTGAACTGGTGCTCGACTACCGCGCCGATCCGGACTGGCCCTTCGACTTCCGCGCCGTACAGCGCTTCGTGCTCGGCGACGACCGGCTCGATATCGAGCTTTCAATGACCAATACAGGACGGGCCTCCATGCCCGGCGGATTTGGCTGGCATCCGTATTTTGCTGCAAATCTCGGCAGGCCGGCATCCTGCGATGCCAGAAAGATTTGGCCGCCGGGTGACGCTGGCGTTCCAGACGGAACCCGATCTGAAGCCCGGAGTGCGAAAATCCTGCCGAACGAGGCCCATACCCTTTTTCTTTCGGACTGGCAGCGCGCCACGGTTATCACCAACGGAGGCATCGAGGCCTCCTTGACCACCGGGCCGGAACTGAAACACCTCGTGGCTCATCGCACCGCGGACTATGTCTGCCTCGAACCCGTATCACACGTTGCCGGCGCCTTCGGCTTTCCTCCTGGCAGTGATTCAGGGCTTTTCGTGCTGCGCGCGGGGGAACAGCGCTCGGCAAGCTTGACCTTTTCTTTCAGGGCCCTTTGAAAGAGCGGTGCGCGACCGGGGCACCACGGAGCGGCCTAGCAGTCAGAGGTTTTTATCTTACAAAATTCAATTTTTCGCCTTTGAAGTTCCGCGGGCGCCGGTCAGATGCTTGCGCATGAGGGCCGCCGCGACTTCGTTGTCGCCCGCCTCGAGTCGCTCGAGTATTTCCAGATGCTCCCGGCAGGTAACGGCCACGCGATCTGCGCCATGCTGCCAGTTGTAGTTGGACAGACGGCGAAGCTGGTTCTGGCGGTTCATGGCCTCCTCGATATAGCGGTTTCCAGACGCTGCGCTGATGCCGAGGTGGAATTCCGCGTTCATTTCGAACAGGGTGACGCTGGACGCGTCGGTCCAGGCCGCACTCAGCATTGCCTCGTGCCGTGATCGCATCGACTTGATCCAATCAGCGGAAAGCGAAAAATCCGGCGACAGGATGGCTGCGCATTCGATAAGCAGCCGAAAATCGTAGCTTTCTTCGCGAGCGCGCACGTCGCGAACCGGGTCGAAAAACTGCCACCCATACCCTTTTCGGCGCTGAATCACGCCGAGGCCTTCCAGCTTGATCAGGGCCTGACGGACCGGCGTCCGCTCCTGCCCCGTCAACCGCATCAGTTCCAGTTCCGCGAACTGCTCCGGCAATTCGCCCTCCCGCCGCAGCTTGGCGATCGCGACGAGAAGTTCTTCATCGGCGGGCGGCGCCTCCAGTGTCTCTACCCGGGGAGGAATTGCCGAAAGCGTCATCCCCCTGTTCTGCTCGTGCCGCACGAAGCCCTGCGATTCCAGCAATTCGAGCGCCATTCGAACCGGCGTGCGGGAGACGCGCAGCCGGTCCGCCAACTGGTTCTGGCGCAGCCTGGCCCCTGGCTGAAGATTGTCCTCATGGATGACGTCGATGATGCGACGCATCAGGTCCTGCTGAAGAGGCGTGGACGCGTCCGACATTTAGGCTTGCCTTTCCCAAATTTTTGGTTTTTGTTATATGAAATACTTTTTAGGCGAAGGCAACCGTTCTGCCTGCCGCCATACAGCATCTGGAACACGTCATCATGACCTTGCCTCTTCCCTGCCCGCTCATCGAGATTTCTGGTACGCCATTCGAGCGCGGCCAACAATATGGGGAACAGGCCGCGGAGCGTATCCTCAAGGGCATCGGGCACTACAAGCACCAGCTGCATTCCTCCGGCCTGAAAGACAGCGACCTGGCGGCGATGATCGACCGTTTCGCCAGCGCGATCGAAGAATACGGCCAACAGTATATCGAGGAGATGCGCGGCATCGCCAGGGCCGTGAACACCGATCTGGCTGCAATCCTGCTGCTCAATGCACGCACCGAAATCCTGAAGCTGGCGCGCCGCCGGGAAAAGGGCCAGGCGGACTTCATCCAGTCGGATGGCTGCACCGGCGTTTTCGTCATGCCCTCCGCCACGCGTGACAACGTCTTCATCCACGCCCAGAATTGGGACTGGAAGGCTGAATGCGCCGAAACGGCGATCGTGCTCAAGATCAAGCGCAGCGACGGGCCCGATATCATCACCTTCACCGAAGCCGGCGGCCTTGCGCGTACGGGCTTCAACTCCGCCGGCATCTCGATCAGCGGCAACTACCTCGAAACCGACCGGGACTACAGGGAACTCGGCGTGCCGCTCGCCATCATCCGCCGCAAGGTTCTGGAACAGGACCATCTGGCGATGTCGATGCAGGCGGTTTACGGAACCCGCAAGTCGGCGTCGAACAACATGATGATCGGCCACGCCCATGGCGTCGCAATCGATTTTGAATGTGCGCCCGACGAAACTTTTCTGGTTCACCCGGAAAACGGCGTGCTGGTGCATGCCAACCATTTCCAGAGCCAGGTTGCGCTGTCAAAGCTGCTCGACAGGGGCGTCGTCAACATGCCGGACTCGCTCTACCGTGACCTGCGCGTCCGCCAGCTGATCGAACCGCATGTCGGCAAGGTCACGGTGGACACCGTCAAGACCGCGCTTTCCGATACGTTCGAAAGTCCCTGGTCGGTCTGCCGCCCACCGCGCAAGTCGCTGTCCAACAATCAGTCCGCAACGGTCGCCATGATTGTCATGGTGCCAGGCGAAGGCCGCATGGAGGTCGCATTGCTGCCGGCGCTTGGGGCGCATTTCTGGAATTACAGCCTCGATATGAGGATCAGGCCCGTCGAAGAGCCCCGCAAGGCTCAAACGAACGCGGCCTAACCAAAAATCAATAAGGGAACAAATACGGGAGCCTCCAATGAAAATGCAAAGTCTGTTGAAGACGACGGCGGCGGTCGCGCTGCTGGCCACGACTGCCGCGAGCACGGCCATGGGGCAGGACAAGACGATGCGGGTGCGCATCAATGCGGACATCCGCTCGACCGATCCCGGCGTCAACCGCGATGCCAATAGCGACGCCATCGTCCTGCACATGGTCGAAGGCCTCGTCGGGTACAAGGACGACGCCTCGATCGCGCCGCTATTGGCAAAGTCGGTCGACGTTTCCCCCGATGGCAAGACCTATACGTTCAAGCTGCGTGACGGGCTGAAGTTCAGCAATGGCGAACCGCTGACCTCCGCCGATGTTCTGGCTTCCTGGCAGCGCTACGTTGATCCCAAGACCGCCTGGCGGTGCCTGAAGGACGTGACTGGGTCCGGCGTTGCCAATGTCACCAACGTGGCGGCGCCGGATGCCGCAACCGTCGTCTTCACGCTGGAAAAGCCGACCGCCCTCTTCCTCGCCACCATCGCCCGCACCGATTGCGGCGGCACCGGCATCTACCACAAAAGCTCGCTCGATGCGCAGGGCAAGTGGGTGAAGCCTGTCGGCACCGGTCCCTTCATGCTGCAGGAATGGCGCAGCGGCCAGTATGTGCAGCTCGCCGCCAATCCCAACTACGCCTCGCCCGGCGGCGAGCGGACCGGCTATGTCGGCGACAAGTCGCCGAAGATCGCAGGCGTGCGCTTCATGGTTATTCCGGACGATGCTGCGGCGAAGGCCGCTCTCTATTCCGGAGACATCGACGTGCTGAGCGACGTCAACAACGCCGATGTCGAGGAACTCTCCGGCAGCGACAAGCTGAAGGTGGACAAGGTCGCCAGCATGGGCCTGACCGGTCTTCTTTTTCAGACCCGCGACCCGCTGCTGAAGGACGTCCGTATCCGCAGGGCGCTACTGCTTTGCCTCGATATCGCGCAGATCTCGGAAGCCTTGACGAACGGCCAGTCGCCGGCGAACCTCTCGGTCATTCCGGTCCCGAGCCCCTATTCCGGCAAGCTGCAGAAGGAAATCCCCGGCCGCGATCTCGACGAGGCGAAGAAGCTGCTGGCGGATGCAGGTTACAAGGGCCAGCCGATCAAATGGCTGGCGACGAAGTTTTATCCCTCGCTCTTCGATGCCGCGGTTCTCGTCCAGGCGATGGCGCAGGAAGCCGGCATCAATATCGAGATCGAGACGCTCGACTGGGCGACGCTGCTCGACCGTTACACGGCCGGCAACTACTCCGCCATGTCGTTCACCTATTCCGCGCGCCTCGATCCCTCGCTCTCCTACGACATGGTCAGCGGCAGCAAGGACAAGAGCCCGAACAAGGTATGGGACAATCCGGAAGGCCTGAAGCTGATCGCCGCGAGCACAACGATCGGCGACGCCAAGGAGCGGCAGGTGCTGTTCGACAAGCTGGAAGGCATGATCCGCGCCGACGTCCCGTTGATCCCGCTCTATTCCGGCACCCGCATTGGCGCCGTTCGCGCCAATGTGGAAGGATACAAGACATGGCCGGTCGGTTATCCACGCATGTGGGGCGTTTCCTTCGCACAAGGGAAATAGCCGATGCACGCCCTTTCGAAATATGTCGCGAAGCGTCTGTTATGGACGCTTCCGACACTCCTGATCGTGGCCGTCATGGTGTTCTTCCTGGTGCGGATGATCCCCGGCGACCCGGCCCAGTTGATCCTCGGCGATAGCGCCAGCCCGGACGAGCTTGCCGGTCTGCGCGCCAATCTCGGTCTTGATCGGCCGGTGGCGGTGCAGTTTCTTTATTGGCTCGGCAATGTCCTGCGGGGCGATCTCGGTCACTCCATCTCCAACGGCGCGCCCGTCCTGCCCCTGATGCTCGACCGCTTCCAGGTCAGCGCCACAATCGTACTGGTCGCCGTAGCGCTCGCGACGCTGATCGCGGTTCCGGCGGGCCTTGTGGCGGCATGGCGGCAGAACGAGCATGTGGATGTCGCCATCGTCGCCGCCTCGACGCTGCTGATGTCGGTTCCCAGCTTCTGGCTCGGTCTCGTCCTTCTGCTGGTCTTTGGATTGAAGCTCGGATGGCTGCCGGTCGTCGGTTATGTGCCGTTCACCGAAAAGCCTTGGACCGCCATCACCTACATCATCCTGCCGGTCGTGACGTTGATGCTGATCGAGGTCGGCGTGCTCACCCGCATGATGCGCGCCAGCGCCATCGAAATCCTGCGGCTGGAATATGTCATGCACGCCCGCGCCAAAGGTCTTTCGGAACGCAAGGTTCTGCTTCGCCACGTGCTGCCCAATGCCTTCGCTCCGACCTGGACGATGATCGGGCTGGTCCTCGGCGGGCTCCTCGGTGGCATCGCGGTCCTGGAAACCGTCTTCACCTTGCCCGGCCTCGGGCGCCTTCTCGTCGATGCGATCTTCGCTCGCGACTATCCGGTGGTACAGGGATGTCTGTTGTTCACGGCCTTGATCTACGTGATCGTCAATCTGATCGTCGATCTGTGTTATCCGCTGTTCGATCCGCGGGTCACCGCCTCATGATCAGGCAGCCCGCAAACCTCCTCATCGGCTCGGCCCTTTTGATCTTCATCGGTGGCATGGCCCTCCTGGCTCTGTTCTGGACGCCCTACGAGCCGGCGGCAATCAAGCTCGTTGCCAAGCTGAAACCGCCATCGGCGCAATTCTGGCTCGGCACCGACGAATTCGGCCGCGATGTCGTCTCCCGCCTGATGACCGGGGCGGTGCAGAGCATGACGGTCGCCGTCCTGACGGTCGCTTTCGCGATCACGGTCGGCACGATCACCGGCCTGATCGCAGGCTACACGCGAGGGCTGGTAGACCGGATCCTGATGGTCTTCAGCGACGCGCTCCTCGCCTTTCCCGGCACCCTGCTGGCGCTCGGCCTGATGGTGATTTCCGGCCCCAACAAATACGGCATCATCCTGGCGCTCGGGATTGCCTACTCCCCCTCCGTGCTGCGTGTTGTGCGGGCAAGCGTACTGTCGGCCAGAGAGCGGGAATATGTCGAAGCGTCGCGCGTCATCGGCAATTCCGAATTCGCCACCATGTTTCGCCATGTCCTGCCCAATTGCACCGCGCCGATCGTGGTGCTCGCCACCTCGATGTTCGGCTGGGTGGTGCTGGCGGAAAGCGGCCTGAGCTTCCTCGGCCTCGGCGTGCCTCCGCCGGCGCCGACCTGGGGCAACATGCTGTCTGCGGCGCGGACCTATATCGAAAAGGCCCCGTGGCTCGGGCTCGCCCCCGGCATCTGCATCTCGATGACGCTGCTCGGCATCAATTTGCTCGGAGATGCGCTGCGGGACCGCTTCGACCCGAGAATGGAGCAACGGTGATGAACCCAGAGACTTCCCGGCCATTGCTCGACGTTCGCGATCTCCGCGTTACGACCTCGAACGGGCACCCGATCCTCCATGACGTGTCGTTCGATGTCGAGGCGGGCAGCATCGTCGCGCTGGTCGGCGAAAGCGGCAGCGGCAAGACAGTCGCCGCACGCGCAGCCATGCGGCTGCTCCCCAAGGCAATCACGCCGGTGTCCGGAAGGATCCTGTTCGAAGGCAATGACGTCCTGAAGATGACAGGCGGCGAGATCCGCAAAGTTCGCGGCGCCGAGATCGGCATGGTCTTCCAGGAGCCGATGGTATCGCTCAATCCGGCGATGACGATCGGCGCACAGCTGGTCGAGGGGCTGCGGCTGCATGAGAAGCTGAGCGTCGAGGCGGCGCGCGCGCGTGCATCCGAGATGCTGGAACGAGTGAAAATCCCGAACCCCGAAGCCTGCCTCGCCGCGTTCCCGCATCAGTTCTCGGGCGGCATGCGCCAGCGCATCATGCTCGCCTCGGTCATGCTGCTTCGGCCGAAGCTGCTGATCGCCGACGAACCGACGACGGCGCTCGATACCCTGACCCAGCGCGAGGTCATGGAGGTCATGGTCGATCTGACGCGCACCTTCGGCACCTCGGTTCTGTTGATCACCCACAATCTCGGTCTTGTCGCCCAATACGCGAAGAAGGTCTTCGTTCTGGAGCGGGGCAGACTGATAGAGTCAGGTCCGGTCGAGGAGGTTCTGCATCGGCCGAAGGAGCAATATACGCGCACGCTGATCGACGCCCTGCCGAAACGCGACCACGGCCGTGCGCCACCCGCCCAAGCGGAGCCGCTCATCGAGGCCCGCGGTGTCGAGGTGACCTTCTCGGGCGCCGGCAATATGTTCAGCACGGCGGAAAAGAAGCTTGCGGTGAGGGGTGTTTCGCTTGGCGTGCGCCCCGGCGAAGTCGTGGCCGTTGTGGGCGGTTCCGGTTCCGGCAAGACCACGCTCGGACGGGCAATGCTGGGCCTGCTGCCGTTGTCGGGCGGAGACATCCTGTTTCGCGGGCGCCCGATGGCATCCGCCGACCGGGCCGCTGCCCGTGATTATCGTCTGCAGTGCCAGCTCGTCTTCCAGGATCCCTATTCGTCCCTCGACCCGCGGCAGAAGATTGCGGAAATCGTCGGCGAGCCGCTGGTCCATGGCCCGAAACTCAGCGGCCCGGAAAAGGCCGAACGGGTGAGTGACATCCTCAACGAAGTCGGCCTTGCCGGACTTGGCGATCGTTATCCGCATGCCCTGTCCGGAGGGCAGAGGCAGCGCGTGGCGATCGCGCGTGCGGTCATCCGCAATCCCGCCTTCGTCGTCGCAGACGAGCCTGTCTCGGCGCTCGACATGACGATCCAGAAGCAGGTACTCGATCTCTTCCGCAAACTGCAGGAAAACCACGGCTTCGCCTGCCTTTTCATCTCGCACGATCTCGGCGCTGTCTCCCGCGTCGCCGACCGGATCGTCGTCATGCAGCAGGGCCTGGTCGTCGAGGAAGGCAGCGTCGGCCAAATCCTGGACCACCCGCAACACCCCTATACGCAGGCCCTGCTCGAGGCGACGCCGACCCTCGGCGTCGCGGCGTAACGAGGCCAAAATTCGATGAGTAACGCTTCTCTGGGGCAGGAGAAATCCACGATGTTGACGGAAGAATTCATCGCGATCGAAGGCCGGCTCGGCGCAAACAACTACAAGCCGCTCGACGTGGTTCTGACGCGAGGCGCCGGCGTCTATGTCTGGGATACGGACGGAAATCGCTATCTCGACTGCCTGTCCGCCTATTCCGCCGTCAACCAGGGACATTGCCACCCCAAGATCCTGGCCGCGATGGTGGAGCAGGCAGGCAAGCTGACGCTGACC
The DNA here is from genome assembly GCF_000732195.1 of Neorhizobium vignae. Classification (GTDB taxonomy): domain Bacteria; phylum Pseudomonadota; class Alphaproteobacteria; order Rhizobiales; family Rhizobiaceae; genus Neorhizobium; species Neorhizobium vignae. The sequence goes on from NZ_JNNU01000016.1 coordinate 80,984, forward strand.
TCCCGGGCCTTCCGCAACGACCAGCTCGCGCTGTTTTACGGGGAGCTCGCGGCTCTGACGAAATCGCACAGGGTGCTTCCGATGAACAGCGGCGCCGAAGCCGTCGAAACCGCCGTCAAATCTGTGCGCAAGTGGGGTTACGAGGTCAAGAACATCCCCGAGGAACAGGCGGAAATCATCGTCTGCTCCAACAATTTCCACGGCCGGACGCTCGGCATCATCAGCTTCAGCACCGACGAGACGGCACGCAAGAATTTCGGTCCCTTTCTGCCCGGTTTCCGGGTTGTGCCGTTCGGCGATGTCGAGGCATTCGAGGCGGCGATCAACGAAAACACGGTCGCCTTCCTGGTTGAGCCGATCCAGGGCGAGGCGGGCGTGCTGATCCCACCGGCGGGCTATTTCGCAAAGGTCCGCGAACTCTGCACGGCAAACAATCTCATGCTGATCCTGGACGAAATCCAGACCGGTCTCGGACGCACCGGCAAGCTGCTTGCGGAAGAACATGAGGCGATCGAGGCGGACGTGACACTGGTTGGCAAGGCATTGTCGGGCGGTTTCTATCCCGTCTCCGCCGTGCTTTCCAACAACGAGGTGCTGGGCACGCTGAAACCCGGGCAGCACGGCTCGACCTTCGGCGGCAACCCGCTCGCCTGTGCCGTCGCACGGGCGGCGCTGAAGGCGCTGACCGAAGAAGGCATGATCGAGAATGCCGCCGAGCAGGGCGATTATTTCCTTCGGGGGCTGAAGGACATTCGCAGCGACTTCATTCGGGACGTGCGCGGGCGCGGGCTGATGCTCGCCGTGGAACTGCATCCGCAGGCCGGCGGTGCCCGCCGTTACTGCGAGCTACTCCGCCAGTCGGGCATCCTCGCCAAGGAGACGCATGATCACACCATTCGTCTTGCACCTCCGCTGGTGATCGAGCGCGGGCAGATAGACTGGGCGCTGGAACGGCTGACGCCGGTTCTAAGCGGCCTGCACTGATCAGGAAACGAGGACGCGATGCAGAATTCCCAATCCATCTGGACAATCGTCGACGAAAAAAGCGCTGCCTTTTTTGATCTCAGCGACCGCGTCTGGGGCACGCCGGAGATCAATTACGAGGAGTTCCGTTCCTCAGCCGAACATTTGCGGCTTCTCGAGGCCGAGGGCTTCAGGATCGAGCGCAACATTGCCGGCATTCCGACCGCCGTCATGGGAGAGGCCGGCGAGGCTGGTCCGGTCATCGCCATTCTCGGGGAATATGACGCGCTCCCGGGCCTCAGCCAGGAAGCGGGCGTCGCCGAACAGCGGCCAGTCGTTGCCGGCGGCCACGGCCATGGCTGCGGTCACAACCTTCTCGGAGCCGGCTCGATGCTGGCCGCCGCCGCGGTGAAGGACTATCTCGCTGCCCACGGATTGAAGGGGCGCGTCCGCTATTACGGCTGCCCGGCGGAGGAAGGCGGGTCTTCCAAAGGCTTCATGGTGCGTGCCGGCGTCTTCGACGATGTCGACATCGCCATTTCGTGGCACCCCGCGGCCTTCAGCGGCGTCAACAACCCGATCTCGCTTGCCTGCAGCGAGATGAACTTCCATTTCTCCGGCCGCGCCTCGCATGCGGCGGCGACGCCCCATCTCGGGCGCAGCGCACTCGATGCGGTGGAGTTGATGAATGTCGGCGTGAACTTTCTGCGCGAACACATGCCGACGACCGCCCGTATTCATTACGCGATTACCGATGCGGGCGGTTCGGCCCCGAACGTGGTCCAGGCCAATGCCACCGTTCGTTATCTCGTGCGGGCGAGAACGCTTCCCGAGCTTCTTTTGCTCGTCGCCCGGGTAAAGCGCGTAGCCGAAGGCGCCGCCTGGATGACCGAAACGACCATGAGACAGGAAATCATATCCGGCGATGCCAACCTGATGGGCAACGAGCCGCTGGAGGAATGCATGCATGCGCAGCTCGAGCGCCTGGGTGCCCCAGTATTCGACGAAGCCGACAAGGCGACCGCCCGGAAGTTCCAGGCAACCTTCACGCCGGAGGATATCGCCTCGTCATACGCCCGCTTCCATCTCAGACCGAAGAAGGACGAACCGCTCTGCGATCTCATCGTTCCGCTCTATGCAGGCGATGGATCGATGGTCGGATCGACCGATGTCGGCAGCGTGAGCTGGGTGGTGCCGACCGTGCAGATGCGCGGGGCGACATACGCGATCGGCACGCCCGGCCATTCCTGGCAGCTCGTCGCCCAGGGCAAGTTGCCCGCCGCCCACAAGGGCATGGCGCATGCCGCAAAGGTCATGGCGGGCACCGCCATCGAACTCATCCGCAATCCGGCGCTCGTCGAAGCGGCCAAGGCGGATCTTCGGGGCCGGCTTGATGGCAATCCCTTCGTCAATCCCATCCCGGATGACGTCATGCCGCCGATACCACTCTCCGTCGACGGACTGGACGCGGCGCAGTGACCGCGCAGATCCTCAAGAAGACCGACTTCATCTGATCGAAGAATGAAAGCAATGCACATGCAGCAGCTCAACGCCAATTCGCTCGAATCCTACTGGATGCCTTTCACGGTCAACCGGGACTTCAAGAAGAAGCCGCAGATCATCACCGGCGCGTCGGGCATGTATTACCAGATGAGCGACGGCCACCGCCTTCTGGACGGGATCGCCGGCCTCTGGTGCGTGAACGCTGGGCATGGGCATCCAAAAATCGTCGATGCGATCCAGAAACAGGCCGCACAGCTTGATTTCGCCTCCTCGTTCGGGCTCGGCCATCCTCTCGCCTTCGAATATGCCAGCCGGCTGACTGCCATCGCGCCCGAAGGACTGGATCACGTCTTCTTCACCAATTCCGGGTCGGAAGCCACCGACACGGCGCTCAAGCTTGCCCTCGCCTATCACCATGCGCGCGGAGAAGGACAGCGGCAGCGCATCGTCGGTCGCCAGCGCGGTTATCACGGCGTCGGTTTCGGAGGGCTTTCAGCGGCAGGAATGGGACCGCACAAGAAGCAGTTCGGCATGCTTCTTCCGGGTGCGGCCCACATGCCCCATACGCATGATCCCGCCCGCAATGCCTTCAGCCGCGGCCAGCCGGACCACGGCGCGGAGATCGCCGACGCGCTCGAACAGATGTTGCAGACCTTCGATCCATCGACGGTCGCGGCGGTAATCGTCGAGCCGATTGCCGCCTCGACGGGCGTGCTGATCCCGCCGGCTGGCTACCTGGAACGGCTGAGGAAAATCTGCACGCGCCATGGCATTCTGCTGGTCTTCGACGAAGTGGTCACCGGCTTCGGCCGCCTCGGCCGGCCGTTCGCCGCCGACCGTTTCGGCGTTACTCCCGACCTCATCGCCGTCGCCAAGGGCATGACGAATGGTGCGGTGCCGATGGGCGGCGTCATCAGTTCCAACAAAATCTACGAGACGTTGATGGAAATCGCCCCGCAAGGTGCCGTGGAGTTCTCGCATGGATATACCTATTCCGGTCATCCGTTGGCTTGCGCGGCGGGACTGGCGACGCTGAACGGCTATCTCAACGAAGGTGTGTTCGAGCAGGCAGCGACGATCGAGCCGGTCTGGCAGGAGCAGGCCCATTCGCTCAAGGGCCTGCCTGGCGTGGTGGATATCCGCAATCTCGGACTGCTGGCCGGCATCGAACTCGGCGAAGATGTCGCCAGCGGCAAGGTCATGGCGAAAAAGGTCTACGAATTCTGCTTCGAGCGCGGCGTGATGATACGGCCGGTGGCGAACACCATCGTTCTTTCTCCTCCCCTCGTCATTTCGGAGACGGAAATCGATATGCTGTTTTCGGCCATCGCCGCCGGCCTGAAGACGTTGTAGCGGCGACGGCGGGTGGCAGTGCTGACCGGTATGCGGGCGAAAATCGAGAGCGACGGCCTGAGCTATGATCTGATCGACCTGCCGGCCGAGGCAGGCGGCGATCTCGCACGCATGCCGTATATCCATAGGATATTGCTGGAGAACGTTCTAAGGACGTCCGGCGACGATGCATCACGGGCCAAGGCCGCCATCGCCGCATGGCTGAAGACGGGCCGGAGCGACGTCGAAATCCCGTTCCTGCCGAACCGCGTCCTGATGCATGACACGACGTGCGGCCCGGCGCTGGTCGATATCGCCGGCATGCGTTCCGCACTGGCGGAAGCCGGAGGTGATCCGGCGCTGCTCAATCCCGTCGTCGCGGTCGACGTTTCCACCGATCACTCGCTGGCGGTCGATGCTTTTGGGACAACCGGCGCCACAGAACACAATATGAAGCGGGAATATGAGCGCAATGCCGAGCGCTACAGCTTCATGAAATGGGCGACGAATACGCTCACCGGTTTCCGCGTTCACCCGCCGGGCACCGGCATCATGCACACGCTCAATCTCGAACGCCTGGCGACCGTCGTGTCGGCGCACCAACGGGATGGCGGGCTTTGGGCCATCCCGGACACCTTGATCGGAACCGACAGCCACACGCCGATGATCAACGGGATCGGCGTTCTGGCATGGGGTGTGGGTGGCCTTGAAGCGGAGAGCGTCCTGTTCGGCATGCCGGTCACGCTGCGTGTGCCCGACGTCGTCGGCGTTCGCCTGACCGGAAAGCTGAAGGAAGGGGTTCTGGCCACCGACCTCGCGCTCGTGGTGACGCATCTGCTGCGTCAGGTCGACCTCCAGGACAAGTTCGTCGAATTCTACGGGCCTGGCGTCACCAATCTGTCCGCCGGCGACCGCGCGGTCGTGGCCAATATGGCGCCCGAGTTCGGTGCCAATAGCGGCTATTTCCCGGTCGATCGCCGATCGATCGACTATCTCTTGCAAACCGGCCGCAGCAACACGCACGTGCGGCTTGTGGAATGTTACGCGAAACGCGCCGGCATCTGGTTCGATCCCGAGGCCAATCCCCGCTACAGTTCGACGCTCGAGTTGAATCTCGGCCGCGTTGAAGCCAGCCTTGCAGGCCCCCGCCGCCCGCAGGACAGGATCGCCGTCGGCGAAACGCGCGCCGCCGTCCGCAAAATAAAGGGGACCGGGGAAAATCTTGCCGTTGAAGGTAAACCAAACGACGGAGCGGTGGCGATCGCTTCGATCACCAGCTGCACGAACACCTCCGACCCGCGGCTTCTCGTGGCCGCCGGTCTTCTTGCCCGCAAGGCTCGCGCCTATGGCCTGCGGCCACCGCATTGGGTCAAGACCTCGCTTGCTCCGGGATCGCCAACCGCCGAGCGCTACCTCGTCCGCGCCGGCCTGCTCGAGGACCTGGAAGCGGTCGGCTTCGGCATCGTCGGTTACGGCTGCACGACCTGTATCGGCAATTCCGGTCCTCTGACACAGGCCGTCGCAGACGCGATGGCTGAACGCAATATACTCGCCGTCGCTGTCTTGTCCGGCAACCGGAACTTCCCGGGGCGAGTTCATGCGCAGTTGGAAGCCGGGTTCCTCGCCTCGCCGCCGATGGTCGTAGCTTTCGCGCTCGCCGGAACCGTCGAGATCGACATCCTCCACGATCCGATCGGCGTTTGCGCCGATGGCACGCCCGTGACGCTCGCGATGCTCTGGCCCAGCGCCGCGGAAATCGACCGACTTTTCGCAAAGGCTTCGAGTGTCGGCGACTTCGCTCCGGCCTACGAGGCGGCGGAGGCGAGCCCGGCCTGGAAAGACCTTGCCGCCCCGTCGAGCATCCTGTTCCCGTGGGATGAAACCTCCACCTATATAAGGCGCCCGCCGTTTGCGAGCTTCGGCGAAGGAACCCGGCTTGGCACCTACGAGGCCCATCCGATCCTTGTTCTCGGCGACGATATGACGACCGACCATATTTCGCCGGCCGGTGCGATCCCGGCACGGTCAGAGGTCGGGCGACATCTTATTAAGCGGGGCGAAAACCCCGGCGATCTCAACGTCTTTTCCTCGCGGCGCGGAAACTGGGAGGTCATGATCCGCGGCCTCTTCACCAACAAGGCGGTGCGCAACCTTCTGGTGCCGGATATCGCGCCAGGCTTCACGATCCATGCCGGATCGGGGGAATCCCTGCCGTTGTGGGATGCGGCGCAGCGCTACAAGGCCGAAGGCGGGTCCGTCGTCATTGTCGCCGGCGCGCGATACGGAATGGGCTCGTCGCGCGACTGGGCGGCCAAGGGTGCGGCGCTCCTCGGCGTGCGGGCGGTTCTGGCCTCCAGTTTCGAGCGCATTCACCGCTGGAACCTGATCGGCATGGGCATCCTTCCTCTGCGCCTTGCGCATGATCAGGCGCCGGAGACGCTCGAACTCCGCCCCGGCGATGTCCTGACCGTCCAGGCTGAACCGGACATGATTTCTCCGCGCTGCGATGTGTCGGTATCCGTCACGCGAACCGACGGCTCTTCCAGGACATTCAATGCGTCAGCTGCAATCGAAACAAATGCCGAGGTCGAACTGTTGCGCGCCGGTGGCATCCTTCCGCTCATCCTCAGGCGTTACCTTGCCAAGTCTGCACCCGGTGCCGGAGGACCCCGGATACTCTCCGGGCCTGAGCGTCCTGGAACCATCGCCCCTTGTCTCAGTTAGTTGGTCCCACAACCAAAGAGGAAATGCGATGGCAGATACATCCGAAACCCGCTCCATCTTCGTGACCGGGCTCAGAAACGCGCACGCCATGGAAAACCAGGCGCTGTCGATCATGAAGCCGCAGGTCTCGCGGATCGAAAACTATCCGGACGTGGCGGCGCGGCTCGAGCAGCATATCCGTGAGACGGAGGGTCAGATCGCCAGGATCGAGGACGTTCTCAAGAGCCTTGCAGAAGATCATTCGAGCTTGAAGGACATGGCATTGTCCCTCACCGGCAGCCTGGCGGCGATGGGACACAGCATTGCCGGCGACGAAATCATCAAGAACTCGCTGGCCAACTTCGCTTTCGAGAATTACGAGATCGCCGCCTACAAGTCGCTTATCACCATCGCCGAACATGGCGGCTTTCCGGGACTGGCGCCGGCGCTGAAAAGCAATCTCGAGGAAGAGATCGCCATGGCCAAATGGCTGGACGACAATCTGGAGAGCGTGACGATGAAGTTCGCCTCGCTCAAGGAAGCGGGCGAACGCGCAAAAATCTGACCAAGACCGTTCGTTGACCAATGGATCCTGCGGGCAAGCCCGCAGGATCCAGATTGCGGCATGACTGCCAGTATTCATGAAGTAGCGGAAAACAGGCTGGCGACGGAAAACCGGACCGACGTTCCCTCCGGACGACTGCCAGTCCGGTGGCTCCCGCTTCCTTAACAGGCGTTGGCCAGGGCCGGATTTCTCAGAGGGCGAGTTCGCGCCGGAGCGTTTCCAGGCGTTCCATGGCAACAACGCCATCGGTAATCGACGGTGCGGGTGTTGTCGCCCCCGCAAGCGCGGGGACCACATCGGCCAGCAACGAATGGTAACCCTTCGGATCCTCGTTGGCTGCAGCGGTGAAGTTCGGCTTCCACGCCAGCGTGTCGCAGTCCTCCTTCAGCGTTGCGCCCAGGTCGTCGATCTTGAAGGGCGGATTGCGATGCCAGCGGATTTCGATCACGTCCTCCACCTCGATACGCTGATGGTCGCCCATCAGCTCGATCCGCTCGACCGGCGTGCCGCGCGACTGGATCGTACCCATGGCGATGTTGCCGATCGCTCCGCATTCGAACTCAAAGGCGACATGGAAGAGCAGTCGGCCCGGAGTTTTTTCCACCTTGCGGGTCGAGATCGAACGAACCGGCGACACGAGAAAGGACGCCAGATCCATGTAGTGAACGCAGTGATGCAGGAAAAAGCCGGTATAATCGACATTGCCGGCAAAATAGCCCGGTGCCGTCATGTAATAACCGGTCAGCCCGAGCACGTCCCCGAAGCGGCCGGACTTGACGATATTCGCCGCCATGCGGTTGCCGATCGAATAGCGCTTCATGAAGCCGAGCAGCAGCGGCTTCTTTGCCTTTTCCGAAGCGGCCAGAAGCTCCCGCGCCCCGGCGGCGGAACCCGATGGCGGTTTTTCCATGAAGACAGGCAAGCCCCGTTCGAGCGCCGCCTTGCCGAAGGCGAGATGCTGATCCGGGCCGACGGCCATCCCGACCGCATCGATGCCGTGGGTCGAAAGCAGGGTTTGCGCGTCCGTCGTCAGGTTGGCAACGCCGAATTGCCGGCCGGCGTCCTTCAGGCGTTTGCCGTCGATGTCGCACAGCGCGACGATCTCGACGTCGTGGCGCACGAGTTGGGGAAGCAGCATCTGGGTTGCGTGAACGCCGCAACCGATCCAACCGATTTTCAAAGTCATCGACGATATTCCGTAAGCAGGAGATGGGATTTCATGAATGCGCTCGCGGCCGCGAGGCGATCGCTCTCGTCCTCGTGGGGCGGGCGCCATTGGGCAAACGGCACACCGAAGCGGTCGTCATTGCGCCGGAACGGTTCCAGCGAGACCGGCCCCTTGTAACCGATCTCGTGAAGCGCCCGGCAGACATCGACCCAATCGGTAGAGCCCGTGCCTGGAAAGCCGCGGTGATTTTCATTGGCCTGGAAATGCACCAGCCGGCCACCGGCTAGCCGGATGGCCTCGGCGATCGAGCTTTCCTCCATGTGCATGTGGAAGGTGTCGAGCATCAGCTTGACGGCTGGGTGATCGACGGCATCCAGCAGTTCCATCGCCTGTTTCGTGGTGCAAAGAACGTCGCTTTCGAAGCGGTTGAGCGGCTCGACGGCCAGCACAACACCCATTTTGGCAGCGTGGTCTCCGGCTTGCCTCAGGCCTTTGACGCAACGCTCCTTGCGGGCCAGCCGTTCGGCCTCGTCGACCGGCTGCGGGGCACGGCCGGCAAACACGAGAGGATTGCCGGTCAGCGGCCCGCCGACGATCTTCGAACCGAGGCCTGCCGCGCAATCGGCGGTGTATTTCAGGTATTCGACACCGGCCCGATGGGCTTCGCCATCGGCCGACGCAAGGTTACGCTGGAGGTTGACGCGGGCTGCGAGCACGACGCCGAGACCGGCATCGTCGAGCGCCTTCTTCGTTTCCCTGATGTCGAGTTCGCCGGCTTCCGGGACCAGAAGCTCCACGAAGTCAAAACCGTGCTGACGCATCTTTGCAAACAGCGGAAAATGCTCGGCCGTGAAGGGCCTGGCATACTGCATGGAAATCAACCCGATGGGGTTCATCGTATCGTCCTCTTTTACATTCCGTTTCGTCGGCTGCGCCGACCAATCCCTGCTCTCATCCCTTGACCGCGCCCTGGGTCAGCCCACCGATCAGGCGCCGCTGCACGAGAAGGAAAAGGATGGTCGCAGGCATTGCGCCGACGACTGCGCCGGCCGCCAGCAGTCCCCATTCGATCTGGTATTCGCCGATCAGCGTCTGGATCGCGACCGTGACCGGGCGCACGTTCCTCCCGCCGAGCGTCAGCGCATAAAGATATTCGTTCCAGGCGGTGATGAAGATGTAGATGCCGGTCGAGATGATGCCCGGCATGGTCAGCGGCAGGACTATCTTGCGCAGCGCCGACAGGCGCGAACATCCGTCGGTCATCGCCGCTTCGTCGAGGCTTTTCGGGATGGCGCCGATATAGCTTGTCAGCATCCACACCGCGAACGGGATCGCCACCGTCGCATTGGCGAGGATCAGGCCGAAATGGGTATCGAGGATGTTGAAGCGGCGCATCAAAACGAAGAGGGGCAGGATGAGCAGCACGATCGGGAACATGTTGATCAGCAGGAACTGCAGCATCAACAGCTTGCGGCCCGGAAAACGAAAGCGCGAGAAGGCATAGGCCGCCGTGACAGAGACGATAAGCCCGACGACAACCGTGCCGGCGGCGATGATCAGGCTGTCCAGCATGTTCTTGAGGAAGGATGTCTGCTCGATGAGCCGCACGTAGTTGTCGAGGCTCCAGCCGAGCGGCGAAAGCGACACGCCCGTCGCACTCAACACCGCGGTCGGCGTCAGCGATGTCAGGATCATCCAGGCAAAGGGCGCCATGGCGAAGAGGACGATCAGCAGGACCGGAAGGTCGGTGGTGATGATCCGGCGAAGTGCACTTTGTTTCATCGTTCCACCTCGCGCATCGTACGGGAGAGATAGAGAACCACAAAGGCGCCGAGCAGGATCGTGAAGGTGACGGCGATCGCGGTGCCGTATCCGAAATCAAGGTTCTGGCGCGCCTTGACGAAGGCATAAAGCGGCAAGGTATGCGTGGCATAACCGGGGCCGCCGCCGGTCATGACGAAGATGACATCCATGGAATTGGCGACCCAGATTACCCGCAGCAAACCGGCGGTGGCAAGCACCGGCGCGATGCCCGGCAGCGTGATATGGACGAACTGCCGCCAGGTGGAAGCACCATCGATCGACGCCGCTTCATATTGGCTGCGCGGAATACCCTGAAGACCGGCAAGGATCATCACCGCGAAGAAGGGAAAACCCTGCCAGGTCAGGGTGGCGATGATCGCATAGATCGCCACTTTCGGATCGGCGAGCCACGGAACTGCGGACTGGACGATCGACAGGTAGATGAGGATGTCGTTGAGCACGCCCGTATTCGGATCATAGATCCAGCGCCACATCAGAGCGATCACAACGCTCGGCAGCGCCCAGGGAATGATGATGAGCGCCCGTGCCAGTCCACGCCAGGGAAACTCGCGATTGAGAAGCAGGGCCGCGACAAGCCCGAGCCCCATCTGCAATGGTACGGTCAATCCGATCCAGATGATGGTGTTCCACAACGCCGTCCAGAAGACCGGATCGTTGAACAGCTTGACGTAGTTGCCGAAGCCTACGAACTTGCTGGCATTGGGGCGAAACAGGATCAGGTCGTAGAAGCTGGTGAAGACGGCCTGCGCCATCGGCATGAAGACGATGACGACGGTCACCACGACAGCCGGTGCAAGCAGCCAGTACGGCAGAAGCCGTTCCGAATGCCAGCTGAACAGCGTGCGGCGCTCCACGGGAGAAGGGTTCGATCGGGACATGCGCATCCAGCCTCGAGGCGGGGAAAGAGGTCCCGACACAGGACGTGCCGGGACCGGAGGCGACTTTTACTGGGCGAACAGCGTCTGCAGCTGTTCCATCATCTGCTTGGGCGTGATCTGGCCGGTCAGCGCCTGCTGCATGTTCGTCTGCCAGGCCGTGTTGACGAATTCGGAGACCGCCGAGGTCTGCGGCAGCACCCTGGCGAACGGCAAGGATTGTACGGTTGCTTCGACGAAACGGCGCTCATGGAGTTTCCAGTCGGCAGAGCCGCTCTTTGTGACGGTCAGCTGGCCTGTCGCTCCGTTGAAGGCGACGTTGTTCTGCCCTTCGGCCAGGAAGGAAATCCACTTCCAGGCAGCGTCCTTGACCGAGGACGAGGAGAAGATCGCAAGCGACTCGTCGCCGTAGGACGTCCATTGACCATTGCCGCATTTCGGAACCGGCACGGCGGAAACCTTGTCGCCGAGGGCAGCAACGAGATCCTTGGACGAACCGATATGGTGGATGGTCATGGCCGTCTTGCCGGATTTGAACGCGGCGACGATTTCCTGGAAACCATCATTCGGCGCGGACGGCGGAATGACCTTGTCCTTCTGGAAGAGATCGACCAGCCATTGATTGGCGGCGATCGCCTCGGGCCTGGTCAGGCCACCCGGCTTCAGTTCGGCGCCCTGGGACAGGACGAAGGCGCCCCATTGGTCCCAGCCGCCCTTGCCGCCGCGCAAGCCGAAGCCGTAGGTCTGCGGCGCATTGGTGAGCCTGATCGCCGCATTGCGGAAATCTTCACAGGTCTTGGGTGGCTGCAGACCAGCCGCCTGGAAGAGATCGGTCCGGTAATAGAGATAAAGAACCACGTACTGGATAGGCAGGTAATACTGCTTTCCGTCCGGACCCTTGTTCAGGTCGAGCAGGTTGTCCAGCAGGTCGGCCTTGCCCTTCCACGCGTCGAGTTGCTTGCCGATCGGCTCCAGCGCGCCCATTTCGGCAAGCCGGGGCTGGGCAAAGAGCTTCACCATCGCCGCATCGGGCGCATTGCCGCCGACCAGCGCGGTATAAAGATTATCGTAGTAGCTGTTCCACGGCACGTTCTCGGCTTCGACCTTGATGCCGGGATTGGCTGTCTCGAACTTCTTGACCAGGTCCGACATCGGGTTCGCCGGGTTGTCGAAATGGTACCAGAAGCGGACGGTTTCCGCCCTCGCCTGACCGAACGCGGCCGAAACCGCAAAAGCGGCGCCGAGCGCGAGTGTCTTCAGAAATTTCATAGTCTCCTCCTCTTGATCGTTCACGTCATCGACGTTGTGTCAGTCGCCTTGCTGCACTGCCTGCGGCCGCCAACGCCTCCCGCGCGGCCGAAAGTTCATTGGTGTTTTGCAGGAAACCGTGGATGACGCCCGGCACGACGTGCAGTTCGTCGTCCCGGCCGAGAGCCTTGAGGCGCTGGCTCAGGCTCAAGGTGTCGGAAAGCAGCGGGTCCACCGCCGCCGCCATCAGATAAAGCGGCGGCAGCGTCACCAGGGCCGCATCGGACGCCATGAGGGGGCAGGCAAGCGGATCGTCCCCGACGGCGCGCTCACCGGCATAGAACGACCAGTAGCGCTGCATCTTTCCGCGTGTGAGCCCCGGGCCTTCGGCGAAATGGACGTAGGATGCCGTTTCGAAAGAACGCGCATAAGTGCCGTAAAAGAGCAGCGCGGCATCCGGCAGCCGTCGGCCATCGGATTGTTCATGCAGTATCGCTGCCAGAGCAATGTTGGCTCCCGCCGAGTCGCCGGAAATGACCAGGGGGCCAGGGCGGACGCCCTCGCCGGCGGTCACCTCGAAAAGACCACGCAGCGTTGCAACGATATCCAATAGCCCTGCCGGATAGGGCGCTTCCGGGGCCAGCCGGTAATCGGGCATCACGACCGGCATGCCGCTTTCCAACGCTAGAACCCGCGCGCAACGCTCATGGGTTTCCGGCGAGCAGAAGGCGAAGCCCCCGCCATGCACGAACAGGATGGCGCCATCCGCGGCATCCGGCGGCACGCACACCTTGAGGCGACAGCGGGCCGAACCAAGGCGCGTATCTTGCGCTACCCAAACCTCCCCGACGTTTGCCATGGCTGGCAGATTGACATTCCACCGCATATTGGCAGCAAGCGTCTGTGCACGACCTTCCGCCGGTGGAAGGGTCGTCGGATCCGGCAGAGGTCCGAGTTCCGCCGCAACCCGCAGCGTCAGCGCCAGCATTTCGTCGGAAAGCGTCCCCGGCAGCTGGGAGAGGTCGTTCACTGTGTCGCCTCCGGGAAAACCTCAGGCCCGAGATCGACGATGGTCGCGATATGATGACGCATGGCAGCGGTCGCCCGCGCTATGTCGCCGCTTTCGATCGCGTCGATGATGCTGCGATGCCGCAATGCCGTTGCCTCGAGATCCCGCGCCATCGGGCTGCGAGAAATCTTGAACCGGTGATTGTGCACGAGGCAGCGATGAAGGATCGGATCGAGCGCCGGCAGGTTGGCATCTTCGAAAATGCGCCGATGGAAATCGCGGTCGAAGGCTGCAAGCTCCAATTCGTCACCCGCCGCCGCCGCAAGCAGCATCTTGTCGAGGAAGCCATCGAGTTCCTTGACCAGCGTACGGCTGCGAGCGCGCATGACGCGTGCCATGCCGTTGCCCTCTATCTGCTGGCGCAGCCGGAACATCTCGATTGCCTCGTCTTCCGTGCACTCGGAAACCTGCGTCCCACGATGCCCCCGGCGACGAACCAGCCCTTCCTCCTGAAGCTGCAGGAGCGCCTCGCGGACGGTGCCCTGACTGCACTGGAAGTGGGCCGCAAGCTCGAGTTCCGTAAGGCCGGTTCCCGGCGCCAGCGTTCCGAGCATGATGTCGCGCTTCAACGCATTGAAGGCAGCGCCCGCCTTGGGCGATCTGATCGATGTCGATCTAGCGGAAAAATAGGCCATCTCATTCATCCAGCCGGTTGCGCATTTCAACAACTATCATTATCGATATTGATATCGATAACTGGCGTCAAGCTTGAAAAATAGTCGGGAGGACCTCGTGGCTGGCATAGCGTTGAAGAAAATCCGGAAGTCGTATGGCGCCCTGCAGGTCATCCACGACATCAATATCGAGATCCGAAGCGGCGAATTCCTGGTTCTCGTCGGCCCTTCCGGATGCGGGAAATCGACGCTTCTGCGCATGATCGCCGGGCTGGAGGAGATTTCCGGTGGCGAACTGGATATCGAAGGCCGCACGGTCAACCTGCTTCCGCCGGCCGAGCGCAACATCGCCATGGTCTTTCAGGATTACGCTCTCTACCCGCATATGAGCGTGCGGGAAAACATGTCGTTCGGCCTCAGGATGCGCGGCGGCGACGACCGGGAAATCGAAAGCCGCGTCGGTCAGGCCGCAGATGTCCTCAAGATCAGGGATTATCTCGATCGCCGGCCGGCACAATTGTCGGGCGGCCAGCGCCAGCGCGTCGCCATGGGCCGTGCCATTGTCCGCGAGCCGGCGGCCTTCCTGTTCGACGAACCGCTTTCCAACCTCGACGCGGCGCTGCGCGTCGAGATGCGCCTGGAAATCGCAAAACTGCATAACCGCATGAAGGCGACCACGGTTTATGTCACGCACGATCAGGTGGAGGCCATGACGCTGGCCGACCGCATCGTGGTGATGAACGGCGGCGTGGTGGAGCAGATCGGCAAGCCGCTCGATCTCTATCACAAGCCGTCGAGCCTCTTCGTCGCCCAGTTCATCGGCAGCCCGACCATGAACATCCTGCCGGCGAAGCTCGCCTCCGAGGGAGAACGCCTGACACTTCTGGGAAAGACTGCGGCTGGCAGCATTCCTGGTGCGAGCGCGCTTGCCGGCCAGGAGGTCATGCTTGGAATTCGTCCTGAAGAACTGGCCCCCTGTTCCCCCGAACAGGCCTGGTTCAGCGGTGAACTGATGGTGGCCGAACGGCTCGGCAGCCAGACCTACGGTTATGTCGAAGTGGGCCATTCGAAAATGCTGACGGTCGAGTTCCCCCGAGAGCGCGACATCACGGTCGGCGAAACGATACATGTGAAGGGCAATCCCGCGAGAGTGCACCTGTTCGCCGCCGAGACCGGCAAAAGGCTGAACTGAGCCTGAGCCGTTCACACGATCCGGGAGAACTCCAGCGTGAAGCGAAGGCGACCATCGTAGAAGTTACCCGCCGATGCTGATGCCCAGGATCGCTCCGGCGGCTTCGGATTGGATGTGACGGACGCGGACGGTAAACCGTCTGGCGGTTGCCTCGGCGTGACCATGGTTCATAGTGGCCGCCGGGACCGGCTAAATCAGAGTGGGAAGCATGAATAACAACCTTCAGAGGCTTGATCTTCGTCAGTTGCGGCATTTCATGGCAGTTGTTCACACTGGCAGCTTCAGCATGGCGGCCGAGAATTTGCGGCTCACCCAGCCTGCTCTCAGCAAAAGCATCCGCGGCATGGAACAGGCGCTTGGCGTTCGCCTGCTTGACCGAGGACCGAGCGGAGTTCAGGCGACCCTTTTCGGTCAACGGCTCATCGGCTACAGCGAATTGCTGTTGTCGCTGGCCAACGAAGCCGTCGATGAAATAGACGCGCTCCGCGGCGCCCGCCGTGGCTCCCTTCGAATTGGAAGCATGGCTGCCGCCTTGCGGCAACTTATTCCCGATGCGTTGAACCATTTCGCGGTCTCCCGTCCGGATGTTGGCGTCATGGTGCATGAGGGCATCAATGAAGTCCTGCTTCCCCAGTTGTTCGGCGGAAAGCTCGACATCGTTTTTACTGTAAAACCGAGCGAAATCCTGAATGAGGACTTTGAATGGAAGCTCGTTGCGAGGGAACCCGTGCGAATTGTTGCACATCAATCGCATCCGCTGGCAGATCGTGAGAATCTGACAATCTCTGATCTGGCAGACTATAGCTGGGTCCTGCCGCCGCTCCCCGAAACCGACAGGCTGCTGCTCGAATCTCTTTTCCGCGCGGCCGGCCTACCAAAACCGGTGGTCGCCGTGGAAACGACGTCCATCAATTTTCTCACGTCGATGATCTCGCGCACGCACCATCTGGCTTATCTGACACGAGCGAACCTTCAAGGAAGCGGCCTGGGATTGGTGGCTCTCCAACTGAATGAGATTTCGCTGACGCGCGACATCTATGCAGTTTTTCGCCGCAAGGGCGACGTCCGTCCGACCGTATCGGTACTTCTGCGAGAAATCGAACGATCAAGCGATCTGGGCACGTCCCCTTCGCTGGAATGAACCTTCCGCAGGTCGGAATACTCTCACAAGGTCGCCGTGCTGATGACAGGGCCCGTGAGGGCAGGGCGAAGACTTCCCGAAGAACGAAAACCCCTTGCTCAAAGCAGCAGCCTCTCTCGTCCCGTAACCCAGAGCGGACCGGCTGGACCGAAAAACCATGGCCAGATACCATTTGATAGTCCGGACGCATCGGTTCTCGTATCCAAACCAGCGCTTACCCACGGTTCCGATAACGGAGGCGACGTGTGGTGCGCCTGACCAGCTGCCGAAACTCTCACGATTCCAGCCTGTGCCGAATGGTTTCAGCGACGGGAACTTTCCATGCGACCGCGGTTAGAAGGCCGCAATGAAAAACTGAGAGGAAACACTTCATGATCGCCAAACGTCTCGCTGCGAGCGCCCTCGCGCTCGGTCTTGCTACTTCTGCATTCTCACAGGGTGCTGGTGGTGGTTCCGGCACCGGTGGTTCGGGTTCGACCGGCTCTTTGGGCGCCGGAACCGGAGCCGGGACGGCGACCGATACGACCGCGCCCGGAACGTCGGCAACAGGTAACGCCAACACGCAGGGCGCAGGGACGGCCGGAAGCAGCAACGCCAATTGCGGCAAGAGCCCGACGACTGCGGGAGCCGCCGGCACCAACGCATCCACCTCCAACCCCAACAGCCCAACCAACCAGGCAAATTCCTGCTGACACGACGGGCAGATTTCGTCGTTCAAAGCCCCGCCGCCATATTGGCTGCGGGGCTTTTCTACGTTCCGGCTGATCGAGGGCGCCTCATGAGCCAAGATTGCGGTCGTTCATGCGCCCCGCGAACAGAGGTACCTCCTCGATATTCGCCAACACGCGCTCCTTCAGCAGGAATCGGCGCACATTCTCTCGGATTGCCGGCAAGGGGAAGACGCCTTGGGCGGCCAGGCGACAAGCTTTGGACAACACCTCGTATGTGTCACCTCTTTTGTCGATTGGCCACTCGTCGAGAAAGTCGAAGACCTCTTCCAGGCTGGCAAGCTCTTGAATATAATGAGATGTTTTCACAAACAGCGGCTTTTCAAAAAACGTGTTAGCCATCGCGACCTCCTTTCCTTTTCGCCGTGGACCGCAGACTGATTTAGGAGATGAAGCGGTAGGTTCAAGACACCGAGGTTGTTCGTCCGAGAGAGCATTTTGGGACGCGATGAGGCGATCCGTCAGGCGCAAACCGGCCAGTTTTACAGTTCTGTGACAGAAATGAAAGAAAGCTGGAAAACTCTGTAACCGGCCTGACACGATAGCGCTCTAAGGAACCGTAAACGCCTTCGCACTTGCGAAAGGTATTTTGCGAGACCGGAGAGTTGCCGTGAAGATCATCCAGATTACCGACACCCATTTCAGCCCGGAGAAGTCGCATTTCAACGGCAATTGGGCGCCGCTGCTGACCTGGATGGAGGATACCCGGGCCGATCTCATCATCCATACAGGGGATCTGACCGTCGATGGCGCAGACAAGCCGGGCGACATCACCTTCTGCATGGACCTGATGCGGCAGACTTCGATCCCGATGCTGATCCTGCCCGGCAACCACGATGTCGGGCATTCGCCCGGTTCCGCGCAGCCGGTCAACGCCGAGCGCCTCGAGCGCTGGCGGGAACTCGCAGGAGACGACCGTTGGTTTCACGACGCCGGCGAATGGCGTCTCGTCGGGCTCAATTCGCTACTCCTCGGTCAGGAAAACGAAGAAGAAGAGGCCCAATTCGAATGGCTGACCAAAACCCTGGAAGAGCGGAACAGCCGCCGCATCGCCCTCTTCGCCCACAAGCCACTGTTCGTCGACGAACCGCATGAGGGCGATACCGGTTACTGGGGCGCGCGGCCGAAGGAGCGCGCCCGGCTCTTCGACCTGTTCGCCGCGCATGACGTGGCACTTTTTGCCAGTGGCCACCTGCATTGGGCATGGCAGGGCCGCCATGAGAATATGGCACTCACCTGGGGTCCCTCGGCCGCCTTCATCATCGACAAGTTGGAGCGTGAAATGCCGGGAGAGCGTCTGATCGGCGCCGCCGTTCACACCTTCGGCGACGACGTAAAGACCGAGATCGTCGCCGTGCCGGGTATGACCGCTTATGTCATCGACGATGTTATCGACGAGATTTATCCGCGTCCGGTAAAGACGGAGGCGGCCGAATGACCGCCCTTTCGCTTCGCGGCCTCGAAAAGTCGTTCTCCGGCAATCCGATCCTCAAGGGCGTCAGCTTTGACGCCGGTCCGGGCGAGTTCATTGCCCTCGTCGGCCCTTCCGGCTGCGGCAAGAGCACGCTGCTGCGCATCCTTGCCGGCCTCGAAGGCGCTGACGCCGGCGAAATCATGCTTGGCGACCGCGACCTGTTGCCGGTGCCGGCGGCAGACCGCAACATTGCCATGGTCTTCCAGTCCTACGCGCTTTATCCGCATCTGACGGCGGCGCAGAACATCGCCGTGCCGCTGGTCATGCGCAAGCTGACGCGGGCGCAGCGCCTGCCGCTGATCGGCCCGCTAATGCCCGGCCAGCGCAAGGCGGTGGCCGCGATCAAGCGCGACGTGCGCGAGATGGCGGTGTCGCTGAAGATCGACCATCTGCTCGATCGCAAGCCCGGCCAGATGTCCGGCGGCCAGCGCCAGCGCGTCGCGCTCGGCCGCGCCATGGTGCGCCGCCCCTCCGTCTTCCTGATGGACGAACCGCTTTCCAACCTGGACGCCAACCTGCGCGTCCACGCCCGTGGCGAGATCGTCGAACTGCACCGCCGCGCCGGCGTGCCGACGCTCTATGTCACCCATGACCAGGCGGAAGCACTGTCCATGGCCGACCGCGTTGCGGTGATGATCGGCGGGTCGCTGCTGCAGCTCGCCTCGCCGCAGGTGATCTACGACGATCCGGCGCATATCGAGGTGGCCCGTTTCATCGGCCAGCCGCGCATCAACCTTTTTCCGTCGCAGGTCGGGGCCGATGGCACGATAGGGTTCGGCGATATCCGGGTGGGACTACACCGTGAGACGGTTCCTGCGGGCGCTTCCGTGACGATCGGCATTCGGCCGGAATTCATCCGCGTCTCCCGCAGCGGGCAGCAGGGCCTGCCGGCACGCATCGACCGCATCGAGTTCCTGGGCTCCGAGATCATCCTCTACTGCCGCCTGGATGCGATCGGCGAACCCGCGGTCGTCAAGCTTTCGCCTGCCGAAGGCGACGGTCTCGCCGCCGGCATGCCGGTGCGTCTCGACTTCTCGGCCGGCCATCTCTTCGTCTTTGCCGAGAACGGCCGCCGCTTGCCCTCGACACCGGTCGATGCTCCCGCCAGCTTGGAGACGGCTCATGGCTGAGGCGATCGCTGCTCCACTCCCGGTGGTCAGAAAACCTTCCCGCTCGGCCGCCGAACGGCAGGAGGCGCGCGCAGCACTCGTGCTGTCGCTGCCGGCAATGGTTCTTCTGTTCGTCTTCATCCTGCTGCCGGTGGCGGTGGTGATCCTGTTCGGATTTACCGACTACGAGCTCGGTTATGCGGGTTTCCGCTTCGTCGGCTTCGACAACTACACCGAGCTCTTCACGAACCGGACCTTCCGCCGCTCGCTGTGGAACACGACGGTCTATACCGCGATCGTCGCACCGATCTCGATCTTCATGGCGCTCGGCCTTGCGATGCTGATCGAAAGCGAGAATATCGGCCGTTCCCTCTTTCGAACCGCCTATTTCCTGCCGGTTGCCTCGCTGCTCGTCGCCATGGCGACGGTCTGGCAATATCTGTTCCATCCGACAATCGGCCCGATCAACGCGCTTCTGGCGCTCGGCGGCCTGCCGCGTCCCAACTGGCTCGGCGCCTCGACATCCGTCCTCTACAGCCTGTCGATCATCGGTATCTGGCAATCGGTCGGTTTCAATCTCGTCCTGTTCCTGGCCGGCCTTACCGCAATCCCCCGCGATCTCTATCACGCCGCGCATGTCGACGGCGCCCGCTCCGCCTTCGACCGGTTCCGGCTGGTCACCTGGCCAATGCTCGGGCCGACGACGCTGTTCGTCACGACGATCAGCATCATCAATGCGGTCAAGGTCTTCGAGACGGTCAAGACGCTGACCGAGGGCGGGCCGAACAAGGCTTCCGAAGTGTTGCTTTTTACCATCTACCAGGAAGGGTTCGTCTACCTGAAGGTCGGCTACGCCTCGGCGATGACGGTCGTCTTCCTGCTCATCCTGGTGGTGCTGATGTTCCTGCAATACCGCGTCCAGGACAAGCAGGTGCATTACTCATGAACGCTTCAGCCTTCACTCTCGGGCGTGCCGTCCGCCTGTCGATCCTGATCTTCGGGGCGGTGATCTTCCTCGCCCCCTACGTCTTCATGATCTCGACCGCCGGCAAGGCGCAGAGCGACATCTTTTCCTCGTCGCTGTCGCTCATCCCGCAGCACTGGTCCTATGTCGCCAACTTCACCAAGGCGCTGACCCGTGTCTCGATGACGACGCTGCTGTGGAACGGCGTGGTGGTCTGCGCGCTGATCTTCGTCTTCCAGGTCATGATCGCCATCCCCTGCGCCTATGCCATGGCCAAGCTGAAGTTCCGCGCCGCAAGGCTGATGATGGTGCTCGTCATGCTCGGCCTTTTGGTGCCGATCCATGCCACCGCTCTGCCCCTCTATGTCGCCTTCGACCGCCTGGCGGTGCTAAACAGCTATTTTGCGCTGGTCGCCCCCTTCACCATCTCGGTCTTCGGCATCTTCCTCTTCCTGCAGTTCTTCCGTGCGATACCGGACGATCTGATCCATGCAGCCCGGCTCGACGGCATGTCGGAACTCGGCATTATCGGCCGCGTGATCGTGCCCAACGCCTGGCCGGCGATCACCGCGTTCGCGATCTTCTCGGTCGTC
Source organism: Neorhizobium vignae (assembly GCF_000732195.1). Classification (GTDB taxonomy): domain Bacteria; phylum Pseudomonadota; class Alphaproteobacteria; order Rhizobiales; family Rhizobiaceae; genus Neorhizobium; species Neorhizobium vignae. Next base: position 102,049 of record NZ_JNNU01000016.1, read on the forward strand.
GCGCACTGGAACGACCTCTACTGGCCGTTGATCGTCGTTTCCAACCAGGCATATGCGACGCCGCCGCTCGGTCTCCTCTATTTCCGCGCCGCCGAGGCCGGCGACGACTACGGCGCGCTGATGGCCGCCACGCTGATCATCACCACTCCCCTCGTTGCGGCTTTCCTTCTGGCACAGAAGCGCTTCGTCGAGGGCATCACCATGACCGGTCTCAAAGGCTGACCGGCATCAACCAGGAGACTATGCGATGAAGCATCTCACCAAGTTTTTCGCCGCCGCGGCGATTGCCATGACGGTGTCGCTTCCGGCCCATGCCGAGACGACATTGACCGTGCATTATCCCATGCCCGGCTTCTTCAAGGACGTGATGGACACGATCTCGAAGAAGTTCATGGAAGAAAATCCGGAAATCAAGATCCAGTTCGCCAACCCGTCCGCGACGTATGAAGAGGGCATCCAGCTCATCATGCGCCAGGCCGGCACGGCGGAAATGCCGGACCTGACCTTCATCGGCCTCAACCGCCTGCGCATGGTTCAGGAGCGCGACCTGCCCGTCGACCTCGCTCCCTTCATCGCCAAGGAAGGCGATATGGGCAAGCTCGGCTTTTCCGACAACATCCTGAAGCTCGCCCAGGTCAAGGGCAAGCAGGTCGGCCTCGCCTTCGCGACGTCGAACCCGATCATGTATTACAATGCCGACCTGGTGAAGGCTGCCGGCGGCAATCCGGACGTTCCTCCGAAGACCTGGGACGAAGTCATCGCGCTCGGTGCCAAGATCAAGGCGCTCGGCAACGGCGTCGAAGGCATCGACTTCCGCTGGCAGGGTGACGACTGGATGTTCTCGGCACTCCTGTTCGGCGCCGGCGGTCAGATGCTGAGCGCCGACGAAAAGTCCGTCGCTTTCGCCGGACCGGAAGGCCTGAAGGCTGTCGAAACGCTCGACCGCATGGTCAAGCAGGGCGGCCTGCCCGTTTTCACGGCCCAGGCCGGTGAACAGGCCTTCTTTGCCGGCAAGGTCGGCATCGAGTTCAAGACGACCGGCGCCCTGCGCAACACGATCAAGAGCGTCGGCGACAAATTCGACCTGCGCACCGCGCAGATCCCGCTGATCGATCCGGTCAAGGGCAAGCTGCCGACCGGCGGCAACGCCGTCGTCATCCTCGCCCGCAATGCCGAAAAGCAGCAGGCCGCCTGGAAGTTCGCCAAGTTCGCCGCCGGCCCCTACGGCGCCTCGGTCGTCGTTCCGGGCACCGGCTACGTTCCCAACAACGAGCTTGCCGCCAAGTCGCCGGAGTACCTCGGCAATTTCTACAAGGAAAACCCGCTCTTCGTCGCCGGCCTCAGCCAGATGGACCGCATGGTTCCCTGGTACGCCTTCCCGGGCACCAACGGCGTCAAGGTCACCCAGGCAATCGTCGAGAACCTGTCGCGTATCGTCGAGCAGCAGGCTACCCCGAAGGAAGCGCTCGAAGATGCCGCTTCCGAAGTGAAGGGTTTACTGCCGCGCAGCTAAACTCCAATCCGGCCTAACCGCACCACGAGCCGTCGCTTCCGATCGGAAGCGGCGGTTTTCCTTTTTTTGACGAAGCGTTACCGGATTGCCTGCACCGTGCCGCCCCGGCGCAGCATATAGGCAACGTCGAGATGCCGGGCGGGCGCCGCATTCTCGGCCATGTCCAGCAGCAGCGAGGCCGCCGCCGCCCCCATGCTCGCGTCCGGCATCTCCACCGTCGTCAGCGGCGGGTCCATCAGCCGTCCGATGGCGATCCCGTCGAAACCGGCCACCGAAATATCGCGTGGTACGGAAAGTCCCTCGCGCCGCAGCGCACTGATGACGCCCAGTGCGAGAAGATCATTTGAGGCGATGATCGCCGTCGGCGACACGGTCGCGAGTGCAGCGCTGAGATCGAGTTGGTCGTAGCCGTTGAGGAAGGAAATCTCGACCGCTTCCAAGGGTGCAAATCCATTCTTGATCATCGCATCGCGATAACCCTCATGCCGGCGACGCGCGCGGTCGGAAGCCGCGAAATTTCCCGAGACGAACAGGATGCGCCAATGGCCGAGACCGATCAGCATCTGCGTCAGTTCCCGGCCGGCACCGCGATTGTCCACGGTCACGGCGGCGGGAAAGAGCGAGGTCGGCATGTTGTTGAGAAGCACGGTGGGCGGCAGCGAGGCCATGAGGGCGACGCTCGTGGCGGGATCGCAGACGGTCAGGATCAGGCCCGTCGGCCGGTCGTTGAGAAGCGAGGCGACCGCGTCCGCCTCGCGTGCCGGGTCGTAGTTCGACTGGGCGATCAGCACGCCATGGCCTGCAACCAGCATGCGGTTCTGGATGCTGGAAAGCGACGAGGCGAAGACGGGATTGGTGATGCTGGGGATCAGCACGCCGACCACCGGCCGTTGCCCGGGTCTGCCGGACGCTGAATTGATCGGCCGATATCCGAGTTCTGCCGCCGCGCGGCGAACCCTGCGGGCCATGCGGTCGCTGACATGGCCGTTGCGATTGAGCGCCCGGCTCGCGGTCGCCAGCGAACATCCGGCTCTTATCGCCACCTGCTGCAATGTCGTCATCAGAGAATGCCCTCTTCCGTTTGCCGGGCCTCGGGGCCTGCCGGCTGCAGGTTTCCTCCAGGCATGTAAGAGTTTTATGTCAGCAACGACGGATTTTCCTCGAACCCGGCAAGGCCCGCCTGCCGCCAGGCAATCTTTGAGGGCCATTTTTCCGCTGCCGCGTCGAACCCGAAAAAACTGCACGGCCTGGTGGCTGGCGTGAAACGGGCAAGTGTCGTCCCCGCGGGGATTGACAACAGTCGCCCATGTAATGTTATTACATTTATCAGCCGGACGTAACAGTATAACACATGCAGACCCACCATCGCAGCAGCCATAGATCTAAAGGCAGGTCATGTGCTGTACCCGCCGCTCGGCGTGACAAAAGTTCAAACATTAAGGACGTAACCTCATGAATTTGCCACTCAACCCAAACCGTCTGCTAGCCGCTGTCGCGTCAGGTCTGATCTTTGCGGCTTCCGGAGCGTTTGCCGATGAAGATCGTGAGACGAAGGAAGCATGGCGCCTGTTTGTCGGTGATCACACGAACCCCGTCGTGCGTGCCATCAACTTCGAGAACGGCAAGGAACTCGGCAGCTACGACGTCAAGGGTCCCGCAGCTCTCACCGCCAGCGCGTCCGGCCAGACCGTGTTCGCGACCCAGTCAGATCATGACATCGTTCACGTCATCAAAACCGGCATCGATTTCTCCGATCACGGAGAGCATCGGGATCTGAATGTTTCCGACGTCGGGCTGTTGCCCGTGACCTTCGAGGGCAAGCGTCCCTTCCACGTCGTTCCGCATGACGACCATGCGATCCTCTTTTACGATCGAGGCGGCAAGGCGGATATCATCGACGAAACAGCTCTTCTTGAAGGCAGGGCTGACGTGAAGACAATCGACACGACGAAGCCGCATCACGGCGTAGCGGTGACGATGGGTCGTTTCGTGCTCGTGTCGGTCCCAAACACTGAAGTCGAAACCAAGCCCGACGAACTGCCTCCGAGGGTCGGTCTTCGCGTCGTCGATGAGGCGGGCAAACAGATCGGCGACGTCGCGAAATGCACCGATCTTCACGGCGAGGCCACCTCTACCCGGCTCGTCGCCTTCGGTTGCAAGGAAGGCGTTCTCCTTGCCCGGCCCGGGGGCCTTGATGGGCCGAGGCTGGAAATGCTCGCTTACCCGGCGGACCTGCCAAAGGGCAGCACCGGGACCTTGCTTGGTGGCAAGGCGATGCAGTTCTTCCTCGGCAACTACGGCGAAGACAAAATCGTCCTGATCGATCCGGACGCCGAGGCGCACTTCCGGCTGATCGGCCTGCCCACCCGCCGCGTCGATTTCCTCCTGGATCCGACAACGCCGCGCAACGCCTACATCCTGACGGAGGACGGTGATCTTCATGTGCTGGACGTGATCAAGGGCGAGATCGTTGGCAAGGCCAAGGTCACCGAGCCCTACAGCAAGGACGGCCATTGGCGTGATCCGCGCCCACGCCTTGCCGTTGCGGACGGCCATATCGTCATTACCGATCCGCGGCACTCGCTGGTTCGGGTTGTCGATGCGCAAAGCCTGAAGGAGGTCCGTACGATTCCCGTCGAAGGCAAGCCCTTCACGATCGTTGCCGTCGGCGGCTCCGGAGCATCGCATTGATGCGATACCATTCGGGTCCGGAATTGCCACGGCAGTTCCGGACCAGGACCTATTTCAGGACGACTATCCAGCAGCTGGCGCCCAATCGACAGCCCTCCCGGATCCTTTTTGAACCTTGGCAACCACGAGCCGCGTGATGCTGCATGGAGCGGCTGCGTTGACAGTCGGCAGATGGAGTGTAGTTTGGCGGCGTCAAGGTTCTTCCATCCCGCGATGGAAGCTAAGAGGGAATCCGGTAAAAACCGGAGCTGTCCCGCAACTGTGAGCGGTGAGCCGTTCGTCCAACATGTCACTGGCAGCCAATGCCGGGAAGACGGGCGATGAAGGCTTTGACCCGCGAGCCAGGAGACCTGCCTGACGATAGAAGTTCCGTGGTCGGGGTGTGCCACAGGAATGACGGTTCCGTCGGGCCATCGTGCCTGCCGCAACCTTCATTTTTGCTGCCTCCTCCTTTGAGTGAGACGAAGGCAGTGAAAACACAGGGATTATCTTCCCAGAATGCATCCGGGCGCGCCGTCCTCCTGATCGCGAAATCCGCCTTTGCGGCATCGCCGCATCTGGAAATGCAGCGGCTCGCGGAGCTTGCGGCCGGCATGACCGGGGCCGGGATCGTCCGGTTCGCCTTTACCGAGCAAGGAACCCCCTCGCTGCGCGAAGCGCTGTCCAGTCTGCTCGATGAGGATGTCGAAACCATCGTTATCGTACCACTCGTCCTGCCCAAGGAGCCGAGCTTCCATATCTGGCTGACGAAATCGCTGACGCGCTGGAAGGCGGCCGACAGCCGCCCCTGGCCGGCCTTGTCCGTCGCCAGGGATATCGCCTCCAGCACGCTGATGGCGCATCTTCTCGGCGAACTGCTGGAAACGGCTGAGGAGCTGGATGCCCCAAAGACCGAAAATCCACCTGTCATCGAAGGTTCACTCGTGCCCGCCCAGAAACGCCGCGTGCTCGTCTGTCAGGGCGGTCCCTGCAACGCGGCCGGAGCCGATGTGATCTGGGCACATCTGCGCAACCAGCAGGAGCGGCAGAAATTGCGCACGGCCGGCGATGGCACGATGACCGCAAAATCCACCTGTCTCGGTCCCTGCAGTCTGGCGCCCGTGCTGCAGGTGTTTCCGGAAGGCACCTATTACGGCGGGGTCAACGAAGGTGCGATCGACCGGATCATCGGCGAGCACCTGCTTGGCGGCCGGATCGTCGAAAACTTCGCCTATCACCCAACGGGCCGCAAGCAGCGGCTTCGCACTCCATCCGAACAGAACAAGAGGAGAGAGAATTGACGTCGCAGACTCTGTCGCGCCTGGCCGCCGCCTGGCTCGCCGCCGCCACCTTTGCCACCGCAGGCACCGTCCTCGCAGGCGAGCCGCTTCGCGTCGGTGCCACCTACATCACCAGCGGAACGGACCCGGCCAAGGGCTCGAACGGCTGGGCGCTGGTCAGCCATGGCGTCGGCGAGAACCTCTTCACCGTCGATCGGGACGGCAAGCTCGTGCCGGAGTTGGCCGAGAAGGTGGAGCGCGTCGGCGACCTGACCTGGACCGTGACCCTGAAACCCGGCCGCCTGTTCTCCGATGGCACGCCCGTGACCGCCAGGGCACTGGCCGCCGGCTTCGACACCACGTTCGCCAACAACAAGGCGGCGCTCGCGACCGGCGGCAGGCTGAGCTTCGAGGCGGGCGACGACCTGACGCTGAAGGTGACGACCGAAAAACCGGTGCCGCTCATTCAGGCACTCTTCGCCGAATGGCCACTGATTGCCTATAAACCCACCGAGGCCGGCAAAACCGTCTTCAGCGGTCCTTATCGGATCTCCGGCTTCAAGACGGATGCCTCGATCACGCTGGAGCCCAACGCGCATTTCGCCGGCGCCGACCAGCGTTCGCCGGTCAATTTCCGAAAGTTCGGCGATGCCCAGACCCTGACGCTGGCGCTGGAAGCAGGCGAACTCGACATGGCGTTCGGCTTGCCGTCGGAGGTCGTGACCCGGCTCAAGACCAATCCGGACCTGACGATCAAGTCGTTCCCGGTCGGATACCAGTATCTCGCCTTCTTCAATACCGCCCGCCCGCCGATGAGTGACGTGACGGTACGCCGGGCGATCGATCTGGCCTTCGACCGCAAGGAGCTTGCAGCCGCGATCAACGGCGGCGAACCGGCCACAGGTGCCTACGCCGCCTATTTCCCCTTTGCAGGCCGGGAGGCACGGCCGACCGATCTTGCCAGGGCCGGCGCGCTGCTTGACGAAGCCGGCTGGGCAAAGGGCAGCGGCGGCATGCGCGAAAAGGGCGGCACGCCGCTGCGCCTGCTGGTCATCACCTATCCGCAACGCCCGGATCTCGTCACCATGCTGCCGGTGGTCAAGGCAGAACTCGCCAAGATCGGCATCGCGGTCGATACGCAGGTGGTGGAGAACATCCAGCAGGTGGCTTCGGCCGGCGACTTCGACATCGCGCTCTGGGCGCAGCACACGGCCCCGAGCGGCGACCCCGCCTTTTTCCTGAATTCGATGCTGAGAAGCGACGCTTCGCTGAACTATGCGAAATATGCCTCGCCGGACTTCGACGCGATCCTTAACCAATTTGCGGCCGAGGGCGATCCGGCAAAGCGAGTGGCGATCGCGCTGGAGGCCCAGCAGAAGATCTTCGCCGATGCGCCCGCCTCCTTCCTGGTATCGCCCGTGTGGTATGTCGGCCTGTCGAAGCGGTTGAAGAACTACGAGCCGTGGGGATCCGACTACCACGTCCTGCGCGCCGATATCGGCGAGGCGGAGTAGGCCACGTGATGCGACTGGTCAGGTTCGGCATGCAATCGATAGCGGGGCTGCTGGCGGTTTCGCTCGCCTCTTTCTCGGTCATCACCTTGATGCCGGCCGATCCGGTCGCGATCGCCATTCGTCTCTGGAGCCTGCCGGCGACGGATGACACCGTCGCGGCATTGAGGGCGCAGTGGGGGCTCGACCAGCCGCTGCCGCTTCGCTATCTCCACTGGCTGGCAGATTTCCTCGGCGGAGATTGGGGCCGCTCCTTCCGGACCGGGGAGCCCGTACTTGTCGAATTCGCCGAACGGTTGCCGGTCTCGTTGTCGCTCGGTCTCGCCGGCCTGGCGCTGGCGATCGTGCTGGCAATTCCGCTCGGATTCTTCTCGGCGGCCTATCCCGCAGGTGTCGTCGATCGGATGAACCGGGCTCTATCGGTCTTCGTGCAGGCGGTGCCCGCCTTCTGGCTGGGCCTTGTCGTTCTCTTTGTCCTCGGTGTGCAGCTGCGATGGATCAGACCCTTCGCCAATGATTGGACCGCGATCGTCCTGCCCGTCCTGCTGATCGCGCTGCATTCCGTTGCCGTTCTCTCCCGGGTCTACCGGCGCGACCTGAAGGAGACCGCCGGGCAGCCGCATTTCCGCACGGCACTTGCCAAGGGCCTGTCGGACAAACAGGCGCTCTGGCGACACGGCCACCGCAGCGCGCTCTATGCCCTTTCGTCGGCAGTCCGTTCCGAAGCGGGCTGGGTGATCGGCAGCACCGCGACCATGGAAATCCTTTTCGGCCTTGCCGGCATCAGCCAGTTCCTGGTGCAAAGCATCGCGGCACGCGACCAGATGGTGCTGCAGGCCTATGTCATGGTCATTGCCATCTGGATGCTTGTGATGAATGCCGGCGCCAATCTCGCCATGCGCCTTCTCGATCCGCGTCTCGCCTGATGCCCCGGCTGATCATGCTCGCGGCGCTCGCCGTCTTTCTCTGTGTCGGCGGCTTCTGGCAGCCACAAGATCCCGATGCGGTGGACATGCTTGCCCGTCATTCCGGCATGACCGCCAGCCATCCGCTCGGTACCGATCATCTCGGTCGCGATCTTCTGTCGCGGATCATGGCCGGCGGCTGGCGGACGGCCTGCGTCATTCTGTCGGTCGGCGCCATCGGCTTTGTGTTTGGCACCCTGCTCGGCACCGCTGCCGCCGTCCTCGGAGGCTGGCGCGAAACGGTGATCCTGCGCTTCTGCGAGTTCTTCGTCATGGTGCCGACGCTCATCGTCGCACTGACGGCGGCGGCGATTTTTGGCCTGTCGCCACTCAGCGCCGGACTGGCGCTCGGCCTGGCCGGCATCGGGCCTCACGCGCTGCTTGCGCACTCGCTGAGCCAGCGGGTGCTTGGCCGGCCGTTCATCCTGGCGGCGAGGAGCCTCGGCGTTTCCCCCTTGCGGATGATCGCCCGGCATCTGCTGCCCAACACCCTGCCACTGATGTTCGCCTATGTCGGCAACCAGGCGGGACTTGCGGCAGTTGCCTATGCCTCGCTCGCCTTCATCGGCCTCGGCGCCGATCCGTCGAAGCCCGATTGGGGATCGATGCTCTTTGAATATCGCATGTTCATTTTCGACCACCCAATGCTGATGATCTGGCCAGGCGTCGCGATCGCCCTGGTCACCGTCCTGCTCAACGGGTTTTTCGACAATGGCCGAGCGTGACGCTGGTCGAAAGCCGGCTTTCATATCTGTTCGGGAGAACGGCGGCAACGCTGCCGTCAGCGTTGGCGGTTTGCTTATCGCGCAAGAATCCCCAATGGCGAGATGGTCTTCAGGTCCGGGTCCACGAAGCCGGTCGCCTTTGCCACCTGGGCGTGGCTCATGCTGTAGCCGTAGTCGAGGACGCGTACCCCGTCCATGATGAAGAGCTGGGCCTTGTCCAAACCGGGCCGCAGATTTCCTGTCACGGTGACGACTTCATAGACACGCGAGAGATGGAACGGCTCGGCAGCGACCACATGCACCAGCTGGTTCGGCGGGGGAGCAGCACTGTGGCTGCAGGCGCCGGCCCAGGGGACAAGCATGAACTCGTAGACCATCTCGCCATCCTGGTCGACCGGCAGGATGAACCCGGTCAGTTCCACCGTACGGGCTTCGTCACGCCATGAAAGTGTTTCCCCTTGGGGTCGGCTGGACGCCATGCCCGGCAGGGCAGCATCAGACCTCGATTGATCCGCAGGCCGCAGGGCGCTCCAAAGAACCGGCTGAGCACCCGCCAAGACGCCGGATGCCGGACAAATCGTCCCGATCACCATTGTCGTGATTTTCAGGAGGAAAAGCGCGCGCCTCATCTGCATCTCCGTTCACAGGGTTCCCCCGGCGACAGGCCCCCGCCGCTGCTGTCCCGGATGTTAGCTCGATTTCTTGACTGAGGTCAAAGCCAGATGGAAGAGGCTGCTTCTCGGCCCTCACTCGAGCCTCTGCCCGCAGTCACCGGAGTGGGCAGCTTCGATTTTCCATATCGCCATGGCAGGGGGCCCGGGGAAGGAGGCTCACCCGAGGGAATGCGAAGCCAGGGCATAGACCCTCGCACGACCATTTTGTCCGGCGCCGTAACTGGCTGCCTCCTCAGTCACCATCGTCGTCAAGGTGGCGTAGATGCTGAGCCCGCACTGCTGGATGAGCCCAGCAAACGGGCCGCTATCGAAATGTGTATCGACGCGCAGGAAGCCGTCGGCGTGGGCCGCAATATGCGGGTGGGTCACCGTGATGGCGTCCTCGTCGTTGCCGGCGACCACCGGCCCGACCACATGCCCTCGCCCGAAGCGCCGGCGCATTGAGAAGGCGCGCAACCGCTCGCCTTGGTAAAGACCGTAACAGATCGAACTCTCGAACAATCGCAGGAGGTGCAGGCTTCGATCCGCACCGAAGGCTGGAGCATCGAAGGCGATCATCGTGTCGAGATCGCCGCGATCCAGCCGCCTCAGAAAAAGCCCCTTCTCCAGAGGCGGAGGCGCCAAAGGCGCGATCGCTGTCCCCTGATACTGGTAAACCGTCTGCTTTGGCTTCAATCCCAACGAAGCATAAAGACGCTGGGCTTCCCGCGTCGAGTTGAGCCGAATGCGATTGCGGCCGCAGTCCGTCATGATCCGCTTCATCAGCCACCTGGCCGCGCCGTTGGCCTGCAGCCTCGGAGAGGTAATCAGCATCCCGAAGGTGGCGAAGCCGTCGCCATGAGGAAACCACATGCCAGAGGCTCCCACCCGGCCGATCTCGTCGAGCGCCACATATCCTTTCCCGATGTCGAGCAGATGCTGCCAGTCGGCCGCCCGATGGGGCCAGCCCACCGAGATCGACAAAGCCTGCAGCCTGGAGATTTCGACACTCGAGATATCCGCAAAGCGCATCTCGAAATTATCGACATTCAGGGTTCCTGGTAATTCGCTATCCATCATTATCCAGCCGAGAGAATATATCCTCCTTGGGGCGAACCGCTCGGATATCCCGGCAGTCACGTTAGTCGAGATCCCGCGAAACATTTCACTGCTGAAGCGGGACCGGACACAAGATTTGACCGTATAGCGTCCACTTTCGGCAGCCATTGGTTTCTCCTGCCTCTAACCTTGCCGGCCAGGATTGGTTCGCTGCTCTGCAAAAGCAAGGTGTGTCGGCCAAAAGGTCATGGTTTTTAGGGGCGGGAACAGTCGATGCGCGCTTTGGACATCCTGGAGAAGCTGGTCGGCTTTCCCTCGGTCGTCGGCACGCCCAACGGCAATATTGTCGAATGGATTGCTGGCTATCTCAAATCCTTCGGGATCGCCGCGCATATCCTGCCGGGGCCTGAAGGTGATCGGGCCAATCTTTTTGCCACGCTCGGTCGAGCCGACCAGCCGGGCTACATCCTGTCCGGCCATATGGACGTGGTTGCTGCCACCGAGGCCGGTTGGGACACCGATCCCTTTTCATTGAGGAACGAGAAAGGCAAGCTCTACGGGCGCGGAACAAGCGATATGAAGGGGTTCTTGTCGGCCGCTCTGGCAGCCGTCCCTGCACTTCTTGAAAGTCCACTTTCCCGCCCGATCCACCTTGCCTTGTCCTACGACGAAGAAGCCGGTTGCCGGGGCGTGCCGCATCTTCTCGCACGGTTGCAGGACCTGTGTGCGCCGCCGCTCGGCGCGATCATCGGGGAGCCGAGTGGAATGCGCGCCATTCTGGCCCACAAGGGAAAGGCTGCAGCCCGGGTGACGCTCAAGGGCCGTTCAGGCCATTCCTCCCGACCGGATCTCGGCCTCAACGCGATCCACGCCATGACGGACGTGCAGCAGGCTGCGGTTGCCGCGGCCGTCGATCTTTCCCGCGGACCGTTCGAGGAGGAATTCGAGCCACCCTATTCCTCTCTGTCGATCGGCACGATCAGTGGCGGTCAGGCGGTCAACATCATTCCCGAAATCTGCAGCCTCGAACTTGAGGCCCGCGCCATTTCTTCGGTCGATCCCGAAGTGCTGCTCGCTCCGGTGCGGGCGGTCGCCGAAGCCTTGGCCATGAAGGGCTTCGATGTCGACTGGCAGGTTCTCAGCACCTATCCGGCGCTGCTGCTGGCGCCAACCTCTCCCCTTGCCGGTCTTTTGCAAAGTCTGACGGGGATCGAGCCGCTGGCGGCTGTCAGCTACGGGACGGAGGCAGGTCTCTACCAGCGCGCCGGCGTAGATGCGATCATCTGCGGGCCCGGCGATATTGCCCGCGCCCATAAACCCAATGAGTTCATCCTGGCGAGCGAACTCGACGACTGTCAGGCAATGATTGAAGCACTTGGTCGGCATTGCCGCCCAGAACTCCAATGATGAGGAACGTATCTGGACCATGACATTCCTCTTCAATTCCGATGCGGCCCGCGGCCGGATTTTCCAGGATGCCTTCGCTCGGGAAATCCCGGACCTGCCATTCTCCATGGATCCGGTGACGGTGGATCCCGAACGGGTGCGCTATCTCATGACATGGACAGTGCCGGAAAATCTGGCGCGTTACCGCAATCTCGAAGTGCTGTTCTCGACCGGCGCCGGCATCGACCAGTTCCGCACCGCCAGCGTGCCCGAAGACGTGAAGATCGTGCGCATGGTCGAAGAAGGCATCGTGCGAATGATGCAGGAATATGCGCTCCTCGGCGTCTTGTCGCTCCACCGCAATCTGCCGGCCTATCTGGCGCAGCAGCAGGCGGAGGTCTGGAAGGTCCTGCCGCAGGCTCAGGCCGCAGAGCGCCGTATCGGCGTCCTGGGGCTTGGCAATCTCGGCCAGGCCGTGCTTGAGCGGCTGAAACCCTTCGGCTTTCCCCTGTCGGGCTGGAGCAGGTCCCCGCGCGAGATTGACGGTGTCAGGTGTTTCGCCGGCGAGGATGGTCTGAAGACCATGGTTGCCGAGACAAACGTGCTGATCTGCCTCCTGCCACTGACCGACGAAACCCGCGGTTTTCTCGACGCAGAGCTTTTCACCAGGTTGCCGGCGGGCGCCGGACTGGTTCATGTCGGACGTGGCCCCCAGCTCGACCAGGACGCGCTTCTCGCGGCGCTCGACAGCGGGCAGATATCCGGCGCCGTGATCGACGTCACCGACCCGGAACCCCTGCCGCCCGGCCATCCCTTCTGGCATCACCCACGCATCCTGCTGACCCCGCATATTGCCAGCATCACCCAGCCTCATACAGCCGCGCGCGCCGTCATCGACAATATCAAGCGGCTTCGCGCCGGGCTCGATCCGGTCGGCCTGGTCGATCGGCGGCGCGGTTACTGAACCTTCAACCTCGAAAGGAATACCATGTCGCTTCTCAAGACCATCGAGCCTCACCCGTCCTTTACACCGCGCGAAAACGTTCCCGCACCGGGACGGCTGATCTCGGGCGATCCGCAGTTCAAGACCTGGGCGCAGGACGCAGCCCATGGCGAACTGGTACACACGGGTGTCTGGGAAGCAACGCCGGGCGTCACACATTCGATCAAGGGCCAGACCTTCGAATTCTGCCACATCCTGTCGGGCGTCGTTGAACTCACCCCCGAAGGCGGCCAACCCGTTGTCTACAAGGCGGGCGACAGTTTCGTCATGAAGCCGGGTTTCGTCGGCGTGTGGAAGACCATCGAGACCGTCCGCAAGATCTACGTCACCGTTACCCCTTGATAGGTGCCGCCGCGGCGCGGCAACGACGTCCGGCCCGCTCCGCAGAATACGCCGTGATCGACCGCCAAAACGGATTTTTCCGCTGCGGCCCTTCGCTCTACCGGATCAAGCCGTTCCACCGATCCGGTAATATTGCCGTCAAGTGACCGGAGATATGCCGATGAGCCTGAGTTTCGATCCCGACAGTCTGGCCCTTCCGATGGGACATTTCATCGGCGATTGCCTCGTGGCGGGCGAAGGCGTCATTGCGATGCACCGTCCGTCCGACGGCAAGGCTTATGCCGAATGCCCCGTCGCCGATGCGGATCTCGTCGACCAGGCGGTGCAGACGGCGAAGGCGGCGCTGAAGCAAAGCAATTGGGGCGGCATCCGCCCGCGCGAGCGTGTGAAGGTGCTGCACCGCTGGGCCGATCTGATCGACCAGGACGCCGTGGCGCTTGCAAGGCTGGAAGCCGTTTCCTCCACCCGTCCGGTCGGCCATCTGGTCGAGGGCGACATCGCCGTGTCGGCCGAGCAGATCCGCTTCTTCGCCGAATTCGCCGACAAGGAAGGCAGCGACCTGGTGCCGACCGACGACGGCAATCTCGGCATGATCATGACGGAGCCCTATGGCGTCGTCGGCGCCATCACGCCCTGGAACTTCCCGATCAACATGGCTGCATGGAAACTCGGTCCCGCGCTTGCCGCCGGCAATGCCGTCGTGCTGAAGCCGTCCGAGATGACGCCGTTCTCGACCATCCGCCTGGCGGAACTCGCCGTGCGCGCCGGGATACCGGCCGGGTTGATCAATATCGTGCTCGGCGACGGCATGACAACCGGCAACGCCATCACCGGCCATCCCGATATCGCCAAGGTGAGCTTTACAGGCTCCACCCGCGCCGGCTCGGCGATCATGGAGAACATCGCCCGCACCGGCATCAAGCCGATGACGCTGGAACTTGGCGGCAAGAGCCCGCAACTGGTCTTCGCGGATGCCGATATCGACCGGGCAGCGGCCGCGGTGACCACCAGCATCACCAGCAATGCCGGCCAGGCATGTGTTGCGGGATCGCGCCTGATCGTCGAAAAAAGCATCGCCGCACGGCTGATCGAGGCCATTTTGAAGAAGATGCAGGGTATCGTGCCCGGCCCGACCTGGGATGCGGCGAGCCAGTATTCGCCGATCATCTCCGGCAGGCAACGCCAGCGCATCGACGACATCATCGCGGCATCCGTTGCAGCCGGGGCGGAATGCCTGGCGGGCGGGCGTCCCATGGACGGGCCGGGATATTTCTACTCTCCGACCCTTGTCACCGGCGTCGATCAGACGTCGCCGGCCGTGATTGAGGAGATCTTCGGGCCTGTTCTGACGGTGCAGGCCTTCGAGGATGAGGAAGAAGCCATGATGCTTGCCGACCATCCGAGCTACGGGCTAGCCGCCGGCCTGTTTACCAGCGACCTTTCGCGGGCGATCCGCCTTACCCGCCGGCTGCAGGCCGGCACCATCTGGGTCAACCGCTATGGCCGCTCGCGCGATCATATCCTGCCGACCGGCGGCTACAAGCAGTCCGGCATCGGCAAGGATCTCGGCCGGGAAGCTTTCCACGCCAATCGCAAGAGCAAGAGCGTCTTGATCAGTCTTTGAGGACGAAGAACATGAAATCATACAGGATTGCCATGATCCCCGGCGACGGTATCGGCCGCGACATGACGGCGGCCGCATGGTCGGTGCTGCAGAAGGGAGCCAAAGCGCACGGCTTCGCGCTTGAGGGCACGGAATACCCCTGGTCCTGCGCCTTCTACAAGGAAACCGGTGCCATGATGCCGGCGGACGGGATCGAGACGTTGCGCAGCTTCGACGCAATCCTGCTCGGTGCCGTCGGCTGGCCGGCAGAAGTGCCGGATTCCGTGTCGCTGCATGGCCTGCTGCTGCCGATCCGCAAGAGTTTCGTGCAATATGCCAACATCCGCCCCCACCGCCTGCTGGCCGGCGTCGAAGGACCGCTCAAGGCAACCGCCTTCGACATTCTCTGCATCCGCGAGAACACCGAGGGCGAATATTCGGGCGCAGGTGGTCGTATCCATCAGGGCACGGTCGACGAAGTTGCCGTCGAGACGTCGATCTTTACCCGCAAGGGCGTCGAGCGCATCCTGCGCTTTGCCTTCGAACAGGCCCGGTCGCGACGCGGCAAGCTGGCCTCGGTGACCAAGTCGAACGCCCAGAAATATTCGATGGTCTTCTGGGACGACGTCACCCGGCAGCTTTCGGCGGAATATCCTGAGGTCGAGGTCACCAGCTATCACATCGATGCCATGGCGGCGCGCATGGTGATGGCGCCGGAAACGCTCGACGTGGTGGTCGCATCCAACCTGTTCGGCGACATCCTGACCGATCTCGGTGCCGCAATTCAGGGCGGCCTCGGTTTTGCCGCCTCGGCCAATATCAACCCCGAGCGCAATGCGCCTTCGATGTTCGAACCCGTGCATGGCTCGGCGCCCGACATCGCCCATCTCGGGATTGCCAACCCGATCGCCACGGTCTGGTCCGGCGCAATGATGCTCGATCATCTGGGCGAAAAGGATGCGGCGAGCGCCGTCATGACGGCGCTCGAAGCGGTCACGGCCAGCGGCATCGGCACGGTTCCCGGCAAGGACCGGACCGACGCCATCACTGCGGCGCTGCTCGCCGCGCTTTAACCATCGTATCGAGGATTGGACATATGCGGAATTTGAAGCACCCCTCCCTGTTTCGGCAAGAAGGTTTGATCGGCGGCACCTGGGTCGGCGCCCGATCCGGCAAGACCGTCGAGGTCTTCGATCCGGCGAGCCAAGAGGTGATCGGCACCGTTCCGGACATGGGTGGCGATGAGACCCGTGCGGCGATCGAGGCTGCCGAGAAGGCCTATCCGGCTTGGAAAAAACACACCCATGCGGAGCGCGCCGCCTTGCTTGAAACCTGGTACGGCCTGATGATCGAACATCTCGAAGATCTGGCGCTGATGCTGACCACCGAACAGGGCAAACCGCTCGACGAGGCACGTGGCGAAATCCGTTACGGCGCCTCCTTCGTCAAGTGGTTTGCGGAAGAGGCACGCCGCATCGGCGGCCAGACCATTCCCTCGCCGACACCCGATCGCCGCATCATCGTGCTGAAGGAGCCGGTCGGTGTCTGCGGCATCATCACGCCCTGGAATTTTCCAAACGCGATGATCACCCGCAAGATCGCCCCGGCGCTCGCCGCCGGCTGTACCGTCGTGGTGAAACCCTCGGAATTCACACCTTATTCGGCGCTTGCGCTCGGCGTGCTCGCGGAAATGGCCGGCATTCCGGCCGGCGTCGTCAACATCGTCACCGGCATGCCGAAGGAAATCGGCAACGAGATCATGGCCAACACGACCGTGCGGAAGATCTCGTTTACCGGCTCCACGCCGGTCGGTTCGCTGCTGATGCGCGGCGCGGCCGACAGCATCAAGCGGCTGTCGCTGGAACTCGGCGGCAACGCCCCCTTCATCGTCTTCGACGATGCGGATATCGATCTTGCCATCGAAGGGGCAATCATTTCGAAATTCCGCAATGGCGGCCAGACCTGCGTCTGCGCCAACCGCATACTCGTGCAGGCGGGCATCTACGATCGCTTCGCCGAGAAGCTCACGGCCCGGGTGAATGCCATGAAGGTCGGTCCGGGCACCGAGCCGGGCGTTTCGATCGGCCCGATGATCAACGATGCCGCAATCGCCAAGATCAACCGCCATGTCGGGGATGCGCTCGCCAAAGGCGCGACGATCGTCACGGCCAGGGCCGATCTGCCGGCCGGTGGCCAATACACGGCTCCGATCGTGCTGACCGGAGCGACCACCGACATGCAGCTTGCCAGCGAAGAGACGTTTGGCCCGGTCGCGCCGCTCTTCCGTTTCGAGACCGAGGAAGAAGCGATCGCCATTGCCAACGGCACGCCCTTCGGGCTCGCCGCCTATTTCTATACGGAAAGCCTGAAGCGGGCTTGGCGTGTCGGCGAGGCACTGGAATTCGGGATGGTCGGCCTGAATACCGGCCTGATCTCCACCGAGGTCGCCCCCTTCGGCGGGGTCAAGCAGTCGGGCCTGGGGCGCGAGGGTTCGCAACTCGGGATCGACGAATATCTGGAAGTGAAGACTTTTCATATCGGCGGGCTCAACTGAGCCCGTTTCCGCACCCGGAACGCTTGCCAAAAAAAGGTGAGGTTGCCATCGCAACCCCACCTTTTTTGTTCTCGGCGACGGCAAGAGTTCCGTTACTGGACCTTGTCGAGCATCTTGTAATAAAGCCCGACCAGCGGCAGGAACCACGGCTTGCCGAAATGGCCTGGAACTGCCGGCCACTCGAGCCCCTTGACGGGATTTCTGTCAGGCCGGCCGAGGATCGCGTCGGCAACCGTCATGCCGAGATGGGTCGCAAGCTGCGCGCCATGGCCGGAATAACCCATGGCGTACCATAACCCGTCATGGAAGCCCGCCCGCGGGTAACGATCCTTGGTGATGTCCACCAGGCCGCCCCAGCAATAGTCGATCTCCACATGCGAAAGATGCGGAAAGATGCGGGTCAGGCTATCGCGAAGGATTGCGCCGCTCCTG
This sequence comes from Neorhizobium vignae, assembly GCF_000732195.1. Lineage (GTDB taxonomy): Bacteria > Pseudomonadota > Alphaproteobacteria > Rhizobiales > Rhizobiaceae > Neorhizobium > Neorhizobium vignae. Next base: position 119,745 of record NZ_JNNU01000016.1, read on the forward strand.
GCATCCGAACGCTGATCAGAGGTCGCCGAAAATCGAGCGCGGCCGCCGAAGATCAGCCGATTGTCCGGCGACAGGCGCCAGTAATTGCCGATATTCATGCTGTTGACGCAGGTGCGGTTGCCCGGCATCGTCGAGGCGGCTTCCTCTTCCGTCAGCGGTCGTGTGGCGATGATGAAACTGCCGACGGCCATGATCCGACGACGGAAATAACCGAAATTCGGCGTCGTGTAGGCGCCGCTTGCCATCAGGACATTGTCGGCCGTGATCGAGCCTTTGGCGGTCTTCAGCACATGTCGGCCGCCGGATTTCGAAACATCGGTGACCGTTGCCTTCTCGACGATGATCGCACCACGCCTTTTGGCCGCCTCGGCGAGACCGACGACGTAGCGTCCCATATGCATCATGGCGCTCTTCTTCGACAGCATGGCGCCGTGGAAAGGTGAACCGATCTCCTGGGCGAGGTCCTCGGGCGACAGCAATGCCGTATCCGGATCGACCTCCGCGTGAACCGCCTCGAAATTCCGGGCGAGCCCTTCGAAATGCTGCGGCTTGGAAGCCAGCTTCAGTTTGCCGGCGCGGCGGAAGTTGCAGTCGATGCCTTCCTCGGCGATGATTGCTTCCAGCGTGTCGATCGAGCTGTCGAGCGCCTTGTAAAGGGCGATCGCCCTCTCCTTGCCGAGCTCCTGCTTGGCCGAGAGATAGCTGTGGGCAAGGCCGTTGTTCAGGTGGCCGCCGTTACGGCCGGACGCTCCGAAACCGACCATCTCCGCCTCCAGCACGATAACCTTCGCGCCGGCCATGGCGAGCTGCCGCGCTGCGCCGAGCCCGGTAAAGCCGCCGCCGACCACGGCAACGTCGTAGTGACCTTCGATCGGCCCTTCCACGGCGCCCGTAAAACGGGGCGCCGTATCATGCCAGTAGGAGACATATTTCATCGACTTCGGCCTTCCTTAGAGACCGACCACGCCCGGCAGGCCGGAAATGTCGGAGATTTCCACATAGCCATAGAAGGGGTTGGCCGGCTCGTGACCACGGTTGACCCAAACCTTGTTCTTAATGCCGAGGTCATGCGCCGACATCAGGTCGTACCGGAAAGACGAGGAGCAATGCAGAATGTCCTCCGGGCCGCAGCCCAGCATATCGAACATGTATTCGAAGGCCTGAAAGCGCGGTTTGTAGGCATTTGCCTGTTCCGCCGTATAAACGGCGTGGAACGGCGCGCCGAGCTTTGCGACGTTGGAGTGAATCTGCTCGTTCATCGCGTTCGAGAGGATGACGAGCGGGATTTCTCTGGCGACCTTGGCAAGACCGGCAGGAACATCCGCATGAGGACCCCAGGTCGGAACGCGCTCATAGACCATCCTGGCATCGTCTTCCTTGAAGGCGACGCCGTTCGCCTTGCAGCTGCGCTCCAGCGAGTTGTGGACGACGTCCGCATAAGGTTTCCAGTCGCCCATGATCTCGTCCAGCCGGTAGGCTGCGAAATTCTTGATGAACTTCGCCATGCGCGGCTCGTCGAGACGTTCACCATAAAGGTCAAGCGCAGCTTCGGCCATCTGGAAGTTGGTCAGCGTGCCGTAGCAATCGAAGGTGATGTATTTCGGGCGGAAGGTAGTCATGCACTTGGTCCTTGCGTGATGGCCCATCGAGCCTTTCGGTTGATGACATGATCATAAGGCCCCTTCGGGCATCCGAGCCGACTGATTTCCCCCCATCCGAAGCAGAAAGTTTCGTATCGTGGGGCCGGTTTGGCATTTGGTTGCAGATGGTGGCCGGCGTGGCGGCCGACGGCCCGGTTTTTGTCGGCCATGATTACCAAGGCACGGCATAAGATGCGGTCCCATGCCACCGCTTTGGCGAAAGATACCGCCGCCGGGGCCGCCTTCGGATAATCGTCCGGCCCCTTCCCCTTGAAACTCGAAGCTCAAAATGGAGAGCATTGTCCATGCAAGTCGGAGACATCGAAACCATATCTTTCGGTATCGAGCACCTGGATCGCGCCACCGACCTTTCGCGCGAAGCCGGCTGGCCGCACCGCCGGCAGGACTGGCAGGTCGCCCTGCATCTGAGCCAGGGCGTGGTCGCGTTGGACGAGGCCGGCAAGGTAGTCGGCACGGCTTTGATGACCCCCTACGGCGACGACTGCGCCACCATCAACATGGTGATCGTCGGCGCCAACCAGCGTGGCCGTGGCGTCGGACGCCGCCTGATGGACGCGGTCCTCGGACTTGGTGGCGAGCGCCCGCTTCGGCTGATTGCCACCTCCGACGGCCTGCCGCTTTACGAAAAGCTGGGTTTCCGGAAGACCGGCGCTGTTTTCCAGCATCAGGGCACCGTCGGCGAGGTGCCGGCGCAAACCGGTATCGAGACCGCCACGGCTGCCGATCTCTCCGAGATTACCGCCATCGATCGCGATGCCTTTGGCGCCACCCGTTCGGCGCTGATCGCCAAATTTGCCGAAATCGGCGAGTTTGCCGTGATCCGCCGCAATGGCAAGATCGCGGGGTTTGCCTGCATCAGGGCGTTCGGTCGCGGTGAAGTCGTCGGGCCCGTCGTCGCGACGGATCTCGAGGACGCCAAGGCGCTCGCCGGTCATTTCATGAGCCGCCGAACCGGTGCCTTCCTCAGGGTCGATACCTGCGATGCCGGCCTCGCCGCGTGGCTGGCCGGGCATTCGCTCGCCCATGCGGGCGGCGGCATCGCAATGGCACGCCCCGTGGTGGCCCGCCCCACCACCTCGACATTCACCACCTTTGCCCTGGCCAACCAAGCCCTCGGCTGATCCGGAGACGACCATGCTCAGCAATTCCCTCATCGAACTCGATCGCGCCCATCTCGTCCATCCTGTCGCGTCCTATCGCGGTCATGAAAAACAGGGCGTGCGGGTGCTTGCCTCGGGCAAGGGCGCGACCGTCACCGATGCGCAAGGGCACCAGCTGATAGACGGTTTTGCCGGCCTCTGGTGCGTCAATGCCGGTTACGGGCATGAGACGATCGTCGAGGCCGCGGCCCGTCAGATGCGGGAGCTTCCCTACGCGACCGCCTATTTCGGCCTTGGTTCCGAGCCGGCCATACGGCTAGCCGCCGAGCTTGCCGAACGTGCGCCGGGCGATCTCGATCATGTCTACTTCACGCTCGGCGGTTCGGACGCCGTCGACAGCACGATCCGCTTCATCCGCTATTACTGGATTGCCAGGGGGCAGCCACAGCGCGATCAGTTCATCTCGATCGAGCAGGGTTACCACGGTTCCTCCACGGTCGGCGCCGGCTTGACGGCACTGCCGAACTTCCATGCGGGCTTCGGCATTCCCTTCGACTGGCAGCACAAGATTCCGTCGCCTTATCCCTATCGAAACCCGGTCGGCCAGGATCCGAAATCGATCATCGAAGCCTCGCTTGCCGCGCTGAAAGCGAAGATCGAGGCGGTTGGCGCCGATCGCGTGGCGGCCTTCTATGCAGAGCCGATCCAGGGTTCCGGCGGCGTCATCGTTCCGCCCAGGGGCTGGATGAAGGCGATCCGCAACCTCTGCAAGGAATACGGCATCCTGTTCGTCGCCGACGAGGTGATCACCGGCTTCGGCCGCACCGGACCGCTGTTCGCCTGCAGCGAGGATGACATCGTCCCCGATTTCATGACGACGGCCAAGGGCCTGACCTCGGGTTATGTTCCGATGGGCGCCGTGTTCATGGCGGATCATGTCTACCAGGTGATCGCCGATGGCGCCGGGGCCTCGGCTGTCGGGCACGGTTACACCTATTCGGCCCACCCGGTCAGTGCGGCCGTGGGTCTGGAAGTGCTGAGGCTCTACGAAAGCGGGCTGCTCGAAAACGGGATCAAGGCAGGCGCGCAGCTTATGGCAGGTCTCGAAAGCCTCAAATCCCACCCGCTGGTCGGCGATGTCCGGGGCCGCGGGATGCTGGCGGCCATCGAGCTGGTGACCGATAAGGCCGCCAAAACGCCGCTTCCGTCCGAAGCCGCACCGGCCCGCCGGGTATTCGACCGCGCCTGGGACAATGGCCTGGTGATCCGGGCCTTTGCCAACGGCGTCATCGGATATGCCCCGCCGCTCTGCTGCACGGAGGCGGATATCGACGCGATTATCGAACGTACCGCCAAGACACTGGATCAGACCCTGGACGATCCCGACGTCCGCCGCGCGGTGAAGGGTTGACCCGGCCCTGGGGCTGCCGGCCGAAATATCGTCGGCAGCCCGTTTTCGAAATTTTGTGCCGAGCGGCCCTACCGATTCGGCGAAAACCGTTCCAGCGAACTGTCACTATTGTAGTTAACGAGGGCCTCGAGGCCCCGAAAATCCGGGATTTTTGACAGAAAAAGGTCCAGGTCGGGAACAGCATATTCTTTCGCAGGCGGCGTTCTGCCAGCAGCATCAACTGGGGATATGGAATTGACGAAAGCTCTTCCGGAATTCAAGTACATGACCTTCGACGTGGTCGGCACGCTCATCGATTTCGAAAGCGGTCTGACGTCCTGCCTGCAGGGCATCGCCGCCGAAGCCAATGTCGCCATCGACAGCGAAGAGGCGCTTTCCCTGTATCGCGCCGCCCGGTATTCGGGAGATGCCGATCTTTTCCCCGACGACTTGGTGCGCGTCTATCTTGCGATTGCGCCGAAGCTCGGACTGCCGGCCGAGGAGGCCTATGGCATTCGCCTGCGGGATTCCGCCAAGATCTGGAAAGGTTTCCCCGACAGTGCCGCTGCGATGGCGGAGCTCGGCAAGAATTATCGCCTGATCGCCATGACCAATGCGCGCCGCTGGGCTTTCGACTATTTCGCAGCGGCGCTCGGCAATCCATTCTATGCCGCTTTCACCGCCGACGACACCGGTACGGAAAAGCCCGATCCGGCTTTCTTCCACAAGGTGTTCGACTTCGTTGCCAAGGATGGCGGCGACAAGAGCGACATCCTGCATGTCGCCCAGAGCCAGTATCACGATATTGGCGTTTCCCGCGATCTCGGCATGACGAATTGCTGGATCCAGCGTCGACATGCCCAGCCTGGCTACGGCGGCACGATCGAGCCGTCGCAGTTCACCGAACCCGACTATCATTTCACGTCCATGGCCGGATTGGCCGAAGCTGTGAGGACCGCGCACGGCAGCTGACAGAATTCACGATTTTCAAGCACCGGGCCAAAACCACGGAAGATGGGTTGCCCGCCAACCAGCGAAAAGGGGAATGACATGAACGACAAGATCACGAACTGGACCACGTCTGACGACGCTATGATCGAGAACGCCATCCGCCGGGGCGCAAGCCGCCGCGAACTGCTGACGATGATGTTGGCAGGTGGCGTTGCGCTTTCCGCAGGTGGCCTGATCCTCGGCCGCGCTTCCAGCGCGTCGGCTGCCACCCCGAAGTCGGGCGGACATTTGAAGGCGGCCGGCTGGTCGTCGTCGACCGCCGATACACTCGACCCGGCCAAGGCGTCGCTGTCGACCGACTACGTCCGTTGCTGCGCAATCTACAACCGCCTGACCTTCCTTGATAAGGGCGGCACCGTTCAGATGGAACTCGCCGAAAGCATCAAGAGCGGAGACGCCAAGGTCTGGACCGTCAAGCTTCGCTCCGGCGTCACCTTCCACGACGGAAAGTCGCTGTCGTCGAAAGACGTCGTCTTCTCGCTGAAGCGGCATCTCGATCCTGCCGTCGGCTCCAAGGTCAACGCGATCGCCAAGCAGATCACCGACGTCAAGGACATCGACGCGCTGACGGTCGAAATTACCCTGGCCAACCCGAATGCCGACTTGCCGACCATCCTCTCGCAGCATCATTTCATGATCGTGCAGGACGGGACGACCGATTTTTCGAAGGGCATCGGTACCGGCGCGTTCAAGATGGAAACCTTCCAGCCGGGCGTCAAATCAATCTTCACCAAGAACCCGAACTACTTCAAGGCTGGCGGTGCCAACGTGGATTCGTTCGAGTTCTTCGCCATCAGCGACGACAACGCGCGTGTCAACGCGCTGCTTTCGGGTGATATCCATCTCGCGGCCTCGATCAAGCCGCGCTCGATGAAGCTGGTGGAAAGCCAGCCGGGCTTCGTGCTGTCGCAGACCACGTCGGGCAACTATACCGACCTCAACATCCGTCTCGATCTCGCCCCCGGCAACAAGGCCGATTTCGCTGCCGGCATGAAGTATCTGATCAACCGGCAGCAGATCCAGAAATCCGTTCTGCGCGGCCTCGCCGAAATCGCAAACGACCAGCCGGTCTCTCCGGCCAGCGTCTATCACAATGCAGAACTCAAACCGAAAGCATACGATCCGGACAAGGCGAAGTTCCATTTCCAGAAGGCCGGTCTGCTCGGCCAGTCCATCCCGATGATCACGTCGGAAGCGGCGACCTCGGCGGTTGAAATGGCGACGATCGTCCAGCAGTCTGGCTCCGAGATCGGCATGAAGTTCGACGTTCAGCGCGTTCCTTCCGACGGCTACTGGTCGAATTACTGGCTGAAGGCACCGGTTCACTTCGGCAATATCAACCCGAGGCCGACGCCGGACATCCTGTTTTCGCTTCTCTACGCCTCCAACGCACCGTGGAATGAAAGCCAGTACAAGTCGGAGAAATTCGATAACATGCTCGTTGAGGCGCGCGGTCTTCTCGACGAGGCCAAGCGCAAGGAAATCTACGGCCAGATGCAGGTGATGATTTCCGAGGAAGCCGGTACGGTCATCCCGGTCTACATTTCGAACGTGGATGCGATCTCGTCGAAATTGAAGGGCCTTGAAGCCAACCCGCTCGGCGGCATGATGGGTTACGCCTTTGCCGAATACGTCTGGCTCGACGCCTGAGGCTGATCCTTGGCGGCAGGAGAATTTCTTCTGCCGCCGTGGTTGCGCCTGATAGCGCTGTCCTGATTCCTCCATGGGTGGTGCCGGCTATCTCGAACTTTTCAGGCAAGGAAACCCAATTGCGCACCTATGTCCTTGGACTCATCACGAACCGGCTCGGCAGTTCCGCCCTGACGCTGCTGATCGTGTCCTTTGCGGTCTTTTTCGCAACGGCAATGCTTCCGGGCGATACCGCCACGATCCTGCTCGGTCAGGCCGCGACGCCGGAAGCCGTTGCCGGCCTCAGGGCCGCGATGCATCTTGACGAACCCGCCCTCCTCCGTTTCGGGCGATGGCTCATCGGCCTGTTGCAGGGAGATCTGGGGATATCCTATGTCAACAACGTACCGGTCGCAGATCTGATCGGGGCACGGTTCGTCAACACGATGCGCCTTGCCGGCATCGTCACCCTTTTTGCCGTTCCCCTGTCGCTGACGCTTGGCATCACTGCCGCCATGTTTCGTGGCTCCGTCTACGACCGTATCGTGACGATCATGACGATCGGCATCATCTCGGTACCCGAGTTCATGATCGCGACCTCGGCCGTGCTCCTGTTTTCCGTCTATCTCAAATGGCTGCCGGCGCTTTCCTTCGCCAGCGATGTCACGTCCTTCTGGCAGGTGATGAGGATCTACGCCATGCCGGTCATCACGCTCACCTTTGTCGTCTCGGCCCAGATGATCCGCATGACCCGCGCCGCCGTCATCGATACGATCAACACTCCCTATGTGGAGGCCGCTATCCTCAAAGGCGCGTCACGCTGGCGCGCGGTCCTGCTGCACGCACTGCCGAACGCGGTCGGCCCGATCGCCAATGCGATTGCTCTTGCGCTCTCCTACCTGGTCGGCGGCGTCATCATCGTCGAGACGATCTTCAACTATCCCGGCGTCGCAAAGCTGATGGTCGACGGTGTTTCCACCCGGGATCTCCCGCTCATTCAATCCTGCGCCATCATTTTCTGCGTCGGTTACCTCTCCCTCATCACGTTCGCCGACATCGTTGCAATCCTGGCCAATCCGAGGGTGCGCTGATCATGACTTCGTCCACCACGCTGCCCCGTAGAGTGAGTTATCGTTTCAGCTGGGTTGGAATGATCGGCTTTGCGGTCATTCTCTTCTGGGCGATGATCGCCCTTCTCGCACCCCATATCACCCCCTATCCCGTTGGCGAGATCATCGACGAAGACTATTTCGGCCCGATGAGCAGCAAACTGCTTCTCGGCTCCGACTATCTGGGCCGGGACATGTTATCGCGCATCATCATGGGCGCCCGCTATACGGTCGGGATCTCGCTTGCCGCCGTCTGCCTTGCGTGTTTCAGCGGTGCGGCGCTCGGCATGGCGGCCGCCGTGATCGGTGGCTGGTTCGATACGCTATTGAGCCGGTTGCTCGATGCTCTCAACTCGATCCCGAGCAAGCTTTCGGGGCTCGTCGTCGCTGCCGCAGTCGGATCGTCGCTCCCCGTTCTGATCCTCATGCTCGCCGTGATCTACACGCCCGGTGCCTATCGGTTTGCCCGGTCGCTTGCCGTAAACGTCAATACGATGGATTACATCACGGTTGCCCGGACCCGTGGCGAGGGCATTCCTTATGTCGTCTTTTCGGAAATCCTGCCGAACATCACCGGGCCGCTGCTTGCCGATTTCGGCATCCGCTTCGTGTTCGTCGTCCTCCTTCTCTCCGGGCTTTCCTTCCTCGGTCTCGGGGTCCAGCCGCCCTATGCGGATTGGGGAGCACTGGTTCACGAGAATATCGGCGGCCTGCCATTCGGCGCGCCTGCCGTCATCGTCCCCTCGCTGGCAATTGCGAGCCTCACCATCAGCGTCAATCTGCTGATCGACAATTTGCCCAAGAAGATACGCGATCGGAGCACGTGAATGGAAAATCTCGTTGAAATTCGCGATCTGAGGGTAGAGGCAACGACCGATGCGGGCCGCCGCATCGAGATTATCAAGGGCATCGACCTCGATGTCGCGCCGGGCGAAATCGTCGCCCTGATCGGAGAAAGCGGATCGGGAAAGACGACGATCGCGCTGACGATCATGGGTTATGCCCGTCCCGGCTGTCGGATCACGAGCGGCAGCGTCACAGTGGCCGGCAAGGACATGGTGACGCTGAGCGAGCGCCAGCGCGCGCATGTGCGCGGCCTTGAGGTCTCCTATGTGCCGCAGTCAGCCGCGGCCGCCTTCAATCCGTCGAAGCGCATCATCGACCAGGTCGTCGAAGTTACGCGCATCCATCGGCTGATGCCGATAGCGCAGGCAAGGGAGAAGGCAATTTCCCTGTTCAGGGCACTTTCGCTGCCCAATCCCGAGGAGATCGGCAACCGTTATCCGCACCAGGTTTCCGGCGGACAGTTGCAACGTCTCGCCGCCGCGATGGCCCTTATCTCCGATCCGAAGCTCGTCATTTTCGACGAGCCGACCACCGCGCTCGACGTAACCACCCAGATCGAGGTATTGCGAGCCTTCAAGGCCGTGATGAAGAAAAGCGGCATCGCCGGCGTCTATGTATCCCACGATCTCGCGGTCGTCGCACAGATTGCCGATCGCATCGTTGTGCTGCGTGGCGGCGATGTGCAGGAAGTCGGCAACACCGCCGATATCCTGTCCGATGCCAAGCATCCCTATACGCGCGAGCTGCTTTCGGCCTTTGAACCGAAGTCTCGCGGTGAAAGCGTCGTTGTTGCGGCGCGGGAACACGCGCCGCTCCTGAAGGTCAATGGCCTGATCGCCGGGTACGGTCCGGTCCAAGCCGACGGTCTGCCGCTCGTCAAGGCCGTGCAGGAGGCAAGCCTGTCCCTGCAACGAGGCCGCAATCTCGGTATCATCGGTGAATCCGGCTGCGGCAAGTCCACGCTTGCTCGCTCGATTGCCGGTATCCTCCCCGCATCAGCCGGTCAACTGACCCTCGACGGGCGCGAACTTGCCCGCTCCGCCCGGCATAGAAGCCGCGAGCAGTTGCGCGAGCTGCAGATCGTCTTCCAGCATGCGGACACCTCGCTCAACCCGGCAAAAACGATCGAGGAAATTCTCGGACGGCCGCTGAAATTCTACCATGGCATGAAAGGCAAGGTCCGGGATGCCCGGATCGACGCGCTTCTCGACATGGTGCGCCTGCCGAAGACGCTTCGCAGCCGAACGCCTGCCGAGCTTTCAGGCGGTCAGAAACAGCGCGTCAATTTTGCCCGGGCGCTCGCCGCCGAGCCGAAACTGATCGTCTGTGACGAGATCACCTCTGCCCTCGACACCGTCGTTGCGGCTGCGGTCATCGATCTCCTGAAGGAAATGCAGCGGGAACTTTCCCTCTCCTACATCTTCATCAGCCACGATCTGTCGGTTGTCGAAGCGATCTGCGACGAAATCGTCGTGATGTATAACGGCCGCAAGGTCGAGGAAATCACGCCTGCGATCTCGAAGGTCCCGCAGCACCCCTATTCGAAACTGCTTTTCTCGTCCGTGCCGAAGCTCGATCCGGGCTGGCTCGATCGTCTGGAGCGTGATCCCGAACTCGTCAAAACCTACGTACACGGCTGAGGCGGCAATTGCCGCCTCACTTCCATGGACAATGCGGCTTGGACCGTGCGGGCTATACCCGGAACAGGCTGATGAGCGGCATATGCGCTTTGACGATCGGCGACTTCAGGACAACGAAGCTGAAATATTTGTCGATGCCGATATCCATATCGGTCAGACGCTCCATGATCGTCTGATATTCGCCGATACCGGCGGTGACGAATTTGAGCATATAGTCGTACCCGCCCGACACCAGGTGGCATTCGATCACCTGATCGACTTTTTCCACGGCTGCGAGAAAACGCGCGAAGTCGATCTGCCGATGGTTCTTGAGTGTGACCTCGGTGAAGACCGTCAAGGTCTGGCCAAGCTTGCCGATATTGATCTGGGCCGAATAACCCTCGATATAGCCTTCTTGCTGAAGCTTCTTGACGCGCATCAGGCAGGGGCTGGGTGAAAGATTGACCAGCTCGGCAAGCTCGACATTGGTGATGCGGCCGTTCTTCTGCAACTCGTAGAGGATCTTGATGTCGATACGATCGAGCTTCACGAGGGCACCTCCCAACGGGAGCGGCATTTTATGCCGCAGATTTTCGAGATCGACTTTAACGCATTGGCTTGTCTTGTCTATTCCATTCTGCGCACGAACGGTCAGCACAATAAGTTGCATCATCGGCCATCAGCGGAATCTTGTGCGGTTCGAGGGGCGTGTGCGGTAACCTCGACGCGGGCTCCACCATTATGCTGGCGCACCGACCCGTTTGCGCCAGGAGATTGATTATCATGCCAGCACCGCTCACGCTCGTCGAAACCGACGCCCGACTGCCGCCTTCAGCCGACGCGGTCGTCATCGGTGCCGGGATCGTCGGCGTCTTCACGGCCTATTATCTCGCAGGACGCGGCCTGAAGGTAGCGCTCATCGAAAAGGGGCGCGTCGGAGCCGAACAATCGAGCCGCAATTGGGGCTGGTGCCGGCAGCAGAACCGCGATGCGCGCGAACTTCCGATGGCGACCAAAAGCCTCGACCTGTGGGAACGTTTTGCCGCCGAGACCGGCGAGGATACCGGCTTCCGTCGCTGCGGTCTCCTCTATCTTAGCGACGACGAGGAAGAGCTGGCGGGCTGGGCCCGCTGGCGGGATTTCGCCCGCACGGTGGGCGTCACCACCCACATGCTCGAAGGTGTCGAGGCAACCGAGCGCGGCAAGGCGACGCGACGCGCCTGGAAAGGCGGCGTGTACTCGCCGACGGATGGGACCGCCGACCCCGCCAATGCTGCCCCGGCAGTCGCCCGCGCGATCGTAAGGCTGGGTGGGGCGGTGCTCCAGAACTGCGCGGCGCGCGGCATCGAGATGGAAGGTGGCAGGCTCTCGGCTGTGGTCACCGAACACGGCACGATCCGGACCAAGGTCGCAATCCTGGCCGGTGGGGCCTGGGCGTCGTCCTTCTGCCGCCAGCTCGGCATTCGGTTCCCACAGGCCTCGATCCGCTCCTCCATTCTCTCCGTCAGCCCCGGTGACGGGAACCTGCCGGATGCGCTCCACACCGCCCGCGTCTCGGCAACCCGCCGGGGTGACGGTGGCCACACGCTCGCCATCAGCGGGCGCGGACGGATCGACCTGACGGCCCAGAACATACGTTTCGCGGCGCAGTTCCTGCCGATGTTCATGCGCCGCTGGCGCAGCCTGTCGCCCGGGGGTCTTGAAGGTCTCCGCAGCGGTCATGAAAGCCTGACCCGCTGGCGACTGGACCGGCCGACGCCGATGGAGCATATGCGCATCCTCGATCCGGCGGTCGACGCGAGCACGATCAGGCTGACCTACGAGCGTGCCGTCGAATTGCTGCCGGCCATCGGCGGGCGCCGCATCACTGCGAGCTGGGCCGGCTACATCGATTCGACCCCGGACGGGGTTCCGGCGATCGGCGAAGTCGCGGGTGTTCCGGGTTTCATTCTGGCCGCGGGGTTCAGCGGCCACGGTTTTGGTATCGGACCCGGCGCCGGCCATCTGATCGCCGACATCGTCACCGCCGCCACCCCGATCGTCGATCCGCTACCCTATCATCCCAAACGTTTTCAAACCTCCGCCTGGGGAAAGGTGGCGGATTTCTGATCTTAGGGCCCAAACGCTAGAGTGAAACCCGCGAACCAAAGGACACGGTGATCGCATGCAGGCACGCCAGCTCGAAGTCTTTTGCATGCTCATGCGGACCGGGACGGTGACCGGCGCTGCGGCGATGCTCAACATATCGCAGCCGGCGCTCAGCCAGATCCTGCTGCATGCGGAAGACCAGCTGGGTTTCAAGCTTTTCAACCGGGTTCGCGGAAAGCTGGTTCCGACCCGGGAGGCCGAAGAGCTCTATCCAGAATGCGAACGGATTTTTTCGGAGCTCGGCGCCCTTCGCCGCCGCACCACGGACATGCGTTTCGGCCGCACCGGGCTGATCCGGGTCGCTGCGTCGGCACCGCCGGCGATGTCGATCGTACCCAAGGCGCTTCTGTCGTTCCGTGCGGCCCATCCCGATATCGTCGTGCGCTCGCTGATCGCCCCATTGGTCAACGTCGTCGACATGATCCGCGACGGCGATGCGCCGCTCGGAATCGTGATGAACAACACGGCCCGTCCGGGCATCGAAGTCGAGACACTCGGGCACACGCAACTTGTCTGCATCGTCCCTGAACACCATCGGCTGGCCGAATTGGATCGGATCGGCTTTGCCGACCTGCAGGACGAGACTTTGATCTCCTACCGGGCAGGCACATTGCCGGGCCGCCTTCTGGTCAGCGCCGCGGCCGCGGAAATGCAGATATTCAACCCGGCGATCGAGATCGACATCTCGATTACCGCTCTCCCCTTCGTCCGCGACGGCTTTGGTGTCGCAATCGTCGACGGGCTCCTGCCATGGCAGCAGTTCCCGGGTCTTGTCCTCAGGCCGTTGCGGCAGAAGATTTCGGTGCCGATTGCCCTGCTCACCAGCCGGGACCGGCCTTTGACCGGAAGCCATCTCGCCATGCGCGACGATCTGCGCGAAGCCTGTGCCAGCATCCTGAAGGCAAGCGGTCTGGAATCGTAGGCCTTCTAGCAAACCGGTCAGGTATCGCGAACCCAGAGGCCGATCGGCAGGGGCCTGGCAGGCGCCTGTTCGCGGAGCCGTCCCGCATCACGAACCCTGATACAGGCCGTGTCGGCGATCAGCTCGGCACCGGCGAGTTGGCAGTAACGCCCCTGGCAGCGCCCCATTCCGATGCGTACCAGCGATTTGACCCGGTTGGCTTCGCCCCCACCGTAGATGACGCTCTCGCGCAACTGGCCTGCCGTCACCCCTTCGCAGCGGCAGACGACCGTATCGTCCGGAACGGCGCGGACCATTTCGCCCGGCCAGGGAAAGGCGCGCGCCATGGCGCGGGCAAAACGTTCGTAGCGGCCCAACCGGCGCAGATCCGACGTCGCGTCCGGCGAAGCAAGGCCCATGTCGGCAAGGCAGGCGGTCGCGGCAAGCCGACCGGCTAGCTCCGCCCCGTCCGCACCGAGAATTCTCAAGGTATCACCGGCCAGATAAAGTCCCCCGGCCGCCCTGCCCATCCGGTCGGTCCGGGGCAACCATTGCGACCAGCTTTCGTCGTAATCGAACGTGCAGCCTGCCAGGCCCGCGAGCTGCGTTTCGGCGCGCAGGTGCCAGCCGAGGCCGACCATGTCGCATTCCGTCACATGCGCCCGGCCGCAAGCATCACGCCAGCACAGGCCGACGGGGCCGCGTTCGTCGGTCTCGATCCGATCCAAGGTCACGCCGGCATGATAAAGCCGGCCGAGCTTTGCCCGCATCAGCAGACCGCGCAGGACCAGGCTCGGCCTTGTCAGCATGCCCGGAAGACCTGCCGCCTGGTTGCGGATCGAGGACGTATCGAGGATCGCGGCGATTTTGGCGCCGGCTTTCAGCAACTGGGTCGCGACGAGTGTCAGCAGCGGTCCCGAACCGGCAAGAACGATCCGGCTGCCGAGGGCGACGCCCTGCGCCTTCAGGGCGATCTGGGCGGCTCCGAGGCCGTAGACACCCGGCGCCTGCCAGCCGGGGATCGGCGCCAGGCGATCCATGGCGCCGGTGGCAAGGATCAGCCGGTCGCAAGTGAAATCCTTGCGACCGGCGGGCGTCAGCGCCTGCAGAAAATCGTCGGCGATCGTCAGGACCGAACTTTGCGGATGATAGTCGATCTGTCCGGCGGCGGCCATGCGGTCGAACACCGTATGAAGTTCCACGGCCTTGCGGGCTTCCGATCCGTAGAGCTGTTCCGGCGATCGCACGAAGCCTGGTGGCGGGCGTCGATAGATCTGGCCGCCGGCTTTGATGCCCTCGTCGATGACTACGGGCCTGACCCCGGCCTGGACCAGACGCTCGGCGGCGCGGATACCGGCCGGGCCGGCACCGACGATCACCACCTTTTCAGCGCCCGGTGCCGTCATGGCCATGTTTCCGGCGGCACGGTCCGCAATTGCATGCCGTCTGCGATCAATGTCGAACAGGCCCGCAGCCGCCCGCCGTCTTCCTGCCATAACCAGCAATCCTGGCAGGCTCCCATCAGACAGAAACCGGCTCGTTTCTCCCGGCCGAATTCCGACTGCCGCACGGCAGATGCGGAGATCAGGACGGCGGTGAGCACCGTGTCGCCGGCCAGGGCTTGGCAATCGGCGCCATCCAGCCGGAACCGAACCTGCGGCCTGCCCTTTTCGGCAAGGCGCACAATCCGTCCCCCGAGAGCGGCAGGCTGCAATTCCGATGTCATTCGGCAGCCTCTTTCCGTGCCTCGGCGGGGCTTGGCATGTTCGTGAAACGCGCGCGCACATCTGCGAACGCGGCGGCCACGCCTTCAGCCCCGACCCGACCCTTCATCCGGCGGAAAATCTCCGTCTTGGTGAAGAAGCGCCAATGGATGGGAAGGCCCTGCAGCAGGTCGGTCAGCAGGTCGTAGGCCTCCGGCGTCCATTGCGTCTCGTAACCTTCGCGCTCGGGACCATAGTGAAAGTGTCCCGTCGGCGCGCTTCGAGCGGTCCTTATCTTTTCGGTTTCAGCCTCATCCACCATGCCGTCGCGGATGACGACGCCGTAATCACGTTCGGCAGCTTCGGAGGAAACGTAGCCGCGGGCGACGTCCTGCGCCACGCGCCAGGTCTCGCGCTCGATCGGGTTGCCGCGCCCGCCGCCGCCGGCCGAGCGGATCTCGAGGACATCGCCGGGCTGCAGAATCGTGGTATCGATATTGCCGAGCCGCTGGAAGTCGTCGCGGCCGGGGTTCAGCACCATGTCGGACAGGCCGGCGGCCCTGCCGCCCAGCGTGCCCCAGGGGCGGAAGAAGCTGCGGTCGCGGTTGCGTGCGGTGATACGGCTGCCGGGCGAAAAGACCCGGAAGGCCATTTCGGTCGCCAGCCCACCGCGCCAGCGTCCGGCACCGCCGCTGTCCTTTGCCAGGCCATATTTGACGAACTCGATCGGCACTTCCGTCTCGGTGATCTCGATCGGGGTATTCTTGAGATAGGCGGCATCGGCGCCGGAGCCGTTGGTACCATCGCGGTGGGGCATGCCACCGCCGCCGCCCACCACCGGATTGACGGCGGCGATCACGGTGCGGCCGTTCCGTTCGTCCGTCGTCATGACGTTGACGATGCAGTTGTTGCCTGCCGGTGCGGCCGGCAGCTTTTCAGGCACAGCCTGGCAGAAGGCGCCGAAAATGACGGAGCGCAACCGCGCGCAGGTGAGCGAGCGCATGCCGACGGCAGCCGGCGCGATCGGGTTGAGCACGCTGCCCTTTGGCGTGATGCAGGTGAAGGGTCGGGTCAGGCCGGTATTGAGGAGGATCTTCGGGTTCAACGTGTAAAGTACGTAATAGACACCGACGAGAAGCATCGTATGGCGCGGATCGCCGCCCGAGGGGACATTGAGCGAAGAGCCGAGCTGCGGATCGGAACCGGTGAAATCGAGGATCGCCTCGTCGCCCCGGATCGTCAGCGTCAGCTTCAGGCGGCACGGGTTGGCTTCGACCGAATCCTCGTCGGCATAATCGACGAATTCCCAGGTTCCGTCCGGCATCGCGCTCAGAAGATCGCGCGCCTGCGCTTCGGCATGGTCGAGCAGGACCTCGGTGCCTTCGAGAAAGGCTTGCCTGCCGAATTTCTCGACCATGGCGAGGATCTTGCGTTCGCCCGTATTGAGCGCACCGACCAGGGCTTTCATGTCGCCGATATTGAGATCGGGCTTGCGGACATTGGTGGTCATGATCTTAAGAATGTCTTCGTCGAAAACCCCCTCGTTGACCAGTTTCATCGGCGGGAAGCGGATGCCTTCCTGGTGGATTTCCGTCAGCGCGCGCGACAGGGAGGCCGGCACCGCGCCGCCCATGTCGGTGTTGTGGATGTGACCGCCGGTCCAGGCGATGATCTCGCCATCGTAGAAGACCGGTTTCCACAAATGGGTGTCCGGCGCGTGTGTCGCCACGAAGCAGGAATAGGGATCGTTGGTGAATGCCACGTCGCCGGGCTTGTAGTCGTCGATCATCGCGATCGCCCGGGTATAGGTGAGGCCCGGATACCAGGTCGCGCCCAGTCCCATCGGCACGCCGAACGTCTCGCCTTTGCGGTTGATCAGCATGACCGTGAAGTCTTCCGTCTCCTTGACGAAAGCGGAATGCGCGGTCCGCTGCAGCGTATAGGCCATGTTTTCGGCGGCGGCGCGGGTGTGATTGGCAAACACCTGAAGGTTCAAGGGATCGAACATGGGCCATTACTCCGAAAAGGTGAGATGCAGGTTCAGTTGACGATCGACCTCGACATGTGCGCCGCTCGGGATTGCAAAGGTCGTATCTTCCTGGGCAACGACCGCCGGGCCGGCGAAGCGGCTGCCGGGACGCAGGCGATCACGCCGATAGAGGCCGATCCACTCGAAGCTCTTTCCGGTAAAGACCGGGATCTCGCGCTCGGGAATAGCCGCCTCACCGTCTTCGCGGGCATTGACCGGGATTTCCAGTGCCGGGCCGGCCCCGATTGCCGAAAGACGCAGATTGACGATCTCGATCGCTCCGTCCGGATCATGGAAGTCGTAGAGCCGGGCATGCATGGCATGGAAGGCCTCCTCGATGGCACCGAGCTTGCTCTCGGCGATCCAGGCTGGCTGGATTGGCACTTCGATCTCGAAGCTTTGGCCGACATAACGCATGTCGGCGGAGACATTGAGCGTCGCAGCACCGGCATGCCCCTGCTTGGCGAGCCAGTTGCGCCCCTCGAGGGCAAGCGCGTCCAGCGCCTCGCGCATCTGCGGTGCGGCCTCGTCGGAGAGATGGGTAAACACCGTACGGATGAAGTCGCCGCGCAGATCTGCCACCAGCCCCCCGAGCGCCGAGACAACACCCGGGCGCGGTGCGCCGATCACCTTCGCCATATGAAATTCGCGGGCGAGGAACGCGCCGAGCATCGGGCCGCCGCCGCCGAACGGCATCAGCGTGAATTCCCTGAGATCGACGCCGGCGCGCGATGCGAGCTTCTCGACCTCGACGAACATTTCCGAGATGGCGATGTCGATGATGGCCTGGGCAGCCTCCTCCGCGCTCCGGCCTATCTTTTCAGCGAGCCGCGTGACGGCCGCGCGGGCAAGACCGACGTCGATCTGCAGCTGCCCGTAGGCCATCTGGCTGTGACCGAGCCAGCCGCAGACGGCCATGGCGTCGGTCACGGTCGCCTGTTCTCCGCCACGTCCGTAACAGGCCGGTCCAGGTGTCGAGCCCGCCGATTCCGGTCCGACCCGCAACACGCCCTGCGCATCGACGCTGGCGATGGAACCGCCGCCGACGCCGATCGAGCTGACCGACACGGACGGGATATGCAACGGGAACTCGCCGACCAGTTCGCCCGTGCCGAATTGCGGTTCGCCGTCGATGATCAGCGCAAAGTCGGCCGAGGTGCCGCCGATATCGAGGGTAAGGATATGCTTCTCGCCGGCACGACGCGCGAGCCAGGCGGCGCCTGTGACACCGGAGGCCGTGCCGGACAACAGCATCTGCACGCAGGACCGCTTGCCTTCGTCGGCATTCATCACACCGCCGTTCGACTTGGTCAGCAGCGCCGGTGCCGTCACGCCACGTGACAACAGCTTTTCCTCGAGCGCGGTCAGATAACCGGCGACACGCGGATGGACGTAACCGTTGAGGATGGCAGTGGTGGTCCGCTCGTATTCGCGGATCACCGGCCAGACCTCGCTCGACGTGAAGACGAAGAGTTCGGGGGCGATCCGGCCGATTTCCTGCTTGACCGCCACCTCATGGATGTCGGTGCGCCACGAATGCAGGAAGGAGACAATGATGCCGGCGGCGCCATTGGCCTTGGCCTTTGCGACCGCTGCCGCAACCGCCTCCAGATCCGGCGCCTCGATCTCGCTGCCATCCGCCCGCAGGCGAGCGGGGATGCCGAAGATCATGTCGCGGGCGATGAGTTGGTCCGGCCGGGAGCAGAACAGGGAATAGACGTCCGGCATCCGCAACCGCGCCAGCTCGATGACGTCTTCGAAGCCGGCATTGGTCATCAGCGCCAGCGACACGCCGCGACGCTGGATCACGGTGTTGATGCCGACGGTCGTCCCGTGGACAAAACGGCTGACGGCTGCCGGTTCGAGCCCTTCCCGTTCGGCCAGAAGCGACAGTCCCGTCATGAGTTCCGCACCCGGATCGTCCGGTGTCGTCAGAACCTTGAGCGAGGCCACCCGGCCGGATCGCGTTTCCAGCGCACAGAAATCGATGAAGGTCCCGCCGATATCGACGCCGATCTTCCAGTCCTGCTGATCGCTGGTTGCTTTGCCGGGCGCGGCCGCACTGTCCATGTCGCTAAGTCCTTTCCTGCTGCTTGTCCTGAAGCTGGCACGAATGGGCAAAGGCGGTCCAAGAGCGAAAAAGCCGCTGCCCATAAGTGCCGCTTATGCCTCGCGACGGGCGTCCCATAGGTCCGGCTTATGGGAAGATGAAAACCTCGACTTTGACACCGGCCGGCCGCACCGGAATGGTGACGGGGATGAAAGACTTTGCGGAAACGGCTATGGATGTGATCGTGCTGGGTGGTGGCCTGATGGGGGCCGCATCGACCTATTTTCTCGCCCGGCGTGGTCTGCGCGTGACGCTCATCGAACGGAACCGTGTGGGTAGCGGCGCGACGGTCGCCTCGTTTGGCAATATCCGCCGCAGCGGCCGTTACCTGCCGCAACTGCCCCTCGCCCGACGATCCCTCACGCTTTGGGGCAAGGCGGTGGAGATGCTGAATCGGGACGTCGAGTTTCGGGCGACCGGCCATGTCCGGCTGGTGTTCAGCCAGGCGGGTCTCGAGGAAATGCGCAGCTTCGCGACGGCCGCCAGACCTTGGGGTCTCAGCCTTGAGGAACTCACCGCAACGGAGCTTCGTGCACGTTTCCCGGGGCTCGGACCCGAGGCGATCGCCGCATCCTTTTCCCCGGAGGATGGAAGCGGCAATCCGCGCCTCATCGCCCCTGCTTTCGCGGATGCCGCGAGACGTATCGGTGCCGAGATCGTCGAGAGCGTGGAGGTGACATCGATCCGGCAAAGCGCCTATGGCTTTGCGGTCGAGACCTCGAACGGCGTCCATGCCGCTGCCTGCTTGCTCAATACCGCCGGCGCCTGGGGCGCCCGGATTTCCGCGCTATTCGGCGAAACCGTCCCGATCGTCGCGAAGGGACCGCAGATGGGGGTAACCGAGCCGCTGCCGCACCGCATCCTGCCGGTCGTCGGCGTGTGGGCACATGACCACGGCGGTGGATATCTGCGCCAGGTGGAGCGCGGAAACATCGTCTTCGGGGGCGGCGCGGAACGCACCGATGTTTCACTCGATACCGGCCATGCCAAGGCCGACCCAGCCCGACTTCCCGGCCAGCTGCGCGCCCTCCTGCCGATCCTGCCGGCGCTTGCCGATGTCTCGGTGATCCGCACCTGGTCCGGCTGCGAGGGTTATGTCGCCGACGGCCTTCCCGTCATGGGGCGGTCGGCAACGACGCCGGGCCTCTTCCATGCCTTCGGATTTTGCGGCCACGGTTTCCAGCTCGGCCCCGGCGTCGGCGACGTGATGGCGGAGCTGATCTCGACCGGCACGACCGAGACGCCTATCCACGACTTCCGGATAGAGCGGTTTTCACGGCCAGGCGTGAAGAGCGTTCTGGCTTGACGCATCGACCTGGCTGAAGCGGCGGAGATCGAGGCGGTAGCGCGCGGGGGACTGGCCCTGTAGCGATTTGAAAAACCGGCTGAACTGAGCGGCACCGGCAAAGCCGAGGACACCCGCGACCTGCCCCAGCGACAGGGGCGAGCTCGCAAGATAGATGCGGGCCTCCATCAGCTGCCGTTCGCGGATGAGCCGCGCCGGCGGCCGGCCATAGGCCCGCAGGCAGATGTCGTTCAGCCGGTCGCGCGAAATGCCGAGCTCGCCGGCATAGCGGGCGACCGTCCAGTGCTTGCGGAAATGGCTTTCGACCAATGCGGTGAACTGGCTGGAAAGCGTCTTGGGCGCGCCGGGTTGCGCGCCCGCGCCATGGCCGGCTGGCAGGTTGCGATGAAGGTGGACGAGCAGAATGTGCAGCAGCGATTCCACCACGGCCGCCGACATCGGGCCGGGGCGCAGGGTTTCGGCCAATATGCCGGTAAAGCAGGCGGCGACCGCATCGCTGGCACTGTTGCCAGCACCCAGCCGCATGAACGAGGACCGTTCCACCATGAAGCGCAGCTGGGATGCTTCCGCCCGGCGCTGCAGGACCCGGTCCAGGATCGACGCACCCAGCAGCAGATGGGTCCCTTGCGCCCCGGCACCGAGTTCCAGCCGCATGCCGTCCCGCCACGGTATCCAGCCCATGACCGGACCTGACAGGGGAAGAACCAGCTCATCCCCGTCGCGCAGGGCCGCCTCGCCCTTTTCGAGGATCAGCGCCCGGAAGTTTTCGGCGTCGCCGAGCCCCGCCCGGCCGAGTACGCGCGTCTGAAGAGCTGCCCTGAACCGCTCAGCGCGAACAGGGGCTTCCGGTCGCGGGGCGAGGGCGGGCGCAAGCCGTTTACGGTCGGGCATCTAAAATCCCACAACAAGCAAATACATTCCCACAAAACGTCATTTACTCTGCGGCGATGTCAATCAAAATACGGTCTCGCAGCCTGAAAAAATAAAACAAGACGGGCCGCGGGAGGATCAACGAACGGCCGTTTGGGAGGACGCATGTTCGTAGCTAGGGGTATAGTCGGTGGAGCGTCCGTTTCCGCGCTGGATGAGCGCAGTTACGAACGCCGCGACATGGCCACGGGAACGGTGTTGACGCAGGCCGCGGCCTTCGGTGCGACCGAAGCGGAAGCGGCCGCCGATGCTGCTGCCGGAGCCTTTCCGGCATGGTCCGGCCTTCGACCTCAGGAACGCTCGGGGCTGCTCCTGCGCGGGGCGGACCTGCTGATGGAACGCCTCGACAGCTTGTGCGCGATCGCTCATCTCGAGGTCGGCGCAACCCCCGAATGGGTCCGCTTCAATGTCGAGGTTGCCCAGGCGACCCTGCGTCATGCTGCGAGCCTTGTCGATGCCATCCGCGACGACGAGGTGGAGGGCGGGCCGCCGGGTGTGCGCTACCGCCTGATCCGCAGGCCGGCCGGCGTGGTCCTGGGGCTTGCGCCATGGAATGCGGCGGTGGCCCTGGCCGTGCGGGCGGTTGCAGCGCCGATGGCGCTCGGCAACACGGTGGTGCTGAAGGGTTCGGAGCTTTGCCCCAAGGTGCACGAGACCGTGGCGCAGATCCTGATCGACGCGGGCCTGCCGGACGGGGTGCTGAACTATGTGAGCAGCGCACCCGAGGATGCCCATGACGTGGTCGAGGCGCTGATTGCCCATCCAGCCGTGCGGCGCGTGAATTTCACCGGCTCGACGCGGGTCGGCCGGCAGATCGCCGAAATGGCGGCGCGGCACCTCAAGCGTTGCCTGCTGGAACTCTCCGGCAAGGCGTCGTCGGTGGTGCTCGCCGATGCGGATCTGGAGGGAACTGTCAGGGCGGTCGCCCACGGCGCTTTCTTCAACCAGGGCCAGGTCTGCATGTCGACAGACCGGATCATCGTCGAGGAGAGCCTGGCCGCCAGCTTCATTGCCCGGCTGAAAGTGGAGGCCGACCGGCTGTGCGGCGATCCCGCGACCGGCCAGCCGCTCTACGGCCACGTCATCAGTCCGGAGGCGGCGGCCCGCCTCCACGGTCTGGTCGACGATGCCCTGGCCAAGGGTGCGGTGCTGGTCACCGGCGGCAAGAATGCCGGCACGCTGATGCAGCCGACCATACTCGACCATGTCGCCTACGGCATGCGGATCTACGAGGAAGAGACCTTCGGCCCGGTGGTCGGCGTGGTTCGGGTGGCGGATGCCGACGAGGCGGTGACCGTTGCCAACGATACGGAATACGGCCTGACGGCTGCCGTCTTCGGGGTTGACCTGCCGCGCGTACGGCAGATCGCCCGGCGGATAGAGGTCGGGGCGGTGCACATCAACGGGACGACCGTCTGCGACGATCCGACGATGCCCTACGGGGGCGTGAAGGCAAGCGGTTACGGCCGCTTTGGCGGGAGAGCGGTGATCGAGGAGTTCACCGAAATCCAGTGGATGACGGAACGGGACCTGCCCGACCAGGTCGGGTGAACCCGTCACACGGACTTAGCATGCAACAACGGGAGGAGAAGAGAATGAAACGCAGGACATTTACCCGGCTGGCCGCCTTGGCGCTCGCAGCCGGCGTTGCCGGAACTCCGGCTAT
This sequence comes from Neorhizobium vignae, assembly GCF_000732195.1. GTDB lineage: Bacteria > Pseudomonadota > Alphaproteobacteria > Rhizobiales > Rhizobiaceae > Neorhizobium > Neorhizobium vignae. The sequence continues at coordinate 142,903 of NZ_JNNU01000016.1, forward strand.
GGCGCAGGAGGTTCTGAAGGTTGGCGCCGTCGCGCCCAAAACCGGTCCGCTGGCCGGCGGGGCGGCGGTCAGCTATTGGCCGAACGTCAAGCTTTGGATCAGTGACGTAAACGGTCGCGGCGGCCTGAAGGTCGGCGGCAAGACCTACAAGCTCGAAGCCATCGAATACGACGATCAGACCAATCCGGGCGAAACCATCAAGGCCGTACAGCGCCTCGTCGACCAGGACAAGGCAAAGATCGTGCTTCCGCCCTATTCGACCGGCCTCAACCTGGCCGCCGCGCCGATCTACGCACGCTACGGCCTGCCGATGATCACCTCGACGGCGACCACCGACAAGGCCGATGCCCTGTCCGCCCAGTTCCCCAACGTCTTCATCACGCTTGGCGGTGCCAAGCCGGTGGTGCAGGGTGTGGTGGACACCATGGTCAAGCTGCGCGACCGGGGCGACATCGGCAAGAAGCTCGCCATGGTGAACGTTGCGGATGCCTTCGGCATCGAACTGATGAACGAGGCCAAGCCCGCCTTCAAGAAAGCCGGCTTCGATCTGGTTTACGAGACGTCCTATCCGCTCGGCACCCAGGACCTGTCGCCGGTCATGAAGGCCGCCAAGGCCGCCGCTCCGGATGCCTTCATTGCCTGGTCCTATCCGCCTGACACCTTCGCCCTGACCGAACAGGCAATTGTCGAAGATCTCAAGGTCGGTGCATTCTTCACTGCGGTCGCCACCGCGTTCCCGGCCTATGCGGGCCGGTTCCGCACGGGCGTCGAAGGTGTGCTGGGCATCGGCGGCGTCAATGCCGACGGAGAAGCCTTCAAGGCCTATGCCAAACGCCATGAAGAGGTCACGGGCGCCAAGCCGGACTATTGGGCAAGCGCCATGGTCTACTCGTCTTTCCAGGTCCTGGAAAAGTCGATCGAGGCTGTCGGCTCCTTCGACAATGCGGCCATCATCAAGCACATCAAGGCCAACAGCTTCGACACCGTGATCGGCCCGATCAAGTTCGACGAACACAACAACAACCCCTCGTTCTGGACGGTGGGCCAGTGGCAGGGCGGCGTGTTCAAGGGCGTGGCCTCCACCGGTCGCGCCGGCGCTGTCGACGTCAAGAAAAAAGCTGCCTGGAAGTAAAAGCAACAGGCATTCCCGGGATCCGCAACCGGATCCCGGGCATCTTTCAAGCCGGGGAATGGCATGGACATACTCATAACAGGGCTACTGCTGGGCGGAACCTATGCGCTGATCGCCATGGGCCTGAACCTCCAATACGGCATGGCCCGCATCATGAATCTGGCCAACGGCGAAATGCTGGTGGCCGGGGGGTTCGTCGCCTTCTGGCTATGGACCGGAAGCCAGATCAGCCCGCTGCTGACGGTGTTCGTCGTGGCACCGGTCGCCTTTCTGCTGAACTGGCTGATCTATCTGATTTTCCTGCGCCCGCTGGTAAAGCGCGCCAAATCGCGCGGCCAGCTGGAGGTGGATTCCATCCTCACGACCTTCGGTCTGTCCTTCGTTGCAGTCGGCCTGATGCTCGCCTTTTTCGGCGGCGATTATTTCAGCTATTCCTATCTTTCGGAGCCCGTCCATATCCTGGGCGATACCTACGGCGCCAATCGTGTCGCGGCGTTTCTGGCCGCTGTCGTCGTCTGCGGCCTGCTGTGGCTGTGGCTCAACCGCAGCCGGGCCGGCATGACGATCCGCGCCATCTCGGTTGCCCCGGAAGCCGCGCGGCTGGTCGGCATCGATGTCCGGCGCACGGCGGCGCTGGCCTTTGCGCTGGGCGGTGCGGTCACGGCTACCGGCGGCGCGCTGATCTCGACCTTCCTGACGCTCGATGCCTCGACGGGCGTGATTTTCACGCTGAAGGCGCTGGTGATCGTCATCATGGGCGGTGTGGGCGACGTACGCGGCACGATCGTCGCGGCCCTGCTGCTGGGTCTCCTGGAAACCTTCGTCGCCCGCCTGATCGATCCCGGCCTGACATTGGCAGCCGCCTATTTGCTGTTCGTCGTGATCCTGCTGTTTCGCCCTCAGGGCCTGTTCGGGAGGCCGACGACATGAGCGCTCTTTCCTCTCGCGACTGGGGCAATCTGGCGCTGTGCGCCATAGCGCTCGCCATAGCGGCCTGCCTCCCCTGGACGGCAGGCGCCTATGGCCTGAGCATCGGCGTCACCATCGCCATGTACACGGTGCTGGCCACCAGCTGGGCGCTGTTTTCCGGGCCGACCCATTACATCTCGCTCGCAAGTGCCGCGTTTTTCGGCGTCGGCACCTATGTGACCGGCATCGGCATCCAGTATCTGCCCTACTGGACATTGCTGCCGATTGCCGGCGTCAGCGGCGCCGTCATGGCCGCCCTCGTGGGCCTGGCGACGCTGCGCCTGTCGGGGGTCTACTTCGTGATCTTCACGCTGGGGCTGGCCGAGTTCGTGCGCCAGATCATCACCTGGAGCCAGAACATTTCCGGCACCAAGGGCATCTACGTGCTGACCTCGATCGGCGAGATGCACATCTATTGGCAATTGCTGGGGCTCGCCGCGCTGGTCTGGCTGCTGGGCTGGCTGATCGGCCGCTCGCGGCTGGGCTTCGCGCTCAGGATCATCGGCGACGACGAGGCGGTCGCGCGGCATTCGGGCATCGACACGGCGCGGGCCAAGATCCTGCTGTTCATGGTCCCGGGCGCGGTGGCCGCCATCACCGGCGCCATGCTCGCTCCGCGTTATGTCTATATCGAACCGTCGCTCGCCTTCTCGCCGATGCTGTCCTTCCAGGTGGTGATCATGGCGCTCCTGGGCGGCACCGGCCGGCTGTGGGGACCGCTCGTCGGCGTCATTCCCTTCACCTTCCTGTGGGAGGCGATCTCCGTGTCGTTCCCCAACCAGACCACCCTGCTTCTCGGTGTGTGCTTCCTCGTCATCGTCTACCTGCTGCCCAAGGGCTTCGTCGGGCTGATCGACCTGGCAGCCAGGAGAATGCGATCGGCGGAGGGTTATGTATGACTGCGCTTCTATCCCTTCGCGGCGTCACCAAACGCTTCGGCGGCCTGGTGGCCGTCAACCGCATGGATTTCGACGTAACCGAACATCAGGTGCTCGGCCTGATCGGGCCGAACGGCTCGGGAAAATCGACCACGCTGAACCTGATTTCCGGCGCCTTTCCCGTCACGTCGGGGGCGATCAGCCTGCGGGGACAACCAATCACGCATCTGGCCGCGCAGGATATCGCGCGGCGCGGCGTGGCTCGCACCTTCCAGCTCGTGCGTCTGCTGCCCTCCATGACCGTGCTGCAAAACGTCAAGGCCGGCGCGGTCTTCGGCCATCGCCGCCATTGGGGCCATGAGGCGGACGCGGTCGCCGAGGCCATGCTGGAAAAGGTGGGTCTGGCCGGCCGCGGCCATATGATGGTGGGTCAGCTGACCTATATCGACACCAAGCGCGTCGAACTCGCCCGCGTGCTCGCCGGCGAGCCGGGCGTTGTACTGCTGGACGAATGGCTTGCCGGTCTCAACCCGACCGAACTCGAGGAGGGGATCCGTCTGATCCGCGGCCTGCGCGATGAAGGCCGCACCGTCATCCTTGTGGAGCATGTGATGGATGCGATTCGCTCGCTCTGCGACCGCTGCGTCGTCATGGCCGCCGGCACCAAGATCGCCGAGGGAACACCCGGCGAGGTATTGTCCGACGCCGCCGTGATCCGCGCCTATCTGGGAGACGACGACGATGCTTGAGGTGAAGGGACTGTCTGTCTCCTACGGCCAGCACCGCGCGCTGGAAGGCGCATCGCTGAAGGTCGGCCGGGGCGAGATCGTGGTCATCCTGGGCGCCAACGGCGCCGGAAAATCCACCCTGCTCAAGGCCGTCTCCGGCATCTGCGAGGGGCGGGCCACCGGCGCGATCACCATGCAGGGTCGCGACATACTGGGGCTTGCCGCCAACAAGATCGTCGACGAAGGCATCGCTCTCGTGCCGGAAGGCCGAGGTGTCTTCGCCGATCTGTCGGTTGCCGAAAACCTGCGGCTGGGAGCGCATGCACCCCGCGCCCGCGACGAAGAGGCCGGCAACCTGGAGCGCGTGCTGCGGCTCTTTCCCAAGCTGCAGGAGCGCAGCAGGCAGATCGTGCGGACCATGTCCGGCGGCGAGCAGCAGATGGTGGCGATCGGCCGCGCGATGATGTCGAACCCCGCTCTGCTGACACTGGACGAGCCCTCGCTCGGTCTTTCGCCCCTGCTTTGCAAGGAATTGTTCCAGGCATTGAAGGTGGTGCGCGACACCGGCATCGGCATCCTGCTCGTGGAGCAGAATGCCAAGCAGAGCCTGGCCATTGCCGACCGCGGCTATCTGCTGGAGAATGGCCATATCATCCATGAGGGCCGGGCGCAGGACCTCCGCAACGATCCGGCGGTGCAGGCCGCCTATCTGGGCGGCGGCAAGGCGTCGGCATCAGGTCAGCGGCCGGGCGGGCGGGCGACGACGCCAGCTGCGGCGCCTGGGTCGATGCCGACCCCATCCCCTGCTCCCACCTATGTTCCTCCCCGGACCACGGGAGCATCGCCCGCCGCTATCGCAGCCGCAGCGCTTGCCGCCCTGCCCGCCGTTCCAATGCGCGGGGAGGTCACAGCCCCTCACCCCGCCTCCGCTGCGCTAGGTGACCCTCTCCCCGCAAGCGGGACGAGGGGGAACGGAAACGCCGCGGCAGATACCTTCTCCCCGCTCGCGGGAAGAAGGTGGCGGCAGCCGGATGAGGGGCAGGCCACGACAGTGGGGTCTGCATCACCCCCTCGTCCGGCCGCATCGCCATCGCCGCCCGCTATGCGCGGTGCCGCGGACGCGCTGCTCGGCGGCCTGTCGCTCAATGACATCATCGCGGAAGCCAGCCGCGCAAGCCGCGCCGAACACGGCACAACCATGCCCTCGGCCCCGCCACGCAATCAAGCCACCGCGCCCCCATCCCTCCCGGCCTCGCCCTCGCTTGAGATGGGCAACAGCCAGGATCGACTGAAATCCGTCCTGAAAGAGATCGAGGAAGCCGCTGCCCGCGCTCGGGCATGGCGCCACGATCCCAACCGCAACTGAGGAGATTGCATTATGCTTGATGTCGTCACGTCCCCCACGCCCTCCGTCAGGGGCATGTTCATCGGCGGGCAATGGGTGCCCGCCGCCCGCACCTTCGAGGACCTCAACCCCTCCGACAACTCCGTCTATGCGCGTATTCCGGACGGCTCTGCTGCCGACATGCGCCGGGCGATCGATGCCGCCCAGGCGGCCTTCGGCGACTGGGCGGGCCGCGCCTTTCACGAACGCGCGCACCTGCTCCTGAAGATCGCCGACGTCTGGGATCAGCGCAAGGCCGACTTTTGTGCGGCGGCCATGGCCGAGGGCGGCGGCTGGAAGGGCAAAGGCATGTTCGAGGCAGGTTATGTGGCGGAGGTGTTCCGTTCCGCGGCCGCGCTCTGCTACCAGTCGATCGGCGACGTGCTGCCATCCGAACACCACAAGTTCATGATGGCCACCCGTTTCCCGCTCGGCGTCGTCGGCGTCATCAGCCCCTGGAACATGCCGGGCATCTTGACCTCGCGCGGCTTTGCCGCAGCCCTTGCCGTCGGCAACACGATCGTGCTGAAGCCCTCGGAAGACACGCCTTATTCAGGCGGCCTATACTTTGCCGAAATCCTGGAAGAGGCAGGCATACCGGCCGGCGTCTTCAATGTCGTCACCTGCTCGCGCGACAGCGTCGGCGCCGTAGGCGACGAGATGATCGGCAATTCCAAGGTCAAGGCGATCAGCTTCACCGGCTCGACCGCCGTCGGTCGCCAGATCGCCGCCAAATGCGGCGCCTATCTCAAGAAGGTCTGCGTCGAGCTCGGTGGCAAGGATTCGATGATCCTGCTGGAGGATGCCGACCTTGACGCCGCCGCGCGGGCCGCCAATTTCGGCAGCTTCATGCACCAGGGCCAGGTCTGCATGTCCACCGAGAAGCTGCTGGTGCACGAGAAGATCTACGAGCCGTTCATGGAACGCTTCCTGGCGCGCGCCCGCAAGCTCAAGACCGGCCATACCAACGACCCCTCCAATGTCATTGGCCCGCTGGTCAACACCCGCCAGGCGCTGCGAGTCAAGGCACTGATCGACGATGCGGTGGCCAAGGGCGCCAAGGTGGAGCTCGGCGGCCGCGCCTGGGAGAATTTCGTCGAACCGACCGTGCTCACGAATGTCAACAGCTCCATGAACATATGGCACGACGAGACCTTCGGGCCTGTGGTCGTGGTCTGCCCGTTTCGCGACGATGGTGAGGCGGCAGCGCTCAACAACGACACGGAATATGGGCTGACCGCCGCGGTGTGGTCGAAGGACGAGGCGCGAGCGCTGCGGCTGGCCGAACGGCTGGAAACCGGCATCTGCCACATCAACTGCCAGAATATCAACGACGAGCCGCATGTGCCCTTCGGCGGCACCAAGGCCAGCGGCGTCGGACGATATGGCGGGCGCTGGTCGCTCGACGCCTTCACCGAGCTGCGCTGGATCACGCTGGATCGCGGCGGCCGCCATTTCCCGCCGCAGTTCTGACCGGCACCGAAAGGACTTTTACCATGAGCGCTCTGGGCTGGATCATCATCCTACTCATTCTTGCGGCCATCCTGATCGTGCTGGCCGCCCTGTTCTACCAGCGGGCCACCAACGAGGTGAGCCTCGTGCGCACCGGCATCGGCGGCCGCAAGGTGGTGATCGACGGCGGCACGCTGGCGATCCCCTATTTTCACGAGGTCGGACGCGTCAACATGCAGACCATCCGCATGGACGTGTCGCGCACCGGCGACAGCGCCCTGATCACCAAGGACCGCATGCGCATCGACGTCGGCGCCGAGTTCTACACCTCGGTCGTTCCTGAAAAAGCCGCGGTGGTGCGAGCCTCGCAGACGCTGGGCCGGCGCACCTTCCAGGCCGATCAACTCAGATCCCTCATCGACGGCATGATGGTGGATGCGTTACGCGCCGTCGCAGCCCAGATGACCATGGACGAACTGCATGAAAACCGCGGGGAGTTCGTGCGACAGGTGCATGAAGCCCTTTCCGGCACTCTTTCCAGATACGGCCTGCAGCTGGACAGCGTCTCTTTGACTTCGTTCGACCAGACGCCGTTCTCGGCTCTGGACGAAAACAACGCCTTCAATGCCGTGGGCATGCGCAAGCTTGCCGAGGTCATTGCCAAATCAAAGAAGGAGCGGGCGGAGATCGAGGGCGAGAGCCAGGTCAGCGTGCGCCGCGCCGAGGTGGATTCCAATCGCCGCAAGCTAGAGATCGAGCTGGAACAGCGGCGCGCTGAAATCCAGCAGACCCAGGAGATCGAACTGCTGCTGGCGCAGCAGCTGACGGAAGTCGCCCGCCGCAAGGCGGAGGCCGAGACCGCGGCGGCCGAAGCCCGCATCGGCATGGAGCGCGCCATCCAGTCCGCCTCCATCGCCCGCGAACAGATCATCCGCGAGGCCGAGATCAATCAGGCGCGTGCGCTTGAAATCGCCGAGCAGGATCGCTCCATCCTGATTTCGGCAAAAAGCCAGGAGGAAAGCCAGGCCAAGGCGGAGGCGGCGGACGCGCGCGCGGCCGTGATCACCGCGGAGGAAAACCTCTTGACGGTGCGCCAGGTGGCGGAGGCCGAGCGCCGCAAGCGGCTGGCGCTGCTGGCGGCCGAACAGGATGCGGAAGCGCAGGCCACACGCGTGCGCATCACCTCCGAAAGCGACCAGGTCGCCGCCAAGACTCGCGGCCTGATCCGCCGGGAGGAGGCCGATACGCTGCGCATCCAGAAGAAGGCCGAGGCCGACGGCGAGGCCGCCCGGATCGAGGCGGAAAACACCCGCTCGCCGGAACTGGCGGCCATGGAGATGGAAAAGGCGCGGCTCGCCGCCCTGCCCGCCATCATCGGCGAGATGGTCAAGCCGGCCGAGAAGATCAAGGGCATCTCGATCAACCACATCACCGGCCTTGGCCGCTTGAGCGAGGCCGGCGAACGCATGCCCTCCCCGGTCGACCAGACCGTCAGCTCGATCCTCGACATGGCCGTGACCCTGCCAACCATGAAAAAGCTCGGCGATGCGCTTGGGATGAACCTGGAAAGCCTCGTTCCCGAGGAGCCGCGCAAGAGCTGAGAAGGACGTTCAAGCCAATCGATGATGCCGCGTGGGAAACCGGCGTCTACTCGAGGGGAGAAAGGCGTCAATGCACCCATTTCATGCAAAGGATTTCCGCATTGCCTTTCCGCGCATCGCCTTTTGACCCGCGGCGATTCCCTGATTGACAACGGCCGGATCACAGTGCCCGGCAGCATCTCTGTCCTCTCGCTGATGACGGAAATCACTCGCCGGCATTGCGGGCCAGACAGCGCGGCGAAAGCTGTGCACCCGCTCTCCTTGACCGAGCACACGACAATAAGTGCCTTCGATCAAGGCCGCGCGTCGGCTTTCCGTCATGTTGAGGACACCCGGATATAGCGTGCGGTGGTCCTCTTTGAGAGTAAAAAAGAACAAGATATCTCACCAAACGAGGCAGCGCGTGCGGCAGGACTCTCGCCGCGCCAGTTCGCCCGACTGTTCCGGCAGCATATCGGAGTCACGCCGAAACGGTTCATTCTGGAGACCCGGCTACGCGCGCTTTCTTGTTGAGAATGGTGCCCTGTCTATGACCGAAATCGCATTCGAAACAGGCTTCTCAGATTCCGCACATTTCGCGACCGCTTTCTCGCGGAATTACGGCCATCCGCCAACCATCTTCAGATGAGTGCGCTTGAACCTGTGGCCATCGGGAGCATTTGCATGCTGCGCGGGATCACGTCGTGACCATGCCTGCTTTCAGGGGGCACACCTTTAAAATGTACGTCCCCAATGGGGGCGCATAGCCGTCATTCAGCACATCGCCGAAACAAGTTTCCAGGTCTTGAAGGGATCCGAACT
>NZ_JNNU01000017.1 GCF_000732195.1 Neorhizobium vignae
GCGGGCAAACATGGGGCTGGCAAGGGGCGAATATCAAGTCTTTATATCCTTTCGTCTTGACAGTTTTTTGTCGCTCGCGTATGTCCGCTCGCGATCAGGCGTGGAAAAGTATCCATGCCTCTTTGTTTGTGTGGAGGTTGTTGGAACAGCCGCACGAATTCCACCGGCAGACACGTTCTAAAGATCACCTCTTTCGAAACCCTGCTAGAGCCCGACTGATAAAAAGACGGCCGCCTTTTGCAAGGCAGAGCCGGAAACGAACATGAAAGGATAAAAAATGTTCGCAGTCATCAAGACCGGCGGTAAGCAGTACCGCGTGGCAGCCAACGACGTGCTCACCATCGAAAAGCTGGAAGCCGAAGCTGGTTCAGTTGTAGAATTCAACGAAATCCTGGTTGTCGGCGTTGGCGCCGATGCCAAGTTCGGCGCACCCTTCGTTGCGGGTGCGACGGTCAAGGCCGAAGTGGTCGAGCATAATCGCGGCAAGAAGGTTCTGTCCTTCAAGAAGCGTCGTCGTCAGAATTCCAAGCGGATTCGCGGCCATCGCCAGCATCACACGGTCGTTCGCATCACGGACATCTTGGCTTAACAACGGGTTTCGAAGGGTAAAGGAGAACTCCAATGGCACATAAAAAAGCTGGCGGTTCGTCGCGCAACGGTCGCGATTCGCAATCCAAGCGCCTTGGCGTGAAGAAGTTCGGCGGCGAAGCTGTCATTCCGGGCAACATTATCGTGCGCCAGCGCGGCACGCAGTGGCATCCGGGCCAGAACGTCGGCCTCGGTAAGGACCACACCATTTTTGCGCTGACCGCCGGCAATGTGAATTACCGAACCAAGGCCAATGGTCGCGTGTTCGTGTCCGTAATGCCGAAAGCCGAAGCAGCAGAATAAAGCCGGCAAGCGTTTTGAGCAGCCGGTGTCACATCGACCCGGCTGAACGCCCAAAGGTTCAGTCAGAAAAAAGGGAAGATGGGACACCACCATCTTCCCTTTTTCTTTACCCCCAACAGGAGGACTGAACATGCAAGGCGAATTACTGAGGGCGAGCCAATCCCGGCCGCCAGAGGAACGGTTAAGACCCGACCGGTCGAGAAGCGATTGCCCCGTCTTATTGTCGCAGAGATTAGTTCTGCGCACGCCCCACGAAGAAGACATCGACGCACTTGCCCATCTCGCCAACAATGCGAATATCGCGACCATGGTGTCGCGTATGCCGCATCCCTATACGGCTAAGGACGCAGCCGATTTCGTGCGACGCACGAAGGCCGGCGAGATTGGCAAATGCGTCTACGCCATCACGCGAGGAGACAACGGCGCCTTTCTCGGTTGCTGCGCGCTCGAACCGCAACAGGATGAGAGAACGCTCGAACTCGGCTATTGGCTGGGCGAACCCTACTGGAACAGGGGTTACGCCACGGAAGCCGCCCATGCCCTGATCGACATGGCCTTCCGCACCCGCAACAACATCGACCATATCGATGCCCGCTGCCGGGTAACCAATATCGCCTCCCGGCGGGTGATCCAGAAATGCGGCTTCCAGTTCCAGGGCACAGGCATGATCGATTGCCTGGCGCTTGGCGGCATGGTCGCGGTCGAATGGTTCCGGCTCGACCGCAAGACCTGGATGTCCTTGAGAAGCTGGGGAGAACTGCGATGAACGCCGCCGTTCTCCAGAAGACGAGCACGACCGCAACGATGCCAGGCCCCTGCCCGGTCATCACCACGGAAAGGCTGGTCCTTCGCCCGCACAGGATCACCGATGCGACGGCGATTGCCGAATCGCTCGGCGATTTCAAGGTCGCACGCATGCTGGCGCGGGTGCCGCAGCCCTATGACCGCCAGGACGCGCTGGACTGGCTCGTCCCGCATGCATCCGGCATCCTGCCGGACTGGACGCTGGCGATCACCACCGGTGACGACACCCATATCGGCGCCGTCTGCCTGGAACCGAGACGCGGTCAATGGCGTCTTGGCTACTGGCTCAACCGGCTCTACTGGGATCGGGGTTATATGACGGAAGCGGTGGCCGGGGCGTTGGAGCGCTTCTTCCGGCGGATGCCGGAGGCGCAGGTGTTTTCGGGTGCCTTTGCGGATAACCTCGCCTCGTTGAACGTGCAGAAGAAGCTCGGCTTTACCATCGTCGATGCGAACCAGCTCTTCAGCCTGTCCCGCAACCGCCTGGTGCCGCATATCGAGACCATGCTTCTGCCGGAGGATTTCCGGCGGCCGGCCCGACCATGACGCTCAGGTAACAAAGATCCGGCGGAGAAACTCCGCCGGATCACTCACTCGACCTCGACCCAGAGCGGAAAATGGTCGGAACCAGGCGCCTCATTGTCGATCCAGGCGTTTTTCAGCCGCGGCACCAGTCCGGCATTCACGAAGCAATGATCGAGATGCATCTTTATCGGCCCGTCGCCCGGCGGCTTCGCCCAGGTATAGGTCTCCGGCGTCAGCAATCCAAGGCGGTCCAGCACGTCGACGGGTTCGTTGGCGCGCAGGATGCGGCCGTAGTAACGATCTCGCTGGCCGGCCAGGGCGATATATTCCGTCGATTCCGGCTCCATGTTGAAATCGCCCATCAGCAGGAAATCCTCCGGCAGCGGCAGATCCGGGAAACCCTCTTCGGCGGCGCCGGTGAGCGAACCACCTTCGGAGGTGAAATTGATCACCCGCTCCTTGAGATAACGGATCTGGCCGAGCCGTTCATCGGGAGAAACATGATCGAGATGGACGGAATAGACACGAAGCGGCCCGCCGGGTGCAACGATGACCGCTTCCAGTGCTCCGCGCTGCAGGTTGAGCATCTCGACGGTGCGGCTGCGGGGCAGCAGAAGATGGCGGGTGGAAAGGATCGGCCAGCGCGACAGGATCATGTTGCCGAACTGAAAACGGCGCTCGATGCGGCGGCCGTTCTCGATCGAGACGTCGAGCAGCAGGTCGCAGGGCGCGCCGTAGACATGAAAATGGTCCGGAAACAGATCCGAGAAGCGGGCGACGAGATCCACATGGCCGTTCCTGGGGAAACCGCGGGTCACTTCCTGAAGCGCGATCACATCCGCTCCCCCAATACGCGCGGCGATGCGTTCGGGATCGAACACACCGTCCATGCCGATCCCATATTGAATGTTATAGCTGACGAACTTCATGATATTCTTTGACCTCCGCCCCAAGCGACGATATCGAAACCCCTATCGACATGCACTGAGCGCCCTACCTAAGGCGACAGGCATCCCGACTAACACAAGACTGACGGCAACAAGATGAAATTTCTCGACGAGGCAAAAGTCTATATCCGCTCCGGCGACGGCGGCGCGGGCGCGGTCTCGTTCCGGCGGGAAAAGTTCGTCGAGTTCGGCGGACCTGATGGCGGTGACGGCGGGCGCGGCGGCGACGTCTGGGTGGAGGCCGTCAACGGCCTCAACACCCTGATCGACTTCCGCTTCCAGCAGCATTTCAAGGGCCAGACCGGCACCCACGGCATGGGCCGCAACCGCACCGGCGCCAATGGCGGCGAAGTGACGTTGAAAGTACCCGTCGGCACCCAGATATTCGAGGAAGACAACGAGACCCTGATCATCGACCTCACCCGCGAAGGCCAGAGGTTCCGGCTCGCCAAGGGCGGAAATGGCGGCTTCGGCAACACCCATTTCAAGAGCGCGACCAACCAGGCGCCGAATTGGGCCAATCCCGGCCTTGAGGGCGAGGAAAAAACCATCTGGCTGCGGCTGAAGCTGATCGCCGATGCCGGCCTCGTCGGAATGCCGAATGCCGGCAAGTCGACATTCCTTGCCAGCGTCACCCGCGCCCGTCCGAAGATCGCCAACTATCCGTTCACGACGCTGCATCCCAATCTCGGCGTCGCCACGATCGACGGCCGCGAATTCGTGCTCGCCGATATTCCTGGCCTGATCGAAGGCGCCCATGAGGGTGTCGGCATCGGCGACCGGTTCCTCGGCCATGTCGAGCGCACCCGCGTGCTTCTGCATCTGGTTTCCTCCGTGGAGGAAAAGGTCGGCAAGGCCTACAAGACCGTCAAACACGAACTCGAGGCCTATGGCGGTGGCCTGATCGACAAGCCGGTCATCGTGGCGCTGTCGCAGATCGACGTGCTCGACGACAAGGAACTGAAGAAGAAGGCGAAGGAGCTGGAAAAGGCCTGCGGCCAGACGCCGTTCCTGATCTCCGCCGTCACCGGCAAGGGCATGACCGAAGTGCTGCGCGCGCTGCGCGACGTGATCGTCGAGGCGAGCGGCGTCAACGAAACGGCGCTGCCCGATCGCTCGACACCCATCCAGGATTTCGATGAGGACGAGGACGCATGACGGCTGTCCGTAAACCGATCGCCAGCCATCGCCGCATCGTCATCAAGATCGGCTCGGCGCTGCTCGTCGATCGCAGGACGGGCCTGAAGTCGCAATGGCTCGACGCGATCTGTGCCGATATCGCCGCGTTGAAGGCGAGGGGCATCGACGTCCTGGTCGTGTCTTCGGGCGCGATCGCCATGGGCCGCACCGTGCTCGACCTGCCCTCCGGCGCATTGAAGCTCGAGGAAAGCCAGGCGGCGGCGGCCGTCGGCCAGATCGCGCTTGCGCGCGCCTGGTCGGAAAGTCTTTCGCGCGATGGCATCGTGGCTGGCCAGATCCTGCTGACGCTGGGCGACACGGAGGAGCGCCGTCGTTACCTCAACGCCCGAGCCACCATCAACCAGCTTCTGAAGATCGGCGCCGTGCCGATCATCAACGAGAACGATACGGTCGCCACAACCGAAATCCGCTATGGCGACAACGATCGCCTCGCCGCCCGCGTCGCCACCATGACCAGCGCCGATCTCCTGGTTCTGCTGTCCGACATCGACGGCCTCTACACCGCCCCGCCGCATCTCGATCCGGGCGCGAAATTCCTGGACGTCGTCCCGGCGATCACGCCGGAGATCGAGGCCATGGCCGGCGGCGCTGCGTCCGAACTGTCGCGCGGCGGCATGCGCACCAAGATCGATGCCGGCAAGATCGCCACCGGCGCCGGCTGCGCCATGATCATCGCATCCGGCAAGACCGAGCATCCGCTGCGCGCCATCGAGCAAGGCACCCGCTCCTCCTGGTTCGCGCCCTCCGGAACCCCCGTGACTGCACGGAAAACCTGGATCGCGGGACAGCTTCAGCCGGCCGGCGAACTTTTCGTCGACGAAGGCGCCGAAACCGCGCTCGGCACCGGGAAGAGCCTTCTGCCTGCCGGCGTGCGCCGGATCGACGGCCATTTCCATCGCGGCGACACGGTCGCGATCATCGGCATCGACGGTCGCGAGATCGCCCGCGGCCTTGTGAGCTACGATGCGGAAGAGGCCCGACAGATCACCGGACGCAAGTCCGGCGAGATCGAGGCGATCCTCGGGTATGCCGGCCGCGCCGCCATGGTCCATCGCGACGACCTGGTGATGACGGGGCCTGCCAAGCGCAAAGCCAAAAAAGAAGATCGCAAGGAGGATGCCGCCCATGCTTGATATGGTAGCGAAGACGGGCGACGTCGCCGCCGTGATGGACCGGATCGGCCGCAACGCCAAGGCGGCGGCCCGCCAGCTTGCGACGGCCTCGACCGAAGCCAAGAACAAGGCTCTCCACGCCATGGCGGATGCGATCCTTGCTGCAAAGGACGGGATCCTCGCCGCCAATGCCGCCGACCTGAAAGGGGTCGAGGGCAAGGACCTTCTGCCGTCGTTCATCGACCGGCTGACGCTCACCGAAAAGTCCATCGCCGGCATGGCGCAGGCGCTGCGTGAGATCGCCGACTTCAAGGATCCGGTCGGCGAAGTCATCGCCGCCTGGGACCGCCCGAACGGGCTGAAGATCGAACGTGTCCGCACGCCGCTCGGCGTCATCGGCGTGATCTATGAAAGCCGCCCGAACGTCACCGCGGATGCCGGCGCGCTCTGCCTCAAGGCCGGCAATGCCGTGATCCTGCGCGGCGGCTCCGATTCGGCCCAGTCCTCGGCGGCGATCCACGCATGCCTCGTGGCTGGTCTGAAGGCTGCCGGACTTTCGGAACATGCGATCCAGATCGTGCCGACCACCGACCGCGCCGCCGTCGGCGCCATGCTGTCGGGCCTCGATAGCGCGATCGACGTGATCGTGCCGCGCGGCGGCAAGAGCCTGGTCGCCCGCGTCCAGAGCGAGGCGCGTGTGCCGGTCTTCGCCCATCTCGAAGGCCTTTGCCATATCTATGTGGATGCCTCCGCGGACCTGGAAATGGCCAAGAAGATCATCGTCAACGCCAAGATGCGCCGCACCGGCGTCTGCGGCGCGGCCGAGACGCTGTTGATCGACAGTGCCGGGATCGGCACGCATCTGATGCCGATCCTCGAGGCGCTGACGGAAGCCGGCTGCGAGATCCGGGGCTCTGCCACCGTTCTCAAGGTGTTCCCGGGCTTCAAGCCTGCGACGGAAGAGGACTGGCGCACCGAATATCTCGACGCAGTCATCTCGGTTGCGGTCGTCGACGGCATTTCCGGCGCCATCCGTCACATCAACACCTATTCCTCCAACCACACCGAGGCCGTGATCGCCGAGGATCCGCAGGTCGTTTCCCGTTTCTTCAACGAACTCGACTCAGCGATCCTGCTGCACAATGCCTCCACCCAGTTCGCCGATGGCGGCGAGTTCGGGATGGGCGGCGAAATCGGCATTTCGACCGGCAAGATGCATGCGCGCGGCCCCGTCGGCGTCGAGCAGCTGACCTCGTTCAAATACCGGGTGCACGGCACCGGCCAGATCCGGCCCTGATCGCGCGTGACGGAAGAGACGATCGACCGCCGATATCTGGTCATGCCGCATGCCGAACGGGGCATGGCCGTCGGCTTGTTCGGCGGTTCGTTCAATCCGCCGCATGAGGGTCACCTCCTCGTCGCGGAGATCGCGCTTCGCCGGCTCGGCCTCGACCAGCTCTGGTGGGTGGTCACTCCCGGCAATCCGCTGAAAAGCCGCTCCGAACTTGCTTCGCTCGACGACCGGCTGGCGATGAGCGAAAAGCTGATCGACGACCCGCGCATCAAGATCACAGCCTTCGAAAAGACGCTCGGCGGATCTTATACCGCCGATACGCTCTCCTTCGTGAAGGCCAGAAACCCGCTCGTGCATTTCGTCTGGGTGATGGGCGCCGACAGCCTGAAGACCTTCCACCACTGGCAGAAATGGCAGACGATCGCCTCGACTTTCCCAATCGCGGTCATCGACCGGCCAGGGGCGACCCTGTCGTTCCTGTCGTCGAAAATGGCCCGCACCTTCGATTACGCCCGTGTGGACGAGGATGATGCCGGTACGCTCTGGAAGCGGCGCGCGCCGGCCTGGACCTTCATCCACGGCCCGCGTTCGGCCCTGAGCTCCACGGCGATCCGCGCCGCAAACGACCCGCAAAAGGAATAGTACCGGCCGAGCTGCCGCGACAAAAGGGGTCTACATCCTTCTATCACCTTTTCGGACGCTCTCTTGAAAGATTAAGAATTCGATGCCACCTTAAATACAGCGGCCGAGCGTGAATCGGATTCGCTTCAAGTGCCTGTTGCTGTTACCCGGATGAAAGGACAAACCCTGACAACAGTACACGCCAAGGGCAGGACGGCCTCCGTTCTCCCGCAGAGCCTGGAACGTGGCGCCGATGCTGCCGCCCGTGCTCTCGAACTGGTCCTCGCAAGTCTCGAGGACTCCAAAGCTGAAGATATCGTCACCATCAACATTGCTGGAAAATCAGCGCTCGGGGACTACATGGTCGTTGTCTCCGGACGATCGAACCGGCATGTCATGGCCATCAGCGATCACCTGATTTCCGACCTGAAGGACGAGGGGCTTGGCAACGCCCGCGTCGAAGGGCAGGAGACGGGCGACTGGGTGCTCATTGACACCGGCGACATCATCGTCCACGTGTTCCGTCCTGAAATTCGCGCGTTCTACAACATCGAAAAGATGTGGGCGACGCCGGATATCGAGGAAGGCACGCTGCTGCACTGACGGGTTCGGGCACGTTCTGAACCGGTCGGACTGAGGTCGAAATCACGCGGCTGGGTGCCAACTCGCCGCAAGGTGGAATTTTCGGCCGCAAAATCAACGGATC
Source organism: Neorhizobium vignae (assembly GCF_000732195.1). Classification (GTDB taxonomy): domain Bacteria; phylum Pseudomonadota; class Alphaproteobacteria; order Rhizobiales; family Rhizobiaceae; genus Neorhizobium; species Neorhizobium vignae. The sequence goes on from NZ_JNNU01000017.1 coordinate 8,101, forward strand.
AGGACATGCGAATAAGCCTTTTCGCCGTGGGACGGCTAAAGACCGGACCGGAGAAGGAACTTGCTTCCCGTTATCTCGACCGCTTCGCCAAGGCTGGCCCGGCGGTGAGCCTGGAATTGTCGAAACAGATCGAGATCCAGGAAAGCCGTGCAGCGAATGCCGATACCCGCAAGCGCGAAGAAGCCGGCGCACTTGAGAAGCTGCTTCCCAACGGCGCGGTTCTCATTCTTCTCGACGAACGCGGCAAGGCGCTCGACAGCGAGGCTTTCGCGGGCATGATCGGCCGATATCGCGACAGCGGCAAACGTGACCTGATGCTGGCGATCGGCGGCGCCGACGGGCTTGATCCGGACTTGCGCGGACGGGCCGATATGGTGCTCAACCTCGGCTCGATGACATGGCCGCATCAGCTGGTGCGCATCCTGATCGCCGAACAGCTCTACCGCGCCGTCACCATTCTTTCGGGCCATCCCTATCACAGAGCTTAAACGATCGTTTACCTTCAAACACGATGTTGTTTGTGGCCTCGCCGGGCAAATCAGCTTAGGCTTTCTCGATCCGGCGATTAGCGGAGCGGGAATGCGGACAATCAGGATCACATCGTACCGGCGCGCGCTGCTTCTGGCGGCGGGTCTCGGTTTCGTGCTGGTTCCGCCCCTCCAGATCCCCAATACCGCCCGCGCCCAGAATGCGGCCTCGCCGATGGCACCCCAGGCGGCACCGGCCACGGCAGTCGATCCCACCGCCGATCTGCAGCGCCGGCGCAACGAAACCCGCGGCGAGCTCGAAGTCCTGACCAAGACCATGAAGATCGCCGGCGACAGAGCCGCAGCGATCGAAAAGAACATCGCCGATATCAGGAAGAACACCGCCGATATCCGCCAGGCGCTGATCGATTCGGCCGGCCGTCGCAAGAGCCTGGAAACCAAGATTTTCGAGAGCGAAAAGAAGATCACCGAGCTGAAGCTCAAGGAGGACGGTATCCGCGCCTCCCTGCGTGGCCGCCGCGCCGTGCTGGCCGAAGTGCTCGCAGCCCTCCAGCGTATGGGCCGCAATCCGCCGCCTGCACTTCTGGTGACGCCCGACGATGCGCTCGCTTCGGTCCGAAGCGCGATCCTGCTCGGCGCAGTCGTCCCCGGCATGCGCCACGAGGCGGACAAGCTCGTCGCCGACCTTCAGTCGCTGGCCTCTCTTCAGGCTTCGGCGATGACCGAGAAGACCACTGTCTCCAGCACCATTGCCGCAAGCCTCGAGGAAGACCGGCGCATGGCCCTGCTGCTTGCGGAAAACGAAAAGTTGAACAAGCGCAACGCGGCCGATCTCGACGCCGAGCGCCGCCGCTCCGAGGAGCTCGCCGGTCGCGCCACCACGCTCGAGAACCTCATCCAGTCGTTCGAAGGCGAGATCGCCTCGGTGCGCGAAGCGATCGACCAGGCACGCGCCGAGGAAGAACGCCAGCGCATGATGTCGGACGCCGAGCGCGAAAGGGCAAAGCAGCTCGCCCAAAGCGGCGTGCCTGACAAAAACCGCATTGCGCCCGCATACGCGTTTTCCAGCCTCAAGCAGAAGCTGGAGCTTCCGGTCGCCGGAGATGTATTGCGGTGGTTCGGTGACGCCGACGGAACGGGGCACACGGCGAGAGGCATGACGGTTGCTTCGAACGCGGGTGCGGTGGTGACGGCGCCGGCTGATGGCCTGGTGGTTTTCGCCGGAGCCTTCCGGAGTTACGGACAGATGATCATCCTCAATGCCGGAGATGGATACCATCTGGTTCTGACCGGCATGGACGTTGTGAATGCACGGCAGGGCAAGTTCGTTTTCGCAGGCGAACCCATTGCCGTGATGGGTGAGAAAAGAGTGGCAAGCGCGACCGCATTGGCGCTGGAAACAGATCGTCCAACGCTTTACATTGAATTCCGAAAAGATGGCACACCGGTCGATTCCAAGCCGTGGTGGACCTCGAAAGAAACTGGAAGGGCACGAAATGATTCGTAGGGCTTCTCTTGTCATCGTCGGTGCACTCATGGGTGCGACCGCGATGAGCGTGATTTACTCGGCCGGTGTGCCGGCGCAGGCCGCAGGTCCTTCGACCTACCGGGAATTGTCGATCTTCGGCGACGTGTTCGAACGGGTCCGCGCCCAGTATGTGACCCCACCGGATGAGGAAAAGCTGGTCGAGAACGCCATCAACGGCATGCTGACCTCGCTCGACCCCCATTCGAGCTTCATGAATGCCAAGGATGCCGAAGACATGCGCACGCAGACGCGTGGCGAGTTCGGCGGCCTCGGCATCGAGGTGACGATGGAGAACGAACTCGTCAAGGTCATCGCGCCGATCGACGATACGCCCGCTTCCAAGGCCGGCATTCTGGCAGGCGACTTCATCTCCGAGATCGATGGCGCGCCGGTGCGCGGCCTGAAGCTCGAAGAAGCCGTCGAGAAGATGCGCGGCGGCGTCAACACCCCGATCAAGCTGACGATCATCCGTCAGGGCGCCGACAAGCCGCTCGACATCACCGTGGTACGCGACATTATCGCGGTCCGCGCCGTAAAATCCCGTGTCGAAGGCGGCGATGTCGGTTATGTCCGTGTCATCTCCTTCACCGAGAAGACCTATGACGACCTCGAAAAGGCGATCAAGAAGATCAAGGCGGATGTCCCGGCCGACAAGCTGAAGGGCTATGTGCTCGACCTGCGCCTCAACCCGGGCGGTCTGCTCGACCAGGCGATCAACGTGTCCGACGCCTTCCTGGAGCGTGGCGAAGTGGTTTCCACCCGCGGCCGAAATGCCGAAGAGACCCGCCGCTTCAACGCTGGCCCCGGTGACCTGACCGACGGCAAGCCGGTTATCGTGCTCGTCAACGGCGGCTCGGCTTCCGCTTCGGAAATCGTCGCCGGTGCGCTTCAGGATCTGCGCCGTGCCACGGTTCTCGGCACGCGGTCCTTCGGCAAGGGCTCGGTTCAGACGATCATCCCGCTCGGCGATGCCGGCGCGCTGCGTCTGACCACCGCGCTCTATTACACGCCGTCGGGCAAGTCGATCCAGGGCACCGGCATCCAGCCGGATATCAAGGTCGAACAGCCGCTGCCGCCGGAACTGCAGGGCAAGGTCAGGGCTGAAGGCGAGTCGAGCCTGCGCGGCCACATCCAGGGCGCGGCGGAAACCGACGAAGGTTCCGGTTCCGTCGCTTACGTGCCGCCGGAAGCCAAGGACGACCTCCAGCTCAACTATGCGCTCGATCTCTTCCGCGGCGTGAAGAAGGATCCGTCCTTCCCGCCGAGCCCGGATAAGGCCGCCGCCGCCACGATCAAGAAGTAAAGACATCATCGGACCGGCCAGCGTGACGCATCGAAAACGTCTCGCTGGCCGGTTCTTCGTATCTGCAGAAGAAACGCGGAACAGACCTTGGGCACCGATCTCCATGCACCGCTCGGACAGAACCGGCCGGCCGCTCGGCGACGGAACCGGAGGTTTTCTCTCGCAATCGTTTTTGCCGCTCTGGCGGTCGTCGGCATCCTGGGGCTTTCGCTCTACGCCATGCGCGGCGATGATGCCCTGAAGCAGGTGGCTTCCAGTGTTCCGACCGCTTCCAAGCCGGAACCGACCCAGCCCTCCGCCAAACCCGACCCGAACGCGTCGCCGCAGCCATCCGTCGGGATGCCTCGTTCCGATCCGAATTCCGGCGCCAATATCGAACGGACGCTGACCGATGACGGGTCGGTCGTGACCAAGTACACGCCACGCTCGCGCGACGGCAGCGGGCCGGTGATGATCGGCACCCAGCGGATCGGCCAGGACCCACGTGTGGCTGCCCAACCCAACGATGCGCTGCTGGAGGATTCGCCCCATGGCCGGCTGCCTGTTGTCGGGCCAGGCGGACAGCGGCCGATGGATCAGTATGCGCGGCCTTGGTCCGGCGCGCGCGGAACCCGCATCGCGATCGTCGTCGGCGGTCTCGGGCTCAGCCAGACGGGCACCCAGCGGGCGATCCGCGACCTGCCGCCAACAGTGACGCTCGCCTTTGCCGTCAGCGGCAACAGCCTGCAGCGCTGGATGCAGGAAGCCCGCCGCGCCGGCCACGAAATCCTGATCCAGGTGCCGTTCGAACCGTTTGATTATCCGGCGAACGATCCAGGCCCCGGCACTTTGCTGACCAAGATGTCGGCCAAGGATAACCTCGGCCGGCTTCACCGGGCCATGGGCGAGATCACCAACTATACCGGCGTCATGAACTATCTCGGCGGCCGTTATCTCTCGGATGCCGGCGCGTTGGAACCGATCCTGCGCGATATTTCCAAGCGGGGTCTGCTTTTCCTCGACGACGGGACATCCGCTCAGTCCAAGACGGCGATCGTTGCCAAGGCGATCGAGCTGCCGCATGCCTTTGGCGATCTGACGCTTGATGGGCAGTTGCAGAAGGACGCCATCCTCAAGAAGCTGGATGAACTGGAGCGTATTGCCGGCCGCAAGGGCACGGCAATCGGCATCGCCTCGGCTTTCGACGAGAGCATCGATGCGATAAGGCAATGGAGCGAGGAAGTCTCGCAGCGCGGTGTCGAGATTGTCGGCGTCTCGTCGCTTGCGGGCGAAAGCGTCGGACCGTAATCGATCGGAGTTATCCATGAGCAAGAAAGACAAACGTTCGGTCGTCGCCGAAGAGCTTCCCTATCGCCCCTGCGTCGGCATCATGGTTCTGAACCATGCAGGCCTAGTCTGGGCCGGGCGGCGCATCAGCGAAGGCAACAGTGAATTTGACGGTTCGCCGCAGCTCTGGCAGATGCCGCAGGGCGGCATCGACAAGGGCGAGGACCCGCTGCCCGCGGCTTATCGCGAACTCTACGAGGAAACCGGGATGCGCTCCGTCACCTTGCTGGCCGAGGCGCAGGATTGGATCAATTACGATCTGCCCGCACATCTGATCGGCATCGGGCTGAAAGGAAAATATCGCGGCCAAACCCAGCGCTGGTTTGCCTTCCGCTTCGATGGCGACGAAAGCGAGATTGCCATCACCCCGCCGCCCGGCGGACATGCGCCGGAATTCGATGCCTGGGAATGGAAGCCGATGGCGGACCTTCCCGGCCTGATCGTCCCTTTCAAGCGCGCTGTCTACGATCAGGTCATCGCGGAGTTCACCCATCTGGCCAAGGTGGCGACCGAGAGGCTCTGACCGCGGCAGTGGGCACCCGAATCGGCCGGCCGCCATGTGAAACGGCTTCGTGGCTGCAATGAAAAACCCGGCGGAGCCGATGCTTCGCCGGGTTTTTATGTCAGGTACAGCCGATTATTCGGCGGAGTCGGCAGACTCTGCGTTGAGGAGGCCGTAACGTTCCTCGCCGATTTTTGCCAGCAGATCGAGTTGGGTTTCGAGGAAGTCGATATGGCCTTCCTCGTCCATCAGAAGCTCCTCGAAGAGCTTCATCGAGACATAGTCGCCAGCCGCGTGACAGATGTCGCGGGAAGCCTTGTAGGCCGTGCGGGCATCATATTCGCCGGCAAGATCGGCCTCCAGGACTTCCTTGACGTTCTGGCCGATGCGCAGCGGGGCAACCGTCTGCAGGTTGGGATGGCCTTCGAGAAAGATGATGCGATCGATGAGACGATCGGCATGCTGCATTTCTTCGATCGATTCAGCACGCTCTTTTTTCGCGAGCTTCTTGAAGCCCCAATCATCCAGCAGGCGATAATGCAGCCAATACTGATTGACTGCGCCCAGCTCGAGAAAAAGTGCCTCGTTAAGCCGCTCGATGACCTTTGAGTCGCCTTTCAATGTCCGCTCTCCTGTTTTCCTCATGGAATTGTCTCAGGCGGGACATATATACGACCACCTCGTCTTCCGTCGAGTGGTGCGCGGCGTGATATTCCTCGGTCGTGCGAATGATCAGGTCGACAACGCCCGGGAAGCAGCCGCAGCAGCGACCGCGTTTCGCCATGGCATGATAGACCTTTGACGGTACGATGAGCTGCCAACAGTCTTCGTCAAGGAGTTGCGTGATGACGTCCTTGATTTCCCTGTCGGTGATGTAATTGCAACTGCAAACCAGCATTCTCGGTCGACCTGCCAAACATGACCTGTAACATCTTCTTTTTGCGAAAGCGGACAGTAGATGTCAAGAAAGAATCGACATATATGCATCATTTCTTAAGGGCGCTTGCCATACCCGTGGCCTCTTCTTTCGGCCCATTCCCACCGGCAATTAGTGGAAGTTACGGCCCTTGGGCATGACGCTTCCCGGACCAGTTGCATGGGAATGATGAAGCCCGGCCTCTTTTGGGAACTTGCTGTCTTTCTCCTCCATCCCATTGGAGCGCCTCTTCTGACGGTGGTCGCCGCTCGATTGCAACACCTCGTCCGAGCGGGCCGATACACCGAACCGCCTCGCCTCCTTCTGGAGCAAACCCAGCATCGGTGTAATGTCTTCGATATGCTCGACCACGGTATGGATGACGCCACTCTGGCTTTGCAGTCTCCCCCGGATCTTCACCAGCCGCGCGCCCATCACGACCGGCCTGTAGCGTTCGAAAATCTTCGGCCAGACGATCGCATTGGCAACGCCGGTCTCGTCTTCCAGCGTCATGAAAATCACGCCCTTGGCCGAGCCCGGCCGCTGCCGGACGAGAACCAGTCCGCCGATCGTCACCCTTCGCCCGTTCGGAACCGTCAGGAGATCGACGCTACGGGTAATCCCCATCGCCTTGAATTCCTCCCGCAGGAAAGAGACCGGATGCGCCTTCAGCGAAAGCGAGAGATAGCGGTAATCCTCGACCACCTGTTCCCCGGGCAGCATTTCCGGCAGAGCCACTCTCGCCTCGGGCCTCAGATCCATGCGATCGGCCATTTCGAACAGAGGTAGTTTCTCGGCAGCCCCCCTGGCATCGAGCCCCCTGACCGCCCAGAGCGCCTCACGGCGATTGAGCCCTACGGAGTTGAAGGCATCGGCATCGGCCAGCCGCTCGATATCCGACTTGTCGAGGCCGGACCGCTGCCAGAGATTGTGGATTGAGGTATAGCCCTCTCCTCGGTTGGCAATGAACTTCTCGACCATGTCTTTTTCGGCAAGGCCTTTGACCTGTCGAAACCCAAGCCGCACGGCCCGCTCGGTCTTGATGACGTCCCGCATGGATTCGTGGCGCTTATCGATCGCATTCCTGTCGAAGGCAGCCGCTTCCAAAGTGCAGTCCCAATCCGAACGATTGATATCGACGGGAAGAATTTTGACGCCATGTTCCCGCGCATCGCGAACGAGTTGCGCTGGCGCATAAAAGCCCATTGGCTGGGAATTCAACATCGCCGTGCAGAAGACGTCCGGGTAATAGGCCTTGATCCAGGAAGAGGCGTAGACAAGCAAAGCGAATGAAGCCGCATGGCTTTCCGGAAAGCCGTATTCGGCAAAACCTTCGATCTGGCTGAAGCAGCTTTCTGCGAATTCTCTTGGGTACTTATTCTTCTCCATGCCAGCAATGAAATCACGCCTGAATTCATCCACTCTTCCGGAACGCTTGAACGTCGCCATCGACCGACGCAATTTGTCCGCTTTCGCCGCCGAAAAGCCAGCTCCAGTGATTGCGATCTGCATTGCCTGCTCCTGGAAAAGCGGGACGCCCAGTGTCCGTTCAAGAACCTTTTCCAATTCAGGGCCAGGGTATTCGATAGGCTGATTGTTCCGTAAGGCTTCCCGCCGCTTCAGATATGGATGGACCATATTCCCCTGGATCGGTCCTGGTCGAACGATCGCCACCTCGACGACAAGATCATAAAACTCTCGAGGCCTTAGACGCGGCAGCATGCTCATCTGAGCCCGGCTTTCGATCTGGAATACGCCGATCGTGTCGGCACGGCAGATCATGTCGTAAACATCATCCTGCTTATCCTGAAGAAGACCAGCCAACGTCTCTTCTCGATCGTAATGCTGCTTCATCAGCTCGAATGCTTTCTTGAGGCAGGTCAGCATGCCGAGCGCCAGCACGTCGATCTTCAAAAGCTTCAGCGTGTCGAGGTCGTCCTTGTCCCATTCGACCATGTAGCGACCGGGCATCGCCGTCTTCATGATCGGCACGACTTCATCGAGCCGGTCGCGGGTTATCAGGAACCCACCGACATGCTGGGTGAGATGCCTCGGAAAACCCATGAGTTCCTTCGCATGGGCAATCACCTTAAGCGTCGTCTTGTCCGTCACATCGAGCCCCGCGACCCTTGCCTCGCGCTTAGAAAGCCCCTCTTCCGACCAGCCCCAAACCGTGCTCGAAAGGGCAGACTGCACGTCTTCGGAAAGGCCGAAAGCCTTGGCCACCTCGCGCCCGGCCATGCGGGTCCGGTAGCTGGTGACCGCCGCCGTCAAGCCGGCATGGCGATAGCCATAATGCTGGTAGATATACTGGATAACCTCCTCACGTCGCGCATGCTCGAAATCCACGTCGATATCCGGCGGCTCGTTCCGCTCCGTCGAAATGAACCGTTCGAAGAGAAGCGTCGTGAATGTGGGATCGACCTCGGTGATGCCGAGGCAGAAACAGACGGTGGAATTGGCTGCCGAGCCACGCCCTTGGCAGAGGATTTTCAACACATAGCGGGCATGCCAGACGATGTGGCGTACCGTCAGGAAATACGGCTCGTATCCCATCTCCTTGATCAGATCGAGTTCGTACCTGATCTGGCTGGAGACCTTTTCCTCGATACCATTGGGATATCGGCTCTTTGCGCCTTCCCAGGTCAGGCGCTCCAGGGTTTCGGACACCGTTTCGCCCGGTACGCTCTCGTCGGGATAGTTATGACCGAGTTCATCGAGCGAGAATTCCAGCTTGCCGAAGAACTTTTTCGTATTGGCGATGGCATCCGGATAGGCGCGAAAAAGCCGCGCCATTTCGGCAGCCTGTTTGATGTACCTCTCTCCATTCGGCGCAAGCCGAAACCCGGCTTCCTGGATCGTCACATGCTCACGGATCGCCGTCACCACATCTGACAGGGACCTGCGATAAGGGAGATGGAAAAGGGGCAGATTGGTCGCGATCAGGGGTACTTGATTGCGCGTGGCAATCTGGGCAAGCGAATTGAACACCAAGGCGTCGCGGCCGTCATAAGTTGGTGACAGAGCCAGATAGATGTTCTTCCCGAACCGCTCTCTGTATTTACGGAGACAGTCTCCCAAGTGCTGCTGATAGGCCATGTCTTCCACACGGGAAAACTCCGGAACGACCGCGAGCATCATCTCGTCGCACCATTCCAGAAGATCCCATTCTTCCAGAATGCAGGCCCCTTTGTCCGCCCTGAGTTTCCCCCGGCTCAGCAGGCGGCAAAGATTGGCCCAGCCTTTTCGATTTTGCGGATAGGCCAGAACATCCGGCGTGCTGTCGGAAAAGACGAGCCGGGCTCCAGGGTAAAAGGCGCAAGGCAGAACAGCCTCTTCCTCGCCTTTCTTTCTGCCCTGTTTCTGCTGAAGTTCGTATGTTTCCTTCATGTTTCTGACTTGGCTATGCGCCCTTACCACGCCGGCAACGGAATTCCTGTCGGCGATACCGAGACCGGACAGGCCGGACACGCTGGCCGCAATGATCATCTCCTCAGGCTTGGCCGCCCCTTCCAGGAAGGAAAAGTTGGTCTTGGCGCCGATCTCGAAAAAGGCGGGAGCGTTCGTCATGCGAAAATTCCGTGCACGCGCCAGGTCGGTGCCGTTTCTCCGGCAACATAATGCCCGGCGCGGAAAATCCAGAAGCGGCGGCCCGCTTCACTTTCCAACCGGAAATAATCCCGTTCCTCGGCCTCCTCCGCGTCATGCCACCATTCCGGCGAAATCCGCTCCGGCCCTTCGGCGCGGATGACTTCATGGACGATGCGGCGCCAGCGGAAACGCCGGGGAGGTCCGTCCGGCACCGTTGCCGCAAAGGTTTCCACGAGTTCCGGATGGCGGAAGAGCCGCAAGGGCCGATCGCTTTTCGGCATGAAGGCGAAAATCTCCTCGGTCTTTTCCCGGACGATCCGCGAGGCAATCGCCGGCACGAACACTTCCGCGCGCTCGGGGACGTGGCTCTGCTTCGGTTCGGCGATCTGCAGACAGTCAGCCCCGAGCCGGGCCGAGACCCGGTCGATAAAATCGGCAAGCGAGATTTCGCTGTCGCCATTGCCGGTGAAATCGCCCTGCGAGATTCTGAAAACGTCGTGCTGCAACACATTGAGACGCAAGAGTTCGAAACCGAAACCGGCATCGAGATCGTCATGCACGGCGTTCAGGCGCTCGGAAAACAGCGAGGAGATTCGTTTCGGATCCTGCAGCGGCTGGGAGGCCCCGGCCGCGATCCGAAACACCCGGCCATCGACCCGGAAAAGAACCAGTTCGAAAACCCGCCCGCCGACACCGCGCGCCTCCAGTTCCGATTTCAACGAAATGGCAATCTGGCTGGTGAGCTGCAGAATATGCTCTTCCGCCTGGATCGGTTCGGGCAGCTTCCGCTCGGCGGAAAGGGCAGCCACCGGACGGCGAGGCGAGATGGCTTCCTCATTGTGCCCGAGCGCCTGATCCAGCCGAAGCAGCAGATGCATGCCGAAACGACGAGCCAGCGGGGCACGCGGCATGGGCAGAAGGTCGCCGATCCTTTTCAGTCCGAGCTTGTACAGCGCTGCGATGGTGGCCTCATCGATACGCAGAGCGTTGACCGGCAGGGGCGCCAGCACCTCCGCCGTCACCTGATCGGCAATCACACCGCCGCGGCCGAAGCGACAAGCGGCCCAGGACAGGCCGGGTGACGAAGAGATCGCCCCTTTGACGTCGAAACCCATCTGCAGAAGCCGTCCAAGAATATCCTTCAACAAGGCGTCTTCGCCGCCGAAGAGGTGGGCGCAGCCGGTGATGTCGAGGAACAGGCCTTCTCGGCCGTCCAGCGCCACCAGCGGGGTATAACGATCGCACCAATCGGCGATCGCCTCGAGAAGGTTCTGGTCCGCGGCACCATCTTCGTCCACCACGTCGATCTTCGGAAACATGGCGCGCGCTTCAGCCAACCCCTGCCCGCGCTTTAGCCCGAGGCGTTCGGACACCTCGTCGAGCGCTGTGAGCCGCATGGCGTTTTCCCGCCGGCCGGCACAGAGGATCGGAGGATGTTCAGGACGCCCTTTCGAACGCCATGACAGCCCCCAGAGCCGGCGCGCGATCCTGTCGGTCGGCAGATGCGGGAAGACGAGCGCCAGGATGCGCTGGCGGGTTGCGGAAAGAGAAAGCCTCTCCTGCGTCTCGGCTAAGGGAAAATTGACGGTCATGGGGGTTCCACTCCAGAAGCAAGGACAGCGGAGCCGGGTTGCGGCTCTTCTCCAGGGTGAGTTTAAAAACGGGATGACCGATGCTGCCGCCAAGCATGGATCCATCCGGAAGATGCCGGTGAGCCGCCGGCGCCGGTTCGACAAGAAAGCGGAACGAGGCGCTGCTCGCCTCCTCCTCCCCCGCATGCCGCAATAGAAAGAGCGGCCGCCCTGCCGCCTTTGCCCTGAGCCCCAGCCGGCGGCTTTCGGTGAGCCCGAAATGCTTAGGATTTCCCCGGATTTCGAGAATGACGGCGACAAGAGCCTGGCTCGCCACTGCGGTCTCCGCAAGCCACAGGGCATCGTCCAGCTTGCGCGGCGAGGCGTAAAGAACATCCCGCGAGCTCAATCCGAACTGTTTGAGGCCGACCGAATAGGGAATACCGGCTTCCTGCGTGGAGACGACATCGCCGATCCAGAGAATGGGCGCCTCGTTCGGTTGTCTCGCTTTGAGGTAAGATGCCAGCGAGAGGGCAAAGCCGCTTGTAGCCCCGGCATCTCCCATCAGGAGGGAGCGGATTTCCGTGATGCCGTCGAGCGGCAGACCGCCTTCCAATGCGGTGTCCATCTGCGTTATGCCGAATGGCAGGCGGGGCTGATTGTCCTTGGCTTTCCGGCCTTCCGGATCGGCGGCCGAGTCCGCCTGTTCCGCCGCGGCAAGCGCCGGCAGAGATTTTCCTTCGAGTCTGGCGATCTGTTCGCGCAGGGCAAAAAGCGTCTCCTGCGCCGTGGCGTGCTCGGCCATGGCGTCAGCTCCATCCGTAATGTTCTCTTTATGTTCTTATGGATTCCAGAGCTGCCCGAAAGAGTCAACAGCCAAACCCTGGGAATCTTTTCCTCGGATCGTAGACCGATGATTCTTCACTCGAAAAATATCGTAGGAGGTACTATATGGGCCTGATCAGAAGGAGAGCCTATGGCCCGCATCGACCAGACCGACGATTGGCAGGATCGCCACGCACCGACGATCAGCACGTTCGAGTCGCTGGCAATCGAGGCCTACGGTCATTTGCCGGAGGAATTCCGGGCTCTTACCGTCAACCTGACGATCGAAATCGAGGATTTCCCGGACGACGACGTTTTCGAGGACATGGCGCTCGAGACGCCCTTCGACCTGCTCGGGCTTTTCGAAGGCCGCGGCATTTCCGAGCGGTTCAACATGGAAACGGGCGAGCTGCCGAACCGCATCCGGCTTTATCGCCGGCCGATCCTCGATTACTGGGCGGAAAACGAAGAAACCCTGGGCGACATCATCACCCATGTGCTGATCCACGAGATCGGCCATCATTTCGGCCTCAGCGACGACGACATGGAGCGTATCGAGGCCAGCGCCGAGGAAGCCGCCCAGCGCTGAGCCTTATTGCTCGCCGAGTTTCATCTCGGGATCGTATTCCTTGCCGTGAACGGTTTTGGTCACCGCCTGGCCGCATTGCATCTCGCCGGTCGTGGCGTTGAAGGCATAGGTCGGCGAGCCGGACAGTTCCCACCCCTTGTTCAGCGCCGCCGTCACCTTGTGGCAGAAGGAGGAATCGTCGGGGCCGCTGAGGAAGCGATACAGTTTCATGGCGTTCTCTTTTTTTCGGCGATGATCCGGGCCGTGGCGGCAAGCTTTTCGGCCTCCGCCAGGTGCAGCCTTTCGACCATCCTGCCGTTCAGGTTGATGATGTTGAGATGTTGCGCTCCCGGCTCCGCAAAGGCGGCGATGACCGCTTCCGCCTCTTCCACGGCCCGGGGATCCGGCCCGAAATGACGATTGGCGGGTTCGATCTGGGCCGGATGGATCAGCATCTTGCCGGAAAAACCCATGGCGCGGCCCTGGGCGCATTCCGCTTCGAAAGCTTCCGCATCGCTGAAGTCGTTGAAGACGCTGTCGATCACATCGATGCCCTGGGCGCGCCCGGCAAGCACGATCTGCATCAGCCAGGGCACCAGGTAGGCCCGCCCCGGCTGGGGCAGCACGCCCGTTTCCTTGCGCAGGTCGTTGAGGCCGACCACGAAACATAGGAGCCGCTCGTCGGCAACCGCAATCGCCGGCGCATTCAGGACGCCCTTCGGCGTTTCGATCATCGCCCAGATGGCAAGGTCGTCCGGAACCCCGGCCTCGGAAAGGATATCCGCAACCGCCTGGATCTGCGACATGTGCTCGACCTTGGGGATCAGCACCACGTCGGGGCAAACCTCGGTGACGAGATCCATATCCGCCTGGCCGAACTCCGTTTCGAGCGGGTTGATGCGAATGACCGTTTCCCTGCCTTGGAGCCGGTTTTCCGTAAACAGTCGGCGCAGGTTGTCGCGGGCCTCGCCCTTCTTTTCCGGCGCAACGGAATCTTCCAGGTCGAAGATCACCGCGTCGCAATCCAGCCCATGCACCTTTTCCAACGCCCTCGTATTGCCGGCCGGCACACTCAGGATCGAGCGACGAAGATGAACGGAGGAATAATTGATATCGGTCAAGGCGGTCATCGGCGCTTTGTGCCAATCTTTTTGATCTGCGGCAATACCGCGCTCTGCAAAAGCCCTTGCAAGAAAGGGCGCAAGGCCCCACATTCCTCGATGAGAAAGGTATATACCATGCAAAATATTCGCGTATTCTTCGTCATCGTTTCGGCCATTGCCGTGCTCGCCATGGCAGCGCTTCTGACGGCTTCGCTGACCGTCGCATTCGCGGGCATCCTCGCGGTTCTGTCCATCGGACGCGCGCTTTCGGCTCGGCTGAAGCCGGTTCCGGTGCGGGCCAAGACGAACAAGCGCGAAATGCGTGTCTGGAACGACGGGCGCGGTACGATCATCGACCTTTGATCGCGCCGAAGCGGTAAACAGACGAATGCGCCGGTTTCCGGCGCCTCGGCGTACCGGTTCACGCCAAACAGGCCTTCAAATCCGCGTCGATTTGCTTTATGGCAGCTTCCGCAGATAAGTCCACTGGAGGCAGATCATGGAAAAATTCACCAAGCTCACCGGCGTTGCAGCGCCGCTTCCGGTCATCAATATCGACACGGACATGATCATTCCGAAGGATTACCTCAAGACCATCAAGCGTACCGGTCTTGGCAAGGGTCTCTTCTCGGAAGCCCGCTACAAGGACGACGGTTCTGAAAATCCCGATTTCGTGCTGAACAAGCCGGCCTATCGCAACGCCAAGATCCTGGTTGCCGGCGATAATTTCGGCTGCGGTTCCTCGCGCGAACACGCTCCCTGGGCGCTTCTCGATTTCGGCATCCGCTGCGTCATCTCGACGAGCTTCGCCGACATTTTCTACAATAACTGTTTCAAGAACGGCATCCTGCCGATCGTCGTTTCCCAAGAAGACCTGGACAAGCTGATGGACGATGCCGAACGCGGCTCGAACGCCATCCTCTCGATCGACCTGGAAGCCCAGGAAATCACCGGCCCGGATGGCGGCTCGATCCATTTCGACATCGATCCCGGCCGTCGCCATATCATGCTCGAAGGCCTCGACGACATCGCCTCGACGCTGAAGAGCGATGCCGCGATCAGCACTTTCGAGAACAAGAACCGAGCCGCTCGCCCCTGGCTCTGATTTCCGGAGCATCCTGATGGTCAAGCGGATTTCCTCCGGATCGCCCTTCGAAGCGCGGATCGGCTATTCACGCGCCGTGGTGGACCGCGACATGGTCTATGTCTCCGGCACCACCGGCTACGACTATGCCCGGATGGAAATGCCCGCCGACGCGGCCGCCCAGACCCGCAATACGCTCGGCACGATCGAAAAGGCGCTGAAAGAGGCCGGCAGCGGCCTCCAGGACGTCGTCCGGGTGCGCTACTACCTCACAGACATGGCTGATTACGATGCCATCGTTCAGGTTCTCGGCGAGACCTTCTCCGAGATCCGGCCCGCGGCAACCATGGTCGTGTGCGGCCTCACCACGCCGGAAATGAAGATCGAGATCGAAGTGACGGCCCGCATCGGCGCCGACAGTCCCTAAAACCTTTCCAGCCTCGTCCTTTGGCAGGCTCGGACGAGGTTTTGCCAGGCGCGGAGATCCCGCGCGGGAGGACGCGAGCCTGTAAAACCCGCAAGGACACCAAACGATATGGCAAAGAACCTCTTCCTCCTTCCCGGCGACGGCATCGGCCCCGAGGCCATGGGCGAAGTCCGCAAGATCATCGCTCACATGAACAACGCCATGAAGGCCGATTTCGTCCTCGACGAAGGACTGGTCGGCGGCTGCGCCTACGATGCGCATGGCGCCGCCATTTCCGAAGAGGACATGGCCAAGGCAATGGCAGCGGACGCGGTACTTTTCGGTGCCGTTGGCGGCCCGAAATGGGATCACGTTCCGTACGAAGTGCGCCCGGAAGCCGGCCTGCTGCGCCTGCGCAAGGACATGGAGCTGTTCGCCAACCTGCGTCCGGCCATCTGCTATCCGGCGCTTAGCTCCGCTTCTTCTCTAAAGCCGGAACTGGTCGAAGGCCTCGACATCCTGATCGTCCGCGAATTGACCGGCGGCGTCTATTTCGGCGAGCCGAAGGAAATCGTCGACCTCGGCAACGGGCAGAAGCGCGGCATCGACACCCAGGTCTACGATACCTACGAGATCGAGCGCATCGCCGGTGTCGCCTTCGAGCTTGCCCGCACCCGCAAGAATGCCGTCTGCTCGATGGAAAAGCGCAACGTCATGAAGTCGGGCGTGCTCTGGAACCAGGTGGTCACCGAGACGCACAAGGCGAAATATTCCGACGTCAAGCTGGAGCATATGCTGGCCGATGCCGGTGGCATGCAGCTGGTCCGGGCTCCCAAACAGTTCGACGTCATCGTCACTGACAACCTGTTCGGCGACATGCTCTCCGACGTCGCAGCCATGCTGACGGGCTCGCTCGGCATGCTGCCTTCCGCATCGCTCGGCGCACCCGACGCCAAGACCGGCAAGCGCAAGGCGCTTTACGAGCCTGTGCACGGTTCGGCGCCGGATATCGCCGGCACAGGCGTTGCCAACCCGATCGCCATGATCGCCTCGTTTGCCATGTGCCTGCGTTACTCGTTCAACATGGTGACGGAAGCCGACAACCTCGAAAAGGCGATCGCCAACGTGCTCGACCAGGGCATCCGCACCGGCGACATCATGGCGGAAGGCGCCCGCAAGGTCGGCACCGCCGAGATGGGTGATGCGATCCTCAGGGAATTCGTAAGCCTCTCCGCCTGACACACCGATCGGTGCCTTTCCGTCGCCGCGGAAAGGCACCTCGACATTTGGCGTTCGGCATCCTGCTACCCATATCGCAAAATCTATGGGAAGAAGCGGCGCGGGATCGGTCCCGCGCTACGGAAGAGGCCGATGAAACGGACAATCGAAAAACTGAGACATCGGCGGTATCGCCATCCATCCGGGCCTCGGGCGCCTCGGTGGCTGTCCTACGGGCTGGTCACGATCAACCTGATCCTGATCGCCTTTTTCCTGCTCGATGCACCGGTTGGTTCCTACGCCGCCCATACGCCCAACGTGCTGCTGCCGGTCGGCAAGGCGATCACCGATTTCGGCACGTCCGGCTGGATTCTTTTTGCCGCCGCGATCCTCTTTTTCGAAGCGCTTGCCGTTATCCGGCTCGCGACCGGCCTGAAAGCCCGTTTCCAGGCAATGCTGGTCAGCCATGTTGCGGGCTACATCTTTGTGGCCGTTGCCGGCTCGGGCCTTCTCGCCAACCTGGTGAAGCGCATCATCGGCCGCGCCCGGCCGGGGCTTTACGAGCAATGGGGATTTTACGGCTTCAATCCGTTTTCCGGTTCCCGGTTCGAAAGCTTCCCTTCCGGTCACGCAACCACAGTCGGGGCGTTCCTGATGGCACTGGCGCTGCTCGCTCCGCGCTACCGCCTGTTCTTTCTGATCATGAGCCTCTGGCTCGGTTTTTCGCGCGTCATCGTCGGAGCCCATTATCCGAGCGACGTGATTGCCGGTCTCTCCTTCGGCGCCTGGTTCTCGGTGATCATGGCGATCGTCTTTTCCCGCTACGGGCTGCTCTTCCGTCAGGAGCCTGACGGTTGGCCGGTTCCGCGCCGTCCGGTTCCCCTTCTGCTACGCCCCGATCGGGCGAATGTGCCCTTTCCGCCGCGTGGCGTTCCTCCGAAGCGGAGCGACTGAATACTCAAGGCGTGCCGCGCAAAACGGCAAGGATTCCGGAGCATCATCAAGCCGAAGCATAGGTGCCGGATCAGAGATACCGGCTCGAATTCCATAAGAACCTTCAAAAGCATAAGGGCTCGGCACATTTGTACCGGGCCCCTTTTTTATCTGCTGGTCCTGCCTCAGTGAGCGAGATCGACGTCCCGTTTCTCGCGGACGAACAGCAGGCCGATGACGACCGTCAAAAGTGCGAAGATGACGGGATACCAGAGTCCTGCGAAAATATCGCCGGTGGAGGCGACGATTGCGAAGGAGGTGGCCGGCAGGAGGCCGCCGAACCAGCCGTTACCGATGTGGTAGGGCAGGGACATGGCCGTATAGCGAATGCGGGTCGGGAAGAACTCGACCAGGGCAGCGGCGATCGGGCCGTATACGATGGTGACGTAGATCACCATGATCGTCAGGATCGCGATGACCGTCAGCGACTGACCGTTAGCCAAGGCGGAGAAAAAGCCGCTGACCTTGACCTTGCCCGGGTCGTTTGCCGCCGGATAGCCAGCCGCAACCATAGCCGGGCCGAGCGCTGCATTGAAGGCTGGGGCATCGGTGAAGGATATCGGCGCTCCGCCATTGACGACGAGCTGGGCCGGAGAGCCCGCAGGCGCGTCCACCAGCGTGTAGCGGAAAGCCTGAGTTGACATGGTGCGGCGCATCACGTCGCAAGGCGTCGTGAACGTGCGGATACCGACCGGGTCGAACAGGGAACCGCAGGTGGCGGGATCGGCCCTGACTTCAGCCTTCACGGCTTCGATCGCCTTGGAATAGGTCGGGTTGGCCGCCGTTGTCAGGGCGCTGAACAGAGGGAAGTAAGTTGCTGCCGCGAGAAGGCAGCCCGCCAGGATCACCGGCTTCCTTCCGATCCGGTCGGAAAGAGAGCCAAACACCAGGAAGAAGGGCGTTGCGATGATCAACGCCCAGGCGATCAGCACGTTGGCTGTCAGAAGGTCGATCTTCAGCACAGTCTGCAGGAAGAACAGGGCGTAGAACTGTCCCGTATACCAGACGACCGCCTGGCCGACCACGAGACCGAACAACGCGATCAGCACGATCTTGCCATTCCCCCAGTTACCGAAAGCTTCCGACAGTGGCGCCTTGGACTGAGTGCCTTCCTCCTTCATTTTCTTGAAGAGCGGTGATTCATTCATCTGCAGACGAATGTAGATCGAGATGATGAGCAGGATGATCGACAGGAGGAAGGGAATACGCCATCCGCCCTTGAGACCGAAGAAGATCGTCTGCGTGGTCTGGAATGCTTCCTCACCGAGATTGATGCGCAAGGTCACGATGACGAAAAGCGACAGCAGCAGACCCATCGTGGCCGTGGTCTGAATCCAGGCCGTGTAGAAACCTCGCCTGTTGCGGGGCGAATGTTCGGCGACATAGACCACCGCGCCGCCATATTCACCGCCGAGCGCCAAACCCTGAGCCATGCGCAGTGCGACGAGAATGATGGGTGCGGCGACACCGATCTGATCGTAGCTCGGCAGAAGGCCGACCGCGAAGGTCGACAGGCCCATGATCAGGATGGTGAGAAGGAAGGTGTATTTGCGGCCGACGAGATCGCCGAGCCGACCGAAAACCAGCGCGCCGAAGGGGCGGACAAGGAAGCCGGCGGCAAAGGTCAGCAGGGCGAAGATCGCCTGCGTTGCCGGCGGGAACTGAGAGAAGAACTGCTTGCCGATGATCGCAGCCAGCGTTCCGTACAGATAGAAATCATACCATTCGAAGACGGTGCCGAGCGAGGAGGCGATAATCACCTTCCGCTCCTCGGCCGTCATCGGCTTGGTTCTGGTGTCAATCGCAGTTGCGACATTTGCCATTGTCGTCCTCCCTTAAGATGAAAACTCGCGTGCCGACTCCGAGCCCGTTCCCTCCAGGGCATGGATGTGGCGACGCATTGTCGCAGATTGACAGAATTCAAGGGCTAAGGAGAGCGATGCTTTGGGATTATGACTTTCGTCTAATATCGCGCCTGCCGTGCACGGCGGATGCTGCGGCGCGGCATAATAGCAATGCGGCGCATCACCTGCGTCAGCCGTCGCTTGACTCGTTCCAAAAATCTTTTAAACAACTTCGCGAACGGGAAGACACCCACATGCGCGCCTGCGAATTCCATATCGCTGCCTCAGCACTGCCGGCCATCCAGGCTGCGCAGCGGGCGTGTTTTGCCGCTTTCTCCAAAACCAAGGCCAAAACGACGACGAAAACCGTCTGACGTCTCTGGCCGCCGCTCTCTCCCCGGATGGCCGGGGACAAGGAATTCCGCGAATTGATCGCGGCTTCCCCCTCACCAAATCGAGGAGAGACAGAAAGAGAGCAAAAAATGGGTTTCAAGATCGCAGTCGCCGGTGCAACCGGCAATGTCGGCAGGGAAATGCTGTCGATCCTTTCCGAGCGCGGCTTCCCGGTCGACGAAGTCGTGGCGCTGGCATCCGCCCGTAGCCAGGGAACCGAAGTTTCGTTCGGCGACCGGACGCTGAAGGTTTCCAACCTGGAAAATTACGATTTTTCCGACACCGATATCTGCCTGATGTCGGCAGGAGGCGAGGTTTCCAAGAAGTGGTCGCCAAAGATCGGCGCCCAGGGCTGCGTCGTCATCGATAACTCGTCCGCCTGGCGTTACGATCAGGACGTTCCGCTGATCGTTCCGGAAGTGAACCCCGATGCGATCTCCGGCTTTACCAAGCGCAACATCATCGCCAATCCGAATTGCTCGACCGCCCAGCTCGTCGTTGCCCTGAAGCCGTTGCACGACTTCGCCAAGATCAAGCGCGTCGTCGTCTCGACCTACCAATCGGTCTCCGGCGCCGGCAAGGAAGGCATGGACGAACTCTTCACCCAGACCCGCGCCGTCTTCGTCGCTGATCCGGTCGAATCCAAGAAGTTCACCAAGCGCATCGCCTTCAACGTCATCCCGCATATCGATAGCTTCATGGAAGACGGGTATACGAAGGAAGAGTGGAAGGTTCTCGCCGAGACCAAGAAGATGCTCGACCCGAAGATCAAGGTGACCTGCACCGCCGTGCGCGTTCCGGTCTTCATCGGCCATTCGGAATCGGTCAATATCGAGTTCGAAAACGAGATCAGCGCGGACCAGGCCCGCGATATCCTGCGCGAAGCTCCGGGCTGCCTCGTCATCGACAAGCATGAAAACGGCGGCTACATCACGCCTTACGAATGCGCTGGCGAGGATGCGACCTACATTTCCCGTATCCGCGAGGATGCGACAGTGGAAAACGGCCTCAATATCTGGGTCGTTTCGGACAATCTGCGCAAGGGTGCCGCGCTCAACGCCATCCAGATCGCCGAATTGCTCGTCAATCGCGGCCTGATCAAGCCGCGCAAGGCTGCTGCCTGATAAATAATAAATTTATTAAGCATGTTCCGATAGAAACCCCGTCAGAAATGGCGGGGTTTTTCTTTCGAATCACCCATATCACGAACTATTCATGAACGGGTGAGTTGCGATTGTCTGCAGCCACCGCCATAAGGCCGAAACAATGCACATTATCCGGACGCTTCAGACTTAAGCGATCCGGCTCTCGGGACGGGTTTGACCGCATGAAGAAGATTTTGCTGGCAGGATTGATCACAACCGGTTTCATGACCGCTAGTCCGGCGTTTGCCGCGCTCCAATGCGGCAACGATTCATCCGGCTTCGCCCGCTGGGTCGAAGAGTTCAAGCGGGTTGCACCCTCGAGCGGCGTCAGCCCCTCCGTCGTCGAAAAGGCTTTTTCGGCCGTCTCCTACAACCGCGCGACCATCAGCGCCGATCGCGGCCAGAAAAGCTTCAAGCTCTCCTTCGAAGACTTCATGAAGAAACGCGGCGGGGCCGCCATCATCTCCCGCGGCAAGGGCATGAAATCCGGCAACGCTTCGCTGTTTGCGCAGATCGAGCGCCGCTACGGCGTGCCGGCCGGCCCGATCATCGCCATCTGGGGCATGGAAACCGGATTCGGCAGCTTCATGGGCGATCAGCACACGCTTTCCGCTGTCGCGACGCTCGCTTACGATTGCCGCCGCTCCGCCTATTTCACCGAGCAGCTTTATGCTGCACTTCAGCTCGTCAGCCGAGGCGATCTGAGCATCACCGCCCGTGGTGCTGCCCATGGGGAGATCGGCCAGACCCAGTTCCTGCCGCTCAACGTCGTCCGCTACGGCGCCGATGGCGACGGTGACGGCCATATCGACATGGTCCGCTCGCGCGCCGATGCGCTGGCCTCGACCGCGAATTTCCTGAAGGGACACGGCTGGAGGCCGGGCGCCGGTTATCAGCCGGGCCAGCCGAACTTCGTTGCCATCCAGGGCTGGAATGCCGCAACCGTCTATCAGCAGGCGATCGCCTATATGGGCGCGCAGATCGACGGCCAATAGGCCGGCAGCCGACAAGCCTACTTCAACTGAAGAAATTCAGGCCGACTCCTGCTCGGCCTGAGCCGGCGGTTCGGTAAGGTCCGGACGGACGAAATCGCCCTTGCTGTCCATGATCCAGAGCTCGCCGGTCGAAATGTCGAACCAGGCACCGTGAATGCCGAGTTTTCCCTCTTCGTCGAGTTTGCGAACAAAGGGAAACGTCTGCAGATTGGCGATCGAATTGCGGATCGAGACCCGCTCCAGCGCCGTCTGGCGCTCGGCCTGGGTCATGAATTCGTTGTTCTGGATCTGCTCGGCGGCGGGCTTCACAAGTCCCATCCACTTGCCGATGAAATCGCCCGGGGACAGCGGTTCCATGGACGGGTCGAGGGCGGCCTTGATGCCGCCGCAACGGCCATGGCCCATCACCACGATATTGTCGATCTCCAGCACCTGGACTGCATATTCGAGCGCTGCCGAGGTGGCGTGAAACTGGCTGTCGGGCTCGTAGGGCGGCACCATGTTGGCCACGTTGCGCACGACAAAAAGCTCGCCCGGCCCGCAATCGAAAATGGTCTCCGGCGCAGACCGGGAGTCACAACAGGCAATCAGCAGCGTATGGGGCTTCTGCCCCCTGTCCGCCAGCACCCGGTAACGCTCGCGTTCGTCACTATAGCGACCGCTCATGAAATTGCGGTAGCCCGCCAGTAGTCTGTCAGGAAAATCCGTCATGGAGCAACGATTATAGCGCCATCGAGCGAAGATCAACGGCCATTGTGCATCTGCGAACTTCCGATGCCGATTACCGCTTGATCCGCTGCAAGGGATGAACGAGCCGGCGCATCTGAACCATCGCCATCGGAGTGGAAAGGCTCGATGCGTCCGTCTCCAGCGTCAGCTCGTCGCCGCCGCGCTTGGCCGTGCGCGCAAGGACTTCGAAAACGCTTGCGGTTGCCAGCTGCAGCGCCTTTTCCTCCTCCATGCCGGCCAGGATTCGCCCGAGGAAGAGCGCTCCCAGGAGGTCGCCGAGTCCGTTCGGGGGATTGTCGATCAGCCGGTGTTCGGCAAGCAGCGCATGTTTGCCTGTCAGGTAGAGATTGCCGGTGCCGCCCGCCATCATCGGCACGGCCGATGTCACCAGGATGCGGGGAGGCCCGAGCGCGATTGCGGCATCCATGATATCGTTGTTGGTTTCCAGCGGCGCGCCGGAAAGCCAGGCGAGCTCGTAGCGGTTCGGGGTGGCGATCGTCGCAAGCGGAATGAGTTCGTCACGGATCGCTTCCGCCGTCGGCTGCGGAATATAGAGCCCGCCGAGATCGCCCATGACAGGATCGCAAACATAGAGAAGGCCCGGGTTCTTCTCCTTCAGCGCCCTTATCAGCCGCGCCACCGAACGCGGCTGGGCGGCATTGCCGAAATAACCGGTCAGCACCGCCTTCACTTCTCCCAGCCATGGCGCGCGAATAAGATCGTCTATAGCCTTGTCGAAATCTGATTCGGGAAAGGTCAGCCGTGTAGAAGGCCCATGACCGGGATGCCAGGGGAGGACAACGGTCGGCATTGCCCAGACGGGAAATCCCAGCGTCTCGAGCGCGAAGACGGCGGCACGATTGCCGACCGAGCCGCGCACGACATGGCTGGAGATGACGAGGACGGCACTGCTGGTATCCTGCATGAGACTGACTTCCGGCTACGATGGCCCTGTTGATCGTTTCTTCGTCGCCGCATGTCAACAAGGCTTCACGGAACAATGAAACGTGTGGTGCCGACGGACATGGATCAGCCACGTTGCCGCATGATGACATAAATCTGATTTATTCGGTCCGAACACGGAAAAAGGGGAGAGACATGGCCGTCAGGCAGAATCCGAAACGGGAAAAACAGATCGAAAGCGCGCGCAAGATCGTTTCTGCGAGCAAGGGGCCGCATCTCGACCCCCTCATCCTGTTCGGCCGGGCCAGCACTGACGACCTCGAAAGCTACACGCCGGACATGCTGGCGCTCTCCGCAAACCATGCTGCCGAGCGGCTGATGGCGTGGACGCGGGTTCGGGCCGACATCACCGTCAAATCGATTGCCGGCGTCGAGCCGGACGGAATTCCGGTCTCGGTGCTGACCGTCGTCGACCGCAACATGCCCTTCCTGTTCGATTCGGTCATGGGCGAGGTGACCGCGACCCACCGCGACCTCACCATGGCGGTCCATCCGATCCTGATCGTCGAGCCTGGCAAGGAACCGGTCCTGCGCTCCAACGAACAGCCCGGCAACCCCGCTCATCACGTGAGCCTCATCCAGATCCATCTGTCGCCGCTCAACGACGAACAGGCCGCCTCGCTGACCGAGCGCATCCGCTACATCCTCGACCAGGTGCATCTGTCGATCACCGACTGGGGTTCCATGCTGGAAGTCCTCGACGGCGCCGCCAAGCAGCTCAACAATTCGGCAAGCCGCCGCAAGGCCGATCGCGACGAGGCGCTCGCCTTCCTGGAATGGCTGCGCGACGACAATTTCACCTTCCTCGGCATGCGCGAATACGTCTATTCGGGCAAGGGCACGGAGGCCAAGGTCGAACGCGGCAAGGGCCGCGGTCTCGGCATTCTCTCCGATCCGGATGTGCTGGTCCTGCGCCAGGGCAAGGACGCGGTAACGACCACGCCGGAAATCCTCGAATTCCTCGACGGACCGGATTTCCTGATCGTCACCAAGGCCAATGTGAAGTCCGTCGTCCACCGCCGCGCCTATATGGACTATGTCGGCGTCAAGCGCTTCGACGAAAAGGGTGAAGTGGTCGGGGAGCTGCGCGTCGTCGGCCTTTTCACGGCAACCGCCTATACCCACTCCGTGCGCGACATCCCTCTCCTGCGCGCCAAGACCGGCCGGGTGGAGGAGCACTTCGGCTTCGACCCCGACAGCCATTCCGGCCGCATGCTGGAAAACACGCTCGAATCCTATCCGCGCGACGACCTCTTCCAGATCGATGTCGATCTGTTGGCCCGCTTCTGCGAGCAGATCATGGAACTGAACGAGCGCCCGCGCGTCCGGGTCCTGCCGCGCATCGACCACTTCGACCGTTTCGTCTCGGTGATCGTCTACGTGCCTCGCGAGGACTATAATTCCCACGTCCGCGAAAAGGTGGGCGACTATCTGACCAAGGTCTATGACGGCCACGTCTCCGCCTATTACCCGGCTTTCCCTGAGGGCGGCGTCGCCCGCGTCCACATGATTATCGGCAGGCGCGGCGGCAAGACGCCGCGGATCGCGCAAGCCAAGCTCGAGGAAGCGATCCGGCTGATCGCCACGCCCTGGGAGGAACGCTTCGCAGCGCTCGCCGAGGAGGGGCCGCGGCTCTCCGTCACCCGGGCCTTCCAGGAAGCCTTCTCGCCCGAAGAAACCTTTGCCGACCTGCCGGACATCGCCGCCTGCGCCGCCGGCGAGACGATCCGCATCGCCTTCTATCGCCGTCCCGGCGATCCCGCGAATACGGTGTCGTTGAAGATCTTCCACAAGGACCGGCATCTGTCGCTTTCCCGCCGCGTGCCGCTTCTCGAAAACCTCGGTTTCCATGCCGTCAGCGAGCAGACGTTCGAAATCCAGGTCGGACCGGAAAACGACCGCAAAATGGTCGTCCTCCACGACATGGAACTGCAGCTCGGCGACGGGCGCGAAGTCGATCTTTCCCGCGAAGGCCTGCTGCTGGAAGAAGCCTTCCTCTCCGCCTTCGAAGGCCTGATCGACAATGACGGCTTCAACCGGCTCGTTCTGCTGGCCGGCCTCTCCGCCCGCGAAGTCACGGTGCTGCGCGCCTATTCCCGTTACCTGCGCCAGACCGGCATCGTCTATTCGCAGACCTATATCGCCGATACGCTGGTGAAATATCCGGCTATCTCCGCGGCCATCTTCCGCCTCTTCCGCGACGGCTTCGATCCGAAGATTGCCGAAAAGGCCCGGGTCAAGAAACTCACCGACCACCACGCCGGGATCGAGGAAGCGCTCGGCAACGTGCCCAATCTCGACGAGGACCGCACGCTTCGCCGTTTCGTCAATGCGGTCGATGCGACGCTCCGAACCAACTACTTCCAGCGCGACGCCAATGGCGCCCCGCACCGGATGTTCGCCTTCAAGCTCGATCCGAAGCTGCTGGACGGACTGCCGGAGCCCCGCCCCTTCCGCGAGATCTTCGTCTACGGCACCGAGGTCGAGGGCGTGCACCTGCGCTTCGGCAAGGTCGCCCGCGGCGGCCTGCGCTGGTCGGATCGCGGCGAGGACTACCGCACCGAAATCCTCGGCCTCGTGAAGGCACAGCAGGTCAAGAATGCCGTCATCGTGCCGGTTGGCGCCAAGGGCGGCTTCTTCCCGAAAATGCTGCCCCCGGCAAGCTCGCGCGACGCGTTCTTCAATGCCGGCAAGGAGGCCTACAAGACCTTCATCCGCACGCTTCTGTCGATCACCGACAATATCGTCGGTGCCGACATCGTCGGGCCGCCGGACACGATCCGCATCGATGGCGACGACCCCTATTTCGTGGTTGCCGCCGACAAGGGCACCGCGACCTTCTCCGACACCGCCAACGGCCTGGCGCAGGAAGCCGGCTTCTGGCTGGACGACGCCTTCGCTTCCGGCGGTTCGGCCGGTTACGACCACAAGAAGATGGGCATCACCGCCCGCGGCGCCTGGGAGGCCGTGAAGCGGCATTTCCGCGAAAAGGATGTCGATATCCAGACGACGCCGTTCACGGTAGCCGGCGTCGGCGACATGTCCGGCGACGTTTTCGGCAACGGCATGCTGCTGTCGCGCAAGATACGGCTCATCGCCGCCTTCGACCATCGCGATATCGTCATCGATCCTGATCCGGATATCGAAAAGTCCTTCGCCGAGCGCGAACGCATGTTCGCCCTGCCCCGATCGAGCTGGCAGGATTACGACAAGTCGACCCTTTCCGAAGGCGCGATGATCATTTCGCGCTCGGAAAAGTCGGTCAAGCTCACCAAGCAGGCAGCGGCCGCGATCGGCATCGACAAGACGACCGCAACGCCCTTCGAGATCATGACCGCGATCCTGAAGAGCCCCGTCGACCTTCTCTGGTTCGGCGGCATCGGCACCTATATCAAGGCCGCCTCCGAAACCGATGCGGAAGTCGGCGACCGCGCCAATGATCCGATCCGCATCACCGCGGCGGACGTGCGCGCCAGCGTCATCGGCGAAGGCGCCAATCTTGGCATGACCCAGAAGGGCCGCATCGCCTATTCGCTGAATGGCGGACGCTGCAATTCCGACGCGATCGACAATTCGGCCGGCGTCAATTCCTCAGACGTCGAGGTCAATATCAAGATCGCCCTCAATCCCGCCATGCAGGACGGTCGCCTGACCCGCGAAAAGCGCAACCAGCTTCTCGCCTCGATGACCGAGGAAGTCGGCCATCTCGTGCTGCGCAACAACTACCTGCAGCCGTTGTCGATCTCGCTTACCGAACGCAAGGGCGCCGGCAACCGCGAGGAACTGTCGCGCCTGATGTCGGTGCTGGAATCGCAAGGGCAGCTCAACCGCAAGGTCGAAACCCTTCCCGACGATGTGGAGCTTGCGGAGCGTTATGCCTCAGGCCGGCCGCTGACCCGGCCGGAAATCGGCGTGTTGCTCTCCTATTCGAAGATCGTCCTCTTCGACGCCCTCATCGACAGCAGCCTGCCGGACGATCCGTATTTCTCGGCCGTCCTGAAAGCCTATTTCCCGGCCAAGATGCAGAAGGCTTACGCAGCAGACATCCAGTCCCACCGCCTACACCGCGAAATCGTCGCCACCGCGCTCGCCAACGAAGCGATCAACCGCGGCGGGCCGGGTTTCGTGCAGCAGATGAGCGACATGACCGGCGCCACGGCGGCGAATGTCGTGAAGGCCGCCTTCCTCGCTCGCGACGGCTTCGAACTTCCCAAGCTCTGGGCCGAGATCGACGCACTGGACGGAAAGATCCCCGGCCAGCTGCAGAACGATCTCTACGCCCGCACCACCGAGACCTTTGCGGAAGCGACCCGCCTCATCCTGCAGACGCAGGTCGGCACCGGCGACATGGACGGCGCGATGAGCCGCCTCAAGGCCGCGATCAAGGGGCTTCGTTCCTCGCTCGCGGGCCGAGATTTCGTGGAAACCGCGGCACGCGCCGTGGAACTCGAAGCGCAGGGCATACCGGCGTCGCTTGCCCGCGAGATCGTGCTGCTCTCGACGCTGGTCCTGGTGCCGGAGATCATGCTGATCGCCGACCGCACCGGCGAGACCATGGCGCGCGCCACCGAGAGCTATTTCGCCGTCACCGAGACCTTCCGGGTCAACCGCCTGATCGGCGCGGGAGATCGGATCACCACCTCGGAACATTACGAGAGCCTGGCGCTCTCCCGCAGCCTGCAGCAGCTCGCCTCGGCGCGCCGCGATATCGTCATTGCCGCGCTCACCGCCCATCCGAAGGAGAAGAAGCCCTTGGAAGCCTGGGTCGGCGGCGACCGGATGCGGGTGAATCGGATCGGCGCCGAACTGGTGACCCTGAGCGAAAGCGGCGAGCTGACGCTTCCGAAGATCACCGTGGCGGCAGGTCTCCTGAGCGATCTTGCGCATGGTCGGGCGATGTAGGAGAACGGAACGAACTGGCTGATCCGGGGGAAAAATGGCCGTTACTGATGTGGACGATGCGCCGGTGAAAACGAGCCGGCGCGGCATCTGGGGCTGGATGTTCTTCGATTGGGCAGCCCAGCCGTTCTTCACCGTCGTCACCACCTTCATCTTCGGCCCCTATTTCGTCGCCCGGCTGACCGAGGATCCTGTCTCGGCGCAGGCGGCGTGGAGCAATATGGCGACCGTCTCGTCGCTGGTCATCGCCGTCTTCTCCCCCATCCTCGGCTCGATCGCCGACCAGGCAGGCCCGCGAAAACCCTGGATTGCCTTTTTCGCGGTGATCAAGATCGCCTGCGTCTCGGCCCTCTGGTTTGCGGCACCCGGCTCACCGATCATCTGGCCGATGATCTTCATGATCTTCGCGTCGATCGCCGCGGAATTTTCGACCGTCTTCAACGATTCGATGATGCCGCGGCTGGTTTCCAAGCAGGATGTCGGCCGTATTTCCAACGTCGCCTGGGGGCTCGGTTATCTCGGCGGCATGATCGTGCTGATCGCCGTCGTGACACTGCTTGCAGCCAATCCCGAAAGCGGCAAGACCCTGATCGGCATTCCCCCGCTTTTCGGCCTCGACCCGCATCTCGGCGAGGACGCGCGCATCACCGGTCCGATCTCCGCCCTCTGGTATTTCCTGTTCATCCTGCCGATGTTCTTCTTCACGCCGGACGCCAGGAAGGGCCTGCCGCTCGCCGCGGCGGTCCGCTCCGGCATAAGGGAACTTGGCGGCACGCTGCGGGACCTGAGGCAGCGCACGGGCATCGCGAAATTCCTGGTCGCCCGCATGCTCTACCAGGACGGCGTCAACGGCCTGCTGATCCTCGGCGGCACGTTTGCGGCCGGGATGTTCGGCTGGGCGACGATCGAGATCGGCATCTACGGCATCATCCTGAACGTCGTGGCGATCTTCGGCTGCATCGTCGCCGGCTGGCTCGACCGCCTGCTTGGCTCGAAGATCGTCGTGATCATCAGCCTCATCCTGCTGCTGGTGGCGACGCTTGGCATCATCTCGACCGGCCCGGGCTTCGTCTTCTTCGGCGTTCTGCCGCTTTCGGGAGAAGACGGCGGCGGCCTGTTCGGAACCGCCGCGGAAAAAGCCTATATCCTGTTCGGACTGCTGATCGGCATTGCCTTCGGCCCGGTCCAGGCCTCCTCACGATCCTACCTTGCCCGCAGCGTCAGTCTTTCGGAGACCGGCCGATATTTCGGCATCTACGCACTGTCCGGCCGGGCGACCAGCTTCCTCGCCACGCTGTTCTTCTCACTCATGACCTATGCCAGCGGCTCCGCCCGGCTCGGCATGGCGACGCTGCTCATCTTCCTCGTGGCGGGGCTGTTGCTGCTGCTTGCGACGCCTTATCCGGCGAACAGGAAGTAGAGACGGATAGCTATTCGGGCGGGACGTGGATCCTCGGGTCGAGCCCGAGGATGACGGAGTGCGTGGGATTGCCTGGTGAAAGCAAGAAAGCTAGCGGTTCATCAAACGTCTCTTTAGGCAGCCGGGAAAAACCCTCTGCGCCGTCATCCTCGGGCTCGACCCGAGGATCCACCCCACCCTCAGAGCATGACGTCCAGCAACATCAGTGCCGGAAATGCCGCATCCCGGTGAAGACCATAGCCACACCATGCTCGTCCGCGGCCGCAATCACCTCGTCGTCGCGCATCGAGCCGCCCGGCTGGATGACCGCGGTGGCACCGGCGGCGATCGCGGAAAGCAGACCGTCAGCGAAGGGGAAGAAGGCTTCCGAGGCAACGGCGGAACCCTTGGTCATCGGCTCCGCCCAACCCATGGCCCTGGCCGCCTCTTCCGCCTTGATGCCGGCAATGCGGGCGGAATCGATACGGCTCATCTGGCCGGCGCCGATGCCGGCCGTCTGGCCGTTCTTGGCGTAGACGACCGCGTTCGACTTCACGTGCTTGGCAACCTTGAAGGCGAACTTCATGTCTTCGAGCTCGGTCGGCGTCGGCGCACGCTTGGTCACGACGCGCAGGTCGATATCCTCGACCATGCCGTTGTCGCGGGTCTGGACCAACAGGCCGCCCGAAACGGTCTTCGCCGTCAGGCCGCGCGAGCGCGGGTCCGGCAGGCCGCCGGTCACCAGCAGGCGCAGGTTCTTCTTGGCGGCGATGATCGCCTGGGCCTCGTCGGAAACCTCCGGCGCGATGATGACTTCCGTGAACAGCTTGACGATCTCCTCGGCCGTCTCGGCGTCGAGAAGCTGGTTGACCGCAATGATGCCGCCGAAGGCCGAGGTGGAATCACAGGCAAGCGCCCTGAGATAGGCTTCCTTCAGGCTCGGGCCGGTCGCCACGCCGCAAGGGTTGGCATGCTTGATGATCGCGCAGGCCGGCGCCTTTTCCGGCGAGAACTCGGCGATCAGCTCGAAAGCACCATCGGTATCGTTGATATTGTTGTAGGAAAGCTGCTTGCCCTGTAGCAGTTTTGCGGTCGCCACGCCCGGGCGGTTTTCGCCGGTCACGTAAAAGCCGGCGCTCTGGTGCGGGTTCTCGCCGTAGCGCATCTCTTCCTTCAGCACGCCACCGATCGTCCGGTAGCGCGGGATCTCGATGTCGAGCGCTTCCGCAAACCAGTTGGAGATCGCCGTGTCATAGGCCGCCGTGCGGGCATAGGCCTTGGCCGCGAGCTTCTGGCGGAAGGCATAAACCGTCTGGCCATCATTCGAACGCAGCGCCTCGATCAGCGCCGGATAATCGGAAGGGTCGGTGACGGTGGTCACATAGGCATGGTTCTTGGCCGACGCGCGGATCATCGCCGGTCCGCCGATATCGATGTTCTCGACCGTTGTCGGGTAGTCGCCGCCGGCGGCGCGCACTTCCTCGAACGGGTAGAGATTGATGACGGCGAGATCGATGCCCTCGATGCCGTGTTCCTTCATTGCCGCTGCATGTTCCGCATCGTCGCGGATCGCCAGCAGGCCGCCATGCACCGTCGGATGCAGCGTCTTCACCCGCCCGTCCATGATTTCCGGAAAACCGGTGACTTCCGATACGTCGGTGACGGCAAGACCGGCAGCAGCGATCGCCTTGTGTGTACCGCCCGTCGACAGCAGCTTCACGCCCTGCTCGGTGAGGGCCTTGGCAAGCTCGATGATGCCGGTCTTGTCGGAGACCGAGAGCAGCGCGGTGCGGATCCTGATGCGGTCGGGAGCGGGGATTTTCTTGGAAACGACGGCCATCGGTCTCTCCTGGAAAGGCGCCGCGGAACCCGGCGCAAAGGTAAGATCGCCGCCCGTTAGCACAGCTTGGCGGAAGAAGAAACGGCCTATTCGCCGCGTCTCAGCATCCAGCGTATTTCCGAAGTCTCCGGCGGAGAAAACTCGATGACCAGCTGCTGGCTCGGTCGCACGCCGGAAACGTCGGCAAAGAAGATGTCCTCGTCGATCATCACCTGCAGCCCCGGCGCCGCAAAGATCCATGTCTCGCCGTCCGGCGCGCGCATGGCCACGCTTTCCTCGTCCCGCCGCGACAGCGTGATGACCGGGTGGATGTGGAAACGCGCCACCGCCAGGAAAGGCCCGTTGTCGGGGGCCTCGCCCTCCGGCAGGTAAAGCCGGTCTCGGCCCTTGATCTTGTTGCCCTTCACATTGAGGCCGATCTCGCGCTCGTGAAAGAACCCGAACTGGTGGACGTAGCCATCGTGGCTGGCACGCAGCCAGTCATTGCCGTGCATGTCGTCCCAGCGCTCGACCTCCACGTCCGAGACGCCGCCGAGCAGCATGGAGCCTGCAAAGCGGGACCGGATGATGCGGCTGGACGAGGTCTCGTTGAGCGTCACCGTCGAATGGGCGGGCGTCGAGCGCGACATGTGCCGATAGTTGCGGCCGGCATATTTGGGCGAACCGCAATTGACGATGAACCGATGCCGGCCCGCCGACATCTCGAAGGAAAGACAGCCCGCATGCGCCCCGCGCGAAAGCCCGGGGGAGAGCGGCCTACCGGTATCGACGATCAGCGTCGTACCGTCCGCCGAGAGGCGATGATAGTTCATATGCGGCAGTGCCTTGAACGGCTTGCCGGCCGTCTCGTCATACCGCAGTACGGACATCAGTTCGCTCGCGGGCGTCGAGCTCGCACCGTTGAACAGCGCCAGATCGCCGTCCTGATGGCGAAAGAAACGCAGCGCCGGATACATGCGGTCGATCGTCGGGATGAGCTTCTGCGGCAGATCGTGGCCGAGATTGATATAGGTCTGACGCAGCGGCAGGAGATCGATCAGCAGGTCGAGCACCGCACGCGGATTGCGCGACACATGCCCGCCATCGGCAAGGATCTGGCGTTCCAGCTCCCGATCCAGCCGCCCGCCCTCGCGGCGGATGTAGGCGGCCCGCGTCGGCATCGAGATCGAGGCCATGGCGAGCGCGATCCTGAGCCTCAGCCGCGTATCTCCCTCCGGCGTGCAGCCGGCTATCTTCCTCAGATACCGGACCTGATAGGCGAGGCTCTTCATGAAGCGGCGGTAGAAGCCGGCTTCTGCGCCCTGGAGCACCACGGTGGAATGCGAGAGCCAGGCGATCACCCGTTCCGCCGCCACATGCGCTTCCCAGGCGATGCCCTTCGGGCTTCGGCCGTAAAGCGCGATCCAGTCGGCGACCACCTGACGGGCGCTGGCACAGGCCACTTCCGTCTTGTTGGTGCGGATATGGCGAAGCCAGGCGAACGAATGCAGCCGCTCCGCCGCCGCCCGCGACGGCAACTCGACGGAGAACGGCGATTGGCCATAGGTTTCCAGAATCCGCCCCGCGAGCGGGAACCGGCCTTCCAGGATCTCCTCCGCCACGAACGGATCGAGCGCCCTCAGATCAGTCGGCGCGACAATCAGCCGGTCCGGCACCTGCATGGAAAACGAGGTCACGGCCAGGCGAAATCCGGCGGACCGCCGGCAAAGGCGCCGCCAGATTTCCCGCAAGCCGAAGGACAGGAGCCTCCGGCGATCCGCGAGCCGCATCTTCAATCTGGAATACTCCGCAGGAATCAGCTTCCGCCCCGCCGGCGGGAATCAACTATTAGATTGTTCGAAAGTATCGGTCCGTATGGTGAAGAAAGCCTTACCGTACCTGGAGCACGCTCGCGAAGAAGCCATCCATGCCGCCCACAAAATTTTCGGCCGCAGGCAGCATGGCCGGCGTGGTGCGGAATTCGCCAAGCGGCGAGATCGCCTCTTCCAGCCCCGGCCAGTCCCTGGGATCGACGGCGAGGCGTTTCAATTCGGGATGGTCCTTGAGCACACGCACGACCAGTTCCTCGCCCTCTGCCGAATCAAGCGAGCAGTTGGAGAAAACGACAATGCCGCCCGGTTTCACCAGCGTGACGGCGTGGCGCAGCATCTTTTCCTGAAGAGCTGCAAGCTTCACCACATCCTCCGGACCCTTGGTCCAGAGCACGTCCGGATGCCGGCGTGTCGTGCCGGTAGAAGAGCAGGGCGCGTCGAGAAGCACGCCGTCCAGCAGTTCTGCCGGCTTGAACTCGAAGAGATCCCCGCCGACCAGCTCCGCCTCGTAACCAAGCCGCCCGAGGTTTTCCTTGAGCCGTGCCAGCCGGTTAACGGATTGTTCGACGGCGATCACCTCGGCACCGGCCGCAATCAGCTGCGCCGTCTTGCCGCCGGGGGCCGCGCAGAGATCGGCGACCTTCTTGCCATTGAGATCACCGAACAGTTTTGCCGGAATGCTGGCCGCGACATCCTGCACCCACCAGACGCCGTCCTCGAACCCTTCCAGCGCGGAAACCGCGCCATCGAAGGCCGTCAGGCGAATGCTGCCGGTCGGCAGAACCGTGCCGCCGAGCTTTTCCGCCCAGGCAGCGGGATCGGACTTGACCGTCAGGTCGATGGCCGCCGGGACTAGCTGCGCTTCGGCGATACGATCCGCCTCCGCCTCGCCGTAGAGGGCGACCAGGCGCTTGCGGAACCATGCCGGTACCGGGGAAATCGTTGCGGTCGAGGCAAGGATCTCATCCTTTTCCCGGTCCATCCGGCGCAGGACCGCATTCACCAGCTTGGCGAAACGGCGGTTGCGCGGGTCGCGATTGGCCTGCTCGACCGCAAGGTCGACGGCAGCATGCGGCGGCACGTCGAGATGCAGGATCTGCGCTGCGGCGATCACCAGCACATGGTGAAGCGCCCGCGCGCCTTCCGGCAGCGGCGTATCGATCAGCGAAGCGATCGCCGCCTCGATGCGCGGCAGATGCCGGAGTGCGGTATTGAGAATGGCGCGCGTCAGCGCCCTGTCGGCATCGCTGAGCGCCCGATAGGCCGGATTGCCGTGGACGAGGTCGAGCATGCCATCGAGCGAGATCTTGCGGTCAACGACGGCCGCCAGAAGCTTGGCGGCCGTGACACGAACTTCGAGGCCCGCCTTGAAGGGCCCGTTTTCCCGCTCCGAGTGGGCCGGTCTCCTGCGCTGTTCGGCTGGTTTGCCCGATGACTTGTATGGCTTCTTGTTCTTCTTGTCTTCGTTCAAGACCAGGGACCTTTGCGCGGTTCATCCGAGCCGCGACCCCAACCAGTATTCGGAACGGAGCGCGCGGTGCGCTGCGGTCTATCAGCCTGGAACCCGGCCGTCGAGGCACCGTTGCGGAACTCAGCCGCCATCTGCTGCAGCGCGGCGATACGGTTCCCGGTGTCCGGATGGGTCGAGAACAGGTTGTCCATGCGCTCGCCCGACAGCGGGTTGATGATGAACATATGCGCCGTTGCCGGATTACGTTCGGCCTCGTAGTTCGGGATCTGATGCGCCGCACCAGCGATCTTGCCGAGTGCCGAGGCGAGCCACAGCGGATTGCCGCAGATCTCGGCACCGCGACGGTCGGCCGAATATTCGCGCGTCCGGCTGATCGCCATCTGCACCAGCATGGCCGCGAACGGAGCGACGATCATCGCCACCAGCACGCCGACGAAACCGAGCGGGTTGTTGTTCTCGCGATTGCCGCCGAAGAAGAAGGCGAAATTGCCGAGCATCGAGATCGCGCCGGCAAGCGTCGCGGTGATCGTCATGATCAGCGTATCGCGGTTCTGGATATGCGCGAGCTCGTGCGCCATCACGCCCGCCACTTCCTCATGCGTCAACCGCTGCATCAGCCCGGTGGAGGCGGCAACGGCCGCGTTCTGCGGGTTACGGCCGGTCGCAAAGGCGTTCGGCTGCGGATTGTCGTAGACATAGACCTTCGGCATCGGCAGGCCGGCATTGGCCGAAAGGTCGCGGATCATGTTGTAGAATTCCGGCGCGCTGCGCGCATCGACCTCCTGGGCATGATAGGCCGACAGCACCATCTTGTCGGAATTCCAGTAGGAAAACAGGTTCATGCCGGCAGCGATCACCAGCGCGATCATCATGCCGCCCTTGCCGCCGATCAGAAAACCGATCCCCATGAACAGGGCCGTCATGAAGGCCAGAAGCATGGCGGTGCGCATTACATTCATCGTCATCTCTCCCGTTGCCGATCGCCTCAAGGCAGTTAAAGGGTTTTCCCCCGGGCGCGGACGCCCTATGATGTGGTCAATTCAACCAGAATTTTCAATAATCGACCCGGCAAAGCCCAAGATGCAAAACGCAGATAACGACAATTCCGAAATCCTACCGGAAGAAGGTGCTCCGAAGAAGCAGCTTTCCCCAGCTGCGGAGCGCGCGCTCAAGGAAGCCGAAGAACGCCGCCAGGCAGCAGCCAAGGCCCAAATGCCCGAGGAATTCGGCGGCCGCGGCGGCGCCGACCCCGCCCGCTTCGGCGACTGGGAGATCAACGGCCGGGCGATCGATTTCTAAGTAAATATTCCTATTGACTTGCGTCATTGATCGGAATTTATTCCTTTCCATGATCAAGTCGCTTCATATTCTCACCTGCCTCGTTGCGGTGTTCGCCACGGCAGCCGCAGCACGTGACGAGATTTCCGGGCCGGTAGCGGCGGAAATCCTGCGGGTCATCGACGGCGATACGCTGCTGGTTGAAGCGCAGCCCTGGCCGCAGCAGAAGATGGAAGTTTATGTCCGCATCCGCGGCATCGATGCGCCGGAGCTGAAATCGAAATGCGAGCGGCTTCGTGAGGCGGGCCTTGACGCCCAACGTGCACTCGAAGCGCTGACCGTCCAATCACGCAAAATTCAGCTCACCCATATTTCCGGCGACAAATATTTCGGTCGCATCGTCGCCGACGTGGTGCTCCTCGATGGCCGCGGCGCCGGGCACGACCTGCTGCTGGCAGGTCTGGTGCAGACCTATGACGGCGGGCGCAAGCCGCAACAGGTCTGCGACACGAACTGAAAAGGCCGCCCGGTTTCCCGAGCGGCCCCTTTGAAATCAACCCGCCTTGTTCTGGCGGTTGGCGATCAGGTCTTCCACCACGCCCGGATCGGCGAGCGTCGAGATATCCCCGAGCGCGCCGAAGTCGTCCTCGGCGATCTTGCGCAGGATGCGGCGCATGATCTTGCCGGAGCGGGTTTTCGGCAGGCCGGGTGCGAACTGGATCTTGCCCGGCGCCGCGATGGGGCCAATCTCCTGGCGGACGTGCTTCACCAATTCCTGACGCAGCGCGTCATTGCCCTCATGGCCGGACATCAGGGTCACGTAACAATAGATGCCCTGGCCCTTGATGTTGTGCGGATAACCGACCACCGCCGCTTCCGAGACGAGGTGGTGCGAGACGAGCGCCGATTCCACTTCCGCGGTGCCGAGCCGGTGACCGGAGACGTTGAGCACGTCATCGACGCGGCCGGTGATCCAGTAATAACCGTCATCGTCGCGCCGGCATCCGTCACCGGTGAAATATTTGCCCTTGTAGGTGGAGAAATAGGTCTGGATGAACCGCTCGTGGTCGCCATAGACCGTGCGCATCATGCCAGGCCAGGCGTCGCTGATGCAGAGATTGCCATCGGCCGCCCCTTCCAGCACCTTGCCCTCGCTGTCGACCAGTTCCGGCTTCACACCGAAGAACGGTACGGTCGCCGAACCCGGCTTCAGGTCGATGGCGCCCGGCAGCGGCGTGATCATGTGGCCGCCGGTTTCCGTCTGCCACCAGGTATCGACAATCGGGCAGCGCTTGTCGCCGACCACGTTGTAATACCATTCCCAGGCTTCGGGGTTGATCGGCTCGCCGACCGTGCCGAGCAGTCGCAGGCTTTCCCGCGAGGAGCGCTTCACGAATTCGTCGCCGGCACCCATCAGCGAACGGATCGCCGTCGGCGCGGTGTAGAAGATGTTGACCTTGTGCTTGTCGATGATTTCCCAGAAGCGGCCCTGGTCCGGGAAGTTCGGCACGCCTTCGAACATCAGCGAGGTGGCGCAGTTCGCCAGCGGCCCGTAGACGATGTAGGAATGGCCGGTCACCCAGCCCACATCCGCCGTGCACCAGTAGATGTCGCCGTCATGGTAGTCGAACGTATATTCGTGGGTCATCGCCGCGAAGACGAGGTAACCGCCGGTCGTGTGCAGCACGCCCTTCGGCTTGCCGGTGGAACCCGACGTGTAGAGGATGAACAGCGGATCCTCCGCCTTCATCTTCACCGGCTCGCAATGTCCCTTCACGGTGGCGATTTCCTGGTGGTACCAGACGTCGCGCCCCGGCGCCCAGCCGGTCTTGCCGCCGGTGCGGCGCACCACCACCACCTTGTTGACGATCACGTGCTGGCGGGCCGCGATATGGATCGCCGTATCGGTATTGTCCTTGAGCGGCACCGGCTTGCCGCCGCGCACGCCCTCGTCGCAGGTGATCACGAAGGTGGACTGGCAGTCGATGATGCGGCCGGCCAGCGCCTCCGGCGAAAACCCGCCGAACACGACCGAATGCACCGCGCCGATACGGGCGCAGGCGAGCATCGCATAGGCCGCTTCAGGGATCATCGGCATGTAGATGGTGACGCGGTCGCCCTTCTTGACGCCGTGCTTCTTCAGGACGTTCGCCAGCCGGCAGACCTGATCGTAAAGCTGGTTATAGGTGATTTTCTTGTCGATATAGGGATTGTCGCCTTCCCAGATCAGCGCCGTGCGCTCCCCATGGGTCTTGAGATGGCGATCGATGCAATTGTAGGAGACGTTGGTCAGGCCGTCTTCGAACCACTTGATCGAGACCTTGCCCTTGAAGGAGGTGTTCTTGACTTTGGTATAGGGCTTGAACCAGTCGATGCGCTTTCCGTGCTTGCCCCAGAACTTGTCCGGATCCTCGACGCTCTCCTCGTACCACTTTTCGTATTTGTCCTTGTCGATGAGCGCTTTTGCTTTGGCAGACTTGAGGACCGGGTAGACTTTTTCGGACATGAACACCTCCCTGAATTGGCACGCATGACGACGCATCGAGCCGTCAGCGATATGTGCCGCATTCATAACAGGTGAGGCAAGTGCGGCAATTAGACAAACGTTCATCCGGGCAGTGACGATCTCGCTTCAAAGATTTGCAATTCCGTCCCAATTCGATTATAGGGCGGTAAATTCCCGGAAATTGTGGTTGATACCCACGGCCCGCGACACCGGCGCGGACGGACAGAGGACCTATACCCATGGCTCAACAATTGCTCATGCCGAAGGCGACCGCTGTATGGCTGGTCGACAATACCGCGCTTTCCTTCGATCAGATCGCCAATTTCTGCAAGCTTCACCCGCTCGAGGTGAAGGCCATCGCGGACGGCGAAGCGGCGCAGGGCATCAAGGGCCTCGACCCGATCGCCACCGGTCAGCTTTCGCGCGATGAAATCGAGCGCGGCGAAAAGGACATCAACTACAAGCTGAAACTTTCCGAGCCGAAGGTTCGCGTGCCCGAATCGAAGCGCCGCGGCCCGCGCTACACGCCGGTCTCGAAGCGCCAGGATCGCCCCAACGCCATTCTCTGGCTGGTCCGCAATCATCCGGAACTGAAAGACGCCCAGATCTCCCGTCTCGTCGGCACCACCAAGTCGACGATCGAGCAGATCCGCGAGCGCACCCACTGGAACTCGACGAACCTGACACCGATGGATCCGGTCACGCTCGGCCTCTGCAGCCAGATCGACCTCGATCTCGAAGTCGAACGCGCCTCCAAGGGCCGTCCGCTTCCGACCGCCGCCGAACTCGGCGCTTCCCTGCAGCCCGCGAGCGAAACCGAGAACCTCGGCTTCAACTATCGCAACGAGCGCGAGGAAGAGAAGGAAAAGGAGATCGACGCAGACGCCGTGTTTGCCAAGCTCTCGTCGCTCAAGTCCACCCGTCGCGACGACGACGAGGAAGACGACCGCTTCTGATCGACCCATTTCGATTGCACGAAAAAAAGCCCCGGAGACGATCCGGGGCTTTTTTTGTTCAGGCGCTCTGTTTCAGGCCGCTGCCTTCGCGGGCATAGCCATTGGCCTTGAGGATCGCGGTGATCTCGTCAAGCACCGTTGCATCCTCGATTGTTGCCGGCATCTTCCACGGCATGTCGTCGGCGATCTTCTGCATCGTGCCGCGCAATATCTTGCCCGATCGGGTCTTCGGCAGCTTGTGCACCACCATGACCGTCTTGAACGCCGCGACCGGACCGATCTCGTTGCGCACCAGTTCGGCCACTTCTCTCGCGATATCGGACGTTTCCCGTGAAACATGGTTCTTCAGCACCATGAAACCGCAAGGGATCTGCCCCTTGGTCGCATCATGGACGCCGATCACCGCACATTCGGCGACATCGGGGTGTTTGGCGCAGACTTCCTCCATCGCCCCGGTGGAAAGCCGGTGGCCGGCGCAGTTGATGATGTCGTCGGTGCGCGCCATTACGAAGATATAGCCGTCCTCGTCCATCATCCCGGCATCCGCCGTCTTGTAGTAGCCCGGAAACTCGTCGAGGCAGGCCTCGCGAAACCGCTGGTCGGCATTCCAGAAACTGACGAGGCAGCCGGGCGGCAGCGGCAGCTTGATGACGATATTGCCGAGCGTGCCGCGCGGCACCGGATAGCCGGCATCGTCCAGCACGTCGAGCGCATAACCCGGCATCGGCCGCGTCGGCGAACCGTGCTTGACCGGCATCAGACCGAGCCCCACCGTATTGGCGGCTACCGGCCAGCCCGTCTCCGTCTGCCACCAGTGATCGATCACCGGGATCTTCAGCTTCTGCTCGGCCCATTTCAACGTTTCCGAATCGGCTCGCTCGCCGGCGAGGAACAACGCGCGCATTCCGAGAAGATCGTAGTTCTCGACCAGTTCGCCCTCAGGATCGTCGCGGCGGATCGCCCGAAAAGCCGTCGGCGCCGTGAACAGCACTTTCACGTCATGATCGCTGACGACGCGCCAGAACGTGCCCGCATCCGGCGTTCCGACAGGTTTGCCTTCGAAGATGACGCTGGTATTGCCGGTGAGCAGCGGCGCATAGACGATATACGAATGGCCGACGACCCAGCCGATATCGGATGCCGTCCAGAACACCTCCCCCGGCTTGACGCCGAAAATGTTTTCCATGCTCCAATGCAGCGCCACCATGTGCCCGCCATTGTCGCGAACGACTCCCTTCGGCTGGCCCGTCGTCCCGGATGTATAGAGAATGTAGAGCGGATCGGTCGCCTTGACCGGCACGCATTCGATGTCCCTGCCCCGCGCCCTGTCGACGGCCTCCGAAAAATCCAGATCGCCCCGCTCGGGGCGCAGCTCTGCTCTAAGCTGCTCGCGCTGCAGGATGAGGCAATGTTTCGGCTTCACCAGGGCGATGTCGATCGCCTGGTCGAGCAGCGGCTTGTAGGCAACGATGCGGTTGGGCTCCAGACCGCAGCTCGTGCTGATCACCAGTTTCGCTTCCGAATCGTTCAGCCGTGCCGCCAGTTCCTGCGCCGCAAATCCGCCGAACACGACCGAATGCACCGCCCCCAGCCGCGCACAGGCCAGCATCGAAAACACCGCCTCCGGCACCATCGGCATGTAGATGACCACGCGGTCGCCCTTGCCGATGCCGAGGTCGAGGAGAACCGCGGCAATCGCCTTCACCTCGTCGAGAACCTCGGCATAGGTGAAAGTCTGCTGTTTTCCCGTCATGGCGCTGTCGTGGATAAAGGCGCGCTGCCCGCCACGGCCGGCCGCCACGTGGCGGTCGAGACAGTTGTAGCAGGTATTGGTCTCGCCGCCGGTAAACCAGCGTCCATAGACGCCCTGGTCGCCGTCGAAAACCTTCTCCGGTTCCTTGAACCAGTCGATGGCGGTGGACGCGCTTTTCCAGAACCCTTCCGGATCCTGTTGCCAGCCTTCATAAACGTCGAAATAGCGGCTTTGCATCTGCACCTCCCGTCACATGAGCACAGCCCGGAAAATCCAATCTAGGGTGCTCGGGAGGTGCCGGGAAGCCCGACGAAAGCGCTAGGCGCCTGGCAAAAGCCTTTTTCAGCGCGAACCGAAGATGGCCGAGCCGACCCGGACGCTGGTCGCGCCGAATTCGACAGCCGTCTCGAAATCGCCGGACATGCCCATGGAGAGCTTTTCGACACCGCATTCCTTGGCGAGCTTGGCGAGCAGTGCAAAATGCGGCCCCGGATTTTCCTCGGCGGGCGGAATGCACATCAGCCCCTCGATCGAAAGCCCGAGTTCCTTGCGGCAGAACTCCACGAAGGCGACGGTCTCTTTCGGCTCGATCCCGGCCTTCTGCGGCTCCAGGCCGGTATTCACCTGCACATAGAGCTTTGGCGCCTTGCCTTGTCTCTTTATCTCCTCGGCAAGCGCGCGGGCGATCTTTTCCCGGTCCACCGTTTCGATGACGTCGAACAGCGCTACGGCATCCGCGGCCTTGTTCGACTGCAGCGGCCCGATCAGGTGCAGTTCGAGATCCGGCGTCTCGGCCTTGAGTGCCGGCCACTTGCCCTGGCTTTCCTGTACGCGGTTCTCGCCGAACACCCGCTGCCCGGCCGCAATCACCGGGCGGATGTCTTCCGCATCGAACGTCTTCGAAACCGCCACAAGCCTCACCGACCCCGCCGGCCGCTTCGACAGGCGCTCCGCCTTCTCGATCCGAGCTTTCACATCCCGCAGCCGTTCTTCAACGCTCATGACTCATGCCTTCCGCTTTTCTTGCAAGCTCAGCGCTTAGCCCTCATATAAGGCTCTGCCAAGGGTGTTTCGCCCTAAACTTGGCCTTTCCCGACCCTGTAAAACTTGACGCTTGCAGGGTTTCATGGTGAAGGTCTCGCCCGACTCCTGATCCTGTTTTCCCGGAATATCATTGAAATGGCGACTGAACGTTATAATCCGCGCGATGCCGAGCCCCGTTGGCAGCAAACCTGGAATGATGCCAAGGTTTTCGAGACCGACAACAGCGATCCGCGCGAAAAATACTACGTTCTGGAGATGTTTCCCTATCCGTCGGGCCGCATCCACATGGGCCATGTGCGCAACTATGCCATGGGCGACGTGGTAGCCCGCTACAAGCGCGCCCGCGGCTTCAACGTCCTGCACCCGATGGGCTGGGACGCTTTCGGCATGCCGGCTGAAAACGCCGCCCGCGACAACAAGGTGCATCCGAAAACCTGGACCTATCAGAACATCGAATCCATGAAGGCGCAGCTGAAGGCCATGGGCCTGTCGCTCGACTGGTCACGCGAATTCGCCACCTGCGACGTGGAATATTATCAGCAGCAGCAGCACCTCTTCCTCGACATGATGGAAAAGGGTCTGGTCTACCGCAAGCAGTCCAAGGTCAACTGGGACCCGGTCGACCAGACGGTTCTCGCCAACGAACAGGTCATCGACGGCCGCGGCTGGCGTTCCGGCGCGCTGGTGGAACAGCGCGACCTGGTGCAGTGGTTCTTCAAGATCACCGATTTCAGCCAGGACCTGCTGGACTCGCTCGACACCCTCGACCAGTGGCCTGAAAAAGTCCGGCTGATGCAGAAGAACTGGATCGGTCGCTCCGAAGGCCTGACGATCCGCTGGGAAATCGTCGGCTCGACGGCACCCGCCGGCGAGAGCGAAGTCGTGGTCTACACGACCCGTCCCGACACCCTGTTCGGCGCCTCCTTCCTGGCGATCGCCGCCGACCATCCGCTGGCCAAGGCCGCTGCGGCGTCGAATCCGGCTATCGAAGCTTTCGCCGAGGAATGCCGCCATCACGGAACCTCGCTCGCAGCGCTGGAAACAGCCGAAAAGAAGGGCATCGACACAGGCATCCGCGTCAGGCACCCGCTCGACCCCTCCTGGGAACTGCCCGTCTATGTCGCCAATTTCGTGCTGATGGATTACGGCACCGGCGCCATCTTCGGCTGCCCGTCCGGGGACCAGCGCGACCTGGATTTCGCCCGCAAGTACGGCCTGCCGGTCGTTCCTGTCGTCATGCCGAAGGACGGCGATGCCGCGACCTTTACCGTCGGCGACACCGCTTATGTCGATGACGGCGTGATGATCAATTCGCGCTTCCTGGACGGCAAGACAACGGACGAAGCCTTTGCGATCGTTGCAGATCGTCTGTCGGGAACGATCGTCGGCAACATGCCGCAGGGCGAGCGCAAGGTGAATTTCCGCCTGCGCGACTGGGGCATTTCCCGCCAGCGCTACTGGGGCTGCCCGATCCCGGTCATCCACTGCGACGATTGCGGCGTGGTGCCGGTGCCGAAGGCGGACCTGCCGGTCAAGCTGCCCGACGACGTCACCTTCGACCTGCCCGGCAATCCGCTCGACCGCCATCCGGCCTGGCGCCATGTCGCCTGCCCGCAATGCGGCAAGGATGCCCGCCGCGAGACGGACACGATGGACACGTTCGTCGATTCGAGCTGGTATTTCACCCGCTTCACGGCGCCCTGGGAGAAGGATCCGACGGACCCGGCCGTTGCCAATCGCTGGCTGCCGGTTGACCAGTATATCGGCGGCATCGAGCACGCGATCCTGCACCTGCTCTATTCGCGTTTCTTCACCCGCGCCATGCGCGAAACCGGCCATGTCGAGGTCAAGGAGCCCTTCAAGGGCC
Organism: Neorhizobium vignae; assembly: GCF_000732195.1. Taxonomy (GTDB): domain Bacteria; phylum Pseudomonadota; class Alphaproteobacteria; order Rhizobiales; family Rhizobiaceae; genus Neorhizobium; species Neorhizobium vignae. The sequence continues at coordinate 52,416 of NZ_JNNU01000017.1, forward strand.
TCTTCACGCAGGGCATGGTCGTGCATGAAACCTATCGCCGTGGCACCGGTCCGAACGGCGAATGGGTCGCTCCGGCTGATATCAAGATCGAGGAGATCGACGGCAAACGCCGCGCCACCATGCTGAAGGGTGGCGAAGAGGTCACCATCGGCTCGATCGAGAAAATGTCAAAGTCGAAGAAGAACGTCGTCGATCCGGATGATATCATCGCCTCCTACGGTGCCGATACCGCACGCTTCTTCGTATTGTCCGACTCCCCGCCGGACCGCGATGTCATCTGGTCGGAAGCCGGTGTCGAAGGCGCCCATCGTTTCACGCAGCGCTTGTGGCGCCTGATTTCCGAAGCCTCCGAAAACCTCGTGGGTATCGATCCCGCGCCGGCTAAGAACGGTGAGGCTCTGGCGATCTCGCAGCTCGCCCACAAGACGCTGAAGGCGGTTCAGGGCGACTATGACAAGCTCTCCTTCAACAAGGCCGTGGCGCGCATCTATGAGCTGGTGAACGCACTTGCAGCGCCGCTCGGCCGGGTCGCAGCCGGGGAGGGCGATGCCGCCTATCGCGCTGCCGTCCGCAACGCCTCGGAGATCCTGATCCAGCTCGTCGCCCCGATGACGCCGCATCTGGCCGAGGAATGCTGGGCGGTTCTCGGCAACAAGGAACTCCTCTCCCTGTCTGCCTGGCCGCAATATGACGAAACTCTCGTCATCGAAAACGAGGTCACACTGCCGGTCCAAATCAACGGCAAGAAGCGCGGCGAATTGACAATCGCGCGCGACGCGGATCAAAGTGCGGTCGAAGCTGCGGTTCTGGCGCTGGATGCGGTCAAAGCGGCGCTTGAAGGCCGGGCGCCGAAGAAAGTCATCGTCGTCCCACAGAGGATCGTAAACATTGTCGTTTGACCGCTCTCTTCGTCGTTTCGGGTTCGTATCCGGCCTGATAACGCTGACACTCTTGGCCGGCTGCCAGGTCCGCCCGCTTTATTCGGAAGCTTCCGGCACCGGTGAGCGGCTGGCTTCGGTCGGCTTCGAGCAACCCCACACCCGCCTCGACCAGGTAGTCCGCAACCATCTGGTCTTCCTGACCTCCGGCGGTGCCGGCGAGGCGACCCGTCCTGCTTACGACGTGAAGCTCGTAACCAAGAGCACGGCCTCGACCATCATTGACGACGAGGACGACGAGGACGACGACAACGTGTCTCCGACCGGCGTACCGGTCCCCGGTCGCGTCCAGGTGGAAGGCACCTACACGATAAGCCGCATCAGCGACGGGCAGGTGCTGAAGTCCGGGAAACGTCAGGTCGTCGCGCTCATCGATATTTCGGGCCAGGGCTATGCTGGCCTCCGCGCCGTTCGCGACGCTGAAAACCGCGCCGCAAGAGAACTTGCCGAGTTCATCCGCGCCGAGATCGCGATTGCGCTTTCGCGCGAACCTCAGCCGCAGACGGTATGGCAGAAGTAAAGTCCCACGAATTCGATCGGTTTGCCGAGAAGAGTGCGGAACTCTACAAGATTTTCGTGATCTACGGTCCAGACCGTGGTCTCGTTTCCGAACGTGCGGCGCTCATCGCGGGCAGGACGGGCATCTCCCAAGATGATCCGTTTGCGATGCTCAAGCTCGACGTTTCGGACCTTCAGGGCGATCCCGGACGGCTTCTCGATGAAGTGAACTCAATGGGCCTTTTCGGCGGTTCGAAGCTCGTTTGGCTGCGTGGCGCTGCCAACGAAAAACCGCTCCTGGACGCGATGCAGGTTTTGGCGGACGGCCCGGCTCCAGCGAACATCCTGATCGTCGAGGCCGGCGACCTCAAGAAAGGGAGCGGGCTGCGCAAGATCGCCGAACCCTCCCGATCCATCGCCGTCATTCCCTGCTACGCGGACGACATCAAGGCTTTGAACAGCCTCATCGATTCGGAACTGGGGAGTGAAGGCCTCAGGATCAGCCCTAGCGCCCGCCAGAGGCTCCTGGAGCTGCTTGGGGGAGACCGCATAGCCTCCCGGAACGAGATCCGGAAACTCGCGCTTTACTGCCGCGGCACAGGCATAGTCGAAGAGGCACAGATCGATGAGATCATCGGCGATGCGAGCGCAGTTTCAGCTGACGAAGCCGTCGATGCAATCCTTGGCGGCGATTTGCCGGCTCTGCATCGCGCCATCCAAAAGATCGTCTCGTCGAAGACACCGGTTTTTCTCGTCCTGCAATCGTGCCTGAAGCAATTCCAGCTGCTGGATCTGATGAAGGCTGAGATGGAGGAGAAGAAGCTCCAGACCGCCCAGGTCATGATGACGCTCGGCAGGCATATTCACTTCAAGCGGAAGCCGATCATCGAAAAAGCACTGAGAACCTGGAGTTCACCGGCACTTGCCCGTGAAACGGAGAGGTTGCAGGCTGCAATTTTGATGTCGCGACAGAGGCAGAGCCTGGAACCCAATATTGCGTTCCACACGCTGATGGCTACAGCTATTCAATCAAGCCGTTGAATAGACTAGGTTATCGCCGCTCAAGAAGGCGGCATATCTCCTCGAGCTGCTCAAGCGTACGATAGCCGATCCTGATCTGCCCGCCACCGTTCTTGTGGTTGATCTTCACGTCCAGCCCTAATGAGTCAGACAGTGTGCGCTCCAACGCAAGAGTGTCGGAGTCCTTTTGTTCCGCTTTCGAAACATTTGCGGGCTCCGATTGAGCCTTGATGTCGTTTTGAGCCAGCTTCTCAGCATCGCGAACAGACATGCCCTTGGCGACAATCGTACGCGCCAGCGAAACCGGATCCGATGTCGTGATAAGTGCACGGGCGTGACCCGCGGAAAGGCTGCCTCCCGCCAGCATCTCCCGAACGGGCTCGGGTAGTTTCAGCAGACGGAGGCTATTGGCCACATGGCTGCGGCTCTTGCCGATGATTTCACCAAGATCATTCTGGGTGTAACCATGCTCGGCAATCAGCTGATCATAACCCAGCGCCTCTTCCAAAGGGTTGAGATCCGAGCGCTGTACGTTTTCGACAATGGCGATTTCGAGCGCCGTCCGATCATCCACATCGCGAACGATAACCGGAATCTCGACCAGTCCCGCCAGTTGGGCCGCACGCCAGCGGCGTTCGCCGGCTATGATTTCAAACTGATCGGCACCGCGCGGCCGAACGACGACCGGTTGAACGATGCCATGCTGACGAATGGAACTTGCGAGATCCTGCAGCTCACCTTCGTCGAAGCTCCGGCGCGGGTTTTTCGGATTGCGCGACACATGCTCGATCGGCACCATGCGATCCGGGTTGACACTGCGGGCACCATTGTTGACAGGTGCCGGCTGGTCCATCTCACCGATAAGAGCTGCAAGGCCGCGCCCGAGGCGCCGTTTCGAGAGGTCGTCGTTCATTCTCACTACTCACTTGTCTGCAGAGCGTCAGGCGGCCTTGCGCCTGCGTTCCCGCTGGATGACTTCCGAAGCCAGCTGCAAATAGGCTTGGCTGCCGGCGCACTTCAAGTCGTAAAGGATTGCCGGCTTCCCGTAGGAGGGCGCTTCCGAAACGCGAACATTGCGCGGAATCAACGTATGGTAGACTTTCTCCCCCAGATGCGTCCGAACATCGTTGACGACCTGCTGGGCGAGGTTGTTTCGCGCATCGAACATGGTCAGGACAATTCCCTGGATGTCGAGCGAGGGATTGACGCTGCGACGCACCTGATCGACGGTTTCCAGCAGCTGGCTCAAACCTTCCAGGGCGAAAAACTCGCACTGCAGAGGCACAAGAATGGAATGAGCTGCCGCCATGGCATTCATCGTGAGCAGGTTGAACGAAGGGGGGCAGTCCAGCAAAATGTAGGAATAGGCCAGGGCATCATCGCCGTTCAGCGCGCTTCGTAGTTTGAACGCCCGATCTGGAGCCTGGGAGATCTCCATCTCGAACCCGAGCAGATCCATCGTCGAAGGGACGATGTGAAGGTTCGGAACCGCCGTTGCCAGCGCAGTCTCGGCAATGGAGCTATACCCCATCAACAGGTCATAAGAGGAAATCTTGCGATCGCGGCGCTCAATACCCAGACCGGTGCTGGCATTGCCCTGCGGATCGAGGTCCACGATCAGCACACTTTCGCCGATAGCGGCGAGTGCCGTCGCCAGGTTGATGGCCGTCGTCGTCTTGCCGACACCGCCTTTTTGGTTGGCAATCGTGATAACCCGATTTCTTTCAAACATGCGGCACCTGAAAATCTAGGGTTCTTTGTGCCTCAAATTGCTTATCTCGAGGATAACTGAATCTGGTTCGACGGCACTCTGGTGTTTTATCAGATCGAATACCCAACGACCACGGGCTTTCTCGACTTCCGTCGCGTAATCCCGGCCTTTATGAAAAAAAGCTCTTGTTTCTTTGCCGATCATCCACGCCGACGTGTAGGAAAGAAGCGGATCAAGCTCCGCGAGAGCTCTGGCTGAAATTCGGTCGCAATCTGGAAGAGCCTTAGACGCCGATTCGATTCGTAATGGATGAACAGAGCCTCTGGCGCCCGTCTCGCTGAGAGCCACTCGCAGAAAGGCTGCTTTTTTTTGATTGCTCTCAACCAGATGAACCCATCCGTCTTGCGCCTCGGCCAAAAAGATCGCGGTTATAACCCCGGGGAAACCTCCCCCGGAACCGAGATCAAGCCATTTGCAAGGAGAAGGGGAGAGCTGAAAGACCTGAGCGCTGTCAGCGATATGCCGGCGCCACAGCTCATCCAGCGTTGAGGGCGCAACGAGGTTGATGGCCTTCGCCCATTTCTGAAAAAGAACTGAAAAATGCTCAAGCTTCTCTTGCGTTTCACGTGAAACACTCTTGCCGTTCAGAAGCATTTACAGGACTCGCTTGAGGCGATTCGGTGCTACTTCTTCCTTACGAAGTAGCGCCAGAATGAGAGCCAAGGCAGCCGGCGTCATCCCGTCAACCTTGCCAGCCTGTGCAAGATTTGCCGGATTTGCTGCTGTCAATTTCATTTTAAGCTCATTGGAAAGTCCAGGAAGTCCAGTGAAATCAAAGCCTTGGGGGATAATTCTGGCTTCGTCGCGATGAGTCGCGTGAATGTCGGCCGCTTGCCGGTTCATGTAAACCGCATAGGACGCTTCAATCTCCAAGGCTTCTCCAATCTTGGGCGACAACTGTGCGAATTCAGGCCAGATGGCCGTGAGGCGCGCCAGGGATTGATCGGGATAGGCCAGCAACTCATACGCAGTCCGGCGCTGCCCATCCTTGTTCAGTTTCAGTCCGTGATTATTGGCCTCATTCGGGGTCAGATTACGGGCCCGCAGTAGTTCTCGGCCTGCATCCAACGCCTGCGTATAGGCCTCAAACTTCGCCGCCCGCGACGGCCCGACACAGCCAAGTGCGATTGCCTTCTCCGTCAGTCGAACGTCCGCATTATCGGCCCTGAGCGACAGCCGGTATTCGGCACGAGAGGTGAACATCCGATAGGGTTCAGTCACCCCGCGAGACGTGAGATCGTCTATCATGACGCCGATATAGGATTCGGCGCGGCTGAAATGATGGGGCTCACTGCCGGACGTCTTTCGCGCAGCATTCAGGCCGGCCACCAGCCCCTGCGCCGCCGCTTCTTCGTAACCCGTTGTCCCGTTGATCTGCCCAGCCAGGAATAGACCTGGAATCTTTTTCACTTCCAAGCCCGCGGTCAGTTCGCGGGGATCCACATGATCATACTCGATCGCATAACCGGGCTGCATGATCGTTACTGCCTCGAGGCCCGGAATCGTACGAATGAACGCTTCCTGGACCTCCGCGGGGAGGGATGTCGAAATGCCATTCGGATAAACCGTCGGATCGTCCAAGCCTTCCGGCTCCAGAAAAATCTGATGCCCATCGCGCTCGCCGAAACGAACGATCTTGTCCTCGATGGACGGGCAATAACGCGGCCCTACCCCTTCGATCTGGCCGGAATACATCGCAGAGCGGTGGATATTCTCCGAAATGATCCTGTGGGTCGCATCCGTCGTGCGCGTGACACCGCAGGCAATCTGCCTTGTGGTGATCTTATCGGTCATGAAGGAAAAGGGAACCGGATGTTCGTCGGCTTCCTGAAGACCCACACGGCTCCAATCGATCGTATTTCCATCCAGCCGCGCCGGGGTGCCGGTCTTCAACCGGCCTAGCCGCAAGCCAAATAGCATCAGAGTCTCAGACAGTCCCAGGGAAGGGGCTTCACCAACACGGCCGGCAGGGACCTTCTGGTCACCGATATGAATCAGACCGCGAAGAAAAGTGCCGGTCGTCAGAACAATTGTTCCGCATCCGAATCGACGCCCGTCTTTCAGTTGAACCGAACGCACTCGTCCGTCTTCGATCCCGATATCGAAGGCGTCTCCCTCGATCACGGTGAGATTAGGGTGATCAAAGATTTCACGCTGCATGGCTAGGCGGTAAAGCTTGCGATCGGCCTGGGTCCGCGGTCCGCGCACTGCAGGTCCCTTTTTGCGATTGAGGAGCCGGAACTGGATGCCGGAGGCATCCGCGACGCGGCCCATCAACCCGTCAAAGGCGTCAACCTCACGCACGAGATGTCCCTTGCCGAGACCACCGATCGCGGGGTTACAGGACATCACACCGATGGTCTGCCGGCTATGGGTTATCAGTGCGGCATTGGCCCCCATGCGTGCGGCCGCATTCGCTGCCTCGCAGCCAGCGTGCCCACCGCCTATGACGATGACGTCGAATGTCGTTTCCATTTGCCTACCTTATGAAACAGCAGGATCGCTCTGTTTCACGTGAATCACTTACCGATGCAGAACTGCGAAAAAATCACGTCAAGGAGCTCCTCTACATCGACCCGGCCGGTGATGCGGCCCAGCGACGATGCTGCGGCCCGGAGGCTCTCGGCCCGAAGATCGAGCTCCCGGCCGTTTAACGCTTCTTCGATAAAATTGGAAGCCTCTTTCAGGTACTGGAGGTGCCGCTGTCGATTGGGAACCAGCGATCCAGACCAGGTTGCCCGGAGTTTTTCGAGGATCAGGGCACGAAGCTCGTCCAGCCCATCTCCCGTTTCGCTGGAAATATTCAGATCGTAGACGGTTGAGGCATGGTGTAAGTCTGCCTTGGTTCCAACTCGCAGGACCTCCGAGGTCACCCTGTCGAGGATCTGTTTCGAGTCCGAATCGATCTCTTCAAGCTGAAGAACGAGGTCGGCCTGTTCGATCGCTATGCGTGCCCTCCGCACACCTTCCTGTTCAACGCGATCCTCGCTCTCACGAAGCCCCGCGGTATCGAAGAACCGCACGAGATAACCATCCATGTCCACGTCGACATGCAGAATATCCCTGGTCGTGCCGGCAATCTCCGTGACGATCGCAACATCCCGTTTCGCCAGCGCGTTGAGAAGACTGGACTTACCGGCATTGGGAGGGCCCGCGATGACCACCTTGTACCCGTCGCGAATGATCTCTCCGGCTTTAGCCGAAGCTATATGCTTCCCGATCTCCAGATAAAGATCCGCCACTTCCGCCCAGACCCTGTCCGAAACCGATCCGGGAACGTCATCCTCATCCGCGAAGTCGAGTTCCGCTTCGATCAAGGCGCGGGCGTGAGTCAATCTCTCGGCCCATTCCATATAGAGGGCCGATTGCCCGCCAAAGCCCTGTTCGACCGCCAGCCGCCGCTGCATCTCGGTCTCGGCAGCGATCAGATCTGCGAGGCCCTCGACCTCCACCAGATCCAGCTTCCCATTCTCGAACGCCCTGCGGGAAAACTCACCAGCCTCGGCCAGACGAAGCCCGATCGCGTCCAGTTCCCGATAGACGGCGGAAACGACAGCGCGGCTGCCATGCACATGTATTTCAACACAGTCCTCACCCGTGAAGGAATTCGGGCCGGGAAAGGCCAGGACAAGGGCTTGATCGATTATCGAACCGTTGCGGCTCCGAATCGTCCGAAGCACAGCCTTCCTGCCGATAGGGAGATCACCCGCCAACACCCGCGCAGCCTCGAATGCCAGCGCTCCGCTTATCCGGATGACCGCAACGCCGGCGGGGAGGGCACCGCTGGAATTGGCATAGATGGTATCGTTCAGTGCCTGGATCATGGGGTCAATCTATCAGAGACGGCTCCAAACTGAAAAGCGCCCGGTAAAACCGAGCGCTCGTCGTTTTCGTGAATCCGGCTAAGGATCAGGTGTTCATCGAATCGAAGAAATCGCCGTTGGTCTTCGTCTGCTTCAGTTTGTCGATCAGGAACTCGATCGCATCCGTGGTGCCCATCGGGGCGAGGATACGGCGAAGCACGAAGATCTTCTGAAGATCCTGGCGCGGTACGAGCAGGTCTTCCTTACGCGTACCGGACTTGAGGATGTCCATCGACGGGAAGATACGCTTGTCGGCGACCTTGCGGTCGAGCACGATTTCCGAGTTGCCGGTACCCTTGAATTCTTCGAAGATGACTTCGTCCATGCGGCTGCCCGTATCGATCAGAGCGGTCGCGATAATCGTCAGCGAACCGCCTTCTTCGATGTTACGCGCCGCACCGAAGAAACGCTTCGGGCGCTGCAGGGCGTTGGCGTCCACGCCGCCCGTCAGGACCTTGCCGGAGGAGGGAACGACGGTGTTGTAGGCGCGGCCGAGGCGGGTGATCGAATCGAGCAGGATGACAACGTCACGTCCGTGCTCCACGAGGCGCTTGGCCTTTTCGATGACCATTTCGGCAACCTGCACGTGACGCACGGCCGGTTCGTCGAAGGTGGAGGAAACGACCTCGCCCTTGACCGACCGCTGCATGTCCGTGACTTCTTCCGGACGCTCGTCGATCAGCAGGACGATCAGATAACATTCCGGATGATTGGCGGTGATCGAGTGGGCGATGTTCTGCAGCAGAACGGTCTTACCGGTGCGCGGCGGCGCGACGATCAGACCACGCTGGCCTTTGCCGAGCGGCGCCACCAGATCGATGACGCGGGCCGAGAGATCCTTGGAAGTCGGAATCTCCAGTTCCATCTTGAACCGCTCGTTCGGATAGAGCGGCGTCAGGTTGTCGAAGTGGACCTTGTGGCGGATCTTTTCCGGATCGTCGAAATTGATCGTGTTGACCTTGAGAAGCGCGAAATAACGTTCGCCTTCCTTCGGACCCCGGATCGGGCCCTCGACCGTGTCGCCGGTCTTCAGCGAGAAACGGCGGATCTGGGAGGGTGAGATATAGATATCATCGGGACCGGGCAGGTAGTTTGCGTTCGCGGAACGCAGGAAACCAAACCCGTCCTGCAAGACCTCGACCACGCCTTCGCCGATGATTTCGACGTCCTGGCTCGCCAGAACCTTGAGGATCGCGAACATCAGCTCCTGCTTGCGCATCGTGCTGGCGTTCTCGACCTCCAGTGATTCGGCGAAGGTCAGCAAATCGGTAGGGGATTTGCTCTTGAGTTCTTGAAGCTTCATTTCAGCCATGAAGAGGGGACCATATTGAGAATTTCGGGGGGATAGGCGTGTCGGTGAAATTCGCTACCGCGGAAGATGATCCGGGGACGACAGGAAATTACACGCATGCCACGAGATGAGATGGGGAGGAAAATAGCGATTCACGTGGAACGCCGCAAGGGGCAAGACGGAAATCTTGCCAAAGAAAGAATATCCTCGCGTCAGAACGGTTTCACGATCACCAGAATGACGATCCCGATCATCAGAACGGTCGGGAGTTCATTCATCAAACGCCAGTAACGCGGCGTTTTTCGCGGACCATCGACCGCGAAGTTGCGCACCGCGCGGCTGAACAGCACATGCACCATTGTGAGCAGCACGACAAGCCCGATCTTCGCATGCAGCCATCCGCCGCGAAATTCGTAGATGTCCCAGGCGAGGTAAAGACCGAGAACCCAGGTGATCATCATCGCCGGGTTCATGATGATTTTCAGGAGCCGCTGCTCCATCATCTTGAAGGTTTCGGACTGCGCCGAACCCGGTTCCGCGTCGCTGTGATAGATGAACAGCCGCGGCATGTAGAGCAGGCCCGCCATCCAGGACATCACCGCGATGACGTGGAAAGCCTTGATGTAGAGGAGGAAGTCGTCGGGCCGGGCGAGATAGACCGCAACCAGGATGGCAATAAAAACGGCAAGCGCGACGAAGGCCCGCAGTGCTGACCGCCGGCCGGCCGTCTTGCCCGTCTGCCTCTCTTCTCCGCTCACGCTCCGGCTCCACGCACCCGCTCGATCAGCCTGGTCACATGATCCGGATTGGCTTCAGGCGTGATGCCGTGGCCGAGATTGAAGATCAGCGGCCCCTGCCCGAGTTTCTCGAGAATGGCGTCGATCCCGTCTTCGAGCGACTTGCCGCCGGCCACGACCCGCATCGGATCGAGGTTGCCCTGGACCGGGCCATCCTTCTGCAACTCGGCCGCAAACGAAAGCGGCACCGACCAGTCGAGGCCGATCGCATCCGCCTTGGTCTTCTGGCGATAGGATTTCAGGTTCAGACCGGCGCCTTTTGCAAACGCGATGATTTTCGCACGCGGTCGCTGGCTGCGAACGATCTCGATCATCCGAGCGACCGGCTTCACCGCATAGGCCTCGAATTCCTTTTCGCCGAGCACGCCAGCCCAGGAATCGAAGATCTGCACGGCATCGGCGCCAGCATCGATCTGGGCGATCAGATATTCGGCGGAAATTTCCGCAAGCAGCGAAAGCAGCTTTTCGAAAGCTTCGGGATGCCGGTAAGCAAACAGGCGGGCAGGGGCCTGATCGGGGGTCCCGTGGCCGGCGATCATGTAGGTGGCAACCGTCCAGGGCGCACCGCAGAAACCCAGCAGCGTGGTTTCCTCGGGCAGTTCCCGTCTCAGCCGACGAACCGTTTCCATGACCGGAGCGAGATGGGCGAGAACCCCTTCGCCTTTCAGTGCCGAAATGCCAGCAGTGTCGATCGGATCCATCTGCGGGCCTTCGCCCTGCACGAACCGCACGTTCCGATGAAGCGCATCGGGGATGACGAGAATGTCGGAAAACAGGATCGCCGCATCGAAGCCGTAGCGCCGGATCGGCTGCAAGGTAACCTCGACAGCCAGATCCGGCGTATAACAGAGATCGAGAAAGCTCCCTGCCGTCGCCCGCGTTTCCCGGTATTCCGGCAGATAACGTCCTGCCTGTCTCATGAGCCAGATAGGCGGCGGACTGAGGGTTTTGCCTTCCAGCACCTCGACGATCTTCCGGTATGCGCCGGTCAATGGGTTCTCCCTAAAAATATAAGATAATGAATCTTACTAGTTTCTATTTCTTAGAGTCGGTGAGTAGCAAGGATTAAAGTCAATTCACAGCCGACGCGACGATCCGCCGCCTCTGACCTGTTGCGCGGATAAAAAAGCAGACCCAGAACCAGGTTTCCGGGACAATATAAATTTCGCCAGTTATTTCAGGAGGATGGTCGGAAGCAGAATTCGGCGCTATCTGTGGATAAGCTGGGGACAAAAAAGAGCCGCGAGGAACCTTTCCCCAGAACGCACAAGCCCGCCTGATCCGTATCCGCGGGAGTCGCGAATGTGGAAAACTAGGCGGTTTTCCCGAGGCCGGGTCCGGGCCTAGGAGAACTCAATGGTCTCTCCCGAGTTATCAACAAAGGGTTAAGTTTAGCGTGGAGAACAGAAAAAACTTCTTTCATCTGCACCTGATATCTGACTCGACCGGCGAGACTCTCATCTCCGCCGGCCGTGCCGCCTCGGCGCAGTTCCAGTCGTCGCTGGCGGTGGAACATGTCTATCCGCTGATCCGCAACCGAAAGCAGCTGCTCGCGGTGCTCGAAGCCCTCGACCGCGAACCGGGCATTGTTCTTTACACCATTGTCGATCAGGAACTGGCCGGGCTCATCGATCAGCGCTGCCGGGACATGGGCTTGCCCTGCGTCAACGTGCTGGAGCCGGTGATGGCGACATTCCAGGCCTATCTCGGGGCTCCGTCCCGGCGTCGGGTCGGCGCCCAGCACGCGCTCAATGCGGACTATTTCAAGCGCATCGAAGCGCTCAATTTCACCATGGATCACGACGACGGTCAGATGCCGGAGGACTACGACGAGGCGGATGTCGTCCTGATCGGCATCAGCCGTACCTCGAAAACGCCGACCAGCATCTATCTCGCCAACCGCGGCATCAAGACTGCCAACATCCCGATCGTGCCGGGCGTCGATCTTCCGGACAGCCTCTACCGCGCCACCCACCCGCTGATCGTCGGCCTCGTCGCCACGACCGACCGGATCAGCCAGGTGCGTGAACACCGCGAGCTGGGGGTCACCCAGGGCTTCGACCGGCGCCATTATACGGACCGTGCGACGATCAACGAAGAGCTGAAATACGCCCGCGCGCTGTGCGCCCGCCAGAACTGGCCTGTCATCGACGTAACCCGCCGGTCGATAGAGGAGACGGCAGCCGCAATCGTTGCGCTACGCCCGAAGCTGCGTTAAGCGAATCCGCCGCAGCTCTTGGGAGATTTTCGTGACAGTGCCTCTCGTACTTGCCTCCTCCAGCCCCTTCCGCCGGATGCTGATGGAAAATGCCGGCCTGGCCTTTGAAAGCCGAGCGGCCGATATCGACGAGCGCAAGATCGAGGCAGGCCTGGAAGGCGCAAGCCCCGACCAGGTGGCACTGACGCTCGCCAAGGCAAAGGCTTTAGAGGTCAGCGGACATTTCCCGGGTGCTCTGGTGATCGGCTCGGACCAGACCATGTCGCTTGGGAGTCGGGTTTATCACAAGCCGAAGACCCTTGCTGAAGCGAAAGAAAATCTGCTTTCCCTCTCGAACAAGACCCACCGCCTGAACAGCGCAATCGCTTTTGCGCGTGATAACCAGATCGTCTGGGAGCATGTCGCGCATGCGGACTTGACCGTCCGCGAGCTGAACGAAACCTTCGTCGATCGCTATCTGTCGCGGGTCGGCGAAAAGGTCTACGGCAGCGTCGGGGCCTATCAGCTGGAAGGCGAAGGCATCCAGCTCTTTTCGAGGATCGAGGGCGACTATTTCACCATCCTCGGCCTGCCCATGCTGCCTCTTCTCGAAAAGCTCCGTGACCTGAAAGCGATCGATGACTGATTCACGTGAAACATTTTTGGTTAATGCTTTCGTAACCGGGTGGCCGGTGAAGCATTCCCGCTCGCCGTTGATCCACGGCCACTGGCTGAAGCAGTTCGAAATTGCCGGGACCTACAGGCCTGAGGCCGTGACCGAAGCGGACTTCCCCGCCTTCATCCAATCGCTGAAGGACGGCAGTTCCGGCTTTCGCGGCGGCAACGTCACTATTCCCCACAAGGAGCTTGCTTTTAAGCTCGCTGATCGGCCGGATGACCTGGCGGAAGAGCTTGGGGCGTCAAATACGCTCTGGATGGAAGACGGCCTGCTACACGCCACCAATACCGACGGCCACGGCTTTACCGCCAATCTCGACGACCGCCATCCGGGGTGGGACAACACCGATCGCGCGGTGATCTTCGGCGCCGGTGGTGCGAGCCGCGCCGTCATCCAGGCGATCCGCGATCGCGGCATCGGCGAGATCCACGTGGTCAACCGCACCGTCGCACGGGCTAGAGAACTTGCCGACCGCTTCGGCGTGAAAGTTCATGCCCATCCGGCCGAAGCGCTGAATGAAGTTATGACCGGCGCCGGCTTGTTCGTGAACACGACATCGCTCGGCATGGACGGCAGCGAAACGCCTGATATCAATTACTCGCCGCTGGCATCCGGCGCCGTTGTCACCGATATCGTCTACGTACCTTTGAAAACACCGCTGCTGGCCCAGGCCGAGGCGCAGGGTTTCCCGATCGTCGATGGTCTCGGCATGTTGCTGCACCAGGCCGTTCCCGGTTTCGAAAAATGGTTCGGCCGCCGCCCGGTGGTCGATCAGGCGCTGCGGGATCTTGTCATCGCTGATATGGAAAGACACGGATGATCGTCATCGGCCTCACCGGCTCCATCGGAATGGGAAAATCGACCACCGCGAAAATGTTTGCGGAAGAGGGCGTCCCGGTGAATGACGCCGATGCCGTCGTCCACGATCTCTATCGCACCGATGCGGTCGCACCCGTCGGCGACGCCTTTCCCGGCACCGTCAGGGACGGTGTCATCGACCGTCAGGAACTGTCCCGCCAGCTTTCGGCATCGCCTGAAAAATTCCCGGTCCTCGAAGCCATCGTCCATCCGCTGGTTCGCAAGCGTGAAGTCGATTTCCTGACCCGCCACAGAGAGGCCGGCACCGATCTCGTGCTCCTCGATATCCCGCTTCTTTTCGAAGTGAGGGGCGAGGATCGCGTCGATGTTATTGTCGTTGTCACCTGCGATCCACAGATACAGCGCGACAGGGTGCTTGCGCGTCCCGGCATGACGGAGGAAAAATTGGCAATGATTCTCTCCCGTCAGATGCCCGATGCGGAAAAACGCAAAAGAGCCGATTTCCTTGTCGATACGGGCCTTGGACTGGACGCGGCGAGAGAACGTGTTCGCGACATCATCGCATCTCTGAAGGCCGGGAAGACGAGCGAGAAAAAGCCCCATGCGTGAGATCATCTTCGATACGGAAACCACGGGCCTCGAATCGAAGATCGACCGGGTGATCGAAATCGGCGGCATCGAGCTGATCAATAATTTCCCGACCGGGAGGACGCTGCATCTCTATATCAATCCGGGCGACCGCAAGGTTCATCCGGACGCGCTTGCGGTTCATGGCATCACCGACGAGTTCCTGAAGGACAAGCCGAGCTTTGGCGACGTCGCCCAGCAGATCATCGAATTTTTCGACGGTGCCAAATGGATTGCCCATAACGCGACCTTCGACATGGGCTTCATGAACGCGGAATTCGCCCGCCTCGGCCTGCCGCCCGTGATGTCCGACCAGGTCATCGACACGCTGGCCATGGCCCGCCGCAAACATCCGATGGGCCCGAATTCGCTCGATGCGCTCTGCCGCCGCTATGGCATCGACAATGCCCACCGCACCAAGCACGGCGCGCTGCTCGACTCCGAGCTGCTCGCCGAGGTCTATATCGAGATGACCGGCGGTCGTCAGACGGCGCTCGGCCTGATGGGCAACGAGCGGTCTTCGACGGTGGTCGAGGTGGAGGAAGTCGTAATCGAGGTTGCGGGTCGCCCCCGGCCTCTTGGCCCCCGGCTGACCGAAGCCGAGCTCCAGGCGCATGCCGCCATGGTCGCGTCGCTGAAGGACAAGGCGGTCTGGCTGAAATACGGAACGGCCGAATAAAAAGCCCGGGTCGAAGCCCGGGCTCTTTCGTCAAATCTGGAAAATTTTGGCTTAGCTGTCCAGCACCTGAACCTTGGAACGGGCCTGTTCCTCGGCCATGCGCTGCGTAAACATCTGCGCAAAATCGATCGGATCGATCATCAGCGGCGGGAAGCCGCCATTGCGCGTCACGTCGGCAATGATCTGGCGCGCGAAGGGGAACAGGAGACGCGGGCACTCGATGAAGAGCAGCGGCAGCATGTGCTCCTGCGGGAAACCGGTGATGCGGAAGACGCCGCCATACACCAGTTCGGCCGCGAAGACGATCTTGTCGCCTTCCTTGGCTTCGGCGTTCAGCGTCAGGATAACGTCGAAATCGGCGTCGGAAAGCGGATTGGCGTTGACGTTAACATTGATGTTGATCGCCGGCGCCTTGTCGCGCGCCTGCAGCGAACGCGGAGCGCCCGGGTTCTCGAAGGAGAGATCCTTGGTGTACTGCGCCAGGATGTTGAGGGACGGCGTTGCGGCCTGGTTGTTATCGTCTGCCATTGGGATTTCCTCGAGGCTTTGGAGCGTTGAGGCCCTCTAACATTTCGTCTGGGGGCTTACAACCCTGGCCAACCCGCAGGACCTCTCAGGGTTCCTTGCTTTTGGGGCCAGCCCAGGGCGAAGAGGGATCGGGATCGCGATGGTAGTCCTGCTCGTCGAGATCGACCACCGGCCCGGTTTTCTTGGCCTCCGGAGAAGGCCTTGCGCTTTCGTAGCGATAGCTCTCGCTGCGCGGCGAACGGACGACGACGATGCGGCGGCCGACCACAGACCAGATCAGGCTGCGCACGAAGGGAATGAACAGCGCCAGCCCGATGATGTCGGTGAGGAAGCCGGGCAGCAGCAGCAGGATTCCGGCGACGACGATCATCGCGCCGTCGATCAGGGCGCGGCCCGGCGCGCGGCCGTCGCGGCTCTCAGTCGAAATCTTCCTTAGGATCTGGGTCCCCTGATTGCGCAGCAAAAGGGCTCCGAGCACTGCGGTACCAATCACCAGACCGAGCGTCGCCCAGAGGCCTACTGCCTTGCCGACGAGCACGAAGCCCGCGATTTCGGCGAGCGGCCAGCCGATCAGAAGGAGCGGCACGAGAAAGAAGCGCATGAGATTCCCTGTGTCGTGATATCCGGTTGCGCGCAAAGCGCTAACGTCTTCGCCATTTGAATGATAGGCGTATGCAGACTATATGAGAGACTGCACCGAATATTTAAACGCCAAATGCGGGTTAAGATGGGCTCCAACGACTTTATAACACTCTTTTTCCTTGTCGCAGCGGTTCTGATCTTCCTGCAACTGCGCAGTGTGCTCGGACGCCGGACGGGAAGCGAGAAGCCGCCGTTCGATCCTTACAGCCCCCGCGACGTCGCGAAAAATCCGGGTGGCGACGACAGCAAGGTCGTGACCCTGCCGCGCCGGGATGCCACGGAGGACGAGCAGCGCTATGCGGATGTCGACGCTCTCGCCAAGCCGGATACGCCTCTCAACGCCGCGCTGCGAGAATTGGTCAAGTCCGATCCCGCTTTTCGTCCCCGCGAGTTTCTGAATGGCGCCCGCATGGCATACGAGATGATCGTCATGGCTTTTGCCGACGGTGACCGGAAGACGCTGAAGGGCCTTCTCTCCAAGGAGGTTTTCGACGGTTTCGACGCGGCGATCACCGACCGCGAATCCCGCGGCGAGGTGGTGAAGTCCACTTTCGTCGGCATCGACAAGGCGGATATCACCCATGCCGCCGTCAAGGATGCCGAGGAACAGATCACCGTCCGCATCGTCAGCCAGCTCATTTCCGCCACCTATGACAAGGCCGGCGCACTGATCGACGGCGACCAGGAAACCGTGGCCGAAGTGACAGACATCTGGACCTTCGCCCGCGACATCCACTCACGCGATCCGAACTGGAGATTGGTCGCCACCGAATCCGAACAATGACCTTGAACTCTGCGGATTATACTCTTCGGCAGGTCACCTTCTCCGATCTTGCGGGGTGGGGCGATGACGATCCGACTGCACTGTTTGCCGGCATGCGTGCGTCGCTGGAGCATATCCGCAAGGTCAAGCCATATCGCACCGGCTCCCTTGGCCTGACGGCCGAGGAACTCGCCACCTTCATCGAAACCGCCCGGGACATCCCGGGCGGTCCCGTTTCTGCCCGGGCCTTTTTCGAGAGCCATTGCACCCCCTTCCTGATCGCCCGCAACGACGGCCGGCGCGGTTTCGTCACCGCTTTCTACGAGCCTGAGATCGAGGTCTCGGAAACGAGAGATACGGTCTGGGCGCATCCCTTCTACTATCGTCCGGACGATCTCATTGATCTCGACGACAGCAACCGTCCAGCAGGATTGGACTCCGGCTACATGTTTGGCCGGCAGACATCGGACGGGATTGTGCCCTACCCGGATCGCGGCGAGATCGATCGTGGTTTTCTCGAGGGCCGGGGCCTGGAGATCGCGTATGCGAAATCCAGGGTCGATGTCTTCTTCGTCCATGTCCAGGGTGCCGCAAGGTTGAGATATCCGGACGGCAGCATCCGGCGGATCACCTATTCCGCCAAGGCGGGTCACCCGTTCTCGCCGATCGGCAAGCTGCTGATAGACCGCGGCGAGATCGACCCCGCGAAGATTTCCATGCAGAGCATCCGCGCCTGGCTGGCCGGGAATCCGGCTAAGGTGGAGGAAGTGCTCTGGCACAATCGCTCCTACATCTTCTTCCGGGAAGCGGATGTCTCCGATCCGTCGCTCGGGCCGGTGGCTGCCGCCAAGGTGCCTCTGATCCCGGGACGCTCGCTGGCGGTCGATCGCCAGATCCACACGTTCGGTTTTCCCTTTTTCATCCGGTCCGAGACGCTGACCCATATGGATGGGGGCAAACCCTTCGCGCGGCTGATGCTGGCGCTCGACACCGGCTCGGCGATCGTCGGCCCGGCGCGCGGCGACATTTTTACCGGCTCCGGCTTCGAGGCGGGCGAGCTTGCCGGAACGGTGCGCAACGATGCGGATTTCTATCTCCTCATCCCCAAGGCAGCGGCCGTCAGGTACGGCCGATGAAGGGCGGTCGCAAACTCGATCCGGAAGAGCGGATATTGTGGGGAAGGGTGGCTAAATCCGCCCGCGCCCTGCCTGGCCGCATGAAGGAAATTCTCGAATTCGAGGAAGCGGAAGAGGCAAAGATCGCCGCGGAAGAAGCGGCCGTTGAAGCGAAAAAGCCGAAACCCGCGCCGCGGCAGGAGAGTTATGCGGTCGAACTTCCGGCGCCCGTTCCGGTCAGGCGTCCCGTGGGTTCTCATCAGCCGCTTGAAAGGCCCGTCAAGAAAAAGCTCGCCAAGGGCCGGCTGCCGATCGATGCCCGTCTCGATCTGCACGGACTATTCCAGGGCGAGGCCCACGATCTGCTTCTCGACTTTTTGCTGCGAGCCCATGAACGTGGCCTTCGCCATGTGCTGGTGATTACCGGCAAGGGCAGCTCTATGGGCAGCGAAGGTGCGCTCCGACGTGCGGTGCCGCTGTGGTTTTCGAAAGCCGAGTTCCGGTTCCTGATCTCGTCCTACGAATGGGCGGCGCGCCATCATGGCGGGGAGGGTGCCATGTATGTGCGGCTTTCGCGCGGCCGGGGAGATCGGGAATGACTCCCTTCGGTCATGCACTGAGAGAACTGCGCCGCCGCAAGGGTATCACCCAGCGCCAGCTTGCCGAGGCAATCGGCGTCACGCCTGCCTATCTTTCAGCCCTGGAGCATGGAAAACGCGGCCGGCCGACCTTCGAACTGCTGCAGCGGATCGCCGGTTATTTCAACGTCATCTGGGATGAGGCGGAAGAGCTTTTCCGGCTTGCCGAAGCGTCGCATCCGAAAGTCGTGCTTGATACTGCGGGCTTGCCGCCATCATACACCGGCTTTGCCAACCGGCTGGCGCAGCGGATTCGCTCTTTGCCGCCGGACGTGATAGAGGAAATGGACGCGCTCCTCAAAAAAGCCGAGATGCGGGGCTGAATTCGCTGCGCATCCACGGCTTTCGTGCCGTATTGGTGAGGCCCAACCTTTAGAAACCGCCCCGATTTCCTTATATTCTGAGGGTGGAATGGCCGGTGATTCGCTTAACCGGCATCTCAAACGAATTGGAAGATAATTGATGACCGATACACCCGTCAGCGATAATGGCGCGAGTGCCGAATATGGTGCCGACTCGATCAAGGTTCTGAAGGGCCTCGATGCCGTTCGCAAGCGGCCCGGCATGTATATCGGCGATACGGACGACGGCTCCGGCCTGCATCACATGGTTTACGAAGTCGTGGACAACGCGATCGACGAGGCGCTGGCCGGCCATGCCGACCTGGTGACTGTCACGCTCAACGCGGACGGCTCGGTGACCGTGACGGATAACGGCCGCGGCATCCCGACCGACATTCACACCGGCGAAGGCGTTTCCGCTGCCGAAGTGATCATGACCCAGCTCCATGCGGGCGGCAAATTCGACCAGAACTCCTACAAGGTGTCCGGCGGTCTGCACGGCGTCGGCGTCTCGGTCGTCAACGCATTGTCCGTATGGCTGAAACTGCGCATCCGCCGCAACGGCAAGCTCCATGAGATTTCCTTCACGCATGGTGTCGCCGACGGTCCGCTCAAGGTCATCGGCGAATACGAAGGCCGTTCCGGAACCGAGGTTACCTTCCTCGCCAGCTCCGATACCTTCACGATGACCGAATATGACTACGGCACGCTCGAGCATCGTCTGCGCGAACTGGCCTTCCTGAATTCGGGCGTCAGAATCCGGCTAACGGACAAGCGCAAGCCGGACATCAAGGAAGAAGAGATGCTGTATGACGGAGGTCTCGAAGCCTTCGTCCGTTATCTCGATCGCTCCAAGAAGCCGCTGGTCGACAAGCCCGTCGCCATCAAGGGCGAGAAGGATGGCATGACGGTCGAAGTGGCCATGTGGTGGAACGACAGTTACCACGAAAACATGCTCTGCTTCACCAACAACATCCCCCAGCGCGACGGCGGCACCCATATGGCCGGCTTCCGTGGGGCATTGACGCGTCAGGTGACGTCCTATGCGGACAGTTCCGGCATCACCAAGAAGGAAAAGGTCACGCTGCAGGGCGAAGACTGCCGCGAAGGCCTGACCGCAGTGCTCTCCGTCAAGGTGCCCGACCCCAAGTTTTCATCGCAGACCAAGGATAAGCTCGTTTCGTCGGAAGTTCGGCCGGTTGTCGAAAGCCTGATGAACGAAGCCTTGAGCACCTGGTTCGAAGAACATCCGACCGAAGCGAAGATCCTCGTCGGCAAGGTGGTGGAAGCAGCCGTCGCCCGCGAAGCCGCCCGCAAGGCCCGCGAACTGACCCGCCGCAAGGGCGTGCTCGACATCGCCTCGCTGCCCGGCAAGCTTGCCGACTGCTCCGAGCGCGATCCGGCCAAGTCCGAACTCTTCCTCGTCGAGGGCGATTCTGCCGGCGGCTCCGCCAAGCAGGGCCGGTCGCGCGAGAACCAGGCTATTCTTCCTCTGCGCGGAAAAATCCTCAACGTCGAACGTGCCCGTTTCGACAAGATGCTCGGAAGCCAGGAAATCGGCACGTTGATCACGGCGCTCGGTACATCGATCGGCAAGGATGAGTTCAACGCCGACAAGCTGCGGTACCACAAGATCATCATCATGACGGATGCCGACGTCGACGGCGCCCATATCCGTACCCTGCTTTTGACCTTCTTCTTCCGCCAGATGCCGGAACTGATCGAACGCGGCCATATCTATATCGCCCAGCCGCCGCTCTATAAGGTCAGCCGCGGCAAGTCGATCCAGTACCTGAAGAACGAAGTCGCCCTGGAAGAATACCTTATCACCATGGGCCTCGAAGAGGCGACGCTGACGCTCGGCTCCGGTGAAGTCCGTGCCGGACAGGACATGCGCGAGGTCATCCAGGATGCGCTGCGTCTCCGCGCCCTGGTCGAGGGCCTGCATTCCCGCTACAGCCGTTCGATCATCGAACAGGCCGCGATCGCCGGTGCCCTCAATCCGGAACTCACCGACAACCGCGAACGCGCCCAGCAGACTGCCGACGAAGTCGCCCGTCGCCTGGACATGATCGCCGAAGAAACCGAACGCGGCTGGACCGGCCATGTGACGGACGAGGGCGGCCTGCGGTTTGAGCGCATGGTGCGTGGCGTCAAGGAAGTCGCGGCCGTGGACGTCGCGCTGATCGGTTCGGCCGATGCCCGCCATATCGACCAGATGACCACGCGCCTGCAGGAAATCTACCGCACCCCGCCGGTCCTCACCCGCAAGGATGGCCAGCAGGAGATGTCCGGCCCTCGCGCGCTGCTCGAATCGATCTTCGCGACGGGCCGCAAGGGCCTCTCCATGCAGCGTTACAAGGGTCTCGGCGAGATGAATGCCGAGCAGCTCTGGGAAACGACGCTCGATCCGAACGTCCGCTCGCTGCTGCAGGTCAGGGTCAACGACGCGACCGACGCGGACGGTCTCTTCTCGCGCCTGATGGGCGACGAAGTCGAACCGCGCCGCGAGTTCATTCAGGAAAACGCGCTGAGCGTCGCCAACCTCGACATCTGACGTTCAAGCTTCGCAACAAAAAGCGGCGGTCCTCGGGCCGCCGCTTTTTGTTTGTCCAGTTCGAAAATGTTTCACGTGAATCTTTCCTGTGGATAGGGATTCACGTGAAACAATTCTTAAAACTACGCCGGCGCTCAGGGCTCCCCTGTGAATTTCCCCTCGAAGGCGATTTCGGAAACCGGCTTGCGCTTGCTGGGGAATTCCCGCTCCGCAAGATCCTCGGGAAGTGTGCTTCTGTCGGCGATCCGGCCGATCGCAGCCGCTGCCTCGACCCGGTAACCTTCCGGAATCCCGAGCACCTCGACGGCCTTTTCCTTGTCGAGCCCTTCCATGCCATGTGCATGATAACCGAGCTTCATCGCCTGGCAGATCACCGAAAACCAGGCCGCACCCGTGTCGTAGGAATGGGTATAGGCGAGCCGGTGTTCGCCGTTGCTGGCCACGCGATAGGTTTTCGAGACGACAATCAGGAGCGCCGCCGCATGCTGCGCCCAGCGCTGGTTACCCGGTACGAGAACATCCAGGAGCACCGAAAATGACGGCGTTCCGCGTAGCGCATAGATAAAACGCCAAGGCTGGTTGTTGCCGGAGGAGGGCGCCCAATGGGCGGCGTCGAGGATCGTCAGCATGGTCGCGTGATCGATCGTCTCCTCGGTAAACGCCCTCGGCGACCAGCGGTCGAGGAAGAAGGTATCGATCGGAAACTCCGAATCGCGGGTATTGCTGCTGGTCATGGGCATTCTCCGAAATTGCAGGCAGGGATTAGATTTAACATTAACAATAGGCCCGTCGACCTGCTTGGCAACAGACTTCTGGTTGGCAGAAAACGGGCGTGACAAGCCGGGACGCATGTTCCATAAACCTCCCGGTAAATGGAGGACCATGCTTTGAAACTGATGCGCATTGGCGAGCCGGGCCACGAGAAGCCGGCACTTTTTGATAACCAGGGCAAGATCCGCGATCTCTCCGGCCACGTCGCCGATATCGCCGGGGCGGCCATTTCCCCCGAAGGCCTTGCCAGGATCGCCGCTCTCGATCCGGAAAGCCTGCCCGAATTGCAGCCGACCCGCATCGGCGCTTGCGTCGCCGGCACCGGAAAGTTCATCTGCATCGGCCTCAACTATTCCGACCACGCCGCAGAAACCGGCGCGACCGTACCGCCGGAGCCGATCATCTTCATGAAGGCGACCTCTGCCATCGTCGGCCCGAACGACGACGTGGTCATCCCGCGCGGTTCTGAAAAGACCGACTGGGAAGTCGAGCTCGGGGTGGTTATCGGCAAGACCGCGAAATATGTCTCGGAAGCCGACGCGATGGATTATGTCGCCGGCTACTGCCTGACCAACGACGTTTCCGAACGCGCCTTCCAGGCCGAGCGCTCAGGCCAGTGGACCAAGGGCAAGTCCTGCGACACCTTTGGCCCGATCGGCCCCTGGCTTGTCACCAAGGATGAAATCGCCGATCCGCAGAACCTCGGCATGTGGCTCACCGTCAACGGCGAGAAGATGCAGAACGGCTCCACCAAGACGATGGTCTACGGCGTCCGTTATCTCGTCTCCTATCTCAGCCAGTTCATGTCGCTGCATCCGGGCGACATCATCTCCACCGGCACGCCTCCGGGCGTCGGCCTCGGCATGAAACCGCAGCGTTTCCTGAAACCTGGCGAAGTCGTCGAACTCGGCATCGATGGCCTCGGCACCCAACGGCAGACCTTCGTCGCCGACATCTGAATGATCGGGGGACTCATGCCCGCCGGCGGGCATGAGTCCTTAACCAGGCTTGGAAGGTGGAACTTTAAGGCTTACATGTCATTCTCAAGACAGCAGAATGATCTGCGGTTCCGCCTTCCTCTTGGCCAATTCAGCCGGTATTCCCCATAATGTTGCACCGCAATAGAAAAGTGCTAGCCTATCCCCACGCTGCTCCTGAACCGATTGGTTCGATGCCACTGTCGGAAATCACGAAAGGTAGCACCTCGATGTTCTATCAATTCTACGAGATGAACCACGCCGCGATGGCCCCCGTTCGCGCCGCCGCGGATGCCATGCACTTCTTCTATTCCAACCCGCTCAATCCGTTTTCCCATACGACGATGGGCCGGACGTTGTCCGCCGGCCTTGAAGTCTTCGAGCGGGTCACGCGCCGATACGGCAAGCCGGCCTTCGATCTCCCCTTCACGATCGTCGAAGGCGAGACCGTCGCGGTGACCGAAGAGATCGTCTGGAACAAGCCGTTCTGCAATCTCCTGCATTTCCGCCGCGATCTGCCGGCCGGCCGTGCCCCGGACCAGAAGATCCTGATCGTCGCGCCGATGTCCGGCCACTATGCGACGCTGTTGCGCGGCACCGTGGAAGCGCTGCTGCCAAGCGCCGATGTCTACATCACGGACTGGATCGACGCCCGCATGGTGCCGATCACCGACGGCCGCTTCGATCTCGACGACTATATCGACTACATCATCGAGATGCTGCATGCGATCGGCCCCGGCACCCATGTCATCGGCGTCTGCCAGCCTTCCGTCCCGGTGCTTGCCGCCGTGGCTGTGATGGAATCGCAGCGCGATTCGATGGTCCCGGCCTCGATGATCCTGATGGGCGGCCCGATCGATACCCGCATCAACCCGACCGCCGTCAACAAGCTTGCGGAAGAACATCCGATCGAGTGGTTCCGCGACAACGTCATCATGAACGTGCCCTGGCCGCATTCCGGTTTCATGCGCCGCGTCTATCCTGGCTTCCTTCAATTGTCCGGTTTCATGTCGATGAACCTCGACCGGCACGTGAGCGCCCACAAGGAATTCTTCCAGCACCTCGTCAAGAATGACGGCGAGTCCGCCGAGAAGCACCGCGAGTTCTACGACGAATATCTGGCGGTCATGGACCTTACCGAGGAATTCTACCTCCAGACCGTCGATACGGTCTTCATCAAGCATTCGCTGCCGAAGGGCGAGATGATGCACCGCAACGTTCCGGTCGATACCAGGCTCATCCGCCAGGTGGCGCTTCTGACCATCGAGGGCGAGAACGACGATATTTCCGGTCTCGGCCAGACCAATGCGGCACAGACCATCTGCCCCAATATCCCGGATGACATGCGCCTGCATTACATGCAGCCGGATGTCGGCCATTACGGCGTGTTCAACGGCTCGCGTTTCCGCCGCGAGATCGCGCCTCGCATCGTGGCCTTCACCCAGAAACATGCCAAGTCTGCGGTCAAGAAGACTCCGGTCAAACGGGTCATCAAGGGCGGCAAGGCCGGCTAGGCTCCTCGGGTTCTTTGAATTCCTGTTTATATTTCAGCATCTTCTTGAATTTAATGATCCGTCTTCTTGAAGGCGGATCATGGGCTCACCAAATCGGAATGAGACGGGATGGCATGTGGCCACCCGCTGAAACATCAGGGTGTGACCAATGAACCAGTCAGCATTGATTCGTCCGGATTGGACGCCGGCTACCATCGCTCTCATGGTGCTCGGTTTCGTCGTTTTCTGGCCTCTCGGCCTTGCCATGCTCGCCTATATTCTCTTCGGGGAACGGCTCCGCGGCTTCAAGCGCGATGCCAACGACCGGGCTGATCGCATGTTCGCCGGCTGCCGTCGGGCGAAATCCCGTTACAACACGCATTTCACCACCGGCAACGTCGCATTCGACGATTGGCGCAAGACCGAGATCGACCGGATCGAAGAAGAACGCCGCAAGCTGGACGAAATGCGCGAAGAGTTCGACAACTATGTGCGCGAGCTTCGCCGAGCCAAGGACCAGGAAGAGTTCGATCGCTTCATGCGCGAGCGGCAGAACCGCTCTTCCGGCCAGAGCCCGGTTGTCGATCTCTGATCCTCCCCAAGGATTCACGTGAAACGTGATGGAAAGCCGGCGTCTGTAAGGCGCCGGCTTTTTTATGCGAAGGAATCGGCTAGAAAGGATCCATGTTCGCGCTTCTGAAAAAGCCAGTCCGTTCCAAATCGAAACCGCTCGAAACGGTGAAGCGGACCCTTGATGTCGGCGATCGGGCGATGCCGCTGACGATCAGGGAAAACCGCCGTGCCACCCGCATCACGCTCCGGATCGAACCCGGCGGCCGCGCGCTGAATCTCACCGTGCCGGCGGGCCTGCTGAAGCGCGAGATCGATGATTTCCTCGACCGCCATCAGGGCTGGCTGTTGACCAAGCTGGCGAAATTCTCTGCGGACAATGCGATTCGCGCCGGTGGCCGCATCGCCTTTCGCGGCGTGCCTCACCGGATCGAACATACCGGCACGCTGCGCGGCCTCACCGAGGCGGTGCTGATCGATGGCGAACCGGTATTGAGGGTCAGCGGCCTCGAGGACCACATGGGTCGCCGGCTCTCCGCCTTTTTCAAGAAGGAAGCGCGCAAGGATCTCGAAGTGCTGGTCGCCCGCCACGCAGCCGCCATCCGAAAGCCGATCAAGTCGGTCTCCATGAAGGACACCCGCAGTCGCTGGGGATCCTGCTCCTGGGATGGAAATCTCAGTTTTTCTTGGCGCATCGTCATGGCCCCGCCTCTGATCATAGACTATCTCGCCGCCCATGAGGTGGCGCATCTGAAGGAGATGAACCACGGCCCGAAATTCTGGGCCCTGTGCAGAGAGCTCTGCCCGCGCATGGAAGAAGCGCGAAAATGGCTGAAACAGCACGGCTCGCAGCTGCACGCGATCGACTTCGAGTGACGCGGAGGCAGAGGGATCCTCGGGTCAGGCCCGTGGATGACGACGTTGTATGTCCTGCCTGTTCTTCCGTGATCTGTCGCTCTTGCCCCCAGTCCTCTCCTTGATCAGCCCGCCAGCCTCTCCTCCGTCATCCTCGGGCCTGACCCGAGGATCCACTCGCAGACCGATCTCAAGGCGCATATTCCGCACCGCCTCATCAGCGGCATCAACCACTTAACACCCTTCTCATCCCCGCCCCTCAAACCCATGCCTACACTCCCCGCGTCCCGTTTCGGCTACACCGGTCCGCATAACCGGCGAGATGGGACCGGTGATCTGGCGAACCGCCGTTATGCAAGCGGGTTGCCAGGGGCTGCGCAGAAAATGGTCCCCCTCTCGCCTCAAGGCGGGGCGTGCGTGTGTCGCACACAACCCGGTATGGCATCCGTGCTCATTTCCACGGAGTTAAATTCCATATCGCCGCAGAGGGACCGGAGTTGCGCGGAAAAACACACCGAACGGGACACGTCGCGTGTCACTATTAAAATCTAAATTCGAGGCACACGACGTGTCCCGGCCGATCCTCGGGTTCGACCCGACAAAATGACCGAGATCGCCAAGGGCGTATTGTGTCCTTCGTCATCTGCAGGCTGGACCCGAGAACAAGGCCGCACTCGGCCCGCTATGATTTGCCTCGACTCCGTCGGAATTTCATGTCAATCCGCACGTCATGAAACCTGATATCAAGATCTGCGGGTTGAAGACCCCCGAGGCAGTCGATCGCGCCGTGGCGCGGGGCGCCTCGCATATCGGTTTCATCTTTTTTGCCAAGAGCCCGCGCAACGTCGAACCCGACCTTGCCGGCGATCTCGCCGATCGCGTCCGCGGACGGGTGAAGATCGTCGCGGTGACCGTCAATGCCGACGACGAGGAACTCGACGACATCGTCTCGATGGTGCGGCCGGATATCCTGCAGCTGCATGGCAACGAGGGCCCGGAACGGATCCTGCACCTGAAGGCGCTTTACGGCCTGCCGGTCATGAAGGCCTTTTCGGTGAAGGAAGCCGCCGATCTTGACCGGATCGATCCCTATATCGGCGTTGCCGACCGCTTTCTTTTCGATGCCAAAGCGCCTGCCGGATCCGAATTGCCGGGCGGCAACGGCGTTTCCTTTGACTGGAGCCTGATGGCTTCCCTTGACGAGGGCGTGGATTACATGCTTTCGGGAGGATTGAACAAGGATAATGCCGTCATTGCCCTCAAATCGACGCGGGCAAGCGGTATCGACCTATCGTCTGGCGTGGAAAGCGCGCCAGGCATCAAGGACCTTGGAATGATCGATGCCTTTTTCGATGCCGTCGCAGATGCGGGTCGGAAAGGCGCGTGAGGGAGTAGAGAGTGAACGAGACGCCAAAACCCAATTCGTTCCGTGCCGGCCCCGACGAGGATGGCCGTTTCGGTATTTTCGGCGGGCGCTTCGTCGCCGAAACGCTGATGCCGCTGATCCTGGATCTCCAGGGCGAATGGGAAAAGGCGAAGAACGATCCTGCCTTCCAGGCGGAACTGGCTGATCTCGGCGCCCATTATATCGGCCGCCCGAGCCCGCTCTATTTCGCCGAGCGCCTGACCGAACATCTCGGCGGCGCCAAGATCTATTTCAAGCGCGAAGAGCTGAACCACACCGGTTCGCACAAGATCAATAACTGCATCGGCCAGATCCTGCTCGCCAAGCGCATGGGCAAGACCCGCATCATCGCCGAGACCGGTGCCGGCCAGCACGGCGTGGCGTCCGCGACCGTTGCCGCCCGTTTCGGTTTCCCCTGCGTCGTCTACATGGGCGCCACCGATGTCGAGCGCCAGGCACCGAACGTTTTCCGTATGAAGCTCCTCGGCGCCGAAGTCATTCCGGTGACCGCCGGGAACGGCACGCTGAAGGACGCCATGAACGAGGCGCTGCGCGACTGGGTCACCAATGTCGATGACACCTATTACCTGATCGGCACCGCTGCCGGTCCGCATCCCTATCCGGAAATGGTCCGCGACTTCCAGTCGGTCATCGGCACCGAAGCCCGTGCACAGCTGCTGGAAGCCGAAGGCAAGCTGCCCGACGTGGTCATCGCGGCCGTTGGCGGCGGTTCGAATGCGATCGGCATCTTCCATCCTTTCCTCGATGATCAGAGCGTCAAGATCGTCGGCGTCGAAGCGGGCGGCCGCGGCCTCCAGGGTGTCGATCATTGCGCCTCGATCACCGCGGGATCGCCGGGCGTGCTGCATGGCAACCGTACCTATCTCTTGCAGGACGGCGACGGTCAGATCCTCGAAGGCCATTCGGTCTCGGCCGGTCTCGATTATCCCGGTATCGGTCCGGAGCACAGCTGGCTGCATTCGATCGGCCGTGCCGAATACGTGCCGATCATGGACCAGGAAGCGCTCGACGCATTCCAGGTGCTGACCCGTCTCGAAGGCATCATCCCGGCGCTGGAGCCGAGCCATGCGCTCGCCGAAGTGATCAAGCGCGCCCCGAAAATGGGCAAGGACGAAATCATCCTGATGAATCTGTCGGGCCGTGGAGACAAGGATATCTTCACCGTCGCCAAGATTCTCGGAATGGAAGTGTGATATGACGATACGCATGGACAATCGTTTCGCGGCCCTCAAGGCAGAAGGCCGCCCCGCCCTGATCACCTATTTCATGGGCGGCGATCCGGACTTCGAGACCTCGCTCGGCATCATGAAGGCGCTGCCCGGCGCCGGCGCCGATATCATCGAGCTCGGCATGCCGTTCTCCGATCCGATGGCCGACGGCCCGGCGATCCAGATGGCCGGCCAGCGCGCCCTGAAAGGCGGCCAGACGCTTGCAAAGACGCTGGAGCTTGCACGCAGGTTCCGCGAAAGCGACGCCGAGACGCCGATCGTCATGATGGGCTATTACAACCCGATCTATGTCTACGGCGTCGAGCGCTTCCTCGATGACGCGATCGCCTCCGGCATCGACGGTCTGATCGTCGTCGACCTGCCGCCGGAAATGGATGACGAACTCTGCATCCCGGCGCTTGCAAAGGGCGTCAACTTCATCCGCCTCGCAACCCCGACCACCGACGACAAGCGTCTGCCGGCCGTTCTCAAGAATACCTCCGGCTTCGTCTATTACGTCTCGATGAACGGCATTACCGGCTCGGCGCTGCCCGATCCGTCGCTGGTGTCCGGCGCGGTCAACCGCATCAAGGGCCACACGGCACTGCCGGTCTGCGTCGGTTTCGGCGTCAAGACTGCGGATCACGCCAAGGCAATCGGCGCTGCGGCGGATGGCGTCGTTGTCGGTTCGGCAATCGTCAGCCAGATCGCCGGCAGCCTCACCAAGGATGGCAAGGCCGGTCCGGATACCGTTGCTGCGGTCGCAACGCTCGTTCGGGGCCTTGCAACCGGCGTGCGCGCTGCCCGCCTTGTTGCCGCCGAATAGTTTCCCACATTAGGCTTGAGTTAATCGGGAGTACGCCAAGTGAACTGGATCACCAATTACGTCCGGCCGCGCATCAACTCCATGCTCGGTCGTCCCAACCGGGACGTTCCGGAAAATCTCTGGATCAAGTGCCCGGAAACCGGGGAAATGGTCTTTCATAAGGACCTGGAAGAAAACAAGTGGGTCATTCCCGCTTCCGGGTTCCACATGAAGATGCCCGCCAAGGCCCGCCTTGTCGATCTTTTCGACGGTGGCCTCTTCGAGGCGCTGCCGCAGCCGAAGGTCGCCCAGGATCCGCTGAAATTCCGCGATTCGAAGCGTTATGCCGATCGCCTGAAAGACAGCCGTATCAAGACCGAGCAGGAAGACACGATTCTTGCCGGCCTCGGCGAAGTCCAGGGCCTGAAGCTCGTGGCCGTCGTCCATGAATTCAATTTCATCGGCGGTTCGCTCGGAATGGCAGCCGGAGAGGCGATCGTCCGGGCCTGCGAACGGGCTCTCACGGAAAAATGCCCGCTGGTGATCTTCCCGGCCTCCGGCGGCGCCCGCATGCAGGAAGGCATCCTTTCGCTGATGCAGCTTCCGCGCACCACGGTCGCGGTCGATATGCTGAAGGAAGCGGGCCTGCCTTATATCGTCGTCCTCACCAACCCGACGACTGGCGGCGTCACGGCCTCCTACGCCATGCTGGGCGACATCCATATCGCCGAACCGGGCGCCGAAATCGGCTTTGCCGGCAAGCGGGTGATCGAGCAGACGCTGCGCGAAAAGCTGCCTGAAGGTTTCCAGACCTCGGAATATCTGCTGGAGCACGGCATGGTCGATATGGTCGTGAAGCGCCACGACATTCCGTCGACGCTGGCCAAGATCCTGAAGATGCTGACAAAGCAGCCTGTCCAGGAAGCGCTTCCGGCGCCTATCGCGCTCAGCGCCTGACCGAAAGAGAGCATCGAGAGCCGGAGCGGCGGGATGACGACCATGAACGAGCCCGTTGTGAGCGAGGCGGAGCGGGAAATCGAACGACTGATGACCCTTCATCCGAAGGGTTTCGATCTTTCGCTCGACAGGATCACCCGCCTGCTCGAAATGCTCGGCAATCCCCACAGGAAACTGCCGCGTGTCATCCATGTGGCCGGTACCAACGGCAAGGGCTCCGTGACCGCCTTCTGCCGCGCCCTGCTCGAGGCGGGCGGTTATGCGACGCATGTCCATACCTCGCCGCATCTCGTCCACTGGCACGAACGTTATCGGATTGGCGTCAAGGGCGGCCGCAGCCGGATCGTCAGCGACGAGATGCTGGCGGATGCCCTGCGGCGCATCGCGGCGGCCAATAATGGCCAGATGATCACCGTCTTTGAAATCCTGACGGCCGCTACCTTCCTCCTGTTCTCCGAACAGCCGGGCGACGCGGTGATCCTCGAAGTCGGCCTCGGCGGCCGTTTCGATGCCACCAACGTCATCTCCGATCCGGCCGTTTCGGTCATCATGCCGATCTCGCTCGATCACCAGGCCTATCTCGGCGATCGGGTCGAACTGATTGCCGCCGAGAAGGCGGGGATCATGAAGCGCGGCCGGCCCGTCGTCATCGGTCATCAGGAATTCGAAGCGGCCCGCGACGTGCTGGTCTCGACCGCCGAGCGGCTCGGCTGTCCGACCGCCGTTTACGGCCAGGAATTTTCCGCCCACGAGGAATTCGGCCGGCTGATCTACCAGGACGAGTTCGGCCTTGCCGATTTAGCCCTGCCGCGTCTACCGGGCCGCCATCAATACGCCAATGCCGCTGCCGCCATCCGCGCCGTCAAGGCGGCCGGCTTTACGGTTACCGAGGCGATGATGGAAAAGGCGATGGCGACGGTCGAATGGCCGGCCCGCCTCCAGAGGCTGACCGAGGGAAAATTGCTGCAATACGCGCCGGAAGGCTCGGAAATCTGGCTGGATGGCGGGCACAATCCCGGCGCCGGCGAGGTGATCGCCGAGGCGATGGCAGCCTTCGAGGAACGCCAGGCCCGCCCGCTCTATATCATCGCCGGCATGATCAACACCAAGGACCCGATCGGTTATTTCCGCGCCTTTGCGGATATCGCCGAACATGTCTTCACGGTGCGCATCCGCGACAGCGAATCGGGGCTTGATCCGGTGGTCCTCGCCCATGCCGCCTTTGATGCCGGCCTGGTGGCCGAACCCGCCGGCTCCGCGGCCGAGGCTCTGCAGGAAATCACCCGCCGCCAGGTACCGGGCGCTCCGCCGCCGCGCATCCTGATCGGCGGTTCGCTTTATTTCGCCGGCAATGTGCTTGCCGACAACGGCACCCCGCCGACCTGAGCACAAGGTCCCGGAAGATATAGAAAAAGCCCGGCTGCAGGGAACAGCCGGGCTTTTTTATGCGGGCATGCGACTGGAAGTTAGGCGGCGCTGGAAATCCAGGCCGAAAGGGCAGTCTTCGGAGCGGCGCCAACCTTGATGTCGGCGACTTCGCCACCCTTGAACATGGCAAGCGTCGGGATCGAACGCACGCCGAACTGGGCAGCCAGCTCAGGATTTTCGTCGATGTTCAGCTTGACGACCTTCACCTTGCCGGCGAGCTCGTTCGAAATTTCTTCGAGGCTCGGACCGATCATTTTGCAAGGGCCGCACCATTCAGCCCAGAAATCCACGACGACCGGCTGAGCGGAATCGAGGACTTCGGTCTGGAAGTTGCTGTTATCGACTTTTACGGTAGCCATAGGGCACTCCTTCACGATTCTCTGTTGGCATTAAATGTGAGCTTCCCGCTCAAAGTTTTCAATGGCCGCTATCTCACTTTGTTTTGAGTTCCGCAAGCGAGCGTGACAGCAGGTCGGATGGCAGCGACATGACTTGCGCCGACTCGGTATAGACCAGCACGCATTCGAAATCCTTCGCCGGATAAAGCGGTTTCAGGATCTCGCGATAGATCGCGAGCTGGGCGCGATGCGAGAGCGGCACGTCTTCCGCGGTCTTCGGCGGCACGCGATTGGTCTTGTAGTCGAGGATGATCACCCGCTCTTCGGTTACCACCAGCCGGTCGATGCGGCCGGAAATCGCATAGTCGCGTCCTTCCAACGAGAGCGTCCCCATGATCGAGACTTCCGACTGGCTGCGCTGCGAAAAGACCGGCCGGAGTTCGGCATGCGAAAGCACCGACATGACGCTGGTGACGAGTTTTTCACGCTCCGCGGCCGGCCAGAAACGGGCGGTGCGGTCCGCATACCGCCGCGCGGCGGAGGCGCGTTCGGCCTCGGGGAAATCCGTCAGCATCTGCAGCATGCGATGGACCAGTTTGCCCTTCTGCAGCGCCAGCCCCGCGCTGTCTTTCTGCTCGGTGGCAAACAGCGGCGAGGTGACGATCAGATCGTCCGCGTCGTCATCGATCATCGTGCCGGCGCCAGAAGGGCTGAGCGGCCGCGGCAGGATTTTCTGGGCCGGCAGGGGGCGGGAGAGAGCCGTGGGAAGCGGCCGTTTGTCGGCCGCTGCCGCCTCCTTGTGCACCGCCTTCGGCGCTTGTCCGGGAGCTGCCGGAAGCCGCCACTTGAAGCCGCCCCATTGGCCCTCGGATCCATGGAACTCCGCCGGGCTGCAATGATGCTCGTCAGCGGCAAGCGCCTTGGAAATCATCGACTGCCAGGTGTCGGGATTGTCGATCTTGCCGCGATAACCGCAGACGATCAGCCGGTCCGCGGCCCGCGTCATGCCGACATAGAGCAGCCGGCGATATTCTTCTTCCGTCGAGGTCCTGATCCGGTCGTCATCGGCTGATGTCATCGTATTGGTCAGCATCTTGCCCGGCACCCAGGCCGGTACATCTTCGCCGCCGATCCGCAGCAGCCGGAATTTCGGCACATGCGAGGAGATGAACGCCTTCGACCCGCTGTCGACGAGGAACACGACCGGCGCCTCCAGCCCCTTGGAAGCGTGTACGGTCATGATCCGCACCTCATTGCGGCCGCCGTCTTGCTCGCGCTTCACCTCGGGCGATTCGATCTCCAGCGTTGAGATGAACGCCTGCAGGCCGGGCAATCCGCTGGTCTCGTGGTCGAGCGCGAAGGTCAGGAACTCGTCGAGAATATCGCCGGCCTCGGTGCCGAGCCGGCCAAGGAATTTCCGCCGCCCGCCCTGCGCCCCGAGAATCCGCGCAAACAGATCATGCGGGCTGAGCTGCCGCGAAAGGGCAAGCAGGTGCTGGAGTCGGTCGGCCGCATCGCGGAACCGGAGCGGTAGTTCTTCGCTCAGACGGTTGAGCTGCGCCCAGGCGCTGGCGTTCTCCGCCCGCAGCGCCGCGACTTCGAAGACGTCCTCTTCGGAAAGATTGAAAAGCGGGCTCTTGAGAAGGGCCGCCAGCGAAAGGTCGTCCTGCGGCAACAGCAGGAAACGGCCAAGCGCCAGAAGATCCTGCACGGCGATATGGCTCGTCAGCCGCAGCCGGTCGGCACCGGCGACGGGAATGTTGTCGCGGCGCTTCAGCGCCCGGGTCAGCGCATTGACGAAGGCGTCGCGTTTTCTCACCAGAACGAGGATATCGCCGGCCTCGATCGGCCGCTCGACGCCCTTCTCGATGATCGTTTCCTTGCCGATCATCTCCTCGATCCGGTTGGCGATCCGTCCGGCGAGAATGGCAGACGGCGCCTTGTCGGGCGTCGAATCGAACGGCGCGGTCCAGTCCTCCTCCTGTTCGGAGACTTCCGGCACCACGACATCCCAGAGATCGACCGCGCCCGGATGGCCGATCCGGTTGGATCGGTGCTGCACCGGCTCGCCCAGCGCGCTGAGGCCCCGAAAGTTTTCCTCGAGCGAAAACACCTGGTCGACGGCGGCCAGCACATCGGCCGTGGAGCGGAAGGAGAGCGGCAGCCGTACCGAGTGAAAGGCCTGGTCGCTGGCCCGCACCCGCTTCTCCGTCTCGCTGCGTTCTTCCGCAAACCGTTCCGGCCGGGCACCCTGGAAGGAATAGATCGACTGTTTTTCGTCGCCGACGGCAAAGATGGTGCGGCGGGTCTCGCGGGCGCTGGCACCGGAATAGAAATCTTCGGCCAGCGACTTGATCACGGTCCACTGGATCGGGCTGGTATCCTGCGCCTCGTCGACGAGAATGTGGTCGATGCCCTGGTCGAGCTTGTAATGCACCCAGGCACCGACGCCGTCGCGGGTCAGAAGATCGGCGGTCCGGGCGATCAGGTCCTCGAAATCGAGCAGGCTGCGCTGTTTCTTCAGGTCCTCGTAGTCGTCGTTGAGGCGCTGCGCCAGCGTCAGCGCCGCTTTGGTGGCGAGGAACATCCTGACCAGCCGCAGCCGGTCGCGACAAGTGACGACATGGGCGCGAGCGGTTGCCACCGCATCGGCCAGTTCCGGCGCGGTCGTCGTCATTGCCTTGGCGATCAGCGAACTGTCGGCCTTCGGCTTGCCCTCGCGGGTGAGGAAGATCTGGTCGAGATGCTGGGCGCGCTTCAGGACATCCGGCTCCTTGGCGACAAGACGGAGACCATAGGCCACGTCCGTGACCTTCTGCCCGCCCTTCTGGTCGGCGAGCGCCAGATAGAGATCGAGCGTCAGGCCGGAAAGCCCGGGCAGGGGCCAGTAGCCGGCGGCGATACTGTCTTCCGTATCGGCCGGGCCGAGCCCCAAGGCGTGCTTGAGTTCTACGCCGATGCCGCCGTGCCGTTCCGCATGGGCAATGAAGCGACGGATCGCGGTGCGCTTGGCGATGATATCGCCGAGCAGCGTTTCGAGCCCGAATTCGTCCCCGAGATCCAGCACATGCGCGAAGGCTTCGGCGAGCACCGGGTCTTCTTCCGCAGAGGTTGCCGTCAGGAGGGAACGCCGTGCGTCGGCAAGCAGGGCCGAGGCGGCGCGGTCGTCGAGCACGGAAAAATGGCCGGCGACATTGGCTTCGAGCGGAAACTGGTGCAGCAGCGCTTCGCAGAAGGCGTGGATGGTCTGGATCTTCAGCCCGCCCGGCGTCTCCAGCGCCTTGGCGAACAGCCTTCGCGCCTCCGCGAGCTTGAGGGAATCCGGCTCGGCACCTTCGATGCCGGCGATCCTCTTGCGCAGTTCGTCATCGGAAAGCACCGTCCATTCCGAAAGCCGCTGAAAGACGCGGTTCGACATTTCCGATGCCGCAGCCTTGGTATAGGTGAGGCAGAGGATGGATGAGGGCCGGCAGCCGGCGAGCAGCAGCCGGATCACTCGCTGGGTCAGCACATGCGTCTTGCCGGAGCCGGCATTGGCAGAAACCCAGGCGGAACTGACGGGATCGGAGGCGAGCGATTGCTGCACCGTCGTCCAGTCGATCCACTTGATCGGATCGTCGCCCTCGGGAGCCAGGTCATTCATCGGCTTCCGCCTCCTCGTCGTCGGCCGTCGACCATTCGGCCACGCGGGCGAGATGGTCGTATTCGCCGCCGAAATCATTCTGCGCCATCGGCACGAGCCGCGATGCGAAGCCGGCTTCGCCATTGCGCAGCGTGATCACGAACCGGGTCAGCTGTTCGAGCGATTCCTCGGCCAGATCGATCGCCGATTTCGGCTGCCGCTTGGCCGTCGCGCTCGAGCCTTCGTTGTTGACCTTGTCTTCCCGGAACCGGTCGCCGGGCCGAAGCCGGACATAGAGCAGATTGTCCGGCGTCAGCGGACCCGCATCCCTGAAAGCTCCAGCTCGAAGCGCCGCTGCCTCAAGGCCAAGCTGGGGATCGAGCAGCGCCCGGGCCTGGGACACAGAGGGACTGAGGCCCGTCTTGTAGTCAACGATGTCCGCAAGCCCAGATCCCTTGATGTCGATCCGGTCGGCAATGCCGGTGACGCGGATGCCGGCGGGCTCCAGCTCCCAGCCGGCCCCGACTTCCGTCATCGTTTTGCGGATATCCGGTGCCCGCTCGACTTCCCAGTCCAGGAAGGCGCGGGCGACTTCAACAAAACGCGGCCGCCAGACGCGGTCGATATGCGGCGGCAGCAGCTCCGCGTCGAACAGTTCCTCGGTAATCCGGCGCATCGCCTCTTTTGCCGCAGGCGTGCCGGGCTTGTGGCCTTCGCGGGTATAGCGATCGATGATCGCGTGATAGAGCGTGCCGCGCTCCGAGGCGCCGGGATCGCGGTTGAACGGATCGAGCGGATCGAGCTTCAGAATGCGGCGGGCATAGATCGAATAGGGGTCGCGGCGCAGGCGCCCCACCTCGCTGAAGGAATATTTCACCGGCTGCAGATCCGCCGGCGGCTTCGGAGCCGGGCGTTTGGCAACCTGCTGGTTCTCGCCGGCATCGATCACCGACGCCCATTCCCGATATTGATTGCCGCGTGCCTTGAGGTCGTCGGCGAACTGTTTTCCGCCGAGCGCCAGCAGCCTTTGGAGCCAGCGCGAGGCGACGGTCGGCGTTGATCCCTGCCGCATCGAGCGCGACAGGATCAGATGCCGCGTGCCGCAGGCCATTTCGAAGTCATGGGCTAGCTGGCCGATCCGCCGTTCCGGCGGTTCCAGCCCCATGTCGGTCTTCATCGTGCGGGACAGGAACGGGTTGTTGACCGTCTGCCCCGGCCACGAGCCTTCGTTGAGCCCGCCGAGGATCATCGTATCGACGCTCTGCAGCCGGGCTTCCAGCGTACCAAAAATGAAGATACGCGGATGGCTGAGCGAACGGGGCTTTACCGCCTCGCCTGTTGTCAGCGCCATGACGATGTCGATCCATTGCGGACCGTCCGCCTCCATTTGCCCATCGGTCTCGATGACTTCGGAAAGCAGCCCCGCCAGCCTTTCGCCGGCTTCTCCGGACCAGAGGGCCGCGAGGTCTCGCCGTTCGTCGATGCAGATCGCCTCAAGTGCGCGGCCGGTGCGGTCGGCCCATTCCGATAGCGTGAGTTTTGCCGTAAGGCCGCGTCCATCCGGTCGCCGGCGGACGAGGGCGGAGGCGAGCGGTTCGACCGCTTTCGCCAGCCGCCTGGCGAGGTCGCGGGCCTTGTCCGCCGCATCTGCCGGAAGCGACAGCCGCCAGTGAGGCGTATGCCGGTCTTCGAGTTGCGCGGCGAGTTGGATTTCCAGCAGCGGTTCCAGCGCGGAAATGTCCATCTCGCCGAGGCCGCCGCGCAGGGCCAGGATTTCGAGCGCTTCGACGGCGGATCGCAACTCTGCTGCCGGCAGGCCGAGCCGCATCAGTGGATGCTTGATCAGCGCGACGATCGCCACCGGATCGCCGGGCCGCAGCGTCGCTTCGAGCAGAAGCTGCGCCAGCGTGCCCTGCGGCGTGCCCGACAGCGGCGAACCGGCGGAGTCGTCGGCGAGAAGGCCGAAACGGGAAAGCTCGGCGGTCACCCGCCGGG
Organism: Neorhizobium vignae; assembly: GCF_000732195.1. Classification (GTDB taxonomy): domain Bacteria; phylum Pseudomonadota; class Alphaproteobacteria; order Rhizobiales; family Rhizobiaceae; genus Neorhizobium; species Neorhizobium vignae. The sequence continues at coordinate 90,624 of NZ_JNNU01000017.1, forward strand.
CGAGCGCACGATCGGGCGTGATCAGTGCGGCCTGGCTCTCGCCGCCATTTTTGCCCGGCTGTTCGAGTGCCAGCCGGAGTGCGATGGCGATCGCCACGGCCTCCTCGCGTTCGTTCGAGGCTTCGATCAGCGAGACGTCGGCAAAGGCTTGGGCGAGGAGTCCGTGATCGGCATTATCCCGCCAAGTATTCCAGCGGTCGGTCGCCTTGGCAGGCACCAGTGCCTGGGACAGCGCTTCGGCGCGGAAGGCGAGATCGTCGGGAACCTCGCCGAGCACTTCCACGTCTTCCCGCGTCACGCCGAGTTTTTTGAGCAGCCGCGACAGGCCGAATTGGGAATGGCTGCGGCTGGCGGGTTCGGGTTTGCCGTCGAAAGCCTCTTCGCCGATCATCGCCCACTGGTCCGCCGGCATCGAGAGGTCGAGGCCGGGCAGCACGACGGTGCCCTTCGGAAGGCTGGAGATCGCCGCGATAAGGTCGGCGGCGGCCGGTACCGAGCCGGTCGAGCCCGCGACGATCACCGGGCCTTTATGGTCTCTCAGGGAAATCCGCCGGGCCTCGCCGCGCAGGATCGACGCCTGGTGTTTTGCCGGCGAAGAACGGCGCAGTTCTTCCAGCCGCAGCGGCCAGAAGGCGCTGGCGATCGACAGGAACTCGGCGGTCAGCTGCCACCAGAGCGCATGTTCGCCGGTATCGAGTTTTTTGAGATCGGCCCAGTCGCGCTCTTCGGTTTCGACCGCGTCGATGAGCTCGGCGAGCGCCCGGGCGAGCCAGATGGCATCGGCAGGGCTCGCCGGCGCGACGAGCGGCGATTCCGAATGCACGTCGAGCACGATCTTCGGGAGTTGGTTGCGCCAGGCCAGGATCAGCCGGCCGAGTTCGAGCAGCCGCGCGGTGCCGCCGATCGGCAGCGCCAGGTCCATCTCCTCGGGCGCCACGAGGTCGAAATAACCGCTGTCGTCATCGGTTTCGCCGAGCGGCCGGATGACCGGCAGGATCGCCGAGCGGCCGCCGAGCAGGTCGACGAATTCCGAGCGCAGCACGCGGGCCGAGCGCCGCGTCGGCACGTAGATGGTCACGTCGGCAAGCGAAAGCGGGTCGGATGCATCGTAACGAAAAGTCTCGTTGAGCCGGCCGTCGCAAAGTGCCGCCGCCAGGGTCTTGAGGAAGGGCGCTCCGGCTCCGATCGAGAAGACCCGCTTCTTGCCGGACAGCGTGGTCATGCCTCCACCGGATAGCGTGCGATCACCGCTTCGGCTTCCGGCAGCGCTTCCGGCGTGCCGACGGTGATCCAGTGGCCGTCGAGCATGGTGCCATAGAGCCGGCCGCGGGCGATCGCCTTGTCGAAATAGATATTAATATTGAAGGCATCGGACGGTGCGTCGTCGAGGAAGGAGGGGGTCATCGCAAAGGCGCCGGCATAAACGACCGGGTTGGCCGGATCGTCCCGGTAGCGCCTCAACCGGCCATCCGCATCCATGCCGAAGTCGTTGACGCCGTTGTGCCCGGTCGTGTTGTCGATATCGACGCAGAGCATCGCCATATCCATGCGCTCGGGGTCGAAGAATCCGGCCAGGCGCTGCAGGTTGGTCGGCTTGCCCGGTGTCTCGCCGATCCAGAAGAGGTCGGCATTCATGACGAAAATCGTGCTGCGATCGAGAAGCTTCAGCCCCTTCACGATCCCGCCGCCATTGTTCATCAGCGCGTCGCGCTCGTCGGAGATGAGGATTTCGAGGCCTTTATAGGCCGCGAGATGCGCCTCCATCTGGTCGGCGAAGTGGTGCACGTTGACGACGGCGCGTTCGACGCCGGCTTCTTTCAGGGAATCCAGCACGTAGTCGATCATCGGCTTGCCGGCGACCGGCACCAGCGGCTTCGGCATCGTGTTGGTGATCGGCCGCATACGGGTGCCGAGCCCTGCGGCAAGCACCATGGCCTGCTTGATGGCGGCTGGTTTAGTGGTCATCGGGAACCGTATTTATGATTCGGGCAGTTCTATTCCAGCCCGACGGCACCAATCGCGCAAGGGGCTGAGCACATCGTGCTGAAGCGCCGTCGCGAGATAGCGGAGCGTCCGCGGCATGTGCTTCAGATAGCCCGGCTTGCCGTCCCGCTGCAAGAGCCGCACCCAGAGACCGGCAAGTTTGCAATTGCGCTGCGCCGCCATGATCGCCCAGGCTTTCAGGAACGTGGGCTCGTCGAAGGCCCCGAGCGCACGGCGGAGTGTCACGTAATCCAGCATCAGCTGGTCGGCGAGGACCTTCGGGATGTCGACGCGCGCATCCTGGACGATCGAGGCGAGGTCATAGGCGGTCGGGCCGATCATCGCATCCTGGAAATCGATCAGGCCGACGCGGCGCACGCCCGATTCATGGGGCCGCCAGATGATGTTCGGCGAATGGAAATCGCGCAGCAGCAGGTTCTTCTCGACGCCGACGAGCTCGCAGACCAGGTTGTCCCAGATCTCCAGGTATTCCTGCCGTTCCTCGTCGGTCGCCGGCGTGCCGCGCTTCCAGGGCAGGTGCCAGTCGATCAGAAGCCGGGCTTCCATCTTCATCGCCGTCGGATCGAAATCGGGAATGTGATGGATATGCCCGTCGCCGACCGGCAGGTCCTGGCGCATCTCGTGGCTGTGCAGGAAGGCGAGGCAGACGATGCTCTCCCGGTAGCGCTCGGCGATGGGATTGCCGTCTTCGTCGACGGCACCTTCGTCGCCGAGATTTTCGATCAGCAGGATGCCCTGGTCGTAATCCACATGCAGCACTTCCGGTGCCGCCAGTCCCAGTCCGCGCAGATATTCGTCGATCGCCACGAAGGGGTAGGGGTCTTCGGCGAGATGCGCGACCTTGGGATAGGGTTTTCCGTCGAGAACCGGCGGGCCTTGCGCCGGGCGCGGCCAGTCCATCAGAATCAGCGTTTCGCCGGTTGCGATCGTCACGCTCTCATAGGCGCGTGTCGAAGCGTCGCCGGTGAGGAACCGCCGCCGGGCGCCGGGATAGCCATGGCTGTCGAGGAATTCACGGATCGCCAGCACGCGGCGGATGCGCTGCATCTGCGCGTCCGGTGCGGTGATCGTTGCGGTCCGGCCGTTGCCGTGCTGTTCGAGCCGGAGCTGGATGCGGGTCTGCGGCAGCAGGTCGTCGGCGACCTCAGGCCATTCCACCAGACAGATGCCGTTGGAAAGCGCCTCGTCGAAACCAAGCTCGTCCAGCTCGGAGGAATCGCCCAGCCGATAGAGATCGAAATGCGAGACCGGGATCCGCAACTCGTAGCTCTGGACCAGCGTGAAAGTCGGGCTCGGCACTTCGAGCTCGCCGTCATCGGCCAGCGCGCGCAAAAAAGCCCGGGCGAAGGTCGATTTGCCGGCTCCGAGATCGCCGGAAAGGGCAATCCAGTCGCCCTTGTTCAGCGCCAATGCAAAATCCTCGCCGAGGCGGATCGTTTCGGCCTCGTCGGCAAGTGTCAGGGTAAGAGTTGCCTCACCACTCATTCGGCGGCGACGGACCGCGCCGTCGTGCCGCTCGGAATGCGGCACGTAACCGTGGTTCCCTGGCCGGGCTTGCTGTCGATCGCCACATCGCCATGATGCAGGGTCACGAAGCTCTCGACGATCGAAAGGCCGAGGCCTGCGCCGGAGCGCTTGCCGCCCTTGGCATTGGCCGAGAAGCGGTCGAACACAGTCTTCAGGATATCTTCCGGAATGCCCGGACCCTTGTCTGTTACCGAGAAGAACACGTCGCTATGGGTGCGCCAGCAATTGAGCGTGATGGCGGAGCCGTCCGGCGCGAAGTTGGTGGCATTGGTGAGCAGCTTGATGAGGATCTGCTTCAGCCGCTGCTGGTCGGCGACGATGGTGCCGAGACCGGCCGGGGCGGTGATCGCCAGCGTTACGCCGTTTTCGTGCAGCCGGTCGGCGATCTGCATCGCGACGTCGTCGAGCAGGTCGTCGATCGCCATTTCGGAATAGTTGAGCTGCATGATCCCGGCATCGACGGTCGCCAGATCGAGGATGTCGTTGACGATCGTCAGGAGAACCGACGATGACGTCGAGATATGATCGATATATTCCGACTGCCGCTCGTTCAGCGGCCCGATGCCCGGCGTCTTCAGGAGATCGGTGAAGCCGATGATGTTTGTCAGCGGCGAGCGCAGTTCGTAGGAGACGTGCTGGACGAAATCGTTCTTGAGCTCGTCGGCCTTCTGCAGCGCCTCGTTCTTTTCCTTGAGCGCCCGTTCCGCCCTGGCGCTCGCCGTCATGTCGACGAAGGTGAGCATCGTCTGGGCGTTCGGCAGCGGCGTCACGGCATAATCGAGGATCAGGCCGGAATAGAGTTCGAACGTGCCCTGCAGCGAGGGGCGCTCGTCGTCGAAATTGGTCAGCATCTGGCCGAAGCGGCGCCAGCCGTCCGGCTTGTCGTAGGACGGTGCGCAGGCCGTCTCGATCGCCTTGATATGCGTGCCCGGCTTGGATTCTTCGGCGGTGATGCCCCAGAGCGCACGGAAGGCGGGGTTGGACAGGCGGATGCGTCCGTCCGGCCCGAAAACGGCGACGCCTTCGGACAGGTGATCGATGGTTTCGCCCTGGACTTGGACCAGCGTGTTGTAACGGGTCTCGAGATCCACCTGTTCGGTAAGGTTCTCGAACACCCAGGTGGCGCCGCCCTGCGGATGGGCGGTGGCGATCACGCGCAGTGTCTGGCCGTTCGGCAGATGCCAGAGATCGGTCTGGGTGTTGGGAGATTGATAGACGGACAAGGCCGCGTCCTTCCAGCTCCGCCAGCTGAGCTGCTCCGGCAGCTTGCCTTCGCTGCGCAATTTGTCGAGCAGCTCGCTATTGTCCGGCCTGGAATCAAGGAAGGGCAGGGTGAACCCCCAGAGCTGCACGAAAGCCTGATTATAGAACTGCAGCCGCCGCTCGCCGTCGAAGATGGCGACGGGCGTTGCCAGGTGGTCGAGTGTTTCGGCGTGGCTCTTCAGCGTCCGCTTCAGTTCCTCGCGCACGGCTTCCGCCTCCGAAACGTCGACCGCCAGGCCGGCCGAACCGCCTGGAGCGACGACGTCGACGACGTCGAACATTGTCCGGTTTCCGTGCACGACCGTGGATATCCGGTCATGGAAAGGTGAGGTGGAGGTTACCGCCGACCTGATCTTTTCGCGTGCGATAGAGCCCAGAAATTCGCGGCCCTCCTCGAGCGCCTGCGCGGGCGTCGGAGCCTCCACGGCATCGCCATAGGCATGGTTCACCCAGGTGAGCCTGCCCTGCGAATCGCGGCGCCAGACCGGATGCTCGATGGCGTCGAGCAGCGAATGGAACATCATGATCGAACTCGTCAGCCGCTCACGCTCGATCTTGAGCTCGGCAAGTTCGGCGCGCAGGTTGTTGAGTGCGATGAAGCGGACAAAGGCCTTGCCGCCTGAAACACGGCCCTGCACTTCCAGGATCTCGTCCCGGTTGGTCTCGACGACCATGTCGAAGGAGCGGGCTTCGACCCGCAGCAGTTCGACCGACTTTTCCAGTTCGCTGGCCGAGCTGCCGCGCATCCAACGGCCAAAGGCGAGAAATTCGCGGTCCTGCTGCGGTGCGCCGGTTTCCGCCGGCAGCTGGCCGAGGAATTCAGGCTTCGAGGAACCGCTTTCCCACACGACGATCCGGCGGTTCTTGTCGGCGATCAGGGCTTCAAACTTGGAAATCCGCTGCTGCGCATCGGAAAGGGCGCTGCGCATTTCCTGCGTTTCGGCTTCCATGTTGCCGCGCTGACGCACCAGCCAGATGGCGGAAAACAGGGCGGCACCGAGCGCGCCCATCACCAGCGATGAAACGATGACTTCCGTCGAAGAAAACAGGCGGACGGCTGCATTGCCCGACTGCTGCGCAAGCGCTGCGGTCGCGAGCCCGGAAAGGGCGGTGCCTGAAAGGAAAGCGCCGCCGAACAGCGCCAGGCGGCGAAGTCTTCCGACGGTCGCATTGCCGTCCGCAGGCCTCGAAACGAAACGTAAAGCCGGAGCGTCCGCTCCGCCGCAAAGGGGATCGGCCCGTTCTGACGAGCTCATTTTTTTTACCGACATATCCGGTCTGTCTCCGTCCAATTGCCGCTCATCGACAAGACATACCACTCCGCGCCTTGCCCGTAGCCGGACGGCTCCCAATCACATGGTGGGAGCGTGACGATGGTCGAAAACCGCTTTCGGCTTTCGGCATCACGCTCCAGGGAAGGCGCGAATCAAGTTCTAAAACAATACTTGCTTAGGGAATCGCCGGGAAGGGATGCGCCCAAAAAAGAAACCGCGACCTTTGTCAAGGCCGCGGCTACCATATCTTGTGGATTGACCGGCTATTGATTAGTACCGGTAGTGTTCAGCCTTGAACGGCCCCGTCTGCGAGACGCCGATATAGGCTGCCTGTTCGTCGGAGAGTTCCGTCAGCTTCACGCCAAGCTTGGCAAGATGCAGGCGGGCGACCTTCTCGTCGAGGTGCTTCGGCAGGATGTAGACGTCGTTCTTGTACTCGCCCTGCTTGGTGAAGAGTTCGATCTGGGCCAGCGTCTGGTTGGTGAACGAAGCCGACATCACGAAGGACGGATGGCCGGTGGCGTTGCCGAGGTTGAGCAGGCGGCCTTCCGACAGAAGGATGATGCGGTTGCCCTTGGGGAACTCGATCATGTCGACCTGCGGCTTGACGTTGGTCCACTTGAGGTTCTTCAGCGCCGCGACCTGGATCTCGTTGTCGAAGTGGCCGATATTGCCGACGATCGCCATGTCCTTCATCGCGCGCATGTGGTCGATGCGGATGACGTCCTTGTTGCCGGTCGTGGTGATGAAGATGTCGGCGCTGTCGACGACGTCTTCGAGGACGACGACTTCAAAGCCGTCCATGGCGGCCTGCAGGGCGCAGATCGGGTCGACTTCGGTGACCTTGACGCGAGCGCCGGCGCCGGCGAGCGAAGCGGCCGAACCCTTGCCCACGTCGCCGTAACCGCAGACGACGGCAACCTTGCCCGCCATCATCACGTCGGTGCCGCGGCGGATGCCGTCGACCAGCGATTCCTTGCAGCCGTACTTGTTGTCGAACTTCGACTTGGTGACCGAATCGTTGACGTTGATCGCCGGGAAGGGCAGCAGGCCCTTCTTGGACAGTTCATAGAGGCGGTGAACGCCCGTCGTGGTTTCTTCGGTAACGCCCTTGATCGCGTCGCGCTGCTTGGTGAACCAGCCCGGCGATGCCTTGAGGCGCTTCTTGATCTGCGCGATGAGAATTTCTTCTTCTTCCGAGGTCGGGTTCGAAAGAACGTCTTCGCCGGCTTCGGCGCGGGCGCCGAGCAGGATGTACATGGTGGCGTCGCCGCCGTCATCGAGGATCATGTTGGTGAGACCGCCATCGGCCCACTGGAAGATCTTGTCGGTATAGTCCCAGTACTCGGTCAGCGATTCGCCCTTGACGGCGAAGACCGGGATGCCGGCGGCAGCAATTGCCGCAGCAGCATGGTCCTGGGTCGAGAAGATGTTGCAGGACGCCCAGCGGATTTCCGCGCCGAGTTCCCGAAGGGTCTCGATCAGAACGGCCGTCTGGATGGTCATGTGGAGCGAGCCGGAGATACGGGCGCCCTTCAGCGGCTTGGTGGTGCCGAATTCTTCGCGGCACGACATCAGGCCCGGCATTTCGGTCTCTGCGATGTCGAGCTCCTTGCGGCCGTAGGCGGCAAGATTGATATCCGCGACGACGTAATCCTTTTCAGTGCTCATAAAGCTCTCCATGTTCGGTGGTGCCCTTTCCGGCGAGGTACCGACGGACGTGGCAAGACCCGCTTTGGCCAAGCGGAAACTGGCCAGCGGTTTAGCAGGCTTCCGGCAAGCTGGCAACGGGATATAAAGAAGTCTTTATATGTTTATGTCAGTGAAAGGCTAAGCTGCGGCCACGTCAGGCTTCTTCGCCGAACTTGTTGGCGACGAGCTGTTCCAAGGCGTTCAACGCCTCCTCGGCCTGATCGCCTTCGGCTGAGACCTCGATCGAGCAGCCGGTGCTGGCGGCGAGCATCATCAGGCCCATGATCGAGGTACCGCCGACGGTCGTACCATCTTTGGAAACGGTAATACGCGCATCGAAGCTTTCCACCATCTGCACGAATTTGGCAGAGGCGCGCGCATGCAGTCCGCGCTTGTTGACGATCAGGAATTCACGGGGAGAGGGGGATGACATCCGGTCTGGGTTCTCATTTGCCGCTGAGGACGCGGCTTGCGACATTGATGTATTTGCGGCCGGCTTCGGAAGCTTCGGCAAGCGCCTTGTCCATGTTGTTGTCGCTGCGCACGCCGGCAAGCTTGATCAGCATCGGGAGATTCATGCCGGCAATGACTTCGATTCGGCCGCTTTCCATGACGGAAATGGAAAGATTGGAGGGCGTGCCGCCGAACATGTCCGTCAGAATGATGACGCCATGGCCTTCATCGGCATTGGTGACGGCATCGACGATATCCTGCCGCCGCTGATCCATGTCGTCCTCGGGACCGATCGATACGGTCTCTATGAATTTCTGAGGTCCCACGACATGCTCGACCGCATGACGAAATTCCTCAGCCAGCTTGCCATGGGTGACAAGCACTAGTCCGATCATGAAAACTGCCCCCTGCTATGGAAACTCGGCGCCAATATCGCATTGCAATAAGGCGGTCCAGCGGTGGGATGCCATCTTCTCCAAGTAGATTTGAAGTTCAAGTCAAAAAATCAGGCTTCAGGGTGATCAAAACGGCATTTCGCCGTGAAAATCGGACGCCAGCGCCGCCAGAACCGCGAGAGGGTCCGGTGCGCCGCGCCATATCCGGACAAGCGGGAGGCCGCCGAGACCAGGAATCCGGAAGCGTTCGTTTTCCGGCGGAAGCCTTTCATCCTCGGGCAGGGAGATGATCTCGATCGCAAGGTCCAGCGCCGCGGCCGAGAGGCTTTCAACACGCGCGATGCCGCTGCCGCGCAGTTCGATGAGGCCGGCGATCGGTTCGGGCCGGGTAGCGAGCAGATGATTGCCGTGGCGCGAGACGAGCACCTGATCGTCGGCCACCAGGGCCGCGAAAGCGCCATGGCGCCGGGCAGCAGTGATGCAGGTGAAGGCGAGCATGGACTTGCCGCTGCCAGATGGGCCGGTGAAGAGGAGGCCTTTGGTGCCGATGACGATCGCAGTCGCATGGATATTGACCGGAGTCGGGCTCATTGGTCTTCGCCGCCCGGCAGCGACAGCGTGAAGCGCGCCCCGGTTACGGCACCTGTCTTGGCATCGTGCACGTTTTCCGCTTTTAGCGACCCGCCATGTGCCTCGGCGATCTGCCGGCTGATAGACAGGCCAAGGCCGGAATTCTGGCCGAAACTCTCGCCGTCGGGCCGGTCCGTGTAGAAGCGTTCGAAGATGCGGTCGATATCCTCGGCCTGGATGCCGGGGCCGTTGTCTTCCACCGTCGCCGTCACGCGATCCTTTATCCGCGACAGCCGGATGGTGATGCGGCCGCCCTTTTCGGGCACGAAGGATCGCGCGTTCTCGATGAGGTTGGTGATGATCTGCCCGAGGCGAAGATCATGGCCGTTGACGAGGTAAGCGAACTTGTTGCCCGCCTTGTTGTCCACGGTGAGGCTGATCTCCACCGGCTTGCGGCCGGTGCGGATCTGCCGGGAAATATCGACCAGATTGCCGAGCAGGTTTTCCATGTCGACCGGCGCCGAATCAGAGCGGGCAAGCTCGGCATCCAGCCGGGAAGCGTCGGAAATGTCGCTGATCAGCCGGTCGAGGCGGCGCACATCATGGAAGATGATTTCCGTCAGGCGTTGCTTCGACTCCTCGGACTTCGCCAGCGGCAGGGTCTCGACGGCGCTGCGAAGCGAGGTCAGCGGGTTCTTGAGCTCGTGGCTGACGTCGGCCGCAAAACTCTCGATCGCGTCGATGCGGTCGTAGAGCGCGTTGGTCATCTCGCGAAGCGCGATCGAAAGATTGCCGATTTCGTCCTGGCGATAGGAGAAGTCCGGGATTTCCTCGCGCTGCTTGGCGCCGCGCCGCACGCGGATTGCGGCTGCCGCCAGCCGCCGCAGCGGATTGGCTATGGTCGACGACAGCAGCAGAGACAGGAGGATGTTGACCAGCGTCGCCACGCCGAAAACGCGCATGATCGCCAGCCGTTCCGCATGCACGATCTTGTCGATGTCGCCGGCCTGGGTCGAAAGAAGAAGAACGCCGAGCACGGCACGGAAACGCTGGACCGGCACGGCGACGGAAACGATCAGCTCGCCGCGGTCGGTGACCCGCACGAGCGCACCCCGGACGCCGGTCAGCGCATTCATCACCTCCGGATAAATAGAACCGTCACCGCCGGGGGCTTCCTTGTAGACCGGCAGGTTGCCCGGCTGCAGCAGGCGGTTGATGAGGCCGGCGAACCAGTCGCTCCAGGTCTGCTGTTCGTTTTCCACCGGCGGCAGGTCGAAGCGCAGCACCTGGCCGCGCGAATAGAGATGGCGGGAATCGAGCAGCAGGTTCGCATCGGCATCGAAAATCCGGGCGCGGGTGCGGGTCGGCGAAATCAGCCGCCTCAGAACCGGCGCGACGCGCTCGGGATCGATCGGGAAATCCAGGTCCTCGTCGTTCGGCACCGGCGTGATGCTCTGGCCGGCCTGCAGTTCGAGCAATTTCTGGGGATCGATGGTGATCGAGTTGGTGTCGACGGAGGCGGAGGCGGAGATCGCCCCGGCAATGATCTCGCCCTGGGTCAGAAGGCTTTCGACCCGGGCATCGATCAGGCCTTCGCGGAACTGGTTGAGGTAGAGAATGCCGGCGACCAGCACCACCGTCGCGGCGATATTGAAGAACAGGATACGGCGGGTAAGGCTCGAAAAGACCGCGTGGCCGAACACCCGCCGAATGAGCGTGAAGGGACGTGACCAGAACCTCCGCGGCGCGCGGCGTGTCCCAGCCTTCTCCATTCGGGCAATATCGCTGTCGAACGTTTGATCTGCCACTGCAGTCCTTCCACCGGGCCAGCTTAGCGCTGGTCCGGCCGTGGCCTCAAGTTAACCTTTCGCAAGGGTCAAGCCGCCTCGCGGAATCGATAACCCACGCCATAAAGCGTTTCGATCATATCGAAGTCGTTGTCGACCATCTTGAACTTCTTGCGCAGCCGCTTGATATGGCTGTCGATGGTGCGGTCGTCCACATAGACCTGCTCGTCATAGGCTGCGTCCATCAGCGCATCGCGGCTTTTGACGACGCCGGGCCGCTGGGCCAGGGAATGCAGGATCAGGAACTCGGTCACCGTGAGCGTCACCGGCTCGCCTTTCCAGGTGCAGGTATGGCGTTCCTGGTCCATGGCAAGCTGGCCGCGTTCGAGCGTGCGGGCCGCCTGTGCGTCCGCTGCGGCCTTGGTGCCGGTGCCGCCGGTAGCCTGCGCCTCGCGGGCACCGGCACGGCGCAGGATCGCCTTGACCCGTTCCACCAGCAGACGCTGCGAGAACGGCTTGGTGATGAAGTCGTCGGCGCCCATCTTCAGCCCGAACAGTTCGTCGATCTCTTCATCCTTGGAGGTGAGGAAGATCACCGGTAGGTCGGACTTCTGCCGCAGGCGGCGCAGAAGCTCCATGCCGTCCATGCGCGGCATCTTGATATCGAAGATCGCCAACTGCGGAGGGCGGGCGATCAGCCCGTCGAGCGCGGAAGCGCCATCCGTATAGGTTTCGACCTTGTATCCTTCTGCCTCGAGTGCAATCGACACCGACGTCAGGATATTGCGGTCGTCGTCTACGAGCGCGATTGTCTGCATGCTCTCCATCTCCGTCATCATCTATGCGCATCTCCTGGAATTCACCCCCAGCCAGGCGGCATCAGCCAACGCGCTTCTTGAGTATAAAGGTGGAACAAATTGTGGCAAAGATAAAGGGGCCGCTGAGGATCGTGGGTTTTGGCAATGGGGTTTAAGATAGGGCGGATGCGGATTGAAACAGTTATTAAACCGATTTAAAGAGGAATAAAATTTTTTAAATCGATTAAATAATTGATATTATTAAAGAATTTTCGGGCCGCCTCTTGCCCTTTTGGAAATCTGTCATTAATTTCGCGTCAGTCCCCACGGCAAGCTGAAGGAGTGCGCGCATGGAGGAGTTTGGACTTCACAACCCGTCCAAGGGTTTAGCGGCGATCGGTCTCGGCGGTGTATCGCGTGTTTATTACAATTCGTCCGAGGTTGAACTCTACGAAGAAGCAATCCGCCGCGGTGAAGCCGATCTGACGATCGACGGTGCGCTGCGCGCCGTCACCGGCCAGCACACCGGTCGTTCCCCCAAGGACAAGTTCATCGTCCGCGACGCCGGCACAGAGAACCGTGTCTGGTGGGGCGCCGACAACAAGCCCATGAAGCCCGAACACTTCGAAGTCCTGAAAAAGGACATGCTCGTCCATGCGGCCGGCAAGACGCTGTTCGTCCAGGATCTGGTCGGCGGTGCCGATGCCGAATACGCCCTTCCGACCCGCGTCGTCAGCGAATTCGCCTGGCACGCCCTCTTCATTCGCAATCTGCTGATCCGTCCGGATCGCGCCACGCTCGAAAGTTTCGAAGAGAAGCTGACGATCATCAACCTGCCGAGCTTCAAGGCGGATCCCGCCCGCCACGGCTGCCGCACGGAGACCGTGATCGCCTGCGATTTCACCAATGGCCTCATCTTGGTCGGCGGCACCTCCTATGCCGGCGAAAACAAGAAGTCGGTCTTCTCCGTGCTGAACTACTTCCTGCCGGAAAAAGGTGTCATGCCGATGCACTGCTCGGCCAATGTCGGCCCGAGCGGCGACACGGCCCTGTTCTTCGGCCTGTCCGGCACCGGCAAGACAACGCTGTCGGCCGACCCGAACCGCACGCTCATCGGCGACGACGAGCATGGCTGGGGCGAAAACGGCGTCTTCAATTTCGAAGGCGGCTGCTATGCCAAGGCGATCAACCTTTCGGCCGAAGCCGAGCCGGAAATCTATGCTGCGACCCGCCGTTTCGGCACCGTGATCGAAAACGTCGTGCTCGACCAGAATCGCGTTCCGGATTTCAACGACGGTTCGCTGACCGAGAACACCCGCAGCGCCTATCCGCTGCATTTCATCCCGAATGCATCGAAGACCGGCACGGCACCGCAGCCGAAGTCGATCATCATGCTGACGGCCGATGCTTTCGGCGTCATGCCGCCGATCGCCAAGCTCACGCCTGAACAGGCGATGTACCACTTCCTCTCCGGCTACACCGCCAAGGTCGCCGGCACGGAAAAGGGCGTCACCGAGCCGGAAGCGACATTCTCGACCTGCTTCGGCGGGCCGTTCATGCCGCGTCACCCGGCCGAATACGGCAACCTGCTCAAGGAACAGATCGCCCGCCACGGCGTCGATTGCTGGCTCGTCAACACCGGCTGGACCGGCGGCGCCTATGGCGTCGGCCGCCGTATGCCGATCAAGGCGACCCGCGCCCTCCTCAGCGCCGCGCTCGATGGCAGCCTCAAGAACGCCGAGTTCCGGACCGACCCGAATTTCGGTTTCGCGGTGCCGGTCGCGGTTGAAGGCGTCGACAATGCGATCCTCGATCCGCGCTCGACCTGGGCGGACGGCGCCGCGTTCGACGCCTATGCCAAGAAGCTCGTCTCGATGTTCATCCAGAACTTCGGACAATACGAAGACCACGTCGACAGCAAGGTCAGAAGCGCCGCTCCGGTCATGCTCGCCGCCGCCGAGTAATCTTTGAAGGATTCACGTGAAACCGCCGGCCCGGGATAACACCCTGGGCCGGCGGTTTTCTTTTTGCCGGCTTTGTGGGAAAGATGCGGGCCTGCCGCATGTCGCCCGAACGTGGGTGCCGGTTCCGGATCACGGCATGCGCCCAAGAACAAAGACCAGAGACTCATGGCCAGCAATCCCCTTGTCATCAACAACCGCATCACCATCGCCGGTGGGAGCTGACGGAACAGTTCGTGCTGGCGGGCGGGCCGGGTGGCCAGAACGTCAACAAGGTTTCGACGGCCGTCCAGCTTTTCTACGACATCGTCAACACGCCGTCCCTGCCGGAGCGCGTGAAGGAAAACGCCATCAAGCTCGCCGGAAAACGGGTGTCGAAGGATGGCGTGCTGATGATAGAGGCAAACCGGTTCCGCAGCCAGGAGCGCAACCGGGAAGACGCCCGCGAACGGCTGAAGGAACTGATTCTCAAGGCCGCCGAACCGCCGCCGCCGCCGCGCAAGAAGACCAAACCCACCAAGGGTTCGGTGGAACGCCGGCTGAAGGAAAAATCCGGCCGGTCGGACGTCAAGAAGATGCGCGGCAGGCCAAGCGGCGACTGACAGCGGAGATAGATTTGGCGACGCTTGCGAACGGCATCAGGCACCTTCCTGACTATCTGGATCGACCGGCGCAGGAGCATCTGGTCGAAGTGATCCGCAATGTGGTGGCCGAGGCCCCGCTCTACACGCCGGAAATGCCCGGTACCGGCAAACCCATGTCGGTGCGCATGACCAATTGCGGCCCGCTCGGCTGGGTGACGGACAAGGACCAGGGGTATCGCTACCAGTCCTTTCACCCGGTCACGAAAAAGCCCTGGCCTGCGATGCCACGGGAACTGCTCGATCTCTGGGAAAAGCTTGGCGATTATCCCAGGCCGCCGGAAGCCTGCCTCATCAACTTCTATTCCGACGACGCCAAGATGGGCCTGCATCAGGACAAGGACGAGAACAACCTGGCCGCCCCGGTTCTCTCCGTCTCGCTCGGCAATAGCTGTCTGTTCCGGGTCGGCGGCCTGAACCGCAAGGATCCGACCGGCTCTTTCCGGCTGGCGAGCGGCGATGTGGTCGTGTTGGGCGGGGAGGGCCGCCTCGCGTTCCACGGCGTCGATCGCATTTATCCGGGCACGTCGACGCTGCTGAAGAACGGCGGACGCATCAACCTGACGCTTCGCCGCGTGAATAGCTGACGATTTAATTCAATAGCCGGCGATCGATCGTCTACAATTTGCGCAGTTCGACCGTTTCCACCAGGTGGTTGCGGCCCTTGCGCAGGATCAGGTCCGCCCGCGGCCGGGTCGGCACGATGTTCTGCCGCAGGTTCTTGAGATTGATATTTTCCCACAGCCCCTCGGCGACGGCACGGGCCGCATCCGCATCGATCGCGGCATACTTCTTGAAGAACGAGGTCGGATCGCGGAAGGCGGTCTGGCGCAGCTTCATGAAGCGCTGGACGTACCAGTTGTGGATCTGCTCTTCGTCGGCATCGATATAGATCGAGAAGTCGAAGAAGTCCGAGACAATCGGCACGATCTTGCCGTCCGCCGGCAAAGCCCGGGACTGGAGGACGTTGATGCCCTCGAAGATCAGGATGTCCGGCCGGTCGACCAGCGTGTATTCGTCGGGCAGGACGTCATAGGTGAGATGCGAGTAACGCGGCGCCTTGACGTTCGGTTCGCCGGCCTTGATCGCCGACAGGAACCTCAGGATGGTGCCGATGTCGTAGCTTTCCGGAAAACCCTTTCGCTCCATCAGGTTCTCGCGGCTCAGCACCGCATTGGGGTAGAGAAAGCCGTCGGTGGTGATCAGATCCACCTTCGGGCTCGACGGCCAGCGGGCAAGCAGTTCCTTCAGGATACGTGCGGTAGTCGATTTGCCGACCGCGACAGATCCGGCAATGCCGATGATGAAGGGCGTCTTGGTGATGTCGGAAAGGCTCAGGAAGCGGTTGCGCTGCTGGAAGAGGCGTTGCGTCGCCTCCACATGCGTCGACAGAAGGCGCGACAGCGACAGATAGATGCGCCGGACTTCGTCGAGATCGATCGGGTCGTCCAGCGAGCGCAGCCTCTGCACCTCGTCGGCGGTGAGCGTCAGCGGTGTGTCCGCCCGGAATTTCGCCCATTCCTCCGCGGTGAAGCGGTGATAGGGCGAGTAATATTCCGTGTTCGGGCCGGTTTCAGGGTCAGGCGTCTCGGCGGGCTGGGAAGCAATGCTCATGATGTCGGCCGGCTTGCCTTTTCTTGAAGGCCGGACTGGCCGGTCCTTCTCTGGAGTTCGTCGAGCACATCCTGCAACGGTACCGCTGCAATATTCAAGACGACTAAAAGATGATAGAGGAGGTCCGCACTCTCAGCGGTCAGATTCTTGCGGTCCTGCTGAATGGCAGCGATGACCGTTTCGACCGCTTCCTCGCCGAGCTTCTTTGCGGCCTTCTCCTGGCCGGCGGCGAAAAGCTTTGCCGTCCAGGATTCCTCCGGTGAAGCCTTGGCCCGCTCGGCGACGATCCGCTCAAGGTCGATCAGGGAAAATTCACTCATAACATTCTTCCCGATGGCTCAATCGAGCCGCATGGCAATCCCGTGATCTGCCATATAATGCTTCGCCTGGCCGACCGTATAGGTCCCGAAGTGGAAAATCGACGCGGCGAGAACCGCGGTCGCATGGCCCTGTTTGATGCCGGCGACCATGTCGTCCAGATTTCCGACCCCGCCCGACGCGATGACCGGGGCGCGGACGCTGTCGGCAATCATGCGCGTCAGATCCAGATCGTAGCCGCTCTTTGTGCCGTCCCGGTCCATGGAGGTGACGAGCAGTTCGCCGGCGCCCCGCTCGACCATGCCGATTGCAAATTCCAACGCGTTGATGCCGGTCGGGTTGCGGCCGCCATGGGTGAATATCTCCCAGCGGTCCGCCTCGCCGACGCCTGACACCTTCTTGGCGTCGATCGATACGACGATGCACTGGTTGCCGAACTTGTCGGCGGCCTCCGCCACGAAATCCGGGTTGGCGACCGCCGCCGAGTTGATCGCGACCTTGTCGGCACCGGCCAGCAGCAGCTTGCGGATGTCCGCCACGGCACGCACGCCGCCGCCAACGGTGAGCGGCATGAAGCAATGCTCGGCCGTACGGGCGACGACGTCGAAGATCGTATCGCGATTGTCGGAGGAGGCGGTGATGTCGAGGAAGCAGAGCTCGTCGGCACCGGCGGCGTCATAGGCCTTGGCGGCCTCGACCGGATCGCCGGCATCGATGAGGTCGAGAAAGTTGACGCCCTTGACGACGCGGCCGTCCTTCACGTCCAGGCAGGGGATGACACGGGCTTTGAGGGTCATGCGGCACGTCCTTCTCTGGAGCGGATCAGGTCCAGCGCTTGCCTGGGATCGATGCGGCCGTCATAAAGCGCGCGGCCGGAAATCGCGCCTTCGAGTCGGGCCGCATCCGGCTCCAGCATGCGGCTGATATCGTCGAGCGAGGCAAGCCCGCCGGACGCTATGACCGGGATGGAGACGGCATTGGCGAGTTCCAGCGTCGACGCCCAGTTGATGCCGGCGAGAATACCGTCGCGGTCGATGTCGGTATAGATGATCGCCGAAACGCCGGCGCCCTCGAATTTCTTCGCCAGCTCGATGACGCCGAGCTCCGACGCTTCCGCCCAGCCTTCGACGGCGACCTTGCCGCCCTTGGCGTCGATGCCGACCGCGACCTTGCCGGGAAACAGTTTGCAGGCCTCGATGACCAGCGCCGGATCGCGCACCGCGACCGTCCCGAGAATGACGCGGGTCAGCCCCCGCGCTAGCCAGTTTTCGATATGGTCGAGCGTGCGGATGCCGCCGCCGAGCTGAACCGGGTTTTTTGTGGCCTTCAGGATCGCATCGACGGCCGCACCGTTGACGCTTTCACCCGCGAAGGCGCCGTTCAGGTCGACCACGTGCAGCCACTCGAAACCCTGGTCCTCGAAGGCCTTGGCCTGGGCTGCCGGGTCGGGATTGTAGACGGTGGCCTGGTCCATGTCGCCGAGCTTGAGGCGCACGCACTGACCGTCCTTCAGGTCGATTGCAGGAAAGAGGATCATGTCTTTGGTCCTTGGTGGTTCGCGCGAGCTCAGGGCTTCCAGCGCAGGAAATTGGAGATGAGGGCAAGACCCAATGCTTGGCTTTTCTCAGGATGAAACTGGGAGCCCGCCACGTTGTCGCGGCCGACGAACGCCGTCATCGACCCGCCGTATTCGGTGGTCGCGATCACGTCGCTGCGGTGCTTTGCCGCCAGATGGTAGGAATGCACGAAATAGGCGTGCAAGCCGTCCGACCCAGTCGGAATTCCGTCCAACAGCGGATGCGGGTGATGAATATCGAGCGTGTTCCAGCCGATCTGCGGGATCTTGAGATGGGGATCGCTTGGGCTCATCTCGACGACATCGCCCTCGATCCAGCCGAATCCCGGCGTGATGGTCTTTTCGAGCCCGCGCGACGACATCAGCTGCATGCCGACGCAGATGCCGAGGAAGGGACGGCCCTTGTGCTCGACCACGTCGAGGATCGCCTCGCGCATGCCCGGCACGGCATCGAGGCCGGCGCGGCAATCCGCATAGGCGCCGACGCCCGGCAGCACGATACGGTCGGCGGTGGCGACCGCTTCCGCCTTGTCGGTCAAGTCGATCACGGCGTTGATGCCGGCTTCTCGGGCGGCCCGTTCAAAGGCCTTGGTCGCGGAACGCAGATTGCCGGACCCGTAGTCGATGATTGCGACGCGCATCAGCGTCCTCCATGTTCGAAAAGGCCCATGTGAGGGGCCTGCCATCCGGCGGCGGGCGCCTTTGCCTGTTTTGCCCACTCGGCCGAGACCGGCATTGGTTGGTGTTCCGGCTGCGGCAGGCCGGAGAAATAGATCTCCTCGGCCGTGTGCAGATCGGGAGCGGAGATCACCGTTTCCAGTGTCCAGCCGCGGCGGATCAGCGCTTCGGAGCGATAATGTCGGCCCTCGAGCGCGATGAGGAGGCTGATGGCGACGCCAAACAGCAGCCCGGCGGTCCAGAAGCCCGGAACCTGCATCAGGATGCCGCTGCCGATCTGGGCGAGCAGAATGACGATGCCGGCGATCCACAGCCCATGCCAGAACAGCCAGATCCACGGAAACAACAGCGCAAGCCAGGAAAACCCATCCCGCAGGACGAGGGTCGACTGGTGATCCCTGTCGGATCCGCTTCGCGGATCGGTGGGCGGTGTCAGAACGAGGTAGCTTCTCAAGGATCGTCTCCTAAAGCGGTCAGACCAGCATTCCCTTCGTGGAGGGAACGCGATTGGCCTGCCGCGGGTCGATTTCAATGGCAGCGCGAAGTGTTCGCGCCACGGCTTTGAAGCAGGTCTCGGCGATATGATGGTTGTTGGCGCCGTAATGGTTCAGCACATGCAGCGTGATGCCGGCGTTCTGGGCCAGCGCCTGGAAAAATTCCCGCACCAGTTCCGTATCGAACGTGCCGATCTTCGGCGCGCTGAACGCGACATTCCAGACCAGGAACGGCCGGCCGGACACGTCGATAGCCGCCTTGGTCATCGTTTCGTCCATGGCAAGATCGAGCGAGGCATAGCGGGTGATGCCGCGGCGGTCGCCGAGCGCCCTGGAGATCGCCTGGCCGATCGCGATGCCGGTATCTTCCACCGTGTGGTGGTCGTCGATATGCAGGTCGCCCTGAACCTCGATATCCATGTCGATCAGCGAATGTCGCGAGAGCTGGTCCAGCATATGGTCGAAGAAGCCGACGCCCGTCGAAATCTTGGCCGCGCCCGTGCCGTCGAGTTTGACGGAAACGGAAACGGAGGTTTCGTTGGTTTTGCGGACGATGTTGCCCACGCGTGCGGTTGTGGTCTCACCCATCTGGGTCTGCTCCATGCGGTCGATCTGCGCTCCTTATCAGGCACGACATCAAATATCCAGCAAAAGCAGGGGTGTCGCCGCGGCATCGCGTCATGAGATTGCATTCGCCCTCGACCGTCTTACATAAATGCTCAACGGGGCCGAAATGCCCATAAACGAAAGCCCGGAAGACGGGCCAGCAGGTGCTTTATGACAACGATTATTACTGTGAGGAAGGGTGGCAAGGTCATCATGGCAGGCGACGGCCAGGTGAGCCTCGGCCAGACCGTGATGAAGGGCAATGCCCGCAAGGTGCGCCGCATCGGCAAGGGCGAAGTGATCGCCGGTTTCGCCGGCGCGACAGCCGATGCGTTCACGCTGCTCGACCGGCTTGAAAAGAAGCTCGAACAATATCCGGGCCAGCTGATGCGCGCCGCCGTCGAGCTCGCCAAGGACTGGCGCACGGACAAGTACCTGCGCAATCTCGAAGCGATGATGCTGGTCGCCGACAAGTCGACGACGCTGGCGATCACCGGCAATGGCGACGTGCTCGAACCGGAGCACGGAACGATCGCCATCGGCTCCGGCGGCAACTATGCCTATGCCGCCGCCCGCGCCATGATGGATACGGACAAGTCGGCCGAGGAGATCGCCCGCAAGGCGCTCGATATCGCCGCCGATATCTGCGTCTACACCAACCACAACCTGGTCATCGAAACGCTGGACGCCGATGGCTGAAGGCGCCCCCCGCTACTCCTTTCGTGATGTCACCCGCGAGGATTTTCCTCTCTTGGCGACATGGCTCGCCGAGCCGCATATCGCGAAATGGTGGGGTAGGGTCGACGAGGAACTGGCGAGCATCGAATATTCGATGACGAGCGTCGAGACCCGGCCGATGATCGCGGAACTGGAAGGCAGGCCGATCGCCTATCTCCAATATTACGATCCGCATCTTGAAGAGGATCATCCCTATCAGGATCAGCCGAAGGGCACGCTTGGCATCGATATATCGATCGGCAATCCTGAGCTTGTCGGTATCGGCCATGGCAGCGCGATCATCCGGCAGTTTGTGGCAGAGCTTTTCGCAGGCGGCGCCCGGCGGATCGTCATCGATCCCGATCCGGAAAATGCCCAGGCGATCCGCGCCTATGAGAAGGCCGGTTTTCGCTACGTCGATACCAGGACATCCATTTACGGTCCGGCCCATTTCATGGCGCTGGACGCACCAGAAGAAACGGATTTGACATGAGTAACTTTTCACCCCGGGAAATCGTCTCCGAGCTGGATCGGCACATCATCGGCCAGCACGACGCCAAGCGCGCGGTGGCAATTGCGCTTCGCAACCGCTGGCGCCGCCACCAGCTCGACGAGACGCTGCGCGACGAAGTGATGCCGAAGAACATCCTGATGATCGGCCCGACCGGCGTCGGCAAGACGGAAATATCCCGGCGCCTCGCCAGGCTCGCCGGCGCGCCCTTCATCAAGGTCGAAGCGACCAAGTTCACCGAAGTCGGTTATGTCGGCCGCGACGTCGAGCAGATCATCCGCGATCTCGTCGAGATCGGCATCGGCCTCGTGCGCGACAAGATGCGCGCCGACGTGCAGGCGAAAGCTCACATGAGCGCCGAGGAACGCGTGCTCGATGCCCTGGTGGGATCCACTGCTTCCCCGGCCACCCGAGACAGCTTCCGCAAGAAGCTGCGCAACGGCGAGATGGATGACAAGGAAATCGACATCGAGGTCACTGACACTGGTTCCGGCATGCCCGGTTTCGAGATCCCCGGCATGCCGGGCGCCAATATCGGCGTGCTGAACCTGTCGGAAATGTTCGGCAAGGCGATGGGCGGCCGCACCAAGAAGGTCCGTACCACCGTCAAGAAATCCTACGGCGAACTGATCCGTGACGAGTCCGACAAACTGATCGACAACGAGGTCATTCAGCGCGAGGCTGTCCGCTCGGTCGAAAACGACGGCATCGTCTTCCTCGACGAGATCGACAAGATCGCCGCCCGTGACGGCGGCATGGGCGCCGGTGTGTCCCGCGAAGGCGTGCAGCGCGACCTGCTGCCGCTCGTTGAAGGCACGACGGTCTCGACCAAATACGGGCCGGTGAAGACCGACCACATCCTGTTCATCGCCTCGGGCGCCTTCCACGTCTCCAAGCCCTCCGACCTGCTGCCGGAACTTCAGGGCCGCCTGCCGATCCGGGTCGAGCTGAGGCCGCTGACCAAGGAAGACTTCCGCCGCATTCTGACAGAAACCGAGGCGAGCCTCATCCGCCAGTACAAGGCGCTGATGGAGACGGAAGAGCTGACGCTCGATTTCACCGAGGATGCGATCGACGCGCTGGCCGATGTCGCCGTGCACCTCAACTCCTCGGTCGAGAATATCGGTGCCCGCCGGCTGCAGACCGTGATGGAACGGGTGCTCGACGAGATCTCGTTCAACGCCCCGGATCAAGGCGGCACGACGGTGATGATCGACGCGGAATACGTCAAGAAGCATGTCGGCGATCTTGCCGCCGACACGGATCTGTCGCGCTACATTCTCTGAGTGCGCAATCGTGGCAGCCGGGCAACGTCCGGCTGCTCATTTGCGGGCACTGACGGGATTTTGAACGCCCGCGTCTCGACACGGTCCTCAGGCCTCGCGTAAGGGAAGCGCGTTTTCATGGAAATATCCGGCGCTTGAGTGAGTCGGTCTGGAATGGCTTTAAGCATTCGGTGCCGGAGACCGGCATAGTCGAAGTCCTGGGACACGCAAATCTTGAAACGCATCCTTCTGGCCCTGATCCTTGTCGTCGCGACATCCGCGGCCTCTTCCGCGTTCGCGGGCGGCCTCACCATGGTTCCCGAGGGAAATCGTCACGCGGAACAGCCGAAGGTTCCGGGCGCATCCGTGCGCCGGACCCGCGCCGGGCGCACCACATTCGACGACAAATACGAGAAGATCCGCGATCTCCTGGCATCCGACAAGAAGCTGATCGGCAAGATCAAGTCGACGGCCGCCGATTACGGCATCGATCCGATCCACATGATCGGCGCGATCGTCGGCGAGCACACCTACAATGTCGATGCCTATGACCGGCTGCAGACCTATTACGTCAAGGCGGCCGCCTATGCGGGCAACAGTTTCCGTTTCGGTTACGGCGACGAGAGCATCCAGCAGTTCCTCGATCGTCCGGAATTCGGGAAATGCGACGATTTCGCCGATTCCTACAAGCTCTGGTCCTGCCGCGAAGGCGTCTGGGACAAGAGCTTTCGCGGCCGTTCGGTCGGGGGCACCTCGTTTCCCGACAATCGGTTTAGCGCGGTCTTCTTCCAGCCCTTCTATGCCGGTCAGACTTTCGGCCTCGGCCAGGTCAACCCGCTGACGGCGCTGATGCTGTCTGACATGGTGGCCAGGAATTCCGGTTACCCGAAGCTCGACGAAAACAAGGCCGCCGCGGTCTATGACGCGATCATGGACCCGGACAAGTCGCTCGCCTATATGGCAGCCAGCATCCGCCGCTCCATCGACGACTACAAGACGATCGCCGGCATGGATATTTCCCGCAACCCCGGCATCACCGCGACACTCTACAATACCGGCGGTTCGGCGCAGCGCGCCGCCGCCTTGGCTGCCCGCGGCGGCCTGCCGGAGGAGAATTATTACGGCTGGCTGGTCAACGAGAAGCTCGCCGAGTTGAAATCCCTCCTCTGACGGCTGATATACCCTCCATAGGAAACCCCTGAGGAGGGCTGTCCATGGACATCCGCCCCGAACCTTTCGTTCCGCCGGCACCTGCGCATCGAGATCGGTTGCTGAACCCGATCGAGGTGATCTGGACTGCGCTGCGCAATCCGCTGGAACTTTGGGGCAAGATTTCCTACACGCTGCCCTGGTTCGAGACGAAGTTCTTCAAGGAACGGACGCTGATCGTCAATCATCCCGGGCTTATCCGGCATATCCTGGTGGATAACGTCAGCAATTACGAGATGTCGGAAATCCGCCAGCTGGTCCTTCGCCCGATCCTCCGGGACGGCCTGCTGACGGCGGAAGGCGAGGTCTGGAAACGCTGCCGCAAGGCAATGGCGCCGGTGTTCACCCCAAGGCATTCCCGTGGTTTTGCCGGCCAGATGCTGAGCCAGACCGAGGAGTTCTCAAGGAAATATGCCGAGGCCGGCGCCGAGGGCTCGGTCCGGGATATTTCGGTAGACATGACCGAACTGACCTATGCCATCCTCGCCGAAACCCTGTTTTCCGGAGAGATCGCCGGGAACAAGGAGACCGTTGCCGACGATGTCGACCAGCTTCTGCACCGCATGGGTCGGATCGACCCGATGGACATGCTGCGCGCCCCGCCCTGGGTGCCGCGCGTAACGCGTATCGGCGGCAGGAAGATACTCGACAAGTTCCGCGGAGTTGTCGCCGAAACCATGCTCATGCGGCAGGAGCGGATGCGCAAAAATCCGAGCGATGTGCCGCAGGATTTCCTGACGCTGCTGCTGCAGCTTGCCGGTCCCGACGGACTGACGATGGGCGAGATCGAGGACAATATCCTCACCTTCATCGGCGCGGGGCACGAAACCACGGCCCGGGCGCTTGCCTGGACGCTCTATTGCGTCGCTGAATCGCCTTCGGTACGGCAGAACATGGAGGAAGAGATCGACCGCGTTCTCGCGACCGGCGCCGATCCGGTCGAATGGCTGGAACTGATGCCCTGGGTGCGGGCGGCGTTCGAGGAGGCATTGCGGCTCTATCCGCCGGCACCCTCGATCAACCGCGAAGCGATCAGCGACGACAGCTGGACGAGCCCGGAGGGCAAGAGGGTCAGGATCGACGCCGGCGTGACCGTGCTGGTCATGCCCTGGACGCTGCACCGCCACGAACTTTATTGGGAAAAGCCGCGGGCCTTCATGCCCGAACGTTTTCTGCCCGAGAATCGCGGCAAGCTGAACCGCTTCCAGTATCTGCCTTTCGGCGCCGGCCCGCGCACCTGCATCGGCGCCACCTTCGCCTTGCAGGAAGCGGTGATCGCGCTTGCGGTGCTGATGCGCGACTATCGGTTCGACGTCACCCCGGAAACCAAGGTCTGGCCGGTCCAGAAGCTGACCACCCAGCCGCGCGATGGCCTGCTGATGCGGGTCAGTCCGCGACATCAGAGGTCTCCGCTGGTGAATTGATCTTGGCGGCCTATGCGCTATTGATCCATAGACCGATCTTCAGGATTTTCGCGTGGCTTCATCCCTTCCTTCCGGCCCCCTCCTTCTCGGGATTGATACCGGCGGCACCTATACGGATGCGGTGCTGTTCCGCGAGGGCGAAGGCGTCGTCGCCAAGGCGAAATCGCTGACGACGCGGCATGACCTGGCGGTCGGCATTGCCGGCGCCGTCGATGCGGTGCTGGAAAAAAGTGCTGCCTCCGCCTCGGCAATCGGCCTCGTTTCGCTGTCGACCACGCTTGCCACCAATGCGCTGGTCGAAGGGCAGGGCGGTCGCGCCGCCTTGATCATGGTCGGCTTCACCTCGGAAGATCTGGCCCGCGGCGGGCTTGCCGAGGCGCTGGGAAGCGATCCGGTGATCTTTCTGCCCGGAGGCCATGACGTGCATGGCAACGAGACGCCGCTCGACATGACAGCTCTGGAATTGGCCATGCCGACGCTTGCGGGAACGGTCTCGTCCTTTGCGGTCGCCGGTTATTTCGCCGTCCGGAATCCGGCTCACGAAATCCGGGTGAGGGACCGTATTCGCGCGCTTTCGCATCTGCCCGTCACCTGCAGCCACGAGCTTTCGTCGAAACTCGGCGGTCCTCGCCGCGCGTTGACCACGCTGCTGAACGCCCGGTTGGTGTCGATCATCGACCGGCTGGTCGGTTCCTGCGAGGGCTTTCTGACCGAGCGCGGCATAACAGCGCCGATGATGGTGGTGCGCGGCGATGGCGCGCTGATCTCGGCTGCCGAGGCCCGGTTGCGGCCGATCGAAACCATCCTGTCCGGTCCCGCCGCAAGCCTTGTCGGCGCGCATTTCCTGACCGGGCTGGACCAGGCAGTTGTCTCCGATATCGGCGGGACGACGACGGATGTCGCGGTCCTCGATGGCGGGCGGCCGAAACTGGCGGAGGAGGGCGCGGTGGTCGGTGGCCATCGCACGATGGTGGAGGCCGTGGCGCTGCGCACCTACGGGCTTGGGGGCGATTCCGAGGTCCATATCGACGATCGCGGCCTCGAAGCACGGCTGACCCTCGGCCCGCGCCGGCTTCTGCCGCTGAGCCTCGCCGCCATGGCGCATGGCGAGATCATTCTTTTGACGCTGGAAAGGCAGCTGCGCGCCAGCCATGCCGGCCGGCACGACGGCCGCTTTGCGGTGCGAACCGGCGTGCCGGATGCGATGGCCCAAGGCCTGCAGCCGCCGGAACAGGCGCTTTTTATCCGCATCGGCAGCGTGCCGGTTTCGCTCAACGATCTTCTGACGATGAATTCCCAGAAGGCGGTTCTCGACCGGCTGGTCGCCAGAGGGCTGGTGCACCTCTGCGGCATCACCCCTTCGGATGCGCTCCATGTGCTCGGCCGACAAGGCCAATGGCAGGCAGAGGCAGCGCGGCTGGGTCTGGAACTTGCCGCCCGGCGCAAGGACGGCGCGGGACGCGAGATCGCCGCCTCGCCGGAAGAGCTCGCGGAAAAGATCGTCAGCCGGCTGACGCGCCAGTCCTCCGAGGCCGTGCTCACCGCCTGTCTCGCCGAAGACGGCGCTGAAGCCATCGATCCCGCGGTCTCCCTTGCCGTCGACCGGGCTTTGAGACGTGTTCCCGGCATCGCCCGGTTTTCCGTGTCACTCGATCGTCCGCTGATCGGGCTCGGGGCCTCGGCACCGGTCTACTATCCGGCGGTCGCGGACATGCTAGGCGCACGGTCGGTCATTCCGATTGACGCCGATGTCGCAAACGCCGTCGGCGCCGTGGTCGGCCAGGTGCGTGCCAGCATCAAGGTCGTCGTTACCTCGCCGGAAGAAGGCCGCTTCATCCTCTCCGGCGCAGGCGAGCGGCTCGCGGTCATCGGTGAAACGCAGGCGGTGGCGACGGCCCGCGAGCGCGCCATCGCTGCGGCCCTGGCGCAGGCGAATGCGGACGGCGCCAAGGATGCGGTCGTGACGGTTTCAGAAGAGCTGGATGCGCCGGAAATCGAGGGCTCGCGAAAGCTGGTCGAAGCGCGGATCACCGCCATTGCTGTCGGCAGGCCGAGGATAGCCGGTTTCTGAGCGCCCCTGTGCACGCCTGTTGTGGACTGCCATGTAAAGCCCTATTCCACAAGGCGTAAGTAAGCCGGTATTTATTCCAGCGGGGAACAAATCGCAGTGATCACCAATCTTGCCGATCTGGAAATCTTCGTCAAAGTCGCAGCCAGCGGAAACATGTCGGCGGCGGCGAAGAGTCTTGGCATTTCCCCGGCGGTGGTCTCGAAGCGCATCAAGCGGCTGGAGGAGCAGCTGGGGACGCGCCTCCTGCAGCGCACGACCCGCCAGATCGGCATGACCGACGCAGGAAAAGGGTTTTACGACAGGATCGCCAACATCCTGACCGGGATCGAGGATGCCGAGCAGTTCGTCTCGGGCGGATCGACCGAGATCGCCGGCAATCTGCGCATTTCCGCGCCGACCTCGTTCGGGCGAATGCATATAGCGCCTCATCTGCCGACATTCATGCAGGCAAACCCGCATCTGTCGATCGACCTGATCCTGTCGGACGAGTTCACGGACATCATCGCCCAGGGCTTCGATGTGGCGATCCGGATCTCCGAGCTGAAGGATTCGAGCCTCGTCGCCCGCAAACTCATCCAGGTCCGGAGGATCCTCTGTGCTTCTCCATCCTATGTCGAGCGGCACGGCGCCCCGACAAGCATCGAGGAACTGGCGAACCATCACTGCCTGACGGCCCATAATGGCGAACCCTGGAGGCTGGAAGGTCCGAAAGGCCCGCTGGTCTACCGGCCGGCCGGAAGGCTGAATACCAATTCGAGCGAGGTCATCCGCGAAGCGGTGATCGCCGGGCTCGGCATCGCACTGAGATCCACCTGGGATATCGGCAACGAGCTCAGGGACGGACGCCTGGTGATTGTGATGCCTGGCTACGAGGGCTCGAAGAACGTCTCGGTCTCGGCGGTCTATCCGAGCCGGCAGCATCTCCCATCCAAGGTCCGGGCCTTCATCGAATATCTCGCCGAACTTTATGGGCCGATCCCCTATTGGGAGCGGCATTCCTCGGATGCAGGCCGGAAATAGATTATTTCCAATCTGGCATAAGTCATTCAATATTTGTGCAATTGCAATTTCCCTCGCGACCAAAGAGACTTGCGCGCGACTGGAAAAGTTCGGAGGAACCGATGGCCCGTATCGAAAAAAATGGTCTCGCAATCGACGAGAAGCTCTACGATTTCCTGGTGAAGGAAGCGCTGCCGTCGACCGGTGTCGATGCCGAACGGTTCTTCTCCGAGTTCTCGAAGATCGTTCACGACCTGGCGCCGAAGAACCGCGAGCTTCTCGCCAAGCGCGACGCCTTCCAGGCAAAGCTCGACGACTGGTACCGCAAGAACGGCGCCCCCAGCGATCTGGCGGTTTACGAAGCCTTCCTGCGCGACATCGGTTACCTGTTGCCGGAGGGGCCGGATTTCACGGTCTCGACCGACAGGGTCGATCCGGAAATCGCCGCGATCGCCGGGCCGCAGCTCGTCGTCCCGGTCATGAACGCCCGCTATGCGCTGAACGCCGCCAATGCCCGCTGGGGTTCGCTCTACGATGCGCTCTATGGCACCGACGCCATTCCCGAGACCGACGGCGCCGAAAAGGGCAAGGGCTACAATCCGGTCCGCGGCGCCAAGGTTATCGCCTGGGCGCGTGACTTCCTCGATCAGTCGGTTCCGCTTTCCGGCGCAAGCTGGACGGAGGTCACCTCATTTGTCGTCACGGGCGGGGAACTGACGGCTGCCGCCCAGGATGGCAAGACGGTCAACCTCGCCGATCCGGCCCAGTTTGCCGGCTTTCTCGGCGAACCGGCGCAGCCGACCCATCTTCTGCTCAGGAAAAACGGGCTGCATATCGAGATCCGGATCGATGCCACGACCGCGATCGGCAAGGACGATCCCGCCAGGATTTCGGATGTCTGGCTGGAATCGGCGATCACCGCGATCATGGACTGCGAAGATTCGATCGCCGCCGTCGATGCCGAGGACAAGGTCGTCGTCTACCGCAACTGGCTCGGCCTGATGAACGGCGACCTCCAGGAAGAGGTAGCCAAGGGCGGCAAGTCCTTCATCCGCAAGCTCAACCCGGATACGACGTTCAAGGCGCCTGCCGGCGGCGATGTCACGGTGAAGCGCCGCTCGCTGATGCTGATCCGCAATGTCGGCCACCTGATGACCAATCCTGCGGTGCTGGACAGCGACGGAAGGGAAGTGCCGGAAGGGATCATGGATGCGATGGTGACGGCCCTCATCGCCATCCATGACCTCGGCCCGAACGGCCGCCGCCAGAATTCCCGCGCCGGCTCCATGTATGTGGTCAAGCCGAAGATGCACGGGCCGGAAGAGGTCGCCTTCGCCTGCGAGATTTTCACCCGCGTCGAACAGGCGCTCGGCCTTCCCGCCAATTCCATGAAAATGGGCATCATGGACGAGGAGCGCCGGACCACGGTCAACCTCAAGGCCTGCATCCGCGAGGCCCGCGAACGCGTGGTCTTCATCAATACCGGATTCCTCGACCGCACCGGCGACGAGATCCATACGTCCATGGAAGCCGGCCCGATGATCCGCAAGGGCGACATGAAGCAGGCCGCCTGGATCGCGGCCTACGAGAACTGGAACGTCGATATCGGCCTCGAATGCGGCCTGTCCGGCCATGCGCAGATCGGCAAGGGCATGTGGGCCATGCCCGACATGATGGCGGCGATGCTGGAACAGAAGATCGCCCATCCGAAGGCCGGTGCCAATACCGCCTGGGTTCCGTCGCCCACGGCAGCCACGCTGCACGCCACCCACTATCACAAGGTTGACGTCGCCGCCGTCCAGGCAGGCCTGAAGAGCCGGACCCGGGCAAAGCTGTCGGATATCCTCTCCGTGCCGGTGGCAGTGCGGCCGAACTGGACCCCGGAGGAGATACAGCGCGAACTCGACAACAATGCGCAAGGCATTCTCGGTTACGTCGTCCGCTGGGTCGACCAGGGCGTCGGCTGCTCCAAGGTGCCTGACATCAACAATGTCGGGCTCATGGAAGACCGGGCAACGTTGCGCATCTCCGCCCAGCACATGGCGAACTGGCTCTATCACAAGCTGGTCACGGAAGAGCAGATAGTCGAAACCATGAAGCGCATGGCCGGCGTCGTAGACGGTCAGAATGCTGGCGACCCCCTCTATATGCCGATGGCCAGGGATTTCGACGGCTCCGTCGCCTTCCAGGCCGCCCTTGATCTGGTGCTCAAGGGTCGCGAACAGCCGAACGGCTATACCGAGCCGGTCCTGCATCGCCGTCGGCTGGAACTGAAAGCCAAGCTCGCAGGCTGATCGGCGAGCAGAGGATCAGGCAAAGAAAAAGGCCGCCGGAGAGTTCTCCAGGCGGCCTTTTCGTATCTTCGTCGAATTTCGTGATTACTGGATCACGACGACCTTGGTTTCGCGGCCCGGACGGACGCGGCTATAGAGGTCGATGACGTCCTGGTTGATCAGGCGGATGCAGCCCGAAGAAGCGGCGGTGCCGATCGAATTCCATTCCGGAGTGCCGTGCAGACGGAAGAGCGTGTCCTGGCCTTTTTCGTTGAACAGGTACATGGCGCGTGCGCCGAGCGGGTTGCTGAGGCCGGGCCCCATGCCGTCTTCGACGTATTTGGCAACGTCCGGACGACGACCGGCCATTTCCTTCGGCGGGTGCCAGGTCGGCCATTCCTGCTTCCAGGCGACATAGGCCGTGCCGGACCAGGCAAAACCCTGCTTGCCGACGCCGATACCGTAGCGCATCGCCTTGCCGTTCGGCATGATGTAGTAGAGATGGCGCTCACGGGTGTTGACGACGATCGTGCCCGGCTTTTCGCTGGTCTGATAGCTGACGATCTGGCGGACATACTGCTTGTCCACCTTGTTGATCGGGATTGCCGGCAGAGTATAGCCGGCGTCTCTCACCGAACCGTAGGAGTCGGTAAAGATCTGTTCGGTGTAGGAGGCCGTGGCAACCTGGGTGCCGCCGCCGGGAATCGTGGAGGCGCAACCGGCCAAGGCAGCAGTTGCCAACAAGCCGAGTGCGAGCATGCTAGTGCGAAAGCGCATGGAGATCTCTTGGATAAACGAATCGATTTAGACGGGCGTCTGGCCCATCTTTGATGACGGGTTATTTTCGATTAAACTACGCTTGGCAAGCGCTGCAGCGCATCAAAACAGAGCCTGCGCATGATTGAATAAAGCCATGGCGTTTTTGCAACATCATGGAAGGGGCTTTTCGGGATTCTATGACTATACTCAACCTTGCCAGTAATAATCCGTTAATAGATGGTCGCCAGTCGACTCGCGCCATGCTGGTGCGCCGGGGCGTCCAGATCCTGCTCCATGACATGCGGCACGCGGTATTGCCGGAACTCGTGCTGTCGAGCGGACGGCGCGCCGACCTGGTGACCATTTCGGAAAAGGGTGAAATCTGGATCGTCGAGATCAAGACGTCGATCGAGGATTTTCGCGTCGACCGCAAGTGGCCGGAATACCGGCACTTCTGCGACCGCCTGTTTTTTGCCACGCACAAGGATGTGCCGCTCGACATCTTCCCGGAGGATTGCGGCCTCTTCCTCTCGGATGGTTACGGCGGGCATCTGCTGCGTGACGCACCGGAACACAGACTGCCGCCCGCCACCCGCAAGGCGATCACCCTGAACTTCTCGCGGGTCGCCGCCCAGCGTCTGATGTTGGCGGAATGGGCGACCGGCAAGTCGTTCGACGATGCCGGGAACGACGGCGGCTGATTATTTCGGCGCGCGCTTGGCGAGGATGCGCTGCAGCGTGCGTCGATGCATGTTGAGCCGGCGGGCGGTCTCCGAAACGTTGCGTTCGCACATCTCGTAGACCCGCTGGATATGTTCCCAGCGCACGCGATCCGCAGACATCGGGTTTTCCGGCACGTCCGCCCGCTCGCCCGGCCGCTGCGTCAGAGCGCCGAATATGTCGTCGGCATCGGCGGGCTTGGCGAGATAATCGAGCGCACCGAGCTTCACGGCCGTCACGGCCGTTGCAATATTGCCGTAGCCGGTCAGCACGATCACCTTGGTATCCTCGCGGCTCTGGCGGATCGCCTCGATCACGTCCAGCCCGTTGCCGTCGCCAAGACGCAGGTCGACCACCGCATATTTCGGCGGGCGAGCCTTCGTCTTGGCGATGCCTTCCGCGACCGACTCTGCGGTATCGACCAGGAAACCGCGGGCCTCCATCGCCCGGGCCAGACGGCGCAGGAACGGTCCGTCGTCATCGACGATCAGCAGCGAAGGGTCAGGCCCGAGTTCTGGGTCGGCATGAGCCTTGGTCGGTTCCGGGTGTGTTTCCATCTCTTTTTCTCCGCGGGTTTTAAAAGGCCCGCTTGCCTTTTCATGATGATCGGCCGGCTGGCCGGCCTATTTCAAGTCCTGCGTGTCCATCACCGAGCGCGGCCATTCGATATGAATGCGGGCACCCGGTTCTCCGCTGTCACGGTTGCCGAAGCGGATCGTGGCGCCGGACCGTTCGAGCAGCGTCTTGGCGATGAAAAGGCCGAGGCCAAGCCCACCGGCCCGTTCGTCTTCCCGGGGTCTCTTCGTCATATAGGGTTCGCCGATCCGCGAAAGAATATCCGGCGCATAACCCTGGCCGTCGTCCTCGATGGTGATCGCCACCCGATCGGCATTGTGCTCCACCGTGACGATCACCTTGCTCTTGGCATAATCGACCGCGTTTTCGATCAGGTTACCGAGCCCATATATAATGCCGGCATTGCGGTTGCCGACCGGTTCGTTGGTTCGGTCGTTCTTCTCCACGAGTTCGATCTCGATGCCGAATTGCCGATGCGGCGCCACTACCTCTTCGACCAGGGAGGAAAGAGGCAGCCGGCGCATATGTTCCTCGCTCTCGGCGGAGAGCGAGGTGAGCCGGCGAAGGATGTCGCGACAGCGCTCGCTCTGGCTTCGCAGCAGCAGCACATCCTCGCGGAACCGGTCGTCGGGCCCGAGTTCGCGCTCCATCTCCTTGGCGACGACGCTGATGGTTGCGAGCGGCGTGCCGAGCTCATGGGCAGCGGCGGCGGCCAACCCGTCGAGTTGCGAAAGATGCTTTTCCCGCTCCAGGACCAGTTCGGTCGCCGCCAGCGCATCGGCGAGCAGTGTCGCCTCATGGCTGACGCGATAGGCATAAAAGGCCGCGAACATCATCATCGAGGCGATCGAACACCAGACGCCGAGCTGCATGACCGGCTGGATCCGAAGCGGCTCGCCCTCATACCAGGGCACCGGGTAGGGCGAAAATGCGAGCACGGTGGTGCAGACGAGCGCAAAGACGATCAGGACCAGCGAATGGCGCAGCGGCTGCGATGCAAACGCGATGATGACCGGCACGCAGATCAGCGGCGCGAACGGATTGGCAAGCCCGCCGGTGATGAACAGCAGCGCCGCCATCTGCAGCAGATCGAAACCGAGCAGCGCCAGCGCCGATTTGGGGCCAAGCCGATGGGTCGGCGGAAACCAGGCCGACAGGGTGAGGTTTGCGACCGCAAGCGCGCCGACCAGGATGCCTGCCTCCTGAAGAGGCAGCGGAAACTGCAGCAGCAGCCCGACGATGACCACGGTGATCGTCTGACCGGCGACCGCGAGCCAGCGCAGCCGTACCAGTGTCTGAAGCCGGATCCGCCGGCTCGAAGGGCCGAATTGCGCAAAACGCACTGAAGGACTGTCTACGCTCACCGTCTGCTCTTTACATTGCCTTATACAAGTGACTTGCGGCCGCCTTCATAAACCGGCTCGACTTCAGGTCGCAGGCGGCATTCTGTCACGTCCCGCGCGGTTTGGCACGCGTCGTTGGTGCGGCCTCGGCCGGGTCCTCGGGCCACGGGTGCTTCGGATAACGGCCGCGCATTTCGGCGCGCACATCCTTCCAGGAGCCGGCCCAGAAGCCGGGCAGGTCTCGCGTCGTCTGGATCGGCCGGTGCGCCGGCGAGTTCAGTTCGAGAAGCAGCGGCAGTTTTCCGCCGGCGATCGCCGGATGTTTCTTCAGCCCGTACAGTTCCTGCACCCGGATCGCCAGGACCGGCTCCTCGCCATCGTAACGGATCGGATGCCGCTCGCCGGTCGGTGCTTCGAAATGCGTCGGCGCCAGCTTGTTGAGATCCTGCGAGACGCCATGCGGAATGAGCGAGCGCAGCCCTTCCGAAAGACTGCCGGGATTGATGGAATCGATGCCCGATGTACTGCCCTGGAACGGGACGAACCAGTCGTCGAGCCGGGCGAGCAGCGCCTCGTCGCTCATGTCAGGCCAGGGCTCGCCGATCGATCGGTTGAGGAAACCGATCCGGTCGCGTAATTGCGCACCTTCCTTGGAGAATGGCAGGACCTGAAGCCCCAGTTCCCGCACGCCGTCCGCAAGCGCCTGTGCGGCCCGTTCGCCGCTCGGCCGGGGCAAAGGCCTTTCCTCGAAGATGATGGCGCCGAGCCGCGTCACCTTGCGGGCGCGTACCTGCCGGCTCGCCCGGTCGAAGAAACACTCCTCGCTCTCGCGGATCGCGCCGGAAAGCTCGGCCTCGACGTCCGCCCGGCTGATCTCCGCCGCAGCCAGGATGCGCGCCTGCGCCGCCCGGCCGGTCAAGTCGGCGATGACGAGCATTTGCGATGCCGCCAGCCGCTCGGTCTCCTGCAGTTCCGCGCCGCGCCCGTTCGCCATCACGAAACGTCCCCGTCCGCCGCGCTGGAGCGCGATCCGGTCGGGATAGGCATGCAGGAGAAGCCGGCCGGCCAGAACCGTTTCCGTCGATTGCGATCGCTTCGGCAAGTTCGAAGCTACCCTGTCCGCAAGCTTCCTTGCGGCGTCGGCCCTGTCGCCGCGCTCGTTGCGGAACCGCCGCAGCCGTTCGTCGAGATCGATATCGCTGCCGCCGAGCCCCTGTTCGGTCAGGAGCACCGCAAGCAGGCTTGCCTGCCTGCCGAAACCCTCCTCCGCCGCGGAGATCGCCATGGCCGCAAGCCGCGGCGGCAGCGCCAGTTCCCGCATCAGCCGACCCTTTTCCGTCAACGCGCCCTGGGGGTCGAGTGCGCCGAGCTGGGCCAGCAGCCCCTTTGCCTCGTTGAAGGCCGGCCCGGGAGGCGGATCGAGAAAGGCAAGCCCCTTCGGGTCCTGGACGCCCCAATGGGCCAGATCGAGAACCAGGCCGGAAAGATCGCTCGCAAGAATCTGCGGCGGCGTGAACGCTTGGAGCGCTGCCGTCTGACCCGGATGCCAGAGGCGTATCGCGATGCCCGGCTCGGTACGGCCGGCACGGCCCGCTCGCTGATCGGCCGAGGCGCGGGAAACCCGCACCGTCTCCAGCCGGGTGATACCGGTCGAGGGCTCGAACACCGGCAGGCGCTGTTGCCCGCTGTCGATGACGATCCGGACTCCATCTATGGTGATCGAGGTTTCGGCGATCGACGTGGCCAGCACGATCTTGCGCTGCCCGGCGGGCGCCGGCCGGATCACCAGATCCTGTTCCTTCTGGGAAAGATTGCCGTAAAGCGGCACCACCACGGTCTCCGGCCCGAACCGGCCCGCTAGCCGCTCGGCAGTGCGCAGGATTTCCGCCTGGCCCGGCAGGAAAGCGAGGATCGAACCGGTGTCGTTCGAATGCGCTTCGACGATCGCCCGCGTCATCGCATCTTCGATCCGCTCGTTTGGTGCCCGGTCGCGATGCTGGATATCGATCGGGAATGTCCGGCCTTCGCTCTTGATGACCGGCGGCTCGCCGAGCAGTCCCGCGACACGCTCCACATCCAATGTCGCCGACATGACGAGGATCCTCACGTCGTCGCGCAGCGCCGATTGCACGTCGAGCGCCAGCGCCAGACCGAAATCCGCGTCGAGCGACCGCTCGTGGAATTCGTCGAAGATCACCGCTGAGACGCCGGTCAGCTCCGGATCGTCCAGAATCATCCGCGCGAAAACGCCCTCGGTCACCACTTCGATCCGGGTCTTCGCCGAGACCTTGTTGTCGAGCCGCATCCGGTAACCGACCCTCTCGCCCACCTGCTCACCGAGCAGCGACGCCATGCGGGACGCGGCTGCGCGGGCCGCCAGCCGCCGCGGTTCGAGCAGGATGATCTTTCCGGTGCACCACGCCTGGTCGAGCAGCGCGAGCGGCACAAGCGTCGTCTTGCCGGCGCCCGGCGGCGCGGAAAGCACGGCGCGCGTGCCATCGGCGAGCGCCTGCATGATATCGCCGAGAACCTCGGTGACGGGAAGCCTTGGCAGGTTCTTCGTGATCGGACCTGCCTCATGCGCTGAGGCCATCAATGCGAAACCTGTCCGCTGACATGACGATAGGCGAGGATCGCTCCGGCAAGATCCTCGAGCGCTGCGCCCACCGACTTGAAGAGCGTGATCTCGTCCGCGCTCGTGCGGCCGGGATGTTTGCCATGCGCGAGTTCGGCGAGTTCCGCCTTGATCCCCTCCTTCGACAGCGCGCCGCTTGCAAGCGGCAGAACGATGTCGCCTCCTTCCTTCATGGCGCCGGCGCGCGTATCGACGAAGACAGACGCGCGCCGCACCGCCTCGTCGTCGCTCTCGCGCATGCTCGGCTTGAAGGCGCCGACGAGGTCCAGATGCGCGCCCGGCTTCAGCCATTCGCCGCGGATCAGCGGCTCGCTCGACAGCGTCGCGCAGGAAATGATGTCCGCCTGTCCGGCCGCGAGGGCGAGGTCTTCGACCGCCACCGCGTCGAGCCCGAGTGTTCTTGCCTCGCGCGCAGTCTCTTCGGCCTTCTCTATATTGCGCCCCCAGACGCGGAAATGCTTGAGCGGCCGTGTGATCGCATGGGCCTGCATCAGGTTGAGCGAAAGCCGGCCGGTTCCGACCATCAGCATGACTTCTGCATCTTCCCGCGCGAGATATCGGGCGGCAAGCGCCGAGGTCGCCGCGGTGCGCCGCGCGGTCAGTTCGCCGCCCTCGACGATCGCCAGCATCTCTCCGGTCTTGCCCGACGAAAGAAGGTAGCTGCCGAAGATGGTCGACAGAGAGCGAAGATGATTGTCGGGAAACAGATTGAGAATCTTGACGCCGATATGGTCACCCGGCACCCAGGCGGGCATCAGCAGCATGACCGCATTTGCTTCACCCGGCACCACCATCTCATGATGATGGCGCACCGGCATGACGCAGTCGCTTTTGAACATCGTTTCGATTGCCGCGATGAGTTCTGCAAACGGCAACGCATCCCGTGTCTGCACTTCATTCAATACAAGCATGTCCCACTCCAGCCGCCAGAAACAGATGTCACCCTAACAATGCGGAATCCCCGCGTAAAATGGGTTTTTAGGCGCTGTGGCACTGCCCTTTCGTTAATCGGTGCTGATTTTATGGCCGGAAATCGCAGGTTTTGGGCAGGCCGCGAGAAAAATGACAGTTTTTTGAAAATCCCTGTTGACTTCAAAGTGTG
>NZ_JNNU01000018.1 GCF_000732195.1 Neorhizobium vignae
GCCAGTCGTCGAAGGACGCGGAAAGCTCCGGCCAAGCAGTAGGCCGCGCCGTCTCGGCGATGCGGACGATTGCGGAAAAAATCTCGATCGTCCAGGAGATCGCCCGCCAGACCGACCTTCTCGCCCTGAACGCCGCGGTAGAAGCCGCCCGTGCCGGCGAACACGGCAAGGGTTTTGCGGTCGTCGCCTCGGAAGTGCGCAAGCTTGCCGAGCGCAGCCAGGCAGCGGCTGCCGAAATCAGCGCGCTTTCCGGCGAGACGGTGCAGGTCGCAACGGACGCCGGCGAAATGCTGAACAAGCTCGTACCCGCGATCCACAAGACCGCGGAACTGGTCTCGGAAATCTCCGCCGCCTGCCGCGAGCAGGATATCGGCGCCAGCCAGATCAACGAAGCCATCCAGCAGCTCGACAAGGTGACCCAGCAGAATGCCGGCGCCTCCGAACAGATGTCGGCGACTTCGGAAGAACTCGCCGCCCAGGCCGAGGAACTGCAGGCCTCGATCGCCTTCTTCAAGGTCGATCGGACCGGATCCAAGCGGGGCCAAGCGGTCCCGGCAGCGAAGCCCGTAGCCGCCAAATCCAGACCCCAGCCGGCGCCCAAGGCCTATTCGGCGGGGCATTCAGTCAACGCACAACAGGCCCGCGTGAAAGGTTTTGCCCTCGATCTGTCGATGGGCGGCCCGGACGCGGACGATGACGATTTCAGGGAGAGCGCATAATGGCAGGCATATCCTCCGAATCCCAGTTCGTAACCTTCAGCCTTGGCGATGAGATTTTCGCGGTCCCCGTCGAGGTGGTCCGCGAGATCCTCGACCACGAGGAGCCGTTCAAGATCCCGCACGGCCCGGAATACCTGCTCGGCCTGCGCGATGTGCGCGGGCAGGGCGTGCCGGTAATCGACCTTCGTCTTCGCCTCGGCCTGTCGAGAACGGTCAAGACGCCGCATACGCGAATCCTGGTGCTCGACGTGCCGGTCGCCGATCGCGTCCTGGTGCTCGGCCTCGTCGCGGACCGGGTCTTCGAAGTGGTGCCGTTCCGCAAGGAACAGATCGAGACGGCGCCGGATATCGGGGTGCGCTGGCGCTCCGACTATATCGCCGGCGTGGTGCGCCGGGAGAGCGGCTTCGTTGTCGTCGTCGACCTTGCACGGCTGTTTTCGGATTCCGGATCGGCGCTCGCCGATGTTGGGCCGCAGTCCCAGGTCGCATGATGGAATTCGCATAACCGAATAGGTTCTTGTACGGGGGCATGCGCGTGAGTGCAGCAATGAGAAGCCAGCCGCTCGACGATCGGCTGAGCAAGCGCAACTTCGATCTGCTTTCGAAGTACATCTACGACTATAGCGGCATCAAGATGCCGCACAGCAAGTTGACCATGCTCGAAGGGCGGCTTCGCCGGCGCCTGCGCGTCACGGCCATGCCGACCTTCGACA
This sequence comes from Neorhizobium vignae, assembly GCF_000732195.1. Classification (GTDB taxonomy): domain Bacteria; phylum Pseudomonadota; class Alphaproteobacteria; order Rhizobiales; family Rhizobiaceae; genus Neorhizobium; species Neorhizobium vignae. The sequence continues at coordinate 1,433 of NZ_JNNU01000018.1, forward strand.
GTTATTGCGATTACCTCTTCAAGCACGGAGGTATCGAGGCCGAATCGATCTTCCTCATCGATGCGGTGACCACCAACAAGACCGACTTCTTCCGCGAGCCGAAACATTTCGACTACATGATCCAGGCAGCGTTGCCGGACATCCTGAAAAGCTACCCCGACCGGCGCATCCGCACCTGGAGTTCGGCCTGCTCGACGGGCGCCGAACCCTATACGATGGCCATGGTGCTTTCGGAATTTCTGAGCTCGTCGACGCCGGAACGCGACTATTTCGTGCTTGCCACCGATCTTTCGACCGATGTGCTGCAGAAGGCCCAGCGCGGCATCTATCAGAGCGAGCTCCTGGCACCCGTTCCCGCCGACATGATGAGCAAATATGTCATGCGTTCGTCCGACAGCCGGCGGCAGGAAGTCCGGATTTCACCGAAACTGCGTTCCCGCGTCGGTTTCGCCCGGCTGAACCTGATGGACGATGCCTATCCCATCGGCGACCTGATGCACATGATCTTCTGCCGCAATGTGCTGATCTATTTCGACAAGCCGACGCAGCAGCATGTGCTGTCCCGGCTTTGCCAGGCGCTGCTTCCCGGGGGTTATCTGTTCATCGGTCATTCGGAAACGGTGACTGGCTTCGACCTGCCGATCCGTCAGGTGGCAAATACTGTGTTCAAGCGAGTATGAACCATGAGCGGCAAAATTCGCGTTCTGATCATTGATGACTCCGCCAGCGTCCGCCAGACCCTGACAGCCGTCCTGTCGGCGGATCCGGACATCGAAGTCATAGGCGCGGCCAGCGATCCCTTCATGGCGGCGCGAAAGCTGCGCGAGGAAATCCCCGACGTCATCACGCTCGATGTGGAAATGCCGCAGATGGACGGCATCACCTTCCTGCGCAAGCTGATGTCCCAGCATCCCATTCCGGTGGTGATGTGCTCGTCCTTGACCGAAAGCGGCTCGGAAACGCTGATGCAGGCGCTCGAGGCGGGCGCAGTCGATATCATCCTGAAGCCGAAGATCGGCGCGGCCGACCACCTTGCCGAATCCGGCGAAAGGATCCGCACCGCGGTCAAGGGAGCCGCGCGCGCCCGCGTCGGCCGGCTGCGGCCGTCACGCATTTCCGAAGGCGGAACGACCGCCAAGCTGACGGCCGACGCGGTGCTTCCGCCTCCCAAGGCCGGCGCCATGGCGAAAACCACCGAAATGGTCGTCTGCGTCGGTGCATCGACCGGTGGGACGGAAGCTCTGCGCGAGCTTCTCGAAGCCATGCCGGCCAATTCCCCGGGCATGGTCATCGTCCAGCACATGCCGGAAAAATTCACCGCAGCCTTCGCCAAACGGCTCAACAGCCTCTGCGAAGTCGAGGTCAAGGAGGCGGCGGACGGCGATCCCGTTCTGCGGGGCCACGTTCTGATCGCCCCCGGCGACAAGCATATGCTGCTCGAACGGCGCGGCGCGCGTTACGAGGTTTCGATCCGCTCCGGCCCGCTGGTCAGCCGCCATCGCCCGTCCGTCGATGTGCTGTTCCGGTCCGCCGCACGCTCGGCCGGCGGCAATGCGATGGGTGTGATCATGACCGGCATGGGCGACGACGGCGCCCGCGGCATGAACGAGATGCATCAGGCGGGCGCCTATACGGTGGCCCAAGACGAAGCGTCATCCGTGGTGTTCGGCATGCCCAAGGAAGCCATCGCCCATGGCGGCGTCGACAAGGTCGTGTCGCTCGAACAGATCGCCCGGGAAATCCTCGCAGCCGATCGTCGGCGGTAAGATCTGGCACCGGATTTTTCACGGCTCGTTAACCATGTTTGGCAAGAATGGGGCAACGCATCATGAGGGTGCGGTGAGAGAGCAATCTTACGCTCGTAGCCGGACAGGGACCCAAGATGCCAGTCATTACCTTTGCCAACACCAAGGGCGGAGCGGGCAAGACCACCGCTGTGCTTCTTCTTGCAACCGAACTTGTTGAGCAAGGCTACCGCGTCACCATCCTGGACGCCGATCCGCAATACTGGATCACCCGCTGGCACATGCTCTCGCCGCACAACGACAAGCTCAACGTCATCTCCTACGTGACGCAGGCCTCGATCGACCGGCATATTTCCGAGAACCGCCACAAGACCGATTATTTCGTGCTCGACCTGCCGGGCGCGCAGAGCCCGCTGCTTGCCAAGGCGATCGGCCTTTCGGACCACGTGCTGATCCCGATCCAGGGCTGCGCCATGGATGCCCAGGGCGGCGCCAACGTGCTCGAACTGCTGCGCTATCTCGAAGAAAAGGCCAATCTCCGCGTGCCGCATTCCGTCGTGCTGACCCGCGTCAACTCGATGGTCACCACCCGCGCGCTGCTCGCGGTCAAGATGCTGCTTGCCGAACGCAAGGTCGAAGTGCTCGACACGCCGATCATCGAACGCGCCGCCTTTCGCGACATTTTCGACCTCGGCGGCACGCTCTACACGATGGACGAAAGCCGCATCAGCAATCTCGACAAGGCCCGGCAGAACGCCCGCCTGTTCGCGCTCGAAATGCTCCGCCGCGTGCCGCTTCACAAGCCGGCCTCGCTGTCGAAGCGCTTCGTCCGCGCCGCCTGATCAGGCCTAGAGTTTGAGGTCGATCACTTCCATGACCGGTTTCGATGCCGCCTGGGCTTCCTTCAGCGCACGGTAATGCGGGGCGTGATCGAACAGCCAGCTCCGCAACAACGTGGTATCGGCGTCGGGAATTCGCTCGCCTGCGAGGCCTACACGGTAGCTGTCCTGGAACTGTGCGGTGAATGTCGGCTTACAGCCTTCTACATTGGTGCGAATATCAAAACCCCAGTTGAGATATTGAACACGCCGCAGCAGGCGTAATTCGGCGCCGAGGGCAGGTTCTTCCAGAACCTGCTGTTGCGTTACCTGGCGTGCGAACAACGGCTTGCCCTCGATCACCGTCGCGCCGGTCCAGTTCACGTTATTGGGCGTGCCCTGATCGCCGCAGACTCCCAGATCTGTGTTTTCGCCCCAGCGCCATGCATTCGTGCTGGAAGAGGTCCCGTATTTTTTTGTGAGTGCGGCAAGCACCTGATCCTGCGTGACCGATCCAAGCGGCGAAAAGACGCTGCGCGCGATACCGTAGACCTTGGGCTCCAGAACCATGGGGCCATAGAGGATGCCAATCATATCCATGCCGTCGGCAGCAACGTAGAGCCGCGCGCTTTCCGCCACTACAGAAACGTTCCGTGAGTCTCCTTTGAGCTCCAGAACCCGATCAACCGCCATATGCTTTCGGATCGCTGCTTCCGCCTCGCCCTGCGTCATGCCGATCGTGACGCCAACGATATCCAGCGTCGAAATAGCAACGGACTTGCGCGGTCCAATCGGTGCAATGCGGAATTTCGCGATCATGCTGCGGGGTGTGACGGCAGTCTTGTCGCCAAACCACCGAACCTCGGTCGGCATGGTGTCGAGGATGACCATCGGCTTTCCATCGATCGGGCTGGTCCCGACCACCGAGCCACGAACATCCAGGTCCAGGCTAATCGCTCTCGCAAAGGCATCGCGTGGTGGCGACGGAAGGTTCTCCAACGGAACATAGACATCCGAGCGCGCCTGCGGCTTCAGGTCTTGAACCAGAGACAACACCGTCCTGGGCGTTACCCAAGTGCCTGCCTGTTCGATCTGCTCGTTAAAGAGGTGGCCGCGATATCCCGCAAATTCTCGGCGCCCTATACCGACTTCCCCGAAAGCTTCCGCATACTGGCTGGCCGGCCATCCGAAATATTTGTCGAAGCCGCTTTGGTCGTAATAGTTTTCATAGCGCAGCTTGTCGGGCAAGGCAGCGATCCGCAATTCGGTCCATCGGCGAAAACGCGGCAGCAGCCGCACATAGTCAGCGTCGGTCAATTCGCGGTAATTTTGCGGAAAGAAGCGCCCCCAGGGCGCGGCATCGAGATTGATGACATCCGTCCTTATGCTATGCTCCTCTTCCCAGCGCCTGAAAAGGAGTACGCGAAGGGCAGCGTCATCCAGGGTGATCTTGCCGTATTTGGCAAGCAGAAGCGCTGTGCTTTCAAGGTTGAGCGCCAGGCGTTCGGGAACCCGCTCGAGCACAACGGACTGTCCGTTTGCGACTGTTGGCACAGATCGCGTCGGAATGGAGAAACGCACCCGATCCGTCTGGTTCCTGTCCATCAGCATGATTTCATCGACGGCGAGATCCATTCTCGCGAACGGCGGCCTCGTATTGACCGATGTTTCGGCGCGTATCGCGCGAACCCTGAACAGAGCAGGGAATACCCGGGCCGGATATTCCCCAACCAGCTTTTCGGCGGCCGCCTTTGTGAACGGCAGGCGTGTCAACGCATCGGAATTCTCGACCTGAATATTGATGAAACCGGGCTCCAACTGCTCCCCATCCTGTTCGAGCCTGACCGCAAATTGCGACTTGGAGATTTGAAAAGCTTCAGTGCCGTCGTATGCGCCAAGAGTGATTTCACCCATCAGATAAAGCGGCTGTGACGCATCTGGCTTTGATGCGGCAAGCCTGCTCAGACCGTTCCGCACCGCGTCGGCGCGCTCAAACTCATTCTTTTCGGTCACAAAACGCGCGGATTCGACCAGTCGACGAGGCAGGTCGGGATTGCCGGCCAAGTCAATCGCCATCGCGGAAATGCTCCAGTTTGAAAGATAGTGGCCGTTCGGCGCCGGTGAACCGGGCAGTATTTTCGGCGGGGGAACGAAGTCATGAAGAGGAAGCGTCACGACAAGGCGCGTCAGTTCCGAATCTTCGAACAGAGCGACTGATGTCGCCGACCCGGTCACCGTCGAATACATGTTGGCGGATTCGAATACACCCAATCGTTCCTCGCGCATCTGCACGGAAACCTTGGTGAGTTCCATCTCCACGCCGTAGTAGAGCTTGAGCCGACCTTCGTTTCGCTTCGCACGTTCGACTAAGCCTCTTGCCTGTTGCGTGCCGACCTTGAGCATGCGCGGAAATTCAGACCTGAGATTTGAGTCAAACACCACTCCGGGCAACAATAATCGATGCGGGTCTGTCGCAAAAGCCTGCTTGCCGATGTCGTATCCCTGAAGTTCGACGGGCATGGAAACTCGGGCACGGACCGGAAGCTTTGGTGCGTCGGCAACGATCTGAGGCAGAACCTCGGCGTTGAACTGCTTGATGATCTCCTCTTGGCGGAACGGATCGTTCGCCAGATCCCGGAAGAATTGCCGGTCGTCGCGACCCGCCGGGAACAGTGATCTATAGACATCGGACGATGCAAAATCGCTTGCGAGGCGGCGAACGGTCCCGAGCGACTTTGGCTGGGCAGGCAGATTGCCGGCTACCAGCAAGCCGAACGCCGTCGCCGCCCTTCCGGCTTGGCCGACCTCGCCCTCACGCCGGACCGGCAGCACGACACGGCCATCGCGGGCAGCAAAACCGAGGCGTGTCCAGGATTCCAGATTGTTGCGAGCGGTCGGCGCCTTCGCCTGGGGTTCGGCGACCTCGGGCTGCTTGACGTCGATCTCCGCAATGACAGAGCCGAAGCCGTTTTCCCCGTTTTTGGGATGTTCGTGAAGCGCGATCCGTTCGACTACAGCTTCGGCGAAGATCGTTCTCCGGCCGGACCTATCGTTCTCGACCTTGAAGTTTACGATTTTCATCCGGGCCGACATGTTCACGGACCGGGAACCATTTGCCTTGAATCTGGCCGCAAGCGCTTCCGCTTTCGCCCGGGACATAGTCAGGTTGGCGGGCACAACCAAAGCCGGAGCCTCGACAACGATCCAGTTTCCGCCGGCGGCGGAGAATCGCATCTCGGTTCCAAAGTCGTCGCTGTAACGAAGCGGAAAAGTCCCGGATTTGAAATCGTACGCCCCGAACTCCGCGGGGCGGACCCGTGTCACGCGCATCGATGTCGTCACGCCTTGGCCCGACATGAACGTCCGAAAATCCGCGACCGCTGCCTGCTTGTCGAATTCGCTGCCACCGGTATAACGACGATAGGCCTCGGCGATCTCGACGGGAGACCAGACTCCGCGATAGCCGCGACCCAGGTCCTCGAGCCATCGCTCCATGATGGCGGGATTGTCCAGTATTTCCGGATCGCTACCGATCAGTCGGCGGGTGATTTCCTTGTGAAGTGCGGCGCGGTCCGCATCGTGGTGTATCGAGCCGTACGGCCAGTCGATATATTCCCCCGCGACGTTTGCCGTAGTGAGACCCGCTTCGGTACCGGCCCGATCACCATTGGATGCGGTGGTCATCGCCTGGTCACCGGTCTCGCCCCGATCCGTGGGGGTGACGTTGGCTGCCTCGGTCACCAGCTGATAGGCTGTCTGCACGGATGTCTGATAGGGATCGCGACCCCGGTCCGAGAGAAATTTTGCAATCGCACGGCCGGTTTTGGTTCCGCCCTTTCCGTCCGCCTCCCCGACATCGAAGCCGAGCTTGGCCAGGCTTTTCTGCATGTCGGCCATTTCATCCGGGGAGAGCGGAATTTCGGCAGCCCGCACCGACTCGCCGGAAGAGGAGCCGCTGCTTTGCATCATGTGGTGAAATTGTGCGCTGGTCAGCGAGCCGTCGGGACTGAACCCATTGTCGCGCTGGAAGCGCCGGATTGCCTCGCGCGTCCGCGGGCCCGCCTGTCCGTCAGGTTGGCCGACGTCGTAGCCAAGCTCGCGCAGGCGGTTCTGAGCGGTGTACATTTCCTTCGAGTCGAGGCTCTCCGTATTCGCCTGTCGTGACGGTGCGCGGCCTCGGCCCTGCGGCTGTCCGGAACCGTCGATCAACGCGCCAAACAGCGAGAGAATCCGATCTCCTTCATTTGCATTGGCGGGAACAGAGGTACAAACCAAACCAAGAAGCAGCCCGAAGGCTGCAGCTCCGCGACTGCTGACCGACATTTTTAGCTCCCGCGCCGTTGCTTGTCGCAAACGATACACGTGCCTCGCAGTAGAACAACGTCCGTGGATACCACTTTTGGACGATGCGACGAGCCGAACAGCTCATGAAAACGGCGAGGCTGGATTTGGATCGGTCCGTGTCTCGGCCGAGCGGTTACGATCAGGCGGCCTTGCCGTTCAGCACGATCTGCAGCTTGACGTCCGAGGGATGTCCGGCGGCGGCCCGCTCGAAGGCCTGGATCGAATCCTTGAAATCGAAGACGCCGGTGATCAGCGGCTTCAGGTCGACCTTGCCGGACGCGATCAGTTCCAGCGCCCGGTCGAAGATGTTGGCGTAGCGGAACACGGTCTCAAAGCGCACTTCCTTGGAGATGGCGCTTGAGACGTCCAACGGCACCGGCTCGACCGGCAGACCGACCAGCACGAAGGCACCGCCGGGCCGCACCAGGTCCAGCATGCCTGCATAGGCCCTCGGGCTGCCGCTCGCTTCGAACACGATATCCGCGCCCCAGCCGCCGGTCGCTTCGGCGAGAACGTCCGCGAACGGCCGTTCGGTGATGTTGACCGGGATAATGCCCGTATACTGGCCGGCGATCTTCAGCTTGTCCGGGCTCAGATCCGAGATGAAGACGCGGGCGCAGCCTCCCGCCAGTGCCGCCAACGCCACCATGATGCCGATCGGGCCGGCTCCGATCACCGCGGCGACATCGCCGGGCTGGATACGGGCGCGGCTTGCGGCCTGCATGCCGATCGCGAACGGCTCGACCATGGCGCCTTCGGCAAAGGAGACGTTGTCCGGCAGTTTGTAGGTGAAGGCTGCAGGGTGGACGACTTCCGGCGTCAGCACACCGTGGATCGGCGGCGTCGCCCAGAAACGGACGTCCGGATCGACATTGTAGAGACCAAGCTTGGAGGCGCGTGACGACAGGTTCGGCACGCCCGGCTCCATGCAGACGCGGTCGCCGACCTTCAAGGTCTTCACCTCGCTGCCGACCGAAACGACAATGCCGGCCGCCTCGTGACCGAGCACCATGGGCTCGCGCAGGACAAAGGGACCGATCGCGCCATGGGTGTAATAATGGACGTCGCTGCCGCAAACACCGACCGTATCGATGGCGATCTTCACGTCGCCCGGCCCAACCTCGGTCGGAAGATCGATCTCCCTTAACGCGAGAACGCCTTTTTTCTCGAGCACCAGTGCCTGCTGCATGCGATGTTTCCTTCCGGTTATTTTCCGACGCTGGCCGAGTTTCCGGGCGAGATCAAGGCAGCCATCGAGCGCTTTCAGCCACGGCCGGCATAAGGCATGCCGTTTGCCATCACCGTCATGAACAGGACATTGGCTTCCAGCGGCAAACCATCCATGTAAAGCACGGCATCGGCCACGTGTTTCGGGTCCATGACCGGCTCCACGGCGGTGGTCAGATCGGCCTGCAACGCGCCTTCCTTCATCCGCACCGTCATCGGCGTATCGGCATTGCCGATATCCACCTGGCCGCAGACGATGTTCAGCGCGCGCCCGTCGAGCGCGATCTGGCGCGTCAGGCCGGTGATGGCGTGTTTGGTGGCGGTGTAGGCAGCCTGATAGGGGCGCGGCACATGGGCCGAGATCGAGCCGTTGTTGATGATCCGCCCGCCGCCGGGGTTTTGTCGCCGCATCATTCCGAAGGCCGCGCGGGCGCAATAGAAGGCGCCGTTGAGGTTGAGATCGACGACCGCCCGCCAGGTTTCGAGCGGCAATTCGTCGATCGGAACGGCCGGCGTGCCCCGGCCGGCATTGTTGAACAGAAGGTCCAGCCGGCCATAAGCCTGTTGCGTCGCCGCAAACAAGGCATCGACGGCTGCCGGATCGGTGACGTCCGTCGGTACGACCAGCGACTCCCCGCCCGCCAGTTCCGCCGTACCCCGCAGCTCGCTTTCGCGCCGGCCAGCAAGGACGGTCCTATAGCCTGCGTTCAAAAGCCCGAGGGCGACGGCCCTGCCAACGCCCGAGCCCGCACCAGTTACAATCGCTACCTTCGACATGCATGCCTCCCACCTGTGATGGAAGACCTTATAGTCGGCTGTCGGCCCAGCCGTCGAGTGGCATGCTTGCCGGAGGAAATATCACCTCCGAGATTTCTTGGTCACGGTCACCGTGCCGGCATCGGCGTCGACCACGACCCAATCGCCGGTCTCGATCACCGAAAGCGGGTCCTGGTCGAGCTCGGTGATCGCCGGAACGCGGGTGACGACGGCGCCGAGGGCGATCTTGGTGGTCATCCGCGTAAAGATCATCGCCGCCGGCTGGACGCCGTTCAATCGCGTCATATGGAAATAGGCCGACCAGCCGGACGAACCCTTGGCACCGGGGAAAACGAGAATCTTGCCCGCGAAGGAGACACCGCGCATTTCGTGCCGCCGCTCGATGACCGTGCCGGTGCGCTCGTTGATGCCGCCCCATCCGGAGATCGTTTCGGTGGTGACGAGCGCCTCGCCCTCGGCGCGGCCGGCCACAACCTTGCGGCCCCTGAGTTCGATCGCCTCGGGTTTGGCTTCCGTCGAAATATCCATCAGACCCTCCCGTTCCACTGGCCGGTCAGGGCCGCATCGACGCAATCGCTGACGGAGCCGAACCAGCCCTGTACACCGGTGATCGCCGGCAGGTAATGCGCCTGCTTGGCGGAATCGGTGGCGATGACCTTGGTTCCGGCCGGCAGACGGCGGGAAATGGCGGGACAGGTATCGCTCATGACAACGCCGCCGGCTTCGCGGATGGCATCGATATAACCGTTGCGCTCGGCCACCTGCTTGATCGCACGCGGGGTATGGACCCAGAGCTGCACGTCCGAATGGATCTTTTTATTCTCCAGCATGTGGGCGATCAGCGCCATCTGGTCGATGGAATTGTGCGGACAACCAAGCATGATGAAATCGACCTTCTTATCGGTCGAACTCTGCAGCTTCTCGTAGGTCTCACGCCGCTCCTTGGCACCGTAGCGGAACGTGCCCTTGATACTGCGACCGCCAAAGGCTTCCTCGATCGAATCCGCTTCCGGGGTGATGCCCGGAATATGGTACATCTCCACCCCGCCGGACGACGCGGCGGCTGCCCCGAAATGCTTGAGCTTGATGAGGTCGGGCTGGCGGCCGGTGCCCTTCAGCACCGGGATCTCCTCGCCAATCACCTCACCGATATAATAACCGAGCAGGCCCCAATCCATCATGTCGTCGACGTCGATATCGAGCTCGACCAGATGGGTGCCGCGGCGGTTTTCGGTGATATGGAAACCCCAATAGGGAATGCGGCCTGTGAGTGCTGCCGCGCCCGTGCTTTCCTTGCCCTCGACATTGGTGCGGGCGCCAAGCACGGAATTGCAGTAGATGACGGCGGACGATTCCATCCAGGCGCAGTGCTCGCCCTTCACCGGCACGTTGCCCACCTGATAGGGCGTGCAGGTGGCGAACATGTTGACGCCGCGCCGCCCCAGGTATTTCTCGTTGGCGCGCTGCATGTCGACCAGCGACTTGTCGACGCCCTGCAGTTCCCAGTTGTCGTTGTCGATGCCGGTGATCAGCTGGCAGGTATGCGCCACCATATGCGGCACCTCGACCACCTCGTCGCTGTCGAGGTTCAGCTCCGAATAGACGTGCTCCATGCCCTTTTCGGCGATCGCCTGCACCGAGGGGGTCGAGGCGTTGAAGGCGCCGGCGACATTGTTGGTCTCGACCAGCCGTTCGGCGCCGAGCGCCTCGCCGTAGCGGACAAGCAGGTCCATGGCGCGCGCCTTCGCGCGGCCGTGCTCGCCGTCATACATGGCCTTTTCATGATCTGTCAGATTCATCGGACCCTCCTCACGATGCGGCGCGCGTTTCCGCACCCGTCCAGCGATAATGCTTCTTTTCGACGTTGTCGGAAACCCGCTCGCGCAGCGCATCGCGATCGATCTGGTGCACGCTTCCGGTTCCGGCAAGGTCGAGCGCGTTGGCGGCGGCCATGCCCATGGCGATGCAGGGTCCCATGACGCGGATGCTCGAAAGCGCTGCCGAATCCGCATCAACGCAGCGGCCGGCGGCGGCGATATTGTCGCATTCGTCCGGCGTCAGGCTGCCGAGCGGGATGTAATGGGCATGCTCTTCGTCGAACGTGATCCAGTGGTGGCCGTCGCCGTGATCGTGCAGCTCGATCGGCCAGGCGGTGCGGGCAACCGCATCGTCGAACTTGGTGCCGGCCTTGATCTCGTCGACGGTCAGGTGATGGCTGCCGGCGATCCAGCGGGTCTGGCGGATGCCCGGCAGGCCGAAGGAGCGGATGCGGGCATTGCCGAAGCATTCCGGAAACTCCGTCTTGAGGAACTCGACGGCGCGGGCCGCCTGGTCCTTGCCTTCGAGCGCCTTCTTCGAGGCCTCGACCGGATCGAGCGGGGTTTCCACATGCGTCATGTTCATGGCGGCGATGCCGCGGCCGGGAATGGTGAAACCGAGGCCTTCGCGGCGGAGCAGGCCATAGTTTGCCGCCTTTTCCTTCATGCGGTCGCCGATCTCGTAGCGGGTCGGCTGCCTGGCTTCGTCGATATTTTCCAGCACCACCATCTGGGTGCCGAAGACCCCGCCCTTTTCCGGCTGGCGGCAGGCAAAACCGGCCTGCCAGACGAGCGCCGCGTCGCCGCTTGCTTCCACCCAGCCGGTCGCCTCGATCGAGACGCCGCCATAGCGGGTCATGAAATCGGTCTGGACGACGCGGCGGCCTTCGACATGCACGTCGAGGATCTGCGCGCCGAGCACGACCTCAATGCCGGCACCGAGCACGCTTTGCTCCATCCAGCGGCCGAGGGCGACTTCGTCGTAATAGACGACCGTCGTGTTCGGGCCGTGGCGGTAGTAGATGGACTGGTCCTGGCTTTCGAGATGGGCGAGCAGCCTGTCGGCGACACCATAGGTGAACTGGTAGCCATGCGTGCCGTTCGAAAACAGGCCGCAGAAGGTAGCGATGATCGAGTTGACCGCCTGTCCGCCGAGCGCCGCCTGGCCGTCGACGATGACGACCTTGCGGCCAAGCCTGGCGGCTTCGAGTGCGGCCGAAATCCCGGCAATGCCGGCGCCGACGACGCAGATATCCGCCTTGAGCTTGCGGAACGGCGCCGACTTCTCGCGCCTGACAATCCGCGTTTCCCTGCTCAGCGTTTCCGCCATGGAAGCCTCCCATTGCAATGCCGCACCCTCCCGGCGCCTTGGGGTGATCGTAACCCAAGGCGCATCGCCTTGAACCCGGCAAGTGATGCGATCAGCTTTCTTGTTTCGAGAAAGGTCCAGCCGAAGGATTTCAGCGGTTGGCGTCAGCGAAGCCGCGAGCGTGGAGGCGGACAGCTGCGGGTGCGTTCGACAACCCCTCAGAACATCGGGATGACCTGATCCGGCACCCCTTCCGAAAACCGCTTCTGCACGTAGGACACGAACTCCGACACCACGACCTTGTTCATCTTGATCCTGGGCACGGACGCCTTGACCCAGAGCGGCTCGACCGGAAATTCCGGCATCACCTCTTCGAGCGCGCCGCTATCAAGATCCGACCGAGCGAGAAACCTCGGCAGGATCGCCAGTCCCAGTCCCTGACGGGCAGCGGCGAGCAGGACCCGGCTGTCGTTGGCCGTGAAATTCGAGGTGATCTCCACGTTGATCGTGCTCGTCTCCATCTGGAAGGTCCAGGTCGTGCCGATCGTGTGGAAGGTGATGCATTCGTGGCCGACGAGTTCGGTGGGCGTCTTCGGGCGCTTGCGGCCCGCCAGATAACCCCGCGATGCGCACAGCACCCGCGGATAAGGGCAAAGCGGGTGGTCGATCACGTAAGCGTAGGATTGCGGCAGCGCGCCGATCGCCACGTCGAACCCTTCTTCCAGCGGATTGACCGAGCGGTCGATCAGCACGATCTCCATCTTCACCCGCGGATTGGCCGCCTGGAAGGCGGCGCAGATATCCCCAAAGAACATCGAGGTCAGCGTCGTCGGCGCCTTGATGCGCAGCGAGCCGGTCAGACCCAGTTCATGGGTATTGGGTGTGGCCAGCGTCTCCTCGATCTCGCCGACCAGAAGCTGCAGGCGCGGCCTCAGCCGTTCGCCATCGAGCGTCAGGGCTAATCGCCGTGTCGTGCGCACGAAAAGCTGAGTGTTCAGATGCTCTTCGAGCCGCTTGACGCGCTTGGTGATGACCGAGGTCGCGACGCCCAGGTCACGCCCGGCGGCGGAAAAGCTGCCGGCGCGGGCAGTTGCCAAGAAGGCGCCGATGTCGAGAAGTATGTTCACTGTCTTTCTCGTTTCGAGAAAAAATCGTAACCGGCATCACGCACATATTTTCCGCGGCTTCGCAACTCCCGCCACATGGCGCGCAGGCGATCGGCTCAGGCGCAGCGCGCGCTATGGAATGCGAACTGCGCGGAAAGACTTTCCACCGCCCGGGTCTCAGCAATGCGCAGCGCCATCCAGGCCGAGACCGCCGCCCAGGCGGCCCGCATATAGCTGTCGGCGCGATAGAGGGCCGCATCGGGATCGGATTGCAGCACCGTCATCCGGCCGCTTAAGAGTTCGAGGCCGTCAAGGACCGCAAGGACGGTCTCCGAAGCCTGCGGATGTTCGGCGATATAGGCGTCGATCTCGTCGCGCGCCTTTTCCAGGAAGAGGGCAAGCCCCCGGCCCTCGTCGCGCCACAGCCGCCGGGTCAGAAAATCCAGCGCCTGCATGCCCGTCGTGCCTTCGTAGATGGTCATGATGCGGGCATCGCGCAGATATTGTTCGAGCGGCCAGTCGCGGGTGTAACCGACGCCGCCGAGCACCTGGATCGCCGCATTCGCGGTCTCGAACCCCGCCGCGGCGCCAAAATTCTTGATCAGCGGCAGTATCCAGCCGGTGAAATCCTCAAGCCCGGATCCAGGCTCCTGCCTGGCGATATCCATCGTCGTGGCGAGTTCCAGAACGGCGGCGCGCAGGATTTCGGTGGAGCTGCGGATGTCATGAAGCTGGCGCTGCACATCCGGATGACTCGATATCGGCACCGGCGGCTGGTCCGGCCGTCCCCCCTGACGCCGCTCCCTGGCATAGTCCTCGGCAATGTCGGCCGCGGCGGACGCTATGCCCAGCCCCTGGCAACCGGTGAGCAGCCGCATCAGCTCGATCATGGTGAAAAGCTGCGGCAGGCCACGGCCTTCGCGGCCGAGCATGATGCCCCTGGCACCCTCGAACCGCATGGCGCAGGTGGGCGAGCCGTGCAGGCCCATCTTTTCCTCGATCCGGTCGACCGACACGCCGTTCGACTGGCCGTCGATCAGGTTCGGCACCAGAAACAGGCTGATGCCGCGCGTGCCCGGCTCTCCGTTGGTGCGGGCGAGCAGGCAATGACCGATGCGATCCGCCATGTCGTGGTCACCGAAGGAGATCCAGATTTTCTGGCCGGTCACGAACCAATCGCCATCGCGCAACTCGGCTTTTGTGCGCAGCCGTCCGACATCCGAGCCCGCTTCCGGCTCGGAAATGCAGATTGTCGCCGCCCATTCGCCGGCGGCGAGTTTCGGCACCCATTCACTCGCGGTCACCTCGTCGGCTGCTTCCGCCAAAAGATGCGCGGCCGCACGGGTCGAGCCGGCGGCCATCATCAGCGCCACGCAGCCGCGCTCGAACAAGGGAGTGCAAGCGGCATGCAATGTGAGAGGAACGCCCTGGCCACCGAATTTTTCCGGAACATCCATGCCGAGCCAGCCGGCTTGGGCATACTGCCTGAAAGCGTCGGCAAACCCGTCCGGCACCTTCACCCGACCATCCACAACCCGTGCGCCGATCCGGTCGCCGGCCGCATTCAGCGGCGCCAGCACGCCTTCGGCAAAACTCGCCGCCTCCTCGACGATCGCCGCAACCGTCTCGTCGTCGCAATCCTCACGGAGCTCCTTGAGCCGGTGCCACCCCGGCGTCAGGGCGAGAAGTTCCAGTGTCCGGTCGACCTGATCCGCGAAAGACATGGTCGGTCACCGCGGCTGCATGCGCAGCGCGCCGTCAAGCCGGATCACCTCGCCGTTGATATACTGGTTCTCGATCGCGAACCGTACCGCGTCGGCGAATTCGCCGGGATCGCCGAGCCGCGACGGGTAGGGAATGGCAGCCGCAAGGCTATCCTGCGCTTCCTGCGGCAGCTCGTAGAGCAGCGGCGTCAGGAAGATGCCGGGCGCCACCGTGTTGACGCGGATGCCGAAGCGGGAGAATTCGCGCGCCGCCGGCAAGGCCAGCGAAACGATGCCGCCCTTGGAGGCCGCATAAGCCGCCTGGCCGATCTGCCCCTCGAAGGCCGCGACGGACGCCGTGTTGACGATGACGCCGCGCGCCTTGTCGTCGCGCTCCGGCAGGCCCGTCATGCGCTCGGCCGCAAGCCGCATCATGTTGAACGTGCCGATCAGGTTGACGCGGATCACCCGCTCGAAATCGGCAAGCGGCATCGGCCCGTTCTTGCCGACGATGCGCCCCGCCGTGCCGATGCCGGCGCAGTTGACGAGGATGCGCAGGCCGTCACCGGCCTTGGCCGCAACGTCGAGCGCCTTGACCGCATCGTCCTCGCTGGTCACGTCGCCCGAAAGCGCCACGCCGCCGATCTCGCCCGCGACCTTTTCGGCAGCGGCCTGGTTGCGGTCGAAGACATGCACCACGGCTCCGAGTTTCGCGAGCAGCCTCGCCGTCGCTTCACCGAGACCGGATCCGCCGCCTGTGACGACAGCGCTTGTTCCTTCGATCCTCATGCCGCCAGCTCCTTGCCAACCTTGATCACGCCGGGCGCATCCGCATACAGTTCCTCGACGAGGTCGCCGCGATGGGCGAGCACGGCGCGCTGGTTGATCGAACCCTTGTCGGTCACCTCGCCCTTTTCGAAGCGCAACGGCTGGGTCATCAGCATCATGCGCATCACCCGTGTCGCCGAACCGCTCGACTGTTTCTGGTGTTCCCTCAGCCGTTCGGTGATCGCCGCCCTCACCTTCGGATGGGCAACCACCGCCTCGTCGGACAGGCCGGTTTCGCCGCCGATCAGTTCCCGCAGTGCCGGCATGAAGGGAACCGCCAGCGCCCCGAGCTCGGCCCGGTTCTCGCCGGTGATCACCGCATCGCGGATCAGCCCGCCGAACTGGTTGACGAGCTGGGCGCGCAGCACGCCGACCGCCACCCAGGTACCGGTCTGCAGCTTGAAGTTTTCCGCCGTGCGTCCGTCAAAATAGAAGCCCTTGCGCGGATCGCCGGGCACGGCGAATTTCACCGCGTCGCCGATCCGGTAGAAACCTTCCTCGTCGAAGGCTTCCCTGGTCAGCTTCTCGTTGCGCCAGTAACCGGGGGTCACGTTCGGGCCCTTGAGGCGAAGCTCGTATTTGTCGTCGATCGGCACCAGTTTCATCGTAACGCCCTGGCCGGGGATACCGATATTGCCGGGCTTTTCCTGCGGGTCGGTGCAGAAGATCGCGAAGGGCGCGGTCTCCGTGGAGCCGATGCCGGTGCCGAGCGGCACCTGTTCGCCGATCGTCATTTCGGAAAGTTCGATCAGCGCATCCCAGGTATGCTGTGCCATGCCGGCGCCGGCATACATCAGCAGCTTCAGGTCCTTGAAGAAGGTCTTGCGAAGGCCCTCGTCCTCGCGCATCGCCTGGATCAGCATTTCGTAACCGGCCGGCACGTTGAAATACCAGGTCGGCGAGATTTCCTTCAGGTTGGCGATCGTCTGGGCCATCAGCGCGGGGCTCGGCTTGCCGCGATCGATGTAATAGGTGCCGCCGTTATAGATGGCGATGTTGAAGACCTTGTTGCCGCTGGCGGTGTGGTTCCAGGGCGCCCAGTCGACCAGGACCGGCGGCTCGTCGCGAAAGTAGGAATAGCAGTCGGTCACCATTTCCTGGTTGGAGCAGAGCATCCGCTGGGTCTGGATGACCGCCTTGGGCGAACCGGTCGTGCCGGAAGTGAACAGGAATTTAGCCACCGTGTCCGGCCCGACCGCATCGAAGGCACGATCCACTGCTTCGGTCGCCTCGGTCTTGAGAATATCGTCGAGGAGATAGGTATTGGGCCGGTCTTCCGGCAGATTGCGCATCCCGGCAAAGGGAACGTCCGCGCCGAAAGCCGTATCAACGGCCTTGCGGAAGGCACCCGCATCGTCGGCGAAGATCAGGCCGGGGGTGATCTGTTTTGCGATATCGTGCAGTTTCGAAAAATCGGAGGAAATGGTCGCATAGGCCGGCGCAATCGCTGCGGACGGGATGCCGACATGCTGGGCGCCGAGCGCCATCAGTGCATGTTCGATGGAGTTTTCCGAGAGGATGACCAGCGGGTTTTCGGCCGAGAGCTTCATGTCCAGCAGGAACTGGCCGATGCGGCGCACCTGATCGAGCGCCTCAGCAAAACTCACCCTGCGCCACTCGCCGGTTCCTTCGCGATCCGCCATCCAGGTGCGGTCGGGGGCGGTTTTCGCCCAGTGGATCAACCGTTCATTGAGCTTGTCGGGATAGGGACCCAACGGATCCTCGCGCCAGACCACGAATTCGCCGTTCGGCCGCTCTTCCCAGCCGACCACGGGCGACCACAGCTTTACGTCACGCACAGGTTTTCCGCTCATGACTTCTCCTCCCAGACGTCAATGCTCCCTCTCGGGCTCCCAAAATTTGTTTACAAAGAAACAATCTCCATGTAAACGATCAAAAACTGAAGACGGGCTGGGGAGCGTCCGTTGCTGGAGGAGAGTGCATAAGATGGCCGATCAGACGGCAACCAGCTTCGTGACCTATGAGCTCAAGGGCAATGTTGCCCATATAGGTCTCAACCGTCCGGAAAAGCGCAATGCGATCAGCGACCGTTTCGTCGAAACGATCGCAGAGACCGTGGCGCGGGCCGAAAGCGAGGCGAAAGCCGTCGTTCTTTTCGGCCATGGCGACCATTTCTGCGCCGGGCTCGATCTTGCCGAACATGTGAAGAAAACGCCGATCCAGGGCGTGCATGGTTCGCGCCGCTGGCATGCGGTGTTTGCCGGCATCGAACACGGCACGATCCCGTGGATTTCCGCCCTGCATGGC
Organism: Neorhizobium vignae; assembly: GCF_000732195.1. Classification (GTDB taxonomy): domain Bacteria; phylum Pseudomonadota; class Alphaproteobacteria; order Rhizobiales; family Rhizobiaceae; genus Neorhizobium; species Neorhizobium vignae. Next base: position 19,375 of record NZ_JNNU01000018.1, read on the forward strand.
GCGGTAGTCGGCGGCGGGCTCGAATTGGCGGCCTCCACCCATATCCGCGTTGCCGACAAGTCCGCCTTCTTCGCGCTGCCGGAAGGCCAGCGCGGCATTTTCGTCGGCGGCGGCGGCTCGGTGCGGGCCGCACGGCTGATGGGCGTCGCCCGCATGACCGACATGATGCTGACCGGCCGCGTCGCTTCGGCGGAAGAGGCGGAGCGCTGGAACCTGGCGCAATATGTCGTCGAAAAGGGCATGGCCCGGCAGAAGGCGCATGAGCTTGCGGAAGCAGCCGCCAGCAATGCCGAAATTTCTAACTACGCCGTCATCAACGCCCTGCCGCGTATACAGGACATGGCGAAGGAGGACGGCCTTTTCGTCGAATCCTTCATCGCCTCCTTCACCGCCACAAGCCCGGAGGCCGAGGAGCGTCTGCGCGCCTTCCTGGAAAAACGCGCCGCAAGGCTGAAGGCGCCTGGTTCGGCATAGGGAGAAACGCCCATGGACATGCCGATCCGCACGGCAGACGAGGTCGATCTCGACCGGCTCAATTCGGCGCTCGGTTTTCTGATGCGGCTGGCGCAGCTCAAGATCTACGAGCGGTTTTTCGAAGAGGTCGGGGAACATAATCTGAAGCCGGGGGAATTCTCCGTCCTTTGGGTCATTCTCCACAATCCCGGCATCCGGCAGAGCGTGCTCGGCCAGCGGCTCATGATCAAGCGGGCCCATATGACCAAGCTGATCCGGGCGCTGGAGGACCAGAACCTTGTTTCCCGAAAAATCCCGGATGGCGATCGCCGAGCCGTAGAGATCACGCTGACCCCGGAAGCGGTCACGAGGGTCAGGAAAGCAAGCCAGTGGTTCTTCAGCTACGAAGCGTCGGTCGGCGCCAATCTTACCGCTGGCGAGCGCCAGCAACTGACGGCCCTCCTGCAGAAATTCGTAGGCCTGGGCTGAATCTAAGGATCGGGAGGAGCGGACCTTGAACATTGACGAACTGATCGCCATCGACATCCACACCCATGCGGAAGAGCCCTGCTGTGGCCCGCGCGACGACGGTTACGACGAATTCCAAGCTGGCATGGCCAAATATTTCAAGAACCCGGCCGGTCACAAGGGCATGCTGCCGACTGTCAACGAAACCGCCGTCTATTACCGCGAACGCAAGATCGGCTGCGTGATCTTCCCCGTCGACGCGGAGCGCGAGACCGGCTTTCGCCGCTACAACAACGAAGAAGTGGCGATGATCGCCGCCGAAAACAGTGACATCATGATCCCGTTCGCCTCGATCGACCCTGCCAAGGGCAAGCTGGGCGCCCGCGAGGCGCGCCGGCTGGTGCGGGAATTCGGCGTCAAGGGCTTCAAGTTCCACCCGACCATGCAGGCCTTCTATCCGAACGACCGGATGGCCTATCCGCTCTACGAGGCGATTGCCGAAGAAGGCGCGATCACGCTGTTCCATACCGGCCAGACCGGCGTCGGCGCCGGCATGCGCGGCGGCATGAACATGCGGCTGAAATATTCGAACCCGATCTATCTCGATGACGTGGCGGCGGATTTTCCCGACATGCCGATCATCCTCGCGCATCCCTCCTTCCCCTGGCAGGAGGAGGCGCTTTCGGTCGCGACCCACAAGCCGAACGTCTATATCGACATGTCCGGCTGGTCTCCAAAGTACTTTCCGCAGATCCTGGTCCAGTACGCCAACTCGATCCTGAAGCACAAAATGCTTTTCGGTTCCGACTGGCCGGCGATCACGCCGGACCGCTGGATGGCGGACTTTGCGGCGATTTCGATTAAGGACGAGGTGCGGCCACTGATCCTCAAGGAAAACGCCCGCAAGCTGCTGAAGCTTTAAACCGGGACGAAACTTTTCCGCACGACCAGTTCGGGGATGACCCGCTCGTAACCCGGCGAAGCGTCCGGGTTTTCGAGGCGCCGTTCCAGAAGCTCGACAGCCCGCAGCGCCATGGTGATCGGGTCCTGGCGGAAGGTTGTGAGGCCATAACTCAGCCAGGCCGCCTCCGGCACGTCGTCGAAACCGATCACCGCAACATCCTCCGGGATGCGCAGCTTCTTCTCGATGCGGATGAAATCCATAAGGCCGAACGCGATCTGGTCGTTGGCGCAGAACACGGCGTCCGGGCGTTCCCCGCCGGTGAACAGTTCGCGAGCGGCGGCAATGCCGCTGTCATAGTCGGAATCGGGACCTCTGGCGGACCGGACCCCGACACCGGCCGATCGCGCCGCCGACAGGAAGGCATTTTCCCTCTCGACGATGCTCGGCGTCTCCGACTGCGAACCGACGACGGCCAGGTGCCGACGCCCGGCTGCCACAAACGCACTGGCGGCATTGCGCGAGGCCTCGGAATTGCCGGCGCGGACGTGGTCGGCGTCCGGCTCGGACCGGCCGATCACCACCAGAGGCTGGCCGTTTCGCTGGGCAAGCTCGAAGAAGCTTGCCGGCGGCGAGCCGGACAGGATGATCGTCGCTTCGGCGCGGTGGCCGATCAGCATCTTCTGGGCGGCCAGCAATTCGTCTTCGGTCTGACCGGTATTGATAAGAATCGGGATATTGCCGCGATGGATCAGCGCCTTGGCGAGTGCCGCCGTCAGGTGGGCGCGAAAGCCGAGTTCCGGCTTGGTCGCGACGATGCCGACGAGCCGGCTCTGGTTGGCAAGCACGCCGCGGGCGAGGTCGTTGACGTGGTAACCGAGCTCTTCCGCCGCCCGCAGCACCTTTTCCCGCGTCGCCGGTGCTACGCTTGCGCCGGGCGTAAAGGTGCGGGACACCGCCGAACGGGAGACCCCGGCGAGGCGGGCGACCTGTTCGGCGCTGACAAAGCGCATGCGTTTTTCGTCCTTCATGCTTTCCTCAATGCCCCACGCGCGAAAGGACGTCCGCCTTCAGGAATCGCTCCACGATCAACATGAACACCAGAGAGGGAACGAGCAGCAAGAGGGCGGTGATCGATGCGATCTGATAATTGCCGCCGGCAGCGGTGGTATAAAGCAGCAGCGGCAGCATGTTCACATCGGGCGCGCCGACGAAATAGCTGCCCGTGAATTCGTCGAGCGATTCCAGGAAAACGAAGATGGCGCTCGCCATCAGGCCAGGTGCCGCCAGCGGCAGGGTCACGTCGAGAAAGGCCCGGAAAGCGCCGGCGCCGAGATTGCGGGCCGCCTGTTCGAGTTCCGCATCGATCGCCGAGAAGGCAGCCGTCGCGATCCAGACCGCATAGACCAGGCCATGCGAGACGTGGACCAGCACGACGCCCGGGATGGTGCCGTTGAGCCTGATCTCGTAGAAGATGCGGGCGATATTCACATAGACGGTCAGGTTCGGAAAGGCCTGCGGAATGAGGAAGGCGAGCAGGATGAGGCCGCGGAACGGCAGTTTCAGCCGGGCCAGCGCGTAGCCGGCCGGGATCGCCAGAGCCAACGAGACGACGACGGTGAGCAGCGCCACGATCAGCGAATTGGTGAGCGACTCCATCGCCCCGCCGCGCGGCGCGAACACCTTTGCCCAGGAGCTGAAGCCATATTCCAACGGCAGGCTGTGGGGGAAATACCACTTCTCCGCCACCGTCCAGAGCAGGAGGTTGAAGAGCGGCCCGAAGATGAAGAAGGCCATCAGCCCGAAGATGATGCCGCGCGGCACCCACCAGAGGGCAGCGAGAGGATTGCGGGCGGCGGGAATATGGGCGGCTGTCATGCGCGCTCCTTGAGGCTGGCGCGCAGGTAGATCCATGCGACGGATGCGGCAAGCACGAGCGAGATCAGGCCGAGCGCGTTGGCGACGCCGTAATCCCCGTAGGAATTGACCCGGAAGGCGATGTCGGCGGTCAGCATTGTCGGCGACTGGGCATTGATCATCAGCGGCACGGACAGAACCGACATCATGGTGACGAAGGAGAGGATGAGGCCGACCGTCAAGGTCATCGCCACCTGCGGCACGACGATTTCCAGGAGCAACCGCAGCCGCGAGGCGCCGAGATTGCGGGCCGCCTCGATCGTGTCGCGATTGATGGAAGCCATCGCGCCGGCGACGAGCAGCGCCACGAACGGCGTCTGCTTCCACACGAAGGCGACGACGATGCCGCGCCAATCGAGGAAGCTCACCGCATCGAGCGGCGTCAGCAGTCCGAGATTGATGAAAGTGTTGTTCATCATGCCGTTCTTGGCAAGGAATGTGCGCAGGATCTGGCCGACGACGATGAAGGGAATGAACATCGGCCAGCGATAGAGCCAGCGCAGGATGGCGACCGCCACCGGATGTTCGCCGAGCGTCAAATATCCACCGATCGCGATCGAGGCGATGCCGATCAGCACCGTCGACAGGCTGACGATCACGACGGTGAAGATGATGTCCTTGGTATAGAGGTCGAAGGTCTTGGTGAAATTGCCCCAGCCGAAAGCCCCTTCCACCTGGAAGGCGCCGACCGCCGACATGATGAGCGGCAGGATGAAGAGGAAGGCGATCACCGCGAGTGCCGGCAGCACAAGGAGGAGACCGAGAAGGCGTCTGGACATCGTTCGACCGCTCTCAAAGGAAATGCTCCCCGCGCTGAACTGCGGGGAGCAAGGTTGGTGAAAGTGCGATTACTTCACAGACTTCTCATAGGCTTCGAGGATCGCGGTGTTGTAGGGCGCGATCGGGAAGGGCTTGCCCTTGGCAGCAAGATCGGCCGGCGAGATGTCGACGAACAGCTTGTTCCAGGTGGCGTCGTCCAGTTCCTTTTTGACGTTGTCGGCGTCGATGCCCGGATACCAGTTGAAGCGCTTGACGATGCCTTCGGCCTGGACCTTCGGGCTGGTGGCGAGAGCGATGAACTTCTCGGCCAGAGCCTTGTGAGCGGCCTTTTCCGGCATGACGTAGTGCATCGGCTGACCCGGCATGCCCGGAGCCGGCAGGACGAGCTTCATGGTCGGGGGAAGCTGGCCGCTGGCCTGCCAGGAGTAGAACATGTCGACCCAGACCGGGCCCATGGCGATTTCGCCGCGCGACAGAAGGTCGAGCGTACCGGCATTACCCGGGGTCAGGGTCGCATTGGTCGTGAAGTCGGCGAGGCTCTTGAAGGCCGCATCCCACTTCTTGGTTTCTTCTTCCTTGAACGGGCCGTTCATCAGGGTGTTGGCGTCGCCGCCACCGAAGGCGTAGATCCAGCCCATGACGAACGAAACGCCGGAAGCGCCGCCCTTGATGCCGTTATAACCGAACTGCTTCGGATGAGCCTTGGCCCAGTCTGCCAGCTCGGCATAGGACTTCGGCGGGTTCGGAACGAGCGCCGGGTTGTAGGCGATCGCGGTCTGGCTGTTGAACATCGGCATGACATAACCGTCGACGTTCGAGCCGAGCGCCATCTTGGCGTTGGCGCGGGTGACGAGCTTGCCGGTTTCGATGTCGCTGCGGTACTTGTCGAGATAGTTCTTGGTCACCATCGGGCCAACGAATTTTTCGTGGACGACAGCGACATCGACGTCCCACTTGTCAGCCTTCGCCGCGGCCTGGGCGTCGAAGCGCTCCAGGATCTTCTGCGAGCCGGCATCGCCGGGGCCGGTGCCGACGGCGCGAACCGTGTTGCCCGGATAGGTCTTTTCGAAAAGCGGGCCGAGGTACTGGTTGATGTAGTCGACCATGTTCTGGTCGCCGGCGGTCGCAACCGTCAGCTCTTCGGCATGAACCGGAAGGGCTGCGAAAGCGACGGCGAAGGCTGCGTAGGACATCTTCTTCATGAGTGCTTCTCCGTGAGTTGAAAGGGCAGAGGTATCGAAAGGTCAGGCGTGGACTTTCCCGGACGAGGTCTGGGAAATGGGGAAAGCCGAAACAGCCTCCGGCAAATTGAACAGGAACAGCGCCTCGGCCGGCACGAACACGGCGACGCGGCCGCCCGGCTCGAAGGCGCGCTCGGCATCGGCCATGATTTCGGTCTGCCCGAGCCGCACCACATGGCGCCAATGGCCACCGGGATAACTGACGGCGGCGACCTCGCCCCGGAAGGTGATGCCGGGGCCGATCGCGGCGATCTCGTCGGCCGCGAAAAGACGGGCGGCCTCGGGGCGGAAGCGGGCTTCGACGGGACCGGCTGCCAGTGCACGGCCGCCGAGCGGCACGCTACCAGCCGCATTGGCTGGGCCGGCGGCGATCGCAAACTGGTCGCCCTGCGGCGTGCCGTTCAGGAAAAGCACGTTTTCCGCGCCCATGAAGGCTGCGACGAAGGCCGAAGCGGGACGGTTATAGACATCCTCCGGCGTGCCTTGTTGGGCGATCTTGCCGGCGTTCAGGATGACGATCCGGTCGGCCATCACCATGGCCTCCTCGCGGTCGTGGGTGACGTGGATGGCGGTGATGCCGAGGCGCTTCTGAAGCGCCCGCAGCTCGTGGCGGACGGTCAGGCGGATACGGGCGTCGAGGTTGGACAGCGGCTCGTCGAGCAGCAGGATTTCCGGATCGATGGCGAGCGCCCGGCCGAGCGCGACACGCTGGCGCTGACCGCCCGAGAGCGCGGAAGGCTTGCGTGCGTCCAGCCCGTCGAGGCCGAGCAGCGACTGCATGGCAGCAACGCGAGTGGCGATTTCCTGGCGCGGAACGCCCTTCAGCTTCAGCCCGTAACCGATGTTCTGCGCCACCGTCATATGCGGCCAGAGCGCATAGGACTGGAAAACCAGCGCCATGCCGCGCTTGTCCGGCGGCAGGTAGGTGACGTCGCGATGGCGCACCTTCACCTCTCCGGCCGAAGGGCCGATGAAGCCGGCGAGCAGACGCAGAAGCGTGGTCTTGCCGCAGCCGGACGACCCGAGCAGCGCCACGAACTCGCCCTTGGCGATCGACAGGTCGATATCGGTCAGAACCTGCGTGGCGCCATAACGGCTGGCGATGCCGCGCAATTCCAAAAACCCGTTTCGCTCCATCGAACCCCCTTTTGCACAGCCGTGCAACCTTGCTGGGGGTTTCTTAGGGCCGGAGTTTTACAGGCGGATGACACCGGCGATTTTTTTCGGGATGCTGGCGAGGTGGCCGCTCAGGCTTCCACGGTAAGCGGCGCTTCCAGACGGACGAGTGCTTCCTGAAGCTCTGCGGCACCGGTTGCCACGAATACGGCTCCAGCTTCCGCCAGGATTTTCACCCGGCCGGGCCGTGGGTCTGCCGGATCGACAAAGCCGATCGCCGTCATGCCCGCTTCCCTCGCCCCGGTGATCCCGTGGGCGCTGTCGTCGATCACCACGCAGCGGGCCGGTTCGGCGGACAGGGTTTCGGCGCAGAAATGGAAGAGATCCGGGGCCGGTTTCGGCCGCGCCACCATGTCGGCGCTGAAGATCGAGGGCGCGAAGGCGTTCCAGAGCGGCAACAGGCCGAGGCTTTTCGCCAACCGGTCCGTCGAGCTATTGGAGGCGACGCATTTGCGGTGCGGCAGCGACCGGACCAGGCTTTCGATGCCGGGCATCGGCTCCAGGGAACGGGCGAATTCCGGATAGATATCGAGATGCCAGGCCGCAAAGACCGCGTCCAGATCGGTAATGCCGAGCTCTTCGGTGCAGATGCGGCGGATGGCGCTGGCCGAATTGCCGGTGAAGCGGACCAGCACCTCTTCGGCGGTGATCGCCGCGCCGGCATCCTGCAGGGCCTTGGCAAGCGTGCGGCTGGCGATCGGCTCGCTGTTGATCAGGACACCGTCGCAATCGAAAATCAGGAGATCTATCTGCATAAAGTCCAACTATGGATGAGGCATCAAAGCCGGTTGACGCCGGCTGCGCCGTCGGCGACGGCAAAACTCCGGAAAACGGCAGCGGGGGAATTCTGCTGCTTGCGGTCGGCGATACCGATGAAATCGACCTCGGCCGACCGTTCGCTGAGGCGCATGATCGCATAACCATGCTTGTCCGAGGCAAACCTGAGATGCGGGTTTTCGGCAAGCGCCATCGCCAGGCTGGCGGCGGTCGGCGCATCGGAAGTGATCGAGCCGCAGACGAATTCGCTGGCGATGGCCCGAGCCTTCTCATCCGCGAAGTCGCGTTTCACATCGGCCGCATAGAAGGCATGCAGGTCGCCGCCGATGATCAGCGGATTTTGGACCGCCGAGGTCTGCACCGACTCCAGCAGCCGGCCGCGGGCGGCGCGATAACCATCCCAGCCGTCGAGGTTATAGGCGGTGGCCGGCCCGGCCTTGGTATCGCGTTCGGAAAGCAGCGTCTGCTGGGCGATGATGTTCCACTTCGTCCCACTGGCACCGAGCGTGTTGCCAAGCCATTCTTCCTGCGCCGGGCCGAGCATGGTCCGCTCCGGCCGGTCGCCGCCGGCGGAAGCTTCGAGTTCGGGCGAGCGGTATTGTCGCGTATCGAGCAGCGTCACGCCAGCCAAGTTGCCGAAGCTGTAGTGATCGTAGATGCGCAGCGCATCGAAACCGGCTGCGAGGCTCGGATGCACCGGCATGTGCTCGAACCAGGCCTGGTAGGCGGCGCGGCGGCGGGCGAGGAATTCCGCCGCGTTCGGCGCGTCGGGGGCACGGTCATTGGCGTAATTGTTGGTGACCTCGTGGTCGTCCCAGACGGCGAGCCAGGGAAAAGCGGCATGCGCCGCCTGCAATTGCGGGTCGGACTTGTAGAGCGCGTAACGATCGCGGAATTCGTAGAGCATCGACGGCACGCCGGTCTGGTGTTTGCGCACCAGCTGCGCGCCGTAACTGCGCTCGTAGATGTAATCGCCGAGATGGATGACGAGGTCGAGATCGCGGCCGGCCATGTCGGCATAGGCGCTGTAGAAACCCTGCTCATATTGCTGGCAGGAGGCGAAGGCGAGGCGAAGCGTATCGACGCTGTCTGCGGGAGCGGTGCGGGTGCGGCCGACCGGGCTCGTCGCGTTGCCGGAGCGGAAGCGATAGAAATACCAGTGGCCGGGCGAAAGGCCCGTCACCTCGACATGCACCGAATGGGCGAATTCCGGAACCGCGCGGAAGAGGCCGGATTGGAGCGGCTTTGAAAAGGCCTCGTCCTCGGCGATCATCCATTCCACGTCGATGGGATCAAGAACCGGTTTCGGCGCCGGGGCAAAGGGATCGGCGGAGGTGGTGGACGATGCGTTCTCAAGGATCAGCCTTGTCCAGAGAACGACGCTGTCGGCCCTCGGCGCGCCGGAGGCGACGCCGAGGGCGAAAGGATCGGTTTTGAAGCTTGCCGCACGGGCGGACCCGAGCGGCCGCCAGATGGCAGCCGCCGCCAATCCCCCCACCAGCAGGCTTCGACGATCAATGAGCGGCATCGAACAGTCCTTCGCGGGCCTTGACGGCGAGGTCCGGCCGGTCGGTGGTGATCTGGCGGAGCGGCCGCTTCAGCCAGAAGGACAGGTCTTCCAGCTCGTTCGGGACCCAGACGCCGAGCTTTTCGGCCGGGACCAGCGCGGAGAGCAGTTCCCATTCTTCGAGCAGCAGCGCCTTTTCAATCGCCAGCACGTCGGAGACCAACAGCATGGCTTCGACGGACTGGCGCAGGCCGAGAGCCTGGACGGATTTGTGATTGAGCGAGGACAGCCGGCGGATATGCGGCGCGACTTGCCCGATCGTCTTCAGCACTTCGCCGCTGAAGCTGGTCAGGAAGGAATTGTCCGCGACGCCGAAACGGTCGATCATCGCCGCGGCCTTGGCTTCGAGGCCTTCGTACGGCTTGCCGTCGGCATCGGCCTTCAGTTCCACATGCAGTTCGAGACCGGTCGGGGCATAGATTTCGAGCACGTCCTCGAGCGTCGGGATGTGCTCACCGGTGCCCTTGAGGATCACCGAGCGGTATTCGCCGGCGGCAAGATCCGCCACCCGGCCGGAGCGCTCGGTGGTGCGATCGAGCGTCGCGTCATGGATGACGAGGAGTTCGCCGGTGGCGCTCAGATGCACGTCGAATTCGACCGATTCGACGGACAGATCGAGCAGATTGCGGAAGCCGGTCAGGCTGTTCTCGGCCCAGAGATTGCGGGCGCCGCGATGGCCGACGATAATGGGATTGGTCATGGGAAATACCTCTTTTCTATTTGCTGGAATCCACAAGGCCCTTGGTGAACCAGCGTTGCATCAGAAGGATGACGAGAGCGGGCGGCGCCATCACAAAAAAGGAAGCGGCCATGGCGATGTTCCAGGCCGGCTGGGCATCGGCAACGGGGATCAGGTCCTTGAGCCCGATCATTGCGGTCGCCATCGCCTTCTCGGTGGTGAAGAGAAGCGGCCAGAGATACTGGTTCCAGCCGTAGAGGAAGAGGATGATCGAAAGCGCCGCGATATTGGCGCGCGACAGCGGCAGAAGCACGTCCCAGAAGAATTTCAGCGGACCGGCACCATCGAGCTTGGCGGCCTCGCAGAGTTCGTCCGGCACGGTCAGGAAGAACTGGCGGAACAGGAAGGTCGCCGACGCCGAGGCGATCAGCGGCAGGATGAGGCCGCCATAGCTGTTGATCATGTTCCATTGCAGCGCCGCGTCGAGCTGGTAGCCGGTCGTATCGGCAACGAAGCCGGTCAGGCCGATCGCCTCGAACAGCGCCCGCAGCGGCCCGCCGGCATCGGCCACCGCCTCGTAGGTCGGGATGATACGGACTTCCACCGGCAGCATCAGCGAGATGAAGATCAGCCAGAAGGCGGTCATGCGGAAGGGAAAGCGGAAATAGGTGACCGCGAAACCGGCGATGAGCGACACGGCCAGCTTGCCGACGACGATGCCGACCGTGACGATGAGGGAATTGACGTAGAGCCGGCTGAACTGGCCTTCGTTCCAGGCAAGGATCGTGTTCTCGACAAAATGGCTGCCCGGAATCAGAGGGAACGGCACCTGCTGCACCTCGCCGACCGTCAGCGAGCCGGCGACGAAGGCGAAATATAGCGGCATGCAGACGGCGGCGGCGCCGATGAGGAGGACGACGTGGCAGAAGATCGACAGGCCGATGTGACGTTCGATCATGGTCACACCTGATAATTGACTTTGCGCTCGACGGCGCGGAACTGCAGGAAGGTGAAGAGCACGGCGATCGCCATCAGGATCACCGACTGGGCGGCGGACGAGCCGAGGTCGAGCTGGCGGAAGCCGTCCTGATAGACCTTGTAGACCAGCGTATTGGTGCTGCCGGCCGGGCCGCCGCGGGTCACCGTGTCGATGATGCCGAAGGTCTCGAACAGGCCGTAGACGAAATTCATGACGATCAGGAAGAAGATCGTCGGCGCGGCCATGGGCAGCGTCACAGTCAGGAAGCGGCGGACGGGACGGGCGCCGTCGATCGCGGCGGCTTCCATCACCGAGGCGGGCACGGCGAGGAATGCCGCGACGAGGAAGATGTAGTCGTAACAGACATGTTTCCAGATCGCCGCGACCGAGACCAGCAGCAGCGCGTCGAACGGCCGGCGGTTCGGGTCCCAGCCCAAGCCCAGCTCATGCAGCATCTGGGCGAACGGGCCGACTGTCGGGTTGAAGAGGAAAGCCCAGAGCACGCCCGATATCGCCGGGGCGATCGCATAGGGCAGAAGGATGACGCCCTTGTAGATCGCCCTGCCGCGCAAAACGTTGTCAGTGGCGAAGGCCAGCAGCCCGGCGATGACGAGCGTGGCGATACATTGCACGACCGTGAACCACAGCGTGAGGACGGCGCTGTCGCGATATTCCGGGCTCGAAAGCAGGGTGGTGAAATTCTCGAGGCCGACGAAGATCATCGTGCCGCCGAACGGATCCACCTGCACGAAGGCGAGGGACAGCGCCTTCCAGGTGGGGATGAAAAAGAAGAAGAGCAGAATCAGAAGCTGCGGCGCAAGCAGGCCGGCGGCCAGCCAGGGCCGCCGGAAATGCGAGGCCTTGAGCCCTGCTTCTGACGGCCTGACCAGGGAGCCCAGGCTCCGCCGCAAGGATAAACGGGGGCGCGCCGCCGCGCCCTCGCTGCTGGTCATGATGGCATTATTTGCCGGCATGGAGCTTCTCGTACTGGCGCAGGATCTCGTTGCCGCGCTTGACGGATGAGTCGAGCGCTTCCTGCGGCGTCTTCTTGCCGGTCCAGACGGCCTGGATTTCCTCGATCAGGATGGCGGTCGACTGGTTGTGGTTGCCGAAGCGGAAACCGCGCGAATTGTCAGTCGGCTCGCCGCGCGACAGCTGTTCGATGGCGATCTCGCGGGTCGGATGATCCTTGAAATAACCCTCGGACTTCATCTTCTGATAGGCGGCATTGGTGACCGGAACATAGCCGGTCGCCTTGCTCCACCATTCCTGGGTCGCCGGCTGGGCAACGAAGTTGAAGAAGGCAGCAACGCCGGCCTGAACCTCCTCCGACTTGCCCTTGACCGCCCAGAGCGACGCACCACCGATGGTGCCGTTCCTGACGTCGGCGCCCTCTTCATGCGGCATGACCGCAGCGCTCCACTTGAACTTGGCATCGGCTTCGACGCCGGAATGGCTGGCGGTGGAATTGATGATCGTCGCGCAGGTGCCCGAGGTGAAGAGGCTGATCGGTGCGACGCCCTGGCCGGCGATCTTCAGCACGCCATCGTCGACCCACTTCTTGAGACGGGCGACCTGGCCGACCACTCCGGTCTTGTTGTAGACGAACTCGGTATCGAGGCCGGCATAACCATTGGCCTTGGTGGCGAAGGGGTAATTGTTGATCGCCGAATAGTTCTCGATCAGGCTCCACTGGAAATCGCCCGGCAGCGCCATCGAGCAATCGGTGATCTTCTTTTCCTTCAGCGCATAAAGCTGCTTTTCGAGGCCCTGCCAGGTGTCAGACGGCGCGTCGAAGCCGGCGGCCTTGAACGCATCTGCATTGTACCAGAGAATCGGCGTCGAGGAATTGAAGGGCAGAGCGGCCGGCTTGCCGTTGACGATGTAGAAGCCGGCGACCGGCTTGATGAAGTCGTTCCAGTCGGTCTTGTAGCCCTGCTTGGTCATCAGCTGGTCGACCGGGATGATCGCGCCGGAATTCAGCATGGTCATGAAACCACGCTCGGCCGACTGAAGGATAGCCGGCTGCTGGTTGACGCGGTAGGCGGCGACCATGGCGGCCATGGTCTCTTCATAATTGCCCTTGAACGTGCCGACGATCTCGTATTTGTCCTGCGACTTGTTGAAATCTGAGATCAGCTGCTGGACGGTATCGCCGAGCTTGCCGGAGATCGCGTACCACCATTCGATCTTGACGCGGTCGGCGGCGTGAGCGCCTGTCGCACCCATCAGCAGCGCACCGGCGGTAAGAAGGCCGGTGATCGATTTCACATATGTCGAAGCCATGTTTCGGATCCCTCGATATTCGGGTCTTTCACACGACCCTTCCTGTTTCGGTTCTGGCCATCTCCATCAGTCTGGGTTAGCCATGACAGGCATGGGTTACGTTACATATGTTACATCGATGTGACATTTGATTTTGATGGTGGGATATGGAGCAGCGTGAATTGATGGTGCGGGCCGCGTGGCTTTATCACGTGGAAGGGCTTACCCAGCAGCAGATCTCGGAGCGGATGAACATCACCCGGCGGCGGGTGAACGAGATCCTGTCGGAAGCGCTCGAATCGGGCGTGGTGCGGATCAGTTTCGATTCCGTGCTGGCGGAAAGCGTCGAGCTGGAAACCAGACTGCGCAAGCGCTTCGGGCTTATGGACGCGGTCGTCATCCCGACACCGGGCGATGCGGTGCTGCTGCATTCGGTGCTCGGGCGCGGGGCGGCCGGCTTTCTCGGACGGCTGATCCAGACGCAGAAACCCGCATCGATCGGGGTCGGCTGGGGATCGACGCTGCGCGAGACGATCCAGCACATTCCCTCGCTCAACGAGCCGCAGATCAAGGTGCGCTCGATGATGGGCGGCCTTACCCAGGGTTCCGAGATCAACACGTTCGAGATCGTCCGCGGCTTCGCGCAGGTGCTGAACGCCCAGTGCCGCTATTTCGTGGCGCCGATCTATGCCGAGAGCCCGGAATCGCGCGATGCGATCATCTCGCAGGCGGTGTTCCAGAGGACGTTCAGGCAGATCTGCGAGGTGGATGTCGCCTACCTCAGCGTCGGTGACGTGTCGCAGCAATCGCTGCAGGTGCGTTACGGCCTGCCCGAAGGCATGACCGAGCAGATTCTCAGGAAAGCCGGCGCGGTCGGCGACCTGATGGGCCGTTATCTCGATACCGCGGGCAAGGAGATCGATCATCCGCTGAACCGCCAGGTTCTGGCGCCCGAGATGGAGGATTTTCGCCGGATCGGCTGCCGCATTGTCGCATCAGGCGGGCCGCATAAGCACAAGATTCTGCAGGCGGTGGCGCAGAGCGGGCTTGTGAACGTGCTGATCACCGATGCGGACAGCGCCAAGGCGATGCTGGCGGCGAAGTGACCGTCAAATATTGCGGCGCTTGCCCTCCAGGAGGTCGATGATGGAGTTGGCGGCATCAAGGACGTTGGTGCCGGGGCCGAAGACGGCGGCGACGCCGTGGTCCATCAGGTAATCGTAATCCTGCCGAGGCACGACGCCGCCGACCACGACGATGACGTTTTCGGCGCCCCTTGCTTTCAGGGCTTCCACGAGCTGGGGCGCAAGCGTCCTGTGGCCCGCGGCGAGCGACGACATGCCAACCACCTGGACCTTTTCTTTGACCGCGAGATCGGCGGCCTCCTCCGGCGTCTGGAACAGCGGGCCGGCGAGAACCTCGAAGCCGATGTCGCCGAAGGCCGAGGCGATCACCTTGGCGCCGCGGTCATGGCCGTCCTGGCCGAGCTTGGCGACCATGATCTTGGGCTTGCTGCCAAGCGTTTGAGCGTAGCCGCCAAGCCGCGAGACGATCGTCCTGTATTCCGGATCGTCCTCATAAGCGGGTCCGTAGATATCGCTCACCACCTCCGGCACCGCCGAATGGTCGCCGAAGGCCTGGCGCATCGCGTCGGAGATTTCGCCAACGGTGGCGCGGGCACGGGCGGCTTCGATCGCCACTTCCAGCAGGTTTCCCTCGCCCGTTTCCGCGGCTTCCTCGAGGACGGCGAGGGCCGACGCCACGCGCTTCGGATCGCGCTGGCGGCGCACCTCTTCCAGCCGCTTGATCTGGCCGTTGCGCACGGCGGTGTTATCGATTGCGAGAATGTCGAGCTCGTCCTCGTTCTCCAGCCGATATTTGTTGACGCCGACGATGATTTCCTCGCCGCGGTCGACGGCCGCCTGGCGGCGGGTGGCGGCTTCCTCGATCAACCGTTTCGGCAGGCCGTCGGCGACCGCCTTGGTCATGCCGCCCATGGCCTCGACTTCCTCGATCAGCGCCCAGGCCTTTTCCGCAAGTTCGTTGGTCAGGCTTTCGACGTAGTAGGAGCCGGCGAGCGGATCGACGACCTTGGTGATGCCCGTCTCGTGGTTGAGGATGAGCTGGGTGTTGCGGGCGATGCGGGCGGAGAAATCGGTCGGCAGCGCCATCGCCTCGTCGAGCGCATTGGTGTGCAGCGACTGGGTGCCGCCGAGCACCGCCGACAGCGCCTCATAGGCGGTGCGGATGACGTTGTTATAGGGGTCCTGCTCCTGCAGCGACACGCCCGAGGTCTGGCAATGGGTGCGCAGCATCAGCGACGAGGACTTCTGGGGCTTGAACTCCTCCATGATCCGCGACCAGAGCAGGCGGGCGGCACGCAGCTTGGCCGCCTCCATGAAGAAGTTCATGCCGATCGCGAAGAAGAAGGACAGCCGGCCGGCGAACTCGTCGACGCTGAGGCCCTTGGCGAGTGCTGCCCGCACATATTCGCGGCCGTCGGCGAGCGTGAAGGCGAGTTCCTGAACGAGCGTCGCGCCCGCCTCCTGCATATGATAGCCGGATATCGAGATCGAATTGAACTTCGGCATTTCCTTGGCCGTATATTCGATGATGTCGGCGACGATCCGCATCGAGGGCTCGGGCGGATAGATATAGGTGTTGCGGACCATGAACTCCTTGAGGATGTCGTTCTGGATGGTCCCTGAGAGTTCCGCCCGCGAACAGCCCTGCTCCTCGCCGGCGACGATGAAGGAGGCAAGGATCGGGATGACCGCGCCGTTCATGGTCATCGACACCGACATGTCCTTCAAGGGAATGCCATCGAACAGGATCTTCATATCCTCGACCGAATCGATCGCCACGCCCGCCTTGCCGACATCGCCTTCGACGCGCGGATGATCGCTGTCGTAGCCGCGATGGGTGGCAAGGTCGAAGGCGACCGACAGGCCCTTCTGGCCGCCAGCGAGATTGCGGCGGTAAAAGGCATTCGACGCTTCGGCTGTCGAGAAGCCCGCATATTGGCGGATCGTCCAGGGCCGGCCGGCATACATCGTGGCGCGGGGTCCGCGCACGAAGGGTTTCATGCCGGGCAGGCTATCAAGGTGTTCGATGCCGGCCAGGTCTTCCGCCGTATAGAGCGGCTTGATATCGATGCCTTCGGGTGTGTGCCAGACTAGCGTTTCCGGCGAAGCCTTCAGCTCCTTCTCCGCAAGCTTTTCCCAATCCTTGACGGTCTTCTCAGACATCACTCGAACTCCATGATCAACTCATCGACCGCCAGGCTTTGCCCTTGGCTGGCGGCGACGCGTTTGACGGTGCCCTTGCGTTCGGCCTTCAGCACGTTTTCCATCTTCATCGCCTCGACGGTCGCGAGCGTCTGGCCGGCTTCGACGGCGTCGCCGGCTTTCACCGAAACGGAAGTGATGACGCCGGGCATGGGGCAGAGCAGCATCTTCGAGGTGTCCGGCGGCAGTTTTTTCGGCATCAGGCGGGCAAGTTCGGCCACGCGGGGCGAACGGACGCGGGCGGTGACGTCCATGCCGCGCCAGCGCAACCGCACGGCGGAGCCCATGAGGTTGACCTTGACCCCCATCACCTCGCCTCCGACGTGGAAACGGGCATGGCTCTGGCCCGGCAGCCAGCCGCTGGCGACTGACAGCTGCGTTCCATCGGCAAAGCGGACGCCGGCGCCGTCAGGCCCGGTTTCCAGCGCCACGGCCTCCTCGAAGCCGGCGAGCGTCACCACCCAGTCCTTGCCAATCACCCGGCGATGATTGCCGATCGTGCCGGAAATCCGTACCGCCCGCTCCTGCAGGGCCTGATGGATCAGGACCGCGATGGCGGCGAGCTTCCTCGCGGCCGCCTCGTCGGGATGCACGCCCGAAAAACCTTCCGGGAATTCCTCGGCGATGAAGGCCGTGGTGATCCTTCCGGAGCGAAAGCGGCCGTGATCCATGACGGCCGAGAGGAAGGGCAGATTGTGGCCGATGCCGTCCACCTCGAAATCGTCGAGCGCCTTGCCCATCGCGTCGATCGCCGTCAGACGATCAGGCGCCCAGGTGCACAGCTTGGCGATCATCGGGTCGTAAAACATGGAGATCTCGCCGCCTTCGAAGACGCCGGTATCGTTGCGGACCACGGTGCCGTCGTCCTGCCGGCCTTCCGCCGGCGGACGGTAGCGGGTCAGCCGGCCGATCGACGGCAGGAAATTGCGGTAGGGATCCTCGGCATATAGCCGGCTTTCGATCGCCCAGCCGTCGAGCTTGACGTCGTCCTGACCGAACGACAGTTTTTCGCCTGACGCTACGCGGATCATCTGCTCGACGAGATCCACGCCGGTGACGAGTTCGGTGACCGGATGCTCCACCTGCAGGCGGGTGTTCATTTCGAGGAAATAGAAATTTCTGGCGCCGTCGACGATGAACTCGACCGTGCCGGCCGAGAAATAACCGACCGCCTTTGCCAGCGCCACGGCCTGTTCGCCCATGGCCCGCCGGGTTTCCGCGTCGAGGAACGGCGACGGAGCCTCCTCGATGACCTTCTGGTTGCGGCGCTGGATCGAGCATTCGCGCTCGCCGAGATAGAGCGTGGTGCCGTGCTGGTCGCCAAGCACCTGGATTTCGATATGGCGCGGCTGGTCGACGAACTTTTCGATGAAGATTCGGTCGTCGCCGAACGAGTTCTTCGCCTCGTTGCGGGAGGACTGGAAACCTTCGCGCGCCTCGGCATCGTTCCAGGCAATCCGCATGCCCTTGCCGCCACCGCCGGCCGACGCCTTGATCATCACAGGATAACCGATCGAGCCGGAGATTTTTACCGCTTCCTCGGCATCCTCGATCAGGCCCATATGGCCGGGCACCGTGGAGACGCCGGCCTCGGCGGCGATCTTCTTGGAGGTGATCTTGTCGCCCATCGCCTGGATGGCTTTCACCGGCGGGCCTATGAAGGCAACGCCTTCCTTCTCGAGGGCTTGAGCGAAGGCCGCGTTTTCCGAAAGGAAGCCGTAACCCGGATGCACCGCATCGGCGCCGGTCTTTCTGATCGCATCGAGAATCTTGTCGATGACGATATAGGACTGGGAAGACGGTGCCGGGCCGATGTGAACCGCCTCGTCTGCCATGCGCACATGCAGCGCTTCCGCATCCGCGTCGGAATAGACCGCCACCGTCTTTATGCCCATCTTGCGGGCCGTCCTGATGACCCGGCAGGCGATCTCGCCGCGATTGGCGATAAGAATTTTATTGAGCGCCGGCATCAGACCTCCATGACGTCTTCGAAGGATTCGGGGAACGTTCTGCGCGCGACCTTCTCGTCGATCCTGAGAAGCGCGTCGTAGGAGGTCGGGTCGAAATCGTCCTCGGCCGGAACGACCTCGCGACCGAACAGAAGGTTGAGCCGGCCGGCATCGAGATTGCCCCGCTCGAACGGTTCCGGGCCGAAATGGTGCCACAGCGCGTGCAGGAAGGCGGCATCCACCTTGTGTTCGATCGTGCCCGAGCGGGCGAGGCGCTGCAGCTGCTTCAGCGGCGTCGCCCCTTTTTCGTTTGCCCGCCGGATCGTGAAATGATGCCCGTGGCCCGGCATGCCGGAAGGGAAACCCCTGTGTTTCGTCATGTCGGGCGGTCTGGGCATGCTGGTCTCCTTGCGGTCGTTCTTCAAGCCTTGGCGAGCTTGTCCTGCGTCTTCGTCTCGAAGTCGGAAGCGTCGTGGCGTTCGTGAAGCTGTTCGGACGGATCGCCGTTCACCCGGTTGACCATGCGGCCACGCTTGACGGCCGGCCGTTCGGCGATCTCGGCCGTCCAGCGCTGGACGTTCTTGTAGCTCTGGACGTCGAGGAAGGTGCCTGCCTCGCCATAAGCCTTGCCTTGCGCCAGATTGCCGTACCAGGGCCAGATGGCGATATCGGCGATCGAATATTCGGAGCCGGCCATGTACCGGTTTTCGGCAAGATGCCGGTCCAGGACATCGAGCTGGCGCTTCACCTCCATCGAGAACCGGTCGATGGCATATTTGATATAGACCGGCGCATAGGCATAGAAATGACCGAAGCCGCCGCCGAGATAGGGCGCAGAGGCCATCTGCCAGAACAGCCAGTTCATCGTTTCGGTGCGCGCCTTGTGGTCCTTGGGCAGGAACGCGTCGTCGAACTTGTTTGCGAGGTAGAGAAGGATCGAGCCGCTTTCGAAAACGCGGGTCGGCTCGGGCGTGGAACGGTCCAGCAGGGCCGGGATCTTCGAATTCGGATTGACATCGACGAAACCGGAACCGAACTGGTCGCCGTCGCCGATCTTGATGAGCCAGGCGTCGTATTCGGCGCCCTTGTGGCCGGCGGCCAGCAATTCCTCGAGCATGATGCCGATCTTCACGCCGTTCGGCGTCGCCAGCGAATAGAGCTGCAGGGGATGCTTGCCGACCGGCAGCTCCCTCTCATGAGTCGGACCGGCGATCGGCCGGTTGATATTGGCGAACTGTCCGCCATTTCCCTGTTCCCAGGTCCAGATCTTCGGGAGCTCGTAGCCCGCTGGAAAATTCTCGGCGGGGGATTTGTCGGTCATGAAATCTTCCTTCCATTCAGGTGGCGCCCGAGGGTTTTAGCGGGGCGACACCTATATAGAGAGCGGCCAGCCGAATTTCCGCTCGTCACAGCGGGATCGTGTCGTGTTTCTTCCAGTGCGTCGTCACCTGCTTGTTGCGCAGCGAGGCGAAGGCGCGCGCGATGCGGCGGCGCGACGAATGCGGCATGATCACCTCGTCGATGAAACCGCGTTCCGCCGCGACGAACGGATTGGCGAAACGCTCCTCGTATTCCTTCGTCCGCGCCGCGATCTTTTCCGGGTCGCCGAGTTCCGAGCGGTAGAGGATCTCGGTCGCTCCCTTCGCACCCATGACGGCAATTTCGGCGGTCGGCCAGGCATAATTGAAATCGGCGCCGATATGTTTCGAGGCCATGACGTCATAGGCGCCGCCATAGGCTTTTCGCGTGATCAGCGTGACCATGGGGACGGTCGCTTCGGAATAGGCGAACAGCAGTTTTGCACCGTGCTTGATGACGCCGCCATATTCCTGGGCCACGCCCGGAAGGAAACCCGGGACATCCACCAGGGTCAGGATCGGGATCGAGAAAGCGTCGCAGAAACGCACGAAGCGGGCCGCCTTGCGGGAACTGTCGATATCGAGGCAGCCGGCCAGCACCATCGGCTGGTTGGCGACGACGCCGACGGTCTCACCTTCCAGCCGGATGAAGCCGGTGATGATGTTCCTGGCATAGGCCTCCTGGATCTCGAAGAAATCGCCCTCGTCGGCGATCGCGAGAATCAGTTCCTTCATGTCGTAGGGTTTTGCGGCGCTGTCCGGGATCAGGCTGTCGAGACGGTTTTCGATGCGGGCCGGATCGTCGTGGAAGGGACGGACCGGCGGCTTCTCGCGGTTGTTCAAGGGCAGGAAGTCGAAGAGCTGGCGGACGGCTTCGAGTGCCTCGATGTCGTTCTCGAAAGCGGCATCGGCGACCGAGGATTTTTTCGTGTGAGTGCCGGCGCCGCCGAGTTCTTCCGCCGTGACGATCTCGTTGGTGACGGTCTTCACCACGTCGGGGCCGGTGACGAACATGTACGATGAATCGCGCACCATGAAGATGAAGTCGGTCATGGCCGGCGAATAGACCGCGCCGCCGGCGCAGGGTCCCATGATGACGGAAATCTGCGGTACGACGCCGGACGCCTCGGCATTGCGGCGAAAGACTTCGGCGTAGCCCGCAAGCGAGGAAACGCCTTCCTGGATGCGGGCGCCGCCCGAATCGTTCAACCCGATCACCGGCGCGCCGACCCGCACCGCCATATCCATGATCTTGCAGATTTTTTGAGCATGCGTTTCCGACAGCGAACCGCCGAGGACGGTAAAATCCTGAGAGAAGACATAGACCTGGCGGCCGTTGATGGTACCCCAGCCGGTGACGACGCCGTCGCCCGCGACCTTCTGCTCGGCCATGCCGAAATCCACCGCGCGGTGGGTGACGTACATGTCGAACTCCTCGAAGGAGCCCTCGTCCAGCAGGACCTCGATGCGCTCGCGGGCCGTCAGCTTGCCCTTGGCATGCTGCGCCTCGATACGCTTCTCCCCACCGCCGAGCCGCGCCTCCGCCCGGCGTTTTTCGACCTCACCCAGAACTGCTCGCATGTTTGCTCCCGGTCTTTCTTGGGCATTACTTAGCGTCTCGCGGGCCTGCGGGAAACCGCGGAACGCGCATCTATACGAATTGATAAGAGCCCGGGCCGGAAAATGCAAAACGGCCAGAAACCCTATGACCGCGCCTAGAGCGTGGTTTCGACCGAATCCGCCTTGATGATGTTGATGAACGCCTCGGCCGTCCAGGATAAGGGCGCGCCGGGCATGGAGATGATCCCGTATTCGGAGACCTTGTCGGGCAGGAAAGGCCGCATGGCGATCGCGTCGCTGCGGAAGAACTCGGCAATCAGCGAGGGCACGATGGCGATTCCGAGCCCTTGGGCGGCGCAGGCGCAAGCGGTTTCGACCGAATGGACTTCCAGGCTGCATCGGTAGCTCGGCACCATGCGGCGCAGTTCGTGTTCCAGTTCGTTGCGGTTGACGCGCTGCCGGCCGAGCAGGATCAGGTCGTTGCAGGCAAGATCGTTGACGTCGATGGCCTGCTTGGCGGCCAGCGGGTGGCCGACCGGCATGACGCAGGTGGTGCCGCTGGTGAAGAGCGGGCGGGTGTCGAAGGAATGCTCCTCCGGCGGCAGGCGGACGAAACCGAGATCGGCGACGCGGCCGCGCACCATGCGTTCGATCGCATCATAGGGACCGCTCAGGATCTCCACCGTTACGCGCGGATGATCAGCTTTGAAGCGGGCGAGGATCGGCGGCAGCATAGTGGTCGCCAGGCTGTGCGGGAAGGCGACGCGGATCAGCGCCTCGCCGAAGGCACCCGAACGGACGTCGCCGATCTTGACGCGCAGCCGGGCGACACTCTGGGCGACGTCATCCACCTCGTCGACCAGGAGATGCGCTTCCGGCCGGGGAATGAGGCGGCCTTTGTCGCGCAGGAAAAGCTCGCGACCGATCTCTTCTTCCAGTGATGCGAGCTGGCGGCTGATCGCCGACTGCGACAGGCCGAGCTGGGCCGCCGCCGCTATGGTGGAGCCGGTATCCATGATCGTCTTGAAGATTTCGAGCTGCTTGAAATTCATGCCGCGATCCTACGGAAGGCGGCGGCGAACACAAGCACAGACATCGAACAGGGTTCCGCGCACAAAACGCATAGGACCATGCGTTCCGCGCATAATATTGCGCATCCCGCCCGGCCCGCTATCGTCGGCCTCAACAACTAGAAAAAAGGGAACGTCTTCATGAGAATTCTCTGTCCCTGCGGGACGAAGGGTAAGCAGGAGCGCACGCTATGACGGTTTTCGTCATCCGCCGCTTCCTGCAGAGCATCGCCGTCCTGTGCGTGACCGCGGTCATCGTCTTCATCGGTATCTATGCGATCGGCGATCCGGCTGAAATGCTGATCTCGCCCGATGCAAGTCCGGCGGAACGTGCGCAGGTCGTCGCCTCGCTCGGGCTCGACAAACCCCTCTGGGAACAGTTCTTCACTTTCGCCTGGAACGCCCTCCACGGCGACCTCGGCCGCTCCTTCGTTTTCAACCGTCCGTCCATCGCGCTCATCTTCGAACGCCTGCCGGCGACGCTGGAGCTGACGCTGACCGGCCTCGTCTTTGCACTGGTGCTCGGCATCCCGCTCGGCCTCGTGTCCGGCCTGAAGCCGAACAGTGCCACCGACGAAGTGATCATGACCGGCTCGATCCTGGGCTTCTCGCTGCCGAGCTTCTGGCAGGGCATGATGCTGATCATGATCTTTTCCGTCTGGCTCGGCTGGCTGCCGTCCACCGGCCGCGGCCAGATGGGCGAGTTTCTGGGTATCCGTTCCAGCCTGTTCACGCTCGACGGCCTCACTCACCTGATCCTGCCGGCGATCAACCTGTCGCTGTTCAAGCTTTCGCTGGTGATCCGCCTGACCCGCACCGGCGTGCGCGAGACGATGCCGCTCGATTTCGTGAAATTCGCGCGCGCCAAGGGCATTTCCGAGCGCCGCATCGTTTTCGTCCATGTGTTCAAGAACATCCTGATCCCGCTGATCACCGTGATCGGCCTGGAACTCGGCAGCATGCTCGCCTTCGCGGTCGTCACCGAAACGATCTTCGCCTGGCCGGGGATCGGCAAGCTGCTGATCGACAGCATCATGCGGCTCGACCGGCCTGTCGTGGTCGCCTACCTGCTGGTCATCGTCAGCCTGTTCATCTTCATCAACTTCGTCGTCGACGTGCTCTATTCGCTGGTCGATCCTCGCGTCCGGCTTGGAGGCGCCCAATGACCGCACGCGCTCTTTTCGCCGAAGACATGCTGCTCGGCCGCCTGGTAACCGGCATCGGCCGCAGTCCCAAGGCGGTCGTTGCCGCCGTCGTCTGCATCATCCTGCTGTTTGCCGCGGTCATCGGACCCTATCTGACGCCCCAGAACCCGTTCGATCTCGCGGTGCTGGACATCCTCGATTCCAAGCTGCCGCCCGGCTCGCAGAGCATGGACGGCATGAACTACTGGCTCGGCACCGACGGCCAGGGCCGCGACATGTTTTCGGCGATGATTTACGGCCTGCGCACCAGCCTCGGCGTCGGCGTGTTTTCCGGCATCGTCGCGCTTCTGGTCGGCACGGTGCTTGGCCTGATCGCCGCCTATTTCGGCGGGCGTATCGACACGCTGATCATGCGGGTCGTCGACCTCATGCTCGGCTTTCCGACCATTCTCGTGGCGCTGATGCTGCTGGCGCTTCTGGGTCAGGGGCTTTGGAAGGTGATCTTCGCGCTGATCCTGGTGCAGTGGGCGACATTTGCCCGCGCCGTCAGGAGCGCGGCGCTTGTCGAGAAGAACAAGGATTATGTCGAGGCCGCGGTGACGCTCGGCATCGGCACGCCGCGGATCCTGATCGGCCACATCCTGCCGAACTGTCTGCCGCCGCTGATCGTCATCGGCATGCTGCAGGTGGCGAACGCCATTTCGGCGGAGGCGACGCTTTCCTTCCTCGGCATCGGCCTGCCGATCACCGAACCGTCGCTTGGGCTGCTGATCGCCAACGGCTACCAGCTGCTGATGTCCGGCGAATACTGGATCAGCGTCTATCCGGGCGTACTTCTGCTCGTCCTGGTCTTCTCGATCAACATCGTCGGCGACCGCCTGCGCGAAGTCCTCAATCCCCGACTTGGTGAAAGGTGAGCGCGATGACACCCGTCCTCGAAGTCAAGAACCTTTCCACCCATTTCATGACCCGCCGCGGCGTGCTGAGGGCCGTCGACGACGTGAGCTTCACGGTCGGCCCGCGGGAGATCGTGGGCCTGGTCGGCGAATCCGGCTCCGGCAAGTCGATCACCGGGTTCTCGATCCTCGGCCTCGTCGATCCGCCCGGCCGGGTGGTCGGCGGCCAGATCCTGTTCAACGGCGAAGACCTGCTGACGAAATCGCCGACGGCCATGCGGGCCATCCGTGGCAAGCGCATCGCGATGATCTTCCAGGATCCGATGATGACGCTGAACCCGGTTCTCTCGGTTGCCACCCAGATGATCGAGACCGTGCAGGCGCATGACCGGGTTTCGCGCGCAGAAGCCCGCGCCCGGTCGCGCGATGCGCTCGGCCTTGTCGGCATTCCTTCGCCGGAGGAGCGGCTGGATTCCTATCCGCACCAGTTCTCCGGCGGCATGCGTCAGCGTGTGGCGATCGCGATTGCCCTTCTGCACCGGCCGGACCTGATCATCGCCGACGAACCGACGACGGCGCTCGACGTGACGATCCAGTCGCAGATCCTGTTCGAGATCAAGCGGCTGGCTGCCGAATTCGGTATGGCGCTGATCTGGATCAGCCACGACCTCGGCGTCGTCGCCGCACTCGCGGACCGGATCATGGTCATGTATGCGGGCCGGATCGTCGAGGCGGGGCAGGTCGATGGGGTGCTCACCGCGCCGCGCCATCCCTATACGTCCGGCCTGCTCAGCGCCGTGCCTGCGGCGGTACCGCGCGGCGAACCGCTCCGGCCGATCCCCGGTTTCGCGCCCTCGCCGCTATCGCGCCCTTCCGGCTGTGCCTTCCGCGACCGCTGCGCCCGGGCCACCGATGTCTGCGCCACCGAACCGATGCTGGAAATCGCCGCCGGCCGCGAGTTCCGCTGTTTCCACCCTCACCTCTGGAGCGCCGCATGACGACCCCGCTCGTGGAAGCCGTAGACGTCAGCCGGCGGTTTTCCCGCAAGCTCGACTATGCGGAAAAGATCGCCAACCTCTTCGGGGCGGGCCTTGAGGAAAAGACCGTACATGCGGTCGACGAAGTCAATCTCGCGGTCTATCCGGGCGAGGTGGTCGGCCTTGTCGGCGAATCGGGCTGCGGGAAATCGACGCTCGGCCGGGTGATGGCCGGCATCATGCCCGCGAGCGGCGGCGAGGTACGCTGGAAGGGCCGGCCGCTGACCTCGCTGCAGGGCGACGACAAACGCGCCATGCGGCTTTCCGCCCAGATGATCTTTCAGGACCCGATGTCGACGCTCAATCCGCGCAAGCGGGTCCTCGACCTGATCGGCGAGGCGCCCAAGGTGCACGGCATCGTCAAGGGCCGGGAGATGCGGGATTATGTGGCCGCGCTGGTGACGCGTGTCGGCCTCGATCCGTCCTATCTGGACCGCTACCCTCACCAGTTCTCCGGCGGGCAGCGGCAGCGTATCGGCATTGCGCGGGCGCTCGCGGTAAAGCCGAAGCTGCTTGTCTGCGACGAATCCGTCGCGGCGCTCGACGTGTCGATCCAGGCGCA
The DNA here is from genome assembly GCF_000732195.1 of Neorhizobium vignae. Lineage (GTDB taxonomy): Bacteria > Pseudomonadota > Alphaproteobacteria > Rhizobiales > Rhizobiaceae > Neorhizobium > Neorhizobium vignae. The sequence continues at coordinate 45,442 of NZ_JNNU01000018.1, forward strand.
GATCCTCAACCTGTTCATGGACCTGAGACAAGAATTCGGACTGACCTATCTGTTCATCAGCCACGATCTCGGTGTCGTGAAGCACATCTGCGATCGGGTGGTGGTCATGTATCTCGGCCGCGTGGTGGAAAGCGCCACGCCTGACGAGCTCTTCGGCAATCCGAAACATCCCTATACCCAGGCGCTGATCCGCGAACTGCCGTCGGTTACCGATCGCCGCCGAGTGTTCACGCCGATCAAGGGCGAGATCCCTTCGCCGCTCCATCCGCCGGCGGGATGCCATTTCCATCCCCGCTGTCCCAAGGCTTTCGACCGCTGCCGCGTGGAACGGCCGGTCCTGAAGGAAAATGCGGCAGGCCATGTCAGCGCCTGCCACCTGAACGATCTTGCCGCCCATCAGGCAGCAACAAACGCGACGGCCGAACCGGCCATCTAAAAAGGAAGGGAACAGACATAATGAAACCGATGAAATTTCTCCTGGCCGGGGTTGCGGCCTCGGTCATCGCCCTGGGCTCGGCTCAGGCCGCCGACCTGATACTCGGCAGCGCCACCGAGCCGTCGGCGATCGATCCGCAATTCTCGCGCACCGGCAACAACCAGAACATTGCCATGCAGGTCTTCGACCGCCTGGTGCAGACCGACCCGGCAATCAATATCGAGCCGGCGCTTGCCGTCTCCTGGACAAATGTCGATCCGCTGACCTGGCAGATCAAACTGCGCGACGGCGTCAAATTCCATGACGGCAACCCGCTGACGGCCGAGGACGTGATCTTCTCGCTCACTCGCGCCAAGGATATCCCCAACAGCCCGGCGCCTTTCTCCGGCAACGTGGCTGCGATCGACAGCATGAAGGCGATCGACAAGCTGACCATCGAAATCAAGACCAAGAAGCCGACGCCCGATTTCATCGAACAGGTCGGCTTCGTCTACATCGTCGAGAAGAAGGTCGCGGAAGGCGCCTCGATCGAGGACTTCAACAGCGGCAAGGCAGCTATCGGCACCGGCGCCTACAAGTTCAAGTCCTGGACGCCGGGCGACAACCTGCAACTCACCCGCAACGATGCCTTCTGGGGCAAGAAACAGGATTTCGACAACGTCACGATCAAGTTCATCTCGAACGACGCCTCGCGCGTCGCGGCCCTTCGCTCCGGCTCCGTCGACCTGATCGACGCCGTGCCGCCAGGCGATGTGAAGACCCTCCAGGGGATCTCCGGTCTCAAGCTCTTCTCGATCGCCTCGGCCCGGATGATCTACCTCGCGCTCGACAGCGCCCGCGACAAGACGCCCTTCATCACCGACAAGGACGGCAAGCCGCTCGACAAGAACCCGCTGAAGGACGTCAAGGTCCGCCAGGCGCTCTCCGAGCTGGTCAACCGCCAGCTGATCATCGACCGTATTCTCGACGGTTCGGCGGAAGCTGCAGGCCAGCTGGTTCCGAACGGCGTTGCCGGCAACGATCCGACGATCGCGGCGCCCGCCATGAACGCCGAGAACGCCAAGAAGCTGCTTGCGGAAGCCGGCTACAAGGACGGTTTCGGCATCACCATCCACACCTCCAACGACCGCTTTCCGGGCGATGCGGAAGTGGCGCAGGCGCTCGGCCAGATGTTCGCGCGCGGCGGACTGAAGGTGAACGGCGTCGTCGCACAGCCCTATAACGTCTACACCAAGGGCGCCGGGGCCGGCGAATTCTCCGCCTTCATCTTCTCGCTCGGCAACTCCACGCCGACCTCCGCCACGGGTCTTCGCAACCTGCTGATGACGGCCAACAAGGATGCAGGCACCGGCTCCTTCAACCGGACGAAATACTCGAACCCGGCCTTCGACGACGCGATGCGTGCCGCCACCGCCGAATTCGACGTCAAGAAGCGTGTCGAACTGCTGCAGAAGGCCACCAAGATGGTGTTCTCCGACGTGCCGCTCATCCCGCTCTACTGGCAGAAGGTTCACTGGGCCGGCAAGGCGAACCTCTCCTATGTCGCCAACATGACGGAAGACACCAGCGCGACGCTCGCCGGCATAGCGAAGTAAGTCTTCCCGCTCTCGACATCTTGCTGCGGCCCTCTCTCCTGGAGCCGCGGCATACCCCCGGGCCGGCCTGACATGTGGTGGGGCTGGCCCGGCATTGATTTGCAAATTCGAGGATATGGACATGGATACTCTGACGCCATCGCGCTTCGAGGTGATTGCCGACGACGTGGTCGTCGAACGGGATGTGATGGTGACGATGCGCGACGGCGTGAGGCTGGCGACCGACGTCTACCGGCCGGCCAAGAACGGCAAGGCGATCGAAGGCCGACTTCCAGCGATCATGGAACGCACGCCCTACGGCAAGGCGGAGCGTTCGCGTTCCGAGATCGAAGTGGGCATGGCGGAGCCGATGAAGCGCCATGAGGTTGCGAGCTATTTCGTCCGGGCGGGATATGCCGTGATCTACCAGGATTGCCGCGGCCGCTACAATTCCGAGGGCGAGTTCAGCAAATACATTTCAGAAGCCGCCGACGGTTACGATACCGCCTGCTGGCTGGTGGAACAGCCCTGGTCGAATGGCCAGTTCGGGACGATGGGCCTTTCCTATGCGGCCCATACTCAAGCGGCGCTCGCCTGCCTCAACCCACCGGGGCTGGCCTGCATGGTGATGGATTCGGGCGGATTCTCGAACGCCTATCAGTGCGGCATCCGCCAGGGCGGCGCCTTCGAACTGAAGCAGGCGACCTGGGCCTACAATCAGGCGATCGGCGAGGGCAATGAGGTTGCCCGTGCCGCGATCGAAGCGGAGGACCTGCACGCATGGTTCAACGTCATGCCCTGGAGCGAAGGCAATTCTCCGGTGCGCTGGATGCCGGAATATGAAAGCTACCTGCTCGACCAGTGGCGCAGCGGCACGTTCGACGAAAGCTGGCGCCGGGTCGGGCTTTACATGGAAGGTTTCTACGAGACCTTTCCGGAAGTGCCTGTCGTGCTGATGTCGAGCTGGTACGACGCCTATGTGAAGTCGACGCTCGACAACTATCGCGGACTTTCCGGCAAGGACAGCCGACCGCTGCAGCTGATCATGGGGCCTTGGCTGCACGGCAACCGCAATGCGACGCTTGCCGGCGACACTTCCTTCGGGCCGACGGCGCCGCTTGGCGGCAATGTCATGGAAAGCTGGCTATCCTTCCGTCGCAACTGGTTCGATCACTGGCTGAAGGGCAAGGACAATACGGTTGCGCAGGAACCGGTGGTGCGGGCCTTCGTGATGGGCGGCGGGTCTGGCACGCGCAACGCGGACGGCCGGCTGGATCACGGCGGGCAATGGATCGAGGCGGCCGACTGGCCGCTGCCGGGAACGGAATTCCGAAATTACTATATCCACGAAAACGGCTCACTTTCGACCGACAGGCCGAAGGTGGAAGCGTCTCCCTTCACCTACGACTTCGACCCAAAGAACCCGGTTCCGACCATCGGCGGATCACTGACGAGTGGTCAGCCGATTTTCGAAGGCGGCGGTTTCGACCAGCGCGAGGGCGAGAAGTTCTACGGCTCGAAACATCCGGGCCTGCCGCTTTCTGCGCGTGCCGACGTGCTCTCCTTCGAGACCGAGCCGCTTACCGAAGATGTCGCCGTGGTCGGGCCGATCACGGTCGAGCTCTACGTCTCATCCGACGCGCCGGACACGGATTTCACCGCGAAACTCGTCGACGTCTATCCGCCAAGCAAGGATTATCCGACCGGCTACGCGCTCAACATCACCGACGGGATCATCCGCTGCCGCTATCGCAACTCCTTCGAAAAGCCGGAGCCGATCGTCAAGGGCGAGGTGTTCAAGGTAACGATCGAGCCGTTTGCGACCGCCAACCTGTTCGCCAAGGGCCATCGAATCCGGGTGGATATCTCGTCGTCCAACTTCCCGAAGTACGACATCAATCCAAATAGCTATGCGCCGGAAGGCCGGGGACGCACAAGCCAAGTGGCCCGCAACACGGTTTTCTGCGATGGTATGCGTGCATCTGCCATCCGCCTGCCGATCGTCGGTAGAGTGGCAATGGCGGCGCTGAAGCCCATCGCGAAATGAACTAGGCCATGCTGACCGTCGCCGTTACCGGCCAAATCCTGATCCACGGTCCCCTCGACCTCTATGGCGAGGGGCAGGCCGAGGTCCGAGATTTCCTCGAAGCGGATGTGGTCTTCGGCAATCTCGAGGCGACGGTGGAGACGGCAGGGGCATGGCCCACCAAGACGAAGACGCTGCATCTGGCTTCCCCCGATGCGCTGGTTTCCGTTCGGGAACTCGGTTTTCACGCGGTGACGCATGCCAACAACCATGCCTTCGATCTCGGCCCGCCGGGCATCGCCTCGACGCGCGCCGCGGTGGAAATGGCCGGGTTGAAGCTCGCAGGCAGCGGTTTGGATATCGAGCAGGCCGCCGCGCCGGTCATCGTGCCTGGACCTGAGCAATCGCTGGCCATCTTCTCCGTCGATCTCGGGCCGCAGCCGGACATCAACTATGCCTCGACCGAGCGCGGCGGTATTGCTCCGTTGCGGATGAAGCGGACAGTGAGCGTGCCTGCGGAAGACTTCGAGACGCTGAAGCGGATCGTCGGGACGCTCGGAGACGACAAACGTGGCGCGGCGCGTGCCGCCGTGGGTTATGATGTGGGCGAACGCCCGGAACTGGAGGTCTTCGGCACGCCCGTTGCTGCCGGCGACGCCATCGGTGCCCGCTGGACGGCGAACGAGGCGGACATGCGACGGCTCGTCGACGGCATCGATGCCGCAAAGGCGATAGGGGATCTGGTAGCGGTGGCGCTCCACGGCCATCACTGGGATTCGAACTGGAAAACGACGCCCGACTGGCTGCTCGATCTCTGTCGCGGCCTGATCGACAACGGCGCGGACCTAGTGCTTGGCACCGGCGCGCCGGTCATGCAGCCGCTCGTCTTTTATCGCGGGCGGGTGATCATCGCCGGCCTCGGCAACTTCGTCTTCCACACAGGGCGGTCGGCGACCTATGACGAAAAGCATGTCGATGTCTGGCGCAGCGCCGCGATCCGCTTGACGCTTGCGGATGACGGTACTTGCAAGAGACTTGAATTGCTGCCGATTTCGGTCGGCAGGCCCGTGGACCACGACCTGCCTCTGGGGCCGGTTCCGCTGCAGGGCTCCGATGCGGACGATATCCGGGAAAGAGCTTTTGCCGGGCTTTCCGCCGCGGACAGACAGGTCGTTTTTTGATCAGCCGAGCTTGCCGGTGAAGATGTAACCGACGCCGCGAACGGCCTTGATGAGCTGGGGATGTTTGGCATCCGCCTCGATCTTGCGGCGCAGCCGGACGATCTGGGCATCGATCGTGCGATCGAAGGCATCGAGCTGCCGCCCCCTCGTCGCGTCCATCAGGAAATCGCGTGTCAGCACCCGGCCCGCATGCTGCACGAAGGCCGCCAGCATCTCGAATTCGCCCGTTGTCAGTTCAACTTCGCCCTCTTCGGCAGACAGCAGCTGTCGCCTGGAAAGGTTGAGCGTCCATCCTTCGAAACGGACTATCTTCTCCTCGTTTACCTCCGGCTTCGGCTGAGCCGGCTGGCGCCGCCTGAGGATCGATTTCAACCGCGCATGCACCTCGCGCAGGTGAAACGGCTTGGCGATATAGTCGTCTGCGCCGATCTCGATCCCGATAATCCGATCAACCACGTCGTCGCGGCCGGTCAGCATCATGATCGGAACGTCCGATTGCATCCGGATCTCCCGCGCAAGGTCAAAACCGTCCTGGCCGCCGGGGAGCGAAAGGTCGAGAAGGATGATATCGATCTCCTGCCGCTTCAGCTGGGCGCGCATTTCCTGCCCGTCGGAGGCCGCACTGACAGCATACCCTTCGCCCTCGAAATACCGCGTGAGCATCTGGCGGATTCGGGGGTCGTCGTCGACGACGAGGATGTTTGCGGAGCTTGTGGGGGATGACATCAACAGGGAACCGGCGTGTTACAGATTGTTACCAACTAGAACCGTCTTTCACACGGCTAGCATTCGCGCGTTACCGGGATTCGGTCAACTGCCTCAACCAAACGGATAGGGGCAGTTTCATGTTTCTCACGGATTATGCGAAGACCTTCAACGCGGCAGCAGCAAGACCGCTCGAAGAACCGGATTGCCTGCATTCGCTGTTCGCGAAGCAGCCGATGGAATATCTGTCGGCCGGCCAGGCCCTGTTCTTCGAGGGCGACGAGGCCCGGCATATTTTCGAGGTGATGGAGGGCACGTTACGCGTTTTCCGGATCATTTCGGACGGACGGCGGGTCATTACCGGGTTTCTGCATGCCGGCGATATGATCGGCGTATCGTTCCGGGACAATTATATCTACACTGCGGAAGCCATCACCACGGCGAAGGTCCGCCGGCTGGCGCGCCGGCAATTCGAGGCAGCCGTCATCAATTCCGAGAGCCTGAGGCCGAAGGTCTTTGCCCGCGTCTGCGACGAAATGGCCGCAGCCCAGGACCAGATGGTACTCCTGTCGAGCAAAAGCGCGGAAGAGCGTCTCTGCACCTTCCTTCTCAGATATCTGAGACGCGCGATGGCCGAAGGGAGCGCGCAACCGATCGTCGATCTTTCCATGAGCCGGCAGGATATGGCCGACTATCTCGGACTGACGATCGAGACCGTTTCGCGTACTATCACCAGGCTTATCGGCAAGGGCGTGTTGAATGTTCTGGACCCGGCCGCCCGTCATTCCATAAGAATCGAACGACCGGGGATGCTTGCGCAACTCGCCGGAGACGACGATGACTGTGGAGACATGCGGCGCGACCTGATCGCTCTCGGTGAGCGACGGCGCCATTAGACGGAATGGACATGAACGGCAATACAGGATCCGAAGCCACGACGGAAAGCCAACTCGATGCCGTCACCTTTCTTCTCGACCATGCCAACCTTATCGTCCATGGCGTTGACGGCGTCATCCGCCGCTGGACGACGGGTTGCGAGCAGCTTTACGGCTGGCGGCGGGAGGAGGCTCTCGGCAAGGTCGTTCACGATCTTCTGGCGACACAGTTTCCCGAAACGCTCGACGAGATTCGTCGCCATGTCCAGACCTATCATGCCTGGCAAGGCGAGGTCGTCCATCATCACAAGCATGGGCACCCGGTCTTCGTGGCGACCCGCTGGGTGGCCGTCAATCCATCGAGCGACGGTCCTTCGGTCATCATTCAAACGAACAACGATATCACCGAGATGAAAAGGGTGCAGAACGATCTTGCCGAACGCGAAGCGCATCTGCGCTCCATTCTGGACACCGTTCCGGAATCGATGATCGTCATCGACGAGGTCGGCTGCATCTCGTCCTTCAGTACCGCTGCGGAACGGCTGTTCGGCTACTCGTCCGACGAGGTCTGCGGGCAGAATGTGAAGATGCTGATGCCATCGCCCGACCGGGACGCCCATGACGGATATATCTCGCGCTACCTCACCACCGGCGAACGCCGGATCATCGGCTACGGCCGCGTCGTGACCGGGCAGCGCAAGGACAAAAGCACGTTTCCGATGGAGCTTTCGGTCGGCGAAGCCGTCACCAACGGGAAACGCATCTTCACCGGCTTCGTCCGCGACCTCACCAGCCGCCACAAGATCGAAGAGGAGCTGCGTCAGGCCCAGAAGATGGAAGCGATCGGCCAGCTGACCGGCGGCCTGGCGCACGACTTCAACAATCTTCTGACCGTCATCAGCGGCAATCTCGAAATGATCGAGAACAAGCTCGCGGATGCGGGCCTGCTGGAACTGCTGCACGAAGCGCAGGGTGCCGCGGAAGACGGCGCCAAGCTCACCGGCCAGCTGCTCGCCTTCGGACGGCGCCAGCCGCTCAACCCCAAGCTCGCGGATATCGGCAATCTCGTGTCCGGCTTTTCGGAACTCCTACGGCGCACGCTAGGGGAAACGATCGAGCTTCGTACGACAGTCACCGGCGTCTCCAACGAAGCGCTGGTCGATGCATCGCAGCTGCAGAACGCACTTCTCAACCTGACGCTCAATGCGCGCGATGCGATGCCGCGCGGCGGCAAGCTGTCGATCGAGATTTCCCGCGTCAGGCTGGATGTCGACTATGCGCAGATGTATCCCGATGTCCGCACCGGCGACTTCGTACTGATTTCCGTTACCGACACAGGTGTCGGCATGTCTCCCGAGGTCAAGGACAAGGCCTTCGAGCCTTTCTTCACCACCAAGGGCCTGGGCGCCGGAACGGGCCTTGGCCTCAGCATGGTCTACGGGTTCGCCAAACAGTCCGGCGGGCATATCCAACTCTACAGCGAGCCTGGACAGGGCACGAGCGTCAGGATTTTCCTGCCGGTGGTGCGCAAGACTGAGAAGGTGGATCCGATCGCTGCCGAAACCGCTTCGAATCAAGCCTCCATTCCCGGCGGCACCGAAAAGATCCTCGTCGTCGAGGACGACCCGCGGGTCCGGCGCATCGCCGTATCCCGGCTGACGCAGCTCGGTTACGGCGTCATCGAGGCCTCGAACGGCCAGGAAGCGCTGGACCAGATCGGCCAGCACGACGGCATCCACCTTCTTTTCACCGATATCGTGATGCCGGGCGGAATGACGGGCGACGAACTGGCGGCGGAAGTGCGCGCCAGACGGCCAGGCATGAAGGTATTGTTCACCTCCGGCTACGCCGAACCGGCCATTGCCGGGCGCGAGCTCGCCCAATCCGGTAGCTGGCTCAAGAAGCCATACACCGCCAGGGAACTCGCGGTGCGGCTTCGCGAGCTGCTGGACTGAGCAGGGTTTCAAAAAGGGCTGCATCTGCAGCCCTTTTTTCTACAATCGACCGAGACATCCCTGGAAATCCCGGCAGCCTCTGGTGCGTGGACCGCGTCCGCATCAGGGCCAGCGTTTGTCCGGCATCAGCCGGTTCACTCCGGCGGATCGTCCTGCAACACGCGCCAGGAGGCGCCTTCGAGATCGTCGTACTGGCCGCTCTTCAGCGACCAGAGAAAGGCGAAGAGGCCGAGACCGCCGAGGAAAAGCGCGATCGGGATAAGATAGATCAGCATGTTCATGCGACGCGAGCCTCACTGGGGGGAGCGGCGGCCGTGCCCTTACTCTTTGTCGCCTCCGCCCCGACGGCGCTCCCCGATCCGCTGAGCCGCAGCGCATTGGCGACGACGATGATCGACGACGTGGACATCGCAACGGCGGCGATCAATGGCGTTGCATAGCCGGCAAGCGCGATCGGCACGGCGATGACATTGTAACCGATGGCGAGTGCGAAATTCTCGCGGATCAGCCGGCCGGCGCGCTGCGAGATATCGATCGCCAGCGGCACGGCTTCAAGGTTGTCGCGCATGAACACGAAATCGGCAGCCTGGCGGCCGACATCCGCAGCCGTCGCCGGGGCGATCGAGACGTGGGCTGCGGCGAGTGCCGGTGCGTCATTGATGCCGTCGCCGACCATCAGCACCTTGCGGCCGCTCGCCCCGAGCGACGTGCAGAACTCCGCCTTCTGTTTCGGCGAAAGCTCGGCCTGCCAGTGTTCGAGGCCGAGGCGGGTGGCGAGATCGGCAACCACCCGGCGGCGGTCACCCGACAGGATGCCCGTTTCGAAACCGCTGGCCGCAAGGGAATCCGTGGCAGCCACGGCACCGGGACGAAGCGAATCGTCGAAACGGAAGGTGGCGATTTCCTTCGCGTCGAGCGAGAGAACGGTTTCCGTCACCGTATTGCCCGGGCTTCCGTCATCCGGCACGGACAGGGCGAAACGTCGGTTGCCGAGACGATAGACGCCTGCCGGCGTCACCGCCTCGAGGCCCCGGCCCGGGATTTCGGTGACCGTTTCGAAAACCGCAACCGGACCGGATACCGCCATCGCGAGCGTCTGCGAGAGGGGGTGGCGCGAGTGGACGGCGAGCCCGGCGGCCAAAGCGAGCTGTTTCCTGTCGAACCGATCGATATCGAGTAGCCGGGGCCGGCCCAGCGTCAACGTGCCGGTCTTGTCGAAAAGGACGGTGTCGATTTCGGCAAGCCTCTCCATGGCCGAACCGTCCTTGACCATGATGCCGTTCCGGAACAGCCGGCCGGCCGCGACGACCTGCACCACCGGCACGGCAAGGCCGAGCGCGCAGGGGCAGGTGATGATCAGGACGGCGATGGCGACCAGCATGGCGTGTTTCCAATCGCCGCCGAAGAAGCCCCAGAAGAGAAAGGCGGCGAGCGCCAGAAGATGGACGGCAGGAGAGTAATATTGCGCCGCGCGATCGGCGATCCGACGATACCGCGCCCGCCCGCCCTCGGCTGCTTCCATCAGTGAAATGACTTCGGAGAGGAAGGAATCCCTTGCGGCAGCCGTCGCCTTCAGCACCAGCGAGCCGGTGAGGCTGAGCGTCCCCGCCTGAATCATATCGCCGATCCGGATCGGCCTTGGCGCGCTTTCGCCGTTGACGATCGACACGTCGATATCGCTTGCGCCGCTTTCGACGACCCCATCGACCGGCACCCGCTCGCCGGCGGCAATCGCCACCCGGTCGCCCGGGCGGATTTCGTCCACCGGGCGGTATTCACGCGAGCCGTCCGCACCCACGACCGTAGCGCCGCGGGGCGAGAGGCGTGCGAGGCCGCTGATCGCGGCGCGGGCGCGGTCCCGCATGATATGGTCCAGCGTGCGGCCGATCAGCAGGAAGAACAGCAGCGAGACAGTCGCATCGAACCAGGCGTGTTCGCCGTGATGCATGGTTTCCCAGAGCGACACCGCATAGGAGAGCGTGATGGCGAGCGCGATCGGCACGTCCATGTTGGTGCGGCCGCGGCTGAGCGCATTCCAGGCCGACTGATAGAAGAAACGGCCGCCATAGATCAGCGCCGGCGCGGCTATCAGCGCCGATATCCAATGGAACATATCACGCGTCGAGGCATCGGCGCCCGACCAGACCGAAACCGAGAGCAGCATGATGTTGGCTGCCGCAAAGCCGCAGAGGGCGACCGCGCGGATCAGGTCGCGCTGTAGCTTTTCGCCGACTTCCTCGGCATTCGAGAAAAGATGCGCATCGTAGCCGGTGGCATCGACGATGGCCCTGACCAGCCCTACGGGATCCGTGGCGCCGTCCCCGGTCGTTTCCCTCCAGACGATCGAAACCCGCTTCGTGGAAAGATTGACCCGCGCCCGCTCCACCGACGGCAGCGCATTCAAAGCCTTCTCGATCGTCGCGATGCAGGCGCCGCAATGGACCTGCGGAACGCTGAGATCTGTCTGGCGCAGGCCGGGCGCAACCACCCGGCTGGACAGCGTCAACTCCTCCGAGGACGGAAGCGGGTGGTCCAGATACCCTTCCGTTCCTGGCGCGCAGCAGCTCATTCCGCCCTCCTCAAAACAGCGATGCGTTCGGCCTGATGCAGGATGCGCTTGCCGTTCCGGATGGCGCTCGCATCGACGATCCAGTGACCGGGCAGGACTTCATGGGTGGCCGTGAAGACCCCCTTGGCGACGGGAAGGAGGTCCAGTTCGAAATCCTGATGTTCGCCGACCGGCCGCTTGAACTTGAGCGTCAGCGTATCGGCTGCGACCGGGCCGCTCTTCGGGTGGAAGACCTCGTAGCGCACCTCGGAACCGCTGACGATGATGCGGCCGGTGACGCCCGTGGCCGTCAGGGTCCGCGCCTCGGCCGCCTTGCCGTTGAACTGCTGGCTGGCGACATAGGTATTTTCCGCCACCAGCCCGCTCCAACTAGTGACCGCGTTATAGGCCATGTAGAAATTGACCGAGATGATGGTGCCGAAGAAGAGCACCAGCACGCCGACCATGTGCCAGCCGGTGAAGACGAAGGATTTTGCGGGGATCGTGTTCATTTTCGGCGTGCTCACTTTCTGGCCCCCGGCGTGTTGAAGACCGCTGAATAGCTGTCTTTTTCGTGGCTCGGCCGGTCCTCGGCGATGAAATGGAAATCGACGGCCTCGGAGGAAACGGCATCCTTGGGCAGGGTCACGAAGACCTTCAGGGCAAGCGTCTTGTCGGGCTCCACCTGCACGGCGAAGAGACGGCCGGGAACATCCGTGACGCCGGCGATCTTCATCGTGGCTTCGGGCAAGCCTTCCATCGAGACCATGATGGTGCGCGGCTCCGGGACCATGTTGAGCAGCCGGATCGTGTAGCCATTGCGGATGGAACCGTCCGATTCCAGCACGAATTGCGGGTTGCGATCGTGGAGCACATTGACCTCCAGCCGGTCGCGCGACAGGAGCGAGAAAACGAGACCGAGACCGACCGCCGACCAGACGCCGAAATAGATCAGCGTACGGAGCCTGAAGATCACCCTCCAGTCGAAATGGCGAACCTTGTCGATGAAGGAACCGTCCGGGTTGCGCACCCCGGCCGGGTCGATCGCCGTCGTGCCGCCGCTCGTGGCGAGCGCCATGTTGGCGTCGTATTCGTCGAGCGTTGCGTAGGCGATCAGGCCCCGCGGCTTGCCGATCTTGTCCATCACGCCGTCGCAGGCATCGATACAGAGCGCACAGGTGATGCAGGCCATCTGCTGTCCCTCGCGGATGTCGATGCCCATGGGACAGACCGCTACGCAAGCATTGCAGTCGACGCAATCGCCGACCGGCTGCCCCGCGGCTACCGCCTTCTTGGCATGCCGGCTGCGCGGCTCGCCGCGCCAGTCGTTATAGGTGACGACCAGCGAGCGCTCGTCCAGCATGGCGGCCTGGATGCGCGGCCAGGGACACATGTAGATGCAGACCTGTTCACGCAGCAGCCCGCCGAGCACGTAGGTCGTGGCGGTCAGGAAAGCGACGGTCGAATAGGCGACCACGGCAGCATGCCCCGTGACGAAATCGAAGGCGAGCGAGGGCGCATCGGCAAAATAGAAGATCCAGGCGCCGCCGGTCGCGACCGCGATCGCCAGCCATGTGGCGTGTTTGGCGACCCGCTTCCAGAGCTTGTCGAAGCTCCAGGGCGCGGCGTCGAGCTTGATGCGCGCATTGCGATCGCCCTCGATGAAGCGCTCGACCACCAGGAAAAGATCGACCCAGACCGTCTGCGGACAGGCATAACCACACCAGGCGCGACCGACGGCCGAGGTCACGAGGAAAAGGCCGAAACCCGCCATGACCAGAAGCCCGGCGACGTAGAAGAATTCCTGCGGCCAGATCTCGATGAAGAAGAAATAGAAACGGCGGTTCGCCAGATCGACGAGCACCGCCTGGTCGGGCGCAAAAGGGCCGCGGTCCCAGCGTATCCAAGGGGTCAGGTAATAGATGCCGAGGGTGATCAGCATCACCAGCCATTTGAAGCGGCGGAAACGCCCCTCGGCCCGTTTCGGAAAGATCTTCTTGCGCTTCTCGTAAAGCGGCCTGCTCGGCGTTCCCGGCGAATGCACAGGCTGGACATCGATCCGCTCGACGGACGACCCGTTCTGCTGCAGGTGGGAGGCGGTGTAGAGATTCATTGGCCAATCCTTTGGCCCATGTTTTCTCATCTCTGCGACGGTCACTCCTTGACACAAGTCAATCGAGCCGGACGAAACGGCCGCCTGCTGATGACACGCAGGCGGCCGTTTCGTCCGGCTCGAATGGATTGGGGTCTTTCTTACTCCCCGCCGCCCAGCGAGTGTATGTAGACGGCGAGCTGCTTGACGGCGACGTCGCCGAGGCGGGTTTGCCAGGCCGGCATGACGCCATGTTTCGGGGACTGGATCTGCCTGGCAATCTCCACCTCCCCTTGCGACTTCAGCCAGATGGCGTCGGCAAGGCTCGGCGCGCCGAGGTCGCGGTTGCCCTCGGCCTTCTCGCCATGACAAGAGACACAGTTGTCGGCGAAGAGCTGTTTTCCGGGCTCGACCATGGCTGGATCGCGCGGGGTTCCGGTGAGGCTCACCACGTAGGCGGCCACCTGGCGCACCTCGTCCGGCTTCAGCATATCCGTAAAGGCGGGCATTTCGGAGATGCGAGTCTCCCCGTCGGCGGGATCGCGAACACCATGGGCGATCGTCTGGTAGAGAGCATCGATATCGCCGCCCCAAAGCCAGTCGTCGTCGTTGAGGTTGGGATAACCCCGCCCGCCCGTCGCACCCGTGCCATGGCACGGGGTGCAGTTGACACGGAAGGCCGCGGCGCCGCCGGCGGTCGCGAACTGGCTGAGCTGCGGATCGGCAACGATCTCCTGCAGCGACGACGTCGAGATTTTCTCCAGAAGGCCGCCCTGAGCGACCCTGGCACCATCGAGATCGGCCGTGAGTTCGGCGCGGCTTGAATATCCGAGCAGGCCTTTCGTCGCATCGGTCAGAAGAGGGATGGACGGATAGGCGATCGCATATCCAATCGACCACAGGATGCAGGCATAGAAAGTCCAGAGCCACCAGCGCGGCAGCGGATTGTTGAGTTCGCGGATGCCGTCCCACTCGTGGCCGGTGGTTTCGATGCCGCTCAATTGATCGATATGTTTTTCCGCCATGTTTAATCCTCCTTCAGAGGGATCCGGGCGGCCTCGTCTGCAGAGGCTTTCGCGCCGGGGCGCAAGGTGAAGACGAGAACGCCGAGGAAGAACAGGGTCATGGCAAGCAGACCCCAGCTATCGGCGAAGTGGCGCATGGCCGTGTAGAATTCCATGGACTTGTCCCCTCAGCGGTAACCGGCGGCATCGTCATAAGTCGAGAAATCGACCAGCGTGCCGAGCATCTGCAGATAGGCGACCAGCGCATCCATCTCGGTGAGGCTTTGTGCGTTGCCGTCGAAATCGCCGACCTTGGCCTTCGGATAACGGGCCAGCAGGCCGGACGTGTCCGCATTCGGATCCGCCTGGGCGGAAAGATCCGCCTTGGCGCTCGCGACCATCTCGTCCGAATAGGGAACGCCGACGGCGCGGTTAGCCTTCAGCCCCATGGAAACGTCGGTGATCTTGAGCGGCGTCTCCTTGAGGAAGGCGTAGCTCGGCATCACCGATTCCGGCACGACGTCGCGTGGTTCGACCAGGTGCTGGACGTGCCATTCGTTGGAATAGCGGTCACCGACGCGGGCGAGGTCCGGGCCCGTGCGCTTCGACCCCCACTGGAACGGGTGGTCGTACATGGATTCGGCCGCCAGGCTGTAGTGGCCGTAGCGTTCCACCTCGTCGCGGAAGGGGCGGATCATCTGGCTATGGCAGACATAGCAGCCTTCGCGGATGTAGATATCGCGTCCGGCCAGTTCGAGCGGCGAATACGGCCGCATGCCTTCCACCTTCTCGATGGTGTTTTCGAGATAGAAGAGTGGAGCGATTTCCACGATGCCGCCGATCGAGACGACGAGCAGCGAGCCGACCAGGAGCAGGGTTGCGTTGCGTTCGATGTAGTGATGTTTGTCGAGAATGGACATGGATATCCCTCCTTATTCGGCCGGCTGGAGAGCGGCTGGGGAAGCACCGCCCCGAACCCGCTCGTCCCGCTGATAACCGAGGATGGTCATGGTGACGTTGAAGGCCATGATGAGCCCGCCGGCGAGGTACATGGCGCCGCCGACCGCACGCAGCAGGTAGTAAGGGAACATGGCCGCGACGGTCTCCGCGAAGGAATAGACGAGGAAGCCCTGGTTGTCGTATTCGCGCCACATCAGGCCCTGCTGCACCCCGGCAACCCACATGACGGCGGCGTAGACGACGATGCCGAGGGTGGCGAGCCAGAAGTGCCAGTTGACCAGATCGAGACTGTAGAGCCGCTCGCGGTTCCAGAGCTTGGGCGTCATGTAGTAGACGGCGCCGAAGGAGATCATGCCGACCCAGCCGAGCGCACCGGAATGCACGTGGCCGATCGTCCAGTCCGTATAGTGGCTGAGCGAATTGACCGCCTTGATCGACATCATCGGGCCTTCGAAGGTCGACATGCCGTAGAAGGCGATGGCGATGATCATCATGCGGACGATCGGATCGGTGCGGATCTTGTCCCAGGCGCCCGAGAGCGTCATCAGGCCGTTGATCATGCCGCCCCAGGAGGGCATCCAGAGCATGATCGAAAAGACCATGCCGAGCGTCTGCGCCCAGTCGGGCAGCGCGGTGTAGTGCAGGTGATGCGGACCGGCCCAGATATAGAGGAAGATCAGCGCCCAGAAGTGGATGATCGACAGCCGGTAGGAATAGACCGGGCGGTTGACCTGCTTCGGCACGAAATAATACATCATGCCTAGGAAGCCCGCGGTCAGGAAGAAACCGACCGCGTTATGCCCGTACCACCACTGGGTCAGCGCATCCTGCACGCCCGAAAAGGCCGAATAGCTCTTGACGCCGAGGAAGGAGACCGGGACCGCCAGGTTGTTCACCACATGCAGCATGGCGATCGTCACGATGAAGGCGAGATAGAACCAGTTCGCCACGTAGATATGCGGCTCCTTGCGGTTCAGGATCGTACCGAGGAAGACGGCGAGATAGGCGACCCAGACGACCGTCAGGAAGAGATCCACATACCATTCCGGCTCGGCGTACTCGCGGCCTTGCGTGATGCCGAGCAGATAGCCGGTCGCCGCCATGACGATGAAGAGCTGGTAACCCCAGAACACGTACCAGCCGAGGTTGCCGCCGAAAAGGCGGGCCCGACAGGTGCGCTGGACCACATAGAAAGAGGTGGCAATCAGCGCATTGCCGCCGAAGGCGAAGACGACAGCCGAGGTGTGCAACGGCCGCAGGCGGCCGAAATTGAACCAGGGTTCGATGTTCAGGTCCGGGAAGGCAAGCTGGAGTGCGACGACGACGCCGACCAGGAAACCGACGACGCCCCAGAAGACCGTGGCGATGGTGCCGTATTTGACCACCTCGTCGAAATATTCGGATTTTGCCGGTGGGCGCACCGCGAACCTCTGCGGCGCAAAGGAAGCCTTGCGCAGCAAAACGACCGTGCTGAGCAGCAGCACGAAGAACAGGACCCACATATGGGCCGCGAAAAGGCCATCATGGGCATAGGCGGCTGCGAGCAACACCAGGAAGGTGCCGATCGCCAGCCCGATTGTTTCTGAGACGTAATTCATGGTCTTTGGCCTCACAGCGCAGATACGCTGCCGGTTGAAGGATTGTGACCATGATGTGCTGACATACGGGCCGCTTCGGCGGTTTGACCTGCGTCAACGCCCCCGGCAAACGGCTCAGTACTGACGTTATTCCCGGATCAATCTTCCGGATCGAGGATGCAGCACTGTTCCGGCAACGGGGTAAGGACCGCCTGGGCGCCGGCATCCAACGGGTCGGAAAGCGGGCCGTTGGCGGTGATTTCGCCCGCAGCCGTCTTGCATTTGTACTGATAGGCACGGCCGAGATAGGTGCGCGTTCCCAGCACCGCCGGGATACCTTCTCCCTCACGGCGGACCGCAAGCCCGTCGGCGCGGCAGGCCAGGATGAAATCGTCCTTGATCGGACCGAACAGATCCTGAGACAGATGAAGCCGCGTGCCGCCCGCGGCTTCGGCGGTGACAGTCGCCGCCTGACGCTCGACGACCTTCATGGGGATCAGGTTCTCGAAACCGACGAAACGGGCGACGAAGGCGCTGGCCGGCTTCTGGTAGAGCACTTCGGGCGTGTCGAGCTGCAGGATGCGGCCGGCATTCATGATCGCGACGCGATCCGAGATCGAAAACGCTTCTTCCTGATCGTGGGTGACGTAGAGCGAGGTCGTGCCGTTGGCGCGCTGGAGCTGGCGGATCTCGACGCGCATGTCGATTCTGAGCTTGGCATCGAGGTTGGAGAGCGGCTCGTCGAACATCAGGAGCGGCGGCTCGATGACGAGAGCGCGGGCGAGCGCGACGCGCTGTTTCTGGCCGCCGGAAAGTGCTGCCGGCAGCCGGTCGGCGAGCGGCGCGAGGCCGACGCGTTCCAGCATCGCCATCGCCCGTTTGGTGCGGTCCGTCTTAGCCAAGCCGCGCTGCTTCAGGCCGAACGCGACATTGTCCAGCACGGTCAGGTGCGGGAAAAGCGCATAGTTCTGGAAGACGAGGCCGATATCGCGGGCATGGGCGGGCAACGTCGTCAGATCGCGGTCGCCGAGCCTGATCCGGCCGCTGGTCGGCTGCAGGAAGCCCGCCACCAGACGCAGCGTCGTCGTCTTGCCGCAGCCGCTGGAGCCGAGCAGCGACACCAGTTCACCGGCCGCAACGGAAATCGACAGGTCTTTCAGAACCTGAGTGGTTCCGTAATGAGCCGAGAGGTTTTCGATAGTCAGAGATACGGTCACGGGAACCTACTTGGTCAGGAATGTAAGGCCGAGCGTCGCTTCGACGATCGCCATGACGCCGACGGTCACCAGCATCAGAAGCACGGAAACGGAAGCGATGGTCGGGTCGAAGAACTGCTCCATATGCGCAAGGATCTGGATCGGCAGCGTCGAAATGCCGGGACCGGTCAGGAAGACCGAGACCGAAACGTCGTTGATGGAGGTGATGAAGGCGAGGATGAAGGCGGCGATGACGCCGGCGCGGATGTTCGGCAGCACAACGGTCATGAAGGTTTTGAGCGGCGGACAACCGAGGCTCCGCGCGGCTTCCTCGATCGAGAAATCGAAGGAGGCGAGGCTGGCGCCGACGACCCGCACCGAATAGGGCAGGATCAGCAGCGCATGGCCGACGACGAGGCTGATGAAGACCGGCAGGCCGAGACCTATCGTGATCGACTTCAGGAGTGCGAAGCCGAAGACGATTTCCGGCACCAGGATCGGCAGCACGAACAGTGTCGAGAGCCAGCGCGGCAGCTCGACCCGGTAGCGGTTCAGCGCGTAGGCCGCAGGAATGCCGATCAGCAGCGACAGGCCGGTGCCGAGAAGCGCCACCTGCAGGCTGGTGATCGCCGTGCGGCGGAAGGCCTCCATCTGGAAGATGTTGGCAAACCAGCGCAGCGTCAGCCCCTGCGGCGGGAAGGTCAGGAATGTCGTGTCGCTGAGGGCGGAGCCGACGATGATTACCAGCGGCGCGAGCAGGAAGAAGAAGACGAGAATGGCGAACGCGCCGAGCAGGGGATGAATACGCGTCGCCATCAGACCGCCATCGGATTGAGACGGCGTGCCATGCGGCTCATGATGAGCACGACGCCGATAGTTATGATCACCATGATCGCGGCGATCGTCGAGGCGCCGACCCAGTCGAAGGTCACCATGGCGCGCTGGTAGAGGAAGGTGCCCATCATCATCTGCTTTTCGCCGCCGAGAAGCTGCGGCGTCGCATAGGAGGTGAAGCTGCCGGTGAAAACCAGCACCGCGCCGACGATGAGGCCGGGGGCTGCAAGCGGCAGGATGACCTGCAGGAAGGTCGGGATCGGTCGGGCGCCGAGCGAGGTGGCCGCCTCGATGAGGTCGCGCGGAATTCCCTCGAGCACGCCGACCAATGTCAGGATCATCAGCGGCACGAACAGATAGACCATCGCGACGATGACCGAGCCTTGCGTGTAGAGCATCGACAGGGGCTCGCCGATCAGCCCGACCGACATCAGGGCATTGTTGATGATGCCGTTCTTGCCGAGGATGATCAGCCAGGCGAAGGAGCGGACAACGACGCCGGTCAGCAAAGGAAAGACCGCGGCGACGATCATGATGCTCTTCAGGCGTCCGGGCATCTGGGCGATGACGTAAGCGGTGATGAAGCCGACCACGAGCGCGATGCCCGTGGTGATCAGGGCGACCTGAAGGGTTCGGTAGAGGACGGCCATGCGAAAGCCGCTCTTGAAGAAGGCCGTATAGGTGGAAAACGGACCGGCCGCTTCGCCGAATGTGGTGGCGATCGTCAGCACGACGGGAATGACCAGAAGCAGGACGACGGCGATCGTCGCCGGCATCGTCAAACCCCATCTGGCAAGCTTGTTCATCTCGTACTCTTTCAAAGCAGGAGCGCCGCGTTGATAGCGGCGCTCCGTTCTCAATTCAACCATGCCGCCGGTCCAGGCGGCACCAAGATTACTTGCCGAAAACCTCGTTCCAACGGTCGATCCAGTCGGTCTTGGCGGCGTTCATCTTGGCGTAATCGATGCGGCTGAGGCTCGCAACCTGGTCGGCGCCGTAGGTCCAGATCTTCGCCTGGTCCGGGGTGAGCACGACCTTGGTGGAGATCGGCGCATCGACGCCCTGCTCGGCTTCCTTCTGCTGCACGTCCTTCGACAAGATGAAGTTGATGAACTGGTGGGCCAGTTCGACATTCGTCGAACCCTTCGGGATGTTGACCGTGTTGAGCGTGGCGATATCGCCGTCCTTGAGCTTCGCCCAGGTCATGGTCTTGACCGCGGCCTGCATAGAGGCGAGCGTGAAGTCCTGGCCGATCGCAACGCGCACTTCGCCGGTCGAGATCAGGTTCACCAGTTCGGAACCGGTATTGTAGTTCTTGACGACGTTCGGCTTCAGGGCTTCGACGGCTTCGAACGCCTTGTCGGTGCCGGTATAGGGATCGACGCCGGCATGTTTGCCAGCCTGCACCACGACCATTGGGCCGGCCGTGGTGGTGATGCCCGGAAGCGAAACCGAGCCCTTCAGGTCCGGACGCCACAGGTCGTTCCAGGAGGTGATCGGAGGGTTGACCTTGGCCGAGTCATAAACGAGGCCGATGCGGCCGATCGTGTAGGCCGGGCCATATTTGCCCTGCGGCGCGCGGCCGAGTTCGTAGATTTCGGAGAGGTTCGGGATCTTCGTAGGGTCGACCGGCTGGAACAGGCCCTGTTCGATGCCGAGCTGCGAGAAGCTGTCCGTCAGATAGATGACGTCGACGCCCTTGCCGTCGCGCAGCTTCAGCTTGTTGAGGCGGTCGGCATTGTTGCCGGTTTCGAAAACGATGTCGCAGCCGCAGATCTTCTTGAACGGGTCGATGATGTTGGCGGTCATCTTCTCGCCGTTATAGCCCCACCAGGAAATGGTGAGCGTCTTCGACTGGGCGTTTGCCGCCGCCGCGCCGCCGAGCGTCGCCAGGAGAGCAAGGGTTGCCAATTGGGTGAAACGAGTGGCCTTCATGAGGCGTGTCCTTTGCGAAAAGCGGCGTTGATGCTCCCCTGGGGGCACCCCCGGGAATTGGGGGTGATACTATTTTTTGAACGGTTCGGCTGCAAGCACAATTATTAGGCATAGCCCCTAAAGAACCAAATTTCTTTAGGCTTGAACCATCTCAAGCCGGGGGGGTGATTTCGGACCTCACGCGAACGACCGATGCACGGTTTGCGATGGTTTACACGTCCGGGCATCGTCTTTAGGGTCCGGCGATCAGAACCGACAGGCATTCCTCCGATGACAGTTTCCGCACCCCTCCCCGACGACCTGCTGATCAACGCGACCGACGAAGTCCGCATCCGCCAGGACCTGGTGCTGACGGCGCTCGGCAAACGGCCGGCGGACCGGCTGCTGAGGGTGGGCCGATTGCTCGATGTCCACAGCAGGACATGGCTGGACGACCAGGAGATCGTCATCAAGGGACGGCGGATCGCCTATGTCGGGCCGGCCGGCAGCTTTTCGGGCGAGGTGGCCGAACGCAGTCATGAGCCACGCCTTTTTGCTGTTCCGGGCTTCGGCGAAGCGCATAAACATATCGAAAGCTCGCACCTGACGCCGGAATGGGAAGCGGCGCTCGTGATGCCGCATGGGGTCACCTGGACCTGCGAGGCGAGCCACGAATTCTCCAACGTCAACGGCGCCCGCAACCTGGAATTCTGGCTGGAAGCCCGCCGCCGCGGCTCGCCGATGAAGATCTTTCCGCTGCCGGGTTCCGCCGTGCCGCCGACCGCCTATGAATGGGGCGGCGGCTATTTCGGTCATGACGAGCAGAAGCGGTTCATGCGCGAAAGCCTGATGGTCGTCGGCCTCGACGAGGTGATGGACTGGCCGTCGATCTCCGACCCATCCAATCCCTCCTATGACCGTCTCTGGGGCATGATTGGCGCGACCTTCGAACAGCGCGGCGTGGTCGAGGGTCATGGCGCGGGCTTGCGCGACCTCCCGTCGATCAATGCGTTCGCCGCCGCCGGCCTTGCCTCCGATCACGAAGGCTGGTTCCTGGAGGAGATCTGGCAGAAGATGCAGCACGGGCTGTTCATCGAGCTTCGGCCGCATTCGCTGCCGGAGGTGATCCGCGGCCTCATCGAAAGGAACCTCGCCGACTGGTCGCAGGTGGCTTTCGTCACCGACGACCGCAGCGCCTCCGACACGCTGAAGATGGGCGCGACCGACTACAACGTGCGCCTCGCGATCGAGAACGGACTTCCGCCGGAAATCGCCATCCAGTGCGTTACGCTCAACCCGGCGCGGCATATGCGGCTTACGCCCTGGGTCGGGTCGATCGCGCCCGGCCGTTTCGCGGATATCGTGCTGCTCGACGACGTCGAAAAGCTGTCTATCGCCAAGGTCTGGGCGGATGGCGGGCCGGTGTCGGAAGGCAAGACATTCACCGGTATACGCCCGGCTATCGATTGGCCGGAATGGGCGACGAAGACGGTGAAGATCGACCGTCCGGTGACCGCGGCCGATTTCCGGATCGAAGCGCCGGCCGATCGCGTTACGGCGAATGCCGCGCTGCTGCGGCCTTTCCACTGGGCGGACGAGTTCATCACCATGGAACTGCCGGTCAACGACGGCGCCGTCCAGCGCGACCACGACCGCAACGTCACGAAATTCTCGATCGTCGACCGGTTCTCCGGCGAGGCCAAGGTGTCGAAGATGTTCTGGCTCGGCACCGGGCCGCGTACGCCGGATACGGCGCTCGGCTCGACGCTCGGGCACGACAAGCATAATATCTGGGTGGTCGGTTCCTCGGACGAGGCGATGGCGATGGTCGCCAACGCGCTTGCCGAACAGCAGGGCGGCTGGGTTCTGGTCTCCGGCGGCAAGGTGATCGCCCGCGTTCATTACGAGGTCGGCGGGCTGATGACGGCGCGCTCGGCGGAAGAGCTCGATGCGGAAATGCAGGCGCTCTACAAGGCGGGCGAGACGATCGACTGGATGTACGAACCGACGTTTTCGCCGCGCTGGTGGCCGGGTTTCCCGGAACGGCTGTCGTTTGCGACGCTGACCTGCTCGCCCTGGCGCTGGGTGCTGGTCGCGCCGTCGGAACGGGCGCCGGAAGGGTTCGTCAATGTGCTGACCGGCGAGACGCATCCGGTCGTCTGGTGAACGGCCCTCGCATCAGCGTGACTTGAAGCACCGGTCGCGATTTGTCACAAAGCCGGAACCGGTCCCGGCGCACCCTACCCTCCCCTTGAGCGCCACCGATCGCGCAAAGGAACCCGTCATGGCCCAGCCCGCTCTCTTTACGCCCTTCCGCGTCCGCAATCTCGATCTCCAGAACCGTATCGTCATCGCGCCCATGTGCCAATATTCGGCCGAGAACGGCTGCATGACCGATTGGCACCTCATCCATCTCGGCCAGCTCGCGCTTTCCGGCGCAGCGCTTCTGACGATCGAGGCAACCGGGGTCACCCCGGAAGGCCGCATCACCTATGCGGATGTCGGGCTTTATGACGATGCGACCGAGGCGGCGATGGCCCGCACGCTCGACAGTATCCGCAAATGGTCGGACATGCCGATCTCGGTGCAGCTCGCCCATGCCGGCCGCAAGGCCTCGACCGACAAGCCCTGGTTCGGCGGCAGCCAGATCGCCCCAGATCATCCGAACGGCTGGCAGACCGAGTCGGCATCGGCGATCCCCTTCAATCCGAAATACGTAGCCCCCGTCGCGCTCGACAAGAATGGGCTGAAGCGCGTGCGCGATGCGTTTGCGGCTTCCGCCGTGCGGGCAGCCAGGATCGGCCTTGATGCGATCCAGATCCATGCGGCGCACGGTTATCTGCTGCACCAGTTCCTGTCGCCGCTCTCCAACCAGCGGACCGACGAATATGGCGGCTCGCTCGAGAACCGGGCGCGTTTCCCGCTCGAAGTTTTCGAGGCCGTGCGCCAGGCCTTCCCGTCCGACAAGGCGGTGACGGTGCGCGTTTCGGCGACTGACTGGATCGACGGCGGACTCGACATCGACCAGACCATCGCGTTTGCGCAGATGCTGGACGAAAAGGGGTGCGACGCCATCCATGTGTCGAGCGGCGGGCTGCATATCGAACAGAAAATCCCGCTCGGCCCGAACTACCAGGTGCCCTTGGCGCGCGCCGTCAAGGCTGCGGTGAAGATGCCGGTCGTGGCGGTCGGCCTGATCACCGAGCCGACACAGGCGGAAGCGATCGTTTCGACCGGCGATGCGGATATCGTGGCGCTCGCGCGCGCGGTTCTCTACGATCCGCGCTGGCCCTGGCATGCGGCAGCGGAACTCGGCGCCCAGGTGAAGCCGGCACCGCAATATCTGCGCTGCCAGCCGTCGCAATTCAGGAACCTGTTTACCGCCTGAGGAGGGCTCAGGCCTCTTCGTAGACCGCGTCGGCCGGCGCCAGAAGCAGCCGGTCGGCCATTTCCTGCTTCAGCCAAACCAGGCGCTCCTCTTCGGCCGGCGTCCGGTCCGGTTTGCGGCTGACAATAATGAATTCCTCGCGGACATGGCCTTCCTTGAGCTGCAAGGTCACGGTCTTACCGCGATAGCTGAGCTCGAAGACATAGCGTTCGAGAATATTGCCGCGCTCCGGCTTTTCGAGCCCGTGATCGACCGTATAGCGGCCTTCGGTCAGGCCACGCGTCACCATTTCGAAGGCGTCGCGGCCGCCGGGACCGCGGAACGCGGTGCGGATGACGATCTCGCGGCGCTCCGGCGGGCCATCGGGGCTCAAGAGCGGCATGGCCCGCTGCATCACCTTGAAGGCATGGGCGACACCGCCCGGAAAGCCGAAGCCGTGGAAATGCATCATGTCCGCATAGGTGTAGGAGAGCGGCTTGCCGTCTTCGAGAACGTCGATTTTATCGGTCATTTTGTCCTTGCTCCGTCCAGCTCCTGGCGCATCCAGGGCAGAAAACCGTCCAGGAAGCGCGTCGTCGCCGGCATGAAATGTGACCCGTGATGAAAGCACGGGTCGAGGCTGGTGATGATCATGCGGCCGGGCGTCGTCACCTGGTCCACATAGAGAATGGGTTTTCCCTCGCCGTTGACGGCGAGCACGTCCGCACCTTCCGGTGGATCGAACCAGCCGTGCAGGTGCCAGGTGAGATCGTCCTGGCCGAGATGGCGGAACAGCGAATGATCGGGAGAGGCGATGCGGACGCCGAGATCGGCACCGGGCGTCAGCCACCACCACCAGTTCGTCACCTGCGGCGTGAAGGTTATGCCCGGAAGGAAGACGTCCCAGTTCGTCTCGCCGGTGGCGACGATCGTGCCGCCCTGATCGAGATAAGCGCGCAGCTGCACGGCATGCGGCGCCAGGCGATCGGCCGGCGTGCGGCAGGGAATGAAGACGACGGCGTGCTCGGCAAGATCCACGGAGGGCAGGTCTTCCGGCCGCACGAGCACGTCGAAATGATGGGCATAACGCGGCGCTTCGAGTGTCTCGATATGGTAATAGGCGCCGGGATGGATCGCGAGAATGCTCATCAGTTCAGCTCTCCGGCAAGCCAGGCGACGGCGCGGCTCGCCAACTGCTTCTTGATTTCGGGATCGTCGCCACAACCCCAGAATTCGTTACCGGCATGGCTGAGAAACTCACCGCCCTGCGGCCGGGCCCAGACCCAGTCGATCGGGATTTGTGTCGGGCCGAGCGCATTGATGACAACGGCGCCTTCGGGCGGCGGGTTGTGGCCGCGGCCGTAGAAGCCGGCGACGCCATGGTTGGTTTCCAGCATTTTCTGGTCGATGCCCGCAAAGATCGGGTGCTCGGAAAGCCGCGTCTGCACGAAATCCACCCGCTTCGGATTGGGGATTGGCTGATAGGTGCCGAGTTCGGCCAAGATCGGGCGAAGGATATGGCCGTGATAGATCCAGCGGCCGCCGCGGTCGAGGAACGCGGTAACATCGGTTGAGAATCGCTGGAAACCGATCTGGTCGAGATGCGTGGTGGTGATCAGCCCGCGCGCCGTCGCGAAATCCTCGCCGGTCAGCTCCATCTCGCGCACGATCTTCATGAGGCCAGAGGCGATGGCATCGCCGAACAGCGGCGCGGTCATCGAATACGGTTCCTGGTAGTGCGACTGGATCATCAGGATGGTCATGCGGCACGAATTCCTGCAAAGGCGGGCAGAACGGCCCGATGGGTTTCGCCGGACGGACCGGCGAGTTCGACGACGCGCATCGGCACGCCATAGAGGCTTTCCAGATGTTCCGGCGTGATCGTCTCGGCGACCGGGCCGAAGAGCGGGGGCTGGCCGTCCGGCATCATCAGCAGCGCATCGTCGGCGGAGGACAGCGCGTGGTTCGGATCGTGGGTGGTGAAGACGATCGCCTTGTCGCGCGGATGGCGCAGCGTATTGAGCAAGGTCAGCAGCCGTTCCTGGTTGTGCAGATCGAGGGCGGCTGCCGGTTCGTCGAGAACCAGCACCTGCGAGCCCGTCGCGATCGCGCGGGCAAGCAGCACGAGCTGGCGCTCGCCGCCGGAAAGGCGGTCGAAATAGTGATCGGTGAAACGCGCGGCACCGGCCCGTTCCAGCGCCGAACGGGCGATCCTGAAATCCTCCGGTCCCGGCTGGCCGAAAATGCCGAGATGCGCGGCGCGGCCCATGACCACGACGTCAAGCGCGCGGTAACGCTGGTTGCTGGTACCGGTCTGCGGCACATAACCGACGATATCGGGCGCGACCCTGCGGCCGGCGTCGAGCTGCTGGAAACCGAGCATCGCCTTCAGCGTCGTCGTCTTGCCGCGCCCGTTCGGGCCGAGGATGGCGAGCGTGCGGCCGACCGGGACCGAGAAGCTTAAGGCTTCGATGATGATGCGCGATCCGAAACGGACGGTGGCGCCTTCGAGGCCGATCATGAGCCGTTCCTTTCGCGGTAGTGATTGCGCAGGAGCATTGCGAAAATCGGCGCGCCGACCAGGGCGGTGATGACGCCGAGCGGGATTTCGGCGGCGGTCGCGGTGCGAGCGAGCGTATCGATGATCACCATGAAACCGGCGCCAAGCACGACCGAGGCAGGCAACAGCGCGCGATGGTCGTGGCCGACGAGCAGTCGGGAGGCATGCGGAATGACGATGCCGATCCAGCCGATGATGCCGGAGACAGCCACCTGACTGCCGACGATGACGGCGATCAGCCCGAAGACCAGCCAGCGCTCGCGGTTCGTCCTGGCGCCAAGGCTCTGGGCTTCCGCTTCGTCCAGCGACAGGATGTTGAGCCGGAAGCGCAGCATCCAGAGAAGCACGCCGCCGATGATGAGGCCGGGTGCGGCGATCAGCGTGCGTTCCCAGGTCGCGGTCGCGAAGGATCCCATCAGCCAGTAGACGATGGCCGGAAGCGAGGTGTTGGGGTCGGCGACGAACTGCAGCAGCGAGACGACGGCGGAGAACATCGAGCTGACCACGAGGCCGGAAAGGATCACCGTGATCGTTTCGCTGCGGCCGTTGACGCGCGCAATCAGGCCGACGAGGATCACCGCCGCCATGCCGGAGATGAAGACCATGGCGATCAGCGGGAAACCCCAGATGCCGAGCATGATGCCGAGCGCGCCGCCGAAGGCCGCTCCCTGCGAAATCCCGAGGATATCCGGCGAGACCAGCGGATTGCGGAAAACGCCCTGCAGGGCCGCACCCGACAGGGCGAGCCCGGCGCCGGCGAGCGCTGCCAGCACGACGCGCGGCGCCCGGACCAGAAGAACGATGCGCTCCTCGATCGTGGTGAGCTCCCGCCACGGATCGGTGACGCCGAGCCAGATCAGCTCCAGCGCCCGACTGGCCGGAACCGAGAAACGGCCGACGCAGAGGCTGACCACGAAGGCGACCGCAAACAGCGCCAGCAAGGCTGCAAAAACCAGCGCCTGCCGGGCCAGATGCGAGCGGACCATCGGAGCCGCCTCGTCTTCAGTCAGCGCCGCCATGACCTACTTCGCCTTGAACTGAGCGTAGTTGGCCGAGCCGCTCTGTTCTTTCATCCACAGGATGCCATCGATATCAGCATCGGTGATGTCGTAGTTGTAGAGGGTCTTGTAGGCGGTCTTCATCTCGGCGCGCAGATCGTATTTGAAGACGTCTGGCTGGGTGACATTGGCCGTCCACATCCAGGCCAGGGGCGATTCCTGGTTCGGCGGATCCCAGCGATAACCGCCGAGCGGCATCTTGTAGACGCGCTTGTTCCTGGCCGCCTTGGTCAGCGACAGGATCGGGTCGTTATAGACCCAATCGACGTTGAGCCTGGCTTCGAAGGCGTTGAGGAAGATGATTTCCGGATCCCACTGAGCGATCTGCTCCTTGTTGATGGTCACCGTGCCGTTGAGTTCGGCCGAGGCGTTCCTGCCGCCGACGAGTTCCATGTACCAGGCGTTGTAGCTGCCCTTGGTTCCCGTCGTGGCAATCTCCGTGAGAGCGCGGGCTATGTAAAGCGTGGTCGGCTTCTTGTCCTGCGGGATCGCCTTGGCCTTGGCCTCGATGTCCTTCTGCACCCGGTCGCGCCACTCGACCAGTTCCTTGATGCGCTCCGGCTTGCCGATCGCCTTGGAGGTCATCGTCATGTAGTCGCGGGTCAGCTGCTCGGTTCCGTAGAGGATCAGCATGGCGTTGAGGCCGGCATTGGTGATCGGGGCGACGATATCGTTGCCGCGGCCGCCCCACTGGATGACGAGATCGGGATTGGTCGCCGTCAGCGCCTCGATATTCGGCACGAAATTCGGCGCGGTCACATCGGACGGGATGTCCTTGGTTTCCGGAAAGATCTTGCTCAGGATGCCAACCTGGTCGCTCGGCCGGCGCATTCATGCTCGCAATGCACCGGACAGGACGCTATGGAACATTTGGTACCGACCGATTCATCAGAGGATTTTCATGCCGACCATCTATCTCGCCGGCCCCGAAGTATTTTTGCCCGACGCCCAGATCGTGATGGGCGAGAAGCGCCGGCTCGCCCGCAGCTTCGGTTTTGAGCCGACCGGTCCCGGCAGCGACGAAAACCAGGCGCCCGTAGGCCAGCTGACGGCAGCCGCGATCTACCAGCGCAACGATGGCGCGATGCGGCGGGCGGATGTCTGCCTCGCCAATATCACGCCGTTCCGCGGCATCAGCGCCGATCCCGGCACCGTCTACGAAATCGGCTTCATGATCGCGCTCGGCAAACGGGTCTGGGCCTATACCAACCACCCCGACGACTATGGCACGCGGGTGCGGTCGATCTGGTATTCCGGGCTCGAGATCGACGAGAGCAGCGGGAGACCTCGGGGGCCGGACGGCCTGTCGATCGAGAACCATGGCAAAGCCGACAATCTGATGATCGACCTCGGCATCGAGGAAGGTGGCGGCCGGGTCATTCGCGCCGCCGCACTGCCCGCCGACCCGGAACGGGACCTGGCCGCCTATACCGAGGCCTTGCGACACTTGCGCGGTTAGGCGAGCGACAGGGCGTCCTTGAGACCCGAGCCCTGCTTCAACTGAAGATCGAGATCCGCCTCGATATGGTCGATGTGGTGGATCATGAGCTTGGCGGCGCGCTCGCCGTCGCCCTTTTCCAGGGCGTCGAGAACGGCAGTATGCTCGGAATGCCCGCAGCTCGACACGCCGGAGCGGCCATAGAGCGCGATCACCAGCGATGAACGCGCAACGAGTTCGTCCATGAAGCGCTGCAGGATGACATTGCCGGCAACGGAGGCAAGCATCAGGTGGAAATCGCCGGACGCCTTGATCTCGGCGCGGCGAGCGGCCGGACCGCGCTCGTTCAGATAACGCTGTTCCTCGTCGAGCTGACGACGGAACTTCGCAATGTCCTCAGGCGTGATCCGCTCGACCGCGGCCGCGACGATGCCGGGCTCGATCAGCCGGCGGGACGCAAAAATCTGCCGCGCCTCTTCCGGCGACGGATTGGAGACGAAGGCGCCGCGATTGCGTTCGGTCTTCACCAGGCCTTCGAAGGCGAGCATCTGCAGGGCGGCGCGGGCAACCGTGCGGCTGACGTCGAACAGGGAGCCGACTTCGCTTTCGGAAAGTTTCGTGCCGGGCGCCAGACGTCGGTCGATGATCGCATTCCGCAAGGTTTCCCGAATCGCCATGGAGCGGTCTTCCTGAGAGCGGTCCTCTGGCGCGGTATCCGTAAAATTGATTTTTTCGCTGATATTCATCACTGCGGCCCAATGTACGGCCTTTGTAACCCGAGTGTCTACCGGATGCCAAGCAACTTGTTTTTGATCCAACACCAAGATTGCATACGATTTGCCCAATGGATCGAAAACGATCGCCTGATTTTTGCGCACCAGTAAAACCCGACCGCTGACCCGTTCAGGTAAACTCAAGCCTTTCTAGACGTTTAATCGAGTTGGCATGGCTGATGCATAACAATATCAGACGCAAGGGAGCGCCTGATGAGCAAAGCCGCCGAAATCGACATCGCTTCAGTCTCTAAGATCTACGGAACAACCACTGCCGTTCACGCGATCAGCTTGAAGATTCCCGCCGGAACCTATTGCTGCCTGCTCGGCCCTTCCGGTTGCGGCAAGACCTCGACGCTCCGGATGATCGCGGGGCACGAGAGCATTTCCTCGGGCGACGTCCGCCTCGGCAATACCGTCGTCACCGACCTGCCTCCGGCCAAACGCGGCACGGCGATGATGTTCCAGTCCTATGCCCTATTCCCGCATCTCGACCTCATCGACAACATCGCCTTCAGCCTGAAGATGAAGGGCGTCGACAAGGACGAACGGCGCGCCAAGGCGATGGACATGCTGCGACTGATGCAACTCGAAGCCTATGCGACCCGCCGTCCGGCCCAGCTTTCCGGCGGCCAGCAGCAGCGCGTGGCGCTGGCCCGCGCGCTGATCACCGATCCGGAAGCGCTGCTTCTCGACGAACCGCTCTCGGCGCTCGACCCGTTCCTGAAGATCCGCATGCGCGCGGAACTGAAGAAGCTGCAGACATCGCTCGGCATCACCTTCGTGCATGTGACGCACAGCCAGGAGGAGGCGATGGCGCTCGCCGACCTGATCGTCGTCATGAACGATGGCCGGATCGAACAGGCCGCCCATCCGCGCGTGGTGTTCGAAAAGCCGGCCACCGCCTTCGTCGCCAAATTCATGGGCGATCACAATGTCATTTCCGGCCGGGTGACACAGAGTTCCGGCGACAAGCTGATGTTGTCCGTGCCTGCAGGTGGCGATTTCCTGGCCACCGATGACGGCGCAGCCGGGCTGACCGACACCGCCGACATCGCCATCCGCACGGACCATGTCCGCATCGGCGAGCCTTCGGAAAAAGGCCTCGGATTCACCGGCTCGGTTTCCAACGTCGAATATCGCGGCTCCTCGGTAAAACTCTCGGTGAACGGCGCCGGGATCGAGGATTTCACCGCGATCCTGACCGACGCCGAGTTTTTCGCCAATCCGGTCAAGGTCGGAGAAGCGATCCCGCTTTCCTGGGGCCGCGAGGACGCGATCGTCCTCGGTCGCCTCAAGAACTGATGCCACCAAAAAACTCAACCAGAGGAGAACAGGGCAATGACTGAGACCAAGAAGACACCTAAGGGAATTTCGCGCCGAACGCTTTTGAAGACGGCGTCCGCCGCGGCCGGTCTTGCCGCCGGCTCCGGGGCGATCACCGGCTTCCCGACCATCTGGGCCCAGAACCCGATTACGCTGCGCCAGTTCGGCACCGGCGTTTCGAACCTCAACGCGATCGCCGAGAAGTGCAAGGCCGACCTCGGCATCACGCTCGAAATGACTGCGACGGACTCTGACGCGGCCGCCCAGCGCGCCGTCACCCAGCCGAACTCCTACGACATCGCCGACATCGAATACTGGATCCTCAAGAAGGTCTATCCGGCCGGCGTCATCCAGCCGATGGATACGACCAAGCTCAAGTATTACGACAAGATCGTGCCGCTGTTTAAAAACGGCAAGCTGAAGCCGGACAGCGTGATCGCTCAAGGGACCGCGCCGCACACGGTCGGTTATGTCGCAAAGCCCGGCGACAAGACCTTCGCCAAGGAAGAGACCAAGTGGTTCACGATGGTTCCGACCATCTACAACGCCGACACGCTCGGCATCCGCCCGGACCTCGTCGGCCGCGAGATCTCGACCTGGGCCGACATCATGGACCCGAAGTTCAAGGGCAAGGCCTCGATCCTCAACATCCCGTCGATCGGCATCATGGATGCCGCGATGATCATGGAAGCCATGGGCAACATCAAGTATGCCGACAAGGGCAACATGACCAAGGCGGAAATCGACAAGACGATCGACTTCCTGATCAAGGCCAAGCAGGCAGGCCAGTTCCGCGCCTTCTGGAAATCGTTCGACGAGAGCGTCAACCTGATGGCCTCAGGCGAGGTCGTCATCCAGTCGATGTGGTCGCCGGCCGTCGCCGCCGTCCGCTCCAAGGGCATCGCCTGCAAATACCAGCCGCTCAAGGAAGGTTACCGCTCGTGGGGCGGTGGTCTGGGCCTCGCAGCCCATCTCTCCGGCGCCAAGCTCGACGCTGCCTATGAATATATCAACTGGTACACGTCCGGCTGGGTCGGCGCCTATCTCAATCGTCAGGGCTACTATTCGGCCGCCATGGAAACCGCCAAGGCCCACATGTCCGCCGACGAATGGGGCTACTGGATCGAAGGCAAGCCGGCCAAGGGCGATATCGTCGCTCCGGACGGCAAGGTCATGGAAAAGGCCGGCGCAATCCGTGACGGCGGCTCCTTCGAAGAACGCATGGGCCACGTCGCCTGCTGGAACTCGGTGATGGACGAGGACCGTTACATGGTCCGCCGCTGGAACGAGTTCATCGCGGCGTAAGGCCCGGGGTCCGGCGCTGCAAGCCCAGCATCCCTTACGCCGTCATCCTCGGGCTTGACCCGAGGATCCACGCCAGGGGCGAGAGAGCGAAAGGGCGTACGGCCGACGAAATGGATCCTCGGGTCAAGCCCGAGGATGACGACCGGGTGAGGAAGCATATTCCTCTCTCGGGTGACCCCAGGGAGACGAAACATGGCCACGATCACATCCTCGGAACCAGATAGGGCCGACATGGCGAAGGCGAGAAGCTTTCGTCTGTCGCCGGCGCTGATCTCCTATCTTCAGGCAACGCCGCTGGCGCTGATCCTCGGCGCCTTCCTGCTGCTGCCGATCCTGATGATCTCCGTCGTCAGCTTCTGGGACTACGACTTCGCCCAGATGTATCCGGATTTCCTGTCGATGAATTATGCCGAGACCCTCGGTTCGTGGGTGACCTGGAAGACCTATCTGAATACCTTGAAATTTGCTTTCCTCGTCTGGGCGATCACGCTGTTCGTCGGTTTCTGGGTCGCCTATTTTCTGGCCTTCCACATCCGCACCACCGCCATGCAGATGGTGCTCTTCCTCGTCTGCACCGTGCCGTTCCTGACGTCGAACATCATCCGCATGATCTCGTGGATACCGGTGCTCGGGCGTAACGGCCTTGTCAACACGACGCTGATCAATGCCGGGATCATCCCAGAACCGATCGAATGGCTGCTCTATTCGGATTTCGCGGTGGTGCTCGCAATGGTGCATCTCTACACGCTGTTCATGGTGACGCCGATCTTCAACACGCTGATGCGCATCGACAAGTCGCTGGTCGAAGCCGCGCGCGATGCCGGCGCCACGAGCATCCAGATCCTCACCAACGTCATCATTCCGCTTGCCAAGCCCGGCATGGCGATCGGTACCATCTTCGTCGTGACCCTGGTCATGGCCGACTTTTCGACCGTTCAGGTGATGTCCGGCGGCCAGAGCGCTTCGGTGGCGCTGATGATGAAGAACCAGATGTCGCTGCTTCAATACCCGGCAGCCGCCGCCAACGCGGTGGTACTGCTCGTCCTCGTTCTCCTGATGGTCGCGGGCATTCTTCGCATCGTCGACATCCGCAAAGAGCTTTAGGAAAAAGGGAGTTCTGAGATGCACAGCGACAAGCGCGGCCGCGAATTCTACCTTCTCGCCATCTTCTTCGCCATCTTCGTGCTGTTCCTTTACGGCCCGCTCTCGGCGATCCTCATCCTCTCCTTCCAGGGACCGAACGGCGGCCTGACCTTCCCGCTGAACGGCGTGTCGCTGCGCTGGTTCGCCAACCTGTTCGAGACACAGGCGGTCGGCGATTTCGGCGGATCGTTCCGCCGTTCCGCGATACTCGGCATCATGGTGATGATCGTCACCGTCGTCGTCTCGCTGCTCGCGGGCCTCGCCTTCCGCCGCCGCTTCATCGGCTCGACGGCACTGTTCTATCTCGCGGTGGCGAGCCTCGTCGTCCCCTCTATCATCATCTCGCTCGGCATCGGCGTCGTATTCCAGCAGCTCGGTTTTCAGCCGTCCTGGTATACGTCCGCCTTCGGTGCGCACCTCACCTGGACGCTGCCCTTCGGCGTCCTGATCATGTTCGCCGTCTTCAACCGCTTTTCGCCGGCCTACGAGGAAGCCGCGCGCGATCTCGGCGCTTCGTCCTGGCAGACCTTCCGCCACGTCGTGCTGCCGATGATCGCGCCGAGCCTTGTCGGCGTCGGCCTGTTCGGTTTTACGCTGTCCTATGACGAATTCGCCCGCACGTTGATGACGGCAGGCTCGTTCAACACGCTGCCGCTCGAAATCTACGGCATGACGACCAATGTCACGACTCCGGTGCTCTACGCGCTCGGTACCGTGACGACGGCCTTTTCCTTCCTTGTCATCGCCGGCACGCTCGGCCTGATCGTCCACCTCAATCGCCGCCGCCTGCGGTCGTGAACAGAATGCGCATTCTCGTCGTAAACCCGAATACCACCGCCAGCATGACGGCGACGATCGCCGATTCCGCAATCCGCGTCGCCAATGCCGGCACCGGAATCCTTGCCGTCACCTCCTCCATGGGGCCGGTCTCGATCGAGGGCTACTATGACGAGGTCTTCGCGGTGCCCGGCCTGCTGATCGAGATCGCCAAGGGGGCGAAGGCCGGCGCCGATGCGGCGATCATCGCCTGTTTCGACGACACGGGGCTCGACGCCGCACGGGCACTGTCCAATATTCCTGTGGTCGGCATCTGCGAAGCGGCCGTCGCCACCACCGCCTTCATCGCCCAGCGCTTCACCATCGTCACCACCATGGAGCGCTCGCGCCTGCCGCTCGAACACCTGGTTGATCGCTACGGCATGGCCGGACGGTGCAAGGTGCGGGCCGCCGATATTCCGGTCCTGTCACTGGAAGACCCCAATTCCAATGCCCGCGACCGGCTGCGCAGCGAGATCGCCACTGCGCTGCGCGACGACAGGGCGGAGGCAATCGTGCTCGGCTGCGCCGGCATGGCCGACCTCACGGCCGAACTGCGCCGCGAATTCGGCGTGCCTGTGATCGACGGCGTCGCGGCGGCGGTGAAACAGGCCGAGGCACTGGTGACATTGGGTTTGTCGACGGCCAAGCGTGGCGCCTATGCTTCTCCGGTCCGCAAGCCCTATAAAGGCCTGCTCGAAGATTTCGAGCCCGGGAAACTCGCCGCCAAATGAAAACTCACGCCACCATTCGCGCGCTCACCTCCTTCGAGCTCGAACAGCTCGTCGACTGGGCACGGATCGAGGGCTGGAATCCGGGCCTTGCCGATGCGCCGGCCCTTCATGCCGCCGACCCTCAAGGTTTCCTCGGCTGTTTCGTAGACGATCAGATGGGAGCCGGCATATCCGCGGTCCGCTACGGTTCCGATTTCGGCTTCATCGGCCTCTATATCGCCCATCAGGATTTTCGCGGCAGGGGTCTTGGCAGAAAGGTCTGGGATGCCGGGATGGCACATCTCGACGGCCGGACGATCGGCCTCGACGGCGTGCCGGAACAGCAGGCGAATTATCGCGGCATGGGTTTCGAGCCGGCCTACGAGACGTTTCGCTGGAGCGGCAGCCTCGTCGGAAACCGCGATGCCGATGTAACCGCGATCACCGACGATCTCGTGCCCGCCATTTTTGACTTTGACCGAGCTTTCTTCCCTTCGGAGCGCGATGCTTTCCTGACCGCCTGGCTGAAGCCGCCGCGGGCTGCCAAGGTCATCATCCGCGACGGCAATGTCTGCGGCTATGCCGTCTGCCGCAAATGCCATGACGGCTACAAGATCGGTCCGCTGTTTGCCCGGTCAGCCGCCGACGCGCAAAAGCTGCTGAGCGCCTGCGCCGCCGAGATCGGCAACGAAACCCTGCATGTCGACGTCCCGGCCCTGCAGACGGAATTTTCAGCCTATCTCGAGGCGCATCGTTTTGTGAAAGGCTTCACGACCGCGCGGATGTATCGCGGTCCGGCGCCGGCGGTGCGTATGCCGGGCGTGTTCGGAATTACCACTCTCGAACTCGGCTGACGGCGTCCCGATGCCAGGACGCCGCTCGCGCTCGTCGGGCAGCGACTACCACAGTTCGGTGTGGCGGTTGACGTCCTTGTAGAGCAGGTAACGGAAGCGGCCGGGGCCGCCAGCATAACAGGCCTGCGGGCAAAAGGCGCGCAGCCACATGTAGTCGCCCGCCTCGACCTCCACCCAATCCTGATTGAGCCTGTAGACCGCCTTGCCTTCGAGAACGTAGAGGCCATGCTCCATCACATGGGTCTCCATGAAGGGGATGGTCGCGCCCGGTTCCAGGGTGACGATGTTGAGATGCATGTCGTAGCGGACGTCGGAGGTGTCGACGAAACGGGTTGTTCCCCAGCGGTCGCCCGTATCCGGCATCCATGAAATCGGATGCTCGTCTTCATGGGTGAAGACCGCCGGCGGAGCTTCCAGCCCCTCGACAGCCTGAAAGGCCTTGCGAACCCAGTGGAATTTGACCGGTGCCGTGCCGCGATTGCGCAGCTTCCACGGCGATCCGGCCGGGATATATGCAAAGGAGCCTGCCCTCAGCGCATGATCGTTTCCGGCAAACTCGATCGACATCTCGCCCTCGACGACGAAGATCGCCGCCTCGGCGCGCGCGTTGGGTTCCGGCCGGTCGCTTCCGCCGCCAGGCTGAACTTCCACGATGTATTGCGAGAACGTCTCCGAAAACCCCGTCATCGGGCGGGAGATGATCCATGCGCGGGTTCCCTGCCAATGGGGAAGCAGGCTGGCCACGATGTCTGACATGACTGTTCGGGGGATGACCGCATAGGATGTCGTGAAAACAGCCTTGCTGGAAAGAAGATCTGTCTGTGGCGGCAAACCGCCGAGGTTCGAATAATAATCTCTGTTGGTCATGGGTCTGTTTTGCGGTCCAATTTCGCGGCGTCTGATACGCTTATGCTTTAAGCGCCGTGCGCCTCTAATCAACCGATAAATTCAAGCCGACAAACCGTGGCTCCAAGATTTTCGCCATTTATCTGCCTAACCGACGACCTCGCAGCCACGCCGCGAAGTGCAACAGCCCCTCTCGAGGATCCACTGAAGCAGCCGTTCAGGACATCCGCCCCACATCGACGCTGCGGATACCGGCGCGGCATTTTTCGGCAGACGCCTCGCAGTCTCGCCACAGAATTCGGCACGAGCCGCCCCTATCTCGAAATCACGCTCATCCATCTGCGCTGTTCCTTTCGAGATGAGTGAAATCCTGGTTTCACAGAAATTGGCATGAAATCTGCTTCTCCTTTGATGACTGGGTCAAAGTCCAGCGACTTCAATAAAAGAGGGAACAGCATGACCAACACATCATCAAGTAGCCGGCACGGCATCGGCATTTTCCGGGACCTGCGGTTGACGACGGTATTTGGCGCGACCGCAGTTGCACTCCTTGCAGCCGCCGCCACCCCCGCGCTGGCGGCTGGAACGCTGCGCATCGGCATGACCGCTTCCGATATCCCGCTCACCACCGGCCAGACCGACCAGGGCGGCGAAGGCCAGCGCTTCATGGGTTATACGGTCTACAATTCCCTGATCGAGTGGGACCTTTCGAAAGCCGACAAACCGTCTGCCCTCATTCCAAGCCTTGCGACATCCTGGCAGGTCGATCCGGCCGATAAGACCAAATGGATCTTCAAGCTCCGCGATGGCGTCAAATTCCATGACGGCAGCGCCTTCAATGCGGATGCGGTCGTCTGGAACCTCGACAAGCTTCTGAAGGCGGACGCGCCACAGTTCGACAAGCGCCAGGCGGCCCAGGGCAAGTCGCGCATCCCGGCGGTCGCTTCCTACAAGGTCGTGGATCCCCTGACCGTCGAAATCACCACCAACACGCCAGATGCGACGCTTCCCTACCAGCTGAGCTGGATCCTGCTTTCCTCGCCGGCGAACTGGGAAAAGCAGGGCAAGAACTGGGATACGGTTGCCCAAAAGCCCTCCGGCACCGGCCCATGGAAGATGGAAAGCGGCTTTACGCCCCGCGAACGGGCCGAACTGACACCCAACAAGGACTATTGGGACAAAGCGCGCGTTCCCAAGCTCGACAAGCTCGTCCTGATCCCGTTGCCGGAACCCAATACCCGTGTCGCGGCGCTTCGCTCCGGCCAGGTCGACTGGATCGAGGCTCCCGCCCCGGATTCGGTGAAATCACTGAAGGAGGCCGGCCTCAAGATCATCACCAATTCCTATCCGCATAACTGGACCTGGCACCTGTCGCGCATCGACGGTTCCCCGTGGAACGATATCCGAGTCCGGAAGGCCGCAAACCTTGCCGTTGACCGCGATGGCCTCAACGAGCTTCTCGGCGGACTTTCCGTACCGGCGCAAGGCTACATGCCGCCCGGCCACCAGTGGTTCGGCAAGCCGACCTTCAAGGTGGAATACAATGTCGAGGAAGCCAAGAAGCTGATGAAGGAAGCGGGTTACGGCCCCGACAAGCCGCTCAAGACCAAGGTCATCATTTCCTCGTCTGGCTCGGGCCAGATGCTGCCGTTGCAGATGAACGAGTATATCCAGCAGACGCTTGCCGAAGTCGGCATCAATATCGAATACGAGGTCGCCGACTGGAATACCGTCATCAACATCTGGCGGGCGGGTGCCAAGGATCCGAGCGCCAAGGGCGCCACCGCGATCAACTACAGCTATTTCATCCAGGATCCCTTCACCGCCATGATCCGCCAGTCGCAGTGCAAGCTCGCCCCGCCGACCGGCACCAACTGGGGTTATTATTGCGACAAGGATATGGACGCGCTGTTCGACAAGGTGCGCAATACCTTCGATCCCGTGGAGCAGGACAAGGTGATGCAGCAGGTGCACGAGAAATACGTGAACGATGCGCTGTTCCTGATGGTGACGCATGACGTCAACCCCCGCGCCATGACCGCCAAGGTCAAGGGCTTCGTCCAGGCCCAGAACTGGTTCCAGGATTTTTCGACGATTACCATGGAGTAATCCCGAGCAGGCGGTGCGCCGGCGATCGGCGCACCGCCTTTCATGATGCCCGATCAACCTCTCCCGGTGAGGACACCATGCTGCTCTATGCCCTGAAACGACTTCTGCACGTCATTCCCGTCACGATCGGCGTGAGCATCGTATGCTTCATGCTGATCCATATCGCTCCGGGCGATCCGCTCGCCGCCATCCTGCCTTCGGATGCCTCTGCCGAGCTGCAGACGCAGATGCGCAGCTTCTACGGCCTCGACCGGCCGCTTCCTGTCCAATATGCCCTTTGGGCATGGCATGCGCTGCAGGGCGATCTCGGTACCTCGATCGCCAGCGGCCGGCCGGTGTTGAACGAGATCCTGGATGCATCCGTCAATTCCATCATCCTTGCTCTCGCTGCCGCCGTTATCGGCTTCGTGGCAGGTTCCTCCCTGGGTTTCCTGGCCGGCGTCTTTCGCGGCGGGTGGGTGGATCGCCTGGCATCGGCGGTTTCGATGCTCGGTGTCAGCGTGCCTCATTATTGGCTCGGCATGGTGCTGGTCATCGCCTTTTCCGTCACTCTCGGCTGGCTGCCGGCCATGGGCGGCGGACCGGAGGGATCGTCGGGCCGAAACCTAAGCTGGGCTTACCTGCAGTTCCTCATCTTGCCCGCGATCACCATGTCGGTCATCCCGATGGGCATCATCGCCCGCACCATCCGCTCGCTGGTCGCCGATATCCTCTCCCAGGACTTCACCCAGGCACTGGCCGCCAAGGGGCTTATGACACCACAGATCCTGCGCCACGTGGTGCGCAACGCCGCGCCGACCGCGCTCTCGGTCATGGGACTGCAACTCGGTTACCTGCTTGGCGGCTCGATCCTGATCGAAACGGTTTTCTCCTGGCCCGGAACCGGCTTCCTGCTGAACGGCGCGATCTTCACCCGCGACCTGCCCATCCTGCAGGGGACGATCCTGGTGCTCGCCATGTTCTTCGTTTTCCTCAACCTCGTCGTAGACGTGCTGCAGAGCGCGATCGATCCCCGCATCCAGAGGAGCTGACACATGGCTGTCGTCACCGCAGACATCGCGGCCCCTTCGCCTGCCGCTATCGCCAAGTCGCCCGGCTTCTGGAGCAGCGTGCTGCGCCGCATCTGCCGCGATCCGGTCGCCATGGCGGCCCTCGCTATTCTTCTGATCCTGGTGCTGATCGCGATTTTCGCTCCCTATATCGCGCCTTACGATCCCTCCAAGGGCAGCGTCATCCGCCGCCTCAAGCCGATCGGCACGCCAGGCTATATCTTCGGCACGGACGAACTCGGCCGCGACATGCTCTCCCGGCTGATCTACGGCGCGCGACTTTCGCTCATCATGGGCGTCATCCCGGTACCGATCGCCTTCATCATCGGCTCGACGATCGGGATCGTCGCCGGTTACGCGGGCGGCATCGTCAACACGCTGATAATGCGCACGGTCGACGTCTTCTACGCCTTTCCGTCGGTCCTTCTGGCCGTGGCGCTGTCGGGTGCACTCGGCGCGGGGCTCACCAATGCGCTGGTCTCGCTGACCGTCGTCTTCATCCCGCAGATCGCCCGCGTTGCCGAAAGCGTCACCACCCAGGTCCGCAAGCTCGACTACGTGGACGCGGCACGGGCGTCCGGCGCCCCGCCGATGACGATCATCCGGGTCCATATCCTCGGCAATGTGCTCGGCCCGATCTTCGTCTTCGCCACGAGCCTGATATCCGTATCGATGATCCTCGCCTCTGGCCTCTCCTTCCTTGGCCTCGGCGTGCGGCCGCCGGATGCCGAATGGGGACTGATGCTGAACACGCTTCGCACAGCGATCTACAACAACCCGTTCGTGGCGGCCCTGCCCGGCGTGATGATCTTCATCACCTCGATTTGCTTCAACCTTTTCTCAGACGGGCTGCGCACAGCCATGGATGTGAAGTCATGATCAGCATCGTTGAAGAACCTGCCTACGATCTTCCCGTCGGCGAAAGGGGCGGGCCTGCTCAGCCGCTCATCTCCGCGCGCGGCCTCATCAAGCATTTCCCGGTCAAGGGCAGCGGTTTCATGAAGCCGAAGAAGGTTGTCCGCGCCGTCGATGGCGTGGATTTCGACATCCTCAAGGGCGAGACGCTCGGGGTCGTCGGAGAAAGCGGCTGCGGCAAGTCCACCACGGCGCGGCTGCTGATGCAGCTCATCTTGCCCGACCGAGGCGATATCCTGTTCGACGGTGAGACGGTTGGCGGCGCGCTGCCGCTTTCCGACTACCGCCGCCAGGTCCAGATGGTCTTTCAGGACAGCTACGCCTCCCTCAACCCGCGGCTGACAATTGAAGAATCCATAGCCTTTGCGCCACGTGTGCATGGCATTGCTGCAGGCAGGGCGATCACCAGGGCCCACGACCTGCTGCACCGGGTCGGGCTGGAGCCGTCGCGCTTTGCCGGCCGCTACCCGCACGAACTGTCGGGCGGACAGCGGCAGCGCGTCAACATCGCCCGGGCGCTCGCACTCGAACCGCGGCTCATCATCCTCGACGAAGCCGTGTCGGCGCTCGACAAGTCGGTGGAGGCGCAGGTCCTGAACCTGCTCCTCGACCTGAAGCGGGATTTCGGGCTGACTTACCTGTTCATCTCCCACGACCTCAACGTCGTGCGCTTCATGTGCGACCGGGTTATGGTCATGTATCTCGGCAAGGTGGCCGAGATCGGCAGCCGGGACGCGATCTTCGAAAACACCCGCCATCCCTATTCCGCGGCGCTGCTGGCCTCGATGCCAAAGATGGACCCCTCCGAAAGAACCTTAGAGCCGCCGCTCTCGGGCGACCCGCCGAACCCGATCGATCCGCCTTCGGGCTGTCGGTTCCACACCCGCTGTTCGTTCGCCGAAAGCATCTGCAGCGAGAATTTGCCGCCGCTTGCCAGCGTTTCCGAAAGCCAGTCCGCAGCCTGCCTGATGTCCGTACCGGGCTCCCGCCACAGCCGTGCACCGGCATTGATGGAGGCATGACCATGCAAACCGCCGCGATGATCGATATTCGCAATCTTTCCGTGAC
This sequence comes from Neorhizobium vignae, assembly GCF_000732195.1. Lineage (GTDB taxonomy): Bacteria > Pseudomonadota > Alphaproteobacteria > Rhizobiales > Rhizobiaceae > Neorhizobium > Neorhizobium vignae. Next base: position 87,659 of record NZ_JNNU01000018.1, read on the forward strand.
GTTCAACCGCGGCCGAAAGCCCGTCAAAGCCGTCAACGGCGTCAGCCTTTCGGTGCAGCCGGGTGAGGTTGTTGCGCTGCTCGGCGAATCCGGGTCCGGCAAGAGCGTCACGATGCGCTCGCTGCTGCGCCTGCACCCCAAAGGCACGACGATCGAAGGCTCGATGACGGTCGCCGGCCGCGATGTGACGGGATTGACGGCCAAGGATCTCGGTGCCTTTCGCGGCGCCGTCGCCTCGATGGTCTTCCAGGAGCCGCGGCTGGCGCTTGACCCGGTCTATACGCTTGGCCGCCAGATAGAAGAAACCATCATGCGGCATGAGGGCATCTCGCGCGCGCAAGCCGCGGCGCGCGCGCTTGCTCTCTTCCAGAAGGTCAAGATCCCCTCCCCGGAGCGCCGGCTGCAGAACTATCCGCATGAAATGTCCGGCGGCATGCTGCAGCGATCGATGATCGCCATGGCGCTCGCCTGCAATCCGAAGGTCCTGCTCGCCGACGAACCGACCACGGCTCTCGATGCAACGGTACAGATCCAGATCCTCCTGCTGATCCGCGATTTGCAAAAGGAGTACGGGCTCTCCGTCATCTTCGTCACCCATGATATCGGCGTCGCGGCGGAGGTCGCGGACCGGATCGCGGTGATGTATGCCGGGCGAATCGTCGAGGAAGGCAGGGTTGCCGACATCATCCGCGAACCGAGACACCCATATACCAAGGGGCTGCTCGGTGCCCGCGTCGAACTGGCCCACGGACGCGACCGGCTGATCACCATTCCCGGGGCACCGCCGGACCTGGCCGCCATGCCGCCCGGTTGCGCCTTCGCGCCACGCTGCGCGCAGGTTTCCGATCTCTGCCGCACGGAAGTACCAGCCTTGATGCCGGTCGGCGGGACCGGCAGCGTCGCTTGTGTGCAATGCGCCTGAACGCCAAAGATGATGAGAGACGATGACAAGGCAGGGAGGGCATCCGGGCAATTGCGCACGGAACGAGACATGACGCGTATCACGTTGATCAATCCGAACACCTCCCGGGCGACGACGGCCATGATGACCGAGATCGCCCGGACATACCTGCCGGAAAAATTCTCCCTGGAGGGGGTCACCGCCACGAGAGGAGTATCGATGATCCTGAATGGCGAGGAGCTTGCTGCATCGGCCGGCGGCGTCGTCGAAATGGGGTTGGCGGCGGAGCAATTTAGCGATGGGCTGATCGTCAGCGCGTTCGGCGATCCGGGCCTCGATCGCCTGAAGGCCCTGTCCAGCCTGCCGACGGTCGGCATCTGCGAGGCGAGCATGTACGAAGCCTCCACCGGAGGCCGGCGTTTCGGCATTGCGACCGTTACCCCCGACCTCGTGGTGAGCTTCGCCGCCAAGGCTGAAACGCTTGGCCTTGCCCACCTCTTTACCGGTACGCGGCTGACCAGCGGGGATCCGCTGGTCCTTGCCTCCGACCCCGCACGTTTGCACGCGGCCCTTGAGATCGCGGTTCGCGAATGTCTCGAGCGGGATGGCGCCGAAGCCGTCATCATCGGCGGCGGTCCGCTGGGCCAGGCGGCGGCCGATCTTCAGCGGGCTCTCTCGTCACCGGTGATTGCGCCTATCCGCTCCGCTGTCGAACTGCTGCTTTCCCGGATGGCCCATGCTCCTGAAGCCGGATCGAGGGCGAACTGATGGGGGCATCTCCCAGGCAATGCCATGGAGGGGTCGTTTTTTCTGTTGCAAGTCGCGGCGTCCAGCCGGAAAGTCCGCGCGCTGATGTCTTGGCGGAGCTTACCGTGCCGAAGGATAAATCGTTCCTGTATCGCGTAAGGCAGGCAATTCCCCAGTTGCACCCTGCCGAGAAGCGCGTGGGGGAATTCGTCTGCGACTTTCCCGGCGAACTTGCCAGCTATTCGGCACAGGAGCTTGCCGCGCTTGCGCATGTCTCCAAGGCCACGGTGACGCGCTTCATCCAGCGCCTCGGCTACGAAAACTACGAGGAAGCCCGCCGTCATGCCCGGGCCGAAAAGCAGACCGGTTCCCGGCTCTTCCTGACGACCGCTGCCGACGCCGCGGCGGCCCAATCGATGCAAGCGCATGTCGCCCAGGGGGTCGCCAATCTTGAAGCGACGTTCCTTTCCATTTCCGAGGGCCAGATCGAGGCCGTGACGGAAGCGATGATTGCGGCCCGGAAGGTTTGGGTGCTCGGTTTCCGGAGCAGCCATCCCTTTGCCTCCTACCTGCAATGGCAGTTGACCCAGGTCATCGAGGATATCGTCGCAATCCCCGGCGCGGGGCAGACGCTTGGAGAACATCTTGTCAGCCTGCGGGAAGACGACGTGGTCATATTCTTCGCCATGCGCCGGAGAATCGCTCAGGTGGACGCCATCCTCACCCAGCTTCGGAAGTCAAAAGCGAAGTTCCTCTACATCACCGACGAGGGTGCCGCGTTCGAGACGTCGGCAACCTGGCATTTCCAATGCCAGACCCTGGCACCCGGCCCACTATTCAACCATACGGCGGTCATGGCCCTCTGCCATCTGCTGATCACCCGATGCCTGGAGAAGGCAGGCGTCGAGGGAAGAAAGCGGCTACGCAACATCGAGACGCTGAATGAAGGGCTAGACGAACTCTGATGCGGTCAGCGGCCAAATACCGGGTCGCCCCCCGGGCACTCAATTTGGCGGCTAGTCAATGTCGACCGATATCGCCACGGGCTTGAATGGATCGGAATGAAATCCGACGTCCACGATCCCAGCCGCGAGGTAACATCCCTGGCAGTCTTGATGCAAGCAGGGTCGCGGCATGCCGCACAAGCCGGCCCCCGACCACGATCAGAAACAGAACTGCTATGATGTACCCGCTCAACGAGGCGGCGCTTATCAGCCAGTGATCGCCGCAGCCAAATCATTGAGGGTCCGTCCGAAAATTCACAAGCGGCGTGCGAATGTCGATCCTTCCTAAACCTTTTGATGCTGTTGCCACTACGGTTCAAAACGATACGATCCGCTTGCGATACGGAGATAACCTAGGGCTCGGCTCGGAAAACGACCGACCTTGGGTTTTGCCGTAACTTGCGAAGAACGGCGAAGGATCGAGCCTTGGAACAGGTCTTCGGCAGATTCGTCGCCGCGTTGTGTGCCTTGCCGCCCATAGCGACCATACACAGTCCCCCAATGCGTCCTGACGTGAAGCACGTTCGGCTCCACGCAACGAGTGAAAGGGATCAAGATGGAAAATCTGCAGGCATATTTTCTGAATTTTCCGCAGTTCGCCATTACATGGGGGATTTTTTTCGGCGCCGGATTGCTGAGCTTCTTCTTTCTGCTGCGGAGAGACAGTTCGGACTTTTCATTCCGGGAAATGTTCGAGCACTGCGTGCCTTTCAACGTGCTCACATCGAAAAGTTTCCACATGGATGTCATCATCTATGTCTGGAGAAAGCTGACGGATCTCGTCTTTGTCGCCCCGGGCCTCGCGGCCACGGCTCTGGTTTCCGGCGCGATGGATTTTGGCTTGCGGTCCGTCTTTGCAGACTTTTCACCGCTGGGTATCAACTACGTCGTGACGTTCTCGTGCACGATCGTGATGCTGATTGCTGCCGAGTTCGCCGATTACCTGGTACATTATCTCGAACACAAGGTGCCTGCCTTGTGGGAGCTGCACAAAGTCCATCACTCGGCCGATTTCCTTAATCCCCTGACATCCAAGCGCGGCCACTCGTTCCCGCTGGTCTACGGCGGGATCGTTGCCGGCGTGATCACCGGCATGTTTGCCGGGCTGTTCATGTTCCTGTTCGGCATCAGCCTCGTCGAGGCCGTCGCCCTGCGGGCCGTCGCGAGCAAGCTATTCGCTATCTGGACTCTCGACCCCCTCAAGCACTCGCATATTCCGGTCAGTCTGGGTTGGTTCGACCGGTTCCTGATCAGCCCCCACATGCATCAGATCCACCACAGCAAGGTCGAGCGCCATTGGGACAAGAATTTCGGAACCAACCTTTCGATCTTCGACTGGATGTTTGGAACCGGCTACAGGCCTGAGAAAGGAGAAAAGGCGGTGTTCGGCATTTCCGGCTACAGCGACGCCTCATTGCAGAAATTCAATACGCTCAAGGGCGCCTATTTCGATCCGGTCCTGAGGAGCTGGAAGATGATCGTCGCACAGGTGCGGCCCAACGCCCGTGCCCAGCCTGGCGCCAAGCGGGACCGGCCAACTTTCATCATCGAAACGCCGATGAGGACGGAGCAAGGCGCCGAGACGGCCGGTTCGGCTCCGGCCGCCGCCATGGCCCCACGATCTCCTTCGCCGGCATCAAATACCGGATCTATGGGCTGATGAGCACCGGCAACGACAGGTATCGCGCATGAGTTTGGAGCCCATCGGGATATTTACGCTCGTTCTGGGGGCCTACTGTCTGTTCGCGGGATATCATGCGAGCATCGTCGTCTTCATCGGCCTTTCCGTTTTCGGTGCTGCGGCCGCGATCCTGGTGGGTTCCGCAAACATTCAGCCGGCGCACCTCTTTCTCGCATTCCTTGCTCTGAGCGTCCTCACCTATCGAGATAAGTTCAGCATCGCGCTGAAGGCACTGCACTTTCCGAGGCCAGGGTTCTGGCTGGCCTGTCTGCTGATCTACGGAACAGTGTTGGGTTTCTTCGCGCCGCGCCTGCTGGCCCGCATGACGGACATCATCCCGCTCGGGTCTTCCGAATATCCATCCACCGGCAGCACAGTGCCTTTGGGGCCGGTCTCCAGCAATTTTACCCAGGCGGTCTACGTTTCAGCAGATCTTCTCGCCTATGTGCTGATCCTGGCGATCGGATCCACCATGGCTGGCTTCAGGGCGATCACCGTCGGGGTTCTGGTATTCGCCGGCGCGAATGCCTTCTTTGCCCTGCTCGACATCGCGACCTATGGCACCGGGGCTCAAGACCTCTTTCTCTACATCCGCAATGCCCAATACACATTTCACGACGATGACGTCGTGGCCGGGGTCAAGCGTATCGTCGGCTCATGGCCGGAGGCGTCTGCGTTCGCCGGCATCAGCCTCGCCGCCGTCGGATTTACCGGCACGCTATGGCTCTGCGGACGCGACCTGAGATGGAGCGGCGCCCTTTTCCTTGTCACGACCCTGCTGGTGATACGCTCTACGTCGTCGGCTGGCCTGCTGGCTTTGCCGCTTTGCTTCGTGATCTTGTATATCACCGCCTTCTTCCGCTGTGGCGGGCAGTCCGGCACCAGGAACAGTTCGGCGATCGTGCTGTTTGCACCGCCCCTGGTTTGTCTCATCGCATTGGTGATTGCCCTCAACGACGCGCTTTTCCGACAGCTCTACGACTATTTTGACCTGCTCATCTTCAGCAAGTCCACATCACCTTCCGCAGTAGAACGCGGTTCCTGGAATACCTATGGATACCAGAATTTTCTCGATTCCTACGGTCTCGGGGTAGGCCTCGGCACCTCCCGCACATCAAGCTTCCTGTTCGCCCTGCTCTCCAATGTGGGAATACCCGGAACGATCATGTTTTCGCTCTTTGCGATCTCGGCATTCTCGAAACGGCGCGGGATGCCACGCACCTTCACCTCGGATGTCCGGCTGGCAGCGCGCAACGGCTGCGCCTGCCTGATGATCGGCGCCATGGTTGCGGGGCCGACCGTCGATCTCGGCCTGGTGTTCTTCATCCTGGCCGGCCTTTCGAGCGCCGAGCCCGAGCACGAAACGCTGACAGCCCCGTCGACCCACTACATGACCGTGAGGGTGAGTTGATCGCGCGCCTCAAGCTTGTCCGTCAGGCATAGACCCGGAAATAATCGACCCGCATGCGTGTGAGCGTGTCCGCGGGCAAGAGTGGCTGTGGATAAGGGACATCCGAACGCAGGGCAAGCGTGAGGACCGGCCAGAACACATCCTGCTCGGCATCGAGTTGTGCGGAGCGGTTGATCGTCCAGACCGCCGGCATTCCGGTCCTGGTATCAATGATGGGCTGCCGTTCGAAATAGATCGTGCATTCGGTGTCGGTGACCAGCACTCCGTATCGGCAATAACCGGCGGTCATGTCGATCGGCGTGGGCACTCCGGTTCCTTCATTGTGCTCGCCGGGTTGCCCCCATTCGTGCAGATAGGCCCCGTAGAGCGTAGGCTCCCAACCCTTCTGCTCGACGACGTCGATTTCGATGCTCGTCTGGGGATGCAGGATGCTGCGTCCGTTCATCATCCAGAAAGCCGGCCAACTCAACGGGTGTCTCGGAAAGAGCATCCGCGCCTCGAAATAACCGCGCCGCCAGCCTTTCAGGATCGTGCCATCGCGCTTGGCCGTCTGGATGTTGCCCGATATCCATTGAAACTCGGCGAGGTCATTGCCGTAATAATTGGGGACCTTCATCGGCCGTCCGATGTGTTTTGCAGCCACTTCCAACGCCCTGCCGTCGCTCGCCTGCGGGTCGTCGACAATCGCATAGGGATTGAAACCCTCTTCGCCGCCGTCTCTCGCGAAGGCAGACCGGCCGTAAAAGCCCGGATCGGAGGTCGTCGGCTTCGGACCGGCGTTCCAAGTCGACCAATCGAGCCTGGTAAAATTGTCCTCGAATATAAGGGCTCGCCCGCTGGTCGGGTCCTCCCGGCGCGCGGATGCCTTCGATCGCCAAACGAGACCGCCGACGAGGCCTGCCGAGGCCAAGGCGCCGACCGCGAATGAGCGGCGGGACAATAACGTCGTCATGATCCACCTCACGTCGTATCATTCAGGCCAGCCCGCAAAGGCCTATGCCGCTGCCGCACTCCGCAGCGCGTTGGCATGCACCTCGACCACCCGCTCCGGGCTGTAACAGTCAATGAATTCCTGGCGGAAGCCGGCATGGGCCTGCTCGGCACGCAGGTGGTCACAATAATAAACCATCGCGTTCACGAGCTCCTCGCGACGATCCACCGGCACGAGCAGGCCGAGCCTGCTGTCGACGAGGATATCGCTCGGGCCGAATTCGCAATCGGTCGCGATGACGGGCAGACCAAACCGCAACGCTTCGCAGATCGCCAGCGACCACCCTTCCCATCGGGACGTGGAGACATAGACGTCACTTGCCGCCAGCGCGGGCTGGGGATTTTCGGGATGATGCTCCAGGCTTACCACGTCCGTGAGGCCCCGGCGGTCGATCTCTGCCCGCAAGGCCGCCTCCCCGTCGCCATAACCGACGATTTTCAGCAGGACATTGCTCCGTTTTTTCCGCAGCTCTGAAAACGCGGCAAGGAGAATATCCTGGCCTTTTTGAAACGAGAAGCGACCGATATTGATGAACGTGACGTTATCGCCGACGCGTGCCTGGCCGGCATCGGAGAGGTCAAACTTTCGCACGGGGTTCGGCACCCAATAATGCGGGCGCTTGCTCTTGAACATCGCATTGAATGAGGTGAGCTGCCGCGGCGAGGTTCCGAAAACCGAGGCGATCTTCGGCAGGAAAAGCGTCTTCATCAACAGGAAGAGGATCTTGGCCTTGATATGGCTGCGCTCCAGCTTTGGATTGCCGTGGAGATGGACGGCAAACCGGCGCCGGATTCCGATGCAGGAGGCCATGCAGATCACCGTCGGCTCGATCTGCGGCACGACGATCAGGTCATAATCCTTGCCGGCGATGACCTCCCGGAAGTTGCGCATCAGTTCGATCCGGCTCGAAGCCACGCGGTCGATAATGGTGTAATTCCTGCCCTCCGTCGGGCGATTTTTGTGAACCGATGTGTAGAGGACGTCCACCTCGAAGTCGCTTCCATACCGATCCATCAGACCGGAGCAGATCGTATCCACGACCCTCTCGATACCGGCGAAAGCGCTCGTCCCCGGCTGGACGTAGAGGATCTTCAAAGGTGTATGGGGACTAAGTCTTTCGGAGTAGGGCATGGTTGCTATTTGCATATACCTTAACCTCTTTGAATTTTCCGAAGATCCTGTATAGTAAGGAAAATCTCCCATAAAAATGTCGGAAACACCCCTGCTGAAACGTTAAGTCAAACCTGGCGGAAGACAAGAAATTCTTCGCCGTCCAGAGCAATAACATTGATACAATGTCGATGAGATTGCAACAGCAAAGGTTTTCTGGATGTCCGGCATCGATTTAAACACGATTTCGGGAGAGACTGTACTTCCGCTTCCACCATGTGACATCTGCATTGTCGGGTCAGGACCGGCCGGCACGACGCTTGCGCAGGAATTGTCGAATACGAACCTGCGCGTCACTCTTCTGGAAAGCGGCGGCATGGCCCGCGATCCCCTGATGGATGCACTTGACGAGATCGACAATGTCGGCCGGCCGCGTGCCAGTGACCAGTGGTCCGTCCGCAATCGTATAGTTGGCGGCAGCTCCCACACCTGGGGTGGACGCTGCGGCCCGTTCGACGCCATCGACTATGAAGAGCGGCCTTGGGTTCCGTATTCCGGCTGGCCGATCGACGGCGGTGATCTCGAACCCTATCTGGCGCGCACTGCCTCCCATCTCGGCCTGGCTTTCGGCAGTGGCTACAATGATGAACGGTTCTGGGCGATTGCCAATCGCGAGCGGCCGGCGCTTGATCTCGACCCGGAAATCCTGATCCCCGTCTTCTGGCAATTCAGCCGGGACACGGAAGAAGCTTATCCTTACGAATATATGCGCTTCGGTCGTCATGTGGCCAAGCGGATCGGCGCCAATGTGACACTCGTCACCGGGGCGACGGTGCAGAGCGTTCAGGTTTCGGATTCCGGAGAAGCCGTCCGTGGCGTGCGGTTTGCGGCAGCCGACGGCAGTCAGCAGGTATTGACCGCATCCGCGGTGATCCTGTGCTGCGGAGGCGTCGAAAATGCACGCATACTGTTGAACTCCGACGAGACGAAACCTCATGGAGTGGGAAACGACCATGACCAGGTAGGACGCTACCTCATGGACCATCTGAGGGGTCCGGTGGCGACCTTTTCGCTACCGGGTTCCGATGCTCTTCAAAAGCGCTTTGGCCGATACAATGTCAGTCGCCATTTCTTTCGTGCCGGATTTCGGCTGAGTCCCGACATCCAGCGGCGCGAACAGCTGCTCAACTGCGCCGGCTGGCTCGGCGAGGTGTTGGCAAAGGATGATCCCTGGGATGCCTTGCGTCGCATGGCGGGGCGCACCCCGAAGCTGCCGCAGGACCTGTTCAATATCATCGCGAACAGCAATTTGCTCTTCAGGGGGTTAAGGGACTTTCTGGGTGCGAAGAACGGGGTTCCGCGCAAGCTGACCGAACTCGACCTGCAATGCATGTGCGAGCAGGTGCCCAATCCCGATAGCCGCGTGACCCTGTCTGAACGACGCGACCGGCTGGGCATGCGCTTGCCGCGAGTGGACTGGCGCAGCCACAGCGACGAGTCCCGCACGATGCGCAGAATGGCGGAGTTGGCTGTCCAGGAACTGCCGAAAGCAGGCCTGCCCGCGCCGAAGCTGGAGGAATGGGTCAAGGAAGGCGCCGAAATTCCCTCGACGTTCATCGATGTCGCCCATCCGACCGGAACAACGCGCATGTCCACGGAACCTGGCCGTGGCGTCGTCGATGCCAACTGCGAAGTGCATGGCGTCAGCGGTCTCTTCGTACAGGGCAGTTCGGTCTTCCCGACGGCCGGGCACTGCAATCCGACCCAGATGATCGTCGCACTGGCTGTTCGCCTCGCCGACCACATCAAGATGAAGCACTCCTATCGAGAACCAGTTCCGGTGACGGCCCATGCCAGATGCGCTTGAGGCAAAGCCGGTTCTGGTGACCGGCGCGACTGGCAGGATCGGCAGGGTCGTCGTCGCGGATCTGATCGAACGCGGTTATGCCGTACGCGCCACCACATCGAAGCCATTGGCGGCGGATGGAAGCGAGGTTGGCGGCCTCCTGGAGTGGCGGCGGTTCGACTTCATGACGGACGACAATTGGGATGGGCTCGTCAAGGGCTGCTGCGCCGTCCTGCACCTTGCGGCCGAGCTCGGCAAGATGGAGCGCATGCAGCGGGTCAATGTGGAAGCCACCCGACAACTTGCGCAAGCCTGCGAGCGCGAGGGTATTGCCGCCTTCTGTTATGCCAGCACCGTTTCGGTTTACGGGAGTGGGCGAAAGCGGCTGATCGACGAGGCGTCGCCGGTCTTGACCACCGACCGGGATATTCCCTCGCAATACTGGGCTCTCGCCTATGTTCGAATGTATGGGCGAACCAAGCTGGCAGGCGAGCTCGCATTGCGCGCCGTTGCAAGGCAGACCCGCTTTACGATCGTGCGGCCCGCCGTGGTCGTCGATATCAACCAGATCATAGGGATCCGCGACTGGAACCCGATCAAGCGACTGCTGGGCGCCCATCGCCATGCACATCACATCTATGTTCGCGACGTCTCCGACGCGATGATCTGGTTTATCGAGCGTGGACTGGCCGGACATGGTGAGCCGGGCCAGGTCGAGGTCTATAACCTTGCGGAGGACGATTGCCCCGATCCACGGCACATCGATTTCATGCGAAAGGCTTTCTCCGTCAGCCGTGACCGACGCTATAGAAGCATACCGATACCGGCGGTCGCCGATTGGCTTCACGATTTCCTGAGATTTAGAACCCTACCTTTGAGAAACCCTCTGTGGCGAATGCGCTTTTCCAACCAGCGACTGAAGGACGCCGGCTATCGCTTTCGTTACGGCATGGCAGATGCCCAACGCCTTGCGCTTTCCACCCTTGGAAAAACCGCCGGAAATGGAGAGGCCGAGTGAGGAAGTATCAGGTGACGGCGCTCCTATGCGGGGTCTTGAGCGTCTCATTCTCCCGAGTATTTTGAATTCACGCCCAGCGAGGATTGCTCTCGCTGGTTTACCCGCTTCCGGACATAGAGAAGATAGAAGATTCCATTCATGGCGACACACCCCGCCTCAAGCGCCACCGCCACCAGGAACGCCCAGGTCAATGCATCGGATATCGAATAATCGAGAACAATTGCGGTTGTCGTCAAAACGATGACGACGGCCAAAACGACGAGCGTGAAGATCAAAATTGGCAACCGGGCTGCACAAAGCAAGCCGATGATGAATGCAATGACCAAGTCCCAAGTCATCAGCGTCCTTTGGCCAGTCTCGTGGCCAGTTTCGTCTCCGGCATTTGAGAATTTTATTCTAACATGTGCTGATTGTCCCTAGCAAGCGGGAATCGACTAGCTTCCGGCCTCAAGCCGGATGGCGATTTTGTGCTGTCGGCTCCGGCTGCGATTTAAAAGTTCTTCGGCCGAATATCTCTTGCTCTTCTTTCCACCCGCACGACGTCGCCCGGACCTACTTCATCATTGTCACTGACGACCAGGGTCTGCATCGCTCCATTGATTGTCCGATTGACCTTGATGACAAACGCTGGCTCGCCGTCGGCTTCCAGTGCGGCAAGGGCGGCAGGAGCGCGCAATTCGAGGTTTGCCAGAAGCGCACGCGCCGTTTTCGCCTTTTCGGAATTGACAGCCAGCCGATCCCGCAGGTCCACGGCCTCGGTAAGCGCGTCACCTCTGTATTTCTGGCGAAAATCGCCCATTTCCTGATCGAGTTTGGCGAGATCCTGTTGCGTCTTGAGAATTGCAAGCGAGACATCCAGGCTGCGGCTTTCGAGATCCGCGAGGCTTTGGTTTGCGCCCAGCTGCCGAGACGATACCGTCAGCCCCTGGGACACCATCTTGTTGACGGCGGTCAGATCCTTTGCCGCCATTTCGGTCTGTCTGGCGAGCGAGCTTTCCTTGAGTCGCAGGGTTTCGAGCTGGTTCGTGGCCAGAATCTTGGCCTGACCAAGCCTGTCGAGTTCCGTGCTCATCAGGTGCAGCCGGGTCTCGAACAATGCCTGCTCATCCTGCATCACACGCGCCAGCGCCGGTCGGGAGGCTTGCGATGCCAGATCCTGCGGGAACGAGACCGTGGTCGCGCCGGCCAAAAGCGCCTCGACACGCGCCTGACGCGCCAGAAGGCCGTAATGTTCGAACTCCAGTTGGCCGAGGTCCCCGTGACTGACCAGCGCATCGCGCTGGAGAGCGAGCATTTCAGGATCTCCCTGCCCAAGCCCGCCAGCCATGCTGATTGCCTGGATCACCGTCAGGCCAGGCACGTAGCCGTATTTCCCCGGGTTGGACACCAAGCCGGTCACGAAGAATGGCCGATAGACCGAGACCTCCACGGAAGCATTGGGCCGCTTCTGCAAGCCGACCTGTTTCTGAAGCTGCTCCCCGATCAAGCCTGATACGTCATCCAGCGTCTTGCCGGCGACCGAAACGGTGCCGATGATCGGAAGCGACAACGTGCCTGCCGCGGACACGGAGAATTCACCGGTCAACGGCACCCATTCGAACGCCACTCCGGCATTCGGCCGCCATTCGAAAACGCGAATTTTCAGAACGTCCTGCGGCCCGAGCGTATAATCGGCCGCTCGTGCCGGAATGCCAGGAGAAAAAAACGCAAACCAGGCCACCAGCACCATGAGAAGCCTGGCCAGGTAACGCAGCCGGAAGGCTGACCCGGCCGATGCCCTGACATGCATCGCAAACGGGCGCTGCAAAAAGCTCAGTTGCTGCATCCGGTCACTCCCACTCTCAAGTTGGCTTAAGCTATTCGCACGTCATCCCAGATCGGCCCCTGCCCGGTGAGATGATTGGCGTAGGACCTGAATTTGTCGATGAAAACCGACGTCCGGAAATCCTGCGCCCGCGCGACGGCATCGGCGGGGTTGAGATCCATTTTATCGAGACGCTCCACGGCATCGATGACGGCCTCGATCGATTGGATCGGGAAGAATACACCGGTCTTGCCGGCGACCACGGTTTCCGTCGCTCCGCCCCGTCCATAGGCGATGACAGGGCGGCCGCTTGCCATCGCTTCAACAGGCACGATGCCGAAATCCTCCTCGCCCGGAAATACGAGTGCCCTGCAGCGTGCGTAGTGGTGCTGAAGGACGTCGAATGGCTGGGCACCCATGATCGTCACGGTCGGTCCGGCGATCTTGCGCAGGCGAGCCAGCATTTCGCCGCCGCCGATAACCACCAGCTTCGCCTTCATCCGGTTGAACGCTTCCACGGCGAGATCCGGGCGTTTGTAGCTCACCAGTTCCCCAGCCATCAGATAATAATCCTCGAGATCGCGGGTGGCGACCGGTCGAAAAGCCTGGGTATCGACGGGCGGATGGATGATATGGGCATCCCTGCGGTAATAGCTCTTCACCCGCTGTGCCACCGTCGTGGAATTGGCGATGAATTCATCGACGCGGCTGGCCGCCGCGACATCCCAGGTCCGCAAATAATGCGCCAGCGGCGGCATCATCAGCCGCGTCAGCCTGCCGGAGGTTTCATAGTACTTATTGTACATGTTCCAAATGTATCGCATGGGCGAATGACAGTAACAAATATGGATAGCCGGGGAGGTAGGTATTACTCCTTTTGAGGGTCCCGACTCGCTACTAATGACGAGGTCATACCCGCTGAGGTCCAGCTGCTCCAAAGCCATGGGCATCAGCGGCAGATATTTTTTGTACATCCGCTTCGCGTAAGGCAAGGAATCGATGAAGGTCGTTTGGATGCGATGCTTCCGGATTTCCGCTGATATTACAGCGGGATCATACACATGGGTGTAGATATCGGCGCCCGGATAAATTCGGCAGAGCGCCTCCAGGACCTTTTCGCCGCCCCGCATTCCGACCAGCCAGTAATGGACGATTGCCACCCGCATGAAGCTTCCCCAATGACCCGAGCAATAGCCAAATTCTTCAGCTATTGCGCCAATTTGGCTCACGCTATAGATCGAAAGAAGTAGATACGATTATCTACCCCGGAATGTGCAGTTTAATTCCCCCATATATCGGTAAATAGTGCCGATACTGTTCGTGATTGCCTAAATAGTGCGCCGCAACAAAAGTATTGTCAAATGAAATACCAGGCGCTAACGTGGGTCTGGATGCCGCTATAGATTGTCTGCCCATACCCTTTCGTCTTTTTTCTAGAGTACGGAGCCAGCAGATGAATGACATGAATGTCAGTGGTAATTTGAATGCGATGAACGGCACGCATCTTCAGGCACCCGAACAATTCGCCTTCCCGAGGATCGGAAACGAAGCCTCTCATCGCCTCTCGGTCTATCTGAAACGGGCACTCGACACGGTCATTTCTCTTATTGCCCTTATCGTTCTCATGCCGATGATCGTGATGCTGATCGCCCTGCTTTATGCCGTTCAGGGTCGCCCAATCTTCGTTGGGCACCGCCGGATCGGCAAGAATGGGGTGATGTTCCCGTGTCTCAAGTTCAGGACAATGGTCCCCAATGCCGACGAAGCTCTGCGTCGGCATCTCTCCGCCAATCCGTCGGACGGGGCGGAATGGGCCGCCACGCACAAACTGAAGAACGACCCCAGGATTACGCCGCTCGGCGCCTTGCTGCGCAAGAGCAGCGCCGACGAGATACCCCAGCTCCTGAACGTCATACTGGGACATATGAGCATCGTCGGCCCGCGCCCGATCGTGTCGAGCGAGGCGGAGTTCTATGGTCGTCACTTTGTGGATTACATCCGGGTTCGGCCGGGCCTGACTGGGCTTTGGCAGATCAGCGGCCGCAATGACATCAGCTACAACGCACGCGTCGAACTCGACATGCGCTATGTCCGAGAACAGAGCATCTGGGGGGATATCGTCATCATGGCCAAGACCGTCCCGGCGGTGTTGCGCGCGCACGGCAGCTATTGATTATTGAGCCCGCCCCGCGGGGCGGGCGGTTGAGAAACGGCGGACGTTCCGCGCGGGATGGAGTGAAATACGGCAGACGCAATGCAATAGCATCGAGGGATCAGCACATCTTGCAAGCCAGTTTTGAGATCGCCAGCAGGAACTTTCAGCAAAAAGAGACCGCCATCTGCTTGTCGCCGCGGTCCTGTTTTTCGCCACCCGGAAAATTCGCAGATGAGCGGGGCCCCCTCGTCCACCGCCCTTGGTACCCGCACATTGCCCCCCCTTTCCACGCAAACCATGATGGAGGGCAGTCGTGAGCTCAATCGAGCACTGCGCCATCAACGGACGGTTCCTGACGCAAAGTGCGACCGGCGTTCAGCGCTATGCGATGAATGTCGTCAAGGCTCTCGACCGCACCTTCGGTGATGAAGAGCGCTTGCCGATAATCGCTCCCGTCGGCACGACGGACCCGGGTTTTGCCCGACTTCCGCTGGTCACCTCCGGCAATTTCGGCGGGCACGCGTGGGAGCAGACCGTGCTTGCCCGGACTTGCCAGGGGCCGCTGCTCAATCTTTGCAATTCGGCACCCGTGCTCAAGAAGGATCAGATCGTCTGCATCCATGACGCCAATATTTTCGCCGCCCCGGAAAGTTATGGCCGCGCGTTCCGCATGGCCTACTCCCGACTGCATCCGCTCCTGGTTCGACGTTCCGCTCGCATCGCCACCGTCTCTCACGCATCGGCCCGGCAACTCGCCCGCTATCTGCCTGTCCGACAGAAAGATATTGCGGTCCTTCCCAATGGCCACGAACACGCTCTCGAGTGGGACGCCCGGCTGGCGAAGGTCGCGCCGCAAATGGTGGGTGCCATAGGCGCAAGAGGCCGCCAATTCGTTCTGGCGCTTGCCTCACGTGCCCATCACAAAAACCTTGGATTGCTGATGAAGGCGGCAGCGGCTCTTGACGATCTGGATATCGACATCATCGTCGCCGGCGGAAGTGCGGGTATCTTTGCCCCTGACCTTTTCGAAAAACAGCCCAACGTCCTTCTCGTGGGGCGGGTGTCGGACGACGATCTTGCCTATTTTCTGAAACATGCACTCTGTCTGGTGTTCCCCTCCATCACCGAGGGCTTTGGGCTGCCCATTGTCGAAGCCATGGCCTTGGGTTGCCCCGTCGTGGCGTCCGATTGCGCCAGCATGCCTGAAGTGTGCGGGGCGGCGGCGCTGATGGCCTCCCCCTTCCAGCCGGAGGAGTGGATCAGGCATATCGCAGCCCTGAAGGGGTCCGATCTGCTCAAAGGGGAGCTGCGCGGTCAAGGCTTGGAGCAGGTGCGCAACTTTTCTTGGACGAATACCGCAGCGGGTTATCGGGAGCTGCTTCAGAACCCCGCGAAAGACCTTGTTCCGCATAAGTCGCCAAGGTCGAAGGAACTTAACCTGGCAGTTGCCATCGCCACTCGCGGCCGCCCGGCCGTCGTCAGCGCGACGGTGCGCCATCTTCTCGCAACCCAGACGGTTCGACCGGATATGCTGGTGGTGTCCTGCGTCGATGCGTCCGACGTCGGCGATCTGGTTTCCGATCCCGAAGTGACGATCGTGACGGGAAAGGCGGGCCTTGCGGCCCAACGCAATAGAGCGCTCGCCAACCTGCCCGCCGGAACGGACGTAGTCGTCTTTTTCGACGATGATTTCGTCGCCGACGCAAATTGGCTGGCATCCACCGTCTGCGCGTTTCGCGATGAAAGCCGCCTCGTTGGGTTGACGGGGCACGTGATCGCTGATGGAATCAAAGGCCCCGGCATCCCCTTCGATGAGGCCCTTCGCCTTCTGGATCGTGCCCCATCCCCTGGTTCGAGGTGGCATGAACCCTACAGTCCCTATGGCTGCAACATGGCCTTCCGCATGTCCGCCATCGGCGACGCAAGGTTCGACGAACGGCTGGTCCTGTATGGCTGGCTGGAGGATCGTGATTTCGCGGCCGCGCTCGCCAAGCAGGGTGGACGCTTCGTCAAATCGGACGAGGCCTGCGGCATACACATGGGCGTCAAGAGCGGCCGCGTGAGCGGTGAGCGACTGGGATATTCTCAGATCGTCAACCCGCTTTACATGATGCGCAAGGGCACCATGACGCTTGCGCAGGTTGCCGACCAGGTTTTGCGCAACATCGCCAGCAATTTCGGCCGGCTGTTATGGGCGGAACCGTTTATCGATCGACGCGGGAGGGTCAAAGGCAATATCATGGGCTTTGCGGATGTTCTGCGAGGACGCCTGGAGCCTGAGCGGGCCGCTCGGTTGCCGGTCTTCAGCGATCGGCCGCTGCGAGCCGGAGGGAAGGCCAAATGACTTTCAACAGGCCTGGCCCTCTGGAGGAAGCTTCCCGCGTGTGGCGCACGGATCGCCCACCGACAGGCGATGCCGGCGAAGGTCCTCTCGCGCTGCTCCGCCTGATTATCGCGCTTGCGTGGCGCAACAAGATACGGCTTGTCGCGTGCACGGCAGCAGGGTTTCTACTCGCCTTTCTTTACGCGGACTCTCTCCCGAAGGTGTACAATGCCACGGCAACGCTTCTGCTGGAGCCGCGGCAATTTGCGTCCGCCGACCGAGACATCAGCGGGCAACAGAACCTGGACCTGAACAGCGCGGAAAGCGAATTGCAGATCATCCGTTCGGAGCGGCTTCTATCCGCCGTCTTCGACAGCCTTGTCCTTCAGGGCGATGCCGAACTCGGTCCCCGGCCGCCGAAGGAATTCAGCGGGCTGGCGGTTCAGGTGCAGGACACGGTGTCGACGCTCGTGGACAACGGGTTGACGACGCTTGGCAAGACATCAAGGCGGGCCGAGGATGCTCTGGACCCGGCCGCGGATCCCCGCGAAAACGCCCGCCGCATTGCCTTCGCGAATTTCGTCAAACGGCTGAGCGCGCGGCGGGTGGGGCAATCTTACGTCGTCGAAATCGAATTCTGGTCATACAATCAGAACCTTCCTGCCCGTGTCGCAAACGCCATGGCGTCGGGATACATCCTCCAATCGATTGCCTCCAAAGAACAGATGGCGCGCGCTGGCACGGACACGCTGCAAGGACGACTGGACGCGCTGGCTGCCCAGGTCAACGCGGCGCGGGAGGCGATGAGGAGCGGCACGTTACCCGTGCTGGCCACGCCGGATGCCGATGCGCGGATCATCGGCGCCGCGCTTCCGCCACTCGATCCCTCCGGCCCCCGCAAGAAACTGATCGCCGCATTGGGCGGGCTGCTGGGGTTTCTGATCGGCATGTCGACCATAGCTATCAACGTGGCCTTTGATCGGCGGGTGCGCGATACGAAGGAACTCTCGCAGGAAGCCGGCATTCCATGCCTGGCGACGGTCCCCGACACCGGAAAAACGGCAGGCATCGGGTGGCATTTCGACAGCCCGGCGCTTCAACGATATGCCAGTGTCATTCGCGACTTGAAAACCTCCGTCGATGTCGCCTGCGCATCGCAACGGCGGGAAAGAAACATCGTGATCGCGTTCATCGGGGCTACGGCTGCGACGGGCGTCTCGACCCTGTCTCTCAGCATGGCGCAGCTTCTGAGCCGAAGCGGCCACCATGTGACGTTCTTCTATTCGGGGCTGCCGTCCGTGGTCGAAGAAACATCCAGTTCCTCAACCTCCCTGGCCGATGTGGCAATCTCAGGTCTGAAGGCGGATCAGCTGTCCTTCGGCAATCTCGATGGCATTGCCACTCTGCCGATCCACTCGACGGACCCGCATATCGATATTTTTGCGGACTTCCGCCATCCCAGCGTATTGCGGATTCTGGAGACGGCTCGGCTGAAGGGAGATGTCATCTTCGATCTTCCCGCCCTTGATACTTCGCTGGATGCGCTGGCGCTGGCATTTCACGCCGATGCCGTCTTGATCGTCGCAAAGAGCGGACGCACGACAATTGATGAGGTGAAGGACGTTCACAACCAGCTGCGGCGCGCCGGCGCGCCGGTGATCGGCACCGTAGTCAACAGGGTGAGGTCATGACCACCGCCGGCCCCGTGGCTTCCCCGCGAACGCCTCCACAGGTGCAGGATTCCTCCGGATCTGAACAATTCACCGATGGTCAGGAGGGCCGTACCTGCAAGCTTGCGATCATCATCACCTGCTTCAACTATTCCCAATTCATCAGGCGCGCGGTTGAAAGCGTCCTCTCGCAAAAGTGCAGGCAGTGCCAGATCCTCGTGATCGACGACGGCTCCACCGATGGTTCGTGGGAGGTGATCCGCGAACTGGGGGTGCGCGCGTTTCGACTTTCAAACGGCGGTCAACGCAGGGCCTGTCTTTTTGGCCTTGAGCAGACACAGGCACCCTTCGTCCTGTTTCTGGATGCCGATGATGAGCTTCTCCCCGAAGCATTGGAGGTGATCCTCGCCAACCTGGACGACGGGGTTGCGAAACTTCAGTTTCCGTTGAAGCGGATCGATGGCGACGGCAATGTCATCAGCGGCCCGATACCCGAACTCCAGGCGTTCAGAGGACGGGAACTGGCCGGGCGGGTCTTGCGTACGGGTGCCTACGCGACACCTCCGACCTCGGGCAACGTTTTCAGACGCGACGTGTGCGAACTCCTGAAGGACGCAGACTATGACAGGGCTGTCGATGGCATCATCCTGTTCGCGGCGCCATTCATCGGCGACGTGGTGAGTCTGCCGCAGCCGCTCGGTCTTTACCGGGTCCATGACCGCAACGATTCCGGCTTCGGTGACGAACTGAACACTCAGGCTCTGCATCGGGATCTTCAGAGATTCGTCGCCAGGACGGAGCATCTACGCCGGATTCTGCCAGGCTATGGCTATCGGTCCGGTCTCGTATCCGCCGAGCATACCTATTTCTATCGTGAGCGGCGCTTTTATCTTGCGGTAGCGGAGGACGAACGGATTTCCTTCGCCAGACTGGCTGGGCTTGTGGGGCGGTTGTGGCGGGACAAAAATCCGCTGCGGATGAAGGTTTCCATGACGCTGTTTTTCACGGCCATCAGTCTGCTTCCCAGAGATCGCGCCCGAAAGGCGCTTGCCTATCGTCTGGGCGCGGGAACCCGCTCGACGCGCGGGCTCATTCGGGCGCTGACCTGAGCGGACTACCGATCGACCAGATCAGGTCTTCCGGCTGTAAGGGCAATCCGCATGCCTAGTCCGAACAGTGTGACGAGGTAGGTGGCTGCGCCCGCGCTCGCGACCGCGACAAGCTCAATCACGACGGGCAGACCGGACGCCGGCATTGCCGATCGCAACCAGATGACGGCAATTGCCATGACGGCTGCGGAAGTCAGAACTTTCCAAAGGTTCCGGAGCTGTTGCCATGGCCCCGGCCCGAACAGCCGCCGTGCCTCGGCAACGTAGAAAACAGCCATCACGGAAGCGACCAGGATTCGGCCAATGCTCGCTCCAAGGGCTGCCAGAAGATAGAAGCCGACAGAGATCAGGACGACCCGGAAGCACAGGTCGATCACATTGAGCCGGAAAATGACGGAGGGACGATCGAGAGCGAGGCTCGCCGAGTAGAGCGTCTGGAAATACGGTATCGGAATGACTGAAAGGGCAAGCAGGCTGAGATAGGGAGCCGCGTCGCTCCATTGCGCTCCGAGCAGGATAGCGGTCACGAGATCTGCCGTCAGGGAGAGGCCGACGCAAACAGGAAGCGAAATCAGCATCGCGAAACGACTTGCCTTGAGGAAAGCCGTCCTCATTCGGTCCGCATTCGAACTGATCTGCGAAAACGCTGCCATGACCGGCTGCAGCGCCGGGCCGATTATGCTCTGGGTCGGGATGACGGCGATGTCACTTGCGACGGCGTAGCGGCCGAGCATGGCGCTGGTTCCGGCAGAGCCGATCAGGAAACGATCGAACTGCCAATTCAAGGCGGACACCAATTGCGCCGAACTGAACCAGCCGATAAAGCCCGCAAAATCGGAGAGCCGGCTCAACGAGAACGCAGGTCTGTAAGGGGCCACGATATAGGAAGCGACGGTGGCGACAAATGCGGTGATCACGAAATTGACGACGATCGCCCAATAGCCGCCTCCGGCAACGACGGTGGCGACAGCGGCCACAAAAGCGCAGAGCTTGCTGATCGTTTCGATCGCGAATGTCGGGCGGAATTCGAGCGCCCGGGCAAAATGCACCATGGCAGGACTCATGAACCCCTTCGCGATAGGGCCGAGCGCCATGGCGGCGATCACCGGAACGAGCAGGGGATTTCCATTCACCAGCGAATACGGCCAGGTCGCGACAAGGAAGATCGCGGCGATCGCCGAACTTCTCAACACACCGAGTGTGAAGCCGGTATCAAGGTGGCTCTTGTCGAGCACCTTCAGTCGCACCAGTGCCTGGGTGACCGGAACCTCCAGAACCGTATCTATGACCACGACCAGCGCCATTGCGAGCGCCGCCAGTCCAAATTCCGCCGGGGACAACAGGCGAGCCAGAATGAGTAGGTTGAAAAAGTCGATAAACCGTCCGACAAAGCGGGAAAAGACGAGCCAACTGGCTCCTTTGAGAGCTGCGAACGCAAGCATTCTTCACCATGCCTCTGTCTCACTACCCGGCTCCAACAAGAAAGCCTGCTTCGTTTCCGTCGTCGGTATTGTCCTCGAATGCTCTTCAACGGTTCAGTCTGGCCGAGAAGCCCCGTAGGACATGCGCCATTCCAACGGCGCGGAGCAAGGCCGGCTTCAAACGCGGAAACTCCTGCGCAATCGCTCCCTCGCGCCACAGCTGAGATTTCACCGCCACCAACTTGCGTGCCATCCCGGCGCGTGTCGCCGGTGTAACCGTCGCGACGAATTCACCTCGCCCGAAATCAACCGATCGGGGAGCGACGCCCAAGGCGACCATATCCGCCTTCGACGGATTTATGATCGCTTGTTTAAGTCTCAGCCAGGCCCGATCCGCATCGCCCAGGGCCTGCGCGCCGCTGGAGAGACCATCGATGTAGCGCAGCGCGCCGGTGAGAAGCGGATTGCCCGCGGCTGGATCGAGCCTGCCGAAGCGAATCTCTCCCGAATTGCCGAGCACCGTGCCGTCATGTCCCATGCTGAGAGTTTTGACGGAAGGTATGGCCGGCTCAAAAAGACTCTCGATGATGTGCCAATACCGCAGGACCACTGTCCTCGTCTTGAAGGGGTCGTAGAAGCGATCCTCCACCACGAGACCCGCCACATTGGGAAAATGGTCTTCGCTAAGCCCCTTGTAATTGCATCGCGCAAACTGCACCGTTTCGAAACGATGCTCCGGTAGCCCGGCGGACAGAAGTCTTTGGGTGCTGCCGTAGAGCCCGGTGTCGCAGAGGATAATACGTTTGGCATCACCTGCGATTTGCCCGATATGGATCTTGAAGTAGTCATTCTGACTGTCGATGTCTTGCGTTACAACGCTGCCGGCAGTCGTATCGAGCATGTCGAAAAAGCGGCTCGCATCAAAAATCTGCTGCCACTCGTCGGGTAGATCATAAGAACCGTTGCCGAGGGCATTTGCGACGGCGGCGAAACTTGCGCCTTCGAATTCGCGCGCCAGTTCATCGAGGGCAACCGGGCTTCTGGCCGCCACCGCTGAGCGGGCAGCAATCAGGCGCGAAATCAGGATATTCTCGCGTTTTAACGAAAGAGGCAGGTCGAGCACGGATTGGAGACGTTCGAAAGCTTCCCGTATGCCAAGTCCCCCGCGCGCGCAAAACAGCATCCTCGCATCACGGTCCGAACTCACCTGCTGCCCATATAGCCACAGGATGAGACAAAATTCTGCGACGATCGGGCCGAATACATGCTCGCCGAAGTGAACCTGATCGCCGATCGGCGGTATGACCCCGCGGGAGGCCGATCCACTTCTGATTTGCCGCAGCCCTTCTGCCAAGGCTCCGTTGCCTTTTGAAACGAGCCGCTTGAGGCGGTTCTTCGGCATATGGATGGTCTGTATCCCCATGCTCCTTGGTACGAGGCAATCGGCAAGAAGGTCATCGCCGAGGTGCAGCGTGCGCGAAGCGTCCACCCCTTCAGTCTCCAGAACCAGAGAAAAGAGATCGCCCTGTCGCTTGCTGGCCTTCAGGTCCGCGCTTGAATAGATCTTGTCCACGAGGCCGGGGCCGTGGAAATGGTCGATGAGTTCGCCGACTTTTTCACCGGACAGCCCCGTATCGGTGATCGCCACGACCCTTACACCGGCTTGACGATGGCGCCTCAACAGCATGGCAAAATCGCCATTCGCAAAAAGCGCCCGCTTTTCGATTTCAATCTCGATAGCGATCCGCTTCTCCATTACGGAGCGCGACAACCCGAG
This sequence comes from Neorhizobium vignae, assembly GCF_000732195.1. GTDB lineage: Bacteria > Pseudomonadota > Alphaproteobacteria > Rhizobiales > Rhizobiaceae > Neorhizobium > Neorhizobium vignae. Next base: position 110,627 of record NZ_JNNU01000018.1, read on the forward strand.
AATGGCCAGTTGGCGGCAGATGACATCGGAAAGGCACACCTCGCCCCGACCGCCTCGCATGTTCAGAGCACGATATGCCATCTTTTCAGCAAGCAGTCTGGCCCGGATCAGTTGGTCGGGGCACATGGGCGAACCCTGGCCTTGCAGAAAGCGGGCAAACATCTTTTCGCCCGCAATGACGCGCGACCGCTGGGACAGGCCATTGCGCAACAACAGGGTATCGAACACATCCGTCGCAATCAGCTCTATGGAATGAAGGGGTCGATTGAGATCATCGAGACTCCAGCGCGGCATCCAGCATTCCCCTCGCAAGTTACCGGAACAAGCGCGCCTTGACGGGCCAGCGCCAATCCAAAATCCCTGACAGAAGTTTCCCCGAACACATCCGCAGAACAGGGGTGCATCCGTGCCGATGGCTGAGTGTAACAGACATAGACAAATGCCTTCAAGTTAAATTACTATATACCAATTAGTATATCTGCCAAAAATATAACCACTACGGTATTTATTTGAGCAATAACGAGATACACAAAATATATATTTAATTTCTTCCATCATGGTAACTCGGAAGTACTAGATCAAACGATGGAGACCTGCATGCATGAGACGAAGTTCCCTACCCCGCAAAAAGCAGCGGATCTTGAGTATGATGCCATTGTTTTGGGAGCGGGAGTTAGCGGCCTCGTTTCGGCTGCCGTGCTGGCCAACCAAGGATGTCAGAAAATCCTGATCGTCGATGAATACGGCCACATCGGCGGGAACCACATGGACTGGTCGACGAATGGATATACGTTCGACATAGGAAGCCTGATTTTCCAGGACGATTCCCCCCTGCTGACGCATTTTCCCGAACTCCTCCCTCTCTATGTGCCGATCGAGCCTCGCTGGGGCCGATTGAACCCCCAGAAAATGGTCACGGACTATCCGATTTCACTTCGGGACGATATTTTGCGCGCCGGCGCCAAAGGGATGATGCGCATCTTCGGGTCGGTGTTCTATGCACGCCTGTTCCAGCGCGAAATGCGCAACGCGAGAGACTTTTCACGCTACTGGATCGGCGCCGAGCTTCTCCGACGGTCGGGCCTGGAATCCTATATGCGGAGGTTTTACGGGATTGCGCTTGATCAGATCGATATCGATCTCGCGAAAAAAAGGATGCTGTGGATCAGCGAACATGCCTCGCTGGGCAACCTCGCTCGTCGCCTTTTTCGTACCGCACGCCAGGGCCCGACCAACAAGCAGCTGGCCCGCCCCAAATCCGGATTTGCGCCTCTTTACCGGCTCGCCCAGGAAAACCTGGAGAAACGAGGCGTGCAATTCGCGCTGGGCGTCAAACCGGTCGCAATCGATCGATTGGAGAACGGATTCCGATTGAGGCTGGAGGACCGGGTGATTACCGCAGGTCGGCTGTTTTCGACGATTCCGATCGAGCGGGTGCAGGCCCTGTGCGCGATCGAGCGACCGCACGTTCTCAATACCACCACCCTGATCAGCCTCTATTTCAGCTTCAGCGGAGAGCGTGGCTTTCAGCAGCCGATCGTCTACAATTTCTCGCATGATGGCGCATGGAAGCGGTTGACGGTCTATTCAGACTTCTACGGCCGGACCCACGGGCGGGAATATTTCGCGGTCGAAGTCGTTGCCGATCAACCGGATAGCCCGGTTGACGTGGCCGAATTGGATTTTCGCGCGCACGTTTCCGCGAACGGGCTGTTTCGAGGGGATCTGAAGCTCGAGGGCGCCCAGGTCCTGACCAATGCCTATCCCGTCTACAGCCGGGATGCCGCCCGCCAGGCCGATGAAGCCATCGCTGCCCTGCGTGCGTTCGGAATCCAGTCCTACGGACGCCATGGCGGGTTCAACTACCAGCCGACAGCACGTGTCTCCACCCTCGATGCGGAAGCCGCTCTCGGGTTCGAAAGGAAGGTCCCTCAGCCACCGGGAGCGATCGAAGCTTCTCCTGAGAGGGAGGCTGCACCGTCGCCGCTTCTGATATCCTCTCCCACAACCCCGTGAGCCCCCTATGCGGATCATGCATGTTCTGAACCACACCAGGCGACTGAATGGCAATGTGCATGCGGCCGTCGACCTCGCCTGCGCTCAGGTAAAGCTCGGCCACACTGTCTGTATGGCAAGCGGTGGAGGCGATTTCGACGGATTGCTCGCCCGCAACAGGGTTGAAACGTTCCTCGTCGATCAGCAGAGAAAGCCTCTCACCGTACTCAAGTCACTTTGGGCGCTGCGACGCCTGATCCGCGACTGGAAGCCGGATATCGTGCATGCGCATATGATGACGAGCGCTGTTCTTTCAGTCCCCGCCTGTCGTTTATCGTCGACGCCGCTTATTACTACCGTTCACAATGCATTCGAAAAAAGCGCAGTACTGATGGGGCTTGGCACATGCGTGATTGCGGTTAGCCAAGCCGTCGGACAGTCGATGCAGGAGCGCGGCATAGCGGCGTCGAAACTGCGCGTCGTTCTCAACGGCACAATCGGATCGGCTCGGTTCGAAGGGCGGGACAGGACGCCTGCGTCCCTTCGCAGTCCAAGCATACTTTTCGTGGGAGGGCTGCATCCCAGAAAAGGGCTACCCGACCTCCTGGAAGCCTTCCGCCTGGCGCACGAGGAATATCCCGACAGCCATCTTTATATCGCCGGCGGCGGCCCCTTCGAAGCCGCCTACCGGCAATTGGCCAGCGAAACGGGTTGCGCGAGCGCCATCACATTTGTCGGCGCCATCGACGAACCCTTTCCCTATATGTTAGGCGCCGACATCTTTGTGCTTCCTTCCCATGCCGATCCTGCTCCACTCGTCCTGTCGGAAGCGCGGGAGGCGGCCTGCGCGGTGATCGGCACGGACGTGGATGGAATCCCGCAGCTGCTCGGTTTCGGAGAGGCCGGGGTCTTGGTCCCACCGCGCGATCCGCAAGCCTTGGCAGCCGCTCTCTGCGACCTGCTGGCGGATCCCGAGCGGCTGGATATGTGGAAGGGACGGAGTCAGCTGCAGATCGACAATCTGACGATCGAACGTGTCGCCCGCGAGACGCTCAGCGTCTACAAGTCCGCCCTGTCGCCTGGCGCCGAGGTCGTCCCGGCCTAGTTGGCGACGGGACATATCGGATTAACCCCGGCCGAGCTGCCGCTTCAGGTAACTGTCGGCGTGCGGATCGGCATAATGGAACAGCGCCGTCGCCCGCACAGCGCCTTCGTCGACAGGCTCATTCGTGTGGATGCTGCGGTAGCCCCAGAAGAGATAGAGATTGCCCGGAACCAACGACACATGCTGCATGCCCTTTCCGCCGGACGCGCGGTTGCGCAGGATGCGCTGGGTGAGCGCATTGTCGAGGATGGCTTTGTCGGCGAGATTGAAGAGGTAATTCGATCGGATTCCGCGAGTATTGGGGATAATCAAGAAGTCGCCGCGCCTGCCGAATTTCGGGATTTCGATCGGTAGAAGCGCCGTGATCGCGTAGGAATCATAGTGAAAGATCAAGGAGTGTTCCGTCACGCTTTTGCCCGTAAGGCATCGAAGAATCTGATAGAATTTGACGTCAGGCGCAGGCCGGCCGAGACCGATGGAATAGAGGCGGGAAAAGAGAGCCTTGAATTCCGGGGAGTTGCCGAGGTCGTCGAGGCCCGATCCCGCCAGCCCATCGCTTTTCAGCGAAATCGTCTGGCGGCCCTCGCGCGTGATCGCGGAGGCGACAAAATTTTGCATCCGGCTGAGATCTTCGGCTGCAAGGAAGTTGGGAGAGCAAAAAATCCCGTCTTTGTCGATCTGCCGAGCGATGTCACGAACGTCCCCATCCGATAGCGTAGACAGCCAGTATTTGGCATTGCTGAGACAAGACATGGCAGGCTCCGTATCAGCGTGGATCTGTTCCTGGTACGCATCAGGAAACACGAGGGGCAGGCGATCAACCGGAAAACCGAACCGACTTGGCGCGGCGGCCGAAGCTGCCCTGCTGTCGATGCCGTCCGGCAACAACTGGCCGGGCCGGCGGTCGAGGCTCAATCGACCCTTCCGATGCGCAGCCGCCGCCTGGGCAAAGCCGGCAGCACGTGATCGTCCTGATGTTCTTCCAACGACAGCAGCGAGGCCTTCCGCTCCGGATCAAGCACCCGCCATTCTCTTTCAAGCCGCAGCCTGATGGATATCCAGATGTCGTTCGTCATGACTCACCCTTCGATCAGGAGAAAAATCGGTCATTCCAGGGAATCAAACTAGGATGATTTCCGCTTGTACTCGGACCATGCCATGTAGAAGATACCAGCAAAATAGCCGGCCTGCATCAAAAGAAAGCAAACCGAAGTATAGACAACGGAACTCAGGAAACCACCTTGGTAATTATATGTGACTACACCAAGTATAATCGAGGCAATGGTCATCTGCGCCAACGCCGCTGGCGCCATCAATTTCATTGATTTCCTCAAGAGCAAGCTCATGCGCGCCACTCGCTTCGCTGGCCTTCCTAATGCACCAACACGCCATTCAGGCCATTGACGTTTCACGGCTCACCGTTTCCGCCCTTCGATGGGAAAGACGGGAATGCGCGTCCGCTTCGGAATTCGAAGCGAACAGCAAATCGCACCGGGAAGGAAGAAACTCTTTGTGATGATGCATCTACGCCCAATGACGTAAATCCACGCCGGGGCCGTGACCGTGCCGGGGAACCGGGACGCCCGACGGACTTAGTTTTTATGGCAATGACTCGCCCGCTTTGCCAGATCAGTCGAGATCGTTAGGGCTGCAGGTGACCCGAGCCCGTAATCTTGCTCGCACACTGGTGCGTTGTGGCACAAGCGCCTTCACCCCT
>NZ_JNNU01000019.1 GCF_000732195.1 Neorhizobium vignae
TTCGAAGGTCATCGGTTCAGCAGATGTCCTTTCGCGACTTTTCTGCAGGGCCTCAACGTCGCTGTTGGAAAGCTCGGCGTCTCGGCCAATGGCCGTCAGCAAGGAACCGAGCTTTATACGTTCAGGGGGACGAACAGCGGCTTCAATAATGTCACGGATCTCGGCCTCTGTACTCCGGCCATGATGAGCCGCTCGCACCCGCAGAGCACGATGTGTTTCGTCAGAAAGGTTTCGAATGGTGACTGCCGGCATTGATATCACCTCCATGGAAATGATGGCTTTGATATCAAGATATGAAAAATGATGCCAAACTTCAAGACGGTCATTCACGAGGAACATCCTGTCTCTTTCGATATGCCGCCTTGATGTAATTCGGTCCGACACCCGGTGGTTAAATGCTTACTGCAATCCGCGAGATCCGGCTATGTGATGATTATCAAAAACTAGGTTGTCCAATCTTCCACTCGTAAGCCGGGCACGCGATCAAATTCCCGACGATTACTGGTAACCATAATCAGTCCCCGCGAGCGTGCATGTCCTGCAATCAATTGATCAAATGGAGCAATCGGAGTTCCGCTACGCGCCAATTCAGCTCGCAGTTGACCGCTATGGCTTGCTGCCATTTCGTCGTAGGGCAATACCTCGAGGCGCGCTACGAAGCCCTCCACAACGGAAAGGTTCTTTTCAGGACTGGCTGACTTTTCCGCTCCGTAAATCAATTCCATTAGGCAGACCGAGCTGATGCACAACTGATCATGGGAACGATTGAACGCGTCTCGCACCTGCTGCGGTCGATTTTTGATCGTAAAAATGCAGATATCGGTGTCGAGCATGTACTTCAGCATCAAAATGCCTCACGCTCCTGCAAAGCAGGTTGATCACGCTCGCTCATGAAGTCGGATGTCGCCTCCGCTCCTTCAAACCAGCTGTCCCAGATCTCACCAGCTGGTGCAATGATACGAGTGCGTCCCACCGCAACGATGTCGACACGCTTTACATCATCAGGCAAAGCAACCGCCTTTGGCAAACGGATCGCTTGGCTACGATTGCTCTGGAATACTGCACCCTGCTCCATCTGCACGTCTCCGGGTTGCATTGATTACGACGTAACCTAAATAGCCTTCTTGATGGGATATGTCAATGGGATATACAATTTAGGTCTGCTACACATGCGATCCATGCCGAACCAGTCGCCTTCGCATTGAAGGGATTAGAACCAGCGACCCCGTTGCGAACTGCGCCAGGGCATTAGGAGTTTCCGCAGCCCACATCGAATTGGCCGGCGGCGGGTAACCGATTGTGAACGTAGCCATTCTGCCCTCTCCCTATTTCTTCTATTAGGAAGAAATATTGTGGCGGCCAGATTCTCGAGATTTCCGTATATGTCGAACAACGCGCCACATCGTCATCATCACGTTCCGCGCATGGTGCAACGAAACTTCACTTCTCGGCCTCCTCCCGCTGGTCTTAGGACTGAACATCGACCTGATCTCTCGGCAGATCCAATATGGCGCACCCTCAACACAGTACTGGATTGAGCTATCAACGACGGTGGCGGGAGGTCTTGCCTTCGCGACGGCAATGACACCGATCTTGACACCCTGCATGCTGCTCCTGGGTCACCAAGCATCGCAAAATACTGTCCTCAATTCCGTCAGGCAGGCTGTCAAAGGCAGCAGATGACCCACCCTTGGGAATGAAACGGGACGCGACAGATGCTGACGGTAATGCCGGCCTCCAAGAGTCCGAGTTCCGAACCGGTCGGAAGCCAATAGGGCTTTCCCGAGAAGACATGAGCGACGGCGGCTGGGCCGTTTGCTGGTCTGCCGTGACACCGCAAAGTCTGATCGTCCGTGGCTCTTGTAAGTTCACCGCAGCCTGTCCGGCTGTTTATTTGGGAGACCGCACAGTCCCGATTCTATTGCTAAGCCTAACCAGAAATCCGATGCTTCCGGTGCTCCCCTCCATAGAAAGACTCGCGATCAGCGTCGGTCCATGATAAGTTACATGTAACCCGTCATGATGGAGTCCGCCATGCCCTCTGTTTCCAATCCCAAGCCGTCCCGCGTGAAGGTGAGCGAGCATCGTGCACGTCTGCGTGCGCAAGGCCTGCGCCCAATCCAGATCTGGGTGCCCGACGTTCGTGCACCGTCATTCAAGACGGAAGCGCATCGGCAGTCGCTCGCCGTGGCGACCAGTAATCATGCCCTTAGCGATCAGGCGTTCATCGATGCGGTGTCCGACATCAATTTCGAAATTGGCGACGACGCGTGAGACGCGGTGACATCTGGACTGTTTCCGGTGGCAAGGACTATGCGGGCAAGCCACGCCCCGTTGTCGTCGTGCAGGACGAGGCATTCGACGCCACGGATTCCATCACCATCTGCGCCTTCACCACGGATGAGACCGACGCGCCGCTGTTTCGTCTTCCTGTGGAGCCCAACGAGCGCAATGGCCTGCATTTGCCGTGCCGGTTGATGGTAGACAAGATCACGACTGTTCCAAAATCCAAGGTCGGCATAAGGGTTGGGCGGCTCGACGACGAGGATATCGTGCGGCTCAATCAGGCGGTTCTTGTCTTTCTCGGTCTGGCAGGTTCACCCAAGGCAAAAACGTAGCAGGCGAAGATTTTCGCCGTCCTCCGACGCTTTGCGACACCCTGCGAGTGGCCGTGATTTCCAGCTTTTCCTCGCCTTGTCTCTGGTTCTTACATGGTCCTTCCATCCGGGAAAGGCAGGTCGAAGCTTCGGCCAACAACCTAGGAGACGCCTTGAATTGGCGATTGGCCGTAAACGGCATCCAGAAATTGTCGAGCACGGGCAGCGTTGCACACCTTATCGTATTGGTCTTTTGAAACCAGTGGGCCGAGCTTGACGCCGGGCACTTTGCCCGAACCGATCTTTATCAACTCCGTAGCGATCCGCAGACGTTCGAGAAGTGGGCCGAAGATCCTGCGCTGTACCAAGACACGCGAGGTTGCTGAGCAGACTTCGCCCTTATTCCAAAAGATGCCGAACAGGATCCATTCGACTGCCTTGTCGATGTCGCAGTCGTCGAAGATAACGAACGGCGACTTGCCGCCAAGTTCGAGGGAGACTGTACGAATGCCGGCGCTGGCAGCCTGCATGATCTTGCGACCGGTCGCGACGGAGCCCGTGAACGCCACCTTATCGACCAGAGGATGGTCGGCTAGCGGCTGGCCTGCCTCGAGACCGGTTCCGGTGGCGAGATTGAAGACGCCGCGGGGGATCCCGGCTGCATGGATGACCTCGGCCAGCGCCTCGCAGGAGAGCGAGTAAACCTCGGACGGCTTCAGCACGATGGTGCATCCGGCGGCTCGTGCCGGCGCCACCTTCCAGGCCGCCATCAGCAGCGGGAAGTTCCATGGCGTGATAGCACCGACGACGCCCAGTGGCTCGCGTGAGATCTTGGACAGGAAACGGGGGTCGCCAACATCGATCTGTTCCGGCAGACGCTCGGCGTTCTCTTCGGCAAGATCGGCGTAGTAATCGAAGCAGAAGGCAGCATCGGCTACGTCCCATTCCGCTTCGGAAACGGGCTTGCCATTGTCGCGAACCTTCACCAACGTGAATATAGCCTGATTAACGTCGATGCAGGAAAGGCTTGAGCTGACCGATAGGGGATCGGCCGCCGGCGTCGCGCGTTCACCTCAGCCGGCTCAGGTCCACAGCCCGATTGCGAATGATGGCCTCCATGGCGAAAAATCCGGTCACGGTCGCCAGGTCGAAATTGGTGATGAGCTTTTGATAGAAGGCGTCGTAGCCGGAAATTCCGCGGGTGACGACCTTGATCAGATAATCCCAGTCTCCCCCTATTCGATAAAAATCGATGACTTCCGGCAGCCGGTCGACATGCTTGCGGAAATCCTCTGACCATTCCTTGGAATGGTGCCGGGTCCGGATCATCACGATGACCGTCAGATCAAAGCCCAGCATCTCGAGATCGACCTCGGCGCGTGAAGCGCCCACCACGCCGCTTGACTGGAGCCGCTGGAGCCGGCGCCAGCAGGCATTTTGCGAAAGCCCCACCTGTTCGGCCAGATCACGTTGCGAGAGTGCGGCGTTGCGCTGAAGGCAGGTCAGGATTTTTAGATCTATATGATCAATATTTACAGTTTTATCGATCATGTGACCCGCATTTCCGCTTGATGTCTGAAAAATAGGTGAAGTTTTCAGACCGTGATCGAGATTAGAATCTCTGTCAATTGCTGTCTGGAGAACTGACGATGCGCGAACAGGCCGATCTTAATCCATCAAAGGAACTCGTCACCGTTCTTGGCAAATTCAAAACCAGCCTCGAAGTCGCCGATCCGATCACCACGCTGAAAGACGGATTGATCGGTTCAAAGGCGAAAGTCGACGGGCCGTTCGGATTGAAGGATCTCGTTTATGCCGACTACGTCGCCTCGGGGCGGGCGCTCAGGCAGGTCGAACAGTTTGTTCTCGATGAGGTCCTGCCCTATTACGCCAACAGCCATACGGAGGCTTCCTATTGCGGGGGCATGATGACCCGTCTGCGGCGTGAAGCGCGGTCGGTCATCAAGGAATGCTGCGGAGCAGACAGCCGGCATGCCGCCATTTTTGCGGGATCCGGCGCGACTGCTGGCCTCAATCGGCTCGTCAACCTGCTGGGCGTCACCGATGCGATCGCTTCCGGCCGGCGGGTTTGCGTGATCGTCGGACCCTACGAGCATCACTCGAACATCCTGCCCTGGCGCGAGAGCGGCGCAGAGATCGTCGAGATCCCAGAAGGCAGCCGCGGCGGCCCGGATCTTGTCCTTCTTGGCGAGGCTCTTCAGGGCACCGGGGCCGACCTGACAATCTGCTCGTTTTCGGCCGCGTCGAACATAACCGGCATCTCGACCGACGTCGCCGCCGTCACCACGCTTGCAAAGCAGGCAGGTGCAAAAATCGTCTGGGACTATGCCGGCGCCGGGCCTTACATGCCGATCTCGATGACGCCGGAGCAAGGCGCCGAGATCGACGCGATCGTGGTTTCGCCGCACAAGTTCCTCGGCGGCCCTGGCGCCTCCGGCGTGCTGATCGTGCGGCACGATGCCGTCGTCACCAACAAGCCGTCCTGGCCGGGCGGCGGCACCGTCAAATTCGTGTCGCCTACCTGCCACGATTACAGCGACAGCCTGGAAGCCCGTGAAGAAGCCGGAACGCCCAATGTCGTCGGCGACATTCGTGCGGCACTTGTCTTCCTCGTCAAACATGCGATCGGTCTGGAGGAAATCCGGCGGCTGAACGACCTCTTCACGCAAACGGCGCTCGCCGCCTGGCAGGACGTACCGCAGATCGAGCTTCTGGGCTCCCCCTCGATGGCGCGCCTGCCGATATTCTCGTTTCGCATCAGAGACGGCAAGGGTGGCTACGTTCATCAGCAATTGGTCACCCGCATGCTCAGCGACCGGTTCGGCATTCAGGCCCGCGGGGGCTGCGCCTGCGCAGGCCCGTATGTCCACCGGCTGCTGTCGATCGATCCCGAGACGTCGGAGCGGATCAGGCAGGCGATCCTGAACGGCAACGAGATCGAGAAACCGGGCTTTACGCGGCTCAATCTGAGCGTTCTTCTTTCGGACGAGACCGTCCAGTTCATCCTTCAATCTGTGGCTCAACTGGCGCAGGATGCAGCTTCCTATACCGAGTTCTATACATTCGATCCCGCACGGGCGATCTTTTCTCCGCGTGCACCGAACTTTCGGGAGGCCAGTTATGCATAGACCTGACGTCGCTGCATTCTTCGATCCGCGTACCTTTTCGATCCAGTACGTGGTGAGCGACCCGCAAACCAAGGCGTGCGCCATCATTGATCCGGTCCTCGACTTCGATGAGAAGTCGGGTTCGACGGCGACCCATAACGCGGATGCCCTGCTGGAGCATATCCGCCAGCACGACCTGCGCCTGCAATGGATCCTCGACACTCATCCCCATGCCGACCACTTCTCGGCGGCCGCCTACCTGAAAGGCGTGACCGGCGCGCCGATCGCGATCGGCGCTCACGTGATCGACGTCCAGAAAATCTGGGCGCAGATCTACAACTGGCCGGACCTGCCTGTCGATGGCAGCCAATGGGACCGCCTGTTCGCCGATGGAGAAACGTTCTTCATCGGCGACATCAAGGTCGACGTCATCCATTCGCCCGGCCATACGCTTGCCTCGATCACCTATGTCGCCGGAGACGCCGCATTTGTACATGACACGCTGTTCATGCCGGACAGCGGAACGGCCCGCGCCGATTTCCCTGGCGGCAGCGCAAGCGCTCTGTGGTCGAGCATTCAGGCTATCCTGGCGCTGCCCGGGGATACCCGGGTTTTTGTCGGACACGACTACCAGCCGGGCGGCCGGCAGCCGCAGTGGCAAAGCACCGTGGAGCGTCAGAGAACGGAAAACATCCATCTCAGGCAGTCTCCCGGCAGGGACGAGTTCGTCGCCCTTCGCGAAAAGCGCGATCGCACCCTGCCGATGCCGAAACTGATCCTGCACGCGCTGCAGATCAACATCAATGGCGGCCGGCTCCCGAAGCCGGAAGCCAACGGCATGCGATACCTGAAGCTGCCCATCGGCGCGTTTGAAGGTTGCGCCTGGTCCTGAGCGCCGAACGATCCGCCTGATTGCCAGTAGTGCTGGTCAGCACCGGTTCAGGTCGGAAGACCGCAAGAGTGCGGTTTTGGGCGAGATAAACGGGACAAACCGCACGATGTGTCGACTGAAAAATTAGGGTTTTGGGAGGCTCCGCCGCCTCCGCCGAGGGGAGACCGCAGGCCGTCGATGCGTTTGGATCCGATCTCATCCTGGAAAGGGACTATGCGGATGAAATTTCGATTCGTCGAACTATCGCTTACCCTGATGTCATCACGATTTGTGGCAGCTCAACCTTGATCGTCGCAAGCGAGTTTAACCACGCCTCCCCTGCCCGCCACCGTAAAAAATGAGCCGGAAAATCCTGCGGCATCCAGGAATCCGCACGCGGCGATAGCGGACTTAAAGACTTGGCGACGTTTCCTTCCGGCGCTTCACCCATGCGAGCACCGACGCGGTCGCGTGCCCGTGAAGGCTGCCATCCTTGGAAAGAGAGCCGTCCCTCGACGACCAAAATGGTGTTTTCTGACCTCCGTTTGCAGATCGGGCCCGCTGCTTGAAATCACCCCTTCTCATCTCGTCCATGGCGCCATCGGGAAAGCAGGCCCGGCCCAGCGATAGCCGCTCGATCGCTGTCGGACGCGGACCCTCTCATCGCCAAAACCCTCCCGCTCCAACCGGCAAATGGCCGGCGCCCTTTGGCGATTCGCTCGAAGAGCCCACGGGCCGGTGGAACCGCGTCGGCGCGCCGCTGACGTGTTCGTGGCCTCATGTCGGATCTGCATTTCCTCTAGAGATAACGGCGTGCGGTCTCTACGTCACCCCCACCACCGGCCTGCCACGGGGCATTTTCAGCCCCAGGCCGTTGCGCCCATATCAGCGCTCATCGCCTCCTCCCGGATTATCGACGGGATCTTCCGGTTGCCGAACAGGGTCTTGAGGGGTTCCCTGGATCCGCCTCGTGAAGCCGCGCGCCTTGTGCTGGTCGCACATCCAAAAGCATGGGATAATTTCTCAGTTGTCCGCGGACTACCAGTGGCAAGGATGGCGCCCTTCGAGCCCCTGACCTCAAGTGCCCGTCCGCAGTCGCATTGAGACGAATTGGATCATCGCCAGGACGTTCTCGGCAAGCTTGTGGGAGCAAGTGGCGACACGGCGCAAGTGCTTCAATTGGAGAAGACGCGCTCGATTCGGTTGCGCCCGCGGCTTAGCCCCGTGCTGCAGCGGAATTTCCAGCACCGACGGGTCTCGGGCGGATATTGACCAAAGCGCCTTCGTTGCACAGAGACGTCCCGATACGTTTCGCCGAATAGGCTTATCGGTCGAACGACCGCATGGTTGCGAGCCCGTCCCGGGACCGACCCAGGCAATGATCCCGATCCCCTTTGCCCGGGCAGCCTGCTGGTGAGCGCGGATGGAAGACCTGTCGGCTACCTGGATGCGGTCGTCAGAGTTTGCGGATGACGCCGACCATCATTCCTGTCCCAGACACCCGCCCGCCTTCCCTCATCTGCAAAGCAGTTATAGCAAATGGTGAGTGGCCCAAGAACACTTGCCCACGCCACGCCGTGCCGGATCGCGCAAGCACCGAGAGGTGCCGCTCAACACGTAACGATCAGGCGACGAGCGCCGTTGGGCTTGTTCGGCTGAAGCAGCGGTCGCTTGCCACTCGAGGTCGGCCAGATCTTATCGCCTCATTCGGTGCACAGGTCAGAATTTGCCCTGACGTCAAAATGCCTGCAGGCATCCTAGCGGACACCCGTTGCCCAGCCTCGAACGCCTCAAGAAGCGACCGGAGGTGAAGGGGGCCACCAGCGCCGCCAAACACGTTGCCCTTCGTCCAGTACGTCCACCAGTGCAGCTCAGACTCTAAATTGTGGCTGATCCGATCGAGCGTCCGGCCATCGCAGTCCGTGCCGGCGAGTTCGATCTTTAGAAGCCAGCCGGGATTATCAAGAGTGTCGATCGAAGCACCGAAGCCGTGTTCCCAATCTCGATCGCATCCCACTTCGTACCAGCGCGCAAACCAGTCCAAAACGTCCATTGAGCCAGGTTATCCGACAGCCACCCGATTGGATAGAACTGACCGCGCCACCCGATACCATCCCACGTTTATCAGTCTACGACCGGCTCTAAATGGCCCTCTTCCCGATCGGGTCGTGACGGGAGTAGTCCGCGGACTACTCCCGTCACGACCCAAAACTCACCTGCATATCACCATCAGAAGAGGACCCCGGAGGACATGTCGGCGGGTGAAATCCGCGTGCAAACCAAGCGAGAATGAGGGTTTGGTTAAGCGTTTGTAAATCGGTAACGAATCGGAGCATAATGTAACTGCGCAGTTAAAGCGCTTTATGTGAAAATTGCGCAGTTAAACGGGAAATCACCACATGCAGCCGAGTCTCGTTCTCCAGGACGATCAAGAGCATCTTCCTTCCCTTCTGGCAACAGACGCGCAGGAGCTGTCCTATCAGCTCCAGCAGCATCAGGCCAAAATCTTTCCACCGCTCTCTCAAAAGACGATGCGGCTCTTTTCCCCTGCCGAGGCTGCGGGCTTCATTGGTATCGGCGAGGGTTATCTCAGGCAGGTCGCAGCCGAGGGGCACGGCCCGGATCCGCTTGCAAATGGCCGGCGCCTTTATGGTGCGGAAGATATGGACCGCATCCGCCGGGTTCTCGACGAACGCAACGGAACTCCGAAATACGTCCCGGCCCGCAAGGGCTCCGACAAGCTTCAGATCGTATCGGTCATGAACTTCAAGGGCGGCTCGGGCAAGACGACAACCGCCGCGCATCTGGCGCAATATCTTGCCCTGAGAGGCTACCGCGTCCTGGCTGTCGATCTCGACCCCCAGGCTTCCCTTTCCGCCCTGTTCGGCCACCAGCCGGAACTGGACGTGGGAGAGGCTGAGACGCTCTACGGCGCGATCCGCTATGAAGATCCGCGGCCGATCGCCGATATCGTGCGCGCGACCTACACTCCCCATCTCCACCTGATTCCCGGCAATCTCGAACTCATGGAATTCGAGCACGAGACGCCGAAGGCGATGGCATCCGGAACCGCGGAGACAATGTTCTTCGCGCGGATAGGCGAGGCGTTGACCGAGATCGAAAGCCTCTACGATGTCGTGGTCGTCGATTGCCCGCCGCAACTCGGATTTCTGACGATGTCGGCACTCTGCGCGGCCACGTCGGTCTTGATCACCGTACATCCGCAAATGCTCGACGTCATGTCGATGTCGCAGTTCCTCACCATGACGAGCGAGCTCATGTCCGTGGTCGAAAGGGCAGGGGGCCGGACGAGTTACGACTGGATGCGCTACCTCGTCACCAGATTTGAACCCAATGACGGCCCGCAAAGCCAGATGACGGGCTTCATGCGCGCGATCTTCGGCAACCGCATGCTTCAGAACGCGATGCTGAAATCGACGGCGATCGCCGATGCCGGCGTGACGAAGCAAACGCTCTATGAAGTCGAAAGGTCGCTGTTTGTCCGCGGCACCTACGATCGGGCCTGGGAGTCGCTCAATCTCGTCAATGCCGAGATCGAGGCCCATATCCGATCCACGTGGGGAAGGAAGTAATTAGATGGCACGAAAGAACCTCATCGAGATATCCTCGTCCACCTCGGCCCGCCCGGAACCGGTCGCGCCGAGAGACAATCGCCCCATCGCCGGCTTTGTGCCACAGTCCCGCAATCCGGCCCCTGTGGGCGGGATCACCAAGACGCTCGGCAACATCACCGAAAAGGTCGAACGGGCGAACGATCTTGAACGGCAGCTCGCCCAAGGCCAGATCGTCGTCGAGATCGATCCTGGCCTCATCGACGCGTCCTTCGTCGAAGACCGACTGGAGATCGATGCCGCTCAACTGGGCGAACTGGTGGAGCAGATCCGCGAACACGGCCAGCAGGTGCCTATTCTGGTGAGGCCGCACCCGCAGACGAAAGGCCGCTATCAGGTCGCCTACGGCCATCGCCGGCTCGCTGCGGTCAAGAGGCTTGGCATTCGTGTCCGGGCAGTTGTCCGCGAACTCACCGATGACCAGCTGGTGGTCAGCCAAGGGCAGGAAAACAGCGCCCGCACCAACCTGTCCTATATCGAGCGGGCGCTTTTTGCTTTGCGGCTCGAGCAACGGGGTTTTACCCGCGATATCATCATGGCAGCGCTGGGCGTGGACAAGGCAGCGCTCTCCAAGATGCTGATCGTGACGCGGCAGGTGCCGATCACCTTGATCACCGCCATTGGCGCGGCACCGGAAATCGGCCGCAGACGCTGGCTGGAATTGGGGGAACGCCTTGAGAATGCAGAACCTGATCTGGTTCTGGCGGAGTTGTCCGCGGACAACTCCCGGCCGCTATCAAGCGACGAGCGGTTTCATCGGGCACTGGCGCTGGCGTCGAGAAGACCGGTCGTTACCAAGGCTCCTGCCGCCAATTCGCAAATTTCCGGCGTACCGGTCCAATTCAAGAAGAACGCATCGAGCGCGACCTTTGTTTTCGACAACAGGGCCGCGCCTGGGTTCGATCAGTTCGTGCAGGAGAGGCTCGAAGGCCTCTTTGCAGAATTCCAACAGAACAAAGGAGCGTAAACCGCAAAAGAAAAAGGCCCCCAAGCGACATGGTCGTGGAAGCCCTTCTCAGATCTTAGCAAATCCAGAATCGCATTTCCTCGAATCACTGTCAAGAGTTTAGGCGCCGTTTGGGCGTGCGGATTTCTTTTGCCTTAGCGAAAGTGAAGGCAGATGGAGAGTAGGTATGTGACGACGCCCTTTGGGCGGCGGGCGATGTCGCTTGGAATGTTGGTAAATCAGCAACTCGCCGAGACGATTGAACCCGGAATTACCCGAAACAAATGGAAACTGTTCAGGGCCGTCTGTGAGGCACGGCCGTCGCTGGGCGTGACCGATCGCGCCCTGACGGTGCTTGACGCGCTCTTGACCTTCTACCCGGATGACGAAATTTCCGAGGCGAGGGGTCTCGTCGTCTTCCCGTCGAACGCCCAGCTCTCCCTGCGCGCCCGTGGCATGACGGCTGCGACCCTCAGACGACATCTCGCCGTTCTCATCGATGCCGGTCTGATCCTGCGCAAGGATAGCCCAAACGGGAAACGTTACGCCCGTCGCAGCAGGGCTGGAGAGATCAACGAGGCGTTCGGCTTCAGCCTCGCCCCGCTTCTGGCGCGAGCTGCCGAGATCGAAAGCGTGGCCGCTCAGGTGGTTGCCGATCGCGAACTGCTGCGGATTACCCGCGACAGGCTCACCGTCTGCAGGCGTGACGTCGCCAAGCTGATTGCCGCAGCCTTCGACGAAGGCGTTTCCGGGGATTGGGGGTCGATCCTCGACATGTTCCGAACGCTGGTGGGGCGGATTCCGCGTGTCGCCACCCTCAAAACCATCTCTCCCCTTCTCGAGGAAATGGAAATGCTGCGCTCGGAAATTATCAACCTGTTGGAAATCCGAGTAAAAACGCAAAAAATCGACGCCAGAGAGTCTCAGATTGAGCGCCACAAACAGAATTCTAATCTTAAATACGATTTTGAATCTGAACCTCGCCTTGAGAACATGCGTGTCGCACCCTTGCCGGACGATCTCCAACCGCGGAGTGAATCCGCCGGAGGCAGACAGAGCGAGGAAAGAGCGCCCCACAAGGGCGGCCTGGCGCCAAGATCGTTGCAGTCCTTCCCGCTCGGGCTCGTGCTCCAGGCCTGCCCCCAGATCGCAGACTACGGGCCAGGCGGGAGGATCGACAACTGGCGCGATCTGGTGGCCGCGGCAGTGGTTGTCCGCACCATGCTGGGGGTCAGTTCATCAGCCTATGAGCAAGCATGCATGACGATGGGAAGAGAAAATGCAGCGACCGTCATTGCCTGCATTCTCGAGAGGGGAGGGCACATCAATTCGGCCGGCGGTTATCTGCGCGATCTTACCCGCCGTACCGAAAGAGGTGAGTTCGCTGTCGGTCCGATGCTGATGGCCCTTGCGCGGACAGGAGTTCCCGGTCGTCGCCTCGCGGGCTGAGCGTGAGGCAAACACGTGGCACCACTGCGATGCTGGATCGGCTCGTTTTTCATGTCGACAGGGTGTGCGGTTATCTGCGCGATAGGCGGATGAAACCGCTCCCAATCCTTGGGTCTCTGGCGGCTTTCCGTGAAGGCCATCAGGACGGAGTGGCTTGTATCCGGTTGGCATTGGGTCGGCGCAGGTTGAAGAGATTGCCGGCGAGGATCAATCCTGCGCCAATCGCTGTAAGGCTGTCGACAGCCTCGGCATACAGGAGGTAACCAAGGAGGGCGGACAACGGCACGCGCAGATAGTCCATCGGCATCACCACCGTTGCGTCGGCATGGAACAATGCTTTCGCCATGCAGTAATGAGCGAATGTACCTGTAAACGCGATCAGGAAGATCCACGGCCATGTTGCTGCGGACGGCCAGACCCAAACGTTCAGTGCCGGTACTATTCCGATGATCGATTGAATGACAAGCATCCAGAAGATGATCTTCGTTGCGCTGTCGGAACGGGTCAGGGCCTTTGTGGTGATGAAGGATATGGCGAACACAAAGGCAGCTCCGAGCACGATGAGATGGCCCGGGTTGAGCGCCGACGCGCCCGGGCGTACGATCAGCGCCACGCCGGCCAGACCAAACAGGATCGCCACGCTTTTACGCCATGTCAGCCGTTCCCCGAGAAACGCCGCGGCCATCAGAGCGGCCCAGATGGGGGCGGTGAACTCAATCGCGATGACTTGCGCCAGGGGGATCAGTGTGAGGCCCATCAGCCAGGCGAACTGGCCGACATAGTGCGCAACGTTGCGGCCTATATGGCTCGGCAGAATGCGCGATCGCATTGCCTTGATGCCGCCTTCGCGATGGACAAGCGGCAGCAGCATGAAGAAGGCGATGACCGAGCGCATTTCCATCACCTGAAAGACGTCGATCTCGCGGGTTACTGCACGGCCCGAGACGGCCATGAGCAGGAGCAAGGCGATGGATGTCATCATCCATGCCGCCGCCCTGATAGTTGACTGCTTATTTTCCACGTATGTCTTTCTTACCGCCGCGCAGCACGAGGGTGACAACTGGGCTCAGCCATGCACCGGGCGGCTTCTTCTGGGCGGGTAGATACGACGGAAGGTCCGTCATTGTGAATAGTCCACTTCGAAGTATCCGCACTTCACTGCGAACCCTGGATCAATAGCTTGGCTGGTTGTTTGCTGCTACCAAGAGGTGCGAAGCGTGCAGGCCCGATCTGCGCGCGGAAGGCAACGCCGCGGTCTCGAGCCTCCATCACATCAACCTGCCCCAGGCAGTGTCCCATTGAACTCCTTCCGAAAGCTCGACGAAGATCGGCAGCTTGTCCGGTCCGCGGTTCCTGTTCTCGGCCATCCGGAAGGCGGCTTCCGGTTCCATTTCCTCTCCTGGAAAAATAGCATCGTCTTCGGAGGGTTCGGCAATCTTGCGGATAAAGCCGCGGATCTCGTCGCCGGAATGATAGAACTTGATGACAAGGGCGCCGGGCTCGGGCGTCCCGCCGTGATAACGGTAGTAGGTGGGCATGGTTCCTCCATTGCCAGAGCCTTCTACCTGACGCCCGGGGAGCAGAAATGTTCCGGCATGCCACGCACGGCTGAGGGATCAGCTTCTTTTGACCGTCGTCTGCCGGTGTCGCCCGACGGGTTTGCGGACGACATCGAATTGTTACGCGCATCATCTTGCACTGGCAGCGCTGCTGGCGGATATTCCCTCAAGCGCATGTCTCTGCTACACCGCCCGCAAGCGAGCGCCCCAACTGTCCCGATCTGGATCATAGAGATGCACCCCATGACTGCATCCCCGAAAATCAAGGGGTTCTTCAGTCTTCTGCGGCTTTGCCTTCTAACCGGTGGAATTGTGGCCGCCGCTGTCCCCGCTCGGGCTGCCGAAGGCAGCAGTCCGCTGCCCCTGATGTTCGATGCCAAGGAGCGGCTCGCCCGCCCCGATCTTTCCACCGTGATCCGGGTCCGCATCCTGACGAGCGTCGATTTTCCGCCGTTCAATTTCGCCGACCAGACAGGCAGGCTTGCCGGCTTCAATGTCGATCTTGCCCGCGAAATCTGCGCCGAGCTGAAGATCGAGGCGAAGTGCCAGATCCAGGCGCTGCCTTTCGACGAGCTGGAAAAGGCCCTGGAGGGCGGCGCCGGCGAAGCGGTGTTGGCCGGCATGGCCGTGACGCCGGAGCGGCGGCAGCGGTTTGCCTTCTCGCGGCCTTATCTCGGCGTGCCGGCGCGTTTCGCCCGCAACCTGAAGGCCCGGATCGACGGGAATACGGCGGCAGCGCTTTCCGGCAGGCCCGTCGGCGTCGTCAGGGGGAACGCCCATGAGCTGATGCTGAAGGCGTTCTTTCCGAAGATCGCCGCCGTACCGTTCGACAGTTACGAGACGATGCTGGAGGCCCTGAAGGCGGGCAAGGTGGATGCCGCCTTTTCCGATGGCCTGAGACTGCCCTTCTGGGTGGCGGGCGAAGGTTCGGCAAAATGCTGCGCCCTCTTCGACGGCCCCTATCTGTCGGAGAAATTTCTCGGCGAAGGCCTGTCGATCATGCTCCGCAAGAACGATCCGCTCCTGACAGCCGCCTTCGACCAGGCGCTCAGCGTTCTGTCGCGCAACGGCCGGCTGCAGGATATCTACCTGCGCTATTTCCCGAACGGGCTTTATTGATGGCTGGGTAGGAGCAGTTTCCTACTTACTTACTGGCTTATTGGCTCGCCCAGATGATGCGGGCTATCCATTCCACGTCGGAAAGGTCGAAGGTGCGGTTCGGATGTTCCGGATTGAGGGAGAGCAGCTCCACAGTCCGGGCGCTCTGGCGGGCGAGCACTTTTGCCATCACCTCGCCCTCCTTGGTCTTGAGGACCACGCGGTCGCCGCGGCGCACCTGCGCGCCGGGCTCGACGATCAGCACGTCGCCGTCGCGATAGAGCGGCATCATCGATTCGCCCTGGACTTCCAGCGCATAGACGCCCACCTTGCGGGAGGGATCGACTGGAAATTCCACCACGTCCCAGCCCTGGCCGGCCGGAAACCCGCCATCGTCGAAAAAGCCGCCGGCGCCGGCCTGGGCAAACCCGAGCAGCGGGATGGAGCCGTTCTGCGGCGGGAAATTGCCTTCCGGGATCGAGGAGCGGCCGGGAACGGCGGGCAGGTAGCTCATGAACTGGTCGATTGTGGCGCCCGTCGCCTCGAGCACCTTGGCGATCGATTCCGTCGACGGCCAGCGCAGCCGTCCGTCCGGACCGAGCCGTTTCGACTTGTTGAACGAGGTGGGATCGAGGCCGGCGCGTCGCGCCAGCCCGGAAGGCGTCAGCTGGTGGCGTTGGGCGAGCGTATCGATCGCGCTCCAGATCGTCTCATGTGACAGCATCGTCGTCCGTACCCGTGACCGGTGCGCGAGACAAAGCCGGACAATCCAGCGCTCTGCGAACCTCTCGATCAGAACCCTACCGATCAGACTTTTGTCGACCGGACTCTTGAACGCCTCGTTCCAGCGGGCTGCCGGCTCGCGCGCACCCCGAATTTTAACGGAACCTCAGCCTCGCGTAAAGGGATGAGAGGAATAAAATCCTGTTCCAGCCATGGCTCGTGTCAGGCCACGAGCGCCATATTGATCTTGCCGAGCTTGATCACCGCCTGGGTGCGGCTGTCGACATTGAGCTTGAGGAGGATTGCCGAGACATGCGCCTTGATGGTCGCCTCGGAGACGCCGAGTTCATAGGCGATCTGCTTGTTGAGCAGTCCTTCGCCGAGCATGGAGAGCACCCGGTTCTGCTGCGGCGTCAGCGTCTTCAGCCGTTCGATGATCTCGGTAAGGCCCGCATCTTCTTCCGGTCCGGCGAGATAGTCCTTCGGCGCCCATATGTCGCCCTCCAGCACCGTCTGGATGCCGGTGCGGATATCGTCGAGCCCGGAGGATTTCGAGATGAAGCCGGAGGCGCCGAGTTCAAGCGCCCTGCGGATGGTGGCGCAATCGTCGCTGGCCGAGACGATGACGATCGGCAGGCCGGAAAATTCGGCGCGCAGCGACATCAGTCCGGAAAAGCCGCTGACACCCGGCATGGCGAGGTCGAGCAGCATCAGGTCGGCATCGGGATTGTTTTCGGCCGCCCGCCGCGCCGCCTCGAAATCGCCGGCCTCGATGATCACGAGTTCTTCGGCGATGCCCCGCACCGAATGGCTGAGCGCGCCGCGAAACAGCGGGTGGTCGTCTGCTATGATGATCGTGAGTGTCTGCATCTCCACGCCCCCTCCCAAGAGCATAGTCGTGCCAATGAATCTTAGAAAGTTGTAAACCTCTCGCAGACCCGAAACAAGTGCGGGAAATCACGTACGATTGGGTTGTGGTTTATCGGCTTCCCGCTCATTCGCGAACTCGCCGACGATCGCCATGAAGCGCCGCATGAACTTCTCCATGATCGACAACGAGCGGTCGACTTCCGCATCGCTCGGAAGCGCCTTCGACAAGGCGTCCGGCGGAATGTTGCTGAGCCGCTCCTCGAGCGCGGTGACGCGTTTGGCCAGCCGGTCGAGCTCCTGTTCGTAGGCTGCCCTCTCGTCGGGCTGCATGCGGCAGGCGAGCGTGCCGTTCTCGTCGCGGCAGAGCGTCATTGCGCCGGTTTCGGTATCGAGCCGGACGATGCCGGTCTCTGTACGCTGAAGCTGGAAACGGTTCGTCTGCGCTTGTTGCGCCGAGGCGGAAAGCGGCAAGAGCAGTATGCAAGTCATCAATGCGAGCGTTTTCATGTTGTGGTCCTCCTGTTGTAACGGTGGACAAGCGCCGGGCTTTGCGGCAAACGGTCGGAGAATAGCAGGTCCCCGAGAGTTCATGATGACGGATATAGTGTACAAGATCGTGCCGGAAACGCTTTGGCGCCAGGCAAAGCAAAAAGGTGTCTTCGAGGGCGCCGAAATCGACCTCAGGGACGGCTACATCCATTTCTCGACCGGTACGCAGGCGAAGGAGACCGCAAGGCTGCACTTTGCCGGCGTCGCCGGCCTGATGCTGGTCGCGGTCAATGCGCCTGGTCTCGGCGAGGCGCTGAAATACGAAGCCTCGCGGGGCGGCGATCTTTTCCCGCATCTTTACGGCACCCTGCCTGTTTCGGCCGTCCTTTGGGAAATGCCGCTGCTGATCGGCGTCGACGGCCTCCATGCCTTTCCGGAGAAAATGCCATGATCGGCCCCTTTGCCGGGCTTGCCTCGCGCAGCCTTTTCGTTTTCGATCCGGAAACTGCGCACGGCCTGTCGATCGCCGCCCTCAAAACCGGCCTCGTGCCCGCCTGCCGCCTGGCCCTCGATCCGCGGCTTGCCCAGACCGTCGCCGGGATTCGCTTTGCAAATCCGATCGGGCTTGCGGCCGGTTATGACAAGAATGCCGAGGTGCCGGATGCGATGCTGAAGCTCGGCTTCGGCTTTACCGAGATCGGCACCGTGACGCCAAAACCGCAGGCCGGCAACGACAAGCCGCGCATCTTCCGCCTGGTGGAGGACCGCGGCGTCATCAATCGGCTCGGCTTCAACAACGAGGGCCATGAGGCGGCGTTCACGCGCCTGACCGCGCGGCGCAACGCGCCAGGCATCGTCGGCGTCAATATCGGCGCCAACAAGGATGCGGCCGACCGGGTCGCCGACTACGTCGCCGGAATCCGAAGATTCTATGCGCTCGCCACATATTTCACCGTCAACATCTCCTCGCCCAATACGCCCGGCCTGCGGGACCTGCAGGCGCGCGACAGCCTGAAGGCGCTGCTTGACGCCGTGCTGGCCACCCGCGCCGAAGAGGCGCTGCGCCATGGCCGGACCGTTCCGGTCTTCCTGAAGATCGCCCCCGATCTGACCGAGGAGGGCCTGGACGATATCGCGGCCGAGGCCACATCCCATCCGCTCGACGGGCTGATCGTCTCCAACACGACGCTCGCCCGAGATGGACTGAAGGACCAGGCCCAGGCGAAGGAGGCGGGCGGCCTTTCCGGCGCCCCGCTCTTCCAGCGCTCGACGGCAGTCCTTGCAAAAGTGCGCAAACGCATCGGCCCGGACCTTGCCCTCATCGGCGTCGGCGGCGTTTCAAGTGCGGCAGATGCGCTCGAGAAGATCCGCGCCGGCGCCGATCTCGTGCAGCTCTATTCCTGCATGGTCTACGAAGGGCCCGGCCTGCCGGCAACGATCGTCAAGGGGCTCTCGGGCCTTCTCGACCGCGAGAAGGTCACTTCGATCCGAAAACTGCGGGATACCCGCCTCGATCAATGGGCAGGGATAAAACTCTGACGCGCCTTGCGCGGCAGCATGGCCGCCAGGAAGAAGCCGCGCATCAAGAGGAACAGGTTGAGCGACAGCCAGAGCCCGTGATTGCCCATCGTCGGCACGAGCACGGCGAGGCTGACGCAATAGCCCGCAAATGAGACCAGCATCATGTTGCGCATCTCGCGCGACCAGGTGGCGCCGATGAACACGCCGTCCATCTGGAAGGCGAGCACACCGGACAAGCCGGTCACTGCCGCCCAGCCGAGATAGACATAGGCCTCCCGTCGCACGTCTTCCGAAGTGGTCAGAAGTTCGATGATCGGCTGGCCGAAGACCAAGAAGAACAGCCCGACCACGCCTGCCATCAGGAAGGACCAGAGGCCGGTCAGCTTCAGCGCCCGGTCGAAGGACGGTCGGTACTTTGCGCCCACCGCCCGGCCGGCGAGCTGTTCGGCGGCACCCGCGAGCCCGTCGAGGAAGAAGGCCGACAGCATGAAGATGTTCATCAGCACCGCATTCGCGGCCAGCGTCACCGCCCCGAAGCTCGACCCGACGCGGGTCAGCACCGCAAACGCGCCGTTCAATATCAGCGAGCGGATCAGGATGTCGGCATTGAGCTGGAAGAGCTGACGCAGCTTGGTGGCGTCGAAAATGTCCGCGCGCGTCGGCCGATGGGAGGCGGAAAACTGCCGGCTGAGGATGACGAGGCCGATCACCACGGCGGTGACTTCCGCCGCCGCGGTCGCCCAGGCGACGCCCGCCACGCCCCAGCCGAACACCAGGCCGAACAGGATGGCGAGCACGATATTGGTACCGTTGAGGATGATCTGCAGCGCGAGCCCGAGCATGCCCTGACCCTGCCCGAGCACGAAGCCGAGAATGGCGAAATTGGCGAAGGTTGCCGGGCTTGTCAGCACCCGGATGCCGAAATAGTGCCGCGTCACGTCGGCCACGGCCGGATCGCTGGTCATCAGGTCCGGCGCATATCGAAGGATCAGCGGCGAGAAGGCCAGCATGATCACCCCGAGGCCGAGCGCGCTCAGAAAAGCCCGCCAGAACACCGCCTGCTGTTCTCGGCGGTCGCCTCGGCCGAAGGCCTGCGCCACCAGCCCGGTGGTCGAGGTGCGGAAAAAGCTGAGGCTGCCATAGATGAGGTCGAAGAGGATGGCGCCGATCGCCAGACCTGCCAACGCTTCCGCCTGACCGAGTTGCCCGACCACCGCGGTATCGGTAAGCCCGAGCAGCGGCGTCGTCAGAAACCCGAGCGTCATAGGGATGGCGATGCCGAGCACCAGCCGGTGCGTCACGTCGAACGGCCTGGCAGCTCCGGTCTCGTGGTTACGCCCCCCGTTCTCCATGGGTCAGCCGGAAAGGACCATGGCCCAATAGGGCCGGGCGCCAACGGAGGTCCGCGCCATGGCAACTCCGAGCCCCCGGTAGGAGCCGAGCATGTTTTCGAGATGTTTCGGCGAATCGATCCAGGCCTGAACGGCGGCTGCGACCGTATCCTGCCCGCTGGCGATGTTTTCGGCTGCCGGCAGGGCCACGTCACTGCTCTTCATCCGGGCGCCGAAACTGTCGCCGAAACCGATCAGGTGCTTCATCTCGTTGGCTTTCGCCATGCGAACCGCCTGCCGGGCGGCGGCCTTGCGCGCCGGCATGTCGAGCGTCAGCGCAGACAGGCCGCGGCTTTGACGCAGCTTGTTGACCATTGGAAGGGCTGCCTGGGTCTCGTCCTCGGCGCCGGCAGTCGGCGTCAGGACGGCCGTGGTGGAGCAGCCGGCAAGCACCAGCGCCATGCCGGAAAAGACGAGAAGGTCCCGCCGCGAGGGTTTGATCAGCGAAGTCATGTCAGCGGCGGTAGCTCATCAGGCGCAGGATGACGAAGATCGGAATGACGATGATCGCGCCGAGCACGAGATAATTGCCGACCCGGCCGAGTGCCCTGAAGCCGTTATACCAGAGGTCCAGGAACCAGTAGCGGATCGTGTCGACGATATTGTCCGGCGTGAAGCCGAAGAATGCCAGCACGAAACCCACCAGCAGGCACACCACGATCAGCTTGACGATCGTGCGGCCCAGCGTATCGCCCAGGAACTTGTTGACCCCGTCCGCCATCCTTGTCCTTCTCCGAATTTCCCATGAGAGATAGTCGGCAGCCGTTGCCACCGCAAGCGTTTCCCCTCAGATAGAACTTGAGTTTTTTTGTGGCTTCGGCAAAGAACCTCCACCTTCGAGGATCATCCATGCCGCCCAGCCCGTTTTCCAGCCAATTCTCCTCGGGCGATGCCACCGCCGATCGCCGCGCCGATTACGCCCGCATGCTGGCGGAGGGCGGAGATTTTGCGGCCGCGGCGGAGCTGATCGAACAGGCGCTCGAACTGACGCCCGACTGGGCCGCCGGCTGGTTCCGGCTCGGCGAATATCGCGACAAGACCGGTCTCGGCACGGCCGCGGACGCCTACCGCAAGACCTTGGCCCTGCGGCCGGACGACGTTTTCGGCGCCCGCCTGAAGCTCGCCTTGATTGGCGCCGAGCAGACGCCAGACCGGCCGCCGAGCCGTTATGTCGAAGGCCTGTTCGACGATTATGCCGACCGGTTCGACACAGCTTTGGTCGAAAAGCTCGGCTATTCCGTGCCCGGCAAGCTGGCGGGGCTGGTCACGCCGCACGGACCTTTCCGCATTACGGTCGATCTGGGTTGCGGCACCGGCCTGTTCGGTGCCGAAATCCGTGGCAGGACCGAGCGCCTCGAAGGTTTCGATCTTTCGCTCAACATGCTGGCCAAGGCGCAGGCCAAGGGCCTCTACGACCATCTCGGCCAGTCCGACCTCAGTCTCGCATCGAATGAATCCGGCCTGTTCGGCGATCTCCCCGCCCAACGCGCCGATCTCGTCTCGGCGGCCGATGTGCTGATGTATCTGGGCTCGCTCGAAACCGTCTTCCCGCTGGTCCTGGAGCTGCTGTCGCCGGCTGGCCTCTTCGCGTTCTCGGTCGAGGATGCGGGCGAGAGGGAGGGCTTCGTGCTGCGGGATTCCCTGCGTTACGCCCATTCAGAGGCCTATATCCGCACACTGCTTTCACGCTTCGACCTCGATCTCCTCAAGGTCGAAAACACCGTCATTCGCATGGATGCCGGAAAACCCGTCCACGGCATTCTGTTTCTGTCGCGAAAGCCGGACTGAACCTGCCGTTTCTTGCTTTTTTCCCTGCCCGCCGATGACCGCTTGAAGACCCTTGCCGCTGGTTTTATTGCAGTGCAATATCACCGAAAACCTGAGGGGTTCAAATTGGCTGAGCAGCAGAGGCGCGGTCTCGGATTTTACAGCGCCGATCCGGCACAACACACGCTGCTCGAAGATGGGCAGGGCCTGTTCATCGGCGCCATGGTGTCGGCGCTCGGCTTCTATTTTTTAAACGAGGTCGGCCTTCTGACCGGCGGCACCGCGGGCGTCGCCTTCCTGCTGCATTATGCGTTCGGGATCTCGTTCGGCCTCTTGTTCTTCATCGTCAACCTGCCGTTCTATTACCTGTCGTTCAGGCGCCTCGGCCTCGCCTTCTCGCTGAAGACCTTCATCGCCATCGCGCTGGTCTCGGTCATCACCGAACTGGAAAGCCATTTCTTCCTGATCCAATACCTGCACCCGTTCTGGGCCGCCCTGCTTGGCGGCCTGGTGCTCGGTTACGGCCTGCTCGGGCTTTACCGCCACCGCGCCTCGCTCGGCGGGGTCGGCATCCTGGCGATCTATATCCAGGAGCGCTTCGGCATCCAGGCGGGCCTCATCCAGCTCGCCTTCGACCTTTGCGTCATGCTCTGCGCCTTCGCGGTGGTTTCGCCCGTCACCGTCGCGTGGTCGGTGCTGGGCGCCGTCGTGCTCAATCTCGTTCTCGCCATCAATCACCGCTCCGACCGGTATATCGTCGCGCGGTGATCGAGGGCGAAAGGTGGATCAGGCGGCCTTGTTGACCGGCTTGTCGACCGGATGCTGGTTGCGGAAGCCGACGGCTAGCCGGTTCCAGGTGTTGATCGCGCCGAGCGCAACGGTGATCTTCATCATTTCCTCATCGGAGAAATGTGCCTTCAGCGCTTCAAACGCGCTGTCCGGAATGCCGGTATCGGCGATGCGGGTCACCGCATCGACCCAGCCCAGCAGCGCGCGTTCCTTGTCGTCGTAGACCGGTGACTCCCACCAGACGCTCATCAGGTTGATCCACTGTTCGCTCAGCCCGTCATGCCGCGATTCCTTGACATGCATATCCACGCAGAAGGCGCAGCCGTTGATGATCGACGCGCGCAGCTTGATGAGGTGGATGAAGCGGCGGTCGAGTCCCGATGCCTGCACATAGTTTTCCAGCTCCATTACTGCCTTCAGGGCATCCGGAGCAGCTTTGAAGATATTGATGCGGGGGTGCATGGTCTTCTCCTTGTTTTATGGCCGCCTTCGGCGTGCCCATGGCCCTTTAGCGGGCGGTTCTGCGTTCGTTGATTTCCAAAAAGGCGCAGCCTCGGGCGGCGATCCCGCCGTCGTCGGTTGCGCTGAGGTCCGCCAGGATGTCGGCGATCGTCACCTTGGCGAGTTCGGCGCGATAGGCCTTTTCGGCCTTGAGCATCGCGGCGTTGATGCCGCAGGGTTTGGTGAAATAGCGGCCCGGCAGCGGGTTCGGCCCCCGTTGGCGGATTTCGGCGCAGCGGAAGGCCGGTGCCGGTCCTTCGACGGCGAGCACGATATCGAGAAGCGTGATCTCCTCCGGCTTCTTCGCGAGCCGGTATCCGCCCTTCGGCCCCGGCACCGTTTCCACCAGCCTGGCACCCGAAAGCGCCTGGAGATGTTTCAGCAGGTAGCTGGTCGAAACCCCGTGGAATTCCGCCAGCGCCGCGGCCGACAGGACCCCGCCTTCGGTAAGGCTGGACATCATGCTGATGCTGTGGATCGCCTGTTCGACACCGTCGCCGAGTTTCATCGCTCATCTCCATATCGTGGATAAAATTTATCCACGATTATCGCGTCATCGTCAAGCCCCTTCTTTTTCGTCCGCTTTCTCTTAACTTAACGGCGTGGATATCGTCGAAACCCATTCCTCCGGCCGTGACGCCGCGCTTCTGCCCCGGCCGTTCCAGAAATGGTTCGCGGAAAAGGGCTGGCAGCCGCGCGCCCATCAGCTGGAACTGCTGGCCCGCTCCACCTCGGGCGAAAACATGCTGCTGATCGCGCCGACCGGCGCCGGCAAGACGCTCGCCGGTTTCCTGCCGTCGCTCACCGATCTGACGCGCCGCGGCAAGATCCCGCCCGGCTCCGCCTTCACCGGCATCCACACGCTCTACATCTCGCCCCTGAAGGCGCTCGCGGTCGATATCGAGCGCAACCTGATGAAGCCCGTCTTCGAAATGGGCCTTGAGATCTCGATCGAAAACCGCACCGGCGACACGCCGCAGGCCAAACGCCAGCGCCAGAAGCTCAATCCGCCGGACATCCTCCTGACCACTCCGGAACAGGTCGCCTTGCTGCTGGCCAACAAGGAGGCCGAACGTTTCTTCAAGGACCTGAAATACGTGGTTCTCGACGAGCTTCATTCACTGGTCACCTCCAAGCGCGGCCACCTCCTGTCGCTCGGCCTTGCCCGCATCCGCCGTCACGCGCCCCACATGCGCACCATCGGCCTCTCGGCCACCGTCTCCGACCCCATGGACCTGCAGCGCTGGCTGGTTCCGCAGAACGCTCCGGAAGGCGAAAACCCGGGCCCGCCCGCAGGCCTCGTGCATGTGACCGGCGGCGCGGCGCCTGATATCACCATCATGCGCACCGAGGACCGTATCCCCTGGTCCGGCCATGTCTCGACCTATGCGATCCCTGAGGTCTACGAGGAGATCAAGCGCCACAAGACGACGCTGATCTTCGTCAACACCCGCTTCCAGGCGGAACTGCTGTTCCAGACGCTGTGGACGATCAACGAGGACAATCTTCCGATCGCCCTGCATCACGGCTCGCTCGATGCCGGCCAGCGCCGCAAGGTCGAGGCCGCCATGGCCGCCAACAAGTTGCGCGCCGTCGTCGCGACCTCCACGCTCGATCTCGGCATGGACTGGGGCGATGTCGATCTCGTGGTGCATGTCGGCGCCCCGAAGGGTGCCTCGCGTCTTGCCCAGCGCATCGGACGTTCCAACCACCGCATGGACGAACCGTCGAAAGCGATCCTGGTGCCGGCCAACCGTTTCGAGGTGATGGAATGCCAGGCGGCGCTCGATGCCAATTACCTCGGCGCCCAGGATACGCCGCCGGTCGGCGAGGGTGCACTCGACGTGCTCGCCCAGCATGTGCTGGGCATGGCCTGCGCCGAACCCTTCGACCCGGTCGCGCTCTACGACGAGATCACCTCCGCCTCGCCCTATGCCGATCTCTCCTGGGAAATGTTCGAGCGCATCGTCGATTTCGTGGCGACCGGCGGTTATGCGCTGCGCTCCTACGAACGTTACGCCAAGATCCGCAAGACCAACGACGGCCGCTGGCGTGTCTCCAACCCGGCCGTCGCCCAGCAGTACCGCCTCAACCTCGGCACGATCGTCGAGGCGACCGAGCTCAATGTCCGACTGGTGAAGCGCACTGCCCAGGGGCTGGCAAAGGGTACGGTGGGCCGCGGCGGCATGTCGCTCGGCAAGGTCGAGGAATATTTCCTCGAACAACTCGTGCAGGGTGATACCTTCCTGTTCGCCGGCAAGGTGCTGCGCTTCGAGGGCATCCGGGAGAACGAATGCCTGGTCTCCAACGCCTTCTCGCTCGATCCGAAAATCCCCGCCTATGCCGGCGGCAAGTTTCCGCTCTCCACCTATCTCGCCGATCAGGTGCGCGGCATGCTGGCCGACCCCGATCGCTGGGGCGCCCTGCCGGATCAGGTCCGCGACTGGCTGAACATCCAGCGCGAACGCTCGATGCTGCCTGCCCGGGACGAACTGCTGATCGAGACCTTTCCGCGCGGAAAGCGCTTCTTCATGATCGCCTATTGTTTCGAGGGGCGGCTCGCCCACCAGACGCTCGGCATGCTGCTCACCCGCCGGCTGGAACGTGCCGGTGCCCGTCCGCTCGGTTTCGTCGCCACCGACTATTCGCTGGCCATCTGGGGCCTCAACGACATCGGTGCGATGATCAAATCCGGTCGCCTCAACCTCTCCGACCTTTTCGACGAGGACATGCTCGGCGACGACCTGGAAGCCTGGCTCGACGAGTCGTATATGCTCAAGCGCACTTTCCGCAATTGCGCCGTGATTTCGGGCCTGATCGAGCGGCGCCATCCGGGCAAGGAAAAGACCGGTCGCCAGGTCACCGTCTCGACCGATCTCATCTA
This sequence comes from Neorhizobium vignae, assembly GCF_000732195.1. Classification (GTDB taxonomy): domain Bacteria; phylum Pseudomonadota; class Alphaproteobacteria; order Rhizobiales; family Rhizobiaceae; genus Neorhizobium; species Neorhizobium vignae. The sequence continues at coordinate 26,216 of NZ_JNNU01000019.1, forward strand.
CGACGTGCTGCGCAGCCACGAACCGGACCACGTGCTTTTGGAAGCGACGCGGCGGGATGCGGCATCCGGTCTTTTGGATCTTGCCCGATTAGGCGATATGCTGGCGCGAATCAGGGGGCACATCACCCATCGCGATCTCGACCGCGTTTCGCCGCTTGCCGTTCCGATCATGCTCGAAATCGGCAAGGAGAGCGTTCCGGGCGAGGCGCATGACGCGGTGCTGCAGGAAGCCGCCGACGAACTGATCGCGGAGGCTCTCGGCTGATGCGATACGCTGGACTGGAAGACGTTGAATTGATGCATCGCCTCGCATTGGCGCGAACGATTTCAGGGGGAATGGCCGCAACAGGCGCGGAAGAGATCGTCGTGAACGGTGTTCTCGCCATCTGCGATCCGCTCGGGGGCCTCTATCTGCCGGAAACCGGCACGCTCGTCGTCTCAGACCTGCATCTGGAAAAGGGTGCTGCCTTCGCCCGCCGCGGCATGATGCTGCCGCCCTACGATACGATCGCCACGCTCAACATCCTGTCGGCCGTCATCACCCGCTACGACCCGAAGGTCGTGGTCTCGCTCGGTGACAATTTCCATGACCGCAAGGGCTCGGAGCACCTGCCGGCCGACCTGCGCTCGCTGATCACGGCGATGGCGCGCGGCCGCGACTGGATCTGGATCAACGGCAATCATGATCCCGACGGCACGGTGGATCTTCCGGGAACCTGCACCGACGAACTCTTTTATGGCGGCCTCGTCTTCCGCCACGAGCCGAGCCTGATCTCGGGCAAGGGGGAGATTGCCGGCCATCTTCATCCGTCGGCCACCGTGCGCCGACGCGAAAAATCCGTCCGCCGCCCGTGTTTTGCAAGCGACGGCGCCCGCCTCCTCATGCCGGCTTTCGGCGTGCTCGCCGGCGGCCTCGACCTGCGCCACCGGGCCATGCACGGCCTGTTCGACCGCGAGGCTCTGGTCGCGCATCTGCTCGGCCGCGACCGCATCTATTCGGTTCGCTACGGCAACCTGATCGGTTGACCAAGCGTCCTACCACATGCGCGGACGCGGATGCCATCCATCATCGACAGCCCTGACGACGCCGAACAGCCTGTACTGACAAGGATTGCGGTCTCATCAGATCCAACAACCAGCGTTGCGCTCAGGGAAACCTGTCCAGATGAAACGATACCCAATCTTCATGCTCGACCGCATTGAGGGTTATGCGGTGACCGCCGAGCCGGAGGGTCGGAGAGTTCAGTGCAGTTCGCAGAATGGAGGGCTTGGTGCGAACATGTCCGACATAACGGCAAATGTCGCCGTCACGAAATTCGGTGACATTGTAGTCGACAAGCGCCAAGACTGTCGTGCCGGCGGCGAGTTCCCCTTTTAGGCCTTCAAATACGGTCATCATTCGCTGTCCCCCGGGCCAAGGGAGCATTGTGCGCCGCAATATCGAAAGTGTAAAGCACCGCCTGACCGGCCGGTTTTGAACGAACATCCGCAGCCAGCGCCGGCGTAGACCAGATCTTACCGATAGACCAGTACCGGCGCCTTGGAATGCGCCAGCACTTTCATCGTCACGCTGCCGAGCATGAAGGCCTTGAAGCCGGAGCGGCCATGCGAGGCCATGGCGATGACGTCGCAATGGTGGTTGACGGCGGTCTCGACGATGGTACTCGCCGGATCGAGGCTGCCAAGCTTTACCGTTTCGCAGGCGACCAGCCGTTGTTTCGCCGCTTCCTTCGCGTCGGCGAGAATGCCGTCGGCCGCCGCGTTGTTCTGGCGGTCGTATTCCGCATAGGCGACTTCCATGCCGGTCGGATTGAGCGTCAGGACCTGCAGCGGTTCCATTACCACCAGAACGGTGGCTTCCGCGCCGATCTCGCGTGCGAAGTCGAGCGCTTTTTCCAGCGCGCTGGTCGAAAGCGGAGAGCCGTCGGTCGGGATCAGAACATGTTTGAACATCTGTGCCTCCTTTGATCTGGTGACATCATCGCAGATGCCCGGGATCATGCGTTGATCCAGCGCAAGCCGCGGGCCCGGGCGTCACGACGCAATCACATGCCCGGACCAGGGATTGATGCCATCCCGCAGCCAGCCAAGGCTATCCTGCCAGAAACCTTCCCGATGCCGGGAGTGGAACAGGCTGAAATGTCCGATGGCGGCCAGGCCGTAATCCTCCGGCTTCAGCAGCACCTGCGTCACCCGGGCATTGCGATAATAACAGAGTGTGCGCCGGATTGCCGCCACCGTCCCGATGTCGTCGTCCGACATCGTCACCGCCAGGATCGGCGCCGTTACCGCTTCGAAGCGCCGCAGCACATCGCCTCGTTCCGCAACCGGATGGGTCCACTCCATCCGTGCCCGGCGAAAACTCCATTCGTTCGCCACGCCCGCCGGCAGGTCCTCCAGCCATCCGAGACGCCTTCCGGGAAAATAGCCGAAGGCGGCAGTCAGGGCCGGCATCACCAGATGCCATTTCAGAAACAGCCGCAGGCGATGGCCGCTGGCATAGTCCGGCCAGTAGGCATATTGCGCCCCCATGGTCAGCATCCGGTCGATGCGTTTGGCCATCGGTGAAAGCCCCGGCAGATAACCGCCGATACTGTGACCGACGACGTAAAGCGGTTGTCCCGGCCGGGCCGCGTCCATGAACCTCAGCGCCGCGTCGAAATCCTGCTCGCCCCATTCCCGCCAGCGATAGCCGCATCCCTTCAGGCTGTCGGGCCGGGAAAGGCCGATGCCGCGATAGTCGTAGGTCAGGACGTCGAAACCTTCGCCGGCCAGGAAGTCGGCATAATAGTGATAATAACGGGCAAGCACCCCGGTTGCCGGATTGACGACGACGCTGCCGATGGCCGGGGAGCGTGCCCGCCAGAGGTGTCCATGGAGAGCGATCCCGTCCCGGCAGGCCAAGCCGACAGGTTCGCCGGCGGGCCGCGACGGACGGGCGTCCCCCTCATTTTCCCGCTCCGCAGGCGCGTCGCATTCCGTATCGGTCATCGTCCTTCTCCCTGGGAACGGTGACCATATATCGCGCTTGGCGAGGCGCAATTAGCCGAAGGGAGAAGGCGGCTGAGGTGTGGAGATCCGGCCGCGCAGCGCGGCCGGTCGTTCGCCTGCGGCGTCAGGCCGCCTTGCCCACTGCATAGGTCAGGATCACGGCGCCGTTGGCCGCCACATTCGAGCTCAGCAGCTTGAGCTCGGTCTGCTGCTCGGCCTTCTTGAAGAGCGGGTTGCCGGAACCGAGAAGCACCGGCGCGATGCACAGCCGGTATTCGTCGACGAGGCCTTCCTTCATCAGCGAGGCCACCAGTTCGGCGCTGCCGAAGATGAAGATCGTCTTGCCGTCCTCGCCCTTCAGCCTCCTGAGTTCAGCAACGGGATCGCTGACGACCCGGGTATTGTTCCAGGACGCGTCCTCTATCGTCTTCGACACGGCGATCTTGGCGATATTGTTCATGTAGTGCTTGACCTTGGCGCCTTCCTCGGCGGTCGGCCAGTAGGCAGCCATGCCCTCGTAGGTCCTGCGGCCGAACACCAGGAGGTCGCCTTCCTCGCCGAACTGTTCGGAGAGCTTTTCCAGCTCCGGACCCCAGGCATAGTTGTGGAAGGCGAGGTCCCACGGCTTCTCCCCCTCGAAATAGCCATCGAGGCTCATCAGGTTCCAGACCACCAGCTTTCTCATGCCATCCTCCATCGCGTTTAAACTAGTTGCAAAAAGCAAGCAGTTGAAAGCTAGCCAAACTGATTTTAGAATGCAAGCGGTATTGGAGAAAAAAATGAACGAAGCCTATCGGTCGGGTTGCCCGATCAATCTGACGCTGGAGGTTCTCGGAGACCGCTGGAGCCTGATCGTCATCCGCGACATCATGTTCGGCAATCGCCGCCACTTCCGCGAACTGCTGCAGAATTCCGAGGAGGGCATCGCTTCCAACATCCTCGCTGACCGGCTGAAGCGGCTGGTCGAGCGAGGCCTGCTTTCCCGCGAGGACGACCCGAGCCACAAGCAGAAGGGGATCTACAGCCTCACGGAAATGTCGATCCGCCTGGTGCCGATCTTTGCGGAAATGGGCGCCTGGGGCCGCCGTTTCATGCCGGTGTCCGAAGAGCTCTCGATCCGCGCGCAGCTGCTGGAGGAAGGCGGCCGGCCCCTCTGGGAGGATTTCATGGCCGAGCTGCGCGTCCTGCATCTGCATGCGCCGCGCGATCCGGGCAAGCCTTCCGTCTTCGACCGCCTGCGCGCCGCCTATCTCGAAGTCGTCGCCCGCAACGCGGCGGCGCCCGATGCCGCGGAATGATCAGTCCTTGCGGAAGACGATACTGGCGCCCCAGCCGGTGATGATGGCGATCAGCACGCAGAGAAAACCGTAGGCGAGCGGGCGGTCGTGGGCGGCGTCGGTGATCGCCTGCTCGATGCCGGTCTTGACGACCCGCAGCGGCATTTCCCGCTGGTTGATCAGCTGGCCGCTCTTGAACAGGTAGGCGCGCACCATGTGCATCCCGTCCGGAATGTTGGCCGGCAGTTTCAGCGAGGCGCGGAACAGGCTCGACGAGACGAAGCGCACGCCGCTGGTGTCGCGCTGATAAAGTCCGTTCGACAGCTTCAGGCGCCGATAGGCGTCGCGGAACTCGCCGATGATGCCGGAATCGGGGATGTAGCCGACCGGGTTCAGCGCCAGGTGGTCGATGCCGACCCCGATATTGTTGAGGCTCGGCGCCTCGTCGATGCTGTCGATCATCCGGGTGCTGGCGAGCGAGTAGCTTTCCGGCACCTGTTCGAAGGTCATCCCCTCGGTGTTCATCCAGATCCCGAAGACGCGCTCCTTCTTGCGCACCGTCGCATAGTCCTTCGGACCTTCGAGCGTCACCACCACGTCGTACTGGCCGATTGCCAGGAACAGTTCGTCGGCATTGGTGAGCGCCCCGAAGATCGTCAGGTCGGCGCCGCGGAAATCCGAAGCGATGGCGATTTCGCTGGTCGAACTGCCGATCTCCAGCCCCTCCTTGACGCCCGATGCCTGGCCGAACGGCACCTGCGCTTCGACCGGGAAGGCGAGCGCCATAAGCGGCAGGAGGAGGGCGGTGCGGAGAAACCGGCGCATCAGTAGGACATCCCTCCGACCGCGACCGAATAGACGTCGTTCGGCGTGACGATCAGTCCGACCGCCAGGCGGATGCCGACGGCAAGCACAAGCAGCGCCAGGAGCGCGCGCAGCTGTTCGCCGCGCAGCTTCTGGCCGACGCGAACCCCGTATTGGGCGCCGATCACGCCCGCCACCATCAGGATCGTCGCCAGCACGATGTCGACCGAATAGTTGGTCGCCGCCTGTACCATGGTCGTGTAGGCGGTCACGAAAATGATCTGGAACAGCGAGGTGCCGACGACCACATTGGTCGGGATGCGCAACAGATAGATCATCGCCGGCACCATGATGAAGCCGCCGCCCACACCCATGATCGAGGTCAGCACGCCGATGCCGAAGCCAAGCCCGACGATCGGAATGGCGGAAAGGTAGATCTTCGATTTCTTGAACCGCATCTTCAGCGGCAGCCGGTGCACCCAGTTGTGCTGGCCGGGGCGCTTGATCGGCAATGGATTGTTGTTCTTCGCCCGGCGCATCGCCCGCACGCTTTCCTGCAGCATCAGCGCGCCGATCGAGCTCAGCAGCACGACGTAGAGCAACGAGATGAACAGATCGAGCTGTCCGATACGTCGCAGCCAGGAGAAGACCCAGACACCCGCCGTCGCCCCCGCAAGACCGCCCACCAGCAGCACCGAACCGAGCTTCATGTCGAGCGTGCCGCGCCTGAAATGGGTGATCGCACCCGAAATCGACGAGGCGACGACCTGGTTGGCGCCGGTCGCGACCGCCACGACGGGCGGGATGTTGTAGAAGATCAGGAGCGGCGTGATCAGGAAGCCGCCGCCCACGCCGAACATGCCCGAGAGAAAGCCCACGGCCGCGCCCATGCCCAGAATGATGAAGATGTTCACCGACAGCTCTGCGATCGGCAGGTAGACAGTCACGGCAGAACCTCGACACGGCAAAAAGCGACGCCCTCGCGGGCGGTTCGCGATGTGGTTGTCCGCCCGGTGCGGCGAAGGAAACGTGATCTCACATGCCATGTGAACAGGGCATGAAGGACCCCGTCCGTCATGCGCCCGGGAATGCCGCCAAGTCAATTCGCAAGTGCCGGATAATGCGGCAATTTTACCGTTTTTGTGCGGGCGTGATTAATATCCCGCAACTCCCTGATCCCGGTCGGGTAAGTCGACTTACTTGTTTTTGGCCAGCAGTTCCTTGACCAGCGCGTCGGTGATCTTGCCGTTCGGCTCCTGGCCGACCGAAGTCTGGAAGGCCTTGATCGCGGTCACGGTCTTGGCGCCCATCTTGCCGTCCGCCGTGCCGGCGTCGAAACCGCTCTTGTTGAGGATCGCCTGGATGTTGCGGATCGCCTTTTCCATGTCCACCGAAGCGGTGGTGAGCGGCTTGCCGGAAGCCCATTCGTCCGGCAGGTTGACGGAATTGGCCTTCGGATCGAGCGGCTTCACCTTCCACTGGTCGACCTTGGCGCGGGCGCTTTCGAGCTGTTCCTTGCGCATGGCGTTGCCCACTTCGTCGCGCTTCTGGGCGGCGTCCTTGTCGCCTTCCTTGGCCGCGACCGCGAACCACTTGTAGGATTCCTCGAGATCCTGCTTCACGCCGTTGCCGCGGGCAAGCAGGATGGCGAGGTTGAACTGGCTGTCGGCGACGCCGAAGTCGGCGGCCTTGGAAAACCAGGAGACGGCGGCCGCATAGTCCGGCTGGCCGGCGGCGCCCGAAGCATAGAGCACGGCCAGATTGTGCATGGCGCTGGCATTGCCGGCGTCGGCGGCCTGCTTGTAATAGGTCATCGCCTTCGAAAGGTCGCGGGAAACGCCCGTGCCCTTTTCGAAGAGGTTGGCGAGCCGGTATTGCGCCGGCGCCAGTCCGCGGTCGGCGGCAAGTTTATACCAGTTGGCGGCCTCCGAGAGATCGCTCTTGACGCCCTTTCCGTCGGTGAAGCGGGCGCCGATCTCGAAAAGCGCGTTCGGGTCGCCGGCAGCGGCCGCGTCGGCAAGCGACTTCGGCTCGATGCCGACGGGCACCACGATCGCAGCCGGGACCGCGGCCTTGGGAGCGGCCGCGAAGCTATTCTGGGCCGGAAGCGGGTTGCCGGCCGGCTCCATCACGGAGGGCTGGCCCGTCGTCGGGCGCGGATCGGTCAGATGGTTCGCCACTGCCGGGGCCGGCGCCTGTTCGACGGGTCGCGTCGGCGCGGCTGCGATATCCGCGTCGCTTTCGGCGCCGTCGGTCGCAGCCTGGTCCTCGACGGTCGGGATCCCGTTGCTGCCGCTCATATTGGCCGGTGCGGCCGGCCGCACCGGAGCCTCGATCGTCGGTGCCGGTGCTGCGGGAGCCTTCGTGCCGCTTGTCAGCGTCTTGGCGAGCGGCATCGCCATCAGCACCAGAAGCACGGCGCCGACGGCCATCAGGATCGGACGGCGATGCTGCGAAAGCATGGCGCCGAAACCCTTGTTGGCGGAAGCCTTGGCGGCTTTGCGCAGGTCCTTGGAGGGCGAGCCGCCCTGCGAAGGATCGGTTTCCTGGGCAGCGGCCTTGGCGGCGCGGCGGGCGGCCGCGATATAGTCGGCGCGTTCTGCGGCGCTCGTCCGGTCTGTATCGAATTCACCGGCGACCTGGCTGGCGCGAACCCGCTCGAGGATCTTCTTGACGTCGGGTGCGCCCGAGCCGGGCTCAAGAAGGTCGTTTTCGCGATCCGCCGGCAGCACGTCGGAGGGGTCAAGTGGCGGCGTCGGCTCGATGACGGTGCGGCCACCCTTCGGCGCCTCGGCCTTGCCGCCGGGCAGGAAGCGGCGGGAAAGCTCGGTCAGCAGGCTGGTCCTGGCTGCCTTGTCCCTGGTGGAGTTGTCCTTCGTGGCGGTTTTCGTGTCGGCGTAGTCGGCGCGAAGGACCGTTTCGTCGGAGGGCGTTTCTTCCGGGGCCTTTGCACGGTGACCGAAGATCGCGGCCGGCTGTTCGTCCGCCTCGGCCTCCGCCAGCTCGTAGCGCATCAGCTCTTCGGCTGTCGCGACGGAAAGCTGCGCGGCCGCCGGCATGGCCGGGGCAGGGCGGGTTTCGTAACGCGCCGGTTCCTCATGATGGCGATCCCGCTCCGCGTGAGCGGAGGCGACCAGCCGTTCTTCCATGCCGTCCAGGCGGTCGGCGATCTGCACCAGCGTGCCGTGCAGCGCTTCGAAGGTCTGGTGGGTGCGGTCGTCCGAATGACGCGTCAGGTCTTCGAGGTGACGGAGGTCCTCGGCAAGCGCCGAAAGTGCCGCCATGTCGGCGGCGGCGCCCGGTGTGCCCGCCATGCCGTTGCGCGAATAGGCTTCCACCACCGTCTCGGCCGCCTGGCGGGCGGCCTCGATGATGTATTCGTCATTGGTCGCCATATAGCTTTCGAGCGCCGTCATGCGGTTTTCGAATTCGGCAGGAGGGGCGCCGGCACCTTGCTGCGGCTGGCTGATCAGCACCGAAAGATGGGCGATCTGGTCTTCGAGACTGCGAAGCGCGCCATCGTCGCCGCGCGGCGACGCCGTTGCCTCGTCAAGCCGGGCGGCAATGTCGGTGAGCCGGTCTTCGATCCGCCCGAAGGCGTTTTCGTCCATCGCCGACTGGGCCTGCGGCTGATAGGCGATTTCCTCGATCCGGCGGGCCAGATGGTCGAGCCGTTCGGCGAGCACGTCACTGACGCTACCCTGTTCCAGGCCGTCGATCTTGCGGGAAATATCGGCGAGATAGGCGGAAAGCTCCGGGTCCTGGGAAGGTTTCTGGGCCTGTTCCAGGATCAGCGAAAGCTGTTCGAGCCGTTCCTCCAGGCGCATCGCGGCCTGTTCGTCGGTGAGTTCCTCGATGCGGCCGGTCAAGGCCTCGATGCGGGCAGACAGCGCTTCGGTCGGATCGGACTGGGCATGGGTCGCCTGGCCTATCGCATCGATCTGGTCGGCGAGCGCGCTGATCCGGGCGTCCAGCCGCTGCAGGAAGGATTGGTCGATCGAGGCCGAGGCCGAGGCGCGGCTGCCGGCGGCAATCGCACGGCTGATCTCGTCCAGCCGCTCGTCCAATGTCGCGAACTGTTCGGCGATGACCGAATCGTTCGGCTGCATGCGCGAGCCGAGCTGTTCCATGGCGCTCGCCACCGTGATCAGCTTCTGTTCGAGCGCGCGGATCACCGGGCTGTCGCTCATTTCGCCGAGCTGGCTCTTGATGTCGTCGATGCGGTAGGCGAGCGAGACGAGCTCTTCGCGCAGCGCTTCGGAGTCGAGACCGTGGATGCGATCTTCGAGACCCTGCCAGCGGGTTTCCATCCGACGCACGGAATCTTCGCGGGCAAGGCCGCCCATGACGGCCCGCAGTTCCTCGAATTCGCTGCGCAGGCCGACGGCCTCCGGCATTGCCTGGTGACCGAGCTGGTTGATGCCTTCGGCGAGCCGGGCAAGGTCGCCGCGCAGGTCCTCGGTAAAATTCTGGTCTTCGGCAATGGATCTGATCGAGCGGATTTCGGAGCGCAGCGCGGTCATCTCGCGGCCGACGCTTTCGGAAATATCCTGTTTCAGCTCCTGGCGCAGGCTGACCAGCGCCTGGGCGATGTCCCGCATGCCGTTGTCGGCTGGCTGTTGCGGCTGCTGTGCCGGCATGCGCGGCTGTACGGCCGGGCGGCGGGGTTCGTCGCGGCGCGGTGCGGGCGCGATCGGGCGCTGTTCGGCGTAGCGGGGCGTTTCCGCCCGGACGGGAGCCTGGCGCACCGGCGGGCGATAGGCTTCCGGCGGGCGCAGCTCGCTACGGCGGGGTTCGGCATAGCGGGGTTCTTCGCGGCGCAGCTCGGGAGCCCGCGGACGCTCGGGCCTGGCGCCACGGTCACGGCTGGCGTCGAGCATGCGCTGGCGCTCGCGGATCTCGGCAAGCGGATCGCTGGCGACTTGCGGTTCGCGATAGGCGGCAGCCGGAGCCGGCCGGCGCTGCTCGCGCGGATCGGTCGCCTTCGGCGTGCGGGCATCCCGCGCCGTGCCCGACATCAACCCCTCGATACGCGCCTCGAGCCCTTCGATGGTGCGGTTCAACGCATCCAGGGAAGAGCGGTCGCCGGGACGGGAAGGGGTCGATCGTGATCCGTTCATGTGCTCGCTCGTTTCGACGTTGTCCCTGCGGGCTCTCGTCAACGGCCTTGTTCAGGGATAGCGAACTCCCACCAATCGGCCATAGATTAGAGATGCCTTACGCAGGAATTGCCATTTCAGCGGATGCGGTACGTCTTGAGGTAAATGTACTGCGTCGCCATAGAGCCCACTATTTCCTTAAACGTAGTAAACAAGTCGTTAACCGTGACGAAAATTTTAACCTTTTCGGCACGCTCGGGGTGCTTTGCGGTGATGACGTTCTCCCCTGCCGGCTCTGTCTTCACGCCTTTCCATCCAGCCTCGCAACTGCCCGGCCCGTTAAAACCTGCGCGACGGGGGCGACGGTGGTAAAGATCGGTAAAGTTCCCGTTGCATGCAATTGACGTTTACGCGAACGTCAATTAATTGTGGGAGAAAGAATGCGGATCTTTCCGAGAGCCGAAGGCACCGGGGTGATCTACCGACGAGGATTTGGAGGAAGCTCGACATGCCAGTGTACAAGGCCCCGGTAAACGACACGCTTTTCATTCTCAACGATGTGCTCAGCCTTGAGCGCTACGGCAATCTGCCGGGCTTTGCCGATGCCACTCCGGACATGCTGGAAGCGATCATCGGCGAGGCCGCCAAGGTGGCCGAGGACGTGCTCTTTCCGCTGAACCTTTCCGGGGATCAGGAAGGCTGCACCCGTCACGACGATGGCACGGTCTCGGTCCCGAAGGGGTTCAAGCAGGCCTATGACCAGTATTGCCAGGCCGGCTGGATTGGTCTTGCCGTGCCGGAGGAATTCGGCGGCCAGGGCCTGCCCTATACGCTGCATGCCGCCGTCGGCGAATACATGTCGTCTGCCAACATGTCGCTGATGATGTATCCGGGCCTCACCCAGGGCGCGATCGCCGCAATCCTCGTGCACGGGTCCGACGAGCAGAAGAAGACCTACCTGCCGAACATGGTCGCCGGCACCTGGTCGGGCACCATGAACCTCACCGAACCCCATTGCGGCACCGATCTCGGCCTCCTGCGTTCAAAGGCCGCCCCGCAGGCGGACGGCTCCTACAAGATTTCCGGCCAGAAGATCTTCATCTCCGCCGGCGAACACGGCATGACCGACAACATCGTCCACCTGGTGCTCGCCCGCATCGAAGGCGCGCCGGAGGGCACCAAGGGCATCTCGCTCTTCATCGTGCCGAAGTTCATGGTCAATGCCGATGGCTCTCTCGGCAAGCGCAACGGCGTGACCTGCGGCGCGATCGAACACAAGATGGGCATTCACGGCAATTCCACCTGCGTCATGAACTATGACGAGGCGACCGGTTACCTGATCGGGCCTGAGAACAAGGGCCTCGCGGCCATGTTCGTGATGATGAACGAGGCCCGCCTCGGCGTTGGCCTGCAGGGCCTGTCGATCGCCGAGACGGCCTACCAGAACGCTGTCATGTATGCCCGCGAGCGCATCCAGGGCCGTTCGCTCTCCGGCCCCAAGGCGCCGGACAAAAAGGCCGATCCGATCATCGTCCATCCGGACATCCGCCGCTCGCTGATGACCATCCGCGCCTTCAACGAGGCCGGCCGCGCCTTCCTGCTGTGGACCGCGCTGAAATCCGACATCGCCCATCGCTCCCCGGATGCGGCCGAGCGCCAGAACGCCGACGACCTTCTCGGGCTCGCGACGCCGATCCTCAAGGGCGTCATGACCGACAAGGGTTTCGAACATGCGGTGATGGCCCAGCAGGTGTTCGGCGGCCACGGCTATATCGAGGAACACGGCATGAGCCAGTATGTCCGCGATGCCCGCATCACCATGATCTACGAAGGCGCCAACGGCATCCAGGCGCTCGACCTCGTCGGCCGCAAGCTGGCGCTGAATGGCGGCCGCGCGGTCATGGCCATGTTCAAGGAGATCGGCGATTTCTGCGAGGAGAACCGCGCCGACGAGAATATGGCGCCCTTCACCAAGGGCCTCAAGAAGGGCTTGAACGATCTGCAGGCCTCCACCATGTGGTTCATGCAGAACGCCATGGCGAAACCCGACAATGCCGGCGCCGGCTCGAGCGACTACATGCACCTCTTCGGCCTGGTGACGCTCGGCTACATGTGGGCCAAGATCGCCAAGGCAGCGCAAGACCGGCTTGCCGCCGGCGACGCCCGCGCCGACTACCTGAAGAACAAGCTGGTCACGGCGAAATTCTTCATGGAAAAGATCATGCCGGAAACCGCGATGCGGAAGGTCCGCATCGAAGCCGGCGCCGACAGCGTGATGGAACTGGCCGCTGACGCGTTCTGATTTTGCGCCGACGCTCCCTCCCCCTTGCGGGGAGGGCTGGGGAGGGGTCTTCTCTCCCGCACCGAGATTTGAGGCAATATAAATTGCCACCCAGGGAGATGACACCATGACCGAAGTCTTCATTTACGACCACGTCCGCACGCCGCGCGGCCGCGGCAAGAAGGATGGGGCGCTGCACGAAGTGCCGTCCGTGCGCCTCGCCGCCAAGACGCTGGAGGCGATCCGCGACCGCAACGGCCTCGACACGTCCAGGGTCGACGACATCATCATGGGCTGCGTCGATCCGGTCATGGATGCCGGCGCCGTCATCCCCAAGGCTGCCGCCTTCGAGGCCGGTTATTCCACCAAGGCCCCCGGCATGCAGATCTCCCGCTTCTGCGCCTCGGGCCTCGATGCGGTCAACTTCGCGGCCGGCAAGGTTGCGGCCGGTTCCGACGACATCGTGATTGCCGGCGGCGTCGAATCGATGTCGCGTGTCGGCATGGGCATGTCCGGCGGCTCCTGGTACATGGACCCGTCCGTCAACTTCCCGGCCTATTTCATGCCACAGGGCGTCTCGGCCGACCTGATCGCCACCAAGTACGGTTTTTCCCGCGACGACGTCGACGCCTATGCCGTCGAGAGCCAGAGGCGCGCGGGCAAGGCCTGGGAGGCCGGCTACTTCAAGAACTCCGTCATCCCGGTCAAGGACCAGAACGGCCTTACCATCCTCGACCGCGACGAACACATGCGCCCGACCACCGACATGCAGTCGCTCGCGTCCCTCAACCCGTCCTTCCAGATGCCGGGCGAGATGGGCGGTTTCGAAGCCGTCGGCATCCAGGCCCATCCGGAAATCGAGCGTATCAACTACGTCCACCACGCCGGCAATTCGTCGGGCATCGTCGATGGCGCCGCCGCCGTGCTGATCGGCTCCAGGGCTGGCGGTGAAGCCATGAACCTGAAACCCCGCGCCCGCATCCGCCACTTTGCCAATATCGGCTCCGACCCGGCGCTGATGCTGACCGGCCCCGTCGACGTCACCGAAAAGCTGCTCGCCCGCTCCGGCATGAAGATTTCCGACATCGACCTCTTCGAGCTCAACGAAGCCTTCGCCGCCGTGGTTCTGCGCTACATGCAGGCTTTCGACATTTCCCACGACAAGATCAACGTCAACGGCGGCGCCATCGCCATGGGCCACCCGCTCGGCGCCACCGGCGCAATGATCCTGGGCACCGTGCTCGACGAGTTGGAACGCCGCGATCTCAACACCGCGCTGGTCACGCTCTGCATTGGTGCCGGCATGGGCACCGCGACGATCATCGAACGGGTCTGATGCCCTCTCTTCCGTCATGGTCGGGCTTGCCTCGACCATCCACGGCCCCGGGGAAAGGATCCTCGGGTCAAGCCCGAGGATGACGGAGAGGCAAGAAGGCCAGACAAGCGGCACAAAGAATTCAAGGGAAGAGGAATCCCATCATGAGCACCTACAAGAACTTCACCGTCGAAACCGACGCGGACGGCATTGCTCTCGTCACCTGGGACATGCCCGACAAGTCGATGAACGTCTTCACCATGGAGGTGATGGACGAGATCGAGGCTATCGTCGACGCGACTGTCGCGGACAGTGCCGTCAGGGGCGTCGTCTTCACCTCCGGCAAGTCGTCCTTCTCGGGCGGCGCCGATCTCACCATGATCAAGTCGATGTTCTCGATGCTCGCCGAGGAACAGGCCAAGGACCCGGCCACGGCCGCTCAAAAACTGTTCGATGCCGCCGGGCGCATGTCGTGGCTGTGGCGCAAGGTCGAGACCAACGGCAAACCCTGGGTCTCGGCGATCAACGGCACCTGCATGGGCGGTGCGTTCGAACTGTCGCTCGCCTGCCACGGCCGCGTCGCCGCCAATTCCAAGTCGGTCAAGATCGCCCTGCCGGAAGTCAAGGTCGGCATCTTCCCGGGCGCCGGCGGCACCCAGCGCGTGCCGCGTCTGGCCAACGCCCAGGATGCCCTGCAGATGATGACGACCGGCTCGTCCCTGACCGCCCAGCGCGCCAAGGCCATGGGCCTCGTGCACCAGGTCGTCGAGCCCGCCGAGCTGATCAACGCCGCCAAGCAGATGATCAAGGACGGCCTCAAGCCCGTCGCCCCCTGGGACGAGAAGGGTTTCAAGGTCCCCGGCGGCGGCATCTGGACGCCGGCTGCCGCCCAGCTCTGGCCGGCCGCCCCCGCCATCCTGCGCCGCGAAAGCGCCGGCAATTATCCGGGCGCGCTCGCCATCCTGAAATGCGTCTATGAAGGCCTGCAGCTTCCCTTCGATACCGGCCTCAAGGTCGAGCAGCGGTATTTCACCGAAATCCTGCGCACCACCGAAGCGTTTTCGATGATCCGCTCGCTGTTCGTCTCGATGCAGGAACTCGGCAAGGGCGCCCGCCGCCCGGCCGGTATCCCGAAGACGGAATTCTCCAAGATCGGCGTGGTCGGTGCCGGCTTCATGGGCGCCTCGATCGCCTATGTGACGGCCGCCGCCGGAATTCCCGTCACCCTCATCGACCGCGACCAGGAAGCCGCGAATAAGGGCAAGGCCCATTCCGAAAAGCTGGTGGCCGATCAGGTCGGCAAGGGCCGGATGACCAAGGAAGAGGGCGAAAAGCTGCTCTCGCTGATCACCCCCACCCCGGATTACCAGGCGCTGTCCGATGCAAGCCTGGTTGTCGAGGCGGTGTTCGAGGATCGCGCCGTCAAGAAGACGGTCATCGAGGCCGTCGAAGCGGTCATCCCGGAAACCACCATCTTCGCGTCCAACACCTCGACCCTGCCGATCACCGGCCTTGCGGAGAATTCCAAGCGCGCCGATCAGTTCATCGGCGTGCATTTCTTCTCGCCGGTCGAAAAGATGATGCTGACCGAGGTCATCCTCGGCGAAAAATCGGGTGACAAGGCGCTGGCCGTGGCGCTCGATTTCGTCGCCGCGATCAAGAAGACCCCGATCGTCGTCAACGACACCCGCGGCTTTTATGTCAACCGCTGCGTCTTCCGTTATATCAACGAAGCCTATGACATGCTGATCGAAGGCGTGCCGGCGGCGATGATCGAAAATGCCGCCAAGATGGCCGGCATGCCGGTCGGCCCGCTGTCGCTCAACGACGAGGTCGCCGTCGATCTGTCCCAGAAGATCATGAAGGCGTCGATCGCCGACCTCGGCCCCAATGCCGTCAAGGCGGAGCACATGGCGCTGGTCGACCAGCTGGTCGACGTGTTCGACCGCCGCGGCCGCAAGAATTTGAAAGGCTTCTACGAATATCCGGCCAAGCCCGCCAAGAAGTTCCTCTGGCCCGAGCTGAAGACCCTCTATCCGCAGAAACGGGCCGACGAGGTGGATGTCACCGTCCTGAAACAGCGCCTGCTGGTGACGATCGCGCTCGAAGCCGCCCGCACCGTCGAGGAAGGCATCGTCACCGATCCGCGCGAAGCCGATGTCGGCTCCATCCTCGGCTTCGGCTTCGCCCCCTATACCGGCGGCACGCTCTCCTACATCGACGGCATGGGCGTGAAGAACTTTGTCGCGCTCTGCGAAAAACTGGCCGCAAGCTACGGCCCGCATTTCAAGCCGACGCCGCTCCTGAAGGACATGGCGGCGAAGAGCGAGACGTTTTACGGGCGGTTTGACCCCTATGCGAAGGTGGGGGAGGCGGCGTAAGGCGGCGGCAGTTCTGAGGAACCACGCCCCCAATGCTCGTCGTCGTTGACGGCTGCGCGGATATATCAGGCGTACTTTTGGGCGAAGAGCGACCCGTGCGCCTTTCGTACCGACAGGAGGCAGAATCGTACTCACGGTAGAGGCTTCCGGCGGCCATGTCCTGGCCGACCGGGATCCCTCATTGCCGTGCTCCACGCCGGTTGAGGAAAGATTATCGCTTTGCTCCAGATGTATCGATTTTCTCGGCAAGCCAGATCTTGATCAGCGACTGGTATGGGACATCACGTTTGCCAGCGGCGACCTTGATCTGTTCCAGAAGCGAGTTGGGCAGACGTAACGAAATTGACGTGGACGACGGCTTCAGGTTCGGCAATCGCACTTTGGCTGCCTTGCTCCAGTCGACATGATCGGCGGAATCATGGTGTTCCCAATAGGTCCGCTCTTCGGCTTCCGTACTGAAGTGCGGCACGGGATCAGGCCTCCTGCTCATAATAGCTCCGCTCCTTCCGGCTCATATCCCGGGCGGAAATCACCCGGATTGTCGTTTCGTTTGCTCGAAGCGTGAAGGTAATATGGAGCAACCTTCCGTCATCGGTGCGACCAAGCGCATGAATGCGCTGCTCTGAAAAACTATGCCTCAGATCGGGCACCATCAGCAGCGGTTCGTTAAAAAACACCTGCTCAGCTTCGCTCTGGCTGACGTCGTGTTTGTCGGCACTCTTACGGGCATTTCCTTCGTCCCACTCGAATCCGACAATCCGTTCCCAATCGATCATCGATGTATATTGCCATAATATACGCTGGATTCAAGGCAGGAGGAAGCAAAGCAGGAAGGAACTCCTGCATCTGCGCTATGAAGGCAGTCCCGCCATCGAAAAGGCCTGTTCAGGCTGCCACGTTCCGGCGGCGGCTTGGCCAAGACAAGTTCCGGCATTTCAGCTCCCCGCCCCCTGCTTCCCCAACCCCGTTTTTCCTTCTATCTTCCGTGCCATCAAGCTCAGGTTGCCGGAGGGGCATGTTGGGAGCGGTAAAATATCGATTGGGTGGCGTGCTGGTCCTGGTTATCGGCGCGGCCGTGGGCTGGTCGGCCATATGGCAGCCGCTTCAGCAGGCGGATTTGGGCGCAGACACCGTCACGTGGATGCCGCGCATCGTCGTTCTGCTGGCGGTGTGCGCGGTTTTCGGCCTCTATTTGCTCTTCACCGGCAACCGCTATCCCTATCGCGATGTCGAGCGCAGCACCTTGACGACGGCGGGGTGGAACTTGTTTGCGATCATCGCCGTGGCTGCGGTCACGGGTTTCTTCTGGATGGACATGACCTTGAAGTCGCTCGGCTACCACTGATCGCGCCAGGCGCCGGCGCTTGTCATCCGGCCGCCACCCCGCAGATCGCTGGCAACGCAACGAGCAAGAGCTGCCATCTGGATCGGCAGCCGCCAACCGGGAGCCGCCCATGGACCTTGCCGCCGAAGCCCTCGCCTTCACCGTTCCCGCGGATTGGGCCTCCTGGCTTTCCGCCCACCATGCCACCTCGTCCGGCGTCTGGCTGAAGATCGGCAAGAAGAACCCGAAGCGAACCCTGATCACCATCGACGAGGCGCTGGATGTGGCGCTCTGCCATGGGTGGATCGACAGCCAGCGCAAGGGCTTCGACGCCACCTCCTATCTGCAGCGTTAATCCCCGCGCCGCGCCAAAAGCCCGTGGTCGAAGCTCAATGTCGATCGGGTGGCAGCGCTCACGCAAGCCGGGCGGATGCAGCCGGCGGGGCTGGCGGCGGTCGAGGTGGCCAAGGCCGACGGACGCTGGGCGGTCGCCTATGCGCCACAGCGCGAGGCCGGCCTGCCGGACGACCTGATGGCGGCGCTCGCTAAAAATACCGCCGCCGGCGCTGCCTTCGATAAGCTCGACAAGACCGGCCAGTATGCGGTCGTCCTGCCGCTCCTCAAGGCTATGACCCCGGAAATCCGCGGCGCGCGGCTCGAAAAGGCGGTCGCGAAACTGGAAAAACCAGAATAGGCGGCCCAGGGCGGGCCACCGGCCCCGCGGCTGGCAAGGGTATATCATCTTAGGATCGAGCCGGTATTTGAACTATTCCATATTGCCAGTAACTTCTGCTTTCAGGAGATGATAGGGGCGAGGATGGTATGCGGAAATTCTTGATGCTGACCGTCACACATCTTGTATTTGCGGCTCTCGGCTTTGCCGGCGGTATCTACGCCCTGCCGATCCTGACTGCGCCACCGGCGCCCACCGTGGCGGAGGTGACGACCGCTGCCGTTACGGCGCAGTTCACCGGCGAATTCCGCCGTGACCTGAAGGACAGCGACTTCCTGCACTGGGGCGAGGGCAAGGTCTCGGTCAACCCGTCCAATATCAGCCTGATGGGCAAGCTGTCGCCCGGACCGGACTACAAGCTCTATCTGTCACCGGAATTCGTCGAGACCGAGACGGATTTCAAGCGGCTGAAATCGCAGATGACGAGGATCGGCGACATCAAGACCTTCGAGAATTTCATCATCGACATTCCGCAGGGCACCGATGTCGGCAAGTTCAACACGG
This sequence comes from Neorhizobium vignae, assembly GCF_000732195.1. Taxonomy (GTDB): domain Bacteria; phylum Pseudomonadota; class Alphaproteobacteria; order Rhizobiales; family Rhizobiaceae; genus Neorhizobium; species Neorhizobium vignae. Next base: position 44,925 of record NZ_JNNU01000019.1, read on the forward strand.
TGGTCGTCTGGTGCGAATCCTTCGGCCAGTTCATCACCGCCGCCAAATATCGCTGATCGCCTTCAGCGCGGCGGCAGCGCAGGATGGAAGTCCGACCGGATCTGCCGCGCGTGGTCCTCCACATAACGGGCGATCTGGTCTGCGCCGTCGATCCAGCGGAGCGCCTGCGAGCGGCGCCGCATCGCCTCGTTCTCGCCGGTGTCGAGCAGCCGCTCGACCAGCTCTCCCGCAATCGGCAGGTCGAAATCGCGCCGCAGGGTGAGGCCGAGCCACTGAGTTCGGCCCAGCGCGCCCGGTTCAGCTGCAGGTCCATTTCGTCCGCCTCGTTCGGAACGAACAGCGTCGGCACACCGCCGATGACGTTTTCGTGGAACGTGTTGTAGCCGGCCGCGGTGATCGCCGCGTGGAAGGCGGTGCTGTAGCGGAAGATCGGATAGAGGCTCGCGACGCGGTGCCGTTCGTTGCGCTCCGCCACCTCTTCGGTTTCCACGGCGATCGGTGACCGGAATTCCAGGACGACGATATCCTCCGGGGCAAGCAGCAGATCCAGTAGTTTGCGGTGCGATCGAACACAAGATGGACATCCACGAAAATGCCACCTGGGTCATGAACTATGGCGAGGCGACCGGTTACCTGATTGGCGCTGAGGTAAATACCCAAATTGGGTTAAAGTGGACGGCCGCTATCGGGGCTGCCAAGTTAAGGCTGAACGACTGAAAAGCGGGCGCCATCCCGATATGGCTGCGGGTGGTCGAAGGCCCCGACTATACCAGTTTATCGAGACAATGAGAAAAGGGCGCAGGGTGTCGGCATCGGTAATCATGGAGCAGCAAGCGTCGTGCCATGGTTGTGACTCGTGGGTAATAGGTCACACGCCATCCCGAAATCTCGGGAGTGCAATATTCCCATAGATTGTAGACGTGAATCCGCCTACATCTGCAGGCGCAAACCGTCGGCAACGGCTGCGGGGAAGGGTGCCTGGCACCAGCAACGAAAACGCTCAGGGGATTGTTTCGCGGCATGGATGGCGTCGTTTCGCAGCAGCTCGACTCGGGTCTCCGTGCGCTGTGCGGCATTGCGGCTTTCTATCGGATCGCAGCCGACCCTCAGCAACTGCAACATGATCTCGCCCTGAAGGGCCGGCCCTCGCAGGCGCTTGATCTGCAGCGCGCCGCCAGGCTGATTGGCCTCAAAGCCCGCCCGATCGAAAAGGTTAGCGAACGTCGCCTGCGCACAATTCCGGTGCCGGCAATCGTGCGGGTGAAAGGCGGTGCCTTCCAGGTGCTTGGCGGCCTCAATCCCTCCGGAAAGTACCGGCTGATCGATCCCGTTACGCGGGTCGATCGGGAAATCGAGCCAGAGGACATCGCATCGGAGATCGGAGGGAGTGTCCTACTCGTCGGGCGACGCTTGGGCGGCGAGGGCTCGGATCCGCGGGAGTTCGGTCTCAAATGGTTTGTGCCGTCCATCTGGCGCTATCGAAAGCCGCTGGCGCATGTTCTGCTCGCCTCGCTTTTCGTGCAGATATTCGCATTGGTGACCCCGCTGTTTTTCCAGATCGTCGTCGACAAGGTCCTGACGCACAAGGGCTACTCGACCTTGTTCGTGCTGGTGGCCGGCATCGCCATCATCGGCCTCTTCGATGTCGTGCTTCAATATCTGCGGACTTACGCGCTGGCCCATACGACCAACAGGATTGACGTCGAGCTCGGTCAGCGGCTGTTCCACCATCTATTGCGGCTGCCGCTTGGTTATTTCGAGACCCGTTCTGCCGGCCAGACGGTGGCACGTGTCCGCGAGCTCGAGACCATCCGCGCTTTCCTGACCGGGCAGGGGCTGTTTTCGGCGATCGACCTTCTTTTCACCTTTGTCTTCATCGCGGTGCTTTTCGCCTATTCCTGGAAGTTGACGCTAATCGTGGTTGCCGCGATCCCGATCTATATCCTGATCGGCATGGTCGTGCGTCCGCCTTTGCGGGAGTTGGTCAAGGAGAAGTTCAATCGCGGCGCCGCCAGCCAGCAGTTCCTCGTCGAAGCGATCGTCGGCGTCCACACCGTCAAGGCTTCGGCGGTAGAGCCGATCATGCAGGCGCAATGGGAAGAAAAGCTTGCGGCCTATGTGCGGACGGCTTTCGACACCACGCTGCTCAGCGCCGGCGGCCAGAACGCCATCCAGTATGTGAGCAAGCTTTCGACCGCGGCCCTGCTGCTTTTCGGGGCCAAGGCGGTCATCGACGGTGAACTTTCGGTCGGCTCGCTTGTCGCCTTCAATATGATCGCCGGGCAGGTGACGCAGCCGGTTTTGAGGTTGTCGCAGCTCTGGCAGGATTTTCAGCAGGTGCAGATCTCAGTCGACCGCCTTGGCGACATCCTGAACACGCCGATGGAACGGCACCCCGGCGCCCGCGTGGCGCTTCCGCCGCCCAAGGGGGTGATCCAGCTTCGAAATGTCACGTTCCGCTACCGGCCGGGCTTGCCCGAGGTTTTAAAGAACATCTCTCTCGACATTCATTCCGGCGAGGTCATCGGCATTGTGGGCGCCTCCGGTTCCGGCAAATCGACGCTCACCAAGCTCGTCCAGCGCCTCTATATTCCGGAAGAGGGACAGGTGCTGCTCGACGGCGCCGACCTGTCGCAGCTCGACCCGGCCTGGCTGCGCAGCCACATCGGCGTCGTCCTGCAGGAGAACCTTCTCTTCAATCGGACGATTCACGACAATATCGCCTTCTCAAATCCTGCGATGCACCGTGCCCAGGTGATCGCCGTTGCCAAGCTCGCAGGCGCAGACGAATTCATCGCGCGGCTGCCGCAGGGCTATGACACGATGATCGAGGAACGCGGCGCCAACCTTTCCGGCGGCCAGAGGCAACGCATCGCGATTGCCCGTGCGCTTGCGACGAACCCGACGATCCTGATCTTCGACGAGGCGACCAGTGCCCTCGATTACGAGAGCGAACGGGTCGTCCAGACGAACATGCACCAGATCGCCCGGGGCAGGACGGTCATCATCATTGCGCACCGGCTTGCCGCTGTCAGGCCGTGCAGCAGAATCATCGGCATGGCGGATGGGCGGATCGAAGAAATGGGCAGTCATGAGGAACTGCTCAAGCGTCCGGACGGGCTCTATGCGCGGCTTTGGGCCCTGCAGAACGACAGGGGCGCGGCATGAGGAGCGCGCCCGCCAAGGCCGCCCGATATACCGGCCTTCCGCCGAGGCCGGCAAAGCGCTCCGATCACGAGTTCCTGGCGCCCGCTCTGGAAGTCCTGGAGACACCACCCTCGCCGGTGCGCATGGCGCTGATCCTGATCATTTGCGCCTTCACCGCAACCGCCTTGATCTGGTCCTATGTCGGCCGCATCGACATTATCGCTGCCGCCCAGGGCAAACTCCAGCCGACCGGGCGCGTCAAGGTCGTCCAGCCGCTGCTGACCGGCAAGGTGGCGGCGCTTCCGCCGCCAAACGGGACCCATGTCGAAAAAGGCGATATCCTCCTTGTACTCGATCCGACCGATGCCCTTGCCGATGAGACGGATGCGGCAAAGGGCCTGGCATCCATGCGTGCCGAGGTCCGGCGCCGCAAAGCGATCGTGGATCATGTCCATTCGCGCGTGCCGAATGCGCCGTTACCAACGATTGCATGGGACGCGGATGTACCCGATGAGCTGCGCCGAAGGGAGGATGGCATTCTCCGGGGCGATCTTGAACAACACCAGGCCGCAGTCGCCTCGCTTGCGGCTCAGAAGTACCAGAAGGAAGTGGAACGCGATCGCCTAACCGTGACGCTTGCGGCTCAGAACTCTCTGGTCGAAACGCTGAACGAGCGCGTGACGATGCGCAGCGCACTCGCGTCAAAGGATGCGGGGACGATGGCAAGCGTCATCGACGCGACGGAAACGCTGAAGGAGCAGGCGACGCAGCTTGCAATGCAGGAGGGCCGGCTTGCCGACGCTGTGGCAAGCATCGAGGTCTTTGCGAGGGAGAAGGACAGGGTAACGCGGGTGTTTCTGAGCGACCACCTCGCGCGCCTCGGCGACGCGGAGCGTCGGGTCGAAGAGCTTGAGCAGCGCCTGACGAAGGCAAGAAATTCGCGGGAGCAGATGACGTTGCGCAGCCCGATCGCCGGCACGGTACAGGCATCCTCGATCACCAGTGTAGGGCAAGTGGTGAGCGTCGGTCAGGACGTCATGCGCGTCGTGCCCGAGGGCAGTGCGCTGGAACTCGAGGTCTACGTCTTGAACAAGGACATCGGCTTCATCAAGCTTGGCCAGGAGGCGGTCGTCAAGCTCGAAGCCTTTCCGTTTACCCGCTATGGCACGATCCCGGCCCATGTCACGAAGATTGCGTCGGATGCCATTCCGGAACCCGACGCCGCGCGCCGCGAAGGGGATGCCGCAGCAAGGCAGGCGGGGAACGTCTTCGGCGGCGCCGAAAGAATGCAGAACCTAGTGTTTCCGGTGACGTTGAGTCTGGACGTCGACCGGGTTTCGGCGGATGGACGTGACGTCAAGCTCAGTTCGGGCATGTCGGCGACTGCGGAGGTTCGGACGGGAGAGCGCCGGATACTCGAGTATGTGTTTTCGCCTTTGGTCGAGGTCGCGGAGGAGGCGATGCATGAACGATGAACCGCGTGCGTCTCTAGCTCCGTCGGTACCGGACCGGAATTTCGATCTGAGAACACACTTTGCCACGAAAGAGCAGGCAGGGGTTTCATGACGGGCATTATCACTTCCACAAAGAACGTGCACTTGACCGGAGATAAGAGAGTCGACGGGCTTATCAGCGGCTACGCGTGGGATGGCACGATAACCTATGCGTTTCCCACCAGTTCGACCTCGTACTCGTATAATGACGAGAAAAATTTCGGATTCTCCTCGATTTCCTCGCAGCAGCAGGCTGCGGCCTTGATCCTCATGGAACAATCCTACGGAAACACGGCGAATGACGGTTTTTCCGTAGAGGGATTTACCAACGCCGAGTTTGTGGCCGGAGACGTAAACACTGCAACGGTGCGATTTGCTCAGTCATCCCACCCGGATCTTTCGACGGCATGGGCCTATTATCCTGATACCGACAGCGTCGGCGGCGATATCTGGTTCGGGACGGAATATGCTGGCACCGTAGATGACTATCGGTTTCCGGAGTTCGGCAACTATGCGGGACATACGTTGGCGCATGAACTGGGTCACGCTCTTGGCCTGAAACATGCTCATGAACCGGATAACAATCCGGCAATCGTACCGAGCAATTACGATTCTCTCGAATATACGATCATGACCTATCGCACGTATATCGGAGACGTTCCGAACGGCTACGAATACGAGCAGAATAGTGCGCCACAGAGCTTCATGATGCTCGACATCGCCGCTTTGCAGGAAATGTATGGCGCCGACTACACGACCAACGGTGACGATACCACCTACAAGTGGAATCCGAATGAAGGCGTTACCTATGTCAATGGCGTCGCGGCCATCACGCCCGATGCTAACAGGATATTCGCAACGATCTGGGACGGCGGCGGTGTCGATACCTATGACCTGAGCGCCTATACCACCCGCCTTAGAATCGACCTGAGAGCCGGCGGCTACTCTTTCTTTTCCCAAGCCCAGTTGGCCGATCTGGGCGGTAGCCTGAACAATGGTTATGCCCGCGGTAACATTTTCAACGCGTTGCTTTATCACAACAACCTAGCGTCGCTGGTCGAGAATGTTCAAGCAGGCTCCGGCCACGACACGATTGTGGGCAACGAGGTGAGCAATACCCTTTGGGGTAACGCCGGAAATGACGCGCTTGACGGCGGTGCGGGCGACGACACGCTGATTGGAGGCGCCGGGTCAGACACGATGTCGGGCGGGGTGGGGGATGATCTCTATGTGGTCGATATCGCGACCGACATTGTGATCGAGAACCTGAATGGAGGAACGGACACAGTCGAGATAGCGATTGCGAGTTATGCGCTCAGTGCCAATGTCGAGAACCTCGTCTATAC
>NZ_JNNU01000020.1 GCF_000732195.1 Neorhizobium vignae
ATCAGGACAGCGCTGGCTGCCTACTCTCTTGCATCCAAGGCGAATATCGAAAACCTGACCTATACCGGAACTGCCGCGTTTTCCGGTACGGGCAACGCATTGGACAACATCATCACGGGCTCCCTCCTGGCTACGAATACGCTTGATGGCGGTGTTGGGGCGGATACGCTGCGGGGTGGTCGCGCGAACGACACGTACACTGTCGACAATGTCGATGATCTGGTGATCGAAGATGTCGGAGGAGGCATTGACCTCATCAAGACGACGCTCACGAGCTATTCTCTCGTGCCATTCTCGAACGTCGAGAATCTGACCTTTGCCGGTGCTGGCAACTTCAGCGCCATCGGCAATTCGCAGAAGAATACCATCATTGCCGGCGCCGGCAACGATACCCTTGACGGTGGCGCCGGCGCCGACACGTTGGTCGGCGGGCTCGGCAACGATATCTACATCGTCGACATGGCGACCGATGTGGTTACGGAGGCAGCCGGTGCCGGCACGGACGAGATCCGGACGTCGCTCGCTACCTACTCGATCGCTGCACTGGCGAATATCGAGAACCTCACCTACACGGGATCTGAAAACT
>NZ_JNNU01000021.1 GCF_000732195.1 Neorhizobium vignae
GGCTCGCCAACACGATCACCGGTGGCGCCGGCAATGACACGCTGAACGGCGGTGCCGGTGCCGACACGCTGGTCGGCGGCAGTGGCAACGACACCTACGTGGTCGACAATGTCGGCGACACCGTCACCGAAAACGCCGGCCAAGGCACCGACATGGTGCAGACGAACCTCGCAATCTACACGCTTGGCACGGATGTCGAGAACCTGACCTATACCGGCGTGGCGGCATTCACGGGGACCGGCAATGGCCTCGACAACACGATCCGGGGCGGCGCGGCCGCCGATATCCTCGACGGTGGCGCGGGCGCCGACACGTTGATTGGAGGCGTTGGCAACGACACCTACATCGTCGATGCCCTGGGCGATATCGTTTCCGAAGCCGCCAACGCCGGCACCGATCTGATCAAGACGGCGCTTTCCGCTTATGAATTGACCAGTATCGCCAATGTCGAGAAGTTGACCTTCATCGGCGTCGGCGATTTTGTAGGGACCGGCAATGCTTTGGCGAACGTCGTTTCCGGTGGTTCCGGCAATGACACGCTGGATGGCGGG
>NZ_JNNU01000022.1 GCF_000732195.1 Neorhizobium vignae
CACAGGCACAGCGGTATTCACGGGTTCAGGTAACGAGCTCGACAACCTAATCGTCGGCGGCGCGGGCTCCAACACGCTAACGGGTGGCGCAGGCAACGATACTCTCACTGGTGGAGCGGCCGCGGACTTCTTCGTGTATCTGCCAGACTGGGGCCACGATACGATCACAAATTTCGTGACAACCGGCACGGCGCACGACACGATCAAAATCGATCACAGCGTCTTTGCCGATTGGGCGTCGCTTCTCGCCGCATCCAACCAATCTGGCGGCGATACGCTCATTACGGCCGATGCGGACAATACCATCACGCTGCAGAACGTGCTGTTATCAAGCCTTCAGTCAGGGGATTTCCAGTTTACATGATCTTCGCCCGGACTTCCCCGCGGGAATCCTGTCGGGGAGGAGTAGCGCGAAGTTCTATTGTCCGAAAGCGTGCCTTGACCAGCGTCCCCGGATGAGCGACGGCGCCCCATGGCTCCACCCTGGTCCATTTCGAGCACCGGTGCGAGGACGCTCGTCGGAAGGAATGGGGAGGGTTGGGCTTCGAGCTCGACAAGTTGAAGGCGTACTGGTTCTGCATCGAGCGTCAGCCGGAGATCTAAGGCGGCATGCAGATCCGGCGGGACACCGAAATCCTTGCGGGTGGAGGATACCTAGCCTGAGATCGCAATCAGGCGCGTATCGAGCCCCGCGAAAGTGAGGTGCTTGTCGTTTGTCGCCAATTCTTGACTCTTGACGGCGTCTTGTCAGTTTCCAGGACGAGCCAGCCCGCGCATGATGCTCGCCGAAGGGGACATGCACCTTGATCTGATAGCACTGGCGATCAGACGCCGGAACAGGAGACTTTGCAGTGATTAAGAAAGAGATCACCACTGATCAATTAATGGATGCCGTGGTCCACATGAACCTAGCGCATTGTGCGGCGATAATGACCTTGGTGAAAACCCTCGAGCAATCGGGAATGATGACCGCCAATAGCTATGGGAATAATCTACGGCTGGCCTCCGCAGCAATGGCCAACAATGGCCAAGTCGGAGCAGCGGGGCTTCTCGATGACCTCGCCGATCTGATGGGCCGGGAAGAGAAGACACACCAATAAACAACCTTCCCTTTACCGCAGCTACCCCTTCACCGCAGCTACGGGCCGCGAATGAGGTCAACCCCGGGGTCTTTTCGATCTTGCCCATGGGAGCCGCTCTCGCGCGGATCCACGTCATCGCCACGTGATGCGGCCGGCACCGTACTGATCTCGCGAAACCGTCTTGATTGAAGGGGAGAATATACCGAATGACGAAAAAGAGTTTCTTGATCAGTTCAAAGGTTCCTCCGAGTTCACAAACGCCTGGCGAACCTTTTCCGGTAAGTATCGGATCGGCGACATCATAACCGGCATAAGTTACGGACTGTTGCCGGCATGGTTGACGGCGCTTCTTTCCCGACCTCGGGCGGCGGCGAGCTGCTGAACAAGTCGTCCATGCAGCATCCCGCCATGCAATGAAGGCAGCACCTCGCGGCTCGGTGCCGCGGAGTGGTCAACAACCGTCGATCGGCCGCTGTATCTCCGCTCCTGCGTGAGGGTTGCGGTCACTGAATGCCAACTATTGGAGGGCTGGGGCATCTTCGTGGAAGGACAAAGAACCCTACCGGCCGAGGTTGACCTGGGCCAAGTTCAAGGCGTTGCCGAAACGCCGGAAATCCCCGAGAGTTTCAGAAGCTCCCTCAGGATTCACGACCTATCTCAGCTTCGGGAGACTTGTAAGCATTCTTGCTGCCTCCGGGCCAGGCCTGCAGAGGATTTCTCGCGGAAGCGCAAATCCGCCAAGCTCCGCTACCACGAGGTCTTTCCGCTCTGTGTAGGCCTTCGGTGTGCGTCAGCGCAAGGTGCTGGCGGGCATGAGGCGGTCCGGCGGCGAGGGCGACGACGAGCCGAAATAGGGTGGCAGGCGGCAGGCTCGGGACACCGGCGAATGACGGCCCCGATAGCGGTCGGGTCCAGGCGGGATCAGCCGGTCATGACGCCTTGTCGAGTGCGATCGTCAGGTCGGCGATCAGGTCGTCGGGGTGTTCTATGCCGATCGACAGCCGGATGGTCGAATCGAGCACGCCGATCCTCTGGCGCACCTCGGCCGGCACGCCGGAATGGGTCATGGTCGCCGGGTGGCTGGCAAGCGATTCCGTGCCCCCGAGGCTCACCGCCAGCTTGAAGATCTGCAGCGCGTTCAAAAACCGGAACGAGGCCGGCTGGCCGCCCCTGATGTCGAAGGAGAAGGTCGAGCCGCCGCCGGTGCATTGCGCCGCAAACACCTTTCCGACCGGTGATGCCGGGTCGTGATAGGGCAGGTAATGGATGTTCTCGACATTCGGATGCCCGCGCAGGAAGTCGGCGACGGCCAGCGCATTGGTATTGGCCTTTTCCATGCGGATCGACAGCGTCTCCAGGCTGCGGCCGAGCATCCAGCAGGAATGCGGGTCGAGCTGCGTGCCGATCGCCCCCCGCAGCGCCTTCACCTGTTTCATCACCGCCTTGGAGCCGAGCGCCGCACCCGCGATCAGGTCCGAATGGCCGCCGACATATTTGGTCAGCGAATAAAGCGAGATATCCGCCCCGTGCTCGATCGGCCGCTGGAAGACCGGCCCGAGCAGCGTGTTGTCGCAGGCGATCACCGGCCGGTGCCCCTGTTTTTCGCCGATCGCCTCGGCGACCCGGCGGATCATTGCCACGTCCACCAGGCTGTTGGTCGGGTTGGCCGGCGTCTCGATCAGGATCACCGAAACCCGGCCCCTGGCCATCGCCTCCCCGGCCGCCACTGTCACCAGCTCCTCGTCGACCCCGTCCGCAAAGCCGACCGCCGCAACGCCCATGTTGAGAAAGGTTTTCGAAAGCAGCGTTTCGGTGCCTCCGTAAAGCGGCTGCGAGTGCAGCACGCAGTCGCCCGGCCTGACGAACGCCATCAGCGTCGTGGCGATCGCCGACATGCCGGAGGAAAACAGCACGCAGCTCTCCGCCTGCTCGTAGACCGCCAGCCGGTCCTCGACGATCTCGCTGTTGGGATGGTTGAAGCGCGAATAGACCAGCCCCGCCCCCGTCCCCGCCGGCGGCTCCTTGCGGCCGGAGACGAAATCGAAGAAGTCGCGGCCTTCCTCGGCGGACTTGAACACGAAGGTGGAGGTGAGGAAGACCGGCGGCTTCACGGCGCCTTCGGAAAGCTCCGGATCGTAGCCGTAGTTCAGCATCTGCGTTTCGGGATGGAGCTTGTGATTGCCGATATGGGTCTTGGAAGGATGCGGGGCGGTCATGGTCGGTCTCCTGGTCTGAAAAAAGCGGATGCCATGACCGGAGATAATATCGGAAATGCCCCCGCCAAGGGGCGCTACCTGCGAAAGCCGGATTGTTCAGCGCGCCGCGGGCACAGCCGAATGTGCGGCGGGTACTGCCGGCTCTCCCCAGGCCGAGACCGGCTGGCCGCCCCTGGTCGTCACGCGCATGTCGTAGAGAGCAAGCGAGGCTTCAACCTGGCGCATGTCGGAGCAGCGGTTGATGATGCCGCCGATATACTGCACGCAGTCGCTGACATTGCCCTGCACCGAGCCGGTCGCCCAATCCTTGACGATACCGTCGGCGCCGACCAGGAAATAGGAAAGCCGGTTGTTCTGCGACACGGTCGAACGGCCGACCAGACCACCGAAGCTCGAGCCGGACTCGGTGCGCGCCGCGGGCGCGATATGCCGGTAGATGGTCATCCCGTTTTTCAGCTGCGTCGCACCGATCATCGGCCCGAACGTCGCGTCGGAGCCGGAAAGCCTCGCCAGGGTCGACTGGTTGACATTGGCTACCTCCGCATAGGGACGGCCCATCGCATAACTGGTGAAGGACCGGTTGGCGGCATTTTCCGCCTTTTCCGCCACCTGCGAGCAGCCCGCAAGAGCCAAGCCGACTGCCATCGAAAAAACTGCCAGAAAACGCATGATTGCCCCCTGTCTACAACGTCCCATGCCACAGACCTGGCCGGTCTTCGGTCGCTCGGTGGATGTGCCGGGCGCCCCCGCGACCCGGTCGTTCGTCACTATCAGATTTTGCATGTTTTGAAAGCGCCGCCTCCGGCACTTGCCTGCCGTTCCAAACGGAAACTCCGGCTTTCGGCGGGCAAGTGTCCGGAGTATGTCGTTGACCCACGCACTTGCCCAAGGCTATCACTGCTTGCGTCAATAAGGGAGGATGCCCGCGAGTATTTCGGGGCGTCATGATCAAAGAATGCCACGCCTTTCCGCCTCCACCGCACTTGCCCCCCATGTCGCCGTGCCCGGTTTTGACCGGGCTCTCCTGAAGCCCGGCATTCTGCATATCGGCCTCGGCGCGTTCCACCGCGCCCATCAGGCGGTCTATACGGATGCCGCGCTGGCAGCGGAGTTCGGTGATTGGGGAATTGTCGGCGTTAGCTTACGCTCGGTCGACATCGTCCATGATCTTGCGGCGCAGGATGGGCTTTATTCCGTGGTTGCGCGCGGCGCTGCGGGCGACAGCGCCCACGTCGTCGGCTCGATCACAAAAGGTCTGTCGGGCACCGAGAACCAGGCGGAAATCCTGGCGCTGCTGGCCGATCCGACAATCCGGATCGTCACCATCACCGTCACCGAAAAGGCCTATGGCATCGATCCGGTATCCGGCGGGATCGACCGCAACCATCCGTCCGTCAAGGCGGATCTTGCCAATCCGACATCGCCAACCGGTGTGATCGGTTATCTGGTCGAAGGCTTTTCGCGCCGCCATGCCGCCGGCTTGGCGCCTTTTACCGTGCTGTGCTGCGACAACCTGCCGACCAACGGGCGCATCGTGCGGCGGCTGGTGATCGAACTGGCGGGTGCCCGCGATCCGGCGCTTGCCAACTGGATCGCCGGCCACGGCGCCTTTCCGTCCAGCATGGTCGACCGGATCGTGCCGGCCGCCACCGACGAGACGCGGGAGCTTGCCGAGACGCTGATCGGCGCCGAAGACAGGCTGGCGCTCGGCACGGAGCCCTTCATGCAGTGGGTGATCGAGGACCATTTCCTCGCCGGCCGGCCCAGATGGGAAGCCGGCGGCGCGCTCTTCGTCGATGATGTCGAGCCCTATGAGAAGATGAAGCTGCGGCTGCTCAACGGTTCCCATTCGCTGGTCGCCTATCTCGGCCAGTTGAAGGACCTCCCGTTCGTCCGCGACGTCATGGCCGTGCCGGAATACCGGGCCCTGGTGCGCCGCCACATGGCGGAGGCGGTGAAGACGCTCGATCCGGTGCCGGGTATCGATCTCGGCGGTTATATGGACCAACTGATCGAGCGCTTCGAGAACCCGACGATCGCCCACAAGACGCAGCAGATCGCCATGGACGGCACCCAGAAACTGCCGCAGCGCATCTTTGCAGGTGCCGTGGAAGCCTTGGCGAAGGGTGGAGATGCGTCATCTGGGGCTTACGTTGTGGCTCTCTGGATCGCCTATGCCCGCAAGACTGCGGAGATCAACGATCCGCGCGCGACGGAGCTCAAGGCCGCCGCCGCCAGGATGACGGCGGACGATCCGTCAGCGCCCTTCTTCGCAATTCCGGGCCTGTTCCCCCAGGCTCTCACGGAGAATAGCGCATGGCGTGCGCGGGTGAATGCGGAACTTGAAAAACTCTAGCCGCGAAAAGTGTAGTCGGCGATCGATTGCGGTTTCATCTCGATCGAGAAGCCGGGTCGCGCCGGCGGCATATAGGCCGCGTTCTCGATCATGCAAGGCTCGAGGAAATGCTCATGCAGATGATCGACATATTCGATCACCCGGCCTTCCTTGGTGCCGGATACGGCAATGTAATCGATCATCGACAGATGCTGCACATATTCGCAGAGGCCAACGCCGCCGGCATGCGGCCAGACGGGAAGGCCGTATTTGGCCGCGACCAGCAGCACCGCCAGCACCTCGTTCAGACCGCCCATGCGGCATGAATCGATCTGCACGATGTCGATCGCGCCCTCGGCGATGAACTGCTTGAACATGATGCGGTTCTGGCACATCTCGCCGGTCGCGACCTTCACCGGGTGGATGCCATTGCGGATCTTGCGGTGCCCGGCAATGTCGTCCGGGCTGGTCGGCTCCTCGATGAAAAAGGGCTTTGCAAAGGCGAGCTTGTTGACCCAGTCGATCGCCTGGCCGACTTCCCAGACCTGGTTGGCATCGATCATCAGGAAGCGGTCGGGGCCGATCACCTCGCGGGCAATGGTGAGGCGCCTGATATCGTCTTCGAGATCGCGGCCGACCTTCATTTTCACATGGTTGAAGCCTGCGTCTACCGCCTCCTTGCAGAGCCGGCGCAGCTTGTCCTCGGGATAACCGAGCCAGCCGGCCGACGTCGTGTAGCAGGCATAACCCTCGCGCTTCAGCACCTCGACGCGTTCCGCCTTGCCAGCCTCGGCCCGTTTCAGGATCGCCAACGCATCCTCGCGCGACAGCACGTCGGTCAGGTAACGATAGTCGACGATGTCGGCGATCTCTTCCGCCGACATGTCGGAAACCAGCTGCCACACCGCCTTGCCCTTCTGCTTGGCGAGCAGATCCCAGAAGGCGTTGACGATCGCGCCGGTAGCGAGGTGGATGGCGCCCTTGTCGGGACCGATCCAGCGCAACTGGCTGTCGCTGGTCAGATGCCGCCAGAATTTTCCGGGCGCTGTGGCGAAGGTTTCGAGTTCCTGTCCGACCACCAGATGCCGCATCGCCTTGATCGCCATGCAGCAGATGTCGTTGCCCCGCCCGATCGTGAAGGTCAGGCCGTGGCCGGCAAGATCTCCGCTATCGGTATCGAGGATGACATAGGCCGCCGAATAATCCGGGTCCGGGTTCATCGCGTCGGAGCCGTCGAGGCTCTGCGATGTGGGAAAACGAAGATCGAAGACGCGGAGATCGGTGATGCGGGTCATGGTTCTCTCGTATTGCCTCAGATGGTCCAGCCGCCGTCGATGGCGTAAGCCTGGCCTGACGTATAAGTGGCGCCGGCGAGGTAGAGGGCGAGCTCGGCGATTTCTTCCGGGGTGCCGAGCCGGCCCATCGGCTGGCGGGCGATGAAGGCGGCGCGGGCCTCGTCGTAATTGCCCTGGGCCCGCATGCGGTCTTGCAGCGAAGGGCTTTCGACTGTGCCGGGGCAGATGGCGTTGCAGCGGATGCCGTCGGTCACATAGTCGGCGGCGACGGATTTTGTAAGCCCGATCACCGCCGCCTTGGTGACACCATAAGCGAAGCGGTTCGGCACGCCCTTGATGCTGGAGGCGACCGAGGACATGTTGATGATCGCGCCGTCCTTCTGTGCAAGCATGCCGGGCAGCACCGCCCGAATGGTGCGGATCATCGCCCTGACATTGAGGTCGAGGGCGAAGTCGAAATCGCTGTCCTTCATCTCGAGGATCGATCCCCCATGGACGAAGCCGGCGCAGTTGAAGAGGATGTCGACCGTGCCGATGTTCTCGACACAGGCGACGATGGCGGCGTTATCGAGCACGTCGAGCCTTGCGGTTGTCAGGTTGTCGAGTTTCGGCAACGCAGCCAGCAAGCCTTCGTTGATATCGGTCGCATGGACAGTCGCGCCGGCTTCTGCAAAGGCGAGCGCCGCCGCCCGGCCGATACCCTGGCCTGCGGCCGTCACCAACGCGGTTTTCCCATCAAGTCTGATCGTCATGTCTTGTCCTCAAATTCTCTGGCCGGCCGTCAGTCTGATTGAAGAAATCCTCAATCCAGATGAAAGACTTCTTCCATCATCGCCCACCACTCGCCTTCTTTGCGACTGTCGAGCGGCTTCTGGCAAGGGATGGTGAGAGACCACCATTCCTGATTTTTAGGGTCGGCGGCTATTTTTGCCATGTCGGCTTCGAAATCGGTGCCATGATATTCCCAGGCTCCGAACAGCAGGTTTTCCGGCTCGCGCAGGAAGATCGTGTAGTTCCTGATGTTGGCGCGGCTGATAAGGGCAAGTACGTCAGGCCAGACGGCGGCGTGCAGGCGCTTATATTCCGCGATCATCTGCGGCTCGATGCCGATCACCATGCCCATTCGCTGCATCATCGCCTCCTTCAGATTTCCACCAGCGCCTTGACGACGCCGGCCGCCGGATCGGTCAGCCCAGGAAAACGTTCCGGCACCTCCGACAGCATCATTCTGTGGGTGATCAGGGCTGCGGGGATCTTGCCCTCGCGCATGGCCTGCATCACCCGCTCGAAATCCGTGGCCGTGGCGTTGCGGCTGCCGAGCAGCGTCGTCTCGCGCTTGTGGAATTCCGGATCGGAAAAGGTGATGTCGCTCGAAACGATCGAAACGAGCACGTAGGTGCCGCCATGGGCGACGAAACCGAACCCGCGTTCGATCGCTTTCGGGTTGCCGGTCGCATCGAAGACGGCATCGAAGAAGTCGCCGCCGGTCAGGCCTGAGAGCTCTCCGTGGTCGTCCGGACCAAGTTGAACCGTGGAGGCGAGCCCCAGCTGCCGGCGGGCGAAGTCCAGCCGGTCGCCACGGCTGTCGAGAAGCGTCACCGCTGCGCCCTCGAGCGTCGCAAAGATCGCGACCGCCAGCCCGATCGGACCGGCGCCGGTAACCAGAACGCTCTGTCCCGGCTCGATCCTGGCGCGGGCAACCGCATGGGCGCCGATCGCCAGAAATTCCACCATCGCCGCCTGGTCGAGCGAAAGCCCGTCGGCCTTCAGCAGGAATGCTTCCGGCAGGCTCAGATATTCGGTCATGCCGCCGTCTCGGTGCACACCGAGGACGCCGAGGTTGCGGCAGCAATTGGTTCGGCCCTTGAGGCAGGCATGGCAGCGGCCGCAGGAGATGTAGGGCATGATCGAGACGGTATCGCCGGCCTCGAGCAGGCTGCCGGCCGGCGCTTCTTCGACCGTGCCGGCGAGTTCATGGCCCATGACGCGCGGATAGGAGAGATAAGGCTGGTTGCCCGTGAAGATATGCAGGTCGGTACCGCAGACGCCGATGCGCCGCAGCTTCACCAGCACCTCGCCTTCACCGCGAAGAGGCTTGGGACGGTCGATGGCGCTGAGTTTGCCTGGTTCGTCGCAGATGATAGTCAGCATGTTCTTACGCTCCGAGCCTATAGAAACGCTGGGCATTGCCGCCGAAGACCTCGCCATGATCGTCGGCCGGCACGATATCGAGGCATTGGTCCAGCCAGGCTTGGTAATCTCCGGCAAGCCTCAACACCGGCCAGTCGCTGCCCCAGATGACCCGCCGCCGGCCGAACAGGTCGAATATACTTTCGGCATAAGGTCGCACCGCCTCGGGCTTCTGGTCGCCGGCCTCGGTCAGCAGGCCGGAAAGCTTGCAATGAACATTCGGCAGCTCGGCAAGCACTTTCATGCGCCCATGCCAGTCGATGAAACGGCCTTCAGAGATCGGCGGCTTGGCGCCGTGGTCGATCACGATCGGCAGACCGGGGTGTCGCCGGGCGAAACCGAGCAGCGGGTCGAGATGGCGCGGCAGCACCAGCGCATCGAAGACCAGATTATGTTGGAGCATGGCTGCCACGGCTGCATCGAGCCCAGGGTCGCCGATCCAGTGATCGTCGGCGATATCCTGCAGCATCGGCCGAAGCCCTTTGAGCTTCGGATGCCGGGCCAGCCGGGCTATGGCTGCCGGTGCGTCCGGTGCCTTCATGTCGGTCCAGCCGACCACGCCGAGGATGAAAGGGGTGCTGTCGGCAAGATCGAGCATGAACACGGTGTCAGCCTCGCTCTCCATGGTCTGCACCAGCACCGTGCCGTCGATGCCGGCGGCTTCGAGAAGCGGGCGCATATCGCCGGGCAGGAAGTCCCGGTGAATCGCCTGAAGCTCGGCGGGCGGCCATTGGCCGGCCCGGTCCGCGATCCGCCAGAAATGCTGATGCGCGTCGATCCGCATGGTCAGCCCTCCTGACCGGGCAGCGGCGCACCATTGGCGATCAGCCCGCGGGCTTTCAGGCGGGACCAGAAGGAGGCGGGGATTTCCTCTCCGAACCACTCGACATTCGACTTGATCTGTTCGGCGGTGCGTGCGCCGGAGACGACCGTCACCACGGCCGGATGGGCGAGGGGAAACTGCAATGCCGCGGCCTGCAGGCTGACACCCTCTTCCTCGCAGGCCGCGCGCAACACGTCGACGCGGGCGAGGATATCGGCCGGCGCGTCCGTATAGTTGAATTTGCGGTTGCCGGCGAGCAGGCCGGAATTGAACGGGCCGGCCACCACGATGCCGACGCCCTGGCTGGCGCAATCGTCCATGAAGGCAAGGCTCTGCTGTTCGAGCAGCGTATACCGGCCGGCGAGCATGGCGACGTCGATATCGAAGACCTGCATCGCGTCGCGGATGATCTCCCATTCGTTGACGCCGAGACCGACCGCCTTGGTAAGTCCTTCCTCACGAAGCTTCTTCAGCGCGCGAAAACCGCCGCCGGCGGTGAGCTGGTACCAGTAGTGCTGGTGCTTGTCGCCATGGGTCATGCTGCCGATATCGTGGACGTAGAGGATATCGGGCTTGAGGATGCCGAGCCGCTGCTGGCTTGCCTCGAAGGACCACATGATGCCGTCATAGCTGTAGTCGAAGACCGGCCGGAAGGGCAAAGGCTCGACATAACCGTCTTCCTGCGAGCCGACCGTCTCGTCCGGCTGCATGAGCCGGCCGACCTTGGTGCTGAGCACGAAGTCGCCGCGCGGCAGGTCCGTCAGCATGGTGCCGAGCCGCCGTTCGGAGCGCGTGTATCCGTAGAAGGGCGCCGTATCGTAATAGCGGATGCCGGCCTCCCAGGCGGCGCCAAAGGCGCCGGCCGATTCCTCGTAGGAGGTCTTGTGGTAGAGACTGCCCATCTGCGCGCAGCCGAGCCCCATCTGGGTGAATTCGACGGAGGCGTGGGGCAGTTTGCGGCGCTCGGTGACATTCATGGGATCGTCCGTAGTTCTTTTTGGAATAGGATTACGGACGCGCATCATTCGCGATGCGCGCCCGCTGGGGGTAAGGTTAGTAGAGAACGTTCTTGGCTTCCGGCTTGTCGATATTGTCCTTGGTGACGACGACGACACCGGTATCGACGAACTTTTCGACCTTCTCCTTGTTGATCGACTGGAGCACGGTCTTGACGCCGAGTTCGCCCATCTGGAACGAGCCCTGCACCGCGATGGCGGAAAGCGTTCCGTCCTTGACGAATTCCTGCAGGTCCTGGTTTCCGTCAAACCCGATCGCGACCACCTTGCCGGCCTTGCCGGACTGTTTCAGCGCGCGGCCCATGCCGATCGCCGTCGGCTCGTTGGCGCCGAAAATGCCCTTGAGGTCGGAATTGGCGGCCAGCACGTCGGTCGTCTGGTTGAGCGCGGTCGCCATCTGGGACTGCGAGTAGAACGGTCCAACGATGGTGAGCTTCGAGTTCGCCTTGATATAGTCGGTAAAGCCGCCGACGCGCCCGATTTCCGAGCCAGCACCCGCAACATAGGACATCACGGCGATCTTGCCTTCCTTGCCCACCTTGTCGATCAGCGCCTTGGCGGCCAGTTCCCCGGCCTTCTTGTTATCGGTGGCCAGGTACGACTGGTAATACTGCTCGGAGCCCTTGGCGAGCAGCGAGTCGATGATCACGACCGGGATGCGGGCTTCCCAGGCCTTCTTGACGGCCGGAACCAAGGCGTCGGGATCGGACGGCGCCAGCACGATGCCGGAAACCTTGCGGTTGACGGCATTCTCGACCATGTTGACCTGATCGGCGATCGCCGATTCCGCGGCCGGTCCCTGGAAGGTCATGGTGTTGCTGCCGCCGCCGGCCTTCATGGCGGCATCGGCACCCTTCTGGACATTTTGCCAGAAGGTGGAATTGACGGTCTTCACGATGACGGCGATTTCGCCAGCCTGAGCCGAGAACGCGGTCAGGGCGATCACGGATGTCAGCAATGCGGCAGCAAGCTTTTTCATGTCTTCCTCCTCTTTTCGTTGGCCTGAAACGGCCGGTTTTTTAGAGAGCTCCTCACTCCCATGAAGTCTCGCGGGTAAAGGTCCGCGTGCCCTTTCTCCTCAGCGGCGGTTGCGCAGCTGGTCGATCCATACGGTGACCAGGATGACGAGGCCGATGATGATCTGCTGCGTGAAGGCCGAGACGCCGTTCATGTTGAGGCCGTTGCGAAGGATGCCGATCACGAAGGCGCCGATCGCGGTTCCGGAAATGGTGCCGACGCCGCCGATCAGCGAGGTGCCGCCGATGACGGCGCTGGCGATCGCATCGAGCTCGTACATCACGCCCTCGTTCGGCTGGGCGGTGACGAGGCGCGACATCAGCACGCAGCCGGTGAGGCCGGCCAGCGTGCCGGACAGAACATAGGTGAAGCTGACGATGCGGGCGACGTTGACGCCCGAAAGCCGCGCCGCATCCGCGTTCGAGCCGACCGCATAGATATGCCGGCCGAGCACCGAGCGGTTGAGCATGTAGGAGACGGCGAGCGCGATCGCGATCATCAGGATGACCGGATAGGGGATGCCGGGAAAGATGATGGTCGGGAAACCGTCGTCGCCGATCTTGACGACGCGGAAGAGCGAGCCGTTGCCGAGTTCGCCGAAGGATTCGCCGAGCCCCGAGACCGCCCGTGCCCCGGTGATCTGCAGCGCAACGCCGCGGGCGATCATCATCATGCCGAGCGTGGCGATGAAGGGCGGCAGTTTCATCTTGGTAACGAGGATGCCGTTGATGAACCCGCAGACCGAGCCCGTCAGAATGCCGCAGATCATGCCGAGCCACACGGGCGTCCCGAAATCCTTGACCGCCAGCGCCGCGACGACGCCCGACAGCGCCAGCACCGAGCCGACCGACAGGTCGATGCCGCCGGTGATGATGACGCAGGTGGCGCCGATGCCGAGAAAGGCGATCGAGGTCACCTGCAGCGCCACCGTCATGCCGTTGTCGATGGTGAAGAAGGCGCTGCTGGTGGCCGAAAAGACGCCGATCAGCACGAACAGGCTGCCGAGCGCGGCGAATTTCTGGATGATATCCTTCTGGCGGTCGCTGAGCGTGCCGCTCTTCTGCTTCGAAACTTCGGTGATCTCAGCCATGTTATGCCCTCATCCTGCCGACCGAGCGTAGCCGGAGGCGTATCGCATGATCTCTTCCTGGTCGGTTTTCGCCGTCTCCAGCACGCCGGTGATGCGGCCCTGGTGGAAGACCGCAACGCGGTCGGTCATGCCAAGAATTTCCGGAAGCTCGGAACTGATCAGCACGACGCCGATGCCGTTTGCCGCAAGCTCGTCCATGATCCGGTAGATCGCCAGCTTGGCGCCCACATCGATGCCGCGGGTCGGTTCGTCGAAGAACAGCAGCTTGGATTTGCGGAACAGCCATTTGCCGATGATGATCTTCTGCTGGTTGCCGCCCGAGAGAAGGCGAACCGGCTGCTTGATCGAGGGCGTGCGGATGTTGAGCAGATCGATGTATTCTTTCGTCGCCCGGGCATGCTTGGCGAAGTCGATCAGCCCGAAACGATTGGAGACCGCCGCCATATTGGCGAGCGTCATGTTGGCGTCGACCGTCATCTTGACCGCCAGCCCTTGAGCCTTCCGGTCCTCGGACAGATAGGCAAGCCCGGCGGCGATCGCGTCGCGCGGCGAGCTGATGCTGAGCGTATGGCCGTGCAGGGTGACCGTCCCGGTATCGAGCGGATCGGCGCCGAAGATGGCGCGGGCCACTTCCGTGCGTCCAGCGCCCATCAGGCCGGCAAAGCCGAGGATCTCGCCGCGGCGCAGCGTGAAGGAAATGTCGCGGAAGACGCCGGCGCGTGAAAGACCTTGCGCCGAGAAGATGACCTCGTCGCTCGGAACCGATGTCCGCTCCGGAAATTTTTCCTCCAGCGACCGGCCCACCATTTTCGAGACGATCGCATCGATGCTGGTGGCGGCAAAATCGTCGGTGGAGATGTAGCGGCCGTCGCGCAGCACCGTGACGCGGTCGACGATCTCGGACATTTCGTCGAGCCGATGCGAGATATAGACGATGCCGACACCCGAGGCCTTCAGGTCGCGGATGACCTTGAACAGCTTTCCCGTCTCCTGCTCGGTGAGCGAGGAGGTCGGTTCGTCCATGATCAGCACTTCGGCGTCCAGAGACAATGCCTTGGCGATCTCGACCATCTGGCACTGGGCGACGGACAAGCCCCGCACCGGACGATCCGGATTGATGTCGACCCCGAGCCGGTCGAGGCAGCGCTTGGCGTCGGCCCGCAGCTTCTTGCGGTCGACCAGAAAGCTGCCGCCGAGGAAACCACGGCGCGGCTCGCGGGCGAGGTAGATATTCTCGGCGACCGTGAGGTGCGGCACGAGATTGAGTTCCTGGTGGATGATGGCGATGCCGGCGGCTTCCGATTCCCGCGTCGAGGAGAAATGCCGTTCCTCGCCCTTGTAGGTGATCGTGCCTGAACTCGGCTGGTAGACGCCGCTGACGATCTTCATCAGCGTCGACTTGCCGGCGCCGTTTTCGCCGCAGACGGCATGAACCTCACCGCGGCGGAGGTCGAAATGGACGTTGGCAAGCGCTTTGACGCCCGGAAAATCCTTGCTGATATTGTCGAGGCGGAGCAGCGGCTCGATAGCCGCAACCGACGCGACGCGGCCCGGCAGCATGGTGGCGCCATGCATAGTCTGCCCAAGCTCGGCCGGACGGTTTTCCACATTTGCCTCCCCGGGGCCGGTCAGGCCCACTTGCCGGCGGCTCCTCCCTCCGGCGTTGCTAATGGGTAAACCTGAGGGCGGAAGTGGTCAAGCCAATTTTTTCAGAGCAAGGCCACAGGCCGGTGACGGTAGAAGGAAGAAGGGCGATAACGATTAAAAACCATGAAAAATCAACGGTGGAAATTTCGTTGTTGCTCTCCTCACGCCGCCTGATATGGTAAGGCCACATTGTCAGGACAGCGAATTATGAACGGGCCTATCAAGACGGCAGAACCGCGGCGGCTGTATCAGCAGATAGCCGACCAGATCCGGGTGCTGATCCAGGGCGGCCAGTTTCCGGCCGGAGCGCGCCTGCCGGCCGAGCGGGAGCTTGCCCAGCAGCTCGGCGTCTCGCGGCCATCCCTGCGTGAAGCGCTGATCGCGCTCGAAATCGACGGAAGCGTCGAAATCCGCATGGGGTCGGGCATTTACGTGACGGCCGAGCCGGACCGTCGACCCTGGCAAAGCGGTTCCATGGGCGAAAGCCCGCTCGAACTGATGCAGGCGCGCGCCGCCGTCGAAGGCGCGGTCATCCTGCTGTCTGCGGCAAGGATCACGTCGGAGACGCTGCGGTCGCTGCGCCAGACGCTCGACCAGATGCGCACCGAGATCGCCGAAGGGCGCAAGGCGCTCGACCTCGACCGGCTATTCCATCTGACCATCGCCAGCCAGTCGGGCAATTCGGTGCTGGCGCATATCGTCGGCGACCTGTTCGACGAGCGCCACAGTCCGATGTCGGCGCAGATCCGGGTGCGGTTCGAGACCCCGGAGACCTGGGGCGCGGCTCTAGCCGAACACGAGGCGATCTATGCGGCGCTGGAAACACGCAACCCGCTTCTCGCCCAGGCGATGATGCATGCACATCTGGAGGAATCGAAACAGCGCTGGATGAACCACGAGACACGGTGATATTCCTGCAGCTGTTTCGGGAGGAAACAAAAAATGGATCTTGCGGCTTCACCCATCATCATCTTGAACCCGATCGACGACGTCGGCGTCGCAAGGCAGCCGATGCGGCCCGGCGGCCCGACCGGTTACGGCGACGTCATGGCCCGCGAGCTGATCGGCCGTGGCCACAAGGTGGCGATCAGGGCGATTCCCACCGGCGGCGAGGTGAAGAAATACGGCCAGGTGATCGGCATCGCGACCGAGGACATCGCCCCCGGCAGCCATGTGCATCTGCATAACCTCGCCATGCTGCCGTCCGAGCACGAGCATCAGTTCAGCGTCGATATCGAGGAAAAGGGCATGCTGCCGGAAGCCGAGCGGCGCACCTTCATGGGGTTTGACCGCGGCGCCGGCGGCGCCGGCACCCGCAACTATATCGGCGTCATCTCCTCGGTGAACTGTTCCGCCACGGTGTCGCGCTACATCGCCGACTATTTCAACCGCCTGGGCGGGCTCGAAGGTTTCGACAATATCGACGGCGTCGTGGCGCTTACCCATGGCGGCGGTTGCGCGCTCAACAACAAGTCGGAAGGTTATCGGCTGCTGATCCGCACCATCCAGGGTTATGCCCGGCATCCGAATTTCGGCGGCATCCTGATGATCGGGCTCGGCTGCGAGACCAACCAGATCGCCCCGATCCTCGAGCATTACCGTATGGAGGAGGGCGACCGCCTGCGGACCATGAACATCCAGCAGTATGGCGGCACCCGCAAGACCATCGATGCGGCGATTGCCATCATCAAGGAGATGCTGCCGGGCGTGAATGGCGCGACGCGCACGCCGCAGCCGCTCTCCAAACTGAAGCTTGCGCTCGAATGCGGCGGTTCGGACGGTTATTCCGGCATTTCCGCCAATCCGGCGCTCGGTTATGCGTCGGACCTGATCGTCCGCAACGGCGGCACCACCGTGCTCTCCGAAACGCCTGAAATCTACGGCGCCGAACATCTGCTCACCCGCCGCGCGGTCACGCCGGACGTGGCGAAAAAACTGCTGCAGCGGATCGACTGGTGGCGGGATTACACCGCCCGTAACGGCGACGAGCTTAACAACAACCCGTCCCACGGCAACAAGCTCGGCGGCTTGACCACCATCCTGGAAAAATCGCTCGGCGCGGTCGCCAAGGGGGGCTCGATGCCTTTGAAGGCCGTCTACGAGTTCGCCGAGACCGTGACAGAACCGGGTTTCGTATTCATGGATACGCCCGGCTACGATCCGGTCGCGGTGACGGGACAGGTGGCGGGCGGCTGCAACGTCATCTGTTTCACCACCGGGCGCGGCTCGGTTTCGGGTTTCAAACCGTCGCCCTGCATCAAGATTGCCACCAATTCCGAAATGTACGAGCACATGAAGGAAGACATGGACCTGAACTGCGGCGGCATCGTCACCGGCGAGGAGACGATCGAACAGGCGGGACTGCGGATTTTCGAGGATGTGATCGCGGTGGCTTCCGGCAAGAAGACGCTCAGCGAGATCTACGACTACGGCGATAACGAATTCGTGCCGTGGCAGGTCGGGGCGGTTACGTAAAGAAGCAGTCTACCGGGATATCGCGGGAAAGCGGCTCCCCGCCCCGTTCTCCGTCATCCTCGGTCTTGAGCCGAGGATCCGTCGGCTGGCGGTACGGATGCTGGATCCTCGGCTCAAGACCGAGGATGACGTCGAGTGGGTTGCAAGGTTCCTATACGCAAAGCGCAGCGGCCTTCAGCCGCTGCCCTTGTTTTTGAATTGGCCTTATATCGCCTTACCGGATGACCATCTGCTGCGGTGCGCCGGGCTTTGCGGGCTGCTGCACCTTGACCGGAGCAGGGGTCTGCGTGCCGAACAGCTTGTCGCGTTCACGCCACAGGGCGGGCAGCGACAGCAGCGCGATCGAGACGAGGGCAATCGCGGTCTTGGTGAACTCGTTGAGCTCCGGCGTCCGTCCGTCGAAATAGTAGACGAAGTACACGATCGCGACGTGCCACACATAGACGTAGAGCGAGTGGCGGCCGAGAAGCTGGAGGTACTTGATCGAGAACACCCAGGTGATCGCACCGGCGATGCGGCGCACCCATTCGTCCCTGTGCTTCGGGCCGGCGACGATCAGCCAGGTAACCAGTATCGCGACGGCGGCGAAGTTCAGAAGATAGACCGGGCCGAAATCGGCGCGGATTTCCATCGAGGCGAACTTGCCGATCATGTGCGGCGGCATCAGCTCATGCGCGGTGATCAGGCGCAGCGGCAGGAAGAATAGAACCATCAGCAGCGCCACCTTCGGGATGAAGGTATTGTCCGGCGACAGGATATTGCTCCACTTGATCTTGCCGGCCGACGTCAGCGCGCCGAGCACGAGGCCCGAGTAGAAGACGACCTGCCAGCCGAGCAGGTTGAACGACACGCGGATACCCTGGTCGTCCGCACCCATGACCAGATCGTTGAGCGGCGTCGTGGCGATCTGCTGCAGGCCGAGCTGGGCCGCCATCCACAGGATGACCGAACCGGCCACCACATAGTGCCACTTGTCCTCCAGCACGAGCTTCACCAGCATCGGGGCGAAAAGCATGTAGACGATATATTGCGGCAGGATGTCCATGAAGGTCGGCTGGTAGAGGAATGTCGCGATCGCGGCGAGGCGCAGCGGGTCGTCGAAGGTCGTGTAACCCAGCCAGTTGAACCAGATCGAGTAGGCCCCGGGCAGCAGCATCTGCGCGACCAGCACAACCAGCACGATGCCCATCGCATAACGATAGAGTTCGAAGGCGCGGCTGTAGATCGCCGTGCGTCCGGCCGCATAGCCGTTCTTCAGCATCTTCTTGGCATAGACCATGCCGATCAGAAGACCGGACAGGAAGACGAAGCCCTGGGCATCTTCCACGAAGGCGAGCTGATTGTGGTTGATCTTGACCAGGAAATAGCCGCCGGCAAAGATCAGATGGTTGAGCACCATGAAAACGAGGAAATATCCTCGCATACCATCAATAATATCAAAGCGTTTCATCGGTCGCGGTCTCCGTCTTTGCCGGTTCCGACGGCTGTCGCCTTTCGGTCCGTAAGGCCTCTGCGGGCCAGGATGTACGCGGCTAAACGCGGCAAAAAGCCGGACAGTTCCAGCCGTATTGGAGCGTTTAGACGTGATCTACCGTAAACTGTGCGTGATGACTTCGCGATGAACGGTGGGTTGGGTGAGGTTCACACTATTCCGCCGCGACGCGCTTGAGCCCTGCAACCTGGGTGAGGTAGGCCCGCATGGCGGCCGGCTTCACCGGCTTGTGCTGCACGGCGATGTCGTGCCGCTCCGCTTCGGCGCGCACTTCCGGGGTGCGGTCGGCGGTAATGATCAGCGCCGGGATGTCCGCCTGGTATTTCTGGCGGAGCTTGAGAACGGCTTCGATGCCGTTGCCGTCGTCGAGATGATAGTCGGCTATGATGATTTCCGGCGGCGGTTCCCGGCGGTCGATGATCTCGTCGAGGGCTGCGAGCGAATCCGCCTGGCCGACGGTGCAGCCCCAGCCGGTGATCAGCAGCGCCATGCCTTCGAGGATGCGCGGCTCGTTGTCGATGCAGAGCACCCGGAGCCCGTTCAGCGGCTGCGAGCGCTTGCGGCGCTCCAACTGGTCGGTGGCGTGCGCTGCCTGCGATGCGGTTAGATCCATCGGGACCTGCACCCGGAAGGCGGTGCCTTGTCCGGGCGTGGAGGCGATCTGGACCGGATGGTTGAGCACCCGCGAAATGCGGTCGACGATCGACAGGCCGAGACCGAGGCCGGCCGCCGTCTTCGCACCTTCGTCCAGCCGGGCGAATTCCTTGAACACGGTGCGAAACTTGGAGGGCGGAATGCCGATGCCGGAATCGAGCACCTCGATGACAACCTGGTCGCCGCGCCGGCGCGCGCCGATCAGCACCTTGCCGTCGATCGTGTATTTGATCGCGTTGGAAACGAGGTTCTGCACCAGGCGGCGCAGCAGGTTGGCGTCGGATCGGACCTTCAGGGATGTCGGCATGACAACGAATTCCAGGTCCTTCTCGCGGGCCATCGGCGCGTAATCGGTCTCGATGCGTTTCAGAAGGTCGTCGAGCGGCACCGAGGTGAAGCGGGGTTTCATGGCACCCGTATCGAGCCTCGATATGTCGAGCACGGCGCCGAGGATTGCCTCGACCGATTCCAGCGCGGAATCGATATTGCGGACCAGCGAACCGTTGTTGTCGGAGGCGCCGAGCCGCTCCACCAGTGCCGAGGAATAAAGCCGGGCGGCGTTGAGCGGCTGCAGGATGTCGTGGCCGGCGGCCGCGAAGAACCGGGTCTTGCCGATATTGGCCTCGTCGGCGGAGGCCTGGGCTTCGGCCAGCTCCTTGTTGACGCGGGTGAGCTCGGCGGTGCGTTCGCCGACCCGCTGTTCGAGCGTCTCGTTTGCCTGTTTCAGCGCCTGGTCGGCCGCGACGCGGTCGGAAATATCGGTGAAGGTGGCGACGATGCCCTTGTCGGGCATGGCGTTGGAGCGAACCTCGATGATCCGCTGGCCGCCGTTCAGCACCAGCGAGAAGGGGGCATCCAGCGTCTGGAACTGGCGGATCACTTCGGCCTGGTCCGACACCGCGAGATCGCCGCGCTCGGAAAGGATGGCGACCATATCTGCCAGCGGAAAGCCGACCTGGCCGACCTGTTCCGGCAGATCCAGGAGATTTCGGAAGCGCCGGTTCCAGATGGTCAGGCGTTCGGAACTGTCGAACACGGCGATGCCCTGGTCCATCTGCGACAGCGCCGTCTGCAGCATGTCCTGGTTATATTGCAGCGCCTCGCTTGCCTGGTCGAGCAGCCAGGCGGTGTCGGAATTGGTATCCTCGGCCTTCTGCAGGATCAGCGACAGGACAAGCCGGGCGGAAGACGAGCCGATGGCACTGCCGAGCAGCTGTTCGGAAAAGTGGATCATCGCCATGTCGGCGGGCTGATCGTCGCTGAACGTGCGGCCGGCCGTCTTCTCATAGTTGGAGAAGGAGCGCCGCATGCGTTCCTCGCCGAGATACCGGGCGATGGCCGTCTTCAGGTCGCCGACGCCCACGCGGGTCTTCCAGCCGCGGGTGGCAAATTGCGAGCGCAGGTGCCTTTTCACGAAAATGCCGGCCTGGATGCGCTCGACCGGCCGCGGATTGCGCGACAGCGATCCCAGCACGAAGGCGAGAATGTTGAGCGTCAGGCTGAAGAGCGTCGCGTTGACCAGCGGGTCCGTCCGCGGCCCGGAGAAGATGCCGGTGCCGGGAAAGAGGAAATTGAGGACGGCGGTCGCCACATGGGAATTGTCCGGTCCGCCGAGGCTCGGCACGAACAGCAGGTAAGCCCAGGCAAGGAAGCCGAAGGACATGCCGAGGATCGCCCCGCGGGCATTGGCGCGGCGCCAGACAAGGCCGCCAAGGAGGGCAGGAGCCACCTGCGCGATCGCCGCGAATGCGAGCAGGCCGATGGAGGCAAGCCCGGACTGGCTGTCGGCCATGCGGTAATAGGCATAGCCGAGGATCAGAACGCCGAAGATCGCGACGCGGCGGATGTTCAGCAGCGTGCGGGTAAAATCGGTGCGCTGGCCGGAGCGTGCGGCCATCAGCCGCTGCCGCAGGAAGATCGGGATGATGATGTCGTTGGACACCATGATCGAAAGCGCCACGGATTCGACGATCACCATGGCGGTGGCGGCGGAAAAGCCGCCGATGAAGGCGATCAGCGAAACCACCTTCAGTTCGGCCGCAAGCGGCAGCGTCAGCACGTAGAGGTCGGCGTCGCCGGTGCCGCCGAAGGTGATCAGCCCGGCCATCGCGACCGGCAGCACGAAAATATTGATGGCGATGAGGTAGAGCGGCAGCAGCGCGCTCGCCACCTTGCGCTCCTTTGTCGTGCGGTTCTCGACCACGGTCACGTGGAACTGCCGCGGCAGCATGATGATCGCAAACGCCGACAACCCGATCAGGACCAGCCAGCGGCTGATCGGCGTCTCGTAGGCGAGCGCCGAACCGACCAGCATGTTTTCCGATGCCTTGGCGAGCAGGTCGGCCGGTCCGTCGAAGAGAATGAAGAAGACCGAAAAGCCGACCGTCGCAAAGGCGAGCAGCTTGACCACCGATTCCATCGCGACCGCGAGGATCAGCCCGTCCTGGTGTTCCGTCGCGTCCGTGTGCCGGGTGCCGAAGATGACGGCGAAACAGGCCATCATCAGGGTGACGATCAGCGCCAGGTCGATGAAGTAGAGATTGCCGCTGCCGATGCCGTAATCCGAGGGATTGACCATGGCGGCGACCGAACTCGACACCGCCTTCAGCTGCAGCGCGATATAGGGAACCGCGCCGACCAGGGCGATGATCGCGACGATCATCGCGACCGTGGAATTCTTGCCGTAGCGGGCGGCGATGAAATCGGCGACGGACGTCAGCTTCTCCGCCTTGGCGAGCTCGACGATACGTCGGATGATCGGCATGCCGAGTGTGAAGGCGAGGATGGGGCCAATATAGATGCCGGTGAATTCCAGCCCCCTCTGCGAGGCAAGCCCGACGCCGCCGAAATAGGTCCAGGAGGTGCAGTAGATCGCAAGGCTGAGCGCATAGACGATCGGCCGCCCATTCTTGGGCACGCCGAAGACACGGCTCCGCCGGTCGCCGTAACTCGCCACTGCAAACAGCAGCAGCACATAGGCGAAAGCCGAAACGAAAATGATCCAGCCCGGAAGCATTGCTCCTCCGCAAAAGGCTTCGAGCCTCGAACATTAGGGGAAAAGCAATCGCTTGGAAATCAGGGAGCCTCTTGGCAAAAAGTCCAATAGACGGTCGCATTTAAGCCTTTGGCGAACGGTGTCTTTTCACATCCGCAGAAAGCGCTATGTTGCATTTTACTGAAACCTGAAGCGCCATGGGGGACAATTGGCCATGTCAATGATCAGCGAATTCCGTTCTTTTGTTGCCAAGGGCAATGTCGTCGATCTTGCGGTCGGTATCATTATCGGCGCCGCTTTCACCGGCATCGTAAAATCGCTGGTCGATGACATCGTGATGCCGATCGTCGGCGCCATCACCGGAGGCGGCTTCGATTTCTCGAATTACTTCCTGCCGCTGTCGAGCACCGTCACCGCGCCGTCGCTGGCCGCTGCCCGCGAACAGGGCGCGGTCTTTGCCTACGGCAATTTCATCACCGTCCTCATCAATTTCCTGATCCTTGCCTTCATCATCTTCCTGATGGTGAAGGCCGTGAACAAGATGCGCCTCGCCGATGAAAAGAAGTCGGCTGAGGAAGCGCCTTCGCCGCCGCCGGCCGATATCCAGCTGCTCAGCGAAATCCGCGACATTCTCAAGGCAAAGTGATCTTTTGATCACGCCGGGGCGATTCATCATCGGAATCGATCCCGGCCTCACGGATTATCATGGGATTCCTTGGGCTTCCTGCGCTAAAGAAGTGGGAAACAAGCCAAGGGAATTCCATGTCGATCATCTCCAGTCTCAGCCCCCGCGCCGTCGCGGCGCCCGAAAGCGGCATTGTCGAGGTTCTCAATTACGCCCGCGGGCGGGAGGGATTGATCCCGCTCTGGGCCGGTGAAGGCGATCTGCCGAGCCCGGATTTCATCAACCGCGCGGCAACCGAGGCGCTTCTGGGCGGGGAGACCTTCTACACCTGGCAGCGCGGCATTCCCGAACTGCGCCAGGCCTTGTCGGATTATTACGCGCGGCATTTCTCCGTCTCGTTGCCGGTCGAGCATTTTTACGTCACCGGGTCCGGCATGCACGCGATCATGCTGGCGGTGCAGGCGGTGACCTCGCCGGGCGACGAGATGATCTACCTGTCGCCGACCTGGCCGAACATCATCTCGGCGATCGAGATTTCCGGCGCCCATTCCGTCGGCCTGCCGCTCAATTTCGTCGGCGGCCGCTGGTCGCTCGATCTCGCCAAGCTGGAAGCCAAGATCACGCCGAAGACCAAGGGCCTGTTCATCAACACGCCGGCCAACCCGACCGGCTGGACCGCGACGCTCGACGACCTGAAGAATATCCTGACGCTGGCCCGCAAGCACGGCATCTGGATCGTCGCCGACGAGATCTATGCCCGTTATTATTACGGAGGTGCTGCCCGTGCGCCGTCCTTCCTCGACATCATGGAGGAAGGCGACCGGATCATCTTCGCCAATTCCTTCTCCAAGAACTGGTCGATGACCGGCTGGCGGGTCGGCTGGATCGTCGCTCCGCCGGAAATGGGACAGGTTATCGAAAACCTGGTGCAGTATTCGAATTCCGGCGTGGCCCAGTTCCTGCAGCGCGGCGCCGTGGTGGCACTCAACCAGGGCGATGATTTCGTAAACGCGAATATCGCGCGGGCGACCGAGGCGCGCGACATCCTCTGCGACGCGCTGATCGCCACCAACCGGGTCGAGACCTTAAAGCCGGATGGGGCGCTTTACGCCTTCGTCAAGGTGGACGGCATCACCGACAGCCGCAGCGCAGCGCTCGATATCGTCGACAAGATCGGCGTGGCGCTGGCGCCCGGTTCGGCGTTCGGCAAGGGCGGCGAGCTTTTCCTGCGCGCCTGCTTCCTGCGCGATCCGAAGCAGATCGAAGAGGCAGCCGGCCGCCTCTCGGACTATATCAAGCGTCTCTGATCCGATCCGGCACGCAATCGCTAAAATTCGAGCGATTTGCTCAAGAGCCTATTTGCCTTGACCCGAGATAAACCCGGCGCAGCCAGCGTCGGGTAAGCATTGTTGAAGACTGCCCGTGTTTTCGTCCTGCCAACGATAAGAAAGCAGGGAAGTATAGACATGGCAGTTCTGGTAACAGGCGGCGCGGGTTACATCGGCAGCCACATGGCCTGGGCTTTGCTCGACGCGGGCGAGGAAGTTGTCGTTCTCGACCGGCTGTCGACCGGTTTTCGCTGGGCCGTGCCGGCCGAGGCGCGCTTCTATCTCGGCGACGTCGGCGACCGCGCCGTTCTTTCGCAGATCTTCGCGGAAAACGACATCAACGCGATCCTGCATTTCGCGGGCTCGATCGTGGTGCCGCAATCGGTCGCCAACCCGCTGGATTATTACGAGAACAACACCGGCAATACCCGGCTGCTTGCCGCAGCCGCGATCGCCGCCGGTATTCGCCATTTTGTCTTCTCTTCGACGGCTGCCGTTTATGGAGACCAGAAAGACGACACCGCCGTCTTGGAAAACGCCGACCTGCATCCGAAGAACCCCTATGGCCAGTCGAAGCTGATGTCGGAGATGATGCTGCGCGATGCCGCCGCGGCGCATGATTTCCGCTTCGTGGCGCTGCGTTATTTCAACGTTGCCGGTGCCGATCCGCTTGGCCGCACGGGGTTGTCGACAGAGGGCGCGACCCACCTGATCAAGATCGCCTGCGAGGCGGAACTCGGTAAGCGCCGTGGGGTCGATGTCTACGGGACCGATTATTCGACACCCGATGGTACCGGCATCCGCGACTACATCCATGTCACCGACCTGGTGGACGCGCATCTGAAGGCGCTGAGTTACCTGCGTCGCGGCGGCGAGCCTCTGATCGCCAATTGCGGTTACGGCCGCGGTTACTCGGTCCTGGAGGTTCTGGACGCCGTGATGCGGGTTGGCGGTCGCAAGTTCGAAATCCGCTATGGGCCCCGAAGGCCGGGCGACGCGGCAAGCGTGGTCGCCAATTCGACGCTCGCACGCCGGCTGCTTGACTGGAGACCGCGCCACGACGATCTCGATCTCATCGTCGAGACTGCGATCTCGTGGGAGAAGGGCCTGGCTTCCCGCAAGGCCGAAGATCTCAAGTCGCTGCAGAGCAGGCTGGCGTCGGCTCGCTTCTAGGCTTCCGGATCGGCGCGCCATGGGCAATGCGGCGGGCACGAAAGACACGCGCACCAACCTCGCTCCGAACCGTCAGACGCGAGGCACTGCCACCACGCCTGACGCGACCGGCACCGCCTCGGTACCCTCGGGCCAGGCCGGCACGAACCCAAACGGTCAGTCTACGAACTGCTGATCAAAACGTCTTCCCCAAGAAAGGCCGGCATCGTCCGGCCTTTTTAGCGACTGCCGATTCCGTCGCATGGCGCCTTTAAGGATTTGCCGATAAGGGAAAGCCTTCTCGATATCGGTATTCCATCATGCGACGCGTTCTGCTTTGTACCTTCCTCCTGCTTCCTCTGACGGCCGGCGCCCAGACTCTGCCCCAGAAGCAGTCGCCGAACCCCTCTTTGACGCAAAATGCCGTGCCCGCTCCCAAACTGGTGGAGCCGCATCTGCATGTCAGCCGTTCTGGCAATGCCAGCCGTCCCCGTTTGGCGCTGACCTTCGATGCCTGCATGGGCAGGGCGGACGAGCGTATCCTGTCCACCTTGGTCCGAGAGAGAATTCCCGCGACCATTTTCGTCACGGCCCGCTGGCTGAGAAACAACCCGCAGTCGGTCGCAATCTTTCTGCAGAATCTCGATCTCTTCGAACTGGAAAACCACGGCCAGAACCATGTCCCAGCGGTCGATATGCCGGTCCTGATCTACGGCATCGCCGCTGCCGGATCGCCGGACGCGGTTCGCCAGGAAGTGACAGGCGGCGCTGACGCCATGCTGGCGGCGGGTTTTTCGGCACCACGCTGGTTCCGCGGCTCGACCGCAAAATACGACCCTTCGGCGATACGCCAGATCCGCGATATGGGGTATCGGGTCGCCGGTTATTCGCTGAACGGCGATGGTGGCTCCCTGCTCGGTGCCGACGTCGCCGAAAAACGCATCGCTGCCGCCAGGGACGGCGACGTCGTCCTCGCGCATATCAACCAGCCCACTCATGCGGCCGGCGAGGGTGTGGCCCGGGCGCTCGTTACCCTGAAACGGCGCGGCGTCGAGTTCGTACGGCTTTCCGACGTGGACGGCATTGGCGACGACGACACGACCCGGTGAGGGCGCGGTCTCTCCGGCGATTTTCTTTCGGGCCATTTCGACCTTTGAACACGGATCGGGGGAGAGACGTTCCGGTCTCTCCCCCGATCGGTTTCAGGACTGGGTCCTATTTATCGGACGACCTGCACGACCGTGCGGGTCTGCGGATCGACGATGACGCGCTGTTCGTTCACCACCGCATAGGCGTATTTCGGGCTGTCCGGAACCGGGGTCAGCACGACGGTCTCCGGGATGGGCTTGCCGACGACGATCTTCTCC
The DNA here is from genome assembly GCF_000732195.1 of Neorhizobium vignae. GTDB lineage: Bacteria > Pseudomonadota > Alphaproteobacteria > Rhizobiales > Rhizobiaceae > Neorhizobium > Neorhizobium vignae. The sequence continues at coordinate 26,800 of NZ_JNNU01000022.1, forward strand.
TTGATGACGACGGGCGATGCCGGGGCAGGGGCCTGTTCCACATAGGTAACGACACGTTCCGGCGGCGGGTCGATGGCGGTCCCGACAACCGCGCCGGCAACGCCGCCGACGGCAGCACCGACCGGGCCTCCGATGATCGCACCGGTGACAGCGCCGCCGGCCGCACCATTGACCGTGCCTTGCTGGGCCGACGCTACAGGAGCGAGGACGCCGAGCATTGCGGCGGAAAGAACGAGGATCTTGGTCTTCATGATGGTTCTCCTTCTGGGTGTTGTGACGCGGTCGAACGGTTCGCACCGCGCCTTGGAATGCAACCGAGGCTGCTATCTGGTGACTGGCGCAACAGGCTCCACCTTCGGCAGGGTCACGTCGATGCCGATGTCGCGATTTGAGAGGTAGCCGCTTTCGAACAGGAAGAGCCCGCATGCGACGACCGCGATCGGCAGGATGGCGGCGACGGCCCAACCGCCGCCGCCCGTATGGATCACTGTCGGTTCCCGGTCACGCATGGTTTTCTCCCGCGTTCAGCGCTCAGCCGACCAGGATGTAGACGATCTTGTGGCTCGAGGGTTCGACGATGATGATCCGGCCGTCTGCCAGCACGAAGTATTCGTAGCCGCGATAGGCCGGCACGATCTCGACGATGCGCGGCGGCAGAGGGTGCAGTTCCACGGTCGTCGGGACGGCGACGCCCACATCGACCTTGATATCGACATTGACCGGCTCAACCTTGTTCTGGACGAGGATCTGGCGCACTTGCGCCCGCTGTTCAGTGGAAATGTTGATGCTGCCCGTGGTCTCGTTGGAAGGCTTATCGGCTGCGGCCTGGTTGGAGCCAGGCTGCTGTGCGCCGCTGTTCTGGCGGGCAGTGTCTTCGGTTGCCGGCTTGCTGGGATCGGTTCCCGAGCCCGAGCCGGAAGTGGCGGCCGTGGAGCTACCGTTCTGGCCGGCAGGTTTCTGCTGCGCCGTATTGTCCTTGTTGCCTGTCTGGGCGTCGGTGGATTGCGCCTTCTTCGGATCGGACGGCTTTTCCTGAGCTGCGCTGTCACCGGTCTTCAGGCGCTGCGGATCGGCGGTCGAGCTTTGGGCAGTCGTCGAACCGCTGCCGCTGGCGCCACTTTGCGGCTGCTGCGTGGTCGCCCCCATATCCTGCTGCGGCTGGGCCTGCTTGGCGCCGGACGAACCGTCCGAACCTGGCGGCAACTTGCGTGGCAGGGTGGGCGAACCGCTGTCCTGGCCGGTTGCGGGAGCCTGAGCCTGAGCGATTGCCGGGACCACCGAAAGCGTGGATCCGGCGAGAAGCGCTATCGCGAGCGTCTGTTTCATTGTGGTTTTCATGATGTTTCCTCCTATTTCTCTTGAGCCTTCGTTTCACTTGCGAACCGCCGCGTGGGTCCGCAATCACCCGTCCAACTACGGTTGCCACCGGTCGTTCCGGCGTTCGGGCTTCAGTCGGGGAGGGCGGGACTTCAGGCTGATCGCTGTTGGGCCTTTGGTCTGATGGAGCGGGGTAAAGGTCCAAGGGGGGATGAAATCGCGAAACCGCGCTGATAGGGTGCCGTTGGGCTCGGAGGTTTTTTGGGGGGCAGTCACGGACGACGGTTTCCCCGGCCAAATGGCTATCGATCGCCGTCAAGGGGCTTTTTGTCTCCATTACCATCTCGGGAGGCCCGCCGTGTGATGGGATCGAGCCCGGTTCCTGCGCGATCATCGGTCCTTTTTCAGCGCAGAACCCTGCCCGCCGACCGTCCGTGTCACGGTCGGCGGGCACTTGATCGAGAACGGGGCTGCGGAACCATGAAGCGGGCGTTCGGTTTAGGCTTGCATAACGGTTCAAAAATGCCACACGCAGGAGATTGCCATCCCCAGGAGCCAAGAGATGCCGATCCGTAGAATGCTTTTCTTGAGCGGAGTGCTCACCGCGATTGCTGCAACCGTGCTGCCTTTGAAGGTTGTCGCGGGTGCGGACGGCTTGCTGCGCGTTACGCTGTCAAGCGTCGCGGCTCAGGACGGCAACGGCAACGGCAACGGTAACGGTGGCGGCGGGGGAAGCAACGGGGGAAACGGCGGCGAAAACGGCAATGGCGGTTCCGGCGGGAACGGGAACGGAAGCGACAATGCCGGCGGCAGTTCCGACAATAACGGAAACGGCAATAGCGGCGGCAACGGGAATGGTAACGGCTCTGGAGCCGATACCGGCAGCGGCGGCTCTGGAGCCGGTGCAGGCGCCGGATCGGCTCCGGCAGGTGGCGCCACAAATTCAGGCAGGGCCCCGGCGGCACCCGCAAACCCGGCTGCTCCAGCGAAAGCCGGCGTCGAGGTCGATGTTCGGGGGGCCTCGATAACCGTCCGCCATCAAAACGGCGCGACGGAACGCATTTCTCAAGGCCGCTACGAGATGCGGGATTCGCGCTCCCGGACGATCGTCAACCGGGCCGCAACCCCTTCGGATGCCTCAAGGTTGCGGTCGTTCGGCCGCTGATCGTTGATCGGTCGCATCGCGAAGAGCAAGGGCCGCCTCCGTCCGGTTGGTTACCTTCAGCTTCGAGAGGATGCGGGTCATGTGGTGCTTGACGGTCTTTTCGTGAAGATCGAGCTCCCGCGCCACCCGCTTGTTGCTGAGGCCGGATGCCACCAGGTTCAGAACCTCCTGTTCGCGATCGGTCAGTTCCGACAAAAGGCTGGGTTTTGCCGGGGTTTCGCCGGAGGCGGATAGGCCGGCGATCAGCCGCGCCGAAAGGGCAGGCGAAACATAGCTCTCACCCGATGCCACGGTTCTCACCACGTCTGCCAGGCCTCGGGAGCCGACACCCTTGAGAACATAGCCCTTGGCCCCGAGCTTCAGCGCGGTCGCAATGTCTTCGCTCGCCTCCGAGACTGTCAGCATGACGATCTTCAGGTCCGGGCAATGATCGAGCGCTTCGGCAATTGCCTCAAGACCGTTTCCAGGCATGGAAATGTCCATCAGCATCACGTCCGGGCACAATTCCCGAACGATGCGCAGCGCGTCGTCGCGCGAACCGCCTTCACCGACCATCTCGAAATCCTCGATCTCGCCGAAGCTGCGCGTCACGCCTTCGCGAAACAAGGGATGATCGTCGATGACCGCAATCTTTATTCCTGCCATCAGGCCTGCTCCATTTCATGCACGTTCAGCGACATTCTGACCGTGGTTCCGTCCTTCGATGTGATGATTGAAAATGTGCCGCCGAGGCTTTCGATCCGCTCCCTGAGCCCCGCGAGCCCGAGACCTTCCGGGCGTATGTGTTGGGGGTCGAAACCCGGCCCCCCGTCGGCAACCTCAACAACGACATTGCCGTTGTCGAAACTCTGGCGAACGCGCTGATCGATGCCGCCGCCATGCCGGAAGCCGTTGTTAAGCGCTTCCTGCACGAAGCGATAGATGCAGATCTTGGCCGAGGGCGAAAGCGGCCGCGATCCGCTCGACCCCGACAGTGCGACGACGACGCCGGTGCGCTGCCGGTGCGCGTTGACGGCGCGCTGCAGAACGTCCGGCAGCTCGGCGGTCTCGATCTGCGGTAGAACCAGGCCGCTGCAGATGCTGCGGATCTCGTCCATTGCCTCGTCGAGACGGGCCTTGATCGTGGTGACCTCCGCTTCGCGGGCGGTCGGCGGCGTTGCGGGATCGGTCAGGAGCCGGCTGTCCACCCGCAGTGCCGCATAGGCGACAAGCTGGGCCGGCCCGTCATGAAGGTCGGCCCCGAGCCGGCGCAGATAACTCTCGTTGAGGGCGGTGGCGCGCCGCGAGGCCCGCTGGGCCCGCGCGTGAAGGGCCTTGTTTTGCGAAAGCAGGTCGGAGAGTTCCGCCACCCGCTGCGTCAGCGCCTGTCGCTGATGGTCGATCGTGCGGCTGCCGCGGAAAACGATCGCCGAAAGGATCAGGAAGAAGGCAAGCGTGACGCCGGCAACCGCCGCCCAGCTACGAAGCTGCGCCTGATAGAGGCTTCGCTCGAAATCGCCCGCGACCTCGTAGAACTCCGAGACCGCCACGACCTCTCCCGACCAGGGTTGCAGGATGGGATTGTAGATTTCGAGAAGGGGCATCCCCGTCGCTCGCTCGATCTTGCTCTCAGGGTCTTCGGCAAGTCCGAAGCGCGCCACCATCTGTCCGGAAAATGCGGCTTGCAGGCCCTCGCTCGGACCGAATTTCTGTCCCACCATGCTTTTGTCCGTCGCATAGAGGATCGTGCCGTCCCTGCGCCAGAGCTTGAAGGATATGACCTGGCCACCGAGCGCGCCCTGGCCGAAGGTCTCGTCGAGCGCGCGGGTGGTGACGTCGTCGAGAGTCTGGTTGGTCTTCATGTCCGGAAGCAGCGGGGCGATGATGCTGTCGACATAAAGGGCGGTGGAAGCTGCCGAATTGCGGGTGACCGCCGCTTCGATGAGGTTGGTCACAAAGGCACCGACCAGAAGCATGGCCGCGAAGGCGACCAAGCCTCCCGCGAGCAGAAACTGCCGGGCGAGGGATTGGTCGTTCCAGCGATCAAGAATTGCGCCGAGCCGCATCAGCATGCCATGTTGTCGACCCGCACCATGCGAGCCAATGGCGCGCAACGCGCAAGGGGGCCAATCCGTTGCATTGGGAGCGGATTATCAGAGACAGGAGATAAACACCGCCCGGCAATAGCTTGCCTCGAGGCTTCGGAGGCGGATCATCAGGCAGTCTCGGCCATATTGAACTTGAAGAGGTAGTCGTGCCCGGTAAGCTGATCCAGAAGGGTGTAGCCCTTGGCTTCCAGGAAGCTGCACATGCGGTCGATGTTCCGGCATTCTATCACCATGAACCTGAAATTGTGGCGGTCGAAATCCACACCCATCAGGACCTCCAGTTCGGCACCTTCGACGTCCAGTGACAGGATGTCCATCAGCGCCGGCGCCTTGCCCTCGTCCAGGATCGTGCTGAGCGGCTTTGCTACCGCACCGAACTCGAATGTCGCTTCCCGATTCCTCAGGAATTGTCGCGAGAGTTCCAGATGGGCTGATACGCTCTCCAAATCGACCTCGACATTCGTGGAGACGCTCATCAGGTTGCCATAGGTCATGTCCACATATTTATGAGGATAACCGAAGCGTACGCAGGCATTGCAGAATATGGCGTTCTTCTCGCTGCGGTTCCTTCTGCATTCCAGGAAATTGTTCGGCGACGGTTCTATGAGGATGCCGCTCCATCCGCGATTTTTCTCGAAATAATAGGTGTTGGACTGGCGAATGCCGTCATTGGCGCCGAGTTCCACATAAAACCCGTTGTCGTAGTCGATATATTTCTCGATCTTTCGATCCAACTCGTTGAGCCCAAAATATGCGCTGCTAGGCTTTTTCTTTTTAAAAGGAAGACGCAGTTTGGGCATCAAATTCACTCCTAATTCCAGAAACGAGCGATATTCGTTCCCAGATCTCCTCGCAGGGGGGCATGGTGCATGGCCGCAGATAACACGCTAAATTGGCCTCTACGATAACATTGCCAAAAGATACAGGTGGGCAGGGCTGTCTTGCAACGCGCCATGCGTCCGCCCCGACGCCGCGACGGCGATCGGACTGCCGCGGCATAAGTTGATTTCACTTAGGAAATACCTTCCCCCAGATGCGCTTCAGCCCCTTTTCCTTCTTCTTCCGATAGCAATGTTCGCGCATGTAGATATCGTCGGCAAGGAAGTTTAAGGCGGGCACCCGCGGATGGCGAAGCGGAAATTCCAAAGCCTGCCGGGGGAGGTCGGCAACGTTGTTAGACCCCGACGTGTGCGTTGCATCCGCACGGAAACCAAGATTGCTGATCAGGTTGCCCTTCGGCTGTATACTGATTTGTCGCTGAAGCCACTGTGAGAAGGTAAATTGATAGCCCCAAGCGTCGAGTCCGCCGTCGTATACCCGATTGAAGGCCTTGATCCAATGTTCGAACTCACTGGGATTGGCAACGGTGTTGAGCCAATTATTATCCCGCAAGGTCCCCCAGTGTTTAATCGACACGTCATAGTTTTTCCAGACCCGGCGCCAGGTAGCCCAGCCCCAGATCAGCGGATAGCGGCTGAAGTAATAGCTATCCTCGACTTCTACACGGCCATGGGTGAAATTTGAGCCATTGATGGAACCCACGCGGTCGTCATTCTCGTACTTTTCCAACAGTTCAGTGCAATATGGGAAGAAACTGGGATCCGGCAGGCAGTCGTCTTCGATAATGATAGCGCGGTCGGTCTGCGAGAAAACCCAGTCCAATCCAGAAGAAATCCGCTTGCGGCAGCCCAGATTCGCGTCGGAATAGTTGCGGAAGACCTCGCAATCCCAAGTGATGATCTCGACCACCTTCCTTGTTTCCGCGCATTTCTCGGCCTCGTTCGCACGGTCTGCACGTGGCCCGTCAGCTATGATGAAGAGCTTACCAGGTCGAGCTTTCTCGATTTCACGGAACACCGATTCGGTAAGATCGGGTCTGTTGAAAATGATGAAGACTACAGGGGCAATCGATTTAGCTTCGTTCATTTGTCCACCGCTCACGGACTGATTGAATTGAAATCGCGCCCATAGTGCCTTCGCGCGCTCGGCTCGCCACGCATATGGCATCTTTGGCTGCTCGTAACCCAGATTTCACCTTTGGGCAAGCGATCGGGCAAGGCCTGCAAACGCCTGTCCATGGGTCCTCTCGGGCTTCGATGCGCCGCTCTTCTTCGTCTGCACAGCCGGACGAAAAGGAGCGATACCCAACGCTACGGCTTATGCTTGAGCTCGCCGCTACGCATTTGCAGATGTCCGTCATCGCAAGCGTCAATGTTTCAAAGATGGATGGGGCTTTCGGCAGATTGGGTGCGCTTTGGCAGCTGACAGCACTTCGTTTGTCTTAGCCGGATATGATTTTACGTATGAATTCCCAATCTCTCTGCATCAGGCTTTCGCGACGACCGCCGCGGGTTCGGTCGAATTTCTCAATCAATCGACGGGCCTTGCGCACGATGAACGGCTCCCGTCTTTCAAAAGGGTTGGTAGCGAGAACTCGTTTTGTAAAGAGGTGAAGTGAGCTACCGTCACTATAGAAGTTAAGATTGAGCTTCTTCCCAATAAAACGAAGCGATGCCTCGTTGAAGAGTGAGACATGCTGGCCGGTTTCAGGGATGAAATACCACCAGTCGTCGATTGTCGTGATCTTCCTCTTGGGTTGCAGCTTTGTGGAGAAGGCGATGCTATCGCTGTATTGTAGCATCTGCGACAGCTCTGCTATCGGGTCCGGCAGGTGTTCGAAAACTTCCATAGCCGTCAACATCTCGAAACTTGATCCTACGCCAAGATCTTTCAGATCAAAAAATTCGGCGAACAGGTTCTGGGTGTACGGATCGGTATGATAGAAATTGTAGCCAACGTCTCGCATCATTCGGGTAAATAAGCCATAACCTCCCGCATAATCCAAATAACGTCCATCCTTATCAAATCCTGACGCATGAATTACTCGGGCTAGTGTTTCTGACAATTGGATATTTCGACCAACCAGGCCGACGTCAAGTTTGGTTATTGCTGAAGCATAGGCTTCTTCCAGCCAATACGGCTCTTCAGTTTGAATAAACCCAGTTTCCTCACAGAGGTAATAGCGCACATCGTATTTGTTCAATACTTTCGTGGTGAACAGAAGTTTCGTGCTGCCGCCAGTTATTTTGCTCTTAACCATAGTCGAATCTCTTGCGTCCATATCATCCCTGCGATTCACGGTCTGCCTGCACGCCAGGCGGTGTCTCGATAGGCCCGCTGCAGCGCGAGCAAACTCACTGTAGCATTTATAGGCAAAACGCATATCCAGGTCCTCGACCAGTTCTTTGTAGGAATGTATGAACAGGATGTCGCTGCGGCCGCCAAGAGTTTGAATGGGCCAAAGCAACAATGAAGCGATCATCGACTCATGATGGCAACAAGGTTTCTCCGACTTTCCACGGGTCGAGGCATCTATCAGGGTGTGTCATCCGCATTGGGAAAACTAAATGATTGACAAAAAAGCGCTTATCGTTGGGACAGCACGGGACTGCGAGGAAGGTTTAAGGGCAACTCTTCCACGTCTTACCCGTCTACGAGAGAGCTTCAGGACGACGAAATTCCTCTTTGTCACCAACGATTCCAAGGACGGTACCGAGAGGGTTCTAAGGGAATGGTCAGCTGACGTTCATGACGCACATATACAAAGTGTCGACGGCCTTGCCGCCAATGTAAGATTGCGGACACCTCGCCTCGCCGTCGCAAGGAACCTTTATCTCGCCGCTTTGCGCCAAGATCTGTCCGCAGGGATTAATCATGAAATTCTCGTGGTCCTGGACCTTGATGGGGTAAATGAGAAGCTCATTGAGGAACCCTATTTTTCTGACGCGATCAACTCCGCGCCCGATGATTGGGGCGGCCTATTTGCCAATCAACGCGATTGGTATTACGACATCTGGGCTCTGCGCCATCCCACGTGGTGTCCCACTGATTGCTGGCAAGAAGTACGCAATGTGCAGCAGGCATGGTTCAATAAAAGAAAAAAGACCAAAGCTGCAATAGAGAAGTTCGTGACCGGCCGTCAGAAAAGGATAGCTGCAGACGATCAGCCAATCCGTGTAGAGTCTGCCTTTGGCGGTTTTGGTATTTACCGAACTCAGTTTCTTGCGGGATCTCTCTATACCGGCGTCGATCCCGCGGGGCAGGAAATCTGTGAGCACGTCTCCTTAAACAAATCGATCGCGCAGCGAGGAGGCGGGCTTTATATATTGCCTGATCTCCTGAATGATACTCCGCAGGAACATGTGGCGGAAAGATTGAAACGCCAGGAAATGAAATTATCGGAACAGGTTTAACGTCCTGAGCAGCTAACTTTCCAAGATGCGGACGAGCGGACTGTTGGCAAGGACATCCTGGAAATACGCCGCCGCGCGCTCTGTGCCCCGCTGAAAACGGGAGGGATCGGCTGCGATTCGTAAAATCACTTCGGCGAAATCTTGATTGGTCTTCGCGGGCAAGGCATTTCCGAACGAAAGAAACGCCTTCATCGACATGCCCTGGGCATAGATGATCGGCTTATAGGCCGCGACGGCGTCTTGAACGACACCTGATCCTTGGAGACCGTAGGTCGCCGCCTCGTAGGGCAATAGGATCGCATCCGTCGACTGAAACAGCTGCTCGAACTCCTGTGGCGATATACGGTTGCCGTGTGGAGAAACGGTAACATTTCGTCCACCACCGTTGAAATTTTGCAGGCCTCCATAGACGCCGCCTTCGCTGAAGTCCGCCATCGAGCCTTGGATGGCGAAATCTATTGTCCCCACGGATCCGCTCTGAGCCACTTCAGCAACGGCCGCGACGATATCTGCGATCCGCGCGCTACCCTTTTCGGGGCGAGGTTCTCCGAATATTCCCACGCGGAAGCTACCGTTCTTACCCGTCTTATAGCCTGGGGGTGCTGCGAGGGGCATACTGCAGGGGAGGTAAAGCCCACCTTCGACGGGCATGCGGAAACTCGCCTGAAAATAGGCCGCCAGTTCCTCGGTCTCGCTGAACAGGAAAACGCTCGCTGGGAGTTTTGCAAGGATCGCGCTCAGCCGCCTCGACCGAATCTTTTCATTTCGGTCCCCCAGTTCGGAATTCAGGAAGCGGAGGCAAATTCTGGGTGTTTCATCTGCCAATACAGCGCTCAGCTCAACCACTGACTCGAGGGTATCCAAGTCTGCCGTCGGTATAACGATGAGATCGTTCGCTCCCAAGTCAAGGCTACGGCATATGTCAGTCAGTTGCTTACCAAAGGCGGAAGGAGGCAGCTTGAGCGAATGCTTGGCTTTAAGGACGCCCAATACGGCAGCTATTTGCTCGAAGGCATTTCCGTAGAGTAGACGCGATCGCAGTTTTGCTAGCTTGATCGACCTGTTGGTAAGCTTTGCCGCCGCTGCTCCCAGGAACCCGTCATAGGCTTCCCCAGCCACGATGATCGTCTCGTGATCCGGGAAATACCGACGCAACGCGGCAATTTGAGTATGGTGGTGTCCGCGATTGTGGACGAGTTTGCGTTCCACGATCAGAAGCTTTTGGCGCGCGCTTGCGTCGCTCATGGAGTCTTGCTCTGTTGGAGGGCCGGGCCCCGGTCGAAGAGGCATCAGATCAGCCCCATGAATTCTCGTTCATGCAACTGCGTACAAACTTTGTTGGGCAGACATCAAGCTATTATTGTTCCAGCAAGGGACAAAGTCCGTTCGCAAGAAACTTGTATCTGGATCTAGCCGCTTGGGGCACTGGAGCCTCAGTATTCATGGTTCCTCACGTTTGATAGTATCCTGCATCTCATTCCAGTTCGATCTTTTCGGGTGATTGAAGATTGT
>NZ_JNNU01000023.1 GCF_000732195.1 Neorhizobium vignae
AGTTCGGATCCCTTCAAGACCTGACACAAAAACAACCAGTCATGCGCACCGAGAAAGCCACAGACCCTTCCGGCCCCAAATGCCAAGCTCCGCCACCAGTTCTGCGATTCTCCTACCAAAGACCCTCCTGCCAAGCCTGGTACACAGTCCTTATGCTGGGTTGAAACCCCAGGCCGCGGGCGAGAGACGTATCGACATGGAGGTGCCATGGATCTACAAGAGGCTCGGAATTTGAGACCAACCGCTTCCCCACAATGCCCGCCAGTTCGTAGATGGAGGAGGGCGCCTCGTCGGCCACGTTCACGATGCGCCGATCTAAAGTACCCTCTAGCGCCAGCGTGACTGCCTGCGCGATATCGCGATGGTGGATCGTGCTCATGCGCTGCGCCGGATGCCAAGTGCTCACGTGCTTGGAAAGAGATTCGAGATGTCCGTCTCCATCGCCATAAACGAAGGGAAAACGAAGAATCGACCAGTTCAGTCCGCTTTCGCGCAGTTCCTTCTCCGCGGCCACCTTGCTTGCCGGATAGGCGTGCTGTGGATCGACCGGGTCGTCCTCCCTTCCCGGATGTGGATTGTCCTTATTGTAGACATGGCTGGTGCTCGACATGATGAAGCGCGCGTCGGAAGCATGGGTCTTCACGGCGGCAATCAGGTTGCGTGTCCCGTTGAGGTTGCTCTTCCAGATGAGATTGGTGTCCTGCGTGCGAAAGACGGCGGCGAGGTGCACGATAGCGGAAACTCCTTCGACGGCGTTCGTCAGGGTTGATGGGTCGAGAATGTCGCCCGTCACGGCTTTTATTCCGTCGGGGCCGCCCTTGCCCGCCCGGAGCAGGATGCGGCAGGCGAAGCCGGCCTCCACCAGCCGCGGCAATAGTCGCTCGCCGACGAGCCCGGAGGCTCCGGTGATCAATACGGTCATTTGCTCAATCCTTTCGCAACAGGTTCTGCAGTCGTTCGGTCGCTGATTTGAGGACGCGGATGGTTGTGGCGAGATCGGCCTCGTCGATCCCGCCGAACGCAGCGTCGTGAATGAAAGAAAGATCAGGAAGCCTGCGCCACAGGGCCTCGCCGGCAGTTGTCAACGCGAGCACACGTTGACGCTGATCGTCTCCGCTCGCCGTCTGCGCGATCAGATCCTTTCGGACCAGCGTGGTGATGATTCCGCTCAAGGTCGCGCGTTCGAGTTCGAGTGCGCGGCCCAGGTCGCGCTGGACGGACGGCCCGTGGTTGGCGAGATACCAGAGAACGTACCATTGCGTGGAACCCAGATCGAAAGGCCGCAGGCGCTCGTCCATAAGGGCCCGACCCGCGAAGTAACACCGCTTCGTCCATGCACCCACGGAAGGATTTTTGGTGTCCGCCTGATCCCGCATAGAAAAACCCCTGCAATTCGTTCGCTACCATACGATAATCGCAAGGTACCGAACGAATGTCAAGGCTCGCCGCGATAGGTTCTGGGTTAGGTTATCTCAGACCGCCAGAAGATAACGGACGTCTTCACCGAAGGTGGTGCAATAGCGTGGGCAATCCGGGCGACTGTCCACGATAAGGCAGTGGCCTTAAGGCAACGTGGTCCTCAGGGCGTCAGCATCGGACCTGGCTGCGCCCGGTAGTTATGCGTCACGAGAGTGATGTCATGGGCTGCGCTATCGCCAGCGCTTCACGTGATCGACGAGTGCCCGAAGTTTCGGAGCCAGATTGCGCCGGCTGGGGTAATAAAGAAAAAAGCCGGCAAACGGAGGGCAATACTCCTGAAGGAGAGGGACCAATTGACCAGATTTGACATAGGGCTTGAAGGTGTCCTCCATCCCGAAGGTGATGCCGCCGCCAGCACATGCGGTTCTGATCATGAGCCACATGTCGTTGGTGGTGATCTGGGGGTCGACAGACACGTCAAACTCACGCCCATGCTGGCCGAATTCCCATCGGTAGGGCGCACTTTGTGGCGCTGGACGCCAGCCGATACACCGATGGGCAGAGAGTTCTGAAGGATGTTCGGGCTTGCCGAAACGATCAATATAGGACGGTGCAGCGAAAGCGCCCTGGCGCTGGTCGCCTGAGACCGGAACGGCAATCATGTCCTGATCGATGACTTCGCCTAAACGTACCCCCGCATCATAGCCTTCTGCGACAATGTCGAATTCCTCGTCCGTGACGGTCACGTCGACCTGAACGGCGGGAAATGTGTCCGCGAAACGCGCGATAAGCGGCCCTGAGATGAACTGCTCGGCGATGGATGACACTGCCAGCCTCAACAGTCCGCTCGGTGCGCTGTCGCGGTCCGCCGTGGCGTCGAGCGCCAGTCCGACTTCGGAAATAGCCGGCGCCACCCGCTGATACAGTCGCTCGCCGGCCTCTGTGAGACTGACACTGCGCGTGGTGCGCTGGACGAGCGCCACTCCCAGCCGATCTTCGAGACGCCGGATGGTCTGGCTTACGGCGGGCCTCGTGACGCCCAAATTCGCCGCGGCCACGCGAAAGTTCCGCGCTTCGGCGACTGCCAGGAAGACAGAGATGCCATTCAGATCGATCGCCATTGGTTAGAACCAGTTACCATAGTGGTCATCATTGGGCAAGTTGTTCGCTCTCCTTGGCGCGTCTACTTTGGATCCTACAACCCGGAGACAGCGATATGACGCTTGATGACTACAAGCTTCTTGGACGGTCGGGCTTGCGCGCTTCGCCTTTGAGCCTCGGAACGATGACCTTCGGTTCGGGCTGGGGATGGGGCCCAGACGGCGATGAGGTCCGCCGCATTTTTGATCTCTTTGTCGACCGGGGCGGCAACTTCGTTGACACGTCGGTAAATTACACAGTCATCGCCTCGCCCGGGCATCTGGACGAACGGGCGATCGAAATTGCCGAGGAGGCGAAGGCCCTCGCTGAAGAGGTCGGTTCCACGCCGTCACGGGTGGCGCTTGCGTGGACGCTGGCCAATCCGACCGTCGTCTCGCCCATTGTCGGTGCCCGCACGCTCGCCCAGGCGGAGGACAATCTCGCTGCTCAGGATCTCGTGCTCACGCCGGAACAGGTGGACCGTCTGAACCGGGACAGCGCGCCAACCCCATCTTTCCGGCTCGCTTCACGCACGTCCCCTCGTCCAGAAACTGATCTTCGGCGCCGCCGCGGTCGAACGCCGCGACTGACCGCTCAAACCACGTGACGCCTATCGACGGTGCCCGCAGCGTCATTGCCGGTCGATGGGTCTCAGAAAGCTCTCAGCAACAGGAAAGGACCGATACCATGACCATTCTTCCGACACGCCAGCGGGTCGAAGGCGCTAGCCGAACGGCACTGATCACACTGGCATTGATGTCGCCCGCCTTGCCGTTCCCGGCCATTGCCAACACCGCAGCGACACAGGTGCAGGCTCCGGACAATTCTGCGATCGAACGGCGGAATAAGGCTATCGTTGAAGCCGCCTTCGAAAAATGGCGTGGCGGCACCTATGTCTTCGCGGAACTTCTCGCTCCCGACGTCGTCTGGACGATCCATGGCTCCGGGCCGGTCGCCGGCACCTATCGCAACCAGAAGGATTTTATCGAACAGGCATCGCGCCCTCTGACCAGCCGCCTTGCGTCGCCGGTGGTGCCCGAGGTGCACGACATCTTTGCCGACGGCGACACCATCATCATCCGCTTCGACGGGACGGCGACCACGACGTCGGGTGCCCCTTATCGCAACCAGTTTGTCTGGATCTTCAAGATGAAGGATGGCCTCGTCGTCAATGCGGAAGCCTTCCTGGACCTCGTTGCCTATCAGCAGGTCGTTGACAATAACGCCCCACGTTCCCAATGACCGACGCCCGAGGCTTCGGCACACCTGAGTGTCTGCCGAAGCCGGCACCGAGCGCATATGCGCGATCTCCCCTAAACCCAGTAACGCATATTGGAGCCAGACGATGCGACAGGCACTTGCGGCAATCATCACCGCCACGCTTTCATTTCAATCCGCAGAGGCACAGGAGGCCAACTTGCAGCCGAACCATCCATATGCTGGCATGTGGTCACCGACGACAACCGTGTTCGCCATGAACTTCTACCGAATGGACGCTATGTCGAGGCACGCGGCCAGCGCAAGCGAGCCTATGAAGGGCGCTACGAAGTCGACGGAACGCATATTGAGTACTGGGACGACACGGGCTTCACGGCCGATGGCGATTTCGTCGATGCCAACACACTGCACCATGGTGGCATGATCTTGCGGCGCAAGCCGGTGACGCCCTAACATACCGAGCGAGCTTCCGCGATGAGGGAACAGCTCAAAGCCGTAGGATGCCGCCGGTCTTCCCGAAACCATCTGACAGGGCGGACGCAATTTTCCGCCGTCCCGTCATCGCGACCTGTCCGCCTCTCGCAAGACGTCGATGAAGGCCCGTAACGGGGACGCCACATGCCGGCTGCGCGGGTAATAGAGGGCCAGGCCTGGTGTTGGCGGGCACCAGTCATCAAGCACGGACACCAGCTGACCGGACCCCAGAAACGGCTGGGCGAAGTATTCCGGGACATAGGCAATACCGCGCCCCTCCGCCGCCGCCTGCACGAGAAGATCATTGTCATCGAGTGTGAGGTTGCCGGGTACATCGATCACGACTTCGGCGCCGCGTTTTGAGAACTCCCAGCGATAGCGCTTTCCGCTCGGCAAACGTTGGCGGATACAGCAATGCGCATAGAGATCGTCGGGCATATGCGGTCTTGCTTTCCCGTCAAGATAGGCGGGCGCTGCCACGGCTATGAAACGCACGTCGCCACCGAACTTCACCGCGACCATGTCTTTCGGGACGGTTTCCATCAGGCGTATCCCGGCATCGAAGCCCTGTTCGACGATGTCGACGAGCCGGCCTTCCGAAACAAGATCAAGCTCGACGTCGGGGTAGAGATCGAGAAAGCGCGGCACGACCTCTGCGAGGAGAATGCGCGCGCCGCTCTTGTTTGCATTAATCCGCAGTGTGCCGCTCGGGGTGCCGCGCTCCTCCGACAAAGTATCGAGCGCGTGATCGAGTTCCTGAAGGACCGGATCGAGGCGTGCGAGCAGGCGGGCACCGGCCTGGGTCAGCGACACGCTGCGTGTCGTCCGGTTGAAGAGCCGCACGTCCAGTTTTGCCTCCAGTCCGATGATGGCGTGGCTGAGAGCCGAGCGCGAAACGCCCATGACATCGGCCGCTCTGCGAAAGCTCTGGTGACTGGCTACCGCCGCAAAGGCCGCGAGATCATTCAAACTAGGGCGTACCATTCGTGAACTATCCTCACCATCTCATCTCAAATTGAAGATCTTATATCACCAATGTTGATGTTTTACATTCGCATGGACAAAACAGGAGTTCACATGCCAAAGACTTGGTTCATCACCGGCGCTTCCTCAGGGCTTGGTCTCGAGATGACGCAACAGCTGCTCACCCAGGGACACAAGGTGGCCGCAACGATCCGCAGCCCAGGGGCGTTGGCGAAACTCGCGCAGGAATACGGCGATCGTCTCGATATCGTTCAGCTCGATCTGGCCGAACCAGAGAGCATTGCCTCGACCGTTAAGGACGCGTTCCAACGGCACGACCGGATCGACGTAATCATCAGCAATGCCGGCTACGGCCTGTTCGGTGCTGCGGAAGAGCTCACGAATGAAGAGATCGGCCGGCAGATCGCCACCAATCTTGCCGGATCCATCCATCTGATCCGTGCAGCACTTCCCCTTTTTCGAAGCCAAGGCGGTGGACGGATCGTCCAGGTCTCGTCCGAAGGAGGGCAGATCGCCTATCCGGGCTTCAGCCTCTATCACGCGACCAAGTGGGGGATCGAGGGCTTCGTCGAAGCCGTGGCACAGGAAGTGGCGCCTTTCGGTATTGACTTTATCATCGCCGAACCTGGACCGACCGGCACGAATTTCGGAGCCAATCTCGTCCGTGCGATACCGATGGATGCCTACGATGAAACCCCTGCGGGCGCCGTTCGCCGTGCGATCAGCGACGGAAGCTTCGAGATCAAGGGAGATGCGGCGCGCACCGTAGCCGCAATCATTTCAGCCGCCGAGAGCAAGACACCGCCACTGCGGCTTGCGCTGGGTAGCACGGCCTATTCATCTATCTCACAGGCGCTTTCCGCACGCCTGTCTGCCCTTGAGGCGCAGCGTGGAGTGGCGAATTCCGCCGATCGGCAGGATCCGTGAACCGCAGCAGCGGCGGAAACACACACCTCATGAACAGGAAGGAAAAAACATGTCCATTCGACCAGCTATATTGGTCCTTGCCCTCAGCATTTCGTCTTCTGCCTTCGCGCAGACCGCCGCAAAAAATCAGGTGGTAGGCACGTGGCGGATGATGTCGGCGACGATCGATCCCGGTGGAAAAAATATCTCCGCCTATGGAGAGAAACCCAACGGTCTTCTCGTCTTCACCCCCGACATGCACTTCGTGGAAGTTCTCACCGACGCCGACATTCCTCGGTTTGCTTCCAATGCCCGTGGTGAGGGAACGGATGATGAAAATCGCATGGCCATGTCACGCAGTATCGGGTTTTTCGGAACCTACACCGTTGATGAGAAGGGCGAATTCAGCGGAAACCGTGTCGAAGGCGCGACTTTTCCGAACTGGATTGGCAGCGTGCGAACACGTGATGATCTCACGCTTGTCGTTGATGGCGATCGTATGACCGAAAATTTCCGGAGACCGGACGGCACCAGAATCAGGATCGAATTCCGGCGCGTCAAATGAGGCCTGACAGGTGAGCGTTCGGACACGGTGTCGACCTGTTGCCGACGAGCTCCCGGTCCTCGACCACGACCAAGAATGGAAGCTATCTGGAGGAGGAAAGCCATGCTCTTC
Organism: Neorhizobium vignae; assembly: GCF_000732195.1. Classification (GTDB taxonomy): domain Bacteria; phylum Pseudomonadota; class Alphaproteobacteria; order Rhizobiales; family Rhizobiaceae; genus Neorhizobium; species Neorhizobium vignae. The sequence continues at coordinate 6,818 of NZ_JNNU01000023.1, forward strand.
AATCGTCGTTCCATGTTCAAGGCAGGGGCCGCCGTAACAGCGCTGGCGCTTTCAACGCCTCAAATTATGACACGCGCCGCCGTCGCGGCCGCTCCGGCGAAATCGGAAATCGGCAACGCCGGTTTTTACCGCTTCATGCTGGGCGAGTTCGAGATCACTGTCATACTCGACGGCATGCGCGTGTTCGATGGGCCGCATCCGACCTTCGGCGCTGATCGAAGTGAATTGGAGGTCGCATCCCTGATGAAAGCCAATTTTTTGCCATCGGATCGAATGATCGGGCAATTCAACCCGGTGCTCCTTAACACGGGGAAAGACCTCATCCTTTTCGATACCGGCAACGGGCCGGAGGGCAGGGCGTTTGGAACCGGGCAACTGGCGAGCCGCATCGCGGCATCGGGCTATGCGTCGTCCGACGTGACGATCGTTGCGATTTCCCATCTGCATGCCGATCACATCAACGGGCTCATGGACGGCGATCGTCCAAGACATCGAAGCGTCGCGTCTCGAGTTCGATGCGGCCGAACAACGCCGGATTTAAAAGAAGCTCCGATCTGCTTCTACGCAAGCTGCTGGTCAAATCGCTTTAGGTCGAGGGCATCCTTCGCCCTCCAGTCGTAACTCCTCATGTAATCGAGAAACGCACGCATGGCTGCGCTCGGGAGGCGGCGGCTGGGGTAGTATAGAAACCAGTGCGGCAAGGTGGGGCTCCATTCGCCGAGAAGTTCCACCAGTCGGCCGGTTTGGATATACGGCTTGGCGTAGTCATCGAAGACATGGGCGATTCCTCTGCCCGCCAGTGCAGCTTGCAGTTCGTTGTGTGCAGAACTCACCGTCAAGCGTCCAGTTGGAGTGACCTCGATCTCTTCGGTTCCCTCGTCAAAGCGCCAAGTGACGAGCGTGCCACCAGGGAAACGGCGTCTTATACAGTCGTGATCAACGAGTTCGTGCGGCGTCTGTGGCTCTCCGCACCTCTTGATATAGTCGGGCGAAGCTACGATTGCATAACGAAGCGCGGGTCCGAGCGGGAGCGCGATCATGTCCTGGGCCAGCTGCTTGCCGAACCTGACGCCGGCATCGAAACCCTGTTCCACGATATCGATGACGGCGGCATCGCTGATCATCTCGATCTTCACCTCGGGATAGGTGTCCATGAAGTCGAACACCAGCGGGCAGAGAACATGATCGACGGCCGGTGCCGGCGCGTTGATCCTGAGCGTTCCAGACGGGCTATCACGCAATTCATCGACTTCCGCGATTGCGAGCCTGATGTCGCTCAACGCCGGTGCCAGACGTTCGAGAAGACGTTGTCCTGCCTCCGTCGGGGACACGCTCCTCGTCGTTCGATTAAGAAGCCGAATACCCAGAGCCTCCTCCAGAGCGTTCATTGTTTGGCTTAAGGCCGATGATGAGATCCCCCGCTCGTGCGCAGCTGCGCGGAAACCGCCACAGCGCACGATGGCAACGAAGACATCGAAGCTATCCAGGCGAATTGGGTCCATTGGGAAGTTTCTCTAATCAAGCTGATAAACTTACCGCAGGTTATCAGATCAATCGCTCCATGTCATGATCGCGCCAACCTAAGTGTTGCGCTCTGGAAACTTTCTCTCGTCGGTCATATCCGATCGAGGAAAGAGACAAAGCAGCGCGCCCAATGAAGAAGGGAAGACCGATGAATGCCTTCACTCTCAACCGACGTGCCATCATGCTGTCCGCCGTCGCAGGCGCATCAAGCATGCTCATCCCAAGTCTGGGTGGCTCTGGCAGGGCCAACGCACAGGGCACGTCCGCGCTGAGCGGCAATGCCGGTCACTACCGTTTCCGCGTCGGCGACATCAGCGCAACCGTGTTGAGCGATGGTGTGATTGGTGGCCCGCCTCGCGTCTATGCAAGCAACGCTCCGGAGGCCGAGCTTCAGGAGGTCCTGCGACAAGCATTTCTGCCGACCGACCACATGACGCTCAACCTCAACACGCTGCTGATCGAAACAGGCGGTCGGCGGATACTCATCGAGGCAGGAGCCGGCAAGACCATGGGTCCGAACGGCGGCCGTATTTTCGATAACCTCGCGGCGATCGGCCTCGATTCTACGGACATCGACACGATCGTCATCTCCCACACTCATCCCGACCATGTCGGTAACTTGAGAACCGCAGACGGCGGCAAAGCGTTTCCCCGCGCCACGGTCTTCGTCCCAAAGGCCGACTGGGATTTCTTCATCCGCACCGATCCGGATCTCTCCTACATGCCGGTGCCGGAGGAATTTCGTCAGCGCTTCGCCGCAAATATCAAAAACAGCCTCTCGCCGTTCATGAGCGATGTCGAGCTTTATGAAGCCGGCGCCGAGATCGTGCCGGGTCTTACGACGATCGTCGCATCCGGCCACACGCCGGGCATGGCCACCTTCCTAGTCCACTCGGGAAGCGACCAGTTGCTGCTGACGGCAGACCTTGCCTATCACCCCGTCGTCAACGTCGACAGGCCCTGGCTTCCGGGTCCGGACCGCGACAAGGAGACGGCCCTTTCCTCCCGCCGGCGCATCTTCGACAGGGCGGCTGCCGAGCGCATGCCCGTGCTTGGCTTCCACTATCCATTCCCCGGTCTCGGCCGGATGCTGAAGACCGACGGCGGCTACGCTTGGGTACCCGCCAACTGGCAGTTCTGACGTTCAACAGGAGACACCTATGAACCAGTCGAATATCAATAGACGCGGCTTCCTCGGCACGCTAGGCGCGGCGGCAACAGGGTTGGCCCTTGCCACCCACGCTACGGCGCAGACCCGGGAAACGAATACGGCGTTGCCAGCCTCTGGATCAACGGCGGATGTGTTGACTCGTACGTTGCCGCGGACCGGCGAACGGGTCACGGCGCTTGGGCTTGGCACCTTCCTTACCTTCGACCTGAAGCCCGGTGATCGCCGTGACGCTCTCCGTCAGGTCTTCGAGCGGTACGTCGCTGCGGGCGGTCGCGTGGTCGATACCTCGCCGCTGTACGGCTCGGCCGAGGTAAGTGTCGGCCAGTTCATGGGTGAGTTCGAAGGCTCCGAGGAGATGTTCCTCGCCAACAAGGTCTGGTCGACAGGAGAGTATCTCGGAGACGAAAGCCACGCCGTTGAAAGCTTCCGGCAATCGCGCATGCGAACATGGCGTGAAACGATCAATCTCATGCAATGCCACAGCATCATCAATGCGCCGGTCGTCATTCCGCTGATGAAGGCATGGAAGAAAGAAGGCCTCATACGCCATGTCGGCGTGACCCACCACGAGTCGACGGCGCAGGACCAGCTACTGGCGATCGTCCAACGCGACGGCGTCGATTTTATCCAGACGAACTACTCGATCTTCAACCGGGATGCCGAGCGCCGCCTGCTTCCGGCGGCTGCCGACAAAGGCGTCGGCGTGCTCATCAACCTGCCGCTCGAAAAGGCGCGCCTTATGAAAATCGTCGAAGGACAGCCGCTTCCCGGTTTCGCCGAGGAGTTCGGCGCGACGAGCTGGGCGCAGTTCTTCCTGAAATGGGTCATGGCGCATCCGGCCGTCACAAGCGTACTCTGTGGCACCTCCAACCCCGACCACATGAGCGACAATGTCCAGGCGATGACAGGCCCGCTTCCTGACGAGCGGATGCGAGCCCGCATGGTCGCACATATGGAAACGATCCCCCGCTTCGGCTCAATTGGGACGATGCCATGGTATCCGGGCAAAGAGACTATGTATTCCGGCCTGATCCGTGAGGCACAGGCAAACGCCGCGCAGCGCCTGCGGTAAGGTCGCCTTGCTCCAATTCGACACCGCTTAACAGACGGGAGACCGACCTTGCCTTCCACCAGACGCTCGCTTCTGAAGGCCTTTCTGGCGCCACCCTTTATCGGCGTGGCGACAATGAAGGCCTTTGCGCAGCCCGCTCCCGAACTGCCCTTGACCCTTGCATGCGACGATGGAGACGAACAGACGCTTGAACGGGAAGCCGGCCCCTTCTTCAGGCCTAACTCCCCGCTCGAACGCGATCTCTATCCCTCCGCGCCCGGTGGCGAGCGGATCACTGTCGCGGGGTTTGTCTTCGACAGTCGCTGCCGGCCCCTGCCTGGAAGCCTCGTCGAGGTTTGGCATGCGGACGAAAACGGCGACTACGACAGCGTGGGTTTCCGCCTGCGGGGCCACCAGTTCACCGACGCTCAAGGCCGCTGGTGGTTCAACACCATCGTGCCTGCACTTTATCCCGGCCGAACGCGTCATTTTCATTTCAAGGTCCAGCGGTTGGGTGGACGAGTTCTGACGACGCAACTTTATTTCCCCGGGGACAGCAGAAACGCCGGAGACTGGCTGTTTCACGAGGCACTGCTCCTCGACATGAAGCAAACGGGTGACGGAAGGTTCGGACGGTTTGATTTCGTCATCTGACTGAAGGAAAGCCGCCGGAGAGCACTGGGTCTTGCGGCCGTTACTGAAAATGGAGCTTGCCACGGGTCGAAGAAAATCGATCCGTCTGTTGCCACCTGCGGACCTTTCCAACCAAATTTGCGAAATATTCACAGCCAGGTCGTTCAAGCCAGCTGTCAGGGGTGGCTCTTTGCCTTCCTAAAGCACATGACCCGGAAGGCAACTCTTCAGCGAGAGTGTTTGCGCGGATTGATGATCAATGACTATCGACTGCAGCGCCGCAATTAGTCATTCGTTGGCCGTTCAAGCGATTGAACAAGCTCAACCTGCCGGCATCACAGCATTGCATCCAAGGGTACCGGATCCCCTTCTGGCGAGGGTTTAGGGGCGTCGCCAGGCTTGCCGTCTTCGTCTTCCAGCCCGAGTTGCTGAAGGATAACATCTTTGATTTGCTGTTCGATCGCCTCTCGATCTTTTTGGCTCATTGCAGCCAGCTTGTCCTCACTAAGCTCTCGGTCCTTGAGGAAAAAATAGCGGATCTTTTCTGCCGGTGTCATTTTAGATACTTTCAGGAATTCGTCAGCCGCATCGGGTTTCTCGTCCTCGTTGAGAGCGATGCGATTCGGCTTCTGGTCCAACACAACGCCATTGCTTTCCATCGACCACAGAGCGTCTGCAAGCTTCGAACCGTATCGAGGATCAAGAGAGACTGAGGGGAGATTTCCACCTGCTTTTCCTTCCCGTGCTTCCCGGACCGTTTCTTGTCCGGAAGAACGGGAGGTCGATTGCAGAGGCAGGGGGATCCTGGAGTTACCTGCAACGATCATCGTATCGGTTCCTTGAGTTGTTCTGCCCCTGAACATCACATCGGCGGCTTGCTTGAGGCTGATCGCTTCGTCGACTGACTTGCAGGGAATGCGAACGAGCGTGCAGTGGAGGTGGAGCGACCGCAATGACAACGGTAGCGGTCCTAAGTTGGCGGCCTCGGTCAGGAGAAGAAACCACTCTTGCGGCCGCTGAAAGCGCAGTCGCAGTAAAGGCAGTCTGATTCGAAGCTCGAAGTCCCGCCGAAAGCGCGACGGAAAAGTAGATCTGCAGCGCGCCTGCAATATCGGCGGAGCATCGCCCAAGCCGGCGAAATGGTCGATCATTCGTAAGCGCCGGCATTGGTCTGAGACGTGCCGGGTGCCGTTCGACTGAGGGGCCGGAGCTACTTCCTCCGACCCGATGTCTTCCTGGCAACCGGATCAGGCATTGAAACCTGCGTCCACATTGAGAACTGCGCCGGTAATCAGACTTGCGATGGGACCCGCCAGGAACGCCACCACGCTGGCGATTTCACGGGGCTCACCAAAACGGCCGAGCGACGTGAGGCTCCGCTGATAATCTGCATTCTCGCCATTGGCCGGATTCATGTCCGTGTCGGTCGACCCGGGGAGGACGAGATTGACGGTGATGCCTTGGGGCCCGAGCTCGCGCGAAAGGCCTCGGGTGAACGACAGAAGCGCCGACTTCGACATGGCATACGCCGTCACACCCGGGAAAGGCACACGCTCAGCCAGCGAGGAGCCGATAGAGATGATCCGGCTCCCCGATGAGAGATGTGGGATTGCCGCCTGTGCGAACAGGACGGGCGCGCGAACGTTGACATCAAGCATGGCCTGCAGGTCGGCGAGGGCCAGATCCGCAGTCATGCCAGCGGTTCCGATGCCCGCACTGTTGACCAGGATATCAAGCCCTCCGAGTGCACCGACAGTCTGGCTGACGGCGCGGCGGATGGCGTTCGGGTCGGCACTGTCGGCTTGAATGGCCAGCCCGCGCCGGCCCTTTTCCTCGATGGTCTGAACCACCGATGCGGCCCTGTCCGCCGAGCGCTGATAGGTAAACGCGACATCTGCGCCATTCTCGGCGAGCGCAATCGCGATCGCGGCCCCTATACCCCGGGAGCCACCGTTTACCAACGCACGTTTTCCAAGCAATTCCATCATCGCTTCCTTTATGCAGTGATCGATGCATAAATCGTTAGCGCCATTGCAAATTGCCGTCAATGGATTTATGCAGTGGTCGATGCAAAATGATGTTTCGACCTGCTCCGGCCATTCAGAACCGACCCCGCGCTCACGCGGCCGGCCGCGGGAATTCGACGCGCAAGCTGCGCTTGCCGCCGCGACAAGACTGTTCTGGATTAAGGGATACGAGGCAACCTCGATCGCCGACCTGACGGAAGCGATGGGGATCGGAACCAAGAGCCTTTATGCTGCCTTCGGTTCGAAAGATGAACTCTATGCGGAAGCGCTCAAATACTATTACACGACCTACGAAGGTTTGGTCTGGACCCGCTTCAGAGCTGCTCCGACCGCGAGAGACGCAGCGCTGGCATTTCTTCAGGATTCCGCGATCGCCATGACCGGTGGAGATTGCAATCTGCCGCATGGCTGCATGGCGACGCTCGCCACTGTTGGCAGCGAAGGACACTCCGAACTGAGCGAACTCATGAGAGCGACCCGTGCAGGCGGTTTCGATCTCCTCAAGGCGCGCTTCGACAGAGCGAAGAGCGACGGTGACCTTATGGCCGCGGCAGACACGACCAATTTGGCAAGGTTCGTGCAGACCGTCCAAAGCGGCATGGCTATCCGCGCCCGCGATGGAGCGGATCGCGACGAATTGCATGCTGTGGCGGAAATCGCGCTTTCCGGCTGGGACAATATCACCGGCAACATCGATCACGGCATGCAAAGCAAGGCTTGACCCTTTGCTGTGAAAACCGACCAGAACTTTAGCAGGCTCAAGGGTCTTCCCTTTAGGGGGTGCGGGACGAGCTTTCCGCGAAGCGGCTCGGCGAGCATCCGACAGCGCGTGCGAAGGCAGTACTGAACGCACTCGCCGACTTGTAGCCAATTGAAAAGGCGATTTCCTCCATCCTTGCCGTTCCGAACTTGAGCGCCTCCTTGGCAAGCGCCATGCGCCACCGTAACAGGTACGAGATCGGACCGATGCCGACGATGTCACGAAAGCGCGTGGCGAAGGCGGATCGTGAGACACCGCAAAGCCTCGCCAGAGAATCGACCGTCCATTCTTGCCCGGCGTTCTCGTGCATGGCACGAATTGCTTTGGCCACGACGGGGTCTCGAAGGCCGGCAAGCAGGCCGCGGTTAGCGGGCGTACCAGTTTCCGGAAAATCCAAAGTGGGCGTCCTGAGAATTTCGACCAACGCCAGCTCAACGAGACGGACGATGATGAACTCGCTAGTCGGTCCGGGATCGCGGCCTTCGGATTCCATCAACGTGAGCAGGTAGTGAAGCCGGTGAAGTTTGGGTGAACGAGAGGGGACCTGAACGATGGGCGGGAGAAGCCCAGTCAGGAGATCCTCGTTGGCTGTCGAAAACAGGAATTTGCCCATGTGAACCGAAACCGATCTTTCCTGACCGGAGCCCAGCTTCAACCGTCCCTCCTTTTTGGCGGCCACCGCCGCGACGCTGTCCAACGGCTCTAATTCTTTCTTTGAGGTCAGCGTAAAGGAAAGTGTTGTCCGCAGCAGCACGAAGTCGCCCGTTTCCAGCCAAATCGGCTCGTAATCAGGTCGTATCAACTGGCATGTGCCGTCTTCTATCCAGAAAAACAACAGGTCTCCCCGTGCCGGAAAACTCAGTCCCCAATCGCCGGCGGCGTCCATGCCGCGGCCCAGAAGAGCGGCACGCGGCCGCAGCAGTCGGATAAGATCGAGGAAGGGATCCATTTCTGTACGGTCGATAAAGTCTTCTGGTGTTGGCGTTATGGAGGGCTCGAAAAACCTAGCATAATTTGCCGGGGAATTTCACGAGGCCTGAGGCCCATTTCACCGGAGATACCGATGATCAAAGTCACTCCCGCCGATATCGAGCGTTTCGTTGCCGAAGACGATGACCAGCCGGTTGTCATGCTCAACCTGCTTCGGTTCAAGGCTGACGGCGGCAGGCAGCGCTACTTCGACTATCTCGCCATGGCCGGCCCGATCATAAGCCGGTATGGCGCGGAAATCATCTTCGCCGGCGATGGGGCGACCGCGTTGTGCGCCGAACCCGGTCAATCCTGGGACGCGGTGGCGCTCGTGCGCTACCCAAGACGGACAGCCTTCGTCGAGATGATCGCCGACCCCGCCTACGCCGTTGCCGATCCAATCCGGATGTCGGCCCTGGAAGAGGCGGTACTGCAGCCAATCCGCACCATGACTCGATGAGCGGTGAGACAGACGCGCATTTCAAATCTGTGAGGTCGCGCCTCTCTTCGCCCGCGTGTCTGCGCACAGGAAAGGGCATCGTTTGCCCCTTCTTCGTCTCGCATGCCTTGCCGTTGAGACCTGCTTTACAGCAAGTCTTCAATCCTGATGGGTAGATGTCGCACACGTCTGCCGGTCGCATTGTAGACGGCATTGACAACGGCTGCAGCCGCTCCGACCATGGCGACTTCGCCAAGACCCTTTACGCCGGACATGTTGAGCTTGAAGTCCGGCTGGTCGATGAAATCGACGTCGATTGCGCCGATGTCGGCGTTGACCGGCACGACATATTCGGCAAGATCATTGTTGAGCACGCCGCCGAAGCGAGGGTCTGTTTCACCGGCCTCCCGGAGTGCTGCGCCAATGCCCCAGACGACACCGCCCCTTACCTGGCTTTCCGCTGTGCGCCGGTTCATGACCCGGCCGCAATCGGCCACGCTGACGACGCGTTTCACACGCACGCGCCCGGTTGACGTCTCCACGTGAACTTCAGCAAAATGGGCGATCCAGCTGAAGGCCATAAAGTCGGGATATTCCGGTCCGGTGGTGGATGGAATGCCTCTGCGCAATTGCTCGATGACCTGTGCGTCCTTGCCGAGCGGGATCGTATTGACTGTAACTTCCAAGGAGGGGCGGCGGGTCCGCGCAAGCTGGACATGAACCGGCTCTTCCGACAACGGTGCACCGGTCAGAAGGCTTAGCTCATCGCGCAGTTTCAAGGCAGCGCCTCGGGCTGCCGGCGCAGCGCTTCCCGTTCCCCAGGAGCCTGCGGTTATATGTTGCGGCGCATGGCCGGTATCGCCGATGCGAACATCGAGCTTGGTCGGGTCCACGCCGAGAATCTCGATAAGCTCCGCGGCGATGACGCTACGGATGCCTTGTCCCATCTCGTGACCGGAGGTTGCGATGTCGCATCGTCCGCTTGCGAAAAGACGAAGCGTTGTTACGGCGGCCGTCATCGATGCCTTGTAACTCCCGCATGCGACGCCGAGGCCTATGAGGTCGCCATTGTCCGCGACCAACGCGCCCGGCTCGCGCATCCGTCGGCTCCAGCCGAACAATTCGGCACCGCGCCTCAGACAGTCCGCGAGATGGCGTGACGAAAAAGGCTTGCCGGTGATTGGATCACTTTGAGCGTCGTTTGCAAGGCGAAGCTCAACGGGATCCATTCCGACAGCTTCGGCAAGCTCATCCATGGCGCATTCGGTGGCGTAGCTTGAGGGATGCTCATGGGGAGCACGCTGATGGCCTGGGGTCTGGGTATCGACCCGGACGATGCGGTCACTTCCCCGCCAGGCACCATAGCCATACATGCGCGGAGGATTGGCCCCGTGGTCACAAGCAAATCCATCATACCGGCCGTTCTGCTGGACCGTTTCATAAAGCCCGGCCAGCAGGCGCCCTTGTTCATCCGCCCCCAGCCGAACGCGGTGGCGGCTTCTTGGGCGATAGGATGCGGTATGAAACAACTGACTGCGCGACATCACGAGTTTCACCGGCCGGCGCAGCAGGACGGCGGCACTTGCAACGAGCACACTCTGCTCTTGAATTCCGTTCTTCTGCCCAAATCCTCCGCCGGTATAGGGGCTCACGCCACGCAGGCGCGTCGGGTCCATTCCCATCATGCCGGCAAGGCCGCCGGCGAAGGCTGACGCCGCCTGCGTTCCTTCGTAGATCCTGAGTTCACCATCCTCGAATGCGGCGGTCGTCGAGATCAACTCGATCGGATTATGATGCTGCTGGGGATGCAGATATTCGACATCGACACGATGATCGGCGGTAGCGAAGGCTGCTTCCGCATCACCGGAGGAGAGCTGGCGATCGGGTTCGGCCTCGGGGCTGGCAAGGTCGTCTTCCATGCGAGCGCTAAATGGCTCCGAGGCATAGCGGACCTTGACGGCTTCCGCGCCCTCGATAGCGGCTTCCAACGTTTCGGCAACAACCAGGGCGACCGGTTCGCCTCGGTGGCGCACGACCGGGCTCGTCATCGGCTGATGGCCCTTGCCGGGCTGACCATAGGCACCGCGAGCGGCAGGAGTCGTCTTGATCTGCGAGAAATCTTCATGTGTGAAAATGCGCACCACCCCCCGCACATTCTGTGCGGCAGTCATGTCAATCGCTTCAATACGTCCCTTGGCGATCGTCGCTGGAACCGTCATCGCATGAAGCAGGCCCGCGATCGGCTGGTCTGCGGCGTATAGCGCCCGGCCGAGCACTTTTTCATAAGCATCGACCCGCGGGCGGTCAGCAGTCCGTTCCTGCGTCATTGCATCTTCCTTCCAGCTGTCATGATGGCGTCGGCAAGGGTGCGAGCACCGAGTTCGATCTTGAATGCGTTGTGCGCACCGGGTCGGGCTTCGGCGAATGCCGCTTTCCCTGCAGCCAGCGCAATGTCCGGTTCGATAGACCGGCCCGTCAGAAGCTCCTCCGCCTCGCGTGCCCGCCAAGGCCGGGTGGCAACGCCGCCAAGTGCAATATGCGCGTGCCGAACATGATCCCCATCCATCGCCAGCGCCACGGCTGCCGACGCGAGGGCGAAAGCATAGGACTCGCGATCACGCACTTTGAGGTAGGTCGAGTTTCGGCCGGCCTCCGTCTTCGGAACTGATATCCCGGTGACGATCTCGCCGGCTTCGATCGCGAATTCGAGATGGGGCGTATCACCAGGCAATCGGTAAAATTCGGCGATCGGAACTGATCGTGGCCCCGCCGGACCTTGGATCTCCACTGTCGCGTCCATCGCCGTCAACGCGACGGGCCAGTCACCAGGCGACGCGGCTGTGCAAGCGTCACTGACCCCGAGCACTGCCTGGCCGCGATCAAGCCCGCCGATCGCCGCGCATCCGGAGCCGGGCTCTCGCTTGTTGCAGGGATAGGCACCGATTGCGCCGTTCCTGAAATAGGGACAACGGGTGCGCTGCAGGAGGTTGCCGCCGACGCTCGCCATGTTGCGCAGCTGCTGAGAGGCGGCTTTCGAGAGGCTCTCCGCCAGAACCGGGTAGTCACGGCGCACGACGCCATCTTCGGCAACATCGGCCATGCGGGCTCCGGCACCAAAGAACAGAACGTCGCCGCTGGTCTCGATCCGGTCGCTTCCCGCAAGAGAGGCGATATCGATCAGGTGCGCGGGGCGCTCAACACCCAGCTTCATCAGGTCGTAGAGAGTGGTTCCGCCAGCGATATAGCGAGCACCTTCGCCTGCCGCCACAAAGGCTTCGGTCGCTTCGCTGACAGTTTTGGCGCGGATGTAGGATAACGATCTCATGTTCAGCTCCGCTCAATCAGGGGAGCTGCCTGCTCGATCGCGGCGACAATGCCGACATAAGCTCCGCATCGACAGATGTTGCCGCTCATATATTCCCGGATCTCCTCGGGCGTAGACGCATGACCTTCCTTGACGCAGGCGATTGCCGCCATGATCTGGCCGGGCGTGCAGTAGCCGCATTGCAGGGCGTCGTGGTCAATGAAGGCCTGCTGCATGGGATGTAGAGCGTCCGCGCGGCCGATACCTTCGATGGTCGTGACATCACGGCCATCGACTTTGGCGGCAAGCGTCAGACAGGAGGCGACCCTGCGCCCGTCTATGTGGACAGTGCAGGCGCCGCATTGGCCATGGTCGCATCCTTTTTTCGCACCGACCATGCCCAGTCGCTCGCGCAGCATATCCAGCAAGGATGCCCGCGCATCAATTTCCAGTGCACTCGGCTGGCCGTTGACATGGAAGCTCACCTGAACTGTCGCGCCGTTTTCCGGTGCTGGCTGCGGACTGGGCGCTTGGGCTTGCGCAGCTACCGGCAGCAACCCGGACACCGAGACAATCGTTCCAGCCTCTAAAACCTGCCGCCGGGTGACCTCCAGAGGCTGCCTATCGTGCGTGTCTGACATGTGGATTTCGTCTCCTGTTGGATTGCAACAATGCTGGCGTCATCCGTTCCGGCCTAAACCGAAACCGCATATTCCTTTCAACGTAAGTCAGGCCAGCCGGGAGGATTAGCCCGCAAATATCGCGCGGACTGATTAGCTCCACTTAGCAATGGCTTAATGTGCACCGGCCGTAGCTGGGCGCGCGAAGTTCGCGTTCCCGTCAGGAAATCGAAAAGCCGGCATTCATTGCGCCATTGAGGAATGGCAGGCGCTGTGTCGGCGTGCCAGATAAGGCGAGCATGGCATTCGCCACCGCTGGCGCGATCGGCGCCACTCCCGGCTCACCCATTCCAGTCGGCTTGTTGTCAGACGCGAGAATATAGGTTTCGACAGCGGGCATCTCGTTCATTCGCAAGACTGGATATCGGTCAAAGTTTGTCTGTTGCACAAGTCCATCCTTGAGCGTGATCTCGCCGTAAAAAGCAGCGGACAGGCCAAAACCGATACTTCCTTCCATCTGAGCCGCGATCTGATCCGTCGCAACCGCGATACCACAATCAACGACGGCCACAACACGACGCACGATTGGCCGGCCCTCGAGTAGCCGGACTTCCGCGACCTGGCCAACAATCGTTCCGAACGCCTGGTGGATCGCCAGGCCTCGAGCCCATCCCGCTTCGAGTGGGGTACCCCAGGCGGCCCTGGCGTAAAGCTCGTCCAGTACCGCCAGCCGACGCGTATCGCCAGCCTTCTGATATAGAAAACGACGGTAGGAAACTGGGTCCTTACCCGCCCGGCGCGCCAGCAGATCCACGATGTGCTCCATCACCATTGCGGTATGCGAATTGCCGACCGAGCGCCAAAACCCGACAGTGACTGGGAACGCTGGCGTGAAAATCTTGCCATCGACAGTTGTCGCGGTGGAAAGATTAGGCGAGTCTGCGATACCCTCGGTCGCCGTAAAATTCGGGGCGAGGGGAAGCAAGTTCTGGCAAACCGAATGGACGCGCCAGCGCTCGGGAAACCCGTCCGAGCCTACCTGAACCCATACCCGATGATGTGACATTGGCCGGAAGTAACCCATCCTCATGTCGTCCTCGCGGCTCCAGATCAGCTTGACGGAGCGACCCTCGACCCGCTTTGCGATCCGCACGCACTCGACGACATAGTCAGAGCTCATTCCACCGCGGCGGCCGAACGAACCGCCTGCAGGGATCACCTCGATGTCGACCCGGCCCGGAACGGTCCGAGCAGTAAGTGCCGCCTGAACCTGATCGACTGTTACCAGATGAGCGCCCGATGTTATTGCAACATCCCAGCCCTCGACCTTGGCGACGCAATTGAGTGCCTCCATCGGCGCATGTGCAAGATAAGGGAAATCAAAGGCGAACTCGACAACATCGCCGTCAAAAGGCGCTTCCGGCGTGTCACCCTTAGTCTGAAAACTACCCGGCTCCACATCGGTACGACCGGCTGCGATGTCACGGAAATACGCCACAAGGTCGGGAGACGAACGCGTCTCGGCTTCGCTGTCGTCCCATTCGATACGCAGTGCGTCGCGCCCTCGCTTCGCGGCGAACGTCGTCTCGGCAAGGACGGCGACACCCGTCTCGATGGCGAATACATGCCTCACGCCCTTTACTTTCAGGGCATCCGACGCATCGAAGCGCAAAAGCTTTCCACCGAAGCGGGGACTATGTGCGACCATTGCGACGAGTAAGTCCGGACGCTGGATATCCTGCGTATAGACCTGGGCACCTGTGCTCTTCGGCAGGCTGTCCTTTCGGCGCACGCGCTCCGTGCCGATCAACCGATAGTCCTCTCGGCGTTTCAGGATCGGCGTCTCGGGTGGGGTTTGCCGGGAGGCGTCGGCCAGAAGCTCGACGAAGGTTGCGGTTCGGTCCGAGCCAGGATGGGATAGGGTACCGTCGCGGACAACGATACCACTGCCTTGCACGCTCCAGCGCGCGGCTGCCGCCTCCACGAACATAGCGCGTGCTGCAGCACCCGCATTGCGCATAAGATCCCAGTTCGAGGCGATCGAATTTGAACCCGCTGTCATTTGCACGCCGTAGGCGCGGAAGTTGCTGTGCCCGTCAACAACCCGCACCTTGTCCCAATCCGCATCGAGTTCTTCTGCGACGATCGCGGCGAGCCCTGCGTGGATCCCCTGGCCGAGTTCCTGCTGTTTGTTGACAATAGTCACCCAGCCGTCATCGGAGATGCGGATAAATGGTCCGAAAGCGCTCGGCTCCGGGTCGTCGCCGCCACCTTGCAGGATGGCGCCGATAGCTTGCATCGGGTTGGTTGCGGCGTAGCCTACCACGAGAGCGCCACCGATCATGGATCCACCCAAAATCAAGCGTCGACGGGTCATCCGAAATCGTGGCTTCCTGTCTGGGGCGTCGGTCACGACATTCTCCTATTGCTGTCCTTGCTCTCACTTGAGCCTACTCACTGTGGGCACGCTGCGCCGGTATCGAGCCAAGCCTTGATCAATGATCCGAAGGCTTCCTGAGTGCCGGGTGCGGGCTTGCGGTTTGCACCCGGATGCCAGGCCCAGCCCACCAGTTCATCTTGCGCCATGTGCTGAAGCAGTTCCTCACGCGTCATGTGCGAACGTGCAGGATCCAGAAGCTGCCTGCAAATGTCGCCGAGCGTCTTGCCCTGCCAGGCCATCTCGATAGGCGCGAGTCTCCACTTGTGGTTCCCCGGTACACCTGACGCCTCAAAGTTTTCGGCCTGGTGGCAGGTTGAGCAACGAAGCGTCGGGGCCCCGCCGCCGTCGGCGCCACGTGTGACCCAGGGCGTATGCGGGCGCATCGCCTCTGTCTGGGTGGGTCGGTCAGTTCGTGGATGACAGTTCATGCAGCGTGGGTGCTCGATCACACGGCCGGCTTCGAAGAATAGTGCCACAGACCTCGCGGTCGGGTCGGTAATCGCATTGAAGTCTGAAACCTGGCGCAAACGATCGAATTCGGCAGGCTGCAGTCTGGCCTCAATCGTTTGTGTCTGCGGCATGGTACGCGGATAAAGGGCGTAGACGAGGCCCGCGGCAGCCGCGACAAAAATCATTCCGAATATCGACGCAAAAGCGACTTTGACCCGGCGACGCCATCTTCCCTTTTTGGACGGGGGTGGGGTCATGTCGGCGCACGGAGCTTTGCCGCCGCATCGTGGATGGCCGCGCGAATTCGAGTGTAGGTGGCGCAGCGACAGAGGTTACCGCTCATCGCAATGTCAATGTCCTGATCCGTAGGTTGTTTATTCGCCCGCAGCAGTGCGATCGCGCTCATGATCTGACCGGATTGACAAAACCCACATTGCGGTACATCGCGCTCTACCCAGGCATCGCGAAGAGCTGATGCTTCAGCGCCGTCCATGCCTTCGATTGTGGAAATCTGTGCCGACACGGCCGATCGTAATGGGACCGAACAGGATCGAGCTGGCCTTCCGTCGAGATGCACGGTGCAGGCGCCGCACTGAGATGCGCCACAGCCGTATTTTGTGCCCGTCAGCGACAGGTGATCGCGAAGCACCCACAGAAGCGGGGTTTCACCATCTTCGTCAACATCATGAAATCGGCCATTCACCGACAGCGTATAAGACATGGACTAAATCCTTTTGACAAAGATACTCTGGATCGTGGGACCTTGCTCGGACATACCCGATCCGACAAAAAACATGCCTAATCCTCGGCGGTACAGCGTCAGGCCACTGGCGATTCTGGGACCTCATGTGTGAGCGGTGAACATCAAGGTGACTAAGGCAACAAAAGCGCTTGCGGCCACGAACGAGGCCGACGCTAAGAGGTCGGCGCTCGCGGTGCGATCTTGCTGGCCTGCACG
This sequence comes from Neorhizobium vignae, assembly GCF_000732195.1. Lineage (GTDB taxonomy): Bacteria > Pseudomonadota > Alphaproteobacteria > Rhizobiales > Rhizobiaceae > Neorhizobium > Neorhizobium vignae. Next base: position 23,164 of record NZ_JNNU01000023.1, read on the forward strand.
GATGACGAATTCTGCGACATTCAAGTCCAGGATGTAGATGGAAGAACAACAGCGAAAGGCACACCGACGAAACAGCGGCAAGCGGAACGACGGAAAATGCTTGATGCATTTGCACTTCTCAAAATTTAAGCTTTGTCATGCGCTGATGGAGCGTCGGGCCATGAGGGGTGTCCGAGCCCGACTGCCTCAACCAGAACAAAAAGATCTATCCGGGTCGGGTTGATGCTCACCAAGATGGATTTTTTTTCTGTCCTTCAAACAACAGATCCTGATGCGTCGGTTCGAGCGCCCTCCGCGGTCTTCGTCGGCTAATACGATAGACGGCAGCGGGCGGAATATTGGCGAGGGTCCAACCGACATACGTTGCCTTCAGGCCCAGACGGTCGAGCAAGGTTCTGGCGATCGGGCAGCGTGGACCGTAAGTGAATTGGTAGAAGGCTCCACCATGGCGAAGATGCGAGAACGCCCCCTCCAGGATAGCATGCACCTTGCGCACCGGCATCGACAGAAGAGGAAGGCCACTCACGACAGCGCCTACAGGCGCTGAGGCGTGAAGCGGCAACTTGCGCAATTGAGCAGCATCCATCTGGATGGTTCTTGCGGCTGGAAAGCGATCGCTGAGTTGGTTGGCAAACTCCGCACCGTATTCGACCAGCACGAGATTTTCTTCAGGAACACCTTGCCGCAGCAATGCTTCTGTGAAAACGCCGGTTCCAGGTCCCAACTCGATGATTGTGCCCGTCTGCGCAGATATCTCGGCGGTCATGAGTGAAGACAACGCGCGCCCTGATGGGGTAACCGAGGCGACACGGAGGGGAGCGGAAAGCCACGCCCGAAAAAACAAAAAGGCATCGGCAGTCCTGTTCGTCATCGCTCGCTGGCTCCCGGATTCACGCGCATCGAATACCGTCGCTGAAGCCGCCACACCAAGGCTGTGAGTAGTTCCGCGACAATAAGCAGGACCAGTATTTTCAGCGCGAGCGCGGACGAATTGATGCCGGGAATGGCCAGCACGGCCACGTAACCTGCGGCGATGAACAGGCCGTTCCACAGAACGATGCCGACTGTTATGCCGGACACGAACCGCAGCGTATTCGTACCTAAAAGCCCGGCCGCTACGGGCGAAATCAACCGCACGGTGGGAATGAGTTGCGACAGGATCGTCAGCGCTCGTTCCCGATCCCGCAGGGAGGACAATGTCCAGTCGATACGTGGTTGCGATAGACCCACCCATCCGCCGACCGAGTAGAGAAACGCTGCAGACCGTTTTTTTCCGACTGCACGCACGAGAAGGTAGAGACCGAGGGCGCCTAGAAAGCTACCGACCGTCGTCGCGATGACAGCGGTGTGGAGGGCCCAGACATCGTCCTCGGCCGCAATACCGATGGCAACGAGAACCCCATAGGAGGGAAGGGCAGGCAGGAAGCGCTCTGCCAGCCCGATCGCAAACAATCCGAATATGCCGTATACCGCAATCCAGTCGACCAGGTTTGCGAGCGGGTCCATATCTCACCCCTCCCGTCTGATGGTCGTCGGGTTCAGCCCGGGAAGCTCAGGCGGGGAGACTTGCGCATTGAAGGAAATCCCCGTCAGTGCTTCAGAAATCTCCCACAGCCTGTGGGCCACATGCTTCTCCATCGCCTGTCGTGAGATCTGCGCTTCGGTCGGGTGTCCACGGGTCTCGCCAAGTCTATCGGGGCCATAATAGGCACCGCCTCGGGCGCTTGGAGATGTCGCCGCGAACAAGGTCGGCAGCGCGCCTTGTGCAACCGGCTGGAACAGAAACCACATGAACGACCTGAGAAGGCCCTGAGCGCTGCGGCGACCTGGCCCGTTGTGAAGCAGATCCGTGCGCGATACGCCGGGGTGGGCAGCGATACTGGTAATACCCCAGCCCGCTTCTTCGCTCCGCCGTTGCAGCTCGAAGGCAAACATCAGGCAGGCCAACTTCGACTGAGTGTAGACGGGCATCGGCTTATACTGCCGTTCCGCTTGGAGGTCGTCGAAATTGATTGCCGCGCTTGCGCTTCTAACAGCAATGCTGGAAAGCGTGACGACGCGTGGGGCTTGTCCAAGCTTGAGCAGCGGCAGGAGATGGCCCGTCAGGGCAAAGTGGCCGAGATAGTTGGTGCCGAACTGCAGTTCGAAACCGTCTTTGGTTGTCTCGCGCGTTGGTGGCGTCATGACGCCGGCGTTGTTGATGAGCACGTCGATATGGTCGCGTGTTTCTTTCAGTCGTTTTGCAAGCGCCTCGATCGATGTGAGGCTGGCGAGGTCGACGATCTCCAGAGTAACCGATGCCTGCGGCGCCTTTTCCTTGATGCGCCGGACCGCGTCAGCACCCTTCATCGGGTTACGTCCTGCGATGATCACGTCGCCACCGGCTCGGGCCAGCGCAAGTGCATCTTCGAAGCCGAGGCCACCGGTTCCGGTGATCAGGATTGTCCGGCCCTTCTGAGACGGCATATCGTCAAGTGTCCACGGTCGTGACATCATCAAATCCTTCTGTTTCTGGTGGGGCAAGATCGTCCGCCGAAGGCGCATTGTTTTGGCCACGTCTTCGGCGGACAGAAGGTCGCCATGGGGAGAGGCGACCTTTTCACGGACCCGGAATGGGGCGGTTCCGGGTCCGAGCCTATTCGATGGCGTTGATCGGCTTACCGAGTGGTGGCCTTGCCGCGACGTCACGCGTTCGCTGCATCCACGCCGGATATTCAGGAGCGATCCTGCTGACGGCTTCCAATTCGGCGACCTCATCCGCACTCAGCGTGATCTCTGACGCTCCGATGCTGTCGTCGAGTTGCGCGACCGTCTTTGCGCCGACGATGACGCTTGTGACATGCGGCTGATGCAGCAGCCATGCCAGCGCAATCCTCGCAACGCTGACACCTCTGTCGGCGCCAATGCGTTCCATCACATCGATCACGTCGTAAGCTCGATCCATAGCGACCGGCGGAAAATCGAAAATGGTCCGGCGGCTACCTTCCTCGCCCTGCTTATCGCGGCCAAACTTGCCGCTCAGCAGGCCGCCTGCAAGCGGGCTCCAGACCAGAAGGCCAAGTTTTTCGGCCCTGACGAGCGGGACGATTTCTCGCTCTATATCGCGACCTGCAAGGGTGTAATAGTTTTGCGAAGTCGCGATTTTCGCGATCTGGAGGCGTTCGCTGTGGCCCAGCGCCCTCGCCATCTGCCACGCAGACCAGTTCGATACGCCGACATAACGAACCAGACCCTGCTGGACCAGCGCATCCAATGCAGCGAGGCTTTCCTCGATCGGAGTTACGTTATCAACGTTATGAAGCTGGTAAAGATCGATGTGATCGACCTGTAGTCGTCTCAGACTGGCTTTGACGCTATCGAAGATGTGACCCCGGGAATTGCCGGCGTCGTTGGGCCCATGGCCCATGGGCCCGCAGACCTTGGTCGCGATGACCACATCCTCTCGCCGGACACCGAGATTTTTAAGTGACTGGCCGATCATCTCTTCCGATGTGCCACTCGAATAGATGTCGGCGGTATCGATGAAGTTGATCCCGTGCTCAAGTGCGCGGGCGATCAGAGCCTGAGCGCCGTCCTGTTGAATGTTACCCATATTCGCCCAGATCCCTTTGCCGCCGAATGTCATCGTGCCCAGGCAGAGCTCCGAGACGAAAAGGCCCGTATTTCCCAGTCTGTTGTACTTCATGATCTGGTTCCGTTCGATTGTTTGGTTGTGAATCCCGCGGGGCGGCAGGCCGGTGCGCCGTGCCTGATCAGCTGATGCCGCCGCTGGTTTCGATCAGTGACGGCGAAGCAAAGCCGCGATCCGTTGATTTGTGATCAGGTAAACAATGCCTGTCAGGACGCTCGCCAGGGGCACGATCAACAAGCCCAGCCCGAGACCGTTCGGAATATCAGCTGCTGTTGCAGCGTCACTGACGATGCCGACGATCAAGGGGCCAAGGGCAGGTCCGGCAAGACCGGATGCAATCATGACGAGGCTGGTCGCCTGTGCCTGACGTCCCGGACCAGCGATCAGATGCGCGGCGCCGAAGCCCCATGGCAACATGAACGAAAATGAGAGCATTCCCGGGACAAAAAGCGCAATGGACATCCAGCCAGTCGGTGCAAAGAGCGCCGCAGTTGTCGTGACACTGGCAATCAGGAACAGAATTGCCGGGGGACCTAGCACCTTGCCGGTGCCTGAACGAACGGCGTGATCAAACCAGCGTCCACCGCCCAAAGTCCCGATAATCCCCATCAACCCCTGCAACATGCCGAACGAAACGCCGACCTCTGTCGCTGTAAAACCGTACGTGCGAATTAAAAACGGTATGGAGAAGGCATAAAATGGCGCTCCTGCGAAGCCCAGGAAAACGGCGCCGGTGAACAACCAGCGGAACGGCGGGGATGACAACATGTCAAGGCTGGTCCGCAGAAAGGGTTCGTCGCGAGAAGCTGTACCTGGAAGCGGTGGCGTGGAGCCGGCAACAAGAATGGTCAACAACCCGATCAAGATGCCGATGGCTCCAGCACCCATCAAAACGATACGCCAGCCAAATACGTCTGCAATCGCGCCGCCTGCCGCAAACCCCACCATGGTGCCGAGTGGGATGCCCATTGCGAATAGACCGATTGCAAGACCCCGCCGCTCGATGCCAATTTTACGGACGATGAGAGCATGGCCTGCGGGAACCGCACCGGCCTCGCCGAATGCGACGCCGAAGCGTGTGAGTGCCAGGAACATGAAACTGGCGGCAAAACCGCCGAGCGTCGTCATGACGCTCCAGATCAGGACGCAGGACACCAGTACGAGCCGGGGAGATCCCCGATCTGCCGCACGGGCAAGCGGTAATGAGAGTAGTGCGTAGCAAACCGCAAACGCAATACCAGTGAGTAGCCCCATCTGGGTGTCGGTCAGCGACAGGTCTGCTTTGATCTTTTCCGCCAGGATGAACGGCAGTATTCGATCGATCTGCGAGACCGCGTTGATCAGCAGAAGGACGATGCATATTGCGGCCATGCGCAGGCCTTTTACGTGTTCCCCGTTGGACACAGAGGGCGGCGCTCGTGTCTTTGCAGGGTCTATTGACCGGGCGACAATTTCTGTCATCTTGAGGTCACTCCTCGCTTGGTTGCACCCTTAAGCTAGATGGAGTGTCCAATGGCTAGAATGCCCGAACCTTCAAGAAACTTGCCTATTCCTACAGGAGAAGCGATGATGCCGGCGAGCCGCCACGTATTGCCGTGGCCCGTGAAACAACCGGAGCCCCGCTTGAATACGCCATTGCTCTCTGCAGTATCGGCCTACATCGAAGACCAGGGTGGCGGGCAAGGCCTGTTCCCGACGGCCATAGAAGGCTTCAACATCGTCCGCTCGTTTCAGTCGATGATGCCCATGCGAAACATCTACCGGCCGTCGCTATGCGTGGTACTGGAGGGTGCGAAGGAGTTGCAGTTTGGCGACGAACATCTCAACTATCGAACCATGGAGTGCTTGGTCGTCAGTATCGGGGTCCCGGCAACCGGAAGGATCGTTGAGGCCAGTGCTGCAACGCCTTATGTCGGCGTCATGGTCGACTTCGATGTCGCAACTGTGCGCGAAGTTCTCGAACAATTGGATACACCACCAGCGCAGTCCGACACGACCGGTCCTTGCGCTTTCGTCGCCAAAGTGGACCAACCGCTAGCGGATTGTATTCTCCGCCTGGTTCGACTGCTGGCGACTCCGAAGGCAATTCCGATCCTGGCGCCTTCGATCGTGCGCGAGATTTGTTATTGGCTGTTGAGCGGCCCGCACGGCGGTGAGATCTGCAAACTCGCGTGCCCGGAATCAAACATCGAACGTGTGGTAAGGGCCGTGTCGATGCTGCACACCAACTTCGCGGACACTTTGCGCGTCGATCAACTCGCGGATGTTGCGCGAATGAGCCCGTCGTCGTTTCACCAGCACTTCAAGGCACTGACCTCGATGACGCCGCTCCAGTTCCAGAAGCAATTACGCCTGCTTGAGGCGCGCCGCCTCATGGTCACGCAGGCGGCCAACGTCGCCGAAGCTGCCTACAAGGTCGGCTACGAGAGCGCGTCGCAATTCAGCCGAGAATATTCAAGAGCTTTTGGCATCGCGCCCAAACAGGATGCTCTGAACCAACAGCGCCTCCACAACGCCTACGCAAGCCGCACCGTACGACCCGTGTAGGCTCATCAGCGAGCGTTTGCCGCAGCCGAGCAACCGAAAAAGCTGAAGTCGACAAGCATGTCCGCGGCTGGGAATCATCAAGCAGGTATTACGACTCCCAGGGTGGCAAGCCTCGGTCGGCTGACCCGTTCTGCGCGCAGTCTCGTTCCTGAGAAGGTGAGCCGGAAATCAAGCCAATCCGCGTTCGGCATCTGACGCTCCAGGAGGATTACCGTCGCATTCCATCAACCGACACGACGGTGAGAGCGGATCATGAAAGGTTTCAAATCAGCCCGGCATCTCCAGGGTTTCGTCTCCATTCATGACCCCGCTGCCAATCTCTTGCGTATTCCACGTCACGATATTCCATCCGACCATCACCGCGAACTCAGAACTGCAGCGATGCAAATGTGGAACGAAATCGCACGCCTGAACGCCGCGTGAGCGATAGCGGTGAGCGAGACTTTTCACCCTAGCGCTTTAACATTGCGTTGCCCCATCGCGGGGGTCTTGCTCCAAAACTTCCTTGAGGCTGGCAACGAAAGTCTGCGCAGCAAGTGAGAGGGGGCGGCGTTTGGGGATGATCATTCCCACCGAGACCGGAATACGCGGCTCGAACTGGCGCACGGCGATGTGGTCGAACTCATTGGCATCCCAAACCGAGAAATGATCGACGAGGGCCACCCCGCGCCCTCTCTCCACGAGGCGCCGGATAAGCTGGCTCTGGTTCGAGATCAGGCTGTTCGAAGGCCGAACGCCTTCGTCGGAAAGGGATCGGAAGATCGCCGCGCCAAACGGAACCGAGCGCGGATAGGTCACGAACGGCTGGTCGGCGATGTCGCTGGCAAGGATGATGCGATGTTTTGCGAGGTTGTGATCGGTTGGCATGATGCAGACCATGGAGGAGGTTTTGAGCGTCTGCGTCATCAGGTCGGCCTCATGCTCGGGATGGTGCACCAGGCCGAAATCATAATTCCCGCGGCTGACATAGGTGTGGATCTTGTCGGAGTCGAGCAAGTCCACCTGGACCTGGACCCCGGGATATAGATTGTTGAAACGCTCGATAGCCATCGGGATCAGGGCGGTGCTGAACGCTGAAAGTATGCCGATATTTACATAGCCTTGCGACATGGTGGTGAGATCGAGAGACAGGTTCTCGAACAGCACTAGTTCGTCCATCAGCCGCGTCGCATGCGCGAAAAGCAGCTCTGCCTCGGGCGTCGGGCGCAGCCGGCCGGCACTGCGCTCGAACAGTTTGACGCCCGCAAAATCCTCAAGCTGCTTCAACGACTTGCTCGCGTTGGGCTGCGTCGTATGCAGCACAAGTGCCGCCTCCGTGACCGAGCCTGTTTTCATGAAGGCGGCCAGGGTGTCGAGATGGCGCAACTTGATCCGGCGCATGATGGATCTCCAGAGTATGCCAAAAGGGAATGGAAAGCTCGAATAATTGAATTTTACAAGATGCGCCATGTCTTTCTAGGTTGCTGGTCATTACAGGACAGGCGGAAGCGGAAGCCGACGCCCAAAGCACGAAGATTATCATGGGCAACATCAGGGTTGGCATCGATGTCGGCGGGACCTTCACGGATTTCACCGTACTCGACGATGAAACGGGCGGCATGCGCCACTTCAAGGTGTCCTCGACACCGCATGATCCTTCCGAGGCGATCGAGATCGGCATTGCCGGCTTTGCCGAGCGCGGCCTGCAGGCCTCCGACGTGGTCCATTTCGGTCATGGCACGACGGTCGCGACCAACATGGTCATCGAGCGTCGCGGCGGCAAGACGGGCCTCCTCACCACCGAAGGCTTCCGGGACGTTCTGGAAATCGGGCGCCAGACCCGCCCCGACCTGTTCGACATGAGCATCCGCAAGCCCTATCCGCTGGTCGTGCGTCCGCTGCGCCTGGAAGTCGCCGAGCGCCTCGGTCCCGGCGGTGAAGTCATCGTTCCTCTCGATGAAGCCGGCGTGGAAGACGCTGCAAGGCGTTTCAAGGCAGAGGGTGTCGACGCCATCGCCATCGGCTTCCTGCATTCGTATCGCAATGCCACCCATGAGCGGCGCGCAGCCGAGATTGTCCGCAAGCATCTGCCGGATGTCTTCATCAGTCTGTCGAGCGACGTGCTGCCGGAATTCCGTGAATACGAGCGCATCTCCACCACTGTGATGAACGCCTATCTGATGCCACGCATGGACGGCTATCTCGATCGCTTCATGAAACGCTCGCGCCAGGCAGGCATCGAAGCGAGGCCTTATACCATCCATTCCAATGGCGGCCTGATGTCAACCGAGACGGCGCGCAAATATCCGGTGCGGACCTGCCTGTCGGGGCCTGCGGCCGGTGTCGTCGGAGCAGCGCTCGTTGGCAAGGCGGCGTCCTTTCCCGACATCATCACCTATGACGTGGGAGGCACTTCCACCGACATCGCTCTTATCGCCGGCGGCAAGCCCGCCTATTCGGCCGACCGTGATGTGGCCGGATATTCGATCCGTTGCGCCATGGTCGACGTCAGCGTCATCGGGGCAGGCGGAGGCTCCATCGCCTGGCTTGACGATGCCGGCGGCCTCAAGGTCGGCCCGCAGAGCGCGGCGGCGGTTCCAGGTCCGGCTGCTTACGGCAACGGCGGAACGGATGCAACGATCACGGACGCTAACATCGTCCTCCAACGCCTGAACCCGGTTGCGCTGCTTGATGGAGCCATGCCGGTCAATCGCGAGGCAGCGCTGAGTGCGATCAGCGCGGTTGCCGAAAAGATCGGCCGCAGCGTCGAAGACACCGCTTGGGGCATTATCCGGATCGCCGTCGCCAACATGGCGCGTGCCATCCGCGCCGTGTCGATGGACAAGGGCCACGATCTCAAGCAGTTCGCGCTGATGGCCTTCGGCGGCGCAGGCCCCCTGCATGCCTCGCTGGTTGCGGCAGAAACCGGCCTCGACACTGTCATCATCCCGGAATCGCCCGGCACCATGTGCGCCCGCGGCGTGCTTTTGTCGGACGTTACCCGCGATTTCGTCTCAACCCAGATCAAGCGGGCCCAGGGCGAAGGCTGGACCGAAATCACGATAGCCCTCGGGGGCCTTGAAAAACAGGCCAGGGAATGGCTTGAGGCGGAGACCATCCCCGACGACAAGTGCGCGGTGCAGCACATCGCAGAAGCCCGCTATGCAGGCCAGAACCACGAAATTCGTGTCGAAGGCATCCTGTCGAGTGCGGAGGATTTCGCGGCTCGTTTCGCCGAAGCCCACCGCATCGTCTACGGTTATGCGCTGGACAATCATCCGGTCGAGATCGTCAACCTGCGTGTCCAGGCGATCGGCCACGCCGGTCTGCCGCTGCAGACGGTGGAAAGCGCTTCCGGCACCATGGCGGATGCCAGGACTGGCGAGCGCGACATGTATGTGGGCCCGGAAGGTGGCTGGAAAACTGTGCCAATCTACAAGCGTGCGCTGATGCCGCAGGGGGAAAAATTCGTCGGCCCAGCCATTGTCGAGGAACCGACCTCCACCGCCTATGTGCTTCCCAATCAGACCGGCGTCGTCGACGCCTATGGAAACCTCATCCTCAGCTTTGTGAAGGACCGTGCGTGATGCAGCAGCACGTTAAACCAACACGCGAGTTCGACGCAATCGAAATGGAGGTCTACTCCAACCGGTTCATGTCGATCACAGACGAGATGGGGCTCAGCCTCGTTCGTTCGTCCTTCTCCACCAACATCAAGGAGCGCAAGGACTGCTCCGTTGGCCTGTTCGATGGTAAAGGGCGCCTGGTCGTCCAGGCATCGCACATCCCCGTTCATTTGGGGTCGCTGCAGGGCGGCGTAGCGGCTGTGCTCGAGAATTACAGGCTCGAGGACATCAAGCCGGGCGATGCGTTCATCTGCAACGATCCCTATCTGGCGGGCGGATCGCATACGCCGGATATCTCCATCCTCACGCCCGTCTTCTATCAAGGCCGCCTTTGCTTCTTCGCCGCCAATCTAGGTCACCATTCCGACGTTGGCGGCGGCGTGCCTGGCTCCTGTGATCCGAGCCAGACCAGTATCTTCGCGGAAGGCCTGCGTATTCCCGTGCTGAAGATCGCGCGCGAGGGCGTGCTCGATGAGCAGATCGTCAAACTCATCAGCACCAACAGCCGCGATCCACTGGAGCGCATTCTCGACCTCAAGGTACAGATCGCCACCAACGAGATCGGCCAGCGGAAGCTGGTGGCCCTTGCCGACCAGTTCGGCATCGCCACCGTCGAGGAGGCGATCGACGATCTGATCGCCTATTCGGAAAGCCGGCTGCGCAAGCGCATCAAGGAGATGCCGGACGGCGTCTATAAAGGCGAAGCCTTCATCGACGGCGATGGCATTGGTTTCGATCCCTGCCGTATCCAGGTCGCCATCAACGTGAAAGGCGAGGGGATCACCTTCGACTTCACTGGCACCGACAGTCAGGCGCGAGGCGCGGTCAATATTCCCAAGACCGCCCTCGACGCCACCTGCTATTACACCATCAAGGCGCTCCTGGACCCGTCGCTTCCGCCGAATGAAGGCATGGCGTCGCCGGTCACCATCATTGCCGAGGAAGGCACGTTGGTACGGCCGAAATTCCCAGCAGCCGTCGGCATCCGCTCGACAAGCTGCCAGCGCGTGGTGCGCGCCATCTTCCAGGCGTTCGCCGATGTTCTGCCCCGGGAAAAGGTGTTCGCCTCTTCTGCCGACATGAATGCGACCATGATCTTCTTCGGGCCCCACAAGACCCGCGAAGGCAGCTTCGTCTATCTGGAAACGGTTGGCGGCGGTGCCGGCGCGAGCCTCGATCACGATGGCATGAACGGCATTCAGGTTCACATCACCAACACATCGAACCTGCCGGCCGAAGCGCTCGAAATCGAATATCCGCTGATGGTCCGTCGTTATGCGCTCGCCGACGGGTCGGGTGGCAAGGGTCACACCGCGGGCGGGATGGGCATTGTTCGCGAGGTCGTCGCCATGACGGACGGCATACGGGCCAACGCATCCTGCGAGGGACTGCGTACTCCAGCCGACGGCGTCTTTGGCGGCGGACAGGGCGAGGTTGCGCGGCTGAAATTCGGCACTGCCGACGGCACTGTGACCGAATACGACATCTCGATCACCAATATCCCTATGAACCGTGGCGACAGCCTGTTCCTGCAAACGCCGGGCGGCGGCGGCTTCGGTCGCGCGCCTGAACTGATTGGAGAATAAAACTATCATGGCTCTCGAAAACCTGACGCCAAGCGACGAAGAGATCAAGTCCGCCCCGAACCCGAATTACCTCGAAGGTGACTATCTGAAGGGCGTCCTGGAGATGACCTTCCGCGACGGCAACCCGCTGGCAGAAAAGCTGGTGGAGGACATCTTCTCTTCGCGTGAAATCGACACCGTCTATCTGGTCGGCGCCGGCGGCTCGAATTCTTACATCGAACCGATCAAGTACATCCTCGACAAGTATTGCGACTTGCGCATCGAGCGCATCAACTCGACCGAGTTTGAAACGCGCCGCCCCAAGCCTGTTAACGAGAAGGCTGTCGTGCTTCTTACCTCGCATAACGGCGAGACCGAAGACACTGTGGTTGCTGCCCGCTGGGCCAAGACCACCGGCGCGGTTACAGTTGCGCTCACCTCCGGCCACGAAAGCGGTCTGGCAAAAATCTGCGACTACCTTCTGCCCTACAGCAAGGAGCTGCCGGGCATGCCGAAGACGATGATCGCTTATCTTTTCGCCGCCTACCTGCTAAAGCACCTCGGCAACCCGGTCGGCGCGCAACTGGTGCGTGACATCGAAGCGATGCCGACCAAGCTTCACGACATCAAGGATGCCGAGCGCGAGCGTGGCATGGAACTCGCCCGCCGCTACAAGGACGAGAACATCTACTACGTGCTCTCCAGTGGTATCCTCTCGGGCCTCAATTATCAGTACTCGATCTGCATCTTCAACGAAATGCTGTGGCTTGATGCATCCGATATCCATTCGGGTGAATTCCGCCATGGTCCGTTTGAAGTTGCCGATCCGGAGATGGCTTATGTATTCCTGATGGATAATGGCGAGAACCGCAAGATCGACCAGCGCGCGCTGAAGTTCACCCGCCGCGTCACCGACAAGATCATCACTTTTGACGCCGGCCGATACGAAAACGTTTCGCCGCTGCTGTCGCCCTTCGTGATCGGCGTCACCTGGTACTGGTTTGCCCACACGCTGTCGGTCTTGCGCGAACATCCACTGTCCGTTCGCCGCTACATGTGGAAGGTCGATTACTGATGATCAGGCGCCCACCCGCATGGTTGTTTCTGCCGCGCGCGAGTTCGTCGTGGTTCGGCACGGCATCGCCGCCGCAGGCGGGCGCTTTCTCCGGCGCACCCTATGTCTTTCATGAAAAGAAGGGGACCGAATAATGATCACGCCCGACACATCTTTCAACACGTTCAAGGTGCTGGGGCTCGGCGATAACGTTGTCGACCGCTACCTCAACACCGGTAAGATGTATCCTGGCGGAAATGCCCTGAACTTTGCTGTCTATGCAAAGATGCTTGGGGCCGATGCGGCATTTCTGGGTACTTTCGGCACCGATGCCGCCGCGCGGCATGTTCAGGCAACGCTTGAAGCGCTTCGCGTGCCGGCAACGCACAGCCGTGTTTTCGAAGGCGAAAACGGCCACGCGGATGTGCGTGTCGTCGACGGAAACCGCGAGTTCGTGTTCTCCAATAAAGGTGGCGTAACCCGGGAAAAACCGTTCACGCCAAGCCAAGGCGACATCGCCTACCTCTCCGCCTTCGCACTGGTGCACACGAGTTGCTACAGTCACCTCAACCGGCATCTCCCGCTACTGAAGAATGGCAGCCGTCTGCTGTCCTATGATTTCTCCTACCGCTGGCAGGTCGAGGACCTAATCGCGCCGGTCACGCCGCACCTCGATTTCGCCGCCCTGTCGGCAGGGGATGTCGGGCGCGACCGCGCATTGGAAGCGCTGCGCGAGGCGGTCGGGCATGGCTGCGGCTTGGCTCTCGCGACGCTCGGGCCAGAGGGCGCTGTTGCCTATAATGGCAAGGACTTTGTGTCCGTTGCACCCGTACCCACCGATGTCGTCGACACGCTCGGCGCAGGCGATGCATTCATCACCGCGACGCTGCTAACGCTGGTTGCCGGTGGCTGGAAGCGCGGCGAGCACGTGGGGCGGCAGGCCATCCAAGCAGCGATGAAAAAGGGCTCGGAATCTGCCGCCGAGATCTGCCGGATCGAGGGCGCGTTCGGCTATCCGGCACCCATCCAATCGCAAATCACGGCTTGATCGGAGGCGCGATGCTGGAAGTCAGGAACCTCTCCATTGCTTTCAAGACCCGCGACGGACTGAAGTCTGCGGTGCGCAATATCGACTTCACCATCGGGCCGGGCGAAATACTCGGTCTGGTCGGGGAAAGCGGTAGCGGCAAGACGATCACCTCGCTTGCGGTGATGGGCTTGCTCCCGCCGAATGCAGTGGTCACGAGCGGCGAAGTTCTGGTCGACGGCACCGACATGCTTCAACTCGGATCGGGTGAACTGCGCAAGCTGCGCGGCCGGCATATCGCGATGATCTTCCAGGATCCGATAGCATCCCTCGACCCGATCTTCACCTGCGGTGACCAGATCATCGAGGCGATCCGGCTTCACGAAACGGTTGGCAAGGCGCAGGCCCGCCAGAGGGCGATAGAACTCCTTGACAAGGTCAAAATTCCTGATCCCGAGCGCGCCATGCGGGCCTATCCGCACGAGCTTTCCGGCGGCCAATGTCAACGCATCATGATCGCCATGGCGGTCGCCTGCAAACCCCACATCATCATCGCCGACGAACCGACCACGGCGCTCGACGTGACAGTGCAGAAACAGGTTCTCGATCTGCTGCGCGGCCTTAACGAAGAGGTGGGGGCGGCTATCCTGCTGATCACCCACGACCTTGGCGTTATCTACGAAGTCGCGGACCGGGTCGTCGTGATGTATTCCGGGGACAAAATAGAGGAGGCGACCACCGCCGATCTCTTCAATAATCCCAAGAGTGGTTATGCCAAGGCACTGATAGACTCGATGCCGACGCCCGGCGGCCAGCATGACCGCCTGCCGGTGATCGAGCGTGACGCGCTTGGCAACGTGTTCAGCGTCCGACCCGAGCCGCGCGTCCGTTCGAGCAACGTCGCGGCAGCACCGGACGCGAACGCTTCACCGCTGCTCGAGATCAGGGATCTGGTCAAATCCTACTGGATCAAGCCTGCACCGCTTGCGATGCCGGTCGAAATGCGCGCCGTGGACCGTGTCAGCCTGAGCATAGCGCCGCGCTCGACGCTTGGGCTGGTTGGCGAATCCGGTTGCGGTAAAAGCACCCTTTCGCGCGCCGTCATGCGGCTCTATCGCCCCGACGCCGGCGAAATCCTGTTCAAGGGACAAGATATCGCCAGCCTCTCGGAAGGCGAGATGCGGCCGTTCCGGCGTGAGATCGCCATGGTCTTCCAGAACCCTTATGGCTCCCTCAATCCGCGCAAGACCGTCGCCGAGCTTGTCGAAGCGCCGTTGGTCATCTTCGGCGAAGGTACCGCGACCGTTCGTCGTCGCCGCGTCGCTGGCCTGCTCGAGGCAGTCGGCCTGCCGGCTACGGCTGCGGCGAAATATCCGCATGAGTTTTCTGGTGGACAGCGACAGCGGATTGCCATTGCCCGGGCCCTCGCACTTAATCCTTCGCTCGTGATCTGCGATGAGGCTGTCTCGGCTCTCGACGTTTCCGTACAGGCGCAGGTGCTCAACCTGCTCAAGGATCTGCAGGTTGAGTTCGACTTGACCTATCTCTTCATTTCCCACGACCTTTCCGTGGTCGAACATGTCAGTGACACGGTCGCCGTCATGCAGAAGGGCCGCATCGTCGAATACGGCTCGGCAAAGGCAATCTTCGCCAATCCCAAGGAAGCCTATACCCGGATGCTGCTCGATGCGGTGCCGACCATCGGTTCGGACCGTGTCGGAAAGGGGGGCGCGTGAACGCCTCTGTTACCGGAGCTTTGCTGCTTGTTGGACGAAAGCTTCTGACGGCCTTAATCCAGTTGCTGGTGATCGCTACGTTGATCTTCTCGGTCATGTACATCATGCCGGGTGATCCGGTGCTGCTGTTGCTCGGCGCCGACAGCAATCCCTCGCCGGAAGCCGTCGCCTCCATGCGCAGCCAGCTTGGCCTGGATCAGCCGGTCGTGTCGCAGTATTTCGTCTGGCTGTGGAGGGCGCTGCGTCTGGATTTCGGGGTGTCGCTCGCCAACGGCTATCCGGTTTCGAGATATGTCCTTTCCAACTTGCCTCGCACCCTGGAACTTGCCTTTGCGGCGATCATCGTCGCGACGCTGATCGGTGTCCCGCTCGGCATTGCCGCTGCCCTCAAACGTGGCAGTCTGCGTGATACGATCCTGACGTCAGTCGCGACGATCGGGATTTCTGTGCCTGTCTACATCATGGGCACGATGCTCGTTCTGTTCTTCAGCCTGAAACTCGGCTGGTTGCCGGCCAGCGGCTATACGGACATTTCGCGAAACGCACTTGAGCATTTCCGCAAGCTCGCCCTCCCGGCCTTGGCACTCGGATTCGGCCTTGCCGCCTCGATCGCACGTATGACGCGCTCGTCAATGCTGGAAATCCTTGGACGGGATTTCGTGCGGGCGCTACGGGCAAAGGGCATGTCGGAGCGACGCGTCATCTGGCAGCACGTGCTGCGCAATGCGGCAATCCCGATCGTCACCATCATCGGGCTGCAGCTTGGCAACCTGATGGGTGGCACGGTGCTCGTCGAAGCGATGTTCAATTGGCCGGGGCTCAGCACACTGCTGGTGGGCGCGGTATCCGCCCGCAACTATCCGCTGGTCCAGGGCGCGATGCTTGCCATTGCTGCGCTTTTCATCGGCATTAATTTGCTGGTCGAACTGCTGTATAGCCTGCTCGACCCGCGCATCAGGAGGAAGCGCACGTGACCTCCCGCACCCTTGGCCTCGCTCGCAGTCAGCCGGCATTCGTCGCAAGTCTTGCCGTACTGGCGATCGTCCTTCTGATGGCGATCTCCGGCGGCTGGCTCGCGCCCCACGACCCATTCACGCTGAACCCGCAGGCCGTCAACCAGGGCAGCTCCGCCAGCCACTGGCTGGGAACCGACGAATTCGGCCGCGATCTGCTGAGCCGCCTTCTTATCGGCATCCGTCCGACCCTCATTGTAGCGCTCGGCGCCACGGTGATCTCGGCCGTGTTCGGCAGCCTCCTTGGAATCGCCGGCGCTTACGGACGCCCGTGGTTGTCCTTTCTGATCATGCGTGCGGTCGACATCATGTTGAGCTTTCCACCAATTCTGCTTGCGCTGCTCGCCGTCGGTTTCTGGGAAAGCGGTGTTCTCAGCCTGACGGTCGTTATCGGCGTGCTCTATATCCCGCACTTTGCCCGGGTTGCTCATTCTGCCACGCTTCAGGTGACACGCCAGGAGTTCATGGAAGCCGAGCATGCCATGGGAGCCTCGGTGCGGCGTGTCGTCTTCACGGCGATCCTGCCGAATATCCTGTCGCCGCTGGTCGTCCAGGCGACGCTGACGGTAGCCGCGGCCATTCTCCTTGAATCGGGCCTGAGTTTCCTCGGCCTCGGCATTGTGCCGCCGGAGCCGTCCTGGGGCCAGATGATCGGAACCGCCCGCGGCTATCTCGGCCAGAACCCGATGTATGTGATCTGGCCATCCCTTCTTCTCGCGCTGACAGTGCTCGCCATCAACGTGGTGGGCGACCGGTTGCGCGACATTCTCGATCCACGTCTCAGGGAGGAATAGACGACATGGAAAAGACGAATAAACAAGCACAAGCAAAAAAGGGGTACAGCATGAAGAAATCAGTTCTCGGGCTTATCTTCGCCCTCGCATCCAGCGTTTCGGTACATCAGGCCCTGGCGGCTGAGGGCGGTACTCTCTACTTCGGTCTATCCGGTGAGCCTTCCACGCTCGACAGCACCATTAATGCGGGAACGCCGGCCCGAACGATCCGGCTCGCCATTCACCGCGGCCTCGTCAACTATGGCGCTGACGGAAAGCTGTCGCAGGAGCTTGCGCAGTCCTATGAAGTTTCAACAGACGCACTGACCTATACGTTCAAGTTGCGGAACGCGAAATTCCACGACGGGTCGCCGGTGACCGCGCAGGATGTGAAAGCGTCCATCGAGCGCATCACCGCGGCGGACAGCAAGGCCACTTATCGAAATGAGCTGGGCGTTATCAAAGCGATCGATACGCCCGATGCCAACACCGTCAAGCTGACGCTTTCCAAGCCATTCGTTCCGCTCATCCACTACCTGGCGCTTCCGGAATCGGCCATCGTGCCCGCCGCCTGGATCAGAGATCACGGCAAGGATCCGAACGCAACGCCGATTGGCGCCGGGCCTTTCAAGTTCTCCACCTGGGAACGTGGTCGCGAATTGACCGTCGAAAAGTTCGAGGGATATTACAAGAAGGGCAAGCCTCACCTCGATGACGTCCACTACGTCTTTTATGCCGACGAAAATACGCGCGTGAATGCGCTGAAATCGAGCGACGTCGACATCATCGATTACGTTCCGTGGAAGGACGCGGCCTCGATCGAGGCCGATTCCAATCTGAAGCTGGCCAGCACGACTGGCCCTTTCATGATGCTGCAGTTCAACACCAAATTCGAGCCGTTTTCCAAGCCGGAGGTGCGGCAGGCAGTATCTTACGCCATCGATCGAGCCACGGTCATCAACACGGCCTTCAATGGCCGCGGCACGCCAATCTACGGAATTGCGGTTCCGGAAGGATACATGGGCTATTCCAAGGAGAAGGCCAACTACTTCAGCTACGACATTGCCAAGGCTAAGGCACTGCTGGCGAAAGCGGGTTATCCGAACGGCTTCGAGGCACGGCTGTTGTCGACCGCCCAATACGGCTTCCATAACAATACCGCGGTCGCGGTGCAGGCGGAGCTCGCCAAGATCGGCATCAAGGCGAAACTCGATCTTCCGGACTGGTCCGGCCGCATCGCCAAGAACAACGCTGGCGATTATGATTTTCTTGTCGCGGGTACTGCAGGCGACATCGCCGATCCCGATTGGCTCAGCAATTTCTTCTACGGCGGTCAGCAACTGGTCCGGCTCAACAATTCGGCCCATTTCAACGACCCGGTTATCAACGAACTTCTGGACAAGGGGCGCATCACGCTCGAGGCGGGTGAACGCGAGAAGATCTATGGCCAATTTGTCGATCGGGCACTGGAGCAATCGCCCTTCGTCTACCTGATGTGGCGCGACCAGAGTTTCGGCTTGCGTAAGGTCGTCAAGGGGTTCTCCAATATTCCCGGCTTTCTGACATTTCAGTCCGGTATCACGGTGGAGGATACCGAGGTGGAGTAGGCGGTTAAAACCGCTGACGTCATCGTCCCCGATCTTTCAGGTCGGGGATAATGCAGCATGGCACCGGACCTTGAGGTTATTGGGCCGCGAATATTGGCGATGGGCCACAACGTTTGTATGTCGGGAATTGGCGCAACGCTACCTTTGGGTGTTGCCGAGTTCAACAGGTCGATCTGCTCAAAGATCCAGCGCGAACTGCCGATCGTCATCGTTGCTGCTGCTCTCTAGCGATGATAGGGTTACGCCAAGCAGGCGCACGCCTTTCTGCGTCGGAAACTCGCCTGACAGGATGACATTGCAGAGCTTCGCAAGCTCGTCCGCACCGCCGATAGGCATTGTGGTGGATCGGCTGCGGGTGACCTGCTTGAAGTCGGCATATTTGATCTTCACGGTCGCCGTCCGTGCCCAGATATCGTTCGCTTCACAATATCGCCAGACCTTGTCGACCAGCGGTGCAATCCCGTTCATGGCCTCGTCTAGGCGATGGATGTCGTCCCGGAACGTATCTTCCGCACCCACAGACTTGCGCACGCGGTCCGACTTGACCTCCCGATTGTCGATACGCCGGGCGATCCCGTGGAAATACGGGCCGGACTTCCCGAAATGCTCCTGCAGGAAGGCCAGCGATTTCTCCTTCAGATCGGCGCCGGTTTCAATGCCGTAGCGCTTCATGCGCTCGGCGGTCGCCGGGCCGACACCGTGGAATTTCTTGACGGGGAGGGCTTCGACAAATGCCGGGCCGTTTTTCGGCGTGATTACCGCTTGCCCATTGGGCTTGTTCAAGTCGCTCGCCATCTTCGCCAGAAACTTGTTGTAGGAAATCCCGGCGGAGGCATTGAGGCCCGTAAGCGTCTTGATCCTGGTACGGATTTCCTCGGCAATCTCGGTCGCGATCACCATGCCCTTCAAGTTCTCGGTCACGTCGAGATAGGCTTCGTCAAGGGACAACGGCTCGATCAGCGGGGTGTACTCGGCAAAAATCTCCCTGATCTGCAGCGAGATCGCCTTATAGGCGTCGAAACGGGGCCGCACGAAGATCAACTCCGGACATTTCCGCTTGGCGGTGACAGACGCCATTGCCGAATGAACCCCGAATGTCCGCGCCTCGTAGCTGGCGGCCGCGACCACTCCGCGGGCCTCTCCATGCCCGACCGCCACCGGTTTGCCGCGCAGCTCGGGATTATCCCGCTGTTCCACTGACGCATAGAAGGCATCCATGTCGATATGGATGATCTTGCGCGGTCGGCTGTCGCCAGAGGAGGGTGGTTCAATCATGGTTGCACGCTCAGGACTTGGCCCACTCAATCAGCCGATTGCGCCACTTTCAAGAGACCGGGAAACGCCAGCTCGCAGGGTCGGTCGGCCGCTTCCTCACTAATCCTTTCGCATCCCATCGCCAGGCGCCGGCGCAGCTGCTCAAGTGACGGGATGGAGCCATGAAGACGCACCAGCTTCTTCCGGTCGAGAAGGCCATGTCGATGGCACCGGCGGCATTCGACCTCGATCGTAGCCGCCTTGATGCCGCGAAGAGTAACCTGGTGGGCCATCGGCTCTGGGATTTAGCTCCAAATTTTTCCCGGCCTGTAACTCATTTCCCATGCCTTTGATCTCCCTTTCGAATCCCTGGCCGGCCCGCCAGCATCCGGAAGCCACTTGGCCGCCCATGCGCTTATGCCGATTGACTCATTAAACAAATAAGAACAAAAGAGGAACATAGTCTCATCCCCGCCCGTTGAAAAGGTCTCATCTTGGAATCGTCAACAGCATGCAAAACCGCGCACCAAACGTTGGTATCGAAGAACTTCGCGAGCGCATCGAAAGCCTCGGTGGCTCAGGTTTGCGGAAACGGGAGGTGCTTCCCTTCGGGATCGCATCGATCGACCGGCACCTGCCGGGCGGTGGTCTGGCACTCGGCGCGCTGCACGAGGTTGCCGGGGGCGGCAATGGTGCGCTCGACGGCGCGGCCGCGGCACTGTTTGTCGCTGGCATCGCGGCCCGAATACACGGCAAGATCCTGTGGTGCCTGACGCGGCGGGACCTGTTCATGCCGGGGCTGGTACAGGCCGGGCTTTCCCACAATCGGGTGCTGATGGTCGAATCCTTGGATGAAAAAGGCGTCCTCGACTGTTTCGAGGAGGGATTGCGCTGCGGCGGGCTCGGCGCCGTGGTGGGCGAGGTCGCCCGCATGACGATGACCAGCTCCCGCCGCCTGCAGCTTGCTGCCGAAACCACCGGCGTGACCGGCATCGCAATCCGCCGCTGGCGCCGCCAGTCGGAGGCTTCCGACTACGGTCATCCGACCGCCGCGGTGACGCGATGGCGGATTTCCGTCGTTCCCTCCGAACCCTTGCCGGTCCCCGGTATCGGCCGCCCTCGGTGGTATCTCGAACTCCTTCGTTGTCGTGCCGCGGAAAGTGCTGATTATGTGGTCGAAGCCTGCGATGCCCAGGGTCGTCTCGGTCTATCTGCCGACCTGGCCAACCGATCGCCATCGCAAGATGCTTGGGCCGCAAGCGCCAACCGCTGAAACGCCCCTGGTCATGGTCGGCCGGGAAGGGGGCCGGCGCCTCATCATGGCCGCAGATGCCGCGGCACTGGCAGCCGGGCTCCGGGTCGGCATGACGGCTGCCAAGACACAGGCGCTGGTCAGCAATCTGCTCATCGAAGACCTGCGTCCCGACGAGGACCGGCGTGAACTGGACCGCCTGGCCCTCTGGTTCCTCGGCAATTATGCGCCGATCGTCGCCGTCGATCCGCCGGACGGGATCGTTATCGAAACAACCGGCGCCGACCATCTGCACGGCAATGAGACCCTGATGCTCACCGGCATGATCAACCGGCTGCGGGCCATGGGTTTTGCCGCCCGCGCGGCGATCGCCGACAGCCGGGGCGCTTCGCATGCGCTCGCCAGATACCGTGCCGATCCGTTTCTGGTGATATCGGAAGGCGGCACCCCGGCCGCGGTGCTCGATCTACCTATCGCAGCGCTGCGCCTGGAGGCCGGGCTCGTGGCGTCCTTGCGCACACTCGGCTTCGAGCGGATCCGCGAGCTGGAGGCCACCCCGCGCGCACCGCTTGCCCTGCGTTTTGGCCCGGAGATCGGCCGAAGGCTCGACCAGATCCTCTGCAGGGCCGTCGAGCCGATTGATCCGATCCGCCCATCTGAGGTTATCGAGGTGCGCCGCGCCTTCGCCGAGCCGATTTCCGCGGCCGAAACCATTGCCCGTTATGTGGGGAAGCTGGTGAAGGCCATCTGCGGCCTGCTGGAGGAACGGGGCCTCGGCGTTCGGCGCCTCGACCTCCTCTGTCATCGTGTCGATAGTGGCGTGCAGGTGGTGAGGGCAGGGACCGCCAAGCCGGTGCGCGACGTCCAGCGGCTGACCCGCCTGCTCTGCGACCGGATCGACACCATCGACCCCGGCTTTGGCATCGAAATCCTGGTCCTGTCGGCCAGCCGCGCCGAACCGCTCGACGCGGTCCAGTCGGTCTCGTCGCTGATCGAAGAGTCGGTGGCGGATGTCAGCGGCCTGGTCGATGTCATCGCCAATCGCGGCCATCGCATCTATCGCATCGCCGCGGTGGAGAGCGACGTCCCGGAACGGTCGTTCATGCTGGTCCCGCCGCTCGCCGAAGACGACGAGGTGGGCTGGCCGATGCACTGGCCGCGGCCGTCACGGCTTTTCCTGCAGCCCGAGCCGATCCAGTGCATCGCACCGCTGCCCGACCATCCGCCGGTGCGGTTTACCTGGCGCGGCATCCGCCATGTGGTCAAGCGGGCCGATGGGCCGGAACGAGTGTTCGGGGAATGGTGGAAACGCGACAAGGAACTGGTCGCGGTCAGAGACTATTTCTCGGTGGAGAATGCGGCCGGCGAGCGGTTCTGGATCTACCGCCAGGGCGATGGCGAACATGCCGACAGCGGCTCCGGAAGCTGGTTCATCCAGGGGATGTTCGGATGAGTGATGGGCCTCAATACGCTGAACTGCAGATGACCTCTCACTTTTCTTTCCTGCGCGGGGCCAGTTCCTGCGACGAGCTGTTTGCCACGGCTGCCGCCCTTGGTATCGAGGCTCTGGCTGTGACAGATCACAACAGCTTGGCCGGTATCGTTCGCGCCCATCAGGCGGCGAAGGATACCGGCATCAAGCTGATCGTCGGCTGCCGTCTTGACCTGCGCGACGATGTCTCGGTTCTCGTCTATCCGACCGATCGACCGGCCTATTCCCGGCTCTGCCGCCTGCTGTCAATCGGCAAGGTCCGGGCGGGCAAGGGCAAATGCGATCTTGGCTGGGATGACCTGGTTGCCTATGGCGAGGGCCTGCTGGTCGTCCTGCTTCCCGATCTCGCCGACGATCTCTGCGCCATCCGGTTGCGCCGCCTGAAAGCGGACTTTGCGGACCGCGCCTATCTGGCTCTGACGCTGCGACGGCGGCCCAACGACCAACTGCGGCTGCATCAGCTTTCCAATCTCGCCGCCCAAGCCGGCGTGCCGACGGTCGTCACCAATGATGTGCTCTACCATGACCGCGATCGCCGCATGCTGCAGGACATCGTCACCTGCATCCGCCACAACACGACGATCGACAAGCTCGGCCATCGGAAACAGCGCTTCGCAGACCGTTATCTGAAGCCGCCGGAGGAGATGCACCGCCTGTTCAGGCGATATCCGGAAGCCCTGGCGCGGACCCTGGAGATTACGAGGCGCTGCAAGTTTTCGCTCGATCAGCTCGCCTATCAATATCCCGAAGAAATCATGATGCCCGGCCTGACGGCACAGCAGGCTCTCGAAAAGCTTGTCTGGGAGGCCGTCCCCAGCCGCTATCCGGAAGAGCTGCCCGACGATGTGGAAGCCGTCCTCAAGCACGAACTCGCCCTGATCGCCAAGCTCGACTATGCGCCATACTTCCTGACCGTGAACTCGATTGTCCGGTTTGCCCGCTCCAAGGATATCCTGTGCCAGGGCAGGGGCTCGGCTGCCAATTCAGCAGTGTGTTATGTGCTTGGCATCACCTCGATCGATCCGTCCCGCAACGACCTGCTGTTCGAGCGCTTCGTGTCGGAGGAACGACGGGAACCGCCGGACATCGACGTGGATTTCGAGCACGAGCGCCGGGAGCAGGTAATCCAATGGGTCTATGAGACCTACGGCCGGCAACGGGCCGCGCTTTGCTCGGTCGTCACCTGCTATCGCGCCAAGGGTGCACTCCGCGACGTCGGCAAGGCCTTGGGCCTGCCGGAAGACCTGACCAAGATGCTCTCGTCGAACGTCTGGGGCTTCAGCGAGGAGATCGGCGAAAAGGATGCCAAGCAGCTCAATCTCAACGCCACCGACCGCCGCCTGAAGCTCGCGCTGGACCTTTCCCGGCAGCTCATCGGCACGCCCCGGCACCATTCCCAGCATCCGGGCGGCTTCGTACTGACCCAGGACCGGCTCGACGAACTGGTTCCCATCGAACCGGCCGCTATGGCGGGCCGGCAGATCATCGAATGGGACAAGGACGATATCGATATTCTGAAATTCATGAAGATGGATGTGTTGGCGCTGGGCATGCTTTCCTGCATGAAACGCGGGTTCGACCTGCTTGAAGAGCACAAGGGCATCAGGATGGATCTCGCAACCATCCCGGCCGAGGATCCACGCACCTACGCAATGATCCGGCGCGCCGACACGCTCGGCACCTTCCAGATTGAAAGCCGGGCGCAGATGTCTATGCTGCCGCGCCTGAAGCCGGAGACCTTTTACGACCTTGTCATCGAGGTCGCCATCGTGCGCCCCGGTCCGATCCAGGGCGATATGGTGCATCCCTACCTGCGACGCCGCGAAGGCAAGGAAAAGGTCGAATATCCGAGGCCGGAACTGCAGAATGTGCTCGGCAAGACGCTTGGCGTGCCGCTCTTCCAGGAACAGGCCATGCGGGTGGCGATCGAATGCGCCGGTTTTACCGCCGGTGAGGCCGACCAGCTTCGCCGCGCCATGGCAACGTTCAAACATACCGGCGGGGTCTCGAAGTTCGGAACCAAGCTCATCGAGGGCATGGTTGCCAGGGGCTATGAGCGCGAGTTCGCGCTCAAGACCTTCTCGCAGCTGGAGGGTTTCGGCTCCTACGGTTTCCCGGAAAGCCATGCGGCGAGTTTCGCCCTGATCGCCTATGCCTCCTCCTGGCTCAAATGCTGGCATCCGGAGGTTTTCTGCACCGCTCTCCTGAACGCCCAGCCGATGGGCTTCTATGCCCCGGCGCAGATCGTCCGCGACGCCCGGCAGCATGGCGTCGAGGTTCGGCCGGTCTGCGTCAATGCCTCGCGCTGGGACTGCACGCTCGAAGAGACGGGGGAGGGGAGGCTTGCCGTCCGGCTCGGCATGCGGATGGCGAAAGGCCTGGCCAACAAGGACGGCGCCGCCATCGTCGCTTCCCGAGAGGACGAGCCGTTTCAGTCGGTTGATGACCTCTGGCGACGCGCCGGCGTGCCGTCGGCGTCCCTGGTCAAGCTGGCGGAGGCCGATGCCTTCCAGCCCGCGCTCAAGCTGGCGCGTCGCGGCGCATTGTGGGCCATCGAAGCGCTACGGGATGAACCCTTGCCGCTGTTTGTCGCCGCAGCAGCTCGTGAACAGGCGGTAATCCCGGAGGCAATCGAACCTGCCGTCGAACTGAAACCGATGACCCAGGGCCGTGAAGTGGTCGAGGACTACGGCCATGTTGGTCTGAGCCTGCGCGAACACCCTTTGACTTTCCTGCGGAAAGATCTCGCCAAGCGCCGCATCGTCACATGCGAGGAGGCGATGAACGCGCGGGACGGCAAATGGCTCGAAGCCGCCGGTCTCGTATTGGTCCGCCAGCGGCCCGGCTCGGCCAAAGGCGTCATGTTCATCACCATCGAGGATGAGACCGGCATCGCCAACCTTGTGGTCTGGGTCAAGACCTTCGAAAAGTACCGCCGTGTCGTTCTCGGCGCCGGCATGGTCGGCGTCTATGGCAAGATCCAGCGCGAGGGGCAGGTGGTCCATCTGGTCGCTCATCGCCTCACGGACCTGGCGGTCGAGCTTGCCAGCGTGGGCGATCGCGACGGGGCCTTCCCGTTACCTCATGGCCGTGGCGATGAATTCCATCACGGCAGCCCGGCGCCGGATCGGCGCGGCATGCCGAAGATCCGGGACATCGTCGATCCCTATGGTCATATTGAGCAGATCAGGGTGAAGACGCGGGACTTTCGATGAGGGATGATGTTCGTAATCCGTCATCGAGACCGATCTGTGGAACGACTGCTATGCGCCCGCATTTCGGTCGTTCCCGCCAATAGCCCTGGCTCCAACAAGCAGACGTTGCTTGGCTGAATCGAGTTGTATCCTGAGCGGAATTCGAAATTGGAGAACCTGTATTTCAGATCGTTGCAGCGTCCCAGTCTGGAGCAAAAGGTGGGTCAACGTAGCGTAGGTTCTTCGGCAGAGCCGCGATCGCCGCGCGGTCCTCCTCGTCGAGGTAAATGTTGAGCGCATCGAGATTGGCTCGCTGGCTGGAGGGGCGAGCGGCTTTGGGAATGGCGATGACGTTTTCCTGATCCAGAAGCCAGGCTATGGCGATCTGGGCGGCGGTGGCGCTGTACTTCTCACCGATCCTGGCGAGAACGGAATCCTTTGCGGCCCGGCCTTGCGCAAGCGGCGCATAGGCGGTCATCGCAATACCCTTGCGGCGAAGGTAATCCAGCATCGGCGTCTGCGACAGGAACGGATGGTATTCCACTTGATGAACGGCGATGGGGGCGCCGATTTCCTCGACCGCGTGCCGGATCATGGGCAGGTTGAAGTTGCAGAGGCCGATGGCGCGCGCCAACCCTTCCTCCTTCAGTTTTGTGATTGCGTCCAGCGTCGCAGCCACGTTCATGTCCGCCGATGGCCAATGCACGAGAAAGAGATCGATATGGTCGAGGCGAAGCTTGTCGAGGCTCGTGTCGAAGGACCGGCGCAGGGCATCGGGGGAGAGCTTGTCGTGCCAGACCTTGGTGGTGACGAAGAGGTCAGCGCGGTTTATGCCGGAGGCCGCGAGCGCCGCGCCGATGGCGGCCTCATTGTCGTACATGGCGGCGGTATCGATGTGGCGGAAGCCGAGGGCAAGCCCGCTTTCGACCATCGGTCGGGCGGAATCGCCCGGCATCCGGAAAGTCCCCAGTCCTAACCGGGGGATAGCGACACCGTGAGTCTCAATCGTTTCCATGATCGTTCCTTTCGAGTTGCGAGGGACGCGGCGGCAGAGGCAGAAGCCGTCCACCGCCCGTCCTCCCGGCGGGCTCAGGCGGTCTCGCTCGCCGCCGCCTGCCGGACCAGCGCTTCGATCACCTGCGCAAGTGAGGTCGTGCCCCTGACACGGTTTCCGCTATTGGCCTTGAAGTCGATCCAGCCTTCTGAAACCGTCGAGCATACGCATGCGCGGCTGCGGGTGACGCGTACCCTGGGCACGGAACAGGTCCTCCCAGCTTGCCCGCGGAACGATCTCCACCCGAACCGGATGCCCGAGCACCGACGCGAAGGCATTGGCGAGATCGTTGGGTGAGACCCGAGCCGGGCCTTCCAGTTCCACCACCCGCTTGCCGATCCATCGCTCGCGGATCAGATCTGCGGCAAGCCGGCCGATATCCTGCGTCGCGACCATGGCGAAGGTCTTGTCGGCAGGCTGGAGGAAGCTGTGCAGCACGCCTTCGTCGCGGGCCGAGGCGATGTCCCAGGCCGCATTTTCCATGAACCAGCCGGGCCGCAGGAAGGTGACGGGAAGATCGAGCTCGCCGAGGGCTTCTTCCAGCATCGTCCGTTGGCTCAACAGATTGTCCACGTCCGCATCGGCGCCGATGGTGGAGAGGCAGACGACCCTTTCGGGACGGGCGGCAAGGAGAGCGGTCGTCAGCACCTCATTCAGCTTCGCTGCTTCCGGATAGCCGGGCGCCGGATCAAATTCCGACGGCGGCAGGATGAAGACGCCCTTGGCGCCCTTGAACGCGGCGGCAAGCCGCGTTGCGTCGCCCATGTCGGCAAAGGCGATCTCGCAACCCCGCTTGCGCCAGATTTCCGCCTTGGCGGGATCGCGCAGCACCGCACGGACCGGTTCTCCGGCTTCGATCAGGGTTTTCGCCAGCGCGCCGCCGACCTTGCCGGTAATTCCTGTAATCGCATACATGATATGTCTCCTGGTGTTGAGGTCGGGAATCGATCAGGCGAGGCCGTCGTAGAGACGGCGCTCGAATGTGCCGTAGAGCTTCACGACCTTTTCGTCGTAGAAGGGCAGAAGCTGGGTGAAGATGGCACCGATCACCTTCCTGACCGGGTCGAGCCAGAAATAGCAGTTGAGCAGGCCAGCCCATGAAATGCTGCCCGCCGACCGACCGTTCGGACCGGGCAGCGTGTTGATGTCGAACGAATATCCCCACTTGTGGGGCTCGCCGGGAAACTGGTCGAAGCTGCGCGAATAACCGGACTGGGCCGTCGTCATGGCGTGCACGTCGAGATCGCCGATCTGGTTTCGCATCATCGACGCGACCGTTTCCGGCTTCAGCACGCGCCCGCCCTTGTGGGAGCCGCCGTTCAGCAGCATCTGCAGGAAGGCCATGTAGTCGCGTGGCGTGCTGAAGGCGCCGCCGCCACCCATGAAGAATTCGGGCCGTTGTGGCATTTCGAAGGGTGCGGGTGTCAGTCCGCCGTCCGCGCTCCTGTTGTGGAAGGTGGCGACCCTGGCCTTCTGCTTGCTGCCGATCAGGAAGCCTGAATCGGTCATGCCGAGCGGGGCGAAGATGTTCTCGCGGAAATAGACCTCCAGCGACTGGTCGCTGACCGCTTCCACCAGCTTTCCGACCCAGTCCATGCTGATGCCGTATTGCCAGCGATCGCCGGGATCGAATTCGAGCGGTGCCAGGAAAGCACCGTTTTTGCAGGTAGCTATGTCCGGCATTCCTGTGATCTGCTCGTAGCGCGTCAGCGCATCGCTCCAGATCGAATAGGTATAGCCGGAGGTGTGGGTGAGCAGGTGACGCACCTTGATGGCACGCTTGGCCGGCCGCAGGCGTGGCTGGCCGTCGCCGTCGAAACCCTCCAACACCATCGGATTGGCGAGTTCCGGCAGATATTTCGCCGCATCGTCCTCGGGATCGATCCTGCCCTGCTCGATGAGTTGCATGCAGGCCGTGGCGGTGAAGGCCTTCGTCATGGACAACAGCCAGAACAACGTATCGGCGCGCATCGTCGCTCCGGTAACTGTATTGGCCTTTCCGAAGGTCCCTTCGTAGATCACGCCGTCCGGTCCTGCGGCTGTGGCGACGACTCCTGCCACGGTCCCGTCGCGAACGGCCTGCTCCATCGCCATATCGATCGGTTTGAAATTTCCGGACCGCGCTTGCGGTTTGGCTGCCAGCGCATGAACCGGCGTATTCGCAGCGGCTGTACCGGCTGCCAGCAAGAGGCCGCCGCGCGCCAACAGGCTTCTGCGTGAGATCGCATTCATGGATGAATTCCTTCTCTGCGAGGCCGGAGATTTGCGCGGTCCCGACATGCCGCCGGGCGCTGAGGAAGTATCTACGGGACGCAGAAAGATGATTCACGCGCATTAAAATCAAAGATAAGATGACTTCAAATCATCATGACGAGACGGTCGGCCAAGACCGACCTTGCGACGGAGAGAGGGCATGAGTTTCGACACGCGGCTGCTGACCGGGGTCGGCGTTTTCGGGGCGGTGATGGAAGCGGGCAATTTCGTGCGGGCCGCGGATGTTCTCGGCCTCACGCCATCGGGGGTCAGTCGTGCGGTAGCGCGGCTCGAACAACGCGTCGGCGTCAGATTGTTCGACCGCAATCCGCGTGAGGTTACGCTGACGGAAGAGGGCGCCCGTTTCCACGCAAGAATAATGCCGTTGCTGGCCGGGCTGGAGGAGGCGGCCTCCGAAGCCGCCGGTTCGGCGGCATTCGTCGGCGGGCGGCTCAGGGTTTCGATCGATCCCTGGTTCGCGCGCATGGTGTTGGCGCCAAGGATCGGTGAATTTCTGGCGCGCTATCCCGCTCTGACACTCGATCTGACCACCAGCAACTATCGCGAAGAAATGATGAGCGGCGCGGATGTCGCCGTGCGGTTTGGTCCGCCGGACGAATCGTCGCTGATCACGCGCAAGCTGCTGGACGTACCGGTGCTGACCTGCGCCGCCCCAGGCTATCTCGACCGTCACGGAGTTCCAGCCACGCCCCACGACCTGATGCACCACGATTGCATCCTCTTTCGCGACCCGCAGACCGGGCGACCGTTCACCTGGGAATTCCAGGGCGATAACGGTGCCATCGAGATCAAGGTAGCAGGGCGGTTGGTCATGGACGATCCCTCCGCTGCCGTTGCGGCCTGTCTCGCGGGGCAAGGCATATTCCAGAGCGTTGCCATCGGTCTCGACGAGTGGCTTGAGAGCGGGGCGCTCACGACGATCCTGACGGAATGGTCCGGCGAGCGGTTTCCGCTTTACGCCTATCATCCGTCACGCCACATGCCGCCTGCAAAGGTACGGGCTTTTCTGGATTTTGTTCAACGGATCGCGGCGGCGTAGTGCGAGGGCATTGCCGATGGGAAAGCAGGTCAATCCCCGAGCTCACGCGTTTTCCCATCGGCCAATATTGGCCTAAGGAGAACTAGAAATGAGTATTGTTGAAGACGGTCCTGCTTCATCGAGCCGTCCGGCATGGAACGCCGGCCCGAAAAGTCGGCGTCAACCGGTGATATCAAGTGGTCCCTGCATAAATGAGTGGTGGATCGAAACGTCGTGTACCCCATCGCCTTTTTCAGAAGCTCAGGGTTACACGATATTCACATGACGACGTTATCAGAAGCGTCGGTGGCGTCGTCGAAGCACGCGATTACTTGGCCCCCGTTGCAGCCTCAATGACGGCCGCAACCTCTGCGGCATGGGACGCCAGCGAAGCGTGGCTGCCGTCAACCGTCGTCACCTTGGCCTTGATCCGCTCGGCAAAGAAAGCCTGGGCATGGGGGTCGAGAACCAGATCCTTCGAGCTCAACACGTACCAGCTCGGCTTGTCGTGCCAGGCGGCGACTTCGGCCGCAGCGTCGAAGGCCGTGTGGTTGATCGGCATCTGGTGTGCCGCCAGGTGCGCGCCGATTTCCTTGGGCAGATCGCCGGCGACGGCGCTTGGGAAGACGGCGGGGTCGATGGTGAGATATCCCTTGGCGTCGGGCCGGATCGCCTTGACGCCGGGTGTGGCCGGGCCACTCGCTGCCAGCGCAGAAATCGTCTCGCCCTTGTCCGGCGCGAAGGCCGAAACATAAACCAGCGACGCCACTTTCGAATTGTTGCCGGCTTCCCCGATGACCACGCCACCCCAGGAGTGACCGACCAGCACGGCCGGACCATCCTGCGCATCGAGGACAGCGTTGGTTGCGGCCACATCGTCGGCAAGCGAGGTCAGCGGGTTCTTGACGGCCGTGACCTTGTAGCCCTTGGCGGCGAGGATGGCGGCAACGCCGCTCCAGCTGGTCTCATCGACGAAGGCGCCATGCACCAGCACGATGTTCTTGATGGTCTGTGCGGGCAGAGCGGTCTGGGCGAAGGCCGGGGCGGCGCCCAGGATGGTGGTGGAAAGCATGAGGGCGGACATAAGAAGGGTTTTCATTGGGAGGCTCCACTTGCGGCGCATGGCCGGGTTGATTTCGGGGTAGACAATCTGCAATGCTTCATGCGGTACTTGTTTGATCCAACGGAACCCGGTGTTCTCTGTAACGCCTTGTTTCGTTTCGTAATTCGTACCTGAATACCCCCATAACCTACGGCTCGGCGCAATGGATGACCATGATTGGAACCCCACAAGACATGCCCTATCGTCCGGAATCGGCCCCATGCTGGCGTCTCGGGTCGATCTGCTGTCCCAGATGCTCGATTTGGTAAGACTGCGCGGAGAGCTCGTGTTCTCCGCGGAGCTGAACCATCCCTGGGCCCTGCGCTTCGAGCCCGGATCGGCCTATTTCTTCGTGGTTCTGGATGGCAGCCTGATCGTTCGGGTGGCCGGGGAAGCACCAGTGCGGGCGATTGCCGGTGACCTGGTCATGCTGCCGCGCGGCGTCGGGCATATCCTGGGTGATGGCAGTGATGCGATTGCGGCGAATGCCGGCGACCTGATGCAAGAGCAATTCACGACCGAGCAGTTGCGACTGCGCCATGGGGGCAATGGCGAGCACACCAAGACCATCGGCGGGGTCTTTCATTTCGAGAGCGCATCCGTGCCCTGGGTCGTCTCGGCGCTGCCGGCCGTGATCCATATTGAAAAATCGGGCGGCCAGACCGGAGGATGGCTCGAGGGACTGGCGCATTTCATGATGATGGAAGCCCAGACGGTACTTCCGGGCTCCTCCGTCATGATCTCCCGCCTGATCGACGTGCTGATCATCCGCGTCATTCGAACTTGGGCGCAGACCAGGAACGCGAGCGATACCGGATGGCTGGGGGCGTTAGCGGATCCTCGCATCAGCCGCGCGCTCAAGGCCATTCATGACGAACCGTTCCGTAAATGGAGTGTGGCCGATCTCGCGAATGCGGTTGGAATGTCGAGGTCCAGTTTCGCCGAAAGGTTCTCGGCCCTGGTCAAGGAAGCACCTTTGTCCTACCACAATCGGTGGCGGCTCACGCTTGCGCATGGGTTCATGCGGCAGGCCAATGCGCGTGTGAGCGATGTGGCGAGAAAGGTCGGTTACGAATCGGAAGCAGCCTTCAGCCGAGCGTTCAAAGCTCAGTTCGGAATTCCTCCGGTGGGTGTGAGGTTAGCAGAACCTAACCTGTAATATAGCAGTGAGTAAGTGATCTCCGACGCATCATTGGAGCTTTCTTGGGAGGGTGTGGCGGTCTTTGGCCTGCGCCAACTGCGCGGTTGGACGCGGTCGCTGATATCACCGTCTTCCATTCGTGTTGGAGCCTGCCCCTCCCGGCAAATCAAGGCCGACACAATTGCGAAGCAGGCATTTTGGCCCGCCGGCCGCCGCCGTCGGATCGCGCGAAGAAATTCAGCTCACTCTTGGCCTTTGAGCTCGGGCCCCTAGCCGCTTGACGAGTACTTGATGAAACTACGTGAGGAAACATTCTGGCCGGAGATGAAGCACTCCCATGAGTCCAATCTCGCACACCACGTCCAGTCTGAAGCATAGGCCTTTTTTGTGTTTGGAACTGACCGCCTCTACATAGCCGCGGGCTCGATCGGTGAGATCCTGTAGATTGCCCGCCACGGCCGCCGGTGGTGAGGCAAGGGAGGGGCGATGTCCGTGACGCCTTCGACGAGCGTTCCTTCGGTTATCATCAAGCCGTCTCGATGTCCGTCTGTCTAAAATCTTCGCCGATAAATAGCAGGGCATCATCGGCACGTTTCGCCAGTGCGTAAGAAAAGCAGTCCGCAAAATTAAGTCCGGCCGGATGTCGGCCCTTCCCATAGGTCAGCCAGGCTTGGGTCGCCAGATCGACCAGCTCTACATCGACAGGGATGATCTTAGCTCCAATCTTGGAAAGCCAAAGATCGATCTCGGCCAGGGCATGTTCGCCGCGCCGACTGACCATGACCATACGGGTTTCGAGTACGCAGGTCACTGGGAGCAACCGGATAGGGTTGGCGACGAGGCTTTCTCCAGACGTTCCGCCTGCGGCTCGTCGCGCCCGGATTGCAACAATGGCCGATGTATCGATGACCATCAGTTCGGAATGCCGTGTTCATCGAAACCGACGATCTCTTCGTCGCTGCGTTTTTCCGGTTCCGGAAGGCGTGTTATTCCCTTTCTGATAGCGCGGAGTTCATCGAGCGTGCGATCCTTCGAGATGTCGGCATGCCCTAGACGGTGAAGGCGCTCGGTTGGAGCCTGATGGATCGCCGCCGTTTTGCGGATGCCCTGGCGGCGAGCGAGCTCATCGACCAGCGCTACCGTTGCTGGGTTAATGTTCGGCGACACGGCAACCTCCAAAATCTACCATTCTATGGTTTTCAACCAATGTTTGAGTCGTATCTCCTCGAGACGACATGGCGTGCGGTTTATGCCAATATTACTGTCATAAACCGCCCACCTGATTTGTCCGCCGGCCCATGAATTCGCTCGCGCCCACCGCTTCAACGGCCCCCGACTGGTCGCCCCGCCTGCCGGGGTGGGCGCCGACCCGTGGTCGCGACATTAATGAGACCGACGCCGCCTTAGCCGCTGGTATCGCACTGAAATCTCTCGACGATCTAATCTGAGCCGACCCACTATGGCTCGGCTGCTGGCGCGATCGCCTAGCCCTGAAATCAGCTCGGTCGCCGCAAAGATGATCGGTCGTGCGGAAGAAAAAAGCGCCGTCCGCGACGCCGTTTTGTTGACTGCCTCTGCTGACGATCCGGGCCCGGCCGGAAAGCTGTTTTCTGGCCACCAGAATTATGACGCGCCGACCCGTGCCGATCAACACGTCGTTTGTCAAAGAGATTGCGGAGCTTTTTGCCCTTCGGTGGGACGATGATCTTGCCTCAATCCCGGATCTGGTTGATCCTGCCGTTCAGTCTTTGCGAGCAGCTCCCTTCATCGTGGCGGACCCTCCGAACAACGGTCTTTGCCGTTCGCCCGGACACCGAGGTGATGGCGCTCGGTGTGGCCGATGTCGTCCTAGCGCGCGCGCTGAGATGGCCAAAATTCCTACCGTTGTTGCTGCCCGAGCGTCTTGGCTCCGCCTTCCGCACCATCGGTGGCCGCGGTCGCGTTCGGCCGGGTCAGCCCCGGTTTATCCAAAAGCGATCTGCCTGGCATTAGTTGACGGCGTTGAGGCAGCGCTGCGGTCTGCCGTCGAGACCGATCGCCGCGCAGCGTGGTTGCTGGCCGTTGCGCCGAAGTGCGAACCAAAGGCGCCGAGCCGGTGATCTGCGGATTGCTGAGGGGGGATGCCGTGCCGGCGTCCGCGCCCGGCTCAAAACTGTCGCGCTGGGCGGCGAACCGGCTGTTCGAACCACCCGAAAGTTTCGACGCGGTGCGCGAATTGTCAAACCGTTCCTCCTTCCGGATTTTCGGGTTGTGACCATGGCCGGACCCTCCGCAGCCAAACCCCGTTGACGGGCTCCAAAGGAGCGGCAGGACATGCTCTACGATCGGGAGCTGGAAGACTTGCCGCCGGAACTGCGCTGGCGGAATGGATCCTGCGCGTCGAGGCGGTGATCTTTGCTTCGGCCGAACCCGTTGGCCGTGAGACGCTGGCGCGGGTGGTTGGTAAGGATTGCGGCATCGACCTGCTCATTGACGATCCGCGTGAGGAATTTAGTCCCGGCCCTGCGAGCTGGTGTGGGTTGCCGGTGGCTGGCAGCACCGCACCCGGCCGCGCTTTGCCGAGACGATCCGGGCTTCGGCGGCGCCGACAAGCGAAGGGGTAGCGGCGTTGTCGGAGTTCGAGGCGATGGTGCTCCGCAGCGCGATTAACAGGTCCTGAGTCTAGCTTGACCGGCTAGGGGTCCACGATGGCCGTTGAGCCTCTCTTGACAAGCTCGCCGGAAATACGACGGATGGTCGGACGTTGGCCCGGAGCACATGAACCGTTCTCGATCATGGCTACCGCAACATCGACGATCATGTCGATCGGCTGACGGAACGTCGTCAGATCGTAATGCGGCCAGGCTGCCATGCTGATGTCGTCGAATCCGGCGACAGCGATATCCTCAGGCACGCTTACCCCTCTTTCCTTAAGCGCATCGAGACCCCCTGCCGCAAGAATGTCGTTGGCAAAAAAGATCGCGTCAGTTTCTCCGCGCGCAAGAATGTCGAACGCAGCGGTCCTCCCCGCATAGTAGCTGTATTCATTGCCATCTATGAGGGCGGAAAGTGTCATGCCGTGCTCGGCGACGCGGGTGATGAAGGCGTTCTGGCGCTCGCGATTTGTGGTCGTATGCGAAAGGCCTGCGACATAGGCGACGCGACGGCGGCCGATGGCGTGGAAATGGTCGGCGATCGCTCTCGCGCCCTCGGCATTGTCGCAGATCACGCAACTCAGTTCCGTATCTTCCGCCACGCGGTTGATCAGGATTGCGGCCCTGCCCTCCGTCGCCCAGCGAAGCGTCGGGCCGGACAGGATCGTCGCGGAGATGATGATGACTGCATCGACATTGTAGCGCCTCAGCGCCGAAAGCTGCTCCTCGAGGTTTGTGCCCTTAGTGATGTTGAACATCAGGCTCTGGAGCCCGATGCGTTGCAGGGCACGCGAAAGCTGTTCGATCAATGCCGGATAAAAAGGGTTCTGCATGTCCGAGATGACGATGCCGACGATATTCGTGCGGCTCTTCGACAGCATGCTGGCAATCGCATTTGGGTGGTAGTCCACATCTTCGGCAAAACGGACGATCTTTTCCCGCAACTCGGGCGCGATGCTCGCGCCCGGTGTAAAGGCGCGGGAGACTGCCGACTGGCTGACACCAAGCATGCGCGCGAGCTCCCGCGCAGTCATCGGCTTGCGTCTGGTTTTTTCGCTGGCAGTTTCATTCCTGCTCAATGCCGGCTCCTCTTGGCATCCTGCAACCGGTGCGCGCTTCTCACTATGCCTGAAACAGCCGTCTATCAATACGCGAAACTGAAAATACTGCCAATCTTGCATCCGTATGCAAGGCAAGCTAGGTTTGACGTCGGCGGGGAGGAGACCCGACGAGACAATCGGATGGTGGAGGCGCGGATGTCCAAAGCTCTGGACGGCCTGCGGGTCGTCGATTTATCGAATACCCTTGCCGGGCAGTATTGCGCGCGCCTGCTCGCGGATTTCGGCGCTGACGTAACCCTGGTCGAGCCTCCGGAGGGTTCACCCATCCGGCAAATGCCGCCGTTTTCCGTTGCCGAGCCAGGCCTGTCGCTGCGGTTCTGGCATCTGAACACCGGCAAGCGTTCCATCATCCTGGACCAGACAGATACTGGTGGGCAGGAGATGCTGAATGCCATGCTTTCGGCGGCGGACATCGCCATCCTGCCGGAGGATTTCGATGCCGAGAATATTGCACATCTCAATCGGGCCTGCATTGCGGCCTGCGTAACCGCCTTTGGTGGCGACGGGCCACTGAAAGAGTGGCGCGGGCCGGAGATTGTCCTTCAGGCTCTCTCCGGCATGATGAACAACAATGGCGCCTACGGGCGGGAGCCGCTCTATGGCGTTGGCGAGCGCGCGTCCTTTGCCGCGGGGCAGGCGGCGTATATCGGAATCATGGCGGCGTTGCACGAGCGCCATTCCAGCGGTCTCGGTCAGGTCGTGACGGTCGATGCGGCGGAAACCGCGGCGGCCATGTGCTTCCCTTATGTCATGCGCCACATCTACAATGGCTCGATCCACACGAGGAAGGACCAGACCATTCCGGCGGGGCAAGTGAAGTGCGGCGATGGCTGGGTATGCATCTGGATCTACAATCACCGCTGGCGCGCGGTCTGCACTGCGCTCGATCTGCTTTCTCTGGAAGCCGATCCGCGATTTTCAGAGCCGCAGGTGCGAAGGGTGAACTGGGAGACCCTCTACGAGATCATTCAGGACAAGGTAAAGGACTGGTCTGCCGAGGAACTGGTCGATCGACTGCAGAAAGCCCAGATTATTGCTGCGAAGGCTTATCGCCCGTCCGAGCAGATCCATAACCGCCACCTGAGCGGTCGACACTATTGGGAAAAGGTTGAGGGCGGGCTTATCCTTGGTCCACCCTTTCGCCTGAGCGCGACGCCGCGCCTGGTCAGATCAGGCGCGCCGGAACTCGGAGAACTGAAGTTCGATCCGGCCGTATGGGAGGCTAAGAACCGGCGACCGCAGCAGTCGTCGAGGCCTCCGGAAGCGCCGCCGATGGATGGCCTGAGGGTGATCGAGATCACCACCGCCTGGGCAGGCCCGATGGCGGGTCGGGTCCTTGCCTATTTCGGCGCGCAGTCGATCCATGTGGAATCGCCGAACCGAGTGAATTCCTGGCGGCTCAACAAGGAGAGGCCGAATCCGATCAACTTTCCGGATGGCGAACCCGGCCTACGGCCGTTCGACCGGTCCTTTCTGTTCAACTCGCAGAATGTCAACAAGCTCTCCTGCATCCTCAATCTGAAGACCGAGGAAGGGCAGAGCACGCTGCGCAGGCTCGTCGCCGTCGCCGACGTACTGATCTGCAATTTCCGGCCCGGCACGCTCGCGAAACTCGGGCTCGATTACGAGAGCCTGGCGGCGATCAAGCCGGATATCATCGTCGCTGAACTCCCCGCCTTCGGCGGCAGCGGGCCGATGTCGGGATATGCCGCGCTCGGACCGACTATGGAAATGGCAACGGGCATGTCCGCGATGATGGCCTATCCGGGCGGCCAGCCGGAGAACAGCGGGCCTTCCTATCTCGACCCGATTGGTGGCTTCAATGCCGCCGCAGCAATCCTGACGGCACTTCATTATCGGGACCGGACTGGCCAGGGTCAGTATGTCGAAATACCCCAGGTCGAGGCGGCCATGCAGTTCATCGGCGCTGAACTCCTGCTGGCAGCCGAGACCGGTGTCGATCCTGTCCCGGATGGCAACCGCGTCCCGAATATGTCGCCGCATGACGCTTTCCCGGCGAGGGGCGAAGACCAATGGGTGGTCATCGCCGCCGAAAACGAAGCGCAATGGCAAGCACTATGCGCCGTGATCGGGCGTTCGCAGCTTGCTACCGACTCACGGTTCTCGGATCTTGCCGCACGCAAGCGCAATGAAGCGGAACTGACGGCGATATTGTCCGAATGGACGGCCACGCGGGACAAGCACGCGGTCGCACGGCTCCTGCAATATGCCGGAGTGGCCGCCGCCCCGGTTGCCAATGCTGCCGATGTCGCGTCCAGCGCCTACCTTGTCCACCGGGGTTTCTTCACGGAACTCGATCATCCCGATGCCGGGCGGCATCGTCATCCGGGCCTGCCGATCCACCTGAGCCGGACGCCAGGCAGCCAGCGTCGCCCGGCTCCGCAGTTCGGGGGCGATAACCGGTACATACTCGAAAATATCCTCGCTCTGCCTGCCTTAGAGATCGCTCGCGTTTCGGCCGACGATGTCATGGCGACAGTCCCTTTTCCGGATGGTTGATAAATGGATCAAGCAGATATGCTCCCGGCTTTCCCCAGAGATCTGAACGTCGATATCCGGCTGGACGATGACCCGCGTTACATCGGCACGATCCACGATGATAGCGTCGCCCGCGCGCGGGGTTACAAGGCAGCGCTCATTCCGGGGGCCTTCGTTTACGGTCACATAAGCCGCGTCGCGCTACAGGCCTGGGGAGAGGCGTGGACGATCCGAGGCGGCATGGGTGCCCGCTTTCTACGACCGGTCTATAACGGGGATCGTATTCTTTTCCGTGTCGGAATGCTCGAGGGTGGCGCGGCCATGCGTCGTGCTGAGGTTTCGGTGATCAACGAGGACGGCGCGGAAGTCGCCAGCGGCTGGGTCGGTCTGCCCGATGCCGCCCCGGTCGTGCCCGATATTTCCGCATTCACGCTCATTCCGAGACCAGAGGCTCCTCCGGTGGTGAGCGTCGGCAGCCTCCACCCGGACACGCCGCTGACCACGGCCAACCGCGTGCTGACGCAGAGTGATTTCGAAGCCTCCCTGCGGTCCTTCGGGGAGAGCGAGGCTTTCTACGAGAGTGAGGACATCGTCCATTCCGGCTGCATAATGCGGCTCGCCATGGGAGACGCTCATAACAGTTTTCGGTTTCCCTCGCCGGTGGTTCTGACAGATATCGAGACCCAGCACTTTGCGCAGGTCAGGCCCGGCCAGCGTCTCGCGACGGTCGGGCGGGTCGCTCAGGTCTATCAGCGCAAGGGCAAACATTATTTGGAAACCGAGGAATTCCTACTGGCGGATGGGCTTCTCGTCGCCCGTTTTGTGCGCACCCAGATCTACGCTTATGACATGCCCCGCTCATGACGGTTGCAGCCGCATTCGCCAAAAGCAATGCTTGCATACGGATGCAAATTGCGCAATGCTGCAGCGATGGAGGAAGGTGACGGGCGCCAGGTCGGTCACGTGATCGATGCGGTCGGGGAGGGCCGCACGAGAGACTTCAACGAACGCATGTCAGCATCGGACTAACGGCCTGCATG
Organism: Neorhizobium vignae; assembly: GCF_000732195.1. GTDB lineage: Bacteria > Pseudomonadota > Alphaproteobacteria > Rhizobiales > Rhizobiaceae > Neorhizobium > Neorhizobium vignae. The sequence goes on from NZ_JNNU01000023.1 coordinate 62,796, forward strand.
TGCCGAAGTGAGTCCTGCCGAAGATCTTGAACCGCTTGGCCGGGTAATTTCGTTTTCAATGAGGTACGCAGTGGCGACGACGATCAAATCCATCGAGGCTTTTCAGGTGAGCTGGGGGCCGAACGAGCCGCCGGGCCGCCGCAGCGCCATCGTCCGCGTGACGACCACCGATGGCATCGTCGGGCACGGAGAGGCGTCACCGATGATGGGTGGCGAGCATTCGCTCGGCGTGGTCCGCGATTTTGCATCTTCGCTTATCGGGGTCGATGCTTTGGACCACGCGGTCCTTTACGACAGACTGCTGCATAGATATGTGAAGCTCGGCCCGGAGGGGGCGGTGACCGGTGCGCTGGCAGCCCTGGATATCGCGCTCTGGGATATCAAGGGCAAATATTTCAACCAGCCGATCTTCAAGCTGCTTGGCGGCGGCTGGCGCACGGAAGTGCCGTTCTATGCCTCGATCGGCGGCAATGCCGGTCGCACCGTCGACGAGACTGTTAAGGCGGTCGAGGCACGCTGGAAATCCGAAACGCCCGCGGCCATCAAGATCCGTTGGGACGGCGATCGCAGCCGGCAGGACTGTGACATTCCAGGCGACATCGCCAAGGCCAAGGCGGTGCGCAAACTGGTGGGCGACGATTTCCCGCTCGCCTTCGACGCCAACAATCAATATTCGGTCGGTGGAGCGATCCGGGTGGGTCGGGCTCTGGAGGAGCTTGGCTATATCTGGTTCGAGGAGCCGGTTCAGCATTATAACGTCCGTGCCATGGGAGAGGTCGCGCAACGTCTCGACATCACCGTGTCGGCTGCGGAGCAGACCTACACCACGCAGGCGCTGATCGACATAATCAATGCGGGTGTCCGAATGGTACAGCCGGACATCATCAAGATGGGCGGCATTACCGGCCTCATGCAATGCGCAGCGGTCTGCTACGCGCACGGCGTCGAACTCGTGCCGCATCAAACGCAACCGACCATCGCACACGCCGCCAACCTGCATCTGCTGGCGACCATTATGCACCTGACGAAGCCGGCGGAATTCGCCGATCCGTCGACCCGCATGCATGCTGCCTTTGTCAACCCGCCAAAACCATCAAATGGAAAATTCGAAGTTCCGAGCGGCCCGGGTCTCGGTCTGGTGATTAACGACGCCGAATTGGACAAACGGCGAGGCTGAAAAGCGAAGCTTGTCTTTGGGAGGAGATAATGAGCTTGAACAGAAGAGAATTTCTTGAACTGGCGGCAGCCGCCACGGCACTGAGCGCCGTGAGCATTCCTGCGGCCCATGCGCAGAATGCCGATGTCATTCGTATCGGCATTGCTGCCGGCGGCCCTCGCACCAGCGACCCCAACTTCACGACACAGGGGTCTGACAACTGGGCAACGGAGCAGGTATACGAACAGCTCGTCCGGCCGGAAGACGGCGATTTCGCCACGACGCCCGACAAATACGTGCCAACGCTCGCGACCGAATGGAAATCGTCGCCGGACGCCAAGACCTGGAGCTTCAAGCTGCGTCAGGGCGTGCAGTTCCACAAGGGTTACGGAGAGATGACGTCGGAAGACGTCGTCTTCTCCTACAAGCGCGCCATCGCCGATGGCACCAACAAGACCATCATGTCGAACGTCGCGGATGTGGTTGCCAAGGGTCCGTACGAGGTCGACGTCATCCTGAAGACGCCGGACGTGAACCTGCTTGGCACGACCATCTTCTCCAACAACACATCAATTGTTTCGAAAAAGGCCTTCGACAAGATCGGCGCTGAAAAGTTCATGACCGATGCGGTGGGAACCGGTCCCTACGAACTTACCCGTTTCGACAGCGAGTGGGGCGAAGCAATGAAGCGCCATGAGGGCTATTGGGGTACCAAGGCGAAGATCGCCGGCGTCGAATGTGTTTTCATTGCCGATACTACAGCCCGGACGCTGGCGTTGCTTTCCGGCAATGTCGACATGATCGAGGCGGTTCGGGCGCCGGGCTGGGTCGATTCCATGCTGCAGCGTGACCCGACGCTGCAGTTCGACATGACCCAACCGGGTTCCTTCAATACGCTGCACATCAACTTGAAGCGTAAGCCATTCGACAACCTGAAGGTCCGCCAGGCGTTGATGTATGCGATCGACCGACATGCGGTCGCCGACGCGCTGAAGCCAATGGGCGGGTTCATGGCCGGTCTGCAGCCGGACTTTTTCCCGGCCGGCTTCAAGACGGAGGACCTGCCGCCGGAACTGCAGTACAAGCCGGATCCGGCAAAAGCGAAGGCGCTGCTGGCCGAAGCGGGCTTCCCCAACGGCTTCGATTTCGATAGCAACTGCAGCCAGCGCGAGGACTATTCCTCGACCATGCTCATCGTGCAGGAGCAGCTCCGCACCGTCGGCATGCGCATGAACCTGAAGATCGGCGATCATACCGCCTATCACGCCGATAATCGCAGCGACAAGAATACTCTGGCGATGCACTCCTCCAGTTACCCGCCCATCCCGACCCAGCTCTATTTCCAGCAGCTTTCGTCGAAATCGGAGGCCAAGCCGGATGGGAAGGGGGGCGGCGCCTATAGCCATTACGGCGTGGTGATGCCCGGTATCGATGATTTGCTGAACCAGGCTCTCCAGGCCACCGACTACAAGACATATCTCGAGCTCTGCAAGAAGATCGAGCTGCAGGTGCTGCGTGATCTGCCGCTGATCGCGCTCTCGAGCCTTTCGTTCACCGTGGCTCGCAACAAGCGCGTTAACCTCGGTTACCCGGTCAAGAGCGGCTATGCCCGCTGGCGTTTCCATCGCGCCACCAAGACTGCCTGACGACGCCGATCGGGATCCAAATCCATTGTCCCCGGAAGAGTAATCCTCATCCGGGGGCTTTCTGTCGGCTCGGCAAAATCGCGACGATCCGTCATCTTCCGATCTCACTCGCTGTCACAACAACTAGGTCGGTGGCAATCAGCCGCCGTCTGAGGTTTGCTACGATGTCTCGTCAGGCTGGGATCGCTGGACGTGCCTTGGCGAGCGGGATGGGAAACGGTTTTGCGAAATGACAGGCCGCCAGTTGGCCTGCTGCGACTTCGCGCAGCGGCGGCCGCTCGATGCTGCAGATCTCCTGCCGGATCGGGCACCGGGTATGGAAGCTGCAACCCGGCGGCACGCGCTTGGGGCTGGGCACGTCGCCTTCCAGAATGATGCGCTTGCCCTTGCGTTCGGGATCGGGCTCCGGAGCCGCCGACATCAGCGCCTGCGTATAGGGATGCTGCGGCATTCTGTAGATCTGCTTCTTCGGCCCGATCTCGACGATCCGGCCGAGATACATGACCGCGACGCGATCGGCGATGTGGCGCACGACGGCGAGGTCGTGGGCGATGAATAGGAAGGAGAAACCTTTCTGCCGCTGCAGGTCCTGCATCAGATTGATGATCTGCGCCTGCACAGAGACGTCGAGCGCCGACACCGGCTCGTCCGCCACAATGAAACTTGGGTCGACGGCGATGGCTCGGGCGATGCCGATTCGCTGACGCTGGCCGCCGGAAAACTGGCGCGGATGCCGGTCCATGAAGGTCGGCGACAGACCGACCTGGGTCATCAGGTCGGCGACTCGTTCGCGTCGCTGCCGTCCAGACCGGACGAGGCCGAAGACGTCGAGCGGCTCGGCGATGATCTGGGCGATCGAGCGGCGGGGGCTGAGCGATCCGTAGGGATCCTGGAAGATCATCTGCAGGTGGCGGCGCATATCGCGCATCCGGCCGGCGGGCAGGTTGGTGAGTTCGGTCTTTTCGAAATAGACGCGGCCAGCGGTCGGATCGATCAGCCGCAACAGAAGCCGGCCGAGCGTGGACTTGCCGCAGCCGGACTCGCCGACCAGCGCCAGCGTTTCGCCGCGATTGATGGAAAAGGAACAGCCGTCGACGGCGCGCACCTCGTCAGCCTGTTTCGCAAGGCTGAACCGCATGCCGGAACCGAATGTCTTGCCGATATCTTCGACGCGTATGATGGGGTCGGTCATGACAGTGTGGCCTCCTTCGCTTGCGCATCTGCTTGTCTGGCCGTCACCCAGCAGGCGGCTCGCTGATCGGTTCCGAAGGAGAACATCGGCGGCATCTCCTCCGCGCATTTGTCGATGCGCAGCGAACAGCGCTCGTAGAAGGGACAGCCCTTCTTGACCGAGCCCGCCAGCGGCACGGAGCCGGGGATCTGGTAGAGCCGGTCGCGGTCGTCGTCGAGCCGCGGGATCGATTGCAACAGCCCGCGCGTATAGGGATGCTGCGGCGCGCGGAAGATCGAGCGGACATCCGCTTCCTCAACCACGCGCCCGGCATACATGACGACGACCCTTTCGCAGACATCGGCGATGACGCCGAGATCGTGGGAAATCAAGAGCACGGCGGTGTTCAACGTGCGGCGCAGCTTGTGTATCAGGTCGAGCACCTGCGCCTGGATCGTCACGTCGAGCGCGGTCGTCGGTTCGTCGGCGATCAGCAGTTTGGGATTGCAGGCGAGCGCCATGGCGATCATCACCCGCTGCCGCATGCCGCCGGAAAACTGGTGCGGATAGGAGTCAAGACGCCCGGCCGGGTCCGGAATGCCGACGAGCCCCAGCATCTCGATGACCCGTCTGCGGCGTACTTCCCCGGACATGTCCTCGTGCAGCATGATCGCCTCGCCGATCTGGTCGCCGATCTTCATCACCGGGTTGAGCGAGCTCATCGGCTCCTGGAAGATCATGGCGATGTCGCGGCCGCGGATGTCGGGCATTTTCGAGCGCGGCAGATCAAGCAGGTTGACCCCGTTGAATTCGATACGCCCCTGCACGATCCGCCCTGGCGGCTCGGAGATGAGCCGCAGGATGGAAAGAGAAGTGATCGACTTGCCGGAGCCGGACTCGCCGACGATACCTACCGCCCCGCCCGGGGGGATCTCGAAGCTCACGCCGTCGACGACCCGGATCGGATGGGATTTTGGCCCAAATTCGACCGCCAGATTGTCGACTTTCAACAACGGTACCGTCATTCGGAAATCTCCGGATCGAGCACGTCGCGCACCACGTCGCCCAGAAGGTTGAACGAGAGGACGACGCAGGTGATGGCAAAGCCCGCCCCGATGATGGGCCAGGGCGAACCGAAGAGATTGTTGAGGCCGTCGCGGATGATATTGCCCCAACTCGGGTTTGGCGGCTGCGTGCCGATACCGAGGAAGCTCAACGACGCTTCGAGCCGGATGGCGGACGCCACCCAGAGCGTCATCAGCACGACGATCGGCGCGGCGATATTGGGAATGACGTGCCGGAAGATAATCACCGGTGTGCTGACGCCGATCGCGACGGCAGCCTCGATATAGGGCTCCTGCTTGACCGCCAGCGTCGAGGCGCGTGCGACGCGGGCGAAGCCGGGCACGAATGCGACGGTGATCACTGCGATTACGTTCCAGAAACCGCCGCCCAGCACCGCCGCGATCATGATCGCAAGCAGGAGCTCGGGGAAGGCGAGGAGCAGGTCGATGACGCGCGAGATGACGCGGTCCACGATGCCGCCGAAATATCCCGCCACCACGCCGAGCACCGTGCCGCAGATCGCTGCCAGCACCGGGGAGATCAGGCCGAAGATCAGCGAATTGCGCGAGCCGTAGATCATTCTCGACAGGACGTCGCGGCCGAACTGGTCGGTGCCGAGCCAGTTGGCGGTGGATGGCAGCTTGTTGATCCTCAAGATGCTCTGCGCCAGCGGATCATAGGGCGCGATGAGCGGCGCGAAGACCGCGACCGCCACGAAGATCACCACGACTGCGAAGGCGAAGATCGTTGAGGTGCGCGAAAACAGCGAATAGGCGAGGCGGCTGAGCGCTTTCGGCTCGGGCGCGAGCGAGGGGGAGGGCAGCTGGGAATGTTCTGTCGTGACTGCCATTACTGCACCCGGATTCTGGGATCTACCACGATATAGACGAGGTCCATCAAAAGGTTGATCAGGACAACGAAGAGGGAGAAGATGACGACACCTCCCTGGATGACCGCATAGTCGCGCTCGGAAATTGCGCTGATCAGCAGCTTGCCGATGCCCGGCCGGTTGAAGACCAGTTCGATCGCCACCGAGCCGGAAAGTGTCGCCAGCGTGCTGAGGCCGATGCCGGTGGTGAGCGGCAGGAGCGCATTGCGCAGGCCGTGCCGGTAGATGACGCGCGGTTCACGCGCACCCTTGGCGCGGGCGGTGCGGATATAGTCCTTGCCGAAGACTTCCAGCAGCGAGGTGCGCGTCAGACGCCCAATGAAGGCCGCCTTGACGAGCGCAAGTGTCAAGGCCGGCAGGAAGACATGGTGCATGCGGTCGAGGAAGCCTTCACCGCCGCCATTGATGGGGAAAAGCCCCATGTTCAGCGAAAAAGTAATGAGCAGCAGGGCGCCGAGATAGAAATCCGGCACCGCGTAGCCGAGCAGCGAGAAGCCGCGAACGGCATTGTCCGCCGCCTTGTTGCGATGGGTCGCCGCCAGCACGCCGAGCGGTATGCCGACGCCGACGCCCATAATCATCGCGACGATGGTCAGCTCGATCGTGTAGGGCAAGTTATAGGCGATCAGCCGCAGTACCGACTGGTTGTTCATCAGCGACGTGCCGAAATCCAGCGTCAGCATGCCCCAGACGAAGTTGATGTATTGCAGCCAGAGCGGGGCATTAAGGCCCATCCTTTCCCGGAAGATTTCAAGCTGTTCGGGTGTAGCCATGTCTCCAAGCGCAGCAATAGCCGGGTCGCCCGGCAGGATGCGCATGGCGATGAAAACAAGGGTGAGCACCAGAAGAACCGTGGGAATGGCGTCGGCCAGTCTCAACAGCAGATATCGCGCCATGGTCTAGTTCCTCCTCCCAGGTCGCGTGCCCCGCATTGCCTCCACGCAATCCAAAACACGCTATATTTGTACAACCGACCGCCAGCCGCCAGCCTCATTCCTGCAGAGCAGTAATATAAGGTTCGTTGGCGAGGTTCGGCTGCAATCCCGGCGACAGACACGAGCGCCCGCCCTGCCGGAAGCTGACGAAATACTGCAGATGATATCGCGATTGCGTGTAGTCACCCGACACCGTGGCCGCAAAACCTCCGGCCTGGGCTTTCATCGGAAGCGACTTCCACCGTTCCGCCTGGTTGATATGGCGGTAATGCAGGGTGGGTTCGCTGTCGGCCTTTCCGTCGAAGCGGACCTCGAAATCGGCACCGGGCCTGAAGGTCGGCGCGCCCTGCACGCCAGTGGGGTGGGAGAGGACCGGGAAACGTGCCCCCAACGCGGCGATTGCCGCCGCTGCCGCCGGGCTCGCCTCGACACTTTCATAGAAACCGCCACCGCGAAGCGACTCCAGATCGGCCACCTCCCCCTGCATTTCCGGCAGCCTCGAATGCCACGAGCCGCGAAGCCATGATTGCGGACCATAAGTAAGGTCATCTACATAAAGATCACGCGAGATATTGGCGATCTTTTCCCAAGCCATCAGAGAGCGCCTTGCGTGGTCGATGACGCGGTCCATCAGCGGTGTGACCTTGGTGGCGACGAACAGTTCAGCCCAACATGCCGCCCGGAAACGCTCTGCAAAGAACCGCGCCAGCCCGGCGCAGATCTGGATATCGACGAGCATTCTCTGCACGGCAACGCTGCCGAAACTGGACTTGCTATTCGCCTTCAGCACCGTGCTTTCGCAGCCTTGAGCCATCTCGTCCAGCCAATCAGCGACATCCAGGGGCGTATAGCGATGAGACGCCTGTCCGGTGAGCAGCAGCTCGGCATATTCACGCGCATTGGCAAATAGCGTCGGATCGAATGTCGGTGCATTGCCGAAACGAACCGGACCTTCCATGTCGAACCCATAGGCGCGTCGCCCCGAGCCTTCTATCAGCGCAAGGTTGGTGTAGACCTCCGGCCAGTAATGGTTGTTCGAGGCGGAGGGGCCGTGCGCGAGGGTCACCAGCGGCAGAACACGGCTTGCCCAAGACATCCCCTTTTCGCATTCTTCGGCGGCGTCACCACAGATCTGCTGGAGATAGCGCATCCAGCTTTCGCGCGGCGCTTCGGGATTGTAGAGAAGCCGGCCCCAGACCCGGTACTGGTAGTCGTATTTCTGCCAGTCGTAACGGGTGGCGTGACCCTGCTTCTGATAGTTGAAACGCCCGCCCGGGATGCCGGTGCCCATACGGCCCTTGAAGCCTAGCGGCTCGCACCATTCCACGCCGTCCGAACCGGCAAACATCGAGCTGCGGCCGTAACCCGCCGCAAATTCTGGATCTCCCCACAGAAGTACGCGCTGCGTGCCCGGCCAAATGCGGTAGATGACCTTGTAGTCCTTGTCTGCGGTCAAAAGGTCGCCATAGGAATAGCGCAGGAACTTTCGTGATCCTTCGCTCAACTGTTCGCGTTCGCTGCGGGCGATCTCCGGCGGATATTCTCTTTCGCGAATTGCCGACTGGTGGTAGGGCGGTCCCATATGCTCGGCAAGATATTTCGGCGAGGCGGCAATCGGCATGCCGCTGTCACGGGCGATGCCGATCATCTTGTGGTCGAGACCCTTGCCGTGCATGTCGATTTCGACGGGTCGGCCGGCAGCTGCAACGCCGGCAAAGGCGTCTTCCCAGAAGCCGTATTCCCCCTCGGCAATGCCGCCTTCCACATGCACCCGGAAGGTAAGGCCGGTGATCTCCGGCACTTCCTTCAGAAGTGTTGTAATCGCTTCGCGGCAATAGGGTGCGAGATTGTCCTTGGTGACGCCGCGGACGGTATAGTTGGCCCGCGGCACATCATCGAAATCATATCGCTGGGTCCAAAGGGCAAGCTGGAACTCAAGGCCACGCTTGGACGCTTCCCGGCCGATGAATCTGAGCATTTCGAGGTTCTGCTCGCGTTCGTCGTCCGGCAGTTGCACCACCTTAACATCATGGCCGGGAAGGTCGAGCAGATACGGATAGGGGAAATAGAAGTAGACGTCGGTGATCCAAGGATTGTGATAGGGATAATTGTACCCGAAGCCGAGCGCCAGCGAGAACCGGTTGAAACGGTTGGCGGCCAGCATTGACAGATATTCGCGCCACTGCTGCCTGTCGTAGAACCAGACCTTGTCCTCTTGCTCGCTGCAAAACATCCGGCTCATGCTGCGGACCCTTGCCGTGGCGCGCTCAACCAGCGGAAAGGTTCCTTCGAAGAGATCGTCGCTTTGGGCGAACTGTACCCGATCGGCAAGTTCGGTGAGCGCAAAGACGAGGCCGCGCGCATCCGATCCCCAGGCGGTGATGCTGTCGCCCTGCCGCACGAGCGCAAAACTCTCCGGCGTCGTCGGCAGGTCCACCGAAAGGTCTCGCTCGCCCGGCAAGCCGGCGCCGGAGACATGGATGACGATACCTGACCGCGCAGCATCGGCAATGCTAGCCTCCACATTCCGACGGGCAAGCGCGGTCTGCAATTCCGCCGCTGCCCAGCGAACCGGCGCGGGGATGTCCGTTCCGGGAAGAACGATGGTGACCGAAGTCGCTACAGGCATGATGTCTTTCCTCTAGACTGGATAGAATTCGCCGCTCCGACGGACTATCACTGTGTCCGGTACATCCTGGCCGGCCGTTTCCGGCGAACGAATGCAGGGGGCGAGCATGCTCGATCAACCTGGACATCCCCCCGGTTGATCTGTTTCGTCGATGACAGGCGCAGCCCGTCAGCCGATCTTGGCCTTGGTCAGGCGCCAATGGGCGTAGCCCGACTTCAGTTCGTAACCGAGGTTGACATTGGCGGCCCTGACGATCAGGTAGCCGTTATCGCTGATCGGCAGCAGGGGCATGTCGGTCAGGAACTTGACCTCGATGTCCTGCACCAGCTTCACTCGTCTCTCGAGATTGGGCTCTTCCATCGCCTTCTTCAGCATATCGTCGATGCCTGGAATAGCGACGCCGTAATGGCTGAAGTTGGGACCGCCGGAAGCGTCCGACCTGACCTCCGCGCCGGCGCTGAGCTGTTCGATGATCGCCTGCGTCGGCACCGGCGGATAGGCCGCCGAGCGCTGGAACACCGTGTTGGTTCCTTTCGCTTGGTCGGCATGGAAGGCGGTGTGGTCCTTGATGTCCAGCTTCATGTCGATCCCGCCGGCGCGCAGCTGTTCCTGGATGATCAGCATCACCGAGGAATAGTCTTCGCGTTGCGACGTGTAGGCCGTGAAGGAGAATCCGTTCGGATGCCCGGCTTCCGTTAGCAACTGCTTTGCCTTCTTCGGATCATAGTCGTAGCGCACCGATGCCGGAATGCTGTCCTTGGTGAAGCCGCCGAGATAGGCGGGCGGGTTGAGCCCGTAGGTGCGCAGGCTGACGGGCGCCATGGCGTTGGCGAGTTCATCCCGGTTAATGAGATAGGCGATCGCCTGCCGCACCTTGATGTTGTCGAAGGGCTTTACCATCAGGTTGAACGAGATGGTGAAGAAGCTGCCCGGCGAAGCGACGTCGAAATGCAGGTTGGCATTGCGCTGCTTGATCGACGGCACCCAGCCCGGTGCGCGCACGCCCTCAATCATGTGGACGTCGCCCGAAAGTAGTGCCAGCGTTCTCGCGGTCGTGTCGGCAATATAGCGGACCTGGATATTGGGCGTGACCGGCGCGCCGCCGAAATAGTCCTTGTTGGCAGTGAGCTTGACGCCCTGCGACGGGTCGCTTTCGACGCTGGCGAGCTGGTAGGGGCCGGTACCGATCGGATCCTTTTCGAAGGCAACGGCGCCCTTTTCTTCCAGCGCCTTGCGCGAGATGATGCTGGACGAGTAGTGGCTGAGTGGCCCCATGATGAATAGCGGATCAGGCTGGTTGAGGCTGAAGATCACCTTGCCCGGACCGTCCACCTTCACGTCGGCAATGTTGTCGAAGAGAACGCGGTTGCCGCCGAGCGCCTTGTCGTTGCGCAGGCGGTCGAACGTGTATTTCACGTCGTCCGAGGTGAAGTCCCCGTAGCCTTTGTGGAATTTGACGCCCTGGCGAAGCTGGAACGTCCAGGTCTTCGCGTCCGGCGACATCGACCAGCTGGTCGCAAGGCTCGGCTGGACTTCGCCGACCCCGCTCGGGAAATGCCCGAGCGGCACTTCGACGAGCTTGTCGTAGATGTGGATGATCGCCCATTCGTCGGCGCCCTGGATGGACTTGCCGGGATCGATGGTGCGTACGCCGCGGGCGGCGAAAGCCAGCCGCAGCGTATCTGTTGCTCCCTGTGCGAAAGCGTTCGGACCAAGGCTGGATGCAATGCTTGCACCAGCAATGGTTGCGGCCGTACGGCCAATGAACATGCGCCGAGAAATTGCCATGCCACTCCTCCCCAAGGCTACCGACCCTTGTGCCGCCTCCACGGCACAAGACGGTTGACGAACAACGTATGGTGATGGTAGCGCTGCCATCAACAAAACGTCAAGCGCTGCAGGACGATTTTTTGGGAGAGCGGAGGCTGGCACCGTAATGGACCGACGGCGCAAATGGATTACGTGGCGCAAGGCGGATATGATCGCGGCCATCGAAAGCATGGCCGTGCGTGCTTGCTTCCAAAGAGGGTGGAGCTGGCGGATATCCATGGGATGGAGCCTTGAATGTCGAAACGCCGTACCGACGGTAAACCCACGATAGCCGACGTCGCCCAGCGGGCGGGGGTCGGGGCGATTACCGTTTCGCGCGCCCTGCGTGACCCGTCGCTGGTGTCGGACGCATTGCGAGAGAAGATCGATGCCGCGGTTCGCGAACTCGGTTATGTCCCGAACCTCGCTGCCCGCGCGCTGGCCTCCACCCGCAGCGACGTCGTCGGCGTCCTCGTGCCGTCGCTCACGCAGCACATCTTCGCCGACGTGCTGCGCGGCATCTATGACGGGATCGGCAAAACACGACTGCATATCCAGGTCGGCAACACCCGTTACGACCTGAATGAGGAGGAGCGGCTTCTGGCGGAGCTCCTCCGGCACAAGCCCGCCGGCCTGATCGTCTCTGGTATCGACCAGAGCCCGACTGCCCGGCGGATGCTGGAAAACGCCAATTGCCCGGTCATCCAGGTCATGGATCTCTCGGACGACCCGGTGAACAAGATCATCGGCTTTTCGCACCACAACGCCGGCAAGGCGATGACGCAGCATCTGATCGAAGTCGGGTACCGCCGCATCGGGTTCCTGAGCGGCTGGATGAACAGCCGTTCCAAGGGCCGTCTGTCGGGTTATGTCGAGGCGCTCGAGGAGGCCGGGCTCTACGACCCGCAGCTCGCCAACGCGGCCGGCGATCTCGGCGCGCTGGCGCTGCGCGGCAGCTGGGACAAGCATCAGTACTCTACGCCCGCCATGGGCCGGGAACTGCTCGCCGAGCTGTGGAGAAGGGTGCCGGATCTGGATGCGGTTTTCTGCAACAACGACGTCCTGGCGCTCGGGGTGCTCTTCGAATGCAATGCGCGCGGCATCTCCGTGCCGCAGGATTTCGGCATCGCGGGTTTCAACGATGAGGATTTCATGGAGGCGGCGTCGCCTCCGCTGTCGAGCGTAAGGACGCATCGCTGGAAGGTCGGGCATGACGCGGTGATCGCACTGCGCCGGCAGCTCGACGGCGAACCGGACGACGAAAAGGTGATCGACGTCGGCTTCGACGTCATCAAGCGAGCCAGCACCGACCGCGGTGGAGTGCTCGGCCGGGCCGGCGATGCGAACGTCGGGACACCGAAGCCGATGGCGGTCGGCGGAGGAACGGTATGACCTGAGCTGAGCGCCAGGAAGGGCGGCCAGGGCGGGTGGAAAGGTTTGTCGCGGGGAAACCGCGAGGCTCTGGGAGGAGAGACGAATGGCTGCAGAACCCTGGTACAGGACCGCGAAACGTTGGGGACAGACCAACCTGGTCGAGATCGATCCATCGCGCTATGACGCCGCGTGGTGGCGGGAACACTGGAAAAAGACGCGCGTCCAGGGCGTGATCGTCAATGCCGGGGGCATCGTCGCCTATTACCCCTCCCGTTTTCCGCTGCACCACCGCGCCCATACGCTCGGCGAGCGTGACCTCTACGGTGAGATCGTCAGGGACGCCCGCGCGGCAGGGCTGAAGGTTATCGCCCGCATGGATTCGAACCGGGTGGCGGAGGACTTCTACCGCGCTCATCCGGACTGGATCTGCGTCGACGCGACCGGCAAGCCCTACCGCCAGGCGGACAAATACGTCACCTGCATCAACTCGCCCTATTATTGGGAATACCTCCCCGAGGTCATGCGGGAGATTATCGAACACAGCGGGCCGGACGGTTTCGCCGACAACAGCTGGGCCGGCATTCCTCGTAAGAACATCTGCTATTGCCGGCATTGCGCCGCGCAGTTCCACGGATATGCCGGCGTCGACCTGCCCTCAAGCCATGACTGGTCCGACGAGCGTTATCGTCGCTGGATCCGCTGGAACTACCAGCGCCGCACCGATCTCTGGGAGTTCAATAACGAGGTCACGACGAAGGTGGGCGGCAAGCACTGCCGCTGGATGGGCATGATCAGTGGCGACGTGATGAACAACAGTTCCCGCTTCATCGATCTCAAGGCTATCCTCGCGCGCACCGAAATCGTCATGCTGGACCATCAGCGCCGCAACGCCGTGGATGGGTTTGCCGACAATACGGAAGCGGGCAAGCGGCTGCATGAGGTGGGCGGCTGGGAAAAGCTCATTCCGGAAAGCATGCCGCAATACCAGCTCGGAAGCCCGGCGTTTAGGCTCGCGAGCATGCCCGCCGCCGAGGTCAAGTTATGGTCTTCAGCCGGTTTTGCCGGCGGCATCCAGCCGTGGTGGCACCACATTGGTTCACTCCACGAAGACCGGCGCCAATACACAAGCGCAGAGCCGATCTTCTCCTGGCATGAAGCCAATGAGGACATTCTTCTCAATCGTAGGCCGCTGGCCGACGTGGGTGTCGTGTGGTCGCAGGACAATCACGATTTCTACGGACAGGACAAGACCACCGACCGCACGATGAATCCCTACAGGGGAGCAATCCGTGCCCTCGATCGCGCCGGCCTCACTTATCTGCCGGTCAATGCCGACGATATCGCCGGAGCCGCGGGGCGTTTCGGTGTACTGATCCTGCCCAATATCGGAGCGCTGTCCGATGGGCAGGCGGAGGCGGTGAGGGCGTTCGCCCGCTCCGGCGGTTCGGCGATCGCCACGTCCGAGACCAGTCTCTACGACACTTCCGGCGACCCGCGGGGGGATTTCGCGCTCGCTGATCTGTTCGGCGTCCACCGCAAGGGAGGATCGCATGGCGGGCAGGAGCTTGCCAATCCCGATATCGAGACGAGCGTGCGCCACACCTATATTCGGCTCGTGCCGGAAGTGCGGATCAGCCTTTACGGTCCCGCCGACAGCACAGCGCCGGCCGCAGCGGGTACGCGCCACCCGATATTTGCGGGTCTCGAAGGCACCGACACCATTCCGTTCGGCGGTTTCCTTCCCGGGGTGAGTGTGGATGACGACGTGGCCGTTCTCGCGACCTTCATTCCCGATTTTCCGATCTACCCGCCGGAGACGGCCTGGATGCGCCAACCTCGTTCGGATCTGCCGGTGATCACGGTTCGCGAGCCGGCGAACGGCGGCAAGCTGATCTGGTTTGTCGGCGATCTCGACCGGTGTTTTGCCCGCGACGAGCATCCGGAGCATGCCACGATTATCTCCAATGCCGTCCGCTGGGCCCTCCGTGATCGGCAGCTTGTGTCGCTCGAAGGCGGCCACGGCGTCGTCAGCTCGACGCTGTATGAGCAGGAAGACCGTTACATCCTGCATCTCAACAACCGTCTGACCACGGCGAAAACGCCAGGCCGACAGGACGAACTCCTGCCTGTCGGCCCGGTCACCGTTCGTCTGCATGTCGGCACGAGAACAGCGTCTTCGGACATTCGCCTGACCGTAAGCGGTCAGTCTTTCCCGGCCATAAAGCAGGGAATGACGCTTGTTTTCGAGGTTCCGGCTATCGAGGATCACGAGGTTGCGGTTATTGAATTCCATCCAGCGTAGTCAGCTCTACTAGAACCCTATAAACAGACATGAGCCAGGATGAACGTTGACGGGTCACAGTCCAGCAGAAGTAAATTGCCTTGTTAGGACGCCCTCGTTTCCAGGAAACCGTTCATGCCCCCGCTGCTTTGAAACAGTCCGGATGGCCAAGCCCATAGAAGTAAGCGCAGGACCGAGGTCATGCGCAGCAAATGACCGGATCACTCCGGCAGCGAAGAACGCTGTTATCGAGATTTTGCCGAGCAAGCATGTTGGAGCGGCGACCAGCGTGGGCACCATGGGGCACTGCAAGTTGGCTGTCGTGTGTTGTAATTGAATTCAGTGTTGATACCGGTTCCCGACGTCTAGATGACCGACGAGATCTATCTTCTACGCCGTGCAACCGTAGTCTCCTGAGGTTTGCGATGACAGGTTTGAGGCCGCATCGCTTGAGACTTGGTCACGTGTTCCAAGGTCTGTATAAACGTTTGGCTTAGGGCGTAATGGTAGGGTGACAACGAAGATCAAAGGCGGTAGTGGACGTCAATTCGCTTTCGGGTCGATCGATCTCAATTTAATCAAGGTTCTCTATGCCCTTGCGATCAAAGGGAACGTTACGGAAGCTGGGAATGTCCTCGGCCTTTCCCAACCGACAGTGAGCCATGCTCTAAAACGGTTGAATGGGTGACAGGCGACAACCTTTTTGTTCGAACATCAGGCGGGTTCGTATCGACCACGTTCTGTTTCGAAATTTCCCAAGGGTGCGGCGGATCAGCGCTGGCTGAGAAATGTTTGGCGCTTCTGAAGCGCGATGGAAGCTTTCAAGTTCGGCGACGTCTGGAAAGCACGAAGGTCGCATATCTCGCAGTTGATGCGAATTGCCGAATTGAGCAGGTGTCATCGCGCGTAGTGCGGATTGCTAGTCGAGAGTGCAAGGTCCAGCGCGATGGCAAGCCAGCATCTGCCATCTTGATGGCAGGTGCGATGAGCATATATTTTCGCAAAGGAGACTGCCATGGCCGCACCACAACTCTCCGTCCGAAGCTCCAAGGCAAGGGATCTGGCTCACCGACTCGCGCGACGTGAGAACCGTTCGATTGCAGAAGTGGTGGAGCGCGCGCTTGAGGCCTACGAGACACGCGAGGCGGGTCGCGAACCAGCGGCCGCCTTTTACGCGCGGGTCAACGCGCAAGCTGCCACAGATATTGACCTGGACACCATCATCCGTGAAGGCCGCACTCCTCACCAAGGTATCGAGCTTTGATATTTGTCGATACCAACATTGTTTTGGAGACGTTGCGGAAGGATCCTGATCAGGCGGTCATGGCCTGGCTGGTACGGTTCGACGCAGAATTAGCACTGCCCACCGTGACGATCGCCGAGATTGCTTTCGGCATTCAAAAGATCAGGCCGGACCAGCGGGCGGAGCGCTTGGAACACGGGCTGGCGGAATGGCGCCGTCGGTTTGCCGAACGGATATTTGGTCTCACAGAAGAAGCCGCACTCGCTTATGGTGAGATCATGGGGCAGGCGGCTCGTCAGGGCCGTGCAATGTCAGTACCCGATGCAATGATCGCTGCGATAGCTCGCGTGAACCGCGGTCGCTTGGCCACGCGCAATCTCAAGGATTTTGAATCGACAGGTCTCGTGCTCTTCAACCCGTGGGATTTTTAACCCCTTCGAGCGGATGAGCCTTGTGTGCCCCGCATTTCCGACGCTTGTTGCCATGGAGAATACAAGCGTGGCGGGAAGCCGACCGTCTATCCCGAGCCAAGTCCGCCTCCCGAGCGTTTTCTAGCGGCAATCGCGAAGATGCATCCAGTAATTGTGTTCCGGCGTGAGATCTTGCCCAAGGCTCGCTGGAATTCCGCATCGGGCGATGCCGAGGATCAACCGTTTGATTTGGCCATTTCCTGCCATTTGATTTTCCGAACATCTAAAATCGCAGCGAGCGGCCACGTACACGGGATGCAGGTCCCAGTCCGGATAACAGTCATTTTACGGACTGTTCCTCCCAGCAAGACGGATGACGTCAAAGTACGTTGGGTGCGTATCTTCGATGTCGAGAAGACGTTGATTTAAGCCCCGGTCGATTACCCCTTCGCAAAATCGCGGGCAGCTTGAATGAATGCGCTGAACGCAGCCGGCGGATTCTTCCTGCCGGGGTAGTATAGGGCTAATGGCGCCAGTGGGGGAGTCCAGTCCTCGAGAACGCGCACTAGTCGCCCGGCCGTAATGTCATCGCGCACATCTGCCTCCATAACGTATCCCAGGCCCACTCCATTTTGCGCCGCTATCCTGACAAGGCTTGACTCGTCGAGAGTTATTGAGCCTTGCACATCGATCTGGACAGCGTTTCCATCCTTTTCAAATTTCCACCGAAACAAGGCGTTGTTGGGCAGGCGCGCACGGATGCAGCGAAACCGATATAGGTCGGCTGGCACCGTAGGACTGCCATGAGTGCGCAGGAAGTCTGGTGATGCGACAACGGCGTTACTGCGCTTGGTACCGAGTGGCACCGCGATCATGTCGGTCGGCACCAGATCGGCCGGCCTCAAGCCCAGGTCGAACCCCGCCGCAACAATGTCAACGATCCGTCCCTCTGTGACCAGATCGATATGCACCTGAGGGTAGCGCTGCATGAACGACAATATGAGCGGTTCCATCACCTCGCGTGCTGCTGTCGCGAAGGCATTGATGCGCAATATGCCCGTCGGAGTTTCCTGAAGCGATTGGACCATGAGCATGGCATCGTGGATGTCCGTCATCGCCGGTCCAACTCGCTCCACAAATGTCTTTCCAGCGTCGGTAAGCGAAACGCTCCGCGTTGTACGGTTGAACAGGCGAACGCCGAGACGCTGCTCAAGCTTTGCGATGGCATTGCTCAATGCGGTGGTGGACATGCCGAGCTCGAGCGCGGCAGCCCTGAACGAGCCGAGGCGCGCGATGCTGAGAACGGCGTCCAAATCGATAAGTACTGAGCGCGTCATTATCCCATTTTTCGCAACGTCTCATCCTCCTTTATCCTAGTTATCGTGTCAACCAACTCATCCTAGATTACACCTATCGACCTCCTGACGGGGCGGCGCCCTCAGTTGGCAGAGGCTGGAATTCAAATTGGAGGAACCAATGACGATCAAACTTCCCAAGGCCATCGAAGCATATTTCGAGGCCGACCGGACAGGCAGTCCGGATGCGATCGCTGCCACATTCACCGAGGACGGCATCGTGAAAGATAAAGGCCTCACGCACCGAGGCCGTGATGCCATCCGCGCATGGATGGCTGATGAAGCTCAGCAATACAGCTACACGGTAGAACCCTTCTTCATTGCCACCGAAAACGGGAAAACCCAGGTAACGGCCCATGCCGTCGGCGACTTCCCGGGCAGCCCCATTGATCTGCGCTTCTTGTTCGCCCTCGCGAACGACAAGGTCGCCGAACTGGAGATCACCGTATGACACAGTTCCTCACCTTGCAGGGCCGTCGCGCCCTCATCACTGGCGGCACTTCGGGGGCCGGCGCCGCAACCGTGGCGCTGTTCAAGGAACTCGGCGCCAGCGTAGTGACCACCGCTCGTAAGAAGCCTGCTGACTTCTCCGGGGCGGCGTTCATCGAAGCCGACCTGACCACCACGGCGGGGGTAATGACCGTCGTCGACGCGGTGCAGAGAGAGCTCGGCGGCCTCGATATCCTTGTGAACATGCTGGGCGGCTCTTCGGCCCCGTCAGGCGGCTTCGCCGCGCTCACCGACGATGAATGGGAGAAAGAGTTCAACCTCAACTTCTTCCCTGCAGTCAGACTGGATCGAGCTCTCATCCCCGGGATGATCGCTCAGGGAAGCGGTGTCGTCATCCACGTTACGTCGATCCAGAGAAACCTTCCGCTACCTGAGGCGACGACCGGCTATGCTTCGGCCAAGGGGGCGCTCAACACTTACAGCAAGAGTATCTCCAAGGAGGTTTCTCCGAAGGGCGTCCGGGTGGTGCGGGTCTCTCCCGGTTGGATCGCCGATCCGGGTGCCAATGGTCTTGCCCTGCGCATCGCCGCGGAAGCCGGCATCGAGTACGAAGCCGCAGTGCAAGTGATCATGAACTCGCTCGGCGGCATACCGCTCGGACGACCGGCCAGACCGGAAGAGGTCGCGGATCTGATTGCATTCCTTTCATCGGATCGAGCAGCGTCGATTACCGGAACCGAGCACGTGATTGACGGTGGGACCGTGCCGACCGCTTGAGCATTTGGCCGCCTCACGCCATTGCAAGTCAGGCGGGTGCGTCCCACCCGCCGATCTGGGAGTAGATCGCGTCACGCAAATGCCGCACGTCGCGGTTCAACGCAGCGAGTTCCGGCGGTGTCTGCGTCGAGGCTGCAAGCAAGGTATCGCTGAGGCAGCCTGCCTTATGCTGCAAGGAACGACCCTGATCTGTCAGCGCCACCAGAACCTGACGCTCGTTGCTAGCATTGCGCGTCCGACGCACGAGCCCGGCGGCTTCCAGGCGTTTTAGAAGCGGTGTCAACGTGCTGGACTCAAGAGCTAGTTTGTCGGCGATAGAAACCACGGTTTGCTCGTCCTTCGCCCAGAGAACGTTCAGGACGAGATACTGCGGATATGTCAGCCCAAGCTCGTCGAGAAGCGGCTTGTAGGCGCGCTGAATAGCCATGCCGGCGGTGTAGATCGCGTAGCACAGCTGGTCGGGCAGAGGCGGGGGATCGTTATGGTGTTGGCTCATTTAGAACTCCTGTAAACATCCATATAATTGAACTTATCACGAAAACCAATATCGCAATAAGAATTATGTTGACGTGCGATTCGAGATGTGAGAGTTAACAGATATCGCGATAACAGTTATCGCAATTGCAAAGAGGAGAAAGCCATGACACGCAGGTCCATCACCACCATTTCGGCAATCGCAGCTGCAGCCTCACTGTCGGTTGCATTACCGGCAGCGAATGCCGCCGACATCATTCCTAAAGATCAATCGGTAAGAAACATCGTTCTGGTTCACGGCGCGTTTGCGGACGGTTCCGGCTGGAGGGGTGTTTACGACAATCTGACCAAACGCGGCTATCACGTCACCATCGTGCAGAACCCCCTGACGTCGCTTGCAGACGATGTCGCCGCCACCAAGCGGGCGCTTGAGCGTCAAAATGGTCCGGTTATTCTCGTCGGGCACTCCTGGGGCGGAACCGTCATCACGGAAGCTGGTATCGATGAGAAGGTTGCGGCCCTTGTCTATGTTTCCGCTCTTTCTCCGGATGCTGGCGAGACGACGGCCCAGCAATACGAGGGATTCGCGCCCGCTTCTGAATTCGTGATTGAGACCACAAAGGATGGTTTTGGCTATGTCAGCCCGGAAAAGTTCAAGGCAGGTTTCGCGCATGACGTCAGTGACGCCGATGTTGCCTTTATGAGGGACGCGCAGGTTCCGATCAACATGTCGGCGTTCGGCGCGAAGCTCGAAAATGCCGCTTGGCGCACCAAGCCGAGCTGGGCCATTATTGCCACCGAAGACAAGGCCTTCGATCAGGCGATGCTGATCCACATGGCAGAGCGCATCAAGGCGAAGATCACCAAGGTGTCGGCAAGCCACGCCCTGTTCATGACGCAGCCAGCGGTCATCGCCAACACCATTGATCAGGCCGCCAAGACCGTCTCGGCAAAAAAGCAATGAACGGTTCAGCGTCATCGGGACGGTCGAGACCCGACCGATGACGCTCAAACACATCTGTTAAACAGACCGCGGGCCTGAGCGAGATGCCGATAGGGTCGGATCCTTCCAGGATCCACGAGGATTCACTCGTCTCTCGCGACCACGACTTCAGCAAATTTACCAGAATTAATTCACTGAGGAACTCACGTGAAACTGTATACCCGTAATAAAAATGGACCCGAAACCACATCTCACCCGCATGACGCGGTCGGTGATGTCTACGACTTCATCGTATGCGGCGCCGGCTCTAGCGGCTCGGTTGTCGCAGCGCGGCTGGCGGAGGATGGAAACGCGCGCGTTCTGCTCATTGAAGCGGGCGGAGGTGATTTATCCGAGACCGTATCCGACCCTGCGCAATGGCCACTCAATCTCGGATCGAGCCGGGACTGGGGCTTTGTCGGACAGCCAGCGGCTGGCCTGGATGGCCGACGACTTCCACTCAGCATGGGCAAAGGACTTGGCGGCGGTTCGAGCATCAACGTCATGGTATGGGCCAGGGGACATAAGGAAGACTGGAACCACTTTGCGGCCGAGGCCGGGGATGACGCCTGGGGCTATCAATCGATCCTTGGCTACTATCGTCGGGTCGAAAACTGGCAAGGCGCTCCGGATCCTACTCGTCGCGGGGTAGGTGGGCCTGCATATGTGGCACAGCCTCGGTCTCCCCAGCCAGTGGCGGAAGCGCTTTTGAGCGCCGCGTCAGCGATGGGCATTCCGGTCTTCGATTCAACAAACGGCGAAATGATGGAGGCCTCTGGCGGCGCATCGATCGCTGAACTTCGTATCCGAGGTGGCAAGCGGGAAACCGTGTTTGAATCCTACGTTGATCCGCTGCTGCCGCGCCCCAATTTGACGGTGATAACCGAGGCGCTGGTCACGCGTCTCATCTTCGATGGTCGGCGGGTGAGAGGAGTTGAAGCTCTAATCGATGGTCGGCGACGCCAGTTTATGGCGCAATGCGAAACGGTGCTGTCACTTGGGGCTATCACCACGCCGAAAGTCCTAATGCAGTCCGGTATCGGCCCACAAGACGAGCTGCAGGCGCATGGTATTCCCGTTGTGCAACACCTGCCGGGTGTCGGTCGCAATCACCAGGATCATCTCGCTTTCGGCTGCACATGGGCCTACCGAAAGCCGGAAGCAGTCGGCGGTAGCGGATGTGAGGCAAACATCTACTGGAAGAGTGATGCCCGGCTATCCCAGCCGGACATCCTGCAGTGCCAGTTAGAGTTCGCAGTTCCGTCGCCCCTTGAGACCGGTCTTGAAACGCCGGAGCACGGCTGGACGATGTTCAATGGTCTTGCCCAGCCGAAAAGCCGTGGTCGGTTGCGGCTCTCTGGTCCCAAGATAAACGATCCCATCCTGATCGACCCGAACTCCCTTAGCGAGCCGGAAGACATGGCCGCCGCTTTGGCCGCAGTCGAGTTGTGTCGCGAACTCGGTAACAGCGAGGGCTTTTCCCCGTTGGTGACAGGCGAAACAGCTCCAGGTGCGCGCGACAGATCGGGCATGATCGATTTCATCCGACGCTCAGCCGTTACCTACTGGCATCAAACCTCCACCGCCAAGATGGGGCGCGACAGCATGTCGGTCGTCGATAATGAGCTCAAGGTCTACGGCATCGAGGGTCTTCGCATAGCGGACGCCTCGATTATGCCGCGCATCACAACGGGCAACACAATGGCGCCTTGTGTTGTCATCGGTGAGCGGGCGGCCGATCTGATCGGAATCTCACATGGACTGGGCGCTCAGCGCGAACTTGTCGTTCCGTTTGTCTGATCCTGACAGTTGGGACTTAGCGCTTTGTTCTGCATGGCGCTGAGTTTCCGAACTGGACGATAGGTGGAATACCATGTCGTTAAGTGCGCTCGGCACTCAGTTTTTATATCCATGATAAAGGACATTATCATGGATATTCAGCGTAATGCTATACTCAGGAACTTGCAGGTCGCGAGTTCGTATCCTTTCACATCAGGTCTTTTGTCAATTGTTCATCCTAGTGGCATCGAATTTCTCCTTGGTGATCGGATCCGCGGTCTGAGCCCATAACAATTACCGGCCCGGTTCTCGCGCCTATACAACCTCATATGTGGAACGGCCCGCGGTGCAAGGGGCTTCACAACCGATCTATCCACGCGGACGGTGCGTTCATATGTACGGCCTTTGAGTGCGGTCCATGGCCGTCGCGGATCTCTTTCGACATTCATCACCGAACCGATCAGTGCAGGTCTTCTTCTCGTTTCGGTCGTTCTGCTTGCCGCTGCGATTATTCCGAACATTCGCAAGGGGCGAGACGAAATGTTCGTAGAATAGGTAAAATCCGTGCTGGATGCCTCGCCAGGCCCGCCAGGGCCAGTAAGGCGGATGATGTCCCGAGAGGTGG
>NZ_JNNU01000024.1 GCF_000732195.1 Neorhizobium vignae
AAGCTTTACGGAATGCGCAGCGCTTATGACGAGGTCAGGGGCAACGGCATCAAACGGCAGCACGAACCGCCGCGCATCGTCGGTGATCTCCTGCAGTCGGAGATTGCCGAGAAGCAGGCCCGCTCGATCCGCTACCAGCTCAGCATCGCCAAGCTGCCACTCGCCAAGGATATCGACGACTTCGATTTTACCGACACGCCCGTCAATGAATCCCTGGTGCGGCAACTGGCTACGGGCACCTTCGTCGCCGATCAGCGTAACGTCGTTCTCGTCGCGGCACGGGAACAGGCAAGAGCCACCTGGCTATCGCGATTGCCCGCGAACTCATACGCAACAGCACACGCGGCCGCTTCTTCAACGTCGTCGATCTGGTCAATCGGTTGGAAACGGAAACGCGCAACGGGAAGCAGGGCCGGACGGCGGATTACCTTACACGCCCCGACTTCATCATCCTCGATGAACTCGGCTATCTACCGTTCGCACAGGCCGGTGGTCAGCTCCTGTTCCACCTGATCAGCAGGCTCTACGAGCGTACTTCGATCATCGTCACCACAAACCTCGCCTTCGGCGAATGGCCGTCGGTGTTCGGCGATGCGAAGATGACGACGGCACTCCTCGACCGTTTGACCCACCACTGCGAGATCGTGGAAACCAGCAACGAATCCTGGCGCTTCAAAAACCGCTCTCAAAGCTAAAGCCGAAGATACCCATCACCCGCACTTGACCTACCCTCTGCAACCCCGGCCAGCGCCGGGCAGGCCAAGCGCTGATCGTCTACAGGGGGGTGAAGATTGGGCGCCGATAAGGGGTCAACATTCCGCGCCGATTGACACTCGGTCGGCTCTTTGCGATTATTCAGGCGGAATTTAATCCGTGTGATGGATCGCACCAAGGCGCGTGGTTTCGAATGGCCTGCCGAAAGCTAACGCCGCGCCTCCGCAGGGAAGCGCGGCGTAAGGGTCACTTTACCTGCGTGACCGTCAACTTGCCGTTGACGCGTTCAGCGACGAACTGCACCTTTGCGCCCTCCTTCAGCTTGGTCAGCAGCGCGTCGTCTCCGACCTGAAAGACCATGGTCATGGCGGGCATTTCGAGACCCTTCAGCTCCTCATGAATGAGCGTGACCTTCTTGGCCTTGGCATCGACCTTCTTGACGGTGGCCTTGGTGAACTCCTGAGCGAACGCACCACCGGCGGATGTCAGGGCGAGCGCTGCGATGACGGCAAGTTTGAGAACGGTTTTCATGTTCTACTTCCTTCCTTCTGATCTACTTGTTGGCGACAGTGACGTCGCCGTGCATTCCGGCGTCGTAGTGGCCGGGAACGAGGCAGGCGATCTTGAAGACGCCGTCATTGGTGAATTTCCAGACGATATCGCCGGATTTGCCGGGCTTCAGGCGGATCGCGTTCGGATCGTCATGCTCCATGTCCGGGAACTTCTCCATGACTGCCTTGTGCTCCATCACCTTGGCTTCCTGGTCGAGGACGAACTCGTGGTCGAGCTCGCCTTCGTTCCTGATGGTGAAGCGGATGGTCTGGCCCTTGCGAACCTTGAAGTCGTTCGGTGTGAAGATCATCTTGCCGTCCGGCGTTTCCTTCATGCTGACGCGGATGGTCTGGCTGACCTTCGACTTGTCGCCGGGTTCGCCGACGGCCATTTCGCCGTGACCGCCAGCGTGGCTGCCGGATGCGAAAGCGGGCGTTGCAAGGGTGGCCAGGAGCAGGCCGAGGATTGCAGTTTTCATAATCATGTCCTTTGATTGTTGGGTGTTCGATCAGCCGTGTTTCGAATGTTTCGACGGCGGCTGCGTCTTTGCGTCTTTGGCCTTGGGCGCGTCGGGAAGGCTTCCCGTCCACTCCCAGGCCTGTGTGCCGGGTGGGTTTTCGTACCAACCCGGATCGGTGTAGTCGCCCGCCGAGATGCCCTCGCGGACCTTCACCACCGAAAACATGCCGCCCATCTCGATGGGGCCATGGGGGCCCCACCCGGTCATCATGGGAACGGTGTTTTCCGGTATTTCCATGGACATCTCGCCCATATCGGCCATGCCGGCCGTACCCATCGGCATGTATTCGGGACGGATCTGCCTGATCTTTTTGGTGACTTCCTTCTTGTCGACGCCGATGAAGGTCGGGATGTCGTGGCCCATCGCGTTCATCGTGTGATGCGACTTGTGGCAATGGATCGCCCAGTCGCCGACATGCTTTGCGTCGAACTCGTAGGCCCGCATCGCGCCGACGGGAATGTCAATGCTGACCTCCGGCCAGCGTGCCTCTGGCCTGACCCAGCCACCGTCGGTGCAGGTCACCTCGAAATCGTAGCCGTGCATATGGATCGGGTGGTTGGTCATCGTCAGGTTACCGACGCGGACGCGGACCTTGTCGTTCTTCGAGACCACCAGCGGATCGATGCCCGGGAAGACCCGGCTGTTCCAGGTCCAGAGATTGAAGTCGGTCATCTCCATGACGCGCGGCACGTAGGTGCCGGGATCGATGTCATAGGCGCTGAGCAGGAAGACGAAGTCGCGGTCCACCGGCATGAACTTCGGATCCTTGGGATGGACGACGAAGAAGCCCATCATGCCCATCGCCATCTGGACCATCTCGTCCGAATGCGGGTGGTACATGAAGGTGCCGGACTTCACGAGGTCGAACTCGTAGACGAAGGTCTTGCCGACGGGGATGTGCGGCTGCGACAGCCCGCCCACGCCATCCATCCCCGACGGCAGGATCATGCCGTGCCAGTGGACGGTAGTGTGCTCGGGCAGCTTGTTTGTCACGAAGATACGGACGCGGTCGCCTTCCACGGCTTCGATGGTCGGACCCGGCGATTGACCGTTATAGCCCCAGAGGTAGGCCGTCATGCCTTCGGCCATCTCGCGTTCCACCGGCTCTGCAACAAGGTGGAACTCCTTGACGCCGTTGTTCATCCGGAAGGGCAGGGTCCAGCCGTTGAGCGTCACGACCGGGTTGTAGTCGGGGCCGACAGATGGCCGAACCGGCGTCTGGGTCGCGGCGGTATCCATGACGGCCGCCTCCGGCAGACCCGTATTCGAGGTCTGACCCCAGGCCTGAGAGGAGACGAGAGCGGCACCGGCGGCACCTGCTCCGAGCAATTGTCTTCTATTGAACATTCTCGTTTCCTTTCTCAGTGGCCGCCCGCTGGCGCTTCTTCGGCCGACGCGACCTCGGTCTCGGCCGCAGTCGACCCAGTGCTGCCGCCGTAGATGACGGGAGCGAGGTTCGCCTCGGCAAGCCAGAAGTCGCGCTTCGCGTTGACGGCGAGGATGGTGGAGTCGATCTTCTCGCGGGTATCGGCGATCAGTTCGAAGGTGCTGGTGATCATGCCGTTGTAGGTGAGGAGGGACTGTTCCTCGATCGCAGTGCGCAATGGCAGGACGTTGTTTCGGTAGTGGCGCGCGATATCGTAGTTCGACCTGTAGGCGAGGTAGGCGGAGCGGGCTTGCGAACGGGCGTTGACCGCACGTTCCGCCAGCTGGTTGGCAGCCCGCATGTAGGCGAGCTCACCCTTTCGCAGACGCGCCTGGCCGGAATCGAAGATCGGGATCCTGAACTCCAGGGATGCGGTCTTCGACACGTCCGAGAGGATCTTGCCGTCCTCGCGCTCGCGTTCCTTTTCGTAGGTGCCGACCAGTTCGATGTCGGTGACGATGCGGGTGACATCGTCGAGCTTGTAGGACTGAGCAGTCGCCTGAAGCTCCAGGCGGGCGACCTGTAGATCCATGCGCTTGTGGATCGACTCGGCCTCGATGTCGTCGCGCTTGATCAATGCCTTCGGCAGCGAGGGGAGACGGTTCGGAATCTGGAAGTCGATGTCGGAACCGGAGAGGCCCATCAGCCTGACCAGCTCCTCCTTGGCAAGCTTTGCTTCGAGCCTTGCCTTGGCAGTCTCGCCGGTCAGCTCCGCGTAAAAGACGTGTTCACGCGCCTGGTCGGCCTTCGGCATCGAACCGGCTTCGCCGATCTTCTTGGCGAGTTCGGACGCCGCGTCGGCGGCTGCCTTGGCCTGGTTGAGGTAGGCGACATTTTCCCAGGCCGCCACGGCGTTGACCCAGGCTCGTCGCGTTTCGGCAGCGAGCGAGATCGTGGCGATGGCCGCGTTGAGCTGGGCCTGACGGAATCGTGTATCGGCCAGCTTGATGTTCTTGTCGTAGGTGGCCAGCGCCAGGATATTGGCCGCGACAGCACCTTCAAGAACACGATAGGCCTCAAGTCCGGGAGTAGCTATCCCGGTCAGGCCGACGGAGAAGGTCGGGAACACCGAAAGCTGCGTCTGCCATGCGTCCGCGGCGCTATCTCCGAGATCGGCATAGGAGGCCTGGAGGCCCTTGTTGTTCAGGAGAGCGACCTGGACGGCGGTCTCGACGTCGACGGTCTTCCTGGCCATCAGCGCCTTCACGCGGTCGCGGACGGCCTGAGCCTGCTGTCGGTTTTGCACCCACACGGTCTGTTTGCCGGTTGCCTCGCCGCTTTTCGACGAGGCGGTCGTGAAACCGGCATCCTTGGAGGAATAGTCCGTCGTCACGCAGCCGGCTGCGGCAAGGGGAAGCACGACGGCGGACACGAGCCTGATGTGACGTGTTATCATCGCGCTCATCCTTTTTTCGGAGCCTGGGCGTCGTTGAGACCGCGCCAGGGCTTCGGATCGACGGGCATGCGATGGGTGTAGCCGTCAATCGGGCTCCGGTACCGGAGTGGCCTGCCGTCGGGCACGGTGTCAGGGTGGTCGGTCGAAGCCACGACTTCAGGTAATGTGGATGCACATCCGCTGGCAAAAAGCGGAAGAGCAACCACCAGGAACAAATGTTTCATGGTGAAAATCCGAGAATATGATCGCAATTGCGCCATGGCGCTCGCTCGCGCACAGGCACAGCAAGACCCGCCCTGCGGGTGCTAGTTCTCAGATATTAGGTGGACGATGGAGGCTCGGCTTCTGACCGGCCGTATGCGTGTCGTCGATGAACTCGCGAATGGAGACCACGCGCGGATGGCTCAACGAGGAGCCGGGGCAGGTGATGGCCGCAACGCCGCAATAATCCGTGCAGCAGGAGTTCTTGGACTTTTCCGGACTGCCGTGATCGTGCTGGTTGCCGTGATGATCGGCATCGGCCATCGCTAGGCGGTCGTCGCCATGGTGAGAGGCGTGACCATCCTCGATCTGGGAGACCTGGGCGGCGCTCTCGGGATGCATCGCAGCGCTGACGGCAGAAAAGCTGTAGCCAGCCAGTGACAAGATCATCACCAGTCTGAACATCAGTGCCATCGCTCTAGATGTGATTCGATACATCCCGCTCATGCCTATGAGGATTGCCAGTGCCTTCGAGCTTGTCAATCGACGCCTTCTCAGACCACCGCTTCACGTCGTTTATGTGGCATCGCAACAACGCCGCGAAAGCAGCAAGGGTGAACCCGCCGCAATCGGAGCATTGAGGCAATCGCCCGCTTGTCGGTGGCTTGCGGCTTCCCATACTGGGAAGGTCAAGCGATTTTTCTGGCGTGGAGACGATTTCCTCGCGACCGCCTATTCGCGTCTCCACGAGATGGAGCGGACGCTACAAGTTTCCGGCCTTGGAAGGTCAAGCGCTTGAAGCCGCGTCTGAGGCATTCTGCTTTTGCGCGGATCGACGTTGACGGGCAGGCGGTGCCGTGCTTCATCATCGACCGGGAGTGTCATTTTCGGCCGGCGATGCCGGTCTCGAAAAGGCAGGGCAGGGCCCGGATGGGATTGAGACGGCGTCATGGGCAAGCGGATCGTATTCACCGGCGGCAGCGGCAAGGCAGGACGGCATGTCGTGCCATATCTCGTCGGGCAAGGGCACGAGGTATTCAACCTCGACCTGGCGCCCCTCGACTGCCCCGGCGTCAACACGCTGATTACCGATCTGAGGGACGGCGGCGAGACCTTCAACGCGCTCTCCATGCATTTCGGCTTCCAGGGGCTGGAGAGCGGCAAGGGGCCGGCGCCCGTCGATGCGGTGGTGCATTTCGCCGCCGTGCCGCGCATTCTGATGCGCCCCGACAACGCGACATTTTCCGCCAACACGATCTCCACCTACAATGTCATCGAGGCGGCGATGAAGCTCGGCATCCCCAAGGTGGTCATCGCATCCAGCGAGACGACCTATGGGGTCTGCTTTGCCGAGGGCGACAAGGACTATCATTCGTTTCCGCTCACCGAAGACTATGATGTCGATCCGATGGACAGCTACGGTCTTTCCAAGGTCGTCAACGAGAAGACGGCGCGGGCCTTTGCCATGCGTTTCGGCGCGGACATCTATGCGCTTCGGATCGGCAACGTGATATCGCCGGAGGACTACAGCCGCTTCCCTGCCTTCCTCGCCGACCCGCCGTCGCGCAAACGCAATGCCTGGAGCTATATCGATGCCCGCGATCTCGGCCAGATCGTGCATCTCTGCATCGAAAAGGACGGCCTCGGCTTCCAGGTCTTCAACGCGGTCAACGATACGATTACGGCGCTGGAGCCGACCCGGCCGTTCCTCGAGCGCTGGGCGCCCGGCACGCCCATCGTCGGCGAGATCGGCGAATTCGAGGCCCCGATCAGCAATCGCAAGATCAGGGAGGTCCTGGGTTTCGCCGAGGGCCACGATTGGCGCAAATACGTCATCAGGTAATCGCAGATCCGGGCTTGCCAAAATCGCGGGGCCAAAATAGCGGGAAAACCGCCACGGGAGATTGGTCGGGCGGCGTTATGCTACTATATCATTCCCAGAGGATGGAATCGGCGGCCTGACCCATGAAACAATATCTCGATCTTCTTCGGCATGTGATGGAAACGGGTACCGACCGGGGCGACCGCACCGGCAAGGGGACGCGTTCGGTATTCGGCTATCAGATGCGCTTCGACCTCGCAGACGGTTTTCCGGTCCTGACGACCAAGAAGCTGCATCTGAGATCGATCATCCACGAGCTCTTGTGGTTCCTGAAGGGCGATACGAACGTCGCCTATCTGAAGGAGAACGGCGTCTCCATCTGGGATGAATGGGCCGACGAGAAGGGCGAGCTTGGGCCTGTTTACGGCTACCAGTGGCGCTCCTGGCCCGCCCCCGACGGCCGCCATATCGACCAGATTTCGCAGTTGATCGAAGGCCTCAAGGTCAACCCCAATTCGCGCCGGCATATCGTGTCAGCCTGGAACGTCGGCCAGCTCGACGACATGGCGCTGCCGGCCTGCCATTGCCTGTTCCAGTTCTATGTCGCCGACGGCAAGCTCTCCTGCCAGCTCTACCAGCGCTCCGCCGACGTCTTTCTCGGCGTGCCCTTCAACATCGCGTCCTATGCCCTGCTGACGATGATGGTCGCCCAGGTCACCGGCCTGAAGCCCGGCGACTTCGTCCACACGCTCGGCGATACGCATATCTATTCGGATCACTTCGAGCAGGCGAAGCTGCAGCTGACCCGCACTCCGAAAGCGCTGCCGACCATGCGCATCAATCCTGCGGTAAAGGACATCTTCTCCTTCCGCTTCGAGGATTTCGCGCTCGAAGGATATGAGGCCGATCCGCATATCAAGGCGGCGGTGGCGGTGTGAGCAAACCTCGCCTCGTCATCATTGCCGCGGTCTCGCAAAACGGCGTCATCGGCCGCGATGGCGACATGCCCTGGAGGCTTTCGACCGATCTCAAGCGCTTCAAGGCGCTGACCTTGGGCAAGCCGGTCATCGTCGGGCGCAAGACCTTCGACAGTTTCGGCGGCAGACCTCTTCCTGGCCGGCCGCATGTGGTCGTCACGCGCAATCCGGATTTCCACTACGAGGGCGTCGATGTGGCCGCATCCCTCGACGAGGCACTGAAGATTGCCGGCCATAGGGCCGAGGAGGCCGGAGCCGACGAGATTTATGTGCTCGGCGGCGGCGAAATCTATGCCCAGGCGATCAAGATCGCGGACATGCTGCGCGTGACCCATGTCGAGACCGATATTTCAGACGGCGATACGTTCTTTCCCGCCATCGATCCGGCGGTGTTCGAGAAGATCGAGGAAGTTGCCGTTCCGGTGGGTGAGAAGGACAGTTATCCGACCCGTTTCGCCAGTTATGCCCGCCGAACCGCGACAAACTGAAACATTTCGTTACCGTTGAACGGGAAGTTATTGAACCTGCGTTGAAAGCAGGTCGGCGCATCCCTATAACGGGCAATAGCCAGACGGCTGCCGCACGGCAGGGTCGCGGTTTGGGAGCGAATACGAACAAAGAGGTTTTGATGCCCTGGAGCAATCAGAATGGTGGCGGCGGCGGCCCTTGGGGCGGCGGTGGCGGTAATAATCAAGGGCCCTGGGGACAGGGACCGAACCGCCCACGCGGCGGCGGGGGGAGCGGCGGTCCGCCCGACCTCGAAGACATCATAAGGCGCAGTCAGGACCGGCTGCGCAGCGTGATGCCGGGTGGCTTCAACGGCGGCGCCTTCGCGATCGTCGTCATCGTGATCCTTGCCTTCCTTGCCTTCCAGTCCGTCTACACGGTCCAGCCGGACGAGCGCGGGGTCGAACTGCGTTTCGGTCGTCCGAAGGACGAAATCTCCATGCCGGGCTTGCATTTCCATTTCTGGCCGTTCGAATCCGTCGAGATCGTCAAGGTCACCGAACAGCAGCAGAATATCGGCGCGGCTCGGGGCTCGAGCTCCAATGCCGGCTGGATGTTGACCGGCGACCAGAACATCGTCAACGTTCAGTTCTCGGTTCTGTTCACCGTGACCGATCCGAAGGCCTATCTCTTCAACCTGGAAGGCCCGGCTTCGACGCTGCAGCAGGTTTCCGAAAGTGCCATGCGCGAAGTCGTCGGCCGTCGCCCGGCGCAGGACATTTTCCGCGACAACCGCGAAGGCATCTCGACCGAGGTGCGCAACATCATCCAGGGCACGATGGATACCTACGGCTCCGGCCTTTCCATCAATGCCGTGCCGATCGAGGATGCGGCGCCGCCGCGTGAAGTGGCCGACGCCTTCGAGGAAGTGCAGCGTGCCGAACAGGACGAGGATCGTTTCGTCGAAGAGGCGAACCAATACGCCAACCAGAAGCTCGGCCAGGCCCGCGGCCAGGCAGCCCAGGTCCGTGAAGAGGCATCCGCCTACAAGGATCGGGTCGTCAACGAGGCGCAGGGCGAGGCGCAGCGCTTCGTCTCGATCTATAACGAATATGCCAACGCGCCTGAAGTGACGCGCCGGCGCATCTTCCTCGAAACCATGGAAACTGTGCTGAAGAACTCCCGCAAGATCATTCTGGACAACAAGGACGGTGTCGTCCCCTATCTGCCGCTCAACGAGATGATCAAGCCGCAGACGAACCAGGGAGGCACACGATGAACTCCAATCGACTTCCCGCCATCCTGATCGGCCTCGCCGTTCTCCTCGTGCTGATCTATTCGTCGGTTTTCGTGGTCAACGAGCGCGAACAGGCGATTGTCGTCCGCTTCGGCGAGATCCAGGACGTCAAGCGCGAGCCGGGCATCTATTTCAAGCTGCCCTTCGCGTTCATGGACGCCGATCGCGTCCAGTATGTCGAGGACCGGGCATTGCGCTTCGATCTCGACAATATCCGCGTCCAGGTGCGCGGCGGCGCCTTCTATGAAGTCGACGCTTTCGTGGTCTACTCGATCACCGATCCGCGCCTCTTCCGGGAAACGGTGTCGGGCGACCGCGAATCGGCCGAATCGCGGCTTCGCACGCGCCTCGATGCGGCACTGCGCCGCGTCTATGGTTTGCGCAATTTCGATGCGGCTCTCTCCAACGAGCGCTCTTCGATGATGCAGGAGGTTCGCGCGGACCTCACCGCGGCTGCGGAAACCCTTGGACTCGCCATTCGCGACGTCCGTATCCGCCGCACCGACCTCACCCAGGAAGTCTCGCAGCAGACCTTCCAGCGCATGAAGGCCGAGCGTCTTGCCGAGGCCGAACTGATCCGTGCCCGCGGTAACGAGCAGGGCCAGCGCCGGCGGGCGATCGCCGACCGTCAGGTCGTCGAGTTCGTCTCCGAAGCGCAGCGGGATGCGGAAATCCTGCGCGGTCGGGGTGACGCCGAACGCAACAAGATCTTCGGCGAGGCCTTCCAGCGTGATCCGGCCTTCTTCGAATTCTACCGCACGATGCGTGCCTATGTGGCGGCACTCGCCGATAACGGTACGACGCTGGTGCTGTCGCCGGATTCGGAGTTCTTCCGGTTCTTCAACTCGTCCGCCGGCCAAGCGCTTGCGCCGATCCAGGCGCCTGTTCCGCCGGCACCGCCCGCTGCACCCGCAGCGCCGGCGAACTGATTAGAGAAGCTTGGGGCGGCGTAAAGCCGCCCCTTTCATGACAAGACCATCCACAGGCGTGATCGGCAGAGGGCGCAATCCTCACGAAAAGGTAATTTCCCCCGTCGTCATTCCGCCTTATGCTCTGTCGAAACTCCGCCCGATTCAAAGGCTCCTATGGCCGGCCCGGGTCGAGTGCCGCTCTTCCGGGGGGATGCGGACAATCCAACAGCGAGGATGCCAGATGGCTCATTCGGTTCGATCGACCTTCAAGCTCACCGTCACGCTTGCGGCAACGTTTGCCCTGCTGGCGGCGCCCTTGCAGGCGATTGCCCAGACCGCGGTCCCTGCGGCTCCGGGGCAGAACGCCAATCCGCCAGCCGCCGGTTCTCCGGGGGCGATGCTGCCCGCTCCGCCGACTGCGTCTCCGACCATCAATCCGCCCCCGGCTCCGGGGCCCATGGCAGGCGGCGGCCCGGGGTCGATCGCCGATCTCGCCGAGGGCCTGCTCGATGCCGTCGTCAACATCTCCACCTCCCAGAGCGTCAAGGACCAGGGGGCCGGCCCGCAGCCGCAGATCCAGGAGGGCTCGCCATTCCAGGAGTTTTTCGAGGACTTCTTCGATGGCCAGGGCAATCAGAACGGCAATCAGAAGGTTTCTTCGCTCGGCTCCGGCTTCGTGATCGATCCCTCGGGCTATGTGGTCACCAACAACCATGTCATCGAAGGCGCCGACGACATCGAGGTGATTTTCCCGAACGGCTCGAAGCTCAAGGCCAAGCTGGTCGGCACCGACACCAAGACCGACCTGTCGGTCCTGAAGGTCGAGCCCAAGGCGCCGCTCAAGGCCGTGCGCTTCGGCGATTCCCGCCGCATGCGGATCGGCGACTGGGTGATGGCGATCGGCAACCCGTTCGGCCTCGGCGGATCCGTGACATTGGGCATCATCTCGGCCCGCGGCCGCAACATCAACGCCGGCCCCTATGACAACTTCATCCAGACGGATGCCGCGATCAACAAGGGCAATTCCGGTGGCCCACTGTTCAACATGCGCGGTGAGGTGATCGGCATCAATACCGCGATCATTTCACCGTCGGGCGGGTCGATCGGCATCGGTTTTGCCGTACCGACGGAGCTGGCCGAAAATGTCGTGCACCAGCTGACCGAATTCGGCGAGACGCGCCGTGGCTGGCTCGGCGTGCGCATCCAGCCGGTCACCGAGGACGTGGCGGCAAGCCTCGGCCTCGACCGGGCGCGCGGCGCGCTGGTTTCCGGCGTCGTCAATGGCGGACCGATCAAGAACGGCGAGATCAAGGCCGGTGACGTGATCCTCACCTTCGACGGCCAGTCCGTCAACGAGATGCGCGACCTGCCGCGCATCGTTGCGGAAAGCCCGGTCAACAAGGAAGTCGACGTGGTGATCCTGCGCGACGGCAAGCAGCAGACCGTCAAGGTAACGCTCGGCCGCCTCGAGGATAGCGCCGATCCGGAGGAGGAAGACGACCAGCCAGCCCTGCCGGGGGGCCAGGGCGAGAACAAGACGCCCGGCAACAATGCGCCCGCAGATCAGAAGGGCGAACTTAGCCAGGACCCGGCCGCAGCCTTCGGCATGACGCTCGCCGTGCTCGACGAGGACCGCCGCAAGAGTTTCAGCATTGTCGAAAGCGTCGAAGGGGTACTGATCACCGCCGTCGCGCCGAATTCGCCAGCAGCCCAGAAGGGTCTGAAGGTCGGCGAGGTCGTGGTCGAGGTGGCGCAGGATTTCGTCGAAAGCCCGGCCGACGTCGTCAAGCGGATCTCGGTCCTGAAGTCCGAGGGGCGGCGCAACGCGCATGTGATGGTCTCGGATCCTTCCGGAAACCTGCGTTTCGTGGCGCTGCCGCTGGAGTAAGCTCGAGGGCCGGCCCGTCAGCGGGCGCGCCCGGCGGCCACTTTCTGGCGCTGCCACTCATCGCGGGTGATCGCATAGACCACATGCGGTTTCAGATGCGGATGCGTATCCGGCACCCGCGGATGGTCAAAATCCATGCCGGTGATTCGATGCAGGCCGAGCCGCTTCATGACGGCGGTCGATCGCCTGTTTTCGCCGACTGCGAAGGAGACGACCGCGTCGAGGTGCTTTTCGCCGAAGGCGAAGTCGAGCAGCGCGCGGGCAGCCTCCGTGACATAACCGTTGCCCCAGAACCGGGTCGCCAGCCGCCAGCCGATCTCCACCGTCTCGACTGGAAAGATATCCGGCATGTTGGCGAGCGACAGGCCGCAGAACCCCATGGGCTCCTGCGTTTCCTTCAGTTCCAGCGCGTAAAAGCCTAGCCCGGTTTCGGTGATGGCATCGTTGAGCTTTGCGAGAAAGGCGTCGGCCTCCTCGTAGGTGCGGCGAAACGGGAAAAATTCCATCACCTTCGGATCGGAGTTGATCTCGCGAAAGAGATCGCGGTCGCTGTCGATCCAGCTCCTGAGACGGAGGCGTTGGGTTTCGAGGATGATGCGTGGCGGCATGATCTTGGGCTTTGTCCTACGAGACCTTCGCAGAGGATTTCGGCTTTTCGAACCTGATGCGCAGTTTGGTGCCGGTGGCGTCGGCGAAACGCTGGAGGGTGCGGGTGGAGGGCATGGACCTGCCGCTCTCCAGCCGCGCGATAGCAGCCTGCGTGGTGCCCATGGCCTTGGCGACATCTTCTTGCGTCATGGAAGCCTGCGCGCGTGCCTTCATCAAAGCCTCCGCGAGGGCGAATTCCTCTTCAAGGGCGTCGTAAGCTGCGACAAATTCGGGGTCCTTGCGCCACTCTTGAAAGGCATCTCGAGCGAGCAGACTATTTCGTTTCGTCATTTGACCTCCTTCGCTTTCTTCAGCGCGAATTCGATTTCGCGACGCGGCGTTTTCTGAGTTTTCTAACGAAAAACATGCACGACAACGACGCGTCTTTCTTTCACCGTGATATAGGCGGCACGTGCGATGCCATCGCGCCCCGTTAGGCGCATTTCCCAAACGGGGCCTTCGAGATGCTTCACATATGGCGCGGGCATCCCGGCAAGGCCATGGTCTTCGATCAGGTGCGAGATGCGCTCGAAGACTGCACGCATGTCCAAAGGAAGGGAATAGAGCTTTTCCCTTACTTCAGTATCGAGAAACTCAATCGTCCAACGCATGAAATATACCATTTTTGCAATGATCTTCAATGCAAATGATGCGATGTGTATTTCAATCCGTCAATCGTTTAGGTTGTAATCAGGCTGTCACGAAATCCGTCTTGCGATAGCCCTGGATGTAGAGGAGGGCGGTCAGGTCGCCGTGGTCGATGCGCATCTTGGCCTGGGCGGCGACGGTGGGCTTGGCGTGCAGCGCGACGCCGGAACCGGCGATGTCGAGCATGCCGAGATCGTTGGCGCCGTCGCCGACGGCGATCGTGTCTTCCGGGGAGATGCCGAGCTTTTCCGCGATGGCGAGGAGCGCGTCCACCTTGGCCTGTTTGCCGAGGATGGGTTCGGCGACTTCGCCGGTGAGGATGCCATCGTTTTCGAGGAGGACATTGGCGCGGTTCTCGTCGAAGCCGAGGGTCGCGGCGATGCGGCTGGTGAAGACGGTGAAGCCGCCGGAGACGAGGGCGGCGTAATGGCCTTTGGCCTTCATGGTGGCGATCAGTTCCGGCCCGCCCGAGGTCAGCGTGATGCGCTGGGCGATCACATCATCGACGACGGTGATCGGCAGACCTTTTAAGAGTGCCACGCGTTCGCGAAGGGCTGGTTCGAAGGCGATCTCGCCGTTCATGGCGCGGGCGGTGATCGTCGCGACCTTGTCCTTCAGCCCGACGACATCGGCAAGCTCGTCGATGCATTCCTGGCCGATCATGGTCGAATCCATGTCGGCGATCAGGAATCTTTTCCGCCGCGTGTCGGCGTCCTGGATGACGAGATCGATCGGCGCGCTCCCGATCAGCGCCCTCAGATCGGCTTCGGCCGCTTTAATATCGGAGCCGTCGCGCAGCGCGATATCGCAGGCGATCCCGTCCGCCAGCCAGTAGAGGCCGGAGGCTTTCACCGCCTCGGCCGCTTGTTCTCCGAGCTCCACGCTGAGAACTGGGTTTGACGGATGGGCAATGAGCGTGGCAACGAAAGCCATATGAGCGACCTTATCGAGAATTTTGATGCGATCCTGATAACCGGGCCGACGGCCAGCGGCAAGTCGGCGCTTGCATTGCGCCTGGCGCGCGAGACAAACGGCGTGGTGATCAATGCCGACAGTATGCAGGTCTACGACACGCTGCGGGTCCTGACGGCGCGACCGGCCGAGGACGAGATGGAGGGCGTGCCGCACCTGCTCTACGGGCATGTGCCGGCGACGACGGCATATTCCACCGGCGAGTGGCTGCGCGATGTGACGGCGCTTCTGCCGGAACTGGTGCGCGAGGGCCGGCTGCCGGTCTTCGTCGGCGGGACCGGGCTTTATTTCAAGGCACTGACCGGCGGCCTGTCCGATATGCCGGAAATCTCGCAGGATATTCGCTGCGAGGTGCGCCTGCGTCTCAAGGTGGAAGGACCGGAGGCGCTGCATGCGGAGCTCTCGGCACGCGATGCGGCGGTGGCGGCAAGCCTGGAGCCGAAGGACGGGCAGCGGATCGTGAGAGCGCTGGAGGTTCTGGCGGAGACGGGTCGCTCCATCGCCGAATTCCAGGGCAGGCAGGGGCCGGTGGTGATCGATCCTTCGCGGGCGAAGAAGCTTGTCGTCCTGCCGGACAGAAAAATCCTTCACGAACGAATCGACCGCCGTTTCGAGACGATGCTGGAGAGTGGCGCCGTGGACGAGGTGAGGACGCTGCTGGCGCTCGGTCCCGCACCCGACCTGCCGGTCATGAAGGCGATCGGCGTTGCGCAGGTCGCCGAGATGCTGGAAGGTCGCATGAGCCGGGAAGACGTTATCGAACGCGGCTCGGCATTGACCCGCCAATATGCCAAGCGGCAGATGACCTGGTTTCGCAACCAGATGGACGAAAGCTGGGAGCGGCTGGCCTGAGGCCTGCTCACTCCTTGTCGTAAAGGCTGCTCAGCGGTTTCTTCAGCAGACTTTCGCGCAGCGACCCTTCTCGGCGGAGCAGCGGGTTCGGGCGTGGCGTGCCTTCAGGCAGCGGCGGGCGCTGGAATGTTGGTGGTGGCGCAGGCTGGAAGGCCGGGCGCTCCGGCGAGCGTTCGCGGCGCAGTTCTGCGAAACGGTCGGGGCGGGGCGCTGAAGGCTGTTCCGGCGCGGCCGCACGCGGCAGCATTTCCGGCCGGTAGGGCTCCAGCGGCGGGTTGCCTGCCATCGGCGGTGCCGGATTGACCGTCACATGGCCCGTCGAGCGGATCTCCCGGTTCCAGCGATCGAGTTCGGCGTCGCCTGCCGGCGGGAAATCATCGTCCGTATCCTCCTCTGCACCGGAAGCGCCTTCCGCGAAAGGCGCCGTCGCCGGGGCGTAGCTTTGCTGGAAGGCGGAAATATCCGGGCCGCTGACGGCGCGCATACGGGCGATCACCGTGCGCAGATCGACCGTATCCGGCGTATCCTCCGTGCCTTTGTCGGCGACGCCATTGGCCTTGGGCAGGTACTTTTCCTCGACGCGGGCAAACCGCATGCGCATCGGCACCGAGATCGCTTCGCCGAATGCGATCGCCTCGCCATTGCCGATCGACGACAGAAAACTGGTCGTCGAGATCGAAGAGTTCGGGATCGCTGACTTGATGATTTCCTGGTCGCGGTCGTTGGACAGTCGCATCGCGAACACGGTCGAGCACTGCGACAGGATCGTCTGGTCGAGTTCGCCAGGGCGCTGGGTGATGACGCCGAGTGAGACGCCGTATTTGCGGCCTTCCTTGGCGATCCGCGAGATGGCCTGCCTTGTCGGGAAGAAACCCAGTTCACGGTCGGCCGGCACATAACGGTGCGCTTCTTCGCAAACGACGAGCATGTGGATGGCGCCATTGCTCCAGAGCGCCAGTTCAAACGCCATGCGGCAAAGGATCGAGGCGACGGAATTGACGACTTCCGAGGGGATGCCGGCGAGCTGGAAGGTCGAGATCGGCCGGTCTCCGCCTGGAATGCGGAAGATATAGGCGATCGTCTCCATGATCGTGTCGTTGATCGTATTGTTGGAGAACATGAAGTGATAGCGCGGATCGTTGATCGCCGACAGGATGCGCATCTTGAGCGACCGCAGGAACGGTTTTTCGCCGCGGCCTTCCAGGCGGCCGATACGTTCGTCGATCAGCGCCAGGAGGTCAGCCATGCGGTAGGGAACAGGCGTGTCGGCGGTGACCGAGCTTTTTTCGGTCGAGCGGCGCATCAACGTCGTTTCATTGCCGCGGAAGGCGCGTTTCGCCTCCGGGATGAGGTCACGCAGGATGTCCAGTTCTTCCGCCACGGCCGGACGGCCGCGAAAAACCACTTCGGAAAACTCTTCGAGCCGCATCAGCCAGAAGGGCAGGTCGAGCGTTTCGGTATCGATGACGACCGCGTGATCGGGAAAGGCCGCGGCAAATTCGTTGTGCGGATCGAGAATGAGGACGCGCAGCTTCGGATCGGTCTCGATCGCCTTGTGGAGGAGCAGGGAGACGGCAGTCGATTTGCCGACGCCTGTCGAGCCGACGATGGCAAAGTGTTTCGACAGCATCGACGGGATATGGATCGTCGCGTCGATCGTGTCGTCCTGCGTCAGCTTACCGATCACGCAGGTCTCGTTCTTGCCGGTATCATAAATGCGGGAAAGGTCGGAGGCACGAATGCGGTGCGCGACGGCGCCGAGATAGGGATAACAGGAGATGCCGCCCGTGAACTCGTCGCGACCATCGGGTCCCTTGCGCACCTCGCCGAGCAGTTCGGCCTCGATGTGGAAACCGGTATTGCTGTTTT
Source organism: Neorhizobium vignae (assembly GCF_000732195.1). Lineage (GTDB taxonomy): Bacteria > Pseudomonadota > Alphaproteobacteria > Rhizobiales > Rhizobiaceae > Neorhizobium > Neorhizobium vignae. The sequence continues at coordinate 17,141 of NZ_JNNU01000024.1, forward strand.
CACTCCATTCCCTGCCGCCGGTCTGCATCGCATAGGCAAGTGCCACGACACGGTTTTCGCCGACGCTGATGGAGATCAGCCGGCCGACGGACCAGAGTTCGGTCAGATCGGTCTCGCCGTGTTCGGCAACGGCGGAAATGGTGGCATGGGAGCCATTGCAGGCGACGACGCGCCCCAGCATCCGGTTGCCGGGCTTCTGGACGTCGCGACGATCCTGCTCTCCTGCAGACGCGGAACGGTGCAGATCGTTGTTCAACAAACTCGGGCCCCTATCATTGGGGGTGGCGGATCAGGTCGCGGCTCGTCCGTCGGGTCGCTACTCTCCAAACAGGAGGACTATATTGTGCCGGCCTTAACAACTCGTGTAGGAAAACGAGCGGCTGAATGGGTGGAAACGGAGCAGCAAAATCAGACTGACGAGGATTTTTGGTGCATGCCCACGTTGACGAACGACATTTATCTGGCTAACACTTCGCGCCATGAAGATCTCGAACGCTCTTATTGTGGTGGGAACGCGCATGGGCAGGACGGTGTAACCGTCCGGCGACAGCCACCCATGCGCGGAAAGACAGGCTCCTCCAGGGGGCCTTTTTTTATGTCTTCAAACCGGCTCGGAGGAGCCGCCGGTAAAAATCCAGCAGCGAATGGACCAAGACAATGACGGATACCAACAATCAGACGCCAGATAACCAGATGCCAGATAACCAGATGACCGGCGCGGAAATCGTCCTGAAGGCTCTGAAGGACAATGGCGTCGAGCATATCTTCGGATATCCGGGCGGCGCCGTCCTGCCGATCTATGACGAGATCTTCCAGCAGGACGACATCCAGCACATCCTCGTTCGCCACGAGCAGGGCGCCGGCCATGCGGCCGAAGGTTATGCCCGCTCCACCGGCAAGGTCGGGGTCATGCTGGTGACGTCCGGTCCAGGCGCCACCAATGCCGTCACCCCGCTGCAGGATGCGCTGATGGATTCGGTGCCGCTGGTCTGCCTGTCGGGCCAGGTCCCGACGACGCTGATCGGCTCGGACGCCTTCCAGGAATGCGACACCGTCGGCATCACCCGGCCCTGCACCAAGCACAACTGGCTGGTCAAGGACGTCAACGAACTGGCCGGCATCATCCACGAGGCCTTCCGCATCGCCCAGACCGGCCGGCCGGGCCCGGTCGTCGTCGATATCCCGAAGGACATCCAGTTTGCGACCGGCACCTATACGCCGAAGCCGGAGATCGCCCAGAACACCAGCTACCGGCCGCGCACCCAGGGCGACATCAACGCCATTCAGGCGGCTGTCGAACTGATGGCCTCGGCGCGCCGGCCGATCCTCTATACCGGCGGCGGCGTCGTCAATTCCGGCCCGCAGGCCTCGCGCCTGCTGCGCGAACTGGTCGAGCTCAGCGATTTCCCGATCACCTCGACACTGATGGGCCTCGGCGCCTATCCGGCGTCGGGCAAGAACTGGCTCGGCATGCTCGGCATGCACGGTTCTTACGAGGCGAACATGGCGATGCACGACTGCGATGTCATGGTCTGCATCGGCGCGCGTTTCGACGACCGCATCACCGGCCGCCTCAACGCTTTCTCACCGAATTCGCGCAAGGTCCATATCGATATCGACCCGTCCTCGATCAACAAGAACGTGCATGTGGACATCCCGATCCTCGGTGATGTCGGCAGCGTTCTCGAAGACATGGTCCGCCTGTGGCGTGCGCTGCCGAAAAAGCCGGCCAAGGCGCAGACCGAGGAATGGTGGAGCCAGATCAACCGCTGGCGGGCTCGCAAGAGTTTCTCCTACAAGCATTCCAACGATGTCATCATGCCACAGTATGCGCTGCAGCGCCTTTTCGAGGCGACGAGGGGGCATGACACCTACATCACAACGGAAGTCGGCCAGCACCAGATGTGGGCGGCACAGTTCATCGAGTTCGAAGAGCCGAACCGCTGGATGACCTCGGGCGGTCTTGGCACGATGGGTTACGGCCTGCCGGCGGCGATCGGCGTCCAGGTGGCGCATCCGGACGCCCTCGTCATCGACGTTGCCGGCGACGCCTCGATCCAGATGTGCATCCAGGAAATGTCCTGCGCCATCCAGCATAACCTGCCGGTCAAGATCTTCATCCTGAACAACCAGTACATGGGCATGGTCCGCCAGTGGCAGCAGTTGCTACACGGCAACCGCCTGTCGAATTCCTATACGGAAGCGATGCCGGATTTCGTGAAGCTGGCGGAAGCCTATGGGGCCGTCGGCATGTATTGCGACGATCCGAAGGAGCTCGACGGCAAGATCGAGGAGATGATCGCGGTCAAGAGGCCGGTCATCTTCGATTGCCGTGTCGCCAATCTCGCCAACTGCTTCCCGATGATCCCCTCGGGCAAGGCACACAACGAGATGCTGCTGCCGGACGAAGCCACCGACGAAGCGGTTGCCAATGCCATCGATGCCAAGGGTCGCCAGCTCGTCTGAGACGGGCGGCACATCCTTCAACAGAATTCTGAGGAAATGGACCTAAGATCATGAATGCGCATCAGCAACCGACCGGTTCCGCCTATTTCATCGCGCCTGAGACGGCGAAAGCCGAAAGCCATACGCTTTCGGTTCTCGTCGCCAACGAACCCGGCGTGCTCGCGCGGGTGATCGGCCTGTTTTCCGGCCGCGGCTACAATATCGAGAGCCTGACGGTTTCGGAAACGGAGCACGAAGCACATCTATCCCGCATTACCATCGTGACCCGCGGCACGCCGACGGTGCTCGAACAGATCAAGGCTCAGCTCGAACGCATCGTGCCGGTGCACCGGGTCGTCGATCTGACGGTTCGGGCCCACGCGCTCGGCCAGGAACGGCCGATCGAGCGTGAGGTGGCGCTGGTCAAGGTTGTCGGCCAGGGCGACCGCCGCGCCGAGACGCTACGGCTCGCGGATGCCTTCCATGCCAAGGTCGTCGATGCGACGGTCGAGCATTTCATCCTGGAAATTACCGGGAAATCCTCGAAGATCGACCAGTTCGTGGCGATCATGAAGCCGCTCGGGCTGGTCGAGGTGTGCCGCACCGGGATCGCGGCGATGAACCGTGGTCCTCAGGGGATGTAAACAGCCGGGATCGACGTCTTCCGGGCGATCGACACGCTGGTGGCGGAGCGTCGGATACTCGATCTCCACTAGATCATTTCCAACGGCTGCTTGCGCGGCGGCGGCGGGAAGGCGGCGTCGAGGGCTGTCCAGTCCTCCTCGCTCAGTTCCAGCTCGACGGATTCGGCGTTTTCGGCAACGCGGTCCGGGTTGGCGGATTTCGGGATGGCGATGACGCCGTCGCGTTCCAGGAGGAAAGCGAGCGCCACCTGCGCCGGCGTTGCCTGATAGGCCTTCGCGATGCGGATCAGCTCGCCGCTTCTGGCAAGCCGGCCCTGTTCGATCGGCGAGTAGGCCATGACCGGGATGCCGCGCTCCTGGCACCAGGGCAGAAGATCGTATTCGATGCCGCGGCGGGAGAGATTGTAGAGGACCTGGTTGGCGGCGCAGTTTTCGCCATCCGGCACGTCCATCAGTTCCCGCATGTCGTCGAGATCGAAATTGGAGACGCCCCAGGCGCCGATCTTGCCGGCGCGGCGCAAGTCCTCGAAACCCGCGACGGTTTCCGCCAGCGGGTGTTCGCCGCGCCAGTGCAGGAGATAGAGATCGAGACTGTCGGTCCGCAGCCGGTCGAGGCTGCGTTCGCAGGCTTCGACGACACCCTTGCGGCTGGCATTCCAGGGATAGACCTTGCTGACCAGGAACAGCTCGTCCCGGCGGCCGGCGATCGCTTGTGCCGTGATCTTCTCGGCGCCGCCCTCGCCATACATTTCCGCCGTGTCGATCAGCGTCATGCCGAGGTCGAGACCCCGCTTCAGGCTCGCGACTTCAGTGCCGGCCTTGCGGGCATCCTCGCCCATCATCCAGGTGCCGAGGCCAAGGGCCGGGACCGAAATGCCGGAGGGCAGGGTGACTGTCGGGATATCGGACATGGCGGGCCTCGATCTGTGGCGTCTGGAGAAGTCCATCCTACTCAGATATGGCTTCGATTGAAGCTGCCAAGTTCCGCTTGAAGATCATGTCCAACGATCTTATCACGAAAAGACAGGCCGTCCGCGAAACGAGATGGCCGTGACGGCCGGGGCGGATTGGCGCTAGGAGAAAATATGTCGCTGGAAACCTTTCTGGCCCTCGTCCTCTTCGCCTTCACGACGTCGATCACGCCGGGGCCGAACAACATGATGCTGTTCGCGTCGGGCGTGAACTTCGGCTTTACGCGGACCATTCCCCATATGCTCGGCATCGGTGCCGGTTTTCTGTCGCTGCTGATCGCGGTCGGCCTCGGCCTCGGCGCGCTGCTGCATTCGGTGCCGGTCGTCTATACTGCGTTGAAGTTCGCCGGCGGCGCCTATCTGCTCTGGGTCGCCTGGAAGATCGGCACGTCGCGCAGCCTGTCGGACGGCAAGACCGGAGCGCAGCCGATGACATTTATTGGCGCGGCTGCCTTCCAATGGGTCAATCCGAAGGCCTGGGTCATGGCGGTCACGGCCATGGCGACCTATACGAACCCGGAATATTACCTGCCGACCGTGATGATGGTGGGCCTGGCCTTCGCTGCGGTCAACGTGCCGAGCGTTTCGACCTGGGCCGGTTTCGGTTCGGCATTGCGCGAATGGCTGTCCGTGCCGGCGCGGCTGAAATGGTGCAACATCACCATGGCGCTCTTGCTTGTCGCAAGCCTCTGGCCGATGTTGAAGTGAGGGAGACAACCATGTCTACACATAATCATCACCACCACGATCACGATCATGATTACGGCCACGGGCATGACCACGATCACGACAACCGCTACAGCGACATGCAGGCGCGCGTAAAGGCGCTCGAAACCGTGCTGACGGAAAAGGGGCTGATCGATCCGATGGCGATCGATGCGATCGTCGATACCTATGAGACGAAGATCGGTCCGCGCAACGGCGCCCGGGTGGTCGCCAAAGCCTGGAGCGATCCGGATTTCGCCGCATGGCTGAGAACCGATGCGACCGCGGCGATTGCAAGCCTCGGTTACACCGGCCGGCAGGGCGAGCACATGCGGGCGGTATTCAATACGCCCGATACCCATAATCTGGTCGTCTGCACGCTGTGTTCCTGTTACCCTTGGGCCGTACTTGGGTTGCCGCCGGTCTGGTACAAGGCGCCGGCCTACCGCTCGCGCGCGGTCATCGATCCGCGCGGCGTGCTTGCCGAGTTCGGCTTGATCCTGCCGGAAACCAAGAAGATCCGCGTATGGGATTCGACCGCCGAACTGCGCTATCTGGTCATCCCCGAACGACCGGAAGGCACGGAAGGTCTCGGCGAGGAGGCGCTTGCCGACCTCGTCAGCCGCGACGCGATGATCGGCACGGCGATTGCGGGGCCGCGGCCATGAACGGGCCTCATGATCTCGGCGGCCAGATGGGCTTCGGGCCGGTGGCGCCGGAAAAGGACGAGCCGTATTTTCACGCCGAGTGGGAGAAGCGGGCGCTGGGGCTGACGCTGTCCGGCGGTGCTCTCGGTGGATGGACCATCGACGAAAGCCGGCATGCGCGCGAAAATATCCCGCCGGCGCAGTATCTGGGCGCGAGCTATTACGAGATCTGGATACGGGCGCTGGAAGTGCTGCTCGAACGCCATGGTTTTGCGGCGCGGACCGAAATCGATGCAGGCCGCAAGCAGATGGAGCCTGCGGTGCCGAAGCGTATCCTGAAGGCGGATATGGTGGCCGGCGTGCTTGCCAGGGGCGGACCTTGCGACCGGCCGGTCGAGAGCGAACCGCGGTTCCAGCCGGGCGACCAGGTGCGGACGCGCAATTTCAACCCGGAGACCCATACAAGGCTGCCGCGTTATGCCCGCGCCAAGACCGGTGTCGTCGAGGCCGTGCAGGGCTCCTTTGTGTTTCCGGACGATAATGCGCACGGCAAGGGCGAGAACCCGCAATGGGTCTATACGGTCGTGTTCGACGGGCCTGAGATCTGGGGCGAGGGCGCCGATCCGACGCTGACGGTCTCGATCGATGCCTGGGAGAGCTATCTTGAGCGCGTGTGAGATCCCCTCGGCATTGGTGCAGTCGCCCGGTTTGCCGAAGTCACCGGAGGGTGATCCGGTGTTTCCGGAGCCCTGGGCGGCGGAAGCCTTCGCGATGACCGTGCATCTGCACGAGCGCGGACTGTTCAGCTGGACCGAATGGGCCGAGGCCCTTTCGGGCGAGGTGCACAAGCCCGGCCGGGCCGAGGATGGCAGCGATTATTTCGATTGCTGGGTGGCAGCGCTTTCCGGCCTGCTGGTGGATAAAGGCATTGCCGACGGCGAGACGATCCTGGCGCTCCAGCAGAGCTGGCAGCGGGCCGCCGAGGCGACGCCGCACGGCCGGCCGATCGAGCTTGCCAACGATCCGCTGCGCTGAAGATCAGCTCGGAAGCTGCCGGTAACATTCCTCGGCGACCCGGCGCAGCATGTCGCGGGAGATTTCACCGGTGACGGCGTAGCCGAGTTCGCCGTCGATCCAGTAGAAGGTCTCGACGGTGTTGGCGGAGGCGAACCGAAAACTCGTGGTGCGGTTTTCCTTGTTGCGGCCGACGAGCACGGTCAGGCGCTGGCCCGTCTGGTCCTCGTACATGAACAGGGCGCCCGGCTTGCCGCCGACCGGCAGGAGCCGGCCGCCGACCAGTTTGAAGCCCAACGGTTGAAGGTTCGGAACCTTGAGATTGGCGATCGACAGCCGCTTGCCGAGCCAGCTGGCGAGATGCGCTTCCTCGTTGGCGAAGACTTCGACCGGGTGGCGCACTTCGCCTGCATAGACGAGGAAGGCGTTGCGGGCCTCGCGGGGCAGGATTTCGGTATAGGCGAGCTGGATATCCGGGCGCTGGAACAGGAGCGGACCGTAGTGGCCGCCGAGGGCGCCGGCTGCGAAGATAACAACGGCGGCCGCGACCAACGCGAAGCGGCGGGACGGCCGGGTGTTGGTGTGCGCCAAACCGCCTGTGAGGAGCTGGATATCGGTGAGTTTCGATCTTTCATGACCGGCGAAGGCGGCGCGCAACTCGTCGTTCTGCTCCTGCCAATCGGCCACCATCTGTGCGGCGTCCGGGTTTTCGGCCAGAAAATCCTGCACACGGGCGCGGTCGGCCTCGTCCAGGAAGCCGTCGGCATAGGCGTGCAGTTCCGCTTCCGTTACGGATCTGGCTTCGGTCATCGTGGTCTCCGCAATGGTATGACGTTTTCCTCCCGCATTTTTTCCCGCAATGTCTGGCGCGCCCGCGACAGGCGCGACATCACGGTGCCGACAGGAATATCCAGCATCTCGGCGACTTCCTGATAGGCGTAACCTTCGACGACGACCAGCATCAGCACCGCGCGGGCCTCCTTCGGCAGGGTCTCCAGCGCCTGCACGAGCCGGTTCTTTTCCAAGGGATCGTCGGCACCCGTGCTTGCAGCCAGGCTCTCCGCCTCCTCCATGCCGACGGATGGGCGCCGCGCGATCGACCGGCGCGCGTTGAGGTGAAGATTGGTCATGATCCTGTAGGCCCAGGACTTGAAATTCGCGCCGCGCCACTGGCCGCGGCTGACCAGCGCCTTTTCGACGCAATCCTGCAACAGGTCTTCGCTCTCGGTGTCCGAGCGCGTCAGGCTGCGCGAATAGCGCCTGAGGGCGGGCAGGAGGGCGAGGATCTGCGCCTCGAAGGAAAGCGGCGCGGGAGCCTGTGCCTCACGCGCCGTTCCGGACGTGGATTGATCAGGGTTTTGCGACATCCCAAACGCCGTTCACGCCGTCGCCGGTGGTGTCGCCTTCCTTGGTGTCCTTGACCCAGTAATAGAGCGGCATGCCGTCCTTCGCCCATTGCTTGGCCCCGTCCTTGCGGGTCACGATGGAGTATGCACCATCGGCCTTCGCATCGGAAGCGGCCATGACCGGCGGCCAGTTGGTGGCGCACTTGTCGTAGCAGTTGGAGGTGCCGGGCTTGTCGTTCTTGAAGGTATAAAGCGTCATGCCCTTTTCACCGGCCAAAACGTCGCCCTTGGTCGAGGTCTTGACAGTCTTGAACGGACCGGCGGCGAAGGCGACCGAGGTCAGCGCTGCCAGCGCGAAAGGCACGAGAATGAAGGTCTTCATGGATCGTCTCCCTGGTTGATGGCGGCCTCACATCGGCCACCAACAGTCAAGACACCGGTAGGGGCGGATTTATTCCCTCGATCCGCAAAGATTTTTCAAAAGGATGATATTTATCTCTTCAGTGAAGTGTTTTGCCGCATGGGAAACTATTCTGGCGTCAGAACAGCGGGATATCCGGCTTTGTCAGCATCAGCCAGAAGATGGCGATGACCGCGAAGAAGGCCGGGAAACCGCAGGCAAACCAGATCCGATAGAGCCGGTACCATTCCGGCGGCAGCGGCGCGGAATCTTCGTAGGTGATACGGGCGATATTGCGCAGCTTGATCTGGATCCAGACGACCGGCAGCCAGAACAGTCCCGTCACCACGTAGAGAATGAGCGACAGGGCGACCCAGCCATCCGTCAGCGACCAGCCGATGCTCCTTGCCAGCAGGTAGCCGGTGACCGGCTGCAGGACGACGGCCGTGGCGGTGAAGACGGTATCGGCCAGCACGACCGTGCCGGCGGTGTGGGCGATCAGTTTCGGATCCTCGGTCCGCCGGGCGATCACCATGAAAAAGGCGATGCCGGCGCCGGTTCCGAGCAGCACCGCGGCGCCGATCACATGCAGGAGCCGCAACAGGCTGTCGGCATCCATCAGCGTTCGTCCAGAATGGCGAGGGAGACGAAGGTGAGGGCGATCGACGGCAGAACCTTCACGAAGACCCCAAGCGGATCGAGCCAGAGCTGCGGTTCCAGCAGCGTGCCGCCGGCCAGATAGGCGAGACTGGTGACGATCATCCCGAGCATTGCCTTGCGGGCATGGGGACGGACGAGGACGGCAGACCCGAGCAGGATGTCGAGGAGACATGTCGCGACGGTTATCGCCATGGCGAAGGAGCCAGGGACGATGGGCGGAAATTGGGCTGCCGCGGCGCTCAGGTCGACGAGCGGGATCAGGCCGGACAGCAGCCAGAACAGCGATAGCGTGAGAATGATTGCGGGTTTCAGGAGATAGAGCCGCGCGAACCAGAGGTCCTGGACGCCGCTCGGATGGGCGGCGAGCGTCTGCGTTGCTGTGGCCAGAACGAGGCCGGGCGGTTTCGGCTTCAGGCTCCTGACGCCTTCCGACATTACGGTCATCGCCGTCGAGCGGAGCGGCGAGCGCCAGCCGAGCCGGCCGGCGAGATCGGCAGCCCAGGCAACGGGCTTGGCAAGTGGCGCCGGCAGCGGGAGGATGCGGGCAGCAGGCAAGCCGAGCCAGGCGCGATGCTGCTGGACGAGGTCCGACAGCGTCATGGTTTGTTCGGCGGCGAGATCGAGATCGCTACCGGCTGGAATGGTGCCCTCGACCGCGAGGGAAACCGCGGTCGTGACATCGTCGAGCGAGACGGTCTCGACCGGGCTTTCGCCATGGATGAGCGGCAACGGGCCGGGAAAGCTTGCGAGCGAGCGCAGAAGTGCGGTGCCGCCATGGGCATTGCGGCCGAGGACGAGCGCCGGCCGCAGGATGACGAAGGGCAGGCCACTTGCCGCAAGCGCCTCGTCGGCACGGCGTTTGGTGGCAAGGAAGGGCAAGCCGCTTGCGGCGCCATCGGTGCGGGCGGAGATCTGCACGATGCGCCTGCCGCCGAGTGCTTGTGCCGCCTGGTAGAGCGCCAGCATGGCCCTTTCCTGCGTCGCGGCAAGATCATCGGAAAGACCATCCTGAAGGGCGCCGGCGCAATTGACGACGACATCCTGATCTTCGATCAGCGGATGCCAGGTGGCGGCGGAGAGTTGCGCCAGATCCGCTTTGACCCATCTGGCCGACGGCGATTTCAAGCGGGCTCTGTCCGGATTTCGCCCGAGGCCGGTTATCCGATGGCCGTCGGCGACGAGCCTTTGCAGGATCGCCGAGCCGATAAAGCCGGTTGCGCCGAGAATCAGGATTTTCATACGGCGATCATAGGAGGCGGTGATGAACATTGAACAGCGGCAATACCGGTGGAGCGGATAAGCGGGCAGGAAGGTTGTCGGCGGTCCTCGGACGAGGCAGGAGAGCCCTCATCCCGGCCTTTGATTCATCTTTCGTTCTTTTTCGGTTGCGCTTGGCCGCAGAATCCTGCCAAGTCCCGCCATGCAATTTGCACCGCAACAGGACGAGGCCCTCAAGGCCGTTTCACAATGGCTGAAAGAGGGCCGAAGCCAGGTCTTCCGGCTGTTCGGTTATGCGGGCACGGGCAAGACCACGCTCGCCAAACATTTCGCTGAAAATGTCGATGGCGAGGTACTGTTTGCGGCCTTCACCGGCAAGGCGGCGCAGGTTCTGCGCTCGCGCGGGGCGCGCAATGCGAAAACCATCCATTCGCTGATCTACCGGCCGCGCGGCGAGGAAGCGGTCGAGGACGACGCCGGCAAGACCTCGATCGCGCCGATGTTCTCGATCAACCGCCAGAGCCCGGTCGCCAAGGCGGCTCTCATCATCATCGACGAATGTTCGATGGTGGACGAGGCGCTCGGCAAGGATCTGATGAGCTTCGGCACGCCGATCCTGGTGCTGGGCGATCCCGGCCAGCTGCCGCCGGTCACCGGCGGCGGGTTCTTCACCGAACAGGAGCCGGATTACCTGCTGACGGATATCCACCGTCAGGCGCGCGACAACCCGATCATCCAGCTCGCCATGAACGTGCGCGAGGGCAAGGAGATCATGTATGGCGACTACGGTACCGCCAAGGTCATCTCCCGCAACGAGGTGACGCAGCCGCTGGTGATGGAGGCGGACCAGGTTCTGGTCGGCACCAACAAGACCCGCAAGCGCTACAATCAGCGGCTCCGGGAACTGAAGGGTTTTACGGCCGACTATCCGCAATCCGGTGACAAGCTGGTCTGCCTGCGCAACGACCCGGCCAAGGGGCTGCTCAACGGTTCGCTCTGGCAGGTGATGAGCTCGTCGCGCGAAACGGTGAAGCCCGGCATCAACCTGATGATCCGGCCGGAAGACGACGACATGGATCGCGGTGCAGCCAAGATCAAGCTTCTGAAACAGGCATTCGAAGAGCAGGAAGGCGAAATCCCCTGGACAACCCGCAAGCGCTACGATGAATTCGACTACGGCTACGCGCTGACCGTCCACAAGGCGCAGGGTTCGCAGTGGAACAATGTCGTTCTGTTCGATGAAAGCTGGGCGTTTCGCGACAGCCGGGAACGCTGGCTTTATACCGCGATCACCCGTGCGGCGGAGACGCTGACCATCGTTCGATAAGAGTTTGGCGTCCGCCGAAAGTTCGCCGGCCGATCAGTTCGGCACGAAACCAAGCAGCATCGCCTTGGCGACGGCCTGAAAACGGTTGGTGGCCTGGAATTTCTGGATGATGTCATCCTCCATCCGGCGCAGGTCTTCGAATTCCAGATTGAGGGCGCGGGCAAGCCGCGGCGCCGAATAACCCTCGGCCATCAGCCCCAGGCACTGTTTCTCGATATCGCTCAGGACCAGCGACATGGGTTTTGGGCTGGCGAGCGCCTGGTTTTCCTCCTCAGCGACCAGCAGGCTTTCGATCTGCTGCATCTGCCGGCGGATGTGGGAAATGTCGGCGGTGAGCTCCCGCTTGCGCCGTGCCAGCATGTTGTGGAACATCTCGTTGGCTTCCGCCTCCGAGGTCGCGTCGGCAAGCTCCTCCATCAGTTCCTGGATGACCGCGACCGGGATACCGATTTCGCGGCAGGCATTGATGACCGCCATGCGGTGGATCTGAACGCTGTCATAGACCCGCATGCTGCCGGAGCGACGGGCGGTGATCAGGCCCTTTTCCTCGTAGAAGTGAAGCGTGCGATGGGTGACGCCGAACAGGTCCGCCATTTCGGCGATCGCCACCGCCTGGCTGGGCATTTCAAAAGGGAGTGAAACCTGGGGGAGATAAGGGAAATTGCGGACTGCTCCCGCAAGGGGCGCGCTGTCGGTCATGGCCTGCATGATATCGCTCTGCATCGAGTTCCCTTGCGCCGAGTGTGGCGTCGTGGTCAGATATTCATCTACAGGTTGTGGCTTTGTGCCGAACCTTCTGGATGGTACCTCGGTACTGAAAATGCGGACCCGATTAGAAATGGATGGCAGAATTCGCTGTTCAAACCGTATTCCGCCGCCTTTTGGCCTGCTCAGCGAACTCTGTTGGATGTAGATTAGCTAAAACTTTAGGAAATGGTAGCCCCGGTAGCCTCGTGATTTCTCGTCCCTCAAAACTCTTTATAGGTGCATTTTCTTAAACCCGGTGGCATTGCGAAGGTGCATGGCCTAAAAGCGGATCGATTTCTCAAAGACCGGGTATTGCCATGCCAACCAAGCTTTCCGTGAACCTCAATGCCGTCGCCATGCTGCGCAACCGCCGCGATCTCCCTTGGCCGAGCGTCGAGGGGCTCGGGCGCATCGCGCTCCAGGCGGGGGCTTCAGGCCTGACGGTGCATCCGCGCCCCGACCAGCGCCATATCCGCTTCACAGACCTGCCGGTTCTTCGGGCGCTGATCGACGACGAGTTTCCAGCGGCCGAGTTCAATATCGAGGGATATCCGAGCGAGGATTTCCTGACGCTCTGCGAAGCGACCCAGCCGGAGCAGGTGACGCTGGTGCCGGACGACCCAACCCAGGCCACCTCCGATCATGGGTTCGATTTCCATGCCACGCACGAGATGCTGAAGCCGATCGTGGCGCGGCTCAAGAAGGGCGGCATGCGGGTGTCGTTGTTTGCCGATGGCGACGGCGATGTCGAGGCAGTGAAGCTCGCCAGGGCGACAGGTGCCGATCGTATCGAACTCTATACCGGGCCTTATGGCGGCTGTTTCGACAATCCGGAGCGCGGCGCCGAAATCCTTGAAAAACTCGGGCGGACGGCGGATGCGGCACTTGCCGAAGGGCTCGGCGTCAATGGCGGCCACGACCTGACCGTCGCCAACCTGCCGGCATTGGTGAAGCGGATCCCGAAGCTCGCCGAGGTGTCGATCGGGCACGGTCTGACAGCGGATGCGCTCGAATACGGCATGGCGGAAACCGTGCGCCGCTTCCGCCGCGCCTGCGGCCAGGCGGTCTAGTTCGATGACGAAAGCTTCGCCTCGCAGAGCTCCAGCTCCCAGGTCTGACCGTTGCATTCCGGCCCGAACAGGTTGTGCTTTTCCTCCGCTACGAGCTTGAAGCCCGTGGTCTCGTAGATGCGGATCGCGGCCGTCAGGCAATCGTTGGTCCAGAGCGACAGCTTCTTGTAGCCGGCGAGCGTCGAGAACTTGATGCATTGCTCGACCAGCGTCCGGCCGAGGCCAAGGCCGCGGGCGGCCGGATCGAGGTATAGGAGGCGCAGCTTGGCGGTATCGCCACCGCCATCCGCCACGACCACCGACCCGACCCGTTTGCCGTCGCGTTCGGCGATCCAGCAGCGTTCGCGGTCGGGATTGAAGTTGGCGATGAATTTGCCGGCGACCTCGGCGACCAGCCCTTCGAACCTGTCGTTCCAGCCGTATTCCCGCGCATAGGCGACTGCCTGTGCTTCGATGAGCCAGCCCATGTCGCCGATCCGGTGTGGACGGATGACGACCGGTGGGGAGGGGGCGGCCGATTGCGGTTCGAGAATGGTGCGGATCGCCTGCATCGAACCGATCAATTTTTGATGGCCGAGCGCATCCACTTCCCTGAGATCTCTGGCGATCTGCTGGCGGGAGCGTTCGCCGAGCGTCTCGTATTCGGCGTGTCCCTTGTCGGTGACAATGAGGATCTGGCTGCGTTTGTCTTGCGGATCCGGCTCGCTGTCGATGAAGCCCGCCTCGCGGAACTTTTTGAGGAGCCGGCTGAGATAGGCTGGATCGAGACCTAGATCGCGGTTGAGTTCGGTCGCAGAAACCCGTTTGCGGGCGCCCATTTCGTAAAGGATGCGCGCCTCGGTCAGCGTGTAGTCGGTGTCGAGATAGCCCTTGGCGAGAATGCCAAGCTTGTTGGTGTAGAAACGGTTGAAGGCGCGAACGGCGTCGAGAACGGCAGGATCGGTCATCGGCAGAATCTCCTATGCGAAGATTCTGTCCAATATTTACTTGACTGAGTCAAGTAAAGCTATGCTGCCGCTTGGTTTGCCATCGACGGGCCGAGTGCGAAATCGACTGCGGCGGTGGCGTGAATGGCGGTGGAATCGACGCCAGGGAGCGGCAGGCCGGAGGGGTCGAGGAGGAGGAGGCAGATTTCCGTGCAGCCGAGGATGATACTGTCGGCGCCTTCAGCCTTCGCCTTTTCGATCATGGCAATGGCCAGGGTGCGGGAGGTCTCGAGAACCGTGCCGGCACAGAGTTCGTTGAAGATGATGTTGTGGATATCGGTGCGATCGTTGGCGTCCGGCACCATGACATCGATGCCGAGCATCTTCATGCGCTCGGTATAGAAACCGTGCTCCATCGTATAGCGGGTCGCAAGCAGGAGCGGGCGGTTCAGCCCTTTCGATATCAACGCCCTGGCGGTCTCGTCGATGACATGGATGAGGGGCACGTCGACCGCAGCCTGCACCTCCGGCGCGACCAGATGCATGGTGTTGGTGCAGATCAACACGCATTCGGCGCCGGCCGCGTTCAGTCCGCGAGCGCTCCTGGCCAGGTGCTCGGCCGCCAGATCCCAGCGGCCGGCCTTCTGCATGTCGACGATTTCGGCGAAGTTGACGGAATGGAGCAGGAGATCGGCCGACGCAAAACCGCCGAGGCGTTCGCGCACCATCTCGTTGATCAGCCGATAATACACCGCAGTGCTTTCGAAACTCATCCCGCCAATCAAGCCGATCTTGCGCATTTTTTCTCCAAACGAGATGGAATTTGGTAACTCCATCTCATTATCGCGAAATTTGGAGTGCCGCAATCCGGCGAGACGCTAAGCTGCGAGAGCGGCCTTCTGGGTCTCGAAATAGGCGGCGAGCGTCTGCGGCTTCTGACCGGTCAGCGTCTCATAGTCGCTCGTCACCTGTTCGAAATTGCCGGCGCGGATATTGGCATCCGCCGAGACCAGCATATTCACGACGAAAGCAGGCAGGCCGGCACCGGTAAGGCCCTGGGTCAGCTGCTCGTCGGTGACATCAACGACCTCAAGCGGCTTGCCGGTCGCGGCGGATGCGCGGGCGGCGATTTCCGTGGCCGTCAGGGATTCCGAGCCGGTGAGTGTGAGGATGCGGCTGCCGGCCGGCGGATTCGCAAGGGCTGCGGCTGCGGCACGGGCGCAGTCGTCGCGGCTGAGCGTGGTGATCTTGCCCGTACCCACGGACGTGTACCATTTGCCGACCTGAAGGTTGTGGGGCATGCCCATCAGATAATTGTCGTGGTACCAGGAATTGCGCAGGATCGTGTAGGGGACGCCGCTCGCCTTGATGGCCTCTTCGGTGCCGAGATGATCCGGTGCGAACGTGACCAGAGACTTGTCCGGGTTCGGCAAGGACGTGTAGAGCATGTGCTTGACGCCAGCCTTTGCGGCAGCGGAAACGGCGTTCCTGTGCTGCGTGATGCGCTTGCCGGGCGTTGCCAGTTCGTCGGTGGAGATGATCAGCACGCGGTCGATGCCGGTGAATGCCTTCACGAGCCCGGCTTCGTCGTTGAAATCGGCCGTACGGGTTTCCAGACCGCTGGCGGCAAGGTCGGCGAGCTTGTTCGGATCACGGCTGGCGGCGACGATGTCGGCGGCGGCAACCTGGGATGTCTCCAGCAGGTGACGCAGGACTGCGCGGCCCAGATGGCCGGCGGCGCCGGTAACGAGAAGTTTGGTCATGCGGGTTTCTTTCCTGGCAATGGCCGGCCTGCAGGCGCGGCGACGAATGTTGGTCTCAAAAAGAGACTAGCACTATAATAAGAATTGACTTCGGTCTGTAAAGGAGGCAGTTTCGAGGGAGATCGTTACTCCAAGGGAACCAACTCCATGGCGCTCAATGCAAGCCGCAAGCCGGTCCTGGACGGCAAGGAATGCGACATGTCCGGGTGGGACATGGACAACTGCCCGGTCCGGGACGTTCTCGACCGGATCGCCGGCAAATGGTCGACGCTGCTTCTCGAGGCACTGTCGCGTCAGCCCTATCGCTTCGGCGAGCTTCGCCGGCTGGTACCGGATATTTCCCAGCGGATGCTGACCCAGACGCTGCGCGACCTGCAGCGCGACGGTTATATAGAGCGCGAGGTTTTTCCGACCAAGCCGCCGAGCGTCGAATACCGGATGACGGAGCTTGGCCGGTCGCTTTTCGAACCGCTTTCCAAAGTGCTCCGGTGGGCGGAAGCCAATCATCCGTCCGTCAAGGCCGCACGGGTGAAATACGACGAGAGCGAACTGGCCTGATGTCAAAAGGGGTTCTGTTATGGCAGCCCGACGTTCCCGATAAGGCCCGGCAACAACCAGACCTGACCAAGACCATCCGCCCCATACCGTAAGCGGCCACATCTGTTCCGATGCTGCCGTTCCAATGATTCCGTTCAATTCCAGCGCAGGCGGGCTGGGCCACTTTTTTGTTGCGGCCGGACATAAGGCGTTTATCGCACTTCAATCATCTTGCTGTTATGAAGCGGCAAAATGCCTGTGAAGGAGAACCCCCTATGAGCCGTTCCTGCCTTGCCGTCATCCTCGCCGCTGGCGACAGCACGCGCATGAAATCGTCGATGTCGAAAGTGCTGCATCCGATTGCCGGCCGGCCGATGATCGCCCATGTGATGGCGGCGGTGGCATCGACTGATGTCACCGAGGCGGCACTGGTGGTCGGCCGCGATGCGGACGGGGTTGCCAAGGCCGGCGCAGTCGAGGGTGTTGCGGTCGAGGCCTTCCTGCAGACCGAGCGTCGCGGCACGGGCCATGCGGTCCTGACGGCGAAACAAGCCATCGCCCGCGGTTACGACGATATCCTGATCGCCTATGGCGACGTGCCCCTGGTGACCTCCGCTCCATTCACCGAGGCGCGGGAAAAGCTGGCCGCCGGAGCCGATGTCGTCGTGATCGGTTTTCACACCGACAAACCGACCGGCTATGGCCGGCTGCTGGTGGAAAATGGCGAGCTGATCGCCATCCGCGAAGAGAAGGATGCGACGGAGGACGAGCGCAAGATCATCTGGTGCAATAGCGGGCTGATGGCGATCAACGGCCAGAAGGCGCTGTCGTTTCTGGAGGGCATCACCAATCAAAACGCGAAGGGCGAATATTACCTGACCGATGTCGTCGAGATCGCCCGCGCCGCCGGCGGCAAGGTCGTGGCGGTGGACGCGCCGGAAACGGAGGTTGCCGGCTGCAACAACCGTGCCGAACTGGCCATGCTCGAAAAGCTCTGGCAGGAACGCCGCCGCCATGAGTTGATGATCTCGGGCGTCAGCATGATCGCCCCGGAAACCGTCTTCCTTTCCTATGATACCGAGATCGGCCAGGACGCGCTGATCGAGCCGAACGTCGTTTTCGGCCCGGGCGTCAGGATCGACAGCGGGGCGGTGATCCACGCCTTTTCCCATATCGAGGGCGCGCATGTGAGCGGCGGCGCAACGGTCGGACCTTTCGCGCGGCTCCGTCCCGGTGCTGATCTCGCGGCAGGCTCCAAGGTCGGCAATTTCTGCGAAGTCAAGAATGCCAGGATCGAAGAGGGCGCCAAGGTCAACCACTTGACCTATATCGGCGACGCATTCGTCGGCGCCCATTCCAACATCGGCGCCGGCACGATCACCTGCAATTATGACGGGGTCAACAAGCATGAGACCCGCATCGGCGCCAACGCCTTCGTCGGTTCGAACTCGTCGCTCGTCGCACCCGTCTCGATCGGCGACGGCGCCTATGTCGCCTCGGGAAGCGTCATCACCGAAAACGTGCCGGCCGATGCGCTGGCGCTTGGCCGTGCCCGCCAGGAAGTGAAGCCGGAGCGTGCGAAAATCCTCCGGGAGCGGGC
Source organism: Neorhizobium vignae (assembly GCF_000732195.1). Classification (GTDB taxonomy): domain Bacteria; phylum Pseudomonadota; class Alphaproteobacteria; order Rhizobiales; family Rhizobiaceae; genus Neorhizobium; species Neorhizobium vignae. The sequence continues at coordinate 35,161 of NZ_JNNU01000024.1, forward strand.
GCTTGCCTTCAAGGCGGCCAAGAAGGCCCAAAAATAACCCGGCCATTAACATTTGCGCGTTACTTTCCGACATCGAAAGTGACCGGCGGGCAGATTGCGCAAAACCCGCAATCGGCTAGGAATTCGCGCGGGTTTCACGAAGCGGAAAGGGTCGTTTATGTGCGGGATTGTCGGGATCGTCGGAAATTCGCCGGTGGCGGCGCGTCTGGTCGATGCGTTGCGAAGGCTCGAATACCGCGGTTATGATTCCGCCGGCGTTGCGACGGTCCACGAGGGGCGCATGGATCGCCGCCGTGCCGAGGGCAAGCTCTTCAATCTCGAAAAGAGGCTCGACGCGGAGCCGCTGCCCGGCACGATCGGCATCGCCCACACCCGCTGGGCGACCCACGGCGTTCCGAACGAGACCAATGCCCATCCGCATTTCGTCGACGGCGTCGCCGTCGTCCACAACGGCATCATCGAGAACTTTTCCGAGCTGAAGGACGAACTGCTGGCCGAAGGTGCAATCTTCGAAAGCCAGACCGATACGGAAGTCGTTGCACACCTGCTTGCCACATACACCCGCCAGGGACTGGACCACCGTGCCGCCATGCTGGCGACGCTGAACCGGGTTTCCGGCGCCTATGCGCTGGTGGTGATGTTCGAGGACGACCCGGGCACGATCATGGCCGCCCGTTTCGGGCCGCCGCTGGCGATCGGCCATGGCCGCGGCGAAATGTTCCTGGGGTCCGATGCGATCGCGCTGTCGCCGTTCACCAACGAGATCACCTATCTGGTCGACGGCGACTGCGCCGTCATGACCCACAAAGGCGTCGAGATCATCGACTACGACGGCAGGCCGGTGAAGCGGCAGAGCCAGATTTCCCAGGCATCGGCCTTCATGGTCGACAAGGGCAACCACCGCCATTTCATGGAAAAGGAAATCTACGAGCAGCCGGAGATCATCTCCCATGCGCTCAGCCATTATATCGATTTCGCCGCCAATACGGTGAAGGCGAATGATACGGCGATCGATTTCGGCAAGGTGACGGGTCTGGCGATCGCTGCCTGCGGCACCGCCTATCTCTCCGGCCTGATCGGCAAATACTGGTTCGAGCGTTATGCCCGCCTGCCGGTCGAGATCGATGTCGCCTCCGAGTTCCGCTATCGCGAACTGCCGCTGTCGCCAACCCAGGCGGCGCTGTTCATCTCCCAGTCGGGCGAGACGGCCGATACGCTGGCCTCGCTGCGGTACTGCAAGGACAACGGCCTCAAGATCGGCGCGGTGGTGAACGTCAAGGAATCGACCATCGCCCGCGAATCGGATGCCATCTTTCCGATTCTGGCCGGCCCGGAAATCGGCGTCGCCTCCACCAAGGCCTTCACCTGCCAGCTTGCCGTTCTCGCCGCGCTTGCGATCGGCGCCGGCCGTGCCCGCGGCACGGTGACGGCGGGCGACGAGAAGGAGATGGTAAGGCATCTTGCCGAAATGCCGCGGATCATGAGCCGGGTGCTGAACGACATCCAGCCGCAGATCGAGGCGCTGTCGCGGGAGCTGTCCCGCTTCAAGGACGTGCTCTACCTCGGCCGCGGCACCAGTTTTCCGCTTGCCATGGAAGGCGCACTGAAGCTCAAGGAGATTTCCTACATCCACGCGGAAGGTTATGCCGCGGGCGAACTCAAGCATGGCCCGATCGCGCTGATCGACGAGCACATGCCAGTGATCGTCATCGCGCCGCATGACCGCTTCTTCGAAAAGACCGTTTCCAACATGCAGGAAGTGGCGGCGCGGGGCGGCAAGATCATCTTCATCACCGACGAGAAGGGCGCTGCTGCGTCCAAGCTTCCCACCATGGCGACGATCGCGCTGCCGAATGTCGACGAGATCATCGCGCCGATGATCTTCTCGCTACCGATCCAGCTTCTTGCCTATCATACGGCGGTGTTCATGGGGACCGATGTCGATCAGCCGCGCAATCTGGCAAAATCCGTCACGGTGGAGTGATATCCACCGGCTTTTCCTTGCATCGCAACATCGCATCCGGCATTGTCGCATCGATGATTGCGGCAATGCTTAGAGTATGCAGGGAAACCGAATGAGCGACAGTCCAGAGCGAATATCGCTGGCCGGCCGTCTCAGGAACAACTTCCTAACCGGCCTGATCATCTGCGCCCCGCTTGCCATCACCATCTGGCTCACCTTCACCTTCATCGACTGGGCCGATAGCTGGGTCACGCCCTACATTCCGCAGCGCTACGATCCGCAATATTATTTCAACATCACCATTCCCGGCACCGGCCTGCTGATCGCGGTGGTGTTCATCACCATCATCGGCTTTCTCGGCAAGAACCTGATCGGCCGCTCGATCGTCAAGTTCGGCGAATCGATCCTGCACCGCATGCCGCTGATCCGCAGCATCTACAAGAGCATCAAACAGATCTTCGAGACGGTGCTGAAGGAACAGTCGACCTCCTTCAAGAAATGCGGGCTGATCGAGTTTCCGAGCCCCGGCATGTGGGCGCTGGTGTTCATTTCCGGCGACGCGCAGGGAGAGATCGCCGCAAAGCTCAATGTGGATGGGGACGAAATGGTCGGCGTCTTCCTGCCGCCAACACCGGTTCCGACCGCGGGTTTCCTGATGTTCGTGCCGAAGAGCAAGATTGTCATGCTCGACATGACGCCGGAAGAGGGCGCCAAACTGCTGATTTCGGGCGGGTTGATCGCGCCGGACTACAAGCCCGTCCCTGGCGCGCCGACCGCCATCCTGCCGGCTCCGAAAATGCAGGCCTGATCTAGCCGGCTCTCAGGAACCGGATCGCCTCGTCGCGGCGGTGCAGATAGAGTAGCACGCGCATGTTCTGCCCGCGTTCGCTGGTGAGTTCCGGATCCCTTTCCAGGAGATAGGCCGCGTCCTTGCGGGCGATCTCCAGAAGGTCCGCATGCGCTTCCAGGCTGGCGATCCGGAAACCCGGCGTGCCGGACTGGCGCGTGCCGAGCAACTCGCCTTCCCCGCGCAGTTTCAGATCCTCCTCGGCGATCAGAAAACCGTCCTCGCTGTCGCGCAGGATCGAAAGCCGCGCCCGGCCGGTTTCGCTGAGCGGCCCCTTGTAGAGCAGGATGCAGGTCGAGGCCTCGTCGCCGCGCCCGACGCGGCCGCGCAGCTGATGCAGCTGGGCAAGCCCGAATCGTTCCGCATGTTCGATGACCATGATCGTCGCATCCGGCACGTCGACGCCCACTTCGACCACGGTGGTCGCGACGAGCAACCGGATCTCGCCGGTCTTGAAGGCGACCATCACCGCATCCTTCTCAGGCCCGCTCATCCGCCCGTGGATCAAGCCGACATCGCGGCCGAGCTCCCTGGCGAGAACCGCATAACGTTCTTCCGCCGACATCAGGTCGGAGGCATCCGATTCCTCGACGAGCGGGCAGATCCAGTAGGCTTTTTTTCCTTCGCCGATCGCACCCCTGAGCCGGGCAACGATATCGCCGATTCGCTCGGTGGGGATGGTGACGGTCTGGATCGGCTTGCGGCCGGCCGGTTTTTCCGTCAGCTTCGAGACGTCCATATCACCGAAGGCGGCGAGAACCAGCGTGCGGGGAATGGGCGTTGCGGTCATTACCAGCATATGCGGGGAAATGCCCTTGGCGGTCAGCCGTAGGCGCTGGTGCACGCCGAACCGGTGCTGCTCGTCGACCACGGCGAGCATCAAATTGTGATAGTTGATCGCATCCTGGAAGAGCGCGTGCGTGCCGATGATGATCTGCGCTTCGCCCGAGGCGATCCGATCAATGATCTGATCCCGCTCGCGTCCCTTGGTGCGCCCGGTCAGCACCTCGACCGCCACGCCCGCCGCACCCGCGAGCCTGGAGATCGTTGCAAAATGCTGGCGGGCGAGGATTTCGGTCGGTGCCATCAGCACCGCCTGGCCGCCGGCCTCGACGGCCGCGGACATGGCGAGCAGCGCCACCAGCGTCTTGCCGGCGCCGACATCGCCCTGCAGCAGCCGCAGCATGCGGTCTTCGCCGGCCATGTCCTTGATGACGTCCTCGACAGCCGCTTTCTGGCTGGGCGTCAGCGAGAAAGGGAGGTTGGCGATGATCTTTGCGGCAAGATCGCCCTTCACGCGGATCGGCTGGCCGGGGACCTTGCGCACCTTCTGGCGCACCAGCGACAGGGACACCTGGCCGGCGAGGAACTCGTCATAGGCGAGTCGTCGACGGGCAGGGGCCTGCGGATCGATGTCCGCCGCGTCGCGCGGATCGTGCAATCCGCGAAAGGCCTCCGCCACGGACGGGAACCCCTGGCGCAAGGTCAACGCCTCGTCGGCCCATTCCGACAGGTCCGGCAGGCGTGCCACGGCACCCTCGATCGCCTTGCGCAGCACTTTCGGCGTCAGGCCGGCCGTCATCGGATAGACCGGCTCTACCAGGGGCAGGTTTTCGGCTTCGGAGGATTTTACGACGAAATCCGGATGCACCATCGAGGGTCGGCCGTTGAACCAGTCGACCTTGCCGCTGACCATGACCATCTCGTCGATCGGCAGCGATTTTTCCAGCCAGTTGCCTTTGGCCCGGAAGAAAGTGAGCGCCAGTTCCCCGGTATCGTCATGCAGGAATACGCGGTAGGGCATATTGGACTTGCCGGGCGGTGGCGGCTGATGCCGGTCGACCCGGCCTTCGATGGTGACGATCGCTCCTTGCGGCGAAAGCGCGATGCCCGGCCGGTTGCGCCGGTCGATCAGCGAGGAGGGGGCATGGAAGAGCAGATCCACGACGCGGCAGTCGTCCGGATCGTCACGGCCGGTGACGCGGGCGATCAGTTCGGCAAGCTTCGGCCCGACACCGGCAAGCGAGGCGACGGGCGAGAACAGCGGATCGAGTATGGCGGGACGCATGGCGCGCAAAATGCGATGGATTTTGCCCATTTGGCAAGGTGACGGGGGCGGAAAAGCGTCCTATATGAACGGCAAAACAAGGACACGGCCATGACAGGACTATCCCGCACCAGCGCGGATCTCGACCCGCGCCGCCGGCGCATCCTCTATCGCTGCTGGCATCGCGGCATCCGGGAAATGGACCTGGTTCTCGGGAGTTTTGCGGAAGCCGAGATCGGCAAGCTTGGGGAAGCCGAACTCGACGAATTCGAAGCGATCATGGGCGAGGACGACCACGACCTGCATGCCTGGATCACCGGGGCTCAACCTTTGCCCGAGCATAGGAAAACGCCGCTTTTCGCGCGCGTCGCTGCCTATAACCCGGATTTCGATCCCGTCACCAAGGCTTCCCTGGAAGCGAGGCTCGGTCACAAGATATGAATTCTGGCCCGATGATTCCCGGATTCGACGCGAAGAAGATCGCCGCGGCGCAAACCCCGCTGACCATAGGCAACGTGCCGCCGGGCATGGAGCCGCTGATCGTGGCCGAGCTCGCCCGCGCCGGCCAGGCGGTCGCCTATGTCCTGTCGGACGGCCAGCGCATGCTCGATCTGGAACAGATGCTGTCCTTCGTGGCGCCGGAAATCCCGGTCCTGACACTGCCGGCCTGGGACTGTCTTCCCTATGACCGCGTTTCTCCGAGCGCCGATGTCTCCGCCCGTAGACTGGCGGCCCTGTCGGGGCTGATCTCGCATGCCAGGAAGCCGCATGCGGCGATCGTGCTCGTCACCGTCAATGCAATGCTGCAGAAGATCGCTCCTGCCGAGATCATCGAAAGCCTCGCCTTCTCAGCCAAGCCCGGCAACCAGATCCGCATGGACGACATCGCGGCGCGGCTGGAGCGCAACGGGTTCGAGCGTGTCGCGACGGTGCGCGAAGTCGGCGAGTTCGCCGTACGCGGCGGCATTCTCGATGTCTTCGTGCCGGGCACCGAAGAGCCGGTGCGTCTCGATTTCTTCGGCGATACGCTGGAGTCGATCCGCTCGTTCGACCCGGCCAGCCAGCGCACCACCGGCCAGGCGCGCGCCCTCGACCTCAATCCGATGAGCGAGGTGACGCTGACGCCGGACACGATCAGCCGCTTCCGCAAGAACTACCTGTCGCTCTTCGGCGCCGCGACCCGTGACGACGCGCTTTATCAGGCGGTCTCGGAAGGCCGGCGTTATCCCGGCATGGAGCATTGGCTGCCGCTGTTCTACGACGGGCTCGAAACCGCCTTCGATTACCTCAAGGGTTTCCGGATCGTCACCGATCACACGGCGCGCGAGGCGGCCGGCGAGCGTTCGAAACTGGTGCTCGACTACTACGAGGCACGGCGCGACAGCGGCACCCAGGGCAAGGGCGCCGCGGCTCAGGCGGCGCCCTACAAGCCGGTTTCGCCGGGCCAGCTTTATCTCGAGAGCAAGGCCTTTGCCGCAGCGCTCGACGCTGTCAACGCGGTGCGCCTGACGCCGTTCAACGAGATGGATGCGGAAGGTCGCCGGGTGGTGACTTTGGATGCGCATACCGGCCCGCGCTGGGCGAAAAACCAGACGGAAGAGAAGGATCGCGACGAACGGGTCAACGTCTTCGACCTCGTCGTCAAACATATTGCCGACAAGCGCGCCGAGGGCTTCAAGGTTCTGGTCACCGGCTGGTCGGCCGGTTCGCTCGACAGGCTGCTGCAGGTGCTCGATGAGCGCGGCCTGAAGCGCATCAACCAGATCGACAAGCTTGCCGATCTCGACAAGTTGGAAAAAGGCGAGGCGGCGTCTGCCGTTCTCAGTCTCGAAGCCGGTTTCGAGACGGGCAATATCGTCGTCATCGGCGAGCAGGACATTCTTGGCGACCGCATGGTCCGGCGCGGCAAGCGCCGCAAGCGCGGCGCCAATTTCCTGACCGAAGTGGCCGGCCTCGACGAAGGTTCCCTGGTCGTCCATGCCGAGCACGGCATCGGCCGCTTCGTCGGCCTGGTGACGATCGAGGCCGCCGGGGCACCCCGCGCCTGCCTGGAACTGCATTATGCTGACCAGGCAAAACTCTTCCTGCCGGTCGAAAACATCGACCTCCTGTCGCGCTACGGGTCAGACGCGGCGGAAGCCCAGCTCGACAAGCTCGGCGGTGGCGCCTGGCAGGCCCGCAAGGCCAAGCTCAAGAAGCGCCTGCTCGACATGGCCGATGCGCTGATCCGCATCGCCGCGACCCGCATTACTCGCCGCGCCCCGGTTCTGACGACGCCGGAAGGGCTCTACGACGAATTCGCCGCCCGTTTCCCCTATGACGAGACAGAGGACCAGGCGAACGCCATCGACTCCGTGCGCGACGATCTCGGCGCCGGCCGTCCGATGGACCGGCTCGTCTGCGGCGACGTCGGTTTCGGCAAGACCGAAGTAGCGCTGCGCGCCGCCTTCTTCGCGGCGATGAACGGCGCACAGGTGGCGGTCGTTGTGCCGACCACGCTTCTCTCCCGCCAGCATTTCAAGACGTTTCGCGAGCGTTTTCGCGGATTGCCGATCAAGGTCGAGCAGGCGTCGCGGCTGGTGCCGGCCAAGGAACTCGCGCAGACCAAGAAGGACCTCGCCGACGGCAAGGTCGATATCGTCGTCGGCACCCATGCGTTGCTCGGTGCAGGCATCCAGTTCGCCAATCTCGGCCTGCTGATCATCGACGAGGAGCAGCATTTCGGCGTCAAGCACAAGGAACGGCTGAAGGAACTGAAGAGCGACGTGCATGTCCTGACGCTCTCGGCAACGCCGATCCCGCGCACGCTGCAGCTTGCCATGACGGGTGTACGCGAACTGTCGCTGATCACCACGCCGCCGGTCGACCGCATGGCGGTCCGCACCTTCATCTCCCCCTTCGATCCGCTGGTCATCCGCGAGACGCTGATGCGCGAACATTATCGCGGCGGCCAAAGTTTCTATGTCTGCCCGCGGCTCGCGGACCTTCCGGAAATCCAGGCTTTCCTGCAGTCGGACGTGCCGGAACTGAAGGTCGCGGTTGCCCATGGCCAGATGGCGGCCGGCGAACTCGAAGACATCATGAATGCGTTCTACGACGGTAAGTACGACGTGCTCCTGTCGACGACCATCGTCGAATCCGGCCTCGACGTGCCGACCGCCAACACGCTGATCGTCCACCGCGCCGACATGTTCGGCCTGGCGCAGCTCTACCAGCTCCGCGGCCGTGTCGGCCGTTCCAAGGTGCGCGCCTTCGCGCTCTTCACGCTGCCGGTCAACAAGCAGCTGACGACCACTGCCGAGCGCCGCCTGAAAGTGCTGCAGTCGCTCGACACGCTCGGCGCCGGTTTCCAGCTCGCCAGCCACGACCTCGATATCCGCGGCGCCGGCAACCTGCTCGGCGAGGAACAGTCCGGCCATATCAAGGAAGTCGGTTTCGAGCTCTACCAGCAGATGCTGGAGGAAGCCGTTGCGGAAGTGAAGGGCGACGACGAGATCACCGATACCGGCTGGTCGCCGCAGATTTCCGTCGGCATCACCGTGATGATCCCGGAAAGCTACGTGCCCGACCTGCATCTGCGCATGGGTCTCTACCGCCGCCTCGGCGAGGTCGCGGACCTGTCCGAGATCGATGGTTTCGGCGCGGAAATGGTCGACCGTTTCGGCCCGATGCCGGTCGAGGTGCAGAACCTGCTGAAGGTGGTCTATATCAAGTCGCTCTGCCGCAAGGCCAATGTCGAGAAGCTCGATGCCGGCCCCAAGGGCATCGTCGTCACCTTCCGCGACAAGCAGTTCCCGAACCCGGCCAACCTTGTCGGTTATATCGCCAAGCAGGGGACGCTCGCCAAGATCCGCCCGGACCACAGCGTCTTCCTCACCCGCGATCTGCCGTCCCCTGAAAAACGGCTGACGGCCGCAGCCCAGGTGATGACCCAGTTCGCGGAACTGGCCAAATCGTGATTATATGTCGGATTTGTTCTCGGGGACGGTGACGACGGCGGCCTGCTGATCCGTGGCGACGGACGCGGGCAGGCGCACGTCGCGTGCCCGCTCGCGGGCGAGCGTCAGGAGGCCGGAACCGATGATCAGCACGATGCCGATCAACATCGGCAGGTCGACCTTGTCGCCGAAGACGAGGTAGCCGAACAGGATGGCCCAAAGCATCTGGCTGTATTGGGTCGGCCCAATCACGGCGGCGGGCGCGTAGTTGGCGGCATACATGAGCCAGACGGTGGCGAGTGCCGACAGCAGGCCGTATCCCGCGAGCATGGCCCATTGCGGGAGGGTCGGCCAGTGGAAGTCCGGGATCATCAGGATGCCGAGGATGACGAGAACGCCAAGCACGCCAGCGCCGTAGAGCGAGATGTGCTTCTCCGATGGTCCAACGGCGCGATAGACGATGATCGAGATCGCCCCGGAAAACCCGGCAAAAACCGCACCGACATGCCCGATCGAAAGCTCGCGAAAGCCCGGGCGCAATATGACCAGAACGCCGATGAAGCCGATGATCACGGCGCCCCAGCGCCGGATTCCGACCGTCTCCTTGAGGAACAGCACCGACATGATCGTCACGAAGGACGGCAGCAGGAAGATCAGCGCGAAGGCTTCCGCCATCGACAGATAGGTGAAGGCCGCGACACTGCCGATCGTCCCGACGGCCGCCGAGAAGAAGCGCAGGACCCAGAGCGGCCGGTTGGTGCTTCTCACCACGTCGAGCCAGCTGTCGCCTGGTTTCATGAGATAGGGAAAACCGGCGAGCATGAAGACGGCGCCGAAAAAGCCCATTTCATAGGGCGTCAGCGCGCCGTCGATCATCTTGACGCTGGCATCGCTCCAGGAATAGGCGGCAAACGAGGCGAAGGCGAGAAGGACGCCTTTCGGGGTCTGGTCGATACGCACGCGGTCGGTCCGTTCTCAGATCATGCCTTTGCGGGCTTCCGCTTTCAGCTTGGCGATTTCTCGCAGCGCATTTGCAAACACATCCGGTGTCTGCGCGCCGCTGACCGCATATTGTCCGTCGATGATGAAGAACGGCACGCCGGTCACGCCCATCTTCTGGGCCGCCTCGATTTCCCCGAGAACAGTGTCCTTGTCGGCGTCGCTCGCCAGAAGGTTCTCGATGACCTTGCGGTCCAGGCCGGATTTTTCGGCGATGTCGGCGAGCACGGCGTGGTCGCCGACATTGCGGCCCTCCTCGAAATTCGCCTTGAACAGGGCAGTCGCTACCTTGTCCTGAATGTGGCGGTCTTCGACGATCGCCCAATGCAGCAGGCGATGGGCATCGAGCGTATTGGGGCCGATCTTGATCGCCTCGAAATTATACTTGATGCCGACCTCTTCGCCGAGTTTCGTCAGCATGTCGTGGGCGCGTTCGACGGCCTGTTTGCCGCCGAGCTTGGCGGCTAGATCGGCCTGACGATCGACGCCCTCGGGCGGATGGTCCGGGTTGAGCCGATAAGGGCGCCAGTTGATGTCGACGCCGATTTCGTCCTGCACTTCGGCGACCGCCAGTTCCATCCTTGCCTTGCCGAGGTAACACCACGGGCAGACGATATCCGAAACGATGTCGATGGTTACGCGCTCCATGGCGGCGTCCTTTCTTCGGTAACCGGAAGAGACTGGATTATTGCGCCCGTTTATCCCACCAGGTGTTGAGCTGGTAGCCATAGAGCGGGAGTTTTCCCGGATAACCGATATACTTGCGACGCGCCACCCATTGATCGGGGATATGATATAGCGGAACGAGATAGTGACCGGAAATCAGCATCCGGTCGTAAGCCCGCACCGCGGCCTCGAAATCCTCCTTGCTGCGAACCGTCAGCATGGTCTCGATCAGCCTGTCGAGATCGGGATCCGCAGTGCCGGCAAAATTGAAACTGCCGTCGCGATTGCGGGAATCGGATCCCCAGCGACCGACCTGTTCGATGCCGGGCGACAGGGACGCGGGATAGGACTTGACGATCATGTCATAGTCGAAATTGCCGGAGCGGGCCTGGTACTGGGCATCGTCGACGGTGCGGATCGACATGTCGACGCCGATCATCTTCAGCGTCCGCTGATAGGCGATCGCGAGTTTTTCCTGGTCCTGGGTCTGGGTCATGACCTCGAAGGTCAACGGCCTGCCGGAAGCGTCCGTCATCCTGCCGTTCCTGATCGCGTAGCCACCCTTCTTGAGCAGTTCGACCGCGTCGCGCAGCACCTTGCGATCCGCACCCGAAGCGTCGGTTTTGGCCAGATGATAGGTGCCGTCGAGGACTGCCGGTTCGATCCGGTCCTTGATGACTCCAAGGATCTTGAGCTCCCGCTCGTCGGCCGGCTTGCCGAGGGAGGAGAGGGGCGAGTTCTGCCAGAAGCTTTCCGTGCGGGTATAGGCGCCCTCGAAAAGGTTCTTGTTGGCCCATTCGAAATCGAAGGCGAGCGACAGGCCGGCGCGCACGTTCACGTCGGCGAAGATCGAACGTCTCGTGTTGAACACGAAACCGAGCATGCCGGTCGGCAGCTGCGGCTTGAACGCATCCTTGATCACGTCGCCATTCTGGACCGCGGGAAAATCGTAGGTCCGCGTCCAATGTGTCGGACTGCCGTCGGGATAGATGTCGATAGCGCCCTTCTTGAAGGCCTCGAACAACGTGTTGTCCTGCAGGAAATATTCGACGCTGATCTGATCGTAATTGTCGAAACCCACCTTGGCCGGAATATCCTTGCCCCAGTAACCCGGATCCCGTTCATAGACGATGCGTTCTCCGGGCGAAATGGACTTGATCCGATAAGGACCGGAGCCTACCGGCGGCTTCAGCGTCGACTGATCGAAAGTGGCGGGATCGGTTGCGTGTTTCGGCAGGATCGGGGTGCCGGTGGCGAGTATCAGCGGAAACTCCCGGTCGGCCTTTTCGTTGAAGGTCAAACGGACGCCATGCTCGCCGACCTTCTCCATTTTGGCGACGGGCGCCAGTCGGGATGAGAAGGGAATGCGGGCCTTGTCGCGCAACAGTTCAAACGAAAAGATCACATCATCCGGGGTCACCGGTTGGCCATCCGACCATTTCGCCTTCGGATTGAGATTGAACTGGATGAAGGTCCGGTCGTCATTCCATTCGACGCTCTCGGCCAGCAGCCCATAAAGCGTGAACGCCTCGTCGCTAGAACGCGTCATCAGCGATTCGAAGATAAGATTGCCGAAGGCCGGGTCCCAGATGCCGCGCGCCGAGGTGCGCATGCTTTTCAGGATGAACGGATTGAGGCTGTCGAACGTGCCGACAACGCCATAGGTTATGCGCCCGCCCTTCTTCACGTCCGGGTTCACGTAAGGGAAATGCTTGTAGTCGGGGCCAAGCGCCGGACTGCCGTGCATGGCTATCCCGTGGACCGGTTCGGCCAGGGCCGGGGTGCCGATGAGAAGCGCGGCGATGAGGGGAAGAAAGCGTCGCATGGGACCCATGGCGGTGAAATCCTCGCTGATTCGCCTGCAAAATAGCGCATGCCAGGAGGCGCACCAACCATCGCGATGTGCAAAAGAGTGATCGCCGACTTTAACTCCTTGTCAAAAAATACGAAAGAGGGACTGGATATCGATGTCTGCCCGATGTAACAGGTTGGCCACACGGGCGGGTCATTCAATTGCCTCATTTGACCGACAGGTCACAGGCAGTAGGACACCCCGAGGGAGTTGACGGCGTCTGCCGTACCCAGCGGATTTCAGGAGACGGATCTCGTTATGATGCTTAAGGCAACCCAAGTTCTGCGGACGGCGATGTCCGCTCTCGCTCTTTCGGCCGGCGCAGCAGCGCTGCCGGTTGCAGCCCTGGCACAGGATGCTCCGGCCGCAGCCGCTCCCGGTGCGCCGCCGCTCGGCTGGTTCAAGACCTGCACCAAGCAGGACGACAGCGATCTCTGCGTCGTGCAGAACATCATTGCCGCCCAGAACGGTCAGCTCATCACCGCGGTCGGCCTGATCACGGTCGAAGGCAAGGTCAACCGCAAGATCATGCAGGTTTCGGTACCGACCGCGCGCCTCGTGCCGCCCGGTATCGTCATGCAGATCGACGGCGGCAAGGGCCAGAAGCTCGATTACATCGTATGCCTTCCGGACAAGTGCACCGCCGAAGTGCCGCTGACCGACGCCATGATCGCCAGCCTCAAGAAGGGTGGCGAGGTGGTCTTCACGTCGATCAATTTCCGCCGCGCTCCGAACCCGATCAAGGTTCCGCTCACCGGCTTCACCGGCGTATTCGACGGTCCGGCCATGCCGCAGGAACAAATCGCTCAGAGCCAGCGCAGCCTCGAGGAAGGCATGCAGCGCAAGGCGGAAGAGACCCGCAAGAAGCTGGAAGACGCACAGAACTCTGCAAAGCAGGGTCAGTAAGTTCCAGTCTGAACCAAACAGCTGAAAGCCCGGCCATGCGCCGGGCTTTGTGATTCCGGACATGAAAAAAGCGCCGGCAGAATGCCGACGCCTTGTCCGAGTTTTGTGAATTCGGGTTAGTGGGCCAGTATGATCTTGGGCTTCAACTGACCGGATGGGCCGCGATCGAAGATCTGGTAGACCTGCGGATTGCGCAGCGGAGCATCGTTTTCGTCGTGTTCCAGGTTCTGCTCCGAGACATACGCCACATACTCCGTCTCGTCATTCTCCGCGAGGAGATGATAGAAGGGCTGGTCCTTGTTCGGCCGGATTTCCGCGGGAATGGAATTCCACCATTCTTCCGTATTGGCGAATTCCGGATCCACATCGAACACGACGCCCCGGAACGGAAAAACCTTGTGGCGGACCACTTCTCCGATGGTGAATTTAGCGTTGCGTTGTTTCATGGTGCGATGTCCTTTCGCATCCTAATGTGGGAATAAAATTCCCCGACATCAAGAGATTAATGCAAGCCGGCTTGCTTCGTTCCACGGATAGACTTAAGGCTTAGTCAGCCTCCGCGGCCCGGTCGTCGCCAGAACTATGCCGCCGAGCACCAGAACGATGCCGACCGCGTGATATCTTTCAAAAGTTTCGCCGAGGAATATCACCGCCATGACGATGGAAACCGGCGGCATCATGTAAAGCGTCACTCCCGCCGTCGCCGGGCCAAATATCCGCACCGTATGCTGAAAGCAGAAGAACGCTGCAAGCGAAGCAAACAGGATGATGCCGGCAATCTTCGACCAGGCTGACAACGTCGTCGGCAGCAGCCCGCCCTGGAAGAGTTCCCAGAGCGCCGGGGGCAGCAGGAGGAGCGACCCGGAAAAGCCGATCAGCCCGAACAGCGTGAATGGCCGGATCGCCTGGGCCGCCGGGCGTCGCAGCAGGAGCGAGTAGATCGCAAAAGCAATCGCCGCCACGAGCATGCCGAGGTCGCCGACATTGAAATTCATGTGCGCCAAGGCGCCGACATCGCCACGCAGCACGATTGCCGCCACGCCGGCGAATGCGACTGCCATGCCCAAGAGCTCCCGACCGCCGATCCGGCGGCCGGAAAACTGCCATTCGAAAAGGATGATGAACAGCGATGACGTCGTGTAGATCAGCGTAGCATTCGATGCCGTCGTCAGCGTTAGCGCCCAATAAACGAAGCCGCCGCTGATGCCGATGCTCAAGAAACCCAGCCACAGCCAGAGCCAGGTATGCCGGCGCACAAAGGTCCAGGCAGCCGCCCAGTCGAGATACAGCAACGGCACGATGATCAGCGTTGCTCCGGCCCAGCGGATGAAGGCGGTGATGAACGGCCCGATCTCGCCGATCACGCCGCGTCCGAAGATCAGGTTGCTGGAAAAGAACACGGGCACAAGGGCGAAGATCACCCAGTCGATCGGGCGCGGCTGTGGTGAGTTGGGGGAGGTCATCGGCACACCGGCAATGGAGGCGCAAGCCGCAAGGCTCGGCGAAATGGAAAACGGCGGGCTTGCGGCCCGCCGTTTTCAACGCAAGCAAGCGCGGAAATCGCGCCCAGTCGGATCAGGCCGAATAATACATGTCGAACTCGACCGGATGTGGCGTCATTTCGAAGCGCATGACTTCCACCATCTTGAGTTCGATATAGGCGTCGATCTGGTCGTCGTCGAAGACGCCGCCGGCGGTCAGGAACTTGCGGTCGCGATCGAGATTTTCGAGGGCTTCGCGCAGGGAACCGCAGACGGTCGGGATCTTCTTCAGTTCCTTCGGCGGCAGGTCGTAGAGATCCTTGTCCATGGCCTTGCCGGGATGGATCTTATTCTTGATGCCGTCGAGGCCGGCCATCAGCATGGCGGCAAAGGCAAGATAGGGGTTTGCCAGCGGATCCGGGAAGCGGACTTCGACGCGCTTCGACTTCGGTCCTGTGCCGAAGGGGATGCGGCACGAAGCCGAGCGGTTGCGAGCCGAGTAAGCGAGCAGAACCGGTGCTTCATAACCCGGGACGAGACGCTTGTAGGAGTTCGTCGTCGGGTTGGTGAAGGCGTTGATCGCCTTGGCATGCTTGATGATGCCGCCGATATAGAAGAGGCAGCTCTCGGAAAGGCCGGCATATTCGTCGCCGGCGAAGGTCGGCTTGCCGTCCTTCCAGATCGACTGGTGCACGTGCATGCCCGAGCCGTTGTCGCCGAAGATCGGCTTCGGCATGAAGGTCGCGGTCTTGCCATAGGCATTGGCGACCTGGTGCACGACATACTTGTAGATCTGGATCTTGTCGGCGTTGCGCACCAGGGTGTCGAACTTGACGCCGAGTTCGTGCTGGGCGGAAGCCACTTCGTGGTGATGCTTTTCGACGACAACGCCCATCTCGGCGAGTACGGTCAGCATCTCGGAGCGCATGTCCTGCAGGCTGTCGACCGGCGGAACCGGAAAATAGCCACCCTTGACGCGCGGACGGTGACCGAGGTTGCCGGTCTCGTAGTCCGTGTCGTCGTTGGACGGCAGTTCGGACGAGTCGAGCTTGAAGCCCGTGTTATAAGGGTCCGCCTTGTACTTGACGTCGTCGAAGACGAAGAATTCCGGCTCCGGGCCGACAAACACGGTATCGCCGATGCCGGATGCCTTCAGATAGGCCTCGGCCTTCTTGGCGGTGCCGCGCGGATCGCGGTTATAGGCTTCGCCCGAGATCGGATCGAGAATGTCGCAGAAGATGACCATGGTCGACTGGGCGAAGAACGGATCCATGTGAACCGTCGCCGGGTCCGGCATCAGCACCATGTCCGACTCGTTGATGGCCTTCCAGCCGCCGATCGAGGAACCGTCGAACATGACGCCGTCGGCGAACATGTCCTCATCGACGCAGACGACGTCCATGGTGACGTGCTGCAGCTTGCCCTTGGGGTCGGTAAAGCGCAGGTCCACGAACTTGACGTCGTTTTCCTTGATTTGTTTCATGATTTCGCTTGCGCTCGTCATATGGCCTCCTCGATGTACGATGACGATGAAACCCCGGGCCTTCGGCCTCAAGGCGTTTGGATGCGGGGGCGTTTAGATGGCGTCCACGCCCGTTTCACCAGTGCGGATGCGGATGACTTCCTCCACGTTGGAGACGAATATCTTGCCGTCTCCAATCCGTCCAGTCTGTGCCGCGTTGCGAATGGCTTCAATGACGGCATCCGCGTTCTCGTCCGCGAGGACAACCTCAACTTTGACCTTCGGCAGAAAATCGACGACGTATTCCGCGCCGCGATAGAGCTCGGTGTGGCCCTTCTGGCGGCCGAAACCCTTGGCTTCGGTCACTGTGATTCCCTGCAAGCCGACTTCCTGAAGGGCTTCCTTCACTTCGTCGAGCTTGAAAGGCTTGATGATCGCTTCGATCTTTTTCATGAGAAACTATATCTCCGCTTCTCTCTTGAAGCAGGCCGTTACCCGCTCGACCATGCCAATGCAGTTATCGTGCCAAACTCGGAAGCGACTTTCAAAAAAATAATGCGGTTTTGCACTAATTCCCGACAAAACAGCACCTTCAGTGGCAAAATCGCTGCCGTTTTTCTCAAAACTTGTGCATTGCGGCACAGGAATCGGAGTTTTTTGAAGTTTTTTCGAAACTTAAGTGATGTTGAATATAGTCAAGCTAAAGTCACATATTTAGGCAATTGCCTAATGTTTATGCCTTTCTGGCTAGAGAAGTGGCGCTTGTTTTCTGATCATCTTTCCGTTCAATAGCGCTATGGATGGTTCGCTTGTTTCACTGCTTCTGACGCCCGACGAGATGGCGGCGGCGGATGCCGCTTCTGCCCGGTCCGGCATTCCGTCCTTTGACCTGATGGACAGGGCAGGCCGCGCGATTGCTGCCGCCGCGCTTCGGCATTTTCCCGGCGCCTTGCGTTTTGTCGCACTCTGCGGTCCCGGAAACAATGGGGGGGACGGATATGTGGCGGCCCGCGTACTTGCCGAAGCCGGCGCCACCGTCGACGTCCACCATCTCGGCGATCCCGGAACACTGAAAGGCGATGCAAGGCGGGCGCGCGACCTCTGCGGCCTGGCGTCGAAACCGCTCGAAGCCTATCGGCCGCAAACCGGCGACGTGGTGGTCGACGCGTTGTTCGGTGCCGGCCTGACCCGCAATGTGCCGGACATTGTCGCGGAAGTGATCCGCAGGGTCGGCGAGGCGGGGATACCGGTTCTCGCAGTTGACCTGCCGTCCGGTCTCTGCGGGAGGCGGGGCGGGGCGCTCGGAGCCGCCTTCCTGGCCGCCCATACGGTCACCTTCATGACTAGGAAGCCGGGTCACCTGCTGCTGCCGGGCAGGTCTCTCTGCGGTGACGTCGAGGTTTTCGATATCGGTATTCCAGCCCGCATCATCCGCGAGGTTACCGGCAAGGTGAGAGAGAACGGACCCGAATTGTGGAGTGGTCAGCTGGCCGCGCCGGGAAGCGACACCCACAAATATCGCCGCGGACACTTGGCCGTGTTCTCGGGCGAGGCTGGCAAGACGGGTGCGGCTCGGCTTTCGGCGGCCGCAGGCCTGAAGGCGGGGGCAGGCTTGGTGACGGTCGGTTCGCCAAGTGATGCCATGCCGGTCAATGCGGCCTCGCTGACTGCGATCATGCTGCACCAGGTGGACACGGTCAAAGACCTGGAAAACTGGCTTCACACTGCAAAGCTTGCCGCTTTCGTGCTCGGACCGGGATTTGGCATCGGCAAGAAGGCGAGGCAGTTCGCGCTGGCATTGAAGGATCGGCCGCTGGTGCTCGACGCAGACGGGATCACCTCGTTCAAGGAAAAGCCTTCGGACCTGTTCGATGGCTTTGCCGGCGGGGAGCCCCGTCTGGTGCTGACGCCGCACGAGGGCGAATTCGCCCGCCTGTTTCCCGACATCGCCGCGGATGAAAACCTGAGCAAGGTGGAAAAGGCGGTGGCGGCTTCCGCCCGCGCTCATGCTGCCATTGTCTACAAGGGCGCCGATACGGTGATCGCTGGCCCCGACGGACGCGCTTACATCAATACCAACGGACCGCCGTGGCTGGCGACTGCCGGTTCCGGCGACGTTCTGGCCGGCATGATCGGCGCATTGCTCGCCCAGGGCATGCCCGCTTTCGAGGCGGCCGCTGCCGGCGTCTACCTGCATGGAGAAGCCGGAAAGCGCGCGGGCAGGGGCATGACGGCCGAGAACCTCGCCGCCCATGCCGGCATCGGGCTGGATCCCTAGCGTCGGCTTTCCAGGAGTTCGCGCATCGCCATCGCGCCATAGGGCGCGTTCACCTTGCCCTCGTGGATGAAGAAGGCGAAGACGTCGCGCGGCTTCTTCTTGACGTCACGCTTCTCGTCGACCAGCGGCAGATCGTCCGGCACGCCGCCCTCAGCCCAGGTTTCCAGCCTTTTCGCCCAGGCCTTCATATCCTCTTCCGCATAACAGGTCTTGATATCGTCCGACCCCTTCTGCAGGCGCGCGTAGACGAAATCCGCCGTGACATCGGCGATCATCGGATAGTCGAAATGGTCGGCACAGACGGGCGCAATGTTGTATTTCGAAAGCAGCGCGACGAATTCCGGCACCTTGAATGTGTCGTTGCGGACCTCGACCACATGAGTCAGGTCCAGCCCGTCCAGCTTGTTCGGCAGCAGTTTCAGGAAGGCTTCGAAATCATCCGCTTCGAACTTCTTGGTCGGCGCGAACTGCCAGAGCAGCGGCCCGAGATGGTCACCGAGCTCGGTCAGGCCCTGGGTCAGGAATTTTTCGATCGACTCCCCCGCCTCGGCCAAAACCTTGCGGTTGGTGGTGAACCGGCTTGCCTTTAGCGAAAAGATGAAGCGGTCTGGAACCTCGGATGCCCATTTGGCAAAGGTCTCCGGCTTCTGCGATCCGTAATAGGTGCCGTTGACTTCGATGACTCTAAGCTTGCTGGCGGCATATTCGAGCTGTTTTTTCTTCGCCAGTTTTTCAGGATAGAATGTGCCTTCCCACGGCTCGAAGGTCCAGCCGCCGATGCCCGTGCGAATAGTGCCGGCTTTGGTCATGAATTGCCTCCCTTGTGCGGAGGTTCACTCCGCCGCTTCCACCTTCTTCATCGGCCGCCGCTCCAGCAGTTCCTTCAGGAAATGGCCGGTATAGGACCGCTTTTCCTTGACGATCTGCTCGGGCGTACCGGCCGCGATCACTTCGCCGCCGCCGGTGCCGCCTTCCGGGCCGATATCGATGATCCAGTCGGCCGTCTTGATGACCTCGAGATTGTGCTCGATGACCACCACGGAATTGCCCTGGTTCACCAGTTCCTGCAGCATTTCCAGAAGCTTGGCGACGTCATGGAAATGCAGGCCGGTCGTCGGCTCGTCGAGGATATAAAGCGTGCGTCCCGTCGAGCGTTTCGACAGTTCCTTGGCTAGCTTGACGCGCTGCGCCTCGCCACCCGAAAGCGTATTGGCCTGCTGGCCGACCTTGATGTAGCCGAGGCCGACATCGAAAAGCGATTGCAGCTTGTCGCGCACCGCCGGCACCGCCGAGAAGAACTCGACGCCTTCCTCGACCGTCATGTCCAGCACGTCGGCGATCGACTTGCCCTTGAAGGTGACGTCGAGCGTCTCGCGATTGTAGCGCTTGCCGTGGCAGACGTCGCAGGTGACATAGACGTCCGGCAGGAAGTGCATCTCGATCTTGATGACGCCATCACCCTGGCAGGCTTCGCAGCGGCCGCCCTTGACGTTGAAGGAGAAACGGCCCGGCTGATAGCCGCGGGCTTTTGCCTCCGGCAAGCCGGCAAACCAGTCGCGGATCGGCGTGAAGGCGCCGGTATAGGTGGCCGGGTTCGAACGCGGCGTGCGGCCGATCGGCGACTGGTCGATATCGATCACCTTGTCGATATGCTCGAAACCGTCGATCCTGTCGTGCTCGGCCGGGATCTCGCGGGCGCCCATGACTCGGCGCGCGGCGGATTTGTAAAGCGTCTCGATCAGGAAGGTCGACTTGCCGCCGCCGGACACGCCGGTGACGGCGGTGAAGACGCCAAGCGGAATGGCGGCGGTTACATTTTTCAGGTTGTTGCCGCGGGCGCCAAAAACCTTGATTTCCTTGCCCTTCTTCGGCTTGCGGCGCTCCGCCGGTACCGGCACGCCGAGTTCGCCCGACAGATATTTGCCGGTCAAGGATTTCGGGTTGGCCATCACCTCGCTGGGCGTGCCTTCCGCCACCACCTGTCCGCCATGGATGCCGGCTGCCGGGCCGATATCGACCACATAGTCGGCACTCATGATCGCGTCTTCATCATGCTCGACGACGATCACCGTATTGCCGATGTCGCGCAGGTGTTTCAGCGTATCGAGCAGGCGGGCATTGTCGCGCTGGTGCAGGCCGATCGACGGCTCGTCGAGCACGTAGAGCACGCCGGTCAGGCCGGAGCCGATCTGCGAGGCAAGCCGGATGCGCTGGCTTTCGCCGCCGGAGAGCGTGCCGGAATTGCGCGACAGGCTGAGATAATCGAGGCCGACATCGTTCAGGAACCGCAGGCGCTCGCGGATCTCTTTCAGAATGCGGACCGCGATCTCGTTCTGCTTGGCGTTCAACTGTTCAGGAAGCCCCTCGAACCAGTCGCGCGCGATGCGGATCGACATCTCGGTGACCTGGCCGATATGCAGCTTGTTGATCTTTACGGCGAGTGCCTCCGGCTTCAGGCGATAGCCGTTGCAGGCCGGGCAGGGGGCTGCCGACATGTAGCGTTCGATCTCCTCGCGCGCCCAGGCGCTGTCGGTTTCCTTCCAGCGGCGTTCGAGGTTCGGCACGATGCCTTCGAAATTCTTGACCGTCTTGTAGGAGCGGGCGCCATCGGCATAGTGGAACTCGATCTTTTCCTCGGTGCCTTCGAGGATGGCCTTCTGAGCCTCTTCGGAAAGTTCGTTCCAGCGGCTGGACAGCTTGAAATCGAAAACCTTGCCCAGTGCCTCGAGCGTCTGATTGTAGTAGGGCGACGTGGATTTCGCCCATGGCGCAATCGCGCCGTCGCGCAGCGTCCGGGCAGGTTCCGGCACGATCAGCGCTTCATCCACCTTCTGCTGCGAGCCGAGACCGTCGCAGGTCGGGCAGGCGCCAAAGGGATTGTTGAACGAAAACAGCCGCGGCTCGATTTCCGAAATGGTGAATCCGGAAACGGGGCAGGCGAACTTTTCAGAGAACAGCACCCGTTCGTGCGTCTCGTTGAGAGACTTGTTCGCAGATCCGCCGGCCGAAGTCTCTTCCGGCGGCAGCGGCTTGTCGGCGAACTCGGCGACCGCCAGCCCGTCGGCCAGTTTCAGCGAGGTCTCAAGGCTGTCCGCCAGGCGCGCGGCAATATCGGAGCGGACCACGAGCCGGTCCACGACGATGTCGATATCGTGCTTGTATTTCTTGTCGAGCGCCGGAACGTCGGCGATCTCGTAAAACTGGCCGTCGACCTTGACGCGCTGGAACCCCTTTTTCATGAGGTCGGCGAGTTCCTTCTTGTACTCGCCTTTACGCCCGCGGATCATCGGCGCCAAAATATAAAGACGCGTGCCTTCCTCGAAGGCGAGGATGCGGTCGACCATCTGGCTGACCGTCTGGCTTTCGATCGGCAGGCCCGTCGCCGGTGAATAAGGCACGCCCACGCGCGCAAAAAGCAGGCGCATATAGTCGTAGATTTCGGTGACCGTTCCGACGGTCGAGCGCGGATTGCGCGACGTCGTCTTCTGCTCGATCGAGATCGCCGGGGAAAGTCCGTCGATCTGGTCGACATCCGGCTTCTGCATCATTTCCAGGAACTGGCGCGCATAGGCCGAAAGACTTTCGACATAACGCCGCTGGCCTTCCGCGTAGATCGTGTCGAAGGCAAGCGAAGACTTGCCCGAACCCGACAGGCCGGTCATGACGATCAGCGAATTGCGGGGCAAATCAAGATCGATGCCCTTCAAATTATGCTCGCGCGCACCACGTATGGAAATGCTCTTCAGTTCGCTCATCTTCATGCTCTCGGGAGGATCGAAGGCCCTTATGTAGTGATTGATCCGCGACTGTCGAGACGAAACTGCTGGCATGCAACGCCGTTCCCGAGTCGGTTGACAGCACTATAGGAATAAAATAGAACAAATAAAGAACAAATTTGCCTGTGGATTAAAGATCGCAAAAACCCAATGGCTGGGCCCGATGGGCTAGAGTGCCGCGATTGATTTTTGGTGCCGTTACCGGGCGGCAGATGAGGTGATGAATATGGCTGGTAGTGTGAACAAGGTAATCCTGGTGGGGAATGTGGGGGCTGATCCTGAAATCCGCCGGACGCAGGACGGCCGGCCGATCGCCAACCTTCGCATCGCCACGTCCGAAACCTGGCGCGATCGCAACAACGGCGAACGTCGCGAGAAGACCGAATGGCATACGGTCGTCGTCTTCAACGAAGGTCTCTGCAAGGTCGTCGAGCAATATGTGAAGAAGGGCGCCAAGCTCTATATCGAAGGCGCGCTGCAGACCCGCAAGTGGCAGGACCAGACCGGCAACGACCGCTATTCGACGGAAATCGTGCTTCAGGGCTTCAACTCGACGCTGACCATGCTGGATGGTCGCGGCGAGGGCGGCGGTGACCGTGCTGGTTTCGGCGGCGGTGGCGGCGGCAATCGGGTCGGCAACGATTTCGGCGGTAACGACTTCGGCGGCGGTGACGATTACGAGCGCCGGCCCGCTGCGGGCGGCGCGAGCCGCGGCGCTCCGTCTTCCGGCGGTCAGCCGTCCGGCGGCAATTTCTCGCGCGATCTCGACGACGACATCCCGTTTTGATCGGTCGGTCGGCATCGATTTGTAAAGCGGCAGCTGCCTGAATATCGATCAGGCGGCCGCCTTGTCGGCGAGCATCGCGACCAGGACGTCCGATTGCGAGAGAATGCCGACCAGTTTTTTGTTCTCCCGGGTGACCGGCAGGTAGTGCAGCCCCTCCTCGGCGAAGATGACGATCGCGTCTGCAATCGGCGTGTCCGGGCCAACTGTTTTGACCGGCGTCGTCATGATGTCCTTGACCGTGTCGTTCGGCGCGCTGGCGCCTGACAGAACCAGACGCAGGCGCTGCGAAAATCCGATTTTTGGCCGCCCTCTCGTCCAGTACGCCTTGTCGAGAAAATCGGTCTGGGTGACGATGCCGACCACTTCCGCCCTGTCGTTGGTGACCGGCAGGGCCTTGAAATGGTGGACGCGCATCAGGTCGTGCGCCTCTTTCAGTGAATTGTCCGGTGCGACCGCCACCACATCGCGCGACATGATGCTGGCGCAATTAAGATGGCCGGCGCGCCGGCGATAGGATCGCAATTCCGTCCGTCGCAGGATCGTTTCGAGGTCGTCGCGATCGATATCCAGGAACTCGTCGTATTCCTTCAGGACATCGTCGAGGTCCGAGGAGGTGAAGCCGATACGCTGGATCGAGGCGGGATCGGTCGTGCCGTGGTCGGCCGCCGCCGGTTTGCCCGCATGTGGGTACCGACGTCCCGTCAGATTGTTGTAGGCCAGCGCGATCAGCAGCAGGACCAGCGAATTGCCGGCGACCGGCCATAACACGAAACCGTATCCGAGTTGGTGGATCGTCGGTCCGCCGAGCACGGCCGTGAGCGCGATCGCCCCGCTTGGCGGATGCAGGCACCGAAGCGTCATCATCGCGGCGATGGCAACGGCGATCGCCACCGCCGAGGCCAGGAACGGATCGGTTATCAAAAGAGCGGCGGTCACGCCGACAAGGGCGGCGACGATATTGCCGCCGAGGATCGACCACGGCTGTGCAAGCGGGCTGGAAGGCACGGCAAACAGCAGCACGGCGGAAGCTCCCATGGGGGCAACCAGTGCCGGCAGCGTTGCATCTGCCTTCAAGGCCAGGCTTCCCAGCAATCCCGTCACCAGAATTCCGGCCAGCGCGCCAAGTGCGGCACGCAGTCTTTCCCGGGGGCTGACGGGGGTGGCTTCCGGCAGGAGCCGGCGCAACAGGCGGCGCATCATGGAGACCTTCGAGTGAGGTGGGATGAATCGCGTTTTAGCAGAAAATTCCGCTCTGTCGCGCCAGTCTTAGCTAAGGCTGCGTCCTACCCAAAGGGCGCGTGGCTTAAAGATTAAAGGCCGAGCGCACCCCATCGACGACGAACTGAACGGAGAGCGCCGCGAGGATGACGCCGAGCAGGCGGGTGAGGATCGCCCTTCCGGTGACGCCGAGGAAACGGTCGAGCCGCTCGGCGACCAGAAGCGTCGCATAGACGACCAGCATGATCAGCGCGATGACGCCGATGAGGAGCGCGCGGTCGAGGGCGCCGGGCAGGGTGCCGGAAAGCAGGACGGTGGCTGAGATCGCGCCAGGTCCGGCAATCAGCGGCAGCGCCAGCGGAAAGACCGCGATGTTGTGGATATGGTCGATGGTGATCGCCGCCTGAGATGTCTTCTCCTTTCGCTCCTGGCGTTTCTCGAACACCATTTCGAAGGAGATCCAGAAAAGCAGCAGACCGCCGGCAATGCGGAAGGCGCCGATCGAGATGCCGAGCAGCCCGAGCACGCTCGACCCGAACAGCGCGAAGACGGCGAGGATGCCGAAGGCGATCAGCGATCCTCGGAACGCGACCTGGCGGCGCTGGACGGCGGTCATGCCGACGGTCAGGCCCAGAAAGACCGGCGCGAGCCCCGGCGGGTCGAGCGTCACGAGCATCGTGGTCAGTGCATTGACCAGCATATCGGGGGTCGCCATATCCTCTCCCTGTCAGGCTGCAATCCTTGCAGTCGCATGCGAAGATTGTTAGGACAGGCCGGCAGCGAAAGAAAGCCCACCCCATCCGCGTCGCGGCATGTTTCGACCTTGTTCAAAAGCCGTGTTTAAGCCGCAAAAGCTGTTCAAAACCATTGTGGAAATTGGCGCTCGGAACCGCTTTCCGCTATAAAAAAGAAACTGATTCCGAACAGAGATCGTGATCCGATTTGACTGAGCAAAGCACACCCGGCGGCGGAAAGCTGCCTCCAGGCATCGAACCCATTTCCATCATGGAAGAGATGCAGCGGTCCTACCTCGATTACGCCATGAGCGTCATCGTCAGCCGCGCCCTTCCTGACGTCCGCGACGGACTGAAGCCGGTCCACCGGCGCATCCTCTACGGCATGTCGGAACTCGGCATCGACTGGAACAAGAAATACGTCAAATGCGCCCGTGTTACCGGGGACGTGATGGGTAAATTCCATCCGCACGGCAACTCGGCGATCTATGACGCGCTGGCGCGCATGGCGCAAGATTGGTCGCTCCGCCTGCCGCTGATCGATGGCCAGGGCAATTTCGGTTCGATCGACGGCGATCCGCCGGCGGCCGAGCGTTATACCGAGTGCCGCCTCGAGAAAGCGGCCCACGCACTGCTCGACGACCTCGACAAGGAAACCGTCGATTTCCGCGACAACTATGACGGCACGCTCTCCGAGCCCGTCGTGGTGCCGGCGAAATTCCCGAACCTTCTGGTCAACGGCGCGGGCGGCATCGCCGTCGGCATGGCGACCAACATCCCGCCGCACAATCTGGTGGAAGTGATCAACGGCTGCATCGCCCTGATCGACAACCCGGCGATCGAACTTCCGGAAATGATGGAGATCATTCCCGGTCCGGACTTTCCGACAGGCGCCCTGATCCTCGGGCGGGCCGGCATCCGTTCCGCCTACGAGACCGGTCGCGGCTCGGTGATCATGCGCGGCGTCGCGGCGATCGAGCCGATGCGCGGCGATCGCGAGCAGATCATCATCACCGAAGTTCCCTTTCAGGTGAACAAGGCGACCATGGTCGAGAAGATCGGCGAGCTGGTGCGTGAAAAGCGCATCGAGGGCATTTCCGACCTGCGCGACGAATCCGACCGCCAGGGCTACCGGGTCGTCGTCGAGCTGAAGCGCGATGCCAATGCGGACGTGATCCTCAACCAGCTTTATCGCTACACGCCGCTGCAGACCTCCTTCGGCTGCAACATGGTGGCGCTGAATGGCGGCAAGCCGGAACAGCTCGCGCTGCTCGACATGCTGCGCGCTTTCGTGTCCTTCCGCGAGGAAGTGGTTAGCCGGCGCACGAAATACCTGCTGCGCAAGGCTCGCGAACGCGCCCACGTATTGGTGGGCCTCGCGATTGCAGTTGCCAATATCGACGAGATCATTCTCCTGATCCGCCGCGCGCCCGATCCGCAGACGGCACGCGAGCAGTTGATGACCCGTCGTTGGCCGGCTCAGGACGTCGATGCGCTGATCCGCCTTATCGACGATCCGCGCCACAGGATTAACGAAGACGGCACCTACAATCTGTCCGAGGAACAGGCACGCGCTATCCTCGAGCTCCGTCTCGCTCGCCTGACCGCGCTCGGTCGCGATGAAATCGGTGACGAACTCAACAAGATCGGCGCCGAGATCAGCGACTATCTCGACATCCTGTCGTCGCGCCTGCGCATCCAGGCGATCGTCAAGGAAGAGCTCGCCGCAGTGCGCGACGAATTCGGCACGCCGCGCCGCACGCAGATTCTCGATGCCGGCCTGGAAATGGACGACGAAGATCTCATTGCCCGCGAGGACATGGTCGTCACCGTTTCGCATCTCGGTTATATCAAGCGCGTCACGCTCGGCACCTATCGCGCCCAGCGTCGCGGCGGCAAGGGCCGCTCCGGCATGGCGACGCGCGACGAGGATTTCGTCACGCGCCTGTTCGTGGCCAATACCCACACGCCGGTGCTGTTCTTCTCCTCGCGCGGCATCGTCTACAAGGAAAAGGTCTGGCGCCTGCCCATCGGCACGCCGCAGTCCCGCGGCAAGGCACTGATCAACATGCTGCCGCTGGAGCCGGGCGAACGCATCACCACGATCATGCCGCTGCCCGAGGACGAAACGACCTGGGAAAACCTGGACGTGATGTTCTCGACGACACGCGGCACCGTTCGCCGTAACAAGCTGTCGGATTTCGTGCAGGTGAACCGCAACGGCAAGATCGCCATGAAGCTGGAGGAGGAGGGCGATGAAATCCTCTCCGTCGAGACCTGCACCGATCAGGACGACGTGCTGCTGACGACCGCGCTCGGCCAGTGTATCCGCTTCCCCGTCGGTGACGTGCGCGTCTTTGCCGGTCGCAACTCGATCGGCGTGCGCGGCATCACGCTCGGCGACAGCGACCGCATCATCTCCATGACCATTGTCGGCCATGTCGATGCAGAGCCGTGGGAACGTGCGGCCTACCTCAAGCGCTCGGCGACCGAACGGCGTGCCGCAGGCGTCGACGAGGAGGATATCGCTCTGGTGGGTGAGGAAGTCACCGAGGAGGGACAGCTCTCCGACGAGCGTTACGAGGAACTGAAGGCCTGCGAGCAATTCGTGTTGACGGTTTCCGAAAAGGGCTTCGGCAAGCGGTCGTCCTCCTACGACTTCCGCACCTCGGGCCGAGGCGGCAAGGGTATCCGCGCCACCGATACGTCCAAGACCGCTGAGATCGGCGAACTCGTCGCCGCCTTCCCGATCGAGGACAACGACCAGATCATGCTCGTGTCCGACGGTGGCGTGCTGATCCGCGTGCCGGTCAACGGCATCCGCATTGCCAGCCGCGCCACGAAGGGCGTCACGATCTTCTCGACGGCCAAGGACGAGAAGGTTGTCTCGGTCGAGCGTATCAGCGAGCCGGAAGGCGACGAGGAAAACGGCAATGGCCTGCCGGAGGAAATCGTCAGCGAGACCGGTGATCTCGGCGCTGCCGCCCCGGAAGCGGGTCCGACGGATGAGGGTGCGGCGGAATAAGCCGCACCTCAATCAAAAGCCTGGCAAAATAAAAAGCCGGAGGATGAAAATCCTCCGGCTTTTGTTTGAACCGGTTGCGACGGGAAAGTCTGCTGGAACGCGGTTCGCTACAGTCAAATCGTCAAATCGGGCAATCCGTTCAGAACACGCTGTGGCGGCGCGAGAAATCCCTGAAATCCTTCATGTCGGCGCGTTCGCGCCGGAGCTCGGAAATCGTTGAGGCCACGGAAGCCACGAACATGATGCTGATCAAACCTGCAAGTACTGTCAACGTCACGAACATGGGATTCCTTTCTCGTCCGTGTATCCGCCTCAGTAGTACGAGAGATCGCTATAACGGCCCGTTACCTGCGGATAATTCAGATCTGCCAATTGGGATTTATCTTGATAAAGGGTTACCGTTGCTGTCAGCATCACCGCAATCATGGCCGTCCAGACCAGGTTAATCATGGTGATCTTGTCCAGCATGATCGTTTTCCTTCTCGCGATCATCGCCATCTGTCCTTCTTGTTAGCCTGAACGCGCATCGCGCAAACAGGTTCCACCGCATTTTGAGAGATACTTAACCTTGTGGCTCTGAAGCGTCCTTGAATGCTCTGTTCATCTGGCGTTCAGAATTCGAAGTCTTTTTCAGGTTTCTTCCGGTCCGAAGGCGACTACGAAGGCCTCCAGTGCAAAAGCGAGAACCACGGCTCCCATCACCATCAAAGCCAGCATTTGTCGACGTTTCTCCCGAGATACGCACGGGTCGTTCGCCCGCCACGATCGTCATAAGACCACAGCGCCGCTGAAACGCCCTTGAACGGGCCATTCATCTTTCGTTCAGAATTGGGAGATGCTTGCGGTGGGGCGGCTTCCGTGACAAAAGGCGTCAAAATTTCGCTGAAACAGGCCCGGACCTCGGCATGACCACTGCTTTCTATCCCGGTTCTTTCGATCCGATGACCCATGGCCATCTGGACGTGCTCGTCCAGGCGCTGAATGTCGCGGACAAGGTGATCGTCGCGATCGGCATTCATCCAGGCAAGGTGCCGATGTTCACCTTCGAGGAGCGGGCCGAGCTCATCAGCGCCTCGCTTGCCGAAGCGTTGCCGGGCAGAGCCAGCCATGTATCGGTCGTTTCCTTCGACAAGCTGGTGGTCGATGCCGCCCGCGCCAACGGCGCCAGCCTGTTGATCCGCGGCCTGCGCGACGGCACCGATCTCGACTACGAAATGCAGATGGCCGGCATGAACCGGCAGATGGCGCCTGATATCCAGACCGTCTTCCTGCCTGCGGGCACGGCGTCGCGGCCCATTACGGCCACATTGGTCCGGCAGATCGCGGCCATGGGCGGCGACGTCAGCGCCTTCGTGCCTGCCGCGGTCCTCAAGGCCCTGAACAACAAGCTGAAACGCTGACCGTTTCCGAACCCCGGAGATCTTTCCATGAAACTGCTTCGTCTTGCCGTTGCCGGCGCTTTCGCCCTCGCTTCTATGGTCCTGCCAGCTCTTGCCGGCCCGGATGATTTGCTGACCATCCAGCTGAAGGATGGCCCGGTGGTGATCCAGCTGATGCCGGAAGTCGCGCCGAAACATGTGGCCCAGATCAAGGCGCTCGCCGCCAAGGGCGAATACGACAATGTCGTCTTCCACCGAGTCATCAACGGCTTCATGGCCCAGACGGGCGACGTGGAGTTCGGCAAGCAGGGGGGCAAGAGCTTCAACCCGGCCCGCGCCGGCATGGGCGGCTCGGCAATGCCGGATATTCCGGCCGAATTCTCGAAAGTGCCGTTCGAGCGCGGTATCGTCGGCATGGCGCGGTCGCAGGATCCGAATTCCGCGAACTCGCAATTCTTCATCATGTTCACCAAATATCCGAGCCTGGACGGCCAATATACCGCCGTCGGCAAGGTCGTGTCCGGCATGGAACTGGTCGACAAGATCAAGCGCGGCCAAGGCAGCAATGGCGAGGTCACCAATCCCGACAAGATGATCAAGGTCACCGTCGGCAAGAACTAGGCCGCAGGAACTAAACGAAGGGCGCCCCTGTCGCAGACGACAATCGGGTGCCGAATTAAGGAGAAAGCATATGGCCGAGATCAAAGATCCGGAAAACACCCTCATCATGGAAACCACCAAGGGCAAGGTCGTCATCTCGCTTCTGCCCGACCTTGCGCCGGGCCACGTCGCCCGCATTAAGGAACTTGCCCGCGAGAAGGCCTATGACGGCGTGGTCTTCCATCGCGTCATTCCCGATTTCATGGCCCAGACAGGCGACGTGAAGTTCGGCAAGCAGGGTGGTGCGGACTTCAACCCGGCCCGCGCCGGCATGGGCGGTTCCGAGAAGCCGGATCTGAAGGCTGAATTCTCTGCCGTTCCGCACGTGCGCGGCACCTGCTCCATGGCCCGCTCGCAGAGCCCGAACTCCGCCAATTCGCAGTTCTTCATCTGCTTCACCGACGCCCCGTGGCTCAACAAGCAGTACACCGTCTGGGGCCAGGTCATCGAAGGCATGGACTTCATCGACCAGATCAAGAAGGGCGAGCCGGTCAAGGATCCGGACTCGATCGTGTCTGTCCGCGTCGCCGCCGACGTCTGATCTCGCTAAAACGAATGACCCGCTCCGTCTGTCGGCGGAGCGGGTTTCTTATTCCTGGAAAGACCATGCGCGTCGATCTCTTCGACTTCGATCTGCCGGAAGACAACATCGCGCTGAGGCCCGCAAGCCCGCGCGACAGCGCCCGGCTGCTCGTCGTCAGGCCGGAAGCTGAGCCCACGCTTGCCGATCACCGCGTGTCGGATCTGCCCGGTTTCCTGAGGCCGGGCGACGCGCTGGTCTTCAACGACACCAAGGTCATACCGGCGCAGCTGGAAGGCATTCGCCACCGCGAAGGAGCGGGCGGCCAGCAGGTGTCCGCGACGCTGCATATGCGCGTCGCGCCCGATCGCTGGAAGGCCTTCGCCAAGCCCGGAAAACGCATCAAGATCGGCGACCGGATCGAATTCGGCCATGGCGGCAATGCCTGCCTGGTCGGTTCGCTCGCGGCAACCGTCGAAGACAAGGGCGAGGGCGGTGAAGTTACCCTGCGCTTCGATCTTTCCGGCCCGGCGCTCGACGAGGCGATCATGGCGGTCGGGCACATTCCGCTGCCGCCTTATATCGCTGCCAAGCGCCCGGAAGACGCACAGGACCAAAAGGACTACCAGACCATCTATGCCCGCGAGGAGGGCGCCGTCGCGGCCCCGACCGCCGGCCTGCATTTCACGCCGGACCTGTTCGCGGCCCTCGACGCGGCCGGCATCGAACGGCATTTCGTGACGCTGCATGTCGGGGCAGGGACTTTCCTTCCGGTCAAGGCGGACGACACGACCGAGCACAAGATGCACCAGGAGATCGGTCATGTCAGCGCCGAGACCGCCGCGCGGCTGAATGCGGTCAAACGCGCCGGTGGGCGCATCGTCTGCGTCGGAACCACGTCGCTGCGTTTGATCGAGAGCGCTGCCGCCGACGACGGCACGATAAAACCCTGGAGCGGCGCGACGGGCATCTTCATCACGCCCGGTTACCGCTTCAAGGCGGTCGATATGCTGATGACCAATTTCCATCTGCCGAGGTCGACGCTGTTCATGCTCGTCTCGGCCTTCTGCGGTCTGGAGACGATGCGCGCGGCCTATGCACATGCGATCGAAACCGGCTACCGCTTCTACTCCTATGGCGATTCCAGCCTTCTTTTCCGGGACGACCGATGACCGAGACCTTCCAGTTCAATCTCAAGGCCACCGATGGCGGCGCGCGGCTTGGCGAAATCACCATGCCGCGGGGCACGATCCGCACGCCCGCCTTCATGCCGGTCGGCACGGTCGGCACGGTCAAGGCCATGTATCTCGACCAGGTACGCGATACCGGCGCCGACATCATTCTCGGCAATACCTACCACCTGATGCTGCGGCCGGGCGCCGAGCGTGTCGCGCGGCTGGGCGGCCTGCATGAGCTGATTCGCTGGAAATATCCGATCCTGACGGATAGCGGCGGTTTCCAGGTCATGTCGCTGTCGGGCCTGAGAAAGCTCGACGAAAAGGGTGTTACCTTCAAGAGCCATGTGGACGGCAGTCTCCACCATATGTCGCCGGAGCGTTCCATTGAGATCCAGGGCCTGCTCGGCTCCGACATCCAGATGCAGCTCGACGAATGCGTGGCGCTGCCGGCCGAGCCGAAGGAGATCGAGCGGGCGATGGAACTGTCGCTGCGCTGGGCCGAGCGCTGCCGCGTCGCCTTCGGCGATCAGCCGGGCAAGGCGATGTTCGGCATCGTCCAGGGCGGCGATCAGCCGGAACTTCGCATCCGGTCTGCCGAATGCCTGAAACAGCTGGATCTGAAAGGTTATGCGGTCGGTGGGCTCGCGGTCGGCGAGCCGCAGGACGTCATGCTGAAAATGCTCGAAACGACGCTTCCCATCCTACCGTTCGAAAAGCCGCGTTACCTGATGGGCGTCGGCACGCCTGATGACATGCTGAAATCCGTGGCGCGCGGCATCGACATGTTCGACTGCGTGATGCCGACCCGCTCGGGCCGCCACGGGCTCGCCTTCACCCGCCGCGGCAAGGTCAACATCCGCAATGCCCGCCATGCGGAGGACATGCGGCCGCTGGACGAGGAATCGAGCTGCCCGGCCGCGCGCGATTATTCCCGCGCCTATCTGCACCACCTCGTGCGCGCCGACGAGGCGCTCGGGGGCATGCTGCTCTCCTGGAACAACCTGAACTATTATCAGGACCTGATGAAGGGTATCCGCCAGGCGATCGCCGAAGGCCGGTTCGCCGATTTCTATGCCGAGACCCAGGAAATGTGGGCGAAAGGCGATATCGAGCCTGTCTGATTAAGGGGGCGTCAGATACCCTGGCTGGCGGTGTTGCGGATCATCCTGACGCCGTTGACCTTGTAGGACCCGTCGTCCATCAGCCGCATCTCGTAGATGGCCGTCCAGTCCTTGCCTTCCCTGGCGCTGATCATCACTTCCTGCAGCACCACTTCGCCGCCGCCGATCATCTTCGAGCGGCCGAAGGCATAGTTGCCGGCGTGGTAGACGGGCTCGTAGGTTTTCCGCACCATATCCAGGAAACGGTCCTTATTGGGATAGAGGCTGCGGATTCCGGGCGAGGCGAAGGAATAGGCCTTTTCCGCGTCGTCCTGCATCAGCGCGGCGATCTGGCTCGCTATCACCGCCTGGGCGTTGGCGACCGGATCTTCAGCCTTGGCCGCGGTAAAGGAACAGAGAACGAGACACAGGACGCCAGCAAAAAATCGAACGCGCATCGGGCTTTCTCCAGGGGCGAGCATCAGAAGGCTAGCGCCTTTCGGCGGAAGGAGAAGATGGCGCCTGCAAAATTTTCGTGCAACGCCTTTCTTCAAGGCAAACGAATCCGAATGATTACAGAACGATGACGCGGTGAAGCGCCCGGCGCCGTTATCCGCACATTTTCGTGATATTCCGCCCGTCGGAGGCGCAGGGCAGGGTCCCGTTATCGCGGCTTGTCGGTATCGGCCGACGCTGTCAGGAATGCGGCGGGAAAATTGATTCGCCCGGACATGCAATTTCGATGAAAAACCTTTTACCGCCGGCCCTGCTTTATTTCAGCAACGCCATCCTGTTCATTTCGCTGTTCACGCGGTTGCCGGCTATCCAGGCGTCGCTGGGAATCGACAAGGCCGCCCTCGGTCTGGCGCTGCTGAGCGCCCCTGTGGGTACCTTTCTCGCTTTGCCGCTTGCAGGACGCATCAACGACCGCTTCACGCCGCGGCTGACGGCACTCGTCACTCTGCCGATCTGCGCCATGCTGACGCCCGCGCTGACCGTCTTTCCGGTCGTGGGATTTGTGGTCTGTTTCTTTCTCTTCGGTTTCTTCCGCACGATTTTCGACGTGGCCGCCAACATGATTTCCGCCGGCATCGAGCAGCGCACCGGCCGGAAGGTCCTGTCCCGCAGCCACGGTTTCTGGTCGGTGGGTCTGCTGGCCGGCTCCCTGTGTTCCGGCTTCCTGGCCGAAAAGGCCGTGACGCCCTTTGTGCAGCAGACCATGGCCGCCGGTTTCGTAATCGCTGCCTGCCTTCTGGTGTTCTGGATCACCCCCAAGGAGGCGTCACCGCAGACGCGGCCCGACCACAGGCGCGGCGCATATGTCCTTCCGGACAGGATGATCGTGCTGATCTGCGTCATGGTTTTCGGCCTCTGCATCGTCGAGGGCGCGGTCTACGACTGGGGTATCTTCTTTCTGCGCGAACAGCTGAAGGCCGATCCGGCGATTGCCGGCGTGCTCTATGCGGCCTTCACCATCGGCATGGGGCTGACGCGGCTTTCCGGCGATATGCTGCGGGACAGTTTCGGATCGATGGTGCTGGTGCGTGCCTCGACCGTTTCCGTCGCTCTTGGGATTGTCCTTCTCGTCGCGACACCAAGCCTGACGCTTTCCGGCCTTGCGCTTTTCCTGATCGGCTGCGGCGTGGCGCTCGCTTACCCGCTCGCGGTCTCGGCGGCGATCGAGCTTGGCAAGGGCCAGCCGTCGGAAAACCTCGCGGCGCTGGGCCTGACGCTGATGTTGTCGACGATCGGCGTGCCGCCGCTGCTCGGCTTCATTGCCGAACATGTCGATCTCGTCGCGACCTTCCTGGTGCTGCTGCCTTGCGTACTGGTTAGCTTCCTGATGGCACCCGTCGCCGAGGGCCGCAGCCCGTCATGGCCGCGCCCGCGCCGCTGGCCGGCTTGACTGTTCTGTGAGAAAATCCGGCAAGAGTAAGGGCTGCCCATAATTGGCCACAAGAGTCGGTGAGGGGTTGAGACCGCTGGCCTTAGCCGTTAGACAATGAAACCGGATTTGCCGAAAACAGGTGACACTGTGATCGACCCTTATGAGATGCTTGGTGTTTCGCGCGAGGCGGATGGCGTAGCCATCAAGTCGGCCTATCGCAAACGCGTAAAAACGGTTCATCCGGATGCCGGCGGCGACGTCGAGGCATTCGGGAAACTGACCGTGTCCTATGAACTGCTCTCCGATCCGGTACGCCGAAAAGTCTACGACGACACGGGTTACGACCCGGAACTCGCCGATACGAAGGATCTCCAGGGGCTGGTGATTCTCGAAACGCTGGTCAACGACATCATCCTCGACGAGCGCGAGCCGGGAAGTTTCGATCCGGTCGCCGCCATACGCCGCAAGCTGACCGACAAGATCGTCAATGCCCGCTTCCATATTCTGGAGATGGAGCGCCACCGCGCCCGTATCCGCAACCACATCGACCGTATCGGCCGCAAACCCGAGACGGACGTGCTGGGCCGCATGCTGAAATCCCGGTGTGAAGCGATCAACGACGCGATCGGCAGGGCCGAGACCGAGATCGAGAATATCGAGCAGGCCTACGGGATGCTGGACGGATATTCCTACGAGGTCGAGGTGATCGAGATCAAGACCGCCGCCGAGTGAGGGCCGCGGCACGTCTCTTGACACCGAAGTCAGCTTCAAGACATAGCTTCAGCCCATTCAATTCAAAGGGTTTTCGATGGCATTGACCATACGTGAGGCTGTCCGCCGGGACGCGGAAACATTGCTCGGTTTCATCCGCGAACTGGCGATCTACGAAAAGGCCGAGCACGAGGTCGCGGCGACCGTCGAGACGATCGAGAGCTCCATTTTCGGCGAGACGTCGGTGACCCGGGCGCTGGTCTGCGAGCAGGACGGCGTACCTGTCGGCATGGCGATCTGGTTCTTCAGCTATTCGACCTGGCAGGCGAGAAACGGGCTTTATCTCGAAGACCTGTATGTGACGCCGACGGCGCGCGGGCTCGGCGCCGGCAAGGCGATGCTGAAGCGGCTGGCGCAGATTGCCGTCGAGAACGGTTGCGGCCGGTTCGAATGGAGCGTGCTCGACTGGAACGAACCGGCGATCCGGGTTTACAAGGCGATCGACGCCGAACCGATGAACGAATGGATCCGTTATCGGCTTTCGGGCGAGACGCTGAAAAGCTTCGCCGAGGGCTGATAGCGCAGGCGAGGTTGACTGAGGAATGTGATTTGCCATGGCTCATGGCGTTCGTCCAACTCTGCCGGGGCCACCGGCGGCACGTTGGGGAGCTTTCCTTTGCTGTGATCAACAGCGTTACTCACATGGGATGGAATTTCCCGGGCACGACAGGCCCCGGTCGGGCCGTTTACTAGTGCTGGCACTCGTCCAGCGCCGGGATAGCTCTCAATAAAAAGGGTCTTCTCGTGACTGATTGCGAAATCTTCCTTTCTCGCGGGAGGAGAGCGACCTATCTAATTGCCTCATGTCAGACCGCAGGAGATTTAAATGACTGCCGAATTCGGCCCGTACATACAGATGCGCAAGCTCGCTCAGCAGATGGCCATCCAATATCAGAAGGACAGCGACCTCGACCTGGTGCCTCTTCTTGCTCATTTCATGGACGAGGTCGAAGTGAATGTCGCTTCCGATCGCTTCGATCATTCGGGGTTCATGGAAAAGATCCGCGCGCCCCTGACGGTTGATGCTGAGGTGACATTAGACCAGCGCCGCAAGGAATTCCTAAAGGCCGTCGCGGACGCGCTACAGGAGCGCATCCAAAACGAAGCGGAAGCCGCCACCCTTCCAGCGTCATAAGCCGCTGCCTTCTCGGTTTCTTCCGGCTCAGCCAGGCCGCTGGCCGCCGGAGGTCATCCGAAACTCGCCAACGCGCGCCGGGGGCCACCCGACGATCGGCATCACGCCGGACCTTTATTCGCATGTGATGCCGGACATCCAGGCGAATGCGGCCGAGCACGTTGACGCTGCGGTCAAAGCTGCTAAAAAGCCAGCCATCGAGTGATTGGGTCGCAAATCGGCAGCAACTGCCGCTTTCGAGAATTCAACAGCAAGTGGATTTCTCAACCTTTTCAATCAGATGGAAGAGTGTCCGAGTGGTTTAAGGAACCGGTCTTGAAAACCGGCGTGCGGGAAACCGTACCGTGGGTTCGAATCCCACCTCTTCCGCCATTGTTGGCGTATCATGATACCGCGCCGTGATTTTCCCTTACGCGTCGTCACCGTGGCTCCACTGACAGGCTGAGATAGGTGGGGTCGAATTCCGCCACCTCCTGCAACCGGTCCCAGTCGAGAATGGTGATCGTGTGGTTGGACCAGGAGATCAGGCGTTCTCGCCTGAGCGTCTGGATGACGCGGTTCATGTGGACGAGCGACAACCCCAGCACATCTGCCATCTCGCCCTGCGAGAGCGGAAGGTGAAAGCTCCAGCCGTTGGTGCGGCGGACCACTCCCAGCCGAACGTAGAGTTCGCAAAGAATATGGGCGAGATGCGAGGTCTTGGAGCGGCGCCCCATGGCGACGATCCAGGCCCGGTGGATCGAGCCGTGGACCAGCGTATCGAGCCACAACATCCGGGTCAGGTGCGGATGCTGTTCCGTCACCTGCTTGAGATCGGCATGGTCGCAAAGGCTGACATGGCATGGAGACAGCGCGACGACGCCGTGATCCATGGTCCTCAGCAGGAAGGCATGCAGGTCCACGAAATCGCCGGCGACGTGGATCGCCGTGATCTGCCGGGTGCCCTCCGCCGTCAGTTTGTATCGGGCCGCGAACCCGTCGACGAGGAGGCTGCTGTAGCCCGGCCTCGATCCCTCCGAGACGAAATCCTCTCCCGTCAGAAAGCGCCTTTCACGGCCGACGATTCGCCTGAGAATGTTACGTTCTTCATCGGTAAGAACGTCATGCTGTTCGAGGTTTAGAAGCAGAGAGTCGATCACGGGTATCCTCGGCGGGCATCAATATCCATGGAAAGAACGGATGAGGAAGCCATATAGATCCCTCGGAAGAACTGACCACTGGGCGGGAACAAATGCGGTCGAAAGAAATTTGGTCGGTAATACTCAAGGCAGTGAGCATGGCATGGCGCGATACTTCTTCGATTTGATCAACGGCGACGGGCCCGTGAGCGACAATGAGGGCCAGGAAATATCGACCCGCGAGGATATCAGCCGGGAGGTGAGCCGGATATTGGCGGACATCGCCCGCGAGGAATTTCCCGAGCGGGGAAAGGGCTCGATCTCAATTCAGGTGCGTGACGAGTTTGGGCAGTCGGTATTTAGCGGCCACCTGTCGTTCCAGACGCAATGGCACGATGATCCGGAACTTTGACTGTGCAATATCTGGACTCCGGCGAAGTTAAGCTTGGCTCGGAGTGAGTGTTGTTAATGCAGAGTTAACCATATCAAATAGAATTTTATCTTTTCCCCCGTTTTCGTTCGCATTTTTGCCGCGATGCTAGCAAAAGTTCGCTTCCATTGTGTCCGTCGGCATAGGGGTATGTCCCGGACCGGTTCAATGGCTGTGAAGGCGGTGCGGTCGCGAGGGCCGTTCGCAGCCTGTTGCAGTGAAGGCGGCATGGGACGGATGAGTTTGGGTGTGAGTGGCGGCAAGCTTTCGCTGGGTGCGAAATGGCTCGGGGTAACGATGGTCTGCGCGGGGATGGCATCCTGCGCTACGACCGAGGCACCGAAGTCGAAACCCCGCAGCAAAGAGTATTTTTCCGAAAAGGAATATGGCGTCAAGGCGAGCCCGCGCGTGGTCGGCGACGGCCGGCCGGTGCCGAAGGGCGGCGGCCGCTTCATGGTCGGCCAGCCCTATGAGGTGAAGGGCCAGACTTACGTTCCGAAGGAAGATCCGAATTACAACAGGAGCGGCCTTGCCTCCTGGTACGGCTCCGCGTTTCACGGTCGCCTGACCGCAAATGGCGAAGTTTATGACAGCAGCCACCTGTCTGCCGCGCATCCGACCTTTCCGCTGCCGAGCTATGCCCGCGTGACCAATATCGACAACGGCACCTCGGTCATCGTCCGGGTCAATGACCGTGGTCCCTATCATCCTGGCCGCATCATCGATGTTTCCGACAAGACGGCCGAGATGCTGGATATGAAGCGGATCGGCACCGCCAAGGTCAACGTGCAATATGTCGGCCGCGCCCGGATGGATGGCCAGGACATGCCGTTCCTGATGGCGTCCTATATCCGCAAGGGCGATCGCCTGCCGTCGATCCGGCCGGAAGGCCAGATCGCAACCGGCGTCATGGTCGCGTCGAACCAGACGCTGGGCGACCAGCTCCAGAGCTATGGCTCGGCCATGCCGCGTCCGATGGCGCTCGCAGGACGGACGCCGAGCGGTCCGGCGCCTGCAGCGTCCGCGCCCCAGGCCTTCGAGGCTTTCGAGAATTTCTCGACATTGCCGCAGGTCGGTCCCCACCCGGTCGAACGGCCGGTTGCCGGGGTTGCTGCCGCGCCGAACCGGCAGGCAGCGTCTTCCTACCCCGTCGAAGCTCAGGCGCGGCCGTCGCAGGGGCGGGGCCTGGAAACCGCCTATTCATCCGCTCCCCAGGCAAAAACTCCGCAGGTCGTGTTCGGCAACATGGTGCTGGAAGGTCCCAAGGCCGCTCAAAAGCCCGTGCGCTAGTTCGTGGGCGATTGCAGGCTGCAATCGCCACTGCTAGGCATGGTGAGGACGGTTCGTGGGGTGATCATGCGGCGCCTGCTGATTCTACTTTGCCTGGTATTGCTGCAAGTGTTCCTGCAAGCGGGCGCGCCTTCGGGAGCAGTCAACGCGCAGGAGCCGCCACCCGCCTTCGTGACCAAGGCGAAGCAGGTCTATATGGTCGAGGCGAAGACCGGCACGGTGCTGCTCGCCTCCAACGAAAACCAGGGCTTCCCGCCGGCCTCGCTCGCCAAGCTGATGACCATGGAACTCGTTTTCAGTGCGCTGAAGCGGGGCGAGATCAGCCGCGAGACCGTCTTCCCGGTCTCCGAGTTTGCCTGGCGCACCGGCGGGGCGCCCTCAGGCACCACCACCATGTTCGCGGCGCTGAAATCGCAGATCCGTGTCGATGACCTCATCAGGGGCGTCGTCGTCCAGAACGGCAACGATGCCTGCATCGTGCTGGCGGAGGGCATTTCCCATTCCGAACGCGAGTTTGCAGGCCGGATGACGGCGCGCGCCAAGGATCTCGGGCTCGCTCGTTCCGTCTTCGGCAATTCCACCGGCCTGCCGGATACGGAGAGCCGCACGACCGCTCGCGACCTCGTCGAGCTCTCTCGTCATATCTTTCGCGAATATCCGGAATTCTATCCGATCTACGCCCAGCCGGATTTTACCTGGAACAAGATTTTTCAGCGAAACAAGAACCCGCTTTTTTCGCTCAATATCGGCGTCGACGGGCTTGGGGCCGGTTTCGCCGAGGGGTCGGGTTATGCGCTAGTGGGCTCGGTGGCACGCAACGGCACGCGGCTCTTCCTTGCGATGGGCGGGCTTGCGAGCGACAAGGAACGGCTGGAAGAGGCGAGAAGGGTGCTCGAATGGGGGCTGTCTTCGTTCGAGACCAAGGTCCTGTTCAAGCAGGGCGAGGTGATCGGCCAGGCGAGCGTCTATGGCGGTACGTCGAGCCACGTTGATCTCATCGCCAAAGAACCGGTCGATATCTATCTGCCGACCAACAATCCCGACCGCCTTTCCGGGCGAATCGTCTATCGCTGGCCGCTCAGGGCTCCGGTGGCAGAAGGCCAGGATGTCGGCGTGCTGAGGATTTCTTCGGGCGACCGGGTGGTGCGGGAAGTGCCGCTGGTGACGGCCAAGCCGATCGAAACCGGTAGCCTCGTCAGCCAGGCGACGGACGCGCTGCTCGAACTGATGTTCTTCTGGCTTTGACAACACGATGTTTCGCAGCGCACCCATATGCGTTATAAGCTGAAGCATAAAAATGAGTGCGGAAAGACGCGTGGCAGGACATTCCGGATTGTTCGTAACTTTCGAAGGCGGCGAGGGGGCTGGCAAATCCACCCAGATTCGCCGGCTCGCAGATCAGCTGCGTCGCCGCGGCCATGATGTGCTGATGACCCGCGAACCTGGCGGCTCGCCGGGGGCGGAAGCCGTGCGCCACGTTCTGCTCTCGGGAGCTGCGGAAGAGTTCGGCGTGCGGATGGAGGCGATCCTGTTTGCCGCGGCCCGCAACGACCATGTCGAGGAGGTGATCCGGCCGGCGCTCGAAAGCGGCGCCGTCGTGCTCTGCGACCGGTTCATCGATTCCTCACGCGTCTACCAGGGCGTCACCGGCAATCTGGAGCCCGATTACATCGAGGCGCTGCAGCGGGTGGCGATCAACGGCGTAGTGCCCGATTGCACGCTGATCCTTGACCTGCCGGCCGAAGTCGGCCTGAAACGAGCCCGCAAGCGCGGCGCCGACAGCGCACCCGACCGTTTTGAGCGCGAAGAGATCGAAACCCACGAAAAACGCCGAGAGGCCTATCTCGAGATCGCCGAGGCGGAACCGGAACGCTGCCATGTGGTCGACGCCGAGCGCTCCGAAGACGAGATCGCCGACGAGATTTTCGCGATCGTCGAGCCTCTGGTGCGGGAACTGAGCTTTGCCCAGAAGAGCAGCGCGGAATCCGTCGGATGAGCGACGAAACCGCCGGCCTTCTGGAAGGCGCCGTGCCGCCGGCGCGCAATCCGCATCTCTACGGGCATCAGGACGCCGAGGATTTTCTGGCGCGCAGCTACCGGTCGGGGAAGGGGCACCACGCGATCCTGATCGAGGGGCCGGAGGGGATCGGCAAGGCGACGCTCGCTTTCCGTTTTGCCAACCATGTGCTTTCCCATCCCGATCCCGCGATCGCGCCCGATCATATCGCCAATCCCGATCTCAATTCGCCCATCAGCCGCCAGATCGCCACCGGCGCCTCGCATAACCTCCTGCATCTGGCACGGCCGGTGGACGAGAAGACCGGCAAAACGAAAACCGCCATTACGGTCGACGAGGTCCGCCGGGCCGGGCATTTCTTCTCCCAGACTTCGGGCACCGGCAATTGGCGGATCGTCATCATCGATCCGGCCGATGACCTCAACCGCAATGCCGCGAACGCCATCCTGAAGATCCTCGAGGAGCCGCCGCGCCGGGCCCTTTTCCTGGTGCTCTCCCATGCGCCCGGAAAACTGCTGCCGACAATCCGCTCGCGATGCCAGTCGCTGAGACTGTCGCCGCTCGGTGACCAGGACCTTTCGAAGGCGCTCGCGGGCCTGGGTATGCCGCTCGACGGAGGCAAGACGCAAGAGATGGTGCTCGGCATGTCCAAGGGCAGCGTTTCCCAGGCGCTCAAACTCCTGAACTATGGCGGTACAGAGATCATTTCCGCCTTCGAGGAGGTGGTCGCGGCCGACGGTCCGACGGCCCGCAAGGCGATGCACCGGCTGGCGGATGTGCTGTCCGGCAAGGACAGCGAAGTGATCTTCGGCTTTTTCCTTGAGCACCTGAGCGATCACCTGATCGCCAAGGCGCGCAACGCGGCCCTTGCCGGCGATCTTTCGACGGCCGACCGGCAGGCGAAACTCGTCAGCGACATGACCGAGAAGATCACCATCGCGCAGGCCTATAATCTGGACCGCAAGCAGACGATTCTGTCGATCCTCGATGCTGCGCGGCGCTGATTGAAGGGCAGGGGCGGGAACCGCATAAGGAACTTTGTGTTTCGCATCCGCGAAACATGCGCTAAGAGCGGCATGATCCAAATCCAAGTGCCCGAGTGCCCCCGATGTCCGACAAGACGCCCTATTACATCACCACTGCGATTTCCTACCCGAACGGCAAGCCGCATATCGGCCATGCCTATGAGCTGATCGCGACGGATGCCATGGCGCGCTTTCAGCGCCTGGACGGCAAGGATGTTTTCTTCCTGACCGGCACCGACGAGCACGGCCAGAAGATGCAGCAGACGGCGCGCGCCGAGGGCATCACGCCGGAGGCCCTTGCGGAGCGAAATTCGGGTGAGTTCCGGGCGATGGGCAAGCTGCTCAACGCGTCCAACGACGATTTCATCCGCACCACCGAGCCGCGCCACCACCAGGCCTCCAAGGACATCTGGAACCGGATGGCCGATAGCGGCGACATCTACAAGGACACCTATGCCGGCTGGTATTCGGTGCGCGACGAAGCGTTTTATGCCGAGGACGAAACGTCGGTGCGTGATGGCGTCCGCTTCGGGCCGCAGGGAACGCCGGTGGAGTGGGTTGAGGAATCCAGCTACTTCTTCAAGCTTTCCGAATACGGCGACAAGCTGCTGAAGCATTACGAGGAAAACCCGGATTTCATCGGCCCCAACGAGCGTCGCAACGAGGTGATATCCTTCGTGAAATCCGGCCTGCGGGACCTGTCCGTGTCGCGCACGACCTTCGATTGGGGTATCAAGGTACCCAATGACCCCGCGCATGTCATGTATGTCTGGGTCGATGCGCTGACCAACTACATCACCGCCACCGGCTTTATGGAAGATCCGAACGGCCCGCGCGCCAAATACTGGCCGGCCGACGTGCATATCATCGGCAAGGACATCATCCGCTTCCACGCGGTCTACTGGCCGGCCTTCCTGATGTCGGCCAAGCTGCCGCTGCCGAAGCGGGTTTTTGCCCACGGCTTCGTGCTGAATGCCGGCGAGAAAATGTCCAAGTCGGTCGGCAATGTCGTCGATCCGTTCGAGCTTCTGGAGAAGTTCGGGCTCGACTATGTGCGCTATTATCTCTGCCGCGAGATTTCCTTCGGCCAGGACGGCAATTGCAACGACCAGCTGATCGCCACTCGCGTCAATGCGGATTTGGCGAACGGCATCGGCAACCTTGCCAGCCGCTCGCTGTCGATGATCGTCAAGAATTGCGACGGCCATGTTCCGGAACCGGGCGAGCTCACCGATGCCGACAGGGAACTGCTTGCGGCGGCCGACGGCCTGATCGCCGTCTGCCGCGAGGAGATGGACAAGCAGCTCATCAACCGCGCGCTTGCGGCGATTATCGGTATCGTTTCCGAGACGGACCGTTATTTCGCGGCGCAGGCGCCGTGGGTGCTGAAAAAGACAGATCCTGCCCGCATGGGCACGGTGCTCTACGTGACGGCGGAGGTCGTGCGCCAGATCGCCATTCTGCTGCAGCCGTTCATGCCGGAATCCTCGGCCAAGCTGCTCGATCTCGTGGCTTCTCCGGCCGATAAGCGGGATTTCGCAGCGCTCGGCGAAGCCGGTCGCCTGAAGCCCGGCACGCCGCTCGAAGCCCCGACGCCGGTCTTCCCGCGTTATGTGGCGCCGGAAGCGAGCGCATAAGGCCGTTATCCATGCTGATCGATACCCATTGCCACCTGGATTTTGCAGATTTCGCCGAAGAGCGGGACGCGATCGTGTCGCGCGCCCATCAGGCCGGCGTCGGCCAGATGGTGACGATTTCAACGCGGGTGCGAAAACTCGACGGCTTGCTGGCACTCACCGAGCAATATCCGTCGGTCTTCTGCTCGGTTGGAACGCATCCGAACAATGCGGGCGAAGAGCTGGATATCCAGACGGAAGACCTGGTGCGGCTCGCCAATCAGCATGAGAAGATCGTCGCGATCGGCGAGGCCGGGCTCGACTATTTCTACGATACGCAGACCCCGGCCGACCAGAAGACCGGGCTGATCCGCCATATCGCCGCCGCCCGGGAAACCGGTCTGCCGCTGGTCATCCACAGCCGCAGCGCCGACGAGGACATGGGCGAGATCCTGACGGCGGAAAGCGGGAAGGGGGCCTTCCCTTTCATCCTGCATTGCTTCTCGTCCGGCGCAGAGCTTGCCCGGATCGGCGTCGAGCTCGGTGGCTACGTCTCGTTCTCAGGAATCCTGACATTCCCGAAATCGGAAGACCTGCGCGCGATTGCCAAGACCGTGCCGCTCGACCGCTTGCTGGTCGAGACCGACGCGCCGTATCTGGCTCCAAAACGCTGGCGCGGCAAGCGCAACGAACCGTCCTATGTGGTCAATACGGCCGAGGTGCTCGCCGAATGCATGGGCGTCAGATACGCGGAAATAGCTGAGGTCACCACCGAGAACGCCTTCCGCATCTTCTCCAAGATGCCGAGGC
This sequence comes from Neorhizobium vignae, assembly GCF_000732195.1. Taxonomy (GTDB): domain Bacteria; phylum Pseudomonadota; class Alphaproteobacteria; order Rhizobiales; family Rhizobiaceae; genus Neorhizobium; species Neorhizobium vignae. Next base: position 80,077 of record NZ_JNNU01000024.1, read on the forward strand.
TCTGATCTTGGCGAGATATCGGCGGCGCTTCACCATTCTAGGCTGCTCGTCGTCGCCCGGCGTGCCAAGGCTGAATGGCGACTGGGGCGCCTGCGATCCGAATAACCCGAAGAACCGCCGCACGCGTGCCGCCTTCATGGTCGAGCAGATCGCACCCGATGGCGGCAGCACCGTGGTGGTCATCGACACCGGTCCAGACTTTCGCGAACAGATGATCTCCGCCAATGTGCAGCGGGTCGATGCGGTTCTCTATACCCACGCCCATGCGGATCATCTGCACGGCATCGACGACCTGCGCGGCTATTTCATCCTGCAGCACCATCGCATCCCGATCTATGCCGATCCCGTTACCATGGACCGAATCCGCCAGGGGTTCGGTTATTGCCTCGAAACGCCGCCGGGCGGCAATTACCCGCCGATCGTCCGGCCGTTCCTGATCGAGACCTTGAACGAGCCGATCGTCGTGGACGGGCCGGGCGGACCTATCCGCTTCCTGCCGCATCTGCAGGTGCATGGCGACATCCATTCGCTGGGCTTTCGGATCGGCGACGTGGCCTATTGCAGCGACGTCAGCGACTTTCCGCCTGAGAGCGTCTCGCGGCTCGGCGGGCTCGACGTACTGATCATCGATACGCTGCAATACAGATATCACCCGAGCCATCTGTCGCTCGAACAGGCGCTCGAATGGATCGCCAAATTTGCGCCGAAGCATGCGATCCTGACGCATATGCATCTTCCGCTCGACTACGACACGGTGATGGCCGAAACGCCGCAGCATGTCGAACCGGCCTATGACGGTCTCGCGTTCGAGGTTGCCTTCGATCTCTGATCGCTGGCAGAACTGGCGGAGTGGCCGAGAACGCCCGTTTTCCGGGTCTTGGTGCACATCATCCAGTTCCATAATCTATCTTATGCGATGTTTGTATGTAAG
>NZ_JNNU01000025.1 GCF_000732195.1 Neorhizobium vignae
TCGAACAGGACGTTGGTTTCGTCCAGAACGACGTTGACGGACTTGACCGAGACGTTGCCGTCGCTGTCACGAACAAACGAGCCGATGAGCTGCTTGGTGATCTCGGTGCCGGCCTGCATGATGCCGGTGGTGGCGTTCTGAGTACCGCCGATTTCGGCCTGGAGCCAGTTTTCGCCGGAGAACGAAGCGGAAGAAGCGATGCTCTTCAGCTGGCTCTGCAGCTGGGTGATTTCTTCCTGGACCTTGGACTTGTCGACGCCCGGTTCGGAAGCGGCAACCAGCTTGTTCTTGATTTCGGTGACGACGTCGATAGCCGATTCCATGGCGGAATAGGCGGTGTCGACCTTGGCGGCGCCGAGGCCGAGAGCGTCCTGAACCGTCGAGAGCGAACCCTTGTCGGAACGCATGGTGGTCGCGATCGACCAATAGGCAGCGTTGTCGGAAGCAGAGCCGACGCGCAGACCGGAAGAAACGCGGCTCTGCGTGGATTCCATGTCGTTGCTGATGCCGCGCAGCGTCTGGAGCGCGGCCATCGCCGACACGTTGGTGAGAATGCTAGCCATAGTTGATTGTCCCTTTGAACGAAATACATGGAGGGGGACATACCGGACTGTATATATTACCGGCACTTCGGTCCGGCATCATGCCAACTCGGTCTCTTCAATCTGAAGGAACACCAAACCCGTCGTGTGAGCCAAATCTCGCAGCAAATCCTTGCTAAGTTCTTTAAACAGCATGGCGACCTGAAAACCCTTCCGCCAGCATCATTAACGAAAGGTGTACGAAGCGCCCGACCTGCGGGAGGTCGGCTTCATGCAAGCTTGGCTTGCCACGATGCGCAGTGAAGCCGATTTGCCGGGACGCCGGCACAACTTTACTGGAGCGGGAAGCCTTGAAACCCCTGAAGATACAACGGCAATACGTCGCAGCACAAAATCACTTCGACAAAAAAGAATATCACGATGTATTGGGCATCCTGAACAAGCTGCTGGATGTGCACAAGGATCCGAGGCACTACGCACTCCTGGGCGCCACCCTGTTGAAGCTCAAGATGAAGACCGAGGCCGCCCAGGCTTTCCAAATTGCCGGCGAGATGGAATCTCCGCATAAGCTCAAGTACACGCGCGAAGCCATGCGCCTTCATTTCTCCAATAACGACGACATCAACGTCCTGCGCCTCGGCGCGCGCAACCTCAAAGAGGCGATTGCCGACCCGGACATGGCCGTCCTGATGTCCGGCGCTCTGATGCGCCAGGAACTGGAAGGCGCCGAAGCTTTCCGCAATACGCTGGCAAGAAGCGACGAGCCGACACACCGCCAGCTCGCTGCCCGCTCGATCCGGCTCCAGGATCGCAGCGATGAAGAAAACAAGTGCATCCTGGAGATCTTCGAGAAAGATCCCGAGGATCGGATCGTGCGCAATTTCTATCTCTCAGCCATGAGAGACGCCCTCGATTACGATATCATCCGCAAATACGAGCCTATCCAGTTCGAGGAAATCGCCAGGGGCGAATTCGAAGCGATCGCCGACGAGGTGTCGCTCTTCAATCTACGCTGGTGCGACGACGAAAAGACGAACGCCATCGCCGGCTCCAGAATGGGCGAGAGAAAGCCCAAAAATGCCGCCTCGAAAAGGCATAACATGCCGCATCGCTGGGGTCATAAATTGCGCGTCGGCTATCTCTCAGCCGACCTTTGGACGGAACACGCCGTCATGAAGGCGCTTCGCGGCATATTGGAATCGCACGACAAGAGCCGTTTCGACATCACCCTCTTCTGCAACGCTCCTGCCGAACGGCTGCGCAACGACAACAACGCCATACGCGAGGAATGGGGCAGGGTAGTCCGGATCCGGGGCATGACGGATGACGAGGCGGCCGAAGCCATCAAGGCCGAGAATATCGACATCCTCGTCGACCTGCAGGGGCATACTGCGGAAAACCGGGTATTCGTGATGAACCGGCAGACCGCGCCCGTGCACGTGACCTGGCTCGGCTATCCGGGCACCGTGGTCAACGTCGATATCGACTACCTCATCGCCGACAGCACGGTGGTTCCGGAAAGCTCCTTCCCGCATTATTACGAGAAGATCTGCTGGATGCCCGAGACGTTCTTCCCGAACGAAGCGGTCCACCGCCCGATGCCGCAGCCGATCGATCGGGCGCTCTGCGACATGCCTCAGGACGCCTTCATCTTCTCGTGCTTCCACAGCCACTGGAAATTCACGCCTGCAACCATCGACCTCTGGGTTCGCGTCCTCAAGGAAACGCCGGAGAGCTATCTGTTCCTGATCTGCCGCGAACGGTTCGGTGCTCGAAAGAACCTGATCAAGGCCTTTGCGGAAGCGGGAATCCCCGAGAGCCGTCTGATGTTCGGCGATCGCGTCAACAACTACGCGGCCTATATCAACCGTATCGGCCTGACCGATCTCGGTCTCGATACCTATCCTTACAACGGCCATACCACGACCTCGGAAAAGCTCTGGGCCGGGCTTCCGATGCTGACGCACAAGGGCAAGAATTTTGCATCGCGCGTCAGCGAAAGCCTGCTGAATGCGCTGGGCCTTCCGGAAATGGTTGCGGAGGACAAGGATGACTTCGTTCGCCGCGCGGTCCACTACTATAACAACCGCGAGGAGCTCAAAGAGGTCCGGAAGCGGCTCGAGGCAAACCGCTTCACGCATCCGCTGTTCGACGCCGAACGGTATTGCAGGCATCTTGAAACCGCCTACACGATGATGGCCGACAAGGCCAAGGCCAAGATCAAGCCCGACCACTTCAGCGTTCCGGCCCTCCCGCCGCGGGAAGGCCCCTTCAGCTTACGCAATAGCTGATATGCGAATGGAAACGGCGGGTATCCCCCGCCGTTTCCATTTCAGCAGCTCTGCTGCCAGTTAATTGAAGGAACGAACCAGGCTTCCGACCAGCAGATTCCAGCCGTCGATCAGGACAAAGAAAAGGATCTTGAAGGGCAGCGAGATCGATGTCGGCGGCAGCATCATCATACCCATTGCCATGGTGATTGCAGCGACGATCATGTCGATGACCAGGAACGGCAGGATGATCAGGAAGCCGATTTCGAAACCGCGCCGTATTTCCGAAAGCATGAAGGCGGGGATCAGGACGCGATAGTCGACAGCCTGCGGCGTACCGACGGACTGGTTTCGCTCCCGGGCGATTTCGACGAAGAGTTCAAGATCCTTGTCGCGCGTATTGGCTGACATGAACACCCTGAATGGTTCCGCGATCCGTTGAACCGCCTCCGCCTCGGTGACCCGGTTCTGAAGAAGCGGTTGGACGCCCTCGGTCCACGCCCTGTCGAAGGTGGGTGACATGACATAGAACGTCATGAACAGCGCCATCGAGACCAATATCATGTTCGACGGCGCGGTCGAGAGGCCCATGCCCGAGCGCAGGATCGAGAAGGCGATCACGATCCTTGGAAAGCTCGTGACCATGATCAGGATGCCGGGAGCGACGGAGAGAACCGTCAACAGCCCGAAAGTCCGGATGATCCACGCGGCTGCGGAACCATCGACCGGCAGATTGAGAAGATCCGCTGGCGATTGCTGGGCGAGCGCGAGCCCGGGTGCCGCCATCAGAGCGACGAACAGGTAGATCAGCCGAATCATGCGATCACGAAGGTCCTTTGCGTCATCTTCGATAGTCACCCTGGCCAAGGCAGGTCAACACCTGTGGGGCGCGTGCGGGGACTCGTACACAGAAAGACGCCGCCGTCGCCGAACCACAATGCCTGGGCTGCCGACGCAATCTTCATTCAGCCTGGCGCAAGTCTGGTCGAATAGCCTCAATCCAGGAATAGCTAATGGACGTACAGAGCCTGGAAAAGCCCCATGCTGGCTCTCGCGTCGATCGGAAGTGCCTCGGAACTCTACCGCTGAGCGTCCCTCGCTTGCGGCGAACCCGCTGCGCTTTCGAACAAATCAGATCGAGGAAATTCGGTGTCTTCCATCAAACTCAGCATATGCATCCCGACTTACAACCGTGAGAAACACCTGCACGATTGCCTGGAACGGTGCCATCGCGATTTCCGCTTCGATTTCCCCTATGAAATCGTCATTTCCGACAACGCCTCGACGGACAATACCGGCGCGGTCGCCAAGGAATTCATCGAGCGGGGAATGCCGATCCGGTACGTCAGGGGCGCGGAGAATGTAGGGATGATCCCCAACATGAGCAGCTCCCTGCGGCTGGGACGCGGCGAATACCTCCTCTACCTCGCCGACGACGATCGCCTGATCCCGCAGGAAGTCGCCAATATCGTTGCTTACCTCGATGAGAATCCGAACATCACGGTCTGCCATGCGCCGTGGGCGATGTATGACGGCATCAACGAAGTCGAGGGCGGACTGTTCTACACGGTCAACGAAGACAAGGTTTTTCCGCAGAAAAGCTTCGCCGAAGTTTTCAACTATATGTTCCGCGGCCACATCTTCCCTGAGATCGGTATCTACCGCGCCAGCGCTTTCCGGTCCTCATGGGTTCCCAGGGATATCTGCTTCTACCCCTTCCCCATGCTTGCCCACTTCCTGGACCAGGGCGACATCGCCTTCCGCAAGACGCCTTTCTATCGTCAGGTCATCGCATCCGGCGTCGAACGCGATCGCGTTCAGGGGGGTGCTCAGATCGCGGCAACCGGATGGGACCAGTACCGCGGCGGCCTGGAATACTTCCTCTACTTCGCATCCAAACGCGGCAAGGTGGGTACCTCGCCCGACGAACGCGCGACCCAGGAGCATCTCTGCAGAAACTTCACGCTGCAGCGGATGGCCGTCTCGATGCGACTGCTCGTCGGCATGCGCGAATACGTGAAGGCGTACGAGGTCTATACCAGAATGGTCTTCGGGGGCTTCGACGAGCATCCGGAAGTGATGTCCTTCAAGGAAGGCGGACTGCTCGCAACGGCGCTGCAGACCCTTTCCTGGCAGCTGGGGGTAACTGCAGGTATCGAGAACCTCGTCATCTCCGGATACCCGGACATCGTAACCCTCAAGGAACGGCTCCAAAGGGTAAGGTTGCCTTCGCGACTGGAGATCATCGACGAGCCGGCGGAACCTACGCCCGCACAACTCGAGAACACGGCGATCCTGGTGCACCAGCCGGAAGAGCGGGCCCGTTTCGTCGAGATGGGTTATCTGCCCAACCTCGTGTTCGCCCAGGATGATCTGATCAGGACCATTTTGCTTTAGCCCACGAAGGCGTTTAGCCCGATCGCCGGAGAAGCCCCATTCGCATGGTCTGCTGACGGTCGTCGTTCAATGGATAGGCCGTCAGTTACGGAGAGACGGAATTGAAAGCTGTAATTCTCGCCGGTGGGTTGGGAACCCGCATCTCTGAGGAGACGCATCTCAAGCCCAAGCCGATGATCGAAATCGGCGGACGGCCGATCCTCTGGCACATCATGAAGCTCTACTCCGCCCATGGGGTGAACGAGTTCATCATCTGCTGCGGATACAAAGGCTACGTCATCAAGGAGTATTTCGCGAACTACTTCCTGCACATGTCGGACGTCACCTTCGACATGGCCTATAACGAGAAGCAGGTCCATCGCCGCAGCGCCGAGCCTTGGAAAGTCACGCTGATCGATACCGGCGAAGCGACGATGACCGGCGGCCGCCTGAAGCGGGTTTCCGAATATCTGCGCAACGAGGAAAGCTTCTGCTTCACCTATGGCGACGGCTTGAGCGACGTGAACATCACCGAGCTCGTCAAGTTCCATCGGTCGCATGGCAGGAATGCGACGGTTACCGCGGTGCATCCACCCGGTCGCTATGGCGCGCTCGAACGTTCCGGCAACCAGGTCACCGGCTTCGTGGAAAAGCCGCGCGGCGACGGCGGCATGATCAATGGCGGTTTCTTCGTGCTTTCGCCGAAATGCATCGACCTCATCGAGGGCGACAACATTCCGTGGGAGTCTGCGCCGATGGCGAACCTTGCCACGATGGGCGAGCTGATGGCCTACGAGCATGAAGGTTTCTGGCAGCCGATGGACACGCTGCGGGAAAAGAACCTCCTCGAAGACCTCTGGGCCTCCGGAAAAGCGCCATGGAAAATCTGGCCGTGACCGGCGGGGCTCGTCCGGACCGCAGTTTCTGGGCGGGTAAACGTGTTGTTCTGACAGGGCATACCGGCTTCAAGGGAGCGTGGCTTTCCATCTGGCTCCGACGTCTCGGCGCCGAGGTCACCGGCATCGCCCTCCCCCCCGAAACGCAGCCTAGTCTCTTTACACTTGCACGGCCTGATCTTAAGGAAAGTCATTTCCAGGATATCCGCGACGCCGCCAAGCTTGCCGAACTGGTACGTTCCGCCTCGCCCGACATCGTGATGCATCTCGGCGCCCAGGCCCTGGTGCGCCCGAGCTACCAGGATCCGCTCGGCACCTTTGCGACCAATGTGCTCGGAACGGCCAATCTGCTCGAGGCGGTCCGTTCAGTTCCGACGGCGCGCGTGATCGTCGCGATCACCACGGACAAGGTCTACCGCAACCTCGAACATGCCTTCCCCTACCGGGAGACGGACCATCTCGGCGGACATGATCCCTACAGCGCCAGCAAGGCGGCGTCCGAGATCGTCATTGCGAGTTATCGCGATTCGTTTCTGCGCGAAAAAGGTGTCGCGGTCGCCAGCGCCCGGGCCGGCAACGTGATCGGCGGTGGCGACTGGTCGGCCGACCGTCTTCTGCCGGACGCGGTCCGCGCCTGGCAGTCGGGCAATACGCTCAGCGTCCGGCGGCCGGAGGCGAAGCGCCCCTGGCAGCACGTGCTCGAACCGCTCTCTGCCTATCTCGTGCTTGCCGAACGGCTGTGGAGCGATCCCGCGATTGGGGATGCCTTCAATTTCGGCCCGATCAGCCACGAGGCAGCGCCGGTGCGCCAGGTGATCGAGATCGCCCGCACATCCTTCGGCCGAGGCGAGGTGCAATATGGCGACGGCACCGAAGGACCGCACGAAGCCGGCTGGCTTGCCTTGGAAACCGCCAAAGCGCGGCATATGCTGGGCATCGAACCGCGCTGGTCGCTGGCGGAGGCTGTCGACCGGACGATGAAATGGTACCGTGCGCAGAACGACGGCACCGACGCACGCGCCCTTTGCGAAGCCGAGATCGCCGAATATGAGGCACGCCGTTGAGCCGCTTCACCGTCACCGATCTGCCGCTTGCCGGCCTGAAACTTATCGAACGCCAGAACCTCGGTGATTCGCGGGGCTTCCTGTCGCGCATGTTCTGCGCCGACGAGTTGGCGTCCGCGGGCTGGGCAAAGCCGGTTGCCCAGATCAACCTGACGATGACGGCGCGGCAAGGCACCGTGCGCGGCATGCATTTCCAGCATCCGCCGCATGCGGAGATGAAACTGGTCAACTGCCTGCGCGGCGCGGTCTTCGACGTCGCGGTGGATCTGAGACGAGATTCCCCCACCTTCCTGAAATGGCATGCCCAGGAGCTTTCCGCCGAAAACCGCCGCTCGCTGCTGATCCCGGAAGGGTTCGCGCATGGCTTCCAGGCGCTGACAGACGACTGCGAACTCCTCTATTTCCATTCGATGCCCTATGCATCCGGTTCGGAAGGTGCGCTGAACGCGCAGGATCCGGTTCTCAACATACGCTGGCCGCTGGAGATCACCGAAATGTCGGATCGGGATCGCGGTCATTCCTTCCTGCCATCACAATTCACGGGACTGACGCCATGAACTGCCGCCACTGCGGTACCACACTCCGCTGCGATTTCCTGGACCTCGGCTTCGCGCCGCCGTCCAATGCGTATCTGACCGCCGAGGACCTGTCCAAGCCGGAAGTCTATTTTCCCTTGAGGCTGCAGGTCTGCGAGGAATGCTGGCTGGTTCAGACCGAGGACTATGCCTCGGCCGAATCGCTCTTCAGTGCCGAATATGCGTATTTCTCCAGCGCATCGACGAGCTGGCTCGCCCATGCAGCCCGCTATGTCGAAATGATCAGCTCTCGGCTCGGTCTCGGCCGGGACAGCATGGTCATCGAGGTCGCATCGAACGACGGTTATCTCCTGAAGAATTTCGTCAAGGCCGGCATACCCTGTCTCGGCGTCGAGCCGACGGCGAGCACCGCCGAAGCCGCCGAGGCGCTCGGCATTCCGGTCCGCCGGGAGTTCTTTGGAGAGGCGCTCGGCAAGCAATTGGCCGGCGAAGGCAAGGGTGCCGATCTCATCCTCGGCAACAATGTCTATGCCCATGTGCCCGATATCAACGATTTCACGCGCGGCCTGAAGGCGGCGCTGAAGGCCGGCGGTACCGTCACGCTCGAATTTCCGCATGTGATGCGGCTCATCGAACACAACCAGTTCGATACGGTCTATCACGAGCACTTCTCCTATCTTTCCCTCTTCACGGTCGGAAAGATCTTCGAAGCGGCGGGCCTGCGCATCTTCGACGTCGAGGAATTGCCGACCCATGGCGGCAGTCTTCGCGTCTATGGCTGCCATGCAGGTGATTCGCGCCAGACAACCGAAGCCGTTACCGCGCTGCTCGGCGAAGAACAGCGCCGCGGCCTTCAGGCGCCGGCGATCTATGCCGACTTCCAGGCCAAGGCCGAAAAGGTCAAGAACGATGCCCTGGCCTTCCTGCTGGACGCCAAGCGCGAAGGCAAGACGGTCGCAGCCTATGGCGCCGCTGCCAAGGGTAACACGCTTCTGAATTTTGCCGGCGTCAAGCCGGACCTGCTGCCCTATGTCTGCGATGCCGCCAGGGCCAAACAGAACAAGTTCATGCCCGGCAGCCACATTCCGATCCTGCATCCGGACGAGATCGTCGCGCGACGGCCGGACTATGTGATGATCCTGCCCTGGAACATCGCGACCGAAGTCCGTCAGCAGCTTGCTTCGCTTGCCGATCAGGGCACCAGGTTTGTAACGGCCGTGCCGGAATTGAAGATCATATGACGCCACTCGTCCTGCTCACCGGGGGAACAGGTTTTGTCGGCCGGCAGGTGCTGCGGGCGCTGACGGAATCCGGTGCGCGCGTGCGGGTGATCCTACGTGAAGGATCGGCGGAAAGCCGGCTTGGCGATCTCTCCGCTGTCGAGAGCATCGTGCGGACGCCGGACCTGTTCCGCGAGCCGGTCGAATGGTGGGCGAAGGCCCTCGACGGCGTCGATACGGTCGCGCATGTCGCCTGGTATGCGGAGCCCGGCAAATATCTGCAGTCAGCGGAAAATATCGTTTGCCTCGAAGGTACGTTGCGCATGGCGCAGGGCGCTGCTCTTGCGGGCGTCAAGCGTTTCGTCGGCGTGGGAACGTGTTTCGAATACGACGTCTCGGCCGGCATGCTCGCCACCGATACGCCGCTGCGTCCGATCAGTCCCTATGCCGGCGCGAAGGCCGCTGCATTCCTGGCCCTGTCGCAATGGCTGCCGCTGCACCGGATCAGCTTTGCCTGGTGCAGGCTCTTCTATCTGTTCGGCGAGGGCGAGGACGAGCGACGGCTGTTTCCCTATCTTCGGACGCAACTTGCCGCCGGCAGACCGGTGGATTTGACCAGCGGCAACCAGATCCGCGACTTCCTGGACGTTCGGGAAGCAGGAAGGCAGATCGCCGATATCGGACTTGGCGACAAAACGGGAGCAGCCAACATCTGTTCCGGAATTCCGGTCACCGTGCGGCAGATAGCCGAGCGGTTGGCCGACGAGTATGGTCGACGCGATCTCCTGCGATTCGGCGCCCGTCCCGACAATCTGGTGGATCCTCCCTGCGTTGTAGGATTAACGAGGTGATGACATGACGACGAAAGATACCCTGCTGCTTTACGAACAGCCGCAGTTGCCGACCTTCCAGAACCGCGTTTATCCCACGGCGGCGGAAGCTAGAAGCTGCGCCAAGGGCGACATACGCCTGGTACAGGACATGAAGACGGGCCTCATCTACAATGATGCGTTCGACCCGAAGCTGATGGACTACGACGGCAATTACAACAACGAACAGGGTGTCAGCCGGCACTTCCACCAGCATCTGGAAATGGTGGCCGGCATCGTCGAGCGGACTATGGGCCGTGAGAACCTGGTCGAGGTCGGCTGCGGCAAGGGCCTCTTCCTTGAGATGCTGCTCGAAAAGGGTTTCGACCTCACCGGTTTCGACCCCACCTATGAGGGCAGCAATCCGCGCGTGAAACGGCATTATTTCGAGGCCGGCGTCGACGTCCAGGGCGAAGGGCTGATCCTTCGCCACGTGCTGGAGCATATCCAAGACCCGTATGATTTCCTCGTCGAACTCTGCAAGGCGAACGGCGGCAAGGGCCGCATCTATATCGAAGTGCCCTGCTTCGACTGGATCATGGAACACCGCGCCTGGTTCGACGTGTTCTACGAGCACGTCAATTATTTCCGCCTGTCCGACTTTCACCGGATCTTCGGCAATGTCATCGAAAGCGGTCGCGTTTTCGGCGGGCAGTACCTCTATGTGGTGGCCGAACTGGACTCGCTGCGACCGCCGGTGCGCGAAGAAGCCGATCGCGTCGCGTTTCCCGCCGACTTCACCCGCACGCTGGGCGACCGAATCGCCGACGGCGACAGCTCGGCGATCTGGGGCGGCGCGTCGAAGGGAGTGACCTTCTCGCTGCTGAAGTCCCGCCAGGGGCAGCCGGTCGACATGGTGATCGACATCAATCCTGCCAAGCAAGGCAAATTCCTGCCGGCAACAGGCCTGATGGTGCAATCGCCGGAACACGCACTGGCGAAACTTCCCCACGGCTCGACCATCTACGTCATGAACTCCAATTATCTCGAGGAAATTCGAATGCTGTCTCACAACGCCTATACCTATGTGGGGATCGACAATGAGTGATTTCACCAAGGAAGTTGAAGCCCGCGTCGCGGCCGTCCCTGGAAACAAGGAGCTGAACGACAGCGCCGCGCAGTTCATGCGCACGTCGATCGCCTCGCAATATTCCTACAACTACTTCTGGCTCGGGCGGCCGATCATCCAGTATCCGCAGGACATGGTCGCCATGCAGGAGCTGATCTGGACGGTAAAACCCGACCTGATCATCGAGACCGGCATCGCCCATGGCGGGTCCCTCATCCTCAGCGCCTCGATGCTGGCGCTGCTGGAACTGTCCGAAGCCGCGGAAAAGGGCGAGGTCGTCGATCCGGCGAAGCCAAAGCGCAAGGTTCTCGGCATCGACATCGACATCCGCCCCCACAACAAGGCTGCGATCGAGGCCCACCCGATGGCATCCCGGATCGAAATGATCCAGGGCTCCAGCATCGCGCCCGAGATCATGGACCAGGTCCGCAAGGTCGCTGCCGGCTATTCGCGCATCCTGATCAGCCTCGACAGCAACCATACGCACGAACACGTTCTCGAGGAACTCAAGCTTTATGCCCCGCTTACCAGCGTCGGCAGCTATTGCGTCGTCTTCGACACCGTTGTCGAGGATCTGCCGAAGGAATTGGCCGGCGATCGCCCCTGGGGGCCGGGCGATAATCCGAAAACGGCCGTCTTCGAATATCTGAAGACCCATCCGGAATTCGAGATCGACAAGTCGATCGAGAACAAGCTGCTGATCACCGTCGCCCCGGACGGCTTCCTGAAGCGCCTGCGCTGAACGAACGGGCCCTCTTCCCGGAGAACCGGAAGAGGGTCCCCACCGGACAGAGACCCGAGCAAACAAAAAAGCGGCCGTTTGGGCCGCTTTTTTTCGTGCGTTGTCTTTGAAATCCGCCTCTATTCGATCACGAAGGAGCGGAACATCACCTTGGCGACCTTGCCCTGCGAGCGAAGATCGACACGTTCCTTGATGTCGTCCTTGAGATACTGGAAGCCCCGCGGACCCTCGATCTGCTGCAGCGAAACGGTGCGCATGTAAGCGAGGATATCCTGGTGGATATTTTCCGCGAGGGCCAGTTCCGGCGGCCCCTTGAACGCGAGCGCGACTTCGAGCCGGATCCAGTTTTCGGACGGATAGGCGAGATTGGTGGTGATCGGCTCGAGGAGAACGACGCCGTTGGCCTCGGTGGAAATATGGGGAAGCCCCTCTTCCTTCTTGCCGGCCTCGCCGTGTTCGCCGCCGGCTGCCGCCGTCTCGTGCTTCTGCGCCGCGTCCGGATCCTTCGGCGCGATCATGCCACCGACGACCCAGCCGCCACCGGCGCCGATCACGGTCAGGATCGCGACGCCCGCGATGACCATGATGGTGCCACTCTTCTTGTTCTTAGCGGCGTCGGCCGCCTGTGCTTCATCCGCCATGGTCTTCAAACCTTCACATCAAGAGACCTTCGCCCAGGTCCGTCAGAAGGGCGAGAACATATCGACGACCTGCTGACCGACCGGCGGCTGCTGGACTTCCGTCAGGCGACCACGGCCGCCGTAGGAGATGCGGGCTTCGGCGATCTTGTCATAGGAGATCATATTGGTGGAATCGACATCCTGCGGCCGGACGATACCGGCAACGTTCAGAATGCGGATTTCGTGGTTGACGCGGACTTCCTGTGAGCCGCTGATCAGGAGATTGCCGTTTTCGAGAATGCCGGTCACGACGGCAGCCACCAGCAGCTTCAGGCTTTCGGCACGCTTGGTCGTTCCCTTGCCCTGCGAATCCGTGCTCGAATCCGTACCGAGATCGCCGGTCGTGCCCGCCTTCGGAGTCCAGCCGAACAGGTTGCTGAGGTTGGCACCCCAGGTCAGGCTGGTCGAGTTCGTGCGGTTGCGTTCCGTCTCGTTGTCGAACGACGCCTTGTCGTTGATCTTGATATCGACCGTCAGGATGTCGCCAACGTTCAAAGCACGCGAATCCTTGAAAAGCGCAGCCTGATTGTCGCTCCAGAGCGAATAGCCGCTGGCCATCTGCCGCGGCTGTTTCGGATAGGACGACATCTGCGGCGCCTGCGCATATTGCAGGCCGCTGCCGATCGGGCTCATCGCCGGCGCATTGCCGATCTCCTTGATCGTCTGGCTAGAACAACCAGCCAGGAACAGAACGGCCATGATGGCGGGAATGCGTTTCGTCATGAGGGCACTTTCGGAACATTGGGAGCGCGTGCTTTCGACGTGTTGGGGTCGGAAGCGCTTGAGATGATCGTGGAGATCATGCCGGCCTTCTGCGGGTCCATTTCCGCGAGGAAAAGGGCCGACTGGCGGGCCGGAAGCTGCATGATGATCGCGGCTGCGACCTCCATGTTCATTTCTCCGAGCTGCGGTGCTGCCGCATCCGGTTTCATCGTCTTGAAGATGTCGACCAGGCCGGCCTGAGCCCGCGCCAGGAAGTCGTTGCGGCGTTTCAGCCAGTCCTGGTACTCGGCGGTACGATCCTGGAGGGCCTTGATGCGGTCGTCGACATCGGCCTGCAGCTTTTCAAGCTCCTGCTTCTGCAGGAGATAACGCTGATCGCGCGCGGCGTCGGCGATATTGGTGCAGAATTTCTGGATCTCGTCGCTGGTCGACGCTTCGGTGACCGGCGGCGGCTGCTGTGCTCCGACCTGCGAAACCAGCGTCAGGACAGCGGCAGCGGCAAGGACGCGGCGCGCCAGCGTCTTGGATACGGAAATGGTGAATAGCGTCTCGGTCATTGCAGGACGAGCTCCGCTTGAAGGGCGCCGGCGGACTTGATGCCTTGCAGGATGGCGATGATGCCGTCCGGCTTGACGCCGATGCTGTTGAGACCGGCGACCAAGGTCCTGAGATCCGGACCGTTGAGGAGCGCGACCTGGCCGCCGTCCTTCATCGCCATGATATCCGTCTGCGGCTGAACCGCCGTCTCGCCACGCGAGAAAGGTTCAGGCTGGATCACCTGAGGTGTCTCCGTGACCTGTACCGTCAGCGTGCCGTAGCTCACGGCAACGCGCGAGATCTTCACATCCGCGCCGATGACGATCGTGCCGGTCCGCTCATTGACCACGACCTTGGCCGGCGTATCGGTTTCGACCACGAGATTCTCGATCTCGGCCATCAGCCGCGTCAGATCGGCGGACTTCGGCTTTTGAACGATCACTTCCTGGCTGTCGCGGGGTTCTGCGATGGGACCGCCGTACCGGCGGGCGGCGAAGCTGTTGACGATATCGGAGACACGTACCGCGGTCGAGAAGTCCGGATTGCGGAGCTGCAGGACGAGGTTTACCGAGTCCTTGAACTTCGACGGCAATTCACGCTCGACGATCGCGCCGTTGGGAACGCGGGCCGCGGTCGTCACACCTTCGGTCAACGTGGCCGCCTGGCCCTGGGCCGAAAAGCCGGACACGACCAGCGCGCCTTGGGCGACGGCGTAGATCTGGCCGTCGGCGCCGGAAAGCGAGGTCATGACCAGCGTACCGCCGCGCAGAGAGGTCGCGTCGCCGAGCGAACTGACCGTGACGTCGATGCGGCTGCCGGGGCTGGCAAAGGGAGGCAGGTTGGCCGTGACCATGACGGCCGCGACGTTCTTGGCGTTGGACTGGCTGCCCTGGGTCGAAATGCCGAGGTTCTGCAGCATCGCCTTCATCGACTGGTCGGTGAAAGGAGACGAGCGCAGGCTGTCGCCCGAGCCCTGAAGACCGACGACAAGGCCGTAGCCGATCAGCTGGTTGTCGCGGCCGGCCTGCAGGGACGCGATGTCCTTGATGCGGGCGGTGACGACATAGGGACCGTCGGCGAACGCCGGCGCGCCACCGAGGAGGGAGCCGATCACGGCAAGCGTCGCAAGGAAGAGACGGGTTCTCATTTCGCCATCACCTGGATCGTCCCATCAGCCATGACGGTACCGCTCACCGTGACGCCCGAATCAATGTTGCGCACACGAATGACATCTCCGACAGCCGCGTTCTCAAGCGGTGCGCCGGAGGCCGAAATCGTCATGGCGCCGATGGTGAAAGTCAGGCGAACCGACTTGCCGCGAGTGACCGCGAAGGCTTCGCGAAGCGCCGAAACCGGGACGGTGCGGCCGGGCAGCAGCGTGCGCTTTGCCACCATGCCCACAACTTCCTCGGTCCTGCGGGCATAGTCGCCGCCGATATTCGGATTGGTGACCTGCACCTCCTCGACCCTGCCCTCGGTGATCTCTTCGCCGGGATAAATGGTCTGGACCGGCACAACGGCCGTCCCCATACCGGCGAGGACCGGCGAGCCAGTCGCGGCAAGAAGAGCTGTCAGGAGCCGCAAGGCCAGCCTGGCGCCAATCGCATTTTTCCGGCGAAACTTCATGTCTGCCCGTCTCCTGTTTATTATTTCAGGTTCTTGCTGACGATCGTAGCCATCTCATCGGCGGTGGTGATGACCTTGGAATTCATTTCGTAGGCGCGCTGCGCGGAGATCAGGTCGGTGATCTCCCGGACGGCGTCGACGTTCGAACTCTCCAGATAGCCCTGCTTCAGATAACCGAAGCCTGGATCCTCGGGGGCTGCCACGATCGGTTCGCCGGATGCGGCGGTCTGTGCAAACAGGTTGTCGCCGAGCGGCTGAAGGCCGGCCTCGTTGACGAAATTGGCGGTGGTGAGCTGGCCGATCTCGGTGAAATCCGGGGAATTGCCGATGCGGACCATGACCTGGCCGGTGCGGGTGATCTTGGTTTCGCTGACGTCTGCCGGGAAAGTGATATTCGGCACGACCGCATAACCGTCGATCGTGACCAGCTGGCCGTCGGCGTTCTTGTTGAAGGCACCGGCGCGGCTGTAGAGCGTCTGGCCATCCGGGGTCTGGATCTGATACCAGCCTCGGCCGACGATCGCCACGTCGAGATCGTTCTCGGTGTGGGTCAGTTCACCCTGGGTGTGGATGTTGCGGACAGCCGAGGTCTGCACGCCGAGACCGATGTTCGCGCCTTCCGGCACGATCGCCTGGTTGGCGCGGTTCGGCACGCCCTGGGCACGCTCGCTTTGATAGAGAAGATCGGAAAACTCGGCGCGGGCGCGCTTGTAACCGGTCGTGTTGATGTTCGCGATATTGTTCGCGATGACTTCGAGATTGGTCTGTTGGGCATCCATGCCCGTTGCTGCGACGGAAAGCGCTCTCATGTCTTCGTCCTCAAACTCTAGATCTGCATTTTCGTGACTTCGAGATAGGCGGAGACGATCTTGTCGCGCAGCGCCATGGCGGTCTGGAGCGACTGCTGCGCTTCAAGAACCGCATCGACGACTTCACGGGTATTCGCCTTGCCCTGGATGGCCTTGAACGACATCGATTCCGCGCCCTTCAGGCTGTTCATCGTGTCCGTCGCCATGTTGGCCATGATGCTGCCGAAATCCATGCCGGTATTCTGGCCGGGCGTCGTCGCGATGCCGCCGGCGAGCGTGGAACTGCTTGCGGAACCGACCTCGTCGAGGCCGTTGGTCAGCGAGAGAGAGCTAAGGTTTTGAATCTTGTCGATCATTGTCCGGCCTTCAGAAGGTCAATCGTCGCTGCGATCAGTTCGCGCGTCTGCTTGATGGTCTGGATGTTTGCGTCATAGGAACGATTGGCTTCGCGCATGTCGCCCATCTCGATCAGCATGTTGACGTTGGGCATCTTGACCATGCCCTTGGCATCGGCGGCCGGGTGGTCCGGATCATATTCCTCGATGAACTTGGAGCTGTCGTTGCCGAGCTTCTTGACCTCGACCACGTCCACGCCGCTTGCCTTGTCCAACTCGGAGCCGAAGGTGATCGTCTTGCGGCGGTAGGGGTCGGCACCGGGCGTGTCGCCGGTGGAGCGGGCGTTGGCGATGTTTTCGGAAACGATGCGCAGACGTGTCGACTGCGCCTCCATTCCCGATCCAGCGATCTTCAAGGAGGCTGAAAGCGGATCCATTTGCTTACCTCTTAACTAACGTCAGCATCATGCTGTGAAACGATTTCACTAGTCCTGTGCTCAATTCGTATTGGCGTTTGATTTCACCCGTCTTCGTCAGCTCATCGGCCAGCGAGACGGTATTTCCGGATTCCTGGACGCCGATTTCCTCGTTCAGCTCCGACGCCTTGATGTCGATCTCATCGCTGAGGTCGTTGCTGGCAAAATGGGCCGGATTGGTGCGGGCCATCGGAACATGCGTGCGGTCCAGCACCGAATCGAAAGGCGTGATGTCCTTCGCCTTGAACTTCGGCGTGTTGGCATTCGCGATGTTGCCCGCAACAACTTCCTGGCGCACCGAAAGCCATTCGGCCTGACGGGATGCCATTTCGAACAATTGAATCGGTTGCATAGGCTTGTCTCCATCTTCTGTCCGGAAACTATGCCAGTAACCTTGCGTCGGACTTACGGGCGAGCACTCCCGCCCGTATCCTGATAAACTTCTCCGCTGGAAGTAATGATCACCCACTTGCCGCCACGTTGTTCGAGCGTGGCGAGCTTGCTATTGTCCGGCAAAACCGAGCCGACGCGGACCATGTACATGCCGGATCCGTCCTCGATGAGCGCGCGGCCGTTGGCGACGTGAAGCAGCCGGAAATTGCCCCGGCCCGGAAAGGGCTGTTCTTCCTGCAGATTGGCGTCCTTGCGCGTTTCGCCGAGGGACGAGGTGGTGGCCGTGGTCAGCGCGTCCATCGGCTCGACAGGCTTCGGCCAATCGTCCTTGGAACTGTCGGTCATGGCGAGAGGCGATACGGTGACGACCGAGCGCGCGGCGCCCGGGGGCAGATCGCGCGTGCGGCCAAGCGCTTCCGTCCGGATGCCGAACTTGTCGGCGTTCAGGAAGACGTACCATGGAAAAAAGGCGGAGGCTGCGGCCAGAGTGATGCCCGTCGCGACCAGGATCTTGTCGCCCAATCGCGACCGAGCCTCTTCCGATTGAGCTGCCGCTTCCTGGTTGTTCTTTTCGCTCATCGAATAATCACCTTCTGGCTATGGCCGACTGCGGATTGCCCTGCCCTGCCGCCGCCCGCAGCGCATTGGCCAGGTCCGCGTAAGCGTCGAGCGTCGGCTTTTCTCCCGGCGTCTGCTTCAAGACTTCATAGATGACCGGCACCTGCTTGATCGCCATGTCGAGATCCGGATCGCTGCCGGCGCGATAACCGCCGATCAGACGCAGGTCGCGGGTCTCCTCGTAGCGGTGCACCAGCGATTTCAGGCGCGACACCAGCTTTTCCTGATCCTCGGTCCAGGCCTTGCGGGCAAGACGCGAAATCGAGGAGAGCGGGTTGATCGGCGGGTAGCGGCCTTCCTCGGCAAGCGAACGCTCGAGAACGATGTGACCGTCGAGAATGCCGCGGGTCGAGTCGGCGATCGGGTCGTTGTGGTTGTCGCCATCGACGAGGATCGAGATAATCGCTGTGATCGTACCCGTTCCTTCGACGCCCGGGCCGGCGCGTTCAAGCAGGCGCGGCAGCTCGGTGAAGACCGACGCCGGGTAGCCGCGGGCGATGGGCGGTTCGCCGGCTGCAACGGCGACCTCGCGAATCGCATGGGCAAAACGGGTGACGCTGTCGGCAATGAACAGGACGTTGTCGCCCTGGTCGCGGAAATGTTCGGCGATGGTGATCGCCACCAGCGGGGCCATCTTGCGCAGCATCGGGCTTTCGTCGCTGGTCGCGACGACGGCGATCGATTTCGACATGTGCTCGCCGAGTGTATCCTCGATGAATTCGCGCACTTCGCGGCCGCGCTCGCCGACCAGCGCGATCACCACCTTGTCGAAGGAGTCGGCTCTGGCGAGCATCGAGAGAAGCGTCGACTTGCCGACGCCCGAGCCGGCGAAAATACCGAGGCGCTGGCCGAGGCAGAGCGGCGAGAAGATGTCGATCGCCCGGACCCCGGTCCTGAAACCCTTTTCGACGCGGCTGCGTGTCATCGAAGGCGGAGCGGTATTGGCGATCGAACGCGGATGAAGGCCGCGCCCGACCGGGCCCTTGCCGTCGATCGGCTCTCCGAGCGAATTGATCGTACGTCCACACCAGCTATTGTCCGGCGCGACACGGAAGGCGCCCTTGCGGATCACCGTATCGCCGATACCGATCGGCTCGCCGGGTTCGATGGGGCAGACGTAGATGATGTCCGGCTCGACGCGGACCACTTCGCCGAGATGGATGCCGGTCGCGCTGCGATGGGCGACGAATTCGCCAAGCCGCACGTGTTTCGACAAGCCCGCGACGGTGTAATGGCCTGCAGCGATGGTCCTGACATGACCACCGTGGGCGACCGAGAAGGCCGGATCGGAATAACGGGCCGAAAGGCCGGCAAGCTGAGCCAGCTTGCCGCCGTTGACTGCATCGAGGATAGCCGCTTCCATCATGGTGGGCCCTCTTTCCTATCGTTTAGGCGTTGGAGCCGCCGAGTGTCTTGATCGCATCGTCCAGCGAGGTCTCGCTATCGCGCATCAGCGACGAGATGCTTTCGAAAGCGCGATTGACCTGGATCAGCTGGGTCATCTCGCGGATGCCGTTGACGTTCGCCCCTTCGAGGTAACCCTGAACAACGGAGTTCTCGATGCCCTCGAGCACCGGCTGCGGGGTATCGACGGTGATGACGCCGGAGTTGTCGTGGCGGACGAAGCCCTTTGTGACGTCAGCCGTGAACAGACCGAGGCTGGCGACCGGCTGTTCGTTCTGCCGGATGATGCCGTCGGAGCCGACAGTCGGAGGGCCGCCGTCGCGGTTGAGCTGGATCGGAGCACCACCGGCATCGAGAACCGCATAACCGCGGATCGAACGGAGCTGGCCGAGTTCATCCATCGTGAAACGGCCGTCGCGGGTCAGCACCTGGCCGGCCGGCGTATCGATCGCGAACCAGGCATTGCCCTTGATTGCGAAGTCCAGCGGGTTGCCCGTGCGCTGCATTTCACCGGTACGGGTCGACAGATAGTCGTTGCCCTGGGTGACGAACGCGACCTTCGCACCGATATCGTTCTGGGTCTTGCTCAAGACCTCGTCGAACTTGACCTCCGTGGAACGAAAGCCGACGGTGTTCATGTTGGCCATATTGTCGGCGATCGTGTTCAAGCGGCGCTCGAGCGCGATCTGGGAAGAGATGCCGACGTAAAGTCCGGATTGCATATCATTTGCCTCCGAGTTTCAGGTTATTGATCGAGATCAGAAGATCCGGGGAAATGCCGCTCGACGATGGGGAGTTGAAGACGGCGAGCGGATCGTAGCTGTCGGTGGGGTTGCTGATCTCCCACATCGCCGTAAACCGCTCGAGAAACTTGTTGACCTTGGCCGGGTCCTGGAAATCCGCGATCTTGACCGTGTCTTCGATGTATTGGGCCTGGCGGTCGAGGTCGGCG
This sequence comes from Neorhizobium vignae, assembly GCF_000732195.1. Lineage (GTDB taxonomy): Bacteria > Pseudomonadota > Alphaproteobacteria > Rhizobiales > Rhizobiaceae > Neorhizobium > Neorhizobium vignae. Next base: position 20,138 of record NZ_JNNU01000025.1, read on the forward strand.
CCGATCATCTCGGCCGACATGCCAAGCGCGGTACGCATGACTTCCGAAAGTGCGTCGTCGGCAAGAACTTCCATGCCGGATTTGATCGTGGGGGCGGTGCGTTCGAAATAGAGCGCCAGCCGGACGCCCATGTTGTCGACGCCCGCATCCTCTTCCAGGGTCTGGCGCTGGAACTTGTCGACGACGCCCTTCTGGGCCCTGTCGAAGGAGGTAGCGGTGGTGCCGAAGGCGGCAAAATTCAGGGATTCGGCGAGCTGCGAATAGCGACTGTCGGAGAGCTGGTTGGCGAAATCCGCCTTGTTGTCGGTACCCTCCGTCAGGACCTTGCGGATGAATGCCTTGGCATAAGCCATGTCCTCGAGACCGTGGGCCTTCAGCGCGTAATTATAGATGCGCGTATCGGCCATGAAGTCGTCGATGGTTTTGATACTGCCGATCTTGGAGAGATAATATTCGCTCTCGCGCGCAACTTCCGGCTTTTCGGCGACGCGTTCCAGCGACTTCGACATGTCGCGGCTAATCATTGCGTAGCTGGCATAGGTCGTGATCACGATAGCTCTACCTAAGTCCGCGGAAGCGGCGGACGTCGCTGCGGAGCGGGCAATCCGGTCCGATCGTGGGCAGAACTAGGCTCGAAGACTTGTGCGAAGCTGTTCCGGAACTGCTTTCATTAGCGTCTCCACAGCCAGCCTCACGCAAGCCAGACGCCTTATCCCCAAGACAAACGAAAACGATCGGGCACAGGTACGCGATGAATATTATTATCGGCTTTGTCATCACCGTTGGCTGTATTCTCGGTGGCTTCATGGCCATGGGTGGCCACATCGACGTCCTCATCCAGCCCTATGAGCTTCTGATCATCGGCGGCGCCGGTCTCGGCGGCTTCATCATGGCCAACCCGATGAAAGTCGTGAAGGACAGCGGCAAGGCACTCGGAGAGGCCTTCAAGAACGCCGTGCCGAAAGAGCGCAACTATCTCGACGTTCTCGGTGTGCTTTATTCGCTGATGCGCGACCTTAGAACCAAGTCGCGCAACGAAATCGAGGCGCATATCGACAATCCGGAGGAATCGCCGATCTTCCAGACCGCTCCGACGGTGCTGAAAAACAAGGAATTGACCGCCTTCATCTGCGACTACGTGCGCCTCATCATCATCGGCAATGCCCGCTCCCACGAGATCGAGGCGCTGATGGATGAAGAAATCAACACCATGTTCTCCGACAAGATGAAGCCCTATCACGCGATCACCGCGATGGGAGATTCCTTTCCGGCCATCGGTATCGTCGCCGCCGTTCTCGGGGTTATCAAGGCGATGGGCAAGATCAACGAATCGCCGGAAGTTCTCGGCGGCCTCATCGGTGCGGCTCTCGTCGGCACCATGCTCGGCATCTTCCTGTCCTATTCGGTCTGCAACCCGCTGACCTCGCAGATCAAGATCGTCCGCACCAAGCAGCATCGCCTGTACATCATCGTCAAGCAGACCCTGCTTGCCTACATGAACGGCTCCGTGCCGCAGGTCGCGCTCGAATACGGACGCAAGACGATTTCCAACAAAGAACGGCCCTCGATCGACTCGGTCGAGCAGGAAATGATGAATCCTGGTGGAGAAAAGGCGGCATGATGACGTCGAACCAAACAAACCAATCACCGGCGCCGGGCATGGACCTGGCGCTCCTGGCAAAACTGACCGGAGGTCTCGGCGACAAGAAGACCGTCGAGAAGATCAGCAGCGAATTCGCGCAGCTCTATGCGGAATTCCTGCCGGACGTCTTTCACAGCGAAACCGGCATCCGGATCGGCGTCTCCTACGTGAGCTGCACATCCGGCCTGATGACCGATCTCATCACCGATCTCGGCGATGGGTTTGCCCTTTGCGACGGATCCCTGCGCAACTGGTCCCCGAACTTCGTGCTCGGTTGCGGCAACAGTTTCGTAATTGCACTCATGGAACTGATGCTGGGCTCCGCCCCCAACACGATCGAACAGCCGATCGAACGTCCGCTTTCGGATATCGAACTCGACCTCGCCGTGATGGTTTTCGAGCGGATCGCCGATGTGCTGCGCTCAGGAGTCAACGCGCAGGGGAGCTTCGAAGCAAGCCTTGAACGGCCTCATAACGCCGAAGACCGCCCAAAGCCGGACGATCTGGCGCGCCCGGAATTCGGCGTCTCCATCCGCATGGCGTTCGAGCTCGGTACGGTGACCTCCGAATTCGCTCTCGTCATCCCTCAACGTGCCTTCCTGAAGACCACGGTCACCGCGCCGAAGTCGAAAGCTCAGGCTTCCAAGGCCAAGCAGGAATGGACGGACCGCCTGAACGACCAGGTCCGCCGCTCGCATGTCACCCTGGAAGCCCGTATCCGCCTGCAGAAGCTGACGCTCGGTACGATCTCGCGGCTCGCAGCCGGCGACGTGATCGCTTTCCAGGACAAGCGCGATGTCCAGGTTCAGGTCAGTGCAAACGGCCGGGATATGTATTCGTGCGAATTCGGACGGTCCGGCGAGCGGTATACAGTCCGCGTAAAGGATAACATCAGCACGGACGACGAGATTCTCCAACACCTGATAGGCTAGACCCGCGGCCAGCCCGTTGCCGGCTTTTTCGCCAAGGCAGGCTGACGCAAGTTTCAACAGGAATAATCACCGCATGGCTACGAAGAAGACACCTCTCACCGACGACGACTCGCTGATGCCGATCGGCAATGATGCCGATCTGGATCAGGCCATCGACGATTTGCGCGGCGTCTTGAAGACGGATGCCGACGGCGGCGCGCCTGATTTCGATGCCGATTTCGGCTCGTCCGCAACCTCGGATTTTTCGGCCGACGCTCCGTCCTTCGGCGGCGGCTTCGAAGCACCGGCCGATACATTCGGCAGCAGCTTCGGTGGCGGTGCCTCGGGTCTCGGCGGCGCAAAGAGCTTCGGCGGCAACGATTTCGGCAGCTCGACATCCAGCAGCACCACCTACCAGGAACCGGGCAGCGCGCTCAACGCCAATCTCGACCTGATCATGGATATCCCGATCGACGTCGAGATCGTGCTCGGTACGAGCCGCATGCAGGTCTCGGGCCTGATGACCCTCGAGGAGGGTGCGACGATCGCACTCGACAAGAGGATCGGCGAGCCGGTTGAGATCGTGGTGAACGGACGCCGCATCGGCAAGGGTGAAATCACCGTGCTGGAAAATGACGACACGCGTTTCGGTGTGCGACTGACGGAAGTACTGAGCACGAGAAGAACCTGATCCCTGTTTGGGACAGAGAAGGAAGACCATGATGGACTTTGAGGATTTCGGTGGTAGCGCCCTCTCGACGAAACCGTTGTCCAAGGCCGAAAAGGCCGCGGCAGTGCTCTTGGCTATGGGCAAGGGCGTCGCTGGCAAGCTTCTCAAGTATTTCACCCAGGCCGAGCTGCAGAACATCATCGCCTGTGCCCAGAGCCTGCGCGCCATCCCCCCGGACGAACTCCTCGAACTCGTCAACGAGTTTGAGGACCTGTTCACCGAGGGCACCGGTCTCATGGACAATGCCGCGGCGATCGAGGGCATTCTCGAAGCGGGCCTGACGCCGGAAGAAGTCGACGGGCTGCTCGGCCGCCGCGCCGCTTTCGACGACTACCAGGCCAATATCTGGGACCGCCTGCAGGATGCCGATCCGGCATTCGTGGGCAAATTCCTGTCGCGCGAACATCCTCAGACGGTCGCCTACATTCTTTCGCAGATGCCGTCGATCTTTGGCGCCAAGGTCCTTCTCCAGCTTCCCGACAGCCGCCGCGCCGATATCATGAACCGCGCCGTCAACATGAAGGAAGTCAGCCCCAAGGCCGCGCAGATCATCGAGAACCGGGTGATGGAACTGATCGCGGCAATCGAAGCCGAACGCAACTCGAACGGCTCGAACAAGGTTGCCGAGCTGATGAACGAGCTCGAAAAGAGCCAGGTCGATACCCTGCTCAATTCGCTCGAGACGATCAGCAAGGACTCCGTCAACAAGGTCCGCCCGAAGATCTTCCTCTTCGAAGACCTGCTCTACATGCCGCAGCGCAGCCGCGTCATGCTGCTCAACGACGTCGCAGGGGACATTCTCACGATGGCGCTGCGCGGTGCGACCAACGAGATCAAGGAATGTGTTCTCGCGGCGATCAGCCCGCGCCAGCGCCGCATGATCGAAAGCGATCTGGCGGTTCAGAACATGAACCTCAATCCGCGCGAAGTGGCGATTGCCCGTCGCGCGATCGCACAGGAAGCGATCCGGCTCGCCAATTCGGGCCAGATCATGCTCAAGGAAGAAAAGAAGGAAGGCGACAAGCCGGCCGAGGCCGCCTGACCTGCCGATTGAGGCGCACGAAGGAAGCGGAGCGGGAAATTCCCGCTCCGTTTTCGTTTCGGCCAGCCTTTCGCCGATATTTTCGGGCCACCCACAGTCTTTTTCTTGACTCGATTAGCGGCTAGCAGGCGATGCGGTAACATCGCGGGCGGCGGCGGCCGATTCGTTTGAGCCACGTCCTCGCAACCGGAAGACCGATTGGTTCAAAGCCGTGTCCGACGACGATAAAGACAGCAAAACAGAAAACCCGACCGCCAAACGGATGTCGGAAGCGGCGGACAAGGGTAACGTCCCGGTCTCCCGGGAGGTACCGCTTTTCGCCTCTATGCTGGCGTTCTATGTCTTTCTCGTCTTCTTCCTGCCCTCGAACATCGCAAAAATGGCCGAGACACTGAAGGACCTTTTCGAACAGCCGGATCAGTGGCGGCTCGAAAATTCGACGGACGTCGTTTCGCTGAGCGTCCATCTCGGCTGGGCGATCGCGGCGTTTCTCGTTCCGGTGATGCTGCTCTTTATCATTTTCGGGCTTGGCTCGTCGTTCGCGCAGAACATGCCGTCAATGGTTCTCGAGCGCGTGCGGCCCCAGATTTCCCGTGTTTCGCCCACCAAGGGTTTCGGGCGGATTTACAGCGTTCCGGGTTTCGTCGAGTTCGGAAAGTCGATCTTCAAGATCCTGATCGTGGCAGTGATCATGTATTTCGCATTGCGCGGCGAATATCTGTCCTCGCTGGATGCGATGTTCTCGGATCCGCAGGTCATCCTCGTAAAACTGGATGCAATTATCCGCCAGATGGTGGTGGTTGTTGTCCTGTCGGCGGGGATACTTGCCGTCGTCGACGTCCTGTGGACGCGCTACCACTGGTACAACGAACTCAAGATGACCAAGCAGGAGGTCAAGGACGAATACAAGCAGGCGCAGGGCGACCCGATCGTCAAGCAGCGCCAGAAATCGGTTGCGCGCGATCGTGCCCGCCGGCGGATGATCAACAACGTGCCGCGCGCCACCCTGGTGATCGCCAACCCGACTCACTTTGCGGTAGCGCTGCGTTACGTGCGCGAGGAGAACGACGCGCCGGTCGTCGTCGCCAAGGGCCAGGATCTGATTGCCCTCAAGATTCGCGAAATCGCCGAGCAAAACGACATCCCCATTTTCGAGGATCCGCCCCTGGCGCGCTCCATGTTTGCGCAAGTCTCGGCGGATAGTGTCATTCCGCCAGTCTTCTACAAGGCTGTGGCAGAACTCGTGCACCGGGTCTACGCTTCCCGGTCGCAAAAAAAACGGACACGCTGAGCGTCATGAAGAAATGCACCTACTCCACCGAACGGGAAGAAATCGTTGCACAAGCAATCAGCCCGGTGGCTTCGGAACTTCGCCTGCTCGATGCCGGCGATCTCATCTCACTTCTACGTCTAGAGTGCCACGGCAGCCTTGCCGATCTCGTGTCCTCAGCAGCCGAGCTCTATTTCCATCCGGGGACCGTCAGTTTCGGCGCCGGCGGCGACTACAAGCTCGAATGGAACGGCAAGCCGGAAGTCGTTCTGGACCTCGAAATCAAGCCGCGCGGTGTTTCGGTTTATGCGCGTCTGACGCTGGCTGACCAGCTGGCAGCCCTCGAGATCGACCACATTGCGTTCCAAGCCCCCTTCGAGGATCCCCACGACAACACAGCTTTCCTGGCAAAGAGCCTCCAGGAAGCCAAGTTCGTGAAGACCAGCAACTCGCAGATGTGAGCCGGGGCGCCCCACCCCGGAGGGCGAAAAAGACGGGTTCTTCTCAGAACGGTTCAGTGGATATAACCGAGCCTTATCGCCTTGGCGATCGCCTGGATGCGGTTGACCGAATCGAGCTTGATGGTGGCCGAGCCGAGATAGGCGTTGACAGTGTGGACGGAGAGGCCAAGCTTTTCGGCAATCTCTTCGCTGATGCGACCGTCGCCGGCCAGCTGAAGGCAGGCAATCTCGCGTTCGCTCAGCGATTCCGCCGGAACGCTGCGGCGCTCGTCAAGTGCCAGGAGGTCCATGACCACCTGGCAGCTCTTGACATGCTGGTCGATGATGACATCGCTCACCAAATCCATCGATGCCCCGAAGAAAGCGACGTAGCCGTTGCCGAGGGCGCCCAGGCGGACAGGAAAGGCGATACCCGAAAAGGGAACGACGCCGGGATCCAGGCGATGCGTCAATGGCGAAAATTCGCCAGCATCGGCAAAACTGGTATTCTCCGATCCGTTCCAGATCAGCGGCAGGAGCGACGTTTCGATATGCTCCAGCAGCGCCTCGCCATATACACCGATGAGCTGGTTGCTGCTCTCGAGCGCGCCGGCTCCCCAGTTTTCGAGCTCGCATACAAGCTTACGCTTGTTGGGCAGCCCGGCGCCGGCAATCCGGAAAACCGCAAAATTCCGCGCCTTCAGGTTTTTCTGCATGGCGACGAGCTTCGGAAAGATGTCTGACCGGCTCGATGCGCGCTGGAGGCGCAGATACTGGATGCTTCCAGGTCCGTCTGCCGTGCCGCTGCGCGAATAACCCATTGAAATTATTTTCCTAAACTAAGTTGTTGCGAACCGCGTAGGCAATCGCCTCGGAGCGGGTCTTGGTTGCCGTCTTGCGCATCACGCTGGTGATGTAATTGTTGATCGTATTGCGGGATATGCCGAGGATCACGGCGATCTCGTCACTGGTCTTGCCCTCCGCAATCCAGAAGAGACATTCCAGCTCGCGTTCCGTCAGTTCGAAATCACGCTCCGTCCTGGCATCGGCATTCTCTCCAAAACTGGCGCCATAGGCAGCGAACAAGCCCACCTCCCTCAGTCGTTCCTGCGACAGGATGATGCCGTCCAGGAACAGCAGCATCAGGGAGAAACGCGTCCTGCCGACGCAAAAGGTCAGCGCGCAGTACTGCCGGCTGATGTCGTCAGGCGGCACGATGTCCTCAGGCAACAAGGCAAAGCTGGGTGTCAGAAGCGAGAGGCATTTTTCCAGTTCGGTGGAACGCGCGTAACCGCTTGCGAGCTCCGAGCCCAGGCGCCGTACGAGATCAAAGGGCCAGTTGGAGGTAACTATGAAATCGAGGCCCTGTTCCTGGATTAGGTCGTAGCGGGCCAGCAGAAAATGAGAAGCGCCGACGTAATCCGCGAGCAGGCGCATGACCGCCTGAATGTTGTTGGAGCCGGCCAAAACCGAAAGACGGCGAACCAATTGTTCACGCGAGAGTCCTCTGGAGCCGGCAGACTCCGCATAGGAGCGCCCCTCCGTCATCATTTCTACCCCCGACAACTCCATTCGGTACCTGCTCCCCACCACGTGGCGCATTCATCATGAATACCCGCATCGCGGCATGTTGTGATTCCCATACAACCCCTCCAGCGCCGAAACGATCCCGGATTAAGCAAATACATCAAGAATAATGGCGGTAGCCGCTTGCCCTCGTCGTAGACCCCGTGAGTTTCAGCAGTTCCACCCCTTTGGACCTCTGGAAGTGATTGTACGAATCAAGGCCATTGTAGGAGACGCGTTACGAATTACCATCGCCCCGACATCGGATTTCCCCAGTTGCGCCATATTCATGCTGATTCGCTGTATATATAAATTAGCCAAGTGTGCGGCGGGGCTGAAAAGAAATGGGCCGGACAATGTCCGGCCCATAGCGATCATATTTTCGTGATACCCGATCAGGCTGCCTTTTCGAGCGCCCACTTGCGAAGAATCTTGGCGGCGCGCTCTTCGGAGATTTCGACCATGCGGGCCAGGCGCTTTTCGGGACCTTCCTTGACGCGGCGGTTGAAGCCCTCGTCGTCGCCACCGCCCAGCATGTCGTTCGAGCTGTCGAAACCGAAGTCGGAGCCGAACCCGTCCATGAGAGCCGGGCTGCCGGTCGTCGGCGAGAAATCCGGAAGTTCGAGACCTGCACCGTCCGACGCTTCGCCGGCGACGCTGTTGCCGCTGACGGTGCGGATGAGCGGGCGAAGACCGAGCCAGACCACCAGGAAAGCAACCAGCACGAAGGCCAGCGAGTTGATGATGCCCGCGACGTTCCGGCTCAGCATGTCCATCAGGCCCGGGCCGCTGGAGGCTTCGCTGAGCAGCTGGTTCTCCAGGAAGTCCATAGCCGTCAACGTGACTATGTCGCCGCGGTTGGCATTGATGCCGGCTGCGGATGCCACGATCTTCTGCATCTCAGCGAGATAGGCATCGACCTTGGCCTGGTCGGCCGGCTCGCCGACCATTTTCGCGATACGACCCTTGTTGACGACGACTGCGACCGAAACCTTCTCGATCTGATAGCTGTTGCGCGTCGTGGCGACGGTCTTCTGGTTGATTTCGTAGTTGGTCTGCTCTTCCTTTTTGTCGGACTGATCAGACGATTTCGGACCGTTCGCCCCACCCGGAGGCGGAGCGGCCTGCGGCACGTTCTGCTCCACGGTCGTGGCGTTGTCGTCCTGGGTCTGCTGCGATTTCGACGCTTCCTTGGTGGTGCGGACCGAGCGTTCGACGCGGGAGTTCGGATCGAACACCGTCTCGTTGATCTGCTGGCTGTCCGTGTTAAGGGCCGCCGTGACGCTGGAACGGAAATTGTCCATGCCGAGGAAAGGCGCCAGCGCCTTGTCGATATTGTTTTCGATTTCCTGCTGAACGTTCTGGACGATGCTCAGCGACTTGTTCATTTCGCTGCCGCCGTATTCGTCGCCTGATGCGAGCAGCTGACCGGCGGAATCGAGAATGGTCACGTCGTCCACGTCGAGGCCGGGGACCGCGGAGGCGACAAGGTGGCGAATGGACGAAGCAGCCTTGCGCCCCGTTGTCGAACTGGCCCGGATCATTACCGATGCCGTCGGTTTCTGCTCACCCCTGCGGAAGTTGCCGACATCCGGCATGACGATGTGAACGCGGGCAGCGTTGACGCCGTTGATCTGCTGGATCGAGCGGCCGATCTCCCCTTCGAGGGCGCGAACGCGGGTGACTTCCTGCATGAAGGAGGTCAGCCCGAGCGAACCGACATTGTCGAAGAGTTCATAACCGGCATTGGTGCTGTTCGGTAGGCCCCGCTCGGCCAGCAGAAGCCGCGCCTTGCTTGTCGAGCCCGCAGGAACCTGAAGGCTCGAACCGTCCGTACCGACCTGGAAGGACATGTTGGCCTCGGCCAGCGCGATGCTTACCTGGTTGAGGTCGGCCGTATCAAGACCGACATAGAGCGTCTCGTAAGCCGGCTTGTTAACGAAGAGGGCCGCAGCAATGACGATCGCAATTGAAACGACGCCGACAGCGCCTAAAGCAATAAGTCGCGTCTGGCCTAAACCGGCCAGATTTTTAAAGACTTGTGAAAATTGAGCCAACAGATTCATTCTGTTCCCACATCGCCAACTAGGTATTCGAGCCTATGCTCAATCGCACCTTAGGAAGCGAAGCTTGTGCGAGCGTTTCGCGGGCACATGGTTTTGGCGATTGTGGATGGGATCGTGAGACTGGCGAGTGTCCCGGCCGTCATGGCCGAAGCATGCCTGTCGGGGCTGGCGATCAGAAGAAATCGAAATCGCCGGCTGCCTTGCTCAAAGGCTGGGAATGGCCGTGGCGCATGCCGTTGGTGAGCGCCTTCTGCATGTCGGCGAGCTTGACGAGATTGAGGGCGGTCGAGACATCGACCATCCATTCGCTGGGAATGCCGCCGGTGATCGTATCGACGAATTCCGCAAGGCCGCGCGTCTTCTGGACGGCAAGGTCGATGCCCTGCAGGACTTTCAAGCTGTCCGGCGACTGAAGGATCGTTTCGCCGCCGAGCTCCAGAAGCTGCGGCTCGACCCGTTCGATCAGGTATGCGACGTCATGAAGCTCCGAGACCAGGCGCATCAGGACTTCTGGAAGAGATTCCTCAAAGGGAGCGATTGGCGTCTTGACGGTGTCGTTCATGGCTTCTTTCGCCCCGAGAATTGACTTCTTTAAAAGAACTCGATTGAGCTCTCGACCGGCTTCGACGGCGTGCGTACCGGACGCTCCTCCATAGCCACCGTTCGTTGAGTTTCGGCACCGGTCAGCGGATACTGACGAGCCCGGCCGCTCACCGGCCAGAACTCGAGCTTGCGCCCGTGTTCCCCGCCCGTTGAGGAACCGACCACCGGAATGCCTTCGTCCTTTAGAAACTGCATTGCGAATGCGGCATTCTGTTCGCCGACATTCGAAAAGCTGGCAATCGTCTTGGCGCCGCCGAAAATCTTCGCTTCCAACCGGTCTCGCCGGGCACCCTGCTTCAAAAGTCCGTTGATCAGCAACTCCATCAGATGCACGCCATAACGCGTTGCATCGCCGCCCGAGGTCATGGAGCCGCCGGATCCCGGAAGCAGGAAGTGGTTCATGCCGCCGATACCGGCGACAGGGTCGCGAAGACAAGCAGCCACGCATGAACCCAAAATCGTCGAGAGGACGGCATTCGGGTCGTTCAGGACCTTAAATTCCCCCTGGATGATATGGACACGCCTGACTGCAGCGGCGTCATTCATTTCAATGCTCCAAACACCGCTTCGATAGCGGCCTTCATCTTTTCGATCGTAAACGGCTTGGCGAGAACGTTGTTGGCGCCGAGCTGGGCCGCTTTCTGAACCAGGGCGCGGTCACCCTGAGCGGTCAGGATAATGAACGCGGCCTTCTTGGTGTTCGGATTCGCGCGGACGGCCTGGAGAAAACCGATCCCGTCCATCTTCGGCATGTTGAAGTCCGAAATAACGAGATGGTGGGGCTGTTCCGCCATGATCTTCATGCCCTGCTCGCCATCGCCGGCCGCAGTGATCTGTTTGAAGCCGAGCTGTGTCAGGGCGTCGCTGAGCAGCAGGCGGCTGGTGACCTGATCATCAACGATCAGAACTTTGATTTTTTCAGCGATAGACATTTATTCGGTACCTTCTTTTCGGGCGGCAGTTAACTTCAACACTTCTTCTCCTATGGAGCCTAGCGGCAGTTGCTGCTCGACGGCCCCCATTTCATGGGCAACCCTCGGCATGCCGTAGACCACACACGTCTTTTCGTTTTGCCCGATCGTGCGTGCGCCCGCGCTACGCATTCTGAGCAAACCTGCAGCTCCGTCGCGGCCCATGCCCGTCAGGATAACCCCGACTGCATTGCGACCCGCCAGATCGGCGACCGAGTCGAAAAGGACGTCCACCGAGGGCCTGTGGCCGTTTACCGGCTCCTTTTCGATCAGCCGGCAACATGGCGCCGACGGATTGACCACCTGCAAGTGCCGTTCGCCACCAGGCGCGAGGTAGATCTTGCCGATCTCCAGCCGCGCGCCATCGGTGGCTTCCTGCACCACAGGAGCGCAGATACGATTAAGCCGTTCAGCAAAACTTTTGGTAAACGTGGAGGGCATATGTTGAGTAATTACGGTCGGTGGGCAGTTTTGCGGGAACTTTTGCAGCACCGCGATGAGGGCTTCAACGCCTCCGGTTGAGGACCCTATGGCCACAACCTTCCGGCCGACACGGTATTCCGCGGCGGGTGCCGCTGCGATGACCGGCGCAGGCCCGTTCCGGCGTGGACCTGACCGGGCTGCAGCCTTGACCTTTTCGGCAAGATCCATGAAAGGGCGAACGTCGCCGGGAGCCGGCTTGCCGACACAGTCAAAGGCGCCGATCTCGAGAGCGGCCAGCGTCGCATTGGCACCCTGGTGCGTCATGGCGGAAACCATGATGACCGGCATCGGGCGCAGGCGCATGATCTTTTCGAGGAATTCCAGCCCGTTCATATTTGGCATCTCGATATCGAGGGTAACGACATCGGGATTGAGCTGCTTGATTGCGACGCGCGCTTCCAGCGCGTCGCCGGCCTGGCCGACGACGTTCACCTCCGGATCGGAATTCAGGATGGCCGTGATCAGGCCGCGCATGGTCGGGGAATCGTCGACGACCAGGACCCGTGCCGGAGCGCTCATGCCTTCCTCCCTGCATTCTTACCGGTATAACGATAGGTCGTGATGCCGATGTTATCGAACAGGTTCTTCGCGTCGCCGGAGACACGTTCGGAGTGGCCGATATAAAGATGTCCGCCTTCAGGCAGCAGCGAGGCAAAGCGGGACCAGATTTTCATCTGCGTCGGCTCGTCGAAATAGATGACGACGTTGCGGCAGAAGATGACATCGAAATTGCCCTTGAAGGGCCATTGCGCCATCAGGTTCAGCTCGTTGAAGGTGATCAGCTTCTTGACGCGCTCGTCGATCTGGAACCTGCGGCGTCCGCCGGCATCGACCTCCCGGAACCACTGCTTACGCATGGCGGGCGTCATGGTCTCGAGCGCGTTGTCGTCGTAGACGCCGGCGCGGGCCGCGGCCAGGATCTTCGGATCGATATCGGTCGCCAGGATGCGGAAGTCGAGATCGGCCGCATTGGGAAGCAGCGACAGTGCGGTCAGCGCAATCGAATACGGCTCCTGCCCGTCCGAACATGCGGCCGACCAGATGCGCACGCGACCGCCGCTCTTGGCGCGGTTGATCAGACCCGGCAGAACCTCATCGCGCAGGTGCTCGAAGTGATGGTTCTCGCGGAAGAAACGGGTGAAGTTGGTCGTCAGATGCGACAGCATCTCGCGGCGGGCGGCAGCACCTTCGGGCGACGCGACCAGAACGCAATAGTCCTTGAACCCGCGCAGCCCCAAAGCCCGGATATGCTTGGAAAGGCGGGAATAGACGAGCGAGGCCTTGGAATCGTTGAGATAGATCCCGGCATCGGCGTAGATCATCGCCGAAATATCGGTGAGGTCACGACGCGTCAGCGGATATTCGCCGCTTGCGAGGACTTCATCCGGTGACTGTCGGCTTTCGATGGCGCCCAGGGGCTTCATGCAACTTCGCTTTCCGTGTCGGGGAAGAGGGCATCCAGCTCGATCATGCAGATCATCCGCTTATCGATGGCGAGAATCCCCCGGGCATATTGTCTCTCCAGGTCGGAAGATACTTCCGGTACTGGCTGGATATTCTCGTCGGTAATCGTAAGGATATCGGAAACGGCTTCGACGAGGAGACCGACAACTTTGGTCTTCATCTGCGCCACGATGATCACATGGCGCGCCGTCGGCTCCGCATCCTTCATGCCAAGCCGGGCCGAAAGGTCGACGATCGGCAGAACCGCGCCGCGCAGATTGATGACACCCAGGACATAGGCCGGCGCATGCGGCAGCGGCGTTGCCTGCGTCCATCCGCGAATTTCGCGGACGGACATGATGTTCACGCAAAATTCCTGATCGCTGATGCGAAAAGCGATCAGCTCCTTGCTTCCCTGGATCAGATTCTTCACGGCATACGACATATCAACTCAACCCGTGGCGGCTAACGACATTTCAGGTTTCATGGACTGGCCTCGCGACGCTGCGACGACCGCATCGACATCGAGGATGAGCGCGACGCGGCCGTCACCGAGAATGGTGGCTGCGGCGATGCCCGGGACATGGGTGTAGTTCGCTTCGAGCGACTTGATGACGACCTGGCGCTGGCCTTGGATGGCGTCGACCATCAGTGCGCGCTGTCCGCCGCCTTCCGATTCCACCAGCAGCGCGACGCCTTCGACCGGATTGGCCTGGGTGGTGCGGTAGTTGAGGACGCGACCCACGTCGACCAGCGGGCAGAACGAGTTGCGGATCGAGATCAGCCGCTGATTGGCGCCGAAGGAATGGATGGCAGAAGCTTCCGGCTGCAGCGTTTCGACGATCGCGGTGAGCGGCACGACCAGCGTCTGGCCGGCAACCGTGACCACCATGCCGTCGAGTACGGCGAGCGTCAGCGGCAGGCTCATGGTGAAGGTCGAGCCATAACCCGGCCGCGACGAGATCGAGATACGGCCGCCGAGTGCCTGGATCGACCGCTTGACCACGTCCATGCCGACGCCGCGACCGGAAATGTCGGAGATCTTGTCGGCGGTGGAGAAGCCGGCCATGAAGATCAGGTTGTCGATCTCGTCGTCCGACAGGTTGGCGTCGGCAGCGATGATGTCGTTGTCGATTGCCTTCTGGCGAACGCGCTCGCGGTTGATGCCGGCGCCGTCGTCGGCAAGCTCGATCAGGATGCGGCCCGAACGATGTTTCGCGGTCAGCTTGATCGTGCCTTCCGGGTCCTTGCCGGCGGCTTCGCGCTTTTCGGGCGATTCGATGCCGTGGTCGACGGCATTGCGGATCATGTGGGTCAGCGGTTCGGCGATCTTGTCGATGACCGTCTTGTCGACTTCGGTGTTTTCACCTTCGGTGACCAGGCGGATCGACTTGCCGACCATGTCGGCCACTTCGCGAACGATACGCGACATGCGCTGGAAGACCGGCTTCACCGGCTGCGCGCGGATCGCCATGACCGAGTCCTGGATCTCGCGGGTGAGCTGCTGCAGCTCTTCGAGGCCCATGTTGACGGCCGAAGTACCGGTCGCGTCGTTCTCGACGACGCTCTGGGAGAGCATCGCCTGGTTGATGACAAGTTCGCCGACGAGGTTGATGAGACGGTCGACGCGGTCGAGGTCGACGCGGATCGTCTGGCCCGCGCCGGCAGCGGCGGCTGCCGCATTGTTCTGGGCAGCGGCACTGGCGGCGGCCGACTCCTTCTTCTCGGCGACGCGCGCGGCCCTGGAGACGTTGCTTGCGGTCTCGGCGGCGGACAAGGCCGCGGCGACGGCTTCTTCCGAAGCGCCCCGTTCGCTGGCCGTTTCTTCTTCTCCGGCCGAGGAATCATCCAGGATCGAAAGATCGAAGGGAACCGGAACCATCGGCAGTTCCTCGTTGGAAGATGCCTCTTCGGCAAACTTCACTTCGAGGTCGCAATCCCATTCCGCGAATTCGAAGACGGCGCGGATGTCGTCTTCGCTCCGGGTGGTCCGGATCGAGATCTTCCAGCTGAAGTAGGACGCTTCCGGATCCATCCTGTCCAGCGCAGGCAAAGCATCCGTATCGCAATTGATGCTCATCTCTCCCAGACGGGACAGGTCGCGCAGCAGAAGCGCCGCCTCGTTGCCCTTGGAATAGAGCTCGCGGCGCGGCTTGAAGATGACCTCGTAGAGCGAACCTTCGACTGCCGGCTCATCGTCCTCGCCGAAACCGTCGAACGAGAAGGGGATCGGCTGGAAACCGCTGTCGTCGCTCGGCTTGGGAAGCTCCACTTTCGCGGCGGGAGCAGCCTTTGCGGCCGGTTTCGGGGCGTCATGGCCGGAGGAAGACGGTAGCTCGCCATGGGCAAGCGCCTCGAGTTCCTTGACGAGGCTGCGGCTTCTCGACTCATCGACGCCGCCGCCGTCACGCGAAGCAGTGACGAGGTCGGCGAGCACGTCGGCCGATTTCAGCATGACCTTCAAGACGTCCTGCGTCGGCTCCAGCTTGTTGGAGCGCACGCAATCGAGAGTCGTCTCGAAGACGTGGGCGAAGGAGACCAGATCGTCCAGACCGAAGGCACCGGCGCCCCCCTTGATGGAATGAACGGCACGGAAAACGGCGTTCACCGTTTCGGGGTCGCGATCCCCGTCGTTCAGCTTGAGAAGACCCGACTCCAGTTCAGCGAGCTGCTCTTCGCATTCCTGAAAGAAGATCTCTTTGATTTCGTTCATATCCATCGGGGGAATTCCTGGCTCAGGCGGTTACACGCTCGATCGCATCAATCAGTTTGGCAGGATCGAAAGGCTTGACGATCCAGCCCGTCGCGCCGGCCTGCCGGGCCCGGTTCTTCTTCTCGGCATCGCTTTCCGTCGTCAGGACGAGGATCGGGACAGCGCGAAATTTTTCGTTACGGCGAACGCCTTCGATGAAACCGAAGCCATCGAGGCGCGGCATGTTGATATCCGTGACGATGACGTCCGGATTGCAGCCCTCGAGGACTTCGAGGCCTTCAACGCCGTCTTCCGCCTGAATTGTTTCAAAACCTGCGTTATTCAGGGTCACCAGAAGCATGTTCCGGATCGTCCGTGAGTCATCCACGGTCAGTACTTTTTTCTTCATTGCTAGATCTCCTTAGCAACCAAATTCTGGTTATTGATGCCGATAAGTTGCATCGTCTTCTGAAATGCATCCGAAGCCTTCTCCACGAGGAGGGACTTCTTGTCTTCTTCCCAAGCCTTGACGCCGGCGAGCAGAACCTGGGCGCACTGGACACCAACGCGCTCGACGCCCGACGCATCGATCCTGAGATCGCTGCCGCGCATGGAGACCAGCTTGCCATGCAGGTTCGAGGCCTCGTTGAGGTCCAGCACCGCGGCCAGCTTCAAACTTGCAGGTCCAGCCTTCTTTGCTGCCATCAGCTTATTCCTTGTCGTTTCTGAAAGATGTATTCGCCTTCATCCGCACGATCGGAAGCCATCGGCGCGATCGGGACGAGAGTCGGCTGGGGTCTTGGCGCTGCCGGACGGCGCGCATCCGCATAACGGTTCTGTCGTTCGATCCGGAACTCGCGGACCGTCCGTCCGAGTTCCAGGATGACGGTATGGAGTTCGTCGGCGCCTTCGCCGGCGCGGGACGCGAGCCCCGCATTCGAGGCGACATGTTCGCTGACCGAACCGATCTCGAGGGTCAACCGGTCAAGACCGACGGCCTGCTCGCCGGTGTCGCGGGCAATGCCGGCGATCGCGTCATTGATATCGGAAACCTGGCGGACGATGCCGCCGATCGCTTCCTGGGTGCGGTGAACCATCTCGACACCCGCATCCACCTGGGACTTGGTGCCGTTGACGAGCGTCTTGATCTCGCGGGCCGCATCGGCGGAGCGCTGGGCAAGCGCGCGCACTTCCTGGGCGACGACCGCAAACCCGCGGCCCGTCTCGCCCGCGCGGGCCGCCTCGATGCCGGCGTTCAGCGCCAGCAGATTCGTCTGAAACGCGATGTCGTCGATGACGCCGATGATCTCGCCGATCTTTTCGGCCGAGGATTCGATATCCGCCATGGCGTTGATCGCCCGGCCAACGACCTCACCGCTTGCCTCGACCGAACGGCGGGTCTCGGCGGCGGCTTTTTCGGCAGCGGCCGTCTCGGCGGCACTTCCCTTGACCCTGGCCGTGACGTCGAGCAGCACGCGTGCCGCCTCCCTGAGGCGGGCCGACTGTTCTTCGGAAGCGGAGGCGAACGAGCGTGCACCTTCGGCGAGCGATTGAGTGAGCGCACCAGCCTTCTGGCCGTGTCCATCGGCGGTCTCGACCGAGGAGCGCATGCCGGCGACCGCCTGGTTGAGAAGATCGGCGAGCTCGCGATAGACATCCGGCACATCGGCCGGCAGAGAGGCCGTCAGATCGCGGTCGGCAAGTGCTGCGATGACGTCGGTAAAGGTTTCGATCGCCTGCGCATGATCTGCTTCGCGCTGTTCGGCGAGCGCGCGCTGGTGCTTCTGGCGCTGTTCGTTGAAACGGAGCGAAACGGCAATCTCGACATCCACCATCACCAGGCGGGTAATCGCGCCAACGAGGTCGAGCAGTTCCTGCTCGCGCTTGCGGCCGCCCGGCAGCAGCGATTTCGGAGCGAGATCGACGATCGCGCCGGCGATCAGATGTTCGAGCATTACGGCGTGACCAGCGACGTGCCAGCGCGGATCGAGGCCCATGCGGCTCTCGGCGTCCGAGAGAACCTTCACCCGCTCGGCGTAAAGCGCATCGAAGCGGGCATCGGTCAACACGCCCCAATGGGAAGCCTGCAGGTCGTGCAGCCGTTCGATCTGCTGCTCGCTTTCGAAATTGCGAGCGGCTTCCGGAAAGGATTGAAAGCGGTGAAAAAGGTCGCGAAGGCCGGTCTTCAGATGCCGGTCGAGCTGCGGGCGGCAGCGGCGCAGCAGATCGCGCAGTTCGCCGTCGAGGCCGGCAAATGCCAGTCTCTCGCCCAGGCTACCTGCCTGGCCACGTCGCGCCTGATCCGATGGCATTTCCTGCACCAAAGCCGTCCCCAAATTAATCAAGCCAATCCCCGGAGAGGATCGGCGGCATGCGAGCTGCTGTCGCCAGCGCCTGGATGAACGGGGATGCTCGCCAGACCGGATCAATATCCGTCGGGCATGGGCAACGCGGTCACCACGGCTTTGCTGGATTTTCATGAGCGGATACCGGATTGGACCGGTACGGCTTTGCGGCTTCATGCCTGGTGGGAGACCGCAGTCGTCCCATTTCGCCGTGGTCTCTAATATGTATGGTTAATTCCTTGCCTGAAGGTTAATGGAAGGTGCAAGGATGCCTGTTTTGCTTCAACCGGGTGCATATTACCCGCTATAGGCGCATTTGTTTCGGCACTACGCGGAGCTGCGTTTTCTCAGTTCATCGCCTGAACGTCGGCGAGCCCGCGCAAGCCCGCCTTGTCGCCCATATCGGCGAGCGCCTGGAAGATGCGAGTGGCATCGGCAAGCCGGCCGAGGTTGAGGTGCGCATAACCGCGCAACGACATGAGATCGGACTGTTCGGGCGCGATCTGCGCCCGCTGGTCGAGCGCCAGCAACGTTTCGCGATAGCGTCCGGCCTTGAAGGCGTTAACCGCGCGGTCGGAGAGAATCGCGGTCTGCAGCTCGACCGCACGCTGGTTGGTCTGGGCCGAGTCGGCCGCAGCGACAGATGCCTTGTCCGTCAAACCCGCGCGCAGATAGGCGAGGCTCTTGCCGTAAGCCGCATCGGAGCGAGCAGTAGCCGAGCTGCTCGCATAGGCGGCATCGAATGACTGTGCTGCCTCCAGGGGGCGGTTGAGATCCATCAGGCACCAGCCTCTGGCCAGCGCTGCTTCCGGCGGAATCCGGCGAGGATCGAGCGTAGTCGAGCATTGCCCGCGTCGGACAGCGGCTTGGCCGGGGACCCTCACGGTCCTGTGGATCGGCTGGGGCGCAGCCCGCGTCACGCCGGTCCGGGCGACCGGCCTAGCCTCATCCGCAGACGGTCCGGCGGCAGGCGCATTCGCTCTCGAGCCATCGCCGTTCGGCCTCGATGCGACCGCGGGCTGCCGGCGCGGCGCTTCCCGCTCGATCACCGGTTCACCCAGTCGTGTGATGCGTTCGGACCGGTCATTCCAGGCTCTCTGGATCTGGGCGACGCCCGCCTTGTCGCCGAGGTCGTTGCGCGTCAGGGCGAGGCCATAGGCGGACGATTCGTCGTCCGGCTTCCAGGCGAGCGCCGCCTGGAACCATTCGGCCGCCGTTTGCGGCTGTTGCATGGCGCGGGCGTACCAGCCGAATTGCTGGGCCGCATCCGCATTGCGGGCGGTTATCACCATCGGTGCCATGCGGCGCAGGACATCGTCCTGCAGCACCGGCGGGGGATCGAGCGCCAGCAGGTTGGCGACGGCGGCGAGATAGGCTTCCCTGGCGCCGTCGGAGGTTTCGCGCCAACGATAGAGCACGGTTTCCGCTTCCACCGGCGATTTCTGCGCGACCAGCGTCAGTGCCAGCCCTTCGGCGGCCGATGCGGTCTCCTCCTTGTTGAAGGCGCGGCGGAACCAGCGCTCGGCCCCGCCGAGATTGTCACGGCGATAGAAATACCAGCCGAGCATCAGCGCATCAGAACCCTTGCCGTCCGCTTCGGCGAGCCGCTCCAACCGGGTCAGGTATTTTTCAGGCACCACGAGCTTCGCATCGGTATTGCCAGCTGCCACCAGCCGTCGCGCAATATCGTCGCGCAGCGGCTCGAATTCCGGTTGGCCGCCCGCCGGCGTCCGCTCCTTGGCAAGCAGGTCCTCCAGCATATCGGGCGGCAACACCCCGCTCGCCTTCTGTGCGGTCGCGAAACGCTCCGAGGAATCGTCGCAGTTGTCGAGGATATATGTGTAGGCGTCGCGGGCGCGACCCTGCCTGCCGGTCACGGCGAAGGCTTCGGCCACCCGCCACAGGATATCGACTTCGCTGCAGGTGAGCAGGCCGGGATTGTCGGCCGCCACACGGATCACTGCGTCATGGTTTTCGGCGTCGGAAGCCGTGACCAGACCCACGCGCGCCTCGGCAAGCTTCAGACGGTCGAGAAGATCCGCCGGCGGCTGCCAGCCGGGTTCCGTCGCCTGGCGGTCGGCGATCGCCTTGCGGACATCCGCATAACGGGATTGGGCATAGAGTGCCCACATGTTTTCGAGCTGGCGGTCGGTGTTGATCTGGACCGCCAAAGGATCGGCCGGCGGGGTCCAGTTCGGGTAGAGCGCCCTGAGACGGGAAATCTCCGCCTGCAGGCGGGCGGTATCGCCCCTCGCCGCGAAATAGCGCAAGGCGCTTTCGTCGACCGTCGGCTGCTGGCCCGGCGGCACGGCGGCGGCTGAAATGACCTGCTGCGGGTTGGCAGGCGGGACCGGTGGGGCGGGCTGGGCTGCTGCCGGCGCCTGGGCGATGACCAGCGACGAAGAGCCGGGTCTGGCAGGCCTCGCCGTATTCTGGTTGGGATAGAGGAGTTGGGCGACGACGCGCTCGGTCTTTTCAACGGGCGGTGCCGGTGGACGTGGTCCCTTGGGCGGAGAAGGAAGCGAATTGACGGAGCTTGTCAGCAGGCCAGGATCCACCGCCGGCTGACGGCTCAAACCATACAACCCCACGGCGCCAATGCCCAAAATCGTCAATGAGATCAGCGAAAACCGCATACTCACTCCGCTATCGTCCTTACTCCCCGTCTACGCCTCATGCTGCGGGCTTCGGCTCGTCGCGCCATCTGTTTCCAAGCAATGAACCGATATGGTTAACGAACAATTTAGACTTACCTAATCAAATGGCTGAGTCGGTCCAGGCAATCGGTTCTGCTGCAGCTCGCTGCAACGAACGGTCGCCGGGGACCTCCCACGGACAATGAATGTCCGCGACTTATCGGTATTGTTTGGCATGGCGGAAAAGCATCTGGTTCGTAAACAGGAAATGAGCGACCTCGGCCATCTGGGTGCAGCGGTTCTGTTTTGCGGGCTGCCGCTTCTGGCTACCGGCTGCGCCGGCCAACCCGTCCAGATGGGTACGTTTGCCAGGAACCTGCCGGCCGAACAGGCCATGGTCCTGCCGCCGCCCGCCGGCCCCGGGATCGTCAGTGTCATCGAACGGCGCTACGACAACGCCGTCGATCAGGACATCTTTCTCTATACCTCAGCCCTGACCCCTGGGCAGAACCTGCTAAAGGCCCAGTTCTTCGGGACCGTCAGCCCTTTCAGGCTCAGCGACAACAAGCTCACCTCGACACCGGTCACGGAAGCCGGGATTGCCTCTGAGATGCGGCGAACGCTGCCCGGCGTCCGGATGGTGCGTTCGTCCTTCTTCGTCCAGAACAATTACGGCCCGTTCGGCTACGCCTTCGGGCGAGGCGCCGGCAACGACCTCTGCATGTATGGCTGGCAGCAGGTCCGTAGCCCGTCCGGGACGATCTCGCCGCTCGCGAACCACGGCTCGATCCAGATCCGCGCAAGAATCTGCGAGGCGAACGCCACGGAACAGAAGCTTCTGGCCTTCATGTACAATTACACGATCACCGGTGCGGTGGATAACGGCAGCTGGAACCCCTATGGGGAACCGCAGCCGGTCTCCCCGAGCCTCGGCGGGGTCGGTGCACCGATCTATCCGCGGCCGACTTCAGCCGAGCCGATCGTTCCGGTATTGCCGCAACGGACCAGTGCGGTCCCTACCCGTTCCGGGCCGACCCCTGCCACCCAGTCGACGCCGCCGGCTGCGGCGGCTGCGGCCGCAAGCGTGTCCTCGGCGGCGGTGCCCGTGGTTTCGGTGCCGAGGCCTGTCATGACACAGACCGCAACGGTCAGGTCGCAGATCACGGCAGAACCGTCCGTCTCGCGCGCACCGCTCGTCCCATCGCCGTCGGGCGTTGCGCAGCAAACCGGGCGGGTGAGTGTTCCATCGCCTTCCTGCACGGACGTGACCAGCGGGGCCGCCAATGCGTGCCGATAAGCCGAACAATTCCGATCGATCGATGCCCGGATCTTCCGGCTGCTGGAGATAGCCCAGGATGCGGACATTCCTTGCTGCGGTCATCTGGGCACTCGCGAGCGCATTGATCATCGCGCTCGTGACGCTGCCGATCAATACGCGCACCCAGCTCATCGCCAGCATTCTCGTGGTCAGCGTGATGGGCGTGATCCGGCTGCTCAAGGCAGGGGGAAAATGGCGTCTCGTGGCGCTCGCCTTCGGCACCGCCATGGTGATGCGCTACGTCTACTGGCGCACGACAAGCACATTGCCGCCGGTCAACCAGCTCGAGAACTTCATTCCGGGGCTGCTGGTCTATCTCGCGGAAATGTACAGCGTGCTGATGTTGGCGCTTAGCCTGTTCGTGGTTTCCATGCCCCTGCCGTCGCGCGCTCCCTATGGACGACGCGACCGGGAGCTGCCGACCGTCGACGTCTTCGTGCCGAGCTACAACGAGGACGAGGTGCTGCTTGCCAATACACTCGCCGCCGCCCGCAACATGGATTACCCGCCGGAAAAGCTGACCGTCTGGCTGCTCGACGACGGCAGCACGCTTCAGAAGCGCAAATCCGCCAATGTCGCCGATGCCCGCGCCGCAGAAAGCCGGCACAAATTGCTGCAGCAGCTTTGCGACGATCTTGGCGTGCGTTACCTCACTCGCGAGCGCAACGAGCATGCCAAGGCCGGCAACCTCAACAACGGGCTCAAGCATTCGACAGGATCGCTGATCGCGGTCTTCGACGCGGACCATGCGCCGGCCCGGGACTTCCTGCTGGAGACGGTCGGTTATTTCGACGAGGACCCGAAACTCTTTCTCGTCCAGACGCCGCATTTCTTCCTGAACCCGGACCCGGTCGAGCGTAACTTGCGCACCTTCGAAAAGATGCCGAGCGAGAACGAGATGTTCTACGGCATCATCCAGCGCGGCCTCGACAAATGGGACGCGGCCTTCTTCTGCGGATCGGCGGCAGTTCTGAACCGCAAGGCGCTCGAAGTGTCGAACGGCTTTTCGGGCGTCAGCATCACCGAGGACTGCGAGACCGCGCTCGACCTGCACAGCCGCGGCTGGCACAGCCTCTATCTCGACCGGCCCCTGATCGCCGGCCTGCAGCCTGCCACCTTCGCAAGCTTCATCGGCCAGCGCAGCCGCTGGGCCCAGGGCATGATGCAGATCCTGCGCTTCCGCTTTCCGCCGCTCAAGCGAGGCCTCTCCCTGCCGCAGCGGTTCTGCTACATGTCGTCGACGCTGTTCTGGCTGTTTCCCTTCCCGCGCACGATCTTTCTCTTCGCGCCGCTCTTCTACCTGTTCTTCGATCTGGAGATTTTCACCTCGTCCGGCGGCGAGTTCATGGTCTATTCCTTGACCTATATGGTCGTGAACCTGATGATGCAGAACTATCTCTACGGGGCGTTCCGTTGGCCGTGGATTTCCGAACTCTACGAATATGTGCAGACGGTTCACCTCCTGCCCGCCGTCGTCTCGGTCATGCTCAACCCGCGCAAGCCGACCTTCAAGGTGACCGCCAAGGACGAGTCCGTCTCCGTCAGCCGACTTTCGGAAATCAGCCGGCCATTCTTCGTGATCTTCTTCGTGCTGCTCGTCGCATTTGCGATCAGCGTCTACCGGGTCTATGCCGAGCCCTACAAGGCCGACGTGACCCTGGTGGTCGGCGGCTGGAACCTGCTCAACATCATCCTGGCCGGTTGCGCGCTTGGGGTCGTGTCTGAACGGGGCGAACGGCAAGCTTCGCGGCGCGTCAAGGTCAGCCGCCGCTGCGAGTTCGGCGTCGGCGACCGCTGGTTGACCGCCACGATCGAGGACGTCTCCGTGCATGGCGCCGGCGTGCAGGTCTATACGGAAGGGTTCAAGGATATCGCGGCCGGAAAGAGATGCATTCTCCGATTCCAGCCCTATAGCGACCTGCCCATCAGCGACCTGCCGATCGAGGTGCGCAACGTCGAGACGATCGGCGACGTCTCCACGATCGGCTGCCGCTACCTGCCGGAGCGGGCGACCGACCACCGGCTGATCGCCGACCTGATCTTTGCCAATTCCGCTCAATGGACCCAGTTCCAGGTCTCGCGCCGGCACAATCCCGGCCTGGTTGCCGGTACATTGTGGTTTCTCGGCCTCGCGATCTACCAGACGGCCCGCGGGCTTTCCTATCTCGTCCGCAACACCGGACGGGATAACGCTGCCGGCGGACAGAAATAGGAGGGCATGATGAAAAAGGCTCTCGCAATCGCAGTTCTTCTTTTCTCCGCAGGCATCGCGCCGGCCCAGACGCCCGCGCCGTTCAACATGGGCCCGGAGCGGCCCCAGGCCAGGCCGCCCGCGGCTCCTCCGGGCCAGCAGACGCCCGCATCCCGGCCGGCATCGCCGGCTCCCGGACCGGTGCAGACGCAGATCCCGCTGCCGCCGCCTCGCGCTCCCGGCCAGGCCCCGCCGACCCCTGCCCCGCCACCGGCAACGGCACCTTCTCCGGCGACGCCCGCACCAGCCGCACAGCCGGCAACGCCGGCGCGGCAGCCCGCAGCCCTTCCCGCGGAGCTTGCCGGGCGGCATTATCTGGTGCCCGAGAAGAGCCTGCGGCTGAACGGCGAGGCCGATCAGCGTTCATGGTCGATTTACCTGACACCCGAACAGGCCGCAGCTCCGGCAAAGCTCAACCTCGGCTACCAGAATTCCATCGTTGTCGCGCCGGAGGTCTCCGGACTGGCGGTCACCATCAACGACGTGCCGGTCTATGCCAATCCGATCGCCTCGCCCGATCAGATCAGCGACCGCGTCCTCGATATTCCGGCGGGCGTGCTGAAAGCCGGCATCAATCTCGTCCGCTTTCGCGCCGACCAGCGGCACCGCACCGACTGCACGATCGAATCGACCTTCGAACTATGGACGGATATCGACCCGCAGCGGACGTTCCTGACGTTCGGCGCGAGCGGAACGAACCGGCTTTCGCGGCTCGACGACATCCGCGCCGTCGGCGTAGATGGAAAAGGAGGCACGCGCTTCCGGCTGATCGTGCCGGCCCTCGACCAACTCGGCGCAACCGACATGCTGATGCGGCTGACCCAGGGGTTGGCGCTGATGGGCGGCATGCCCAACCAGTCATTTGCGTTCGAGAAGACGCCCAGCGCATTGCCGAAGCCCGGGGAGCTTGCGATCTTCGTCGGTACCCGCGACGAACTGCGGCCACTGCTGCCGGCTCTGCCGCCCGCCGCCGCCAATGCCGCCCTGGCGAGTTTTCTCGACTATCCCGGCGTCCACGGCGCCTCGGCCCTTGTCCTATCCGGTCCAAGCTGGCCGGCGTTGGAAGGCCTCATCGAAAGCTTCGTCGCTGCCACCGACGGTTCGGCCACGCAGCGGCGCGAGACGCTGTCTACTCAAGCCTGGCACGGCCTCGATACGCCGTTCCTGTTTTCGAACGCGGCAATCGATTTCGCGCAGCTCGGGATCGAAAGCCAGGAATTCGCCGGCCGGCTGTTCCGCACCCACTTCACGATCGGCGTACCGGCCGACTTTTATGCCAATGCCTACGGGGAGGCGCGCATCCTGCTCGATGCCGCCTACACGGCCGACGTTCAACCCGGCAGCCACATCGACATCTTCGTCAACGGCGATATAGCCTCGACCGTGCCGATCACCTCCTCAGGCGGCGCGATCCTGCGCCATCTGCCGATCAAGCTCACGCTGCAGCATTTCAAGCCGGGCGTGAACACGATCACCGTGGAAGCAGCGCTCCTGACACGCCAGGATATCGCCTGCGCTCCGGGCAGCACCGCCGACAGCAAGGCGAGGTTCGCGCTCTTCGGCAGCTCGCAGTTCCAGATGCCCGACTTTGCCCGGATTGCCCAGGTACCCAATCTTGCCGCCACTGCCGGAACCGGTTTTCCCTACCGGATTGGCACCGAACCCGTTTCACTGTTCCTCGGCCGGATCGACGAACAAACCCTGTCGGCGGCGGCGACCTTTCTCGGAAAGATGTCGATCGCCTCACACCACGTGATACCGGTCGACGTCACCCTATCGGCAGCGCGGGTCGCCGGAGCGAACGCGCTCTTCATCGGCTCCATCTCGGAATTCCCGGCCAATATCCTCACGCAGCTGAAGATCGACCAGGAGAGCCGCAACAGCTGGAACCCGGCGGGGGTCTCATCGAACACGTCGGCCAGAAGCTCGCTGACCCTGCAGGACTGGCAGCAGCGCGCCGGCAACAACTTCTTTTCGCAGCAGTTCAGGGCGCTCGGCGACTGGGCGAAGGACAATTTCGACCTCAGCATGGCGATGCTGCGGTTTGCCCCGGCCACCGACGAACTCTACAAGCCGTCGCAGACGGCGAAGCTGATCATCGCCCAGGAAAGCGACCCGACCGAACTCGGCACCTGGACCGCGATCATCTCCCCCGATTCCGCGTCGCTTGCAGAAGGCATGCAGGCTTTTTCGGCGCGGGAGGAATGGGACAGGCTGAAGGGCCGCATCATGATCTATGAAGGCGCTGACAAGGAACCGCACGACGTGCCGGTAAGCTGGTTCCGGTTCATGCCGACGCAGCCTTTCTCGCCGGGAAACGCGCGGCTGATCGCGGCGAACTGGCTGTCGGACAATATCATGTCCTATGCCCTGCTGCTGGCCGCCGGTGGCGTGCTGCTCGGACTTGCGACCGGCGGACTGCTGTCGCTGCTCGGCCGCAACAGATAATCCTTCGGCTCAGGGCGCCATGCCACCTTTGCCGGTGAATTTCCTGCTGACATGCAGCGAGCCGGAAAGACCGAACCGCCAGGGCAGATCGACGGCCTGGGAGATGCCTATCCGCCGACCGGTGACGATCAATGGCGGTGTTTGCGGCAAAGCGAGCTCGAACGGAGGCGCAGACAGCGACAGGCCGTTGTGCTCAATGGTGATGCCGAGCGCCTGACAGAGGCGGCCCGGACCGGAACACAGGAGCAGCGGATCGGCAAGGCGGCGCCTCTTCTCCATCTCCTCAAGACCTCTGACCGGCTGCAGCGCCCTGATCAGCACGGCGCTGCCGGGCCGGCAGACGAAATTCAGGCACCAGTGAATGCCGTAGGAACGATAGACATAGGCATGCCCGGGTGGGCCAAACATCATCGCGTTCCTCTGCGTGGGACCCCGAAAACTGTGGGATGCCGGCTCATCCCTCTCATATGCCTCCGTCTCCACGATCACGCCGCCCGCACCGGAGACATCGAGCTCGACGCCGATCAGGTCCCGCGCCACCTCCACGGCGCCTCTATCGAAAAACTGCTGGTCCATAAGAACGCCCGTCTCGCTGCCGGTTGCATCCATAGACGGCGAGGCATGGCTTGTCTTCCCCGCCGCCGGCTTGACTTCCTGCAAGGCCCGCAGCGGTGCGCAGATGTTGTTGCGGGGATGCAACAGGCCCTAACTTGCTGTTTGCCAAGTCAGCACGGATTTGTGGACGCACATTTTTGTGCATTGCCATGAAAACGCTCCGGGTGTCGTATTAGGTTTAGAAACATCTTGATTCTCAATAGATTGCCGCAGCGTTTTCAATCTTTGCGGCAGTCGAGCAGTAGCGCAACCCTGACTGGAGTAGCCTATGCCGCGTGAATCCTTGTTCGATGCCTTCACCAGGAACTACGAAGCCCGGCGCGAGACAGACATGTCTATCGCCGAGTATCTGGCGCTTTGTAAAAAAGATCCGATGGCCTATGCCAACGCGGCCGAGCGGCTGCTGGCGGCGATCGGCGAGCCGCAGATGGTCGATACGGCCAGGGACGCCAGGCTCGGCCGTATCTTCATGAACCGCACCATCCGGGCCTATCCGGCGTTTGCCGGGTTCTACGGCATGGAAGAGACGATCGAACGAATCGTTTCCTTCTTCCGGCATGCGGCGCAGGGTCTCGAAGAGCGAAAGCAGATTCTCTATCTGCTCGGCCCGGTCGGCGGCGGCAAGTCTTCGCTTGCCGAGCGGCTGAAGCTGCTGATGGAGGCCAACCCGATCTATGTGCTGAAAGCCGGCGACGACATCAGCCCGGTTTTCGAAAGCCCGCTCAACCTCTTTGATCCGGTCACCATGGGACCGATGCTGCTCGAACAGTACGGCGTTCCGACACGGCGTCTCAGCGGGCTGATGAGCCCGTGGTGCCTGAAGCGGCTCGATGAATTCGGTGGCGATATAACCCGCTTCCGGGTGGTGCGCCTGCAGCCCTCCCGACTGCGCCAGATCGGGATCGCCAAGACCGAACCGGGCGACGAGAACAATCAGGACGTCTCCTCGCTGGTCGGCAAGGTCGACATCCGCAAGCTCGAAAACTACTCCCAGAACGACTCGGATGCCTACAGCTATTCCGGCGGGCTGAACCGGGCCAACCAGGGCGTGCTCGAATTCGTCGAGATGTTCAAGGCGCCCATCAAGATGCTGCATCCGCTGCTGACCGCGACGCAGGAAGGCAACTACATGGGCACCGAGAATATCGGCGCCATTCCCTTCTCTGGCGTCATCCTTGCCCACTCGAACGAGGCCGAATGGCAGAGTTTCAAGGCGAACAAGAACAACGAGGCCTTCATCGACCGCATCTGCGTCATCAAGGTGCCCTATTGCCTGCGGGTGGACGAGGAGCAGAAGATCTATGAGAAGCTGATCGAGGGGTCGGAGCTGGCACACGCCTCCTGCGCGCCGGCGACGCTTGAAATGCTGGCCCGGTTTTCGGTGCTCTCGCGGCTGCGCAAGCACGAGAACTCGACATTCTTCTCCAAGATGAGGGCCTATAACGGCGAAAGCCTTAAGGAAACTGATCCTCGCGCCCGCAGTGTTCAGGAATATCGGGACGCGGCCGGCGTCGACGAAGGCATGGACGGAATATCGACACGTTTTGCCTTCAAGGTACTCGCCTCGACCTTCAACCACGACACGACGGATATCGGCGCCGATCCGGTTCACCTGATGTACGTGCTGGAGCAGGCCATCCGCCGCGAACAGTTTCAGGAGGAAACCGAAAAGCGGTATATCGAGTTCATCAAAGCAGACCTTGCCCCGCGTTATGCAGAGTTCATCGGCAACGAGATCCAGAAGGCCTATTTGGAATCCTATTCGGATTACGGACAGAACCTCTTCGATCGTTACGTCGACTATGCCGACGCCTGGATCGAGGACGTCGATTTCAAGGATCCGGACACCGGGCAGCTTCTCGATCGCGAACTCCTGAACCAGGAACTGACCAAGATCGAAAAGCCGGCGGGAATCGCCAATCCGAAAGATTTCCGCAACGAGATCGTCAAGTTCTGCCTGCGCTCGCGCGCCAATAACGGTGGCAAGAACCCGTCCTGGGCGAGCTATGAGAAGATCCGGGAAGTGATCGAGAAAAGAATGTTCTCCCAGGTGGAGGATCTTCTGCCGGTCATTTCCTTCGGATCGAAAAAGGACGGCGAAACAGAGAAGAAACACAGCGAGTTCGTGTCGCGCATGACGGCGCGCGGCTACACCGAAAGACAGGTTCGCCGTCTGGTGGAGTGGTACATGCGGGTCAAACAGGCAGGTTAGTGTCTGTACTCAATTAGGATTTGGAACGCAGCATGCAAGAAAACCGTTCAGTTCCTTAAATACACAAAGGTGGATTTGACCTCCATCATTGTGTGTGACGACAGGACGTAGGATTGTGGCATACTGGGTTGTGCGGCGTCCGAAACCTAGTTGAGTACCGACCCTAATGCTCATGCAGGAGCCAACATGCACATCATCGACCGGCGGCTGAACCCGCGCGGTAAAAGTTTGGAAAATCGGCAGCGGTTTCTGCGGCGCGCAAAAGACGCCGTGCAGCAAGCAGTCAGGCGATCCCTGCAAAGCCGCAGTATCCGCGATGTACTGGATGGCGGCGAAGTCAGCCTCCCGATCGGCGGCATGGGCGAGCCGAGCTTCCGCCGGGCCGAAGGCGGGATTACGGATCATGTCCTGCCCGGCAACCGGGCGTTCGTCGAAGGCGATATCATTCCACGTCCCCCCGGCCAAGGTGCCGGCAGGCCCAAGGAGGCCGGACAGGGCGATGGTGAAGACGGCTTCCGCTTCGTGCTGACGCGCGAGGAATTTCTCTCAGTGTTTCTGGATGACCTCGAACTGCCCGAACTCGCCAAGCGGCGGCTCAGCGAGACCGAGGAGATGAGCCCGGTTCGCGCCGGCTACTCCATTTCCGGCTCCCCTTCCAATCTCTCCATCGACCGGACGACGCGGCTCGCCATGATGCGACGCATCGCTCTCAAGCGCCCGAAACCTGAAGACATCGAGGCGCTGCAACGCCAGATCGACGAATCTGAGAACGAGGAGACGCGCCTGTTGCTGCAGGCGGAACTCAAGTCGCTGACGGACAGGATCCGACGCATCCCCTACGTCGATCCGCTCGACGTGCGCTACCGCCGCTTCGACAACGAACCGAAGCCGGTGGCGAAGGCCGTGATGTTCTGCCTGATGGACGTGTCCGGATCGATGTCCGAGCACATGAAGGATCTGGCCAAGCGCTTCTACCTGCTGCTCTATCTGTTCCTCTCGCAGCGCTACGAGAAGGTGGAGCTCGTCTTCATCCGCCACACGGAAAAGGCCGAGGAGGTCGATGAGGAGACCTTCTTCTACGGCCAGGCGACCGGCGGCACGCTGGTCTCGAGCGCACTTGCGGCCATGCGCGCCATCATCGCCGCACGCTTCGACCCGACGGAATGGAACATCTACGCCGCACAGGCGTCGGATGGCGACAATTCCTACCGGGACGAGGGTCCGGCCGGCCATCTGCTGAAACACGAGATCCTGCCGCTCTGCCAGTACTTCGCCTATATCGAGGTCGATGAGGAGGGTGGCGATTCCTCGATCTCCAACTCGCCTCTCTGGCGCCTCTATGAAGGCATCCGGTCCGGCTCGGCCACCCTTGCGATGCGCAAGGTCTGCCGCAAGAACGAGATTTTTCCGGTCTTCCACGATCTCTTTCAGAAGCGTTCGACACAGACGAAGGCGGTGCCATGACCCAGGCGGCTATGCAGAAGGATCGACTGCTCTTCGAGGGCGCCGACTGGGATTTTTCGACCCTTCAGCGCATCCACGACGCGTGCGAGGAGATCGCGATCGGCGAGCTGGGGCTCGACGTCTACCCGAACCAGATCGAGGTGATCACTGCCGAACAGATGCTCGACGCCTATTCGTCGACGGGCATGCCGCTGTTTTACCGCCACTGGTCCTTCGGCAAACATTTCGCCCATCACGAAGCCTTCTATCGTCGCGGCATGCGGGATCTCGCCTACGAGATCGTCATCAACAGTTCGCCCTGCATCTCCTATCTGATGGAGGAGAACACCGCGACGATGCAGACCCTGGTGATCGCCCATGCGGCCTTCGGCCATAACCATTTCTTCAAGAACAACTACCTGTTCAAGCTGTGGACCGATGCCGAGGGCATTCTCGACTATCTCGATTTCGCCAAGGGCTATATTGCCCGCTGCGAGGAGCGTTACGGCGAAACGGCGGTGGAGCGCACCCTCGATGCCGCCCATGCACTGATGTCGCACGGCGTGCATCGTTATGCCGGCAAGACGCGGCTCGACCTGCGCCAGGAAGAAAAACGCCTGCAGGAACGGCGCGCCCACGAAGAACAGATGTTCAACGATCTCTGGCGCACGGTACCGGCGGGACGTAAGCGCGATGCTGCCGATGTCGATCTCGAGAGGCGGCGCGCAGCACTGGGCCTGCCGCAGGACAACCTGCTCTATTTCCTCGAAAAGTCGTCGCCCCGGCTGCAGCCGTGGCAACGGGAAATCCTGCGCATCGTTCGCCACGTGGCTCAATATTTCCATCCGCAGCGCCAGACCAAGGTGATGAACGAGGGGACCGCGACCTATGTCCATTACCAGATCATGGAAAGGCTGCACGACCGGGGGCAGATCAGCGACGGGAACTATTTCGAGTTCCTGAAATCCCATACCAATGTCGTGTTCCAGCCGACCTTCGACGACCGGCGCTTCTCCGGCTTCAATCCCTATGCACTCGGCTTTGCGATGATGCAGGATATCGAGCGGATCGTGACCGAGCCAACCGACGAGGATCGCGAATGGTTTCCGGATATTGCCGGCCGCGGAGACCCGATGCAGGTTCTGCGCGGCATCTGGGCCGACTACCGCGACGAGAGCTTCATCAGCCAGTTCCTGAGCCCACACCTGATCCGCAAGTGGCGCCTTTTCCAGCTCTACGACGACCCGCAGGTGAGCGAAGGGATATTGGTTTCCGCGATCCACGACGAGCGGGGCTACAAGCGCGTACGCCGCCAGCTGGCGCGCGAATACGACATCGGCTGGACCGATCCGAGGATCGACATCGTCGATGTCGATCTTGCCGGGGACCGTCGCCTTCTCCTGCAGCACCGGGCGCCGAACGACTGGGTTCTCGAGGACAGCGAGACCAGGCAGGTCCTCCAGCATCTGGCGGATCTCTGGGGCTACGACGTCATGTTGCAGGAAATCGACGGCGCCGAGAAAGTAGTGAAGGAACATGCGGCGCATCCCCGCGAGATCCTGCAAAAGGGTGACCTTTTCTCCTGACGACGGCGCATGAGCAGGTCTCCATCGATCATGCGGCCCTGGCCCGGCGACGCGCTATCGGCGTCGCTAGCGCCTATCGATTTTGATTGAGGGAAAGGCCGGACCTCCTGCCGATGGGCAATCGTGATTGGACATCAAAAGCGGTCTGGATCAAATTACCGATTGGGCGACGGGCATCTATTTTGTTCAAATAGGAGGCCGCAATGGAGCAACGTGCAGTCGATCAGCTGAGGACTATCGCCAGGATAAACCGCAGCTATCCCGACTTCCAGATGTCCAGCAGTGAACGGCTCGAACGGTGGGCCGAAATTCTTGAGCTCAACCCCGACCGATCCCTTTCGACCTTTCGGGAAACCGAATACCAGCCGGATGAAATAAGGGCCGCAATGCGCGGCGACGGGACGGCGATTGCCGTCGCCTTCGGCGATCCGGTCCTGCGCGCAGCGGGGATGCGGGACGACACCTATGGGGAAGCCAGACGGTTTTTTGAATTGTCCGACCGACAGCTCCACAAACTTGTCTGTTTCTGCCACTTCGGGGCCCATGTGAGCGCAGGTACGGTCGCCCATCAGGTGCGTTCGATAGCCACCCGCAGATCCAGTGGCACCCTTGCATACCTGGTTTCTTTCTTCAGAAGGTAGCCCGTATCGGTCGGTGGAACGCAATCGGCGTTTCCCTGCCGGAGCAGTTGCCCGATGTCTCGGCGTTGCCGCTTGCCATTGCGGGAGGCGGCCGTGAATTGAGCCGCGTTAAGGTTGAAGCGGAGCCACGCCCCTCCTTCGGCGGAGCGTGCGCGCCGTGGATTTCGGATGGCTCCGATCAAGCGTCTTTTGCACGGTCACGAGACAGCATGTCTCAAGGCCGGTGGTGACCTTGCGGGCCCTATGGTATCTCGACAAAAGGATCTCTATACGGAGTTCCGGATTTTCCGGAGATATGCCGCGTGGCGAATTTTAATATGGACTTGTGTATAGTTGCCGGCAGAAGGCCGGGCTTGCTCGAGCAGACTTTGGAGAGTTTTTCAAAGCGCTGCTTTGCTCATTTTTCCTTCTCGAACGTTCTCGTCAACATAGATCCGATCTTCGGCACGGAAGAGGATGAAGCCGAGTGCCTGCGCGTGGTCGGCAGCTATCTGCCGTCAGCCTCCTTCTTCAGACCGAGCGAGCCGGGTTTTGGCGCCGCGGTCAAGCGTCTCTGGGCCAACACGCGTTCCGACTATGTGTTCCATATCGAGGATGACTGGGTCGCGCTGACCGACCTCGGCGAGGAGATTTTCGGCCCGTTTTCAGATCCGAGCGTGATGCAGGTTTCCTTTCATACGGCCGATCAGAACTGGAATATCGCAAAGGACGGCCATCTTCACGAGAGGAACGAATATGCGCGGTTCCTGGGCATAAAAATCCCGCTGTTCAAGACTTTTCCGAAATTCACCACCTCCCCTTCCATTCTGCGCGGTTCCTTCGCCCGACAGGCTGCAAGCCTGATGGACTCTTCTCGGGATCCGGAAAAACAATTCTATTCCGGCGTCAACGCAGAGCTTGAACGATTGGCGGCGCCGAACAAGAACTACATTTTCTCTCCCCAGCAGATACCCGTCATCCGTGATACCGGACGAGAATGGAGAGACAATCGCAAAATCAAGAAAGTCATCGAGAATACGACCTCCTATTGGGTCGAGGAATAGTTCCCCGGCATGTCCGCGCTGGTCACCGGGCCGCCTTGAAAAACGGCCGCATACCGTGATGCGGCTACGAAATTTCCGTCAGGAGCGTTGAAGAAAAAACGCTCGCTGGCCTGCGGATAAAAGCGCCGTGCCGCATCAGGCGGCACCGTCCGGTTTCAGCATTCGGTAACGCTCTGAATGTATATTAGGCATCGATCAATTTGCGCGAGCACACTGGACGCCTGCCAATGAACCACTGCTCCGCCATCGGACCTGATCTGCAAACACCTCACCGCGAACTTTTGGAAGACCTGTTCGAGGGCGCGCCAAGACCCACAATCATAAAGGACGAAGAGTCACGCTTCCTGTTCCTCAACAGCAAGGCGTGCGAGATGTTCGGCATTAGCCTTGATGACGTGCTTGGCCGCACCGACCGCGATCTGCTGCCTGCGGACGAAGCCGATCGAATCCAGAAGATGGACGCGGGGGTGCTGGCGACCGGCGAGGAACGGCTTTTCGAGGAGGCGGTCACGGGCCCGGATGGTTCGATCCGGACGCTTCTCACGCACAAGCGGCGGTCGTTCCTGTCAGGACCTGCAGGGAAAAGGCCGATCCTGATTGTCGTCATTTCAGACATAACCAAGCTCCGTCACGCCGAACAGGTCCTGCGGGCAAGCGAGGAACACTATCGCTCTCTTATTGAACTGCACCCCCAAACGCCGTGGCTAGCCGACGCGCAAGGGAATGTCATCGAAGTCGGCCCAGGATGGCAGAACGCTTCCGGACGGGAGGTCGGCGAAGCGCTGGGACGCGGGTGGGAGAAGACCCTGCACCCCGCGGACCTGCCTGACGTGATTGCCAAATGGGAGGCCGCAGTCAACACCGGCCTACCGTTCGACATGATCTACAGGATCGGGACCGCGAAAGGGCGGTATCGGTGGTATCGGAACCGCGCGGCTCCCCGGCTCGATGACGACGGCAGAGTCGTCCGCTGGTACGGCCTCCTCGAGGACGTGCACGACCGCCAGCTTGCCCTCAAAGCCCTCCAGTCCAGCGAGCGCAGGCTGCGCCAGCATCGGGACGAGCTCGAAAAGATCGTTCTGGCGAGGACCGCGGAAGTGCAGGAGAAGAACGTCGAGCTGGATCGCCTTCTTCAGCATGAACGAGGCATCAATGCGCAGCAGCGCCGCTTCGTCGGGATGATCTCGCACGAGTTCAGGACGCCTCTGGCCGTGATCGACGGAGCGGCTCAGCGGCTCACGCGCACGAAGACGGCTGCAACCCCGCAGTTCCTGGAGGGCAAGGCTCTGCAGATCAAGGGCGCCGTCGCCCGCATGGTCGAGCTGATGGAAAGCATCCTCGCCGCCGGACGGCTGGAGACAGGGACTATTGCAATCAACAAGGAAGCCGGTTCACTCAGTGCTGTTCTTCGCCAATGCATCGCAAACCGGGCGGAGATCAGCAAGAGCCACACGATCAGCCATGATCTCGAAGCGCTTCCAGCGCTGCAGATGATCGACGGAGCCGCAATAGAGCGGGTCTTTTCCAATCTGCTGTCAAACGCAGTGAAATATTCGCCCGCCGGTTCCAGGATCCGTGTCAGCGGATGGAAGGACGGTCGACGGGTTCTGGTCAGCGTCAGCGATTCCGGCATCGGCATGGATGCCGACGACCTGCCGAAGCTGTTCGAGCCCTACTTTCGCGCCCGCAGCGCCACCGGCATCGCCGGAACGGGGATCGGTCTCAATATCGTCAAGGAAATTGTGGAGTTGCATGGCGGCTCGATCTCGGTCCAGAGCCTTCTGGGCCAGGGCACGACCTTCACCGTGGAGCTGCCGTTCGACGAGGTCAGACAACAGCATTCAGCTTAGGCCGGCGCCGCAAGAAGAAGAACCTCACGCGGCGATCGATGAAGCTAGCCAGGACGCAAGCTCGTCTCGCCCCATGGGTCTGCCCACCAGAAAGCCCTGCAGCTGATCGCAACCGGCAATTCGGAGGACGTCCGCTTGATCGGCGGACTCAATGCCTTCGGCCGTGACCGGGATCCCGAGGGCCTGAGCCAACGAGATCGTGGCCGTCAGGATGTTCCGGCCGGTGCTGCCGTCATCTATGGCTTGAACCAGGGAGCGATCGATCTTCATCCGGTCGAAACCGAACTCACGAAGCGTGCCGATACTGGCATAACCGGCGCCAAAATCGTCAAGAGCAAAACGGATGCCTGCCAATTTCAGGGCGGTGATCGAGCGTCTTGCCTGTTCAGGGTTCGACATCAGCACCGCTTCGGTGATCTCCAGCGTCAGTCGCGAAGGATCAAACCCTTCCTCTTTCAAGACAGCGAGCACATCCCCGGCGAAATTCGGGTTGCATAGCTGGATCGGAGAAACATTGACCGACAGGGAGAGCGGAGACCATGCCCGGGACGCCACGATGGACTTCCGAAGCATCTGGAGGCCCAGAATATCGATCAATCCGCATTTCTCCGCCAGAGGTATGAACGCGTCCGGGCCGATTGCTCCTTCGGCGCGTCTCCACCTCGCCAGCGCCTCAACGCCGGTGATGTCGCCCGAGACCGCGGACGCCAGCGGTTGGAAGACCGGCTGGATCTCGTCATTCTGGAGGGCGCGCCGAAGGTCGCTTTCCAGGCCCGCAATCTTCTCGCGCTGGCGGTCAAGATCCGGATGATAGGCGACGGCGCATCCCCTGCCCATTTCCTTCGCTTCATAAAGGGCCATATCCGCCCGGCGAAGAAGTTCATGCGCATCCCCCGCGTCGTCACGGCAGGCAACG
Source organism: Neorhizobium vignae (assembly GCF_000732195.1). Taxonomy (GTDB): domain Bacteria; phylum Pseudomonadota; class Alphaproteobacteria; order Rhizobiales; family Rhizobiaceae; genus Neorhizobium; species Neorhizobium vignae. The sequence continues at coordinate 57,301 of NZ_JNNU01000025.1, forward strand.
CCGATGCTTGCGCCAATTTCGATCGTGCGGCCTTCGATGAGAAACGGCCTTTTGAGGCGTTCAAGAACTTGACTGTCAATTTCGGCGAGGTCCGTGGAGCCGCGCTGAACCAGAGCGAATTCATCACCGCCCAACCGGGCGATACCGAATACGTCTGCATGGATGTCGCGCAAGGCTTCCGCCACCAGCCTGATCAGCTGATCTCCAATCGCATGCCCCCAGGCATCGTTGACTGCCTTGAAACCGTCGAGATCGACAAGGTGCAGAACCACCATCTGGCTCTTGTCGGCCTGCATCAACCGGTCAAGTCCTTGGATCAGACCGAGCCTGTTCAAGAGACCGCTGAGGCTGTCATGCGTGGCTTCATGTTGGGCGCGATCCGCCAAGCTCTTCAACCGCCGCGTTTCCGACAAGCCAGCAAACAGGACACCAACCAGATACATGCCGAGGATTGTGACCGCGGCAGCGATAAAGGGACGAGCCTCGTCAAAGATCGTGTTTCCCGGAGCGGCACTTGGCCAAGCCAAACGCGCGACTTCAAGTCCATACACATCCATGAGCGGCGAATTCAGAAGATCGCCCGCCGGACGGTCGGTTATGTGGAGTTCCGGGAGTTGATGTTCTTTGGCCATCTGGGCCACGACCTCAGACGTCAGAGTCTTGAAGAAGCTGAGGACATAGTAGGTCGGATCCTGTACCTGTGACCCGAACGGCTGGATCGCTTCCGATGCGACCGCAATGATATCGTCGCCGTTTCTGAAAAAATTCACGATTGGATCGATGCCGGGCCGAGCGGCGGCTTCCGTTTGCACAGGAAATTTCGCACCGAGATATTCGACGGGGTCTATTATATCGGCTTTGAGATAGGCGATGCTCTTGCCGCCCGCTGGCGCCGTCAGCACGATCCCGTCATCGCTCGGAAACCGCGCGGGCCGATACCTCCGCCGAGCGGGCGGGCTTTCTAGAGCCCTTGCAGGAATTCTTCGGTGGTTGCGAGGTGGAGCTGAACGGAAAAGCGATCTCCCAGAAGTTCGAGCGACGCGTCATGTGTGTCATCGGCTCCGCTGCAGACGGCATCCCTCAGCACGATCACATGGTATCCAAGATCGATGGCACCAAGCGCTGCGGACAGGACGCAAACGTCGGTCTCGCCGCCGGTCAGGACGACGGTTTCGATACCCTCCTTCAAGAGCACTCCGTGCAGCGCTCCGCTGACCCAGGGAGAATAAGTCATCTTGTCGAATATGCGTGCAGGAGGGACAAGCGCCTTCAAGGAAGGGATCAGATCGATAAGGCCCGGATCGAGATGCTCGCCTGTCATCATCCGCCACTTTTCATAGTACACCCGCCACATCCCCTCCATCGCTTCGGGCCGCGACGGCGTGACGAACCTTGTAAAGATCGTCTTCTCCGGGTGGCGGCCGGAAAGCTCTTCGATCGATGGCGACACCTGGCGCATCCACGAGACGTGCCAAGGAGTGTCTTCAGCGAAGATCCGCTGCATGTCGATGCAAAGATGAATCCAGTTGCCAGCCATATAATGCTCCGCGGTCCTGCTGAACGCCCCATCCGGAACGTGGTTCCGGCCGGGACCGGCGGAAGGCTGGCTGCAACTAACGGACGTCCGACATGAGGGATGCCCTCGGTCGAACACGAGGACGACGTCACGCTCTCACGATTGGCTGGACGCCCTGACGAAATCGATGAAGGCCCGCAGCGGCGCCGGTACGAGCCGCCGGCCGGGGTAATAGAGAAATGGGCCGGAAAATTGCGGCCACCACGGCTCGAGCACAGGTTCGAGAGAGCCATTGTCGAGATGGGGCCGCAACCAGTCCTCGAACAGCAACATGATGCCGGTGCCGGCAATCGCTGCATCGACGGCAAGATCGGTTGCCGCACCTATCTGCACGATCAGCGGCCCCGTCGGATCGATCCGCACCACCTCGCCATCCCGCTCGAATTCCCAAAGCATCATCGCCCCGCTTGTGAACCGCCCGCGAATGCAGGCGTGGCCAAGCAGGTCGCGCGGGTGATCGGGACGGCCATGGCGATCGAGGTATGCGGGGGATGCCGCGGCCGCGAAACGCTGTTGGCGCGGACCGATCGGAACCGCGATCATGTCCTGCTCCAGCCGCTCGTCATAGCGGATGCCGGCATCGCATCCCGCAGCCAGCACGTCGACGAAGCTGTCGTCGGCGACGATTTCGAGCCGGATGTCGGGATAGGCCGCGAGGAACCGCGGGATGATCGCCGGGAGCACCAGCCGCGCAGCGCTGACCGGTACATTGAGACGAAGAACGCCTGCAGGTTTGTCGCGAAACCTGTTGACCACGTCGAGTGCCGCGTCGACCTCGGTGAGCGCTGGGGTCAACCGGGCCAGCAGACCGGCGCCTGCTTCCGTCGGTACCACGCTGCGTGTCGTCCGATTGAGAAGCCTGACCCCGAGCTGCGCCTCGACACGCCGCACCGCCTCGCTCAATCCTGATGCGCTGCCGCCTGTGGTCCGCGCACCCTCGCGGAACCCGCCGGCGCGCGCCACTGCCACAAAAGCATTCAGATCACTCAGATCGATCTTCATTGTTCGAAATTCCGCACAGCCCGTGCCGACTGTACCCAATTTTCGTGCGGCCTCTCAAGTTCTATATCCACGTCATCTTGAAAAGGAGAGATCCCATGTCGAATACCGACCAGGCACGTACATATGTCCTCGGCGACCGCAACGTCAAACGACTCGGCTACGGCGCCATGCAGCTTGCGGGCAAGGGCGTCTTCGGCCCGCCGAAGGACCGCGATGCGGCAATCGCAGTACTGCGCGAGGCAGTCAAGGCCGGTGTCAATCATATCGACACCAGCGATTTTTACGGTCCGCACGTGACCAACCAGATCATCCGCGAAGCGCTTCATCCGTACCCCGATAATCTGGTGATCGTGACCAAGATCGGCGCCATGCGCGGGACAGACGGTTCATGGAACCCGGCATTTTCCGCCGAGCAGCTGACACAGGCCGTCCACGACAACCTGCGCAATCTGGGTCTCGACACCCTGGACGTCGTCAATCTGCGCATCATGTTCGATGTCCACGGCCCGGCCGAAGGCTCGATCGAAGAGCCCCTGACGGTTCTGGCGGAGCTGCAGCGCAAGGGCCTCGTCCGCCACATCGGGCTCAGCAACGTCACGCCGGCACAGGTTGCCCAGGGTCAGGGCATCGCCAAGATCGTCTGCGTCCAGAACCAGTACAATCTCGCTCACCGGCAAGACGATGCCATGATCGACGATCTTGCCCGCGATGGCATCGGCTATGTGCCGTTCTTCCCGCTCGGCGGCTTCAGTCCGCTCCAGTCGTCAACCCTGTCGGAGGTTGCCCAGCGCCTGGATGCCACGCCGATGCAGGTTGCACTTGCCTGGCTGCTGCGTCGCGCACCGAACATTCTCCTCATTCCAGGGACCTCGTCCGTGGGCCACCTGCGTGAGAATCTCGCCGCGGCGGAACTGCGGCTGTCGGACGCCGTGATGGCCGAACTGGAGGGTGTCGCCGGCATCCGCCCCGCCTGAGCGCCCCAAACCTGGCCCCCACCGTGCGTCGAAAAATCGACGCACGGCATTTGCCTTTACGCGCGCTTTCGCTAAAAGTGAAAGAAAAGCGAACGGAGGAGTGAGGTGTTCATCACAGACCGCCAGACGAAGATCGTCGAACTTGCGAAGTCGGCGGGGCGAGTACTCGTCGACGACCTGGCGGCGAAGTTCTCGGTAACCTCGCAAACGATCCGCAAGGATCTGAATGATCTGTGCGACAAGCAAATTCTTACGCGGATCCATGGCGGCGCCACTCTTCCCCGCAGCAACGAGAATGTCCGATATGATGCTCGCAGGCAGATCGCCGCCGCGGAAAAACAGGCGATCGGCGTCGCTGCTGCCAACCTCATTCCGGACAACGCCTCGCTTCTCATCAACATCGGCACCACCACCGAAGCCGTCAGCGAGGCGCTGGTCAATCATCGCGAACTCATGGTGATTACCAATAACATCAACGTTGCCAACAGGTTGCGCCTTCTCGACGAAATCGAGGTGGTCATTGCCGGCGGCGTCGTTCGCCAATCGGACGGTGGTATTGTCGGTGAAGCCGCGGTCGATTTCATCCGGCAGTTCAAGGTCGACTATGCGATCATCGGCGTTTCGGCGATCGACCCGGATGGCGCTCTTCTCGATTATGACTTTCGCGAAGTAAAAGTTGCCCAGGCGATCATCGCCAATGCCAGGCACGTGATCCTGGTCGCCGACTCGACGAAATTCGAGCGCACAGCCCCCGTGCGTATCGGCCAAATCTCCCAGGTCCAGACGTTTATCACCGACCAGTGCACGTCTCCTTCGATCCGGGAAATCTGCCTGCAGAACGGTGTTGCGCTCGTGGAGACTTCGGAGACGAACGCTGAAGTTCATTAGCCCTTCAGTTTCGTTTGACATTCGGAATATTTTCGATTTAATCCATTTTAAGTTCACAATGCCTAGGGGCTTGCTGCCGTTTCGGATCAGCGAGGAAAATGATGGGTCAAAAAATCCACGATATCTTCGTGATCGGCGGCGGCATCAACGGCTGCGGCATCGCACGCGATGCGGCCGGCCGGGGTTATTCGGTCGCACTCGCGGAGATGGACGATTTTGCCTCGGGCACCTCCTCCGGCGCCACGAAACTCATCCATGGCGGCCTGCGCTATCTTGAGCATTACGAATTCCGGCTCGTGCGGGAATCGCTGATGGAGCGCGAAACCCTCTGGGCCATGGCGCCGCACATCATTTGGCCGATGCGTTTCGTCCTGCCCTACCACAAGGGAGGCGTTCGCCCCGCATGGCTGATCCGCCTCGGCCTGTTTCTCTACGATCATCTCGGTGGTCGAAAACTGCTTCCGCCGACCGCGGTGCTCGACATGCGCACCGACCCGGCAGGAAAGCCTCTGAAGCCTCTTTTTACCAAGGCATTCGAATATTCCGACGGCTGGGTCGACGACGCGCGGATGGTCGTGCTGAACGCTCGGGATGCCGCCGATCGCGGCGCCGTGATCCTGCCGCGTACCCGGGTGGTTGCCGCTCGTCGGGAAGGTGGTCTCTGGACAATCGAGACCGTCGGCGTCAGCACCGGCAGGACTGAGACCTATCAGGCCCGCATGCTTGTGAACGCCGCCGGCCCCTGGGTGGATCAGGTGATCCGCGAGGCGCTCGGCAACAATGACGCCCGCCATGTGCGTCTCGTCCAGGGCAGCCATATCGTCGTGAAGAGGAAATTCGAAGGATCCCGCGCCTATTTCTTTCAGAACCGGGACAATCGCATCATTTTCGCAATTCCTTACGAGAACGACTTCACGCTTATCGGCACGACCGACCGGGACTATTCCGGCAATCCGAAGGATGTGAAAATCTCCGAGGAAGAGACGACCTACCTCTGCAATGCCGCGAGCGAGTATTTTCGGGAACCGGTGCGACCCGCCGATATCGTCTGGACCTATTCGGCAGTTCGCCCGCTTTTTGACGACGGCGCTTCAAAGGCCCAGGAAGCAACGCGCGATTATGTGCTGAAGGTCGACGTCACTCAGGGCGCACCTCTGCTCAACGTCTTTGGCGGCAAGCTGACTACCTATCGCCGTCTTTCGGAACATGCGCTGGAGAAGATCGCCGAGGCGATCGGAGCAAAAGGTCACTCCTGGACGGCGAAAAGCCACCTGCCGGGCGGTGATTTTCCTGCGCAGGGTTACGAGGAAGAAGTGGTAAAGCTGAAAACCCACTATCCGTTTCTAGAGGAAAGGCATGCACGGCGCCTGGTTCGCCGGTACGGAACCCGCGCCGCGATGATCCTCGACGGCGCGACCAGGATGCAGGACCTCGGCCACCATTTCGGCGGCGATCTCTACGAGGCTGAAGTGAAATATCTTGTCGACCGTGAATGGGCCATGAGCGCGGAGGACGTGTTGTGGCGGAGAACCAAGGACGGTCTGCGGTTGAGTGAGACGGAAAAACAATATCTGGAGGAGTACATGGCCGCTATACCGGCAAAAATGGCCGGATAAGCGACATGTGTTCCCGATGTGAGGAGGCACGGGAACTCGAATGCTGGAAATGCGCAACGTCGCCAAGATGGTGGGGGGTGAATACCATATTCATCCGACCAATCTTGCTCTCGATCGCGGCTCGCTGAACGTATTGCTTGGCCCGACGCTCTCGGGCAAGACGTCGCTTATGCGATTGATGGCCGGGCTTGACCGTCCCACCAGCGGCTCCGTGTATTTCGACGGCGCCGACGTCACCGGCGTCGCAGTGCAAAAGCGCAACGTCGCGATGGTCTACCAGCAGTTCATCAACTATCCGGCCCTGACCGTCTACGAAAACATCGCCTCGCCGATGCGGATCGCCGGCAAGGACGCCTCGACCATCGACCGGGAAGTCCGCAAGGCTGCAGACCTGCTGAGACTGACGCCCTATCTCGATCGGACCCCGCTCAATCTTTCCGGCGGGCAGCAGCAGCGTACGGCGCTCGCCCGCGCACTCGTAAAGAATGCGAGCCTGGTGCTGATGGATGAGCCGCTCGCCAATCTCGACTACAAGCTTCGCGAGGAACTGCGTGAGGAATTGCCGAAGATCTTCGCGCAATCCGGCGCCATCTTCGTTTATGCGACGACCGAACCATCCGAGGCCTTGTTGCTCGGCGGCAATACTGCAACGCTCTCGGAAGGGCGGATCACGCAATTCGGGCCGACGATCGAGGTCTACCGTCGCCCGGCGGACCTGGTGACGGCCAAGACATTTGCCGATCCCCCACTCAACTTCATCGATGTGGTCAAGTCCGGCGACTCGTTCCGATACCGGGAAGCAGACAGTCTCGCGGTGCCGCCGCATCTGTCCGGCGTGCCGGACGGCCCGGTGACCATAGCCTTCCACCCCCATCACCTGGGGCTCACAGCGCAGACAGGCAATGCGGCGAGGGTCAAGGCCCAGACGCAGATTTCGGAAATCACGGGCTCCGAAAGCTTTGTGCATATGCACTACAACGGCGTGCGCTGGGTCATGCTGGCACCGGGCATCCACGACATCGATCCGGATACCGAAATCGAGCTCTTCCTGGATACCCGCCATCTGATGGCTTTTGGAACAGACGGCCGCGCCATCGCGGCGGCGGCTTGAGGACGGCGAACATGGCACGCATCACGCTCGATCACATCCGCCACGCTTACGGCCCCAATCCGAAATCCGACGCCGCCTATGCGCTGCGCGAGGTGGACCACGAATGGGCCGATGGCGGCGCCTATGCCCTGCTCGGCCCTTCCGGCTGCGGCAAGACGACGTTGCTGAACATCATTTCCGGCCTGCTGCAGCCATCGCACGGGCGTATCCTCTTCGATGGAAAAGACGTCACCAATCTCTCCACCCAGGAACGCAACATAGCGCAGGTTTTCCAGTTTCCGGTCATCTACGACACGATGACGGTCTACGACAATCTGGCATTTCCCTTGCGAAACAGAGGCATTGCCGAACCGGACGTCGATCGCCGCGTCCGCGAGATGCTGGAGATCATCGACCTCTCCGACTGGTCGAACCGCAAGGCCCAGCGCCTCACCGCCGATCAGAAGCAGAAGATCTCGCTCGGGAGAGGTCTCGTCCGCAACGACGTCAACGCGATCCTCTTCGATGAACCTCTGACGGTCATCGATCCGCATATGAAATGGGTGCTCCGCTCCCAGCTGAAGCGCTTCCACAAGCAATTCGGCTTCACCATGGTCTATGTAACCCACGACCAGACGGAAGCGCTCACCTTCGCCGACAAGGTGGTCGTCATGTACGATGGAGAGATCGTCCAGATCGGAACGCCGGCCGAACTCTTCGAGAGGCCCAGCCATACATTCGTCGGTTATTTCATCGGCTCCCCCGGCATGAACGTGATACCCGCCGAGATCCATGGGAGTACGATCAAGCTCGGAGCCGAGACGATCGCCCTCGATTATGCGCCGAAGCTCGATGCGGGTGGCAGGATCGAACTGGGCATCCGGCCGGAATTCATCCGCATCGGCCGGGAGGGAATGCCTGTCACGGTGACACGCATCGAGGACATCGGTCGGCGCAGGATCGTTCGCGCAAGCCTTGGGGGGCAGTCGATTGCGATCGTCGTTTCCGAGGATGCGGAGGTTCCGGCAGAGCCTCGCGTCACCTTCGATCCCGTTGCGCTGAATATCTATGCCAATTCATGGCGCGTTGGCAGGGAGGCCTGAACCATGGAAAAGACGTGGAACAACAAAGCCTGGTTTCTGGTGCTTCCCGTGCTGCTGCTGGTTGCCTTCTCGGCGGCCATTCCGCTGATGACCGTGGTGAACTATTCGGTCCAGGATACATTCGGCAACAACGCCTTCTTCTGGGCTGGCACCGACTGGTTCGACGACATCCTGCACTCGGCCCGCTTCTGGGAAGCCCTGCAGCGCAATCTGCTTTTCTCCTTCATTATCCTTGCGCTCGAGATTCCACTCGGCATCTTCATCGCGCTGAACATGCCGAAAAAGGGCATCGGCGTGCCGGTCTGCCTGGTGCTGATGGCCCTTCCGCTTCTTATCCCGTGGAATGTCGTCGGCACGATCTGGCAGGTCTTCGGGCGGGTCGATATCGGCCTGCTCGGCCACACGCTGGCGGCGCTCGGCATCGACTACAACTATGTGCGCGATCCTCTGGACGCCTGGATCACCGTCGTCGTCATGGATGTGTGGCACTGGACGAGCCTCGTCGTGCTGCTGTGCTACGCCGGTCTCGTCTCCATTCCGGACGCCTATTATCAGGCGGCGAAGATCGATGGGGCATCAAGGTGGTCGGTGTTCCGCTACATCCAGCTGCCGAAGATGAAGCGGGTGCTGCTTATCGCCGTCCTGCTGCGCTTCATGGATAGTTTCATGATCTATACGGAGCCCTTCGTGGTCACGGGCGGGGGCCCGGGCAACTCCACGACCTTCCTGTCGATCGACCTCGTCAAGACGGCGGTCGGCCAGTTCGATCTCGGTCCGGCCGCCGCCATGTCGATCGTCTACTTCCTGATCATCCTGCTGCTGTCATGGATCTTCTACACCGTGATGACCAGCAGCGATGCAGACAATTGAAGGAGGGAGAAGAACAATGGCGCGCGCAATCAAATACAAGCCCGCAGGCAATTTCTCCTGGCTGGTCTCGACGATCTACATCATCTTCCTGCTGCTTCCGATCTACTGGCTCGTCAACATGAGCTTCAAGGAGAACGCCGAGATCACCGGAGCCTTCTCGCTCTGGCCGCAGAACCCGACGCTCAGGAACTACATGGTCATCTTCACGGACCCATCCTGGTACAACGGCTATATCAATTCGATCATCTATGTGGCCCTGAACACCACGATCTCGGTTCTGGCGGCATTGCCGGCTGCCTATGCCTTCTCGCGCTATCGGTTCCTTGGCGACAAACACCTGTTCTTCTGGCTGCTCACCAACCGCATGGCGCCGCCCGCCGTCTTCGCCCTGCCCTTCTTCCAGCTCTATTCCGCCTTCGGTCTCATCGACACGCATATCGCGGTCGCCCTCGCCCATTGCCTGTTCAACGTGCCGCTTGCGGTGTGGATCCTGGAGGGCTTCATGTCGGGCGTACCGAAGGAAATCGACGAGACCGCCTATATCGACGGCTATTCCTTCCCGCGGTTCTTCGTGAAGATCTTCATGCCGCTGATCGCCTCGGGCATCGGGGTCGCGGCCTTCTTCTGCTTCATGTTTTCCTGGGTGGAACTGCTGCTCGCCCGTACGCTGACGACCACGGCCGCCAAGCCCATTTCCGCCATCATGACGCGCACCGTTTCGGCCTCGGGCATGGACTGGGGCGTGCTGGCAGCCGCTGGCGTGCTGACCATCGTTCCCGGCGCACTCGTCATCTATTTCGTTCGAAACTACATCGCCAAGGGCTTTGCCCTTGGCCGGGTCTGACAAGGGGGAACCACGCATGAGCTTTTCATGGATGGCCTGGACACTGCCGACGGCCCTGTTCTTTCTGACGATCCTCGCCCTGCTCATCGGCATGAGCATCTGGGAATATTTCGCGCCGGGCGGTTCGCCCAGGGTCGGTATCCTTCGCTTCGAGACGACGCGGGGAGATCGGCTCTTCATCTCGCTGCTCGGCTCGGCATTCATTCATCTCGCATGGCTGGGGCTTATCGGCCCCAACCTGTGGTGGGCTCTTGCCCTGGCAGTGGTCTACGCAATCGGCGTCTTCCGCTTCGTCTGAAAGGCAAGCTGAAAAGGTGGCGGGAGAACCGCCACTCGGTACGAAATGGCAATCGCAACACTCTGGGAGGATAAAATGCGACGGCATCTTATGACAACGACGGCAGCGGTGCTGCTGGCTCTGACCGGTTCCGCCTATGCCGGCATGGATGAGGCAAAGCAATTCCTGGACAAGGAAGTCGGCGAACTCTCGACGCTTTCCCGTGCCGAGCAGGAAAAGGAGATGCAATGGTTCATCGATGCGGCAAAACCGCTTGCCGGCCTCGATATCAAGGTCGTCTCCGAAACGATCACCACGCATGAATACGAATCGAAGGTCCTAGCGCCGGCCTTCACTGCAATCACCGGCATCAAGGTCAGCCATGACCTGATCGGCGAAGGCGACGTGGTTGAAAAGCTTCAGACCCAGATGCAATCGGGCGAGAACATCTATGACGCTTACGTCAACGATTCCGACCTGATCGGCACGCATTGGCGTTACCAGCAGGCCCGCTCGCTCACCGACTGGATGGCAGGCGAAGGCAAGGACGTGACGAACCCAGGCCTCGACCTCCAGGACTTCATCGGCCTGAAGTTCACGACCGCACCGGACAAGAAGCTCTACCAGCTGCCGGACCAGCAGTTCGCCAACCTCTACTGGTTCCGTTACGACTGGTTCAACGACGCCAAGAACAAGGCCGACTTCAAGGCCAAGTATGGCTACGAGCTTGGCGTGCCGGTTAACTGGTCGGCCTATGAGGATATTGCCGAGTTCTTCACCGGCCGCGACGTGGGCGGCAAGAAGGTCTATGGTCACATGGACTACGGCAAGAAGGACCCGTCGCTCGGCTGGCGCTTCACCGACGCCTGGCTCTCCATGGCCGGCAACGGCGACAAGGGCCTGCCGAACGGCCTGCCGGTCGACGAATGGGGCATCAAGGTCAACGAAAAGTCGCAGCCGGTCGGCTCCTGCGTCGCACGCGGCGGCGATACCAACGGCCCGGCCGCCGTCTACTCCATTCAGAAATACCTCGACTGGATGAAGGCCTATGCGCCGGCCGCCGCTCAAGGCATGACCTTCTCGGAATCCGGGCCGGTACCGGCCCAGGGCGAGATTGCCCAGCAGATGTTCATGTACACGGCTTTCACCGCCGACATGGTGAAGGCAGGCCTGCCTGTCATGAACCAGGACGGTACGCCGAAATGGCGTTTCGCTCCGTCTCCGCATGGGGTCTACTGGAAGGACGGCATGAAGCTCGGCTATCAGGACGTCGGCTCCTGGACGCTGATGAAGTCCACGCCCACCAACCGCGCCAAGGCGGCCTGGCTCTATGCCCAGTTCGTCACCTCGAAGACGGTGGACGTCAAGAAGAGCCATGTCGGCCTCACCTTGATCCGCGAAAGCACCATACGGCACAAGAGCTTCACGGATCGCGCGCCGAAACTCGGCGGCCTGATCGAGTTCTATCGTTCACCGGCCCGCGTCCAGTGGTCGCCGACCGGCACGAACGTGCCTGACTACCCGAAGCTCGCGCAGCTCTGGTGGCAGGCGATCGGCGATGCGTCCTCGGGTGCCAAGACGGCTCAGGCCGCCATGGACTCGCTTTGCGCCGAGCAGGAAAAGGTCCTGCAGCGCCTGGAACGCGCCAAGGTTCAGGGCGACATGGGACCGGCGCTCGCCGAGGAACACGATCTCGCATACTGGAACAAGGACGCGGTCGCCAAGGGCAACCTCGCCCCCCAGCTTAAGGTCGCCAACGAGAAGGAAAAGCCCGTCACCGTCAACTACGACGAGCTCGTAAAGAGCTGGGCTGACGCCAAGAAGTAAAAAAGCCGGCTCGCCGGGCGCTCAAGGCGCCCGGCGGCCACCGACTGCAACGTGTCCGCTCGCATTGCTCCCGGGGCCAAGATAGGGTGTCCGCCGCAGCCTAATTGCCCAACCGCTCCTTCCGGAACGCTGCCAAAACAGCCTTCGCCGCCAGCATCGCCGTATTCGCGTCAGTCTGATAGTTGCATACGGAAATCCGCATGACGTCGAGCCCTCGCCATCTGGCTCCGGTTACGAAGATCGTTCCTTCGCGCTGTAGCCGCGTTATGGTTCGTCTCGTGACCTCGTCGGCGTCGTTTGTCGAAAGATCCGAGCCGAAACGACAGATCAGCTGATTGAGGTCAACCTCGTTCAGGATTTCAACGCCCGGCTCGTGCGACAGATGCTCGGCAATGATCCGCGCGGAGGCGCAACAGCCTTCGACGAGACGGGCAATGCCGGTTCGGCCGAGATGTTTCATCATTGCCCAGGTTGCGAAACCGCGCGCTCGCCGCGAAAGCTCCGGCACATAGTGTGATGGATCTCGCTCCCCTTCCGTCGCAATGGGGAGGTAACTGGCAGCGATCGTCATGGCGCGACGGTGGGCCACTTCGTCCCTCACAATCGCATAGCCGCTGTCATAGGGGGTCTGGAGCCACTTGTGGCCGTCGGTGGCCCAACTATCGGCCAGCTCCAGTCCGGGACAAAGGTGCCGCGTCGATGGTGAAGCCTTTGCCCACAGGCCAAATGCGCCATCCACATGCACCCAGGCACCCCTGCTCCTGGCGACCGGGACAAGCTCGGCGAACGGATCAAAGGCCCCTGTATTGAGCTGTCCCGCCTGAAGAATGGCGATCATGGGGCCGCCGGCTTTATTGACCGCGTCCTCAAAAGGCCTGGCAAGGATACGCCCCTGCGGATCGGTCGCCACCCTGACGACGCGGTCATGCCCAAGTCCCAGGAACTGGAGGGCCGAGAAGACGGTGGTGTGGGCATCGTCACCGATGACAATGGTAATCGGCGGCGCACCGAAAAGCCCATCTGCATCGACATTCCAGCCGGCTCGGCGAAGCACTTCGCCTCTCGCCGCGGCCAGACACGTGAAGTTGGCCACAGTTGCCCCTGTGACAAAGCCCACGGAAGATTGCGCAGGCAGGCCGAGAACATCCAGGAGCCACGTGGCTGCAACCTTCTCGAAGGACGCGGCGGCCGGAGACGCGGTATGATTGCCCGCATTCTGCCCCCAGGCGCTGGTGAGGAAATCGGCCGTCACGCCCATCGGATGCGAGCCGCCGATGACCCAGCCGAAGAAAGACGGCCCGGTCATTCGGTGAAGCCCCGGCTCTGCCTTTTCCACGAGATGCCGAAGAACGTCCTCCATCGCCAAAGTTTCCTCCTGGAGATTTTCGGCGAGTGTGGCCAGGCATTCCTGGTACTGCAAATGCGGGCGGTGGAGCCGAGGCTCGGTCTGGCGGAAGCCGGCGGCCAGGCGTGCGGCCTCTGCGAAAAGCGTGTCTATGCCCTCAGCCATGGACGGTGCCTCCCTGCCATCGCGACTGCGATGGCGGCTCGTGGTGCATGCGGGTTCTAATTATTGAACTCTCTGCGGCCGCTTACCATACCATAGGCAGTTCCCTAACCCCACTGCCCCAACTGGATGAGGATCGAGGAATACCGGCTTCAGGCAATAGGGCAGCTGGAGCGGGTGAAGGGAATCGAACCCTCGTATTCAGCTTGGGAAGCTTCGAGAACAAGAAGGTAAATCAACGTGCCGTTTCACTGGCACTTGGCCTCGCCGGGAACCACCCGGCGAGGTATTTGCTACAACATAACGGAGATCACCATGCGCCTTCAGACAAAAGTTGGAATCCCAGAAGGACCGGAATAATTCGCACTTTACGCAAGAATTTCAGGGCGATACCAAAAAAGGTGAGGGGTTTTGCGTCCACTTGATTTTATTGGCGTTTTTTAGACGGTCCCCTCACCATAAGTGAGCCGGTACCAGGGGCGCTTCGGGCGGCAAATTGCGAGGCAATTCAATAAAAAATCGAATCTGCCAAATCTTGATAGACTGCTGTATCACTCGTGATGTGTTCAGCCAGAAGCACTTTAAATTTTTCCGCATTAATGCTCGTCTTGATACCACAGAATGACCTAATTAGTCCGAGGTCGTCTTTAAGGTTTTGGTCACTAATGCTGGTGACGAATGCATCATACGCCTCCTCTTCAAACGTCAGTCCATTTTCGATGCAATATTTTTGCAAGATTTCTTTGTCGAAAAGATAATTTTCAATTTCTCGCCTCCGCAATACTCGATGATTATCTGCGTTCTGCTTCAGGTAAAGCTGACGGGTTTTTTCGGTCGCTTCTTCGCCGGAGGCAATATCGCGATCCTTGAGGATCCATATTTCAAGTTCAGGAAAAACCTTCGTCAGGATCGCAATCGCGATAGCGCTGCGCTGATCGAGCTCGGTATTGCCCCCGCTTGATACAAAAAGAGTATCTGGGTGCCGTTCTGCAAAAATGGCGTTATAAACCTTCGCATCAAGACCGCGCTCGGATCCCCCACTTCCGGGAGTGTCTCGTCCTTCGCAGTAGATGATGCGTCGTGGACTGACGAGATGAACGAGGTCGTCCAAAGCGATTGAAAAAATCTCTCTCCATTCCAGATGTGAGGAGCGCAGCGGCGTAAGAGTGACCGGCTCGGATCCCAGCTTGAGATCTCGCCGGAAGTGAATGACCTGGCAGCTTTCTTTGAAGTCCTTCTGAAGCGCACGCAGGAAGCCGATGCTGTGCGTCGTGAGCCAGATCTGGCAATTCTCGGGAACCAGCTTATCGATCTCCTGGAGAAGAGCCTTCTGCATGCTGGTATTAATGTGGAGCTCAGGCTCATCGAAAAGGAAAACAGTGTCAGAATAATCATCTCTCCGGAGATACAAATCCAACAATATATCTACGACTTCCTTCTCCCCAGATGACAGAACATCGAATGGGAATTCGCTGTCCTGGTCGTTTTTAATGAAGTAAAGCGTCCCGCGAGACGATTCGATATCGCCGAGGCTGGAAATTTTTAGGTCGATACATCGCTCAATGGAGGCGTTGAGATCTCCGATAATCTTCGCTTTAGCTTCACTTGGCCTGCTGTCCGTATCATCGCGGTATTTGTTGTAAGCGCTGTGAAGACGGCGATAATTTTGTTCCATTTTTGCGTCGAGATCAGAGGCAGAGGAAGCACCATAGTCGTTGTTGCTGATTTTTTGGACTTGTTTGGTCTGGGTGATGTTCAGCTGACTGTTGTACCGATATGGACTTCTGAACGAAAAAATCGTTCCTTGCTCGCCGGTTTTGGCCTTTCGGTTGTAAACTGCATTATACTCACCTTCGGTGAAGTCGATTTCGATGTTCTGCCGGCCAACGGGTGTAACCCCATCAATCGAGTGGTAAACGTTTCCTCGGGCGGAGGTGCTTCCGATGTGCATGTTCATGGATTGTCGGAACATCAGGCCATCGAGAACGCTGCTCTTCCCGGATCCGTTGGGACCGACCAGCGCAATAATGCGACGAGGGTTATCACCTAGGTCGATAGTCAAATCGTGAAATCGCTTATAGCCGCCTTTAAGGCGGAGCCTTTTAATCTTCATTTTACCACCAGTGCAGGCGACGATCATCGATGAATACTAAAGTTTCATATAAGGCAAAATTCGATGTCGGTCCAATAGCAGCAGCTTGGGAAGCTTGGAGAACAAGAAGACAAACCAGCGTGGCGTGCACTGAACTTGGCCTCGCCGGGAAGCGCCCGGCGAGGCTTTTGCCACAATTTCAGAGGTCTTTTTTTGATGGAGCCTTGGATGCCGGCGGGTGGAAAGCATCGCCGTATTCTTGGGGACCTATTTCAACCCGAGAAGACCGGCCGTGTCGTTGCCGAGCGCTTCAACTTCCACAAATATGATAGTGATCTATGACAACTAGCTCACAGGGAGGTGAATATGAGAGTTGAGGACGGGCGGACCTATGTCGACAAGGAGGAGGTTGCTCGCCGTCTAATACATTCGAGCATTCGAAACATTTTAAAGCGCGACTGTGCGCTCACGACCCATCTAATTTTGGGGTCGGCCACCACACTTCTGCAGGAATATGCAAAGTCTATAGGCAAAGGAGTGTTGATAGATATTGATAAATTAGTGCGCCCGGAGTTTGCCAAAGGCATGAAGGACGCCATGAATTCACATTATAACTTCTTTAAACATGCAAACTTCGATGCTGGCCTCTCGATCGATGTTACGAACATCTCGCAGTCAAATGAGCTGGAGGCCTTTCGGGCCATCGTCGAATATTGGGCGCTCTTTGAGCCGCGTACTCACCAAATGTCCCTCTATTTCTCGGTCATAACTATTCTTTATCCAGACCTATATCGATGGGAGCTTCTGGAGAACGAAAAACCCAGTACGGCACGCATTCGGCAAGAGTTAGCCGCCTACGGAAAGGCAGACACCTTTCGGCTGGCGGCTAAGGCGCTAGACCTGCATCCGTTCCTGGAAGAAATCCAAGAAGACAAACAGCAGATCTATCGCAAGGCGCCCCCACATTACGACGGACCACCCCATCGCGACATGTTTAAACGGAAGTTTTAATGGAAAAGCAGCTGGAGCTTGGAGAACAACAAGGAAAAACAGCGAATATTGATGAGCAAGTGGTATGTTCGTACCTAAGCATTGCGACGATGAGGATTTGATCAAATGGCCTTTTTGGCGACTGTGGCTTGCAAGATATCATCTAGGGGAGATTTACCAGAAACAATCCCAACTTCTCCCCCAGGATCTGACAACGTTGATCAGTACGTGGTTCGATTGCTCGAAGACAAAACCACACGCTTTCTGGTAACACGCAGCACCTCGCAGCAAGGTTTGAGAGGGCTTTGGTTTGAGAGCATCGGCGAAGGTGGCCTCGAAGCCAGTGTCCCGTTCCGATGGATACCGCAGTTCGGGCTGAGATTCGAGCATCACTACAAAGGGTTCCACTTCACGTACAGTTCACCCTTCATCTTTCTTTTGCACCACTATTCGCGCTTCGCGTTCTTCTATCGGATGTATGACCGGCTCGCACAGCGTGTATTTAACCGGAAGCACCTCGTTCGCGAGGGTCGAATAGCTGTCCTTAGGTTCATTCATGATCGGACATTGGACAATCAGGACTTCCGCACATCAACGTTAGATTTGATGACGCAGATGTATTCAATCCGTTGGGTAATGCACCCGGATAAAAGCAGAACTCTAGGACACTACAATTTCGTTCTCCGCTCACTCCTAGCCGATGGAGACCTCGAACTAGAGAGCAGGAGCTATCGCCTGTCCCCCAAAGCTCTAAGCACCTTAGCCGCATTCGAAGAGGAGGATCGAAGGCATGCCGAAAACAGGAATCGCCAGTCGATCCTTGCGCTCCTCACCTTTGCTCTCCTGTTGATCGGCATCCCTCAGGCCGTGGCTGCCGCCATCCAGGCGTACCAGTTCTTTTATCCGCTGCCTAAGTGAGTGCGGTGATGGCACGGTCGATCGCAGGACTTTTGGCGCAACCGCTTTTCAGATTTACTTGATGACCCTCAATTGAGGGCGATCTTGCTTGTCTCTATGAATGCCATAGAGTGATGCGACCTCTTCTTCCTCAAGGACCAACATTTTAGCAAAATCAGAAATTGAATACTTCAGCTCGTTCTTATGCAAATCGATAATGTGCTCCCAAAGCCGTGTAGGCTCCGGAGCGAACTGCGTTTCGGCCGGTTCGGTCTTTCGCCAGCCCCTGGCGCTTAGCTGACGCCATAAATAACTGGTTTGATTTTCGGTAATCATCCGAGCAGACCCGGCGCGAAACAAAAGTGAGGCAACCGACACCCGCCAGTACCGCTTGAGTTGCACCAAGCGCTCAAGGGTAACCTTGCCGCCGATAAGATCGGAACGAAGTTGAGTAGCAGGCACAAGAAACTCGCCCGCAAACAAGTCTGCTTCTGATTCCATCTCCTCAGTCGGAACTGAGTGCATCAGTAAATGGCCGAGCTCGTGCGCGAGGGAATGGCGACGGCGATCCGCCGGCGCTTTACTGTTGAGAAATATGATAGGGGGAGTATCCCTTAAGCGCATCGTCAAACCGTCAACGTTCTCAACGAAGTCGCAGACGATCACCAATATTCCGGCCCTCTCGCACAGGGCGGTCAAATTCTTGATCGGCCCCTCAGGCACCATCCATGTGCGCCTAAGGAACTGCGCGACCTTATCTGCACCTCCCAACTCATCAACGTCCACCTTCGGCAAGGCGAGTTGCGGGGTGACGTCAATGGACGTGATGAGCCTTCGCAAATGCATTATCCTGAGGTTCAGCTCCGCGTGAAGCCGTCTCATATCAGTCGCGAGAACGGATGCTCGTTTCCGCCAAGCGACATCGTGGACACTGAGGGGGAGCCCCGAGATCTCGTCGTTCTGGAAAAAGAAATCCGGTGGAAAACGGAGAGCTTTCGCTACGGCGCCAACGGTCGACGGCGAGGGCTCACTGTTCAGGAGCCCCCGTTCGATACGAGAATAGTGACCTTGATCCAGACCGGCAGAAGCGGCTACCTCCGCTTGACTGAGGCCTCTGTACTGCCGAGCCAGGAGAAGTAGCTCGGTATTGAATGCTGGAGGCATGTTTTAGCCCCGATCTTTCTTGTCTTTGTTTTGATCCTGGTCCGGCCGCTTGATCTGAACAATCTTGGTCGCGTCGACATCGTCGTCGAAAAACGAAGGTTCCAGGGACTGCTGGATGCCCTCGGAGGATAGCTCAATCTTCCAAAGAAACTTCCCGTGGGAGCGGGCGGACAAGCCAACCCAAGCAACTGCCGTCTCCAGTTCGTCCAGAACGTAGCAAAGTTCGATGCGCTGTAGACCTTTCAGGCCCCACAGGTCAACTTCATGATCATCGAACGCGACGGCCTCTGACGTAGGATAGTTCGAAGTCGCAAGCGTATTGTCCGCGTGCTTGAACCTAAACAGTATCGCATCCTCGATGATGAAGGAGGCGGTATCGCGGTGGAACACCGCTTTGAAATCGTCATCCTCGTGACTTATTTTTTCGAGCTCACGGACGACTGCTTCCCAGATCAACGTTCGAAAAGTAGACTTCCTGACCCACCTTCCCCGCTCCGGATAGGCTTCCATCGCGGCATTCCATCCGCGGTGAACAGCGCTATAGACTTTAGGAGCGCGATCGCGCTCCATAAACACTTGCTGAACGTAGTCACGCAATGGCAGGGGCAACGGCGAATCTCCGATTTGATGTCATCTAAGTGTGTCAGCATTTTTTACAAAAACAAGCTCCAAATATGCACGGTGATATGCAGACGATGGAGTACCATGATCTATATACTGATCTACAGCGAAATTATTTTCCCGCCTGACTTTGTTTTAGACCGGAGGAGTCGTGAAACAGTATCGTGTTGTTATCCTTCGTGATCAGAAACCGGGACATGAAAAAACCTTCGCCGAGATACAGGCAATCGCATTCCTTGAGGGACTGAGCGCGGACTACCTCCGAGGTGACGCCCGATTTGTCCTGATCCGAGGTCGCGACGACCAAAGGGAAGCGCTCCTAGCTTGTATGGATGCGATCCGACAGCACAACACTGGCTCAAGAGGGATACGAACGGTCTTCTTGGACCTGAGCACTAGTTTGTGAAGCTTGCCCCTTTGTTTGTTTTCTGAAGTTGGCTGTAAAAAAGGGTCCTTCGCGTCAAAAAAGTCCGAATATGTTCGATGGCGCTGTAAAAACGTCTCCAATCTTTTCAGCGAGGACGTCCGCTCTATCTCGGCTGGATGACCGACGTTCCTTCGCCATCCGTCCCACCTGACGACCTGAACCGCCACATCCTTTGTCAGATGGCGATCGAGTTCCCATTGCAGGAGATCATCGATACTGCGGTGAAAGCCGGCTGGGGAGAGGCCGAGGTGCTGACGGCGATCATAGAGGTGGCGGATAACCTGGTGCTGGCTCACGGGTCGAACTCGGAGTTGGACGCTCTATTGAAGGCGCTGAAGCGGAATACGGAATAAACCCTAAAAGAAGCCCGCCGAAGCGGGCAAATTTGGGGGGGGATTTGAAGGAGTAGACGAACGCAGCGGCCTGGGAGGGAGATGCGCTAGTTGGCATCAGGAGAGCGGTCGCTGCGTCCGACCTTCTAACTGGGCCAATCTCAAAACGTTCCGCACCAATGTTTTTCTCAGTCTGGGAGACGGTAGACCTCGGCCGAATCGCCAGGGTCACGCAGCCCCTTGAACGACGCATGCCGGAGCTTCCCGTCGTTCGTCCATGCGCGGCACTCAAATTCAGCGACATACATCGGCCCGGTCATCACCAGGCTCTTGCCCCGGGACCCTGTCGACCGGCACCCTCGTCTTGATTTTGTCGAGCATCTTCTTCAGCCGTCGTGCGTCGTCATGCTTGAAGCCGGTACCGACGCTACCGACGTATTTGTAGCCGTCCCGGTACCGCGCGCCCAGCAACAGACTGGCGATCGCGCCGGGCAGCGCCGTTGATGGCTCGTAGCCAATGACGGCGAAGCTGTCGCTCTGGATGCACTTGATCTTGAGCCAGTCGCCCGTCCGCCCGGAACGATACGGCCGGTCGCGATGCTTGGCGATGATGCCCTCAAGGCCGAGCCGGCAGGCGTGGGCGAGAAACGCGTCCGGGTCGCCGTCGAACTCTTCGGAGATCCTGATCGCCCCGGCCTGCTCGTCGAGTACATCCTCAAGAAGATGGCGGCGGTCGGCGTATTCGAGGCCGCGCAGATCGTGCCCGTCGAGATAGAGCAGATCGAAGGCACAGAGGATCGAGTTGCGTGATGGCAGCTTACCGCCGGCCTTACCCGAGGCACCAAGGGAGTTCTGCAGCAGGCCGAAGTCAGACCTCCCTTGCTCGTCCAGGACAACCGCCTCGCAGTCGAGGATCATGGTGGTCGGGCCAGCGCCTTGGCCGCGTCAGCGATGGCTGGGAACCGGTGTGTCCAGTCGTGCCCGCCTCGGGTGATGATCCGGACGCCGGCCGGCTCGATATGCACAGCCAGGCGATACCCCGTCCCATTTGATCTCATGAAACCATTCATCGCCGTGGGGTGGCTTGCTCTTCAGGAGCGCAAGGCAAGGCTCGACCCGGTCCGGCATGGGATCGAACGGAAGATGCGGCTGCTTCGGATCGCGCCGCTTGACCGGCCGGCTTTGCAGCGGCGCGTTTCCCTCGTGCAAGAGCGCCTTGGAGCGCCTCACGATGACATGCGGCGGTGGAAGCCGTCCAGAAGTTCGACGGCTCGATACAGCACCTCACCAGAAGACGGTGAATAATCGGCGGCGATTTCCTGATGCTCCCGGTCGATCCTTTCCGCCAAGCGTTCGATGTCCGTGGCGGCTTTGTCGTGCACCGCTCGCGACATCAAGGCCGTGTAATGCAGGCTGCCGGCGACCCTGACTAACACCTGATCGCGCTGCTCGATCGTGAGATCTGAAAACGCCGAATCACTTTTGGGGATCAATTCCCCTTTTGTGCTTATCTCACCAGCCATATGCAAAACTCCATGATTGAGTGATTCGCGACTCAATCGAGAAACGGCGTGATGGTTCCGAATCGGGCTTGCCGGAACTTCCTGAATGGTGGTCGTGCAAATTTTTTTGAGCGATGGTAGGAAAGCGCTACCTCTCTACGTCCTTGGTACGAAGACGGAGAGAGATCATGTGCGGACGCTTTACCCACCACCTGCCGTGGTCGGAGATCCACCGACTGTATCGGCTGACGCTGGACAAGGACCGCGGCCGCAACACCGAGCCCAGGTACAACATTGCGCCGACGCAGAACGTGCTCTTTGTCCACCATGACAGGGACGGTAACCAGGTCGTCGACGAGGGGCGCTGGTGGCTGGTTCCGCATTGGGCGAAGGAAATGCCGAAGGCCACGCTGTTCAACGCCCGCAGCGAAACCGCGCCGACCACGCCGGCTTTTCGCGATGCGTTCAAGGGCCGCCGGTGTCTGATCCCCGCCGACGGCTTCTATGAATGGACGGTCTCGTCGGAAGACGGGAAGAAGGATCCCTGGTACATCGTTCAGCCCGGCGGGGCGCCCTTCTCCTTCGCAGGCTTGTGGGCGCACAATGACAAGCTCGGCGTGACGAGCTGCACGATCTTGACAGCGGCAGCAGAGGAGCCGATGCGGCAACTTCATGACCGCCAGCCGGTTATCCTTGATCCCACCTTCTATGACGAGTGGCTGTCGGCCGAGACGCCGGCTCCGCAGGCCACGGAACTGCTGAAACATCATCTGGACGGCCAGCTCCAGTTCCACCGGGTTTGCAGGGACGTGAACAGCTCCAAGTTTCAGGACGCAATGGCGATCAATCCGCTTTAGGAGAACTGCCGTGCCAACGTTCGTCGACCATCACCGAGACTACCGCATCGCGATCTACAGCCCGAATGACCGCTATGCCGTCATAACTTCGCCTGGGAGCAACGCCGTCCTGAAGCTTGGGGAACAGGTTCCGCGGGCGACCGTTGTCGAGGGCCTGGGAATCTGCCTTGAACGGGCGCGGCAATTGATTGACGGGCTGGTCCAGGGATCGACCGAATAACCCCGTTGACTCTCCGGCTGACCAGAACATAATTAGAACACTGGACTGCGACCGAGGCGGTTATCCATAATTGATCCACAGCGTTATCAACACGCTTAGGCGTGAAGGAGAAATCATGTCTAAGGGCGACAATGGCCTGAGGCATCTGGGGGAGCCCATCTGCGCCAAGTGTGGCGGCGGGCTGATCTATGAAGGCGACGCGCCGGCCCCAGACGACATTATCGAGTGCGAGAACGCAAAGTGCGGGCGCAAAGGCACCTATGCCGAGGTGACGGCCGACTGCGAAGCGATCTACGCGCAGTTCCAGGATTGGTATCTTCAGCAATCCGCGCTGGGGGGGCCTACAATGAAGGAGATCCGAAGATGGAAGCCCAAGGGCAAGCGCAAGTTCACGATGAAAATCGTGGGCGCCGGCAGTGCCGATGATCTCAGGCGGGGGTTTAAAGCCATCGAGCTATGATGTCTGCCTGGACGAAAAAACATCGTTGGCAACGGACATGGGGAATCGAGACCGGCTTAGACGGCAAGCCTCACGAAGACTACGCAGCCTACGACGGCGATCAATACGCCGGAAGAATTCGGTTCGACCACGAGAGCCCCAACAAGGGACAATGGATGTGGTCAGGCGCATATCCAGAGGGATGGAAGGGATCACCGATCATGCCGAACAACGGATTTAAGCCAACCGCCGCAGAAGCTGCCCAAGCCGTCGAGGAATATTGGGACGCGATGAAAAAGAAGAACGGGTTGATCGATGAGTGACGAACGCACAGCAACCCACCCGGCCGCCCCGGTGCATTTCGAACACTGGTGCGAGCACCCTGGCTGCAAACAGTGGGGCGCCTGCGGATTCGAGCGAGATAGGTCGAAGACGGACTGGTT
>NZ_JNNU01000026.1 GCF_000732195.1 Neorhizobium vignae
ATGACGAAAAGAAACCGAGGATCACCAAGGGATCATCATGTCCGATAAAAAGCCGCCGCCGATCGAGACCTATCTCGCCGCCCGCACCGCCGAAATGCTCGCCCTGCCTTACCTCGCCTGCCGGCGCCGCGATTGTCGCCGCCTGCAGACCTGCTACTGGCGTTTCAACGCCACCGGCGAACCCTGCTGCCTGCAGAACCTGGATGCCGGTCAGCGCCGGGTTTTCGACGAGCTCTATGATCAGGCCCGCCGCATCCGCGATCACGGCGGCTGGAACGCGCGGCTGATGTACGCGTCCCGCTATCCCGTCCGCCGCGCCCTGGAAGATGCCGGCCTCGAGATCGCCGGCACCATGGTGCACAAAAGCGACCGCAAACGCTGGAATGCGTTTCGCAGGAAACGCGCGGCGCTGACGCCGGAGGAGCTTGATTGAAGGCGGGTCTCGTGGCGGTGCGCAGGATTTGCGCTCGTGGAGACGGTGCAAGGGGTTGTATGTGCCGCACTGTCCCCCGGCCCTTCGCTTTGGCTCAGGGCGTTCGAGGCTCAAAACGCTCCACTGGAGCGTTTTGCCGGCCGCAGGCCGTCGCCTCTCACCCCACAAACGCCCTTTCGATGACGAACTCGCCGGGCTTGTTGTTGGAGCCTTCGACGAGGCCGGCCTTTTCGAGCAGGTCCTTGGTGTCCTTCAGCATCGCGGTCGAGCCGCAGATCATGCCGCGGTCGACGGCCGGGTCGAGCGCCGGGACGCCGAGATCGCTGAACAGCTTGCCGTTCTCGATCAGGTCGGTGATGCGGCCGCGATATTTGAAATCCTCGCGGGTCACGGTCGGGTAGTGCTTGAGCTTGTCCCCGACCAGCTCCGCCAGGAATTCGTGGTTCCTGATCTCCTCCATGAGGTCGAAGCCATATTTCAGCTCGGCGACGTCGCGGCAGGTATGGGTGAGGATGACCTCATCGAATTTTTCGTAGGTCTCGGGATCGCGGATCAGGCTGGCGAAGGGGGCGATGCCGGTGCCGGTCGAGAACATGTAGAGACGCTTGCCGGGCGTCAGCGCGTCGAGCACCAGCGTGCCGGTCGGCTTCTTGCGCATCAGCACCGTGTCCCCCGGCTTGATCATCTGCAGGTGCGAGGTCAGCGGGCCGTCCGGCACCTTGATCGAGAAGAATTCCAGCTCCTCGTCCCAGGCCGGGCTGGCGATCGAATAGGCACGGTAGACCGGCTTTTCGCCGACCATCAGGCCGATCATCGCGAACTCGCCCGAACGGAAGCGGAAACCGGCCGGACGCGTCATGCGGAAGCGGAACAGCCGGTCGGTATAATGCTCGACGGCAAGCACGGTCTCGGCATAAACGCCGTCCGGGATCTTTGCCTGAACCTGGGCCGGGGTCTCAGCCACTACGAAGTCGTCGGTCTTTGCTGGAGCGTTCATGCCTATCGGTCTCTTCGTCTCATCGTTCTTCGCAGAAGCGAAATATACCATCTGGTCCCGCATTTGAAGGCATCCGCGTGCCTTTGTCGCGGGGCTTCCGGAAAATGTGTGCGGGAAATTCACCTTTCGGCCGGTCGTTCCCCGGCTTCAGGCCGTCACAGTGCGGCGGCGCCAGCTGTAACCCTCGCCCTTTTCGGCGTCGCGGGCCGTCGGCTGGTAGTGCTCGGCGATGCCCGGCAGCCGGCCCTCCTCGAGCCGCTTCAGCGCCGTGGCGTTCTTCACCGAAAAGCTGTCTATGCCACAGCGCAGCATCAGCGGCACCTGGTCGATCAGCACGTCGCCGACCGCCCGCAGCTCGTTCCTGTAGCCGAGCCGGTCGCGCAGCAGCGAGGCGTGCGAAAAGGCGCGGCCGTCGTTGAAGGCCGGGAAATCCACCGCGACGATCTCGATGCGGTAGAGATAGGGTTCGAGCTTGCGCACGTCGTCCCCTGGCCGGATCAGCACGCCGAGGCCGACGTCGTTGCTTTCCTCGGCCCGCGCGATCATCTCGGCAAGCGGCAGCAGCGCCTTCTGGTCCTCGGTCGCCTTCACCTCCTCGGTCTCGATCACCCAGGGATCGTTCTCGACGAAACCGGTTTCTCTCCAGATACGGGTCATTTACGCGGCCTCCGCCTTGGCGTCGCCATAGAGCGCTTCCTTGAAAGGCTGCGGCCCGACGCGGCGATAGGCTTCGAGGAAGGTCTCTTCCTTTGCGAGGCGAAGGCCGAGATAGGTATCGACGATGGTTTCGACCGCGTCGGTCACCTTGTTCGGCTCGAAGCCGCGGCCGATGATCTCGCCGATCGAGGTGTTCTCGTCGCCGGAGCCGCCGAGCGTGATCTGGTAGAGCTCGGCACCCTTCTTCTCGACGCCCAGGAGGCCGATATGGCCGACATGGTGATGGCCGCAGGCATTGATGCAGCCCGAAATCTTGATCTTCAGCTCGCCGATTTCTGCCTGGCGCTCCGGCGAACCGAAGCGGGTGGAGATTTCCTGCGACAGCGGGATAGAACGGGCGTTCGCCAGCGCGCAGTAGTCCAGCCCCGGACAGGCAATGATGTCGGTGATCAGCCCGGCATTGGCGGTCGCGAGGTTATGGGCGACAAGCGCGCGGTAGAGCGGTTCGAGATCGGCCAGCGCCACATGCGGCAGGATGACGTTCTGCTCGTGGCTGATGCGGATCTCGTCGAAGGCGAACTCTTCGGCCAGGTCGGCGATCGCATCCATCTGCACGTCGGAGGCGTCGCCGGGAATGCCGCCGATGGGCTTCAGGGATATCGTCACCATGCCGTAGTCGGGATGCTTGTGCGGCTTCACGTTCTGGTCGACCCAGCGGGCGAAGTTTTCGTCGCTCTTTTTCCAGCCGGCAAGCTGCGGCCAGCCCTCCGCCCGGTCGGCCAAGGCCGGCGGCGCGAAATAGGCGGCGATCGCGTGGATGTCTTTCTCAGGCAGCTTAAGCTCGGTGCCCTGCAGGTGCGAGAACTCCTCCTCCACCTGGCGGGCCAGTTCCTCGGCGCCGGTCTCGTGGACGAGGATCTTGATGCGCGCCTTGTACTTGTTGTCGCGACGGCCATGCAGATTGTAAACGCGCATGATCGCGGTCGTGTAGGAGAGCAGGTCTTCCTCGGGAAGGAAATCCTTGATCTTCTTGGCGATCATCGGCGTACGCCCCTGCCCGCCGCCGACATAGACGGCAAAGCCGATCTGGCCGGCCTCGTTCTTCTTCAGATGCAGGCCGATATCGTGGACCTGGATCGCGGCGCGGTCGCGCTCGGCGCCGGTAACGGCGATCTTGAATTTTCTGGGCAGGAAGGAGAATTCCGGGTGAACCGAGGACCACTGGCGCAGGATTTCGGCGTAAGGCCGCGGATCGGCGACCTCATCGGCGGCAGCACCGGCGAAATGGTCGGCGGTGACGTTGCGGATGCAGTTGCCCGACGTCTGCAGCGCGTGCATCTCGACGCTTGCGAGTTCGGCCAGGATATCCGGCGTGTCGGAAAGTTTCGGCCAGTTGTACTGGATGTTCTGGCGGGTGGTGAAATGCCCGTATCCGCGGTCATACTTGCGGGCGATATGGGCGAGCATGCGCATCTGCTTCGAGTTCAGCGTCCCATAGGGGATCGCGACGCGCAGCATGTAGGCGTGCAGCTGGAGGTAGACGCCGTTCATCAGGCGCAGCGGCTTGAACGCATCCTCGGCCAGCTCGCCGGCGAGGCGGCGGCCGACCTGATCGCGGAACTGCTCCACGCGGCTCGAGACAAAAGCGTGGTCGAATTCGTCGTAACGGTACATGACTTCCTCAAACTGCGATGAAGGCCGGATCGGCGGGGCGGTAGCCGGCAGCATATTCCATGGTCGGGCCCTGGGCACGAATACGTTCGCGAAGGCGCAGGGGCCAGAGCTTGCCGTCCTGCTCCTGCACGTCGATGACGGCAACGTCAACAACCCGGTTCTGCGCAAAATCGCGCTTGCCAATCGCCTCCAGCGAGGCCACGGCCTCGGGATGGCGGGCGACGATCGCGTCCTGCAGGTTTTCCACCCATTGGCCGTTCGCATCGAGCCAGACGGCAATTCCGTCGGAAAGGCGGTTGGCGGTCAGAACCTTGTCGGTCATCTTGTCTGTTCCATTCCCTCGCGAACCGGAATCTTACCATGGGAAAGCGGTTCGGACTTTTCGAAATTCGCACCGGCGACGGCTTCGCCGATGATCACCATGACCGGGCCGGAAAGATCGTCGCGCGCTTCCAGGTCCGGCAACTCGCGAAGAACGCCGTGGAAGAGCCGGCGGTCGGCGCGGCTGGCATTCTCGATCACGGCGACCGTGGTTTCCGGAGCAAGGCCGGCGCCCATCAGGCGTTCGGCGACGGAGGCGGCAACCGTGCGACCCATATAGACGGCGATCGTCGCGCCAGAGATCGCAAGGCTCGCCCAATCGGGCAGGACATCGCCGGTCAGGTCATGGCCGGTGGTGAAGATCAGTGATGACGCGACGCCGCGCAGCGTCAGCGGCAGGTCGAAATCGGCAGCGGCGGCAAAGGCCGACGTGATGCCGGGCACGATCTCATAGGTGACACCGGCGTCGCGCAGTGCCGCCATTTCCTCGCCGGCGCGGCCATAGACCAGCGGATCGCCGGACTTCAGGCGCACGACGCGCTTGCCTTCGCGGCCGAGCCTGACCAGCAGCTTGTTGATCTCGTCCTGGGACTTCGAATGGCAGTTCTTGCGCTTGCCAACCGACAGGCGCTCGGCATCGCGGCGACCCATGTCGACGATCGCCTGCGGCACCAGCGCGTCATAAACGATCGCGTCGGCCTCCATCAGCACGCGCTGGGCCCGCAGCGTCAAAAGGTCCTCGGCACCCGGGCCGGCGCCGACCAGCCAGACATGGCCCGCGGCGCGACCAGTGGTCGACAAGAGCGCATTGGCCGAGCGGCGGGCGGCGGCTATATCGTTGGCATCGACGGCGCTTGCGACATCTGCCGAGAAGAAGCGGCGCCAGAAGATCCGGCGCGATACGCCGCGCGGCACCAGACGTTCGGCGGCGTCGCGATATTCGGCGGCGAGGCGCGCCAGAAGCCCAAGCGACGGCGACAGCATCTGGTCGATGCGGGCGCGGATCATCTGGGCGAGAACCGGGCCGGCGCCTTCCGTGCCGATGGCGATCGCGACCGGCGCGCGATTGACGAGAGCCGGCGTGTAGAAATCGCAGAAGTCGGGCTGATCGACCGCGTTGGCCGGGACCTTTTCGGCGCGGGCGGCAGTGACGATCGCACGATCCAGCGCGGCGTCGCCGGTTGCGGCGAACACCAGCACCGCGCCCCTGATCTGATCCGAGATCTGATCCGGGGAGAAATCCGAACGAGCGGTCTTGATACCCTGGGCGGCCAGCCAGTCGGCATAGTCGGCATCCGGTGCGGAGGCGCAAGCGACGATGTCCGCATCGGTGTTGCGCAGCAGCCGGGCCTTGGCATAGGCTTCGTCGCCATTGCCGAACACGACAACGCTCCGTCCGCTGACGCGGACGAAAGCCGGAAAAACCGACAGGCGTTGTTGGCTTGGAGACATGCGGTTATCCTGAATCATATCGCAGCAATATCCACAATAAGGCACCGGAATTGAAGGAATGGATATTCGAACTGGATTGCGAGCCGGTATTTCTGTTTTACGATCAACCGGTTCTTGAGCAAAAGCCACCGCAAACGATATTTCTCTAGTATTTCTGTAGACTAAAGTGTTTTTTGCCTCGATCCCCTCGTTCCGCGCCATAAACTGCCTAGACACCTTGCAACAAAGAGTTCCCATGACAATCGCCGCCCGCCTTCTCGACGTCATCGAAAACGACATATTGCCCCTCACGGAAAAGAGCGTTGCCACCGGCAACAAGGTTTTCGGCGCGGCGATCCTCAAGAAATCCGATCTGTCGCTGGTGATTGCCGAAACCAACAATGAGCTCGAAAATCCGCTGTGGCACGGCGAGGTGCACACGCTGAAGCGCTTTTATGAAACCACGCGAGATCTTCCCACCAAGGATTTGATTTTCCTGTCAACTCACGAACCATGTACGATGTGCATGTCGGCAATTACCTGGGCCGGGTTCGACAATTTCTACTATTTTTTCAGCCACGAGGATTCGCGCGACGCCTTCGCCATTCCGCATGACCTGAAGATCCTCAAAGAGGTGTTCGGGCTGGAGCCCGGCGGCTACCGGCGCAACAATGCCTTCTGGCATTCCTACGCCATCACCGACCTCGTAGAGAGCGAGGAAGAGCCGCTTCGCACCGCGCTCAAGGCGCAGACGACCCGTATCAAGGCGCGCTATGACGGGCTTTCCGGCGTCTACCAGTCGTCCAAGGACAAGAACAGCATTCCGCTCGCCTGACATACCGACATTGAAGGACCAAGAAGATGGAAGCATCGAAGGATATTTCGCGGCTGATCGAGATCATGGCGGCGCTACGCACTCCGGTCACCGGCTGCCCCTGGGACCTCGACCAGAATTTTGCGACCATCAAGCCCTATACGATCGAGGAAGCCTATGAGGTGGGCGATGCAATCGAGCGTAACGACATGGACGACCTTTGCGAGGAACTGGGCGACCTGCTGCTGCAGGTCGTCTTTCACGCTCGCATGGCGGAAGAAGTCGGCGAGTTTGGCTTCGGCGACGTGGTCGAGGCGATCACCAGGAAGATGATCCGTCGGCATCCGCATGTCTTTGCGATCTCCGATGCCGCGACGCCGGATGCGGTGAAGCTGCAATGGGACGACATCAAGACTGAAGAGAAGCGCGAGCGGGCGGAGCGGCGGGCCAAGCGCGGCATTACGGAAGATTTCAAGGCCGGCTATCTCGGCAGCGTCCACCGCGCCCAGCCGGCCCTGACCGAGGCGCTGAAGCTGCAGCAGCGGGCCGCAAAGGTCGGTTTCGACTGGTCGGAGGCCGAGCCCATCCTCGACAAGATCGAGGAAGAGGTCGGCGAACTGCGCGAGGCGCTGCGCGAGGGAAACCACGGCAAGATCTCGGACGAACTCGGCGACCTGATCTTCGCGCTGGTCAATATCGGCCGGCATGTGAAGGCCGATCCGGAAGAATCGCTGCGCGGAACCAATACGAAATTCAGGCGGCGATTCAATTACATCGAGACTTCACTTGAAAAGTCGAGTCAGACGCTGGAAGAGGCAACCCTGGAGCGCATGGAAGAGCTCTGGCAGGCGGCAAAGGCGATCGAGCGGGAGATCGGCTAAAGGGCATTCCGCCAGCCGCCAGGACGCGGCCGCTCCGGCCATGGAGTGACTGCGGCCACGTGGCGATGCGAGTTTTATACCGTTCGGCCGACGGTGACGGATTTCGGTTTCGCCAGGCGGTTCTGTAAGAAACTGTTCAGCGCCCTCCGTGAGGGCTTCTCCACGAGGTAGAAGCTCGCCAGGGCGGTCGCCACGGCGGCTAGAAGCAACACAGGGGTTGGCGCCGCCCCTTCGCGGTAGAGCTTGTAGAAGGGTTGCTGCCACAGATAGAGCGAGAAGGACCACAGGCCCGCATAGGTGAGCACCTTGGCGGACAGGATCTTTCGGAAGACCGGCGCTGCGCTGTCGATCGTGGTGATCGAAACGGCGAGCATGGTGGTCGACAGGCCGAAGGAGAGAACCTGAGATGGGGCGCCCTTCGCCACGACGGCAATCAGCAGCGCCAACGGGGATACCCACCAGGGAGCCTGGCGCTTGCGAAGCAACAGCCACAGGCCGCCGGCAATGAATATGCCCGCGACAGAGACGTCGCTGCGCCAATGGGTATAGAGAACACTCGCACCGAGTTCGGTGCGAACGATGCCGTTCAGCATTGCCGCTGCACCGAGCGCGATGACGAGAGCGCCGACCGGAAACAGTCTGTGCCGGGACAGGAATGCCACACCTGCCAGAAGGATATAGGCATGCTCCTCGACGCACAGCGACCAGAGGTGATCAAGCAATGCCACCGGATGGGTATAGATCATGGCGTAGTTGAGCGTGAACGTCAGAGCCAGCATCGCCGCGACGGGCCCGTGCGAGATCTGGGTGCCCTGGAAGGCAAGGGTCGTGATGACGACGAACGCGAAGAGGGCCGGATAGATTCGCGAGAACCGCCGGAAAAAGAAGGTCGGCAGTTCCGCCCGCCGGACGAACAGAATTTCCGACATCAAGCGGCCGGACAGAACAAAGAACAGGTCTACGCCGAATGTACTGAACCCCGGCTTGAAATCATCGAGCCAGAAATGACCGACGATCACGAAGATGACCGCAATACCTCGCCATCCGTCGAGATAGTCCAGGTGTTTTCCGGTCTCTTCGTGCGGCTGACTCAGTATCATTGCACCATCCTGGTTGCCGGCCGGTGAATGATAACTGCGGGAATCGTGGCCGTCCTCGTCGGCTCATGTTGCACCGCAAAAAACGGGCAACATCATGGCGCGGTCGCCCGTTGCCAGGTCGCGTAACCGGACTCGCTACCGTTCCCAGTCTTCCTTCGCCGCCTTCGGGCCGTTGCCGAGCTTGCGCTCGAACTCGGCTGCCTCGGCTTCGGACATGCGGACGTCCAGAGTGACGGAACCGTCCTCATTGTCCTCGCGGCCATCGACGACGGCATTGCTGTAGACCCAGGAAACGATGGAGAGCTGATCCGCCGGGATGACGATCGAGGTTTCGGTGAGCACGCCCGAGAGGCGCCTGGAGATCTCGTCCATCAGGGGCTCGACGCCCTCGCCCGTCATCGCCGAGACGGCCATGACGTTCTCGCGGCCAACGGCCCGCTCGGCGATCGCCTCGTGGGCCTCCGGGTCAAGCCGGTCGATCTTGTTCCAGACCTCGATGATCCGCCTGGCGGCTTCCTTCTCGTCGATGCCGAGATCGGCGAGGATGCGCATCACGTCGCCGGCCTGGGCGGCATTGTCCGGGTCGGACATGTCGCGCACATGCAGGACGAGATCGGCTTCCAGCACCTCTTCCAGCGTGGCGCGGAAGGCGGCGACCAGATGGGTCGGCAGATCGGAGATGAAGCCGACCGTATCGGAGAGTATCACCGTGCGGCCATGCGGCAGCTTCATGCGGCGCAGCGTCGGATCGAGCGTGGCAAACAGCATGTCCTCGGCCAGCACGCCGGCACCGGTGATGCGGTTGAACAGCGTCGACTTGCCGGCGTTGGTATAACCGACCAGCGCCACGATCGGGTGCGGCACCTTGCGCCTCTTGGCACGATGAAGCTGGCGGGTACGCACGACCTGCTCGAGCTCGCGCTCCAGCTTGACGATGCGTTCCTGAAGCAGCCGGCGGTCT
This sequence comes from Neorhizobium vignae, assembly GCF_000732195.1. Lineage (GTDB taxonomy): Bacteria > Pseudomonadota > Alphaproteobacteria > Rhizobiales > Rhizobiaceae > Neorhizobium > Neorhizobium vignae. The sequence continues at coordinate 9,270 of NZ_JNNU01000026.1, forward strand.
GCCTCGATCTGGGTTTCGCCAGGGCCGCCCATGAAGCCGGCACCACCGCGCTGGCGTTCAAGGTGGGTCCAGCTGCGGACGAGACGGCCCTTCTGGTAATTGAGATGCGCCAGATCGACCTGCAGCGTGCCCTCCTTGGTGGAGGCGCGGCGGCCGAAGATCTCCAGGATCAGGCCGGTCCGGTCGATGACCTTGGCCTGCCATTCCTTTTCGAGATTGCGCTGCTGCACCGGGGTCAGCGGATGATCGACAATGACAAGGCCGGCGTCATGTTCGTCGAGCAGCGCCTTGATTTCCTCTATCTTGCCGCTGCCCATCAGCGTTCCCGGACGCGGCTGGCTGATCGGCACGATCAACCCCTGCACGATTTCCAGGTCGATTGCCTTGGCAAGGCCGATGGCCTCCTCGAGGCGGGCCTCGTTGGATCGCTGGGGTGCGGGTGCGGCGTTTGAGTCGCCCTGCCCCGCCTTCGACCGTCCCTGCTTGAGGACCGGCACTATGACGAGCGCACGCATGTCGTCCCGGCGCTTTTCAGCCTCCGGGACCATGGATTCGTTGGAAGTATCGCGATTTGAAATCTGTTCTGTCCTGTTAGGCCGCATTCTCTTCGGTTTCGAACATCTGCATGGGCTGGCCCGGCATGATGGTCGAGATCGCGTGCTTATACACGAGCTGAGAGTGGCCGTCACGGCGAAGCAGGACGCAGAAGTTGTCGAAAGAGGTCACGACACCTGTCAGCTTTACCCCGTTGATCAGGAAAATCGTCAGGGAAATCTTCTGCTTGCGAACGGTATTGAGAAATAAATCCTGCAGGTTCTGAGAACGTTCCGCCATAGCGCCGCTTCTTTCTTTTTTGCCGGCCCGGAGCCGGATCATGTTCAAGCTTGATAAAAGACGACCGGAAAGCGCCCCGTGCTTTCCCTTCCCCGATGTTTGACTATCAAATCGCCGTCTTTTCCGCAACGTCGAAAAAGGTGTCGCGAATACTTGACGATACGGTGCCCGGATGGCCGTTGGCGACCGGTTTGTTGTCGATTTCGACGATCGGGACGCAGATCCCGGTGGCGGAGGTGAAAAATACCTCGCGCGCCGCGAGCATCTCTTCCGTCTTGAACTCGCGCTCGACCACCTTGAGCCCGAGCTTTTTTGCGACATCGATGAGGGTCGTGCGGGTGATTCCCTTGAGAATGCCGTGTTCGGCCGGCCGGGTGACCAGCTCGCCATCCCGAGTGACGATCCAGACGTTCGAAGAGGCACCTTCCATGACGATGCCGGAACGGTCGATGAAGATGGCGTCCTGAGCACCGGCCTCCTTCGCCTGCTGTTTGGCAAGCACGTTCGGCAGCAGGCCGACGGTCTTGATGTCGACGCGGTCCCAGCGGTTCTCGGGCAGGGTTATAACCTTGATGCCGCTCGCATATTTCCTGGCGGCGACCGAGGGATCGGTGCTCTTTGCGGTGATGGTGATGGTCGGCGGGGTGCCCTCGGTCGGGAAGTAGTGGTCGCGGCGGGCGGCACCGCGGGTGACCTGCAGATAGAAGATGCCGTTCTTCACCCGGTTGCGGCGGAGAACTTCGCGGATGACGAAGGTGAGCGCCGCGCGGCCCATCGGCGCGGCCATCCTCAGTTCGCTCAGCGACCGGTCGAGGCGGTTGAGATGGCGGGTCAGATCGACGATCATGCCGTGGCGTACTTCGCAGACCTCGTAGACGCCGTCCGCGAACTGGAAACCGCGATCCTCCACATGCACCGCAGCGTCGGAATGGCGAACATATTGTCCGTTCACATAGGCAATTCTCGACATCGATGTCCCCTGCTCTTTTCGGAAATGCTGGTCAGAAATACTGGATGGAAACGCGGAAAAGCTGCTCCACATGGCGCACGGCTTCGGCGGTGGCGAAGAGCACGACCCGGTCGCGCGCCTTGATCCTGGTATCGCCGTTCGGGCGGATGACGGCCTCGCCGCGGTAGATCGCGCCGACACGGATGCCGTCGGGAAGTTCGAGTTCGCGGAACGGCCGGCCGACCAGCGGCGAGGTTTCCAGCGCCTCGGCCTCGATAATCTCGGCAGCGCCGTTCTGCACCGCATAGACGGAACGGATGCGGCCCTTGCGGACATGCTGCAGCACGCGCGAGATCGTCACCGCACGCGGGTTTATCTGCGCATCGATGCCGAGCGCGTCGGTGACCTGATGGAACGAGGTGGAGTTGATCAGCACGAGGTTCGACTTACAGCCGAGCGATTTCGCCATGACCGCAGCGAGGATGTTGATCTGGTCGCTGTTGGTAAGGGTTATGATCAGGTCGGTATCCTGGATATCGGCCTGGGTGAGGACATGTTGGTCGAGCGCCGAACCGTGCAGCACGATCGTATTGCGCAGCTGCTCGGAAACGACCAGCGCCCGCTCGCGGTCGCTCTCGATGATCTTCAGCCGCGTCCTCGGCTGGTGTTCCTCGATGGTCCGGGCGACGTAGTATCCGATATTGCCGCCGCCGGCGATGATGATGCGGCGCGCCTCCTGCTCCTCGTGGCCGAACAGGCCGAGCGTACGGCGGATGTGTTCGCGCTGGCAGATGACATAGGCGAGATCGCCGACTTCGAGCTCGTCGGCGGAGCGGGCGACGCTCAGGACGCCATGGCGGACGATGCCGACCACAGTGGCCATCAGGTCAGGAAACAGTTCGGAGAGCTGATGCAGCGGCGTGGCGACCACCGGGCAGTCTTCCATGCACTCGATCGCCACCATGGCGATGTGATCGTCGGCGAAGCGGACGACATCGGTGGCACCGGGAAAGGAAATGCGCCGCAGCACCATCTTGCCGACTTCGATCTCGGGCGAGATCGTCACGTCGATCGACATGTTCTGGCGGCTGAAGAGGTCGGCATATTCCGGCTTCAGATAGTTCTGGGCGCGGATGCGGGCGATCTTGGTGGGCACGGAAAACAGGGCATGGGCGACTTCGCAGGCAACGATGTTGACCTCGTCATAGAGCGTCACCGCGATGATCATGTCGGCGTCTTCGGCGCCAGCCTTTTCCAGCATGTCCGGATGAGCGCCGTGGCCGACGTAACCCTTGACGTCGAGCGTCTCGGTGATCGCAGCGATCAGCGTCGCCGAGGTATCGATGACGGACACGTCATTGTCCTCATGGGCGAGCCGTTCGGCAATGCCGTAGCCAACCTGCCCCGCGCCGCAGATGATTACCTTCATACGTCAAACACCGAGCGATTTGAGCTTGCGGTGGAGTGCCGAGCGCTCCATGCCGACGAATTCCGCGGTGCGGGAAATGTTGCCACCGAACCGGTTGATCTGGGCGATCAGGTAGTCGCGCTCGAACATTTCGCGGGCTTCGCGCAGCGGCAGCGTCATGATGTGGTAATCGCCCTTGGCGGAGACCTTCGGCAGCATGTCGCCGAGATCGGTCGGGAGCATGTCGGCGGATATCGGCGAATCCGGACCGTCGGAACGGGCAAGGATCATCAGCCGTTCGATATTGTTGCGCAGCTGTCGGATATTGCCCGGCCAGTCATGGGCCTGGAGGACGGCCATGGCGTCCTCGCCGATCTTGCGAGGGCGGATGCCGGCCTGTTCGGAAATCTGGCGCATGAACATGTCGACCAGGAAAGGAATGTCCTCGCGGCGTTCGGCGAGCGCCGGCACCTTGACCGGAACGACGGCCAGCCGGTGATAGAGATCCTCGCGGAAGGAACCGTCGGCGATCAGGCTTTCGAGATTGTAGGCGGTCGACGAGATGATGCGGACATCGACCTTGACGCGCTTGGAACCGCCGACGCGTTCGAACTGCTGGTCGACCAGTACGCGCAAGATCTTGTTCTGGGTTTCGCGCGGCATTTCGCCGACTTCGTCGAGATAAAGGATGCCGCGATGGGCCTCTTCCAGCGCGCCGATCTTGCGCGCCTGGCCGGGAGCGCCTTCGGTGCCGAAAAGTGCCATCTCCATGCGATCAGGCGTGATCGTCGCGGCGTTCAGCGCCACGAAGGGGCCGGCGACGCGCGAAGAGCGCTTGTGGATCATCCGCGCCACCAGTTCCTTGCCGGAACCGGAGGGGCCGAGGATCATCACGCGGCTGTTGGTCGGCGCGACCTTCTCGATGGTCTGGCGCAGCTGCGAGACGGCAACCGACGTGCCGACCAGCTCGGCGGCGTCGCCCGTGCGCTTCTTGAGCTCGGTCACCTCGCGCTTCAGCTTGGAGTTCTCGAGCGCCCGCTCGGCGATCAGGATCAACCGATCGGCCTTGAACGGTTTTTCGATGAAGTCGAACGCGCCGCGCTTGATCGCCGAAACAGCGGTCTCGACATTGCCATGACCGGAGATCATCACGACGGGCAAATCGGGGTGCCGGCTCTTGACCTCGTCGAGCAGCGCCAGGCCGTCGAGCTTGGAGCCCTGCATCCAGATATCCAGGAAGACCAGCCGCGGCACGCGATCGGATATCGCTGCCAGCGCGCTGTCGCTGTCGTGAGCCGTGCGGGTTTCATGGCCCTCATCGGACAAAATACCTGAAACGATATCGCGGATATCCGCCTCGTCATCTACGACCAGAATATCAGACGCCATAAGCCAATTCCTTGTTATTATCCGTTCCCGGCACCGCCACCTGCTCCAGATGCGGCAGCAGCACCCTGATCATGGCGCCCTTGCCATGATCGAAATCGGCGGGAGCATCGTGCAGTTCGAGCTGCCCGCCGTGTTCTTCGATGATCTTCTTGACGATGGCGAGCCCCAGGCCCGTGCCCTTGTCGCGCATGGTCATGTAGGGCTCGAGGATGCGGTGCCGGTTTTCGGTCGGCAGGCCGCTGCCGTTGTCGATGATGTCGACCACATAGGCGTCGCGCTCCGCGTCGTAGACCGAGCGGACCTTGACCTTGCGGCCATCGCGTTCCTGATCGCTCGAGACCGCCTCGATCGCCTCGACGGCGTTCTTGATAAGGTTGCCGAAGGCCTGGCCGAGCATGCGCGCATCGAACATGCCCTTCAGCGGCTCGTCGCCAAGCTCGCGGATGAAATCCACATGGGTCGTGCCCATCTCGCGCAGGAAGATCGCGTCGCGCAGGATATCGCGCAGATCGGCCTCTTCCTTGGCGGGTTTCGGCATGCGGGCAAAGGAGGAGAATTCGTCGACCATGCGGCCGATATCGCCGACCTGGCGCACGATCGTATCGGTGCACTGGTCGAAGACGGCGCGGTCGTCCTCGGCGATCTGCTTGCCGTAGCGACGCTTGAGGCGTTCGGCCGAAAGCTGGATCGGGGTGAGCGGGTTCTTGATTTCGTGGGCGATGCGGCGGGCGACGTCCGCCCAGGCGGTCGAGCGCTGGGCGATCACGAGATCGGTGATATCGTCGAGCGTTACCACATAGGAATCGTGCGCGGCGCGCTGTTCCTCGCGGGTGACCTGGACCGACAGCGTCCGCTCCTTGCCGCCGCGGATCAGGTTCACCTGCTTGCGGAACTCGCCGCGCGCTCTGGTGCGCGCCTCGGTGAGGACGTGGTCGATCTCCGGCGCGACATCCTCAAGCTTCTCGCCCATCAGCTGTTCGGCGGGAACGCCGAGGAAATGCTCCGCCGACGGATTGACGATGGTGATGCGGCGGTCTTCCTCGACCCCGATGACGGCAGCGGTGACGCCGGACAGCACGGCCTCGATGAACCGACGACGGTCGTCAACTTCATCCTTGGCCTCGAGGATCTCGTCGCGCTGGCTGCGGATCTCCGAAATCATCTTGTTGAAAGTGCGCGACAGACTGCCGACGTCGCCATCGGCGGCGCGCACCGGCACGACCACGTTGAGATTGCCGGTCGCCACGCTGTCGGCGGCGCTGATCAACAGCCGGATCGGCCGGACGATGCGGTCGGCCACCGCGATCGCCGTCCAGATCGCCGCGAGCAGCACGATCAGCGCGAAACCGAGATAGAGCACCGCAAAGGCGATCTGCAGCGACGTGCGGCCGGCTTCCATCGCCTGGTATTCGGCGGCGTTCTCCTCCATCAGCCGCATCGCCGAGATGACTTTCGGATCGACTGCGCGGATCGTATAGAGATAGGAGCCGGGAATGGCGTCGAGCTTGATGACGGCGCCGACGAGGTTGGTGACGCCTGGCGGGATCAGCGTCGGCTGGCCGGCCGCCGCCGTCTTCAGCGCATCCTCCGGGATCGCCGGCAGCGGCTTTTCCGTCTTGATGTCGGCCTGGACGATCGCCTGACCGTCTTCACGCACCAGGAAGGCTCCGAGCATTCCGCGACCCCGCGCCTGGCGGGTCATCAGGTCCACGAACCCCGTCCGGTCGAGATAGAACATCGGCCGGTTGCGCTCGAGGTCGTTCGACATCGACACGGTCTGGCCCTGAAGATAGCTGGCATTCTCAAGCATATAGGCTCGGGCGACGTCCTGGGACGACTGCACGATCGACTGCGTCCGAAGCGAGAACCAGCGGTCAAGGCCGACATTGAGCGTGAGGCTCGCGAAAATCGCCACCAGAACCGCCGGCGTGATCGCCACGATCGAGAAGAGAACGACGATGCGGACATGCAGCCGGGCGGCGGCGCGGCCGCGGTTTCGGGCCCTGACCAGCCGAACGATCTCGCGGCCGATCAGATACATCAGGCCGAGGATGAAAAGCGAGTTCAGCGCAGCCGAGGCGATCACGACATTGGTGGTCGGCGCGATCGGGGTCAGGCCGAGCAGGATGAACAGCGTCACCGACGCGCAGATCAGGGCTCCGCCGGCGAGCAGAAGGCCGGGGAGCGCAAACGACGCGCGCCGATCCTGCACTGACACCGCTGGCTCGTCTTCGGCCATCGGCGCGGTTACGCCTTCCGTCATCGAATCCACTCCGATCCCCAAAACCCTCGCGGGAGATCGATCCAACCCGGTCAGACCGGGCGAAGCGACAGCCACTTTCCAGAAAAGGGCTGGTCTACCCCATCAACGGCCGCCACTCCGTCGAGCATTCACCAAACCCTGCGTGACCTTTAAGCAACGCAATGTGGCGAAAATGCAACGATGAGCGGAAGGTGTCAAGCAGTCGGGAACAAACTAACCATCAAGCACCACGAGAGCTGCGATAGACCGAGACGCCCAGTTCCCGGATCTTCTTGCGAAGCGTGTTTCGGTTGAGGCCGAGGAGATCGGCCGCCTTGATCTGGTTGCCGCGGGTGGCCGTCAGCGCCGCCAGGATGAGCGGATATTCCAGCTCCGTCAGGACGCGATCGTAGAGACCCGGCGGCGGAAGGTTTTCGCCGAAGCTCGCGAAATAGCTGCGCATGTTTTCTTCCACGGCCTGCGCGATGGTGAGCGAACCGCTGCGGGTCCCCATCTTGTCGATCGGGCTGTCGGGAACATCCGAGCGCAGCTCCGATTCGATGATCTCGCGGCTGATGACCTCCTGCGGGTAAAGCGCCATCAGGCGCCGAACCAGGTTTTCCAGCTCGCGCACGTTGCCCGGCCAGGCATAGGCCTTCATCAGATCCAGCGCCTCGCTGTCGAAACGCTTGGCATCCAGCCCTTCCTTCTCGGCCATCTGCATGAAGTGGCGCACCAGATCCGGAATGTCCTCGGCACGGTCACGCAAGGGAGGCAGGCGCAGCGGCACGACGTTGAGGCGGTAATAAAGGTCCTCGCGGAAGAGGCCTTGGTTGATCAGGTGCTTCAAATCCTTGTTGGTGGCCGCGACGATGCGGACATCGGTGCGGATGGGCGTGCGGCCGCCGACGGTGGTGTATTCGCCCTGCTGCAGGACGCGCAGGAGGCGCGTCTGGGCGTCCATCGGCATGTCGCCGATCTCGTCGAGGAACAGGGTTCCGCCCTCGGCCTGCTCGAAGCGGCCGGTGGAGCGGTTCTGGGCGCCGGTAAAAGCGCCCTTCTCATGGCCGAAAAGTTCCGATTCGATCAGGTCGCGCGGAATGGCGGCCATGTTGATCGCCACGAACGGACCGTTGCGGCGCTTGCCGTAATCATGGAGCGCGCGCGCGACCAGTTCCTTGCCGGTGCCGGACTCACCGGTGATCATCAGCGTCAGGTCGGTCTGCATCAGACGCGCGAGCACGCGGTAGATTTCCTGCATGGCGGCGGAGCGGCCGACGAGCGGCATGCCGTCCTGCATGTCGTCGTCGAGGCGGGCGGGCTTGCGCTTGGGCTCGGCGAGCGCCCGGCCGATGATGGCGATCAGCTCGGTCAGGTCGAAAGGTTTCGGCAGGTAGTCGTAGGCACCCTTTTCGGAGGCCTTGATGGCCGTCATGAAGGTGTTCTGGGCGCTCATGACGAGCACCGGCAGCTCGGGCCTGGCCTTCTTGATGCGCGGCAGGAGGTCGAAGGCGTTCTCGTCCGGCATGATCACGTCGGTGACGACGAGATCGCCCTCCCCGGCCGAGATCCAGCGCCACAGGGTGGCGGCATTGGAGGTAATGCGCACTTCGTAACCAGCCCTGGTCAAGGCCTGGTTCAGAACGGTACGGATGGCCGCGTCGTCGTCGGCGACAAGGATCGTGGCAGTCATTTTACGTTTCCTGTGGAGTTCAAGGCGCGGCCGTCCGTGGCCTCTTCCTTGTGCATGGGCATCAGAACGCGGAATATCGTGCGGCGCGCCTGGCTGTCGCACTCAACGATGCCGCCATGGCCGCCGATGATCTTGGCAACCAGCGCGAGACCGAGACCCGAGCCGTTCGTCTTGGTGGTGATGAAGGGGTCGAAGAGATGCGGCACGAGGTCGGTCGGAACGCCCGGTCCGTTGTCGATGACGCAGAATTCGAGCGGCAGGGAAATCTTGTCCCGGGTGCCGGCGACCGAAAGCTTGATGCCCGGGCGATAGGCTGTCGTCAGCATGATTTCGCCGTCCGGCTGGTCGCCGACAGCTTCGGCCGCGTTCTTGATGAGGTTGAGGAAGACCTGCACCAGCTGGTCGCGGTTGGCAAAGACCGGCGGCAGCGACGGGTCGTACATTTCTGAAATCTTGATGTTGCGCGCAAAACCGGCCTTGGCGACCGCCTTCACGTGATCGAGCACCGAATGGATGTTGAGGGCTACGCGATCGACCGGCCGTTCGTCGGAAAAGACTTCCATGCGATCGACCAGCGAAACGATCCGGTCGGTCTCGTCGCAAATCAACTGGGTCAGTGCCCGGTCGTCGTCGGGAACGACGCTTTCCAGAAGCTGGGCGGCGCCGCGGATGCCCGACAGCGGGTTCTTGATCTCGTGGGCAAGCATGGAGGCCAGACCCGTCACCGAACGAGCGGCGGCGCGATGGGTGAGCTGGCGGTCGATCTTGTCCGCCATGGACCGTTCCTGGAAGACGACGACCACCGAGCCCGGTTCGCTGACCACGGGCGCGACATAGAGATCGACGAGCTTGTCCTGGCCGAGGCGCGGCGAAGACAGGTCGACACGGTATTCGTTGACGGGCGCCTTGCGCTCGCGCACCTGGTCGATCAGGGCGAGAAGCGGGCTTCCGAACGGGATGAAGGTGGAGATCTTGTTCTTGGCGAGATGGGACGCGCTGGCGCCGAAGAAGGCCTCCGCCTCCCAGTTCGCGAACGCGACCTTGCCCGCCGCATCGACCAGGATCACTGGGTTCTGCACCGAGTTGAGGACGGCCATGGCGAGCGCGTTGCCAATCGTGGCATCCGGCGCTTGGGACTTGCTCATGCGGCCTCCTTCTGGGCGGCGGCGGGCTTTTTGGCGTCGAAGGATTGGCCGCCGAGCGCTGCAATCATCCGGCGCGAGACATCGGCCGGGTCTTTCGAAATCATGATGAAGGCCTTTTCTTCGACGGGCAGGCCCGATGCATAGCGGTCGAGATACCAGCCGAGCTGTTTTCGCGCATGGCGGAGGCCGGCCTCGCGGCCGTAGAGTTCCAGCATCGCCTCGTAATGCTCTATGACCAGATCGGCGACCTCGGCCTGCGACGGCGCCGCGTGGCCGGCGAGCCAGCCGACATGCCAGGGCCGCCCCTGAGCGCCGCGGCCGACCATGACCGCATCGGCACCGGAGCGCGCCAGAATAGCTTGGGCGTCCTCGGGCGATTCGACGTCGCCATTGGCGATCAGCGGGATGGAGATCGCGTCGCGCACCTGGCGGATCGCATCCCAGTCCGCCCTGCCCTCGTAGAACTGCATGCGGGTGCGGCCGTGGATGGTCACCAGCTGGATGCCGGCCTGTTCGGCGCGGCGGGCGATCTCGGGCGCGTTGATGGAGTTCTCGTCCCAGCCGAGCCGCATCTTCAGCGTCACCGGCACTTTGACGGCATTGACGGTCGCCTCGATCATCGACAGGGCGTGGTCCGGATCGCGCATCAGCGCCGAGCCGGAATAACCGCCCGTTACCTTCTTGGCGGGACATCCCATGTTGATGTCGATGATGTCGGCACCGTTGTCGGCGGCGATCCTTGCTGCTTGCGCCATCGGCTGCGCCTCGCGGCCGGCGAGCTGCACCATGTGCGGCGAAATCCCGGCGCCCTTCAGCCGCGCCCATGATTCGCCGCGGTTGAGAATGAGTTCACCGCTGGCGACCATTTCCGTCACGACCAGCCCGGCGCCATAGCGCCAGGCAAGCCGCCTGAACGGCAGATCGGTGACGCCGGACATCGGCGCCAGGACGACGCGATTGCGAATGGCGACAGGCCCGATCTGAAAAGGCTTGGCAAGATCTTGAAAACTCAAATGATGATCTTTCGGGCACATGAGATAGTTGCACTATTTTTATTCAGGTCTCGAGCATTTGCCAAGAGCAATTCCTGAACTGCGTTATTTTTGAGCGGCATGCTGGAATTCAGGCTTTTGGTCCTATAGTTCTGCGCCTGTCAATCCAAAACGAATTACGGGTCGGGGACGACAAAGCCATGACAATCGGTTCCGGGACAATCGGTATCGTCATCGTCGCCGCAGGTCGCGGGGAACGGGCCGGTTCCCCTGAGGACGGCCCCAAACAGTATCGGCGGATCGGGGGCAAGCCGGTCATCGCCCATACGCTCGAGCGGTTTCTGACCTGGCCTCGCAGCGGTCCGATCGTCGTCGTCATTCATCCGGACGATGAGGCGTTGTTCGCGGCGGCAACCGTCGGCGTCAAGGGAGCGGCCGGGCTGATCACCACGTTCGGCGGGGAAACACGGCAGCGCTCGGTCTATGAAGGCCTGCGCGCCCTTTCCGGCACCGAGGCGACCCATGTGATGATCCACGATGCGGCGCGGCCCTTTGTCGACCACGGCGTGCTCGAGCGGGTGGCACAGGCGCTCGACGATGGGCAGGACGGCGTGCTGCCGGCCGTTCCGGTCAGCGACACGCTGAAGCGCGGCGGTTCCGACGGACTGGTGCACGAAACAGTACCGCGCGCCGGGCTTTATGCCGCCCAGACGCCGCAGAGCTTCCTTCTCTCGCAAATCCGCACCGCCCATGAGAAGGCGGCGGCCCTGCGCCGCGAGGATTTCACCGACGATGCCTCGATCGCCGAATGGGCCGGACTGCCGGTCACCCTGGTGGAAGGATCGGTCGACAATATCAAACTCACCGTGAAGCGGGATATCGCCATGGCCGACGAAAAACTCTCGCAGAGCCGGTCCTCGACCGCCCTTCCCGATGTACGGACCGGCAATGGTTACGACGTGCACCAGCTCGAACCCGGCGACGGGGTGACGCTTTGCGGCGTCTTCATTCCGCACGACCAGAGGCTCACCGGCCATTCGGATGCCGACGTCGCCCTGCATGCGTTGACCGACGCGCTGCTCGCCACCTGCGGCGCCGGCGATATCGGCGACCATTTTCCGCCTTCGGACATGCAATGGCGCGGGGCACCGTCGAAAATCTTCCTCGACCATGCGGCGAAGATCGTCCGCGAGCATGGCGGCACGATCATGAACGCGGATATCTCGTTGATCGCGGAAGCCCCGAAGATCGCCCCGCACCGCCAGGCGATGCGCGAGAACCTCTCCGAGATTCTCGGCATTTCGCTCGACCGCTGCTCGGTGAAAGCGACCACCAACGAGAAGATCGGCTTCATCGGCCGCCGCGAAGGCATTGCCGCGATCGCGACGGCGACAGTGGTCTATCGCGGAGAGGCCGCGTGAGCCTGTTTCCCGCCGATATCGAGGACCAGGCCAGGCGGATCATCACGGATTTTACCGCACGCGGACTGATGGTCTCGACGGCGGAATCCTGCACGGGCGGACTGATCGCCGGGGCGCTGACGGAGATTTCGGGGTCATCGGCCGTCGTTGACCGGGGTTTCGTCACCTACACGAACCAGGCGAAGATGGACATGCTCGGCGTGACCGACGCCACGCTTACGGCCCATGGCGCAGTGTCGAAGGAAACGGCGCTGCAGATGGTGCATGGCGCGCTTTATCGCTCAAAGGCGGCCGTGGCGGTTGCGGTGACCGGCATCGCCGGTCCCGGCGGCGGATCGGCGGACAAGCCGGTCGGGCTTGTGCATCTGTCGGCGAAGAGCCGTGGTGGAAAGCTCCTGCACCGGGAAATGCGCTACGGCGATATCGGCCGCACGGACATCAGGCTCGCGACCGTACGGACCGCGCTGGAAATGCTGATGGAGGCCGCAGGCTGACCAGAACCCGGCGGCACGCTGAGGGGCACTCGTGGGGTTTCCCCAATCAAGGATTCGGGCAGAGCGAAGCGACATCCGGCCCGAAATCCTCCGGGCTCACCTTCTCACGGTCCCACCATGTCTTGCCGTCTTTCATGAAGGTGGTGGCCATCCACTGATCCATCGTTTCGCGCAGCTTCGTCGCCGCCGTCTGAAACTTGGGGCTCGCCCGAACCTCCTCGAAACATTTCACCACCGTCTGGACAGAGGGGAGCGCGCGCGTAACGTAAAGCATGTGAAAATCCAGGCTGCTCAGCGCCTCGCCGGTTTCGACCGCGGTTACCTTTGCCGCATCGGCAGCGGAGAGATCGATATCCAGGGTCTCGATATGGACGCGTTCGCCGGGCTTGCGGCCGGGTATGCTGAACTGGTCGCCATCGACGCCATAGCTGCGGCTGACGATGTCGATGTCCTGGAGTTTCGACGAGACGATGCCGGTGGTTGCGAACGCCAACAGAGAGGTTTTCGGATCGGATTTGGGAAATTTTTCGGTCTGCTTGATCTGAGCGATCCTTCCGACCGGCAGGGAGCCTGGCTCGGGATCATAGGTCAGTCGCACATTCAGGAAGATTTCGAACTGCGCGATCCGGCGCGGAAACATTTCCCGATCGACGAAAACACCCATGGCCGGTGCAGCGGCGTCTTCGGAATGGACGACGAACTTGAGTTCCGGGGACAGCCAATATGCCCCGCTGATCGCCTTGCCGTCCTTGTCCGAGACGATCACATAGGTACCGGGCTGGCGAAGCTTCGAGATGTCGGCCGCAGCGGCGGGCATCGCCAGGATTACAGCCGTAAACACCGGCCACATCATGCGTGAGAGATGTCCTGCCATGCCAGCCTCCCCTGCGCGGTGAGGAGACTATCCGTCAGAGCGCGACGGTTCGCAAGAGCAGTCGCTATTTGGGCACGGGGCACATCTCGGTCAGCAGGAAATCGGCGGTCCAGGGAATATTGACCACATGATCATCGTCCGGACGGCCCAAGCCCGCAAGCGGCTCAGGCGTAGATCTTGTCGGCCCTTGTCTCGAAGGCTTCCGCGAACATGCGGAAGGCGCGGTCGAACATCGAGCCCATCAGAGCGCCGAGGATCATGCTCTTGAACTCGTAATCGATGTAGAAATGCACGATGCACCCCTCTGGGCCGGCATTCGGCGAACCGTCGCCCGCCGGCTCGAAGCTCCAGCGGTTGTCGAGATATTTGAACGGTCCCTCGATATATTTCACGTCGATGATCCGCTCGGCGGGATTGAGCAGGACCTGGGTGGTGAAGGTCTCGCGGATCGCCTTGTAGCCGACCGTCATGTCGGCCACGAGCAGCGTCTTGCCGTCGCGCTCCTTGGAGGAGCGCACGGCCAGTGCCTCGCAGAGCGGCAGGAACTGCGGGTATTTTTCGACATCGGCAACGAGCGCGTACATTTCTTCGGCGCTGTGCTTCACGGGACGGCGGATTTCGAACTTTGGCATGATCCCGAGTTAAGCGCCCGCTCCGATAAGATCAAGAAGATCGCGCATTTCGCGACGGGATTTCAACACCAGAACCGGCTTCCCGGCCGCGTGGGCCGCCAACCCGGCAAGGACGCGCGGGCCGTAGACCTTCTCCCAGGTCCAGACGAAGCGGAGGAAATCGAGATCGATCTTTTCCGGACAGCCAGGCGCCATTTCCGGGCGGGTGCCTCCCCTGTTGGTGATCCAGCGGCCGAGAATGCCCCAGACGCACAGCCAGCGCGGCATGCGGACCCAGATGACGAGCTTGCAGCGCGGCACGCGAATGTCGAAAGTGGACGTATTGGTGCCATCCATGATCCAGCGTTCGCCGGCGCTCAACTCGGCGATTATCCGATGCTGTTCCGGCCTTTCGCGCTGCACCCAGCCCGGCAGCCAGAGCACGTCCCGGTCGATCGAGACGTAGGCAAGCCCGAAGCGGCGGGCGACCTTCTGCGACAGCGTCGATTTACCGCCGCCGGAACAGCCGATGACCAGAATCCGATCAGCACCGGGGATCTTGTCTGCCGCTTCGGCAATTCCCACGTAACGGATCGCATTCGCGCCAGATTCCATATCCATCATGCTCTCCCGTGACTCAGGCTCTCGGTATCGTGACTGGCGGTAACGGCCGATGACGACAGGAGGATTTCAATGTCAAACAGACGGCGCTATAGAGATCGCCGAATGCGATTGTGACAGAGCTTTGACGCGGACGTCGGAGGGACTGGTTCAACCACCGGTCATTTGTTGATGTCAGATGGCATTCGGATTGATAAGATTTAACGTAGCATCCATCCGGTTGCAGTGATCGAGAGTCGCAAGCGCGCGTACAATTGGTATACTCAACCGACAGCAGACCGGGCGCAGCCGAAAGAGGCATCCATGGACGATTTCTCGCAGATGATAAAGCTGCTCGAATCCGCAAAGCAGCTTGCAGATATGAACCAGCTCCCCATGCTCGTCTATCTCATTGAAATGGCTAAGGCCGAAGCGCGCGGCCACAGGTTCACGCTGCGCGAAAGAAGACGTGGCCAGGACAAGAGCGAAAAGATCCAGGCGGCCGAATAAGCCTGGAACCGGCTGCCGCCCTACTCGGCGGCGGCCAGGACTTTCCTCTCGCGCGCAGCCTTGAGGCGAGCGAAATCGTCGCCGGCGTGATGCGATGACCGGGTCAGCGGGCTGGACGACACCATCAGGAAACCCTTGGAATAGGCAACGGTCTCGTAGGACTTGAACTCCTCCGGCGTGACGAAGCTTTCTACCTTGTGGTGCTTTCGGGTGGGCTGCAGATACTGGCCGATCGTCAGGAAGTCGACGTCGGCGGTGCGCAGATCGTCCATCAGCTGCAGCACTTCGTTGCGCTCCTCGCCAAGCCCCACCATGATGCCGGACTTGGTGAACATGGTCGGATCCAGCTCCTTCACCCGCTGCAGCAGCCGGACGGAGTGGAAATAGCGGGCGCCGGGGCGAACGGTCAGATAGTTGCCCGGCACGGTTTCCATATTGTGGTTGAACACGTCCGGCTTGGCGGCGACGACCCGCTCCAGCGCACCGGGCTTCTTCAGGAAGTCGGGCGTCAGGATCTCGATCGTCGTTGCCGGCGACGCGGCACGAATCGCCCAGATCACCTTCTCGAAATGTTCGGCGCCGCCGTCGGCCAGGTCATCACGGTCGACGGAGGTGATGACCACGTGGGACAGGCCCATCTGCTTGACGGCCTTGGCGACGTTTTCGGGCTCTTCCATATCGAGCGCGTTCGGCTTGCCGGTCGCCACGTTGCAGAAGGCGCAGGCGCGGGTGCAGATCTCGCCCATGATCATGAAGGTGGCGTGCTTCTTGTCCCAGCACTCCCCGATATTGGGGCAGCCCGCTTCCTCGCAGACCGTCACCAGCTTGTTTTCCTTCACGATCGCGCGGGTTTCCTGATAGCCCTTGGAAACCGGTGCACGAACGCGGATCCATTCCGGCTTGCGCATGATCTCGGTATCGGGACGATGCGCCTTTTCCGGATGACGGACGCGCTTTTCATCGCCGGATGCGATCGTGTCGAGAATGGTGACCATAAATACCTGCTTTCAACCGCTTGGAGCGCGGCTACCGTCAGCGCCTGACGAGTTTGGCGATAAATAGCAAAATGCAGGAGCCGATGAAACCTGCAACCAGGTAACCCAGCCATCCGTCTGCAACATGGATGTTGAACCTGTTGAAGATGCCGTTGGCCAGAACCGCGCCGACGATGCCAATGACGATGTTCATGAAAATGCCGAAGCGGACATCCATCAGCTTGCCGGCGAGCCAACCCGCCAGGCCGCCGATGATGATCGCCGCAATCCAACCTACCTGCATGTTATGCTCCCGTTCCAGACACACTCATATGGGCGATGCCCCGCCGTGGAACAATCCCCGGCAGGGCGATCTCGTCAGGCATTCAGCGCCCGGCCGTAGGCGTCGAGAACGCTTTCCTTCATCGTTTCGGAAATGGTCGGATGCGGGAAGATCGTGTGCATCAGCTCCTCTTCCGTCGTCTCCAGGTTCATGGCGACGACGAAGCCCTGGATCAGTTCGGTGACTTCGGCACCGACCATGTGGGCGCCGATGAGTTCGCCCGTCTTCTTGTCGAAGATTGTCTTGACGAGGCCCTGGTCCTCGCCGAGCGCGATAGCCTTGCCGTTGGCCACGAACGGGAAACGGCCTACGCGGATGTCGCGGCCCTGCTCCTTCGCCTTGGCTTCGGTGAGGCCGACCGAGGCGACCTGCGGGTTGCAATAGGTGCAGCCAGGGATCTTCAGCTTGTCCATCGGATGGACGTTGGGCAGGCCGGCGATCTTCTCGACACAGATGACCGCCTCGTGTTCGGCCTTGTGGGCGAGCAGCGGCGGGCCGGCGACGTCGCCGATCGCATAGAGGCCGGGCACATTGGTCTTGCCGTAGCCGTCGACGACGATGAAGCCGCGGTCGGTCTTCACGCCGACGGCCTCGAGGCCGATGCCTTCGATATTGGCTTGGACGCCGACGGCGGAGATCATCCGGTCGGCGGTGATCTCCTGCGTCTTGCCGTCCTTGAGTTCGATCGTCGCGGTGACCGAGTTGGCACCCTTCACGACCTTGGCGACCTTGGCTTCGAGCAGGATCTTCATGCCCTGGCGCTCGAACTGCTTCTTGGCGATGGCGGAAATCTCCACATCCTCGACAGGCATGACCTGGCTCATGATCTCGACGACGGTGACCTCGACGCCCATGGTGCGGTAGAAGCTCGCAAACTCGATGCCGATCGCGCCCGAGCCCATGACCAGCAGCGACTTCGGCATTTCTTCCGGCTTCATCGCCTCGAAATAGGTCCAGATCAGCTTGCCGTCCGGCTCGATGCCCGGAAGCGCGCGCGGGCGGGCGCCGGTGGCGATGATGATGTGCTTGGCGGTATAGGTGCCTTCGCCGAGCGTGTTCTTGGGGATCGGCCCCTGCGGCTGAACAACCGGCTTGGTCGACTTGCCGACAACGATCTCGCCGGGTTTGGTGACCTTCGCCTCGCCCCAGATGATGTCGACCTTGTTCTTCTTGAACAGGAAACCAACGCCGTTGTTCATGCGGTGGGCGATGCCGCGTGAGCGGTCGACGATCGCCTTGACGTCCGGCTTGATCGTGCCTTCCAGCGTCAGGCCGTAATCTTTCGCATGGGTCGCGGTGTGCATGACGTCGGCCGAGCGCAACAGCGCCTTGGTCGGGATGCAGCCCCAGTTGGAGCAGATGCCGGCGAGGTGCTCGCGCTCGACGACGGCGACTTTCAACCCGAGCTGGGATGCCCGGATGGCGGCGATATAACCGCCCGGACCGGAACCGATAACGATGACGTCGTAAGCATTGGCCATAGGCGCTTCACTCCTTGGTTTCAGCGGGCACGGGATAGACCGCAAGCCCTGCTTTTGTTTCTTCGGGAGCGAAGCGCCGGTTTTTCCGGTGTCAGGCGTCGGTCTCTTCTACGACCGGTTCCACCCGCGTCAGCATCCCGTATATCTCGTCCTTCAGGGCCAGCCGCCGCTTGCGCAGCTCGACCATGCTAATATCGTCGCATGGTTCCATTCCTGTCTCGGCCTTGTGGACCTGGTGGTTCACATCCTCGTATTCACTGCAAATCCGGTGGAAATGCCCGTCCGTTTCGCGCAGGTGGCGCATCTGGACGAGATACTCCGGAAACTCTTCCGCAAGATGATGGGGCGTGCTCGACATTTCTATCACTCCATGCTGTTGACATGGAGAGGTAGAACCCACCCCTTCCCGCTACTCCTTGACCCTGGTCAACCGCCTCGCACTCATCATAGCCCCAGCATCATTCGCGCGATGGGTTCGAGGCCGCGCCCGATGGCACGGGTATTTTCTGCATCGAGATGCACGCCGTCGATCGGCGTCGTTTTGGCGACGGATCCCGCATCGAAGAAGCCGCAGCCCAGTTCGTCCGCAAGGTCCCGATAGAGCGATGCGAGCATCGAAGACTGCTCGATGCCTCCCCGAAACATCGCTCCGGTCATCGGGTTTGCGGTCTCGCAGAGCGTCGGCGGCGACACGATAAGGATTTCCGGCGTTTCGCATTCGCGACCCCAATCGTGGAAGCGAACGAGGCTGACCAGCTTTTTCACGCCTGCCCGGGCGCCGATCGCCGTGCCATGGATAATCGGCTTCAGGTCGTTGGTGCCGAGCATGAGGATGACCAGCTCGAGCGGACCATGGCTATGAAGGACGGTCGGCAGCAGCCGCGCACCGTTGCGATCGCAATCGGCAAGCCCGTCGTCATAGGCGGTGGTACGACCGCCGAGACCCTCAGCGACCACGTTGACCGCGGGACCGAGCGCTGCCTGCAGCACGCTCGGCCAGCGATCCTCGAAGGCATGGCGGCCGCCGGTTGCGGCATCCGTACCCCAGGTCAATGAATCGCCATAGCAGAGAACGGTTTTCATCGAAGCGCTCACAGTTCCCCTCCCCCTTGCGGGGAGGGGCTAGGGATGGGGGTGGCAAGGGCTACCGCCAGATTTCTCAGCACGGACGGCATCTCGAAGTCGTTGATCGGGCACATCGTGAAATTTCCCATCTACCTCGACAATAAGCCGATGTCCTAGACACACAAAATCTACCACATACGGCCCAATCGCCATCTGTCGCCGGAAATGCGTACCTGGCGTTTCCGGCATTTCCTTCCGAAGCGCAGCCCAGAGACGGCGCTCCGCATCCGTCATAGATTTACGCAGGCGCGGGGCATTGCTTGCGGCGCTGGTGCTGGGCGGATTTGGATTTTCTCGGTTCCAGGCCATCAGCGTCACCGCGTGTTGCACCACCCCCACCCGTCCGCTCCGCGGACACCCTCCCCGCAAGGGGGAGGGACAGTCCCCACATAAGTTGCGTTACACCAGCATCGCCATCGGGTTTTCGATGTAGCGCTTGAAGGCGGACGCGAGTTCCGCACCGAGCGCGCCGTCGATGACGCGGTGGTCGAAGGCGAAGGTTGCGGTCATGACCGTGCCGATCTTGATCTCGCCGTTCTTGACGATCGGCTTCTCGACGCCTGCGCCGATCGAGACGATCGAGGCCTGCGGAAGATTGACGATCGAGGTGAAGTTGGAGACGCCGAACATGCCGAGGTTCGACACGGATGTCGTGCCGCCCTGGTATTCTTCCGGCTTCAGCTTCTTGTCGCGGGCGCGCCTGGCGAGATCCTTCACCTCGTTGGAGATGACGGACAGCGTCTTCGTTTCAGCCTTGCGGACAATCGGGGTGATCAGGCCGTCAGGGATCGACACTGCCACACCGACGTCTGCATGCTTGTGCAGCACGCGGGCGGTCGAGGTCCAGGACGCATTCGCCATCGGGACATCGCGCAGGGCGAGCGCCATCGCCTTGATGATGAAGTCGTTGACCGACAGCTTGAAGGCCGGAACCTCGCCCTTGTCGGTCTTCTTCATCGGCGAAGACTTGTTGATCTCGGCGCGCAGCTTCATCAGCGCGTCGAGCTCGCAATCCATCGAGACGAAATAGGACGGAACCGTCTGGCTCGACTCGGTGAGGCGCGAGGCGATCGTCTTGCGCATGCCGTCATGCGGCAGAAGCTCGTAGGAACCCTCGGGGAAGAGCTTGAGGACGGTATCGTCCGCCGGCCCCTTGGCCATGGCCGGCGCCGGCGCGGCAGCAGCCTGCGGAGCGGCAGCCGGTGCGGGCCTGGCACCACCGGAAGCCACAGCCTTTTCGATATCGGCCTTGACGACACGGCCGTGCGGGCCGGAGCCGGCAACCGCCGAAAGATCGAGGCCGGCTTCCTTTGCGAGGCGACGGGCGAGTGGGGACGAGAAGGTCTTTGCACCGGACGACGATGCCGGGGCAGCAGCCGGAGCCGATACCGCGACAGCAGGCGCCGGTTCTGATGCCTTCTGAGCCGGAGCGGCTTCCGCCTTCGGGGCGGGTGCAGCCTCGGCCTTCGTAGCCGGAGAAGCACCACCGCCGGCAGCGGCAGCCGCGACATCCTCGCCGTCGGCGGCGAGGATGGCGATCAGGGCATTGACCTTGACGCCTTCGGTGCCGGCCGCAACGACGAGCTTGGCAACGGTGCCCTCATCGACGGATTCGACTTCCATGGTCGCCTTGTCGGTCTCGATCTCGGCGAGCACGTCGCCGGACTTGACCTTGTCGCCCTCCTTGACGAGCCACTTGGAAAGATTGCCCTCTTCCATGGTTGGAGACAGGGCAGGCATGGTGATGTTGATCGGCATCGAAACATCCTCCCCTTATTTGTAGCAGACGGTTTTCACCGCCTGGACGACTTCGCCGACATTCGGCAGCGCCAGCTTTTCAAGATTGGCCGCATAAGGCATCGGAACGTCCTTGCCGGCGATCGTCAGGATCGGCGCGTCGAGATAGTCGAAGGCCTGCTGCATGACGCGGGTGGCGATTTCGGTGCCGACCGAGTTCTGCGGATACCCTTCCTCGACCGTCACGAGGCGGCCGGTCTTCTTGACCGATTCGATGACCGTCGGAAGGTCCATCGGGCGCAGCGTGCGAAGGTCGATGAGTTCGACGTCAATGCCTTCCTTTTCCAGTTCGGCAACCGCCTTCACGGCGTAAGTCATGCCGATGCCGAAGGAAACGATGGTGACGTCGTTACCCTTTTTGTGGATGCGCGCCTTGCCGATCGGCAGGACGAAATCGTCGAGCTTCGGCACTTCGAACTGGTGGCCATAGAGGATTTCGTTTTCCAGGAAGACGACCGGGTTCGGATCGCGGATGGCGGCCTTCAGCAGGCCCTTGGCGTCGGCAGCCGTGTAGGGCATGACGACCTTGAGGCCCGGGATCTGGCTGTACCAGGTGGCATAGTCCTGGCTGTGCTGCGCGCCGACGCGGGCGGCGGCACCGTTCGGGCCACGGAACACGATCGGCGCACCCATCTGGCCACCGGACATGTAAAGCGTCTTGGCGGCCGAGTTGATGATCTGGTCGATCGCCTGCATGGCGAAGTTGAAGGTCATGAACTCGACGATCGGCTTCAGGCCCGCCATGGCGGCACCGACGCCGACGCCGGCAAAGCCGTGTTCGGTGATCGGCGTGTCGACGACGCGGCGGGGTCCGAATTCCTGCAGGAGGCCCTGCGTGATCTTGTAGGCGCCCTGGTATTCGGCGACTTCCTCGCCCATGACGAAGACGTCCTCGTCGCGGCGCATTTCTTCGGCCATGGCGTCGCGGAGCGCTTCGCGCACCGTGGTCATGACCATCTCGGTGCCGGCCGGGATATCCGGATCGGCGGCGGCCTCGGCCTTGGGCTGGGCCGGGACCGAGGCCTGAGCAGCAGCCGGCTTTTCTTCCGGGGCGGCCTGTGCTTCAGCCTTCGGAGCCTCCTTGGCAGGAGCCGGAGACCCGATCGCGTCGGCGCTCTCGCCATCTTGCAGGAGCACGGCAATCTTGGTGTTGACCTTGACGTTTTCGGTGCCGGCGGCGATCAGCAGCTTGCCGATCACGCCTTCATCGACGGCTTCCACTTCCATGGTCGCCTTGTCGGTCTCGATTTCGGCGATCACGTCGCCGGAGGTGACCTTGTCACCCTCTTTTTTCAGCCACTTGCTGAGCGTGCCTTCCTCCATGGTCGGAGAAAGGGCGGGCATCAGGATATCGATTGGCATTGGGTTCCCTCCCCGCGATCAGAGCAGAATGTCGGTGTAGAGCTCGGACGGATCCGGCTCCGGATCGGCCTGGGCGAAATCGGCGCTATCCGAAACGACGTCGCGGATATCCTTGTCGATCGCCTTCAGCTCGTCCTCGGTGGCCCAGCCCTTTTCGAGGAGGCGCAGGCGCACCTGCTCGATCGGGTCGTGCTCGGAGCGCATCTTCTGCACTTCGTCCTTGGAGCGATATTTCGCCGGGTCGGACATGGAGTGACCGCGATAACGGTAGGTGAGCATTTCGAGAATGATCGGGCCCTGGCCGGAACGGCAGTGCTCGAGCGCCTCGTCGCCGGCGGCCTTCACGGCGCGAACGTCCATGCCGTCGACCTGGATGCCGGGGATGCCGAAACCGGAGCCACGCAGCGAGTAGTTCGACTGCGCCGTTGCACGGGCCGTCGAGGTGCCCATCGCATAACGGTTGTTTTCGACGATATAGACGATCGGCAGCTTCCAGAGGGCAGCCATGTTGAAGCTCTCGTAGACCTGGCCCTGGTTGGCCGCGCCATCGCCGAAATAGGCGACCGAGACGCTGTCATTCCCACGATACCTGTTGGCGAAGGCGAGACCGGTTCCGAGCGAGACCTGGGCGCCGACGATGCCGTGGCCGCCGTAGAAATGCTTCTCCTTGGAGAACATGTGCATCGAGCCGCCCTTCCCTCGGGAATAGCCGCCCTTGCGTCCTGTGAGTTCCGCCATGACGCCACGCGCGCTCATGCCGGTTGCCAGCATATGCCCATGGTCGCGATAGGCGGTGATAACCTGATCACCCTCCTGCTGCGCCATCTGCATGCCGACGACGACAGCTTCCTGGCCGATATAGAGGTGACAGAAACCGCCGATGAAGCCCATGCCGTAGAGCTGGCCGGCCTTTTCCTCGAAACGACGGATCAACAGCATTTCACGATAAGCGTGAAGATCCTGATCCTTGCCGAAATCCGGGGTGTTCTTGCCCGTAAACTCCTTGGCGGAGGATTTCGAGGCCGATTTGATTGCAGACTTTGCCGCTGGTTTGCGGCCGGATACAGACGCGGTTTTTGTCGGCGCCATTCATCCCTCCCTTTGAGTTCTGCGTTGAGAGCGAGATTGCGCCCTGACGTGTATCGCCAGATTCCCACTCTGGTTTCGGGGCGTACCATAGGCAAGAAAGCCTGCCCCAGCAATGCCATAAATGCATGGCTCACATTCCGCACAACCCATTGAAAAGGTTATGAAAATGTAAAATTAACCGAAAACAGGTTAATTTAGAAGTAGTTGTTGAAGATGACGATTTCGTCGCCGCGGGAAATATTCAGCTGATAACGGGCGATCTCGTCCAGCATGTCCTTGTCGAGCGAGCCGTCGCTCATCAGCTGAACCTGCCGCTCCAGCGTTTCGCGCCGGGCAGTCAGCTTGGCGAGCTCCTCCGCGCGGGCCTGCCGCTGACGCTCGAATTCCTCCGTTGCGATCAGACCGAGATCACCATGGATGGAATGATAGCCGAAGTAGGACAGAAACGCGACTGTGATGGCGGGAAGGACAAAACGGCCGAATCTTCTTTTCTTATGATGCTTTGTCCACATGCCGCTCTAACGCCTTGCCACGCTTACGGGATCTCAAATCGGATCCGAAACAGAGCTTCAAATTCGCAGAACTTGCTTAAGCAATCGTTGACCAGAATCATGACGCGAAAAAGCCCGCGCTTTTGACGCGGGCTTCATGGGAAATGTCGGATTGAAAAGCCTCAGGCCTTCAGGATGCCGCGGCCGGCATAAACGGCCTGCGGACCCAGCATTTCCTCGATGCGGATGAGCTGGTTGTACTTGGCAAGCCGGTCGGAGCGCGACAGCGAGCCGGTCTTGATCTGTCCGCAATTGGTGGCGACGGCGAGATCGGCGATCGTCGAGTCTTCGGTTTCGCCCGAGCGGTGCGACATGACGGCGGTATAGGCTGCCTTGTGGGCAGTCTCGACGGCATCAAGCGTTTCCGACAGCGAGCCGATCTGGTTGACCTTGACGAGGATGGAGTTGGCGACACCCATCTTTATGCCGTCGCGCAGGCGGGACGAATTGGTGACGAACAGGTCGTCGCCGACGAGCTGGCACTTGGCGCCGATCTTGTCGGTCAGGTACTTCCAGCCGGCCCAATCGTCTTCGGCCATGCCGTCTTCGATCGAAATGATCGGGTACTTGGCTGCGAGTTCGGCCAGGTAATCGGCCATGGCTTCCGGCTCGAGCGTGCGGCCCTCGCCTTCCATTTCGTACTTGCCGTTCTTGAAGAATTCGGTCGAGGCGCAATCAAGCGCCAGGCAGACGTCGTCGCCAGGCGTGTAACCGGCCTTTTCGACCGATTTCATGATGAAGTCGAGGGCTTCCGACGCGCTCTTCAGGCCCGGTGCGAAACCGCCTTCGTCGCCGACATTGGTATTGTGGCCCTGGGCCGCCAGTTCCTTCCTGAGGACGTGGAAGATCTCCGAGCCCATGCGCACGGCGTCCTTCAGCGTATCGGCGCCGACCGGCATGACCATGAATTCCTGGAAGTCGATCGGATTGTCGGCATGGGCGCCGCCGTTGATGATATTCATCATCGGGACCGGCAGCACATGGGCGTTCGGGCCGCCGACATACCGGTAGAGCGGCAGGCCGGACGTTTCAGCGGCAGCCTTGGCGACGGCGAGCGAAACGCCGAGGATGGCATTGGCGCCGAGGCGCGATTTGTTCGGCGTGCCGTCGAGCGCGATCATCGTCTTGTCGATATGGATCTGGCTTTCGGCATCAAAACCGCCGATCGCATCGAAGATCTCGGTGTTGACGGCCTCGACCGCCTTTTCGACGCCCTTGCCGTGGTAGCGCTTGCCGCCGTCACGCAGTTCGACGGCCTCATGAGCGCCGGTGGAGGCGCCCGACGGAACGGCCGCACGGCCCATCGAACCGTCTTCCAGATAGACATCCACCTCTACGGTCGGATTGCCGCGGCTGTCGAGAATTTCGCGGGCGATGATATCGGTGATGGCGGTCAAGGGTCTCTCCCTGGTTTGGACTTGACGTCACGAGGTCACTGAAAATGTCTCATAATCAATGACACGAAAATTACAATCGAAGCAGTTTGCGCGCTGTTTGTGGGCGGGCTCAAGCCGCCTTGGCAACGGCATCAAGCGCGAGCAGCTTTTCGAGCAGCCGCGGCATGTCCTTCAGATGCACCATGTTGGGGCCGTCCGAGGGCGCGTTGTCCGGGTCCTGGTGGGTTTCCAGGAAGACGCCGGCGACACCGACCGCAACGGCTGCGCGCGCCAGCACCGGCACCATGGAGCGGTCGCCGCCGGTCGAGGCGCCCTGCCCGCCCGGCTGCTGCACCGAATGCGTCGCGTCAAAGATGACTGGAGCGCCGAGCGACGCCATGATCGGCAGCGAGCGCATGTCGGAGACGAGCGTGTTGTAGCCGAAGGAAGCACCGCGCTCGCAGAGCAGCACGTTCGGATTGCCGCTCTGGGTGAACTTGGCAAGTACGTTCTTCATGTCCCAGGGGGCCAGGAACTGGCCCTTCTTGACGTTGATGACGCGGCCGGTCTTCGCGGCAGCGACAAGCAGGTCCGTCTGGCGGGAGAGGAAAGCCGGTATCTGCAGGATGTCGACCGTCTCCGCCACGACGGCGCATTGCTCTTCCGTGTGAATGTCGGTCAGGACCGGAAAGCCGAATTCCTTCTTGAGGTCGGCAAAGATCTCCATGGCGGTTTCGAGCCCGATGCCGCGCTTGCCGGAAATCGACGTGCGGTTGGCCTTGTCGTAGGAGGATTTGTAGACGAGGCCGATGCCGAGCTTGGCGCAGAGTTCCTTCAGAGCGCCTGCCATCATGAAGGAGTGGTCGCGGCTCTCCATCTGGCAGGGGCCGGCGATCAGCGACAGTTTTGCGTCCTGCGCGAAAACCACCTTGCCGTCTCCTTCGCCGACGGAGACGCTGGAATTTGCGGTAACTTCCATGAACCTATTCCTCGAAGCCGAACAAAACACCCTGGCCGGGCGCCGCCGAGACGAGAACACGGCCCTCCCGGCGGACGAATGCGACGTCATTAGCAGCAAGGGTGATCTCTGTCACGGCAAGATCGGCCGTCTTGAAGATGATCAGCCGGCCGCGCAGCCCCTCGGCTTCCGGCACCGACGGCAGGGCGAATTCCGCTTCGAGTTGGTGATCCTGCAGGATGCGAATGCGGGCATTGGACGCAGCAAGCTCGATCGATGCAGCCTCAGGCTTGGCTTTTGTCATCAGCACCTGCTCGGCAAGGGGCGCAAAATCGGAGGGCGCCGGTGCCGACAGGACGATCTCGCTCAGCCCCATGACCGCATTGGAATGGCGCTCCAGTTCGTCGCGATCGGCCGGCAGGGGATTGATGCGCTGACAGGAAAACATCAGGAAGTCGGGCGCCCGGTCATCACCCGCAAAAGCCAGCCGGAAGCTCGCCTGGGCTTCGGAACCGTCGGCCAAAGCCATCCCGCGGGAGAATTCCAGCACGTCGCCTGCCGAAACGCCACGCATCTTGAAACGCGCGTGATCGGCCATGGCGTCGCCCGTGGCGACAACGAGCGCCGAAAAGCCCTGCCTGTCGCGTCCCTTGCGGAAGGCCAGATCGCGTGCGGTAAAAACGTTGCCGCGTTTGGCGGCAGCGCTTGCGTGGCGGCGATTGGCAACGGCCAGCGGCTCCAGATAGCTGCCATCCGAGAAGAACACACAAGCATTGGCTGTGCCGAAAGGATGAAAAGCGTCGGGCGCAACTGTAAAACCAAGCTTCGTGAGCCGGGAACGCGCAGCGGCAAGTCCCGCCACCGGCAGCACGAGATGATCGATTGGTCTTGCGTTCACGCGAGGGCCCCCGGAATTGGAATCGCAAAGCTACTTTGGCAGCGGGCTCGCGCCGCGCAAGTGGTGAGACTCCAGATATCTGGCACGCATCTATGAAGAAAAAATCATCATACTTCACGGAAATTTAGGGACTTGCAGAACACATATGGAACATATAGTGTCCGTTCTGGATTTGTTTCCGACTCTGAGGGTGCCAAAAGATGCTCACGCGCAAACAACAGGAATTGCTTCTGTTCATTCACGAACGCATGAAGGAATCCGGCGTCCCGCCGTCATTCGACGAAATGAAGGACGCTCTCGACCTCGCGTCCAAGTCCGGCATCCACCGCCTGATCACCGCTCTCGAGGAGCGCGGCTTCATCCGCCGCCTGCCAAACCGGGCCCGGGCGCTCGAAGTCATCAAGCTGCCGGAAGCCTACTCGCCGAGCATGCAGCCGCGCCGCGGTTTCTCGCCGAGCGTCATCGAAGGCAGCCTCGGCAAGCCGCAGCCGGTCGCGGCGCCCCAGAAACCCGCTGCCAACGACGATTCGCCGAACGCCACCACCGTTCCGGTCATGGGCCGCATCGCTGCCGGCGTGCCGATCTCGGCGATCCAGAACAACACCCATGACATCGCCGTGCCGGCCGAGATGCTCGGTTCCGGCGAGCATTATGCGCTCGAGGTCAAGGGCGATTCGATGATCGAGGCCGGCATTCTCGACGGCGATACCGTGATCATCCGCAACAGCAATACCGCCAATCCCGGCGACATCGTCGTGGCGTTGGTGGACGACGAGGAAGCGACGCTGAAGCGTTTTCGCCGCCGCGGTGCCTCCATCGCCCTCGAAGCGGCCAACCCCGCCTATGAGACCCGCATTTTCGGGCCTGACCGGGTGAAGATCCAGGGCAAGCTCGTCGGCCTCATCCGCCGGTATCACTGATCATCTGCCGGAACGGTTCCGGCAATGACTTGTCGAAACCCCGGCTTCGCCAATCATAGTGGCGGTGTCGGCTCCAGGGACGGTCTCCGCCCGCCATGGCGGCACGGATCTGCCAGCGTCGAATGTCGGTCGCGCCGTTGAGGGATATCTCCAGGGCGCCCGCCTTGCGAAGCGTGGCAGCATTGATCATCAGGGCGCCGGAGCGGCATTGGTCGAAGCGGGCACGCGGCGCAATGACAAGGTTGGCGGCGTCGCAGGCGGCACCCGCATAACGGCCGTCCTCGACCGCGATAACGATGCCCTTGCCCATGCTTGCCGCACACCATGCCGTCGGCTCACAGATGAAGCGGCCGGCAGGCGCCTGTTTTATCTTCGACTTCGCCGTTTCGAGTTCCTCTGGGGTAAGTTCGCGCCGCTCGTTGGTTTTCGCGCCGGGTGGCCTGTCGTCGGGCGGCTTGTCCCTGGATGGCGACATTTCAGGTTTGGTGGGATCGCCGAGCAAAAGCGCCCTCTTCCACTGATCGTAGACGAAGTCGGGCGGGCGGGCGCGATTGGTGGAGACCCCTTTCCCGTCTACAAGGGCTACCATCGTCCCGTCTTCCGAGATCAGGATATCCGGCAGGGGCGTCGACCGCTCATGCCAGGAAAGCAGCAGAGCGGTCGCCATCAGTGGCAGGCCTATCAATCTCAGTCTCGTCCTCAGCAATGTCAGCAGCAGAAAACCTGCCGTCGAGACGGTCAGGAACCAGGGATGCTGTCGCCCCATGCCGACATCGCCGCCCCAGGCGGCGATGTGTTTGGCGATGGCGATCACCCACTCCAGGCCGAGGCCCATGAGCTTCATGAAGGGAGCATCGAGGCCGAACGGCATCAGCAGCATGCCGACCAGCCCGGCCGGCATGACCACGAAGGAGATGATCGGCATGGCGGCTAGGTTGGCGGCAAGGCCGTACGTGGCGATACGGTGGAAATGCTCGACCGAGAACACGGCGGTCGAGATGCCGCCGATCAGCGAGGTCACGAAGATGCCGGCCGCGAAATTCCAGGATGCCAGCACCGGCGTCACCACAGGGTGACGGAACGGCAGGGGTTCGGGATCGCGGCGTTCCGCCCTGTGTTTCCAGAGTGCGTAGCCGGCGACCAGGGCCGCGGTGGCGGCAAACGACATCTGGAAGCTTGGTCCCATTATTTCCGAGGGCGACATGGCGATGATCACCAGTGCGGACAGGGCTACATTGCGCAGGCTGATCGATGGCCGATCGAAAAGCACGGCGACCAGCATGATCGCCATCATGATATAGGCCCGCTCTGCGGAGACGCCGAAACCGGAGATCAGGTAATAGGCCGTCGCCATCATCAGGGCGCCGATTGCGGCGATCTTCTTGACCGGATAGGCCTGGGCGAAGCCCGTGAAGACGGAAAGCACGGTGCGCACGCCGACAAAGAAGATGCCGGCGGCGAGCGCCATGTTTAACCCGGAAATGGCGACGATATGGGCGAGGCCCGACAGTCGCAGCGCCTCGGTGGTATCTTCGGAAATCGCCCGGCGCTCGTCCGTGACGATCGCCGCGGCAAAGGCGCCGGGATCTCCGGGCACGGTCTCCCGGATACGGGTTGCGATTGCGCTGCGCAGATCGAAAAGCCGGATTTCGACCTCCGCAATCCAGCTCCGGCTTGACGGGACAGCAGCCTGTTTTTTCGGCGCTCCATAGAAAAATCCAACCGCGCCGATGCCGTCGAAATAGGAAGAAAAGGCGAAGTCGTTGAGGCCCGGCAGGGCGGGTCCCGATGGGGGCGAAATGCGGGCGCGGCCGCTGATCGTCTCGCCGGTCTGGGCCGGCTCATGGCGTGACCTTGCGAGCAGAGATACACGCTGCGGTGGGCGCCTGACTTGCGGATTGGAGGTCTGCTCGATGCGGACGATATAACGCCAGTGGCCCTGGGCGTCGCTCTCCCTGCGCTCGACCACCCCGGCAAGCTCGGTCGTGACCGGCGTATCGAGAATGACGGTGGACCGCCTCCAAGTCTCGAACTGCGCCAGCATCATGCCTCCGAGAAAGAGTGAGAGAGCGAGCGGAAACAGATGCGTGGCACCGGACCGGTGGCGCGAAACGGCTACAAATAGGGTGCAGACGCAAAAGAGGAGGAAATACGGCCAGAAAGCCGGGGTTTGCGGCAGCGCAAACCAGCAGGCGGCCCCTGCCCCGACAACAACGGGGAGAAAAAGGAAGCCATGGCCATAGACCGCCTCCTCCTCCAGCATGACCGGGAGGCGTCGCCGCAGCCGGTCGAGGCGTCGGCTTGTCGAGCGGCGAAAGGACCGGCCCGATGTGTGAACCGCGGGGCGGCTTTCGATCGCCGGAAAAAGCTCGGCCAGATCCCTCACCTTGACCGAGTCGGATGCGCCTCCGTTTATGCGGAGATCCGGCAGCCGGGATATCAGCTTCCCTGCCTCGGCACGCGTCGGAAATGCATCTTCCTCCGGCATGAAACGCTCTGTTCGCCCAACCGCCAAACATACGGCAATGCAACCTGCGCGTTTCCTCTTCGGCCGTCAACTGGCCGTTAAATATCGGGAATTCTAGAGCGCGGACAAGCGCTTGCAACAGGAAGTTGGACATCCAAGCAAAAGCCGCTGCTCAATAATTTTTCGCGCTGCACAAAATGCCGTCACGACAGCTTGGCATCAGCTTTCGGATCATATAGCTAAACGGTGGACGCTTAATTCTTGTGGCGCTTTTAGGGCGCCATGCCGCCAAAAGGTTGGAGGATCAGCATGACGGAAACAAGCGCAAATCTGGTAATCGGCGACAGAAAGGTCGATCTGCCGGTCAAGTCGGGCACCATCGGTCCTGACGTGGTCGATATCGGCGCTCTTTACAAACACACCGGCACCTTCACCTACGACCCGGGCTTCACCTCGACGGCGTCTTGCGAATCCAAGATCACCTATATCGACGGCGACGCGGGCATTCTGCTGCATCGCGGTTATCCGATCGAACAGCTGGCCGAACATGGCGACTTCCTGGAAACCTGCTACCTGCTGCTTTACGGGGAACTGCCGACCGCTGCGCAGAAGAAGGACTTCGACTATCGCGTGACCCATCACACGATGGTCCATGAGCAGATGAGCCGTTTCTTCACCGGCTTCCGTCGCGACGCCCATCCGATGGCCGTCATGTGCGGCTGCGTCGGGGCGCTGTCTGCCTTCTATCACGACTCGACCGACATCACCGATCCGCACCAGCGCATGGTCGCTTCGCTGCGCATGATCGCCAAGATGCCGACGCTTGCCGCGATGGCCTACAAGTATCACATCGGCCAGCCCTTCGTTTATCCGCAGAACAACCTGGACTATGCGTCGAACTTCCTGCGCATGTGCTTTGCCGTTCCGTGCGAAGAATATGTGGTCAATCCGGTGCTGTCGCGCGCCATGGACCGCATCTTCATCCTGCATGCCGACCACGAGCAGAACGCTTCGACCTCGACGGTCCGTCTCGCCGGTTCCTCGGGCGCCAACCCGTTCGCCTGCATCGCGGCCGGCATTGCCTGCCTCTGGGGCCCGGCCCACGGCGGCGCCAACGAAGCAGCGCTCAACATGCTGACGGAAATCGGCACGGTCGACAAGATCCCGGAATACATCGCACGCGCCAAGGACAAGAACGATCCGTTCCGCCTGATGGGCTTCGGTCACCGCGTCTACAAGAACTACGACCCGCGCGCCAAGATCATGCAGAAGACCACGCATGAAGTGCTCGGCGAACTCGGCCACAAGGACGATCCGCTCCTGCAGGTCGCGATGGAACTCGAGCGCATCGCGCTCACCGACGATTATTTCATCGAGAAGAAGCTCTACCCGAATATCGACTTCTATTCGGGCATCACGCTGAAGGCGATGGGTTTCCCCACCACCATGTTCACCGTGCTCTTTGCACTTGCCCGCACCGTCGGCTGGATCGCCCAGTGGGCCGAAATGATCGAAGATCCGCAGCAGCGCATCGGCCGCCCGCGTCAGCTCTATACCGGCGAAGCGCAGCGGGACTACGTTCCTGTTTCCAAGCGTTAATCGAACACGATATCCAACAAAAAACCCGGTCAGTGATGACCGGGTTTTTTAGTGTCCAGAACCTGGAGAACGATGCCGGCGGCCGCTTCGCCCGCCGGCACAGGCACCTGCAGCCGCTCCCAGGTCAGATCAAAACCTTCCAGCATGGCGCGACGCTGCATCGTATCGGAGGACAGGCGCTCGGCCCAGCGGCAGAGGCTCGCCGCACGCACTACATCGTTGACGTATTCCGGCACGACCGCGTAATCGGCGATCAGGTTCGGCAGGGCGCCGGACCAGGTCTTGATGCGTTTTGCGAGCATGGTGATCAGCCAGTCGGTCTTATAGGCCGAGACCATCGGGATTCCGGCAAGACCGAGTTCAAGGATCACCGTTCCGGAGGCCGCAAGGGCTGCATCGGCCTCGGCGAATGCCGCCCATTTGCCATCCGTGTCGGCGGTGATCTCGGGCTTCACCTCGAAACCGGCGGCGATCTCGCGCACCAGCTTTTCCTGGCGGGGAACCGTCGGCAGCACAAAGCGGGTCGGCCCGTTGCGGGCGACGAACTCGCGGGCCGCCTCGCCGAAGACCGGCAGAAGCGCCTTGATCTCCGCCGACCGGGAGCCCGGCAGAAGCATGATCGTCTTTTCTTCCCCGGGCACCTTCACCGGGCGCCCGGCCCGGATTTCGCGGACCTTGAGGAGCGACGAATCGGCCGTCAGGCGATGGCCGACGAAGGTGGTTTCCGGCCCGCCTAGACGCTTCATAGCCGCGGGCTCGAACGGCAGCACAGCCAGAACATGATCGACATAGGGAAGCATCGCCTTGGCGCGATATTCCTTCCACGCCCAGACGCTCGGGCAGACGTAGTTGACGACCGGCAGGTCCGGCAGCGCGGCGCGCACCTTCCTGGCGACGCGATGGGTGAAATCGGGGCTGTCGATGATGATCAGCACATCCGGCTTTGCCGCAATGATGGCGGCGGCCGTCTGGTTGATCCGCCTGATCAGGTTCGGCAGGCGGGCGATCACCTGGGTGAGCCCCATGATCGACAGTTCGGAAAAGTCGAAGAGCGAGGCGAGACCTTGTGCCTCCAACGCTTCGCCGCCGACGCCGACGAGTTCAACCGGGCCGTCATGGGCTGCCTTCAAGGCTGCGATCAGATCGCCGCCGAGCAGATCGCCGGATACTTCGCCGGCGATGACGCCAACCTTCAAGGTCCTGACCATCACAATCCTCCTTGCGGCAGGCCGGGATCGATGCCGCAGACGAAAATACCGGCAGCATCGGCCGCGGCAATCATCTTGGATTCTTCCAGCACCAAAGCGCGTCCCGCCTCAACGGCGATGCCGGCGAGACCGGCCTTGATGGCGTTTTCGATGGTCGACGGGCCGATCGTCGGCAGATCGGCGCGCATGTCCTGCTGCGGTTTGCAGAGCTTGACGAGTACGCCTTTGCGGCGGGCGGAGATGCGGCCCTCGGCGCGCAATGCCGTCACCCGCTCCAGCATCCGGTCCGTGCCCTCGACACCTTCCAAAGCCACGACGCGTCCGCCGACGCTGACCGCGCCCTGGCCGATGTCGAGTTCGCCGAGACGCTTGGCTGCTTCGGACGCCCGATCGATATCGCGGCGGTCGTCCTCGGACGGCGCATGGGCACCGAGCGGTCCGGTCTTCGCAAGCAGGCCGGGCACGATGTCGTGGGCACCCAGCACCTCGCAGCCCATCGCCTCGATGAGCTTGATGACCATCTGGAGCACCGAATCGTCGCCGCCGGAAAGAAGCGTGCGGACAACCGAGGGGACTTTCAGGATCGTGCGGAAGGTCGGATGGATGTCGCGCCAGTCGGGCCTTCGGGCAACACCGCCGGACAGGATGACGCGGGTGATGCCCTTGTCGCGAAACAGGCGTTCGATCGCCGAAAGATCGCCGACGCCGACGGAGACCGCTTCGAAACCATCGAAGCTCTGATCGGATTCGTTGGCGAGCGCTACGATCAGAGGCGTTTCACCGGCCGCCTGGGCGGCTTTCGCCACATAGAGGGGCAAGAAACCCTTCCCGGCTATGATTGCTAGCCGGCCCTTCGGCGCAAGGCTCGGGAGGCCGGCCATGTGGGATCAGCCCTTGCCGCGGAAGGTCGAGGAAATGGCACGATCGCTATCGGCGGCGATGAAATCGAGGATCTCCATCGCTTCCTTGCAATCGGCGTAGTCGTTGCGGATCGCCGCCGCATTGGCGCGGATGTTGCTCTCGCCCTCGAAGATCTGCTTGAAGGCGCGGCGGACGGTATGGATCGTTGCGCGCTCGATGCCGGCACGGGTCATGCCGACCACGTTCAGGCCGCCGAGGACGCCCGGATTGCCGTTCAGCATGCCATAGGGGATGACGTCGTAATTGACGGCCGAAAGCCCGCCGATAAAGGCCTGGCGGCCGATGCGGGTAAACTGATGCACGGCGCAGCCGCCGCCGAGGATCGCCCGGTCAGCGACATGCACGTGGCCGGCCAGCATGACGTTGTTCGACATGATGATGTCGTTGCCGAGCTGACAGTCATGCGCGACGTGCGAATTGGCGAGGAACAGGCAGTTGTTGCCGACCACCGTCTTGCCACCGCCACCGACCGTGCCGCAATTCATCGTCACGCCTTCGCGCATGACGCAATTGTCGCCGACCGTCAGCGTCGAATCCTCGCCTGCTTCATGGAGGCTCTGGGACACGCCGCCGATGATCGCCATCGGAAAGATACGGCAGTTGCGGCCGATCTCGGTGCGACCGCTCACCACGGCATGCGACAGCAGTTCGACGCCATCCTTCAGCACCACGCGCGGGCCGACATGCGAAAACGGGCCGACGACGACGTTCTCGCCGATGACGGCGCCGTCCTCAACCAAAGCTAACGGATGGATGCGCGCGCTGGCTGCAATGCTGCTCATTCTTCTTCCTTGCGCCGGATCATTGCGCCGATATCGGCTTCGGCAACAAGTACGCCGTCCACCTTCGCGTCACAATGGAATTTCCAGATATTTCCGCGCTGTTTCTGCTTGGTGACGTGGAATTCGACCCGGTCGCCCGGCACAACCGGCTTGCGGAAGCGGGCATTGTCGATGGTCATGAAGTAGACGAGATTGCCGCCCTCGCCTTCCTTCCTGGCGCAGATGGCGCCGGCGGTCTGCGCCATGCCTTCGATCAGCAGCACGCCCGGCATGATCGGCCGCTCCGGGAAATGCCCAGTGAAATGCGGCTCGTTGGCTGTGACGTTCTTGATGCCGATCGCGGAATTGTCGCCGTCGATCTCGACGATCTTATCGACCAGGAGAAAGGGATAGCGATGCGGCAGCAGCTTCATGATTTCCTGAATATCGGCCGCGCCGAGCATCGGCTTGGTCTCATCAGTCATTCTTCTTCTCTCCTCTGCGTTTCGCCCGCTCGTCCGAACGCATCAAGACTTCCGCGGTATCGCGGAGGAAATCCGGCATCGGGCGGGCGGGAATACCGCCATAACGCGCACCGGCGGGAATATCTCCCACCACACCGCTCATCGCGGCGATCTGGACGCCGTCTCCAATCGAGATGTGTCCATTAATACCGGATGCGCCACCGATCAATACTCCGTCGCCAATCCGCGTCGAACCGGCTATGCCGGCGCCGCTGGCGATGCCGCAATGGCGGCCGATACGCACGTTGTGGGCGACCTGGACCTGATTGTCGATCTTGGTACCTTCACCGATGACCGTATCGTCCATGGCGCCGCGGTCGACCGTCGTATTGGCGCCGATCTCGACATTGTCCTGGATGATGACGCGGCCGATCTGGACGATTTTCAGCATGCCCTTCGGACCCGGTGCGAAACCGAAGCCGTCCTGGCCGATGCGGACGCCATTGTGGATGATCACGCCGTTGCCGATGAGAGCCGCGACCACGCTCGCCCCCGCGGCAATCGTGCAATCGCGGCCGATCTTGACGTCGGCGCCGATAACGCTGCCGGCGCCGATGCGGGTGCCGGTGCCGATTTCCGCCCGCGCGCCGATCACGGCCATGGGCTCGATCTCGACGCCTGGCTCGAGCCTAGCGGTTGGATCCACGAACGCGGCCGGCGAAATGCCCGGGGGAAAAGAAGTGATCGGAGACGGCCGCATCGCAATCGGATGCAGGATAGCACCGGCCTGGGCAAACGCGGTGTGGGGCGTCTTGGTCAGCAGAACCGGGATACGGGCCGGGATGATCGAACGGATCGCGCTATCACAGATAATCGCGGAAGCCTTGCAGCGTTCCAGTTCGTGACGGCTTTTTCGGGACAGGATATAACAAATCTCGCCCTCGCCGGCCCGCGCAACGGGTGCAACGGAACGGATCAGCCGGTCGCCCGCGCTGCCATCAAGCAGTTCAGCCCCAAGAAGGGCGGCCAACTCGCGCAGGCTCACGCCATCATGGGGCGGAAAGAATTCATTGTGGTCCATAAAGCTAAAGCTCCAGAACAGATTTCCGCCCGCAACAGCGAGCGGAAATGATCAGAACTGGTTCGCCATGCTGAACCGGAATTCCTGGGTTTCGTCGAAGTCTTCCTTCATGACCGGATGCGCGTAGTCGAAGCGGATGTTGCCGAACGGCGACGCCCACATGATACCCGCACCGACGGAAGCGCGCCAGTTCATGCTGGTGCCCTGCGCGGTGCTGGTGCCGAGCGGGACATCATTGCCGTAAAGGGTACCGGCATCGGCGAAGACGGCAGCACGCAGACCGAAGTCTTCCGGAACAGCCGGCATCGGCATTGTCATTTCGGCGGAGGCCGTAAAGTAGGTCGTGCCGCCGAGCGCATCGCCGTGATCGGTCGTACGCGGACCGATACCGTCGTTCTCGAAGCCGCGGATCTGACGACCGCCGATCGTGAACTGGTCGAAGACATGCAGATTGTCGCCGGTGGAAACCACGTGGCCGGCGCCGACTGCGATGGAGCCGATCAGGTCAGCTTCGGTCGACAGAAGCTGGAAATAACGGGCACGGCCGGAGATCTTGTAGAAGTCGGAGTCGCCGCCGAGACCGGCATATTCATGCGTGATCGTCGCGTAGATGCCTTCGCGCGGCAGCGTCTGGCTGTCGAGCGTGTTGTAGGTCAGCGTCTGCGAAATCGACGACTGAACGAACTTGCCGTTATCGATCATCGAAATATAGGGCGACGAAAGGTTATCGTCAGCGGTGCCGGGAAGACCGTCACTCCCGAAGGCGCCGTCGTTCTCGTACTGGATTTCCTTGTAGGTGTAGCGGAACGTGGTGGCCAGATCTTCGGTGATCGGCGCCGTCACACGCAAGGTGACACCCTGTTCTTCATAATCGTAATAGCTGTTCGAAGAGGTCGAGCTCTTGAAGAGATCGAAACCGGCTGCCAGACGGTAACCGAGGAAGTAGGGCTCGGTGAACGAAAGGTTGTAGCTGCGGGCTTCGTCAAGACCACCGCCGACTGCGACGCGGATGAACTGGCCGCGGCCAAGGAAGTTCTTTTCTTCGATCGACGCTTCGAGCAGGAAGCCGTCGCCGCCCGCCGAGTAACCGGCGCCGATACCGAACGAACCGGTCGGCTGGTCCTCGACGTCGACAACGATGACGACGCGGTCAGGCGAAGTGCCCTGCGAGGTCGAGATATTGACGGTCGTGAAATAACCGAGCGCCTCAAGGCGACGCTTGGCGCGCGAGATCATTTCCTGGTTGAAGGCATCGCCTTCGCTGAAATCGAATTCGCGGCGGATGACATAGTCACGCGTGCGGGTGTTGCCGCGGATCTCGATGCGCTCGACATAAGCGCGCTCGCCCTGGTCGACGAGGTAGGAAACACCGATCGTGTGGTTTTCCATGTTGCGGTCGCCGCGCGGCGTGACGCGAGCGAACGGATAACCGGCCGCAGCGACGCGCTTGGAGATCGCTTCCATCGACTTCTGGATTTCGCGGGCGTTATAGACGTTGCCGGCGCGGGTCTGGACCAAACCTTCAAGGTCCTGGCCGCTGATGCCCTCGACCGTGGATTCCACCGCGACGTTGCCATACTGGTAACGCTGGCCTTCCTCGACCGTGAAGCTGATATTGTACTTGTTGCCCGATTCATCGAGCACCGCTTCCGACGAGATGACGCGGAAGTCGGGGTAGCCGTGGTTATAATAGAACTGACGCAGCGCTTCCTCGTCGGCGCGCAGCTTGTCCTCGCTGTAGACGTCCTTGCGGGTCAGGAAGGACAGCGGACCGGATTCCTTGGTGATCAGCACAGACTTCAGGCGGCCATCGCCATAGGCCTGGTTGCCGACGAAACTGATGTCGGCGATCTTGGTGCGATCACCCTCGTTGATGACGAAAGCAAGGTTGACACGCCCCTGGCCGACATCTGCGGTCTGCGTGGTGATCTGAACGTCGCTGCGGCCGATCGCACGATAGGCCTCGCGCAGACGCTGGATATCCGCGTCCACCAATGCCTGATTGTACGGGCCGAGCGGCTGGGTCTGAACGACGGCCTGAAGCTTGTCGTCCGTGATCTTGCGGTTGCCGTTGAACACGACCTGGTTGATGAGCTGGTTCTCGCTCACCGAAACGACCAGCGTGCTACCGGAAACACTGATTTTGACATCCGAGAAATAACCGGTCGAATAGAGCTTGCGGACCGATTCATCGATGTCGTTATTGGAGAAGTTGACACCCGGGCGGATGGTCAGGTTGGAACGGACAGCCTCCTCGCCGGCGCGCTGTGCGCCGCGGACCTGAACACTCCGGATAACCGCCGCTTCGGCAGAAAGTGCGGAAGCAAGTACCAGTACACCTGCGCCCGATGCAACAACACTAGCAGACAGCGCAAACGCCGACACTGCGTTCAAGAACTTTGAACCAGCCTTCATTTCAATTCTTACCTTTTCCCGTTGTCCCTCGGCGGGTGGTGCCCGACTCCGGCCACGTGTGTCGTTTTACCTTCTTTTGACCTACAAGCAAGGTATCGCGTTAATTTCTGTTTACTTACTTCCCTTGCGTGACCCAATGGCCACGCAACTGTTGGAAACATGGTGAATAAACGGTTTCTTTTACGATTTGAAGGACATCAGCCGATCAGATTGCTGATGTCGTTGAAGGTCGCGAAGACCATGAGGCTCAAAACCATCGCAAGCCCGATGCGGAAGGCGATCTCCTGCGCACCCGCGCCGAGCGGTCGTCCACGGATGGCCTCGATCGCGTAGAAGACGAGATGACCGCCGTCCAAAACTGGCACAGGCATGAGGTTCAAAAGCCCGATCGAGACCGAAAGAACAGCTGCGAGCTGAACCACCGCCGCAAAGCCGAGCGTCGCCATCTGGCCCGACGCCTGAGCGATCCTGACCGGCCCTCCGAGCTGGTCAGCCTTCATCCGCCCGGTCACCAGGTTTCCGATATAACGGAAGGTGCCGGTGACGATATGGCCGGTCTCGGTGACGCCTTCGGCGACAGCCTGCAGCGGCGTGAATCTCTCGACGCGGAAATTGCCGCGCTGTTCGTTGGTGACGATGCCGATCAGGCCGAGTTCCACCTTATTGCCGAACTGGTCGGTGACCTCGGAGCGCTTCGGCACCATCGGCAGATCGAGGTCCTGGCCGTTTCGCTCGACCGTCACGATGATCGGGGTGTCCGGCCTGATGCTGACATAACGCCGTACATCGTCGAAAGTCCGGATGCGCGAGCCGTCGAGCGCCACCAGCCGATCGCCGGGCTCAACGCCCGCCGCAAGGGCAGCGCTTCCCGGCTGGACCTCGGCGACCACGGGGTCGGCGACGACCTTGCCGTAGACGCTGAAGAGGACGGCGAAGATGGCAATCGCCAGGATGAAATTGGCGATCGGGCCAGCCGCGACGGTGGCGGCCCTCTTCCATAGCTTGGCGCCGGCCAGCGTCTGAGCCTTTTCTTCCTCGCTCATGCCCGCAAGGCCGCTCGCATCCGGCAGGCTCGCGGCGTCCTCGTCGCCGAAGAACTTGACGTAGCCACCGAGCGGGATCGCCGAGAGCTTCCAGCGGGTGCCATGACTGTCGGTGAAGCCGACAAGTTCCGGTCCGAAGCCGACCGAGAAGGCGGTGACCCGGATGCCGCACCAGCGTCCGATAAGATAGTGGCCCATCTCATGCACGAAGACGAGCAGGGACAGGACCAGCACGAAGGGGATGATATAGCCGGTAAGGAAGCTGAGGATGGCCATCAAAATTTCCGTTTCAACATTGTACCGGCCGCCCAGACCTCAAAACCCGAAGAGGAAGCTCGCAACCGACACATCAAGATGGCCCGTCATGGCCGTATAAACAAGCGTCAGCAGGAACGCCGCGAAACAGGCGAAAACGAGGCCGTCGACGCGATCCATGACGCCGCCATGCCCCGGAATGAGGTGGCTGGAATCCTTCACGCCGAAACGGCGCTTGATGAAGGACTCGAACAGGTCGCCGATCTGGCTGGCGACGGAAAGCAGAAATGCGATCGCCACGGTCCAGGCCGACAGCCGGGAAAACACGCCGAGCGTCAGGGCGGAGCTTGCGACCACGCCGGACACCGTGCCGCCGATCGCGCCGGACCAGGTCTTGCCGGGCGAAATGCGCGGTGCAAGTTTCGGCCCCTTGAGAGCGCGGCCGACGAAATAGGCAAGGATATCGGTCGCCCAGACGACCGCGAAGATGAAGAGGGTCGCAACGAACCCCGCCTGGTCTTCGGCACGGATCGCTGCCAGCGAGATCCCGCTCAAGCCCGCGTAGAGGATGCCGCCCGGCAGCCACCAGCTGCCCTTGCGCAACAGCACGAGAAGAAGGGCGGTGACGATCGCGCCGCCGAGAATCGGCACGGAGAGCGCACCGTCGTCGACCACCAGGTCAATGGCGATCAGAAGAATGGCAACCCAGCCGAAAGCGTTCGCGCGAAAATCGCGCTCGGCGGCCCGTGTGATCGTGGACCATTCGTAATAGATCAGGACCGCCATGGCGGCTGCCACGATGCGGAACGCCAGGCCGCCATACCAGGTGGCCGTCAGAACCACGACCGCCAGAACCACCGCGGACGCGATGCGGCGCTTCAGTTCAGCACTCATCAACCACCCACCGCTATCGTCTTGTTCGACAGGCCGCCGAAGCGCCGGTCGCGGGAGGCATAGATCTTCAGGGCGTCGAAGAAGAGTTTCCGATCGAAGTCGGGCCAGTAGTCCGGCAGGAAGACAAGTTCGGAATAGGCCGCCTGCCAGAGCAGGAAATTCGAAAGCCGCTCCTCGCCGCTGGTTCGGATGATGAGGTCCGGATCGGGAATACCGGCGGTATCCAGCTTTGCGCTGATCTTGTCCGGGTCGATCTCGGAAGCCTTGAGGACACCAGCCTCGACGTCGCGGGCGAGCATGGCGACGGCACGGGCGATCTCGTCGCGGGCACCGTAGTTGAAGGCGATGACCAGAGTCAGTGCCGTATTGAACCTTGTCGTTTCCTCGGCTTCGAGAAGAAGCGGAAGAATGTCGCTGCGCAGCTTCTCGCGTTCGCCGATCACCCGGATGCGGACATTCTCGCGGTGCAATTCGGCCAGATCCTGGCGAATGAAGCGCCGGAGGAGACCGAGGAGGTCCCTCACCTCGGTTTCGGGCCTGCTCCAGTTCTCCGAAGAAAACGCAAAGAGCGTCAGATATTTGACGCCAGCGTCGCCGGCAGCCCGCACCGTTTCGCGAACCGCTTCGACGCCCTTGCTGTGTCCGACCGTACGAGGAAGCCCGCGCTTGTTGGCCCAGCGTCCATTGCCATCCATGATAATGGCAACGTGTTGAGGGATGATCTCAAGCTCGGGATTCACCATATTCTACACGGCTCCTTTGGCCGCCGGAATATGGCGGCAAACCAGGCCTAAGTTAGACCTGCATGATTTCCTTTTCCTTATCCGCAAGCAAGCGGTCGACTTCGGAAATCGTATCATCCGTCATCTTCTGCACTTTTTCCGACTGCGAGCGGCTCTCGTCCTGGCCGATGTCGCCGTCCTTTTCGGCCTTTTTCAGGCCGTCCATGCCATCGCGGCGGACGTGACGGACAGCGACCTTCGCCTTTTCCGCATAGTCATGCGCAACCTTGACCAGCGACTTACGGCGCTCTTCGTTGAGCTCGGGGAGCGGAATGCGCAGGTTCTGGCCATCGACGATCGGGTTGAGGCCGAGGTTTGATTCGCGGATTGCACGGTCGACGGCGCCGACCATCGACTTGTCCCAGATGGACACGCCGAGCATTCGCGCTTCCGGCACGGTGATGTTGGCCACCTGGTTGAGCGGCACGCGCGAACCATAGGCTTCGACCACCACCGGATCGAGAATATTGGCCGAGGCGCGGCCGGTGCGCAGCGACGCGATATCGCTTTTGAACGCGTTGATCGCGCCTTCCATGCGGCGCTTGATGTCGTTGAGGTCGATTCCACTCATCCGTCTACTCCCGTATGTTGTCTGGGCGGCCCGCGACGCCGCGCCTCAATTGTCCGCTACGATGGTCTTGCGGCCGCCGCCGGTCAAGATTTGGGCGAAGCCGCCCTTCTCATGGATCGAAAAAACAATGATCGGGATGGAGTTTTCGCGGGCGAGCGCCACCGCCGCCACGTCCATCACCGCCAGACCCTTTTCGAGCACTTCGCCATGCGTCAGTGTCTCGAACCGGGTCGCCGTCGGGTCCTTCTTGGGGTCGGCCGAATAGATGCCGTCCACCTGGGTGCCCTTGAAGATCGCTTCCGCACCGATTTCAGCCGCGCGTAGCGCTGCCGCCGAATCGGTCGTGAAGAACGGATTGCCGGTGCCGCCGGCGAAGATCACCACCCTGCCCTGCGCCATGTGATGCAGCGCCTGGCGCTGCGAGAAGCTCTCGCAGATCTCCGGCATCGAGATCGCCGACAGAACCACCGTATCGACATCCAGCTTGCGCAGCGAAGTGGCAAGCGCCAGCGCGTTGATCACGGTGCCAAGCATCCCCATGTGGTCGCCGGTCACCCGGTCGCCGCCCTTGGAAGCCACGGCCACGCCGCGAAAGATGTTGCCGCCGCCGACGACCACGCCGACATCGACGCCCATGGCGCGCGCTTCGGCAATATCGGAGGCGACCCGATCGGCAACCGCAACATCGATGCCGAAACCCTGGCTGCCCATCAGAGCTTCACCGGAGGCCTTGAGCAAGACACGCTTGTAGAGGGGCTGAGGTGACATGGAGGCTCCTTGAAATCGAAATGCAATGCGGGAGGGTCAAACGGGTTGCGGATACACGAAGGGCACCGGCTTGTCACCGGTGCCCTTGCGCTTTCGACAGCTTTAGCTAACGAATATCAGCCTTTGGCGACCGCTGCGACTTCAGCGGCGAAATCCGATTCTTCCTTTTCGACGCCTTCGCCGAGCAGAAGACGGGCCATGCCGGTGACTTCGATCGAAGCGCCAGCGAGCTTTTCAGCATCCTTGACGGCCTGGCCGACGGTCACGTCCGGGTTGATGACGAAGGCCTGCGACAGAAGGGCAACTTCCTCGAAGAACTTGCGCATGCGGCCGTCGACCATCTTTTCGATGATCGCTTCCGGCTTGCCGGAAGCGCGCGACTGCTCGATGAAGACGTTGCGCTCGCGCTCGGCCACGGTTGCGTCGACTTCTTCGGCGCGGATGGCGAGCGGGTTGGTGGCGGCGATGTGCATGGCGACCTGACGGCCGAGCGAGGTCAGGACTTCCTTGTCGCCGACCGACTTCAGGGCGACCAGGACGCCGAGCTTGCCGATGCCGTCGCCGGCAGCGTTATGGA
This sequence comes from Neorhizobium vignae, assembly GCF_000732195.1. Taxonomy (GTDB): domain Bacteria; phylum Pseudomonadota; class Alphaproteobacteria; order Rhizobiales; family Rhizobiaceae; genus Neorhizobium; species Neorhizobium vignae. The sequence goes on from NZ_JNNU01000026.1 coordinate 53,112, forward strand.
CGTAGGTCGCAACGACGCCGTGCTCGACCTGCAGCAGGGCGGAGCGACGCAGCGTCATGTTCTCGCCGATCGTGGCGATCGCGTCCTTGATCGTGTCGGCAACCGGCTTGCCGGAAGCCGGATAGGTGGCAGCCGAGATCGCCTCGACGGAGCCGTCGGTCGCCAGAGCAACACTTGCGATGCCGCGGACGAGGTCCTGGAAGGCATCGTTGCGGGCAACGAAGTCGGTTTCCGAGTTGAGTTCGATGACGACGGCCCTGTGGCCGGCGCTGGCAATGCCGATCAGGCCTTCAGCCGCGGTGCGGCCGGACTTCTTGTCGGCCTTGGAAATGCCCTTGGCGCGCAGCCAGTCGATCGCCGCTTCGATGTCGCCGTTCGTTTCAGTCAGCGCCTTCTTGCAGTCCATCATGCCTGCGCCAGACTTTTCGCGCAGTTCCTTTACCAGTGCAGCGGTGATTTCAGCCATTGTTTTGCCTCTTGTCGGTTCAAGTGCTTCTCGCCGGAAAAACGTCGGCGGACTCAAAAGTTTTGGGACGAATGTACCCGGAAGTGTGACAGCGTGATGAAGACATCACGAAAGCGATCGCCTCGACGACCAAGCGGTGGCGGCTCGCCTTGAAACGACCAAGGCCAGGGATCGCTATCTCTGGCCTCGATCGAATTTCAGAAAGGAGGAGCGGGCAAAGCCGCTCCATCCGGCCTTTAAGCTTCTGCTTCCGCTTCGCCTTCGAGAGCCGGCTCGATCGGAGCTTCGGCAGAGGCGCCGACATCACGACCCGAAGCGCCCTGCTGGCGCGCGATGCCGTCGATGGCAGCGCGGGCGATCAGGTCGGTGTAGAGAGCGATGGCGCGCGAAGCGTCGTCGTTACCCGGGATCGGATAGTCGATGAGGTCCGGATCGCAGTTCGAATCGATGATGGCAACGACCGGGATGCCCAGGCGCTTGGCTTCGTCGATGGCGATCTTTTCCTTGTTGGTGTCGATGATGAACATCAGGTCCGGAGTGCCGCCCATGTCGCGGATACCGCCGAGAGCCTTGTCCAGCTTTTCGCGTTCGCGCTCGAGGTTCAGGCGTTCCTTCTTGGAATAGCCGGACTGTTCCGAGTTCAGGATCTCGTCGAGCTTGCGCAGGCGCTGGATCGAGTTCGAAATGGTCTTCCAGTTGGTCATCATGCCGCCGAGCCAGCGGGAGTTGACGTAGTACTGGGCAGAGCGCTTGGCCGAATCGGCGATCAGTTCGGACGCCTGGCGCTTGGTGCCGACGAACAGAACGCGGCCGCCGCGGGCGACGGTGTCGGACACGACCTGAAGGGCGCGCGACAGCATCGGAACGGTCTGGGCCAGATCGATGATGTGGATGTTGTTACGGTCGCCGAAGATGTACGGCTTCATCTTCGGGTTCCAGCGGTGAGTCTGGTGGCCGAAGTGGACGCCTGCTTCGAGAAGCTGGCGCATAGAAAAATCGGGCAATGCCATGCCTAGTTATCCTTTTCCGGTTGAACCTCCGCAAGGCGAACAGCACCCTCTTCGAGAATGCCACCGGGCGGAACAGTCCGGATTTCTCCCGGACAATCCCATGCCTTACGTGTGGAATGCGGCTGGCCATACATTCGATTTGCCGCAAAAGCAAGAGCTTTGCCGAAATTACCTCGGCGTGCCGGCGAGTGACCGGCAGTGAGCAGCGGGTGCGCTATTTTGCCGGCGCCGGGCACGGATCCTGCTGCGGCTTCAGGAGCTCCAGCTTGGCAAGGCTGCCGGACAGCACGAAGTCGCCGTAGTCCATGGTGAGATCGCGGGTGATGCCGTTTTCGTAGAGTTTGAACGACATGTTGTAGACCGGGGTCGGGTCGCCGACCGCATTCTCGTTGAAATAGGCGATCGTCACCGGCCAGAAGGAAGACTTTGCAAACTCGCCGGCCTTGTCGGCATCGACATCATCCTTCTGCGCCGTCTGCGACTTGCCGATCACCGTCGTGGTCAGCAGCGCCTGGTCACCGTTTTCCGAGCCGTCGAAGACCCGCGCCTCGAAGAAACTCTTGCCCTGCTTGGCGTTCGCGATGACATCGAGCATGTGGCTGGTCGGAAAATCGCTCGACGGCAATTCGATCTCGCGGCCGTCGGGCTGGGTGATTTCCACCTTGATGCCCTTGTCGACGATCGACGCGTCGCCGCTCAGCTGCTTGTCGAGCTGCTCGTCGGTGAAGGACTTGGTCTCGAAGTGGAACTGGTTTGCGGCCATGTCCTCGAAGGTCGTGGTCTGCTGATCGCTAAGGCGCGTCTCCTCGCCCGTATTGATCTTGGTCACCAGCCGGAAATTTGTGGAAAAACCGGTGCAGGCCGAGCCGGTGAACTCATAGACCATGCGGCCGAACATGCCTTCGATGCCGGAACGTTCGGAGGCATTCTTGAGCTTCAGGTCATAAATGGCGCGATGCGGGACGAGCAGCCGGGCAGCAGCGTCGGTATTCGCGTCCGCGGAGGTGGCAGCCGCAAGGCTCAGACCGCCGGCAAGGATCACCCCGAGGCTCATTCGCAACATTCACATTCTCCTGTTGGACTCAGTTGGTGATGTTATAAGAACGCCATCTGACCAAGCTAAGGCCTTGATGCAGGATTTTTGAGGAATTTACAACAAAACGGGAGTCGAAAATGACCGCAGCCATCGAGGGCCGCCTGCAGGAACTGGGGATCGTGCTCCCCGTCGCGGCAGCACCCGCCGCCAATTACGTGCCATATACGATCAGCGGCAATACCCTTTATCTTTCGGGCCAGTTGCCGATCGAAGGCGGCAAAGTGGCCGTCACCGGCCTCGTCGGCCGCGATGTGGATTTGCAGGCCGCGCACCGGGCAGCGGAGCTCTGCGCGATCAACATCCTCGCCCAGGCGAAGGCGGCACTCGGTGGCGATCTCGGCAGGATCCGCCGCGTCTTGAAGCTCAACGGCTTCGTCGCTTCGACACCTGACTTCGTGGAGCAGCACCTGGTCATCAACGGCGCCTCCAACCTGATCGCCAACGTGCTGGGCGACGCCGGCAAACATGCCCGCGCCGCCGTCGGCATGGCCTGCTTGCCACTCAACGCCTCCGTCGAAATAGACGCCATCATCGAGATCGAAGCATGACCTCAGCATCCTGGATCAAGGACCTCCCGGTCGCCCATCGCGGCTTTCACGACATGAACCATCAGGTCTGGGAAAATACCCTGTCTGCCTTTTCGCGCGCGGTGGAAGCCGGCTTTGCGATCGAATGCGACGTGCAGCTTGCCTCCGACAGCGTTCCGGTGATCTTTCACGATCACGACCTCGAGCGGCTCTGCGGCATCAAGGGCGACATCCGCGAAAAGACCTCCGCCGAGCTCGGCATGCTTTCGGTCGGGGCTACGAAGGACAAGGTGCCGACCCTGAAGCAGATGCTTGCGCTCGTCGCCGGCAAGGTGCCTCTGGTCATCGAGATCAAGGGGCGCGAAGGCAACGGCGAGGACGATGGGTTCGCCGAGGCGGTGCTCGAAGTTCTCGAAGGTTATCAGGGCAAGGTGGCGCTGATGAGCTTCGACTATCACATCCTGCGCGACCTCAAGAATGCCGGCTCGCCCTACCCGCTTGGCCTGACCGCCATGGGCGACAAGCCCGAGGAATTCTTCGAGCACGACGAGGCGATGCAACTTGGCCTCGACTTCATTTCCTATCACTACCCCCACCTGCCGAACACGTTCATCACGGCACAGAGAGCGACCGGAATTCCGGTCATTACCTGGACCGTGAGGGATGCAAACGGCCGCGAACATACTTATAAATATGCGGACCAGATGACCTTCGAAGGTTTTGATCCGCGGGAGGCAACCTCCCCCTCCCTGTAAAGCAGCGTATGACCGGTAATCTTACCATCCGCATCGAAAAGTCCTTCTGCGCGATCAGCGAGACAAGCTGGTCGCGCCTTTCGGGCACTTCCAAGTCCTCGTCCCTGGACGTGCCCTACAATCCGTTCCTGTCGCACGCCTTCCTTTCGTCGCTGGAGGAATCGGGCTCGGCCACGGCAAAGACCGGCTGGCTCGGCCATCATCTGCTTCTCGAGGACGACAAGGGCACGCTGATCGGCGCAGTCCCCGGTTACCTGAAGAGCCACAGCCAGGGCGAATATGTCTTCGACCACGGCTGGGCCGACGCATTCGAGCGAGCCGGCGGGCGTTATTATCCGAAATTGCAATGCACCGTCCCATTCACGCCGGCGAGCGGACCGCGGCTGCTGGTCTGCGAAGGTTACGACAGGGGATCGACCGAGTTGACGCTTGCGGCCGGTCTCCAGGAGGTGACACGCCAGCTCGGCATCTCGTCGGCGCATGTGACCTTCGTTGCCGAAGACCAGGTCGCCGCCTTCGAGGAGGCCGACTACCTGCACCGGACCGACAAGCAGTTCCATTTCATCAACGAGGGTTACGAGAACCACGACGCGTTCTTGGAAACGCTGGCGTCCCGCAAACGCAAGGCGCTGAAGAAGGAACGCCGCGCGGCCTTGGAAAACGGCATCAGCATCGAATGGCTGACCGGCAAGGACCTGACCGAAGAGATCTGGGACCAGTTCTTCACCTTCTACATGGACACCGGCGGCCGCAAATGGGGCCGGCCTTACCTGACGCGTAAATTCTATTCGCTGATTGGCGAGCGCATGCCGGAAGACATCCTGCTAGTGATGGCCAAACGCGAGGGAAAATACGTCGCCGGCGCGATCAACTTCATCGGCGGGGATGCGCTCTACGGCCGGCACTGGGGCTGTATCGAGGATCACCCCTTCCTGCATTTCGAGGTCTGCTATCACCAGGCGATCGATTTCGCGCTCGCCAAGGGCTTGAAGCGCGTCGAGGCCGGCGCGCAAGGGGAACACAAGCTGGCGCGCGGTTACCTGCCTGTCACCACCCACTCGATGCACTATATCGCCCATGCGGGGCTGAGGCGCGCGATCGCCGACTATCTGGAACACGAGCGCGAAGACGTGGAGCAGATGACGGAATATCTCGCCGAGCACAGCCCGTTCCGCAAGGGTGAGCGCCAGCAGGAACAGGACTAGGTCTTTAGAAGACTACCGGACGACAAGGAGAGGACATCACGATGAGCGGACAGGCTTACGACAGCAACAACATCTTCGGCAAAATCCTGCGCGGCGAGATCCCGTGCCACCGGGTCTACGAGGATGACGACACCCTTGCCTTCATGGATGTCATGCCGCAATCGCCCGGTCACCTTCTGGTGATCCCGAAAACCCCATCGCGCAACATCCTCGATGCCGATCCTGCCGTGCTTTCGAAGGTCATCCCGGTGGTCCAGAAGCTCGCCAAGGCCGCCAAGGACGCTTTCGAGGCGGACGGCATCACCGTGATCCAATTCAACGAACCGGCTTCCGGCCAGACCGTCTTCCACCTGCATTTCCACGTCATCCCGCGCTACGAGGGACAGGCTCTAAAGCCTCATTCGGGCCAGATGGAAAGCAACGAGGTGCTGGCAGCAAACGCCGAGAAGGTCATCGGCGAACTGGGCAACTAAGACCTCAGAAGCCGACCCACCAGAGGCCGGCGACCAAAAGCGCCATGGGCACAGCCACACCGATGCCGACCTTGCGGCCGGTCGCCAGGAACACGGCAAACCCGATGCCGGCGGCTCCGACCCTCAGCCAGAGCGGTGTGCCGGCGAGCGTGCCGTTCGGGAAAACGATCAGCTTGGCGGTAACGGCCATGACGAGCGAGGTCGCCACTGCCCTCACCCAATACAGCGCCTCGGAATCCTCGTTCAGCCGGTTGCCGGTGAAAACCCCGAGCCAGCGCCAGATATCGGTCGCCAGGAAACCGGCGACCGCGATGACGATGAAGGTCCAGTATTCGGCAATCATCACCTGGCCTCCTGCCCGGCGTGCTTTCTCTTCCGACGCGCCCGATCGATCAGATAGGCCACCGTTCCGCCGCCGACGCCGGCGCAAAGCACGTCGAATTGCGGGGTCACCAGCGCCAGCGTCGGTCCGAGGATCATCCCCATGACGAAGGCGATCTTGACCACCGGCTGGTGCGCGCTCGCCCAGATGGAAGCGTTGAAATAGACCGGCGTCAGGAAGAAGAGTATGCCCGCGACGACCGGCGGAAACCCCGAAACGATGTCGTAGAAGACCCCGACGACAAGGGTTCCAGTCAGGGTCAAGGTCACGCCGAAGCCGGCGAAATAGGTCGCCCGATATTCGCGGGGAACGTTGCGCAGCGTGGTGATCGCGAACACCCAGGAGGTGATGGCGATGAAATGCGACAGGATCAGCAGCAGCCAGATCGGCGTGCGCCTCGTGCGCATTTCCGGGATGACCGAGGCGACCATCGGCATCATGCGGATCGAGGAGAGCGTGACTGCGAGGAAACAGGCCGCGATGTTGGCGCCGCTCGCCATGCTGCCGACCAGAATGACCTGCGCCGGAAGCGCCCAAATCCCCAGCGACATGAAGACCGCCTCGGCGCGCGTCAGCCCCGATTCGAGCGCGAAGGCGCTGAAACCGACGATCGAGGTCAAGAGAATGAGGGCCGGAAGCGAAAGCAGGCCCCGCATGCCGGTAAAGAACCAGGATAGGGCATTGCGGTCGTCATGTTCAGGCATTGCATCCATCATTCGGCGTTCGTCTTCCGCTCAGGCCTGAAGATAGGCCGGCGGAACATGATCCGTCAGCCAGACGCCATTGTCGGCCCGGAAGAAAGCACGACCATCGCGATACATCCTGCCGGCATCCACCTTGAGCACGACGGGTTTGCCATGCCGGCTACCGACCTTGACGGCGGTTTCCTCGTCGAGCGACAGATGCACATGCTGGCGTTTGCCGGGTTTAAGACCTTCAACCATGATCGGCTCAAGATTGTCCCTCGCCGTGCCGTGAAACAGGACTTCCGGTGGCTCACTGAGCTCCAGACCGAGATCGACGGCGACGGAATGTCCCTGGGCCGCCCGGATCAGCTGGCCATCTTCGGAAAGCGTGAAGCGCTTCTTGTCACTGCTGGCGACGACTGCCTCCAGGATCGGGCGGTCGATTGCAAAACCCTGTTCGCGGGCTTTGGCGATTAGGATATCGACGGATGTCCAACCATTTGTGTCCAGAACGATGCCCAGGCGTTCAGGTGCGTGGCGAAGCACATGGCTGAGAAGCTTGCTGATTTCGGTCGACATCCGGCGGTTCCTGACTGAGCAATGCCCGTGTTCGTGACAATGCTGCCGGGCTTACAAAAACGACGATGCCGGGACAAGCCCGGCATCGCAGGAGTTCCGTGCGGAACTGTTATTTGCTCTTCGGCACGCGCGGCACCGTGCTGCTCTTGCGCGGCGGCGTCTTGGGCGCATCTTCCGAAGCGATCACGTCCACATCGACCATGGCGCGAGCCCGGGCCGAGCCGCCGTCCTTGTCCTTCGGCGCCGACTTCTTCGGCGCCTTGGGCTTAGTGACCTTGGCCTCGGCTTCCTCGGCGGCTTCTTCCACCTCGGCCTCCGGCTTCGGCTTCACGGGCGTCGCTTCGGAAATCGAGTCGAGGATGAGCTTGTCCTTGCCATCCTCGCCCTTGCCGACGGTAACGCGAACCACGCCGCCCTTACGGAGCTTGCCGAACAGGATCTCGTTGGCGAGCGGCTTCTTGATGTATTCCTGGATGACGCGAGAGAGCGGGCGGGCGCCCATCTTCTCGTCGTAACCCTTTTCCGCCAGCCAGGCGATCGCGTCCTGGTGGAGGTCGAAGGTAACGTTGCGTTCCGAGAGCTGCGTCTCGAGCTGCATGACGAACTTCTGGACGACCTGATGGATGACGTCCGTCGGCAGCGGTGCGAACGGGATGATCGCATCGAGACGGTTGCGGAATTCCGGGGTGAACAGGCGGTTGATCGCCTCTTCATCCTCGCCGGTGCGCTTGGACGAACCGAAGCCGATGGCGGCCTTGGCCATTTCCGATGCGCCCGCATTGGTCGTCATGATCAGGATGACGTTACGGAAGTCGATCTTCTTGCCGTTGTGGTCGGTCAGCGAACCGTGGTCCATGACCTGCAGCAGGATATTGTAGATATCCGGATGCGCCTTCTCGATTTCGTCGAGCAGGACCACGCAGTGGGGATGCTGGTCGACGCCGTCGGTCAGAAGACCGCCCTGGTCGAAGCCGACATAACCGGGAGGTGCGCCGAGCAGCCGCGAGACCGTGTGGCGTTCCATATATTCCGACATGTCGAAGCGCAGCATCTCGACGCCGAGGGAAGCAGCGAGCTGCTTGGCGACTTCCGTCTTGCCGACGCCGGTCGGGCCGGAGAAGACGTAGGAGCCGATCGGCTTGTTCGGTTCGCGAAGGCCGGCACGAGCGAGCTTGATCGCCGTAGACAGGGCTTCGATCGCCGTATCCTGGCCGTAGACCACCGAACGCAGTTCCTTCTCGAGGTTGGCGAGAACCATCTCGTCATCCTTGGAGACGGTCTTTGCCGGAATCCGCGCCATGGTGGCGATCGTCGCTTCGATCTCCTTCTCGGTGATCAGCTTGCGGCGCTTGGAGGCCGGAAGCAGCATCTGGGCCGCACCGGTCTCGTCGATCACGTCGATCGCCTTGTCCGGAAGCTTGCGGTCGGAGATGTAGCGGGCCGACAGTTCGACGGCCGACTTGATCGCCTCGTTGGTGTAACGCAGCTTGTGATAGTCTTCGAAATAAGGCTTCAGGCCCTTCATGATCTCGATCGCATCCTCGATCGACGGTTCGTTGACGTCGATCTTCTGGAAGCGGCGAACCAGAGCCCGGTCCTTTTCGAAGAACTGGCGGTATTCCTTGTAGGTGGTCGAACCGATACAGCGGATCGCGCCCGAAGACAGAGCCGGCTTCAACAGGTTCGAGGCATCCATCGCGCCGCCGGAGGTGGCGCCTGCACCGATGACCGTGTGGATCTCGTCGATGAACAGGACCGCACCCGGATACTCTTCGAGTTCCTTGACGACCTGCTTCAGGCGTTCCTCGAAATCGCCGCGATAACGGGTGCCGGCGAGCAGCGTGCCCATGTCGAGCGAGAAGATCGTGGCATCGGCGAGCGCTTCCGGCACCTTGCCTTCGATGATCCGCTTGGCGAGGCCTTCGGCGATCGCCGTCTTGCCGACGCCCGGATCACCCACGTAGAGCGGGTTGTTCTTGGAGCGGCGGCACAGGACCTGGATCGTCCGGTTGACTTCGGCATGGCGGCCGATCAGCGGGTCGATCCGGCCGTCGCGGGCCTTTTCGTTCAGGTTGACGCAATAGGCCTTGAGGGCATCCTGCGGCTTCTTGGCGGAACCTTCCTCCTGGTCGCGGGCGGAGGGCTTGGCTTCCGGTTCGCTGTCTTCTGCGCCGCGCGGCGTGCGGGTCTGGGACGTGCCCGCGCGCTTGCCGATGCCGTGAGAAATGTAGTTGACCGCGTCGTAGCGGGTCATTTCCTGCTCCTGCAGGAAGAAGGCCGCATGGCTTTCCCGTTCCGCGAAGATCGCGACGAGAACGTTGGCGCCGGTCACTTCCTCGCGGCCCGAAGACTGGACGTGGATGACGGCGCGCTGGATGACACGCTGGAAGCCGGAGGTCGGCTTGGAATCCTCGTCATAACCGGTGATCAGGTTGGCAAGTTCATTATCGACATAGTCGGTGACGGTCTTGCGCAGTGTTTCCAAATTGACGTTACAAGCGCCCATGACCGCGGCTGCGTCGGCATCGTCGATCAACGCCAAAAGCAGGTGCTCGAGCGTGGCATATTCGTGATGCCGCTCGTTGGCAAAGGTCAGTGCCTGATGCAGCGCCTTTTCTAGACTAGGCGAAAATGTTGGCACGTCGGGTTCCTCACTTCTTTTCCATGACACATTGCAGCGGATGCTGGTGTTGCCGGGCGAAGTCCATGACCTGGGACACTTTGGTTTCCGCTACTTCATATGTAAATATTCCGCATTCCCCCACGCCGTGATTGTGGACGTGGAGCATGATACGCGTCGCTGCCTCCCTGTCCTTCTGAAAAAAACGTTCCAGAATGTGAATGACGAACTCCATCGGCGTATAATCATCATTCAGCAGCAGTACGCGGTAGAGATTGGGCTTCTTTGTTTTCGGCTTCGTGCGCGTGATGACCGAGGTACCGCGATTTGCGTTGTCTCCGTCGCCACCCTTTTCAGCTTGCATCAAGATCGGCAGTGCGATCATCTTCATTCATTCCCCAGTCATCCGGCGGGTTCGTCCGAATGGCCGAACGGCCGGACTTTAGTCTTCCTAACTTAGTTCATTGAACGCGGATTTTAAGCCCCCTTTGCGGCCACGCAATCACTATTCCGCTAAAGAGATCATGGAACATGCCGAAAATCGGGAATTTCCGCATTGGCATGAATCAAAAAGGCCGGCAGCGTTGAACGCCGCCGGCCTTCTATGGTGAAGGCGTCGCTTTTGGGGGCCGCTATGCGCGCTACGCGGCGTTTGCGGTCACCACGGCGGTCGGCTTTGCGACCGGCACTTCGTAGGGCTTGTAGGCCGTCTTGGCGAGATCGGCATACATGTCGGTAATCTTGGTCGACTCGGCAATGAAGCTCTCGTATGCCGACTTCACGTAATTGGTCTGGAGTTCGAACGCCGCTTCGACGCTGCGGGTGGAAGCGAGCGCTTCCATGAAACCCGTCATGTCCTGGAAAGACTTCTTGGAATAGTCGGTCGCTTCGGTGGCGATCGCCTGATAACCCTTGGCAATCTCGGAATAGCTCTTCAGCATTCCGTCCATCGCTTCCTTGCTCTTCTTGCTGGCCTCATCGAAATTGAACATCGCCGGTCCCTTTGTTCTATTCGGATGTGCTGATAGAAAGCGGCGTACCGATAAAAGTCAAGGCTGATTTGTGCGGCGCAAAATCACCGTTGGTTGCAGCGGGATTGATGCAGATGCATAGATGGATTCAGGCTTCTGATTTTGCGAAGATATATCAGCTGATCGCAACCAGCCGTGCAAAAACGCCGCAGCCATTTTCTTTCCCGGCGGTCGTTCCGCTTCTTTCCCGGCGGTCGTTCCGCACGAATCAAAAAAGCGGGCCTGTCAGCCCGCCTTGAAATCGCGCGACCGGGAAGATCACAGATCGACGCCGAGGAGATCGATCAAAGATCGACGTCCAAGATGGCCATGGAGAAATTGTAGGAGCGGTCGCCGTCCTCGTCATCGATATAGATGACGCCGAGAAACTCGTCGCCGAGGTAAACTTCGGCCGAGTCGTTCTTGCGCGGACGCGCCTTGACGATCGCCTGCGGATTGATCACGCGCTTGAAGTAGGCATCGAGCTTCTTGATTTCGTCCGGTTTCACGTTTCTCTCCGTCAGCGGTTCTCGGTTGCGGCGCTTTTGGCATGGGACAAAGGCAAAAGTAAAGCCGCGAGAAGTAGCCTCCGCCGCGCATTTGCGATGTTCGTTGGGGCCGATGTTCAGCGAACCCCAAACATCGACAAGCGGCGGACAAACGCAGACGAATCAGTCGTCGGCAACGAGAAGCTGGTCCATCAGGCGCGATGGTTCCGAACACCCCGCGCTCCCGACCACCTTTGCCGGCACGCCGGCGACGGTCGACTTCGGCGGAACGGCCTTCAGGACCACCGAGCCCGCGGCGACGCGCGAGCACGACCCGACCTCGATATTGCCGAGAATCTTGGCGCCGGCGCCGATGAGGACGCCGTTGGCGATCTTCGGATGGCGATCGGCGCCTTCCTTGCCGGTGCCGCCGAGCGTCACCCCATGCAGGATCGAGACATTGTCGCCGATGACAGCCGTCTCTCCGACCACGAGGCCCGTGGCGTGATCGAGGAAGATGCCCTTGCCGATGCGGGCTGCCGGGTTGATGTCCGTCTGGAAGACGCTGGAGGAGCGGCTCTGCAGATAGAGCGCAAAATCGCGGCGGCCGCGGTTGAACAGCCAATGGGCCAGCCGGTGCGCCTGGATCGCGTGGAACCCCTTGAAATAAAGGACCGGCTCCATGAAACGCAGGCAGGCCGGATCACGGTCGTAGACGGCCTGGATGTCGACGCGCATGATCGCGCCCCATTCCGGCCAGTCGGCCAGCATTTCCATGAAGGTCTGGCGCAGAAGGACGTCCGGAATATCCGCATGGGCGAGTCGCTCGCAGATGCGGTGCACGACGCATTCCTCAAGCGAGCGATGGTTGAGCACGGCAGAATAGAAAAATGCGGCGAGCAGCGGGTCCTGCTCGGTTGCCGCGCGCGCCTCCTGGCGCAACGTATCCCAGATGGGATCCATCGTTGCGACCTGCTCCTGGCGGATTTCAGTTCTTGCGGCCATCGCCGTCTCCTCGTTTGCCGTACGGCAGAGCTTCCTACGGCAGTATATAGAATAAGTTTACGCCGAGACCAATGGGCGCAAAATCGCATTCCGTTGATCGTAAGGATGAAGAAACCTACGGTCTTGCGGAGAGTTCCGCGTAGAAGTCGAGAACCGCCTTCTTGAACACCCGGTCGCCGACTGCGAGCATGTGGTCGCGTCCGGGAATATCGAGGGCAATCGCGTGCGGCATCAGGGCGGCCAGCTCCTGCGCGGAACCGGCGATGTCGTCCGTGGTTCCGACCCCGATCAGGGTGGGCGCGTCGATACGCCCCATGTCGCCGCGACTGACAAGGTCCCGCGAACCGCGGATGCAGGCGGCCAGGGCCTGCCTGTCGCTCTTCGTCTGGTCGGCAAAGGCGCGGAACATGCGGCCGCGGACATGGGTGACGTCATCGAGCGAAGGGGCGAGCAAGGCGTCTGCGATCGGGTCCCAGTCCCCTACCCCGTCGGTCATGCCGATGCCGAGGCCGCCGAGGACCAGAGAGCGTACCCGATGCGGATGGGCGAGCGCGGAAAAGACCGAGATACGGGCGCCCATCGAATATCCGAAGACATGCGCTTCCGGGATCCTCAGGTGATCGAGGAGCGCCATCGAATCCTCTGCCATCACCCAGGGCCGATAGGCTTCCGGATCGAGCGGCTTGCCGCTTGCACCATGGCCGCGATTGTCCATGGCAATCACCCGGTAGCCCGCGTCGCCCAGCGTCTTCAGCCAGCCCGGATGTACCCAGTTGACCAGCGCGCTCGATGCGAAACCGTGAATGAGCAGCACCGGATCGCCGGACGGATCGCCTTCGTCGAAATAGGCAAGATCGAGACCCTGATGGGAAAACTTGGAGAAGGCAGGCGCGTTGAGATTCATCGAAGGCAGTCCTCATTGACGCCGGGAACATAAGGGATGAACCGCGGCGTTTGAACCCGTGGCCGACACGAAATCGACGCGCCTGCGGCGGTTTTCCCACTACACAATCGCAAAGCGGGCGGCTAATGTCCGGCGCAAATCAGACGCGCCGCATTCAAATATCGGAGACCATCATGGCCGGGCACAGCATTCCCCACTTCCAGAACGACGGCGGGCATCGCTTGATCCAGATCGGCGTCAAGGAATTCATGTGCACCGGCGCCTCCGTTCCCTTCGACCATCCGCACATTTTTATCGACATGGGCGACGACAACGAAAAGGTCTGCTCCTACTGCTCGACCCTCTACCGCTACAATCCGTCGCTGAAGGTCGAACAGACCGACCCGCCGGGCTGCGTCTTCCACGTCAAGGCCGCCTGATCGGCATTCCGACATGCCCATTGAAAGAGTAGCGATCATCGGTGCCGGCATGGCCGGGCTGACGGCCGCGCTCGCCTTCGCCCGCCACGGTATAGCCTGCGACATTTTCGAGGAGGCGGCCGCCCTGATCGAGGTCGGGGCCGGCCTGCAGGTATCGCCGAACGCGTCGCGCGTCCTCTCCGAACTCGGCGTTCTGCCCGCGCTCGAAGCCGTCTGGACCGAACCCGAGCGGATCGCTCTCGTTTCCGGGACGTCGCTCAGGCCGCTTGCCCATGTTCCGGCCGGACGTTTCGCCCGCGAGCGCTGGGGTTCCCCCTACGGCGTCCTCCACCGCGCCACGCTTCAACAGGCATTGCTTGCCGCGGTCGAACAGAACCCGCTCTGCAGCATCCATCTGGATACGCCCATCCGCAAGGATCCGCACGTGACGCTGGCCGGGATCACCGGCAGAACCTACCCCCTGATCGTCGGCGCCGACGGCGTCTGGTCCAACCTGCGCGCCGGCATACCGGACAGCCCACAGCCGGACTTTTCGCGCAATGTCGCCTGGCGCTTCACGATTCCCGGCAGCGCCAGACCCGACTGGCTCGACGCGGGCCAGGTCACCGCCTTTCTCGGGCCCTCGACCCATGCGGTTGCCTACCCGCTCAAAGAGATCGACGGGTTCAATATCGTCGCAATCGCCTCCGGCATCAGCCCTGGCAAGACGTGGGATGCGCAGGCCGGCGATGCGCAGCGGCGCATGCTGCTGGGCCAGTTCCATCGCTGGGACCGGCGCATCGTTCAGCTGATCGAAAGAGCCGAAAAACCGATCTTCTGGCCGCTCTACGAGGTGAGTGCCGGGCGCTGGCACAACGGTCGCGACATGGTGCTGATCGGCGATGCGGCGCATGCGATGATGCCGTTTGCGGCCCAGGGCGCATCGATGGCGATCGAGGACGCGTTCGTATTGGCAAATCGTGTGGCAGGTCCCCTGCCCCTTGCGCAGGGGCTGGCCGATTTCGAGACCGAACGTACGGAGCGGATCGCCAAGGTTCGCGCCCGCGGCCTGTTCAACCGCTTCGCCTATCACGCCCGCGGCCCGATCCGGCTCGGCCGAGACATCGTTCTGTCGCTGCGTCCGCCGCAATCGCTCGCGGCGGATTTCGACTGGCTCTACGGCTTCAAGGCGCGGTGATCAGATCTCGGCCGCCGCCGCGAAGCCGATTTCCAGGTCCTTCTTCAGGTCAGCCACGTCTTCGAGGCCGATCTGCAGGCGAATGACCGGACCTTCCGGCGGCGCCTTGCGGATGGTGCGGTCCGACAGGTTGACCGGCACGGCGAGGCTCTCGTAACCGCCCCAGGAGTAACCGAGGCCGAAGAAGGACAACGCATCCAGGAAAGCGTGCGCCTTGGCTTTCGCCGTGTCGCCCTCGGCCTTCAGCACGAAGGAGAAGACGCCGCTGGCGCCCTTGAAATCGCGCTTCCAGATCACGTGGCCGGGAAAGCTCGGCAGGGCCGGGTGCAGGACGCGCGCGACGTCGTGGCGGCTCTCCAGCCATGTGGCAATATCGAGCGCGCTTTTCTGATGATGTTCAAGGCGCACGCCCATGGTGCGCAGGCCGCGCAGGATCTGGTAGGAATCATCCGGTGCGCCGCAGATCCCGAGCGCGATGCGGGCTTCCTCGAGCTTGGGCCAGTGTTTGGCGTTGGCCGATACCGAGCCCATGATGATGTCCGAATGGCCGGACGGATATTTCGTCGTCGCATGGATCGACACGTCGACGCCGAAATCCAGCGGCCGGAAATAAAGCGGCGTCGCCCAGGTATTGTCCATAGTGACGACGCAATCGTGCCGGTGAGCCACGTCGGCGATCGCTCGGATATCCTGCATCTCCATGGTGTTGGAGCCCGGCGCTTCGGTATGGATCAGCCTGGTGTTCGGCTTGATCAGCGCTTCGATGCCGGCGCCGATTTCCGGATCGTAATACTCGACCGCGACACCGAGGCGCTTCAGCATCGTATTGCAGAAATTACGGCATGGCGCGTAGACGGAGTCGACGATCAGGGCGTGGTCGCCGGCCGAAAGATAGGCGAGAAACGGCACCGAAATCGCTGCCAGTCCCGAGGGAACGAGGATTGTCCCGGCCGAGCCTTCCAATTCGTCGAGCGCTGCGCAGAGCGCATCGGTCGTCGGCGTGCTGCGGGTTCCGTAGGTATATTTCTGGGCCCGTTTCTCCATCGTCGCCGCATCGGGAAACAACACGGTCGAAGCGTGAACGACCGGCGGATTGACGAAACCGTGGTAGTCGGACGGGTCGTTGCCCATATGGGCGAGACGCGTGTTGGGGCCAGCGCCGGTGAACAGGGACTCGGTCGTCTTTTTCATGTCGGGGAGAGCTTTCGTTGGCAATGGAGACGCAAAGTTTTGCCGTCGGAGCAAGGCCCGGTCAACCCCGCGAACGACGCCTGAAGCAGATACATCAGGTTGCCTGCCACATCACGGAAAACGCACCTCTTTTGATCATGCACTGCTCAAACTTTAAGTAACTGAGCGTTTTCTGAGCCGGGTTAACGAATTTACCTCATTTCAGACGCAATTCGAAAAGGCGACACTTGACCCTGCGTTGTTTTGCGAATGAGATAGCAACGCCTGCACCGGGAGGGTTAGCGGGCGGCCGGCCGTATTCGAAAAGACAGGGGAGCGGCCCGGTGCCATCAAGTCACAGAAAACCACAGATAAAGGTTGGGAAAATGAAAAAGACGCTTCTGTCAGCCGCGATTGGCGCAGCGGTCCTTGGCTTCGCATCGGCGGCATCGGCCGCCACGCTTGATACCGTCAAGTCCAAGGGTTTCGTTCAGTGCGTCGTCAACACCGGTCTCGCCGGCTTTGCCGCACCGGATGCATCGGGCAACTGGTCCGGTTTCGACGTTGACTACTGCAAGGCCGTTGCTGCTGCCATTTTTAATGACGCAACGAAAACGAAATACACCCCGACCACCTCGCAGACCCGCTTCACGGCGCTGCAGTCGGGCGAAGGCGACGTCCTGTTCCGCAACACGACCTGGACGATCAACCGCGATACCGCGCTCGGCTTCAACTTCCGGACCGTCAACTATTACGACGGCCAGGGCTTCATGGTGCCGAAGAGCCTCAACGTGAAGTCGGCTCTGGAGCTTTCCGGCGCTGCCGTCTGCGTTCAGTCCGGCACCACCACCGAGCTTAACCTCGCCGACTATTTCAAGGCCAACAAGCTCGAATACAAGCCGGTCGTCTACGAAAAGCTGCCGGAAGTGAACCAGGCCTATCAGGAAGGCCGTTGCGACGTTTACACGACCGACCAGTCCGGCCTCTATTCGCTGCGCCTGTCGCTTTCGAACCCGGATGAGCACATCATTCTGCCGGAAATCATTTCCAAGGAGCCGCTCGGCCCGGCCGTTCGCCAGGGCGACGACCAGTGGTTCGATATCGTTTCGTGGACGCATTACGCACTGGTGCAGGCTGAAGAGTTCGGCATCACCAAGGCCAATGTCGATGACATCCGCAAGTCCTCCACCAACCCGGACGTCCGCCGCTTCCTCGGCGTCGAGAAGGATACCAAGATCGGTACCGACCTCGGCCTGACCAACGACTGGGCCTACAACATCGTCAAGGCCGTCGGCAATTACGGCGAAGTGTTCGAGCGCAACATCGGCCAGAACACTCCCCTCAAGATCCAGCGCGGCCTGAACGCGCTCTGGACCAAGGGCGGCCTGCAATACGCTCCGCCGGTTCGTTAATCGGCCAGAACAAGACGGGATAAGGCGGCAATGCCGCCTTATCCCCGCCTAAGACCAAAAAACGCATAAAAAAGAAAAAGGCCTCAAAAATGAGGTCACAGGGGAAAAGGCCAGCATGACAGATCACGCTGCAATTGCGCCTTCCGAAGCGCGAACTCTCAGATCCTATGTTTACGACCCCAAGATCCGGGGTATTTTTTTCCAGGTCCTGACGCTCGTTATCGTCATCGGCGTCGGCTGGTCGATTTTCGACAATACCGTCGCCAACCTTGCACGTTCCGGTACCGCCTCCGGGTACCAGTTCCTGAAAGGCCGCGCCGGTTTCGACATCGGCGCCTCGCTGATCGACTATTCGAGCGATTCGACCTACGGGCGCGCCATCCTCGTCGGTTTCCTCAATACGATCCTGGTGGCGTTCTTCGGCATCATCACCGCAACCGCCATCGGCTTCATCATCGGTATCGGCCGTCTTTCGAAGAACTGGCTGATCGCGAAGCTCTGCACCGTCTATGTGGAAGTCTTCCGCAACATCCCGGTGCTGCTGATCATCTTCTTCTGGTACAAGGGTGTCCTTTCGTCCCTGCCGCAGGTTCGCGACTCGCTCAAACTGCCGCTCGGCATGGTGCTCAACAACCGCGGGCTGGCCTTCCCGAGACCCGTCTGGGGCGATACCGCATGGGTAATCCCCATTGCATTGCTGATTGCCATCGTTGCGACCTTCATCGTGGCGCGCTGGGCAAAACAACGGCAGATGCGGACCGGCCAGCAGTTCCATACGATCTGGGCGGCAATCGGGCTGATCGTCGGCCTGCCGGTTCTCGCCTTCCTTGCCGTCGGCGCTCCGCTGACGTTCGATTTCCCGATCGCCGGCCGCTTCAACCTGTCGGGCGGATCCGTGATCGCGCCGGAATTCGTGGCTCTTTACCTGGCTCTGTCCTTCTATACGGCCTCGTTCATCGCCGAGACGATCCGCGCCGGCATCCGGGCTGTCGCCAAGGGGCAAAGCGAAGCGGCGGCAGCGCTCGGATTGCAGCCGAGCACAACCACCCGCCTCGTCGTCGTACCGCAGGCAATGCGGGTCATCATTCCGCCGCTCACCAGCCAATATCTCAACCTCACGAAAAACTCGTCGCTCGGCATCGCCGTCGGGTTCCCGGAACTGGTCGCCACCGGCGGCACGACGATGAACCAGACCGGACAGGCGATCGAAGTGGTGTCGATCTGGCTCGTCGTCTATCTCAGCATCAGTATCACGACCTCTCTGTTCATGAACTGGTTCAACGCCAAAATGGCCCTGGTGGAGAGGTAAGATCATGAACACGAAAAACGTTGCCTATGTCCGGCAGGAGATGATCGGCCCGACCCCTGCTCCGCTGAGCACCAGGAGCGCCTCGGGCTGGATCCGCACCAATCTTCTGGCGACGCCGAAGGATGCACTGCTGACGATCCTTGCCGTCGCCGTCCTCGTCTGGGCGCTGCCCGGCATGATCAACTGGCTATTCGTCCAGGCGGCGTGGTTCGGGACCGACCGCACATTCTGCACCACCGCGGTACAGGGCGGCATCAAGCCGAATGGCTGGAGCGGCGCCTGCTGGGCCTTTGTCGGGGACCGCTTCCAGCAATTCATGTTCGGGCGTTATCCGATCGACGAGCGGTGGCGGCCGATGCTGGTGGCGATCCTGTTCATCGCCCTGCTCGTACCGATCCTGATGCCGAAGCTGCCTCGCAAGGGCCTGAATGCCCTGCTGCTCTTCGTCGGCCTGCCGATCGTCGCATTCTTCCTGCTGCATGGCGGCGTGTTCGGGCTCCAGAAGGTCGAGACCCCGCTCTGGGGCGGTCTGATGGTGACGCTGATCCTGTCCTTCGTCGGCATCGCCGTCTCGC
>NZ_JNNU01000027.1 GCF_000732195.1 Neorhizobium vignae
CGATCCTCGGTTTCTTTTCGTCACCCTCGGGCGAGCAGAGCGAGACCCGAGGATCGGACGGGGCGCTGAAAGCTGCCTCGTAAGTTTTTAGTTTAGGTGACACCTCTCAGCGCCCCGTTCGGCGGTTAATATCCGCGACTTCGGTCCCTCTGCCGTGGCTCTTCCGGACGGTGTTCGTATGACCCGGGACGCCCCATCCGATTCGATCGGAAAGGCTTCCATGGATCTCCGCCGGTTTCTCCGATGGGATCGGTCGGACTTTGAAAAATCCGGCGACACCATCCGGTCAGCCACCATGTGTGCCGCACAGGCACGTCCGGCGCGCGCTTTCGGGCTTCAAGAGACGAAGGCTCGGTCCGTTTGCCTTCATCTCTCCCCGTTGTCGCCGGAGGGAGACCATTTTCCGCGAACCCCGGATGGAAGGACTTACGTCGTTTCCTGCCCACCCGGCGCCGGTCCCGCCTCGCCGGCACGCCTGCCGGTGTATCCGCGACGGGACGAGGGGATTGTAGGCACGGGCCGGAAGGGCGGGGATGAGAGGGGTGAAAAATTAAATTAAGTCGTTGAGCCGACAGGCGGGTAAAGCTTGGGACATCCCCGCAACGGCGCTTCCCGACGAACCTGAAATAAGGATGCCGGACGCGAAACCTGGGGGGCGAACCTAGCCCGCCAGGGCCATGCTCAGTCTCTGCTGTACCTGATCGACATTGCCGCGGACATAGACAGCCGTGGGCTTGCCGCCGGTGCTGGCGAGCGCAAGCGCGACGATCGTGACTTCCTCTTCGAAAGTCGTGACGTAAAGCACCTGCGCGGGATTGATGTATACGGATTGGTTATGGGTATTCTTGAATCCGATCAGCGCCATACGTCTCTCCTTCTGCTGCGTGGCGGGATATGCCATGCCATGCACAAGGTTGCAGCAAGTTTAACAGGCCCGGGTCATGACCGCTATGACCACAAGAAGCCTCGAAATCGACCACCGCAGCGGGATGTCGGCGATCAGCCTCCCGTGCCGGTAAGTCCTTGCCCGCCCCGGCAGGCGAATTTCCGGGAGCCGGACGCGAATCGCCGGCAAGGCCTTCGCACCACGGACAGGTTTTTTGTCCCGGCGCAAAATAGTTCATCTGCAAGTCACCGATCGATGCGCTAGATCAGGCTCTGCCTTATCAAGTTTCAGGAGATCAGCGATGGCGACAATTGCAATCATCGGCGCGGGTGCGATGGGCAGCGGGATCGGCCGGCAGTTGGCGGACGGCGGCGCGAGCGTGCTGACCCATCTGGAAGGCCGCTCATCCGAAACCCACAACCGGGCCAGGGCCGCCGGAATGAAGCCAGCCTCGCTTGAAGACATCGTCGGGGCGGAGGTCGTTCTGTCGATCGTTCCGCCCGCCGAGGCGATCGGCGTCGCGGAACGTCTGTCCGCGGCGATCGGAGAGCGCCCGACCCCGGTGACATTCATCGATTGCAACGCGATCTCGCCGAATACGATGAATGCCGTCGCAGCCGCTTTCAGACCTGGCCAGGCGAATGTGCTGGACGGCTCGATCATCGGCCTGCCTCCGCAGCCGGGAAAAGCCGGACCAAAACTCTATATCAGCGGGGACGGGGCGGACAGAAGCGCCGTTCTCGCCACGCACGGGCTTCACGTCCGCCGGATCGAAGGGCCCATCGGCGCAGCCTCGGCGCTGAAGATGTGTTATGCGGGCATCAACAAGGGCGTCACCGGCCTCGGCACCGCCATGCTTCTCGCCGCCATCGGATCGGGCGCCGACCAGAGCCTCAGACGCGAGATGGCCGAAAGCAATCCCGACCTCGACCGGAAACTCTCGGGCGCCATTCCGGACATGTATGCGAAAGCCTATCGCTGGGTGGCGGAGATGGAGGAAATCGCCGCATTCCTTGGCGAAGACGATCCCGCCTCGCAGATCTTCAGGGGAATGGCGGGATTGTTTCAGAAAATGGCCGACGACCGGGCCGGCGGCGGCGCGCTTGCCGGCCGGCTCGACGACCTGCTCGGCCGATAGGTCGTCGAAAATCTCGACGCTATCTTGTCTGTCCTCGGATCAGGTCCGGGGACAGCGGCCATGGAAGGAACAGATCTGCCAGCGCCCGTCACTCGGCGGCGAGCAGCCGTTCCTCTTCTTCCTTGTCGTTGTCCTGCTTCTCTTGCCCACGGCGCGAGGCATGCGCCAGTTCCTGATGGAACCGCGCTTCCTCGTGCATATGCGGCTTGGCGAAGCCGGCGAGCAGAAGATAGGCGACCGGGGTGATGAACAGCGTCACGATGACCGCAAAACCGAGGCCGCCGACGATGACCCAGCCGAGTGCGATACGGGCTTCCGCACCCGCGCCCTGGGCCAGCAGCAGCGGTACGCCGCCGATGACGGTGGCGATCATCGTCATCATCACCGGGCGCAGACGAAGCGCGCAGGCGGTTTCGATCGCCTCGCGCACGCTCGCCCCGCGGTCCCGGAGCTGATTGGCGAATTCGACGATCAGGATGCCGTTCTTCGCCATGACGCCGACGAGCAGCACGAGACCGATCTGGCTGTAGACGTTGAGGCTCGATCCGGTCAGCACCAGCGCGATGGCGGCGCAGGCAAGACCGAGCGGCACGGTCGACATGATGATGATCGACGACAGCACGCTTTCGAACTGCGCGGCGAGCACCAGGAAGATGATCGCGATCGCAAAACCGAAGGTCATCAGCATGGCATTGGAATTTTCGCCGAGCGTCTTCGCCTCCGCCATCGGAACCAGGCGGACGCCCGCCGGGAGAAACGGCTGGGCGATCGCGGAGACTTCCCTGACCGCATCGCCGAGCGCCACGCCGTCGCGCAGGTTGGACGAAATGGACACCGAGGCGAGCTGTTCCTCGCGGTTGAGCTGCGGCGCCACCGCGCCTTCCTTCAAGGTCGCGATCGTCGACATCGGCACGATCTTGCCGTCGCCGGTCTTGAGGAAGATGTTCTCCAGATCGGTCGGGTCGTCGATAGGCCTTGTGGTCGAGGTGAGCTTGACCGGAAGCGCATCGCCGTTGACGAAGACGTCGACGACCGAACGGCCCTCGAGCAGCGACTGCATGGCGGTCGACAGGCCGGTGATGTCGATCCCGAGGTCGGAGGCCCGCTCGCGGTCGATCGCCACCGAAAGCTGTGCCTGGGTCGGCTCGTTGGTAAGGCGCGGCGTATCGAAGAACCGCGCGCCCTCGCTTTCCATATGCGACACGAGCTTCAGAGCCGTCGAGGTCAGGACGTCGTAGTCGTTGCCGACCAGGGCCATCTGCAGGCCGTTGCCGGCGCCGCGGATCTTCAGGCTGTTGGCCTGCATGGTGAAACCGCGCAGGGCCGGAACCCTCAGCGCCGCGGCGCTGACGTCGGCGGCGATCTGGTCCTGCGTGCGGCTGCGCTCGCCCCAGGGCGCTAGCGTCAGAACCATGAAGCCGCTATTGGTATTGCTGCCGAAACCCGAGATCGAGAAGACATTGGTGATCTCGCCGGAATCGCGCAGCGACTTCAGGTTCTCTTCGACGCGCTGCATCTGGTCGCGGGTATAATCGAGGCTGACGCCCTGCGGCGTCGTCAGGCGCAGCATGATCGTGGCACGGTCTTCGCGCGGCGTCAGCTCGCTTTTGACCAGGCCGAAGACATTGTAGGCGGCAATCGAGAAGACCACCGACACGACGATGACGACCAGCGGCGCGTTGAGGCAGAACCGCAACGCCGATGCATAGACCCTGGCGAACCCGTTGCCGAAGGCGCCGAGCAGGCCGTGGTCCTCCTTCATCGGCTTGGTCAGCATGCGCGACGCGAGCATCGGGCAGAGCGTCAGGGCGGTCACCGAGGACAGCGCCACCGAGAAGGCGAGCACGAAGCCGAATTCCTTGAACAGGCCGCCGATCTGGCCGGGCAGGAAGGACAGCGGAATGAAGACGGCGGCAAGCGTTGCCGTGGTCGCGATGACGGCGAAGAACACTTCCTGGGTGCCGAGCACGGCGGCGGCGCGCGGCCCCATGCCTTCCGCTCGTCGCCGGACGATGTTCTCGAGCACGACGATCGCGTCGTCGACCACGAGACCGGTCGCGAGCACGATGGCGAGCAGCGTCAGGATGTTGATCGAGAAACCGACGAGGTAGATTGCCACCAGCGTGCCGATCAGCGCCACCGGCATGGTGATCGCCGGGATCAGCGTGGCGCGCCAGTCGCGCAGGAAGAGGTAGATGACCACGACGACGACAGCGGCCGAGAGAACCAACGCGATCTCGACCTCGTGGAGCGCGCCCTGGATGAAGATCGCGTCGTCGCCGGTGATGGCGATGCGGGTGCCTTCCGGCAAGGCCTTCTGCATCTCCGCGACGGCCGCCTTGACGCCTTCGGAAATGTTGAGCGTGTTCGACTGCGCCTGGCGGATGATGCCGAGGCCGACGCCCTGCACGCCGTTGGCGCGCAGCACCGTCGTGCCGTCATCCGGGCCGAGAGCCACGGTCGCCACGTCGCGGACGCGGACATTCGGGCCGATCAGGACGTTTTCGAAATCCTGGGGCGTGGTGAGGTTGGCGGTGGCGCGAACGACGATATCCTGGGTCGTGCTCTTCAGCGAGCCGGCCGGAACGTCGAGCGCCGCGCTCGACAGCGCCTTGGAGACGTCGGCGACGGTCAGGCCTCGGCCAGCCAGGGCGGCCTGGTTGACGTCGACGCGAAACACCTTGTCCTGATCGCCGTAAAGTTCGACGTCGGCAACACCTTCGACGGCGGCAAGCCGGTCGACGACCTCGTTGTTGACGAGCTGGGTGAGGTCTTCCATCGACATGTTCGACGATGTGACCGCAAGGCGCATGATGGCGTCGGAATCGGCGTCCGCCTTGACGATGCGCGGTTCGTCGGCATCGTCCGGCAGCTGGTTGACGACGCGGCCAACGGCATCGCGCACGTCGTTTGCGGCCTCCGACAGGTCGACGCTGTCGGAAAACTCCATCGTCACGCGGCTGGAGCCGAACTGCGACTGCGAGGACAGGGCCTTGAGGCCCGAGACGCGCGCGACGGCGCCTTCGATGACCTGGGTGACTTCCTGGTCCATCGTCTGCGGCGAGGCGCCGTCGTAATTGGTGCGCACCGTGATGACCGGCTGATCGACGTCGGGAAGTTCACGCACCTCGACGCCGGCGAGAGCCGCAAGGCCCGCAACGACCAGCAGCGTGTTCAGAACCGCGGCAAGGATCGGCCGGCGAACGAAGAGGGCGGTAAAGCTCTGGGCGGATTTTTCCGTCTCGGCCTTCCCCTCGCCATCATGGCCAGCGCCTGGGAGTTCGATCTTCATTGGCGCGCCACCTCAGCCGTTTCCGGCGCGCCGAAGATCCGGACCGGCGCCCCTTCCCTCACACGCTGCAGACCTTCGGTCACTATCCTGTCGCCCTCTTTGAGCTCGGCGCCCACGAGGACTGCATCGGGATTGCGCTGGACGACGCGCACCCTGGTCTTGACGGACTTGTTGTCCCTGACCTGCCAGACATAGGAACCTTCGCCGTCCCACTGGATGGCCAGCGGATCGACCGCCGGATATCTTTCGCCGGCAAAGCGCATACCGACGTTGAAGGCCATGCCGGCGCGCAGCACATCGCCAGGATTTTCGACCCGTGCACGGATGCGCATCGTGCGGCTGGCCGGATCGATGCGGTTGTCGATCGCCTCGACCTTGCCGGAAAAGACCTGGCCCGGACGGGCAATCGAACTCGCCTCAACCGCCTGGCCCGGCTGGATCGCCACCGCGAAACGCTCCGGCGCCCAGAAGTCGACCAGCACGGCCGAGCGGTCGTCGATCGTCACGACATTGGTCTGGGTGGTGACGTTGTCGCCGATATTGACGGCGACGATGCCGGCGATGCCGTCGATCGGGGCGACGATATCGCGGCGCCTGAGATTGAGTTCGGCGGTGGAGAGTGCCAGCTTTGCGGCCTGTTCGGCGATCTGCGCATCGAAAACGTCGAGGCGCGAGAACGACTGCAGGTTCTTGTAGGAGGCGGATTTTTCCTGGGCGCTGGCCAGCGCCACCCGCGCCTTGTCGCGCTCGATCGTCTGCTCTTCGTCATCGAGGCGGGCAAGAACCTGACCCTTGGTGACCTTCTGACCCGACGTCACCATGATCTCGTTGACGGTACCGGAAGCCTGCGGCATGACGACGACCGACTGGATGGCCTCGCCGCTGCCGATCGCCGAGAGGCGGTCGTTGACGGTGCCGATCGCGACCGGCTGGGCGACGATGAGCGTCGCCCGGTTGCCGCCCTGGCCGCCTGCCCCGCGCTGCCCATTCTGCGCGGCGCCCTGTGCTCCGCCCTCGCCCTGCGGACGCGCCGCAGCATTACCGTTGGCACCACCCGCTGGAGCGGGTGCTGGCTGGGCTGCGGTTCTCGGAATGACAGCGGCGATCACTTCACCGGGAACCCCCATCTTTTTAAGGGTTCCGCCGGCGCTCGGCACCAGGTAGATCCACAGGCCGAGCGCTCCGGCCAGGACTACGATACAGAGCAGAAGCTGTTTCCAAATCCGCATTCAATTCTCCGATGGCGGCACAAAGAGGCCATATTGCCTGCGAGTATCCTTTTTTGCGGGTGCTCACGCAATGGGTGTTCGGCAACCTTACAAAAATGTAACCTCACGAAATCTCACGCATATGTTAGATCGGAGGCATACATATACTCCTAAAATCGCCGCTTTCGCAGTGGTCAACCGGTGGCCTCTTCACAATTTGGCCTTGCCTTGTGTGAACAGTCGGAATGAAAGCAGAACATTTTCTGGTCTTTCAGGTCCGAATCACTACATTGGCCGCATGACGAACAGTTTCGACGACATTCCGTTCTTCGACGAAGAACCCCAGCAGGCACAGCGCAAGGCCCCTGCCCTGGCGCAGCCGGCCGGAAACGGCGGCCTCGGCATTGCCGCGCGCGCCATGGCGGCCCGCGACCAGTACCGGGCGCCCGACTACCTCGCAGGCCTCAACCCGGAACAGCGCGAAGCGGTCGAAACGCTCGACGGCCCTGTCCTCGTGCTCGCGGGCGCGGGCACGGGCAAGACGCGTGTGCTGACCACCCGCATCGCCCACATCCTCGCAACCGGCCGGGCCTTCCCTTCGCAGATCCTTGCCGTCACCTTCACCAACAAGGCGGCGCGCGAGATGAAGGAACGCGTCGGCGTTCTGGTCGGCGGGGCGGTCGAGGGCATGCCGTGGATGGGCACCTTCCACTCGATCGGCGTGAAACTGCTGCGCCGCCATGCGGAACTCGCCGGCCTTCGCTCCGACTTCACCATTCTCGATACCGACGACGTGGTGCGGCTGATCAAGCAGCTGATCCAGGCCGAGGGGCTGGACGACAAGCGCTGGCCGGCCAAACAGTTTGCCGGCATGATCGACACCTGGAAGAACAAGGGCCTGACCCCGCCGGACATTGCCGAGGGCGACGCCCGCGCGTTTGCCAACGGCAAGGGCCGCGAACTCTACGCCGCCTATCAGGCGCGGCTGCGCACCCTGAACGCCTGCGATTTCGGCGATCTCCTGCTGCACCCGATCGCCATCCTCCGCAAGAACCCGGACCTCTTGAAGGAATATCACGGCAAGTTCCGCTATATCCTGGTCGACGAGTACCAGGACACCAACACCGCGCAATATATGTGGCTGCGGCTGCTGGCCCAGCGGCCGAAGGACATTCCCCAGAACGTCTGCTGCGTCGGCGACGACGACCAGTCGATCTACGGCTGGCGCGGCGCCGAAGTCGACAACATCCTGCGCTTCGAGAAGGATTTTCCGGGCGCAAAGGTCATCAAGCTGGAGCGCAACTACCGCTCCACCGAGCACATCCTCGGCGCCGCAGGCCATCTGATCGCCCATAATGAGGGCCGGCTCGGCAAGACGCTGTTCACCGACCGCTCAGACCCCGACGACGAGAAGGTGGTGGTGCATGCCGCCTGGGATTCGGAGGAGGAAGCGCGCGCCGTCGGCGAGGAGATCGAGAACCTCCAGCGCGGCAAGCACGCGCTCAACGACATGGCGATCCTGGTGCGCGCCTCGTTCCAGATGCGCGAGTTCGAAGACCGGTTCGTGACATTGGGCCTCAACTACCGCGTCATCGGCGGCCCGCGCTTCTACGAGCGGCTCGAGATCCGCGATGCGATGGCCTATTTCCGCATGGTCTGCCAGCCTTCCGACGACCTCGCCTTCGAGCGGATCATCAACACCCCGAAACGCGGCCTCGGCGACACCACCGTGCGCTACCTGCACGACTATGCCCGCGCCCGCGACATCCCGATGCTCCAGGCGGCAGCCGACCTCATCGAGACCGACGAGATGAAGCCGAAGGCGCGCAAGGCGCTGTTCGACGTGGTGACCGACTTCCGCCGCTGGCAGGGCCTGCTCGAAAACACGCTCCACACCACGCTTGCCGAGCAGATCCTCGACGAGAGCGGCTATACCGCCATGTGGCAGAACGACAAATCGGCGGAAGCGCCGGGACGGCTCGAAAACCTCAAGGAACTCGTGCGTTCCATGGAGGCCTTCGAGAGCATGCGCGGCTTCCTCGAACACGTCTCGCTGGTCATGGATGCCGAGAACAACGAAAACCTCGACGCCGTCTCGATCATGACGCTGCATTCGGCCAAGGGCCTGGAATTCGACACCGTCTTCCTGCCCGGCTGGGAGGAAGGCCTGTTTCCCCACCAGCGGGCGCTCGACGAGGGCGGCCGCTCAGGGCTGGAGGAAGAACGCCGCCTCGCCTATGTCGGCCTGACGCGCGCAAAGCACCGTTGCCATATCTGGTTCGTCTCGAACCGCCGCATCCACGGCCTGTGGCAATCGACCATGCCGTCGCGCTTCCTCGACGAACTGCCGGCAGCCCATGTGGATGTAGCGGCCTCCGACAGCAATTACGGCGGTTATGGCGGGCGCGGCGGCTACGGCCAGTCGCGTTTCGACAAGGCCGACCCCTTCACCAACAATTATTCCACACCTGGCTGGAAGCGCGCCCAGGCCAACAAGACCGACGCCACCCGCGACAACTGGGGCACCCGCTCCGGCCACGCCGTGGAACGCATCGGCTACGGCGAAAGCGGCCCGCGCACGAGGACCATCGACGGCGAACTGGTGGCCAAATCGGTGGCCGACACGCCATCGCAGTTCTCGGTCGGCGACCGGGTGTTCCACGTCAAGTTCGGGAACGGCAATATCTCGGCGATCGAGGGGAACAAGCTGACGATCGAGTTCGATCGGGCCGGTCAGAAGCGGGTGCTGGACGGGTTTGTGGAACGGGTGTGACGAGGAAGTTGATCCAATGCATATAATCCCCTATCTTAGGGTGACCTAAGACAAAGGATCTACCAGGATGTCAAAGCCGCTTCCCCCGTTTGTTTGATACCTTCTGCAAACGCATTTCTGCGTTTAGGCGAAACTCCTCAAGAGAATCCGCTGCCCAATCTGGGGGAACATAGTGCGATGGCTGCGCACCATTCGGGTCCGCGGAGTTGAACCTGATCGCGGGATTGAGATGATGTCTTTCAGTCCGATATACCAATCCAGCTATCGTTTTAAATAAGTAGCCCGCCCAGGCGGCCAATAGCGGGATTTCAGGTTTCCGAAGAGCCTCCAGGGACTGGACCGCATAGCCGTAAGCGTCAATTCCCACCCTTTGTGTGGTTATCAGAGCGTTCAGTTTACGGCGGCGATCG
This sequence comes from Neorhizobium vignae, assembly GCF_000732195.1. Taxonomy (GTDB): domain Bacteria; phylum Pseudomonadota; class Alphaproteobacteria; order Rhizobiales; family Rhizobiaceae; genus Neorhizobium; species Neorhizobium vignae. The sequence continues at coordinate 9,708 of NZ_JNNU01000027.1, forward strand.
AAAGCAGCAAATTCATTGCTGGAAAGAATACCGCACATGCTATCGAATAGCTCCGAATAGGCGATAAACAGCCTTATAGAATATATTTCTCTTGGCCTGAGCCAATGAAGATAGGTCATAATATCCTGTGCGTCCTCCTCCTTCGAACTCCCGAGAGCGAGTTTGAAATCATCAGGCCCATCGATAAGTTTGCCGGACCATTTGTCCAATTCCGCCCTACTGAAATTCTTGGAAAAATCGTTCCGCCAGATATCCGCGTCATACACGTACCGAACCATGGCCGATCGATACTTTTTTCGTTCTTCCCGCAAATGCAGCAAACCCTGAACGAGATGTTTGCCGAGATAGCCGACTGTGGCAAGAATAGCAGTTAATAACGCTAATATGATTGCTGAATCGAGTTGGTCTGTTTTAGCACTGCCGCCTTGGGAAGATCCGGAAAGAAATTCCGTAATGGATGTGATCTGCTCCATAAGCGCGTTGAAGAGTTTCTGAAAATCCAGCATTGGACCCCCCCTCACAACACGTCTCGCGCACATTGAGGACTTGAGTTTTTCTCCCGAACCAAGATAAGCGTAAAAAACGAAATCGAGTCAATATTCAACTTTAAATATAGACAGACACGAAAGCTCGCTATTTACCTTGTTTTCACGGCCGGTGTTCTCGAACAGTGAGTAGGGTCGATGACGCAGGGATTTCAAACACACATTTGCTAGGATCCAACCAAAACATCGGGCTTGCGGCACCCCGTTTCTCTCTCTACGTCCATTGAGATCTGGACAATTGAGGGAGGAATTCATGAAAGCCATCGTCACAGCCCCCGGCGGGCTCGACGCACTGAAACTCGTCGATCTGCCGGACCCGGGAGAGCCCGGCCGTGGTGAGATCCGGGTGGCGCTGCATGCGAGTTCGATCAATTTCCATGACCTGAGCGTCGCAAGCGGCCGCACCCCCACCGATGGGCGGGTGCTGATGGCCGATGGTGCCGGCGTGGTCGAGGCGGTCGGCGAAGCGGTGAGCGAATTCAGGCCGGGCGACCATGTCGTCTCCTGCTTCTTTCCGGACTGGCAGGACGGTCCACCGCTGCCCGGCGGCTTTTCGCGCACGCCGGGCGATGGCATCGACGGGTTTGCGACGGAATATGCGGTGCGGCCCGCGGCCGCCTTCACGCTCGCTCCAAAAGGGTTCAGCCATGTGGAGGCGGCGACGATCACCACGGCGGGGCTGACCGCCTGGCGGGCGCTGGCAGAGCTTGGGCGACTGAAGGCCGGCGAGACGGTGCTGGCGCTCGGCACGGGCGGCGTGTCGATCTATGCGCTGCAGATCGCGAGAGCCATGGGCGCACGGGTGGCGATCACCTCCTCCTCGGACGACAAGCTGGAGCGTGCCCGCAAGCTCGGCGCCGAGTTCACGGTCAACTACAAGGACCATGCCGATTGGGGCAGACAGGTTTTCGACTGGACCGGCGGCCGCGGCGTCGACCATGTGGTGGAGGTCGGCGGTCCGGCAACGCTCGGGCAGTCCATCCAGGCGGTGAAGATGGGCGGCCATATCGCCATGATCGGCGTCTTGACCGGTCCGCGCGGCGAGGTGCCGACCGCGGCGCTGATGGGCAAGCAGGCGGTGTTGTCCGGCATTCTGGTCGGAAGCCGCCGACAGCAGCAGGATTTCGTCCGCGCGCTCGATACGGGCCTGGTGAGGCCGGTGATCGACAAGGTGTTTCCGCTCGAAAAACTTGCCGACGCGTTTCGTTACGAGATGAGCGGCAGCCATTTCGGCAAGATCGGCATCGAGTGGTGACACGCCAAGGGCAGAGGTTTTCCTTGCGGAGAACCCCTGCCCCGGTTACCCCGAGAACCAGACCCGGCCATCAGGAAGCAGCGCCATGTTTCTCACCAATCAGGACGTCATCGAACTCACCGCCTGGCGGCGCAAGCTGCATTCCATGCCGGAGATTTCCGGCGAGGAGATCGCGACGGCTGCCGAGGTGCAAGGGTTCCTCGCCGATACGGTGCCCGACCGGGTTGTGACAGGCCTTGGGGGCACCGGCGTCGCGGTCGTCTACGACGGCGGGCTTCCCGGTCCGACCGTCCTGTTCCGCGCCGAGCTCGATGCGCTGCCGATCGAGGAAGTCGGCTCGCCGGACCATCGCTCGAAAGTCCCCGGCAAGGGCCATATGTGCGGGCACGACGGCCATATGGCCATGCTCGCGGCGCTTGGGCGGCAGTTCGGCCGCGAAAGGCCGAAGCGCGGCCGCGTCATCCTGCTTTTTCAGCCTGCGGAAGAGACCGGCGCCGGCGCCGCGGCGGTCGTCGCCGACGCGGCGTTCAAGGAACTGGTGCCGGACTACAGTTTTTCGCTGCACAACATGCCGGGCCTGCCGCTCGGCCATGCGTGGCTGAAGGACGGGATCGTCAACTGCGCCTCGCGCGGCCTGCGGATCGCGCTGACCGGGCGCACGGCGCATGCCTCCATGCCGGAGACGGGAATCTCGCCGGTCCCGGCGGTCGCAACGCTGATGCCGGCGCTGACCGCTCTCAGCCGGGGCTCAATCGCAACCGGCGACATGGTGCTGGCAACGGTGACGCATGCCTCGATCGGCGAACCCGCATTCGGCATCGCGCCTGGCCATGCCGAAGTCTGGGTGACGCTGCGCACGATGACCGACAGCCAGATGGAAGCGCTGACGACCAGGGCCGAGGCCTTGGTCCGCGAAATCGCAGCAGCTGGCGATCTCCGATGCGAGATGGACTATCACGACATTTTCGGCCATTGCGAAAACCATGCCGAAGCCGCCGAGATGCTGCGGGCGGCGATGGATGCCGAAGGCGTTTCCCACGATGTCGGTGAGGCGATGCGCGGCTCGGAGGATTTCGGACGGTTCGCGACAGTCTCGAAATCGGCAATGTTCTTCCTCGGCGCCGGCGAAAACATGCCGAACCTGCACAATCCGAACTACGATTTCCCCGATGACCTGATCCCGATCGGCACCAAGGTCTTCATGCGCGTGGCGCGGGATATTCTCGGCTGAACTGATTGCAGGTGACGCCTTCATCCGGCGTCACCATCATGGCTCCGACTAGGCGTCGTTATTGCCGAACAGCTTGGCCATGAAGCCGCCATTGGTGCCGCGGCCGGGGCGCTTGCCGTCCCACTTGGGCACGATCACCATATGGGTGATGTCGCCGCGCTGGAAGGCTTTCAGGAACGCGGGATAGTCGGCAAACGCGACGCAACCGTGCGAGTCGCCGCGCACCCGCAGAAGGAAGCTGTGAGCAAGCAGGCCGGTGCGGCCCTGCGGCGCCTTGCCGTCGACCGGCGTCAGGCGGATCGCCGCGACGCCGTGGAACAGCTTTTCGCGCATCGACAGCTTGTAGGTGCCGGGGGGGGTCGGGCCACGCATCGTCACATGCGTAAAGGCCGGGTTGTCACGCATTTTGCCGATGCCGGAATGCGCTTCGAGCTTCGAGCCGTTCGGCATATAGACCATGCCGCCGGAAATATCGTAGATGGCCACTTTCGTGCCGATGCCTGGCCAGGCCGGCGCGGACTGCGAGGGACGGGTCGGCTCTTCACGCATCGGGTTGTCGGGCTTGGCAAAGGCGAGCGCCGTCGGCTTGTCGTCACCGTCATCCGTCTTGGCGGGCTTTTGCGGCGCGACAGCGGCGATGGCTGCAAGGGCTGCCGGCTTGGTGGGTTTCTCGGCGGCGGACCCCGGACGGATCACCGGCAGCGGACCGGCCTTCGGCAGATCATAGGAAGGCGCCGTGGGAACGGTCGCCTCGACCACCGCGACCTCGCTCTCGTCGGCACCGTCTTCTTCCAGGGCGGTTTCTTCAAGCGCGGCCATCTCGACCGGCTTCATGTCCTTGAGCCCGGCGACGGTGGTGACCGTCTCGGCATCCTGGATCATATCCGGCAAGGTGCCGCTCGCTGAACGAGGCGCCACGACCACGAGGCTTTCCATCGCAGGGCCAAGCACCGCGCGAATGGCATTGGCGTCAGGACGGGCTTTTTCGAGTGCGGCGAACCGCTGTTCGTGCTCCTGATGCCGGGCGGCCTTGGCCATCGCCACGGTCAGCACCCGGCTGACGTTCGAAAGATCCGGCTTGCGCGCTTCAAGGGCGGCCACATCGGCGCCAGCCAGGCGATTGCCCTTGGGATCCGCAGGCGCTCTGCCGGGCAGGCGGGAGAATTTCGAAACGTCGATCTCGCGTTCACGCATTATGGCAGCGGGAGCGGCAAGAGCCATCGGCTTTGCCAACGCGGTCTCGAACTTCACATCGGAGGCCGACTTCACAGCCGTCGCCATGGTAACCATCGACGCACCCATCAGGGCGGCGACCGTCAGGCCGAAACCGACCGTGACATTGACCAGGAGAGAGCGGGATTTTTTGCGGCGCTGCGAAGCTTTGCCTGCCTGCCTGCCATTTACCGACGTCTGGACCGAACGCGCCATCACTCGTTACCCGAACCGTTACTCACACCGGCGAGGCTCGCTTCCGCGAGACCACCAACACAACCCTGGCGAGCGCTGAGCAAACGAAGATTTTGCTCACTGCCGCCTATCGACTGCATGTGAGGATGAACGATTATGGTAACCAATGTCTTTACGTCGCCCCGATTTGGTTTCGGTGGTGCACATAAAAGCGCATGCCGTCGGAAGTTTAACCGAATTGCGGCAACAGGGTGTCCGCCCGGTGCACAATTGAGGCTAGTCAAGCCAACGACCGTTGCTGTTTAGCCACAAAATCCAAGTCTTTCAAGGCTTGTCAGAATTTTTATACCATTTCTCTCTCCGCGCGACGCCGGCCCGCGGACACATATTCCCCCAGCAGTGCCTTGGTGACGGGCATGAGTGCCCGCCCCGAGGTGTATACCGAAGCTTTTCGGAGTGGTCGGGCAGGTCTCTGCAGCAGGCGAAATCCTGGGTCGAAAACAGGAGATCAGATCCTTCTGGCCGGTCGCCACGAATCGGAAAACAGCCCAATCCCCAGTTCGCTGTGAATGCTCGACAGCGTTGTAGAGACGGAGTTCTGTCGCACCACGATGGCCCTCGCGGGGTAATTTTCCGAACCCGCAAAACGGCCGGATGACCCTTGATCCGGGATGGATGGGGATCCACAGAATCGCTCCGACTGCTGCATTGCAAAACATATCGGCCTTGATCCTGCCGTCCGCCCTTGGCATCCTCCGATAACCCAGGATTCGGAGGACGACCGATGAAAGCGCTGCTCCTGATCGACATCCAGAACGGTTTTTGCCCGGGCGGCAACCTGCCGGTGGCTCACGGCGACGAGATCGTGCCGGTCGCAAACCAGCTGATCGAAGGCGGCGGTTACGATGTCATCGTCGCGTCGCAGGACTGGCACCCGGAAAACCACGGCAGCTTTGCCTCCCGGCATCCGGGCAAGAAACCCTTCGATATGGGCGAGCTGTCCGGCCAGCCGCAGGTCATGTGGCCGGACCATTGCGTGCAGGGCACGCCGGATGCGGAGTTTCACCCGGACCTCAACGTCGAGGCCGTGGACTATATCCAGCAGAAGGGCGAGAACCCGGCTGTCGACAGCTATTCCGCCTTCCGCGACAACGACCAGGCCGCAATAACCGGCCTTGCCGGCTATCTGAGAGCCCAGCAGGTGACCGAGCTCGATCTCTGCGGGCTCGCGACCGACTATTGCGTGAAGTTTTCCGCTCTCGACGCCGTGGAAATGCTGCCGGACGTCAAAGTGCGCTTCATCGAGGATGCCAGCCGTGGCATCGATCCGGAAGGCGTCAAGAGCGCCATCGCCGAGATGAGAGAAAAAGGCGTCGGCATCGTTTCGAGCAAGGACATCCTCGCCGACTGATTCCCGGCACCGGGGTCGCCGGGGTTCCATAGTTCAGCGGAATCGATCGTTCCATCAGCCCAATTGAATTGCGCGAGGTCCCGCAGGGCTCTAAAGCCGGTGCGAAAAGGATTTCTTCGATGAATCGCAGCGAATTCAACCAGGGTCTGAAGGGTGGCCTCATCATCGCCCTCTCCTCGGCTCCGTTCGCGGTGCTGTTCGGCGCCGTGGCAAGCGACAACGGCCTCTCGGTCATGGAAGCGGGTCTGATGAGCGCGACCGTCTATGCCGGCGCCAGCCAACTCGTCGGCATCGAACTTTTCGGCCACCACGTGGCGCCGTGGCTGATCGTGCTCTCCGTCTTCGCCGTGAATTTCCGCCATATCCTCTATTCGGCGGCGCTGACCCGATACATTGCCCATTTCACGCCGGTCCAGAAATTCCTTACCTTCTTCCTGCTGACCGATCCGCAATTCGCGGAAGCCGTGCAACGCGGCGAAAGCGGCCGGGGCGTCAGTTTTCCCTGGTATATCGGCTTCGGCGCCGCGATCTATTTTCCCTGGCTGTTTTTCAGCGTGGTCGGCGCGTTTTTCGGGCGGATGATGGGCGATCCGCGTGCGCTTGCGATCGACGTGCTGTTGCCGGTCTATTTCCTCGGGCTGGTCATCGGCTTTCGTCGCAAGCCGGGCTTTTATCCGGTGGTGGTGGGAAGCGCGCTCGGCTCGGTGCTCGGCTATCATTTCGTCGGCTCGCCCTGGCATGTCAGCATCGGTGCCGCGGTCGGGGTCGCCGTGGCGGCTTTCCTGCCGCTGCCCACCGAATCCGTGCCGGCGAACGCCGTCACGGAGATGGAGAGCTGACATGACCGACCTCATCTCCGTGGATATGGCTCTGCTGATACTGGCCGCAGCCGTCGCGACCTTCCTCACCCGTATCGGCGGTTATGTGCTGATCACCCGGATGACGACGATCCCGCCGCGCATGGAACAGGCCCTCAACGCCGTGCCGGCAGCGGTTCTGACGACACTCGTCGCCCCCGCCTTCTTCAATGGCGGCTGGGACGTGAAGATCGCCATGCTGGCGGCGCTCGTGGTCGGGATCCGGTATCCGGGCCTCTTGCCGCTCGGCGCCGGCTGGGCGGCAGCGATGCTCTGCCGCCACCTGCTGGGCTTCTGAATTAACGGCGCCGGCTCAGGAAAGCGGCTCCGTCGCCTTCACCAGCCAGGTCTTGACCGCGTCGTCCTCGATCAGCGGCAGCAGCTTTTCGCGCACGGCAGCATGGTAACCGTTCAGCCAGCCGAGTTCCTCGGCGGTCATCAGGTCAGGCAGCACGAGGCGGCGGTCGATCGGGCACCAGGTCAGCGTCTCGAAAGCGAGCATCGGCTGGTCGCCGCCGTCGATCTCTTCCGCTCCGGTCACATAAATCAGGTTTTCGATGCGGATGCCGAAGGAGCCGGGACGGTAATAACCGGGCTCGTTCGAAAGGATCATGCCGGGCAGCAGTTCCTGGGTCGCCAGCCGCGAGATCCGCTGCGGTCCCTCGTGGACGGAAAGGTATGAGCCGACGCCGTGGCCCGTACCGTGCGCATAGTCGCCGCCAGCCTTCCAGAGCGCGATGCGGGCGAGCGGATCGAGATCGCAGCCACGCGTGCCTTTCGGAAAGCGCGCGGTGCTGATGCCAATCATGCCCTTCAGCACCAACGTGAAGAAGCGCTTGTGCTCTTCCGGAACGGAGCCGACCGCGACCGTGCGGGTGATGTCGGTCGTGCCGTTGACATATTGCGCGCCCGAATCGACCAGGAAAAGCTCGCCCGCTTCGAGCTTGCGGTTGGTCTCGGTCGTCACCCGGTAGTGGATGACCGCGCCGTGCTCGCCGGCACCGGAGATCGTGTCGAAGGAAATGTCCTTCAGCGGGTTCTGCATGGCCTGGCCGACGCGGGCTCGGGCCGCCTCCAGCGCCTTGACCGCATCGATCTCGGTGATCGTGCCGGGCGCCTGGGCGTCGAACCAGCAGAGATATTCGACCATTGCGGCGCCATCCTGCAGATGCGCCTTGGCCGAGCCTTCGATCTCCTCGCGGTTCTTGCAGGCGCGCGGCAGTTTTGCCGGATCGGAAGCCTCGACAACCTCGCCGCCAGCGGCCGCGATCGCCTTGGTAAGCGCCAGCGGTGTCAGGTCAGGGTCGATGAGGATCCTTGCGCCGTCCGCCGAGAGAGCCGCAAGCCGCGCGAGGAATTCCGAAGGCGGGCGCTGGACGGCGATCTGGGCGAGATAGGCCGCCTGTTCGATGCCGGTCTTCATCTGGTCGAGAAAAATCTCGGCCTTGCCTTCGGCCGGGATGATGGCGCGCGACAGCGGATAGGGCGTGTGCGGTACGTCGTTGCCGCGGATGTTGAAGATCCAGGCGACCGAGGTCGGGTCGGCGATGACGACCGCGGCAGCTCCCTTGTCCTTCACTTGGCTCGCAATCGAGGCAATCTTCTCGCCCGCCAGCGTGCCGGCATGCTCCTGTTTCTGAATCGAGACGGCGCCGAGGGGCTCGGCCGGCCGATCGGTCCAGATTGCGTCGAGCGGATTGCTGTCGAGCAGAACCAGCGAACCGCCGATCTCGGCAAGTGCCTTTTCGAGCCGGCGCACTTCCGCCCCCGCATGCAGCCACGGATCGATGCCGAGCCGGAAACCTTTTGCGCCGTGGCGCGGCAGCCAGACATGCGGCGGCTCGTTGACGAGATCGCCGGCGGTAAAGACCGAGCCATCCACCTGTTCGGCAAGCTGGGTGACGTAACGTCCGTCGACGAAAACGACAGCCTCACGTTGCGTGACGAGCGCCATGCCGGCCGATCCGGTGAAACCGGTGAGCCAGGACAGGCGTTCGGCCGAGGCCGGCACGTATTCGCCCTGATACTCGTCGGCACGGGGAACGAGAAAACCGTCAATGCCGAGCTCCGCGAATTTCGCTCTGAGCGCGCTGACGCGATCACGGCCGAACTGCGGGGCGGACTTCACTTCGAAAGACTGGAACATGAGGTTGTTTTTCCGGGCTGCCTGATTCCGAGAGGTCGGACCATGTTAGCCGATCTTCGACGGACATTGCCAGACGGGCTGAATGAGCGGCGATTGTGCATCTGCTCACGAGGTCTGGCGCGGATCTGGCCATCCTATGCAGCAAACGCATACCACCAATGAGAGAAGCCCTCTCACTGTGCGGTGCAGCAATCGCTATATTCACATCATCGAACGGGCGCCGAACAAGGCCCGTATCAAAAGGATCGCTTCCATGGCCAACTCTTTCTTCCGCAATGCCTTCAACCGCGTGGTCGAAGCTCGCGAGCGTCAGGTTGCCCGTTACGTCAACGGCGCCTTGCTGAACCTCGACGACGAAACGCTGAAGGGCCTCGGCACCAGCCGCGAAGAACTGCGCCGCAAGGGTGCCCAGAGCTACGTATTCTAAGCTACGTATTCTGATCATACGGCCGGCGCGGGCACTCCTCCCTCACCCGCCCCGGCTACCAGGATACGAGGCCCGCTCGAGCAGACTCCTCCCTCACGCTCGCGGGCAGATCAGTCTCAGAACTGGTCGCAAGGCGGCACCTCTGGTGTCGCCTTTTTGCTGTCCGCATCAGAAGCCATGCAGTTAATTCAATGCTGCATTGCGAAATGGATCACCGGTTGCGCAGGTGGATCGTCACCCAGCCATTGCGCCATATGGTGCGGACATGGGCGAGATGGACGCCGCTATAGGCGGCCAGCACCTTCCAGCGTTGTCCGGCCAGGATGCCGGACAGGATGACCGAACCGCCCGGCGCCAGATGTGCCGCCAGCTGCGGCGCCATCTTCATCAGCGGCCGTGCGAGAATGTTGGCGATGATCAGGTCGAACGGCCCCTCGCGATCGAACGCGGGCGAATGAAATCCCGGCGCCGTCTCCAGGCGGATGCCGGTGGCGATGCCGTTGCGGCGGACGTTTTCACTGGCCACCCGCACGGCGATCGGATCGATGTCGGTCGCGAGCACGGGAATATTGCGCAGCTTGCGCACGGCAATCGCCAGCACGCCGCTTCCGGTTCCGAGGTCGAGCGCGTTGCGAACCGGTCTTGCGCGCATCACGTCCTCGATCACTTCGAGGCATCCGGCTGTAGTGCCGTGATGGCCGGTGCCGAAGGCCTGGCCCGCATCGATCTCGATGGCGATGTCGTTGACCTTCACCTTGTCGCGGTCATGCGAGCCGTGAACGATGAACCGCCCTGCTCTCACCGGCTTCAGCCCCTCCAGCGACTTGGCGATCCAGTCGATGTCCGGAATGACTTCCCTCTGGATTTCCAGAGCGGGAAAGGCCTGGGCGAGACCCTCGGCGACGCGCTCGCGCACGACTTCCTCGTCATCCGCCATCATGTAGACGGAGGCTTCCCAGATGTCCTTTTTCTCGTCCACCTCGGTGGTGGCGATGGCGAAATCCTCTTCGCCGAAAACCTCCGACAGGATATCGAGGATCTCGGCCGCACCTTTTTCGGTGGACGTGACGTAAAGGCGGATTTCGCTCAAGGAAACGGTCTCTCAGCTATTGATCGGTGGCGGAGAGGATTGCCACAGAAGCCCTGTCGGCTTCAACGTCAAACGTATCAGCCCTTGATCAGATTTTCGAGCTTCTTGATCGCGACGTCCGGGTTTTCGCCGTAGGCAATCGTGCCGGCGAAACGGCCGCCATTGTCGAGCAGGAATACCGACGCCGTATGATCCATGGTGTAGTCGCCGTTCGGATCCTTCTCGTCGACCGGCACTTTCTTGAAATAGACCTTGAACCCCTTGGCCATCTCCTGGACCTTGGCCGGCGGGCCGGAAATGCCCTTCACCCGGTCGGTGACATTGGAAACGTACTGGCCGAGCAGTTCCGGGCTGTCGCGCTCCGGATCGATGCTGACGAAATATCCGTTGAGCTTGGTGCCGTCCGGATCGACCTTGCGCAGCCAACCATTGAGCTCGAAAAGCGTCGTGGGGCAGACTTCCGGGCAATGGGTGAAGCCGAAAAACAGCGCCGTCGGCTTGTCCTGGAAGGCCCTTTCGGTGATCGGTTGGCCGTTCTGAGCGACGAGTTCGAACGGTACGCCGAACGGCCCCTCGGCAAGCTGCTGTTTCGAACGCGTCAATGTCAGCGTCAGCGCCACCAGCACGCCCGCCAACGCAACGACGGCGATCCACAGAACAATTCGGAAGCTCTTCATCGGTAACTCTTCACTTCAGGCCCAGTCGACGGAGCGATAGACCCGAGCCGACGGGCGCGCAATTCAAGAAGTCGTTTTCGAAAGACATCGCGCTGATTTGTCTCAACGGAAAGGCAGCGGTCAGAAACACCAGGAAAGACCGGTTTCATCGAGCGTCAGCAGGATGGAAGAGCCGAACCGGAGCCAGCCGTAAAAGGCGATGCCGCCGAGCCCGAGCAAGAGCAGGCTGAGGGCGGTGATCAGCGGCAGGCGGTAACCGTCGAGGGTGCTATCCATGGTGTTCAATCTACAACCTTTTTCGGCTTCTTGGAAGGCGCCACAACCTCCAAACAAGCTTAGCGTAAGATTAATATCTGTCTGAGATCTTATGGCGGCGAAGGTGGTTCACGAATCGTTGCGGCACATGGGAGTGAGATGCGGAACGCATCGTACCGAGTGCCGCGAGATCGCGAGAACACCCAAAGACATGACGTCGCCGATATCGGCTCGCTCCCTGTTCCCATCTCTATCCGAAAGCCTGCCGGACCTGTCCGGCGCCGGGAGAATTTCAGCAGCATGACGGCAAAGCCCATTCGCAAGACGCTATCGGTCAATCACCGGCTATGGACGCTGGCAGGATCCGCCTTTGCCGGTATCGGCGCCATGCTGCTTGTCGGCTGGTACGAAGGCCGCCAGGTCAACGAAGCGCTGCAGCGCGCCACCGAGATTCGGGAGCATGTGGATACCGTCAACGGCATGCGCATCGCCAACCTGGAACTCGTCCTGGCAGCGATGGACACGATCGTCGACCGCGACGACAAACGCGTCGATCCCGCCCGGCTGAAGGCGATGGCGGGCTCCATCGACAAGTTGAAAAGCTCCTCGGTTGATCTGAAGAAACTCGCGGCCGACATCGGCAATCCGGGCCTCGTCACAGGTTTTGAGACGGATCTCTCGGCCGTTTCCACCGCGATCCAGGTCGATCTCAGGAAAATGGTCGAAACCGGCGCGCCCGACGACGCCTATGACAAGATCGACGACGTCATCGACGGCGCCGGCGAACGGCTTGGCACAACGCTTGAGGCAGCAGCCGTCGCAGGCGAAAAGCTTGTCAGAAACCGCGTTCGGGAGGCGAACACGCTTTCCTCGAACGCTCTTTATGTGCAGCTTGGCTGCGGCCTGATCGCACTGGTCGCCATGGCGATCCTGCAGAGCATTCACGGCGGCGCCATCCGGCGCGGCATCGACGGCGTTCGCGCCAGCATGCAGCGGATCATCGGCGGCGACTACGAGACATCCGTGCCCGGCATCGACCGCGGCGACGAGATCGGCGAGATGGCGCGCGCCACCGATATCTTCCGGCTTGCGGCCGTCGAGCGCCAGACCCTGGAGAACAGCCTGGACGACGAACGTCGCCGGAACGAGACCCAGCGGCAGGCGAGCGAGTCGGAACAGAAGGCCGAAGCCCAGGCGCTCCAGTTCGCGGTCGATTCGCTTGCGAGCGCGCTCAACCGTCTCTCCGAAGGCGACCTCGCAGCTGCCCTCGATCGTCCCTTCCGCGGAGATCTCGAGCGCCTGCGCACCGACTTCAACCGGGTCGTCGAGCGTCTGCGCCACATCATGACCGAGGTTGCCAACAGCTCCAGCTCCATCGGTGCCAACGCCAACCAGATGCGCTCCGCTGCCGACGACCTGGCGAAGCGGACCGAGAAGCAGGCGGCCTCGCTCGAGGAAACATCGGCAGCCCTCGAAGAAATCACGGCGACCGTACGCAACGCCACCAGCCGCGCCGAGGAAGCGACGCAGATGGTGAGCGACGCCAAGGACTATACCGAAAAGTCCTCCGGCGTGGTTCGCGATGCCACGGCCGCCATGGGCCGGATCGAGGGCGCGACCGCCGAAATCGGCAAGATCATCAACGTCATCGACGAAATAGCCTTCCAGACCAACCTGCTGGCTCTCAATGCCGGGGTCGAGGCAGCCCGCGCGGGCGAGGCCGGCAAGGGTTTCGCCGTCGTCGCGCAGGAAGTGCGCGAGCTCGCCGGGCGCGCCGCCGGTGCGGCCAAGGACATCAAGGCACTGGTCACCCGTTCGAACCACGAGGTCAAAACCGGCGTGGACCTGGTGAAGGCGACAGGCGACGCCCTCACCCGGATCGGCGACGACGTGCTGAAAATCAACGATCACGTTCACGCGATTTTCACTTCTGCGCGCGAACAATCGACCGGATTAACCGAGATCAATATGGCGATCGGCCAGATGGACCAAGCAACGCAACAGAATGCCGCAATGGTGGAGCAGAGCACTGCTGCCAGCCATTCGCTGGCCAGCGATGCCGAAAACCTGAACAAGCTGATCGGCCATTTCCAGATCCGTGGAGGCAATGGCCCTCGCGCCGTCGAGACTGCGAGCGCTTCCACGCCACCCAAACCATCGCCCGCACTCAACTTGATGAACAAGCTCGCGGGAGCCTTCAGCAACACCCCCACCTCCGCCAAGCCGAAGGCCGTGGGATCCTCAGACAAATGGGAAGAGTTCTGACATGACGAATGCCATCAAGCAGTCCGGCGCCTACCTTGAAATCGTCTCCTTTCACCTCGGAGACCAGGAATTCTGCATCGACATCATGGCGATCCGCGAAATCCGCGGCTGGGCGCCGGTGACCCCGATGCCGCACACCCCGCCTTACGTGCTCGGCCTCATCAACCTGCGCGGCGCGGTGATCCCGGTCATCGACATGGCCTGCCGCCTCGGCATGAAGATGACCGAACCGTCGGAACGCTCCGCGATCATCGTCACCGACATCGCCGGCAAGTTGGTCGGCCTGCTGGTCGAACAGGTATCGGACATGATGACCATCCGTGGGGAAGACCTGCAGCCGGCCCCGGAAATCATTCCGGAAGCCCAGCGCGCTTTCTGCCGCGGCATCGTGGCGCTCGAAAAGACCATGGTCTGCTTCCTGAACCTCGACACCGTGATCGCCGACGAACTCGCGCGCGAAGCCGCGTAATCTGCGGCACAAAAAAGTTCGAAACTATGACCGGATCTCCCGTTACACGCAGATGTGACGGGAGATTAACTTATTGTAATCATTGCCTATTTGTAATAATTTTAACCGGAACCGAGGAAGCAAGTCGACGTTCTCCTGCCGCAAACGCCCAACCGGACCGCTTCAAAAGCTCTTCGGGTGGCTACCAAGATAGGAGAATGACCATGAACAAGGCTTTTGCTCTCGCAGTCCTGATGTCCGCCGCCACGATGGGAACCGCCTATGCCCGCGATATGGGCATGACGGCAAAACCCGCCGGCGACGTCGCCATCGTCTTTACCAACCCCGAACTCGACGACAGCGCAAAGCGGCTGGACGTTCCGGACGCCTTCATCCACCCGGATCAGGCCACCATCCAGAAGGCCCAGAACGAAGTGAAGACCGACCGCGCGCTGCGCGCCGATCTGCTGAGCCAGAATGTCGAACTCAACAACGTCGTGGCGATCGACACCGCCGCCGACGGCAGCCGGATCGTCTACGTCCGCTGATTCGCCCACCATTCCCGACGGATTTCAAAACCGGGTTCGCCTGCCGAGTCCGGTTTTGTCGTTTTGCCCGCCATCCTGTTGACCTCAGCCACACAGCATGACTGTATTCAGCGCCAGGATGCAGCATGCTCTGCATCTTCACGCTTTGGGAGGGGCGCGCTTGAGCGACAGAGTTGACGCCATCGTGGTGGGCGCGGGCCTTTCGGGCCTCGTCGCCGCGACCGAACTTGCAGATGCCGGCCGCTCCGTCGTCATCCTCGACCAGGAACCGGAACAGAACCTCGGCGGCCAGGCATTCTGGTCGCTCGGCGGGCTGTTCCTCGTCGATTCTCCCGAGCAGCGGCGGATGGGCATCCGCGATTCGCTGGATCTCGCCTGGCAGGACTGGCTGGGCACCGCCGGTTTCGACCGCGAGGAAGACCACTGGCCGCGCCTGTGGGCGGAAGCCTATGTGGCCTTCGCCGCCGGCGAAAAACGCTCCTGGCTCAGGCACATGGGTCACCGCATCTTCCCCATCGTCGGCTGGGCCGAGCGTGGCGGCGGCTCGGCGACCTCGCACGGCAATTCCGTGCCTCGGTTTCACACCACCTGGGGAACAGGCCCCGGTGTCGTCGAACCGTTCGAGCGCCGGGCGCGCGAGGCGGAGAAAAACGGCCGAATCCGCTTTCTCTGGCGGCACCGGGTCGACAATCTGGTCAGGACCGGCAGCGCCGTGACAGGGGTTGCAGGCACGGTCCTTGCGGCAAGCACGGCGCTGCGCGGCGAGGAAACCTCCAGGACACCGGCCGGTGACTTCGAGCTCGATGCGCCGATCGTCATCGTCGCCTCGGGCGGCATCGGCGGCAACCAGGACCTCGTACGGCAGATGTGGCCGGCAAGGCTGGGGCGACCGCCGGCGTTCATGGTCTCGGGCGTGCCGAGACACGTGGACGGGCGGATGATCGGCATCACCCGGGCGGCCGGCGGGCAGGTGATCAACCGCGACCGCATGTGGCACTATACCGAGGGCCTGCGGAACTGGAACCCGATCTGGCAAAACCATGGCATCCGCATCCTGCCCGGCCCTTCCTCGCTATGGTTCGACGCGACGGGCAAGCGCCTGCCCGCCCCTTTTTTTCCCGGCTACGATACGCTCGGCACGCTGCAGCACCTCATGGCGACCGGCTATGACTACAGCTGGTTCGTGCTGAACCAGAGCATCATCCGCAAGGAATTCGCGCTCTCCGGCTCCGAACAGAACCCCGATCTCACCGGCCGCGACTGGAAGCTGACGGCGAAACGGGCGATCGGCAGGAAGGCGACCGGGCCGGTGGAGGCCTTCAAGGAACATGGCGAGGACTTCGTGATCGCCGAGAGCCTTGGCGATCTGGTGGCCGGCATGAACCGGCTCGCGGGCAGCAATCTTTTGGACGTTGCACAAATCGAGCGCGAGATATCGGCCCGTGACGGCCAGGTGGCCAATCCCTTTGCCAAGGACGCGCAGATCATGGGCATCCACAATGCCCGCCGTTCGCTTGGCGAAAAGCTGGTGCGCACGGCTAGACCCCACCGTATTCTCGATCCGGCGCACGGACCCCTGATCGCGGTGAGACTGAATATCCTGACGCGCAAGACGCTCGGGGGGATCGAGACGGACCTCTCGGCCCGCGTGCTCGGCGAGAACGGAGAACCGATCCCTGGGCTCTATGCCGTCGGCGAGGCCGCCGGTTTCGGCGGTGGCGGCATGCACGGCTATCGGGCGCTCGAAGGCACCTTTCTCGGCGGATGCCTGTTTTCCGGCCGCAATGCCGGCCGGGCGGCCGCCGCCGCCCTTACATGAGCCCGATTACGGCTTGCCGTTCTTCCAGGTGACGTTCTGGTTATAGAGCGGAATGGTCGAGATCGCCATCTTCGCCGAACCGTCGGTGAGTTCGCGGGTATGGACGAGATAGATCAGCGTATCATTGGCCTTGTCGTAGATGCGGTTGACGACCAGCGACTTCCAGATCAGCGACATGCCCTCGCGAAACACCTCGTCGCCATCCTTGGAGAGATCGATATTGCCGATCTCGATCGGGCCGGTCTGGCGGCAGGCGATCGAATTGTTGGACGGGTCCTCGAACCAGTTGCCGTTCTTCAGCCGGTCGATGATGCCGCGCTCGAAATAGGTCACGTGGCAGGTGACGCCCTTCACCTGCGGATCGGCGACAGCCTCGACGATGATGTCGTTGCCGATCCAGTCGACCCCGACTTCGCCGACCACTTCGGCCGAAGCGGGAAGGGCAAGCACGCCCAGCGAAAAGGCTGCGGCGGATGCAAGGCAGGCAAGGCGGTTGATGGGGTGTCTCATGGGGCACGGCTCCGGTAAACGATCCGTGATCAGAGATAAGGATTGCCGGGGCAGAAACAAGCAGGCCTCAGCCGAACTCCTATTTCAGTCGGCAGGTGCAGGGCGCGTAGCCACCGGAAAACAGCCGCCCGACCTTCATGCCGATCATCGCCGGAATGTCGCGGACATGTTGCACGGCAAGCGATTTTGCGATCGCGACCGTCGCTCGCGCGCAGACGGCCGCGTCTTCGGCGGCATTGTGATGGGCGAACCTGAGGCCGAGATGCTGGGCAAGGACGTTGAGCTTGTGCGAGCCGAGATGCGGCCAGACCTTCTGCGACATTTTTACGCTGCAGAGATAGGAGAGCTCCGGATAACTCTGCCGATAGGCATCGAGGCAGGCCCGCCAGACGCTGAAATCGAAGGCCGCGTTATGAGCAATCATCGTCGCGCCCCGAAAATCGTCGGCGAACTCGTCCATCACTTCCGGAAACTCGCCGGCATCCTCGACATGTTCCGGCCGGATGCCGTGGATCGCCACGTTGAAGGACGAAAACCGCATGTCTTTCGGACGGATCAACCGTTCCTCCACCCGCACCACCTCGTCGCCCTCCAGCCAGGCAAGCCCGACCGAACAGGCGCTGCCGCGCTGCTCGTTGGCGGTCTCGAAATCGATGGCGATGGTTTTCAAGGGCGAGTTCCGGATGAAGGTCGGAGAACTTCTACAGACCGACGGATGATTCGGCAAAGACGGTCAGCGCGTTTCCCCCTCTTGACGCATTGGCGCTTCTTTGAGACCTTGGCCGCCATGACCCGTTTCGCCGCTCACATGCATCTTACCGTGACCATTCACCTCGCAGGGTGCGTGGCGGTTTTGGCGCGTTAGCCGGTCATCCGTCCACCAACCCTGCCGATGGCAGGGTTCGGTATTTCCGCTCTGCCTCGGCGAAGACCAAGGAGAGCAAGCATGACAGAGTTCGATATCCCACCACCGCTGGATCCCGAGGCGCGATGGCCCGAAGGCCTGTCGCTCCGCGCACGCACGCTGGCGGACGCGCCGGCCATTGCCGCCTTGCACAATATGCCCGGCTACCGCTACGGCACCCTCAGAACGCCGCACCACAGCTCGGAGGAAATCCGCAAGGGCATCGAGAACCAGTCCGCCAATTTCATCTCGCTGGTCGCGGTCCTAAAGGACAGGATCGTCGGCGATGTCGGTATGACCCGCTATGCGAGTCGTCGGGGACATGCCGGAAGTATCGGCATGGGCGTCCACGACGCCTATATTGGCCGCGGGATCGGCCGCGCCCTGATCGGCGAAATCCTCGCCATCGCCGACCGGTGGCTGGACCTGAAGCGCGTCGAACTAACCGTCTACACCGACAACGAGGCAGCTATCGCGCTCTACCGGAAATTCGGCTTCGAGGTGGAAGGCCATCTCAAACAATTCGCCTTCCGCGAAGGACGATATGTCGATGCCTATTCGATGGCGCGACTCAGGGCGTGACCTTCGCCACCCGACGAAGGCTATCACCCGATGAAGGCCAGCCATTCGTCCTCGTCCATCACCTGGACGCCGAGCTCCCTCGCCTTGTCGAGCTTGGAGCCGGCGCCCGGGCCTGCGACCACATAGTCGGTCTTCTTGGAGACCGATCCGGCCACCTTGGCGCCAAGGCTTTCCGCCCTCGCCTTGGCCTCGTCGCGGGTGAATTTTTCGAGCGAGCCGGTGAAGACGACCGTCTTGCCCGCGACCGGGCTGTTCGATGCGACCGGCTGTTCGGCCGCCTGCGGCGTCACCTCTTCGCGAAGCCGCGTAATCACCTCGACATTGCGCGGCTCCTTGAAGAACTCGACAATGGCGCGCGCCATCACCTCGCCGATGCCCTCGATATTGTTCAAATCGTCCCAGGCGTCGCCGGAAAGCTCGGCCGCGTCGTCCATGGCCTTCGCAAAGGCCTCATAGGTCCCGTAGGCGCGCGCGAGCAGCTTGGCGGTGGTCTCGCCCACATGGCGTATGCCGAGCGCGTAGATGAAGCGGTGGAGTGCAATCTCGCGCCGCTCGTCGATCGCATCGAACAGCTTCTTGACGCTGACCTTGCCGAAGCCCTCGATATTTTCGAGCTTGGTCAGCGTCGATCCCTCCTGTCGCCGCTTCAGCGTAAAAATATCCGGCGCGGTGCGGATCCTCAGCGCCTCGTCTTCCGCCTCGAAGAAGAAATCGATCTGTTTCGAACCGAGGCCTTCGATATCGAAGGCGTTGCGCGACACGAAATGTTTGAGGTGTTCGGTCGCCTGCGCCCGGCAGACGAAACCGCCGGTGCAGCGGGTGACCGAATCGAGCTTGCCGGTCTTTTCGTTGCGCTCGCGCACCGCATGGCTGCCGCAGACCGGGCATTTTTTCGGGAATTCGTAAGGCACCGCTTCCGAAGGACGCTTCTCCATCACCACGTCGAGCACCTGCGGGATGACATCCCCTGCCCGCTGCACGATGACCGTATCGCCGACGCGGATATCGTGGTCCGGCTCGCGGATGGGTTCGCCCGAGTTGCCGAGCCCCTTGATATAGTCCTCGTTGTGGAGCGTCGCGTTGGTGACGACCACGCCGCCGACCGTGACCGGCGTCAGGCGCGCGACCGGCGTCAGCGCGCCGGTGCGGCCGACCTGGATGTCGATCCGCTCCACATGGGTAAAGGCCTGTTCCGCCGGAAATTTATGCGCCGTCGCCCAGCGCGGCGAACGCGAGCGAAAGCCGAGCCGGGCCTGCAGGTCGAGCCTGTCCACCTTGTAGACGACGCCGTCGATCTCGTAGTCGAGATCCGGACGCTTCAGGCCGATATCCTTGTAATGGGCGATGATATCCTCGACCGCGGAAAGCCGCTTCATCAGCGGATTGACCGGGAAACCCCATTCCCTGAATTTTTCGACCATGCCCATCTGGGTGTCGGCCGGCATTTCCGACATCTCACCCCAGGCATAGGCGAAGAACTTCAGGTTGCGGCTGGCGGTCACCTTGGCGTCGAGCTGGCGCAGCGACCCCGCGGCCGTGTTGCGCGGGTTGACATAGGTCTGCCTGCCTTCCGCCACCATCTTCTCGTTGAGCGCCAGGAAGTCGCTCTTCGTCATATAGACCTCGCCGCGCACCTCGACGACATCGGGCACGCCGGCTGGCAGGCGGTTGGGGATTTCCTTGATGGTCTTGATGTTCTCGGTGACGTTCTCGCCGGTCGTGCCGTCGCCGCGGGTGGCGGCATTCACCAGCCGGCCGTTTTCGTAGCGGATCGACATGGACAGCCCGTCGATCTTAGGCTCTGCCGTAAAAGCGATCGATCCATCCGGAAGCTGGCCAAGGAAACGATAGACGGAGGATACGAAATCCCGCACGTCGTCATCCGAGAACGTGTTGTCGAGCGACAGCATCGGCCGCGAATGGGTGATCGAGGCAAAGGTCGGCAGCGGCGCAGCGCCGACCCGGATAGAGGGACTGTCGGCACGGATCAGCTGCGGAAACCGCTTCTCGATCGCATCGTTGCGTCGCTTCAGCGCGTCGTAATCCGCATCCGAAATCTGCGGCGCGTCATGGCCGTGGTAGAGCTCGTCATTGCGGGCGATCTCCGCCGCCAGATAGGCCAGTTCGGCGGCGGCCTGTTCCTCGGTCAGGTTTTCGACGGGGGTCTGTTCGGCGGGCATGCGGGTCTACTCCTCGGATAGCGAGGAGTCGTTTTGTAGAGCAATTTTTAGCGATGGGAAGGGTGGGGGAAGGTTCTGCGGGATGGCATTTGGGGCGCGATAAGAGATAGGGCTGCGATGCCGGCCCCCAGCGCAAAGCCTAACCGTTCCCCGCCAAAAGCCGCTTGGCCGCCGCCCGCGCCTCGTCGGTCACCGATGCGCCGGCGAGCATGCGGGCGATCTCTTCCGTGCGGTGTTCCGGTTCCATGGTGGCGACGCGGGTGGCGATCTTGTCTGTGCCTTCGCCGGCCGGTCCCTTGGAGATCAGGAGATGGGTGGCGGCACGCGCGGCCACCTGCGGCGCGTGGGTGACGGACAGCACCTGCACCTTGTCCGACAATCGTTTCAGCCGCTGGCCGATCGCATCGGCGACGGCACCGCCGACACCGGTATCGATTTCGTCGAAGACCAGCGTCGGGGCCGAGCCGCGGTCGGCGAGCGCCACCTTGAGCGCCAAAAGGAAACGCGACAGCTCGCCGCCCGAAGCGACCTTCATGATCGGACCGGGACGCGTGCCGGGGTTGGTCTGGACGTGGAACTCGACGGTATCGATGCCTTCGGCGCTCGCCGCTTCCGGATCGCTCGCCACATCGACCATGAAGCGGGCCCGTTCGAGCTTCAGCGCCGGCAGCTCGGCCATCACGGCGTCGGCCAGCGCCTCGGCGCCATGCCGGCGCTTCTCGGACAGGATGGCGGCGGCCTGATCGTAGGCGGCCTTGGCAGAGGCGGTGAGCTTTTCCAGCTCGGCGAGCTTCTCCTCACCGGCATCCAGATCGGCAAGGTCCGATATCATCTTTTCGGCAAGCGCCGGCAGGTCGGCGACCGGGATCGAATATTTACGACCGGCGGCGCGCAGGGCAAACAGTCGCTCCTCGACTCGCTCCAGTTCGCGCGGGTCGAATTCGGTGCGCCTCAGCGCCGCCTCGACTTCCATCTGGGCATTGGAGAGGTAGTTGAGCGCCTGGTCGAGAAGCTCGACGGTCTCTTCCAGCAGGCCCGGCGCCTCGTGGCTCTTGCGCTCCAGGCGCCGCACCAGCGAGGCGATCAGCGGCACGGGCGATGAATTGCCGTTGAGAAATTCGGAGGCCTCGGAAATGTCGCCGGCGATGCGTTCGGACTTCTGCATTCGCGAGCGCTGCTCGGCGAGCTCGTCCTCTTCGCCGTCGCGCGGTGAGAGCGCTTCGAGCTCTTCGACCGAGGCACGGATATAATCGGCTTCGCGCGCCGCGGCCTCCACCTTGGCGCGATGGGTCTTGAAGGCCCGTTCCGCGTCCCTCCAAGAGCGATAGAGGCCGGAAAGCTGCAGCACCTCGTCGCCCAAGCCCGTGAAGGCGTCGAGCAGCGTGCGGTGCGCGTCCGTGTCGATCAGCGCCCGGTCGTCGTGCTGTCCGTGGATTTCGACCAGAAGCTGGCCCGCCTGGCGCATCAGCTGCACGCTGACCGGCTGGTCGTTGATAGAAGCGCGGGTGCGCCCGTCGGCCGACTGGATGCGGCGGAAGATCAGGTCGCCGTCGTCGTCGATGCCGTTATCACGCAGGAGCTTTCGGGCGCCGTGGCTGCCGGAGACGTCGAAGACGGCCGTCACCTGGCCCTTGTCCTCCCCATGGCGCACCAGGTCGCCATCGCCGCGGCCGCCGAGCGCCAGCGAAAGACTGTCGAGAAGGATCGATTTGCCGGCGCCGGTTTCGCCGGTCAGAACCGAAAGGCCGGTCTCGAAGGCAAGGTCCAGCCGTTCGATCAGAACGATATCGCGGATCGACAACTGGATCAGCATGTCTCAGACCTTATGCGCCGATCAGCTTGGCCCCGGCGCGGGAAATCCACGAACCGCGATTCTCGCGCGGTTCGACGCCGTTGCCCTTCAGGAGCTTGAAGGAATCGGCATACCACTGGCTGTCGGGATAATTGCGCCCGAGGACAGCGGCAGCGGTCTGCGCCTCCTCCGTGATGCCCATCGCATAATAGGCTTCGGTCAGACGCGCCAGCGCCTCTTCCACCTGGTTGGTGTTCGGATACTGCTCGACCACGTTGCGGAAGCGCTGGATCGCGGCAAGATATTCCTTGCGCTCCAGGTAATAGCGGCCGATCTGCATTTCCTTGCCGGCGAGCTGGTCGCGCGCAAAGCGGATCTTCGCCTGCGCATCCTCGACATATTCCGAGGTCGGATAATTGGTCACGACCTTGTTCATCGCATCGATGGTGCGCACCGCAGCGCGCTGGTCCTGGGTCACGTCGGCGATCTGCTTGGAATAGGCGAGGCCGACGAGATACTGGACATAGGCCGAATCCTGCGATTGCGGATACTGGCTCATGTAGCGGTTGCCGGTGGCCACCGCCTCGTCGTTGCGGCCGAGTCGATACTTGGTGAACGTGCTCATCACGAGCGCCTTGCGGCCCCATTCGGTGAAGGGATTCTGGCGGTCGATCGAATCGAACTTGCGGCCCGCTTCGGCAAGGTTGCCGGCCTTCATGTTGGCGAGACCCTGGTTGTAGAGCGTCTCCGGCGCATCCGTTTCGAGACCGAGCTTGGTGATGTCGATATCGGGATCCGACTGGCACGCGGTCATGCCAAAGCCGGCGCCGGCCAGCACCAGCGACATAAGCGCTACTCTTGCCGTCTTACGCATTCCAACAGACCTTACATGGTTCATTCGAGAATTCCTGATCGTCCCGCGCCTGAAAAGCCCGCTGCCCAAGCAGGCCGTTCTAGCCATAAAAGCAAAGGGAGAGCAACGCAATGCTGTGGCATTAATGCATTTTTGTGGCACGTCGCCGCAATATACGGCATTTCAAGGTTAAATCGGAACCTGTCTCCCAAAAAGAAAAAGGCCGCTTCCGGAGAAGCGGCCGAGTCGACTGGATCAACTTTATCAGGCAAACCAGGACGCGAGTTCCGGCACGTTGACCGGTACGAACTCCCGCGCCCGCACGCGGGCCGCACGCGACGACGGAGCCTCGACGACCTCATAAGCCGTCGGATCGCTCATCAGCGCCTTCAGCGCATTGGCATTCATCTTGTGGCCGCCGCGATAGGAGCGGTAGCAGCCGATGAACTGGGCGCCGGCAAGCGCCAGGTCGCCGACGGCATCGAGCGTCTTGTGGCGGACGAATTCGTCCTTGTAGCGAAGGCCCTCGACATTGACGATCGTGTCGTCGTCGGAGATGACCACCGAATTTTCGAGCGAGGAGCCGAGCGCGTAGCCGGCAGCCCAGAGACGTTCCACGTCGCGCATGAAACCGAAGGTGCGGGCGCGGGAGAGTTCCTGCTTGAAGGTCTCTGCGGTCAGGTCGCCCTTCCAGCTCTGACGGCCGATCAGCGGCGAAGAGAAGTCGATCTCGACTTCGAAGCGCGTGCCGTCATAGGGGCGGAACTCCGACCAGGACGCACCTGCGTCGATGCGCACCGGCTTCAGGACGCGGATATAGCGGCGCTTGATGCCGAGATTGACGATGCCGGCCTGCTCGATGGCTTCGATGAAAGGAAGGGAGCTGCCGTCCATGATCGGCATTTCGCCGCTGTCGACTTCAACCATGAGGTTGTCTATGCCGAGCGCGTAAATCGCGGCCATCACATGTTCGATCGTCGCGACGGAGCGGGAAAGCGACGTGCCGAGAACGGTGCAGAGATCGGTATTGCCGACCTGGGAGGAAACGGCCCGATATTCGACCGAGCTGCCGTCGTCGAGAAGACGCGTGAAGATTACGCCGGTGCCGGCTTCTGCAGGCTGAAAAGTAAGGCTTACGGGGGCTCCGGAATGAACGCCAATGCCCTTCAGGGTTACCGGGGAGGCGATGGTGGTCTGGAAACCGAACAGTCCGATGGTCATTCCTGCTGCCTTCTTTTCGCCGGATCCGTAAAGCAGAAGGATCCGATATTCTTAACGCCTGCCGGACCGATCGCCTGAATCGGTCGATCTCTGTCGGCGTGTCTCAGAGTCCTTCATACGCAGCCATCCGGCACAATCCAAATCACTGTTCATTTCGGATTGTTACGTTGTTAACCCTGCGTGTTGATTGAGAAAACGCGAGAAGGCCCGGATGCGTGATCCGGGCCTTCTTCACGTTTCGTGACCGTCTTTAACTCAGTTCGACTGGCGGCGCAGGAAGGCCGGAATTTCGAGCTGATCTTCCTCGTGATGGGCCTGCGGAACCGCACGTCCATGATCGTCGAGATTGCCGCGGCGCGGCGCATAGAGGCTTGCTTCGGCCGACAGCGGACGGCGCTGCTGCGGGGCCGGAGCCGGTGCCGCCGGCTCGACGTGAGCAGGCTCTTCCTCTTCGCGGCGGCCAAGCGAGTTGGTGATCCGCTTCAGGAGACCCATCGGGCCGCGCTCTTCCTGCACATGTTGCACGGGCTGGGCGCGACGATCCATCTCGGCCTTCACGACCGGCGGGAAATCCTCGACCTTCGGCATGCGGACCGGTTCGACCACCTGCGACATCGAAGGCGCCAGCGGCTCGCGGTAGACCGGCTGCGCCGGGCGCGGCGCCGGCTGGCTCATCGCCGGAGCGGGCTGCTGCACGTGATGATGAACCGGGGCCGGCTGCGGGGCCGGAGCCGGGCGGCTCATGACCGGAGCCGGTGCTTCGGCCGGAGCCGCTGCGAAGATGCGGCTCTGCGGACGGAACTCTTCCTGCTGATGCATGACCGGCTGCGGAGCGACCGGCTGAGGTGCCGGGGCCGCATGCTGGTGCTGCGGTTCAGCGATAGCAAGTTCGCGTTCCATTTCGGCTTCCGCCATGCGGATCGTCTCGGCGATCGGATCGACGAACGGCTTCGGAGCCGGGGCTGCCTGCATGACCGGAGCCGGCTGAGCGGCAACCGGAGCAGGAGCAATGGCCGCCGACGGGCGGATGATCGGCTTCGTGGCGGCGCGCATTTCGGCGGCACGGATGTCGACGGCGCCGGCGGCGCGATCGATGCCGGTCGCGACGACCGATACGCGAATCAGGCCTTCGAGCGCTTCGTCGAAGGTCGCGCCGAGGATGATGTTCGCATCCGGATCGACTTCTTCGCGGATGCGGGTCGCAGCTTCGTCGACTTCGAACAGCGTCAGGTCGCGGCCGCCGGTGATCGAGATCAGGAGGCCCTGGGCGCCCTTCATCGAGGTCTCATCGAGCAGCGGGTTGGCGATGGCGGCTTCGGCGGCCTGCATGGCGCGGCCCGGGCCGGATGCTTCGCCGGTACCCATCATCGCGCGGCCCATCTCGCGCATCACCGAGCGGACGTCGGCGAAGTCGAGGTTGATCAGGCCTTCCTTGACCATCAGGTCGGTGATGCAGGCGACGCCCGAATAGAGAACCTGGTCGGCCATCGCGAACGCGTCGGCGAAGGTCGTCTTGTCATTGGCGATGCGGAAGAGGTTCTGGTTCGGGATGACGATCAGCGTGTCGACCGACTTCTGCAGTTCCTGGATGCCGGATTCGGCAAGCCGCATGCGGCGCTGGCCTTCGAAGTGGAACGGCTTGGTGACAACGCCGACGGTCAGGATGCCCTTGGAGCGGGCGGCCTGCGCGACGACCGGCGCGGCACCCGTGCCGGTTCCGCCGCCCATGCCGGCGGTGACGAAGCACATATGCGTGCCGTGCAGGTGATCGACGATCTCGTCGAGGCATTCTTCCGCGGCGGCGCGGCCGACTTCCGGCTGCGAACCGGCGCCGAGACCTTCGGTGACCCGGGCGCCCATCTGGATGATCCGCTCGGCCTTGGTCATGGTCAGCGCCTGGGCATCGGTATTGGCGACGACGAAGTCGACGCCTTCGAGGCCGGCGGTGATCATGTTGTTGACGGCGTTACCGCCGCCGCCACCGACGCCAAACACGGTAATCCGAGGCTTCAACTCGGTGATATCAGGCTTTTGCAGCTTGATGGTCATTGCACCAGTTCCTTCTTTTGCTGGCCGCATCGCCGCCGGCCAATTCATTGCAACTCTTCTCCGATACGCGGGCCGAAGCCCCTCGCATCAAAAACTTTCCTTCAACCACTGACCCACGCGGGCCAGCCTGCCATTGCCGCTTCCCAGCGTGGCCATCAGGCCGCTCTGCGAAGCGTGTGTTTCGAGATCCGCGACCTGCGGATAGATCATCAGTCCGACTGCCGTCGAAAAGGCCGGTCCCTTGGCTGCCGTCGGCAGGCCGGAGACGCCCATCGGACGGCCGATGCGGACATTGCGCGCCAGGATGCGGCGCGCCGTCTCCGAAAGGCCGGTAAGCTGGCTGGCACCACCCGTCAGCACGACGCGCTTGCCGACGATCGGGCTGAAACCCGACTTCTGGATGCGGTCGCGGATGAGTTCGAGTGTCTCTTCGATGCGCGCCTGCACGATGCGGGTGACCAGCGAGCGCGGCACCTGGGTCGGCTGGTCGCGATCGTCTTCGCCGATCGGCGGAACGGAGATCACATCCCGCTCGTCGCCACCGTTGGCGAGCGCCGAACCGTGCACGACCTTCATGCGCTCGGCATCCTCGATCCGGGTCGAAAGCCCGCGAGCAAGGTCGGTCGTCACGTGATGGCCACCAAGGCTGATCGCATCCGTATGGACCAGCTTGCCCTCGGCAAAGACCGAGATCGTCGTCGTGCCGCCGCCCATGTCGATCGCGGCGCAGCCGAGTTCGACTTCGTCGTCGACGAGGGCCGCAAGGCCGCTCGCATAGGGCGTCGCGACCATGCCTTCGACCGACAGATGCGCACGGTTGACGCAGAGTTCGAGGTTCTTCAGCGTGGCGCGCTCGGCGGCCACGACGTGCATGTCGACACCAAGCGTATCGCCGAACATCGCCAGCGGATCGCGGATGCCGCGTTCGCCGTCGAGCGAGAAGCCGGTCGGAAGCGAGTGCAGGATGGCACGATCCTGGCGCAGCGACTGCTGGCTTGCCGCGATCAGAACCTTCTTGAGATCGGCCTCTTCCACTTCCTGGCCGCCGAGATCGATCGTCGCGGTATAGACGTCGCTGGTGATGCGGCCGGCGGAGACGTTGACGATCAGGCTGTCGACGGTAAGCCCCGCCATACGCTCGGCGGCATCGACCGCGAGACGGACGACGCTTTCTGCGGCATCGAGATCGCCGATCACGCCGGACTTCACACCGCGCGAGCGCTGGTGGCCGATGCCGATGATCTCGATATTGTGGGTGCGGCCGGGCAGAACCTGGCTTTCCTGACGCGGCGTCAGCCGGGCGATCATGCAGACCACCTTGGTGGAGCCGATATCGAGGACCGAAACGACGTGACTGCGCTTGGAAGACAGCGGCTTCATGCGGGGCAGACCGAAATGGGATGAACCGAATACGCTCAAGACTGCTCTCCCAGTTTCTTCAGGGCCTTCGTCCGCGCATCCAGCGCCTCTCTGCGGCGATCCAAGGCACCGGGAGTAAGCTGGATGGTGGTGCGATCCTCAAGCCTCAGATCGACGGCGGCGACATCGCGCTCCAGCAAGCCCTGCTCCTTTTCGAGCCGTGCGAGCACGCGGAGCGCCTTGGCGACGTTGGCTTCCGGCAGCTTCAGCACGACCCCGTTGTCGAGATGCAGATCCCAGCGGCGACCGGCAATGCGGACATAGGCCTTCACGCGATTCTTCAGCTCCGGCCAGCCCGCCATGGCGTCTTCGAAGGAGGAGGCGGCCGTCTCGGCATCGCGGCCGACAAAGAGCGGCAGCGAGGCGAATTTGTTGTCACGCAGCGGCGCAATCACGCTGCCGTTCTTTTCGATCAGCGACAGCTCGGCACCGTGCTGCCAGATGCCGAAGGCCTGACGTTCCTTCAGCATCACCTCGATCGTCTTCGGATAGATCTTGCGAACTTCCGCATACTGGACCCAGGGAAGCGCCGAGAGCTTGCGGCGGGCGGAATCGATGTCGAGTGCGACCAGCGAGGTCGTGCCGTCGAGGCCGAGAAGCTGCAGGATGTCGATTTCGGACGTCTGGTCATTGCCCGAGACGCGCACATCCTCGATCGCAAAGCCGACAGCCGCCGTGGTCGCCTGCGCGACCGCCTGGCCGTGACCGCCGAGGGACATGCCGTAGAGACCGACCGCGGCGAAAAAGCCGAGAGCGGAAAGGGTTCCGGTATGGGGCGGGATATGGATGCGGCCGGTGGCGAGGCTGGCGCAGAACCGGAACACCCGACGAAGCGGGCGCGGGAGAACCCGGCGCTCTTCGGCACCGAGATAATGAGCCTGAGAACGGCCTCGCGGTCCACCCGCCTTTCTGCCGATCAACGCAAACACGTAGCGTCCTCCACCATCCAACGGACGAGTTCACCAAAGGAGTGACCGGCATGGCCGGCCATTTCGGGCACCAGTGATGTCGGGGTCATGCCCGGCTGCGTGTTGATTTCCAGCCAGATAACCTCGCCGTTCTCGGAGAAGCGGTCGTCGTAGCGAAAGTCGGAGCGACTGACGCCACGGCAGCCCATCGCCTGATGCGCCTTGAGCGCTAGTGTTTGAATCTTTTGGTAAATATTCGGTGAAATTTGCGCCGGGATGACGTGTTTCGAACCACCCTCCGCGTATTTCGCATCGTAATCGTAAAAGGCGTGGCTGAGAGGCACCACTTCGGTGACGCCAAGCGCCACGTCGCCCATGACGCCGCAGGTGAGCTCGCGGCCATAGATATAGCGCTCGACCAGCACACGATCGCCGTAACGCCACTCGGACGATCCGATGATCTGCGGCGGATGCGACTGATTTTCCTGCACGATCACGACGCCGAAGGACGAGCCTTCGCGCACCGGCTTCACCACATAGGGCGGCTTTATCGGATGGGCGTTACCGATATCGAAGCGATTCATGACCTTGGCTTCGGCGACGGGAATGCCGGATGCCTTGGCGACGTGCTTGGCCTGATGTTTATCCATGGCGAGCGCCGAGGCCAGCACGCCGGAATGGGTGTAGGGAATCTCGAGGTATTCGAGGATGCCCTGGATCGTTCCGTCCTCACCGAAAGGTCCGTGCAATGCATTGAAGGCAACGTCCGGCCGAAGCTCCGAGAGAACGGCCGCAACATCCCGGCCGACGTCCACTCGGGTGACGCGATAGCCTTCGCCTTCCAGAGCATCCGCACAGGCAGTGCCCGAGGACAGGCTGACAGGCCGCTCGGAGGAAAATCCTCCCATCAAAACAGCCACGTGCTTGTCGCTCATCAATCACTCCCGCCAAAAAGGACTACACTCTCTAGTACGGCGCTTGCGCCAACCTGTTCCCTGACGATTCTCGCCGGACGTTAGGCATGCCTGCATTAGTGCCCGAATATAGTTAACAAACCGTTTACCTTGATTAACCCGGGTAGCCAAAAGCATGAAAACAAAGGAAAAATCGAATCGCTGGAAGTTAACGCCCAGTTTGCGGCAACATTCGGAACCGCAATAAAAGGACGATCGAGCCTCTCGAATCGGGCGGCGATTCCTGAAAGTTCGAGACATAGAAAAGCCCGCGAAGCGGGCGGCTTCGCGGGCTCTTTCACCTCGGCGGAACGCGCCGTTCTTCTGAATCAGGCCGCGGCCCGCTCTTCCGAATCGTCCACCAGCTTCCAGGCCAGCGCGCCGAGGATGGCGCCTACGATCGGTGCCGCCCAGAAAAGCCAAAGCTGCGCGAGAGCCCAGTCCCCGACGATCAGCGCGACGCCGGTCGAACGTGCCGGATTGACGGATGTGTTGGTGACCGGGATCGAGATCAGATGGATCAGCGTCAGCGCAAGGCCGATTGCGATCGGAGCAAAGCCCGCCGGCGCCTTCGGCCCGGTTGCGCCGAGAATGATGAAGATGAAGAAACCGGTGAGAACCAGTTCTATCAACAGCGCGGAAGTCAACGAATAACCGCCGGGCGAATGCTCGCCATAGCCGTTGGACGCAAAGCCGCCGAGCTGGAAACCAGCCTTGCCGGAGGCGATGAGATAGAGAACCAGGGCCGCGACGATGGCCCCCACCACCTGGGCGACGACATAGGCCACCAGGCTAGACGCCGGGAACCTGCCCGCCACGGTCAGTCCCACCGAGACCGCCGGATTGAAGTGCCCGCCGGAAATACCGCCGACCGCATAAGCCATGGTGAGCACCGTCAGACCGAACGCAAGCGCTACGCCGACGAAGCCGATACCGAGATCCGGAAATGCGGCGGCCAGAACCGCGCTGCCGCATCCACCGAAGACAAGCCAGAAAGTGCCGAAGAACTCGGCCGCTAATTTTTTGAACATTGGATATCCCCCTGCTCGCGCCCCCGGCACCCTGCCGGTTCTTGGCACGAATCTCATTCAAGACGGGATCATTATGCAATACACGCTCATGAATGCTCAATGAATAAGCAAGTTCTGAAGAACACGCCCATATTAAGGCGGCGGCTCAGCTCCGTTTCATGAAACAAAAACATGAGCGAACCGCCGTAAGCTACTGTTTTCAAAATCTTCACGGGCACTTGTGATTGCGGGCCGGCAGGAGGCCGGCCTGCCATCATTCGCTCGTCATGCCCTGGAAGGGTCTCACCTCGCGGCCGGGCATGAATATGCCGAGACGCTTGATTTCCCATTCGAGCTTGATGTCGGAATGCTCGAAGACCCGCTGACGAATGGTCTCGCCGAGATACTCGAGGTCGTAGCCGCTGGCATGGCCGATATTGATCATGAAGTTGCAATGGAGCGACGACATCTGTGCTCCCCCGCTGACCAGCCCGCGGCAGCCAGCCTCGTCGATCAGCTTCCACGCGGAATGGCCTTCGGGGTTCTTGAAGGTCGAGCCGCCGGTCTTTTCCTTGATCGGCTGCACCGTCTCGCGATGCTGACGCACGGCATCCATCTCGGCGCGGATCTTTGCCCGCTCCTCGGGATATCCTTCGAAGACCGCGTGGGTAAAGATCATGTCCGCAGGGACCGAGGAATGGCGATAGCTGTAGCCCATCTCTGCGGTCGAGAAGACATGCGTGCCGCCCTTGCGGTCGACGGCATGCACTTCGACGACGCGCCCGGACGTCTCGCCGCCATTGGCGCCGGCATTCATGCGCAGAGCCCCGCCGATCGAGCCCGGAATGCCGTAATAGAAGGCGAAACCGCCGATGCCGTTGTCCATCGCCATTGCGGCAATGTGCTTGTCGGGGCAGATCGCGCCGGCCTTGATCCGGTTGTCGCCGACGAGGTCGACACCGCCGAAACCCTTGGCCGAGAGGCGCAGCACGACGCCCGGAATGCCGCCGTCGCGGACGAGCAGGTTCGAACCGACGCCGACCACCGTCAGCGGCACCTCTTCCGGCAGGATCTGCAGGAAAGTCACGAGATCGTCGACGTCATGGGGCTGGAACATCAGTTCGGCGAGCCCGCCGGCCTGGAACCAGGTGACGCGATCCATCGGCGCGTCCGGCGTCAGCCTGCCGCGCAGTTTGTTGACGTCATCCCCCAACGACGCCAGAAGCTTTTCCCCGTTCACCTGTTTCATTTCCTACTGTCCCGATACGCTTTCCAGTTCCTTCGGCAATGCCGCCGCCCACTGCGTGATATTGCCCGCCCCCAGAAGAACCACGAAATCACCCGGTTTCGCAATGCCCGATACAATCGAAGCGAGTTCCGTCGGCGATGCCATGTATCGCGCGTCTCGATGACCACCTGACCGGATGCGCGAAACCAGGGCTTCCGAATTGGCACCCTCGATGGGTTCCTCGCCTGCGGCATAGACCGGTGCCAGGAGGATGCTGTCGGCATCGTTGAAGCAATTGGCGAAATCCTCGAAGAGGCTGGACAGGCGCGTGTAGCGATGCGGCTGGTGGACGGCGATGATGCGGCCCTGGCACGATTCGCGCGCGGCCCGCAGCACGGCCTTGATCTCCACCGGATGGTGACCGTAGTCATCGAAGATCGACACGCCGTTCCAGGTGCCCGTCAGGGTGAAGCGCCGCTTGACGCCGCTGAAATTGGCAAGCCCCTTGCGGATATCCTCTTCCGAAATGCCGAGCCGGTTGGCGACCGCAATCGCTGCCGTGGCATTCGAGATATTGTGGCGCCCGGGCATTGGCAGCGCAAGATCCTTGAACTGGAACACCCGGCCGGTGCGGCGACGGCGGATTTCCACGTCGAAGATCGACTTGGTGCCTTCCATGCGGACATTCGAGAAACGCGCATCCGCCTGCGGGTTTTCGCCATAGGTGACGATCTTGCGATCCTCGATGCGGGCGACCAGAGCCTGGACTTCAGGATGGTCGAGGCAGAGTACGCCGAAACCGTAGAACGGCACGTTCTCGACGAACTGCCGGAAGGCGGCGCGCACGGCGTCGAAATTGCCATAGTGGTCGAGATGTTCGGGATCGATATTGGTGACCACGGCGACATCGGCGGGAAGCTTCAGGAAGGTGCCGTCCGATTCGTCGGCCTCAACCACCATCCACTCGCCCTCGCCCATGCGCGCATTGGTGCCGTAGGCATTGATGATGCCGCCGTTGATTACGGTCGGATCGAGATTGCCCGCTTCCAGAAGCGTCGCGACCATGGAAGTGGTCGTGGTCTTGCCATGCGTCCCGCCGATGGCGATCGCATTGCGAAAGCGCATCAGCTCGGCGAGCATTTCGGCCCGGCGGACGATCGGCAGCGATTTTTCCCGCGCCGCCATCAGCTCCGGATTGTTCTTCTTGATGGCCGTCGAGACGACGACCACCTCGGCGTCACCGATGTTTTCGGCCTGATGACCGACGAAGACCGGGATGCCCTTGTCGCGCAGGCGCTGGACATTGGCGCCGTCGGCCTGGTCCGAACCCTGGACCTTGTGGCCGAGATTGTGCAGCACCTCGGCGATACCGCTCATGCCGATACCGCCAATGCCGATGAAATGGACGAGCCCGATGGCCTTCGGCATCTTCATGAATGCACCCCCTTAAATTCCGAAATCGATTTCCGCTCGGCGATGGCCACCACCAGATCCGCAAGCAGGCCGGCGGCATTCGGCCGTCCGGCGGACTTGGCGGCGGCCGCCATTCTTTCCAGCTTGTCCGGATCTTTCATCGCACCCGAAATGATCGAGGCGAGCTTTTCCGGAGAAAGCTCCGACTGCTGCACGACCTTTGCGCCGCCGGTCGCCACCAGCGCCTCGGCATTGGCTGCCTGGTCGTGATCCAGAGCATGCGGGTAAGGCACGAGAATGGCCGGCCGGCCGATCACCGCAATTTCCGACACCGTCGAGGCGCCGGAACGGCAGATGACCAGATGTGCCGTCGCCAACCGCTCGGCCATGTCCGAGAAGAACGACGAAATATCGGCGGGTGCCTTGAGCTTGGCAAAACAGGAGCTGACGCGATCCTTGTCTTCCGGACGCGCCTGCTGGGTAACGACGACACGATCGCGCTCGGCCTGGTCGAGCAGGCTGAGCGCCGTCGGCACCACCGAGGAGAAGAACTGCGCGCCCTGGCTACCACCGAACACGACCAGCCGGAAGGGATCATCGCCGCGGGACGCCAAATAAGGGACGTTGGAGGCCGCAAGCACGGCCGGCCGCACCGGGTTGCCGGTCGTCACGGTCTTGTCCGCATAGGGACCGCTGCCCTCTGGCAGGAAGCCGCCGGCGATCGCCTGGACCTTGGCGGCCAGCGCCTTGTTGGCGCGGCCCATCACGGCGTTCTGTTCATGGATCATCGTCGGCACGCCCATGGCGGTCGAGGCCATCAGCGGCGGTACGGTCGGATAGCCGCCGAAGCCGACGACGGCGAGCGGCTTGAGCCGGCCGATCAGTCGGCGGGCGGCCCGCAGGCCTGTCCAAAGCTTCCAGCCGGTGCGGGCGAGCGCGATCGGGTTCTTGGATCCGAACGTGGCGGACGGAACGACATGGATTTCGTCGGCAGGAAACGTGCCGGCATAACGCTCAGCCCGGCTGTCGGTGACGAGGTGCACGGAATAACCGCGCTCCTTCAATTCGTGTCCCAGCGCTTCCGCCGGAAACACATGACCGCCGGTTCCCCCGGCGGCAAGCAATATGATGCCCTTGGTCATTAGACTTTTACTCCGCGGGTACGCCCTGGGCGACCCGGAACAGGCTCCGCTCTTGCGCTCGCTTCTCCGGACGATGGCGGGTCAGCGCCAGGATGAAGCCTGCAGTGATGCAGATCGCGATCATCGAGGAGCCGCCATAGGAGATCAAGGGGAGCGTCATGCCCTTGGCCGGCATGAGTTCGAGATTGACGCCGATATTGATGAGCGACTGCATGCCGATCTGCAGGACGAGGCCAGCGACCGCGAACCGGTTGAAGTCATTGCGCTCCTTGAAGGCGTGGTTCAGGCCGCGCAGCACGATGAACGCGAAGATCGCCACAAGTGCCATACAGAAGATAATGCCGAATTCTTCGGCTGCAACCGAGAACACGAAGTCCGTGTGGCTGTCCGGCAGGATGCGCTTGACGATGCCTTCGCCCGGCCCCTGCCCGAACCAGCCGCCCTGCAGGATCGCTTCGTGCGCGGTCTCGATCTGGAAGCGGTCGCCCTCGCCGGTCAGGAACTTGTCGAAGCGGGCGGTCACGTGCGGCAGCATATAATAGGCGGTGACGATGCCCCCGGCACCGACGCCGCCGAGCAGTACGATCCACAGCCAGGGCATGCCGGCCATGAAGAACATGCCGCCCCAGACGACGCTGGTCAAAATGGTCTGGCCAAGGTCGGGCTGAGCGACCAGCAGTGCCGCGACGATGCCGAACAGGATGATGGCGAAGAGATTGCCCGGAATTTCAGGCTGCCGCGCGTGCTCGGCAAACAGCCATGCGCAGACCACCACGAAGGCCGGCTTCATGAATTCCGAGGGCTGGATGGAGAACATGCCGACACCGATCCAGCGCCGCGATCCCTTGACCTCGACGCCGAAAAACAGCGCCAGGACCATCAGCGCCAGCGAGATGATCAGGAGGACGATCGCGGTCCGACGCACCTGCCGGGGGGTCAGAAAAGACAGGCCGACCATCACCATCAGCGACGGCAGCAGGAACAGCGCGTGACGCTCGACGAAGTGGAAACTGCCGAGGCCGATCCGCTCGGCGACCGCCGGCGACGCCGCGAAGGAGAGCATGAAACCGACCCCCATCAGCAGCACGAAGGCGACGAGGAAGAAACGGTCGATCGTCCAGAACCAGTCTGCGAGCGGCCCACGGTCTGCGCGGCTTACCATCTGTCGTTCCCCTTTTCCGTCTCGATCAATCTGAATCGACCAACATCGTGACGCCGTCGAGGCTTGCGACGTGGCCGACAAAGGCATCGCCGCGAACTTCGAAATTCTTGAACTGATCGAAGCTGGCGCAGGCCGGCGACAACATCACCGCGGACGGCGTGGTATCGGCGCTCGCATCCGCCGCGGCATGTGCGACCGCCTTTTCGAGGGTGCCCGAAATCTCGTAGGGCACCGCCTCGCCAAGCGTCGCCGCGAATGCCGGTGCGGCTTCTCCGATCAGATAGGCCTTGACGATACGCGGGAAGAGTGGAGCGAGGCTGACTATGCCGCCCTCCTTCGGCAGGCCGCCGACAATCCAGTAGATCCGGTCGTAGCTGGAGAGCGCCGGCGCCGCCGCATCCGCGTTGGTCGCCTTCGAATCGTTGACGAACACCACCTGGACCCGACGCCCGACCGGCTGCATCCGATGCTTCAGGCCGGGGAAGGATTTCAGTCCCGCCCGAATCTCGTCCCGCGACACGCCGACCGCCAGGCAGGCGGCGATTGCCGCCGCTGCGTTCTGGGCGTTGTGGCTGCCCTTGAGGGTCTGGATACCGTCGAGATCGACGAGCAGCGATGTCGCGCCGCCATGCGCCTCGATGATCCGGGTGCCTTCGGCATAAAGTCCGTCAGCAACCACGACGCGTTTGGAAACCCGTTTGACCGCGACGCCGGCCCGTTCGACGCGGTCGGCGATGAGGGCGCAGAACGAATCGTCGACGCCGATGACGGCCGTCTTGCTACCGGCGACGAGCCGTTCCTTGACGTCGGCATAGTGCTGCATGGTGCCGTGCCGGTCGAGATGGTCCGGCGTCAGGTTGAGCAGGATGCCGGCGGTCGGATTGAGCGTCGGCGCCAGATCGATCTGGTAGGACGAGCATTCGACGACGAAATAGCGCTCGGCCTTCGGCGGATCGAGCGTCAAAATCGCGGTGCCGATATTGCCGCCGAGCTGGGTATCGCGGCCGCTCGACTTGAGGATATGGGCAATCAGCGCCGTGGTGGTCGATTTGCCGTTGGTGCCGGTGATCGCGATGAACGGGCAATCCGGCGCATGCGCACGCCGCTCGCGCACGAAAAGCTCGACATCGCCGATGATCTCGACGCCGGCGGACCGGGCGAGATCGACGCTCCAATGCGGCTTCGGATGGGTGAGCGGCACGCCCGGCGACAGCACGAAGGCGGCCTGTGCCGACCAGTCGATAGCGCGCAGGTCGGCGGTCGCGATGCCCTCTGCCGTAGCCTTGGCGACGCTGTCGGGATTGTCGTCCCAGGCGACCACCTTCGCGCCGCCAGCAACCAAGGCCCTGGCCGTGGCCAGTCCCGAGCCGCCGAGGCCGAACAGCGCGACCGGCTTGTCCTTGAATGTGGTGACCGCGATCATCGCCGTGTCACCGCAGCTTGAGCGTCGAAAGGCCGAGCATGGCAAGGCCGACGGCGATGATCCAGAAACGGATCACCACCTGGCTTTCCGTCCAGCCGAGCTTTTC
Organism: Neorhizobium vignae; assembly: GCF_000732195.1. GTDB lineage: Bacteria > Pseudomonadota > Alphaproteobacteria > Rhizobiales > Rhizobiaceae > Neorhizobium > Neorhizobium vignae. The sequence continues at coordinate 46,944 of NZ_JNNU01000027.1, forward strand.
GAAATGGTGATGGATCGGCGCCATCAGGAAGACGCGTCGGCCGGTCATCTTAAAGAAGCCGACCTGGATGATGACAGACAGCGTCTCCATCACGAACAGGCCGCCGACGATCGCCATGACGATCTCGTGCTTGGTGGCGACGGCGACCGAGCCGATCAGGCCGCCGAGCGCCAGCGATCCCGTATCGCCCATGAAGATGGCGGCAGGCGGCGCGTTGAACCAGAGGAAGCCGAGGCCGGCCCCGATCACCGCTCCGAGAATGACGGCGAGTTCCCCGGTGCCGGGGACGAAATTGATCTGCAGGTATCCCGAAAACACCGCGTTCCCTGCGAGATAGGCGATGATGCCGAAGGAGGCTGCTGCGATCATGACCGGCACGATCGCCAGCCCGTCGAGGCCGTCCGTCAGGTTCACCGCATTGCCGGCCGCCACGATGACGAAACCGCCGAACAGGACGAAGAAGATGCCGAGATTGATGAACAGGTCCTTGAAGAACGGGAACGCAATCGAGGTGCCGAGCGTCGGATTGCTCGACTGGCCGCTGGCGAGCGCCACCCGCATCATGAAGAAGACGGCGATCCCCGCGATTACGAACTCGATGCCGAGACGCGCCTTGCCGGAAAAGCCCTTGTCGGTCTGTTTGGTGACTTTCAGATAGTCGTCATAGAAGCCGATCGCGCCGAAACCGAGCGTCACGAGCAAAGTCGCCACCACGTAGACGTTCGAAAGGTCGGCCCAGAGCAGCGATCCGCCGACAATGCCGGCGAGAATCATCAGCCCGCCCATGGTCGGCGTGCCGGCCTTCTTGAAATGGGTCTGCGGCCCGTCGGCACGGATCGGCTGTCCCTTGCCCTGGCGCAGGCGAAGCGATGCGATGATCATCGGCCCGAACAGGAAGACGATCAGCGCAGACGTAAAGAGCGCAGCGCCCGTCCTGAAGGTGATGTACCGGAACAGGTTGAAAAATTGGACTTTATCCGCCAGTTCCACAAGCCAGATCAGCATTCAGCGCCCTTTCCAGAAGCCCGTCTCAATTAGTGGCGCTCCGTGTCGGAGAATGCCGGGTAGTTGTCAATAAGCGCGGCCACGATCTTGCCGAAACCGATGCCGAGCGAAGATTTCACCATCACCACGTCGCCGGGCATCACCGAGCGCACCACGAATTCGGCAAGATCCGCGGTCTTTTCGTAATGGTGCACATCGACGCTGTCGGGCAGCGCGTCGCGCAGCGCAACCATTTCCGCCCCCGCCAGCCAGACATGTTCGATACCGGCGGCAAGCAGCGGACCCGCCAGTTCCTCATGCACCTTGGCGGAAAACTCGCCCATTTCCAGCATGTCGCCGAGCACCGCGATCCGCCGGCCGGTCAGTTCCGGCGTCGCGGATGCGAGAAGCGCGATGGCCGCCCGCATCGAGGCCGGATTGGCGTTGTAGCTCTCGTCGATCAGCGTCAGATGGCCCTCGCCGATCCCGAGGCGGTGGCGTTCGCCCCTGCCCTTGACCGGCCTCAGTTCCGCAAGCGCCGCCATGGCGCCGGCCATGTCCGCGCCGACGAGCAGGCAGGCGCCGAGAACCGCCATGGCGTTTTCGGCGATGTGCCGGCCGGGGGCGCCGATATGGACTTCCGACGTCTCGCCGTTCAGCACGGCCCAGACGACCGAGTTTTCCCCATTGCCTTCGAAATCCGCCAGCCGGAAATCCGCCTTGGCATGCTGGCCGAAGGTGTGGATGTGCGAGACACCCGCCTCCTGCGCCTTTTTCTGCAGGAAGCCGAACTGCTTGATGTCGCGGTTGAGGATCGCCGAACCGCCGGGCTCCAGGCCTTCGAAGATCTCGGCCTTTGCGGCGGCAATCTCCTCGAGGTCCTTGAAATGGCCAAGATGCGCGGCGGCGATCGTGGTGATCACTGCCACATGCGGACGCACCATCTTCACCAGCGGGCGGATCTCGTCCGGATGGTTCATGCCGATCTCGAAGACGCCGAAATCGGTGTCCGCCGGCATGCGGGCAAGCGTCAGCGGCACGCCCCAGTGATTGTTGAAGGAGGCGACAGCGGCATGCACCTTGCCGGACGCGGCGAGCGCATGGCGCAGCATTTCCTTGGTGGTCGTCTTGCCGACCGAACCCGTGACGGCGACGATACGTGCCCGGCTGCGCGCACGCGCGGCGAGCGCCAGTTTTCCAAGCGCCGCAAGAACGTCTTCCACGACGATGATCGGCACGCTCAGCTTGCCGAGTGCCGGCAATTTCGATTCGTTGACGACGATCAGCGTCGCACCGTTGGCGACCGCGAGGCTTGCATAGTCATGACCGTCGACGCGGTCGCCCTTGATGGCGAAGAAGGCTTCTCCCGGCCCGATCGAACGGCTGTCGATAGAAATACCGGTAATGCCCACCGGAAGCGAGCCGATCGGGCGGCCGCCCATGGCAGCGGTCAAATCCTCGGATGTCCATAGCCAGTTCACGATTTCAGCTCCTGCAATGCCTTGCGGACTTCGACGTGATCGGAGAACGGCAGGACTGTCGTGCCGATCGTCTGGCCCTCCTCGTGGCCCTTGCCCGCAACGATCAATGTGTCGCCCGACTGCAGCATACCGACCGCCTCGCGGATCGCCTGGGCCCGATCGCCGATCTCGACGGCGCCCGGAGCGGCCGCCATGATCTCGGAGCGGATCACTTCGGGAACCTCGGAACGCGGATTGTCGTCGGTGACGATGACGATATCGGCAAGCCTCGTCGCCACATCGCCCATGATCGGCCGCTTGCCCTTGTCGCGGTCGCCGCCGCAGCCGAACACGACGATGACGCGGCCGGTCGTGAACGGGCGCACGGAGGTCAGCACGTTTTCCAGCGCGTCCGGCTTGTGGGCATAATCCACATAGGCGAGCGCGCCGTCCTTCGTCTGGCCAACCAGTTCGAGACGACCCGAGGCGCCGACCAGCTTTTCGAGCGCGGCCATGGCAACGGCAGCCGGAACCCCGGTCGACATGGCAAGCCCTGCCGCGACCAGCGCGTTCGACACCTGGAAATCACCTGCGAGCGGAATATCGACTTCGAAAATCTGCGCGCCGACATGAATTTCGGCCGTCTGCTTGTGACGGAAATGCTCGACCCGCTTCAGGCAGAGGTAATCCCCCCGACGACCGACGGTGCGGACTTCGAGGTCGGCAACCGTCGCCACCCGTATCGCTTCCTCCGACCACGCGTCGTCCGCGAAGATGACAACCGGTGCGCCCTTCGGCATCAGCGTATCGAAAAGCCGCATCTTGGCAGCCATGTAGCTCTCGACGGTCGGATGGTAGTCCATGTGGTCGCGGCCGAGATTGGTGAACCCGGCAGCCGCAAGACGAACGCCATCGAGCCGGCTCTGATCCAGGCCGTGGCTGGAGGCTTCCATGGCGGCATGGGTGACGCCCTCGGCGGCCAGTTCGGAAAGCAGCATCTGCAACTCGACCGGATCGGGCGTGGTCAGCGAGCCGTAGTCGTTGCGGGTCGGCGAGACCACGCCGGTCGTGCCGATCTGCGCCGCGGCATGGCCGGCATGCGCCCAGATCTGGCGGGTGAACGAGGCGACGGAGGTCTTGCCGGCGGTGCCCGTAACGGCGACCATGGTTTCCGGCTGCGCATGGAAGAAACGGGCGGCCGCCAGCGCCAGCAGCCGGCGCGGATTGGAAACGGCAAGGACGGGAATGCCCGCGTCCGCCGTATGTCCGGCAATCGCCGCGACCGCGCCGCGGGCGGCGGCATCGCCGATATAGCTCGACCCGTCCGCCTTGGTGCCTGCAAGTGCCGCAAACAGCATGCCGGGTTTTACCTTGCGGCTGTCGGACGTAAGGCCGGTCACGTCGAGATCGCCGGCCGTCCCGGCCATCAGGTCGGCTAGTTCGGGGAAATCCCCTCCGGCGAGTTCTCGCAATTTCATTGGCTGATGTTCCATTCTGAGCGTCGTCCCTCGAATCGTGCGCTCAACTTGTTATCGCTCAATAAGACACAAGCAGGGCAGAACCGTCATTGCCGAATTTCGGCTTTACACCGAGAATGGGCGCGGAGCGGGTGATGATCTCCTTGACCATCGGCGCGGCAGAAGTTGCGGCAAGAGCTGCGCCATTGCCCTTGTCGGTCTTGGGTTCGTCGCAGAACGTCAAGACGACGTATTGCGGATTGTCCATCGGGAAGGCCGCGAGGAAGGCGTTGAAGTTCTTGTCGTGGGCGTAACGTCCGTTGACGACCTTGTCCGCCGTACCCGTCTTGCCGCCGACATTGAAGCCGGCGACGCGCGCATTCCGGCCCGATCCATTGACGCCGTTCCATTCGAACAGGAAGCGCATGTCCTTGCTGGTCGAGGGCTTGAGCACCTGGGTCGCGACCTTGTCGGCTTCTGCCCGGTTGCGCGGCAGAAAGGTCGGCGGGATGTATTTTCCGCCGTTGACGAGCGCGGCGCCGGCAACCGCCGTCTGCAGCGGCGTCGTCGAGACGCCGTGGCCGAAGGAAATGGTGATCGAATTGATCTTCTTCCATTCGCGCGGCTGGCTCGGAGAGGCGACTTCCGGAAGCTCCGTGTGCATTTTGGTCAGCAGGCCGAGCTTGGTCAGGAAATCCTTGTGGCCTTCGATGCCGACCGTATCGGCAATCTTGGCGGTGCCGATATTGGACGAATACTGGAAGATTTCCGGAACGCTCAGCACACGCCCCTTGCCGTGGAAATCCTTGATCGTGAAGCCGCCGATGCGGATCGGGAACCGGGCGTCGAACGTGCTCTGAAGGTTCACCCTGCCGGAATCGAGGCCCATGGCGATGGTGAAGGACTTGAAGGTCGAGCCCATTTCGAACGTGCCGTTCGACATGCGGTTGAACCATCCCTCCTCGCCGCCTTCGACCGGATTGTTGGGATCGAAATCGGGCGCGGAGGCCATGGCGACGATTTCGCCGGTATGGACGTCGAGAACGACCGCGCCGGCACCGATCGAGTTGTACTTGCTGATCGCCTCGGTCACCACGTCGCGAACGATCGACTGGACGCGCAGGTCGATGGACAGCTTGACCGGCTCCAGCGGCTGGCTGGAAGTCATGCCGACGGCCGCGAGATCGGCAAGCCCCTGATTGTCGACGTAACGCTCCATGCCGGCAACGCCGCGGTTGTCGATATTCACATAACCAACGACATGCGCGGCGGTCGGGCCGCCCGGATAGAAACGGCGCTTCTCGGGCCGGAAACCGATGCCCGGAATGCCAAGCGCCAGGATCTGGCTCTGTTGCTTCGGCGTCAACTGGCGGCGCAGCCATTGGAAACGTGAGTTCGAGGTCAGCTTCGAATAGGTGCCCTTGACGTCGAGGTCGTTCAGAACCGTCGAGAGCTTTTCGATCACCTCGTCCGCATCGATGATCTTGTTGGGCTCTGCAAACAGCGAAACGGTGCGGATGTCGGTCGCCAGAACCGCCCCGTTGCGGTCGACGAGGTCGGGGCGCGACGCCAGAAGGCGGTCCGCCGGCAGGATGCTCGACGTCGTCAGCGGCTGCGCGACGCCATATTGCATCAGCCGGCCGCCGATGACGCAGTAGAAGACCGTGAAACCGGCGATCAGCAGGCCGACGCGGTTTTTCGCCTGCGCGGACTTGCGCTTGCGGGTCCCCTCGAAGGAGGCCTTCTCGGAGCCGCAAGCGCGGCTGTCGGACGAAAAATGCGCGCGGCTCTTGACGATCATGATGCGGGACAGGAAAGACATCAGCGTTTCACCGATCCTGTGGAAATGACTTCGATGGAACCGCGCCGTTGCGGCACGGGAATTTTGGCGGCGGGCTTCGCCTTGGCGGCCGCAACCCCCTTCAGCGCGGCGGCGACCTCGCTGTTCTTGCCGGCGATGATGTCCTCGATGGTGGTCTCGGGCTGCGGAAGCCGGGCCTTCGGCATCGGCAACTCCTTGGGCATCGCAAGCTGGGTCGTTTCCGTCGGGGCGAGCGCCAGCTCGGTATTGTACACGTTGATCAGCCGGTGCAGGCGGTTCGGCTGGGTCAGCAGAGCCCAGTCCGCTTTCAGGAGATCGATCGTATCCTTCTCCAGCTTGATTTCCGACTCCAGCCGGCGAACTTCGCTGAGTTTTTCATCGGCACGGTGCTTGATCGAATAGGTGACGACGGCCGCCGCCGTCATCACGCCGATCAGGACAAGATCGAAGCTACGCAGCATGTATCAGGCTCCCATCTTTGCAAGGCTGGCGAGATCGGGCAGATCGAAAATCGACATGTCGGCCGACCGCGGCGGGGCATCCGTGCGGACCCCGGCGCGAAGCTTGGCGGACCGGGCGCGCGGATTGAGTTCCGCCTCCTCGTCGCTCGCCGAGATCATCGACTTGCCGAGCGGTTCGAAGATCGCGGGTTTTGCCACCACCATCGGCAGATGGCGCGAACCGGAGGCCTTCCCGGAACGATCGGCGAAGAACTGCTTGACGATCCGGTCTTCGAGCGAATGGAAGGTGACGACGACCAGCCGTCCGCCGGGCTTCAAGGCTCGTTCGGCAGCAAACAGCGCCTGGGCGAGCTCGCCGAGTTCGTCGTTGACGAAGACGCGCAGCGCCTGGAAGACACGGGTCGCCGGATGGATCTTGTCCTTGGCCTTGCGCGGATTGACCGTCTCGATGAGGTTGGCGAGTTCGCGCGTGGTGGTGAACGGCTCGGTGAGGCGGCGTTTCTCGATCGCGCGGGCGATGCGGCCCGACTGCTTTTCCTCGCCGAGGAAACCGAAGATGCGGGTGAGATCGCCGACTTTGGCGCGATTGACGACATCGGCCGCCGAAACACCGCTCGAAGACATCCGCATGTCGAGCGGACCGTTGCGCTGGAAGGAGAAACCGCGGTCGGCCTCGTCGATCTGCATGGAGGAGACGCCGATATCGAGCACGACGCCATCAAGTCCGCCTTCCGGCGCGTGATCGGCAAGTTCGGAGAACTGTGACTGGATGAGGTGGAGACGGCCCTTATGGGCATCGACCAGCGCCCTGCCGGCGGCAATCGCATTCGGGTCGCGATCGAGCGCGATCACCTCGGCATCCGCCGCAAGGATCGCGGATGTATAACCGCCCGCCCCGAACGTACCATCGAGGATGACCTTGCCGGCCCGGGGCTCGAGCGCCTCGAGGACTTCCTTCAGAAGAACCGGAATGTGACGAACCGGTCCGCCTTCGGGCTCGGTTGTTCCGTCGCCTGGATTCGCCGCCATTCCGTTCCCCTGTCTTACGCGGGGCGCGAACCGAAGCGCCCCTCTCTCGCCGCCGCCTGCGCCTCGTGAAACGCCTGCGGCTGCCAAAGTTGAAAATGATCCGAGCGCCCAACGAAGGTGATGTCCGAGCTGATTCCCGTGAAGTCGCGGATAAAATCCGTGACCATCAGCCGGCCCTCCGCATCGAGCCTCATGAAGACGCCGCCACCGTGAACGAGCAGCGACATCCGGTTCGCTTCCGGCGAAAACGGATCGACGGAAGCGATCTGCCGCTCGTAACGATCGAGCAGATCCGGCCCGCCGACGCTGATCGCCGGATAGGTGAAATCCTGGAGGCAATAAAGCTCCTGGATCCCACGCTCCGAAAGGACCGAACGAAAACTCGCCGGAACGGAGACCCGTCCCTTCGCATCGATCCTGTTCGTCGCATTCGACAGGAAGCGGCTCATCACGCCAAACATCCGCCCCGTTATGGTTCAAGACGGAAGCCCGTCCACCGGTAAGCGCCACACCAGACACAGCTTCGCCGTCCGGATGGGCGGATATCCGCCCGGCCGCAGGACGACGACCGAAACTCTGGGATTGACGGGCGCTCATTCGCCCTTGTGCAGTGCGATTTTGGGATACCATGGGACCATATGGGCGTCAATGGGAGAAGCCCCGCTAGCCACTCCCAAGCAGGATTTATTTATAAGCTGTTAAGTTTAACAAAGGGTTATTAGAGGAAGCGAAGAAACCGCCTTGGCAGTGCCCGGCAAGTCGATTTGGGACACCCAGTAAGCTGCGGAAAACCAAACAGCTTTCAAAATTCCTCATATAAAAGACAAAGGCCCGAAACGGGCCTCCTGCGACGCCTGCATCGTCTCTGGCAGGCGTACACAGAATCGCGAGGAAGGGGAGAAAACGCCAGTTGGCCTGTAAGCCGGGTTCTGTAAGGCCCCGGTGCAAGCACCGGAACGCGGCAGCCATTCATCTGGGACGATATTTGCATATCGCCTCACGCAACCCACCCGGATGACTGGCCCGGAAACAGGCTGTAGTCCGCGCTTTCGCGTGGACCCGCGTCATCCCTATTCGGTCTTGCTCCCGGTGGGGTTTACCTTGCCGCCGCTGTTACCAGAAGCGCGGTGGGCTCTTACCCCACCCTTTCACCCTTACCCCGCCAGCTCTGCCGCTTGGTGACAAGCGGTACAGCAGGCGGGGCGGTTTCCTTTCTGTGGCACTTTCCCTAGGGTCGCCCCCGCCGGACGTTATCCGGCACCGTGTTTCCGTGGAGCCCGGACTTTCCTCACCCTACCGCCTTTCGGCATTGGTAAAGCGCGGCTGCCCGGCCAACTGGCAGGCGGTCCATAAACGAGATACAGGGCGAAAGCCATAGGCGAGACGTAATCAGGCCGGAGATAATCGGCTTAGAGATAATCCGCCCGGAAATCGGCCGAATAGGCTTCGTCCCGGATTTTCCCATGGAAGATCAACTCGGCGCCGAGCCGGCCGATCTCGTCGGAACTCTTTGCCGCCGCCCCGCAGCCACCGCTGAGGATGCCGATTCGGGAGGCATCGGTCATGGCAATTGCCGGATATCCCGTCGGGGTGAAGGAGGTGACGCAGGCCGCCATCGACGAGCGGGAAAGATCGAGCTCCGGCATCAGCCGCGTCATGATCTCGGCAAGCCGCGCCCTGGTGCTTTCGCGCCCGCCCGAGCGGAACCAGGCGCGGATATCGGGCTCGGTCGGAAGCAGAAGATCGTCCGGATCGCCGCCGATCTTCAGGTAGATCTTGCCATTGGGATAGCGCACCGGCGGCAGGAGATAGATGCCGTCCTCGCCCTCGCGCCATTTCCAGATCAGCGAAGGCACCCTGCCCCAGATGTCCATGGTAGCCTCGTCGACCTCGAAGAAGGCGACGGTGCGGGCATAGACGCTGAGGTCGAGGCGTCGTGGCAGCAGGTTTTCGTTGATCGAGAATCCGCCGGCTGCGACCAGCACTTTTTCGGCAAGATAGCTGTTGCCCTCGCTGGTCGTGACGGTGACCTGATCGCCGTCCTGGCGCACCGAGGAAACCGTTTCCGGAATGATCGCCGTGCCCTGGCGCTCGGCGATGAGAGCCTGGGCCTTCACCAGCCGGCGCGGATTGATGTGCCCTGCATTCGCCGGCTCCCAGACACCCTCACTCTTCTGGGGGAACGAGAAGAAACCGAACCGGTTGGCAAGATCGGGATCCGACAGCGTCTCGGTCGAAACACCGAGCCTGTCTGCCGCATCGAGGACGTTTGCGACGTAGGAAGGTCCCTCGCCCCGCTTCGGCCCGACCAGCAGGCAGCCCGATTCGGTATAGAAATCCACGCCGCTTTCGCGAGCGATCTCGCCGTAGCGCTCGATCGAACGGTTGGCGAGGCGCGCCCACACGGGATCGGGATCGATCGTCCGGGTGATGCGCGCCTCGTCGTAGTGGCTGGCAAAGACGCCGTCATGGCGCCCGTAGTCCGCCGGCTCACCGGGACCGACCAACGCAATACCGTCGGTCCATTTCGAGAGGTAGCGAGCCGCCGCAGCGCCCATCATGCCCCTCCCGATCACGATAAATCTGAACCGTTCCGTCATGCCCTCGCCTTTCGATTCCACCGGCCGAAATGTCTTCTGTCAGAAGCACTTCTAGCCGTTTTTGGAATCAAAATGCCACAGGCGAAAGCGACGCAGTCTGTTCGATCGACTGTTCGGCGGTCTCGATCACCGCCTGCACCCGATTGCAATAGCGCTTCGAAACCGGGTTCATGCGCTTGGCGCCGTGGCCGGCATTGTATTTGAGGATGGTGCCGCAGATCTTGCCGCCACCGAGTTCATGCGCGCCGGCCAGATATTTCATGCCGTAGCGGATATTGGTCTCGGGATCGTAGAGGCCATAGTCCGGCCCGCGGTAGCCCATCAGCCTCGCCGTTGCCGGCTTGATCTGCATCAGCCCGATCTCGCCCGCGCTGCCCTTGACGGTCGGGCGGAAATTGCTCTCGATCTGCACCACCGCCAAAGCAAGCTCTTCCGGAACGTCGTATTCGTCCGCATATTTCGAGACCAGCTGGGAATAATGAAGCTGCCGAACCAGGCGCTTGGCTTCGTCGGTGGGCGCGGCAAAACCGGTTTCGCGCGTTTCCCATGGAATGACGAGCGGCCTGGTATAGGTGGTGACGGCGTCGTCCTCAGCACGCACGAGTTCGGTTCCCGCGACCAGCATGGCAAGGCCCGCCGCGGCAGCAACAATCATTGTATTCATGTAGGTGAAGTGTCTCCGGACCAACAGGAACCGCGGGCGTTGTTACGCAATTACCCACTCATCGCGTCGCCGGATTGACGGTGCGATGTTTCACGAATCCTGGTCGTTTATCTTTGCAACCCCCGTCCACATGGCGGCTGCCGTTAGCGGGTCCTTTAGACCGGGCTAATAAGGAGATGATGTGGCACTGCAAAATTTTGCGGTTTTGGCGCGGCCTCAAACGACCGCCACGGCGCCCGCGCTAATTGAATTTTGGCAAGGATTTGAGCAGTCGATGAAGCGTGTCGATCGTCGAGAAATCGGCGATCCCATCGACGAGTTGCGGCCGGAAATGCCGCTGGAAGGCTTCGACCACGCCCTTGGTGCGCTCGCAGAAAGTGCCGGTGATTTCAATTCCATAGCCATAGAGCGACAGCATCGACTGCAGGGCCTCGATAGGCTGGCCGCTCTCGCCGAACTGGAAAAACCGTCCGCCGCTGATTTGCGCTGGATCGATCCAATGACCTATCCCGTCAAGGTGCAATTTCTCCCAGGGGAAATTTTCGCCCGGATCGACCTTGCGGATCGGGGCGACATCCGAGTGCCCAAGCACCCTTTCCGGCCGGATTTGCCACCTTTGGCCGCAATCGCGACACAATTCGACGACGGCCTGGATCTGCGCGGACGGATAGTCCGGCAGGCCTCCGGGGTGACCCGGATTGGCGATCTCGATGCCGATGGAACAGGAATTGATGTCGGTTTCGCCGGCCCAGGAGCTCTTGCCGGCATGCCAGGCACGGCGGTCCTCCGGTACGAGCTGCACCACGCCCCCATCCTCGTGGACGAAATAGTGGCTTGAGACCTGGCTCTCCTCGTTGCAGAGCCAGGAGAGCGCCTGGTCGCCGCTCGGCATTCCTGTGTAATGCAGGATGATCATATCGGGCCTGCGCCCGCCAGCGCGCTCGCCGTGATTGGGGGAAGGCCTTACCGTCGCGCCGGCATAGTCGGCGTTGAACGGCGTCATGCGGCGCGGCGCTCTTTCTCGATCGCCGAATATGCGGCATTGAGCGCAGCCATGCGTTCATTGGCTGCGGCATGCAGCGAAGCCGGAACGCCGCGAGCGATCAACCGGTCCGGGTGATGCTCTGAAACCAGCGAGCGGTACTGCTTGCGGATCTTGGCGAAATCGTCTTCCGGCGAGACTCCGAGCACCAGATAGGGATCCCGGCCGTCGAGATGCACGTGCCGCGCCATGATTCGGCGGAAATGCCCCTCGTCGATACGGAATATCTCTGCAATGCGCGCCAAAAACGCCAGCTCCGCCTCATGCACGAGGCCGTCCGCCTTGGCGATATGGAACAGCCCGTCGACGACGTTTTCCAGCATCGGGCAGTTTTGAGCCTTGCCCGCACCCGGGCTGCACAAGCCGGCGAGCTTCGTTGCATAGGCTTCGTAACCCGCGACGTCCTGGCGCGCGAGGTTATAGAGGCGCGCGACGTTGCGGGCTTCCTCGTCGGGAAAATCGAATATCTGCTGAAAGGCCTTGACCTCGGCCTCGCTGACGATACCGTCAGCCTTCGCCATCTTGGCCGACAGCGCGATGATGGCGACCGAGAAAGACACCTGCCGGCGTGTTTCCGGATCGCCCTCGAAGGTCGTGCGGATCGCCTCGATGACACGGCCGAGCGCGTTCCCGGCCGCGTCGCCCATGGCGCCGAGAAGCCGTTCCCAAAGGGAGGAAAAGTGAAGGCAGGCAAAATCCCAGATCATGAGTGCAGTGGACCAGATTATAATTGGGATTGCAAGGCGACCGACGGCCCGTCTTAGATTAAACTATGTTCATATTTTCCGAACAATCACCGGCGCTCACAGACAGGTGACCTTGCACTTCGGGACAATTGCAAAGCCTCCGAATCTCTTTTTCCACAAGCGCGATCGAGAGGCCGCGGCAGTTGAACCGATTATATTAGGCTCTCCTGCGCCGAGAAACCGAAGCTGCGGTTTTTCTTGAGAAATTCACTTTACAGAGGCCCGTCTCTGTCGCATCCATTCCAGCGGTTTTGAACTGTACGCGAGCAGCGCGTCAAGGAGGATCGATGGCCAAACAGAAAGTAGCAATGCTGACCGCAGGGGGCCTCGCGCCTTGCCTGTCTTCCGCCGTCGGCGGCCTGATCGAGCGCTACAACGACGTCGCGCCGGATATCGAGATGGTCGCCTACCGTTCCGGCTATCAGGGCGTCCTGCTCGGCGACCGCATCGAAATCACCCGGGACATGCGCGAAAAGGCCCATCTGCTGCACCGCTACGGCGGCTCGCCGATCGGCAACAGCCGCGTCAAGCTCACCAATGCCGCAGACTGCGTCAAGCGCGGCCTCGTCAAGGAAGGTGAGAACCCGCTTCGCGTTGCAGCCGACCGGCTGGCGGCCGATGGGATCACCATCCTCCACACGATCGGCGGCGACGACACCAACACGACAGCGGCCGACCTTGCAGCCTATCTCGGCGCCAACGGCTACGACCTGACCGTGGTCGGCCTGCCGAAAACAGTCGACAACGACATCGTGCCGATCCGCCAGTCGCTCGGCGCCTGGACGGCTGCCGAAGTCGGCGCCTATTTCTTCGACAACGTTTCCAACGAGCAGAGTGCCGCTCCTCGCACATTTGTGATTCACGAAGTGATGGGACGTCACTGCGGCTGGCTTACCGCCGCGACTGCACGAGCCTATATTCAGAAGACCAAGGGCAATGAATATGTCGAGGGCTTCATGATGAACAGCGCGATGAAGAATATCGACGGTGTCTATCTGCCGGAGATGGCCTTCGACCTCGACAAGGAGGCCGCACGCCTCAAAGACGTCATGGACAAGCGCGGCTTCGTGACCTTGTTCGTTTCGGAAGGTGCCGGCCTCGATACGATCGTCGCCGAGCGTGAGGCAGCAGGCGAATCGATCAAGCGCGACGCGTTCGGCCATGTTAAGATCGACACGATCAATGTCGGCGGCTGGTTCCAGAAGCAGTTCGCGGCGCTGATCGGCGCGGACCGCTCGATGGTGCAGAAATCCGGCTATTTCGCCCGCTCGGCGCCGGCAAACGGCGACGACCTGCGCCTCATCCAGGGGATGGTCGATCTCGCCGTCGAAAGCGCGCTGAACAAGGTTTCTGGCGTCACCGGCCACGACGAGGATCAGGAAGGAAAACTGCGCACGATCGAATTTCCCCGAATCAAGGGTGGAAAACATTTCGATCTGACGGCAAAATGGTTCGGCGAAGTGATGGACCATATCGGCCAGCCCTTCGAAGCGGCTTGAGACAGGAAATTGGCGGGCGCCGTTCAAGGGCGTCCGGGAGGAAATGGAATGACGGCTGACATCTGGCTCGCTTTTGCTGCGACCGCGATATTTCTCGCCCTCCTTCCGAGCCCCCTTGCTTGCCTTACGGCCAGTTTCTCTCTCCAGCGCGGTCGCCGCACGGCGATCGCCACGGTTCCGGGGCTTGCCGTCGGAATGTCGGCGGCCCTGATCGTGGCGATGATCCCCATGGCCCTGATCGCCGTTTATCTTCCCAAGCTCATCGACGTGATCTCCTGGGCAGGGCTCGGTTATCTGATGCTCTATGTGATCTGGTCATACCAGGACCCGCGAATCTCCGGCCCGATTGCCGATAACGACAATCTTCCCGAATGTCGGGCAGCGCGAATCTTCGGATGCCTGTTCGGCAAATCCGCTTTCCAGGCGCGTTATGCCGTCGTCCTTGCAGCCGTGCTCGCCCAGTTCGTCGATCCCGACCGCTTCCTCCTGCCCCAGCTTCTCGAAATGCAGGCGACATTCCTTGTCTGCGCAGCGCTTGGAGCCGGAATTCACGTGCTTTTTCCGCGCCGCGTGCTCAACCGCAGGCGGCGGCCTGCCAACCTCAACTCCGCCTCACGTAAGCCCCAGACGCGCTTCATTTCCCGGCGCGCGGTCACAGCCGGCTATCGCCGGATCGCCGCCTGACGTTCGCCGTCTTGCCGGACGCTGCCCAATAGGTTAATCAAAACACTCTTTTGGTGGCGTTTGGGCGGACTGGGGTAACCATTTTTCATGAAAGCGACCCAATGGCGATAATCCGATTCCTCGGCCGCGGGACGGCTGTGGCGTGCGCCGTTTCATCGGTTCTCGCCGGATGTTCAAGTGTCGAACGCGAGCAGAAGCTTGCAGCGACACAGACGGTCGTCCCGACCAGCGGCCAGGCGACGGGACCCGTCCAGACGGCCTCCGCGGATGGCCAGACGACTATCCAGTACAAATCAGATCTCCCGGTAAACGGGCAGGCCCAGACTGCAGGCCAGATCACCCCTCCGGGGGTTCAGGTCGCCTCGGCCGCCCAGACGATCGGCACGCAGCCGACCGTGGCGCTCGCCAAGACCGCAAGACTTCCCGTTCCGGTGCCGGCCGCCGCCGATGCGATGTCCGTTCAGTCCGCCGCGATGGCATCGCCCACCATGGCGCCGCTCGTCGCTTTCGCCCCCGCGCCCGGCCCGGCGATGATGCCGCCGCCCGTTGCCCCGACCACCTCGACAATTCTCGCTTCGGCCCAGCCGGCGAGCCTTGCCTCGCCGAAGGGCGGACGCCTCGTGTCGCCGCCAATCGCGCCAGCGGTCAGCGAAGGCAAGATCCAGCCGGCGGCAGCTTCGGCGATCGCGCTGGACGAACGGGAACTGACACCGGACATGGTCGCGCTGCAGACCGTCGTGCCGACCCCGCGCCCGGACACCGCGACGCTTGCCTATGCGGCGCAGCCGAGAGCCGTTGCCGCCTTGTCCGCCATGGAATTCCCGCCGGCTCCCGGCGAGCCGATGCCGTCCACGGCCACCGGCGCTCCGGCCGAATTGAGCAAGCTCATCAAGCGTTATGCCGGCATGTACGGCGTGCCGGAATCGCTGGTGCACCGCGTCGTGCATCGGGAAAGCAAGTACGATCCCAAGGCCTATCACAAGAACGGCTATTGGGGCCTCATGCAGATCAAGTATTCGACCGCCAAGTCCATGGGCTACGAAGGCCCGCCGGCCGGCCTGCTCGATGCCGAGACCAATCTCAAATACGCGATCAAATATCTGCGCGGCGCCTGGCTTGTGGCCGACAACAGAAACGACAATGCCATCAAGCTCTACGCGCGCGGCTATTATTATGACGCAAAGCGCAAGAACATGCTGGACGTCCTGGAGAAATAACCGGCTGAAAAGCGCCCGGGTGGAAAATTGTTCAGCGGCGCCTCAGGGCGCCGTTGTTGCTTTCACCACCTCGGCGACCAGCCGGGTCGGATCGTAGCGGTTCCAGCTCGGCGTCAGCCCGAGCCGCACCACTACCAGATCGAGCGACGGGATCACCGTTATGGTCTGTCCATCATGCCCCTGCAGGAAAAATGCATCCGCCAGCATGTCTGGCTTGTCCTTGCCTGGCAGCCAGGTCTGCATTTTCGAATAGCGGCCGTTCGACGTGGCGTTGGCCTGGTGCATCAACGGGACAAAACCTTGCGGCAGAATGCGGTTGCCGTTCCATACGCCGTCACGGGCAAGCAGGAGCCCCATCCGGGCCCAGTCCCGCGCGGTCGCATACATATACGAGCTGCCGACGAAGGTGCCGGCCGCATCGGCCTCCATGACGGCGCTTTCCATGCCGAGCGGACCGAACAGCGCGTTGCGGGGATAGGCCAGCGCCGCAGCCCTGTCGCCGACCCTGTCCATCCAGATCTTCGAGAGCATCGCGGCCGTGCCCGAAGAATAGCCGAACCGCGTGCCGGGGTCGGCCTCTAACGGCTGGTCGGCCGCGAAATTCGCCATGTCCGGCTCGAGATAGAGCATGCGGGTGACATCGGCGACCGCGCCGTAATTCTCGTTGAACGCAAGCCCGCTTTCCATGGCGGCGAGGTCGGCAATGCGGATATCGCCGCGCTGGTTGCCCTGCCATTGCGGGAACAGGCCCCTGTCGTCCAGCGAGAGCTTTCCGTCCCGAACGAGCGTCCCGAGGATCGCGGCGTTCACGGTCTTGGTCATAGACCAGCCGAGCAGCGGCGTATCCTTGGAAAAGCCGGTCGAATAGGTCTCGCCGACGATCCGCCCCCGCTTCACCACGACCATCGCCCGAAGCCCCGGACCGGCAAGACCCGCATCTGAAAGAAGTCGCGCAACCGACGGATCAGATTCGACTTTTCCGCCCTCCGGCCAAGGCATGGACGGATCGGGTGACGTTACGGCAGGTACCGGAATGCCGACAGCCGCCGCCGGCGTCCCATCGGGGACCACGGTGCAGCCGAGCCCTTCGCGATAGACCGCGTCGTTGCCGGCAAAAATGCCGAGCAGTGCCGCATGAACCCGCTTTTCCGTTCGATCGACGGAGACCTGCATCAATCTCAGAAGCGGATGGCCGGGAGCCTGGACATCGACCGCCAGAACCTCGCCGCTGTCGCGGCCGGCAAGGAAGACGTTCGAGCAGACCATCTTGGCCGAATAGCCGCTGCCGACCCTCAGCAGTTCCGGCGGCGAAGTATGGAGCCAGATCCCGAGCCCGACCAGCCCGACGACGATGACGCCGCAGAGGATCTTTACGAACCGCACGAACAACCGCATGCCTTGCCTCCATTTCAAGGCCGCATGCAATCAGGATTCTCGGGGACAAGGAAGGGGTGATCGGTCGCCTGGAGCCTATTGCGGGACTGGCCCACAGGCGGCGTCATCAATCTGTAGCATGACGGGTTTACACGCGCTGAAACTCTGGACAAGGCGGGACTCGACCATGGCGGATATTGCACAGGAAGCCGGTTTTCGGAAAAACCAGAAGCTGAAGGACGCACTTCTGCAGCATAAAGCTCTGTCCCGGCAGGGTTTCTCAGAAAGGCTTTTCGGCCTCCTGTTCTCCGGTCTCGTCTATCCCCAGATCTGGGAGGACCCAGAAGTCGACATGACCGCCATGGAGCTTTCCGGCGAGCATTCGATCGTCACCATCGGTTCCGGCGGCTGCAACATGCTCGCCTATCTCTCCCGCTCGCCGAAGAAGATCGACGTCGTCGACCTCAACCCGCATCACGTCGCGCTCAACCGCCTGAAGCTCGCCGCCTTCCGCCACCTGCCCGGCCATGGCGATGTCGTGCGCCACTTCGGCATGGACGGCATCCGCACCAACAGCAAGAGCTACGATGCGTTCATCGCGCCGAACCTCGATGCCGCGACCCGCGCCTATTGGGACAAACGCTCGCTCGCCGGCCGCCGTCGGATCGAAGTGTTCGACCGCAATATCTACAAGACCGGCCTGCTTGGCCGCTTCATCGGCGCCGGTCACCTGATCGCCCGCCTGCATGGCATCAATCTGACAGAAATGGCCAATGCCAAGTCGCTGCGCGAACAGCGCCAGTTCTTCGACGACCGCATCGCTCCGCTGTTCGACAGGCCGCTGATCCGCTGGATCACCAGCCGCAAGAGCTCGCTGTTCGGCCTCGGCATTCCGCCGCAGCAATATGACGAGCTGGCGAGCCTCGCCTCCGACGGATCGATTGCGCCGGTCCTGCGCCAGCGCCTCGAAAAGCTCGCCTGCCATTTCCCGCTGCGCGACAACTATTTCGCCTGGCAGGCCTTCGTCCGCCGGTATCCGAAGCCTGAGGAAGGCACGTTGCCGACCTACCTGAAGGCCGAAAACTACCGCGCCATCCGTGAAAGTGCCGAGCGCGTCACGGTCCATCACGCCAGCTTCACCGAGCTTCTGGCCCAGAAGGCAGCCGGTTCGGTCGATCGCTACGTCCTGCTCGATGCGCAGGACTGGATGACGGACGAGCAGCTTAACGATGTCTGGTCGGAAATCAGCCGCACGGCCGCCCCAGGCGCTCGCGTGATCTTCCGCACCGCCGCCGAAAAGAGCGTGCTCGACGGTCGCCTTTCGCCTGCCCTTTTCGACCAGTGGACCTATCTGGAAGAGCGCTCCAACGAACTCAACCTCGAGGATCGGTCGGCGATCTACGGCGGTTTCCACATCTATGTGAAAAAAGCCTGATGGCGACGGATATGGCGAGCAGCCCCCTGTCGAATGGCCACGCCGAGCGCATGGACCGGATGTACCGGTATCAGCGCCATATCTACGACATCACCCGCAAATATTACCTCTTCGGTCGCGACCGGGCGATTGCGGGGTTGAATGTTCCGCCCAATGCCTCGCTGCTCGAAGTCGGCTGCGGCACGGGCCGCAACCTGGCACTTGCCCACCGTCATTATCCGGCGGCAAAGCTCTACGGCCTCGATATCTCCGCCGAGATGCTAGAAAGCGCCCGGGCCAATTTCCGCGGCAAGCTGATCATCCCGGAATTTCGCGTCGCCGACGCCACCAATTTCAAGGCGGAAGAGTTCGGTACGACCGGTTTCGATCGCATCCTGATTTCCTACGCCTTGTCGATGATTCCCGACTGGGAAAAGGCGATCGATGCCGCGCTTGCGGCTTTGGCGCCTCAGGGTTCCCTCCATATCGTCGATTTCGGCCAGCAGGAACGGCTGCCACGCTGGTTCGGGCGGTTCCTGAAGGCCTGGCTCATGCGTTTCCACGTTACGCCACGGCCAGACCTGCACGAAGTGCTGGAAAGCAAGCTGGCCGCCGCGGATGCCGATATGATCTTCGAGGAGATCGGCCGGGGTTATGCCTGGCATGCCGTCATCCGTCGCCGCGGCTGAGCCGTTGACCTCTCGCCTCTCCGGCGTGAAATCCTCTTGCCCTAACCGATTTTTTACGACGTTATGGTGAATATGGAGTTCATGCCTCCCTGTTTTGCGTCGAACGGGGCAAGAGGCTTCCACGTCGACACCACACGGGATGTTCATGCCTCGGCTCCTTCTGGCCCTCCTTGCCACCGCGCTCCTTGCCACGGGATGCACATCCTCAAGTTATGACCTGATGGAAACGTCGTCGGTCAAGAGGATGCGGTTCAAGGACAATGACCCGCAGGATTTCGGGAAAACTCACCCTGGGCTCCACGAGATCCACGGCATCGACGTCTCCAAGTGGAACGGCACGGATATCGACTGGCCCGCCGTCAAAAGATCCGGCATCGCATTCGTCTTCATCAAGGCGACGGAAGGCAAGGATCGCATCGACCCGACCTTCGAGCTAAACTGGCGGGGCGCGGCATCGGCCGGCATTCCTTATGCCCCCTACCACTTCTATTATTTCTGCTCGACAGCCGACGAACAGGCCGACTGGTTCATCAACAATGTCCCGAAGGACGCGGTGAAGCTGCCGCCGGTCCTCGACATGGAATGGAACCATTCCTCGCCCACCTGCAAGACCCGCCCCGATCCCGAGACCGTGCGCGCCTCGATGCAGCGCTTCATGGACCGCGTCGAGGCCTATTACGGCAAGCGGCCGATCATCTATACGTCGGTGGATTTCCACCGGGACAATCTGGTCGGCGCCTTCAGCAACTACCACTTCTGGCTCCGCGCCGTGGCGCAGCATCCGACCAAGATCTATCCGGATCGCCGCTGGTCCTTCTGGCAGTATACGTCGACGGGCATCGTGCCGGGCATCAAGGGCGAGATGGATATCAACGTCTTTGCAGGCACCTCCAAGAACTGGCACAACTGGGTTGCGGCAGTCTCAAAGTAAACCCCGTTCACGTGGCGAACAGGTGTCTGGCAATGTGTGAGCAGTTGCGATAAAAACTGCGCCAACACGGCTGCCGTCCACGTTTCGGTCACAAAATTTTCCGAGATCAAACGGCGCTTACTCAGATTCTAGGAACGCCGAATGTCCGCTCGCTTTGCCCGTCGCCTCGCCCTTGCCTCCGTCATCACCAGTTGCCTTGCCTCCACCGCTCTCGCCCAAGCCCCGGCTATCGCCTGCGGCGGCGATCTCGGTGCTTTCCTCGACGGCGTCAAGGCGGAAGCCATTTCCAAGGGCGCGTCGGCAAGTGCGGCGGATGAAGCGCTCGCCGGCGCCCAGATCGATCAGAAAGTTCTGTCGCGCGACCGGGCTCAGGGCGTCTTCCGCCAGACCTTCCTCGAATTCTCGCAGCGCACCGTCAGCCAGGCGCGCCTCGACATCGGCCGCCAGAAAATCAAGCAGTATGCTGAGGTCTTCGCCCGCGCAGAGAAGGAATTCGGCGTGGCGCCCGGCGTCATCACCGCCTTCTGGGGGATGGAGACCGATTTCGGCGCCGTACAGGGCGATTTCAACACCCGCAATGCATTGGTGACGCTCTCGCATGACTGCCGCCGCCCGCAGCTTTTCCGCCCGCAGCTGATCGCCCTGATCGAGATGGTCCAGCACGGCGACCTCAATCCTTCCACCAATACGGGCGCATGGGCCGGCGAGATCGGTCAGGTGCAGATGCTGCCCGAGGATATTATCGCGCACGGCGTCGATGGTGACGGCGATGGCCATATCAACGTCAAGACCAGTTCCCCCGACGCGATCCTCACGGCTGCGAAATTTATCCAGAGCATGGGCTTCAAGCCTGGCCAGCCGTGGATCCAGGAAGTGACGCTGCCGGAGAACCTTCCCTGGGACAAGTCCGGCCTCGGCAACGAGATCCCGGCCAGCGAATGGTTCAAGCTGGGCGTCACGCCACGCGACGGCGTGACCAACTTCGGCAACCTGCCCGCGGCCCTCATCCTTCCGCAGGGGCGCAAGGGGCCGGCCTTCCTGACCTATCCGAATTTCAGCATCTATCTGGAATGGAACCAGTCGTTCATCTACACGACCTCGGCCGCCTATTTCGCAACCCGGCTTTCGGGTGCTCCGACCTATCTGAAGGGTACGCCGGACCAGGGCCTGGATGACACCGGCATGAAGGCGCTGCAGACCAAGCTGGAAGCGCTCGGCCACAATATCGGCAAGGTCGATGGCATCCTGGGGTCGGGCACGCGCCAGGCCGTCCAGAAGGAACAGGCGCGCCTCGGCCAACCGGCCGACGGCTGGCCGACCCTGACCCTGCTCTCCGCGCTCTGAAATACATGTCGCCGCCCGATCGAAATCGGGTGGCGACTCGCGGATCATAGGATTATTCTCCTGACCTTGACCGCGAGGGGGATTTTGCATGACCACCGCCATACCGAAGCCCAGCGCTGCTGCCTGGGCACTGATCCTGTTGCTCGGGCTGATCTGGGGCGGATCCTTCTTCTTCGCGCGCGTCGCTGTCGTGGAAGTGCCGCCCTTCACCCTCGTCTTCCTGCGCCTGTTTCTGGCGGCAGCGGCGCTGCACATCTATCTGCGCGGCAGGTTCGGGCTCTATGCGACGCTTAGAACCCACTGGCGGTCCTTCCTGGTCATGGGCTTCATCAACAACGCCCTTCCCCATACGCTGATCTTCTTCGGACAGACCGAGATCGGCGCCGGTCTTGCTTCGATCCTTAACGCGACCACGCCGATCTGGACGGTGCTGATCGCCAATCGCTGGACGGCCGACGAAAAACTGACACCGGCAAAAATCGCCGGCTGCCTTGCGGGTCTTGCCGGAACGGCCGTGCTCATCGGTCCGGGCGTCACGGCGGCCGCGTCCGCGCCGCTCTGGGCGCTGGTCCTGCCGATCCTTGCGGCAATCTCCTACGGAGTGGCCGGCACCTACGGCAAGCGTTTCCGCGGCCTGCCCGCGCCTGTCAGCGCCACGGGACAACTCACGGCCTCCAGCCTGATCATGCTGCCCGTATCGCTGCTCGCCGACCAGTCCTGGGCGCTGCCAGCCCCGTCGACGCATGCCGTCCTTGCAATCCTCGCACTGGCGCTCCTGTCGACGGCCTTCGCCTACCTCCTCTATTTCCGTATCCTTGGGATGGCCGGCGCAACGAATGCCTCTCTGGTGACGCTCATCGTGCCTCCGAGCGCGATCCTTCTCGGCGCGCTTTATCTGGGCGAAAGATTGGAGGCAACCGACCTCGTCGGCATGCTGTTGATCGGTTTCGGCCTGGTCCTGCTCGACGGAAGGGTCCTTCGCAGGCGCAGCAATTTACCGTCCAGCGCGTCGTAACGGGTCGAAACCATCACGGAATATGTCAGAAGTTAACAGTCGTACACGGCTTTTTAACTCTGTGGAAATTAAGATTAACAGATGATTTACAACAAGAAATCAACCGCTTACGCGATCACCGCCGAGGCGAACCGGAGAAGTCTGCGGCACTGCAGCACAGAAACACGCTTCCCAACCGGCACAAAACCGACATAAAGTCTGCCCGTCAACGCAAGGAGGCAGACATGGGACGTACATACTCTCTCAATGTCTTGGTAGTCAGTGCAGCGTTTGTGTTTGTGGCATCCATGCTCTTCATTTGAGCGCCACCAGTTCCACTACCAGTTCAAGATATCGCATCCACGACCGGTTGATAATCAGCACTTCTGGTGAAAACGCATGCTCCTTTCGTAGGAGCATGCGTTTTTTTCAATGCGCTCAGGCAGCGGCGATCCGGGGCGTGCGGATCTGCCGGCGGCCAAGCCGCTGAAGGACGGCGGAGACGAGCGGCGCCCGGTTCATCGTGTAGATGTGGAAGTCGCCAAGGCCGCGGCGGATCAGATCCTCGATCTGTTCGGCGGCGATGTCGGCAGCCACGCTGGCGCGATCCTCGGGCTTGTCGTCCAATCCTTCGAAACGGGCATCCAGGAAAGACGGAACCGTGGAACCGCAGCGACCGGCGAAACGCTTGAGCTGGGTCAGGTTCTGGATCGGCATGATGCCCGGCACGATCGGGATTGAGATGCCGGCGGCGCGGACCTTTTCGAGGTAACGTTCAAAAACATCGTTGTCGAAGAAGAACTGGGTCAGTGCCCGGGCAGCGCCGGCATCCGCCTTGCGCTTCAGCATTTCGATGTCTGCGCCGAGATCGGCGCTTTCCGGATGTTTTTCGGGATAGGCGGAGACGGAAATGTCGAAACCGCTGAGTTCGGTCAGACCGCGCACCAGATCCGCCGCATTGGCATAACCCTGCGGATGCGGACGATACTCGGTACCGATACCGCTCGCCGGATCGCCACGCAGAGCAACGATGTGGCGGATGCCGGCGGCGCGGTACTCGCCGACGACCGCATGGGTTTCTTCGCGCGTGGCGTCGACGCAGGTCAGATGTGCGGCGGTCGCAAGCGAGGTCTCGCCGACGAGGCGACGCACCGTGTTGATCGTCGGTGCCTTGGTCGAACCGCCGGCCCCATAGGTGACCGAGACGAACCGCGGGTCCCAGAGCGCCAGCTCGTCGACCGTATCCCAGAGCTGGCCCTCCATTTCCTCCGACTTCGGCGGAAAGAATTCGAAGGAAACGCTGAAAGTTTCGCTATCGGCGGTCATTGGTTCAGCTCCCTTAAAGAACGGTTTGCGATTGGGCGGATGCATGATGGGCGGCGATCAGCAGGCGGCGGTCGCGGGCAAGCCAGACGGTGGCCGTCAGGCCGCCTTCCTTGCCGGATCCGAGGTCGAGCGCCTGTTCGACTTCAAGGCCCACCTTCTCCAGCCATTCCGCCATCACCTGATGGGAAAAGCCGAGACGCACATGGGCATGGTCTTCGCGCAGATATTCGAGCGTATGCGGTGCGAGATCCACGATCAGCAGGCGGCCGCCCGGACGCAGCACGCGGGCTGCCTCGGCGATCGCCAGCTCCGGCTGGTCGAGGAAGTGCAGCACCTGGTGAACGGTGATCAGGTCGAAATCCTGGCCCTCGAGAGGCAGGTTGAGAATGTCGCCATGACGGACCGACGCCTTGACGATCCCCGCCTTGTCAAGGTTGGACCGGGCGACCGAAAGCATGTCGCGGCTCGCATCGATGCCGACGGCGCGACGGTAGACATTGGAGAGAAGCTGCAGGATCCAGCCGGTGCCAGTGCCGAGATCGAGAAGCGCATCGACCGGTGTCGTGCCGATCAGCTTGAGCAGCGCCCCTTCGACGGCCGCGTCGCTGACATGCAGGCGGCGAAGCTCGTCCCATTCGGACGCGTTGCGGCTGAAATACGCCTGGGCGCGCTCGGCATGCTGGCGCTTGACCATCGTCAGCCGCTCGCTGTCGCGAAGCAGCACAGGGTCTTCCTCGGAAGCAGCGGCAAGCAGCGTCCTGATCAGCGTTGCGGCCTTGCCTTCCTGCCTCAGGCGGAAATAGGCCCAGGCGCCTTCCTGATAGCGGTCGATCAGCGCTTCCTCGGCAAGCAGTTTCAGATGCCGTGAAATGCGCGGCTGCGATTGGCCCAGGATTTCGGTAAGGTCGGTGACGGTCAGGTCCCCGGCAGCGAGAAGCGCAAGCAGGCGGAAGCGCGTCGGCTCGCCGGCCGTTTTCAGTACGTCCACCAGGGTGTCGAGCGCCAATCCCATTCAGCCGCATCCTTACGCAATCAAGATATAAAGATATGTTTATATGGTTTTGCCATTCTATGCAAGTGGCAACTGATGAATCCGACGATGTCGCTGAAACGCAGAAGGCGGCCGAAGCCGCCCTCTTTAAGTTTTGTTGGCGCGAGGAAGATCAGAATTCTTCCCACTCGTCGGCGGATTGCGCGAGGGCCGTATTTCCGCGGGAAACCGCAGCACGGGCCGGCATCGGACGGCTCGGTGCAGCGGCGACCGGGCGCGAGACGGG
>NZ_JNNU01000028.1 GCF_000732195.1 Neorhizobium vignae
AAGCACCGCACTCGAAATGCGGCGTGCCTGCGAGGGCACCGTGGGTTCGAATCCCACCCTCTCCGCCACTATGAACCTGGGTTGCCAGGGTTACAGTCGTTTCAGCAGCTCTGTCTTTTTCGCCGCGAATTCGTCGTCTGAAAGTATTCCCTTCGAATGCAGGCCAGCAAGTCGTTCAATCTTGCTGATGATATCGTCTGGATCGAAGCCAGCCGGCGAGGAGCGAATATTTGAGCTCGGAGCCGCTATCGATGGAATACCGACGCTCGGGCTCTGGTCTGACGGGGTTTTCTGTTCTTCGTTCGGCGCCGGTGTGTCGTCAGCGGACGATACGATCTCCAGTTCCGATACGCGCACGAGCCCGTGCTGTGAGGTGAAGGTCAAAGACTGGTCGCCGCTCTGCTGCTGCGAAAAACCGCCGATGTTATGGTCTCTTGTATCGTAGACCGTGATCTGCCCGTTTACATCGATGGCCAGGCGGCGGCTGGCCGGGAAGAAGGCATAGCGAATGTTATTCTGCGCGCCCGTCGACGAGGGCTGGCCGAGATGTTGAGGCCACGAACTGCCATGCGAACTCGACTGGTAAAAGAAGCTGTTTCCGTCTCCCTGGCTCTGAGATTGATAGGGCCGATCTACCTTCGGGCCGGAGAGTTCCCCAGAGCGGATGTAAGCGGCGATCTCCGAGCAAAGCATGTCCACCCGGTGCTTCAACCCGTTGTTGAACATGTCACCGATCATGATCATGCCACCGCTTGACCATTGCCCCATGCCGCCAAGCTCGACGTGGTTGAACTGCGCCTGACTGGCATGCCCGGCGATCAAGGCCATCGCAAGATGCTCGACCACACCAGGGCTGAACCCGTGCCGCTGGGACAGGCTTTCGATAATACTCTGTTCCTGGATATCTCTCATAACAAGCTGCACTCGATTGGCCGGGCTTCATCTATGACATTTGCATGGCCTTGAGGATACCCATGGCGATCGTATCGCGACTGTCCGAAACCGTCGGGTGCATTGGCAGGCACAGGTGCGGTGGCGTTGCGCGGCCCCACGATACTAGCCTCCGGAAGCCATGCTTTTGCCGTGTCGGTGCGCGTGGGGCACCCGCGTGAACGATTGAGGCAGCGGAAGATCGATGGCGAACCTGATTCCGATGCCCGATTGGAGAAGCTGTCATCGGACAGAAGTTTCCCCTGCGTGCAAGACAGCCATTCGATCGGCGGCGCTGGCGAACGACGCGCCGCGGGAGCGGGTGAGCCCGATCAGGTCGGGAGTTCCCGCAAGTCTGCCCCGGCACCAATACCGATCTTTTTCCACGACCGTCTCGATGGGCATGGCATCCGTCTTGGCGATACCGTGAGCCGTCTCTCGCGAGACCATTGACGGAATGTTGATCTGGTGAAATTTTCCGCCCGTATTACAGCTGGAAGCGAATATGCCGGGCGAGGAACCTTTTGCGGGTGCCGGCATTCATCTTTTTCGGCCGGAAGACGAGGCGGGACATGCGATCAGTGAGGATGACCGAAGATCTGTGGCAGCACCTGCTTTCGCTTCGCGAAGGGTCATTGCGCCCGGTGGCGCTCTCCGCCGATGTCGATGGTTCCGGTCTCTCGCTCTATGGGCCGATCGCAATCCGCGGCGAGCCTCTGGTTCTAGCCCAGGTTGGCCAGTCTCTGGATGGCCGCGTCGCAACGCCGACCGGCGATGCCCAGGATGTGTCGGGCTGCGACGGCATTGCCCATCTGCACCGGTGCCGGGCGCTGGTGGACGCGGTAATCGTCGGGGTCGGGACGGTCGTTGCCGACAATCCCAGCCTTTCGGTTCGTGCCGTCAGCGGTAACAGCCCGGTGCGCGTCGTGGTGGATTGCAACGGCCGCATGCCGGAGCGGGCCAAGATGCTGCATGACGGGGGCACGCCGGTGCTCGTTCTGCAGGCCGACGACATTCCGCGCCGCAACCTCCGGCACACGATCATCAAGCTGCCGCGCCAGGCGGATGGGGGGCTCGCGCCGCGGGATATTCTTGAGGCGCTCGCCGAACGTGGCCTCACCACGGTGCTCGTCGAAGGAGGAGCCACCACCATTTCCCGCTTTGTCGATGCCCAGATGATCGACCGGCTGCATATCTCGATCGCGCCGATCATCATCGGTTCGGGTCCCGCCGGCATCCGCCTTTCGCCGATCGACCGCCTGTCGGAAGCCCGCCGCCCGGAGGTCCAGGTCTACAATATCGGCACGGACATCGTATTCGACTGCAATTTCCGCATTGAAGCGCAGCAGGCGGCCATCTCAGCAGGTTGCGAGGATGTCCTGATGGCCGACCTCGCATAGGCTGCCTTCGCGATCGACCATGTTCCGCCGGAAATCGGCCCAGTCGCGGATTTCGTTCTCGTCGAGCTGGCCGTATTCATAGACCGCGCGTACCACTCCGTCGAGGAACAGACGCTGCAGCTCGCGCTGCTCTGCAGCCATCGTCCATGGGCTTTCGGCGGTCCTCACCGTATAACCGCTCTCCCCCAGGCAATCGGCCAGCGTCTCCCAGGCCCGCGGTCCCAGCGAAAATCCAAAACCCTTGTCGCTCAGCTGATGGGCGTTGAAGCTTGCAAGCACGGCCTCGTCCAGCGGATGCGGCTTGGACCAGCGCATCCGGCCGTCATAGTTGAGCGCCGCGTAGAGACTGATACCTCTCTCCGCGACATGGGCGA
The DNA here is from genome assembly GCF_000732195.1 of Neorhizobium vignae. Taxonomy (GTDB): domain Bacteria; phylum Pseudomonadota; class Alphaproteobacteria; order Rhizobiales; family Rhizobiaceae; genus Neorhizobium; species Neorhizobium vignae. Next base: position 2,705 of record NZ_JNNU01000028.1, read on the forward strand.
CGAAACGGCGAATGAACTGCTCCGAACAGAGGTCGAAGAGCGCAGACGCGGTCACGAGACTGACTTCGGCGAGCGGCAGCGCTTCGAGCTCGTTGAGATCCCCCTGAATGAGGTCGACAGCATCCCCATGCAAGCGGCGTGCTTCGTCCAGCAGCCGGTGGTCGTGGTCGAAAAGCCGAAAGTGAGCCGGCTTTCGAAGCCTGGAGGAGAGCACGCGGAAGGTCGAGCCGGTGCCGCAGCCGATATCGAGCACGGTTGGGGCCGAGAGGCTTTCGAGGGATTGTACAGCCGCTGCCAGCAAGTCCGCGTCACGTGCGAGAACATCCACGGGCTCGCGCAGCGCCAGCCAGTCCCTGTCGAAGCCGCTCATCGAACCGTTCCCAGAAAACCCGAGATGGTGACGGCGGTGTCCCGCCAGGAGGGAAGCGCGGCACCCGCGACCGCTGCGGCGTCGGCCATGGAAATGCGGGTTTCCGGCTCTTTCAGCAGACGTCGCAGAGCGGCCGCGAAAGCGTCCGGGTCGTCCGGTGGAACGAGAAAGCCGGCGCTTTCGGGCACGACGTCCGGCACGGCCCCCGCCGCACAGCCGACGATCGGCAATCCTTGCGCGAGCGCCTCGGCAAACACCATGCCATAACCTTCATAACGGCTCGCCAGCGCAAAGACGTCGGCCTTGGCGAATTCGGAGCGTGTGTCGTCGATCTGGCCGGCGAGTTCGATGCGGTTACCGAGCCCGGATTTGGCGATCTGGCGTTCGAGCTGCGCCGCAGTGCCGGGATCGAGCATCTTGCTGCCGACGATGCGGCAGGTCCATGGCAGACCGCGCAGCTTCTCGAGCGAGGAAATCAGTATGTCGTGGCCCTTGCGGTGGGTCAGCGTGCCGACGCTGAGGATCAGAGGCGGATCGCCGCCACCAGCAGCCAGCGGTGCCGGATCCATGCCCGGGATGGCGACCGTGATCTTTTCCGCAGGGACGGCGTAATTGGCGGCCAGTTCGGCAGCGGTGGAATGCGATGTAACAATAACACCGCGGGTGTGCGCCAGAGCCGCCTTCTCCCGGGCGGCCGCGGCGTCTTGCTGCTTGCCGTCGAGCCCCGTCTCCAGCGCCAGCGGGTGGTGCACGAGCGCCATGATTTTCAGGCGTTTCGCTTGGCGGCCCGCCCATTCGTCCATCGCGCCGAAGGCCAACCCGTCGATCAGGACGAGACTGTCATCGGCGAGCCCGGAAAGCCTCCCTTCGGCATCGTCGAGCTGCTTTGCATCCGGGTTCGGAAAACCGTCGCCGAGGGAGATCAGTTCGACATTCCAGCCGAGGTCGCGCAGGGCCGCGACGACACGGCGATCATAGCCGTAACCGCCCGTGCGGGTTTCGAGCTCGCCCGGATAGGCGAAGACAAGATCGCGGCTCACAGCTCGGCCTCGAACCAGCCGCGGGCGGTGTGCGATTCGTGCAGCATGACCCGCAGTTTGCGGATGCGGCCACCACCCCCGCCGAGCCGGCCGTTCCGGACGGCATCGGCGATGCGGTCGAATATGTGCTTGGCGAGGAATTCCGTCGTCGTCACCTTGCCGGCGAAAATCTCCAGCGTGTCGAGGTTCTGGTAGTTGAGCGGCGCCAGCACTTCCTTCAGTACGTCGGTCGCTAGCCCGATATCCACGGCAAGGCCGTTGTCGTCCAGATCGCCGGTGAAGAAGGCGGCATCGACCACGAAGGTTGCCCCATGCATGCCCTGGGCGGGGCCGAAGACCGGGCGGGCAAGACTATGCGCGATCATGATGTGATCGCGGACTTCGACGGCGAACATGCGGGATTTCCTTCAATACTTGATGCGATGACAGAGCGTGGCAGCCGAGCCGATGATCCCGGCATAATCGGCGGCGATGGTCTCGAACGGTGTTTCGCCCGAAATCAGGTGGTCGAGCCGGTCGTCGGCGAGAAGCTGGAGCGCCTTGCCCATGCGTCGCCTGGTGTCCCAGCGGGCCCGTCGTCCGGGCGGCAGGGAGGCTACCTGTGAACTGACGATGGAAAGACGCTTGGCATGAAAAGCTTGCCCAAGCGGGATCTCCACATGCTTTTCTCCATACCAGCTTGCTTCGATAATCCGGGCTTCGAAACCTGCATGATCGAGCGCCGTTGCCAGAGCCTCGGCCGAAGCGGAAGCATTGACCAGCACGTCGCAATCATGTGGCACATGACCGGCAGACGAAAATCGAAGACCGAGAGCCTCGGCAGTTCCGGCGCGCGCCGGCTCGATATCGGAAATCACCACTTCGGTGCCGATGATCCGTGAGGCTAGGTAGGCGACCAGAAGGCCAACGACGCCGGCGCCGAAAACGACCACGCGGTCGCCCGGCTGGATGCCTGCGTCCCAGGTGATATTGAGTGCGGTTTCCATATTGGCAGCCAGCACTGCGCGGCGCGGGGGTAAGCTGTCGACAAGTGGGTGGGTGGCGGAAACCGGCACGCGAAAACGGTCCTGATGGGGATGCAGGCAGAAGACCGCTTTGCCGACGAGCCCTTCAGGTCCTTCTTCGACCACGCCGACGGCGGCATAGCCGTATTTCACGGGGAAGGGGAATTGGCCGGCCTGGTGCGGGGCACGCATGCGCTCATATTCGCTTTCCGGCACCTGTCCGGCAAAAACGAGCGATTCGGTACCACGGCTGATGCCGCTATAGAGCGTTCGAACGACAACCTCGCCCTCGCAGGCCGTCGGCCGCTTCTCCTGCCGAAGCGCGCAACGGCCCGTCTCCTCGATCCAGAGTGCTCTTCCGTCCTTCTGCGTTGCCGCATTCGGAACTGTCTCACGCCTTGTCACGCCTCACACCTTTCACGCCTTAACAATCCAGACCTAGAGGCTTCGACGATGACGGCAAGGGAGCCGTCCGGCGAGAGGGGGATATGGCCATCACGTTTATTTGACGGCGGTTTTGCGGATCCGGCATTTGCTGCCCACCGTATTCTTCTCCATGTAGTGCCTGTGAGGAGAGTGTCATGATTATTTCATATCATCCCTTGGACGAGGAAGGCACGTCCAATGGCTGACTGGATGAATGCCGGGCCGCTGGATCGCCAGGCGGCACGCAGGGCTCACCGCTTGCTCTCCCTGGATGCCTATGCCGTAACCATGACCGTCGCCGCCGCGCTGGTTGCGGTCATGCATTTCCTTGGCGACTGGCTCGGCATCGATACGGCCGCGGCCTGCTGCGCCTTCATCATCTATGCGGCGATTTCCGCCGTAGCGCTCGGCAATCTGCGCGCGCATGGGCATGGGCGTTTCGGCGCGGCCAATATCGTGACGACAATCCGCGCCGCACTCACGTCGGTTCTAGGCGGGATGGTGCTGGCATCGCCGCAGTTCGGCGTGGGCTTCGATCAGGGCGCCCTGTGGATGCTCGGCTTCCTGGTCGCTTTCGCGATGGTCCTGGATGGTGTCGACGGCTTCCTCGCACGGCAGGCAGGCACGTCTTCCCGGTTCGGCGCGCGATTCGACATGGAGATCGACGCGCTGCTGATCCTCTTCCTGTCGCTCGCGGCAGTGCTGCTCGGCAAGGCGGGACTTTGGATCCTGCTGATCGGCCTGATGCGCTATGCCTATGTCGGGGCTCAGGCGGTCTTTCCGGCGCTGAGGGGCGAACTGCCGCATTCGATGCGCCGCAAGGCGATCTGCGTCGTTCAGGGCGTGGCGCTGTGCCTGATGTTGTTTCCGGTCGTTACCTCGCCGGTCTCCACCCTGCTTGCGGCTGCGGCCCTCGCTTTGCTCACCTATTCCTTCGCCGTCGATGTGATCTTCCTGGTGAGCGCGAGCAGGAGCCATCATGCCGCGGCCTGATTTTTCCGCTTCCCTGGGCCTGACACGCTCGCTGCTGATCTATTACGGCCAGCCCTGGCGGCGCTCTTCGCTGAAGCGTTTCTATGCAGGCCTCGTCCGCAAAGGCGATCTCGTATTCGATATCGGTGCGCATGCCGGCAGCCGCAGCCGGACGCTTCTGTCGCTTGGCACCAGGATCGTTGCGCTGGAGCCGCAGCCTTTGTTTGCCGATTTTATTGCCAGATCCTTCGCGGGCGAAGAGTTGACGCTGCTGCGCAAGGCGGTCGGCAAGGAGCCCGGCAGCGTCGATCTGCATATTTCCAGCCGCCATCCGACCGTGACCAGCATATCCTCGTCCTGGATCTCGAAAGTCGAAAAGACTTCCGGGTTCCGCAACGTCACCTGGGACCGTGTCGAGCGCGTGGAGATGACGACGCTCGATGTGCTGATCGGAGAATACGGCGTGCCGGCCTTCTGCAAGATCGACGTGGAGGGCGCCGAGGCGGATATCATCGCCGGGCTGCATCATCCCATCCCGCTGATCGCCTTCGAATATATTCCGGCGACGATGGAAATCGCCGAGGAAGCCATCGGCCATCTGCGGAAACTCGGCCCCTATCGCTTCAACCGGGTCGAGGGGGAGCGGCATCGGTTCGTCCATGACGAATGGATGACCGCCGATGCGATGCTGGCCGAGATTGCGGGCCTTGCCGGCCAGACGTCGTCCGGCGATATCTACGCGCGGCTGGAGGCCTGACGCCTCAACGGTTCCGTCTGCTGAAAAGCGCCGCCAAGATGAACACCAGGCCGGGTGCGGCGCCGACAAGCGCCAGAATGCCGTAGAGGATGCTGGCTGTGACGCCGTCGGACGCCGCATACCCGAAAAGCGGCCAGAGGCCTGCTGCCGCGGCCTCCCTGGCGCCCCAGCCGGCAATCGTGGCGGGGATCAGCATCATCAGCAGACAGAGCGGAATGGCAGTGACAGCCGCGAGTGCCGGTAAGGGTGCGCCGACGGCGGCCGAGGCAAGCATGAACATTGCGATATAGCTTGCGACGATGACGAGGCTGAACAGCGTCTGCACGATCCACGCCCGGTCCCGCAGGAAGACCTGCGCCAGCGCTGCCTTCAACGCCGTAAGCCGGGGCTTAACACGACGCGGCGGGAAGCGGAGCAGCAGCAGGAACGCGATGGCGAGGCCCGCGGCGGCGACCGCGAAACCGGAGAGAAGATGGCGCACGTCCTCCGGGATCGCTGCCCCGCCCAGAAGCGGCCAGAGCATCACGCCGAAGGTTGCTATGACGAAAAATATCCCCTGCCCGGCAACCCGCTCGAACAGCACGGCCTGCACCGGCACCTTCCCGCCGTCACCATGAGCCCGGTTGCGGACGGCGCGAACCGCATCGCCTGCCACTCCGCCCGGCAGAAGCTGGTTGACCAGCGTTCCGAGATAATAGTCGCCTATCGCTTTCCCGACGCCCAGGTGCTGGCCAAGCCGGGCTGCCGTGAACCGCCAGCGGAGCGCCGAGAGTACGATCTGCACCTGCACGAGGATGAGGCCGGCGGTTATATAGGTCGGATCGGCCGACGCCAGGCTTGCGGCAATCCGTTGCGGCTCGAAGCGCAGGATCACGGCAATGAGAAGTGCGAAGGCCGCAGATAAGCCTATAGGTTTCAGAAAACGCATAGGCCGAAGGGTTTGCAGGAACAGCGCATGAACGAATTTCGGCCTTTTCGCCAGAGTGACGCCGCCAGAATAGGGCATATCGCGCAGCGCAAGGCAAATGGATCGCCATTTCTGAGGATCACGATTGCGCTGGCGATCGTTGCGGCCATCCTGGCTGCTCCTTCCCATTTCACCGACGTCTCCGAGTTCAGATTTCCGCTGGAGATGGCGGCGGTTGCGTTGCTGGCTTCGGTGCTGGCAGGTCCAGGCTTTTCCCTCCTGCGGTGGGCGGTCACCGTGCTGCTGGCGGCAATGCTGTTCCTGAAACTCGCGGACATAGGCACCGGTATCGCCTTCCCGCGACCGTTCAATCCCTATCTCGATCTCAAGATCCTCACCGACGGATGGAATCTCCTAAGCGGTTCCGTCGGGATCAAGGAGGCGGTCGGGATCATCTGTGCGGGCCTTCTTGCATGGCTGGTTGTCGCCGCCGTCCTCTATTGGTCGTTGGGCGGTTTCCGGCGCCTTCCGCGGGGAGTTCGGCGCAAGTCCGCTCTCGTTTCCGGTGCGGTTCTGCTGATCGGCGTGGCGGCGCTTGCGGTCCAAAATGCCGATCGCCGCACCCTCGGCGTCCAGGCCGATGCCGCTTCCTATTTCGTCAATCGCGTCACCATGGTCAAGGAGTCGATTGCCGATCTCGCCCGGTTCGAGGACGAACTGAAGCAGGATCCGGTCACCGCCGGGCCGCATTTCTCGGCGCTTGCCGGCACCGACGTCGTGCTGATCTTCATCGAATCCTACGGCCGCAGCGTGATCGAAGATCCGCGTTATGCGGCGCGCATCGGCAGCCGGCTGACCTTGGTGGAGAAGGAGATCGAGGCCGCAGGCCTGCAGGCACGCAGCGGCTGGCTCACCTCACCGACCGTCGGCGGCATCAGCTGGCTGGCGCATGGCACGCTGCTCTCCGGTCTCTGGGTCAACAATCAGGGACGCTACGACCGGATGATTACCAGCGAGCGGACGACCCTCAACAACCTCTTCCGTAGCTCCGGCTGGCGTACAACGGCGGTCATGCCGGCGATCACGCTCGACTGGCCGGAAGCCGGTTATTTCGGCTACGACAGCATTCATGCCGCCGCGGGACTCGGATATCGCGGAAAGCCCTTCAATTGGGTGACGATGCCGGATCAGTTCACGCTCGAGGCGTTCGAGAGGTTGGAGCGGCAGGCCCGTGACAAGCCCGGCCACAAACCGGTCATGGCGGAAATGGCGCTGATCTCCAGCCATGCCCCCTGGACGCCTATCCCGTCGCTGGTCCCCTGGGATAAGGTCGGCGACGGTGCCGTCTTCAATGCGCAGGCGGAAAGCGGCGACCCGCCTTCGGTCGTCTGGGCCGATCCCAACCGCGTCCGGGCGCAATACCTCACCTCGATCGATTACACGCTCGAAACGCTCGGCTCCTATATGGCGCGTTACGGCAGGAACACGCTGTTCATCCTGCTCGGCGATCACCAGCCGGCGTCGATCGCTACCGGCGAAGGCGCCTCGCGCGACGTGCCGATGCATATCGTCACCGGCAATCCGAACCTCCTGAAGCGGCTTGATGGATGGCGCTGGCAGAAGGGGATGATCCCGCAGCCGTCCACCGCGGTCTACCGCATGGACGAATTCCGCCGGAAGCTGGTTGAGAGCTTCGATTGATCGACCGCACCCGGCCGAACTGTCTCATCAGGAATGGCTGCCGAGATAACTTTCCATCAGCGCCGGATTGACCGCCATTTCGCTTGCCGGGCCGGAAAGGCGGACTTCGCCCAGTTCGACCAGGTAACCCTCGTCGGCAATTTCGAGCGCGGCGCGGGCATTCTGTTCGACGAGCAGGATGGAGACGCCGGTCTTTCGCAATTCCGAGACGATGTTGAGGATGTCGATGACGATCTTCGGCGCGAGACCCAGGCTCGGTTCGTCGAGCAGCAACAGGCGCGGCCGGCTCATCAGGGCCCGGGCAAGCGCCAGCATCTGCCGTTCGCCGCCGGAAAGCGTGCCGGCAAGCTGCTTGCGCCGTTCGGCCAGGCGGGGGAAGCGTGTGTAGACGTCCTCGCGCGTCTCGGCGCGCTCCGTGGTGCTGCGCAGGAAGCCGCCGAGCTCGATATTGTCTTCGACCGACATGGTGGAGAACAGTTCGCGCTTTTCCGGCACGAGGCAGAGGCCGGTGGCGACGCGGCCTTCGACCGAGCGCGGCACTGGGGCACCGTCGTAGATGATCGTGCCGGAGGAGGGGACGATGCCCATGATGGCGTTGAGCAGCGTCGACTTGCCGGCGCCGTTCGCACCGATCACGGTGACGATGCTGCCGGGCTTCATGCTCATCGATATGCCGTGCAGCACCTCGGCTCGGCCGTAGGAGACGTGAAGGTCGGAGAGTTCGAGCAGGTTTCCGCTCATGCGACACCTCCCAGATATGCGGCGACGACCGCCGGATGTTTGCGCACGTCGGCCGGCTTGCCTTCGGCGATCAGGGTCCCGAAATCGAGCACCACGAGATGGTCGACGAGGCCCATGACGAAACCCATGTCATGTTCGACGAGGAGCACGCTGACGCCCTCCTCACGCAGCTTCTTCAAGAGGTTGGCGAGCTCCTGTTTTTCACCGTGACGCAGGCCCGCCGCGGGTTCGTCGAGCAGCAGCACGGCGGGATCGGCAGACAGGGCGCGGGCAATTTCGAGGATGCGGATCTGGCCGAGCGCCAGATCACCGGCCGGCCGGTCGCGATAGGCGCCGAGCCCGACGCGTTCGAGCTGGACGGCGGCTTCGGCAAGCAACGTCGCCTCCTGCCTGCGCTCCAGCCGCAGGAAACTCCTGAAGACGCCGGCCGAGCCGCGCAGATGCGCGCCGAGCGCGACATTTTCCAATACCGACATGTCCGGCAAGATCTTTGCGTGCTGGAAGGTGCGGGCGATACCGTGTTTGGCGACTTCGCGCGGGCTGTCGCCGGTCATCGGCTGGCCTTTGTAGGAAACCGATCCGCTTGTCAGCGAGGCAATGCCGGTGATGAGGTTGAAGGTCGTGCTCTTGCCGGCGCCGTTCGGACCGATCAGGCCGACGACCTGGCCAGCGCGCACTTCGAAACTGACATCGTTGACCGCGACCAGCCCGCCAAAGGCTTTTCGCGCCTTTTCCACCTTGATCAGCGACGAGCCGGCCGGCGCGAGCGTGCGTTTGGCAAGCTTGTCGTCGGAAGCGGGCAGAGGCCGCGCGGCGCGCTTCGGCAGGAGCTTCAATACGAATGGCCAGAGACCGTCCCGGGCGAGCTGCAGGGTCACCACCAGCAGGATGCCGAAAACCACCATTTCGAAGTTGGCGGTCGTGCCGACCAGATCCGGCAGGAAACGCTGCAGCAGTTCCTTCAGGATCAGCACGATGCTGGCACCGAAGATCGCCCCCCAGACATGGCCGGAGCCGCCGACCACGGCCATCAGCAGATATTCTATGCCCATGCTGAGCCCGAACGGCGTCGGGTTCACCGAGCGCTGCATATGGGCGTAGAGCCAGCCGGAAAGTGCGGCAACCACGCCGGCAAACACGAAGACGGTGAGCTTGGCGCGCACGATGTTGACGCCGAACGCTTCCGCCGCCTGGCCGCCGCCGCGCAGTGCCCGGATGCCACGACCGATCCGCGAGTCGAGCAGGTTTTTCGCGCCGAGGGCGACCGCAATCACGAAAAACCAGATGAGGTAATAGATCGCCCCGTCGCTCATGAAGCGATAGCCGGCGAATTCAACCGGCGGGATGCCGGAGATGCCGTCGTAACGGCCGAGGAGGTCGATCTTGCCGAACAGATAATAAAGCGCCAGGCCCCAGGCGATCGTGCCGAGCGGCAGGAAATGGCCGGAAAGGCGCACGGTGATGAGGCCGAGCGGCAGGGCGGTCGCCGCGCCGACGATCAGCGACAACGGCAGGGTCAGCCAGGGCGAAAAGCCGTAGTTCGTGCTCAGCACGGCCGTCGTATAGGCGCCGAAACCGCAGAAGGCGGCCTGGCCGAACGAGGTGAGACCGCCGACGCCGGTCAAGAGCACGAGGCCGATCGTCACCAGCGACGCGAGGCCGATATTGTTGAGGATCGTCAGCCAGAAGGGCGGCACCGGCAGGAGGGGAATGATCGCCAGGAAAACGATGCCGGCGAGGCCGGGAAGCAAGCGTTCGATCTTCATGGCTCACTCCTCCTCGTGGAAGCCGCCGCTCAGCGACAGCCAGATCAGAACGGGAATGATGAGCCCGAAGACGATGACTTCCTTGTAGCTGCTGGCGAAGAAGGAAGAGAAGGATTCGACCAGGCCGACGCCGATCGCGGCGATCGCGGTGATCGGGAAGCTCGCAAGCCCGCCGATGATCGCCGCCACGAAGCCCTTGAGTCCGATCAGGAAGCCGGTGTCGTAATAGATCGTGGTGATCGGGCCGATCAACACCCCGGAAACGGCCCCGATGGCGGCTGCCAGCGTGAAGGCGGTGACGCCGGTCAGATGGGTGCGGACGCCGACCAGCCGTGCGCCGAGCCGGTTGACGGCGGTCGCACGCAGCGCCTTGCCGAGCAGGGTTCGCTCGAAGAACATGTAGAGGCCGACGATGATCGCGATCGTCGCTCCGTAGATGCAGAGGCTCTGGGCGCTCACCATCAAGGCTCCGATCGTGTAGTTGTCGTCGGCGAGCGGTTCGGCGCGCAGGCCTTCCGCGCCGAAGAAGACGAGGCCAAGCCCCATCATGGCGAGATGCACGCCAACCGAGGCGATCAACAGGACAAGCACGGACGCATCTGCAAGCGGCCGGTAGGCGATCCGGTAGACGTAGACGCCCATGGGCGTGATGATCAGAATGGTGAGCAGGGCCTTCGCAACGGACGGAAGGTCGAGCGGCGCAAGCACGATGGTGATGCCGTAGATCACGCCGGGAAGCACCAGGTTGAGCGCGAGGCTGCGCACAAAGGTGCCGACATCGGTGCCGCGGCGCATGCTCCAGAGGTCGAACAGGAAGGCAACCGCGCCGAAACAGACGAGAAGCGAGGTGGTGGCGGGCACCTTCCCGCCGTCGAGAAGCGCTAGCGTCAGCGCGCCATAGGCGACGAATTCGCCCTGGGGGATGAAGATCACCCGCGTGACCGAAAAGAGCAGGACCAGCGCCAGGCCGAGGAGCGCATAGATCGCGCCATTGGTGACACCATCCTGGATCAGGAAGGTCGCAATCATCGCGTCCAAGGAATTTCCCCCGATAACAGAAAAGACGCTGCAAAAAGGCCCGGCGCGGACGCCGGACCTCGTTTATTCGGCGTATTACTTGGTGATCTCGAACTTGCCGTTCTTGGCTGTGAGCAGCACGACGGCTCGGTCGTCGAGGCCGAGATGATCATCGGCCTTGAAGTTGAAGACGCCCTGGCTTGCCGGGAACGGGCCGCCGGTCTCGATGGCGTCACGGAGAGCAGCGCGGAATTCCGGCGTGCCGGGCTTTGCCTTCTTGAGCGCGACCGGGATGGCCTTCTTGAGGATGGCCATGGCATCGTTGATATGCGGGCCGAACTGGGTGCGGGTGCCGGGGCCGAACTTCTTTTCGTAGGCCGTCACATAGGCCATGCCTTCCGCCTTGGTTTCTGCGGTATCGGGCAGGGCTTCCGGCGCCATGGCCGGGCCGGAGGCGAAGATCGTGTTGTCGGCAGCCTTGCCGGCGATGCGCAGGAAGTCGAAGGTCACGGCGCCATGGGTCTGGTAGATCTTGCCGGCGAAGCCACGTTCGCGCAGGCCGATCTGCGGCAGCGCGGCACCGGTACCGGAGGCGCCGACGAAGACGGCATCCGGACGCGCGGCCACGAGTTTCAGCACCTGGCCGGAAACGGAGGTGTCGGGACGGGCGTAACGCTCTTCGGCGATGACCTTCAAGCCGTATTGTTCACCGATCGCCTTGAATTGGCCCATCCACAGGTCGCCATAGCTATCGGAGAAGCCGATATAACCGACCGTCTTGACGCCATCGGCCTTCATCTTGGCAAACAGGTTCCTGGCGATCAGGCCGGCATCCTGCGGCATCACAAAGGTCCACTTGCCTTTGGAAATAGTCGGCGGAACCGGTGAGCAGGAGAGGTGCGGGGTACTGGTTTCACCGGCAACACCGGCAACAGCGATCGAAGCGGGCGTCAGCGCGGAACCGACGATGACATCGACCTTGTCGTCGTTGACGAAGCGGCGGGCATTGGTGGTGGCAACCGAGGGGTCGCCGGCATCATCGAGAACGATGACCTTGAGCTTTTCGCCGCCCACTTCGGTCGGCCACAATTCGACGGAGTTCTTCAGCGGAATACCGAGCGCCGCACCCGGGCCGGTCGACGATATGGTCACGCCGATCGTCACGTCAGCCAGTGCAGAGCTTGCAAACAAGGACAAGGACAGGACGGCAACAGGCGCCATTCCAGCAAAAAACCGGTTCTTCATAGGATCCTCCCAGGACAAAAGCGGGCGATCTCCTCCCGCCCTGTCATTTGTTTACATGGAGATTGTTTCTTTGTAAACAATTCTGATAACGGTTATGTAAAGCTTACGAAGGCCGGTTCGAATGCGGCCGGGGTCCCAAGCCTTACCCGGCATCGCCCCCCAGCAGCCGCGCCAAACCGGCTTTGCCGTTCAACTCCACCATCTCACGGGCCAATCTGGCGCGACGTTCGATCAGTTCGAGCATCTCCATGAATGCTGCGGTCTTTTCAGGCGGCAGATCACCGAACATGTGTTTTTCCAGGGCATCGATGTCGGCCACCATCTTTTCGTAGACGGCCGTTCCTGCTGCCGTCAGCTGGATCTGGGCCCATCGCGCATCGCGTGCGTCGGCGCGGCGGTCGATCAGGTCGCGATCGACGAGTTCGCGGATCGCGCGCGACACCATCGCCTTGTCGATGGTCGTGAGCTTGCCGATTTCCATCGGCGAGATCGATCGATAGGTGCCGATCGCGGACACGACACGCCAGATATTCAGCTTGAAACCGTTGGCCTCGCACAGCAGGCTGACGAGCTTCATCATTTCCGCATTGCTGCGCGCCAGACGGTAAGGCACGACCTCGGAGAGCTTTCGGGTGGACGCGCGCCGTTCTTCCGTCATCCGCTCAGGTCACCAGAGCCCGCTGTCTATATTCGGCTGTGTCCCACAGGCGGTTAGTCATGATGTCTTCGAGGATATCCACCGCGCCCAGTACCTCGCGCTCGCCGATATAGAGCGGTGTGAAGCCGAAGCGCATGGCGTTCGGAGCGCGGAAATCGCCGATCACGCCGCGCGCGATCAGGGCCTGCATGATCGCGTAACCCTCCTCGTGCAGGAAGGAGATCTGGCTGCCGCGCCTCGTCCCATCGCGAGGTGAACCGAGTTTCAGCATCGGGCAGCGCTTTTCGACTTCCGCGACGAACAGATCGCAGAGTTTTATCGACTGGTGGCGGAGGTCCGCCATGTCGACGCCTTCCCAGGCATCGAGCGCTGCGTCGAGCGCCGCAAGCCCGATGATCGGCGGCGTGCCGACCCGCATGCGGTCGATGCCGCCGCCCGGACGATAGCCGAGATCGAAGGCGAATGGCTGTTCGTGTCCCAGCCAGCCGGAGAGCGCCGGCCGCACCTTGTCCGCATGACGGGGCGCGACATAGATGAAGGCCGGAGCGCCGGGCCCTCCGTTCAGGTACTTGTAGGTGCAGCCGACCGCGAAATCCGCGTCCGCGCCGGAAAGATCGACAGGCAGGGCACCGGCCGTATGGGCGAGATCCCAGACGGTGATCGCGCCTGCGGCATGAGCCTTTTCGGTCAGCACCTTCATGTCGTGCAGCCGCCCGGTGCGATAATCCACCTCGGTCAGCATGACCACGGCGACGGTCTCGTCGATCGCAGCTTCAACCTCTTCCGGCTCGACGATCTTCAGCTCAAGACCTTTGCCGAGCGAGCCGATCAGGCCCTGCGCCATGTAGAGGTCGGATGGAAAATTGCCGCTGTCGGACAATACGACCTTGCGTTCCGGCACAAGTTCCAATGCGGAAGCGAGCGCCTGATAGACCTTGATCGACAGCGTATCGCCCATGACGACCGTGCCTTCCGCCGCCCCGATCAGCTTGGCCACCCGGTCGCCGATCCGGCGTGGCATCGTCATCCAGCCGGCCTTGTTCCAGCCCTTGATCAGCAGATCGCCCCATTCGTCGGTTATCAATTTGGCGACGCGCTCTTTCGCGGCGAGCGGCAGCGGTCCGAGCGAATTGCCGTCGAGATAGATCACGCCTTCCGGCAGATAGAAGAGCGAGCGGGTCTTTTCGAAATCCGTCACCGGAACACCTTGCTGTTCGAAACCAATCGTTTGAGGGGAGCTTAGCTCCGAAGCAACGCAGACTAGAAGCTGGCATCTCGCGCGCAAGGCAGATTTACGGCTTTCGCGATTATTTCCGGGGCGAATCCAGTCTTGCCGGTGATCGATCGCAGCCGTAACCTTGGTTATCCGATCTCCGATGGCAAAGATTATGGGTGCTTCATGAGTGGTCTCACCGATCTTTCCGTCCTGCTGGCCAGTCTGGAGCCGGTCCTTCTCGAAGGCGAATTCGTCTATGCGACCGTTCCGCCCGAAAGGCTGCAGGAATACCTGGACCTGAAACCAATCGGGTTGTTTTTCGAGAAGGAAGGTCTGACGCTGATCCTGCCGAAAGAGACTGCCGAAAAGGCCGACCTTGTTGCGAGCGCGCCGCTTCGCTGCATCACCATGATGGTGCATTCCTCGCTGGAAGCGGTCGGCATGACCGCGGCGATGGCGGCAGCGCTGACCAAAGAAGGCATAAGCGCCAATGTCGTCGCGGCCTATTACCACGACCACATCTTTGTGCCGGCGGCGGACGCGGAACGGGCGGTTTTTGCGCTTAGAGCGCTTTCAACCGCTGCCGGTTAGCCGCGGGCAATCGCGTGAAAAAAGGCGCCGCTGACCAGGCCTCGCCGGCCGCCTGTCGGACCGATCGGCTTGCCGCCGCCATCGGCGATCGTCGCAAAGGCGGCGTCGGTGCCCGGCGAGACCACGCTGGCATAGTGGAATTCATGGCCACGGATCGTATCGCCCCTTCGGCCGATCGGGCTGTCCTCAGAGAGTTCCGCCTGGCGGTAACCGAGGTTCATCTTGCGTTTGGCGAAACTGGTGCGGTGGGAGAGCAGCCCGGTCATGACGTGTGTCACGCCATCGGCGTCCTCCAGCGTTTCGCCGAGAACCATGTAGCCGCCGCACTCGCCGTGGACGGGTTTCGTTTCCGCAAATCGGGTAAGGCCGGACTTGAATTTTTCGGCGTTCGCAAGTTTTCCCGCGTGCAGTTCGGGGTATCCGCCCGGCAGCCAGCAGACGTCGCAGCCGGCCGGTGGTGCTTCATCGGCCAGTGGGGAGAAGGGAACAACCTCGGCACCGGCGGAACGCCATTCGCGCATCAAATGCGGATAGAGGAAGGTAAACGCGGCATCCTGCGCCAGGGCGATCCGCTGACCCGGCGGACGCAGTGATTTTTCCGTGGAGCCGCTGGGAATATTGAAGGGTTTTGCGGCGGCATAGATCGCATCGAGGTCGAGCGAGGCTTCCATGGCGTCGGCCAGTCGTTCGATATGTGCGTCCATTTCCGGATGTTCGCTCGCCTGGACGAGGCCGAGATGCCGTTCGGGCAGGATAAGCGAGGGGTCGCGCAGGACGGTGCCGACAACGGGAATTCCGGCCGCCTGGATGGCATCGCCACAAAGCTTCTTGTGCCTTTCACTGCCGGCACGATTGAGGACGCAGGCCGCGATTTTCACGGTCGGATCATAGTGAGCAAAGCCGTAGGCGATTGCGCCGGCGGTTTGGGACTGGCCGGAAACGTCCAGCACCAGCAGCACGGGCAGATGGAACAGCCGGGCGAGATCCGAGGCGGCGCCGGAACGGTTCTCTTCGCTGACGATGCCGTCGAACAGGCCCATGGCGCTTTCGATCAGAAGCAGTTCCGCATCTTCCGCCTGCCCGCGCGCCAGATGCCGGAGCAGGTCCGGCGCCATTGCCCAGCTGTCGAGGTTGAGGCCCGGCCGATGCGTCGCCGCCTCGTGGAAACCGGGATCAATATAGTCCGGCCCTGTCTTGATGCCGCGCACCTTAAGGCCACGGCGGGCAAAGGCGCGCAGCAAGCCGATCGTGACGCTGGTCTTGCCGGAGCCGGAGCGCGGCGCACCGATGATGAGCGCGCGGGCGGTCATGGCTTGCCACCTGTCAGCACGGCCTGCATCGAAACGATCCGGCCGATGACGATCAGAGCGGGAGCGGCGAATTTCTGTCGCTCGACTTCCGCCTCGACGGTTGCGAGCGTTGCGGTCAGCGAGCGTTCGTCCGGCGTGGTTGCCGCCATCAGCACCGCGACCGGCGTTTCCGGCGATAGCCCGCCTTCGATCAGCAGCCTGGCGATGGTGCCGATCGTGCTGACGCCCATGTAGACGACGATCGGCTCGCCGGTTTTCGCCAGCGCCTTCCAGTCCAGGTCGCCGGGACTGCCGGCCGCATGGCCGGTGGCAAGGGTGATCGCGCGGCTCACTCCCCGCATCGTCGCGGGAATGTTGGCGGAAGCGAGAGCCGCGAGCGCGGAAGTCATGCCCGGCAGGATGCGGAATGGAATGTTTTCTCGGGCAAGCGCTTCCGCCTCCTCGCCGCCGCGTCCGAACACGAAGGGGTCGCCGCCCTTCAGCCGCAGCACGCGCCTTCCCTTGCGGGAGAGTTCGATCAGCAGGCCGGTAATATCGTCCTGGGCGACGGAGGGTTTGCCGCCGCGCTTTCCGACGAAGATAAGCTCGGCGGTCGTCGCGAGCGACAGCACGCCGTCGGAGACCAGCGCGTCATGGACGATCACGTCGGCCTTGCGAAGCGCATCGGCTACTTCCAGCGTCAGGTAACGCGGATGGCCGGGGCCGGCGCCGGCGAGCCAGACATGGCCGGGCTCGAAGACGGGTGCTGCGACGATGGTTTCGATGCTTTCATTCATATGCGGACCTTTGACCGGTGACGCTCGGCCCCGGTCGGGCTATAGAAACGGCCATGGAAGTGGATGGCAAGAACCTTCGTCGTGGCTGGACCACGGGAACCTGTGCGGCGGCGGCGAGCAAGGCGGCCTGTCTTGCTCTCATGTCCGGAAAATTCCCCGAGATGATCGAGGTGACGTTGCCCGGAGGGCAGACGCCATCCTTCGCGCTTGCCGTCGAAGAGACGGGCGAGGGATTTGCGAGAGCCGGGATCGTCAAGGATGCCGGCGATGACCCCGACGTCACGCACGGCGCGCTGATCAAGAGCACCGTGCGGCGCGGCGCGGCCGGCAGCGGCATCATTTTCAAGGCCGGCGAAGGCGTCGGCACCGTCACCCGTGCCGGCCTGCCCTTGCCCGTCGGCGAACCCGCCATCAATCCGGTGCCGCGCAAGATGATCGCCCAGGCAATCGCCGAGGTCGCCGGCGGTGAGACCGATTTCGAGGTGGAGATTTCCGTCGCCGATGGCGCGAAGATCGCCGAGAAGACGCTGAACGGCCGGCTCGGAATTTTGGGCGGCATCTCGATCCTCGGCACGACGGGGATCGTCATTCCCTTTTCCTGCTCGGCCTGGATCCACTCCATCTGGCGCGGCATCGATGTCGCGCGCGCCGCCGGCCTCACCCATGTGGCGGGCGCCACCGGCAACACGTCGGAAAAGGCGGTGCAGGCGCATCATGGATTGCACGAGATCGCGCTGATCGACATGGGGGATTTCGTCGGCGGCATGCTGAAATATCTGCGCGACCATCCGGTGCCGAAGGTGACGATCGCCGGTGGCGTCGCCAAGATGACCAAGCTCGCGCAGGGCATGCTCGACGTCCATTCCAAGCGCGGACTCGCCGATCTCGAGGCCCTGGCGAAGCTGGCGGGTGAAGCCGGGGCGAGCGACGAGCTTGCGGCGCAGATTGCCGCTGCGAACACCGTGTCGCAGGCATTCGCGCTCGCTGGCGAAAACGGCCTGGCATTGGGCGACCGGATCGCGGCGCTCGCCTGGAAGACCGCCGCCAAGGCGCTCAAGGATCCGCAGATCGCGCTGGAAATCCTGGTCTACGATCGCGAGGGCCGGTTGGTCGGCCGGACCGCGTTTACGCCGTCCGATCATTCGGAATCCTTATCGCCGGCCTGAGGCCAGCCGGGCCGGAAGCGGCGCACGTAATCGGCATTGTAGAGCTGGCTCTCGACGAAATCGGCAGCGCCCAGGCCCTTGCCGACGAAGATCAGCGCCGTGCGTTCGGCGGGTTCCGCCGCCAGCTTCGCTTCGATATCGGCAAGCGTGCCGCGGATGATCCTTTCTTCCGGCCAGGAGGCGCGCACAACGATTGCGACGGGGCAATCGGCGCCATAACACGGCGTCAGTTCCGCGACGATACGGTCGAGCGCGTGGATGGCGAGGTGGATCGCCAGCGTCGCGCCGGTCGCGCCGAAGGCCGCCAGCGTCTCGCCGTCCGGCATTTTCGAAGCGCGGCCGGAAACCCGGGTGAGGATCAGGCTCTGCGCCACTTCCGGAATGGTCAGCTCTCGCCGCAGAGCTGCAGCGGCGGCGGCAAAGGAGGGCACGCCGGGGGTCAACGTGTAGTCGATGCCATGCTTTTCCAGCCGGCGGATCTGTTCGGCAACCGCGCTCCAGACGGAAAGATCGCCGGAATGCAGCCGCGCGACATCCTTGCCGGCCTTGTGCGCGGCAACGTATTCTGCCTCGATCTCGTCGAGCGACAAAGAGCCGGTATCGACGATCCGTGCGTCCTTCGGGCAATAGTCGAGCAGTTCCTTCGGCATGATCGAGCCGGCATAAAGGCAGACCGGCGAGCGGGCGAGAATATCGCGGCCGCGCACGGTGATGAGGTCGGCGGCGCCCGGTCCGGCGCCGATGAAATGCACGGTCATGAATGGTCCTTCGAACGTGCCAGCGCGCAGGTGGCGCCATCGGCGATCAGGCGCGCGACAATCAGTTCCGAAGCCTCGCCGGCCGCCACCAGTGCTGCGGCTTCGGAAAGGCTTGGCGTCGCGGTTTGCGCAAGGCTGTGTTTCGAAACGGTTTTAGTGCGGGTTTCCGCCTGCTTCAGCGCCGCCTCATCAAGAATCTGCAAGGGCAAGCCCAGCCGTTCGGCGAGCTCGATCATTCCCGGCTCATGCCGCTTGATTTCGCCGGTCGCCAGCATGGAGACGGATTCACGCGGAATATTCGCCTCGACGCAGGCAGCCGTCAGCGCCGAAAGCAACGCTTCCGCCGATGTCCCTTTGCGGCAGCCGAGACCTGCGGCAATCATGGCTTCACTCCGGGTTTCGTCCAGCTCCATTGGGTAACCGGCATGGCCGGCTTCCAGCCCGACATGCTACCGATCGGGGCTGCGCGCGAAACCTCCATGCGGATCAGCTCACCGCCGAGTTTCGCATGCGCTGCCAGAAGGAGCGCCTCCATTTCGAGCGTCACGGCATTGGCGACCATCCGCCCGCCGGGCTTCAGCACATCCAGGGCCGTGTCGAAAACGCCGGGCTCGCTGCCGCCGCCGCCGATGAAGATCGCGTCCGGCTGCGGCAGATTGGCCAGAGCCACCGGCGCCTCGCCTTCGACGATGCGCAGGCCTGGCACGCCGAATGCCAAGGCGTTCCGCCCGATCCGTGCTGCCCGATTGGCGTTGGCTTCGATCGCAATGGCTTTCAGGGAAGGATCGGCCAGCATCCATTCGATGCCGATCGAACCGGAGCCGGCGCCGATATCCCACAGCAGTTCGCCGCGGTGCGGAGCCAGCGCCGAGAGCGTCAGCGCCCGGATTTCACGCTTGGTGATCTGCCCGTCATGTTCGAACAGCGTATCGTCCAACCCGACAGCGCGCGGAAGGATAAAGGCTCCCGCTTCAGCCTTTACCTCGATGGCGACGACATTCAGCACATCGATATCCGGTAGCGCGAACTCATCTGCCTGCTGCGAACGGATACGTTCCGCCGCGCCGCCCAGAGATTCCAGGACGGTTATCCGAGAAGGCCCGAAGCCGGTGCGGGACAAAAGCTCTGCCAGCGCCGCCGGCCCGTTCTCATCGGATGTCAGCGCGATGATCCGCCGACCCGGATGAAGCGACGGCCGAATGAGTTCGAGTGGCCGACCGTGCAATGACACCGTTTCGATGTCCTGCAGCGGCCAGCCAAGCCTTGAGGCGGCCAGAGAAAAGGCCGAGGGGGCAGGATAGGCGGTATATTCTTCAGGCGCGACATGGCGGGACAGCGTGACGCCGACGCCGAAGAAGAAGGGGTCGCCGGAGGCCAGCACGCAGACCTTCTGACCACGCAGCGCCACGACATCGCGCATCGCCGCGTCAAACGGGGTCGGCCACGGCCGGGCTTCGCCGGAGATCACGGAGGCTGCCAGTTCCAGATGTCGCCTGCCGCCGAAGACCACGGAAGCAGAAGCGATTGCCGCGCGGGCATTTTCGCCGAGGCCCGCAATCCCATCCTCGCCGATGCCGACGATGGACAGCCAGCGGCTTTGGTTTAAAGGTTTCCGAGCTGATTCAGGAGGCATCGTGCAACGTTCCATCCTCATTCTCGGCGGCACGGCGGAAGCCCGCGCGCTGGCCGGAAAGCTCGCCGGCGATCCACGGTTTACCGTCGAGCTGTCGCTTGCCGGCCGCACCCGCGCGCCGGCCGAGCAGCCCGTGCCAGTGCGTGTCGGCGGTTTCGGCGGCGCCGAGGGGCTCGCCGCTTACCTCAGGCAAAAAGACGTCTCGATCCTGATCGACGCGACGCATCCCTATGCGGCGCAGATTTCCAGCAATGCGGCCAAAGCTGCCGAGGTTTCCGGCATTCCGCTGGTCGCCTTGCGACGATCGCCCTGGCTGCGGCAGCCCGGTGATCGCTGGATCGAAGTCGATAGTGTCTCCGATGCGGTCTACGCCCTGGGAGCGTTCCCGCGAAAAGCTTTCCTGACGCTCGGACGGCAGGAGCTTCTGCCCTTCGAAGCCGCGCCGCAGCACGCCTATCTGGTCCGCAGCGTCGATCCGGTCGAACCGCCGCTTTCCGTTCCGAACGCGGTTTATCTGACCGCGCGCGGTCCCTTCGGGCAGGCGGACGAGTCCCGGCTTCTGAAGGATCATGGCATAGAGGTGATCGTCGCCAAGAACAGCGGCGGACCGGCGAGCTACGGCAAGATCGCTGCTGCGCGCGATCTCGGTATCGACGTCGTCCTGATCCGTCGTCCGGACCTGCCGGATGTGCCGTCCGTCGAGACCGTCGAGGAGATGGTCACCTGGCTTGATCATGCGCCGGTGCCCCTGAAATACCGCGGGGAATAGACGATCGGCCGCTGATTCTCCCGCTCGATCACCCGCGTTTCCGCGGTGCCCACGATCACGCAGGTCGCCATATCTGCCATATCGCTTCTTGCCTCTGACAACGGCACGACACGGATATCCTCATCCGGCCGGCCGGCCGCTCTGCCGAAGATCACGGGCACGGTGCCGGGCAGATGGACGCGCAGAATGTTAAAGGTCTCGCCGAGTAGATGCGGACGCGCCTTGCTGATCGGATTGTAGAAAGCCATCACGAAACCGGCCGTCGCCGCGGCGATCAGGCGTTTCTCGATCACATCCCAGGGCTTCAGATTGTTCGAAAGCGAGATGGCGCAGAAATCATGACCAAGCGGTGCGCCGGCCTTGGCCGCGACGGCCAGCATGGCGGTAATACCGGGAACGACCGAAAAATCGATTTCGCGCCAAGTGGCCGGGCCTTCGTCGATCGCCTCGCAGACCGCGGCAGCCATGGCGAACACGCCGGGGTCGCCGCCCGAGACGACACAGACCTTGCCTCCGCCCGCCGCCATTTCGAGCGCGGCGCGGGCGCGGGCCAGTTCCTCCCGGTTATCGGATGCGTGGCGCCGCTGGTCGGGGCGCAGATTCAAACGGTCGATATACGGAAAGTAGCCGAAAAAATCCTCAGCCGCAGTCACTGCGGCGGCGGCTTCCGGTGTCATCTGGTCCGGATTGCCGGGGCCGAGGCCGACGACGGTCAACGAACCCATTGTCATGGCCGCGTCTTCCAGCCGGGCACGAGGACAATCGAGAAATAGGGAGCCGGACTCTCGTCGCGCTCTTCCAGACGCTGCGCTGCGCCGTTCGCCATCGTGCCGCGCTCGACATAGAGCGCCCCGGACAGTTTGCCGACGGAGGCTAGCGCCCGGCGGATTTTTGGCAGGTTGCGGCCGACTTTCATGATCACCGCCCCGTCGGTATTTCCAAGCCGCTCCGCGAGCTTCTCCTCGGACAAGGTTCCCGGCAGCACGCTCAAAATATCGTCACCCTGGACGAGCGGCATCCCGGTCATCGACCAGCAGCCGGACATGGCTGTGACGCCGGCGACGACTTCCGCCTGGTAGCGGTTGGCGAGCCGCACATGCAGGTGCATGTAGGATCCGTAGAACAGCGGGTCGCCCTCGCTCAGCACGGCGACATTCTTGCCGGCATCGAGGAGCGTGGCGATGTCGTCTGCGGAGCGATCGAAGAAATCGGCGATCGGGCCGCGATAATCGGCCTCGTCCTTATGTGTCTCGACCGTGACCGGATAAACCAGCGGCAGTTCGAGCGTGCCCGGACGGATATGAGCCTCGACGATGGCGCGGCCGTTGCCGCTCGAGCCTCTCTTGCAGAAGAAGGCGATTACATCCGCTTCGTGGATGGCGCGTACCGCCTTCAGCGTCAGCAGTTCGGGGTCGCCGGGTCCGGTGCCGACGCCCGTGAGCTTGCCCTTGAGGAGTGCGGCGTTCACAGTCCTGCCCTCGCCAGCGCGTTGACGCAGGCAGCCGTCATCGCCGAGCCGCCCATGCGGCCGCGAACGATCGCGTAGGGAATGCCGAGCGTCGCTTCCATCAGCGCTTCCTTGGATTCCGCCGCACCGACGAAACCGACCGGCATGCCGATAATCGCGGCAGGACGCGGCGCACCGGCATCCAGCATTTCGAGCAGGCGGAACAGCGCGGTCGGCGCATTGCCGATCGCGACGACTGCGCCTTCCATCTCGTCCCAAAGATCCAGCGCGGCAGCCGAGCGGGTGTTGCCGATGGTCTTTGCCAGCTCGATCGTGCGGCCGTCGCGCAGCGTGCAGATCACCTGGTTGTGGGCCGGCAGGCGAGCGCGGGTAATGCCATGCGCCACCATCTCGGCATCGCAATAGATCGGCTTGCCGGCATGAAGCGCGCCGCGCGCCTGGGCCACGAAATCCTTGGAAAACCGGAAATGCTGAGCCGCCTCGACCAGTCCGCAGGCATGGATCATGCGCACCGCGATATCGGCCTGCTCTGACGAGAAGGGCGAGAGGTCCGCTTCCTCGCGGATGATGGCGAAGGATTTTTCGTAGATCGCGTCGCCTTCGCGGATGTAATCGTAACTGTTCATGGTCGTCCTGACATAACGGCTGCAGCAAGTCGGCGCGGTCCCAGACGGGCAAGGCAGGCTGCGGAATTTTCGCCGGCCTGCCGTTCGTTACGGACGAGTTCGGCGATGCGGCGAAGGGAGTTGTTGGTATCGGCAAAAGCGACCGAGGCAAAGGGCTCGTCGGACGCTTTTCCCTGGGCGATGAGCGAAAGACCGGCGGCCGTGCCGCAGAGTGCAAGCGCCGACGGCTGCGGATGGGCGCAGCCCTTGCGGCAGCCGGTCACGTGCAGCTTGAACGAACCGTCGAGCAGATCGCCACACTCTTCCGCCGTTTTGGCGGCGAGTTCCTGCGTGGCGATGGCCGCAGAATTGCAGGCCGGGCTTCCGGAGCAGGCGGCAATGGCCGAACGAGGATCGCTCGGCGAGGTGACGAAGCCGTTGCTGCCGGCAAAAACGGTCAGCGCTTTGCAGGCGGTTTGAGGGCCGAAAAACAGGAGCGAATGATCGAAGGCCGGTTTCAGCGACTGTATTCCCAGCCGCTCGGCCTCGTCGCAAAGGGCGATCAGGTCCTCGGCGTTTGCCTGACCGAAGGCCGGGCCGATACCTGCTGCAAAAAGGTAATCGGAAACGTGGAAGGTGCCGAAAGGGGAGGTAGGGCGGGTAGCAGTGTCGTTCTTCGCCAGTTCGACCGCGAGGTCGCGGCCCCGCGCCCTGGTCCCCATCACTGCAAGCTTGCGAAGCAGTTCCAGCGTCGCGGAGATTGCATCTGTTTCACGTAAAACATTGAAAATGCGGCCGGTTGCTTCCGTACCGCCCAGAAGCAATGTCCAGCGCGTGCCTTCCCCGGTGGAAACGGCAACGAGCCGGATATCGGCCAGTAGCTCCGAAAGCCGGAGCTGTCCGCCACCGTCAACTATCACCGACATCTTTGGAGCGAGGCCGACAATCTCGCGCGCGCCCTGGCGGATCGCCTCGGCGATCGGCCGCGGGTCGGCGATCTCGGTTCGGTCGATCCCGGCCAAGGGCGGAGTTTCGACGGCAAGTCCCTCGCGAAGCGGCAGGTTCAGTGCGCGGACATCGGCGTCGAGAAGGGGAGCAGAGGCCTCGCCCAGTCCCCGGATCTGAAGGTTGCCGCGGGCGGAAATATCGAGAACGCCGTTGCCGTGGCGCCGTGCCAGCCGGCAGAGTTCTGTCAGTTGGACCGGGGTGATCGCGTCGGTCAGCGCCACGCGGGCGAGAAGCCCGTCGCCGGTCATCATCGGGGCTGACAGGGCGGGGCAGGCGCCGCGGCGCATGTCCAGCGTGCTTCGATCGAGGGAGAGTGCCGTCATGCGACCTTCTCCCGGGTGAGCATTTCGAGCTCGGCATCCACGGCGTTGCGGCGGGGATGCCAGAGGCCGCGGCGAAGCGCGGAGCGGAACCGCTCGGCCATGAAGCGCGCGCCTTCGGGGTTCTGGCTCTGCAGGAACTCGCGGACCTTGTCGTCGCCGAGATAGGCGTCGTAGGTCGCCTCGATCAGCGATTGCGGGATGGCATGGGTGGTCTCGGCAAAACCGATAAGCCGGTCGACCGTCTCCACCAGTTCGGCGGCGCCGCGCGGGCCGTGGCGCATCTGGCCGGCGATGAAGCGCGGGTTGACGGCGCGGGCGCGCACCACGCGGGTTACCGCTTCGGAGATCGAGCGGGCGCGGGGTTTTTGCGGATCGGTCGTGTCGAGCGCGATTACATCCGCCTTGCCGCCGAGTGCCGCGACGGCCGCTGCAAAGCCTCCGATGAAGGCGACATCGGCCGAGCCGTCCAGCAGGTCGCGGCCGGGATCGTCGCCGGTATGGACGAGAAGATCGGCGGTCCCGATGCGGTTTGCGAACTGGCCGGGCACATGGCTGGCGTCTCCTTCGGCACCGCCAAAGGCATGGCTCGTGGCATCGAGATAGAGGCGGCCGAGCTCCTCGCGTTCCACCCAGGCGCCATCCGCAAGCTTTTCCTCGATGCCGGACCCGTAGGTGCCCGGTGCCGAGCCGAAGATGCGGGGCGGTACGTGTCCGAGCTTGCCTGCCTCTTCTGCAAGAGGGTTGTCGCCCGGCGCTTCCTCGCGAGCGGCGATGGCTCGCATCGCGGCATCGAGCAGGGCGATGAGAGCCGGAAACATGTCGCGGAACAGGCCCGAAATCCTCAGCGTCACATCGACGCGCGGGCGGCCAAGCGCTGCGGGCGGCAGGACTTCGATGCCAGTGACACGGCCGGTTGCCATGTCCTGAACCGGCCTTGCGCCCATCAGTGCCAGAACTTGGGCGACTTCTTCGCCGCCGCTGCGCAGGGAGGCACTGCCCCAGAGATCGAAGACGAGGCTTTCCGGCCAGTCGCCATGGTCCTGCAGATAACGCCGCAGGATTTCGTCGGCGGCACGTTTGCCGAGTTCGAAGGCAGTCGGCGTCGGCAGGGTGCGCGGGTCGCTGGCGAAAAGGTTGCGGCCGGTCGGCATCACGTCGCGGCGGCCGCGGGCGGGGGCACCGGACGGGCCCGGGCGGATGTGGTTGCCGTCCAGGGCGTCCAGCAGGGCCTGGCGTTCGGTTTCGGCGCTGCGGATCCGCAATGGGTCGTCATCGCCGGGCGCAGCCTGCCCGAAGACATGCTGGCCGTCCTTGATCGAAAAGTCCTTGAGGTCGCAGAGAAAGGCGTCGATACGGGTCAGCGCCGTATCCGGATCGTCATTGTTCGAAACGCCGGCCTCGCCCGCCAGGCCGGTATCGCGGGCGGTCTCGACGATCAGCTTGGCCAGCCGGTCGCGGCGGCGGCGATCGAGCCCGTCGGCCTGCGCATATTCATCGACCAGCAGTTCCAGCTTCTTCTGTTCGTCGGAAAGACCGGCACCGGCCAGGACCGGCGGCAGGTGGCCGATGGTGACGGCGGCGATCCGTCGTTTGGCGACCGCGGCCTCGCCCGGATTGGAAACGATGAAGGGATAGATGACCGGCAGGCCGCCGGTGACGATCTCGGGGAAGCAGTCCTTCGACAAAGCCACGGTGTTGCCCGGCAGCCATTCGAGCGTCCCGTGCGCACCGACATGGACGATCGCATGCGCACCAAGCGTCTCGCGCATCCATTGGCCGAAGGCGATCAGTGCGTGGCGCGGGGGAAGGTCCGGGCTATGATAATCGGTGCGGCGGTCG
This sequence comes from Neorhizobium vignae, assembly GCF_000732195.1. GTDB lineage: Bacteria > Pseudomonadota > Alphaproteobacteria > Rhizobiales > Rhizobiaceae > Neorhizobium > Neorhizobium vignae. The sequence goes on from NZ_JNNU01000028.1 coordinate 28,771, forward strand.
GCATTGCGGCCGCGATCGGGCGCGAGCGCGACGGTGATATTGCCGAAGCTTGCGGCGCGGAAACGGAAAGCGCCGTCTTCCATGTCTTCATCGGTTTCCGGAGCACCCCAAGCCGCCTCCGCCACAGGCACGGAGCTGTAGGCTGCGAGCATATGGGTAGCGGATTTTGCAATCATGTGATCGAGAAGGTCACGCGGCGTCTCAGGGATATCCGAAACATTGTAGCCGGCTAATGATAACTCGCGCATCATCCCGAGTACGGTTTGCGGCACGTCCAGACCGACCGCATATCCGGTGCGCCCCGATGCGCTCGGGTAGTCCGGCATCAGGATCACGATCTTGCGTTCGGCGCGCGGCGCGGCTTTCAAGCGAAGGAAGGCGGCAAGGCGGTCGGCGACCTGCTCGATCCGGTCCGGTTCCGGCCGGTTGACGAGGTTGGCGGAGCTTTCTCCTGCCTTGAAGGAGATCGCGCCGGCTAGAATACGTCCGTCAAGCTCGGGCAGGACGACATGCATGGCGAGGTCGGCGGGGTTGAGGCCGCGCCGGTTCTCCGCCCAGCCCTCGCGGCGGGTGGTGGCGACGACGATCTGGAACACCGGTACGCCGCTGCGGTCGAAGATCGTTTCGCCGTTCTCGTCCGTGCCGCTGGCAAAGGCGGTGGTCGAAAGGATCGCCGCGGGCTTGAGATCCGAGATCGCCTGTTCGACGAAGGCGACGGCGTCGGCATCCTTCAGGCCGGAGACGAAGATCGGCAGGGGAGCGAAGCCACGTTTCACAAGCGCTTCGAACAGCGCGTCGATCGGTGCGGCATCATTGGCCAGCAGCATGGAGCGGTAGAACAGGATCGGCAGGCGTGCTGCATCCGGCGCAAGGCCGGCAAGAAGGTCATCGGCTTCGACGATACCCGTTCCCGGCTTGTAGTAGCCGGCCTTCGGCATCGGTGCTGCCTGGGGCAGAGATTCCGCTCTTCCCTCGGCCAGCGTGGTGAGCAGTTTCGCCAGAAGCCGCATATTGTCCGGCCCGCCTTCGCGGAAGCAGGCCAGTATGCCGGCGAGCTGGTTTTCCGAAACCGTCGAGGCCGCGGCGAGCCGTTCGTCGCGGATGCTGCATTCGCCGGGCAGCAGCGCCAGCGCGATCTTCCTGGAGCGCGCCAGCCGCGAAAGCTCCTCGACGCCGTAGGACCAGCGATCGTAACCGCCGAGAATGCGCACGAGGACAATTTTGGCATGGGCCGCCGTCTTCTCGATCCAGAGATCGACGGACATCGGATGCCGCAGGTCGGACAGGCTGGTGAGCTGGAGGCTCGGCAAATTCGGGCTCCAGGCGGCGGAAATGCCGTTCAGGTCGCTGCCGGAAAAGGACAGCACCACCACATCGGCCGGCGACTGGTTGAGGTCGACCGGTTCGATCAGGTCGTCGAGCGACGACGATGTGGTGGCGAGTATGTGCATCCTTCCCTCGGGCCTTCTTATGCGGCCAGCATCCTTTCGATCGCGGCGCGGTCGATGCCTTTTTCGCCGATCACGACAAGGCGGCTTGTCCGCGCTTCGCCGGGTGCCCAGGCGCGGTCGAAATAATGGTTCACGCGCGATCCTACCGCCTGAACCTGCAGGCGCATCGGCTTGTTCGCGACTTCCACGAAGCCTTTTATGCGCAGCACGTTTTCGGCCTCCGCCGTCGCAGAAATGCGGGTGGCGAGCTGTTCGGCGTCGGTGACTGCGGCCAGATCGACGACGAAACTGTCGAAATCGTCGTGATCGTGGTCCAGTTCGTCGTCGTGATGGGTCTTGCGGTTTTCGATATCGTCCTCGACGGCGAGGCCGAGACCGATCAGCACGGCCGGATCGATGGCGCCATTGGCCGCCGAGACGATTTTCACGGCACGGGGCAGATGGGCGGACACACGATCCCGGGCGACCGCGAGGCCGGCGGCATCCAGGAGGTCGCTCTTGGTGAGCACGATCATGTCGGCGCAGGCCACCTGGTCCTCGAACACTTCCTCGACCGGATCGTCATGGTCGATCGAGCCGTCCGCGTCGCGTTGGGCTTCCAGCGCCTCGTGATCGTCGGCAACACGACCCTCGGCGAGCGCCAGCCCGTCGACCACGGCGATCACGGCGTCAACTGTCACGCGCGCTTTCACATCCGGCCACTGGAAGGCCTGGACGAGGGGTTTCGGCAGCGCGAGGCCGGAGGTCTCGATGAGGATGTGGTCGACGCGAGGCTCGATGGCCAGGATACGGTCGATCGCCGGCACGAAATCGTCCGCCACGGTGCAGCAGATGCAGCCGTTGGCAAGCTCGATGATGTTGTCTTCCGGGCAGCTTTCGATGCCGCAGCCCTTCAGCACGTCGCCGTCGATGCCGACATCGCCGAATTCGTTGACGATGATCGCCAGCCGCTTGCCTTTCAGGTTTTCGATCAGGTTGCGGATCAGCGTGGTCTTGCCGGCGCCTAAGAACCCGGTAACGACGGTGCAGGGAACGCGGTCGAACGAAACGCTCATGATGGCATGTCCTCGTGATGATGGAATGGGGGAATACGGGCCGTCATGCCCTTGCCGCGCAGGCAGGTCGGGCGGCCGCGAAGGGGAAGGAAACCGCGCTCGTCCTCGGCCAGCATCATCGCGCCGGTAACGATGTCCTCGACATTGTCGAGCGAGAGATGGCCGAAGACATAGGACCAGCCGCTCTTGTGGTTGAAGGCGGCACTCGGGCTTTTTTCGCAATTGGCAAGGCAGGTGACGGGCTTGACCGCGAGCGGTTTGCCGCTTGCGGCTTCACGTAGCGCCGCGATCAGCGCGATGCCCGGCCGGATTTCGCTGTCGGACGCGTCACGGCAATTGGTGCAGACGAAAATCGTCACATCTGCCGGGCCGGCGGTTGCCGGATCATCTGGTCGGTGGTCACTCATCGGTCAGCCGCGTTCCCGCCGGGGTCGAAAAATCGGGGCGCGGAGCAGAAGGTCGAAATCCCTCTGCGGTGATCGAGAAACTTCCTCCGGAGCACCCCGCCCGGTGAAGCAAACATGTCGGACGGCAGGTCTCCTGGCTCGCGGGTCGTCACCATTTGCCTGCCTTCCCGGTTTCCCAGTGGCTTGACGGCCGAACGGCCGTTTTAGGCAATGGCTCGCCGCCTACAGTTGCGGGGGCAGCCGCGGCATTGATCCTGAAAAAGGGATCGCACCGCATTCTCTCTTAGCCCTCCCCGTTGCCGGAAAGGGACCATCTGGTTCCAAGTAAGCCCGGTCGCACACCCATGTCAATGCGTCGCAAAGGCGATTGCCGTGAGGCCGAATTCGTCTATAGTGACCGAGCCTATGGTGCCCGAGAGGGTTTAGAGGGAATACGGTGCGACGAATTCTGTCGTCAAACCCGTGGCTGCCCCCGCAACTGTAAGCGGAAAGTCTTCGCCCAAAACGGCCGTTTGGCCGTCAAGCCACTGGGAAATCCGGCCAACGGACTCCTGGGAAGGCGGGAGAAGGCGTCCGATCCGCGAGCCAGGAGACCTGCCAGAGGCGGCAAAGAACGTGAACGGCCCTCGGGTGGAGGGCGAAAGGACGAGACCATGGTAACGAATTCTGCGGCAGCTGCAGTCAGCCTCTCCGCTTCGAAGATCATCCCCCTCAGCATGACGGCCCTGCTCGGCCTGTTCATCGTCGGTTTTGTCGGCTTCTCGCATCTGGAAGTCGTCCACAATGCCGCGCATGACACGCGCCACTCGCTCGCGTTCCCCTGCCACTGAGGAGTTCTGCCAAATGTCGTTGTTTCGCAACATCGTCTTCACGGCGGTGATCGCCGGGCTTTTGTCCGGATTGCTGCTGACCGTGATGCAGAGCTTTTCCACCGTGCCGCTGATCCTGCAGGCGGAAGTGTTCGAAAATGCCGCGCCCGAGGCGGGCCACAGCCATGATGCTGCACCTGCCGCAAGTGCCACGGCATCCCCCGCCGAGCATCACCACGGCGAAGAAGCCTGGGCTCCCGCCGACGGTTTCGAGCGTTTCATCTATACTGCCGCCGCCGACATGCTGTCGGCCATCGGCTTCGCCCTTGTCCTCGTTGCTGCCTCGGAAGCGTTCGGGGGCTTCAAGGGTTGGCGCGGTGGCCTGATGTTCGGCATTGCCGGCTTCCTCGCCGTCATCCTCGCGCCCGGCCTCGGCTTGCCGCCGGAACTGCCCGGCATGCCGGCCGCGGAACTCGGTCCGCGCCAGATCTGGTGGGTCTCGACGGCCGTCTGCACGGCAATCGGTCTCGGCCTGCTCGCCTATACCCGCTCGGCCGTGTTCGCAGCGCTTGCCGTCGTGCTCCTGATCGCTCCGCACCTGGTCGGCGCGCCGCTGCCGCCAAGCCATGGAACGGCGGTCCCGATGGATCTCCATGCCCGCTTCGTCAACGCCGTCTATGCCACCAACCTGGTGTTCTGGGCCGTGCTGGGTGCGCTTGCCGGGATCATCCGCGAACGATTCCGGGCAGGCGAGGAAGTTTCTGCCGGATCTTCGGCGAAGCTTGCTTCCCGATGAAGGAGATCGACGAGGCGTCCGTCGAGCGTCACCGCGCCAAGATGGCGAACCGCAAGGCGGTGCAGGATGCGGAAGTGGCCGAGAAGACCCAGGAAAAGGGCCTTCTGATCGTCCATACCGGGCCCGGCAAGGGCAAATCCACAGCCGCCTTCGGCCTGGCGCTGCGCATGCTCGGCAACAACCGCCGGGTGGGCGTCGTGCAGTTCATCAAGGGCGCCTGGTCGACCGGGGAGCAGCCGGCGCTTGCCGTCTTCGGTGACCGCGTCGTCTGGCACACGATGGGCGAGGGTTTTACCTGGGAAACCCAGGACCTGAAGCGCGACGTCGCCGCGGCTGAAAAGGCCTGGGAAAAGGCGCTGGAGCTGATGGCGGACGAGACGATCGGGCTCGTCATCCTCGACGAACTCAACATCGCGCTTCGTTATGATTACCTCGATCTCGACAAGATCGTCGCCGCGCTACAGGCACGGCGGCCGGATCTGCATGTGGTCGTCACCGGCCGCAACGCCAAGCCGGCGCTGATCGAGGCCGCCGACATGGTGACCGAGATGTCGTTGGTCAAACACCACTTCAAGGCGGGCGTGAAGGCCCAGGCCGGCATCGAGTTTTAAGCGATGGCCGGGATCAAGCCAGCTCGGGCGCTGATGTTTCAGGGAACGGGCTCGGATGTGGGCAAGTCGCTGGTCGTGGCCGGACTTGCCCGCGCCTTTACGCTGCGCGGCCTGAAGATCATGCCGTTCAAGCCGCAGAACATGTCGAACAATGCGGCGGTCACCGCGGATGGCGGCGAGATCGGCCGGGCGCAGGCGCTGCAGGCGCGGGCCGCGGGGGTGCCGCTCAGCGTCCATATGAACCCGGTGCTCTTGAAGCCACAGAGCGAGGTCGGCGCGCAGGTGGTAGTTCAGGGCAAGGTCGAAGGCAATGCCAAGGCCGCCGAGTATCAGATCCTGAAACGGACACTGATGCCGCGGGTTCTGGAAAGTTTCGATATCCTCCGCGACCAGGCCGATCTCGTCCTGGTCGAAGGCGCCGGCAGTGCGTCGGAAATCAATCTTCGCCATAACGACATCGCCAATATGGGGTTTGCCCGGGCCGCCGACGTGCCGGTGGTGCTGATCGGCGATATCGACCGCGGCGGGGTGATCGCCAGCCTTGCCGGCACAAAGCTGGTGCTCGATCCCGAGGATGCGGCGATGATCCGGGGCTTCATCGTCAACCGGTTTCGCGGCGATCCGGCATTGTTTGCCGAGGGCATGCGGATGATCGAAGAATTTACCGGCTGGCAGTCGATCGGGCTGCTGCCGCATTTTTCCGATGCGGCCCGGCTGCCGGCGGAAGATGCGCTGGGCCTCAATGCGCCTTCGGTACGGAAGGCGGGTGCGAAGATCAGGATCGCAGTGCCGATCCTGCCGCATATCTCCAATTTCGACGATCTCGATCCGCTGGAAGCGGAGCCGGATATCGATCTGATCCGGGTCCGGCGGGGGCAGGTCATCCCCGGCGATTGCGATCTCGTGCTGCTCACCGGTTCGAAGGCGACGATATCCGACCTGGCTGCGCTGAAGGAGGCCGGTTTCGACGTGGATATCGCCGCGCATGTCCGCCGCGGCGGGCGGGTGCTCGGTCTCTGCGGCGGATACCAGATGCTCGGCAAGACGATTTCCGATCCGGAAGGGACGGAAGGGCCGCCCGGCTCGATCGACGGGCTTGGCCTGCTGGATGTCGAGACGGTTCTTGCGGGCGATAAACGGCTGGAAGCCGTTGCGGGCGCGAGTTTCGACGGAATCTCCCTGTCCGGATATGAAATGCATATCGGGAGAACCACCGGTGCCGATTGCGTGCGACCGTTCTCCGTGATCGGCGGTAATTCGGAAGGTGCGATATCGGCGGATGGCCGGGTCTGGGGCACCTATCTGCATGGACTGTTCTCGGACGACCGGCAGCGGTCGGCATGGCTGACGCGGCTCGGCGGCTCGGAATCAGGCCTGGATTACGAGGCCGGCGTCGATGCGGTGCTTGACCGGCTGGCCGGCCACATGGAAAAGCACCTTGATCTCGATGGACTGCTCAAACTTGCCAGATGATCAGCGCCAGGAGGCCGAAAAGGCCGATCAGCAGGGCGTCGGCGACGCGGGCAAGCTTCAGCGCGCGGCGGATGTCGTCGTAGTTGAGTTCGGAACGGCCGCCCTCGCCCATGAACCGGGCCTCGATCATCTGTCCGCCATAGCTGCGCGGTCCGGCGAGCGCAATGCCGAGCGCGCCGGCCATCGCCGCTTCCGGCCAGCCGGCATTCGGCGAGCGGTGATGGCGGGCATCCCGCCTGATGGCCCGGATCGCGTTGCCCGGCGAGGCGTGATCGATGAAGCCCGCTGCGACCACGAAAAGAAGGGCGCTCAGGCGCGAGGCGGGCAGGTTTATGAGGTCGTCGAAACGCGCGGCCGCCCAGCCGAAGGCTTCGTATCGCGGCACCTTGTGGCCGATCATGCTGTCGGCGGTATTGGCCGCCTTGTAGCCGACGCCACCCGCAAGACCGCCGATCCCCATCCAGAAGGCCGGCGCCACGACGCCGTCCGAAAAATTCTCGGCGAGGCTCTCGATCGCCGCGCGGCAGACGGCCGCTTCGTCGAGCTTTTCCGGATCGCGCCCGACGATTTTCGAGACCGCTTTCCGTCCGGCGTCCAGGCCTCCGTCCCGCAGCGCCGTCGCGACGGCCTCGACATGGGTTTCAAGGCTCTTCTGCGCCGGCAGGCTCGCAGCGATCACGACCAGCAGGATCGGCCCGAGGGGGATCATTCTCAGGTCGTATTCGATCACCAGGCCGAGCAGGATGGTGATGCCGAGAAGTGCCAGAAGCGCGTAAACGCCCTTTCGCTTGCGCGTGGAGAAGTCGTCGCTTTCGCGGTTCAGATCGCGGTCGAGCCGGGATATCAGTGCGCCGATCCAGGTGACCGGATGACCGATGCGCCGGAACAGCCAGTCCGGATAACCCACGATGCGCTCCACGATCAGGGCGAAAAATGCGAGAAGGAACATGAAGTTGGCAGACCCTGAGATTGGCGAAGAAATTGGCGATCCGATACAGCACGGCGGCAATCTTTCCCGCGCCCGGGCGCTGTTTCCACATGCGCCGGAACCTTGGGTCGATCTTTCCACCGGTATCAGCCCGCATTCCTATCCGCATTCGCCCCTGCCCGACAATGCTTTCACGCGACTGCCTGACGTCGCATCGGCGGAAAGGCTGAAGGCCCTTGCCGCTGCTGCCTACGGTGCCTCCTCGCCGGCACATGTCGCGGCGGGGCCGGGAACGCAGATACTATTGCCGATGGTCGCCGATCTGATCGCGCGGAAAGGCCAGGCTGCGGTTCTTTCGCCGACCTATGCGGAGCATGCCCGCGCGGCGCGGTTGGCTGGCTTTGAGGTCAGCGAAACCGCCGAGCTGGATCGGCTGACGGAAGTGGACCTCGCCGTCATCGTCAATCCCAACAACCCGACCGGCCGTATCGTCCCCCGTGCGGATCTTCTGGCGCTTGCCGCAATCATGCGTGCAAAGGGCGGGCTGCTGGTCGTGGACGAGGCCTTCATGGACGTTTCGGAAGCGTCAAGCGTCGCCGACGCGGTCGATGCCGGCGGACTGGTGGTACTGCGGTCCTTCGGCAAGTTCTACGGCATGGCCGGCCTGCGGCTCGGCTTTGTGATATCGCACCCGCAAACGATCGCGCGGATCCAGAACCGGCTCGGCCCCTGGGCGGTGTCCGGCCCGGCATTGCACGTGGCAAATGAGGCGCTCGGCGATACCGCATGGCAGAATGCGATGCGGCTGAAGCTGAAAGAGGAAGCGGCGCGGCTGGATGCTCTGCTCGGCGCTGCCGGAATACCTGTTGTAGGCGGAACATCGCTCTTCCGCTTCATCCGCGATCCGCGGGCGCAGGTGATTTTCCGGCACCTCGGGGAGCAGGGCATTCTTGTGCGCCGGTTCGAGGAACGACCCGATGATCTGAGGATCGGCCTTCCCAGCGAGAGCGACTGGCCACGGCTCGAAGGAGCCTTGAAAACTATTTAGCCGGCGAAGTGAATTTGTCGCGCCACGCGATCTGGGCGTTTGCAACGGGCAGGGCCGTCGCCTCGTAGACGCCACGGGCTACGGCTCGGGCGGTCACCAGCGTCGCCAGATGGCAGATTTCCATGAAATCCGACGGGTCGTTTAACGGTTTAGCGCCAGTCGCCGCCGAGAAGATCGTGTCGCCATCAAACGGCAGGTGCGCCGGCAGGATCGCCCGGGCGAGGCCGTCATGGGCGAGGATGGAAAGCCGGTGCGCCTGCGCCTTGGTCAGCACGGCATCGGTGACGATGACGCCTATGGTCGTTGAGGTCACGTTGCGGCCCTTGAGGCGCATGCGATTGTCGAAAGTGGGAGGCAGTCCAAGACCGCCGAATTCCTTCTTTTCCTCAAAGGGAGCCGCCCAGAAATGTGGGCCTTCGCCGATTGTCGCCGAGCCCAGCGCATTGGCGGCTACGAGCGCCGCAACCCAATGACCGGAAGATGACTTGGCGCTTGCCGAGCCGATGCCGCCCTTGAACGTCGCGGTCGTGGCGCCCGTGCCGGCTCCGATGGTTCCGAGGGTGAATGGAGTCTTGGCGGCGGCCTTGAACGCCTCGTAGCCCATTTCGCGATAGGGCGAATGCAGGCCCCAGTCCTTGTCGCCGCCGTTCAGCAGGTCCATCAGGATCGCCTGCGGCACGATCGGCACGCGGACGCTGCCGACCTGGAAGCCGCGGCCGATCTCGCGCAGGCCCGACTGCACGCCGCCGGCCGCATCCAGCCCGAAGGCAGAGCCGCCGGACAGAACGAAGGCATCGACAGTCTGTACAGTCATGGAAGGATCGAGCAGGGCGGTATCCCGCCCGCCCGGCGCACCGCCGAGCACGGAGCCGGAGGCGATCGCCGGTTCGTCGAAGACAATCGCGGTGACGCCCGACCCTAGGGCAAGATCGGTGGCGTGGCCGACGGCCACGCCTTCGATATCCGTCAACAGATTCAGCCTATTCGCCATCGGTTATTCGATGTCGAATTTGACGCCCTGCGCGAGCGGCAGGGTACGGCCGTAGTTCAGGGTGTTGGTGGCGCGGCGCATATAGACGCGCCAAGCGTCGGAGCCGGATTCGCGGCCGCCGCCGGTTTCCTTCTCGCCGCCGAACGCGCCGCCGATTTCGGCGCCCGAGGGGCCGATATTGACGTTGGCGATGCCGCAATCCGAACCGCGGGCGGAGACGAAGGTTTCGGCCTCGCGCATGTCATTGGTGAAGATCGAGGAGGAAAGGCCCTGCGGCACGTCATTGTGCAGGTGGAGCGCCTCGTCGAAGCTCGAATATTTCATCACGTAGAGGATCGGGGCGAAAGTCTCATCCTTGACCGGACCGGTCTGGGCCGGCATCTCGACGATCGCCGGGCGGACATAATAGGCGTCTGCCGCCTCGTCCTGGTGAACACGTTCGCCGCCGGTCACCTTGCCGCCTTCGGCCTTGGCGGCTTCCAGCGCATCTCGCATCTTGTCGTAGGCGGCCTTGTCGATCAGCGGGCCGACGAGATTGCCGTTTTCGAGCGGGCTGCCGATCGTCACGGACTGGTAGGCCTTGGCGAGACGGGGCACCAGCGTTTCGTAGACGCTGTCATGCACGAACAGACGGCGCAACGAGGTGCAGCGCTGGCCGGCCGTGCCCATGGCGGCGAAGGCGACGCCGCGGAGCGTCAGGTCGAGATCGGCGGTCGGGGCGACGATCGCAGCATTGTTGCCGCCGAGTTCCAGCAGCGAGCGGGCGAAGCGCGATGCAAGCCGCGGGCCGACGGCCCGGCCCATCGCGGTGGAGCCGGTTGCGGAAACCAGCGGGATCTTGTCGTGATCGACGAGGACTTCACCGATGTCGCGGCCGCCGATCAGAAGGGTCGAGAGGTTCTTTGGTGCCTTTCCGCCGTCGGCGACGAAACGGGCGAGCGCCTTTTCGAAGATCGCCTGGGTGGCGAGCGCGGTCAGCGGCGTCTTTTCGGACGGCTTCCAGACGGTGGAATTGCCGCAGACGATGGCGAGCGCCGCATTCCAGGACCAGACGGCGACCGGGAAGTTGAAGGCGGAAATGATGCCGATCGCGCCGAGCGGATGCCAGGTTTCCATCATCCGGTGCTCGGAGCGTTCGGTGGCGATGGTCAGGCCGTAGAGCTGGCGGGAAAGGCCGACCGCGAAATCGCAGATGTCGATCATTTCCTGCACTTCGCCGAGGCCTTCGGAGGTGACCTTGCCGACTTCGATCGAAACCAGCCGGCCGAGCGCCGTCTTGGCTGCGCGCAGTTCCTCGCCGAGCAGGCGGATCAGTTCGCCGCGCTTCGGGGCCGGCACCAGACGCCATTCGAGGAAGGCTGCGTGGGCAGCATCGATCGCCTTTGCGGCGCCTGCGGCGGTTTCTTCCGGCAGCTTGCCGATCTCTTTGCCGGTGATCGGCGAACGGACGGCGAGCGTGCCGCCGGTATAACTTTCGGCCTTTACGCCGAGACCGCCCAGAATGTTTTTCACTTCAGCGGCGAGATCGAGAGTGGCGAGCGTCATGTCAGTCTCCGGATGTGTAATTTTCGTCAATCTACAAGTCGGTGGCGGTTTCGCAATCAGAACCGCTCGCCGGCGAAATGGGCGACCTGTGCGCCCGTTTCGTAATAAGCTTCCTTGATGGCGCGGAAGCCGGGTTCCTGAACCTCGGTCAGCGGCAGCGGGAGGTCGGCTTCCGAAACCTCGCCGAGGATATGGCGTGCCAGCAGCTTGCCGAACGTCGTGCCCGGGGCGATGCCGCGGCCATTGTAACCGGAAAAACCGAGGACGTTGCGGCGGAATTTATGGAAACGCGGCAGAGCATTGTCGGTCATGCCGATCTGGCCATACCATTCGGCCTCGAATTCCACATCTCCGAGCTGCGGAAAGAGCCGTTTCAGCGAGCGCCGCGCCCAGCTCTTGTGGATACCCGTTCCGGTGCCGCGCAGTGCGCCGACCGAACCGAAAACGAGCCGGCCGGCCTGGTCCATGCGGAAGGAGGAGAGGATGTCCTTGGTGTCCCAGCAGCCTTCTCGACCGGGCAGGATCGAGCGGCGCAGGTTGTCGCCGAGGGGCGTGGTGGCAAGGTTGAAATAGGGCAGATAGACCTGTTCGCGGCGCACCTGCTCCCAAGGGCCGGTGCTATAGGCGTCGGTCGCGACGATGATCCAATCGGCGGTCACTTCGCCGGAGGCCGTCCTGACGACCTTCCGGCCGTTGACGTCATCCGTGCCGGTCACCGCGCTGCCGGTATGGAGCTTGGCGCCGGCCTTCACCGCCGCATGGGCAAGACCACGCGCATAGGCAAGCGGCTGCAACGTGCCGGCGCGCATGTCGAGCAGCGATCCGGCATAGGCACTGGAACCAACACGCCTTTCCGTCTCGGCGGCATCGAGCAAGGTCACCGGCGCGCCGCGCTTCTGCCATTGGCGAGCGCGCTCCACCAGTTCCTTCAGCCCTTCCGGACCAACGGCGCAATGCAGCGTGCCGCTCTTTTCCAGTTCGCAGGCGATGGCGTGTTTCTCGATCAGTTCGCGGACCAGGGCAGGGCCGCTGCCGAGCAGGTCGAGCAGGCGTTCGCCGTAGATGGGACCGAGTTCCTTGGGGAAATCGTCGGGCATCACCCACATGCCGGCATTGATGAGGCCGACATTGCGGCCGGCGCCGCCGAAACCGATCTCCGCGGCTTCGAGCAGTACGACATCCGTTCCGGCCTCTGCGAGATGCAGGGCCGCCGAAAGGCCCGTGTAGCCGCCGCCGACGATCACCACGTCGGCCGATATAGCCTCCTCCAGCCGGGTGGTGAGCGGCGGGGCGGGGGCGGTCTTTTCCCAGAGGCCGTGAGAGCGGGGATCGTTCAGCATGATGATTGTCCGGGAGCGTTGATCGCCAACTCTTTACAGGGAGCCGTTATCGATGAATATCGACATGTTCTCAACAGATCATTCGCTGGAGGAATGACATGCTGCCGCCCCGGCGCTTTCTCCCGTCATTCTCGTTGCTCTCCGCCTTCGAGGCGGCTGCCCGCACCGGCAGCGTCACGGCGGCGGCAAACGAGCTCGGCCTGACACAGAGCGCCGTCAGCCGTCAGATTTCGGCGCTGGAGAAACAGCTCGGCGTGGCGCTGTTTCTGCGCGAGCGCCAGACGATCCGGCTGACGCTTGCCGGCGACGGTTATGCCCGCGAGGTGCGGGAGGCGCTCAGGCGCATTTCGCATGCTTCGCTCAATCTCAGGGCCAATCCCTCCGGCGGCACGCTGAACCTTGCCATCCTGCCGTTTTTCGGCACGCGCTGGCTGACGCCGCGGATCGGGCGTTTTCTCGATGCGCATCCGGGCATGGTCGTGAACCTGATCACACGGCTCGAACCGTTCGATTTCCGGTTCGACACGCTGGATGCCGCCATTCATTTCGGTGCGGCTCGCTGGCCGGGTGCGGCGCTTACCTTCCTGATGGATGAAGAAGTGCTGCCCGCATGCAGTCCGGAGTTCAGGACGCGGCACAATCTTCAAACTCCGGCCGACGTGCTGCAGGCGCCGCTTCTGCATCTCAATACGCGGCCGGACGCCTGGGAATTGTGGTTCTCGAAGAACCGCATCCCGTTCGATGCCTTGCATGGGATGCTGTTCGACCAGTTCATCACCATGGTCGAGGCGGCAACCGCCGGCCTCGGTGCCGCGCTGCTGCCGCGGTTCCTGATCGGCCGGGAACTCGAGCAGGGTCTGCTGGTGCCGGCTGTGGACGCCGAGAGGATGGAGACCGGCCAATATCATCTCGCCTATCCGCCTGACCGGGCCACCTACCCGCCGCTTGCCGCCTTCCGGGACTGGATCATCCGGGAAATCCACACGCAAGAGATTCGCCAGGATACGCTTGCGAACGGCGGCCGCATCGGCCAATAGTCGGGCATGTCCATCATGATCGCGAAGGCGATCCGACCGACGGGAAGACGTCCATGAAACCTATTTTCGTCCAGCTCCGCTGCAAGCCCGGCAAGACCTACGAGGTTGCCGACGCCATCTACAAGACCGAGCTCGCCTCCGAACTCTATTCGACCAGCGGCGATTGGGATCTGTTGTTGAAGGTCTATATCAAGGACAACGACGAGATCGGCCGTTTCGTGAACGAGAAGATCGCTTCCATCCCGGGCATCGAGCGCTCGCTGACGACGATGACTTTTACCGCGTTCTAGGCCCAATAAAAAAGCCGCCCATTGGGCGGCTTTTGGAACTGAACTTAAAAAATATCAGACATGCGCCGCCGAGGCGCTGTTGCGCGAGCGAACCAGCTCGCGGATGGCCAGACGCACCTCGTCGGCAGAGCCGAAACGTTGCTCGTCCAGATCGATGACATGGAATTTCACGGCGATGAACTTCAGCCGGTCCGCGTCAGGAATGACAATGCCGACGGGCTCGCCGCCGAATTCGATTACTTGCTTCTGCATGGCAGACTCCCGCTTTGGCTGCTTGCGACGCAGCTCTGGCGAATGAAAATTTTCAGGAACGATTGAACTGAAGCGTTACATTCGACAGCACGGAAGGGAGCGGCGATCCGTGCCATTCATTTTGAACGCGACCTCACCAAAGGTGGCGACGCGGACGAATTTAAACATGTCACTCTCCCTTCATGGTGTTGCGCGAAAATCAGCCAGACTCAGCAGGCCGAACGGAAATCATCTGTAGGCGAATCCCACAAAATGATCAACGAAAATCAATCTACCTAGAATTTTTTTCCGACTGATGACAGGAAGAAGGCCGAATTGTGAAATTTCATTCGCGATTCTTGGCCGCCGCCCGTCAGCCCAGAGATAGGTGGCTTTTCCACCCAAGCAAGGATCGACGGTGGAAAATTTCCGGCAAGGACCGGATCGGCCAGCTCAAATTTCCGAGAGCAGGGTCTCGATCCGATCGACAAGCCCGTCCGCGCTTTGGCGGCTGAAGCACAGTGGCGGACGCAGGACGAGGCGTCTGGGAGCACCGATATCCGCGACAATGCCGGGTCGCAGCCGTTTGCCGAGGTCCGCCGCTTCTTCGGCGAGATCGATGACGAGCAGCAGCCCGCTCCCCGATACGGCGGAGATTGCGGGAAAACGTTCGGCCAGGCTTTCAAGCCGTATCTTCAGATGGCTGCCGATCTCGCGCGTATTTTCGCGCATTTTTTCCTCCCGGACGACGTCGAGCGCAGCGATAGCGGAGGCTGCCCCGACGGGGCAGATCGCCGGCGGGTGCAGGTCCGTGGGGAGGTTTGCGGCGATCTCGGGCCGTGTCATGAGAAACGACGGAGCGCCGCCGTCCGGCCCGTCCACAAATACGATGTCCGGCGCGAGCCCGCGGTGCGAAAAGCCCCAGGTGTGGTGTCCGAGGCGGCCATAACCGGTTCCGGTTTCGTCGACGATCAGCAGACCGGCCTTCTGACGAAGTTCCGTCAGGGGCTCGTCCAGATTCGCGGGCTCGCCATAACCCTGCGCCAGCACTGCAGCGACATCATCGAGATCGTGGATCATGTCGGTTGCCGTTCCAACGGACGGGACGGCGAAGAAGTCCGGATCCCGTCGATCCATCCGCAGCCCCGGCAGCCCGATGATGCCACGCTTGGTGGTATGGCTGCGGGCAAGCCTGAAGGCGAGGTCCAGCGCCGCCGCGCGGCCAGAGACAAAAAAGACATGGCTCAGCCCCTCGGGCGCAAGCTCGGTCAGTTGCGCGCGCAGAGCCTCCTCCGCCTCAGATGGGTGGCCTGCGGCGCGGTTGAGGAGGATGGTCTGCCGGTAGGTCGCGGCAGCAAGGCGCGGATGCCCGTAGCCGATCAGCGGCGCCCGGCCGCCAAGATCGAGCGCGCTGCGGCCCGTCGCATCGAAGAGGTATTCCTTCCAGCCGCGGACGGGCTGGTCGGGATATCCCGGAGCCGGGGTATTCGCGTCGATACCGAGCAGCGCCGACGGCGAAGGGCACAATCTAGACCATGTGCCCACGTCGGTCGGCTTGCAGAAGAGGGGCGGCACCAGATCCGGATCGAGGCAGAACCTGAGGCGCAGGCCGCCGACGGAATTTTCGGCCCCCGCGATGACGCCAAGCGGGTCGCCCGCGGCGAGTTCTGTCTCTTCGGCCAGCACGCATTCCAGGCCTTCGACATGCAGGGTCAGGTCGCGGCCGACAAGGACGAGGCGGGGTCCGGCGGTTTTCAGCGTACCCGCAAAAGGCGCCACCGCCGGCATCCGGGCGGGTATGCAGGCATCGATGTGAAGCGCGAAACTTTCCGGTTCCTGCTGCGGGTCGGTGCTGCTTTTGGAAAGCCGGTATTCGCCGTAACGGGTGCTGGCGCGGCCGGTTTCCCGGGCAATATGGGCAAGCAGCTTCCAGTCGTTGTCGGCGTCCGTCCAGTTTCCGCCGTAAAGAAGCGGACTGGTGACACTCAAGTCCACCAGCCGGAAAGTGTCCGGGTCGATATCGGGCAGGAGGCGGCCGATCTCCGGCAGCGGTTTTTCCATGCCCGTCGCATCAAGGATGGCCGCAAACACCTGTGCCGGCGAAATGGTCGTTGCGGTGTTCAGTACGGCGCGGCGTTTCTCTGCGTCTTCCCTGGCCTGCGGGTCGTCGGGTGACCCGGTCTGACGGCTTTCGGCTTCGGCGGCGAGAATGCCGGTGCGGGCGACGACCAGCGGCCACAGCGCCTCGAGTTCGTTCAGGGTGAACGGATGGATGTCATGATAGGCGCGGATCGCCGGCAGCAGCGCGAAAGGATCGCCGTCGCGGTCGGCGAGCAGATAGGCGCAGGTATTGGCGAAACCGGCGACCAGCCAGCCGTTGGAAATGCCGGTGAAATCAGTCACGCCGGTCGGCAGCCATGCGCCGTCCGTATCCTCGCCGACGACGGTTTCGCCGTTGATGTTCTGGTGCGCCGCCGCGATCCGCAGGCTTGGGCCGAGCGGCTGGATGCGCCGGAGCGCCGTCACCATCGCCTTGGCGATCACGTCTCGGATTTCCTGGTCGGCGACGGCGGACAGAAGCGTGACCGTCTGCGGGCCGGCCTTGCGCAGGTCCCCTTCCGGCTCGCGCTGCAGGATCGGATGTTCAAAATCCAACAGACTCTTTGCAAGTGCTGCAGAGATCGCCCCGAAGGCCGCCACGGCCTGGTCCGGCAGCCTCTCGCCACTCGGCGGGGCCGTGCCGTCGAGAAAGGTGAGGAGCCGGATGCGCCGGTCTTCGCCGCCGAGCGGCAGGACGAGCGTGTCGCCTCCATCCCTGGTCACCACCGGTTCGGGAACCCGCGGCCCGTCCGGGCTGCGCAGGATATGGCGCATCAGGGCGTGTTCAGCCTCGATCTCCTCGATAGGCCCTTCGGCGGGCGCCACCTTGAGCAGGTAGCGCATGTGGCCGTTGTCGATCAGGAAATAAGGGTTTTGCCGGCCCTCGATCGGGAAGATCTGCCCGGAAAGCCCGTAATGGTCGCGTAGAACGTCCTCGATCGCTTCGATCGGAAGGTCATTTGCGGGAGGCTCGATCAGTTCTGGCAGTACGTCGGACATGAACCTCTCCGGAAGGGCGCTTCCGAAGAGGATAGAGCGTTAAAAGCTCGCGTCCATAGGCCTTTCTACCGACTTTGGATGAGCCTCAGCCCATGCGCTCCGAAGCGTAGGAGCCCGGGCTCGGCGGGAAGACGACGGTGCGGTTGCCGTTGATGAAGGTGCGGTGATGGATATGGGCGTGGATGGCGCGCGCCAGGACCTGGCTTTCGACGTCGCGGCCAAGCGAAACATAGTCATCGGCCGACTGCGCATGGGTGATGCGCACCGTATCCTGCTCGATGATCGGACCTTCGTCGAGATCGGCGGTGACGTAATGGGCCGTGGCACCGATCAGCTTCACGCCCCGCGTATAGGCCTGCTTGTAGGGATTGGCACCCTTGAACGACGGAAGGAAGGAGTGGTGGATGTTGATGATCTTGCCGGACATCTTCTTGCAGAGATTGTCGGACAGGACCTGCATGTAGCGGGCCAGCACGATGAGTTCGGTGCCGCTCTGTTCGACCAGATCGAGAAGCTGGGCTTCGGCCTGAGGCTTGTTTTCCTTGGTCACCTTGATGTGGTGGAAAGGAATGTCATTGTTGACGACCAGTTTCTGGTAGTCGAAATGGTTGGAGACGACGCCGACGATGTTGATCGGCAGGGCGCCGATCTTCCAGCGGTAGAGCAGGTCGTTCAGGCAATGGCCGAAACGCGACACCATCAGCAGCACCTTCATGCGCTCTTCGGTGTCGAAGATCTCCCAATCCATCTCGAACCGCTCGGCAATCGGCTTGAAGCCTTCGAGCAGTGCCGGACGTTCCGCTCCTTCTTCGGAGAGGAAGCTGACGCGCATGAAGAACTTGCCCGTGTCGAGGTCATCGAACTGGGATGAGTCGATGATGTTGCAACCCTTTTCGGCCAGAAAGCCGGAAATCGCGGCGACAATGCCGCGCGTCGTCTTGCAGGATACGGTCAGGACATAGTTGTTCATGCAAATTCTCCCTCCTCTGCCATCGGTCGGCCACTCCGTGTATACATAAATTTGGCGCCGGACAATATCCGGCCCCATACAGGACAGGAAAATGCCCGGCGAGGCCCAGGCTTGGTTCTGGAATGTGTACAGCCCGTCTTGTTTGTCTGTCCAGATGAGCTTCTTACCTGCCGACCTTAAAGCCGGCCACCCAAAATTCCGTTCCCTTTGCGGCGTCGGCGCGCGCATCACCGCCGCGGGAGCGCTTCGGGCAACGATTCGCATTTGCTAAAGGTTATGGTGGCAGGTTGCGGCTTCGCACTGGAGGAAGACTTGAAGCAGAGGTCTCGAAAAATCGACCGCGGCGTCTCGCGTTTGCTGGGCGTTCTGGTGTCCCTGGCGGTAGCGGCCGGAGCGGCCGAGGCAAAGACCGCCTGCCTGCGCGGCGTCAACCTGGCCGGCGCCGAGTTCGGCAGTCTCGGGGACGAATACGGCAAGGGCTATATCTATCCCGCCCGGGAAACGATCGATTATTTCGCCGGCAAGGGCTTCAACACGGTGCGCCTGCCTTTTCTCTGGGAAAGGCTCCAGCCGCAGCTCTACAAGGGGCTCGATTCCGCCGAGCTCGAGCGGCTGCTCGATACGGTCCGGCTGATCCGTGCGGGCGGCATGGCGGTCATTCTCGATCCGCATAATTACGGGCGGTTTCGCGGCCAGCCGATAGGCTCCGAAACCGTGCCGCAGAGCGCATTCGCGGATTTCTGGCGTCGGCTCGCCGCCGCAGCAGCCGGCATCGACGGGATCGCCTTCGGCCTGATGAACGAACCCTATGGCATTTCGGCCGAAGACTGGCTTTCCGCCGCCAACAGCGCGATCGGCGCGATCCGCCAGACGGGAGCCGCCAATCTCGTGCTCGTACCGGGCACCGCCTGGACGGGTGCCCATAGCTGGCTTGCCGGCGATTACGGCACCCCGAACGCGGCGGCTATGCTCGCGATTTCCGACCCGCAGGACAACTATGCCTATGAGGTCCATCAATACCTGGACACGGATTTCTCCGGGAAAAACACCGAGTGCTCGCGGGCAGCCGACGCCGTGAAGGCGATCGGCGATGTGGCCGGCTGGCTTCGGGAACACGGACAGCGCGGATATCTGGGAGAACTCGCAGTCCCGGCCACTCCGGACTGCCTGCCGGCGCTTGCCGAGATGGTCCGAACGGTCGAGCAGGGCGCCGATGTCTGGCTCGGCTGGTCCTATTGGGCCGGCGGCGAATGGTGGCCGGAAAACGAACCGCTCAACATCCAGCCGACCAAAGGCGGCGACCGACCGCAGATGCAGGTTCTCTCCCGCGTCTTTTCGGAACAATCCGGCTGCGATCGGTAAAATTGCGCCGGATGGTTTAAGCGCCTGGAAGCAAGGCCGGACGTATTGCTGGTGCAGTGATCAAAAAACCTGCCGGCACGACCATGATGGACGCTCGACATAAATCCCCGGCCGCCGGGGAAACCCCGCCCCTGCCTCAACGCTCGGCTTCGCAACCGCTGACGTTCGGCGGCACTGTCGGGCTTTTCACGCCATCGTCCGCGGGAATCGCGCCGTCCGGCGTGGCGGTGCTGTTTGCCAGCCCCTGGGGACTGGAGGAAATGTGCACGCGCAAGTTCTGGCGCATCATTTCGGAAAGGCTTGCCGATCGCGGCATCGCCAGCCTGCGGTTCGATTATCCCGGTACCGGCGATGCGCTTGACGACCTCGATTTCGAGGGCGGGCTTTCCGTCTGGTCCGACAGCCTCGTTTCCGCGGCCACGCATCTCAAGGCGCTTTCCGGTTGCGAGCGGATCGTCCTCGTTTCCCAAGGCCTGGGGGCGGTCGTCGCGACCAAAGCCGCCGACAGGCTCGAAGATCTGGCCGGCATTGCCTATATGGCTCCGGTCGTTTCCGGTCGCCTGCATATTCGCGAGCTTGCGGTCTGGTCCAGGGTGGTGGATGAAAATCTGGGCCTTGCCGACGGGCAGCGCGACAAGGCCGGCGTGTCCATCGCCTCGCACACCATGCCCGGCCAGATCGCCGACGAGGTTCGCAAGGTCAATCTGCTGATGATCGATCGGCAGGCCGCGCCACGCGTTCTGGTCGTCGGGCGGGCCGACCGGCCGGCCGACACGCAATTCGCCGCGCGGCTCCGGGCGCTCGGGTCGGATGTGACCGAGCAGGCTTTCGAAGGTTACGACCAGCTGGTCTCCAATCCCGCGATTGCGAGACTGCCGCTCCCGGTGGCGGACAAGCTGGCGGACTGGATCGTTGCGTTACCCGGTGAGGCACCCTCCGCGGCACACCGCACGCCGGTGCAGGCGGAGCCGCTCGTCGGTGACGGTTTCACGGAAATCCCGGTTCGTTTCGGCCTCGACGATCGGCTGTTCGGGGTCCTCTGCGAGCCGATTCACGGCCGTGCGGGCGCCACGGTGCTTTTCCTGACATCGGCCTACGACAGGCATGCCGGCTGGGGGCGCTCGACGGTGGCGCTGGCCCGGTCGCTCGCCCGCTCCGGCATTCCTTCGCTGCGTTTCGATACCGCCAATGCAGGAGATAGCCCGCCGGTGCCGGGCCGGCCGGAGCAGGTTCTCTATCATTCCACCCAAATTGCCGATGTATCGGAGGCGATCGACTTTCTTCAAAGCCGCCGCCTGACGCCGGTCGTTACCGCAGGCCGCTGCAGCGGTGCCTATCTCGGCTTTCAGGCTTCGGTCGCCGAACCCCGCATCGCCGGCAATGTATCCGTCAATCCCGCCGTGTTTCGCTGGTCGCCTGGCCGGTCGGTGGAGGATGCGATCGTCAACGGCACGCGCAGCCTGCAGGACTATCGCAGGCGGGCCCTGCGAGCCGAAACGTTCAAGCGCATCATCCGAGGTGAGGTCGATACCATTGTCGCGGCCCGCAATATCGCGAAGGGGCTCGGCAACCGAGCTAAGCACAAGATCCTGCATGCCTTTCGTGGTTTCCTGCCGGAGGGCCGGGCGATCTACGGCGCTTTCCGCACCCTCCACCAGCGCGGCACCTCCGTTTCGCTGATCTATAGCGAAAATGATCTCGGCCTCGAACAATACGACTTCTATTTCGGCCATGACGGGTCCGGATTGAGCCGGTTCCCCAATGTATCGGCGGAGATCATTCCGGATGCCGACCACAATCTGACGCCGGAGCATGCCCGCGCTGCCTATCTCAAGGCTCTCAGGCAAATGGCTTTCCGTTTTCCGCTGGAAGAGCTCGCCTATTCAAAAACGCAGGATGCGGTCGCTGCCGAGTGAACGGATCGTGCCGCCGGGTCTGCCGGCGGCGTCCGGGAGTGCGGCAAGGCGGATGCGCCTGATTGCCCCCGGCGCCAGGTGAAAGCCATTGTCCGAGGGACGATAGCCGGCGCATTCGATGCTGACCGATTGCGCAAAGATGTCCGTCGAAAGCTCCAGCCAGAACGCTCCGTCGCCCTCTGCGACCGAAACCGCAATCTCGGCATCGTGGAAAGCGCGGGCGCGTCCGAGCGGGAAATGGAAAGCCTCTGCGACAATCTCCCCCGTTTGCGCATGTTTCAGCCGCGCAACCGTCACGTCGTGAGAGGGTGGGCCGAAACGGTAGGCGTAGTTGGTGTCGAAGAAGGCGCCGAACAGATCGGTCGAGGCGATGCTTTCGCTGCTGCGAGAAGCAAGCGTCAGGTCTCGGCGGCCGGATACGACGGGCATCCTGCCGTCCCGCAGGCAGGCGAGTTCGAGAACCACCGGCAGGTCGGCGGGCGTTTCATTGAGAAGGTGGATATCGAGCCCGTTGGTGCCCTCGTCGGCAAATATGGCCTGGACCGGCCGGAAGGCCCGCTTCAGCGCGAACCAGGCAGGTTTCGGCGTGCGGTCGACGCCGACCACGCCCCAGCCGGGACCGTGCATGACATCCTGGAAGGTAAAGGCCAGCGCGCCGTTGCAGGTCGATCCGGGCCGGCGCCATTCGGCGAAAGCGGTTTCCATCACCTCTCCGGTCACCGCCCGGGAGAGGGCGAGATACCGTTCTGGCTGCTGCGCCCGCAGCATCTGCGGATCGGCATCGTAAAGCGTGCCGAGGTAATGATCGCGAACGTCCTCGAAATCCCAGTCCACGCCGGCATCACGGGGGATTCCGGACTTGCCGCCGGCCAGCGTTTCCGAGTCGGAGAGGTTTGAGAAAGCCAGGCATTCGGCTGCAAAGCGGATATTCGCCCGCCGCGCATCCTCGAGCGGCCGCTTGTAGGCGCCGACACCGTAATAATGGGCGACGCCGGCATTCGGGTAGAAAGGCAAGGCGCCGCCGGAAGGCGAGTTCGCCACATAAGGCAGGTCCGGCCGGCAATCGGCTGCCAAGGCAGGAAGGATCTCCTCGCAGAGCAGACCTTTCCAGATCCGTTCCGGCAGGCCCAGCATGGCGCCTTGCTGATAGATTTCGCTGCCGCCGCAAAGGACCGCAAGCGACGGCGAGGCCTGCGTCGCCGCCAGGAACTGCCCGACTTCCGTTTTCACGTGAATCACGAAATCCGGATCGCCGGCAGGATAGTCGAAATTGGCGAACATCAGGTCCTGCCAGACCAGCAGGCCGAGTTCGTCGCACAGCGCAAAGAATTCCGGGCTTTCATAGGTGACGATGCCCGGAATGCGGATCATGTTCATGCCCGCGTCTTTCGCGAGCCTGAGCCAGGGCTCATAGCCGGCGCGATCGCCCGGCAGGTTGACGATATCGGCGGAGGTCCAGACGGCGCCGCGGCAGAATATCTTCTCGCCGTTGACGATGACGGCGAAATCGTTGTCGTCCGTGCCGCGATCGATCTCCAGGCTGCGGAAGCCGGTCCGGGCGAGCGGGAATTCTTCGCCGTCGATCTGGAGTATCACGTCGTAAAGCGCCGGGGCGCCATGGGTATGCGGCCACCAGGGTTCTATACCCGGCAGGTGAAGCTCGGCGGAATATCGGCCGCCGTCATTTGTAAAATGTGTCTCCCTGCCATTGCAGACGAGTCGGAGATCGTGGGACGATCCGTCAAAGGCAAGGCTGACCTTGAGAAGGCCTGCTCCGCTTTTATCAAGCTCGGCGGAGACGGCGAGCTCCCTCTTCTCCCCAGCGGGGAGAGGGTGTCCCGCAGGGCCGGACGAGGGGGCCGAAGCCAAGCGGTTATCGGCGATGCGCAGCACCGAAACCGGCCGCCAGGGGCCCACCGCATGAACCTCCGGACACCACCCCGGCATGAAGCCAAGTGCGGTCGTGCGGATCAGGCGGAGACCCTGGCGGTTCATCAGCCGAGGACGCCAGCGGGCACGAGGTCCGGTCTTTTCCAGATGCGGTTTCAAGGCTCGAAAGCAGATCGACAGTGTTTCGCTGCCCGTCAGTTCCACCGCGACATCGTGGCTTTCGAACATGCTTGTCGAGGACAGGATCAGCGTCTCGCCGAGAAACACATCGGCGACAGTCGCAAGCCCGGCAAACCGCAGGATCGCCGGCCCGGGCGCTTCACCGGCAAGCCGGCAGCGATACCAGGCATCCTTGTCGATCAGCGGCTCGGGTTTGTTACGGTCGAAGCGGCCGGCGGCTTCCAGGGCCGCGGCGACCGTGCCGGGCACCATGGCCGGGAGACATTCCAGATCCGGAGGAAGATCGGACGGCAGAGAGCAGGCGCCCGGCTCCGTCAACGCCAAGGACCAGCCATCGGTAAGAAGGCTGGTCTTTGATCCGATCGGGATAAGAAGGCTCACGCGGCCTCGCGGGCGTGGCTCAGCGTTGATGCCAGGTCCCCCATCAGCAGGTCCCATGCGTCGGCGGCCGGATCGAGCGCTGTTGCGAGCGGCTCGAACTTCTTGCGGGTAATGGCGCGGGCAAGCTGGAACTGGGTGGATTTCGCCACTTCCGAAATCCTCAGTGCCTGCTGTTCAGGCTGAGCGAACGCCTTGTGGTTCAGCCAGGCGAGATGGCTCGCCAGCAGCTCGAAATTGGCGCCAATCTGCCGCAGCGTGTTGAACGCATATTTGTGAAAGAAGCCGAAGTCCCTCTCGGCGATCCGCTCCACCTGCGCCGGGAAGACTTTCCCGAACGCACGGATCGGATTGTCCTCCGGCCGCCGCGGAAAATGATGCCTGAGCAGCTTCCAGGCGGTTTCCCGAATTTCCCTCGCGTCCGGATAGGCGGCGGGGAACTTGGCGAATTCGGTATAGGGCAGGAAGGGCAGCGCCTCGGGTCCGGCGTTCAACTGGAACAGGCCATCGAAATCTTCGCTGGAAAGGGTGAAGAAGCCGCCATTGTGGAAATAGTCGAGCTCGCGGCGTTCGAGGTCCAGCCGGTTGATCGCGACCGTCGTCTTGCCGTGTTCCTGGCGATAGGCGACGCCGCGCGTATCAGGCAGATAGAAGCTGTCGAGTTCGAGCAGCGTCAGCCGGCCGCGGCGGATCTGCTCCGCAACATGCCATTCCGGCCGGTCGAAGATCGCCAGTTCCGTCACGCGGATGCCGAACAGGGTTTCGAGGTCTTCGAGCGGCACCTTGAAGAAGGTGAACTGGTCGCCCTCGAAATCCTGGGTCAGGGTGAAACCGAGCATGGCTTCCGGCGGCAGGCCTTGTGCCGAAAGCACCTCGATCCACAGATCGACGTAACAATTCGTCTCCGGCCACATGCGCTCGGCCGAATGCAGCGCATGCGTCCTGTAGTTGGCCGGATCGAGCGCCGGAAATACCGCCGTCATTGGATCAGCCCCAGAGCGTGGCGCGGACGGAGCCCGGCCACTCGTTTACGTCCAGACCGTGGGTGTGGAAAAGCGCAAGCGCGATGCGTTCGAGGCCGAAACCGACGCAGGCCGTGTGAGCAACGCTGCCATCTTCCAGGTTGAGGCCCCATTTCAGGCCGAAACTGTCCTGATGATAGTTGAAGCTCATGCAGGCGGTGGGCTTGGCGACGGAGGTGATCGGGATCAGGAGCTCGAACTTCAGGTTCTGGTCGCGCTGGTTGTTGACCAGCATCTTGCCGGCGCGGCCGAAGAACGGGTCGTTGGCGATGTCGATCGTCACATCGAGGCCGACCGACTTCATCATCTCGACGCCGCGATCCATCCACAGCTGGCGGAAATCGGTGACGTGGCTCTCGGTGCCCATGCAGACATATTCGCGCATGCGGAACAGCTGCTGGCGGGCCGGATCCTTGGAGGGCTCGTGGCGGAAGCAGTAGCTCTGCAGGTCGAAGAGACCGCCGCCGGCGGGCAGGTTGCCGCGGCGCGCAACGGTCGGGTAGAGCGGATAGCAGGCGGCCGGCGTCAGCACGATGTCGGTCGCTTCCTGGCCCTTGGTCCAGTCCTCCTCGCCGACCTCCATGCATTTCAGGAGGCTCATGTGGTCAAGTTCGTTGCCGCAGAACGAGTGGACCGTCCCGGCAAGCTGCGGAAAGCTCTTCATGTAGCCACTGGTCTCGAAAAAGGCACGGTTCATGCCGGGCGGGAAACGCATGGCCTCTGCACCGTCGGCGCCTCCGACCTTGTCGATCAGGCGTTCGAAGGCGGCGATGACGTCTTCGAACTGGCCGCTGCGGCCATACAGTCCGTCGACGCCCGTCTCGATCAGCAGGCCCGCATCGAACAGTCGGTCGAGAAAGGAAACTTGCATATCCATGGCTTTACCTCATTCTTTTCAATGGTTTACATATGAAATGATCGGGGCGTCAGCCGAGCAGGCTGGTGTCCGGTTTCTGGACGAGCAGCATGGTCGACGTATTGCCGAGGATGCGGTCGTTGGAAATCATCAACTGGGCGGAATGCGCGTCGCGCAGATGCCGGCCGAGGCTGTAGGGCGTGCCGTTCTTGTAGCCCATGATGCCGCAGATGATCATCGCCTGGTTGATGATGGTCAGGATCGTTTCGGAGGAAGCGAGCTTGACGTTGTTCATGGCGATCGAAAACGCCATGGACGACAACTGGTCGTGATCGGCCTTGGCATCCGCGTAGATCCTGAGGCCGGAGAGGATGCCGGCCTTGAGGAGCTGCAGCAGGTTCGAGGCTTCGGCGAGCCTCAGCGCGCCGGGCGGCTGGGTGCCACCCGCCTTGCGGGCAGCGGCGCGCACGAAGGCCTGGGCGCGCAATACCGCATCGGCCGCGATCCCGTACCACATCGCGCTCCAGAGGAGATGCGAGGTGGCGAGCATCGATTGCGCCGCGATCTCGGCGAACGGCTTCGGAAAGATCTGCATGGACGGCGCTTCACCCCTGAAGAGGAAACCGTCCGAGCAGGTGCCGCGCATGCCGAGCGTATCCCAGTCGACGGTCTTCTGCAGGGTATACTGGCCTTGCTTGAAGACGGTCATGACCTGGTCGGTCGGTGCGGCCTTCTCGTTGGAGCGCGAGGTGACCATGATCGCATCGGCGTGGGCGCCGTAGGAAATCACCGTCGCGTCCTTCGTCAGGCGGCAGGTATCGCCATCGACCTCGATGGCGCAGATGGAGTTGCGCATATTGCCGCCGATGCCGCCCTCGGTCGTCGCGGAAGCGACGAGAAGCTGGCGGCCGGCAAGCTCGCGCATGAAGTCCCTATGCCATTCGCTGTCGCCACCGTGCTCGACGAGGCTCGAAACCTTGATCTGGTGCATGGCGAAAACCATGGCGCTCGCGGCGCAGGCCTGTCCCAGGATGGAGCAGACCTCGGCGATCTCCGCGATCGAAGCGCCCTCGCCGCCGAACGCGGTGGGGATCTGGATGCCGATCAGGCGCTCGGCCTTCATGGCATCGACCGCCTCGCGCGGGAAGCGGCCGTCATGGTCGACGCGGTCGGCAAATTCGGCCGCTACGGTTGCCACGCGCTGAGCGCGGGCGCTCAGGCTCATGTCGGCGGCAAAGGCGGGGAGGCTCATCTCAAGCGGCCTCGCGCGCTTTCAGGATATGCGAAACCGTCTGCTCGACCGCGGCTATGCTGGCGAAGGACTTGCGGTTCAAGAGGCTGTCCGGAAACTCGATGTCGAAGGCCTCTTCCAGGCCGAGCATCAGTTGTACGGATGCAAAGGAGGAAAGGCCGGCCGCATAAAGATCGGCGCCGTCTTCCAGCTCGGTCACGGCGACCGGAAGGCCGCCTACCCGCGTGAGCAATTCGCGAATGGTCTCGTTCATCTCGACGTCTCCGGATCGTTCGAATTCTGCGTTCATGGCTGGCGACTTTACTACGCAGGAAAGCCTAAGATTCCGGCAATAAACGTCGTGAAGTTAGGGCTGCGGGATTCCGTAAAATCCGATCAATCGCCACCGGCATGGCCCGGCTTGACATCAACGGCCCACGGGCTTCTGATGGTGCCATTCACCAGGGGGGTCCCGGCAAGGGGCTGAGATACTGCTGGTCGGACCGGCTTTGGCCGGCCGAGGCGCAGTGACCCGTTGAACCTGATCCAGTTCATACTGGCGTAGGGACGGTGCGGGCGCTGCGGCAGCGAGGACGGGAAACCGTCCTTCGGATTCCGAGGTGTTTTTCCATCATTCCAACACTGGAACTGGGTCTCCAAACGTCAAACCTTGGAGCCTCGAGCCATGAATATCGCAACCACCAAGCTCACCCCGGTCGTCACCACCGGTCCGCTTCCCGCCTCGACGAAAGTCCTGAAAGCTGGAACGGTCCATCCGGACATCCGGGTGCCGATGCGTCAGATCGCATTGCATCCGACCTCCGGCGAACCGCCGGTCACCGTCTACGATTCCTCCGGTCCCTACACGGTGGAAGGTGCCGCAATCAGCATCGACGCCGGCCTGCCGCGCCTGCGTGAAAACTGGATTGCCGCCCGCGGCGATGTCGAGGCCTATGAGGGCCGCATCGTCAGGCCGGAGGACAACGGCTTCGTGTCCGGCAGCCACCTCACGCCGGAATTCCCGGTCCGCAACCAGCCCTTCAAGGCGAAAGCGGGCAGGGCCGTCACCCAGCTCGCCTATGCTCGGGCCGGCATCATCACGCCGGAGATGGAGTTCGTCGCCATCCGCGAGAATCTCGGCCGGCAGGCGGCCAGCGAGCCGCTCCTCCGCGACGGCGAAAGTTTCGGCGCCCATGTGCCGGACTTCGTGACGCCCGAGTTCGTTCGACGCGAAGTCGCCGAAGGCCGGGCCATCATTCCCGCCAATATCAACCATCCCGAATCCGAACCGATGATCATCGGCCGGAACTTCCTGGTGAAGATCAACGCCAATATCGGCAATTCGGCCGTCACCTCGTCGATGGCCGAGGAGGTCGAGAAGATGGTCTGGGCGATCCGCTGGGGCGCCGATACGGTCATGGACCTGTCGACCGGCCGCAACATCCACAATATCCGCGACTGGATCATCCGCAATTCGCCGGTGCCGATCGGCACGGTGCCGCTCTACCAGGCGCTCGAAAAGGTGAACGGCATTGCCGAGGACCTGACCTGGGAGGTTTATCGCGATACGCTGATCGAACAGGCCGAGCAGGGCGTCGACTATTTCACCATCCATGCCGGCGTGCGGCTTTCCTATATCCCGCTCACCGTCAATCGCGTCACCGGCATCGTTTCCCGCGGCGGCTCGATCATGGCCAAGTGGTGCCTGCACCACCACAGGGAGAGTTTTCTCTACGAGCATTTCGAGGAGATCTGCGATATCTGCCGCACTTACGACGTCTCCTTCTCGCTCGGTGACGGTCTGCGCCCGGGTTCGATCGCGGACGCCAACGACGCGGCGCAGTTCGCGGAGCTGGACACGCTCGGCGAGCTGACGAAAATCGCCTGGGCGAAGGATTGCCAGGTGATGATCGAAGGCCCCGGCCATGTGCCGATGCACAAGATCAAGGCCAACATGGACAAGCAGCTCGCGGTCTGCGGCGAGGCTCCGTTTTATACCCTCGGGCCGCTGACCACCGATATCGCGCCGGGCTACGACCACATCACGTCGGGCATAGGCGCTGCCATGATCGGCTGGTTCGGCACCGCCATGCTCTGCTACGTGACGCCCAAGGAGCATCTCGGCCTGCCGGACCGCAACGACGTCAAGGTGGGGGTCATCACCTACAAGATCGCGGCGCATGCCGCCGATCTCGCCAAGGGCCATCCGGCGGCGCAGGTTCGCGACGACGCGCTGTCGCGCGCCCGCTTCGAGTTCCGTTGGGAGGACCAGTTCAACCTCTCGCTCGATCCGGAAACGGCGCGTTCCTTCCATGATGAGACCTTGCCGAAGGAGGCGCACAAGGTGGCGCATTTCTGCTCCATGTGCGGCCCGAAGTTCTGCTCGATGCGGATTTCGCATGACATCCGCGCCGAGGCGCAGAAGGAGGGGCTGGAAGCCATGGCTGCGAAATATCGCGACGGCGGTGACCTCTATATGCCGGTCGAGAAGGGGTGAGTTGATCCTGCGCCCGTCGATGACGAGGCAAGTTCATTCGTCGTGAGGGGATACGCTCGGGCGGGGAAGAGGAAGTCCAGCGAGGCAATTCAAAGCCTTGCCAGAAAAATACCGCCCTCTTTTTCCTCGCCCTTTGAACCCATGCCTACAATTGCCCCGCTTCCGTCGCCGGAGTGTTTCGCGAGACGTTCGCGGGCAGGCGGGGGCCGGCGCCCTGATTGGACCTGTAACGTGCAGGAAAGGTCAGGGAGGTGAAAGCCATGGAGGGGTGCGCTGAAAGGCGAGCCTTCCTATCAAGCCTCCCCCTGGCCACCGGGCCGGGTTCGGTTGAGCCGTGCAAGTGGCAGGATCTCCCGAAAGGAGATCGCGAACGAAGCCACGCAGCGAGGCGAGGTGATCACCTGTAGGGGCCGGAAGCCCTGACAAGACGCCGAAGGCCACGCGAATGCGGAGCCACCTAACTAAATCTATTGAGGTTCCGCATTCGTGTGGGCTCTCCAGTTCCACGCCAAGCCACGGGCGCACTTCGCCGCGTGAACAAGAACCCGTGTCATTTCGGAGGATATACGTGCTCGCCGCCGCGGAAATCGCTGACGGAATAACATCCGCCTTCGCCGCGCAGGGCGCTTTCGCCGATCGCGGCCTTGCCGTGGCCGCCGGGGATATCCAGGACATAGGTGGGCTGGCAAAGGCCGGAAATGTTGCCCCGAAGCGCCGAAACGATCTTCTGGCCCTCGGCGATGTCCAGCCGGAAGTGGCTCGTACCCGGGGCAAGGTCGGGATGGTGCAGGTAATAGGGCTTGACCCGGGTCTCGACAAAAGCCTTCATCAGGTCGCCAAGCACCGCCGGATCGTCGTTGACACCGCGCAAGAGCACCGTCTGGCTCACCATCGGCAAGCCGGCATCGATCAGGCGGGCGCAGGCGGCGCGGGCGGCCTCGGTCATTTCGCTGGGATGGTTGGCGTGCAGCGCGATGTAGACCACCTTGCAGCTTTCCTTCAGTGCCGCGATCATTGCCGTGTCGATGCGGTCCGGCTCGACGACGGGCACCCGCGTGTGGAAGCGGACGATCTTTACATGGGGGATCTCGGCAAGGCCGCGCATGATGGCAGCAAGCCGCCTCGGAGACAGGACCAGCGGATCGCCGCCGGTGAGGATCACTTCCCAAATCTCCGAATGCTCGCGGATATAGGCGAGCGCCGCCGACAGTTCCTCGGGCGCCAGCGTTCCGTCGCCTTGTGGCCCGACCATCTCGCGGCGGAAGCAGAAGCGGCAATAGACCGGGCAGATATGCACGGCCTTCAGCAGCACCCGGTCCGGATAGCGGTGAACGATGCCCTTGACCGGGCTATGCGCCTGATCGCCGATCGGGTCGGCGCGCTCCTCCGGCGTCGTCAGCAGCTCGGCCGGATCGGGAACGAATTGCCGGGCGATCGGATCCTGCCGGTCTGCGCGGTCGATGAGCGAAACAACGGTCGGCGTCAGGGCGATGGCATAACGATCCGCCACCGCGCGAATGGAGGCAAGTTTTTCGGGTTCGATCAGTCCGGCGGATACCAGATCATCGGCGGTCTTCAGTGAACGCGGTGCGGTCATCCAAACACCTCCGCAACCGGCGCCCACATGACCTGCTCGATGCGGGTCGCACCCGTTGCCAGCATGGCGAGCCGGTCGAAGCCAAGTGCGGCGCCGCTTGCGTCGGGCATGATCGAAAGCGCGTCGAGAAAGTCTTCGTCGAGCGGATAACGTTCACCGTAGATGCGCGCCTTTTCAGACATTTCGTGTTCGAAACGGCGGCGTTGCTCGCCGGCGTCGGTCAGTTCGCCGAAGGCGTTGGCGAGCTCGACGCCGCAGGCATAAAGCTCGAAACGTTCAGCCACGCGCGGATCACGGGAGGACGGCCGGGCCAGCGCTGCCTCGGAAACGGGATATTCGTGGAGGATCGTCGCGCGGTCCTGGCCGAGATGCGGCTCGATCTTCTCGACCAGGACCCTGCTGAAGAGGTCTGCCCAGGTGTCGTCTTCGGCAAAGCGAATCTCGGCTTTTTTCAGGCCGGCCGCCAGAAGGTCCCGGTCGGTATCGCCGTTGGGGGTGACGGAGGCGAGTAGGTCGATGCCGGCGAACCGGTCGAAGGCTTCAGCCAGCGTCAGGCGTTCCGGTTCGGCGAAAGGATCGACTTCCATCCCGCGGAAGGCAAAGCGCCCGGTCCTGGTGGTATCGGCGGCCAGCGCCAGCATCTCGGCGCAATCGGCCATCAGCTGTTCGTAGCTTTCGCCGACGCGGTACCATTCCAGCATGGTGAATTCCGGATGGTGCAGCGGTCCGCGTTCCCGGTTGCGGTAGACATGCGCGAAGGTGAAGATACGCTTCTCGCCGGCGGCCATCAGCTTCTTGGCGGCAAATTCTGGCGACGTGTGCAGATAGAGCGGCGCCCTGCCGCCATCGATGGCGATCGCTTCGGTTGCGAAGGCATGCAGATGTGTCTCGTTGCCCGGGGAAACCTGGAGCGTCGCCGTATCGACCTCGATGAAATCGCGCTCGAAGAAGAACCGGCGCAACGCCGTCTGGACCGCGTTGCGGCCCATCAGGAACGGCCGGCGGTCGGCATGGTTCGCCGGCATCCACCAGGGCGAGCGGGATATGGCAGGTCGCGACGAGCTCATTTGCGGCTTTCTTCGCCGGTTCTCCCCGGCAAGGCTTCCACTTTGCGCGGTTTTAGAGTAGTTCCGGCCGGAAAACAGACGATCCGTCCTTCGGGACGGTTATCGCCCGGTCCTCTACGATGCATTTTCGGCAGTTACAAGCCGGTTCGCTACACAAGGAATCCTATGGTCAAGGTCATCGCCTCTTCCGTCCGCAAGGGCAACGTCATCGATGTGGACGGCAAGCTTTATGTCGTTCTCACCGCCGAGAACTTCCATCCCGGCAAGGGCACGCCTGTCACGCAGGTCAATATGCGCCGCATCGTCGACGGCGTGAAGGTGTCCGAGCGCTGGCGGACGACCGAGCAGGTCGAGCGTGCCTTCGTCGAGGACGTCAACCACCAGTTCCTCTATGAAGACGGCGAAGGCTTCCACTTCATGAACCCGGAAAACTACGACCAGGTCGTGGTGGACGCGGATACGATGGGCGACCAGAAGGCCTATCTTCAGGAAGGCATGACCTGCGTTCTCTCCATGCACGAAGGCATTGCTCTGGCTCTTCAGCTGCCGCGCCATGTGACGCTCGAGATCGTCGAGACCGAACCGGTCGTCAAGGGCCAGACGGCTTCCTCGTCCTACAAGCCGGCCATGCTGTCGAATGGCATCCGCACCGCGGTTCCGCCGCATATCGATGCCGGCACCCGCGTCGTGATCGCCACCGAAGACAATTCCTACGTCGAGCGCGCCAAGAACTGATCGTCCCCCACCTTTCCGGGCGTGATAAAAAAACCTCCGAAGCGCTGGCTCCGGAGGTTTTTTGTTGTCGGTTATGTTTAGGCGGAGCCTACTTCTTGATGACCACGGACGCGACCCTTGTATCGGTCTTGCCGAAGGCGTAGCCGCCGCCGATCGCCACATTGAGCGAAACGTAGTCCTGTGCCATCTGACGCACGGCGGCAGCGAGGTTCGACTGAGCGGTCGAGACCTGACGCTGGGCGTCGAGAACGTCGAGCAGCGAGGAAGCGCCGTCACGATAGCTGGCGGTGCCGAGCTGCAGGGCTTCTTCGTAGGACTTCACAGTTGCCTGAAGTGCGGAAACCGTGCGGCTGTCGCGGGAAACTGCAGCCAGCGCATTTTCCACTTCCTCGACCGCGTTCAAAACCGTCTGCTTCCAGGCAAGATACTCTCCGCGGGCGCTGGATTCGGCGATCTTGACGTTGCCGCGCAGACGGCCGCCGTCGAAGATCGGCAGGCTCAGCTGCGGACCGAAGGACCAGGTCAGGGCCCGGGTATCGAGGCCGCCGGCAATGGCGTTGTATCTCGGAGAAATGGAGCCGCCGAGCGTAATGGCCGGATAGAGCTGGGCCTCGGCGACGCCGATCTGGGCGACTGCCGATGCGAGTTCCCGTTCCGCGGCTCGGATGTCCGGACGGTTGCGGATCAGGTCTGCCGGGACGCCGGCCTTGGTGCTGAAGCGGGCGACCGGCTGGCGGGCGCCTTTCTGCAGTTCAGGAACGAGCGTCGATGCCGGCATGGCGAGAAGCGTGGCGACACGGTGGGCCGCACCCCGGAAACTCGTTTCCAGGCCCGGAATTTCCGCGATCGTCGAATTGACCAGGCCTTCCGACTGAACGACATCGAGGCGCGAGGCCGCGCCGGCATCCAGCTGGAGCTTGGTGAGGTTCAGCGTTTCGCGCCGCGAATCGAGGTTCCGGCGGGCAATCGCGATACGCTCCTGATAGTAGCGCACGTCGATATAGGCGGCGACAACCTGAGACAGGAACGAGAGACGTGCAACGTCTTCGCTGGCATAGGCGGCGTCGAGGCTTGCGAGCGCACTTTCCTTGGAGCGCCTGTAGAGGCCGAAAAGATCGAGGAACCAGGACGCATCGGCAGTGCCCGCCGTCGTGGTCGTCCGCGAGAACGAACCGGGTTCGGTACGAATGCCGGTGGTCGTGCTGGCAGCCGAGAGATCCAGCGACGGGAGAGCGCCCGCGCCGGCGACGGTAACGTTGGCCTGGGCAGAAGTGATCCGTTCCAGAGCCTGGAGGATATCGAGGTTCTGGCCGATCCCCTGATTTACATAGCCGTTCAGACGGCTGTCATTAAATGCGGTCCACCAGGCAACCTGCGAAACATCGCCGTTGCTGGTCTTGCCGGCTTCGGCAAATTTACCCGGAAGAGCAATTTCCGGCGCCTTGTGATCTGGACCAACGACGCAGCCCGAAAGCAGCAGCATAGTGAGAGGAGCGACAACACGAATGGATAACATTTTTCTGTCCCAGTGCCCTACAACGCGTGGAAGGTCAGCACTCATGCCTCTTCCGATTGTCCCGTCAGCAGCGATTCGCACAGCTTCTGACGGCATTAAAGGTCGAATACGTTAACGAACGTAATCGACATCCTACTCTTTTTCACGCTTTGATAACCGTCTAACGACAACAAAGAAGGACGGAACGAAGAAAATTCCGAGAAGTGTTGCAGAAAGCATACCACCCAGCACGCCGATGCCGATGGCATTCTGGGCGGCAGATCCGGCCCCGGTCGCGATCGCCAGCGGCACGACGCCGAGGATGAAGGCGAGCGATGTCATGACGATCGGCCTCAGGCGCAGGCGTGCGGCCTCAAGGGTCGCCTCGATCAGGCTCTTCCCGCCGACCTGACGATCCTTGGCGAATTCGACGATCAGAATGGCGTTCTTGGCCGCCAGGCCGATCGTCGTCAGAAGCCCGACCTTGAAGTAGACGTCGTTCGACTGGCCGAAGAAATACGCGGCGGAAAGCGCACCGAGCACGCCGATCGGCACGGCCAATATGACCGAGAACGGGATCGACCAGCTTTCATAAAGCGCCGCAAGGCAGAGGAAGACGATCAGGACCGACAGCGCATAAAGCATGGGCGCCTGGGAGCCGGACAGCCGTTCCTGATAGGAAATACCTTGCCAGGCAACCGAATAGCCGCCAGGCAGTGCGGTCGTCAGCCTCTGCATCTCGTCCATGGCCTGGCCGGTGCTGACGCCGGGACCGGCCGCGCCGTCGAAAGGAATGGCGCTGGTGCCGTTGAAGCGCGCAAGCTGCGGGGTGCCGTTGATCCACTGTACGGTGCTGAAGGAGGAGAAGGGAACCATCTCGCCGGCGTTGTTGCGGGCGAACCAGTGTTTCAGGTCGTCCGGCTGCATTCGATAGGGCGCGTCGCCCTGGACATAGACCGGCTTCAGCTCGTTGTTGAGGGTGAAGTCGTTGACGTCGCGTCCGGCGAAGATGGTCGCCAACATCGAGTTGACCGAAGCGAGGTCGACGCCCATCGCGCCCAGCTTTTCCTGGTCGAGCAGGATCTTGAGCTGGGTTTCGGACCGCTGGGTGCTGCTGCGCAGCGAACTGATGTTCGGATTGCCGGTACCGGCCTGAATGAGCTGCTGCGATGCCGTGGTCAGCGCCGCATTGCCGTTATTGCCGCTGTCGACCAGATACATGGAGAAACCGCTCGACGTGCCAAGCCCCTGGATGGCCGGCGGCAGAAGCGCGAAGACCTGCGCGTCGCGGATGCTGAAGAAATAGCCGCTCGCCCGCTGGACGATAGCTGCGGCGGACTGCTCCGGCCTGGTTCGCTCGGCGAAATCCTTGAGCTTGGTGAAGACGATCGCGTTGTTCTGGCCGCTTCCGCTGAAGCTGAAGCCGAGGACGCCGAATACAGCATCCACATTGTCCTTTTCCTTTTCGAGGAAATAGGCCTCGACCTTCTTGACCGCTTCGTCGGTGCGCGGCGTGGTGGCGCCGACGGGCGTCTGGATGATGGTCAGCAGAACGCCCTGGTCTTCCTGCGGAAGGAAGGAATTCGGCAGCCTGGTGAAAAGCCAGGCGCAGCCGCCGATCACCAGCAGGAACACCAGCATCACACGGAACGGGCGCTTCAGGAGATACCCTATGGTGCTGACATATCCGCGCGTGGACCGGTCGAAACCACGATTGAACAGGGCGCCGATGCCGCGACCTTTCTTGTGATGGTCGATCGGCTTCAGCATGGTGGCGCAAAGCGCCGGCGTCAGCACGATGGCGACCAGCGCCGAAAGCAGCATGGCCGATACGATGGTGATCGAGAACTGGCGATAGATGATGCCGGTCGAGCCGCCGAAAAAGGCCATCGGGATGAACACGGCCGTCAGGACCAGCGCAATGCCGATGATGGCGCCGGTGATCTCGCCCATGGACTTTTCGGTCGCTTCGAGCGGACCTAAGCCCTCTTCGTCCATGATTCGCTCGACATTCTCGACGACGACGATGGCATCGTCGACGAGAAGGCCGATCGCCAGAACCATGGCGAACATCGTCAGGGTGTTGATCGAATATCCGGTTATCGCCAGGACCCCGAACGTGCCGAGCAGGACGACGGGCACCGCAATCATCGGGATCAGCGTTGCCCGCAGATTTTGCAGGAAGACGAGCAGGACGACGAAAACGAGAATGATCGCTTCGATGAGCGTGTGGACGACCTTTTCGATCGAAAGCTGCACGAAGGGCGTCGTGTCGTAGGGATAGGTGATCTCCACGCCGTCCGGAAGATGGGGTCCGATGGCGGTCAGCGCCTCCCTGACGCGTGCGGCGGTATCGAGAGCGTTGGCGCCGGTCGCGAGGTTCACGGCGAAACCCGTGGACGGCAGGCCGTTCTGGCGGGAGCCGCCGCCATAACTCTCTTCGCCGATCTCGACGCGGGCGACATCGCTGAGCCGCACCGTCGCGCCGTCCTGTTCGACCTTGAGGATGATCCGCTCGAAATCGTCGACCGTCGTCAGCTGGCTTTGCGCGGTCATGGTGACCGTAAGCTGCTGCTCCTGCCTGGCCGGAAGACCGCCCAGGGCGCCGACCGAAACCTGGGTGTTCTGGGACTGGATCGCCGATGTCACATCGGCGGGCGTCAGCTGGTATTTCTGCAGCTTGTAGGGATCGAGCCAGACCCGCATTGCGTAACCGGACCCGAAGATGTCGATGCTGCCGACGCCTTCCAGGCGCTTGACCTGATCCTCGATCTGCGTGGAAAACAGGTCGCCGAGATCGACGGAGCTTCGCTTCTTGTCGGTCGAAACCAGGGCGCCGACCATCAGGATGCTCGAGGTCGAACGGGCGACCTCGAGGCCCGCCTGCTGTACGACGTCGGGCAGCTGCGACTGCACGAGCTGCAGCTTGTTCTGCACCTGCACCTGGGCAATGTCCGGAAGCACGCTGTTGCCGAAGGTCAGCGTGACGGTGGCGCGGCCGGTCGAGGAGGACGACGTCATATAGGTAAGGTCGTCAAGGCCGGTCATGCCGTCCTCGATGACCGTCGTCACCGATTTCTCGACGGTTTCCGCGCTTGCACCATTGTAGCTTGCCGTAATCCTGACGGTGGTCGGCGCGATGTCGGGATATTGCGAGATCGAGAGCGTCGCGATGGCGAGCGCACCGCCGAGCATGATGACGATCGCGATGACCCAGGCGAATACCGGTCGCCGGATAAAGAACTTGGCCATTCAGATTATTCCTTGCCGCGTTTCGTCATGATCGTTTCCGCCCGGGGCCTCACGGCTTTGCAGCGGCTGGTTTCGGCGCCTCGGCGACGAAACCCTTGTCGTCGACCGTCGCCTCGACCGGCTGGACCGTGGCGCCATCGGCGATCCACTGGAAGCCGTCGACGATCAGGCGATCGCCGTCGGCAACACCCTGCGTGACAAGCCAGCTGTTGCCCGAGACGCTGCTGGTCGGGAAGATGCGGCTCTCTACCTTGCCGTCCGCCGTCACGAACTTGGCGGAAAGCTCGCCGCGGGCATTGCGCGTCGCGGCGCGCTGCGGGATCAGGTAACCGCTCTCGTTGCCGAGGGTGACCGTGGCGCGCACATAGGTGCCCGGCAGGATCATGTCGTTGGGGTTATCGAACAGCGCGCGGATCTGATAGGTGCCGGTGGTTTCGCTGACGGCCATGTCGGCCATGTCGAGCTTGCCGGTCAGGGGATAGTCCGTCCCGTCTTCCAGAGCCAGGCGGATATCCGCCTTGCGCGGATCGCCGCTCAGGCGGCCGGATGCCATGGCCGAGCGCAGCTCAAGAAGATTGGTGCTGGAATCGATGAGGTCGATATAGACCGGATCGAGGCGGCGGAGCGTCGTCAGCGCCGTCGTCTGGTTGGCGGTGACGATATTGCCGATGCTGACATTGGAGATCGACGTGACGCCGTCGAAGGGCGCCCGGATTTCGGTCAGGTCGAGATTGATCTGGGCGGCGTTGAGCGCGGCATTGGCCTGAGCCACATCCGCCTGCGCCTGAAGAAGGGTCACCCGCGCATTTTCATATTCGATCTGCGTCGCACCGCTGTTGACCAGCCGCTCATAGCGGGAAAGGTTCGCCTGGGCACTCGGGATGCTGGCTTCCGCCTTCGAGACGGTCGCCTTCGCCTGGGCGACCTCGGCCGCATAGGTGCTGTCCTCGATCTTGTAGAGAAGGTCTCCGGCCTTGACCTCATTGCCCTGCTTGAAGGCGATCTCCTTGATCTCCCCGGTGACGCGCGGGCGGATGTCGGCGATCTGGAAGGGTGCCGCCCGGCCCGGCAGCACGGCCGTGATCGGCTGCTCGGACTTCTTCATGATCACCACGCTGACCGGCTGCGGCGGGCGCTGCGGCGCGCCGCCTGCCGCGGCGTTGCCGGCCGGCTTCTGGCCCGAATCGCTGCAGGCAGCAAGTGCTGCGGAAAGAAGCAGGGAAAGTATCAGTTTGCGTCCGGTCATGGCGTCATCCAAGGCAAAACATCTGGGCGATCACCTCGGCAGGCAGATGTGCCGGGGCGGAAGGCGGGGAGAGTAACCCGTCCTAGGCGGCCGGAACAGTGGGGGTCGAAAAGGCAGGTTCAACCAGCGTTCCAGGCTCGCGAAAGTGACGTAAATATAAAACCGTCACTTGGCAAGCGGATTTTGCAGCGCAGCATTCACAAGCCTGGCAAGGCCATTGCAGCGGTCATGCAATTCCGCCTCGCCGGCCTTGGCCAGAAGGACCGGATGCAGCACGCTCGCAAAGGCGGCCGCCACATGCTGGCTGATCGCCTGCGGGTCGGTACATTTGTAGGCGCCGCTTTCCACGCCCTGCCGTATCAGATCGGTGAACAGGTTCTCGATCAGCCGCTTGTAATGCTGGCCGCTGGGGAGATCCGCCTCCGACATCAGGAAGATCATCTCGAACAGGAAGGGATTGTCGCGGAGGTCCTGGAGATGTGCTTCCATCAGCTTGCGGACGACGATCGCCAGCCGCTCCGGCGCCGGGGCCGGCTCGTCGAGCGTCTCGAACCGGCCGATCATGCGGCTGATATGCCGGTCGCAGATGGCATCCGCCAACGATGCCTTGGAATGGAAATGCTTGAAGATATTGGCGGGCGACATATGCAGCGCATGGGCGACGTCGGCGATCGAACACTTGGCAATCCCCCGTTCACGGAAGAGTATCTCTGCCGTGTTGAGGATATCGCCCCGGGTTTCTTCCGCCTTGCGTCTCGGTCTGCGCACTCTGTCCTCTTTACAATGCCGGATCGGTTTTCCGGCCAATTTGTTCAACGCGTGCTGAAATAGGGCGCCAAATTGCTGCGGATACGGTCGAGCACGGTCGCACCGCTGGTATCTGGCACGAAAGTCTCGCCGGTGATCGTCTCGTAAGCCGTGCGGTAGACCTTGGCGGTCTCCTCGACGAGTTCGGCGGGGATCGCCGGGATCTCATCCTTATAAGGGTCGCAACGCTCGACCACCCAGGCGCGGATGAAATCCTTGTCGAAACTCTTCGGCCGCGTGCCGTTGCGGAAGGCCTCGTCGTAGCTGTCGGCGATCCAATAGCGGCTGCTGTCCGGCGTGTGGATCTCGTCGGCGAGAATGATGGTGCCGTCGGCATCCGTGCCGAATTCGTATTTGGTGTCGACGAG
This sequence comes from Neorhizobium vignae, assembly GCF_000732195.1. Classification (GTDB taxonomy): domain Bacteria; phylum Pseudomonadota; class Alphaproteobacteria; order Rhizobiales; family Rhizobiaceae; genus Neorhizobium; species Neorhizobium vignae. The sequence continues at coordinate 68,751 of NZ_JNNU01000028.1, forward strand.
GATCAGGCCGCGTTGTGCCGCCAGTTGCTGGCCGCGCGCAAAAAGCGCGAGCGCATAACGGGAGAGGGTCTCCCACTGTTCGGCGGACAGAAGTCCCTGCTCGACGATCTCGCCCGGCGTCAGGGGCTCGTCGTGACCGCCGTCGAAGGCCTTGCTGGTGGGCGTGATCACCGGCGCTGGCAGGATTTCGTTGTCCTTGAGGCCGTCCGGAAGATCGAGCCCGTACATGGTCCGCTCTCCCTTCTTATAGAGGGTGAGCAGCGACGTGCCCGTCGTGCCGGCAAGATAACCGCGCACGACGATCTCGACGGGCAGGATATCGAGCCGCTTGCCGATCACCACATTCGGATCCGGGTAGGCGATCACATGGTTGGGGCAGATGTCCTTCGTCGCCTCGAACCAGTAGCGCGCGGTCTGGGTCAGGACATGCCCCTTGTCGGGGATCGCGGTGAGGATGCGGTCGAAAGCGCTGAGGCGATCGGTTGCGATGATGATGCGGCTGCCGTCCGGCAGATCGTAGTTCTCGCGCACCTTGCCGCGATAGGGGTTCGGCAATTCGGGAATGAAGGCATCGGAGAGAACGCGCACGGGGACCACTTTCCAGAGAGTTTCGGGGGCATTGTGGTATCGCATGTTTTGCCGCGGCGGCACAAGAATGGAAGGAATGACGGTTTCCACCGGGGAACCGGTTCCACGGTCGATGAAGAGCCCCTTAAGGAGAGCGGTTAACGAATATTAACGCCCCAGGATTCCAGAAATTCGGAAATTATCGTTTATAATCAGT
>NZ_JNNU01000029.1 GCF_000732195.1 Neorhizobium vignae
TCTTCGATCTGAGCCTTGATCTGACCAACGCGGCCTTCGATGTCGGCCTTCGAGCCGGCGCCGTCGACGATGGTGGTGTTTTCCTTGGAGATCGAGACCTTCTTGGTGCGGCCGAGCATGTCGAGCGTGACATTTTCGAGCTTGATGCCGAGGTCTTCGGAGATGACGGTGCCGCCCGTGAGGATGGCGATGTCTTCGAGCATGGCCTTGCGGCGGTCGCCGAAGCCCGGAGCCTTGACGGCAGCGATCTTGAGGCCGCCACGCAGCTTGTTGACGACGAGCGTTGCAAGAGCTTCGCCTTCGACGTCTTCAGCGATGATCAGGAGCGGCTTGCCGGTCTGGACGACGGCTTCGAGAACCGGGAGCATCGCCTGCAGGTTCGAGAGCTTCTTCTCGTGGAGGAGAATGAAAGCGTCGTCGAGGTCGGCGACCATCTTTTCCGGGTTGGTGACGAAGTAGGGCGACAGGTAGCCGCGGTCGAACTGCATGCCTTCGACGACTTCGAGCTCGGTTTCGGCGGTCTTGGCTTCTTCAACCGTGATGACGCCTTCGTTGCCGACCTTCTGCATGGCTTCAGCAATGTCGAGACCGACCTGCTTGTCGCCGTTTGCGGAGATCGTGCCGACCTGTGCGACTTCTTCCGACGTGGAGATCTTCTTGGCCTTGGCCTGGAGATCCTTGACGACGTCTGCAACGGCGAGATCGATGCCGCGCTTCAGGTCCATCGGGTTCATGCCGGCTGCAACGGCCTTGTTGCCTTCGCGAACGATGGCCTGGGCAAGAACGGTAGCCGTTGTGGTGCCGTCGCCGGCGATGTCGTTGGTCTTCGAAGCAACTTCGCGGACCATCTGGGCGCCCATGTTCTCGAACTTGTCGTCAAGTTCGATTTCCTTGGCGACCGATACGCCGTCCTTGGTGATGCGCGGAGCGCCGAAGGACTTGTCGATGATGACGTTGCGGCCCTTCGGGCCGAGCGTTACCTTGACTGCGTCAGCGAGAATGTCGACGCCGCGCAGCATCTTTTCGCGCGCGGTACGGCCGAACTTGATTTCTTTGGCTGCCATTTTGATAACTCCTGAAAAGGGGTGTCAGCGATTTCGAATGAAGAGCAACCGGCCTGAAATCAGCCGATGATGCCCATGATGTCGGATTCCTTCATGATCAGAAGGTCTTCGCCGTCGAGCTTGACTTCGGTGCCGGACCACTTGCCGAACAGGACGCGGTCGCCTGCCTTGACGTCGAGCGCGGTGATGTTGCCCTTGTCGTCGCGGGTGCCGGTGCCGACGGCGACGATTTCGCCTTCCTGCGGCTTTTCCTTGGCAGTATCAGGAATGATGATGCCGCCCTTGGTCTTGGCTTCGGATTCGACGCGACGAACAACGACGCGGTCGTGAAGGGGGCGGAAATTGGTGCTTGCCATTGTCTAATCCCTCGATCAAATGACATGGACGGGTGGAAACCCGTATCTCGGTGCTGTTAGCACTCCCGTTTGGAGAGTGCCAGCCGCGTCGAGATAAGGGTGCCCGGCGGATGAGTCAAGAACGGCCGTAAAATTTTCGGGACGGCTCGGAACTCATGGAAAATACGCTTAACGATTACGGATGCTGGGCCACGCCTGCGCCTGGCGGAACTGACGGCCGTTACCGGCCGCATCGGGGTCTTCGGTTTAGGCAGCCTCTCCGGGCAGGTCGGCATGTTGCACCGGACTTTGGTGGAAGAAAGGCGCTGGCGCGTTGGAGGGCAGTATGCGGTTACAAATGCGCCGAGGCGGTCGCGGCTTTTCTCCCGAATATCTCTTGTAATCCTGAACCGGGTTTGTCATGTGACCCGGGACTCGCGAGATGGGAAGGTTACATGGCAAAGCGCATCGGCAATCTGAACGAGGTGATCGGCGACTACGACGTGATCCTTTCCGACGTCTGGGGTGTGGTTCACAACGGTGTCGAGGCTTTCCAGCATTCCTGCAAGGCACTCGCCGCGGCCCGCGACGCCGGCGCCACCGTCGTGCTGATCACCAATTCACCGCGCACGGCACCCGGCGTCATCGAGCAGATGCGCACGCTCGGCGTACCCGACGGCACCTATGACCGGATCGTCACATCCGGCGACGTCACCCAGCACCTGATCGTCGACGGCCCGAAAAAGGTCTTCCTGATCGGTCCCGAACGCGACCTCAACCTGTTCGACGGGCTCGGCGTCGAGGTGGTCTCCGCCGACGAGGCGGAATGCATCGTCTGCACCGGTTTCTTCGACGACGAGAAGGAAGTACCGGAAGATTATACCGACATGCTGGCGGCGTTTGCCAAGCGTGACGTGCCTTTCATTTGCGCCAACCCGGATCTCGTCGTCGAGCGCGGCCACAAGATCATCCCCTGCGCCGGTGCGGTGGCGGCCTATTACGAGGAATTCGGCGGCAAGACCCGCGTCGCCGGCAAACCGCACCGTCCGATCTACGAGGCGACGATCGAAGCCGCCCGCGAAGTGCGCGGCGATTTCCCGATGAACCGCGTGCTGGCGATCGGCGACGGCATGCCGACCGACGTGCGCGGCGCGCTCGCATACGGCCTCGACCTGCTTTATATCAGCGCGGGCATTCATGTCGCGGAATACACCGTCAACGGCCAGACCGACGAGGCAATCCTCAACGCCTGGCTGAAGCGGGAAAATGCCGCGCCGAAATACTGGATGCCACGCCTCGCATAGCCCCCAGGGCCTGAATTGGCCTGAACCGGAACCCGCGCATGACTGTCTTCCACCGCAACGAGAAGAAGGAACCGCTGCCCGAGGAACTGAAGGGCGGCGTCATCGCCATCGGCAATTTCGACGGCGTGCATCGCGGCCATCGCAGCGTCCTGGAGCGTGCGCTGGCACTTGCCGAACAGCGCGGCGTACCCGCCCTGGTGCTGACCTTCGAGCCGCATCCGCGCACCGTTTTCCGTCCGGAAGAACCGGTCTTCCGCCTGACCCCGGCACCGCTCAAGGCTCGCCTGCTGGAAGCCATGGGTTTCCGCTCGGTGATCGAATATCCCTTCACGCGCGAGTTCGCGACCCGCTCGGCGGAAGAATTCATCCAGACCATTCTCGTGGATTGGCTATCAGCCAGCGCCGTCGTCACCGGTTTCGACTTTCATTTCGGCAAGGACCGGAAAGGCGGCCCGGCCTTCCTGATGGCATCGGGCGCCAAGCACGGTTTCAACGTGCAGCTGGTCGATGCCTTCCGTGACGAAAATGCCGAGGTGATCTCGTCCAGCCGTATCCGCGATCTGCTGGCGGAGGGCGATGTCTCCGCCGCGGCCGGCCTGCTCGGTTATCGCTATACGGTCGAGGCGGACGTGATCGGCGGCGAAAAGCTCGGCCGCCAGCTCGGTTTCCCGACCGCCAATATGCAGCTGCCGCCGGAGGCCGAACTCAAGGCCGGCATCTACGCCGTCCGCTTCCGCCGCCCCGACGGCACGCTTTTCGATGGCGTCGCCAGCTACGGCCGCCGCCCGACGGTGACGGAAAACGGTGCGCCCCTGCTCGAGACCTACCTTTTCGACTTTTCCGGCAGCCTTTACGGCGAAACCTGTTCCGTCTCCTTCTTCGGCCACCTGCGCGACGAACTGAAATTCGACGGGCTGGACGCCCTGGTCGCCCAGATCAAACGCGACGAGGAAGAGGCGCGGGGGCTGCTTTCCGGCGTGAGGCCACTTGGCGAAGTGGACGCCAAGATCGCGTTTTGAGGAATTAGCGGCGTCTCAGCGGAAACCGCTCGGGGTCGTCCTGCCAGGGATCGAAGATCGCAGCGCCTGACGCGCGGGTATCCTTCACGTTGCGGGTGGCGAGATAGAGATTGTGCTCGATCGCCGTCGCGGCAAACAGCGTATCGATTACTGGCGGCGCATGGCTGGCCGCCTGCTTCACCCTTCCGGATATAGCGCCCCACCGCCTGACGATCGCGTCGCTGACGGAAAGGGTCCGTCCGGCAAATCTGTCCTCGAGCGCATCACGGGCTGCGGCATAACGATAGCGATTTTCGTCATCCGCCGGCAGGTTCTCGATGCCCTTGTCGTATTCCGCGAGGGTCAGGATGCTGATGAAGAAACGGTCTTCATTTTGTCCGGCGGCCCACCGTTTGACGGAGGGTGCTCCGTTCGGGTTGATCAGGGCAGCGATGACATTGGTATCCAGCAGCCAGCCGATCACAGCTCGATATCCCGGCCGCGATCCGCTTCCCGCTCCGGCTCCAGCGTGTCCAGCCCCAGGCCTTCCATGAATTCCACGAAGGATTTCTTAGGTGTGGCTCTGGTCAGCCTCTCCAGCTCTTCCGTGCTGATCACGACGACGCTGTCGCGACCCCGCACGGTCACCCGCTGGGGGCCTTCGCTATGCGCGCGCCTCACCACTTCGCTGAAGCGTGCCTTGGCATCCTCCAGCTTCCAGCTATTGTCGTGAGCGATGGGCTTGCCCGGCATGAAAACCTCCGACTGGTCAGCTAGTCAGATATAGTCTCCGGGAGTTTGAAAGTCTAGGACGACATCTTGGTTTTGCCCCTTCCTTTCCGCCGCAAAAACCCTTAAGAACCGCCACCATGAAAAAATTCCGGCTGGCCCAGATCATTCGAATTATAGGCCCGGCCTTCCGCGCGCTGTAAGAGCGGCCGGAGGGTCCGGGTTTTTGGCGCTTCATGAGCGCCTTCCGCCAGCGAATTTTCATCGAGATGCGCCCCGTCGCGGCGCCAGGACGATTGCTCCCATGACCGATACCGCCGAAAAGCTCGACTATTCGAAAACCCTCTATCTGCCCGAAACCGATTTCCCGATGCGTGCAGGCCTGCCGCAGAAGGAGCCGGAACTGGTTGCCCGCTGGCAGCAGATGGACCTCTACAAGCAGCTCCGTGCCTCCGCCACGGGCCGCGAAAAATTCGTGCTGCATGACGGCCCGCCCTATGCCAACGGCAACATCCATATCGGCCACGCGCTGAACAAGATCCTGAAGGACGTCATCACACGCTCGTTCCAGATGCGTGGGTATGACTCCAACTATGTTCCGGGCTGGGATTGCCACGGCCTGCCGATCGAATGGAAGATCGAGGAAGCCTATCGCGCCAAGGGCAAGAACAAGGACGAGGTTCCGATCAACGAATTCCGCCGGGAATGCCGGGAATTCGCCGCCGGCTGGATCAAGGTCCAGGGTGAAGAGTTCAAGCGGCTCGGCATCGTCGGCGATTTTGAAAACCCGTATCTGACGATGAATTTTCACGCGGAAAGCCGCATCGCCGGCGAGCTGCTGAAGATCGCCCAGAGCGGTCAGCTTTATCGCGGCTCGAAGCCGATCATGTGGTCGGTCGTGGAGCGCACCGCGCTGGCCGAGGCCGAGGTCGAGTACCACGATTACGAGAGCGATACGATCTGGGTGAAGTTCCCGGTTATGATGGTGGAAGCTGAAAGGGAATCTGGTAAGTCCGATTTGCTAGGGTCCTCAGTGGTCATCTGGACGACAACGCCGTGGACCATCCCCGGCAACCGTGCAATCTCGTATTCGCCAAAGATCTCCTATGGTCTCTACGAGGTTACCGAGGCCGCCAACGATTTCGGCCCGCGTCCGGGCGAGAAGCTGATCTTCGCAGATAAGCTGGCTGAAGAAAGCTTCGTCAAGGCCAAGCTCCAATACAAGCGTCTCCGCGACCTTTCGGCTGACGAAATGGCGGCGATCGTCTGCGCCCATCCCTTCAAGGGCCTCGGTGGCGGCTACGATTTCGCCGTCCCGCTCCTCGCCGGCGATCACGTCACCGATGATGCCGGCACCGGTTTCGTCCACACGGCCCCCGGGCACGGCCGCGAGGACTTTGACGCCTGGACATCCGCCGCCCGCGATCTCGAAGCCCGCGGCATCTCGTCGAAAATCCCCTTCACGGTCGATGACGGCGGCTTCTACACGGCCGACGCCCCCGGTTTCGAGGGTGCCCGCGTCATGGACGACAACGGCAAGAAGGGCGATGCCAACGACCGCGTCATCAAGGCGCTGATCGAGCGCAACGCGCTGTTTGCCCGCGGCCGGATGAAGCATCAGTATCCGCATTCGTGGCGGTCGAAGAAGCCGATCATCTTCCGCAACACGCCGCAATGGTTCGTCTACATGGACAAGGATCTCGCCGACGGCACCACGCTGCGCTCGCGGGCGCTCAAAGCCATCGACGACACCCGTTTCGTGCCATCAGCCGGTCAGAACCGCCTGCGCGCGATGATCGAACAGCGCCCGGACTGGGTGCTTTCCCGTCAGCGCGCCTGGGGCGTGCCGATCTGCGTCTTTGTCGACGAGCAGGGGGAAATCCTCCAGGACGAAGCGGTCAACAAGCGCATCCTCGAAGCCTTCGACCTCGAAGGTGCCGACGCCTGGTTCGCCGAAGGTGCTCGCGAGCGCTTCCTCGGCTCGCGCGCCAACGAAGGCTGGACCCAGGTGATGGACATCCTCGATGTCTGGTTCGACTCCGGTTCGACGCACACCTTCACTTTGGAGGACCGTCCGGACCTGAAATGGCCGGCCGACGTCTATCTCGAAGGCTCCGACCAGCATCGCGGCTGGTTCCATTCCTCGCTGTTGGAATCCGCCGCCACTCGCGGCCGGGCGCCCTATGACACGGTCGTCACCCATGGCTTCACCATGGATGAGAAGGGCCAGAAGATGTCGAAGTCGCTCGGCAATGTCGTGGCGCCGCAGGACGTCATGAAGGATGCCGGCGCCGATATCCTGCGCCTCTGGGTGATGACAACCGACTATTGGGAAGACCAGCGCCTCGGCAAGACGATCATCCAGACCAATGTCGATGCGTATCGCAAGCTGCGCAACACGATCCGCTGGATGCTCGGCACGCTCGCCCATGACGAGGGCGAGAAGATCGCCTATGCCGACCTGCCGGAGCTCGAAAAGCTGATGCTGCATCGCCTGGCCGAGCTCGACAAGCTCGTGCGCGAAGGCTACGACGCCTTCGAGTTCAAGAAGATCGCCCGGGCGCTGATCGATTTCTCCAATATCGAACTGTCGGCCTTCTACTTCGATATCCGCAAGGATGCGCTTTATTGCGACGCCCCGTCGTCGCTGCGCCGTCGTGCGGCTCTCGCCGTCATCCGCAAGATCTTCGAGTGCACGGTGACCTGGCTTGCGCCCATGCTGCCGTTCACCACCGAGGAATCGTGGCTGTCGCGCAATCCGAACGCCGTCTCGATCCATCTCGAGCAGTTCCCGACGGTTCCGACGGAATGGAAAAACGATGCGGTCGCCGAAAAGTGGGCGCAGATCCGCAAGGTGCGTTCGGTTGTCACAGGCGCGCTCGAGATCGAACGCAAGGACAAGCGGATCGGCTCCTCGCTGGAGGCCGCACCGGTCGTCTATGTCAACGATCCGGAGCTGATGAAGGCGCTGGAAGGCCAGGATTTCGAAGAGACCTGCATCACGTCGGGCATCGCGATCGTTGCGGGCGAGGGGCCGGAGAGCGCCTTCCGTCTGCCGGAAGTGCAGGCCGTCGCGGTCGACCCGAAGCTCGCCGAAGGCACCAAATGCGCCCGCTCATGGCGGGTGACGACCGATGTCGGCTCCGATCCTGCCTATCCGGATGTGTCGGCGCGTGACGCTGCCGCATTGCACGAGTTGGCCGCCCTCGGCCGGCTTTGATGGTTGAAAGTCACCGGATGATTGCGCTTTGAGCAATCATCCGGTAAAACCGCCTGAAATTGGCCGGATTTTCCGGCCATCAGGCGTTTAGTTGTGTCTGAGGCGTCAGGACGGGCGCCGCTGGAAGGGTTTTGATGAAAGCGACATATGCGTTTCGTGTCGGCATGGGCGTGGCCGGTGTCCTCGCCTCGACATTGACCCTTTCGGGCTGCATCGGCGGCCCGACATACGGTACCGACAAGACAGCCATGGAACAGCTGACCGACGACCTCGGTCAGTCCGTCTCGCTGGGCGGCAAGAGCGCCGAAGCCAAAGCGAGCCTGAAATACAATCCGCGTCCTTCGCTGGTTGTCGCCAAGGGTCAGGACCAGACGCTGCCGACACCCCAGCAATCGCTGGCGAGTCGCGAAAGCAACCCCAACTGGGTCGAATCTCCGGAAGAAACCCGCAAGCGTCTGCGTGACGAAGCGGCGGCTCACGAGAACGATCCCAACTATCGCTCACCGCTGCTCGCGGGCAGCGGCCAGGCCGGTCAGATGACCGAAACGGAAAAGTGGGAAGCCTTCCGCAAGGCCAAGGAAAACGCCGAGACCGTCAGCGTCACCGGACGCCGTCGTTCGCTCGCCGAGCCGCCGGCGGAGTTCCGTTCGGCGGATGCGGCTGCCCTGTCGGATGTCGGCGAGCCCGAAAGCCAGAAGGAAAAGCGCCGGAAGGCGCAAGCCGCGGAAGCCAAGAAGGGCAGCGACTGGTGGAAGCTCTTCTAAGCCTGGCTTAGTTCTCTCTTTTCGATCTGAAAAAGCGGGTGAGCAGGATCGCGGCCTCGCTTTCGCCGAGGCCGGAATAGACTTCCGGCGCATGATGGCAGGTCGGCTGGGCAAAGAAGCGCACGCCGTTATCCACCGCGCCGCCTTTCGGATCTTCAGCGCCGTAATAGAGCCGCCGGATGCGCGCAAACGAGATCGCCGCCGCGCACATGGTGCAGGGTTCGAGCGTCACGTAGAGGTCGGCACCTGACAGCCGCTCCTGTCCAAGGGCGGCCGAGGCATCCCGGATGACGGCGATTTCGGCATGGGCGGTAACGTCGTTTTCGGCGCGGGTCCGGTTTCCGGACCGGGCGACGATAACGCCGTCGACGACCAGAACCGCACCGATCGGAACCTCGCCGCGGGCGGCCGCGTCTCTGGCTTCCGCAAGGGCTGCGTCCATGAACCCATCGGTATTAGGCATTTCGGCGATTTCCTCTTAACCCGGATCGCGCGAACTGGTAGGAAGCATCCAACTGGACGCCCGGCTGCGGGCACGAATCCATCTCAGTCAACACGAACAAGAATGTCCGGATCGCTCCGTAGACATCACGCTTCAGGCAAACAACAAATGAATTCCAAAGACAAGCCGAAGCGCGGCGAAGGCAAGACTTTCGTTCGCGAAACCAAACCAAGAGCCGCTCCGAAGGCCGGCGCTGGCGGCAAGGCGGGCTTTTCCGCCAAGGAAGGCCTTGCGCCCAGGAAGGGCTCCGCGGCCAAGAGCGGCGCTGAAAAGGCGGCAAAGCCCGTCCGCAAGCTGCCGCCGGCACCCGAAACCATGGAGGCCGAAGGCAAGCCCGAGCGCATCTCCAAGATCCTCGCCCGCGTCGGCGTCGCGTCGCGCCGCGATATCGAGCGGATGATCATGGAAGGCCGGGTCAGCCTGAACGGCAAGGTCCTCGATACCCCGGTCGTCAACGTGACGCTCGCCGACAAGATCGAGGTGGACGGCATGCCGATCCGCGGCATCGAGCGCACCCGCCTCTGGCTCTATCACAAGCCGGCCGGCTTGGTGACCACCAATTCCGATCCGGAAGGCCGCGCGACCGTTTTCGACAACCTGCCCGAAGGCCTGCCGCGGGTGCTCTCCATCGGCCGCCTCGACATCAATACCGAAGGCCTGCTGCTGCTGACCAACGATGGCGGCCTGTCGCGGGTGCTGGAACTGCCGACCACCGGCTGGCTGCGCCGTTACCGCGTGCGTGCCCATGGCGAGATCAAGCAGGAGGAACTGGACAAGCTGAAGGAGGGCATCGCCGTCGAAGGCGTGCTCTACGGCTCGATCGATGCGACGCTCGACCGCACCCAGGGCAGCAATTCCTGGATCACAATGGGCCTTCGCGAAGGCAAGAACCGCGAGATCAAGAACGTGCTCGGCGCGCTTGGCCTCGAGGTCAACCGCCTGATCCGCATTTCCTACGGACCGTTCCAGCTCGGGGACCTGCCGGAAGGCGAGGTGGTGGAAGTGCGGGGCCGCATGCTGCGCGACCAGCTCGGGCCGCGCCTCATCGAGGAATCCAAGGCGAATTTCGATGCGCCGATCTACACCGAGACCGGCGCTGACGATGAAGAGAAACCCGTCCGCGCCGAACGCTCGGCCCGCACCGAGCACTCGGAATGGGCGGCAAGACCGGAGCGGAGCGACCGTCCGCGCGCCGGCAAGCCGGAGGACCGGCGCGAAAAGGCGCTCGGCCGTCTGGATACCAAGCGCGACGACCGCAAGTTCGCCGACAAGCCGCGCGGCGCAAAGCCGTTCGGCGGTCGCGCTGAGGACGAGGACGACCGGCCGAAGAAGCGTCCGCCGATGGGCACCAGCCGCACCGCCAATGTCTGGATGGCGCCTGGCGCCCGCCCGACCACCGAAAACAAGACCCGCAAATTTTCCGCCCGTGCCGAGGCCGAGCAGCTTTTCAAGAAGCCCACGCCTCAGAACGACCGGCCGGTTATCGTCAACCGCGCCCAGGAGGACAGCGACTGGATCCGCGCCGACGGTCCTGACAAGCCGGAGAAGGGCGATTTCGGCAATAAGCGGTCCTCTGGTGATCGCCCGCCCCGCGGTGATCGTCCCTTCGCTGACAAGCCCAAGGGTGAGCGCTCATTCGGCGAACGCAAGCCGCGCGAAGGTGGCGAGCGTCCCCGAACCAAGTCCTTCTCCGGCGAGGCTCGCTCGGAACGTCCGCGTGGCGACCGCCCATTCGGCGACAAACCTCGCGGCGACCGCCCGTTTGCTGACCGCAAGCCACGGGCCGATGGTGATCGTCCTGCGCGCTCCTTCGGCGAAGGCCGTTCCGAGCGCCCGCGCGGCGAGCGTCCTTCCGGTGACCGTCCGCCCCGTGGAGACCGTCCGTTTGGCGACAAGCCGAGGGGCGAACGCTCCTTCGGTGACAAGCCCAGAGGCGAACGTCCATTCGGCGACCGCAAACCGCGCGAGGACGGAGAGCGTCCCGCACGGTCCTTCTCCGCAGGCGAGGGGCGCTCCGAGCGTCCGCGCAGCGACCGGCCGTTTTCGGATCGGCCGCCGCGTGGTGATCGTCCCGCAGGTGATCGGCCTGCCGGCGACAGGCCGCGCGGTGGAAAGCCGTTCGGAGCAAAGCCGGGCGGCGGCAAGAGCTTTGGCGGAAAGCCTTCCGGCGGCCGCGGAAAGCCGGCGGGTGCCGGTGGCAAGCCCGGGGGCAAGCCTGGTGGCCGGCCCGCCTCGGGCGGACGCCCGGCCGGCGGCAAGCCGCGCACGCCGAGAGGGTAACGCGCAGTGCGGATCGTCGGTGGTGAATTTCGCGGTCGGTCTCTGGCCACGCCCAAAACAAGCGACATCCGGCCGACCATCGACCGGACGCGTGAAAGCCTGTTCAACATCATCGGCCACGTCTATCCGCAGGCACTGGATGGCGGCCGGGTGATCGACCTTTTCGCCGGCACCGGCGCTGTCGGGCTGGAGGCGTTGTCGCGCGGCTGCAAGAGTGCGCTCTTCGTCGAGAACGGCGTCGAGGGCAGGGGCCTGTTGTGGGAGAATATCGACAGTCTCGGCCTGCATGGCCGGGCGCGCATCCTGCGCCGTGATGCCACAAAGCTCGGCACGGCCAATAATATCGAGCCGTTCCATTTCCTGTTCGCCGACCCGCCCTATGGCCAGGGGCTCGGCGAGGGCGCCATGCTTTCGGCCCATGCCGGCGGCTGGCTCGCGCCCGGAGCCCTTGCCATTCTGGAGGAGCGGGCCGACATCAATCCTTCCGTGGATGCCGTCTTCAAGTTTTTGGAGAGCCGGACGTTCGGCGATACCCGCATGGATTTTTTCCGCTACCAGCCGGCCTGAGGTCAGAGGAATGAATACGAGGCTTGCAGTTCCCGATCTCGAAGCCGTCAGAGCCAAGGGCGGCCTGACGTTTGCGGTTGCTCTCGGCGGCGGCGGCGCGCGCGGCCTCTCCCATATCCAGGTCATCGAGGCGCTCGACGAACTCGGCATACGGCCCGTGGCGATTTCCGGCTCGTCGATCGGCGCGATCATCGGCGCCGGCATGGCGTCGGGCATGACCGGACGCGAGATCCGCGAATACGCGCTGGAGACGGTCGGCCATCGCGGCACCCTCTTGAACAAGCTCTGGGGTCTCGGCCCCGCGACCATGCGCGACAAGCTCGGTGGTTTCCGCTTCGGGCAGTTCAATCTCGAACTGATCCTCGATGCCTTCCTGCCGCCGCAGGTGCCGGAGGATTTCGCCGATCTCGAAATCCCGATGAAGATCTCGGCTACCGATTATTACGGCCAGGCGGAGGTGATCCTCGAACAGGGCGAACTGCGCACCGCGATCGCCGCCTCTGCCGCCATTCCGGGCCTGTTCATGCCGGTCCGGGTGAACGGCCGGGTGATGATCGACGGCGGCGTCTTCAATCCCGTCCCTTATGAGCAGCTGATGGACGTTGCCGATGTGGTGATCGGAGTCGACGTGGTCGGTGCGCCGGAAGGCGACGGCACCCATGCGCCCAATCGCATCGACAGCCTGTTCGGGGCCAGCCAGCTCACCATGCAGGCCAGCATCGCGCTCAAGCTGAAGCTCAATCCGCCCCAGATCTTCCTTCGGCCGTCGGTCAACCGTTTCCGGGTGCTGGACTTCCTGAAGGCCCGCGACATCCTCGACGAATCCGAGCACGTCAAGGATGAGTTGAAGCGCGCCATCGACGCGCTTCATGCGGCGGCAGCCGAAGCCTGACGGTTCGGCCAGCTATGCGGCCTCGGTTTTCCGGGGAGCGCTGAAAACATTGCGGCCGATCTTGCGTGCGATCTCCGATGGGAAACCGGGCTTATCCAGCGCTTCTACCGTTCGCAGAGGCCGGTCATATAGCCTCGCCCGGGCTCTGGGCCATGCTCGGTGCAGCCGAGGCGCTGTCGAACGCCGCCGCGAGCGGCGATATCACGGCGGCAGGGGCCAAGGCCGAGCTTTTCGAGACGATCGTCGCGATGGTCGCAAGAGGGAGCGCCGGCCGGCCCTAGCCGTTCTCGGCCGTCGCGGGTTCCGCGCTCAGTTCGTCGGCGTCCACCACCATCGACCGCTTCGGCTTGATCAACGGTTCCGGCCGGACCGGGCTGTTGAACAGCATCTCGCGGCCGGCGCCGAGCCCCTGTACGGCCTGGATCTGCAGCCGCTCCTCGTCGCGCTGGCGGATGTCGTCACGGATATCGTCGGCCTCGTTTTCGCTCATGCCGAGCGCTTCCAGCGTCTTTTTGCCGAACAGCAGGCCGGATTCCAGGGTCTCGCGCAGCTCGTATTCGACGTTCCGATCTCGCAGCGACAGCGAATGGATACGGTCGTAGGAGCGGACATAGAGGCGCACGTCCGGAAATTGCGAGCGGATGAGATCGACGATCTGGTCGGTCGTCTCGCGTTTCTGAGTGGTGACGGCGACGATCTTCGCCTTCTCGATGCCCGACGCGATCAGCACGTCCCGACGTGTCCCGTCGCCGAAATAGATACGGAAACCGAAGGAGGCGGCCTGGCGGATGCGGTCGGCGGAATCGTCGATGACGGTGACCTCGCGGCCGCCGGCGAGCAGGATCTGAGCGGCGATCTGGCCGAAACGCGAAAACCCGATCATCAGCACGTCGGCCCCGGCACCGTCGAAATCCTCCTCCAGTTCCTCGCGGCTCTCGCCGTGGAGGAGCCGTTTGGAAAGTGCCGCACCGAACGGCGTGAGCGCCATCGAAAGCGTCACGGCTGCGATCAGCAGCGAGGCGGTGGCCGACGAGAACAGGCCGCTCGCGGTTGCCGTGGTGAACAGCACGAAGCCGAATTCGCCGCCCTGCGGCAGCAGGAACGCGATGCGCACCGCGTCATTGTGCGGCGAACCCCAGAGCCGGGAGAGCCCGTAGACGATCAGCGCCTTGAGTGCCATGAAGATCGGCACCGCGGGCAGTATGAAGAAGATGTTGTCGAGGATGACATGGACTTCCAGCGACAGGCCGACAGCGATGAAGAACAGCGCCAGAAGCAGGCCGCGGAAGGGTTCGATATCCGCTTCCAGCTCGTGCCGGTAGGAAGACTCGGCCAGCATCACGCCGGACAGGAAGGCGCCCATAGCCATCGACAGGCCGGCCGCCTGCATCGCCGCCGCCGATCCCAGCACCACCAGCAGCGCAGCGGCGATCATCACCTCCCGCGCACCGGTGCTGGCAATAATCTGGAACATCGGCGTCAGAAGATAGCGACCGGCAATCACCATGGCGCCGACTGCTCCGACCGCGATTGCAAAATCCAGAAGCGGCGAGGCTTCCGTCTCCGTGGTTCCAGGTGCCAGGATGGTGATCAGTGCCAGCAGCGGCACGATGGCAAGATCCTGGAACAGCAGCACCGAAAACGATCGCTGGCCGTGTCGGCTGTTCATCTCGCCGTCGTCGTTGAGGATCTGCAGGGCAAACGCCGTCGAGGACAATGCAAGGCCGAAACCGACAATCAGGCTGCCGCGCCAGTCCGCCATGTTGGTCAGATACGCCAATCCGGTCAGCACCAGTCCCGAGATCACCACCTGTGCCGGCCCGAGGCCGAAGACGTCGCCGCGCATCTGCCAGAGACGCGCAGGCTTCAGTTCGAGCCCGATGATGAACAGCAGGAAAACGATGCCGAATTCCGCGAAATGCAGCACTTCTTCTGTCTCGACGATCTGCTGCATGATCGGTCCGATGACCACTCCGGCGGCAAGATAACCGAGCACCGTGCCGAGTCCCAGCTTCCTGAACACCGGGGCGGCGATCACCGCGCCGGCAAGCAGGAGAAGCATTTGGGAAAATAGCGAGTCCGGAGCGGTCATGAAGGGTGCTTTCAGTCTAAGGTGGGAAATCAAGAATCGGCGAGCCGCCCTTGATGCTTCTGACAGTGCACAATAAATGGGACGAGAATGAAAGGCTTGCAATCATGACCTCTGAAATCGATTCCGCCGAACTGCTTTCCCGCGCCAGCCAACTGATCGATCTAGCCAAGGCCGCGGGAGCGGATCAGGCGGATGCGGTCGTGGTTCGCTCCCGGTCCCGCTCCGTCAGCGTCCGTCTCGGCAAGGTCGAGGGCACGGAAGCGTCCGAGAGCGACGACTTCTCGCTTCGCGTCTTCGTCGGACGCCAGGTGGCCAGCGTCTCGGCCAATCCCGGCTTCGACATGAAGGTGCTTGCCGAGCGCGCCGTCGCCATGGCCAAGGTCTCTCCCGAGGATCCTTTCGCCTGCCTTGCGGACGAAGCCGACCTCGCCAGATCCTATCCGGACCTCGAGCTCTACGATCCGACCGATGTGCCGACCGATGCATTGCGCGAAGCGGCGCTCGAAATGGAGCAGGCGGCGCTCGACGTCCACGGTGTCACCAATTCCTCCGGTTCCGGCGCATCGTCCGGCATGGGTGGCCTCGTGCTCGTCACCTCCCACGGCTTTTCCGGCAGCTACACGGCGTCCCGTTTCGGCCGCTCCGTCAGCGTCATTGCTGGCGAGGGCACGAAGATGGAGCGCGATTACGATTTCGACAGCCGCCTTTATGCCGCCGACCTCGACGATCCGAAACTGATCGGCCGCCGTGCCGGCGAGCGCGCCGTCAAGCGCGTCAATCCGCGCCAGGTCGATACCGGCAGCAACGTCACCGTCGTCTTCGATCCGCGCATTGCCCGCGGTTTCGTCGGTCATATCGCCGGCGCCATCAACGGCGCGTCTGTCGCCCGCAAGACTAGCTTCCTGCGTGACAAGATGGGCCAGCAGGTGCTGAAGGCCGGGCTCAGCATCACCGATGATCCGCTGATCGTGCGTGGTTCCTCTTCACGGCCCTTCGACGGCGAGGGTGTGTCGGGCGAACGCATGGTGATGATCGAGGACGGCGTCCTGAACCACTGGTTCCTGTCGACCTCGACGGCGCGAGAGCTCGGGCTTGCCACCAACGGCCGCGGCGTGCGCGGCGGCACGGCCGTCTCGCCCGCTTCCACCAACCTGGCGCTGGAACCCGGCGACATCTCGCCCGAGGACCTGATCCGGTCGATCGGCAACGGTTTCTACATCACCGAACTGATCGGCCAGGGCGTCAACATGATCACCGGCGAATACTCGCGCGGGGCGACCGGCTTCTGGATCGAGAATGGCGAACTCGCCTATCCCGTTTCGGAAGTGACCATTGCGTCCAACCTCAAGGACATGTTCATGCGCCTGACGCCGGCCAACGACATAGATCGCAAGTTCGGCGTCGCCTCTCCGACCATCGCCATCGAGGGCATGACGCTGGCGGGACGCTGATCTCGATGACGGTTGCTGAAGCTTGGGCTCAGGATCTCGAACTCATTCTCGACGCGGCACGCCAGGCCGGCGAGATCGCCCATGGCTTTTTCGGCCGCTCGCCGGAAGTCTGGTGGAAGAACGAGGGCAGGTCGCCGGTCAGTGCGGCGGATTTCGCCGCCAACGACCGGCTGCAGACCCTGCTTCTGAAGGCCCGGCCGGATTACGGCTGGCTCTCCGAAGAAACCGACGACGATGTCGCCCGGCTTGGCCGTGAAACGCTCTTCGTCGTCGATCCGATCGACGGCACCCGCGCCTTCATCAACGGCGAGAAGACCTGGTGCGTCTCGGTAGCCGTCGTGCATCGTGGGCAGCCGGTGGCGGGTGTTCTTGTGGCACCGGCGCTCGACGAGGAGTTTTCCGCGGTTAGGGATGGGCCTGCGCTGAAGAATGGCGGGCGGATTTCGGTCACCGCCGCCCGCAGCAACGCAGAACTGGTCATCGCGGCCGACGAAAACCTCGTCAAGAGATTCGAGCCGGATTTTCGCGACGAAGTCCGCCGTGTGCGGCATGTGCCGTCGCTCGCCTACCGGCTCGCCATGATCGCCGACGGCAGCATCGATGGCACCGTCGTCAAGCGTGCCTCTCACGACTGGGATCTGGCGGCTGCCGACCTCATTCTCGAGCGGGCGGGCGGTCGCCTCATCGATCTTGCCGGCAACCGGCTTGTCTACAATCGCGAAAGCGTCAGCCATGAAATGCTGGCCGCCGGCGCCGAACACGCGCTTCACAGCCTTTTACCCAAGCTCGCGAGGCTCGCTCCGGGTTGACCTTTCGCTGGGAATGCAGCAGAGGAAGGGCCGGGGGAGCTGGAACGGACGGAATATCGGACAATGACGGAAACGGGCGAAAAGAAACAACTTCTGCACCTGGTCTTCGGCGGCGAACTGCAGAGCCTGGAAGGCCTCCAATTCAAGGACCTTTCGGCCGTTGATATCGTCGGCATCTATCCCGACTACGCCAGCGCGCTGATCGCTTGGCGGGGCAAGGCGCAGCAGACGGTCGACAACGCTCATATGCGGTATTTCATCGTTCACATGCACCGCCTGCTCGATCCTGATACTAAGTCGGCTTGAGATAAGCCTCGCGTCTTACAATGTGCTCGCAATGCCGGTCCCTCGCCTGGTATCGATCCCGGGGACCCTTTTTTGACGCATTTGTAAAACACAAAAAACTGGGTTACGGATGAGCAATCGGAGGGTCTATCACATTGATGGCGGCCATCATGCATCGGGGGCAAACGCGGTGAGCAAGATTTCTGCGCGCCTGGCTCTTGTTGGTTACCGGGTGGCCGGTATTTCCCTTTATCCCCTGGTCGGCCCCTACCTTGCCTATCGCGCCATGAAGGGCAAGGAAGACAGGACCCGCAAGCTGGAACGGCTCGGTTATGCAAGCCTTGCCCGCCCCCGTGGCCCACTCATTTGGGTACATGCGGCGAGCGTCGGGGAAACCATCGCCATCATGCCGATGATCCGCGAACTGCGGCGCCGTGAGATCCACATCCTTCTGACGACAGGCACCGTCACCTCCGCAAATCTCGTCCGGTCGCGGCTGGCTGACGAGGTGATCCACCAATACGTGCCGCTCGACCTGAAATTTCCGATCAAGCGCTTCATCGCCTATTGGAAGCCGGATGCCTGCATCACGGCGGAATCCGAGATCTGGCCGACCACCATCGCCGAACTCGCCCGTCGCCGCATTCCGCAGATCCGCGTCAATGCCCGCATCTCCGACCGGTCCTTCGATCGCTGGCGCAACCGCAGCTCGATTGCCGAAGCCATCTTCGGCAAGATGGCTCTGGTGGTCGCGCAGTCGGATCTGGATGCCGAACGCTTCCGCGATCTCGGCGCCTGGCCTGTCATCGCATCCGGCAACCTGAAGAGCGATACCGATCCGCCGCCCTGCGACGAGGCAGTGCTGGCGCGTTACCGCAAGGAAATCGGCAGCCGTCGGACCTGGGCGGCCATCTCGACTTTCGACGGCGAGGAGAAGGCGGCGGCAAGCGTCCACAAGGCGCTGAAACCGAAGAACGGCCAGCTGACCATCCTCGTGCCGCGCCATCCCGATCGCGCCGACGCGGTCGAAGAGATGCTGAAGGAAATGGGCCTGACCGTAGCGCGCCGCTCGCGCAACGATGTGGTGACGCCGGAGACGGACGTCTTCCTGGGTGACTCCATCGGCGAAATGGGGCTTTACCTGCGTTTAACTGAAATCGCCTTCGTCGGCAGGTCGCTGACGAACGAGGGCGGACAGAACCCGCTGGAGCCGGCCATGCTCGGTTGCGCCGTGCTTTCCGGCCCGCATGTCCAGAATTTCCGCGACGCCTACCAGCATCTGGTGCGCAAGGGCGGCGCTCGCATCGTCAAGGACGTCGAGATGCTGGCAAAGGCGGTCCATTACCTGATGATCAACGATCTCGCCCGCGTGAAGATGATCGATTCCGGCCATGACGCGATGGACGAGATGCGCGGTGCGCTGTCGAAGACGATCAAGGCGCTGGAGCCCTATGTCAACCCGCTGACGGTGAGCGCCAGGCTGCAGCCGAAAGCCGCCGCCGTTCGATGACCCCGGAAAAGTTCGCACACATTGCCGGCATCCTGTTCGACAAGGACGGCACGTTGTTGCTCTATGACGAAAGCTGGGGGCCGGTGAACCGCGAGGCTGCCCGCATCGCCTCTTCCGGTGACGCCGAACTCGAGCCGCGGCTTCTGGTTTCAGGCGGTATGGACCCGCTATCCGGCCACACCCGCCCGGACAGCCTGCTGGCCGCCGGCAATGCCGCCGAGATCGCCGCGGGCTTTGTTGCCGCCGGTTCGCCTATCGAGGTGGGTGAACTCACCCGGCTGCTCGACGACCTCTTCATCCGCTCGGCTGAGTTTTCCGTGCCCGTCACCGATCTGGCGGCGCTGTTCGGCAAGCTCAAGGCCCGGGGCTTCAAGCTCGGTATCGCTTCCAGCGACAACGAGCAGGCGATCCGCCAGACCGCCATCCGCTTCGGCATCATCGATCATGTCGATTTCATCGCCGGCTACGACAGCGGTCATGGCGTCAAGCCCGAGCCCGGCATGGTACTCGGCTTCTGCCGCGCCACCGGGCTCGATCCCGCCGAGGTCGCCATGGTCGGCGACAACAATCACGACATGCATATGGGTGCGAGCGCAGGCGTCGGCCTGAAGGTTGCGGTGCTGACCGGCACCGGCTCCCGCGAAACGCTGTCGGCATCGGCGGATATCTGCCTTGCCGATATCACCGCGCTCATGGATCTTCTGCCGGAAAAGCTTCACGCCTGAACCAGGCTTTGGTTTCAAAGACTTGCCTTTTTTCCAAAACTGCCATTTTGTTCGCGGGCTGTTTCAGGACGGATCAGCCGGAGTTTGGGTATGGTATCGGAAGCACCGCCATTCTGGTGGACGAAAGCGGATTGGCGTGCCTGGGGCCTTGCCCCCGTTTCGTTTCTTTATGGCCGGATCGCCGGTCGCCGCATGGCCAAAGCCCGGCGCGCCAGCATTCCCGTGCCGGTCATCTGCGTCGGCAATTTCACGGTCGGCGGCGCCGGCAAGACCCCGACCGCCATCACCCTTGCCCGAGCAGCGAAGGAAAAGGGTCTGAAGCCCGGTTTCCTGAGCCGCGGTTACGGCGGGTCGCTTGACGTCACGACCGTGGTCGATCCCGAACACCACCGGGCCGAGGCGGTGGGCGACGAGGCGCTCTTGCTCTGCCGCGAGACGCTGACGGTGATTTCCCGCGCCCGCGTCGAGGGGGCTCATCGACTGGTCGCCGAAGGCGCCGACCTGATCATCATGGACGACGGTTTCCAGAGCGCCCGCCTGGCGCTGGATTTCGCCCTCGTCGTTATCGACACGGTGCGTGGCATCGGCAACGGCCATCTCGTGCCGGGCGGGCCGGTCAGGGCGCCGATATCCGAGCAGATGCGCCAACTCTCGGCGATCCTCAAGGTCGGCAACGGCGAGGCGGCCGACAAGCTGGTGCGCCAGGCAGCCCGCGCCGGCAAGCAGGTCTATGTGGCGGCGCTGGAGCCGCGCGAAAATCGCGACATTGCCGGCAAGGCACTGTTCGCCTTCGCCGGCATCGCCGATCCTGAAAAATTCTATCGGACCGTCAAGCAGATCGGCGGGCTGGTCATGGAAAAACGTGACTTCCCCGACCATCACTATTTCACCGAGGATGAGATCTCGGACCTTCTGGACGATGCCGCCAAGGACAAACTGACGCTCGTCACCACCGCCAAGGATGCGGTGCGGCTGCTGGGTCATCACGGGCGGATGGAGGAACTGGCGACAAAGATACGTGTAGTCGAGGTCGATATGGCGTTCGACGATCCGCAGGCACCGGGCAAGATCATCGATACGGCGATCGCCAATTTCCGCCACCGGCGCATCAGGGAAGGAAATGCCGGGAAGGTTTAGCCGCGGCTCTGGTTCGGCAGCATGCCAGCGCGCTTGTCGGCTTCCAGCGAGGAAGCACAGTCCACATAGGGCTCCTGCCGGACGACACTCCAGTACCGCAATTCGTCGATCGGAATCTGCGCCCCCGTCATGGCGCATATCACGTAGGAGCCGGCGGTCAGGATCTGGTAGTCGCCATCGAGATACCGGATCTTCGCTTCGCGGAACCCGCTTCCCTCGAACCGGTTCATCTGTCGTCTCCTGCGGAAAAACATGGCGCCTGCTCTAACCCGATTGTGCCTGAATTGCCAGCTTTTTCAGCTTCGGCCGAAGAGCCGCTCGATGTCGGAAAGCTTGAGTTCGATATAGGTCGGTCGGCCATGGTTGCAGGTGCCGGAGCCGGGGGTGGCTTCCATTTCCCGCAACAGCGCGTTCATCTCCTCCGGCCTCAGCCGTCGGCCGGAACGCACCGAACCGTGGCAGGCCATGGTGGCGGCGACATATTCGAGCTTGCCGCGCAGGCCACCGGCGGTGTTCCATTCGGCAATCTCGTCGGCCAGATCGCGGACCATCGAGGCCGCATCGACTTCGCCGAGCATGGCAGGGGTCTCGCGCACGGCGACGGCGCCCGGACCGAACCGTTCGATCGCCAGGCCCAGCCGGTCGAGCTCCTCCGCATTCGCCATCAGCCGGTCGCAATCCTCTTCCGGAAGGTCGATGATCTCCGGGATCAGGAGGACCTGGCTCGCCAGCCGCTTGTTGTCGAGCGCCTTGCGCATGGCTTCGAACACCAGCCGTTCATGGGCGGCGTGCTGGTCGACGATGACCAGCCCGTCTTCGGTCTGGGCGACGATATAGTTTTCGTGAACCTGCGCCCGTGCGGCACCCAGGCGGTAGCGCGGCGCGTCTTCGGCAGCGGTCCTCGGAGCGGGTTCCGCGATGACGGTATCAGCACGCGCGGCCGGC
Source organism: Neorhizobium vignae (assembly GCF_000732195.1). Taxonomy (GTDB): domain Bacteria; phylum Pseudomonadota; class Alphaproteobacteria; order Rhizobiales; family Rhizobiaceae; genus Neorhizobium; species Neorhizobium vignae. Next base: position 21,610 of record NZ_JNNU01000029.1, read on the forward strand.
ATGGTCAGCGCGTCGAAACCGGATTGCACCTGCTCGGCAAAGTCGTTGGCTGGCTGTGGATAGAGCGGCCTGAACGGCGAGGCCGCGGCCGCCCAAGGGGTGCGCGGTGCGGCATGAGCTGGTTGGAAGCCAGGCCGGAAGGCGCGCATCATGCCTGACGTTCCTGTCGTCGCGGCCCGGTCGCCTTCGCGATGCAGCGCCTCGCGGATCGCCCCGACGATCAGCCCGCGCACGAGGCCCGGATCGCGGAACCGCACGTCGGACTTGGCCGGATGCACGTTGACGTCGACCAACGCCGGATCGATCTTGATCGACAGGACGGCCACGGGGTAGCGGCCGGAGGGAACGCTTTCCGCATAGGCACCGCGTAGCGCCGACAGGATCAGCTTGTCCTGCACCGGTCGGCCGTTCACGAAGGCATATTGATGCGCCGAGTTTCCCCGGTGGAAGGTCGGCACGCCGACGAAGCCGGAAAGCCCGACATCCTCGCGCATCGCGTCGATCTCGATCGCATTGTCACGGAAATCGGCACCGAGAATCTGCGCCATGCGGGCGAGGTGGTCCTCGCCGGTCGCCGGGAATTCCAGCGTCGTGCGGTCGGAGCCCGACAGGACGAAACGGATATGCGGGAAGGCGATCGCCATGCGCCTGACCACTTCGGTGATCGCGCCGGCCTCGGCCTTCTCGGTCTTTAAAAATTTCAGCCGCGCCGGCGTCGCAAAGAAGATGTCGCGTACTTCGACCACCGTACCGGTATTGGCGGGGGCCGGCTTCACACCGGACATCTTGCCGCCGACGACTGCCACCTGCGACCCTTCCGAATGACCGTTGCGGCGGCTGGTGATGGTGAGTTTCGCCACCGAACCGATCGAGGGCAGGGCCTCGCCGCGGAAGCCGAGCGTGCGGATGTCGTCGAGCGTCTCGGAAATCTTCGAGGTGCAGTGCCGCCGTACCGCCAGATCGAGATCGGCCGCATCCATGCCGGACCCGTTGTCGGTGATGCGGATCAGGCTTTTGCCGCCGCCGGCAGTAGCGATCTCGATGCGGGTCGCGCCGGCATCGATGGCGTTTTCGATCAGTTCCTTCGCGGCGCTGGCGGGCCTTTCGATGACTTCGCCGGCAGCGATCTGGTTGATCAGGGTCTCGGGCAACTGTTTGACGGACATGAGCCATTTTCCCGGATTCGGCGCCGGAAGGAAAGCCCGGATCGTACCTTTCCCAAACCGATGGAAAGGATATCCAGGGTTGATGCACGACCGTTCATTAATCCGGTTTTAAGATAAAGGCGATAATTTGTCCGGTATTGACCTTGGATGAAACCGGGGAGGCGCCAGCCTCCCGCGAGTGATCGGAATGGCGGCCAGCTGGGCACCGTCATGCGAGCCCTGATTACTCGTTGAGGACTTGGAGCCAGCATGTTCCCGCGCCGACCAGACGAAAACTAGAAGGAATAACGCCGAGAGGCGAATATCGGCATTACGGTCCGGTCTTTATTCCGGTCCGAAAAAGCATACGGGGAGTTCATCCTATGAATGATTTGGCGTCGGCGGACGCAAACATTCAATCTGTCATGCTCGAAGTGATCTCCGAGGGCATTTCGGGAGGCGTCTTTGTCTATGACAAAAATGACCTTATCGTCTTTGCGAGCCAGCAATTGCTGACCCTCCTGCCGGTTCCGAAGAGTTTTCTGACGCCCGGTACGCGTCTTCGGGATTTCCTTGGAGCCATCTACGATGGCGGCGGACGCTTCCTGACCGATGCTTCCGGTCCGCGCCGGATGCTCAGCCGTGAGGATTGGGTTGCCGAACAGATCGCCACTCTGTGGAAGGAGCGGGCCGAATCCCAGGAGCGCCGCGGCACCGACCGTTGGGTGAGCTTCACCAAGCGTCGCCTGTCGTCCGGTTATGGCGTGTGCGTCGTCCGGGACATCTCGGACCACAAGAAGCGCGAGGAACAGTGGCGCGCCGATATGGAACGGGTGCAGATCACCGAAGAGGTGCTCGACAATCTGCCGTTCCCGATTACCGTCAAGGACAGCAGCCTCACCTTCGTCGCCGTCAACAAGATGGCCGCGCGTTTCCTCGATCTGCCGACCGACGCGATTCTCGGTCACAAGGGATCGGATGTTCATCCGCCGCAGGTGGAGGAGCGCCTGGACCGCATCAATCGCGGCGTTCTCGATCTCGGCGAGCCCCAGCAGATGTTCGAACTGGTGACCCGGCCGGATGGCTCGCAGGTCGTCATCATCGCCAACAAATACCGTATCGGTAAGCCGGGCCGTTACTACCTGGTCACCGCCATGGAAGACATTACCGGGCTGGTCGCGATCGATGAAGACGGCGAGCAGATCAAGCCGCGCATGAGCCGGAGCGGCTTGGTCACCACTTCGCTGGCCCGGCAGGAAGGCGACGTACCGGCGAAGCCGGCCGCTGCGTCCGACACGACCCATCTCTCCAACCGCAAGGTTCTTGTCGCCTCCTCCGACCCGAGGACGAGCGCCGAGGCGTTGGAAATTCTCGACGACCTGGGGTTCGACACCTCTTCGGTTTCAGACGGTGAGGAACTGGAACTCTTCCTGCAGCTGGCAAAGGAAGCCAGCATCGCAATCGATCTCGTCGTCGTGGACACGCTGGCGGACAAGGCTTGCCTCGAAATCGTCCAACGACACCGCATTCCGTCCTTGGCGATTAACGGGGTCCGGGTGAAGCGGGAACTGGCCGCTGGCGTGACGCGCCAGTTCAGCCAGCCCCCCGCAAACGAGACCGCGCGCGACGAAGACACCTGGATTGCGGCGCAGGCCGGCGAAAGGGCCGGCATCGACATTCTGGTTGCCGAAGACAACGAGGTGAACCAGATCGTCTTCTCGCAGATCCTCGAAGGTTTGGGTTATCGCTATGCGATCGCTGCCGATGGCGAAGAAGCGGTCCGGCTCTGGCAGGAGCGGTCGCCGCGACTGATCTTAATGGATATCACCCTTCCAAAGCTCAGTGGGTTCGATGCAAGTGTGCGCATCCGGAACCTGGAGACGGTCGACAACTCCATTCCGATCATCGGCGTTCTCCCCCAGGCCTTCGAGCGCGACCGCGACCAATGTTTCGCCTCCGGCATGAACGAGGTGATCCTCAAGCCGATCAGCCCCGAGGCTCTGGAAGCCGTCTTCCAGACATTTCTCGGCATATCCGCAAAACAGTCGTATGCTTAACCGATTAATCATTCCGTTCATGTAAGTTAAGCTCGGGCCATTATTTTTTAATCTTTTTCCCCCATCCTGCGCCGGTCTGTGAAGCGCAACGGGATTATTCATGAAGTCGGCGGGAAACCCATTGCCGCAGGTCAGTCAGAACGAACTGCAGGCAATGGCCTACAGTGACGCCCTGACGGGTCTTGGAAATCGATACCGCCTGCGTGACAAGGTACGCCTGCTGGCTGCCGAGCGGGCCCAGGATCCTGCACCCTTTACCATCTGCATTGCCAATCTTGATGGTTTTAAGCCGATCAACGACCTGTTCGGTGCCGAAGCGGGCGATGAAATCCTCTGCCAGGTCGCCCATCGCCTGAAAGCCTGCATTCCGGACGGCGCGACCGTTACCCGCCACGACGGTGACGAGTTTGCCTTCATCCTTCCTCTGGTCTTCGAGCGCATCGGCGCTGAACGTATCGGCCAGATGATCAAGGACGTCCTGTCAGCCCCCTACGATCTTGGCGACCGCAACGTCCGCCTGTCCGCCTCCTTCGGCTTTGCGATCTATCCCTTCGCCGGCGAGGATTTCGAGGAGCTGCTGAAAAGCGCCGAAACCGCGCTCTACCGCTCGAAACGCCGCGGCCGCGGACAGATCACCGTCTACTCCCGCGAGATCGCCCAGGAGATGAAGCGGGCGACACAGCTGGAACAGGCGCTTCGCAACGCCATCATCGCCGATGCCGTGGACGTCCACTTTCAGCCGATCGTGCGCATCAGCGATGGCGGCGTGGTCGGTTTCGAGGCGCTGGCGCGCTGGATCGATGCCGATCTCGGCTTCGTCTCACCCGCGGTTTTTGTGCCCCTTGCCGAAGAGCGCGGTTTTATTGACGCGCTTTCTGAAACGTTACTGCACAAGGCTGCAGAGGCCGCACTCTCCTGGCCGCGCGAGCTTTTCCTGTCCTTCAACCTCTCTTCGGCGCAGCTGATGGACCCCGGCACCACCGAGACCATCCTCGCGACGCTCGCACGCGTCGGCCTCGATCCCCATCGTCTGGAACTGGAAATTACCGAAACAGCGGTGATGACTTCGGCCGATACGGCGCAGCGCATCATCACCGACCTGCGCCAGCAGGGCGTGCGCATCTCGCTCGACGATTTCGGCACAGGCCAGTCGAGCCTCGGGCGGTTGCGGGACTTCACCTTCGACAAGGTGAAAATCGACCGCGCGTTCGTCTCGCGGATCACCACGGACCGCGCGTCGGAACACATCGTCAAGGCGATCATCGCCATGTGCGACGGGCTGAACCTGGCCGTGGTAGCGGAAGGCATCGAGGAAAAGGCCGATGCGGACAAGCTTAACGAGCTCGGCTGCGCGATGGGACAGGGCTATTATTACGGCAGACCGGCCGATAGCGCCGTCACCATGCGCTACCTCCAGGAACACTACCGCGACTTCATGACCATCGAACGGGCTTGAAGCGCTCCCCTCCTAGAGAGCGGGCTCTATTTCGTTGACCATCGCCCTGAATTCCCCGCCCGGCCGTTCCGGCATCGGATCGAATACAAGGTCCTCCGGCTTGCGCGTCAGACGTATCTGGTCGCCGACCTCCTCGATGAACGTATCGAAATGCGTGTAGTTAAGCTCGACAAGGTCGAGAACGGGTTCCTCGTTGAGCTCCAATGCGGCCTTGAAGCCTCTGATCGTTCCCGCCTCAGCCACATAGTCCGACGCGCGACGAAAGAGTTTCGGCATCAGCACGAGCGTTTCCGTCAAGGATCCGATGTTTTCGATGGTAGATAGGGTATTGGTGCGGTCGACGGCGTATACTCCCCGGTTTGCGGCGCGGGCTTGCTGGACTGTCTGGGTCAGCGCCGTGCGCAATTCGCCGAAAAGCGTTTGGTAATAGGTGGGGAAAGCCAGTCCTTCCGACAGCATGAACCGGTTGACGCTTGCTTCGAGCATGGCGGGTCGAAGGAATACGTCGGAGCCGCTAGGACCGTTGGGGGCACCCGGGAAGAGAAAGGCGATGATGCGTCCGAATTTATCGGTCGCCCGAGCGAGGATATAGCCGTCGGTGCCATCCTTGGCCGAGAGCACGCTTGATTGATTGCTGTCCCAGGTAACGTCGCGTATGTCGAGAAACGCAAGGAGCGCGTTGCGGGCCTCGTTCGCCAGCGCCAGCGGCTGGTGGCGACCGCCATAATGTGTTTCCAGAGCATCGATACCCTCGACGCGCACGCTCGTATGCCCGCGAGCATTCACCTTCGCCGGCACGCCCTGGAGAAGGGCCAGCTCCGACAGGTCGTTCGGTGCAAATCGGATTGTGTCCCCGTCGGGAGAATAGTTCACGCAATGAAATTTACCGGCAATGACGAAGAATGGCATGGTGAAACCCCTCGCTCCCGTAGACGTGCATTATTAATCGCGACACAACCGGATGTAAATCCTTCCTCGTGGCGTTCGACCGAAATTGCAATGGCGGGATGCACGGTCGCCGTTCGGCATCCGAGGAGCTTGCTTTCGACGCAAGAAAGGGCGGCACCTGCGGTACCGCCCCGTTCCGTGGTGACGACGTGTCACCCGTTCCGGACCTGACTGATCGAGCGCTTATTTGCTCGGGGCAGCCGGTGTCGTCGACGGGTTAGTGGCGCCGCCTGCAGGCATCGAGGTGCCGGTGGAGGACGTGGTCGTCCGGTCGGTTTCGGCCTGCTTGTCTGCCAGGGTCTTGAATTCCGGAGCGGCCTGAAGGGCTTCTGCCGTTTCCGTGGTTGTCAGACGGACTTCGTTGTTGTTGTCCGCATCACGCGTCATCGTGATCTTGTCCATCGGCAGGGCGATTTCCTTCTCGCCGATGCCGAGGAAGCCGCCAACGCCGATCACGGCTGCAACGATGCCGCCGTCTTCTTGCAGGATTAGGTCGTTGACGTCGCCGATGCTCTTGTCTTCTGCGTTGTAGACCGACTTGCCGATATAGTCGTTGGCGCTGATCTGGTTTTCAGCCTGCTCGGTCAGGTAGCTGCCGGAAGCGGCGGCCGTGTCGGTGCCGGTCTTCGGAGCCGGCGTTGCGGCGGCGTCAGCCGGTTTTGCAGCCGGATCCATCGGAGCGGCAGGGGTTGCCGGAGCCGGGGAGGCCGGCGGCGTCGGCTGGGTCTGGGCAAATGCCGGTCCAATGGCGGTGGACGCCAAAAGAACAACGGCCGCCATCGTGCTAAGGGTTTTCTTCATATCGAACCTACCTTCCTGTGCTCAAAACTATCTCTGAACACGCGGCCCCTCCGTTATGGAGCTTCCGACCGCGCTGGTTCGAGAGGGAAATGTTATGAGGACGGATTGGTTCCGGTCAGGATTGCTGAATTTTTAGGCGTTTTAGCGGGAACTTTTTCGTATTTTGCTTGTTTGGGGCGGCTTTTGCGCCTTTCATAGGCGGTAGGCTGGCTCAGGATCGCATTGGATGGAAACGGCGATTTCGAACAGCGAGCCGGCAAGGGGGTCGGCAACGCGAGCGGCCTCGTCCAATCCCTCCCGCGCCGATGTCACGGCCAACCGGTCCTTGCCGATGAAGGCGGGGCAGGTGGTCTGTTTTGCCGGCACCAGGTGACGTGACAGATGACGGCCGTCAGCCGAGTAATGATCGATGGCACCCTCGCCCCAGCGGGCGTTCCAGATCGTTCCGTCGCTGGCGCAGATCGACCCGTCTATGCCGCCCGGCCTGCCGTTCTCGTCGACCAGCAGCTCCGCTTCGCCGTTCGGCAAGCCTGTAGCCGGGTCGAGGGATACCCGCATCAGCCGGTTAACGCGGGTGTCCACATAATAACCGATCGCCCCGTCGGGCGAGAAGCAGATCGAGTTTGGGATGCTGATGCGGTCGAAAAGCTTGGTCACCTCGCCTTGACGTACATGATAGATAGCGCCGGCGCCGTCCTCGGCTTTTCGTCCCATCGTTCCGATCCAAAGGCTGCCGGAGGGATGGACCCTTCCGTCGTTCGAACGGTTGCCGGGCTTTTCCGGCTCCAGTTCGAGATAGGGTGATAGCGCGCCGGTCGCGCGATCACGGACGAACATCCCCTTGTCGCTGGCGATCATCTGTCGGGCGGCGTCGATCGAGGCAAGGGCGCTGCCCATCACCGGCAACGCATGAACGATCTCCCGCCCGGTCGGCAGATGCAATTCGTGTAATCCCTTGCCGAGAATGTCGAACCACCAGAGCGTCTCCGTTTCCGATTCGAAGGAGGGGCCTTCTCCGAGCGCGCACGGGGAGGAGGAAAGGACACGGCCTTCGAAAGCGTGTGTGGTCGCCATCTGAAATCTCCAATTGCATATCAAGGTAATCGATTAGTATCATCGACAGGAGAGAGTCGGCAAACTCCCCGCATAGGCGATTTGATCCCCAACAATTATCTCCTGACAAACGGCTGGAGGCATGCAAAGGTTTGCAAATCCGATTAGATATCATCATTGTCGAAAGTTGATAATGATCGTCACTATTCGGAATTGATAAAAGCCACTAATTTAGCATTTAATTAAAATCTGAAATAGCAGCCTCAACCATGCAGGCACGTTCGGCGAGAGCTATCCGGGCAAGTCCGGAGAACCTTTTCCGTTCTACGTTTGGGAGGCAGGCAATGCGAATACAAAGGACCGGATTGGGCGGATGTATGGGAAATACCAGGAATCGCTCGACGCCACCCGGCGGACAGAGAAGTAGATGATGGCCAATACCGAGAAAGCAGAAGAAGCTCGTGTCTTTGGCGGAAGTGTCGGAGAAATCGCTGATCTCAAGACACAGTTCGACGTGTTCCGGTTCATGAAGCGGGTCGCCGAGCATTATGGCTGCCGCACGTTCATGGTGCTCAACCTGCCCCACGCCACGTCGCTCGAACTGTCCAACAACACGGTCATTACCAACTGGCCCGCGGAACTGATGTCTCTTTTCGACCGCGAAGGCATGATGCAGACCAGCCCCGTACTTCGGCGGCTGCGCGTCTCAACGATCCCGTTCACCTTCGATCTCGATACGGTGCCGCCCGAGCGGCAAGGACCGGCCGTCCGCGCCATGTTCGGGAGGTTCGGTCTCGTCCGCGGCGCTTACTTCCCGGTCCATGACATGTCCGGCAGCCGCGGCGCCGTTTCTTTCTCAGGCGATGGTCTGCCGTTCACGCACCAGCAGATGATGGAGCTGATGTATATCTCCATCCACGTCTTCGAGCGCCTGGCGGAGATCCGCAACCTCGATGTGCGCACCACGGACGTGCTGACCGACCGCGAGATCGACTGCCTCAACTGGACGGCCGCCGGCAAGACCAGCGCGGAAATCGCGGAAATCCTCGGCCTCTCCGAACATACGGTCAATCACTACCTGAACCGTGCGGCCAAGAAGCTGGATACGGTCAACCGCACCCAGGCGGTCGCCAAGGCGCTTAGAATCGGTTTGATCAAGTAGCCAAATTGAATGCTGCGGCGCACAAAATTTCACCACTGCTCAAGCATTGACCGTTCACGAATGCCGCTTCCATCAAGGGATGTTGCGCCGCAGCAGGGCCTTCGGCCGGAAGTGATTGAAAAAGCTCATCAATAGGAAGTATCTTCCCGTCTGGCATGTTTCGTGCTTCTGTAGGGGCAGGTCCAGAGGGGACTGCAAGCGCCCCAAGAGGCGTGACAAGAAAAGCTGCCGTTCGATCAGTGCGCCACATGGCTGCCGATCGAACGGCGGTTTATCTTGCTTGCCCCTGGCAATGCCGAACTCCTATATATCTGCAAACCCGGCATCCCCTTTTGAGGGATCGGTATCGCATCAGGCATTCGGGAGTTTTGAAATCATGGCCGACATGACGAAAGAGGAAGTTCTGGCGGTTCTCGCCAAGGTGCGCGGGCCGGACCTCGAAGGCGATATCGTCTCCCGCGGCATGGTCTCGGACGTCTTCATCTCCGACAACAAGGTCTATTTCTCGATCACCGTCCCGGCAGCGCGGGCGAACGAACTGGAGCCGTTGCGCGTGGCAGCGGAACGCACCGTCAAGGCCATGCCGGGCGTCAAGGGCGCGCTGGTAACGCTGACGGCGGACCGCAAGGCCGGTTCCGCTCCGCCGCCGCGCCCGCAGCCTGCCGCTCCGGCTGCCCATTCGCATTCGCACGGGCACGACCATGGTCATGGGCATGGGCATAGCCATCCGCCCCAAGGTCAGCTACCGGGACAGCAGCCGACCCAGCCCCAGCAGCGGGAAAAGCCTGGTGTGCCGGGTGTCGGCGCCATTATCGCGGTGGCATCCGGCAAGGGCGGCGTCGGCAAGTCGACGACCGCGGTCAATCTCGCGCTCGGGCTCCAGGCGAACGGCCTGCGGGTCGGTATTCTCGATGCCGATATCTACGGGCCGTCGGTGCCGCGGCTCCTGAAGATCACCGGACGCCCGCAGCAGATCGAAAACCGCATCATCAAGCCGATGGAGAACTACGGCCTGAAGGCGATGTCGATGGGTTTCCTCGTCGATGAGGAAACGGCGATGATCTGGCGCGGTCCGATGGTCCAGTCCGCGCTGCTGCAGATGCTGCGCGAAGTCGCCTGGGGCGACCTCGACGTGCTCGTTGTCGACATGCCGCCAGGTACCGGCGACGTGCAGCTCACCATGGCCCAGCAGGTGCCGCTGGCCGGCGCCGTGATCGTTTCGACACCGCAGGACCTGGCGCTCCTCGACGCGCGCAAGGGGATCGCCATGTTCCGCAAGGTCGAAGTGCCGCTGCTCGGCATCGTCGAGAACATGAGCTATTTCCTCGCTCCCGATACCGGCAAGCGTTACGACATCTTCGGCCATGGCGGCGCGAGAAGCGAGGCGGAACGGATCGGCGTGCCATTCCTCGGTGAGGTTCCACTGACGATCGACATCCGCGAAAGGTCCGACGCCGGCACCCCGGTCGTCGCCTCCGATCCCGAGGGAGCCTCGGCGAAGATCTACCGTGAGATTGCCGCCAGGGTCTGGGCCGAACTCGGTGGCCTTACTCCGCGACCGGCGCCCGCAATCGTTTTCGAATAGAAATCCGCATATGTGTTCCTCGACATTTTGGAATACCTCCCTCGCGCCAACGGACAGTCGCTTTGACGGCCGTTTCCGGCCAAGGCTTTGATGTAGGACGCAAATCCTCTTGTTGCCGAAGCCCCCTTGAACATATTCGGCCCGGGAGTCATGTTGCAGCGCCCACGACGAGGTTTATACGGCTCTTGATTTTGACTATGGCTGTCTCTATAGGCCCGTCCCGCTGGTGGCCGGCTGGCGGTCCCTAACCAGGGGCCGGCAAGCCCGCTTCTCGTTCAGGGCCGACGACTTTCGGCCGGAGACCACGATTGATCAATGCCTATAGCGCCACTGGCTCGATGAAGACGCTTGCGCCGGTCGAGGCGATGCGTCAGCTTGCCGACGACATCGTCTGGCTCGATCTGGTCGAACCGACTCCGCAGGAGGACGCCTATGTCGAGGGTCTCCTCGGAATCCAGGTTCCGACCCGCGACGACCTGAAGGACATCGAGCCTTCGAGCCGGCTTTATGTGGAAAAGGACTCTGTGTTCATGACCGCGTCGCTCGTCTGGCGCGCCGATGGCAAGGATCCTCAGCTCACCGACGTCGCCTTCATCCTCTCCGGAAGCCGGTTGATCACCGTGCGCTATGCCGAGCCGAAAAGCTTTCAGCTTTTCATCGCCAGCTTGAGCCGTCTGACGGAACCGGGGCGCGATGGCGCCACTTTGCTGGCAAAACTTCTGGAAACCATCGCCGATCGAACGGCGGAAATTCTCGAACAGACCGTCAATCATGTCGATGCGCTGTCGACGGAGATCTTCCGCGACCGCGGCAAGCGCCGCCCGCCGCAGTTCCTGGAACGCAAGCTGGCGGATATCGCCGCATACCACCGGCTGATCAGCAAGGTGCGCGACAGCCTGGGTTCGCTCGCCCGGCTGTTGACCTTTCTCATGAACGTGCCATTGATCAGCCAGGACAAGAGCGATGACAGCCTCTGCCGCACCGTGGCGCGGGATGTCGATTCGCTTTCGGAACATGCCTCTTACATCGCCGGCAACATCGCCTTTCTGCTGGATGCCTCGCTCGGGCTGATCAATGTCGAGCAGAACTCCATCATCAAGATATTCTCCATCGCATCGGTCGTATTCCTGCCTCCGACACTCGTTGCCTCGATCTACGGCATGAACTTTCGGTTCATGCCGGAACTCGAGTGGCATATCGGATATCCTCTCGCGATCCTGGCGATGGTTCTGTCCGCCATCATCCCCTTTTTCTTCTTTCGCTGGAAAGGCTGGCTTTAAGCCGGACATCCCCCATGGGTCACCCCGCTGAACATCACGACGCCGAGAAAACGAAGGTCCAAGGCCTTTTTGCGCTCGCACTCGGCTCCGTCGGCGTCGTCTACGGCGACATCGGCACGAGCCCTCTTTATGCATTCCGCGAGGCTCTGAAGCCGATCGCCCACGATGGCGTCACGGAACTCGAGATCATCGGCCTCATCTCGCTGATGATCTGGACGCTGACGATCATCGTCACGTTCAAATACGTGCTGTTCCTGCTGCGCGCCGACAACGACGGCGAAGGCGGCACGCTCTCGCTCCTTGCGCTTCTGACCAAATCCGCCAACGGCCACCGGGCAATGTTGATGCTGCTCGGCCTCATCGGCGCAGCACTTTTCCTTGGCGATGCGATGATCACTCCGGCGCTGTCGGTCCTGTCCGCGGTCGAGGGCCTGAAGCTGGTGGCGCCGTCGATGAGCAGCGCCGTGGTGCCGATCTCGGTCGGCATCCTGATTGGCCTTTTCGCCATCCAGTCGAAGGGAACGGGCCTTGTCTCGCGCTTCTTCGGGCCGATCACCGCCGTCTGGTTCATCGTCATGGGCGCCGGAGGCGTCGCCCATATATCGGACGACTACAGCATCCTGTCGTCCTTTAATCCGGTCTATGCGGTCGAATTCATGCTGAACGAAAGTTTCGTCGGCATTGTCGTCCTCGGCGCCGTTTTCCTGACGGTTACCGGAGCCGAAGCGCTTTATGCGGACCTTGGCCATTTTGGCCGACGGCCGATCCAGTGGGCCTGGTTCACGCTCGTCTTCCCGGCGTTGACGTTGAACTATCTGGGGCAGGGCGCTCTGGTGCTGAAGCATCCGGAAGCGATGTCCGATCCGTTCTACCTGATGTTCCCGCAATGGGCGCTGCTGCCGGTCGTCATTCTCGCGACCGCGGCCACCATCATCGCCAGCCAGGCGGTGATCACCGGTGCTTTCTCGCTGGTCCGCCAGGGAATCCATCTCGGTTACCTGCCGCGCATGCAGATCCAGTTCACCTCGGAGACCAATACCGGGCAGATCTTCCTGCCGTCGGTCAACACCCTGCTTCTGGTCGGAGTCATCGCATTGGTTCTGGGCTTCGAAAGCTCGGAATCGCTCGCCACCGCCTATGGTATCTCGGTGACCGGCGCCATGGTCGTCACCACGCTGATGGCGTTCGAGTTCGTGCGGGTGAAGTGGAAATGGCCGCAGACTTTCGCGATCTGCATTCTGGCCCCGCTGCTTGCCCTGGAACTGGTCTTCCTCGGCGCCAACCTCCTGAAGGTCCATGACGGCGGCTGGGTCCCGGTTATGATGGCGATCATCTTCACCATCGTCATGTGGACCTGGAAGCGCGGCACCGCGATCCTGTTCGAAAAGACCCGCCGCATCGACGTGCCGCTCGAAACCTTCATTCCGATGGTCGAGAAGAAGAGCGATCATTCCCCGGTATCCGTGCCCGGCGTCGCGATCTTCCTGACCAGCGATCCGGAAACCGCGCCCGCAGCGCTGTTGCACAACATCAAGCACAACCACGTCCTTCACGAAAAGAACGTGATCCTGACCATCATCACGGTCAACAAGCCGCGCGTGTCGCTCGAGGAGCGGTTCAAGATCGAGAAGGTCTCGGAGCGTTTCACGCTGATCGAACTGCGCTTCGGCTTCATGCAGTCGCACAATGTCTCGCAGGCGCTCGCCTATCTGCGCAAGACGGGCTTCAAGTTCGACATCATGTCGACCTCCTTCTATCTGGGCCGGCGCAAGCTGGTGCCGGATGCCGCGTCCGGCATGCCCATGTGGCAGGATCGGCTGTTCATCGCCATGGCCAACACCGCGACCGACCCGTCCGACTATTTCCACCTGCCGGCCAACCGCGTCGTCGAACTCGGCTCGCATGTCATCATCTGACATGCGGCATCGGGATGCCCTTCGCTGACATTGATGTGAATGTGCTAATTCAAGCCGGCTGCCGGGCGTTTCGGCAGCCGGCGTTAACCGCTCATCAAGGTTAATGATTGATCTTCATCGGGTTCTTGTTGCCCTGTGGAGTTTACGGTTTTGCGTTCGAACAGTGTTTTGCGTCGCAAGTCCTCATCCGGACTGAATGGATGGACTTCCCCGGCCGTCTTCGGCCTTGCCTGCTGGCTGATCTTTCCGTCCGCCCCGGCTCATGGCGATCTCGCCGATCTTCTGACCGGCTTCGACGGCGCCGAACAATGGCGCATGGTGCTGACCGATTCGCCGGCGGGCTCGATCCATCAGGCGTCGCTCGCTTTTCCCGGTCTCAAGAACGCAGTCTCCGGCAATGCCGGTCTCGAACTCCCGGACGGCCGCAAGATCGCGCTCGTCGACGAGAAGAAATCCTCCGATCCGCGGCCCGATGAAGACCGCGTCAACCGCGCCGCCAAGAAGGGCCGTATCGTCACGGTCGAGCCCATGCAGCCGCCAAAGGCCTTTTCCGCAGGCTCCGTGCTGCAGCGTTCGAGCGCGCTGACCCAGCCGCTCGACGCCCGGGACGGATTGGCTAGGTTTGCCAAGGCCGGCAAGAGCGAGAAGCCCGTCGAACTCGCCGCCTTCTATTTCCGCAAGAAGGACGAGCCGAAGCCGGAAGGCGATCTGATGCCGATGATCGCTAGTCTCATCAACAACAATCAGGCCGATGTGCTGGCCACCGCCTATGCGCCGGCGGCGCAGGATTTCGCCAAGGAATCGCCCTTCGATGCGATCCTCAAGGAAAAGCCGAGCGCCGGCCGCTTCATTCCGCCGATCGGTCTCGACGATCACGCCTGGGCTGCGACACCGCTGCCGCCTGCCTCTTTTTCGGCGCGCGAGCAGCAGTGCCTCGCCTCCGGCATCTATTTCGAGGCGCGCGGCGAATCCGCCCGCGGCCAGGCGGCAGTCGCCCAGGTCATCCTGAACCGCGTTCGCAATCCGGCCTATCCGGATACCATCTGCGACGTCGTCTACCAGAATGAGGATTGGCGCAACCGCTGCCAGTTTTCCTTTGCCTGCGATAATATCAAGGACCGTATCCGCTCCGAATATCATTGGAAGATGGCCCGCGAAGTGGCCATGGCCGTGACCGCCGGCAAGATTTGGCTTCCGGAAGTCGGTTCCGCCACCCATTATCATGCCGTCTATGTTCGTCCCGACTGGGCGCGCACGATGAAGAAGGTCGGCCGCATCGGCCTTCACGTCTTCTATCGCACCTATGGCGGCGGCTGGAGCTGAGCCGGCTCCTGTCACTTCAACAGGCGGCGATTCCCGCGACAGTTTTACCCGACTCCGGTTGTACCTCTTTTAACCGATTGAATTTGCTCGGTTAATTTACCTCAATCGAAGAACCTTGGACGCCTTGACTATGGGGGCGGGCAAAACTATGTTGCGCGCGACTTGAAAACGGGCCGGACGGCGCGAAATCCCCCGCTAACTGCACTTTTTTGCGGTTGGAAAGCATAAAACCGGTTGTGCCGGGAGCAGAAATAGGGGAGGACGCACATGACGGATCACCGCGACGATGGTCTGGAAGAGCGCCGGCGGCGTCTTTCCGCAAAACTTGCGGAAAGGAAAGCCGAAGACGACGCAGAGGCGAGGCGGGACGCGCAATCTGAAGAAAGCCGAAAGGGCATGGCCCTCGGCTTCAAGATTTCCTCCGAGTTCATCTCCGCGATCGCAGTCGGTGCGATTCTGGGCTATGCGCTCGATTATTATGTCGGCACGTCGCCGTGGGGGATGATCGTTCTTCTCCTCCTCGGCTTCTGTGCCGGTATCTTGAACGTGCTTCGCTCGGTGGGAAAGGTGGCTCAGCCGCCTGCCCTGCAGAAGCGCAGCGACGGGGACGGAAAGGAAGGCGGCCTTTAAGAAGGGCGCTTCCGGCGAAGTGAAGGGAGCCGCTCAACGCGGCGAATGAAAGAGGTAGACGGTGGCAAACGATCCGATCCATCAGTTCCAGATCAGCAAGATCGTTCCGATCGAAATCGGCGGCATCGACTTCTCCTTTACCAATGCATCCCTGTTCATGGTTGCGACCGTGGCTTGCGCCGCAGGTTTCCTCTATTTCTCCACCTCGCAGCGCTCGGTCGTTCCGGGGCGCGCGCAGTCGGTTGCGGAAATGTCCTATGAATTCATCGCCAACATGCTGCGCGAAGGCGCCGGCAGCCATGGCATGAAGTTCTTCCCGCTGGTCTTTTCGCTGTTCATGTTCGTGCTGACCGCAAACCTGCTCGGCATGTTCCCCTATTTCTTCACCGTCACCAGCCAGATCATCGTCACCTTCGCGCTGGCGCTTCTCGTGGTCGGCACGGTCATCGTCTACGGTTTCTACAAGCACGGCCTGCATTTCCTCAAGCTCTTCGTACCGAGCGGCGTCCCGGGGGCACTTCTGCCACTGGTCGTGGCGATCGAAGTGATCTCGTTCCTCTCGCGTCCGATTTCGCTCTCCGTTCGTCTGTTCGCCAACATGCTGGCCGGCCACATCACGCTGAAAGTGTTCGCGGGCTTCGTCGGCTCGCTTGGAGCGCTCGGCGCACTCGGCATCGGTGGTGCCATACTGCCCCTCATCATGACCGTCGCCCTGACCGGTCTCGAATTCCTCGTCGCCTTCCTCCAGGCCTACGTCTTTGCGGTGCTCACTTGCATGTACCTCAACGACGCGGTCCATCCCGGCGGGCACTAAGGATAAAGACATTGGCGTCATAGGCGTCAGTCTACAGCCGCAACAACCATTTCGAAGGAGTTTCTCATGGAAGCGGAAGCAGCAAAGTTCATCGGTGCAGGCCTGGCTTGCTTTGGTATGGCCGGTACGGCTCTTGGCCTCGGCAACATCTTCGGCAGCTACTTGTCGGGCGCACTGCGCAACCCGTCTGCCGCTGACAGCCAGTTCGGCCGTCTGGTATTCGGCTTCGCCGTTACGGAAGCTCTGGGCATCTTCTCGCTGCTCGTCGCTCTCCTTCTCCTGTTCGTGGTCTGATATCCAGGCCAGGAATTCGATCGCGGCCGCCTGAACAGGGCGGCCGTGGTCTTTCGCATTTGGAATTCACCTGGAGGTGATGATGTTCGTGACCTCGGCATATGCGCAGACCGCGCCGGCCGCTCCAAATACGCCTGCCGCGCCCGCTGGCGAAGTGCATACCGAAACCGGCGTTGCCCACGGCGGCGAACACAAGGGTGCGTTCCCGCCCCTGGATTCCACCTATTTCGCTTCGCAGCTTCTGTGGCTGATCATCAGCTTCGGCCTTTTCTACCTGCTGATGAAGAAGGTCATCGTTCCGCGCGTGGGCGGCATTCTCGAACACCGCCACGACCGGATCGCCCAGGACCTCGACGAGGCCGCCCGCCTGAAGGCGGAAGCGGACGCCGCCGTCGAGACCTATGAAAAGGAACTGGCAGCCGCCCGTTCCAAGGGCCACAAGATCGCCGAAACCGCTCGCGAGGCCGCCAAGACCAAGGCTGTCGCCGACCGCGCCGCGATCGAGGCCGAACTGACCGAGAAGCTGGCCGCTGCCGAGGTCCGCATCGGCGAAATCAAGGCAAAGGCTTTCGCAGAAGTCGGCCAGATCGCCGAAGAGACCGCCACCGCGATCGTCGACCAGCTGATCGGCGCCAAGGCAAGCGGCGACGACATCAAGGCTGCAGTTGCAGCCGCGAAGACGGAGGCCTGATCCAATGACATTGGATGCAACATTTTTCGCACTCGTCGCACTCGTCATCTTCCTGGCCCTGATCGTTTACCTGAAAGTGCCGGGCATGATGGCGAAGTCGCTCGACGAGCGCGCCGCCAACATCAGCAAGGAACTCGACGAAGCCAAGCGTCTGCGCGAGGAAGCGCAGACCCTGCTCGCCGAATACCAGCGCAAGCGCAAGGAAGCCGAAGCGGAAGCCGCCCAGATCGTGGCCGTCGCCGAGCGTGAAGCTGCGGCCCTGACCGAGGAAGCTCGCCAGAAGACCGACGAATTCGTCACCCGCCGCAACGCGCTCTCCGAGCAGAAGATCAAACAGGCGGAAGCCGAAGCGATCGGCGCCGTGCGCGCCGCCGCCGTCGATCTCGCTATCGCCGCCGCCCAGAGCGTCATCGCCCGCAAGGCCGATGCCTCCACCCAGGACACGCTCTTCAAGGACGCCGTCGGCAAGGTGCAGTCGAGACTGAACTGATTTCAGTCACATGAGACTTTTGAAAAGGCCGGGGCAATACCCCGGCTTTTTTGTTTCGGGAATACAGGATTCCTGGGGAGAACTTCATGCGCAAGCCACGATTGTTCGGCGCGGACTACAGCGTTTATGTGCGGACGGCCCGCCTTGTCCTCCTGGAGAAGGGCGTGGACCACGAACTGGTGCCGATCGATGTCTTTGCGGCAGGTGGTCCGCCACCGTCGTACCTCGAACGCCAGCCCTTCGGGCGTATCCCCGCGTTCGAAGATGATGACTTTAAGCTCTACGAAACGGGAGCGATTACGCGCTATGTCGATGAGGCATTTGGTGGTCCCGCGTTGCAGCCAGCCGCCCCTCGCATTCGGGCGCGCATGAACCAGATGATCGGCATTGCGGACAGCTATGTCTACCCGACACTCGTGTGGGGCATTTATGTCGAGCAGGTTTCCAAACCCGCCAGTGGCAGGCAGACGGATGTTGTCCGCATGGATGCTGCGCTCGAAAGGGCGCCGACCTGCCTGAAGGCCCTTGCCGAACTGTCGCAGAACTCTGCGTGGCTCTGCGGTGATGGGATCAGCCTGGCGGACCTTCATTTGGCGCCGATGATCGACTATTTTATGAAATCGCCCGTCGCAAACGACCTGCTGGGCAAGCATTCCGGCCTGATGTCCTGGTGGGAACGGGTATCGGGGCGGCCGAGCATGCTCAAGACGATGCCGACGGGCTGAGCAGCTTCGCTGGACGGGGCGTGGATTTCTACCGGTCAGCTCTCCGGCAGCTCATCCTTGCGCAGCGGCCGGAAACTCATCCGATGCAGGGAACAGGGGCCATGCGCCTCGATGCCGGCGCGGTGCTGGGCCGTCCCATAACCGACGTGATTGGCAAAGCCGTACCCTGGGAAGACGAAGTGCGCGCGGGTCATCATCCGGTCGCGGGTGACTTTTGCGATGATCGAGGCGGCGGCGATCGATACGGAGCGGGCATCCCCCTTGATGACCGCCTTGCCGGGGCAGCAGAGCCCCTGCGGCACGTCGCGGCCGTCGGCAAGCACATAGGCCGGCGTGACGGCAAGTCCCGCCACTGCGCGGCGCATGGCGTCGAGGCTGGCGCGCAGGATGTTGCGCTCGTCGATATGGCGTGGTCCGGACGCGGCGATCGACACTTCGGCCGTCGCCATGATCGCCTCGAACAAAGCCTCGCGCTGGTTAAGGGTCAGCTGCTTGGAATCGTTGAGGCCGTCCGGGATATTGTCGGGGTCGAGGATGACGGCGGCGGCAACGACCGGGCCTGCCAGAGGCCCGCGTCCTGCCTCGTCGGTACCCGCGACCGGCCAGTGGCCGGCCTGGCGTGCCACGAGCTCCAGACTGAAATCCGGAACCAGCGGAACGTCTTCGAAAAGCATCGGAGAATCGGGCGACGTGCGAGGTAACATGGCGGCAACCTCGCACGTCGTCCCGACCTCCTGCAACCCCCGGCGGGCGATTGCGGCGTCGCTATCCACCGAGGGGCGGCGGTGGAACCGGGGTGTTTTCCGACGCGGGGACAGGGCGGGTCGCGTCGAAAATTGGAATTCGCAATCGAACCGGAAGCCGGTCCGGTCAGAGCAGCGAAAGCTGGATGCCGCCGCCGTCGGGACGAAGGAAGATGTCGTCGCGCAGCGGCAGGCCGCGCCGGACCATGCCGAGCCGCTTGGTGGCCATCTCGAAACGGCGGCCGATCTGCCAGGCATAGGGACCGGCGCCCTTCATCCGCTTGCCCCACTCGGCGTCGTAGTCCTTGCCGCCGCGCATCGAGCGGACGAGCGACATCACGTGCCGGTAGCGGTCCGGATAGTTCTGCAGCAGCCAGTCGCGGAAGAGGGGGCTCACTTCCAGCGGCAGGCGCAGGAGCACGTAGCTTGCTTCAGTCGCCCCTGCCGCATGGCCGGCGTCGAGGATCCGCTCGATCTCATGGTCGTTCAGCGCCGGAATGACCGGAGCCATCATGACCGCGGTCGGAACGCCGGCATCAGTCAGCGCCTTGATGGCAGAGAGGCGCTTGGGAGGGGTCGAGGCGCGCGGCTCCATGGTGCGGGCAAGCTTGCGGTCGAGGGTGGTGACCGAAATGCCTACCTTCGCGAGCCCTTTCGAAGCCATGTCGGCAAGGATGTCGATGTCGCGGGTGATCAGCGCCGACTTGGTGACGATCGCGACAGGATGGTTGGCTTTCTGCAGCACTTCGAGAATCTGACGCATGATCCGCCATTCCCGCTCGATCGGCTGATAGGGGTCGGTATTGGTGCCGATCGCAATCGCTCGCACCTTGTAATCCGGGCGGCTCAGCTCCCGCTCGAGCAGTTTCGGCACGTCCGGCTTGGCAAACAGTTTCGATTCGAAGTCGAGGCCCGGCGAAAGCCCCATGAAACTGTGCGTCGGCCGGGCGAAGCAATAGATGCAGCCATGTTCGCAGCCGCGATAGGGATTGATCGAGCGGTCGAAGGAAAGGTCGGGGGATTCGTTGCGGGTGATCGCGGTGCGCGGCTTTTCCACCTGCACCTCGGTCCTGAACGGTTCGAGTTCCTCCAGCGTCTGCCAGCCGTCGTCGAATGCTTCGCGGCGCTCCTCCTCGAAACGGCCGCTCGGATTGAGCCCCGCACCGCGCCCGCGGCGCCGGTCGACCTCGATCCGAAGACCGGAGGATTTGACCAACGCATCGGCAATATCGGCCGTATGGGCAGGCGCGAAAGCGTCCTGCCGCAATAGATGCAGCTCGTTCATGGGTTAGCTCCTGAAGGGGAAATTCCCCGTTCCTGATGACTAAATTCCTAGCGCCGAAATGAGAACATTGCAAGAACAAAATTGAAGGCCCGCATTTCTGGCGTTCCTTGTTGCAATGCGTTACATGTCAGGAATGCTGACTGTCATCATGGAATGCCGCGATCAGGAATCCGAGCTCGCGCAGACGCTCTCGGTGCTCGTTTCCGCTGCGGTGGAGGGACTTGTGAGCGATGTCGTGGTGCTCGACCACGGCTCGCGGGACGGTTCCTCCCGCGTCGCCGATGCGGCCGGCTGCCGTTTTTACGGCCATTGGGACATCAAGGATATCTTGCGCGGCGCCCGTGGAGAATGGTTGCTGCTGGTCGAACCCGGCGCCCGGCTGCAGGCCGGCTGGATCGACGAGGTGATGGAATACATCGCGCTGAACAAGCAGCCGGCCCGCTTTGCCCCGGCGCGCAACTATAGGCGACCGTTCTTCAAGCGCATCGGCCGCGCCGTGCCGCCGCTGGAATACGGCATGCTGCTGCCGAAGCGGCAGGCGATTGCGCTCGCAAAATCGGGGATGGACCTGGAAACGCTGGCGCGAGGCCAAAAGGTGTCGAAGCTCGCCAGCGAGATTATTCCGGCCTGGGTGGCGGCGGCCGTCAGGTAGCAGCTATTTGCCGCCGCGCTTCAGGTGTTCGTCGAGCCGCGGCATGATCTCGATGAAATTGCAGGGCATGTGGCGGTAGTCGAGCTGTGCCTTCAGAATGCCGTCCCACGCGTCCTTGCAGGCGCCGGGCGAACCCGGCAGCACGAAGATGAAGGTGGCATTCGCAACCCCACCGGTCGCCCGCGACTGGATCGTCGAAGTGCCGATCTTGTCATAGGAAATCCGGTGGAAGACTTCGGAAAAGCCGTCCATGCGTTTTTCGAACAGCGGCTCCAGCGCCTCGGGCGTCACGTCCCGGCCGGTAAAGCCCGTGCCGCCGGTAGTAATCACCACGTCGATATCCGGATCGAGCGTCCATTCCCGCACCTGACCGGCAATGCGGTCCTTGTCGTCGGGCACGATCGTGCGCGCCTTCAGGTCATGGCCTGCTTCCGCGATCCGCGCCACCAGCGTGTCGCCGGACTTGTCGTCTGCAAGCGTACGGGTGTCGGAGACGGTCAGCACGGCGATGCCGACGGGGATGAAGGAACGGGTTTCGTCGATCCGGTTCATTGGATTTTCTCTGTCACCTGTCCAACGGTTCTCACAGCCTGAAAATACCATTCCGGCTTCTGGCCGTTAAGGCTTTCCATCGCCCTTTCCGCCGCTTCGAAGGAAGGAAATATCCCGAAGCAGGTAGCGCCGGAACCGGACATCCGCGTCAGCACCGTCCCCTCCGCGCCGATCAGGCTGGAGATCTGGTCGATCTCGCGCACCAGCGAGCGCGCCGGCGGTTCGAGATCGTTGCGCAGCGTTTTCAGGAAACCGATCCAGTCGTTGTCGAACGGGCCGATCGCCGCGTTTTCCTTTTGCGTCAGGCGCAGGAAGATATCCGGCGTCGAGACACCGACGAGCGGATTGCCGAGCACCAGCGACAGCGATGGCAGACCTGGAAGCGCGGTCAGTTCCTCGCCGATCCCCCTAGCCATCAGCGCCTCGCTCTTGAGACACATCGGAACGTCGGCGCCAAGCGAAAGCCCGAGCGCTGCCAGTTGCCCGTCCGGCAGGCTGGCATTCCAGAAGCGCATCAGGCCGCGCAGGGCTGCTGCCGCATCCGCCGAACCGCCGCCGATACCGGCTGCGACCGGCAGGTTCTTTTCGAGATGGATGGCAACCGGCGGCGCCGGAACGCCTTTATCCTCCAGCGCCGTGCGCAGGAGATCGCGCGCTTTCAGCACGAGATTGCCCGTCTTGCCTTCCGCCGAGGTCGGCAATAGCGAGGCGAATCGGCCGGAAACGGAAAGATCGTCGGTGTCTGCCTCGCTGAAGTACAGCCGATCGCCCGTGTCCGCGAAAGTCACGATGCTTTCGAGCAGATGATAACCGTCAGCCCGCTGGCCGGTCACGTGCAGGGCGAGATTGATCTTGGCGGGCGCCAGTTCGAAAAGGCCCGCCTTGTCGGCGAGCCTGCTGTCGGATGACGGATTGTCCAGAAACATGCGCGTCAGGATTTCTTGTCGGGATTGGCCGGCGCCGGCGGGGCGGGTGCCACGGGTTCCGTCGGACTGCGGTCGGCGGTCGTCGCGTTCGGATCGAGGGGCGCCAGGCCCTTCTCGATCTTCTCCTTGATCTGCTCGCGGTTGATATCTTCACCTTCCGAGATCAGCGCCCGGTTCCACTGGTAGACGGCCTCGAGCTTGCGCCCGACGCGCCAGTAGGAATCGCCGAGATGGTCGTTGATCGTCGAATCGCCGGCACGCAGCTGGACGGCACGCTCCAGCTCGGTCACGGCATCGTCGAACTTACCCATCCGGAAATAGGCCCAGCCGAGCGAGTCGACGATATATCCGTCATCCGGCCGTGCATCGACGGCCCGCTTGATCATGTCCAGACCTTCGTCGAGGTTCTTGCTCATGTCGACCAGCGAATAGCCGAGATAGTTGAGGACCTGCGGCTGCTCCGGATTGAGCTCGAGCGCCTTGCGGAAGTTCGGCTCCGCCTTTGCCCAGTTCTTAAGCCGCTCGTAGGCGATGCCGCGCTGGAAGAAGATGGTCCAGTCGCCGGGCTTAGGCACAGGCCCGATGACCTCGGCGGCCTTGTCGTAGGTTTCCGCCATGCTCTTGTAGTCCTTGGCGTCGGAAAGGACGCTGCCATAGGCGATGTAGCTGCGGATGTCGGAGGGATCGGAATCGATCAGCGACTTCAGGTGCTGCTTGGCCTCCTCCACCTTGCCGGTATCGGAAAGCGTCACTCCGAGCTGCAGCTCGGAAATTCGGCGCATCGGCGAATCGGCCGGAACGCTGGCATAGAACTTGATGGCGCGCTCCGGCTGCTTGAGCTTTTCGGCGATGCCGCCGAGCAGGATCAGCGTATCGGCGCTCTTGGGATCGAGCGCGTGGGAAATCTGCAGGTAGAGCGAGACCATGTCCTCGGCGCCCTGGCGGTTCAGCGCCCCGCCGATCGAAAACAGGACGCCGGCAGCGCCTTCTGCGGCATTGCTGACCTGCTGTTCAGGCTTCTGGCCCTTCTCGATGCTCTGGCGCAGGGCCTTGAGGGGCGCATAGTTGGAGACCATGCCGTCACCGACGGAGATCGCGTCCAGCGCTTTCTGCTTGTTGCCGGCAGCCGCTTCGAGACGTGCCAGCGCCATGACCGCGCGCATGAACGTGTCCGGCGCGGTGGCGACGGCTTCCTTGTTGGTAACGGCGGTATTGAGGTGCTGCCGCGCCGTGCCGATATCGCCCGTCACCAGCGCCATGGCGCCGAGATGGTAATCGGTGAACACCTTGTACCAGGCAGGTCCCTTGAGGTTGTTGAGGCTGGCCATCGCCTGCTTGCCCTTGCCGGCGCCGACATCAGCCCAGGCGGAGAGAAGCTGGTGGGTCAGCCGGTCGAGATCGTTCGGGCCTTCATAGGCTAGGACCTTCTTGGCTGTGTCGAACTTCTTGGCCCGCAAGGCATCGAGGCCGCGGACGATCTTGGTGATCCGCTCGACGGCGTTGTCTTCCTTCAGCGCATTGGCTTCGGCGAGACCCTGGTCGAAATCGCCGTTGAGCAACAGCGAGATCATCAGCCGTTCGCGGATTTCCAGATTGGCGGGATCGAAAGCCAGCGCCTTGCGATAGAGCGCGATTGCAGTGTCGTAGTCATGATCGACGTCGGCGGTCCGCGCTGCCAGGAAGGCGCCGGAAAACGTCTTCACGTTGCCAGGGCTGAACGTCACCGTGTCTTTCACCGCTGGCTTCGCTTCCGCCGTCGCCGCATTGGCCACCGTTCCGAACAGGAGAGCGGTTGCAATCGCCACGCTGGAGAGCAGAAGAAGGCTGGATTTCTGCCGCATAGACATGCCTTTCGTAAGAGCATGGCGATTCGGTGAAATACCGCCGCCGATTCCGCCCTATTGATTCATGATAGAATGGCTTTTTTGAAGCACGTCCGCAAGGAAATCCCCAGCGCCGCGTAGCCGCGGCGCTGGTCACACCTTCGTCAACGGACGGCTTTCCCTCAGTTCACGCGCTGGATCGAGAAGTCGATGACTTCGAGAAGAGCGGCCTTGAGCGGAGAGGCGGGGAGCGGTGCCAGCGCGTCGCGGGCGATCGTGCCGTAATGCAGCGCCCGGCCGATCGTGTCGTTCAGGGCGCCGTATTTGTTGATCAAGCGGAGCGCCTTTTCGAGGTTCTCGTCGCTGCTTTCGCCCTTCTCGATCGCCTGACGCCAGAAGGCGCGCTCGGCTTCGGTGCCGCGGCGATAGGAGAGGATAACGGGCAGCGTGATCTTGCCCTCGCGGAAATCGTCGCCGACGTTCTTGCCGAGATCGGCAGCCTTGCCGCCGTAGTCGAGCGCGTCGTCCACGAGCTGGAACGCAAGCCCGAGGTTCATGCCATAGGATTTCAGCGCGCCCCGGCCGGCCTTGTCGGCATTGGCGATGATCGGCCCGACTTCGGCGGCGGCGGCGAAGAGAGCAGCCGTCTTGGCGCGGATGACCGAAAGATAGTCGTCCTCGGTCGTCTCCATGTTCTTGGCGACGGAAAGCTGCAGTACCTCGCCTTCGGCGATGACGGAGGCTGCGGCCGACAGCACGTCGAGCGCTTCGAGCGAGCCGACATCCACCATCATCCGGAATGCCTGGCCGAGCAGGAAGTCACCGACCAGAACGCTTGCCTGGTTTCCCCAGATCATCCGTGCGGTGGAACGCCCGCGGCGCAGATCGCTTTCGTCCACCACGTCGTCGTGGAGAAGCGTTGCCGTGTGCATGAACTCCACGCTCGTCGCAAGCTTCACATGGGCTTCGCCCTGGTATCCGAACAGGGCCGCAGACGCGAGCGTCAGCATCGGCCGCAGCCGTTTGCCGCCGGACGAGATCAGGTGGTTGGCGACTTCCGGGATCATCTGTACGTCGGAGCCGGCCTTGGACAGGATCAGCTGGTTGACCCGATCCATGTCCGCCTTGGTCAGATCCACCAGCGGTTTGACGGATGCCAGTTTGTTTTTGCCTTCTTCAAGCGGTATGACGACGCCCAATGATCAGGCCTCCCTATCGAAATCTTTCAAACGACAATAGAAAGAGGCTGATAGTGCGGCAAGCGCAAATCGCGTCCGGCCGAATATAATGGGGTAACAAAGACATCATGCTGGAGATCATCCGCACCAACGACATCGTGATCCTGTCGCTGGCACAGAGCCTGATGAAGGATGCGGGCATCTACTGCATGGTTGCCGACCAGTCGATGAGCGTGCTCGAAGGTTCGCTCGGCCTGTTGCAGCGTCGGCTGATGGTCGATGGCGAGCGCGCCGACGAGGCCCGGCGGATCCTGAAGGACGCGGGGCTGGAAGCGGAGCTGCGGCCTTGAAGGTTGGGTGGGACGATCGTTTATGCCGCAGGATGTAAGCCAACGGATGTGTGAACCGGCCGACATCGAATGGTGCCGCAAAGCATGACTTCCCCCACCCACACCATCGACGCCTTCCACCGCGGCCGCTTTCACGTCATGCAGCCGAAGGGCGGCGGCCATCGCTCAGGCGTCGATGCCATGCTGCTCGCCTCATTGGTCGCCTCCGACAAGCCGGTGAGCATCGCCGATCTCGGCTCGGGCGCCGGTGCCGCGGGTCTTGCGGTCGCCTCGCGGCTGGAGCAGGCAAAAGTCCTGCTGATCGAAAAATCGCCGCTGATGGCGGACTATGCCCGCAAAACGCTGGAGCTTCCCGAAAACGCCTTCATGGCCGGTCGCGTCGAGGTGCTGGAGGCGGACGTGACGCTGACCGGCAAGCCCCGGCTCGCCGCCGGCCTCGTCGACGAAATCCACGACCACGTGATCATGAACCCGCCCTTCAACGATGCCAGCGACCGCAAGACGCCGGATGCCCTCAAGGCCGAGGCGCATGCGATGACGGAAGACCTGTTCGAAGCCTGGATCCGCACCGCCGGCGCAATCATGAAGCCGGGCGGGCAGCTGTCGCTGATCGCCCGGCCGCAATCGATCGCCGAGATCATCGAGGCCTGCGGCAGGCGTTTCGGCGGGCTGGAAATCACCGCCCTTCATCCCCGGCCTGACGAAAGCGCGACGCGCATTCTCGTCACCGCCGTCAAGGGATCGCGCGCCCGGCTGACATTCCGGGCGCCGCTTTTCGTACATGGCGCGGATGGCCATGCCTTCTCGGCTTTCGTGGACGACCTCAACAATGGCCGGGTCGCCTATGCCCGCCTCAGCCCGAAACGAAATCCACGAGCAGCTTGACGTTGAGGCCGGCAATGACGACGGCGATCAGCCAGGCGATGCCGGAGAGCCAGATCGGCGCCACGAGTTCGCCCATCTTCGCCTTGCTGGCGGTGAACATGACGAGCGGGAAGACCGCGAAGGAGAGCTGTAGGCTAAGCACGACCTGGGTGAGGATCAAGAGTTCCGCCGTGCCGGCGTCGCCGTACCAGATGGTGACGAACGCGGCCGGGATGATGGCGATCCCCCGGGTGATCAGGCGGCGGATCCACGGCTGCAGCTTCATCTTGAGGAAGCCTTCCATGACGATCTGACCGGCGAGCGTTGCCGTCACCGTCGAATTTAGGCCGCAGCAGAGCAGCGCGATTCCAAACAGCGTCGGCGCAATGGCAAGGCCGAGGAGCGGTGCCAGCAGCGAATGTGCTTCGCCGAGTTCGGCTACCTCGGTCCGCCCGGTACTGTTGAAGGCGGCTGCCGCAAGGATCAGGATCGAGGCATTGATCAACAGTGCGAAGCAGAGTGCGACGGTGGAGTCGATCGTCGCATAGGTCAGTGCTTCCTTCTTCTCGGGCAGAGTATGGCCATAGTTGCGGGTCTGCACGATGCCGGAATGCAGATAGAGGTTATGCGGCATGACGGTCGCGCCGAGAATGCCGAGCGCCAGATAGAGCATCTCCGGATTGGTGACGATCTCGGTGGTTGGGAAGAAGCCGCGGATGACGCCGCCCCACTGCGGATCGGCAAGGAATATCTGAATCGCAAAGCACACGGCGATGACGCCGAGCAGGGTGATGATGAAGGCTTCCACCCAGCGGAAGCCCATCTTCTGCAGGTAGAGGATGATAAAGACGTCGAGTGCCGTGATCAGCACGCCGAGCTCCAGCGGAATGCCGAAGATCAGGTTGAGGCCGATGGCGGTGCCGATCACCTCGGCAATGTCGGTGGCGATGATGGCGATTTCGGCAAGCGCCCAGAGCGGGATGGAAACCCATTTCGGAAACGCGTCGCGGCACGCCTGCGCCAGATCTCGGCCCGATGCGATGGCAAGGCGCGCACAGAGCGACTGCAGCACGATCGCCATCAGGTTGGACAGCAGCGCGACCGCGAGCAGCGCATACCCGAACTTTGACCCGCCGGCGAGCGAGGTCGCCCAGTTGCCGGGATCCATGTAGCCCACCGCGACCAGGTAACCCGGCCCGGCAAAGGCGGCGAGCCGCCGCCAACGGGATCCGGATTGCGAGATGTTGATGCTTCGATGGACGTCGGAGAGCGATGCCTCTCCCCGCTTGTTCCGCCAGCCGCTGTCCTGCTTCGAACCCAAAACGTCCATCTTCACTCTATCTCCGTTCGGGAGCGGATAATGCCTTGCTGGAATGATAATGCAAGTCATTCGCAACTGGAAAAATCAAAATCCTGCTTTAAGTGGCGCAGCCATTGCGTTTGAAAATCCGTCACATACATGCTCAGGCAGAGCCGAACGCGACAGAAGGAAAAGAAATGGCCGGGTTTTTGCAGAGGTTGATGCCGAAAAGGTTCCGTAAGAAAGGGCTGACGATACCCGTCGTCCGGCTTCACGGAGCGATCATGGCCGGCGGCAGCCAGTTCAAGCAGAGCCTCAACCTGGCCGGCGTGGCGCCGATGCTCGAAAAGGCTTTCTCGAAGAAGGACGCACCGGTCGTCGCGATCTCGCTCAATTCGCCGGGCGGCTCGCCTGTCCAGTCGCGCCTGATCTTCCAGCGCATCCGTTCGCTCGCGGAAGAAAAGGACAAGAAGGTGCTGGTCTTCGTCGAGGATGTCGCGGCCTCGGGCGGTTACATGATCGCGCTCGCCGGCGACGAGATCTTTGCCGATCCGACCTCGATCGTCGGCTCGATCGGCGTTGTGTCCGGAGGGTTCGGCTTTCCGGAACTGCTGCGCAAGATCGGTGTCGAGCGTCGCGTCTATACCGCCGGCGAGAACAAGGTGATTCTCGATCCCTTCCAGCCGGAAAAGGAAGGCGACATCGAATACCTGAAGGCCCTGCAGCTCGAAATCCACGAGGTGTTCATCGAGATGGTCAAGATGCGCCGCGGCGAGCGGCTGGCCGACGATGCGACGATCTTTTCAGGCCTGTTCTGGAGCGGGCTGCGCGGGCTCGATCTCGGCCTGATCGACAGTCTCGGCGACATGCGCGAGGTCCTCAAGCGCCGTTACGGCAAGGATACCAGGCTGGAACTGATCGGCAGCGCCCGCACCCTGTTCGGCCGCCGCGTGCCCGGCGTCGTCTTCGGGGAGGGCAGGGCCGGAGAAATCGCCGCAGGCGCGGTCACGGGACTTGCCGCGAGCCTGGAAGAAAAGGCAATGTGGAGCCGCTACGGCCTGTGACGAGCTTTTGATAATAAAGAGGGGGAAATGGCGCAGCTTTTATTTCTGATCATCGTCATCGGCGGCGGCTGGATGCTTTACAAGAAGTTCATCAAGGACGCCGAAAGACTGTCATCGCGCACCCGCCGCGAGGAAAAGGAGCGCCAGACCGGCGCGATCGGCACCCTGGAAAGGGACCCCACGACGGGGGAATACCGAGTGAAGCGGGATGAGGAGTAATACTTACCAAAGGGGCAGATTGATGATATACTTTTG
Source organism: Neorhizobium vignae (assembly GCF_000732195.1). Taxonomy (GTDB): domain Bacteria; phylum Pseudomonadota; class Alphaproteobacteria; order Rhizobiales; family Rhizobiaceae; genus Neorhizobium; species Neorhizobium vignae. The sequence goes on from NZ_JNNU01000029.1 coordinate 50,972, forward strand.
CAAAGTATATCATTGGAGTGTGTGATGCAGGTCGCCAAATGGGGAAACAGTCTTGCAATCCGGATTCCAGCGTCAGTCGTTGACGCCTTAGGTCTGAAGGAAGGCGACGATATTACCGTGCGCATCGCGGACGGCACCGTATTTGAAATCGAGCGCGACGATACCCGGGAGAAGGCGCTTGAAAAGATCAAATCCTTCAAATGGGAATTACCCCCTGACTGGAAGTTCGATCGCGACGAAGCGAATTCCCGCTGATGCCGACGGTCGCGAATTTTCTCGACACGAACATTCTCGTCTACGCCTTCACCAAGGACACGCGGGCAGCGACAGCCCAACAGTTAGTGGGCTCTCCATTCGTTCTCAGTACTCAGGGGCTGAACGAGTTCGCAAACGTGGCGCGGAAAAAGCTTAGGCATCCGCTGGAACTGATTGAGGAAGCGATCGAGGCTATTTCCAAATTGGCTTGGATGATCGTTCCCATGGATCAGCAGATGACCATGACTGCTTTGAAACTTGTCGGGCGATACAATTTCGCATTCTATGATGCGTTGATGGTGGCCGCGGCATTAAAAGCCGATTGCACGCGCTACTACTCGGAAGACCTTCAAGACGGCTTGGTCGTCGAGGGGAAGCTCACCGTTATAAACCCGTTCCGTTGAACTCATGCTTTTCCGCGAGTCGCTCGCGAACGCGGTTAGCCATTTCGTCCCTATCCCAGGGCAACCACTGATCCCGCGGCTCAGCGCGGCGGCGGATTTCGTCCTTCATGCCGATCAGCGGATCGTCATGGGCGGAACTTTCCTCCTCGCGCAGCAGGCTGTCGATGCCGGCCTCGAGCACTTTCTCGACCGAGGGAAACTGGCCGTCCTCCACGAGCTTTTCGGCAAGCCGCAGGGAGCGCTCGGACAAGGTGAAGCTGTTCTTGACGTTCATGGTCTTTCTCCGGAAGAACGGACGAACCTTAGCATGGATCGTGCCCGGCGCGCATAGCCGCATGCTGCAAACGCATAAATCCTTGACCCGTGCCCCTGATGCGTGGCACTCGTCCGCATCCTCGAACCGACACAGATATGGCCATGACCGAGCTGCCCGACCACATGTCCCCGACCCGCTCCTTCCAGGGGCTGATCCTCGCGCTCCAGAATTACTGGGCCGACAACGGTTGTGCGATCCTCCAGCCCTACGACATGGAAGTCGGTGCCGGTACCTTCCATCCGGCCACCACGCTGCGCGCGCTCGGCCCCAAGCCGTGGAAGGCCGCCTATGTGCAGCCGTCGCGCCGTCCGTCCGACGGCCGTTACGGCGAGAACCCCAACCGCCTTCAGCATTATTACCAGTTCCAGGTTATCCTGAAGCCGAACCCGCCGAACCTGCAGGAACTCTACCTCGGTTCGCTTGCGGCAATCGGCCTCGATCCGCTGCTGCACGACGTGCGCTTCGTCGAGGACGACTGGGAAAGCCCGACGCTCGGCGCCTGGGGCCTCGGCTGGGAATGCTGGTGCGACGGCATGGAAGTCTCGCAGTTCACCTATTTCCAGCAGGTCTGCGGCATCGAATGCTCGCCGGTCGCCGGCGAGCTGACCTACGGTCTTGAACGTCTCGCCACCTATCTGCAGGGCGTGGACAGCATTTACGAACTCAATTTCAACGGCCGCGAGGGCGAGGAAAAGATCTCCTATGGCGACGTCTTCCTGCAGGCCGAGCAGGAATATTCCCGCCATAACTTCGAATTTGCCGACACCGCCATGCTGCACCGGCACTTCATCGATGCGGAAAAGGAATGCCAGTCGCTGCTCGCGGCCGGCGCGCCGGGTGCGAACGCCAACCAGATGCTGCACAAATGTGTCTTCCCGGCCTATGACCAGTGCATCAAGGCGTCCCACGTCTTCAACCTGCTGGATGCCCGCGGGGTGATCTCGGTCACCGAACGCCAGAGTTATATCCTGCGTGTGCGCACGCTTGCAAAGGCCTGCGGCGAAGCCTTCCTGATGACCGATGCCGGTGGTGTGAATTTCGGCAAGGCTGCTTGATTTCGGACCTGGTCGCGTGCGGCGAACCGTTCAGGCGGTTCCCGTCCATTGCGTGCCCAACTGCCAGACGGGTTTGAGGGTCGGATAGGCTCCGGTCGGAAGCTGCCCCGCATAGATCTGCAGAAACCGGCGCGTGCCGGCCGGCTGCGGCGGCTTCATCATTACTCCGTACTGAAAAAACAGCACGGCAAACGCCAGCACATTGGCGGTTCGCACCAAGGACGCCATGGCAATTCCATCCAGATTGTTTTGGGGTGGGGCCGAATCTTCGGAATCGCCCCTATTCTGCAAGAGAATCTAAGGTATCCACGCGGTCGGAACTTTGCTGTAAATCAAAACAGTCACCGCGAAAAATAATCGATGACTTCAACCACTTTTTTATACCAGGCCTCTACTGTCCCATCGCAACGGCAAGTCGGGAGACTCAGATGTACATTTTGATCGGCATAATTGTTCTCGTCGCACTCTACGTCGTCATGATCTACAACGGCCTCGTCAAAGCCCGCCAGATGGCGGAGGAGGCCTGGTCCGGCATCGACGTGCAGCTGAAGCGCCGCGCCGATCTGATCCCGAACCTCATCGAGACGGTGAAGGGATACGCCGCCCACGAAAAGAGCACGTTCGAGGAAGTCGTCAAGCTGCGCAACCAGGCGCAGGCTGTGCCGGCGGGCGATGTCGCCGGTCGCGCCCAGGCGGAAGGTCTGCTCGGCCAGGCCCTCGGAAAGATCATCGCGCTTGCCGAAGCCTATCCGGACCTCAAGGCGAACCAGAATTTTTCCGAACTGCAGGAATCGCTCGAAACCATCGAAAGCGAGATCCAGATGTCGCGCCGTTATTACAACGGTGCTGCCCGTGACCTGAACGTCAAGGTCGAAAGCTTCCCCAACAACCTGGTCGCCGGCCAGTTCGGTTTCTCGAAGCGCGAGTATTTCGAGATCGAGAACGCGGCCGACCGTGCCGTCCCCACCGTCAAGTTCTGAAATCCGCCATTGGACCTTCGTGCCGCAACGGTTTAAGAGCGCGGTCGGCCGCCGTATTGCGGCATTCCATTTGGCGTTAAGAGACGAATATCATGGGCAGAGCCAAACTCACCATCCTGCCGCCGGGCAAGCCGCTTTCCGGACGCGCCATGCCGCCGGGCTCGAAATCGATCACCAACCGCGCGCTGCTTCTGGCGGGCCTTGCCGAGGGCACCAGCCGGCTGACCGGCGCGCTGCGGAGCGACGATACGCGCTACATGGCCGACGCATTGCGGGCCATGGGTGTTTCGGTCGACGAGCCGGACGAGACGACCTTTGTCGTGACAGGCGGCGGTAAGCTTCTGCCGCCGTCCGCCCCGCTCTTCCTCGGCAATGCCGGCACCGCGACCCGCTTTCTGACCGCAGCCGTCGCTTCGGTGGATGGTACCGTCGTCGTCGATGGTGACGAACACATGCGCAAGCGGCCGATCGGCCCGCTCGTGACTGCCCTGAAGTCGCTCGGCATCGATGCCGAGGCGCCGACCGGCTGCCCGCCGGTGACGGTGCGCGGCAACGGCCATTTCGCCTCCGGCCGTGTCGAGATCGATGCCGGACTCTCCAGCCAATACGTCTCTGCGCTGCTGATGGCGGGGCCGCTTGTCAGCCAAGGCGCCAACGCCCCCTTGACGGTTGCGCTGGCCGGCGCGGAAATCGGCGCCCGCGGTTATGTCGACCTGACGCTCGCCGCCATGCAGGCATTCGGCGCCAGGGTCGGGCAGATCGACGCCGCGACCTGGAAGGTCGAGCCGACCGGCTACAAGGCCGCGGATTTCGTCATCGAGCCGGATGCCTCGGCTGCCACCTATCTCTGGGCGGCGGAAGTGCTGACCGGCGGTGCCATCGATCTCGGCGTGGCGGCCACAGCCTTTACCCAGCCGGATGCCAAGGCCTACGAAGTGATCGCCCAATTCCCGCATCTTCCGGCCGAAATCGACGGGTCGCAGATGCAGGACGCGATCCCGACGCTCGCCGTGCTCGCCGCCTTCAACGAAACGCCGGTGCGCTTTACCGGCATCGCCAACCTGCGGGTCAAGGAATGCGACCGGGTGAGGGCGCTTTCGCTGGGCCTTAATGCCATCCGCGAGGGCCTTGCGACGGAAGAGGGCGACGACCTGATCGTCGCGTCCGATCCCTCGCTCGCCGGCCAGATCCTGCCGGCCGAGATCAACACCTTTGCCGATCACCGCATCGCCATGAGCTTTGCGCTGGCGGGGCTGATGATCGGCGGCATCACCATTCTCGATCCCGATTGCGTCGCCAAGACCTTCCCCAGCTATTGGGACGTGCTGGCCTCGCTCGGGGTCGAATACACGGACATAGTTTAAACGAAAAACCTGGATCGGCCGGTGCCGAAGGGGAGGAATGTCGTGATGCGGTGGTTCTCCGGCTTTGGTCTGGCTCTGCTTCTCTGCTTGTCGGCGGCGCTGCCCGCCGCGGCGGAGGAATATATCCGCTCCTATCATTCCGACATCCAGGTCGCCGACAATGGCGACCTGACGGTGACCGAAACGATCATCGCCAATGCGGAAGGCGACAGGATCAAGCGCGGCCTGTTCCGCGACTTCCCGCTGACGATGCAGGATGCCAACGGCCGCACGGTGCGGGTCGGTTTCGAGGTCGTTTCCGTCACCCGCGACGGCCAGGCCGAACCCTTCCACACGGAAAGCGTCACCGGCGGCATCCGCATCTATTCCGGCGACAAGGACGTTTTCCTTCGGGATGGCGAGCACACCTTCGTCTTTACCTATAGGACCGACCGGCAGATCCGCTATTTCGACGACCACGACGAGCTTTACTGGAATGCCACCGGCAACGGCTGGGAATTCCGCATCGCCCAGGCCTCGGCGCGGGTGACCCTGCCGGGCAACGCGCGGATAACCCAGACCGCCGCCTATACCGGCCCGCTCGGATCCACCGCCCGCAATGCCCGCATGCAGGCCAATGGCAATCAGGCGGTCTTTTCGACCACAAGGCCGCTCGGCATACAGGAAGGTCTGACGATCGTCGCCGGCTTTCCAAAAGGGGTCGTCGCTCCCCCTTCGAAAGATCAGGAAAGCGCCTGGTGGTGGCGCGACAACATCGGGACGATCATCTCGATCGTCGGCCTTGTCCTCGTCGTCGGTTATTACGCCCTTTTCTGGACCCGCGTCGGCCGCGATCCGGACCGCGGCGTCGTCGTCCCGCGCTGGGATGCGCCGGAGGGCCTGTCGCCGGCCCTCGTCAACTACATCGACAACAAGGGCTTTTCCGGCGGCGGCTGGACGGCCTTCGCCGCAAGCGCGCTCGATCTGGCGGTCAAGGGTTACGTAACGCTGGAGGACCTCGCGGAAAAGATCGTCATCCGGCGTACAGACAAGAGCGCCCCCCGGGACGTGCCGATCGGCCAGGCCTCGATCCTCGGTTCCATCGGTGCCAAGGGGCAGGCACTGATCATCGACGAGGCACACGGCACCACTGTCCAGTCGATCGGCGCAAGCTTCCGCCAGGCGATCGAGAAGGAACACCGCGGCAAATATTACAATGGCAACAAGGGCTATGTGATCGGCGGCATTATCCTGAGCGTGCTGTCCATCCTCGCGCTGCTGGTGTTCGGCAATCTCGAACCGGACATGATCGCCATGCTGATCATCCCTGCGTTTTTTGCCGTGGTCTTCGGTTTCCTCGCCGTTGGTTTCGGCAAGGGTTTTCGCCGCGGCTCGTCGCTGGTTTCGAAGATCGTCTCGGTCGTTATCCTCGGTTTTATCGGCCTGGTGGCGCTGTCGATTGGCTCGGCAGTCCTGGTGGCGATCATGTCGGAAATGACGGGCAACGAGCATTGGCCGATCATGGTCTCGGTCGGCGGCATCGTGCTCGCCAACGTCATCTTCTTCTTCCTGATAGGCGCCCCGACGCCGCTCGGCCGCAAGCTGATGGACGGCATCGAGGGCCTGCGCATCTACCTGACGCTCGCCGAAAAGGACCGCATGAATACGGCCGGCGCCCCGACCATGTCGCCGCAGCATTTCGAAAAGCTGCTGCCCTATGCGGTGGCGCTCGGTGTCGAAAAGCCATGGAGCAACACATTCGAGACCTGGCTTGCGAGTGCTGCGGCAGGCGCTGCCGCCGGCGCCTATGCGCCCGGTTGGTATAGCGGCAGCAACAGTTCCAATTTCGGCGATCGCATCGGCGGCTTCTCCTCCTCGATGGCGTCCACCATCGCCTCGACCATCCCCGCCCCAAAATCCTCCTCGTCCTCCTCCGGCTTTTCCGGCGGCTCGTCCGGTGGTGGGGGAGGCGGTGGCGGGGGAGGCGGTTGGTAGACACTTTCGCCAATCCGGCTGGTGACTTTTGGCGGCGGGCTTGCTAAGGCCACGCCCTGTTGAACAATCATCAAAAAGTTGATTATCGATGCCCGATCTGCTTCTCGAACTCCGCTCCGAGGAAATTCCCGCCCGCATGCAGCGCAAGGCGGCGGGAGACCTGAAAAAGCTCGTCACCGACGCGCTGGTGGAAGCGGGCCTGACCTATGAGGGTGCGCGCGAATACTGGACGCCGCGCCGCCTGACGCTGGATATCCGCGGCCTGACGGCGCGTTCGGCCGACCAGCGCGAGGAGCGCAAGGGTCCCCGCACCGACGCCCCCGAAGGCGCCATCGCCGGCTTTTTGCGCGGCGCGGGTCTTTCGTCGATTTCGGAAGCGCAGGTCGTCAACGATCCGAAGAAGGGCGATTTCTACGTCGCGATCATCTCCAAGCCCGGCCGTCCGGCGGAAGAGATCATCGCCCAGGTGATGCCCGGCATCATCCGCAATTTCCCCTGGCCGAAATCGATGCGCTGGGGCGCCGCCTCCATGCCGAAGGGCGCCCGGTTCGCCGGTATCGACGGCAAAGGCCCGGAAAGCCTGCGCTGGGTACGTCCGCTGCAGTCCATCGTCTGCGTCTTCGGCCCGGAACATGACGAAACCCAGGTCATCCCCTTCGAGATCGACGGGCTGGTAGCGAGCAACGTCACCTACGGCCACCGGTTCCACGCGCCCGACGCCATCACCGTGCGCCGTTTCGACGACTATGTGACGAGCCTCGAAAAGGCGAAGGTCATGCTCGATGCCGACCGCCGCAAGGACGTCATCCTGCACGACGCCCGCGACCTCGCCTTCGCCAACGGTCTCGACCTCGTCGAGGACGAAGGCCTGCTGGAAGAGGTCTCTGGCCTCGTCGAATGGCCGCATGTGCTGATGGGCGAGTTCGAGCAGGATTACCTCGAAATCCCCTCCGAAATCATCCGGCTGACCATCAAGACCAACCAGAAATGTTTCGTCACCCGCCCGCAGACAGGCGGCGAGGGCCTCTCCAACCGCTTCATCCTGATCTCGAACATCGAGGCTAAGGACGGCGGCAAGGAGATCATGCACGGCAACGGCAAGGTCGTGCGCGCCCGTCTCTCCGACGCCAAGCATTTCTGGACCCGCGACCAGGGCGACATGCCTGATTTGGATACGCTGAAGGATTCTGCTGCGAAGTTCGACCTCGATCTGAAAAAGCCGCTCGACCAGCGCATGGCGAAGCTCGATGCGCTGAACGTGACGTTCCACGCCAAGCTAGGCACCCAAGGCGAGCGCGTGGCGCGTATTCGGGCGCTGGCTGCCCAACTGGCGCCGATCGTTGGTGCCAATCCGGCCCTCGTCGATCGTGCGGCCGTACTGGCCAAGGCCGACCTGCGCACCGAGGCCGTCGGCGAATTCCCCGAGCTGCAGGGTTTGATGGGCCGCAAGTATGCGATGCTGCAGGGCGAGGATCCGTCGGTTGCTGCCGCCATCGAGGATCACTGGAAGCCGAACGGCCCCTCCGATCGTCTTCCGGAAGACAAGGTCGGTCTGACGGTAGCGCTTGCGGACAAGCTCGACACGCTGGTGGGTTTCTGGGCGATCGACGAAAAGCCGACGGGGTCGAAGGATCCGTATGCGCTCCGTCGTGCCGCGCTGGGCGTGGTGCGGATTTTGCTGGAGCGGAATGTTCGGCTGGCGCTCAGCGAAGCTTTTCGAATGGCCTATGTTCCGAATCTCTATTTTCATCCTGGTAAGACGGAAGAAGAGATCGCGGATAGGGTTTATAAGCCCGACCTCCTCTCCTTCTTCCACGACCGTCTCAAAGTCTACCTCCGCGACCAGGGCGCCCGCCACGACCTGATCGACGCCGTCCTCACGCCGGACGCCGACGACCTCCTGCTGGTCGCCCGCCGCGTCGAGGCATTGACGGCCTTCATCACCTCGGAAGACGGCAAGAACCTGCTCGCCGGCACCAAGCGTGCCGTGCAGCTGCTCGCTGCGGAAGAAAAGAAGGGCACCGTCGTCGCCGATGGCGTTTCGGAAGAGCTGCTGAAGCTCGATGCCGAAAAGGCGCTCTGGGCAGCCATCGTGGTCGCCTCGAAGGAGGCGTCCGATGCGGTTGCCAAGGAAGATTTCCGCTCGGCCATGGAAGCCCTGTCTAAGCTGCGCGCGCCCGTCGACAAATTCTTCGAGGACGTGCTGGTCAACGACGAAGACACGGCGATCCGTGCAAACCGCCTGGCGCTCCTGAAGGCCATTCGCGAAGCAACCGCGACGGTTGCGGATTTTTCCAAGATCAGCGGCTGACCCAAACAAAAAAACCGCCGGATCTTTCGACCCGGCGG
>NZ_JNNU01000030.1 GCF_000732195.1 Neorhizobium vignae
GGCCGAGATCGCCGCAGCGGATCGTCAGGTCGCTCTGGGCGAGCGCTTCGAGCGCTTCGCCGATGGTGGAGACCACGCGGGTCTGCAGGGCTGCTTCCTGCTGCTGCTGGTCCAGGTTCTGCTGGCGCTCACGGTCGAGTTCCTGGCGCTGGTTTTCCTGGCGTGCGGCCATGGCATGGCGTTCGCGGATCTTTTCCTGCAGCGCCTGAGTGGCCTTCGCCATCATGCCCACTTCGTTCGACATGTCCGTATGCGGGATGGCGATCGTGACGTTTTCGTCGGCAACCGCCTGAAGCGTGTCATGCACAGCGGCCAGAGGTTTGGTGATGCTGCGGATCACCACATAGGCAGCCGCAAGGGCGATGATCAACGCGACCGCGCCGATAGCGAGTGCCTCCAGCACCATTCCGCGGATCTGCGCCTGCAGGTCATCGGTGTAGACGCCTGTCGCGAGCACCATCTGCCAGGGTTCGAATGCCTTCGCATAGGAGCTCTTCGCAAAGTCTCCATCAGGCTGCCCGGGCTTGGTCGTGCTCAGATAATCGATAATTCCGCCGCCGGATCGGCCAACGGAGACCATTTCGTCGCGGAACAGTTTGCCGGCGGAATCGGGCTTGCCCTTGCCGCTCTCGCCGACCTTCTTCGGATCGGGATGCATCAGCATCTTCACGTCGTAGTCATAGGCGAAGAGATAGCCGTCGGGCTGGAAGCTCATGGCGGAGACGGCGGCGAAGGCCTGCTTCTGGGCTTCTGCGCGCGTCAGCTCACCGGATGCCTCACGCTGCTGGAACTTCTTGAGGATGCCGATCCCGGACTCCACCTGGGTCCGCAGCATTCCATACCGCTCGGCATAGATAGCCCGCGTCGAGGCCTGGAGTTCGAAATAGGTCACGACGGCGAAGCCGGCGATCAGGGCCAGAACCAGCAGGACGAGCTGGTTTGAAATCCTCAGGTTTTTCATGTTCGTTCCATAAGTGATTGAGCTCGCCTCGAGCGACTGGGAAGAATGAATCTGAATGGAGAGGCGCTTCTGCGCATGGAGATGTGCTGCATCGCACACTTGAGAGAATATGGCGCAATATTTGAATAAAAATTTAACAAAAGCCAATTTCCGGACGGATATTCAATACCCGGAAAAATTATTGCCTGTATTCCGCAGCGGGTACTTTTAAATCTGGCGAAAACAAAGAAAAATTGGAGCTGTATGACTCGAGAGGTCGAAGAGAGGGGGGAAGCGTTATTTAAAATATACGCGCTATGTACTTTAGGTTGCTGCCTGATGCGGGGTCATTTCCCATCTTGTGATGCGAGCCGCCGGATCTTTCGACCCGGCGGTTCTCCGTCCCCCGACTAACTGTGGTCAGCTTGCGCGGCGCATCTTCTGTGCGACGCGGTTGAGGCTGCCGGCGCCGGTATTGTAGCCGGTGTCCTGGCCGGCACTGATGCGGAAGCTGCTGATCAGGTTCAGCAATTCGTCGGTATCGGCGGCAAGCGCCTCGGCCGAGGCGGTGGTTTCTTCCGCCATTGCCGCATTGTGCTGGGTGGCCGCGTCGAGCTGGTTCAGCGAAGACGAGATCGAGCGCAGCGTCGTGTCCTGTTCGGAAGCCGAATGGGCGATCTTGCCGACGATCTCGCTCGCCGCCTTCACCTGGTTGGAAATCCGCTTCAGGGCTTCGCCGGCTTCGCCGACGAGGCGAACGCCGTTCTGCACCTGGCCGGACGAGCGCGAGATCTGGT
>NZ_JNNU01000031.1 GCF_000732195.1 Neorhizobium vignae
TTCAAATCCTGCCCCCGCAACCACTGAGACTTGTAACATCTTCCATTCCTGCTCACGCTCGGCCAGCAAGGCTTCGCAGCGGCGTAGAAATCTTGTCTTGTCGGCAAGTGACTTGAACTCCCCAGCGGAACGTTTGCGGACAAACTCCGCCGATTGTTGATCCCGCAGCTCCCGCGAGACCTCGCGCCAGGCTTCTTGTGCCGCCAGGATGGCGGCGAGGCGGCCGTGGATGGTCAGTTCCGCCGATTTGCCGTCGGCTGATGGTGCGATGACCACCTTTTGCAGGAGCTGGCGGGTGATTGATATCCAGCTCTCCTCGACACCAGTTTTTCGCGTTGACAGCATCGTCTTGACGGCTGTAATCGCGCTCTGGAGCATACCGGTGTTAAGGGGTGGTGTCACCACGGGTGCGGCTGTTGATGGCGTCGCGGGCCAACTGGCTAGCCAGTGTCAGGCGCTGATGTTCGAGTTCATCGAGCATATGATCAAGCGCGGGGATGGCGGCGTGCCCTGCCATCAGTCGTTCGGCGATCTTCTCGCCGATTGCCTTTTGCTTCGTCACAATTGCGGTGATCTCGGTTCGTAGCCGTTCGGGTTCCACGACTGCCCGTTGCTGTCCTCGTGCAACAGCCGCCTTGATGTCGCGGTTGATGCGGTCGAGATTATCGGCACCGAGCAGATTGTCCGGCACCGCCGACACCACCCGTTCCTCGAGTTCGAAACGGTTGATCGTTTTGCTGTTCGTGCAGACAATTCCGCCGAGATGGTCGGTCGGCAGCTTCTTCTTCCGATTGGTGCAGCCGTAACGATCCTTCGCCATAATGGCATATGGCCCGTAACAATGGGCGCATTCGAGAATGCCGCTCAGCAGATATTGTGGCCGGTGGGCCTTGTTCAGGCGGTTTGTGGTCGTATGGGAGAAGCTCTGTTCGACTTCCAACTGCCGCTTCTTGACCGAAGTCCAGAGCGCGTCTGAGACGATCCGCAGATCGGACTGTTCCCTGACAACCCAATCATCGCGGTCATTCGGGCGCGCGACCCGCTTCTCTGTATCAGGGTTCTTGCGATACTCGCGCCGGTTCCACACGACGCGGCCGATATAGAGTTCGTTGTTCAGGATGCCGGTGCCACGGCTGACATGTCCCCGAATGGCCGTGTCGCGCCACTTGGCTCCGCGAGGTCCAGGTACGGCGGGTATGCGACCGTTGAGTTCGACCGCAATGTCTTTCGGCGATCGCCCTTTGGCATATTCCTCGAAAATCCAGATGATGATCCGCGCTTCGGCTTCATGTCGCGGCGTCTGTTGAGCGCGCGGGTCGCTGCCTTCCTGGATTTTCTAAAGAGGCTTTTCCCAACGGAACGCCCGATGAACTGGCGGCCTACATCGGCAGGTGAGGGATGGCCTGTTCCAAATGCGCACGATCTTCTCGCCCAAGGTGACTGGCAGCGCGCTGAACTCACCGCAGTGTTAGAGCAGACTACCCCCCTTATGCCTCGGAGAGCTTCGAAATCACCGGCGTGCCGGTGTTCTTGCCGCAGGGGGTCTGCGTAATCGAAACGCATATCACTCGGCCAGTTTGATTGCGCTGCGAGGAACTATTTTCCCCGCTGCGACTTTTGTTGCGGGACAACATCGCCGGAACCTTATGCAGAAAAAGGATCAGCACCGAACCGACGCCCGCGACGCGGGCAATCGTCTCGTCGCAGGGCATGCGAGCGAGGACCCATTCGCGGCTGCCTTTAAGGCGACCCGCATGCCGATGATCGTTACCGATCCTCATCAGGCCGATAATCCGATCATCTTCTGCAACGAAGCTTTTCGAAAGCTGACCGGTTATAGCGATGATCAAATCATCGGCCGTAACTGCCGTTTTCTGCAGGGACCAGACACGGATCGGGATACCGTCTCGAGGATCCGGGAGGCGATCGCTGCAGGTCGGGACATTGCTGTCGATATTCTCAACTATCGGAAAGACGGCAGCACATTCTGGAATGCGGTGTTCATAAGCCCCGTGCGGGATGAGGCGGGCTCAATCGTCTACTTCTTTGCCTCACAACTCGACTTCACCAATGTCAAAAGCCGCGAGGCCGATCTGGCCGCCGCGCGGCATGAGGCGGAAGCCGAGGTTGCCAAACATACCGCCAATCTCCGCTCAGCCCTGGAGGCCCGAACGTTGCTTGTTCACGAAGTCGACCACCGGGTGAAAAACAACCTGCTGACGATGGCCTCAATCGTGAAGAAGCACATGCGTGTGACGCGGGACGATGGCCGGAGGCAGACGCTACTGTCCGTCCTCAATCGTATCGAGGCTCTCAGCACAGTCCAAAGAAAACTATTCACGCTCGACGACGTCTCGAAGTTCGACATGTCCGAATTTACGCGCGAGCTGGTGACGGACCTCGTCGATGCGACCGGTCGGAAAGATATACGGCTGTCGCTCGATCTTACGCCCCTGCTGGTGCCGGCGGTCAAGGCGACGCCGCTTTCACTGATCGTGAACGAGCTCGTGGGCGACGCGGTTCGCCGAGGCCTGAGTGATGGGGGAGGCGACATCCACGTCGTCGTCCGGCGTCTGAACGGGCATTTCCTGATCAGGATCGAGGACACGTCCGAGCCGGTAGAGCCCGATGTTGAGAATGCCGAGCTCGGCCGGATGCTGCTGGAAGCGTCGGCCCACCAGCTCGGAGCCGAGATCGAGCGGAAACAGGAAGGGCGAAAAACGATCGTCGACGTGGTTTTGCTCGTTGGCGATCATGAGGAGGATCCCCATTGAAAGTTATGATCGTTGAAGATGAAATGCTGCTCGCCCTGGAGCTGGAGAGCGAAGTCGAGATGGCGGGGCACCAGGTGACAGGGGTTGCCATGAGCAGCAGTCAGGCCCGTGAGCAGATGAGCACGTCGAAACCGGACTTTGCATTTGTTGACATCCATCTCATGGACGGGCCGACCGGGATAGAGGTTGGCCGTGAACTGGCGGCTGCCGGCATCCCCTATATTTTCGTCAGTGGAAACATCAAGAAGATTCCGAAGGATTTTGCCGGCGCGCTCGGCGCAATCGAAAAGCCGTACACAATGAACGGGATGAAGAACGCTCTCGCCTATGTGTCCGCAATCGTCGAAGGCGATGACAGCAACTCCCCGCCAGCTAGCTTGGTATTGGCGGAAGATGCGAATGCTGGAGCCGCGCCGGGTTTTCAGGCCCGGCATAGTCTCTGATCGTCGGATGAAGGCCTGCCGGAAAGCCAAGCCGTAATGACCTGATGGCGTCCTACAGATGAACAGATTTCCTACAGGCGATCTCGAGCACCGGCTTCGGTGATGTGCAGGATTCCGGAATAGCGAATTGCGATGAAGGCCATGAGGCTGGCGACCGCGAACGCGTTAAGGTTCAGCAGGGTCGAAAGGTCGACATCTTTCCATACATGCAGGCTTGGGCCGATGGCGTATCGTGAGAAAACGAAGGCCAGGAACACGAATGCCGCCAATCCGCGTTGCCACCATGCCTCCTCGGCGCGGAAGGAGAGGGCGACCAGCATGATGCAAGGCGCCAGGAAAAGTTCCGTGCCGGAACCGGAGCCGAACAGCTTGGTCGCGAACAGCGTGTCGAGCGTTCCGACCAGCGGCAGGGCGATGCGGGCGGTCGTCGGGGCGCGGCGGGCAATCAGGGGGATGGCGAGGAAAAGTGGCGCGGCAAGCAGGGTGCCGAGCGACGCCGTGACGCCGTCGCCAACCAGATACCAGACATAGAGCGGATAGAAGGGTTTGTTGCCGCAGATCACCCAGGCGATCGTAACGCTCGCCTGAGTCAGCGGGTCGAGCGGGGGGCGTGTGCGGGTCATCACGTGCGCTGTCGAGTCGGAGTTGGGCTGAGGAGATAGTGGCCGACGCCCCAGACATTTCCGTTGTCATGACCGAACAGGCCTGCGGTTGCCAGGAAGAACAGCCGCCACCGGCGCTGCCAAAGTGAGGCATCCCCGCCATAGACCTCTCGGAAGATGGGCTGGATGCGCTCGATCCCGCGATCGAAGGCATTGAGCCAGTCGAGCGCAGTGCGGCGATAATGCGTGCCCGACCAACGCCACTCCTGCTCGACCTTGAAAAGGTCGCCGAACCGGTGCGGCAGATCATGGGCCGGCATGATGCCGCCGGTGAAGAAGTGGTGGGCGATCCAGTCTGCGGGATCGTCGTGGTCGAAGCGGTAGGAGCGGTCCTTGTGGGTAAAGACGTGCAGGAAAAGCTTGCCGTCCGGTTTTACCCAGCCGCGCACGCGTTCCAGCAGCGCGCGCCAGTTCGACATATGCTCGAACATCTCCACTGAGACGACGCGGTCGAAACGTTCATCCGTGGCGAAATCGTTCATGTCCGCAGTGACGACGGTGAGGTTCGTCAATCCGCGTTTCGCTGCGAGATCGAGGATATAGGCGCGTTGCGAAGCGGAGTTCGACACCGATGTGATGCGGGAACCTGGAAACTGCTGGGCGAGATAAAGGGAAAGTGAACCCCATCCGCAGCCGAGTTCGAGGATCCTCATGCCGTCCTGGAACGCTGCGTGCGTCACCGTTTCTTTCAGCGCATAGGTTTCCGCTTCCTCAAGCGTGGTTGCCGGCGTCGGATAAAGACAGCAGGAATATTTCCGCTGGGGGCCGAGCGCGAGGGCGAAGAATTCTGCCGGTACTTCATAATGCTGGCGATTGGCTTCGTCGGTATGGGTGGCGACGGGGAAACGTGCCATCGCTTCCGCGAAAGTCTGTTCTTCCGCAGCCGGCGTCGCGGCCAGCTTTCGCTTGGTACGGCTGCAGAGGAAATCGATACCCGCAAGAGTCATGCTGTCGGTCAAAGGCGCGCGCTCGGCGGTGTTGATGACGAAAGCCAGCATGCTCATGGCAGGTCTCCTTTTCTAAAGGGTCCGGGAAAGAAGGCGTTGACGCGGTTCTGATGGGCGCGGAACTTGTCGCCGCGCGAGCGCAGCATGTGTTCTTCGAGCGGGGGGATGCCGGAGACATGCACCAGCAACCAGTACATCAGCGCCGGCGCGAGCAGCGATATCCATGTCCACGCCGGTGGGGTCAGCGCGAAGATCGGCCAAGCGCACCAGAATAGCCATTCGAAGAAATAGTTGGGGTGGCGGGAGTATCGCCACAGGCCGATCTCGCAAACCTCGGTCTTGGCGGCGGGCGTGCTGCGGAAGCGGGCAAGCTGCCGGTCGGCGCTCGCCTCTCCAGCCAGCGCGACGATGGCGACGAGGATGGCCAGCCCATCCAGCAGGCGTGGGAAGGGTGTGTCATTCGCGGCGGCCAGATAGATGGCCAGCACGAGGACGAAGGCGGCCAGCGCCTGGATCTGCAGAAACAGGAAAAGCCGCGACGGGACGCGATCGCCCCATTCCTCGATCAACTTGAGATAACGCGGATCTTCACCGCCGCCATGGGTGCGGAAGCCGATATGGCTGGCGAGCCTTGCCGCCCAGATGGCGATCAGGATCAGGACCGTCATCCGCCTCCCGAACTCGCCATCGGCGAAGAGCGCCGCCACGATGCCACCAAATCCGACAGCGAGCGACCAGATCGTGTCGATCCAGCCGCTCAGGCCGGTGACGCGCTGCACGCCCCAGGCGCCAGCCATCGCCAGCGACAGCCAGATTGCGATGAAGATCAAAACCTCCATGTCCATCCTTCCACGATCAGTACAAAGGCAACCTCCTCATCAACTACGGGGCCGGCGCCCGATCAGTTTCGCCAGAACGTCAAAAAATCCGAAAAATTTCTGTCGCTCGCGAAACTAAGCGGAACGACGTCTCGTAGGTGCCGGGTGGAGCGAAACAAGACGACAGCGAACACGGCGTGAACGAGAGGAATTGATGACATTCAATCAGAGGGTTTCGGGCGAAAAGCGCCTGAATGTTGCAGTCGTGGGCAGCGGAATTTCAGGGTTGTCTGCTGCCTGGCTGTTATCGCAGCGCCACGCCGTCACGGTATTCGAGGCG
Organism: Neorhizobium vignae; assembly: GCF_000732195.1. Lineage (GTDB taxonomy): Bacteria > Pseudomonadota > Alphaproteobacteria > Rhizobiales > Rhizobiaceae > Neorhizobium > Neorhizobium vignae. The sequence continues at coordinate 5,985 of NZ_JNNU01000031.1, forward strand.
GCTGATCGGATCGGCGGTCATAGCAACACGGTGGAATTCGAAAGTGCGGCCGGCCCGGTCGCGGTCGATACCGGTTTCATCGTCTACAACGAGGCGACCTATCCCAACCTAACGGCGCTGTTCAAGGCGCTGGAGGTCCCGACAGCCGCTTCCAACATGTCGTTTGCAGTCTCGATGAATGACGGTGCCTTCGAGTATTCCGGGGGAACGGGGCTCGGCCTTCTGGCGCAACCGACCAATGCGTTCAGCCCGCGCTTCTGGTCGATGATACGCGATCTGCTACGATTCTATCGCAATGCGCCGCGCGATCTGGCGATGATGGGCGGCATTTCGCTCGATGACTACCTGACGCGCAACGGCTATGGCCGCGCCTTCCGCCACGATCACCTCTATCCGATGGCGGCGGCAATCTGGTCGACTCCAACCATGGAAGTTGGCGCCTATCCGGCCGCCAATTTCGTGAAATTCTGCTGCAATCATGGACTCCTTGAACTTTGGGATCGGCCGATCTGGCGCACGGTCAAGGGCGGTAGCCGCGAATATGTGGCGCGGCTGACCCGCCGATTTTCTGACAGGATCAGGCTGTCGACGCCGATTGCGGCGATCCGCCGTGACGACGGGCAGGTGGACATCCGCGATGCGCACGGCAACAGCCATGTCTTCGACGAGGTGGTGATCGCTACCCATGCGGATCAGGCGCTGCGCATGCTGTCGGATGCCAGCGAGGATGAACGGCGCATTCTCGGCGCCTTTCGGTATTCCCGCAACGAGGCGGTACTGCATAGCGACGCGAGCCTGATGCCGAAACGGCGGGCCGCGTGGTCGAGCTGGAATTATGTCGCCGATACCAGAGACGGACCGACGCAACCGTCGATCACCTACTGGATGAACCGGTTGCAGCCGCTCGGTCCTGCGCCGCCGACATTCGTCACGCTCAACCCCCGTCGCGAACCGCGCGAGGAGACGGTCATCCGCCGGGAGGTCTGCGAACATCCCGTGTTCGATCTCGGGACCGATCGGGCGCAGCATGAGGTCTGGTCGCTGCAGGGCGTGCGCAACACCTGGTTTTGCGGCGCGCATTTCGGCTCCGGCTTCCATGAGGACGGTATCCAGGCCGGGCTTGCGGTGGCCGAAGATTTGGGCGGCGTTCAGCGCCCCTGGCAGGTGGCGCAGGAAAGTGGGCGCATCGTTCGCAAGCCTCTGATCCGGCCGATTGATCTGCCGATAGACCTGGAGGCGCTGACATGACTCTATCGCTCCAGTCGGCCCTGTTTCCCGGACATGTGACACATGTGCGGCTGAAGCCGAAGGAACACCGGCTGTCCTACAGGATCTATTCGCTGCTGCTCGATCTCGACGAGCTGGATGCGCTCGACAAACGGTTGCGGCTGTTTTCGGTGGATGGTTTCAACCTGTTTTCGTTTCGCCGAAAGGATCGCGGCGATCGTTCGGGCTCTGACCTGAAGGACCAGGTAGAGCGTTCGATGCGATCGGCCGGCATCGAACCGGATGGCGGGCCGATCCGGCTGCTGACAATGCCGAGGGTGCTTGGCTGGGCCTTCAATCCGCTGAGCGTGTTCTTCTGCCACGGTCGCGACGGCGCGTTGCGGGCAATCCTCTGGGAAGTGGACAACACCTTTGGCGAGCGCCACGGCTATATGATCCCGGTCGTTGGCCAGGGCGACGGCGGGGAGATCTTCCAGTGCTGCGACAAGGCGTTTTACGTCTCTCCTTTCATGGAGATGGATCTCCGCTATAAATTTCGGGTCGCGGCGCCGGGCAAACACCTTTCCATCCGCATCGACACCTTTGACGCCGACGGGCTGGTGCTGACGGCCCGGCATCTGGCAAAGCGCCGCGAACTGACGGATATGGCCCTGCTCAAGGCATTCCTCGCTATTCCGCTCCTGACGCTAAGGGTGGTCGGTGGCATTCATTGGGAGGCGTTGAAGATCTGGACGAAGGGCGTGCGCCTGCGGGCGCGCCCGCACCTGCCCGAAGAAGCGGTTTCCTTCATTCGCCCGCCTGTAGGCGAAAGCGTGCATTCCGTCCGGAGGATTGAGACCAATGAGCCAGTTTGACGATTCCTCGCGCTTCCCCTTTTGCATGGATATCGAGGAGGGCAAGCCAGGCTTTGGCGGCCGACTGATGAAGCGCCTTATAGCCGGTCTCCGCCATGGCCGCCTGCGGGTCGTATTGCCGTCCGGCGCAGCGGTGGAAGCGGTCGGCTCGGAGCCAGGCATGGATGCGACTATCGTGATGCGCCGCTGGCGCATGCTGCGTCGCCTCCTCACCGCCGGCGATATCGGTTTTGCTCAGGGCTTTTTGGAGGAAGACTGGACAACGCCGGATTTGACCGCAGTTATCCGGCTGGCCGCCCAAAATGCCGATGTGCTGGCGCCGGCAATCGATGGCAACGTCCTCATGCGTTCGATGAACCGGGTAGGCCATCTGCTGAACGCAAATTCAAAACGCGGTAGCCGCCGCAACATCGAAGCGCATTACGATCTCGGTAACGACTTCTACAAGGAATGGCTTGATCCATCGATGCTCTATTCCTCGGCGATTTTCGATGAGACGACGCCGAGCCTCGAAGCCGCTCAACAGAAGCGGCTCCGCCTTATTCGCGAGAAACTGATGCTTAAAGGCGGCGAAAGGATTCTGGAAATCGGTTGCGGCTGGGGTGCGTTGGCGATCGATCTCGCGACAAAGGCCGATGTTCAGGTGACCGGCATTACGCTGTCACCTGCACAACTGGTCTGGGCGCGCAATACGACGGCAGAGGCAGGCAAGGCGAGTAAAGTCAATCTGCATCTCCAGGACTATCGCAATGTCACCGGTCGCTTCGATCGCATCGTGTCGATCGAGATGTTCGAGGCTGTAGGCGAGGCATACTGGCCAACCTACTTCGATACGCTGAAGCGCTGCCTGAAACCCGACGGCCGTGCGGTCCTGCAGATCATTTCGATCGAGGAAAAGCGCTATGAAGCGTATCGCGGCAGCATCGACTTCATTCAGAAGTATGTTTTTCCCGGCGGCTTCCTCCCATCTGACCGCGCGCTTGAGACCGCGGTTGCCACCGCCGGTTTGAAGCTGGTGGAAGTCGAGCATTTCGGAAAGTCCTACGCCAGAACGCTGCGGGAGTGGCGGACGCGGTTTCATGCGCATTGGCCGTCGATTGCCGCGCTTGGCTTCGACGAGCGCTTCAAACGCCTCTGGCACTACTACCTCTGCTACTGCGAGGCCGGCTTCGAAGAAGGAAGCATCGATGTCGGCCTCTACACGATCGAACATGCGTAACAACGTGCGAACGGGAATCCGAGCATGATGAAGATGACGGTAGCCGCTGCCCTGTCGACGCTCTCCGCTTTCACCTTTGCCGATGCCGCCGATATCGGCGGCCAGTGGGCGCGCGGGGATGGCAACGCCAGGGTGAAGATCGCGCCATGCGGATCGGATATCTGCGTGGTCAATACGTGGATCAAGCCGGGCACACCTAAGGAAAAGAAGGGCGACAAGCTCGTCATGAGCATAAAGCCGGGCGCTGGCGGCGTCTATTCCGGTACGGCCTTCGATCCGCAGCGTGACATGACCTATGAGCTTACAGTGACGGTACAGGGAGACAAGATGACCACCAAAGGGTGCATCGTGGCCGGCCTTTTGTGCAAAGGCATCGATTGGACACGGCTCAAGTGAGCGAGGAGGATTACGAAATGAAGAACGTCGGCATGAAGCGTGTTCTTGCGGCCTATATCGCGACGCTGGCCGTCTTCGTGGCAATCGACTTCGTCTGGTTGAGCGTGATGGCAAGCAAGCTTTATCAGCCGGTCATGGGCGATATGCTGGTCGCCGATTTCAGGCTTGTGCCTGCCGTTGCCTTCTATCTGATCTATATAGCGGGCCTGACGTTCCTGGCCGTGAGGCCGGGATTGGAAAAGGGCTCGCCGTGGCAGGCTGCACTCTCTGGAGCAGTCCTCGGCTTTACGGCCTATGGGACCTACGACCTGACCAATCAGGCTACCTTAAAAAACTGGTCTACACAGCTCACCCTTGCCGATCTTGCCTGGGGAACGATCCTGTCCGGGACGGCTGCGACATTCGGCTGCTGGATTGCATTGCGCGCATTCGGGTCGAAAAGTTCCGTCTCGGGAATATCCAGATGACGTCAAGCAGTCAAACGGCGCCATTCGGTGTCATCGATAACGTTGTTCTGCCGAAGATATAACTTGATGCAATCCCTTATGGGAAAGGCCGGTGCCCCAGGGGGCGTCGGCCTTTCCACTCCGCATCGACTGGACGATCGACCGCGCGCGTTACCGCGTTACATCGCCGGAAGAACGGCGATGTCGCGGATTTCGTTGTCGAGCCCGGTGATCGGGCCGACCACCGTCGCCGCACCGGTTTCCAGATTGACCGTATAAAGTGTCTTGGATGCCGCGAGATAGGCGGTGTTCTTGCCGTCCGCCGTGCCCTGAATATCGAAAGCATAGGCCGCAGGCTTGTCCTTGAGGCCAAGCTTGCCGATCGCCTTCAGCGTGCCGTCATTCGGCTTGGTCTGCTGGACCAGCGCTCCGATCGTCGCGTCAATATTGTACATCGCCGTCTTTTCCGGCTTGCCGATCGAGTTGGTATAGGCGGCAGCGACGATGTTCGGGGTCTCGCCCTTGTGCATGTCGCCCTCCTCGAAGGCGAGCAGGCCATCGACTGTAACAGCGCCCGTGTCAGGATGGACTCTATGGTTGGTCGTGCCGGTCATGAAACGAAGGCGATCCGCCATCGGGTTGAAGTCGGCAACGACTGGCGACTGGGTCATGGTCAGCATCTTGTCCATCTTGGCGACATCGGTAGCTGCGCCCGTCTCTAGGTTGATCGAGACGATGCGATGATCCGGGGTGATGCCGATCACGGTCTTGTTGCCGGGCCGGAAGTCGATACCGACGAGCTTGTCGACGCCGGTCACATCCATCTTCTTGGAAATGGCAGGTTTTTCCGTATCGAACATGACGAGGGTCTTGTCGCCAACGAGTGCGAGGACGGGGGCAGCGAGTGCGGTCGATGCCATCGCGATCGAGGCTGCCGAAACGATCAAAGCGAATCCAATGGTCTTCATGTCTTTCTCCCGAGTTGATCCTATTGAAAGTCGTCTGGCGCGCGGCTCTCGACGCTTCCTGAGTTGAAGACACGGCGGCAATCCCGTTTGGATGCAGGCCGCGAAAAAATAAATGCGAGATGCATCCATCCGACCCTTCGGCGGGTATAGCTTTCAAAGCCGACTGCTTTCGCGGTCGCTATTGGGAGAAATTATTGATGCTGATGGGCTCCGGGCCGGACGATCTCGATACGGCACTCGCTGCTTGCGCCAACGGTGATCGCAACGCGCTACGTGTCGTCTTCGATCGCGAGGCAGGACGTCTGATCGCGGTCGCCGAGCGCATCGTCAGGCGTCGCGAACTTGCGGAAGAGGTCGTGCAGGACGCCTTCATTCGTATCTGGACTCATGCCCACCAGTACAATGCCGACCGCGGGTCCGCGCGTGGCTGGATATATGCGATTGTCCGCAACCGGGCACTCAATCTCCTGCGTGACGGCAATCGCGAGTTTACGGTCGAGGAGGTGGAGACGATTCGGGAAAGCGAGCAGGCCGATGAGGTTATGGCGGCCTGGCAAAGGCTGGACCGCAATTCCCGCCTCTACGATTGCCTTGGCGCGCTCGACGAGACGAAACGGCGCGGCATCCTGATGGCCTATGTCGGCGGCTATTCGCACGGCGAGATCGCGGCGCGACTGCGCATTCCGCTCGGCACGACAAAATCGTGGATCAGACGCGGCCTTTCGGCTTTGCGGGAGTGCATGGCATGACCGATGACCGCAGGGATATCCTGAGCATTGCCGATGAATATGTCCTGGGCCTGCTCGAGGCCGCGGACGCTGCGGAAATCGAGGTTGCCATGGAGCGCGATGCCGATCTAAGAGCGGCAATCGCCGCCAGCCGTGAACGCTTCCTGCCACTCGATACGGGCGTGTCGCCTGCTGCCGCGACGGAGGAGCTATGGCAGCGCATCGAAGCAGCCTTGCCTGCGCAGGATCGAAGCAGCTCTGCGTCCGGAATAGCAAACGCCAACGACAACCGAAAGAACGGTTGGCGATTGGCCGCGATCTCCGCCATTGCCGCCACCTTGGTGCTCGCCATTGGTCTTGCCTACAGCGTGACCCGGACGGTCGAGCCGCTTGTCGTTGCGGTCCTGATCAACGAGGCGGGCGAGGTTCAGGCGGTCGTCGAGGATTTCGGGAACGAGCAGGCCACCATCCGCCTCCTGGCCGACTTTACCGTCCCCAGAGACAAGACGATCCAGGTCTGGACTTTGCCATCGCGGGAGATGGGGCCCATATCACTCGGCCTGATCGACGGAGTGCGCTCGGCACGTCTTGATGGTCCCGCATTGCCGACACCGAGGAACGACCAGCTTTATGAGATCACTTTGGAACAGGCCGGCGGATCGCCGACCGGTCGACCTACGGGACCAATCCTGGCGAAGGGCCTGGCGAAATTGCCGCGATAGCATTCCTTCCGGTGAATTTTTGAAGCCGAGTGGCGCGTTGCTCGATAATTGGCCACGAGAAGGCGCGCCGACATCGCTTGCCGGTGGCAGCTACCTTCTAGCTAGGCTGCTGAAAGCCTCGATTTGCGCTTTGATCGCCTGTTCCGTAGGTAACCGCTCCATGGAACTCGCGCCATAGAACCCGTCGCAGCCCTTGCAGCGGGAGAGCACGTAGGCGGCGTCTTCCGGCATGGCGATCGGGCCTCCGTGGCATAGCGTGATGACGTCGTCCCGCACCGAGCGGGCCGCGTCCGACCAGGCATTGATGCGTTCGACGCATTCGTCGAGCGTGACGGTCGTCTCGGCCCCGATCGCGCCGCCGGTCGTCAGCCCGAGATGGCACACGACGATATCCGCCCCGGCCCTGGTCATGGCAATCGCGTCGCTTTCTCCGAAGACATAAGGTGTCGTCAGCATGTCCTTCGCATGGGCGCGCGCGATGATGTCGATCTCCAGGTCGAAGCTCATTCCGGTCTCCTCCAGATTGGCGCGGAACGTGCCGTCGATCAGGCCGACCGTCGGGAAGTTCTGGATGCCGGCAAACCCCATGGCTTTCAGTTCGTCCAGGAACAGGTCGGGTAGCATGAAGGGGTCGGTGCCGTTGACCCCGGCGAGAACGGGCGTGTGGCGCACCACAGGAAGTACCTCGCGGCCCATGTCCCGCACAATGTCGTTGGCGTTTCCATATGCCAGGAGGCCGGCCAGAGAGCCGCGGCCGGCCATGCGGTATCGGCCGGAATTGTAGATCACGATCAGGTCGATGCCGCCGGCTTCCTCGCTCTTGGCGGAAAGGCCGGTACCGGCGCCCCCGCCGATGATCGGCCGCCCGTCGGCGATCTTGCGGCGCAGGCGATGCAGGATCTCGTTGCGTGAATGGCGTGTCATGATTTTTCCTCTGAGTAATTCCCGCCAAAGTAAGCAGCGGTTTGGCGTCCGGAATTGCGTAAAGACAATGGATAGAGAGTTCCCGCAGTTCGAAAGAAAGCGAAAATTCTCAAGGGGTGATGTCGCGAAAACTGGCAGCAAGTGCGGCCGCGAATTCACGGCTGTTAATATGGGCGTCGACCTCGATCAACTGCCGGTTCGGGGCCGCCTGCCAGCCATCGCGGATGGTCGAAAACAGGGCTTCGTCTGCGGCGGGATCGTGAAACGGTTGCCCCGGCGCATCGATCGCCGACACACCTTGCAACGGCAGGAGGAAGCGCACGGCCCCATCCATGCGGTTCAGCTTCTCCACGATAAAGGCACCGATCTGCCGGTTCTCCTCCGGTGTGGTACGCATCAGCGTCACCTGGGGATTGTGCACATGCAAGCGGCGGTCGCGGAATTCGGCCGGCACGGATTCCTTCGCGCCGAAATTTACCATGTCCACGGCCCCAACCGAGCCGACATAGGGCATCTTCGTCCGAATGATGGCACCGAAACGATCCTCCGTCGCGGGAAACACGCCTCCGACCAGAAGGTCCGGAACCTCCGTCGTCGTGACATCGATGACCGCCTGCAACAGGCCGGAATCCGCCAGCTTCTCCATCGACCGCCCTCCGACGCCGGTGGCATGGAAGACGAATAGCTCGTGGGTCTCGCCCAGCATATCCCTCAGTTGCGTGACGCAGGCGGTCGTCACACCGAACATCGTGATGCCGACGCCCGGCCGGTCGTCGGCGGACAGGGCTGGCGGGTGCAGCGCCATGCCGGCAACGGCATGGGCGGCATTGCCGATCACCTTGCGGGATATGGCGTTGAGGCCCGCGATATCGACGACCGAATACATCATGGCGATATCGTTGGGGCCGACATAAGGGGCGACATTGCCTGATGCCACCGTCGATACCATCAGCTTCGGCAGCCCCACGGGCAGGCCACGCATGGCCTGGGTGACGAGCGCGGTGTTGCCGGTGCCGCCCAGCCCGAGAACGGCGCCGACATCGCCGCATTCCTGCAGGAAGACGGTCAGCGCCTCGGCCATGGCGGAAATGGCCGTGCCGCGATCGGTCTGACCGAGCACGCCGGCGGCGCCCGACGGATGGCGTGCTGCCACTTCCCCGGCGGCGACATCAGCGCCCGGATGCGCATCCTGCGTGCCGACATCGACCAAGATCGCCTCTGCGCCGGCCTGTCTGGCTGCGCTCCTGGCATAGTCCAGCTCCGCGAACTTGGTGTCGCAGGTGCCGACGATATAGACCTTTCCCATTGTTATTCCTCCCGTTTTTATGCCGTCTCCTCACGGCGAAGCGGATTTTTCAGAAAGCTCCACTTTGCATATTGTATATTCTTTTGGATATTGCATACTTGGTTATCGAAATCCAGACGGAAATGAAATCATGAATGCTCGGCACCACCAGACGCTTCGAGAGCGGATCTACGAGGAGATCGTTCGCCTGATCGTATCGGGAGAGCTGCCGAGCGGCGTATCGATCGACGAGAAGCTGCTGACGGACCGGCTCCAGGTAAGTCGTACCCCATTTCGCGAGGCAATCGGTACGCTGGCAAAGGAGGGGCTGATCGAGATCAAGCCCTATCGCGGTTTCTTCGTCCGGAGCTTCAGCCAAAAGGAGGTCGGGGATCTCTACGAGTTGCGCAAGACGCTGGAATGTTTCGCTGTGGAACTGGCGGTGCCGCAGATGAGCGATGCCCACATCGCCGGTTTCGAGCGGATTCTGGACGAGGCCGTTGCGGCGTTGCGGCGCGGGGATCTCGAGACCTACGGCACCCGCGACCGGGAGTTCCACGAGACTATCGCCGAACTCTCGGGCAGCGCGCCTCTCATCGAAACGCTCTCGCGGCTCGCCCTGCAAATTCAGATTTGCCGCGCTATCGCCAACGAAAGCAAGGAGTTTGCCGAACGCGCCGCGCAGGAACGCGATCAGATCCTGCAGGCGTTCAGGGCGCGCGACATCCCGCAGGCAAAGGCGTTGATGCATGCGCATATCAGCGACGTGCAGCAAGCGGTGCTCGCGCGCTTCAAGAAGGAAACCCCGGCGTCATAACCGGGCGACGGAAAGGGGAGGGAGGTCCCCCTTTTCCAACAAACGGGAGGCGGTCCACGCGTGGCTCGCTCAAGAGGAGGAAACAATGCTGAAATTTCTTGCAGGCAGCGTCGCGGCAGTGGCCATTTTCGTCAGCGGCGCCGTCGCCAATGCCCAGACGCTGAAAATGTGGGGCCCGGAGCAGATCACCGAACCGCTGGTCGCCGAACTCTGGAACGGCATCAAGGCGGATTTCGAGAAGGCCAATCCCGGCGTAAAAGTCGAGTTCATGCCGCCGACCGGCACGATCAGCAATGGTGCGGTACAATCCGCGATCCAGTCCAATGTAGGGCCGGACGTTATCCTGACCAATTCCGGCATCGGCCGGATCAGCATCGTCAGGAACGCCAAGCAGGTCATGCCGCTGACCGAGCAATACGAGAAGCGCGGATGGAAGAACCAGATTTATCCCTGGCTCTATACCGAGCTAAAGGGGCAGTTTGGCGGCGAGGTCTATGAAGTGCCCGACGGACTGGATGCGCTGGGCATCTGGTATCATAAGGATCTCTTCGCCCAGGCCGGCTGGAAGGTTCCCGCCACCTGGAAGGAGTTCGAGACCCTGCTGGCGGCGATCGACGCCAAGGGCCTGCAGCCGATCGCCATCGGTCCGCGCACCACCGGCAGTGCTGGCCACCTGTTCGGCAACCTGCTGCAGTCAGCCAGCGGCAAGGAGACGATCGGCAAGGCCCTGCGCAAGGAAATCGCCTGGGACGATCCCAAGGTCGCGGCTGGAGCCGTGCGTCTGCAAAAGCTGGTCGAGGCCGGCTTCATCAAGAAGGAGATGGCGGGCCTCGATCTCGATGGCGCCTCGCGGTTGTGGTTCAACAAGCGCGCGGCGATGTTCGTCGCCGGTCCCTGGTTCACCGCCAATGCACGCAAGGCCGGATATGATCTCGTCAATGCCGGCTACGCGCCCATGCCCTCGGACAATCCGGGCGAGGCGATCCCGACCGGCGGCGTCGGCTGGAGCTGGCTCGTGCCGGTCAATTCCAAGCAACCTGATCTGGCGATGAAATGGATCGATTTCATGCTGTCCGACCCCGTGATGAAGAAACGCGCCCAGGCGCCGGCCAGCACCATGATCTATCCGCGTGAACTGACCGGCATCGAGCCGCCGACCCCCGTGCTCAAGGAGATCTTCGCGGCCGCAGCCGCAGGCGTCGGCTACAATCCCAGCGTCTACCTGCCCGCCACCGTGCTCGACACCTATTTCCAGGTGATCCAGGGGCTGATCTCCGGGCAGGTCACCGGCGAGGCCGGAATGAAGCAGATCCAGGCAAAAATGGCAGAGGCGAAATAGCGTGATCAATCGTGAAACGCCCGGGAGCAGCACTGTTGCTCCCCTTGGCAACCGTTCGGCAATAGCCAAAACGGCAACAGTCGAGGCGGGAGGGTCCGTAGCCCGCCGCTTCGACAGCCACGACACCGGCAGCGCGCTGTGGTTGATGGCGCCTGCCCTGGTGCTCTACGCGATCTTCAGCCTGTTGCCGATTGCTGCCACCTTCTGGCTGAGCTTCAACAGTTCGGCCGGTTTCAACACGGCCTCCAGCTTCGTCGGCCTCGACAATTATGCGGCCACAGCGGCCGATCCCATCGTCTGGCAGAGCCTTTGGCATACCTTGCTTTGGCTGATCTACCATGTGGTGCTGGCCGGCGGCCTCGGGCTTGCGCTGGCGCTCGCCATCAGTCGGCTGAAGGTCACGCAGGTGTTTTTCCGCACCGCCTTCTTCCTGCCGCATCTGGTGTCGCTGGCCGTGGTTGGGGTCATCTGGGCGAATATCTACGATCCGTTCTACGGTCTTCTCAACACCGCGCTGACGGAACTGGGGCTGGGCGCCTTCACGCAAGGATGGCTCTCGGATCCGGCTTTAGTGCTTTTCTCAGTCAACGTCGCAAGCTCATGGCAGGGGTTTGGCCTCTACATGCTGCTGTTTATTGCCGGCCTGCAGAACATCGACCACTCGCTTTACGATGCTGCGGAGGTCGATGGTGCCTCAGCCTGGCAGAAGCTCGTGTACGTCACTTTGCCGGGACTGCGGGAAGTGACCACCTTCGTCGTGTCGCTGGCCATGATCAACGGCCTGAAAGGCTTCGCGACCGTCTTTGTCATGACCAATGGAGGGCCGTTCTATCAGAGCGAGTTGATCACCACCTACATCTACAGGCTGGCCTTCCAGTCGCAGGATCACGGGCGGGCCGCGGTGCTGTGCATCCTGCTCAGCCTGCTGGCGATCGCCATCACCCTCGTCTTCAACCGCTGGCGTGCGAGGCTTTCGAAATGAGTACCCGTCACCGCGAATGGCCCGTCGCGCTCGGCCTCGCTCCCGTCATGCTGCTAATCCTGGCCCCCTTTGCCTGGCTCATCGTGTCGAGTCTCAAGACCGAGGCCGAGATCGGGCAGGCCGATCCCTATGCCTGGCCCGCCGACCTTATGTGGCGCAACTATCAGGATGCCTGGCAGATCGGCGGCTTCGGGGAACTTGTCGGCAACAGCCTGCTCAATCTCGCAGGCGTCGTGCTCCTGACCCTGCTGACCTGCGCGCCCGCCGGCTATGCCCTGGCGAAGATCCGCTTTCCCGGCCGGGAATGGCTGTTCTACACTTTCATTCTGGGGCTGACGATCCCTGTCCAGGCCATCGTCATCCCGCTCTATCAGGTGCTGTTCGGCCTCAACCTGGTGAACACGCTGTCGGGCATCGTGCTGGCGCAGGTGAGCAGCGGCATTCCCTTCGGCATCTTCCTGATGCGCAGCTTCTTCATCAGCGTGCCCGACGAACTGATCGAGGCCGCCAAGATCGACGGGGCATCGCATCTGCAGATCCTGACCAAGGTGCTGCTGCCGATCTCGACGCCGGCAATCCAGGCGCTGGTGATCATCAGCGCGCTATCCACCTGGAACGATTTCTTCCTGCCGCTGATCGTGCTGATCAGTCCCGAGGTGCAGACGCTTCCGCTCGGCCTGGTCAGGTTCGCCAGCACTTACGCTTCCGAATATCGGCTGGTGTTTTCCGGCACCGTCATTTCCTTCCTGCCTGTCATCATTCTCTACATCCTGATGCAGCGCCGCTTTACCGAGGGCCTGACACAGGGTGCAATCAAGGGCTGACCATGTCACATCATGTCCAGCGGGAAATCCGCTATAATTTCGAATTCGACAACCGCATCAAGGCCTGCTTCATCGGCGCCGGCGGCCATGCCTATCGCAATGTTTATCCGGCCCTGCGCTATGCGCCGGTCGAACTGCTCGGCATCTGCGATCTTGATGTCGACCGCGCGGCCAAGTTCGCCAGGCTGTTCGGCGCGGAGAGAGCCTATAGCGATCACCACGAGATGCTGGCGAAGGAAAAGCCCGACCTGGTATTCCTGGTCACGGCCTACCACCCAGACGGGCGGGTGCAGGCAACCGACCTTGCGCTGGATGCGCTGAAGGCGGGTTGCCATGTCTGGATGGAAAAGCCGACCGCGGCCAGCGTCGAGGAGATCGAGCGGCTTATGGCGGCCAGCTCCGCTGCCGGGCGCATGGTCATGACAGGCCTCAAGAAGACCTTCTTCCCGACGATCGAGAAGCTCAAGGACCTGATCGGCTCGCCCGAATTCGGCAGGCTGACCTCGATCAACGTGCGCTACCCCCAGAGCCTGCCGGCGCCTGGCGAGCGCGGCGACCTCGTCAAGATGCAGAGCTTCCTCGACCACATCTACCATCCAGGCTCGATCCTCAATTTTCTCGGCGGAGAGATCGAGCGGGCAAGCTACGAGTGGGAGGCGGTGACGGGGGCGACCATTACCAACATCAAGTTCCGCTCTGGCGCGATCGGCACGCTGCATTTCGCTGCCGGCCAGTCCGGCGCCAGCATGTTCGAGCGGGTCGAGATCATCGGCGAGGGCGCAAACGCCGTCGTCGAGAACGGCAGCAAGCTCACCTATTTCCGCAAGGCAGACCTGCCGAGCTATGGCCGTGCGGCGAGCTTCATCCAGCCCGACGCCAACGCGGCCCTGGTCTACGAGCCGGAGCATTCGCTTGGACAGCTCTATAACAACAATCTCTTCTATCTCGGTTACGTGCCGGAGATCCTGCACCTGGCCGACGCGATCCAATCCGGGCGCCCGATCACCAAGGGAACGCTCGAGGTCGCGCGCGAGATCATGAAACTCTTCGAATTCTACCGACGCGCCGATGCCGGCGTCACCATCAATCTTTGATCCGGGAGCCGCACATGACGGAAAGCGACATCATCTTCAGGAAGGCGGGCGGCGAGTTCGTGCCGACATCCTGGGGCGAATTGAACTGGAAGATCAGCGGCGAAGGCACGCCGGGTGCGGAAATGACCTTCGGCACCTGCCGCATCAATCCGGGCGAACGCAATCAGCTGCATTCGCACCCCGATTGCGAGGAAATCCTTTATGTCGTCTCGGGCAGTTGCGAACACAAGCTCGGCGACGCGCTCTATGTGTTGCAACAGGGCGATGCCATCCGCATTCCCCGCAACATCCGCCACTGGGCGCGAGCGCTCGGTTCCGAGCCGCTGTTCGCGCTGATCATGTTTTCGTCCGGCCAGCGCACCGCCGTGAACCATGAAGGCGAGGGGACGGCCTGAAGGTCGCCCGGGAGGAGGAGAGGCATGGCTTCGATTGCATTGCAGAATATCCGGAAGAGCTACGGCAGCCTGCCGGTCATCCACGGCGTCGACATCGCCATCGAGGACGGGGAGTTCATCGTGCTGGTCGGCCCATCTGGTTGCGGAAAATCCACTTTGCTCCGGATGATAGCCGGGCTGGAATCGATCAGCGACGGCCGGCTTTCCATCGGGGGAACCTTCGTCAACGACCTCAGATCCAAGGATCGCGACATTGCCATGGTGTTCCAGAACTATGCGCTTTATCCCCACCTGACGGTCGCCGAAAATATGGGCTTTTCGTTGAAACTGCGCGGGGTGGCCAAGGACGAAATCGCCTGGCGGGTCGACAATGCGGCAAGAATTCTGGCGCTGCAACCCTATCTTGACCGTCATCCGCGCCATCTCTCGGGCGGCCAGCGCCAGCGCGTGGCAATGGGCCGCGCCATCGTTCGCGATCCAAAGGTCTTCCTGTTCGACGAGCCCCTGTCCAATCTCGATGCCAAGCTGCGCGTGGCGATGCGGGCGGAGATAAAGGAACTGCATCAGCGGCTGAAAATCACGACCGTCTATGTCACCCATGACCAGACGGAGGCGATGACTATGGCGGACCGCATCGTCGTCATGCGCGACGGCATGGTCGAGCAGGTCGGCACGCCGCTGGACATCTACGACAATCCCGCGACGACTTTCGTCGCCGGCTTTATCGGCATGCCCCCCATGAACCTGATCAAAGGCCGCATTCAGTCCGACGATCCCAGGATTTTCCGGACTGCAAGCGGCGTTCCTCTGCCGCTTCCGCCCGACAGGAGGCTTGCGGGCGGTGATCGCGAACTGATCTACGGTGTGCGGCCGGAAAAACTCCTCTTGGTCACGCAAGGGGGCATTCCCGCCCATGTCGCGATAGTTGAACCGACGGGGTCGGAGACGCAGGTAACCGTCCGGGCGCAGGATCAGGATCTGACAATTCTGCTGCGCGAACGCATCGCCGTGCGTCCCGGCGACACGATAAACATTGCTGTCAGCGCGGCCGATATTCATCTTTTCGACGCGGCCACGGGCCGGCGTACAGAGGGATAGCAAGGAACCGACACGGACTGCGCAGGTGGATTGCTGAAGCTGCGATGGCGGAGCAGTTCATTGATATTCAACTATGAAAATCCGGTCGTTGGTTCACATCGGTTCAAGGCGAGCAAGCTTGAAGGCGGGTAAAACCGAAGGGAGGGATATCAAAGGGCAGTCAGCTTCACCGGCCAACTCTACAAACGGAGATTGGAATGGGCCGCCATGTTGCTCCCATCGCCATACCAGCGGCCCCGATGAGGGGATCGAGATCGGTTACGCGGATCTACGTATCCGCACCGGAACGCCCTTGTAGGCCGGCGTCCCGGATTTCTTGTCATAGTCAGCCAGCGCAATGACCTGGTTCATCTCGGGATAGTATCCGGCCACCGAGCCAAAGGGGATGTCATAGGCAACGGCGGTAAATCCGCTGACGGTCCTGGCGCCACTGGCTGTGATGGCTTCGACGTCGATCAGGTCGCCGTCTCTCAAGCCACGTGTTGCGAGGTCCTTGTGGCTCATGAAGATGACGTCGCGGCGTCCGAAGACGCCGCGGTAGCGATCGTCGAGGCCATAGATGGTGGTGTTGTACTGGTCGTGACTGCGCAAGGTGGTCAGAACGAGGGCATCGGGGTCCCGCAAGCGTGCATCCTCATCCAGGTCGGGCGCCATGAGAAATTCGGCCTTGCCGGACGGCGTATTCCATACCCGGTTCGACGCCGCGACCGTGAGGCGGAAGCCGCCGGGCGTCTTCACGCGCCTGTTGAAATCATGAAAATCGGGAAAGACCATCTCGATCTTGTCACGGATCCGATCGTAGTCACCCGCCATGCCCTCCCAGTCTATGCCGTACCGGTCGCCTAGCGTAGCTTTGGCCATGCCGGCAATGATGGACGGTTCCGAGCGCAACTGGTCGCTGGGCGGCTTCAGGAAGCCGCGCGAGGCATGCACCATCGACATCGAGTCCTCGACGGTGACCGATTGGCGGCCTGATGCCTGAATGTCCAAATCCGTCCGGCCCAGAACCGGCAGGATGATCGACGTTTGTGCCAACAGCAAATGCGAACGATTGAGCTTCGTGGCGAGATGGACGGCCAGGTCGAGCTTTCGCATGCCCGCGAATGTCGCTTCCGGATCCGACATGGCGACAGCGAGATTGCCGCCGAGACAGACAAGCGCTTTCGACCTGCCGTCGATAATGGCTTCGACGGCCTCCACGGCATTGTGCCCCTTTTCCGAAGGCGGTCGAAAACCGAAGGCTCTTTCCATTCCGTCGAGAAGCGCGACATTCGGAATTTCCGTGATGCCGACCGTCCGGTCGCCCTGCACGTTGGAATGGCCGCGCAATGGGCATATGCCGGCGCCCGGCCGGCCTATATTGCCGCGCAGCAACAGGAAGTTGGCGAGTTGCTGGACATTTGCTGTGCCATTGGCATGCTGGGTAATCCCCATTCCATAACAGAGGATGACATTCTTCGCCTTGAGATAGACATCGACGGCGCTATCCAGCGCTTCCAGCGACAGGCCTGATTTTTCGACGATTTCAGACCATTCCGTCCGCTCGATATCGGCCTTCAGTTCATCTAGGCCAATGGTGTGGGTCTCGATGAATTCGCGGTCGAGCACGCCCGGCCCCCCTGCGGCGATATCGGCCGCGTCGCGTTCGAAGATACGCTTCATCAGGCCCTTGAGCGCGGCGAGATCGCCGCCGGTACGAACCTGGTGATAGGCGGACGCAATCTTGGTCGACGACATCGTCGTCATCTCGATCGGATCCTGCGGTGCGGCGAACCGCTCCAGTGCGCGCTCCTTGAGCGGATTGAAGACCACGATGGGCACTCCCCGGCGTGACGCGTCGTGAAGCGTGGTCATCATGCGCGGATGGTTGGTACCGGGATTGTGTCCGAACGAGAAGATCGCGTCGGCATGATCAAAATCATCCAGCGTCACCGTGCCCTTGCCAACCCCGATCGACAGGGGCAGGCCGACGCTGGTGGCCTCATGGCACATGTTGGAACAGTCGGGGAAATTGTTGGTGCCATAGGCACGCACGAACAATTGGAACAGGAATGCCGCCTCGTTCGAGGCCCTGCCGGACGTGTAGAATTCCGCCATGTGAGGGCTGGGCAAGCTGTTCAGCCCTGCGGCGATGCGGGCGAATGCAGCGTCCCATTCGATCGGTATATAGCGATCGCTGGCCTGGTCATAGATCAGGGGATGGGTCAGCCGGCCTTGGTCTTCAAGGCTATGGTCGGACCAACTCCAGAGGTCCGTGACGGTATGGGCGGCAAAGAAATCCGGACCGACCCGCTTGGCCGTCGATTCCCAGGTGATCGCTTTGGCACCATTTTCGCAGAACTCGAAGGAACTTGTATGCTTCGGATCGGGCCAGGCGCAACCGGGGCAATCGAACCCCTCCGGCTGGTTTGCCTTCAGGAGTGTAACAGCACCCTCTGCGATGATCTGTTGATGAGCAAGGGTTTTGGCCACGGCCTTCAGTGCACCCCAACCGCCCGCGGGGGCAGTGTAACGCTCGATCCCATCCGGCCGCTTCTCGCTCATCGCAAACTCCCTTCACCGTGTTTCTACAGATCTAGCATCGAGCCCATCGATGCGAACCTAGACCGATGTATAGGTCCGGTTAGACGTCCATTGGATGTGCGTGCAATGCCATTGGACATAGCTTGCTCTGATCTAGATTGGCGATGGAGCAGGATTATGGAAAAGACCGAACAGATGCAGGGCAGGGCGGCAAGCGCCACCCGAAATGATGCGATCGGACAAGCCGCGCTGCTGGCGGTGGCCGTCGCTAGCGGCATTGCAGTCGCGAACATCTATTACAATCAGCCGATGCTCGGCCTTATCGAGGCGGATTTCAGTCAGCAACCGATCACCGGCATGGTGCCGACGGCGACGCAGCTCGGCTATGCGCTGGGCCTTTTTCTCTTATTACCGCTCGGCGACCTCGTTAATCGGCGCCGCATGATCATCGGGCAGTTCCTGGTGCTGGCAGCCGCTCTCGCGCTTGCCGCACTGGCACCGACCGCTTGGATGTTGGTGGCAGCATCGGTCATCGTCGGCGCGTGTTCCACTGTCGCCCAGCAGATCGTGCCCTTTGCCGCATCGTTGGCAGCGCCGGAAAAGCGCGGCGCCACGATCGGCACAGTCATGGCGGGTGTTCTGTCAGGCATATTGTTCAGCCGCACCCTCTCGGGCTTCGTTGGCGAACATGCTGGCTGGCGGGAGATGTTCTGGATCGGAGTGCCGCTGGCGCTGCTTGCCGCCGGCCTCATGTATGCGATGCTTCCGCATCACCAGCCAACATCGACCTTGCGCTATCATCAGGCACTCCAGTCTCTGAGCCAGCTCTGGAAACGCCACCCGGCGTTGAGGGCCGCGACCATCATTCAGGCATTGCTGTTTGCTTCGTTCACAGCGTTCTGGACAATCCTGGCACTCTATCTCGCCGGGCCGAAGTTCCAGCTCGGTGCGGATGTCGCAGGTCTGTTCGGCATCGTCGGTGCGGTCGGCATCTTTGCAGCGCCGCTGGCAGGCAGGGTCGCCGACACGCGTGGGCCGCATTTCGTGGTCTGGATGGGCGCGGGCCTCACGATCCTTGCCTGGCTGATCTTCGGCGTCTGGGCATCAATCGCTCCCCTGGTCGTCGGCGTCATCGTGCTCGATTTCGGCATACAGAGCGCACTCATCTCCAACCAGCACATCATCTATGCGCTTGAAGCCGATGCGCGCAGCCGACTCAATACCGTTTTTATGACCGGTATGTTCCTCGGCGGCGCCGCGGGTTCGGCGATGGCGACGTTCGCTTGGGGACAGGGTGGCTGGCCCTTCGTCAGCCTTCTTGGCGCGGCCCTTGGCATCGCAGCGTTCGCCATCAAGTTTGTTCATCATCGCCGCCATCCGGCGGTTGTCGGGCACTGAGGTCAGGACGATGAACAAGCTACTTATCAGAATCGTCGGCGGTTCGCTCGCCGGCCTCTTCGCTGGCATCATGCTACAGCAGGCTGGCCACGATGTTCGCATCTACGAGCGATCAAGGAACGGTCTGGCCGGGCGGGGAGCGGGCCTTGTCGGTCAGAGCGATCTGCTTCGCATTCTCAGGCTGATCGGTTGCGAGCATGTGGCACGCATCGGCGTGGTGGCAAAGGAACGCATCTATCTCGATCAGGACGGCAGTATTGCCCAGACCGTCAGTATGCCCCAGACACAAATCTCCTGGGATGTCCTGTTCGAAACCGTCGCGTCGCGTATCGCGCCCGAAACCTATTTCTTGGGCCGGGACGTCGTCGATGTGATGGACGGCGAGAGCGGTGCGGAACTGATTTTTGGTGACGGGACGCGAGAGACAGCCGATCTCGTGATCGGCGCCGATGGCCTCGGTTCCGTGGTGCGTGGTGCGGTCAATGCAAAGGACAGTCAGAATCGCTATTCCGGCTATGTTGCTTGGCGCGGGTTGATCCCGGAAACCAGTCTGCCCTCTGCCGCCGCGCTGCTTCTCGACCGGTTTGCGTTCCATGTCCGGCCGGGCGTACACGCTCTCGGCTATCTTGTCCCCGGTTCGAAAGGAGAGATGAGCAGGGGCAGCCGTCGCTACAATTGGGTCTGGTACCGCAAGGTGCAGCCAAGCGACCTTGCCGGCACGTTCACCGATCTCAGCAGGCGGAGGCACACGTTTTCGCTGCCGCGTGGCGGCTTGTCTAGCGACCGTCTGGAAACTTTTCGCGCCGATGCCAGGCAGATGCTTCCGCCGCAATTCGCGCTGGCGGTGGAAGCGGAGCCAAGCCCGTCGATACAAGGTATTTTCGACTACGAGGCACCCCGTATGATTGGCCGATCCATCGTTCTGATCGGTGACGCCGCCTTCGTCGCGCGGCCGCACACCGCGATGGGCGTGTCGAAAGCAGCCGGCGATGTCATGGCGTTGAGCAACTGCCTCGCATCCGAGACTGATCTTCCTACCGCCCTGCAGCGGTTCGAGCATGATCGCATCGTCGTTGGCAGGGAAATCGTGGCCTACGGCCGCCAGCTTGGTGCGTCGGCAATTTGAACTGGCTGTCTCTCACATTCCGCGCAAAACAACGGTCTTGACCCGCCGGCATCTGCCGGCGGGTCGTTTGATTTTAGGAAGTCCGAATGCTTCAATTCAGGGTCTTCATCAGGCTGAGCGCGGCGTGGATCTGGGAGACGACGGCAGCACCTTCACCGACTGCGGCCGCCACCCGCTTGGTCGATCCGGCCCGGACATCACCGATGGCAAAGACGTTTGGCAGGCTGGTTTCCAGCGGTAAAGGCTGGCGAGTGAAACTGCACAGCGCATCGAAGGATTGTCCGGTGACGATGAAGCCCTTCTCATCGGTATGGACGCGGTCGCTGATCCAGCCGGCATTCGGATCTGCTCCGATGAAAAGGAAAAGGTGGTGAATGGACAGCAGTTTTTCGCTGTTATCCAGCCGATTGCGCAGCGTGGCAGATTTCAGGCCGCCCGCGGAATCGCCTTCGACTGCATCCACTTCGCAGGGCATGTGCAGTTCGACATTGGGGAAAGCCTTGATGCGGTCAATCAGATATTGCGACATCGTATCTTCAAGCGCGCGCCGGACGACGAGATGGAGTTTCTTGACCTGAGGTGCGAGAAAAACGATCGCCTGACCCGCAGAATTGCCGCCGCCAACCAGCGCTATCTCTTCACCGGCGCAGAGTTTCGCCTCTATTGGAGAAGCCCAATAGGAGATGCCATTGCCCTCCAAGCTCTCGATGTTGGCGATTCCCGGACGCCGGTAGTGCGCACCGGAGGCAATGACGATCGTTCGCGACGTCACGGCCTTTCCACCTGCGAGCTCCAGCGTCAGCACACCGGCATCGCGCTCGGGCGCGACCAGACTGTCGACCGCGACCGGCAGGACCAATTCGGCGCCGAATTTCAGTGCCTGGTTATAGGCGCGGCCGGCCAGCGCCTGGCCGGATATGCCGGTTGGGAAGCCGAGATAGTTTTCGATCCGCGATGAGGCGCCGGCCTGCCCTCCCACCGAACGTTCGTCGATGACAATGACGTCAAGCCCTTCGGAGGCGGCATAGACGGCGGTGGCAAGGCCCGCCGGTCCAGCGCCGACAACGGCAACGTCATAGAGCTTTCCAGGCATGAGGTCCGGCGTCATGCCGAGGCATGCCGCTGCTTCCGCGTCGGTCGGGTTCTTCAGCACGGTACCATTGGGGCAGACCATCAGAGGAAGCTCTGTGACAAGGATGCCCAAGCGTTCGATCAGAGCACGGCCTTCGCCTTCGCTGGCAGAATCGAGCACGATATAGGGAAAGGCGCTGCGGGCAAGAAACCCTTGCAGGCGTGACAGCGCCGCATTTCCCGGAGCCCCGATCAGAACAGAACCCGCGCCGGAATCGATCAGGCCAACGCGACGCAGGATAAAAGCCCGCATGATAATCTCGCCGACATCCGCCGAGCCGATCACCAGGGCGCGAAGATGAGCTGCGTCGAACGCAACCGCGGTGCAGCCGTCGGGGCCGGCCCGTGCACCAGCCAGTGTCGGGCGGCCCGAAAGTTGATTGACTTCGCCCGACAGTTGACCGGCGCCATGGGTGGTGATCGGCGCCTCATGCGACAGGCCTTCATGGCGAAAGACATCCATCGATCCTTCAAGCACCAGCCAGGCAGGTGCCGCGTGATCGCCGACCCTGTAGATAAATTCCCCGGCTTCGAAATGCTGTGGCTCGCCACTGGCAAAACGTTTGGCCGTCTCGACCTGACGGGGGCTCAGCTCCGGAAACATCTGGTGTTGTCTTGCGCTGAGATCCGCCATCATTTTTCTCCTGGCTTGAAACGTGACGAAAATGGCGTTGCCGATCCTGGATGGTCTAGTAATAGCGAGGTAGGGGGCCACGCTGCGGGGTCTGGTCCGGCAGTTCGACCATGGTCTCGTCGACAAAACACCATCCCCAGCCTTCCGGCGGATCGTAACCTTCTATGATCGGATGCTGCGTGGCATGGAAATGTGCGGTGGCGTGACGACCGGGAGATTGGTCGCAGCACCTGACATGGCCACACTCACGGCACAGCCTGAGATGAAACCAGGCCTGTCCGGTCTCCAGGCACTCCTCGCAGCCGAGCGTTTGGGGGCGAACCGTGCGTATCGTCGATGTGTGCGAACAACCGTGCGACATGGATTTAATCCTCGTTGGCGTGGATCAGCGCTTCAGCGCCCGTTCGAGACACTGGACCAATTGGCTGAAATTCACGGGTTTGCCGAGAAAGGCAAAAGCGCCGCCACTCATCGCCGCCGTCCTTGTTTTGTTGTCGCTATAAGACGTCATGAAGATCATCGGGGGCTTCCGCGTATCTTGTTCGTTCAGCACAGCCTGCAACTCGATCCCCGTGAGGCCGGGCATTTTGACATCCACGAGCATGCAATCGATCGAGGCGCGATCCTCCGCAGCAAGATAGTCTTCCGCGGACGTGAACAGCCGGCTCTGATAGCCGCAGGACAAAATGAGGTCGTCAAGGGCTTCGCGGATCGACCGATCATCGTCGACGATAGCTATGACTGGTGTTTTGTACAATTTCTCTGGCCTTGCCATGTTAGATCTAGAGCCCGGTATATGCTCCTTCGAGACCGGTTGTTGTACCATACAAGGGTCTAGGTTTTTCACCTAAAGCCCAAGCAGCTCGGCCTTGCGGACCAGATCCGCTACCGAGCGTGCCTCCATCTTGCGCATGACATTGCCGCGATGCAGTTTGACGGTGATCTCGCTGATGCCAAGGTTGAAGGCGATCTGCTTGTTCATCAGGCCCTGCACCACGGCCGCCATGACCTCGTGCTCGCGACGGGTCAATGTCTTCGCGAGTTCGGAAACGGCGCCATTGGCCGCAGATTGTTGGCGCAGGTCCCGGTCTTTCTGGAAGGCTACGGCCACAGCATCGAGGATATCCTGGTCCCGGAACGGTTTTGCCAGAAAATCCACCGCGCCGGCTTTCATCGCCCGCACGGTCATCGGTATGTCGCCATGGCCGGTCATGAAGATGACCGGCATCTGGTTCCCGAGTTTTTCGAGATGAAGCTGGAAGTCCAGGCCATTGGCGCCCGGCAGTCTTACGTCGAGCAGGATGCAGCCCGGCCGCTTGAGGTCGGCATTATCAAGCAGGTCCTGAGCGCTTTCGAAGGCCTCTGCTTCCGTTCGCACCGACAGAAAAAGATCGACAAGCGCCTCCCGGATCGAAGGATCGTCATCCACGACGTAGACGACAGGCGTATCGGGGCTCGTGGTTTTGGCGGGCTTTCTGGCATCATTCATGGATAGCCTCCATCGGCACGATCATTTCGAACAGCGCGCCGCCTTCTGTGTGATTACTGGCTGTCAGGGAGCCGCCACGGGCTTCGAGCATACCGCGGCAGATGGCAAGGCCCATGCCAAGGCCGGTTTCTTTGGTGGTGCAAAACGGCTTGAACAGCTTTTCCAGAATGTCGGCGCTCAGGCCAGGACCACTGTCACGAACACTGACCCGAACGCCCTGACCATCTGCCGTCGTGATCGATACCGAAATCCGTCGAAGCTCCTCCGGCGTCGCGGCCATGGCCTGAATGGCATTGGTGATCAGGTTGATCAACACCTGCTGCAGCTCGATGCGGACCGCACTCACGTTGTTTATCCCGGGAGCCTCGCTGGTTTCGAATGCGATCCTGTTCCTAGAAAGCTCGCCGTCCATCAAAGCTTGTGTCTCGCTGACGAGGTCTGCCAGTGACACTGGCTCGAGGACCGGGGTGCGCTCGCTCAACAACGACCGGGTGCTCTGGATGATGTCGCTGGCGCGCTGGCTATCGCGCACGATGCGCTCGGCGGAGCGGGAAACAGCCATCAGATCCGGCGGGTCGCGGTCGAGCCAACGCTGGAGGGTTTGTGCATTGACGACAAGGGCGCCGAGCGGCTGGTTAAGTTCATGAGCGAGCGATGCAGACAGGGCGCCGACGGTGGCTGCTCGCGACGCGAGTGCGAGGTCGGCCTGTGCCTCGAACAGCGCCTTCTGGGCCAGCTCGCGCTCGGTGATGTCGAACATACCGACAATGACGCGGTTAAAGTTGGCCACGTCCACCGGAAAGCCCACAGTCAGCAGCACCAACTTGTTCGTCCCGTCGCTGGTGACGACCGTGCCCTTTCCCTCGAAATAGCTTTGGTTTTCGAAGATCGCTACCATCAGATCAAGAAACGTGGCGTCGTCCTGCGCAATGTAGCGGCGCGTCGAGCCATCATTCTGCGCACTGACATTGCCGAGAAGCTCCAACGCTGCGGCATTGGCAGCGACTGTCGGTATGCGTTCGATGCAATCGGCGATGAAGTCCGGATTGTCCCGCGCATGAGCACGCAGATCGACGACCCCCTGCGTCTTCAGTTTCGTCAACAACGCGCGCACCTCGGAGTAGTCCCGCTCCCAAAGGGCGACGCGGCTCTGCTCGAAAATCGTCCGGTAGCGTTCTTCGCTACTCTTCAAGGCGACGTTGGATTTTAAAAGATCATGACGCGCACGATGGTTCCTTATGATCAGCGCACAGGTAATCAATATGGCAGCGACGGCCACGGCCAGGCGCAAAATTGCGGCAAGGTCGGCGTCGGTGCCGTGGGCCGCCGCGTAAGATAGTGTTGAAAGACCAACACAGACCGCCGTCAGCAGCAACGTTCCCTTTTCCGTCAGCGTTTCCGCCGACAGAAGGAGCGTGATGACATAGAGCGTCGCGAGCGCGCTGTGAATGTCGGTGAACGTATCGAGATAGAAGACCGTTAACGCCAGAGCGAATGCGAACGACAGAATGCCGATTTCGTAGCGTGCCGATAGCCGTCGTTTCGGGTTCACAAGTTCAAGCGAAGGCATGCAGGTTCCCACCTGGATATCGATCTTGGCATCAAGCCATCCCGCTGGAGAAAACGCAATTCCAAAATCCGCTATTCGCGTGTGAACTCAATCTGATAGGCGGCAAAAAAAAGACCACCCCAGGGCAGCTGGGATGGTCTCTATCGGATCGCGACATCCGCTGGTTCAGGGAGGGGCGGTTGAACCGTCAGGGCTTGGGTGCCCAGCATGTCTTCTTGGGAGGAGGTTGAAGACATTCGATATCTAACTTCAGCAGGAGCGCTTCGAAACTATACGAAGGTGTGGGTTCGACTAGCCAAGCATTGGATGTTGCGGGCGCGGGGCCCGGTCTAAAAAGTCTCCAGCAGCCCGCTCAACCCATTGGAGACCATCATGGACCGCACACTCGCTGAAAAACACCGCAAGTCCCCGCTTGCAACACCGACAGCGCTTGGCACAAACGCGACTGCCGATATATCCGGCGCACTGACGGCGCTTCTTGCCGATGTCTTCGCCCTCTACCTCAAGACCAAGAATTTCCATTGGCACATGAGCGGGCCGCATTTCCGTGACTATCACCTGATGCTCGACGAGCAAGGCGAGCAGATCTTTGCGATGACGGACGATATTGCTGAACGAGCCCGCAAAATCGGCGGCACGACCGTCCGTTCGATCGGTCATATTTCCAGGCTGCAGCGCCTGCTCGACAACGATGCTGATTTCGTGACCCCGGCAGACATGCTGGCTGAACTTCGCGAAGACAATCTCACGCTGGTTTCACTGATGAAGGAAACCCACAATCTCTGTGACGAGCATGGCGATATTGCAACCGCCAGCCTGATCGAAAACTGGGTGGATGAAGCCGAACGCCGTGCCTGGTTCCTGTTCGAGAGCAGCCGCGACGAGTAAGCGCAACAGCGCGTCAACGGCTAAGCCGGTCGATGTTGGTTCGGCCGGCTCGAGATCTCGGAGACCTCTCATGACCAGCGAATTTTCCCTTACCCGTCGGCAGGTTCTACTGACCGGCACCACGATTTCATTGGCTCTGGCCATCCCGGCCTTGGCTTCTGAAAAGAAAATCTCCAAACATCAGCAAGGAATTGAACCAATGACCCATAGTTACGTGACCACCAAAGACGGTGTTGAGATCTTCTATAAGGACTGGGGTCCGAAGGACGCCCAACCCATTGTATTCCACCACGGTTGGCCTTTGTCATCCGACGACTGGGATGCACAGATGCTGTTCTTTGTCGGCAAGGGCTACCGCGTCGTCGCACATGATCGCCGCGGCCATGGCCGCTCGTCTCAGGTGAGCGACGGTCACGACATGGATCATTACGCCGCCGATGCCTCCGCCGTGGCCGAGCACCTCAACCTGCGCAACGCCGTCCACATCGGACATTCCACAGGCGGCGGCGAAGTTGCTCGTTACGTCGCCAAATATGGTCAGCCGCAGGGCCGCGTCGCCAAGGCCATTCTTGTCAGCGCCGTTCCGCCGCTGATGGTCAAGACCGCAGCCAATCCTGATGGCACACCGATCGAAGTATTCGATGGTTTCCGTAACGCACTCGCAGCCAATCGCGCTCAGTTCTTCCTCGATGTTGCGTCCGGCCCATTTTATGGCTTCAACCGGGAAGGCGCGAAGGTCTCGCAAGGGGTGATCGACAATTGGTGGCGCCAGGGGATGATGGGCAGCGCCAAAGCTCATTATGACGGCATCAAGGCCTTTTCGGAGACCGACCAGACAGAAGACCTTAAGGCGATCACCGTGCCGACGCTGGTCACGCAGGGCGATGACGACCAGATCGTTCCCTACAAAGACGCCGTGGAACTCCAGGCCAAGCTGCTGAAGAACAGCACCCTGAAAATCTACAAGGGCTTCCCGCACGGAATGCTGACCACGCATGCTGACGTGATCAACCCGGACCTGTTGGCGTTCATTAAGGCTTAAAGCAGCCTTCGGCAGTTGCGAGTATGGTGGCCGCCAACCTGCCATACTCGCAACAATTTCTGCATGGCGTATTTGGTGCGGGTGTCCCAGTGATCGGTTACGGCCCGACTACGCGCAATCAAGCACCTGGATCGACAGGCCCGGGCTGCTTTCCGGGCGGTGACGTCAGGCGGCAAACGCTTGCTCGTCCTCGATTGCCCGTCGTTCGGCCTTGCTGGCCGGCTTGACGGCCAGGCGGTAGCCCATCAGGCGGGCGAGCGGCGCCAGCGTCGCATACATAGCCTTCTGCAGCCAGACCGGCGGACCAGAGATATACAGGTGGTCCGGGAAGGCATTGAGCCCCAGCGCGATCGGCAGCAGCTTCACCGAACCGTCCGATTTGAAATAATCCGGGTACTCCGAGGTCCAGCGGGCGATGTTCAGGAAGAACCGCAGGTGCTGCTGGGCGGTGACGAAGGTTACCGTCAGGTGGGTGTCGCCGTCGAAAGCGTTTCGGAAGAAATGGCTGGCGCCCTTCGGCACTGTGATCGACTGGCCCTCGGTCGCGAAATATTCCTTGCCGTCGATCATCACCATGACGCAGCCGCTGTTGACGGTGAAGATCTCGTCGGTGCCAGGATGGATATGGGCGATGGCATTGCCGCCACCGGAGCCACCCTTGCCAAGCACGACATCCATGCGGCTGGATATCCCGCCTTCATAGGGATGAGTGAAGACGAAGGTCTCACTGTTAAAATGATTGACGATACGGGTATCGGCAGGCACAAGCGCTCCGCGCATGGCGTTTCTCCTTACATTCTGTGCTGATGTGGCGTGTTTTGGCCCGCAAACGCGTTTCGCAGGCAATGAAAGCCGTGTAGATTATCCGCGTTTCTGCTTCAAACACCGTTTTTGCCGCTGTCTTCACCGGATTTGCATAACGTGACGGAACCCATCAATGTCGATGATTTGCGTTTTCTTCTGTCGGTTGCCGAGACCGGCTCCACGCTTTCGGCGTCCAAGGCGCTGAATGTCAGCCAGAGCACCGTGTCCCGGCGGATCGCCGCTCTTGAGGCCGATCTATGCATCCAACTGTTCGACAAAAGGCGCACTGGCTATGTGCTGACGGAGGCGGGGGCGGCGTTGATCGCGCCGGCAGAGGCGGTGCGCCAGGCGGTGGACGTCTTTTCCGGCGCGGTCGGCAGTCTTTCTCGAGAAATTTCCGGCACGGTTCGATTCACTACCAATGACGTTCTGGCCAACCTCTTGCTGACCGACCTGACAATGCGGCTGAAGCGGGCGCATCCGGGTGTGAGGCTGGAGGTCGACACCAGCAACCTGTTGCGTGACCTCGCAAACGGGGAGGCGGACGTCGCGTTGCGGGCGGCGCCTGCGCCGACGCAGGCCGGGCTGGTGGGGCTCAAGATGGTGGAGGACTATTGGAGCCTCTACTGTTCGCACAGTTACGGCGAGCGCAACGGGGTGCCGAAGAGCCTTGAGGAGTTATCGGGCCACGCGCTGATCGGCATCGACACCCATGTGCGGGGCCGCCCTATCTTCGAATGGGCACGTCAGCACTTCCCGCCGGAAACGCTCTTGTTGCGGCAAAACACTGTTCCGGCTGTCTTCGCCAGCGTGCGCAACGGGCTTGGCATCGGCTTCTACTCCGAGTTCATCGCCGCGGGCGATCCCGAACTCGTGCTCTGCTTCCGCCCTCCGGTGCCGCCGGCGGCGGAAATCTGGCTGGTGACGCATGAGCGGCTGCGCAACGTGCCGCGGGTCAGGGCTGTGATGGATGCGATCAAGGGGTTGGTGAAGGAGAGAGTGGGGGAGGGCCAGCCACCTTGATTCCGTCACGCCGCATTTGACCCGGCCGAGCCGGGCCGGCAATCCATGACGCCGCGGGAAGGTTCTCGGGTTGATCCGGCTCCCCGACGCGTCTCATATTGCCTTGTGTGCGTTACGGCAGGGCTACCAGAACCTCTATCTCGACTAGCCATTCGGGCAAGGCGAGTGTTTCGACGCCGATCCAGGTACTCGCGCAAACCGGCCATTTTTCGCCGAATATGTCAGCGCCCGCCCCGAAGATTACCGGAACAAGATCCGGAGTGTGCCGGACTACATAGATTTTCATCTGCAGGATGTCTTTCGGATCCGCCTTCATGGTCGTGAGCGCGTTGAGGACATTCCCGAAGCATTGCCTCGCCTGGGCGGCGTGATCGTTTCCCCCGATAAGTTGACCTGACCTGTCGATCGCCACCTGGCCCGAGACGGCGGCAAGACGTGCCCCGGGTGGGGTTATGGCGATGTGGGCAATCAAGTGCGAGAAGGCATCGGTCAAGGACGGCGGATTGAGAGTTTCCATCTACGTCTCCCTTATTCCTGATCGATGGCAGCGATATAACCGTCGGGCCTGACCAACAACGCCCGGACGCCGCGAAGGGCCGCGTGATCGGAAGGAGCTGTCTCCAGGGATTGGACGCAGCCGGATCGCAACCATTCCGGGCCGGAAACCGATGCGCCAGGTTTGAAGGAAAGGTGAAGCCAACGACCTTCTACCAGCAGACTGTGCAGCGACATCGATCCGCCGTCCATACCCACAAGTTCGGTATCGGGAGCGCGCACCCCTGGCGCCAATCGCCCGGCAGCAACAGCCGTTTTCGCATCGGCACCATAGGCGACGTCGAAACCGGAAAGCTCACCGGCAAGGCGATGATTGACTGCAGGAATTTTCAGGAGCTCGTTCAGCGTCTCGCGCAGGGCAAGGGTCGCCGGATCGAAGCGGGTGACGAGCCCGACCTGCGCCAGGGTATTGGTGTAGAGGATGTGTCCTATTGGACGGCGTTCCTCGTCATAGGTATCAAGCAGTTTGTCGGGCGCCTGGCCCTTCACGACCGCGGCCAGTTTCCAGCCGAGATTCAAAGCGTCCTGCAGTCCGACATTCATGCCCTGTCCGCCCATGGGAGCGTGGATATGAGCGGCATCGCCGGCGAGGAGGACGCGGCCCTTGCGATAGGTTCCGGCAAGACGCGTCTCATCGGCGAAACGCGAAAGCCAGATCGGGTCGCGAGGCTGATAGTCCTCGCCGATAATGCGCGCGGTTGATCCCGCGACCTCTTCCAGAGTAACCGGTTCGGTTCGCGGCACATGGGTTCGCTGGGGATCGACGAGCACGATGCGGTGGTGCTTGCCGTCACCGAGAGGCGCGATCATGACCGAACCATGTTCATTGGTGACCGACACGACGGGTTTTGCCGGCGGCGACGCCATAACCACGTCCGCAAGCATGAGCGAATTGCGGGCTTCTGCTCCCTCATATGAGATGCCCGCATGTTCCCGCACGATGCTGCGAGCACCATCCGCTCCCACCACATAGGAGGCCGAATACTCTCCGCCGTCGGTAGAAATGTGCACCCGGTTTCCGTCGTCCACAATGTTGTTCGCTGCCGCGCCCCGCACGATGACGACGCCGAGTTCAGTCGCGCGTTCTTCGAGACGCTCTTCGGTCACGGCCTGCGGAATGAACAGGGTGTAGGGGAAGCGGGTGTCGAACGGCGAGAAATCCAGGCGCGTATCGAGGACTGCGTAGTGACCGGTCGGGATCGGTTTGCCTGTACTGAGGAAGCGATCGGCAAGGCCGCGCAAGGCAAACACTTCCAGCGAACGTCCATGAATGGTGAGCGCACGCGACTGCGCCGTCCGCTCAGTCCGCCGCTCAATAACGACGACATCCACGCCAGCAAGTTTCAGTTCGCATGCCAGCCATAGTCCCACGGGTCCGGCGCCGACAACAACAACATCATAGTTCATTTTCATGAGGAATGCTCCAATCTAACGTTGTTAGATTTGCCTAACAATGTTAGAGAGTCAATCGTAAAAATGGGGATGGAAATGCGCATCGTGAAAACCGAGGTCATTGCGACGGCGCTGAAGCTGCTGGATGAGGTCGGCATTGAGGGGCTTACCATGCGTAAGCTGGCCGACGCGCTCAACGTTCAGGCGCCGTCGCTTTATTGGCATTTCGCCAACAAGGACGCGCTGCTGGAGGGGATGGCGGACGCCCTCATGGAACCGGTCGCCGTGGTCAATCCCGAAGGTGAGGCGTGGGATGCGAGGCTCGGGCGCGTGGCCTCCGAAGTGCGCGACGCACTGCTGTCGCGCCGCGATGCCGCACGCGTCTTTGCAGGAACCTATCCCTTGTCAAATAATGTACTGCGCGTCGGCTCGCTGATGATCGGTTCTCTCAAGCAAGCTGGTGCGGACGACCGAGTCGCAAGTTGGGGAGCGTTCACGGTTGTCTATTTCGTGATCGGCTTCGTTATCGAGGAGCAGGCGCTGGGCGGCGATAAGACAAACTCCGGTCGCGAGGAGGCGCAGATCCTCCCTGAGTTCCCGCTTGCGACGATCGCAATGCGTGAGATTGCCGGAGCAAACGCCGATCAGCGTTTTGCTTTTGGGCTCGATTTGCAGATACGAGCGCTGCGGGCTGTGATCAGTGAAACTGTCCGGGATCAGCGCCTCTGAGACAAACCTGGCATAATTGGAGAAGAGAGGATTTTCGGCTCATCGTCGGAAGACGGACTTGCCCGCCAGCACGCGGGTTCAAGAGCGACTGGCGTTGGCACCGAGCGGGCCGACCGCTCCCATTCCTGTTACGACCACACGACGTATGATGCCTCCAGAAATGAAAACCGAAAGCTCGCGGACAGCGGATGCTGAACCGATGGAGAACTTCTCGTTCCGCTCGTTACTCGGCCGGCTCCGTGGCTGCGACACGCTTTGCTTCAGCAGCCGCTGCTTCAAGGAGATGGTCTGCCAGCCTTTCGTCGGTCACGATGCGTGACAGAGTCACCGCTCCGACCATGAGCGCGAGCATCGCCATGGCCTTGCGGGACGGATCGTCACCGTCGCTGCTGGCCGGCATCAGTTCGTCGAGAAGCTGCAGGTGGGCTTTGATGCCGTCCTGAAACGGCTTGCGAACATCGACGCTCTGGCGCGCGGCATCGGAGCCAAGGGCGACCAGCGGGCAGCCGTCCCCGGTTTCTCCACGGTGTCCCGTCGAAAGGTAGAGATCGATCACGCCCTGGAGCGGATCCGGGCTCGAGGCCGCGACCGAGGACCATCTGCGGGTCGCGCTTTCCATCGCGCGCCGCGACGCCAGTGCCGCCAGGTCGTCCTTGGATTCGAACTGCTTGTAGAAGCCACCCTGGGTAAGACCGGCACCTTTCATCAGGTCCTTGAGCCCGATGCCATCGAAGCCGTGCTCGCGAAAGAGCCTGCTGGCGACGTTGATGACCGTCTCGCGATTTGCTTCGGCCTGGGCGCGACTGACCCTCATGATCATCTCCTATTAGATTTCAATTGACATCTATAAAGCTTTTAGAGTTAGATTGCAATCTAAGAATTATGCCGCCACCGTCAAGAAGGCCAGAGCCATGAAACGCAAGATCCTCCTCTCAACCGTGGCTGTGGCCGCTCTTGTCGGCGTCGCCGCCGCGATTTTCCTGCTTCCGCCAACGAGCAGGGATGCGGAAGCCGCAGACCCCCGCAATCTGGCTCCTCTCGTCAGCGTATCGAAGGTCAGGACCCCGGACGCAGCAAGCCGCAGCTTCACAGGCACGGTTGCTGCCCGGGTGCAGAGCGATCTCGGCTTTCGCGTCCCTGGAAAAATCGTCGAACGGCTCGTCGGGCTTGGCGAGGAGGTCAAAGCCGGGCAGCCCCTGATGCGGGTTGACGATACCGATCTGCGCCTGGCCCTGTCGGCAAGGCGCAACGCCGTTGCTGCTGCGCGGGCGACATTCCTTCAGGCACAGGCCGACGAGCGGCGGTATGCGACCCTCGTCAAGAACGGCCTGGCGGCGTCTCCCCAGAGATACGAACAGTCGAAGGCGGCGCTCGATACCGCGACTGCCCAACTCGCTGCGGCCGAAGCAGAGACAAAGGTCGCCGAAAACGAGGCGGCATATGCGGTTCTCGTGGCGGACGCGGACGGCACGATCGTCGAGACGCTGGGCGAGCCAGGTCAGGTGGTCTCAGCGGGCCAGCCGGTCATGCGCCTCGCGAAAGCAGGACCTCGCGAAGCACTCGTCTGGTTGCCTGAAAATCTCAGGCCTGCGATTGGTACCGCAGCGCAGGCCACCATCTATGGCCGGAGCATGGAGGAAAGGGCGGCACTCAGGCAGATCTCCGATGCCGCTGATCCTCAAACCCGGACCTATGAAACGCGCTGGGTATTGCAGGGTTCTGCGGCATCCGCGCCGTTGGGGGCAACCGTTACGATCAGCCTGCAGAACGAAGCGGCACAGTCGCATGCCGAGGTTCCCATTGGCGCGCTTCTGGATGACGGCGCCCGCACCGGCGTCTGGGTTTTGAACGAGCAGACGTCCAGCGTTCATTTCCGGGAGGTGAAGGTCGAGCGGATCGGCGAGGAGAAGGCCACGGTCTCAAACTTGGCGTCGGGCGAGGCTGTCGTCGCTCTTGGGGCGCATCTGCTTCAGGATGGCGCAAGCGTGCGCGTCGGCGTGCAAAAGGCGGAGGCGGCAAACCGATGAGCTTCAATCTCTCTGCGCTCGCCGTTCGCGAGCGAGCCGTCACCCTGTTCTTCATCGTCCTGCTGGCCGCCGCCGGCGCCTATTCCTTTGTCAAGCTGGGCCGAGCCGAAGATCCGTCGTTCACCATCAAGACACTCACCGTTACGTCCGTTTGGCCGGGCGCGACCGCGCGTGAGATGCAGGATCTTGTCGCCGAACCGCTGGAAAAGCGCATCCAGGAACTCACCTGGTACGACCGCGTGGAGACGACCACCCGTCCCGGCTACGCCTTTCTGACGGTGACCCTCAAGGACAATACTCCGGCATCCGCCGTCGAAGCCGAATTCTACCAGGCGCGCAAGAAACTCGGAGACGAAGCTCGCAACCTTCCTCCAGGCGTGATCGGTCCTTTTGTCAACGACGAATATTCCGACGTCAGTTTCGCCCTTTATGCCTTGAAAGCAAAGGGCATGGCGATGCGTGACCTTGTTCGGCAGGCCGAGACGATACGTCAGGACATGCTTCACGTCCCAGGCGTGAAAAAGATCAATATTCTCGGCGAGCAGCCGGAACAGATTTTCGTCGAGTTCTCGTATTCCAAGCTCGCAACGCTCGGTATCTCGGCGCAAGACATCGCGGCTGCCCTGCAACGGCGCAATACGGTGACCCCGGCGGGATCGATCGACACGCAGGGGCCTCAGGTCTTCATTCGGTTCGATGGTGCATACGACAGCGTCGAGTCGATTGCCGATACGCCCATCGTCGCGGCAGGACGCGTTCTCAAGCTGTCGGATTTCGCCGAGGTCCGTCGCGGATATCAGGATCCCGCCACCTATCATATTCGCCATGACGGCGAGCCCGCCATCATGCTTGGTGTGGTGATGCAGCAGGGCTGGAACGGTCTTGAACTCGGCAAGGCTCTGGAAGAGCGGTCCTCAAAGATTGCAGAGACCCTGCCGCTCGGCATGTCGCTCGCGAAAGTAAGCGACCAGGCCGTCAATATCCAGGAAGCCGTCGGCGAGTTCATGCTGAAATTCGCCATGGCGCTCGGCGTCGTCCTGTTCGTAAGCCTCATCAGCCTCGGCTGGCGCGTCGGTATCGTCGTAGCGCTTGCCGTTCCGCTCACACTCGGCGTCGTCTTCCTGATCATGCTCGAAACCGGTCGCTTCTTCGACCGTATCACGCTCGGCGCGCTCATCCTTGCCCTCGGACTGCTCGTGGACGATGCCATCATCGCCATCGAGGTCATGGTGGTGAAAATGGAAGAAGGCATGGATCGCATCAAGGCGGCCGCCTATGCCTGGAGTCATACGGCCGCCCCGATGCTGTCCGGAACCCTCGTCACGATCATCGGGCTTATGCCGGTTGGCTTTGCCAGGTCCACCGCCGGTGAATATGCCGGCAATATCTTCTGGATCGTCGGTTTCGCGCTGATCGTCTCATGGATTGTCGCGGTAATCTTCACGCCCTATCTCGGCGTCAAGATGCTTCCTGCCATCAAGCCTGTCGCTGGCGGTCACGAAGCCATCTACGGCACGCCCAACTACCAGCGTCTTCGTTCAACGATCAAGTTCGTGGTTCGCCACAAGTATGTCACCTGCGCGGTGGTGGTCGTCACGATGGCGGTGTCCGTCGTGGGAATGGGGAGCGTCAAACAACAATTCTTCCCGACGTCGGATCGTCCCGAGGTCCTGGTGGAAGTGCGCATGCCTGAAGGGACCAGCATTGAGACGACGACGGCGACGGTCGAGAAGCTCGAGCGCTGGCTGAAAGAGCAGCCTGAAACGAAGATCGCCACCAGCTATATCGGCCAGGGTGCGCCACGCTTCTTCTTCGCCATGGCGCCAGAACTGCCGGACCCTTCATTCGCAAAGATCGTCGTGCTGACACCCGATGCCCACGGTCGCGAGGATCTGAAGCATCGCCTGCGGGCAGCCATCTCCAGCGGCCTCGCTCCAGAAGCCTATGTACGGGTGACGCAACTCGTCTTCGGTCCCTACACGCCTTTTCCGGTCGAGTTCCGTGTCATGGGACCGGATCCGGACGAACTGTACAGGATCTCCGAACAAGCGCTTGCGCTCATGAAGACAGTACCGGATGTCCGCCAGGCGAACCGCGACTGGGGCAACCGCACCCCTGTCCTGCGCTTCATTCCCGATCAGGACCGGCTCAACCTTATTGGTCTGTCTCCTTCAGAGGCTGCACAGCAGATGCAGCTGTTGCTGAGCGGGGTGCCGATCACACAGGTTCGCGAAAACATCCGCAACGTTCCCGTGGTTGCACGTAGCGCCGGTGAAAACAGGCTCGACCCCTCGAGGCTGGCGGACTTTTCGTTGATGAGCAGGAATGGCCGCCCGGTTCCGCTCGACCAGATCGGTCACTCCGAAATCCGCTTCGAGGAGCCGATCATGAAGCGCCGTGACCGCATCCCGGTTGTCACGATCCGCTCGGATATCAACGAGGCGACGCAGCCGCCGGAAGTTTCGCAACAAGTGATGCAGGCACTTCAACCGCTGATCGCGTCTTTGCCCGTTGGCTATCGTATCGAAATGGGTGGAAATATCGAGGAGTCGCTGAAGGCCAACGTCGCTCTGGTTCAAGTGTTTCCCGTCATGATTGCAGCGATGCTGATCGTCATCATCCTGCAGGTCCGTAGCTTGTCCACGATGACGATGGTGATGCTGACGGGACCGCTCGGACTCGCAGGCGTCGTCCCGGTCTTGCTGATCTTCAATCAGCCCTTCGGGTTCAACGCCATCCTGGGGCTGATTGGTTTGGCAGGCATTCTTATGCGCAACACCTTGATCCTGACAGAACAGATCAAGGAAAACCAGGCGGCTGGTTTGGATGACTACCATGCCGTTATCGAGGCCACCGTGCAGAGAACGAGACCTGTCATATTGACGGCCATGGCTGCCGTGCTCGCCTTCATCCCGCTGACGTCCTCGGTCTTCTGGGGATCAATGGCCTACACGCTGATCGGCGGCACCGCCGTCGGAACGGTGATGATCCTGCTGTTCCTGCCGGCCTTGTACGCGACCTGGTTCCGGATCAGGCCGCCTGAGGGGAAAACAGAGCGACAGGCAGAGGAGGGGTTGCCGGTCGTGAAACTCGCTATGGCGGCGGAGTAATTCTCGTGTCGGATCGATACGCCAATACAGCCGCACCGGGGACGAAGGACAATACCTTTGGCTCCGTACCAACGATTTGGGACGCCGGTACTGACAGGGCGCCCGGCGGACGAGGAGCGACGGCTGGCCTGATCGGGAAACATTCCTCCGCTTTCGACGAGGAAGTTGTCGAGCAAGAACGTGACGGCATACTGGATGCAGCAGAAAGGCTCATTCGCCGGATCGGTCGCCGCAAGACGACCGTTGCCGATATCGCTTGCGATCTGGGTACAAGTCGAACGAACGTGTACCGCTTCTTTCCAACACGGGCGGCAATTGACCTGGATGTCTACGCTCGTATAGCCAGCAGCACGCTTGAGGCTGCACGCGCGATTTCGCGAAGGGAGGATGCTGCTGGCATTCGACTCGCTGCGATGTTCGAGGATCTTTACCGGCAGACTCGAGCGCGGCTGACAGACGCGCCGCACATTCACGAGCTTTTTGTTGCTGCCGCCGAGGGCAAATGGGAGGTGGCGAAGTGGTATTGCGATGAGATGACGAGGATATTCGAAGCCACCATTCGTGACGGCCTGAAGGCCGGGGAACTGGAAAACGACGATCCGCGCAATGCCGCCCGATGTGCCCTGGCCGCGATGATATCATTCGTTCATCCCAGCCTATTGGAACAGCGGGTCGTCGATGGCGGCAACCTGGAAGATGAACTCCGATCGCAAACCCGCTTCATCATGCGGGCTCTGGGCAACGTGCGGGAATGATCGGAAGGTTCAAGTTTCGCAATCGAGCGGCACGAAGAACTGCATTGAGCCAAATGTGGTGAAGGCGACGAATATCAGCAGCTGAGCATGCTACAAGCGGTAGTACCGTTCGGCGTTGTCGTGAAACAGTGCCGAGCGATCCGAAGCCGAGTAACCGGCGGTGATCTCCTTGAAGGCGTTCCATATGGCGTCATAGCTTGAGAACAGCTTATCGACCGGGAAATTTGAGGCGAACATCGCCCGCTCGACGCCGAAGGCGCCGATCGCCTCCTCGACATAGGGGCGGATGCTCCCGGTGTTCCAGGTCCAGTCACCCATGCCGAGGCCCGAGATCTTGCACGCGACGTTCGGCGCCTGAGCCAGCGTATGCATGGCCTTGCGCCAGCCGTCGAAATGAGCGGGGCCGTCGACCTGCATGCCGGTATGGTTGAGGATGATCTGGGTGTCGGGAAAATCACGCGCGACTTCGAGAAACTCTTCCATCTGCCAGTAATAGAGCTGGAGGTCGAAGCTCAGTCCCCGGCGCGCCAGTTCCTTGAAGCCTCGGCGCCATTCGGGCGTTTGGCTCACCTCGGGCTCGGCCAGGTAGGTCTTGGCGGCATCGGTGTGATAGTTCATCGACTGGCGGATGCCACGGAAATTCGCGTATTGCATATGCTCGTCGAGCAGGTCGCCGACATCGGGCTTGCGCAAGTCGGCATAGCCGACGATGCCGTGCGGAAAACCGTGCTTGTCGGCTATACCCTGCAGCCACTTGGTCTCACCGGCCGGGTCCTTCGGGTCGAACCCGACATCGAGGTGGACCGCCTTGACGAGGTTCTGGTTTTTCGCGTCGGCGAGAAAATCTCCGATCAGATAGGTCTTGTTGATGGCGGTATAATCGCCGAAGGCGGATGGCTTCACGCCGTCGGAAAGCCAGGGATAGTAATTTGTCTCCAGGTCCCAGAGGTGGAAATGGGGATCGATAATGGCGATGTCGGACATGGTTCCTCCTCGGTGGAGCGGGAACGACAGTCACGGCCGTTCCCGCTCTTTGCGGGTCATTTGCTTGGCGGGAAGACGCGGGCGATGACGGCCTTCGCCTCGGGCGAGTCGATCTTGTCGGCCGTCACGAGCGGCATGACGAGAGCGAGATCCTTCTTGACGGGTGCTTTTGTCAGTGCATTGAACACTTGCTGGGTGCCGTCAATGCCCTGGCCGACCGCTTCCTGGAAGAAGATGCCCTGAATTGCCTTGGCCTTCAGAAGCCCGATGGTCGTCGGGCTGCCGTCGGCGACCGCGATGCCGATCTTCCCGGTTAGGCCACGGGTCTCCAAGACCTTCGCAGCACCCGTCCCAGCCTCGTCGTACATGCCATAGATCGCCTTGATGTCGGGATGGGCCGTCAGCATGTCATTGGCCTGCGTCACGGCTTCGTTGACGGTCAGGCCGCGTGTCTCGAGCATCTGGGCAAGTTTGCAGCCGTCGGCCGCAAAGGCCTCCTGCGCTCCCTTGAGATATTTCTGGGCGTTCTCGCGGTCCTGGGGGAGGGACAGCATGCCAACCTTGTTGCCGCCGCGTTCTTTCGCGAGCGCGCAGACGAAGCTGCCCTGCGCCTTGCCCGTCTCGTAGTTGTTGGCGGTGACGGAGGACGTGTAGTCCGTCTGGCCGGGCTGCGGGCCGATGCCGGCGAAGGCGATCGGGATGTTCTGGGATTTCAGATAGGCGAGCAGCGGCGGCGTGCTGGTCGAGCTCACAGGACCGATGACGATCGCATCGACGCCTTTGGTCACGGCCGTACGCGCATTGTCCATCTGCTTGGCCGGCGAATTCTCGGAGGTGAACTCGACATAATCCATGCCGAGTTCCTGCGCCTTCTGCTTCACGCCAAAGCCGACCCATTGCCAGTAGGAAATGTCCAGCGAGGGCGCGAGATAGGCGACCGTCTTCTTTTCCTGCGCATGCGCGACGCTCGACAATGCCGCGAGCGCGACGCTCGCTGCCATCGCCAGCCAGCCGTTCAGTTTCGTCTTCATGCCTTCCTCCTCCTCTTGACGTCCAGGTCTCCTCCAGGACGCATTACACGGCACCGCGCCGCGATTTGCTGAAGCGATCGATCAGGACCGCGATCAGGATGGCGAGGCCGGTAACCGACCCCTGCCAGAAGCTGTTGATGCCGATGAGATTGACGCCGTTCTGGATGACGGTGATCATCAGGGCTCCAAGGACAGCGCCCACCGCCGTTCCCGTGCCGCCGAGCAGGCTGGCGCCGCCGATGACCACCGCTGCGATTGCCTGCAGCATCAGGCTGGAGCCAGCCGTCGATTCCGCGTTGAGAATGTAGGAGATGGTCAGCAATCCGGAGAAGGACGCGAGAAGCGACGAGGCGACATAGGCGAAGAACTGGGTCCGCTTGACGGGAATCCCAAGAAGATGCGCTGCTGCCGCGCTGCTGCCGACGGCGTAGAACCAGCGTCCCGCGACCATCTTCTTCAGAAATAACTCGATTGCGACGAGCAGCACGATGCAGAACAGGATGTAGTTCGGCATGCCGGGTATCATGCTGCCGCTATTCAAAAGCCAAAAATCCGGATCGCCAATTGGCATCGATCGTCCATTGGTGACGATGAAGGCCAGAGAGCCCGCGACAGCGA
Organism: Neorhizobium vignae; assembly: GCF_000732195.1. Taxonomy (GTDB): domain Bacteria; phylum Pseudomonadota; class Alphaproteobacteria; order Rhizobiales; family Rhizobiaceae; genus Neorhizobium; species Neorhizobium vignae. The sequence goes on from NZ_JNNU01000031.1 coordinate 46,132, forward strand.
AGGTGATCAGCGTCACCACGAAAGGCGCAAGCCCCGCGATGGTGACGAGAAAGCCGTTGATCGAGCCGAAGACCAGGCCGACACCAAGCCCGACGAGGGCGGCGCTCACGCCGCCGAAACCCGCTGCCATGGCCTGCGCCGTCACCATGCCCGTCAGTGAAAAGACGGATCCGACGGAAAGGTCGATACCGCCGGTAATCACCACCAGGAGAACGCCGAGCGACATGATGATCAGCGGTGCGCCCGCCTGGGTGATGTTAGCGAAGTTTCCCCAGCTCAGTGCCTGCGGTACCTGGGTTCCGACCGCCAGCACAAGAAGGCCGATTGCCCCAGCGATCGCCAATTCCGTCCGGTAGGTGGACAGGAGACTTTCCCGGGTCCGGATTGCCGGTCGCGTTTCGACACCTGTCCCGGCCTGGTCAATAATGGTTTTCGTCATGCCGCCATTCCTGTCAGTGCCGCGAGCCTGTCCTCGCTGAGTTGGTCGCGTTCGATCACGCCCGACGAGCGCCCCTCGGTGTCGAAGGCCAGCACGCGGTCGCAAACTTCAAGCAGCTCCGCATTTTCCGTCGACCACCAGACGATCGCCGTTCCGGTTGCCGCCATGTCGCGGATCAGTTGATAGATCTCCCGCTTGGTGCCGATATCGACGCCACGCGTGGGTTCTTCGAGGACCAGAAGGCGGGAGGGCAGGTTCAGCCAGCGCGCGAGAAGCAGCTTCTGCTGCGTGCCGCCGCTCAGCGTATTCGGCAGGTGCCAGAGCGAGCCCGCCTTGACCTTGAGCGCCTGCATCAGGTCGAAGCACTCAACCCCTTCATGCTTGTTGGCGAAGAACGAACCTCGCGTAACACGGCGTGATGCGACCACGTTGTCGATGATAGGCAGGGAATGAAGAATGCCGCGATGTGCCCGGTCGCCTGTCACGAAACCCGCGCCTGCCCGTGCCGCCTCGCGCGGGGAGCGGAAACGGCCGGGCCATCCCGAGCGTGTCACCGTCCAGCGCTTGGCGTGGGCCGCACCGACGAGGGCGGCGATCAGCGTCTGCGGGCCTGCCGGGGCACCGGCAATGCCGAGGATAGTCCCCGGCTGCAACACGACGGTGAAGCCGTCTTCGGCGATGGTCAGCGGTTCTCCTGCCATAGCCTGTTGCGCAGCGACCTTGGTGACCCGCGGAGCGGCCAGAGCATGAGCCTGCCCCATATGCTCGATGATCGCGAAGTCAGTCAGGTCGGCCGTCGGCACGCTCTTCACCACCGTTCTGCCGTCGCGGATGATCGAGCAGACATTGGCGATCTGGCGGATTTCCTTCATACGGTGCGAGACAAAGACGACCGAGAGGCCATTGTCCCGCGTCAGCCGCCGCAAGACATCGAACAGCCGCTCGGTCTCGATTGCGGTGAGATTGGCGGTGGGCTCGTCAAGCAGGATGAGCTCGGCGCCCGAAGACAGCGCCCGCGCGATCTCCACCATCTGCCCCTCGTGGAGGCTGAGATCGCCTATGAGGCGGTTCAGAGCGACCGCGGCGAAGTCCCGGTCGATCATCGACAAGGCGTCGTGCGCCTGTCTTGTCGCCAGACGCCGATCGTAGAGGCGGGAGCCCTTGCGGAAGTGTGGCAGCGCGATGTTCTCCGCAACGGTCAAATGCGGGAGCAGCGCCAGTTCCTGATGGACCACGGCGACCTTGTGGCGACCGTCCGTTTCGCTGAGGAGGTTGCCCGAGGCGTCGCGGAAGTCGAGTTCGCCGCCGTCCTTTGTCGCCGTCCCCGTGATGATGCGGATGAGGGTAGACTTTCCCGCGCCGTTGCCGCCGAGGAGCGCATGTATTTCCCCGCGGGCGACCGAGAAATCGATCCCTTTCAGCACTGAGGTCGCGCCATAGGCCTTGGTGAGGGAACGGACTGAGACGATGTTGTGCTTCTCGGTCATGGTGCATGGTCCTCAGTAGAGCGTGAGCGCCGGTATGAAGCTCACCGCAAGCAGCAGTGCCATTGCCATGGAGAAGAAGGGCCAGAGCTCCCGCGTCGTCTCGCCGAGCGGTGATTTTGCGATCGACGATGAGATGAAGAGCGTCGTGCCGATCGGCGGCGTATAAAGTCCGATGCCGAGATTGATCACCATCATCAGCCCGAGCTGGACCCGGTCCAGTCCGATCGCATCGGCGAGCGGCACGAAGATTGGTCCAAGCAGCAGGATGGCCGGCGGCATGTCGAGCGGCATGCCGACAATGAGCATGAGGATGTTCATCATCAGGATGATGACGATCGGGCTCGAAATGTTGGCGGCGACCCAGTCGGCCATTTGCTGCGGTGCCTGGTCGAAGGTCAGCACCCAACCCACGGCCGCGCTGCCCATGATCACCAGCATAACAACGCCGGTCGCCACGCCCGCCTCGACAACGTTGTCGCAAAAGCGCTTCCACGTCAGGTCGCGATAGTAGACCAGGCTGAGCGCGAGTGAATAGACGACCGACAGGACGGCAACTTCCGTCGGCGTGGCCAGGCCGAACCGAAGGAAGAAAATGATCAGAACCGGCAGGAGGACGGCGGGCAGGCTCTTCAGGGCCAGCGTCGCGAGTTGCCGCCTGCTGGTTTCCGAGGCCTGCGCGGCATAACCCCGTCTCACCGAAACGAACCAGCAGACGAAGACGAAACTCGCGGCCATCAGCATGCCCGGCAGGATGCCGGCCACAAAGAGGTTGGCGACGCTCACACCGCTCACCAGCGAGAACAGGATCATCGGAATCGACGGCGGGATCAGGACGTCGATGACGGCCGACGTGGCATTGTTGGCGGCGCAAAGCGCGGGTGGAAAACCATGCTTCTTCTGCCACGGGATGAGGACGGAACCGAGCGCGCTGGCATTGGCCACTGCCGAGCCCGACACACCGCCGAAGACGACGGATGAAACGACGGTGGTCGACAGGGGTCCGCCACGCCAACGCTGCATCGCATGCGATGCCAGCTCCAGGAGTTGTCGGCCGAGCTCGCCGCCGAGCATCAGCGTGCCGGCCAACATGAAGAACGGCAACGCGAGCATCGGAAAGGATTGCGTCTGGTCATAGATCTGCTGCGCGACGATTGACAGCGGCAGATAGCCGTTGAACAGGACTGCGACGCCGGCAGAGATGATAAGGGCGTAGCCTACCGGCACCGCCATCATCATCAGGACGCAGAAGACGATGATCATCAAGATGGTCACAGCGCCACCTCTCCGCTCTCGGTGTTCGTCCGGGATTCCCAACCAAGGCGCAGCACGCGCAGGACAACGCCGAGCGTAACGATCGCCACGAGCACGGACCCTATGGCAAGAGCGAAATACCCCACGCTATTAGGCAGCTGGAGTACCGGGCTGTGTTCGATCCCGGCGATCTCGCCGACCCGGTAGGCTTGATAGCCGAGCACCAGGAAAGCCCCGGCACTGACGGCATTGGCGACGACGAAGGCGGTGGTACGCGCACCGTCTTGCAGCTTCTCGTAGATCCATTCGACGGCCATATGACCGCCGGAATGGGCGGCGAGCACGATGCCGCCCAGGATGAACCAGGGAAAGATCAGCACTGGCAGCTCCTGTGCGAACGAAAAGCCTCCCCCGGTCAGCATGTAGCGGGCAAAGACGTTTGCCGTCATGAAGACCATCAGCGCTATCCCGCTGAAGATGACGACCTGCCGCGCAAACCATACGATGGCCTGCGCCGTAAGTTCTATGAAACCTGAGAGGCTTTTCATGGGGTATTCCCTTTGAGGTAAGGCCTCAGCCCTTGGCGGCGGATTCGATCTGGGCGACGAAATCTCCGAAAGGCTTCCGCTTCCAGGTCTCGGCGACCGAAGCGGTTGCCTTGGCGAAGGCTTGCCGGTCCACCTCGATCACCTCGATTGCCGCATTGCCCCGGAATGCTGCCAGCACCTCGGCGTCCTTGGCAGCGGAAAGCTTGCGCTGGAGCTCGCCGGCTTCCTTCGCAGCAGCCTTTACGGCTCCAAGGTCACCGCCCAGTCGCGCCAGGGCGACCTTCGACATCAGGAACGGTGTCGATTCCCACTTGTGGCCAGTCAGGGTGATGTATTTGTTGACTTCGTACAGCTTGGAACTGTCGATATTGGCGAGCGGGTTCTCCTGTCCGTCGACCACGCCCTGCTGCAGGGCCACATAGAGTTCGCCGAAGGCGATCTGCTCTGTCGCCGCGCCCAGGGCCTTGAAGATGTCCATCGTCATCGGGTCGGCCGGCGTGCGGATTTTCATGCCGTTCACGTCGGCCGGTGCGGAAACCTTGCGCTTGGAGTTGGTGAGGTGGCGGATGCCATTGTCCCACCAGTCAAGCGGCACCACGCCGACGGCTTCGAAACGCTTGACGAGCTCACCGCCAACCGGGCCGTTGAGAACCGTCATTGCCTTCGCCGTGGTCTCGAACAGGAAGGGGAGGCCGAGCGCTGCAAGTTCAGGAACGAGCGCGGATGTTGCTCCCTGGCTGTTGGCGGTGAAATCGAGCGCGCCCGTGCGCAGGCTTGTCAGCATTGCCGAATCGCTGCCGAGCGTTTCCGCGCCGGCGACGTTGACCTTGACGCGGCCCGCCGTCTTCTCGGCTACCAATTCTGCAAACTTCGTCGCGGCGACTGTTCTCGGATTTCCCGGTGCGGCGCCGTGACCAAGGGTCAGCGTCGTGCCGGCGCGCGCGGGCCGGACCATGGTAACGATCGCCGGGGCGGCCAGTACGGCCGACGACGCTCTCAGGAACTGGCGTCTGTTGATCTCGAATTTCATCTCTTCTCCTCCACTTTGAAACTGTTGCGGCCAGCCGCGCTCCTCAACGCGGCGACCGTGCGGCTTAGCCGTCTAGCCACCCCTTAATTCGATCAGCGACCTTCGCGGTCGATATGCCGTACATGTCGTGCAAGGTCGGCAGGGCGCCCGCTTCAAGGAAGGCGTCCGGTAGCCCGATCTGCCGGAATGCGGCGGGACGCACGTTCGAGCGCATCAAGGTGGCGGCGACCGCCTCTCCGAGACCGCCGATCACCGTATGGTTTTCGGCGACGACGACGAGACGCCCCTGCTTGGCGCATTCGGCAAGGATGGTGGCCTCATCGAGTGGCTTGATCGTGGGAACGTGCAGCACGCCGGCGTCGACACCGTCCTTGCGGAGTTCCTCGGCGGCTTCGAGTGCGCGCATCGTCATCAGGCCGGACGAAATGAGCAGCGTATCCCTGCCGTCGCGCAGCAGCTTCGCCTTGCCCAGCTCGAACCGATAGCCGTATTCCTCGAGCACGAGCGGCACGTTGCCACGGAGAAGCCGCATGTAGACCGGACCCCGATGGGCGGCGATGGCAGGCACCGCCTGCTCGATCTCGCTCGCGTCGCAGGGATCGACGATGGTGAGGTTCGGCATGCCGCGGAACATCGCGATGTCCTCGGTCGCCTGGTGGCTGGGGCCGTAGCCGGTGGTGAGCCCGGGCAGCGCGCAGACGATCTTGACGTCCAGCATCTCTTCGGCAATCGCCATGCAGATAAAGTCATAAGCCCGGCGGGAGGCGAAGACGGCGTATGTCGTCACCCAGGGCTGGAAGCCTTCGCGGGCCATGCCGGCGGCCGACATCATCAGCAACTGCTCAGCCATCCCCATCTGATAGAAGCGGTCGGGATGGGCGGCACGGAAGACATGGAGATCGGTGTATTTGGCGAGATCCGCCGAGAGACCGACGATGCGGTCTTCCTTATCCGCCAGCGCCGAAAGCGCATGGCCGAAGGGTGCGGGCCGGGTCGGCTGATCCGCTCCGGCGATGGAGGCGATCATCGCCGAAGTCGTCAGTCGTGGCCCGCCTGAGTTGCCGATCAGATGCGCGGGGCGTTCGTATTTCGAGCGTCTCATGCCGTTGCTCCCGCGTCGATGATCCGGATCGCCTCTGTCCATTCATGCGGTTCCACGCGCAGGAAGTGGTTGCGCTCGCGGGCCTCAAGGAAAGGCACGCCCTTCGCCATCTTCGTATCGCAGATGATGATTCTCGGCTGCGCCCCGGAATGATGACGCGCCTTGTCGAAGGCTTCGACGAGCGCATCGATGTCGTTGCCATCGACGCGCTGGACGAACCAGCCGAAGGCCTCGAACTTCAGCCCAAGCGGCTCGAAGTTGAGGACGTCGAGCGACGGACCATCGGCCTGCATCTGGTTGACGTCGACGATTCCGATCAGATTGTCGAGCTTGTAGGAACCCGCGGACATCGCCGCTTCCCAGGTCGACCCCTCATCGAGTTCGCCGTCGGAAAACAGGTTGTAGACGTAGGAGCGTGAGCCCTTGCGCTTGAGCGCCAGCGACATGCCGACAGCTATCCCGAGGCCGTGGCCAAGCGATCCGCCGGTGATCTCCATGCCGGGCGTATAGGCGGCCATGCCCGACATGGGCAGGCGGCTGTCATCCGTGCCGTAGGTCTCGAGTTCATCCTCCGGTACGATCTTCGCCTCGATCAGCGCCGCGTAAAGCGCGATAGCATAATGGCCGATCGACAGCAGGAAGCGGTCGCGCCCTTCCCATTCCGGATCTTCCGGCCTGTAGGTCGTCGCATGGAAATAGGCGACCGCCAAAACGTCGGCGATGCCGAGCGCCTGCGCGATATAGCCTTGGCCCTGGACCTCGCCCATGCGCAGGGCGTGCCGGCGGATGCGCCGGGCCCGTTCGGGAAGACTGATATTGTGACCGATTTGGGTCATGCTTTTCCCATCCTTGTCAGGGTCTTCGCGGGCGGATCAGTGGATCAGCATGCCGCCATTGACGTCGATGACCGCACCGGTGACGTAGGCCGAGAGATCGGAAGCGAGGAAGAGGTAGATGTTGGCGACGTCGCCCGCTTCGCCCAATCGGCTGAGCGGGATGCCCTTGATGATGTCGGCGCGCATGTCGGCCGAAAGCTTGTCGCCGGTGATATCCGTCTGGATGAGGCCGGGCGTCACGCAATTGACGCGAATGCCGTTTGGACCGAACTCCCGTGCCATGGCCTTTGCGAGGCCGAGGACGCCGGCCTTGGCGGCCGAATAGTGCGGGCCGCCGAAAATGCCGCCGCCGCGTTGCGCGGAAACCGACGACATGCAGGCAATCGACCCGCCGCCGTTATCGCGCATGTTGGGGATGAAGACCTGGCTGAGGTTGAGGACGCCTGTCATATTGACGGCGACGATACGCTGCCAGTCCGCCTCAGAGATTTCGAGCGTCTTCACAGGCTGGGTGATACCGGCATTGTTGATCAGGATATGCGCCACGCCAAAGGCGGTGAGAACCTCGTCCGCCGCAGACGCGCAGGAGGCACGATCGGCCACGTCGCAGCGTATGCCAGTATGGGCGCCATGGTCGACGGGCGTGAGCTCGCCCGCGGCGGCTTTCGCCTCCTCGGCGTTGATGTCGAGAATGGCGACCCGCGCACCGTGCGATGCGAAAAGCTCCGCCGTGGCCCGGCCAATACCGCGTTTGCTCGCCGCGCCCGAAATGACCGCGGTCTTTCCCCTTAAAAGCATCTCGTTCTCCTCCCGATGCCTCCCCGGCATCTGGCAATACCGTCGAATGGATCACCATCCATGAGGAGATTTCTGACCGAACGGGGCCACCGCGACAAACGCGAAGTTTACATCTATGGGTGAATCTGCTTCACTAATCCCATGTTGCACCTCACTTCACTCTCGGCGATGCGGATCTTTGAATCGGCGGCGCGGCTTGCATCTTTCCGGGCGGCTGCAGAGGAGCTCCGTTTATCTCCAAGTGCCGTTAGTCACGCCATAAGCAAGTTGGAGCGCGATCTCGGGACGGCCCTGTTTGAACGAACCACACGCAGCGTCGTGCTTACTCTTTCGGGTCAGACCCTGCTCAACCACGCGTCCAACGCATTTGAAGAGCTGCGCCGTGGTGTTGATCTGATTTCATCCAACAAGTCGCAATTGTTGCGCCTTCATTGCGCGCCGAGCTTCGCGGCGCAGGTGCTGTCGCCGCGCCTGCCTTACTTTCTCAAGGAGAATCCTGGGATTGAGGTGCGGGTGGCCGCCAGCACAAACTATGCCCGTTTCGTCGATGGGCTCTTCGATGCCGATGTCGTCTATGGCGAACCATTGAATCGCGAAGACCTGATCGTAATCCCTCTTTCCGAGGAGATCGTCTCGCCGCTTTGCGCGCCCGAAATGGCGCTACAGATCAATTCCCCGCGGGATTTGCTCCGGCATCCTCTAATTCGAAGCGATCTCAAGCGGATCCAATGGATCGACTGGTTCGAAGCCAATGATCTGGGACCACCGCCGCCGCCATCGATGAGTTTCGATCGAAGCTTCCTTGCTATCGATGCCGCGGTTAACGGCCTCGGCGTTGCGCTGGAATCTGACGTCCTGGCCAGGCGCGAGCTGGAAAATGGCAAGCTGGTCCGTCCTCTCCATCGGATTTGTCGCGACAACCGTTACATCGGCCATTATCTCGCCTACCCCAAATCCGGCAGTCAGCGGCGACTGGCGCGCGCCTTTGCCGATTGGCTGACACGCCAATGCCTGCCGGCTGAAACTGGTTCGGGTTAGCATAGATCACCTCTTAATCGTCTCGGCCGCGACGCCCTATTCAGCTCCCTGCGCATCCAGATAGGAAGCGGTCGACATCTCCTTTCAAAGTGGAGTTGCCCGATCAGGGCATATTCCTCATCAGTGAAATCCCGATCATTAAGCAGCGGCCGGCGAGTGGCGCTTCAACAGCTCATCGACGCTGCTGATAGGGAGAGGCTTTCCGAACAAGTAGCCTTGTATTTCGCTACAGCCCTGCTCTCTCACCCGGTTCAGTTGATCGCTCGTCTCGACGCCTTCGGCAGTGGTGGTGATGCCGAGACTTACCCCCAGATCGACGACGGCCTTCACAATGGCGGCGCAATCCTTGGACTTTCCAAGTTCGCGAATGAAGGATTGGTCGATCTTGATCTTGTCAAATGGAAAGAGCCGCAGATAGCTCAACGATGAATATCCGGTCCCGAAGTCGTCCATCGCAATCCGCACCCCCAGGCTCCTGATATGGTGCAGCGTTGCCAAGGCCGTGTCGTTGTCGGTCAGCAGAACCGATTCCGTGATCTCGAGTTCAAGCCGAGATGCTGGTAACCCCGCATCGCCAAGCGCGGAGACGACGGTGTGGACAAGCGTCTGGCTCTTGAACTGGAGCGGGGAAAGATTGACGGCCACGCCGATATCGGCCGGCCAACTCGCGGCGTCTTTGCAGGCCTGGCGCAGGACCCATTCCCCGATGGGCACGATCATTCCGGTTTGCTCCGCCAGCGGGATGAACTCAGCCGGCGAAACCAGACCGCGTTCCGGGTGATGCCACCGCAGGAGGGCCTCGAACCCAACAACCTGTTCGGTTATCGTGTCCACCTGTGGCTGATAATAGAGTTCGAATTGATTGGTTTCGAGGGCCCGCTGGAGCACAGTTTCAAGATCACGGCGCGCTTGTCTGTCGACATCCATCACAGTTTCGAAGAAGCAAAAGGTGCCGCGGCCGTTCGCTTTTGCCTTATACAACGCCGTATCGGCGTGCCGCAAAAGCGAGTCGCCCATGTCGCCGTCGTCTGGGGCCATCGCAATGCCGATGCTGACGCCAATACGAATGGATTTTCCATCGATGATGAAAGCCTTGTCGATAACGTCAATAATCCGCTCGGCCAAGGATGAAGCCTGGTCTCTGCTTTGCACACCGGTCTGGAAGATAACGAATTCATCGCCGCCGAGGCGCGCGATGCTGTCGCCGTCGCGTAGACAGTCCGCGAGCCTGTCTGCAACCGCCTTGAGCAGGAGATCGCCCACGGCGTGCCCCAGGCTGTCGTTTACCTCCTTGAACCGGTCCAAATCCAAACACAGCAACGCGTTTGTCTTCCCGCTGACTGCGAGCTCCCTGTCGATCCTCTCGCGTAACAGCGTTCGATTGGGCAATCCTGTCAGCGGATCGTGGCCAGCCATATATTTAATTTGCTCTTCCGCGCGCACCGCGTCGGTGACATCTTCATGCGCTGCGACATATCCGCCGTTTTCCATGGGACTGTGTGAGATCTTTATGACCCTGCCGTCCGTCAGGGGTATGTTCCGACTTGCCGCTGACCGTTTCAGGGAGGCTTCGACGACAACATCGAAATAGGTTTCACGATGGGCGGGCGCATTGCCGGCTGTCACTCGATAGTCAAGAATCTGCTGCAATGATGTACCCGGTCGGGTCAGTTGCTCCGGCAAACTGTACAAGCGCGAGTACGCCGTGTTGCACAGCATCAGATTTTTGTCCGCATCGAACATGCACAATCCGTGAGGCATGTTGGCCAAGGCCGAATCGAAAAGGCTGGTCTGTTCGGAAAGCTCTTTTTTTATCGCCGCGTGCGCTGATATATCCTTGCACTGGATCAACCAGCAGCCCTCGCCCACGGGAGTGGACGTCAAGGACAGCAGTACCTCGCCGACTTCTATTTCCTGCTGCAGCGATTTCCGTTCGGTGACCAAGTGTGCGAGCCAAAGCCTCGTTTGGTCACAGGCAGGCAAGTGGTCAGCGATCGCTTTTGCATCCACTCCCATAGTCAGTTCCGGAATTTGCAGCAGTTGCGACAGGCGATTGTTTATCACCAGCACCCGCAGATCCGCAGAAGGGCGATGCCTTGAGTGATGTTGGCAAAAATGACCTCGAAGGGTGTGTGCATGTTCCATCCTCTGCTCGCTGGAGCATACACGTGTATGTGGTGTGGGGCGAGCCGAATGCAACGAAGCGGCATAGGGGTGCCGTTTCTTTCGGTCAGGTACCTCGTGCGCAGCCGCGGGCTATTGGGATCATTCCTCCATTGACCTCGACCGCAACATCCATTGTCATGAAGGCATCCGTGCTTCTCGCAAAGCTTCCTTAAACCGGCACGACATGCGCGCTATCGCGGGTTGCCGCCGCGGGAATGAGGTTTGCACTGCCCGAGCTTCCGGCAGGGCTCGGGAGAGTTTGCCTTTCTAACGGAACCTCAGCGGATCCCACGCGTTCGAGTGGGTTGGAATAAGGAAAAACCTAATGAAAATAATTATTAAGGCGTGCTCGCTGGCGACATTGTCACTGGCGTTTGGACTTACCTCATTCACCGCGGCTTCGGCCGTACCGCTTCCGGTAGCCAACCTTCCGCAGGTATCGGACGTTGAAGCGGTGCAGTATCGGGGCGACCGCGACTGGCGTGACCGCCGTGGATACGATGATCGTCGCGAATATCGCCGCGACGGCTATTACAACGGGCAACGTGGATATAGAGACAGACGCGCTGGCTACCGCCGCCACAGCGACGGTTTCTGGTACCCTCTTGCCGCATTCGGTGCTGCCGCTATCATCGGCGGTGCCATCGCGAGCCAGCCTCGCGCGGGCGGCGGCCATGTGCAATGGTGCGCAAACCGCTATCAGTCCTATCGCGCTTACGACAACACGTATTCGCCGCGCGCAGGCGTGCGGGCGACCTGTTCATCGCCCTATAGGTAAAGCCGGCTCAGAATAGGCGCTCTTGTTCTCGTGGCCCTTCCTGATGAAGCCGTTCAATCGACAGATCGCGCGGCGGCTTCATCCCCCTGAACTCGCTCTTTCCCGAACCGCTGGCCGTCCCGTCCGTTCATCGAGGAGCAGAGTCGTGCCCGCCGCTCGTTCGTAAGTTGTGGCGTCCGCATCTGCCGACCCTCCTCAGCAAAGGAGTGGGGTCGGAAAAAGAAGCATAGATGGTTGTGTCTTCCTGTGTGAAAGTGAGACACAATTAACCTCTCGGTAATGAAGCCGGAGCATGAGTCTGCAGCTCAATCGCTGAGAGGTTTTGTCATGCGTGTTCCCGGTGGTGCTGTGCTTTTGGTTATCCCGATTATTGCGGTGTTGCTGTTTGGCGCGTCGCTCGCTTGGGACCAACTCGACAAATTCGATCCCATCGTGACGGGCACTATCCGATAGAAAGATAGGTTATGCCGTCCTCAACCACTTCCCAAGTTCGCCTTTGGTGAGGAAGAGCTTGGCCAGTGGAGGCCGGTTGTCATCGGCATGAGCCCCATCTTCAGGGGGCGGGAAATCGCACTCGCCGAGAGCGCTGTGTTGTGTGCGTTCGATGGTCGTAACACACCCGACGAAGGTCGCGAAAAATTTGAGGCGGCTCTCGCATCGGCGCAATTGAACTGAAGCGGAACGAAGGCGATGCTGGCCCGTTCCTGTCTAACCCTGACCTCCACATCAATGGGCCGGACATCCGGCGCCGTGGACCATCAGCGGAAAGGCATTCTCATGAAAAATCTCCTTGTTCTCACCGCCGCTCTGGTCGCCCTGGCGGGGGACGGTTTTGCTCAACAACCGACCGTCGCTCCGCCCAGTGAGAAAGCTGTAGAATTCGTCCGCAGGCAGCCTATGCCAGGTAACCCTGTGCAAGTCAGTGAAAACCTCGTCATCGGTCGGCCAATACCAAGCAACCTCATGTTATCGCCGATTCCGGACTCGCCCGATTATGCATTCGCCATCGTCAACCAGAAGCGCCTGATCATCGACCCCAAGAACTTTGTCATCATACAGATCCTCGATTGACACATGCATGATCCTGTCCGCCGGCGATTGACCAGGCTACGCCTCAATATGTGTGAAGGGACGATGCTACTCGACCGAAGGCACCTGCGGAAATAACCCTCGACAATCCGCCTCCACCACCGCCTGCCCGGCGCGCTCGATACCGGCAAAACAATCCCGGGGTTGGGTGGTTACTCGGTGGCTGAGACAAGGCCCAGCGCCAGGGCATATAGCGGAACAATCCAGAGGAGGGTGGCAAGAAACCCGGAGAACCAGAACCGCCTTGGTATGTCATCGTCCGCCAGCCGGCGTATCCGGCGTGGCGGCGCGTGGGTCTCCGACCTCCTCCATAGCAGGCCGGTGAAAAACAACCAGCTTGCAAGTCCGCCGATCAATGTCACGGCACAGAACAAAACCATACCTACACCGATCGCCAA
>NZ_JNNU01000032.1 GCF_000732195.1 Neorhizobium vignae
GCCTGCCACCGCAATCGAAATCCAGTGCGGTAAGATGCGGAATAGGATCGAGGTTGAGTTACTAATGACGTCAGCCACTCAGCCACGGATAGCTCATTAGATGTTCCGCTGTTTGGACGCGCATTCTACATGCGGCGTTCAGCTCAGCCCCGCGCTCTTCAGCGCAACTTCGAATTTGATGCGGGCCTCATCGGGTGTGACACGGCCATCGACGGCCGCCAGGATGGCATCATGCGCACTAGCGAACTCGGCGTCTGTCCTGTCTGGCCATTTCGACCGCGCAAATTCCCACCCTTGAAAGCGACGAGGTGGCCACCACATCTTTTCCGACCCGCTGGTCCGGGCCCCTCTGACGACAGCTTCGGCTCTGTCGTGATGTCGGACCGTCTCGATATCGTTGCCGAAACGGAAAGAGGTTGATGCATGATCTCGGAAATCTTCGCCTGGCTGTTTGCGCTGTTCGTGATCGATCCGCTGCACAACGAGATCCGCCAGCGGGTTGAGGCTGCGAACCTGCCTCTGCAGACCTTGCAGCAATCGCAGCGATGCATTGCTGTTCACGGGCCGCAATTGCTCGAGCGAGCAGGCGAAAATCCAGGCTGGGCCACTGGTATGGCGTTGGGCATCGCAACAGGATGGACTTCGCCAGGTCAGTTGTTCGACGGGCGCCATCCCGATTGTTCGGCTCTCGTTGGCCTGCTCCACATTGAAAGAAGAGAAGAAGCTGAAGGTTAAGGATGGCGGAAGCGGAAAACCGTAACGGTGGCGGCGCGAGTAGCACGGCATCCACCATGCTTTCCGGTCTTGTCGATCTGGCCCGGGAAAAAGGCGGACTGACGATCGGCGAGGCGCTGCTGCACCTGGGCAAATCCGGCTTCGGTTTTGTCATGCTGCTTTTGGCGTTACCGGCCTTGATACCTATCCCCGGTCCTTTTGGAATGGTGTTCGGATCTGCACTGGCAATCGTCGCCCTACAGTTCGGCGCGGGAGCGAGGAGCCTTTGGCTTCCTGGTTTCCTCAAACAGCGAAAGATGCCGGTGAAGGCGTTCGAAGACTTGAAGCGGTACGCAACGCCGATTGTGGTCCGGATTGAGCAGCTGGTCCGACCCGGGCGGCTGGAGCCTCTGGCGAAAGAGCGGCTCGGCTTCTTGTTCGCTCTGCCGATCTTCGTTCTTGCGGTCGCGGTCGCATTACCAATCCCATTCGGCAACCTCGCTCCCGTGGTGGCAATCTGTTTTATTGCCTTGGGAATGATAGAACGCGACGGTCTTTTGGTATTGATTGGCCTCGCTCTGACGGCACTCGCTCTGGGTATCACGTTCTTTCTCGTGCGAGGCGCCGCCACAGCCTTTGCTTTTTTCTGAAGAAATTCCGTACGCTTGCGAAGGGCTGGCCAACCTTCAGAATGCAGCAACCGAACATTCCATGCAGAGATTTCGCAATCGAGTCCCCGCGCTTACTCGTTGACAAGTGTCGCAGTCGAGCTTGTTTTAGAGCGGCCGCTGCTCCATCTCTTTAGCGCACAGGTAATCAAGCCTGCAAAGTGCGGCGAGAACGATCAGAGACATGGCAACAGGATCCGTCAAGTTTTTCAACCAGGATAAGGGTTTCGGCTTCATTACTCCGGACAACGGCGGCGCTGATGGTTCGTGCACATCTCCGCTGTGACCCGCGGTGGGTCGTTGCAGGATGGGCAGAAGGTGAGCTACGAACTCGGGCAGGACCGCAAGACCGGCAAGTCGAAGGCTCAAGTCCGGGCCTGAAATGACGGTCATTGGTGGAAATCGACCGGTCCGATTATACCTGACGCGACACCTCTGCGACCGCCCCCCAGCCGACTAATAGAAGATGACGCGATCGCGTTTCGCCCGTCCCGCGGCAGGGTAAACCCGCAACCTGCCGTGCGTCCCCACCCGACTTCTAGTGATGGATCTCCATGACTGTAATCGCATCTTTCATTTATCGCGACGGTGAACGGGCCGAGGAGCTCCCCCTCAGCGACAAACCGTTCCAGCAGGTCGATGGCGAATTCGCCTGGATCGGGATTGCCGAGCCGACTGTCGAGGAGATGACGAAACTGAAGGCGATGTTCGGCTTGCATCCGCTCGCGGTTGAGGATGCCTTGAACGGCAAGCAGGTGCCCAAAGTCGAGGTCTACGGCGATCAGCTCTTCGTCATCATCAAGACGGCTCACCTCGAGGGCGACAAGATCGCCTATGGCGAAACCTGCATCTTTGTCGGGAGACACTACATTGTCTCGGTGCGCCAAGGATCCGCCAAGTCGCACAAGGAATTACGCAAGCAGCTGGAGCATTCGCCAAAACTCCTCGATCATGGTCCTGATTACGTCCTGCATGGGATCATCGACTTTGTCGTCGACGGCTATCTTCCGATGGTCGAGACATTGGAAGATAAAGTCCTGGAGATGGAGAAGCACATGCTGATCTCCTTCCTGGAGCGCGAGCAGATCAGGCGGCTGTTCCGGATGCGGCGGCAGGTCATCAAGTTCCAGCGCATTTTGGGACCCATGGGTGAAGTCGTAGGCAAGCTGGCAAACCTGGAGCTACCCTGTATCGACGACAATGCCAAAGCCTATTTCCGTGACATCCTCGATCACGTCCGTCGGGTGGAATTCATGATGTCGGGCTTGCGGGAAGTCATCACGTCCGTATTCGAGGCGTCAAACCTTCTCGAACAGCAGCGACAGGGCACCATCACCCGTCAGCTCGCCGCCTGGGCGGCGATCCTCGCGGTACCGACAGCGATTGCAGGCATCTATGGAATGAACTTTGAGCATATGCCGGAGCTGAAGACAGAATACGGCTATTATGTCGTGCTCGTGGTAATCCTGTCGCTCTGCGCGATCCTTTATTACCGGTTCAAAAGGACGGGATGGCTGTAGTCGCCCAAAAAATCCCTTCCCACTGCAGCGATGGGCGCTATGTACGCTGCCTCTGCTTGAAGACGAATAGGAGAGACATTGGCGACCGGGTTGATCGCACTGCTCGACGATGTTGCAGCAATTGCAAAGGCTGCCGCTGCATCGGTTGACGACGTCGCGGCGCAGACGGCCAAAGCCAGCGTCAAGGCGGCGGGTGTCGTTATCGATGACACGGCTGTCACGCCGACATATGTCGTCGGCTTGCCCCCTGCCCGCGAACTTCCGATCATCGGCAAGATCGCGCTTGGGTCTTTGAAGAACAAGCTGATCTTTCTCCTGCCGATCTGCCTCATCCTGGGATACTTTGCGCCTTGGCTGATCACGCCGCTGCTGATGATCGGCGGTATCTACCTCTGCTTCGAAGGTGCCGAGAAGCTTCACGAGGCCCTCGTTCCGCATGCCTCAGGTCATGCTTCAGATCCAGAGGAGTCGCTCGACCCGGCCAAGCTGGAGGACGACAAGGTCGCGGGAGCGATCCGCACCGACTTCATCCTCTCGGCCGAGATCATGGCGCTGACGCTCGCCGGCGTTTCGACGTCGACCGTCTACTCTCAAGCCGCAGTTCTGGCGGCTGTCGGGGTTCTGATCACTGGAGCAGTCTACGGTGTCGTCGCCTTGATCGTCAAAGCTGATGATATCGGTCTTCACCTGACGCGAAGTGGAGGTGTGGTCGGAAGAATCATCGGAACGGGCCTCGTCAAAGGCGTGCCCGTGCTCTTGACAATTCTTGCGATGGTGGGCACGACGGCGATGTTGTGGGTGGGCGGCAGCATTATCCTCCACAGCCTGGCGCAGATGGGGCTCCATCAGCCGGAACACGTGATCGAGGGCATTGCGGGGTTTGTCGAACATACGCTTGTCGTTCTTCCGCGGATGACAAGCTGGTTCGCCACGTCTTTCTTGCAGGCTATTCTCGGCATTCTCATCGGTGCCGCAGCGATCATCTTGTATGGGATTTGGAAGCGGGTTTTCTTCAGGCACGGAGCCTTTTCGGGCAGCCACTAGCAGCTCGCCGTACCTTGCTCAAAAAGAACTAAGCTGAATCGTGTTGTCAGACTTAGCTCCCTCCGGCATTGTGTTTATCATCGCGGCAGTTTGCCCTGGAATGGTCATCACCGGCTTCTTGTCAAAGTCGGTAGCAAAGTGATGCCGTCTCTGCAGGACCGGCAGCTTCGTTAGGCCCTTGGGATCCGCAATGGCGGCAACGCCCTCACCCTCGGCGCCATCATCGGTTCCTCAGGATGCGGGTTTCGGTATTCGCGGACATGGATTTCACTAAATCTAGGACAGCATTTCCGCTAATTCCCGGTCATTCGGCAACGCTATCGAAGATACTGCGGCCCACCGCGAATGGTGCTCGGCTTCATGCTCCGTCACCATTCGAACGGCGCTGGTGCGGTCTTCAGGAGAAAACTTGTCGTCGTCTTGCTTGTCATAGACCTACTTCTCACGAGTTGGGATCTCCGGCAACCGGCGCGGTTCAGAAGGGAGTTAGGCGTCGTTATCAAGCGAGCGGTAGCCTGATACCCAAGACAAGAATAGTTCCGGCTGCTTCAATGCGCTGTAGGGGCAGAAAGCGAGCCCATCCCTGCGGCCGTACGCCGCTTTACCTTCACGGAAAGCGACGTCCCGCGCCTCGGGCGGAGGTAGTGCGGATAAAAACACGGAGTCGGGACGATCGATAACAACGGCGTTCGATTCGGGTGGTTCTGGCTTTGCCTTCACCTGTGCGCGCAGCTGTGCAATTTCTCTCTCTAGCTCGAGCGTTTTCGCCTCCCTTTCAGACAAAGCGGCAACGGCCATCTTGTCCGAGTTCCATCTATGGATCAGCGCGGTTGCCAGCTGGAGCAGTTCATCGGGATTGAACGGTTTTACAAGGTAGAAGAATCGATCGGCGCCACCCACTTCGGCAGCAATCTGGTGCGGCGGGTGATCGGAGTAGCCTGTGACAACGACGATGTTGATGTCAGGGCTGAGCTGCCGCAACCTCTTGGCCGTTTCGAGGCCATTGATGCCGGGCGGCATCCGCATATCGATGAATGCAATTGGATACTGGCTTATCTCGCCTTGTCGTGCTTCAAACCACCGGAGTGCTTCGTCACCTTGCCGGCACAGATCAATACCTGCGATAGTTGTCCCTATCGCGGGCTCTTCCGAAACCGATTCGAACAGCTCATCTTCGAGCGCCGCGAGCTCATCGTTGGCTTTCGCGACGATCCCGCCGAAAACCTGCCGATACGCCGCCAACAGGTCTGGTTCATCGTCCACGACAAGAATTCTTGCTTCAGCAAAATGGCTCAAATGGTCCTCTCGTCCGGGCATTCCTGCCACCTGCGGGCCGTACACCGATCATACGATCCCCTTATCTTCTCAAGCGGCCCGGTCCGCTATGCGCTGACGATCCAAAAGCTGCATTACAGCCTCTCTGCTGCACGGCCGGTGGAAAAGGAAGCCTTGCATCTGATCACAACCCGCAGCGCGTAAAAGCTCGTGCTGGAACGCCTCTTCGACCCCTTCCGCGGTCACTGTCAACCCCATGGCTTCACCTAGCCCGACAATCGACCGTATCATCCGTTCAGCGTTGGGCTTGATGCGCAGGTTACTGACGAACGATCGATCGATCTTCAGCTTGTTGAAACGCAGTTGGCTCAAATAGCCGATACCAGCATAACCACTCCCAAAATCATCAAGTGCGAGCCTGAAACCTGCTTCACATAGTTTCTCCACTTGGCGCGCGAAATCGACTATGTTGGCGCACAAGGCGGTTTCCGTAATCTCGAACTCTATAATCGCAGGTGATATTCCCGCAGCTCTTGCAAGGTCGATCACACGCTCGGCGAAGCGCGGCTGGCTGAATTGGACAGCGGAAAGATTGACGGAGGTCACAACATCGGGCCAAGAGCAGATATCCCGCATGGCCTGTCGCAATACCCAATCGCCCAGCTCGATCATCAAGTTGTTTTGCTCTGCGATCGGAATGAACACCGCTGGCGAGACATCTCCACGCTCCGGGTGGGTCCAACGCAGGAGGGCCTCAAGTCCTGTTACCCTGCAGCCGTCGGCGCTCATCAAGGGCTGATAGTGCAGCTGCAGGCTGTTTATCCCGATGGCGGTCTTCAGGTCGCGAGCGATCACCTGGCTGCGCAGGAATTCGTCGTCGAGGCTCTTGTCATAGCCTCCAGCGGAACCTCTGCCGGCCGCCTTAGCGGAATAGAGCGCCAGGTCTGCGCGCCGCATAGCGTCCGACAGGCTGTCGCTGACGACGTCGCATCGACAGTATCCGATCGAAAGGCTCACCGGTAACTCGGAACCCGCTTCGGCAAAAGGGACATCACCAATCCGCAAGAGCCGGTTCAGTAAGCTATCCAGTTCCTCACCCTTGGTAATTACGACTGCGAATTCATCACCGCCCAACCGTGCGACAAAGCCATCCTGTCCCGTCGCGCAGACGATGCGATCTCCCACCTGACAGATGAAACGGTCGCCAACGGCGTGACCGTGCACGTCGTTCACCATCTTGAACCGGTCGAGATCGATATACGCGAAGAAGATTTCGCCGTCTCCTTTACTGGCTTCCGACATCGCCACTTCAAAGGCTTCCTGCAGTCCTTTCCGGTTCAGCAATCCTGTCAATGGGTCGCGCCGCGCAGCTCGGTGGGCCGACGCCTCGCTGACCTGCAGTGCTCGATTGACCTTCTCCAGTTCTCGAAGGCGCCCGGCCAGTTCGGCGGCGGTGTGCATGTCGCTCGTCCACCGGTGGACAAGCGTCGTCGCCATCTGCCGGACCTCATCCGCATCAAATGGCTTCACCAGATAGAACAGGCGGTCCTGTGCCCCGATAATTTCTGCGATTTCAGCCGGCCGGTGATCGGAATATCCCGTCACCATCACGATGTTGATCGTAGGATCGAGCGCCCGCATCCGTCGTGCCGCCTCCGCCCCGTCAAAACCCGGCGGCATCCGGACATCGAGAAAGACCGCGGCGAAGGGTTCCCCTTTGCATGCGGCCTCTCCGAATACGGCAACCGCCTCGTCGCCCTGCCGGCAGTAAACGATATCGTCAATTCCGGCCCTGTTTATAATAGGTGCCACCTCTTCGCCGAAAAGATCAGCTGCAAGCGCGTCGAGCGCCACCTCGCCCTGCGCGCTGGCACCTTCGACAAGATCAGATAGAATTCTTCGGTACGCTTCGATGACACCGGTTTCGTCGTCGCAGACAAGAATTCGTCGGCGCAATAGAGCATTGGTCATCAGGCAGCAGCCTTGTTCGTCTGAAGTGCGGGAAGAATAATGCTGAAGGTCGTGCCCTGCTCGATCCCCGCGCTCTCCACCATGATCCTACCACCCATGGCGTTGATCGCGTTCGCACAATAGTGCAGCCCAAGACCTCGTTTTCCGTCGCGCTTGGTGCTGAAGCCTTTTTCGAAGACGCGATCGAGATTAGCTGTTTCAATGCCAATCCCGCTGTCGCGGATATGGAGAACCACCTGCGTGTTTCCCTGATCCGATACAGCGTGTTCCGTGGCGATTTCGATATAGCCCATCTTATTGGGAGACAGTTCTATGGCCTCCGCCGCATTGATGAGAATGTTGGCAATTACCTGGTCGAGCGGAACTTTATGACCGACGACAGCTGCATCACGCATGCCGTCCAGTTTGACCTTGACCGTACCGCGGTGCCCCACCAGTCGCGCAGCGTCGACAATGGTTTGTTGAAGATCGATCTCTTCAGCAACGCGCTCATGCTGTGCGGATGCGTCTGATTCTCTCAGGATGTCTTCAATGTGACGCAGCATCGTTACCATTGACTGCAGATCTTCCTGGTTCTTCGTGCTGTCCTCTAGCAAACGACCGGCAGACAGCACCACAAATTGATTGAGTTTGACCGCACGATCGGGAGCAAGGTCGGGATCCTTCAACTGATCAATTGCTTTCGCAAGGTTCTGGCGCGAGGTCGTTTCGTTCTGTCTAGAAAGGTGCCAGGCCAATGCAGAAACAGGGCTCATGGCGTTGCGAACATTATGGAGCAAACCCGCCGCCTGATCGGCAGCGCCATGTTCGTAGTCCTGCCGACGGAGTTTGTCCCGCAACTCGGCCAGCTGTCGCGCCATTCCGTTGAAGGATTGCAGTGTCTCGCTCAGCTCATCGCCTCTGCCATCCTCTGGCAACGTCGCCAGATTTCCCGTCAAAGCGACAGCATTGAGATGAGATCGGAGTTTCTCGATACGGCTCACCGCGATCTTGCGGATTACGAAGCCGAGCGCGAGAAGAAGCAACGCTGCGGCTCCCAGAAGGAAAAGCATCGTCGTCAAAATCGTGCGCTTGCCGACCGCGGTGATATCGCGGGGGGTGGTGGAAACAAGCGTAGCAACCGGGGTGCCATCGAAACCGGCAAGCTGATCAACCCGGTTCAAGGAGGCTGCGTCAGATGATCTCACATTCACCATCATGGAGCCAGGCTGCAGTAGCTCAAAGTCCACCTTCGTCGCCGCCTTGATCGCGCTTGTATCGAGAATGCGACCAAGAAGCAGAATTCCTACGCGTTCGCCGCTACGATCCGATCGCAAGATCGGCGCGTAGCCCACAACGATCACGCCCTCCGTTGTTCGCATCAGCCCCGACTGGATCTTGATCTCATCCTGTTTGGCGACCAGAGCATTCCCCGAGTTGATCGCATCCGTCTGGAACAGCTTGAGTGGCTCCGGTCGTTCGCCCCCATACCTGAAGCCTTTGTCCATGACGATCTTGCCGTCGTTGTCGAGTGCCAAGAAGTAGTTAACCCCTAGCGTCTTCAGGGATTCCGCCGTAACGTTCTTCTCCTCGTACTCATCGCTTTGACCCTTCATGAACTCATAGGTGTCGTCCCAAATGGCGTAATCGCCAGCGCTATTAGCAACTTGCTCCTTCTGAAGCTCAATCGCTTCGATGACACGGCTTTGGTTCTGATCCGCCGCCTGCGCTTCGAGCGCCGCAAAGCTTGGCAGGACTGCCATCCGCAGCGCCGCAAAATTCAGAACCGCTGAGATGGCAACAACCCCGAGAAGTGCCAGATTGATTTTGGTGACGAGACGCATGACCTACCCCTATTTCCTGGCAGTTTAGTGCCTCGTATATTAAGGAAGGCTTCTATTCGAAGGTAAACATCTTTGGAATACGCAATGTACGTTATCGTACAAATAGGGCCTTTTTCACTGTCCTCGGGGACAAGTTCCGCTATCCTCAAACGAGACTATGGAAACATCAAACGTCCCCGGCGTCGCCCGTTCACCCGCCACGCAGTATTTTTAACTTATAGCGGTTCGAGCATCACCTTAAGCTGACTTGGATGCCTCACACCGAACAAGTACCAGTTCACGAGCTCGCGCGCGATATTGGCCGCATCGGGATGATCGAGTGTGACCGATCTCTCGCCACAAACCTCTTCCAGCAATGTCCTGAGGAACCGAAGATCACTTGGCTCCAAAGTGTCGAACGATGAAAATGCCACCGCAGCCCCCTGCTGCTCCAATCACGAAGATAATACAAAGCTTGCCGTGCTCGTCGCAAGTGTTCGATGCGCCGTCAGACTTATGTCCGATGGCGTACCGATTTTTGCTCAGGTTGGGGGCAGAACAAGAGCGGTCGGAGATCGATGGGATGGAAGGCTCCCGCTCCCCCGGTGCTAGAATGGCATCGGTTAGGATGGACAAACCGGGCAGCCGGTCCCAGCCGATTCTTTGGTCGAGAACATCCGATGCAACTGTTGGAGGAAGGCGGACCACGCTGGACCGGACGCACTGATTAGCAGCTGAAACCGCGGTTTCCTCTGAGGGAGCGCGGAAACTTTGGTGGCCACCAGGAGATGCGGCGAACTGTGCGGGCTGGGATGGATCATCGATCCTGAGGGCAATATATTGGCGAAGACGACACGGGGTGAGCCCTTCGCGACCACTGAGATTGACCTGGAGTTCGCGCGCCTGAGCAAGAAGACCTACCCACGCTATGTTCCCGAGTGACCAGGCAGTTGGAACGCAGGGTAGATCAAACTCCCGGCCAGAGCCCGCCATCAAGCCGCAGGTTGGCGCCCGTGATGTAACCGGCCCGTGGACTGACGAGGAAAGCAACGGCGTCGGCGATCTCTTTAAGCGTGCCCACCCGCCCCATCGGAACCTGAGCGAACAGAGGCAATACCTTCTGCTCGATCTCCGGCCATGGCGCATCGGCGCTAAGCCCTTGTGCAATTGCAGCCTTGCGAAATGCCTGGTCGAGGCTGACGCTGTGGATCGTTCCAGGCGATATCGTGTTTGCCGTGATGCCATCGCTCGCAACAGCCTTGGCGAGCGAAGCGGTCATGGCAATCATCGCCGCTTTGGCCGCCGCATAATCCGGCCGTGTTGCAGGCGGCATCATGCCTGCGAGGCTGGAGATACTGACGATCCGTCCCCATTTCGCGGCACGCATTGCGGGCAACAAGCCGGCGGTGATCCTGACGGCCGCAAGCACGTTGCGATCGTAGCATGCCGCCCAGGTTTCCGCACGCGTCGTCGCCCAGTCCTCCGTCCCACCAGAGCCGCCGGCATTGTTAACGAGGATTTCGACGGGCCGTTCAAAGGCCTGAGCGTCAGCGATCAGGCGCTGCACGTCATCCTTTCGCGTCAAATCGCCTGTCACCACATACGCACGGCCGCCTTCCGCGACGATGTCCAGCGCGACCTCTTCGGCTTTCGCTCTGTTGCGGCCATGGACGATGACGACCACCCCCTCTCGTGCCAACCCGCGAGCGATACCTTCGCCGATGCCCTTGCTGCTGCCCGTCACCAGCGCGATCTTTCCTTCCAGTTTCAGATCCATAATGGCATCCCTATGTTGTGAGCGAGGCGAGATATGAAGGCGCGACATGAATGAGGCAATTACGCACTTAAAAGTGCCTATCGAGCACGATGAGCGGACCACATGCCTGGGTCCGGACGGCTCCGTCGCCCATGTGGGCCGCGTGCTGCAGGCACTGAAGGGACGATGGAAGCTGCAGATCCTGTTCCGGCTCTTCGCAGAGCCATCGATGCGCAGCTCGCAATTCCTGCGTGACATGCCAGCCCTCACCCAGAAGGTCCTGACACAGCAGCTTCGTGACCTCGAGGCTGACGGTCTCGTCGAAAGGCACGACTTCAGTGTGCAGCCTCCTCATGTGGAGTACCGGCTGACCGATCTTGGCCAGGCGCTTATGCCAGTGCTGCTGGCTGCGAGGGAGTTTTCGCGCCACCATCTCAGATCATGACGGTTTATCCGCAGGAGTCTGGTCGAACCTGCCGGCAGCGTGCAAATCCTGTTACCACCTGGGCGATCTGCCGTGCGGGATCTCAACGTGTCGTCACCGCACCGCACAATTGCTCTGGCCCGGGTTGGAAGTCGCTCTGTTTTGCCGATGCGAAGCTCCGGATCTCGAGCAGGCGTTGATATTGCTATCTCCCAACGCGAGGACCCGCCACCGTGGGAGCAATGCGACGGCCGCGATTTTTCATCCAGGTGGTTTTCCCGACGCCGTCGTCACCGTTCACGGCTGGGTTGAAGAGAAACAGTCAGAGCGTCCAAGCGACCTTCGGAGATAGCAGCCGTCCATCAGACAAGGATATTCTATGAAACGATAAAATGCGTGAGGCTCGGCGAGCGATAGCTTCGGACTGGTCAGTGCCGCGAAACGCCTTTTGACCCGAATGCCTCGCTCATCCTTGCGACCTTGGGCCGGCGTTGTGCGAGCGCGCGGCCATGTGGCAGCTTCGCAGGTCGGCTCACTAGAAGAACAGTCCCGTTCCGGCCGAATCCTTTCGAACAATGACAGTGGAGGCAAGGAATTGTGGATCAATGAGCCGCGCGTTGAGGCCGAAGCGATCCCGTTTAGGGTCACGGGGACGCCAATGAGTGAGGCAGCCGCATTTGCGGCATCGATGAAAATCGACATGCCTGCCGTTCCAAGCGTATATGTCTGTGAGGGAGGAGCCCAACAAAACCTGCACGGACGACAGTCTGTAGTAAGCCCAATAAACTCCATATCGTCTGCATAGCGAGCAGTTGCAGTGGGTGATCTCGGCCGGAAGCTCAGGCACCCGAATCTGGACGGCGCCGCAATGACACTTGGCGATTATCTCGCTCACACTTTTTCTCTCGGCTACCGACAGTTCTTTTCTAGAGGTTTCTTCGGAGGCTTATACCCGGAAGATCTAATGCTTGCCAGCGAGGAGGCAGCCATTGGCGGCAGGTCAAGTTCCTTCTAATTCGCACCCACAGCTAAAGCAGGGGCGAGGAAAATCACGAGGGTCCTTTCGCACGAAATAGGACGGCAAGCGCCGCGCGCCCCGTCTATCGCTTCGTCTCGTTAAGACCTAGTGCCCGCCGTACCCTAGCAGGCGTCACCGACGGAACCTCGCGGCCAAGGTTCCACGTTTGCTGATATTGCTGTCTGTAGCCCGGTTGACAGTCTCCGCAAAATCAGATTGGATCCAATTATGGAATTGGATCCGAAAAATACGCAGGCCGTATTGGTTGCTCAGGAGATCAGAACGCTGATCCTGAACGGCGTCTTTACGCCTGGACAGCCGCTGCGCCAGGACGCGCTATGTGAGCGGCTTAATGTGAGTCGGACACCACTGCGTCACGCGCTTCAATCACTTGCCGAAGACGGTTTGGTGGAGGTCGCTGGGTTCAAAGGTGCCAGGGTCGCGATATTGGATCAGGGAATGGTTGATGACCTCTTCCAGATGAGAATGCTGTTGGAACCTCTTGCACTTCAATCAGCCCTCCCTCGTCTCACGAAGGTAGACTTTGCCAAGGCGGAAATGGTGCTCGACGCCGCAGAGGCCGAACAGGAACCTTCAAGGCTTTCTCAACTGAACTGGGATTTCCACCGCGCCCTCTATGGCCCCTCGAACCGGGAGACCCTGATGAGGACCATCCAGCAGATCAACACTGCTTCAGCTTTTGCGGAGGTCATCGCCAATTCAATCGGTGCACGCCGATCTGATTCAGCCGACGAGCATCGTCGATTGCTCGAGGCGTGCAGAGCCGGCGACCAGGCTAGCGCCAGTTCTCTGCTGACTGATCACCTACGGCGCGCCCATGTTGCTGTACAATAAAGGAAGAAAAAATGCCGATCATCAACAGGATCGCGGGCTTTCAAGATGAAATGACCGAGTGGCGCCATCATCTCCATGCCAACCCCGAGCTCTCATATCAAGAGTATGCGACAGCAAAGTTCGTCGCTGAAAAGCTTCGCGCCTGGGGCATTGAAGTAACAGAGGGTGTCGGCGGAACCGGAGTGGTTGGCATTTTGCGCGGGAATGTCGACGGCGAGCGTGCCATCGGCCTACGCGCCGACATGGATGCGCTAGCAATCCTGGAACGCAACGTGTTCGACCACCGTTCACGCAGCGATGGCGTTATGCACGCCTGCGGACACGATGGTCACACCACGATGCTTCTCGGGGCTGCCCGCTATCTTGCTGAGACTCGTAACTTCGCCGGCCGGGTCGCTTTCATCTTCCAACCAGCAGAGGAAATGGGGGGCGCAGACGGTGGAGCTGCGCGGATGATCCGGGAAGGCTTGTTCGACAGGTTCCAGTGCGACGAGATCTACGGCTTGCACAACTGGCCAGGAATGGATGTCGGTACGTTCGCCGTCAAGGCGGGCCCCATGATGGCGTCCGGCGATAGCTTTGAGATCGAAGTCTTATCGAAGGGGATGCATGCGGCACAACCTCATAAGGGAGCGGATGTTATTCTGACAGCTGGTCATCTCATAGTGGCTCTTCAACAGATTTCGGCGCGAAATACCGATCCGCTCGATTCAATCGTTGTCAGCGCCACCCAGATCCATGGCGGCGACGCCTACAATGTCTTGCCCAATAAAGTTATCATTCGCGGGACGGTGAGAGCTTTCTCCCCTCAGGCACGCGCGGCCGCCGAGCCAGCGATACGTCGCATCGTGGACGGCATCACATCCTCGACAGGCGCCAGCTCGACAGTCTCCTACGCTCAACAATACCCAACCCTTGTCAATTCGCAGGCAGCAGCGAAGTCTGCCGAAGCGGCAGCATTGTCGATATTTAACAGGGTTGAGACGAACCCGCCGCAAACGATGATCGTTGAGGACTTCGCATTTATGCTGGAAGGGCGGCCGGGATGTTACGGATGGATCGGCAATGGGCCGGATGACAATGGCCGGATCCTCCACAGTGCCTGGTTCGACTTCAACGACGAAGCCCTGCCCTTTGGCGCTTCCTATTTCGCCGCGGTAGTTGAACAGCAGCTACAATAGGCTTCCACATTGCGATGTTCAGCATGCCAGTGAAGCAGGGCTGGCTTCACTAAACTAGCAAACTGTCATCGGAGAGAATTCGTGCGAACCATCAGCACCGGCACCCTTCAAATAGGCTACTACGAGCACGGCAAGCCAGAAGGCTGGCCCGTGGTGCTTAGTCATGGTTTCCCTTACGACATCCACGCATATGACGAGGTCGCCCCTGACCTGGCAGCTGCCGGAGCAAGGGTAATCGTCCCGTATCTGCGCGGATTTGGTCCCACGCGCTTCCTAGCGGATTCGACAATGCGTAGCGGCCAGCAGGCCGCGCTGGGAAGGGATATCATCGAACTTTTGGACGCTCTTGGTATCGAGAAGGCAATTCTGGCTGGATATGACTGGGGCGGCCTTGCCTCGTGTGTCGCATCAGCTTTATGGCCCCAGCGAACGGCAGGCTTGGTGTCTTACGCAGGCTATGACATTATCGACGTCGAGCGCCTTCGCCACGCCTATCACCCGGAACTCGAGCACGCTGTCTGGTATCAACACCTGTTTCAGCACGAGCGTGGCCGCGAATGCCTCTCGCTTCACCGTCACGACCTCTGCAAAGCCCTTTGGCGGCAATGGTCGCCAGGCTGGTCTTTCACCGAGGCCATGTTCGATCGAACAGCTGCTTCGTTCGATAATCCCGATTTTGTCGATGTGGTCATACATTCCTATCGCTTCGACTTTGGAAATGCGTCGGGAGACCCGGCGTTGGCTCATCTTGAGGAGCGCTTGGCGGAAAAACCGCCTATTATCGTTCCCGCGATCACCCTTGACGGAACGCAGGACCCGCTGAAGCCGGGTGGAACCGCCGATCATGCGCTCATGTTCAAAGCGCGGCATGAGCACCGCGTCTTGGAATGCGGCCACAACCTGCCCTGGGAGCGGCCACGGGAATTCGTTGATGCTGTTGTCCGCGTTCGCTCGTGGACAGCCGACGGCTGATTTTTTGTTGTCCCGCTGGTGGTTAATCAGACTCAATAATTTAGCTTCAGAAAGGCCGGAGCGACTACTCGCACCGGCCTCTGCCGCTCGCCTTCAACCGACGCCAGTACATCCGTGGTCGCCGGGAAAACGAAGCTCACACCGTTAGGCTGGACAAGGTACTCATGGGGTTACTTATCGAGGTCCTGAGCCATCTTATAGTGATGCTCGAGCGCCGGCAGGGTTTTTGCAGCCCACGCCTTCAGTTCTGCATTTTCTCCGCCTTCAGCGTAACGCTTGAATAGATCCACGGCGTCTTCATGCGCGTCGACCTGATCGTCGAAATACTCTTCTTTGAACTCGGCGCCGGAAAGCTTGGCGAGTTCGTCTACCTCTTCTTTGTGATCCTTGGTCAGTGCGGTGACCGGGTTTCCCTTCACCTTGGCCCCGGACAGCAGCGCCTTAAGCTCGGTGCTCGTTTTTTCGTGATCGGTGACCATCTGCTGCGCGAACGCCTTCGTCTGGTCGTCACCCTTTTGCAGCGCAAGCTTGCTCGACTCGATCTCGAACATATCGCTAGCAGACGCCTGCATGACGAAGTCTTCTGTCGTCGGCGCTCTGCCGATCAGCGAGTTCGCGCCGGTGCTCTCCGCGGCGGACTGCGCGAAGGCGGCGGTCGAGGCGGCGAAAATCATGGCTGTCGTGATGATGATCTTTTTCATATCGGTACTCCTAATTGCGGCACATGAACCTTTGAATAAGCAATTGGTTCCGGAAGAAACGGAAAGGCGGGCCGAATGGCGCCTCGACGGGACGGCAGAATGCGAGTGATGGTGACGCTGTCCCAAATCCCCTGGCGACGTGACCCGCCACGCAAAGCCGGTACGGAGCACCAGTGGGGGAAAATTCGTAAGCCACAATCTCTGAAGTCGATCAAACCTTCGGCGCGGTCCCCCAATAATCGGTTTACCCAGCGAACCGGGACTAAGAGCCATTTACGGTGGGCCTATTTTCTAAGGGCGGCGTCTCAAACTTTCTTCCGACTCAAGCGTTCAGGGTCGGTCCCTCGAACTCGACAGGCTCCTACCATGTCCACCAACGTCCACTTCGAACTGCTCGCCAAGCTCGGATACGCCGCACGAGGCATCGTGTTCATTCTCGTCGCTAGTCTTGCGCTGTTTTCGGGAATTGCGGGCGCAAAAGCCGATATGAAGTCGGCGTTGGCCGCGCTTCTCGAGCAGCCATTCGGACGATTGTGGGTCGCGACGATCGGGCTATGCCTTCTTGGCTTCGTTGCGTGGCGGGCAGCCCAGTCGTTCGGCGACAGCGATGGTCACGGCAGGTCGGGCAAGGCCATCATCCAGGGCAGCGTGCCGAGAAGGGAACCCGCCGTTCCTGCCGCGATCACGACGACGATGTTCATTTCGCCGCGGGTTGCGAGATAACCGGCGAGCGGCATTATCAATTCGGAGGGAATGGGTGGAAACACGTTTTCCTGAAACATCAGAAGCGCGATCCCGAGCGGACCGAGCGTCTGCATCATCGATTCAACGAACGCTTCCATTCAGGCTTCCATGCTCACCTTGCCGCGCGGCCACGGCAGTCGCCATGCCCGGGGGACGGCGGGCTCGCCGCTGTTCCCTCGGGCTCACATCTGGACCTTGGCATTCTCACCCATGTCAGGTTTCGAACTGGTCACAGCGGCGGCGGCCATCTTGATGTAGCTGATCACCGTTCCGGGGCTGTCCCAGTATTCCGCCGAGGACGGCGTGACCTTGAGGATGCGGATGGACGGATCGTCGGGGCTGTCCCACCAAGCCTTGGCTGGCGTCGCCCAGAGGTCCCGGATCTTTTCGCGATCGTTCTGCACCTCGGCGACGCCCGAGATGGACACGTATTTCTGGCCCTTGGAATCGGCAAAGGCAAGGCAGACATTCGGATGGCGAGACACCTCGTCGTCCTTGTGGCTTGCGACGTCCGTCAAGAAATAGAAGGCATTCTCGATACGCTCCGCATAAGCAGCCATCGGACGCGCCTTCAGATCCGTACCCGACTGCGTGGCGAGCATGCAGAAGCCGATCTTCTCGGCAAGATTCCAGACCTTGTGATTATCGTCTTCGGCGTCTGTCATATGCGACCTCCCTTTACTGACGGTCGAAACGAGCCGGTTGATCGGAAGTTCCATTGGATCCGCAGGCGTTAAGCCGCGACGCGTAGCGCGAAGTGTGTCACGAATGGAATTAACGTCTCACTTTTTCAATTCAAACAACCGCTTGCTAACACTCTTCGATCCCTTAGGCTTTGGTTTGATCCTGAAGCGCTTGACGGAATACAAGTTCCGAGAGCCGCGTCGCCAGGAAACCTTCTCCTTGATTTTGGAGGTATTCCACACGCCGTGCTCCGGCCTGTATGTTCGGACAAGGATCCCGCGATGATTGGGATTGCGAACGCACCCGTGAGAGGATTGGCGACATTACTCAAAATCGATGCGCTTAGGAGCCGCCTGGTTTCGAAGTGAGTTGCCCGTCTGACAATCAAGATCGCGCTCAACAAGCACGACCCTCGTTCGTCGGGGTACGAAACGCACCCCCTATAGCTCCAACTCACGCGATGAGGGATTCATCCCCGCTTGGTGTGAACATGGTGAACTCGGAAAGCTAGATCCGGGAACCACCTGTTGCATCGATCATCTGTCCCGTCGTCCAACGTGCGTCGTTGGATGCAGGAAGGCGATGACATCGGCAACGTCCTCTGCCTTTCCTACACGTGAGAAGACCGAGAGAGCTTCGGCACCAGCGCGGGCTTCCGGTGATGCCAGCCACTCGGCATTCATGTCGGTTTCCGTCACTCCGGGTAACACGGCATTAACGGTGATCCCGCGGGAAGCAAACTCAGGTGCCAGCGCCAATGTCAATGTCTCCAGTGCGCCCTTGCAGGCAGCATAGGCGGGGTGGATCGGGGCCGACGATACGGCCGTTGTCACGAATGTGATCCGCCACCGCCTGGATCAAGACGAACGGGGCTTTGTAATTGATCGTCATGATCTCGTCGAAAGCGACCTCATTTGTCTGCCTCAACGGCAGTGCTGGCGCGATGCCGGCATTGTTCACAAGAATAACTGAGGAGGCCGCGCCCGTCTCGTTGCGCGCCGCCTCGCTGAATTGAAACGACGTCGAGTTCTCGTACCGCTTGGCTGACACACGCTGGTGCTGGCCCATGTTGGAACCAACAAGCCAAGCGCCGTTCCGCGGACGCGCCGAAAACGGTGATTTAGTGAAAGTCTTTACACTGTTCGCTCGACCAACTGACGCTGGCGTCTGACGATAAAGCCACTGAATGCCATTACCCTCCAGCCAATTCGGCATTGCGCCTGTCGAGCGCTTCCTGAGTGCTGGCGCGAACATCTCCACGCCGAAGTCGATCGCTTGTTTCTGGACCTCCTCCGCGAACGGACGGAGGCGCTGGTCGTAGGTTCGGAATGCATCTCGCCGTCATCGCTCGTCGAGACCATGACGATCGGGCCAGGTTCCAGGACGCGATATGCTTGAGATACGGGTAATTCCTTCATGACAATCTCCGTTGAGAGGTCCCTGCATCAATGCAAGGACCCTTCAGGGCAGGTCTGTTACCAACCCTGTTCTACTGGCAGGACGAACAGTTCGGCGACGTCCACGTGGGCCGGGGCCTGGGCTGCGAAGACGATGGTGTCGCCGATATCCTCGCCCTGAAGGAAGGTCATCTGGCCGGCCAGCTCATCCATTTGCTTGCGGTAGCCCGGATCTGTGATGTGGTCGTAAAGCTCGGTGGCAACGGCGCCCGGCTGGATGCAGGTTACGCGAATGCCATGCTTCTGACCGACTTCCATACGCAGGCCATCAGAGAAAGCCGTCACCGCATGTTTCGTGGCGCAGTAGACCGACAGGCCCTTGAAGACTTTGCGACCGGCGATCGAGGACATGTTGAAGACGTGGCCGGAGTGCTGCTTGATCATCTGGGGCAAAACGGCGGCCGTCGTGTTGAGCAGGCCCTTCACGTTCACGTCTACCATCCGCTGCCACTCGTCGACCTTGAACTGGTCGATATCGGAGAGTGGCATCAGGCCGGCATTGTTGACGAGGATGTCGATCGAACCGTATGCGTCGATGAGCTTTTTAACACCCGTATCGACCGAGGTCGTGTCAACCACGTCCATCTCGATCACAAGGGCCTCTCCGCCCTCGGCTTCGATCTGTTTCTTGAGATCTTCGAGCTTGTCGGTGCGCCGTGCAGCGATACCGACCTTTGCGCCGGCTTCAGCAAGCTTGACGGCGGTAGCAGCGCCAATGCCACTCGATGCGCCGGTGACCAGTGCGATCTTTCCGTTAAGGTTGGTCATTGTCTTCACTCCTTGTCTCGAAGCCCACCACCGCGGTGGGCGTTTCGTTTTGACAAGGAGGAAGCTAAGCCGTTCATCGGCGCCCTTCTCTCGGGGCCTTGCTCGACCTGTCGCGATCTTGCTCGAAATCGCGACAGGTCGAAATTTATCCTCGTCGATAGTGGCTCGGCGGCAGGCCGGTTTCGCGACGGAAGACCTGGGCGAAGTGGCTTGGGCTTGAATAGCCGACGGACATGCCGATCTCGATGATGCTTGTATCCGTCTCCTGCAGGAGAAGCTGTGCCCGGGCTGTGCGCTGACGGATAAAGTAGCGCGAGGGCGAGAGCCCGGTCGCCTTTTTGAACAGACGACTGAAATGGAATTCACTCATGCCCACCGTTTCGGCAAGCTGCGCGAGATTGAACGGCTCGGCAAGATTTTCTTCGAGGTAGGCGACGGCGCGACGCAGCTTGAAGCCGGGAAGCGCATTTTGGCGATCGTCGGGGGCTTCGCTTGCGGCATAATTGCGGGTCAGATGCACGGCGAGGGTCTGGGCAAGGCCGTGGATGAACAGCTGGCTCCCCTTCCCTTCAGACGTCAGCTCCTGATGGATCAATGCGAGAAGGTGTGACAATTGCGTGTCCTTGCCCCCGGAGATGTCGCGCAGTGCAGGTGGGGCGGCGCAGCCCAGCACGTCGTAGGCAACGCGCTCGAACAGCGGGACGGAGAGATAAAGATGCATAACCTGGAAGGGCGCATCTCCGATCGCGTGCCAACGCAATTCGTAGGGGCTGGAGGATCGGGTCAGGAAAAAGTCGCCAACGGTGACTGTGTTTGCGACCCAGTCTCCGTCGAGGTCCCGCTCTTCGACAACGGCCTCTCCGGACATCACCCAGACGATCAGGGGTTCGGCAACAGCGGGAACGAGAAAAGGCTTCTGCTTGTTGAGCCGAGAATAGACCTGCACGAACATGTCAGTCCACGCCGGACTATCGCCACTGACAAGCGTGCGACCGGCTATATACTGTTCAAGCCCGAGCGGGGACGTCCGCTCGGGCGTTGCAATGACCTCTTCCAGTTCAGGCACGGGGGCCGCTGGATAACTGGGCTTACCGGTAACAGCCGGGGGTGGGGTCAAAACGTTTTGACGGGATGCTTCGATGTTTGCCAATGCGGACCCTCTCTTGAAGCCGGGCATAGCTGCTTAAGGTTCCCTGGAGCGTCAATGGAATGTCCCGGTTCACCCGCCGACAACCACCATTGATGATGCAATTACTCCATCGAAAGAAAACCGACCACGCCGGCAGGGTTTGCCGGCGTCATCATGACCTGACTACCGCCTGCGATAGAGAACCATTCCCGCGTGGTACAGGACGCCATCGACAAAATCGCCGTCGGCGGTAAAGCCGGTATCGTCCCAGTACTCGATATGGTTTCCGGACACCTCGTATCGTCCTTGATACGCACTTCCGCGGGACCCGCGCGCCTCGTCGTAGCGGCCATTCGGGAGCAATTGGTGCCGGATGCGACCATCTGCGGTCTCCCACATGCCGACATAAGGGTGCGAGAGCGGCTGGATGGTCATTGTGCCGCCTCCGTCTTGCCCAGGAACGACTGAATGGTCTCGGGCTCGACGATCCAGGCGTAGTTCAGTTCATGGCGGATTTTCCATTTGCCAGCGGTGCACTCCCAGCCCAGCTGCGAGCGGCCATCAAAAGCGATTACCTTGCCGTCAAGACGATCGATGCGGCCAACGAAGCCGAGCGTCGTCGAAGCGGCCGTGTCGCCGACGATCGCGTCGTTACCTCCGGTCAAGCCGTGGCGAACCGATCGGGCAGCGTTCTGCAACGCCTCCCAGTTGGCGCCGTAGCGAGCCGAGTTGTCAAAGAGCTGTGTGCTGCCAGGCGCGAAATTATCGTAGAAAACTCCTTTGGTGTTTTCCAGGTCGTAATACCGGTTCAGCTTCTCTGCGAAGACGAAATTGCCATCGCCTTCATGGCGTTCCCAGCCCTTCATGATCCAGTCGGCATGGAGTGCGAGAGGAGCATCGGCGCCTTCCCGAGGGCACGCGCTATCCTGTGCAGCGACAGGTCCGGCGCAGATCCCAAGAGCCAAAGCTGCTGCGAGTCTGATCTTGATGTGTGTCATGGGGATATCTCCTTCGATGATCGGTTGTTCTTGCCTGCCAGCCGCAGGTTGACT
The DNA here is from genome assembly GCF_000732195.1 of Neorhizobium vignae. Classification (GTDB taxonomy): domain Bacteria; phylum Pseudomonadota; class Alphaproteobacteria; order Rhizobiales; family Rhizobiaceae; genus Neorhizobium; species Neorhizobium vignae. Next base: position 21,736 of record NZ_JNNU01000032.1, read on the forward strand.
GGTCGGCCACGGGCAATAGGTAGACAAATTCGATTGTCGCCTGTATCCCCTTTTCGCTAACGTGATTGGTTAGCGAGATGCGACAATGACAATCGATTTAAACTTGCTGCCGGTGTTTCTGGCGGTCGCCGAGGAGGGAAATTTCAGGGCGGCCGCTGACCGCCTCGGCGTCACACGCTCGGCGGTTAGCCAGGGAATAAGACGGCTCGAGGATATTTGCGGCATCGCGCTCGTCAGCCGCACGACGCGCAGCGTGAGGCTCACCGAGGCGGGCAGACGCTTCCATGAAACCTTGTGTCAGCCAATGGCCGAGGTGAGATCCGCCTTCGAGAACGTGGCAGGTGACGCCAGACCCAGCGGCTTACTGCGGATCGCCGTTACATCGATTGCGGAACAATTTCTTTCCGGCCCGCTGATCGCGTCCTTCGCTGAAGCCCATCCGGGCATCACGATAGACGTCACCGTGACTGACGACGTCTTCGACATCGTAGCCGCCGGATACGATGCGGGGGTCCGGTTGGGTGATGTTATCGAGCAGGATATGGTCGCCGTGCCACTGACCAAACAAGAGAGAGAAGTGGTCATCGCAACGCCGCGATATTTTGAGGTCCACGGAATGCCTCGCCATCCTCGGGAACTCGTGCTTCATCGCTGTATCGGTTGGCGCCCCTCTCCAAGTGCTGCGCCTTACCGATGGGAGTTCGAGGAGAATGGCATACCTTTCGACGTCGCCGTCGAGCCGCAAATCACTACAAACGATCTAAATCTAATGGTCCGGACAGCGCTCGCCGGCTTCGGTATCACATTTGCGCTGGAGGAGACGTTTCGTTCGTACATCGATCGTGGCGAGTTGGTCATGGCGTTGGAAGACTATCTGCCGCCATTTCCAGGGTTCTTTCTCTACTTCCCAAATCGCCGGAATATGGCCCCGAAGCTGCGCGCGCTGATTGACCACGTTCGTGCATACAAACCGACGTCTTCCTAGCTGTCTCGCCAGGGCACCATGGGTTTTGTGCGTGGGGTTGGACGCGGTTAGTGCCCGGCTATTCGCTGATTCGGCCGGCCGAACCAGGCCAAGGCGGCGCAGATTGCTGAGAATGGGCACCTGGCTCCAGAAGGTCAGAGTGGCGAGACCCGCAGCGAAAACGACGTTCGTTCGCTATGGAAGAAGAGGCTGGTGAGGAGCCTCTTCACGGATCCGCCTATTTGGCCGGATGACAGCCGACAGTCCGACCTTAACCGTAGTTGATGGGCAGCCAGTCGAAATTTGTGCTGTCTTTGCGGACATGACCAATGCCAGGAAAGGCGATATGGGCGCCTGCCACCAGATATTTGCCCTCCACCGCCTGCATGAACGCAGTGTCGCGTGCAGCCACGGCGGCTTTCTGGTCGATATCGAATTCGATGGCGACGCCCGGTTCATCGAATTGTAGAATATCGCCATGGGTGATGTCGCCCCAGAATACGATCTTCTCGCCTTCGCTTTCCAGCGTGATGGCGCTGTGACCCGGCGTATGTCCCCCGTACAGAATGGAACCAAGACCTTGAACGGGTGCTGCGTTATCCGCGAAGGTTTCGAATTTCCTGGCCTCAACGTATGGCGTCACGCACTGATCCGCTTCGCCGAAATGCTGCTTGACCATGCCAGTCGCCGCCTTGGCGTTTGCCGCACTCAGCCAGAATTTCGCCTCGCGTTCATTGACCCGTAATGTGGCGTTGGGGAAAGTACGCTTGCCATTGCTCATCAGGCCGCCGGAATGATCGGTATGGATATGGGTGAGAACGACGTCGTCGATGTCATCCAGCTTGTAACCGGACGCCTCAATGTTCGACGCGAGCTTTCCGAGTGACGGGCCCAGATAGGTGCCGGTGCCTGCGTCGATCAGCACTAATCTTTCGCCGGTGTTGACCAGGAACGCGTTGACCGAAGTTGGTACCAGTTCGGGCAGAAAGGCATCATTCAAAGCGCCTTGCGCGTGTTGCTCGCTAGTGTTGGTGTAGAGCCTGGCGAGCGGCAGGGAAATGGTGCCGTCCGACAGGGCTGTGACCTCGACGGAGCCGATCTTCAGCCGGTAGAAACCCGGTGCCTGCAGATCGGCAAAAGGTGCCTTGGCGAAGACGATTGATGGTGCGAAGAAGAGGCCGGCCAGAGCGCTTTTGAGAATGGAACGACGGGATGGCATGGGTTTGCTCCTTACGTGAGGGTCCGGAACGGCTTGCAAGTTCCGGCCCATCAGCTAAGGATACTTCAGTCAGCAATCAAATCGATACAACTCATGAAAGTCATCGATCACTTCAATCTTCGATCATTCGACCTCAATCTTCTCGTAGCGTTCGATGCAATGATGGAAGAGATGAGCGTCACCCGTGCGGCCCAGCGGCTGAAAATTCAGCAGCCTGCGATGAGCCACAACATAGCGACCCTGCGCACGCTGTTTCACGATGAGCTTTTCATCCGTGTCGGTCAGGTGATGAAGCCCACCGCACGGGCGCTCAATTTGTCGGGCCCGGTACGGCAGGCTCTGCGGCAGGCGCAGGCGGCCGTGTTGATGGCGGATGCATTCGATCCGGCCACCGAGCAACGCACATTCCGGCTGGGGCTTTCCAGCGAGGTGGAACTGCTATTGCTGCCCGATCTGACCGCACGGTTGCGGGATATCGCACCGGGGATCCGAATTCTGGCTCGCGGCGGTGATGCGGCAGAGGTCGATGCGATGCTCGACGGAGGCGTCATTGATCTGTCTGTGGGGTGCAGCTATCTCCCAGATTCACGTCACCATAGCGAACCGCTATATCAGTCCAGCGTATTGTGCTGTTTCAATCCCCGATTGCTGAAGCTTTGCAATCCGGTCAATCTTGATGCTTATATGGCCGCACAACACGCGGTGATTTCGCAGACTGATAGTCTGCATGGCTGCGTCAAGGATGCGCTGGAGCATGCAGGTGCAGAACTGGAAGTCGTCGCGGCAGCTCCCGATTTCATGTCGATATTGGCCACCGCGCGTTCATCTGCAGTGATTGCAACCGTATCTTCGCGCATCGCGCTTCGTTATGGGCCGCTATTGGGACTTGAGGTCAGCCCGGTGCCACTGGCACTTTCTTTCCCACCCGTGGCAATGGTTTGGCCGCTCCACATGGACAGCGATCTGGGCTGTGCTTGGTTGCGGCAGCAAATCCGTGAGGCGATGCTGAGGACGAACGAGAGCAACGTCGCGGATATTGCAGCGTGATTCCATAAAGATCAGAGCGTCCTTGTTGGCCTCGCCTTGAAAGGATTTGGACCGCCGTACACATAGATAGTGATTTTGGTGAAGTTCATTGGCGGCAGACTATTTCTGCAATGACAGAGAGTAGCGGGTATGCCGACGTTCAAGCGCCATCGCTTCCCACCCCAGATCATCGCCCACGCGGTTTGGCTCTACTTTCGGTTTCCGCTGAGCCTACGCCTTGTCGAGGAATTGCCGCTGGAGCGCGGCATTGCCGTCTCCTATGAAACGATCCGCCGCTGGGGAAAGAAGTTCGGCGCGGATTATGCGCGTCGCCTTCGCCGCAAGAGGCCCAGCGGCAACGATGTGCGGCACTTGGACGAGGTCGTCGTCACCATCGCTGGCAGGAAGAACTGGGTATGGCGGGCCGTCGATCAGGACGGGTATGTATTCGACGAAATCGTTCAAAACCGCCGGCACACCAAGGCTGCCAGGCAATTGCTGACCCGTCTTTTGAAGAAGCAGGGTATCGCACCGAAGCGGATGATCACTGACAAGCTGCGCTCCTATGGAGCAGCCCGGCGGCAAGTCATGCCGCACGTCGAACACCGATCCCCTAAAGGCTTGAACAGCCGGGCCGAGAATTCTCATGCGCCCCTTCGAAAACGAGCGGATGATGCAAGGCTCCGTTCACCGGGAAGTCTTCGGCGCTTCATCTCCGTCTTCTCCGCTGTCCGTAACCTCTTCGTCTCACCCCGCTCCGCATTGCAAAACCGCGCTCACCGCATCCAGGCGACCGCAGAGTGGAAAGCTGCGGCCGGAACCACGTCCTGAGAGCAATCCCCAAGGCCAAACGTCCCCCGGCATTCCGATGTCAAGTTAAAGTGACATCGCCCGGCTTCGCCCAGATCGGCCCGCGCCCTAGGTCGCGCCAATTAAGATTTGAAGAAAGGCACGAACAGCCGGATTGGTGCGTCGGCTTTGGGGCCAGACCGCAGTGATGTTGTGTCTCTCCACCGCAAACTCCGAAAGGATCTGTGTCAACTGCGCGCGCTTGACCCAGGAAGTCGCGGCAAAACTTGCGGCCATTCCAATCCCCGCGCCGGCGGCGACTGCGGTGATCACACCTTCGCTTGCATCGACGATGATACCCGATGACGGAACGATTTCGACCTCGCGTTCTCCAACCCGGAACGGCCATCGAAAAAGCTGGCCCGTGCTTTTGTACCGCAGATTGACAGTCTCATGCTCCACCAATTCGTCCGGATGCCCCGGAGTACCATGTTCAGCCAGATATTCCGGCGATGCGTAGCAGCACAGTCGATGCGGCGATAAACGCCGCGACAGGAGACGCGAGTCGTCGAGTTCGCCGATGCGGATCGCCAAATCGATCCCCTCAGCGATAAGGTCGATCATGTGATCACTGAGACGCAAGTCAATCGTAACGCTTGGGTACCGCTTCCTGAACTCCGCAAGGGTCGGAGCGATGACATGTAGACCAATCGGAAGTGACGCGGCTATTTTTAAGTTGCCGGAGGGCGCCGCGCGGGCGGCCTTTGCGACTTGCTCGATATCTTCGGCGTCGCGCAGAAGGCGAAGCGCTCGCTCATGCAGTTCCCGCCCCTCGGTGGTCAGCGTCAATGAGCGCGTCGTGCGAGTGAAAAGGGAAACCCCGAGGCGTTGTTCAAGTCTCTGAACGCTCTTGCTGACGGCTGACGGAGAAATGGACAGCGATCGGGCTGCAGCTGTGTAGCTTCCCAGAGATCCAGCCTTCGCGAAAGCGATGAGACCCGTCAACCTGTCCAAAGCGATTTGTTCCGTCATGGAACTACTAAACGGAACTCCAGCCCGATTATCAATATCGACGCCATTCCTTATTTTCTTGCAGACAACAAAATTCAGAGACGGAGGTTACAATGACTGAGCTGATGAAAGCAGTCCGGCTGCACGAATTTGGTGGCCCCGATGTTTTAGTTTATGAGGACGCTCCTCGACCGGCACCAGCGAGTGGCGAAGTACTGGTCCGTGTCCACGCAGCAAGCCTCAATCCACCGGACCTCTACTTGCGTCACGGTTATCGAGCATTGCCTCCCGAATGGCGGCCCAACGCCACCTTTCCGCTGATCCTTGGCACCGACGTGTCTGGGGTCGTCGCGGCAAAGGGCGAGCTGGTCACGCAATTCAGCGTGGGCGACGAGGTCTACGCCATGGTCCGCTTCCCCGAGGACGTTATGAAAGGGAGCGGTGCTTACGCAGAATACGTCAGCGTGCCAGAATCAGAACTCGCAAAGAAGCCGTTAGGGATCGATCATCTCCAAGCATCCGGTGCGCCGATGTCGGCTCTTACCGCCTGGCAGTTTCTCGTGGAGTTGGGCCATGACGCACCAAATCCCTTTCAGCCATTTCCGCATGCCCCGATCCCGCTTGAGGGCAAACGTGTCCTGATCAATGGCGCGGGAGGGGGCGTCGGCCACCTGGCAGTTCAGGTTGCGAAATGGAAGGGTGCCATTGTCACCGCGGTCGCCTCTGGGAAGCACGAGACGCTTCTTCGCGAACTCGGCGCAAGCCAGTTCATCGACTACACCAAGTCTTCCATCGAAGCAGTCGGAAAGGATTTCGATCTGGTCATGGATTCCGTTGGAGGCCCCAACATCGAACGCTTCTTAAGGGTCATCAAGCCGGGTGGGGCTCTCTTCCTCGTCAATCCTTTGGGCTTTTCCGGCCAGGAGGAGGCCACAAAGCGCGGGGTTATCGTCTCATCCACACAGGTTCGCTCAAACGGCACCCAACTCGCGGAAATCGGTAGCCTTCTCGACGACGGCACAATTCGTGTCGTCATCGACAGCACGTTTCCGATGGCTGAAGCAGCTGCTGCCCATCAGCGCGCTTCGCAAGGGAGCATTCAAGGCAAGATCGTCCTCAGAGCGGCTTGATGACATCAGACGACAGGATCTCAGCCAGCCACTGAGGGCTCAACAGGAAGGCAAGCATGATGCTGATTGTCACGGGATGCATGCACATCGATCCATCCGACTTACGCAATTTCTTGCCGAACTGAAGGATCTTGCGATCGTGACGAGACAGCGGCCTGGAAACATCTCCTACGATGCCGCCATAGACGATCCCAAGACGGCAGGCTGCTGATCGCGGAACGCTGGAACGACCAGATGGCGCTGAGCGCACATCTTGATGCGAAGGAGACCAAAGCGTTCGTTGCGCAGTGGCAGGGACGCATACGGGGGGATCTGCGGAAGTTTGATGCTTTCAACGAAAGGGGCCTGCTGGATTGAAGAATCGTCTCGGGCGACCGGCCGCATCTCGTCAACTCAGAGGCGCGTCCGGGATTCTCTGCCTACTTATGAAACCGCCTGTTAGACGAGTACAACTCTGGAGGGAGAGGCCCGTCCAAGCCCTTACGTCGCAGCGGCCGGCCAGTCATTGGCCGGTTCCTCTATTGCGCCTTCCGTTGCGTCGTCTGCCGGGTCCGGGTCACGATCATCGGCAACCCGAAGCCGTTCGATCTCCTCGACCGCAGCTTGGAAAACATCCGCCTGTCGCGCGCCGGAGACAACCGCCTGATCAACCAAGTTTACAAGACCGTTTCGAAACTCTTCTCGCCAGTCATCCATTTTTCAGTCTCCTCCGTTTGATCGGTTTGTCGGATACCTCGATCCAGACCGGCGCATGGTCGCTCGTGTGCTCCCAGCCGCGTACATGCTTGTCGACCTCAGCCGTTTTCAGTCGCGCGGCAAGGTCGGGGCTAAGCAGAAAATGATCGAGCCTCAGTCCGGCATCGCGCGCATAAGCGTTCCTGAAATAATCCCAGAACGTGTAGATGCGTTCCCCGGGATGCAGTGCGCGTAGCGCGTCCGTCCAACCAAGGCCCACCAAATTGCGAAACGCTTCGCGCACTTCCAGACGAAAGAGCGCATCGTCCGTCCAGCGTTCGGGTTTGTAGACATCCAGCTCTGTCGGCATGACGTTATAGTCACCGACCAGCACGACCGGCACCTTGAGCTCCAGCAATTCGGCCGCGTAGTCGTGCAGGCGCTGAAACCATCGCAGCTTGTAGTCGAACTTCGGCCCGGGATAAGGATTGCCGTTTGGCAGATAGAGGCCGCCAATCACCACGCCGTTGACGATCGCTTCGATGTAACGACTTTGCTCATCCTCCGGCTCTCCAGGAAGCCCTTTTCGCGTCAGGTGCGGCTCCTGACCGCGGGAAAGGATGGCGACGCCGTTCCATGACTTCTGGCCATGCCAAACCGCATCGTAGCCGGCGGCTTCGATGGCTTTGGCAGGGAACTTTGCATCCGGCGCCTTCAGTTCCTGGAGGACGACGACATCCGGCTCAGCCTCGTGCAGCCACCGAAGCAGGACTTCAAGGCGACCGTTGACGCCATTAACGTTGTAGGTCGCGATCTTCACTTGCGCTTGTGATCGCCCCTATCGCCCTCACCCGGCTTGGCGTCATGTTTCGCGTCGTGACGCTTGTCGGCGGACAGGGAGCGGCCGACATCGACGGACTCCTTGAACTTGCCTTCTTCGTCGCGGCGGACGTAGCGTTTGTCGTTACCTGTATCGATGAGCTCACGTTTGGTCATGGGACTCTCCAGCGGTTGCGGTACGCCAATAACTCGCGAGCGGATGAAAAGATGCATCGATTCCAGCGCCTTGCTCCGAATCTTCTGGTTGCAGTGGAAGTTTGAATCAAGTCATTGAAAAAGAGTCGCTTTTCGCGCCGGAACGATTCGCGTGCTGATTCGGTTGAATCGCCAAAGTTGCGTTCGGTATGGAGAGTTCGATGGCAGGTCAGCGTGCCCAGTGGAAGGGGTTCATCAAGTTCGGCGAGGTATCGGCAGGTGTCGCGCTCCATACCGCGGCATCAACATCAGACCGCATCACGTTCAACACGATCAACAAGGCGACCGGAAACCGGGTCAACCGCGTCTTCATCGACAGCGAGACCGAAGAGCTCGTTGAGAAGGAGATGCAGACCAAGGGCTTCGAGATCGAGAACGGCCAGTACATCATCATCGATCCCGACGAGGTCGCTGCTACCATTCCGGAAAGCAACAAAACGCTTGAGATAGAGGCATTCATCCCTTGCTCCGATGTCGACGATGTCTATTTTGACAAGCCTTACTACCTGACGCCGGACAAGATGGGGTCGGACGCCTTCGCGGCGCTGCGCGACGGGATGCGGAAGACGAAGGTCGCAGCCATCGCCAGGACAGTTCTGTTCCGGCGGATGCGGACTGTCCTGATCCGCCCGCACGGTAAGGGCCTGATCGCGACCACCCTCAAATACGACTACGAGGTCCGCTCTTCTAAGAAGGCGTTCGAAGAGATGCCGAAGATCAAGATCGAGGGCGAGATGCTCGATCTCGCCAAGCACATCATTTCGACGAAGAAGGGCGACTTCGATCCCGCCACCTTCGACGACCGTTATGAGGCCGCACTCGAAGAGCTCGTGAAGGCGAAGATCGAAGGCAAGTCCCTGCCCAAGCCCAAGAAGGTCGAGGTGTCCAAGCCAAACGACCTGCTCGCCGCTCTCCGAGAGAGCGCTGGCATGATGAAGGCTCCCAACGACAAGCCGAAACGCACTGCCGCCAACGCCAATGCTGGACTTAGGCAGCGCGCCGCGCGCGGGGCGGCATCGAAATCCGCCGCTTCGAAAACTGCCCCGCATCGCAAGTCCGCATGAGGAGACCAACCATGGCACTGCGTCCCTATTGGAAAGGCTACCTCAAGCTCTCCCTCGTCACCTGTCCGGTGAACATGACCCCCGCGACGTCGGAATCTGAGAAGGTTCGCTTCCACACCCTCAACAAAGAGACGGGCAACCGCGTCGTCTCACAATACATCGACTCCGTGACTGGCGAACCCGTGCGGGATGACAACGAAGCCAAGGGCTATGCGCGCGGCGAGAACGACTATGTCATCCTGACCGAAGACGACCTCGATAACGTCGCCCTCGATACGGTAAAGACCATCGACATCGAGAAGTTCGCGCCTGCCGACAGCATCGAGTGGGTCTACCTGGAGAAGCCGCACTACCTGATGCCCGATGATGCGGTTGGCAATGAAGCCTTTGCCGTGATCCGCGACGCGATGAAGGCAGACAAGGTCGTCGGAATATCGAAGCTCGTCATCGGGCGCCGTGAGAAGGCAGTCGTTCTGGAGCCGCGCGACGAAGGCATCGTGCTATGGTCCCTGCGTTTCGGCGACGAGGTGCGGCCGGAAGAAAACTATTTCGAGGACATCGAAGACGAGGCCGACCCCGACCTCGTCCCGCTCGTGCAGAAACTCATAAAACAGAAGATAAAGCGCTGGTCGCCAGACATGGTCAGCGATCCGATCCAGGAGAGCCTTCTCAAGCTTATTGACGAGAAGACGAAGGCGCTCAAGCCGAAGAAATCGACCAAGAGCAAAAAAGCCGACGAGGTCGAACCGAAGTCAAACGTGGTCAACATCATGGATGCACTTCGCAAATCAGTCTCTGCCGAACTGAAGAACCGGAAGGCAGGTTGAGATGATCGACGAAACAGAGATCACGCTGTGCGAACCAGCGCCGTTTCTTTATCATGAGAACGGCAAGATTGCCGTCACTGACGGCTCGACCGTCTGGCTGGTGATCGTGACATGCGAAGCGATCAAGGCTGCGGCTTCACCTCCGGAGAAAACTCTTCAACGGCTAATCCGCTACGCAGAGTTCTATCGCGACCTGGCTGCAGCCGCGATTGTTAGGGGCGAGGATGTCGATGGAAAGGTGTGGATCACCGAGGCGGCGGTCATGGCCTCGAACCCGCAAGCCCTGAAGATGCCGAGCGGTCTGGGAGGCAGGCTTGCCCAGAATGGTTCGTGAGTTTAACGGTTACCGGATTTCGATCTACAGTCCGAATGACCACTTTGCGGTGATCGCAGGGGCGGGAAGTAATGCGGTTATCGATCTGAAGGAAAATCAACCGCGGTCGACCGTGGTGGAAGGCGCGTCCGTCTGCCTGGATCGAGCGCAAAAACTGATGAAGACACTTTCGGAACGTCAGCTCGCTAAAATACGCATTTGTGCCCCGTAGCAGTTGCATCTCGGGCTAGACGCATCTGTTTGAGAACCGCTGTCTTCTTTTCCCGTTCCGATATCTGTCTGTCGATGATTTCGTATGCCGCGTCGGTCGTCGCGTCGAGCTTTTCGGTTTTTGTGAGTTTCGGCTTCAGTGCTTCATTTTCCATTTTGTCTAAATAGGGCGATGAAGGCGCCCAGCAAGGATGAACTCGAGCCCCCTTGCCCCCGCGCGAACGCGGCCGCGGAACAAGGTAGCGGCGACCGTGTTCACCCAGTAAGGCTCATCGTACAAGGACACAACGGATGAAGACGCTAGGTATCGCCTACGCCGGAACGCTGATTTCATTTCTGCTGATCGATGCGATCTGGCTCGGTGTCGTTGCTAAGAACTTCTATCGCGAACAACTCGGTGAGCTGATGCTGCCGTCTCCGAATTTCGCTGTTGCTGCGGTGTTCTATCTCTTCTTTGCGATCGCCATTGTAATGCTCGCGGTGCGTCCAGGCCTCGAAGCTGGGTCGTTGTGGACGACCCTCGGTTACGGCGCGGTTCTTGGTCTCGCAGCATATGGCACCTACGACATGACCAACCTGTCGACCCTGAAGGCTTGGCCGGTTCCGCTGACGATCGTTGATCTGGTTTGGGGCACCGTCCTGACCGCCGCGGCGAGTGCGTGCGGTTACGCTGCGGCACGCCAGTTCGGGTAAAGGCCCGTGATCTTCTTCACAGGCGACACACATTTTGGCGACACTCGCGTCCTGCGCATCGACCGTCGTCCGTTTCCGGACATGGCATCGCATGATGCTGCACTCATCGAGAACTGGAATGCCGTCGTCGGGCAGGATGACGAAGTCTGGCATCTCGGCGATTTCATGTCGGTGAAAGGCGGAGATTGTGCCGACTTGCTTGGAAAGCTGAACGGGAGGAAACATCTTATCGTCGGCAATAACGATCCGGAGACAACGACCGGATCCGAGGGGTGGGAAAGTGTCCAGCACTACGCCGAAATCCGAGAGGGTGGCAATCACCTGATCTTGTGCCACTACGCATTCCGGACGTGGAATCAGATGGGCAAAGGATCGATCAATTTACACGGCCACTCGCATGGTCGACTAAAGCCCGCACCGCGCCAGTTGGATGTCGGTGTCGACGCGAAGGGACTGAAGCCGGTAAGCCTGACCGAAATCCTCAATTCCGGGACGAACACGAAAGGCTCTGCCAACGGCATGTAGTTCGCCGCAGTGTGTGGCTTCATCACACGACAGCTGGGTCAGTTGCGTCGTGGGAGCGTCCGGGGTCTTTAGGCTCCAGCGAATCGCGTTGCGCATGTTTCTCGTCCTCACGATCATCCTGGTCGATCAGGTCTTGGAGGGTCTCGTGTTCATCGTCGCCAGCGATTTCATCCAGCGCTTGATCCCAGTGGCGGGCGGCCGCGCCTTCGGGGCGCCCTTCGTTCTCCCAGATTTCATAGGCTCTTTGCTGGATGCGCTCGTATTGATCCCTAGCCATCGTCTAACCTCTCAGAGAAACCTGAAGCCATAGCATTCACTTGCGAATATAAGCGCGTGGACGCCGACAAGTTCCTCCTCAGGTATCATGACTGTTTGCGTTGGTTCGAATGCCCTCAACCTTGCGAACAATTCCGCGTCCTAACCGTTTGGGTTACTCAAAACGATGGAGACAGGAAGATGACCGCAGCATTTACCGCGGCAAAGCAACGCGAAATCCAGGAACAGGTCGCCGAGGCGGACCAGCAGGAGGCCCCTCCCGAACCGCGTGCGATGCAGGCCGGCGCTCGTCTATACCCCGAGCCGCCCTTTCCAGAGCAGCATCAGGACAAGCCCGGTGACGAAGCCGCCCTTGTGCCGGCGACCATGTATGACGCGCCGTTCTACATCGGTTCGGCCAAGCTGAAGGACAAGGTAGCGCTGATCACCGGTGGCGATAGCGGTATCGGGCGATCCGTGGCGGTTCTGTTTGCCCGTGAGGGTGCCGATATCGCGATCGTCCATCTTGACGAAGATGCCGACGCCGAGGAGACGGCGGCCGCCGTCGAGAAGGAAGGTCGCCGCTGCCTGGTGATCAAGGGCGACGTGAAGGAGTCCGGCTTCTGCCGCGAAGCCGTCGAACGAACAGTTTCCGAGTTTGGAAAGCTTGATGTCCTGGTGAACAATTCGGCATTCCAGGTCCATACCTACGACATCGTCGATCTGACCGAGGATCATTTCGATGAGACGTTGAAAACCAATCTCTACGGCTATTTCCATATGGCCCGCGCCGCCGTCCCGCACCTCAAGAACGGCTCGGCAATCATCAACACCGGCTCTGTCACCGGCTTCGACGGCGAAAAGACACTGCTCGATTACTCAATGACCAAGGGCGGCATCCACGCCTTCACAAAGTCTCTCGCATCGCAGCTCATCCCCAAAGGCATCCGCGTGAACTGCGTCGCCCCAGGGCCTGTGTGGTCACCGCTCAATCCAAGCGACAAGGAGCCCGAAAAGGTCGCTGAGTTCGGCTCCGGCACGCCGATGAAGCGCCCGGCCCAACCGGAGGAGATTGCGCCCGCCTATGTTTTCCTCGCCTCACCGCAATGCTCGAGCTACATCACCGGCGAGATCTTGCCTATCGTCGGAGGGTATTGAGGATGCCGGTCATGACCGAACGACGGGGTTCATGCCGATGCGGCCGGGTCTCATTCGCAGTAAAAGGTGAGCCGACACGCATTGGCATCTGCCATTGTACGGACTGCCGCGTCGAGAGCGGATCGGCTTTCACCTATTTCGGCATCTGGCCTGCGGACCAGTTCACCACCGCGGGCGAGACGACTGTGTTCGAAGGCCGCAGGTTCTGTCCGTCCTGCGGCTCGCGTCTGTTCGCCTACGATGAAACAGAGGCCGAGATCAAACTTGGAAGCCTGATTGAGGCCCCGACTGATCTGCTCCCGGTTTACGAGCTTTGGGTGAAACGTCGAGAACCCTGGCTCGCGCCGATCGAGGGTGCGGAGCAATTCGACGAGGATCGGCTGTAACGTCTTTTTACGCTGCGACCTTTCGGGATTTCGCAAGCCGCTTGATGGCCGGCTCGAATGGTCGCTGGCCGTCACAATAGTTCGCAGGCGGTTGGACGGTTTGACGCCCCGCTCGCCGCTAGGCTCCCTGGTCTTCTTGAAATCCCGCTTCGACCGATATGTCGAAAGACTGCCAGCCATGATCTCGTAACTCCGCGACACGATACTAACGGAGCTGGTCTGACCGGCTCCTGATTGATCAACGTCCCGATACCCAGATTGCGTCCAGATCACCGAAACTGCGCTGCACGGCGGCGATCTTCGAGGCTGCAATGTCGGCCGACACTTCGATCTCTCCCTTGAGCGGCGCATCGGTCCGCACATTGCCATCGCGCCGGACGTCCCCTCCCGAGGGCGCAGATCCCGCCGAGTTTTCAGAAGCGACCGGCTGCACGAAAATGTCTGACCGGGAGATTCCATGCTGCTGGACCAGATGTTCTATCGCAAGGTCCGCGGCCTCACGGGTCCTGAATGTCGCGCGGATTGTCGTGGTGCTATCATCAGACATAGGTTTCTCCATGGATTTTGGTCGCCGACTACCTAACGTCGCCCGGGTCATGTGGTTTCGGGTCTTGAGGGAAAACTCAACCTTATCGGGTTGGATTCGTGCCGGCCGGCTGCTATGTTCTCTCTTTGTTTTCATCCGCTTTGAACGATCCCACTGAACGTCACGGCTGCAACACCCGCTCGCAAGATTATCCATGTGGACATGGATGCCTTCTATGCGTCGGTGGAACAGCGGGATAATCAGGAGCTGCGCGGCAAGCCTCTCGCTGTCGGCGGAGCGGCGGCTCAGGTGTGGTTGCTGCAGCAAGCTACGAAGCCCGCGAATTCGGTGTCCGGTCGGCAATGCCTTCGGTAACGGCGGCTCGCAAGTGTCCGCAGCTGATTTTCGTCAAGCCGCGTTTCGAAGTCTATCGCGCCATCTCCTAGCGATCGCAACCGCTGCCCAAGAACAGTCGGTCGGTCTGGCGCAGGTCAACACCGCCGTCAACCACATGGATCAGTCGACCCAGCAGAACGCGCGATGGTCGAGGAAATGAACCGGCCGGCGCCGGTCTGGCGCAGGAAAGCGCCAAGCTTAACGACCTTCTCTCGCATTTCCAGCTCGGCGGCAACGGTTCCTCCGGCCAACTTCGCGAGACGGTCGCCCACATGCGCGCTCCGGCAGGACGTGCACCTGCTCCGCGCTCGCAGCCCGCCGCTCCAAGCCCGCCGCCGGCCTCCTCGCCAAGCCGACCGTTGGCATCGGCACCGAGCCGGCCAATGCCGTCCCGCGCCCCCATCTCGCGCGGCAATGCCGCAGTCGCTCAGTCTTCGGACGAGTGGGAAAAGTTCTGAGCCCTTGCGGAAACGCAAGGTTCAAGAGAGGTTTTGCGGTAAAACATAGCTGGTTCACCGGTGCAGTCGCGACGGTGACCAGCTTTCCCATATCGGCGCAAGGCAGTCAGACGCATTCGATGAGCGTATGCAGAACGGCTTTACGTGACCGCCATCATTGCGATGGTTGATCGCCTTGAAGGGATCTGAACCTGCGACCCTGTCCCCCACACGGCTATTCTTAGTGGCTATCAGCTATCTCGCACAGCATGCTCACGGATCAGGTCTATGAATGCCCGCAGTTTGGAGGGCATGTGCCGCCGCTGTGAGAAGTAGAGACTGAGACCCGGATACGACGGAGACCAATCTTTGAGAACTGGAATGAGGTCGCCCGAAGCGATGTGTGTGCCGAGTGCATGTTCCCCCAGATAGGCGAGGCCGAAGCCGGCTAAGGTTGCCTCGAGTACCAGGTCCGACGCATCGAATATCAGGTGACCCGGGACATCGATCAGAAAGGTCTCTCCGCGCTTTTCGAATTCCCAGCGATAAAGCCTTCCGCCTGGCATGCGCATCTGAATGCACCGATGCCGGGACAGGTCACTGGGCACAACAGGTTGGTCGCGACCTTCGAAGTAGCGCGGCGACCCAACGACGAAGGAGCGCATTTTCAATATGATGGGCACCGCGACCATGTCGGGGGAAATCGCCTCGGTGAGACGAATGCCGGCATCGAACCCCTTGCCGATCACATCGACCAACGCATTCTCGGTGACGACTTCAAGCTCCACTTCCGGATAACGGCGGGCATATTCCAGCAGAAGCGGTTGGAGCAGGATGCGCGCCGCACCCGGCGCCATGTTCAGCCTCAACCTTCCCGAGGGCCGATCCGCATGTTCCCCGACATTATCGATAGCTTTTTCCAGCGCCTGCAAGGCCGGCACGATTTCGGACAGGAACTGCGCCCCTGCCACGGAAAGGGTTACGCTACGCGTAGTGCGGTTGAACAGCCTTACGGCAATGCGCTCTTCCAATGCGGCGATCGCATGGCTCAAAGCCGATGAGGACATGCCGAGCTCCCGCGCGGCAGCTCGGAATCCGCCATGGCGAGCCACCGCAGCAACCGCCTCCAGTTCGATGAGACTCGCCCTCATTGCGCGATCCAGTTCATCAGCTCGTCCAATTTTGTCCTACTATTCGCAACACATAACGCATGCCATTTTCCCCGTTAAGTCATTGCAGGAGAAACGACATGCATATCATCGATCGCATTTACATTGACGGCGCGTTCGTCGAACCCCATGGCGACCAATGGGCGCCACTCTTCAATCCGGCAACCGAGGAACAGATCGGCACCGTGCGTCTCGCCGATGCGCACGATGCCGATCGCGCAGTTGCGGCAGCCAAGCGCGCATTTCTGGCCTTTTCCAACACCACCAAGGAAGAACGAATCGATATGCTGCACCGGCTGCATGCCGCCGTGGCCGCCCGTGGAAACGATCTCATTGACGCCGTGCGCGAGGAATATGGCGCACCGTCCGACTTCATCGACTTCTCAGCGCCCAGAGCGGGCAACGTCTTCCTGGAAATGGCAAAGACACTTGAAGGCTATGAATTCAGACGCCGTATCGGGACTGCCGAGGTTGAGATGCGGCCCTCCGGTGTCACGGTGGCCATTACCCCTTGGAACAGCAACTACGGCTTTATCTGCGGAAAGCTGTCCGCTGCCATTGCTGCGGGCGCCACCATGGTGATCAAACCTTCGGAGATGAGCGCCGTCCAGACCCAGGTGATCACGGAATGCCTGCATGCGGCCGGTCTGCCCAAAGGGGTCTTCAATATCGTCACCGGCTATGGCGCCGTGGTCGGGTCCGCGCTGACCGCGCACCGCGATGTGTCAAAAATCACCTTCACGGGGTCCACGGCCACAGGCCGGACGATTGTCCGCACAGCCGCGGAAACCATGAAGCGCGTGACGATGGAACTTGGCGGCAAGAGCCCCAGCATCATTTTAGACGATGCCGATCTTGACGTCGCAGTCCCTCAAGTGTTGGCAGCCGGCTTCCTCAACAGCGGGCAGGCCTGCATAGCCGGAACCCGCATTCTTGCGCCCGAGAGCAAGTTCAAGGAAATCGAAGCCCGCCTCCGGGAGGCGGTCAAGGATTTCAAGGTGGGAGACCCCAAGGACAAAAGCGTCCGCGTCGGCCCGTTGGTCAGCCAGAAACAATGGGAGCGCGTGCAGTCCTATATCAGGCTGGGCCAGGAAGACGGTGCCAGCCTGCTCGCCGGTGGCGAGGGCCGGCCGGAAGGGCTGTCACGCGGCTGGTTTGTTCGTCCCACCATCTTTACCAGCGTGAACAACAGCATGCGCATCGCCCGCGAAGAGATCTTCGGACCGGTCCTCTCCCTCATTCCGTACCGCGATGAGGAAGAGGCCATCACGATCGCAAACGACACCGACTACGGCCTGCACGCCCAGGTCTTCTCATCGGACATCACCCGGGCACGGCGTGTGGGGGACCGGATCGAGGCCGGCCGCGTCATCCTCAATGGCGCCCCGCACGAACCAATGGCACCGTTTGGCGGCTTCAAGCAATCCGGTTTCGGACGGGAATTCGGCGTCTTCGGACTCGAGGCCTTTCTTGAACCCCGCGCAATCCTTGGCTGAGGAGCGAACCCATGACGAAGAAGCCGATTGCGCTGATTGCCGGCGCCAACAAGGGACGTGGCAAAGAGGTTGCCCGCCAGCTCGGCGGGCTCGGATGCAGGTCTATCTTGGCAGCCGTGATGTCGAGCGCGGACAGGCCGCAGCGGACGAGCTAACGAGAGAAGGGGCGGATGTGATGGCGATTGCGCTCGACGTCACCGATGAAGCGAGCATCGTGGCCGCGGCACGACACATTGAGGACCGGGAAGGACTGCTCGACGTCCTCGTCAACAATGCAGGCGTCCTCTATCGTGTGCCTGCGTTGGAGACGGACGCGGCCAACATGCTTGCACGCTATGACGTCGATGTCTTTGGCACCGTACGCATCATCCGCGCATTCTTGCCGCTTCTACAAAGATCGCCGACCCAAGGATCGTCAATATCACCAGCACCAGCGCCGCCATGACGCTCACCAGCGATCCGGCAACGCCGTTCGGCGAGTCGGACACCATCGTTGCCTACGCCTCGTCCAAAGCCGCCGTGACGATGATTAGCCTGCAATATGCCAATGCCTTCCGGCGTCACCCCTCGCATTCCCATATTAAGATCGATGCGGCGACGCCGGGCCACATCGCAACCGATGTCAACGGCTATGCCGGCACGCGTACGGTGAAACAGAGTGCGAAAATCGTCGTGGACCTGGCGACACTTTCCGACAGCGGCCCCAGCGGGGGCTATTTTAACGAAGACGGCCCGCTGCCTTGTTGACAACTCTTCTTGACTGTTCGTTCCAGAATCGTTATCTCAACCCTTATGGCAAGGATCAAGGAATTCGACAGGGATAAGGCGCTGGACGCAGCAGTTGGCGTATTCCGGGAGCACGGCTTCGACGGGACATCGACGGAGATGCTGGTTAACGCCATGAAGATCGGCCGGCAGAGCCTGTACGACACGTTCGGCGACAAGTGGGCCCTCTATCGCCTCGCGGTGGAGCGCTATGCGTGCGCGGAAACCGAAGCGCACATTCGCGAATTGCGCGGCAAGGAGCGCGCGATCGATGGTGTTTCTGCAATGATGGATCGGGTCGTGGCAGAAGCGGATCGGGCGTGCCTCGGTGTCAACTCGATCTGCGAATTCGGCCAGAGCCGCCCGGACCTGACAGAGGTGCATCTTGCGGCCGATCATCGGTTGAGACATGCAGCAAGGGATTGCATCAGGCAGGCTCAGGACGCCGGGGACCTGGACCGTTCGGCATCGGCAGATGCGGTGATAGACTTTCTCATCGCCAGCATTGCCGGCATTCGGATTGCGGCACGCGGGGGTGCCGGGCAGGAAGCGCTGCAGTCTCTCGAACGGCTGGCGCTCCGCGCGCTCATGCCAAGGTAAAAAATTTACTCAATTCTGGAACGAACAGTCAAGAAAGGCTTGGATATGAAGGCAGTCGTCATGAATCGCATCGGGGACACCGATGTCATGGAAGTCGTCGAACATCCTGAGCCCGTTGCAGCACCGGGACATGTTCTCGTCGAGATTGCCGCGGCAGGGGTGAATTTCATGGACATTGGCGTTCGGCAAGGCATGGCCTGGACCGACATCGCAAATCCCAAAATACTTGGTGTCGAAGGTGCAGGGCGCGTTCTCGCTGTCGGTGAAGGCGTAGCGGATTTCTCCGCGGGCGACCGCGTCGCCTGGGTCTACGCTCCAGGAAGCTACGCGAAGCGGATCTCGATACCCGTCAGTTCGCTGGTTCGCCTGCCTAATTTCATCGATGACCGGACGGCGGCAGCAATCATGATGCAGGGATTGACGGCGAGCCACTTCGCCACCGATTTCTACCCGGTTCAGCCGCGCGACATCGCCCTGGTCCACGCCGCCGCCGGAGGCGTCGGCCTGCTCCTGACACAGATAATCAGACTGCGAGGCGGCCACGTCATCGGGCGTGTTTCTTCCGAGGACAAAGTCACCATCGCCGAACAGGCAGGCGCCGAGCATGTTATTGTGGATCGTCAAGGAGACTTCGCGCAGCAGGTCCTGAATTTGACGAACGACAGGGGTGTAGACGTTGTCTACGATGGTTCTGGACCTACGACGTTTCAAGGATCGATCGAGAGCCTGCGCCGTTCGGGGACCTTTTGCTGGTATGGTCCCGTTCTGGGCGGTCCGGGTCTCATCGACATCATGAGCCTGCCGAAAAGCATCAAGATCGGCTACGCGGTCTTTTCCGATCATGTTTACGCACCGGAACGCCTTCGCGCCCGCGCCACGCAGCTTTTCGACTGGATCCGGGATGGCTCCCTGAAGATCAACATCGGAGGAAGCTATCGTCTTGAAGACGCCGCTTCGGCGCACTTGGACATGGCAAGCCGACGCACGACCGGCAAGTTGCTGCTCGTCCCCTAGTCGGCTTTTGAGCTCGCCATCAGGTGATGTCAGGTTAACTCGATCAAGTAAGATTCGGCATGCTACTTGGATCAGGCCGCTGTCGCGGTGACCGCCTTCCAATGTGCCATCGCCGTGAGGCGATGCAGATGAACAGCGATGGCAGAGTGGTCAGAGCGTGCGGGGACGAAGAGATTTCGGATCGCGGAGAACACACTGACGAAACGTTGCAGCGAACCCGGCGAGCGAAATCGCTGCATGATCCGCTCCCGTTTCCGCAGAGGAAGATGCGAGTTTTCGGCGCGGTTGTTCAGCCCCTTGTTTGATCGATGCTCGACGGTTGGCATCACATGCCGCCGTGCTGCGCCATACGAGCGAAGCTTGTCGGTGACGATCCGCTTCGGCAGACATCCCTGCTTCTTCATCAACCGCGTTAGCAGACGCTTGGCAGCCTTGGTGTTGCGGCGGGTCTGGACGATCTCGCCGAGAACGTAGCCGTCCTGATCGACGGCGCGCCAGAGCCAGTGTTTGCGTCCGCCGATCGTCACGACCACCTCGTCCAGATGCCACACATCATCTGGGCTTGGCGCCTTCCGCCGCAAGCGGCGCGCATAATCCGGGCCGAACTTCCTCGCCCAACACCGGATCGTCTCATAGGAAACTACAATGCCGCGCTCCAGCATCATTTCTTCGACCAGTCGCAGGCTCACCGGAAATCGGGTGTAGAGCCAGACCGCATGGACGATCAAAGAGGGCGGAAAGCGATGCCGTTTGTAGCTGCCAGGATTCAGGTTCATGGCGGCGAGCTAACAGCGAACGCCTTCAAGGAAAGTTAATCTGACATCGCCCTCGCAGGTTCTCGGGCTGACTGTCGCGGACGCCTGGGACTTCTTCGAAGACGCCCCGAGCGTTCGTGCGTCGCTGAAGGTTCTGCGCGAGGTAGGCCTAAGCTACCTTCGGCTTGGCCGCCCGCGACCGAGTTCTCCGGAGGCGAAGCGCAGCGCATCAAGCTGGCAACGGAGCTACAGCGGGCCCAGAAGGGTGGCGCACTCTACGTGTTGGACGAACCGACGACGGGTTTGCATCGGTCGGACTTCGAAAGGCTGATCGTACAGCTCAACGCGCTGGTCGAGACCGGCAACACAGTGATCGTGATTGATCACGACATGACCGTCGCTGCAGCAACCGACTGGCTCATCGATATCGGGCAGGTGCCGGAGATGAAGGCGGCCGGATAGTCGCAAGCGGAACACCGGAACAGGTTGCCCTTGCAGGAAATAGCCGGACAGCACCTTATCTCAAGCGCGCTCTCCCGCACGACTAACGATCAATTCAGTCGCACCGTCGGCACCAAGGCCGCTGCGTTTCAAGCAGGTCATACTGTCTGGCGTCTCGCCATCAAGCTCATGCAAACGCCGGGCTCCGTCCCTAAAGCGACGATCCGCACACACGGAAGCCGAGCCCTTTGGTCGATTTAGCGCTGCGGCTCATTTCCGTCAGGACTTGGAATTTCTGGCGCTCATGGCCGTTTGTCAGCGAGGATAGCCAACTTATGAATCTGCGGCGGCTTGGCAAACAGGTCCCCTGCCTCTGCCTTGGCCATCAAGGCCGCCGCGACTTGGCCATTTAAGTGGGCATCTCTTCCGCCCTCATCGTCAAACGTATCGAAGATCGCAAACGAAGTTGGACCTTCCTGGATTGCGTACCAGGAAATCGTGCCCGGCTCCGCGTTGACGAGAGGTATGGCTGATCTCAGAAAATCGGCGACCTCCTGTTCCTTGCCGGGTTTTGCTTCAAGAGGAACGTAGAGTGCGAATTTGGTCATGACCATCTCCATTGGCACCTCATCGTGCCACAAGCTGCTATACCACGTTCAGCCGCCGGATGTTTCGCAATCGGGCAAATAAAGAAGTCCATAGGATAGCTCGGTTTTATGTGGGAGGGCGAACCCCTCGGAATATTTGGAAAATAAAGGTCGCGGATCAAAGCTCTTGAAAGGATTGGAACCGCCGGCCCATCAAAAGGTTAACTTAAAACTCTGTTTTTGTGGGGTTTCTCCATCCCATCGCGATCTCTGAACCTCGATTGTACCATCGACCTTCGCTGCCGGTGCGTATAACATCTCCCTTGCACCCGCCTGCAAGGAGTTTTTGTGAAATCCCCAAGTGGCGCCGAGCGGCAGATATTTGCTCTGAGTGAGCGGAACCTAACGTCGTTGCCTGCAGGAGTTATAGTCGTCTGACGAGGTTTCCACGCCGGGAGATCGAGCGTGCCGGCTATGGCGCCATCTGGCATGGTCAGAAATCCTGGAACGGCGTGGCCGTCCTCGCCCGCGATCAGGAGCCGCGAGAGACCCGCCGTGGGCTTCCGGGCGACCCCGACGATAGTCACGGCCGATATATAGAGGCGGCCATTGATGGCATGATGGTCGGCTGCCTTTATCTTCCGAATGGCAATCCGGCACCTGGGCCGAAGGTTGACTACAAACTTTGCTGGTTCGAGCGGCTGCATTCCTATGCGGCAGAATTTTTCGAGCTTGATGTGCCCTGCGCATTGGTCGGAGATTTCAACATCATGCCGACCGACCTCGACGTCCACAAGCCGGAGCGCTGGCGAGACAATGCCCTGTTTCGGCCCGAGGTTCGCGCAGCTTATGCCGACCTCATTGCCATGGGCTGGACGGACGCCCTTCGGCTGCTGCATCCCGAACAGCGGATCTATACGTTCTGGAAGTATTTCCGCAACTCTTTCGCTAGAGACGCATGCCTTCGCATCGACCATTTTCTGCTCAGTCCGTCAGTACGCACGACTGCAGACCTGCGGCGTAGATAGGTTCACCCGTGCATGGGAGCACACGAGTGACCACGCTCCGGTTTGGATTGAATTGGGTGACTGATAGCTCACCTTAAATGAATAGGGCCCAGTTTGCCCGCAATTGGCATATGAGCGGCCGCTTGTCTGCCTTTGAGGCAAGGCGTTGGTAGACGCTCTTGTTCCAGAGAACGAGACGGTTACGTCCGCGTAAAACCATGCGGCTGCGTGAGGCTCGCGCCGAGCCTAACACGGCGAGAGACATTCCTCACAGATCCCGTAACAGTCTTCGTCGGATGACGCGGGCCGTCCGCAACAGCGGTATGGGGACGTCCCCGGATCAGCCGAAGAGGTCTCCGGCAGCAGGATTTCAATCTCGGCGTCTGCGAAGAGGCGAAGGGTGTCTTCTTCCATCTCGATGGTCCAGGTCGGGGACTCCGACTCGAGGTATTTACGCCAGCGGCAATCTCAAGATGGGCTCCGAAGTGATTTAGGTATTCGATTTCAGACGCGAATCGTAGAGCCACCTGCGAACCTTTGTCGCTGAAATTTTACCAGCATCTGGGTGCAGCGGATTGACAAGCATATTCGACTCGTCGGGCACAATGACCGAAGGAACGAACAGACAGGCCGACCGACGTTCGGCCAGCCAAGTCGAGCCATAAACCAAACTGGCGCGCCCCGCTGGTAGCGCATCCCATCCTACCGGCGCTGTTTTTGCATCCAGCCGCTCGCTTGCGTCCCAGAGGTCTTGAGGGATGTCGATTCTGACGAGGTAGCGGTTTAAAGGTAAGCTAGATGCAGCAAAATGCACGAGCGTTTCCATGGCCGCGAGCGAGATGTTTTCCGCGCAATAGAGCACGGCAAAGCCCGGAGCATTCCACCTCCCCCCCGTAACTTTCGCACCCGTTCCTGTGAGGTCATCCGCTTCATAATCTGGAGTGTCCGTCGCGATCCGCCAAGCTGCGGGCATCAGGAGTAGGCCCCACTTTGCATCCGGGCAAGTAATTGCGACACCATTGCCTGCCCTTCGAGCGTATCGATGAAATCAAGTGGACGGGCACCCCCAAGAGCCGGCACGGATTGCTGTAGCCAGCCGGCCAGCCAGCTTGCTGCGTCAAACCCTTGCGTATCGCCAGATTGCTTTACCATCTCGGTAACTTGGCCCACGAGCTTGGAAACGCCCAACACGCGCTCGCTATCTTCCGGGGATAGGTTTTCGTGCCTACTCACCTTGCGGTTCAACGTGGCGATTGACATCCTGAGGCTTTCTAGAAGCACACTCTGAGGTATGCCAAGCCGCTCCTGCAGATGCTTCACGTCTCGTGCGCTAATCCCTTCTCGAATCATCTCAATCCGCTGCCAAGGCGGTGCTCGGAAGATTTCCTCGAAGTCGGAAACAGAAACAGTCTTCTTCCGCTTACCGCCACGCTCGGTTTCCGATGGCTCGCCGAAAATCGCCCGCAGAAGCTTTTCCTCCGGTGTCATCTGATCGAGATCAGGCTTGACTTCGCGCTTCGATGTAACTCGTGCTGTTGCAGGTTCCATATGAATATCACGACATCGCTTGCCGTGCTCCTTTGAGCATGAATATAGCTCAAATGATTAGATATTCAAGCGCCATTGCCGCCGACTGACTTTGCAAACGGCTATTTGAGATCGCATCAGGGGTGAGTAGCGGCCTGCTCCGTGGCAGAGTGAGGTCGCTAGAAAACTCTCTGGAGGCCAAACCATGCCGATGACAGCAGATCAATCTCAAAAGCGGTGATGTCACGTTGTTTGACTGAAGCTGGGCGAAGGGCTTGCCGTTAAACTTAGGCAGCTGCGCCGGTTACGGCCTCCACCGCCATCGCGCGGATACGACGAATGTGGGTGGCGAGGGGCGGTGTGCTTCCGGTAAAACCCGATGCAGCGCTTCGGTCGACCGGAAGAGATCGCAGAAGCTGTCGCGTTTCTGGGCTTTGAGGCAACGTATACCACCGGCAGCGAACTCGCCGTCGAAGGCGGCGGCTCCCAGCTTTAGCGCCGACCGGCACGCCTTAGGGATTTGACGTGCCGCTAAACGATCAGAACGATCTGCTCACACGCCTCTTCGGACTTCAAAAGATCAACAAAGTGCGGAAACGCTGAAAATCACCCGTCAGCTTTGCTCTCTCAACGGTTTGCGACGAGCCCGAAACGATGCATGTCCGCGGACGCGGCGGCAACCTGAGTCTCTTCGACGTATCCACCAGAAGCGACTGGCCGACCGTCAGCCAACCGGCGTGGCGGCGCCGCGCCCGCGGATCATTACGGACGCTTTTTCGGCAATCATGATCGTCGGGATGTTTGTATTGCCGCCCGGCTCTTCCGGCATGACGGAAGCATCAACGACACGCAGGCCTTCGATGCCACGAACCTTGAGTTCCGGATCGACGACGGCACTTGAGGTCACGCCCATGGCGCATGTGCCCAATGCATGTTGTCGGACCAGCACGGTCTTGCGGATGACCGCTTCCAGATCGGCATTGGTCTGCACCTCCTTGCCGGGAAAAATCTCGTCTTCGATCAGGTCTTTCTGGCGGCCGGAATTGTAGATTTCCCGCGTCAGCCGGATCGCCTTGATCATGTCGTCCATGTCGGGACGCTCGGTGAAGAGATTGAACTGGATACGCGGGGATGCGTCCGGATCCGCCGAGCCGAGCTTCACCCATCCGCGCGAGCGGGGATAAAGTGTCCCGACGCGGGCGGTGAAGGAATGGATGGGTGGCGGCGTCTGGCCGGGGAACCATAACTTCGCATCGTTCGCGACCGAGGAACAAACGAGCTGCACGTCCGGCCGGTCAAGATGCGGTTCGGTCCTGGCAAAGATCACCGCCGCAGCACCATTGTTCGTAAACGGGCCTTTGCGGAACAGGTGCCAGCGGGCGCCGGAAACGACCGCGCGATCCAGCCGAAGCTGTTCCAGAAATGTGCCCTTGTTCTTCGCCTTGAAGATCGCCAGCATATTGGGATGTTCGGACAGGTTCTGCCCGACACCCGGCAGGTCGTGCACGACATTTATCCCGAACTCGCGCAGATGATCTGCAGGCCCGACGCCGGACAGCATCAGCATCTGGGGCGATTTGTAGGGTCCCGCCGACAGGATGACTTCGCTTTCCGCAAATGCCGTCCGTAACTGGCCATCCTGCCTGTATTCGACGCCTCGGGCGCGGTCTTTCTCGATCACCACGCGGCGCAAAACGGCGCCGGTCTCGACCGTCAGATTGGGCCGCGAGAGTGCGGGATCGAGGTAAGAGCGGGCCGTGCTCTGGCGCACGCCGTCGCCCACGGCAAGTTCGATCTTGCTGACGCCTTCCGTGTCGGCACCATTATAGTCGTCGCGATTGGTAAGGCCGACTGCGGCCGCACCATCCTGCAAGGCTTCGTAGAGCATTTGCGGATGCCGCGTCTGGGAGACCTTGATCGGACCGCTTCCGCCGTGAAACTCGCCCTCGCCGCGCCAGCTGTTTTCCAGCTTCCGGAAATAGGGTAGCACATCCTGATAGCTCCAGCCCTCAAGACCGAGCTGCCGCCATGTGTCGTAGTCGCGAGGATTGCCGCGGGCAAAGATCATCCCGTTGATCATCGATGTTCCACCCAGCGCGCGGCCCCGACGCAGGAGAATGCGGCGGCCGTTCAGTCCCGGCTCCGGCTCGGTATCGAACTGCCACGTATATCGCTTGTTGAACGACATCATGTAAAAGGCGATCGGCATCTGCAGCCACGGATGGCGGGCACGCTTTCCCGCTTCGAGAAGCAGCACGCGCGTCGTTCCGTCTTCGGTTAGCCGATTGGCAAGCACGCAGCCAGCCGAGCCCGCACCAACAATGATATAGTGGTATGTGGCAGTCATGCTTCTTCATGCCTTCTGGGAAGACAGACTCCCGCCGGAATGGCGGAAGCCCGAATGCGGCCCGTCAACCGGCTGGCGGGATGTTGGCGATACGAATGAACTCGCGCCAGTCGTCGATCGCCTTGATCAGCATCTGCTGGGTAGTTGCGGGCGAATTCGCCCAGGGATCGCCTCCGGAATCGTTGAGGAACTTGATCGTCTCCGGCTGTTTGAGCGCCGTGGTGAACCAGCTGTTGATCTTGTCGACGACCGGTTTCGGCGTAGCTGCCGGAACCGCCGCCGAGAACCAGGTGGTCACGTCGATCGGAAATCCCTTTTCCTTCAGCGTCGGGATGTCCGGTATCGAGGCGAGCCGTTCGCTGCTGGCAACGGCAAGCACGCGGAGCCGCCCTTCGCGCTGCTGCGCCAGGGAAAAGACCGGGTCCAGCGCGCCGAACAGAAGCCGGCCAGACAGGAGATCATTCAGCGACGCGGGCGCCGACTCGTATTTCACCTGAACGGTTTCCAGCTTGGCCGCCTGTTTGTAGAGTTCGCCCAGAACCATGCCGGAATTGGCCGCAGCAGCATAGGAAGCTTTGTCGCCTTCCGCTTTCAGTCTCTCCGTCAGCTGTTCGAGGGTCTTGATATCGCTCTTGGCATCGACCACGATCATGAAGGCCTGCCGGTTGATGGTCGCGACCATCTGCAGGTCCTTGGCGACATCGATCGGCGGCTGCTTGAAGCGCGACATGATCGAGGCGATCGTCGTGCCGGCATCCATGAGGATGGTATGACCATCTGCCGCCGAACGCGCCACATATTGCGTACCGATACTGCCGGCTGCGCCCGGCTTGTTTTCAACGATGATCGTGGCACCGGGAACCTGCGCCTTGATCTTCTCCGTCATGAAACGGACGAGAATGTCCGCGCCGCTTCCCGCCGGGAAGGTGCAGATGATGCGAATGTCTTTGCTCGGATAGTCCTGCGCCTGGACGCCAAGCGGCATTGCCGCGGCGAGCGCCAGCGCCATGAAAGTTCTGCGAAACATCGTGTCCTCTCCTCCCTTTTGCCGGCCGGAAGAAGACCGGCATGACACACTGACTGCAGTCTTATTGCAGTTCACCAGCACGGCCTCCTCCGCCATACCGATCCTTGAGAGCGGGGGCGTCATGCCCCCGATGCACTTGAGCCCAAAGGCTCAGAGCGCCATCGCCACCGATTTCAGCTCGGTATAGGCCTCGATACCTTCGCGGCCGAGTTCCCGGCCCCAGCCTGACTGCTTGAAGCCCCCGAAAGGCAGAGCCGGATCGAGACCGCCGCCATTGACCCGAACCGTGCCGGCCTTCAGCTTCTTCGCCATCTTGTGCGCCGTCGAAAGGTTCTGCGTCCAGAGCACCGCGCCGAGCCCGTAACTCGTGGCATTGGCCTCGCGGGCGATGCGATCGAGATCGGCCTCCTCATAGGACATGGCGCAGAGCACCGGCCCGAATATCTCCTGCTGCACCACATCCATGTCCGGTCGCGTTCCGGTCAGAACCGTGGGCTGGATGAAATAGCCTTCGCTGCCGATGCGGCCGCCGCCGACGCGAAGCTCCGCGCCCTGGTTCTGGCCCGAAGCGATAAAACCGGAAATCCGGTCGAGTTGCTCCTGTGATACGACCGGCCCCATCTGGGTTGAGGCCGCCAGACCGGGGCCAACCCTAAACTCGCTCGCCCGCCGCGAAACGCCGTCCACCAGTTTTTCGAATACGTCGCGATGGGCATAGAGCCTTGAACCCGCGTTGCAGATCTGGCCGGCATTGGAAAAGATCGAGCGGGCCGCCCCCTCGATCGCCCGGTCGATATCGGCATCCGGAAAGACGATGACCGGGGTCTTGCCACCGAGTTCCAGCGTGACGCGCTTGAAGTCGTTGGCGGCAGCCCGGATGATGATGCGGCCGACATCCGTCGAGCCGGTGAACGTCACCTTGTCGATCCCCGGATGCGCAGTCATCGCCGCACCCGCAGTGTCGCCGAAGCCGGTCAGGATGTTGACTACGCCTTCGGGAAAGCCGACATCGAGGATGAGCTGGCCGAGCCGCAGCGTCGTCAGCGGCGTCTGTTCGGCCGGTTTCAGCACTACGGTACATCCGGCAGCGAGCGCCGGAGCAATCTTGGACACCGCCATCATCAGCGGCGCGTTCCACGGAGTGATCGATCCGACGACGCCGACCGGTTCGCGCATCGTATAGGCATGCCAGGTACCGGGATTGGAGATAGAGATGGACTCGCCGTTCAGCTTGGTGCACCAGCCGGCGAAATAACGCAGAACTTCGATCGAATGCGGCAGGTCGACGATCTTCGCATCGTTCAGCGGCTTGCCGTTGTCGAGCGTTTCGATGAAGGCAAATTCGTCGGCATGCGTTTCCAGCGCATCTGCCAATCGCCAGATAAGCTTGGCGCGGGCCGCCGGCGTCATCCTCGACCAAGGGCCGTCGTCGAAGGCGCGGCGGGCGGCATCGACTGCGAGATCGACATCGGCCGCGTCCGCAGCTGCGATTTCGGCGAGCAGACTGCCGTTGGCCGGATTGTGGGTTGAAAAGGTCTTGTTCGATGCTGCCGCCACCCACTTGCCGTCAATCAGCAACTTGTGGGGGCCACGAATGAATTCGCTCACGGCAACAGGGATCGCCGCCATCGAA
The DNA here is from genome assembly GCF_000732195.1 of Neorhizobium vignae. GTDB lineage: Bacteria > Pseudomonadota > Alphaproteobacteria > Rhizobiales > Rhizobiaceae > Neorhizobium > Neorhizobium vignae. Next base: position 50,764 of record NZ_JNNU01000032.1, read on the forward strand.
ACGTTGACGCTCATGCTTCCTCCTTCTCGCCGCTCCTTGAACCGCTCCTCTGCGAGTATAAGGCAACCTTATTATTCATTATGGACAAACACAATCCATCATCGTAAAAATTTGAGGCAGATAAAAGATCATCACGACGGGAGGAAAACGTGACGGATCGCATTATAGGGTTTATCGGGCTCGGCAACATGGGCTCGCACATGGCGGCGCATCTGGTGAAGGGCGGATATGAGGTTCTGGCCTACGATATAGACCCGGAAAAACGGACCGTCTTCGCTCGGGAGCACGGGACGGTGGCTCCTGAAACGCCGGCAGATCTCGCCCCAGCGTCGGTCATCCTGACCATGGTGCCGACGGGTGCAGTCGTGCGTGCAGCCCTGAACGAGGGCGGTGAAAAGAGCCTCCTCGCCGGCCTCAAGCCCGGCAGTCTCGTCATCGACACGACATCCTCACCACCAGAAAGCACCCGCGAACTGGGCGCCGATCTCGCCCGCCACGGCGTGCTGCTGATCGACGCGCCGGTGTCCGGCGGGTGGATGGGCGCACGGGATGCCAATCTGGTCTTCATGATGGGCGGCGACAGCGAGGAGGCGGTCGAACGCGCCGCGGCGGTTCTCTCGCATCTCGGCAACAAGATATTCCGGCTCGGCAAGCTCGGCTCCGGCCATGTGATGAAATCGATGAACAACTATGTCTCCGCCGCGGCCTATGTCGGCGCCTGCGAAGCGCTGATCATCGGCAGGCAATACGGCCTCGACCCTGCCATGATGGTGGACGTCTTCAACGTCTCGACGGCCCGGAGCTTCGCGACCGAGACCTCCATTCGCCGAATTATCGCCGGCAACGAGAGCCGTAATTTCGCGCTCGACCTCTTCACCAAGGATATCAAGATCGCCGCCGATCTCGCCGATGCCAAGGCTGTGAAGGCGACGCTGACCCACGCCGTGCATGACCGCATGGTCGAGGCGCGCGATGCGATTGGCGGTTATGGCGACCACACCAAGGCCTATGCCTTCTGGGCATCCGAGGTGGGAGAGGACCATGGCCGATGAGACGCATGAGTTCGACATCGTCGTCGTCGGAGCCGGCAGCGCCGGCTGTGCAGTCGCCGGGCGGCTGAGCGAGGTCAGCGGGCTGAGGGTCGCGCTCGTCGATGCGGGTACGAGGGATAACCTGCGCCTGACAAAGATACCGGCCGCGGTGCTGAAGACGCTCGGCCATCCGCGCTACGATTACCGCTTCAAGACCGCGCCGGACCCGACCCGCAACGGCCGCGTCGACCAAATCGCCCGCGGCAAGGTGCTCGGCGGCTCCTCGGCGATCAACGGCCTGATCTTCGCACGCGGCGCGCCGGTGGATTTCGACCGCTGGTCGGCGATGGGCAATCCAGGTTGGGACTGGCAGAGCGTCCTGCCGCTGTTCCGGCGTCTGGAAACGTCCGATCTTGCAGAAAACAGTTTGCGCGGCGGGTTAGGCCCGCAGGATGTGACGTTACCGACCTATCGCCATCCCCTGACGGACCCTTTCATTGCCGCGGCCGGACGGCACGGCATTCCCTTCAACCCAGATTATAATGGCGAAACGCAGGAGGGCATCGGTTATGTACAGGGCACGATCCGCCGCGGCGTTCGCGTATCGGCCTATGACGGTTATGTTGCGCCCAATCTGAGCCGATCGAACCTGCAGATATTTGCCGGATGCCGGGCCGAGCAACTGACTTTTGAAGGCAATCGCGCGGATGGACTGATCGCAAGGCGGGGCGACAGGTTGCTGCAGCTCAAGGCGCGGCGCGGTGTCGTTGTCTCGCTCGGGACGTTCAACAGCCCGCAACTTCTGATGCTATCCGGCCTTGGCCCCGCGGAACGACTGCAACATTACGGTATCGGCGTGCGCCAAAACCTGCCCCGCGTTGGGCAGGACATGCTCGACCATACCGGCTTCCGGATGATCATGGAGGTCGATACGCCGACCGCCAACAATCAGTCGCGCGGCCTGCGGGCGCCCTATCATCTTGCCCAATGGCTTTTGGGTGGACGCGGGCCGGTCGGTGCGGCTTCGGCCGAGGCGGTCGGCTTCTTCCGCTCAGAAGCAAGCGTCGCGACGCCTGATCTTCAGGTGACGTTCTTCCCCTATGCCAGCGAGTTCGCACCGGCGACCGGGAGGGCCCTCCTGAAGCCGAAATCGCTGATCTCGGTCGGCGTCAACATGAACTATCCGAGGAGCCGCAGCCATGTGACGATCCGGTCGGCAAACCCCGCCGATCCGGTCGAGATCCATTACCGGCTGTTCGAGAACGAGGACGATCTGGTAACGCTGGTGCGCGGATTGAAGATCATCCGTTCGCTGGTCGATGAAGAACCGTTCGGCAAACATATCGTCGATCGATCGCTTTACCCTTCGAACGAGGCAAGTGAACAGGCGGACAGGGATTTCGTGCGCGCCAACTCCCGCAGCTACATGCACCCGATCAGCACCTGCCGCATGGGAACGGATGAGAATGCGGTCGTCACGCCGGACTTGAAGGTACGCGGCTTCGATGGCCTGTGGGTGGCCGACGCCTCGGTGTTTCCCGACCATATCAGCGGCAATATCAACGCCACCACGCTGATGATCGGCGAAAAGGCCGCCGACATTTTGAAAGCCGACCTTCGGCAATTCGCGTGATACGGCAAGGGCCGGCCATTCGCCGGCCCGTGTCGGAAAGCATCATTGCGGCTCGATATTGCCGACCTTCACGTAACGCGCCCAGTCGTTGATCTCGCGCTCGACCATCTTGTAGGTCGCATCGGAAGAATCGGCCGTCAGCGGTTCGCCGCCATTCTTGCCGACGAACTCGCGGGTCGCATCGGACTTGGCGATTTTGGTGAGAAGCGCGTTCAGCTTGTCGACGACCGGCTGCGGCGTCTTTGCGGGCGCTGCGACCAGCCACCAGATATTCAGATCCACATCGACGCCTTGTTCCTTGAACGGCTTTACATCTGCCATGCTGGAGATCGGCTTTGCCGTGCTGATCGCCAGCAGCCTGCCGCTGCCGTCTCGAGCGCGGGCCAGTCCGAAGACCGGGTCCGACACGACGAAGTCAATTGAACCGCTGTCGAGGTCGTTCAGGACATCGGCGGTCGCCTTGTAGCGGACCTGGACGGTTTCCAGCCCGGCGCTCTGCTTGTAGACCTCGGCCAAAATGGTCGAGACGTTGTTTGAGGTTGCGTAGGAAGACTTCGCCCCCTTCTGCTTCATAGCCGCGGTCAAGTCGGCAAGCGACTTGTAAGGCGATTTCGCGCTGACGAGCATGGTGAAGCCCTGGCCGAAGATCGGCGCGACATAAATGAAATCCTTGTGAGGATCGAAGGGCGACTGCTTGAAGACATAGGGCGTGGCGCTGAACGTATCGGCGCCGCCGATGAACAGCGTATAGCCGTCGGGCGTGGCACGCGCAGCGGCAACCGCCGCAATGCTGCCGAAACCGCCGGGCTTGTTCTCCACCACGACCGTCTGTTTGGTCGAGTCCTCGAGCTGCTTTGCGAAATAACGGGAATAAATATCGGCGCCGCTGCCGGCGGCAAAGCCGGTGATGATGGTCACCTGCCGGCTCGGATAATTGTCGTCAGCGGCAAATGCGCCGCCAGTCGTCAGGCATGCGGAACCCACCAGCGCCAAGGCGCAGGTCACCAAGCGTCTCATTGATTTTCCTCCCAAACCAGGCCCGACCTGCAAGCGATGCCGGACGATCATGACGCGAAAAGTCTCCTCCCTTCGCGCCAAATATAAGGTATCCATATATTGTATTTCCGTCAAATAGGATTTTATATTAACGAATAAGAGGCGACTATTCATGCCGGCGCAGCAGATGGTCACAAAATAATGTCTGGAGGAAACATGCAGATCAGAGCCGCCATCGTTGGCAAGGACAACGCCATCACCATTCGCCCGCTGGAACTGGCAGGACCGGGACCGCATGAGGTTCTGGTGAAGATCGTCGCGGCCGGCGTCTGCCATACGGATCTAAAATGCGCCGGCTCCAAGATCCTAGTGAAAGCCCGTCCGGTGGTCCTCGGACATGAAGGAGCCGGTATCGTCGAGGCGGTCGGTTCGGCGGTAAGGGAACTCAAAGCCGGCGACCATGTGGTGATGACCTTCGCCTATTGCGGCACCTGCCGAAGCTGCCGTGAAGCCGAACCGGCCTATTGCTACCAGCAATATCCGCTGAATTTCAGCTGCGCGAGACCGGATGCCGGCAAGAGCTATCTCTGCGACAACGGCGAGGATGTTCACGGAGACTTCTTCGGCCAGTCGTCCTTCGCGACCTATGCGATCGGCAGCGAGCGCAATGTCATCAAGGTACCGGACGACGTGCCGCTTGAAATCCTCGGCCCGCTCGGCTGCGGCATCCAGACCGGCGCGGGCGCGGCACTCAACGACCTGAAAGTCGGTCCCGGCGATCGCTTTGCGGTCTTTGGCGCCGGCAGCCTTGGGCTCAGCGCCATTATGGCGGCCCGCTATGCCGGCGCGAAGACGGTGATCGCCGTCGATCGCATCATGGCACGTCTGGATCTGGCACTCGAACTCGGAGCCGACCACGCGATCCTCGCAACCGAAACTGATGCCGTTGTGGACATCATGCGGCTGACCGGCGACGGTGTCGACCAGTCACTTGATACGACGGCTGTGGCCTCGGTCATGCGCCAGGCGATCGACGTGCTGGCACCGCGCGGCGTCTGCGGTTTTGTGACCGCGCCAAGCGATGGTTCGGAACTGCCGATTCCGGTACGCAGCATGCTGCTCGGCAAGAAGGTGCGCGGCATCGTCGAAGGCAACAGTAATCCGAAACTGTTCATCCCGTTCCTGATCGACCTCTACAAACGCGGACATTTCCCGTTTGACCGGCTGATCCAGTTCTTCAATTTCGAGGATATCAACGATGCCTTCCATGCCCAACACAGCGGTGCGGCGATCAAACCGGTCTTAAGGATGGAAAGGAGCGAAAGCAATGAAATTTGAAGGGCATCCAGTTTAAACTTGCCCGGCCATAGGGAAACCGATCGTTTCACTCGCCCTATACCTTTTTTAGCAGCAGACACATGACACTAATCGTATGTCAGAGGCTAAACATGGAAAGACAGTTCGTTGCTTACTATCGAGAGTCCACACACAGGCAGGGTGCGGATTGGGGATTGAAGCGCAGAGGCGGACCGTTGCGGCGTTCGCCAATGGGGTCAGAACATGAATAGGAAGTTTTAGCGTGAAATGCTATTTAGGACCCCATTTTTAGAACGAAAATCGATCTCAAGCATCACTTTCTCAGCTAAACGCGCGATTTCGCACTAATCTTGTTCTGACCCCTGGTTACCAGGGTCCCGTTCGGGCCACCGCCTTCCTCGTCCGGAAGGAGAGCCAAAGCCTTGTCGGCTTGGAGCGATCACTGGCTCTAGTGGCGTGCGTGGCTCACCATACGATAAGCTTCAGATCGGGACGCCGATTCCCGTCAACACCGGACCGACCGCAACCACTAGATCTTACAAGGCGCCTTTTGACTTCCGCAGCCCACTCAGTTTCGCGGCGTACCGTTTATGCCTGCGGAAAGCGCGTGAATCTTGGGCCGTTAAGTTCCGCTCAAGCCCTGACGGCGGCCATTAGGACGGGAACGTCTACGAGGATGAGGTTGGCCGAAACGCCATGAGTGCGCTGTACATCGCGCCGTGGGCTACACCCTCAATCAGCGGCACTGCTGCGCTGGTTGCGGCGCAACTTGGTACCGCCATGGTGCGCATGGCATTGGTGATTTCGCGTCACACCAATCTGCTGATCAAGGGTCTCGACTCCATACTCCTCGAAATCAAAACGCGACGGTGAAAGACCGGGCTGCCTCATCTG
>NZ_JNNU01000033.1 GCF_000732195.1 Neorhizobium vignae
ATGCAGTGTATCCCTGTCAGGCATGATACCGACCGAGTTCATGAAACCGGCGAAGGTGTCGGCGCTATCTTGAGGAAGGTCGAAATATGGCTTCCCTCCAATGAAAACCGTCCTGCCGGTCGTGGTGTCGAATATCTCCCACGTCGAGTCGCTGTCCTTGCGGATATCGAAGCGTGATCGGACCATTGTGGTCAAAGTCTTGCCCTCTGGCGCCGGTAGGTGATCGGTGGTGGAAGAGCTTCATGTGCCTGGGCGAGCGTTTCCAGCCAAGCCGCAAGGCCAGCGGGTACCTCCTCATTGCCCGTTTCCAGCGCTTCGATCCATGAAAGGTCACATTGCAAAGCCGACGCCAGGTTGATTGGCGTCCAGCGGATATGGCGCAGGCATTCGTTGAAGCGGTTAGGACTCATGAAGCCAGCATTCCCACCCTCTCCACGAGAGTCAAGTTGCAGAAGCAGATCCTGAGTAGCAAATTAGCTGCGCGAGTGCCTCTCAGATCGGAGGGTTGCGCCGGAGCCACAATTTGCTCAACTGCTGTGATGACTTCAGATGAGATAGAGGCGTTTGTGACCGCGACCATCGAGGCCGGGACTTGAGAGCCTCCGGCTCAGCGGGACGCGCTGCGGGTGAATTAGCCAGTTTAAGGTTCACAAGGGAGACAATCAGCATCTTCGACTTCTGGCGAAAGGATCCGCTCGCAAGCGACGTACTCCTGAGACGGGGAAGTTCTTAGCTCGTTCTGGCAGCCCCAAAATTTTACGGGGAAGAAATTCCAAGGAGTTAGGAGACTCATCAGGCGCCTAATTGCACCTTAAGGTCCCCCTCAATCAATCCTGCTTCATCCTCAACGGCGTGTGATGTTCGCGGAGACTGAATTGATGGAGAAGTCGGATTGGATGATGTTGCTAGCAGTCGCGATCCCGGTTGTGCCTGCACTGTTGAAGGAGATCAGGCTTTGGTGGGTGGCAAGGGGAAAGGATCGGCTTGGCCGATCTCGGGGGCGTCCTCAGCAGCCTTGACTTGAACACTGGCCCGATGGGTTGAAGTTGTATCGCAGACACTTCCACTTGTGGCTGAATCATGCTTATCCTCCCTGCGGGTAACATGGGGGTATTGATGAGGGTTTATTTTCTGCTGCCGGCGCTTGCGCTTGCGATTTCGTCTTGCGCGAAACGACCGGACGCAATCGTACCGACTGACATTCCGATGGCCGCTTACACCAACCTTTCGTGCGAGCAACTGGGCCAGGAGATGATCAAGGAGCAGACGGCTCTTGCCGCAGTCTCCAAGCAACAGCATGATGCCGCGACGGGTGATGCCTTTGGCGTGTTCCTGATCGGCGTGCCGATGTCATCGACTTTCGGCGGCGACAAAGAGGGTCAAGTTTCCGTCGCGAAAGGGAAGGTTCAGGCAATTCAGTCGGCGATGATGAGCAAGGGTTGCAACACCACGCCTGCGCCTGTGAAACCTGCAGCAACCAAGCCCACGCCAAAAGCAACGACCCCAGGTGCAACACCGAAGCCCAAAGCGGGCTAGGCTCTGCCGTCAAATCGTCTCCGATCGCACGCCGGTCTGATCGTCATCCAGTCAATGCGGCCATTTAGGACTGGCGGCGGCTTGCGTCAGATAATTAGGCCGATGAGGTAAGGGCGGATATTTCTCCAGCAGCCGCTTTTAAGCTATAGACGCGATGCGTACCTCGCTGAATTCCTCACCCCTGATGGGATCTCAAGGCGAGCATGCTTCAAGACTCGACTGTATGGCTTGCCTATACCGATTTGAAAGATATATGAGTCAATCACTCATCTTTTTCTATGCGGCTGTACTTTCTGGCGTAGAGCACAGGCGGCGTGGCGGAGACTGGTGGTCGGATTATGAGTGTTGATAGCGATGGCACGGACGGCCTGTATTTGCAGTACCGAGCGGCCCTGGTTTCCTACGCTACCCCTTTTGTCGGATCCCGTGTGGAGGCATAGGAGATTGTTCAAAAGGCTTTTGCCAAGCTCGTGCCGGATACTTTGAAAGGGATAGAGACCCCTATCGCTTATCTTCGCACGATCGTCCGAAACCTCGCAATCAATCGTCGACGCAAGCAACGATATGAGCTCGAGCAGGCCACCATACATGCACCGGAATGGATCCAACCACTTAAAACGCCGTCTCCGGAGCAACAGGCCGTGTTTAGCGATCAGATCCGGCTTCGGGCCACCGCACTTCAAAACTTCATTGCGACCTGAACATTTCGCTGATCGAACGGATCGCTCGGATCCCGGCATCAAGCAGGGTACATCCAAACGCAAGGCTGACGCCATCGACATCCATATGCTGATCAGTGCGTTCTGCTTTTTCCGCGTTTCCAATAGCAATACCTTCGGTACAATTTTCCAGCGGTATCTCGGAGCGGACCTCGCGCTGCGCCTCAGGTGATTTCGGACCCCGCCCCGCGTTATTTTCATGGCGTCCGCGCCGATGCCATTTGTTTTCCGACAGGGGAGGGGACCGGCACGGGCCAGAAAAATCGGAGCGCCCGCTTGCTTTTACTTGAATTAACTAAATAGTACGTTATTTATTTTCTTCGGGAGGAGAGGCGCCAAGCTTCTCGACATTCAGTTCGTTTTCGCCGGAGCCAAAAGCTTCGAACGGCGGGCCGTATGTTCACAGAGCTTCGAGGAGCATCACGCCATCTCCCTGATCGCCGACCACAAGATCGGCGTCCATGTTGGACATGGGGCATGCGGGACGTGAGGAGGATCACGGTAGGTGAGCTTTCCACACTGCGCCAGCTCACCCAAGCCACCGGAACGAGGATGACGGCATGATTACGACAGGACCACGGAACTCCGGCCTGATTTCGCTCCGATGTCACCTGCAGGCGCGGGGCTGGCCGGAAATAGCGGTTGCGTCGTCAGCGCCAGCGTGGGTCGTGTCTGCGCTGGCGCCGGTGACGACGGACCCCGGTCATGTGGCAGTCCAGAGCCTCAAGTCGGGCGTCAACGCGTGGCCGGCATAGTTCCCGGCGCCTGACCACGTGAGTGACATCTTAGGTGTCAATCTCGATGGACCGCCGCACCATCTTCTCACTCGCCACAGCAGAAGCAGACATCTCATCGAACGTTGGAGAGTATTTCCATGTGCCCACCAGGATGCCTTCATTCCATTTGCCAGACCGCGACGCGGCGGGGACTTTTGAAGACCGGTTTCGCGCTCGGCATCGGAGCGGCCGCGCTCCCATCCGTCACCTCGGCAAAAACCACGCCGCGATTTGCGTTCAGCGACACCATCGATCTCTCCCATGTTCTCTACGAAGGGTTCCCCACCTTTAGCGGCGACAAGTGGTTCACGGTCGAGCACCTGGCGACGTTCGAGAAGGATAAGGTGAACCTGCATCGCTGGACGATCGTGGAGCACAGCGCCACCCATATCGACGCTCCGATCCACTTTTCTGCCGACGGAATGACGGCGGACATGATCCCGATTTCCGATATGATCGTACCGCTCGTCGTGATCGACATACGAGCCCGTGCCGCCGACGATCCGGACACGTCCCTGACGCCGGACGACATAAAGAAATGGGAAACCAAGAACGGTCGCCTCCCGAGCGGATGCTGCGTCGCCATGAACTCCGGCTGGCACAAGCTGGTGGGCGACAAGAAGTTCACCGGCATCGACGAGCAGAAGCGCAACCACACACCGGGATTCCATGCGGAGACGGCGCATTTCCTGATTTCGGAACGGGAGGTCAAGGGCATCGGCGTCGATACTCTGTCGCTCGACACGGGTCTGAATTCCGGCGGCGCGTTCCCGGTGCATTACGAATGGCTCGGCAGCGGTCGGTGGGGCGTGGAGTGCCTCGCCAACCTCGATGCCATTCCCGAAAAGGGCACGCACCTGCTTCTGGGGACGCCGAAGGTCAAGGGTGCGACCGGCGGCCCGACGCGTGCGATCGCGCTGGTCTAGGACATGGCGAGGCTGCTGTTAATTCAATGAGTTCAGGCGAAGGCCCAGTCGATATGAGAGGTTTTGATGGTTGAGAGGATGATCTCTGCCGAGAAACTGGATTGCGTGGTGCGTACGGCGGACCAATTGGGCGAAACGCCGCTTTGGTGTGACAGGACCCGCAAATTATGGTGGGTGGACATCGAAAGGCCGAAGCTGCAAAGCTTCGACCTTTCGTCCGGCCGCCATGACGTTTTCCCTGATCCAGACGTCACCTATCTTGGCGGCCAGGCGTTTACCTCTTCGGGGGGCCACCTTCTGGCTCGTGACCTGTCGCTTTTCACCCGCTCCGACGACGGCGAGCTTCGGTTCTTTACGGAGATCGAAAGCGGGATCGACAATCGCCTTAACGACGGACGAGTGGACGCCTGGGGCCGGCTGTGGATCGGGACTATGGACAACCAGCTCCACCGCCCGAATGGGGCGCTCTACCGCGTCGATCCTGATGGCACAGTCGAGAGGATCTTTGACCAGGTGATCGTGAGCAACGGCATCGCCTTCTCGCCGGACCGGCGCCGCATGCATTTTACCGATACACGCCGCTACCAGAGCTGGGTCCTCGACGTGGATCCGCTTACCGGCTCGGTCGCGGAACGGCGGATGTTTGCGGACTATTCGGCGACGGGCGATCGGCCGGACGGAGCCTGTTTCGATGTAGACGGCGGTTTGTGGACCGTCTTCTTCGGCGGAGGACGGGTGGTACGTTACGCCCCGGATGGACGCCTCGACACGGTTTTATCCATGCCGGTCAGCAATCCGACCTGCGTCTGTTTCGGGGGGCGAGACTACCGAACGCTGTTCATCACCACCGCATCGAAATTTCTGACGGAGGAACAGCGGGCAGCCGAGCCCATGGCGGGCGCCGTCTTCGCGCTCGAGGGGGTGGCGCAGGGATTCGCGGAACACCGATTTGCAATCTGAGGAGCGCCGGGAGCGCTGAAAGGGGAGGAAGACATGCAAGCCTTATCGAGACGACACTTTCTGGCGGGCGCGGCCGCGGTTGCGGCTTCGACCGGACTGCCCGGTGCGGCACTTGCGGCCACCAAGCTGCGATTTGCGGACGTGACCACTGCCGATGCGCCGCGTTCGCTCGCGCTGACCAACATCTTCGCGAAGGAGATGGGAGCCGACTACGAATTTCAGGGTTATTTCGGGTCGACGCTGTTCAAGCAGGGCACGGAACTGGTCGCCGTTCAGCGCGGAAACCTGGAGATGGCAATGTTGCCGCCTTCGGATTTTGCCAAGCAGGCGCCCGAATTCGATATCCTCGGCGCGGCCTATGTGGTTCGCGACGCCGATCATCTCAACAAGATCTTCGAGAGCGACGTCGGCGAAGAGTTCAGAAAAACGGCTCGCGAGAAACTGAAGGTGGAGATTCTGGCGCCCGCTTATTACGGAGCACGCCACCTCAACCTCAAGGGAAACAAAAAGGTGTCCAAGCCGGAAGACTTGGCCAGCGTCAAGCTTCGCATGCCGGGCGGCGAAAGCTGGCAGTTCCTCGGCAAGGCGATTGGCGCCAATCCCGTCGCCATGGACTACGCTGAGGTCTACACCGGTCTGCAGACCGGTGCGATCGACGCGCAGGACAATCCGCTGCCCAACGACAAGCTGATGAAGTTCTACGAGGTGACGAACCAGATTGTGCTGACGGGCCACAATGTCGGATTCGGCCTGCTCCTGATCGGCTCTTCCGTTTTCGACAAGCTCTCGGAAGCCGAGCAGAAGCGCATGCGAGACATCGCCAAGAAGGCCTTCGCCTGGAGCACGGCCGAATACCTTAAGCAGGAAAGCGAGCTGATCCAATTCTTCAAGGACAAGGGTCTGGACGTCTACGAGCCGGATGTCGCCGCCTTCCGCGACTATGCCCAGAAGCAGTATGCCCGCTCGCCACTGTCCTCGTCCTGGCCGCAGGGCATGATCGACCGCATCAACAAGCTGTAGTGCGGATGTGACCTCACAGGCGCGAGGCGGCGACACGGTCGCCTAGCGTCAAATCGACGACCAGGGGAAGACTTGATGAAATCCAAATGGCTCGCTGCAGGCGCGCGCGGCAAGCAACACCAGGCTTAAGAATGGCTTGAACCTCCGTCATGTGGCAGGCATGCCTGAAATCTCTGTTTGAAGTTCGGCCGGAGTTGTCCGTTTTGGGCGAATAGCTTGAGATTCCTGACGAAAACCGCAACGCTTTCGGGAATGTGAATTGCGTGAGCCCGAGCAGTAAGGGACATTCTCCATAGGTGGCAGCCCCGGTGAATGCGTTGTCTAGTCGAGATGAGGAAGTCAGTCGAACGTTCCGCGCCAAGCGTTTGAGCTAGCTCAGAAAAGTTCCATAAATAGACGCTGTGCCACGAAGGATGTCCATTCAGGAACTTAAGCCATCTGACCAACCTGTCGCCGGTGTCGACGTCCAAGCAGCGTCGAGCGAGCGCTGACCTAGCTCGGCGAGCATCGTCTGATACATGAGGTCTATGGACTTCATAAGCTAGGACGTCCGCCAAGCCGCTTTACTCTTTGAGGCACTTCTGCAGACGAGGCGGTCCGCCGAATTGGCGCTCGTCTACAACGAAGCATGGGAACGAGGGCCTGCGTGGCAGGAAGGCATTCGGACCGGGGCTGGGATGCTGCCGGCACAAGATGCCGAGCGGGTTAAGACCGTCTTGATCGAGGGCGCAAAAAAAATCGCGAAGAAATTGAACTTCCGTTTGCAGAATAGGTTGTCCTTCGCCTTAAAAGCCGACCGGTTGATTTGAAGTCGCGGACCAATGGAGTGCCGGGAAAAGCTGTGGTTTGCCATTCAGGGATTCGTGCCATTTGAGGCCCGCAATGCAGCTCATGGTCTCAGCGAGGCCAGCAGCGGCAGAAGTGCCGTGCCAGGCCTCTCCCGCAGGGGGGTATGGCCAGAGGGGCCACTGCGGTAAGCCAGTTCTATCAAGTGGCGGTGAGTTCCGACGCTGACCCTGGTGTCTTGGTGATCAATCCGTGAATGTCCACACCCCGATGTCGCCTTCTGGCGCAGCATCCCTTGGATCTCCGGTTGTTGAACATTGGTTCTGGTTGCGTTCTTCCGAAGCGCATCGTTTGCATGATGCAAAATTGCGTGCCGCTAAAAAAATATCTATGCGGGCAGTTAATGCCGGCGGCCGCGATGCACGTCAGTTTACCTTTTTGCCGGCGATGCGAAGTAATGACTTCAGCACCGTGTTCACCTTTGGCGGCTGATCTGGATCAGCATTACAGTCTGCGTCTGGTGAACACCTTGGCAGGGCATGCCAGCGCCGCCACACCCGCAGGAGTTGGTTCCCCTCCATGGCTCGCAGCTCGGCACATGCCAGATCCGCGGTCATTACGGCGGTTCCGATGCCTACGCGACTGACCAGAATATCAAGCCCTCCAACTGTGTCGACCCTCTGGCCGACGGTGCGACGGATAGCGTCCAGCTCGGCACTGTCGGCTTGAATGGCAAGCCCGCGCCAGCCTTTTTTAATAGTTTGAACGACCGATGCAGCCCTGTCTGCGGAGCGCTGATAGCTGAACGCGACATCCGTGCCATTGTGCCGGCGAAATTCGTTTATTTGGCAGAAATTTCGGGGAACCAACGGCGCCCAGGCGCATTATGTCAGGTTGGCTTATTTCATTCCTATTCTGGTTCCTTCCTATGGCAAATGACGCCGTTTTTGTTCTGCTCGTCGAGGACGACGGGTTGATCCGCATGAGCCTTGTCGAGGACATGGAGCATGCAGGTTTTCAGGTATTCGAAGCGGCCAATGCCGATGAAGCTCTAAAACTTCTGGCGGCGCATCCGGAGATCCAAGCTCTCTTCACGGATATTGACATGCCGGGTTCTATCGACGGCCTGAAACTGGCTGGTCTCGTGCGGCAGGCTCGCCCGGACGTGGCGATCCTTTTGACTTCCGGCTATCTGAAGATTCCGAAGAACGACCTGCCGGGAAAAACTCCCTTTTTCTCAAAACCTTATGAAGTCGACCGCGTGGTAGACCAGATCCGGGAACTGACAGCTCGCAAACACGGTAAAGTTTGCTTTACGACATGAAATCAAAGAGATTAGCAACCTTGCAAGCACCGGAGCCTGTCGCTTTGCATATTCGCGGCCGGGCTCACAGATAACGGATAATCCATGGCATTGGTGAAGACATCCCAACTGGGTACAAAGGCGGCTGCAAGCAGGGGCGCTCCGGCCGCACCGGCCGCGAGCATGACAGACAAGCTCGCGATCTCGCGGCGTTCGCAGGATCGCTCCCGCGTCCGGCAGCAGAAGGCAGCCGAGCGTATCGGAGCTGCGACAGAAGAACTGGCGACCGGTGTTGCGGAAGCCGCCGCAGCGGCCGAGGAACTGCGTCGCGCGCTGGAGCAGATCGCCAGCGGCGCCGAAGAAGCCGCAGGCGCTGCGCACGAATCGCTGTCCGCTACCACCCACCTTTCAGCCAGGTTCTCTGAGGCCAGAACGGAAGCGGAAGCCTTCCGCAGACGTACTGAAGAACTGCAGACCTCCGTCTTCGAATCCGCCGCGCAGATCGATGCGTCGATCTCGGCAATCGACGCCAACGCCTCCCGGCAAATCGCTTCCGTCACCGTTATCGACCGGCTGCAATCCCAAGCGGAAAGCATCGGGGCCACGACTGTCGCGGTCGCGGATATTTCGGACCGAACCAATCTCTTGGCGCTCAATGCCGCGATCGAGGCTGCGCGGGCCGGCGACGAAGGCCGCGGTTTTGCGGTCGTTGCCGATGAGGTCCGATCCCTGGCGGAAATTGCCGAGCGAAGCTCGCGCGATGTCAGCCAGCATGCAGAGACGATCGTCGCTGGCGTTCGCCGGATTGCCGATCGCATCAAGTCGGCGGCCGCGAAGGCCCAGGAGCAGACGGTTTCAGCCCGGACGGTTTCCGAAGCACTGCATGTTATTCGCTCGGGCCTGACCGCTCTATCGCAGAACAGCCAGGTGATCCTGATCGCTGCGGTCGAAGCCGAGGTCGCGACACGTGAAGCTCAAAAGGGCGCCGAAGCCGTGGCGGCTGCGGCCGAACAACAGTCCGCTGCCGCGGCCGAGGCGCAACGCGCGGTCCAACAACAGAGCGCAGCACTCGAGGAGAGCCAGCAGACGGCCCAGTCGCTGGCAACGCTTGCCGACGACTTGATGAACGAAAACGGCCGGTCCTCGCAGACGGAGGAGCTCAGTTCGGCTGCAGAACAACTGTCCGCAACAGTCCAGGAACTTTCCGGCGCTGCCGGCGAGATCCTAATCGCGATCGAGCAGATCAGCCGGGGGGCTGAAGCGCAGGCGGCCGCGACGCAGCAGGCCAATGCGGCCATGACACAGATCGAGAAGAGTGCCTCCCAGACTCAGGAGAGCGCCGAGCAGGCAAGCCAGCGCGCCGACGAAATCAAGACGTTCCTGGGAAGAAACAAGGCTGGCCTGAATGTCATCGCGTCGGGCGTTTCCGACGCACTTGGCGAAACAAGAAGCGCTTTGACGGACCTGAATTCGCTTGGTGAGATCGGGTTCCAGATCGAGCGCACGGTGGACCGGATCGTTCTCGTTGCGGTGCAGACCAGCATGCTGGCGGTGAGCGGTTCGGTGGAGGCGGCGAGAGCCGGGGAGGCAGGCCGCGGGTTTGCGATCGTCTCGACGGATATCCGCAAGCTCGCGCAGGACGCCGCCGAGAATATCGACGGCGTCAAGGATATCGTGCGGCAGATCCAGATGCAGATCGCCGCCGTCCAGCGGGAGCTCGAAATGATCGTCGTGGCCTCCGAGGTCGAGATCGCCAAGAACAGGCAGATCGTCGACCGGCTAGTCGCTGCGGAAGCCGATGTGGACCTCATGGTGCGCGGCAACGCGTCGATCTTGCAAGCGACTCAGGCAATCCTCGTGGCGGCAAAACAGGTTCAAGCCGGAACGCAGCAGATTGCCTCGGTCGCGCAGGAGGCGAATGCGGCCTCCGAACAGGCGGCAACAGCAGCAAGGCAGCAGTCCCGTGGGGCGGAGGACCTGGCGGCGGCTGTCGAAGAAATCGCGTCGCTGGCAGACGAACTCCAGATGTCCGGAAACTGAAGGTATGGCAGGATCATCCTCTACCGCGGATGTCGAGCGGCGACGTCTGGTATTCCGGGTCGGAGAGCGAAACCATGAGATCGAAGCGGACCTGGTGCTGGAAGTGGTAAGGGTGCCGCACATCACGCGGGTCCCGCATGGACCAATGGCGCTCGCTGGTATCGCCAATCTTCGCGGCAAGCCGGTCCCGGTCCTGTCGATGGGCAAGGTCCTGAATGGAAGCCACGGTTCGACAAGGGACGGCAAGATCATCGTTTACGATCACGGCGGCGCCGTCGGCCTGCTCGTCGATGATGTGTTGCGGCTTTCGGCTGATGCCACGACAGCACCGCTTCAGGGGCTGAACGGTCTGCTGGACGCAGCTTTTAAGGTGGCGAGGCGTGCGCCGGTCGAACGAGCCGTCAATGGCGACCGTGGCGCAGAGCTGGAGGCGAGCGTTCAGCTCATCGCCTTGCTGTCGTTTCGCGTGGCAGGGCAGCTCTATGGTCTACCGCTCGAGGATATCCGCGAGGTGGCGACGCTGACCGACGATATCGCGGTCATTCCGAATGCCGCGGCGGCGTTCATCGGTCTCATTCCGATGCGAGACAGCGTCCTGCCATTGGTTTCGCTGGCATCGCTTCTCGGTCTTGATGGCCCCCATTCGGCGGGTGAAGGCTCGCCTATCATTGTCGTGGAGTACGAGGGCGATCTGGTGGGCCTGGTCGTCGATGACATGGATGTCATCCGCCGCCTGGACGAAGCTGCCATCGACACGGTGCCGGCGGTGCTCCAGCGCGAGCGCGGCTATGCGCAGATCGAGGCGATCGGTCGGATAGCGGAAGGCGGACTGCTGATATCCATCCTGTCGCCGGAAAAGCTGTTCAGTCATCATACCGTCATCCAGGCGATCGGCCAGAATGAAGGAGCGAAACCGATGGGAACGACACGCGAGAAAGACGACACGTTCGAGCAGTTCCTGATCTTCCAACTCGGCGACGAAAATTACGGCCTGCCGATCGGCTCGGTAGACGAAGTCGTGCGCGTTCCGAACGAAGTGACCCGCATGCCTGGTGCGCCGACTTTTATGATGGGCGTCATCAACCTGCGCGGCAAGGCCATTCCGCTGATCGATCAGAGGACCCGTTTCGAAGCCGTCGAACTGGCGCAGACAGCCAAGGCGCGCGCCATCATCGTGACGCTCGGGACCCTGCAGGCCGGCTTCGTGGTGGATAGTGTGTCCGAAGTGAAAGCCTTCTCCTCGACAGCGCTGTCCGCAGCGCCTGAGTTTTCGTCCGAACAGACGGACGTCTTCGATCGCATCGCCCATATCAAATCCGACGGCCGAATGATCCTGCTGATCGATCCCCAGGAGCTATTGAGCCGCGCGGAACGGGACATCGTGGCGGCGATCACCGACAACAAGACGGCGGTGGCCGTTCCGTGATCCGTCTCCTCATCGTCGAGGATTCCGCGCTGATGCGGAAGCTTCTGGGCCGGATTTTCAGCGCGGAAGGTGATTTCGAGATCGAATACGCCCGTGACGGTGCTGAGGCGCTGAAGGTTGTGTCGAACTTCCGGCCCGACGTGGTGACCCTCGATATCCATATGCCGTTGATGGATGGGCTCACCTGTCTCGATCGCATCATGCTTGAACATCCTTGCCCGGTGGTGATGGTGTCGTCGCTCACGGAGGAGGGCGCGGAGGAGACCTTGGCGGCGCTGGAGATCGGCGCCGTGGATTTCATCGCCAAGCCAAGCGGCGCGATTTCGCTTTCGATCGACGAACTGACCCCGCGCCTCATCGAGAAAGTCCGCACTGCTGCGACGGTGCGGATCCGGCGCAGCCGCAGGCTTGCCGAGCGCGTTCGCCTGACGCAGAGAGCGGCGCCACGGCAGGCGCTTCCAGCGCGCCATCGCGAAAACTCTTCCCCAAGGACCCGGGATGCGGGCAGGCCGGGTCTCGTGCTGATCGGAACGTCGACGGGCGGCCCCCCTGCACTGGACGCGGTTCTCGCCAACCTGCCGGCCGATTTTGGTTGGCCGGTGGTCGTGGCGCAGCACATGCCCGCATCATTTACAGGACCACTCGCCCGACGACTGAACACGATATGTGCTTTGACCGTCACCGAGGTAAAGCTGCAGACCAAGCTCGAGCCTTGCAATATCTACATCGCCAGGGGTGACGCAGATATCGTCATCTCTTTGCGCGGCGGGTCTCTGGTGGCGATGGCTGCCCCGATCGACCCGGCCTATCGGTGGCATCCGAGCGTCGACCGGATGGTGCGCTCGGCGATGAAACATGTGCCGACACCAGATCTGGTTGGCATACTGATGACGGGTATGGGGAACGACGGTGCCGCGGCCATGGCAGACCTGCAGGCCGCAGGCGGCTACACGATTGCCGAATCGGAGGAAACCGCCGTTGTCTGGGGCATGCCGGGAGAGCTGGTGCGCCTTAACGGTGCCAGTGAAATCAGGCGCGTGGACGAAATCGGAGCCTGCCTCCTGGATCGGGTTTACTGATGGTGATCCCTCCGGCAGATTCGGAAAATTACGGTACTGCTCCGCTTTCGGTGGCCGATCTGGAGGAAATCTGCGCCATCATCTATCAACGCAGCGGCATGGTTTTCGGAGAAACGAAACGCTATTATATCGAACGACGCGTCGCCGACCTGATTAGCCAACGGAAGGCACGGTCGGTTAAGAACTACATTTCCATACTGCGTGGCGACCTGCGGGAAACCGAGCTGTTGATCAACAGCTTCACCGTCAACGAAACCTATTTTTATCGCGAGCACCACCAGCTTGCCTGCCTCAGCAATTCGATCCTGCCGGACGTGATCAAAGCGAAGGGGCCGGGCGATCGTATCCGTATCTGGTCCATGCCCTGTTCTAGCGGCGAGGAGCCCTATTCGATTGCCATCTGGCTGCTTGAAAACTGGCCACTGGTCGATGCCTACAATATCGAAATCACCGGCTCGGATATCGACACCGCCATTCTGCGGCAGGCGGTGGACGGGTACTATGGGCAGCGGTCGCTGTCGAAGATCCCGAAGGATATCCTCGACCGCTATTTCGAGCCCGAGAGGGAGCGGCAACGCCGGCTGATCGGCGATCTCAGGGAATCCGTGACCTTCGCCAGGGGCAATATCGTCGATCGGTCCAGTCTGGCGGCACTCGGGCGTTTCGATGTGATATTCTGCCGCAACCTGCTGATCTATTTCGATGAGGCGGCGCGAGAAGTCGCGGCGCGCAATATCCACGAACTGCTCTATCCCGGCGGCTATATCTGCCTTGGCCATACGGAATCCATGTCGCGCATTTCGGAAACTTTCGAACCGGTCCGCTTTCCCGACGCCATCGTCTATCGAGAGGCGGGAGTTAAATGAATGGATGAATTGATTCCCCAATTCGCCATCGAGGCGCGCGAACTTGTCCAGCAGGCTTCGGATGATCTCCTGTCGCTCGAGGCCAATCCGCGCAAACGCGAAAGCCTGGAAAGCGCCTTCCGGGCGTTCCACACGCTGAAGGGATCGGTTGGTCTTTTCGATTTCGGCCCAATGCTCGGATTATTGCATCAGGCGGAAGATCTTCTGTCGCAGGCACGCGTCGGCAAGATAGTCGTGGACGCGACGCTCATCGATCCACTTCTGGCGGTGATCGAGTGGGTTGATAGCAGTATCGACGGCATCTCGCAAACAGGTCGTCTATCCGAAGCGCAGGAGAAGCAGGCGCCGAGGCTTCTCAGGCTTCTAACCGGAGAAATGACCGAGCCCGACGCCAACGCGGGTGCCGATGCGCCCACACCACTCCCGGAGTGGGCGTCGGCTCTGCATGAACAGGCTGATCTTGTGGATGCGGGAGGAAGCTTGATCGCCGTCCGCTATGAACCGCATCCCGAATGTTTCTTCAACGGCGACGATCCGCTGGCGACGATATCTCGGCTTTCAGACCTGCGGTATCTGGCGTTTTCGCTTAAAGAAGACCCACCATTGCCGCAGGATTACGATCCTTTCCGCTGTAATCTGCTGATCGAGGCCATTTCGGGCGGTTCGCTTGCCGAGGCGGAAGCCGTGTTCCGACTGATCCCGGATCAGGTCAAGATCTTCACGCTGCCCGGAGCAACCGCCAAGCAGGCATCCGCCGGCCCGGAAGCATCACCGGACCGTTCGACGGATCGTCAATCGACGACCATGCGGGTCGATTCCGCGCGTATCGATAAACTGATCGAGATCGCCGGCGAGCTGATCACCGCCAAGAACGGCCTCGTTACGCTGGCGGAGGAAGCACGCGGCCACGGCAATGATCCCTTGGCAAGACGAATCCTCGCAAACCATCATGAAATCGAGCGCCTGGTCGCTTCGCTCTATAGCGCCGTCACCCAGGCGCGGATGATCCCGCTCGAACACACCTTTCGTCGCTTTCCGCGACTGGTGCGAGAAACATCGGCAAGGCTCGGCAAGGCGCTCGACCTCATCATCGAGGGCGAGACCGTCGAAGCGGATCGGGAAATCGTGGAGGAACTGTTCGAGCCTTTGCTGCACCTCATTCGAAACGGTCTCGACCACGGCATCGAGCCCGAAGCCGACCGGCTGCGGCAGTCCAAACCCCCCAGGGGCCGCCTCCTGCTGTGCGCCCGGCAGCGCGGCGACCAGATCGAGATCGAGGTAGCCGACGACGGCAGCGGCATGGATCCGCAGCGGGTGCGGGCGGCGGCGATCGATCGCGGCCTGATATCGCAAGGCCAGGCATCAGCTCTCTCCGACCGGGACATCCTGCAATTTGTCTTTGCGCCCGGCTTTTCCACTGCCTCCTCGGTCTCCGACTTGTCCGGCCGCGGTGTGGGCCTGGATGCCGTCCGGAGCTCCGTCAAAAGGCTTGGCGGGACGCTCGAACTGCAAAGCACGATCGGTTGTGGCACGTCCTTCGTTCTGAAATTGCCGATCAGCTTTTCGATGACGCAGTTGATAGTCGTTCAGGTTGGCGATGAGCGTTATGGCATTCCGATTTCGGACGTCATCGAGACCCACAAGCTCGCGGCGAGTGCCGTCCAGTCCATCCGGGCAGGCAAGGCCTTCGTATTACGCAACCGGACGATCCCATTGCTCCGCCTCGGTGAGCTGCTGCAGATGCAATCGCCGAACTCCCATTCCAGCGACCTCAAGGTGTTGGTCGTGCGCGCGGGGGAGGAGGAAATTGGTGTGTCGGTCGATGCGATCGCCGAGCGTGCAGAGACATTGACGCGCCCGTTGGCTGGTTTGCTGCACGGCGTGCCAGGGATTGCGGGAACGACTTTGCTGGGGGACGGAAAGGTCCTGCTGGTGTTGAACATGGAGGAGTTGGTACAATGACGGTTAGCCTCAAGACCGACACCATTATCTTGTCAGGAACATGCGGTGCGGAAGAAGTCGAAACACTCGTGGGGTATCTGGAAAGCCTGCCTGGTCTTTCCGTTGACCTTGGCGCGGCAACGGCGATACACACGGCTCTCTGGCAGGCCCTGATGGTATTTAGGCCAAGGATGGTTGGTGCCTCTATGTCATCGTTGGTAGATAACAGGCTTCTGCTGGCGTTAAACGCCTTCCTTGACGACACTCAAGAACCGCCGGTCAAACTTGCGGAGTCATCCTCATCCCAATAAGGGTATCATTAAGCTCGTGGCAGGCGGGGCCGCTACGACTATTCGGAGTAAGAAATGACGATCACAGTCCTGGTGGTGGATGATAGCAAATTGGCCCGCATCGTGGCGGGCAAGGCGATCGCCGCATTGCAACCCGATTGGACCCGTGTCGAAGCAGGCAATGCCGTCGACGCGATGGATATCGTCGGCTCGCAGCCAATCGACGTCGCAATCCTCGATTTCAACATGCCGGACAAGGACGGGCTTGAACTGGCGTCGGAACTGCGCGCCGCCCACCCGAACATGCCAATCGCGGTGATCACGGCAAATGTTCAGGATGAGATCATTGCACGGGTCCGTGCGCTGAACGCCACATTCGTCGCCAAGCCGGTTACTCAGGAGGCCCTTAACGGTTTCATCTCCGGCGCGGCGCTTCGGCTCAAGAAGGCGGGAGCATGACCGACAGCACTATTGCGCTGGACGAACTCGAACGCGATGCGCTGACCGAACTCGTGAATATCGGCGTCAGCCGCGCCGCCGCGAGCTTGCGAAAGATGGTCAACAAACAGGTGATCCTGTCTGTCCCGTCTGTCGAGATTGTCACGCGCAAGTCGGCAGCCTCCCTGATCGGCCAGCGCGAAAGCGAGAATCTGATCGCCGTCCAGCAGCAGTTCGAAGGTCCGTTCTCCGGCCGCGCCCTGCTGATCTTCCCCGAAAGCAACGGACTGTCACTCGTGCGCGCCATTGTCGGCGACGAGATGGGCGAGGCCGACGTTGTCGATATGGAAGAGGAAGCGCTTGCGGAGACCGGCAACGTTATCCTGAACGGTTGCCTCGGCTCGATGGCGAACATGCTGCAGCAAACCCTGAAAATGTCGCTGCCCAATCTGCGCCGGGGTGACAGCAATTTTCTGTTCGAGGCCATCGGCGGGCCAAATGAAGAGAGCTTCGTTCTCTTTCTGTATATCAACTTCTCGGTTCGGGAGCGTAATATCCGTGGATATATCGCAATGATCATGGACCTTCCGTCGCTGGAAAAGCTCAAACAGCTCATCGCCGACTTCATCGATCGCGTGATGGCGGAAGCAGACTGAAGTGAGGCGGGTGGGTAGCGGCGGCGATCATGGGTAACGATGCCGACAACTTGGCGGCCGAACTGGCTCGGGAGCGTTCGGAGCTCGAACTGGCCCAGCGCCGGTTGCAACTGACGCTGGATGCCGCCGGTGCGGCCTGCGGATGGGAATGGGATATTGCGCGGAAAAGGCTTGTGGCCGACGCCCGGTTTGCGGCGATCACGAACCAGGATGCCGTCGCGCTAGCGGACGGCGTCTCCACGGATCATTTCTTCATCTCCATCCATCCCGACGACCTCAAGCGTGTGAAGGTCGCGGTTGCCGGGATCTTGGCCGGATCCGAAGTGTTTTCCAAGGAATACAGGCTGATGCGCAATGACGGCGGTTACCGCTGGGTTCATGCGAGCGGTCGCGCCGTACTCGACGAGGACGACGAGCCCGTCAAATTTGTCGGCATGCTGGTCGATATCACCGAACAGAAACGCGCCAACGAGCAATTGCGAATTGCCCAGTTCGCCGGCGGCATCGGCACGTTCGAGCATATCGTCGGTTACGGCACGATCAGTGTTTCTGAGCAGTTCTGCCGGTTGTTCGGCCTGCATCCGACGCGTATCCTTCCGGTTCGGACGCTAAACGACCTGATCCATCCCGATGACGAACGGATCATAGATCTCAGCGATCCGGACCGCATCCAGAACGAGCGCAGCATCGAGTTTCGTGTCAGGCGCCCCAACGATGGCCAGGAGCGATGGCTGGCGCGGCGCGGCGAATATGTCGATGACACCGAATCCAGCGGTCGGCGCTACATGGGCGTGATCTTCGATATTACCGATGCCAAACAGACGCAGGAAAGTCTGCGGCAGGCCAATCAGGCCCTGTCCGAAATCGCCCGGGAAAGCATGCGGGAACGCAATCGCGTCTGGACGAATTCTCGGGACCTACTCGTCGTGATCGGCATCGACGGCGTATTCCGGGATGTGAGCCCGGCATGGATGGAGATCCTAGGTCACCCTCCGGACGAGGTCGTCGGCCGTCGCGTCACTGACTTCGTGTTGGCCGAGGACCTGGACCAGGTCGTTTTGGATCTCAAGCGAGCGGTCGAAAATACCCATACCGACCTGGAAATCCGCATGGCGCGCAAGGACGGCACGCCCCGTATCGTCTCATGGATGACGTCTCGCGAGGAGGACCGTATCTACGCCTATGGCCGTGACGTTACCATCGAAAGGCAGCAGCAAGCAGTTCTCGAAGACACAGAAGCTCAGCTGCGGCAGGCCCAGAAGATGGAAGCGGTCGGCCAGCTGACGGGCGGCATCGCCCACGACTTCAACAATATGCTGACGGGCGTGATCGGGGCTCTTTCCGTCATCAAGCGGAGGATCGCGGCAAAACGGCTGGATGACCTCGACAAGTTTATCGATGCAGCGAGTTCATCCGCGGCGCGCGCCGCGGCCCTGACCCATCGTCTTCTGGCCTTCTCCCGTCGGCAATCCCTGGATCGCCAGGCGATCGACGTCAATCAACTGATCGTCTCCATGGAGGATCTCTTCCGTCGCACTCTTGGCGAGCAGGTAGAGCTACTGATCAACCCGATGTCGCAGGCTTGGAAGGCATATACCGACCCCAATCAACTCGAGAGCGCCATTCTCAACCTCGTCATCAATGCCCGTGACGCCATGCCGGATGGTGGCAAGCTGACGATCGAGACAGCCAACGTCGCCTTCGCGGAAGCGGATCTTGCGCGCGGCGAAACGCTGCAGCCGGGAAGCTATGTCGTGCTTGCGGTCAGCGACACCGGTATCGGCATGTCTCAGGCAATCCTGGAGAAGGCATTCGATCCGTTCTTCACGACGAAGCCGATCGGCCAGGGGACTGGTCTCGGCCTCTCGATGATCTACGGCTTCGCCCAGCAGTCCGGCGGGCACGTCCGGATCTACAGCCAGGTCGGCCGCGGCACGACCATCAAGCTTTACCTGCCTGGCAGCCTCGATGAAATTGCACAGCAGAAGCCCGCGGTCGATCTGGACGTCACTCCACCTCGGGGCGAGGGCGAAACGGTTCTGATCGTGGAAGACGATACGTCCGTACGAATGCTTGTCGTCGATGTGTTGAAGGAACTCGGATATCGGGTGATCGAAGCGATCGACGGGGCCGAGGCGCTTCCTGTCATTGAAGGCAAGAGCCGTATTGATCTACTGATTTCGGACGTGGGATTGCCAGGCCTCAACGGCCGGCAGCTTGCGGAAATCGCGATCACGGCCCGCCCGACCCTAAAGGTGCTGTTCATCACCGGATATGCCGCGACGGCGGCGGCGCGTGCGGATTTTCTGGCGCCGGGAATGGAGATGATGACTAAACCCTTCGCGATCGACGATCTCGCCCAAAAGGTCAGAGAGATATTGACCGCTCCCCAGTCGGCCGTCGTCACGGAATAATGCGCTCCAATGTTCACGCCGCGGTGCGACGTGCGGGCTGCCTTTCAATCCTTACTGTTTCGAAAGACGAACTCTGACGCAGAGAGGCGTGAACGCAGATAAGAATCAACCGTGTCGCTTGTCCAGTCGCATGCGCTCGATGATGTGGCGACCGGAACCTTCAACGTGGCGGCCGATGGCGCGAGCAGCGCCTTCCACGTCCTGGTTTCTAATGCATGCGATCAGTTCGCGGTGCTCCTCCAGAACGTTCGCCTGCCGGCTAAGCGAGGTCGGGAAACCGCGGCTGATCGCCCAGAGAATATGGCGGTGACGCACCCAAAGGTCGACCGCATGACGGTTGTAGTGGCGGTCGTACATCAGCCGGTGGAACTGCAGGTCGAGATTGGAATGCTTCATCTCGTCTCCGAAGTTCAGCGCCTCGATCTCCTCCTGGAGCCGTTCCAGCTCCTCGATATCCGACTTGGTGACGATCCCGACGAACCAGCGGGTTAGCGCCGGCTCGATCAGGACCTCGATCTCGCAGATGTCGCGAACGAACTCTTCGTCGATGGGGCGGACGCGGGCGCCGCGGTTCGGCGTCATGATCACGAAACCTTCGCCGCGCAGCTGCTGCAGCGCCTCGCGCACCGGGTTGGTGGATGTACCCATACGGCTCGCAAGCTCGGCCACCT
Source organism: Neorhizobium vignae (assembly GCF_000732195.1). Taxonomy (GTDB): domain Bacteria; phylum Pseudomonadota; class Alphaproteobacteria; order Rhizobiales; family Rhizobiaceae; genus Neorhizobium; species Neorhizobium vignae. Next base: position 19,848 of record NZ_JNNU01000033.1, read on the forward strand.
TCAGGCGTTCGTTCGCCTTGACACGCCCGTGAATGATGTCGTCGCGCAGCCGCTCGTAGATCGAGGAGCCGCCGTCCTCCGCCAGATCGTCGCGGTCGGGAACAGCCTGTCGAATGTTGGTAATCGTGCTCATAGGCTTGCTTTTAATGCACTTTCCACCGTCTTCCAAGAGTAAAACATTTAATTTCATACATCCAGATTGACAAATAATGTACGATCTGAAAGTTTTCATCCAGCATGAATGCCGTAATGGCACTCGTTCGGGAGGAAGCCGGCGGAGACAGCCGGTCAAGAGGAGGAGAGAATATGGGTTACCAGCAGAAGCTGCGTGGCCTCGTCGTGTCGACGGGGTTGCTGACGACCGTGCTCTGGGGAGCGACGCTCCCGGCCTGGGCGGCAGATTACAAGCAGGCACCGATGCTCGACGAACAGGTGAAGGCCGGCAAGCTCCCAGCGGTCGCCGAGCGTCTTCCGGAACATCCTTACGTAGAGACCATGGTCGAAGGCGTCGGCAAGTATGGCGGTACGCTGCGCACGACTATCCTCGCCAATGGCGACCAGTACAATCTGACCCGCACGATCGCCAACGAACTGCTCGTCCGCTGGGACCCGAAGTGGCAGAAGGTGATGCCGTCTCTGGCCGAGGAGTTCAAGGCTTCGGACGATGCGACGACCTACACGTTCAAGCTTCGCAAGGGCCTGAAATGGAGCGACGGGCAGCCTTTCAACGCTGACGACATCATGTTCTGGTACGAAGACGTGTTCATGAACTCGGCGCTTTCGCCGGCCAAGAACCCGACCTTCACGGTTGCTGGCAAGCCGGTCAAGGTGACCAAGATCGACGACCTGACGGTCGAGTTCAAGTTCGAGTCACCCTACGGCCTGTTCATCCAGCAGCTCGCCTATGGCCAGGGTCACCTGCCGGTGATTTACCCCAAACACTACCTCAAGCAGTTCCACGACAAATACAACAAGGACGGCATTCCGGCTCTGCTGAAGGCCAATCCGGCCGCCGGCGACTGGGTGGCGCTGTTCAATTCCAAGGTCTCGCTGACCTTCCAGCCGCCGTTCTGGCAGAACCTCGCTTTGCCGACGCTGAACCCGTGGGTCCTGACGGTTCCCTATGCCGACAGTGAACGCGTCGTCGCCACCCGCAATCCCTATTACTGGAAGGTCGATACCGCCGGGAACCAGCTGCCCTATATCGATGGCATTACCTGGGCGAAGCTCGACGACCCGCAGCTGATGGCGCTGAAGATGACCTCCGGCGAGTTCGATTTCGCCTTTCGCCACATCAACAACTCGACCTTCAAGTCCGTACTCTTCGACGGTCAGCAGACCGGCAATTACAAGTTCGTCGACGTTAAGGACCTGCCCGCCAACGACGCGGTCATCCTCCTGAACCTGAACTCCACCGATCCGGTGAAGCGCAAGATCTTCCAGAACAAGGATTTCCGTATCGCGCTCAGCCAGTCGATCAACCGACAGGAGATCATCGATCTCGTTTATGTCGGGCAGGGGGCTCCGGCGCAGGTCGCCGTTCAGCCGGAGCACGAGCTGTTCAACGAGCGCGAGGCGAAACAGTATACCGCGTTCGATCCCAAGGCGTCGGCGGCGATCCTCGACAAGATCATGCCGAACAAGGATGCCGAGGGCTTCCGTCTCGACGAGACCGGCAAGCGTTTCACCATCAACTTCATGGTCGCCGACGTCTTCGGCCTGTCTTATCCCGACGTAATGCAGATGGTGCAGAAATATGCCAAGGAGGTCGGCATTGACATCCAGCTGCGCACCACGGACCGCGCCCGCCTCAACACGATGTGGGCGGCGAACGAGCAGGACGCCTATATCTGGAACTGCGTCGGCGGGCTTTCGGAAGTCTATACCGATCCGCGCTGCTACATGCCGTTCCAGAAGGCCGATATCTTCTTCGCGATGAAGTGGAGCGAATGGTATTCGAACCACGCGACGGGCGAGGAGCCGCCGGAAAACATCAAGGCGCTGATGGCAGCCTACGACAAGGTCAACGCCGCGGTCACCGACGACGACCGCCGCCAGAAGATGAAGGATTTTCTCAATCAGTCAGCCGACAACTTCCTCAACATCGGTATCTCGCGCCCGATGCCGAAATACATGATGACGTCGAAAAACCTGAAGAATGTCGTCAACGGAATTCCGATCACCGGCAACCTCTGGCACCCGGCGCCGACGCTGACCCAGTGGTATTTCGACAAGCCGGCAAAATAGGGCCGACCCAGTAAGGGCCATCAGGCTCCTCCCGAGGCCGGTGGCGGCTTGAACGCTGCCGCCGGCTCCCTTCGATCCAAATCGAACGGTCAGTTTCATGCTCCGTTATATTCTCAAGCGGCTGTTGTTCGCGATCCCGACACTGTTTGCCGTCTCCATCATCGCCTTCATCATCATCCAGCTGCCGCCGGGCGACTATCTGACGACGCTGATGGCCGACTGGGCAAGCCAGGGCGGCGCGGTGGAAGCCGGCACGGTCGCGGCGATGCGCGAGCGCTACGGCCTCGATCAGCCGCTTTATTTCCAATATTACAAATGGATCTGGGGCATCCTGACCGCCGGCGATTTCGGCATCTCGTTCGAACTCGGCAAGCCGGTGACGGAGCTGATCTGGAACCGCCTTGGCTTCTCGCTGCTGCTGTCGCTGCTGACGCTCTGCTTCGTCTGGGCGATTGCCATCCCAATCGGCATCCTGTCGGCGGTGCGGCAATATTCGATCTCCGACTACACGGCGACCTTCCTCGCCTTCTTCTTCCTCGCGGTGCCGGACTTCCTGATGGCGCTGTCGGCCATGTATGTCATGTCCGCCTGGTTCGGCCAAAGCGTCGGCGGACTGTTCTCGCCCGACTATGTGGATGCCGGCTGGAGTTTTGGAAAGCTCGTCGATTTCGCCAGGCATGTCTGGCTGCCGGTCGTGGTCATCGGCCTCGGTTCGCTCGCAGCCCTGGTGCGAATCATGCGCGCCAACCTGCTCGACGAATTGTCGAAACCCTATGTCACCACGGCGCGCGCCAAGGGCATGTCCGAGCTGGAGCTGCTCATCCGCTACCCGGTCCGATTGGCGCTCAACCCGCTGATCTCGACGCTCGGCTGGATCCTGCCGGCAGTCATTTCGGGCGAGATCATCGTCTCCGTGGTGATGAGCCTGCCCACCACCGGCCCGCTGCTGCTCCGGGCGTTGCTCACCCAGGACATGTATCTCGCCGGCTCGCTCATCCTGCTGATCTCGGTGCTCACCATCATCGGCACGCTGATTTCGGACATCCTGCTCGCTCTCACCGACCCGCGGATCCGTTTCCAATGACAGATATCACCAGCCTCCCGCCGGAAACCGGCCCGTCGTTCAACCTGCCCGGCAAGGACATTGCCGTCGCCGGCCAGTGGCGCCTGTTCTGGCTCAAGTTCAAGAAGCACAGGATAGCCCTGGCGAGCCTCGTCGTGATCGTCTTCATGTATCTCGTCGCGGTATTTGCGGACTTCATCGCGCCCGTCGATCCGAACGCCACCAATGCGCGCTTCACCTATGCGCCCCCACAGGGCCTGTCGCTGCTGCTCGATGGTTCGTTCCGGCCGCATGTGAACCAGCTGAAGATGACGCTGAACACCGAATCCATGCGCCGCGAATTCGTGGCGGATCCGACCAAGCCGGTCTCGGTCGGCTTCTTCGTGAAGGCGCCGCAGCCCTATCATCTGCTCGGCCTGATCCCGATGGAGACCAAGCTTTTCGGCCTCACCAATCCGCAGGTGGGCGACAGCCTCTACATCTTCGGCGCCGACCGGCTCGGCCGCGACATCTTCAGCCGTGTCGTACACGGTGCCCAGATCTCGCTTTCGATCGGACTTGTCGGCGTGTTCATGAGCCTCATCCTCGGGGTGACGATCGGCGGCGTTTCCGGTTTCTTCGGTGGGTGGGCGGATCTGGCCATCCAGCGATTCATCGAACTCTTGCGCTCGATCCCGACCATCCCGCTCTGGATGGGACTGGCTGCCGCGATCCCCGTCGGCTGGCCGCCGCTTAGGACCTATTTCGTTATCACCCTGATCGTCTCGCTGATCGGCTGGACGAGCCTCGCCCGCGAAGTGCGCGGCAAGTTCCTGTCGCTCCGCAACGAGGATTTCGTCATCGCCGCAAGACTCGATGGCATGAGCGAGATCGGCATCATCTTCAACCACCTGGTCCCGTCGTTCATGAGCCACATCATCGCAACGCTGACGCTGGCGATCCCGTCGATGATCCTGGCCGAGACGGCACTTTCCTTCCTCGGCATCGGCCTGCAGCCGCCGATCATCTCCTGGGGCGTGCTGTTGCAGGAGGCGCAGAACATCCGCGCCGTTGCCCAGGCGCCCTGGTTGCTGTTCACGCCGGCGGCCGCGATCATCATCTCGGTCCTGTCCCTCAATTTCCTCGGCGATGGTCTACGCGATGCCGCTGACCCCTATGAGTCCGTGTCATGAGCATAAACCCCAATGTGTCACAGAATACGATCCTCACGGTCGAGGACCTCAAGACCTACTTCCCGCTACGCACGGGGATCTTCAAGGCGGTCGACGGCGTCTCGTTCGAACTGAAGCGCGGCAAGACGCTCTGCGTCGTCGGCGAGAGCGGTTCCGGCAAGTCGGTGACCGCCCGCTCGATCCTGCAGATCGTCGATCGGCCCGGTCGCATCGAAGGCGGATCGATCCTGCTCACCCGCGCCGACCGTTCGGTGACCGATCTCGCGAAGCTCGACCCGCGCGGCAAGGACATCCGATCGGTGCGCGGCAAGGAGATCGCCATGATCTTCCAGGAGCCGATGAGTTCGCTCTCGCCGGTCCACCGCATCGGCACCCAGATCGGCGAGGCGCTGCGCATCCATTTCGGGATTCTCGGCAACGAGCAGCGCGAACGCGTGCTGGAACTGCTGCGCCAGGTGGAAATCCCGCGCCCGGAAACCGCGATCGACCGCTATACGTTCGAGTTCTCCGGCGGCATGCGCCAGCGGGTGATGATCGCCATGGCGCTCGCCTGCAATCCGCAAGTGCTGATCGCCGACGAGCCGACGACCGCGCTCGACGTCACCACCCAGGCGGAAATCCTCGACCTCATCAAGAAGCTGCAGCAGAGCCACGGCATGGCCGTGCTGTTCATCACCCATGACATGGGCGTGGTGGCCGAAATTGCCGACGAGGTGCTGGTCATGTATCGCGGCAAGGTGATGGAACGCGGGCCGGTGGAGCAGATCTTTCATGCCCCGCAGGACGACTATACCCGCCGGCTGATCGGTTCGGTCGTCAAGCTGGAGAAGAAGGCGGAAGTCCGTCTGACACGGGCGCCCATCGCCGCCGAAGCGGCGCCGCTTCTTGACGTGAAGAACTTGTCGCTGACCTTTCCTTCTGGCCTCAAGGCGGTCGATGACGTGTCGCTGATCGTGCGGCCGGGCGAGACGCTGGGCATCGTCGGTGAGAGCGGTTCCGGCAAGACGACCATGGGCCGCTGCCTTCTGCGCATCTATGATGCGCAGGCTGGCGCCATCGATTTCCGCCGCCTGGATGGGCGTACGGTCGACATCCGCACCGCCGACAAGGCGGAGCTGAAAGATATCCGACGCGAGGTGCGGATGATCTTCCAGGATCCGGTAGGCTCGCTCAGCCCCCGCAAAAATGTTGGCCAGATCATCGCCGAGCCGCTGAAGCTTGCCGGCGTAAAGGGCAGGGAGCTTGAAGACCGGGTCTCCGAACTGATGTTGCAGGTCGGCCTCGAGCCCGCCTGGCGCGAGCGTTATCCGCACGCCTTTTCAGGTGGCCAGCGCCAGCGCATCGGCATTGCCCGGGCGATTGCGGTCAAGCCGCGTCTGATCGTTGCCGACGAGGCGACCTCGGCGCTCGACGTGTCGCTGCGCTCGCAGATGCTCGACCTGATGATGAAGCTGCAGGACGAACTCGGCCTCTCCTACGTCTTCATCTCTCACGACATGTCGGTTATCCGCTACATGTGCGACCGCGTCGCGGTCATGTATCGCGGCAGGATCGTCGAGACCGGTGATACCGACCAGGTCGTCAACCACCCGCGGCACGACTATACCCGCGCGCTGCTCTCGGCCATTCCCCATCCCGATCCGCGCGAGCGGCGCATCCACAAGCGGTTCCGCTACGACCCGGCCCGCACAGTTTCAGCCAACGGATAAATCGATGAAAATTACCGACGTCAAAATCATTGTCTGCTCGCCCGGCCGCAACTTCGTCAGCGTCAAGATCTTCACCGACGAGGGCCTGACCGGGGTCGGCGATGCGACGCTGAACGGTCGCGAAAAGGCGGTCGTCGCCTATCTGGAGGAGCACCTGGCGCCGCTCCTGATCGGCCGCGATCCGAGCCGCATCGAGGATATCTGGCAGTATTTCTACAAGGGCGCCTATTGGCGCCGCGGCCCGGTGACCATGGCGGCGATCGCCGGCATCGATACCGCGCTCTGGGATATCAAGGCCAAGGCCGCCAACATGCCGCTATACCAGCTTCTCGGTGGCGCGAGCCGCGAGAAGGTGCTCTGCTATACCCATGCCCAGGGCACGGATATAGCCGAAGCCGTCGAAGCGGTCGGCAAGCGCATAGAGCAGGGTTACAAGGCGATCCGCGTGCAGGTCGGCATTCCCGGCCTGCCGGATGTCTACGGCACCGGCAAGAAATCCGTCACCAACAATGCCGCCGACGATGCGTTTCCGCACGAGGAAACCTGGTCCACCTCCAAATACCTGCGCTACATCCCCGAACTGTTCAAGGCGGTGCGCGAGGCGCATGGCTGGGATATCGAGCTGCTGCATGACAGCCATCATCGCCTGACCCCAATCGAAGCCGCCCGGCTTGGCAAGGATCTCGAATTCGCCCGGCTATTCTGGCTAGAGGATACCGTCGCTGCCGAACACCAGGAAGGTTTTCGCCTGATCCGCAAGCACACTACGACGCCGCTCGCCGTCGGCGAGGTTTTCAACACGATCTGGGATGCGCGGCTTTTGATGGAAGAGCAACTCATCGACTATATTCGCACCACGACCGTGCATGCCGGCGGCGTCACCGCGCAGCGGCGGATCATGGATTTCGCGAGCGTCTATAACGTCCGCACGGCCTGCCATGGCGCCATGGACATGTCGCCGATCTGCCTTGGCGCCAATCTGCATCTCGACCTCTGGGTGCCGAATTTCGGTATCCAGGAATATTCCGGCTACCTGCCAGAAATCCTCGACGTCTTCCCGAGTGCCTGGAGCCTTAAGGACGGTTACCTGCATCCGGGCCAGGCGATCGGCCACGGCGTCGATATCGACGAGAAGCTTGCGGAAAAATATCCATACCAACGCGCCTACCTGCCGGTGAACCGTCTCGAAGACGGCACCCTGTGGCACTGGTAATTCGGGAGAAGACGATGAAGATCACAGCGATCAAGAGCTACGCCGTCAAGGTCGGCATCCGCAACCAGCTTCTGGTGAAGGTCGAGACTGACGACGGGGTTTTCGGCTGGGGTGAAAGCGGTCTCTCCGGTCGCGAAAAGGCCGTGGTCGGCGCGCTTGAACATTATGCGGAATTCCTGCGCGGCCGCGATCCGTTCAAGATCGGCGCGCTCTGGCAGGAAATGTACCGCAGCCAGTATTTCGAGGGCGGCCGCGTGCTGCAGGCGGCGATCTCGGCGATCGACATTGCGCTCTACGACATCAAGGGCAAGGCGCTCGGCGTGCCGGTCTATGAACTGCTCGGTGGCAAGCAGCGCGACCGCATACCGACCTTCGCGACGACGTTTGCGGAACCCGGTCCCGCGATGGTCGAGCAGGCGCAGTTGCTGGTCGAGCACGGCTGGACAGCGCTACGCCTGTCGCCCTCCGGCCACGAGCATAAGGACATCTACGAGCCGCGTGAACACATCGCCACGACCGCCAAATGGTGCGTCAAGACCCGCGAGGCGCTCGGCGACGACGTCGTGCTCGGCATCGATTATCACCATCGCCTCTCGGTTGCGGAGGCCGCAAGCTTCTGCCAGAAGATGCCGAAGGGCACGCTCGATTTCCTCGAGGAACCGATCCGCGACGAGTCGCCGAGTTCCTACGAGGCGCTTCGCAGGATGACCGACGTTCCCTTCGCGATCGGCGAGGAGTTTTCCTCGAAATGGCAGTTCCAGCCCTATATCGAGCGCGACATCCACCAGTTCAATCGCCTCGACGTCTGCAATGTCGGCGGACTGACGGAGAGCATGAAGGTCGCTGCCTGGAGCGAGACCCATTACGTCGATATGATGCCGCACAATCCGCTCGGTCCGGTCTGCACGGCGGCGACCGTCCATTTCTCGGTCGCGGTCGCCAACTTCTCCTGGCTGGAGACCCGTGCGAGCCCGGCGGAAACCCATCTCGGTTTCGACAATTCCGAATTCTTCCCCGTCCAGCCGCGCCTGGAAGGCTCGTACTATCCAGTTCCCAATACGCCGGGACTGGGGGTCGAGGTCAACGAGGAACTCATCGCCAAGCAGAGCTTCGAATTCTGGGAGGCGCCGCATCTGAAGCGCCGCGACGGTTCCGTCACCAACTGGTGAATTGACAAATGGATCACCAATGCGTTGGGAGCAAGAAATGCGCCTATGCTCTGAGTGAGCATGGATCGACGTTATCTGTGCGACAGTGTCGCCCACCCTCGAATGACCCGTCCCGCCTTTGATGACAGCATCACGGGAACGGCTCAGACAGCAATGGCTTCGCTTAGGCTTTTCCGAGCTGTCCGAGTGTCGGTTGAGTGACGTAACGTTTGCGACGCGATTGCCTGCACTATGGCAAGCTGTTCTTCAGCAGATAGCCCAGTTTGTAGGCAAGGACCTCACGACGCTTTTCCTCGGCTCGCAATTTCGGTAACGTCTCAGGCTTGCACCAGAATACCCGCGACGCAGCCGTCAGCGTTCCGCATGGGCTGGTAGACGAGATCGTAAAGCGGTCCTGCTCCTCACCTTCCGGCCCTCGGTTCAGCTTGATCAGAAGGTCTCTGGCGATAAATGGTTCACCGGTACCATAGACCGTATCGAGAATGCCGATAGAGCCCTGGCGGACCACCTCGGATACTGCACCGGCGACAATCTTGACGATAATGTCGCGTCCGGCTCCGATCATCGCGTGCTATTGTTCGTTGGCACATTCGAACACATGGTCTTTGCCGGCCAGCATAACGATCCCACCAGGGTTCAGTTCAAAGACCTGCACGAAGCGCGATTTGAGGCTCTCCTGCTCCCGTCGCGCTCGAACCTGGGCTGTTGTTTCTGTCCAGGCACAAAACATTCCGAGCACAGAACCCCAAGGATGGCGGACAGGCGTTTGAGAGAAAGCGAAGTGCGTTTCCCCGGCAAATCCGTTCCGCTGCATCGAACTCGATGTCGTCCATCGATGTGCCCTAGCCCGCCTACGCGGCCGATTTGATCGCTTCGGCCTGATCCCTGATATCGGGCCACAAAGCATGGAAACTGCGCCCAGAGGCGGCGGATATCGATTGCCACACATTGCTGCTTAGCCGTCATTGTAGAGCGTAACCTGCTCGGGCACAGACGATCAGCATCGGTTGCAGTGCACCCAGCATGACGCTCGTCAGGGTCTTCAGCTGCGGGCGGCCAACCCGAAAGCGGCCCGAGAGGTCGACCAGTCGAATACCTGAAATATCGTTGCGCAACCACTGGGCGGAAACGAAATTCACGGCTGCGTCGATCCCGGTGCGGGGTGTTGCCCGGTATATGTAAAAGGTTTCACCGTTGGAAAGCCGGAGAGCAATCAATTTCGAGGCCGGTCGGCGGAGTGTTCAGAGCTTGTCGTCGGAAACCTGACCCGAGTAGCGAAGTTTTCGGAATTGCGGAACGATCAATGCGGCCACGGGTTGTGGGCAACACGCAACGAGGAGCGAACTGCATGCGAAGAGTGTTGGTGGTTGAAGATGAGGCATTGATTCTCCTCACCGTTATCGATGCGCTCGAAGATGCTGGTTTCGAGGTCATTGAAGCGAGCACCGCCGACGATGCGGTAGAGATCATCAATGAGCACACCATCCATTTTCTGTTCACAGACATCCAGATGCCGGGTGAACTCTCCGGTGTCGATCTTGCGCATGTCGTTGCTGAGCGCTTTCCGGAGGCCGGCATCATCGTGGCGTCCGGCCGGCTGACACCAGGCGATGTAAACCTTCCCGCTGACGCGCAGTTTTTTTCGAAGCCCTATGATTTCGCAACGGTGGTGGACAGGCTTAAAGAATTCCGCCGATAGCCGAGGTTCTAGTCAATTACGACCAGCCAATCGTGAGCCGGTTGAGAGTTCAAAATCATCGTTCCGCAGGCGGGGATTTTGCAGCGGTAAATCGAATACGAATAGCCTCATCCATTGCCAACGCCAATGCGTCCTCCGCGACCGGCTTTCGGACAACCGGGACCGTCGAAAATGCGTCCGGAATACTCGTGCCATCGCGGTAGCCGGTCGCAAAAACGTAAGGCACGCCTCTACCTTCGAGTTCCTTCGCAACATCTTCAGACGTCGTCAGGCCAAGATTGAGATCCAGCACGGCGCAATGCGGTTGCGCTGCAGATATTGCGTCTAGCGCCACATCGACGCTGGCGGCTACCGTCACCTTGTGTGCTCCAAGAGAGCGGAGCAGTTCCTCAGTATCCATGGCAATCAGTGACTGATCCTCGACAAGCAGTACGTGCTTGCCCTCAAGAGATCGAGGTGCCGCTGTAACACTTGAAGGCACCGCGGTGCGACGATCACCGACAGGGCGAAGGTGCGCCTTTGGAAGGACGATCTCAGCCTTAAGCCCCTCTTTCGCAAATTCGATGTCGACGGTTCCGCCGAGGTCGTGGGATATGGTCTTCTCGATCAGATTGGAGCCGAAGCCGCGTCGCGTCGGCGTGGTAACCTCGGGGCCGCCACTTTCCACCCAGTTGAGGTGACAGTCGCCATTGGCTGTCAGAGACCACGCAATATCGAGCCGGCCGGACGGGACCGACAGGCTTCCATACTTTGTGGCGTTGGTCATCATTTCGTGAAGTAGCAGCGCAAAAACGCCAAAGGCACGCTCTGTGAGGCCAATCTCCTGACCATTGATCGCAATGCGGTTCGGCATCTTGCTGAACCGGTGCATTCCCGCCTCGGCCTCGATCAGTCCCCGCAACTCTCCACCTTCTGTGCCGGCGAACGATTGGTCATGGGCGTGGGAGAGCGCCCGAAGTCTGCCCTCGAACGATTTGGCGTAATCATCGACCGTCTCTGCATTCGCTCCGGTCTGGGTCGCGATCGACTTCACCAGTGCGAGGATATTTTTGACCCGATGGTTCAACTCCGAATTGAGAAGCCGCCGCTGGCTTTCCGTCTTCTCGCGCTGCTCTTCTGTTGCGTCGTTATGCGACAACATGACGTCACGCACATAACTGCGGATCGCATCCGCGACCACGATGTCGGCGCGGGTCCAAGGTAGCGACTTATGGCGGACATCCTCGCGCCACGTATCGAAGCTACCGCGCGGGCTCAGTCGCCTGCCGTTCTCAGTCAGCTCTTCCTGCTTTCTCGGCTCGCCGGCCCATTCGATCTCGTGTGCTTCTTCACTCCGAAAAAACACCAGAAAGTCAGGGGAAGAGACGGAAATCGGAATTGCCAACAGGCCCGCCACCCGTGTCCCATATTCCTTGATGTCACCAGTCTCGGAGCGAATATCCTGCGTATCCCAGATATTCCGTCCGGCCTTCTCGGCGACGAGCGTCATGAGGTCTGAAATCATCTCGGGCGAAGGAGATACCCCAAAAGACGCCCATTGCCCGCGCGACCAGAGGCCTGCTCCATCGCTTGCGATCAGTGATGAGAACTCGCGCAATCTTCTTTGAAGGGTGATCTCGACCGGCTCGGTCGGATCAACATCCGCGATAATGGCGTCTAAGCGGCTGCGGGTCCCGGCTGCCGCCGCTTTCTGCTCGCGGTTTTCGATAGTAGCGACGTGCAGCGAGAAATATTGGGCGAACAGCTCTGTCGCTACACGCAGAGGGATTGAGAGTGATTTCGGGATGTTGTGATGACAGGCAATGAGGCCCCACAGTTCCCCATCGACGACGATCGAGATCGACATGGATGCCGCGACGCCCATGTTACGCAGATATTCGCAGTGGATTGGTGAAACACTTCTCAGATGGGCGAAGGAAAGATCGACTGCCGGCTCGTCGTCACGGATGCTCGGGATCAGTGGGACGGGCACGAAGGAAGCGTCCCCGATCACGCGTACCCAGTTCTTTACGTAAAGCTTACGGGCCTGAACCGGAATATCGGATACAGGAAAATGTTGACCGAGGAAGCTGCCTAAGGAAGGATCCTTGGCCTCGGCGATCACCCTGCCGGCGCCATTGTGCAAAAACCGGTAGATCATAACCCGGTCGTAACCGAGCATCGCACGGATAAGACGCGCCACAGCCTTGAACAACGTATCGAAGGTTTTGTAGCCATCGACCCTTCGCACAAGAGATTGCGTGAGATGGAGGGCGACCTCGGTATCCTCGGGCGAGGCGGGATCCTCCAACTCGAGGAACGTATTCCCATTGTAACGATGGGCAGTGATATCGGCGACGTGATCACCATCCCCCAGCTTCGCCTTCAAAACAACGCCGGCGATATGGCCGGCCCCGGCGCGGGCAATTGCGTTGGCAATGTCATGAGCGACGCTGCCGCCAACGACGTCAGCCAGTTCGGCGCCTTGGTAGTCGCGATTGGTCTGGCCGAGATACTGGTCGATATTGTCTGAAACGAAGGAGATCAGGCCCTGTTCATCAAGGACGATCATCGCCCCGTGGGGCTGGATGCTTCCAGGAATATGGATGGGTTCTCGATCGCAGTTGGAGAGATCGATCTTGGACCTATCATAGCTCAACGTGGGCATCCTGCTCTGTTATAGGATCTCTTAGCGTAGTGCCGTCCCACCACCGTGCTTTGTCGGGGTGTTCACAGCTTGATTGGGTCATCTGACAAGTCAGATTTGCGGGTTCTTCTCTCAATGTCAGTGAATGTCGACCTGATCGTAAACTACCAATCATCTAGTCTCCGACGGGTAACTCGGCAAGAGACAAAAATACCAATAGAACTGGCTATTTTATACTGCTTAGTTGGGTTTGGTTGGTCCGGCCTTGCCGCTGACGCCTCTTTCCTTTGCCCAAAGGATCGCAGCCCCGCGCCGGTTGACCCCGATCTTGCGGTAGAGCGACGAGACATGGTTTCTGACGGTATGGCGCGAAAGCTTGAGACGCTCGCTCATCTGATGGTCGTTCATGCCCTGACAAATGAGCGACAGGATGTCCTGCTCACGCTCAGTCAGGTCCGCAAGCCGCGTATCTTTTACGACAGCCGAGAGGTTGGATGTCCGACGCAGTGAAGCCAGCTTTTCCACGATCCCGCGGCTGAACCACGATGTATCGGTCATCACGGCCTCGATCGCAGACATCAGCTCCTCCTCCGAGCGTTTCCGATCGGTGATGTCCTGAATGACCATCATGATGCAATCAATGTCGTCGATCTTGATCTCTTCTGACGACAAGAGGCAATCAACCAAAGCGCCATCGCGCGACTTCAGCCGGAAATCGACGTTCCGCAGTTTACCACCCTTGCGCAAGGCCTGCTCGACATCCTGTCGCGCGTCTTTGTCGAGCCAGAAATCGAGATCAGCCTGGCTGCGCCCCATCACGTGCTCTTCCGGGGAGCCAGTCAGCTGGAAAAATGCGGTGTTCGCTTCTATCACCTCGAAGTTCTTCGCCCTGACGATAACGGTTGGGACTGGCGACAAGCCAAAAGCTTTCGAGAAGCGCTCCTCGCTTTGTTTGAGAACCTGTTGGGCTTTCTTGAGCGGCTCGATATCTGCGAACGTGAATAACATGCAGGGTTCGCCAGCAACCTCAATAGGTTCACCGGCTACGATCACCGGCCTTGCGCCTTTGCCGGGAAGCGGGATGATCGCCTCCATCTGGGGAATGGTGCGACCCTGTTTCAGGCGCTCCAATGCGAGTTCGCGCTTTTCAGCGAATGCTAGAACGTCGATCTCATATGCGGTTTTGCCAACAACATCGCTTCGGCTGTACCCTGTGATCTCCAGGAAGCCGGGATTTACGCGAACGTACCGAACATCCGAAAGTCTGCAAATGACAGCGGGCGCTGGGTTGGCATTGAAAGCCGCCTCGAAACGATCCTCCGCTTCGTATCTGCGCGTTTCATCCTCAATGATCCAAGCGACATAATCGGAATTCGCTTTCTGGTCGGAGACCAAGAAACAGCGGGACGTATGAATCCAGTATCGGTCCTGGTCATCTGCCGGCCGGATCTCCATCGTTACATCGCCTGAGCAGTTACTCTTAAGCAGCCGATCGACGGGATGCTCGCCGTCTGCGACGGTGTGGTTGTTGCGGTATTTGAGCGCGAACCGGCGACGATATTCCGCCAGTGTCTGTCCAAGGTCCTCTTTCTTGCCGAGGCCGTGCATCGTCAGGGCTGCATCGTTTGCCCACAGGAAGTTCAGCTCTCTATCGAGGAGTATGACGCCCTCCTTCAAGCCCGCGACAAGTTGATGGACCTGCATGCGGTCATGATGTGTATCCAAAATCAAACTCTCCTGCCAACGCGGGTCAAATATGGCATGCGACGGCAACGACAATGAAGAGCATGACGGCTGGTTCCGCCATGCATTCCCTCGGTTGCCCTTGTCCCGGATTTTTGATCAACTTTGTGAATAACGACTAATCGAGTTGAACATACTAGTGCCCTAACGTCACGCCGCGCCAGCGTTCGGTGCAGGCTCCTCCGTGGAAATTGCGTCGGTTGTGCGCCCCGGTAGTTCTGGCGACCCATCGGCATGTTCTATGGTGATTTTCACCTCTCCAAACTCGACTTGTCCGAATGGTGATGCGAAGGCTATTTCAGCGGCGTCACGGCCAACGCCAATCCGCACCAGGCCGTCAAGATTGGCTTGCCGAGTGGCGTCAAACAACCACCACCGCCCATCGAGGTAAGCCTCGAATACGGCATGGAAGTCTCTTGGCTCGAGCCCGTAGGCGTAGCAGGACACGAACCGCGCGGGTATGTTGAGCGCTCGGCAAAACGCAATCCCGATGTGGGAGAAGTCCCGGCAAACGCCAGCCCGCTTGATCAGGCTTTCTGTTGCAGTC
Source organism: Neorhizobium vignae (assembly GCF_000732195.1). Lineage (GTDB taxonomy): Bacteria > Pseudomonadota > Alphaproteobacteria > Rhizobiales > Rhizobiaceae > Neorhizobium > Neorhizobium vignae. The sequence goes on from NZ_JNNU01000033.1 coordinate 35,036, forward strand.
GTCTGTTCGTTGGAGGAACCACGCTGGTAGTCGATATTGTCATAGATCCAGTTGCAAATCGAATTGACACCCCCATGGCCTGCTGGCCGGTCACCAAATTCTTTTAAAGCGAAGGCAGCCAGCCGGTCCGAAGGTACGAACCGCGAGGGTAGGAGGAACGGCATGATGTCGAGGGGGAGTTGATTGAGCGGCGTTTCCTGGACGCTATTGGGATCAGTCCGAAAGACATCAAGTGTGACCTCCGCCTCATAACGGACGTTCAGCGGGCCAGGTTGAGCGTCGATGCTGAAATATCGGTTGCGGATATCTGGCGCGATGTAGCTGCGGTGCTGATAGTCGGGCGAGATAAGCAGCCGTTCGACCAGATCATGGTGGCGAGCAAGCCTGGCGACCTCGACGTTGAAGATGAAGACGGTCGGGCTGGTGACTTCGTAGGAGAGGTCGCAGCCCAGCGAGTAGCGGATCGTCATCTGTCACCTTTCCTGAAGCAGGTCCCGTCTCGAACCGGCATAATACACGAATGACGATTGGGTTCCGGTCGTGCGGAAACGAAAGGTTTCCGCATCTGTTTGATAGACGACGAAGCGATTCCGCTTCGCATGGGAGAATTCATCATGGGTAGCACAGCAGACAAAGTGTCCGGCAAGGCCAACGAGCTCGCCGGTAAGGCAAAGCAGGGCGTAGGCAAAGCGACCGGCAGCCACGAGACACAGGCAAAGGGCGCGTCCCAGGAAGCCAAGGGCGATGCCCAGCAGGCAAAAGGGCACATCAAGGACGCGGCCAAGAGCGCCGTAGGCAAGTCCTGAGTTCGATCGACCCATCAAAAACCCGCCGCAGGTTTGCGGCGGGTTTTCTATATCCTCCGGCTGGAGATTGCGTATTCTCCGGTGAGCGGCCACAGAATGACAAATTCCTCGTCTGAGCGGACGCGTGATCAGCGAAACATCCCTCCAAGCTCACTCGGCCTTCTGATTCACCACCGACGTCGCAATGGACGTAAAACAATGTCAGTTGCCTGCTCTTCATCCAGAGTTGTCTGCAGCAGCTTCGCTGACCCTATCGGAGCGACGAGGTCGCGTATTGCGCTCGGATGAAACACAGTCCGGCCCGAGCTACACTGGGTGGGGCAATCAATCCCCGTTCGATCATGAATGTCCGCAATATGTGGGGAGGTCGAGGCAGCACTGCCCATCCTGACATACTGAGTTTCTCACGCCAGGCGGACGAGCTTGTCGAGGAGGTCTTCGATGTCTTTCGCAATCGGAGCGTAGTAGCCGATCTCCGTAAGGTATTACGGCGGCGCCTGCGGACTTGCCGTCCAGATCATCGTGGGTAAGGCCGTGGAACAACTCGCCGTCGGTATAGATGATCCCCCCGCATGCTCGCCTTCGGTGATCTCCACGAGTGTGGAAAAATCGCCGCCGATACCGACAACATGTGCGAACGGTGTAGGTCGTAATCGTGAAAGCCTATCTCCTGTGCGAGGACTTCAAGATCGAAATACGGATGGCCCTTACCTATGCCGAACAGGGTATTGATATCCGACGGGATGAAAGCGTCACGACGCTGATCAGTGGCAGTGTTTCAATGCCATCGTGAGGAAGAGCGTAGTCCAGTCCGTTCTCCCGCATCAGAAACGCCGATATGAATCGGAGAAACGGAAACCGTAGTCGCGCTTGTATATGGCCAAGCGCTCCGCGTTCGCACCGCCGTAATGCCTGATGACCAGGGGCGACGCCACGAACCTCGAAAGGCTGTCCAAGGGTTGGAACGGCACGATGTTGTCGCTGCTCAGGCCTCCTGTCATGTTATGGCCTGTGATCGATCCCAGGGCTTTCTAAGTGTAACAGGAGATCGCGTCGTCAAAGCGCTTTTTTTGCTGCCCACCAATAAGACGCCAGTCGCCGCCTTGGAGGAGGGGAGGGTGCGCCATATCTCCACCTTTCGAAAGCCGGCGATTTAGGCTTCGGCACAGGGAGACTACCAATGATCGGAGAAGTCGCCGATATTTATCGTGCCTACCTGGATTGCCTCAATCGACAGACCTGGGACGAGCTTGGCCGCTTCGTTGACGATGACGTTCAGCATAACGGCCGGCCGCTAGGGCTATCGGGCTACCGGGAAATGCTGGTGAAGGATTTCGAAGATATTCCGGATTTGCACTTCGACATACAGCTGCTTGTTTGCGAGCCGCCGCGCCTTGCCGCCCGCCTATCATTCGATTGCGCCCCGAAACGCGAGTTCCTTGGTCTGGGTGTCAACGGACGTCGCGTGTTCTTTGCGGAGAATGTCTTCTACGAGTTCACGGGATCGAAGATCAGTGCCGTATGGTCAGTAATTGACAAGTCGGCAATCGAGGCACAGCTCACAGATTAGTGGGTCGGCCAGCCGCCGCCACGACTGAGGTGCCTGGGTCGCTTCGCAGAGACGACGACATCGCACCCTAAATGCATATGACGGCTACTCCGAGTCCAAAGGCCTGCTCGCGCTCGAAGGTCGTCAAAGCTATATATCGAACGACGCCGCGGCGTCGGCCACCTCTTTCCGCATTGCGTCCAGCGATCCACGCAATACCCTGAAGTCGGCGCTCAAGTCCGGTGCTGCGTCCTGTTCCTCCCAATAGAGGAGCGTGTTGTGCCAGCCGGTTGTCGTTTCCATGAGGCCACGCATTCGCTGCATCGTTCTCTCGTCAATCTTTGCAGCCGCGCGTTCCGCATTGCGGGCGAGTTCGACGAGATCGTTGGCCTCGACACCCCAGATCGGTAAAGCCGTCCGGAGCTTGAGGATTTGGCTGTTGATGTCTTCTATCTGTGTTTTTTCCATACGACGTAAGTACCGCGCAGATGGCACTATTCAACTACGACCAAAACTAAAAATTGACCTCTCGATGATTTCATTCTATTTGTGGTTTATCGATCTTTTGCTTGCTGAACTTTGGTTTCCGCGCGATTAGCACCGCGCCTGACGAACTTCCCTTTCAAAATCAATCGCTATCACCATCCACAGGGCTTTCGCCCTGAGGTCACTCAATCTTGCTTTGAAAGGGTTCATCATCATGACCACAGGCACAGTTAAATGGTTCAATTCCACCAAGGGCTTCGGCTTTATCCAGCCTGACAATGGCGGCGCTGATGCGTTCGTACACATTTCTGCCGTCGAGCGCGCCGGAATGCGGGAAATCGTCGAGGGCCAGAAGATCGGCTACGAACTCGAACGCGACGTAAAGTCCGGTAAGATGTCGGCTTGTAACCTGCAGGCGGCTTGATTTTAGGTTTCTGCTTTCCCTTGACCACGGATGTACTGGCACTGCCGAAAGCAAGATATCTGCGAGGCCAGGCGAACAGCTTGGCCTTTTTCCGTTCTCACGACCTTTTTGGACAACCCATGACACAGACACATTCAAAATCGCGACAGCAGGCTGAGATCGCGTTCGGGCAAACCCAGACAGAATTTTTCGCGCGCGCTCACGCGGTCGAGGAACTCGACTCGATCGTCAAGGCCCGGGAAGTCAAGACATTGCGGCTTCGCGAAGCGCGCCTCGCCAAAGAGGCACAAGGTATCGCCGCAGCCGCCGAGGCCTTTATCGGCAGACGCCTTAGAAGGCCCTGATCCCACTCCCAGGCGGCGGTCGTCTTGCCGGGCAAGGGACAATGCCCAGAGAGTCTTCAAGACGGCGCACGATATCGAAACCCATCTTGACTGGGGACCAGCCCAGCTCCGCCACCCATTGGATGCAGCCGGAGTGGCGATGTGGTCCCGGAACGTCGCTAGCCCACGTGTAGTCCTTACAGAAATGGCACAGCCAAGGCATTTTACGACTTCGTACGGTCCAAGACGGGTAGCCTGGCTAGTGGGCCGTTTTTCCCGTCGCAGGCGTTGATTTTGACTTGTTCAGTGGAGGCTGGTCGATGCCTGCTTTGACCCCACTCACCCCTACAAGTGAGGAGTTCCATAATTTACCTTATGCGATGTTTGTATGTAAG
>NZ_JNNU01000034.1 GCF_000732195.1 Neorhizobium vignae
AGTGCAAGGATTGTCGAGATACCAGCTGGGTGTGCGAGGCTCTCCCAACGCAGCCATGGACAGGAACACACGGATGCGGATGTGGCGCCTCGGGCACACCTTGCCCCCAATGCTCCGCGCTCATCTGGAATAAGCCGCCGGATGTCTCAAAGCTGTCTGGGTCCGGCGCCTACGTCGCCGGCGAAGAAGGGAGTTGACTGCCGCGGTTCAGGTCGACGCGGTGACAAAGTGTTAAGCATAGGCCGCCGGGAGCTCTCTCCATCGGAACGACGGTGTTCGCCCCGCGTTGGTGCCCCGTAAATCGGAGGGGGCTATGGATCTTTTGTGTTTTTGGGGAGCCGCCTTGCTGCAGCTTTGGTTTGGTTTTCGCCTGATCCGCAACAATTTCCAGGGCGGGAAAAGATCCGATCCGCCGCTGGCTAGATCGACGAGCGGCTACCATCTGGAATCCCCACTCAAAAAAAGGGCCGGAGAACTGATTTATATCGGGATCTGAGCGATGCTCGACGCGAGCTCATCCTTGCGGAATGGCTTTGTCAGCCGTGGAAGGCTGGGGTTGACCCCCTCGCTTTCAGCATAACCGGATACCAGCAGAACCGGCACGTTGGGCCTGATGGCCCGAACCGCCAGGGCCAGCTCGGTACCGTTCATACCCGGCATGAGGTGGTCGGTCACAAGCAGGTCAAAGTGCTTGCCTCCGTGGACAAGGCGCATTGCGGCTTCGCCCGACGCTACCTCAATCACCGCATAGCCCAGATCGGCCAGCATGTCGGCTGTGCTCATCCTGACAAGGTCCTCGTCATCAACCAGCAATGCTGTCCCACTGACGGGCTGAACGGGGGGCACGTCGGTTGCTGCAACAGGCTCTGGCACGTCGGCGCTTTGTGGGAGCCATAGCTCGACATTTGTTCCGAGGCCGGGGCGGCTTTGAATGGTGATCGCACCGCCAAGCTGCAGGGCTAGCCCATGGACCATGGACAGACCAAGCCCCGTTCCCTTCCCAATACCTTTGGTCGAGAAGAACGGCTCCACGGCACGGGCGAGAATGGCCTCGTCCATGCCCCCACCCGTATCAGCCACCGAAAGGCGGATGTAATGCCCGGCCCGCAGGCCGGAACGATGACCGGCGTCAATCGCCTCCGGACCAGCTGAATACGCAGAGTGCCGCCGTCCGGCATGGCGTCTCGTGCATTCACGGCAAGATTGAGGATAGCCATTTCCAACTGGTTGGGATCGACCTTGGCGAGAGGCAGGTTTTTAGGCGTTTCGACCGAGACCCTGATCTGTGGTCCGGTCGTGCTCGAGACGAGCGCTCCCATGTCGGTGACGAGCTTTGCAATGTCGACGGGCACGAGCTGCAACGGCTGCCTTCGCGCGAAGGCAAGAAGCCGCTGGACAAGAACCCGCGCGCGCTCTGCAGATTGAACCGCACCCGCGATCATGCGCTGCTCCCGTTCGCCTCCGAGCCCCTTGCGCTGCAGCATGTCGAGGCTGCCGACGATTGGCGTCAGCAGGTTGTTGAAGTCGTGCGCAACGCCGCCGGTGAGCTGCCCCATCGCCTCCATCTTCTGGCTTTGACGGAGTGCATCCTGGATTTCTTCTCGTTCCGCAAGTGCTGCGGCGATCCGAGCCTCAAGGGTGGCGTTCAGCTCGCGCAATTCTTCCTCCGCTTGCCTGCGAGCTGTGATTTCGATCGCGGTACCGGCGACACGCAAGCAACGTCCGCTCGGGTCGAACACGCCACGGCCTTTGGCTGCCACCCACCGGACTACGGCGTCCTCTTTGCCGATAGTGCGGTATTCGACGTCGTAGAGCGCGCGTTTGTCGGGATCGGTTGCCGCCGCGAAAGCTGCGGCGGTCGCTTCGCGGTCGGCGAAATGCAGGCCGTCATAGAAGTCCTGCATCGTGACCGGTGTGTCTGTGGAAATGCCAAACATTGCCTTGGTACGTGGGGGCCAGATCAACGTGTTGTTGACAACGTCGAGGTCCCAAAAGCCAACATCGGCATTATCGACCACGAGACGCAGTCGCTCCTCACTCTCGCGCAGTCGTGCCTCGGCCCCAACCCGCTCCACATGTGCCCAGCAGCGCTCGGCCACCTCCTTCACAAGCGTAATTTCTTCAGACGCCCAGATGCGCGGACGGTCTTGATGAACGGCCATCATTGCGGTGAGCTTACCCTCCTTGATCAAGGGGCAGCAGATGATTGCGTCGATGCCTATCGACTGGAACATCTCTCGTCCCGCCCCCGGCGCGAGTTCACCAGCGACGTCGCACACAACAAGCGCGCGGCCAGCTCGTAAATCTGTCGCGGCCCGCGGTCCGAACAGATCGAGACTATAAGCGCCTGCTGAGGTTACCATTCCCGGCGCGTTATAGTCGTTGCGTATCCAGAAACGGTCGCTATCGCCGTGGACATCGGCATAGGCGCAGCGCGATGCGCCGAGTTTTCGACCTAACATCTCTGTCGCGACTGTCATCACGTCGGATGCAGCGGCGGCGCCGAAAAGCCGCTCTTCAAGCTCCCGGAAGAAGAACAGGCGCTCCGTACTTTCTCGCAGCGCAATTTCAGTGGCCCGCAGCCTTTCGATGATCGCCTGCTGGTCCTGAGCGGTTTGATCGCGTGCTTCGGCTTGGCCGCGCATGTGCATCAGCTCGGTGACGTCCTCAACGCGATGAATGATGAACTCGACCGCGCCTTCATCATCGAACACCGGAGTGTTAACAGGCGTCCACCAACGTTCGACGAACTGCCCGTTCGCGTCCCTTAAAGCGTATCGTTGTACCTTCATGACGTCAGCCGATTTGGTCCTGACCACCCGTTCGAGGGACGCGGTCAAATTGCGGACACCATCGGCTTCAGGGTCGTTGGGATCGTCAGGAAAAACATCGAACAGCGGTTTACCAATCTGGTCTTCGAGCGCAGTGCCGGTGACCCGAAGGCGCGCCTCATTCGCAGCAATGATTTCCCAATTTGGCGGCGCAATGACCAGCAGTGGAGTGGGGGATGCATCGAACAGCGCACGAAATGGAACGTCGTGTTTGTCGGGCACCTGTCCAACCATTTCTTCAACCTTCTCATGGCGATGCATCGGCGCAATATATCGTCAGCTAGTCGCGAGTGAAGCTTTTTCTAATCAAGGCGCCGATTAAGGGCCGGTCTCGGAGCTGTAAGTATAAAGGATCGCGTCCTGTCGTTCCGTCACGATCGCAACCTCCTAAAGCGAACAGCGTCGCGTTAATTCCTAAATAAAATCCTGCCGAGGGAACTTCGGCCGCTTGAGTTGGTTCGATCAAAGACGTGATCGGGCCGACAGTTCAACCCCTGCGCGTTTCAGATACCGACTCATCGGCTAGCCTTTCAGAACACTACAGGAGAAACCCATGCGCGCTTTAGTCTGGCACGGCAAGGAAGACATCCGGTGCGAAACGGTGTCGGACCCCGAAATCGAGCATCCACGCGATGCCATCATCAAGGTGACGAGCTGTGCGATCTGCGGTTCGGACCTACACCTTTTCCATAATTTCATTCCAGCGATGAAGCCAGGCGACATCATGGGGCACGAGATGATGGGGGAAGTGGTCGAGACGGGCTCCGAAATCAACGGCGCGCTCAAGAAGGGCGACCGCATCGTCGTACCGTTCACCATCACTTGCGGGGAATGCGACCAGTGTAAACGCGGCAACTTTTCGGTTTGCGAGCGATCGAACCGAAAGAAGGACTTGGGTGATAAAGCATTCGGTCACACCACGGCCGGCCTGTTCGGCTACACCCATCTCACCGGCGGCTATCCCGGGGACAGGCAGAGTATCTGCGCGTGCCTTTCGCCGATAAGACGCATATCAAGGTTCCAGACAGTTTGACGGATGAGCAGGTGCTTTTCCTGGGCGATATATTCCCGACCGGTTGGCAGGCCGCGGCCCAGTGCGATATCGAGCCTACCGATACGGTGGTGGTGTGGGGATGCGGCCCCGTTGGCCAGATGACGATCCGTAGTGCCGTGCTTCTCGGAGCCAAGCAGGTGGTCGCCATCGACTGCATTGCCGAGCGACTTTCCATGGCTGAGACTAGCGGCGCGATCACCATCAACTTCAAGGATGAAAGCGTCGTTGAGCGATTGAACGAGCTCACCGGCGGCAAGGGACCGGAAAAGTGCATCGATGCCGTGGGACTTGAAAGCCATGTATCGATAAGCCAGCCTGACACGCTGTTGGACCGCGCCAAGCAGATGGTCATGCTGGAAAGCGATCGTCCGCATGTTTTGCGCGAGATGATCTATGTCTGTCGTCCCGCCGGCATCATCTCGATCCCGGGCGTCTACAGCGGTCTGATCGACAAGTTGCCGATGGGCATGGCGATGAACAAGGGTCTGTCGTTCCGAATGGGCCAGACCCATGTGAAGCGGTGGACCGACGATCTTCTGCGGCGCATCGAGGAAGGGCAGATCGACCCGAGTTTCGTGATCACCCATACCGTTGGGCTCGAAGAGGGTCCGGAAATGTACAAGGTATTCCGAGATAAGCAGGACAGCTGCATCAAGGTTGTTTTGAAACCGTAACCGAGGGCTGAAACAATGTCTTTTCTCATTGAATTGACCCGTTCGGAGGGTGATCCGAAAGTCCTGCAATCCGGGCCGAGCTCGCTCAGTTCATCCGACCGGTTGGCGCGCAATCTAGGCTGGTTCAGCATTGGCCTTGGCCTTGCCGAACTGTTTGCCGCCGCAAAGATCACCAGCGCGCTCGGCATGCAAGGCAAGGAAAACCTGGTGCGTGCTTACGGGGTGCGCGAGATCGCATCCGGTTTCTTGACACTGTCGATGGACAAGCAGGCGGGGCTTGCAAGTCGTCTGGCGGGTGACGCGCTGGATATTGCGACCCTGGCCACCGCCATTCGTCCCGATAACCGCAAACGCGGCAACGCAGCGCTGGCTCTGGTGATGGTCGCTGGCGTCACTCTTCTCGACATCATCGCCGCGGGCGCGACCACCGTCCGCCACACCCGCCGCCCAGGCCAGGCCCGCAGCTACGGTGACCGCAGCGGCTTTCCCAAGGGGATCGAGGCTGCGCGCGATGCCGCTCGCAAGCATCTCGCGGATCTGCGATCGACACCGAACATAACGAGCAGCACTACCAAAAAGCCGACCAGCACTGATGATTGATGAGCCGTCGTGCCGGGAGAGATGTCTCTTGTCACGACCCCACATCCTGCTCCGGAAACATGAGAGACAGCGACCATGACTGTCGAACAAATTGCCGGGGCCGGGCTGATGGTGCTCTTCCTGGCCGACATTTTCCTTACCGTTTTATACGCTCGCGCCGGCACGGGATTGTTTGCGCCGCGCTGGAACCGGATTGTCTGGGGCTTGGTCAAAATCCTGGCTGGACTGTTCGGCCGCCGCCGATCCGCAGCGTTATCCTTTGCCGGACCCGCGATCGTCATTGCACTGATCGCATTCTGGGCGCTCGGACTGACAATAGGCGCGGCGCTGATCATCCGCCCCGCCCTCGGCACCGCGATCCAGTCGAGCAGCGGCGACACGTCGAGCGACTTCGTCACCGCTCTTTTGGTGGCCGGCAATAGTCTCTCGATCGTCGGAGGTGGCGACTATTCTCCCCATACCTCTGCCACGCGCATTCTCTTCCTCGTCAATTCGCTGATCGGCGCATCGGTGCTGTCGCTGGTGCTGAGCTATCTGGTCCAGGTCTACTCCGCTCTGCGTGAACGCAACACTCTGGCGCTCACCGTCGATCTGATAACCGGCGGCACGGGCGACGCGGCCGAAATGCTTGCAGGCTCGGCCCCGAGGGCGACTTCAGCAACGCCACCAGCGAGCTGAGTAATCTTGTGCGTTCGCTCGCGTTGACGAAGGAGGCGCACCATTTCTATCCGCTGCTGTTCTACTTTCGCTTTATAGAACCGCTTTATTCGGTGTCACAAATGACATTTGTCTTGCTGGACCTCACGACGCTGATCGACACCACGCTCGATCGACAGCAGCATGGCGTATTTGCACGCTCGGCTCCCGTCGGGTCCCTGCATAGCTGTGCCCGCCTTTTGCTCGCAACACTGGGTCAAAATTTCCCGACAGTCGATGAGAAACAAACCCACTTGCGGACTGCAGGTTTTGAAGCGAGCTATGCCGCGGCTTTGGCGGTGTTACGCAATGCCGGCATCGAGACGAAACCAGATGCCGAGCGGTATGCCGATCAACGCAGCCAATGGGAACCGCTCGTCCGCCGCGTGGGGCCGGCGGTGGGATATGGCATGGACGAGATCGACTGCCGCCGCCCACTGGAGCAAGCCGCTTCCTTCGAGTGAGGGAACGCTGCAATCATTCGGATGCGCCGTTGATCGCAGCACCCTCGGAACTATCTCCCTCCGACGCGCAACGGCAGGAAATCCGATGACGAGACGACCTATCGATGAGGCAGTGCCTCCGAAACATAAGCTCGAAGGCGTCGTTCGCGTCCGAGGTGCACGGGAACATAATCTCAAGAACGTCGATGTCGACATTCCGCGGGACGCGCTTGTCGTCTTCACAGGCGTCTCCGGATCCGGAAAATCCTCGCTGGCATTCAGCACCCTCTATGCCGAGGCCCAGCGCCGCTACCTGGAATCCGTGTCTCCCTATGCTCGCCGCCTCTTCACACAGATGCGCGTACCTGACGTAGACCAGATCGAAGGCCTCCCACCCGCCGTCGCCCTGCAGCAGCAACGTGGCTCGCCGACGGCGCGCTCCTCGGTTGGAAGCGTGACGACGATCTCGAACCTCCTTCGGATGCTCTATTCCCGGACGGGCAACTACCCGCCGGGTCAACCGCACCTTGACGCAGAATCGTTTTCTCCAAACACTCCGGAGGGCGCTTGCCCGCAATGTCATGGCCTCGGTCGCGTCCACGAGGTGACCGAGGCCTCCATGGTGCCGAACCCCTCGCTGACCATTCGCGAGCGCGCGGTGGCGGCATGGCCGTTGGCATGGGGCGGGCAGAATCTGAGGGATATTCTCATCACGCTCGGAATCGACGTCGACAGGCCGTGGCGGGAGCTTCCGGAGAAGACCCGCCAATGGATCCTGTTCACGGACGAGCAGCCCGTCGTTCCGGTCTATCCGGGTCTCACGCACGATCAGGTGAAGCGTGCCATGGCACGGAAGGACGAGCCCTCTTACATGGGGACGTTTTCGAGCGCCCGACGGCATGTCACGCATAGCTTCGCAACGACGCAGAGTGCCATGATGAAGAAGCGGGCCGCTCGCTACATGATTAGCAGCGCCTGCCCGCTGTGCGAGGGCAAGCGGCTGCGCAAGGAGTCGCTCTCGGTGACGTTCGAAGGCCTCGACTATGCCGAGATCAGCAGGCTGCCGATGGCGCGGTTCTCCGACATCTTCGCGCCTTACGCGGATGCCGATGCCGGCAAGCTTACGACCATGCGGAAAGAGCATCCGGAAAAAGCCATGGTCGTCCAGCGGATCGCAGCAGACCTCTGCCGACGGATGGATGTCCTTCTCGATCTCGGCCTCGGCTACCTCACGCTTGAGCGGAGCACGCCGACCCTGTCTCCAGGCGAACTCCAGCGGCTTCGCCTGGCGACCCAGGTCGTCTCGAACCTCTTCGGCGTCGTCTATGTCATGGATGAGCCCTCTGCAGGCTTGCACCCGGCCGATACCGAAGCGCTGTTGCGGGCGCTCGACGGGCTGAAGGCGGTCGGAAATTCGCTGTTCGTCGTGGAGCACGAGCTCGACGTCGTCCGCCACGCGGACTGGATCGTCGACGTGGGCCCGGCAGCCGGCGAGCTGGGCGGTGAAATCCTTTATAGCGGCCCACCGGAAGGCCTGCGGAAGGTCGAGCAATCCGAGACTGCCAGGCACCTGTTTGCAGAAGCTCAAAAGTCCTGCGGGACCCATAGAGAACCAGATGGATGGCTTCGTCTGTCCGGTATCACCCGAAATAACCTCCGTGACGTCGACTGCGCGTTTCCGCTCAGGGTCATGACGACGGTGACTGGAATCTCCGGGTCAGGCAAGTCGAGCCTGGTCAGCCAGGCGCTCGTCAAGCTTGTCGGTGAAGCGCTTGGCGCTCCGGTTCGCGCGGAAAACGATGCGGAAGACGACGCCGGCCTGGAGGTAGAGCCGGGCTCGCCGACGCAGGGCAAGATCGAAGGTGGGTTAGACAGCATCCGACGCCTCATCGAGGTCGACCAGAAGCCGATCGGCCGGACGCCCCGCTCCAACCTCGCGACGTACACCGGCCTCTTCGATCATGTTCGCTCGCTGTTTGCCGCCACTCCAGAGGCAAAGAAGCGCCGCTACGACGCCGGGCGGTTCTCCTTCAATGTCGCCAAGGGCCGCTGCCCCCGGTGCGAAGGCGAAGGCTTTGTCATGGTCGAGCTGCTCTTCCTGCCGAGCGTCTATGCCCCCTGCCCGACTTGCCATGGCACCCGCTACAACCCGCAGACCTTGGAGATCAGATACCGAGGCAAGGACATCTCGCAAGTGCTCGGGCTGACCGTCGCGGACGCATGGGACTTCTTTGACGACGCCCCGAGTGTTCGCTCGTCATTGAAAGTCCTGCGCGAGGTAGGCTTGAGCTACTTGCGGCTCGGTCAGCCCGCGACCGAGTTTTCCGGAGGTGAAGCGCAGCGCATTAAGCTGGCGACGGAGCTGCAGCGCGCCCAGAAGGGTGGCGCGCTCTATGTGCTGGATGAGCCCACAACAGGCTTGCATCCGTCAGATGTCGAACGGCTGATCGCACAGCTCAATGCGTTGGTCGAGACCGGCAACACGGTGATTGTCGTCGATCACGACATGGCACTCGCTGCGGCGAGTGACTGGGTCATCGACATCGGCCCAGGTGCGGGAGATGAAGGTGGCAGGATAGTCGCAAGCGGAACGCCGGAGCACGTTGCCCTGGCAAAAAACAGCAGGACAGCGCCCTATCTCAAGCGAATTTCTCCTTCCGACCGGCGAACCGACCAATCGAACGCTGGGCGTTAGGATGGCAACGCTTCACGCATAGTACGCACTTAACGAGGTATTTATGACTGCTTGTCGGCAAGGATCGACAGCTTGTGTATCTGCGGTCGCTTAGCGAACAGTTCCCCTTCCTCTGCCATCAAGGCCGCAGCGACTTGGCCGTTTAAGTGCCGTTCTTGTGAGCTGCCAGAAGCGTCTCGCCAAGCTTGAGATGGTCGAGCGCCACCGTTTCAAAAACATCCGCCTAAAAAGCCGCTAACGCAAAGCTAACGACTGTCGCGGCCACTTCTGTAAACACGTAGGCAAGAACGCCGCCCGGTCACACCGGGCGGCTTGATCTGTAGTCTTGTGCGCTTGGACCAGATTGCAGCTCCCAAGGGAGGTCACATTCGTCGCTGACGCGCCATAGGCCTCCCCAGGCAAAGATGGCCTCGTCGGGTAAGCTGAACCAGATCCACGTTATCTGACCTTTTTCGCCTTCAGCCTCGGCGAACGTGGTTACAGGAATCAAGCACCGCCACTGCGGCTTCGAGCGAGACCCACCCACATGCCCTTCTTCAACTCGGCTCGCCGTGTCATTGATCGCTCTCATGATCGGCCGGGACAGACCATCTACGACTGGCGACATTATCTGGCGGTCGTGATGACACTCCTCTTACTCTGCTGTCGCACCTATCGTTTGAATGGCAGTTTCGTTCCATGAAATCGTTGAACATCTGTGATCCAAAGATTTCCGCCAAAGTAAAGATCGAAAAAGCTCCGTGCGCCCCTTGCAACGTCTCGGATATCCTTCAGAAAGACCTCTGATCAATACTGGCATAGGCCCACAACAAGGTTCCGATGAATCTGATGGCACAGCGTCTTGCGAAGGTCGCTCAGCACTCTACATTTCCACGAAACAGGAGATTTAATGGACAACGTTCTGACTAAAAAAGCCGAAACGGGCATCCCCGGTCTGGACGACGTACTGGCCGGTGGCTTCACCCGACGCCACGTCTTTCTGCTTGAGGGGTCACCCGGGACCGGCAAGACAACCGTTGCCCTCCAATTTCTGATTGAGGGCGCGAGGCTCGACGAACGGTGTCTTTACATCAGCCTTTCGGAGACGGATGAAGAACTTCGGGATGCGGCAGCATCACACGACCTGGAAATCAGTGACAACATTGAAATTTTCGAATTGGTGCCACCTGAAAGTCTTCTGGATGCCGACCAGCAGCAAAGCCTGCTCTATTCTTCCGATCTCGAACTTGGCGAAACGACAAAGCTAATCTTTGAGGCGTTCGAGCGCGTGAAGCCACAGAGGGTTGTGATCGATAGTCTTTCCGAGATTCGGTTGCTCGCTCAAAGCTCCCTCCGATACCGTCGGCAAATTCTGGCTTTGAAGCATTACTTTTCCCGCTCGAACGCGACCGTCCTCCTTCTTGACGACATGACCGCGGATAGCCTTGATAAGACTGTTCATAGCGTGGTGCACGGCGTGATTTATCTGGAGCAGCTTGCCCCAGACTACGGCCCGGAGCGCAGACGGCTGCGCATCATCAAGTATCGTGGCCAGGCTTTTCGCGGCGGATATCATGATTATATCGTCCAAAAAGGCGGCATAGCCGTCTTTCCACGCCTACGAGCCATCGAACATAAAACGGATTTCGAGCGTACAACTTTATCAAGCGGCATCGAGGAGTTCGATGACCTTCTTGGTGGCGGGATCGAGCGTGGGTCGAGCACGCTTCTGATTGGTCCGGCCGGAACCGGGAAAAGCCTGTTTGTGTTGCAGTTCGTCGTCGCAGCGGTCAAGCGCGGAGAGAGGGCAGCCGTTTTCCTCTTCGATGAAGAGCTGGGCCTTCTGTTTTCCAGGACGAAGGCCATGGGCCTAGATCTTGAGAAAATGCGCGACGATGGTTTGATGCATATCGAACAGCTTGACGCCGCTGAATTGTCGCCGGGCGAGTTCGCTCAGCGTGTGAGAGATCGGGTTACCAGCTTCGATGCAAAAACCGTCGTCATCGACAGCATCAACGGTTATCAGGCATCCATGCCTGAAGAAAACGCCCTCATTCTGCATATGCATGAGTTGCTGCAATACCTGAACCGACAAGGCGCGAACACTTATCTGACCGTCGCCCAGCACGGTCTTGTCGGGGACATGAAGTCGCCCGTCGATGTGACCTATCTTGCCGACAGCGTTATCCTTTTGCGGTATTTCGAAGCAATAGGGCAAGTTCGGCGAGCCGTTTCAGTCATCAAAAAGAGAACCGGCAGGCATGAGTACACCATCCGAGAATATCGGATTTCCCGAAATGGCCTTACGCTCGGCGAACCGCTGACCGGATTCCAAGGCGTCCTGCGGGGCGTTCCCACTTTTGTAGGTGAGAAGCAGTCGGTCCTGGAAAGCTCAGACAAGGACAGCAGCGATTCCTAATAGAGATGCATACGGGCTTGTCTACGCTCCATCGGGACGCGATGCGCAGATCGCTTTGTCCCTGTTGGAAGAAGCAGGCACAAAAGCGAAAGCTGTCGCCGATCTGACGTCGCTCATTTCCAACCTTGGTGACGACGTTTCGTTTGTCGTCGTCACCGAGGAGGCACTGCGATCTGCAAATTTGCGTGCCATCTCTGACTGGATCGAAAAGCAACCTAGCTGGTCTGATTTACCGTTCATCGTCCTCACATCCCGTGGGGGCGGTCCGGAACGCAATCCAGCGGCAGCCCGATTGTCGGAAGTGTTGGGCAACGTGAGCTTTGTCGAACGGCCATTTCACACAACGACCTTTATCAGCGTTGCCCGTTCTGCTCTCAGGGGGCGACGGCGGCAATACGAAGCACGACTGAGAATGGAAGCCCTTAATGAGGGCGAGCGGCGTCTCCAGACGGCCCTTGAAGCGGGCCGTCTTGGCGCGTGGGAATTCGACCTTGCCAGCAGCGTGCTTACGACCTCGACGACGTGCAAAGCAATTTTCGGTCGCGCCGCCGCGGAGCCGTTCACCTATACTGATTTGCTGTCAGCCATCCACCCAGATGATCAAGAGCGAATGCAGGCGGCGGTCCACGCGACTATCGAAACGGGCTCTGATTATTCCATCGAATACCGAACTATCTGGCGCGATGGGTCGATCCACTGGGCCGAAATACGCGCCCAGCTCTATAAAGACAGTAGGGGAACAGCTGTTAAACTAGTGGGCGTCTCCGCCGACATTACCGCGCGAATGCAAGCTGAGGAAGACCAGCGTCGTCTCAACGATGTCTTGGAACAGCGGGTCACGGAGCGAACTCGCGAGCTTCAGGAGGCGCATGCCAACGTGATGGTAGAGGTCAGCCAGCGTGAACGTGCTGAAGAACAGCTGCGGCAATCGCAGAAAATGGAAGCAATAGGCCAGCTGACAGGTGGTGTGGCACACGACTTTAACAATCTCCTGATGGCCGTGATGGGCAACCTCGAAATGCTGGAGAGGCATGTTGGCGACGACAGCCGGGCGAAACGCTTAATTGACGGAGCGTTAGAGGGAGCTAGGCGCGGTGCGTCGCTGACTCAGCGACTGCTCGCGTTTTCAAGGCGACAGGACCTCAAGATTGAACCAGTAGCACTCCCTGGGCTTGTTCGAGGCATGGAGGATATGCTCCGCCGCTCTGTGGGCTCTGCGATTCAGATCGAAACGGAACTGCCCGAAGGCCTTCCCGCCGTATCAGCGGATGCAAACCAGGTGGAACTTGCTCTCCTCAATCTCGCGGTCAATGCGCGAGACGCGATGCCGGACGGTGGAACGATCAAAATTCAGTTGAAACAATCCGGCGCTGCGGTGGAGAGCGAGCACCTCACCGCTGGATCGTACGTCGTCCTGTCTGTCGCCGATCAAGGCCATGGAATGGACGAGGAGACGCTGAAGAAAGCCATCGAGCCGTTCTATTCGACCAAGGAGTTAGGAAAGGGAACAGGTCTCGGACTTTCCATGATCCATGGTTTGGCTTTGCAACTGAAGGGTCGCCTGAAACTGAATAGTATAGTAGGGATCGGCACAACTGCTGAACTATGGATACCAGTATCGCCGATGACCGCTGTGAAAGCTTCACCTGAGCGCAAGCCCGACACCCATCTCGATGGTGCAACCGGACCCAAACGCATTTTGCTGGTTGACGACGACATCCTGATAGCGATGAGTTCAGTCGATATGCTGATGGACCTTGGCCACGATGTCGTTGAGGCGCATTCTGGTGAAGAAGCCCTCGAATGTCTCCGTAACGGCCCGACTGTTGACCTAATGATCACGGACTATTCTATGCCCGGCATGAACGGTGGTGATCTGGTGAAGGCGGCTCGTGCCATATCACCGACGCTGCCCGTTCTGATCGCATCGGGATATGCAGAACTTCCACCTGGCTTGGACCTTAATGTTGCCCGGCTTGGAAAGCCTTACACGCAAAGTCAGCTCGCCAGCGAAATTGCAAAAGTGCTGAACGCTGCCACTGATTGAAGAAAGTTTCTGTCCAGGGGCCGATAGTCGGACGGAATCCGCTCGATCAGTCGAGAAGCAAAATTCTGGGGTCGCTCAGCCGAACAGCGTCAAGTTTGCTGGAGGCTCGGAACTACGGCCAGCGTGCCTGTCGGCAGCGAACCGGATGGTGCCCAGCAATTCCAAATCTTAAGAGGCTTGGAGATCACGCCAAGTGTTCCCGGGACTCCTTTGCGCACGCTTTCCGGGTGCCGGTCGTGAACACGACTGTTGCGCCACGTTGAGCAAGGTCCGCGCCGATCTGTGGCCCGGTTTGGCCGTCCACCAAAGATGTTCACCCGTCTGCCATCAGAACCGCTTCAGATCGCTGTCGCGCGATACCGTCTACCTCGGCGCGTTGTCGTTTACCAAGCGAGCGCGATCTTGGAGGCTGACTTATCGAGACAACGTTGGGGATCGTGGAGCTTCGACAATTTGTGTGAAGTTTCAATAAGCCCTCGTTGTATTTCGAGGATGTCGCTGGCTGCCTTCACCTGGTCGGAAATCCGCTTCAGGGCTTCGCCCGCTTCGCCGACGAGGCGCACGCCGTTCTGCACCTAGCCGGACGAGCGCGAGATCTGGTCCTTGATTCCTTTGCCGCCGCGGCGAAACGTTCGATGCGAACGGCTTGCATAATTGGCCGGGAATGGAAGTCGGAACCTTCGCGGTTAAGGCCGGCCCGATGATGGCATCGGGCGATAGCTTTGAGATAGAGGTGTCGTCCAAGGGCATGCACGCAGCGCAACCACACAAGGGCGCTGATGTTGTTCTGACGGCCGGCCATATCCTCGTCGCGCTTCACCAAATTGCCGCGCGAACACTGATCCACTCGACGCTCTTGTCGTTAGCGCGACGCAGATCCATGGTGGGGAGGCTTACAAGGTCTTGCCGAACACAGTCACCATTCCAGGCACGGTGAGAGCTTTCTCTCCCCGAGCACGCGCGGCAGCGCAACCGGCGCTTCGCCGCGTCGTCGAAGGTGTAGCGTTGTCGACAGGCGCTCACTGCAAGGTGTCTTACGCTCAGCAATATCCGACGCTGGTTAATTCTGAGCCGGCGGCGCGGTCGGCGGAAGCTGCAGCATTATCGGTATTCACTAAGGTCGAGACAAACCCGCCGCAGACGATGATTGTCGAGGATTTCGCCTTCATGCTTGAAGACCGGCCCGGATGTTACGGGTGGATCGGAAATGGCCCGGATGATAATGGCCAGATCCTTCACAGCGCGTGGTTTGATTTCAAAGACGAGGCCCTGCCTTTTGGGGCTTCTTATTTCGCCGCAGTCGTTGAACAGCAACTGCAATAATAACCCGCGCGCGCCCTCTCCTAAGCGTCCTCAAAGCTGCCCCAAGCCGCCGCCATAACAGGCGCTCGGAGAGAAATGCGTCTCTGAGCAGTTCCTGATGCGAGGATCTTCATGCGAACAGTCAAAACAGACTCTCTCGAAATTGCTTATTTTGAATACGGCTCGCCCGACTGGTGGCCTGTGGTGCTGAGCCATGGATTCCCGTAGGACATCCACGCCTATGATGAGGTGGCCCCTCGCCTAGCGGAAACGGGAGCCCGGGTGATCGTCCCGTACCTGCGCAGCTTTGGTCCAACGCGCTTCCGGTCCAGCTCCACGATGCGCAGCGGTCAGTAAGCCGCTCTCGGCAAGGATGTCATCGACTTGCTCGACGCTCTCGGTATCGAGAAGGCCATTCTCGCCGGCTATGACTGGGGCGGCCTTGCTTCATGCGTTGCATCGGCACTGTGGCCCGATCGAGTGGCCGGCCTGGTCTCCTATGCGGGCTACGACGTTATCGACGTGAAGCGGTTCGGCCACGCCTACCAGCCCAGCCTTGAATAGGCCGTTTGGTACCAACAGCTGTTTCAGCACGAGCGCGGCCGCGAGTGCTTGGCACCGGCAGTCGCCACATTTCTGCAACCCTATGGAAACGTTTGACAATCTCTCCTACGATTGCCAATCAGCTGTTACCTTCACTTGCGGCCATGTGAGGGTGGAAGTTCAATGGTTGGCCGGGCACGGGAGTTTCCGCTGATGTCACGCCTCCGCCACGGGATCTGGTCCCCCCGACCAGGGACATGGCGGCCGATCACATCATAACCGACTTCACCGTTCGCTTATACCCTTTGGCGTGTGGCCGCGCGCCCAACGGAGTTGGCAGAACCGCGAAGCATCTGAACCGGTTTGACATTTCTCCCGCTTCGGACCAGTCGATCAAAAAGGATGTAGCCCTCATCCCAGCGCCCAAAGCCGCTTGCCACATTGATATGCCCGGCAAAACCGATAGTCGTCAACTCGCTGCCCCAGGCGCGGACGTGTCGCTCCAGGTCGGGAACGCTCATATAAGGATCGTTAAGGCTTCCAACCACAATGCTCGGAAACGGGAGGCGAACCAACTGCTGCTCGCCGAACTCGATCATGCAAGGGTGAAGCCGCAGCGTCACTTCCAGCGAGCATGGCGCGACGAGCAATGCACCGCGGATCTTGCCGGCAATGCTGCGCTCGGCATAGCTTGCAGCCAGGAGGCACCCGAGGCTGTGCGCAACCAGATAGGCGCCTTCCACCTCCGAGAGCGCCCTGTCCAGTTCCGCCTGCCAGTCTTCGATCACTGGACAGTTCCAATCCTCCTGCTCGACAATCAACGCATCGGAACGCTCTCTTGCCCAATGACGCTGCCAGTGTCCTTGCGGCGATCCGTTGAGACCTGGCAATATCAGGGTCGGGAACATGCAGACCTCCAGGACTTATCGAAATCGGGCAGAAATAGACATCAAAACACCCGTCCTTCCCTGAGATGTGTCGTCGTTCCGTTGAGGAGATAATCGCCGACCACCCTTGACTTATGTAGCAACGGGTTGTGGTTGAGGACGGTGCGGATATTGCGCCAGTGACGGTCGAAATTGTTGTTGCGGGAGGTCGCCGAGCCGCCGCCGAGCTCGAACATGCGTTCGGCGCTGCGGGGGCCGAGCTGGCCGAGCACGAGCTGCGCGCGTGCCGTTGCCAGCGCGCTTGCAACCAGAGCTTCCTCGATCGCTGCTTCGTCGCCTTTGCCGAAGGCCGCCACGGTCCGATCGAGAGCCACGGCGGCGGCGCCGACAGCCGTATCGATCGCGAAGGAGTTGGCGGCGATCTCACCGATCACCTGCTGCACGAACGGATCCTGGTTTGCCGTTTCCGCCATGCTATGTGCCGCCGAACGCGCCTGCCGGCGCACATAGGCAAGCCCGTCGGTCAGCACGTTGCGAACCGCTCCAGCCGCACTTGCCGCCAGATGCAATTGACGCAGCGTCGAACAATGCCGGCCGACAAGATTGTCGAGGCCCCGCGTCGCGAACTCATGCGGGAATACCTCGACATTTTCCAGAAGAACACCACCGCTCGCCGTCAGGCGCTGGCCCATGCCGTCCCAGTCGTCGAGAATCTTGATGCCTTTGCGATCGACGGGCAGCAGAATACCGACCGTCTGCCCCTCTTCATCCAAAGCGCTGAACGACGCAAAATCTGCAAAAGCTGTGCCGGTGGCATACCATTTGCGGCCGTTGAGTAGATAAGTCTCGCCGTGGCGCACGATCGTCGTCATCACCTGCCCCGGCCGGGCGGTGCCCTGCTCCGTATGGGCGCCGCCGAACAGTTTTCCGGCGAGAATCAGCTCGACTGCACCGGCATCCCGCTCCCGCGGTTCGCTTAGAATGACGTTCTCGACATAGTTGAAATGCGAACGCAGAGCGTGCGCCACGTTGGAATCCGCTGCACCGATTGCCGCTATCATTTCAATATAATCGGCCACCGAACCGCCCGGTCCGCCGAGTGCCACCGGGATGCGCAAGGTGCCGAGACCCAGTTCGCGAAACAGCCGAAAGGCTTCGAAAGGCAATTCGCGATCGAGATCCCGCTGTGCGGCGCCCTTGGTGATTTCCGCCGTAAAACCAGGGATGCGGGCAAGGAGGTCCTCGCGTGTCGGACCTCGGTTGGTCTGCAGTTTGGCGATGCTCAAGCGACTGTCTCCGTCAATGCAAAAACGACAGTGGCCGGTACGAAGCCCGGCCGCCTTGATGATCGCTCACCCCTCGAAATAGATATCGGCACCGTTACTCCATAGGTCTTCGACACCGATCTTGAGGTTCTTCACCCGCTTGTCGTAGACCGTGATCACCGAAGGAGTGACGATATCGAGCGTCGGAAGATCCTGCACGACGAGTTTCTGGAAATCGTGGAAGA
The DNA here is from genome assembly GCF_000732195.1 of Neorhizobium vignae. GTDB lineage: Bacteria > Pseudomonadota > Alphaproteobacteria > Rhizobiales > Rhizobiaceae > Neorhizobium > Neorhizobium vignae. The sequence continues at coordinate 17,681 of NZ_JNNU01000034.1, forward strand.
GTTGCAGCCGCTTCTTCGGATCGACCTCGACGGCGGCCGTCTCAAGCAGGCGGTCAACCTCGGGATTGAAGTATTTCGAGCCGTTGGTGAAGGGCACCCCCGGCTTGAAATTCTTCGACCAGTAGAGCCGCTGGACACCGACCGTCGGATCGTAAAGGTTGCTCATGCCTTCGATGGCGATGTCGAAATCGCGATCGGTGAAGATCCGCTTCACGAAGGTCGCGAAGTCCTGGCTGCGAAGCTCGACCTTGATGCCGACCTTGCCAAGCGCCTGAGCGAAATATTCAGCCGTCTGCTTGGGAGGACCAGATGGCTGGGTCGGATCGATGAAGAGCTTGAAGCGGAACCCGTCAGTGCCGCGCTTGTAACCGGCTTCATCCAGAAGCTGGTTCGCCTTTGCCGGGTTGAACTCGTATTTCGGCAGGTCGGGGTTGTAGAACTTTGCCAGATCCGGGCTCACTGGGCCATCGAGCCGGGTCGCGTAACCGAGATAGACGGCGTTGACGATGAAATCCTTGTCCACCGCATGGGCAATCGCGTGACGCACCTTGATGTCGGCAAGATATTTGTTCTCGAGGTTGAACTCGGCGCGCGCGATGCTCGGCGAATAGGCGGCCGGCGTGGTGTCGACGACGAGGTTCGGATTGGCCTTCAGGCGGTCGATATCCGTCAGCGGCAGGTTGGCCACGGAGACCTGTACCTCGCCGGTCTCGATCGCTGCCACCGCAGCGGCCGGGTCGATAATGAAGCGGAAGATGATCTGATCGAGATAAGGCTTCGGCGAACCCCAATAATTTTCATTTCGCTCGAAGATCGCATGGCTGCCGCGAACCCATTCGACGAACTTGTATGGTCCGGTACCCACCGGCGCGACATTATGCGGGTTCTCTGCGATCTTCGTGCCTTCATAGAGATGCTTCGGCACGATCGGCGCCTCGAAGCTTGCGAAGGCACTCAGAAGATAAGGCGCAGGCTTGGACAGCAGAAGCTCGACTTCGTGCGAGTTGAGCACGTTGGCCTTCTGGACATAAGCGAATGTGGCCCGGCCGCGCGGATGGTTTTCCTTCAGCGCGAGAATGGAGAAGGCCACGTCTTCAGCCGTGAAGTCCTTGCCGTCATGCCATTTCACGCCCTGACGCAGCTTGAACCAGTAGCGCAGGCCATCGTTGCTGACTTTCCATTCCGTTGCCAGAAGCGGCTGCGGGTTGAAATTGCGGTCATAGGTCAAAAGGCTCTCGGTCGCCTTGCCGCTGATATAATAGGCGGCACCGGCGCTGTGGGCGATCAGCACCAGAACCGGCGGCTCTGTGCCGATATTGATCGAAACGCTGCCGCCGCGCGGTGTCTCGTCCTGTGCCCGGGACACATGCGGTAAGGCGGCAGCGGCCGCCACTGCGACAGTGGAAAGCAGGAAGGCGCGGCGGGTCGGCCTGAGTGCCCGAGCGTTGATCGTCATGAGATATCCCCCCAAAAGCAGCCGTTCGGCGAAACAGAACGGCTTGGTTTTCGTCCGGCACCCGATCGCGGGTGATTGCCTTAACAATATAAAAATCTACTAACTTTATCGAGATACTCGATTTCCAAACTTATGGGTCTGCTTGAAAAATGCGATCGATTTTTCCGGATCTTCGGAGAATTTTTCGCGTGAGCCTGGCGAAAGGTGGGCAGTGCCGCAAATTTATCCCCTGGAATGGGATTTCGTAACTGCTGGCACCTGACATCATCCTCACGAACGAATTCCCACAAATTGCTCGTTCGGCGGAAATCCATCCCAAGATTGGTCGACAAAACGCAATCGACAAACTCTATCAACGAAATAGACTAAAGAGAGTCAGCTGCGATGTGAATGCCGCCGCCTGGACACCAATTTTGATCGCTTTCAGGAGCTTATTGATGCAACCCGAATTCATCGGCCACACGTCCAACCGCGAAGGGTCCGATATCGTGCCCGCCACCGGGCCGGTCATCGACAAGGCCTATATCCGCCGGCACGTCCAGGCTGCCGAAGCGGCCGGCATAGACCGGCTGCTGATCGGCCAGTTCGCCCAATGGCCGGACAACAACCAGATCGCATCCTATGTTTTCAGCCAGACGGAGCGCATCGGCGCGCTCGTTGCGCATCGCCCCGGCCTGATGGCACCGACGCTCGGCGCGCGTCAGCTCGCCACGCTCGACCAGTTTTCCGAGGGGCGCGTCTGGGTGCATATCATCACTGGCGGTTCGGATGCGGACCAGGCGCGCGACGGAGATTTTGAGGATCACGATACCCGCTATGCCCGTACCGACGAATACCTGACCGTACTCAGGAAAGTTTGGGAGAGCGACCAGCCCTTCGATCACGAGGGCCGCTTCTACAAATTCAAAGGCGCCTTCAGTCAGGTGAAGCCATTCCAGAAGCCGCGCATCCCGATCTCCTTCGGCGGTTCGTCCGACGCGGCGATAGCGGTCGCCGGCAAGCATGCGGATATCTATGCGCTCTGGGGCGAACCGCTGGATGGCACCCGCGAAACGATCGCCAAGGTGCGCGCCGCAGCGGTTGCCAATGGACGCTCGGCGCATGACATCCGTTTCACGCTCGCCTTCCGCACCGTAGTTGCCGAGACCGAGGATGCGGCCTGGGAAAAGGCCGCCGATATCCTTCTGAAGGTGAAATCACAGGTGGCGCGCGTGGCCGGCGGCAATGGTGAAAAGCTGCCGTCGAATGTCGGTTCGGTGCGCCTGCGTGACGCCGCCAAACGCGGCAAGGTGCTCGACAAGCGGCTGTGGACGGAAGTGGCCGAAGCAAGCGGCGCCGGAGGCAATTCCACCGCCCTGGTCGGCACCCCGGAACAGGTGGCCGAAGCTATCCTCGACTATTACGACGCCGGCGTCTCGAACTTCCTCGTGCGCGGCTTCTACCCGACCGAGGACACCGTCACCTACGGACGGGACGTCGTGCCGCTGGTCAAGGCGAAAATTGCCGAACGCGAAGCCAGAAAGGTAGCCGCAGAATGATCGCGCCGCTCGATATCGTCGATATTCACACGCATCTCTGGCCGCCGGCCTGGGGACCGGGCGGCAAGTATGCCAAGCCCGCCAGCGGTTTTGCACCGGAAATCTATCGCAAGATCACCACACCGCAGGCGCTCGTGGATGAGTTCGAAGCTGCAGGCGTTTCTCTCGCTGTCGTCACGGCGACGATCGAAAGCCTGTTTGGTGCCGAAGGGCCTGTCGATCCTGCCGCCGTGCGCGAAGCCAATGACTGGCTTGCCACCCTTTCCCGCTACGATCCGTCATTGATCGGCTTTGCCGTGGCAGACCCCTTCAGCGGCGAGATCGGAGCGCGCGAGGCCGAACGGGCAATCGGCGAACTCGGTCTATCCGGCCTGGTGATCGATTCCGCACGCGACGGCAAATTCCTTGCCGATCCATCCGTTCGTCCGACGCTGGAAGTCGCCGCACGTTACAGGGTACCCGTTTTCGTCCATCCCGTGGCCCATCCGAACTCACAGGTCCTGATCGCGGGCGCCGGCATGCTCGGTAATTCACTCGGCCGCGGGTTGATGAACGGCGTCGCCTTCCTGTCGGTCATCCAGTCGGCACTGCTCGATGACCTGCCGGACCTTCATCTGACCTTTGCCACGCTCGGTCTCGGCGGCATCGTTCAGGCCGCGCGAGGCGGGATCTATGGTCGTGAGGAAAGAGCCGCCGGCAGGCGGCCGAACATCTATTTCGATACGATGGGCCATGACCCTGCGATCATTCGGACGCTGACCGGTTTCTTTGGCGCCGAGCGCGTTCTGGCCGGCACCGACTGGCCGATCCTCGCCGCCCTCGACAAGACAAGCCTCGCCGCGAGCCTTGCCGAAGCCGGCCTTTCGGAGGCTGAAGCCCGGCTGGTCGCCGGCGGCAATGCGAGGCGGTTGCTCGGCCTGCGGGACGTGCAGGCCCAGGCCGCGGAATAAACCGTCATGCCATGAAAAAAGCCCCGGACCAAAAATCCAGGGCTTCTTCTTTTGGTCGGATGCCGGGCTTCGCGGCCGGGCTAAAATCGATCAGGCGACCCGTTGCGGACGAGCGAGCGGAATGACTTCACCGGATGCTGCGACCGAGCGCGGCACGCGGCCTTCAACCGGGTGACCCGGATCGGTAAAGCCCGGCGTCGACGGATGGCCGGTTGCGACCAGCTGGTCGACAAGCGCTTCGTCTTCTGCATCGAGCTTCACGTTGAGTGCCCGGATATAGCCATCCCAATGCTCTTCGGTGCGCGGACCTGCAATGGCTGAGGTGATGAGCTTGTTGTTCAGCACCCAGGCCAGCGCAAAGTCGGCGGGCGAAATGCCCTTGGCCTGCGCATGCGCGGCAATCTGCTTGGCGATGGCGATCGATTCCTCGCGGAACTCGACATCGTGCATGCGCTTGTCGCCCCGGCCTGCACGGGTATCGGCGGCCGGTGTCTCGCCGACATTGTACTTGCCGGTGAGTACGCCGCGGGCCAGCGGGCTGTAGGACACGACGCCGAGTCCGTAGGCCGCTGCGGCCGGGAGCTGCTCCGCCTCTGCCGTGCGGTTCACGATATTATAGAGCGGCTGGCTGGCAATCGGGCGGTCAATGCCAAGCTGATCGGCAAGATGCGCAACCTCGGCGATGCGCCAGCCACGGAAGTTCGAAACGCCGAAATAGCGCAGCTTGCCGGCCTTGATAAGATCGGCGATCGCCCGAACCGCTTCGTCGATAGGAGCATCGAAGACGGCACGGTGGAAGTAGAGGATGTCGATATAATCGGTATTGAGGTTTCGCAGCGAATTCTCGACCGTCTGGTAGACCCATTTGCGGGAATAGCCGCCGAGGTTCGGTCCCTTGGTGTGGGAGTTGACGAACTTGGTCGCCACCACCCAGCTGTCGCGATTCTTCTTGATGCCGCGGCCGACTACCTGTTCCGACTTGCCGTCGTGATAGACGTCGGCGGTATCGATGAAATTGATACCCTGTTCGTGCGCCTTGTCGATGATGCGGAAAGCCACGTCGTCCGGTGTCTGATTGCCGAACATCATGGCTCCCAGCGTCAACGGCGACACTTTCAGGGCACTGCGCCCCAGATAACGATACTCAACCATATGAAACTCCCTTTCAGTTGATGTGATCTGAGAAATGGCAAGCGACCTGATGGCCGGGTGCGATGGCGCGGAATTCGGGTTCTTCGGCGCGACACTGGTCGGTCGCGAGCGGGCAGCGGGTGTGAAACCCGCAGCCGGATGGAACGTCGCTGGGGCTCGGCAGATCACCGCCGAGAGGGGCCGCCTGACGCGGCCGTGCCGGATCGGGCACCGCCTCCATCAGCGCCCGCGTATAGGGATGCCGCGGATCGGACCAGAGCGTCGCATTGTCGGCACTCTCGACGATCCGCCCGAGATACATGACCATAACCCGGTCAGCGAAATAGCGCACCACCGAAAGGTCGTGGCTGATGAAGAGATAGGAAAGGCCGAATTCCTTCTTCATCTCGACGAGCAGATTGAGGATTTGCGCCTGTATGGAAAGGTCGAGCGCCGAGACCGGTTCGTCGCAGACGATCAGTTCAGGATTGAGGAGCAGCGCCCGGGCGATGCCGATACGCTGGCGCTGTCCGCCCGAAAATTCGTGGGGGTACCGGCTGACGGATTCCGGCGGCAACCCGACCTTGGCGACGATATCGGCGATGATCTGTCGCCGTTCAGCACGGTCACCGAGCTTGTGAACGACGAGCGGAGCCTCGAGGATTTCGCCGATCGTCTGGCGCGGATTGAGCGATGCGAACGGGTCCTGGAAAATCATCTGAATCGACTTGCGAACGCCGCGAAGGCTTCGCTGGTCGAGCACGGTGATATCCTCGCCCTTGAATTCGATCCGGCCCGCCGTGGGGTCGACCAGCCGCAGCACCGTCTTGCCGAGCGTCGACTTGCCGCAGCCGCTCTCGCCCACAAGCCCGACCGTCTCGCCGCGCTCGACGACGAGATCGATACCATCGACCGCGCGCAACAAGCCGTCGCGGCTCTTGTAATGGGTCTTGAGATCAGTGACTGAGAGCAGCGGCATGGGGCACGGCCTTGGAAGATGTCGTGAAGGGGCAGGCAACCAGCCGATCTGCGGCCGGGACGATGAGTTGAGGCACATGATGACCGCAGCTCGCGCGCGCCTGATTGCAGCGTGGCCGGAAGGGACAGCCCGTCTCGCCGACGGCCGAGACGATCGAACCCGGGATTTCGGTCAGCGCGCCGTCACGGTAGTGGAAATCGTGTTTCAGGCGTGGCGATGCGGCCAGCAGGCCGCGCGTATAAGGATGCAGCGGATCGTTGAAGAGATCGTCCGGCAATGCCTGCTCGACCTTGCGGCCGGCATACATGACGACAACCTTGTCGGCCCACTGCGCCACGACGCCGAGATCGTGGGTGATCAGCACGACCGCCATCTGCAGCTCCCGCCGCAGCGTGTCGAGCAGGTCGAGCACCTGCGCCTGGATGGTCACGTCGAGCGCCGTGGTCGGCTCGTCGGCGATCAGCAGTTTCGGTTTGCAGGCAACGGCGATCGCGATCATGACGCGCTGGCGCATGCCGCCGGAAAGCTGGTGCGGATAATCGTCCACCCGTTTTTCCGGTGCGGGAATGCGAACGAGCTTCAGAAGCTCGATCGCCCGTTCGCGCGCGGCTTTGCTCGAAAGCTTTTCATGGACCTTCAGCACTTCGGCGATCTGGCGGCCGATGGTCATGACCGGATTGAGACTGGTCATCGGCTCCTGGAAGATCATGGCGATATCCCGCCCGCGCAATTGCCGCATCCCCCGTGCATTGAGCTTGGTGAGGTCCTGCTCGCCGAAAGCTATACGGCCATTGGGGATTTGTGCGGCGCGCGGCAAAAGCTGCATCAACGCCAGCGCGGTCAGTGACTTGCCGGAACCGGATTCGCCGACGATCGCCAATGTCTCGCCCTGGTTGATTTCGAAGGAGAGATTGCGGACGGGTTCTGCGCGTGGAAAGCGGATGGTCAGGTTATCGACTTGAAGCAGCGCGGCCATGGTCTATCGATCCTGCGAGAAACGGGGATTGAGGGCGTCGTTCAGGCCATCGCCGATGAGGTTCAGCGCCAGAACGGTGAAAACGATGGCAAGTCCCGGCAGTGCGGTCAGGTACCAGGCGGTGCGGACCAGTTCGCGACCAGTGCCGATCATCGAACCCCAGCTCACGACATTCGGATCTCCGAGCCCCATGAACGAGAGCGCGGATTCCATCAGGATTGCCGTCGCCACCATGACGGAAGACGTGACGATGATCGGCGGCAGCGCGTTCGGCAGGATTTCCCGGAAGATGATCCGGGCATGGCCGTAACCAAGGCTGCGGGCCGCAACGACGTAATCCTTCTCGCGGATGGCGCGGAACTCGGCGCGGGTCAGCCTGGCCACCGTCGGCCAGGAGATGATGGCGATTGCGAGCGTCACCGTGGTAGCCGAAGGCTGGGCGATCGCCACCAGCACGACGAGCAGCACGAAGCTCGGCAACGTCTGGAAGATTTCGATCAGCCGGACCAGGACATCGTCGATCCAGCCGCCGAAGTAACCGGCCGTCGAACCTACCAGCACGCCGAATGTCAGCCCCAGCGCCGTCGCCATCAGGCCGACGAAAAGCGAGATGCGCGAACCGTGCAGAATACCCGCGAGCACGTCACGGCCGAGCGAATCCGTGCCGAGCGGAAAGGCCGAATTCTGGCCCGGCCAGAGGAACGGCCGCCCCACCATCGACAAGGGATCGTCGGGATAGAGAATGGGCGCAATCAACGCCACAATGATCACGAAACAGAGGAATGCCGTCCCGAACAACGCATTCGGATTGGACAGGAAAACCTTCAGCGCGCGCCGACCGTTGGTGATCACGACTGCCGCGCTCTGTTGCGAGCGGGCGTCCGGCGCCTTCATGTTGGACCATGCCGGGCCGTCGGTCGCGGCACTCGGTGCCGGCACCTCGTGCTCCGCGGCGGCCTGTCGTCCGGCAGCAAGGCTGTTAAAGTTTCCGATATCGGTCGTGGACATCAGCGGGCTCCAATACGGGGGTCGAGCCAGGCGTGAATGATATCCACGGCGGCATTGGCGATGATGACGAGAAGCGAGGATAGAAGCAGGATGCCGAGCAGCACGGTGAAGTCGCGGCCCATCACCGCCTCGAAGGCAAGCCGCCCGAGCCCCGGCCAGCTATAGACGGTCTCGACGACCACGGCGCCGCCCAGCATGCCGCCGATATGCATGCCGGCCATCGTGGTGATCGGAATCAGCGCGTTGCGCAGGATATGCCGTGCAGTCACGCCGAAAGGCGTCAGCCCCTTGGCATAGGCAGTGCGGACGAAATCCTGGTTCTTGACCTCCAGCATCGACGCACGCGTCAATCGAGCGTAGATCGCCACGTAGAACAGCGCGAGCGACGTCGCCGGCAGCACCATGTAGCGCGCCTTGTCGAGGATCGCCGGCAGCCCGGTCAGCCGCGAACCGATCGTGCCGGCACCGCCACTCGGCAGCCAGCCGAGCTTCACGGAGAAGAAGACGATCAGCATCAGGCCGATCCAGAAGCTCGGGATCGAATAGAAAAGCAGCGAGAAGATCGACAGCAGACGGTCCGGAATACGGCCGGCGAACGTCGCCATCAACGAACCCAGGACAACACCCAGAAGGATGGCGATGACCAGCGCGGTCGCCATCAAGGTCAGCGTCCCCGGCAGACGCTGGGCGATCAGATCGGCAACCGGCATGCCGTAGCGGGGCGAGAACCCGAGGCTGAAATGCGCGAGATTGTTGAGATAGTGCCCGAGCTGCACGAGGACGGGATTGTCGAGGCCGAAGCGCGAGCGCAACGCCGCCATGCTTTCCGCCGTCGCCGAACCGGCCTCGCCGGCCATGACATCGGCGGCATCGCCGGGCGCAAGCTGCAGCAGGAAGAAGTTCAGGATGACGATCCCGAGGATGGTCGGGATGGCCTGCAGCAGGGTGCGTCGCAGTGTTCGTCCAATTCTCAGCAGCGCCGGCATGTCGCTCCGCCTCTTCATATCAGGGTGACCACCGGATGCGGCCAAAACTTCCGGAAGCACCAATCTCGGCCTCCGTTGATTTTGATAGTTGACTAATTCTATAGGCTTTGTCAAATCTGAATACGCAAAATAAAACCTGATATTTGTCGTTTGCGGAAATCAGGTTTTCAAAATTACTCAATAATGGCCCTTATAAGCAAATAATTCCCGAATTTCACGCGGGAGAGGCAAGAACGCCCTCTTTGACTGCGATGCGGAGAAAAAGGCTTCCGAAAGGCCAGGATGCAGGACAAGGCACAGGAGGATTCCATGACTATTCGGAACGCGATTTCTCAGATCTGGTACACGCGCTGCCCCGTGCCGACGCCGGTGGGTCTGGCGACCCAGCTCGGCCTGCTGGACGAAACGTTTGCCCGCGAGGGAATCACCCTCAACTCGATCATCGACAGCAAGGATCGCAACATCCGGTCCAGCCATTTCAACCATCACCTCGACTACTCCTTCCGCCACGGCGGCAATGTCCCGCCGATCCGGGCGCGCTCGGAAGGCAATCCGACACGCCTTGTCGGCATTACCTGGACCGATGAGTTCCAGGCGATCATCACCCTGCCCGGCTCCGGCATCAAAACGACGAAGGACTTGGTCGGCCGCCGTTTCGGCATCGCCCGCCGCCCGCCCGGCATCGTCGATTTCATGGCTGCCACCGCGCTAAAGGGCCTCGTCTCTGCGCTTTCGCTGGAAGGTCTCACCCATCAGGATGTGGAGATCGTCGATATCGCGCTGCCCGACTCGGTGCTCGACAATCGCGAAGGCCCGCAGCTTTACGGCCTGCGCAACCGGCAGGCCTACGGACCGGAAATCGCCGCGCTGCTGCGCGGCGAGGTGGATGCGATCTATGTGAAGGGCACGCCCGGCGTCAGCGTCGCCAACCTTTTCGCGACCCATACGGTCGCCGAATTCGGCTTTCACCCCGATCCGAAAATCCGCATCAACTCCGGCTCACCGAGGATCCTCACCGTCGACGAGCGGTTCGCCGAAGATCGGCCGGATCTCGTGGCGAAGCTGATCGAAACGCTGAAGCGCGCCAGCGCCTGGGCGGAGGGTCATCCGGACGAGGTGCGCCGTTTCGTCGCCCGCGAGGTGGGGGCTTCCGAAGAGGTCGTGGCTTCTGCCAACGGCCCGGATCTCCACAAACATCTCGGCATCGGGCTCGAGCCGGAACTCGTGGAGGCAATCGGCCACTACAAGGATTTCCTCCACGAATGGGGTTTCCTCGCCTCCAATTTCGATATCGACGATTGGGTTGATCATCGCCCCTGGGCGCTGCTTGAAACCCGCGCCGTCGCCTGATCGGAGAGCTTCATGACCGCTTCGATCGACTTCGCGCCGGTGATCACCAAAGCCGAGCAACTCGGAAAACGTTTCGCGCTCACCGCCGGGCACTACGACCAGACGGGGGAATTTCCGTTCGCCAATTTCGACGCGCTGCACGAAGCGGGCCTGCTTGGCCTCGTGACAGCGGTCGAGCATGGCGGTCTCGGCGGCGGCTTGACCGAAGCGCTGGCGGTCGTTTCCGCCATCGCCCGCGGCGAGCCATCCACCGCGCTGGTGCTCTCCATGCACTATAACCAGCATTACTCGATCCGTGCTTCCGGCAAATGGCCGAAACACCTGGTCGAGCGGGTTACCAAGGCCAATCGGGAAGGTGTGGCGCTCATCAATGCCGCGCAGGTGGAGCCGCGCGTCGGCTCGCCGTCGCACGGTACCCCGCCTGAAACCATCGCTCGCAGGGTCGGCAACGAATGGCGGATCACCGGCCACAAGACCTATGCGACCGGCATTCCGCTGCTGCGATGGGTTTCGGTGCTTGCGATCACCGACGAGCCGGAGCCCCGCCTCGGCTCGTTTCTGGTGCCGACCAGCGCCGATGGCATCCGGGTCGAAAAGACCTGGAACGCCACGGGCATGCGGGCAACCAACAGCGACGACCTGATTCTTGACGATGTGGCGATCCCGCTGGAGGATGTGCTTGACATCGCACCGGCCAGCGAAGGCATCAAGCGTGACGAGCGCCTGGGCGCCTGGTATTTCAGCCTTGTCCCGGCGATCTATGATGGTGCTGCCCGCGGCGCCCGCGACTGGCTGATCGAATTCACCACCACCCGCGCACCGGCAAGTCTTGGCGCGCCGCTTTCGACCGTGCCGCGAATTCAGGACGGTATCGGCCAGATCGAAGTCTGGCTGACGGCCAATCGACGGCTGCTGCGCTCGATTGCCGAGGATTTCGACGTCGGCCGACCCTTCGGTCCGGATGCGGCGGCGGTCAAGCATACGGTCATGGAAAACGCGATTGCTGCGACGACGCTCGCGCTGGAACTCGGCGGCAATCCCGGCATCAGTCGCGACAATCCGCTGGAGCGGCATCATCGCGATGCCTTGTCCGGCAAGGCGCATGCGCCGCAGAACAACCTGATCCGCACCATGCTCGCGAAAGCCGCGCTTGGCCGACATGCCGCGGCGCCGGTGGCCGCGCTTGAACCGGTGCCTGTCCGTACTCACCCACAACCCCGTCTCGCTGTCGTCAGCGGTTAAGCCAAGGAGCCCGCCATGTCCCTCGATTCCGTCTGGTACACGCGCTGCCCGGCGCCGACGCCGCTGTCGATCGCCCACCAACTGGGCTGGATAGACCGGCAATTCCAGTCGTCCGGCGTGATCGTCCGCTCGATCCGCGACAGCAAGGATCCCGCCGTTCGCCAGAGCCATTTCACCCATGCGCTTGATTATTCCTTTCGCCAGGGCGGCAATATCCCGCCGATCTGGGCGCGCTCCGGCGGGCGCGAAACCCGCGTCGTCGGTATTACCACAACCGACGAATTCCAGGCGATCATCGCGCTTCCCGCCTCCGGCATCAGATCAGGTGTTGACCTGAAGGGCCGCCGGCTCGGGGTGCCGAGGAAGCCGAACGAGGCGATCGTCGATTTCCAGCGCGCCACGGCGCTGAAGGGCATCGTATCGGCCCTCTCGCTTGAAGGCCTGACGCATGAAGACGTCGAACTCGTCTATCTCGACAGTTCCGAGGCCAATCTGATCGAGCGCGGCAACGCCGCCTTCCTCGGCTTGAAACGGCGCTACCCGTACGGCGATGAGCTTCTGGCGCTCGCCCGTGGCGAGATCGATGCCTTCTTCGTCAAGGGGGCCGAGGGTATTGTGCTTGCCAACCAGATCGGCGCCACGGTCGTCTCGGAATTCGGGTTCCACCCGGATGCGAAGATCCGCATCAACAACGGCACGCCGCGACCGTTGACCGTCGATGCGCGTTTTCTCGACGAGCATTTCGATCTGGTCACGGATCTGGTGGAGACCATCGGGGCAGTGTCGGCCTGGGCCTTGGCCAATCCCGGTAACGCGGTTCGTTTCATCGCCAACGAGATCGGTGTCGGCGAAGACGCGATCTGGGCAGCAAACGGTCTCGATGTACACAAGCACCTGACGCTGTCGCTTGAAGCAAACCAGATCGCTGCCTTCGATCACTTCAAGAACTTCCTGCTCGAATGGGGCTTCATTCCGGCGGACTTCAATGTTTCCGCCTGGATTGATGGCAGGCCGCTCGAAGCCGCAGGCCGACGGGCCGCCGCATGAGCCCGATCCTCGTCACCGGTGCGACCGGCAGGCTCGGCCAGCTCATCGTAGCCCGGCTGGTTGAACAGAAAAGGCAGGTCCGCATCCTCACCCGCCGGCCGGAGGCGGCTCACGGCCTGTTCGGCACCACCGTCCAGATTGCTGCCGGCGAATTCGCTGACCGCATCTCGCTCAATGCCGCCCTCCGCGGCATCGGCACGTTACTGCTTCTCTCGCCCATCAGCCAGCGGCTCGCGGCGGATCAAATCGGGGTCGCCAACGCCGCCGAGAGTGCTGGCGTCCGGCGCATCATAAAGATCTCCGGTTCCGACTGGACGATCGACCCGCCCGGAAGTTCCATTTCGGGCGATGCGCATGCCGCCGTCGAACAGTACCTCCGCCGCTTGCCGGTCGAATCCATATCCTTGCGCCCGAATGCCTGGATGCAGGTGTCGCTCGCTCACACGATTGCCCAGGTGCTTGCCGGCAACCCGGTCACAGCCGCAAATCTCGATGCCGGTATCGGTTATATAGATGCCCGCGACATTGCGGACGTCGCCGTCCATCTTCTGCTCGCCGAAAAGATCGCCGGCGGGGCGCTTAACCTCACCGGTCAGGCCGTGAAGACGCCGAGGCAGATCGCCGATCTGATTGCAACGGCGCTCGGCCGGCGGGTCGCAGCAATCGAGAAGCGACCGCCTGCCGTCTCCCTTGACACCGATTTCGAGCACCGCGCCGTCGCGCAGTTCGCAACTCTGATCGCCGCAGGACGCGCGGCGGTGACGACGGATGCCGTCGCCTCGCTTCTCGGCCGCCCGCCGCGCAGCGTCGAAAACTTCATCCTGGATCGTCTCGCCGCCGAAGCGGCTTTGGCCGGATAGGACCACGGACATGAATTCGAGTCTTCAACCATGAGCATTCCCTTCGTAGATATCGCCATCATCGGCGGCGGACCGGGCGGTCTTACACTCGCTCAGGGCCTCAAGAAAAACGGCATCGATACGGCTGTTTTCGAACGCGATCCGGTTCGCGCCGATTATGTTCAGGGTTTTCGCATGCGCATTCGCCAACGCGGCATCGATGCGCTCCAGGCCAATCTGCCGCCGCACCTTTTCGAGACCTTTCTCGATACGCTCGGCCTTGCGCCGACGGAAAACCTTGCACTCAGCGAAGAATTCGAGCGCCTGGAGGATACTCCGCGCAGCAGCGGCGAGCCGGAAGACACCCATATCGAAAAATCCGTCAGCCGCATCACGCTGCGCCAGATCCTGCTTTCCGGTCTCGACGGTATCTTCCACACCGGCAAGCGCTTCGAACGTTACGAATTGCAGCCGGACAATACGGTCATCGCCTACTTCGCCGACGGATCGGCGGTACACGCCAACCTGCTCGTCGGTGCCGACGGTGCGGGCTCGGCGGTGCGGCGTCAACTACTGCCGGACCTCACGAGCATCGATACCGGCGTGCGCCGTCTCGCCGGAAAGATCACCCTCAGGGATGCCGAACTGCATGGCATCTCGCCTCTGCTGACCGACTTCAACACGCACATCCGGCCCCGCGATGGCCGCACGCTGATGATCACCAGCCATAGGGTCAATCCGACGGCCTATTCCCGCCACGGCCTGATCGGTATCGAAGACCCCAGTCACCAGGACATACCGGGCTTCCACTTCAACAACACGACCAGCTATGCCTGGTGGAACACCGCCTACGACACTGGTGAACTCGGGCCTGACGAGGCTCTCGAGCGCCTTGACGGCGCAGCCTTGCTAAACGCGCTCCTCGCCCGCATCGCCCACTGGGACGAGCGCATCCTGAAACTGATCCGTCACACCGACCCTTCGACAGTCGCGTTTCTCAAGGTGAAGAGTTCGACGCCCGGAGCTGTCTGGCAGACCGGCCCCGTGACGCTTCTCGGCGATGCGATACACGCCATGACATATTTTCGCGCGCTCGGCGGCAATACCGCGCTCTACGACACCGGTCTTCTCGTGCCGCAGATCGTTGCCGCCCGACGCCACGGCAAATCGCAGACCACCGCTATTCGCGACTACGAGAATGCCATGCGCGAACACGGTTACGAGGCCGTGCGCTCCTCCCTCTCCGCCATGCTTCGCAATGTCGGCGCCGTTCGACCGGCGTCTGCCGTCGCCGCCTCCTGATAAGCTTTAAGGAAATCGATCCATGTCCATCGTCGTCTTCGGCGCTTCCGGAAATATCGGCAGCAATATCCGCAAGGAGGCGCTGTCGCGCGGCCACCGCGTCACCGCAGTCACCCGTTCGTCCGACCTCGATCCAGCCGAAGGGCTGACCGCGCTCAAGGCCGATATCGCCAACCCGGACGACGTGGCGAAGGTCGCCGCCGGCCACGATGCGGTCATCAGCGCCTACAGTCCCGGCCTGCGCCACTATTCGGCTGAAGACGCGGCTGAACTCATCCGCAAGGCACATGAGGCTTTGTTTGCCGGCGTCAAGCGGGCGGGCGTTCGTCGCCTTATCATCGTCGGCGGGGTCGGCAGCCTCGAAGCCAGCCCCGGCATCGATGTGGTCGACAGCGATTTCTATCCGGCCGAACACAAGGCCCACACGCTACGCAACCGGGAAATCCTGCGCAGCCTGAAACGTGGCGAGCACGATCTCGACTGGACCTATGTCTCGCCGCCGCTATCGATCAAGGCCGGCGAACGCACCGGCAAATTCCGGCTCGGCGAAGACCGACTGCTGCGTGACGACAGCGGCGAAAGCCGTATCTCCGAGGCCGATTTCTCCATCGCCATCCTCGACGAACTCGACAAGGGCCAGTTCATCCGCCGGCGCTTCACCGCCGCCTATTGACCGGCACTCATCCAGGACAACCATACATGACCAGCACCAAGCGTAAGCTCAATCTGAATGTCGGCATCAACACGACGGGTTATCTCGGCAATGCCTGGAAATACCGGACCGGGACCCGCCACGACATTACCGACCCCGACTACTATCGGCGCCTGACCGAACTGGCTCACAAAGGCCTGTTTGACGCGGTATTCTTCTCCGATCATCCCGCGATGATGACCGATCCGAACAGCCGGCCGTTCCACACGATCGATCCGCTCATCCTCTGTACGGCGCTTGCTGCCCAGGTTCCGGATATCGGCTTCGTGGCCACGATGTCCTCGACCTACAATTCACCCTACAATCTCGCACGGCGTACCCAATCGACCGACATCATTTCGAGGGGCCGGCTGATCATCAACATCGTCTCCTCGTTCAATCCGAATGTCGCGGCCAATTTCGGTTCCGAACCGCTCCCCCCGCGCAGCGAACGCTACGCCAAGGCATCCGAATTCCTCGACGTCGCCAAGAAGCTCTGGGCGAGCTGGGACCCGGCGCGGGAAGGCGAAGTGCCGGAGAACCGTTTCTGGGATGCGACGAGCGCTCATGCGATCGACCACCAGGGCGCCTATTTCACCGTCAGAGGCCCGCTCAACGTACCCGTTGGGCCACAGGGCCATCCGGTCATTGCCCAGGCAGGAGCCTCGGAGGGCGGCATCGACCTTGCGGCCCGGCATGGCGAGATCATCTACTGCAACATCCTTTCGCGCGCGGCAGGGAAAGCCTTCGGCAAGAAGGTGAGAGACCGCGCGATCGCATTCGGACGTGATCCCGCGGGTATTCGCATCGTTCCAGGCCTCGTCGCCATCGTCGGCGACACACGCGAAGAGGCGTTGCGCAAACACGAACTCTTCAGCGGCGCGGGCTCCGAAGACGGTCTGATCGCTCGCTTCATAAAGGAAAACGGCATAGATCCGGACGGCTTCGATCCGGATGCGGTTCTGGATGCGGAACGCTTCATTCCCGATCCGAACCGACTGCAGGCGGTTGGAATGGGACTTGGTCTTTCCGACTTGCTCGCCCACGAGAAACTGACGGTGAGACAGGCCGTGCGGCGTTCGGAAGGACATCACCGACTGGTTCTCGGCACACCGCAACAAGTGGCGGATGCGATCATCGACCTTTGGGCCGACGGTACTGTCGACGGCTACACGCTGCAGCCGCCACGCGCCCCGGACGATATCGAGGAATTTGTCGAAAAGGTCGTGCCCATCCTGCAGGATCGCGGTGTCTATCGCACAAGCTACGAGGAAAAGACTGTCCGTGAGCGATACGGCCTGACCTTTCCCGAGACTTATACCGACGTCGGCCGGAACGCGGTCGTTTCCCGGCTGGGCTGAGAGCCTCACCATGGCCAAGGATACGCTTTTTCTGATCGAACCGCGCTTCGAAGTTCCGAAGCGACCCGGCGTGCGTTTCGTATGCCCCTATTGCAATCAGGTCGAGGGTCTGCTCGCGGGTTTTCCCGATCTGGCCGCCCGGCTCGACATTCGCCGCGTCGACTTTGCACGCCCGCGTGAGGCTGTCATCGCGGCCGTAGGGGAAGAAAACCAGAGCCTCCCGCTTCGGGTGCTCGGCGACGATGTGCCGGAGGACGCGCTTGTGTCTGGCGATGCGCGTTTCGTCCAGGACACCAAGCGCATCCTGGCGCTACTGGCCGAACACCGTTCGTTCCCCCGTCTCCACTGATATCCAACCCTCGGCTTCTCACAGGATCATTCCATGACATTTTCCAGACGCAACTTCCACAAGATCGCTCTTGCCGCCGGCGCCTTCGTAGCATTGCCCGGAGGCTCGTTCGCCGCCGCCGAAGGGCCGGTTGCCGGCGGCACATTGAAGATCGTCTATTTTCCGGAGCCGACGCAGCTCGTCGCGATCAACACCAGCGCCGGCGGTCCGCAATTCATCGGCGCCAAGATCTTCGACGGCCTCTTGACCTACGACTACGACCTCACGCCCAAGCCTTCCCTGGCAAAGGAATGGAGCATATCTCCGGATGGCCTGGAATACGTTTTCCGCCTGCGGGAGGGCGTCAAGTTCCATGACGGCAAGCCGCTCACATCCGCCGATGTCGCCTTCTCGATCCTGCGGTTGAAAGAAGCCCATCCGCGTGGCCGCGCCATCTTCTCGCAGGTGACCGACGTGGATTCGTCAGATCCCCTTACCGCAAAGATCAAGCTCGCCAAGCCGTCGCCGGGCCTGATCACCGCGCTTGCGGGCTCGGAATCGCCCATTGTTCCGAAGCATATTTTCGAGACCTTCAAACCGGTCGACAATCCAAAGCCGGAGCAGATCATCGGCAGTGGCCCGTTCGTCTTGAGGGAGTGGCTACCCGGCAGCCACATCCTGCTGGAAAAGAACACAGCCTATTGGGATGCGCCGCGTCCCTATCTCGACCGCGTCATCATCCGCCTCGTCAACGATGCAGGCGCGCGATCGGCCGCACTGGAAACAGGCGAGGCCGATATCGGCCCCAATCCGGTGCCGCTTGCCGACCTCGAACGACTGAAGACCGTTCCGACGCTTCAGATCGATGATCGGATCTATGCCTATGCCGGCCAGCAGAACCAGCTCGTCATCAATCTCGAAAACCCGTATCTGAAGGAACTGAAAGTCCGCCAGGCCATCGCGCATGCGATCGACGTCAAGGCTCTCATCAACGTCGTGCTCTACGGCTATGCGGTTCCATCACCGACCCCGATCAGCCCCGGCCTGGCCAAGTTCCACAATCCCGACATCCCGTTTGCAAAGTTCGACACCGCATTGGCCGAAAAGCTGCTCGACGAAGCCGGTTATCCGCGCAAGGCAGGCAGCAGGCGCTTCAAGCTCCGCGTAACGACCAACCCGTTCAATCCGCAAACCTATTCCGACTTCATCGCTCAGGCACTGACAAAAATCGGCATTGAACCGGACATCCAGAAGTTCGATTTCGGCACCTATGTTAAAGTCGTCTATACCGATCGAGCCTGGGATCTCTCGGTGGAGTCCCTCTCCAACACGTTCGATCCGACTGCCGGCGTGCAGCGCGTCTACTGGAGCAAGAACTTCAAGATCGGCCTGCCTTTCTCGAATGCCAGCCACTATGAAAACCCGGAGGTCGATCAATTGCTCGAGGCTGCAGCAGCGGAGCCGGATGTCGAGAAGCGGGCTAAATACTTCAAGGATTTCCAGGTCATCATCGCGCGCGACTTACCGGTCATCAACCTGGTCTCACCTATCCAGCCGATCGTCGGCAGCGTGAAGGTCAGGGACTATGCGCGAGGAGCGGAAGGTCTCGGAGGAAACATCTCGCTAGCGCGGCTCAACGCGTGATTGTACAAGGATCACGATTTCCCGATCACGTGAAAGGCTTGTGCTTCTCGGTCCATCCGGCTGCGGCAAATCCTCGATCCTCAAGGGCGGTGGCGGGCTTTCTGAAGCCGGCCTCTGGAACGATCAAGGTGCGTGGTCGTGAAGCAAAGGGTCCCGGCCCTGACCGCATCGTCGTTTTCCAGGAGTTCGACCAACTCCTGCCATGGAAAACCGTTCCGATTATCCGTTCCATACCAACTTTCTTCAGCATGGTTTCGGTCCGGTTGCGAATTTCCCTCTTGGAGAAATGTCTGACCTTCCCTTCTTCGCCGCTCCGGAGAAAGCTTCGGCCTGGGACGGTATGACGTCGCTGATTGACAATTGCCAACTACAAAATTTTAAACCCGGCATATTAGGATCTCTGAAAGCATCAGTGCCGCTGCAGTGATTGCTGGAAATGAGGGGACTTACTCGCGGTTCCCCTCATTTCGCCTTCGGCGCCTGAAGCAGACGGTGGGAACCATCAGCCAAACGCAAGCTACACTCCTGCAATGATAGAACGTTGCTACAACCTACGCGGTCGGCGGAAGTCTCGGGTGCTGTAGTTTTCGGCTGGTCCGGCCGCAACTTATGCGGCTATCCCTGGAAAATCTGATAGCTCGCCAGAAAGCGAATCGGTATTAGAAGCTTAGTAAGTCACTGTCCGAAGTGCTTCCGAGTACTGGGCGAGCGTCGCATCTCGTCACCAGCTGATCTTTTTATTGTTGCAACTTCGGGAACTACGTAGGTAGTTGCGCGTTCTAGCCGCCTTGCTCACGGACGGGTAAGAACTCGATATCGCGGGGATTGACAGTGACCGAACCATCCGAAGCTCCATTACTCCTTCTTGTCGAAGACGACCCGCTGGTTTCGCTGGCGGTGGAAGAGTTCTTATCGGGCGCAGGATTTGCGATCCTCGTAGCCAGCAGCGGTCAGGAAGCGATTAACCTACTTGAGGGCGACGCCTCCTTATCTGCCGTAGTGACAGACGTCCGACTTGGCACTGGCCCAAGCGGTTGGGACGTTGGACATCGAGCCCGTGAGTTAACGCCGAGTATGCCCGTCATCTACATGACGGGAGACAGCGCCAACCTCTGGTCGGCTCACGGAGTGCCCGGCAGCATTGTCATCCAAAAGCCGTTTGTTGAGGC
>NZ_JNNU01000035.1 GCF_000732195.1 Neorhizobium vignae
CCACCTCTCGGGACATCATCCGCGGGGTCGCTCGCAACTCGGTGACCCCGCTAAGCTGGGCGCGAGTTTTCAGCGCCTCGGGCAACCCTCAGGGTCGATCCCAGGGGTTCGAAGGGCACGAGCCCTGACCAATTTTGACCCTGGCGAAGCGGCGTCCACTTCGTTGAACCGCGGCCGCGCAAGAACCGGTCCCAGCAGGCAGGGTGGCAAGATCGAAGTCTTCTGGAGGATGGGACCGAATCAAACGACGCACGCTCTAAGGTAAGGCGTGCGGTTTTAAGCTTATTTTATCGACAAAACCGAACGCCGTGTCGTGGCGAAAAAAGGGCTGATAACCTTGGTCCTGTCGATCAGGGGACATATATCTTCACCCCGGCCAATCGAAGCAGCGATGCCGGTCCGCATCGTATGGTGAGGCTCCAGTCCCCCTCCTCAAGCTCCGCTTAAACTCAGTATCACGCAACAACTAGGCCGGTGCAGTCGATCAGCGATCCAGGCGGCTGCTCGCCCCGACTGATTCAATGCCCGCAGGGTTCATGCGACTCCCGCACGGCGCGATCCGTTGAAACCGGAAGAGCGGATTGCACGGCCGATCCTGCGACCTTACGATCCCTGCTTCCATGCGCGTTTCCGTGTGTGTAGAAACAAGCGACGCAACCAGTCGTATTGCACCAGTCGCCCCAGTCCTTTCTGAGGTCATCGCCGTTCATGATGAAGTCGTCCCTCGATCATATACCACTGCGCAAACAGCGAGAGCTCGGCAGGGTCCTGGAAATCCTGCATGAGGAGTTTGAGGACGCCCTGAAACAGGGGACTGCTGACTTCAAGAAGCGCGGCCGGATCCTGAAGATCATCCTGTTCGGTTCCTATGCCAAGGGTGGATGGGTCGACGAGCCGTTCACCATGAAGGGTTATCGGTCGGATTTCGATCTGCTGATCATCGTCAACGACCGCAGGCTCTGCGAATTCGCCGACTACTGGTACAAGGCGGCCGATCGGCTGATCCGCGACAAAACGATCGAAACACCGGTGAGTTTCATCGTTCATTCCAGGCGCGAGGTGAACACCTACCTGAAGGAGGGGCAGTATTTCTTCTCCGACATCCGCAAGGAAGGCATCGTCCTCTACGAACTGGATGATGAGCCGCTTGCAGAGCCGCGAGCCCTGTCGCCGGCGGATCGGTTGCGGGTCGCGAGGGAGCATTTCGAACAACGATCCACGACAGCGCGGAATCTTAAGACTCTTGCGATGTCAGCGATTCAGGCCGGTATGACCAACGAGGCCGCGTTTCTTCTCCATCAATCGCTTGAGCAGGCTTATTCGTGCGTTCTGTTGACGCTAACGAACTACGGCCCCCCTTCCCACAACATCAAGTTCCTGCGCTCGCTTTCCGAGGAACAGGACCGTCGCCTGGCCGAGGCGTTCCCCCGCGATCAACACCGGGAACGCGCCTGGTTCAACACGCTCAACGAAGCCTATGTGAAGGCGCGGTACTCGAAGCATTACGAAATCAGTGAAGACGCCCTCTTATGGCTGGGAGAGCGGGCAACCGTCTTGCTGGAACGGATGGAACATATCTGCCAGGAGCACCTTGAACGACTGCAAGAGGTTTAAGCCGAACTGAAACTCGGTCGACCGGCTTCGATTCGGCCGCTAAAACGAGTCCAGTTTTAACGCTTCCACATCTAGCCCGCCAATGGAATCTAATGACAAGCTTCGGATGAAGGCATCCTTGAGATCTCGCGCGTGCTTCTGTCAATAAATGAGGTCGTGGATCCTTGTCCGCTTCGACCGTGGCGCGGAATCGGAGAATCTTCGCAAACGCGTCCATGTGCGTTAACGCTGCTGCGTCAATCAAACCCCTGCCCTGTCCATCAGTTCCTTCAGCCCCTCGGGATAGGACATCCGGTTCTGCTCGCAGAATTGCAAGAAGCGATTGAAGGTTGTGATCGACGGGCGGATATTGAGGTTGGCGGACGGCTCTGCCGGCTTCCGGCGGCTCAACTTCTGGACCGGTTCGCGGGCGATGAACCCGTGGCGCTCGCCGATTTCATCAATTTTCCGATCTGAGATCCCAGGTTCGGATTCAGTGTCCGGTTTGATATCGGCAAGCTTGCCAAAGCCAAAATTCTTACCGGTCATGCTGCTGCCCTCACGCTGGCGACGAGATCAACGAGTTCCTCAGCGAGCCGGAGAGCATTGTCCCTGGCCGCCGGCAGCCCGTTCACCTCGGATGGATCGAGTTCGACCAGGTCGAGCTGGTGGAAGAAGAGCGCCTTGTACGCCGACCGTTCGTACAGATGATTGCGGAACGTGGGTACATCTCCCGCCGCGAGCTGGCTGGTAATCTGCTTTTCGAGTTTGGTGGCGATCGCCGGGGACGTCCTCGTGAACAGGATGCGGTAAGGGATCGTCTTTTCGAAAGCCTGCTCCTCCTCTTGAATGAGGCGAATGGCTCGCGCTGCGAGCTCAGCGTCGGTTGGGCTGGCCTGAATGGGGATGACGACGAGCTGCGCCCTGGCGAGCGCTCGAGACATCAGACGGCTGGCTGTGCCCTCAAGGTCCACGAACACGAACTGGTATTGCTTGCGGTACTCGTCGAGCTTGGCGGTGATGGTGCTCTCGGTGACCCCTCCGTCGACGATGACAGGGTTCTTTGAGGTTCCCCGCCTCCAACCCTCGATCGGCCTGTTCGGGTCGCAGTCCAAAATGACGACGCTAGCGCCCTGCTGGGCCAATGTGGTTGCGAGCACGAGTGTCGTCGTCGACTTGCCGGCTCCGCCCTTGGGGTTGGCAACGGTAATGACAGGCACTGGGGTCTCCTTTGACGCTGGATGCGTTAGGATGCTTGCCGAAGCATTACAATGCTACAGCGTTAACGCTGACGCATCAAGTGCGTTCTTCTGCATTAACGTTGATGCGTCAACGGTAAAACATGATCGAAATTGTTTCGGATAGGCTGCAAAATGTGATGGCCCCCGCCAGTTCTGTTCCCGGGAGCGGTCCCAACGTAGCTAGTCGTCAACCCAATAGCATCCGCTATCAAACCTGCCTGGCCTGCCCCAAACGTTCACGTTGATAGCTGCCGTCCTGTACGTGACGGCACCAGTCCAAATTGTCCAGATACCACCGTACAGTCTTCTGAATGCCCGTCTCGAATGTCTCGGCAGGTTGCCAACCCAACTCCTGTTTGATCTTGCCCGCATCAATGGCATATCGGCGATCGTGTCCAGGCCGGTCCTGCACGTGGGTGATCAGCGACCTGTATTCCTTGACAGGATGGCCGACACCGGGAGGAGCCAGCTGTTGCAGGACATCGCAGATTGTCCTGACAACCTCAAGATTCTGTTTTTCATTGTGGCCACCGATATTATAGGTCGACCCAACCTGGCCTTCGCTGACCACCTTGTGAAGTGCACGCGCGTGGTCCTCAACGTAAAGCCAGTCCCGTATCTGATCGCCAGATCCATAGACCGGCAGAGGCTTCCCCTCCAAGGCGTTAAGGATCATCAAGGGGATCAACTTCTCCGGGAAGTGGTAAGGGCCATAATTGTTGGAGCAGTTGGTCACCAGAACCGGCAGACCATATGTTCGCATCCAGGCACGAACCAGATGATCGGAACTGGCCTTGCTCGCCGAGTATGGGCTGCTGGGGGCATAGCCGGTGTTTTCGGTAAAAAGGTGGTGGTGGGCATCAACGGTATCGGCCGGATGAGGCAGGTCGCCGTAAACTTCGTCGGTAGAGATGTGATGCAAGCGGAAGGCCTGCCGACGCTCTGCGTCCAATCCCTGCCAATAAGTTCGGCTCACCTCGAGCAGGGTAAAGGTGCCGATGATGTTGGTCTCGATAAAGGCAGCGGGACCGTCGATGGAACGATCAACATGGCTCTCTGCCGCAAGATGCATGATAGCGTCGGGACGGTGCTGAGAAAATACCCGTTCCAGCTCGCCGCGATTGCAGATATCCACCTGCGAGAATGTGTAGCGGTCAGAGTTATCAACCTCGCGCAGATTTTCGAGGTTTCCGGCATAGGTCAGCTTGTCGACGTTGACGACGGAGTCGCCGGTATCCTGGATGATGTGGCGGATAACTGCCGACCCGATAAAACCGGCCCCACCCGTCACCAGAATTTTCATTTCCCTCGACGCTCTTGATGGGTCAGCCGATGGCATCTTTCAAAACCCTGACGACGTGTTCCTGCTGCTCGGCAGTCAGATCAACCCACAAAGGCAGACGCACCAGCCTTTCCGACTGAATGTTGGTCACCCGCAAGTCACCCTGCGCCCGGCCGTACCGTTTTCCGGCGGGCGAAGAGTGCAGAGGCACATAATGGAAGACCGAGAAGATGTCGCTGCTCTTAAGTTCATTGAGTACCTTCTGACGATCGATCTCCGGTGCCAGCAGAACGTAATACATATGTGCATTGTGCTGGCATTCATCCGGGACGATGGGCCGGCGAAGCAATCCCTTGGCCTCGAGCGGCTCCAGAAGCGTGTGATAACGTTGCCAAATGCCCAAGCGACGATTGGTGATACGCTCGGCTTCTTCAAGCTGGGCACATAGGAATGCCGCGATCAACTCGCCCGGCAAGAACGAAGAACCGACCTCCTGCCAAGTGTATTTATCGACCTCGCCCCGGAAAAAACGTCCGCGGTCCGTGCCTTTTTCGCGGATGATTTCCGCGCGCACCGCCAGAGCGGGGTCGTTCACCAACAGGGCTCCCCCTTCCCCTGAAATTACATTTTTGGTTTCGTGAAAGCTGTAGGCCCCGAGATCACCAATGCTACCCAGTGCTCGGCCCTTATAAGCTGCCATGACGCCCTGTGCCGCATCTTCCACGACCTTGAGGCCATGGCGTTTGGCAATGCTCATGATGGCGTCCATCTCGCAGGCGACACCCGCATAATGGACCGGGGCGATGGCGCGAGTGCGCGGAGTGATAGCCGACTCGATCAGGCGTTCGTCCAGGTTCAAGGTGTCTTCCCGGATATCGACGAACACCGGGACGCCGCCGCGCAGCACGAATGCATTGGCGGTCGAGACGAACGTGTACGAAGGCATGATGATCTCGTCACCAGGCTCGATGTCGATCAGCAATGCCGCCATCTCCAAGGCGGCGGTGCATGAGTGCGTCAGCAGCGGTTTGACGCATCCACTCTTGTCTTTCAGCCATTCATGGCAACGCTTCGTAAAAGGCCCGTCACCAGCAAGCATGTTGCCGAACTTCGCTTCCGCTATGTAGTATAGCTCTTTACCCGTCATGAACGGTCGGTTGAACGGGATTCTCTCGCTCACTGCTTATCCTCTTGAAGCCTGTGCCACTCGTCGGCAACGCCACGCAGATAGTCGCTGTACTCGCATGCCGGCATGCGCTCAATCAAGGTTTCAAATTGGGCAATGCTGAGGAACCCTCTCACCAGGGCCGCCTCTTCCGGACAGCCGATTTTCACGCCCTGCCGTCGCTCGATCGCTTCGATGTAGGAAGAGGCCTCGTGCAGCGCGGTGCTGGTACCGGCGTCGAGCCAGGCAAAGCCGCGGCTCAAACGCCGCACCTGTAGCTTGCCGAGCCTCAGGTATTCCAGATTGATATCCGTGATTTCCAACTCGCCGCGGATGGACGGTTTTACCGCCTTCGCGATGTCCAGCACGCTGTTGTCGTAAACATATACACCAGGGACGGCATAGCTGCTTCTAGGATGCCGTGGCTTCTCTTCAATGGAGATTGCCTTTCCGGTCCGATCGAACTCGACCACGCCATAACGCTCGGGATCCTTGACATGGTAGGCGAAAATCGTTGCACCACCCGTAAAGCTAGAGACTGCGCGGGGGAAATCGTCGCCGCCGGAAAAGATATTGTCGCCCAGCATCAGGATCACATCATCGGAGCCCACGAAATCCGCCGCTATCAAAAATGCCTGCGCAATTCCTTCGGGCTTGGGCTGCTCGCGATACTGGATTGCTACTCCCCACTGGCTGCCATCCCCAAGCAAATTCTGATACCGAGCTAAGTCGTGTGGCGTCGCAATGAGGCAGAACTCTTTGACCCCTGATGCAATCAGAACGGTCAGAGGGTAATAGATCATTGGCTTGTCAAAGACCGCCTGTAGCTGCTTGCTGGAGACTTGGGTCAGAGGATACAGACGCGACCCTGTGCCGCCAGCAAGAACAATCGCCTTCATCACAACCCCATACATCAACAAGTGAGACAGAATGCCAAAAATTTCGTATATCACGATATTGGAATAGCCGGCTGAATCGCAATCCTCGTCTGGTTGACGGCGGGCGTCGCGAGTGCCTAGTGAGTCACGGCGATTATAGTACCGCACGTCGGAAGCACCATGAACGTGCGCCGAAGCTTTACACGAATCTTATCATCCTTCCCCAAGGAATGGCTAGCGTGGTTTTGATCCGCGCGACGCGTACCTATATCCTAAATTTCCTGTGTAGTTGCTGGCCGACGACCTCCTGGGAAAACAAAGTATTTGAACAACAGGAACAGAACCCCTGCGCATACGAGTATCGCCATTGCTTGAACTAACTGATGGGGCCAACCCGCCAATTGCCAAAATACATACAGCATCAATAGGTTCACACTGAAGCTTATCGCATGCGCAACGATGTATCGTAAAGGTGCACCGAAGCCCTTCTCCGTATAGTCAAATGAATATCGTGAATGCCCAAAGTACGCCGTGGCCGCGCCGATTGGGTAAAGTATAGATATAGTTATCTTCGGATCAAGCCCTAGGAATGTTAGGCCTAAATATATCCCATATCCAAGGGAGTTGTTGACGACGCCAACAACACCATAGAGAAATATCTGGCGCAACACAGCATAACTCAACATCGCATAATTCCTACTTCGAGACGATGTTGCGAAGTTGATGCCGATCGACCTTACCGTTGGCATTTTTGGGCAATTCCGTCATGACGATCAAGCTGCTGGGGATCATGTACTCCGGCAAGAACTGGGAAAGAGCCCGTAGTAGCGCCTTTTCATCAAGCTCAGATGTGCTGGCGGCGAAGCCTATGAGCTTCCCATAAGATGTATTCGTTCGGTGATATATAACCGCCGATTGGTTGATCTGAGGCAGCTTGGTCAGGGCGCACTCGATCTCTTCCAACTCAATACGATAGCCCATATGCTTTATCTGATTGTCTTTCCTACCGACGAAGAACAGCGTCCCCTGCTCCTCACGCACCAAATCTCCAGTGCGATACATCCGCTTCATGAAGCGGTTCGCATCAATAATTGTGACGAAGGACGCCGCGCTACGCTGTAGGTCATTGAAATAACCCGCGGCAACGTTCGGTCCGATCAAGCAAAGCTCGCCTTCTGTTGCATCTCTGTCATCATCGTCAAGGATGCGGTAGTCGAAGTTTGGGTTGAGTTGCCCCAGAGGAGGGAGCCCCTGAAGATCGGTGAAGTCTGTGTCGCTCAAATCATAAGCGCTGCAAATGCAGGTGCATTCCGTCGGCCCATAGACATTCACGAGCGTCGCTTGGGTGGCAAAGAGGGCATAAAGCCTTTTCAGTTCGACCTTGGGATAGCCTTCTCCCCCAAATATAATTCGCCTCAGCCTCGTTAAAACCTGAGGATTCATTGCCTTCATTGCCATCAGATAGATGAGCAATGAAGGCACCGAAAACCATATGGTGCAGCTCATTTGACCAATATACGCGATGAGATCATAAGGTCTCGTCATCAGGTCCTTGTTAATCGGGCTCAACGACGCGCCGGAAAATAGCGCTACATAAAAATCAAAAACTGAGTTGTCGAAATACATTGGGCTAAGATTAGCGAAATTGTCCTGTTCGGTGATATCGAATCGCGACTGGCCCCAAGCGATAAAATGAAGGACATTCTGGTGGGTGACTGCAACGCCCTTAGGGATTCCGGTCGAACCCGATGTGAACATTATGTAGGCGATTGAGGAACCATCGACCTTAGCGGCAACATCATGCTGTCGGGAGAGGTTAACAGCAGACACTTCGGGCAACATTTCGAATGAGAGACATACGACTTCGCAGCCGACCTGTTCTCCCAACTGGCGCATCGTCAGTGCGGCTTCCGGATCGTCACAGAAGAGGATTCTAGTGCAGCTAGCTTCGAGGATATTCCCATTCCGCGCCAGCGGCGACGAAATATCGATATTCACATAGGCAACACCGATCCTGATCGCGGCCAGCATCAAGGCATACGATAGCGGTCGCTTGTTGTGGCCAATTGCGATGACATCGCCTGGCCGCAACCCTTTTTCCAACAGAAAGAACGCCAGTTTTTCAGACCAATGCTGCAGATCGGAATATGAATATTCAAGTTCAGCATATCTTAAGGCAGGGAGCTGTGCGTAGATACTTGCAACTTCAGAGAACAGCGTCCCGAGATTATAGTAGTACCTGTCCATGAGGTTTGGCATCGGGACATCTCTTTCTTTATCTAGCGATCGTAAAAAAGGGATAAGGGGAATGCGCCGCCGTAAAGCCAACCGCCGCGCACAAAGCCATGGAACCGGCGTTATTGGTGAAACAGTCCCACAGCGGCACGAGCGATTTTTCAAAACAGCGGTCAACGAAGTTTGTCACGGCCAGGCGGCCCAGACCCATCCCACGGTATTGTGGAAGGGTCAGGATGTCGATTTCCAGACGGCGGTCCGCTTCCGCGGCTGCGTAGCAGATTGCCGCGGGATCGCCCTTATAACTCACAACGACGGCATTTGCGCCATGGACAAAATCGGCTCGCGTACGCCAGAACCGTCCGACGAGCTGAAACGCATTCTCGATACAATCGATATTTTGCGAGTTCACTTCCGATATCCGGACATCTTCAGGAAGGGGTCGCCCCTTCGATTCCTCATAGGTGGGGCTATCGGACCGAATGATAAAGCGCTGCCGCCACGACCGCAAATTTTTATAGTCTTCAGCCATTAAAAACTTCGGCAGATATGATGCGTACAATCGGACTTTCGCCGGAGCAAACCGTCTATCGACCAACAAATATCGTTCGAGTTCTTCTTCGAATTTCCTCACCTTTGCGCCTAGGATTTGTGCAAAACCGAAGGAGTGCTCGACGTATACCTGTGTGGGGTTCTGGTCGTCGTCAGCGTAGACAACGCCATCCTGCGCGCCTAATAAAACGGAGCCGATCAGAGGATAAAAAAAATCATATGCACGATATGCGTCATAGACCTCAGCACGGGCGGCGTCCGACAGCATCAACATACTAGATGGTCACCCCTCCATTTACATCGAGGATCGTGCCGTTGAGAAAGTCATTTGCTATAGCAGCCACTACAGCCTGAGCGATCTCTTCTGCCCGGCCTAGACGGCGCAGAGGCGTCAAGCCTTCTATATGTTTAATGATCGTCTCGTTCAAAGCTGCTCGAGTTGAGGGGGTATCGACGAAGCCAGGCGCAACAGCGTTGCAGCGAATTCCAAGTCGACCCAGTTCTTTGGACCATGTTACCGTCATCGCGTTCACCGCAGCCTTTGCAGCTGAGTAGGCCGTCTGCCCCTCATTTCCACGAGCGCTGATGGAACTGATATTAATCACGACGCCCTTTGTTCTACGCAGGACCATTTGCTCCACGACAGCAGAGGTCATTATAAAAACCGAGTCGAGGTTTACTCGAAGGCACTGCCGGAAGCGGTCGTAACTGTGCATCATACCATCCGGGTTCATTAAGTTGACAAGCGGCTCGCTGTAAATCACGCCGGCATTGTTTACCAGGACATCGATCCTACCGTACATTGCGGCGATTGCCTCAACTGTCGATTTTGCCTCGTCTGGCTGCGTTACATCCAGAGAACGTCGATCAAAGACATCAGGCAAGGCCTCCAATGCGACGTTATCGATATCGGCAACGATAACGCGCGCGCCTTCCGCTCGCAGCCGATGAGCTATCGCCAGACCGAGCCCTTTCGAACCCCCGGTAATGAGCGATACCGCACCGTCAAGCTTCAAGATCGACTCCTTTGGCTTTCAAAATACGGTTGATCTTTTCAACCGATGTCATTGTAATGATATCGGCGATCTCCAATTCGACACCAAATTCCCGCTCAAGTGAGACGACCAAGTCCATCTGCTTCAGCGAATCCCAGTTCCCAACGTCGTCCTTCGTTAGTTGCGGGACAATTTGCTCCCGCCGCAGGCCGAAAACGTCGGCCAGAACAGTTACGAGCTTGTCGTTCATGTTATACCCCAAAATATTTTGCGTAGTCCTGTGATGAGTAACGGATTTGCTCTGCCGATCTCGCCAAGTGAACGCTGGATGGTTTGCTGTTCTTAGTAATCAGCGCGCCACCACCAATTACACAATATTCACCCACGGTCAGACCATTCGTAATAGTAGCATTTACGCCAACGAACGTGTTTCGTCCGACGTGGACTTTGCCCGAGATCACGGCACCAGACGCTATCCAGCAATTCTCCGCCACGTGCGAGTGGTGCGCCACCGTTACATTGCCCCAGATCATCGTGTTGGTCCCCACCGTTACCTCTGGTTCCACGAGCGCACCGGGCAATACAACCGACCCCTCCCCCAACGGGATGGTAGTGTGAATCTTCGCGTCGGGATGGATATAGGTCTCAATTTGGTAACCCATGCTCTTCAATCGATGGAACATTGATTCACGGGTACGATTGAGGTCGTGGTAGCCAATAGCCATAATGATCGTGGCTTCGCTTGGGCTGCATTTGGCTGGCAACCGAGATATGGCAACAGTCTTCAAGTCAGGACAGTGTCCAGAATCGACAAACTGGTCATCGACCGTCGCGCAAATTACATGATAGCGTTCATCCCGAGACAGATAGCTGTTAAGGATTTCGGCAGTTACCGCGTTGCCTGCGAAGATGACGTTCTTCATCGAATCACTCCATGACCGCCAAACCGAAGCCCGTCGCGCCGTAATTATTACCGTTGTAGAGCATGTACATACAGCCGCGATGCTGGAAAACATATGGATAGCATATCATCTGGCTGTCCCAGCCCACTGTCGACACGTCTATGCCGGAAACGGAATCGTTTCTTTCCCATTTCAACCCGTCGAAAGAAGACGCAAACCCGATGCGATAGGTATCTATCTCTTTGGTGGCGCGATGGGCAAACCACATTGCGTAAAGTCCCTCGCTGTAAAACACGCTGGGACGGCCAAAGGCATATTCATATTCATCAGCGAACGGAATGCACATCCCTGGATCGCATACCCAATTTATCCCGTCCGCCGATTGAGCGTGATGAATGCCGTAATGATGATGCCATCCGTTCTCCCGCCTCTCCCATTTGACACCCGAGTTGTACCAGGTATGCCAAACGTTCCCGTCGATATAGAACGCTGTCGCTGCGGCGAAGAGCGGGTTCATTTTGTCGCGCCCGAGAACCGGACCCGGAAAATCCTTGGTCAGAGTAAGATTTTCCGGGTCCAAGGTCGCACGTCCAGTATCACAGATCCAGAGGCCTTCCGGCAGGTTCTGCCAGCCTACGTAGTACAGATAAGTCCGACCTTCATGAGCAATCAAGCAGACGCTAATAACGCCATCGCAATCGAAATACCCTGTGGGACCCGGCGAAAGTGCAAGCTTCGGCTCGCCCATCAAGATCATTTTGCCGTCGGTAACCAACGCGTAGCTTAAGAAAACGTGAGATCGACGGTTCGCATCGCGGCAGGTGAAGGTCACCACAAAGATGTCATCCTTGAAATGAATTGCGCAAGGATGGGAGCCATGTGTGAATCCTGGAATGGTAGGCTCGAAGACAAGCCCCACCTTTTTCCACTCAAATGGTTTCCCGCTCTCCAACTGAGTCTTCACACTACTAGCCATTTGTGAGCCTCAAGGTCAAAATTCGTCACGCAATAGTAGCTGCTCAATAAACGAAACGCGACTTATGCCCCTCTTTTCTGCCTCAGCGTAAATACGCGCTTTTATGGCCGGATCGATACCTTCTAAAACACCGAAATAACGCGTGCGTACGGTACCGCCACGTCGTCCGATATGCGGAACGTCGATGTCGATAGTCGAGGGTGTCTTTGACACAACAAAATCAATCACGTAGAAGCAGCCACTCAACTCCCAGGAAAGAGTCACGTCGGTTGCCATGGCAGGCAGCGAAGCCAGAGGCGCGTCGAAAGCATAGAGCGGATTGTTATTGATCAACATCTTCCCGACTTCGGTCACCTTGACCCACGGAGCGACCCCTTCATCGCATATGACAATACGGCCGCCGGGCTTCACGACGCGATTCATCTCGGCCATCCCTTTTTCGATGTCCGGAAAGAGGTTAATGCCACCGAAATGGTAGGCCGCGTCAAACTGACCGTCCTGAAAAGGCAAGTTGGTTGCGTCGCTAGCGGAAAAAAAGAATTGCACGCCAGAGTTCTTTAGAGCCGCCCCATGCCGTTCGACAGCCGACATCAACATTGGTATCGCTATATCCTGGGCATAGATGATGCCCGTATCCAATGCCTCCGCTAGAAAAGGCAGATCGTTCCCTGCCCCAGCACCTGTCACGAGAACCGTCTGGCCTTTCGACAACCTTAAGCGAGCGATGAGACTCTTTCTAAGAGTGGCTTCGTCTGTCTGAAAAGTCCGAAAAACCCATTGTAGCGCATTGTCGTGAATTTCCGCAGCATTTTCAATAGCATACTCGTTCGAACCCTCCTCCTCGCAGGCGAAAACGGGAACGTTCGTACCGGTGACGAAGGGGAAGAAATGGCCGTTTGGACAGCGCAAGCCGGCAGCTTCTTCCCTAAGTGGGCTTTTGCCGCACGTCAGGTCAGTACAGCAATAGGAAACCGTCATGATCATTCGTTACCTTTTTGACAAACCACCCAAAACACGCGCTCATCGATGCCGTAGTAGTCGTTCTCGGCCGATCCAAAAGAGAAATTCTTGAATAGTGGGGAAAAATACGCTTGTATTTCATTAACATTAGCGAACGCCTGAAGGCGATACTCCTTCCGATTATTGTACGGATCTCTGGTGATC
This sequence comes from Neorhizobium vignae, assembly GCF_000732195.1. Taxonomy (GTDB): domain Bacteria; phylum Pseudomonadota; class Alphaproteobacteria; order Rhizobiales; family Rhizobiaceae; genus Neorhizobium; species Neorhizobium vignae. Next base: position 12,984 of record NZ_JNNU01000035.1, read on the forward strand.
CGCATCGACCCATCCGGCAATTGCTCAGCGCCTTCAAATATATAGGAAGCCCGATTGGCTACCGAGGCAACTAAAAATCCTCCGGGCTTCAAAACGCGCGCGTACTCACTCAGGTTGTCGAAGAACACATCGCCTTCGTCACAATAATAACAGCAATGACATGCTAGTATATAATCGAACGAACCATCTTCGTAGGGTATAGAACTGTTTCGTCCAACTCGTAAATCAGCCTTATAACCGAGCTCTTTTAAGCGCGCCTGGGTCTGATCCACGATTCCCTGGGTGATTTCTATACCGCTAACTTCCAACCCGGTATCCGCGAGCAATACGGTATTCCGCCCGTCGCCAAAACCGACATCAAGCACCCTATCGCCGGGAGAGGGGCGTTTGAAATTGAGTCTGGGATAGCTAGCAAGGAACGTCCTTACTACAAACTCGGTTGGATACACCTTTAGCGATTTTCGCTCCGAGTAGTGGCGCTCATAGCTCGAATCAATGCCGCTGCTGTGATTGCCCATAGATCTTCCTCACTATCACGTAGGGGCGTTGCTTTGTTTCCGAAAATATCTTCGAAAGATAGATCCCGATGACCCCGATAAACGACATTATCATGCCGCCGAGCAACCACACAGAAACCATGATGGAGGTCCAGCCATCCACAGGCTCGGTCGTAAATAGACGATTCACGACAAGGAAGGCGGCATAGATAAGCGAACAACTAAGCACGACAAGGCCGCAATAGAATATTAATCGCAGCGGAAAATCGCTGAAGGATGTGACCGCGTTGACTAGATGACCAATCTTCTTACCCAAACCATACGTCGTCTCGCTCGTCATGTGCTTCTTGACTGTCTGGGGGCTTTGCCTGAACCCGGTCAACACCCAGAGACAGGAAATCACGGCTTCGCGCTCTTGATATTTCAAGAGCGCGTTGACGTAACGCCTTGTCATTAAGCGCGTCGTCGTAATGTTCTTGGGGTGATCGATGTTCAGCAGCCAGTTGAGCATGGAGTAATATATGTAACCGCTCCAACGCTCTACGAAATCACCTTTGCGACTCTTTTGAACACCGTAGACAACGTCAGAGTCGTCCTCAGCCATCTGATCAGCGAAGCTGCTCAGCCATTCAGGCTCCTCTTCCAGATCGCTGTCGATCAAAAACACGTACTCGCCGGATGCATGCTCCAAACCGGCCCTCATCGCCTTATGGTGGCCGAAGTTCCTCGATAGATCTACCACCACGACATGAGGATCGTTCTCCATCAAATTTACGGCCAGCTCCAGACTGTTATCGGGCGAGCCATCATTAACCAGGACGATTTCGTAGTCAGCGCCTGCAAATTTCTTAGCAGAAATTGTCGTCCGCCGATAAAACTCGGCTAAGTGAGGGGCGGATCTATAAAGAGTAGCGACTACCGAAAGCTTCATGGCACGGGTTTTCCATGGAGACCACAGAGCGCCATACAACCGCGTTCAAACACCCGTTCGCCCTCGCTGAGAAGCGGCAAGTTTTTGCGCGCTTCCATTACTTTCGTTTCAAGGCGACCCGTTTAGATTTCCAGCCTTACCCTGTCAAGGCAACCGGAGCCCCGCGGATTACAAGGCACGTCCGCGTTACCAAGCAGCCCCCCCTTAACGATGCACATACCGCATCATCGAGCCGCTTTCGGGCCCGCAGTTGAAGAGCAAGTCCAAAATGGTCACGCCGTGCTCAAAGGGTCCCCAGAGTTGAGGATATTGGGGATACCCGCTATAATCAAACCACTCGACAGAGATACCAGCATTCTGAAACAGATCTTCATCCAAGTAATCCTGCGCAGCAGGGCCAGAAACGTATATCTTGGCACCAGCTTCCAGACAGATCGCTAACAGCCTTTCGCTCTTACCTTCTCGGAGCTCAAATTCACTCGATTCTCGGAAATGCGTCGTGATACCGAGGTAGATGCAAATAATTTTCAATAGATCTCTATTGAGATCCGACAGGAGAACTTGATCCCCCCTCAACAGTACAGGCTCCAGAATTTTCGAAATCTCTTTAAAATAAGGAGCCTTAGCATAGTTGCTTGCGAGACTGCGCCAATGACTTTCTCGCCAAGCCTGACCGTCCAGCTCCGTCTCTCCGATAGACTGGCTATACTTTCCCTTGACTTTTACTGGCACAGTCAGCCACTTCAAGTCATGCGGTGTCTTGATTTTATTACGATTCCTCCAGTCTCGTCGCGTGTACTGCACTTCATCGTACAGGATAAACTCGTCAACGTATGCGATTAAATCAAAATACCCCTTCCATGGAATGTAATTTGATTGAAGTACTGCGATCTTTTTCATCGAAAACCTGTCTTATCTATCGACAATAGCGCCGGAGAGGCTAAATTCCGGCCGTTTCATTCGTGAAACAGCATTATAGCATGAACCTTTGGTCTCTTGACGCTCCTGCAGGATAGCATGATGGCAGCTTAGGCTTACCGGGCTCCCGGTAAGGCGACCTTATCCTCAAGATAGCAGTAAAAAGCAGTCTTGGTGAATAACCGCTTCGGATTAGCGTGCCCGGCCTCCGCCAGGCATTCCCTCAGACCCCCCGTTTCATCTCCGTGGGACCACTGGGGGCTCGGCAATATGCATTCCGGATATGTGATGCCAAAGATCGTCCGCAAGGTTCTTATTTCGTCACACTTTGCCTTAGAGTTTGGCAAACCCTCAACGTATCCGCAGGTGCTGTTGGCTGATACAATTCTTGAACACGGCTCACATCATAGCCACCTGCGCCTTCCGCAGTCCTCCACGCACCGATTTGCTGGTATTTTTCCGGAAAGGCGGATCCAAGGCTTGCCATGAGTTCTGTCGGAATGCGGCGCGGACCATCGGGTTCAAGCAAGACCCAGGCCTTCGCGATCTCTTCACACGGCACGCGGTCCAACGCCGCTCTAGCAAGTTGCAAACTACCGGGATAGCCGCCGATAATCCAAGCTAGGCCGACACTTTTAGCTCCGATTGCATAAAGAATACCCGGCGACTGCCCCGATAGATCAATGACGGGAGTGCCAAGGCGAAAGCCCCCGTTTTGAACGGTCGCTAAGGCGTCGTTTATATAAGAGGCGTACCCAGATGAGAGTATTAGGGACGATCGTTCGGGGCCGATTTCAACAGTGGTTTGGTTGAGCCTGAGGGGTTGAGGTTGCCGCTGAGGTTGCTCCAGTCCCGTCTGTAGAAGGATGGCCGTAACGGCTTGGGTAGCAAGCACAAGCGGTTGCACAAAGGACCAGGACATACGTGCACGAACAACAGGTCCCAACAGCGTTAGGCCGGCAAGCAGCCAAAATATGCCTACCCAGGCTCCGTTCTCCCAGTAGTTCCTGTTGGTTCCAAACGCATAGATATGAGGCATCACTGTAAAAATGATGGCCATGGCCCACTGTGGCGCGGAGATACTTCTCCACGGCGCTGGTGCCTCGGAAAACAGAGCGGTAAGGACAGCGGCAAGTACGAGTCCAAACGTCAGCAGCCCCTCAAATTGCCCCAAGCCGGCGGTTTTGTGTATTTGGCCGGTCACCAACAACGCGGTTATTGAAAGGAAGAAAACAGAAAGCCCTAAGGATACTAGCGCGGGCCCCGGTTTTGCGGATTGCGCGGTGCGAATCGCGAAAAATGTTACGACGGCAACGAATAGGATAGCCAGTTTGCTTGGTGTTCGGAGTCGGAAGCTGTCGATACGCAAGATTTGGTCTGCAGTATGACCACTACCTATAAGGTGGGCGAAATCGACTGACAATAATAGCCGTTTTGCAAACCCCAACAGCGATCCGTCGATTATCAACGCGCTAAGAAGGAGCAACCCCAAGACGGTTGCGAGGGAAAACGAAATCAGCCGAGCCGATAGCTTGCGTGAGGCCAGGAGGCAAAGGAAAACAACGACAGCCAATGCGCCTGCCGTACTGGGCTTTGCCATGAAGGCCAACCAGCCCCCTATCGCGATTATTATCCACCCACCGACGCTTCTGAAGGTGAAAGCCTTGTCGGCCAGAAGCAGGCCAATGCTTGTGATCAGCAGAGCCTGAAACCCAAGACTGTTATAGCTTGGCGTCGGTAACCAGGTGTTAAATAGGATCAGGGTGCTCGTGGCTAGTCCTGCGGCAGTCGTATGCAAGGCGATACGAGCCTCGCGAACTTCCGGAGCGAGCGAAGACAGTAAGGTATAGGCCAGCCCCCATCCCAACCCGAAGGTGAGTACAATATTAGCTTGCCTAAGTGCGGAAATATCGCCGCCCAGCAGGACATAAAGTGGATGATAGATAAAGCCGAACTGCGTTGCGGACACATCATAGATGAACGGATCCGCAATCCATACTAAGTAGAAACTCTCATCAGTGAAGTCGATTCCATAGGAACTGTATGTGAGAAGCCAGCCCAAAAGCAGGAACGTTCCCATCGCCGAAAGGCCAGACATGACAGATCGCGAGATCGCAACAACGGTTTTCTCGTTTTCTTCTTTTGCGTTCACCTAGTACAACTCACCCGCAATTGTAGCCGCTAGTGGGCTCGGAGAAGCGTGCCTAGAGCCCCGCACCGTCAATAGGTTACCTTTTTGGTCTAGGTCAAGCCGGACACTAGGTCCTACTTTTTGGGAATGAACTGATATCCTTTGCGCCGCACCGGGTTTGCGACTGTTCGGATACGTACAGCTTCTCGGAAATAAGCGCTATCCGCGATCATGCTGTTCAGGACACTGAGAGGCTTCCTTGCTATTGAGGTGATAGCGGCTTTAACTGGTTTCCTGCATCTTGCAGCCAATGCCGAAAGTCACTGAAGGTTGCCGTGAGGCGTGCAGAGCGGCGAGATACAGCGCTGTCCTGATAGTGGCCCGCCGCCTCCAATGACCCGCTTGGCTTTGGCCGCTATCGCGAGCGATCGGTGCAAGACCAGCCAGCGCCGCGATCTTTCTCCGATCAGCCGTACCGATTACCAATTGACGGCGTCGGGTAATCTGCGCGAGCAACGCCTTGGACCTGGAGTTGGATTGACACGGCCAGATGCTGACTTGGTTCAACATTGACGAACAGGCCCGAAGACACTGTGGAAATGGCTACTCTTTCAGGAAATGGAAAATGGCAGTACCCAATGTTAGGAGGTGGGATGCTCCATTAGAGTCCTAGTCCCGGCTGCAAAGCCCATTATCGTTAGCAATTTGCAATGTGGTCACGGGTCATTCAGTAGAAGCGGAAGCAGTTGCGTTGACCGTCACTTCGCTGCGCGGTCTCTGGGAATAGGCATCGAATATCTGGAGCGATAGAGAGTATTCCGGGGCCTTTGAGGCCTTCGCAACTAGTGTCAATGGAGAAGATCGCGCCAAGGAAACCCCAGCGCCCGAGCAGTACGCTTAGCCGGCGCAGCGGACAGCCCTACCAGTACTTTCTTAACCTCGGCTGTTGACCCTGCCTTCTGGATGGGGGCCAGCCCGCTTCTAAAGAAATTGAAGGCTTCTGCTTTACGGGGCTGACTCATGTCAGCGTCGTAGAACCCGTTTTCAAAGGGCACCAATAGATTGGCTTGAGCGATGAACGGGGCATCTATGGCGGGAACCTCAAGGCGTTCTCGCAAAATCGCCAACGTGAACCTGTTGTGTCCAACTAAATCGCCGAGAACCCTGGCTGCTTTCAAAATCACATCTGGCGAGTATTCATCGACATCTTCAGGCGCTAGATTATATGTCCTGACGGCATTCGTCCGTAAGAAGACAATGTGGCGCGCCGCCTTACAATGAGCCCTTAATCGTTCGAAGCGACGCGCGTATCTTTCGCTGATCTCCCGGATGCTGATCCCCGGATTCAGGTCGTGCTCATGAGGGAAGCGCATGGCATATCTTGTGATGTAGTAAGAAGTTACGCTTGCGGCGTCTGCATCTATGGGGGACGGCTCGAAATCCTTTAGGCTGTCGATAGAGAACTCGTCAATGAAATCGAGAAGGCGCGAGAAGCGGAAGCTATTTACCCAATCTATCGGGTAAGAGCCTTTCTGAATCCCGATCTTTCTAAGAGTCCAACTTACGTAACAGTTGTAACCCATAGATACTATTAGCGTCCCGCCCATTCCAAGCACGCTCTCCTCCGTTGAAGACCCCTGCAATACACTCCGATTGGGCAGCGTTCAAGCCCACGCCTTCGGTTCACCGGTGCTTTGCGCCTGTCGCCCCTGACGACCGTTGCCTCGCCATCTCTTACGGCTACGAGATCGAGCAATCGTAGACGAAGTCGGATATCCTTGCAGCCTTCATTGACTCGCGATTCTGTAGCCGCCCGGATCTCCGCGGGACAGTACGACGATCAGGATGAGATCCCACGTAAATTGCTGTTTCGCGCTGCGCGGCGTGATGACGCTCATAGAAAAATCCTTTGGCATTGATGTTGGTGAAAGGAACCGGCATAAGCAAAGGTCTTCTTATGCGGGATTTTCGATGAGCTACGGGACGGTTGTTGAACCGCGCAATAACATCCGTCTTCCGGTTCTGGATTGCCTGCGCGGATGGGGGCCACTTTCGTGGTACTTTATCACGTGTTCTCCGAAGGCTTGCCCGTCACTGCAGCTAGTGGCGAATTTCTGCGTCATCTATTGCCCTTCAACGGCCCGTTCGCGGTGCTGATCTTTTTTACGGTATCGGGGATCTCGCTATCGATCGGGTATCTGGCGACGCACGACAACAGCATCCTCATAGCGAACGCTGCTTCGAGATACTTCCGGTTAGCCATTCCTATCCTGGCCCTCTGCCTGGCAGTGCACGCAGCAATCGAGTTCGGGCTGTTGGCTCCTGCGGATCAGAGAATGGCGCCGTGAGATCGCATTCTCAACTTTGACACGACACTAGGCCGGATCGACATTCAGGATTCCCATAGGTGCAACAGCTCTGCAGTCAAGGTGTTCAACCGCGCCTTAATTTCGGCAAAGACGTTATCTTCTTGTTCGACGGCAAGACCACTTCCGGTGGACCGGGCGTCAGGCTTCGATGACTTCGCGGCGAGGCGCGCGTCACCACCGACTCTGCCAGGGCGCGCAGACGTCGCATACTTGCGCGAGATCGCTAGCTTCGGCAGCCCTTTCCACGCCAAGCTGATGGAACCATTCGATCCATTCCGGGTTCTGGTGCGGGAATAGGAGTACCGAAATGAAAAAGATGATCATCACCACCGCACTCTTGCTTGCGGCATCAACGACCGCCTTTGCGCAGTCGACTGCGGAGAAAACCGGCGCAAATTCGCTTGTCGGCAGGGCGCCGTCGACAGAGGACTTCGTCATGCAGGTATCCGCCAGCGACATGTTCGAAATCGAGTCGAGCAAGCTTGCGGTTCAGAAGGGCGATGAGCCAACCAAAGCTTTCGCGCGACAGATGATCACCGATCACGAGAAGACGAGTGCTGAGCTCAAGGCGCTACTCGCCGGCAGTAAGGTCAAAGGGATCCCCGTCACAACGCTGACGAAAGATCACAAGGAAGAGGTTGATGGCCTCGCAAAACTTTCCGGCGCCGAGTTCAAGGAGGAGTACTTCGATGATCAGGTCGACGCTCACGAGGATGCGGTTGACCTCTTCAAGCGTTATGCGGAGGGCGGGGAGAATGCCGATCTGAAGGCATGGGCCGCGAAGACCCTTCCGGCGCTCGAACACCACTACAAGATGGCTCAGGATCTGGAAAAGTAGGCCGCATCTTCTGCGCCTGGTCTGTCGACCAAGCCGCGACAATACACCATTAGCAGCTTAGCTTTGTCAGTGGCCACGGATGTACTGGCGCCAGTGGGATGCAAGGAAAGAGGTCGGTGCGATTAATTTCGGCCGGCCTTTTTGCTGTGGTTTCCCTACCTCAGCACTCCAGTCGCCAACGCCCTTTGAATGCCGCGTACGTCCGTGCCCTTCTTCAGAGTCTTGGCTATTGGGGTGCTGGAGCCGGAGACCCAAATCTTGAGCTCAGAATCGAGATCGAACGTTCCAGCCGTCTCAACCGAGAAGCGGGTGATGGCCTTATACGGGATAGAGGTGTAGTCGACTTTGCTACCGGTCAAGCCCTGGATGTCGACGAGAATGATACGGGACTGAGTGAAGACAAAGAAATCGCGAATTACCTTGAAGGCCAGTTGCGGCGTTTCACCCTCGATCAGGACCCCGTCTAGACGGCGCTTCAGATCATTGGGGTCTACCGTCGATCCATGTCCGAGAAGGCCATCAAAGATGCCCATATCACCCATCCCTCGTTCTTCCTGAAGGTAGGGGTGAAGCGCGCCGCCGGCAAGGCCGCCCGTCGCATCGATAGTCAGTCTCGTGTTGCAACGTGTTGCACAGACTTGTTTGCAACACCTACACACCCGCTGAAATCATTGGGAATCTTTTGCAACACGGACGCAAAACGCTGAAAAGCGCTGACGCGCCAAGAACTTGATTTTTTTTGAAAAATGGTGCCCGGAGGCGGATTTGAACCACCGACACGCGGATTTTCAATCCGCTGCTCTACCAACTGAGCTATCCGGGCATCGAGGCCTATGAAGCCTTCCGGTCGGGACCGGCGGGGGCGTTTCCCCCGGAGCGAGCGGGGTTATAACATCTTGTTCGGCCATGTCCAGCGCCAGAGCCCACTTTTTTGACAGGTTTGCGAAAATCGCGATTTCCTGAACAAAAACAGGCGCGACCTGCCGGCTTAATCGTCCGAACTGTCGGCCTTGGTCTCGTCGTCGGAGACAGGAATGGCGTAGGCGCCCGTCAGCCAGCGTGACAGGTCCAGCGTGCGGCAGCGGTCGGAGCAGAAGGGATAGTGGTCGCGCGCCGACGGCTTGCCGCACTCCGGGCAGGGCCTCGTCTTCCGGAGCGGCTCGACCTTGCCGCCCGTCTTGATCGGTTCTGATGTCATCTTTGAATACTCCTTTCTACAGGGGGCATGGCGCATTCGGCAGCTTTCCAACGCCGATGAGGCCCTGCGGCCTGGCCGGAGCACCTTTCGGCTTGCTAGATCGGCCTGCGCCGTCCGAACCCGCCTCTTTCAGCCCTCGGGCCACGCCGCCGCCACGTCGAAGCCCTCGCCGGCCAGAAGGCCGGTCACCTCGAAAAGCGGCAGGCCGACGACATTGGTGTAGGAGCCGACGAGTTTCTGGACGAACGATCCGGCAATACCCTGGATCGCGTAGGCGCCTGCCTTGCCGCGCCATTGCCCGGACGCGATATAGTTTTCGATCTCGCGGCTGGAAAGCCGCTTGAAGCGCACCTTGGTCTGCACCACCTTCTGGCGGAACTGGCCGCCGGGGGTGATGAGGCAGATGCCGGTATAGACCCAGTGGCCGCGTCCCGAAAGCAGGTGCAGGGCGGACGAAGCCTCCTGCGTATATTCGGTCTTTTCGAGAATGCGGCGGCCCACGGCGACGACCGTGTCGGCGGACAGGATATAGCTGTGCCGCCAGGCCGGATCGTTTCTGATCCCCGCCAACGCCGCTTCGGCCTTTTCGGTCGAAAGCCTGCGGGCAAGCGAACGCGGATGTTCGGATTTCTTCGGCGTCTCGTCGATATCCATCGGCATCAGCCGCGCCGGCGTAATGCCGGCCTGGTTGAGGAGGTCGAGGCGGCGCGGAGAACCGGAGGCCAGTATCAGCTTTTGTTCCAGCGCCATGAGAGCCCGCCGCGAATGATGAGGATTACTTGAAGCGGTAGGTGATGCGGCCCTTGGTCAGGTCGTAAGGTGTCATTTCGACGAGCACCTTGTCGCCGGCCAGAACGCGGATACGGTTCTTGCGCATGCGGCCGGCGGTGTGGGCAATGATCTCGTGTTCGTTTTCCAGCTTCACGCGAAACGTCGCGTTGGGCAGGAGTTCGGTCACGACGCCCGGGAATTCGAGGACTTCTTCTTTAGCCATCTATAGTTTTTCTTCCTGTGTTGGGTTGGGCCGGCGACGCTTTTCGCGCCCGCCCGGAAATTTGCGCGGAAACTACACAATCATGTCCGCTTTGTGAACCTCGCTTGAGCGCTATTCTCAATGTCGTTTCAAGCGGCCTGCGACGAGCGGTTTCAGGCGGTCTCGGCCGGATGCCGGCTGATGCCGGAAAGGCGCTCGTCGATCAACTTCCAGAGATGGTCGCGAACCTCCCGATAAGCATCCAGCATCTGATCGCGGGTGCCTGTCGCAGCGGTCGGGTCCATGGTCGGCCAGTAGACCACGTCCACGGCATTTGAACGGGTCAGTTCCAGCGCGGCATGGTGGGCTTCCGGCGTCAGCGTGACGATCAGGTCGAAAAAATCGTCCTCGAGCTCCTCCAGCGTACGCGGCTGATGGCGGCCGATCGAAAGCCCGACCTCCTCCAGTACCGCATCCACGAAGGGATCGCGCTCGCCGGAACGCACGCCCGCCGACTGGACGTAGATATCGGGTGGCAGCAGTCGCTTTGCAATGGCCTCCGCCATCGGCGAACGGATGACGTTGAAGCCGCACATGAAGAGAACGGCGCCCGGCCTTTTGGCTTTTGTCTCCGGGGCGAGCACGGCTTCCATGCTCAACCACGCCAGTAGAGCACGCAGACCAGCGTGAAGAGCCGCCGCGCGGTATCGAAATCGACGCGGATCTTGCCGTCCAGCCGGTCCATCAGCGTCTGCGAGCCTTCGTTGTGTACCCCGCGGCGGCCCATGTCGATCGCCTCGATGCGGCTCGGGGTCGAGGAGCGGATCGCCTCGTAATAGCTCTCGCAGATCATGAAGTAATCCTTGATGATCCGCCGGAAGGGGGTCAGCGACAGGATGTGGGTCGCGACCTGCTCGCCCTGGTCCGTGGTGATGCCGAGCACCAGCTTGGCATCGACGAGCGAGAGTTTCAGCTTGTAGGGGCCGCCGGCATGGCCGAGCGGCTCGAAGGAGTTTTCCTCGACGAGGTCGAAGATGGCGACCGCCCGCTCGTGTTCCACATCGGGCGTCGAGCGCCCGATCGAGTCGTCCAGAACGACATCGCAGAGACGGTAGACCGCGGACCCCATCCGTCAGCCCTCGTCGTCGAGGGGCAAGCCGTTCAGGCGGATCGCAACGGAACGGGCGTGGGCATCGAGGCCTTCGGAATGAGCAAGCGTGATCGCCGCGGGCGCAAGCTGGCGGAGCTGATCGGGCCCAAGCCGCAAAATAGAGGTGCGCTTGACGAAATCGAGCACCGAAAGGCCGGACGAGAACCGCGCCGAGCGGGCGGTCGGCAGCACATGGTTGGACCCGCCGACATAGTCGCCGATCACTTCCGGCGTATGGCGCCCGATGAAGATCGCGCCGGCATTGCGGATGCCGGGCAGCAGCGCGTCGGGATCGGCAACCGCAAGCTCCAGGTGCTCCGCGGCGATGCGGTTGGCGAGCGGCAACGCCGCCTGCAGGTTCGGCACCAGGATGACGGCGCCGAAATCGCGCCAGCTGGCCGCCGCGGTTTGAGAGCGCGACAGGGTCTTCAGCTGGCGTTCGACGGCCGCCTGCACCGCCTTGCCGAGCCCGGCATCATCGGTAACGAGGATCGACTGCGCGCCGGCATCGTGTTCGGCCTGGGCGAGCAGGTCGGCCGCCAGCCAGTCCGGATCGTTTTCGCCGTCGGCGATGACGAGGACTTCCGAGGGGCCGGCGATCATGTCGATGCCGACGGTGCCGAAGACATGGCGCTTGGCAGCCGCCACATAGGCATTGCCGGGGCCGACGATCTTTGCGACCGGGTCGATCGTCTCGGTGCCATAGGCGAGTGCCGCCACGGCCTGGGCGCCGCCGATGCGGTAAATCTCGGTGACGCCGGCGATGCGGGCGGCGGCGAGCACTGCCGGATTGATCGTTCCGCCATTGGCCGGCACGACCATGACCACCCGCGGCACGCCGGCGACCCTTGCCGGCACCGCGTTCATCAGCACCGAGCTCGGATAGCTCGCGGTGCCGCCCGGAACGTAGAGCCCGACCGCCTCGATCGCCGTCCAGCGGGAGCCCAGACCGACGCCGATCGCGTCCTCGTAGATATCGTCCTTCGGCATCTGGCGGGCATGGTGGCGCTCGATGCGCTCGGCGGCGAACTTCAGGGCATCGATGACCTTCCGGTCGGTCGCGGCAAGCGCTGCGTCGATCTCGGCCTCGGTCACCTTTATTCCGACCTTGGCGAGGTCGATGCCGTCAAAACGGGCGGAGTAATCGATGAGCGCCTGGTCGCCGCGGGCGCGCACATCGTCGATGATGGCGCGTACCACCGCGTTCACGTCCTCCGAGACCTCCCGCTTGGTCGAGAGAAATGCGGAAAACTTCGCCTCAAAGTCCTGCGACGCCTGATCCAACCAGATTGCCAAGCGGGTATCCCTTCCAGCTCAAAAAACGATGTTATCCCGGTCGGGCCGTTCGGGCAAAGGGGCCAGATCAGGGATGACGGGGCTTCGATGCCGTTTCCCATGCGCCGCCGACATCCGCAAGAGCAACTTCGATGCATTCGACGTCGAGCGCAATCGTCGATTTGCCGGACAGGACCAGTTCGATCGTGCCTTCCGGGCCGTCACCCTTCTGCGAGAAGGTGATCGCCAGCAGCGACAGGACCTCGTCCTTGCGGCCGCGGTTGATGCCGGTCGAGCGCACCGCCTCGACCCGCTTGAAGACGATCGCCGCACGGCGGCGTTCGAACCCCTTGCGCTGCTTGGCCGCGGCGTTCTCCCAGACGAAGCGGTTGGCCGCGAGCGAGAAGTTGCGCTCGGGCTGCGACCAGCGCACGTCGCCCACCTTGAAGACCGCATCCTGCATATGGGCGGAAATGACGCCCAGGTCGTCCGTATCGAGGGCCAGCAGCTTCAAGTCGGTCATCGCTTCCAATATCCATCCAGAGGCGCGTATCACGCGAAAGTTCCTGGACTTGAGATAGGATGTGGCGAGGCAAGAAGCAACGGCGGAGCGCAAGACGGAACGCACCTTTATCCGCACCGACGGATGTGTCGGCACGGTTGAAGGGGGATGGGGCAGGCAGGAGCATTGGGTAGTGATGTGAGTTAGGTGCGCCTACCCCGATCGTCTCTTGCGGTTTGCGGAGGATTTCCGAGCCCTCCACCCCACTTTGACGACCATCACCGGAAACGGGCGCTTTTGAACTTGGTGAGGCAGCCGGTTCGCGAACCCGGTTCCCATCCGATGACGCGGCCATTATCGCCCGGCGCCTTGACCGCAGGGATGTCGACGAGGCGAGTAATCTGCCAAGTCGTTGACGAAACACGACGACAAATGCCGTTTTGGCCCATTTCGTCCCCGGGCGGCGAGGACCCGGGGCATCGCAGATGCTGGAACACGCTCCACCTGCCGGTCATCTCGCGCCCACGAGGGCGGTGGGGTGCGCGGACCGGCAGCTTTACGCTGTCAGCGGGCATTTGAGACCCGAAACGGATCACCCTTCGATAGGGAGTTAAGCCTTCTGATCGGTCGTCTAGTCCGAATGCTCCATTGACGGTGTGCCGCCCCGGCGTAGGATCGCTTCGGGTAAAACACATTGGGCTGGGGGCTGGCGTATCTATGGGAGGATGCCATGCAGGAACCTGATATGCAGAAACTCGATGCACTGGTCGGTCGGCTGGTGGGCGATCTCGGCGCCGGTGTATCCGGCGTTCTCGTCGTGCTCGGCGACCACCTCGGCCTGTTCCGGTCGATGATGGACGGACGGCTGCGATCCTCGATGGAAATCGCGGAAACGACGGGGCTCGCCGAACGCAATGTGCGCGAATGGCTCGCCGCCATGGCTGCGGCCGACTATGTCACGTTTGATGAAAAATCGAACAAGTTCGGCATGTCTCCCGAGCAGGCGATGGTTTTTTCCAACGAGGACAGTCCGGCCTTTTTCGGAGGCGCCTTCGAAATCGTCCAATCGATGTGGATAGACGAGCCGAAGGTGGAGGAAGCCTTTCGCACGGGCCGCGGGCTCGGATGGCATGAGCACAGCACCTGCCTCTTCCGGGGCACGGAGCGGTTCTTCCGTCCCGGCTACAACAGCCATCTGGTCGACGAATGGATTCCCGCGCTCCAAGGCGTGCGGGAAAAGCTGGAACGCGGGGCGGAGGTGGCCGACGTCGGCTGTGGCCATGGAGCATCGACGATCCTCATGGCAAAGGCTTTTCCGAAGTCGCATTTTCACGGGTTTGACTACCATGCCCCGTCCATTGAGCGGGCAAAGCGCGCGGCGCAGGAGGCCGGCGTCAGCGACCGGGTGACGTTCCACCAGGCTTCGGCGAAGGAATTCCCCGGCGGCAACTACGATCTCGTCGCGATGTTCGACTGCCTGCATGACATGGGCGATCCGGTCGGGGCGGGCCGTCACATCCGCGAGACGATGGCAAAGGACGGCACCTGGATGATCGTCGAACCCTTCGCGCATGATGGCTTGAAGGACAATCTCAACCCGGTCGGGCGCGTTTATTACGGCGCCTCGGCCATGATCTGCACTCCGGCCTCCATGGCACAGGAAGTAGGCCTTGGCCTCGGTGCCCAGGCTGGGGAGATGAAGCTTCGCAAAGTGGCGCTCGACGCCGGCTATTCGCACTTCCGACGGGCGAGCGAAACTCCATTCAACATGATCTTCGAAGTGCGAGCCTGAAACACTTTGGGTTTACACGGTTCCGGATACGCAAACCGAACCAAAGCCCTGACACCAATAATACCAGGTGATGTCGGGCGGGGTCGCAGAACCCCGCCCGGCATTCAGCTGGGAAAATCGGCCGAAAGGCTGATTTCCTCCCAGAGTTCGATCTGGGCAAGACGCTCCTTCAGCTTCTGGGTGACGGCGTTGTAGCAGATTGCCCCCAATACCAGGTGGCGGGGTGCTTGATCCGCCTCGGTCGCGGCGATCATCGCCTCGCCGGCGCGCACCGGATCGCCCGGCTGGCGGCCGCTATAGCCGGACGTCGCGCCCATGCGGGCGGCGGCGGTCTCGGCGTAGTCGGCGATCGTGCTCGGCGTCTGCCTCAGCGAGCGGCCGGCCCAGTCGGTGCGGAACGGGCCGGGCTCGACGCAGGTGACCTTGATGCCGAGCGGTGCGCCTTCATGGGCGAGCGCATCGGAAAAACCTTCGACTGCATGCTTGCTCGCCGCGTAATAGCCGGAGCTCGGAAGGCCCATGAAGCCGGCCATGGACGTGATGTTGAGGATATGGCCCTTGCGCTGCGCGCGCATGCCCGGCAGCACGGCGCGGGTCATGGCGAACAGGCCGAAGACATTGGCGTCGAACATCGCGCGGATCTCGTCCTCCTCGCCCTCCTCGATCGACGCCTGGTAACCGTAGCCGGCATTGTTGACCAGCACGTCGATGCGGCCGAACTTCTGCTCGGCGGCGGAAACCGCATCGGCAATCTGCTTCATGTCCGTCACGTCGAGATCGAGTGCCAGGACATGATCCCTGCCGTCGGCCAAATCGGCGACCCGATCCTTGCCGCGGGCAGTGACGACGGTTGGCCAGCCGCGCTCGATCGTCAGCTTGGCGAGTTCGCGGCCAAAGCCGGTGGAGCAGCCGGTAATGAACCAGACGGGGGGTTGTGCATCGGTCATGGGAAAATCTCCGTGGGGTGCCGGATCAAACAATATGAGGCGGGAAAAAGGATGGACGCCCCAAAGAGATAGAAACGCAAAAAAGGACGGCAAGGGCAATGCCCCGACCGTCCTTTGCAAAATATCGGCCTTGCGGATCGATCAGTCGCTGACGCGTTCGACCACCGCGCCGCAGCGGGTGAGCTTTTCTTCCAACCGCTCGAAACCGCGGTCGAGGTGATAGACACGGCTGACCATGGTCTCGCCTTCGGCGGCAAGGCCGGCGATGACCAGCGAGACGGAAGCGCGCAGGTCGGTCGCCATGACCGGAGCGCCCTTCAGCCGGGTCACGCCTTCGACCCGGGCCGTCTGCCCGGAGAGCGAAATCCTGGCGCCGAGGCGGGCAAGTTCCTGCACGTGCATGAAGCGGTTTTCGAAAATGGTCTCGGTAATGTTCGAGACGCCGGAAGACCGCGTCATCAGCGCCATGAACTGCGCCTGCAGGTCGGTCGGGAAACCCGGGAACGGCTCGGTGGTGATATCAACCGGCTGGATGCCGTTGCCGTTGCGCACGACGCGAAGACCGGTCTCGGTTTCGGTGATGTGGGCTCCGGCGAGGCGCAGCGTGTCGAGGGCGTTGTCGAGCAGCGACGCTTCGGTGCCCTCTAGCACGACATCGCCGCCAGCCATCGCAACCGCCATGGCATAGGTACCGGTCTCGATGCGATCCGGCAGGACCCGATGGCGGGCGCCGGAGAGCGAGGTGACGCCATCGACGGTGATCGTCTGGGTGCCGGCGCCGGAAATCTTGGCGCCCATGGCGGTCAGGCATTTTGCAAGATCGACGACCTCCGGCTCACGGGCGGCGTTTTCGATCACCGTCGTGCCGCGGGCAAGCGTCGCCGCCATCATCATCACGTGCGTCGCGCCGACCGAAACCTTCGGGAAGACGTAGCGGGCGCCGATCAGGCCGCCCTTCGGCGCCGTGGCGTTCACATAACCGGCGTCGACCTCCAGGGTGGCGCCGAGCGCCTGCAGGCCTTCGAGGAAGAGATCGACCGGACGCGTGCCAATGGCGCAGCCGCCCGGCAGCGAAACACGCGCCTGGCCCTCGCGCGCGAGCAGTGGTCCGATGACCCAGAAGCTCGCCCGCATCTTGGAGACAAGCTCATAGGGAGCGGTCGTATCGACGATGGTGCGGCAGGTGAAGTTGATGGTGCGGGAATAACTCTCTTCCTGACGCTCGCGCCGGCCATTGACGGCGACATCGACGCCATGATTGCCGAGGATGCGCAGGAGCTGTTCCACGTCGGCCAGATGCGGCACGTTTTCGAGCGTCAGCGTATCGCTCGTCAGAAGGGAGGCGATCATCAGCGGCAGAGCGGCGTTTTTCGCTCCCGAGATCGGAATGGTGCCCTTGAGTTCGTTGCCGCCCACAATTCTGATGCGATCCATAAGTTGTAACTCTTCCTTCTGAGCGCGAAAGGTGGCGTCCTTAAACGAAATCCGCCGCTGCTTCAATGATTGCTGAAATGGCCTGCCCGCTGACCCGTCTCGGCGCATAAGCTATGATGATTCGTCCGTTTTTGCGGCAGGCGGCCCCGGTTTTGCGGCGGGCAACCCTTGTGTCAAATCCTCCTCGCCGGACCGGCGAGCCCGCGCCTGGGTCTTGCGGCGTATCAGATTCTCACGAAGCTTGGCCGCAGCCTTCGCCTTGCGCTGCGCTTCGCGGGCTTCAGCCGCCTTGCGGTGCCGGTCGCCGCGGCCTTCGCCGGTATCCCCGCCTTCTGAATCGTGCCGTTCTTCATCATTCGCCATGGCTCTCCATACCCAAAAAGCGGGATTCTTGAAAGCGGAAGCGACGTTTTCCCCACTCGATGGCAAAGAACTTGGAATTTGCGGCTTGCGCTGCCCGTGAACCTATGGCAATAGGCCGCTGCCGACGACGCGGGTCTTTCGCGCCGGCTGACGCTGCTATAGCTCAGGGGTAGAGCACTCCCTTGGTAAGGGAGAGGCCGAGAGTTCAAATCTCTCTAGCAGCACCATTTTCCATAGGCTTTTTAGCTATCCGAGATCTAGAACACGTCTTGCGTAAATCGTCCTTAATCGCATTGGCTTTGACATCGCGACGGAAGTTCGCCAGAGTGAGGCCCTTCATGGTTGCGCCGCCTGGACCTTTTGGATGATCGGAACAGCCGCCTTCATGTTTCAGAACGAGCCAAAGGCTCCTCGCGAAATAGTGGTCCATGTGCTTTCCTTTCGATGTCTGGGGGATTCTATTTGCCTGAGTGGGTTGAAAACTGGTGCGGTAGGGTCGGGGGCCTGACTAAGTTCCCTGATGGAACGTGGTCGAGCGGCGTTGCAACCGATGTTTCATTCCCCATTCATGTACAAAGCGAGCTTGCTCGCGTTGAAGACGGGTCGTATTGGTTCGCTCACCGAAACAACGTCATTGCCAATGTTGTCGATTTATTCCCGCCACCAGGCCCCATTGTTGACGTTGGCGGCGGGAACGGTTTCGTGTCCCGAGGTCTGATTCAAAGAGGTTACGACGCGATCGTTGTCGAGCCAGGTGAAATGGGGGCAAAGACTTGTCGCGCACGGAACGTTCCGGTGGTTCAGGCTGCCTTTCAGGACATTTTCCCTCCTAAAAACGGCACCCCGGCGATTGGCCTTTTCGATGTTCTGGAACACATTGAAGATGATGCCACGGCGTTGGCGAGAATCTATGAAACGCTGACTCCTGGCGGGATGTTCTATGTGGCCGTACCAGCTTACCAAAGCCTCTGGTCGCAAGACGATATCGATGGGGGACACTTCAGAAGATACACCTTGTCCTCACTGCGAGAGAAGCTTAATGCTTGCGGCTTCACCGTAGAATATGAGACCTACTTCTTTGCGAGCCTCGTGTTTCCACTATTTCTCGTTAGAACGGTGCCTACTATGCTTCGTCGGCGTAGCAACGTAACCATGGCTCAAACCACCGACGAACACACGCTTCCGAAAGGAATGATTGGCGATGCGCTGAGGTGGTCTTTCGGAGAGGAAGAACGTGTGATCCGCAGGGGCCGCACCGTCCCATTCGGAACGAGCTGCCTCATTGCTGCCCGTAAACCGAGATAGCGACGATTCTTGCGCGAGGTCATACTCCCCGAGGTAATGCAACCGTAAGTCGCTTATACAAAACCGAGTTCCGGATGCCTTGTGTGAGCAACCTCGACCGAGGAACCCCCACACACCCGTTCTGCCAACCACAAATGCGCCATCGGTAATTAACAGGGACCGGCCATGTGGCTTGTAAACATCAGTCATTGCTACAATGGCCATCGGTAGGTTTTCTTCGCGACCCCGCTCTTGCTGATTCTCCGAAGTTGCGCTCTCACTAAGCGCAGAAAACTTCCGCGCGATGTTGCGGTAGATGCTTTACCTATTTGGGGCAGATCAGGATGAACGAAACAGCCCGCGTCACACCCGGCAGTCACATCCCGGAACTGGATGGCATTCGAGGCGCGGCGGTCCTCAGCGTAGTCGTCCTGCACACAACGATCGGGCTTCTATCCCCTGATTTTACATACCCGTCGTTGAACCCTCTCTATCGGATATTCTTCGGTGGCGGTATCGGGGTTGACCTGTTCTTCGTGCTTTCCGGCTTCTTGATCGGTGGCATTCTTATCGATCACAAGGACACGGATAACTACTTCAAGGTCTTTTGGGTGAGACGCGCTGCGCGGATATTGCCAGTCTATCTGCTTCTCATGGCGACGTATCTGATCGCCAAGCAAATCGGCCAGTCGGTAAACGCCCCCTGGTTCCACTCATTCTTGATGAACGACCCGCTCCCTATCTGGACATACCTGACGTTCACACAGAACAACTACATGGCTCTCACGAACAACGGTGGCGCCCTATGGGTCGGGATCACGTGGTCGCTCGCTGTAGAAGAGCAATTCTACCTGTTGTTCCCCTTTGTGGTTTACTTCTTTTCGAAGAAAACTGTGATGAAGATCGCGGTGATCACCCTGATTGTCGCATACTTTTCGCGCCTCTACCTCTGGAAGAATTATAGCTTTTACGTCGGTTACTTCCCAACGCAATCCAGGGCCGATGCTCTGATGTTCGGTGTCCTCGCTGCATACCTTGTCAGAAGCTCGAAGCTCCAATGGCTTGCCGACCGCAGGATACTTTTCGACATCATTGCAATGGCGGCTATAGCAATACTGATGTGGAAGGTCAAAAGGTGGATCGGTGACTCGGGCTCGTTTAGCCTTCGCTGCGCGGTGTTCGCTTATGCCATCGTCCGGATTTTCATCACCGACGGGCTTTACAGGAAGTTCTTCCGCTCGCGGTTCATGGTTTTCATGGGCCTGATCTCCTACTCGTTCTATATGTATCATCAGGCTATCAACGGCCTCTTCCATGGTCTATTGCTGGGACAGGGACCGCGAATTGAGAATTGGGCAGGATTGGCCGTTGGTATAGCCGTTTTTCTTACCTCCGCAGGGTTAGCCACTCTTTCAACCCGCTATTACGAGAAACCGTTCAGAGATATCGGAAGGCGTTTCAGATATCGTCGCGCATCTGATGTCCCAACTGCGGGAGCGGCTTACGCCCAATAAGACGAATTGGTGGCGAAGTCTGCCGGGATGGGGTCCATGGCCTGAAGATCTGACGACGCCTGATAGACCTGATAGAGCGGCTGATGATATTGGCCGACGGCAAGCAAGATCATCTGCCATTCGATCGCCGTCACGTCCACTCAGCCGCTCTCTGTAGCACGGGCGAGCCTTTTGATCGTCGGGAAGGTCATATTCGACACGCTCACGGCAAGTCGTCCAGGGAAGGTCTGCGGCCGCGTTTTTTTCCGTTGTGCCCTCGACCGGCGCCAAGCCTGTGTCGGGAAGATCGACGACGTTATCGCCGTCACCACTGTCATCTTCGTCTGCAGCCTCTTCGGCCTAGTTGAAGAGACGATCAATATGCTTTCGCTGCGTAGGGCAAAGCGATGCAGTCTTGCCAGTGCCAGTTCCTCTTCCAGCTTGACGACTCGCCGCGAGAGCGCTTCCTTCTCGGCTTTAAGCGCGGCAATTTCGGCAGCATTTGCCGCCAACTGGGCCATCAACGCCGCAACATCAGGTTCGCCGGTTCGTACTATCAGATTCTCGAATCTGAACCGCCCTTTTGCGGTCAACAGCTCAACTCGCCATCCTCAGCCAGCGAAATTGCTGTACCGGATGGCGCACCATTGCGTCGATCTGGAGAAGTGATCCGGACTTCACTCTCACTGACAGCTCCCTCGTTCGACGAGCTGCAGAACCTGCTCGAATTATGACCCCGCGCCGCCCGCCCCTCCCGCGAGACGCTTCTTGCCGTATATATCGGCAATTTTCGCTTTTGTTCGTAGGCGCGAATATCAAAAACAATGATCCGGGAGCGAACGGAACCTGTTATGCTGCCGTTCATTTTAGCTCTGCTAATTTGGCTTATTATCGTTGCTGGAGAGAACAAATGAAAGCGAAACAACTCGGATTGCTGGCGGGCATCTCGGCCTTGCTTGTCGGCATCAGCATTCAACCTGTGCCTGCTAGCGCCCAAGGCTTCGAATTTGAGTTCGGAGAACGTGGCATGCGGATCGAGCGCCCGGATTACTATGAAAGACGGTATGATCGGCGATACGAGCGCCGTGAGGAGCGCCGATATGATCGCCGCGGCTGTAGCCCGCGTGCAGCGTTGGCCGCCGCCTCACGACATCTCGACGACCCCTACATCACCGCGACGAACCGCAATTATTACTATATTGCCGGTTACGGAAAGCGTGGCGGAGCCCGGGGCCGTCCAGACTCTGTCCAGATTTCCCGAGCTCCTGGTTGCCAGCGCGTATGATAACATCCTAGGATCACCAGCCGAAGCCTCTGACTCGCTCAGCGTGCCTCGTTTAAGGGGTGTCGCCAATCAGGCGACACCGGGCGATTGGAGGGCTGAATTGCCCCCCCGGGTTACGAGGGCGCTTAGGGTCCGCGCGGAACCTGTGCCGGCTGACTAACCCAACGGGATGCTCGCCGCTTAGTCTCTACGCTGTGGCAGCTCCCCGACCGTCCCTAGGTCGCGCCGACGCCTGCAACTCCATCCACCGATGATCTGCTAGGCCGGGTCGACATTCAGGATTCCCATATGTGGAACAGCTCTGCAGTCAAGGTGTTCAATCGTTGATATTCCGAGGGCTGGTGCGCCCACATGTCCGGCCTTTTCGTGCAGCATTGGGCTACTGGCCTTGATGACGTTCGCGACTGGAGTGACCTAAACAAATCAGCGAACTCGAAGCACGTTGGGAATCACGGTCTTGATCCAATCCGGATGTCTTTCCTCCGGGTCATCATTGATCTTGCACCTTGGACTTCAGCTTGTCAGCGACGACAAGCGATTTGCATTCGGTGCTAGGCCGCCATTGTTTCGTTCGCCGTGCTGTGGAATTGACCCCCTCTCACTAGAAGAGCCCAAACAATGCGCGCCATCTTGTTGGCCAGCGCAATGGCGGCGACCTTATATGGCCTGCGCCTCAGCAACTCAGACAGCCAGGCTGAGACCTTTGCGCCTCGACGTGCGTGCTGGATAACGGCGGACGCCCCCACAACCAAAAGAGATCGTAAGACCGGGTTTCCCATTTTTGAGATTCTTCCCAATCTGGTTTTCCCACCTGTGGAATTTGATATCGGGGTCAGGCCTATCCAAACCGCAAAATGACGACCAGACTTGAAGGCCTGTGGGTCGGGTACAAATGCCGCAATAGAGCTGGCAGTGATTGGAGCCACGCCTGGAATTGAAGTCAGCCGGCTCAATGTCGCATCCTGTCGGGTTTCGCGGACCATGTGTTTCTCCAATTTAACAATTTCTGACGTGTATGCCTCTATCTGATGGGTCAGCGGCAACAGGGCGATGCGGGCCAAAGGTGGCAAGCGGGCATCATCCTCATCACGGACGATTGCGGCGAGGTCGTCGACCTTGCCCACTCCTCTGGATGTGGTAATGCCCAACTCGGTAAGATGACCGCGCAAAGCATTGATCGTTTGGGTGCGCTGCCTAACCAGCAGGTCCCGTGCCTTCAAGAGCATAGCCGTGGCTTGTTGGCCGACGGTCTTGAGCGGTACGAAACTCATCGAGGGTCGGCCTACAGCTTCGCATATCGCCTCAGCATCTGCCGCGTCATTCTTTCCTCTTTTGACATACGGCTTCACGTAAGCAGGTGGGATCAATCGAACTTCATGTCCGAGAGCCTTGATCTCTCGTGCCCAGTAATGAGCGCCGCCGCACGCCTCCAAACCAACAACACAGGACGGGACTTTGCTGAAGAACTTCAAAACCTCTGAACGTCGAAGCTGCCTGCGAAGGATGGCGTTTCCTTTGTTGTCCACTCCATGCAACTGAAAGACTTGTTTGGCCGTGTCGAGACCGATGGTTGTGATCAAAGTCATGAGAAGGCTCCATGCTCTTCGCCGAACCACACGCTCGGCACCTGGATTCAGGATAGGGTGGGAGCAGAGCCGTTCCACAACATCAAATCAGTTGATCGCTGATTCATAGCACCGTGTTGAAGCACGGAGGTCTTTGGGTGGGTGTGAAGCGGTATGAATTTCACGATGCACAATGGCTGAAGATTGCATCCCTTTTGCCCGGCAAGGCTAGCGATCCCGGGCGGACAGGCTCGGATAATCGCTTGTTCGTCAATGGTTGCCTCTGGATTTTGCGCTCCGGCACCCATTGGCGCGACCTGCCGGAGCGCTATGGCAAATGGAAGACGGTCCACCGAAGGTTCAGCCGTTGGTGCCATGCCGGCGTGTGGGAACGGGTGTTCGGGACACTGACAGCAGACCGCGATAACCAGTATCTGATGATCGACAGCACGATCGTTCGTGCCCATCAGCAGGCAACCTCCGGAAAAGGGGGGCCAAGGATCAGGCGGTGGGGCGTTCCCGAGGCGGACTGACCACCAAAATCCACATGCTCGCCGATGCGCTGGGTCGACCACTGCGTTTCATCGTAACCGCCGGTCAGGTCGGAGACATCACGCAAGCCCCGGCTCTTCTGGACGGCCAGAGCGGCAATGCCGTTCTGGCGGATAAAGCCTATGACAGCAATGCACTGCGTCAAACGATTGCCGACATGGGAGCCGAAGCGGTGATCCCGTCAAACCGCTCGCGCAAGATCATCATCCCGCACGACGAAGTCGCCTACATCAATCGCAATCGCATCGAGCGGTGCTTCAACCGATTGAAACACTTTCGTCGCTCCGCCAGCCGTTACGACCGCAGAACCATTCACTTCCAAGGCTTCATCCATCTCGCTGCCGCCTTGACCTGCCTCCGATGAATGTCGATCCGTCCTAGACAACCCATCATTCCAAACGATTTGGCAGAATTAGCAAGAAGCCGTGATTCAGCCAATTGCAGCTAATGAAGTCGCGTCTAAACATTTAGGTCGCGCGTCCAACTACCTTGCAGAAAATCGTACCGGCGCGGTTGGCAA
>NZ_JNNU01000036.1 GCF_000732195.1 Neorhizobium vignae
AAGGCACGCTCGGCGTCATCACCTCCGTGACGTTGAGGCTGCAGGGCATTCCGGAAAAGATCGGCGGCGGCGTCTGCGCCTTCCCGAGCGTCAAGGCCGCCTGCGACGCCGTGATCATGACCATCCAGATGGGCATTCCCGTCGCCCGCATCGAACTGCTGGACGACGTGCAGATGCGGGCCTGCAATGCCTATTCAAAACTCTCCTATCCGGAAAAGCCGACGCTCTTCCTGGAATTTCACGGCACCGAGGAAACGGTGGCGCTGCAGTCGGCGCAGTTTGCCGAGATCGCCACGGAATGCGGCGGCGACGAGTTCCTCTGGACCGCCAATGCCGAGGAGCGGGCAAAGCTCTGGAACGCGCGGCATAACGCCTATTGGGCAAGCCGGGCGCTGGCGCCGGAACTCGACGGTCTGTCGACCGACGTCTGCGTGCCGATCTCGCGGCTGGCCGAATGCGTCGCCGAGACCCAGGCCGATATCGCGGAACAGGGCCTGCTGGCGCCGATCGTCGGCCATGCGGGCGACGGCAATTTCCATGTGCTGGTGCTTTTCGACGGCAAGGACCCGGCCTCGGTCGATAAGGTCGAGGCGTTCATAGCCCGCCTCAATCACCGGGCGCTTGCCATGGACGGTACCTGCACCGGCGAACACGGCATCGGCCAGGGGAAGATGTCGTTCCTGGAAGAGGAGCTCCACGGTGCGGTCGGCCTGATGCGGACCATCAAGCAGGGCCTCGATCCGGATAATATCTTCAATCCGGGCAAGATCTTCAGGATTGCCGAATGAGATGCTCCTGCAAGCTTGACTTGCCTGTGAACCCAATGGAACTAGTCTCTTAAGCAAGATCAGGGAGACGGATACCGTGTTCGGACGCATCCTGTTGGCATTCGGCGGATTGGTGGTGGTGGCGCTGTTTACAGCGCTGCTCGCGCCTTTCTTCGTCGACTGGTCGAGCCTGCGCGTCAGCTTCGAGGAACAGGCAAGCCGCATCCTCGGCAAGAAGGTTACCGTCCACGGCAATGTCGATGCGCGTATACTGCCGTTTCCCTCAGTCACCCTGCATGACGTACGGGTGGGGGCAGATACGGATGGCCAGCCGCTGGTGCAGGTTGCGCGGTTTTCGATGGATATGGAGCTGGCGCCGTTCCTCTCGGGCGAGGCGCGCATCTTCGACATGCGCATCGAGGAACCGAAGGCCCGGATCCGGCTGTTGAAGGATGGCTCGCTCGACTGGATGCGCGGCAGTCGTGCGGCGATCCCGACCCGCACGGTGGTCATCGAGGACGTGCATATCACCGGCGGCGAGATCAATCTGATCGACGAACAGTCGGGGCAGTCGCGGCAGATCACCGGCCTCGCGGGTGATTTTTCCGCCGGCTCGCTGCGCGGTCCCTGGCGCGGTGAAGGCAATGCGGCGCTTGACGGTCATGAGACGCGGTTCAACCTGGCGAGCGGCACGGCGGACGCCGAGGGCAAGCGCATGCCACTGCGCCTCAGACTCTGGCCGGATGCGCAGCCCGTCGAGGTCAATCTCGACGGCGAGCTTACCGTCGCCGACAACAAGCCGGCCTACAACGGCAACTTCACCCTCGACTTCCTGGAGGAGGAAGACGAGACCGAGCCGGTGACGCCGCCGCCGCCCGGGCCGCGCCTCAAGGGCGGGTTCGAGGTCACCAACGAACGCATTCGCATTCCGCAATACCGGCTCGAAGTCGGGGCGGTCGACAACCCTTACGTGGTGACCGGCGAAGCGACGCTCGATACCGGCGACAAGCCTGAATTCCTGCTGACAGCCGACGGCCAGCAGATCGACGTCAATCGGCTGGGCGAGGGGGCGCGGGCCAAGACGGGCCGCGATGCCGCGGCCTCTGCGCAGCGCCGGATCAACAATTTCATCCGGCTGGCGGCTTCGATCCCCATACCGCAGGTGCCCGGCCGCGCCAGCCTCAGGCTGCCGGCGATCGTCGCCAACGACACGACCATCCGCGATATCAGGCTCGACATACGGCCTGCCGGGCGCGGCTGGACGGTGGACAACGTAGTGGCCACCCTGCCGGGCCGCACGCAGCTGGAGGCGAAGGGCAACCTCGTGCTTCGCGACCGGACGTCCTTCGTCGGTGATATGCTGGTCGCATCCAGCCAGCCTTCCGGACTGTCCGACTGGCTTTCGGGCCGGGTGGCGCCCGAGCTGCGCCAGCTCCGCTCCGCCGGATTTTCGGCGAAGGTCAACCTGACGCCGGACCTGCAGCGGTTCGACAACCTCGAACTGGCGGTCGGTCCGGCGACGCTCAAGGGCCGTCTCGAACGCCAGTCCGCCCAGGGGCAGGTGCCCAACCTTTCGATGAGCCTTGCCGGCAACGAGATCGATATTGATGCCATGCGGGCTCTCGCCTCGCTGATGACCGGCAATGATGCCGGGCAGGACGTGCTCGATCATCGGGTGGCCGCGACGCTGAAGGCCGACCGGTTCACCGCCTTCGGGGTTGCCGCCAACAATGTCGACACCGCCTTCACCCTGGCCGGCGGCGCGCTGTCGCTGGAGCGCCTGACGATTGGCAATGTCGAAGGTGCCACGGTTTCGGCACGAGGTCGCATAGAAGGCTCGCTGCTGGCCTATTCGGGCAATGGTAGCCTCACCTTCCGCTCCGCCGATCCGACGGCTTTCCTGACCATGCTGCGCGACCGGCTGCCCGCGCATCCGGCACTCGCCCGGCTTGCGGCAAACGGCGCCTGGTTCGCCAACACGGATCTCGGCGCCAGCCTGACCGTCGGCGGCGACCTGAACGGCGTGGAGGTCGTCCTCAAGGGCAAGACCAACGGCAGCGCGGTCAATGCTGCCCTGAAGCTTCCGGGCCTCTTCGATCTGACGTCCGGCATCGACATGACGCTCCTTGCGTCGCTAGACAATCCCGATCCGATGATTCTCCTGGGGCAGGCCGGTCTCGATCCCCTGCCTTTCGAGGGAGACGGCGCGGGTGAACTGCTGCTCAACATCCACCAGGGTCCGGATGCTGCCGCAAAGGCTGCGCTGACGTTCACGACCGAAAAGACCTCGCTGGACATCAACGGTGATATCCGGATCGGCAGCGAGGGGTTTGGCGAGGGGAGCGGTCACGTCACGCTCAAAAGCGCGGATCTGGAACCCTATCTGCTGATGAACGGCATCGGCCTGCCGCAGTTCGGCACCGGCATGCCGGTCGCGCTCGACGCGGATTTCAGCATGACGTCGGAGGCGATCAAAATCGCCGCCCTTAAGGGCGCGGCGGACGGCAATGGGTTCAGCGGCGACATCGCCGTCGACCGCAAGGCGCCGGGCATGCTGGCCACCGGCTCGCTCAACGTCGACAGCCTCGATCTTGCCTGGCTCGGAGAGGCGATCTACGGCCCCGTCAGCGATCCTCAGAGCGGGGCGTTTTCCTCCAAGCCCTTTGCCCGGCCGGTCTTCTCGGGCGCGGATGTCGCTCTCGACGTCAAGGCGCGAAGGTTCGATGCCGGCGTTTTCGGCAATATCGATGATTTTGCAGCCAGGGTCACCCATCGCAGCGGCGGCATCACCATCGACAACGGTGCGGGCAACTGGCAGGGCGGCCGGCTCGTTGGCCGGCTGCTGATGTCGAACGGTGACGGAACCGGACTTCTGCAGGCCCGGATTTCGGCTGAGAACGCCGACCTCGCGCCGCTCGTCTGGAAGGCTGGCGGCAAGCCGGTCGCCAGCGGCAAGCTCGATTTCAACATGTCCGCCGAATCGACCGGCAAGACCTTGGCCGAGCTCCTCGGTGCAACGAGCGGTTCGGCCGAATTGCGGCTGAGGGGCCTGACCGTAGCCGGCATTAATCCCGATGCTTTGAAGCCCGTGATGG
The DNA here is from genome assembly GCF_000732195.1 of Neorhizobium vignae. Classification (GTDB taxonomy): domain Bacteria; phylum Pseudomonadota; class Alphaproteobacteria; order Rhizobiales; family Rhizobiaceae; genus Neorhizobium; species Neorhizobium vignae. Next base: position 3,863 of record NZ_JNNU01000036.1, read on the forward strand.
CCGGGGTCGACAAGCTTGGGGGCGAGGTGACGGAGGCGAGGGTCCGGCCGGTCGCAACCGGCCTGCTGCATCAGGGAAATGCGGTGCTCGGCAACGTGACCATCCCCATGACGATCACGGCCGGCGAAGCGCGGGCGCAGAATGTCGCAGCCGGCGTCGGCACCACGAAGCTGTCGGGCGAGGGGCGCTTCGATCTGCTGGATGACAGTCTGAGCGCAAATCTGGCGGTCACCTACGATGCCGGGGAGGAAGCGCTGGCCGGCGGCGATCCGACCATCCGGCTCGAGTATTCGGGGGATCTTGCCGCACCCACCAAACGGATCGACATCGCGGCGATGACGAATTTCCTGTCCCAGCGCGCCTTCGAACAGCAGCGGCGGCGCGTCGAGACGCTGCAGGCGAGCGTGCTCGAAAAGCAGCGCCTTCGCCGCGAGGTGGCGCTTTATAACTTCCAGGCGATCGAGCGGCAGGCGGCCCGCGACAAGGCGGCGGCCGAAGAGCGCGCCCGCCAGCAGGCAGCCGAGGCGGAACGCCAGCGTCAGGGGGTGGAGGCGGCGGCGCATGCGGCGGAAGAGGTGCGTCAGCGTCAGATCAGCCAGCCGCCGCAGCTCATCGTGCCTCCGACCGACGGCGCGATCCGCCAGAACTTTCCGTCCCCCGGCATTTCCAATATGCCAAGCCTGCCAGGCGTGCAGCAGTAGCTGCCCCACGGAGTGCCGGTTTCCGTTCTATGAAGACTTGAGCCACGTCAGGACATGGACGCGCAACGCCGACGAGAGATTGCTGGCGGCGTCCCTCTGGTCGTCGATCTCGGCGATAAGGGTCGCCAGGCTGATATCGCGTTTTGCGGCGATCGCCTTCAATTCGAACCAGAACTCGTCCTCGAGGGAAAAACTGGTGCGATGACCGTGAAGGGTCGCGGAATGTTTGCGGATCACGAAACCCTCCGGACCTTCGGAACAAGCTCGGCTTATTCAGACTGCGGTACTTCCGGCGTCAAGCCGACCGGCTCAAGTCTGGTTAGCGGATCGTTAATATGCACCGGATGGAAAGTCAGTCGTCCTTGCCGGGCTTTTCCAGGTGGCCCTGATCGAGCCCCTTCTCCGCCTTGTCGTTGCGTGCCTTGGTCAGCGACTTTTCGGCCTTGGTACGGCCGAAGGTGAGGCGGTTCTGCTCCGCCTCCTTTTCCTTTTCGAGCCGTTCCTTGGCTTTGCGGAACTGGCGAAGGTTGACGATTTCGGCGCTCATGGCTGACGCGCCTCCCGGCGCTTACTGCTTCTTGCGGAAGGAATCGAGCGAGATGACCGAGCCGGGCTTCTTCTCTTCGCCGGGCTTGGCTTCGGTGTCGGTGGACTTTGAAATGGCTTCCACGGGGATGGCCGTGATTTCGGCGGTGGTGTTTTCGTCCTCGTCGGCGAGCGGGACCTCGAATTCCAGTTCGAAATTCACCGACGGATCGTAGAAGCCGCGGATGGCGTTGAAGGGAACGACGAGGCGTTCCGGCGTGTCGGAGAAGGAAAGGCCGACCTCGAACTGGGTTTCGGAGACCTTGAGATCCCAGAACTGGTGCTGGACGACGATGGTCATCTGTTCGGCATATTTCGCCTTCAGGTGCTGCGAGATGCGCACGCCCGGGGCGCCGGTCAGGAAGGTGATGAAGAAATGGTGGTCGCCCGGCAGACGGCCCGTGGCCGCAACCTCGGTCAAAACCTTACGGATGACGCCACGCAAAGCGTCCTGCGCCAGAATATCGTAACGGATGTGGTCCTGCCCCATACGGTCCTGTCTTTCCATTCTCTCGTCTTTTAGTCAGACGCGTTATGCCATGCCGGCCCGGCGCGGGGAAGCCCCGACGAGCATCCGAGTCAGTTCCATAGTATTCGACTGGGGAGCGAAGGTGAAGGCTTCTGTTGCCAGGTGCCTTCGGACCCCGCCTTAAAGTGCTACCTCTAAGGACTTAGTTCGGATTTCCCGCACCGCCATTAGGCAGCGAGAGCATAACCCTTAGCGTTGTTGTCGTTTGCAACTACACTTTTTGACCCGATAACGGTGGTATCATGCCGAGCAAAAGTTCGATCTTTAAGCCCTTGTCGATCCTATTTCGCCCCCATCAAAAGCCGGTCCGCAAGGTTTTCCATGCGACCGACCGGTTTTTGGTGGAGGCGCCGGGTACTGAAACCATAGGTGAGCATAAACAAGTGAGTTCACAAAACGGAGCAAGCGAAATCAGCAGGTTAGTCGCTGCGTATGTCGACGCATTGAGTTGACTGAAAAGGCTTAGGAGAAGGTGGAGGTTTCTGTTGCCAGGTACCTCCGAACCCCGCCTTAGAGCGCTAACAATAAGGACTTAGGTCGGATTTCCCGCACCGCCATTAGGCAGCGAGAGCATAACCCTTAGCGTTGTTGTCGTTTGCAACTACACTTTTTGACCCGATAACGGTGGTATCATGCCGAGCAAAAGTTCGATCTTTAAGCCCTTGTCGATCCTATTTCGCCCCCATCAAAAGCCGGTCCGCAAGGTTTTCCATGCGACCGACCGGTTTTTGGTGGAGGCGCCGGGTACTGAAACCATAGGTGAGCATAAACAAGTGAGTTCACAAAACGGAGCAAGCGAAATCAGCAGGTTAGTCGCTGCGTATGTCGACGCATTGAGTTGACTGAAAAGGCTTAGGAGAAGGTGGAGGTTTCTGTTGCCAGGTACCTCCGAACCCCGCCTTAGAGCGCTAACAATAAGGACTTAGGTCGGATTTCCCGCACCGCCATTAGGCAGCGAGAGCATAACCCTTAGCGTTGTTGTCGTTTGCAACTACACTTTTTGACCCGATAACGGTGGTATCATGCCGAGCACAGCTTTTGTCTTTCAACACCAGTCGATCCCATGTCGCCCCCATTTACCGATGAAACGACCATCGAGTTGGTTGGTGGAGGCGGGGGCGTCGAAGCCCCGTCCTGTATGCCTATTGCACAAAAGGTTTAGCACCATTTCTCCTTGCGGAGCGCTTTATAGATAAGCTACGGGTGGATCGTTTTCAAGGAGATTTCTGCGGGCCTTTTTTATCTCTGTTGATGTAGACAACGGTTTCCGATGTAGACAACGGTTTCCAAAGACTTCTTGCGCAGCTCCCGGATCGATCATGCAAGTTGGCTAGTCGTAGTCCGTGCTCAAGTTTATCAAATTGCAACTCGGCCAAGGTTGGGTGGCCGAACCAAATGCGCCAGAGCCCCAGGTTTCGGTTGAGGGCTCCTCCGTCAACGTCCGTTTCCGCTCGTCCAGGGCCGTGCACGACAGCAAGCCGACGGGGGGCTTCTCAGGGCGTTGAGCCTGTTTTCGAAAACCCGTCCGATATTTGAGGAGGCATGGGGCACTTTGAGATTTGTTGGTTGCAGCCGCTGGCGCTGGGACAGCACCAATGATCATGAATGGTATAAGGTAGACGGCCATGGTCGTTACAGCGATGTTGCTCCTCGTTGGGGCGAATTCTATGAGCTAATGGGTCCCGACCCCGACCGCGATGCCGTGTCTTGGGAAAAGATCGGGGCAGACACTGTTAGCTCTCGGCATTTCCTGTATTATTTCCGCGATGAAACGCTTGAGTTCATGGCCGAAGAATGGTCGTTCATCCCAAGCTGACGGCCTAGATCGGCGCTCGTTCGGCAGTTCTAGGACTTTCCTGTCGCTGCATCACCTGATTCAGATTCAGGGATGAGCCGCTATGATTTGACCGACTTTGAATGGCGTGTAATCGCACCTCTCCTACCTAACAAGCCGCGAGGCGTGCCTCGCGTCGATGACCGACGGTGTTCAACGGCATCTTCTGGGTTCTACGATCAGGTGCTCCTTGGCGTGATGTCCCCGAAAGATATGGACCATATACAACGTGCTATAATCGCTTCAGGCGTTGGACGATGGCTGGAATTTGGGACAGGCTGATGGACGCAGTCACGCGCCCTTCTGGTGAGGGCGTCACGATGATCGACGGTACTTCGGTTCGCGTGCATCATTTAGCGGCAACGCTCAGGGCGGACCATCAGGATCGCTGCCTTGCTCGAAGTCGCGGTGGTCTCACCACCAAAATCCATGCCGTTACTGATGGAAACGGACTGCCAATCAAGATCGCTATCACACCTGGATATGCCCATGATCTGACTGCGGCGAGTGAACTGCTCGATCATCTTCCCGTGGGTGCCATGCTTCTCGCAGACAAAGCCTACGACGCCGATTGGCTCCGCGCGAAGGCGAGAACAAAGCGCTCTTGGGCAAACATTCCGCCAAAATCCAATCGGAAGATACCGCTCGTGTCAGCCCTTGGCTATACAAAAAGCGGAACCTCATTGAGCGATTCTTCAGCAAACTGAAATGTTACCGACGGATTGCAACCCGCTACGACAAACTAGGTATGAACTTTCTTGCCACGACCAAGCTGGCCTGTGTTCGTCTCACCCTCCGCCATAATGAGTCCGTGGCCTAAATTTGCCGAGGGCCGCTTTCGATAGAAAGCGGCCATCAACTTTAGATAAACGAAACAATGCCAAACTCCCAGTTGCCGAACACAATTTGAGGTCGTACCACTTGTTGGCATCCTTGGTGACGTGGTCGGCGATATGATGTGATGTCGGACCATCAATCCATATCGACATTTATTCGGTAGTTGGAACGCGCTGTCATTGTGATCGTATCGGAGGCTAGGATGGTACACCCGTATGTGGAGGGCTGGACGACGTTGTTGGAATGGTTTGGACAAGAGCCAACGTTCCATGATGCCGAGATATTGAGTCTTTCTCTGAAGCGGCATGGGGTAAGCGAGTTAAAACTTCATGGGTGGATCACGACGAACGATGTCGATCCAGACGGCTACCTTATTTTGGATAGACATGCTGTTGTGACGTTCAGCGTCGAGCAAATCATGGATTTACAACTAGATGGGTTCAGCGCCCAGAACGTCATTGGAGGGCTGAGACTTCAGTATGCGGCAAGCCGAGGTAGAACGTATTATTTTGCGCTGCCCGAGGGTCCGGATGACATCGAGATTGAACTTCTACCCTGCTACGGCCTTGACGGGTATATTCGGGCCAAGAAGGTTGCAGTCTCATTCATTCCCGGCCGCCCAATCAATCTGGACTGAGGTCGCGCCGGGCCTCCGGGGAGACTCACCATTACTCCTCACCCCGATCTATGATCGTCAAGGTGGGGTCATTCGCAGCTCCGTAGATGAAACATTCAACAGAGGGCCAGATTGCAACCCTACTGATCCGGATATCACCTTGGGTAAGGACGATGGTGTACCATTCCTCCGAGCACGTCACCTCTTGGACGATAACGGGGTTGTTTCCAAGCGAAACGTTGACCTTCACCTCGGTCCAAGCGGTGATTGCACCATCTTCGAAAACGAGAACGGCGTCATATTTTGCCTTGTGGTGAATCTGTCGCAGCTCTTTTCCCACAAGTCGTTCGGCTATTCGGTCCATGTGTTGCCTACTTAAATCCTGATCTTCTAGCCTGATACTCGGGCGGGAGATGTCCAATATCGCACATCAGTGTCATGGCGGTCGCTGGCGGGACTGCGGACTTCAAAGATTCGATATCAAATGTAGTCAATCGATTGGCCAGGCTGACTGTAGCCGTATATCCGAAAACCTTCGGCGGTTTCCGCGCCGGGGAGGTGTATCTGCTTCAAGGTCAGACGGATAATATTCCGCTGCGACTCTTCAACGAGAATATCTAAGTGCAGAATATCACCATAGCCACCCTCTGATAGATGATAGAACCATTCTCGATCCGGCGTGGACCTATACCCGTTTTTCGACAAAGCGGTCCAGGCGGGTGGGAATTCCATCTTGTACATCGCCTCCCGCAGTTCATTCCACTTGGTATTATTCATCACGGGAAGCATGAGGCACCTAAGCTCTGAGGTCTCTTGTTGGGAAACGCGATGAGGCGGCTCTGGGCACGATCACAAAATACACGTCCACGCGCGGATAATTCCTCACGTAGGTTTTTGCCGCGAGGGCGCTCAACGACACTGGATTACCTTCCAGTGATGGGACAGGCTCGAAGTGCCAGTTGTCATAGGTGTGACTGTAGCTCTCCTCCGGCCCATTCAAGACGTCTCCGCCAAGAACAATGAAGTTGGCATCACATAAGGCGTCAAACGCGGTGAGAGCCTGATCTTTAGTCAGGGCCCAGTTACAGTGTTCTGGCCCCAGCCAGACCCCAACCGACAATATTCGATCTGCTTGATCTGACCAGATTGTCTGCAGTGTCATTCCTCCCGGCGTTTTGCACTTTGCCCGCTTGCGATGTGAAAAGGCACTTGTCAATATGGCTTGGGTTCTGTCGATAAAGTCGCTTCACGCACCCTCGGCTCTTTTGTCCGCCGTCTTGAAAAGCGCCGAAATCATTCGCTCACAACCATGGCGGACGGACTTCCGATCTATCTCCCTCATAAACCTCCTCTAGGTTGAACCGCCGAGTCATCATGGCGGGGACATTGTGAAAGAAGTCGGCAACAATTTGTACCTTCAATAGATTTTTGGCCGCTCTTATTTCTACGAAGTTCATGCCAAGTGGCTAGAGGACGTGCTTATATTCATCGGTTTCTGTTGATGACATCTATGGAGCTGCGATTGACCCCATCGGCTACCAAAGTTTCTTTGTGTGGAAAAACGCCCATATCCCCTTCTGGAGAGTTCAATCCCTGGAGAGCCAATTGTGGACGTGATAAGGGGGTGTTTGGAATCGGCGGGATCGCACTAGATGACATTGGCCGAAGTAATTCTCAAAGAGTTCGATTCTAAAGGGCTTTTCTCTCAACTCAGAGATCGAAATTTCGTTCTCGATGAAGCCGAAGCCTTTGTAACAAGGTTGTTGCGGATCGATCTGGAGGAGAAATCCATGACTGAGAAAATGGGCTTTCTTAGCGAAATTTGGCTCCTCCCATTCCTCGCCTCGACCTATCAAGAAAGATGCATCTTGAATGGCGCAGGTTCAGCCGAATATGCGCGGTTCTCGGTGGCACTGTTTTCCGCTGTCGAAAACCGAATCGCAGAAATTGTGGCGTGCATTTCAGATTAGGTCGTGTTGACACAGTCGATCTCAACCAAGGCTTGGTTATCGCCTTTTGTTTCCACAACACTGAGGCTGAATCCCGAACCCTCGTCATTGCATTGAAGTCGCCACTTACCCGCATGCGTTTTGTCAGGGGCGAGTTCAGCGCGGATTATCTTTCCGAAGAGACTCGGTTCGGTAACTTCGAAACCTGGAAACGCCTGCTGGACAACTTGGCCAATCCAACCCTTGGGGTTGCTCTTGCGAATACGGACGGACTTGGTGTGCCCACGATATTCAATTCGGTAAGTAAAAGTCGGCATCAGCCCTCTCTTTGGATTACAAATCCTGAATAGGCTTAACGATCTATAGCTTGTCGAGAAAGTATGGGAGCCAGATTTTTGCGGCGGCCATAGCTAGAAACGCTGCACATGACGTTTTGCTTTTCTCGTAGCGGGTGGCGATCAGCGAATTGTGTGATCCGGTTGAACATCCGTTCGATGAGATTGCGATCCCTATAGTCGCAAGCCGAACGCATGCGAATGACTATAACGGGCGAAGCGATCAAAAGCTGGTGCAGCCAACCCATGTTTGCTAACGATCTTCTGGAACATGGAGCGATCATTGAGCCGAAATCAAGTCGAAGTATGTCTGCGGTACGGCGTGACCTTCACTCCTTCGGCGCTCCTATCAAAGTTGGGAATTTCCGATAGCGCCTTGCAAGGCAGACAGCCCCTAAATGGCCTGAGGCATCCACCAGAGGCCGGGACAAGTGGTTGGTTCATTTGGGGTGGAGAGGAATTCTCAACTGATCCCGGATTCTTCAAGCCGATGCACGTCTCCCATTTGGGAGAACGATGCCTAGCAGTCGTTCCGTATCTCGGCCTTCCTCCTGGTTGGCGCTTTCTGAGTGCGCCGAATTATGAAGATGCCTGGTTCGATGTCGATCTTCTGAACACACCTTAAATTGACTGATTCGGCGCACCGTTTTCCTGCCACTGCATGAGCGGCTGCACCTGATCCGACGAATTCGATGAATGTGTCAGTGGCACCGCTTTCTGTTGCTCGTCCCTGATCACAGATCAAGGCGGCAAGGACACTCTAAAGAGATTATTGCCTGATCCCATGACGCGCCCGCTAACAAAATTCGCTTGCCTCGACTGCCATCGGGTTTTCAAACGCCCCGCCGATGCTACACAAAAGACGTGCCCCCGTTGCTCGGGCATCACCTACAGGACTGGATCGGATTTTCGTCCGCCGTCATCCGCCGATAACAAGGGTTGGGCTGTGGCAGCTTTCCTCATATCGAGAGGCTTCCCGTATTATCGGCTTGGGGTGCAGTATCCTTCGACCCTGAAGGAAGCACAGAGATTTGTCGTAGAAAACGCTGCCTTGGCCGTTGACATGACCAACAACCGGTCCGTCCCGCCGCACTGGCCCAGAGATCATAGAGTATGAAGTCGGCTGGCCACTGCAGTTGATCCGGGGCGGGCCATCGCAACCTTCTTTAGACACGGCGGAATGAAGCCCGCACTTTCTCTAATAATTCGGGGTCGTTCTCTAGGAGTTCTTGCTGGAACCACGTGCTTCGACCAGGCCACAGTTCATGCCGCTCGGTGTCTTTTTTGTGCGGCGCGGATCATCGAGGTATAGAAGTTCCTGAGTGCCGCCGACGGGGGGATGTGGGCGTCTTTCAAGACAAAGAAACTTTGGTGGCCGATAGTCAGCCGGAAAGCAGGTTTTGAAGTCTGCCGCAGCGGAAGCGTCAGCATCTTCAAGTGGCCGCAACCTTCAAACTGATCGACAACGGAAATCTCTTTGCCGTCGGCGAAGGTATGCTTGATGGTGAACTCATCCGATGCGAAAGAGGAATGCTTGATGAAAAGCTGGTGGAACCGTGCGTTCACGAGGCCAAGCAAAGAGTTATCGGGCGGACCAGCAAAGGGCAGTCTTCCGTCACTGGCAATGACACAGTCCGATAGCCAATCTCTGATGAAGCTGTGGGTTCGGTCTTCTGATAGTACAAATTCGGTGTCAGCCACCGGCTCTCTCCAATCATCCGTCTGCAACGCTTAGCTGTTGTGCTGATCGTTCCGACCCGTTGTGGTCTCCGCCCACTACATCTATCACTGCCGCCGCGCGATTACAGCGGCGCTGAGACACGGCAGGCAAAGTGCGGGTGATGCGTATCCAGCGGGAATCATCACGAACGGCGAAATCACGAGGGCTGCAATGCAGTGCCAAGCTGCAGCCTAGTTGGCTGGGCCAACGTCCATTCCGTCGTAGATAACGTCTTTATGGTCTTTTGCTAAACTCTCGAAAGCGCCATTTCTCGTGTAGAGCGTGTCGACGGTATGGCGTTCAACCCGTTCCACATGTAGCTGCCATTCTGCTGCCGCCTGTGGCGCTTTTGGCTCACGCTCTCGGATTTCAACCAGCCGATATCCATTGCGCTTCAATACAACGGCTATTTTTTCCAATTCGCTTTTGCCACGACTGGTGAAGAAATAGCCCCAAAGCATATTCCCGTTGATATTCCAGGTCGTCTGGGCTTGAATGCCAGCGAACATCTCTTCCAATTGAGCCCTTGGAATGTGCTGCTGTTGAGAGATAGGTGGGCTTCCAACAAATCCGGCAAACATAGCCGCTAAGAAGATTGACTTTCCCACGAAGACGCCCTGCCAAGTCAGATCGATTTATGTCTGAGATGGATGAAGGAATGCGGCGACAATATCAACCATCTGGCCGGTCCAATTCCTTCGTCGATGGACGCACGCTCCTCGCCATGTTCCATCGGAACTTCGCGCCAGCTGCGACCATTGCCGCCGACCACTTAGCCTGATATCCGTTGTGAATTGCTGGGAACCATGCGTTGATTCCGTTCTCGATTCTGAAACTACTACAGAGGTCGTCGTCGCAGGTTATTCGCCCGGACGTCCCGTTTTTCTGTGTAGGACGTGTCCTTGGACCGCCAAGTTCGTGGTCCTTTAGTGGGGACTTGGTCACTTTTGACAGCCTTCTCGACTACCACGGAAACATCCAGGTCGCGATTTGGGTTCGCGGGGAGCAGGTAATGGTTCGTCGAGTTGGGGTTCGCATGTGGAGTGCGACCACCGGCCTTCCGGAGCCGAAGCAAGGCAAACTGAAATACGCGCCCCGCCGGTATGTTAACTTTGATGGCTTCAAACCTGGGTTGTCGGTCAACGAGGCAAAGGCACTTCTTGCAAGAGCTTCAATCACGTTCACTGAAACATCGGTCGCGGATGCGTCAGAGACTGTGGTTCTGCTTGAGCTTTCGAATAACACTGAACTTCATTTCTTCCTGATGGAGGGGAGACCATCGTTGGCAGAGATTCAAGCGTACTCAGAACACGAAGCCCCCTAGCGCTCCCCGGGGATTGGTCCGCCTCGGGGGCAGACTGTAGCCACGCCGCTGATGCGCCAATTGCAGTCATCGCAAAAAGATGCTGCTATAGAGCGGTGGAACCTTCGAACTTGTTTGAGAGCAATAGCAACATCCATGGCAGCTTGGCAGTTCGCTCTTGACCTGATCCCATCTGCGGCAGCAGGGGTCGACGGCGTAGTAGCCGCGCGGATGAGTCGCGGCCAACTCGATGAGGTTGAACTCCGCTTCTCGCCGTCAGTCACTAGCGCGATTTTCGAACGCGTCGGCATGATGTTGCTTGAAAGGAAATCCTGGTCCCCTGACCTTCGCATTTGGGGTGACGAGAAGGTTGATGACGTGCAGATTTGGCTTCGTGGCACAGAGATTGAACATGTGCGGTTTCGACTGAACGTGGCTGATCCGCGCATACCTCTGGTGGAGGAAATTTGTTCTCTGGCACGTGAAGTCAGCTGTGTGTTGGCGACCCGGGCGGGTGCCATCCTTCGGCCCCACCCCGAAGTTGTTCTTAGAGCGATCACACGGTCCGAAGCTGCTCGCTTCGTAAAAGACCCGGAAGAATATCTCACGAGGCTACCCGTGGAGGTTCGAGAGCGGGAGGCGCATTTGAGCGCGGCGGAGTATCTCCGTATACGGGATTTACCACTATACGGTAGCGCAATAAGCGGAGATGACGGACGGCGTCTGTCGTCGACATTTACAGGTGGAAGAACCCTTGAGGCGTTCGCTGAGCTTCTCCAGTCCTACCGCTTATGTCGGACGAAGTTCGCTCTCTCGGAGGATCACGACGTATCTGGGCTCGGTGCCGAGCTGCAGTGGATGACACCCGACCAGATAGTCGATGAGGCTCTGAGGGCGTATCCTGGAAAGGTCGTCACGAAGATGGGTTACCTCCCTGTCGCTATGTGCCTCATCGGGTCGGGCGACTACTACTACATCAACCTGAGCGCTTCTGATCCTGACGATCCTCCCTTGGTCCGAGTTCCGCATGAAGGGGTGACTTCCCCGGATGCGTATGCGGAAGAGCAAATTGAAGTTGTCTCAGAGACACTGAGCAAATTCTTCCGGGATGCGCAGTTAGAATGACGATGAACCCCAAGGGCCGGTGTCGATTTGGAGTCAAGAGCCTCTATGGCAACAGTGCGCTACCACGAGACATGGAAGCAAGTTGGCCCTCTAGCTGTGCGCGTCGCAGAGCGACTGGAGAGCCGATTGGAAAAGAGATGACCCACCAGGACTTCAATCACTTGGAGCGCACGGCCAAAAAGTTGATCGATGATGGCAACGTTGTTGATGCGATCAAGATTTACCTCTTCTTGTCAGATGGAGACCCTTCGCTGGATGCGGGCTATCTCGGCGAGAGATTGGGTATTTGCTACGAGCAGTTGGGCGACCTCCACGCTGCGAAATACTGGTACGGGCGAGCGGTGGATGAAAATCCTGAGGTAAGGCTTGAAGCGGCGCAAGCGTATGAACGCCTGAGCAATGTCGGGATAGACCACCTCGTGTGAGCCTGCGTAGAGCGGAAACGGATCAGGAGGCCGAGCGTTCGAATTGCGCCCCGTCTTCGACGCATTGATCACCGACCTGAAGCGCTCGTCCAAGCTCTTCATGGGCGAGACCCTGCTCCGGTGCTTGGTCCCGGCTCGCGCAAAACCAAGACCGGATACTTCTGGGCGTTGGCACGGGATGATCGTCCTTAGAATGGCGGTGCGCCACCGGGCGTCGCCTTCACCTATGCTCCCGGTCGCGGCGGCAGGCATGCAGAAAGATATTGAAGGGATTCTCCGGCATCCCGCAGATCGACGGCTGTGCCCGGCTACAACAGGCTGATCGCACCGGACAAGGTCGGCGCGCGCATTAGGCTTGCCTATTGCTGGGCACACGCTCGTCGCAACCTGTTGGAGACCTCGATCCCGAAGCATACCTTCGCGATATTCCTACAAGAATTGCCGACCATCCGATCACGAGAGTTGATTAGCTATTGCCTTGGAATATGCTTCAGGACGCTAATAAGGCTTGACCGGATGGCTGACGCAATCGAAAGACACAGCGCACGAGTTCGTGTTCATTGGCATCATCCAGCTTGGCTAACCGTCGTTTGCCACGACGAGCATCAAGTATGCCAAGCGCCCGGATCAACGGTCTGGAATTCGCGAGCATTGCTTCAATGGGTTGATTGAGGGATTCGAACATCGCCCGATGCAAATCAATATGATCTGCTATTCCACGCTCTCGAAGCTTCCGGTCAATTTCTTGCTCATCTTCGCTAGATAGCTCACCACCATGCTCGCCGCACAACGCGACGCGCTCCTTCCAATATTGGTAGTAGGCGCTTCCGTAGATTTTCTTTCCGTCTAACGTGACGAGAATTTCCCCCTCGTGATCGTGTGCGTAGCGATACCGCGTTGTTTGAATCTGCACTCGGCCGATAATTTCTGGGGCAAAGCGTGCTTCGACAAGCTGCTTCAACTTTGTCCACTTCATCAACAACGCTCCCACTTCGAAACCAGCATGCTCGTCACGTCGAGGGTCTTATACTCTGACTCTGTCCCAATTTCACCGTTGCAGTTAAAATCTCACAAAGCGTTCCACCGGACGCGTAGGATTGAGGCCGAACTGGGTGCCCTTGATCCGGAAGCTCGCCTTGACGGAAGGTAGGAGCGGTCAGCGCCGCTGATCGCCGAGATGCACACCTGGCTCGTGGATTGCCGCGCCCGTGTCGCAAGCAAATCTCCGCCTAGCGAGGCCTCGGCCTACATCCCCAAATACTGGGATGGTCTGAAACTCTTGCTAGCCGACGGTCGCATCGAGATCGACAACAACAGTGTCGAGCGGACCATCCGGCCGATTGCCCTGGACCGAAAGGACGCTTCGCAGAGCATGGCCCTGCCACCATCGCCTCGTTCATCGAAACCTGCAGGCTCAATGTCGTCACCGTTCGCCTATCTGGCCGCGACGCTCACTGCAACAGTCAACGGTCACAAGCAGAGCCGGATCGAGGAACTGTTGCCATGGAATTCGGCGAACAAAGCCGCTTAAATTTAGTGGCCTTTTTGGTTTGAAGGGCCGAATCTATCGGCTCTCCGGCGCTCAACGGCGGGGTCATGGGGCCGAACACTTATCGTGCGCTCGCTTCGGTAAGTTCTGCCGAGATCGGAGACAATTTCAATTTCACACATCGCTTTGGCCGGAGAAACGATGGAAACCTTTATGGTTGCATCCGAGAGCCACGTTTGCGGCATCGCATTTGCCTCCATCATTCGCAAAACCACGCCCCTATAATATTCCTCTGACACGACAAAAGCACGATGATCAGAAGTCTCCGTGGCGTGCGTCAGTTTGAGTTGCAGGTGACGTTTGCCAAGGCTGTTAAGTACCGAGACATACTGGCCTAAAGCCCAATAACCACCGGAATCATTGTAGCGGCTTACAAATGATCCAAGAATGTCGTGGCAAATCCCTTGGAACTGCTTTCTCCTAGACATCTGAAAACCAGCCCCTTCGCCATCGATCTGGAGATGTTGACGTCTTCCGATAGCAGCGACTTTCCTTTGATGGCAAGCTTTTCAGTCCATTCGACGCCACAAGGAGAGGGTTGCTCCGGAAGCTATAGGCAAAGGCAATGTGGGAGCTAAACACCGGTTACGGTTTAACTACTTCGGGACACCATTTGGGAAAAGCGTCCGCACGTCGGAAGAGCGGTATGTTTTAGAACCGCACTCCTCGGCAAAGGCCAGATATTCCTCGAAGAACTTGGTCCTGAGTACCAAGAACTCGCGAGTGTTCTTCATCAAATTATTCTGTTCGGCAACCGACTCTTCGATCTCGTCCAGCTGCTTGTCCAAATCGTCTTTCGGGGCACTTTTCTGGCGCTTCTGCTTGTTGATGACACCGTATGATTCTTCGACAGCCAAGGTGGCACGTTTCACCCCCAGCTGGAGGCGCTGCCTTTCGACCGCAGTATATCTATTGAAGCAGGCCAGCAGCTCTTCTGGGGTAAGAACCGGTGACCGACCGTCAGCAAACTCAGAGGGCACGCCGAACGGAAGCAAATCTTTCGAGAGGGAGAAACGATCTGAGTTTAGGTCTGTGGAAAGTAGAGCAAAAATCAAAAACGGGCCAAGCAAGCGTTCACCCCAAAGTTTCGAGCCAACAACCCTTTGCGCGGGATGCTAGTGTGCATGAAGCCCATAGAAAAGACCCGCGTCCTGTTCATAACGGCTGGTGCGAACGTCGCCAATAGGAGACATAGTCTAATAGAGCGGGGGAACGTTCTCGGGAGCTATCGGAAAGTTGACATGCGTAAAGAACCGGTAATCATCTCGCTCAAAGAAAGCTTGCGTTCGCTGCAAATCAGTTTGGTACACCGCTCCTACAAATCGCAGAGAGGCTGGGGCCGCCGAAAGGATGGATAACCAACAGATATGACCAGCCGGTACCGTTGTATTGGCTCTATCCGGGCGGTCTGGAATTAACTTTTGAACCAGAACCGCCTTACCGATTGACTGCTTTCAAACTTTCGCCCGTAGGGAGGCACAAAGGGAGGATGACCAACTTCAGTTATTATGTTCGGATGCGCAACGACTTTCCGATGATCGATACGTCGGTCTCAGACTTCCTGCGGAGTGGTTTATGGGACTTAGAAAAAGTGAGAGTCGGCATCTGCGCCGAACCAAACTACCCGGTTCTGGATATTTGTGTAGGAAGCCTACGGATACCTTTCTTGATGAGTTCAGAAAGAGAGGAGGCATTTGACGATCAACTTTCACACAGCGGCATTGAACTAAAAAGGAGAATTGCCCTACTTGATCCGAATTGTGACTTCTTCGGGAGCCTACTTCTCACTTGAAGACGTTGAAGTTCGGCGGTTCCCAAAAGAGGGATGGACGACGTTCAGCGGCGATGAATATCTTCGCCAGCTTGACTTAGAGGAATAAGCGTCTGCTGAGGGCCGACTGCAGCCATCGCTCCCAAAGCCTTAAAGGTTAAAGCGGATAGCTAGCTCCGCAATCGCAGGGTCGGTGAACTCGACAACGGGATCATCAGTCTTGTCGTGTTTGCGGTGATAGTCTCCCGCATCGAAGGCTTCATAGATTTCGAAGAATGGCTCCGGCACCTCGTTCTTGCCAGGTCCAAAACCCTCCTGCACCCCGGACCAAAGATCAGTCATTACGCCATCACAGAAGGTGTAACTTAGCTCTCCTCGGTGGTACCCCTTCGCAATTTCCAGCGCGGCGCTATTGTAGAAGTCCCAGTGGTTGAACGCTCCTGCCCATCGAACGATGTCATCGAGCGTAAGCCGGAGCGGGCTCTTGTTGACCGCGAACTGTAGGAACTCAGACACCGCTCTCATCCTTCTGATAAGTTGCCAGAGCTTATGAATGAACGCGCGATGCAGCGTCAATGACTGGATGGGCCGGAGCGGAACCCGCTCTTGAGTAGTTTGGAGTGGCGAGTGCGGACGAGTCGGTCAACCTTCCTAGTGCAATTGACGGTGATGAGCAGCTGCCCGCAACCGATTCAATAGGTCATCGATAAGGGGCTCCACTTCAGATGGCAGGTAGCCCGTATCTAAATAAGCACCGCTTTTCCGATACGCATCGACCAGTTCCGCAAATTCGAGAAAATCAACCTTCGGCAGCTCGAATAGACCGAATGAATTGTACCCCCAGTCAAACATGTTCTGGACTTGAAGTAGATAGGGCCGGGGGCCTACCAAGCCTATACTATAGCTGAGTAGATGCCGAATTAGAGCAGCAGAAGCGCCCCAGATATCTTCCTCATCTCGGACTGCAAACACGACCATGGTCAAGCTCCTCAGGCGTAAAACATCTTTGCGGCAATCATGACGATGATATTTTCTGATTTATATAGCTCAATAAGCTGAGCGACCGCGTCGGTCCGAGAGGCATCTTTCGCTTCGCGCCACAAGCGGACCGTCGCTGCTATCGAGAAACCTTGTAGAGCGCGACAGCGAAGTAGATGATAAAAGCTGGTAGAAGGCCTAAGCAGAGAATATCTTCTAACGCTCTTAGGTAGTCACCTCTCGCAGTCGACATGTACTCGAATGCAGCCAATACCCGGTTACCCGCTGCAGAATTCAACTGGACATTTCCCGCCAAATCAAAGTGTTCTTGCCGAAGACGTGAATATTGTGCGCGGAGGGGGAACAGGTGAGTCGCCCGCGCGAGGAACCCAGTCCAGGCCAGCGGCAGAAAGAAAAGCGCCAGCACAAGCAGCCTTTTTATCACTCGTTCCTGCTCTTCCCAAAACACAGCAAGGGAAGGTATACGGCCCTTCGCCAATGGCCGCAATGGGCGGATAGACCTTCCGCAGCTTCGCGCCATTAGCGGTGATTGCGTTCGCCCAAGCCTTATGGTCCTTTAGATTTTTGCAATATCGAGATTGACAACAATGCCGCATCGCGATGGAGAACAAGCATGCGTTTCCCAGAAGAAAGACTTTGGGACCACATCAATGATGGTTGGAGCCGCATGTCGTTCAAACAACGTAAGTTTTGGGATGCTATTAAGCGGCCGCCGGAGGAGTGGGAGCTGAAGGGGTACGGCCCTTGCTGGGTTGTCGCTTTGATTGGCGAGGTTGTAATCTACTACAATCATTTTAAGTATGGGTTCAATCGATCACCCTGGTCGCAGTTCGGCGTCATCGAGCGATATCAATCGCTGCAAGATGAGCTGGAGGGTGCGGTTCAGAGGCAGCTAGTCAGCCTTGAAGCGGGTTACGACGTTGGCCCTCGGACTAGCGGTCCAGTCGCTGGCGAGTATGTCGTGAAGCACTCAAATCGATGATCGCTTTCTAAATCGACAAGATTGGGTAGGCGAATGTCTCGAACATCTGGCGACGCAGTCCTGCCCTACGGCCACCAGGTGTCAGTTGCTCCCACCAATCTGGAACCGGTCAAATCGGACTTCACTAATGGGATGTCCCGACGGGTCGAGTCTGATCGAGCGAAGCACGAGGTTCAGGTTGGCGGAGTAATATTGTTCAAAGACTATCGGAGACAGTCCTTGCAGCTCCACGCGGCTATTCACGACCCAAACCGGATACGAGCATGATCCGATTGTTTCCTCAGCCCATTTTTCGAAGGTAATGGTGGTCGTGCCCGCGACTGTTTTCTGACCATTTAGGAACAGCGTTGTATCGGATCGCCAATTTCCCTTTCGTGGCAAATCGTCGAGCGTCGTCACATCCGAGTAGGTTAGCTCTTGCGAGCCCTTCGCGCTGATCCGTTTCGTGACGAGCAAGGGGTGCAGATATTCCGCCGATATTGGCTCCAGTGAAGCGCTCCGTGCCATCAGGCGCTGCTCGGTTAACCCCGATTGAGCCGGTTTGTAGAAGACGGAGAAGAATGGTTGCTCTCTGGTGAGGAGCACGCCCTGCTTGGTTTCGTTTGGTGTCAAGCAATGACCAAACGCTGGAACAGCTGAAAATATACCAGCCAGCAGAAATAAACTTCTCAGCACAGCCGACCTCCCTAACCTGGATCGCATACTGCTACCATGACGCGTAAGAATAGTCATTCGAGCGAATTGTGATCCCCTCATTTGGAACCGCCCGAAAAAGGCTCCGTTGCAGCAACTCTCGACACCATTGCAGACATCAAGTGATGTGCATTATGTTCTGACCCATGACCAAAGAATATACCCTCGATGGATCGAAGATCACGTCACTTGAGGCTTTTTATGATCAAGTGAGCGAAATACTCATTCCGGGTGCATACTGGGGACGAAATCTTGATGCCTTCAATGACGTTCTGCGCGGTGGCTTTGGTACGCCCGAAGGGGGATTTATCCTTCGATGGAACAATTCCGGGGTCTCTCGGGCAAACCTGGGCCATCCGGAAACTGTAAGACAGTTGGAGAAACGGCTGGAACGATGCCACCCGAGCAATCGTGAGCTTGTGCGAGTTGACTTTATCCGAGCGCAAAAAGGGGAAGGGACCACAGTTTTCGACTGGCTTATTGAAATAATCCAAATTCATGGCGCTGGCGGTGACGAGGCCGAAGACAATGTCAAACTCGTTTTGGAGTGATGTCCGCTTTTCCACGTCGCCTCCTACATGCGAAAGCCATCCGGTAATGACCAGTTGGGCCATTATCCCTGGATGAGCAACGCCAGTAGGCCATGGATTTCCAAAGCGTACGGGAAGCTGTTCGCAGGACTTTTCAACAAGTATCCGCCAGAAGCGGTCATCAAGTCAGCGGCTGAAACGCTTTTGTATGAACTGGCTGCCGAGACTTAGTCCGCTTTCGACGGTTTCTCCAACCCAGGAGAATTCCAGTAGTTCCTGATGCGAGTCTCTCGTAAGGCTCACCGTAATGACATTAGACTTGATTCTAGTGGAACTCCAATCATAGGCGTAGCCATCATCCGTCACTTTGGCGGAGAACATCGCGTTGAGGTGGCGCTCCACAGTCCTGTTGATGGGTTCCCAGGTAAAATCTCTGATCAGAACGCGGACCTGATGGTCATAATGTTCTGCGCCGAAAACAACGGTTGTCCGGTTGTGAGACGACCACTCAACCGAACTCAGCGTCCTCCTCACATATACACTGACATCATCGCAACCCATACAACCGCAGTCGCAGCGGCCTATAGTTAGGTAACCTTCGTGTCCCTCAGTAAGCTGGCGAACTAGGTCGGGGGGATCGAGACCCAGATGGTCCTTTCCAATCCAGTCTGCACCGTCAACGATCAACCTCACTTCGTAACTGTTGTCTTCATGATGAGGGAGGATTTCATAGGACAGGCTGCTCATAGTGACGTGACGGTACAGCCATGGTCCCATGTCTGCAATGGCCCGCTAGCGGTCATGGGCTGGCTGTGATCACTGCAGGTCTAGCAAGTCCTCAGGATCGAACTGATTATCAGGGCTGAGGTGTGTTTTCGCACATTCGGAGTGCGCGGAGAAAGTTTGCGAAGGGGAAACTCCCCCTGCAACCCAAAGGTTCGATACCTCAATTGCAACCGCTTTAACGTCGATCTTCTCGATGACGCTTTTGCAAAACCAACAGCTGAAATCAGTCACTCGAATTTCCGCCTCCGTTCAACTGCCTAGCATTGAAGTAGCGTCTCTGGGGTGGAACAGGAAGCTCCCGGCCGAGAGAGGTCACGATCCATGAGCGCCGATGCAATCAGAGCTGGCAACCCCGTTCATCGTGGAGCCACAAAAAAGCCTGGGCCTAAAACCTAATCTCACTCAATTAATTATATCAACGCCGGGTGGCACCTCTCCGGCCCTAAAAGCTTGGCGGTGAGCTTCATCGGCTAAATCCATTTTGAACTTCTTCCACTCACCCCCTTGCAATACTGCCATCCACCATTCGCCTGAGACCTTGTCGGAGAACTGCCAGAGGATATGATATCCATCCTCATTCGTGAAACCTTCTCCATCGGCCTGTATTATACCGCCAGCGACCCCAAATATCCGGTCTCGCACAGCGTTGAGTATCTCCCAATCATTCGTTGTTTCCGCATAGATTTCGAATGCGTAGACCGTCTGAACCTTGCGAAGATATTCCTGTAGCCACCTCGAAGCCGATGCGGGCGAGCAGCTTGTAATCTCGGCCAAAAACTCGTCGATTTCATCTCGACCCGACTCCCCCAATGCAACTCCACTTTTGAGGACCCGCACGACAGGTTCCGACTGAGAGTTCACCACCTCAAGAGCTGTCCAGAGATTAGAATCGATATCACCATCGAGCTTCGCATCAAATGGAGTGATTGTTTCGGCTAACGTCGTAGCAGGAATAGTTCTCGGGCTTTGGCTAAGGATTCGTGTCAGATAAGGCATATGTTGCTCATGGAGAAATAGGTGTTGTGGTTGGCTAGCAGGAGAAACAACGCAGATCGACCATTTCAACTCGACCTGCAAATGTTGTACGGCACAATTGTCCGGTCCGGGCCGACTGAGGTCTTCCGCTTCCCGCCAACAGCGGTCATGTCATTTCCACACTTGCCGCGAATTCTCTCCTCAACCTTGACAGAGCCGTTAGGACAATGGAGCATCGGAGAGTTCGAGAGGGGCGTAACGAAAACAGATGCTTCTACCGCGGCCGGTCTCCCAAACCTTGCACGTATGTGACGTTAAAATCCTGCTGTTTGAGACATCGGGTAGCTCTCCTTGCACCGATTCCCTCTGGGCCATCGATGGCAGCGACAGTATTCTGTGGTGCGCCAACAAAGGCAACGGGGTAGAGCAATACGTCGCTATTGATGAAGCTGACGGAAACCTTTTTGCAACAACCTTTAGCGGATGGCGGCATCAGATAGATATACAGACCGGTTCGGTGATCCGGCAGTGGTTTACGAAGTAAATTGGCATCTCCGCATATTAAATGGCCGCTTTGGAGCCGGAAGGCCTCGTAGTACACAAGCGCCAGAGGCGGACTTTCGGAGCGCCTTACTCTCGTGTGAAGCTACTACGGCAAATGTTTTCTGCGGAGATTGAGATGGAGACTGTGACCCTTTGGCGACCTGTAGGTCCGATTGAACTGGACTTGATAAAGCAGAGCGGCATGAGGACGTTTCCACCTCGACTGCCTGACCAACCTATTTTCTACCCCGTGCTTTCTGAAGATTATGCCATTCGGATCGCGAGGGATTGGAATATCAGCCGGGACGGTGCTGGGTATGTCACACGCTTCGAAGTTCTGAGCACGTTTCTGGCTGCCTACGCTCCGCAAGCTGCGGGCGGCCAGGCGCTGAGGGAATACTGGATACCGGCTGAAGACCTTGAAAACTTCAACGCAGCCATTGTGGGAGAGATCGTTGTGACCAAGGCGTTCGAACAAGACCAAAATGTTGTCGAGCACCACTGACCAAAGTCCGCCTCGGCCGAGACGCGTCTTCCGCTTCGCACCAATAGGAGCCGAACGGAAGCTACAGTCCCATCATCTATCCGCAGGGCGTCCCGGGACGAACGAAATCGCCACCTTCTTCGCTCTGATGAACACGTCCAACCCATAACAAGGTATCAACTCGATTTCGATGTCGGTCCGATCTTCCGGCAGGCTGTAATAGCTTGACCTGCCTCGGTCGGTTGCGCGTTGGAGGACGAGGCCCGCAATCACATTCTGGCCGCTAAAGCCGTTGAGCTGAAGGTCCATGACGCCTTCAAGGAAAAAGGTTACGACCGCGTGCTTGTCCAGCACGAAATATCCGTCTGGATCGACCTCGCCGGTCATGATCCAGCCATGCACCTTCAATTCGCTGGACCCGGTTCTACGGAGGGATAGACTGAGGATTTCGCTGTCGTGGAACGTCGGAACCTCGCCGACCATCGCAAAAGCTCATCCCCTCCAACCACGTCCGAATAATTCATCGACCAAGCCTCCCCATGTCATAGAGCTTCACGTTATCAACCGGAGGAGTAACCCGAAAGGCTAACGTTCTCCGGATCGACTACCGCCAGCTCAGTAAAGCTTGGCGATGCCTTAGTCGGAGTTGGAAGCGACCCACGAGAAGCGAGGTTTGTTTCTCGAAATCACATCGAGGCAGTTGCCTCCGGTGACAAAAAGGTAGTGGGTCGATCCAGGTAGCGATATCTCGAAGAGTTCGCGTTGCGCAGCCCAGAAAGGGCTTCCTTCAACTCTGTAAGCAAAATGTTCAGGGACGTGTCCCACCTTTTCCATCCCATGCTCTTCCAGCGGCTGATGCATGTCATCGATGACCCGGAAGATGTCTACGTGAGGGAAGTACACTCTCAGATACTTACCCTGCCCACTTACCGAAAAATACGCCCGCAGTTCGTTCGCAGCTAGGTCAGGACGGTGCGTCATCTCAATGCGGTCAAGGTCGGCCGACGTCGCTCTTGCTCCGAGATCGAATTCCATTGCCTCAAACCTGATCAACGCGTCGCTTACCTATGTCCAAACATCACCTTCGTCCGAAGCCGCATTGGTAGATGCTGTGCATGAAGACCGCAACAGGCCGAGTAGCGACCAGATGTGCTATTATCGTGCCGCCTGATGGAGGCGACGCGGTGGGAGGAGTGGCGGAGGCTTAGGCGCGGCAGCTATTCGTCAATTGCCGTCATTCTTGAAATAGGTAGTATTCCAAGCCATCGTCAATGAAATGGTTGAAGCGTGCTGAAAATAGATAGCGGGCGATTACACGACCCGAAAATCCTTTCCCCTGTTGAGATTGCCAAGGAGTGCGAGACGCGTGGACGATTGATTGTTCAGTTCAGCAAGCCAGAAGCCTATACGCCCGCGATTTTGGCGTCGCTGAACGAAGCCTGCGGGCTAGTCAAAGATCGCCTTCAAGTGCGATTTTTTGGGCATTACGGCGGGCGTTTCGATGCAATGACTCTCCGTCATCTGCCTGAAACACGTAACCTCGCAGTCGATTGCCTGACTGCAATCGACAATGAGGAGGAGATCGGACGGCTCCCAAATCTGAGGTTGCTAGACTTCGGGGTCTTCGAGCTGGACCGCCCCGACTTTCTGAGAACGATAGAACTTCGCCGTTTGGCACAGCTTTCGCTCGGTGAAAACCGCAAGCGGAACTTTGATCTTTCACCTTTGGCCGACTGCGAGTTACTGGACGGCCTTTTTATCCACGGCCACTCAAAGGGTATCGGCGGGTTGGAAGGCGTGCCTCGGTTGCGGACGTTGACGTTAAGTGGTTATGCCAAGAAACATGCGCTGAATTTTGTGAAAGACTTATCGACGCTGAAGGACCTGAAGTTGATCTTAGGAGGCCGTGCCGATATTGACGACCTGTCGAGCAAGTCGCTTGAAAATTTGCACATTATCCGCGTTCAGGGCTTGGCAACGACGGGTGATCTGTCCCGGTTACCCGTACTATCATCGCTTCGCATTGAAGACCAGATTCAGCTAAAGCAGGTGGACTTGAACGGAGCGAGCCTCAAGCGGCTTGCGCTGATCAACTGCAAAAACCTGGCAGAGTTACCTGGGCTGGATAAGCAGGATCACCTTCGGGAATTCTCAGTGTTTCGCGTAGCGCTCGATCTTGACGGCCTTCGTGATCGAGAGTGGCCTTCAGCTACACGATCCGTCAGGCTTTTTTCCGGCAAAAACAAATGGAACGAGGACGCAGCAGCTCAGCTTGCTGCGCGAAATCTCAACGAGAAGGGCGACCTCTGGCCTTGATCTGCCGCACTTCTCATCAGGTTTGATATGGCAGTATCGAAGTCCGCATTGGGCCGGAAACGGACCAGCACCCGGGTCACAAAGGCGGGCGTTGCCGCCGGAACGAACACACTGGTACAAAAGCGAGGACATGAAACTCACCCTCAGGGGGAACTTGACAATGTCGAAACCTACTATGGTCTTTATCGCAGAGTCTGGACGGGTGGGGCTGGAGGTAGCGGTCGAAGATGATGTGACGCCGTTTCTGCATCTCGGTTTTCAGGCGTCAGAAAATCATGAACGCGTTTATCTATTTCGCAGTCCTGATGAGACGGAAGTCTTTTCCATGGTTGAGCGCCTACGAGACATGGGAATCCCTTTTTCGACCCATAGGCACGGTGGTGCTGACTACTTCGTAGAGGTCGCTCGTACTATGGGGTTCCTTCGCGGCAAGTTCATCCGAGTTAACTTCTTCGGTAACGACTTCGATGCTGATGCCCCCTTTAAGGTTGAAGAGTTCTAACGGGATCATTGGATCGTCAAGGTATCTAGAGCACGGAATCGCGATGAGGATTCCCTTGTCTGCCCAATTCTGATTCCATCGCTCCGACTGGTGATTTGGTCGGAGGCAATATGACCCGAACGTTCAGCGATGATCTGCGTAGCCGCGTGCTGGCTGCGTCACGGGGTGGCATGTCGGCGCGTTCAGCGGCAGCCCGATTTGGGGTCGGGATTTCAACAGCCATCGCCTGGATTGCGAGTGCGCGGGCTGGTCGGTTGTCGCCTGCGAAACAGGGCCGACGCGTTGGCTCGCGCCTCGATGCCCACGAGGACTTCATCGTCGGCATGATCGAAGAGGCAAAGGACATTACCCTCAACGAGATGGTCCTGCGATGGCATGAGGAGAGAGCCGTTTCCATTGGCCTTAGCGCGCTCGATGTCTGGCTGCGAAGGCGCGGCTGGACATTCAAAAAAAGACCGCACATGCACTCGAGCAGGAGCGCCCCGATCTCCTGAAGCGTCGCCAGGCCTGGTTCGACGGCCAACTCGATCTCGATCCGGCGCGCCTCGTCTTCATCGATGAAACCGGACTGAGCACGAAGACGTCTCGGCTTCGCGGACGAGCCATTTGTGGAGAACGATGCCGCTCCCCGATCCCACACGGGCACTGGAAGACAACGACATTCACCGGAGCGCTCAGGCTATCCGGCATGACCGCGCCCATGGTCTTGGACGGTGCGATGAACGGGGCAGCATTCCAGGCCTATGTGCAACAGGTTCTCATTCCAACCTTGGCACCGGGCGACATCGTCATCATGGACAATCTGCCCGCACATAAGGCGGAGGGACTGCGTCACGCAATCGAAGGTGCGGGATGCCGGTTACTCTACCTTCCTTCCTACAGCCCGGACTTCAACCCCATCGAGAAGGCGTTCGCCACGCTCAAGGCTGTCTTACGCGCCAAAGCTGAGCGAACGGTTGAGGGCTTGTGGAATACCGTTGGCCAGATCGTCACGCTGTTCGAACCACAAGAATGCGCCAACTACTTCAAATCATGCGGATATGACCCCGAGTAAAGCGGACGGGCTCTAGCTCCCGGCCGGACCGGGCAGCACCCGAGTCACTAAGGCCGGTGGCCACTTCGCGCCATCTGCGGTCATTGCGTGGGCCACAAAAGTCTTTAAGCTCTGATCAACGACACAGTCGAATTCCAACGCCATAACTCAAGGCTGGAACGAGGCTGGTCCAACTGGAAAATCAACTGGCTAATGATGCGATGGAACTGAAAATTGGCGCAGTCACAGCTCTTTCTTCCGGAGAAGTATTTTGTATCGACATGGAGGCAGATGAGGGGTTCGAGACGGCCTCACCGGATGACGCTGATATCTGGCTGCAACTCGACATCGGACCGAAGGATGCAGATTGGGCGGAGACTTTTTCCATTAGGGTGGCAACGCCCAACAACGTGTCGACTAGCCCTAAAGAGCTGAAGAACTTACGCATTCATTCTTACTCATTCCAGACCATGAAAAGCTACTTGGTTACGGCCGTCGCAGCTTGCGAGCGCGAGACGTGGGAAGAATGCCTCTATGCGCTCCGGTCAAGGTTTCTCTGGGAATGGGACACGCCTAACAGGAAAAAGAACAAAAAGCGACGAGCTGCAGCCAACTTCAATGATGGGCTAGGGGCCGCTATCTCCCATATGCTCATGAGCCGACTTGGAAGCGGGTAGCCTTGCTGGTAGGAACTTGATGACCCCCATTTTCGGATCGAGATGATGGCGAACTACGATGATCTTGGTTCACTTGATGACTGGCTTCTAAAGCAGGCCATAGAGCAAGCTGAACAAGGCGTCTCCATCGAAGACCAGCTTATCCCACAGACGGTGGTTAAGTTTGGTCGGCCTCACGTGTATCTTTACGCCACAGCGATCTTCGACGGAGAGGTCGGGAACGGCGGCATTCAGCAATTTTTTGACAACTCGTCTGGTGCTTTGGCTCCGACTGTTCATGATGCACTGCAGGAAATGCTATTGTCCGAATACGCGGACATCATGGGCGGGATTATCGATGCGTTCGGAGCGCCGTTTCCTCGCAGTCAGCTTGAACGGATGAATCGGATCGACAACGACCCACAGCTCCAGATCAACCTCGGCCGGGCGTCCGACGCCATCGACATCTGGAGCAGCAAGTACACCCTGGCTCGTGAAGCGTATGCGAAGAGAAGCCACCTACTAAAGTAACTCCGGCGAGCGCCCGTGATAGCTCCAGGGCGATTTTAGGCCGATAGCCGTAATCCTTCGGTCGAGGCAGCCAGTTCAACTGCATCATGGACCAACGTGAGCTGTGGCAGGTTTTCTCCGCTTCCTATACCCTGGCACTATTGAAAGGCATGCTAAATCAGGACCGCAATGAATAAAATCACTTTCATTCAGCTTAATGAACATTGGGAGGCAGCGCCTAATGCCCCTTCAGTGGACGTCAAGTTTAGCGGCAGCACTGCCGAATTATGGTTCTTGCTGAATCCCGGGCGACAGAAATCCTCTTCCAGAGAGGCAGCAACGATTCGCTTCGTAAACTGTAGCCGATGGAATTGGGATGCGACAAACGATCATGCATGGTTCTCGGGCGAAGGTAGGTACGCCAAACAAGCACCAAAATGGGGAGAATTCTATGAGATCGTTGGGGAAGAAAAGCTAGGAGGCTGTGTCGACTGGGAGGTCATGAACGTTGACCCTGAGGGAGCCCGCCATTTCCTATTCTACTTTCGGGATGAAACGCTGGAATTCATTGCCACCGATTGGTCAATAGAACGGGAGGTCGTCTCGCCAGCTTAGCGGTAGCGGCCTGTGAGCGTCCAGATATCGGAGAAGCTAAAGCCGCTTCGCGCCCCATCGCCGTCGAGAAGCGAGAAGGTTCAACGGTAATTGAACTACTTCAGGATTGACGGCCCCATGCGTTGATCAGCATCCCACATGCGATTCAACTCTAATAGAGTGTCAGCATGAGCAAAACCTGACCTGCCGCGTTGGAACGACGGTTCCGCGTGAAAGTGATGCAGTTTCCAGAGTTCCGCCATCAGCAATGTCAGCAACTGTTTGCGTTTCGAACGCGTCGAGAACATCGGCGTCGCCTCTGTTTTGTCCGAGGTTGCAAGCGCTCTGATTTCTAGAGTCATGATATGCTGCTGCCCTGGGTCGGGATAGATGGTCAAGCGATGCCCACCAGGCTCATCCAGGAGATCGACGCTTTCTGGTCGATTGGTCAGGATGGCGTCACAAAGCCTGAGAAGTCCCAGCGGGCCGTCGCTGAGCACGTCGCTGATCCGGAGACTGAAGGATGTTCCGCCTTGGATGACGAGAAGGTCACTCCAGCCGTGCCGGTCTTGCGTAAAGCTGATGCCGATTGTGTCGCAGATTTCGTTTTTTTCTCTATCCATGTCTTTGCCCACACCGATATATTCTGCCGCATAGTATGAACGATAGCTTTAGTCTGAGCTGGCTGGGAAGTAGCGCAAACAGCAGTTATCCCCGCTTCCATCATTGGTGACGGTGGCGGACGAGTTGTTCATGTTTTGCCAAAGCCCTATCGAGCAGGTCAGCGTCCTTTGATCCTATCCGCCATCGTACGCTTAGGAGTAACCTGCGTATCTCCTGACTGAGCAGCCAGGTCCTCGTTTCCTGGAGAGTACTGTCGGACGCTTCCATCCAGTACCCTCGCTCAAAAGGGTCGCTCGCGAACGGGAGTTCGGAAAGTATCAGGTGCGCAAGTTGTAGGGCGCAGAAGTCGTTGTTTGACGTTTCGATCTCGATGAGGAGTTTATTAGGATCAATGTTCAGTATCGCGAGGCCGACAAGCCACTTATTCGCAGAGTATTTGTCCGGGTGTTGCCTGAGCGCATGTCCACACGCTTCTGCAAAGATTTGTTCGACGACATGCTTCTGGTTCTGCGGCCAGGCAAGCCAGTCTGCCGCCTTCAGCTTCAGAGCGATGACTTCAGGCTCAACGACAGCAGAGTCCACTGAAAGGTCCAGCAGGCGTGGAAGGAAATGCTTATAATCGTCAACAGTCCCTACGGTCGTCAGTGCAGCCGCAGCGTATTCCTGTAAGTCCTCAACTTCCAGAAGCCTCAATGGCTTGGACGTCAGTCGCTTCAGTAGCTTCTCCGGATTGCGCAGCGGTGAGGTTTCAAGGGCCGTTGGCTTGCGATAGTGAGCGAAGGCTTCATAGCCTTGATCAAGAAGTCGTCGTAGCGTCGGGGTGAGGTGCATCGAACTCAGGCGGGTGTATCGAACTCAGGCGGGTGTATGGGCGGCTTTTCTCCTTTAGCATCAATCGCCCTAACCGGCCATTGCGTCAGCTATAGGCCGAAAGGCTTAATCATATCCTTCCCTGGGAATCACGTGACATGAAACTCCGATTATTGCGACCGCCGGAATTCCAGGCACAACCTCCATCTGAAGGTTGGCAAATCCGGACATGAGTTCAGAGCTGCGCTAAAAGGGAGCTAAAGGGCGCAGCACCCTGCCTCAAGGGGACGGCCGTTTCGCAGCGAAGTCCGGGCTACCGTGGCATCAAGGCCGCAGGGTACACGCTTAAGCTCTTGCGATGCCCAGATCTGTGTTTCGGCGTGGAATATTGACCCCTCTGGCGGGGTGACTGGCGTCCAATTTTGACCCCCCACCTGTTTCGTCTGACCATCCGTCTTTTGCTGGAGGATGGAGGGGGAGTTGAAGCGAGTGGATACGATTGCGCGTGTTCGCCGGGCCTTCCATGTGCAGGGCTGGTCAGTGAAGAAGATCGTCCGGGAGCTGCATGTGTCCCGCAACACGGTGCGCAAGATACTGCGATCCGAGGAGACTGACTTTTCTTACGAGCGAGAACGGCAGCCACTGCCGAAGACCGGGGCTTGGAAGGCCGAGATCGAGCGCTTTCTGGCCGCGAACGAAGCAAGCCCTCTCGTGAACGGCTGACGCTGATCCGGATTTACGAAGAGCTTCGAGCGCTGGGTTACGAC
>NZ_JNNU01000037.1 GCF_000732195.1 Neorhizobium vignae
ATCTCGCCGATTTCGTCCTTGCGATCAGCATAGGGGATAGCCTCCTCGGTATTGCCGGAGGCAAGTCTTGCCATACGGTCGCCGACCCGACGAATTGATTTGGACAGCTGGCGAGCGATCACGAGTGACAGGGCAATGGCGGCGATGACAAATGCACCAAGCAGCGTCAGCGATGTCATCAATGAATTATAGGAACTGCCAAGCTTGGAAGTGGCTTGCGCGTGAACGCCTGCGGCGGTTTCAACCAGCAACTGGCCAACGAAGTCGCGACGCGATGCCATTGCTCTGGTCCAGTTTTCCAGATCGGCAGGAGCAGGTGTGAAGGCCGTATTCTTCGCCATTTCTTCAATTTTTTGCTGAACGACTTGACCCGGGGCCGACTGCATGAATGTGTCCAGCTGGGCGACAATTGCAGGATTTACGAACTCGCGCACGAGCTGACCGTAGATCCGAATCTGGGTCGTTGCAGCATTGAAGCGAGCAAACTCTTCCAGGGAAAGCGTACCGTTCTTGGTATATTGCATGCCGATCCGGTTGAGAACGAGAAAACCTTCGTTATATTGAAGCAAAGCGCCGTAGCCCGTTACTCCCTGCTGAAGATCGCGATCCTCCATGATATTGCCGGTTCTCGCGGTCAGCTGAATGGAGGAGGCGGAAAGCGGCTGCAAGTAGAGAAGCGGCACCATCGCTTCGATGGGTCCGGCGTCCACCTTGCCGCGGAACTCCGAGATCTTGGCGTATCGCTCGTCGAGATTGCGCTTGATGTCGGTCAAGAGCGTGTCAGCATAGCCGGCACTGACCACTTCGGTATATCCTGCAACGATCGAATTGTAGGCCTCATCGGTTTTCTGACGCATCAGACTGCGCTGATCAGGCGAAGCGGCACTTTCAACCGGCAAGGCAAGCATGAGCCGTCCACTCGCCCCAGCCAGACGTTCAAGGGCCGCCGCGCCGGAGAGCTTTTGATAATCGCCGTAAGCCTTCAACGTGATGAACGCGCCGAGGACAGCCACTGCCCCCAATGGCACGACGGCCAAGACGGACAAAAGCGACCGAAAAGATAAAGCCCACAGCAATCTAGTCACGACTTAACCCCACATCTTGGATAACTCTGAGCGGCCTCGTGCGAGGCACCGCCGCGCGATCTTGCTGACAATGTCAGCAGATCCTTATAAATTGCTTTAAACTTGTATGGTTTCTCGATGATCTGTTTCAGTTTCGGCCAAAATTTAACATGATCTCTCAGGCCTGCATCTTCGAGGCCTCACGGGCCGCACTCGCGAACCATCTCGCCGGCTTCGGTAGCACTTCTGGAACCCTAATGCTGAACGTACGTGTCGACAATGTCGGGGGGGGCGGGCCGTCATCGTATTGAGATGCTGACAGCGATAATTGTCCGTGACGCCATCAGAGAGGTCCTCGTTCCCGAGATTCCCCCGTCACCGCCCAACCTGCGCCGAAGCGTTTTTGTCGGCACTGGGATTGAAAACATAGTTTTTTCGATCTCTCCGCATGGTTCTTACTAAAAAGCAGCGAAAGCGATGAAAAATCTTTGCCGAAGACGATCCAGGACGCCGATAATCCGATGGTCTCGAATGACGGCCGCCAACGTTTCAAGGAAAGTGCCAAGGGCGACCCGGCCGACTCGATCCGGGATAGTCAAAGAAGAGTATTTGGTGGTACGGCTTCCGGGTAAGAAAAGTAATCAGTGTCTGCGTTGAACTCCAACTCAACCACTGCGTCTGCATGATCCGTCGGGTGCTCTGCACCCTTCGCGGTCGGCAAGCAGTTTCATCAACAGCGAACTGCGATAGAAAACGTTCAACGATGTTGCGCTTGCGCCTGATCCAATGAGCGTTATCCGGCATGGCGCCAGGTGCCGCGCTAGAACAGCGGATGACCGGGCCGGGCGACTTCGATGGCATGCGGCATGTTTTCCGCCACCGCCCGCCTCTGGGATATAGGAGCCGATCTCCCAGGCGATCAGCGGATCGAATGCCGAAAGCTGCAATTCGGCGGCTTCTATCTCGAGTTCTCCAAATGTCTGTGGTTTGGCCAAGATTTTCTTCCTCGCAAGAGCCGTCTATGATGGTCTTGAAGCCGGCCTAGAGGCCGAGCTTCTTCAGATAGTCGACGGACCGCTTGGCAAAGACGCGCCAGTCACTTGGATTGTCATGTTCCGTCACGATGTGTCCGGCCTTTGTCTTGCGGAACAGCGGCACGAGGTTCGGCCAGTCGATGATGCCGTCGCCGGTCGGCGTCCAGCCGTCGTCCTGCGTGGTGCCGGGAGGTGCCATGTCCTTGACCTGGATGGCGATGATGCGATCGGCAAATTTTTTGAGTTCTGCCGCCGGATCGCCGCCGGCGCGGGTGATCCAGCCGCAATCGATCTCGAAACAGACGTTTTCGCCGCCGCTGTTCAATATGTGGTCTATCGGCCGTGAACTGTCGGCGAGCGGCCGAAACTCGAAATCGTGGTTGTGCCAGGCGACCATCAGCCCGTGCTTGGAGGCAAGCACTGCACCCTCGCGAAGCTGCCGGCCAAGGCCCTGCCAGTATTCGGCGGTCGTGCCGCGCTCCTCCGGCAGTACATAAGGCGGGATCATGATTGAAGCGCCGATCGTCAGCGCGATATCGATGAAGCGGTTCGGCTCGTTGACCAACCCCTTCAGAGGCATGTGGAAGCAGTGGCATTTCAGGCCATTGTCGTCGAGTGCCTGCCGGAAGGCCTTCGGATCGGCCTCATAGGCCGGAAGCCAGGGCTCGATCGCGTCGTAACCGAAGGATTTCAGTTTAGGGAACTGGGCGAAAAGCGGCGGAAAATTGCGGGACGAATAAAGCTGGTAGGAAATCGGATAGGTCATGGCTTCGTCTCTCAATACTTCAATTCTGGACTTCAATTCTCGTGCTGCTTGTCGCGGTCGAATTCGAGGAGTTCGATCAGGCCGCCAAGCGGGCCCCTCTCGGTGTCGAAATAGGCGTAGCGACCGGTGCCGCTCTGGAATTCGCCCCGCTGCAGCATTGCATGACCGGCTCCTTCCAGCGCTGCGGTGTCTCGCGTGAGGTTGCGAGTCTTGAAGGCGAGGTGATGGAAGCCCGGTCCCTTGCGTTCCAGAAGATCGCGCCAGGCGCTCGGTTCCGGCCCCGGCTCGATGAATTCCAAGTCGATATGGGCGAAATGAAACATCATGATGCGGCAGCCGATTCGCGCTGGCCGGCCGTGATAGACGGCCTGTGCCTTGTCGGGATCGGCGGCGTAGCTGACGGGCGGTAAAGGCAGCCCGGTGAGTTGCGAGAACCAGTCGGCAGATTCTTCCAGCTTGTGGGTCACGAAGCAGATCTGCAGCAGGTCTTTGCCATCGCCCAGAATGGCGATCGGGGTCGCGCTCATGTTAGGCCTCTAGCCGCTTGCCGGTTTGCGGGTCGAAGATATGTGCCCGCTCCGCATCGATGCTGACGGGAAGCATTTCGCCGGGTGCGTTCACTACGCGCTCGCGGAACACGCCGACGACATCATGACCGCCAAGGCGCATCATCACCTGGGTTTCGGAGCCGGTCGGTTCGACGGTGACGATCTCGGCACGAAGCCCGTTCGGATCGAGACACAGGTGTTCCGGACGAATACCGAGCCGAACGTCGCGGTTGCCGAAGGATGCCATGCCGGGAACGGCAAACGCGGTGCCATCCGCAGTCATGAAGGTGCCGTTTTCCAGTCTGCCGGAGAGGATGTTCATGCTCGGCGAACCGATAAAGCCGGCCACGAAAAGATTGGCCGGGCGATCGTAAAGCTCGAGCGGCGACCCCACCTGCTCGACCACGCCACCATTCATCACCACGATGCGGTCGGCCATGGTCATCGCCTCGATCTGGTCGTGGGTGACATAGACGGTGGTCGTCTTCAGGCGCTGGTGGTTCCGCTTTATCTCGGAACGCATCTGCACGCGTAGCTTGGCGTCGAGGTTCGACAGCGGTTCGTCGAAAAGGAAGACCTTCGGCTTGCGCACCATAGCGCGACCCATGGCGACACGCTGGCGCTGGCCGCCGGAGAGATGGCGGGGATAACGCTTCAGATAATCTTCAAGCCCCAGCATCTTAGCCGCTTCGGCGACTCGAGCTTTAATCGCGTCCTTCGGTGCCCCGCCGAGGCGCAGGGAAAAGCCCATATTCGCCTCGACCGTCATATGCGGGTAAAGCGCATAGGATTGGAAAACCATGGCGATGTCGCGCTCCTTGGGCGCAAGCGTATTCACCACCTTGCCATCGATGGCGATCTCGCCACCGCTGATCGCTTCCAGCCCGGCGATCATTCTGAGAAGCGTGGACTTGCCGCAGCCGGACGGACCGACCAATACGACGAATTCGCCGTTGGCGATGTTCACCGAAACGCCGTGCAGGACTTCGAGCGCGCCGTAGCTCTTGCGCGCCTGTGCGATGTTCACTGAGCCCAAGGGGCACCTCCATTCAAGATTTCGATCGGTTCGAGTTCAGTCGTCCCAGGCGGGCGACTTTTCGGGATCGATGCGGCGGTAACCGCGGTCGAGGGTACGGATTTCAGCCATCTCGGCAGCATCCAGAGAAACCGTGCCGGCTGCGAAATTGGCCCTGAGATTGGTCTCGCTGCCGGACGCCGGAATGACGTAATGGCCTTCTGCCATCAGGAACGCGAGCGCGACCGCCGCGACCGTGACGCCGTGATTCTCCGCGATGCGCTTCAGGACGGGATCGTTGGCGATCTCACCCTTGGCGAGCGGCTGGTAAGCGGTGAGCGGCAGGCCGATCCTGCGGGCATGGTCAACCAGCTTCGGGGCCTGCAGATGGGGATGGATCTCAACCTGGTTGGTGGCGAGCTTATCCTTGCCGATCAGGGCAACCGTCTTTTCGAGAAGAGCTGCTGGATAATTCGAGACGCCGATCAGCCGGGCATAACCCTTCTGCTGTGCCTCGACGAGCGCTGTCATGTAATCTTCGAACGGTACCGCGTCGCGATGCGACGGCCAATGGATCAGCAGTAGATCGACCTGATCGACACCGATGGTATCGAGACTGGCGCGCACCGAGGGCATGAACTGCGCCTTGTCGAGGCGGGTATCGGCGACCTTGGTGGTGACGAAAAGGTCGCCGCGCTTCAGGCCGGAGCGGCGCATCGCCTCGCCGACATTCTGCTCGGTCCCGTAGCTCTGGGCCGTGTCGAGATGACGGTAGCCAATCTCGATCGCCTTCAGGAGCGCGGCAAGGCCTTCGTCGCCGGTGCGGCCATAGGTGCCGAGGCCGAGTTTCGGAATCGTATTGGTCGTCATGATCATCCTTTCGTGGCGCCCGCGGTCAAGCCGCCGACGAAGAGACGCTGCATCGAGAAGAACAGAAGCGCGATCGGCAACGTCATCACGACGGACGCAGCCATGACGGCACCCCAGTCGGTGTTGAACTCGGTCGAGAATTCCGCAAGCCCGATCGGCAGGGTCTTCACGGAGCTGTCCGTTGCGAAGCAGAGCGCGAAGACGAACTCGTTCCAGGTGGTGACGAAGGCATAGACGACGACCGCGACGATGCCCGGCGTCGAGAGCGGCAAGGTGATGCGGAAGAGGATGCCGATCCGCGAGGCGCCGTCGATGATCGCTGCCTCTTCCAGCTCCACCGGGATCGCCTTGAAATAGGATGTCAGCATCCAGACCGAGAGCGGCAGCGTGACGATCATATAGACCAGGATCAGGCCCCAGAACGTGTTGACGAGGCCGAGCACCCGGAGCGTGATGAACAGCGGCACAATGATCGCCGCCGTCGGCAGAAGCTGGCCAACCAGCACGAAGCTCTGAAGGACCGGCTTGCCGCGGAAGTTGAAGCGGGCGAAGCCGTAGGAGGCGAAGATCGCCAGGATCAGCGCCAGAACGGTCGAGCCGACCGAGATGATGACGCTGTTCAGAAAGTATCGCGGAATATTGCTCTCGAAGAGAACCTTGTAATAGTTGCCGAATGTCGGCGTCTCGGGCCACCAGATCGGCGGGACCGTATAGAGTTCCGGCAGCGTCTTGATCGATGAACCGAACATCCACATGAACGGAAAAAGGCAAATAAACACGAGGACGATTGCGCCGATGATAGTGATCGGCAGCGGCAATCCGGTGCGCTTGAGGGTGGGGGCTTCGCTCATTTCACCTCTCCCGGGGTCGAGGCAAGCGCCTTGATGTAGATGATGACGATGACGAGCGCGACGGCGAAGAACATCACCGAAAGCGCTGCCGCCTGATTGAAATTGGTGCTTTCGAACGCCAAGCGGAAAATCTGGATCGGCGTGATCAGCGTCCGGTTTGCCGGGCCGCCGCGGGTGATCGCGTAGATGATGGTGATCGAGTTCAGGCCCCAGATGACGAGCAGCAGGGTGACCGCGACGATGACGGAGCGGACCTGCGGGAGCATGATGTGGAAGACCTCCTGCCAGAAGTTGGCACCGTCCACCCGAGCCGCTTCATAAAGGTCGTTCGGGATCGATTGGAGGCCGGCGAGCACCATGATCGCCACGAAGGGGAAGAGTTTCCAGACGTTGATGGCGATCAATACCGGCATGACCGTGCTGCCGTTGGTCAGCCAGCCGATCGGCTCCGGGATCACGCCTGCACCGGTCATCATGTAGTTGATGATGCCGAATTCGGTGTGGAACATCCAGGCCCAGGTGGTCGCCGCGACGATGCCCGGCACGACCCACGGCAGCAGCGTGATGGAGCGCACGATGCCGCGGCCGATGAAATTCTGGTTGAGCAGAATGGCCGCAGCCGTGCCGAACACGACCTGGAAGACGATCGATCCGCCAACGAACCAGAGCGTGTTCCAGAACGCCTGCGGCGTTGCACGCGCACCCAGCACGGCACTGAAATTATCGAGGCCGACGAAAGCGCCCTGGCGATCCGTGACGCTAAGCAGGCCGGTATAGGCAACGGGATAGGCGACGAGCATCGCCAGCACGATCAGCGCCGGCAACACGAAAACAAGGCCCGTCGAATTGCGGTCCATCTAAGGCTCCTTCGAGCAATTCCAGCAAAAACGTGCAGCGGTTTTGCGTCCGGAATTGCGTAAGACAATGAGATAGAGCTGTTTCGCGATTCAAAGAAAAGCGGACCCGCTCTATGGAAGTCAGGTGTCGCCGCGTCCGGGAAAATTACCCTCCCGGAGCGGTCGGATGTCCGATATTACTTCTGGTCGAGCAGAGCCTGGATGTCCTTGGCGGCGCCATCCATGGACTTCTGTACATCTTCATCGCCGAGCAGGATGCGCTGGATGCCATCGAAATAGGCCTGGGTAATCTGGATCCAGTTCTTGTTGTTCGGCACGGCGCGGCCGTAAGGCAGCATTTCCTTGAAGACGGTCAGGATCGGATCGCTGAAGCGCGGGAGAGACATGGCCGACTTGCGGGCCGGGAACGTGTCGGTCAGAGCGCCCTGGTTTTCCGCTTCGGCCAGGAAGCCGACGAGCTTCTTGGCATCCGTCGGGTTTTTCGCCGACTTCGGAATGACGAAGCTCCAGCCGCCGAGCAGGGCTGCGGTTTTCTTGTCGGCCGGATGCGGGATCTGCATCACGCCGATATCGATCTTCGGGTTTTCTTTCTTGATCGATGCGATGTCAAACTGGCCCGACTGATAGGCGGCAACCGTTTCGGCAATGAACAGGCGGCGCAGCGCCGTACCATCGTTTTCAAGTGTCGAGGCCGGGGCCTGCTTGTTCTTGAAGAAGTCCGTATAGAACTTGACGGCTGCAACGGCTGCCGGCTGGTTCACCAGAGCTTTCTTGCCGTCGGCCGAGATCATGTCGCCGCCATTCATCCAAATGAACGGAAGCGAACGGAAGATGGTGTTTCCCATTTCGCCGCCGCCGGTGATGCCGAAACCAGACATCTTGCCCTTGGAGAGCGCCTTGGCGGTTGCGACAAGCTCATCCCAGGTCTGCGGCGGCTTGTTGGGATCAAGGCCCGCATCCTTAAACGCACCCTTGTTGTAGATGATCGCATGCGTCTCGATGCGATACGGAATGCCCCAGAGCTTGCTGTTCCAGGTGGCATAATCCAGCGCGGCCGGAATGTAATCGTCGCGATCCTTCAGCACATCATCGACCGACAGGACAAGATCGTTTTGGGCGTAGCCGTTAATCCAGGCATGCTGGACATCGATGACTTCAGGCGCGGCACCAGACTGAAGCGCGGTCAGCACGCGCTGCGGCAGACCGTCCGAGGTGGTGATCTCGAGCTTGACCTTGACGTTCGGGTTGGCGTTCTCGAACTTGGCGACGATTTCACGGGCGCGAGCCTCGTTGAAGTTCGGCGTCCACCAGGTGACATCACCGGCGAAAGCCACGCCGCTAGCGAGCATTGTCATTGCAGTGGCTATGACGGCCAATTTCTTCAATTTCATTGCCATTTCCTCCTCCACGCGGCTTGATCGCCGCTTCCTTCAGACCCGGCTCACGCCGGAACTCATCATGCTGTCGCGGCTTTCGGCACCTCTCCGAAATCCGCCACCCGCTGTGAACGCGCCGGCCCGAGCGAGGCCGCGTTCGTCGCCAACGCCTTCATGAAACCGATCGTATAGGCATTCCCCGCATGCCAGGGCGCCGGGCAGTCGAGATCCGGCACATGGTCCGGAACCATCACACCTTCGAAACCTTCATCGCGTAACACGCGGACGATCTCGGCCATCTCCACATCACCGTCATCGACGAAGCTTTCGACATAATGCGAAACCTTGCCCCGCACGTTGCGGAAATGGACGTAAGCGATCGCATCGCGGCGCGCGAAATGGCGTGTCGTCTCGTAGATATCGCCGTCGAGCATTTCCTGGAGCGAACCGACGCAGAATTCGAGCGCATTGGCCGGGCTTTTGACGATGTCCAGAAGACGCTCGTATTTCGCATGGCTGTTGACCAGCCGCGCATTGCCGCGCAGCCGCTCTACCGGCGGGTCGTCCGGATGGGCGGCGAGCCGCACATTCGCCTTCTCGGCGACCGGCACGAGTTCCTTCAGGAACCATTCGAGCCGCGACCAGAGTTCGGCTTCGGAAACGTTGATCGGTTTTCCGTCGGAAGCAGCCGGGCGGTAACGCATGTTCCACAACATCCCGTCCGCCATCGGCTGCTGCTGGTCGAATTCCTCTCCGAAGTACACGGCTGTCATGGCGCCGCCGCGAGCGACGCGCTTGCGCTGCCAGCCCCAGACGCCGGCGATCGAGAAATTGTAGCCCAGAACCGGAATACCTGCCCTGCCCGCATCGCGCACGAGCTGTTTCAGGCCGTCCATTTGCTCATGCTTTTTCGGGCCGTCGAGAAGGATGTCCGACCAGAAATTCGGCGACAGGTTTTCCACTGCAGCAACCTTCAGGCCATACTTGCCGAGCATTGAGACGAAACCAGCCATATGCTCGTAGGTCCAGAGCGGCACATCGATGCAGTCGCCATTGACCGGCCCGACGACCCTGCCGGCCCGATAAGCGCTGTTATCGGCATTGCGGGCATATTGAGTAAGGTGGATGACCACGTCGGCAACGCCGAGCTGGCTCGCAAAGCGCGCACCATCCTCAGTTAGATGATCGCCGAACAGCGTCAGTCCTACCCTCACGCCCGCCTCCCCGATTGATGCTCGACTTTTGCGTCGACCAGTTCATATTTGAATGTCATCAATTCGAAATACAACTTGAGCCAAGAAGGCCCGATTGTCAATCACACGAGCCCGCGCGATCCTTCAGTGTTGCGGCTCCGGTTGCCACGCCACTCGTGTTCATGCTGCCGTCGAAGAGGGGTACGTTGTAAGGTGCATAAGGATAACGCTCGCAGGCCTCCTCGATCAGTTCGACGCCGAGGCCCGGCGCCGTCGGCGCCAGGATCGCGCCGCCTTCGAACTGCAGAGTTTCCTTGACCAGTTCCTTGCGCCACGGCACGTCCACCGAAACCGTCTCGAAGATCGAGAAGTTCGGAATGGCGACGGACATATGCAGTGTCATGGCGTTCATGACCGGACCGACCGGATTATGCGGCGCGACCGGAACCAGGTGATGGTGCGCCATATGCGAAATGCGTTTCGTCTCGCTCAGGCCGCCGGCATGCGACACATCCGGCTGCAAGATATCGACGGCCCTCTTGTTCAAGGCTTCCAGGAATTTACCGGGCTCGTACCAGCGCTCGCCGGCGGCGATCGGCACCGGGCTTTTCTCCCGGACATCGACCAGCGCGTCGATGCTTTCCGGCGGCGTCGGCTCCTCGATCCAGCGCAGATTATAGGGCGCCAGCTCGCGGCACATTGCGATTGCGGTCGGCACATTCAGTCGACCGTGAACGTCGAGCATCAGGTCAACATCCGGGCCGACCGCATCACGCACGGCGGCGACGATATCGATCGTTTCGCGACGCTGCTTGCGATCCATCTCGAGGTCCGCGATGTCGAACGGGTCCCATTTCAGTGCGCGATAACCCATGGCGACAGCCTTGCGAGCGTTTTCGGCATATTGTTCTGGCGTGACCGAGCCGAAAAACCAGTGATTGGCGTAGCACTCAACCCGGTCACGGTATTTGCCGCCGAGCAATTCGAAGGCAGGGACGCCGAGGGCCTTGCCCTTGATGTCGAGAAGAGCCGCCTCGATCGCGCCAAGCGCAGTCCGGAAGACCGCACCCGTGCGCCAGTAGGAATCCCGGTGCAGCTGTTCGACGATCGCATCGACCTGGAAGGGATCGCGGCCGATCAGCACGCGTTCCAGTTCTTCAAGCGCAGAGACGATCGTCTTCGTTTTCCATTCCAGCGTCGCCTCGCCCACGCCTTCGTATCCGTCATCCGTATAGAGTTTGACGAACACGAAATTGGTGCGCGATACGTTCGCGACGAAGATTTTCTGCTTGACGATTTCCATGAAGCTCCTCCCAGATCGCGCGATTTCGAGGCAGCTATTTGCGCTGCTTCTTGAGCCGCTCGATCGCCTCGAACTGCAGGCTGTTGCTCGCCATTTCCATCAACTCAATACGGTGGCCATCCGGGTCTTCGATCCAGGTCTGCCAGTTGTTATCGGCAGCCTTGATAGTCGGGCGGATACGCTCCACGCCGTTCGCATCAAGCTCCGCAACGGCCTTCTGGATATCCGGCACGGCAAGGCAGAGATGGTTATAGCCGACCGCTTCGCGCTCGGCAGCGCGGTCGCCTTCACCCTCCGGGAAAACTTCCAGATATTGGTCGTCGGTAATGCGCAGGTAGACGAGCCAGAGCTTGCCATCCTTGTCGAGGCGCATCATCTCGGAAAAGCCGAGCTTGTTGATGTAGAAATCGAGGGTCCGGTCGATGTCCTTGACGCGGATGGCGACATGGGCGATCGAGGAAACGGTCAGCATAACAATAACTCCGGTTAAAGACGGCCGTATTTGGCGTAGACGTCGGCGACATCGCCCCCGGCGCGGATTTCGTTGCGGGAACGGTTCTCGATCCCCATGATCTCTTCGGCGCGGTCCAGCACCGCCTCGACCTTGTTGGCGGGAATGGTGATGACGCCGTCCATATCGCCGAAAATCCAGTCGCCGGGATCGACGCGGATCTGCGAGGTCAGCGTGCCGGTGATCGAGATCGGAACTTCAATGCCGCTGATGCGGGTGCGCTTGCGGGATTCGATCGGCGACAGATAGCGGGTGAAAACCGGCCAGTTTTCCATGCCAATCAGGATATTGCCGTCGCGGATGCCGCCATCGACCACCACGCCGACGGCACCCTTGGCCTTGGAGCCGGTGCTCATCAGCTCGCCCCAATGGCCGGCCTTGCGCTCGCCGGCAGCCGAGATCAGCACGACGCAGCCGGGATACATCCGGCGGAAGAAGGTGAAGGTCCTCACCTCCTCATTGTCGTATTCGTGGTCTTCGCGGACATCGAGCGTGCAGGCGACGGTAAAGGCCGGGCCGGCGATCCGCATGTTGCGGTCGAGCCCGCGGATTTGCAGGTCCATGCACTGGTTGGGCAGGCCCATCTCATCCAGAATATCATAAACGGCAGCGGTGTAGAGCTTCTGAAAGCGCGCGGCAGCGGCCGCGATCGCTGCGGTATGTCTTTCCATGACGTCCGCCTCCTCCAGCAGAACCGGTTTGCAGCGCACCACCTCCTATGGGTCGCGCCGCAAGACTTATCCATATTTGAACTTTGACAGTTCAATAATGCATGATAGGAAGATGTGAATTCGAATGTCAACGGCGAAGATTACAATGGATCAAATGAGCGATTCCGGCGCAGCCAAGCACACGATCCCGGTCATCGACAGGATGATGGATGTTCTGGCGGCGCTGGAGAGGCGTCCGAACGGCGTCAACATCCGCGACCTGACCGCGCTTCTCGGCCTGCCGCGGACGACGATCTACCGCATCGTCAACACGCTGCAGGGCCATGACATGGTGCGGCGTGACGATACGGGCGCCTATCATCTTGGCCGGCGGCTGTTGAAACTCGCCTCGCATGTGGCGGCCGGCGTCAGCGATATCGACCTTGCCGCCTTCTCGCAGCCGTATCTCGACAAGCTGTCCGCCGAACTCGGCGAAGGCAGCAAGCTTTCGGTGTTGGATCCCGAGGGTGTACTGGTGCTTTCCGCCTCGCAGGGCCGCCGCGAATACGCACTCACCGTCGCACCGGGACAGCGCATGCCGATCCATGCGGGGGCTGCCAGCAAGATGCTGCTTGCCCATCTCCCGCCGGAGGAATTGGCGGTCTGGCTGGCCAAGCCGCTGATTGCCTATACGTCGAAATCGATCACCGATCCGAAGCGGCTCGGCACCGAGCTTGCCCGCATCAAGCGGCTCGGCTGGGCACAGGACCGCGGCGAAAACGCGCCGAGCATCCATGCTTTCGCGGCTCCCGTTTTCGATCGCTCGGGCAAGCTCGTTGCGGCCATCAGCGTGCCGTTTCTCGCCGGCGCGGAACCGAGCCGCATGGAGGAAATTCGCGTCGCGGCGATCGATGCGGCGCGGGCGATGAGCGAGGCGATGCCCGTTTAACGACGCGAAACCCGTTTCACTATCTCGAACGAAAAAACATTCAGACTGGGAGACAGAATGAAGATCGTCGACTTCAAATGCGCGGTCATCGGCAAAAGCCCGATCGTGCGGATCGTCACCGACGAAGGTATTTCCGGTTATGGGCAGGCGGAAACCTGGAAGCCTTATCTGAAGACGCATATTCTCGCCTTGCGCGATGCGCTGATCGGTGAAGACCCGACCAATGTCGAACGCGTCATGCTGAAGATTCGCCAGCGCGGCGGCTTTAAGCCTTGGGGTTCGGCGGTCAGCGTCGTCGAGATGGCGCTCTGGGATATTGCCGGCAAGGCGGCCAACATTCCCGTCTACAAACTGCTCGGCGGCAAGGTGCGCGACAAGGTGCGCGTCTATAACGGCGCGATACGCTTCCCGCTCGCCGACCATCGGCCGGAAGATCTGGCCGACGACCTGAAGAAGATGATGGCGTTGCCGGAGGGTTTTACGATCATCAAGCAGCCGATCGGCTTCCACTCGCCGATGAAGCGTGCGGTCAAGGATTTCTATTATCACGAGCCGAACGCCAGCCCCTTCCACGGCGCGCTGGATCGCGGGCCGATCACCGAAAAAGGCCTTCGTCATTTCGTCGATTGCGTTGCGGCGATGAAGGAAGTGTCGGGCGACAGGATCGGCCTTGCGCTCGATTGCGGGCCCGGCTGGATGCTGCCGGATGCGATCCGTCTGGTGCGGATGCTGGAACCCTACAATTTGCTGTGGGTCGAGGACCTGCTGTCCGGTGACTATACGCCCTGGGTCAATGCCGGCGTCTATCGAGAACTCAGCCGCATGAGCACGACGCCGATCCATACCGGCGAACAGATTTATCTGCGCCAGAATTTCAAGGAACTGATCGAAGGACAGGCGGTGAATGTCGTTGGCCCGGATCCGGCCGATGTCGGCGGCATCGCCGAACTCAAATGGATTGCGGAATATGCCGATCTGCATTCCATCTTGATGGCGCCACACGGCACGGCAAACGGCCTCTTGGGCCTCGCCGCACTCATCCAGGTTTCCGCGACAGTACCCAACAATTTCATCGCCTTCGAATACACAACCGGCGATCCGGAGTGGTGGTACGACATCGTCGAAGGCCTGCCGCAGCAGATCGTCAAGGACGGCTTCATCGACGTCATCGACCGTCCGGGCATGGGCGTGGACCTCGTGCCGGAAAAGGCCAAGCGCTATCTCGCCGAAGACGACAAAGCGTTTTTCGACTGAACCGCGACATGACCGGGAGGAAAGACATCATGCACAAGATCGGTATTTTGGGCGCCGCAGGCATTGCGCCGCGCTCGATCATCCAGCCGGCAAACCGCCGCAAAGACACAGTCATCCACGCCGTGGCATCGCGACGTCCGGGTGCCGCCGCGGCCTTTGCGGAAAAGCATGGAATAATCAAGGCTTATGAAAGCTATGAGGCGATGCTGGCCGATCCGGAAGTCGGCATTATCTACAATGCCTTGCCGCCGGCCGGCCACAAGCAGTGGTCGATCGCAGCGCTGAAGGCCGGCAAACACGTGCTTTGCGAAAAGCCCATCGCCATGGATGCCAAAGAGGCCGCAGAAATGGTGGCAGTGGCAGAACAGACCG
This sequence comes from Neorhizobium vignae, assembly GCF_000732195.1. Taxonomy (GTDB): domain Bacteria; phylum Pseudomonadota; class Alphaproteobacteria; order Rhizobiales; family Rhizobiaceae; genus Neorhizobium; species Neorhizobium vignae. Next base: position 14,614 of record NZ_JNNU01000037.1, read on the forward strand.
GCCGCATCCTGATGGAAGCCTTCCATGACCGTTACCACCCAGCCTTCCTGCATCTCATGGAACTCAAGACCTCCGGCCGACTGGGCAAGCTGAAATCGGTCAAGGCGGAATTCTACGTGGGCATTCCCTTCGACCCGAAGTCGATCCGTCACGACCCTTCGCAGGGTGGCGGGGCGATGATGGATCTCGGTTGCTATCCGGTCCATTGGGTGCGCTCGATCATGGACGCCGAGCCGGAAATACTTTCCGCAGAGGGCACGCTCAATCCGCTTGGCGTCGACCAGAGCATGCATGTGGAGATGCGTTTTCCAGACGGCACGCCGGCAACCGTTATCGCCGATATCGCCAACCCGCCCTTCCGTGGGTTGCTCAGGCTGGAGGGCGAGCATGGTATCGTAGAGCTCGACAATCCCTGTCTACCCCACAGGGGTCATTCGATCCGCGAATGGCTGGACGGCGAACCTTATCACGAACATACACTCGGCGCCGACACGACCTATGATTACCAGCTTGCCGCAATGGTCAACGCTATCGACACAGGTAAAACACCGATTACCGGAGGGGCGGATGCGATGGGCAATATGATTGCCGTCGATACTATCTATCGAGCGTCCGGAATGCGTCAAAGCTAGTTACTGCCGGGCAAGCAGGCTTGCGCTCTTGATTTGCTCTGCGCAGCCAATCCCAGGCGATGCTAAACGACGATGTTCTTCAACGATCCGATGGGCACGGACTGTTCAAAGGTTGTCGCGACCCGCCTGCAAGCGCGCCGGTTGGAACTCCGTATTCACCTGACGAGGCATTGCCAAGAAATGTGTGTATAATCAGAGGTCGAAAACATCTCTGACGCGGACGGCGAGATCCTTAAAGGAAAAGGGCTTCGGCAGCAGATGAACTCCTTTGTCCAATCAACCGTGATGGACAATGGCAGCGACTATGCCGCCCGCTTGCGGCGGAAAGCGCCCAGCCCGACTGACGTGTGGCATCTGGATGAGGTGGTCGTGACGATCGGCAGGCGGAAACACGGCTCTGGCGTGCCGTGGACCACGACGGTTATCTACCGACGAAATTGTGCAGGCTCGCCGCAATACCAGAGCGGCGAAGCGGGTTATGGTCCGGTTGATGAAGATGCAGGGATGCCAGCCCAAGCGCATAGTCACTGACAAGCTCCGCTCATACGGCGCTGCAAGGCGTCGCGTCATGCCGGATATCGAGCATCGATCGCAAAAGGGCTTGAACAACCGTGCTGAAAACTCGCACCTGCCGCTGCGGAGGGAGCGGGTGATGCAGCGGTTCCGTTCGGCAGGCGCGTTGCAACGTTTCGTCAACGTCTTCTTGGCGGTTCGCAATCTCTTTGTCCCAACCCGCCTGAAAAAACAGCCATCGATGTCCACCTGCATCGCCTCAGGGCGACACCCCATCGGAGGAATGCGGCCGGCATCGCCGCGTGATTGCTGCAAACCTGCCGACTGCGCACTCGTCCCAATTAACCTGACATCACCCCCTATTTTTAACGTGTCCCTGAGTTGCATCCGGGTCCGTGTGAAGATCAGGCGCTATAACCAGGGTCCAGCCGATCGAGAACACGGCGCAGGCTTTCCAGATGCATTCTGGCACTTTCCGGGTCCCCTTCCCGCATCTGCCTTGCTGCTTGTGCGGCGATTTCGGGCGAGACCGGCACAAGCCTCCGTCCGGTGCTCATTGCCTTTAGCTGAACTTCTGCCGCACGTTCCAGATAGTAAAGATCGTCCCATGCCTCGGCAATATTCGATGCGCAGACCATTACGCCGTGGTTTTTCATGAACAGGATGTCCTTCTCGCCGAGCACGGAGGCAATCCGGTCGCCTTCGCTTTCATCCAGGGCAAGGCCATTATAGTGATCATCAACGGCAACGCGGCCATAGAATTTCAGTGCGGTCTGGCCGGCCCACACCAGCGGTTCGCCTTCCACCATGCTGAGGGCAGTCGCATTCGGCATGTGGGTGTGAAACGCCGCCCCAACGCGCGGCGCCATCTTGTGCAGGCGCGCATGGATGAAGAAAGCGGTCGCTTCGGGAACGCCGTCACCAGCAATCACGTTTCCCTCGAAATTGCAGATCAAAAGCGAGGATGCCGTTGCCTCCTGAAACGCCCAGCCCAGGCGGTTTACGATGAACAGGTCCGGATGTCCCGGGACGACCGCGGAAAAATGATTGCAGATGCCTTCCTCGAGACCGAGGCGGGCCGCCGTTCGAAGACAGGCGGCTAGATCCACCCTTGCCTGCCATATCTCCTCCGTTTCCAGTGAAACGTTGCGTAGAAGGGCCGGCTCCCCTTTGGGAATATTCAGTTCGTGCGCCATGTCGGCCTCCTCAGCAATCTGTCACATCCAACCTGCGGCACAAAGCACCGCCGGCACCTTGTCGAGCGTCGACACAATAGCATTCGGGCGGTAGTCCGCGAGCGGCTTGCGGCCTGTTCCGCGATCGACCCAGACCGTACGAAAGCCGAGTTCGCGCGCCGCGGCAAGGTCGAGATGCGGGCTGGCGCAGATATGCACCAGATCGTCCATACTGATACCAAGGCTTTCCCACGCATGATAGAAGGTCTGCCGCGACGGTTTGTAGGCGCCAGCCTGCTCGGCCGTAATAACGCGATCGATATGGCCGCCAAGCTGGGCAACGTTTCCGGCAATGATCGCATCATCAGTGTTCGAGATGATTGCCAAGCGGAAACCCGCGGCCTTCAGCTCTCCGAGTGTTGCGACCACCTCCGGGAAAGGCGGCATCCTGCCGATCGAGGACGTCAGGATTTCGGCTTCGGAGGCTTCGAACGGCAGCCCGAATTCACCCATAGCCCACTTCAGAGCAAGGGCGCTGACCGTGGCAAAAGTGCGATGAGGCCGCTCCACCTCCAGCGCATGTTCATGTCGGTCATAGACGGAGATAAAGGCATTTTGGTCGATGTCACCGCCTTTTGTCGCGAGTATCCTGTCCATTGCCGCGAGCAGTCCTTCGTCCCACTGGATCAGAGTGCCGTAGCAATCGAAAGTCAGCCATGTCGGCTTTGGTCCAGCCAATGTCATGTGTCATCTCCCTGTTTTGCCGACATTGACAAACTTCGATGACATTGCAAAATTAAATATCACACTCCACAGCAGTGAAAAAACAAATGAGCTTCGGTTTCGACCTCGATCTTTTGAAAACCTATACCGCAGTGGTCGATAGCGGCGGCTTCACAAAGGCCGCTGAACGCGTGCACCTGACGCAATCAACGGTCAGCCAGCAAATAAAGAAGCTCGAGGGCAATCTTGGCACATTGCTTTTGCGGCGGGACAAGTCGACGGGCACGATCGAGACAACGGAAGCAGGCGAGTTGCTTCTGAGCTATGCACGCAGGCTGCTGGCAACGGCGGAAGAAGCCGCCGAGATGATGCAAAATCCATCCGCACCGCGCACGGTTCGCCTCGGTGTGCCGGAGGATTTTGCAGGGCGGCGCCTTATTGACCTTCTGACTGGGTTCTCCGCCGCATCGCCTCGTATCCGGCTGGACACCGTTAGCGGTTGGAGCGCGGAGCTTCGCCGATTGCTCGATGCTGGCGAGATCGATCTGGCGCTGATCAAACGCGAGCCGGGCGACGGGCCGTGTGTCGCAAGCTGGACAGAAGACCTCATCTGGGTAGAAAGCGCCACACGGACCGTCGAAAGCGACCCCGTGCCACTAGCCGTTTTCCCAATCGGCTGCATTTACCGCGACCGTGCCATCCGCTCCATCGAGCGCAATGGTCGCCGCTGGCGTATCGCCTATACCAGCCAGGGCCTCATGGGCGTGCAAGCGGCCGTCGCCTCGGGTCTGGGCATCAGCCTTCTGCCGTCCGACGCAGTCCTTCCCGAACATCGCATACTACATTCGTCCCATGGTTTTGACGATCAGCCGGCATCCGAAATGGCGCTGGTCAAAGGGCGGGGACCGCTTTCGCCAGAAGCAAAATCCCTCGGGCAATTTTTGCGCGACAGCCTGAATGAGCAACGCAACCCAAGCAAGATGAACCACAACGCGCTCTAAGTGGTGAATGGAGGGTTCAACCGCCGGCTCTAAAAGAATACCGGGGTCAGTCGCCCTGACAGCCAAACTGCGACGATGGCAACGTCTTCGGGCCCAAGGCGTTTAGCTGAGTGATCCGAAAAGGCCTGATAGGTTTCGACGCTCAACCCGTCCGACATCGGCGTCCGAATGACGCCGGGGGCAACGTTGTTCACACGGATGACCGCGTGAGACTCGTCCTTGTTCGCGAGCATGGTGCTTTCCTCGTCTAGTACGAAGCCGGCGGACTCCAACCCGAACGGATGAAGGTTCAATCCGGTGCAGCGACTAGACGACATTGATGTCCGCCTCTGTGGCGGCGGCGCGATCGACGATGACGTCGGCACCGCCGCGCTTCAGCCGCTGGTAGACGGCCGGATTGAAGTTGGCCGCCGTTGCGCCCCTGGCCTGCATCAGCGCGGTGTAGAGATCGTGGTAGAACACCCGAGGCAGTGCTTTTGGAATTCGGGGCGCATCATCTCGGGGACCCACAACAAAGCGAGACCGACCCCGACACGGCCTGCCGAGGTCGACGAAAGTTCCGGACCCAGAGGGTTCTAAAGTCGATAAGCCCTTATGCTCCATCGAAGGTGCGCCGGTGGCTGGCAGGCTGGTCGACGCTGACCAGGTGGCTGGGCCTCGACGGCTTGTCGTCTACCCCTGCGCTAAAATCTTCTGCGCGGGACGCTATTTTGACTGAGGTCTTTTGGGATGGTCGAGCTTGATGTCGACCAGCAAGGACTTGAATTCGCCGACCGCATCCCCTTGCTCGGTAATTCACGCAGCCTCATGAGCTGATCCGCAAAACAATTTTCCCACGTGCCCGACCGCTTTCGGACAAAGCAAGTGCGTCCTTGATCTCGGCCAATGGAAATACAGCCTCGATATGCGGTGTGACTTGGCCTTTCTCGACAAGTTTTCTGATAGCGATCAGGTTTGGCGCGCTTGGCACGGTGTACGAGCGTTTCACTTTGACGCCATGACGCTCAGCCTCGTCACCAGGGAAAGCCACGACAGTGACCATGAAGCCACCTTTCTTGAGAGTTTCGAACGCCCTTACGAAGGTGTCTCCGCCCACTGTATCCAACACCACGTCCATGTCCTGCGCGACTTGCTCGAAGGGCTGCGCTTTGTAGTCGATAAACGCGTCCGCGCCGAGGCCGCGGACGAAGTCTTCGTTGCGGGCCGAGGCGACCGCCGTAACATGCGCGCCCCGCGCCTTTGCGAATTGGATCGCGAGAGATCCAACGCCGCCCGAACTATTTGTAATAAGAAGGCGTTGCCCTTTGCTCAAGCCGGCTTCTCCAAAGATCGCCTGCCATGCCGTTGAGCCGGCCAATGGTAGCGCCGCTGCGCTCACAGTGTCTAGGTTGGATGGTGCGCGCACCATGTTTGCGCTTTTGGCGACCGCATATTCCGCGAACCCCCCTGTGTGAACCATCCCGAAAATAATCTCACCCAGTTCGAAATCTTCAACGCCTACACCAAGCTTCTCGACCCTACCGACGAGCTCACCGCCCATATGAATGGGCAGTTTCATCCCCAAGCGCTCGCCTGCTCCGCTGCGGATCTTCCAATCGATAGGATTGACCCCCGCAGCCTTGACCTTCACGAGGACCTCACTCTCCTGAGGTTCTGGCCGATCGACATCGATCAGGTTTAGTACGCCGTTGTCGCCATACTCGTTGATTACGACGGCTTTCATTTTTATGCTCATTTGTTTCCTCGATCCAATCTTGCTCGCCTGATGACAAACGAGATGTTAGATCCGTAGCTTGACGATGTGGCGCCAATCGACATCGCGGAGAAGCCAATATGGAACTGCCGTTCAGACTTAGCCGCGGTTTCAAAGGACGCGGTGGCGGGCTGCCGATGCATACGCATGAGGACGCACAGTTGACGTTCGCTGCCTCGGGAATGGTACAAGTCCACACAAGCGATGGCCGTTGGCTGGTCCCTCCCCAGCTCGCGGTCTGGATTCCCGCGGGTATTGCGCATCGCGTGGAAGTGTTGAATGATGCCGAGCTTTGGATGGTACGCGTTGATCCAGGGGCAGCGCGGACGTGGTCGCCCGCGACGCATCTCGATCGCACATTCGCGTTGCGGGTCACTCCCCTCCTCCGCTCGCTGCTTGATGCTGCGTTCGCTAAAGATATCAGGTCCGACAAGGCCGAGCTTATGGTTCGGCTAATGCTTTACGAACTCATCGAGACGGCCGATGCGCCAACGTTTCTGCCAATGCCGACGAGTGAAATTGGCAAACGCCTCGCGGAGTTCGCATTTGCTGACCTAAAGAATCAACTGAGCATCGGCGAGCTTGCTTCACGTGCAGCGACCTCGGTACGTACAGCGAGTCGGTTGTTCCCGATGGAGACGGGTCTAACATTCAAATCCTGGCGCCAACGCGCACGGATCATTCAAGCGATGGACAGGCTCTCAAGAGGCGTCGCCATTATTCGCACATCGTCTGATCTCGGTTTCTCGAGCACAGCTGCGTTTTCCAGCGCATTTCGGCAAGTGACTGGTGTGACTCCGACGATTTTCCTCGCTCTACCAACCTCCCCGCAGGCGCCATCAAAAAATCGATAATGCGATGCCACTTCTGCTCAACTCAGGATTCAGTATACGTAGGTCTGCAATTGGGCTTGCACGGCTGGGCATGACCACGTCTCTAAGTTTGTATACAATCAGATCGTTGTGCGACCGCTACGCATCGACCGGATCGATGCAGCCAGTGCGCATTGAGAAGATCACGCTTTCGGCCCATAACGGCACCCCTCTCGATGCGCCTTGGCATTACCACCTCGAGCTGGGATGCGCCCTTCAGCCATACGGCGGAGAAATACGAGCAGACGGGGGATGCCTCGCTGATTTGGGAAGGCCACAAAGCCGGCCGCGAAATCGGTTATTGCCATATCGAGAAGCTTCACAATTTTGAACACCTGCCGCCAACCGGCTTCACCATCAGCTGTTTCACGGTGAAGATCAAAAAAGCCTCCGCCTGATGGTGCCGCGCCGTCGCGATCATCCAGGGGTGATACCGCCAAAGCCAGATCTGAGCACTTTGGCATTTCGCGGACTGTTACCCCAAGAGCGCTCAACCTAGCCGATGTGCTGCAGCACCTAACGCCGTCCAGTACTTGAGATTGAGAAGTACTTAAGTGTTTCAGTTTAGTATTTTCTACTAGAGCAATGATGGGGGCGGATATGCTGCGGGACTATATGCGAGACAAGTCTGGCAATTTCGGAATTATGAGCGCGTTGATACTCGTCCCGCTGCTTGGTGTAGCCGGACTTGCGATAGACATTAGCGACGCGCTGGCACTGAAGACTCGGCTTCAAGATGCAGCAGACGCCGCAGCACTTGGTGCCGTCGCGGAAAGTTCGGTCGCGTTCAGAGAGGCGATGCTTATGACCATCGATGGTGATATCAGCAAAGCCGTTAAAGATGCAGAGAACCTTTTCAGCGCGCAGCTATCTTCGAAGGTAGGTTTCGTGATCGACAGCACCCATGCCGAAGTCCTGCGCGAAAACAATCAGATAAAAGCTTCCTTCTCGTATAGCGCCAGCATGCCGACGACCTTGCTGAAGGTGATTGGCAAGAATGAGGTGACTGTCAGCGGCAAGGCGACGGCGGTATTCCAAACCGAGACTTTCCGCGATTTCTATCTGCTCCTCGACAACACACCATCCATGGGTGTGGGAGCTACGCCCGCGGACATCAACAAGCTGGTAGCCAACACGACGGACAAATGTGCATTTGCATGCCACATCGTTTACAATGGCGTTGAAGACAAGAACAGCTACTACAACCTCGCAAAAAATCTTGGAGTAACCATTCGCATCAATGTCGTCGCCCAAGCGACCGGCGCACTCATGGACACTGCAATGAGGGTGCGGAAGACGTCCAACCAGTTCCGAATGGCCGTCTACACGTTCGGACAGAAGGCTGAGGACACCAAACTTCTGGAAGTTTCCTCGCTTACTGATGATTTGGCCAAGGCCAAAAGCAACGCGGCGCTTATCGATTTGATGTCGATCCCATATCAGGGATACGACAACGACCAGCAGACCGACTTTGACCGCGCTCTCAAGGATATCGGTGATAAGATTGGCGCGCCAGGTACTGGTCTAACTGCTGGTAACCCTGAGAAGATCGTGTTCTTCGTGTCCGACGGGGTCAACGACAGTAAGAAGGCGAACGGCTGTATGAAGAAGCTAACAAGCAGCCGTTGTCAGCAGCCAATCGACATCAAGGCTTGCGAGAAGCTGAAGAAGAAGGGTTACAAAATCGCAGTCCTCTATACGACATACCTGCCTCTCCCGACGAATAGTTGGTACAATACGTGGATCAAGCCTTTCCAGAACGAAATAGGCCCGACAATGGAAAACTGTGCGACGCCAGGATATTTTTTCGAGGTCGGCCCTTCACAGGGAATTAAAGAGGCAATGAATACCCTCTTCCTAAAGATCGTCAGCACCCCTCGCCTAGCCAGCTGACACCAGAATTTCCGGAGCTATCGCGTTTCGCGCCGAACGCGAAGATTAAACGAAGTCGCTTAGGCGGCAGTAAAGGGGGGCTGATTTGCCAATGTCAATTCTGAATTGGGCGGCGCTGCTCAACCTTCATGTCAACCGAGAAATTGATATCAAGGAGCACAGACCATGACACTGGCCCATTGTCGGTTATCGATGAAGCGCGCAGGCTGATTTGGCCTGTGTCGACAGCCTGCGAGGCGGCGTTTGGCGGTCGCCGAAATCGCAACAGATGGACATGAAATGGAGGGAGGACATGGACGCTCCACCAGAAGAGAACCCAGTCATCTGGTGCGGGCGCGAGCACTTGACCGTTTGGCGCCGGTTAGTTTGGATATTGATCCGGCCTTACGAACACGCCAGCCCTCCGCCTCAAACCGCCCCTCGGCTTGTGCTGTCGAAAGAGCCTTTGCCGGAATATCGGCGGCAAGGTCTTCAGGAGTATAGAAGCGGGAAAAGTGTTCTCCGAGGATTTCCAACTCGGTGTAGACCTTGAAGCGTTGCGCACCCGCGTTTCAACTCGATATGTGGCCTTCGGTGCCGAGCATATAACTTGCGTAGTTGGTGATGGCGTAGACGAGCAGGCGGTAACGTCCCTCCATAGAAGCCGCTTGAACCCTGGTGACATGCGCAGTCATTCTATTCCCTTCCCCGAAAGATCAAAATCTCCCTCCCACGAAAGCGACTTTCTCGAAACTGCGTCGCTTCCTGGCGAAGACGTGACGACGACGCATGCAAGCGCGTTTCGCGACGAGAAGGCCTACACGGACATCGAGGTTGCGCGGGATTTGCCAGGCCTAACACGAGGACCTGTTCAGGAAAGTCAGTTCGATGGCTTGGCATCAACGGACGGCAGCGCGACAGACAGTCGGGCAATGAGCGCCTGGTCTGTTATCCTCGCCATCATCGTTAGCGCTGTTGGGCTGATGATCATCATGAAGTTGTTTTACAGTCGGACAGCTGGGAGGACGGAGAACACCTCTAACAGGCTCATGCAGCTTCGAGTGCTCATCCAAGCGCTGATCGTCGGGGTGATCCTGATCGTTTTATGGCTAATGGGAGGCGGCCGACCGACCTAACGGCCCCCTGAAGTTCAACCACCGGAGCTGGAAGAACAGGCGGAAGCTTTCCAGGCGCGTCGCCTTAAAGCCGTCTTTGGAACCCGCTCTCGACGGCGAGACTGCCGAGACCGGTCATGGGCCGAAATTGACCCTTCAGTGGAACTGAGGAGGTTCGAGAGAGTTTCCATGCTCGATCAACGTTAAGAGGTAACAGCTTTGAACGCGATTACAAACAAACCGAATAGTTTTTCCGCGATTGATGAACTCAGAGCCCTTAGGCTGACACGCGGATACACCCTGGAAGAAGTCGCAATCACCACTGGCCTGACGGTCTCCGAGGTCCAACTGGCCGAGGAAGGGCGAGGACATCATAAGCACGCAGACCGCATTAAGCACGTTCTCAACCGACTTTAGAGACTGCGCTCGTTGGAAGATTATCGCACCTTTTTTGATACGGTTGAGAGAATCGCGGAACTTCACCATGATGCAGCTGCGTATGATCAAATTGTATGGAAAGTCGAATTACTGGCGCGATCAGGTCACTGGGTACAATTACCCTGGTGTTATCAGAGGCGGCCAAGCGTATAGTGTGGGCGCCTACGACGTTGCATCAGGGAAATCGCGTAACCTGAACGCGGCACATGGATTTTACTGTTCTCGACTTCGACGCCAATGATGGCATCACTGCGTATCGAGGTTCCGTCGGACGGCGACTGATATCCGGGACGAAGTTCAGGCGTGCCTTGCGGAAATGGCCATTGGTTTCCGTCGTCGAAGCCCTACTCGTAATGAGCGGTAAGAAATTGCGAGGCCGCGTTCGGGGCTGTGTCCAAGATATCTACGGCACATATGCGACGTAGGCAAAGTAAGCACCGGAAGAGCCCGTAAGCGCTGCAACGGCCACCGTCAAGGTGACTGGTCAAAACCGAACGATAGAGCCAGTTGCCGGTTCACGGGTAGAATTGCTAGCTGACTGCGCGCCTGGACCGGGGCACTGCCTTCTGCCGCCGCTAAAAGGCTGATATGAATTGTCTTCGATCCGATACGAACTGTAACGTTCCATGCACCAGCGAGCGGCGTCAGTCTGAGCGGGAACGATGTCGGCGTCAGCGACTTGCGTCACGACCGGCGATCTCGCTTCCGTCGGCGGTACGCAGACTCGGCGAGGTCCGCCACCATAAGGCTGGTAACTGTTGTCGGCGGGATCGAATGAGCGGTATCGTTCTCCGCACCATTCACGCGCCCTGACTTTCCTAAAATCCGCAAGGGTCTCGTCACCGGCCATCTGGTTACCCAAAGTATGAACCCCAGGTGCCGTGACATATACGCGCTTTGTTGATTTTTCTTCAGCTACCATCGTATCCGCAGCCGGAACAGCAGGGAGGCGCTCGTAAGCCTGAAGACTCGGGTCAATCCGCTTTACCTCGGATGACCACAGCGGTTCGGAGTTGAGATGGGCGAACGCATGTGGTGCGCTATCTTCGGCCAAGCTGGCTGAGAGCCTCATTGCACCTGCACCCACCGGGAGAAGGCATGTAACGAGTAGCAGGCTGGTGACAAGTTCACGCATTAGACAGTAACCCTGTGATTCTGCCCGTGAAAATGCGCAAACTCACTGTTGGTTCCTCCGCCAGAAGTCTGACAGCCCAGTAATATCATGTGCAGCCCGCAACAGCGGCTGTCGCTTAAAAAGGCAGGACCGTCCGCTTCGTCATATGGCGAGGCATTCCTCGCAGATGCCGCAGCCATCATCGTCCATCCAGCTCTTTGAACGAGCCTGCCGACAACAGAGACAGACGACCCGATCATCGTGTGATCGGTCGCGGTCGGGCGTCAATATCTCGATAGCCGCGTCATCCACCTCGGTGAGAAACTCGTTCATCTGGCTCCCTCCATATTTGCGTAGAATAAAGATGGTGGAGGCTCTACGAGCTGCAAGAACGATCCAGTCTGCAGATTAGAAAATTTCACATCCGACCTGGGGCGGCTCCAGGTGCGACGAGGAAGGAATAACCGTTAGCAGGCTTCACACCGCCATTATCATTTTAGAGGGAGCACCGAACGTGACTGTATGTTCGCGGAGCAGTTCCATCATGTGATCGATACTGTAAGGCTTCGGGAGGAAGTACCAATCGGATAGTATATCAGGAGCGATACGCCGCCCTGATGTTACGATGATTTTTGTCGAGGGGGCGACTTTGGCCACCGTCGCCGCGAGGTCGAAGCCATTCAAAGCCCCAGGCATATCGACGTCAGTTATCAGAAAATCGAAAATGGGGTTTTGACCAAGGGCTGCAGCCGCCTGGAGCACATGTCCGGCTTCGACGACCTCGTAACCCTCGTCAATTAAGGCGTCTGCCAAGATTGCGCGTATAAGGACCTCGTCCTCGACCAAAAGTACTGTGGATTTCGACATGCGGGCGGCCTCCATTGCTGTTCAACCTGACAACTCCGTCCACACCGCAAAGCCTCTGCCCCGGAGTAGATAGTTTGCCAACATATTTAATAAAATGCTTATGAAACCGGATGGGCCGCCAAACAAAGGGATTACGCATGGACCTCCAGGAACTCGATCTTGAAACGATGCTTGCCGAGATCGGTCGAGCTTCGCCTTCGATTAGCGGCAGCACGGCTGCTCTCGTTGCGGCCCAGCTCGGCACCGCCATGGTACGGATGGCGTTGGCGGTCTCGCATAAGCATGGCAGCGATACCGATCTGCTGATCGAGCGTCTCGACTCCATCCTCTCCGAAATCAAAGACGCGACGGAGAAAGACCGGGCTGCCTCATCTGCCCTGATAGATGCATACCGTCAGGAATCTAATGAAGGAGCCAGAAGGTCAGCGCTGGTCGATGCAACACGCGAACCGCTTGCCGCTGCCCATCGGCTTATCGAACTCCTGGAACTGCTGACCGACGCCCCCGGTAGGGTCATCAAGGCCGTGGCAAGCGACTTCTACGGCGGCATCGAGCT
>NZ_JNNU01000038.1 GCF_000732195.1 Neorhizobium vignae
TATGAGACGATCCGGTGTTGGGCAAAGAAGTTCGGCCCCGACTATACCTGCCGCTTGCGGCGGAAGCGCCGAGCCCAAATGACGTGTGGCATCTGGACGAGGTGGTCGTGACGATCAGCGGGAGGAGGCACTGGCTCTGGCGCGCCGTCGATCGGGATGGCTACGTTCTCGACGAGATCGTCCAGACCCGCCGCAACACCAAAGCTGCCAGGCGCCTGCTGATCCGGCTGATGAAGAAGCAGGGATGCCCACCAAAGCGCATCGTCACGGACAAGCTTCGTTCCTACAGCGCGGCACGATGTCAGATCATACATCGATCGCACAAGGGCTTGAACAACCGCGCCGAAAATTCGCACCTGCTGCTGCGGAAACGGGAGCGTGCGATGCAACGGTTTCGCGCCCCAGGCGCGCTGCAACGCTTCGCGAGCGTCTTTTCGGCGCTCCGAAATCTCTTCGTCCCCGCACGCTCCAAACCCTCAGCCATCGCCGTCCATTTGCATCGCCTCGGAGCGATGGCGCATTGGAAGGCGGTCACCGGGACAGCGGCCTGATCCAACCGGCATGCTGAAAATGTATTCGCTCAAGTTAACCTGACATCACCTAAGATTAAGCTCGGCCATCGCTCTCGTAGTTATTTGTGGCGCATGAGGTTGGTCTTCATCGTTGTCAGCAGACCGGTGATCTTGTCCTGCAGCTCGGGCGTGCCCATGGTCGTCGGATAGGATATCGCGACCCCGATGACTTCGTCCGTGCCGGGGTCGCGGAAGGCTATGCCTTCCGATGAAACGCCGTCGTATGAATCATTGGTGGAATGCGAGCGCCCGGTCTCTTGGATGATGCGGATGCGTTCCAAAAGCTCCTCATGGTTCTGCGGCGCGCGCGGCGTCACGAAGGGCAGCTGGTCCGGAACGCGCAGCTTCCACTCTTCCTCGTCCAGCAGCGAGAGCATGGCACGGCCGTTGGAAGTGGCATGCGGCCATGCTCGGTATCCTGGCGTCGAGGTGATCGCCAGCGGGCTCGAGCCGCGCACCATGCGCAGCACGACGAGCTGCGGCCCGTCGAAGACGGTGACATAGGCCGTGTGCCCGCCAACAGAGCAGACCTCCTCTAGTTCGGTATTCACCAGATCCAGAAAGTTGTGATTCGAACGGCAGATCTGGCCGAGCTCGAAAAGCCGGATGCCGGGTGTGTAGAGCCGCGTTACCGCGTCGAAATCGAGAATGCCGCTTTCGCGCAAAGTCTTCATCACGCGGGACGCGGTGGACTTCGGACAACCGGTCCGGCGTGCCACTTCCGCTTGAGACAGAGAAGGCTCGGAAAGCGAGAAGCAACCGAGAATAGAGATTGCGTCTTCGAGAGAGCTCATATTCGTCCTATGCATGCAAATTGGAGCTTCATAGTTCCATAATTGGAACTCCTTGTCAAATATGAAACTAGTGCTGGACTCCCGAAAAAACGCCGCCTACTAATATGTCAAAACAATTCATGCTCGAAAAAGCGGCGGAACGGGCAGCCACCAGTTTAATCCCCTTGAGCGAGGGGGGTGTTTATCGGTTCTCGCGTCGGGTGTCAGAACCCGAGATGAATGAGCGTTACGCGCCATCCACGTAATGGCATCTACCGGGCTGCGGCATGCCGTCGGCCATCGTAATGGGGAACATGCGAATGCAAGACACTTCCAGGAATTTCCGCGCCGGCGTCGATATCGGTGGCACCTTCACCGACTTTATCCTGTTCGACGAGAAGGCCTCCTCGATCCGTCTTCACAAGTGTCTGACGACGCCGAAGGATCCGTCCCAGGGCGCGCTTGGTGGTCTGGCCGAGATCGTCGCCGCAGCCGATATGTCCGTCGCTGATCTTTCGGAGATCGTCCACGGCACGACGCTCGTCACCAATGCGGTCATCGAACGCAAGGGCGCGCCGGTCGGTCTGATCACGACGGAAGGTTTTCGCGACGTCCTCGAAATCGGCACCGAGCAGCGCTACGACATCTACGACCTTTTCCTCACCTTTCCGGATCCGTTGGTCAGCCGCTCCCGCCGCATCGATATTTCGGAACGCATCGGTGCCGATGGCGGCGTGATCAAGCCGCTTGACGAGGTTTCCGTCTTGCGGGCCGTCAAGAAACTGGTTGCGGACCGGGTCGAGGCCATCGCCGTCTGCCTGATGCATTCCTACCGCAATCCGGCCCACGAAAATCGTGTGCGCGAAATCATCAAGCAGCACTATCCGGACATCTCGGTCTCGATCTCTTCGGAAGTCGTCGCAGAGATCTCCGAATATCCCCGTTTCGTGACCACTTGCGCCAATGCCTATGTACAGCCGCTGATGGATCGCTACCTGCGCCGTTTTGAGCAGGAACTTGCAGCCCGCGGCTTCACCGGCGCCTTTCGCCTGATGCATTCGGCGGGCGGTCTCGTCTCCATCGATGAGGCGCGCGAATTCCCGATCCGTCTACTTGAATCCGGTCCGGCCGGTGGTGCGCTCGCCACCGCATGGTTCGGCAAGGCAGCTGGCCAGGAAAACGTTATCGCTTTCGACATGGGCGGCACGACGGCCAAGGCCTGCATGATCGAAAACGGCATGGCGCAGATCGCCTCCTATATGGAGGCCGGCCGGGTGCGCCGCTTCAAGAACGGTTCCGGGCTGCCGATCAAAGCTCCGGTCGTCGACATGATCGAGATTGGTGCCGGCGGCGGCTCGATCGCCGCGATCGACGAAGTCGGCCTGCTGCAGGTCGGTCCACATTCGGCTGGCGCCTCTCCGGGACCAGCCTGCTACGGCGCCGGCGGCACCAGGCCGACGGTGACGGATGCGAGTGTGGCGCTTGGCTACTATGACCCCGCCTTTTTCCTTGGCGGTCGCATGACGCTCGATCTCGATGCGGCCGAAGAGGCGCTGAAGACAATCGCCGAACCGCTCGGTATCTCGACAGTCGAAGCCGCCTGGGGCATCCATCAGGTGGTCGGCGAAAACATGGCGAGTGCGACCCGCATCCATCTGGTCGAAAAGGGCAAGGATCCGCGCGGTTATTCGATGATCGGTTTCGGCGGTGCCGGCCCGGCCTTTGCAGCCCGCGTTGCCCGTGTTCTCGGTGTCACGGAAGTCATCATCCCGCAGGCGAGTGGCGCGGCCTCCGCTTTCGGCTTCCTCACGGCACCGCTCTCGTTCGATCTTGTCCGCTCGCGACCGATGGCGCTTTCTGCCGATCTCGATACTTCTGCTCTGAATTCCGCCTTCGGCGAACTGGCGGAAGAAGGCAAGGTTAAGCTTCTCGCTGCCGGCGCCAAAGCCGAAGACGTCGTTTTCGAACGCACCGCCGACATGCGTTTGGTTGGTCAGCTGCACGAAATCAACGTGCCGATCCCGGCCGGCGAGTTGGACGGGAATGCCTATGCGACCATCCGTAGGTCCTTCGAGGAAGTCTATGCGGCTCGCTACACCCGCGTCCCGACGGAAGCCGAGCTGGAAATCCTCTCGTTCCGCCTGCGCGCCAGTGGTGCCACCCCGCAGCTTTCCATAAAACAGGCCGATATTGCAACGTCGAGCGACGGAGCGCTCAAGGGGTATCGCAAGACCTATTTCGGCGAAGGTTTCGTCAATGCCGGCATCTACGACCGATACAAGCTGACGTCAGGCATGACGGTTCAAGGCCCGGCGATTATCGAAGAGCGTGAATCCACCACTATCGTGCCGCCCGGCGACGTACTCACGGTCGATAATGCTGGTAACCTTCGCATCAAGATCGCCACGATCGGCAAGGGTATCGAGCTTGTCACGCCTCAGATGAGCAAGGCGGAGGCGATCGAGAAGATCGAATCCGACCCGATCGCGCTCGAAATCATGTGGAGCCGCCTCGTCACCGTTGCCGAGGAGATGTGGCACACGGTATGCCGTACGGCCTATTCGCTGATCATCTCGGAATCGCAGGATTTCGGCTGCTCGATCCTCGATGCCTCCGGCGAAACGCTGGCGCATTCGGCCCGCGTCATGCCGGTCTTCAACCTGACCCTCCCGATGGTGGTCAAAGCCGCACTCGAGCGCTATCCGATCGATACGCTGGAGCCGGGCGACGTGCTGGTCTGCAACGACCCCTGGCTCTGCGCCGGCCACCTGTTCGACATCGCGGTGATGACGCCGGTCTTCAAGGATGGCAAGGCCGTCGCCGTCATGGGTACGGTTGGCCATGTCGGTGATATCGGCGGCACCCGCAACGGCATGAAGGCCACGGAAGTCTATGAAGAAGGCCTGCAGATCCCGCCGATGAAGCTGATCAAGGCGGGCGTCGAGAACGAGGATCTCTTCCGCCTGATGGCGGAGAACATCCGCGACTCCCATCAGGTGCTCGGCGATGTTCGCTCGCTGGTCGCCGCCAACGATACCGGCGCCCGCCGCATGGTGGCATTCATGGACGAATATGGCCTGTCCGATCTCAAGGCGCTGGCCGAAGTCGTGCAGTCCCGTTCCGAAAAAGCGATGCGGGACGCGATCCGCGCCATCCCGAACGGCGTCCATACCTCGACCATCTCCTACAACCCGCTCGGCACGCATATGACCGTACCGGTGAAGGTCACGATCAAGGACGACGAGATCGAGCTCGATTTCGAGGGCGCTCCGCCGGAAGTGCCGCTCGGCGGCATCAACTGCACGCTGAGCTACACGACCGCGCATTCAACCTATCCGCTAAAATGCATGCTCACACCTTCGGTGCGCGGCAATGCCGGCTGCTATCGTCCGCTGACGGTCAAGGCGCCGAAGGGTTCGGTGATGAATTGCAACAAGCCGGCCCCGGTCAGCCTGCGCACCCGCACCGGCTGGTACACCTCGCCGAACATCTTCCGGGCGCTGTCGAAGGCGGCACCGGAAAAGGTCATCGCCCATACCGGCCTGCCAAGCCTGTTGACCGTCTACGGCAAGACGACGGCTGGCAAGATCTTTTACGACCACCTGCTTTCCGGCGGCGGGCAGGGCGGTAGCTCCGCCAAGGACGGCAAGTCGTCCGTACTGTGGCCGACGTCTGCAGCAACGTCGTCGATCGAGATGCTGGAGAGCCGCTCGCCGGTCGTGGTCCTCGAAAAGGGTTTTGTGCGGGATTCCGGCGGCGTCGGCGAATTCCGCGGCGGCCTTGGCGCTCGCATCCGGCTTGCCAAGCGGTATGACGACGGCACCTCGGTCACCGTGTTCGTCTCCCCGGAAGGTGTCAACGCACCGATCACCGGCCTGTTTGGCGGTCAGAACGGCCTGCTCTCACACGGCTATGTCCGTGACGAGGAAGGCAATGTGCTGGAAGACGTCGGCACCGGCGGCCTCTTCGTCGTCGATCGTACCGATCGCGTGGTCGAGCTGCAGCTCGGCGGCGGCGCAGGCTTCGGCGATCCGGCCAACCGCTCGGTCGAGCTGATCGAGGACGACGTCCGGGAAGATTATATCAGCGCCGAAGCGGCCGAGACCACCTACGGCCTCAGCGAGCGCAAAAAGGAATTGGCGGCATCCGCACGCCTTTCGCCGGCAGCGATCCGGTAAAGCCGGCTCACTTTCAGTCGACACGAGCAATTCAGATATAAAAGGGGAATGGACATGCTCACCTTGAATAAACGCCAATTTCTGATCGGTACTGCGGGGATGACCGCTGCTGCGACACTGCCACGCCTCGCCAATTCGGCGGGCAAGAACATCATGGTTCTGGCCAGCACGGTCGACATCCCGAATTTCGACCCGCATGTGGCAACCGGCTATGCGCCGCAATGGCTGTTCCGCAATACGTACGACCCCCTCGTGCGCGTCGTCGCCAATCCGCCGGTTCCGGCCCCGGGCCTCGCCACGAGCTGGAAGCAGTCGGAAGACGGTCTGACCTATACGTTCGAGCTCGACGGCAATGCCAAGTTCCATGACGGCACGCCGGTCACCGCGAAGGACGTCGAATATTCCTTCGCCCGCCTGCTGCGCCTCGCCAAGGGTCCGGCCTGGATGGTCTCAGGCATTCTCGACCAGAACAGCGTCAAGGCGACCGGCGAGATGACGGTGACGATGGTGCTGAAGAAGCCGTTCGCACCGCTTCTCTCCGTCCTGCCGTGGATGTTCATCGTCAATTCCAAGGTCGTCGAAGCCAACAAGGGGACCGATGATGGTCAGGCCTACCTGCTCGCAAACATGGCCGGTTCCGGCGCCTTCAAGATGGGCCGCGTCAAGCCGGGCGATCTCTATGAACTGATCCGCGTCGACAACGACTGGCACAAGGGCGGCAATCTCAGCGGCGCCATCTGGAAGATTGTGCGGGAGGCTTCGACCGCCCGTCTAATGCTCCAGCGTGGCGAGGTGCATTTCGCGCTCGACATGTTCGCGGAAGACATGGATGCCATCAAGGACATGCCGAAGGTCGTGCGCATCATGGAGCCTGACTACCGAACGTTCACCATCAAGATGAACACTGCCAATGGCCCGCTGATGGACAAGAACCTCCGCAAGGCGGTTTCCTACGCGTTTAACTACAAGGGCATGCTAGATGCGGCTGGCCCGGCCCAGCTGATGAAGAGCCCGCTGCCGGTCGGCATCTTCGGTTTTGACCCGGACCAGAAGGGCTATGACCAGGATATGGGGAAGGCGAAGGAATATCTCGCCAAGTCGAACTTCAAGGACGGCGGCATCACGCTTTCCATCCACCATGCAGCCGGTTATGAGAACCAACGGCGCTGGTGTCTGATCATGCTGGAATCGCTGAAGGCGCTCAATATCAACCTCGATATCCGCGCGATGACCTGGCCGGATACGGTGGCGATGGCGCGTTCGCCGGAAAAGATGGTCGACTTCTACTCGATCTTCCAGTCGCCGAACTATGCCGACCCGGACAATACCGCGTTTGCCGCCTACCACTCGTCGCGCAATGGCCAGTGGCAGAACCCGGTCTACAAGAACCCCGAGGTCGACAAGCTGATCGAGGATGCCCGTGCCGAAGTGGACAAGACCAAGCGCGCCGAACTCTACAAGAAGTTCCAGGCGGTGATCGTCGAGGATGCGGCTGACATCATCGGCATTCTTGAGCTCCGCAAGTTTGCAATGCGCGACAACGTGAAGGACTATGTCTTCAGCCCGGTAGCTGCCAATACGATGGAAATCTGGCCGCTGTCGATCGCCTGACCCCTTGCCGCCGGCGGGTCTCCGATACGGAAGCCCGCCGCTCCGGAGTTTGCGAATGCTGCTTTACATTCTGCGCAGGCTCGTCCTGCTCGTGCCGATCCTGCTCGGCCTGACCCTGCTGCTTTTCATCGTTGCCCGTATCCTTCCCGGGGATCCGGTCGGCCTTGCCGCCGGCCCGAATGCGACGCCGGAACTGATCGCGCAGATGAAGCGCGAATTCGGCCTGGATCAGCCCCTGCCCCTGCAATACTGGAATTACCTGACCGGCCTGGTCTCCGGCGACTGGGGCATGTCGGTCTTCACCCGGCGCCCGGTCTTTGCGGATATCCTCGAATACCTGCCGGCGACAATCGAACTTGTCTTCGCATCGCTCTTCATCGCGGTCGTTGCCGGCATCCCGCTCGGGCTGCTGACCGCCGTCTACAAGAACGGACCACTCGACTACGCGACCCGCACGCTGGCTCTCGGCGGTATCGCCATGCCGCGCTTCTTCCTCGGCCTTCTCCTGCAGATGGCGTTTGCCGCCTGGCTCGACATCTTGCCGCTGTCCGGTCGCTATCCGTTGATCGAAAGCCCGCCGGACCATGTCACCGGCCTTTATACGATCGACGCGCTGATCGCCGGCGACTGGTCTGCCTTCCAGATCGCGCTGTCGCACCTGGCACTCCCGGCGATCGCCATGGCGCTTTCCCCGCTCGCGACCATCATGCGGATGATGCGCTCCTCGACGATCGAGGTGTTGCAGCAGGATTATGTCATGACCGAGCGGGCGCTTGGTCTCTCCAACCGGCTGATCCTCTTCAAATACGTCCTCAAGAACGCCATGACCTCGACGCTGACAGTGATCGGTCTCTACGTCTCCTGGCTGCTCGGCGGCACGGTGCTGGTCGAGACCGTCTTCGACTGGCCGGGCCTCGGGCTTTATGCCACGCAGGCGATCCTCACCCAGGATTTCATGCCGGTGATCGGCGTGACGCTGGTCATCGCGATCATCTATCTCGTCGCCATGCTTGTCGTGGACCTCCTTTACGGCGTCTTCAACCCGAAGGTACGCTACGCATGACCATGACGCCCATCGCCATTCCCAAGCGCACCCAGTCTGCACGGCTCGAAAACTGGAGCCGCGCTTTCTATCGCTTCCGCCAGAGTTGGTTGTCGATCGTCGGACTTGCGATCGTCGTTCTGCTGGTGGTCATCGCCATCTTCGCGCCCTGGATCGTGCCGTATCCAGAGCATGTTGTCGGCGGGACGAATACCGCTGCGAGGTTCCAAGCGCCCTCGACAGACGCGTGGTTCGGAACCAATGCGCTGGGGCAGGACATGTTCTCGCTCGTGCTGGTCGGTTCGCAGGTCTCGCTGTTCTCAGGCCTTGCCGTGGTCTTCATCGCCATCGTCGTCGGCACGGCCGTCGGGGCCATCGCTGGTTACTTCGGTGGATGGGTGGACGAGGTCCTGATGCGCATCACCGACCTGCTGCTCACCATTCCAAGCCTCATCCTCGCCATGGCAGTGGCGGCCGCACTCGGCACCGGCGTCTGGAACATGATCATCGCGATCTCGATCACCTGGTGGCCGGCCTATGCCCGTCTCGTGCGTGGCGAGGTGATCGTCAAGAAGGAAGAGCAGTTCGTGGTCGCAGCCCATGCGCTCGGCGCCAACTGGCTGCGCATCCTCGGCAAGCACATCCTCCCGAACATCGTTTCGCCGATCGTCATCAAGGCCTCGCTCGACATGGGTTTTGCAATCCTGACCGTCGCCTCGCTCGGATTCGTTGGCATCGGCGTCAAGCCGCCGACGCCGGAATGGGGCACGCTGCTTTCCGGCGCGCGCAGCTACATGCCGGACTATTGGTGGACGGCTGTCGCTCCCGGCATCGCAATTTTCCTCGCGGTCCTCGCCTTCAACCTTCTCGGCGACGGGTTGCGTGACGTGCTCGACCCAAAGGCGCGGCGATGAGGGGAGACGGAATGGCACTTCTCGACATCAAGAACCTCAATCTTGCGATGCGTAGCTACGAGGGTGAAACACAGATCCTGCATGGTATCGACCTGAAGATCGACCACGGTGAGATCTGGGGCATGGTTGGCGAAACCGGCAGCGGCAAGTCGCTGACCGGCCTCTCGGTCTCGCGGCTGATCGCGTCGCCGCCCGGACGTTATCTCGCCGGCTCGATCGAGTTCCAGGGCCGGGATGTGCTGAAGGCGACCGACAAGGAGATGCGGATCCTGCGCGGCCGGCATATAGGCATGATTTTCCAGGATCCGACAACCAACCTCAATCCGGCCTTCCGGATCGGTACGCAGCTCGTGGACGTGGCGCTCCACGCCGGCCATGCGGACCCTTCGGTTCTGGGGCTTGAGGCCGGAGCTTCCCGCGGCGACTTCAAGAAAGCGGCCAAGCGCGTCGCCGTCGAGATGCTGGAGAAGGTCGGCATTCCGAAGGCGGCAGAGCGCATCAACGACTATCCCCACCAGTTTTCCGGCGGCATGCGGCAGCGCGTGCTGATTGCCATGGCGATGATCGGCAAGCCAGACCTCCTGATCGCCGACGAACCGACGACGGCGCTCGACGTCTCGGTGCAGGCGCAGATCCTGCGGCTGATCCACGATCTCGTCGCCGAACGGAATATCGGTGTGCTGCTGATTACGCACAATCTCGGCATCGTCGCCCAGATCTGCAGCCATGTGGCGGTGATGTATCGCGGTCGCATCCTCGAAGCCGGTAAGGTGAATGATGTGCTCAAGCGGCCGAGCCACAGCTATACCCAGGCGCTCTTGAACTCGGTGCCGACGGTACATACCAAGCGCGGCGAACTTATGGGCCTGAGCGGCGCGATGCGGGAGACATCTGCATGAGCCTCGAGATCCAGAATGTCAGCAAGATATTTCCAGGTCCGCGCCAGGGCTTCTTCGGCCGCGGTGAAGGCTTTACCGCGCTCGACGATGTCAGCCTGTCGATCAGGAAGGGCGCGAGCTTCGGGCTCGTCGGCGAATCCGGTTCGGGCAAGACGACGCTGACCCGCTGTATACTGCGGCTAGAAAGCCTTTCGGCGGGCAATATCCTGTTCAACGGCTCGGACATCCACAAGTTGACGCTGCTCCAGATGCGCCGGTTGCGCTCGCGGCTGCAGATCGTTTTCCAGGATCCTTACGCCTCGCTCGATCCGCGCATGACAGTCCACGACATCGTCGCCGAGCCGTTGGTGATCCATGGTGATGTCGTGAACATGACGGCAAGCCGCCGCACTGAAAGAGTCATGGAACTCCTGCTGCAGGTCGGCCTGCGTTCCGAGCATATGTTCCGCTATCCGCACGAATTTTCGGGCGGGCAGCGGCAGCGCATCGGCATTGCGCGGGCGTTGGCGGTCAATCCGGAATTCCTGATCCTCGACGAGCCAACCTCGGCCTTGGACGTTTCGGTCCAGGCAGATGTGCTCAACCTGCTGCACCGGCTGCAGGTGGAACTCGGCCTCACGTACTTTTTCATCAGCCACGATCTCGGCGTCATCCGCTATATCTGCGATGATGTCGCGGTGATCTATCGCGGCAAGGTCGTCGAGCAGGGGCCGGTCGCCGCGATCTTCGACAATCCACAGAGCGATTATACGCGCATGCTTCTCGACGCGATGCCGGATCCCGATCCGGACCGGTCGCCATTCCGGAAGATCGCCGCCGTCTGACCATCGAACCGAACGGGAGAGAACCATGGCCCCCTATGATGCCCAAGCGGCGATGAGCGAGATTGCCGCCGAAGCGAAGACCTGGCGCCGCCAGCTTCACCAATATCCCGAGTTGTTGTTCGACCTGCCGAAGACCGCGGCGCTGGTGGCGGAAAAGCTTGCCGAGTTCGGCTGCGACAAGGTGGCAACTGGCATCGCCAAGACAGGCGTCGTCGGCGTGATCAAGGGCAGACTGGGCGAGGGGCGGACGATCGCCTTCCGCTCCGACATGGATGCGTTACCGATGTCGGAACAGACCAACCTGCCGTATGCCTCCAAAGTGGCGAACATGATGCATGCCTGCGGCCATGACGGGCACACCGCGACATTGCTTGCCGCCGCCAAATATCTGGCCGCCACCCGCGATTTTGCCGGGACCGTGGTGGTCGTCTTCCAGCCAGCCGAAGAGGGCGGAGCCGGCGGGCGCGTGATGATCGAGGAAGGCCTGCTGGAGCGGTTCGGTATCGACGAGGTCTACGGCATGCACAACCAGCCGGGCATTCCCGTCGGCTCTTTCGCCATCCGGCCCGGCCCGATGCTGGCGGCTGGCGATCGTTTCATGATCACCCTCAATGGCCGTGGCGGCCACGCCGCCTATCCGCACCTGACCCATGATCCCCTGCTTGCCGGCGCGCATATGGTGACGGCGCTGCAGTCGATTGCCGCGCGCTTCACCAATCCGTTCGATCCGGTCGTGGTCTCGGTGACGTATCTCAGCGCTGGCAATTCTGCGGCGCTCAACGTCATCCCGGCTTCGATCCAGATCGGCGGGACCATCCGCACGATCAATCCCGAGACCCGTAAGGCGGTCGAGCAGCGTTTTCGCGATATCGTCAATTCCACCGCGAAACTCTTCGAGGCCGAAGCCGAGATCGAGTGGCGAGCCGGGTATCCGGTCACCGTCAATGATCCGGAAAAGACCAAGGTTGCGGTTGCGGCCGCCCGTCGTGTGGCGGGCGACGACAGGGTCAATGACGACTGGCCGCGCACCATGGGTTCGGAGGATTTTTCCTACATGCTGGAGAAACGGCCCGGCGCGATCATCTGGCTAGGCAACGGCGATTCCGCCGCACTCCACCATCCGGCTTATGACTTCAATGACGACGCCATTATCCACGGCTTGCAATACTGGACCGCGCTTGTCGGCGAGCGACTGAAACTGGCCGTTTGATATGGTGCATCAGGGCGGAGTCGAGGACCGTTTGTCCGACATCTGGCCGAGCATCAGCTAACCTTCTGATGGGTGTGCTCAAGCAGGACCACAATGTATGCGGCAGAATGCAGAGATCGCCGGTCGTATCCATTCACATCAGGTTGTTTGTCAATTGTTCATCCAAATGGCATCGAATTCCTCCTTGGTGATCGGATCCGCGGTCTGAGCCCATAACAATCACCGGCCCGGTTCTCAGGCCCGAAGCGAGAATTCGTCGATAGCGAAATTTTATAGGCATGCCAATGTTATGTGCATTGTGGGGCGATCCGGGCCTTTCTGTCTAATGAGAAAACAAGATGGCCCATTCCAAATCGGAATAGTTATCCGATACAGTTATCGAACAACAGGTTAGGTGACAACCGGCCGAGGGTGAGGTTGCGCTCATCGGTCAGATCACGGGTAGCGCACTCGACTGCAGGCATTGCATGTTGAATCGCCCCGGTACGATCAGGGATTGGCCGCCTCGAGATGTCCTTGAGCGCCTCGCGTATCTCCGCCGCGGCTGTTTCCCGACCTGTTTCCTGAAAGATAATCGCGGCCTTTTCCGTGGCATTGGTGGAGTTCGCATCGCCACGAAAAACAGGACACCACAAACGTTGCTCCTGATCGAGGAGGGGGAGAGTCCGGCCCTCCTGGCAATTTCGGCGAGCGCATACCGCAACGCAGGCGGCGCATCTTCGCGCACAGTGATCGCGGCGTCCCCACTTCCGAAGCCATGTCTATCAGAGAAATAGCGGCTCACTCGTAACTGCCCCTAACGACCGGCCTGGATGCGGCCTAAGCCTGCTCTCCGACCATCGAATTCAGATATCTCTCAAGAGCGTTGATGCTGGCCAGGATCTCGGCAAACGATGGTGGCGTGCCGAAGATCATGGCCGACATGCGCTTGTAGTCGGCAGCAAGCTCGCCTCGCATGGCCTCGGTCGGCACGAGTCGATAGCTGCCGGGTACCGCTCGGTCATAGCGGTGATCCGGTGCCCGAAACATCAGTTCCTTATGCTGACGACACGCTTCGGCAAGATCCCGCATCGATGCCGTGGCCTGGCCATAGTGGGGGTGCGTCCAGATCTGGTGGACGTCGTAATAATGGCGTGAGTACCGTTTGAGATCGGGCACGGGGCGGTCCGGATTGCCGTCCGCCTGCCGCTTCTCCGTCATCTCGGTCATCGCATGGAGGATGAGAACCTTCTCCCAGAAGGTTCGCTCCGGCTTGACCGTCGTCACGCTGCGCACGAGGAGGTCAATGGTCGAAGGTAGCTCCGCCGCGACATAGGGACTGATATCCGGTGGCTCGGCCGGGACGGGATCGGGGCGAGCGCCGCCCTCGATTCTTACGGCCGCTTGGGCATAGTCATCGCCGGCTGTTCCCGGCTATGCGCGTCTTTTGGACTGGTTCGGCGCCATCATAGTCAGGCGCCTGCGCTTGTGAGCAGCGTGTTGTGGGCGGCGCGGAAGGCGTGCTGCAGCGGCTTGTGGTTATCGAGGCCGTCAAGGGCGTAGCTGTTGAGAAACTGGCGTCCGGCGAACAGCTTGCGGTCGACGGGACTCAAAGCTGCTTCGTCGCAGAAATCTTGCCAGAAGTTGGCGATGGTCGTGACCTGGTGTTCGATGAGCGCCACGGCTTCAGCTTCTTTCAGGTGATAATCCGGCGCGGCGGCGAGCAGAGTGGCGAGCGTGCTGGCACGGCCATCGCCCTTGATGAGCATGGCTTGCGTGGCTTCACTGCCTGTGCGGCCTTGCGGGCAGATGTCATAGGCGGGCGTAAGCGTCAGCATCCGGCCATCCCAGAAGGCGGCATGATTGCGGGCGTGGTCGTCGGTATTGCCGCACAGCACGTTGAAGCAGATCCGCCCGTAGAGTTCCTTGAGCGTGCCCTTCGGGTTAGTGAAGCGGTGGCGGATGAGTTCGGCGAGGTCTTCATAGGACGCATAGCGGGCCATCATCTCATCGAGCCCGAGCATGGTCAGGGCAGAGACCATGGCGCGGCGCGTCCAGCCGTCCGGTGTGTGTTGGCGGTCGAAACGCTCGATCAGCAGCACATCTTTATAGGAGGCACGGGTCATCGACACGGGCGCGGCGTTAAGCCCGCAGGCAGATGCCAGCTTCATCGCGATGAACTCGGCCTTCACGACGCTGTAGGTGTCGTTGGTCGCCGAGAATTTGGCGATGAATTTCTTGGTGCCGTCATCGATGAGCGCCTTCGGGCGGGCGCCGCCAATTGACGTGCCGTGATTAGGGGCCTGGTCGAGAGCGGGGGGCAGGGGGACGCCTTTTTCGATGAGGGCGGCCGCCTCCATGAGCTCGGCGAGCGAGGCTTGTGCGGCGAGGCGGGGGACATACTCTGTGGCCGATGCTTGGAAATCGAGGGCGCCAATCCGGTCGGAGCCCGATTGGAGCAGGAAGGTCAGCTCGCTGATTTCCGGCACGCCGGCAGCATCAGGTTTTTTGCCCGTCAGCCTGTTGATGATGACCCGGCGGCCCCAGGCATCCGGCGAGCCGTCGCGGATGCAGCTTGCCATTTGCAGGCCGCTGATGGGCGCGATGATCCCTTCCTGGAGGGGGAGTTCAGGCTCGTAGATGGGAATAGCGCTCTTACGGCGGCGATAGCTGGCGCCGTAGGTATAAAGCAGGCGCTCGCCATCCCGATCGAGGCGGCCGGCCACCACCGGTTCCGTCGCCCCCGGCAGCCACACCCAGACAAAAGCTTCGGTAGGGTCCGCCTTAGAAGTCATCATCGACCTCCTTTACGGTGTGGCGGACGCTCTTTGGCAGAAGCGTCAGTTTTTCGTCGAGGCGGGCATTGTGCATCCGGAGCGTGCGCTCGTCATAGTCGAACAGGCGCACGCCGACGAGTGAGGCAACCTCAAAGACGATGCCGATCTGAGGGCCCGGCGCGCCTTTTTCGATGCTGGAAAGTGTGGTGCGGCTGATGCCGGCCCGGTCCGCCAGTTCCTGCGCGGTCAGGCCCCGCTCGGCCCGGCCGACGCGGATCAGCTTGCCGAGCATGGCGAGCGCCTGATGCGTGACTCTCGAGTAACTTCTTTGACGGGGCACAGCTATTATGTACTTTGTTCATTTGAGTGGACGTGAGGATGCTTCATGTCCAGAATTATGGACATCTTCCACGGAGCTGCCATCTTGTCAAGTTTCGTTCATTTGATTGGTCATAAGGGTGGCTTGTGGCCAGAATTTTGAACTTACCTAGGGACGCGACCGCAGGGCGGTCAGCCTCTAGGCTTTGCCCGGCGCTTGTCCCATGAGGACTATCACAAGGAGCACCTGGCAGAGACGAGGGCTCGCGAGGCGAGCTTCAACGAACGCCTTCGGTCGGAAGAGGTTCGCGGCAATGACATTGACCGAAAGATCGACCATCTCGCCCATCGCGTGACGGTTGCCGAACAGTCCGCCGTCAGCATCACCTTATCCATCAAGGATCTCCAGACCTGACTCAACAAGCAAGCCTCCGACGTTCAGGTCGTGAAGGAGATATTACAACGCATGGAAGCATCTCTTAATCAATTGGTCGTGGGTTCGAATCCCTCCCGGCCCACCAAGTTTTACAAGCACTTATACAATCCTTCTCGATCCCAAGAACTTGACGTCACAATGGCGTCACAAGAAGCGATCGACCGCATCTGGTAGCGGCAATCGCCCGCCGAGGTGGCGAAGCGCAGGCCTCGCCCTACCTGTCCTCCCATGTGCAACGATTACGAACAGCATATCCGCTACGCGGAATACTGCCGGATGATGCAGGAACTCGCCTTGGAGATCCCGACCCGTCAGACCGAGCTCGATTTGCCACAGGCTGACGACATCAGGATCGGCGACACCGGTCCTGTCATGAGAATGGCCGGCAACGGTGACCAGGTGGAGCTGGCGGCAATGAAGTTCGGTTTCCCGCCTCCCGAGGGGCGGAAGGGCGGCCCGGTATTCAATTTCAGATCGGAAGGCAGGCGGTTCGGCGACAGCAAGCGGTGCCTTGTGCCGGCCTCGGCCTTCTTTGAATTCACCGGCACGAAATACCCTAAGGCCAAACATCGCTTCACGCTTAACGGGGCGCCGTTCATGGCTATCGCCGGCCTCTGGCGGGAGGCTCAAGGCAACCAGCCGCCGTCCTTCACGATGCTGACCACCGATCCCGGGCCCGATGTTGCCCCCATCCATAACCGACAGGTCGTGGTGCTCCGACCGGAAGATTGGGCGCACTGGCTTAACCTCTCCAAGCCTGAAGAGGAATTGTTGAGGGCGCTCCCCAAGGGATCCCTTGCCGTTTCAGAGGTTCGGGCCGGTAGTGACTGAGCAGTCGCGCGTTGAGCCGCCCTGTCTGGAATTGATAGGATTCTATCCTATTCCATGCTATAAGGATGCGTAAGATAGGAGCGCAACCCATGAGATCGACGCAGCAGATGAGCATCACATTGCCCATCGAAATGGCCAACCAGGTGAAAAGCCGCGTTGCCAGCGGGAGCTACGCTTCGGAAAGCGAAGTCATCCGCGAAGGGCTGCGCGCGCTCGAGGAGCGCGACAATGCCGTCGAGCAGTGGCTGCGTATCGAAGTGGTCGCAGCCTATGATTCCCACAAGGCAAATCCCGGTAAAGCCAAGCCTTTAGATGAGGCATGGGCGCGGATCGAGGCGGAAATGGACGCGATCGACCGGGAAGAGGCCAAGTGAAGCGTTATCATGTCCGCCTCACTGCGGAGGCGGAGGCCGACGTCGCCTGGATCTACCGGTTCGTGCGGCGGAAATCGGCTTCATCCGAGGTTGCGCGCAATTATGTCGGACGCATCCGCACATTCCTCAAAGAATTCGAGACTTTCCCGGAGCGGGGGACGGTCCGGGATATCCGGGACGGCATGCGTATCGTCGGTTCGAGCGGCGTGTCAGCATCGCCTTCGTCGTGGAGAACGGCGAAGTCGTGGTCCTGCGCATCCTTTATGCCGGGCAGCAGTTCCGCACCGATGACGACCGTGCCCAATCAGACCGACGGGCGCTCCGGAAAGATCATTCGAACAGTTCGGCGGCTTCCTCGACCAACCTGCGGCAAATCACGATAGGCCCACCCGCTGGGATGGGCTCGTCGTGCAGGCATCGAAACCACAAATCGCGGCCTCGCGTTCGGATGAGGTGAAGGACGGGAGCGGCGACTTGTCGCCCAACGTTAGCTCTCCTCCCGCTCGACTACCTGGGCTGCCACCATGAGGCGGGCCAGTTCGGCATCGATGCGCCGGTCGGGACGCGTGAGAGCACGAACGTCTTTCTTGAGGTTCGAATAACGTCGGCGGCGGCCCGGCCAACTGTCGTCAAGCTTCTGCACGTCACCAGTCGCCCGTAATCAGGTCCGCCAACTCGGCATCCATGGGAATGTCATTGTCGTTGGCGGCATCCCGCTCAGCTTCGAGCAGTTTCTGGCGATAGTGCTGCTCGTAATACCTGGCCTTCTGCAGCTCGGTATCTGTAAGGTTGTCACCGTGAGGATCGACGATACGTCCGCCGGCTTCGATATAGGCAAGCATTTTCCGATAGTGTGCGAGATTGGACTCATAAGAGCGCTTCAGCTCGGGCCAGAATCTTTCTTCACGTAGTTTCATCGGGTACTCCTAAATCGGCGAAGGCCTAAACCCCTAAAAACCGAGAGTGAGCTGTATTTCTTCCCGCGCGGCGACGCGAACCGCGACCGGTGGGCCCATATGTCGGCTTCGCGAACCCACCGGCCTTGATCGGCGGGAAGCTGTCGGCTCCAGCATAAATGGAGGAACTTTGCTTTCGGCGGCCGTAATGGCCTCATCTTGTGTCGGTGATCCCTCTTTTACATCACCACCGGGATTACCTTCTTGGACAGGGATTTCTGCCGGCGTGATCGGGGCGAATACGATCATGCGACGACCTCCGTTTTTGTTCCCATTATGTTCTCAGGCGCGTGCGGCAGAGTCAAGCTGGAACGAGAGGTTTATAAAAGTAGCGGGCTCGAATGGACTGATAACCGAGCTGTAGCCGCCGGATTTCAGGCGACGCATCGGCGTCGGACGGAAACTGCTCCGATGCATGTGCGGTGGCCACGGGGCAATTTTCGAAGATGTACTTGTCTGCTGGCTTCGTTCCACGCGCCTTATCGAAGCGGTCGGTCACATCCGAGTTCAGCATATCGTGGACCGCGGCAAAATTGTCCCGGATCCAAATCTTGGTCAGATTGGGTGATCGCCCGTCGCTTTTGGCCCGTTGCTCGAAAACTTTGAAGAAACTCAGCACCTCGAACGAGACAAGGCCTGCTTCCCGCGCGTTAAGCCCTTCACGATAGTAGGCGAGCCGTTGCAGCAGGTCCGGATCCTCTGGAAGCGTGCGAGAGAACACCCATTGCCCTGCAACGGAACCGCCTTTTTCCATTTTGCTGATCGGACGAGGCACGGGATTACCCGACCAGCCGTCACCCAGCACTGCATGCTGATCCTGGCACCAACTTAGAAGGCTCAGGAACCTGTTGAGCAGCGTTCTTGCATCACCAGTCGAAAGGCGTTGGGTGGCGAGATCGATACTGATAGAACGCGTATTGTCTTTGGTTCTTGGAAACAGCACCAGCTTATAGCCGGCGAAACTAACAAGGGTAGGATCCTTCGGCCAGGAGACGGCCGTGTCTACAGGCAGGTTCAGGAAACGAGACGCCGGACGTGCGCCCAGCCTCCGATGAAAAGCATCCTTTTCTTCTTCGCTTTCATATTCGGTCCAGTCTGTCTTCAGGCACGGCGGTTTTAGGTTTCGAGGACCTACCGTGTCTTCTATTCATAGATTCATTCACCGATCCCAAGGACCTCTACATATTCAAAATCGATGCCTTTTCTGAGGAATCTATAACGAAAGATCTCCATTTTATATTTGACTTAGTCGACAGACATTTTGAAAAAACCTGTCTCCGTCAAGGAACCGGCCGAACACGAGATTGCACCACAAATCGAACGGTTTGTCTCGGCACGCAGGCACTTCATCACAGCAATTGCCTCAAAGAATAATGTGCGCCGAGTCAAAATCTTCGTCAAGAAAGAAGGCTTCGGCCTGGTGAACATGATCCTCGCCGTAGTCAAACCTTTCATCAGCTAATGCGCTTGCATTGAAGTACGTCAATCAGTCGGCGAACGTCCGACGTTTTTTGATATCAAAACCCCAGCGAGGCAATGGTAACCTCTTCCTCCACGGTCAGTCCCGATCAGCGATGGAAACAATCCACAGACTGCACCATCAATGGATGTTTCATGAGCTACTGTTGGGCGCCCGATACCGGGACGGCTATAAATACGTCGGCAGCGTCGGGACCGGGTTCAAACATGACGAGGCTCGACGGCTGAAGAAGATGCTCGACAAAATCAAGACGAGGCTGCCGGTTGACAAAGTCCCGGGCAAGAGCCTGGTGATGACCGGGCCGATGTATGTCGCAGAAATTGAGTACCGCGCATGGACGAACGACGGGAAGCTCCGGCACGCGTCGCTCAAGGGGCTGCGCGATCCCGACGAATTGCCCGAAGTCTTCCGGCTGTCGGATCAATAAATATGACCACGACGCCACCACGGTCGGTTCAGCGGGCGGTGGAGATGGACAAGGAGCCCGACACAGGCGTGCTTGATTCCGGTTCCCAGGGATCGGCATGCAGATGGGAAACGAGCTGATCCAGCGATGCATCGCGCCATCTAGGCGCCCCTGCTATTATGAGGACGTCGTTCCAGTAGTGCTGGCTTGGTTTAGCAGCGTCGCGATTGCCGTTATGAGTTGTGCCTCAACAAACGGCTTTTGGATGACAATGCTGCCGGGCACTCCGTGAGCCGACCAGAGGTTGGCGCTATCTCCCGTCATGTAGATGACGGGTATACTCGGCGCCAGCTCACGGGCTCGATGTCCAACGTCCCAACCGCTTGGGCCAGTGCCAAGTCGGACGTCTGTCACTACAGCAGATAAGGAGGCATCGCCATCAAGTAGGTCAATCGCTTCCTGACCGCTGCTGG
>NZ_JNNU01000039.1 GCF_000732195.1 Neorhizobium vignae
CTCTCCGCCACTATGAACCTGGGCCCCTAACGCTTTCCCCGCGATCTGCTGATTTTTCCGGTCTTTGATGTTGGTGCAGAGATTGGCTGAGGCCACACTCTCGGCACGTCCTCGCTCTTGGACTTCCATTTCCGTTATGATCTAACAGCCGATCAGATGGATGTCGCGCGTGGAATCGATGCCGGTCGAGATCGATGAATTTATTAGACGCTCGGAGCAGGGCGCTACCGAGCCCTACATCTGCAGAGGTGTGGACGGGAAGGTCTACTTTATCAAGGGCAAAGGGGCCGGCTACGATTCGCTGGTGAAAGAGTGGATCGCGGGTCAGCTCGCGCTACGGCTTGGTTTGCCTGTGCCGCGCTTTTGTATCGTCACTGTTCCGCGAGAACTGTATGAAGCAGGTCGAAATGGAGCCCTGCGAGACCTGGGATCTGGGTTCCTCTTCGGCTCGGAAAACGTAGAAAATGCCAATGAAATGTCGTTCGTCAACATCCAGCATGCTCCGGCAGCGTTGAAGCGCGATATTGCTGCATTCGATTGGTGGATCCAAAACGGTGACCGGACGCTAACTGACGCTGGCGGTAATCCTAATCTTCTCTGGTCAGAGACGGCTCGTCGACTCCTTGTCATTGATCACAATCTAGCTTTCGACGAAGAAGTAACCCTTCATTCACAGCTGGAAAGTCATATTTTCCGGAGTTCCCTGAGCGAGGTTTGCGACCACGCGGATCTACAGGAAAATTATAATGCGAGGTTTGAGAAGGCCTTGATGGACCTGCCCCAGATCCTTGGTGACATCCCTGAACGGTGGCACTATGTAGACGACGCTTGCACGATCGATATTAACCTGTCGCTCGATCGTGTCGAGAACATACTCAAGCGACATAGAGTGCCGGCGTTTTGGAAACGAACATGAAGAAGCATGCTGTAAGCTATGCGATAATCCGTTTCCAACCTCATGTTGAAACGGAAGAGTTCGCTAACATCGGTATCGTGCTCGTAGCGCCGCGCGTGAGCTATCTGGACTTCAGGTTAGAAACCAGACGACTGAGCAGACTGACGAGCTTCTTCGACAGCGTCGAGGGAACGACCATTCGCGACGTGCTTAAGAGCTACTATGTGGAGCTCAAGCGTATCAAGGATCTCGCCGGACATTCAGGTGACGGACAGAGCAGGTTTGAGTTCGAGCTGAGCGACAATGCAGAGCACCTTTTCCATGCCTTGACGAAGGATCGGGAGGGGATCATCCGATTCAGTGATGTTCGCTTCGCAATGACGGAAAGCCCCAAGGCAAAGCTTGATGAGCTATTCGATTATTATGTGAGGCGGAATTTTGCGAGTTCGGTCTATCGCGAGGGGCTCTTAGAAAAGCACGTTCGCAACATGCTCCGGCTTCGGGCGATCGACAAAAATTTCAAACGCCGGACTTTCAATGACGGAGTCTATTCGGCGACGTTCCCTTTCGTCGAAATAGCTGGAGACAAGCCGGTCAAAATTTTGAAGCCGCTCTATCTGGGCCAGGATGACCCTACCCGTATCCTTGACCACGGAAACAAATGGCTCTTTACCATCAACAGACTGAAGCAGTTGCTGCCTCGTGACGTTGTATTCGCCGTTGAGGGACCCACCGGCGACCCCTTAAGGCGGCGGGCATTCCAAGAGGCCGTTGATCAGTTCCGAGCAAGTAATATCACGGTCGTAGATGCGACCGTCGAGCGCGAGCTGGTAAAAGCCGCTACTAACTAGGACGCACCGCCCTGAGCTACTGGAGACTTATGATTTTAGCCGGCGCAAACGTCTCTAGCTTCTTCAGGCCGGACACTATGCCTTTGCCGGACATCGGAGTCCCAATCGCTCCCTTCAGCCAGCACTCCCTCTTTGGTTTGATGTAGGTGAAGGCCACACAGCGCTTCTCGTCGATGCAAGCCAGCCTGCAGTCGAGCGGCGTCTTCGCTGCCGGATCGGGCCGACGGGAAAGATCTCCACCAGGGAGATCAATGTCCTCGTAGAGAGCGGTCGTCGGATCAATCGTCCCGAGCGTTACAGAAGAAGGGTCAGCCTCGGCGCCGCTTAGGAAGCGGCCGGAGAATGCAACGCTGTTGCCGTCGGCTCGACCGGCGCTCGACTTCAAAAAGCAGTTCGGCCCACGCTTGATCTTCGGATTTGAATTAAATGTGAAGGCCTTGCATTGGCCGTTCATCGCCAGGCAGCTTTTCGCGCATTCGCCTGCCTCCTCTACTCTGATCGACGAAATATCGTCGCCGAATAGATCCAGGCCGGTGTAGATTGCGATGCGGTTGGGCCTACGGGTGAATTCCTCGAGAGGCGATAGTTTGGCCTGCGGCGTCGCCGAGGCAACCTCAGTCCCGACAGGCGCTGCCTGCGATGGCAGTTTGGTATCTACACTAGAGACCGGCACTGGCACGTCAACTACAGTTGGGGACGATGACTGCTCTCCGCCTGCTCGGTTGAGTTTATACCGTTCGACCTCGTCCTGGCTGAAGACGTGCATGTCGTTAGGGGGCGTCTTGAACATGACTTGCATCACGTCCATCGGTGTCCCGAAGCGATTAAGGACCTCTATGATGTCAGAGATTGCGAGCTGCGCGCCGACCAGGTCCGGCGAGTCCGACGAGATTTGGTGGACGCCGAGGGCGCCATCGACCTTACGCTCACTGCCGGCAAGAAAAACGAAGGAGCATGCTGAGAAGCACTTGCTGTCTTTCGGGATATAGGTCGCCAGCTTCCGTTGGTGGATATCATCGGCGATGAGCAAGCCCATCTGCACATTGCCGCCTGGGCTGTTGAGAGTGACAAGCTTTGCGTTTGGTGCCGCTTGCAGCGATCGGCGAAAGGCCAGGCCGGAGTTGACGTCGATCTCGCCGTTGAGCGCGATGACATCCGGCTTGGCGTCGTCAACCGTAAAAGGGCCAAACGTCTTCTCGGCTGCGCTCGCGCCGCAGATCCAAGCAGACGATAGCAAAATGCTCGCGAACACAGCTCTAAGTCGATGATGCATGACACGATACCCTTACCCGCGACCATCAAACTACATCGGCTTCGAAGGAACAAGGGTCTGATGACGGCCTGATAGATCAACTTTTAAGTGCGGTTAATTGCCAGCTCCTCGCGTGCCGGAATTGTCCTTGGCGCCCTCAACGGGGCATCCTACGCATCATCTCGATCACAAACGGAGATTGAGATGGCTACAATCAGAAAACTCAGAGGAAGATGGCAAGCACAGGTCCGTCGGCGCGGTATGAAACCCCGCGCAAAGAGCTTCGACAGCAAAGCCGAAGCGGAGAGGTGGGCGCGAGACCTGGAAACGCAGGTGGATCGCTTTGGCCTGGCGCCGGACACCAAGATTCTGGAGACGACAACGCTAGGCGCGCTGCTGGAGCGTTATCAAAAGGAGATTACGCCTCAGAAACGCGGCGCGGTGCAAGAAGACCAGCGTATCGACGTTCTCCGGCGTCACGAACTATCGCACCGGACGCTGATCGGGCTCAGCCAGCAAGACGTTGCGACGTTCCGTGACGAGCGCCTGCAGTCCGTAGCTCCATCTACAGCCGTGCGTGAAATGGCGATCCTCAGCCACGTGCTTGAGGTGGCTACGCGCGATTGGGGAATGCCGCTTGCGAAGAATGTCGTTAAACTCGTGCGCCGCCCGGTGATCCGAAACGAGCGCAGCCGGCGCCTAACAGGTGACGAGGAGCAACGGCTTCTCGATGGTTGTGATGCTGGTAAGATCCCGTTCCTTCGAACACTGGTGATCGTTGCGATCGAGACCGGGATGCGCCGTGGAGAAATCCTAGGGCTGAAGTGGGCGGACATCTCGCACAATCGCCGGGTAATCACGCTGACGATGACCAAGAATGGATCAGGGAGAGAGGTGCCGCTTTCTCAACGAGCATTCGAGGCGCTGACGCAGTGGAAGGATGATGGCGACGTCGATGCATCGACTGTATTTCCGATGAGCCCTGGTGCCCTGGAGCAAACCTGGCGTCGCCTATTGATACGTGCTGGCATTAAGAACCTCCGCTTTCATGATCTTCGCCACGAAGGTGTCAGCCGCCTGTTCGAACGCGGTCTGAACATGATCGAGGTTAGCAGTATCTCAGGGCACAAGGAGCTACGGATGCTGAAGAGATACACTCATCTGTTTGCCGACGATCTTGTCGCTCGCCTGGGCGAGGCTTCACCACACAAAGAACACGCATAAGGACGTTGCCAAAAGTTGGCGTTTCAACTTAAGAGAGTTGCAGAGCGCCAACTTTAGAATGCGGAAGGCGATCAGAAAGACAACATGGCGCCTGATTTCCGGCTCGAAATCACCGATTTCAGCACGCTAAGTTGACAGAGCTTTACGTTTGATTGGCACTTCTTGCCGATTTCGATCGTTTTTGCCAAGGCGTCAACTTCAGATGATTCTAATATTATCAGGGGCGGCAGCGTCCGCCTTTTTGTTTAGTGGACGGTGCGAAATTTCGCATCGGTAGACTTACGTCCTGGGATGTCCGCCGCGATTTCCGGCGAGGGAAGCCTTGTGTGGTAGTGTCGAAAACATTTCCGGCACTACAGGTGGACCTCATGCTTTACGGAAAATTTCGCTGAGTCAGCTAGTCTGCCAAGAGCTGCATCTGACAACGGAGCTCGCACTACCGAGGTAGCTCTCATATTGTATCCGCCTGACGGACGTCATGGATTTCGGCGGCTCCGTATTGTTCATTTGCTCCTGGGTGCCGCAATCCTCCTGTGCCGCTTCACACTCTCATTCGGCAATGACCTGCCGGGACGCGAAGTCCTAGAAGCCGTCAACGAGCTCGATGGGGATGGGTTTTGCGTCCACCGACGTCCGGGGACGGATCCTCCCATGTCGTTGAAGTCGATACCGGCGCGCGTAGGCGAACTCAGTGAAGAAGCATTACACCTTCCAGCATCGCCAGCTATATTAGCTCGCCTGGGATGAACCTCGAGGGTTAAGGCACGACGAGACAATCGTCTGCATCTCAGAGGGTTCGAGCTATAAAGTAAACAAGGCAAGAGCGCATTGACGATCGCTTCAGCAACAGTCCAATCGTCGCTCGCTCACGACTTGCGTCATCTCAGGGCTGTTGACGCTATAACGGACTCAAGCGGCGATGTGCGGCTTCCGCACAATTAAAAGGAGCCGTATCGTGCGGCGTCCAAGGAGCTTTCTATGGCACGTGATGGAATGATCTTGGCCCAGCGCCTGGATGAGATTGTTCGTATGCGGATGCTTCTGCATCCGAAGAACTGGAAGGCGGAGAGCGT
This sequence comes from Neorhizobium vignae, assembly GCF_000732195.1. Lineage (GTDB taxonomy): Bacteria > Pseudomonadota > Alphaproteobacteria > Rhizobiales > Rhizobiaceae > Neorhizobium > Neorhizobium vignae. The sequence goes on from NZ_JNNU01000039.1 coordinate 5,296, forward strand.
GTTGATGATGAACAGGTGGTTTGACTATCGGTTCACCTCTCCTCTTTCGCTGACCCTGCGATTCGGCGAGATCTACATGGAAAAGTTGCGTGCTCATATCCGCCGCCACGAGGATGTGGGAAAGGCGGATACCGTGAACGGCACAAGGGAAGGAGTTCCCAATGAGCCAGCGAAGTGGTTCACTATTCTTTGGAGGGCGCGCCAACGGGCCGACGACTTCTTCCTGCCTTACGACGCGTATATCGAGTTCTGCTTCGATTTCTCTTCGCGCCGCAAGCGCCGTTGGACGATGTTGCCAAGCCAGCTTCATCCTTCGATCAAGAACCGGGACGCTTGGCTCGATAGCTTTGATCGGTTCTATGCGGATCGCGCCGCTGCTTTGGTCAGGAGTGCCGGTGAGATCCCCCAGTATCGTCTGGAGAATGATCTTGGCTTGCCCGCCCAGGTGCAGTTTCGGGAGATCATGCTCTCCGAGATGCCGTTTTCCAGCCGCAGAATGGCAGATCAGATTGCGGAGCGCGTATGTGGCTAAGCGACATCTGGACCTTGCTTCGGCACTCGAACAGGTCGCGCCGGACGATCGTGAAGAGGTAAGAAACCGCGCGCAGTCGAGTCTTTCGCATGGCGACTGGCCGGAGGCCCCGTTAGTCAAGCTCGCGCCATCTCAGCAGCTTCCGAGTTGCTTTGGAATTGCCGAGAGCATCAATGCTGAGGGATCTCATTGCTCCAATTGTCCGCTGGTGGATAAGTGCTCATTGTTCGGGCGGAAGGCCATGGACATTACTGCTCGGTTGACCGGTCACTCATCACCGCTATGGGAGGCCGACAAGCGCCGGGTGGCCAACAACGTCGCCAATTGGCGGGCAAGTAAGCTTTCTGCCCAGGAGGATCTGATGTGTCCGGAAGCCGGGTGAGTTAACTCGTGACACCCAAATGTAATCGCTCCCTATATGTATACCTTCTTAAAGAGAAGTATAAACATAGGGAGCGATTACATCCTCCGGCTTCCTCCTCCTAAAAGGTAGCTTCTACAAGCTATCCCGGGAAACGGAGAACCCTCGTCCCAACAATCAAGAAAGACGATACCACGCCGCCTTCCGGCGGCGTGAACGATGACCCGCAACCATAAGGAAATAACGATGAAGAATGATATGTCGGATCTGCGCCGGTTCTTCCGGAATAGGTTCGAGCGCCTCGTCACCTACAATGACGCGGATGGCTCCCGCGCCGGTGATGGTTCCGCCATCGGATTACGTGAACTGTGCGAAACCTTGGCTGCTGATGATGAGAAGTTTCCCCGCTACTATGACCAGGATCTTCGGCGTCTTTGCGGCCACGAGGCTGGCACCTGGTTCCGCTCAGAACGCACTTACGGCGATGTCGCCCGGCTCGTCAATCGCGTGCTCGACGCGCACAGCATCGGAAATACCCGACCTAGTGGCTTTTGGGTCAGTGAAGTTCTTGACTGCGGCACTCTCATTGACGGCATGCGCCGTCCTGATCTCGCCTCTAACGGGAGGCTGAGTAATGCTCAGCACTGAACTCAAGCAGCGCTTGGCTGAATTGGTCGAGAAGTGTCGTCAGCAGGAGCTCGATTTCTTCGAGATGCTCGGACGGATCGATCAGCCCATGGCCAAGCAGTCCAAGCCCAGGATACGTGTCCAGGCAATTGCACACCGCTGGTCGCCACGGGTTGCTTTAAACGCCGGGATCGAAAGGGAATAGCAAGCTCTGCTTCATCCCGCGCACGAGAGTGCGAGGATGCACCTTGTATCGCTCGGCGAGCACGTCGAGCGATACCTTGTCGGTTGCCAGGGCGTCGCGAGCCTCGAGGATCTGGTGCGCCGTGAGCGCAGGAGGGCGACCTATAAAGCTGCCCCTCGATCGGGCTGCCGACATACCAGCTTTCGTTCGCTCGCTGATGATAGCACGCTCAAATTCCGCCATCGCTGCCATGATATGGAACGTCAGACGGCCACCAGAAGTGGACGTATCGATAGCCTCGTTGAGCGACCGGAACTCGACGCCTCGCTTCCCAAGGTCGTTGAATTCATGCGCACGCCGCGCATTTGGCTGACCTGTTTCGACGGCGGTCGTCAGGTCATGTCGATCGACACTGCCGATGATCTCGACCCCTGGCCTTCAGTCGCCGATACTCATGATGTCGTTGCGGATGCAAAGCTTGTTTCTCAGACGGGGTCTTTCCCGGAGCTTCGCACCAAGCTAAGCGCTTCGCGCGTTACCCATCTCATGACCATCAGTGTCGACGTCACCGGCCGTGCGGAAGATGTTGCGCGCTCGTGGATGCAGGGTTTCCCTATCAAGGTAAAGGCGTCGCCAGGTGGAGGATTGAAGGATCTCGACTTAGTCATCTTTCCCGAAGCCAGGAGCCCTGCGTTCCGGACGGAAGCTGCAGCCCTAGTTCGGGGTTGTGAAGTCTTGGCCGGACACTAGGCGACTCGCAATCCCGGTGCCAGGGAGACTCACCTGCGCGTTTGGCACGTTGAGAGCTGCGAAGCAACGTCCACGAGCACCGAGCCAGCCAGTAAGCGTTCTCGAGTCAAAGAACGCTTACCGCTCGCTAGACTAACGGCTCCACCTTCTCCCACCCCAGCATGTGCTCGTTCTTGTCGAGCCAGGTCTTGCGCTCCTGCCAGTCCGGCAGCACGCGCCCCACGAGGTCCCAAAACTCCGGCTCGTGGTTGCGGTGCTTCAGATGGCACATCTCGTGAACGACGGCGTATTCGAGCACGGGTTTTGGCGCGAAGATCAGGTGCCTAATGGGCCGGTCCTTGCGGTTGTCCACGAGTGCAAAGTCAACGACCGACTGATTGGAGGTCGCAACCATAACGCGCTATTCAGTATTAACCTTGAAGTTCGACGTGGGCGAGTTCAGATTGTGGCTTAACTTATGCGTAGGATGTCTGGATGATTACGGGAATCATTCGCTCACAGGCAACAAGAAGTCTGCTGCGGTCCTCGATCTGAACTCCCGCTTCTTCAACGAGGCGGGCGCGAGATTCAAACTGGACGCAGCATGACGGTATGCCCTGTTAATCGATCAGATCATCGAGAAATTCCGATGCCGTGCCGCTCGCAGAAATCCATAAGCGTTCGCGCGCCCGAGTGGCTGCTACGTAGAGCAAGTGGCGCTCAGTGTCGTAGATCTCCTTCAAAGCTCGCTCATCACTCGCCTCAAGCAATCTCCGCTCACTCGGCAGCACGTCTGCGTCGCAAGCCATGACCGCAACGGCGCGGAACTCCTGACCCTTTGCATCATGCATGAGCATAACCCGGATGTTGTTGTTGCCGGACGCGGCTACGGCCGCGTGAGCGCGCGCTAGCTCGGCTTCGGATCGCACGAGAAGGACGATCGTTTCCGGAGCAATTCCTTGCTGCAGCCCCTCATTGATCCAGCTCACGACAGCAGTAATTTCCTCATCAGGCGCGTTGAACAGATGCAGGTCCGGTGGGGGGCCGTGAAACACGGAAGAGACACCCAACCTGCTATCTTCGCCACCGTCTGCTTCTAGCAGGCGGGGTGGCAAGAGCAGGTCCGACTTCGAGCGGATCTGGTGTGAGGTCCGGTAGTTCACCTTGAGGCTACGGGAACGCCCCTGGATGTCCACGCCTGCAGCCTTCCAGGGAAAGGGCGAGCGGAAGATGCGTTGACCGATATCTCCCGCGAAGAATAGGCCATTGGGCCGCCCGCCTGAGATGGCCGCAATTAGGTGGAGTTCAGGAACAGAGATATCCTGCGCTTCGTCCACGACTATGTGCGTGAACGGAGCTTCCCCCAGCTCTCGCGCCAGCCGGTGCATGAGGCCGGCTTCGGTTTCCACTCCGCGTTCATTGAGAGCTGCGCGCACTCTGGCAAATACCTGCCATAACTCGTCGCGTCGCGACGTTGCCATTCGCACCTTCCTGCCCAATCGCGGCAGATCACGATAGGTGTCCGCATCACGAACGCCCCAGGCATCGACGATGAGGCGCCACTCGTCGGCAAGAAAGCTTGGCCCGATATCCGTATTCTCTACCGCAGCCGCGTGCTTCAGGAGCCCATCCACTTCAGTATCGGAGGCGATCGTTACGTCTCCCAGGCGCTCAGCGGCCAGCGTCTGCGCAATATCAGAAAGGGTGCCAACGGTAACGCGCGAGGCGATTTCGGGATGTTTGGCAGTCAAGCGGCCCAGCTTCTTAGCAAGCCCTTCCGCGAGCTGTGGAGAGAAAGTCGTCAGTAGAATACGGTGGGTGGTGTCTTCTCCGGCCAATCTCACCGCCCGATGGAGAGCTACAACTGTCTTGCCGGTGCCTGCAGAACCAATGACTCGCGCAGGTCCGTTGAAGTTGCGCTCAACAAACTCGCGTTGGGCGGGATGGAGAAAGATCGCCCAATCGTCCCAAGGGGCATCGAGCGCTGCGGCAAGCTCCGCCTCGTCGCCCACGACTATGAAGCGCCTGCGAGCATCGGGGTGCGCGTAACCCGTCTGGTCGCCAGTGGCAATTCGGATGGTCGGGACCTCACCCACGGCTGCAGCGAGCAGTGCCTCCTGCGCTTCGTCCGGCAGGTGACCAGCGATATCAAGCACGGTGTCTTCGGTCGCTTGTCTTACCGTGTTCAACCAGTCCTGCGGCACGCCCCAAGTCAGCAGTGTTTGGTCAGCGACCTCAGCGAATATCTTCGGTTTTCCAACTGCTTCTTCGACATATCGCCGAATGACGATTTCTTCGATGGTCTCACGCACCTCGACGATCTGTGCCGCCCCAGTGGTCGGATGCTCATCGACACGCCGGCGCTGAGCCCAAGCATAGGCATCATCGTGATGGTCGACATAGGCGAGGAGTGTATTGCCTGCGCGTTTGTGAAGGACGATGCGAATGTCCTTGTTGACGCGAGCGGACCAAAAGTCAGGATCCTGGCAGCGGTCAATCCGATGAAGCGACAGACCCGGGCTCTCCGGATTCTGCTGGATGTCGAAAGCAGCGACTTTTACCGCCGCCTGCTCCTGTCCGGTCAGTTTGTCGAGCGCCTTGGTGAAGCTAGTGGCGATGAGGACAGTCATGGAGCCAACACCACGATAAGAGCGTGATCCATATAGCCCGTTTTAAATCTGGAGCTGCAACAGTATGTGATCCTACTTTTCCCGCTGAGATTACAGATCAAGTTACTTCCCCCACACAGCGTGGACTCGATGGAGCTCTTCAATCCAGCATCTCAAAAGGTCTGTTGTGTCGCGCCCCAAGAGCTTCGCCAACTCATAAAATCCTGGGCCCGGCTGCATGTCGCCGGAGCGATGAACGACAAGAACGGTTAGCAATCCACGGCCAGCGGCATCCTCTTCTTGCGATATCTCACCGAGGAAATGGAAAAAGCGCTGGTCGTGGGCACCGAGACGAATGCTTCTGATGTTATTGGCGAGCTCCGAGTAGGGGATCATGCCTCGAACTCGCGCACGAGAAATCATGATCTCTTTCGCTTCTGCTTTTGCGCTCTCCCAATCCCCTGCAGCAAATCCGTGGATGAAGTCTTTGCGCAGCATTGTCTCATACCCCCAGCACCTTCATCACCTCGTCGCCGAGGTGATTGATGACCTTGACCGCAATACGCCCGCTTTTAGGCCTGGCGAATGGACGTGACACAGTGCGCTTGAGGCTGTCCCAGGCCTCCTCGTCGATCTCGGCCTTCAGCGTTGACCGCAGAGCCTTGTAGGGCACGTCGGCGCCGGGAAAATATGCCTGACGCACGAAGAAGCTCTCACCGGAATAATCGGTATCGATGAACCAGCAAGCGATGTCGTCAGGTTCGGAGCTCACCACCTCACCGGTCGCTGGCTTGAAGATGTCGACCCCCTTGAGTTCGACGCGGTAGCGATCGCCATCCTTCTGCAGTTCGATCTCCGGCTCGCCAAAGACAACGAAAAGGTTGCCGCCGCCTGCCTTGAGGTCGCCCGCCATGTGCAAGTCGGCGTTCATGCGCGCATGGAGGATCGGAACGCGGCCCAGCTTGTGCAGCTCCTGCGCATGGGCCTCGAAGTTGAAGGCGCAGGCGATCACGATGTCGAAGCCGGCATCAGCTGCCTCGCGGGCGCAGGCGACCAGATCGGGACGGCTCACGGTGCCGTATTCCGGGCCAATAAAAATAGCTGCCCTACGCTCGACATCTCCCTCCATATAGCGACCTTCGGCGCCGATCCATTCGCCGGGCCAGGGTGCCAGCGTGTCGAAGCGGATCGCATCGGCCTTGCCGGACTGATGCACACCCGCCTTCGCCAGGTTCTCCATAATGGCTTTGCGGAAGTTTTCAGCCTCGCGCTCTTCGCGGGTGCGCAGGCCATCCGCAGCATTCACCTCATCAATCAGTTCGCCATACTCGTCCACTGGAGAGATCGCATGAGGCGAGAGGCTCTCTACTGTGAAGGGACCCGCAATGCGAATGCGCTTATTATCTACATAGGGCTTATCATAAAGATTCTCGAACTCGGCTTTAGCAGCGATTGAGGCGTCTATCTCCCTCTGACGTGCGATTCTTGCCATCCAGAAGTTTTCGAGCGCCTTTTTGGCTGCCTGCGGCCAGCTGTCAGGCGCTTCGCGCGGAATTTCCCACTCCATAAGCCCGTTTGCAGGCGCCTCCTCACCGGAGGGTAGTGTCACCTGACCAGAAGCGGTGAAGGCGATGGACTTGCCGGCACGACCGCCGGTCTCGATCTTGAACGGGCTGTTGTGACCCACGAGCGCAGCGTTCAGCGCAGCTCGCGCGTCTTCCACTGCTGGCTGCATCTTATCCCAAATAACGTCAATTTCGGTATTGTTAGCAATCGATTTCAGTGTGATATGCGGCACACGTTCGTATACGAAGCCATGGCGCACATCACCGTAGGTAGCTCCCATCGCCGGTGTCGAGCGCGTTATCTCAGCGGTCTTTTTCTGGCCTTCAGGACTATCGGCGAGGATATACCAAGGATACTTGGCACCCATAATTCGAGCTCTGGTGAGAGCTAGCGCAACCCTGGACGTGTCAATGGTTATCCAGCGTCGACCCCATTGCTCTGCAACATAGGCAGTAGTGCCAGATCCACATGTCGGATCAAGCACCAAGTCGCCAGGGTCGGTCGTCATAAGAATACAGCGCTCAATTACTTTCGGGAGGGTCTGAACGACGTAGACCTTCTGCAGCGTCTGATTATCTCCGGAACTGGCATCCCCCCACACGTTAGCATAGGGAAAGGCAGCGAAATCTTCGATTCCCCTTAGATAGGTTAGAGTCTTGCCTGCTCCGCGTCCATACAGTCTACCAGCGCTGACTAATCGGCGAAGTCCCGGTATTGACGTCTTCCAGTGTTGGTTATTACCGCAGGGATAGACAACCCCATCATGAGCAAATGGTTTAGACCCCTCTGTAGTCGCTCCTTGAGACCTCAAATTGTCGAGGCGAAAGACGCGTCCGCCCTCGGACAGCTTCCTTGTGCCAGCCTTTTCAGCCTTGTCCAAATTCCTAAGGAGCCCGTCGTCACTTCTCAACAAAGTATATTCAGCAGCCCCTTCGCCACCAACCTCTTTAGTCCGATAGGGCTGACGAAACTTGACCTTCGTAGCGTCTCTGCCGAACCATATGAGATAGTCGGTCACATTGGGGAGAGTTGAGGCCGCATGGCCAGTGGTTTTTGTGAAGGTGATCAGGGAGAGGAAGTTCTTCTCTCCGAAGATTTCATCCATCAGTGCGCGGACACGGTGCACGTTTTCGTCACCAATCTGCACAAAGCAGCTTCCGCTCTCTGTCAACAGCTCACGTGCAACCGTGAGCCGGTCGCGAAGGTATGCAAGATAGGAGTGGATACCGTCTCGCCAAGTATCGCGGAAAGCCTTCACCTGTTCTGGCTCACGCGTCAGGTGCTCAAGCTTTCCATCCTTAACGTCGCGTGACGTGGTAGACCACTGGAAGTTGGAATTGAATCTGATGCCGTAGGGCGGGTCGATATAGATAGCCTGCACTTGGCCCTTCAGCCCTTCGCGCTCGGCGAGCGAAGCCATGACTTGTAGCCCATCGCCCAGGATCATCCTATTCGACCACTTTCGCGTGTGACGGTAGAACTCGATCTCCGCCTCGCGGTCCTCCTCCGTAAGGCCGAAATGCCCAAACAAGTCCTCAGCCTTTCCGCGGCCATTCCTTAGGTCGTCTATAAGCGCCTTGGGGTGGACCTGCTCCTGCAGAAAGATAGGCGGCGCGTCGACCGTCAGATCGGCCTGATCCGGGTCCTTGCCACGCCAGACGAGCTGCGGGTCGAGATCGCGGTTGCGCCTTTCCCACGCCGTGCGAATTGGCTTCTTGTCGTCGTCGGTCAGCACGGGCTCGAGTTCAGCCGGAGGAATGTTGGCGCGTGTCTCGCCATGCGTGATGATGTCCACCGGCGTCTTGTTTTCATTCGCCATCGGTCGGCTCTCCCAATCTTGCTTGCAGCGCGGCCGTGTAGCGACGCCTTTCTTCCTCGAACCAATCAACCAAGGCCGGCCAATCTTCTCTCATGCCGAAGCCTGGCGCGCGTTTCCTGACCAGGAAATGATCTTTCCCACCATTAAACGCGGCGTCCAGATCGCGCTCTAGCTCGTCGCGAAGCGGCATGAGCAACGTGGCGACCGCTTCTCTGTCCCCGGACCAGGGAGGGCGAACATAGACGCCGCAATCCTTGCGGGCGATGTAAGCGGAGAAAAGCAATCGACCGCCAGCCACCGGCACCCAATAGTTCCAACCGGACTTCGGCTTTACGGCAGCAATCTCCGGGTAACGTTCGGCGTATTGGTTCCAGAATTCGGCTCTGAGCAGCGACTCGGCATCATTCGAAACAGCAGGTCTCGCCGCCTCCTTCAGCTTTCGGTCCCAGTGGTTCGGCTTTTCCAGCACCTCAAAAATCGGAGCAAAAGGACTGTCTCCAATGCGGACAACACGCAGACGCACTGCGAAAAAAGCAAAGTCGTCGGCCGTGTGCTTATTGAGCCAGCGGATCGCAGAAAGGTGCGGCTCGCGGAACTTCGGCGCGATCCAGATGACCGTGTGTGCTTCCAGGCCCGAAAGGTAAGTCATGATTTGACCGAGATGCGTGTGGTCCGTCTGATCAAGCTGGTTCTCGATCAGCACCACGGTGCCGTCGCTCGGGTTTCGCGCCAGGATATCGGCTGCGAAAGTGTCTACGGCGATTTCGGTTCCGGTAATATCGAGGGGGATGCCGACTGCTTCCGACAATTGGTCTATGTTCTCAGCCAGCCATGGCGTGAAAGATAGCGCCTCATGCGGCCAGGCTTCACGCGGGATCAGATCCATTAGGCGTCCGAAGGTGACATCGGTCATGTTGAAACCTTGATGCCCAGGCCGCCATCCGCGGCTTCCGCCAATTGCTCTCCCAAAGAAATCAGGGACTGCTGCAAGGCATCGGGCAGGCTATTGGCAAAAGCCATCGCCAATTCGCGCCTCTCCCCCAACGAAGGAGTATCCCCCAGCATCATCAAAAGAACGTCAAGCACACGCGTTCCCGACAAGGATGGCAGGCCGTGGTCCGCGATAAAGTGATCCAACGCTGCGGCATGTTCAACCAAATCAATCTCATCCAGGCGTCGATAGAAGCGCGTCATCTGATCGATCGGGCCTTGGCCTCCGGTTCCGAGCCCTGCTCTCGCCAAGCGATCACAAGGTGTCCACCCCTCGGGGCGAACGAACCAGAAGAGCTTGGTAGTCCCCGACATCAGGCGAAAACGCGTCGTGTGCTGCGTATGATGGCCATCTATAATGCCGGCAAGCTGTTTCGCACGCGCCTCCAGTGTCGGAAAATCTTGGTTCGCGGCAAGCGACAGGCTCTCGATGAGTTCATCGATGCCGTCATTGTGCAGATTGCGAGCGAAGCGGTAATATCCCGCTATCTCACGCACGTCGTCTGGCGTCAGCCCGCCGTGAACCGCGATCAGTCGCTGTCGCGGGGCATCGAACCAAAGCCACCATCGCAGGCGCTCGCAGAGAGCGATGAACAGGTTCTTCTCTGCCAAGTGCTCCGGAATCATGCCGACACAGTTCCGCGTAGTTCCGCAATCACCCTATCGAGTTCCAAACCAAAATCGTAAACGCTGCGCAACTCCTCAAATCCCCATCGCCCGTAAGCGCCAAGCCGGTTCACAGCCGGGATCCACTTGTTTTTTATTGTCTCAGCCTTGAGCATCGCATCATGGCCGCGGAAGCCCTTTACCTCCAGGACCAGGGTGAGCGGCGGCTCCCCTTCAGGCACTTTCACGCGCACCAGATAGTCGGGATGATAGCGGTGCGGCTCCCCTTCCTTTGAGTATGGCACCTCGAAATGCAGGTTGTGGTTCTTGGCGTATGCTTCGACCTCTGGGTGGACGTCCAGGAGTTCGGCGAGCTTGTTTTCCCAGTCCTGGTCGGTGACGATCCAGTTGATGTGGCTGCGTTCAGGGTTTGGCCAGTGCCGGTTGGCGCTCGAAGTGTTGAAATTGACGGAAGCAGTTGAGCCCTCAGGTGCATAGGGATCAAGCACGGCACGGATGATCGGCTCGCCACCAGGCTGGTCGATCAACACGCCCATCAGCAGGTCACAAACTTCGTCAGCGAGCTGGCGGTAGCGCAACTGCGCAGGCCGTGTATCCCCCTTGCAGACAAATCGATCCGAATTAAGCCACTGCAGCACGATGCGCTTCGCGTGCGGGAACAAATGGGTTTTTGGTGCGCCATTCGGGTCGCGGAGTTCTCCGAGACCCAGTAGCTGGCGATATCGAAAGCGATAGTTGATAGGCGCTTATCGTCCAGATGTGTGAGACCGATTTGGTGTTGCTCACCGACGATACCGGACATTTGAACCACTGTGGCACCAACCTTGTCGGGCGTGAGCACATAAGGCTCCATTCGCGACAAGTCGACGTCGATGCGCTCTCGGGGGAAGTCCGTGCGGAAACCCTCGACCCGTGGGAAGGATATTTCGAGGTGGTCGCGCTCGGGACTCATCGCATGAACGTGCACGACCTGCCGTGGGGGCTGCGGAGGCGCGGGGCGCGCCTGGTCCGAGAAGTTCAGTCCGTCTATACCCATAATGTCGGCATATTCGGTGCGGAACAGGCCGGTATCGGGGTCGAGCTGATATGACATGCGCCGAAGTGCACGGCCAATCACCTGCTCGCAGATCAATCTTGAGCCGAACGCACGCAATCCCATGATGTGCGTGACGTTGTTCGCGTCCCACCCTTCCGTCAGCATCGAGACTGAGACAACGCAGCGGATCTGCTCCCCAAGGCGGCCCTTGCGGCCGACGGTGTTCATCACCTCGCGCAGGATTTCCGCCTCGCTAAGCTCGCCGGCGCCGGGATCTCTACGTAGACGTTCTCGCTTGAATGCTTCGATCTCGGTCGCGTGGGCATCACGGAACCCCTTGTCGATCTCCCCGCCGCTTTCAAGCGCCGCCGAGTCAATCAGGATTGTTCGGGGCTTCTCGAGCCGCTGATCGTGGTCGTCAAAGTTCCGGAAGAGCTCCAGCTCGCCCTGGCGGACGCGCTCCTGATCTTGCTCGTCTGTGTAGGTGTAGCCCGCAATGTAGTCGCGGACCATTTCCGAATTGGTCGTGTTGTTGCAGACCACGATGAAAACGGGCGGTATTCCGACCTGGTTCTGCTCCCAGAGGCGGAAGGTTTTCTCGTAATGTCCGTAGAGAGCATCGAGCGCGACCTTAAGCTCGATCGGCAGCTTGTGCGGATCCGGCTTGCCCTCACCTTTTTTACGCTTGTCCGGCATGCGTTGGCGTATCTGTGGCCATAGGTTCCGATACATCACCTGCTGACCATCCGCCCGGTTGTCAGCAATCGGCACGCGCGGCAGTTTCACGATCCCGCACTCGATGGCATCCATCAACGAAAAGTCCGTTACGACCCAGGGAAACAATGTGCCCTCTGGCCAATTTGAGCCACTGAGAAAGAATGGCGTGGCCGACAGGTCGTAAACCGCCCGCACCCCCAATTGCCGCTTAAGCGCTTCGAGTCCAGACATCCAGAGATGTGCGGCCTCTGCGTTCTCCTCCGCTTCCTTACGCTCTTCACCTATAAGCTTGATCGCCTCTGCGACCGGACGAGCCCGGTAGCAGTGATGCGCCTCATCATTGATCACGACGACGTTCTTATGACCCATAAGGTCGCCCATCACCCGTCGGATCATCTCTCCTTCGGTTTCCAGTGTCTGTAGGGTGTCTCCGTGGCCTTGGAGCACTTGGCGGGTTCCACTCGCAGCGTCAAATCCGTCCTGCAGCTTGAACTTATGGAAGTTCGTTATGACGATGTCCGCCCGCTGAAGGTCAGGCAGCAGATCACGCGGCACAAGGTTCAGCTGGTCATAATAGCCATGCTCGTCGTTCGGCATCAGCACTCGCAGGCGGTCCCTAATCGTGATGCCGGGTGTCACGATCAGAAAGGCTTTCGAGAAACGTTTGCTGGTTGGCGAACGCACCGCATTCAACGCCTGCCAAGCAATCAGCATGGCCATTACTGTCGTCTTTCCGGCGCCGGTCGCTAGCTTGAACGCAATACGCATCAGGTCCGGCGCGGAATCGGATGGAGCTTCACCCTCAGCCTGCAGGGCAAAATTGTTGGCAGTGGATATCCAATTCAAGAATCGGCGTCCACGCGCGCCCATCTCTGGAGCTACTTCAGAGAGCCAAATGGCAGCCTCGACGGCTTCGAGCTGACAGAAGAAAGGACGTATAATCTGGGTATCATCCAGCTGTAGGGAGCGCCAGTGCTGCAATAGCCGTTGGGTGACCGGTGTCACCTTCCACTGCGAGGGATTCTTCAGTGCGCGCCAGGTATCCAGTTCCTGCCGCAACTGATTGATCATCGGCGACGGATTGAACTCGGTCGCGTCAGTCGACAGGTCATCGTTGAAGATAAGGCTCGACTGTGCAGATTTCGTAGTCGACGACGCCGCTCCCGGAAGCGCCGTCCAAAGCGCCGACCCACGACGCTGCTCAATTATTTGATCAGTAGGATGACCATTCAGATCGAGTTCCCAATGCCTGGTCGGCAGCTCGTAGGGAGCATTTATAATCGGCTTATCAAAGAAACTCATGCTATCTCCGCCCCCTCGCGGAATCACCTGAGGGGAATGGAGCAAGAAAGTCTCCGCGCATCAATACCCAGGATTGAGTTCTGGACTGACATTCTCATTAAGTGTGGCACAAATCGGCCACAGCCGCGGTTTGGGAGCTCGCGGCAGCTCCCGAATTGCCAGCCCCATGTTTGCCCGC
>NZ_JNNU01000040.1 GCF_000732195.1 Neorhizobium vignae
GCTCAAACTTGCTCTTTGCCATTTCCGGCTTCTCCGTTCTTATCCCCGTCAGGGGTTATTCTCTAATTGATTGGGCGGGTTACCCCGGTCACTTCTGACCGGAGTACTTTGCCTGGATTTCGTTTGCGACGTTGGTCGGAACCGGTGCGTAGTGATCGAAGGTCATCGAGTACTGCGCGCGGCCCTGGGACATGGAGCGCAGGTTATCGACGTACTTGAACATGTTCGCGAGCGGCACGTGGGCGTTGATCACGACGGCGATGCCGCGCGATTCCTGGCCCTGGATCTGGCCGCGACGGGAGTTCAGGTCGCCGATGACGTCACCGACGTAATCTTCCGGCGTGACGACTTCGACCTTCATCATCGGCTCGAGGAGCTGGGCACCGGCCTTCTTGGCTGCTTCACGGAAGCAGGCGCGGGAGGCGATTTCGAATGCCAGAACCGACGAGTCGACGTCGTGGAAGGCGCCGTCGATGAGGGTCGCCTTGACGCCCAGCATCGGGAAGCCAGCCAGCGGGCCGGAAGACAGAACGCTTTCGATGCCCTTCTGGACGCCCGGGATGTATTCCTTCGGAACAGCACCACCGACGATCTTGGACTCGAACTTGAAGTCGTCGCCGTCCGGGTTCGGTTCGAAGACGATCTTGACGCGCGCGAACTGGCCGGTACCACCGGACTGCTTCTTGTGCGTGTAGTCTTCCTCGTGCTTGCGCGTGATGGTTTCGCGGTAAGCAACCTGCGGAGCACCGACGGTGGCTTCGACCTTGAACTCGCGACGCATGCGGTCGACGAGAATGTCGAGGTGAAGTTCACCCATGCCGGCGATGATCGTCTGGCCGGATTCCTCGTCGGTCTTGACGCGGAAGGACGGGTCTTCGGCAGCCAGGCGGTTGAGCGCGAGGCCCATCTTTTCCTGGTCGCCCTTGGACTTCGGCTCGATGGCGATCTGGATGACCGGCTCGGGGAATTCCATGCGCTCAAGGATGACCGGCTTCAGCGGATCGCAGAGCGTGTCGCCCGTGGTGGTTTCCTTGAGGCCTGCAAGAGCGACGATGTCGCCAGCGAAGGCTTCTTCGATGTCTTCACGGGAATTCGAGTGCATCTGCAGCATACGGCCGACGCGCTCGCGCTTTTCCTTGACCGTGTTCAACAGAGCGGCGCCCTTTTCGAGCTTGCCCGAGTAGATACGGCAGAAGGTCAGCGAACCGACGAAGGGGTCGTTCATGATCTTGAAAGCGAGCATCGAGAGAGGCTCGTTGTCATCGGCATGACGGTCGATTTCGGCTTCGGTCTTGACGTCGATGCCCTTGATCGCCGGAATGTCTGCCGGGGACGGCAGGAATTCGACAACTGCGTCGAGGAGCGGCTGAACGCCCTTGTTCTTGAAGGCGGAACCGCAGAACATCGGGAAGAACTTGACGTCGATGGTGCCGCGACGGATGAGCGCACGGATCTTATCGTTGTCCGGCATGACGCCGTTCAGATAGTTTTCCATGGCTTCTTCGTCGATATCGACAATCGTCTCGATCATCTTTTCGCGGAACTCTTCAGCACGTTCCTTGAGATCTTCCGGGATTTCGACGACGTCCCACTGAGCGCCGAGCGACTCGTCGCGCCAGACGAGAGCGTTCATCTCGATCAGATCGACGATGCCCTTGAACTCGGTTTCTGCACCGATCGGAAGCTGGCAGACAACCGCAGTCGCGCCGAGGCGCGTCTTGATCATCTCGACCGAGCGATAGAAATCGGCGCCGGTCTTGTCCATCTTGTTGCAGAAGATCAGGCGCGGAACGTTGTACTTGTCGGCCTGGCGCCAGACGGTTTCCGTCTGCGGCTCAACACCGGCATTGGCGTCGAGAAGAGCGACCGCACCGTCGAGCACGCGCAGCGAACGTTCGACTTCGATCGTGAAGTCGACGTGGCCGGGGGTGTCGATGATGTTGAAGCGGCGCATCTTGCCGTCGCGACCCTTCCAGAAGGTCGTGGTCGCAGCGGAAGTGATCGTGATGCCACGCTCCTGCTCCTGCTCCATCCAGTCCATCGTGGCTGCGCCATCGTGAACTTCGCCGATCTTGTGCGACTTGCCGGTGTAATAAAGAATACGCTCGGTGGTCGTGGTCTTGCCGGCGTCGATATGCGCCATGATACCGAAATTGCGGTAGTCTTCGATTTTATATTCGCGAGCCATAGGACTGCCTTTCGAAATTCGATCGGGTGAAGATTACCAACGGTAATGCGAGAATGCGCGGTTGGCGTCGGCCATCTTGTGCGTGTCTTCACGCTTCTTGACAGCGCTGCCACGGTTGTTTGCAGCATCCATAAGTTCACCGGAAAGGCGATCGACCATCGTCGTTTCGTTGCGCTTGCGGGCAGCAGCGATCACCCAACGGATCGCGAGAGCCTGACGGCGCTCGGGACGAACGTCGACCGGAACCTGGTAGGTCGCACCACCAACGCGGCGCGAACGGACTTCGACATGCGGCGCGACATTGTCGAGCGCCGAATGGAAGATACCCAGCGGGTCGGCCTTGGCCTTGCCCTGCACGACGTCGAACGCGCCGTAAACGATGTTTTCAGCCACGGACTTCTTGCCGTGGAGCATGATCGCATTCATGAACTTCGTGACGACCAGATCGCCGAACTTCGGGTCCGGGTTGATCTCACGCTTCTCTGCACTATGGCGTCGGGACATACTTCTCGTCTCTCAATTGTTGCGGGCGCTTTACCACGCGGAGAACCTCGCGCAGCGCCGGATAATCAGAATTCCGAATTACTTCGGACGCTTCGCACCGTACTTGGAACGGCGCTGCTTGCGGTTCTTGACGCCCTGGGTGTCGAGAACGCCGCGGATGATGTGGTAACGAACGCCCGGCAAGTCCTTGACGCGGCCGCCGCGGATCATCACGACGGAGTGCTCCTGCAGGTTGTGGCCTTCACCCGGGATATAGCCGATGACTTCGAAGCCGTTGGTCAGGCGGATCTTGGCAACCTTACGCAGAGCCGAGTTCGGCTTCTTCGGGGTCGTCGTGTAAACGCGGGTGCAAACGCCGCGCTTCTGGGGGTTTTCCTGCAGAGCAGGAACCTTGTTACGCTTTACGTTCGCCTGGCGAGGCTTGCGGATCAGCTGGTTTACGGTAGGCATTCAACCATCCCTTACGTTTTTCTCAGTACCCTTTCGGGCCGATCTGATGCCGTTTCCGGCGGCGGCACACACATTTCCTCATGCGCAAAACGTGGCCCGATCCGCTTTTTCGGATGGACCACAAAAAGCAGAGGACGCATTCCTCATGCGTCGTGCGTGCAGCATTCGTGTCTTCAACGTGCGTATGGAACCGTGTCTGAGGCGTACTCCGGAACGAGTCGTTCCGAACGGGCAAGCCTCACATCGCTTCCGATGCGGGGCGTTTACTGTTTTCCCCCCTGCCCGTCAAGACCAAATCCTAAATTATTGCCCCAAACCCTTGGTTTCGGGGCCAAACGGAGGGTTTCGGGACAAGGTTTCCAGAAATATGAGATGCCCTCGCGGATAATGTTTGGGAATCGTCGCTGATCGCACTAAAGAGTGCGGGAACCTTCTGTTCCGCCTCGTCTTCGGACGATACCAGGGATTCGCTCGCGGAGATGACCATGATCGCCACACCCGACAATGACAATAACCTCGACGGGCCGATGGTCTTCATCATCATCGGCAAGGGCTATGAGACGAAAGGCGCCGAAGGCATCGAGCTGCATATCATGCTGCGCGCGCCCGACGACGATTCCGCCGTGCGCGAGGCGCTCAACGCCCTCACGGAAGAAGGCTTCATCGAGGCCGACCTCGACCAGATCGGCGTCCTGACCGACGAACCCACCGAGGAACCGCATGCCTCGGCCTACCAGGGCGCGCTCGAAGGCGAAGTGGCGATCATCCGGTTCGAGTAGCCTCGATCTTCAAAGAGGCCTGACTGCCCTCGCCTCCTCCCGCTGGAGGCTGCAGGAATGTCCGCTCCTTCGATCACCGTCTCTTTCGACCTCACCTGTGAAGCTGCGCTATCGAAGCGGGCCGTATTCGCGGGCTGAACTGTCGCTGCGCGCCAGCCTCAGAGCATTCCACCAAGCCATGCACGAGCCGCCGAACAGTTTCGGCGGCTTTTTTAATGTTCGGTCGGCTCGCCGCCTGAAACGAAAAAACCGCCCGGATCGCTCCGGGCGGTTTTTGATGTTCAATCGGCAGCAGCCGGATTACTCGGCGGCCGGAGCCTTTTCGCCGGCGAGATCCTGAAGCATCGGGGTGGCCGACGATGCGCCCGAACCCTTCTTGCGTTCTTCCAGGATGAGCTCGTCGCGCGAGGTGGCGATGCGGCGGATCTGGGTCATGGTGCCGCCCGTACCGGCCGGGATGAGACGGCCGACGATGACGTTTTCCTTGAGGCCCTGCAGCGTGTCGGTCTTGCCGGCGATCGCAGCTTCCGTCAGCACCTTGGTCGTTTCCTGGAAGGAAGCGGCCGAGATGAAGGACGGGGTCTGCAGCGACGCCTTGGTGATGCCGAGCAGAACCGGTTCGCCGTAAGCGGGCTTCTTGCCTTCTTCGACAAGACGCTCGTTGGCTTCGTCCAGTTCGATCCGGTCGACATTGTCACCGACGATATACTGGCTGTCGCCGGCATCGGTGATCTCGACCTTCTGCAGCATCTGACGGACAATCACCTCGATGTGCTTGTCGTTGATGACAACGCCCTGCAGGCGGTAGACTTCCTG
This sequence comes from Neorhizobium vignae, assembly GCF_000732195.1. Taxonomy (GTDB): domain Bacteria; phylum Pseudomonadota; class Alphaproteobacteria; order Rhizobiales; family Rhizobiaceae; genus Neorhizobium; species Neorhizobium vignae. The sequence goes on from NZ_JNNU01000040.1 coordinate 4,738, forward strand.
GATTTCGTTGACGAGGTAGGAAGCGAGTGCTTCCACGCCCTTGATCGCCAGGATGTCGTGGGGTGCAGGATTGCCGTCGAGGATGTAGTCGCCCTTTTCGATGTAGTCGCCTTCCTGAAGATGGAAGGGCTTGCCCTTCGGGATCAGGTATTCGACCGGTTCGACACCGTCTTCCGCCGGCTCGATCATGACGCGACGCTTGTTCTTGTAGTCGCGGCCGAGGCGGATCGTACCATCGATCTCAGCGATGATGGCGTGATCCTTCGGACGACGGGCTTCGAAGAGCTCGGCAACGCGCGGCAGACCACCGGTGATGTCCTTGGTCTTGGCGCTTTCCAGCGGCACGCGGGCGAGAACGTCGCCCTGGCTGACCTTCTGACCCGGCTCGACCGACAGGATGGCGTCGACCGACAGGTTGAAGCGGGCTTCGCCGCCGCGGGCCAGTTTCATGATGCTGCCTGCAGCGTCCTTGATGACGATCGCCGGCTTCAGATCGACACCGCGCGGCGTCGAACGCCAGTCGATGACCTGACGCTTGGTGATGCCGGTGGATTCGTCGGTGGATTCCGAAACCGAGATCGAGTCGACCACGTCTTCGAACTGAACCGTACCTTCCACTTCCGTCATCATCGGGCGTGTGTAGGGATCCCACTCCGCCAGACGCTGACCGCGACGAACCTTGTCGCCATCATCCACGAACAGCTTCGAACCGTAAGCGACGCGCTGCGAGGAACGCTCGACGCCGCGCTCGTCAAGGATGGTGACCGCCATGTTGCGGCCCATCGCGACGAGAACGCCCTCGGAGTTCCGCAGCATGTTGCGGTTCTTGATCTGGATCGTGCCTTCGTAGGACGCTTCCAGGAACGACTGGTCGACCACGTTTGCCGTACCGCCCAAGTGGAAGGTACGCATGGTGAGCTGGGTTCCCGGCTCGCCGATCGACTGAGCCGCGATGACGCCAACGGCTTCGCCCATGTTGACCGGAGTACCACGGGCCAGATCTCGGCCGTAGCAGACCGAGCAGACGCCCGTCTGAACTTCGCAGGTCAGTGCCGAACGGATACGGATCGACTGGATACCAGCCTTTTCGATCTCGATGACATCCGGCTCGAGGATCATCTTGCCGGCGTCGACGATGCGGGCACCCGTGACCGGGTGATCGATATCGTCGAGTGCGGTACGGCCAAGGACACGAGCGCCGATGGAAGCCACGACCTGGCCGGCGTCAACGATCGCCGTCATGGTGAGGCCGCTCTCGGTGCCGCAGTCGACCAGGTTGACGATGCAGTCCTGCGCCACGTCGACGAGACGACGGGTCAGGTAACCGGAGTTCGCCGTCTTCAAGGCGGTGTCTGCGAGACCCTTACGGGCACCGTGGGTCGAGTTGAAGTACTCGTTAACGGTCAGGCCTTCCTTGAAGTTCGAGATGATCGGCGTTTCGATGATCTCGCCCGACGGCTTGGCCATGAGGCCACGCATGCCGCCCAACTGGCGCATCTGGTTCGGAGAACCACGGGCACCCGAGTGGGACATCATGTAGATGGCGTTCATCTGCTTCTGACGGCCGGTTTCAGGATCGAACTCGACGGCCTTAATGCGGGCCATCATGTCTTCCGCAACCTTTTCGGTGGCCTTGCCCCAGGCGTCGACGACCTTGTTGTACTTCTCGCCCTGAGTGATCAGGCCGTCGTTGTACTGCTGCTCGTATTCCTTCACCAGGGTTTCGGTATCGCCGACGATCTTGGCCTTGGTTTCAGGAATGATCATGTCGTCCTTGCCGAACGAAATGCCGGCCTTGCACGCATGCGTGAAGCCGAGCTGCATGATGCGGTCGCAGAAGATCACCGTGTCCTTCTGACCGCAGTGACGGTAGACCGTGTCGATCATCTTGGAGATGTTCTTCTTGGTCATTTCCTGGTTGCAGGTCTCGAACGGCACGTTGACGTTCTTCGGCAGAAGTTCGCCGATGATCATGCGGCCGGGGGTCGTCTCATAGATCTTGGAAACCGGCTTGCCTTCGGCGTCCACGGTCTTGAAGCGGCCGCGGATCTTGGCATGCAGGGTAACGATCTTGTTTTCCAGAGCGTGGTGCAGTTCGCCCATGTCGGAGAAGGCCATGCCTTCGCCCGGCTCGTTCTGGTTCATGATCGCCAGATAGTAGAGACCGAGAACCATGTCCTGCGACGGAACGATGATCGGTGCGCCGTTGGCCGGATGCAGGATGTTGTTCGTCGACATCATCAGCACGCGGGCTTCGAGCTGGGCTTCGAGCGACAGCGGCACGTGAACGGCCATCTGGTCGCCGTCGAAGTCGGCGTTGAAAGCCGTGCAGACGAGCGGATGCAGCTGGATGGCCTTGCCTTCGACCAGGATCGGTTCGAAGGCCTGGATGCCCAGGCGGTGCAGGGTCGGTGCGCGGTTCAGGAGAACCGGATGCTCGCGGATAACCTCGTCGAGGATATCCCAGACTTCCGGCTTTTCCTTTTCAACCAGCTTCTTGGCCTGCTTGACGGTCGAGGAGTAACCCTTGGCGTCGAGACGGGCGTAGATGAACGGCTTGAACAGTTCGAGCGCCATCTTCTTCGGCAGGCCGCACTGGTGCAGCTTCAGTTCCGGACCGGTCACGATGACCGAACGGCCGGAATAGTCGACGCGCTTGCCGAGAAGGTTCTGGCGGAAGCGGCCCTGCTTGCCCTTCAGCATGTCGGACAGCGACTTCAGCGGACGCTTGTTGGCGCCGGTGATGACGCGGCCACGACGGCCGTTGTCGAACAGCGCGTCCACAGATTCCTGCAGCATGCGCTTTTCGTTGCGGATGATGATGCCCGGGGCGCGCAGTTCGATCAGGCGCTTCAGACGGTTGTTACGGTTGATGACGCGACGATAGAGATCGTTCAGGTCGGAGGTCGCAAAGCGGCCGCCATCGAGCGGAACCAGCGGGCGCAGGTCCGGCGGGATGACCGGGACGACCTTCATGATCATCCATTCCGGACGGTTGCCCGACTCCATGAAGTTCTCGACGATCTTCAGGCGCTTCATCAGCTTCTTCTGCTTCAGATCCGACGTGGTGTCGGCAAGTTCCGAACGCAGGTCGCCGGCGATCTTTTCGAGATTCATCGAAGCCAGCATCTCGTAGATGGCCTCGGCGCCGATCATCGCCGTGAACTGATCTTCGCCGAACTCGTCGACGGCGATCATGTATTCTTCTTCGGAAAGAAGCTGGTTTTCCTTGAGCGAGGTGAGGCCCGGCTCAGTGACGATGTAGTTCTCGAAATAGAGAACGCGCTCGACATCCTTCAGCGTCATGTCGAGAAGGGTCGAGATGCGCGACGGAAGCGACTTCAGGAACCAGATATGGGCGACGGGAGCAGCGAGCTCGATATGGCCCATGCGCTCACGGCGAACACGCGACAGCGTGACTTCGACGCCGCACTTTTCGCAGATGATGCCCTTGTACTTCATGCGCTTGTACTTGCCGCACAGGCACTCGTAGTCCTTGATAGGCCCGAAGATGCGGGCGCAGAAAAGGCCGTCGCGTTCCGGCTTGAAGGTACGGTAGTTGATGGTCTCCGGCTTTTTGATCTCGCCGTAGGACCAGGAGAGAATCTTCTCCGGAGACGCGATCGAAATACGGATCGAGTCGAAGTGCTGTGCAGGCACCTGCGGATTGAAAAGATTCATGACCTCTTGGTTCATGCCTATCTCCTTTAGGGGCGGAAGCCCTCGGCTTGCGATCGGAACAGCCCAAATTCCCGGGGCGGACCGTCCGATGCTTTAAAACGGTATTAGCCGCGAAATGCGGCGAAAGTTTCCCTATCCTGCCGGCGGATCCGGCGGAGGGAGCAGCGCGCGCCTTCAATCGGCGCGCGCCTTATTATGATCATTCGGCTGCGTCGGGCAGCTGGCCGACGTTCGCGTCGTCGATCTTCGAGTTCTCGAGCTCGACGGACAGGCCGAGAGAGCGCATTTCCTTGACGAGAACGTTGAAGCTCTCCGGAATGCCTGCCTCGAACGTGTCGTCGCCGCGCACGATCGCTTCGTAGACCTTGGTACGGCCGGCCACGTCGTCCGACTTCACGGTCAGCATTTCCTGCAGCGTGTAGGCGGCGCCGTAGGCTTCGAGCGCCCAGACTTCCATTTCGCCGAAGCGCTGGCCGCCGAACTGCGCCTTGCCACCGAGCGGCTGCTGGGTAACCAGCGAGTACGGACCAATCGAACGCGCGTGGATCTTGTCGTCCACAAGGTGGTTCAGCTTGATCATGTACATGTAGCCGACAGTCACCTTGCGGTCGAACTGCTCGCCGGTACGGCCGTCGTAGAGGACCGACTGACCCGACGGATCGAGGCCAGCCTTGGTCAGCATCGCTGCGACGTCCGGCTCATGCGCGCCGTCGAAGACCGGCGTCGCAATCGACAGACCGCGCTTGGACTGCTCGGCCAGACGAACGAGGGAGTCGTCGTCGAAGCTGGCAACTTCGGCGTTTGCCTCACTCTGATAGGCTTCGGTCAGCTCCTTCTTCAGGTCCGTGATGTCGTTCGACTTCCGGTACTCTTCGAGCAGCGCACCGATACGCTTGCCCATGCCGGCGCAAGCCCAGGCCAAGTGCGTCTCGAGGATCTGGCCGACGTTCATGCGCGAAGGCACGCCTAGCGGGTTCAGAACGATGTCGACATGCGTGCCGTCTTCGAGGAACGGCATGTCCTCGACCGGAACGATGCGCGACACGACGCCCTTGTTGCCGTGACGGCCGGCCATCTTGTCGCCCGGCTGGATCTTGCGCTTCACAGCGACGAAGACCTTGACCATCTTCATGACGCCCGGAGGCATTTCGTCGCCGCGCTGGACCTTTTCGACCTTGTCCATGAAGCGCTGTTCAAGGCGCGACTTGGATTCGTCGTACTGGCCGCGGAGCGCTTCGACTTCGCCCTGCACCTTTTCGTCCTCGACTGCGAACATCCACCACTGCGAGCGGGGATATTCGGAGATGACGGCGTTGGTGAGCTCGATGCCCTTCTTGAAGCCCTTCGGACCGGCAACCGATATCTGGCCGCGCAGCATGTCCGTCAGACGGCCATAGACGTTGCGGTCGAGGATTGCCTGTTCGTCGTCGCGGTCCTTGGCGAGGCGTTCGATTTCCTCACGCTCGATCGCCATGGCGCGTTCGTCCTTCTCCACACCGTGACGGTTGAAGACGCGGACTTCGACGACCGTGCCGAACGTGCCCGGAGGCATGCGCATGGAGGTGTCGCGAACGTCGGAGGCCTTTTCACCGAAGATGGCGCGCAGAAGCTTTTCTTCCGGCGTCATCGGGCTTTCGCCCTTCGGGGTGATCTTGCCGACCAGGATGTCGCCCGGCTGGACTTCGGCGCCGATGTAGACGATGCCGGCTTCGTCGAGGTTCTTCAGCGCTTCTTCCGAAACGTTCGGAATGTCGCGCGTGATTTCTTCCGGACCAAGCTTGGTGTCACGCGCCATCACTTCGAATTCTTCGATGTGGATGGAGGTAAACACGTCGTCCGACACGATGCGCTCGGAGAGCAGGATCGAGTCTTCGTAGTTGTAGCCGTTCCAGGGCATGAACGCGACGAGCGCGTTGCGGCCGAGCGCCAGGTCACCGAGGTCCGTCGACGGACCGTCGGCGATGATGTCGCCCTTGTTCAGGATGTCACCGACGGCGACCAGCGGACGCTGGTTGACGCAGGTGTTCTGGTTCGAACGCTGGAACTTCTGCAGACGATAGATATCGACGCCCGACTTCGACGGATCGAGGTCTTCGGTGGCGCGGATAACGATACGGGTCGCGTCGACCTGGTCAACCACGCCGCCACGGCGGGCAGCGATAGCCGCACCGGAGTCGCGGGCGACGACCGGTTCCATGCCGGTGCCGACGAACGGAGCTTCGGCACGGACCAGCGGCACGGCCTGACGCTGCATGTTCGAGCCCATCAGAGCGCGGTTGGCGTCGTCGTTTTCCAGGAACGGGATTAGAGCGGCCGCGACCGAAACGAGCTGCTTCGGCGAGACGTCCATCAGGTTGATGGTGTCGCGCGGAGACAGCATGACTTCGCCCGCATGACGGCAGACGACGAACTCTTCCACGAAAGAGCCGTTCTTATCCAGCTCGGCGTTCGCCTGTGCCACGTAATACTTCGCCTCTTCCATAGCGGAAAGGTAAAGCACTTCCTTCGTCACGACGCCGTCGATGATCTTGCGGTACGGGCTTTCGATGAAGCCGTACTTGTTGACGCGGGCAAAGGTGGCAAGCGAGTTGATCAGACCGATGTTCGGGCCTTCCGGCGTTTCGATCGGGCAAATACGGCCGTAGTGGGTCGGGTGAACGTCGCGGACTTCGAAGCCGGCACGCTCGCGGGTCAGACCACCCGGGCCAAGTGCCGAAAGACGGCGCTTGTGGGTGATTTCCGAAAGCGGGTTCACCTGGTCCATGAACTGCGACAGCTGCGAGGAACCGAAGAATTCGCGAACCGCGGCTGCTGCCGGCTTCGCGTTGATCAGGTCCTGCGGCATGACGGTGTCGATCTCGATCGACGACATGCGTTCCTTGATGGCGCGCTCCATGCGGAGCAGGCCGAGGCGATACTGATTTTCCATCAGTTCGCCGACAGAACGGACGCGGCGGTTGCCGAGGTTGTCGATGTCGTCGATCTCGCCCTTGCCGTCGCGCAGTTCGACCAGCATCCGGACCACGGCCAGGATGTCATCCTTGCGGAGCGTGCGAACGGTGTCGGCGACCTCGAGGTCGAGGCGCATGTTCATCTTGACGCGGCCGACTGCGGAGAGGTCGTAACGCTCCGAATCGAAGAACAACGAGTTGAACATGGCTTCGGCCGATTCCATGGTCGGCGGTTCACCCGGACGCATGACGCGGTAGATGTCGAACAGAGCGTCCTGACGGTTCTCGTTCTTGTCGGCCGACAGCGTGTTGCGGATGTAGGCGCCGACATTGATATGGTCGATGCCGAGAACCGGGATCTCGTCGAAACCGGCATTGAGGATGACCGGCAGGCTCTTTTCGTCGATTTCGTCGCCGGCTTCGAGGTAGATCTCGCCGGTTGCCGCGTTGACGATGTCTTCGGCAAGATAGTTGCCGTAGATGTCGTCATTGGTCGCCTTCAGAGCCTTGAGGCCCTTGTCCGTCAGCTGACGGAGAAGACGCGGGGTGAGCTTCTTGCCGGATTCGACGACCACTTCGCCGGTATCGGCGTCGATCATGTCGGAAAGGGTCTTTGCACCCTTGAGGGTCTCCGGCTGGAACGGAATCCGCCAGCCTTCGCCGTCGCGCTGGTAGGACGACTTCGTGTAGAAGGTCGACAGGATTTCTTCGCCGTCCATGCCGAGCGCCATCAGCAGCGAGGTCACGGGGATCTTACGGCGGCGGTCGATACGGGCGTAGACGATGTCCTTGGCGTCGAATTCGATGTCGAGCCAGGAACCGCGATACGGAATGACGCGGGCTGCGAAGAGCAGCTTGCCGGAAGAATGGCTCTTGCCCTTGTCGTGGTCGAAGAAGACGCCCGGCGAACGGTGCATCTGGGACACGATCACGCGTTCGGTGCCGTTCACGATGAACGTACCGTTGTCGGTCATGAGCGGCATGTCGCCCATGTAGACCGACTGTTCCTTGATGTCCTTGATCGACTTTGCGCCCGTATCCTCGTCGATATCGAACACGATCAGGCGCAGCGTCACCTTCAGCGGCGCCGCATAGGTCAGATCGCGCTGACGGCATTCTTCCACGTCGAACTTCGGCAGTTCGAATTCGTAGGACACGAATTCGAGCATGGAGGCGCCGGAAAAATCGGTGATCGGGAAGACCGACCGGAAGACAGCGTTCAGACCTTCGTCGGGACGACCGCCCTTCGGCTCATCGACCATCAGGAATTGGTCATAGGATGCCTTCTGAACCTCGATGAGGTTCGGCATCTCCGTGACTTCGGGGATTTTTCCAAAAAACTTGCGTACGCGCCTGCGACCATTAAAGGAAAGGGTCTGAGCCATCGTCGCTCCTTCAAACTTGCATCCGGGCCTGCAACGGACGGGGTTCGCTGGCCAGTCGATCCCGTCGATCAATGGGTATTCCCAATCTCGTCCCACCTCTCGAACACGCCAGGCCGGATTGCCTTTTCTGTTCGATTCGGGACCATCCTCTTGAGAACCCATTACCCAGGAACCGTTTTGACGGTTCCTGGGTAATACGTTCGGAGGAAATCGGCGGAAGAGGAGACCTCTCCCGCCGCATTCCGATATTACTTAACGTCGACCTTGGCGCCGGCGTCCTCAAGCTTCTTCTTGAGGTCAGCGGCTTCAGCCTTGTTGACGCCTTCCTTGACAGCCTTCGGAGCGGCTTCAACGAGATCCTTGGCTTCCTTGAGGCCCAGGCCGGTGATGGCGCGGACTTCCTTGATGACGTTGATCTTGTTGGCGCCGGCATCAGCGAGGATGACGTCGAACTCGGTCTTTTCTTCTTCAGCCGGAGCAGCAGCAGCGCCACCGCCAGCAGCAGCAACGGCTACGGGAGCAGCTGCAGATACGCCCCACTTCTCTTCGAGCAGCTTGGAAAGCTCAGCAGCTTCCAGAACGGTCAGAGCAGAGAGGTCTTCAACGATCTTTGCGAGATCAGCCATTTTGATAGTTCCTTATATTCGGTTCGAACTTGATTTGGGTATGAACAGCGAAAAACCGCCTTAAGCGGCTTCCTCGTCCTTCTTGGCGTAGGCCGCAAACACGCGGGCAAGCTGGCTTGCCGGTGCTGCAACAACCGTAGCGACGCGGGTAGCCGGGGCATTCAAGAGGCCCAGCAGCTTGCCGCGAAGCTCGTCCAGCGAAGGCAGGGTCGCAAGCGACTTGACCGCATCCGCAGTGAGCGTGGTTGCACCCATGGAACCGCCCAGAACAATGATCTTGTCATTGGTCTTGGCGAAATCCATGACGACCTTCGGAGCCGTTACCGGGTCTTCGCTGAATGCGATCAGCGTCTGACCCTTGAAGAGATTTGACATCCCTTCCGACTCCGTACCCTGAAGAGCGATCTTGGCCAGACGGTTCTTCGCGACTTTGACGGTGCCGCCAGCAGCGCGCATCTTCGAACGAAAATCGTTCATCTGCGCAACTGTGACACCAGCATAGTGGGCCACGACAACCGAACCAGAAGCCTTGAAGACTTCGTTCAGCTCCGTGACAAATTCGCGCTTTTCCGCTCTTTCCACTGTCTGTCTCCAGTTGACGGGACCGCAATCCTGCAGGCCCCATCGGGTTGCCTTTGCCTCAAGGGATCCCTTGATTAGGACCCCAAGCGACGCTTGAGGATCCTGTCCCCTCGCTCTGTCGCCGTAAGGCTCCAGGCACAAGGCACACTAGGCTCGAACCGATTTTACGAGGCGCATGGCACCTCAAAAATCTCGGGTCTTACCCGTCTCATGCAGGCATCAAGTGATTAAGGTCGAAACCACCCGCAATCTCGGACAGGAATTCCCAGGTTTCCCTGGGAAATTCCCGGCCCCGAAGGACCGGGAATTCATGCGACCGGAGCCCGAAAGCTCCGGAAAATCTTTAAGCCGTGACCGTCGACGGGTCGATCTTCACGCCCGGGCCCATGGTCGAAGAGATGGCTACGCGCTTGACGTAGTTGCCCTTGGCACCAGCCGGCTTAGCCTTGATGACCGCATCGGCGAAAGCCTTGATGTTCTCTTCGAGAGCCTTGGCTTCGAAGGAGGCCTTGCCGATACCGGCATGAATGATGCCAGCCTTCTCGACGCGGAACTCGACAGCACCGCCCTTGGAAGCCTTGACGGCGCCCGTGACGTCCATGGTGACGGTTCCGACCTTCGGGTTCGGCATCATGCCGCGCGGGCCGAGAACCTTACCGAGACGACCGACGAGCGGCATCATGTCCGGGGTGGCGATGCAGCGATCGAAGTCGATCTTGCCGCCCTGGACGATTTCGACGAGGTCTTCGGCGCCGACGATGTCTGCACCGGCTGCCTTGGCTTCGTCAGCCTTGGCGCCACGTGCGAAAACGGCAACGCGGACGTCACGGCCGGTGCCGTTCGGCAGGTTGACCACGCCGCGGACCATCTGGTCTGCGTGACGCGGATCGACGCCGAGGTTCATCGCGATTTCGATGGTTTCGTCGAACTTGGCGACCGCACGTTCCTTGACCATCGAGATGGCCTCGGTGAGCGCTACGAGCTTGGTCGGATCCACGCCTTCGCGGATCTTCTGAATACGCTTTGCAAGCTTTGCCATGTTAAGCCACCACTTCCAGGCCCATGGCGCGGGCGGAGCCCTCGATCATGGCCATTGCGCCTTCGAGATCGGCAGCGTTCAGGTCCTTCATCTTCGCCTGGGCGATGGTCTGGATCTGAGCCTTGGTCAGGGTGCCAGCCTTGGCGCCCTTGCCCGGGGTCTTGGAACCCGAGGTGATCTTCGCTTCCTTCTTCAGCCAGTAGCTGACCGGAGGCTGCTTCATCGCGAACGTGAAGGACTTGTCCTGGAAATAGGTGATGACGACCGGGATCGGCATGCCCTTTTCCATTTCCTGCGTGGCGGCATTGAACGCCTTGCAGAATTCCATGATGTTGATGCCGCGCTGACCAAGTGCAGGACCGATCGGCGGGGACGGATTGGCCGACCCTGCCTTCACCTGCAGCTTGAGGTGGCCCATAACTTTCTTAGCCATAACTCTCTGCCTTTCGAGAGACCGGTTACCCGGCTCGTTAGAGACCGGTTTCCCGGTCCGACATGCCGGCTTTCGCCGGCGGCTGCGGTTGCGTGGTTCGGTCGAGATGCCCGGCTAAGGCACCATCCCTCCCACGCGCTTGCGGCAAACGCCGCACGAGGCCCACTGAACAAACAGCAGGCCCCATTTCGAAATTCATCAGACCTTTTCGACCTGAGCGTATTCCAGCTCGACCGGGGTCGCACGACCGAAGATCGAGACTTCGACCTTGAGGCGGGAGCGCTCTTCATCGACATCCTGTACGGTCCCGTTGAAGGACGCGAAGGGACCGTCGGATACGCGAACCTGCTCGCCGATCTCGAAGGTGATCGAGGATTTCGGCCGCTCGACGCCTTCCTGAACCTGGCCCAGAATACGTTCGGCCTCGAAATCCGGGATCGGAACCGGCTTGTTGTCGGAACCGAGGAAACCGGTGACCTTCGGGGTGTTCTTGATCAGGTGGTACGCTTCGTCGGTCAGATTAGCCCGAACCATGACGTAACCCGGAAAGAACTTGCGCTCGGAATCGACCTTGCGGCCGCGGCGCACCTCGACGACCTTCTCGGTCGGCACGAGGATCTTCTCGAACAAATGCTCAAGCCCCTTCTGGCGAGCCTTGTTCTCGATGTCCTCGGCAACCTTCTTCTCAAAATTAGAATATGCGTGGACGATGTACCAACGCGCCGCCATTTTTATTCTCCAGAATCAAACGCTGACGTTCAGTACGAGACGTAGCAGCCAGCCCATAAGCTGGTCGGCAGCGAAGAAAAACAGTGCAGCGAACACAACCATAACCAGAACCATGGCCGTGGAGATCATGGTCTCGCGACGAGACGGCCAATGGATTTTCGACGCTTCGGAGCGCACCTGGCGCAGAAACGTAACGGGATTGGTTTTGGATGCCATAGATTGTCCACGCAATTACGGCACGTAAAGCTGAACTCTCTCAGCCCCACGCACCGCGTGTCTGTTTTGACCTACATAAACACCCCTTCCCCTTTACACAAGAGGGAAAACAGTGTTCGATGAAATTTCGCCGTTTTGCACGGCTGCCATTTCCCGACGATTTCGCTGCGGATAATTTCGCGCCAATCATCTGAAAGTGGCAGGGGCGGCCGGGCTTGAACCGACGACCTGCGGTTTTGGAGACCGCCGCTCTACCAACTGAGCTACACCCCTTCAACCTTGGCGACCGTTAACCGGAAACTCCGGCCTGCCGCCAACTGGCTAGGCGCTCCCTTTAAGGGGATGCGCTGCGCTTTGCAAGAGCATTTTTGATATCGGGACCGTTCTACCTCAGCTTTCGGCCGGACCCGTCAGACGCCTCGGCAAAGCGAACGCCCGAAAGCGCCGTCCCGGCGCCGCCTGGGGCCATTTCCCTGCCCGCCAGCCGATCCGCAATGGCTTCGATTGTTCGGCAGAGACTTCCCCAGGACGTCTGGCCCGGAGGCGATTCGCAACGGGAAGCAATCGTTTGCCTGGCGCTTCCACCGGTAGAAGGGATCGCCGATGGGCATTTGCGCTTGTTCCGGTCACCGGGCGGCGACTTGCCGACTCGGGTGGATGTCTGCCCGCCTCCCCTGCCGGCATCCGTCAATTCCAAGGTCGGCCTGACAGCACCTGGCTGCAGCGGGCCTGTCATCGCGTAAGGCGCGGCAGTCTCTGATGTGCCGGGCCGCGACAAGGTTTATTCCCGTTACGAGAGCGCGCGTTTCCTAAAGCTGACTCAGGGTGAGCCGCCCGATTGACTCAAGGGGGGGCTTGAATGCGAAAGGCCCCGCCGTTGCCGGCAGGGCCTTTGCTATTTAATGTCGCTATCGATTACTCGATGATCGAGGCGACGA
>NZ_JNNU01000041.1 GCF_000732195.1 Neorhizobium vignae
GCGGCCTGGCGTTCGGTGCGCTGGGACAGTTCGTTGGAGGCGCGGCGGATTTCTTCCTTGGAACCCCCGATATCGATGCCCTTGGCATTGACCTTGCTCATCGCGGCTTCGAGATGCACGAGCGCATCATTGAAGTTGTGGCGCAAGGTTTCGTAACGGGGGCCAAGATCGGCGCAGCGGATCGTCAGGTCGCCATGCGCGAGTGATTCCAGTGCTTCGCCGATGGTGGAAACAACGCGGGCCTGGCTTGCGGCTTCCTGCTGCTGCAGGTCGAGATTCTGCTGGCGCTCGCGGTCAAGCTCGGTCTTCTGCTTTTCCTCGCGTTCGGTCATCGCATGGCGTTCGCGGATCTTTTCCTGCAGCGCCTGGGTGGCTTTCGCCATCATGCCGACCTCGTTCGACATGTCCGTATGCGGGATGGCGAGCTTGACATTCTCGTTGGCGACCGCTTCCAGCGCCGAATGAACGGAGGCCAGCGGCTTGGTGATATTGCGGATGACGATGAAGGCGACACCGAGGGCGAGCAGGAAGGCGATCAGGCCGAAACTGACGACCTCCATGATGGTCTTCTGGACCTTCGCATCGAGATCGTCGGTATAGACGCCGGTGGCAACAACGATCTGCCACGGTTCGAAGACCTTGGAATAGGTCGCCTTTTCGAACTGTTGATCGGCAGGCATGCCGGGTTTGGGCCAGTTGAAGACAGTAATGCCGCCGGCGGCTCGACCCTTCGCCACAAGCTGTTCGCTGGTGGTATTCCCAGGCTGAGCCTTCTGGTTCACGCCGATGAATTTCGGATTGGGATGGAACTTTGTCACTGTATCGTAATCCATGCCGAACAGGTAGCCGGACGGCTCGTACTTTATACTAGCCAGCGTTGCGAAGGCCTGTTTCTGGGCCTCTTCATGGGACAACTCGCCCGATTTTTCGCGATTGTCATAAGCCTGCAGGATCGAAATGCCTGATTCGACTTGGGTGCGCAGCATATCGTAGCGCTCGGCGTAAATGGCGCCGATTGAACTGCGCAACTCATAAAACGTGACTGAGACGAAAGCCAGTGCCAGCAATGCGACCATGCCCAGCAGTTGGTGGGAAATCTTCAGGTTTCTCATATGCTACTCGCGTGCAGTTGGCCTTTGTCGATTCCTCGGTAGAGGCGCAGTTAGTCTTGATATTAAAGCAAACCCACGGTCGGGGTCGGAGCCAGATAAGTATTGCCGCAAATATTTTTCGCAAAAATGAATTCGGGTTTCGCTAGGTGGAACTTAAGCCATTTCCCGCTCCGCGCGGCAGGTTTTGGCATTGATCAGACAAGGCTTTCCAAAAGTCGCTTGAATGGGACCGGCTTGCGATCGGACTGGCTGACGTCCACATGCACGAAATAGCTCTCCGCCGCGGCCACGTCCTCCTCGTTGCGAAACAAACCGGTTTCGTATTGGAGCGAGGACCTGCCCGGCAACAAAATAGGGAAACGCTATTTCGGAATGGCATCGCCAGCCCGAGTCGACGACGAAGAACGCTTCGGACCCGCGCCTTATGTCCAGGCCACTGTGCTCGATCAGATGACGGTTTATGCCGGTATCGTACAGGTTATAATGACGGCATTGTTCGTATGTCCATAGACGTCATTGTCTGCCCATCGGGCCTGAAACAGCCGGAATATCTTGTAGGATGTCCTGCTGCCCGGCTTCGTTTTTGGACCATGGATAGCAAGCAGGTTGGAGACCAGTTCCCACAGCCGCCCGTTTTGGCAAGCGGACGCTCATCTCGCGAGAACCAGCAATAGGAGAGCCAGAAGTCCGGCCGCGGCGATGGTGAAGACGACCATCCGGGGGCCTGCTTCGTCCAGGATCGCTATTCCATCATCCTTAAGCCGCGCCAGCATTCTCGCCTCCGCCGCCGCATCGGTGCAGTCGAACTCATGCTCGCTGCCGTCGGCAATAACAACAAGGCCCCGGCCGGGGCGCCAAAATGCCGTCTTCGCCCTCCCCGCCACTGCTTCGAAGACGGGATCCGGCGTCGCATCGCCCGATCCCGCAGGCACCGGAGGCATCGGCATGTACTGGCGAAGTCGGAGTCGTAGCATGGTAAGCTCCGCCTTTACCAGGTGACCGCAATGTATTTCGTCTCACAGAATTCCATGATGCCGTGATGCGCGCCTTCGCGGCCGAGACCGCTTTGCTTGACGCCGCCGAAAGGGGCGGCCGGATCAGAGGCGAGGCCGCGATTCAGCCCAATCATGCCGGCCTCCAGCCGCTCGGAGACCCGCAACCCACGGCCAAGGTCAGCGGTGAAGAGATAGGCGATCAGACCGTATTCAGTGTCGTTCGCCGCAGAGACGGCTTCGTCCTCCGTTTCAAAAACGGTGATCGCCGCCACCGGCCCAAAAATCTCCTCGCGGTTGATCTCGGCATCCCGCGCGACGCCGCTGATCACCGTCGGCGGAAAGAAAAAGCCATCCTGCTTCATCGGTTGGCCGCCGGCCAGCACCCTGGCACCGCGGCGTGTCGCGTCGGTGACGAGCGCGGAGATCCGATCGACGGCACTCTGGTTGATCAACGGACCGCATTGTGTCGCCCCGTCATATCCCGGTCCGACCCGGAGCGCGCTCATGCGCTCGGCAAGCTTGGCGGAAAACGCCTCGGCAATACCTTTCTGCACGTAAAAGCGATTGGCCGCCGTGCAGGCTTCCCCACCGTTGCGCATCTTGGCGACCATGGCGCCTTCGATCGCCGCATCCAGGTCGGCGTCGTCGAAAACGATGAACGGTGCGTTGCCGCCCAATTCCATGGAACAGGAGATGATCGTGTCTGCCGCCTCGTGCAGCAGTTTGCGCCCGACGTCGGTCGAACCGGTGAAGGAAAGCTTGCGGACGCGCGGATCGTGCAACATGGCGCTGACCGTGGCGCCGGACCGGCTGGTGGTGATGACGTTGACAACGCCGTCGGGAACGCCGGCTTCGGCATAGAGCGCGGCAAGCGCATAAGCGGTCAGCGGCGTTTCGCTGGCCGGTTTCAGTACGCAGGTGCAGCCGGCTGCAAGCGCCGGGCCGATCTTGCGGGTCGCCATTGCCGCCGGGAAATTCCAGGGCGTGACGAGCACTGCGACGCCGATCGGCTGGTGCTGCACGAGGATCTTGTTGGCGCCGGAAGGCGCCGTGGAAACCTCGCCGTTCAGTCGCACGGCCTCTTCCGAAAACCAGCGAAAGAATTCCGCCGCATAGGCGACCTCGCCGTGCGCGTCGGAAAGCGCCTTTCCGTTTTCCAGGCTGATCAGTTCGGCCAGCATGTCCTTGCGCTCGATCATCAGCTCGAAACAGCGCCTGAGGATTTCAGATCGCTTGCGCGGCGCCGTCGAGGCCCAGGCGGGACCTGCCTCGTGGGCGGCCTTAACTGCCTGAAAGGCGTCCTCGACGCTCGCATCGGCAACCGCCGCAATCACGGCTCCGGTTGAGGGATCGATGACGTCCAGGCGCTTTCCGGTCGAACCGGGAACCCATTTGCCGCCGATGAACAGGCCGGTCGGCACCGATGCGACGTTGAAACTGAATTTCGCGGTGATCTTCGGATCGATTGTCATCTCAGCTTGCCCTTTGTTCGATGGTACGCCCGCTTGCCTCGGCGCGAAGTCGATCGCGATCGCCAGAAAACGCCGACTCGACCAGGATCGCCATGTTGCCGATGTCGATCGGGCGCGGATTGTTCTTGATGAGGCGCGCGATGCCCATCGCCTGTTCGGCGACCAGCGCCAGCTGCGTGTTGGTGATGCCGAGATCGGCGATGGTCCTTGGAATGCCGATCGAGGCAAACAGGTCATCGACCGCATCGATCGTCGCACTGGCCTGCTCGAAGGCCGTCATGTCCGTCAGATCGAGGCCCATCGCCTTGCCGATCTCGGCAAGTTCGGTTGTGCAATGGTGGCGGTTGAATTCCATCACATAGGGCATCATCACCGCGACGCCGGCGCCGTGCGGCGTGTGGGTCATTGCACCAATTGGATATTGCACCGCGTGGGCGGCAGCGGTCCCGGCTGTTCCGAACGCAAGGCCGGCGGCCATGGCGCCAAACATCAGCCGCTCGCGGGCCTCAAGGTCGTTGCCATCGTCATAGGCGCGCTTCAGGCTGGACGCGATATGCGCGATTGCCAGCAGGGCGTAATGGTCGCTGAGCGCATTCTTGCCGAGGAAGACATGTTCGTGGACGATCGTGCCGGTCGGCTGGCGCCGGAGCGTTGTGAAGGCCTCGATCGCGTGAGTCAGCGCGTCAGCGCCGGACATCGCGGTCAGCGCCGGCGGGCAAGTCCGGGTAAGCTCCGGATCGCAGATCGCCGTATGGCTGATCAGATGTGGACTGGCGATGCCGACCTTCATCGCCCGGTCGGGATCGGTGACCACTGCAACCGGAGTGACTTCCGAACCGGTGCCGGAGGTCGTCGGCATCAGGATGAGCGGCAGGACCGGGCCCGGCACCTTGAACTCTCCGTAATAATCCGAGACCTTGCCGCCATGGGCGAGAAGCAGGGCGGCTATTTTTGCCGCATCCAGGCAGCTGCCGCCGCCGATGCCGATGACGAGATCCGCTCCGTGTGCCCTTCCCGCCTCGACGGCCTCGTCGATACATTCCATCGGAAGTTCGGCGATTGTGCCGTCGAACACCATCGCCTCGAGGCCGGCCCGACTCAACGAGCCAACGAGACGGGTGAATTCCGGATCGGCGGCCAGGCGTGCATCGGTGATAACAAGCGCACGGCGGCCAAGGGCTGCTGCATAACCTGCCAGCGCATGGCGCTGCCCGGCCCCGAAAACAAGGTTGCGCGGCGTGCGCAGGGTCCCAAACAATGACACGTCATACTCCTCCCGAATGCGCGGGCGGCCACTGGGCGCCTGCAAGAATGTGAAGCTTCTCCAGATCTCGTCGGCAATCGGCATGCCTTCCCCCTCTCCCCGGGAATGAGCACGCCGCTGAACCCCTGGGCCGGCGCCGTTGTCCAAATGTCCGCGAGAGCGGCCTGAAGGTCGCACTGCTGTCCTTTGATGACGATGAACACGTCGCCTTTGTTGCAAACCTCTATGTCATCGAGCGTGCGCCGTGGCCGCCTCGGCATCCGTCGTCTGTCTCCCTCGGCATCAAGCGCCAGCCGGGCCAGGAGCAGCACGTTGCGGTGGGTATGGTCATGGATTTCACCCATGGAAACGACGCTTGTCGCCATATCCATCCCGCGTGCGGAACCATTTCTGCCCCGTCACGCTTTCCAGTCATGTGACGCCGCCATCGGCCAAGATGGTCCGTCCGGTTATCCAGCCGGCTTCTGGCGACGCCAGGAATGTAACAATGCTCGCAATGTCGTCCGGCTGGCCGATGCGCGCGAGCGGCGTCATCGCCAGGATCTGCTCGCCTCGTTCGGCGATGATCTTGGTCGTCATATCCGTTTCGATGACGCCAGGCGCCACGGCGTTCACAGTAATCCCCTTCGGCCCGAGTTCCTTGGCGAAGGCATGCGTCAGTGTGACCACCGCGGCTTTGGACGCGGAATAGACGGAACTCGTCGGGATTGGTCTATAGGCCAGTGCCGATGCGAAGTTGATGATGCGGCCGCCGGGCGAGGCAAGATGCGGCAAGACCGCCTGGGTCAGTAACACCACTCCCATGACGTTGGTTTCCAGAATATCCTTGATGAAGGAAGCGTCCATGTCGCCGAGCGGACGATAGGGCCCGATGGCGGCACAATTGAGAAGGACGTCAATCGAACCAAAATTCTCCACAGTAGCTGCGACCAGCGCTTCGATGTCCTTGGGCTTCGCGACATCAGCCTGCACCGCGATGCAGTTGCCACCCATGTCAGTAAGTTCGGCGCAAAGCCTGTCAGTGGCTGCGCGGTCGGACCGGTACGCGATGACGACCCGGCTGCCGAGCGACACGAAACGGCGCGTAATTGCCGCACCAATGCCTCTGGAGCCGCCTGTGACAATGACAACCTTGTCTTCCAGCATGGCGCTCATCATTGCGCACCCTTGTTGGCGGGCATGGGATACTCGTCGGCATTCAGGACCCAGCCCTGCTTTTCCGAAAAATCGAAACGTGGGGGCGAGAAGATGTCGACCAGCTGATTCACGCCCGCATCCATGCCGCGCGAGGTATGGATCGCCGGCGGTGGAATGACGGTGACGGAAGGCGAGCCGCAAAGCTCATGATCGTCAGCCCGCCAGGCATCGAGGCTCGGCGTCCAGGGCCAGCGGATATGATGCGTGTAGGAACCTTCCAGCGCCAGCGAGCACTGCTCGAAATCGTCATGGTAGTGGGGCGACAGCTTGTTGATGTCTCGTGGCCCCGTCTCCGTCGGCAGAACGTTGACCATGAACGTCGTGCAGCGCCAGATACGGCCGAAACGGCCAGGCTCGGGTGGCACGTCGAGCGAATACGCTCGCACCTTGTAGCCGCCGCGTGGTTCCGGCCAGGGCTGGAAGGGCGGGATGTTAGGATGGGGCGTGGCGTAGGCGCTCGCGTTGACGCAGGCCTGCGCCAGATCCTCCGAGCGGGTAGAGAACATGCGCACCACACGCCCGCCGTCCGGCATCGTCACGGTGCTGTCACCCGGCGGCACGAAGCAAAGGGAGTAACCGGCAACCGTTTCCGTTCTCCCCCGCCATGTAATCGTCGCGGACGAGTCCGCATCCGGCAGCAGGACGGCATATTCATCTATCTGCGCCGTCCGCGAGAAACTCGCGCCCGGCTTCGCCTCGGTGTGGGCAATGATGAAGTTCTGCCCTCGACCAAGCCAGGTCCTGCCACGGGCATCGTCTTCCTGCGGCGCGGTCTCGTAGAATTTCAGATATTCCGCGGCGGCGAATTCCGAGGCCTCCGGCCCTGATTTCGCAGTCGCCAGCGAGGTGCGGGGATCGCTGCTGTTATACATGGATCAATCCTTTTTCCGTTCGGCCGCACGGGGGCGTGCCGACAATCAGTTTCAATGCGCTTTCGCGCTCTTGCCGAAGCCCGCGAAAAGTCCGTTGGGGAAGAACAGCAGCACGACGAGCAGGAAGCTCAGAGCCGCGACATTCTTGAAGCCCGCGCCGAGCGCCACGATGGCCAGCGCCTGAAGCACACCGAGCAGAAGCCCGCCCGCAAGCGCCCCGCCGGCACGGCCGAACCCGCCGATGATCGCCGCTATGAAGCCGTTGACACCAAAAGGCGTGCCGACATTGTAGGCGGTGTATTGCGTTGGCGTCACGAGGATGCCGGCGATAGCGCCAAGCGCTGCACTGAGAGCGAAGGCGATCAGCATCATCCGCGCCACCGGAATGCCCAGCAGCTGTGCCGCCTCCCGGTTCTGCGAGCAGGCGCGCAACGCCCTACCCGTCCTGGTGCGGGTAAAGAACAGCCAAAGCAGAAGGACCAGAAGGGCACCGCAACCGAGGATCCAGAACAGCTGGTAACCAATCGCTACATCGCCGATCTTCAGCGGCCCACCGGTGGTGAACTCGTGATAGGTCCGCGGCCGATCGCCGAAGGTGAGCAGCGTGATGCGCTCGATCATGATCTGCGCCGCAAGCGTTGCAAGAATGATCGCAAACAGCGTCGCTCCCCGATGCATCATCGGTCGCACGATGGCGAGCTCCATGACGATACCGGAGATCGCCACAAGCGGAATGGTCAGCACCACTGCGACGATCAACGGAATGCCAAGTTGCGACAGCAGCGTTTCGCACACCATGCCACCCAGCATGACAAAAACGCCCTGCGCAAAATTGACGATGCCGCTGGCATTGTAGATAACGCAGAAACCGATGCCAACGAGGCCGTAGATCAGGCCGACGCCTACACCGTTGACGATGCTTTGTAGGAATTCGACAAGGCTAGGCATCGACCGTCTCCGTTCCGCCGAGATAGGCCGCAATGACATCCGGATGAGCCTTGATCTCGTCCGGTGTTCCTTCGGCAATCTTCTTTCCGAAATCCAGCACGACGATGCGCTGGGCGATTTTCATGATGAGGCTCATGTCATGCTCGATGAGGATGATAGTCGTGCCGGCTTGGTGGATACGGGTGATGACCTCGGCCAGCGCCTCGGTTTCCTGAGTGTTGAGGCCGGCGGCCGGTTCGTCGAGCAGAAGCAGCCGGGGTTTGGCAGCCAGCGCCCGCGCCACTTCGAGCAGCCTCTGGCGCCCATAGGGCAGCGTGTCGGCCATCATGTCGGCCTGATGTTCCAACCCGACGAAGCGCAGGAGGTCGCGTGCACCTTCTGTTACGGATTTTTCCTGCTGGCGCATCCATTCGGGCCTGAAGAGAGCCGAAAAAACGCCGCCGCGCGTCACCCGGTGGCTGCCAATCTCGACATTTTCCGCCACCGTCAGCTGCTTGAACAGCTGGACGAGCTGATAGGTTCGCACCAGACCTGCTGACGCCACGTGGTGGGACGATTTGCCGGTAATCTCTTCGCCGTCGAAATGGATCGAGCCGGATGTCGGCGGGAAGAAGCCGGAGATAACGTTAAACAGCGTCGTCTTGCCGGCGCCGTTTGGGCCGATCACCGCCAGCAGTTCACCTTCTTCGACGTCGAAGGAGATGGATTGATTGGCGAAGAGACCGCCGAAGCGCATCGTCTCCTCGCGAACGGAAAGGAGTGCCATGATTATGCTTTCTCCAGCACGCGGACTCGAGTCCGCCTGAACAGGACCGATAGACCGGCCAAGCCGCGGGGCGCAAAGATGAGGATCAAGATGAGTACCGCCGTGTAGGCGATATCCTGCATTTCTTTCAGCCCGCGCATCGTCTCCGGCAGGATCGACACGATGATAGCGCCGATCATCGGCCCCCACATCGTTCCTATGCCGCCAAGATAAAGCATTGCGAAGCTTTGGATGACCATGGTCGTACCATAGACTTCCGGGCTGATGAAGCCGACGAAGTGAGCAAACAGCGAACCGGCCGCCGAGGCATAGAGCGCCGCGATGACGAAGGCGATCAGCTTGTAGCGGGCGATATCGACCCCAAGCGCCCGGGCGGCGGATTCGCTGCCAGCGATCGAAGCCAGCGCCCTGCCGAACCGCGATTGCCGGAGCCGGGCCGCGATGCCGACGCCAATCAACGAAATGACGACCAGAACCACCAATTGCTGCTTCAGCGTGTCGAGCGTAAAACCCGCGACCCCCAGGGGTGGCACGCCGGAATACCCCATGTAACCTTGTGTCAGGGCGGTCCACTCGATGGTAATTTCGTATACGATCAGGCCAAGCGCGAAAGTCGCCATGGCAAGGTAATGGCCGCGCAGCCGGAGCGTCGGGTAACCGACCAGCACCGCCGCGACGCCGGACAGGACCATCGTGGCAAACAGTGCCAGCAATGGCTCCCAGCCGTAATCGGTGCACAGGATCGCGCTGCCGTAACCGCCGATCGCTGCAAATGCGCTTTGCCCGAATGACGCCTGGCCGGTGTAGCCCATGAAGAAATTCAGGCCGGTGCAGAAGATCGCGTAGATGAAGGCGAAGCCCAGCACCGTGACGATATAGTCGCTCGACACGAACCCGACAGCGGCCAGCGCCAGTACGGCGACGATCGGCAGGATCGACTGCCAGCGAATGCCCGTAGGCTCAATGGAGGTAGTAACGTGCGAGGTCATGATGCGATTTGATCTCGTCTGTCTTGAGTTCTGCAACGATCTTGCCGAGCGCGATGACATAGACGCGCTGCGCCAGCTTCAGCGCCAGCGGCGCCTTCTGCTCGACAAGGAGAATGCCGATGCCTCGGCGGTTCAGTTCGCGGAGCGTGCCGAGAATTTCGAACGCCACCCGCGGTGCCAACCCGAGCGATGGCTCGTCAAGCATCAGCAATTGCGGCTTGGCCATCAGGGCGCGACCGATCGCCAGCATCTGTTGTTCGCCGCCGGACAGCGATCCGGCAAGCTGGTCGAGACGCTCCTTCAGCCGGGGAAACAGCTCGAAGACCGACGTCATCTGCGCGTCCGTTTCGGCCGAATGAAGAAAGGCGCCGATCACGAGGTTCTCGCGAACGCTCATCTGCGGAAACAGCCCCCGCCCCTCCTGCACCATGATGATGCCCCGGCGGGCCAGCCTGTGGGTCGAAAGGCCGGTAATGTCTTCTCCGCGGAAGAAGAGATTACCCTTGCTCGCGGTGAGGCGCGTGAGCGCCCGCATCAACGTGGTCTTGCCGGCGCCGTTCGGCCCGAGAATCGTCACCAGCTCGCCTTCGGCAATGTGCAGACTGGTCGGTTTCAACGCCTGCACCTGGCCGTAGCTGGCGGAAATGTCCCTTGCCTCGAGCAGAGGGACATTGCCTTTATCGGAAGCAGGCACGCTCATTCCGCAACTACCAGCTCGCCGGTAGCGAACTTACCGATGAGGAACGGATTTTCGGTAATTCCGACATGCTGCTTTTCGGAGAAGTTGAACGTCGCATAAGCGCCGACATAGGACGGAACCTTCTGCGTCGCGTCGCGAAGCGCCGTACCGTCGGTAGACTTGGCAATCTCAGCTGCCTTGGCCAGAACCATCATCGAATCCCAGGCTCGGGCACTGTTGGCCGGGTCGCGATCCGGATATTTTGGTTTCCAGTATTTCAGGAAGGCATCGACGGCATCCTTGGCCGGACCAGGCTTCAATTGTTTCGGCAGCTGGACTGGCGGCGCGACAAAGAAGAAGCGATCGCCGAGGACCTGGCCTGCCTGCTGGAAGATCGAACCGTCGTCATTGCTTGACAGAAGCAGCATCTTGTCGAGACCGAGCTGCTTGATGTTCTTGGCAGCCGTCACGGTCGAGCCGCCTTGCCCGATCTTGATCACAGCCCCGCCGCCGGCCGCGTTGATGCGACCGAGCTGCACGGTCATGTCGGCATCGTCGGGCTTGTAGGTCTCCTGAGCCACGACCTCAAGGCCGAAATCCTTGGCGAGCTGCTCCCCGAGACCCTTCATCATTAGTGCATAGGGGGTCGGGTCGTAGAGAATGCCGACCTTACGGATATCGGTCTTCTCTTTGATGTAGCGATAGCGGGCCTCGATCTCGAACTTCGGCGGCGCCAGGAAGCTGAAGGCCCATTCCTGCTCTTTGTCGCGCTGCGGCAGGATCGAGCAGAGATACATGGGCAGCTTCGCCTGCATCACGAAGGCAGCGGCGGCAAAGTTGCCGGCCGACACGCAACCGCTGTCGAAGAGGCTGACCTGATCGCTGGAGATCATTTTGCGATATCCGACGACCGCATCCTGCGGCTGCGACTTGTTATCCTCGGTGATAACCTCGATCTTCTTGCCGAGAATACCGCCCTTTTCGTTAAGAGCATCGGCGGCAACGGCAAGTCCGTCGCGCCAAGCGCGGTCGATCACTGCCGCGTATCCCGTCAATCCCACCGACGAGCCAATCTTAAATGTGTCCTCCGCCTGCGCAGAGCCGGCCAAAGCCGTGCAGGTAGCCAAAGCCAACAACCAATACCGAACGTTCATTCTCCCTCCTCCACGACCCACTTCTCCCAAAGCGTGTCCTATCTATCGAAACACTGTTTCGGTCATAACGATATTTGCATTTGCTGCATTGTCAAGGCCGCTTGTTATTTTCTGATCCGGGCCGCTCGAAGTCAGGGCAACCGAGCGCTCGCGAGACCCTCCGAGCCGCCGCCATCGTGCGCTGCCGCTGATCCTCCGAAGGGGTCTCTGCAATGAACTGTACCATGTCCACGACTCCGACTGCGCCACAGACTGCGCCGGAGGAGTCAAAGATTGGAGCAGCCAGTGTATTCAATCCGATCGCGGTCTGGTTTGCCGCGGTAGCCCAGCCTTGCGCCCGCACCTTTTCCAGTTCCGCAATCAAAGCAGACGGACTCATGATCGTATGAGGCGTGAAGATTTCGAACTTTCCACGAAGGACCCTGTCCCGGAATTCGTCCGAGGCAAAAGCAAGGGCCGCCTTGCCCTGCGCAGAACTGGTAAAGGTCAGCACCGAGCCGGCGCGGACACCGATCTCGATCGGGGATCGACCTGGAACGGCGGCTAGAACCCGCATTCCATCTGGCGTCATCTGCGAGACGACGGCCGAATGACCGAGCGCATCGCGAAGCTCCAGCAATGGATCGGCCGCCGCATGCACAAGATCGAGATTGTCGCTCACCGCCCGTCCGAGCGCGACCAGCCGCGGACCGCTTTCGTAACGATCCGATCCGCTCGGCTGGACGATGTACCCCTGCTGAACGAGTGTCTGAAGATAGCGGTGAATACGGCTCTTCGTCGTTCCGAGCGCCTGCGCAAGCGTCGTGACCCCAACCGCATGCTGCTCCTTCGCCAGATATTCTATAATGCTCAAAGCAAGCTGAACGGCCTGAACGCCGTCGCCATCCTTGCCTTCCATTCGAGGCATAGCCGTCTCCCTCATCAAATTCCGCGGTCAGCTCTTGACACACCCCCAGGCCAGAGGTGTACAAATTCACAAAATCAGAATGATGTTCTGATCATCGAAACAATAGGGAGAATTGGGAACCGTGTCAACCGGTCTGCCACCGCGCTTTCGCCAAAGGTTTCTCGCCCGGGACATGCTTCTCGGATCCTTCATCAAGACACCGACGACTCATTCTATCGAGATCCTTGGCGGCATTGGATTCGATTTCGTCGTCATCGACGAGGAGCATGCGCCATTCGACAGGGTAACCATCGACAATGGCCTGCTTGCCGCGCGTGCTGTCGGGACAGCCGGGATTGTTCGCGTCGCTGAACCAACCGCATCGAAACTGCTTGCCGTGCTCGACGATGGCGCAACCGGCGTCCTCGTGCCGCATGTATCCGACGTTGAGAAGGCCAGGGCGATCGTGTCGGCCTGCCGTTACAAGGGCGGATCGCGGGGCTTTTCCAACTCGCCCCGCGCAGGAAATTACGGCGCGGTTGGCATGTGGCCACATGTGGAGGAACAGGACGGCTCGGTTACGGTAATCGCCATGATCGAAGATCCCGAAGCTCTGGATGTCATTGACGACATCGTCGCCGTCGACGGGCTGGATGGCGTCTTCGTCGGCCGCGGCGATCTGTCCGTGGCGATGGGCGCCCAGTCGCAGGCATCGCCCGAAGTGCACGCTGCGACGGAAAAAATCGCCAAGGCGGCGATTGCTGCCGGCAAGCCGGTCTGCGTCATGGTCGGGTCTATCGAAGAAACCACGGCGTTTCGCCCGCTCGGCGTGACGTCGTTCATCGTTTCATCCGACCAGGGCCTGATGCGGCAGGCGGCATCCAAAGTCGTGACGGATTTTCGCGACATTGCGGATAGCCAGGCCGAAGGCCCGGACGGCGGCGCAACGCGCCCCGCCTATTGATACCTGGCATTGATAATTGGTGAGGAGAAGAGACATGCTACTTGATAAGGCTGAACAGGAAACCAACGGCAGGGCGGCGCGTGATCCGGAGGTCGAAGCCCTGTTGAAAGGCGCGATCGATCTGCACTGCCACAGCGGGCCGGCGGCGATGCCTCGGGTTCTCGATCATCGTGAGGCCATGCAGGAGGCGGCAGATGCGGGCTTTCGCGCACTGCTTTACAAGGATCACTTTTACCTTGGCACGCCGCATGCGCGGATCCTGGAAGCCATTTATCCCGATACCGGCGTCCAGCTCTTCTCCGGCATAGCCCTCAACAACGCCAGCGGTGGCATCAACCCCTATGCGGTCGATCACGCCATCAAAATCGGTGGCAAGATTGTGTGGATGCCGACGCTTGCCGCCGCCAACCATATCCGTAAGGGCCTGACCGAAGCCAAAAGCTTCCCGAAGACGGCGCAGAAGATGCTAGATCCGACTCCGCTTTCCGCTCTGGATGCCAACGGCGAAGTGACCGACGACGCGAAAAAGGTTCTCGACCTGATCGCGGAAGGCGACATCATCCTCGCCAGTGGCCATCTGGAGGCGAGCGAACTCTTCATCCTTTTCGAGGAGGCCAGGAAGCGTGGCGTCAGGAAGATGCTCGTCAACCATCCTACCTATATCGTCGGCTGCTCGGACGAGGACATCAGAGGTCTGGTTTCCCTTGGCGCCTACATGGAGCATTCGATCTGCATGTTCATCGAAGGATCCGGCAACCAGTACGAGCCAAACTATCTGCAGCACCTGATCGAGGTCGCCGGCATCGACAGGACGTGCCTGTGCTCCGATCTCGGTCTGCTCGGCGCCCCGCGTCCGCTCGAAGGCTATAGGCAGATCGTTCGCGCCCTCCTCGACATGCAGTTTTCGCATCAGGACATCCGTACCCTGATCGGCGGCAATTCCGCCCGCCTGCTCAATCTGGCGGCCTGAACGGTGAAGGTTTTGATCGTCTTCGCCCATCCGGAACCGACCTCATTCTGTGCCGCCCTCCGTCAGGAAGCGGTCGAGACGATCGGAGCAGCCGGACAAGAGGTGATCGTTTCAGACCTCTATGCGGAAAGCTTCAATCCCGTCGCCGGGAGGCGCGATTTTCTCGAAACAGCGGATGCAGCACGCTTTCACTACCAGAGCGAACAGCTACATGCGGCACAAATTGCCGGGTTTTCGGACGAGATCGTGCGAGAGCATCGCCGCGTCGAAGAAGCCGATGCCATCGTTTTCCTTTTCCCGCTCTGGTGGGGTGGTCCGCCGGCCATCCTCAAGGGATGGATCGATCGGGTCCTTGCCTATGGATTTGCCTATGTCGATGGCGCGCGCTTCGAAACTGGCCTGTTCAGCGGCAAGCGTAGCCTTCTGTGCGTAACCACTGGCGGCACGCGCGCCCGCTTCACGGACGATGGCGCCTATGGCGAGATCGAGAGAGTACTATGGCCGGTTCAGCGGCTGACTCTCGACTATATGGGGGTTTCCGCGGAAGCACCGTTTATCTGCTACGGCGCACCGCGCGTAGGGGCGGAAGGGCGTGCCGATTATCTCGCCGCTTGGCGCACCCGCCTACTGCTCATGCTGGACAAAGGGCCGGTCGCCGATGGGAATACCAGGGCTGCGCCGCTGACCGAGCCGGCACCCTGGGCGCGCAATATCTGACGACATCAGCATTCGAATGGGAGGAGGACCCGCATGCCCGCTCGCAAAGTCATCATCACCTGTGCCGTCACAGGATCGATCCATACACCGTCGATGTCACCACATCTTCCGATCACTGCCGAACAAATCTCCGAGGCCGCAATCGGCGCGGCGGGGGCAGGCGCGGCGATCGTGCATCTTCACGCCAGAAACCCGGAAAACGGTCAACCGGATCAGAGCCTCGAAGCGTTCGCTCCCTTCCTCAAAGTCATCAAGCAAAAGTCCGACGTCGTCATCAACATCACCACCGGCGGCTCGCAGACCATGACCGTTGACGAGCGCTTGAAGCCGGTCGCCACATTCAAACCAGAGGTAGCCTCCCTCAATATGGGATCGATGAATTTCGGCCTGTTTCCGATGCTTCAGCGCTTCAAATCGTTCAGACACGACTGGGAGCAACCTTATCTTGAGGGCTCCAGGGAACGGATTTTCAAGAATACCTTTGCCGACATCGAGAAGATCCTGACGACATGCGCCGACAATGGAACGCGCTTCGAGATCGAATGCTATGACATCGGTCATCTCTACACGCTTTCCCATTTCGTCGACCGCGGCCTCGTGAAGCCGCCCTTCTTCATCCAGAGCGTCTTTGGCCTGCTGGGCGGCATCGGCAACCACCCGGAGGATGTGATGATGATGAAGCGGACGGCCGACCGGCTGTTCGGCGATGGCTACAATTGGTCGGTTCTCGGTGCGGGGCGCAACCAGCTGAACATTGCGGCCATGTCGATCGCCATGGGCGGCAATGTCCGCGTCGGTCTCGAGGACTCCCTGTGGATCGGGCCAGGCGAGCTTGCCGCAAGCAATGCCCAGCAGGTTTCCAAGGTTAGAACCTTGATCGAAGAGCTGGGACTTGAGGTTGCGAGCCCGGCAGATGCCCGCTCAATCCTCACCCTCAAGGGAGGCGACCGTGTCGATTTCTGATCTGCCCCGCCGTCGTCATAAGGTTGAAGCCAGACCGGCGTGGGCCTTCATGAGCTAACTTTTTTCAACCGCGGCGCGCCGGCCTGTGCCTTCGCGAAATTACCTTCCCCAATAGTCCATCCAGGTATGTCTCTCCAAGAGGGTCGTCCGTCCCTCGAAAAGATACAATTGTCTCGCCGTTCAGAATGTAGAACACGGCGTAGACATTCGCAGGGAAGGCGCACGTCGTCTGTTCGCAGAATCGACGAATCAGTTCCGACTGGCGCATCGCCGCTTCGATTTCCGTACCCGGCCTCTCTCCTGTGCGGCGCCTAACTGCGATCATACGCATCCATAGAGAGCATGGCCATCATGAGGTCTTTACTTATGGATATGCCGCTACTCATGGGTGATGAAATCTTCTCGGTTTAACTGAAATGCGAAAGGCTTACCGCCATTGATGATGTCCCGAGAGGTGGT
>NZ_JNNU01000042.1 GCF_000732195.1 Neorhizobium vignae
AGCACACGCGGCCGCTTCTTCAATGTCGTCGATCTGGTCAATCGCCTGGAAACGGAAACGCGTAACGGCAAGCAAGGTCGGATGGCCGATTACCTAACGCGCCTCGACTTCATCATCCTCGATGAACTCGGCTATCTGCCCTTCGCGCAGGCCGGTGGTCAGCTCCTCTTCCACCTTATCAGCAGGCTCTACGAGCGCACCTCGGTCATCGTCACGACGAACCTTGCCTTCGGCGAATGGCCGTCGGTGTTTGGTGATGCCAAGATGACGACGGCTCTCCTTGATCGCCTGACCCATCACTGCGAGATCGTGGAAACAGGAAACGAGTCCTGGCGCTTCAAGAACCGCTCTCAAAGCTAAAGCCGAAGACACCCGTCACCCGCACTTGGCCTACCCTCTGCAACCCCGGCCAGCGCCGGGCAGGCCAAGCGCTGATCGTCTACAGGGGGGTGAAGATTGGGCGCCGATAAGGGGTCAACATTCCGCGCCGATTGACAGCAGAGCTGGACCGGAGCTTCTGAGAGCGCGGATGATGCCCATAAAAATGGCTGAGCTCCACACAAAGTGAGGAAGACCCAAATTAAATGGGAATGACAAGCGGCGATGTTGCACCGTTCAAGAGCTCTGCTCATCAAGCAACGCACGATGCTTCTGCACTCGATCCGTGCCCATCTTGCCGAACTTGGCATTTCGATTGGTGTGGGAACTAGCCAGATGGTCCGCATGGTACGGGAGCTTGCGCAAGGAGAGCGATCAGATCTGCCGGAGCTTGCCCGGTTCGTCCTTGAGACGCTGGCGAAGTTAGTTTGCTACACGTACATTGAAACAAATGCGGCTCGACGTGAGCTCAGCCCCCCGCGCCGTCAGCCCCGCCTGAAGCAAGTTTGTAAAAGCGCCTGATCGACAGATGGGAAGAGCGGATGTCGAGATTGATCGCCCGACGCGCCGCAACGCGATCCCGTTGCGCGACCGCGCCGATGACGTCGTTGTGGATGCGAACCCCATTGTTGAAGATCCGCTCGAACAGCGCCTCGTCTCTGCGTGCGGACGCCACAATCGGACCAGTGCGAAGCCAGAGAGTGGAAATGATGTCGAGTAGCTGCGGATAACCGCCTGCCCGGTATAGCTCGAAATGAAAGGCTTGATTGCCGGCGAGCGCTGCATCGAGGTCCTTGGCCTCCAGTGCCTCTCTGATGCTTTCGTTGTGGCGCTTCAGAGCCTCGATCAGAACGGGATTCCTTGGCGCACTCGCTGCCCGTTCGGCGGCATAACCCTCGAGCTGCATGCGGACCCGGATGTAGTTCTCATGATCCGACGCGAGATAGGGTGCGATACGGAGCATCCGCGGCCCAGATTGCTCGATCGCCCGTTCCGCGATCAAGCGCGCCACTGCATCGCGCACCGGCATGGCGCTGGTGCCGAGCGCCTCCGCCAGACCGCGAATCGAGACTTGCTCACCGGGTAAGAACTCGCCCTTTAGAAGCCCGAGCCTGAGGCTTTGATAGACGCGCTCCTGAACAGTCGTCACATCTACCGGCGTAAGGGTACGCGGGTTCTTGTAGTTTGCTTCAAAGGTATTCACGTGCTCGGGGCCTCATCAGGCTGGTCAAAATATCTTACGTGCCGCTGCAACGATAAATCAGTGCGGCGCGAAGCGCCCCATTCCATCGGCTTTTATGTCTAATTCCCTGAGCAAGCAACCGACGTAAAGCGTGACAATTTAGTGTGATCACATATCTCAGATCTTTACAGGCGAAAGATGTTGTGGTTAGAGTGTTGGCGTGCCCAGGAGGGCGCCGGAGGTAAGCACCGGTGCAGCGGCACAGACTTGGTCATACCTGGGAGGAAATCGATTATGAGGCGTATTGCCATCATTGCGGCCATGTCCGCAGCGGCTCTAAACACGACCGCACTCCACGCCGAGCCTTTGAAGGTCGGGATCATCGAAAGCCTGTCCGGCGCACAGACGTCGACGGGTCGCCTGTACGCCAACGCCGTCAAATACGGTGTCGAGCGGATCAACGAGGCTGGCGGTTTCAATGGCGAGCCGGTCTCGGTTACCGAATATGATAATGCCGGCGGTGCCCCGGACGCTGCCGACAAGTTCCGCAAGGCGGTGGGCGATGGCGTCGATATCATCTTCCAGGGGGCATCGTCGGCCATTGCCGGCCAACTCACCGAGGACGTTCGCAAGCACAATATCCGCAATCCCGGCAAAGAAGTGATTTTCATCAACCTGGGCGGCGATGCGATGGAGTTAACGGGCCAGAAGTGCCAGTTCTACCATTTTCGATACACCGCAACCGCGCCAATGCGGGTGAATGCGATGGTCAGCGCGATGAAAGAGGCGGGTGAGCTCGGCACGAAGGTCTACTCGATCAATCAGAACTATTCCTGGGGGCAGGACATGCAGGCGGCAGTTGCTGCGGCCGCAGAAGCTGGCGGCTACAAGGTCGTCGACGAGGTGCTCCATGACGTCAACAAGATCCAGGACTTCGCGCCCTTTGTCGCACGGATCAAATCGGCTGCGCCCGATACTGTCTTCACCGGCAACTGGTCGAACGACCTGCTCCTCTTGATGAAGGCCGTGGGCGATGCGGGGCTCGACGTGACTTTCGCCACAGCCTTCCTCGATCAGCCCGGCAACATCGCCAATGCCGGCAAAACAGCGCTGGGCCATTACATCGCCAACAACTACGACAATGCCGCCACCGATGGCAAATTCGCGGAGACCTACAAGAAGGCGACGGGTCACTATCCGATCTTCGTCGAGGGACATTCCGCCTTTGCCCTCGGCGCGCTGCAGCAGGCGCTGGGTAAGGTCAATTTTGGCGGCGGCGACATCAATGTGACCAAAATCGCGCTGGCACTTGAGAATACGACCTACGAGACACCCCTGGG
Source organism: Neorhizobium vignae (assembly GCF_000732195.1). GTDB lineage: Bacteria > Pseudomonadota > Alphaproteobacteria > Rhizobiales > Rhizobiaceae > Neorhizobium > Neorhizobium vignae. The sequence continues at coordinate 2,902 of NZ_JNNU01000042.1, forward strand.
GCCGATCTCGGTCCGCAAGGAAGACCACCAGACCATCCGGCCGGTGGTTGTGTCGAAGGTCGTCAAGAACCCGAAATATCCGGCCGACGAAACCGATATGGGCTTCGAGACCGTCAAGATCATTGCCGGCGACAAGGCAATCTATCCGGTCCAGGACAGTTGCCGGATGGAGCGCCCCAAAGAGTGAACCCTGGCGTGCCCGGGCTCCGGCCGGCGCTTGTCGCCGGTCGGATCATTCCGCTGATATTATCCGGAAGTCCCCATGGAATTTGCAATCATCTCCACGCTGAACGGCGTGACCTACGGCCTCCTGCTGTTTATGGTCTCCGCCGGCCTGACGCTCATCTTCGGCATGATGGGCGTGCTGAACTTCGCTCATGCCTCATTCTATATGCTGGGCGCTTATATCGCCTATGCCGTGTCGTCCGTTTTCGGCTTCTGGGTCGGGATCGCGGTCGCACCCGTGGTCGTCGGCCTGATCGGCATGGCGGTCGAGCGGTTCCTTCTGCCGCGTGTACATGCCCATGGACATGCACACGAGCTTCTTCTGACTTTCGGTCTTGCGCTGATCATCGAGGAGCTGATCAAGCTCTTCTTCGGCGACTTCCCGGTGAACTACCAGATGCCAGGCGGAATGCGGTTTTCCGCCTTTTCGATCTTCGGCGCCGACTATCCCTTTTACCGGATATTCATCGGCGGCATGGCCGTTGTGATGTTCACCGCGCTGTGGGTACTCCTGACACGGACCCGCACCGGCATCGTCGTGCGCGCGGCCGAACGGCTGCCCGCCATGGCCGAGGCGCTTGGGCACAACATCCCCATGGTGTTCATGTTCGTCTTCGGCACCGGCGCGGCGCTCGCGGGACTGGCCGGGGCGGTCGCGGGAGCCTTCTATCCGACCAATCCGAACATGGGGATCGAGCTCGGTGTGATCGTGTTCGTGGTCGTTGTCGTGGGCGGGCTCGGCTCGCTCAAGGGATCGCTAGTGGCTTCGCTTTTGATAGGGCTCTTCTCGTCGTTTGCGGTAGGCCTCGACTGGTCGCTGGCAAGCCTGCTGGGCGTGATCGGCCTCGGCGACTGGGCGCGATCGTTTGGCGGGCTGATGACACTGAAATTGTCCTCGATCAGCGCCACAATCCCGTTCGCGCTGATGCTGATCGTGCTGCTGGTCCGTCCGGCAGGTCTCATGGGCGAGCGTAACTAAAATGGCAGCCATTCGTAACACTCTTCTTCTCGCCGCTCTGCTGGTGCTGCTGATTGCCGTCCCGCCTTTCCTGGGCCTGGGCTGGCAGAACGCGCTAGTGAACGTGTTGATCGCGAGCCTGTTTGCGCTGGCGTTCAATCTTCTGATCGGTCAGGCCGGCCTACTGTCCTTCGGCCATGCCGCCTATTTCGGGATAGGCGCTTTCGCGGCACTGCATCTGATGATCGCAATCGAGGACGGTTTTCCTTTCCCGACACCGCTTGTGCCGTTGGCCGGGGCAGCGGCGGGCCTGTTGATCGGGCTGATCGCGGGCTATTTCGCGACAATGCGCTCGGGTGTCTACTTCGCCCTGGTGACGCTCGCGATCGCCGAGCTGTTCCACTCGCTGGCGCCGCGGCTGGAGGCGGTCTTCGGCGGCGAATCCGGTATTTCGTCGATGCGCATGCCTTGGAGCGACATCACCTTCGGCTCGATGCTGGAAGTCTATTATCTCACCCTGGCCTGGGTACTGATCTGCGGGCTCGGGCTCTGGGCATACACCCGCACGCCGTTCGGCCGGCTGACATTGGCGCTCCGCGATAACGAGCAGAGGGTGCGGTTTCTTGGTTACAGCACCCATAGCGTCAAGGTGATCGTTTTTGCCGTATCCGCGATGCTCACCGGCGTGGCGGGGTCGCTGCAGGCGATCTCGAACGAGACGGCGAACTACTCCCTGTTTGCCAGCGACGTCTCGGCCCAGGTGGTCCTGCAGACCTTCGTCGGAGGCTCAACAGTTTTCTTCGGCCCGGTGATTGGCGCAGCCGTCTTCACGCTTTTCTCGTTCCTGGTCTCGGACCTCACCAGGTCATGGGTACTCTACCAGGGCCTGATCTTCGTCCTGGTCATGCTGTACGCGCCAAGCGGCATAGGTGGCGTCCTGCAGCATCACATCCGCAACCGCCGGCAACTCGATTGGCGGCCGTTATCAGGTCTCTATCTCTTGGCTCTGGCGGGCGGGGTGCTGATCACCGCGGGGACCGTGTTTTTGACCGAGACCGTCGCGGTGCTATTCGGCGAGGAATATGCGGTGGCGAGACGCAATGCCGGCGGCAGCCTTCCTGCCTACGAACTTTTCGGTGCCCATTGGGATCCGACTGACATATTCACATGGTTGCTTCCCCTTGTCCTCCTCGCAGGGGGCGGGGCGATCACCGTCAGCACCCGCCGGCATGTCACCGCATTTTGGAACCGCGGGGGCGGGAGCCGGGACACGGCCGCAAGGCCTGTTTCACTGGGAGGTGCGGCATGACCGGGACCAACTTGGATCAACCCGCGCTGCGGCTTGCCGGCGTGAAGAAGTCCTTCGGACCAATCGAGGTGATCCGGGGACTGAATCTTGATATCCGAGCCGGCGAACGCCACGCGATCATCGGCCCGAACGGCGCAGGCAAGTCCACGCTCTTCAACCTGATCTCCGGCATGTTCGCACCGTCCGCCGGGGAGATATCGCTTAACGCGCAGAGCATTGCAGGGCTCTCGCCGCACCGGATCAATCGGGCCGGGCTGGCGCGGTCGTTCCAGATCACCAACATCTTCCACCGGTTGAGCGTGTTCGAGAACCTGCGCATCGGCGTGCTCGCGCGTCACGGCGTGCGCTACGGCCTCTTCCGCCCCGTTTCGCGCATGCGGCAGGTCAATGACGAGACCATAGAAGTGCTGACCCGGGTCGGCCTGGAAGCACGGAGTAACGATCCGGCGGGCGATCTCACCTATTCCGAACAGAGGGCACTCGAGATCGGCATGACCCTGACCACGGGCGCCCAGGTGATCCTGCTCGACGAGCCCACCGCAGGCATGTCGCGCGAGGAAACTGCCAAAGCGATGGATCTGATCCGCACGGTCACCGAGGGCAAGACGCTCCTGATGGTCGAACACGACATGGGGGTCGTCTTCGGCCTCTGCGATCGGGTTTCGGTGCTGGTCTACGGAAATGTTCTAGCGACGGACACGCCGGAGCGCATCAGCGCAAACCGCGAAGTGCAAGAAGCTTATCTGGGCCAGGAGGCGTCATGAGCTTGCTCGAAGTGAAGGGGCTGCACGCCCACTACGGCAAGAGCCACATCCTGCACGGCATCGACATGGATGTGCCGGAATCCACCATCGTTTCGCTGCTGGGCCGCAATGGTTCGGGCCGCTCGACGCTTCTGAAGGCGATGATGGGGCTAGTGCCGCCCACTGCCGGGACGGTGACGCTGGACGGGCGCCCGCTGGCAAGGCAGCGGCCCTACGGTATCTGCAGGCAGGGCATCGGCTACGTGCCCGAGGAACGGCTGGTCTTTCCCAACCTGACGGTCGAGGAAAATCTGATCATGGGCATGCAGAAGGGTGCGCGTGGCGCGTATCGCTGGTCTATCGACGAGATGTACGATTATTTCCCGCGTCTGAAGGAGCGGCGGGCGATCCGCGCCGGGTATCTGTCGGGCGGTGAGCAGCAGATGCTGACCATCTGCCGGTCGCTGCTGGGCAATCCTCGTGTGCTGTTGATCGACGAGCCGACCGAGGGATTGGCGCCCCGGATCGTCGACGTGGTGATGGAGGTGATCCTCGATATCGGCCGCCGCGGCGTCGCTGTGGTGCTGGTAGAACAGAAGCTCACCATCGCCCTGAAGGTCGCTCAGCAGGTTTTGGTCATGGGGCATGGCGAACTGGTCTTCCGCGGCACAGCGGAAGAACTCGATGCCGCACCCGACGTGCGCCGCAACTGGCTCGAGGTGGCCTGACGTGCCTCCCGCTTCGAAACCCTTGACTGGACAACCAATGAACATGATCGAACGGATGCGGCCGCCTCCGGGCTCGCGGGTCCTCGTGACCGCCGGCGCGTCGGGCATCGGCGCGGCTGTTGCCCGAGCCTTTCTCGAAGCCAATGCACGAGTGCTAATCTGCGACGTCGACGAGCAGGCACTGGAGGATTTTGGCGAGGCGCATCCACAGGTCGCGACGCTGCGCGCAGACGTCTCGGACGAGGGAGACGTCGATGCCCTGCTTGATGCCACCTCCGAGAGACTGGGCGGGCTCGACGTCTTGGTCAACAACGCGGGGATAGCGGGTCCCACCGGGGCCATCGATGAACTGGCGGTCGAGGACATCCGCCGCACTCTCGACATCAACCTGATGGGCCAGTTTCTGGTGCTGCGCCGCGCCGCGCCGCTGCTGCGCGCCAGCGAGGCCGGAGTAATCTTGAACATCTCCTCGGTCGCCGGCCGGCTGGGATATGCGCTCCGCTCGCCCTATTCGGCTTCGAAATGGGGAATTGTCGGGCTGACCCAGAGCCTCGCTAAGGAGATGGGGCCCGACGGGATTCGCGTGAACGCGATCCTGCCGGGCGTCGTGCGCGGAGCCCGCATAGAAAGCGTCATCCGTGAGCGGGCCGATGCGTCGGGCCTCAGCTACGAGGACATGGAGAGGCAGTATCTCGCCAACATCTCGCTGCGCCGCATGGTCGAACCTGAAGACATAGCGGCCACCGCGCTGTTTCTGGCCTCGCCCGGAGGCGCCAACATCTCGGGCCAGGCGATCAGCGTTTGCGGCAACGTAGAAAACATCTGAGAGCAAGGACGTAAAAGAGCATGGCCAAATCAACCCGCAAGGTCATCGTCACCTGCGCCATCACCGGTGGCATCCACACCCCCAGCATGTCTCCGCATCTTCCGATCACCGCTGACCAGATAGCCGCGGAGGCCATCGAGGCGGCGGAGGCCGGGGCGGCGATCCTGCACCTGCATGCCCGCAATCCGGAGGATGGACGCCCGACGCAAGACCCCGAGGCCTTTGCACCCTTCTTGCCACGCATCAAGCAGGCGACCGACGCCGTCCTGAACCTCACCACCGGCGGCAGCCCCACAATGACGGTTGAAGAGCGCCTGCAACCGGCGCTGAAATTCGCGCCGGAAGTTGCGTCTCTCAATATGGGGTCGATGAACTTCGGCCTTTTCCCGATGCTCGGCCGCTACGTAAAGTTCCAGCATGGCTGGGAACCCGAATATCTGGAGAAGACCCGCGATACGGTGTTCAAGAACACATTCAAGGACATCGAACACATACTCGAGCAATGCGGCGGCAACGGCACGCGGTTCGAGTTCGAATGCTACGACACCAGCCACCTTTATAACCTCGCCCATTTCCGCGATCGCGGTCTGGTCGAGGGGCCGCTGTTTATCCAGACCGTCTTCGGCATCCTGGGCGGCATCGGCACCCATCCCGACGACGTCTTGCATATGAAGCGTACCGCCGATCGATTGTTCGGCGCAGATTACGTTTGGTCGGTCCTGGGGGGCGGGCGCCATCAACTGCCGATCACCACGATGGCAGCCGCAATGGGCGGCAACGTCCGCGTGGGGCTGGAGGATTCCCTATGGGATGGCCCCGGCAGGCTGGCAGAGTCCAACGCAGCACAGGTCCGCCGTATCCGCAAAGTGCTGGAAGGGCTCGGACTGGAAATCGCAACGCCGCCTGAAGCGCGCGGCATGCTGGCGCTGAAGGGTGGCGATCAGGTGAACTTCTAATCTAATCGCCGGGGAGGCATCGAAACGACAACATCACGACCTCGCGTCATTCGGGCCGGAGCCAGCGAAGCAGGACAAACGCCCGCAAGAAATCTGCCACGCAAAGCAGTGCAGACCCCGGGAACGCGGCGACCGAGGAGGATCGGTCCTGCGCTCTATGCAACCAGAGAGGAGAAGGAGCATGCAGCCTCTAGTTCTGAAATGCACCATGTTGGCACTGATTGGCGCCGGTGCGATGATAGGCGTCCCCGCGTCGGCGCAGGACTGGCCCAACGGGAAATGTACGGCGCTTCGGGATACGGTGTTCGACGCCGGTTATGTCACTTCGGCGCGCGTCATCGACACAACGGGCGCTGTGCCGGCCTATTGCGAGGTGCGCGCCGTCGCGCTTCCCGCCATTTCCATCGAGGTGCGCCTTCCGATCACAGACTGGAACGGCCGGTTCTACCAGGTTGGCTGCGGCGGCTTCTGCGGCAATCTCGGTGGTCGAAGCGGCTTCGTCAATGCGATGGGTCCAGGTCTTCAAAGAGGTTATGCAACAGCCACGACCGACAGCGGTCATTATGGACTGGCGTCCGTCGACGCCGACTGGGCCGACGGCAACGTCAACGCCGAGCGCGACTGGGGCTGGCGTTCCATCGGCGAAACCAATCGCGTGGCTCAGGTGATGATCCAGGCCTTCTATGGAATGCCCTCGGATCAGGCGATCTTCCAGGGCTGCTCTACCGGCGGTCGCATGGCCAATATGGCTGCCTTGCGGTATCCGAAGATGTTCCAGGGCATCATTTCCGGCGCTCCGGCGCTGAACGAGACCGGTCTTGCCGGTCCGGGCCTTGCCTGGCAGGTTAAGGCCAATACCGGTCCCGACGGCAAGCAGATCCTAAAAGCCGACAAGGTCGATCTGATCGGCGCGGAAGTCATGCGCCAATGCGATGGCGTGGATGGCAGCGAAGACAAGATAATCGCAGATCCACGCCAGTGCTCCGTCGATCTGTCAAAGATCACCTGCAATGCAGGGGCCGCGACCAAGGCGTGCATCACGGCAGAGGAGCGTCAGGTCGTCGAGAAATGGCGCAGCTCACCGGTCGACTCTTCGGGCAGGACGCTGTTCGTTGGCGGCATCCCGGAAGGCTCCGAGCCCTTCTGGCGCACATGGCTGACCGGAAACGAGGCCGGCGCACCGGGGCTGAACCCGCTTTTCGCGCAGTCCTTCGGCTCCTACATGGCATATCCGCAGGATCCGGGTCCGGCCTATAAGGCGACGGAGTTCGATTTCGACAAGGACCCGCCCCGTATGGCGGCCGCGGCGAAGATGTACAACGCCGATGATCCTGATATTTCCGCTTTTCGCGCGGCAGGCGGCAAGATGATCGTCTGGCATGGCTGGGCCGATGCGATCGTATCGCCCTACACGACCATTGCCTGGCATGAGGCGGCCGAAAAAGCCGCGGGAGGTGCGGATGTCCTGGCTAAGAACGTGCGGTTGTTCATGATCCCGGGCCTCGACCACTGCGGCATTGCGCCCGGTCCTGGCGGGCTGAGCCAGGCGAACCTCGATCCGCTGGGCGCGCTGGAAAGCTGGATGCAGAAGGGCGAAGCCCCGCAAAGCCTGATGGTTCGCAACTGACCTGGCGGCCGGCACTGACATCGACACGCACGGCGGCTGCGGTCGCCCTGCGCTTCTTCCTGCATAACTGGAGAACCGCATTTGGAAAAGGAAGCGATCGAAAAGGTAACCGTGGTTGGAACGGGCATCATCGGGTCCAGCTGGACCTGCCTTTTCCTGGCCCATGGGCTGGATGTGGTCGCCACCGATATCCGCGAGGGCGCCGAAACAGAGCTCGTCGACGCGGTAGATCGTTGCTGGCGTTCTCTTCCGCAATCCGTGCTCGCGACTGGCCGGCGTGGGACGCTTCGTTTCTCGGCCGATCTCGAGGCGGCGTGCGAGGGGACAAGCTTCGTTCAGGAAAACGCGATCGAGCGTCTGGATGCTAAGATCGAACTGATGCGAAGAATCGACGCCGCGACGGCTCAAGATGTCATCATTGCATCGAGTTCCTCCGCAATTTCAGTGACGGACATGCAGCGTGATTGCAGGCACCCTGGTCGCGTTGTTCTTGGGCATCCGTTCAATCCGCCGCATCTCGTGCCGCTGGTTGAATTATGTGGTGGCGTGCGGACAGAGGAGGATGCTCTTGCTCGAGCCGAACATTTCTACGCTGGGCTCGGCAAAGTTCCGATCCGACTGAAAAGGGAGATCTATGGCCATATCGCCAACCGCTTGCAGGCAGCGATCTTCCGAGAGGCGATCCACCTACTCGAAAGCGGCGTGGCCTCAGTCGAGGATATCGATCGCGCTGTGACCGAGGGACCCGGTCCACGTTGGGCGTTGATGGGGCCTTTTCTTACGTATAGGCTCGCCGGAGGCGACAAGGGCATGAAGGGCTTCTGGGAGATGTTCGGACCGATGCAGGAGATGCTTTGGGGCGATCTGGGCTCCCCGCTGCTCGATGCCGCTCTGCAAACGCGCGTCACCACGGCAGTCGAACGCTCTTTTGGTGATAGCTCCGTGCACGCGCTTACCAAGGAGCGAGATATTCGGCTCCACCGGATACTGGCAGCCAAGTCTGCGCGCTGAACAATATGCTTGCTCTTTTGAATGGACATCTCAGGCTGGTTCGGCTGTTCAAGACCTTCAGGTCATCTCTGCGGGGTCAGTGGATCAGTGAGGCAATTCAGCAACATGGACCCCGCAGTGTGCTTTAGCGACGTTGGGGCAGTGGGCTATTAGATTCCGCTGCTGTATATTCTCGATAAATGCGAATTGGGACGGTGAGAGACGAAGATGTTTGGTTGGTTCCATAGCCGCTGGATACGGCGTGATGAATACGAACAGATGAAAGCGTCTTACGAAACCGATATCGTTACTCGAAGCCGCCCTGGCAAGGCATGAAGGGCTGGGGCCGGCGGATGAACCCCCCGGCGAACCTTAGCTTCGAACTCCTCAGGCGTCTAAACGCCAAGTATCGACAGCTGCATTAGGCCCAATGATCTACGTCAAGCATATCGTGTCTGCTGCTCGGGCACCGAGCTACTGGATAATCACTTGGTTGAGGTCGACACGGCTTCCATTCGGACAACTGGCTAAGGATTATGAGAAGCGCGGTCGCGCGGGCCGTACCCGGCACTTCCACAATGGACACAGCCATTCTCAGACGCGGAGCGCTCTCGCGAGACGTCAAGTGCTCTCTTTCTTTCGTTTAACGTCGAAAGTAAGCGACGGAAATTTTGAGGTGAAATCGCCAAGAGGCACGGGGCGTGAGAACAGAAACCCTTGCAGGTGACTGCAGCCGGCCGCAATAAGGAAGTCTCTTTGTCCTTCCGTCTCAATGCCCTCTGCCGTCGTTTTCTTCCCAAGTTTTCGGCTTAGCTCAAGGATTGCAGATACAATTGCAGCTCCTTCAGCCCTTGTCCCGAGGAGGCTGACAAAAGCCCGATCGATCTTGATGCGGTCAATGTTCAGTTGAAGGAGGTGGCTTAGAGACGAGAAGCCGGTGCCAAAATCGTCCAGTGCCACTTTGACGCCGCATGATCGAAGCCTGCGCAAAGTTTCCTGCACTTTCTCGTCGATGTTGAACAAGGCGGCTTCGGTTAGCTCCAACTCAAGCCGCGAAGGTGATAAACCGGTTTCGGACAGGATCGAAAAAACAAGCCTACTGAAACCGGGATGTCGTATTTGAGATGGTGAAACATTGACGGCAAGCGACAACTCGACAGGCCAACTCGCTGCGGCCCGTGCCGCAGATCGAAGCACCCATTCCCCAAGCTGATCGATCATGCCACCTTCCTCAGCAATGGGGATGAATTTGTCTGGTGAAAGCAAGCCGTGGGTTGGATGACGCCAGCGGACTAATGCCTCCGCACCTGACAGACTGCCGCTTTTGTCCCCGCGATGGACGCCCTGGTAGACGATTTCCAGCCGACCCCTGTCCCCAAAACGCAGATCGTCAGCATCGGCTAGATTCTTTCTCTGATCCTCCAACAAAAGCCGAAGATCGCTTTTGAGATTTTCCCGTGCTTCGACCCGGTGATCCAGAGATGGATCATACTCGATCACTTGTCCACGCCCGCTGTTTTTAGCTTCGTAAAGAGCGACGTCGGCACGCCGCATAATTTCGCTTGCTGTAGGGCTGGCCCTATGAAAGGGGGCGATCCCGATTGAACACCCTATGCGAGCAACCGCATCGCCTGTTCGAAGATCAAAGGGCTTGCTAAGGCTGTCAACGATCGCGCTGCAGGTCTTGCCATACCTTTCACCAGCTTCGTCGAGGGCGGGAAGAAGCAGGGCGAACTCATCGCCACCCACCCTGGCAAAGGTATCGCTCGCGCCGATGAGAGTGCCAATCCGGGCAACGACAGCGCGTAGGAGCTCGTCGCCGGCGGCATGCCCGTAGGTGTCGTTGACCTCCTTGAATCTGTCCAAATCTATCAGCGCGATAGCACCTCGGCTGCGGTCCGACTCCATACCGGAAAGGCACTTCTCGAAAGACGCGGCGAACAGGGCCCGGTTCGGAAGCCCGGTCAGAACGTCGTGAACAGAAAGATGTCGAGCGTGGTGTTCACTCGAACTCAGGTCTCTAAGGCTTCGACGCAGCCGCCCCACCAACGTGAAGAACAAAACGGCGATCACCAGGCCTGCTACAGAAAGCACTGGAACGAGGCGGCCGATGACACGCGAGCCTGGCAGGTCTGGCTCCCATATGATGAAGCCAATCGGCTCGCCCGTTGCAGTGGCTTCTATCTGGTAGGCAACTTCAATTCGCTCCTGGTCGGAAGTGCGGGCATATCTGGCTCCTGCCAGACCTTGCTCGCGACTGATCATATCCAGTGTGGTGCCGTCAAGAAAACGGAAGACGATCAAATAATATCGGTTGACCACATTCTCGATGCCCGTATCAGGCGGCGTTGGGGCGGAAATCGAGACAATTCCAGCGACAGAGGGCCGGCCTTCTAGCCGCATCAATTCGACCCGGCTGGGTTCCGGAGTAGGTGGCGCCTGCGCACGGAAGCCTGTCAGCTTCTCCTCGAGATCGCGAAGCAATGGTAATAGGAGCGGTCGCACCCACTTAAACCGGCGGCTCGTTTCTTCATCCGCTTGCAGTGCGAGCTCACCGGTTGGCTTGACGAGAAAAGCTGCATTGTACCCAAAAACGGTCGTCGCAATCTGCCTGAATGTCTCGATGGAGCGGTCGCCCGCGCGTACACTCGAGTCCAGCTTCTCGCCACTGTTTGCTGGAAAATTCGTCCGCAACAGCGATGCGTAACCGGCACCCATTAATTGTATCTCTTGGGATACGCGTTGAACCTGATCCTGAAAGCGGCTGTTGACAAGGCGCCGTTGGCGATCGAGAGCAGCCTCATCGCTTTCAGCGCCAGCCCATATCGCGGCGACAAACACCAGCCCGAGGATCGCAAGTCCGCTGATTGCAAGCAAAAGCAACGATGACCCGGACGAATTCCATGTGACTTTGCGGACAAATGTCATTGATCGTGTATCAGCAGGCACGCGTTTCTTCTCCCCAGCTTGCCGATACTGCCCACCTTTGATTACGAAAGTCTTCTAAAGCATTCTGAAATTTAACCTGTGAAATAATGGGCGTTTTAATTGTTTTATGGTTGGCTCTCCCGGAGGCAGCACCACGAAACGTCGCTCGCCCAAAGTGTCTTCAGGATTGGAAGCCTAATGCCGCGATCAAGATCTACCTACCCTTCAAAAGCTTTGGCTGTGGCTTGCGTTGCGTCCATCGCTGTCATCTTTGGATCCGCTGCAAGCTCTGCGTCGGACGACGATAGTATCAAAATTGCCGTCGAGGGCGCATTCCCGCCTTTCAACTATTTGGATTCAGCAAACCAGCTTCAAGGTTTCGATGTGGATGTTGCCAAAGCGCTATGTGAAGCGGCAAAGTTGAAGTGTGAGTTTGTCATTCAGGAATGGACGGGCATGATCCCGAACCTCCTCGCCAGACGTTATGACGCAGTTGTCTCATCGATGTCCATGAGCTCAGAGCGGCGGGAGCAGGTCGCTTTCACCAGGAAATATTACGACAGCCCTTCGGTTTTCATAGTTCGCAAGAGATCAGGCGTTGCCAGCACCACGCCAGAAGACCTGAAAACCGTGAAGCTGGGCGTGACAGCGGCAACTTCACAGGAGGCCTACGTAAAGAAATTCTACGGAGCGGTTTCGACACGAGTATTTCAGGCATCTCCAGACCTTTACAAGGGTCTCGCTGACGGAAGCGTCGACATCATCCTGGAAGATAAACTCGCAGTCTATGATTGGCTTGCGAACACCAAGGCCGGAAGCTGCTGCGAGTTCAAGAGTGGCGATATCAAAAACGCTGAGTACTTCGGTGACGGCGCAGGTATCGCCGTGCGTCCGTCCGACACTCAATTACTTGCAAGACTGAACGCTGCGCTGGACACCATCCAGGCCGTTGACACCTACGACACGATTAACGCAAAGTATTTTCCATTTGGTATCCGATGATCCACTGAAAAGCACGGTCAGCGGGTGATTGGTTCATCACGACGGAGCTCTCCTTTTTAACCTGGGCCTCCCCCCGACCAAGGTAAGTAATTTACGGTCACATTGGCGAGTAGCGGCGGACACCGCGCGCTTGCCCATGTCGCGGCCAACTATCGCGATCGAGCGTTTGTAACTACAAGCGAGGCAGACCCTGCCATCCCGCATACCATGCCCTCCAGCAAATGGCGGGATGATGTCCCGAGAGGTGG
>NZ_JNNU01000043.1 GCF_000732195.1 Neorhizobium vignae
CCACCTCTCGGGACATCATCCGCTCGAGTCCACTTCCATCGGCCGGAAATCGATCGGCGACTGGCTTTGGTATCGACCATGCGGCGGTGGCAATAACGGCCAAGAACTTCTCCATCGGCCCCAGGATGCGGACTGCGAAGCCAAAACCATTCCCGCAGGGAACCGTTCCCGGCGAGTTTTTTCAACACCTTGCCTGATAGCGACTGGAACGGTTTTCCGATCTTCTTGTTAGCGTCTCGCGAGCAGATTTTCGATGCAGGCAAGATCGGGGGAGGGTGAAACTTTCATTCCCGAATGATGCCAGGTGCAACTTGCTCGCTCCTGACCGAACGCAAGCCAAGCGGAATTGAGACCCCCAACCAACCGTCATCACCGATTCGGACTCAACCGTTCCGTGAGCAGAGAGGCAACAGGCCGCAGGAGGATTTCGACCTGAACTATAACCCGCATGAGACGTACAAGGGCAATTCCGCGACCTCAGACAGTCACTCGGGTGAGGCCGAGACACAGGCAGAGCCAAGCGCTTCCGGGCTGCGCCGTATCGTCGTCATCAGTGACTTCCAGGATGGCGATTGGAGCACCCGTGAAGTCCCCTCTGCCGCATGGTTTGCCGATCAATGGATTTCCGGCTCGCGTGGAAATTCTCCCAGCCCGTCGCCGCCGCGGCAAGCCATAAAGGTCGATGGGGGGTATATAGAACGGCTTCCGCTTGCTGCGCTCCGAAGTGGCCTCGTAAATTGCGCGGAAGTTTGGACGCATTGGCGCGGCGACATGCCACCACCGGATTGGACGACCGGCAATCCGTTCCTTACACGCCGTGCCTTCCGGATGAACGGGCCCGATGCTCCCTTCGATTCGAACGACATGCTCGGTCATATCGAAGCCTTCGGTCCACCGTCGATCCTGTGTGTGTGGGGCCTTGGTGTCGGCGAAGATGTCCTGTCGGCGTGCCGCAGCAGCTTCAAGATCTACAACTCGATCGATGCGCCGGCACTTCGAATCCCCTTCGCGGTCAGCCGTCATTTCGATCTTGTCCTGACCGGCGCCGAGTGGCAGTCGGAGGAGGTGCGTTCGCGGCATGCCGATATACCGATCGCGATCATGCCGATCGGACCGGAATTTGCATCCGCGCAGACGTTCAGACCGCTGGGATTGCCGAAGATCTACGACGTGATCTATGTAGCAGCCGCTCAACCTTACAAACGGCACGATATTTTATTCAGCGCTCTCTGCAAGCTACCGCGTTCGCTTCGTACACTCTGCGTCTGCGGGTACGGGGAGATGATCGACCTGTTGTATCATCAGGCCAATAAGCTCGGTTTGAGTATCGACTTCGTCAGTCCGCCGGGCGTGCCGTTTGCCGAAGTCAATCGGCTTATGAATCAGGCCCGGATAGGGGTCGTCTGTGGGATCAACGACGGCGCGCCGGCCATCCTGACGGAGTATATGCTCGCCGGCATTCCCGTTCTTGCCAACAGTAAGTTGAGCTGCGGACTGCAATACATTACTCCGCAGACGGGCCGCACGGCTTCTGCCGAGGACTTTCACCAGGGCATTGAGGACATGCTGGGCCAGCTCGACACCTTTCATCCAAGGGAGGTCGTCCTCGCGAACTGGACCTGGCCGCATAGCGTCCAGAAGCTCAAACGCCTCATCGATAAAATTAGACCATTATAAAATTCCGCCATGCACAGGGAACCTTGGGCCAGCTAGCCGGTTGGGGTTCGGTCATTGCGAGGTGTTTGATGAATCTGCTGAGTTCGTTTCTGCAATCGCCAGATGTCATCTCACCCACCAACTCTCCCATGATCTGTTTTTCCCACTTGAGATGGGATTTCGTACTGCAAAGACCGCAGCACCTGATGCAGCGCTTTTCGCAGCAACGACGTGTCTTCTTCTTCGAGGAGTTTATCCCGACAGACCACCACCTTGCCTATCTGGAATTCCATACGTTTGAGGGAACCAGTGTCAAGGCGATCCGTCCTCGCGTTCCGCATTGGTGGAGCTTAGCGGAGCGCGAAATTGCGCTTGCCCGCCTGCTGGACGACCTGCTCGACCTGCATGGAAGCAAGCGACCGATCCTCTGGTTTTATACGCCGCTCATGTTCAGCTTTGCCAAGCGCGTCGATGCATCCGCCATAATCTACGATTGCATGGACGAACTGGCGAATTTCAAACTCGCTCCCCCGCATCTGAAGGCGGCCGAGCAGGCGCTGATTGAGCGGGCGGATGTGGTGTTCACAGGCGGTATCAGCCTCTATGAGGCCAAAAAAGACCAGCATGACAATATCCATCCTTTTCCTTCGAGCGTCGATACCCATCACTTCAGCGCGGCCCGCGGCCGCTTGTCCGACCCCTCAGATCAGAAGGCCATTCCTCACCCACGTCTCGGTTACTACGGCGTGATCGACGAGAGGCTCGATCTTGGCCTGGTCCGCTCCCTAGCGGCGGCGCGCCCAGACCTTTCATTCGTGTTCGTCGGCCCCGTGCTGAAAATTTCGCCTGACGACCTGCCGCGCGCGCACAATATCCATTATCTCGGACAGAAGGCCTATGGCGATCTCCCGGCCTACATTTGTGGCTGGGATGTCGCACTCATGCCGTTCGCGCTGAACGACGCCACGCGTTTCATCAGCCCGACTAAGACGCCGGAGTATCTGGCATCAGGCCGTCCAGTAGTCGGAACGCGCATCACCGATGTGGTGCGCGGTTATTGCGACGTGCCCGGCGTGTTCCTGGCGAACGGCCTCGAGGATTTCCTTGACGCCTGCAATGCCGCGCTCTCGCTCTCGCGGTCCGGTGACGGCTGGCTGCGCGGCGTAGACGAGGTTCTTGCACGATCGTCGTGGGACGCCACCTTTAACGCCATGTCGCTTCTGGTCGATCGCGCGGTCGCTCGAGAAATCGCCCCCCTTGCCGCTCCGGACAGATTTAGTCCACGCAGCCCCCTTCGCGCTAAGCCGGAAACCTACGATTACCTGATCGTTGGTGCCGGATTTGCCGGTTCGGTCATTGCCGAACGCCTGGCCGAAGACGGGAACAAGAAAGTCCTTGTTTGCGATAGGCGCCCCCACATCGCCGGCAATGCATATGATCACTATAACGAGGCTGGCATCCTCGTTCATAAATATGGCCCCCACATCTTTCATACCAATAGCAAAGATGTTTTTGCCTATCTTTCCCGTTTCACGGATTGGCGGCCCTACGAGCATCGGGTACTCGCCCAGATCGGCGAGCTGCGTCTACCCGTTCCGATCAACCGTACGACGCTGAACGGGCTCTACGGAATTGATCTTGCAAGCGAGGCTGCCGCCGCCCTCTTTCTAGCAGGTCGCGCGGAACCCTGTGATCCCATCCTCACGTCGAGGGACGTCGTTATCTCGCAGGTGGGCTCCGAGCTCTACCGGACGTTCTTCGAGGGTTATACTCGCAAGCAATGGGGTCTCGATCCGTCTGATCTTGACCGGTCTGTGACGGCACGCGTCCCGACCCGTACCAACCTAGACGACCGCTACTTCCTGGACACATTCCAGGCCATGCCGCTCGATGGATATACGCGCTTGTTCGAGCGCATGCTGGATCATGAGAACATTACCGTCATGGTTGGAACAGACTACGCCGATCTCCGGGGGGCGGGTCTTAGCCCGCACACGATTTTCACTGGCCCTATCGATGAGTATTTCGATTATCGTTTCGGCCGGCTGCCATATCGCAGCCTGGAGTTCCGGCACGAGACACATGACGCGAGACGGCTGTTGCCTGTCGGCGTCGTCAATTACCCCTCGGAAGAGGTGCCCTATACCCGGATCACCGAGTATAAGCACCTAACCGGCCAGGTACACCCCAGGACCAGCATCAGTTATGAATTTGCCTGTGCTGAAGGGGACCCATATTACCCCATTCCCCGTGCGGAAAACCAAGCGCTTTACAAGCAATATGAAGCTCTCGCACGTAAGCAGAACGACGTGACGTTCGTTGGACGGCTTGGCACATACAAATATTACAACATGGACCAGGTGGTTGGGCAGGCACTCTCGACCTATAGACGCTTGCAAAGGCAGCACGACGTCGGCGGAGCAATGGCCGATGTCCAT
Source organism: Neorhizobium vignae (assembly GCF_000732195.1). Classification (GTDB taxonomy): domain Bacteria; phylum Pseudomonadota; class Alphaproteobacteria; order Rhizobiales; family Rhizobiaceae; genus Neorhizobium; species Neorhizobium vignae. The sequence continues at coordinate 4,095 of NZ_JNNU01000043.1, forward strand.
CGTGACTGACAAGCCGCACATTCTCCTTGCCACCGACAGTCTCGACCCATCGGGAATGGGAGAGCACATGCTGGCGCTTGGCCGCGGTTTGACCGAGCGATGGGACGTCACGTTGTCACTGATTTGCGAGGACCGGGCAGGCTTGCTGCCGCGCGCCGCACGATATGGGCTTGGCATCAAGCTCGCTGACGACCATGGCGAATTTCGACGATGGTTGACGAAACGGAGAATCGACCTTCTCCACGTGCATGCGGGAATCGGGTGGGAGGGACATGAACTTGCACAAGCCGGAACGGCTGAGTGCATCCCGACCATTAGGACCGAACACCTTCCCTATCTCCTAACGGACCCTGAGCAACAGAAAGCTTACCACCTTCAGACCCAGAGGGTTTCCCACCATATTGTCGTTTCCAATGCATCACTGCAAAGCTACCGGAACCATGTCGCCAGGGGGCGCTTGACAGCGGTGGTGAACGGCATCTTTCCCTTCCAGTTCACGGGCCGATCAACCGACCTGAAGCGGGAGATGGGGTTGGAAGGCCAATTCGTCCTGCTGACTGTCGCTCGCTTCGCCGAGCAGAAGGATCACGCCACTCTCCTGCAGGCTCTGCCAGCTGTCCTCAATGTATATCCTGCTTTGGCGCTTCTGCTCGTAGGCTCGGGTGAGACGCAGAAGAATATCGAAAGGCTGACCACCGACCTGGATCTCGGCGGCCATGTGCACTTCCTCGGCCACAGGAGGGATGTTGCTGAGATCATGCGCATCGCGGACATCTTCGTGCTGCCATCGCGCTTCGAGGGCCTGCCCCTCGCTGTTCTCGAAGCCATGTCGCTCGGCATTCCCGTGGTCGCAACCCGGATCGGCGGGACCGTCGAAGCATTGGGCGAAGATCATGCCTTTTTCGCAGAACCGGGTGCCTCGGCCTCTCTCGCCGCCACCATTATCGCGGCGCTCGCCGAGCCCCGCCGCCTTGCGGCCGCTGGCGAGGCGGGTCGTCAACGATTCCAAGCGACGTTTTCTGCCTACCGGATGGCTGCGGAAACCGGCGCGATCTACGACCGATATCTCGGTGGGCTGGTCAAGCATATGCAAAAGGACACTTCCATGCAAAAGACGCGTCTGGCCTTTATCGGTGCCGGCGGCATCGCCCAGCGGCACCTGGACATTCTGGCCGGCTTCGACGACGCCGAACTCGTGGGTTTCGCAGACCCCGATCTCGGCCGGGCCGACCGTGCGGCGATGCGCTTCGGAGCAAGGTCTTTCCCACATCACCGCGAGATGCTGGATTCCCTCAAGCCCGACGCCGTCTATGTCTGCATCCCCCCCTTTGCCCATGGCGAGCCCGAGCGCGATCTAATCGAACGCGGGATCCCGTTCTTTGTCGAGAAACCGGTTTCGCTCGACCTCGCGACCGCCGAAGAAATCGCTGCAGCCATAACAAGCAAAAGCCTCATCACCGGTGTCGGATACCATTGGCGGTATCTCGACATTGTCGACGAAGCACGAGGCCTGCTTGCCAAAAACCCCGCCCAGCTTCTCTCCGGCTACTGGCTGGATTCGACCCCGCCGCCACAGTGGTGGTGGAGAGAGGACAAGTCCGGTGGCCAGATGGTGGAGCAGGCAATCCACCTCCTCGACCTTGTCCGTTTCCTGGTCGGCGAGGTTACGGAGGTCTACGGACGCGTCGGACACAAGGAAAGGCCGGAATTTCCCGGCCTCGACGTGCCGACGGTCACCACAGCAAACCTTACTTTCGAAACGGGCGTCATCGCCAACATTGCCTCCACGTGCCTGCTCGGCTGGAACCACCGCGTCGGGCTGCACATCTTCGCGGATCGGTTGGCCATCGAGTTGACCGACCGGGACATCATGGTGGATATAGGTCAAGGCCGACCTGTTCGTGGTGCTGAAGGGGATCCCGTATGGCGCGAGGACCGCGACTTCATCGACGCTGTACGCGGCGGCGAGAACCGCATCCGCAGCCCCTATAGCGAGGCACTTGCCACGCAGCGACTCGCTCTCGCAGTTATGTCTTCCGCCCGGATCGGAGAGCCGGTGCACCTTGAGGCGCCAGGGGTGTTGCGAAAGGAACTCGGCCCGCTGCGGTTTCAGCCCCGGTCCGAATCGCCGCAACGCCTCCCGCCGGGTCATCGCAAGGTGCGTTCTCTTGGCGTCGAAGCGCCAGGCCGTGCTTATTTCTTTGAGTACGATGAAGGGCCGCCAGCGGACGGTCAGGTTCGGCTCGACACGCTCTATACGGGCCTGTCTGCCGGCACCGAGCTGACGTTCCTCAAGCACACCAACCCCTATTTCCGTTCGCGTTTCGACGGCACGCTCGGTGTGTTCCGACAGGACGAGCCGGATCTGCATTACCCCGTTCCGTTCCTCGGATATATGGAAGTCGCGCAGGTGGCGGAGTCGCTGGTGGCCGGTTTCTCCAATGGCCAAGTCGTTGCTTCAGCCTATGCTCACAAGACTGGTCATACAGCAGACCCGTTTCACGACCTGCTTATCCCGTTGCCATCCACACTCGATCCATTGCTGGGCGTCTTCGTCGCCCAGATGGGACCGATCGCCGCAAACGGCATCCTGCATGCCGATGCCGAGGTGTTCGGGGCGCACGTACCGGCTCTTGGCGCCGGTGTGAACGGCCGCCCCATCATCGTCATCGGTGCCGGCACTGTCGGACTGATGACGGCGCTCTTTGCCCGATCGCTCGGTGCTTCCGACGTCATCATCACCGACCCCTCCGACTTCCGCCGCAAAAAGGCGCAGGCGATGGGCCTCACCGCCATGACGGAGGACCAAGCGTGGCAACATGCCAAGGCGCGGTGGCATGACGGCATGATGGGACGCGGGGCAGATCTGGTATTCCAGACGCGGGCGCATCCCGGCAGTTTGCACACGGCGCTAAAGGCCATGCGGCCACAGGGCACCGTCATCGACCTCGCCTTCTACCAAGGTGGCGCGGATCAACTGCGGCTCGGTGAGGAATTCCATCACAACGGACTAAATATCCGCTGCGCGCAGATCAACCGCGTGCCTCGCGGGCTGGCACCCCTCTGGGATCGGCGCAGGCTGGCCCATGCCACGGTGGATCTCCTGGCAGTCGAAGGTGCGTCCATCCGCGAACACATGATCACGCATGTCATTCCGATGGACGAGGCGCCGGCGTTCCTGACCGACCTGATCCAAAAGCGGCCGGAATTCCTGCAGATCGTATTCGAGGTGGGCAAGTGAGCGGAGATCTAGCACCTATCCAGATCCTGTTCGTCTTCGCCTGGTTGGTCATAGGTGGAGAGGAAACAGAAGTGCGGTTGCTGGCCAAGAGCCTGGACCGGAGGCGCTACCGCATCAATGTCGTTGCCTGCTTTAGAAAGCCCGGCATGCCGGAACAGACCCACGCGCAGCTTCGTTCGCTCGGCGTAGACGTCGATACCAAGCCCTATGAATTGTCGTTCGAGGATACGGTCAGCTATCTGGCCAACAAAATCCCCGGTTATGACATCGTGGTCTCCTGCCAGAATGTCGCCGATATCTATCCGGCGCTAGATCGCCTCCATCTTCGCCCGCCACTCATCGAACACGGCGGGCTTGTGTCAGAAGCACAGTCAGGACCCAAACATTTCACCAGCCGCTACGTCGGCGTCTGCCGCTCGATCCGAGACGCCGCCGCCTCCCGGATGCCGGGGCGCGAACAGTTCGCTCTCGAAATACCGTCGATGGTCGATCTTTCCGCCTACGATCCCGTGCAGCGGGACGGGATGCGCGCGCGTCTTGGTATGGCTGACGAAGACATTCTGATCGGCTGGATCGGGAGGCTCGATCCCAAGAAGAACGTTGAAGATTTCATCGAGGCCGCCGCGATAGTCACCATCGCGGAGGAGCGCGCCCGGTTCGTCATCGTCGGCGGGCCGGATGCCTTCCTGCCGGAATACGCTCGCGAGATGAAAGCGTTGGCGGCCAGACGGGGACTCTGTAGTGTGCTTCAGTTCCTTGGCGACCGGGAAGACATCCCCGGTCTTTTGTCAGCGTTCGATATCTTCGCCTGGCTTTCGCACGGCGAAGGAATGCCGCATGTTATCGCGGAAGCAGGTGCGGCCTGCCTGCCCGTCATTGCCACACCTGATAACGGCGCAATGCAGCAGATCGAAGCCGGAATATCGGGTCTGTTCGTTCCTTTTGGCGAACCCGCAGCCGTCGCCGCGCAGATGCGTCTTCTCATCGCCGATCCGTACCGCCGCCGTGCTCTTGGGTCCGCATTGCGGCAAAAGGTCGAAGCGAACTATTCCGCCGAAGTCGTGACGCCGCAATGGGAGCAGCTGTTCACCGACGTGCTCCGTGAGAGAAGGGCGGCAGCACCCACCGGATTGTTCAGGTCTTTCCTGCAGGGAGGATTCGAATGCTCTACCCATCGGCTGCGGCCAAGGGTTGGCGAGCCCGAAGGTCGGCGACTGGACATGATTTCCGCAATTGGCCATGACCGCCATACCGCACAGGACTATCGTCAACTGGCGCACTTCGGCATCCGTACAGTCCGCGACGGCTTCCGCTGGCATTTGATCGACAAGGCAGGCGAGTATGACTGGGCAAGCATTCGGCCGATGTTGCAGGCCGCTAAAGAAACGGAAACCCAGGTCATCTGGGATCTCCTACATTATGGCTGGCCCGATAATCTCGACATCTGGTCGCCGCGTTTCGTCGATCGGTTTTCCCGCTACGCCGCCGCCTGCGCCCGAATTGTCCGCCAGGAAAGCGATGTTATCCCGTTTTATTGTCCCGTCAACGAGATCTCGTTTTTCTCGTGGGCTGGAGGCGATGCTGCTTATCTCAACCCGTTTGCCAACGGACGCGGCTTCGAGTTGAAGGTACAGCTCGCACGCGCCGCTATCGCCGCCATGGACGCAATTCTGTCGGTCGATGCGCGCGCCCGCTTCGTTCATTGCGATCCCATCATCAACGTCATCTCCGATCCGTCGCGCCCGTGGGAAGACGGCGTCGCGAAGGGACATCACCAATCGCAGTTCCAGGGCTGGGATCTGATTTCCGGTCGGATGTGGCCGCAAATTGGAGGTGAAGAGCGCTACCTCGACATCGTCGGCGTCAACTACTACTTCAACAACCAATGGATCCACGGTGGATCCCCGATCGACATCGACCATCCAATGTATAAGCCACTCAGCAAGATCCTGGTTGAGACTTATGCGCGATATGGCAAGCCCATTCTAATTGCCGAGACAGGCATCGAAGCGGAGCGAAGGGCATCCTGGTTCGAATATGTTTCCGGCCAAGCGGAGCTTGCAATGCAGTCCGGTGTGCCGCTCGAGGGAATTTGCCTCTATCCGGTAGTTAACCACCCTGGTTGGGACGATGATCGGCCCTGCGAGAATGGGCTGCTTTCCGCAGATATTGCCATCTCTGGACGGGCCGTTCATCGACCCCTAGCAAATGCGATCAAATTAGCGCCATTAAAGGCGTGTCTGCAAACACACCCTCCCCGGCGGGGTGATTAATCAGGCATACGAGTGGCATAGTGTACCGTCCCCAAATCTGCCTCGTCGAGCGGCCTGACCTGCCCGCCTGGCCCAGGAACGCTCCGTCACCATCTGCAAGGCCTACGGTGGGCAAAAGGCTGCCCTTTTTGGACCGTCACAGCTACGGCCCGTCATCCGGCGCGTCTGGAAAGAGCGAGGTCAAGAAATCGTCCTCGAAGTACCTGGAGCTCCCTTAGGGTCCATCTGCGGCAATGAGAGCGTCACAGCCGCAGCCTCGGAAGAGAGCGTTATGTCGACGCAACCAACTTGACTCCGAGTCGCCCGTCGGCTCAGGCATTCCCAGCAACCTGGAAATTCGCCCTTTACCCAAGGGCGGAAGTGGATGGTAAGCAGATATGCGGTCGCCCATGTGTCTGGACGGAATGACACGCATACGGCGGCGGGCCAGCGTTTTACATTTAGAACGCGGACGCTGCTTCGGCCATTTTCCGCATCACGTCTAGTGATCCGATGGCAAGACTAAAAGTTGACTTAGACAAAGGTTTTCCATTGGTGGTTTATCGATCTTGTGCTTGCTGAACTTTGGTTTCCGCGCGATTAGCACCACGCCACGCTTTAAAAAGTATTGATCCCACGCTCGTGTGGCAATCCTTATTCCGACAGGAGACAGCCAAGGAGGTCCATGATATCAAATCCGACAACGGGCTATCTTACAATTCGAGATTTTCAATATGGGAACGTTGGCAAATCCGGACGTGAGTTCAGAGCTGCGCTAAAAGGGAGCTAAAGGGCGCAGCACGCTGCCTCAAGGGGAGGGCCTTTTCGCCGCGAAGGTCGGGCTACCAGGACATCGAGGTCGCCGGGCACACGCTTAAGTTCTTGCGATGCCCAGATCATCTCGTCTCGAAACTCAGCCTTCGACCATCCGTCCGCGCGAGCCAACAATAGGATCATTGGGTCAGAGAGGATTTCGTTGAGCGTCAGATCGTCATGCCGTGCCATTTCCAATCCTCTCGCGATCCTTGACTGAGCTACTGAGGGGTGTTACCGGTAAGTAACAGATAAACGTTACCGACCGGTCACACCCATGTCAAGTTCGGAATTTCCAGATAAAGCCGCCGATCTTTCTTCACCGGCGGCCATTCCTCCCCGTGAGCGCATCGTGTCTTCAGCGGCGGACCTTTTTCGAAAATTCGGGATTCGAGGGATTGGCGTTGACGCCATTGCGGAGGCGGCGCAGACGAACAAGATGACGCTCTACCGAAAATTCGGTTCAAAGGACGAGCTTCTTTGCGCGACTCTGCGCCAAGTGACGCAACGGGCGGGGGCGATCTGGGACGAGCTGGAGAGAGAGTTCTCAGGAGACGCTGCCGCGCAATTGAAGCGATGGGTCGACTTCCAGGTGGAACGTCTGGAGCAGGAACCCGGTGGTTGCGATCTGGCGAACGCTGCCGTCGAGCTGCGTGACAGCGATCACCCGGCCCACGCGGTTGTTCAGGAATTCAAGAACTCCCAGCGCAACCGACTCGCGGCGGTATGCGAGGCAGCAGGTTCGTCGAACCCAGAGCTGCTTGCGGACACGTTATCCCTTCTGCTTGAAGGCGCTCGCGTCAGCGTCCAGACAAGTGGGCCTGAAGGGTCGAGCAGACGGTTCAGGGAGTCGTGCGAGGCGACTATTGCGGCTCTTTCATCGAAGTAGCATTTTGCTGTTCCCGCAGCGATCAACTATTTTGTTCACAGCCGCAGGGGCATGCAGAAACATTACGTTTCTCGATCTGATCGCAAGCCTTTCATTGCCAGCT
>NZ_JNNU01000044.1 GCF_000732195.1 Neorhizobium vignae
ACCACCTCTCGGGACATCATCCTCGAGCGGTATGCGACCGTTTTCAAAGGCGTTGAGATCAACTCAACCTTCTATCGCCATCATCGTGCAACGACGTTCAGGCGTTGGGCGGACGCGGTGCCGGACAATTTTCGTTTCGCGGTGAAGCTACCTCGCGCGATTTCCCACGAGCGGAGGTTGAGAGATATCGACGACGTCTTCCGTTGTTTTCTTCATGAGATTTCGCCGCTCCATGCCAAGCTAGGCCCGCTCGTTTGCCAGCTGCCGGCCAAGCTGGCGTTCGATCAGGGAGATGCCGAAACCGCCTTTGCAGCGATGCGCTCCATATATGCCGGACCGATCGGCCTCGAGGTGCGCCATAGAAGCTGGGCATCCGTCCCGGCAATTGGGTTGCTGGATCGTTACTGTATCGATCGGGTGTTCGCCGATCCCGCCCTCGTCTGGCAGATCGGAGATTTTCCAGAATCGCCGCGCTACGTTCGCCTGCACGGAAAACCGAAGATCTATTATTCGCCTTATAGCATCCCGGAGATCCACACGATTCTCGAAATTCTCGCGCCGGATAGTTGGTGCGTGTTCGACAACACGGCGTCGGGCTCTGCTGCGGCTGACGCACTGACAATGCTCGACAAATATTCGCAGCAAGTTTCAGACGAAGCGCTATAGGATTCAGCGGCCATGCCATCGCGGCAGACGATGACAATCGTGCTCCGAACGGTCCGTAGGTGGTCTGGGAGTTCTTTCGCTTCCTAGGTACCACCATCGGAAACAGCAGGAAGCGGAACATGCGTCGGCGATGGTTGTTCTGTCACGCTCGGTTGTGAGGATTAAAGTATGCTCGATCCGAAACGTTGACGTCGACCGGTGGTCTATGAAGATCGGAGCGGGGTACCTCGCAAGGTAGTCAGCACGGACCAAGCCTCCCGCATTATGGCCTCCTCATGGCCCGTTAACTCTGGGAATGAGTTTCTTAAGACTCGCGAAATTTTCCTCGACGTCATGAGAGGCAGCCGCCCAATATCCGAAGCGCGAGCGGCATTTCTTCGAGCGGCAGAAGAAGCAGACCTCGATATCACTGGTAACTGACCAGTGCGGTCACAATCCGGGTCCCTGTCCCGGTCATCGGTCAGGATCGGGCGCTCAACCAGGGGCAAGGCGCTCACATCCAGCTCTCAACGGTTCGGTTCGGTATCCTTATGAGCATGTTCGACGACATACACCCTGACCCGAGGCCGATCACTATCGCGCGGCCCCACTTCAAGACGTTGCGTGATGATCGGTACCACTTCGTCCCCATGGCCCTGGTTGATGATTGCCGCAGCCTCGTCGCGGTCGATTAATTTCGGGGGATCTTGCAGTCTTTCCAGGAAGGATTGAGTGTCCTTTTCCTCCTCAGACGGGAACCCTTTTGCATGCTCGTCAAGATTCACTGCCCCTTCATCGTCGAGTATATCGAGTGCTGCGTCGAACTGCTGCCGCGACACGCCTGATACCAGCACCACATACCCTCCGCGACGAATTCCCTCACTATAAAGCTCGTGATCATCTTTCGGAAAAATGAAATCTTCCAGCTTGGACCACAAGCTCCGCTCTTGCTCGGGGATTGGGCGGTTGCCTCTCGCGTCCGCGATCAAGCCGAACGAGTCATCCGGGATCCCTGCATCACGAAGCCGCTGGAGAGCAGTTTGAGCAACGCCGAGGTCCTTAAATAATGCAGTTAGCATTCTAACGGGCGAGACCGCCTCTGGTTGATCCTCGGTATTCATCTCATCCTCCATGTTAAAATGCCGTTCACGCGCCAAGGCCCTGGCGCAGGCCTGGAGCTCGGCGGTGTCACCGCGCCCCATCCATAGAATTCTCGGAGGAAGAGCGGGTTCCGCAAGCCGAAGTAATAAAGGGACTGATCCCGTCAGTTTTGAGAGCATGCTGACGCAATGGAACATGGGGACACGGCCGCGCGTTCAGCTGTCCCTGCAGCATCGGCATCGACAAAAGGCATCTCATGGCAAAGCCCAATCGTCAGGAACATACTGAGACAACACCGCTCATTCATGGTGGTGCTATATTGCAGTCGGTGGTGGTAGATGACTACAACAATGAAATGCGCGGCCGGACAGGATTCATAGGCGATGACGCCAACAAGAAGACGTTTAGGCTGAAGCTCGATGAATTGAGAAGGCGGATGCGGGAGCTGAATAGAGATCCTCTTGGCGCTGTCCCGACGAAAGAGATATCCAAGAAGAAGATCGACGGTTTGCTGCGGGACGATAATCCGGAAGCGGTAGCTCTCGTCTTGGGGGCGATCGAGGGTTTCTCTCGGGATTTCGCCGACGTCATCAGGAAGTTTATGAAGGACAAGAGTTGGTCTAAGACGAAACGGATTGTCGTGGGTGGCGGCTTCCGTCAACGCCGGGTGGGTGAACTGGCCATTGCGAGGACAATGATGCTGCTCAGGAACGACGAGGTTGACGTCGAGATCGTGCCGATCGCTCATCATCCGGACGAGGCAGGACTGATAGGAGCCGTTCACCTGATGCCCGACTGGATGTTGAAAGGACACGCGGCAATTCTCGCCGTAGACATCGGCGGCACCAATGTTCGCGCAGGTATTGTGGAGTTCGGAAATGGCAAAATTCGACACTTGGATGATGCGAAAGTTCGCGAATCGATTATGTGGCGCCACGCTGATGAGAAACCTAGTCGCACAGCAACTATAGCGAAGCTGGCATCGATGCTGGAGGACCTGATTAAAAACGCGAAAGCCGCCCGCATAAAACTTGCTCCATTCATCGGCATTGGCTGCCCGGGTGTCATCGAGGTGGATGGATCAATCACTCGAGGAGGCCAGAACCTGCCCGGCGGGAACTGGGAAAGCGACCATTTCAATCTCCCAGCGGAACTCATGAAAACCATTCCCCAGATCGAAGGTAGCAACACGTTCATCATCATGCACAATGACGCGGTCGTGCAGGGACTATCGCAGGTACCACTAATGAGAGATGTTGCAAGTTGGGCAGTATTAACGATTGGCACCGGGCTCGGAAACGCTCACTTCACAAACCGTGTCCCCCAGGAAAAGTAGCGCCTAAACAGTGAGCTTGGCCGAAGTAAACTATTAACCACCGCAAATACTTAGGAAGACTGTTCTAATCTCATCAGGCTTCGCCACAGGATGCCTAAGGCGACGCTCCCCGGTAAATGCATTGCAGCGGGCCAAGAGCTTGCCGAACCTAACTTCGGAATGCACCGCAGATCTCGTCCCTGTCGGGTTCAAACGGAAATACGATCCAGTAAACATGGCAGGTTCTGAAGGCAATATCAGGGCTAGTTAGCTCGCACGGCATATCTGAGTGGCACTCGTCCGAACTTGCGCGCTTCACTGCCTAAAAAGGATCAAAGAACTCGCGAAGCCGGAGTTCACGTCGACCAAACCGGTGTAGGACCAAAGCCCTAGGCAGGAACGAGCCCGTATCGGTGACGTTATCTCCAAAGCACCAGAAGGTGAGGAGATGTCTGATGGACCACGATCTTTGGGACCGGCCAATCGAAGTCACAATCGATTGCGGCGACCACTATAAGAGCATCCGAAATAGCAGGGAGGCGGTCGCCTACCTTATGACTTGCTGGCCAAAGAAGGAAGGAGAGTCTTTCGCCGCCGCAAAGCGGCTCTGCATGGGCGCCGTTGATGGGCACACCGACCCATCGGCTGCCGCGCTGGCGTTCAAAGTTGCCGCCAAGGAGGCGGGTGTCCTCCGATGAACACGAACAGCCGGGCGGACCGGAATGGTCGCAGTTGCAGGGTGGTGTTCTCCGAGCGAGGCTCAATGCATCGGTGGGCTGATCTTTTCTAGAACAGGCAATCATCGAGCGAATAGCGCTGGTCGGCCCAAGCACGGCGACACATGCTCGTGGCACCAAGTCGCAGCAGCGTGGTACACTCCATGCCCTCGTTGTGTGAGCCTCGCAGACCCCGTCGGTTTCCTGAAATGTTTGCTTTGTCGCATTCCCGCGCCACCGTTTCGCAGAGGGGAACACGGACTCGCGGGGCGCTTGGTCCGAGACTATACCAAGAACAAACCTCCGAAATCGAACGTCGTGCTCTGATAGGCCTGAAAGCAGCGAAGAAGATACTTGAGGAAGGGAAGTGGGCGGCGGCCGTCAAACCGGACAGGCGAAGCTTGCCCGCATCTCGTGACGAGACCCCGCATCTAAACGTGGATGGACGGATACAACTCCACTGCAACCTAGCTTTTTAGCTTATGCAGAGCGGGACTAAGGTCCTACCGCGCTTGAACGTTCTATGAGGTGCAGCATGTCTGCAACATGGTAAAACTCTTTCTCGGTCTTCTGCTTCTGGTCACCGCATCGTGGACGATAGGTCTCTTGTGGCTAGCCTACCTCTATCTGCTCTAAAGCAGTTCAAACCGACGTCACGAACGGAATGAGAACAACGCGAGCTAGTCTCCGTCTCTGTTACAGAAGATGCGCAGACGCCTGATCTCCCCGGCGAGCATCAGCATTCCCCCGCTCACGATGATATCTACGGCGTCATCGTCCCCCGCCATCTCGGCAAGCGTTTGCATGTCCGCCATGAAGCCGAGCTGTATGGCGACCATATTCCATTGAGTGCAGTAGCTCTCTCCCGGCCATGCCGATAACATCGAAGCCAGGCAAGTCCAGCACCAGCGCCTTCGTTTGGGGTACGCCTATGTCGCCGGGTGATGCACAGGCTCATGATCGCGAGGTTGGGAACCGCCGCTGACATGCTCATTCATCGCCAGTCTGCAAGCGATTGCCTGGTACAGACGGCGTGTCGTCGATCGAAGGAAGCGAAAGTCAATGAAATCTGCCCTGTGTGAACACGCCAACCCTCCGCTTCAAACCGCCCCTCGGCTTCGGCTGTTGAAACAGCCTTTGCCGGAATACCGGCGGAGAGATCTTCAAGCGTATAGAAGCGGGAAAAATGTTCAACGAGGATTTCCGACTCGGTGTAGCCTTGCGCACCCGCGTTCCAGCTCGATATGTGGCCGGTCGCGAGTGAAGCACTTCCTCATCACGAGGTCGATGGAAAACGCGTCTAAAAGCCATAATAACCGTCGACTGCGGCGGTATGTGGTCAGACCAGATCGAGCTGCTGCCATCTGCGAACGTGGTAAGAGTTGGTTGACGCCGCTTTCCGTCTCCATCACCGCGTCTCAATCGCGGAACCGGAACAAAATGCAGGCTGGATGCTTTTCCGCTTTGAGGTCGCGTGCCGTGTCAACCGGACGTGACGGGGATAATGAACGCGAGGAATTTTCCGGTTTCTCCTCGCGGCCAACGAAATGGCAGCCGAGCGTTCTACCTGTCCGGTCCGCACCTCAGCTCCGCCGTCATTCGGCGGAGAAGGCGGAAGTGTACCGGGGACTGCCATGGTCAGCGACAAGCTCTCAACCTACAAGCAGAAGCGCGATTTCCAGAAAACAAAGGAGCCGAGCGGCCAGGCAAAGCTAAAGGCGTCCAACCACCGCCGCTTCGTCATCCAGAAACATGACGCAACGCGGCTGCACTACGATCTTCGCCTCGAAATCGACGGCGTGTTCAAATCCTGGGCGGTTACCAAGGGACCGTCGCTCGATCCGCACGACAAGCGGCTGGCGGTCGAGGTCGAGGATCACCCGCTCGACTACGGCGATTTCGAAGGCACGATCCCGAAAGGCCAGTATGGCGGCGGCACGGTGATGCTCTGGGACCGCGGCTATTGGGAGCCGGAAGGTAGCAAGAGCCCTGAGCAAGCTTTGGCGAAGGGCGATTTCAAGTTCACGCTTGAGGGCAAGCGGCTGCACGGCAGCTTCGTGCTCGTGCGGATGCGCAATGACCGCGACGGCGGCAAGCGCACCAACTGGCTGCTGATCAAGCATCATGATGATTTCTCCGTCGAGGAGAACGGCGCGGCCGTTTTGGAAGACAACGCAACCTCCGTCGCCTCGGGTCGGACGATGGAAGCGATCGCCGCCGGCAAGGGCAAGAAGCCGAAACCGTTCATGATCGAGAGTAGCGAAGTCCGCGCGGATGCGGTCTGGGACAGTAACCACGGCCTTTCTGCTGAAGAACGCAAAGCCGAACCCAAAACGAAGAAGAAAGTCGCTCCGGCCAAAGCCGCCAAGGCAGCGATGTCCGTAATGCCCGGCTTCGTCGCGCCGCAACTCTGTGAAACGCGCGAGCGTCCGCCCTCAACTGAAGGCTGGATCCATGAGATCAAGTTCGACGGTTACCGCATCCAGATGCGCATCGAAAACGGCAAGGTGACGCTCAAAACCCGCAAGGGCCTCGACTGGACGGCAAAGTACCCGGCAATCACCGGATCCGGCGCCGCGCTTCCGGACGCCATCATCGACGGCGAGATCTGCGCCCTCGATGGGAACGGCGCGCCAGACTTCGCAGCACTTCAGGCGGCGCTCTCGGAAGGCAAGACCGACGAACTGGTATATTTCGCCTTCGACCTGCTGTTTGAAGGCAATGAGGATCTCCGACAACTGCCGCTGACCGACCGCAAAGGTCGTCTGCAGAAACTGCTTGAAGAAGCTGACGAAGATCCGCGCCTGCGCCTCGTCGAGCATTTCGAGACCGGCGGAGATGCCGTCCTGAAGTCAGCCTGCAAGCTGTCGCTCGAAGGCATCGTCTCCAAACAGGCGGATGCTCCCTATCAATCCGGCCGCACCGAGACCTGGGCCAAATCCAAATGCCGGGCCGGTCATGAAGTCGTTATCGGCGCCTACGCCACGACCAACGGCAAGTTCCGCTCGCTGCTTGTCGGCGTCAACCGCGGCAGCCATTTCGTCTATGTCGGCCGTGTCGGCACGGGCTATGGCGCTGGCAAGGTCGATGTCCTGCTGCCCAAGCTGCGCGCGCTGGAAACGGCCAAGTCACCGTTCACCGGCATTGGGGTACCGAGGAAGGATGCCAACGTCGTCTGGGTGAAGCCGGAACTGGTGGCGGAGATCGAGTTCGCTGGCTGGACGGCCGATGGGCTTGTACGCCAGGCGGCGTTCAAGGGCCTGCGGGAAGACAAACCAGCAGGGGAAGTCGTCGCCGAGAGGCCTGCCTCGCCCGTTGAGGCCGACGTTCCGGATCCCGAGGTCGAAGCTGAAAAGCCAGCGCCGGCGAAGTCCATCCGCAAGGGCAAAGCGAACGTCATGGGCGTGTTGATTTCCAATCCGGAGAAGCCGCTGTGGCCGGATGCCGGTGACGGCATGCCGGTGACCAAGGTCGAGCTCGCGCAATATTACGAGGCGGTCGGCCCGTGGCTCATTGACCACATCAGGGGTCGACCGTGTTCGATCATCCGGACGCCTGATGGCATCGGCGGCGAGCAGTTCTTCCAGCGCCATGCGATGCCGGGCACGTCCAATCTTCTGGAACTGGTGCAGGTCTTCGGCGACAAGAAGCCTTATCTGCAGATCGATCGCATCGAGGGCTTGGCCGCCATCGCCCAGATCGGTGGTGTCGAGCTTCATCCCTGGAATTGCGAGCCGAAACTCCCTGAAGTTCCGGGTCGCCTGGTCTTCGATCTCGATCCGGGTCCGGACGTCCCCTTCTCCACCGTCGTCGAAGCCGCCCGCGAGATGCGTGACCGGCTGGAGGAACTCGGCCTCGTCAGCTTTTGCAAGACCACCGGCGGCAAGGGCCTTCACGTCGTCACGCCCCTTGCTGTCGCGAAGGGCAAGAAGCTAGCGTGGCCCGAGGCAAAGGGTTTTGCGCACGACGTCTGCTTGCAGATGGCGCGCGAGAACCCGGAACTTTATCTGATCAAGATGGCCAAGAACCAGCGCAACGGCCGCATCTTCCTCGACTATCTGCGCAACGATCGCATGGCGACGGCTGTTGCGCCTTTATCTCCGCGTGCCCGTCCCGGTGCCACCGTATCGATGCCGCTGACATGGGCCCAAGTGAAGACGGATCTCGATCCAAAACGGTTCACGATCCGCACCGTGCCCGCTCTTCTTGAGAAGACGAGCGCCTGGCAGGATTATTGCGACGGACAGCGCTCGCTGGAGCAGGCAATCAAGCGGCTCGCCAAGTCGATGAAGCAAGACGCCTGAACGCGCAAGTCAATAAAAACCGTAGCGCCGATCGAGCTCTTCGAGCGCAGCTGCACCTCATCGATCGAGAGTGGAGTTATTCCCGGGAGCTGACGAAGGGCCGGCTTGGAATCGACGGCGTAAAAGTCCGAAGCCCAGGCGGCGACGACCGAACGCTTATCGTCAACTGAAAGAGCACGCGCTCTCACCAGGTCGATCGGTCGCCGAAGCTGTATGCCCTGAAGCAAGACCGTTGGTCCCATCGCCATCGCGCTGTTGGTGGCCTGCTGAAGCAAATCGTGCATCATCCCACCACCTCACTGCACGTGCGGATCTTTGTCTCGCCGCAAGCGCGACGCGGCGATCACATCGGTTTCCGGCGTCAGCAGATCGTGTTTCTCGGCAAAGGCGGCGAACAGGCCGC
>NZ_JNNU01000045.1 GCF_000732195.1 Neorhizobium vignae
GCCCTCCGCTGTCAGTCACGGGCTAGGGAGGCTTCGTGTCCTTTTGGGTGACCCTCTGTTCATGCGAACACCGAGAGGCGTAGTCCCGACGGATCGTGCCCTCGAAATTGAAGGAGCGGTTCGCGAGGTTCTCGACCGAGTGCGCCGGATCATCATCAGTTCCGAGGCCTTCGACCCCGAACGCTCGTCGCGCCGCTTCACGATCGGGGCACCTGATGGGGCCTCCTCGGTGTTTTTACACCCTCTTCTGCGCAAACTCGCTTCCAACGCCCCAAGGGTCTCCTTGGGATTGCGCCAATTGTTGCCCCGGCCCGGAGAAACGTCCATTGCATCCGCGTGGGCAGACGCCTTGGTTGACCTCGAAAAGCGGGCGATCGACATCGCGATCATACCCCACGATGACGTTCCGGCTCGTTTCCGGCATGAACTTCTCTATGAGGAGGATTTCGTGGTGGCGATGCGCGCCGGGCATCCTTTCAAATTGGACCCCAGCCTAGCCAAATACTGTGAGATGAAGCACCTCGTGGTGTCCCATTCGGCCGATCCATTCGGTTTTGTTGACTCAGTTCTGGAGCAGCACGCACTTACACGAGAGATCGCACTCACCGTACCCAGCTTCATGCAGGCACTAGCGGTGCTGGCCGACACCGAATTGGTCTGCGCACTGCCCCGTCACTTCGCCCAGATGTTCGGCACGACTTTCGGCATCGAGTACGCAGACGCTCCGACCGAATTCGGCCGGTTCAAGATGTGTCTGGTGGTGCCTAAAGCCGCTCTGTCGGACCCCGGTATCGCTTGGCTAGTCACCACGATTGTGTCGATGCGCCGGGCTTAGGACTTCGCCCTATTCCAGGTTCCGTCTCAGAGCCCTGAGAAGAGCGTCTAGCTCGGCATTCGAGTCATGGCCTTAGACGTCGCGACACTGCCTGATCTGATCTGAATACTTTCTGCCAGCGTCCTCACGCGCCGGCGCAAGAACGTCCCTGCCGGGACGTGGGTACGGTGATTCCGCAAGATGGGGTGCAACCGGCGGATTGCGTCAACCATATTGGAACACTCGACCTGCGAAGCCCCATCATGCGGCGACCTTGTATCGGCCGCGAAGACGACCCAGCTTCCGGTAAACGATCACTCGGCACGCGCTCAAGCCAGATGTCGGCCCCTGCATCCTTCGCTTACCGGCACTGGCTCAGTTCTGGCGGGGCAAATCTTCGAAAAAAACGCTTGCGAAACCTCGTGCGATTAGACGACCCCATCGTGTTCCGACCCAATTCGAAGAGGTGGCCTTATGTCCTCGGTCAAGGAAAGCTTGGATCTACGCTGCAGTACTTGCCGCAACAATGCCGAATTCCTGAAGGGCTTGCCGTGACAACTTGGCCGCAACATGAGATGGATCAGCGCGGTCGCCATAGTATCCAAAGGATTGCCGTCCGGTCTTCAACGGACAGCGACTGATTGGCAAATTTCGACACACCCGCACGCACCTCTGCACGTGCGGGGCATCTTATGTGGCCGGTGCTAATTTTGACTGAAGAGCCTCCCGTTGAAAGGCTGCACAGATCGGCGCGATCCAGGCACCAGCTCGAACCGGCGGCCGAAGCGTCAAGACGGAGTGTTAGAGCTTGCCGTGCCGTCGCTTTTGAGCGCATTGGCCTCCTTGACGACACGGTCATGCGCGGTTTCAAGAACATCGGCGGCAACCGCGGTTGCCTTGTCATAGACATCCGATACCACACTTTCGGCCTTATCGAGGCTCTTCGAGACCTCGTTGGATACCTTCGCCTTAAGTTCATCCGAAGCTTCGCCAAGCGCCTCGTTTTCAACCTGTGTGTGCGGTAGGGCAGCGCCTATTGCAGCCCCCACAGCGAAAGCTAGCGCACCTCCGACAAGAGGCTGGTCCTTGAAATGCTTCAGGATAGCAGCATTCAATTGCGAGCCGGCATCCATCGCGTTTCGCCCCGCATCTGACACCTGCTCGCCGGCTTTGCCGGCGGAGCGGGTCATGTCCTGCCAGGTTTTCGATATCCAACCAGAGGCATCGTCGAACAACTTTCCTGCCTCGTCGCGGATATCGTGGATCTGCTGTCCCGAGGCATCAGCAAATCCGCGGAATGTCTTTCCGCTCTCGTCGATAAAGTGCCCAGCCCGTCGTCCCGTCTCATCCGTCAAGGCCTTGAACCGTCCGCCCTCGCCGTCGCTGAAGTGGCTATAGCGCTTTTCGCCATCAAACTGTACCGGGCCGGTGCGCCGTAACGTGCCCTTGATTGGCGCCAGCGGATAAGTCTCCTTGCTGTCGGCATAGGAGGAGACCGAGGTCTTCGGCGCTGCCATCAACCAAGCGAGACTGACACCCATTAGAGCCATCGGGATCGGATTGTTTTTGACCGCTGCTCCCAGATTGGAAGCATATTCAGCACCGCCGCTCGATTTGGCGTAGGCCAGAACTTCGTCTACCAATTGTCCGGGGGACATCCGCTGCTGGATGGCGTCGAGTCTTTCTTCGATGCGACGGCGGTCCTCGGAAATCTCCCGTTCGATTTCTGCGGACCTTGGGTTCTCAGAGGTGTAGGCCATTATGTTCTATCCTTTACAACCTGGACATCGCGCTGAAGGGAGGCTGAGGTTCGCTCAAGCTTGAGGGTTTCACCCTTAAGAGCTGCCAGGCCACGCGATACCAAACCCCACGCGATCAGTGCAACGATGATGCCGACCACGACCGACGACAAAGCATCCGCGTTCGGTTCGGTCATGCCGCGCGAAACGAGAAAGGCTGTCAGACCCTTGACCAAGGCGGCAAGAAGCACGCCGACAGCACAGATGGCCAACACGAGCCCTGCCGCAAATGCTTCTACGCCAACCAGGGCGTGGGACATTTTTTCAGAGGCTTCGGTCTTGGCGAGGTCGATTTCCTTGCGAAACAGCCCTGAGATGTCGCTGACAAGACCGGTTACCAGTTCCGGAAGGGATCGGTTTTCAAGTGGATTAGCCATTGAAACTGCCCTCCCCAGTCGAGGTAGCCCTCGGCAAGGTCGGCGTCAGCCCGATCGGTGCAGGACTGGGAGAGGTCCTTGATGAGGTTCCCGTTTTACCGGAGGTTCCCGCTGACAGAGCCGACGCGGTCAGGAATCGACTTGCTGCAAGCCCTGCGATCGCTGCGACACCGAGGAAGGCGAGCGGCTGCTTACGGCCGAAGTCCTCTGCCATGCTTGCGATCTCACCGAGGCTTCGATCCTGGATATCGTCAGAGAATTTCCTCATGTTGGCCCCTAGGGTCTGCGTCATGCGCCCGATTTCGGGGTTGTCGCCTTGCTCCAGCTCCTTTGCGACCTTCTCCATCGCCTGAGCAACACCGCCTATCTTGTCGGCAAGGAAGTTCTTCCGTTCATCAGCTGCCTCCTTCGCCTTGTCCGTAGCCGTGGCGATTTCTCGCTTTGCAAAGTCGGAAGCTGCGTGAATATCGTCGGAGACCGCCTGTTTGATGTCAGCAGCGGTCGCGTGCGATGTCTCACGATCATGAGAGGCGTCGTTCTGCCCTAGAGATGCAGACGCGGTCGTAGACCCAGCCGAAGACGGCGGCTGCCCAGGAGCGGATTGTCCCGTTATTTGGTCAGTCATTGAAATCTCCATGGTTGCCGAATTGATCGTTAGATCCCAACTGACAGAGAATCGTATTGTTCCGTAAGATAACCGACCTCATCATTGCGGACCGCGATGGTGACGCTCAACCAAATTCGGCTGAGTGGCTCGATTCTCGGCGTTTGATCTGCCCGAATGTCTCGCGCTGTCAGCGTCAGCTCAAATGCGTAGACAGGATGCGGCGTTGGCAAGTTATCTGCAACTATCGCTCTCACGAGCCTGAGCGAACAGATCGGTTCGAATGGAACCCCCTGATCGAGAACCCGTTCTGCAAGCTGGTAAAGTCGCCGGTAAGAGAATGGCAGGTTGATGTGAGCGTCGTTGAGTCCAGTGATGAAAGTGCCTCCACACACCCTCCTTCGGCTGAACACAGCCAAGTCTCCAAGCAACCACCAGGTTTCGTAGCGACCAAGCTGGCTGCAGCTCTACGAACGTCCAAGCGGCCTCTATGCTATGTGGCACCCAGCGAAGGCGCGGCCGCCAGAATTGCTGATGCTGTCCGCGGGCTCTTTCCTGAGATCGAGCTGATCGTTTTCCCCCATGGGACTGCCTACCCTATGACCGGGTGCCACCGTCGCGGCACTGCATGGGACTGCGAATGGACGCATTGCGGATCTGGAGCATGCTCAGCGGCGCGCCGCGGCTGTTTCTCACCTCGCTGGATGCAACCCTTCAACGTATTCCGCCAGCGACCGTCATATCGAAAAGCCATATCGAGCTTGTGGTGGGAAAGCCGTTTGATCGTGATGCATTTTCCGGCTTCGTTCAGCGGTCCGGCTATGAGGAAGAAGGAGTTGCAGACGATCCCGGCGAGCTGGCGGTTCGAAAAGGCGTGATCGACATCTACCCTGCTGGCGCACCGGGTCCAATGCGGATCGTTCTTTCGGAGGACGAGACGGTCAAGGAACTGAGAGGTTTCAACCGCTCAACACAGCGGACAGAAAGTTATCTCGACAACGTGACGTTCGGTCCGGCGTCCGAAGCCATTTATACTGACGGCATTACAGAAGACCATGCTCCGGCGTCGGAGACGATGGAGCAATTGCTGCTGCGCCTCTATCAAGACATGCCGACCGTATTTGACATACTCGGCGATACCACAGTCCTTCTTTCTCCGGGCGCGACCGAGCGTTTGGAACGCTATCTCGAGATTATCGAAGATGCGCGCCAGTCCCGGAAGGATTTCGGCGATAAAGAGCTCTTCCCCTCCCGTTCTCTTTATCTGGTTAGAGCGGAATGGGAGCGGCTCGTAAGCAGCGCTTCCACAGACGTGCTCGATCTCGAAAATGGAGATGACCTTCCCACAGATATATCCGGCGGAGATCAGCGCAAAGCCTTGGTCGGATTCATGCAAGATCGCCTGCGCGACGGGCTGAAGGTTGTCATTACCGGGAAGGGCAAAACCTCCGAAGCGATTGGTCGGCGTTTGGCAAAGACAACCGGGAAAGCGCCTCGGTCTGTCGATACATGGGAGGCCGTATTGGAGGCAGAGCTGGGAACCGTTCTGAGCCTGGCCCGCGACCTGGAGCAAGGGTTTATCGACGCCGGACAGAATGTCGTCGTGATTGCCGCGACTGATAGCTCGGGCAAGGTCGCGAGTTCGGGTGCCGTTCTGGCGGAGGCCGAGCTTCGAATAGGCGATGTTGTCGTTCACGAAGATCATGGCGTCGGCGTCCTGAAAGATCTGGAAAGCATCACCGTAGACGACGTCTCACGGGACGCCGCGCGCCTGGAATATCGCGATGGCGGTTCTCTTCTTGTGCCGATGGAAGAGTTTGGAAAGTTGTGGCGTTATGGCTCCGAGCCCGAAGCGATCACGCTCGATCGCCTTCAAACAGATGCCTGGCAGAAGAGACGCGAAAAGATACAAGCAGATATTCAATCCGCCGCGCGTCATTTTATGAAAGTAGCCAAACAGAGGCAGGCTTCGCAGGCGGAAACATTCATTCCGCCGCGTGCCGAATTTTCCGCCTTCGCCCGACGTTTTCCATTTCCCGAAACTCCCGATCAAGCCGAAGCGATCCGGGCGGTCCTCTACGATCTTGTCTCCGAACGTACCATGAACCGTCTCGTCTGCGGAGATGTCGGCTTCGGCAAGACTGAAGTCGCCTTACGCGCCGCAGCAGCGGTAGCGCTTTCGGGCGGGCAGGTGGCGGTTATCGCACCGACAACAGTGCTCGCTCGACAACACTTTGCAACGTTTGAGCATCGGTTCGCAGGGACCGGCATCTCAGTCGGCATGCTGTCTCGCCTGGTCAAGCCAAGTGAGGCGAAAAAGATGAAGGCAGCGCTCGCCGAGGGCGAGATCGGTATAATCATCGCGACCCAGGCGATCCTTTCGAAGGACGTTCGCTTGGCACGTCTTTCGCTGCTTATCGTTGACGAGGAACACCGATTTGGTCTGAAAGAAAAGCGCGCGATGAACAATCTCGCGCCGTCTCTTCACACGCTGTCCCTGTCGGCCACTCCTATCCCGCGGACATTGCAGTCGGCTATGGTGGGCGTACAAGAGGTCAGTCTGCTGACGACGCCCCCATCCAGGCGCCGGCCAGTCCGCACGTCACTTGCCCCATTCGACCCGGTGTCCATGCGGACCGGCCTGATCCGCGAATACCGACGCCGAGGTCAGAGCTTTGTCGTGGTGCCTCGTATCGAAGACATTGAAAAAGTCGATAGACTGCTACAGAAGATCGTTCCGGAACTTTCGGTCAAGGTCGCGCATGGCAAGATGTCGGCAGCTGCTATTGATGAAGCAATCGTTGGCTTTGCACAAGGCGATGGCGATGTCCTGCTCGCCACAAATATCATTGAAAACGGCCTTGATGTCCCGCGCGCCAACACAATGTTTATCTGGCACGCTGATCGGTTCGGCCTGGCTCAGCTCCACCAGTTGCGCGGACGCGTCGGGCGCGGAGCAGTCCAGGGCATCACTACCCTTTTAACCGAGCAGGACGCTGAGTTGGCTGGGGAAACGCGCTTACGGCTTTCGACCCTGGTAGAGAACGACCGCCTCGGGGCTGGCGTCGCAATCAGCCTCCGAGATCTCGATCTGCGCGGCGGAGGCGATATGGCTGGTGAAGACCAAGCTGGGCATATGAAGGCGATTGGCATCGGGCTCTTTCAAAAGCTGCTTGCAGGCGCAGTCACTAGATTTGGAGGACAATCATCACGCGTGCAACAGCGCGCGATCGTCAATATGGGAAACGGGGGGTCAATACCTTCGGACTATGTACCGGATCCAGCAGTCAGGCTTAACCTGTACGCTAAATTGTTCCAGGCATCCGCAGTCAGCGAGCTGGACGACCTGGAAGACGAGTTCGATGACAGGTTCGGCGAACCGCCGCAGGACGTATTGCTTCTTTTGAGGACGACCAGACTGCAGCTTATCGCGGGACGGTGGGGTGTTGGCAAGCTGGAGGCCGGGCCAAAAGCGCTTGCAATAACGGTGACAGGAAAGACGTCGGCGAAGCTTGTGGCAGCATCGAAGAAAGCCGGGGCGGTCAGGCGTAACGACCGGCTGATATTCGAAAACTCAAGTCTGGCCGGGGAGGAGCCATTCCAGTTCGTTGAGCGGCTTATGTGTAGGCACGCAAGGCACGACACTACATAGCCATCCACGAAGCTCTTCTAGCGCGTCAATTGTTAGCTCGGTATCCGATCAATTACGGAGGATCAGCGTAAACGCTCACGGTGCGTATGCGTTGCGCCCCAGGGGACATCTGATCGAGATCGCCGATCCATGGATCATCTGAAGGCCGACGACGGCCCGTCGCGTAGCCGAGGCCCTGCCGCGCGCCGCCGCCGCGGCTGATGCAGGATTACACGATTGGGCTCGATCTTGAAACGATGCTTGCCGAGATCGGTCGAGCTTCGCCTTCGATTAGCGGCAGCACGGCTGCTCTCGTTGCGGCCCAGCTCGGCACCGCCATGGTACGGATGGCGTTGGCGGTCTCGCATAAGCATGGCAGCGATACCGATCTGCTGATCGAGCGTCTCGACTCCATCCTCTCCGAAATCAAGACGCGACGGAGAAAGACCGGGCTGCCTCATCTGCCCTGATAGATGCATACCGTCAGGAATCTAATGAAGGAGCCAGAAGGTCAGCGCTGGTCGATGCAACACGCGAACCGCTTGCCGTTGCCCATCGGCTTATTGAACTCCTGGAACTGCTGACCGACGCCCCCGATAGGGTCATCAAGGCCGTCGCAAGTGACTTCTACGGCGGCATCGAGCT
>NZ_JNNU01000046.1 GCF_000732195.1 Neorhizobium vignae
AACCAGTCCGTCTTCGACCTATCGCGCTCGAATTCGAAGGCGCCCCACTGCTTGCAGCCAGGATGCTCACACCAATGCTCGAAATGCACCGGGGCAGTAGGATGGGCTGCCGTGCGTTCGTCACTCATAGCAATGTCGGAACCTCTTCGATCGGCTTGGCGGGCGGTTCCACGATCACCAACATGTTTCCCGGCAACGGCCGCTGGAGGTGCTTGGTCTCTTCCCATGGTGCCGTGAGCCACAGGTCGACCTCTTCCGGCGTCGTCAGGATCGCCGGCATTGCTTTCTGGTGGATCGGAGAAACGATTTCGTTCGGCTCTGTCGTCAGGAACCCAAACAGCTCATATTCCCGCTCTCCGTCGCGCACCTTGCGGATACCCCGCCACGGCGTCCAGAAGCCAGCGAAGAACATCAGGGGACGATCCTCGCTGCCGGCGAACCATGCGTTCGGCACCCGGCCACCCATGACCTTCCTCGCAGGATCTGGTTCCGCGAAAGACGTGAAGGGAACAACGCAGCGGCTGGTATGGCCGAGCCAACGCCTCCAGTGCGGCGAGCTGACGTTGCGAATGTTGGTGACGCCCGGGTCGTAGTTCTTCACAAAAGCCGGCGGCGATGGCATCCCCCACGTCAGGCTGGCGATCTCCCGCTGCCCATCCTCGCCGACGCGCACGACCGGCGCCTGGTAGCCAGGATAGACGTCAAGCGAGGGTTGGTTCCAACCGGCCTTGTCCCGGAAAGCCTTGGTGAACTGCAGGACAGCCTCGCGGCTGGTGGTGACGTTGTAGAGATTGCACATTCGCTCTCACCTCGGCAGTGACGAAATATCGATTACGCTATCGTATTTTTTGCATTCCTTGCAAAGAAGCTTCCTCTCAAGCTCCTTCAGGCGGGCATCGGGCCCATATCGCCGGGCGAGACTGCTCTTATTGAGCGGCCCGCGCCGCCCGCAACGGCATCTGCCGTGGAGCATTTCCCATTCCTGAAGATCAGCCAGACGCTTACCCAGAGCAATTTCGTAGGCCTCGCGGCTTACCATCCCGCTCTTCGCCATCCATTCGTCGTGGGTGAAATAGTAGACCAGGCTGCAGCGGTTATAGAACCCCTCCTTCGAGCGGGTGCAGCCCAAGGCTTTGCACAGATTGCCAAGCAGGCCCGGCATGTCGGCATCGCCATACTGATCGAAGAGCGCGTTCCCATCGAGGCTCTTGAGGATGTCGCAGTCTTCGCAGATCACTTTGACCTTCTGCCCTCGATAGTCTGAAAGCGTCGGCGACTTCATGGTGCCTTCGTGTCTTCCGCGTTGCGCTCGTATGCCGGCCGCCAGCCGCGGGCGAAACCTCGACTGCCGGCGAACTCAGCCAAAGCCAGTTGCCGCCGCAGATGCCTGTTGTCTTCAAGCAGTGTCGCGATGGTGGCCTTTACGTCACCATCGTGAAAAGCCAGTTCGGCTTCCACGGCCCAGGCAATTTCATCGGTCAGAAGTTCAGCCGGACTGGATTGCATGACGCGAAATCCTCCTCCTTGCCGGCGCCGACAATCTTCATGATGAAGCGGTACTTGCCGCGAGGTTTCCAATTGGCCAGCGCTCCCCCGGTCGGGCCACCTAAGGCCATCTGCTGAGCATGGAAGCCCATATATTCGGCGTACCAGGCTTCGCAGTCCGCAGCGACTTCAGCATAGGTTGCCGAGTTGCCGCAATTTGGATTGTCGCAGGAGACAATATCTTCAGGCTGCGGATTGCCACCATCGTACTCAAGGCCGCCACCACACGCGGCGCATATTGGTTCTCCCAAGTGCCGGGTTCCGTCATCGATCTCAGTCATCTTGGTCTTCTTTCTTGTCTCCAGCGGCTGCCTCCAGGTCGAGCTGCGGGAGGATTTCCGCCGCCGGTGCAGGCTTACGCTTCGGTGACCGTGGCTTCGTGGATTTCGCACGAGACATTGCCTCTGGTGTAGGCTCAAGCTCCAGAATTGGCGCAGGCTGCATCGGAACGGCTAAGTCGGCCATCGGCGCGATCGGCGTCTTGATCGGCTCAGGCGGCGCCAATTTTGCAGTTGAAAATCGGATCATTCAAACGCCTCGTGAATTCCAGGCATGGCTACTCCTTCGCGCCGAAGCGCGTTCAAGCTTTGGATAATATGTGGATAGCCGCCCGCCATGGCGACCTCGATGTTCTAATTATGTTCTCATGTAGTGATGAGTCAACAGGGATTCTTTTTAAGAATTTGCTGATGCAATGCGGGCATGACCAAGCGCCCGCGAAAGCCTTCCACGCCTCTGCTCATCGACGAGAACGCGCCGCTGCAAAGCCGGCCGGTTAAGCGGCGCGATCCGAAGCAGCCGCATCTTCCCTTCGATCCCATGCCCGAACGGGTCGAGCCCTGCCTCGCGCTCCTGAAGAGCAGGCCGCCGCACGGCGATGAATGGTCCTATGAAATCAAATGGGATGGATACCGCCTGGCTGTGCATATCGAGCCCGCCGGCGTCCGGATCATCACCCGCGGCGGCCATGACTGGACGCATCGGTTCCCGGCCATCGCTGATGCTGCCAGAGCGCTCAGCCCGACCACCATGATCCTCGACGGTGAGGCGGTGGTGCTCGACGAGCAGGGGCGCTCTGACTTCGGCCTGCTGCAGAACTCCTTGGGCGCCTCCGGGAAGGCGGGCGGCGAGCTGCCATCCCGCAATTCGATCCTATACGCCTTCGATCTGCTCTACCTCGACGGCCACGATCTGCGCGGCCTTGAATACGCGGCTCGCCGTCATCTGCTGGAAGACGCCCTGGACGGGCAGGGGGATGCGATACGGATCTCCGAAGAGTTCGATGCCGATCCGGATGCTCTTCTCGCTCACGCCTATCGGCTAGGGCTGGAGGGCATCATCGCCAAGCATCGCGACCGGCCCTACCGATCCGGCCGAACGGGCGACTGGCTGAAAATCAAGTGCATCCAGAGCGACAGCTTCGCCATCATTGGCTACGAGCCATCGACGGCACTGCCCGGCGCAATCGCCAGCCTATTGTTGGGCGCCCGATATCGGGACGGCTACAAATACGTCGGCAGTGTCGGGACCGGGTTCAAGCATGACGTTGCACGATCACTGAAGAAGCAGCTCGACAAGCTCAAGACGAAGCTGCCGCCCGTGAAGGTGCCGGGCAAGAACCTGGTGCTGACGGCTCCGGCGCTAGTTGCCGAAATCGAGTATCGGGCGTGGACGAATGACGGAAAGCTCCGGCATCCGTCGTTCAAGGGGTTGCGCGATCCGGATGACACGTCGGAGATCTACGGCTTGCCGGAATAGGTCGTGGAAAAATTCTCCGGCGGTCGAAACGTTTTGTCATTGGCCAGGGCCTGTTCGCGATACGCGTTGAGTATATCGACGAGGGCGACGTTCGATATTGACCATCCGCCAGGAAGTCCGCCATCCACGCCCGTGATGCCCCGCGAAAACGCTGCCCCGCGCAGTTTACTGGAAGCGTGCACGCTGTAGTTAAACCCAACCAGTGAAGTGCCGGGCTGAATACGGCGTACAACGAATCCATCCACGTCGCGCCAAGCGATTTTCATAGGTGAAAGACGGAACCCGCCGGAAAGACTTAGCCCATCCTGGTCCAAAGAAAGCCGCGCCGGGCGAACCAGCGTCAGTACAAAAATAATCGCAGAGACCGAAAAAAGAATGCCCCCCAAGAGACGAAGATAGAATCTCTCGTCCGGCAAGGACAAACTCACGGCGACGAGGACAAGGGATCCGAGAAGACACAATATTAACTTCTTACGCGACGTCACGATTTCCATTTCAAACTCCCAATGACAACGTGAGATGGCGTGTAGCAAAAAATTCGAATCACGTCGCTCGTGTTGCCGGACTGCCCGGTCCAGAGGTGCTCAGTCAATCGGCCACCAGACCCACAAGCTTGCGATCGACGACAATGGCGTCGAGCAGCGAAGTCTTCTCATTCAGCACAGCAATCAACCCATCTGTGTCGGGCCAGGCTAAGGTGAGCCGATAGATCGCCATGGCCCCCAGCGGTTCGAGATCCGGGTCATTCCGCCGAAGCTCTTCACGCTCGTACAGGGCTTCGCGCTGGCATTCCTCGAAGGAAGCCGCAAAGGCCAAGGGCTCGTCCCGTCCCGGTACGATCTGATACCCAAATACAACTATTTCCATTTCCGCTCCCTGGGCCAAACACCCGCATAGGTATAGCCACGCAGGGGAAAGGGAAGCTCTCAAAAATGAGGGGGCGAAAAGGATATTGGCTCGCGGGTGGAACGTCTGCCTTCGGTCGCAGTTCGAATAACGGGCGTAGCGACCCTTCCAACCATCGGCACCTCCACCGATGTATGCTGCGTCTGCGACTACTCCGAAAAATCCCCAAACTCAGCCCGCTTCGGCGGGCCTTTCTTTGAGGCGCCGTCTAATCCAGATTCTCCCAGCGCTTCCGAAGCGCGTTGAACCTTTGGAGTGCTGGGTCGCAGGTTGGGATCTCCAGACATTGACGAGGAGCAAAATGCCTTCGAGGAGACCGAGACCGGCATCGAGGCGCCGAACCAACAATTTTATTCGCCAAATTCTATCTTCGATAATGCTTGTAGGTACGATAAATGCTTGGCGCGATTTCTCGAATAATTGTTTTAATGCCGAGCGCCTTGCCATTTTGCCGATATTGAAAATTTTCTAAAATAGAAGTCATGACTCTCTCAGGGTAGGTATCCCTAAAGAGCCAGAGCAGATCCATTTTTTCTAGTTGCTCATCCATGAAGCAACCTTTTGGGGGCGCCATATCTTTCCACATTCCGATACTGTTTAAAATATTGTTGAATAAATGGATGGTCAGTGCGGACTCACATTTTTCCTTGCAGAACGCGCAATATCCAGGATGGAATGCTTTCCAAATGTCGTAATGCTCTATTGGGTAGAAATATTCATGATTATAAGTGTTTATCTGGCGCCCCGATTTGTTGATTGCTTCCACAAGCAATCTCGGTCCCGTCTGGCCCCATGTGAGCTCTCGGTCCAGCAGTTTATGTATCTCGTCTAAGCAATAATCGATAATTTTTGCGTCAGAGACGTAAAGTATTGCTCCATTGATCCCGCCCTGCTCCTCTCTGACGATGATATCGTTATACTCTGGCAGCGGCTTATCTGCGATTAGCATTACGTCCAAATCATGCCACACCAGATCCCTCTGACGGATCATTTCAAATCTGAAAAGATCCGAAAAGTGCGATAAGTCAGGTTTTCCGTTATATATGATCCTCTGCCTCATCGAATGAGGAACTATCTTATTTGCATCTTCGACCAAAATGCCATCCGGTATATTACCCAAAGGGCCGTATGAGAATATTGTATAACTGAGGCCCATATTGAGGTACGATTGTATGCAAGCCCTTTCCAAGGCGGATAATCTACCTTCAGACCAAAATCCTCCGATCCCTTTTTGTCTAATAGTACTTAACATCTAAGCCACTCTCTTAGCAAAAGCGCCGCTGATGGTAAGATATAGCCTACGTTTGCGCAATTAAGTCATTCGATCAAGCTCTGGCTCTGGCGCGCGCCTATGAAAGGCAAACCGTGTATTACACCCAGGCGGCTTAGGTTCTGAAACGCTCGGCGTCCCATCCGGCCTTCACTGCAGCCTGGATTAGATCCTGGAAAGGGATCTCGATCGCCATCTGGCAGAACAGGTGCCGCTTCTCGTCGCCGGCTGGAACGGTGGGTGAGGGGACGTCTGTCATCGAGAAGAAATAGAGTCCGAAAGAAGTCGGCACGCCGAAGAGCTTCACTGGGATAAGCGCGTCTAAGGGGAGGGCGTCGCGAGAGCGTGTTCGAGGGGCCGAACATTTCTGAGGGGAAATTTGCCCTCGCGACATTCAGTGAATGCCCGGGCGCTCCAGTCGGTTCCGTGAGAAGACCTACGACGTGATTGCAATAATGGGCGGCACGGCAATCCAAGATCGTTTGGCGGTCGCGACGGGGGACGCCCCCCGAGAACCAACGAGAACGCTCCTGGCGCTGGCGTTTTGACGTTACTACTCCCTTTGGAGAAATTGATCGCCTGGTTGGTCAGTCCTAAGGTTCCGGAATAGGTCGGGCACAGAAGAGCCCCGGCTGCGAAAGCCCGCGGTTTCAGGGATTGACGCGGGCTTTCCACTTTCCGATGACTGGCACCCGCGCAGCTGAATCGGCCTGGGCCGATCGTCACCCATTCTTCAGGGGCGCCCGCTCCCTACAGGATTAGGTTGTGGAAAAATTCCCCGCCACTCGCAAATTTCGTTAATTGCTGAAGTTTGAGGGGTGAACGCGGAGGTTGATGCAGCTTATCGACCATCAAGCCTCCATTGCGATTTGGTAGAGCCGCCACGCGTTGATGGGCAGGAGTGCCGCCTCCATGAGTATCAACGGTGGACTGCCGATCATGGTGCCATAGACCGCGAAGCACAGGCTACTCGCTATCGCCAATACGCGAAGCTGGACCATGCGCTGCGTCAGGTAGGTTATTACGGTCAGGAAGCTGCCGGCAAAACCGACGATCTCGATCCACGAATCCATCATGAGAATCTCCGCTAGACTCACGCCGCCGGTTATTCGCCGCGCGCCAGCGCCGCGGCTCTATCAAGGCCGATTGGCCTCACGAGGGGATCAGCGTGGCGGTGGACCAGCTGCCAGTACGAGCCCTCGCGGCGATAGACCTGTGTGACGCGCAGCGACCAGTCCTGATCCGGCAGACCGTAGACCTCACCGTGCTGGCGCTCCACGAACGCTAGGACCACCAGATCGTTGGAGGCATAGCTGGCAACCATCTCTAGCTTCGCGTCGCCATTTCGGAAGGAACGTGCCAGCTTGGCCAGATGCGCCGCGCTGCCGTCGAAGCCGTGGCTCGCGGGGCCGCCAAACGGTTGCATCAAGGTGAAGTCGTCCGACAGCCGCGTCATCTTATGCCACCTCACCATGTCGCCTGAGTTGAACGCTTGAGCCTGT
>NZ_JNNU01000047.1 GCF_000732195.1 Neorhizobium vignae
TGGTTGCGGGGGCAGGATTTGAACCTGCGGCCTTCAGGTTATGAGCCTGACGAGCTACCGGGCTGCTCCACCCCGCGTAATAAGGTTTTTGCCTACGGCAAAAGACCGGTGTCGGGGACGCAGAGCAATTGCACCCCGAAGTTTTCATATTCTGCAAAGCAAAAAGGCCGCTTTGAGGGCGGCCCTTGGTTCGGCCAGGGGCCGTAGTTTTCGTGTGAGAAGATTGTGTTGCGTTTTGCAGACCTGGCAGCGACCTACTCTCCCGCGTCTTGAGACGGAGTACCATTGGCGCAGGGGCGTTTCACGGCCGTGTTCGGAATGGGAACGGGTGCGGCCGCCCCGCAATGACCACCAGGTCAGCGAAGCGCAACATTGTGAGAAGCTGGTGAAGTTTTCACTTCGTTTTTAGTCTTTTTGAACACGTCAGATGGAGCCTTCGGTTCCGCATCGGTGCCTTGGGCACCCATACAGGCCAGCGGCCGTCGCGCTCCGGTTTTTGCCTTCAGGCAAAATACCGTTTAGCGCGGGCTGTCCGCAGCGCGACTAGCGCGTCAGGACAAAAGAAGTTGCGTGTCATCAAGCTTTGCTTGATGAGCACAGGCAACAAGAACGATCAAGCCAATCGGGCTATTAGTACCGGTAAGCTTCATGCATTGCTGCACGTCCACACCCGGCCTATCAACGTGGTCGTCTTCCACGGCCCTGATAGGGAATACTCGTTTTCAGGTTGGTTTCCCGCTTAGATGCCTTCAGCGGTTATCCATTCCATATATAGCTACCCTGCTATGCCCTTGGCAGGACAACAGGTCCACCAGAGATATGTCCATCCCGGTCCTCTCGTACTAGGGACAGATCCTGTCAATATTCCTACACCCACGGCAGATAGGGACCGAACTGTCTCACGACGTTCTGAACCCAGCTCACGTACCGCTTTAATTGGCGAACAGCCAAACCCTTGGGACCTGCTCCAGCCCCAGGATGCGATGAGCCGACATCGAGGTGCCAAACAACCCCGTCGATATGGACTCTTGGGGGTCATCAGCCTGTTATCCCCGGCGTACCTTTTATCCGTTGAGCGATGGCCCTTCCACGCGGGACCACCGGATCACTATGACCGACTTTCGTCTCTGCTCGACTTGTCAGTCTCGCAGTCAGGCGGGCTTATGCCATTGCACTCGACGACCGATTTCCGACCGGTCTGAGCCCACCATCGCGCGCCTCCGTTACTCTTTCGGAGGCGACCGCCCCAGTCAAACTACCCACCATACACTGTCCCGGATCCGGATGACGGACCGCGGTTAGACATCCATGACGATAAGGGTGGTATTTCAAGGATGGCTCCACGAAGACTGGCGTCCCCGCTTCAAAGCCTACCACCTATCCTACACATGCCGACACGAATGCCAGTGTAAAGCTATAGTAAAGGTGCACGGGGTCTTTCCGTCTAACCGCAGGAACCCCGCATCTTCACGGGGAATTCAATTTCACTGAGTCTATGTTGGAGACAGCGGGGAAGTCGTTACGCCATTCGTGCAGGTCGGAACTTACCCGACAAGGAATTTCGCTACCTTAGGACCGTTATAGTTACGGCCGCCGTTTACTGGGGCTTCGATTCAAAGCTTGCACCTCTCCTCTTAACCTTCCAGCACCGGGCAGGCGTCAGACCCTATACGTCGTCTTTAGACTTCGCAGAGCCCTGTGTTTTTGATAAACAGTCGCTACCCCCTGGTCTGTGCCACCCCATTATGGTTGCCCAAAATGGGGTCACGCTTCTTCCGAAGTTACGCGTGCAATTTGCCGAGTTCCTTCAACATAGTTCTCTCAAGCGCCTTGGTATACTCTACCTGACCACCTGTGTCGGTTTCGGGTACGGTCTATACGGTGGAGCTATTTCCTGGAACCGCCCCACTGCCCAACCAATCCAATAAGGTTGAACAATTTTTGCGATCCGTCACTACCACCAGGCCCACGAATATTAACGTGGTTCCCATCACCTACGCATTTCTGCCTCGGCTTAGGGGCCGGCTAACCCTGCTCAGATTAACTTTAAGCAGGAACCCTTGGTCTTTCGGCGAGAGGGTCTCTCACCCTCTTTATCGTTACTCATGTCAACATTCGCACTTCCGATACCTCCAGAGGCCCTCACGGGTCCTCCTTCACAGGCTTACGGAACGCTCCGCTACCACACGTGACAAGTCACGTATCCTCAGCTTCGGTGCATGGCTTTAGCCCCGTTACATTTTCGGCGCAAAGACCCTTAATTAGACCAGTGAGCTGTTACGCTTTCTTTAAATGATGGCTGCTTCTAAGCCAACATCCTGGTTGTTTTGGGATCCTCACATCCTTTCCCACTTAGCCATGACTTGGGGACCTTAGCTGGAGGTCAGGGTTGTTTCCCTTTTCACGACGGACGTTAGCACCCGCCGTGTGTCTGCCGATTAGTACTCCCGGGTATTCGGAGTTTGGTTAGGATCAGTAAGACGGTGAGTCCCCATAGCCCATCCAGTGCTCTACCCCCCGGGGTATTCGATCGACGCACTACCTAAATAGTTTTCGCGGAGAACCAGCTATTTCCGAGTTTGATTGGCCTTTCACCCCTAGCCACAAGTCATCCCAATCTATTGCAACAGATGCGGGTTCGGTCCTCCAGTTGGTGTTACCCAACCTTCAACCTGCTCATGGCTAGATCACTCGGTTTCGGGTCTAATGCAACTAACTGAACGCCCTGTTCAGACTCGCTTTCGCTGCGCCTACACCTACCGGCTTAAGCTTGCTAGTTACACTAAGTCGTTGACCCATTATACAAAAGGTACGCCGTCAGGGTTGCCCCCTCCGACTGTTTGTAGGCATCCGGTTTCAGGTTCTATTTCACTCCCCTTGTCGGGGTGCTTTTCACCTTTCCCTCACGGTACTTGTTCGCTATCGGTCATGCACGAGTACTTAGGCTTGGAGAGTGGTCTCCCCATGTTCAGACAGGATTTCACGTGTCCCGCCCTACTCTAGGACAATCAGTGTTCTACGCCTACGGGGCTATCACCCGCTACGGCCGCCTTTTCCAAAGCGTTCGGCTTTATTCCTGATTGCCACTGGCCTGGTCCGTGTTCGCTCGCCACTACTTACGGAGTCTCGGTTGATGTCCTTTCCTGCAGGTACTTAGATGTTTCAGTTCCCTGCGTTCGCTTCTTACCCCTATGTATTCGAAGGTAAGATACCTTTTAACAATACCTAGAAACCTAAACCGTCCCGAAAGACGGCTTAAACTTTCTAGGTATCTAAGGTGGGTTGCCCCATTCGGAGATCCATGGATCAAAGCTCATTCGCAGCTCCCCACGGCTTATCGCAGCGTATCACGTCCTTCTTCGCCTGTGCATGCCAAGGCATCCACCAAATGCCCTTACGACACTTAATCGTTCTCATTGCCAATGCTCATCAATATAGCCACCCATCGGGCTTTCAGACCCAATGCGTGGCGGACCGGTTACCTTTTACAACCAGCCCTTCTCATGATGCCATCGACGTGTTCGACAAGCCTGCTTGATTGGGGTCACGCCGAGCGACCCGCTTGCAGTCTTGTCTTTAAGACCAGCTTCTCGAGATTAAATCCGGGTCCGCGCGGTTAGCAAACGGACATCAGCAAGTCGTCAGAGATGCGCAAACCCGAAGGTCAGAACACCAACAACGACCGACCAGAGTGACAAGCTTCCTACCTCTTCCGGTCCCTCTTTCGCATCCGGCCGGCTAGGCCATCAACGACATCATTGGAACCGGCTTCGGACATGGGCCTAAACCCATACCTGGAAGCCTCCAGATCAATCTTCTCTTCACGATTTTTGCAGAACAGGCAGCACTTCATCGAAGTGATGCAAACTTTTATTTCTTCAAAGGATACGTTGTCCGCCCGGCTCGACACCAACAGCATCGACACCAAAGTGAATTGGTGGAGCTGAGCGGGATCGAACCGCTGACCCCCTGCTTGCAAAGCAGGTGCTCTCCCAGCTGAGCTACAGCCCCAACCATCACAAACACCTGACGAAACAAACGCCAGGATCAGGTAAACCATCAAACAAACCACATTGGCGAACCAAAAATGGTGGGCCCGGGTAGACTCGAACTACCGACCCCACGCTTATCAAGCGTGTGCTCTAACCAACTGAGCTACGGGCCCATCTCGCCGAGCGAGGCGCCCGCAAGCAGGCACCCATACAGGCCAGAGGCCGTCGCCGGTCGTCCGGCGCCCTCGCGGAGCGTCAGCATGTCGAAGACATGCGAACAGACGCGTGAGCGCAAACCAATGGTTCATATCCTTTTGAAGAAAGAGAAACGTAGTCGGCGGGTTCGCCATACCATCCGATGCTTAAAGCATTCCGTGGCGTATTGCGTTTCGATGGTCACCTGACTGGTGCCATCTATTGTTCTAAAAAGCACGGGAAGGTTCATACCGGGCCATGTCTTGCGACATGTGCCGGTCGTCTTACCGTTCCACAGCTTCCTTAGAAAGGAGGTGATCCAGCCGCAGGTTCCCCTACGGCTACCTTGTTACGACTTCACCCCAGTCGCTGACCCTACCGTGGTTAGCTGCCTCCTTGCGGTTAGCGCACTACCTTCGGGTAAAACCAACTCCCATGGTGTGACGGGCGGTGTGTACAAGGCCCGGGAACGTATTCACCGCGGCGTGCTGATCCGCGATTACTAGCGATTCCAACTTCATGCACTCGAGTTGCAGAGTGCAATCCGAACTGAGATGGCTTTTGGAGATTAGCTCGGGATCGCTCCTTCGCTGCCCACTGTCACCACCATTGTAGCACGTGTGTAGCCCAGCCCGTAAGGGCCATGAGGACTTGACGTCATCCCCACCTTCCTCTCGGCTTATCACCGGCAGTCCCCTTAGAGTGCCCAACTGAATGCTGGCAACTAAGGGCGAGGGTTGCGCTCGTTGCGGGACTTAACCCAACATCTCACGACACGAGCTGACGACAGCCATGCAGCACCTGTGTCCCGGTCCCCGAAGGGAACACTACATCTCTGTAGCTGGCCGGGCATGTCAAGGGCTGGTAAGGTTCTGCGCGTTGCTTCGAATTAAACCACATGCTCCACCGCTTGTGCGGGCCCCCGTCAATT
Source organism: Neorhizobium vignae (assembly GCF_000732195.1). Lineage (GTDB taxonomy): Bacteria > Pseudomonadota > Alphaproteobacteria > Rhizobiales > Rhizobiaceae > Neorhizobium > Neorhizobium vignae. The sequence continues at coordinate 5,119 of NZ_JNNU01000047.1, forward strand.
CCTTTGAGTTTTAATCTTGCGACCGTACTCCCCAGGCGGAATGTTTAATGCGTTAGCTGCGCCACCGACAAGTAAACTTGCCGACGGCTAACATTCATCGTTTACGGCGTGGACTACCAGGGTATCTAATCCTGTTTGCTCCCCACGCTTTCGCACCTCAGCGTCAGTAATGGACCAGTAAGCCGCCTTCGCCACTGGTGTTCTTCCGAATATCTACGAATTTCACCTCTACACTCGCAATTCCACTTACCTCTTCCATACTCAAGATACCCAGTATCAAAGGCAGTTCCAGAGTTGAGCTCTGGGATTTCACCCCTGACTTAAATATCCGCCTACGTGCGCTTTACGCCCAGTAATTCCGAACAACGCTAGCCCCCTTCGTATTACCGCGGCTGCTGGCACGAAGTTAGCCGGGGCTTCTTCTCCGGATACCGTCATTATCTTCTCCGGTGAAAGAGCTTTACAATCCTAAGACCTTCATCACTCACGCGGCATGGC
>NZ_JNNU01000048.1 GCF_000732195.1 Neorhizobium vignae
CATTATCATCCCGGGTAAAAGAGCTTTACAACCCTAAGGCCTTCATCACTCACGCGGCATTGCTGGATCAGGCTTTCGCCCATTGTCCAATATTCCCCACTGCTGCCTCCCGTAGGAGTTTGGGCCGTGTCTCAGTCCCAATGTGGCTGATCATCCTCTCAGACCAGCTATGGATCGTCGCCTTGGTAGGCCTTTACCCCACCAACTAGCTAATCCAACGCGGGCTCATCCATCCCCGATAAATCTTTCCCCCGAAGGGCGTATACGGTATTAGCTCCAGTTTCCCGGAGTTGTTCCGTAGGGATGGGTAGATTCCCACGCGTTACTCACCCGTCTGCCGCTCCCCTTGCGGGGCGCTCGACTTGCATGTGTTAAGCCTGCCGCCAGCGTTCGTTCTGAGCCAGGATCAAACTCTCAAGTTGAGAATCCAATCCGACTAATCACTCTTGTTCTGAATCGACGAGAACTCACTTTGATCAGGTCCGCATCACTGCGCACCCAACCAGGTGTTCTCTTGTTCAAAACGTGACCGTCATTTGTCTTCCATAGATCAAGGCCTAAACCCCGATCCGCGAAAACCGCCGACCACGTTTCTCTTTCTTCTCATCTTCAATTGTCAAATAACCGACGCTTCAAAACCCAAAGGGCCAAACCGTCAAAACTTCTCAAACAGCGTTACTTCCAGAGACCAAACCGAAACTCGGTCCCAACCAGCATGCGCCAATCAATCAGTGATTTCTTCAGAACGAAAGTCGTCGTCGCCAGCAGCGCCGCCGCCCTCGTTCAGTGAGCGGGTTATAGATCCCACCACACTTTGAAGTCAACAGGGAT
>NZ_JNNU01000049.1 GCF_000732195.1 Neorhizobium vignae
CATCGACAGATGTTGCCGCTCATGCGCTCGCGAATCTCCGTTACGGTCACCGAAGCCGGCGCGGTAAGGTCGGCAGTTACATGGCTCGGAATATTCGCCTTGATCTCCTCAAGGACTGCCACCGAGGAACAGATCTGCCCGGGCGTACAGTAACCGCACTGGAAACCGTCGTGCTTCACGAAGGCCGCCTGCATAGGGTGGAGGCGGCCCGGTTCGCCCAGACCTTCGATCGTGGTGATCTCGTCCCCCTCGTGCATGACGGCAAGCGTCAGACAGGAATTGAGGCGACGGCCGTCCACCATGACGGTACAGGCACCACATTGCCCGTGGTCGCAGCCTTTCTTCGTTCCGGTCAGATGGAGATGTTCGCGCAGGGCGTCGAGCAGTGTGGTCCTGTTATCGACGATCAGTTCGCGCCGCTCGCCGTTGACGGAAAATGCGATAGAGGTGCTGAGGTTCATCCTACTTCCCGAAGATTGCGCTGCCGCTGTAAGCGGCACGGCGCTGGTCGCCGCGACAGCTGCGGCAGACGAGATAAGTAAGGCCCGTCGGGAGATTTCAAGTTGGGTTGGGTTTTGCATAGCCAGCTCCAGTTCCACAAATGGACGCGAGGCGCTGCGACCGGCAGCGCATTCTGAAACTAGTGCGGCGAAAACAGGCGATTAGTATCTGATTCTCGCATGGACCTATCGATGCTGGACATAAATGATGAGTAGCATCCGTAGATTCGGCTGAGCGGAAAAACCTCCAAGCGCTACCGGGAAACCACGATCCCCGGGTCTTGGTTGGAGCTGAACCTATGCCCCATTCCAAAATAAACGTTTGGAATCCGGGTTCCTGACCGTGCTGAACTTCAACACGTTATCAGTTTCAAGCTGAGCTGCCGGGCCGGGCCGTGCAATGTAATATCCCTGAAGCTGGGTGATTCCGTACTGCTGCATCAGCCGCAGATGTTCGATAGTTTCGACGCCTTCGACAAGGATACTTACGCCGCGATTGCGCAACAGGCTGATGATGTCGAGCAACATCCTCTTCCCTCTCTCCGTGTTGCAGTCGTGGAGGAAGGAGCGATCGATCTTGACGGTGTCGAATTCTATCAGGCGAAGCCAGGAGAGCCCCGCAAAACCTGTGCCAAAATCGTCGAGCCAGACTTGAGCCCCCAGCTTTCTCAGGTCGCTGATGCAACGAACCACATCCTTGTCGATTTCCAGCTCCACGCCTTCGGTAATTTCGAAAGCAAGGCGAGCGCCCGTCACTTCGAATTCGGCGAGTGTTGCTGCGACATAGCTGGAGAAACCCGGCATCTTAAGTTCAATCGGCGAAACGTTGACGCTAACAACTTGCACCAGGTCGGTTGCCAACAGATCCCGGCAAACAGTGCGAATTGCCCACCGGCCGAGTTCAACGATCGAGCCTGTCCTTTCCGCAACCGGGATGAATTTACCAGGCGATACGGGCGTTCCGTCCAACATGCTCAAACGCATCAAAGCTTCAACAGCGTTCGTTTTGCCTGTCTGGACGTTTCGGATCGGCTGATAGACGAGGGAGACGAGGCCGTGTTCAAGCGCGATCTTCAGGGTCGCGGCTATATCCTCGCTGTCATCGCGGCTCTGCGGGTCTTCGGGATCGAAGACCACGAGGGTGTTGCGGCCGGCTGCCTTGGCGGCGTAAAGCGCGCGGTCAGCTTCATGAATGACCTTGTCGACCTGCTTGGTCTCGTCCCGCGTATAGGACACCCCGACACTTACGGTGACGACGCTGGTCCCGTCTCGCCTGTGCTCGTGTGGCCAGGCCAGGGCTCGGACGGCAGCACACATTGCTTCGGCGAGTTCGGCCCCTCTTTCCGAATTTTGCATTGGTGTGATGACGATGAATTCTTCACCCCCGTATCGGCCGATAACCGAGCCGAAGGACGAAGCCACGCTTTGGAGACGCGCGGATACAGCCACCAGGCACCGGTCACCGTCTTGATGACCGTAGCAGTCGTTATAGTGCTTGAAGTAATCTACATCGATAAGCAGGACGGCAAAGGGCGCCCCGTGGTCCAGCCAGCGTTGCCAATAGTCACGCAGACGTTGATCGATTGCCCGGCGGTTTTCCAGGCCAGTCAAGGAATCCGTGTTTGAGAGGTGCAAAAGAGCCTTGCCTCTTTCGTCGGCAGCAGCTTGCTGCAAACTTGCTTCCAGAGCATTTAAGAAGACTTTGTAGCGTTCTCTGTTGAGCTGGAGGTTCACATATGACGTAAAAACAAAGCAAGAAATGCAGAACGCACCAAGGATCAGCTTGTAGAGAAGCAACATAGGCGCGAACAGGTAAAGGGCGAAGATGAAGATGAGCATGTTCGTTGCGGAGGCCGCAAGAGCAACCGGAAACCGGAAACTGAAGAACAAGTTGACGCTCATCATGAAGATCGCCCCAAATACCATGTAGTATGAGAAAGCGTCCCTGGCTGTGGTCATCTGGGCGGTGAGAAGCCAGACGAGATAAGCTGCGAGCACGGACATCGCAGCGGCCATATCGACTGTATCGGCTTTTGCTTTGCGATAGAGCAAGAGTTCCAGCACGCACAGGGCACCGACGCCAACCACCAGCCGGCCGGCTATCGTGTACTGGACGACATCACCAATAAAAACATAGTCCGTGAAAGAGTATGCAAGGTAAGTAGCTACCGCAATCCAGAGGCCGTGGCGCGTGGCGCTCTTTCGGCCGCTCTCGCTCTTCTGGTTATAAAGGCTGCGCAACTGTTCTGGCGACAGCGACGGCCGCGCGATGGCGACTGCAGTCTCGGCTAACACGTGCGTCATGCCCCTGCCACCCAACATCTTGCAGCAGTTGCCCGACGCAGACCGCTAGCTGGAGCTGGATAGCTCTACCCAGACTCCACATCAACCGACAACGCTCCAACGCCCCCTGAGCCGATGGAGTATCTCTCGGGTTCACTAATATTTTCTAAAGTTAATACGTGCAGCGCGGCGCTGCGCCAACCTTGGCACTTGACCTCGATGAGAATGTTGAAGAGTTTAGATAAAATTTTAAACGATTGTTCACCAATGAGGTCTCCGTGGCTCAGCCCCTCTTTTCCCTTGATGGCCAAAGCTTGATCACACCGCAGTCGGTCAGCAGTAAGTTCGTCTCGCCTGCCCGGGATGATGACACGGACCTTCTGCGAACCGCGGAGGCTGAGTTCGCGGTTGTCATCAACATTGCATTGCAGCGATTCGCCGCGGGCAAAGACCTGCCCGACGCAGTCAGGTGGTTGATTGGCCAACTCCATGACGTGCGGCAAAAATTCGGCGTTGCCGTTTGGCAGAAGCTCATCCCGATTATTCAGTCCCATTCCTCGGCAAAGATCCTGCAGCAGTGCCCGTTCACGCGTTGGTCCTTTGAAAAACCTCGTGGCTATTCCGGTGATGCCAGTCTCATAGACTTCATCTATGGGCATCCGGCGGTGGCCGAGGAAGTGGCTAGATCCACTCCTCTGGGTCTTGATATCTTCGAATACACGATAAACGCTCCTGGCCCGGTAGCCGTAAGGGAACGTCGCGACATCCTGACCCGCTACGTTGATGAGACCGCTGCGCGAACGGGTTCGAATACCGAGGTCCTGGCCGTCGCCGCCGGTCACCTTCGCGAAGCGGAAGCATCGAAAGCGCTCGCGGAAGGCCGACTCAAACGCTGGGTTGCTCTTGATCAGGACCCTCAAAGTATTGGCTCGATCTCGAGCCAATTCCACGGGACTTCCGTCGAACCTATCGACGGATCTGTCCGAGGCTTGCTCGCACGAAAGCATCAGATTGGCACCTTCGACCTAATCTACGCGGCCGGACTGTACGATTACCTCACCGATAGGGTAGCGATCCGACTCACGCAGATTTGCATGGAAATGCTGAAGCCGGGCGGCGTCTTTCTATTTGCCAACTTCTCCGATGAGATGGCCGACGACGGATACATGGAATCCTATATGAACTGGGAGCTGCTCCAGCGTTCCGAGGCCGACATGTGGCGTATTGCCAATGGCAGCGCCCCGGGAAACGCGGTTGAAAAGAGAGTCTGGTTCGGTGCCAACCGCAACATCATTTACAGTACCCTCAGGAAGCTGGCATAAGCCCGACAGGGCCGGGCGCATCACAAAATCCAATGCCCGGCCTCGGCCATGTCGCCGCTTGCGCATTGCAACTCGACTTCACTGATTTTATCCATCTGAAGAATTCAGAGAAACTGAAAAGAATGATGACTTCCCGCGCCGAAACGAGCGCGGGAACCTTGGTCATGACGCCAGGGCGTGTGAAATGCGTTCCAAAGCTTCGGATTTCTCATGCGATCTTCATCATCCGGAACCTTTTGCCACTC
>NZ_JNNU01000050.1 GCF_000732195.1 Neorhizobium vignae
TCGGACGACTTCACCTTGATGCAGCCGTTTGGAGGCCCACCAACCCAAGGCTTCGATGGCAGTCCGGCGCATCTCGCCGAGCTGGCACGTTCCTTCCGAAACGGCGACGCGAAGCTAGAGATGGTGACCAGCTATGTCTCCAACGATCTGGTGGTCCTAGCGTTCGTGGAGCGCCAGCACGGTGAAGTCTATGGTCTGCCGGATCAGGACTGGTCGCTGCGCGTCACCCAGGTCTATCGCCGCGAGGGCTCGTACTGGCGGCTAGTCCACCGCCACGCCGATCCCCTCGCGCGGCCAATCGGCCTGGAAAGAGCCGCGGCGCTGGCGCGCGGCGAATAACCGGCGGCGTGAGTCTAGCGGAGATTCTCATGATGGATTCGTGGATCGAGATCGTCGGTTTTGCCGGCAGCTTCCTGACCGTAATAACCTACCTGACGCATCGCATGGTTCAGCTTCGCGTGATGGCGAAAGCGAGTAGCCTATGCTTCGCCGTCTATGGCACCATGATCGGCAGTCCACCGTTGATATTCATGGAGGCGGCACTCCTGCCGAACCCGATCTTGAACCCTTTTCTCATGAAGATGATTGAAGGCGCGCCGAGGAAACAACATCAAGAGACCCAGCGGGAGGCGGCGGAGGTGACGGAGGCAAAACAGGTAGGCTGCCGAGAAATTTCGCAACGGGTGGTGATGCAGATCCGTCGGCCGCCGACATACGCCCGCCGTCGACGGTCGCACCTGAGTGAGCCTCGGCACCGTCTAACTCCCTGCCATGCGATCATGATAGCGAACCAGTGGCCCCGAGACGAGGCGATGAAATGGCGACATCGAGCGGAACCTCGAAGAGCTTGATTTCATTGCGAGCTAGCGGCGTAATTTCACGGGATCAGCTGTTTAAGCATACCCCATCAAGATCTGGGATCAAACATCTAGCCGCCGGTGTCGCTGCAAGGGCCTGCCTCGGTCTATTCTGCGGGACGACGGCCCCGCACCATGGCGACACCCAACCTTGATATCAGCGCCGGCCCTTTTGGAATTGCTGTTCTCGGCACGGCGGCGATGGCCCACAAGGAAGGCCATATCCGTGCTGCTCGGGCGTTGAAGGACATGGACCCGATCCCGACTGACTTCGCCACGAATCCGGGCTACTGGCCATAGTCGTGTCGCCAAACTCGAAGAACACAAACTTGCCCTGCAAGGGCCTGCATCGGTCCGCCGTAATGCAGGCCCTCAACCCGATGCAGAACAACAGGTTCAGAAAAAGAGAGGGCTCGCCGGTCCCCCGTTCGAGCCTCAACAGTCTCTTGGCGGCGAGGACATTACAGGCAACCTGAGATAAGTCATCCCCCGAAATTAGGTTCGGCCTCTTAGCATAGTCGGTCGCGCAGATGCAGATCCGCCTCCGACTCCGACGGCTACTGTCAACGGTTGGGTTGCTGTAGTCCTGGAAGAGCGTTCTGATCGGACTGTCGGGCTGGACGACTGATTTCCGATGCCTGAGGGTCGGACGACACTTGGGGAGCGGTTGGGGCTGATGAGACGTATAAGCCCAAGATTAGGGCGAGGCCCGCCACTACGAATGCGCCCGCAATTGCAGCGATGGACCGTTCCCCGTTCTGTTTGATCATGCCGAACGCGAGAACGCTGCCCAATATAGCGGCGCCGCCTGCAACGAGAAAAAGCCATACGTAATTTGCCATTTAGCCAACTCCATTTTGGTAGCTAACAGCCTTGGGCTTCTAAGGTTCCTCCCACCGGACCCGCAACAAAACATCACTCCACCACAAAGGAAGTTCCTATGAGCGTCATCACTGCCGCGCAGATCCGCGCGGCTGCAAAATCGCGTGTCAACGAAGGTAACATGAACTCTGTCCTGGTCGCGCTCGAAAAGTTCGGGCTGGGGCTGGGGCTGAACCGGCCGCACCGGGTCGCGCACTACCTCGCGCAGCTCATTCACGAAACTGATCACCACCCATTCAGGAAACGAAGTCGCCATGATTCGGAGACAGCCAGCCCCGACCCTTCACCTTGGGACTACGGCACCGACTGCCCCCTATCTTCATTGTATTTGGCGCCGCGCTGCTTCTCGCCGTGGGTTTTTTCCTCTTCCTCTCGAGCCGGCGTCCGCCGAACGTTTGACGATTGGGCAGACCCGCGGCACCGTCCGCCGCGCGCCGTTCCCAAGCATGCGATTTTGCGTGATTAATAACTCGCTTTCTGAGCGAACGTTACTTGAACAAATGCGCAACTCTGAACGATCACGGTCATCGGTGAGACGGATTTTCCACGGTCGCATTAAGCTTGGAACAAAACTCTCTGACTGAGGTTGGGAGCACTGGCAAAGCCGCCAACAATCAGGAGGAAATTCATGCTGAAGATTATTTCGGTCTCGCTCGTCTCTATCGGTCTCGCTACCGGTGTCGCTTTTGCGCAATCGGCATCGAACCCCAGTTCGGGCAACCAGCAAAACCAGTCCACCGACTCTGGTAAGCCCGATCCTGGTCCGATGCACCCGCCGCAGAAGACCGACAATACCGTCACCAATTCGACGCGTACCAATTGCGCTCCCAATCTGGCAACCAAGGGCTCCGCAACGACGCCGAATAAGGACGGCCAGGCCTCCACAGCTGTTGAAGGCGCCGCTGGCACCAACACCAACGGTCAGTCTTCAAACTGCTGAACCTTGATCAATGAAGTAAAGGCCGACGATGTGTCGGCCTTTTTCGTGGGACCGAATTCACCGCGACACGGCAGGGCTGACCTTCAAAGGCCAGTCCGCTTATCATTTGGGCCTGCCTTGGGTTAATCCCCGACTGTAGCCGACGACGTAGATACGGGAGCGGTCAACCCGGTACTTTGAGATGATCTCCTCAAGTGCCGCTTCTACCTTCTCGAGGGGATAGAGCAGTTCTTCGCTCGGGTTCTGAGGCGAGAAGACGAGGAACGGGAACTGCTTGCCGTCGTCGATCAATTTCGGCAATCCGCTGGATTTAACCTTCTCGATGTCGCCGCCACCTTGGTCACCTCCATGTAGCCATACAACGAGAGGATAGGAGTCGTTGGATGTCTCATATCCATTCGGCGTGTATATCAGATACTTGAGGTCGCTTTTCACGGCAGCTGTCGATGTCATCGCCACTTGATCAGCATGGGCCGCACCGGGGGTGCACATCCCCAACGCGGCGACCAAAGCTGTAGACAAAATCCTTCGCGTCATCCGTTCAACTCCTCTATAGCGGTTAACCCGTTGTCGTATGTGAACCTTCACCTGAACACTTCGGCTGCCTCGGTTGCCTTCCCGGCCTCCGACGAGCTGACGAGAAGGCCAGATCGGAGTCGATGATGCTGCCGACAACGCGATAGCCCTTACCCTGGATTCATGTTTGGGAGGTTCGTCTCGACCTCTCGCCGTTTGCTTTCCGGCAAACTGTCGATTTGGGCACGCCAGAAAGCGGCGGCCTCGTCTGGTTCGTCATCCCATAGCCTGGTGTCGACAATGTTGTCATCAAGCTTGGCTTTACGCTTGCCGCCAAGGCGAAGATATTCTTCAGCAAGACGAGCGGCTTCTGTTGATGGCCCGGTCATCTTGCAATCCCATAAACAAAGCCGACGATTGCCGCCAAGGCTACCGACGCTATTGGCTGAAGGCGAATTTGGTGTTCGACCTCTTCACGTACGGTGCGTGCTGCGCCAGCGGCAGTAGGCGACGGCACCAGCGGAGGGCGTCGAAGGGCACTCCGTAAATCTCGTAGCTCCGCCTGCAACTCGGCCAGTTCCCGGCTCGGATCGTTGTTGTTGCCGCGAGACGGTCCGGCGTTCGTCGGCAAGCTCTCGACGCTGTTGGCGGAGGCGATTACCCCTGTTCTGTCATTGTTGTCAGGCATGCTGATCTCCTGCGTTTCTGTCGTTGTTGAAACGGTGACTTCCACGTGGAGTTCCTCCTGCTGAAACTTTACCTTTCTACATCTGGTCGCAAGCCTTTCATTGCCAGCT
>NZ_JNNU01000051.1 GCF_000732195.1 Neorhizobium vignae
TTGCCAACCGCGCCGGTACGATTCTCCACCGCCGTGGCACGCCCGCATGGCGCCCTCAGGGTCAAACGACACGCCGATACGGGCCTGCCTCATAGGTGGAGCAGCCGGCTTGCAAGCTTCCTAAGCGTAACGCACCTCGGACGGTATAGTCATATATCGGCCTAGCAGCGCTTTGGCCATCTCTCCTGATGAAGTGTAGCCGGATTGCTGGAGTTCAGCACGACAGGGATATTCTATCGAGGATTTTGACATCAAATTACTTCTCGGTTAGGTAGCGATAGGGTCATGCGGAGGCAGAGATGAACGCGAGAATATTGGTAACAGGTGGCGCTGGATTTATCGGGTCGCACCTCGTCGAGCGCCTGCTTGATCGCGGAGACGAGGTCCTTTGCGTCGACAACTTCTTTACCGGTACTCGCGGAAATGTGGAGCATCTGATCGGCCACCCACGATTTGAACTGATGCGCCACGACGTCTGTTTCCCACTTTATGTTGAGGTTGATGAAATCTACAACTTAGCGTGTCCCGCATCTCCTGTTCACTACCAGCACGATCCCGTCCAGACGACCAAAACGTCCGTTCACGGCGCCATCAACATGCTCGGGCTAGCAAAGCGAGTGCGCGCAAAGATTTTGCAAGCGTCGACATCCGAAGTCTATGGAGATCCCAGCATCCATCCTCAGGTCGAAGAATACTGGGGCAATGTTAATCCAATAGGGGTTCGTTCCTGTTATGATGAAGGCAAGCGCTGTGCCGAAACTCTATTCTTCGATTACCGGCGCCAGCACAAGCTGCGAACGAAAGTAGTGCGTATCTTCAATACCTACGGGCCGCGTATGCATCCAAATGACGGTCGGGTCGTATCCAACTTTATCGTTCAGGCGCTCAAGGGCAACGACATCACCATTTTCGGCGACGGCAAGCAAACCCGTTCGTTCTGCTATCGCGACGATCTGGTGGAGGCTCTGCTGAGAATGATGGCGACGGGAGATGATGTCGTCGGCCCGTTCAACGTCGGAAATCCGAACGAATTCACGATACGCGGGCTCGCGGACCTCGTATTGGAGCTGACAGGATCAAAATCGCGTTTGGTATTCAAACCATTGCCGTCCGACGATCCGATCCAGCGTCAGCCAGACATCTCGAAGGCGAAGCAGTTTCTCGACTGGCAGCCGACGGTCGAATTGCGGACGGGACTAGAGAAGACGATCGCTTATTTTGATGAACTACTTGCCAACGCCACCTAGATCCCGGATTTTGGGGTACAGGTTTTTCGCCACGCTGTGGCGCCGTTCGACGGCTAGGAGCCCTGCTGGCCCTGCGCCGGACTGATCGTCTGAGGGTTTGATGTTTGACCTTATTGCTTGGCCTCAGGATAAAACCGTCTCGACGGTGGGAGAGCCTGCGGCGGTTACCCGCATTCTGCCAAGGAATTTTGAGGAAAAAGATGCCGGCCTGTTCGAGCCAAATCTTCGGTACGATGTCCCGGCGAGCCGGATTTGGCAGCTTGAGAACATCACCGCGCGCGCCAATGGCTGGCTTTATCAAGGGCATAGCTTGTTGAAAGACAGCTTCGCCGGTAGCCGTCAAATAAGCGCAATGCGACGCCTGAAAGCGGTCGCAACCCGACACCGGTTACCCACTAAACGGATTTCTAAAGGCGTCTGGATCACAGACAACTGGAGCAGCAATTATTTTCATTGGTTGACGGATGCGATACCGAGGCTTCACCTGGCGAAAGAGCAGGATCACGACCTCCACCTGATCCTGCCCTTCTCGTTCCAATTCGTTCCCTTCGTCGAGCAATCGCTCTTGCCTTTCGACCTCAGGTCCACGACGTTTATACCGGAAGACACGACCCTCACAATTGAGAAGCTGACACTTCCCGCACACACCGCCGCAACAGGCAACTACAATGAGCGCTTGATCAGATGCGTTGCGCAGAGATATCGCCAGGCTTTTGGATCCGGGCGAAAGCCTGACCGGCGTATCTATATCAGTCGCAGCAAGGCGCCGGTCAGAAGGGTGCTGAATGAGGACGAGATCGCACCGGTTCTCTCTAGACATGGTTTTGAAGTAATCCAGGGCGAAAGCCTGTCCTTTTCCGAACAGGTGCGGCTTCTAAGCGAATGCGCCATGCTCGCCGGCCCGCATGGTGCAGGTTTCGTCAACATGTTGTTCATGGTGCCGGGAGGCTCGATTCTTGAAATTCATCCGCGGGATATGAAAACCAATAATTGCTATTTTACACTCGCATCAGCACTGTCGCATCCGTATCACTATATGCTGGCGGATACGGTTTCCAAGCAGGTGGAATCTCATCACGACAACATGATTGTCGATCCTCAGGAGCTTGACCGAAATCTCGGCCGCATGTGCTCCATGGCGTGCGGTCCGGGATAGAAACGAACTGCCCCATCGATTTCCTGGTTGGCGGACGGACTTGCCGCTTTGCCTCCTGTAGGACCTGTTGAGCCACGAGACGACAACCTCCGGGATCTGCAGCGCTACACCTATTGCCTTCCGAACGCGCGGTTTCCACTGAATCCTCCATCTGGTCGGCTTCACACGTCTCCAGGTGGAAGATATGATATCGCAACGCAAGCGAGCCGTTTGTTCGGTTTCCTGTATCTTATTCGAAGCAAGGAAACGGTGTGGTAAGCAAAGTAAGTTTCTCAAGGCTGGTCCAGTCAATCGCTGAAGAGATTTCCGACATTATATTCCTTCTCCGGTCCGGCTCAGGGCTCAAGATCGTTGTCAAGTACATGAAGTACCGTAGAAAACGGCGCAGCATCGAGAGGAAATACAAACCCGCGACAAAAGCCTTCGTGGCGTCTGAAATAAGGGGTCTGCAACTTAGTAATGATTGGTTCGTCGGCCATCTTCCGATCTGGATGTGGTTGTTCGAACGTTTCGATCTCCGCAGCAGAACCGGTCTGAAGGCCCTCGAGATCGGCAGTTGGGAAGGCATGTCCGCCTTTTTCTTCCTCAAAACATTGCCGAACGCAACGTTGACCTGTGTGGATACTTGGGCGGGATCTGATGAACACGACAAAGAGGCGATGTCGGCCGTCGAGGGCCGATTCAATGCGAACCTCCTGGGCCATGACGGAAGAGTAACTAAGTTCAAGGGAACGTCCTACGCCTACTTCATGGAGAAGCCTAAGGACCTTAGGTTCGACTTCATTTATATCGACGGCTCGCACTTAGCGGACGACGTGATGATTGATGCCGTGAACGGCTTTTCAGCACTCAAGCCCGGGGGAATAATGGTATTTGACGACTATATCTGGGGCTACTATGCCGACGCGAACGACAATCCGGCGAATGCCGTCCACCGCTTTCTGGAAATGAAGAGGGGAAAGTTTGAACTTGTCTACGTGTTCCGGCAGGTCATCATCCGCAAGACCTCGCTATGACACCTCAGTTCGTAAATCTGTCTCGCTAAAGGGCAGATGTCTCAACCTTTTCGGGTGATTGAAGATTGT
>NZ_JNNU01000052.1 GCF_000732195.1 Neorhizobium vignae
TTCGGCATAGATCACCTGAAAGGTCTCCCACTTGCTGCCAGACGAAACCGTGATCATCTCGGGCGCGGACGCGATCAACCGATGTCTCAACAAGGTGGCGCCTCTAGATAGAGCTGGCTAAGTGCTCTCAACTGCGAGCGCCACCAGCAGGTTAGGTACTGCGACCCATGCTTACGAAGCCATGGCTTCTCGCCAAAAGGCGCGCCTTGCGTTCAACCCAGTTGTAAACGCGAAACGATGCAACACCGAAGCCAATGGCGACGAAAAATGCCAGCCACGGCATTGGAGTATGAAACAGCCTGATGATGAGTGATTTGACCTGGCCGTGGCTCAGATACATGAACATCGATGAACTGGCGATCTCGGCGACTATCGTTTTCGCCAGAGGGGGAACGGTGATTTCGGGCCAGAAAAGCAGCAACGCAACACCGCTGACGATGTAGCCGCTGGCCGAGGTCAGACCGTGATGCAACAGCGTAGCAATGGTCACAATCACAAATGCCCAAACACAATTTCGAAGACTACGCGCGCTAGCCATCAGCATGCCGGCGGCAAGCGTCCAAAGATACCAGATCGGCGTTCTGTGGTAGAGGTAATTCGTGTCCCACAGTTGGTCCATCAGCCAACTCATCGCCATTGCAAGCACAATGAGGACCGTACAACTGACCATTGGCCTTGTGCGTAGCGAGTTTCTCACCGTCGCAAAGGATAGAAGGAGGGCGAGGAGCAGCAATAGCTGCATGTAGATTTCCGCAAAATATTCTGTGGCGACGTGGTAATCCTTGGGATCAAACCAGTTTGAGATAAGAAGAAGCGGTTTCGGCTCTAACCTCTGAGCTAGAAGCTGCATCAGGGCGACGACGAGAAAAGTCGGGATAGCCACACGTATGATCGTTCCAAACAATGTGTCGACCCTCCCGGTCCTGCTTATTTCCGGCCACTGAAACCGCATGACGCTGTAGCCACATAGCATAAACAAGAAATAAGCGGCGCCCCAGTTCCTGCTGTAGACGAAAGTATCGAGGTGCAGCGCAACGATGCAGATCATGAAGAAAGCGCGCGCAAGCGTTGCGGATTCCAACCGGCGCCAGTGAAATTTCTCGCCGGTTGTAGTGGATTTTCCCAGCTGCGCCACCGTCATCGATTCCCACCCCTCGGGTAGCGGCCCAAAGCGATCCTCAAATCCGATCGAAAACTGTATATAACTGAGCGAGTCTCCGCCCATGCTGTCGAAACTGTCCTCTAAGCTGATCTCGCGCCCAGGAAAAAACTGCTCGAAAAAGCCTCGCACGTCTGCAGAGCACATCAACGGATCGGTAACAGGCTGGATTTTGGTTGCTTCCTCACGAATGAAGTCTTCGGTCAAGAAACGCCGTAGCGGCTTGCCTGTCGCGGTCCGCGGAATGGTCGGTACGACCCTCACATGCAGCGCATTTCCTGCGAGCAGACCAAGCTCCGTCAGCGCATCATTCGAAGCAGCATGAAGTTGCTCAACGGTGAGATCCGTGGACTCGGCGGCAACGAGTACGCCGTCTCCGCGCAACGCGTCGGGTATTTTGGCTACGACGATGTTGCCCAATTGCCCCACGAGCTGGCTGATGCGTGCCTCCAATATGTTCGGCTCAATCTTCACGCCGCCGCTATTGATGATGTCGTCGGCTCTGCCTTCATAATAAAGATAACCATCCTTCATATGACCGAGATCGCTGGTCACTAGCCACCCCTCGGGGTCTTTGAGGTCAAGCAGCTGATCACCGTCGAAGCGCCAGGAAGCCACGTGCGGACCGCGAATTCTAATGAGCCCATCTGATGAGATATCGACCTCTGTCTTGCCGACTGGTCGACCTACGGATTCCAGTAGGTCGTCCGGTACGTCTGAGATCTTCAGGAAAGTGGTGCGGGACGCCTCAGTGAGGCCGTAATGCTGAACGATGCGCGCATTGGGAAACAGTGCGCGAACCTCGCGCTTCTCGGCACCGGTCATGTATTGCGAGCCGATTTCCAGCCAGAGAAGTTTCTTGCCCGCATCGCGGATGACGCCCGGCGCCTGCAGTATAAGCCGCAAAAGTGTGGGCACGGCGGAGAGTGCGTTGACCTCACCCGATTTGAGCATGCGCGCAAACTCGAGGGGGTCAAAGCCGCGTGGCGGCAAAAAGGACTGGCCACCAACCGCGCTTATGGCCCGTACGCGGGCCATGCCAAAACTGTAGATCACCGGCACACCAACATATTCTCGTATCCTAGAGGTCAATCCCATCTGATCGATGATCCGCTCCGCCGCATCCGCCAGATTGGAGTAGGTCAGCACGATGCCTTTTGGCTTGCCCTCCGTGCCAGAGGTATAAGTGACCTGCGCCGGTCGATTGTCGTAGATCAGTGGATGCCTTTCGGTGAACCATCCGCTCCCCTGTTCGGGTACGACGCAGCGCGTTATGTCGATTCCAGTTAAGGCGCTGGCGACAGACTCGTCGGGTACGTTCACCAGTGTCTCGCGTGCCTGGTTGAGGGCAAATGTATTCTCGAGATAAGACAATGAATTGCGCGTAACGAGCGCAGTAGCCGTTAAATTCCGATGACGCACTCTAGGCACCTATCTCACAGTTATAGCTCTTATAACTGAGATCTACCGGCACCGCCTACGTCTGCGCAATTCCGACTAATGCAGGCTCGGCTACACCTAAAGGAGGCCAGAGAGGCCGCCCGCGTTACCAATGAGGAAAGCTGCTGAAAAGGGCGCTTGAGGGACGTGCGATTCGATGATGCAACGGAGGTAAATCGAAATGCGGAACTGGCTCGAGGGCCTTGATGACCCTGTCGGGGGCTTCGGTCAGAAGTTCCAGGAGTTCAATAAGCCAATGGGCAGCGGTTAGTGGTTCACGTGGTGCATCGACCAGCGCTGTTCCTATGGCTTCTTCCCTGGAGTCCTGACGGTATGCATCTATCAG
>NZ_JNNU01000053.1 GCF_000732195.1 Neorhizobium vignae
CAGCCCTATTCAGCTTTGACATTACCTCGCATAAAGCTGTCGGCGTCAAACGTTTTGTCCGTGAGGATCGCATATGAGGCGACTTTGTCCGTGAGGATCGCATAAGGCGGAAATTGACGTGACAGAGCAACCTACATCCTTTTTGATCTCAGGCCTTTGAGGATGCGTCTTTCTTTGCTTTTGGCCCCAGCCTTCAAGACCGAACCATCATAATCCTCGGGTTAGCGTCCCGCTAACCCAATGATCATCGACGAGGGCTGGGGGGGGCACGGGACTTCTCTCCGTGTAGAGTGATCATCAGAACTATCGAATGTGAGAAAACAGTGAGCACCGTCCTGTTCATGGTTATTACTTGATTGTTGCCCGTCGGCGGCGTATTTCAATGAAATTCTACTGAACACCTTGAACAATAATATGGGTTGATCAACAAGCAGCCCCCACCACCTCATACGAATATGTTAACCCTCGCAGCCGCGAAGAACTCAACGTTATCAATGGGTGCAAGCACTGGGACATTTTCGGGCGAATTTCCGGACGTGACTGAATAAATTCCTCGCTTGATCTCTATCATGATGCCGGACATTCTTCATGACTTTCAACATTATGTGGCAGTCAAACGAAGTCGGCAATCCAGACGGTGCTTTCATCGGGCGCATTGTAGCATCCCGACGAAGGCATCGTGCGATTACTGCGCAGGGCACCGGCTGGCCGGCCCGGCGATGTGCCATCGCCCCGATATCGAGGTCGGCGCTCGTTTGTGATGCATAAACTGGCGTTGGGAGGTGGCGCGAGAGCCTGTTCGTGGGGTAACGAACAATTCCTGAGGGGACGGGAAAATCGCCCTCGCGACCTTATGAAAATGCCCGGTGCGCCGTTTGGTTCCGGATGAGGAACAAATCTCCCCTGGTAGGGTTACCGTAGCCCGAGCGTCGGTCCCGCCCTGACGGTGGAACACGCATTGGTCAGGACGGAGATGTAATATGGAGCTTCCCCATAACACGATTATAGCTGTTGCCGATGGCGAGAAACTTAACCTGTTTCAGAACGAGGGCGATGCGGCGAATGTCAAGCTGAAGGCAATGCCTTCCGCAGAGATCAATAGCTCGAAAATCTCCTCAGGTGGCCGCCATTCCAGCAGTTCCGCGAACCCGGACGACAGCCAGCAGAACGAAGACGGCTTCAGCAGCGGAGTGGCCGACTTGTTGAACAAGCAAGTACTTGGAGGGAAGATCAGGAGCCTCGTTGTTGTGGCGGCACCGCGCACATTGGGGGAAATGCGCAAGAGCTACCACAAATCCTTATCGGACATTCTGATCGGCGAGTTGGATAAGGATCTAACAGGCCATTCGCTACAGGATATCGAAAAGGCGCTTGCGGCAGCTTAAACTCCACCTCAGATGCGTAGTGTGACCTATCCGCACGGCTGCCGAGCGATGGCCACAGTATCTATCAGGAAAGTACGATCGTTCGTCGAAGCAGGAATGGATGTCAGTGCCCCGCCCGACATGACGGGGCCTTCCCCTACCAACCAGCCAATTGGGCCCGTGGCCTCAGTCGGGGGGCATATAAAGGCATGAGGCAAGTCGTAGTGCTGGCATGCAGTGAAAAGTTCGAATGGAGGAGCCGCAAGATAACATCCTAAAAACAGACATGTTTTAGGAACGTCTTCCTCCCCCGCTCATTGAGTTGCGCCGAGCAGTAATTGGTCTTCGGCCCCGGAGATTCGGTCGTGAAGACGGCCGTCAAAGAAAGAAACATCATGAAAATCGCTACCCTCGCTATCGCCGCAGTAATGTCGGCCGCATCGATCGGTACCACAGCTTTCGCGCAGGCACCCGCCGCGTCCTCGCCAATAGTGGCTGATGATATGGTTACGGTCGTTCTTGTCAGTGAAGCGAACAAGAGCTCGGACGCCACCACGCAGGTGCCCGACATGTACCGCAAACCAAGCAGCGACACCGTCTCCAAGGCTCAGTCGATGCTCAAGAAAGACGCCGCGCTGATGAAGAACCTCGAAGGCAAAAAGGTTCAGACGGAGAATGTCGTCGGTATCGAAACAGCCGCGAACGGCGGCAAAGTCGTCTACGTCAAATAAAACACCTTCGCTCCCAGAGATGGCCCCGTCTTGGGGCCATCTTCCTTTGCGGCGGCGACCTGACGATCAAGCGTTTGCTTGCGAAGGGGCATCGCAGAGACGCGCTGTGACGGCTGGCCAGTGGCGGGCGGATCTTCCAGTGGCTGGGATGAGTTCTGATCTCCGCGCGACGACGCTGCGGTCGTCTCCGCCAATTCCGGAACCCTATTGGCTCCTCCGAGGCGCTGGCCGGAAGAGAGCCACTCAATCTAGGCTCGGCAAGTCGGCGAAACCACGCCGGTTGAGGCGGCAGCCTCTAGAGCGTAGCGACGGCCCAATTCCGTGAGCGCTGACTGCACTTCATCGATTGAAACGGGTCGAGGTGTTCCAGCCAATTGGCGGAGCGCCGGTTTAGAATTGACCGCGTAGAAGTCGGAGGCCCAGGCGGCGAGGATGGCCCTTTTGTCATCGATAGAAAGGAATGGCGCGGTCACGACATCGAACGGCCGCCGAAACTGCATGCCTTGCATCAAAGCTGTCGGTCCCATGGAGACTGCATTGTCGATGGACTGCTGCAACGTTGTGTCCATCGCTGTACCCGCCTCACTGTACGTGGGGATCGCTCTCGCTTCGCAGGCGAGATGCAGCGATCGCGGGCGTTTCCGGAGCCAGCATATCGTGCTTCTTGGCAAAGGCGGCGAACAGGCCGC
>NZ_JNNU01000054.1 GCF_000732195.1 Neorhizobium vignae
ACGCCGACGAGGGCACCGATACCGTCAGGACAGCGCTGGCTGCCTATACGATTGCTGGCAACCTTGAGAACCTGACATATACCGGCGCAGCAGCATTTGCCGGAATAGGCAACAGCCTCGCCAATACCATCAGGGGCGCCGTCGGCGCCGATACGCTGGATGGAAAGGCAGGAGCAGACATACTGATCGGCGGTGCCGGAAACGACACCTACATCGTCGATGATGCCGCCGATGTCGTTACGGAGGTGATCAATGAAGGCACCGATCTGGTCAAGACGGCGCTTTCTGCCTATGCGCTGACCAACGTCGCCAACGTGGAGAACTTGACCTTTACGGGTACCGGCGATTTTTCCGGAACAGGAAATTCCTTGGCGAACGTCATTACCGGCGGAACCGGCAATGATACCCTGGATGGTGGCGCCGGCGCCGACACGTTGGTCGGCGGGCTCGGCAACGATATCTACATCGTCGACATGGCGACCGATGTGGTTACGGAGGCAGCCGGTGCCGGCACGGACGAGATCCGGGCGTCGCTCGCCGCCTACTCGATCGCTGCATTGGCGAATATCGAGAACCTCACCTACACGGGATCTGAAAACTTCACCGGCACCGGCAATGTTGCCGCCAACACGATCACCGGTGGCGCGGGCAATGACACGCTGAACGGCGGGGCCGGCGCCGACACGCTGGTGGGTGCCAGCGGCAACGACACCTACGTGGTCGACAATGTCGGCGATGTCGTCATCGAAAACGCCAATGAAGGTACCGATACGATAAAGACCGCACTCGCCAGCTACTCGCTGGCGGCAGTCGCCGGTGTCGAGAACCTGACCTATACAGGCACGGCGGCCTTTATGGGCGCTGGAAACGACCTGAACAATATCCTGACTGGAGGGGCGGCTGCGGATAATCTGAGCGGCGGCGCGGGCGCTGACACGTTGATTGGCGGAGCAGGTTCCGACAGGATGTCGGGCGGGGTGGGCGACGACACCTATGTGGTCGATGTTGCGACCGACATCGTCGTCGAGAACCCGAACGAGGGCACGGACACGGTCCAGACGACGCTTGCGAGCTATATTGTTGGAACGAATGTCGAGAACCTGACCTATACGGGAACGGCGGCGTTTACCGGCACCGGAAATGGCGCCGTGAACGTGATGACCGGCGGGGCGGGAGCCGATACGCTCGACGGCAAGGCCGGCGCCGATACGCTGATCGGTGGTGGCGGCAATGACACCTATATCGTCGAGACCCTGGGCGATGTGGTGGTCGAGGCATCCGGCGGCGGCACCGATGTCATCAAGACCGATCTTGCGAGCTATTCGCTGGCGGCGATCGCCAATGTCGAGAACCTGACCTTCACCGGAAGCGGCGGCTTTACGGGCACCGGCAACACTCTCGACAACGTCATCACCGGCGGAGCTGGCGACGACACGCTCTCTGGCGATGCGGGCAACGACACACTGAATGGCGGCGCCGGAGCAGATGCGCTTTCCGGCGGCACGGGCAACGATATCTACGTCGTCGACAATGCCGGCGACACCGTTACCGAAAACGCCGACGAGGGCACCGACACGGTGCAGACGAACCTCGCAAGCTATACGCTTGGGACCGATGTCGAGAACCTCACCAACACTGGCACGGCGACTTTTGCAGGCAATGGCAATGCGCTGAATAACGTCATGACCGGGGGAACGAGTGTCGACACGCTGAAGGGCGGGGCGGGCGACGACACCTATGTCATCAGCACCGGCGACATCGTCGTCGAAAATGCCAACGAGGGCATCGACACGGTGCAGACGAACCTGGCCTCCTACACGCTGGGGGCCAATCTCGAGAACCTGATTTCGACACGTACGACCGGCTTTTTCGGCACCGGCAATACGCTTGACAACATCATCAAGGGCGGAGCGGCAGCCGACAGACTGACCGGGGCTGCGGGCAATGACACGCTGGATGGCGG
>NZ_JNNU01000055.1 GCF_000732195.1 Neorhizobium vignae
AATCGTACCGGCGCGGTTGGCAAAGTGGTCTCCGAGCGTTTATTAGGCCACCCATGTGAGAAGTTATCGTCGGGTGCGACGAGCGGGAGCCCAATTGAACGCCAAGAAGAACCATCTGGATTCAGGCACTGTCGCTAGCGTTCTGAAACGGGTGATCGCCGAAAACGGCAGGGACCACATCCGCGGTTACGCGTTTGCAATCTTCTGTCTGATTGCCACAGCCATGTCCACCGCCTTCACGGCGTGGATCATGGAGTCTGTTGTCAACGAGGCTTTTGCGAACAAACGGGCTGACATGGTCCTGGTCATCTGCTTCGCGATCTTTGCAGCCTTCGTGGTTCGCGGGCTGGCGACCTACGGGCAGGCGGTGACGCTATCCAAGATCGGCAACAATATCGTTGCCCGTTACCAGCAGCGACTTTATTCGCATCTCATGAAGCTTTCGGTCGGCTTTTTCGCGGAATCGCGCTCAGCCCGCCTCGCCGGGCAAGTCAACCAGAATATCGGCGGCATAAAAGACGTTCTCAACCTGGTGGTCACCTCGACAGCGCGCGATATGCTGACGCTTGTGTCGTTGATCGTCGTGATGGTTTTGAAGGATTGGGTTCTCTCGCTGATCGTGTTTGCCGTGGCACCACCGCTTATTCTTGCGATCCGCTACCTATCTCAGAGGCTGCGCAGCGTGACGCGCGAAGCCGTCGAGGTGAGCAGCAAAGTGCTCGGCGCCATGCAGGAAACGATCCAGGGCATTACGGTCGTCAAGGCATTTACAATGGAACAGCAACTGGAGCAGAAGGTCCAGCGCATTATCGAAACGTCCGAAAGACAGAGCAACCGGATTGCCCGCCTGTCCGAACGCACCGCGCCCCTTACCGAGACATTCGCAGGCGTGGCCATCTCCAGCGTGATCGGCTACGCCGCCTTCCGCTCCATCTATGATGATGTTGCCCCCGGCGCGTTCTTCGCCTTCATCACAGCGCTATTGATGGCCTACGACCCGGCCCGCCGGCTTGCCCGGATGCAGGTGCAGATCGAAAGAGCCGTCGTTAATGCCAGAATGATCTACAGCTTGCTCGACATGCAGCCGCTACAGCGGGAAAATCCAAACGCACCCGACCTTGTCGTCACCAGTGCTCAGATCGAACTGAAGGGCGTCGTGTTCGCCTATGGAAGCGGAGCGCCAATCCTCAAGGGGGTAGACCTGATCGCAGAAGGCGGCAAGACGACCGCTCTGGTCGGCCCGTCGGGGGCGGGCAAATCGACGATCATCTCGTTGATCCCTCGTTTTTATGATCCGGCCGAAGGCCAGATCCTGATCGACGGACAGGACATAGCCCATGTGACCAAGGCGTCGTTGCGTCACAGCCTCGCCTATGTCACGCAGCAACCCTATCTGTTCGAAGGAACGATCCGCGACAATATCCGCTATGGACGGCCCGAGGCGACCGATGCCGAAGTCGAGGAAGCCGCCCGACTTGCCCATGCCCACGACTTTATACTCATGCAGCCGGCGGGTTACGAAACGCCGGTCGGCGAACACGGCATGACCCTCTCCGGCGGTCAGCGGCAACGTCTGTCGATCGCACGCGCACTCGTGCGCAACGCACCCATCCTCCTCCTCGACGAAGCCACCTCGGCGCTCGACAACGAATCCGAAGCCGCCGTGCAAAGGGCACTCGATTCCGCCATGCACGGGCGGACCGTCGTCGTCATCGCTCATCGCCTGTCCACAATCGTCAATGCCGACAAGATCATCGTCATGCACGAAGGCCGGGCAGTGGAAGAAGGCACCCATGAGGAACTTGCAAGCCGCAGGGATGGCCTCTACGCTCGCCTGAACAATCTTCAATCACCCGAAAAG
>NZ_JNNU01000056.1 GCF_000732195.1 Neorhizobium vignae
AATGTCAAAGCTGAATAGGGCTGCGACGCTGTCGGCCAGTTAGAAACGCGACACTGGCTCTGATGATCAGCCCCCGATCCGGCCGGCTGGGCCGGGTTGAAAGGGCGGAGCGGGGGCGGGTGAGGGGCACCCCTTCGGCTTTAGCTTTGAGACTATGTCCACACCCATTCATTCCGCCGCTTCCATCCGAGCCAGTGCCTTCTGCCTTTTGGCAATGACTTCCGAATCGTTCATGTAATCCGTCCGCCGACCAGGCTTGCGACCGCGCTTCTGATAGCCATTGCTCGTGCTGCCATCCGGTATCCCAAACATATGATCCGTCTGGCCAGTGCGGCGAGGGCCGCTCTTGCTGCGCTGCTGTTCCCGCCCAGCCTGCATCTCGGCCACGATCAACAGCATGTCGTCCAGCCGCTTGTTCTCGACCACTTCGGATCTGTGCACTGACCGCAGCGTGTCGAAGGTTCTGTAGGGCAGGGCAAAGCTCTCGTGCATGATCTCGATGCGGCCGTCCGGATAGTCGCAAACGACGACCTTCTTACCCGCCAGGGACCTGGAAAGATCGGTCGGATCAAGGATGAACAGCACCTTGTCGTAACGGAGCGTCAGGGACTGCGACAGCGTGCGGACTTCCTTCCGACACATGGCGCCGTCGAGATTCTCATCGTCGGCCAGCGGACGATGCATGTCCTTCGGATTGCGCGGCGGTTTGCCGAAGCGGGCATTGAAATCCACAATGAACTCAGGCGCATAGGCATTGGCAGCTTCGATCGTATCGATACCACGCAGCCGCAACTCCTTCACCAGCCGGTCCTGCAGCGTCTGGTTGGCGCGTTCCACGCGACCTTTGGCCTGCGGGGTGTTGGCGCAGATGATGTCGATGTTCAGTTCATAGAGCGCCCGGCCGAACTGTGTCAGGCCGCTTGTCCGGTCTTTCTCCGACGGATGGGTGCTGCGGAAAACCCCATGTTTGTCGCTGTAGAACGCCAGCGGTTTGCCCCATTGCTGCAGATAGGCCTTCGTCGCATGCAGATAGTCGAACGTGTTCTCTGACCCAGCGAACCGCAGATGCAGCAGTTTGCCGGTGGCGTCGTCGATGTAGACGAGCAGAGCGCATTTGGGGCCGCGGCTCTCGAACCACCAGTGATGCGATCCGTCGATCTGCACGAGCTCGCCGAAACAATCGCGTCGGCCGCGCGGCTGGAAAACCCGCTTCTTGCGCTCGCGGCGCGAGATCCAGATGCCGGCCTCGGTCATCCATTGCCGCAACGTCTCCTTGGCCACCGAAATATGATGCAGTTCGATCAGCTTCTCACGTGCCAGCGTCGGGCCAAAATCCAGATAGCGCTCGCGGATCAGATCCAGCGCCGCATTGCGAAAGTCCTCGCTGTGGCGCCGATTGCTTGGCCGCGATCGCTTCTTCGAAACCAGACCGGCCGCACCCGAACGGTCATAGGCCTGCAGCAGCCTGTGCACCTGACTTCGGCTGAGCCCAAGCAACTCGGCGGCCTGGACGACGCTCAGGCGCTGATCACGGATCTTCTGAATGACTTCGAGGCGATGCAATTCTTTCTGCGACATGGTGATCATAAAGGACATGACGACTCCGACCGCTCATGGTCTCGACCAGGCTGAAGATCGTCATCCTTGCTCCCGACGTGGATATTGACCAGCGCGTCGAGAGGCGAGACTGTCGCATCTCTAACTGGCCCAACTGTCGCATTACTAAATAGCCCTTACATACAAACATCGCATAAG
>NZ_JNNU01000057.1 GCF_000732195.1 Neorhizobium vignae
GAGGAACTGCAGGCCTCGATCGCGTTCTTCAAGGTCGAACGCGCCAACGCGAAGGCTCGGACACAGCAGGGCTCCAAGGTTCACGCAACCGCAAAGCCCGGCGCAAAACAGCCATCGAAAGCTCCTGCCTCCCGGCCGGCCGGCCATTCCGTCGCATCCCAGCAGGCACGCGCCAAGGGATTTGCCCTCGATCTTTCGATGGGCGGCCCCGATTCCGACGATGACGACTTCCGGCAAAGCGCCTGAGCGCTTCCCGACCATTGAGCGGGGCCGCCAAGCGGCCCCGCGACAGCCAGCGCCACGGCGTTGGCGCGAACAACGAAGAAGTCCCCGCTGCCGGCTTATCGGCCTTACGCTCCGACTTTTTTTCGATCGCATCCCAGAAATACAAGGCAGCTTTGTCGTTTTTTTGAAGGAATTGGGGGACTTAAGATGCGGTTTACAATCAAACTGAAATTGGGATTGGCTTTCGCCCTGTTGACGCTGCTGCTTGTCGGCATTGCAGTCTACGGCAGCCTGAGCCTTGGCGGCCTCAACGAGGCCAGCATCAAGATGGTCGATGGCCCGGTCCGTCGTCTGGAACTTGCGCTCACCGCCAATGTGAACGAGGTCGATGCGGTGCGCGCCCAGAAGAACGCGCTGCTTGCGACCAATCTCGCGGATGCCGCGAAATTCCACAAGGAAGCGGACGACAACACGGAACTGATGTTCAAGGCCGTTCAGGAAGGGCTTTCGATCGCCTCTCCGGAAGGCAAACCCTATTGGGAGAAGCTGCTGACGATCGGCAAGCTGTTCCAGCAGAAATCCGGCGAATTGCAGGCAATTCAGGCACGCGGTGACCAGGCCGGCGCTCTGGCGCTCTCCATGGGCGATCTGCGCACCATGACTGCCGATATGGGCGAGGCCATCAAGGTTCTCCTCGATATCCAGCGCAAGGGCATGACAAATACCGAAAAAGCGAATCAGGATCTGTTCGCCTCGACGATGATGGTCTTGAGCGTCGCCTCGATTGCGGCCGTGCTGATCGCCATCGGCGCCGCCTTCTGGATCACGCTCGGCATCAACAACGGTCTCAAGAAGATCGCGTCCGTTGCCAATGCAGTGGCAATCGGCGATCTCAACCAGAAAGTCGAAGTCAAGACGAATGACGAGGTCAAGGATCTGATCGACACCGTCAACGTGATGACCGGCAACCTGCGCACTACCGCGGCGATCGCCGAACGCATCTCCGAAGGCGACCTTGCCGTCGACGTCAAGCCGCTTTCCGACAAGGATACGCTGGGGCTCGCCATGCAGAGCATGGTCACCAACCTGCGCACCACGGCACACGTGGCCGACCAGATCGCCAATGGCGACCTGACCATTTCGCCGAAACCGCTCTCCGACAAGGACACGCTCGGGCTTGCGCTGCAGAGCATGGTGGAACGCCTGCGCGGCGTCGTCGCCGACGCACTTGCGGCATCGAGCAACGTCTCCTCGGGCAGCCAGGAACTTTCGGCAAGCTCGGAGCAGCTGAGCCAGGG
>NZ_JNNU01000058.1 GCF_000732195.1 Neorhizobium vignae
ATGTCCCGAGAGGTGGTGTAGCTCGTTCGATCGTCGAGCTTTCCGGGCAGGGCCGGGAACGCGTCAACTTGCGGCGGGCAAGTTGATGAGCGGATCATCACTCATTGTGGCGATCGTCTCAAGTGTCATGTAGCGCGAGCGCTGAACAGCCCACTCGTCATTTTGCTCCAGCAGGAGAGCGCCGACGAGTCTGACGATGGCATCGTCATTTGGAAAGATGCCGACGACCTCTGTCCTTCGCTTGATTTCTCCATTCAATCGCTCAATCGGGTTCGTGCTGTGCAGCTTGGTCCAGTGCTGCTTGGGAAAGGTCATGTATGCGAGGACATCTTCCTCGGCGCTGTCCATAAGGCCGGCGAGTTTCGGCACTTTCGGCCTGATCTGATCGGCGACGTTGCGCCACTGTTGGCTGGCGGCTTCCGGCGTGTCTTGGGCAAAGGCCGTTGCAATGAAGGCCGAGACCACGCGTCGACCGCTCTTGCCGGCATGAGCCAATGCATTGCGCATGAAGTGGACCCTGCAGCGCTGCCAGGTTGCTGAGAGAACCTTCGACACGGCGGCCTTGATGCCTTCGTGTGCGTCGGAGACGACCAGCTTGACGCCGCGCAGACCGCGCCGGGTCAGCTTGCGCAAGAACTCCGTCCAGATCGGCTCGGCTTCAGAGGTGCCGATTTCCATGCCAAGAACCTCGCGGCGACCGTCCGTGTTGACGCCCACAGCGATGATAACCGCGACAGACACAATACGGCCGCCCCGCCGGACTTTAAGATAGGTCGCATCGATCCAAAGGTATGGCCAGTCGCCTTCAATCGGACGCTCAAGGAAGGCCTTCACCTTGTCGTCGATTTCTTCGCAAAGCCGAGATACCTGGCTCTTGGAGATACCACTCATGCCCATCGCCTTGACCAGATCGTCGACCGAGCGGGTCGAAACACCCTGGATATAGGCTTCCTGGATCACCGCGGTCAGTGCCTTCTCAGCCATGCGGCGCGGCTCCAGAAAGCTCGGGAAGTAGCTGCCAGTGCGTAGCTTTGGAATTCGAAGTTCGACCGTTCCAGCGCGGGTCTCCCAGTCGCGATCGCGATATCCGTTACGCTGAGCAAGTCGAAAGTCATTCTTCTCGCCGTAGGCCGCACCGGTCTTCGCGCCCACCTCCAGCTCCATCAACTTCTCGGCCGCAAAGCCAATCATCTCGCGCAGCAAATCCGCATCAGCGCTCTTCTCAACAAGCGAGCGCACGTCCATCATGTCATTGGTCATCGGTGGTCTTTCCAAAAGGTTGTGCTTGAACAACCCAACCCTACCGGAAAAAGCCGATGACCACCGCTATCCAGCTACACCACCTCTCGGGACAT
>NZ_JNNU01000059.1 GCF_000732195.1 Neorhizobium vignae
GAGATATTGCAACGCATGGAGGCCGCACAGCAGGGCCGCCCATCACGTTGACCACCCTTTGAGTTCGTGAGCATATTCCGTCCGCGATCCAGAGCGGACCTGGAGCCCCGTAGCCTTCATCGGCTGCGGGGCTTTCGAGTTTCTATTTGCCCCAATCGTTACGAGGCCGCCGAGCGGGCGTACGTCTGTCAATATTCGGCAGGGCTACTCGATCACGGCCCTATGCCGGCGTCGCCCACGGGTTCACAAGCGCGACTCCCATGCCTTCGAAGTCCTTGATGTTACGGGTCACCAGCGTCATATGTCGGGTGAAGGCTGTCGCTGCAATATAAGCGTCATTGATCGGTTTGGGATGGGGCACATGCCATTGGGCGGCCTTGACGGCTGCCGCCTCGTCCAGCGGCAGGATACGGCCGGAAAATGCTGTGAGGACTGTTTTTTCCAGCCAGTTGCGCAGCAGCTTCCCGGCGGCTGCATCTTTGTACTCCACCAGCCCGACGCCCATCTCCAGCTCATGCAGAACCACGGACGAAATAAATGTTTCGGCCGGATCGACGGTCTCGTTCCAGGCCACGACACTCGGATCAGCCCGGCCAGTCGCGACCTTGCGTAGCTCGGACACGACGTTCGTATCGAGCAACAACATCAGGACAGATCGACCGGCTGGGCATGTTCCGTGCGTGGCGGCAGCGGCAAGTCAACGTCTTCCGCGCCCGGCGCAGCCAGCATGTCACCCAGCGTCCGCATTTTGCCTGTAAGCCTCTTGTACTCCTCGAAAGACAAGAGGACGTGCGCGGGCCGTCCCCTGTCGGTGATGATGACAGGTCCCTCCTTGGCGGCGCGCTTTGCGCGACCGAGATCGTGATTGAGTTCACGGCCTGAAAGTGTGGTGATGGTCACGGCCAGCCTCGACATTCGTGGTTACGTAACCACATTTAATCCTCAGAAGCTGAAATTGCAAGAAGCGGCCCCAGCGCTCCGGCGAAATGACGGGGGCAACGAGGATATTGGCTTGCGGCGCGGACGTTTGGCTTCAATCGCGGTTCGAAACCACCGACGTAGCGGCCCTTGCAACCATCAGCACTTCACCGAGATCCGTTGCGTTCCAGACTACTCCGCAATCCCTCCACTAGGCGCGCTTCGGCGGGTCTTTCTCTTGAGTTCGGGCGGTTGAGTGGATCTAGCGTCGGCGACTGCAGTTTTCGATAGCGTGCATATCGGGTGTAGGCGAACTGCGGTCAGCGGTTCCAGGACCAGCAGCGCCAGATCGACGAGGTGAAGACGGCGCAGGGCAGCGTCTACGGCCAGCGGGATATCATCGTCGATCTTCGGGA
>NZ_JNNU01000060.1 GCF_000732195.1 Neorhizobium vignae
AATGGCAAAGAGCAAGTTTGAGCGCAACAAGCCGCACGTCAACATTGGCACGATCGGTCACGTTGACCATGGCAAGACGTCGCTGACGGCCGCGATCACGAAGTACTTCGGCGAGTACAAGGCCTATGACCAGATCGACGCGGCTCCTGAAGAGAAGGCTCGCGGCATCACCATTTCGACGGCGCACGTCGAATATGAGACGCCGGCCCGCCATTATGCGCACGTCGACTGCCCCGGCCACGCCGACTACGTCAAGAACATGATCACCGGCGCTGCCCAGATGGACGGCGCGATCCTGGTTTGCTCGGCAGCCGACGGCCCGATGCCGCAGACCCGCGAGCACATCCTGCTCGCCCGTCAGGTTGGCGTTCCGGCGATCGTTGTGTTCCTGAACAAGGTCGACCAGGTCGACGACGCCGAGCTTCTCGAGCTCGTCGAGCTGGAAGTGCGCGAACTCCTGTCGTCCTACGACTTCCCGGGCGACGACATCCCGATCATCAAGGGTTCGGCGCTTGCCGCTCTTGAAGATTCGGACAAGAAGATCGGCGAGGATTCGATCCGCGAGCTGATGGCTGCTGTCGACGCCTACATCCCGACGCCTGAGCGTCCGATCAACATGCCGTTCCTGATGCCGATCGAAGACGTGTTCTCGATCTCGGGTCGTGGTACGGTCGTGACCGGCCGCGTCGAGCGCGGCATCGTCAAGGTCGGCGAAGAAGTCGAGATCGTCGGCATCCGCCCGACCTCGAAGACGACGGTGACCGGCGTTGAAATGTTCCGCAAGCTGCTCGACCAGGGTCAGGCCGGCGACAACATCGGCGCTCTGGTTCGCGGCGTGAACCGTGACGGCGTCGAGCGTGGCCAGATTCTCTGCAAGCCGGGTTCGGTCAAGCCGCACAAGAAGTTCATGGCCGAAGCCTACATCCTGACGAAGGAAGAAGGCGGCCGTCATACGCCGTTCTTCACCAACTACCGTCCGCAGTTCTACTTCCGCACGACGGACGTGACGGGCATCGTATCGCTGCCGGAAGGCACGGAAATGGTCATGCCGGGCGACAACGTCACCGTTGCCGTCGAGCTGATCGTTCCGATCGCGATGGAAGAAAAGCTGCGCTTCGCGATCCGCGAAGGCGGCCGCACCGTCGGCGCCGGCATCGTCGCCTCGATCATCGAGTAA
>NZ_JNNU01000061.1 GCF_000732195.1 Neorhizobium vignae
GAGCTTATCGTTCAATGCAGTGTGTCCTTGTCAGGCACCACACCCACCGAGTTCATGAAGTCGGCAAGGGTGTCTGCGCTGTCGAGTGGCAGGTCAATATATGGCTTCCCGCCGATGAACACCGTTCTGCCGGTCGTGGTGTCGAATATCTCCCACGTGGAGTCACTGTCTTTGCGGATGTCGAAGCGGGGCTCCGCCATTGAAGTCAAAGTCTTGCCCTCTGGCGCCGGAAAGTTGTGGGTGGTGGAAGAGCTTCATGAGTTTGGGCGAGCGTTTCCAGCCAAGCAGCAAGGCCGGCGGGTACCTCCTCATTGCCAGTTTCTAGCGCTTCAATCCATGAAAGATCACATTGCAAAGCGGACGCCACGTTGATCGGCGTCCAGCGGATGTGGCGCAGGCATTCGTTGAAGCGGTCAGGACTCATGGAGCCACCTTTGCTACCCTCTGGAAGGGAGTCAAGTTCCAGCAGCGGATTGCAAGTAGCAATCCCGTCGGCAGCAACCCTATCAAATCTGAGGGTTGCGCAGGGGCAACAAAGTGATCAACTGCGGTCATGACCCATGATGAAATCGAAGCGTTTGTGGCCGCCATGATCGAGGCCGGAAGCAACATTCAGGCGATCGGAACGGTGGGATATGTTGTGGCGGAACCGGTCGATCCGGACGATAAGGAGGCCGATCGCCGTATCGAGCTTGTATCCCGAGCATTTGGGGAGCGCGACCATCTGAAACACGAGATTATCGCCTACCTTACCAAGAACGGTCGAGTGGTGCGAGCGTAGACGGCCTTGTCAGCATCCCTAAATCCTAATGGCGAAGAGCTAAGGGGTAACGTCATAACGGTTTGCCGATCGTCAACGCGTTGAACAACAAATAGGGCTTGGTCCACGCCGCCAAGCCCTATTCGTTACGGGTGTACCTTATGCCCCACACTCGCGTCCAAATAGTACCAGCTGAGTTGCGTTTTTCAACAGGGCCTTAAGTCCCAAGAGCTTCAGACTCGCATGACCCAGTCGTCGAACTCGCGCCAATCTTTCCGCTTTGTGCCAGGTGCCCTCATGACGTCTAGTTCCGGCCCCCTTGTCCTGCTACATATGTCGGGCGTTCCCTCTGTACTTACTGCCCCGTAGCCTCAACCGGCTGCGGGGCTTTTTCTATTTGCAC
>NZ_JNNU01000062.1 GCF_000732195.1 Neorhizobium vignae
GCTGCTGCTGGCCGCCGGAGAGCTGGCCCGGATATTTGTTGGCCTGTTCCGGGATTTTGACGCGGGCGAGATAATGCATGGCGATCTCTTCAGCCTGCTTCTTCGGCATCTTGCGGACCCAGATCGGCGCGAGCGTGCAGTTTTCCAGGATCGTCAGGTGCGGGAAGAGGTTGAAGTGCTGGAACACCATGCCGACTTCGCGGCGCACTTCGTCGATCTTCTTCAGGTCGTTGGTAAGCTCGATCCCGTCGACGATGATGTTGCCGGCCTGGTGCTCCTCAAGACGGTTGATGCAGCGGATCATCGTCGACTTGCCGGAACCGGAGGGACCGGCGATGACGATGCGTTCGCCCTTCATCACCTTCAGATTGATGTCGCGCAGCACGTGGAAATCGCCGTACCACTTGTTCATGCCGATGATTTCGACGGCAACGTCGGTAGCCGAGACGGTCATTTTTTTGGGTTGGGCGTCTGCCATTTTTATCCCCTTAGTTATCGTTTGTGGCTAGGCACAGCTTCAGGTCGGCTATCGCTTCAGGTTGGTGTCGAGGTGCCGCTCCATGAAGGCGGAGTAGCGCGACATGCCGAAGCAGAACAGCCAGAAGATGAAGCCTGCGAAGATGAGGCCCGTGATTGGTGTGACGGGGCTGATCCAGGTCGTGTCGGTGAAGTTCAGCTGTACGATCCCGAGAAGGTCGAACATGCCGATGATCGACACCAGCGACGTATCCTTGAAAAGGCCGATGAAGGTGTTGACGATGCCGGGGATGACCAGTTTCAGCGCCTGCGGCATGATGATCAGCCGGATCTTCTGCCAATAGCTGAGACCGAGCGAATCGGCGCCTTCGAACTGCCCTTTCGGAATGGCCTGCAGGCCGCCGCGAACCACCTCGGCCATGTAGGCGGAGGCGAAGATTGCCACGCCCACCAGCGCCCGCAGAAAGTTGTCGATCGTCCAGCCGGTCGGCAGGAACAGCGGCAGCATCACGTTCGCCATGAACAGAACCGTGATCAGCGGCACGCCGCGGATGACCTCGATGAAGGTGACGCAGAGAACGCGGATCACCGGCATCGTCGAGCGTCGCCCGAGCGCCAGCAGAATGCCGACGGGAAGCGAGACGGCGATGCCGACGA
>NZ_JNNU01000063.1 GCF_000732195.1 Neorhizobium vignae
TCCCGAAGATCGACGATGATATCGCGCTGACCGTAGACGCTGCCCTGCGCCATCTTCACCTCTTCGATCTGGCGCTGCTGGTCCTGGAACCGCTGACCGCAGTTCGCCTACACCCGATATGCACGTTATCGATAACTGCAGTCGCCCACGCTAGATCCACTCAACGGCCCGAACTCAAGAGAAAGACCCGCCGAAGCGGGCCTAGTGGAGGGATTGCGGAGTAGTCTGGAACGCAGCGGACATCGGTGAAGGTGCCGATGATTGGAAGGGTCGCTACTCCCGTTATTCGAACTGCGACCGAGGGCAGACGTTCCACCCGCGAGCCAATATCCTCGTTGCCCCGTCATTTTTGAGAGTTACTCTTCCCCTGCGTGGCCATACCTCTGCGAGTGATGGTCCGAGGGGTTGATTTGGGTATCAGATCGTACCTGGCCGGGACGAGCCCTTGGCCTTTGCGGCTTCTCTTGAGGAATGCCAACGCGAAGCCTGAACGAGCGTGAAGAGCTTCGGCGAAATGACCCGGATATCGATCCGCTCGGACCAATGGCCATCTACCGGATCACCCTGGCTTGGCCGGATACCGACGGGCTGCTCGCCGTGCTGAACGAGTAGACCTCGCTGCTGGACGCCATTGTCGTCAATCGCAAGCTTGTTGGTCTGGTGGCCGACTAAATACCTAAGCTTTTACGCGAGGCGGGCGAACTATCGTGTTTCTCAGCCGGAAAACCCAGGAGACCTGCGGGGACATCAACATAATCAACCTCATGGCAGAATATCCCGTGCAATGATTGGTGCTCTGCGAATGCGCCGCCCATCATGGCGAACAGGGTGACGGGTAGCGCGCAGATCATCATGATAAGCAGGACTAGCCGCAAAGCCCTTTCCAGGGGAGTAAACTTAGGTTGAAGTCTCGGTTCCTGTCGCTTCATGCGGCCTCTCCCTGCCATTGATCGACTCTTCGGCTGATTCTGCCAATATGTCGATTACTTCCTATGGCCGGAGCG
>NZ_JNNU01000064.1 GCF_000732195.1 Neorhizobium vignae
CGCAGCGTCTGCAGAGCAGACATGGCTGCGATGTTGGTAAGAATGCTTGTCATTTTAGGTGCCCCTTGAGTGGCTGATTACGAAAAGGGACATTCCGGATTTCACCGGGAACAGCGGGCAGCATCATGCTTGTTAACCATTTAATTTTCTTGGTTAACTCACTGTTTCGATGCTGTTAGGTAACCGCAATATGGTTAATGAATATTGAAGCCGATCGGGAAATTGAGAAAAGCGATTAGGAAATTGAAAAAGCCGCGTCCGAATTCGGACGCGGCCCTTTTTGAAGGTCGATGGCGCGGTCAGCCTCCGCGCCATTTTCCCTGTTTCGATTAACGGAACAGCGACAGGATGTTCTGCGAGTCGGAGTTGGCAATCGAGAGCGACTGGATCGCCAGCTGCTGCTGGGTCTGCAGTGCCTTGAGCCTGGTCGACTCTTCGTTCATGTCCGCATCCACCAGTCGGCCGACACCCTTGTCGAAGGAGTCCGTCAGCTTGGAGATGAAGTCCGTCTGCATGTCGAGGCGCTTCGATACGGCACCGAGCTTGGAGGCCGCACTGTTCATCGATTCCAGCTGACCGTCGACGAACGAGGTCAGTGCCGCCATGAGGTCTTCATCGCTGGCTCTGGTGCCGAGGCCGAGATAGCTGACACCGCTGGAGTCGCGATAGTCTTCGAGCCTGGTGATGTCGAGGTCGGAAACCGAGATATCCGTCCCGTACTTGATGCCGGCCGTTGCGGTCGCACCAGCCGAGAAGTCGTAGCCCTTGGTCGTGTAGACTGCGTCGATGTAGGCGCCGCCGATCTTGATCATGTAGGTGCCGTTGGAGCCCGAAGAGTAGACGCCGTTGGTGTCGCCCTTCATGAACACGCCGCCGCCGATGTCCTTCCAGACAGCATTGGTCGCATAGTAGGCCGACGTGTTGATCTTGCCGAA
>NZ_JNNU01000065.1 GCF_000732195.1 Neorhizobium vignae
CATGGAGGGGAACCAACTCCTGCAAATGTGGCGCTGCCGGTATGCCCTGCCCAAAGTGTTCGCAAGACGCAGACTGGAATGCTGATCCAGATCATCCGCCAAAGGTCAACAGAGTGCTGACGTCATTACTTCGCATCGCCGGAAGAGAATAAATTAGCGGGTACAGAAGATTAGGTTGTGTGGCCAAGCCGCTACAGCTTTATCCACGTACCGCATGTAAAAAGAGGCCTCACAACTTTGGAGGTCAATTAATGCGTTTCCTGTTTTTAAGCTCTGTCGCAATGCTGGCGCTTTCCACGGTGGCGCACGCCGCTGATGCGGTCGATCAAGTTCCTTCCGCCCCGATTGCTGAAGAGGTTCAGGTTTTCACCTGGTCCGGCCCGTACCTGGGCGTCCATGGCGGCTACGGCTGGACTGACGGTTCTTTCGACATTTCCGGCGTGGGCACCGTGGGAGCCGATCTGAATGGCGGCCTGTTCGGCGTTTTCGCGGGCTATAACCATCAGTTCAGCAACAACCTCGTGATCGGCATCGAGGGCGATATCGAATACAATTGGAACGAGGAAGAGGTGCTCGCCGGCGCGGAAGCTCGAACCGAATTGCAGGGCTCTGTTCGGGGCCGTATCGGCTACGCCTTTGACCACGCTCTGATCTACGCTACGGCTGGCTGGGCTGCAACACAGGGCGTCGCAGAAGTCCCGACCTTCTCGGATGAAAGCGAAACGTTCAATGGCTACACCGTTGGCGCTGGCGTTGATTACGCGTTCACCAACAACATTTTCGGCCGCGTCGAATATCGCTACACCGACTTCGGTAGCAAGACGTTCGATTTTGGTGGTGGCACGATCGACGCAGATCTGGACCAGCATGCGATCAGAGTTGGCCTAGGCGTGAAGTTCTAAGCCTACC
>NZ_JNNU01000066.1 GCF_000732195.1 Neorhizobium vignae
GATATCATCGTCGATCTTCGGGAGCGACTCGATAGGGTCGAAAGACAGCGGATTGCTTCATCAGGTAGTTAACGCCAGCCGCGCTATTGATGCATCTGCGTTTCATTCGAGCCCGGCGCCTGATTAGAAATAGCATTGGGGTCTTCGGCCGCCTGGTCGACTGTACGCTGATCGCCCGCCACACACGCGACCATTCCTCATCACGTCGTAAGGACAGTCGCACGAACCGATAACGGGATCGCGGATTGCCTCTCCGCTCCGGTCGAGGCGTGGTTTTGCTGGAGGGGCGGCTGGCGTTTCAGGTTGGTGTAGTTTTAATGCTGCTGCGGGGACCGGTTTTGTAGCACTGAGGAGGTCTCCTCGTATCCAACCCGAATAGCCCGATACCGTAGTGTAGTGCCATTCATGCTCTCGCTGGATCGAGATCACGTCAGAGCCGGCGGGCGCTGTCCAGACTACGGGCGCCGCGGTTGACGGGCTTGCTCTCAGGCGGACCTGTGTGGTGGTGAAAAGGCGAAGTTCTGCGGGCTCCTCTACCTTCGAAGGCGGCAACAAAGTAGGAGAAAGCCGAGATGAGGGTGGGCTCGGAGCAATCGGGGATGAATTTTTCGGAGCTGTTGGCGCCGATGGCGAAGTCGATTGCGGCTTATGCGTCTCTGTTGGCGCATCGGGTTTTGGATCACCAGAACTCAGCCAGCCGATCGCAAAGAACCCCGCGATTATCCAGCCAGCAACACCCTTTTTGCCCATTCATTCCCCCCAGAGTAGAGAGAATAATGCCACAACCTGAACAAGAGTCGAGTGATGAGCCGGGAGTAGATCGCGGTCGCATCGGGTAGGT
>NZ_JNNU01000067.1 GCF_000732195.1 Neorhizobium vignae
AAAGAAACCGAGGATCGCCAAGGCCGGACTCTGCCCGGTCGGATCACCGCTGTTCCGTCTGGACAAAACCAGACCCGTCGCCTAACCAATCCCTTGAAAAGACACGAGGAGAGTGGGCATGGCAGTCAAGGATGTGAAGGCGGGTCTTCGCAACGAAGAGGGCATATCGACGGTCCTCGGCGTCCTCAAGCAATCCTTCGGCGAGCGCTTCCAGACCGGCCGGTCGTTTCGCGAGCAGCACGCCCATACGACGACCTATCTGCCCGCCCAGCTTCCGGACGGCGTCGTCTTCGTGGAGAGCGCCGATGACGTCAAGGCCGTGGTCAGGGCCTGCGCCGAGCATCGCGTGCCCGTCGTGCCCTTCGGCGTCGGCTCCTCGCTCGAAGGCCAGGTGAATGCGCCGTCGGGCGGAATTTCGATCGATTTCACCCGCATGAACAAGGTGCTTCGCGTCAGCCCGGCCGATCTCGACGTGACCGTGGAGCCCGGCATCACCCGCGAGGAGTTGAACCGCGAGCTGCGCGACACCGGCCTCTTCTTCCCGATCGATCCCGGCGCCAATGCCTCGATCGGCGGCATGACCGCGACCCGCGCATCCGGCACCAATGCGGTGCGCTACGGCACGATGAAGGACAATGTCCTGTCGCTCACCGTCGTTACCGCCAATGGCGAGGAGATCCGCACCGCGCAGCGGGCCCGGAAATCCTCGGCCGGCTACGACCTGACCCGCCTCTTCGTCGGTTCGGAAGGCACGCTCGGCGTCATCAC
>NZ_JNNU01000068.1 GCF_000732195.1 Neorhizobium vignae
ACATCGTCAACGACATTGACCGTGAACGTGCTGGACGACGTGTCGCCGTCCGAGTCGGTTGCCGTGTAGTTGAACTTCAGCGACAGGCTGTTCTCGCTGTTGGCCGGCGAGCTGTCGTGATCGAGCGGCTTGACCAAGTGGAAGTTGTATTCGCCGTTGTTGACGTCCGAGACCGTGGCAAAGAACACCACGTTGCCGGCACCCGTCGTCGTCGGAGCCGTGTCGCCGGTATAACCGACCAGCGTGCCGTTCGCCAGGATCGCCGTGTGGACGGCGACGCCGAGCGAGGTCAGCGAATTGCCCGCCTCGCCGACAACCGTCACATTCGCATTGCTGAACGCAACCGAGCGGTCGCCCGGCTGGCCGTTGGCGTCATTGGCATTGTCGGCGCCCCACTGGATGTTCAGCGAGACGTGTTCTGCCTTGGCCGTGTAACCGTCTTCCGGCTCGTTGTTGCCGGAGTTGACGCTTTCGTCTTCGACCGTCGATGCCGTGCCCGGATTGGCGATCGGGCTATCGTCGATGACGTTGACCTGGAAGTTGTTCTTGAC
>NZ_JNNU01000069.1 GCF_000732195.1 Neorhizobium vignae
GTATCGTCGTCGATATCGATCTTCAGCGTGCCCTTGGCGACGTCGTTGTCGCCATCCTTCACTTCGTAGGACACGGTGACGGAAATATTGTCCTCAAAACCGGGATTGGTGCCCTGATGATTGACGGGCGCCAACTGCACGACGTGGTAGTCGCCCGTCGCCGCATTGTCGATCACCAGCTTGAACACCGGCACGTAGGCGCCGTTCTGGTTCTGAGTAATCGTCAGCTGCGAGCCATCCTCCGAGCGGACGAACCAGAAGCCGGAGGGGAGCGTCAGCCCGCTGGCCGACCACGAGATCGAGCCCGGGCCATCGGCGCCAAAACTATGGCCAAGCACGCCGGACGTCGCGGTCGGCGTATCGTCGCCTTCACCGCCAGCATTCCCGCCCAATGTATCGTCGTCGAGCTGCAAGGTCTCATTGGCAACGACAACCGGAATATCGTCATCGACATTGATGGTCAGCGTGCC
>NZ_JNNU01000070.1 GCF_000732195.1 Neorhizobium vignae
CGGTCCGGGTCGAAGTCCTGACCGGTATTCCTGGCAGGGAACCCTGCCACAAGTGAAGCCTGGCACCTTGAACATGCAACACGGGGCGATCTGAGTCCCTCGTTGATGATGACGGCGGTGACCTCGTGCAAGGTTTGGCGAGTATGGGTCCTGTCAAGGAGACGGCAGATGCACGATCGAAAAGCCGATGTCGAGAACCAGAAACCCGACAACGAAGACCTGGCAGACCTTACCGCAGCGATCCGCGAACTCCAGCAGAGCTTACGAGAGATCAATGATGCGCTGCTGGGCGAATGGCCGCCGGAAGGCAGTGCCTGACCTAACCGGGCGACCTGAGTATCCGCACTCGGGCGGACATTAAGGTTACCTCCTAACCGCACTGCGCAGATCGTGTTGCCCGTCTTTGCTGAGACGATAAAACGCCCTCATGAAGAGGGCTTGCCATGTCGAGACGTAGAGCAAATTCGGTACGCAGTTTTAGAATTTCCTATCGCGCCCGGTTGAGGGGCCCCGTTAGAAACGTTCCGGAAGGACGGCGGGTAGTCCTTCATGTCGTTCACGCTGGCCGCATAGGCGAGGCCTATACTCTGCCCCAGGCTGCGCCAGAAGGCGACATCGG
>NZ_JNNU01000071.1 GCF_000732195.1 Neorhizobium vignae
GGCAAAGGCGGCGAACAGGCCGCGTGCCGTTTCCGCTTCGATCTCGCCGCGAAGCGCCGCTAGACATGCTTTCAAAGCGATCGAGTGTGCCGTGTCTCTGAATGACGTCGGCCACTCGACAAGATGCCGGTAGGCGTCCATCACGGTGCTAATCTCGGTCGGAAAGCCCAGGCCCACGAGAATGAAAACGGGCTTTCTGAACATATCGGGTTTCATCGCTCTCTCCTTCCCAACCCGTAATGTCGTCGGGGCGCCGTCGCCACGGCGCCCCTGGTCTGCGGAAATGCGGGTTAAGCCGCCTTTGGCGCTTCGATCTGCGCCGGAGCAGCCGACGTCAACGCCGCCGCGCTCTGGATCGAGATTTTCCGCGGCTTCAATGCCTCGGGGATCTCACGCACAAGCTCGATCGACAGCAAACCGTTGTTCAGCTCCGCTCCGTTCACCCTGACATGGTCGGCAAGCTCGAACCGGTGTTCGAACGGACGGCCGGCAATGCCGCGATGCAGGTAGCCCTCGGCGGATGCCTCCTGCTTCTTGCCGGTGACAGTCAGCAGGTTGGACTGGAACGTGATGTCGAGATCGTCCTGAGCAAAGCCTGCCACCGCAATCGAAATCC
>NZ_JNNU01000072.1 GCF_000732195.1 Neorhizobium vignae
GCGCTGCGCATTCCGTAAAGCTTCAGCGTGCTCATCAGTTCGAAAACCTGCGTGCGTTCCATCAGCTTACCCTCCTGAGCCTGTCATAGCGGGCGCAGTCGGCGACCGGCTCATGGGCAAGCCGAAGCGCATCCGGGATTTGCAGGGTTGCGGCGGGAGCCGGATCGCGGCTTCGCGCCAGAATGTTGATGATCACCGAGGCAGAGCAGACGCCGTGATCGAGCGCTTCCTGGCAGGCAGCCTCAACGGCGATAAGACCGTCAGCCGGAACACATCCGAGTATGGTGACCATCTGCCGATCCCCGTCATCGACACTCTTCAACCGCTTGCGGACCTTCTCCATCGCGGCTGGCAAAACCCATTCCCGGAACGGAGCGCCGTTGCGCAAGGCACCGGGTTTGCGAGCGAGGACAGGAACATAGTGCCAGGGATCATAGACGGTCTCGCCACGGCCGAAGCTGCGCTGATGTTCCGCAACCGTCACACCATCCTGCTTGATGACGATCCGGTCCGCATAGGCATGAACCTCGACGGGGCGGCCGACGGCAGTCGA
>NZ_JNNU01000073.1 GCF_000732195.1 Neorhizobium vignae
CTGCTGAACCGATGACCTTCGAATGATCTTGCTGAACACCAACGTTATATCCGAGCCTTGGAAACCTGTTCCTGATGAGGCAGTAATCGCCTGGTTGGACGCCCAGGCTATCGAAACGCTTTTCCTCTCCGCAATAACGATTGCTGAACTGCGCTTCGGGATCGCTGCTATGCCTTCAGGGAGACGGCAAACTATCCTTCGCGACCGTCTTGAGGGCGAAGTGCTGCCCCACTTTTCCGAGCGCATCCTGTCCTTCGATCTGGCTGCTTCCCAGTTTTATTCCGAACTGATGGCACGCGCTCGAGTATCTGGGAAACCGATCGGCACGGCTGATGGCTACATTGCAGCCACAGCGGCAGCAAACGGCTTCGCGATCGCAACTCGCGACACAAGCCCTTTCGAGGCTGCTGCGCTGAAAGTGATCAATCCCTGGTCCAGATAACTCCGGTGTGCATGTCGGTGTCGTCAGTTCGGATCCCTTCAAGACCTG
>NZ_JNNU01000074.1 GCF_000732195.1 Neorhizobium vignae
CGGCCCGATCACCGACAAGATCGGCGCATCGCTGAATATCTCCTGGGGTGGTGACGACTCCAACACGGTCGCCAATGGCGGCTTTACCGGCACGCAGGTGATGGGCGACCGCTCGGTCGTGTTTGCGGCCTCCGGTGCTGCTGCGACGGTGGTCAGCGCGGCTGACGCTGC
This sequence comes from Neorhizobium vignae, assembly GCF_000732195.1. GTDB lineage: Bacteria > Pseudomonadota > Alphaproteobacteria > Rhizobiales > Rhizobiaceae > Neorhizobium > Neorhizobium vignae. The sequence continues at coordinate 172 of NZ_JNNU01000074.1, forward strand.
AGCCTTCCTCACGGTCAAGAGCGGCAACACGACGCTCGACCTCGCCAGCCTGACGTCCGGCGGCCAGGCTCTTGTCTACACGCTGTCTGCCAACGGCACGGTTCTGACGGCCCATGCGGGCTCCGCCAACGGTGCAGCCGTGTTCACGGTGACGCTGAGCGATGCCGGTAAGGGCAGCTACAGCTTCGACCTCGACGGCGTGATCGATCATCCGGTCAAGGCCAGCGGCGCCAACAACGAGGATGTGCTCACCTTCAACTTCACCGCCACCGCCCGCGACAGCGACGGCGATATCGTCAAGAACAACTTCCAGGTCAA
>NZ_JNNU01000075.1 GCF_000732195.1 Neorhizobium vignae
TGCATCAAGGTGAAGTCGTCCGACAGCCGCGTCATCTTATGCCACCTCACCATGTCGCCTGAGTTGAACGCGTGAGCCTGTTCCTTTGTGCGCTGGATGAGAGCGGCGACTGTCTCTGACGACGCTGCCCAGCTGGGCTCATTGAGGAGCAAGAGCTCCGATAACACGACCGCGGCAAGGGTGCAGCGCGTCGCCGCGCCTGCCGCCGCCGGCGATTTGGTCGCAGCTTTCCGCAAAATTGAGAGCAAGATGCACATGACTTTTCCTTCCATTGATCTGCGTTGATGACGCGGGGAAGGAATCCCATTTGTCCGATACTGAATCCAGTGATATGATTTCAGCGATATGCTGAATCAGATTGATCTTTCTCGAGCTGACCTCAACCTTCTCGTGCTGTTCGAAGTCGTCATGGAAGAACGCCATGTTGGACGGTCCGCTCAACGCCTCAACCTCTCGCCCTCCGCTGTCAGTCACGGGC
>NZ_JNNU01000076.1 GCF_000732195.1 Neorhizobium vignae
GATAGGTCGAAGACGGACTGGTTTTGCATGGAGCATCGGCCGGAGACCTACCGCGGCATACAGATGCGCAGGAGCCCTGAAATGCAGGTGGGTGAATGATAGGAGCGATGATCATCTGCGCGTCGCTGACCGCCGTGGACGGCGATACCGTGAAGTGCGACGGGCAGAACATGCGCCTTCTCGGACAAGGCATCGTTGATGTCCGAGGCATAGACACGCCAGAAATCGGCAGTCATGCAAAATGCGACAAGGAGCGCAAGCTGGCTCTGATCGCCAAGCGCCACTTGAACGACCTCATCCGAGGCAAAAGGATCAAGGTCGAGGCAAAGGGCATAGACGATTTTGATCGTCCGCTCGTGAACCTCTATCTGCCAGACGGGCGAGAGGTGGGCCAGGTCCTGCTGAAGGACGGCACGGCGCGCGAATGGCGGCCGGGAAATAGGAACGACTGGTGCAAATAGAAAAAGCCCCGCA
>NZ_JNNU01000077.1 GCF_000732195.1 Neorhizobium vignae
TCGATACCCGCACCTTCGAGCTTCAGCGTCAGTTGCGCTCCCGTCAGCTGCCTTCGCAATCGGAGTTCTTCGTCATATCTAAGCATTTCACCGCTACACGACGAATTCCGCCAACGTTGTGCGTACTCAAGGAAACCAGTATGCGCTGCAATTCAGACGTTGAGCGTCTACATTTCACAACACACTTAATCTCCAGCCTACGCTCCCTTTAAACCCA
>NZ_JNNU01000078.1 GCF_000732195.1 Neorhizobium vignae
GTCAGGACTTCGACCCGGACCGAAAGCCGGGCTTCGCCCCGTTTTCATTTCGTCTCAATCTGAATTTCCGTCCCCGTATCCAGCAGGATATGCAGGTCCCGGATTATGCCGGCGGCGTCAAGGACCGCGGCCTTGACCTGATCAGCCGATCGATTGCCCAATCCCAGGGCCACAGCTGTCGTCTGTAGGTCGATCACCACGTCGGACGATGTATGACTGCTAGGTATCCCGATTGTTTCGCGCATATCGCGGATCGTCCTAATTGCGCGGTTGAGCAGGCGGCGAGCTTCTTCGCCGCGGAGCTTCTCGACCTCGTTCGCGGCTCGGACCAACTCGACAATGAAGTCGGTGGTCGAGGTCAATGGGTCGTCCCTCCGCGCCTTGCGTATTGCGCATTCAGGAGGTCGACCAGATCATCGGCCTCTTCCATTCCGA
>NZ_JNNU01000079.1 GCF_000732195.1 Neorhizobium vignae
TCGACATTGATGGTCAGCGTGCCGGGCGTTGCAGCCGCGTCGCCGTCCTTGTCGGTCACCTGGTAGGAGACCGTGAACTGCACATTGTCTTCCGTCCCCGGGATCGTTCCCTGCGGGTGGTTGATCGGTGCAAGCTGGGTAACCTGGTAGGCCCCCGTCGCCGTGTCGGTGATGGTGATCGAGACGACCGGGCGTTCGCCCTGATAGATGGTCATCACCTTGCCGTCTTCGGACGGCGTTGCGGTGAAGCCGGCAGGCAGCGTCAGGCCGCTGCCGATCCACAGCACTGAACCGGCGCCATCGGCACCGTAAGAATGCGCAAGGACACCCTTGGCATTGACGGAGTCGGCATCATCGCCGTTGCCTTCCGGATTACCACCGCTCAGCGCATCGTCGTCGAGCTGAACCAGCGCGTTCTCGCCGA
>NZ_JNNU01000080.1 GCF_000732195.1 Neorhizobium vignae
TTTAATTTTCTTGGTTAACTCACCGTTTCGATGACCAAAGAATGCAGTAATATGATTAAGGAACATTGAAGCGAACCAGCGAATAAAAAGGGCCGCGTCCGAATTCGGACGCGGCCCTTTTTGAAGGTCGATGGCGCGGTCAGCCTCCGCGCCATTTTCCCTGTTTCGATTAACGGAACAGCGACAGGATGTTCTGCGAGTCGGAGTTGGCAATCGAGAGCGACTGGATCGCCAGCTGCTGCTGGGTCTGCAGTGCCTTGAGCCTGGTCGACTCTTCGTTCATGTCCGCATCCACCAGTCGGCCGACACCCTTGTCGAAGGAGTCCGTCAGCTTGGAGATGAAGTCCGTCTG
>NZ_JNNU01000081.1 GCF_000732195.1 Neorhizobium vignae
CGTTCCCTGCCATTGGTCCTGCTGCCTTTCAATTTGTCATGCTGTATTCGTGCCGCATCGTAGTAGTTCGCGGGGCCTCCGCTTCATCCGGTGGCAATTGGGAACCGGTTGAATTACACTGAGGCGTCGGGATGCTTGGGGTGAACGAATGCTTATTGCGCACGTTCATGTGCTCGATCCGATCGAGCCAAACGAACTTGCCATGCTGCAGCGGGTATTTGACCAAGCCTGCAAGGTTCGAGGTTTTCAAAAGCAGACACCCGAAGCGGTCGAGGTTGCGATCCTCATTGTCTCCCTCTACCAGCACGGAGTCCTTGACGAGAGGCAATTGACCGCAATGGTAATATGACCCAGCATTTCCGAGATAATGGCTGGCTGTGCGAAGCTCACCCTACCAGGCCATGGAGGGGAACCAACTCCT
>NZ_JNNU01000082.1 GCF_000732195.1 Neorhizobium vignae
GGGGCCGGCGCCGACACGCTGGTCGGCGGCACCGGCAACGACATCTATGTCATCGACAACGCTGCCGACGCCATCGTCGAGAGTGCCGCAGAGGGCACTGACACGATGCAGACGGCACTGGCGAGCTACACGCTTGCCGACAATGTCGAGAACCTGGTCTTCACCGGCACGCTGGCCTTTGCCGGGACGGGCAATGCCCTCGACAACACGATCACCGGCGGGGCTGCCGTGGACACGCTGTCGGGTGGTGGCGGCGACGACACGCTGGACGGCAAGGCCGGCGCCGATGTCCTGATCGGCGGCACCGGCGACGATACCTACATCGTCGACAACGCCGCCGACGTCCTGACAGAAAACGCCGACGAGGGCACCGATACC
>NZ_JNNU01000083.1 GCF_000732195.1 Neorhizobium vignae
GGGACGCTCGCGATCTCGTGGGGTTCGGACAATGCCGACAACGAGATGATCACGTCGGGTGCCGGCAACCGCTCGGTTGCCTTCGGTCCGGCGGCGATCGCCAATCTCGACGCCCAGAATCTGACGTCCCGCGGCCTTGAACTGGTCTATACGCTGTCGGCCGACGGCACGGTTCTGACGGCGCATGCCGGCACCGAAACCGGCCAGGCTGTGTTCACGGTGACCCTGTCGGACAATGGCAGCGGTACCTACACGTTCACGCTGATCGACACGCTCGACCACCCGGTTTCCGGCGAAGACCAGATCGCGCTGAACTTCCAGTTCACGGCGACCGACTCGGACGG
>NZ_JNNU01000084.1 GCF_000732195.1 Neorhizobium vignae
TGGCGTCCAGCGGATATGGCGCAAGCATTTGTTGAAGCTGTCTGGACCCATGAAACTACCATTCTCACCCTTACTGCGGGAGTCAAGTTTCCGCCGCCGATCATCGGTAGCAAAACAGCTGAGCGAGCCCTCTTAGATCTGAGGGTTGCGTCAGAGCCACAATATGCTCAACTGCCGTCATGACTATAGATGAGATAGAGGCGTTCGTGACCGCAATGATCGAAGCCGGGAGCAACGTCCAGGCGATCGGATCAATCGGATATGCTGTAGTTGAACCGGTCGATCCCACGGACAAGGAAGCTTACCGCCGGATTGAGCT